>CAWARZ010000008.1:0-245474 GCA_963784695.1 uncultured Chloroflexia bacterium | reverse complement strand
CCGCACGGGCACGTACTGCAGCGCGCCGACCTGGCGGACGAGGCCCTTGAGCTCGAGCATGGTCAGCGTGCTGCTGACCACGGGCATGGGCAGGCCGCTGCCGCGGGCGATGGCGTCGATGTGTTGGGGCTCGGCGTTCGGGGTCAGCCAGGCGAGCAGCTGGCGCTCGGTCGGGTCCTCGGGCAGGGCGAGGACGGCTTGCACGTGCTCGGCCACGAGGCCCAGCTGGAGCTCTTCCAGGATGTCGTCCACGCTGGTCACGCACTTGGCGCCTTGCTGGAGCAGGGCGTTGGTGCCGCGGCTCTGCAGCGAGAAGATGGAGCCAGGCACGGCGAAGACCTCGCGGCCCTGGTCGAGCGCGAAGCGCTGGGTGATCAGCGCGCCGCTGGTGACGCCCGCCTCGACGATGAGCACGCCGAGGCTGAGGCCGGAGATGATGCGGTTGCGCGGGGGGAAGTTGATCGCGTCGGGGCGGGTGCCGAGCGGGTAGTCGGAGATGACGGCGCCGCGGCCCTCGGCGACGATGCGCTGGGCGAGGCCGCGGTTCTCGGGCGGGTAGATGTCGTCGACGCCGGAGCCGAGCACGGCGATGGTGCGGCCGCCGGAGTCGAGCGCGGCGCGGTGGCCCAGGGTGTCGACGCCGCGGGCGAGCCCGCTGACGACGGTGACCTTGCTGCGCGCGAGGTCCCCGGCGAGGCGCAGGGTCACTTCCTTGCCGTAGGCGGTGACCTGGCGCGTGCCGACGACGCCGACGGCCCAGTCGTCGGCGGGGGTGATCTCGCCGAGGACGTAGAGCAGGGGCGGGGCGCTGTCGATCTGGCGCAGGCGCTCGGGGTAGGCGTCGTCCTCGCAGGTGAGCAGGCTCGCGCCGAGGGCGGCGAGGCGGGCTTCGATCGCGGCGGGCTGGAACTGCCGGCGGGTGGCGAGCAACTGCTCGACGATCTTGGGCTCGAGGCCGGCGCCGAGCAGGTCGGCGGGGGCGGCGGCCCAGGCGCGCTCGACGTCGCCGAAGGCGTCGCGCAGGCGGGCCAGGCGCACGGGCCCCAGGCCTTTTACGAGGTTGAATCCGAGGTAGGCGGCGGTGCGGTGGTTCACGGGGGGATTGTAGCATGTTGGTGGGGTGGACGCAAGCGGGGGTGGGCGGCGGCGGGTGTGCGCCCGGACCCGTCGGCGGTTGTCGGGCGGGGGGGTGGGGCGGCCTCGCCGGGCGGAGCCGGCTCCCACAGACGTCCCTGCCTGGGCATCTCGGTTGGTAGCAGGCCGGATCTTGCGGAGGCCGGGCGGCCCCGCGGGTCCGCCCCTCCGGCGGCGCGTCGGGATCGCGCCTTGCGCATGGCCGGATCGTGCGGGCGGGAACCTTCGCGGCGGGCAATCTGTTACATAGGTGACCCGCAATTGCAGCGCTCCGGTGATCTGTTTCGGATCCGGAGCGGCGCGGGACGGCCGGCCCAGGAGCGTCGCGGAGTCCGCGCGCCTGCAGGTCCCAGCAGGACGCGGGTTCCGGCGGTGCCGCTTCAGACCGCAACCCGACATCGGGCACGGGCAGCCGGTCCCGGAGGGAGGTGAGATTCGGCGGGCGCAGACCAGCAGACGACCTACTATGCGCGACCCGCGGTCTTCGGACCGCGCCTTCAGAGAGGATGTCTATTATGAACCGACGTACGTTTGTCTATCTTGGCCTGGGGCTGAGCATGGCCATCGTCGCCGCCGGGATCGGCCTGAGCGCGACGCACGCCGCCGCGCCTACCCCGCCCGCGGCGCGGGCCGGCCGGCCGGGCGCGCTCGGCGCGGCGGCCACCGCGCCCCAACTCGCGCCCCGCGCCCCGGGGGCGCCCGACGTCGTGCTGTACGACCAGTACGATCACCCCGGGATCAACAGCACCAACTCACAGCGCTATGAGATGGACTTCAACTCCTACGACGACTTCGGCGGCGACGACTTCACCGTGCCGGCCGGGCACACCTGGCTGGTCGACGAGATCGACGTGGCGGGGATGTACTACAACGGCAGCGGCCCGGCGGTCGACTTCAACGTCTTCTTCTTCACGAACAGCGGCTCGCTGCCCGACGCGGTGGTCTACGAGGCCTACTACCAGAGCTACACGGGCGGGCCGACCGACTTCGTGATCCACCTGGCCAATCCGGCCTACCTGACCGGCGGCAGCACGTACTGGCTGTCGGTGCAGGCGGACATGAACTTCAATCCGGCCGGCAACTGGGGCTGGACGAATCGCACGGTGCTCAGCGGCTACCCGGCCGGGTGGATCAACCCGCGCGGCGGCTTCGGCAGCGGCTGCACCACCTGGGGCGTGCGCACGCAGTGCGTCGGCGCCGCGAACGCGCCCGACCAGGTGTTCCGCATGGCCGGCACCGACGCCATCCCGAACACGCCGACGGCGACGCCGACGCCCCTGGCCGGCACCCCGACGCCGGCCCCCACGTGCGTGCCGGCCGGCACGCCTGGGCCGTGGGCCACCGTGGCGCCCTACCCGCAGGGCATCGAGCACTACGCCTTCGCGCAGAACGGCGCCGACCTCTATGTCATCAGCGGCGTGTCCGGCTTCCACGACGTGTTCACCGCGCGCCGCTACAACACCACGACGGGCGTCTGGACGGACCTCCCGCCCATCCCGGAGGGCGGCGAGGGGGTGGCCGGCGTCTACTACAACGGCAACATCTACGTGGCCCCGCCCTTTAACAGCGTGAACTTCTTCATTTACGACGTCGCGCTCAACACGTGGTACAACGGCGCCAACTATCCGGGCGACGGCGGGGGCGAGGCCATCGGCGCCTGGAACGGCAAGATCTACGTGGTGGGCGGCTACTACAACGAGAACACGACCTGGATCTACGACATCGCCAGCGATAGCTGGGCGGCGGGCCCGGCCGCGCCGGACGGCTACCGCCTGGGCGGCTACCAGCAGGCCGGCCAGTATCTGTATCTGGTGGGCAGCGACCTGCGCTACACCGACGAGAACAGCACGACGACGATGCGGCTCGACATGGCGAGCGCAACGTACAGCCTCGGGCCGGTCTGGACGATGCAGCGGTCCGACTTCGGGCTGGCCTACGATCCGGTGGGGAACCAGCTGATCGCGCTGGGCGGCGACATCAACGGCTCGCCGGCCTTCAACGAGTTGGACGAAGTGGACGAGCTGAGCCTGGCGGCCTGGCCGGGCGGAGCCTGGGTAGTGTCGCCGCCCGCGCTGCCGTCGCCGCGGCAGGCGAACCAGGGCAGTTTCTACCACGACGGCGCGATCTACACCGTCGGCGGGCTGACGAACGGCCTGACCTTCACCACGGACGTGTTCACCCGGAGCCAGCCGGCCACCTGCGCGGGGACGACGCCCACGCCGACCGTCGTCGGCACGGCCACGCCGACGGCGACGCCGCCGGCCCCGACGAGCACGCCTCCCGCCCCGACGAGCACACCGGGCGCAGCGACGGCCACGGGCGTGCCGGCGAGCGCGACGGGGACGGCCGGCCCGAGCGCGACGGCGCCGCCGAGCGCCACGGCCGTCGCGCCGACCGCGACGGCGGAGGCCAGCGTGTCGCCCGCGCCGCCGAGCGCGACGCCGGTCGCCTCGGCCACGGGCGCGCCGGCAACGGCGACGCCGGCCGCCACGCCGTGCGGGCTGACCTTCAGCGACGTGCCGGCGGACTACTTCGCCTACCCCTACATTACGTGGGCGGTGTGCCACGGCATCGTCAGCGGCTACGCGGACGGGACGTTCCGGCCGGAGGCGAACGCGACGCGCGGCCAGATCGCCAAGATGGTCGTGCTGGCCGCGGGGTTCCCGCTGGTGTTGCCGCCCGGCGCGCCGCACTTCGGCGACGTGCCGCCGAGCAACCCGTTCTACGTGCCCATCGAGGTGGCCTACGCGCACGGCGTCATCAGCGGCTACGCCGACGGGACCTTCCGCTGGAACCGCCCGGTGACGCGCGCGCAGATCACCAAGATGACGGTGGTGGCCGCCGGGCTGGCGCTGGCCACGCCGCCCGCGCCGACCTTCGGCGACGTGCCGGCGACGTACTGGGCGTACTCGTACGTCGAGACGGCGGTGGCGCACGCGATCATCAGCGGGTATGACTGCGGCGGGCCCGGCGAGCCGTGCCCGGGCCGCTACTTCCGCCCGGACCACGCCGTGACGCGGGCGCAGCTGAGCAAGATCCTGTATCAGGCCTTCGCGGGCGGCACGGCCAAGCCGTAGGCGCGGCTAAGCGCGCGGTACGCACCGCGCGGGGCCGGGAGGTGCACACCTCTCGGCCCGTTACCAGGACGACATCTCGGCCGCCGTTTCTGGATCCAGGGACGTGTCCGGCGGCGAGCGCAGCCCCGCGTCCGGCGGTTGCTCCCGCCGCGCCTCGCCATCCGTGTCCCTCCGCACCGCGCCCGCCCCATCCGCTGCTCCATTCTACTCCAAACCGCGCCGCCGCGCGGAACGCGTGGCCGGCGGACTGCGTTATCCCTGGATGACGCGGGCAGCGCCGCCCCGGCGGCGCACGAGTCCCCGCGCCCGGAGGACTTATGCCGCCACCTACCCCGGACCCCACCGCCGCCGATCTGCTCGTGCGCTGCCTCGAAAACGAGGGCGTCACCTATGTGTTCGGCCTGCCCGGCGAGGAGATCTTGCCGGTGCTCGACGCGCTCAGCCGCAGCACGACGATCCGCTTCGTGATTACGCGCCACGAGCAGGGCGCCGCCTTCATGGCCGACGTCTACGGCCGCCTCAGCACCTACCCGGGCGTCTGCCTGGCCACGCTCGGCCCCGGCGCCACCAACCTGATCACCGGCATCGCGGACGCGCAGCTGGACCGCGCGCCCCTCGTGGCGATCACCGGGCAAGCGGGGCTGGAGCGCGTCTACAAGGAGAGCCACCAGTACATCGACGTGGTGCAGATGCTGCGGCCGATCACGAAGTGGAACGCGCGCGTCGAGCGGGCCGAAGCGCTGCCGGAGATGGTGCGCAAGGCCTTCCGCCTGGCGCGGCTGGAGAAGCCCGGCGCCACGCACCTCGAGCTACCCGAGGACGTCGCCGCGGAGCCGGTGCCCGCCGGCCTGGGGCCGATGCCCGTGCGGCGGACCACCTACCCGCAGGCCAACGACGCGACGCTCGACCGCGCGGCCGCGCTGCTGCACGAGGCGCGGCGGCCGCTCGTGCTCGCCGGCAACGGCGTCATCCGCCGGGAGGCCGCCGGCCACGGCGCGGCGGCGGCGCTTGCCACCTTCGCCCACCGCCTCGGCCTGCCGGTCACACACACCTACATGGGCAAGGGCGCGCTCGACTTCCGCGACCCGCTGGCCCTGCCCGCCGTCGGCCTGCAGCGCCCGGCCGCCGACCTGGCCGAGCTGCCCGAGCTCGCCGCCGCCGACCTCGTGCTCACCGTCGGCTACGACCTGGTCGAGTGGGCGCCCGCGCTCTGGAACCCGCAGAACACGAAGACCATCGTGCACGTCGACAGCACGGCCGCCGAGATCGACGGCCATTACCTGCCGGCGATCGAGGTGGTGGGCGAGATCGGACCGTCGCTGGAGGCGCTGGCCGCGCGCGCCGTGCCCCCGGCGGGCGGCTGGTGGCCCGACCGGGCGGCGCCGCCCGCGGAGGAGGCGCAGCGCTGGGCGGAGCTCGCGGCCTTCGCGGCCGACGACTCGTGGCCGCTGAAGCCGCAGCGCATTGTCTGGGAACTGCGCCAGGCGCTCGACGAGCGCGACATCCTGATCAGCGACGTGGGGGCGCACAAGATCTGGATCGGGCGCTACTATCCGGCCACGCAGCCGAACACGGTCGTCATCTCGAACGGCTTCGCCACGATGGGCCTGGCCGTGCCCGGCGGGGTGGCCGCGCGCCTGGCCCACCCCGACCGCCGCGTGGCGGCCGTCACGGGCGACGGCGGCTTCCTCATGAACTCGCAGGAGCTGGAGACGGCGCGCCGTCTGGGTGCTGCCTTCGTCACGGTCGTCTGGAGCGATAACCGGTACGGCGTGATCGAGCTCAACCAGCAGCGGCGCTACGGCCGCACGTTCGGGGTCGAGTTCGGCAACCCGGACCTGGTGCAGTACGCCGGGGCGTTCGACATCCCGGCCTGGCGCGTCGAGCGGGCGGGCGACCTGCGCCCGCTGCTCGAGCGCGCCTTAAGGCTCGACCGGCCCTCGCTGATCGAGGTGCCGGTCGATTATGCGGAGAACCTGCGGCTGGGCGGCACGGCCGTCCCGCCGCCGTCAGCGTAGCGGCAGCCGGTAGAGGCCCGCGTCGGTCAGCGCCAGCAGCGCCGGGTGGGCCGGGTCGCGCACGGCCAGCAACTGGTAGATGGCGTGGCCGTCGGGCGCCGGAGCCAGGGGCACCCAGGAGTTGTTGCCGTTCCAGCGCAGCACGCCCTGCGGCGTGCCGTCGGGCAGACCGCCCGCGCTGGCGTAGAGCGTGGCGGCGGCCCCGGCGGGCGGCGGGCTCACGGTGTCGATCGCCAGGGTGCTAAGCTGATAGTTGGCGCCCGCGGGGCTCAGGCCCGTATTGTGCGGGTTCCAGGTCTGGCCGCCGTCGGCCGACGACAGGAAGCCGGCCATACCCAGCAGATAGACGTGCTTGGCGTTGGTCGGGTCGACGGTGAAGTCGCGCGGGCCGGGCTGGTCGACCGCGGGCAGGTTCGTCCAGGTCTGGCCGCCGTCGGTGGTGCGCTGCAGCGCGGGCGTGCCGCCCTCGCTCGCGTAGACGGCGTACAGGGTGTTGGCATCGCTGGGGGCGCGCACCAGGAACAGGCCGTCATAGTTCGTGACGCCCGACCCGGCGAGGTGCGTCCAGGTCTGGCCGCCGTCGGTGCTCTTGTCCACGCCACCACAGCGCAGCCCGAGCACGGTCTGCGCGTTGTGCGGGTCGACGCTCAGGCGGATCGGCCCGCCGGTCACGGCCGTCCAGGTCTGGCCGCCGTCGGTGCTGCGCTCGAGCAGGCCCGGCTTGCCGCTGGCGCAGCCCTCGCCGGTGCCCGCGTAGATCACCTGCGGGTCGGAGGGCGCGACGGCAATCTCCTGCACGGGGAAGGCGGTGGTCAGGGCGGCCCACGTCTGGCCGGCGTCGGTCGAGCGGAGCACGCCCGTGCCGCCCGCGTAGACGGTGGCCGGCGGCGAACCGCTCGTGAGCGCGGCGCTCGGGTCCTTCACCGCGGCGGCAACCAGTTGCCAGGAGGCGGCCGGCGCGGTGGTCGGCGCCGGGGTGACCGTGGCCGGGGCCGGCGGCTGCGTGGCGGTCGGCGGCGCCGCGGTGTCCGTGGGGGCGGGCGGCACGGCGGTATCCGTGGGCGCGGGCGGCACGGCCGTGTCGGTCGGCGCCGGTGGCACCGCGGTATCCGTGGGTGGTGCGGCCGGGACGGTGCTCGTCGCCGCGGGCGCCGCCGTCGGCGCGATCGCCGTCGGCGTCGGGGCCGGCGTCCCGCAGGCGGCGAGGAGCAGCATTCCCGCCAGGCTGAGCCCGGCTAACGGCCGCGAAATCTTGGGGAATTGCATGGGGCACGCACCTTTCGTGTGCCGGCTAGTGCCAGTCGGGATCGGCGGCACCGGCCGGGAGGATGGGTAGCGGTTGGCCGGGCGCGTTCACTGGGGCAACGACGAGGGCGCCGGCAGGGCTCGCGCCCGAGCTCGGACGGACACCATTCTGAATGTAGGCAATATGCGCGCCATCCGGCGCCCAGACGGCCGAGTCCGCCTCGGTGCCGTCGTGCGCCGAGCCGAAGATCTGCTTCACGTGATTCGCCAGACCCAACACGCCGACCTCATGGATGCCGCTCGCGGGCAGTATCTGGTAGAGCAGGCGCGTGCCGTCGGGGGACCAGGCGACCGGGCCCATGCCACCCTCGTAGGCGAAGTCGCGCAGGGTCGGGTTGGCGCCCTTGTCGGTGGCGGTGACCACGAGGCCGCTATGCCCGTCGGCGATGAAGGCGACCGTGTGGTTGCCCGGCGCCCAGGCGGGGTAGCGCAGGAAGACGGTCGCGGCGTTGAACTGGGCCTGCGGGTCGACCAGGCTGGTGTCCTGGGGGATGTTCGGGATCTTGAGCGGGCTCCAGCGGTTCTGGCCCTGGGCGTTGATCATGTCGATCGTGTTGTTCGCGCCGTAGGGCGTGCCCGCGCGCTGGCCGTTGGTGGCGAAGGCCAGGCGCAGGCCGTCGGGCGCCCAGGCCACGTCCATGCCGTCGGCCAGGCGATGGGGCGCCGTGCCGTCCAGGCCCGCCAGCCAGACCTCGCGCAGGTCGGCGGCGTCGTAGCGGCCGTCGCCGTTCGTGTCGGCCGCGCGGGTGTAGGCCAGGGTGCGGCCGTCCGGCGACCAGCGCGGATCCTCCTCCTGCACGCCCGGCGTGTGGGTCAGCGCGTGGGCGCCCGTGCCGTCGGCGTTCACCAGCCACAGATCGGCGTCCCCGCCGGAGCCTTCGTCGTAGGCGATGCGCGTGCCATCGGGCGACCAGCGCGGGGTATGCGGGTCGCCACCGGGCAGGCCCAGGCGGCGCAGCCCGGTCCCGTCGGGGGCGATGACGGCCAGGTCATTGCCGAGGACGACCACGATCCCGCCGGCCACCGCGGGCGCGGGGGTCTCCACCGCCTGCGGCGCAGGCCGGGCCGGCGTCGCGGGCGCGGCCGGCGACGGGGTGACGGTCGGCGGCTCGGGCACGGCCGTGGCGCTCGGCGGCTGCGGGTGTGGCGCTCGGCGCCGCGATGGTGGACAGCGCCAGGGCCGGGGTCGCTGTGTCCGCCGGAGGGGCGACGATTGTCGTTGCGGGCGGCAGCGTGGGGCTCGCAACGGCCGGCGCCGGGGCCGCCGTGGCCGTGGCCGAGGGCGCGGGCGGCACGGCCGTGTCCGGCGCGCCGGCGCAGGCGACCAGCGCCGGCAGCAGCAGCGCGGCCAGCAGCCCACTGCGGAGCCGATTCCAGGCGGGCCGTCCCGCGGTGCGTCGCCTCATCTGCGATCTCCCCTCCCCCGTGTGCCGGCGTGCGCGGACACGTGCCGCGTATGGCCCTTCACTCTATATGACGAACAGCCCCGGCTGCCGGTTCCAGGCGGTTGACTGGGCCGCGGACGCTATGGTAGACTGGCCTCGGCAGGCAAGGGCCCGCCGGAAGGCCCCCGCACCGGAGGCACCCCAGGGCGTTCCGGGCGCGCCCATTGTACCATCAACTCCGCCCGTCCGCGACAGAGGAGCGTTATGCGCATCGCAATCTCCGGCACGCGCGGCACCCTCGGCGCCACGCTGGAGCGCCAGGCTTGCGCCGCCGGCCATACGGTGATCGGCCTCAACCGGCCGGAGGCCGACATCACCGACCTCGCCGCCGTCGAGCGCGCGGTCGGCGCCTTCGCGCCCGACGTCGTGCTCCACCCCGCCGCCTACACCGACGTCGACGGCTGCGAGCGCAATCCCGACGCGGCCTACGCGGTCAACGCCCTCGGCACGCGCAACCTGGCGCTCGCCTGCGCCCGCACGGGCACCGCCCTGCTCTACATCAGCACGAACGTCGTCTTCGACGGCACGGCCACCACGCCGTATCTCGAGTGGCATCCACGCAACCCGCTCGGCGTGTACGGCCAATCCAAGGCGGCCGGCGAGCTTTATGTCGAGCACCTGCTGCAGCAATTCTACATCGTGCGGGTCTCCTGGCTCTACGGCCGCACCGGCAATCACTTCATCCACAAGATCACGCAGGCGGCGGACGCGCGCGGCGCGCTCAGCGTCGTCGACGACGAGATCGCCACGCCGACCTACGCCGAGGACCTGGCCGCCGCCGTGCTGACGCTGGTCAGCCGGCCCCAGCCGACCTACGGCTGGTATCACCTCGTCAACGAGGGCGAGTGCTCGCGCCTCGGCTACACGCAGGCGATCATGGCGCTCACCGGCCGGGCGCGCGTGCCGCTGACGCCGATCTCGTTCCGGGCCTTCCCCCGGCCCGCGCCGGTGCCGCCCTACTCCACGCTGCGCAACAGCGCCGGCGCGGCGGACGGCATCCGCCTGCGCCCCTGGCAGGAGGCGCTGGCCGACTACATCGCGACCACCCCGAGCTTGCAGGCGGGCGCCGCCGCGGGGGTGCCCGGTGCCGAGCGCTGAGCGCGCGGCCCCGCGCGTCTCGGTCGTCATCCCGTCGTACAACGGCGCCCACCTGCTGCCCGCCTGCCTCGACGCCCTGCGCGCGCAGACGTATCGGGACTTCGAGACGATCGTGGTCGACGACCACAGCGCCGACGCCACCCCGGCCGTGGTCGCCGCTTACCCCGAGGTCTGCCTGATCCGCTTGCCGGCCAACCGCCGCTTCGCCGGCGCGGCCAACGCGGGCCTGCGGGCGGCGCGCGGGGCGCTCCTCGCGCTGCTCAACAACGACGCCGCGCCCGACCCCGGCTGGCTGGCCGCCCTGGTCGCCGCGCTCGACCGGCACGGTTGGGCCGGCTTCGCCGCGTCGCGCCTGGTCCTGTGGGACGACCCGGCGCGCCTGCACTCGGCGGGCGACTACTACGGGCGCGACGGCGTGCCCGACAGCCGGGGCGTGTGGCAGCCCGCGGCGGGGGCCTACCTGCGCCCGGTTGAGGTCTTCGGCGCCTGCGCGGCCGCGGCGCTCTACCGCCGCCCGATGCTCGCGGCCCTGGCCGGCGCGCCCGATCCCGCCGCGCCGCTGCCGCCGGTCTTCGACCCGGCGCTGACCATGTACTGCGAGGACGTCGACCTGAACCTGCGCGCCCGCCTGCGCGGCTACCGCTGCGTCTACGTGCCCGAGGCGCGGGTGCGCCACCGCCTGAGCGCGACGGGCGGCGGGCCGCTGGCGTCTTACTACGTGGCGCGCAACCTGATCTATCTGCTCGCCAAGGACGTGCCCGGCCGGGCGCTGCGCCGCGACGCCGCGCGCATCCTCGCCGCGCAGGCGCGGCTCGCCGCGGGAGCCGTGCGCCACGCCCGCGAGCCGGCCGCGCGGGCGCGCCTGCGCGGCCAACTGGCCGGGCTGCTCACCTGGCCGCGCTTCCTGCCCGCCCGGCGCCGCCTGCTCGGCGCGCCCGGCGCCCAACCGGCGCGGCTCGCCGCCTGGATCGGCCGCCGCGCCGCGCCGCTGCCCGAGGAGACCCCGCATGGCTGAACCGGCACGCCCGGTGCGGCGCAACGAGCCGGTGCTGATTGTCGGCGCGGGACCGGCGGGCCTGGCCGCCGCCGCGATGCTGCAGCGCGCCGGTATCGCCTCCCGCATCCTGGAAGCCGGGCCCGGCCCGGGCACGAGCTGGGCGCGCTACTACGACCGCCTGACCCTGCACACCGGCCGGCGGACCTCCGGACTGCCCGGCTACCCGCTGCCGCCCGGCTTCCCCGTCTTCGCGCCGCGCGGCGTCTTCCTGCGCTACCTGCAGGCCTACGCCCGCCGCTTCCACCTGACGATCACGGCGGGGCAGCGCGTGGAGCGGGCCGAGCGGGTGGACGGCCTCTGGCGGCTGACCACCGCCGACACCGTCTGGGAGGCGCCCGTGCTCGTCGCCGCCAGCGGCATCGCCGGCAACCCCTACCGGCCGCGCATCCCCGGCCTGGCCGAGTACCGCGGTCGCCTGCTGCACTCGGTCGACTACCACACGGCTGAGGCGTTTGCCGGGCAGGACGTGCTGGTCGTGGGGCTGGGCAACTCGGGCAGCGAGATCGCGCTCGACCTGGCGCGCACGGCGCACAGCGTCACTCTCGCCGTGCGCAGCCCCATCGCCATCGTGCCGCGCCGCATCTTCGGCATCCCGACGAGCTACCTGGCGATCGGCCTCAGCCGGCTGCCCGCACCGCTGGTGCGGCGCATCCGCGCCCGCCTGGGCCGCCGCTGGCAGGCCGCCCTGGCGCCGCTCGGCCTGCAGGCCGGGGCCGCCGACCAGTTCCCCGTGATCGGGCTGGAGATCCTGGACGCGATCCGCGCCGGCCGGGTGACCGTCGCGCCGGGCGTGAGCGCCTTCACGCCGGAGATCGTGGTCTTCGCCGATGGCACGGAGCGCCGCTTCGACGCGGTGATCCTGGCCACCGGCTTCCGGCCCAATCTCGCCTACCTGGCCGCGTACCTGACGGCGCCCGACGAAAAGATGGCGCGCGTGCCGCTGGTGCCCGCGCCGGGCGTGCCCGACCTCTACGCGGTCGGCCTCTTCTACGACGGGCTGCGCGGCACCCTCTATCAGATCAACCACCAGGCGCGCGAGGTCGCGCTGCGCATCCGGCACTCGGGGGCCGCGCGCCTGCCCGACGCCTGGGTCGAGGCGGCGGACCGCGACGCGCTCGCCTCCGGCGCCTGAGCATCACGCGGGCGGGGCGCCGCCCAGGACGAGGCACCTATGGACCCGGGACCCAGCGGCTGGACCCTCACACTCGGCATCGGCTGCCTGATCATCCTGATCATCGTCGCCTTTGCGGTGGCCCTGCGCGTGCTGACCAGCCTGTCGCGCGCCGACGCACGCCTGGCCGCCGAGCGCGCGGCGCTGCTCGAGGCCGCGCGGCCCGCCACGGCCCGCGTGCTCCAGGCCGACCGGCTGGGCATCGTCGAGGCGGAAGCGTCGCTCGTCCAGCTTTCCCTGCAGATCGAGCCGCCGGCCGGTGATTCCTACGTCGCCACGACCGCCTGGTTCGTGTCCGCGGACAGCCTGCCCCAGGTCGAGCCCAGCCAGTCGGTTCCCGTGCTCGTCGACGCGACGGACCCCAGCCTCATCTACCCTGGCGCCGCCTGGGCGACCTACGCCTGGGACTTCGTGGACCTGGGCGAGACCGAAGCAGCCGACTGAGCCCGGCCGAGCCGGTCAGAGGTCGAAGAGCGGCGGCGTGTGCGCGGGCGGCGGATCCCCAGCGCGCGCGAGCAGGCGGACGAGCGCGGCGCGCGTCGCCGGGCCCAGGGGCGGCCCGGCGGGCGGCAGCCCGTCCAGCCGGGCGCCGAGCCCCGGCCCCAGGGCGTCGGCGGTGACGATGCGCGGGCCGCGCAGCGCCGCGCCGCCGTCCACCGCCGCAAGCTGATCGTCGTGGACGAAAGGTAGTGCGACCGCGTGGCGCACCGGCACCCCCGGCACGCCCGCGACGCGCAGCCGCTGGGTCAGCCCGGCGGCGTAGCGGTAGGCCTGCAGCAGCGGGTGCGGTACGGCCCGCCCGTTGCGAAAAGTGATCCGGTTCTCGTCCACCGCCGCGATCGCCGCGGCCCGCCAGCCCTTCACCTCCAGTGCCACGAGGCCGCTCGGGCCCAGCAGCACGAAGTCCGCCCGGAGCGGCGCGTTGCGGCGGCCGGGCGCCTCGCGGCCGGGCAGCGCCACCTGCCACCAGACCACCCAGGCGGCGTCGAGCAGCGCGGTGCAGGCGGCGAAGACCGCGCGCTCGCCCGCGTTCGTGCCCGGCGGGCAAGCCGCCGGGTGCATCTCGGCCATCATGTACCCTCCTAGATTGGCCCTCGGCCCGGCCTGCGATTCGCAGAGGCGCGGACCGCCGCGTTGCCGGCCCGCCCCTCACCGCGTTCGGGGCCTCGGCGCCGCAAGGGTTGCGCGAGGCGGCCGCACGGTGTCCGGAGAGCGGGCTCCTGGGGAGGCGCTTGCCTCAGGGCACCATCCCGGAGTTGGAGATCCCTCACTGCGTTCGGGATGACAAGGGGGAGGTCGGGCAGGCAGAGGGCGGCGACGCCTCCGCGGCACGTGACCCTCCGGCGCGCGACCTTCCGGCGCGCGATCCCGTTGCCTGCGCGCCCCCGGACTGCGTCTCCCAACCTCCGACTCCAAGTAGAACCAACGGCTGCCCACCTCCGCTCAGCCGGGCCACCGGCTGTACCCCGCTAGGTCGCTGGAGGCGATCGCCACCCGCTCCTCGATGCGCCCATGCCCCTTCTCGTAGGTCCCCACCGACCGGTAGTCGCACGCCCCGCGTTGGGCGGCCGCGGCACTCTGCATTTCAGGCGCCCCAAACAACACCGCTAGTTCCTCCAATAAGTCCGGCTGATTTCCCTTGACCACGATCACGTAATCGCCGCCCGCGGCGATGACCGGGGCGCACTACCGTGTCGTGGCAGTAGAGCGCATCGCCCGTCAGCACCCGCCCCTGCCAACTGATCTGCTCCAGGAGATGGGGCGCCCCGGTCAATTCGGCCGCCCCGCCCCGGTTGTCCAAGGCTAGCTGGGCCAAGACAACACCGACGTCGTGGCAAAAGGCCTCGATATCATGAATGCTGCCCGCGCCCCCCGCCTGCTCAAACTGCAACTGGCCGCGGCGACACTTGCCGTCGACGGCCACCGCTTGCTCGCCGCGGCCGCGCGGACCTTGACAAACCGCACCGGCTTGGCTATAATCAAGGGCGCGAAGTCAATATTCCCTGATAGCTCAACGGTAGAGCGGGCGGCTGTTAACCGCTAGGTTCGAGGTTCGAATCCTCGTCAGGGAGCCCCCGGCAGGATCCTTCGGGTCCTGCCTTTTGTATGCCCGCCGCGCCCGCGGCACCGGAATCCGCCGGCCCGCAGCCTGGCAAGACTATTGCTCTCCCCTGCCCCGATGCGCCCGGCCAGGCGCCGGAACAGGAGGCACGTTACCGCATGAGCGATTCCCATCCCCCGGCCGACGTCGGCCACCAGCCGCCCGCGCCGCCCGAGTACGTGCCGCCCGGCACGGCCGAGCCGCTGCCGCCCGGCCTCGGCACGCGCGACGCAGCCGGTCGACTGTGCCGTCATCGGCGGGGGCCCGGCGGGGCTCTCGGCCGCGCTCTACCTCGGCCGCCTGCGCCGCTCGACCCTGGTCTTCGACGACCGCGCGGCGCGCTCGCTCTGGGCGCAGGTCAACTGGAACTACCTCGGCTTCCCCGACGGCATCGAGGCGGCGGAGCTCCGCAGCCGCGGCCGCGCGCAGGCCGCGCGCTTCGGCGCGCGCTTCTATAACGGGCGGGTCGCCGCCGTGCGGCCGCGCAGGCGGCCTCTTCTGCGTCGAGGTCGACCCCGCGCCGATGCCCGACAAGGGCGCGCCCGACCGCATCGCCGCGGACGCCGCGCACGCCGCCCAACTCGGCGAGCAGACCGTGCGCGCGCCCAAGGACTTCTACGCGCGCAGCGTCATCTTCGCCACCGGCGTGCGCGACCAGTTCCCCTGGTTTCCCGGCCGCGACGAGTGCGTCGGCCGCTCGCTCTTCTGGTGCATCATCTGCGACGGCTATGAGGCCATCGGCAAGCGCGTCGCGGTCATCGGCGCCGACGAGGAGGCGGTCTCGACCGCGCTGCAGCTGCGCCAGTTCAGCAACACCGTCACGCTCGTGGCCGGCCAGGACGCATTCGCCGTGCCCGACGAGCGCCTGGACGACCTGGGAGTCGCGGGCGTCGAGGCCTTCGCGGCCGCGGTCGAGCAATACGCCAACGACGACGGCTGCGTCAGCGCGCTGATCCTGACGGACGCCGCGCACACCCGCCTGCCCATCGACCTCGTCTTCGCCGTCGTGCCCAAGATCCCTCACTCATCCGTCGCCCGGGCCCTGGGCGTGCACCTGGCGCCGAACGGCTACATCGAGGCCGATACAGAGCAGAAGACGAACCTGCCCGGCGTCTTCGCGGCGGGCGACGTCACGCGGCTGCACAACCAGCAGATTAGCACGGCGGTCCACGAGGGCGGCATGGCCGCCGCCGCCGCGAACTACTACCTCTACGGGTCATTGCAGAAGGAACAGGACTGAGCAAGCCGGTCAGGACGCCGCGTCCGCCGAGCCGGCGGGCGCCGCCGGAGCGGCCGGGGCGCGGCGCAGGTCGGGGTTGAGCAGCGCGCCCAGCGCCAAGGCGATGAGCACCGCGGCGAGGACCGCGATGGTGGGCCCGGTGCCCGCGCGCTCCAGCAGCACGCCGGCCACCAGCGAGCCGAGTGGCTGGAAGCCGAAGGCCACCAGGCGGACGGCGCTGTTCACGCGCCCCTGCAGCGCGTCGGGAGTCAGCGCCAGCCGATAGCTGAGCACCGCGACCGAGTAAATCGGCGCGAGCAGGAACAACAGCGACGTCAGCACCGCCAGGGTAACGACATCGGGCGCCACGGCGTACAGCGGGAAGAGCAGCGCGTCGGCGATCGTCGTCACAATGACGATCTGGCCGACGCCGAACCGGCCCGCCACCCACTGCGCGACCAGCGCGCCGACCACCGACCCGGCCGCGCCCGCGCTGAACATCGTGCCGATGGCCGCGGCGTCGGCGTGCAGGCTCTGCGCCAGCACGATCAGCAGCAGCGACGTGCCCATGAAGACGAAGTTGGTCCCGCCGCTCAGGAAGGCCGTAAAGCGGATCAGCGGGTCGCGCCAGGCCCAGATCAGCCCTTCCTTGATCTCCGCGCGCAGGTTGCGCGGCGCCACCGCCTTCACGCCCTGGAAGCGCGTGCGGATCGTCAGCAGCGAGAGGACCGAGACGGCATAGGAGACGGCGTCGGCACCGAAGGGCGCGCTGCGCGCAATGGACTCGAACAGCCAGCCGCCGAGGCCCGGGCCGACCAGCCCGGCCACCGATTGCGTCGCCAGGTTCTGGGCCGTCGCCGCCGGAAGCTGTGCTTTGGTGACCACGCGGGGCAGAGCGGCGACCTCGGCGAGGTTGAAGAAGACGAAGAAGGTGCCCTCGACGAGCGCCACGGCGTATAACTGCCAGACGGTGAGCACGTCCAGGAAGACGGCGAGCGGGATGCTCGCGAAGGCGCAGGCGCGGATGGCGTCGCAAATGATCATGACGCGCTTGCGGTCCCAGCGGTCGACCAGCGCGCCCGCCGGGAGGCTGAACACGACGTAGGGGATGGTCACCAGCATGCCGGCCACCCCGGCGGCCGCGGGCGAGCCGGTGAGCGCCAGGATCAACAGCGGCATGGCGATGCCCGAGACGCCGGTGCCGACCGTCGAGACGATCTGGCCGCCCCAGAGCAGCAGGTAGTCCCGGTTGCGCCACAGCGACCCGGGGCGGGTCGCGCCCGTCACTCCGACTCCGCGGCGTCCGGATCGGCAGAGATCGGCTCGGCGGCGCCATCGGGCGGCGGCGCCTCGACGGGCTGCAGCGTGAAGGTGATCGTGGTGCCCGCGCCCGGTGCGCTCTGTACGCCGATGCGCCCGCCCTGGAGATCGACCAGCTGCTTCGCGATGGACAGCCCGAGGCCCGTGCCGCCGCGGCTGCGGTTGCTCCCCGGCTCCACCTGGTAGAAGCGGTCGAAGATATGCTTCTGCGCGTAGAGGGGGATGCCCTCGCCGGTGTCGGCCACGCGGATGGCCACCGCGCCGGCCTCGGGCCGCACGGAGACGGACACCCGCCCGCCGGGCGGCGTGAACTTGATCGCGTTGCCCAGCAGGTTGGTCAAGATCTGCGCGGTGCGCTGCCGGTCGCCGCGGACGAGCGGCAGCGACTCCGGCACGTCGGCGACGAGCGCCAGCTTGCGTTCCTCCGCCTGCGGCTCCATCGCCTCCAGCACGCCGCCCACCAGATCGGCCAGGGCCAGGGCCTCCCACTTGAAGACGATGCGCCCCGCGTCGATCCGCGAGATGTCGAGCAAATCGTTGATGAGATGGCGCAGCCGATCCGACTCGCGGTCGGCCACTTCGAGCGACTCGCGCTGCCGGGTGGTCAGCGGCCCGAGCTCGCCCACGAGCACCAGCTTGACGAAGCCCTTGATCGAAGTCAGCGGCGTGCGGAGCTCGTGGGAGACCATGCTGATGAAGTCGGTCTTCATCTCGTTCAGGCGGTGGAGCTCGGTGATGTCGTGGAAGAGCGCGACGCCGCCCGTAATGATGTAGCCCGCGCCGATGACCGGCAGGAAGTTGAACTCGAGCGTCAGCGGCTCGGGCCGCCGAATTGTCAGCTCGCCGCGATAGGGCCGCCCCTCGCCGAGCACCATGTCGAGCAGCCGCGGGCCCGGGTCGCCGCCCCGGAACGCGAGCGCGTAGGGCCCGGCGTGCAGCACGGCACGCAGCGATTCGCCCAGGCTGGTTGTGAACGGCACGTGGAACATCTGGTCGGCGATCGGGTTCGCCAGGATGACGGCGCCCGTCGCGTCGGTCACCACGACGCCGTCGCTCATGCTCTGGATCGTCGTCGCCAGGGTCGCCTTCTCGGCGCGCAGGCGCTCGAACAGCAGGGTGTTCTGCATGGCACTCGCCGCCTGGGAGGCGAACACCAGCAGGAGCTCGGCCTGGGCGGGGCTCCAGTGGCGCGGGGTCGCGCCGTAGATGCAGAGCGCGCCGAGCACCTGGCCCTGGTGGATCAGGGGCACGGCGAGCATGGAGCGGAACTCGACCGGCCGCACGCCCGGCACCGTCGGCGCCAGGAGTGGGTCGGTTTGCACGTCGTAGATCGCCACCGGCTTGGCCGTGGCGAGCACGCGCGCCACCCCGGCCTCGCCGTGCAGCGCGGCGTCGCCGCGCAGGAACGCCTCGCTCAGGCCCACCGCGGTGCGCGCCGTGGCGATGCCCTGCTGGTCGTCGACCACGAACACGGCGCCCATGTGCGTGCCGAAGAGGTCGCACGCGCTGTGCAGCACCGTCTGCAGCACCTGGTCGTAGTCCAGCTGGGCGATGATCGCGCGCGACGTGTCCTGCAGCACGGTCAGCTGGTGCAGGCGCTGCTGCGCGTGGGTGTAGAGGCGCGCGTTCGCCATGGCGCCCGCCGTCTGCTGGGCCAGCAGCATCAGCAGCGACATGTCCTCGGGCAGGAAGACGTGGCCCGGCTGGTAATCCCCCACCTCGAGCACGCCCAACAGCTCGTCCTGCCAGAGCAGCGGCACGGCGACGAGCGCGTGCAGCGGCGGCCCCGCGGCCGTCGGCACGGCGTGCTCCCACTGCTGGTAATCGCGCAAGGCGATGGGCCGCCGCGTCTCGGCCACGCGGCCCGCCAGCCCCTCGCCCAGGGCGGCCACGCGGTGGCCCGTGTCGAGCACGCCCACGCCGCGCGCCCGCGTCTCGACGCGCAGCAGGCGGGTCTGCGCGTTCCAGAGCGCCAGGACGCCGGATGAGGCGTCGACGAGGTCGATGGCCCAGCCGACCGCGGAGTTGAGCACGGCGGGCAGGTCCAGGCTGGTGCCGATCTCGGCGCCAACCGTCTGCAGGCGGGCGACGCGCTGCGCCCAGGAGACGGCCTGCAGGCAGAGGCCCGAGTTGCGGGCCGTGGTCCCGGCTTGCTCCAGCAGCAGGCGCACGGCGGCCAGCTGGTCGGCCGGCACGGCCGCGGGCGTGATGAGCAGGTGGAGCATGGCGGGCGTGCCGGCGTCGAAGGCCAGGGGGATGCTCAAGAGGGGCGGCAGCGCCGGGTGGCCGGTCGCCAGGCCCTGGCAGAACGCGGCCGTCTGTGCCGCGTCGAGCCCGCGCGCGGCGAGCGGCTGCCAGAAGCCGGTGTCGGGGTCCTGGCCGCAAATGAGGCCCGCGGGGGCGCCGCTCAGGCGCAGGCTGCCCTCGAGCGCGATGTCGTAGATGCGCGCGACCTCGAGCGTCTGCGCGAGCTCGCGGGTGTACTGCGTGAGGAGGTCCAGGTAGTCCCGCGGCTCCAGGGGGAGCACGGTCGTGGGGATACCGCCGGGGCGCTCGGGCGCGGCCATGGCGGGCCTACCGCTCGGCGTCCGGCGCGTCGTCCGGATCCGTGCTCCGCCGCCGGTCGACGAAGTAGCTGCTGCCGGGCTGGCGCTTGGCCGCCCACTTGACCTGCGCCGCCACTTTGCCGAGCTCGAGGTAGGAGCTGAAGATGCGCTGCTCGTTCGTGATCACGCCGATGGCCAGCGAGGGGGGGCCGAAGCGCCGTGTCTGGCCCGCCCGGTCGACGCCCACGAAGCCGTTCGGCGCGCCCGCCTCGGCACAGAGGCGGGCGGCCTCGGCGTCGAACTCGCGGATCGCCTGCTCGCAGATCGCCGCGATCTGCTCGGTCCGGCAGACGGCGACGAAGTCGTCGCCGCCGACGTGCCCCAGGAAGCTGGCCGCATCGCCATGCTCGGTGACGGCGCGGTGCGCGATCTGGGCGAGCGAGCGCAACAGCTGGTCGCCCCAGCTGAAGCCGAAGAAGTCGTTATAGGCCTTGAAGTCGTTCAGGTCGAAATAGAGCAGCGCGAAGATCTCGTCCGGGGCCGCCAGCCGCTCCTCGATGACCTTCTCGATCACGATATTGCCGGGCAGCTGGCTCAACGGGTTGACCTGGTTGTGCTCCGCCGCCTTGCGGAGCTGCACGTTGACGCGCGCGAGCAGCTCCTCGGGCTCGAACGGCTTGGTCATGTAGTCGTCGGCCCCGGCCTCGAGGCCCGCGATCTTGTGGTCGAGCTCGTCGATGGCGGTGAGGAAGATGATCGGGATATGCGCCGTGTTCGGGTTGGCCCGCATGCCGCGGCAGACGGCCAGGCCGGTCATGTCGGGCAGCATCCAGTCGAGCAGCACGAGGTCGGGCCGCTCGTTCATGGCGACGACCAGCGCGCTGCCGCCGTCCTCGGCAAGGCAGACGGTGTGGTGGCGGGTCTCCAGCGTGGCACGCACGACGTGGCGAACGTAGGGCTCATCGTCGACGACCAGGATTGTGGCCATAAGCGTTCAACTTCCCGTTCGGCAGGGACAGCGAGATCGGGGCGATCCCTCGGTGCTAGAGTAGCACATGGCCCCAGGAGCGTCAAGCGAGCGAATCGACCTCGGCGAGGAGCGCGCCCGTCGCCCGCGCCAGCACCACGAAGGCGGGCAGGCCCAGCCGCTGCCAGAGGGGCAACGCGGCCGCACCCGTCACGGCGGCGACGTAGAGCGCGATGACCGTGCCGTGCGCCACGACGGCCAGGCTCTCGCCGGGATGCGCGTCCAGCACGCCCGCGACGGCGCGCCGGAAGCGGGTCGCCGCGGCAGCCGCCGTCTCCCGGCCGAAGACGAGGCGATCGGGCGTCGCGAACAGCGCCGCCACGGCCGCCTCGAAGTCCGCCGGGTCCAGGAAGGGCACGCCCGCGCGGTCGTGCTCGTGCAGGTCGGGCGCCGGGGCGTGGGGGATGCCGAGCGCCGCGGCCGCCAGGGCGGCGGTCTCGGCGGCCTTCGGCTCGACGCTGCTGACCAGGCGGGCCGGGGCGTACGGCGCCAGCGCCGCGGCCAGCGCGGCGCAGCGGGCACGGCCCGCCACGCTCAGCCGCCACTCGGCCGCGGGCACGCCGGGCACGATCTCCGGCAGCGCGTGCTTGACCAGGATGAGCACCGGCCCGCCGCCCGGGGGCGTGTCCGCCATCGGTGCTACTGCGGCGCAGGCCGATCATCCTCGTGGATGATCAGGCGCACGCCCCGGTCGTAGGTGAAGTAGTTGTAGGCCCAGTTCGCCAGCACGACCAGCCGGTTCCGGAAGCCGATCAGGTAGACCAGGTGGACGAAGAGCCAGCCGAACCAGGCGATCACGCCGCTCAGCTGGATGCCGAAGGCGTCGAAGACGGCCGCGCGCCGCCCGATCGTGGCCATGCTGCCCTTGTCGAAGTAGTGGAACGGCTCGGGCGGCGCGCCCCGGATCGCGGCCAGGATGTTCGCCGCTGCCTGCTTGCCCTGCTGGATCGCCACGGGCGCCACCTGCGGATAGGGCTGCCCGTCCTTATAGCCCTCCAGATAGGCCGCATCGCCCAGGGCGTAGACCTCCGGGTGGTCGGGTAGCTGCAGCGTCGGCTCGACGGCCAGGCGGGCGCCGCGCGCCAGCGGCAGCCCCAGCGAGTCGACCAGGCGCGCGCCGCGGATGCCCGCCGTCCAGACCACCGTGCGCGCCGCCAGGCGCCGCCCGTCCTTGAACACCACCGTGCCGTCCTCGACGGCGGCCACGGTGGCGCCGAAGAGCACCGCGACGTCGAGTTGCCGGAGGCGCCGCCGCGCGCTGCGCTGCAGCCGCTCCGGGAAGGTGGACAGGATGCGGTCCAGCGCCTCGACCAGGATGACGCGCGCATCCGCCGTGTCGAGCGTGGGGTAGTCTTTGCGCAGCACCTGGTGAATCAGCTCGGCGATCGCCCCGCAGAGCTCCACGCCGGTCGGCCCGCCGCCGACGACCACGAACGTCATCAGCGCCTGGCGCGCGGCCGGGTCGCTTTCGGCGACGGCGCGCTCAAACGCGCTGAGGATCGCGTTGCGTAGGGCGTCGGCCTGCGGGATGTCCTTGAGCGCGTAGGTCGCCTCGGCCAGCGCCGCGTTGCCGAAGTAGTTCGTCGTGCTGCCCGGGGCGAGCACCAGATAATCGTAGGGCTCCGCGCCGTCCGCGGTCAGCACCTGGTGCCCGGCGAAGTCGACGCCGGTGACGTCGGCCATGCGGAACCGCACATTGCGGTACTTGCGCAGGATCGCCCGCACCGGGTAGGCGATCGACTCCGCCTCCAGCCCCGCGGTCGCCACCTGGTAGAGCAGCGGCCAGAAGCCGTGGTAATTGTTGCGGTCGAGCACGAGCACGTCGACCGCCGCGCCGCCCAGCGCCCGTGCCGCGTTCAGCCCGCCGAAGCCCGCGCCGACCACCACGACGCGCGGTCGCGCGGTGGCCGCTCCCCTAGCTGCCTGTGCCATAGAACACCGTCCCTCCGTGGAGATACACCGCTGGAATCAACGGCGACCGGGCGCGATCCATGATGCAAAGGGATATGTCCCTGCTCGCAGCCGCGGCACGTGTTGTGGTATACTGGGGATGACACGGCGCCGCTGCGCGGCAGTGGGCGACTGTGGTCCGGTGTTCGTCTTCGTAGGAACGGTGATATGACTCGCATTCTTTCCTGATGATCCGCTAGATCCGTGCACGACGGCTCCGCCGCCCTGGCCCCGCCGTGCTGGTATGGGAAAGAGTGCGCATATGTACCGCGTGACCGACGTCGCCAAGAGCTACGGCGACACCCTCGTCCTCGACAAGATCAATTTCACGCTCGCGCCGGGCGACCGCGCGGGCCTGATCGGCCCGAACGGCGCCGGCAAGTCCACCCTGCTGCGCATCATGGCGGGCCTCGAAGAGCCCGACCGCGGCGCCGTCTGGCAGGACCCCGGCGCGCGCCTCGGCTACCTGGCGCAGGCGCTCGAATATGCGCCCGACGACACGGCCGGCCGCGTGCTCGACGCCGCCCTGGGCACGGCGCTGTCCGCGCTGCGGCGCATCGAGCGCCTGGGCGCCGCCCTCGCCGGCGCCGCGCCCGCGGATTACGACGCCCTGCTCGCCGAGTACGGCGCCGCGCTCGACGACGCCGACCGCCTCGACGCGTACGGCGCGCAGGCGCGCATGGCGCAGGTGCTCGCCGGGCTCGACCTCGACCATCTGGAACCCGACACGCCGGTGGCGATCCTGAGCGGCGGGCAGAAGACCCGGCTCGGCCTGGCCCGCCTGCTGCTGGAGCGGCCCGACCTGCTGCTGCTCGACGAGCCGACCAACCACCTCGACATCGGCGCGCTGACCTGGCTGCAGGGCTGGGTGGCGGGCTACCCGGGCGCGATCCTGATCGTCTCGCACGACCGCGCCTTCCTCGACGCGGTCGTCACGCGCATCCTGGCGCTCGACCCCGTCACGCACGCGCTCGAGGAGTTCACCGGCCGCTACAGCGACTATGCGGCCGAGCATGGCGCGCCGCCACGCGAAGCTGGTCGACGACTATCGCCGGCAGCAGGAGCATATCGAGCAGGTGGAGCGCGACATCCGCGGGCTCAAGCAGCGGGCGCGCGATCGCGAGCTCACCACGATCGACTTCGCCCTGCGCAAGAAGGCCAAGCGGGGCGCGCGCACCGCGATTGTCCGCGAGCGCAAGCTCGAGCGCGAGCTGGCGAGCGAGGAACACATCGACAAGCCCCGCCAGACCTGGCAGATGAAGCTGGACTTCGGGCCCGCGCCGCCCGGCGGCCAACGCGTGCTGGTGCTGGAAGGGGTCGAGAAGGGCTTCGACGGCCGCCCGCTCTTCCGCGACGTCGATGTCGAGCTCACCCAGGGCGACCGTGTCGCGCTGCTCGGGCCGAACGGCAGCGGCAAGACGACACTGCTGCGCCTCATCAGCGGGCAGTTGGAGCCGGACCGCGGGCGCGTGCGACTGGGCGCGAACGTGCGCCCCGGCTACTTCGCGCAGGAGCAGGAAGGGCTCGACCCGGAGCAAACCGTGTTGGAGGCCGTGCGGGCGGTCGCGCCGCTGAGCGAGACGGAGGCGCGCAGCTTCCTGCACCTCTTCCTCTTCGCGGGGGATGCCGTCTTCACGCCCGCCGGCCGCCTGAGCTACGGCGAGCGGGCGCGGCTGGTGCTGGCGCGGCTGGTGCTCAGCGGCGTCAACTTCCTGCTGCTCGACGAGCCACTGAACCACCTCGACATCGCCTCGCGCCAGCAGTTCGAGGAAGCCCTAATGCAATTCGACGGCACCATCTTGGCCGTCGTCCACGACCGCTACTTCGTCGAGACCTTCGCCGACCGCATCTGGGCCATCCAGGACGCGCAGCTGCGCACCTACTTCGCCCTGGCGGACTACGAGACGGCCGCGCTGGAGATCGAGGCGGCGGGATAGGGCATGGGGCCCCAGGCCGCGCCTGCGCCTGGGCGCGCGAGCGCAGCCAGGTCGGGGGTCGGCGATAGGGAGTGGGGCGGTGAGGCGGCTTTCGCCCCTCACCCCCACCCTCTCCCCTGACGGGGCGAGGGGACGCGATTCGACCTGCGATGAGACGCGATCGACTGTATGAGGCGTCCCCGTGATATCGGCGCGTCCTGAAGCGTGCCTGGCCCTCCTGCCTGTCATCCTGAGCCGCACGCGAAGGATCTTCGCGGCGGGCGGCCTGCCATGAGCACCCTGGGGCCTCCGGGCGGCTGGGCGACGCGGAAAGGGCTGCCTCAAGGAAAGATCTCGGAGTTCGGAGATCCTTCACTTCGTTCAGGATGACAAGGAGCGGTAGGGCGGCCGGGACCTCTCGCGCCTCCGTTCCACCCGCCTCGGTCCTTGGCCATCCTTTACGTACGTGCCAATAGGGCGCCGTCCCGCGACCTGCGGGCGCAACGCCCGTCCCACCCCTGCGTATATACCCGTGACACGGCGTGCCGGTCGCTACGCCGGAGCCGGGTCACGAATTTACGGGGGAGGAACCTTCTCATGCAAAACACCGGTTGTCTGGCCTGGCCGTTCGTGGCGCTCTGGCGCCTGGTCGGGGCGATCCTTGGCCTCACCGGCCGGCTCGTCGCCATCCTGGTCGGCCTCGTGCTGCTGATCGCGGGCTTCCTGCTCAGCCTGACTGTCGTCGGCGCCGTCGTCGGCATTCCGCTAATCATCCTGGGCGCCGCCCTGATCCTGCGCGGCCTCTTCTAGCGCCCGCGCGGCCTCCTGGTCCGGGCCCAGTAAGCGCGCCCGGGCGCTAGCCCAGGGGGCGCGGCGGCGGCGGACTCGGCTGCGGCGCGCCCCCGCGGCGCAGTGTCTCGCGGATGCGGATCATGCGCAGCAGGTCCGCCTCGCTGACCAGGCCCACCAGCCGGCCGTCGCTCAGCACCGGCACCTGCCCGGCCACCCGCTGCTGCAGCGCCTGCAGCACCGCCTCCGCGCCGTCGGTCACCTGCACCACCGGCAGCCGCTCGGCCGGGATCATCACGTCGCGCACCGGCGTCACGCCCCAGCGCGCCTGGTCGATGCCCTTGATATCCTGCAAGCTCACGAGCCCCACGAACCGATCGCCGTCGAACACGGGGGCGTCCGCCTGCCCGGTCGGCAAGAAATACTGGTAGACGAGATCCTGCACCATCGCCCCGGCGGGCGCGCGAGCGAACTCCGTGTGCATCAGCTGCCCGGCGCGCACCCCGCGCAACAGCTCCTGGATCGTTAGCTGTTGCAGCGTCTGGTCGGCGGCGTTGTTCAGGAACCAGCCGATGAAGACGATCCAGAGCCCGCCCAGGCCCGACGCGAAAAGCAGCGTCTGCGCCAGTCCGTAGAGGATGAAGATCCAGGCCACCGCCTGGCCGATGCGCACGGCGATGCGCGTCGCGCGCATGAAGTCGTGCATGCCCCACCAGAGCAGCGCGCGCAGCACGCGCCCGCCGTCGAGCGGGAAGCCGGGGATGAGGTTGAAGAGCGCCAGGCTAAGGTTGATGACCGCGAGGAACTCGGCGATGCCGCTGATCACGGGCAAGGCCGGCCCGGCCGCGAGCTCGATCAGCCAGAAGATCGCGGCGAACGCCAGGCTCGACAGCGGACCGACGATCGTCACGACGAACTCGTCGACCGGATCTTCGGCGTCGCGCTCCAGCTCGGCAGCGCCGCCCAGCGCAAACAGCGTGATGCCGCGCACCGGCACGCCGCGCGCCCGGGCGACCGTGGCGTGCGTGAGCTCGTGGCCCGAGCACCGAGGCGAAGAAGAGGATCGCCGTCACGAAGGCGGCGCTCCACGCCTGCACGCCGTTCCACGTGGGGAAGTTGTTCGGGATGAACCCGATCGCGAGGCTGAGCCAAACGAGGCCGAAGATGAGCAGCCAGCTCACGTGCAGCTTGACGGGCACGCCCAGCCAGCGCCCAATCGAAAACGATCCCTTCATATGGCTCTCCTCGCGTCTACGCTCGGGCCGAATGGACCGAGCGCGGCGCCCGTAGGCGCCGCGCTCCCCTTGATCCGCTCGGACCGCGCCGCGTTATGGCCGCGTGCGCCAGCGCCGCCCGCTCAGCAGGTAGGCGCCGAAGGCGACCAGGGCCAGCGGCATCAGATAGTTGTTGCTCCAGCCGTCGCGCGCCATGATGCCTTCCAGGCCGCCCAGGCTGATGATCGCGCCCGGGATCAGCCACCACCACTGCGCGCGGTTCCACGCCCAGAGGGCGACGAAGCCGAGGCCGAGGCCCAGCGCGCTATAGCCGCCACCGCCGCCCAGGCCCGCCGCATCGACGACGATGCCGGCGCCGAGCCCGGTCAGAATGGCGCCCGGAATGCGGAAGCCCCAGCGATGCGGCCCCTGCGTGCTGACGTACAGGAAGATCAAGCCCAGGGCCAGCGGGATCGCCGCGCCAAAGACGTGGCGGAAGCCGCCGAACAGCGCCCAGAAGCCCAGCAGGATCAGCAGGAATGGGACCCACGAACTCTGCCGGCCGCCCATGCGCGGCCACGCGGCGGGCGCGGACCGCGGCCCCGCGGGCGGATAGGGCGAGGCGGGCCCGGGACCCGCCGGCTGGTAGGGCTGCGCGGCGGGCGCACCCGTCGCGGCCGGGCCGTTCGGCGCCTGGTACGTGGTGCCCGTGGGCGGGACCGCCCCCGGCGTCACCGGCGGCAGATACGTCGTCGGCGTACCGTTAGGGGCCGCGCCGCTCACGCTCGGCCCGGGGGCCGGAGCGCCCGGCACGCGCGCCGCGTCGCCGGGATCGAGATGCCGCGTTTCGCTATCCATTGTTCACTCCTCCTCAATCGCCGCGCCCCCTGCGGGCGCCCTGTTCGACGTGGTTGCGAGACCGGTGCGCCCGTCACGGGGCGCGGTTTGTGTACACGTCATCTATACGCAGGGCGCCCGAAGCGGGTTACACATCCGCCGGCGGCGCGGCGGCGCGGGCCGAGTATTCGGCCGGGGCGAAGAAGACGAGGATCGTCAGGCCGGCGCTGATCGCGTGGAAATGGTGCGGCACGTGCGCGGGCACGAACACGACGGACCCCGCCTGCACGGGCGCGTCCTCGCCCGCCACGTCGATCCGCCCGGCGCCCGCCACGACGTAGTACACCTCGTCCTCCGTGTGCGGCTCCTGCGGATCGGTGCCGCCCGCCGGCAGCATGTAGACGCCCGCGCTCAGCGCCGGCACGCGCAGGAACTCATGATACAGCCGGCCCGCCCGCTCCCGCGCCGCCACCAGATCCGCCATCTCGAATCGCATCATGCTCGCGTTCCCCCTTCCCGTCGATCGCGCGGTCCCCGTGATCCGGCGCGCATATCTCCGCGGAGCGCAGCAAGCCGCGATCCCCGGTCCAGGGGATGGACGGAAGGCGCCCGTGAGAGGGCAGTGAGGCCGGGACGCGAGGCGCGCTACCGCGGCGCGACGGCGCCGGCCGAGAGGCTCTGGCGCGCCACGTCCCACATGCGCCAGTAGGCGCCCTCCAACTGGAGGAGATCGCTATGCCGGCCCGACTCCACGATCCGGCCGTCGCGCAGCACCAGGATCGTGTCGGCCAGGTCGAGGCCGACGAGGCGGTGGGTGATCAGCAGCGTGGTGCGCCCCGCGCGCAGGGCCCGGATCGCCTCCAGGATGCCCTGCTCCGTCAGCGCGTCCAGATTCGCCGTCGGCTCGTCCAGCAACAGCAGGGGCGCATCCTGCAGGAAGGCGCGCGCGATCCCGATGCGCTGGCGCTCGCCGTCGCTCACGCGCAGGCCTTGCTCGCCCACCTGGGTGTCGAGGCCGCGCGGCAGGCCGGCCACGAAATCGGTCAGTTGGGCGCGCGCGATCGCCTGGTCGAGCTCGGCGGCGGTCGCGTCCGGGCGCGCGAGGCGCAGGTTCTCGCCGATCGTCGTGTTGAAGAGGTGGACGGGCTGGCTGACCACCGCGATCCGCGCGCGCACGTCCTCGGCCGCATAGGCGCCCAGCGGCCGGCCGCCCAGCCGGATCGCCCCCGATTCGTCATCCCAGAAGCGCAGCAGCAGGTTCCCGATCGTCGACTTGCCGGCGCCGCTCGGCCCGACGATCGCCACGCAGCCGCCCTCGGGCAGCGTGAAGCTGACGTCGTCGAGCACGAGCGGCTCGTCCGGCGTATAGCGGAAGGTCAGGTGTGCTACGTCCAGATCGTAGCGATCGGGCGGCGGCGCCGGGGCCGCGGGGTCGGTCACCGGCGGGCGGCGAGTCGGCCAGCGCGAAGATGCGGCGCGCGGCTTCGAGGCTGCTGCCCAGGTGTTGGGCGGCCCCGGACAGCGGCAGCACGGCCTCGAAGCTGGACAGCGCGGCGAGCACCAGCACGGCCAGGTAGACCCCGTCCAGCCGCCCGGCCCGCACCAGCGGGATCGCCACGATCAGCATCGTCCACATCGCCAGGTGCATGATCGCGTTGCCGAGCGCCGTCTGCAGGCCCGTGACCCAGGCCAGCCGCGTCTGCAGGCGGACCAGCCGCGCGTCGAGCACCGCGAGCCGGCCGGCGTAGGCCGCCTCCTGCCCGAAGGCCAGGAGCTCGGGCAGGCCCTGGATGCCGTCGACCAGGTGCGACGTCAGCGCGGCCCGGGCCCGCAGCAGGTCGCGACCCAGCCGCCGGCTGAGTGCGCCCGCCAGCATGGGCACGAGCACCGCCGCGACCAGGTAGCACGTCAGCCAGGCCAGCGCCACCCCGCCGTCGTAGGCGCCGAGGAAGAGCCAGACGCCGCCGCCCACCAGCGCGGCCACGATCGGCGGGGCGACGACCCGCCCGTAGAAGTCCTGCAGCGTCTCGATGTCCGAGACCACCCGGCTCAGTAGATCGCCACTGTGCTGGGCCTGCAACCGGGCCGGCGCCAGCGGCTCGATCGCCGCGTAGAACCAGACCCGCAGCCGCGCCAGCACGCCGAAGGTGACGGCATGCGAGACGTAGCGCTCGAGGTAGCGGAAGATCCCCCGCGCGATGCCGAAGAAGCGCACGCCGACGATGGCCACGCCGAGCGCGGCCACCGAGGGGTGTAGCGCCGCGGCCGAGATGAGGTACGCCGAGGTGGCCATCAGGCCGATCCCGCAGCCAACCGTGGCGGCGCCGAGCAGCACGCTCAGCGCGAGCGCGCCGCGCAGCGGCGCCAGCAGGCGCAGCGCCCGCACCGCCGGCCGCATCATGCCAGGGCCTCCCCGCTGTAGGCGTGCACCAGTCGCGCGTAGAGGCCCGTCTGGGCGAGCAAGGTGGCGTGGTCGCCCACCTGGACGACCCGGCCGCCGTCGAGCACGACCACGCGGTCAGCGCGGCGTACGGTGCCCAGCCGGTGGGCGATCAGCAGCACCGTGCGGCCCTGCATGAGCCGCTCCATCGCCGCGACGACCCGCGCCTCGTCGGCCGGGTCCAGATACGCGGTCGCCTCGTCCAGGATGAGCAACGGCGCGTTCTTGAGGAAGGCCCGCGCCAGCGCCAGCCGCTGGGCCTGCCCGGCGCTCAGCCGCGCGCCCCGCTCGCCGATGAACGTGTCGTAGCCCTGCGGCAGACGCATGATGAACTCGTCGGCCTGGGCGGCGCGCGCGGCGCAGATCACCTCTTCCTGGGGCGCGTCGGGCCAGGCCAGCCGGATGTTGCCCGCCACGGTGCCGTGGAACAGGTAGGGCCGGGACGGCACCCAGGCGACCTGCGCGCGCCACGCCTCCGCCGCGCCGTGATCGAGCGGCACGCCGCCGACCGTGATGAGGCCGCTGGAGGGCTCCACGAAGCGCAGCAGCAGGTGCGCGATCGTGGTCTTGCCCGCACCGCTCGGCCCCACCAGCGCCAGGCGCTGTCCCGGCTCCAGCGTGAACGAGACCCCATGCAGCGCGGGCCGGGGCGCCTCGCCCTGCGCCGCGTAGGCGTAGCTCACGTCCTCGAAGCGGATCGCGCTGCCGACGCGCGGCGGCGGCCCGGCCGGGGCGCGCGGCGGAACGGGCTGCTCCAGGATACCCAGGATCCGCTCTGCGGCCGCGCCCCCGCCCATCGCGGCGTGGAAGCGCGCCCCGAGCGCGCGGAACGGCAGGTAGAACTCGGGCGCGAGCAGCAGCACGAAGAGGGCCGGCTGGAAGGGGATGCCGCCGTAGAGCAGGCGCAGGCCCACCTCGACGGCGATGATCGCCGTGCTGATCGTCGCGCCGATCTCGAGCACGAGGGCCGACAGGAAGGCCACCCGCAGCACGGCGAGCGTGTTGTCGCGGAACTGCGCGCTGATGCGGGCCACGATCTCCGTTTGGCGCCGGCTGCGCCCGAGCAGCTTGAGCGTGGTCAGCCCCTGCAAGACGTCGAGGAAGTGGGCGCTCAGCAGCCCGAGGGTGCGCCAGCGCCGCGCCGTCTGCGCCTCGGCCAGCCGGCCGACGAGGATCATGAAGAGGGGCAGCAGCGGCGCGGTGATCAACAAGACCAGGCCCGACAGCAGGTCAGCCGAGAAGACGGCGACGACCACGACCAGCGGCACGAGCGCGGTCAGGAACAGCTGGGGCAGATACTGGCTGAAGTAGGCGTCGAGCGCCTCCACGCCCTCGACCGCGGTGGCCGTAAGCTCGCCGCTGCGCTCGCCGGCCACGTAGCGCGGCCCCAGGGCGAACAGGTGCGCCAGCAACGGCTCGCGCAGGTTGCGCTTCGCCCGGCCCGCGGCGCGCGCCGCGGTCACCTCGCCGATCCAGAGCAGCGCCGCCCGGCCCAGGATCACCGCCAGCAGCGCCGCGAGCGGCCCGCCGAGCGCTTCCAGGCCCGCGCCGTCGAGGAACGCGGCGGCGATGATCCGGCTGACGCCGTAGGCCTGGGCCACGGCCAGCAGGCCGGTGAGCAGTCCCAGCGCGGCGGTGCCGGCCAGGTAGCCGCGCAGGTTGCCCGTGCGGGCCAGCAGGCGCGGGTTCAGACGCATACGGATCTCCCTGCGGCTGCGAGTTGTCAGGCCAGCAGATTGGTCAGCCAACGGCGCAGCGGCCGCCACCGCGCCCGGGTCCGGTCGCCCGGCAGCAGCGCGGCCAGTGCCGCCGCGAGGCGCGCCGTCAGCGCCGCCACCGCCGCGCGGTCGCGCCCCGCCCCGGCCGGGGGCGCGAGCGGCGCGCCGATGCGCATCGTGATCGGGCGTCGAAGCCAGAGCTCCTTCGTGCCCGTGAAGCCAATGGGCAGCAGAGGCACCCCGCTCGCCAGGCTCAAATAGGCCGCGCTCGGCGCCAACGGCCCCAGCCGGCCCTCCTGGGCCTCCGCCGAGAAGCCCTCCGGCGCGATCAGCAGCGAGCCGCCGCCGGCCAGCACCTCGCGCATCTCGCGCAGCGCGGTCACCGCGCGCTCCGGGCTCACCGGGATCACGAGTCCGAGTGTGTTCACCACCCGATAGCGGAACCGGGTGCCCGCGACCGCATGGTGGTCGCCCAGCACGTAGATCCGGGGTGCCGCCGGCAAGAACGCCAACACCAGGAAGGGGTCGAGCCAGCTCAGATGGTTGTGGCAGATGATCAGCGGCCCGCGCGGCACGCGGGCCCGCCCGACGACCCGCACCCGGAACAGCAGCCGCAGCACGCCCCGGAGCAGTAGCAGGGGCACCCGCGCGCCGATTCCCGCGCGCCCCGCCTCACGCGGCGGCCGGCGCAAGGGCGGGAGTTGCGGACCGGCCGGTCGCGGGGTACGCGGCCGGCCGGTCCAGCGCCGATCACGCCTCGCCGTCGCGGTGCAGGCGTGCCCGCGCCGCGTGCGCCTAAGCGTGGTCGGCCGCGAAGCCCAGGCGCCGCCGGAAGATCCAGTAGTTCCAGATCTGGTAGGCGAGCACGATGGGCACGAACCCGATCGCGATCCAGCTCATCACGCCGAGCGTGTACGGGCTCGACGAGGCGTTGTAGATCGTCAGGCTCCAGTCCGGGTTGAGGGACGAGATCAGCACGCGCGGATAGAGGCCCTGGAAGACCGTGAGGGTCGAGAGGGCGATCGTCAGCCCAGTCATGGTGAAGGCCCAGCCGCTGTGCTTGGCGCGGACAAACCAGCCCGCCGCGAGCAGCGCCGCGCCCGCGCCGACCGGCGCCACGCCGGGGTTGACCCCCAGGCGCTCGAAGATGTCGGTCGCGAAGTAGCCGGCGCCCACGAAGAGCAGCACCAGCACGAGGGCGGGCAGCCAGAGCCGGTTCGCGGCCGCGTAGGCGCGGTCGAGCAGGCCGTCTCTCGTGCGCAGGGTGAGAAAGATCGCGCCGTGCAGCGCGAACAGCGCCACGAACGTCAGCCCGCCGAGCAGCGCGTAGGGGTTGAGCAGGTTCCAGAAGCCGCCCACGTACTGCATCTTGGCGTCGACCGGCACACCTTCCATCAGGTTGGCGACGGCCACGCCCCAGAGCAGCGCCGGGATGAAGCTGCCCGCGAAGATCACCCAATCCCAGAAGGTGCGCCAGCCGGGCCGGGTGTCGCGGTTGCGGAACTCGAAGGCCACCGCGCGCCCGATGAGGCCGACCAGCATGAGCACGAGCGCCAGGTAGAAGCCGCTGAACATCGTGGCGTACCAGTTGGGGAAGGCCGCGAACATCGCGCCGCCCGCGGTCAGCAGCCAGACTTCGTTGCCGTCCCAGAAGGGCCCGATCGAGCCGAGCACGATGCGGCGCTCGCCGTCGTTGCGGCCCACGAAGGGCAGCAGCAGGCCCACCCCGTAGTCGAAGCCCTCCAGGAAGAAGAAGCCGATGAACAGGATGGTGATCAGGATGAACCAGAAGGTATTGAGATCCATTGCCGTGACTCCCTCACACGGGCGGCCTAATAGGCGCCCGCCAGCTCCGGCTCCCCTTCCGGGGTTCCCTCGACCGCGCCGGGGGCCGGCGCCTCGCCCCGCCCGTACTTCACGAGCAGGTAGACATCGGCCACCGCCAGCGCCCCGTAGACCAGGGCGAACAGCACCAGCGACAGTGCGACCGACCCCGCGGGCACCGGCGAGACGCCGTCCGCGGTCTTGAGCAGGCCGAACACGATCCACGGCTGCCGCCCCATCTCGGTCATGATCCAGCCCGTCGCGCTCGCCAGGTAAGGCAGCGCGACCGCGGGGATCAGCAGCCGCAGGAACCAGCGCCGCCGCTCCAGCGTGTTGCGCAGCAGGAAGACGAGCCCGCCCAGGCCCAGGAGGATCATCACCACGCCCGCCCCGACCATGGCGCGGAAGCTCCAGTAGATCAGCCAGATCGGCTGCGGCACGTAGTCGCCGGGCCCGTATTGCTGCTGGTACTGGGCTTGCAGGTCGTTCATCCCCTTGACCTCGCCCGTCGTGCGGTTGTAGGACAGGATGGTCAGGAGGTCCGGGATCTTGATCGAGAAGACGTCTTGCCGTTTGGTTTCATCCCCGATGGTGAAGAGCGACATCGAGGCGGGCGACTCGTTGTTCCAGAGCGCCTCGGCGGCGGCCATCTTCATCGGCTGGGTCTCGACCATGTGCTGGCCCTGAGTGTGGCCCACCATGGCGACCAGCACGCTGCCGATCACCGCGGCAATGATGCCGAACTGCGCCGAGCGCCGGAAGAGGTCGCCATCGCCCGACTTGCGCAGCAGGTGCCAGGCGCTGAAGGTCAGCACGAAGAACGCGGCCGTCGCCAGCCCCGCCGCCAGCACGTGCGGAAACTGCACCCAGACGTTCGGGTTGCGGAGCAGGGCGAAGAAGTCGGTCATCTCGGCGCGCCCGTTGCGCAGCACGTAGCCGACCGGCTCCTGCATGAACGAGTTGGCCACCAGGATCCAGAACGCCGACAGCGAGCTGCCCAGGGTCACCAGCCAGATCGTCGCCAGGTGCAGCTTCTTGCCCAGGCGGTCCCAGCCGAAGATCCAGATGCCCAGGAAGGTCGATTCGAGGAAGAACGCCAGCAGGGCCTCGACGGCCAGCGGCGCTCCGAAGATGTCGCCCACGTAGCGGGAGTATTCCGACCAGTTCATGCCGAACTGGAACTCCTGCACGATGCCCGTCGCGACGCCCATGGCGAAGTTGATCAGGAACAGGCGCCCCCAGAACTGGGCCATGCGCTTGTAGACCACCTGGTCCGTGCGCACGTACATCGTCTCCATGATTGCGACCAGCAGCGAGAGGCCCAGCGTCAGCGGGACGAAGAAGAAGTGGTAGATCGTGGTGATCCCGAACTGCCAGCGGGCCAGCGCTAATGCGTCCACAGCCAGCCTCCTTGTGGTCTGCCCAGAAATAGAACCTCCCTATGCTTAAGCGCGACGCCCACAGGTCGCGGCGCGCCTAAGCATAGGGGCTTAGTGTCATAGTACGGAAGGCCGGTCAAATGACAGGTGCATGCCAGTGAACGTTTGGTAAATGATTCGCCGGGCCATGGCCGGCCGGCGTTCAGGGGTCCAGCGAGGCGGGCGCGGCGCCGGCGGGGGCTCCGGCGCGCAAGCGGGGAAAGAAGCGGATGGCCAGCAGCGCCAGCAGGGCCAGGCCCGCCATCAGCAGGAGCACCGTGCCGAGCGTGTCGCCCAGGACGCCCTGGAGGGCAAGGCGGGTGGCGGGATCCAGGCTGCCCCGCTGCACGGGGTCGAGCAGCACACTCGCCGGGCCCAGTTGGCCCGATGCCGCCGCGGCGCCCGGCAGGGCAAGGGAGGGCGGCAGCGCCGCCAGGCGGGCGCTCAGGCCGGCGGTGAGCGCCGCGCCGAGCACCGTGACGGCCACCGTTTGCCCGAAGCTGTTGGCAAACTGGAAGAGGCTGCTGGCCGCCCCGCGCTGCGCCCAGCCCACGGCGTCCTGCACGGCGATCGACAGCGCGGTGTTGAACAGGCCGAAGCCGAGGCCCGCGATCAGCGCCCCGAGCGGCAAGAGCCAGACCGGGCGATCGAGCCCGAGCAGCAGCCAGGTGCCGGCGCCCAGCAGCACGAGGAGGGCGCCCGCGCCGGTGATCGGCCGGTAGCCCCAGCGCAGCAGGCCCCACCCGGCCGCGCTGGAGGCCAGCAGCCAGCCGAGCGACATCGGCGCCAGCGCGAGCCCGGCCTCGAGCGGCGTCCCCTGCCAGACGCCCTGCACGAACAGGGGCAGAAAGGCATCGGCGCCGATCAGCACGCCGCTGCTCAGGAAGGCCGCCAGGGTCGCGATGCCCAGCACGCGGTGGCGCAGCATCGGCAGGTAGACCACGGGCTCGGGCACGTGCCGCTCGTGGCGGGCGAACGCGACCAGCAGCGCCAGCCCCCCGGCGGCGAGCCCGCCGACCACGGCCTCCCGGCCCGCCGGCGCGGCGGCCAGGCTGAGCGCCAGCAGCACCCCGGCCAGGCCCGCCATCAGCAGCAGCGCGCCGAGCGCGTCGATTCGCGGGCGCGGGCCGGCGGGCCGGCCGGGCTCCTGAAGAAAGCGCTGGATCAAGGCCAGGGCCGCCGCACCGAAGGGCACATTCACCAGAAAGATCCAGGGCCAGCCAATCGTGCTGACGATGAGGCCGCCGGCCAGGGGCCCGAGGATGCTGCTGACGCCCCAGACGCCGCTAAACAGGCCCTGCAGCCGGCCGCGCTCCTCCAGCGTGAACTGGTCGCCGACGAGGGCCAGGGTCACCGGCGCGATCGACCCGGCGCCCAGCCCCTGCACCGCGCGGAAGGCGATCAACGCCGCCATCGAGCCGGCCAGGCTGCAGAGGGCCGAGCCGAGCACGAAGAGCCCGGTGCCGATCAGCAGCACCGGCTTGCGCCCGTAGAGGTCGGCCAGCTTACCCCAGACCGGCACCGTCGTCGTCGACGTCAGCAGGAAGGCCGCAACCAGCCAGGGCAGCAGCGCCAGACCGCCCAGCCGCCCGACGATCGTCGGCACGGCCGTGCCGACGATCGTCACGTCGAGCGCCGACAGCGCCGACAGCAGCATGACGGCGGCGACCACCCAGCCCCGGGACTCGCGCGCCAGGGACGGGCCCGGGGGGTCCGGCGACACAAGGAGAGCCATACGACCACATTGTACCCCACCGGCGCGGCGCGGCACCAGGACTGCCCGGCACCCTGGCGGGCCCCCGCCTTGACGATTCGTTGACGCACACATGCTATCGTGGAGAAGACACGGCGCCCCGGCGCGTGGCGCAGCGTATCCGGTTCCCGAGCGAGAGGAGCACCCGATGGAGACACAGAAGCAACAGCCGTCCGGCGAGGCGCCGGAGCGGGATCTGACGGTCGAGGAGCTTGCGGAGGCCGCGGGCGGGCACATCAAGCCCGAGCCCGGCCCGATCCAGGTCCGGCCCGCGCCGCCTCCCGCGATCGACCCCGGGGCGGGGCTGGGCTGGAAGCGCGTCCAGCGGGTCCCACCCCCGCGCCCCTGAGCGGATCACGCGACATCCGGCCAGGGCAAGCGACCAGCGAGGCACTGAGGCGCTTTAATGAAAGGAGCACCCGATGGAAACGCAGAAGCAACAGCCGTCCGGCGAGGCGCCGGAGCGCGACCTGGCGGTCGAGGAGCTTGAGGAGGCCGCGGGCGGCCGGCTCCCCATCCCGCCGCCTCTCCCACCGGCGGGCCCGCCGCCGGCTACCAGCGGGTCGCGGGCGGGCATCCACGGGCAGAAGCCCCCGGGACCCGTCGACCCCTGAGCCGCGGGACTACCCGCGGCCCGCAGCAGGGCAACCGCAGGCGATTATGGGACCAGGAGGACAGCCATGGACACCGTGAAGCAGCAGAAATCGACCGAGATCGCCGAGACGGACGATCAGGACGTCGCGCTCGAGGATCTGGCGGCAGTGGACGGAGGTGTACATCCTCTGCCGATCACGCGCGTACCCAAGTCGAGCGTGCGGGGTATCCACCCGACCGACCCGCCCGAGTCAGGGGCGATCCCGCCGGCTACATCGGCCCGGCCGACGGCAAGTAACTAGCCCGCTAGTCAGGGGCGCGCGGCGTGCCGCGCGTCCCTGACACGGGCGCGCTCAGGACTCGCCGACCTCCGGCAAGTGCTGTAGCCCGATCTGCACCACGGCATAGGCGAGGGCCACCGTCAGCGCGGTCGCGCCCAGGATGCCGACGATCCAGGCCGGCGCTACCCAGTCCGGCGCCAGCACCTCGGCCACCAGGGGCAGGCAGAGCAAGCCCCCGCCGAGTAGCCCAAGCAGGATCTCGGCGGCAAACGATGCGAGCATGGCGTAACCCGAGCGCATCCGCCGCGGGTCATCCCAATCGAGGCGCGGCCAGCGCATGCCGAAGCCCAACGCCATCGCCAGCATCCCACTACCCAGCAAGAGGATCCCGAACCAACCGTAGAGCAAGCCGAGCACGCTGAAGCCGCGCCAGAGAAACGCTCCGACGATCAGCAGGCTGCTCAATACCACGAACGGCACCTCCGCGGTGAGGAACTTCCCCAGCGCGAGCTCTTCGGGCGACACCGGCGCGGTCTTCAGAATCCACCAAGAGGCGCCTTCCATGCTGATCGCCGTCGAGCTGATCTGCGTGACCACCAACGCCGACGACAGCAGAATCCCGGCGGCGAGGAAGACGCTTGTCGGGTCGACCCGGCCGGCCGCCCACTGGTTCGCCGCCTCCAGGGCGTTGAAGCCCTGCCCGCGGCCGCCCAGCAGGTTGATGTAGACCACCGGGATGAGCACCAGGGGCCCCAGCACCTGGGCGAAGTTGCGCAGGTCGCGGGGGATCACGCGCCAGTCCTTCAGCGCGAGCGCCAGCGTGGCGGGGGCGCGACCCAGCAGGCCACTGCTCGCCGCTGCGCGCTCGGCCCGCGCCCGGCTGCGCTTGGCGCTGCCCGCGCTCTGCATCCGCACCCAGCCCGCCGCGTACCAGGAGTTGGCCAGCCAGACGCAGCCCGCGAAGAAGCCCAGTGTCAGCGCCAGGAACGCCACGGTCGGCACCGCGGCCGCGCCCCACGCTCCGATGCCGGCGGCGGCCAGCCCGCGCCCGGCGAGCAGCGGCGGCAGCGGCAGGTTCGCGATCTCGGTCACCTGCGCGCGCAGCGCCTCCAGGTCGGGCCGCGTGGTGCCCGTGAAGTTGCCGACCCAGAGCCGCGAGGTCTGGCCGATCAGGCTGCAGCTGATGCCGAAGAGCGCGGCGGCGAGCCCCAGCACCTCGCGCACGCGCCGCGCCGGGGCGAAGCGCGCCACCAGCATCACCAGCAGGGCGCCCAGGCCCTCAGGCAGCAGCGGCGCCGCGACCAGCGCCAGGATGGCCAGGATGTAGTAGGCCGGACCGTAGCCCAGACTCAAGCCGTACGCGAGCAGGGCCGGCCCCGCGGCGATCAGGACGATGAGGTAGTTGACGCCCATGCCGTCGAGCAGCTTGCTCAGGAAGACCGCCCGCCGGTCGACCGGCGCCGTCATCAGCAGGTCCAGATCGCTGCTGAGGAAGAGCGAGCCCAGCGCCATGCCGAAACTGCTGAGCAGCAAGATGATCATCACGGCGGCGAGGATCGCCCCCGGCAGCAGGGAGTCCAGCCCCGCGTGGGGAAACTGATCGAGCAGCGCGCCCGCGCCGTAGCCGATCGCCCCCGAGGCCACGACCACGCTCGCCCCGATCCAGATCGCCACGCCGATCAGCAACAGCTTGCGCGCCAGGCTGCGGCTGCGGAACCCGTTCCAGGTGATCTGCAGCCGCAGACCGAGCAGCAGCCTGGTATCCGCGATCACGAGAGCACCTCGGCCAGTTCGGCGTACTCGGCGCCTCCCGTCAGGTTGAGGAAGATGTCCTCCAGCGAGCCCTGCCCGCCGCGCGCGCGCAGCTCGGCCATCGTCCCCGCCGCGATGATCTCGCCCTTGTTGATGATGATCACGCGGTCGCACATCCGCTCCGCGATCTCCAGGATATGGGTCGAGAAGAACACGGCCGTGCCCATGTCGCGCAGCTGCCCGAGCAGGTCCTTGATCAGGCGCGCCGAGCGCGGGTCGAGGCCCACCGTCGGCTCGTCGAGGAAGAGCACCTTGGGGTCATGGATGAGTGCGCCCGCCAGCGCCATCTTCTGCTGCATGCCGTGGCTGTAGCCCTCGATCAGATCGCTCGACGCCGTTTCCAGCTCGAACATCCGCAGCAGTTCCCCGGCGCGGCGCTCCACCTGGGCGGGCGGCACGCGGTAGAGACGCCCCATAAAGCGCAGGAACTCCCAGCCGCTCAGCTTGCCGTACAGGTTCGGGGTGTCGGGCGCATACCCGAACTCCGCCTTCGCCGCCACGGGCTCGCGTTGGATGTCGTGGCCCATGATCAGCGCACGGCCGGCGGTGGGGCGCAGCAGTCCGGTCAGCATCTTGAGCGTGGTGGTCTTCCCGGCGCCGTTCGGGCCCAGGAACCCCACGATCTCGCCCGGGCGGATCACCAGATTCACATTATTCACCGCGACCAGGTCCCCATAGACCTTGCGCAAGCTCTCTGCAACAATCGACGGGCCCCGGTAGGCTGAGCCCGTCTCCGCGACAGTCATTCCCGACAACCTCCCGATCCACCCCATCCGGGATGGCACCACAGTGCGCTAGAATAGAGTAGGCGCAAACATCTGGACCGCCGCATCGCGCGCGAGCCCGGCCGGCCGCATAGATCCGAGGGCGTTCACTGCCCTACGACCTTATAGTATACCGCATCCGCACCAAGAAGGTTGCATGCCGCACACCCGCGAAGAAGCGCTCCCCGGCCCCCGAGCGGCCACGTCCGCGCCGGCCGGAGGGGCCGATTTCCGCCGCCTCTGGATCGGCGAGACGGTCTCGCTGCTGGGCGGGCAGGTCACCGCGCTGGCCCTGCCGCTGACGGCTGTGCTCGCGCTCGGCGCTACGCCGGCCGAAATGGGCCTGCTCGGCGCCGTCGAAACGCTGCCCTGGATGCTGATCGGGCTGCCGGCCGGCGCCTGGGTCGACCGTATGGCCCGGCGCCGCGTGCTCATCGCCACAGACCTCGGCCGCGCCCTGCTCATCGGCTGCATCCCCGCGGCCGCCGCGCTCGGCCTGCTCGCCATGCCGGTGCTCTACGGCGTGGCCTTCCTGTCCGGCATCCTGGCCGTCTTCTTCGAGGTCGCCTACAACGCCTATTTGCCCAGCCTCGTGCCGCGCGCCGCCCTCCTGGCGGGCAACAGCCGGCTCCAGGCCAGTGCCTCGGCCGCCGAGATCGGCGGGCCCGGTCTCGCCGGAGCGCTCGTCCAGGCGATCGGCGCCCCCGCCGCGCTGCTGGTCGATGCCCTCTCCTATTTGGTCTCGGTAGCCTATCTCGCGCGCATCCGCGCGCGCGAGCCCGCGCGGCCTCGCCTGCCCGGCCGCCGCCTGACCGCGGAGATGCGCGAGGGGCTCGCCGCGCTCTGGGGCAATCCGCTGCTGCGCCTGCTCGTCACCGCCTCGGGTGGGGCCAATTTGTTCTTCGCCATCCAGGGCGCCCTGCGCGTGCTCTACGCCGAGCGTGACCTGGGGCTGAGCCCGGCCCTGCTCGGCGCGGTGCTGGCCGCCGGCAGCGCGGGCGGCCTGCTGGGCGCGCTGCCGGCGGCCAGCACCGCGCGGCGCTTCGGCACCGGGCCGACCATCATCGGCGCCGTGGGGGTCATGGGCGCGGGCGCGCTGCTTGTACCGCTGGCCGCGGGCCCGGCCCTCGTGGCCGGGGCTGTCCTGGCCGGCGGGCTGGCGCTCACCGGCCTCGGCGCCACCACGTATATCGTCACGGTCGGCAGCCTGCGCCAGGCCATCACGCCCGATCGGCTGCAGGGCCGCATCGCGGCCACCGCGCGCTTCATCAGCCGCAGCGCCCTCCCCGTTGGGTTCCTGCTCGGGGGCCTGCTCGGCGGCACCCTCGGGCTGCGCGCCACGCTGCTGATCCCGGCCGCCGGCCCCCTCCTCCTGGCCGCCTGGCTGCTCTTCACGCCGCTGCGCCGCCTGCATGATCGCACCTCCGCCTGCCGAGGGGAAATGAAAGCGCGCCCGGCCTTGCGGCCGGGCGCGCACCCCTGTCCGAACAGCACGGAACTAGTCGTGGCTCATGGGCATGACAAGGGTGAACCAGGACTCCTGGACGTTGGCACCGTCCGAGGCCTTTACGTAGGCCATATCGGCGCTCGTCACCGACAGGCGGGGGATCTTGACCCAGACTTTGACGACGACGGTGCCGAATGCCGGGATGACGACTTGCGTCTGCTCGACGGCCGTCGCCCACCCGCTGCGGCTGGCCATCGCCAGGGTCACGCGCAGCGGCTCGTTGCCAAGGTTATGCAGCTTGACGGCACCCTCAAACACCGTGCCCGGGACCACCATATAGGTCGCGGACTTCGGCGTCATGGTGAAGCCGCGGACCGGGCTCGCAACGCCGGGGTGCAGGGGCGCGGCCTGCGCGATGCCGGCCGGCAGCAACAGGGCTGCCAGCAGGACCAAAGTACCAAGAATGTGTGAGACCTTCATTACCGCTAATACTCCTTACCCCGCCTGCCCACGCGGCGACGGGGAAACGACGGCCCGATTGATTCTCCGGCACCCGGGCGGCACGCATCCGAACTCGGGTGTCTCGTCCCCATTCTCGCCTCTGCGCGTGACGGACTACACCGCGGTATGGTCAATACAGGGTAACAAGGATGAGAATTTAGTTGTCGTTCCTGACGGCAGCGGCGATAACGTGACGGCAAGGTGGACACGCCGGAAAATCGAGCGGCCGGATCGGGTATAATGCCGCCAGACAGCCGAACTCGTCCGCGCCGCGCCCGGATCCGGCGGCCCCCGGAACCCCACCCGAAGGCGGCGCGCACCGGGCCCTTGCACCCGGCGTCAGCAACGAGGAGCGCTCATACATGTCGACCCGCGCCACCCGCGCGATCGCGGTCTTCAGTCTGCTCGTGCTCGGCGCGCTGCTCGGCCGGGCGGGCGCGGCCGCATCCGCCCCGCCCCCGCCGGCGCCGACCCGGCCGATTGGCCCATGTACGGCCATAATATCGTCCGGACGAACTTCAATCCGGCGGAAGCGACGACTAACGCCGGGAACGTCGACCAGTTGGCACAGCGCTGGCCGGTCGACATCGGCAGCGACGGCACCCCGTCGTCGAGCGGCCCCGTCGTCAGCGACGGCGTCCTCTACGTCGGCAGCAGCGCCGCCAGCGGCGACAACTACGTCGCCTTCAACGCCATCAGCGGCAGCCCCGTCTGGGCACGCAGCCGGGGCTACCGCGACGACTGCCTCAACGTCGGCATCGGGTCGACCGCCGCCGTCTGCGGCACGCTACTCGTAGTCGGCGCCGACAACGACGCCGCGAACCGGCCCTACTTCCGCCAGGGCAACGATGCCACCCGCGGCCAGATCGCCAAGATCGCGGTGGGGGCGCTGACGGGTGGAACGGCCTGTGCTGGAGAGGCAGCGCGCTAGTCGAGGAGCGCCCTCGCCGCACGCACGGCGGGGACGCGTGCCGCGGCGCACCGCGCTCGCCCCGCCGGGGCGACCCAACCGATCGGGGCCCGGCCGGCCCCCGCTTCAGGAAGAAGGGAGCACTCGCACATGTCGACCCGCGCCATCCGCGTGATCACACTGCTCAGCCTGCTCGCCCTCGGCGGGCTGCTCGGCCAGACCGGCGCGGCGGCGCCCGCGCCGTCACCCGCCGTCGCCGACCCGGCCGATTGGCCGATGCTGGGCCATGATATCGCCCGCACCAATTTCAACCCCGCCGAGACCACGATCAACGCCGGCAACGTGAGCCAATTGGTGCAACGCTGGCAAGCCAACATCGGCAGCAACGGCACGCCCTCGTCCAGCAGCCCCGTCGTCAGCGACGGCGTGCTCTACATCGGCAGCAGTGCCGCCAGCGGGCCCAACTTCTTCGCCTTCGACGCCGTGGGCGGCAGCCCCGTTTGGGCCCAAGGTATTGGCTATCGCGCCAGTTGCTTCAACGTGGGCATCGGCTCGACGGCCGCCGTCTCCGGCACGACCGTCGTCGTCGGCGCCGACAACGCGAGCAGCAATCCCGCCTACTACGGCGTGAGCACCATCGACGGCACGAAGGTCTGGACCAACACCATGAACGTCGGGGTCAGCGGCTTCCCCTGGGAGTTGCCGCTGAACGACTACGGCCGCACCTACCTCGGCATCGCCTCGCGCTGCGACAACCCCTCCGTGCGCGGCGAGGTGCGCAGCGCCGACCTGACCACCGGGGCCACGCTTGCCAGCCAGTATTTCGTCAACCCCGGCGAGCGCGGGGGCGGCATCTGGAACTCGCCCGTCATGAGCCCCGACCACAGCGTGCTCATCGTCGCCACCGGCGAGGACTATAGCTGCTCTGTGTGCGACCTCACCCGCTCGATGGTCTCGCTTGACCCGATCACGCTGCAGGTCCTCCAGCATTATCAGGAGGGCAACCCCGGGGAGGATCTCGACTACGGCACGACCCCCGTCGTCTTCCACGACGCCGCGGGGCGCGGTATGGTCGGCGCTAACCACAAGAACGGCACCTTCTACGCCTTCGTCATCAGCAACATCAACGCGGGTCCGGCATGGTCGCGCAGTATCGGCGTTACCGTCGGCGCCATGCCCGCCTATGATCCCACCTTCGGCAACGGCGGCACCCTCTTCGCCGAGGGCGGCGGCGCCCAGGTCTATGCGCTGGACCCGGCGACCGGCGCCAACCGTTGGGCCGCCGGTTCGGTGACGGCCGGCTACGCGGGGAACCTCGCCGTCGCCAACGGTTTGCTCTTCATCAACACGGGCTCCAGCCTGCAGATCCGCAGCGAAGTCCGACGGCAGCCTGCTGCGCTCGATCACGCCGCAGAATTCCGGCAGCAGCAACTCGGGCGTTGCCGTCTCGCACGGCTTCATCTACTGGGTCTCGGGCAGCTACATCAACGCCTGGAGCCTGCCCGCGGGCGCCCCCACGCCGACGCCCACCGCGGCGCCGCCGACGGACACGCCCGTCCCGCCGACGAACACGCCCGTCCCACCCAGCGCCACGCCCGTGCCGCCGACGAGCACCCCGCTGCCGCCGACCGATACGCCGCTGCCCGCCACCGCGACGGCCATCGCGGCGACCGAGACGGCCGTGCCGCCGACTGCCACCCCGCCCCCAGGCGCCAGCGCCACGCCGGTGGCGCCGACCGCCACGCCGCCGCCCGGCGCCACGGCCACGCCCACGGCGCCGCCCGGCCCAAGCAGCACGCCCACCGCCACCGAGACGCCCTGCGGGCTCAGCTTTAGCGACGTCCACCCGACGGACTACTTCTACCAACCGGTTGAGTATCTGGCCTGCCACGGCGTGATCTCCGGCTACGCCGACGGCACCTTCCGGCCCTACAACTCCACCACCCGCGCCCAGATGGTCAAGATCGTCGTGCTCGGCTTCGGCATCCCGATCACCACGCCTCCGGCCGGCGGCTACACCTTCGCCGACGTGAAGCCGGACTTCCCCTTCTTCGACGTCATCGAGACGGCCGCGGCGCACAGCATCGTCAGCGGCTACACGTGCGGCGGGCCGGGCGAGCCGTGCGACGCCGCGCACCGGCCCTACTTCCGCCCCTACAACAACGTGACGCGCGGGCAATTGACCAAGATCGTGACGGTCGCGGCGGGCTGGGACTTGCAGAACCCAGCGACCGGCTCGTTCGAGGATGTCCTGCCCGGCTCAGCCTTCTACTCCTTCGTCGAGACCGCCGTCTGCCACGGGGTGATCTCCGGCTACGACTGCGGCGGCCCCGGCGAGCCCTGCGACCCCCAGAACCGGCCTTACTTCCGGCAGTACAACGATGCGACCCGCGGCCAGATCGCCAAGATCGCGTATAACGCGCTCGTGGACGGGACCGCCTGTACGACAGGAGCTAATCGCTAGCCCATGCCTACCCGCCCCAGACGGGCGGCGGGCGCCGTCATCGCGGCGCTCGTCGCCCTCCTGCCCCTGGCCGGCGGCGCGCCGCCGGCCGGGCTCCCGGTTCTCGCCGCGCCGCCCGTCCCCGCGCGCCCCGGTCGCCCCCGCGGCGACCGGCGACTGGCCGATGTACGGCGCGGACATCACGCGAACCAACACGAATCCCGATGAAACGCTGCTGAGTCCCGCCGCGGTCGACTCCCTCGTGCCCCGCTGGCAGGCGCAGATCGGCAGCGGCCCGAGCCCGTCTTCGAGCTCGCCCGTCGTGGCCGAGGGCCGGGTCTACGTCGCCAGCAGCGTGATCACCGGCTCCAACTTCTTCGCGATGGACGCGCAGACGGGCACGCCGCTCTGGTCCGCCGACCTCGGGCGCGTGAACGACTGCTTCAACGTCGGCATCGGCGCCACGGCCGCCGTCTCGGGCTCGCTCGTCGTCGCGGGCGGCGGGGGCGGCGCCTACTACGGCCTCGACGCCGCGACCGGCGCCATCCGCTGGCGCAACGACCTCGGCCAGCCGGGCGCGTTCGCCTGGGCCTCGCCGCTGATTGCGCAAAGCCGCGTCTACGTCGGCGTCGCCTCCGAGTGCGACGCGCCGCAGGTGCGCGGCGCCGTGCGCTCGATTGCGCCGGACGACGGCCACACCCTCGCCGAACAGGCCTTCGTGCCGGCCGGCCAGATCGGCGGCAGCCTCTGGCAATCGCCCGCCCTCAGCGCCGACGGGCACACGCTCGTCGTCGCCACCGGCGAGGACCGCGCGCCCGGCCAGGACTATACGCGCGCCATGGTCACCCTCGACCCGCGCACCCTGGCGATCCGCGCGGCCTATCAGGAAGGGGCTAAGGACGAGGATCTGGACTTCGGCACCACGCCGGTCATCTTCCACGATGCCGCCGGCACGCCCCTGGTCGGCGCCAACCACAAGGACGGCACCTTCTACGCCTATCGCCTCGACGACGTCGGCGCCGGCCCCGTCTGGCAGCAGACGCTCGGCGTCACCGTCGGCGTGGCCCCGGCCTACGACGCGCGCACCGGCGCGGGCGGCACGCTCTTCGTCGCGGGCCTCCCCGCCCACATCTACGCGCTCGACCCGACGTCCGGCGCCGTGCGCTGGGCCTCACCCGACCTGGGTCTGGTCTGGGCCAACATCGCCGTCGCCAATGGCCTCGTCTTCGTCAACACCAGCCGCGGTCTCGCGATCCTCGACGAGGCGAGCGGTGCCTTGCTGCGCCTGCTCGTCTCCGACTATGCCGGAGCCACCTACTCCGGCGTGGCGGTGGCCCACGGTTTCATCTACTGGGTGTCCGGCTGCTACCTCAACGCCTGGAGCCTGCCCGCCGCCCCGGCACCCGGCGCCCCGGCGCCGGCTCCCGTGCGCGTCACGCACCCGTCGGACTCGTGCGGCTCCGGCTTCCTCGACGTCTGCGGCTCGGACTACTTCTTCACCCCGGTGAGTTACCTGGCCTGCCGCGGCATCATCTCGGGCTACGCCGACGGCACCTTCCGGCCGTATAATGCCACCACGCGCGCCCAGATGGTCAAAATCGTCGTCGGCGCCTTCGCCGTGCCCGCCTACACGCCGCCCACGCCGACCTTCTCCGACGTGCCGCCCACACACCCCTTCTACGCCTACATCGAGGCGGCCGTCCACGCCGGCATCGTCAGCGGCTACGCCGACGGCACCTTCCGGCCGGGCGCCGACGTCACCCGCGCCCAACTGGCCAAGATCATCGTCGGCGCGACCGGCTGGCCGCTCGTGACGCCGCCCGAGGCCACCTTCGCCGACGTGCCGCTCGGCGACAGCTTCGCGCCCTTCGTCGAGACGGCCGTCTGCCGCGGCCTGGTCTCCGGCTACACCTGCGGCGGCCCCGGCGAGCCCTGCGATCCGGGCAACCACCCCTACTTCCGGCCCTTCAACTCGGCCACGCGCGGCCAGATCGCCAAGATCACCTACAACGCTCTGCAGGCCCCGCCCGCCTGCGCCACGCCCACGCCCATCCCGCCGATCACGCCGCCGCCGGGCCCCTGAGCCCGGCGGCCGGCGCGGCCGGCAGATCCGCCCTGCGTATACTCCACATGAGGGCAGCCCCCGCGTGCGGTACGCGGTACAGCTTATGCTGCCCGTCCCGTCCAAGGAGGACGCACCCATGAACACAACCCCGGCCCGACCGGAGACCGAGATCGACCCCGCAACGCATATGGGCCCGGTCGCCCTGACCGTGGCCGACCTGGATCGCGCGACCCAGTTCTATACCAACGTCCTGGGCATGCACGTGCAGCAGCGCCAGGGCCAGACGGCCGTGCTGGGCGCGGGAGCGCGCCCCCTGCTGCGCCTCGTCGCCCTGCCCGGCGCGCGGCCGCACCCGGCGCGCGCCACCGGCCTCTATCACTTCGCCGTGCTGGTGCCCGACCGCCGCGAGCTTGCGCGCGCCCTGCAGCGCCTCGCCGGCGCCCGCTACCCGCTCGACGGCGTCGCCGATCATCTCGTCAGCGAGGCGCTGTACCTGTCCGACCCGGACGGCAACGGCATCGAGATCTACCGCGACCGCCCGCGCGCCGATTGGCCCCGGACCAATGGTCAGATCCGCATGGCAACCGACCCGCTCGACCTGCAAGACCTGATCGGCGAGATCCGCGACGACCACGCGCCCGACGCGGGCCTGCCCGCAGACACGCAGATGGGGCACGTCCACCTGCAGGTCGCCGACCTGCAAGCGGCCGCCGCCTTCTACGAGGATGCCCTCGGCTTCGGCCGCATCGTCGGCTTGCCCGGCGCCCTGTTCGTTTCCGCGGGCGGCTACCACCACCATCTCGGCCTCAACACCTGGCAGAGCCGCGGCGGCCCGCGCCCGCCCGACGGCTCCGCGGGCCTGCGCTATTTCGTGATCGAGGTGCCCAACGCTCCGGCGCTGCAGCGCGTCGCCGACCGGCTGGCCGCCGCCGCGTTCCCGTTCACGAGCGAGCCGGGCGCCGTGAGCACGCGCGACCCCTGGGGCACCGGCGTGCGCCTCGTCGCCGGCTCCTCGGCCGCCGCGAGCCTGCCGGAGAGCCTGCCCGACCTGCCGGAAGGCTGAGCCCGCGGGCGCGGGGAAAGTCAAACCGGGTCGGGAGCGCGCTCCCGACCCGGTTGTCATGTGTGCCTGCCGATCAGGTCGGCACGCTCCCCGTCGCCGGGTCCGCGACCGTGCTGAGGCCCATCGACGCCACCTCGGGCTGCGCGTGGCCCTCCAACAGCTGCCGCAACACGTACTGCAGGATCCCGCCGTGCCGGTAGTACAAGAGCTCCTGCGGCGTGTCGATGCGCACCTTCGTCGTGAACTCCAGATCCACCCCGTCGGCGCGCCGCGCGCGCACGCGTAGCTCCTTGCCGTCCGCGAAGCCGTTCGCCGCCGCGTCCGGCAGGCCGACGATCTCGTAGACCTCGTCGCCGGTCAGCCCGAGCGTACTCGCCGACTCCTCGGCCAGGAACTGCAGCGGCAGGATGCCCATGCCGATGAGGTTCGAGCGGTGGATGCGCTCGTAGCTCTCCGCGATGGCCGCGCGCACGCCCAGCAGCGCGGGGCCCTTGGCCGCCCAGTCGCGGCTGGAGCCCGAGCCGTACTCCTTGCCCGCCAGGATGATCAGCGGCGTGCCCGCCGCCTCGTAGCGCACCGCCGCGTCGTAGATCGGCAGCACCTCGCCGGTCGGCAGGTAGGTCGTGAAGCCGCCCTCGGTGCCCGGCGCGAGGCGGTTGCGCAGCCGCACGTTGGCGAACGTGCCCCGCATCATCACCTCGTGGTTGCCGCGCCGCGAGCCGTAGCTGTTGAAGTCCGGATGCTGCACGCCGTGCTCCTGCAGGTACTGCCCCGCGGGTGAGGAGCGCCGGATGCTGCCGGCGGGCGAGATGTGGTCCGTGGTCACGCTGTCGCCGAGCAGGGCCAGCACGCGAGCCCCGGTGATCGGCGCCACGCCGGCCGGCGCCTCGCGCGGCATGTCCTCGAAGAACGGCGGGTGGCGCACGTAGGTCGAGTCCGGGTCCCAGGCGAACAGGTCGCCTTCGGGCACCGGCAGCTGCGTTCCAGCGCGCGTCGCCGCTGAAGACGCCGCGATAGCTCGCCTGGAACATGTCGGAGCGCACCGAGCGCCCGATCGTCTCCGCGATCTCGTGCCGCGTCGGCCAGATGTCGCGCAGGTAGACCGGCTGCCCGTCGCGGCCCGTGCCCAGCGGCTCCGTCTGCAGGTCGATGTTCATCCGTCCCGCCAGGGCGTAGGCCACCACCAGCGGCGGCGACATGAGGTAGTTCGCCTTGACCTCAGAGTTAATGCGGCCCTCGAAGTTGCGGTTGCCCGAGAGCACGGAGACGACCACCAGCTTGCCCTTGTCGACCGCCACAGAGATCGGCTCGGGCAGCGGGCCCGAGTTGCCGATGCAGGTGGTGCAGCCGTAGCCCACGGTGTGGAAGCGCAGCTGTTCGAGATACGGCGTCAGCCCCGCGGCGTCGAGATAGGCCGTGACGACCTTGGAGCCGGGCGCCAGCGACGTCTTCACCCACGGCTGCACCATCAGCCCGCGCTCGACCGCCTTCTTGGCCAGCAGCCCGGCCGCCACCATCACCGACGGGTTCGACGTGTTCGTGCAGCTGGTGATCGCCGCGATGACGATCGAGCCGTGGTCGATGTGGAATTCGCCTTCATCCAGCTGGACGGAGACCGCCGTCGGCGGCACCACCACCGGCGGCCCGCCCGGTCCGGACGGGCTGCCGCCTTCGCCCTCCCAGCGCTGCACCTGGTTGGGCGGGTTCGGCGGCCCGCCCGGGTGCAGGATCACCTGCAGCGCCTTGCCGAACGACTCCTTCGCCCCGCTGAGGGCCACGCGGTCCTGCGGGCGCTTCGGGCCCGCCACGCTCGGCTCGACCGTGGTCAGGTCGAGCTCCAGGCTGTCTGAGTAGCGCGCGGCGGGCGTCTCGGTCGTGTGGAACAGGCCCTGCGCCCGGCAGTAGGCCTCGACCAGCGCGACCTGCTCCTCCGTTCGCCCGGTGAAGCGCAGGTAGCGCAGCGTCTCCGCGTCGACGGGGAAGATACCGCACGTGGCACCGTATTCGGGCGCCATGTTGGCGATGGTCGCCCGGTCCGCGATCGGCAGCGCGGGCAAGCCCGGGCCGTAGAACTCGACGAACTTGCCGACCACGCCTTTATTACGCAGCATCTCGGTGACCGTCAGCACCAGGTCGGTCGCGGTCACGCCTTCGCGCAGCTCCCCGGCCAGCCGGAAGCCGACGACCTGCGGGATGAGCATGGCGACCGGCTGGCCGAGCATGGCCGCCTCGGCCTCGATGCCGCCGACGCCCCAGCCCAGCACGCCCAGGCCGTTCACCATCGTCGTGTGCGAGTCGGTGCCCACGAGCGTGTCCGGGTAGGCGAGCGTCGCGCCGTCGTCCCCGGCCGTCTCGCTCGTGAAGACGACGCGCGCCAGGTACTCCAGGTTGACCTGGTGCACGATGCCCGTATCCGGTGGCACCACCTTGAAGTTCTCGAACGCGTCCTGGCCCCAGCGCAGGAACGCATAGCGCTCGCGGTTGCGCTCGAACTCGAGCTCGGCGTTGATGAGCAGTGCCGCCTCCGAGCCGTAAGCGTCGACCTGCACCGAGTGGTCGATCACAAGCTCGACCGGCTGCATGCGGGTTGATGCGGGCGGGGTCGCCGCCCAGGCGCGCCATCGCGTCGCGCATCGCCGCCAGGTCGACGATGGCCGGCACGCCGGTGAAGTCTTGCAGCAGCACCCGCGCCGGGGTGAAGCTGATCTCCGTCTCCGGGGCCGCCTGCGGGTCCCAGGCCGCCAGGCTGCGGATATCGTCCGCCGTAACGGCCTTACCGTCCTCCGTGCGCAGCAAGTTCTCGAGCAGAATGCGCAGTGAATAAGGCAAATGCGTGATGTCGAGCCCGTGCGGGGCCAGCGCGTCCAAGCGGTAAATCGCGTAGCGGTGCGATCCTACCGCCAATTCGGACCGGGCGCCGAAACTATCCATCCCTGTCTCCCTTCGTCGTCACCGGCAGGGCCGCGCCGGCGCGACCCGCCGCGGGGCCGGTGCCGCTAGAGGCAGGACGGACCCCAGTGTTCTCCTGTATTGTAGCACCTGTGGCCGTCCCCTGCCAACGCGCGACAGCATGCGCTGATCTGGCACATGATTTGCTGGGAAACCTGTGTCCGGGCGCGGTGCGCGCCGAAGTACGTGGAGCCCAGCCGGCCCGGCGCCAACGAAATGGAGGACCAGTCTATGGCGATTACCACGCTGCAACAGCAGTTTAACCACGATATCCAGGGCTTGCTGGACGCGGAGCACCGCTACCTGAAGGGCATGGAGGAGATGTTGAAGAAGGCCACGGCGCCGCAGGTCCAGCAGGTCCTCAACGTCCACATCCAGCAGACCCAGCACCAGGTCGACAACCTGCGCCAGGTCTGTAGCCTGCTCGGCATTCCCGCCGAACGGGCGGACAACGACGAGGCCAAGGCGCTCGTCGAGGGCGCCAAGCAGGCCATGGAGGCCACCAGCGACACCCCAGCGCTCCTGAACCTGGCCATCGGCGCCCACGGCGACCAGATCGAGCACTGGGAGATCGCCACCTACCGCGGCCTGATCGCCACGGCCAAGGCGATGCAGCAGCAGCAGATCATGCAACTGTTGCAGCAGAATCTGCAGCAGGAAGAGGAGACCTCGCAGAAGATCGAGCAGAGCACGCCGACCCTGCTCCAACAGGCCGGGCCGCAGCAGTTCGCCCAGGGCAGCAACACGCTCGGCGCGAACCCCGCCTGATCGAAGCCACAAAGGCTCCAATGGCCGCGCCCCCTTCCGCACCGCGGCGGAAGGGGGCGCTTCATCCGTGGCACCCGCCGTGCTGGCATCCGCGGCAGCCCGCCCGGCCGCCACACGACACGAACCTGAACGGAGATCGGGAGAAAGCCACGCCACCATGCCGCATCCGCAGCCCACTCGTCGCCACACAGCCACACTTCTGCTCGCCGCCGCCCTGCTTCCTGCGTTGATCGCTTGCGGCCCGGCCCCACCCACCGCGACGCCGCTGGCGCCCGCGACCAGCGCCCCGGCCACGGCCACCCTCGCGCCCACGGCGCCCGCGGCCCCGGCCACCGCGACGCTCGCGCCTGCCACCGCCACCGTGCCGCCTGCCACCGCAACCCTGGCGCCCGCCACGCCGCCCACCGCCCTGCCGCCCACGGCGACCGCGCCGCCACCCGCGAGTCCGACGCCCGCGGCCGCCGCGCCGGCCGCGACCCAGCCCGCGGCCAGCCTGCCCCCGACGGCCGCGGCCGCGCAGGTACCAACGGTCGCCGTGCCGCTGACCGTCACCGTCGACGCCGGGCTGCTGACCTACCCGCCCGACGGCGGGCCCATCGTCGGCGAGTTGATTGGGGCGCGCGCCACGCCCGGCGCCTGCAGCGCGGCGGCGCTCCAGCAGTGGGCCGGCGCCGAGTTCCGCGTCGCCCTCGACCGGCCCGTCACGGTGAGCGGCCAGGCCGGCCGCCTGGTGCTCCTCGGCGCGCCCTTGCTGAACGACCAGGGCACGCCTCTGCCCGATGCGGCCGCGTTCGGGCAGGTGCGCTGGTTCTACGCCGGCCCCGACTGCGCCGCGGGCGGCGCCTACATCCTGCCGCCCCGCACGCCCGTCACCGAGTGGCCGCCCGCCGCCCAGGTCGCCGCCCTGCACGGCAGCGGCGGCGAACAGATCATCATCACCAGCGGCGCGGGCGCGCACCGCTCCAGCATCAACATCTTCAGCTACGAGCCCCGCTACGGCGCCTGGCGCAACGACGGCGGCTTCGACGGCGACGGGGGCGCGGGCCTCGGCACGCCGCCCGGCGCCGCCAACCCGTACGCCGACGGCGTCGTCGTCGGCGACCGCCTCTACGACCGCTCGCAGTTGCGCCGCACCCGCTACTATCGCTGGAACCCGGCGACGCGCGCCTACGCGCCCACCGAGACGCACCTCGACTTCACCTTCGGCCCGCCCCAGCCGCCCGTCTACCCGGAGCAGGTCGTGCTGCTCTATTACCAGGCGATCGCCGCGCAGAACTACCGCCAGGCCTACGCTTACCTGACGGCACGGATGCAGCAGCAGCAGGGATCCTACGCGCAGTTCGCCGCGGGCTTCGCCACAACCCGCCGCGTCTGGGTCGCCGACCTGCAGCCCATCGTGAGCGACCCGATCCCGGCGCCGACGGCGCTACCCGATGGGCAGCACGCGGTCCAGGTGTCGATCGTCAGCGAGGATGCGGCGCCGGGCGGGCAGACGATCACCAAGCGGTTCGCCGGCACGTGGACGGTGGTGGTGCATAACGGTGTGCCGCAGTTGGACGCGGCGGCGATTAAGCAGCAGTAGGAGGGGCGGAGCCGGGGGCGGTCCATTCGCCGCGCAGCGCCGCGAAGACGTAGGTGTCGCGGCGCTCGGACGCGTCCGCCGCCACCTCGTCCTGCCGCAGGCAGCCCTCCAGCAGCATGCCCGCTTTATACGCCGTGCGCGCGCTGGCCAGGTTGCGCGTGTCGCAGTGCCAGGTCAGGCGCACCCAGGGCCACGCGCTGAAGCCCCAGGTGAGCAGCGCCAGCAGCACCTGCGTGCCCAGGCCGCGGCCCGCGCTGTCCGCCCGGATCCACATGCCGATGTCGGCGCTCCCGCGGCGCAGCGGCTGGTCGCGCAAGTGGAAGCCCGTGCCGCCGAGCAGGCGATCGCCCGCCGGGCTGAAGATGCCGAGTACGAAATCGGTCGCCTGCAGGTAGCGCCCGCACCACTCGCGGCAGCGCCGCTCCGCCTCCTCGACCGGGTAAGTCGGGCGCGCCCACGGCATGAAGGTGCGCAGGTGCTCGTAGGAGCTCACGGCCGCCTCGCTCAGCAGCGGGCCGTCGCCCGGCTCATACGAGCGGACGGTGAACGCGGGCGTGTCCAGGCGATCCGGGGCGAAGAGGTAATCCATGCTGCGGCGCTCTCCGGCCGGCTCCGGCGCTGCCGGGGCGGCCACTAGCGGCTCTGTTGCATCGCCGACGCGATCAGCCGCTGCTTCAGGTCCCACAGCTGCGGCGTCAGCGATACGTGGTAGATGTGCGGGTTAAGCAGGCGCTTCACGCCGGGGTCCAGGCGGTCCAGATCTGCGTCGCGGGTGGCGCGCATCTCCTCGATCGTCGGCAGATCGGCGACCAGCCGGCCCTCGTGCAGCATCTCGACCAGCAGCGGCTCGATCGTGGCGATCTCGTCGGCGGCCAGCGGGCGCGTCTTGGTGTAATCGGACGGGTGGTGCGCCGTCATCGGCAGCGTCTGCAACGGATCCTCGCCCGCCAGCCCGAGCAGGTCCATCGTCGCCTTGCCGCGCCGGTCGTAGAGCCGCCAGGCCTGCTTGTTGCCCGGGTTCGGCGTCTTGTCGGGCGACTCCGAGATCTTGATCGCCGGCTGCCAGGCACCGTCGCGCTCAACCGCGACCAGCTTGTAAACCCCGTCGAGCGCCGGGTCGCCCTCCGACGTGATCAGCCGCGTGCCCACGCCGTAGACGAGGCGGTTCAATAGCTGGTTCGGGTCGACGCCGTAGCGCGGCGCCTCGGTCGTGATCTGGGTGATGATCTGCCAGATGATCAGCTCGTCCAGATTGTTCGACAGCACGATCGCCGTGTCCGCGAAGCCCGCCGCGTCCAGCTGGGCCGCGGCCTGGATGCTCAGATAGGCCAGGTCGCCCGAGTTCGAGCCGGATGCCGACCGGCGTGTGCCCGCGCGCCCGTAGCTCCTCGAAGACGCGGATGGCGTTCGGCACACCGCTCTCCAGCGTGTTGATCGTGTCGACGAGCAGCAGGCAGTCGTCGGGATAGACGTCGGCATAGGCGCGAAAAGCGCCAAGCTCGCCCTCGCCAAGGGTCATGAACAGCTGCACCAGGCTGTGTGCGTGCGTGCCCTTGGGCGGGAAGCCCAGCACGTGCGACATGCCGACGTTCGAGCTGAAGCTCGCCCCGCCGATCAGCGCCGCGCGCGTGCCCGCGTTCGCCGCCAGATCCTGCGCGCGCCGCGCCCCGAACTCCATCACTGTGCGCCCGCGGGCTGCCTCGTCGATGCGCGCCGCCTTCGTGGCGATCAACGTCTGAAAGTTGATGTGGTTGAGCAGCGCCGTCTCCAGGATCTGCGCCATCGCCAGCGGTCCCTGCACCACCGTCAACGGCACCTGCGGGTGGACCGTGCGGCCCTCCGGAATCGCCCGCAGGCTCAAGCCCGCGAAGCTGCCGTTTGCGCGCAGCCAGGCGAGGAAGTCGGGCGCGAAGACCGGCGTGCCGCCGCTGCCGCGCTGCGCCGCCAGCAGGGCGATGTCGGCGTCGCCGAAGCGCGCCTGGGCCATCCAGGCCAGGTGGGGGCCCAGCCCGGCGCTGATGCAGTAGCCCGCCTGATGCGTGCCGTAGTTTGGGTAGCTGCGGAAGACGTGGTCGAACTGCGCCGGCCGCTCGTGGAGGCCCAGCCGGAAATAGAGCTGCGCCATCGTCAGCTGATATTGGTCGGTGAACAGGATACCTTCGGCGATCGCGCGTTCCGCGGCGGTCATGGCTGCTCCTTCGCGCCGGGGCTCCCGGGCGCGCTGCCATTATACTCCACGCGCCGCGGGCGGGCCACCACCCCGGCGCGCCTGTCACCGGAATTCACGCGCTGTTCATGCGCAACCTATTGACTCCCCGCGGGCGATGCGCTACAATGGGGGCACTTCGAACGAAGGATACGGCAACCGAAAGGGCGACCGGACGGATGACCGGCACGGAGTAGTTTGAAGGCACTCGATGCAAGTCGGGTGGCGGCGGGCGCCGGCCCCCTGCGAGGACCCCGGAGGATCCCCACGGATTGTCCGGGGTTCCTTTTTATGCGCCCCGCGCGGCCATCCCCGCCGCCACGCTCCTGGGAGACCACGGCATGAGCCTCTTGATCGACAACGTCCGCCTGTGGGACGGCACCGGCCCCACGACCCAGCCCAACATGGCCGTCGAAGTACGCGGCACCACCATCACCTGGGTCGGCCCGGCCGGCGAGTGGCCCGGCCGCCGCGGCACCGTCGAGGTCGTCGACGGCCTGGCCCGCACGCTCATCCCCGGCCTGATCGACTGCCACGTCCACTACAGCAGCCCCGGCGGCCCGGAGTGGATCGCCCGCTTCACCGACCCGCCCGCCGTCGTCACCCTGCGCGCCGTCGATCTGGCCGGCGCCAGCCTGCGCAGCGGCGTGACCAGCGCGCGCGAGGTCGGCGCCGCCGCCGACATGAACGTCCCGCTGGCCCGCGCCGCCGCGGCGGGCGCCTTCCCCGCGCCCCACATCCATGCCGCGGGCACCTGGATCGCCCATCGCGGCACCTACGTGCCCTTCGCCCGCCAGTTCGAGGACGCCGACGGCCTGCGCGCCGCCATCGCCGCCACCGTCGCGGCGGGCGCCGACCTGATCAAGATCGCGCTCGCGCCGTGGAACCCCGAGTCGCGGCCGGAGACCGGCCCCGAGGTGCCCTTCGACGCCGCCTACCTGGCGGTCGCCGTCGAGGCGGCGCACGCCGCGGGCCTGCGTATCGCCTGCCACGCCAACGACACCGAAAGCTGCCGCCTGGCCGCCCGCAGCGGCGTCGACTCGATCGAGCACGGCATGTTGCTGGAGCCCGACGACCTCGCCGCCATGGCCGCGCACGGCACCACGCTGGTGCCCACGCTCTCGGTCTGGGACGCCTGGCTCTTCTACGCGCGCGAGGTCGGCTGGCCGGAAGCCCGCGTGCGCCGCGCCGAGAACTTGCGCGAGAGCGCCCGCGCCGCCGTGGCCGGCGCCGTGCGCCTGGGCGTGCCCATCGCCGCCGGCACTGATGCGGGCGGCGGCTCGGTGCGCCACGGGCGCATCGCGCGCGAGATCGAGCTCATGGTGGAGTGCGGCATGGCGCCGGTCGCGGCGCTGCAGGCGGCCACGCTGGGTGGCGCCCGCCTGCTCGGCGAGGAGGCACGCCGCGGCACGATCGCGCCGGGCCAGGTCGCCGACCTGGTGCTGCTCGACGCCAACCCACTGGAGGATCTCGCCGCCCTGCGGCTCGTCGCCGCCGTATTCCAGGACGGCCGCCGCGTCGCCTAGCCCGCCGCCTCAGACGACGGCGCGCCCGTCCTGCACGATCGGGCGGTCGTCGACCAGCAGCGTGGCATCGGGCAGCACGTAGTCGACGTTCAGCGATGACTCGTTGGCGCCGCCCATGTAGCGGTTCTCGCCCAGCGCCAGGAAGAGCGCGCCCGGCAGGTGCTCGTCCACGATCGTCCAGCCGGTCGGCGCCCGCAGGGCCGGGTTGACGCCCACGCCCAGGTGGCTCACGCGCCGCGGCTCGCCCGTGTGGCCGTCCAGCATGCGGGCCAGCGCCGCCCCGCCCGTCGCCGCCGCGATTGTCGTGATCCGTCCGCCCTCGAAGGTCAGCACGGCGTCGCGCGCCGGTCCGGCGACCGGCACCCGCACCTGCCCCTGCACCGCGTCTTCCTGCACGGTCGTGTAGACCGACCCCGCGGGCACGTTCGAGACGATGGCGCCCCGCGCGCGGTCGTCCGCGTCGACGGCGCCGTCGTCGCTCATCCACGGCCGGTCTGCGAGCGGCAGCACGAGCGTGTGATCCGGCGGCGTGCGCACCACCAGCCGCCGCGCGCCCGCCGCCGCGTCCAGCATCCGGGCAATCGCGGCCTGCAGATCGGCCGCGGGCACGGCGAGCGCGGGCAGCACAGCCGCCTCCAGCGCGGCGAGCGTCATGCCCAGCCGCCGGGCGCGCTCGCGGGTGGGCACCGCCAGCAGCAACATAGGGAGCCGTAGCGCCTCCTCGGCCGCGCCGACGCGACTCAGCGCGCCGAGCCAGGCGTCGCGGCTCGCCTCCGGCAAACGCCGGAAGTCGGGCGCGCCGCCGGTCAGCACGAGCACGCGCGCGACCTCGCGCAGCAGCGGCGCGCGCCGCGCGTCCCAGGCGGCCAGCACCTCCGGCCGCCCGGCGCGGATCAGCCGCCGCAGGTGGGCCGGCGGGGCGATGTCCGGCCAGGGCGTCGCCCCGGCCAGTTCCACAGCCAGCAGCACCTCCTGCAGCACATCCGGCCGCCCGGCATGGTCCTGTACCTGCACCAGGTCGCCGGGCTGCGTGCCCACCCCGGCCACCACCCGGCGCGCCACCTCCGTCCACAGCGCGTGCATGCCCATCCCTCCCGTGCCCCCCGCCCCAATCGCGGCGCATCGGCGCCGCGGCATTTCACCCATTTTAACCGAGCCGGCACTGGTTGCATATTGACCGCTGCAGGGCGTGGCGCTACAATAAAGGTGCTTCGAACGAATGAAGGAAGGCAAAACGGCAGGGAAGACCGGAATTACATGGTTCGAAGCAGCTCGGCGGGAGTTGAGCTTTGCGGCGGACGTAAGCCCGTCGCGAGGGCCCCGGAGGATCCGAATGCAGTAGGATCGTCCGGGGTTTCTCTTTCGTGGGGCCGGGGCGGAAACGGCAGCCGCGCAAGCCCCCAAACGGAGGCTTGCGCGGCAAGCGCCAAACACGGTGGCGAACCCTGAACGGAATGACGGTGGCTGCAAGAACGCAATAGCCCGGTCAGAGGTTCCAGAACGATCGCGGTAACGAGCTCCGATCCGACTATCCGCCCCCACTTCAGGCGCTTGGCCCCCTATAGGCAAATTGCGTGCCACGCCGGTTGAGCACGTCCATGCCGTGGCGCATCTGCAAACCAGGGTTGCCCGGCACGAAAGCGGCCGGGCCGGCAGGCGGGACTTAGTAGTGTGCCGGCACGGCCGACTACTCATAAACCTAATTGGACTGACTACCGATCTTCGTTATCAAAAGCATCAGGCCCGGGCTATTATTGATATATGTCTGCGCCAGTTCTGGCTACAAAGCTCTTCATCCCGCAACCGCGGCCTGGGGCCGTCCGCCGACCTGACCTGATCAGCCGGCTCAATGAAGGCTTGCGCCAAAACCAGGGCTTGGCGCGCAAGCTGACCCTCATCTCCGCGCCTGCCGGATTCGGCAAGACCACACTTGCCTGCGACTGGGTGGCTGGTCTCGTGCAGATCGCGCCCCAGACGCGCTTCGCGTGGTTGTCATTGGACCGGGTGGACAGCGATCCCGCCCGCTTCCTTGCGTGCCTCACCGCAGCGCTACAGACGATCGAGAAGGATTTCGGGGCGGGCATCCTCGCGGCGCTTCAGGCGTCGCACGCACCTCCCCTGGACGTGATCCTGACCGACCTGCTGAACGAGATCGCCGCAATCCCCACCGATTGCGTGCTCGTCCTCGACGATTACCATCTCGTCGATTCGCAGCAGGTGGATCAGGCCGTCGCCTTTCTGGTCGAGCACCTCCCGCCACAGATGCATCTCGCCATAGCCACACGGGAGGACCCGCAGCTCCCCCTCGCGCGGCTGCGGGCGCGAGGGCAGTTGACCGAGCTACGGGCGGCCGACTTGCGCTTCACCCCGGCCGAAGCAGCTGAGTTCCTCAACCAGGCGATGAACCTTGAGCTATCGCCCGAAGACATCACCGCGCTGGAAGACCGCACCGAAGGCTGGATTGCGGGCCTGCAACTGGCCGCGCTCGCCCTGCAAGGGGTGCCGCGCACCCCGGGACTCGGCGACAGGACGAGCTTCATCCGATCGTTCACCGGCGGCCATCGCTTCGTGTTGGATTATCTGCTGGAAGAAGTACTGGCACAGCAGCCTGAGAGCATTCAGACCTTCTTGTTCCGTACCTCCATCCTCGATCGCATGTGCGGTCCGCTGTGCGAGGCCGTCGCCTACGGAGACGCCGTACCTGTTCTTCCTGGCGCCGGGCAGGAGATGCTGGAATACCTGGAACGAGCCAACCTTTTCGTCGTGCCCCTGGACGGCGACCGGCGGTGGTATCGCTATCACCATCTCTTTGCGGATTTGCTGCGGCTGCGGCTGCACGCCCTGTATCCCCAGCAGCCGGATCGCGTGGCCCAATACCACATCCGCGCGAGCGAGTGGTACGAAGACAATGCCCTGGAGATCGAAGCCTTCCACCATGCGGCGGCCGCCAATGACCTTGAGCGCGCCGATCGGCTCATTCAGGGAGGGCGGATACCTCTGTACTCGCTCCCCGTGGTCACCGGCATACTCAACTGGCTGGAAACGCTCCCAAAGACCGTAATGGACGCCAGGCCCTGGTTGTGGGTCCGGTCTGCCACGTCATCGCTCATGGCCGGACAGACCACCGGTGTCGAAGAGAAACTACGCGCGGCGGAAACAGCGATGCTGGGCGCCGATCGCGATGCCAAAACCCGCGACCTGATGGGACAGATCGCCGCCATAAGAGCCACGCTGGCGCTCCTCCGATACGAGCCGGAAGCCACAATCCTCCAGTCGCGCCGCGCCCTGGAGTACCTGCACCCCGATAACCTGCCTTTCCGCAGCAGGGCTATGTGGACGTTCGGGGTTGCTTACCAACTGCAGGGGGACCGCGCTGCCGCCCGTCAGGCCTATACCGAAGCGATCCGCCTGGCGGACGGGAATTCCTACTACACCATGCTGGCCTCAGCCAGCCTGGGCAAACTACTGGAATCCGATAACCAGCTATGTGAGGCGGCCGAAATCTACCGGCGCTCCCTGAGACGGCTGAGTGATCAGGGGCCGCCGAATGCCAGTGAAGAGTATATTGGCCTGGCGCGCATATTCTACGAGTGGAACGACCTGGATGCCGCCGAGGAGCACGGCCGGCAGAGCCTGCAACTGGCGCGCCGGTATGATCCCGCGATCGACCGATTCATTATCTGCGAAGTATTCCTGGCGCGCTTGAAGCTGGCCCGGGGCGATGTCGATGGTGCAGCCGCAATGCTGGCACGGGCGCAACAATCTGCCGCCGATAGGGGCTTCACGCAACGGCTGCCGGAGATTGCGGCCGTCCAGGTCTTGACCCTGATTCGACGAGGCCACATAGCCGCCGCCGCACAACTGGCACGGCAATATGAACTCCCCCTCAGCCAGGCACGTGTGTTTATCGCCCAGGGTGACCCATCCGCCGCGCTTGCAGCGTTGGACCCCTTGCGTCGGGAAGCGGAAGCCCGGGGTTGGGCGGATCAGCAACTCACGGCGATGGTGCTACAGGTGGTTGCCCTACACCTCGCCGGCGAACAAGATCAGGCGGCGCACCTGTTGGGCGCAGCGTTGGCGCTCGCCGCGCCGGGCGGCTTCATCCGTCTCTTCGTGGATGAAGGCGAGCCCATGCGATCCGTGATTCGGGATTATCGGCGGCTCACTGAAAGGCAGTCCCACGATCGCGTTCATCCCCTGAGCGGTTACGTGGACAAACTCCTCGCTGCCTTTGCACAACCTGCGGTTGTGCCACAATCGCAACCACCGCCGGATAGCAGCAGCCCCGTATCCGTAACGGTTGAGCCACTGAGCCGGCGCGAGTTGGAGATATTGCGGCTGATTGCTCAAGGGCTCTCGAACCAGGAGATCGGCGCCCGGCTGTTCCTTGCCCTGAATACGGTCAAGGGGCACAACCGGGTCATCTTCGAAAAGTTGCAGGTCGCAAGGCGGACCGAAGCGATAGCACGGGCACGCGAGCTCGGCCTCCTCTGACAGTAACCCGCTACAACCCCCACAACAACACCCTCGATTAGTACTTTGGTGTCTTCACGGTCCCACCTTTCCGGCGATACGATCGATACGATATCGGCGTATTCCGATGCATTCGCTGAAAGGAGACGAACAGATGACCCTGAGGAGACTGGGCGGCCTGTCAGCCCTGATTCTCGCCGCGGCGTATGTGGTGGGGCTCGCGCTGAACTTCACTCTGCTGGATACCTCCAGCATCGCCGATCCTGGGGAAAAGGTGTCTTTCCTCGCACGCAATCAACCGCTGTTCCAGACCTGGATCTTTTTCATCTACGTGCTGTTCGGCGTCTGCCTGGTGTTCCTGGCAGAGTCGCTCGACGAGCAGGTGCGGCCCGCCGCTCCGGCTCTAGCACGCACAGCGAAGGCCTTCGCGCTCATCTGGGCCGGCCTCCTGATCGCTGCCGGGAATGTCTACATTGCCGGCCTGAACAACGTCACTGCCCTCTTCGCACAAGATCCGGCGCAGGCGGCCACCACCTGGCTTGCCATCGACTCCGTCCACCAGGGCCTCTCCGGCACGGCCGAAATCCCCGGCGGCTTGTGGACACTGCTGGTGAGTCTGGCCGCACTCCAGGGTGCGCGATTCCCGCGCGCGTTGAGCTATCTGGGTATCGGGCTGGGTATTGCGGGCCTGCTCACGGCGATCCCGGTCCTGTTCATCCCGGCGGTGGCGGCTTACGCGCTGGGCCATTGCGCCTGGTGGATCTGGCTCGCGGTGCTCTTGCTTCGCAAGGGTTCCTTGGAGACGGCGCAAGGGCGGCACGTATTCGCGGTAAGGCCCACCGCATAGTGAGCGAATAGAGAATACAGGAAAGGAGTGGCAAATGAACGCCAATGATGCCAATAATGCCAGTAACCGGACTACGGGGTTCGAGCGCCGGAGAGTTGCGCTCTCAACGCTTTGGATCTTCGCGGTTCTCAACTACATCTATGCCGACGTCTACACGCTGTTCTTCAATCCCGTGTTGCAGCCGGAAGTAACCAAGAGGTTCGCGGAAGGCTACGCGGGAGACATTCCGATTACGCAGGGGTTTGTGCTGGTGACGGCGATCCTGATGGAGACCGCCATCGCGATGGTCTTGCTGTCCCGCCTCTTGCCCTATCGCGCCAACCGCTGGGCGAACATCCTGGTAGGCGGGCTCCATACCCTCTTCGTCGCCTGGTCGCTGCTCGGCGAGACGCCGAACGGCTTCTATCTGATGTTCGCGGCGATCGAGGTCGCCTGCACCCTGTTCATCGTCTGGTATGCCTGGCAGTGGCCCGTCCCTGCCGGCCAGGATGAGCGATCCCCCGCGGTCAGGCCGCATAGCGGTGAACTCGAAGCCTCTCGGTGAGCGCGTGCATTGGCGCCGAGACCGGGCTAAGGTTGCCTCGCCGCGACCCCAGGCCTCGGCGCCAAGCGCGGCCTGCTCCCCGCTGCGCCGTCGCGGGTGATACGGCAGTCGCCTGCTGCCCGCGCCCTCCCGCGGAACAACACTCAGGACGACACTTTGGTGGCTGGTCGTTAACACCGGCGCGACGATATGCTATCAGTGTGATGGCAGGCGATGCTAGGATCGCCCCGCAAGGTAGGGACAGACACATGCTGAACGAACTCCAGCCCAAACGTGACTCAGACGAAACGATGGTCTATCAGATCAGGCTCAAAGGCCATCTGGGTGCTCAATGGGCCGCTGGGTTCGAGGGCCTCGCCATCACTCTGGAAGAGGATGGCGACACGCTCTTGACCGGCCCGATCGTCGATCAGGCCGCGCTGTACGGACTACTCAAGAAAGTGCGTGACCTGGGCATACCGCTGGTCTCGGTCAATCGCGTTGAACGCGGACCGGCGCAGATATCAGGAGGCAGTAAATGAACACCTACCGAACGAATGCGATTGTCGCGGGAGTGCTGTACATCGTCGGCACCGTTGCCGGCATACTGAGCCTCTCGCTGTCGCAACCCCTCCGCGATGCAAATGACCCCCTTGTCGGCGCCGCAGCAAATGCCGACCCGCTGACCGTCGGAGCGCTCTTCGTGCTGCTCATGGGGCTGTCGCTCTCCCTGCTTTCCGTCGTAGTGTACCCCGTCCTGCGACGGCATAGCGAGGTCCTGGCGCTCGGCTACGTCATCTTCAGGGGCGCGCTCGAGACGATTACCTGTATTGTGACGGCGATCGCCTGGCTGCTGCTCGTAGCGCTTGGCCAGTTGTCCGTTCAGGCCGGTGCCGCGGGGACTGCTGCGGCGTCCGGCTTCCAGGTCCCAGGCGCTTTGCTGCTGAAAGCAGGCGATATGGGCGCACTCACCGGGATCGTGTTCTGCCTGGGCGCCCTCATGTTCTATACGGTGCTGTACCGGTCACGGCTGGTTCCTCGCTGGATAACCGGGTGGGGACTGGCGGCCGTGGTTCCCTACCTTACCGCCGAATTCCTGGTGGTCTTCGCCGTACTTGACTCCACGTCCTCCACCGCCGTCCTCTTGTTTCTTCCTATGGCCCTGCAGGAGATGGTTCTGGCGGTTTGGCTGATCGTGAAGGGGTTCAATGCGCAGGCAGTCGCTCCCAAGGCCGCGGCAACAGCGCCGCACGCGCTTGTGAGCGCTGCATAAACGGGAAACGACCCGCCATTCGATTGCGGCGGCTGGACAACACCAGCGCATCGACGAAAGACGGAAGGAGATACCAGATGAACTCGACTCGAAGAATTGCGATCGCTGCGGGCGTGATGTTCATCATCGCGACTGTGGCGGTTCTTCCGGCGGGGGCGCTCCTACCCGACCTTACGGGTGCGGACTATCTCACGAGCTTCTCCGCGAATGCGCCCCAGGTAGCCGTGGGAGCGCTGCTCTTTCTCATCGCGTACTTCGCGAGCGCCGCCATAGCCGTCGTGATGTACCCGGTCCTGAAGACGTGGAATGCGGGGCTCGCCCTCGGATCCGTCATCTTTAGGACCATTGAGGCAGCGTTCTACGTGATTGGCCTCGTATGCCTGCTGTCCCTGGTGACGCTCGGCCCGGAGTTCACCGCAGCGGCAGCCGCCGACCGCCCGTCGCTTCAGGCCATCGGCGACGTGTTGCTGAGCTTGCGCCAACACGCCGGGCTCGCAGCGGTCTTCGCGTTCAGCGTCGGCGCCCTCATGTATTACTACCTGTTCTTCCAATCCCGGCTCGTGCCCCGGTGGCTTTCGGGCTGGGGGATCGCGGCGATCGTCCTGATGCTGGCGGCTTGTGTGCTGGCCTTGTTCAGCGATAACCCGGTGAGCGGGTACATCCTCCTGGCGCTTCCCATCGCTGTGCAGGAAATCGTTCTGGCTGTTTGGCTGATCGCCAAGGGATTTAACCCGTCCGGCAGTGCCGCGAGGTCTGAGAAACCAGCGACGAACGCGCTGTTGAGCGCGTCCTAGATTGGCGGTAGGGGTTCTGGGGTGGGCTGAACCCTGAACGAAACAACGCTGGCTGCAAGAACACAATAGCCCGGTCAGAGGTTCCAGAACGATCGCGGTAACGCGCTCCAACCTGACTACCCGCCCCAACTTCAGGCGCATAGCCTCCTAATAGGGCGATGTGCTAGATCGAATTCTAGCTACGAAAATCGGGCATGATCTCAGACTATTGCGCCCGCTGCCTGCCTGTGTCGTGCCTGGAACGCAAAGAACTAGCACATCGCCCTATTAGGCGAATTGTATGCGACGCCCCAGTCCGCCGGATCGGCCCGACCGCCTGGAGCGCCGAGCAACAACTGGACCGGCGCGCTAGAGCGAAAGGGCACCAGGATCCGCCAGGATCCTTAGCAATCACAATCGTCCTCCTCACAGGTGCAGGCCGCCCGCCCGGCCCGGGCGCCCTCGAGCGCCTCGCGCGCTTCGGGGATCAACCAGCGCAGGAGGCCGAGGGCGGCCAGGCTATCGGCCCACCACCATCCCCACGCAGCATTTAAGGCGAGGCCCAGGAGCAGCGTTGCGGCCATGTAGGCGCACGTTATGGAGCAGGCGGCATCCCCGCGCAGCGCGCTACTCGCAATGGTTTGGGCGATGGCCCGCTTGCGCCGCGCAAGCACCGGCATGCCGATCACCGCGATGACCGCGACGCCGATCCCGATCACGGAATCGTCGGCCCGGGCTTGGCTTAACAAGGCCAGCAGTGAAAAGGCAATCACATAAAGACAGAGCATGGCCAGGGCGATCCCGGTAACCCACGCCGCGCGGCTCTCGGCCCGCTCGACTCGCGCCAGGGTGCCGCCCTGCGCCTCAATAATCAGGCGCCAGAGCAGGATGGTACCGCTGCCCAACTCGATGACGCTGTCAAACCCAAACGCGGTGAGGAGCACGCTATGCGCGGCGATGCCGGCGGCGAGGGACACCACGGCTTCGCCTACCATCCAGGCGACGGTAACGATCTCGATCCGCACCCCCGCGCGAATCGCGCCCCGCCGAATCGCAGCAGATGTCGGGTTTGCAGCAGCCATTCTCTATGCTCCTACACGTGCATCGTGCGCCAGCGGCCGCTGCGCCAGCGCCACAGGTTGAGCCCGGCGCGCAGCAGCGTGTCGACCACGTAGGCCAGATAGATCCCGTCGAGCCCGTAGCCGAGTGTCACGCCGAGCAGCCATGCCAGCGGGAGGCGGATGATCCACACGCCGATCATCGTCGTGATCATCGGATACCGCGTGTCGCCCGCCCCGCGCAGCCCGCCCGCCAGCACCTGCGCCACCGCCATGAACGGCTGGTTCCACGCCGCGATGAACAGCGCCTCGCCGCCCATGCGGATCACGTTGGCGTCGTCGCTGAAGAGGTGCATCAGCGGCGCGCCGAAGATGCCGAAGCCGATGCCCACCGCGCCCATCAGCAGCATGCAGTAGCGCATCGCCATCCACGTGCCGTCCTCGGCCTGCCGCGGGTGGCCCGCACCCATCGCCTGCCCCACCAGCGTCGTCGCCGCCATCGCGAAGCCGAAGCCCGGCAGAAACGCCATCTGCACGATGTTCATGCTGGCGCGCTGCGTTGCGTAGACGTCCGTGCCCAGGCTGATCACGATCAGCCCATAGAGGGTCAGGCCGAAGCTGAGCATGAACTGCTCGCCCGCCGTGGGCAGGCCCACGTTCAGCATGCGCCGCACCAGGCCGAAGTCGAGCCGCCACCCCCCCGGCTCACGCAGCGTGAGTTGCTGCTTCGGCCGCAAGAATACCACGGCCAGGAGCACGCAGCCGACCAGGCGCGCCACCGCCGCCGCCCAGGCCGACCCCGCCACCCCCAGCCCGGTGACCGGTCCCGCCCCATAGATGAGCACGTACGCCGCTCCCGCATTGATGATGTTAATGAAGAGCGTGATGAACATCGGCGTCCGCGTATCGCCCGCGCCGCGCAAGACCGCCGATCCGGTGAACATCGCCACCAGCAGCGGCAGCGTTATTCCGCTGATCTGCAGATAGAGCACGCCCATGCCGGTGGCCGCCGCGTCCATGCCCAGTAGCTGCACGGCGGGCGCCGCCAGCAGATACGTCCCGGCGCTGATCACGACGGCCACCCCGGCGGCGAGGATCAGGGCTTGTTTGAAGACCCGGCGGGCTTCGGCCGGGTCCTTCCGGCCGATGGCGTGCGCCACAAGCACCGTCGCGCCCATCATGATCGCCGAGAGCGCCGTGGTGATTAGCCAGACCAGTTGTTGCGCGCCCGCCACGCCCGCGAGCGCGTTCGTGCCCAGGTGGCCCACGAAGGCGGTGTCGACGAAACCGATCATCGACTGCAGGAGGTTCTCCACGATGACCGGCCAGGAGAGCGTGAGCACCTGGCGGCGCAGAGTGCGGCGGGCGCTCGCCGCGTCGGCGGGCACCGCCGTCGCGGGGGCGGCGATCTCGACGGGCACCGGCGCGATAAAGGGCTCGCTGATGGCGGGCTCGGCGGGAAGGGGCTCGATCGGGGTGACGTTGTCTTGCTGGATCATGTTCGGCTCGTGGGCGCTCTGCGGCGAGGCCCATGACCCCACGCCGGCGTGAGGGCGATGAAATCCCGGGTTCCCCGGGCCTGCAATAACGGACAGCATGCGGCCCATGAATCCGGACAACCCGCTATTTATACCGAATTCAGGGGCCGATCGCAAGGGTCATCCGGCCCTGGATTCGGGCCGCGCCGCAGCGCCGGTCAGTCCTCCTCGGGCTGCTCCGCGCCGCGCACCAGCGAGGTGAAGATGCCCACCGCCGCGATGCCCGCGCAGACGAGGAAGGCCGCGTGGAAGCTGGTCACGAAGGTGTGCTGCAGCGTCGCCACGTTCGCTTGCACCGCGCCGCCCTGCGGCCCCGCGGCCAGCAAGGCACCGGCCGTCGCCCCGCCGAGCCCCGTGAAGATCGCGCCCGCCAGCGCGATGCTCAGGCTCTGGCCGACCACGCGTCCCGTTGCCAGGAAGCCCGAGGCGCTGCCCTGGTGCCCGCGCGGCGCCGCGCCCAGCAGCGCGCTGTTGTTCGGCGACTGGAACAGCCCCTGCCCGATTCCGATGACCACCAGCCGCCAGATAATGTCCAGGACCGCGCTGTGCGCGTCGAGCCCGCTGAGCAGCACCAGCCCGGCGCAGCCCAGCGTTAACCCGCCCGCCGCCAGCCAGCGCGTGCCGATCCGGTCGGCGAGCATGCCGCTGAACGGCGCGATCACCGCGATGGTCAGCGGCAGCGGCGTCAGCAGCCAGCCCGCCTCCTCCGGGCTGAAGCCCCGCAGCTCCTCCAGGTAGAACGGCAGCAGGAAGCTGACCGCGAACAGCGCCAGGAAGCTGAGCACCAGGCTCACGATGGCCGAGGTGAAGACGCGGCTCCGCAGCAGACTGAGCACGATGATCGGGTTCGCCACCCGCGACTCGACCACGGGCACCGCGACCAGGGCAAGCACGCCGATCGCGAGCGCGATCAGGATCGGCGCCGCGGTCCAGCCGAGCTCCTCCCCGAAGCTCAAGCCCCCCGTCAGCGCGGCCAGCCCGATGGCCAGCAGCGCCGCGCCCAGCGGGTCGAAGCGCCCCGGACTGCGCCGCCCCGGCTCCTGCAGCACGCGGAACGTCGCGAGGAGCGCCAGGATGCCGATCGGCAGGTTGACGTAGAAGATCCAGCGCCAGGTGAAATGCTCGGTGATGAAGCCGCCCAGGGTCGGCCCCACGCTCACGCCAAGCGACACGGTGATGGCGTTCAGGCCGAGCGCCCGGCCGCGCTCGCTGCGCGGGAACGCCGCCGTCAGCATTGCCGGGCTCACCGCCATGATCAGCGCGCCGCCGAGCCCCTGCAGCGCCCGCGCCCCGATGAGAAAGGGCAGCACCGGCGACACGCCGCAGAGCGCCGAGCCGGCCGTGAAGACGATCAGCCCCGCCGCCCACACGGCCTTGCGCCCGAGCATGTCGGCCAGCCGCCCGGCCGTCAGCAGCACCGCCGCGGTGGCGACCAGGTAGGCGATCACCACCCACTCGATCTCGCCGCTCAGCGGCACGCCGAAGTAGCGCGCGATGGTCGGCAGGCTGATGTTCACGATCGACGAGTCGAGGGTGGCCATGAAGACCCCCATCCCGACAATCGCGAGCACCGCCCACTTGCTGGGCGCGCCCCGGGCGGGCGCCTCGCCGCCGCGCAGGAGCGCGGCGGCCGCACGCGGCCCGCCCTCCGGCCGCTCGTCGACGGCGGTGCCCGTCGCGCCTGTGTCTTCCGGCATTACACCTTCCCTGAAGCACGGAGCCTGAAGATCGGATCGCCGGGTGGCCGCCCGGATCCGCTGAGTACACGCAGAGCACGCGCCGCCCGGTTGCCCGCCGGTCCTGGCCGATCGGACAGGCCCGTCCCGGCCGGTAGGCGGAGATGCGCGTCGCGCGCCGGGCGGCCGGCGCTTGTGACGGCATGCCCCCTGCAGTACAATGGCGCTACACGCGCCATTGGCCTTTCACGAGCAAGGATCACTCCATGACCCGCCTTCTCCGCACCGTCGCGACCCTGCTGCTCCTGCTGATCGTCGTCCTGCCCGGCCTGTCGCCGCCCGCCGCCCACGCCGCGGACACCAGCCGCACCTTCCCCCAGACCGGCAAGACCGTCGAGGGCGCCTTCCTCGCCTACTGGGACGCGCACGGCGGCCTGGCCCAGGACGGCTACCCCATTTCCGGCGAGATCGTCGAGACCAGCCCGACCGACGGCAAGCCCTACACGGTGCAGTACTTCGAGCGCGCCGTCTTCGAGTACCACGTCGGCGCACCCGGCAGCGTCCTGCTGTCGCTGCTCGGCGTCTTCGCCTATAACGCGAAGTACCCGCAGGGCGCGCCCGGGCAGCACGCCGACACCGCGGCCGGCGCGGTCCGCTTCGCGCAGACCGGGCACACCCTCGGCGGCCGCTTCCTGGCCTACTGGCAGAGCCACGGCGGCCTGGCCCAGCAGGGCTACCCGATCTCCGACGAGTTCACCGAGGTCAGCGCCGACGACGGCAAGCCCTACACCGTGCAGTATTTCCAGCGCGCCGTCTTCGAGTACCACCCCGCCAACACGCCGCCCTACGACGTGTTGCTCACGCGCCTCGGCGCCGGCGCGCTCACGGCCCGCTACCCGCACGGCGCGCCCGTCCAGACCGGCCTCACGCTCAGCCAACGCCTCAGCCTGCTCGACGCCGTCTGGCAAACCGTGCGCGCCAACTACATCTACACCGACTTCCGTGGCCTCAACTGGCCCGCCGTGCGCACGCAGTACCAGCCCCAGATCGCGGCCGCCGCGACCGACACCGCGACGTATCAGCTGCTCGCCGGTATGATCGACAGCCTGAATGACGGCCACTCCGCCTTTCTCAGCCCGGCCGACGCCCAGGAGGACGACGCCCTCCAGCGCGGCGATCTCCACTTCTCAGGCATCGGCGTGCTCTCGCAAGACCTGGGTGGCAAGGCCCGCGTCGTCTACGTGCTGCCCGGCGGTCCGGCCGACCAGGCGGGCCTGCACACCTTCGACGTGATCCTGGCCGTGGACGGGACGCCCCTGGTGCACAACTCCGACGCGCCGTACCTGATCCGCGGGCCGCCCGGCACGCCCGTCACGCTCAGCGTGCAGTCGCCCGGCAAGGCCCCGCGCGACGTCGTCGTCGTCCGCGCCCCGGTGACCTTCACACTCCAGCCGACGAGCCGCCGCTGGCCCGGCAGCAACGTCGCCTACGTCGACCTGATCACCTTCAACACCTTCGGCGTGGCCGACGAGGTGGCCCAACAGCTGACGGACATGGCCGCCGCCGCGCCGCTGGACGGCCTGGTGCTCGACCTGCGCGAGAACGGCGGCGGCCTCATCTCCGAGCTCGACAACATGCTCGCCCTCTTCGTCGACGGCGGCCGCGCGGGCTACGTGCGCACGCTCGACGGCCTGCGCGCCGAGCCCTTCCCGCCCGCCCAGGTGCTGCCCGCGCTCAAGGGCAAGCCGATCGTGGTGCTGATCAGCGGGGCCACCGAAAGCGCGGCCGAGCGCTTCGCCGCCACGCTGCAGGACGACGGCCGCGCGATCATCCTGGGCACCCCGTCCGCGGGCAACACCGAGACCGTCTACCCGCACGAGATGCCGTTCGGCGCGCGGCTCATGCTCGCCCAGGAGACCTGGCTGCGTAACGACGGCAAGACCAGCATCGAGGACAAGGGCGTGCAGCCCGACGTCGTGCTCGACGTGCCCTGGTACGAGTCCCCGCTCGAGAGCGACCCGCAGGTGCTGGCTGCCGTGGCGCGCATCACCGGGCACCCGGCCCCGTAAAGAGGCAATCGGCGATGCACAAGGCCGCGCTGTACAACTCGACCGGGGCGCCGGGGGCCCCGGGGTTGCCGCCGCTGTTCCTGGCGCGACCGCATGCCGCGTCCACGGTGGCCGAGTGACCCGGCCTACGCCACCTGCCCGATTTGCCGGCTCACGTCGTTCGGGCTGTTGTACTTCTGGTCGGGCAACTGCTCGAGTGTGTGCAGCACGTTGTCGTCGGCGCCTTCCTTCTTGGCCGTCTTGATGAGCGTGCCCTTGTCGTCGGATAGTCGATCCCCTTGAGGAATTTCTGCACATGCACCGGGTTCGGTTGAGCCATTTGAGCGTTCCTTTCCGTGTATTAAGGTGTGCCGGCGAGTCCGGCATCCAGGGAAAGGGGGGCAAAGTGCGTGCCAGTGCCCGGCGGGCCGGCACGAGGGCGACAGGATGGACGAATCGGTGCAGGCGGTCGCGCGAACGGCCGCGCAGATCTGGACGCTGCGCTGGACGCAGCACGCCCGGGCCGCGCTACGCGCCGACGCGGAGCGGTTGGGGCTCGACCTGCGCGGCGCGCGCTTCCGCGCCGACATGGCCGAGGGCCGCCTGGCCGGCACCTGCGGTCTGGGCGCCTTCTGGTACTACCCGCACCAGGACGCGCCCGGGGCCCTCTTCCTCGTGCGCCACTGCCCCATCTGCCGCCGCCCGTTCCCGACGCCCATCCTGGTGCCCGCCGACCTTGCCGCCTGGCAGCGCGCCCCCCAGCCCGAATGCCTGCCCGAGCGCTGGACCGTGCAGGCGTGGCGCCACGCCTGGTACGCGCGGCTCACAGCGTGGCGAGAAAGGCGTGCAACGCGGCGTTGAACGCGGCCGGCTGCTCCAGGTTGGCCAGGTGCCCCGCGCCGGGCAGCACCGCCAGCCCCGCGCCGGCGACCAGCACTTCGAGCCGGTCCGCGATGCGGCGCAGGTCGGGCGCCTCGTACGCGCCGACGACGACGAGCAGCGGCGCGCGGATCTCGGTCAGCCGCGGCAGCGCGGGCGGGCCGCCCGGCTCGGGCGTGCCCTCGCCGTCGGACGCGGCGTAGCTCTGCGCGGCCATCTCCCGCACGCGGTCGCGCACCGCCGGGTCGACGTCCTCCGGCGTCCGGCCCGGCCCGTCGAGCCACTGGCGCAGGTCGACCTCGACCGCCTGGCCTACGTTGCCCGCCGCCAGCGCCGCGTCGAGCGCGACCAGGTAGGGCGCCATCGCGTCGGACCAGACGTAGCCGCTGACAATCGGCCCTTCGAGCGCCAGGCCCGTCACCCGCTCGGGGTAGGCCAGCGCGAAGTCGACGGCGATCCGCCCGCCGAGCCCCGCCCCGACCAGCGTCGCCTGCGTGACGCGCAGCCGGTCGAGCAGCACGGCCAGGTCCTCCGCCGGCACGTAGGGGCCTTCGGGCAGCAGCGATTGGCCCGCTCCGCGCAGATCGTAGCGGATGGTGCGATAATCAGGAGCGAACTCGGCCACCTGGGGGTCCCACATGCCGAGGTCGGCGATGCCGTCGTGCAGGAAGACGAGCGGTGGCCCGTGACCCTCCACGGCGTAATACAGTTGCGCGCCGTTTACCGGCATGAAGCCGCGGTCGTTCTGCGGCGCGTCGAACATGTGCGCCTCCTTCCCGGCGCCCGGCGCCGTCTGCGCCCAGCCACCGCACGGAGAGTGCCACGCACGTGAAGCGCACGCAGCGGGGAAAAGGAGGCCGCCGGTGCCCGTCGACAACACGATTTATGACCGCCTGGCGGAGTCCTGGTGGGATCCCGACGGCGTGCTCGGCCTGCTGCGCACCGCGGCCAATCCGGCGCGCCTCGTCTACATCCGCGTCACGCTCGCCCGCTTGGGGATCGATCCGGCCGGGCGCGCCCTGCTCGATCTGGGCAGCGGCGGCGGCCTGCTGGCAGAAGAGCTCGCCGCCCTCGGCTGCCGCGTCACCGGCGTCGATCCGTCGGGCGCCTCGCTCGCCGTCGCGCGGGCTCACGCGGCACGTCACGGCCGCCCGGTCGCTTACGCCCGCGCCGTCGGCGAGGCGCTGCCGTTCCCCGCGGCCGCCTTTGACCTCGTCGTCTGCTGCGACGTGCTCGAGCACGTGGCCGACCTCGATCGCGTGCTCGCCGAGACGGCGCGCGTGCTCCGCCCCGGCGGCGTCTTCCTCTTCGACACGATCAACCGCACCGCGCTCGCGCGCCTGGCCCTCGTCACCCTGCTGCAGGACTGGCCGCCCACGCGCGTGCTGCCGCCCGGCCTGCACGACGCGGCGCAGTTCATCCGCCCGCGCGCGCTCCGCGCCGGCCTCGCCCGCCACGGCATCGCCGTCGCCGGCCTGACCGGCCTGCGCCCGGCCGCGAACCCCCTCGCGCTGCTCGCCGCGCTCGTGGCCTACAAGCGCGGCCGCCTCTCCCTGGCGGGCCTGGGCCGCCGCGCCCGCCTGCGCCCCGGCGGCCCGCGCTGGGTCGCCTACCTGGGCTATGGCGTCCGCGCGCGCTGACCCGGCCCGCCCGGCCTACTGCGACCAGGCGGTCGGCTCGCGGTCCCAGCGGTGCGCGCGCAGCGCCGTGATCAGGTCGGGCGGCAGCGGCCCGGCGTCCGCCGCCTGCGATGTTCGCCGCCAGATGCCGCGGCTTGCGCATGCCCGGGATCACCGTGCTGACGTCCGGGTTCGACAGGATGAAGCGCAGCGCCAGGCCCGGCATCGTCTCGCCCGCCGGCACCAGCGGCCGCAGCGCCTCGGCGTGCTCCACGCTCGAGTGCAGGTTCTCGGGCACGAAGTAGGTGTTGCGCCAGTCCCCCTCCGGCCAGTGGCTCTCCTTGGTCAGCGTGCCGGTCAGCGTACCCTCGTCGAACGGCACGCGCGCGATCACCGCGACGCCGCGTTCCCGCGCCGCCGGGAACAGCGCGTCCTCCGGCGCCTGGTCGAAGATGTTGTAGATCACCTGCACCGCGTCGATCAGCCCCGTCGCCACGCGTCCGCAGCGCGTTCCACGGCTCCCAGCGGTTGATGCTCACGCCCACGCCCGCGACCAGCCCGTCGCGCTTCAGGTCCGCGATGGCCTGCTGCCAGCCCGGGTCGTCGGCCCAGGCGTCCTCCCAGACGTGGAACTGGATCAGGTCGACGCGCGGCAGGCCCAGGTTGGCCAGGCTCTTCTCCGTGTACGCGCGGATATGCTCCGGCGGGAACGCCTCCGCGATCGGATCGCCCCGCCGCGACGGCCAGCGGAAGTTCTTCGGCGGGATCTTGGTCGCGGTGTAGATCCGCGTCTGCGGGTTCGCCCGCACCAGCGCGCCGAGCAGGCTCTCGCTGTGCCCCTCGCCGTAGCCCCAGGCAGTGTCGAAGAAGGTGATCCCCGCGTCGACCGCGGCCTGCAGCGCCCGGGCCGACTCCGCGTCGTCCGAGCCCGTCCAGCCGCCCATGCCCCACATGCCGTAGCCAAGCTCGCTTACCTGCCAGCCCAGCCGGCCAAACGTTCGATAGCGCATCGCGCGCTCCCTCCTTGCCCGACGCTCCTGTGGCCGCGTCGTGCGTGCTACGCGTCCACGGCCCCCGCCGCCCTGAGATGCTCCAGCAGATACCCGATCACCCGCCGCTCCTGGTACTCCAGGCCCGCCGCGTCGCGCGGCATGTGCCGCTCCTCGGGGAAGAGCAACAGGTCGTAAGGCTTCTGCGCCGCGGCCAGCGCCGCGAGCAGCCGGGCGGTGTGCCGAAAGTGCACGTTCTCGTCGACCAGCCCGTGCACCAGTAGCAGCTTGCCGCGCAGCTGGTCGACGTACGTCATCACGGCGCTGCCCCGGTAACCCTCCGGGTTGGCCGCCGGGTGACCCATGTAGCGCTCCGTGTAGTGCGTGTCGTAGCCGTCCTGCGCCGTCACGGGCGCGCCGGCCACGCCCACCGCGAAGACGTCGGGCGCGCGCAGCAGGGCCATCAGCGTCATGTAGCCGCCATAGCTCCAGCCGAAGATGCCGACACGTGTGCCGTCGACGTCCGGCCGCTGCGCCAGGGCCCGCACCACGTCCACCTGGTCGCGCACCTCCACGTCGCCCATGTTCCCCGCGAGCGCGGCTTCAAACGCCAGGCCCCGGTTGGCGCTGCCCCGGTTGTCCGCCCGGAACACCACGCAGCCCGCCTGCGCCAGGTACTGCGCCCGCAGGTCGACCGTCAGGTCCCACTGGTTCGCCACGCGCTGGGCGTGCGGCCCGCCGTAGACCGAGTCGATCAGCGGATAGGGCCGGCCGGGCGCGCCCTCCGGCGGGTGGTAAATGGCCACGTGCAGCAGCGTGCCGTCGCGCGTGGTTGCCGTAGTGAGCTCGGGCACGGCCAGCCCGAGCTCGTGCGCCGTCGCCTCGGGGTCGTAGTGGATGTCGGCGGTGGGCCGGCCGTCCGGCGCGCGCAGCGCGATCCGCGGCGCATGTTCCAGGCTGCTCCACTGGTCGATAAAGCAGCTGAAATCGGGCGCCACCTCCGTCGCGTGCCAGCCCGCGTCCGGTGTCAGCCGCGTGATCGGCCCGCCCGCCAGCGGCACCGTCGCCAGGTGGCGCTCCAGCACGCTCCCGCGCGTGCTCTCGAAGTAGACCAGCCCGCGCGCTTCGTCCACCGCTACCACGCGCGTCACCATCCAGTCGCCGCTCGTCAGTTGCCGGATCTCCCGCCCGCTGCCCTCGTACAGGTAGAGATGGCGGAAGCCGCTGCGTTCGCTCGACCAGAGGATCTGCCCCGACTGCAGGAAGCGCGCGTGGTCGCTCAGGTTGATCCAGGGATCGCCGTGCTCCTCGATCAGCGGGATCGCCGCGCCCGTCGCCGCGTCGAAGCGCACCAGCCGCAGCGTGCGCTGGTCGCGCGAACTCGATCTGCGCGGTCAACACGCCGTCGGGCGCCCAGGCCACACGCGCCAGGTAGATGTCGGGCTCCGGCCCGAGGTCCATCCAGACCGGCGCGCCACCCTCCGCCGGGATGACGCCCAGCTGCACATAGACGTTGGCGGCGCCCGCGAACGGATAGGCGTGCTCCTCGACTTCGACGGAGTCCTGCCCCTGGTGCACGATCGGGTAGATCGGGATGTGGCGGCTGTCGACGCGCACGAAGGCGATCCGCGCGCCGTCGGGGCTCCACCAGAAGCCCTCCGCGCGGTCCATCTCTTCCTGCGCGATGTACTCGGCCAGCCCGTGCGTGACGCCCGGGCCCGCGCCCTGGGTCAGCGCGCGCACGCCGCCGTCCACCGGCAGCACCTGGAGATCGCCGTCGCGCACGAAAGCCACCCGCGTGCCGTCGGGGCTCAACTGCGGCGCCTCGGCGCCCGCGCTGCCCGGGAGCTCGCGCAGCGGCTCATCGCCCCGCTTCACCCACAGCGCCCCGCCGAGCGGCACCAGCAGCATCGGGGGATCTGCGTGCGCGGCCCACTCGTAGCCGGTCACCCCGAGCTCGCGGGTGCGCGTGCGCTGGTGCCGCAGCTCTTCCTCGCGTGAGAGCGGTGCGGCGGCATCCACGACCTCCGGGCCCGTCAGGGCTTGGTGGGCGCCCGTGGCGCGGTCGTAGGCCCACAGCTGTTGGACCAGGCTGCCCTCGGGGCTGTACAGATAGGTAATGATGCGGCTGTCCGGGCGGAAGTGCAAAGCCTTCGGGCCGGTCTGGCCCGGGCGCGGGTAGCGCGCCACGTCGGCCAAGGTGAGCGGGGTACGGGGATCTGCCATGGGTGGGAACAGTCCTCCTCAGCGCTGAGTAGGGGCCGGGGCGCCCGCAGGCACGCGGCCCCCGGCCATTATACCGGCCGCCCCCGCTTTCGACCAGGGCCGCCCGCTCAGGTCGTGCCGCTCGTGCCGCCGCCCGTCGGGCTGTTGCCCGCGTTGCGCGCCGCGCCGCCGCCCGTGTTGCTGATGCCCGCGCCGGTGCCGTCCAGGTTGCCGTCTGGCCCCCCGGTGCCCACGGTGTCGGGCACGTCGCCGCCCGCGCGTTGCCCCGTGGCGCCGCTGGCGCCCTGGGTCGGCACGCCCCGTTGCTCGCGGCTCAGATGCTCGCGTTGGATCTCGCCCTTGTCTCGATCGGGCATGGTTGTTTGCCTCCTTCGACAATGTCAGGTCCTGCGGGCGACCCCGTTCGGCCACCCACCAGCCTGCGGAGCAATATCGATGCCGAACCCGCGTCCCCCCGGGCACGGTGGGCGCGGATCGAGGAGGAGGAGCCGCAGCAGGGCGCGGCGGCCGTTAGGCCATCTCGTAGAGGTAGGCCGGGAGGTCTTCGGGCGGCAGGCGCCGCCCGCGCGCCCCCGCCTCGAACACCACGTCGCAGCGCGCGCAGTAGTATAGCGCCGCCCAGCGGGCGAAGGCGCGCTGCCAGCGCGGCACCTCCCGGGCGGCGCGCCGGCCCACATACAGCATCCAGCCCACCTGCACAGGATAGAAGACGAGGGATAGAACGACCGCAACGGACCAGAGGTCCAGATCGAAGCCCAGCACCTGCGCCAGCCACGTGCTGACGCACGCTACGGCGGCCGCGAGCAGAAACGCCCGGTAGAGGGCCGAGATCAGGATCGTGAGGACGTTCCCGTGTGCCGCGCGCCAGTGGGGCCGCGTCGGTGGCTGCAGGCGCCGCTCCAGCGTGCGGCCGTGCTGTAGCGCCAGCCCGCCCACGAAGTCGACCGGCGGCTGATACTCGGCGTGCGACCGGTCCCGGTTGAAGCCGAAGAAGTCCCGCAGCCGCCAGACCGGGTCTGTCCGCTCGCAATGCGGACACGGGGCCACCAGCTTCTCGTCCATCGTTGCCTCCCCGCACCAGCCCCACAATTGCCGTCAGGCACGCGGGCGCCCGCGTGCGAGGCCAAGTATAGTGCGCCCGGCGCCGGCTCGCAAGCGCCCAGTGCGTGAAGGACGCGCGGCCACGCACCGGCCTTCATCAGATCTTAGTCGAATCTTAATCTCCTCTTCATGGGATCCTAATCGGTTCATCTCTAATTTTCATGAACTACGTGCACCGGTACGTGGTATAATACTGTGGATCCGCGTTCGGTGCGGCTCCGGTACCGGGACGCGTGGGCCCCCCTTGCAGCTTCCACCCGCCTTCGGCTGCCCCTTCCTGCCGTCGCGCTGCCGCCGCCTGGGCGGTGCCTGCGCGTTGCGGCCGTCATGCCGGGTGGCGTCTGCATTCGATGGATCACCCTGCCCCAGAGGCAGAGGCGCCGGATGGACCGGCCCTGCGCCTGGTCACCCGCCGCGAGCTTGCCTGGGCCGTGCTGGCCTGCAGCCTCGCGGCGACGCTCTTCCTCGGCCCGGCCCTCTTCACCGGCCGCATCCTCTCGCCGGCCGACCTGCTTTACGTCTACGCGCCCTGGCAGACTGTGCGGCCCGCCACCTGGCCGGGCGCCGTCAACGGCCTGCTGGGCGATAGTGCGCTGCAGTTCGAGCCCTGGCTCGCCTACGCCGCCGCGCGCCTCCACGCCGGCGCGCTGCCCCTCTGGATCCCGGGCAACATGCTCGGCGCGCCGCTGCTCGCCAACATGCAGACCGGTCTCTTCTCGCCGCTGAACTGGCCCTACTTCCTCTGGCCCGACCCCGGTATGCTCGTCGTACGCGTCTGGCTGAAGCTTGTGCTCGCCGCCCTGGGCACCTATCTCCTCGCCCGCCAGGTGCTGCGCGTCAGCCCGCTGCCCGCGGTCGTCGCCGCGCTCACCTTCGCCTATGGCGCCTTCATGATTGATTGGGCGCTGCACCCTCACACCGCGGCGGCCATCTGGTTGCCCTGGGTCTGGTGGGCCACCGGCCGGTTGCTGGAGGCGCCCGGGCCGCGCCGCGCGGCCGCGTTGGCGGCGTGCGTGGCCCTGCTGCTGCTGGCCGGCCACCCCGAGACCGCGTTCCAGACGATGCTCGTCACCGGGCTGCTGGCGCTCGTCCTCGTCGCGCACCGCCGCCCCTGGCAGGCGGCAGGGGCCGTGCGCGATCTGGCCTGGTGGGCCGGAGCGGCGGCGCTGGGCGGCGCCGTCGCGGCCATCCAGATCCTGCCCTTCGTGGAGTACTCCGCGATCAGCTGGGCCCAACTGGCGCGCACCCAGTTCCACATCGTCGAGCCGCACGTGCCCGCACAGTACGCCTGGACGCTGTTCAGCCCGAACTGGTTCGGCAACCCCGTGCAGCAGACCGACTGGGGTCCGCTCCAGAATTACAACGAAACCAACAACTTCGCGGGCGTGGTGCCGCTGCTCCTGGCACCGCTGGCCTTCGCCGGCCCGGAGGCCCGCGCACGGCGCGGCTGGGCGGTCTTCCTGGCCGGACTGGGCGCGCTCGCGCTGGCCGTCGTCTACCAGGTGCCGCTCCTGCAGAAGCTAGTCGCGGCCGTGCCGCTGCTCAACCTCAGCCAGAACCAGCGCCTGACCTTTGTGGCCGAGCTCGCTCTCGGCCTGCTAGGCGCCCTGGGCCTCGAGGCGCTGCTGCAGGCGGGCGCGCGCGGCAGCCGGGGCCTCCGCGTCGCCCTGGCGGTCGGCGGCACCGCGTTGCTCGGTGTGGGCGTCGGCGTGCCGTGGGGGTGGGCCGGCAGCGTCTTCGGCGTCCCGGCCGGCGATGCGGCCATTCAGGTGCTCTGGCAGCAGAACCTGTGGCGCACCGCCGGGCTTCTTCTCGCCGGGACGGCGATCATCCTCGCCGTCTGGCGCTGGGGCGGGCGCCGCGCAGCCCTCGGCTTCGCACTCCTGCCCGTGCTGCTCGCGGGCGATCTCTGGCAGGCCCACGGCGACTACCTGCCGACGACGGCCCGTGCCGACTACTACCCGGCCACCCCGGCCACGACCTTCTTGCAGAGCCGCCCCGGCCTCTTCCGCGTGGTCGGTATCAACTGGGCGCTGCTGCCCGAGACCAACTTGATGTACGGCCTCCAATCGCTGGCGGGCTACGACGGTCTCCAGCCGCGCCCCTTCCGTGACCTCGCCGCCCAACTGGATCCGACGCGCGACATGTGGCCGGGCGTTCAGCCGTTTCACCAGGTCGCGTCGCCGATCCTGAACCTGCTGAACGCGCGCTATGTCCTGGTCCCTGCCGGGATCGACCCGAACGTCTTCCCTGACGTGAATCCTAACGTCCGCGCCACCACCCGTACCGGCCCCATCGCCGGCTCTGCCCGGCCCGGGCAGACCTTCGTCGCCCAGCACGACTTCCTGACCAGCATCACCGTCCACGGCACAACCTACGGGCACACGCCCACGGCGCCCCTGGTCTTCCACCTGCGTGCCGATCCGGCGGGCCCGGACCTCGTGACCCAAACGCTGCCCATAGCGTCGCTGCAGGACGACCAGGACTGGACGGTCACCTTCCCGCCGATCGCCGGCAGCCGCGGCCGCTCCTACGACTTCTACTTCGATTCGCCCGCCGCGGATGGCGCAGCCGCCGCCGGGCTGTGGTACAACCCCGGCGACGCCTACCCAGACGGCGCGCGGCAAGATGAAGGTCAGACCGCGGGCGGCGACCTGGTCTTCCACACCAGCGCCACCTCGGACCCGGCCGCGCCCTGGTTCACCCGCGTGCTCGACGGCGGCGCACAAGGCGCCAGCGTGTACGAGAACCAGGAGGTGCTGCCCCGCGCCTGGCTGGCGCACCAGGCCCAGGTGCTGGATACGCCCAAAGTCGTGCGCACGCAGTTGAGCGACCCCGGCTTCGACGCGCGGGGCACGGCGCTGCTCAGCACGCCGCTGCCCGCCGCCGACATACTGTCGGACACAGCGGCCGTTACGCCGACCGACACCGTCACGGTCACGCAGTACGCGCCCGAGGCGGTGGCGATCCGCGTCCAGAGCGCGGCGGCGGGCATCCTGATCCTGAGCGACGAGACATTCCCCGGCTGGCAGGCCACTGTCGACGGCACCGCCGCGCCCATCCTTACGGTTGACTATGGCCTGCGCGGTGTCTACGTGCCCGCGGGCACCCACACGGTCCGCTTCGTCTACGCGCCAGTTTCCGTCCAACGCGGCGCGCTCATCAGCGGCGCCGCGCTGCTCGGCATCCTCGATCTGGCCCTGGGCGTCCCCGGTCTCGCGTGGCGCCGTCGCCGCGGCCGGGCGAATAGGGCGCTTGACAGCCCACCCCACCCCCCGGTATAATCAGAGCACAATTGCATATGACCCAGGCTCTTATCAAGAGAGGTGGAGGGAGACGGCCCGATGAAGCCCGGCAACCAGGCCCCAGTGGCCCCGGTGCCAATTCCGACAGAGCAATCTGTGAGATAAGGGAGTGGGGGGAACACCCCCGGGTGTGATCCTTGCCCCTCAGCTCCGAGGGGTTTTTTATTGCGGTTTGGATGGGGGGACGGAACATCATGACGGAATCGGCATATCTGGCGGCGCTCCGCGAGCGCGTTCTCGTCTTTGACGGCGCGATGGGCACCTCCGTGCAGAGCTACGATCTCGACGCCGTCGCCTTCGGCGGCTGCCCGGGCTGCAACGACTACCTGCCCATGACCCGGCCCGACGTGGTCGAGCAGATCCACGCCTCCTTCCTGGAGGTCGGCTGCGACGTCATCGAGACCGACACCTTCGGCGGCAGCCGCCCCAAGCTGGACGAGTACGGCCTCGGCGCCCGCACGGTCGAGATCAACCGCGCCGCCGCTGCGCTCGCCCGCCGCGTCGCCGATCGCTACAGCACGCCGGAGCAGCCGCGCTTCGTCGCCGGGTCCATCGGCCCCACCGGCATGCTCCCCTCGTCCGACGACCCCACCCTCGGCAACATCACCTTCGACGACCTGGTCGCCATCTTCTACGAGCAGGCCGGCGCCCTCGTCGAAGGCGGCGTCGACCTGCTGATTATCGAGACGACGCAGGACATCCTGGAGCTCAAGGCCGCCATCGTCGGCGCCAACCGCTACTTCCGCGACGGCGGCCGCCGCGTGCCCATCCAGGCCCAGGTCACCCTCGACGTCACCGGCCGCATGCTCCTCGGCACCGACATCGCCGCCGCGCTCACCACCCTGGAGACGATGGCCGTCGACGTGATCGGCCTCAACTGCTCCACCGGCCCCGAGCACATGCGCGAGCCGATCCGCTATCTGGCCGAGAACTGCAGCAAGCCGGTCTCCTGCATCCCCAACGCCGGGCTGCCGCTGAACGAGGGCGGCCAGGCCGTCTACCCCCTGCAGCCCGTGCCCATGGCCGAGACGCTCGCCGAGTTCGTGAACGACCTCGGCGTCGAGGTCGTCGGCGGCTGCTGCGGCACCACGCCCGCCCACCTGGCCGAGGTGGTCAAGCGCGTCGGCGGCAAGCGCCGCGCCCCGCGCCAGGTCGCGCGCACCCCGCGCCTCGCCAGCGGCATGCGCGCCGTCGACCTGCACCAGGTGCCCGCCCCGCTCATCGTCGGCGAGCGCGTCAACGCCACCGGCAGCCGCAAGGTCAAGCGCCTGCTGCTCGCCGACGACTACGACGCCATCCTCGGCGTGGCCCGCGAGCAGGTCGAGGGCGGCGCCCACGCGCTCGACGTCACCGTCGCCCTCACCGAGCGCACCGACGAGGCCGGCCAGATGGTGCAGGTAGTGCGCAAGCTGCGCGCCGGCATCGAGGCGCCCATCGTCATCGACAGCACCGAGGCCGACGTCATTGAGGCCGCCCTCAAGGCCTACCCCGGCCGCGCGCTGGTCAATTCGGTCAACATGGAGCGCGGCCGCGAGCGCATCGAGGCCGTCATCCCCATGGTCGTCGAGCACGGCGCCGCCGTCGTCGCCATGGCCATCGACGAGGTCGGCATGGGCAAGACCGCCGACCGCAAGGCCGAGATCTGCCGGCGCCAGTTCGAGATTCTGACGCAGGATTACGGCCTCGCGCCCGACAGCATCGTCTTCGACGTCAACACTTTCCCCGTGACCACGGGCCAGGAAGACCTGGCCGACGCCGCGATCCAGACGCTCGACGGCCTCCGCCGCGTCAAGGCCGCGTGCCCCGGCGCGCTCACGATCCTCGGCGTCAGCAACGTCTCCTTCGGCCTGACGCCCCACGCCCGCGCCGTCCTCAACAGCGTCTTCCTGCACCACGCCGTGCAGGCCGGGCTCGACCTGGCCATCGTCCACCCCTCGCACGTCGTGCCCTACGCCGAGATCCCCACCGAGCAGCGCGACCTCGCCGACGACGTGCTGCTGATGCGCCGCCCCGACGCCCTGCCGCGCTACATCGCCTTCTTCGAGGAGAACAAGCCCGAGGCCGCGGGCGCCGAGGCCGCCGACCCGACCGCGGGCATGACCGTCGAGGAGAAGATCCACTGGCAGATCCTGCACCGCCGCAAGGACGGGATCGAGGCCCTGCTCGACGAGGCGATCACCCACCAGGACCCCGTCGCCGTGCTGAACAACGTGCTGCTGCCCGCCATGAAGGACGTCGGCGACAAGTTCGGCGCGGGCGAGCTCATCCTGCCCTTCGTGCTCCAGTCCGCCGAGGTGATGAAGCGCGCGGTCGCCCATCTGGAGCAGTACTTCGAGAAGAAGGAGGGCTACACCAAGGGCAAGGTCGTCGTCGCCACCGTCTTCGGCGACGTGCACGACATCGGCAAGAGCCTGGTGAACACGATCCTCACGAACAACGGCTACACGGTCTACGACCTCGGCAAGCAGGTGCCGATCAACGTCATCATCGACCGCGCGCTCGAGGTCGGCGCCGACGCCATCGGCCTCAGCGCCCTGCTGGTCAACACCTCCAAGCAGATGCCGCTCTGCGTGCAGGAGCTGGCCAAGCGCGACGTGCACATCCCGGTACTCATCGGCGGCGCGGCGATCAACCGCGCCTTCGGCCGCCGCATCGGCTTCGTCGACGGCGAGGCGCGCTACGCCCCCGGCGTCTACTACTGCCGCGACGCCTTCGAGGGCCTCGACACGATGGAGGCGCTGAGCGGCGCCGAGCGCGCGGACTTCGTCGCGCGCAAGCACCGCGAGGCCGTCATCGCGGCGAGCCGCGAGGTCTCCGAGGCGGAGTTGCTCGCCGAGGCCGCCGCCGCCCCCCGCCCGGCCCGCTCGCCGGTCGTGCAGCCCGCCCCGGCCATCCCCACCCCGCCCTTCTGGGGCTGGCGCGTGGTCGATCCCGTGCCCGCGGACGAGATGTTCGCCTGCCTCGACCTCAACTCGCTCTTCCGCCTCTCCTGGGGCGCCAAGAGCCTGAAGGGCGACGCCTGGGACGCCCTGCTGCGCGACGACTTCCTGCCGCGCCTGGAGCGGCTGAAGACCGAGCTCATCGCCGACCGCGCGCTGCAGCCGCGCGTCGTCTACGGCTACTACCCCTGCCAGAGCCAGGGCGACCAGGTGATCGTCTACGACCCGGCCGATCCGCCCGCGCGCCGCGAGATCACCCGCTTCACCTTCCCGCGCCAGCCCGACCGCGAGTTCCTCGCCCTCAGCGACTACTTCGCCGACGTCGACAGCGGCCGCATCGACGTGATCGGCCTGCAGTGCGTCACCGTCGGCGACCGCGTCAGCGAGCTCACCGCCGCCTGGAACCGCGCGGGCCGCTACACCGACGCCTACTACCTGCACGGCCTGAGCGTCGCCTGCGCCGAGGCCCTGGCCGAGTGGGGCCAGGAGCGCTTCCGCCACGAGCTCGGCCTGGCGCCGACCCAGGGCCGCCGCTACTCCTGGGGCTATCCCGCCTGCCCCGAGACGCTCGAGCACTTCCGCCTGCGCGAGGCCCTGCCCTTCGAGCAGACCATCGGCGTGCGCGTCAGCCCGGCGGGCCAGCTGATCCCCGAGCAGAGCACCGCGGCGCTGGTCACCCACCACCCCCAGTCGAAGTACTACACCACCCGCCCGGTCCGCCGCCTGCGCACCGGCAACGGCGCAACCGAGCCCGAAACGCAAGGCGACGAGCCCGATGCCGGCCCGCCCGCGCTGCAGCGCGTCCCCGAGACCGCCGCGGTCGAGTAAGTTCGCCCGGCCGCGCCGATAGGGCGCTGCTGCAGTTCCGGCAGCGTCATCAGCGGCCCCGGCCGTGGCAAGGCGAGCGATGCGTTAACGCCCCGGCGAGCCCAACGCGCGAATGCCCGCCTGGCGCAGGTGAAACGAAGGAGCGGCCGAAGGTGGTTTCGTCTGCGGGAGCCGGCTCCGTCCGGCGATGGTGGAGCGTGCGGGCTCACGGTAGCCCGATAGCCCCTGTGCAGGGGGCTCCGCCCCGCGACAACCGCCGCCCCAGATCCCGCCCGATACAAACCGGGATGCCGCTGAGCCGCAGGTGGGGGCGCGCCCGTCCGCGTGGCCGCCCGGCCGCCCCGCCCGAGGGTGGGCCGCAATGCAAGCCGCGATCGTCTGTAGGAGGGCGGCTCCGCCCCGCGACAACCGCCGCCCCAAGATCCCGCCCGATCAGCATCCGGATGTCGCCCGGGCGTCTGCGGGCCGCCTCCGCCCGGCGACGCGCCGCCCCAAGACTGACCCAAGGCAAATCGGGACGCCGGGACGAGGTAGGGGCGGTCCCATGTGGCCGCCCGGCCGCCGCGAGATCCCGCCCCAATCCGGCCGGAACGTTGCCGCGCCGTCTGTGGGAGCCGGCGATGCCCTCCACCGCGATGCCTGCTACGCGCCGGACCTCATTCGCGCTGAGCATCCCACCAGGGCGGCGCGTTCTCCCCCGCCGCGGTGCGCGCCAGCCAGGCCTGGGCCGCCGTGCCCTCCAGCCGGCCGGCGGGGTGACGGCGGCAGGCGCCGGCTATCACTTACTATCGCAGATCGGATGGTCGGATGCTGTTGCGGATCTATGGGAGGGTACGCGTGAGGGGCGCTGCGGCGCCACGGGCTGGCGATGTTGGCGGCACGCGGCGTACAATGAGCGGGTCGAACGTTATTCTGTCCAGGCAAGAGGCGAAGGCTCATGCGACGATTCCCCCGGCGCGCGGCAGTGGCTGTGCTGCCGATTCTGCTGCTCGCCGGGCTGCCCACGCTTGGTGGCCTGTGGTTCGGGCCACCCACCGGCGGCGCGGGGCCGGCAGTCCCGCCACCCTCCGCCACGCTGACCGCCCTGCCGCTGGCGGTCGAACCCAATGCGGGCCAGGTGGCGGACGGCACCCCCTTTCTGGCCCATATACCCGGCGGCACGCTCTTTTTTCGCTCCGGCGAGGTGGAGATCGCGTTGGACGGTGCGGGCATCCAGGCCGGGATGGACCCGGCGCGGCCCGCCGACGCGCAGCTGGTGCGCCTGCAATTCGTGGGCGCCAACCGCGCGGCCGCGCTCGTGGCGGCCAATCCCTTGCCGGGCCACGTCAATTACCTCCTGGGCCAGGATGCGAAGTACTGGCACACCAACGTGCCGACCTACGCGGCCCTCACCTATCGCGCGCTCTACCCCGGCGTGGACTTGAGCTACGCCGGCGGCGGCGGCCAGGTGAAAGGCACGTACACGCTCGCGGCGGGCGTGGCCCCGGCAGCGATCCACTGGCGCTATGCCGGAGCGGCCGGCGTGCGCCTGGACGCCGCGGGCAATCTGCAGATCGCGCTGTCGGGCGGCGGGGCGCTGACCGAGGCCGCGCCGCGCGCCTGGCAAATGGTCGGCAGCCAGCAGGTGCCCGTCGCCGCGCGCTACCGGCTGGCTGCCGATGGCAGCGTCGGGTTCTTGATGGGCGCCTACGATCCCGGCCTGCCTCTCACGCTGGATCCTACGTTGACCTACTCGACCTATCTGGGTGGCAGCGACTATAACGAAGGCCACGCCATCGCCGTCGACGGGCACGGCGCCATATATGTCAGCGGGCAAACGGGGTCGGCCGACTTTCCGCTGGTCGGGCCCGCGCTGGCGCCGGGCCATCGGGCCTGGGATGTCTTCGTCGCCAAGCTGAACCCCGCCCGGACGGCGCTGCTGTATTCGACCTACCTCGGCGGGCGCGAGGGCGACGGCGCCTGGGGCATCGCGGTTGATGCGGCGGGCGACGCCTTTATCGCCGGCGGCACCGTCTCACCTGATTTCCCGCTGCTGAACCCCGTTCAGCCCGTCTATGGTGGTGGCCCCACCGGCTTTCCCGGCGATGCCTTTGTCGCCGAATTGGACCCCGCGGGCGCACGGCTCATCTACTCCACCTATCTGGGCGGCGGCGGTATTGACGAGGCGCGCGGCATCGCGCTGGACGCGGCGGGGGACGCCTACGTCACCGGCTACACGGGCTCGGACAATTTCCCGGTGCGCCATGCCTTGCAGCCCGCCAAGGGGCGCGGCTACTACAATGCGTTCGTGGCCAAACTAGCGCCGCGGGGCAGGGGCCTGCTCTACGCAACCTACCTGGGAGGCAGCGGCGGCGATCAGGGGCGGGCGATTGCCGTCGACCACGCCGGCGACGCCTATGTAACCGGGAGCACGACCTCATCAGACTTCCCGCTGGCCCAGTCCTACCAGGCGACCTACGGGGCGGGCTACGATGCTTTCGTCAGCAAGCTAGACCCGACGGGAGCCGCACTGCTCTATTCCACGTATCTCGGCGGGTGCGGCGACGACGCCGCGCAGGGCATCGCGGTAGACGCCGTGGGCGACGCCTACGTCACCGGGTTCACCGATTCTGGGAATTTTCCGCAAGTCCAGGCGCTGCAGGCCGGGCCGGCCGGCGACGCAGACGCCTTTATCAGTAAGTTCGACAGCAGCGGCGCCCGGCTGCTCTTCTCAACTTACCTGGGCGGCCAGGGCCACGAGGCCGGCAACGCAGTGGCCGTCGATGGCGCGCAGAACATCTATATCATCGGCGACACCAGTTCGACGCATTTCCCGCTGGCGCATCCGCTGCAAGGCGGCAAGCCCAACGCCGCCGGGTTCCCCCGCGTCTTTGTCACCAAGCTCGATGCCGCCGGGACGCGTCTGTTCTATTCCACCTGGCTGGGCGGCGAGGATGGCGGCCTGCGCGACAGCGGGCTGGGCATCGCCGCCGATGCCGCCGGCAACGCCTATATCACCGGCGTGACGGACTCCACGACCTGGCCCGTTGCCGGCGCGCCGCTGCAGGGGCAGAACACCGGGCACTCGGCAGCGTTCATCGGCGTGATCAGCCCGGACTATGTGGCGGCGCCCGGTCGCGTCGCGGGGCCTGTCGGCGAGTACACTGTGACGCCGGTCGCGTTGCAGCCGCTGCCGCCGGTCATCGTCAGCACGCCCTGCCCGGGCGGCACGGGCGCCGCTTCGGCGTCGCCTCCGCCGCCTCCGCCCACGCCCGCTGGTGGCGCGCCCGCGCCCACGCCGGTGCGCACCGCCTCGGCCAGGCCGATTCCCCGCACCGGTGCCGGCCCGGACGCGTCTTGGGCGCCCAGCCTGGGGTTGCTGGCGGCGCTCTGCCTGGCGCTCGGCGGTCTGCTGCGCTATATCAGGAAGGCTGGGGCGCGCAGCCATTGACAGGCAGCGGGCACGGTGCGAACCGGGCAAAAGCACCAGACATGAGCGGAATATGGCCCGTGAGGAGTAGTGGCACTGATTTGTACGGTAGGAACTACGGATTATAGATTAAAGCTAAAGTAGGCTAATAACACAAAGGTCACCGTGTGGGGGCAGTAGAAGGGATCAGCCAGGGTTTCGTTGAGCGTGCTGGCGGATTCCTAGCGCGGCTCCGCCGCAGCCACAGGGTGACTTTTGCGCTATTGCTGTTGAACTGCAATGCCCAAGCAGTGCATCCGGCAGAAACGTCTTATTTCTGGAGTGCTGACGGCATTGCCATGCAAAACGCTGGCCGCGCGCGGGCACAAAAGGCAGTGATCTTGCCGGACGCAACACTTAACACCTAACGCGCGAAGAGGGACGACACGAGCCGCGGTTGCCCCGCCGTCGAAGCAAATGACACGCGGGCAGCAGGGGCCGTAATCCAAGAAGGCGCGGCCGTCCACCCAGCCCCATCGGACCGGCAGGCCGTGACGGAGGCCACGGATCGATTCGGCTTACGCGCCGGGCTTTCCACCACAGCGGGCATCCGCCCATCTGAGAGCGCGCGTATGGGCCCTCACCGCCGGCTCCAGATCAGGTCCCCCTCGTAATCGAAGGCACCGATGATCAAGCACTGCGTCTGCGCGGCAAGGATACGGAGGCTGTCCTCGGAGATCGGCCCACGGTCCCAGCCCGCCGGCAACCCATCCTGCGAGGTCAGCACCACCATCGTCACGTATGCGCGCGCTTCAAGTAGGGTCTGGCGAATGGGCTGATCCTGCGCCTCTTGCGAATAGATTGGGAAATAGATCTCGCTTTCGTGGATCCAGTAGGGCCTGTTAGTTCTGGCCAGGAAAGGATCACCAGGAGCCTGCATAGTGTCAAGCGCTACGGCGATTTGATCAGGGCCCCCGTGAAGATAGTCGGCGATCACGGCGACAGTATTCCTCATGACTTCCTGGCGTTCAGGCTGCGCGCTGATCGGCACCATTGTCGTGATCCTGCCTTCGGCATCGGTAAAGACACGGTTGAGTTGCGGATCCAACTGGATGACGGTACCCGCCTTGAAGTCGACGGGGTCCGGCAACTGGGCGGCTGCCGGGAGATAGGCGCGGACCGTGCCTGCCTCCAGCGGCAATTGCAGCAGGTACTTCGACAAGGTGTGCTCGGGGGAGAGACACCAGCGAATGTACGCCACGGCGTCCTGCCCAAAGTAGAATTCCTTAAGCAAAGCATGCCCTCCTTGATCGCTACTTGCGCACCATCGTCCCGTCTGGGAAGATCCGCCAGTGCGACTGGTCAGGCGCGACATAATCCCAGTGAGGCGGGATTCCGGGTGGATGGTTGAAATCCGGCGACAGACTCTCTCCTGTCTGCGGATTGTACCCGTTGGCGCGACCCGACCCGGGCGGACCGTCGGCCTTCCAACGCCGGTCACCGCAGTTCTGCGCGCACCCGGCGGAGCGCATCGAGAAACGAGCGCACCTCGGAGACAAGCACGCCGCAATCCCCACCCACCATCACGTAGTCGCCCGGATCCACCGTGACCATGAAGAGGAGATCAAAGTACGGCGTCCCCTCCGTCATAATCCCGGCACCGGCACGCAAGGTGAACGTCAGCCCATAAGTCACGAACTCGAACGAATCATGGCCAGGCTGCGTCGCGAGCGTCGCGATGTGTTCCTCGAAGTAGCGGATCAGGCGGCCAACCTCCTCGTCGGAGACGTGCGCCGGACCAGATCGCACCGCGACATTCCCAAGTTCGCGGTGCAACACAAACTCGGTGACCAACACGAATTCGCACACCGGATCGCCGCTGGGCTGGAAGTCGAATTTCGCTGTGTAGCCCTGCGTCTCCAGGATGCATTCCATGGCTGCGCGGCTCCTGCTGCACCGCCTACCTGCTCCGCGCTCCGGCCGCGCCCGCCAACCCGGCCCGCGCCCAGGATGCGGGCAGCGCGCCCCGCGCGCCGGCCGACACCCGGGCGGACGGCGCGGGCGAGGCGCCCGTCGGCGCGCGGTCGGGCGACCGCGGCGCCGGGGCCGGCGACTGAGCCGGGGGCGCGCCTACGGGCCGGACGGCGGCCGCAGCGGCCCCGGCCCGACCAGCGTATCCAGCCGGTCGATCAGCCCTTCCAGCACGCCGAACGCGCGCTCCACCGGCTCCGGCGAGCGCATGTCGATGCCCGCCAACCGCAGCGCGTCGATCGAGTTCGAGCGAGTCCCCGGCTTTCAGGAAGGCCAGGTAGCGCGCCGCCGCGGGCGCCCCCTCGCGCAACACGTCCTGCGCCAGCGCGTTCGCCGCCGAGATGCCCGTCGCGTACTGGAAGACGTAGAAGTTGGCGAACAGGTGCGGGAACTCGGCCCAGATGATCCCCACCCGCGCCGGATCCAGGTCGACGTCCGGCCCGAAGGCCTCGCGGAAGAGGCCGAGCAGCGTCGCCGACATGCCGTCGGCCGTCAGCCCCTCGCCCCGCTCGACCGCCTGGTGCAGCGCCAGCTCAAAGCGCGCCAGCGTCGGCATGATGAAGAAGTAGCGGTGGAAGTTGGCCAGCGCCTCGGCCAGCACCTCCAGTTGGAAGTCCGGGTCCGGCTCCTGGGCGAGCAGGTGCGCGCGCACCAGCGCCTGGTTGAAGTTCGACGCCGTCTCCGCCACGAACATCGAGTACTGGCTGTAGACCGGCGGCTGCGTCGCGAACGTGAAATACGAGTGCAACGAGTGCCCAAGCTCGTGCGCGAGCGTGCTCAGCGTCATCAGCGTGTTGTCGTAGTTCAGCATCAGGAACGGGTGCGTGCCCGGCACGCCCGTCGAGAACGCCCCGCTGCCCTTGCCCTGGTTCGGGTAGATGTCGACCCAGCGCTCCTGCTCCAGCCCGCGCCGCAAGATGGCCCCGTACTCCGGGCCCAGCGGCGCCATCCCCGCGCACACGGTCGCCACCGCCTCCGCGTACGGAATGGCGCGCACCTGCCGCACGAGCGGCACATAGGTGTCGTAGAAGTGCAGCGTGTCGACGCCGAGCGCCCGCCGCCGGATCGCCCAGTAGCGGTGCCACAGCGGCAGATGCTTCTCGAAGGTGCTCAGCAGGTTCTCGAACACGGCCACCGGCAGGTTGCGCGGCGCCAGCGCGGCCTCGAGCGCGCTCGGGTAGCGGCGCGCGCGCGCGTAGAAGACGTCGCGCTTCACCGCGCCGCTCAGCGTGCCGGCCATCGTGTTCTTCACGCTCAGATAGCCGTCGGCGTACGACTCCCAGGCCGCGCGGCGCTCGGCGCGGTCCTGGCTGCGGATCAGCGGCCAGACGCTGCCCTGCGTGATCGCGATCTCATCGCCCGCGGCGTCCTGGATCGGCGCGAAGGTCAGGTCCGCGTCTTCGAGCGCCGTGTGGATGCGCCCCGGGCTCCCCGCCAGGTCCGACACCGCGGCGAGCAGGCCCTCGACGTCCGCCGAGCGAATGTGCGCGCGCCGTCGCTCCAGTTGCTCGAAATAGTGCGCGTACAGCGCCAGCCGCGGCTCGGCGGCAACCAGCGCGGCCAGCCCATCGGCTCCGAGGGCCAAGATCTCCGGGTCCATGTAGGCCGCGGCCTCGTCGGCCCGCGCCTGCAAGCCGTCGGCCCGCTCGCTGCGCGCCAGGTACGCCTGCTCGGCCGTGTCGCCCGCCACCTGCATCCCGGCGTAGAGGCTCAGCCGCGCCACCTGCAGCAGCAGCGTGTCGCGCGCCTGCAAGGCCGTCCAGAGCGTCGCCCCCGAATCGCCCAGATGCCCGGCGTACTGCTCCAGGCCCGGGACCGCCGCCTCCGCATCCCGGTACGCCGCGTCCCAGGCGGCGTCCGACGGGAACACACTCGCAATATCCCAGGTATCCGCTTCGCGCACTTCACTGCGCCGGGGTAGAGTCTTCGCCATTGAAGCCCACTCTCCTTATACGTGCTCGGCTCGGCAGCAGCGCATCGCGGGACCCGCCCCGTCACGCCCCGGGGGCCGTGCGCGGCAAGAGAACCCGGCACCGGCCGGCGCCCCCATTATAGCGGCCCGCCCGCTTTCCGATCAACCAGACCGCGCGCGGGACAACCGTCCGCGCCGAGGGGAGCCGGCGGCGCCCAAGCTGACGCACCGCTCGGCCTGGGATCAGCCCCGAATCGTCTGTAGGAGGGGGCTCCGCCCCGCGACAACCGCCGCCCCAAGACTCGGCCCGATAAGCATCCGGGTGTCGCCCGGGCGCCTGCGGGACCCCTCCCCACCCGGCGACGCCCCTCCTAGCCGCCCCGCTCCCCGTCTGCCGGTCCGCCCCCATCACAGCCCCCGCGCGGGGGCTTCGTCGTTGTTGCCCGCAGCTTTAGCTGCCGGGCAACGCCCCACCGCCCCGCTCCTCGCCAAGCGAATCGCTGCCCCAATCCAGCCCCCACCACCCCGGCTGTCTGCAGGCCGCGCGGCGCGTCAGCATCGCCGGGCGGAGCCGGCTCCCACAGCTGGATCGCGGCTATCGTCCGGCCGATTCTCCGTCACAGCCCCCGCAGGGGGCTTCGTCGTTGTTGCCCGCAGCTTGAGCTGCCGGGCAACGCCCCACCGCCCCGCTCCCAATCCAGCCGCAACGCCGAGGCAGGCGTCTGTGGGAGCCTTCGCCGGCCTGCCCCGCATCCGCCCCACCAGCGCCATCCACCTCACGCCCCCGGCGCAACCGTGACGTGGTCCGCACAGAGGCAGACCGCGGGCCCACCCGGCGCCCCCAGCCCCCAGCCGGCCACCACCGTGGCGCCGCACAAGACGCACCAGGTCGCCCCATCGCCGGCAAAGCGCTGCCACACGCGCCCGCCGCGGTCGCGCGCCCCCGCGGGCCCGCCGGGCGCCGGCGCCGTCAGCCGCAGCCGCAGGTCGCCCGCCGCCTCCGGCGCCTCCTCGAAGACCGCCTGGCAGTGGCACGACACGCAGATCCGGAAGCCCAGATCCGCCAACGCGAGCGGCGCGCCGCAGACGTCACACAGGGCCACCATGCCCGTTCCCCTTCCCGATCCGGAGCACCGCGCGCGACCGATTCGGCTTGACATGGCCGCCGCCACGGGCTATAATAGCAACACAAACGCTGATGTAGCTCAGTTGGTAGAGCAGCGCCCTCGTAATGCGCAGGTCAGGAGTTCGAGTCTCCTCATCAGCTCCGCGGAGCGCGCCACGACCTAGTGTCGGGCGCGCTCGAGTGTTTCCCCCAGCCGCGCCCCCAGATACTGCCGCGCGTAGGCCACCAGCCGCGCGCCGTCCCACACGTGGATCAGGTGATCGCCCAGCACCGCCTGCGCGCCGGCCGACACCCGCCCCGTCGTCACGAAGAACGCCTCGCGCGGGCGCTGCAGCATCATCACGCCCGCCAGGTCGCGGATCTGCCCCGCGGGCACGGTGCCCCGGTAGCGCTTGCACTGCACGACGCACAGGTTGCCCGCCCCGTCGCGCATCGTCAGGTCGACCCCGCCGTCGCCGCTGCGGCCCACCCGCCGCACGTCGTGGTACAGCCCGCTCGCCGCGAACAGCAGGCGCGTGAACTCCTCGAACTCCGCGGGCGACAGCGCCTGCAATTGCGCCAGGATCGCCGCCGGGGCCATCCGGCGCCGCCGGCCGCGCGACCGGGGCCCGGGCGGGCGGCGCCGGTCGGATCACCTGAGGCGCGCGGTCGCGCCACCAGCGGCCCCCCGCCGCGCCGCCCAGCAGCAACACCCCCGCGGTCAGCCCGCCGGCCGGCCAGCCCCAGGCCGCGATCGCCGGGCCGGCCGCCAGCGCGCCCACGGCCAGCCCCGCCAGCAGCCAGATCATCCCCGTCCGGCTCATCGCCCGGCGCGCGCCCGGGCCGCGTCGGCCAGCACCGCCCGCGCCGCGCTGCGCCCCGAGGCACCGCACACCCCGCCGCCCGGGTGCGTGCTCGCGCCCGTCAGGTAGAGCCCGGGCAGGTGCGTCCGGTAGCTGCTGAGCTCGGGCAGCGGCCGGAAGGTGAACATCTGGTCCAGGCTCATGTCGAGATGCATGATGTTCCCGTGTACGAAGCCCACGTTGCGCTCCAGGTCGAGGGGCGTCTGAATATAGATCTGCCGGTCGCGGACCGCGCCCGGGGTAGTTCGGCGCGTACTGCCCCAGGATCCCCAGCAGCCGGTCCGCCTCGCGCTCGCGGATGGCGTCCCACGCCGCCGCGCCGCCGTCCGCCAGCGCGTAGGGATGATACTGCGCCCAGATCTGCAGCACGTGCTTGCCCGGCGGCGCCAGCGTCGGGTCGACCGCCGACGGCGTCATCACCACCAGCGCGGGCGCCTCCGGCGGCCGGCCCTGCGCCGCCGCCGCGTGCGCGCGCTGCAGGTATTCCACCGAAGGGCAGATCAATTGCATTCCCGCGTGGATCGCCGTGCCCGCCGGCAGCGGCGCCCCGACCCCGTCGGAGGCGTAGGCCCCGTAGTCCGGTAGCGCGTCGACCGCGCAGCGGATCGTCATGCCGAGGCCGTTGCCCGCGCGCAGCGCCCCGACCTGGCGGCGCAGCCCATCCGGCACCGCCTCGGGCGGCAGCAGGTCGAGCAGCGTCGTCTGCACATGCGCGTTGGCGATGATCGTCCGCGCCGCGATGCGCGCGCCATCCGCCAGCACCACCCCCGCCGCGCGCCCGTCCTCCACGAGAATATGCCGCACCGGGGCGTTGGGGCGGAAGCTGCCGCCTGCCGCTTCCAGGCAGGCCACCAGCGCCTCGGCCAGCCGCCCCGATCCGCCCAGCGGGCGCGTCAGCCCCACTTTGTGGTAGATCACCAGCGAGCCCAGCAGGTCGGCCCCGCCCAGCTCGTCGGGCGGCGGCCCGCTCTGCGCCGCCAGCCAGGCGAGCGCCGCCTTGAGCTCCGGCGTCTCGAACGTCTCGTCGAGCAGCCGCCCATACGAGCCGAGCGTCTTGCGCAGCAGCGGCAGGCCGCTCATCTCCGGGTCGCCGCGCCCGCGCAGCAGGTCGCGCATCGTCTGCCGCGCGATGCGCCCGACCAGCCGCCCCGGCTCCGGCGGCTCCAGGAACGACTCGAAGACCGGCTGGTTGAAGTGCCACCACCGCCGCATGAAGGCGCGATAGGTCTCGGCGTCGCGCGCCGACCAGGCCGCAATCGAGCGGCACGTCGCGTCGAGGTCGCGGTAGAAGACCAGCGACCGCCCGCCGGGGAACGGCGCGAACGCCACCGGGTCGTGGCGCAGGTAGCGCAGCCCGAACCGTCCGAGGTCGAGCTCGCGCAAGACCGGGGTCAGGTGGATCAGCACGTGGAACGTGGAGCAGGTATCCAGGCGGAAGCCGGGGAAGAGTTCCTCGGTGTTCACCGCGCCGCCCGGCCGCGCGCGCCGGTCGCACACCAGCACGCGCCGGCCCGCCCGCGCCAGATAGCAGGCGGCGATCAGGCCGTTATGGCCCGCGCCGACGACCACCGCATCGTAGGCCGGCGGCGTCACGCCCGGCGGTGCAACAGCCCTGACAGCAGCGCGAATGCGCCGCCGAGCGCCGCGCCCGCCGCCAGGGCCATGGGCACGGTCATCAACACGCGCGTGTTCGCGTCCAGCACCGGCGCCTCCCGGCTGATCAGCACCCCGATGAACGACTCGCGCACCTCGGTGCGGCCGCCCGCGACCAGCAGCCAGCCGCCGCCCTGCGAGATCGTCATGTTGTGGCCCGCCACCAGCACGGCGCCGCCGCCCTGCTGCACCGACATGTTCTGCCCGGCGGTCAGCACGGTGCCGGCGCCGCCCGTGAGGGCGATGTTCTCGCCCTCGATCACCAGCCCGCTCTGCCCCTGCTCAGGGGCGGCCATGGCCAGTCCTTCTCCGCCCGGGCCGTCGCCAATCTGCTCGGCACGCATCTGTTCGTCACTCATCGGCTCCATCCTTTGCATCAGGGGCGCGAAGGTGCGTCCCGCGGCCTATGCCTGTCCGCGCCAGTATGCCGGAAAAGCCGGATGCCTGGCAAGGCACCCGGCTTTCGCCGCAAGGATGATTCCCCCGATTCGGCGGGGGCCGCGTCAGGGGGCGCAGGCCGCCCCGCTCGTCACCCACAGGTACACGATCGTGGCGCTGCGGCCGCGCGTAGTCGCTGCGAAGGGCGGGGCACGGCGCGACTCTTGCATCCCCACCCCACGGCCCGCAGTGACACGAGCCCCGCGCCGCCGTTCAAGATAGAGGGCAGTAGGGTCCGGGGGCACAGGACGCCGCGCGGGCGGCGAAAGGAGCACGAGATGGCGCGTTTTGTGGGGAAAGAGACCAACGTCGGGAATGAGTTGCTGGCCGGCTTGCTCTGGCTGATCCTGCTGGTCGTGATCGTCCTGGTGATCTTGACCGTCTGGCACCCCATCTGGGCCCACGGTTTCCTAGCCACCATCGGGCTCTGGGACGACGCCACCGGCGGCCTGGGGAGGTAAGCTATGGAACGTGCGGCCAGCGATCTGATCGATAAGCCGATTATTACCTACGACACGGGCCGGCGCCTCGCCACCTGCCAGGACCTGCTCGTCGACCCCGAGCGCAACCAGGTGCTGGCCCTCCTGGTCGACAAGGGCGCCATCCTCGCCTCGCCCAAAGCCGTCCCTTATGGCCACATCAAGGCCGTCGGCGCCAACGCCATCGTCGTGCCCCAGGCCAACGTGATCTACGCCACCGACAAGGACAAAGAGCTCAAGCGCACCTTCGATCACCGCACCATTCGCGGCATGCGCGTCTACGGCGAGGGCGGCGACCGCCTCGGCACCGTCGACGACATGATCCTCGACGATACGACGGGCGAGATCCTCTACTACGTGGTATCCGGAGGCGCCCTCGGCGACGCGATGCGCGGCCGCCGCACCATCGTCCCCGGCGAGGTGCTGAACATGGGGCGCCTGGTGTGCTACGTCCCCGCGGCCACCGCCGCCCGCCTCGAAGCCGCGCAGGACGGCCCCGGCGCGCCGCCCGACCAGGCCGCCGGCCGGCAGGTCGACGCGATTACCGGCCGCCCGGCCCTGCGCGCCGTCTACGGCCCCGACGACCAGCCGATCGTCGAGGCCGGCCAGGTGATCACGCCCGACGCGGTGAACCGCGCCCAGGCCACCGGCCGCCTGCCGGCCCTGCTCATGGCCGGCGGCCTCGCCGACGCCCGTCCCGGCCTCGCCGGGCTGGGCGGGCAGGCCGGCGCGGGCGCGAGCCGCCTGCGCGACGAGGCGCAGCGCCTGTGGGATCGGCTGGCCCACCACTCCAACCGCCTGGCCGGCGAGGCCGACCGCCGCATGGAAAGCAGCCGCGTCGACCGCGCGCTCGGTCGCCCCGCCTCCCGCGTCGTGCTCGACCGCCAGGACAACGTGATCCTGAACACCGGCGATATCATCACCAACGCCGCGGTCGCGCAAGCCCGCCAGGCCGGCGTGCTCAACATCCTGCTCGAACTCGGTCTACACCCAGCGGCCCCAGCTCAGCACGGCCGACCTGAAGGCGCCCTGGACCGGCCGCGCCGCCCTGGCCGAGAACCCGCCCGGCCCGGCCCCTGCGACCCCGCCGCCGGCCGCCGCGCCGCTACCGCCCGACACCGCACCCGCGCCGCCCGCGCCCGGCCCGGCCGCGCGCTACTCGCCCGCGCCGCAGCCCGGCCGCGTGCCCGACCTGGAGGAGACGCCGCATGAATAACCGCTTACTGGTGGGCATTATCGCCGTGCTGCTCGGCATCATCGTGCTGATCTGGCCGGTCTTTCTCGCCGTCATCGTCGGCCTGGCGCTGATCGGCGGCGGCCTCTGGTACGCCCTCTCCGGCGCCGGCCCCGGCGCCCCCATTTAGCGCCGCCGCCAGGATAGCCCGGATCTGCCGCCCGGCGCGGCCCCGGTGGCTGATCGCCGCCTTCGCCTCCGGCGGCAGTTCGGCGATCGTCAGGCCGCGCTCGGGGAGCTCAAAGATCGGGTCATAACCGAAGCCCCAGCCCTCCCGGCGCCGCGGCGCGAACCCGATGCGCCCCTCGACGGTGCCCTCACCCACGTACTCCGCGCCCGTCGGGCTGATCAGCACGATCACGCAGCGGAAGCGCGCCCCCCGCGCGTCCGCCGGCACGTCGCACAGCCGCGCCAGCAGCCGCACGTTGCGCTCCTCCGCCGTCGTGCCCGGCCCCGCCCAACGCGTGCTGTAGACGCCCGGCTCCCCGCCCAGCGCGTCGACTTCCAGCCCGCTGTCGTCGGCCAGCACCCACACGGGCAGCCCCCGCGCCCGCGCCGCCGCGTGATACCCCCGCGCCTTCTGCGCCGCGTTCGCCGCGAACGTCGTCCCGGTCTCCTCCACCTCCGCGGTAATGCCGGCCTCCGCCAGCGTGATCAGTCGCACCGGCAGCCCGGCCAGAATACCGGCGAACTCCGCCACCTTATGCGGATTGGTCGTAGCGACCAGCACGGTCGCCGGGGCAGCAGCATCCGGAACCATACCCACCTCCTCCAGAAATCAGCGCCATTATACACCCCCGCCCACGCGCCCCCTCACCGCCCGCACCGCCCGCACCGCCCCTATCCCGCCCCGCCCCCAGCACCACCCCGCCGCCCCACCCCATTCGTGTATTCGCCCGCGGCGCAGCCGCATTCGCGTATTCGCGTCGGTGCGTCTCCCCAACGACCCCACCTGCCCGCCACGCCCTCGGCTCAGCCCGCGCAGGCGGGCTTCGTGGTTGTTGCCCGCAGCTTTAGCTGCCGGGCAACGCCCCACCGCCCCGCCGCCCTTTGGCCGGATCGCCCCCGATCCCAGCCCGCGCAGGCGGGCTTCGTGGTTGTTGCCCGCAGCTGGAACTGCCGGGCAACGCCCCGCCGCCCCGCCGGGTGGTCCCCCGCGGGGCGCCATGCTATAATGGAGCGAAGCATAGCCGCATCGCCCCGCACAGGTTTCAAGGGACAGCGCGTTATGTCAACCCCGTAGCGTTCCAAGGAGGACTTCAATGGCGAAGGATCAAGCCGCCCCCATCGGCGCCCACGGCGCCAAAGTCGCGATCATCGGCGCGGGCCAGGTCGGATCCGCGTGTGCCTTCTCGCTGGCCCATGCCGGCGTCGCATCCGAGCTCGTGCTCATCGACGTCGCCAAAGAGCGCGCCGAGGGCGAAGCCTGGGACATCTCCCACGGCATCGCCTTCCTGCCCCCCGCCACCGTACGCACCGCCGATTATGACGCCTGCAGCGACGCCGACGTCATCGTCATCACCGCCGGTACCGCCCGCAAGCCCGGCGAGACCCGCATGGACCTGCTCCAGCGCAACGCCGGCATCATGCGCGGCGTTCTCACCGGCATCAAGGACCACCGCGCCGACGCCGTCATCGTCATGGTCGCCAACCCCGTCGACGTCATGGCCTATGCCGCCTACAAGCTCGCCGATTTCCCGCCCGCCCAGATTGTCGCCACCGGCACCCTGCTCGAGACCGCCCGCCTGCGCTACATGGTCGGCGAGCACTGCAACGTCGCTCCCGACAAGGTCGAGGGCTACACCATCGGCGAGCACGGCGAGAGCCAGGTCACCCCGTGGAGCCAGGTGCGCATCGCCGGCCTCCCCGTGGCCGACTACTGCCGCGCGGCCGGCATCTCCTGGGACGACGACGTCGCCGCCCAGATCGCCGGGCGCGTCAAGTCCGGCGGCGCCGACGTCATCAAGCGCAAAGGCGCCACCTTCTACGGCATCGCCGTCTGCACCATGACCCTGGTCAAGGCCATCCTGCGCGACGAGCACGCCGTCCTGCCCGTCTCCAGCCTGGTCAACGGCCCCTTCGGCATGTCGGACGTCTTCATCAGCCTGCCGACGGTCGTCGGCCGCCAGGGCGCCATCCGCAACATCGTGCCGCAGCTGACCCCCGCCGAGCAGGAGGCCATGGGGCGCTCGGCCCAGGCCCTGCGCACCGCGATCGGCGAGGCCGGATTCTAGCCGGGCGGCGCGGGGCCCACGCCCGCCCCGCGCCCGCCCTCGGGTGGGCACCGGCGGGCCGCCCCGGCGCCCCCAGAAAAGGGACCGCGCGCGCTATGGACAGATCTGCCGGGCGCCGCCGCCGGGCGGCCGCGCGGGCCGGCCTGCTCGCCGTCCTCGGCGCCGGGCTGCTCGCCGCCTGCGGCCTCGGCGGCGAGGCCCCCACCGCCACGCCCGTGGCCCCCAGCCCCACCGTCGCGCCCACCGCCACCATCCCCCTGCCCACGCCCACCTCCGCCGCCGCGCCCACCGCGCCGCGCAACGGCAACCCCACGGGCAGCACCAGTTGGCAGGTTGCCGGCCTCACCGGCGAGGTCCTCTTCGCCCTCGGCGGCACCGGCGCGCTCGACGCGCCCGTCTATGCGGGCGGCACCGGCCTCTGGAGCACCACCGACCAGGGCGCCACCTGGGAGGACCTCGGCCTCGCCAAAGGCACCCGCATCGCCGAGATCGAGGTCAGCACCTCGAACCCCAAGGTGATCTACGCCGGCACCGGCGCGGGCTGCGCGGGCGGCCAGCCCAGCGGCCAGTTCCGCAGCGCCGACGGCGGCGCTACCTGGCAGGCCCTGCCCCAGGCACCCGCCTCCATCCAGATCGACGGCAAGAATCCCGACCACCTCACCGCCATGACCTGCCGCGGCGTCGTGCGCAGCACCGACGGCGGCCAGACCTGGGCCGCCCTGACCGACCGCGGCGCCGCCGCCCTCGTCAACCACAACGGCACCCTCGTGCGCGTCGCCCCGTCCGATCCCGCCGTCATCTACGCCACCTACGTCGCCGAGGGCGGCAGCACCCGCATCCGCACGAGCACCGACTCCGGCAAGACCTGGACGGATAGCGGCGCCGAATATCCCGGCCTGAGCGACATCCTGGTCGACGCCGCGCACCCGCAGCACGCCTGGGCGGCCATCCCCGGCTGCGGCACCTCCTGCTACGGCATCCTCCGCACCACCGACGCGGGCAAGTCGTGGCAGAGCTCGGTCACCGGCCTCGACGCGGCCCACGACACCTCCTTCGGCTCGCACGGTGCCTATCAGCTGTCGACGCTTGCCGCGCAGTACAGCAGCGCCGGTCCTGTGCTCGAGCTCTACGTCGGCACCTTCCCCAGCGCCAGCCGCTCGGGCGCGGGCATCTTCGGCAGCCGCGACGGCGGCCTCGTCTGGGTCCGCTTCGGCGGCGACCTGAACGGCCGCGCCCTCCACAACCTGTTCGTCGCCCGCGAGTCGAGCCCGGGGGGCGGCCCGGCGCACGTCGAGCTTTATGGCGCCACCGATAACGGTGTGCATAAGCTCTATCTCAACCCGGCGCCCTGAGGCCCGCGCCACCGCCCCGCCCCTGCGCCGTTACACATTGTGACGCGATTGTGATGCGGCTGCCCGCCCGCCCTTGGCCCCGAAATTGCAGCCTTATGCCTGGTGTGCGCGCTGCTCGCATACCCACGGGGCCGGCGGCGCCGCCCCGCGCGCATGGTCCGGCACACGCCTGGGGCTTGCGTTTTCTGGTATAATCGTCGTATGCCTACGCCCAGGATGGCAGTGATTATTGTGAACTACAACACCCGCGAATTACTGGCCGGATGTCTCGACTCCGTCTTTGCCGGGCATTGCCGCTACCCCTTCGACGTCTTCCTGGTCGACAATCACAGCAGCGACGACAGCGCCGCCTTCGTGCGCGCCGCCTATCCCCAGGTCGGCCTGATCGAAAGCCCCGCCAACGAGGGCTTCGGCGCGGCGAACAACCGGGCCCTGCGCCGCCTGGCCGGGCGCGCCCCCCGGCCTGCGGACGGCCAGCCCGCCGCCGAGATCCCGGATCAGGGCGACGCCGGCCTCCATTTCGCCGTCGACTACGTGCTCTTCCTGAACCCCGACACCGTCCTCCCCCCCGACGCGCTCGAGACGATGATCGACTTCTTGGAGGAGCACCCGGAGGCCGGCGTGGTCGGCCCGCGCATGCAGCGCCCCGACGGCAGCCTCGACCTGGCCTGCCGCCGCGCCTTCCCCACGCCCCTGAACGGCCTCTTCAAGCTGACCGGGCTGGCCCGCCTCTTCCCGCGGAACCCGCGGATCGCGCGCTACAACCTGACGAGCCTGCCCGAGAACGCCCTGGCCGAGGTCAACTCGGTCATGGGCGCGTTCATGCTCGTCCGCGCCGCCGCGCTCGGCCAGGCCGGGCTCTTCGACGAGCGCTTCTTCATGTACGGCGAAGACCTCGATCTCGCCTATCGGCTCAAAGCGCGCGGCTGGCGCGTGTACTATAATCCCGCCGTGATAGTGCTGCACATCAAAGGCGCGAGCAGCCGCAAGCGCAGCACGCGGGCCATTCGCGAGTTCTATCGCGCCATGCACATCTTCTACGCCAAGCACTACGCGGCGCGCTATGGCCGCCTCGTCAGCGCCTGCGTGCGCCTCGGCATCACCCTGCGCGGCACCGTCGCGCTGGCGCTGAACGCCCTGCGCCCGGCCGAGCAGCGGCGGGTGAGCTAAGATGGAACGAGACGCGCTGCGCACCGGCAAGCCCGCGGGCACCCGGCGCGCCGCACCCCGGCGGGCGGCGGACGCCGCCCCCGCGCGCCCGCGCGGCGGCCGCGGGCGTGCAGCGCCCCGGTCGATCGCCGAGAGCGTCGTCCTGCCCGAGGCGCCCCCGACCAACGGCTTCGCGCCGTCGGTCGCCCCGCCGCCCGAACCCGCCGCCCCCGGCGTGCCGCCCGTCTCGCCGGCCTCCGGCCCGGCCATCGCCCGCAAGGGTCCGGTGCTCCTCATCGCCGCCCAGGTGGCCATCGACGCCCTGGCGCTCCTTGCCGCGCTCGTCCTGGCCTACAAGCTGCGCTTCGAGAGCGACATTCTGCCCAACTTTGCCGCCCCGTCCGTCAGCACCTACCTGCTGATGCTCGGCACCACCCTGATCAGCCTGCTCTTCGTCTTCAACGTCAGCGGCCTCTACCGCCTCGGGCGCGGCGCCTCGCGCATCGACGAGCTCTACAAGCTCGTGGCTGCCGTCTCGATGGGCGTCATCGGCTCCATCGCCGTCAACTCCATCGTCCTCGGCGATCAGTTCATCTACTCGCGCCTGATGCTCGTCATCGGCTGGGTGCTCGCCATCGCCTTCACCGCCGTCGGCCGGCTCTCCTTCGGCCTGCTCGTCGGCTACCTGCGCCGCCGCCGCGTCGGCCTCCAGCGCGTGCTCATCGTCGGCCTCGGCGACGCCGCCCGCACCATCATCGACCGCATGCTGCTCCACCCCGAGCTGGGCTACCAGGTCCTCGGCGCCCTCGAGCCGCCCCGCCTGACCGAGGAGCGCGCCGTCTGGACCACGCCCGTGCTCGGCACGATTCAGGACATCGAGCGCCTGGCGCGCGAGTTCCGCGCCGACGAGGTCGTCGTCGCCATGCCCGGTGGCACCCCCGCCGAGCTCTTCGATATCGTCTCCTACTGCCAGGACGCCAACGTCTCGATCAAGATCTACCCCGAAATCGTCCAGCTGATGATCGAGCCCGAGGTCAACGTCGGCAGCCTCGGCGGCATCCCCATGTACAACGTGCGCGACGTGGCCCTGCGCGGCTGGAACCGCGTGCTCAAGCGCGGCTTCGACGTCGTCTTCAGCGCGGCCGTCCTCGTCCTCGCCGCCCCCCTGCTGCTGCTCATCGCGCTTATCGTCAAGCTCGATTCCCCCGGCCCGGTCTTCTTCATCCAGGAGCGCGTCGGCCTCGACGGCAAGATCATTCACGTCATCAAGTTCCGCACCATGCACGAAGGCGCCGACCAGCAGGCCGGCTGGACCGTGGCCGAGGATCCCCGCCGCACCCGCGTGGGCGCCTGGCTGCGGCGCTTCTCGCTCGACGAGCTCCCCCAGTTCATCAACGTCCTGCTGGGCGAGATGAGCGTGGTCGGCCCGCGCCCCGAACAGCTCTACTTCGTGCAGCAGTTCAGCCTGACCATCCCGCGCTACATGGCCCGCCACCGCGAGAAGGCCGGCATCACCGGCTGGGCCCAGGTCAACGGCCTGCGCGGCGACACCTCCATTGAGGAGCGCACCCGCTACGACCTCGACTACGTCGAGCGCTGGTCGCTCCTCTTCGACCTGAAGATCATCCTGCGCACCGTCGTCCAGTTGCTGCGCGGCAGCGCCTATTAGCGCCGCGCCCAACGCCTCCGGAGACCCGCCAATGTCCGCCGATCCGCTCGCCCCCGGGCCCGCCCGCGCCGCCCGCCGCGTCGCGCTGGGCCGCCGCCGAGGCCCACCTGGCCGCCGCCGACCCGGTGCTCGCCCGCCTCGTCGCCGCCCACGGCCCCTGCACGCTCACCCCCGAGCCCGACCTGTTCGGCACCCTGGTCGATTCGATCGTCAGCCAGCAGCTTTCCGTCAAGGCCGCGGCCACCATCGTCGGCCGCCTCGCCGCCGCCCTGCCCGGCGGCCGCCTCACCCCCGCCGGCATCCTCGCCACGCCCGACGAGACCCTGCGCGCCGCCGGCCTCTCGGGCGCCAAGACGCGCTACGTCCGCGACCTGGCCCAGCACGTCGCCGCCGGCACCCTCGACCTCGCCCACCTCGCCGCCCAGCCCGACGAGGATGCCGTCGCCGCCCTCGTCGCCGTCCGCGGCATCGGCCGCTGGACCGCCGAGATGTTCCTCATCTTCGCCTGCAACCGCCCCGACATCCTGCCCGTCGACGACCTCGGCTTCCGCCGCGCCGTCCAGATCCAGTACAACCTGCCCGACCTCCCGCCGCCCGCGACCCTCCCGCCGCGCGCCGAGCCCTGGCGCCCCTACCGCTCCATCGCCACCTGGTACCTCTGGCGCAGCCTCCACAACACCCCCTGACCCCACCCCGCGCCGGCCAGGAGCCGCCCAGGCGCCGGGGCCGCCCTGCCGCGCCGACCGGCCCCCCGAACCCCGCACGTCGCGAGACACCCCGGCATCCCCACCTCCCCCCGTCATCCCCACCTGCCCCCTTGTCATCCCGAACGCAGTGAGGGATCTCCAACTCCGAACCGCTCCCCTGAGGCAGCCGCCTCCGCTCCGACCGGCCCCCCGAACCCCGCACGTCGCGAGACACCCCGGCATCCCCACCTCCCCCCGTCATCCCCACCTCCCCCTTGTCATCCCGAACGCAGTGAGGGATCTCCGACTCCGAACCGCTCCCCTGAGGCAGGCGCTTCCGCATCGCCCCATCACGGACCCCGCTGCTGCTGGACATTCGCTTATTCGCGTGCGCCGTCAGGCGCATTCGCGTATTCGCGATCGGCCGGCCCCCCCGCCGCCCCACCCCCGCCCGCGACCCGCCGACCCGGCTGCCCCATCCCCTTCGTGTATTCGACCGCGGCGCAGCCGCATTCGCGTATTCGTGTCGGTTCATCCCCCCCACCAACAGCACCCCGGCAGCCAATTCGCCCCCGTCCCAGCCCCCGCAGGGGGCTTCGTTGTTGTTGCCCGCAGCTTTAGCTGCCGGGCAACGCCGCACCCCCCCACTCCTCGTCAGCCGACCCGCCCCCGTCCCAGCCCCCGCAGGGGGCTTCGTTGTTGTTGCCCGCAGCTTTAGCTGCCGGGCAACGCCCCACCCCCGCTCCCCTCGTCAGCCGATTCGCCCCCGTCCCAGCCCCCCGCCGGGGGCTTCGTTGTTGTTGCCCGCAGCTTTAGCTGCCGGGCAACGCCTCACCGCCCCGTACCCGGGCCCCCGTGTCGCCCCCGTCCCAGCCCCCGCAGGGCGCTGCGTTCCGGTGGCCCGCAGCTTCAGCTGCCGGACACCACCCCGCCCCGCCCAATTTCTGGAACAAACCAGCCCAGAATCCCCCCACGAGGGCTTGCCACCCGGTATATAATAGGGACATATTTTCCCGCCGCGCCGCCGTACCCACGGCGCCCCGGGGAATCTGCGACCGAAAGGAGGCGACATCAGCGCGCTGAGGCTTGTGCCGGTTGGCTCAGCCCCCCTTGGACGACCATGCATGGGTGCATGCGGATCAAAGGCGAATACCGTCCGGACTCTCCGGACAGGAGGCGCACCCAATGAGGCATACCCGTATCCTGCCCCTGTTCCTGCTCGTGCTCAGCATGCTGCTGCAGGCCTGCGGCTCAGAATCGCCCACCCCCACCGCGGTGACATCCAGCGGCACGCACCGGCAGCGCCGGGACGCTCAACGGCGTCACCCTCCCGGCCGACGCCGCCCCCGCCGATCAGCAGATCTATGTCCAGCACTACGACAACACCGGGAACTTCACCACCCTGGACTTCTATGAGTCCGTCTATGGCCGCGGCGGGGCAGTCTCCGACGTCCTTTCCGATCCGCTCGTCCGCCTCGATAAGAACTTCCAGGTCCAGCCCGGCGCGGCCACCAAGTGGGAGGTCGATTCGACCGGCCTCGTCTGGACCTTCCACCTCGACCCGAACCTGATGTGGAGCGACGACACCCCCGTCACCGCCGATGATTACGTCGCCACCCTCCAGTACGGCGCCGATCCCAAGCATGCCTGGGATTTCACCTGGTACTTCGGCGGCGTGATCAAGAACTGGAACGAGGCCGTGGCCGGGACCGTGCCCGTCGATCAGATCGGCGTGAAAGCGGCCGACCCCCACACCCTGCAGTTCACCACCGTCGCCCCCGCGCCCTACCTGCCCGCGATGTTGCTCTACAGCGACCCGCTGCAGAAGAAGGCCCTCGCCGCCCACGGCGGCCTCTATAACTCCGACCCCGCGACCTCGGTCTCCGCCGGGCCGTTCGTGCTTAAGGAGTGGACCAAGGGCAACCGCGTCGTCTACGAAGCCAACCCCAAGTACAAGGGCAACAACAAGCCCTTCATCCAGAAGGTCTACGTGATCGGCGCCGCGCCGTCGACCGATTTTGCCTCGTACCAGGCGGGCGAGATCGACTACGTGGTCGGCTCCAACCTGTCGCCGGCCGACAACGACATCATCGCCAAGGACCCGACCCTGAGCAAGGACGTCCACCCGCAGCCGAACGACTTCCGCACCGATTACCTCTTCTTCGACACCAAAAATCCGCCCTTCGACAACATCAAGGTGCGCCAGGCCTTCAGCCATGTCGTCGACCGCGACTCGCTCATCGCCCAGATCATCAAGCCCAGCCAGGGCATTCCCGCCTATTCGTTCCTTATGCCCGGCTTCCCGGCCTCCAATTCCAAGGCCCTCTCCAGCATCCAGAACTACGATGTCGCCGCGGCCAAGCAATTGCTCGCCGACGCGGGCTATCCCGGCGGCAAGGGCTTCCCCAAGATCACCCTCTGGCTCCGCCAGGAGGCGCCCGTCCGTGTCGCCGTCGCCCAGGCGATTGCCGCGTCCATTAAGCAGAATCTCGGCATCGACGTCGAAGTCTCGAACAAGGACACCAAGACCTTCACCGATGCCATGAACGCCAAGCCCACCCAGATCCAGTTCGGCATGGTCTCCTACGGCATGGACTTCCTCGATCCCTTCAACATGCTGAGCGTCTGGTTGAGCGGCGGCCGCCACAACTGGAACAACGCCCAGTTCGACGACATGGTCAAGCAGGCCGCCGCCTTCACCGGCGATCCCGCCAAGCGCATTAGCATGTTCCAGGACGCCGAAAAGCTGCTCGTCACCGACGTCCCCGCCGTCTTCATCTACCATCGCTACCAGAGCGACCTGTACCGGCCGTACTTGAAGGGCACCGAGCTCGAGCCCGACCAGAACGGCGTCGCCGCCATTCACTGGCCCGGCTATTCCAACTTCAGCCAGGTGATCGGCTCCATGTACATCTCGAAGGACGTGGCAAACTTCACCCGCAAGCTCCCGTCGCCGTAAGCGCACGGCGCGACGAGCCCCGCGCCGGAGGCAGGGTGGGCTGGCCGCCCGCCCTGCCCCCCGGCGCGGTTGAGAGGATGCGCATATGGCCCGCTACCTTGTGGGCCGGGTTGCCGGCCTGGTTCTCGTCTTTATCGTCGTCTCCGTGATCGCGTTCGTGCTCATGCACTCGGTGCCCGGCGGCCCGTTCGACGAGGAGAAACAGCCGCTGCCGCCCGCCGCCAAAGCGAATATCCTGCGCAAGTATGGTCTGGATAAGCCCGTCTGGGAGCAGTATCTGCGCTATATGGGCAGCGCGCTGCACGGCGATTTCGGCATTTCCTTCCAGAGCCCCACCGAGTCCGTCATCGAGCTCATCGGGCGCACCTGGCCGATCAGCATCCAGCTGGGCTCCCTGGCCATTCTGCTCGCTTTCAGCACCGGCCTCACCGCCGGCATCGTCGCCGCCATCCGCCAGAATACCTGGGTCGATTACGTCGTCACCTTCATCTCCACCCTGGGCATCACCGTGCCCAGCTTCGTCGTGGCCATCTGGCTGTTGTTGATCTTCGCCGTCAAGCTACGCTGGCTGCCCACCGGTGGCTGGCCCGGCAGCGGCGGCGATTGGACCACGGTCATCATGCCCGTCTTCACGCTCGCGCTCGGCCCTTCGGCCCTGGTCGCGCGCTATACCCGCGCCAGCATGGTCGACGTCATCCACGCCGACTATATCCGCACTGCCCGCGCCAAGGGCCTGCCCGGCCGCACCATCGTCCTGCGCCACGCGCTCCGCAACGCCCTCATCCCGATGATCACCATCCTCGCCCCCCAGATCCCCAACTTGATCACCGGCACCATCTTCGTCGAGGTCATCTTCCGCGTGCCCGGCCTGGGCAAGTTCTTCGTATCGAGCATCTATCTGCGCGATTACCCCATGATCATGGCGACCATGTTGCTCGTAGCCCTGCTCTGGAGTATCACTTACCTGTTGAGCGACATCCTCTACACGGTAGTCGACCCGCGCATCCGCTTGCACTAGGGCCGGCCTCGCGGCCGTTCGTTGGGAGACAGTACATATGGCAAGTGCGGTACAGACCAGTCCGGCGGAGTCCGTCGATCCCCTCATCCGGCCGCCTTCCACCCTCTGGCGCGACGCCGGGCGGCGCTTCTTCCGCAACAAGCTCGCCGTCGGCGCTCTCGCCGTCATGGTGATCCTCATCCTGGTCGCCGTCTTTGCCGATGTCCTCGCTCCCGAGCCCTACGACTACTCCGTGATGGCCGACGCCAATCAGTTCCCGAATCCCCAGCATCTCCTCGGCACTGACTCGGTCGGCCGCGACTTCCTCAGCCGCCTCATGTACGGCGCGCGCGTCTCCCTGACCGTCGGCTTCTCCGTCCAGGCCATCGCCCTGCTCATCGGCGTGCCCCTCGGCATGCTCGCCGGCATGAACGGCGGCTGGGTCGACTATGTCATCGCCCGCTGGATCGAGGTCCTCACCGCAATCCCGATCTGGCTCTTCGCCCTCTTCATCATCTCCGTCTGGCGCAGCGGCGACCAGGCGCCCGGCAGCGGCCTGCTCAACGTCATCGTCGCCATCGGCCTCATCGGCTGGGTCGACATCTGCCGCCTGACCCGCGCCCAGATGTTTGCCCTCCGCGAGAAAGACTACGTGCTCGCCGCCTACAGCATCGGCGCCACCAAGCTGCACGTCGCCGTGCACCACCTCCTGCCCAACGCCCTGAGCCCCCTCATCGTCGCCGTCACCCTCGGCGTCCCTACCGCCATCTTCACCGAGGCCGGCCTCAGCTTCCTCGGCTTCGGCATCAACGATCCCCTCCCCAGTTGGGGCAAGATGGTCGCCGACTCCAGTTCCTATATCCGCGTCTTCTGGCACCTGGGCCTCTTCCCCACGCTGCTCATCGCCATCACCATGCTCAGCTTCTCCTTCGTCGGCGACGGCCTCCGCGACGCCCTCGACCCGCGGCTAAACCAGTGAGCGCGCTCGCCCGCCCGCCCGGCCCCCCGGGTTTGTCCCATCCATGTCCCATCGCGATTGCCCCTGGAGTCAGCCCCAATCCGCGCCTCGCCCTCCTCCCGCGACCCCGCCCGCCCTGTCCGGCTCCCGTGCGATTAGGGCTTCTATCAGCACTCTTTTGCCTGGGGCGCGCTCGCCAACGCCCGCCGGCGAGTTGCGGATTCTGTCCCATCCTGTCCCATCCTGTCCCAAACCCGCGCCGCGGCGCGGCGCGCCCCGGCCGCGGGCCCGCTGATGGGCGCCGCCCGCCCGCGCTGGGCCACCGAGCGCGGCACGCTCTGGGCCCGCGACCTGGCGCCGGGGGCCATTGCGCCCGTGCCGCCCGGCTGCGACGCCCGCCTCGCCGAGGTCGGCCCGGCCGAGGCGCCCGCCCTCGCCGCCGCCATGGGCCTGCCCGACGCCGGCCCGGTGTTGGCCCGCCTGGCCGGCGGCCGCCGCGCCTTCGCGGCCTGGCTGCCCGCCCTCGGCGACGCCCGTCGCCTACGGCTGGCTGTCGTTCGGCCAGGAGGGCGTCGGCGAGCTTGAGCGCGCCTTCCGCCTGCCCCCCGGCGAGGCCTACGTCTGGGACTGCGCCACGCTGCCCGCTTACCGGGGTCGCCACCTCTACAGCGCGCTGCTCACCCACCTGCTCGCCGCCCTGGCCGCCGAGGGCGTGCGCCGCGTCTGGATCGGCGCCTCGCTGGAGAACCGGCCCTCCATCCGCGGCTTCCAGCGCGCCGGCTTCCAGCCGGCCCTCCGCCTGCGCTATACCCGCCTGGCTGGGCTACACGGCCTCTGGGTCAGCCCGCTCGACGGCGCGGCGCCCGCCCTCTTCGCCGCCGCGCGCACCGTCATCCTGACCGGCCGCGAGTGGCGCGTGGGGCCGCTCGTGCTCGGCCTCGCGGGGCGGCCCCATGCTCGATAAGCGCTGCAGCATGCGCGAGGCGGTCGCCACCTACGTGGCCGATGGCGCCGCCGTCGCCGTCGAGGGCTTCACCGCCTTCATCTGCTTCGCCGCCGGCCACGAGATCATCCGCCAGGGCCTCCGTGACCTGACGCTGATCCGCATGACCCCCGACCTGATCTACGACCAGATGGTGGCGGCGGGCGTGGCGCGGCGCCTCGTCTTCAGCTACCTCGGCAACCCCGGCGTCGGCCCGCTGCACGCCATCCGCCGCGCCGTCGAGCAGGCCATCCCGGGCCCGCTCGAGTTGGAGGAGTACTCGCACTACGGCATGGTGGGGCGCTACCTGGCCGGCGCGACCCATCTGCCCTTCTTCCCGCTGCAGAGCTACGCCGGCAGCGACCTGCCGCGCGTCAATCCGCAGATCCGCCAGGTCGAGAGCCCCTACGGCGACGGCACCGTGGCCGTCGTCCCGCCCCTCAACCCCGACGTGGCGATCCTGCACGCCCAGCGCGCCGACCGCGCCGGCAACACCCAGCTCTGGGGCCTGCTCGGCGTGCAGCGCGAGGTCGCCTTCGCCGCCCGCCACGTGATCGTCGTCGTCGAGGAGATCGTCGACGAGGCCGTGATCCGCGCCGACCCGAACCGCACGCTCATCCCCGGCCTCGTCGTCGACGCCGTGGTCCACGAGCCGTTCGGCGCCCACCCGTCCTACGTGCAGGGCTACTACGACCGCGACAACGCCTTCTACGTCGCCTGGGACGCCATCTCCCGCGACCGCGCCGCGACGGAGGCGTGGCTGGCCGAGTGGGTCCACGGCGTGCCCGACCGCGCGGCCTACCTGCGCAAGCTCGGCGACGCGACGCCGGCGCGCCTACGGCCCGGCCCCGCCCTCGCCGGCCCGGTCGATTACGGAGCTTACGGTGGCTGAGCGATCCACGCCGGGCTACACGCCGGCCGAGCTGATGACCGTCGCCGCGGCGCGCAGCCTGGCCGGCGTCCGCACGGTCTTTGTCGGCGTCGGCCTGCCGAACCGCGCCTGCAACCTGGCCCGCCGCACCGTCGCCCCCGAGCTCGAGCTCATCTACGAGGCCGGCGTCGTCGGCGCGCGGCCGGCGCGCGCCCCGCTGTCGATCGGCGACCCGACGCTGGTCACCGGCGCCACCGCGGTCGTCGCGCAGTCCGACCTGTTCGGGCTCTACCTGCAGGGCGGCCGGGTCGAGGTCGCCCTGCTCGGCGGCGCCCAGATCGACCGCTACGGCAACCTGAACACGACGGTCATCGGGCCCTACGATCACCCGCAAGTCCGCCTGCCCGGCAGCGGCGGCGCCTGCGAGATCGCGACCAACGCCGGGCGCACCTTCATCATCATGCCGCTCACCCGCCGCGCCTTCGTCGCCCGGCTCGACTTCGTGACCAGCCCCGGCCACCTGACCGGCGGCGACGCCCGGGCCCGCCTCGGCCTGCCCGGCGCCGGCCCCGCGCTAGGTGATCACCGACCAGGCGCTGTTCGACTTCGCCAACGCCGAGCGCGAGATGCAGCTGACCAGCCTGCATCCCGGCGTGACGCTGGACGAGGTGGAGGCGGCCGTCGGCTGGCCGCTGCGCCAAGCGCCGACGGTTGGCACGACGCCCCCGCCGAGTGCCGAGGAGCTCCGTCTGCTCCGGGACATGAGCGACGCCGGCTTCCCCGGATAACCCGCGGCCCGGCCGGGTCTTCTTCGGCGCCGCGCTTGACACGCCCCCTGTGAGGCAGTAGAATAGGCCTAACTGCATATCGATGGCGAAGACTGAGGGAAGTACCCGGGATCCTTGGCCACAGAGAGCGGCCCCGTGCTGAGAGGGCCGTCCGATAGTCCCGGCGAAAGACACTCAGGAGCCGCGCGGCAGAATGTGCTCGCCCGAGCACTAGTAGGCGGCGCCGGGTGCTCCCGTTAGCGAGCAGAGTCCTCCAGTCCCATTGGCGGGGCCGGCGGCGGCAAAGGCGCGCTGGAAGGCGCGCGAAGCAAGGTGGCACCACGAGCGCCCAGCATCGTCCTTGCAACGATGGCTGGGCATTGTTGTATGGTGCGCTTTGCAACGTCGCAAGCGGCAGCGCGGTCCGGCCCGGCCGGACGCGCCGGGCGCCCGGCAGCCCGTGGCCTGCCGGCGTGGCCCTACGGAGGACTCGATCCCATGGCAGAAGTCATCGACCGCGTCGAGCTCTCGGGCATCGTCAAGGTCCGAGACGCGATCCTCAAGCTGGAGCAGCCCTATCGCCTGGAGAGCGGCGAGCCCAGCTTCGACGTGCCGGCCCACATCCAGGACGCGATGGTGCGCGCCCTGCGCGAGGGCCAGACCCACTACGTCGCCTCGGCCGGCATCCCCGCCCTGCGCAAGGCAATCGTGGACAAAGTCCGCGGCGTCAACCAGATCCCGGCCGGCGGCCCCGGCGACACCATCGTCACCAACGGCGGCATGCATGGCCTCTACGCCCTCTTCCGGGCCCTGCTCGAGCCGGGCGACGAGGTGCTGATCCCCGACCCCACCTGGACCTGCGTGCAGCACCTGATCACGCTCTGCGGCGGCATCGTGCGCCGCGTGCCCCTGCATGAGGAGCGCGGCTGGACGTTCGACCCCGAGGAAGTGCGCGCCGCCATCACGCCGCGCACCCGGGCCTTCATGATCAACTCGCCCCACAACCCGACCGGCGGCGTGCTGAGCCGGGCCGACCTGGAAGCCCTCGCCGCCATCGTCGCCGCGCACCCCCAGCTCACCGTGGTCAGCGACGAGGCCTACGAGCACGTCATCTACGACGGCGCGGAGCACGTCAGCTTCGCCGGCCTGCCGGGCATGTACGCGCAGACGGCCACGGTCTTTACGTGCAGCAAGTCGTACGCGATGACCGGCTTGCGCGTCGGCTACGTGGTCACGCCCGACCCCGTGACAATGGACCGCATGCATAAGGTCGTGCTCTACACGGCGAACGGGGTGAACTCGATCGCGCAGTGGGGCGCGGTCGCCGCGCTGACCGGCCCGCAGGACTGCGTCGCGGCCTTCCAGCGCGAGTACCAGGCGCGGCGCGACCTCTTCTACGCGGGCCTGGCCGACATCCCGGTCTTCGCCGGGCAGCCCCCAGCCGGCGCCTTCTACGCCTTCCTGCGCATCGCCGACGGCTGGCAGGCGCCCGACGGCCGCCGCGACTCCTGGGCCATGACCGAGACGCTGCTGCAGGCCCGCGTCGGCTCCTCGCCGGGCGTCATCTTCGGCCCGAGCGGCGAGGGCTACCTGCGCTTCAGCACGGCCTGCACCCGCCACGACCTCGAAGGCGCGCTCGCCGCGATGCGCGCCCTCTTCGCCTGATCGCCGGGTCCTCCGGGTGGGCACGCGCCCACCCGGGGTCCTGGCCATTTCTGGTATAATACTCCTGTCTGCGCGCGTAGCTCAGTGGACTAGAGCATCTGTCTTCGGAACAGAGGGTCGGGGGTTCGAATCCCTCCGCGCGCGCTACTCCCCTTAGATTCGCTGCAATTGTCCCCCTGTTCCCGGCTTTTGGCGCCGCCGGTGCGTCAGCACATCGACGGTAGACCTTCTATCTGCACGCGTTTTCCCCGCCTCTCGTCACCCAAGCTGACCCGGCTGGGGCGCTGCTTGAAGTTTGGGTAGCGGTATATGAGCGGTATATAATGGAGCCATGCCTGGTACCGTTCTCGCGACCAAACTGTTCATCCCCCCAGCGCCGCCCCACGTGGTGCCCCGTGCCCACCTGCTGGCGCGGCTGAACGCGGGCCTGCACCGCAAACTGATCCTCCTCGCGGCCCCCGCCGGCTGCGGGAAAACGACGCTGCTTAGCGCCTGGGTCGCCGGGTGCCGGCGGCCCGTGGCTTGGCTGTCGCTGGACGCCGGGGATAGCGATCCGGCCCGCTTTCTGACCTACCTCGTGGCGGCGTTGCAGACCATTGCCCCGCAGATCGGCGAAGGCGTGGCGGAAGCGCTCCAGTCCTCGACGCCGCTGCCCACCGAGGCCCTGCTGACCGCGCTGCTCAATGACCTGACCACGCTCCCCCACCCCTTCCTCCTCGTCCTCGACGACTACCACGTGATCACGGCCCCCGCGGTGGACGAGGCCCTTACCTTTTTGTTGGAGCACCTACCTCCCCAGATGCACCTGGTCCTCGCCAGCCGGGAGGATCCCCCGCTCCCGCTGGCTCGGCTCCGCGCCCGCGACCAATTGACCGAGCTGCGCGCCACCGACTTGCGCTTTAGCCCGACCGAGGCTGCCGGGTTTCTCCAGGCGATGGATCTCCACCTTGCGGCGGACGAGGCCGCCGCCCTGGCAGCGCGCACCGAAGGCTGGATTGCCGGCCTGCAGTTAGCCGCGCTCTCCCTGCAGGGCCATCCGGATGTGCCCGGGTTCATCCAGGCCTTCGCGGGCGATCACCGCTACATCGCGGACTATCTGGTCGCCGAGGTTCTGCAGCGGCAGCCCGAACCGGTCCGCAACTTCTTACTCCAGACCGCCATTCTCGAGCGCTTGCACGGTCCGCTGTGCGATGCCGTCACCGGGCAGCAGGATGGCCAGGCGCGGTTGGAAGCGCTGGAGCGCGGCAACTTCTTCATCGTGCCGCTCGATGACGCGCGCCACTGGTATCGCTATCACCACCTCTTTGCCGACGTACTGCACGCGCATCTGCGCGCGGAGCAGCCCGATCTGGTCGCGACGCTACATCGGCGCGCCGCCGCGTGGTACGCGCAGCACGGCGCGGCGGCGGCGGCGATCGGCCACGCGCTCGCCGCCGCCGATTTCGCGCACGCGGCAGATCTGGTCGAGCGGGCCCTGCCCGCCATGCTCCGCAATCGCCAGGAGGCCACGTTGCTGGGCTGGCTGAAGGCCCTCCCCGACGCGTTGATATCCCTCCGGCCCGTGCTCAGCGTGGGGTATGCACATGCGTTACTGGTCAGCGGCGAACTCGCCGGTGTGGAGGATCGCCTGCGCGACGCCGAACGCTGGCTGGACCCTCGGGACCCACCCGTCGACCGGCCGGCGCGCCCGGCAGCCCCAGAGGGGGCGATGGTCGTCGTGGACGAAGACGAATTTGGCCGGCTACCGGGGGCCATCGCGCTTGCCCGGGCGGGCCGGGCCCTGACTCTGGGCGATGTGGCCGGCACCGTGAAATACGCCCGCCAGGCGCGCGACCTCGTGCCCGAGGATGACCATCTCCGGCGCGGCTCGGCCGCCGCGCTGCTCGGACTCGCCTCCTGGACCAGCGGGGATCTCGAGGCGGGGCACCGCTCCTATGCGGAGGGCATGGCGCACTTGCAGCGGGCTGGGAACCTCTCGGACGTCCTCGGGTGTTCGATGGCCCTGGCCGACATACGGATCGCGCAAGGTCGTCTCCCCGAGGCCAAGGCGACCTATGAGCGGGGATTGCAGCTGGCGACGCCACGGGGCGCCCCGGTCCTGCGCGGAGCGGCGGATATGTATGTCGGCCTGAGCGAGCTCCAGCGGGAACAAAACGATCTGCCGGCCGCCACAGAGCAGCTGCTGCACGCCAGGGAGCTAGGCGAGCACACCGGCTTACCGCAAAACCCCTATCGCTGGCGCGTGGCGATGGCGCGCATCCGCGAGGCCCAGGGCGATCCGGCCGGAGCCCTCGCCCTGCTCCAGGAGGCCGAGCGCCTGTACGTGGGTGACTTCTTCCCCCAGGTCCAGCCGGTCGCGGCGTGGGCGTGCCGGGTGTGGGTTGCGCAGGGCCGGTTGGGCGACGCCCTCGGCTGGGCGCGGCAGCAGGGGCTGTCGGCAGAGGACGACCTCAGCTACCTGCGCGAGTTCGAGCACCTCACCCTGGCCCGGCTGCTCCTGGCCCGGCACACCAGTGACGGGGTAGCGGGCAGTCTGCGCGAGGCCGTGGGACTCCTCGAGCGCCTGCTGCAGGCCGCGGAGGCGGGCGCGCGGACCGGCAGCGTCATCGAAATCCTGGTGCTGCAGGCGCTCGCCCAGCAGACGCAAGGCGACATCCCGGCGGCGCTCACGGTGCTGGAACGGGCCCTGGCCTTGGCCGAGCCGGCGGGCTACGTCCGCATCTTCGTGGACGAAGGCGCCGCCATGGCAGAACTGCTGCGCACCGCCGCCGCGCGCGGGATCCGGCCCACCTACACCGGCCGGCTGCTGGCCGCCGCGGCAGCCGAGCAGCCGGCGAGCGCCGGCGCATCGCCGCGCCCCGCCTTCCCGGCGACGCCGCCTCTCGGCGAGCCGCTCAGCCAACGGGAGCTGGCGGTGCTCCGCCTGTTCGCCACCGAGCTGTCGGGGCCGGAGATCGCCCAGGCCCTCGTGATCGGCTTGAGCACGGTGCGCACGCATAGCAAGAGCATCTACAGCAAACTCAACGTCACCAGCCGTCGGGCGGCCGTCAACCGGGCCACCGAGCTGGGCCTGCTCTAGTCCCCTTCACCCGCCGCCCTGGCCAGGCCAGGCCCAGCCGCCCGCGCGGAAATCCCCACGCCCTGCCCCCGGCAATCCCCACATCAGGGGACGCCGGCTCCCCACCTTGCCTGCTATCCTGTGATCGAAGAAGAGAACGCAGGCAACCACGCAGGAGGCGCAGTATGAGTGAACCGCACGGGCCAACGGAGGCGCCGGACGGGCCCGGACTGTATGAGATTCGCCTGAAGGGGCACCTGGAGGACCGCTGGGCCGTCCGGTTTGCGGGCCTCACCCTCACACGGGAAGCCAACGGCGATACGCTCCTAACCGGCCCGGTGGTCGATCAGGCCGCCTTGCACGGCCTGCTCCACCAGGTGCGCGATCTGGGCGTGCCCTTGATCGCCGTCACCCGGATCAGCCCCGGCCCGGCTGCGGCACGCGACGTCGAACGCTGAGTGCGGGCCGGCGCCCGAGGCCCGCTGATCAGGAAGGAGACAGGCCCCTGCTTGAGGTCTAGCCGGTTCAGGCCACCGGACCCGCAGGGGCGACTGCAGTCCTGGGCAAGGTCAGGTGCATGAGACTGAAGAGTACCAGACATAGTCCGACAGGAGAACGACGATGGCTACCAACGCACGCGCGAGTTCGATCAAGCAGACAGCAACAACTGAAGGAGACAAACGCATGAACACCAGCAATCTCATCCGTTGGGCAGGCGTATCCGCCATGGCGGGCGGCATCTGTTACGTATTCGTCGGCCTGTTCCACCCGCCGAACGTGCCGGCCTCCGTCACCACCGGCCTATGGCTCATCGTCCACACGGTGGCCATCGCGATGTCGATCTTCGGGCTGCTCGGCCTCACCGGAATCTACGCCAGGCAGGTGAAAGAGGTCGGACGGCTCGGTCTGGCCGCCTATCTCCTGCTAAGCCTCTGGCTCATGATCATCCTGGGCTTTACCTTCACCGAGGTTTTCATCTTGCCCATGATGGCCACCGCGGCGCCGGCGTTCGTGGAGAGCTGGATGGGCATGCTTAACGGGACGCCCGCCCCGCTGGACCTCGGAGTCCTCCCCACGGTATGGACGCTAACCGCCCCCCTCTACATGCTCAGTGGGCTGTTGTTCGGCATCGCGACGATCCGCGCCGGCATCCTGTCGCGCTGGGCGGCCGGGCTGCTGGCCCTCGGGACCATGTTGGCCCCCTCGGCGGCGCTGCTTCCGCTCGATCTCCAGCCGAAAATCGCCGTGCCGGTGGGACTCGCGCTGACCTGGCTCGGCTACGCGCTCTGGGCGGAACGCCACGTGCCCGCCGCCCAGCCCGCACCGGCCAAAGTGAGCCCCCAGCTTCGCCCCACCCCGGCCCCGTAGGTTCGCCCAAAGCGGTATGCAGGGAACAAGCGGCCCCATCGGCCGCTTGTTCCCCGTGAACCGGACCGTCACCTGAGCAAGCACCGGCGCTGGTGCTGACACCTGACCCGTGACACGGTATCTGCGGGACGCGCTGGCCAGGCACCCGGTACGGCGTGAGTCCCTCCAAGGAGCTGCACATGAAAGCCAATGTCTACGCGCCAGGGCGCGCCCCGGCTGTGCCCCCGCGCAATCCGGTAGGGCAACCCCCGCCTCCCAAAACCAACGCGCGGGCCAAAGCCGGGTCGGCCAAGTGGCTGATCGCCGCCCTGCTCCTGCTCAGCGCCATTCCCCTCACCGCCGGCGCCGTCCGTCTCGCCGAGCTGGCCGGCGGCGCGGCCATCACCCCGGCCAACGCCCGCTTCTTTGCGGCGCCCTGGCCCGTGGTGCTGCATATCCTCAGCGCCGCCGTCTTTGCCCTCCTCGGTCCGTTGCAGTTCGCCTCCCGCTTCCGCCGCCATCGGCCCGCCTGGCACCGCGTCGCCGGGCGCCTCCTGGTGGGCACCGGTCTGCTGGTCGGGCTGTCCGGCCTGTGGATGACCCTCTTTTATCCCCCCGCGCCGGGCACCGGGCAGCTGCTGTATGCCGTGCGGCTGCTGTTTGGGTCGGCCATGGTCGGGTCCATCGTCCTCGGCTTTGCCGCGATCCGGCGCCGCAATGTGCCGCAGCACCGCGCCTGGATGCTGCGCGCCTACGCGATCGGGCTGGGCGCGGGCACGCAGGCGCTGACCCAGGGGGTCGGGGCCATGCTCTTCGGTCCGCCGACGGAGGTCAGCGGTGCGCTGTTGATGGCCGCGGGCTGGGTGATCAACCTGGCCGTGGCCGAGTGGGCCATCCGCCGGCACGTCCACGCGGGGCGCCTCCCCCGCGCCGGCAGACCCACCCCCCTGCCGGCCGGCCTCGTGCCCCGTGTCTGAGCGGGCAGGCACGCAGCAGGGCAACCCCACGGGGCGTGCGCCGGGCGCGGGAAGCCAATGGCGATGCGCGCCTAACCGGCCGGGTAGGTGGTGCCCGTGCACAACGTAAGTACCCGCCTGCGGCCAACAGCCACCCGTCAAGCAGCGCTGAGTGTGCGGCGAACGCCCCTCAGCGCTGCCCCCACCCCCGGGCAAGCAGTCCGCGGCGTTCGCGCCGAACGAGGGATCGGCGGCCCGGTACCGGCTTGGAGCTTGACCCCGAACCCCCACCGCTGTATAGTAGTATCACAACAGTCCCAACACGCACCAACACCTATGGAAGGGCCCGGCTAGAGCGCGCACGACCCCGCAGGGGGATCACACTGGTGCTCCCGGCGAACGACGCCGGTCCCATCATGGTCGACACGCCCGCCTGGTTCGCCTGGCCGGCGTGCGCGACCGGCTTCCCCTTTCGGGGCTTCGCGGGCGGCTTCGCCCGTCCCGCGGGTGCCCCGCCCCCGGCCGGCTGATTGCCCTGCGGAACGCGGATTGGCGCTGTCCCGGTGCGCCTACCCCACGACACGGACGCGCTGCGGCGCGGAGGAGAGTCGCCATGTCGCTGAGACCCTGCCGGCGAGTCCCGGCCGCCCTGCTGCTGAGCGGCGCGCTGGCACTGAGCGCCTGCGCGGGCGGGAACGCGACCACCGCACCGGGCGCGCCCGCCGCGCCCACGCGTCCGACCGCGGCGGCGGCGCCCGCGGCGGCCACAGTGGTCGGCACCGCGCTCGGCGCGGGCGGGAGTGGGGGCGTCGTCCCGTTTGACCCGACCGCCTATCAGAAGAATGCCGTCGAGCCCGGGGCGCAGTTGCGCGTCTCCACTTGGGGCGACCAATCGGAGCAGCAGGTGGCCCGCGACTCGCTCGCGCGCTTCCAGCAGGTCTATCCCGCCGTCCACATCACCTATGAACCGCAGCCGTCCGACTATGGGACCAAGCTGCTCGCGCAGGTCACGGCCGGGGCGCCGCCCGACGTCTTTTACCTGGACGTGGATCTGCCCTACCAGCTCATACCCCAGCACGTGCTCTTGGACCTTACTCCGGCCCTGACGGAAGTCGGGCGCAGCGCGGACGACTACTTCCCGAGTCTCATGAGCGTCTTCCGCGGCCCGGCCGGGCAGGTCTACGGCCTGCCCAAGGACTTCACCAGCCTGGCCCTCTTCTATAACACCGACCTCGTCACGACCCCGCCCCCGGCCGGCTGGACCCAGGACGACTTCACGGCCTGGGTCCACGCGAACACGACGGGCCAGGGCGCGACCCGGGTCCGCGGCTTCACCAGCGATCTCGCGTTTTTCCCCTACTGGGGCAACTTCGCCCTCGCCAACGGCGCCCAGGTCCTCGACCACGGCAAGTGTGTCATCAACAGTCCGGCGGGCGTCGCCACCCTCGACTGGTTGGCCGGCCTGCACGCGGACCAGGTCCTCACCCTCCCCTCCGACGTCGGCGCGACGTGGCAGGGGGAAGCCTTCGCCAAGAAACGTGCGGCCGCCATGGTCGCGGGCGGCTGGGTCAACCCCTTCCTGACCGACCCCACCGCGGGCTTCGGCCTCCACTACGACGCCGTCCCGTTGCCGCTGGGGAAGACCGGGCGCCCGGCTACCCTATTGGCCTTCGCCGGCTGGGGCGCCGCGGCGCAGACCCGCTTCCCCCGGGCCGCCGCGGCCCTCGTGCTGTTCCTCACCAGCCGCGCGAACGAAGCGGCGGTCCTGCAGACCGGCTTTGCCTTGCCTTCACTCAAGGGCATGGAGAACGATCCCTTCTTCCAGGGATCCGGCTCGCTGAGCAAGATCGCCCGGGTGCTCTACGCGGGGGCGAGTTACGGCACGCCGGGCGTCTGGGGCGGCGCGGCCGACCCGCAGATCCAGAAGGCACTCAACGCGGCCACCGAGCGCGTTTTCGCCCGGATGCAGACCGGCCGGCAGGCGCTCGACCAGGCCTGCCGGGAGATCGATGCCGCGCTCGCCGCGGTTCCGTAAGCCCCGCGGCACGCCGGCACGGGGCCCGGGCGGCCGCGTGCGTCCCATGGCGGCGCGGCTTGCGGTCGGGGCGATCCGCTATAATGCAGCTATGGCGATCCCCATTCTGTCCACCAAACTGTATGTTCCCCCACCGGCGCCGCAGGTCGTGCCCCGTCCCCGCCTGCTGGACCAGTTCACCGCGGGACTGCAGGGGAAGCTGACCCTCATCGCGGCCCCGGCTGGGTTCGGCAAGACCACGCTGCTCAGCGCGGGGGTCGCCGGGTGCGGCCGGCCGGTGGCCTGGCTGTCGCTCGACGCGGAGGATAGCGATCCGGCCCGCTTTCTGACCTACCTCGTGGCGGCGTTGCAGACCATTGCCCCGCAGATCGGCGAAGGCGTGGCGGAAGCGCTCCAGTCCTCGACGCCGCTGCCCACCGACGCCCTGCTGACCGCGCTGCTCAATGACCTGACCACGCTCCCCCACCCCTTCCTCCTCGTCCTCGACGACTACCACGTGATCGCGGCCCCTGCGGTGGACGAGGCCCTTACCTTCTTGCTGGAGCACCTACCTCCCCAGTTGCACCTGGTCCTCGCCAGCCGGGAGGATCCGCCGCTCCCGCTGGCCCGGCTCCGCGCCCGCGACCAATTGACCGAGCTTCGCGCCGGAGACTTGCGCTTTAGCCCGACCGAGGCCGCCGGCTTTCTCCGAGGCGATGAATCTCCACCTCGCGGCGGACGAGGCCGCCGCGCTGGCAGCGCGCACCGAAGGCTGGATTGCCGGCCTGCAATTAGCCGCGCTCTCCCGGCAGGGCCACCCGATGTGCCCGGGTTCATCGCAGGCCTTCGCGGGCAACCACCGCTACATCGTGGACTATCTGGTCGCGGAGGCCCTGCAGCGGCAGCCCGCGCCGGTCCGCAACTTCCTACTCCAGACCGCCATTCTCGAGCGCTTGCACGCTCCACTGTGCGATGCCGTCACCGGGCAGCAGGATGGCCAGGCGCGGTTGGAAGCGCTGGCGCGCGGCAACTTCTTCGTCGTGCCGCCGTCTTTGCCCTCCTGGGCCCCTTGCAGTTCGCCCCCGCTTCCGCCGCCACCGGCCCGCCTGGCACCGCGTCGCCGGGCGCCTCCTGGTGGGCACCGGTCTGCTGGTCGGGCTGTCCGGCCTGTGGATGACCCTCTTTTATCCCCCCGCGCCGGGCACCGGGCAGCTGCTGTATGCCGTGCGGCTGCTGTTTGGGTCGGCCATGGTCGGGTCCATCGTCCTCGGCTTTGCCGCGATCCGGCGCCGCAATGTGCCGCAGCACCGCGCCTGGATGATACGCGCCTACGCGATCGGGCTGGGCGCGGGCACGCAGGCGCTGACCCAGGGGGTCGGGGCCATGCTCTTCGGTCCGCCGACGGAGGTCAGCGGTGCGCTGTTGATCGCCGCGGGCTGGGTGATCAACCTGGCCGTGGCCGAGTGGGCCATCCGCCGGCGGCCCGCCTCAGCTGCCCGCCCGGCCGCCGCCGTGGGTTTCCAGGCACGCTGACTCGCACGCACGCGCGTCGCGCGGCGGCAACACTGCCCCGCTCGCGGCAGCGGCAGCGGTCTGGGCGCGCCGGCCCGGCCGCGAGGTCGGCGGTGCGGCGGTCCCGCGCGGCCGCGGCCGGCCGGCCCGGGATCAGCGCGTACCGGTGATGAGCCGCTCGCGGTCGAACGCGGCCGCGACAATCCGCCAGCCCAGGCCGTCGAGGACCAACAGCGCCGCCCCCGTGCCGAGGGCCAGGGCGAGCGTTGCGGGGATCACGTTGAAGGCGATGAGGTACGCCACCAGGAGGATGGGCAGCCCCGTGACTGCGCCCAGTTGCTGCGCGACGCGGACGTCACTCGCGCGGGTGGAGATCGCGATGCCGATCCAGATCGACCACAGGGCAAGGAGCGGCGTGAAGAGCACCTGCACGAGCAAGTCTGGGGCCTGGAGGACCGCCGCCGCCACGGCCGGCTGGGCGAAGAGCTGGGTACAGAGCAGGAACAAGGCGTACATCACATAGGAGACCGCGAGCGACGGGACGAGGGCCGCCAGTGCCTTGGCCAGCAGCAACTCCTCGCGCCGAATAGGCGTCGTCAACACCGGCTCGAGCGTGCCCTGCTCGCGCTCGCCGACGACCGCGTAGCCGGCGATAATGGACGGCACGATGGCGGGGATGCCTAACAGGATCACCAAGGGATCCCCGTTGACGAACGCGGCTGCTGCCGACGCGGGCAGCGCGAGGATCTCGATCAGCGGGAACACCACGATGCCCAGCGGGATTGCGGCCATCGTGGCCACAATGGAGCCGTTGCGCCGGTATTCGCGGAACTCCTTGCGGTACATCGCCCGAATCTGCATGGTGCGCGGGCTCATGGGGTGCCGGCCTCCCCGTCCGCCCCGATGAGTTCGAGGTACACGTCTTCGAGGGAGTGGGCGGACTCGGCGATGGAGAGCACGTCGGCGCCGGCCGCGACGAGCGCGCGCGTGAGCGCAGGGGCGGCGACAGTCGAGTCGGACACCGTCAGGACGTAGGCAGCGGGGCCGTCCTGACGCCAGGTGTCGACGGCCGGGAGGCCGGTGAAGACGTCGTCCGGCACGGGGAGCGGGGCGCGCGTTCGGACCATGAGGGTGTTGGCAAACAACTGGCGGCGCAGGTCAGCGGGCCGACCAATCGCACGCAAGGTCGTGCTCAAGAGCGCGACCCGGTCGCAGAGGCGTTCGGCCTCGTCCAGGCGGTGGGTGGTGAGAAAAATCGTCACGCCGCGCTGGCGGAGCCCGTCGATCAGGTCGTGGACCTCGTGGGCGGCGACCGGGTCGAGGCCGGCGGTCGGCTCGTCGAGGAAGAGCACGTCCGCATCGTTGAGCAACGCGCGGGCCAGACTGACCCGCTGGCGCAGGCCTTTGGAGAGCTTGCCGCAAGGCTCGTTGGCCCGCCCGAGGAGATTGACGGCGCGGAGGACCCGCTCGATGCGCGGGCGCGGGTCTGATAATGCATAGAGGCCCGCGAAGCACTCCAGGTTTTCGGCGACCGACAGGCGGAGGTAGAGGCCCGGCGCCTCCGGCATGATCGCGATGCGCTCCCGGATCTTGACGCCGTTATCTGGTAGGAGCGGGAGACCGAAAACCGTGGCCGTGCCCGCGGTGGGGGCCAGGAGGGTGCCCAGCGTCCGGACGGTCGTCGTCTTGCCGGCCCCGTTTGGGCCAAGGAACCCGAAGACCTCGCCCTGGCCGATCTCGAACGAGACGTCCTGGAACGCGACCCGGTCGCCGAATCGCTTGGTCAGGCCCTGGGCGGAGATCGCCGGGCCGCGCCACTTCCCCTCAGTCACTGCAACTCTCGCTGTCACGCTCGTCGGGCTCCTGCAGCGGTTCCCGCGCCCCGGCGCGGGGGCAGGAAGCCGCGATCCCTGCGGGCGGCACGGCGCGCCCGTAGCGGGGCCGGTCCTGGCGCCGGGGACGGTGGGCCGGGGACCCGCGGGACCGCGGGCCCGGAACCGCCGGCCGACCAGGCGCGCTCGTGGCAGTGCCCTCCACCTCCGCGGCGGTCCTTGTCACCAGTGTAGCACGGCTCCGGCGGCGGCGCAAGCACAGCTTGCAGCCGGTCGGAGCGTCGCGGTCGGGCGTGAAGCACGGCCGTTTGGGGAAGGTGCGCGTCTGCCTGCCCTCACCCGTGGTTCCAGGGGTTCGCGTCGCCGCCGCTGTCGCCGTCGACCCCGCCTCTGGTGGCGTGCGCGGATCTTGGTGGGGCCACTCGCCCTGCCCGCCCCGCCGGCCCCCCAGGCCGAGCGGGGCCGGCGGGGCCGGCGACCATCCAGGCGGGCTGCTGCTCCCAGCGGGCGGTGCTGGCCTCCACGTCGGTGAAGAGGAAGGTCACGGTGCCGGTCGGATGCGCGGCCATACGCGGTCCCCTGTGAGGCGGCGGCCGGCCGAGCGGAGGCCGGTCGCGCGCACGTTCATCGTCCCACTGTCGTGCTTCCAGTATACCACGACTCGGGCTGCTCGGGAGATTGGCACCGGCAGCCCGCCGGTGCGGCCCCTGGCCCAGGGCGCCCGCGATCCGGCCGCGGACGGGGCGTATACCTGGGGCGGCGCACCGGACGGCGCCCTTCGGCGTGGAGGGCTGCCCGAGGCGCGTGCGGCGGGCCGAGGTGCCGGCCGAGGCGTGACACCAAGGAACCCGGTGCGCCGGGCCCCGGGCGGTGGCGTGGTTGGGGATGGCACGGCGGCTGCTGAAACACTCGTTTGGGATCGCGGCGCGGCAAACTACACGGCCCGCGCGTACAATCGTGCGCCGGGCCATGTGACCGCGTTGAGCGATCTATGCAAGAAAGGGGCGGGGCCGGAATTCGACCGTTGGAACTCATACGCGTCCCGCGTTTTGCGCCCCGCCGAGTGCCCATGCCCGTCGACGACCTGGTCCCCTATATCTTCGGCAATGCACGGCTGCCGCTGGCCGTGGCGGTTCGCCGCGCTGGCTCACAGGAGTCCCCGCGCTTCCGCGCGTTCGCCGAGACGTATCGGGACAAGATCCGCAAGAAGGTGCGCGGGATCACGGAAGCCGGAGGCTACGGCGACCTCCAGGCCGAGCTTGCGGTCGCCTATTGGCTGGCCGGCGAGCGGCGGTTCGCGGTCGAGTACGAGAAGTACGGCACGGGGAAACAGCGCGGTCCCGATTTCTCGATCACCTACAAGACGCATATCCGCTTCGACGTCGAAGTCACGCGCCTGCGCGCGGGGACCGGCGAGGGGGCCGCGCCGCCCGCAAAGCTGGGCAACGCCCTCTGCGCCAAGCTGCTCCAGTTGCCGCCGAGCCTGATGAACGTCCTCGTCCTGGCGGCCGATGAGGCGGCCTACGGGGCCGCGGACGTGAGCGCGGCGGTGGACGCGCTGCGGGAGCGGGCCGCACAGCGTGATGACGCCTTCTTCATGCGGCGGGGCTTCGCCGGTGCCCGCGACTTCCACAAGCACTACGGGCGGCTCAGCGCGGTGCGCCTGGTCGGGCCGGATGCGGCCCCCGTTCTCTGGCGCAATCCCCAGGCGCGCCACCCGCTGCCGCCCGACCTCACCGCCATCCTCGGCCGGTAGCCGCCTTAGTCGTGGTGCTCCGCCCGCTCCTCGCGCTCGCGGTCCTCGGCGAGGTCGAGCGCCAGCACGGTCGCCAAGATCAGCACGTCGTCTTCCCCCGGCGCGATGTCGACGCCGTAGGTCTCCGTCACGCTGATCCAGCGCTTCGAGACCGTCGCGACCGTGCGGCCGTCGCGCGCGATGGTGTACTCGTGCTCGAACAGGCTGCCCGTCACGCTCAGGTCGTCGGGCCCGGGCACGTCGACCACATAGCGGTCGACGAAGGGGCTGAAGATCCGCTTGCGCACGGCCGTCGTGCCCTGATCCGGCCGGATGATCCGATACGTCGGGCGCAGCGCGATCAGCTGGCGCTCCACGCGCGCGACCTCTGCGCCCGTCGTATCACGCACGATCAGCGTGTTGTGCAGGGTCAGGACCTTGCCGTCGACGTGGAAGACGCGCCGGCCCTGGTCGTCGGTGATATCCGAGTCCTCGCCGATGCGGAAGAACCGCTCGCGGATGACATAGCGCATGGATGAGCCTCCGAGTGCTCCCGCCAACCGGGGACCGGCCGCCGGGGTAGTGTGCGTGCTGCCTCTCCCCATTATAGATCAGGCCGCGTGCCACTTCCCCGGCCGGCTCACTTGGCCAGCGCCGCGCCGGCCGCCGTGCGTACGCCCTGCAGCCACGTATAGACGGCGGGCGTCACGGCGCCCCGGATCGTCGCCAGTGCGGCGTCAGGCGTGCCGAGCCGCACACCATCGGCGTAGACGTGGAGCGCGCCGCTGCGCTCGCAGATCTCGTCGCCGTTGCAGCCCGCGATGCCGGCCAGCGCGTCCGCCTGGTCGGCGCGAACCACCGCGGGATAGTCCGCCGTCGCCGCGACGTACCGGCCGCCGCGGTAGGAGAAGACGATCGGGATGGCGGGGGTCGCGTAAACCGGCAAGTCGCCGACGCCGGCCAGGCGCGCGTCGGTGCCGACGATCGCGGCGGCGCCGCCGGGATCCAGTTGGGCGAATGCGCGGATACCGCCCGTGCCCGCGTTCCAGTGCAGCAGCGTCGGCATATCGGCCGTCAGGGCCACGACGTCATAGACCGTGCAGCAGTCGGCGCCTCCGGTAAAGGTGGTCACGATCAGGTCGGGCGTGCCGTCCCCGGTCAGCGCGGCACATTGCACCCGCCTGATGCCGACCATGCCGCCCTGGCTGGTGTCTGCCGTCAGCGTGCGGGCCACGGTCCCGGCCGGGCGCTCGACGGTCACGCTTGTGACGCGGCCGGTGTTCAGCACGGTCGTGACGTGTTGGCGGATGGTGTAGGCGCCGCAGACTGCCGTCGTGGCCGTGCCGGGCGTGGCCGCGGCCGCAGGCAGCGTCGTCGGGGTGATGGCCGGCGGCGCGAACGCCGTGGGCGAAGCCATGGCCAGATCCGGCGTTACGCTGGCCGGCATGGCGGCCATGGTCGGGCTTGCAGGCGGGGCGGCCGCCGTCGGCGGAGCGGGCAGGGTGGCCGTCGCGACGACGGCGGGCAGGCTCGTGGGCACCAGCGTCGGCGTCGGAAGCGGTGCCGCGCCGCAGGCGGTCAGGAGCGTCAGGCTTAAGAGCAGCGCGGCGCTCGCCGCGCGAGGACGGTTCATGCGGATCTCCTTCATCGGTCGAATGGCGGCCGCCGCCCCGCCGTCAGGGACGCGGCATCGGGGACGTGGGCGGGGCGACCGGAGCGGGCGTGGGCCGCAGATCGAGCACGCTCGCGCCGGGCGGCGGCGTGAACCGGAAGAGCGCCGGGTCCAGCGCCACGTCGTAGCGCACGGTCGTGACCGCGATCGTCGCGACCACCTGATCGTCCGACAGGCGGCGCAACTCGCGCTTGAGCACGAAGAACGTGTCCTGGTCGACCCAGACCAGGCGGTGGCCGTCGAGGCCGGGGACCGAAGGACAGGTGAGCCGGCCCAGGTCGATCGCGTAGGTGGGCCGGCCGGCCACCGTGGCGGTCCCGAGCAGCGCCGGCACCGGGGCGGCGGGGCGCGGGTCAGGGCACGCCTGATCGGGCTGCAAGTAGGCCGCGAGACTGGCAGCATCCGTGCCGAAGAGGAAGGCAGGGCTCGCGAACGGCGTGTCCGGGTGGAGCGGGTTGACGATCACGACGTTCTTGATCACGTCGTACGACCAGAAAGCCGCGCCGTCGGCGACACTCAGGTCGTGCAGCGCCTCCCCCGGCAGCTCCTGGCCGGCCGCGCTGACCGTCGTGCTTTGGTCCTCGCTACGCCAGCGGTCGGGCGCCTGATACCAGCGGCTGCTGGTCGAGTGCTCCGTCTCAGCGCCCGGTACAGCGGCGACCGCGTCGCCGGTGTAGGTCAACGTCTGGGTGATGACGAAGCTGTGGAGCGTGCTCGCCGGGGCATGCAACGCGGCGCGGGCCTGCCCCAGGATGCTCGCCGCGTCAGCGGGCGCCACGCGGCCGGCCAGCAGCAGTGCGGCGGCGAGCGCGATCACCAGGGCTGCCGCGGCGAGCGAGACGGGCACGGCGCGCCGCACGAGCCAGGCCAGGCGGGGAGTCCGGCCGGTGCGCACGGGCGCGTCGGCACGGATCGCGGCCAACCGGCGCCGCACGCGGGCGGCCGCCGCCTGCTCGCCGGCCGTGGCGGGCGCGGCCGCCTCGGCGGCCACGAGCACGCGGGCAAATCCGGCCAGATCCAGGGCCAGGCCGGCGGGCTCCGGCCCGGCCGTTGCAGCCAACAGCTGATCGAGGAACCGATCCAGGTCTTCTGCGTCGTGCTGGACGTTCATTCGCGCGATCCCTCCTCGCCGGCCGCCCAGGCCTGGCGCAGCCGCTGCACCACGCGGTAGACCGCCGCGCGCACGGCGCCCTCACTTTTCCCCACGACCTGGCCGATTTCCCGGGCGGAGAGCCGGGCGGTCAGTTTCAGCGCCAGGATCTCCTGCTCCTGCGGCGGCAGCGCGGCGAGGAGGGCGCGCAGCCGCACGCGGTCTTCCTGCTGGACGATCTGGTCGAGCACGTCGGGCGCCGCGCCGGCCGCGGGCGCCGGGGCCGTGTCGCCGAGTGCATCCAGCGACACCGGGCGGGGCCGGCTCACATGGTTGACGACCGTGTTGTGGGCGATGCGGAAGAGCCAGGCCGCCGCCGAGCCGCCGCGATAGTCGCGCCGGTGCGCCAGCGCGCGGGCAAAGATCGTGCTCGTGAGATCTTCCGCCTCCTGTGGCGACCGCACCCGGCGCAGGCAGTAGCGATAGACGCGCAGGAAGTAGCGCTCGTAGACAAGCTCGAACTCGCCCAAGTCCGACTCCCCGGCGGCCGCGGCGGCCGGCCCATCCACGGCGGGCGGGCTGCCGGGCACAGCCCGGGCAGAGGAATGGCTCAGAGTCATGGGAAATCGCGCCGCACGGTTACAGCCTCCACATATAGAGACAGCCGGGCCGGCCATTCGTTACGCCGCCACGCGGATCGATTCGTGACGGCAGGCGCGGAGCACGCAGGCGCCGCCCCGGCCTGAGCGCACGACCGGATCGGCGGTGACGAAACCCGGACCACATGGTATTATTGTCCCGCGGCAAGCCGCGGAACACAAGGGTACGGCGCCGCGGCAAATCGCCCGTGAGGAAGTGGAGGTAAGGCTGTGGTATTCGACTGGGAACGCGTCTTGGTGGTGCTCGCGCAGTTGCAGGAAGCGCCGCCCGACGAAGGGCGGCAGCTGCAGGCGCAGATTCGCGCCGGCCTGAAGGCGCTCGCGGCGGCGCTAAAGGATCCGAACGTCCCGGAACCCGACTGGCAGCCCTTCACCCGGGCCCTGATGCTCCCGGCGCCGGTGGAAGGCGCGGATCTGCACCGGGCGATGGCGGCCTACCGGCAGGTCAGCCCCGTGAAGGGCTACGGCGCGCTCCTTCTGCAAGAACGGCTGCTGGTGCTGATCGCCGTGTCCGGGTCCGCCGACACCGTGCCGTTCTGGGAGGAGGTCCTGAACGCCGTGCTGCCGCGCGATCGGCACGCGCAGGAGCGCCGCGAGTATGCCCTCAGCGCGCTGACGCTGCTCGCGCTCCAAGGCGTCGAGGATGCGGCGGCCGCGCTCGATGGCCGCGCTGCACAACCCGAAGCCCGAGGTCCGCGCGCTGGCCGCGCCGATCGTGGTCGCCGCCTACGTGGGCACCGACCGCGAACTCCCGGACAACCTGGTGCACGAGATCACCGATATGGCGCAACACGATCGCGCCTTCGGGCCACGCTTCCAGGCACGGCTGGTGGGCCTGGAAACGGGACTGGACATTCCACTGGATAACCCCGACGGGGTCTACGCCTTCCAGGTCCAGGTCAAGGGCGACAAGCAGTTCTCGCGTACCATCGAGCTTCGGTCATCCGATACCCTCGAGGACCTGCACCTCGCAATCCAGGATGCGCTGGACTGGGACAACGATCACCTCTACAGCTTCTACATGTCGGGACACGCGCACGATACGACGTCCGAGATTCCCGGCTACGCGGAGGACGATGCCGAACCCGCGTTCACGATCGTCGACACGCTGGACCTCTGGAGCACCGCGGGTCCGGAGGAGACTGCCGGCGCGGAGGAGCCTGCCGACATACGGGACGGCACCGGCGCCGAGGCGGACGCAGACGAGGAGGACGAGGAGGAGGACGAGGAGTTTACGACCCTCACCGCGGGCATGATCCGTCTCGGCGCGCTCGGCTTGGCGCTCAAGCACAAGTTCCTGTACATGTTTGACTACGGCGACGAGAACTTGTTCGAGATCCAGGTTGTCGGCGTCCGGCCCGCTGCTGAGCCGGGCACGTACCCGCGTGTCGTGGCCGCCAAGGGCGAGCCGCCCGAGCAGTACCCCGCCTGGGATGATGACGCGGACTTCGACGAGGACGACGAGCTTGAGGCCGAGGACGACGAGGAGGCGTGACTCCGGCCGCACGGGCGGCGGGGCACCGGGCCGGCGCGCATTCCGGCTCGCCTTGAGGAATCCGCCCGGGACGCTATAATAGCGGAGTGATCGTCCCCGACTTCCCCCGCCTGGACGCGACCGCTCCACCCCCCGTCGTGATTGGCGGGGGCCTGGCCGGGCTGGTCGCGGCCTGGCACCTGGCGACGCGCGGCGTGCAGCCGCTCGTGCTGGAAGCGGCGGCGCGCCCCGGCGGACGCCTGGCCGGCGGCATCGACGTCACGCTGCCGTCGCCGCAAGGGCCGCTCACCTTCCCCGGCGAGCACGGGATCCATGCCGTCTGGGGCGGCTATGTGAACCTGCGCGCCTTCCTGGCGCGGACCGGGCAAGCCGCGAACCTGATCCCCGCGCGGCAGCAGGAGTGGATCTACGCGCGCGGCGCGCGGGTACGCCACGTCGAGATGGGCTCCGTGGTGGCCGGCAGCCTCGTGCCCGCCCCGCTGCACTACTTGCCGCTGCTGCTCCGCCCGCGCTTCCTCCGCCTGCTCAGCCCGGCCGACCTCGTCTTCCTCCCGCAGGTGGCCGCGACGCTCTTCCTCGCCGCCGGAATCGACCCAATCCAGGAGCATCTGCCGCTCCGGGGCAAGACGATGGCCGACGTCATCGCCGACTGGCCGCCGACGCTGCGCGCCCTCGTGCAGTCGCTGGCGCGCAACGGGCTGTCGGACGACCCCACGCAAGTGCCGCTGGCCGGATTCCTGGCCTTCATGCGCTTCTACACCGTCACCCGCCGCGCCAACCAGCGCTTCTGGTTCTTCCCGGCCGACCCGGCGACCTACCTGCTCGCGCCCTGGATCGCGAGTATCCGCGACGCGGGCGGCAGGGTGCAGTGCGGCGCGCGCGTGACGCGGCTGGAACGGACCGATGAGGGGTGGACCGTGACCTGGGCAGCGGCGGACGGCGGCGGGATCCACGAGGCGCGCACCCCCGCGGTCGTGCTGGCGCTCGACGCGCCGGCCGCCGAGGCCCTGCTGACGACGAGCCCCGGCACGCAGGGCGCGACGCCGCTGCTGCGCTGGCCGCGCGGCCTGCCCACCGCGACGATCCGCCTCTGGTACACGCGCATGCCGCGCTCCGGCGCGGAGGCGGGCATGCTCGGCGGGGCCTTCCAGATCGACAACTTCTTCTGGCTCGACCGCATCCAGCCCGCCTTCGCGGCCTGGCACGCGGCCACCGGGGGATCGGTGGCCGAGGTGCAGATCTACGGTCCACCGGCGCTCCTCGCCCAGCCGGCCGCCGACCTGGCCGCGCTGACCGCGGCCGAGATGGCACGCGCCTTCCCGGAGCTTGCGGGCACGCTAAAGCACGCCGTGGCCTGGACGAACCCGCCGGCCCACACGCTCTTCATGGTCGACACGCCGTCGCAGCACCTGGGCGTGCGCACGCCCTGGCCAGGAACTCGTCGCGTGCGGCGACTGGGTACGCGACCCGACGACACCTGCACTCTTCCTGGAGCGCGCGACGGTCACGGCACTTAACGCCGCCAACGCGGTGCTGGCGGCGTATGGGCGCGCGCCCTGGCCGGTGCTGCCGGGCGCGGCGCCGGAATGGCTGGCGCGCGTGGTGGCCGCAGGCGTGCGCGGCGCCCGCGGCCTGGTTCACGCGGTCCGCGGTCCCTGAGGGGCCGCGCGGCGCCTAGTGCAGCGGCCGGCGCCCGAAGCGCCCGCGCGCGACTTCCTGATACTCGGCTGCCGCCCGCACGTGGTCGCCCCGCGCGGTGAGCAAGTCGGCATGGCGCAGGCGGATCTCGGCTTCTGTTTCGGCGTCGTCGGCGAGCGACAGTGCCTGCAGCGCGTCGGCAAAACGCCCATCGGCCAGATCGGCCTCGCCCTGGCGCTCGGCCACCTCTCCGGCGGCGGCCAGGGCGCGGCCTTGCTGGCGGGCCGCGGCGGCACGCGCCCGCGCATCCTTGCCCGTGGTCGCTTGCACGCCGGTCGCGCTCAAGGCCAGGCTGCGTTCGGCAGCTTGCCCGGCGCGCGCCAGGTCGCCGTCCTGCAAGGCCAGCCGCGCGGTGAGCTCGTGCACGCGGGCGGCCAGCAACAGACCGGCGGGCGGCTCGAGCGCGCGTGCGGCCGCGTCGAGCGCGTTGCGCGCGGCGTCCGCGTCGCCGCGCTCCATGAGGATCGCTCCCAAGCTCACCTCCAGCCCGGCGACCGCGGCGCGGGTGTCGCCCGCGGCGAGGATGCCAAGCGCCTGGGCGGCGTAGCGCCGGGCCTGGGCGAGGTCGCCGGCCGCCTGGTAGGCCGCGCCCAGTTCCCAGTAGGTCTCGGCCTGCTGCTCGGGCGCTACCGCGCCCGCCAGCCGGCTGCGCGCTTCTTCGTAGACGGCAATGGCACGGTCCGGCTCGCGCAGCGCCCGATAGTCGTGCGCCAGATCGGCGTAGATCCGCAGCTGGAGCTGCGGCTCCCGTACAACACCGTCCTGGATCGCCTGCAGGCAGTCGGTATGGTGCTCCAGGGCTTGCAAAGGGAGGCCCTGGCGGCTGAGCGCCGTGCCGAGCAGGTCGCGGGCCCGGAAACGCTCCTGCGGATCGTCCAGCGCCTCGGCGAGCCCCAGGGCACGCTCCAGCGCCGGCCGCGCCGACCCGGGCTCGCCAACCGCCACGTGGGCGGCGCCCCGCAGGCGTTGGACGCGGTACTGGGTCCCCGGCAGGAACTCGTCCAGCAACGCGCCGTAGGTCTGCTCAAGGGCCTGTAGCTCGCGCAGCGCATCCTCGCCCCGGTCCGTCTCGAGGAGCAGCTCGACGTGATCGAGCTGATAAGCGCACTCCGCGTCAAGCGCCCCGATGTCGGGCCCCGCCTCCGACTCGGGCTCGGCCGTCAACAGCCCGGCGATCGGCATGTTCAGGCGAGCCGAGATCAGCGTGAGCGCCCGCAAGGATGGCCGTGCCTTGCCGCGCTCCACCGCGCTGATGTAGCTCTTGGTGAACTCCGGTTTCGCAACCTGATCCTGGCTTAACCCAGCTGCCTTGCGCGCGGCGCGCAAGCGGTCCCCCAGCCCGGTCAGCGCAGAAGGCTTCGCAGATTCCTGTTTCGTCGTTTCTTGTATCGTATCCATACATAATACCTCCCCGTCGCGCGTATAATAGCACAGGTTCGCGCTTCGTGCCACATCCACAAGGATGCAAGGCGTCCAGTAAGCGAATCGGCGGGAAAGGCGAAGGACACTTCCGTCAAACGCCGCGCGGATCGGGGCGACGGCCGGGATGCGGCCGGACCGCGGCCCACACGCGGTGGCCTCTCCTGGCCGGGTGTGTTATACTACACTCCACCGCTTCTGACCCGAGCGGCGGATCGAGGGACGCCGGCCCAGAGTGCGGGCCGCGCGCAACCTCCGCCAGGAGACGTGCCATGGACCACCCCGGGTCCTTCGCCCAGTGGCTCCGCGCGCAACGCCACGCCCGGGGCCTGACGCAAGCGACCCTGGCCGCCCGGCTCGGTTGTTCGGTCCAAACCCTCAGCCGGCTTGAGAAGGGGCGAACGCGCCCCTCCGCCGCAATGGCGCAGCGACTCGCCGCTGCGTTCGACATCGCCTCAGGGGCCGAGACGACCTTCCTGGCCTGGGCGCCCGCGCCGGAGGGTCCCACGCACCCCACCCCCGATGCGTCGGCGGCCACCCGCCCCACCGGGACGGTGACCTTCCTCTTTACGGATGTGGAGGGCAGCACCCAGCTCTGGGAGCACCACCACGCCTGGATGGAGCAGGCCAACCCCCGCCATGAGCGCATCCTGCGCGACGCGGTCGCGGCCCAGCGCGGGTGGGCCTACAAACAGATTGGCGATGCCTTCCAGGCCGCCTTCCCCACAGCCCTCGCCGCCCTCGCCGCCGCCGTCGCCGCCCAACAGCGCGCTTGCCGCGGCGTTTCCTGCCGGATGGCACGGACACGGACCGCGATGCCCCCCGGCTGCGCGTGCGCATGGGCCTGCACACGGGTGAGACCGAGGAGCGCCCCGACGACTACGTCGGCCCGCTGCTCAACCGGCTCGCCCGGCTGATGAGCGCCGGGCACGGCGGCCAGATCCTGCTCACCAGCACCACCGCCGCGCTGGTGCGCGAGGCCCTGCCGGCCCGCGTCGCCCTGCGCGACCTGGGCGAGCGACGCCTGAAGGACCTGATCATCGCCGGAGCGCGTCTTCCAGATCGACGTCGCCGGCCTGCAGACCGACTTTCCCCCCTTCGATCACCGCCGAGCCCCGGCCGCATAACCTACCCGTGCCGCCCACGGCCGCTGATCGACCGCCAGGCGGAGATCGCGGACATCCGGGGCTTGCTGGAGCGCGGGACATCGCGGCTGGTGACGCTGTGGGGCCCGGGCGGCACGGGCAAGACGCGCCTGGCCATCGAGGTAGCCGGCCTGCTGCAAAACTCGTACGCCGACGGCGTCTTCCTGGTCGACCTGGCCCCCGTGAGCGAGCCCGAGCTTGTCGGCGCAACGATCGCGGCGACCCTGGGCGTGCGCGAGACGGGGGGCCGGCCCCTGACCAGCACGCTGCAGGACTATCTGCGCGCGCGCGACCTGCTGCTGGTGCTCGACAACTTCGAGCAGGTGCTCGGCGCGGCCCTGCTCGTCGGCGACCTGCTGGCCGCGGCGCCGGGGCTGCGGGTGCTCGTGACGAGCCGGGCGCCGCTGCATCTCCGCGGGGAGCAGGCGTACGAGGTACCGCCGCTGGGACTTACCGAGCCGGAGTCCGGGACGGCGGCGCCCGCGGTGACGCTGTTCGTCGCGCGAGCGCAGCAAGTGCGCCCCGATTTCGCGCTCACCGCCGCGAACCGCCCGGCCGTGGCCGCGATCTGCCGGCGGCTCGACGGCTTGCCCCTGGCGATCGAGCTCGCCGCCGCGCGGACGCGCATCTTGCCGCCGGCCGCCGTGCTGGCCCGGCTGGAGCGCGGGCCTGCCCTGCTGGCCGGCGGCTCCGTGGACATGCCGGCCCGCCATCGCGCGCTGCACGACACCATCGCCTGGAGCTACGACCTGCTGGCGCCCGCCCAGCAGCAGCTTTTCCAGCGCCTGGCCGTCTTCGCCGGAGGCTGCACCCTGCCCGCCGTCGAGGCGATCTGCGCCGCGGACGGCGGCGATGCGGGCGCGGTGCTAGACGACCTCAGCGTGCTGGTGGAGCAGAGCCTGCTGCGCACGGGCCCGGCCGACGCCGCGGAGGCGCGGTTCTGGATGCTGGAGACGATCCGCGAGTTCGCCGTGGAGGAGGTCCGCGCCTCCGGCCGCGCCCCAGCCCTGCAGGGCTGGCATCTCGCCTACTTCCTCGGCCTCTGTGAGGCGGCGGCGCCCATGCTGCGCGGCCCCCAGGCGCCGGACCGCCTGGCCGCGCTGGCCCAGGAGCAGGCCAACTGGCGCGCCGCCCTGGCCTGGGCCGCCGAGCATGCCCCGGAGACCGGGCTGCGCCTGGCCGTGGCCCTGGGCGAGTACTGGCGGATCCGGGGGCCCTGGAGCGAGGGCCAAAGTTGGCTCGAGCGTCTCCTCGCCGCTGCGCCCGCGGCCTCCGGCGTCTTGCGGGCGCGGGCCCTGTTAGGCGCCGCCGAGATGGCCTGGCATCAGTCGGATTTGGCCACCGCCCGAGAAGCGTGGGAAGCAGCGCTGGCGCTGTTTACCGCGGCCGGCGATGCGGCAGGTATGTCCGCCGCCAAGAGCGGCCTGGGCGCTGTGGCCATGACTTCCAATCGGGACTCGCGGAAGCTGCATGAGGAAAGCCTGGAACTGGCACAACAGGCCGGCGATCTCAACGGACAAGTGTCCGCGCTGGGGCATCTTGGCGGCCTGGCCTGGCGGACCGGCGACGTGCCCGCCGCTCGGGCGCACTGGGAAGAAGCCCTGGAACTCGCCGGGGCCTCCGGCGACCAGCGGCGGACGGCGTTGATGCTGCTCAATCTGGGTGTCCTCGCCTACGAGCAAAAGGAGTACGCCACGGCACGCGCCCTGACGGAGTCCGCCCGCACGATCTTCGAGCAACTCGGCGATCGCGAAGGCGTCGCGAACGCACGCATCAATCTGGGCCTGGTCGCGCAGGAGCTGGGGGAAGATGAGACCGTTGCCGCGGAGTACCACGCCGCGTTGGTCGTCGCGCGCGACCAGGGCAGCCAGGGCCTGGTGGCGCTGACCCTCTACAACCTGGGTGACCTGGCGCGGCGGCAAGGCGACTACACGCAGGCTACCGCCCGTTACAGCGAGGGCCTGACGATCGCGCAGGCGGCCGGGCGGCGTGATCAGGTCGCGACAGCCCTCCACCGCCTCGCCTTCGTGGCGCTGGCGCGTGGCGATGCGCCCGCGGCCCTCGTCTGGGCGCGCGCTGCGTTGGAGATCCTCACGCAGGTGGACTGGAAACTCGTCCTTGCCCAAACACTCGCCATCCTCGGCGGGGTAGCCGCCGCGCTCGGCGAGGACATCCGCGCGGCGCGGATCCTCGGCGCCGTCAGCCACCTGGGCGCCACGGCGGCGACCCTCGAGCCGCTCGATCGGGCAACCTTCGAGCGCCACTGCGCGACCGTCCGCGCCCGCCTGGATCCCGGCGACGTGGGACGCGGCCTGGGCGGCCGGCGCCGCGCTGAGCCCGGAGGCGATGATCGCCCTGGGGCAAGAGGTCGGTCGGGAATCCGGCTAGGCGCGGACCGCGGGGCAGATCCGTCCCCGGGCGCCCCCCGCTCGGCCCGGCGACGGAGCCGCAGGGCGCCGTGCCTGTGCTATACTGGAGGCCAATCGCGCGGACCGGGGCCTGGGCGCAGCAGGAAGGCAGCCCGGGCGCGATTCGGCCGTAGCAGGAGATGCGCGATGGACGAACGCGGCACCTACGGACAGTGGCTGCGCACCGAGCGTCGCGGCCGTGGGCTCTCGCAACGCGCCCTGGCAGCCCAACTCGACTGCTCCCGAGCCTACATTGGCCGGCTGGAACGAGGGCGCGCCCGCTCAACGCCCGCCCTCACCGCGCGCCTCGCCACGCTCTTCACGGTGCCCGTCGGCGTCCCGGGGCCGGCGCCCCCGCCCGCCGGCCCCGGCGCCACACCGCCGCCGGCCCGCCCCACGGGCACGGTAACCTTCCTCTTCACCGACGTCGAGGGTAGCACGCAACTGTGGGAGCGCCATGGCGCCTGGATGGAGCAGGCGCACCTCCGCCATGAGCGGATCCTGCGCGAGACGATCACGGCGCATGGCGGCTGGGCCTACAAGCAGATCGGGGACGCCTTCCAGGCCGCCTTCCCCACCGCGCCCGCCGCCCTGGCCGCCGCCGTCACCGCCCAGCGCGCCCTCGCCGCCGAGCCCTGGGGCGACCCCGGCCCGCTGCGCGTGCGCATGGCCCTCCACACCGGTCAGACTGAGGAGCGCCCCGACGACTACGTCGGCAAGCTGCTGAATCGGGTAGCGCGCCTGCTGAGCGCGGGACACGGTGGGCAAATCCTGCTGACCGGCACTACCACCGCCCTCGTGCGCGACCACCTGCCGTCCGGCGTGAGCCTGCGCGATCTGGGCGAGCGGCGCCTGAAGGACCTGATCCTCCCGGAGCGCGTCTTCCAGGTCAACATCGTCGGGCTGCCGACGGACTTCCCGCCGCTGCGCACACCCGAGCGCCGCCCCCACAACCTGCCGCTGCCCCCGACGCCGCTGATCGGCCGGCAGACCGAGGTCGCAAATCTGCGCGGCCTGCTGGAGCGCGGCGCCCCGCGGCTGGTGACGCTGTGGGGCCCGGGTGGCACGGGCAAGACGCGGCTGGCCATCGAGGTGGCCGGTCTGCTGCAAGACTCGTACGCCGACGGCGTCTTCCTGGTCGACCTCGCCCCGATCGCCGACCCGGAACTCGTCGGCGCGACCATCGCCGCCAACCTGGGCCTGCGCGAGACGGGGGACCGGCCGCTCACCGCGGCGCTGCAGGACTACCTGCGCGAGCGCGAGCTGTTGCTGGTGCTCGACAACTTCGAGCAGGTGCGCGACGCGGCGCCGCTGGTCGCCAAACTGTTAGCCGCGGCGCCCGCGACTGCACGGATGCTGGTCACGAGCCGGGCCGTGCTCAACTTGCAGGGGGAGCAGCAGGTCCCGGTCAAGCCCCTCGCCCTGCCCGCGCCGACGCGCCCGGCGCAGCGCTCGCGCAAGTCCCCCTCGGTAATCGCTCTTCGTCGCCCGCGCCCAGGCGGCGCGGGCCGATTTTGCCCTCACGCGCGCGAATGCGGCCGCTGTGGCGGAGATCTGCCGCCGGCTCGACGGCTTGCCGCTGGCGATCGAGCTCGCCGCGGCGCGCAGCCGCATCCTGCCGCCCGGCGACCTGCTGACGCGCCTCGAGCCGCGGCTGCCATTGCTTACCCGCGGAGCCACGGACCTGCCTGCCCGCCAGCAGACCATGCGCGACGCCCCGGCCCGGCAGCAGACCCTGCGCGACACCATTGCCTGGAGCTACGCCCTCCTGACCCCGGCCCAGCAGGCGCTCTTCGCACGCCTGGCCGTCTTCGCAGGCGGCTGCGCCCTACCTGCCGTCGAGGCGCTCTGCGCGGCGGAGCAGGCCGATCCGGCGGGCGTGCTGGACGACCTGGAGGCTCTGGTCGATCAGAGCCTCCTGCGGGCGGAGCCTGAGGGCGACGCGCCGCGCTTCGTCATGTACGAGACGATCCGTGAGTTCGCCTGGGGCGTGCTGCGCGAATCCGGACGCGCCGCCGCGCTGCAGGACTGGCATCTCGCCTACTTCCAGCGCGCCTGTGAGGAGGCCGCAGCAGCGATGCCGGGACCGGACGAGCCTCGGCTGCTGACCACGTTGGCACAGGAGCAGGGCAACTGGCGCGCGGCGCTGGCCTGGGCGGCCGCGCACGATGCGGCGGCGGGGCTGCGACTCGCGGTGGCGCTGGTGCGCTACTGGCGCCTGCGCGGGCCGTGGAGCGAGGGGCGGGGGTGGCTGGAGCGCCTGCTCGCCCTTGTGAACGACGCTGGCGACAAACTGCGCGCGCGGGCGCTATCTCGGGATCGGTGACCTTGCCTGGCAGCAAACGGACCCCGATCGTGCGCAAGCGGCCTGGAGGGAAGCGCGGGGGTTGTTCCATAAGGTGGGTGACCGAGGTGGTGCGGCCGCAGCCTTGCGCGGGCTCGGGCTTATCGCGGCGTTCGACGGAACTGGCGCGAAGGAGTTGCAGGAGGCAAGTCTGGCGCTAGCTCAGGAGGCCGGCGACCTCCGAGGGATGGCCGGCGGCGCTGTTCGACATGGGCGGTCGGCTCTGGCGGGGAGGTAACGTACCTGCCGCCCGTGCTCTCTACGGGAAGAGCCTGACACTATCGGAGGCCGTTGGCGACCAGCGGCAAGTCGCGTTTACAATGCTCATGCTAGGCAATCTCGCGTTCGAAGAACCTGATTATTCTGCCGCACGCGCCAGATACGAAGCCGCACGCATGATATTTGAGCGCACGGGTGATCGTGAAGGCTTAGCAATGAGCCGCTCGAATCTCGGTAACGCAGCTCAGCAGTTGGGAGAGGACGCAGCGGCAGCGGCCGAGTACCACGAGGCGCTGACCATCGCGCGCGACAGCGGCAGCCAGACGATCGTAGCGACCTGCCTTTACAATCTGGGCGATCTGGCACGCCGACGGCATGACTACGACCAAGCGGCAAAGGCGTACAGCGAGAGCCTTGCCGTAGCCCGTGCGTCGGGCCGGCAAGATCAGGTGGCCAACGCGTTCCAGCGCTTGAGCTTCGTTGCGTTAGCGCGGGCAGACGGCAGGGCAGCCGTCACGCTGGCGCAAGCCGCCCTGCCCATCTTCGTGCAAATGGACTGGAAGCTCGGTGTGGCGCAGACCCTCGCCGTGCTGGGCGGGGCGGCAGCCGCGCTGGGGGCCGATGTCCAGGCGGCCCAGTTGCTTGCGGCGGCTGGCGCGCTGGGGGAGCGTGCGGCCACGGGAGAGCGTGCAGCCACAATTGAGCCGGTAGACCAAGCGGCCTTCGAGCGCCACTGCGAGATCGTGCGAGCCCGCTTGCCCGCGGCCGATTGGGCTGAGGCCTGGGCTAGTGGCCGCGCTCTCAGGCTGGAATTGGTGGTGGCACTTGCGCTGGCGATTGAATTGCCGCCTGCGATGCTGGCGCTGGCAGGAGCACGGACGGCACCCGGGGATCCGCTAGACGCAGGTAGAAGTAACCGATACCTGCGAGACCCGTGAGCAAGCCCGGGAGCTCGCCAGCCCCAGGCAGGCCGCAAGGCCAGGGTAGGCGGCGCTCGTGGTATTGCTCACGGCCCCACGCGCCCAAAACCTCGGCACGCGTCACGAGGGTATTATCGACCGTTTGCCGACCGGCATCGAGGAGGAACTCAGCGCCGCCCGTGACGCCATGGCAGAGACTAAAATTGGCGCCGGGCATCAGGCGGCTGGAATCCACAGTGCGAGCCGTCGTCGTCACGGCCGCCGCCACCTCCGGGCCGCATCGCGTGTCGCCGCCTGCCGCGGTAGCCCGCAAGCGGCTTAAACCGATGCCGACCGCGCCATGGCACCAAGCCACGCTGTAGGCTGGCGGCACGGGGAGAGCTCCCGGGGTGCGGATTCATACGGAAATCCGGCCAATTGCCCCACTCAGGGCTGAACCAACGCCGCTCGTACTCCCAGCCAGCGAGGGCTGCCGCCCGAAAGGCCGGATCACCGGTGACGCGGTGCAACTCCAGCAAAGCAGCGGCGATGCCCGCCGCCCCATGACCCAGACCTGTCAAGTCGTGGCCGGGGTGGCCGTGTGTCGTCGGCCACGACCAGCCGACCGTGGTTCGATGGGCGCGCGCCAGGAGTGGTCGACCCAGATCAGCGGCCAGATCGATCAAGAAAGCCTGCCGCGTGCGGGCGTGCAGACTGAGGAGGCCAAGTACGCCTCCGGCCAAGCCACCAATGACATCTAGCGGAGCGTTGCTGGGATCACGCCCTACCAGCACCTTCAGAATTCCCAGCGCCGTGTCTTGCCCGTCGGAATCGCCTGAGATCACCCGCAAGGTCGATCATTACCCAGGCCAAGCCAACCCACCCCAGATAGAAGCTAAATCGCATGGACGGGGAGTTGAGCGGCTGCACTCGCGCGCATGTAGTATCGCCCCTGTTGCCACGCGTCGGTAGACAGGGTCACCAGTAAGCGCATAAAGACGCCCGAGGAAGAGCGCGATGCCGGCGCTGCCAGCATACAGATCCGGCCCAGCCGCGCGCCAGAGGGGCGGGCCAGCGGGGCCGGCAGGCCCGAACTCAGCGGTCAGCCACGTGCAGCGCTTGCCATCCCAGAGAGCATCGCGACAGAGACGGGCAGCGAGCCGGTCGGCCACTTCCAGCCAACTAGGAGACGCTGTCACAGCGACCGGACATCCAGGGTGGCGTAATCGCGCGAGGAACCGGGATTGCGGTAGGGATGACGCGGATCGACGCCAGCCGTCGCAAAGGCCTCGTAGACGGCGGCAAGCTTGTCATCCTCATCTGTCGCACCGCGAGCCCGCGCGGCGTACAAGCCTTCCGCCACCAGCCGGCAACGCGTTTGGCCAAAGCTCTCGGCACCACTCGGATCCTCGGCTAGCGCGACTCCGGGTGCTAAGCCCAGGGTGAACGCTGGAACCTCTGGGTCAAGGGACGTAGCGACGGCGGCGTAGGTGCTGCTGAGTACGGTGTGAGCGACTGTGTAGTGGCGCCGACTGAGATAGAGGACCAATGAGTTGCGGCGCCAGAAGTGGACTGGGGTAGCCAGACACTTGAGCTGAAACGGCAACTGGAAGCGATTGAGGGCATGCGTAAGCAGGTTCACCAGTTGTGCAGCCGCAGCTGGCTGGATATGCCAGTAGATACGGACTCGGCGGGCATCGGCAACCGTATCGGACGGCGTTTCGCCGAAGGCGAACCAGAAGCCGGGGTGCACGTCTGTTGAGCCTGCCAGACAGAAAAGCCTGGCCGCCATGCCCACGCGTGGTGCTGTGCCGGGTGCTGCGTTGGTCCAGTATTCGCCCGGCCAAGCGGCGTGGCTAACATTCTCCTTTTGGAGCATGGCCTCCCCGGACGGTCCCACGCCTATGATGCGCCAGCCGCGATCCCAATGATCGCGGCCGGCATTGGCCGCATTTAGTGCGGCAAGGAAGTCACGATCCGGGTTGGCGCCCGGCAGTGCAGGCAACGGCGCGTGGGCCGCCCCAGCACAGTACGCGTAGATGTAAAGCGCTTGCGCCAAGGCAGTGGGGCCGGGGCCAAGCCGTGGGCCGAGAGCCGGCAACAAAGCCAAGGGGATTCCAGCAAGCGCGGGCTCACCGGAGTGCAAGAAGCTGACTGCGCGGATCATCCCGCGCAGTGCATCATCCAGACAGCCAGGCGCGGACACCGCGCGCCATGTAGTAGTCATAGTGTCAGTAGGTCGTGGGCCGCCCCATCCGGTGACTGAGGATATTGAGGGCGATCTGTAAGGCTCGGACTGGACCGCGATCGAGGGTAGCTGTGTGGTAGAGACTCTCATAGGTTGTCTGAATCAGCCGCGCTCCGGCGAAGGCGGTGCAATAGCGCAGGAAGGCGGCTGCCTGCCCTGCATCGAGCGCGCTGATTTCGACATACGCCTGCCAGAAGGCGTGGACGGCAGGCTGTACCGACGCCAGCGCGTAGATTGGATGGGCGGGAGGTGCGTCTGCGGTCAACGCCCACCAAGAAAGGTAGCTCGCCAGGACTGCACCGACGTCCCAGGCTGGATCGCCAAGACCCGCGAACTCCCAGTCTACCAAGCATAGCATCTCTGCCTCGTCCGTGCTGGGCGGCTGGTAGAGGCAGTTCTCCCACTTCAGGTCTCCGTGGATCATACACGTCGGCTGCCAGCCGCCACGTAGCGCATCGAGGGGTGGCCCGAACTCCGGATAACGCCGTAGTAGAGTCAGGAGGTCGGCGCCGGGTCCAGGCGGAACATTCAGGGCTTCGGGAGCATACCGATAGGCGGCCAGAATCCAGGGCACAGGCGCGGCTAGAGCAGTCCGCTCAGAAGTGGGGATGACAGCAGCCGGGATGCACCGGTGAGCTTGGCTAGGACCTGACCCAGCAACGCGGCGGCTTCCGGAGCGAACCGGCCCATCCGAAGCTGGTAAACGCCAAGCGGCTCTACTGCCGGCAGGTGCTCAAGGATGAGCACCTGCTCGGCCGGATCATAGGCCCAGAAGTGCGGAGCACAAAGGGCGAGATCTACCAAACCGGGATCTTCGGCCGCGCGGGCAAGTACCTGCGCCTCGCGCGCGAGAGTAGCGGCTTCCTGCGTTCCCACTGCCTGCTTGACGAAGTAGCCCGGCGACGGGCGCCGGAGCACATGAAAATTGTGGTGCCTGCTTGCCTGAGGCCAGACCGCAACCCGCCCTTCGACTATCTCGTGCATTGCCAGCAGGCCGCGATCCTGGAGATAGACAAGCAAGTTCGTAGGCGTAAGACTAGCCGCCACTCACTAGCCGCCGCAAATAGATGACGAACAGCCGCTGGTCGGCGCACAGCCGAAGTAGGTAGAGTAGGCGTTCCACCAGCCAGGGGGCGGATACCCGGGCGGGAACGGACTATAGGCGGCTGTAGCCTGCGAACTGCCGGGGCCCCAATACCCACCATGCGCAATGGCGCCCGGTGCACCGCCGGGGGCCACCGGCCCTGACATGATCCCGTAACGGTACGGTTGCTCCTCAGGGTAATCTTGCACAATCCGGCCCTCGAGATACTCGGCCTCGTATTCCTCCTTTTTGTGCTTCGAGGTGTGATCGATGAGCTTTGCCTCGCGATCTACCCAGACGTAGACAGGCTCAAACTGGGCCGAGCCGTCAGGTTGGGTTAGTAGCACGGCATCACGGGGGATCTCAATCCACCGGCTCAACTCGGGGTCCAAAAACAGCTTGTAAGGACTAATCCCACCCTCAGGATCAGGATCGTACAAGTAGCCCTTTAGCAAAACGGTCTTGGGGATTTCGCCAGCGACTTTGCTTTGGCGGACCAGGTCGGTGATCCAGCCCGTGGTATCTACGCTCTTGTCATTTTCACCAGGATCAGTCATTACTCGCCCCTTTCCGCACCCTCTCGTACAAACTTGATCCGTTTGCTACCTAGTGGGCCCAAACGGCCCAATATACCACCTGGCCTGCGATGTTAGGCCCTGCCTGGGCAACGACGATGTGCACGTCCCATGTGCGGTTATTGTCCGGCTGCATCCGGGCCGTAGCACGCTGGAAGACGCTGGCACCGTCGGTGCTAGAGACGGCGGTTCCTTGCGACGGTTGCAGGACGAGATTGATCTGGCTATGCCGGCGTACCGGGCCTCCTTGGCAAGAATGCCCAGAGGGATCCTGACACGCGAAATCCGGCTCCGGCCACCAGATCGCAGCCTCGAGCGAAGTACGATCCGCGCTCTCCTGCACGGTTTGGACGATCAGATCGACACCCAGGCCTACAGGCACCGCGCCGAACATCGGTTCGCGCTCTGGCGGCGGCAAGTATATCGGTCCCACGCCTTGGGTGGTGCCCGTCTTCGGGTTGGAACCGCAACCATGGCTGTAACAGGCGCTGTTGTAGTCACACGGACCCGCAAGGATCAACTGCGCATAGGTAAGCCCGGCATACTCCCGCGGCGTCACGCCCGCCGGGACGGGTTGCAGATCCAGCCAATTGCGGAGCAAAATAGCTGCGCCGCCGATCATCGCCGTCGCGCCGCTGCTACCGCCCAGCCATTGGGCTACCTTTGGATAGGCGTCAGCAGCTTGATAGTCAGTGGGACCGAGGAGATCGGGTTTGAGGCGCCCTTCTACCTCGCCCGCCATCGCCGGCGGGCGCTTCTTTGTGTTCATGTCGTAGCCACCGACGGCAATTGCACAGGCCGCGGCGGCGGGTACCGGGATGTCGATGTTAGTGTCGCCGTTGGCAGCAATGACTACAATGCCGTTCGCAAACGCTGCATCTGCGGCAGCACATAGGCCGCTTCGGGTTCCCCTTTGGAACTGCATCTCGGCAACAACGACGGCGGAATGCGCCTTCACGGCTTCGCTGAAGCCACGTACGGCGGCATTCGCATCGAGTGATTGGCAATCGATGTACACGCGGTAACTATCCAACTGACTCGCAGCGATGCCCGTACAGGCAATGCTCGAGTTTGTACCGCACATTGTAAGTGATGTAAGTGTTCCATGAGGATGCACCGAGCCGGGCTGAAGGCAAACGTCGCCGGGGTTGTAACTCGGGTTTCCCCCGTTTTGGCAAGCCGAGTTCCCGTTCACACAATCCAGCCGTGCCGTAATGCGGTCCTGGACGCATGTGCCGTTGGCATTCAACGCCAGGTCAGCTACGCCGGTGTCCAGCAGGCCGATCCTGCCCGTCGTATTAGACCCATGACTTTGCAGGTAAACCAAGTAACCGGAGGTGCTCATCACCTGCTGTCCCTTGTCGACGGTGTGCTTCGAGGAAGGACCGCCCGCAGGTGGCGAGGGCTGGGTCCCGTGATGGACCTGAGACTTCTACGTAACAAAACTCCCCTTCCATGGCGTCCTCGTTGAGCAGCGTAGGAATCTGACCGCAGGGCAGTTCTGCCAGGCCCCCGGGGTAAAGCCAATACGGCTCAAGCAATGAGCCCCCCACCTGATTTAGAGCGGCTCGTAGACGGTCATAGCGTGGCTGCAACTGGTTAAAGACCTGCTGAATTGCCTGGGCGGTCTTGTTTGCAAAGTCCGGGTCTCCAACCTGGGGGAGATCAGGACGGGGAGCGGCACCCGTCAGACGAATCAACACACGGATCTGTGGCCCGAGGCCACTAGGAGGGATCTGCGGCAAGAGTTCCGGGTCGACAAATTGCGTCCAGTCACCATGATGCGGGGGAGGGGGCATAACACTGTCCTCCGTTTTGGCCCCAGCGAGAGCACGGCCAGGGGCAGTGGTGCGTGCCGGCAAGGGCGTAGGGTAAAACGGGGTCCCGGGGCTGGGAAGCGAGCGAAGATTACCAGGAGTATAGCACAGGTTTACGCCGGAATGCAAGAGGTAAACCGGCGGAATTCGGGCGAGCAGGCCCAGCCAATATTCGCAGCCTCTCGGCAGGGCCTCCCGGCGCGCCCGCGGCCGTCTGCAACCGACCCCACCCGGCAAACCCCCGCGGAATGTGATATGCTTGCAGGGGATCGGCGCCGGGGGACCCGACCGGCCGGGCGGGTCGCGGGCGAATCGCACGGGGACTCGCGCGGCCACGGAGCCTCTGGTGGCGCCGGGCTACCGCCGGGTGGCCCCGGTGACCGGCCCGCTCGCCTGGGGGAGGCGCCGCAACGCCGGCTGGGCGGGCAGGACGCGCTCCGCGCCGCGAGCGGCGCGGCGGCCTGTCACATGCGGCGCGCGCGCTTCCCGGCAATGGACGCCGGCGGCGCCGCGCACGACCAGAGGGCCCAGGGCGGCGTGCACGCGGCCGGGACCGCGGGGCTGCAGGGGCTCCCGGATCGCGGCGGCGCCGGCTGCGACGACATCCCCGAGGCCGCCTACTTCATCCCGCCGCTGACGACCGTGCGGCAAGAACCGGCGCTGCGGGGCTCCACGGCCGTGCGCATCCGGGCCCGGCGCGTCGACGCCCGGCATGAAACCGGGCGAATCACCGCACTCGAATCGGTCTCGCTACAGCCCGATGTGGTGCTTCACTGCAGCTCGATCCCGGACGACCCGGTCCGTCGGGGCCGTGCGCGATCCCCACTTTGACCAACGATTGCAGGAGGGGGCTATGACCACCACGAAGTACGCGATCGGGGTCGATTTCGGCACCGAGTCCGGCCGCGCCGTGCTCGTCGACATCACCCACGGGCGCGAGATCGCCGCCAGCGTGCACCGGTACGCGAACGGCGTGATCGACGAGCGCCTGCCCGGCACGGCGATCCGGCTGGAGCCCGACTGGGCCCTGCAGGATCCCAACGATTACCTCGAGGTCTTCAAGACGACCATCCCGGCGGTGCTGGCCGAGAGCGGGGTCGCGCCCGACGACGTGATCGGCCTCGGCGTCGACTTCACGGCCTGCACGATGCTGCCGACGACCGCCGCGGGCACGCCTCTCTGCTTCCTGCCCGAGTGGCGCGATCACCCGCACGCCTGGGTCAAGCTCTGGAAGCATCACGCCGCCCAGCCCGAGGCCACGCGGCTCAACGAAACGGCGACGCGGCTGGGATACCGCTTCCTGGAGCGCTACGGCGGCAAGATCAGCTCGGAGTGGTTCTTCCCGAAGATCTGGCAGATCCTGGACGAGGATCCCGACGTCTACGCCGCCACGGGGCGCTTCATCGAAGCCGCCGACTGGGTGGTCTGGCAGCTGACGGGCGTGGAAACGCGCAACTCCTGCACGGCGGGGTACAAAGCGATCTGGTCGAAGACGGAGGGCTTCCCGCCCGACGCCTTCTTCCGCGCGCTCGACCCGCGGCTGGAGCACGTGGTCGACGAGAAGATGAGCCGCACGATCCTGCCGCTGGGCGCGCGGGCCGGAGGGCTCACGGACGAAGCGGCGCGCTGGACCGGGCTGCGGCCGGGCACCGCCGTCGCGGTGGCCAACGTCGACGCCCACGTCGCCGTGCCCGCGGCCACCGTGACCGAGCCGGGGCGCATGGTGATTATCATGGGCACGTCGAACTGCCACATGCTGCTGGGCACGGCCGAGCGCAACGTGCCGGGCATGTGCGGCGTCGTCGGCGACGGCATCCTGCCGGGCATGCCCGGCTACGAGGCCGGCCAATCGTGCGTGGGTGACCACTTCGCCTGGTTCGTCGAGAACGCCGTGCCGGGCGCCTACGAGCGCGAGGCGGCGGCGCGCGGGATCGACGTCCATACGCTGTTGGAGGAGAAGGCGGCGCGGCTGGCGCCGGGCGAGAGCGGCCTGCTGGCCCTCGACTGGTGGAACGGCAACCGCAGCGTGCTCGTCGACGTCGACCTGACCGGCGTGCTGGTCGGCGCCACGCTGGCGACGCGCCCCGAGGAGATCTACCGCGCGCTGATCGAGGCGACGGCCTTCGGCACGCGGATGATCATCGAGACCTTCCGCGCCAACGGGCTGCCCGTCGACGAGATCGTGGCCACCGGCGGCCTGCCCGAGCACAACAAGCTGCTGATGCAGATCTACGCCGACGTCACCGGCCTGCCGATCCGCATCCCGGCCTCGGCCTTCGTGCCCGCCTTCGGCGCCGCGATGCACGGCGCGGTGGCGGCCGGCGCGGCGGCGGGCGGCTACGACGACATCGTGGCGGCCAGCCGGGCGATCGCCCGGCTGCGCGACGAGCATTACACGCCCATCCCCGCCCATCAGGCCCCCTACGACACGCTTTACGGCGAGTACCGGACCCTGCACGACTACTTCGGCCGCGGGGGCAACGACGTCATGAAGCGCCTGAAGGCGATCCGGGCGCGCGCCCGCGGCGCCGGGACGGAGGCCGTCCATGCTTAAGTCGCTGAAAGACGAGTTGCTGGCCCTGCATCAGGAGCTGCCGCGCCACGGCCTGGTGGTCTGGACGGGCGGCAACATCAGCGCGCGCGACCCGGCCGAGGGGCTGATCGTCATCAAGCCGTCGGGCGTGCGCTACGAGAAGCTGCGGGCCGCCGACCTGGTGGTCGTCGACCTGGACGGGCGCGTGGTCGAGGGGACGCTGAAGCCGTCCTCGGATACGGCCAGCCACCTCTATATCTACCGTCGCAGGCCCGACGTGGGCGGGATCGTCCACACGCATTCGCGCTATGCCACCGCCTTCGCGGCGCTGGGGCGGCCCATCCCCGTCGTGCTGACGGCCCAGGCCGACGAGTTCGGCTGTGCGATTCCGTGTGCCGGCTTCTCGCTGATCGGCGACGAGTCGATCGGCCGGCTCGTCGTGGACACCATCGGCACGTCGCCCGCGGTGCTGCTCAAGAACCACGGCGTGTTTACCGTGGGCCCAACCGCCGAGGCGGCGGTGAAAGCGGCGGTGATGACCGAGGACATCGCCTGCACCGTCTGGCTGGCGCTGCAGATCGGCACGCCCGACGAGATCGCCGCCGACGACGTGGCCCAACTCCACCACCGTTACACGCATGTTTATGGGCAGTGAGCGCCGCCGGCCGGCCAGGCGGCCCCGGGGGTGCGCCACGAGGGAGCTTGTGCGATGATCGATCTGAAGCAATCGGAAGTCTGGTTCGTGACCGGCAGCCAGCACCTGTACGGGGCGCAGGCGCTGGCCCAGGTGGCCGAGCACGCCCGTGCGATCGCGGCCGCGCTCGACGCCGCGCCGGCCCTGCCGACGCGTGTCGTCTTCAAGCCGGTGCTTACCGGCCCCGAGGGCATCCGCGACCTGATCCTGGAAGCCAACGCGGCCCCGCACTGCGTGGGGCTCATCGCCTGGATGCACACCTTCTCGCCGGCCAAGATGTGGATCGCGGGCCTCGCCGTCCTGCAGAAGCCGCTCGCCCACCTCGACACGCAGTATAACCGGGACATTCCCTGGGCCGAGATCGACATGGACTTCATGAACCTGAACCAGTCGGCCCACGGCGACCGGGAGTTCGGTGCCCTGGCGGGGCGCATGCGCCTGCGGCGCAAAGTCGTGGTCGGCCACTGGGCCGATCCCGAGGTGCAGGACCGCCTCGGCGCCTGGGCGCGCGCGGCGTGCGGCTGGGCGGACCTGCAGGGCGCGCGGATCGCCCGCTTCGGCGACAACATGCGCGAAGTGGCGGTGACCGAGGGCGATAAGGTCGAGGCGCAGCGGCGCCTCGGCTACGCGGTCAACGGCTACGGCGTCGGCGACCTTGCCGCGGTGGTGAACGCCGTCCCGGACGCCGAGATCGACCGGCTGATCGGCGAGTACGAGGTGCGGTATGACCTGGTGCCGGCCCTGCGGCGCGACGGGCCGCGCCACGCGGCGCTGCGCGAGGGCGCGCGCCTCGAAGCCGGGATCCGCCACTTCCTGGAAGCCGGGGGCTTCAAAGGCTACACCACGACCTTCGAGGACCTGCACGGTCTCGACCAACTCCCCGGGCTGGCGGCGCAGCGCCTGATGGCCGAGGGCTACGGCTACGGCGCCGAGGGCGACTGGAAGACGGCCGCCCTGGTGCGGGCGATGAAGGTGATGAGCGCGGGCCTGCCGGGCGGCACCTCGTTTATGGAGGACTACACCTACCACCTGCACCCGGACCGCATGCGGATCCTGGGCGCGCACATGCTCGAAGTCTGCGAGTCGATCGCGGCGACGCGGCCCTCGCTGGAGATCCACCCGCTGTCGATCGGCGGCAAAGCCGATCCGGTGCGGCTGGTGTTCGACGCGCGCACCGGCCCAGCGGTAGCCGCCTCGATCGTGGACGTGGGGAACCGTTTCCGCCTGGTGGTGAACGCCGTCGACGCGGTGCCGATGGAGCAACCGCTGCCCCGGCTGCCGGTGGCGCGGGCGCTCTGGGCGCCCCAGCCGGATCTCAAGACGGCCACCGCGGCCTGGATCCTGGCGGGCGGCGCGCACCACACCGGCTTTAGCTACGCCCTGACGCCCGAGCACCTCGAGGACTTCGCCGAGATGGCCGGGATCGAGCTCCTGCTGATTGACCGCGACACGCGCCTGGCGGACTTCAAGAAGGAGATCCGCTGGAACGAGGTCTACTACGCGCTCGGCACGGGGTTCTAGCCCCGGGATCAGCCGGGTCGAGCCGGGAGGGCGCGCCCGCTTGGGCGCGCCCTCCGCCGTCTCCCGGTGTCTGGGTGAGGCAGGCGTACCGGCCGTTGTCGCGGCCCCGGCGGCCCACGCGTCCCAGGCCGGAAGTAGACCGGCACGCGCTGGTCGCGGTGGCCCACGCGCACCTCGCGGGTCCGCCGAGCGGCCACAACCGGCAGTGTGGGTAGAAATGTGGTATGCTTGCAGCGGCCCGGCGCCCCTTGGCCCGGTCGCCGATAGTGTGCCCGCGCGACGCGGCCCCGGTCGCCGCGCTCCCCGGCACTAGAAGGGCTCCGCACGCACGTGTCCGATTCCCGCCGCCCGCGCAGCATTCCCGCCCCCTACCGCCTCCGCCCGGCATCCCCGGTACGCCTTGTCGCGGGCCTGTTGGCCATGATCGTCCTGGTCGCCAGCGCGGCGGTGGGCGTCTGGCGCCTGGCGGCCGGCGACCGCGTGGCCGACGAGCCGGGGCCCGCCCGGCTGGCCGATGTGATCGGGCCGCTGGAGCCCCCCGGCTCGCCTGTCGCGCTGACGGCGATCCCGGTGCCTGCGACCGCCACTGGCGTGCCCTCCACGCCCGTGCTGACCGCGACCCCGGTGCCCCCCACGGCCACGCTCGTGCCGCCCACCTGGACGCCGACGAACGCCCAGATCCTGGCCGGCGACAGTGTGGCCGGCCCGCCGACCCTCTCCGCGGCCACCATCGACGCCATCCTGGCCGCGTATGGCTCGCCCGCCAAGGGCCTGGGGCAGGAGTTCTACGACGCGGGCGTCGCCAACGCGATCGACCCGGCGTACGGGCTCGCCTGGTTCGTGCACGAGAGCCGCGCCGGCACCCGGGGCGTCGCGCCCGACCTCTGCTCGATCGGGCTGCTCCGCGCGGTGCCGGGCGCCGATGCGCAAGCGGGCTACGCGCTCTACTCGGCCTGGGATGCGAGCGTGGCCTACTGGTTTGAGCGCGTAAGCCGCGAGTACGTGCAAGAGGACGGCCTGCGCACCGTGGCGCAGATCGTCGACCGCTACGCCGGGCCCGACGATCCGCAGGACGCGGCGTCGGTCGCGAGCGACATTACCACGCTGGTGCGGACCTGGCGCCGCGCGCAGGCGGGCAGCGGGCCGATGCCGGCCGGGCCGGATCCGATCCCGGGAGTGCCGCCCGCTGCTCCCGTGCCCGTTCCGCCGCCGCACGACCGCGCGAATATCCTGCCCCGCACCGCGGACATCACCTCCGAGTTCGGCCACTATCCGGACGGCGGCGCCCACTACGGGCTCGACCTGCGCGCCTCGACCGGCACGCCGCAGGTGGCGCCAGTCGGCGGTGTCGTCCTCGAGGTGCATCGCGGCTGCACGGCGGGCGACGCGGCCTGCGGGCGCGGCTGGGGGAACCACGTCTGGTGGCGCTCGGCCGAGACCGGCCACTACATCTTGCTGGCCCACTTCGAGCAGATCGCACCGAACGTGCAGGTCGGCGCGGCGATCCGCGCCGGCACGGTGATCGGCCTGACCGGCATGACCGGCTTTGCCACCGGCCCGCACGTGCACATTCAGGTCAACCCCGAGGGCCTCGCCGACACGGGGTCCATCAACCCGGCCTACGAGTTCCCCTGGCTGAGCTGCGGCACGACCGCGCCGCAACTGGGCGGGGCCTGGGGCAATGAGACGTGCCCGTGAGCCCGCCGCTCCGGGCCGGAAGGACGATCTTGCCATGACGGCGCTGAACCTGCAGCTGGTCGAGCGCACCTTCGACCTGCGTGTGCCGATGCGCGACGGCGTCACGCTCTCGGCGGACCTCTACCGGCCCGCGGGCGGGCCCGATCGCCTGCCCGTGGTCCTGACGCGCACCCCCTATCTCAAGACCGGGCTGCCGCTGCTGGAGACCGCCTGCTGGTTCGCCGAGCGCGGCTACGCCTTTATGGCGATGGACGTACGCGGCCGCGGCGACTCCGAGGGCACGTTTGAGCCCTACGTGCACGAGGGCCACGACGGCTACGACGCCATCGAATGGTGCGCCGGCCAGCCGTGGTCCGACGGCAACGTCGGCACCTTCGGCGGCTCGTATCTGGGCCGCATCCAGTGGTTGGCCGCCCTCGAGCAGCCGCCGCACCTGCGCGCCATGGTCGTGCTCGTCGCGCCATCCGATCCGTTCGTCGAGACGCCCACCGGCGTGCCCAGCCCCATGCACCTCTGCTGGCTGCACTACGTCAGCGGGCGCGTGCTGCAGCCCATGGAGGCGGTGGATTGGCCGCGGGTCTATTGGCACCTGCCGCTGCTGACGATGGACGGCGAGACGGGCCGGAGCATCCCGCGCTGGCGCGACGAGGTGCACCATGCCGGGCGCCAGGCTTTCTGGGAGCCCCTGTATTACCAGGACAAGTTCGACCACCTGGCCGTGCCGGTGCTGCATATCTCGGGCTGGTACGACGACGAGCAGATCGGCACGCCGCTGAACTACCGCGGCATGCGCACGCAGGCCGCAACACCGGAGGCGCGGGCGAGCCAGCGCCTGCTCATGGGGCCCTGGGACCACCGCGTGAACACGGCGAGCAAGCTCGGCGAGGTCGACTTCGGCCCGCAGGCGCTGATCGATCTGCGCGGCGAGGAGCTCCGCTGGTTCGACCGCTGGCTGAAGGGCCAGGCCCCGGCCGCGCCCGAGGCGCCCGTGCGCATCTTCGTCATGGGCGCTAACACCTGGCGCGACGAAGCCGACTGGCCGCTGCCCCGCACCGTGTGGACGACCTACTATCTGCACAGTGGCGGCGGCGCCAACAGCCGCTTCGGCGACGGCCGCCTGTCGACCGCGCCCCCGGAGGGCGAGGAGCCCGCCGACTCCTATCGCTACGATCCGCGGCGCCCGGTGCCGTTCCTGACCGAGCCCACCTCGTCCCAGATCGGCGGCCCCGACGACTACGCGGCCGTGGAGCAGCGCGACGACGTGCTCGTCTACGTGACGCCGCCCCTCAGCGCCGATCTGGAGGTCACGGGGCCGGTGCGGGTGGAGCTCTACGCCGCCTCGTCGGCGCCCGATACCGACTTCATGGCCAAGCTGGTCGACGTCTGGCCGACCGGCTTCGTCCAGCGGCTGACCGACGGCATGGTGCGCGCGCGCTTCCGCGCGGGGATGGATCAACCCGCCCTGCTCACGCCGGGCGAGATCACCCACTACACGATCGACTGCTGGAACACCGCGCAGGTCTTCCGTGCGGGCCACCGCATCGGCCTGGAGATCACCTCCAGCGCCTTCCCCAAGTATGACCGGAATCTGAATACAGCCGCGCCGCTGGGCCAGTCAACCGAGGTGGTGGTCGCGGAGCAGCGGATCTACCACGACACGGCGCACCCCTCGGCGATCATCCTGCCGGTCATTCCGCCCGACGCGACAGGCTGAGGGGCCGGGTCAGCCGGCGAGCGGCAGGGCCACGAGGAAGCGGGTGCCGCCCCCCGCCGCGGGCTCGAACCAGATACGGCCGCCATGCGCGGTCACAATGGCCTGACAGAGGAAGAGGCCGAGCCCAAGCCCGGCGTGCCCGTCCGCGGGCACGTTGCGGCCGCGGACGTAGCGCGCGAAGACCTGCGCCTCCTGCCCGCGGGGGACGCCGATGCCGTAGTCGCGCACCGCCAGCCGCGCCTCGCTCCGGCCCGCCCTCCGGGTCCGGACTGGATCACTCCCAGCGTGATATCGACCCGCCGGCTGGTCCCGGAATAGCGCACGGCATTCTGCAGCAGATGGCTGACGACCTGGCGCAGGCGCACCGAGTCAGCCCGCACGGGCACCGCCGTCTCCGGCACGGCCGTGGTCAGCGCGAACTCCGGCATCACCTGGGCCAGATCCGCCACGGCCTCAGACACGAGGGAGGCCAGGTCGAGCGCCGCCGGCTGGAGCTCCAGCCGGCCGGCCGCGATCGGGGAGATATCGAGCAGGCCGGCGATCAGTGCGGTCAGCCATTCCGTCTGCTGGTTGATGCGGTTCAGCGCCCGTTCCACGTGCGGGTCGCGCGGCGGCGCACCGAGGCGAAGGCCGAGCTGCGCGTAGCCCTTGATCACCGTGAGCGGCGTGCGGAGCTCGTGCGCGGCCAGGGCCAAGAAAGCGTCCTTCTGCTGCTCGGCCAGGTAGCGCGCGGTCACGTCGACCGCGGCCGTCACGACGCCAATGACCGCGCCCGCGGCGTCGCGTACGGGCTGGAACCGCACGTCGTAGTAATGCGCCGGCTCCTCGCCGTGCTGCAGCGCGAGGTCGTGGAGCTCCGCGGGCTCGCCCGCCAGGGCACGCTCGTGCGCGGCCCGGTGGGCCGCCGCCTCCGGCCGCAGCTCGTACATCGTGCGGCCGCGGATCGCCTCCGGCGCGCGCCCGGTGAAGTTCGCGTATTCCTGGTTGAGCGCCACGAAGCGCAGATCGCGGTCGAGGAAGGCCAGCCCGACCGGGGCCGTATCGTAGATCGTCTCCAGCAGCGCGCGATGGGTCTCGAGCTGCCGCCCCGCCTGCACCGCCGCGCTGACGTCGACCAGTGTCGCGAGAGCCCCGGTAATCGTGCCGTCGGGATCGCGGATCGGCAGGATGGACGCGTCCATGTAGCGCCCGTCCGACGGGTCCGTACCCGGCACGAGAAAGGAGCGCATGATGCGTGGCTCCCCGTCGGCCAGCGCGGATTCGAGCAGCGCCCGCCCCTGGGCAGCCAGAGCAGTTCCGCTCGCCGCGGCGAGCAGCCGGCCCAGCACATCCGCACGGCGCCGCCCAGTCAGGCGCAGCCAGGCTTCGTTCACGAGTTCCAGGCGACCGGTCCGATCGAGCACCGCGAGCCCAATATCCACCCGATCGACGATCGCGCCCAAGCGCTCGTAGTGTGTGCGCCGCGCCTCGGTCTGGCGCAGCACCTCAGCCTCCAGGTGGCGCTGGCTGGTAATGTCGCGCAGGGTGAACAGGGCCACGCGCGTGCCGGCCCGCTCCTCCAGGAGGACCACCTCCGTCGCGACGTACCGCTCGCTGCCGTCGGCATAACGCACCAGCGCCTCGCCGGATGCGGCCGGCTCGTCGCCCCAGAGGATGCGCACGATGGGCACATCCTGGGTAGCGTAAGGTCGCCCATCTGGGTGCAACAGCCGGTACGCCGAGGTGATGGGGCCCGTGGGGGTCGACGCGTCGGCCGGCAGTTGCTCGCGCGCCGCGCGGTTCATCAGCGTCCAGCGGATCGTGCGCTGGTCCGCCTCGCCTTCCGCGACGTAGACTCCGATGGGCAAGCGGTCGAGGATCTCCGCGAGTTGGGCCTGCCCCAGCGCGCCGGCGGCCGCCGGGGCCGGCGCCGCGGTGGCGTCCTCGGCGATCAGCACGACGACGCCGGCGAGGCGGTCGCCGTCCGGCAGGGGCGTCGCGGTGAGGCGAATCGCCCGCGGGGCCTCCCCGGGCAGGCGCAGGGTCAGCGCGATGTTCTGCCGGGCGGTGCCGTCGCGGAGGGTTTGCGCGAACGGCAGGTCGGACGGCGGCACGTGCCGGCCCGCCGCGTCGTAGACGTGCCGGCAGGTCGGGTGGCCGGCCAGAGGAGCGCCCTCGCTCAGCCCGTCCCAGCGCCGCGCGGCTGCCTGATTCCGATAGCGCAGGCCGCCCGACGCGTCGAGGACCAGGGCAGCGTCCGGCAAGGCGTCCAGCGTGGCTTCCAGCAGGGTCTGCCGGGATTGTTTGTCAAAGATGTCGACCATGCGGTAACCGTCGCGCCGGCCGGGCCGGCCCCGGGCCCACCCAGACAAGTCGCCGCGAGGGGCAGTCCTGCGCGGCCTCTCCTGTGCATACAACGCGGGGCAGGCCCGGGCTGCGACGGAGCCACGGTGGCCGCCCCGAAGCGGGGCGCTCGTCCGGGGACCGCGGCGCGCCGTGCGCCTCGGGTTCAGCCCAACGTGGCTCCTCTGCCGACAATTGACATTAATCCGCTGGCATGATACCATGCGAGTACCCCGCCGCCTGCTAGCCCGCGCCGGCCGGGCCCACCTGTGGGCGCACAACACCAGAGGAATCGATGGCCGCCGACGAAGGTCCTCTCCCGGAGGCGAACTGGGACGAGCGCGTGGCGGATCTCGCGGCGCGCATTACTGCGCTGCCTGCCCCCGAGGCCGCCCGGCTGGCAAGTGAGCTACAGCTGCTGGCGGCCGCGGCATCCCCGTCGGGCACCGACCCAGCGATCGTCGCCGCGCTGGACGAGAGCCGGCAACACCTGGCCCTGGCACTCGACGCCGCCCAAATGGGGGTCTGGGATTGGGACATCGCGGCGGGCACCTTGCGCTGGTCGCCCCAGCTCGAAATGCTCCACGGCCTGGCCCCGGGGGCTTTCCCGGGCACGTATGACGCGTTTATGGCGCTGATTCTGCCGGACGATCGCGCTCACGTGACCAGGGCCATCGCCGCGCACCTGGAGCAAGGGCGGGAGTTCCGCACCGAGTACCGCATCGGCCGCGCCGACGGCACCACGCGCTGGATCGCCGGGCAGGGGCGGGCCGTCCGCGACGGCGCCGGCCGGCCGATGCGGATGCTGGGCGTCGGCCTCGACGTGACGGATCGACGGCGCGCCGAAGAGGAGGCCCGGCGTCAGGCAGCGCGCCTGGCCATGCTGGCCGATGCCTCGCGCGCTTTCGCCGCCACCCATCTTAATCTGCAGGCCCTGATGGCGACGGCGGCCGAGTACGCGGCGACCGCGCTCGGCGACCTCTGCATCCTCGACCTGACCGGCGACGAGCAGCGAGCCGGAGAGTCCGTGGCGGTTTACCATGCCGACGCCGGAGCGCGGGCCGATTTGACCGCTGCGGCCGCCCGCATGACCCACCCGCTTGCCCCGGGCCCGGCGCGGCCCCCGCCCGCGGACGGCGAGTCGCGACGCGTGCCGGACGTCGCGCCCGAGGCGCTGCGGGCCATGCTCGACCCGGCGCTGCACTCCTACCTGGATCGCCACCCCGCCCACAGCCTGCTGATCGTGCCGCTGCGCAGCGCGGATCGCGGGCTGGGCGCGCTGCTGATGCTCCGCGACCACACGCCCGCGCCCTACGCCCCGGACGATGAGGTCTTTTTGCAGGATCTGGCCGGCCGCGCCGCGCTGGCGCTCGAGAACGCGCAGCTGCTGCGGGCCACGCGGGAGGCTGAGCAGCGCCTGCGCTTCCTCGCCGACGCCAGCGGCTTCCTGACCGGCACACTCGACGTTGCCGCCATGCTGGCGGGCCTGACCCGCAGCGTGGTGCCCGTCTTCGCCGATTGGTGCGCGATCGATCTCGTCGACCGGGAGGGCGAGCATCCGACGGCCCTGGCCCACACGGACCCGGACCGTGAGGCCCAGGTACGCGCGCTCTGGCAGCACACTTCCGCCGAGATCCCGGCCACGTGGGGCGTGCCCGGGCTGCTGACGTCGCCGGTGCCGGTGCTGGTCGAGCACATGCCTGCGCTCACCCCTGATACCGCGGACGCCCTGAGCATTCGTGCCCTCCTCGACCTGCTCGCGCCCCACTCCTTCATGGTCGTGCCGTTGGTTGCCCGCGAGCATCTGCTCGGCGTGCTCATCTTGCTGCGCAGCACCCCCGGACCGGCCTACACACAGGACGACCTCGCGCTGGCGCGGGTGCTCGGCCGGCGCGCCGCCCTGGCCATCGACAACGCCCGGCTCTATCAGGCCGCGCAAGAGGCGGTGCAGCTGCGTGACCAGTTCCTGTCCATCGCCTCACACGAGCTGCGCGCGCCCCTGACGACGCTGCTGGCCTCGGCGCAAATGATGCAGCGCCGGGCCACCCGCGCGACTCCCGCCCTGGAGCACGACCAGGCGGCGCTGGATCGCATCGTCGAGCAGGCCCGCCACATGAGCCGCATGGTCGACGTGTTGCTCGACCTCGGGCGGATCGAGACGGGCCAGCTGACGATCGAGCAGCAGCCCCTCGACCTGACCGATCTGCTGCGCCGGCTGATCGCGGAGCAGCGGTCCGAGCTCGCCCGTCATCAGCTGGCGGTCCACCTGCCACCCGGCCCGGTGCCGGTCGCGGGCGACGACCTGCGCCTGGGCCAGGTCTTCCGCAATCTGCTGCAGAACGCGGCCAAGTATACGCCCGCCGGGGGAGCGATCACGGTGGAGCTCACGCTGGAGGGCGACACGGCGGTCGTGCGCGTGGCCGACACCGGCATCGGCATCCCCGCAAGCGCGCTTCCCCAGCTGTTCGGGCGCTTCTTCCGGGCGCCGAACGCCGCCGCCCGGACGGGCGGGCTCGGCATCGGCCTGCATGTCGTCAAGGAGATCGTGACGCGGCACGGCGGCGTGATCGAGGTGGACAGCGTGGAGGGCGCCGGCAGCACCTTCACGGCGCGCCTCCCGCGGCTCGCGCCGGCCACCGCGCCCGATTGAGCCCGTCCGGCCGCCCGATAAATGAACGGCGCCCTGCCTTCCGGGGGAAGGCAGGGCGCCGCGCCGTCGAGCGGAAACGAGCGCCTAGCGTTGCGCCAGGATCAAGCCGTTCGAGAGGATCTTGGCCACCTGCGCGCGGGTCGCGGGCGCCGTCGGGTGGAAGGTGCCGTCGGCGTAGCCGGCGAGCACGCCCGCGTCCACCGCGGTCTCCACGTAGGGGAACGACCAGTCGGTGGCCGGCACATCGCCGAACGTCGCCTGAGCCGGCAAGCGCAGCTGCCAGCCGCGGGCCACGACGATCAGCTTGGCCAGCTGCGCGCGTGTGACGTTAGTCATCGGGCGGAAGGAGCCGTCCGCGTAGCCGCTCAAGATGCCGTGGGCGGCCGCCGTCTCGACGTAGGCGAAGGCCCAGTCGGTCGCCGGCACGTCGCTGAAGCTGGGGCGCTGCGGCTGGAGCAGGGCCCAGCCCATCCCGGTCACGATCATCTTGGCGAACTGCGCGCGCGTGACCGTATTGCCGGGCCGGAACGAGCCGTCGGCGTAGCCCGAGATGACGTTGCGCCCGGCCAGATATTGGACCGGATTCCAGGCCCAGTCGGTCGGCCGGAGATCGCTGAAGGGGCGCTGCTCGGTGCTCAAGACGACGTAGGCGGTGGCGCTGTTCGTGCCGTCAGTAGCAGCCAGAGTCTCGGTGTCGAGGCCGGAGGCGCCCGCCGGCACGTTCACGGTCACGTCGACCATGGCCGAGCCGTCGGGGTCGAGCAGGACATTCGTCGGCGACACCACGACATCCCAGCCCAATTGGCTGCTGACGCCCAGGGCCACCGCATCCGCGACCGTACCGTGATTATGCAGGGTGAAGGAGAAATCGTAGGTCTGGCCGCCCTGCACTTCGCCGAAGTGAACCCGCGGCTCCAGGGTCAGGACGTGGGTCGGCTCCGGCTCCGGCGTTTGGGTCCCCTCGGGCTGGGCCGTCTCGGTACCCTCGGGCGTCTCCGTCATGTCAGGATGATGCGTCTCGGTCGCTTCGGGCTGCGCCGTCTCGGTACCCTCCGGGGTTTCCGTCATCGCGGGATGATGGGTCTCGGTGGCTTCCGGCGTCTCGGTGCCTTCCGGTTGGTGGGTCTCGGTGCCTTCCGGCTGGGCCGTCTCCGTCCCTTCCGGCTGCTGGGTCTCGGTGCCCTCGGGGTGCGCGGTCTCCGTCCCTTCCGGCTGCTGGGTCTCAGTGCCCTCCGGATGGGCGGTTTCCGTCCCCTCCGGCTGATGGGTCTCCGTGCCTTCGGGCTGCTGGGTCTCGGTCCCCTCCGGCTGATGCGTCTCCGTGCCTTCGGGCTGCTGGGTCTCGGTGCCTTCCGGCGTTTGGGACTCGTGGGCGGGGGCCGCCGCGTGCTGCCCGATCGCCTGGGCGGCATAGGTGCCGGGCGGGGGCCCGGCGATCAGGGCAAAGAGTGCAATGAGCGCCACCAGGCCGGCGGTGCTCATGATCAGGCCGAAAATACGCGCGTGCTGCGGGCGCTTCATCAGTATGAACCTCCTCAATCGACCAATGCTAGCTAAAGTCTGGGCCGGCGTTTCCGATCGGGTGCCGTTGTCTACCAGCAGAACGCCGCCCGTCGGGCAAAGTTGGCGGGTGTCGTCACCAATTGCAGGCGAACTCTTTACCCATTTTCACCGCCCGGATCCGGGGACGGCACCCATATTGCTTTCCGGAATCGGCAGGTGCCCGCGATACCGGCTCCCGCCGAGCGCCCGGCACCCCCCCCGAGCGGCAGCACGGTCCATGCGCCGGGCACGGCGCAACGTCCACCCCACCCTGCCCCGCGGTCCCGGAGCCCCCCGGCCATCTGACGGGCCTACGCAGGGCGGTGCTGCTGACCGCGGGCCTGGTCGCGCTGGCCGGCGGGCTGCTCTTCCCGGTCTGGCAGGTCGCGGCGGCCGCGCTGTTCGACTTCTCCGCCTTGCTCGTGGCGACTCCGCTGCCGGCGGCGATTTTCGTGCTCGTCAGGAAGAACTCCGTGGAGGACACGCTGCACGACTATGGGGACGAGGAGGCGGAGGCGTGCGACAGCACGGACCGGGCGGCCCCGGCGCCCGCCGGGCCGGCCGCCGCGGGCTAAGCCGCGCTCAGCGGCGCAGGAGCCGCCAGAGGAGGGCCGCGGCCGTCATCGTGCCCACGACGGCCAGCATGTCGAGCAGCGACACGCGCGCCGCGGCGCGCTGGGGCGGGGCGGGCCCGGCCGACTGCGCCGGGGGCGCCGTCTTGTGGCTCGGTGAGCGGGCCGCGTGCTCGCGATTGACTTCATCTGCCGACTCCCCCTTGAGGATCATCGACTGCACATGCGAGGCGATCTCGCCGCAGAAGAGCAGGATGAGCGCGACGATCCAGGCCCAGATCACCATCACCACGACGACGGCCAGCGAGCCGTAGATGAGGTTGTATTGCGCGAACTGGCCGAGGTAGTAGGTGAAGAGCGGCCGCGCAAGAGTGAAGAGGATGGTGGCCAAGACCCCACCTGCGAGGGCAGCCCGCCAGGAGCTGCCGTAGCGCGGCACGTAGCGATACGTGAGGGTGAAGCCGGCGAGCAGCAGCGCGGTCGGGATCAGCCAGATGAAGGCCGTGGACAGGAACCCATTCGCCGGCAGCCCGGGGACTACGCCGCTGAGCGCGGCCAGCACCGGCGGCGTGGCCAGGGCCAGGATGAAGATCACGCCGATGGTGAGCAGCATGACCAGCTGGATCAGCAGGCCCTTCCAGAAGCCGTAGGGCTCGTCAACGTTGTAGGCCACGTTCAGGGCCTGGGTGACGGTGCTGAAGACCCGCGTGCCGCTCCAGAGCAGCACGAGGACCGAGAGGATGCTGGCGGTGCCCCGGGCGGCCGTGGCGTTCTGCACCACCTGGGCGATGCGCGAGGATCCCTGCGGGACATAGGCACTCAGCAGACCCGAGAGGTGGGCGACGACCCAGCCGGGGGGCACGAAATAGGCGGAGATGGCGACCGCGGCCAGGAGCAAGGGGAACGCCGACAGCAGGCTGTAGTAGGCAACGGCCGCGGCCCATTGGGGGACATTGTCCTGCGCCAGATCTTTAGCCGCCTGGACCAGCACCATCCCGACGTGTTTCCAGCCCAGCCGGACGCCGCCGGGCGCGGCACCTCCTGGGCGCGGCTGCTGATCCATGCGGTCTCCTTCCATCCTGGTATCGAAACGAGGGGGCGCAGATCGCGTGCCAGCCGGATGCTACTCGACGGGCGCGGGCACCTGCGCGAGGAGCTCGCGCACCAGCTGGTCTAGGTCGCGATTGCGGAGGCGCGCTTCGGGGTTCAGGATCAGCCGGTGGGGCAGCACGTAGGGCGCCAGCGCCTTCACGTCGTCCGGCTTGACGGCGATGCGACCCTGCATGGCGGCGTACGCCTGGGTGGTGCGATACAACGCCAGCGAGCCGCGCGGGCTCGCGCCGAGGTCGAGCGCGGCCTGATCGCGCGTGGCGCGGACCAGCGCGACAATGTAGTGGCGCACGTCGGGCGTGACTTCGACCGTGCGGACGATCGCCTGCGCGGCCGTGACTTCGTCGGCCTGCGCCACGGCCTGCAGCGTCTGCAGCGGGTTCGCGCGCTCGAAGCGCTGCAAGATCGCCTCCTCCTCGGCTTCGCCGGGGTAGCCGATGCGCAGGCGGATGAGGAAGCGGTCAAGCTGTGCCTCGGGCAGCGGGAAGGTGCCTTCGAGCTCGATCGGGTTCTGCGTGGCGAGCACGAGGAAGGGGCGGGGCAGTGGCATGGTGTGACCGTCCACGGTCGTGGTGCGCTCCTCCATGGCCTCGAGCAGGGCCGACTGCGTGCGCGGCGTCGCCCGGTTGATCTCGTCGGCCAGCAGGATCTGCGTGAAGACCGGGCCCGGCCGGAACTCGAACGCCTGCTGCTGCTGGTTGTAGATCGACAGGCCGGTGACGTCGGACGGCAGCAGGTCGGGTGTGAACTGGATGCGCGTGAAGCGGCAGGCCAGCGACTGGGCGAGGGCGCGGGCCAGGGTCGTCTTGCCCAGCCCGGGCACATCCTCGAGCAGCACATGGCCCTCGCACAGCAGCGCGACCAGCACGCGGTCGACGACCTCCGGCTTGCCGATGATCACCCGCTCCACGTTGGCCCGAACGCGATCGCTGAGCTCGGCGACCTGGGCGACGGCCGCGGTGTCGGCGAGCGCGCGCTGCACGGCGGGGGGGCTCACTGCGGCGCGCCCTCGGGCGGCGGGAGCTCGGGCGCGGCCGTGTGCGGCCGCGCCTCGCGCACATTGCGCACCAGGGCGGCCTTTTGCGCCGCGGCGGCCTGCTTCTTGGCCCGGCGCTGCCGCAGTGATTCGAGCTGGCCTTCGATGCTGCTCAGCTCGTCGCGCAGATGGCGCTCCTCGATGCTGTCCATCGCGATCTCCAGCTCTTCGTCGCGCCGCCGGCCCGCCTCAAACTGCGGCTGGATCTCGATGAGGCGCTGATCCAGCTCGCGGATCCGTTCCTCCAGCTGCTGGAAGCGGCCAATATAGCGCTCCATGCGCTGGTCGCCGATCTGCCGCAGGTCGATCAAGTCGGCCGACAGGGCGGTGCGCAAGCTCTCGACACGCTCTTGCAGCGCGTCGTGGTTCTCGATCACCTCTTGCTCCAGGCGCTGCAGCGTCGAGCTGACCGACGTGTACTGATCCACACGGTCGCCCAGCTGGGCCTGGATACCCTCGATGTGCTCGAGGAGCTGGCGCCGCACGTCGTCGACGCGCGAGCTGCGCGCGGCGATCGCCACGAACTCAGTGCGCAGGCCCTCGACCATCTGCTGCAGCTCGACGCCCTGCCGGCGCAGGCGCTGATCTTCGAGCCGCTGGGCCTCGGCAATGCGCTGAGCCTCCTGGCGCGTCTCGTTGTTGACCGAGTTCGAGCTCTTGCACGAGATCGCGCAGCTGGCGCTGCCCGTCGGCGAGCAGACCGAGCTGTGAGGTCAGCTGGCGGATCTGGCCCTGCAGGGCTTCCACCTGCCGGTTATCGTCGGCCGTGCGGTCGCGGTCCTGGCGGCGGCTGTCGGCGAGCTCGGTGATCTGCGCGCGCAGCTCGCGGATCGGCTTGAGCGGCTCGTCGACGCGTTGCGTCAGCTCCGAGACCTGCTGCTTGACGCGCGCGTCCTCGATCTGGCGCGCCTGCAGCGTCTGCGCGACATCCTGGGTATGGCGCTCCTGGAGCATCTGGAGCTGGACCAGCTGCCCCTCGGAATGCTTGTAGAGGTCTTCCAGCCACTGCTGGCGCGCCACAAGCTCGCGTAGCTGCCGGCGCAGCTCGTCCATCTGCTGCTGCACCTGGTAGGCCGCGACGTCATCCCGCTTGCGGCTCTCTTCATCACGGGTCGATCGCACAGTATCAGCCATAGCGTCCTCGCTTAGCTCAGGTTATGGTGGCGGATTACCCGGTCGAGCGCGGGGCGCACCCCCGGGGCCAGGGCTTCGTCGTTCGGCGGCGGCAGTGCAGGCGAGCCGTTCAAGCGGGCCAGCGTCGTGACGACCGCGGGGGCCAGGGCGTCGAGGGCGTAGCCGCCTTCGAGCACGAAGGCCAGGCGCCCATCGCACAGCTCGGCGGCCAGGTCGGCGACGATCCCGGTCAGGTCGCCGTAGCCGCCGGTGCTGACGGCCATCTGCGCGAGCGGATCGGCATAATGCGCGTCGTAGCCCGCCGAGACCAGGATCAAATCGGGCTGGACGCGCCGCGCGAACGGCACCAGGATCTCGCGGAAGGCCGCCCGGTAGCCGCCATCGCCCGTGCCCGGCGGCAGCGGCACGTTGCAGATCAGGCCGGTGCCGGCGCCCGCGCCGCTCTCGGTCCAGCGCCCGGTGCCCGGATAGAGCGGCCACTCGTGCGTGCTGAAGTAGGCAACCGTGCCGTCCTGGTAGAAGATGTCCTGCGTGCCGTTGCCGTGATGCACGTCCCAATCGACGATCAGCACGCGCCCGATCCCGTGCGCCCGCTGGGCATGCCGCGCCGCCACCGCGACGTTGTTGAACAGGCAAAAGCCCATCGCGCTGTCCACCCCGGCGTGGTGGCCGGGGGGCCGGGTCAGCGCGAAGGCGCTCGCGGGCGCCGCGCCGGACGGCGCGACCACCGCGTCGATCGCGCCGCAGGCCGCGCCCGCGGCGAGCAGCGCGGCGTCGTAGCTGGCCGGACTGACGATCGTGTCGTAGTCCCAGTGCCCGCCGCCCCGGCGCGCCAGGTCGGCGATCGCCTGCACGTAGGCCGGATCGTGCACCGCGTATACGGTGGCGAGCGACGCGGCCGCGGGCGTGATCCAGGGGACCTCTCCGTACCGCGCCTCGACGGCGCGCCGGATGACCAGCAGGCGCTCGGCGTTCTCGGGATGCCGACCCGTGTCATGCGCCAGGCACCCCGGATGGTAAATAAGCGCCGTGCGCAGGGGATCGGGCTGGGTCATGAGCCGAGTATACGCAATGCGCCGCGCGGCTGTCAAACCCAGCGCGGGCCCCGGCCGCGCCTAGATCTCGGGGTGTTCGGCCATCCACGCCCGGGCCAGATCCGTCGCCGTGGCGACGTCGTCCTGCGCCAGCGCCCCGTCAAGCACGAGGTTCAGCAGGTAGTCCTTCAGCGGGCGGATCCAGGGACCCGGCGGGCGGGCGAACAGGCCCATCAGCTCGTTGCCGTCGAGCGGGCTCTTGATCTTGGCCACTTCCTCTTGCGCCTGCAGGTCCGCGGCCCGCGCGACCAGCTGGTCGACCTTCGCGGCGGCGGCCGCCACCCGGCGGGGGTTGGCGCTGGTCACGTCGGCGCGCGCCAGGGCGATGAGATCCTCGGTGACCGGGGCCGACTCGCGCAGGAAGCGGCGCACCGCGCCGTCCGTCCAGCTGTCGTCGTACAGGCCGATGCGCAGGTGCTGGGCAACCAGCTGGTCAACCGCGGCGATCAGGTCATGGGGCTGGCGGAGCCGCGTCAGGATGTCGCGGGCCATATGCGCGCCGATCACATCGTGCCCGAAGAAGTGCACCTCGCCGTCCTGCACGCTGAACGTGCGCGGCTTGGCGATGTCGTGCAGCAGCGCGGCCCAGCGCAGCACCGGCGTCCCGGGCACGCGGTCGAGCACCTGCAGCGTGTGCTCGTAGACGTCCTTGTAGTGGAACGGCCCCTGAGCCATGCCGTGCATCGGCAGCATCTCGGGCAGCACCTGGCCCAGCAGGCCCAGGTCGTCGAGCAGGCGGATCCCGACCGACGGCTTCGTGCTGAGCAAGATGCGATTCAGCTCGGCCGCCTTGCGCTCCCAGGCCACGCGCTCCAGCAGCGGCGCCTGGGCGCGGATCGCCGCCGCCGTCTCCGGGGCGATGCGGAAGCCCAGCCGCACGGCCAAGCGCACGGCCCGCAGCAGCCGCAGGGGATCCTCCACGAAGCGCGCCGCCGGGTCGCCGACGCCGCGGATGATCCCGGCCGCCAGGTCCGCGCGCCCGTCGAAGGGGTCGTAGAAGCCGTGCTCGGTGACGGCGATCGCCATCGCGTTGATCGTGAAGTCGCGGTGGGCCAGGTCGACGTAGAGATCGGCCGGTATGGCGGCAGGCGGCGCCGAGGGCGGCGCGTCGTCCGCCCCGGTGCGGAAGGTGGTGATCTCGTAGATGCGGTCGGCGGCGATCACGCCGATCGTGCCGAACTTCTCGCCCACGGCGTAGAGGCTTGTCGGGCGCGCCCGCCCGGCCACACGCTTGATCTCCTCGGGCGGGGCGTCGGTTGCCAGGTCCATCTCGCCCGCGGGGTGCCCGGCCAGCACGTCGCGCACGGCGCCGCCGACCACGTAGAGCCGGTGGCCCGCGGCGCGGAACTGCGCGGCGAGCCGGTCGAGAAACGGATTGTGAATGCGTTCGTCCATCCGCGCTACCGTCATGCCGGAGTGCCGCGCTCCCCGAAGAGCACGCGGCCCAGGCGAATCATCGTCGCGCCCTCGCGGATCGCGGCCTCGAAATCATCGCTCATGCCCATGCTGAGCGCGGTCCAGCCCGCGCCGGGGTACGCCGCCGCCAGCTGATCGCGCAGCGCGCGCACGGCGGCGAACTGGCGGCGCAACGCCGGCTCGGCCAGCCCCGGGGCCGCGATCGTCATCAGGCCGCGCGGCGCCAGGTGGGGACAGTCCTGCAAGAGCGCGGCCAACGCCGGCACGTCGGCCGGGGCGGCGCCCGTCTTGCTCGGCTCGCCGCTGATGTTCACCTCGACGAGCACGGGCAGCGGCGGCCCGGCGGGCGCCTCGGCGGCACGCGCCCGCTCGAGCGCGGTCACGAGGGCCGGGCGGTCCACCGACTGGATCAGGTCGAAGAAGCCCGCCGCGGGCCGGGCCTTGTTGCGTTGCAGCGTGCCGATCAGGTGGAGCACGCAGCCCGCGCGGGCGATGCGGTCGTCAGCAGGCGCCGTGCCGGGCGGCGCGAACTTGGCCAGTGCCTCCTGCACGCGGTTCTCGCCGAACTCGGTCAGCCCGAGCGCGCGCGCCTCCGCCACGAGGGCGGCCGGGTGCGTCTTGGTGACGGCGATCAGCCGCACGTCCGCCGGGTCGCGGCCGGCGGCGTCCGCCGCGCGGGCGATGCGCTCGCGCACGCGGGCCAGCGCCACGGCCAGGGCGGTCTCAGCCGGCATCGGCGGGCAGTCCGAGGAAGCCAAAGAAGCGGCCGGCCCGGCCGTGCTCGGCGCGGTGCGAGTAGAACAGCTCCGTCGTCTCGGCCGTGCAGATGCCGTCGACCGCGATATGCTCCGGGCGCAGCCCGGCCAGGAGCAGGGCGCGCCGGTTGGCCTCCCAGAGGTCGAGGAAAGGCTTCTCGTCGCTCTCCGGCTCCGTCCGCGGCAGCCCCTGCGCGTCCTTCCAGGCCGCGCGGCGCCGGCTCCAGACGATCAGCGGCGGCTCGCCGCGCCACTCCTCGTCGGCCTGCGGGTAGGCATCGCGGATCGCCTCGACCACGTCGCCGCCGACGTCGTAGCAGCACGGGCCGATGCTCGGGCCGATGACGGCCCGGCAGTCCGCCGGATCGGTGCCGAAGGCCGCGACCATTGTCTGCACGGTGCCCTCCGCGATGCGCGCCGCTGTCCCGCGCCAGCCGGCGTGGGCCAGCCCGACCGCGGGCGTGCGCGGGTCGTAGATGAAGATCGGCACGCAGTCGGCGCAGCCGGTGATCAGCAGCAGGCCCGGTTCCCGCGTCACGAGCGCGTCGGTGTCGGGGATGCTGGCCAGACCGGGCGCGGCACCGCGGCCCGCGTCCGCCGCCGCGACGACTGCGACCCGCGCACCATGCACCTGCTGGGGCGCAACCATACGGCCCGGCGGAATGCCGAGCGTGGCCAGGAAGGCCTGCCAGTTGGCCTCGGCGACGGCCGGGTCGGTGCCCCGCCGCTTCAGCGTCCAGTCGGCCGGGGGGCCCCAGGGCCCCGCCGGCCGGACGCGCGTGGTGCAGCCCTGCACGAGGTCCGGGACAGCCGCGAACCCGGCGAGCAGATAGATCGGCGGGATGGGCACGCCGGCCCCCGGATCAGTGAACGCGGCCGTTATGGTCCGACCCCTCCGTCTCCTCGTCCTCCTCGAACTCATCGATCAGCTCGTCGTCCTCGAACTCGTCGTAGTTGGAGACGAACTCGTGCTGGTCGAGGCGCGGGTAGTAGACCTCGATACCGTACTCGGCGGCCACGCCGAGCGGCTCGCTCACCTCGTCGAGGATCTCGTCGATCAGGTCCGTCATCGTCATGGGCGTGCCGCGCTGCGCGGTCGCGAAGTTGGAGGCATACTCGGCCCAGATGAGCAGCGTGCCGACGATCTGGTCGTCCACGTAGTGGACGTCGAGCTTGCCGATGTTCACCGGCTCCTCGTTCTCGTCCTTGACGTCGGTGTCGAAGATCGAGATCTCCTCCGAATGCGCGGTGCGCGCGCTGCGGCGCAGTTTGAGGTTCATACTGGCACTCCTTTGTGTTCCGTTATCCCGGATGGCCCGACCGGGCGCGGTCCACGCCCGGCGCTACTGGCCGATCACGTAGCTCAAGATCACCTGGTCGATCACTTCCTCGACCGGGGCACGATCGTCGGTGAAGACGAGCTGGCCGGTGACTGAAGCGGGAGCGACCTCCCGCATGTTGCCCTGATCGATCGCGGCGGCGAAGACCTGCGCCAGCAACGGGTCCTGGTTGGCCTGCGCGTTGGCCCGGAAGTTGGCCACGCCGTTGCCCGCCGCCGCGCCGACGATCATGCTGTTGCCCATGCCCGCCACGTCGATAATGTAAACGTGGGGGAAGACGGCCCGCATCGTCGCGGCGATGGCGTTCACGAGCCGGTAGTCGTCGCCCGCGCGCCCGGCGTTGATCATGGCGACGCCGTCGGGCGTCAGGTGCTGCTGCACCTCGGTGAAGAACTCGCGCGTCGTCAGCTGGAACGGGATGTAGGGCTGCCGGTACGCGTCGATGCCGATGATGCTGTATTGCCGATCAGTCGTGCGCAGGTAGACACGCGCGTCGTTGATGATGTTGTGGATATTGGGCTGGTCCAGATGGAAGTACTGGTGCGCCAGGTCGACGATGGCCGGATCGAGCTCGACGTCGTCCACGGGCTTGGGGCCGTAGACGCGCGTGAACAGCTGCGCGGCGGTGCCCGCGGCCGAGCCGAGCATGAGCATGTTCTGCACCCCCGCCGGGCGCATGTTGGCGTTGACGTAGGGCGCGACGAGCCAGTAGTCCCACGGCCCGCCGGTGAGCGGGTGGGTCTGGTCGGCGCGGTAGATGCTGTGGACCGCGTGGCCCTCGTTCAGCACCAGGTTCACGTCGCCGTTGTCCTGGCCGACCACCTGGATGTAGTTGTAGACCGATTCGCGCTCGGCCAGCAGGTGCCCGTAGGGCGGCGGCTTGATCAGCGCCGGGGGCGGCAGCAGCGTGAGCACCACGACGCCGGCGAACGCGGCCGAGACGAGCCAGGCGGCGCGCCGCCGCAGCACGAAGAGCCCGAGCGCGGCCATGCCCAGCAGCAGCAGGGCGACCAGGTAGAGGGTGCGCCCGCTGCCGAGCGTGGGCAGCAGGATGAAGACGGGCACGAACGTGCCGATCATGCTGCCCAGCGTCGAGACGGCGTAGATGGCGCCCGCCGTCTGGCCCGCCGCGTCGACCTGCCGCATGTGCAGCCGGATCGCGAAGGGCGACACCGTGCCGACCAGGATCATGGGCACGGCGAAGAGGCCGATGACGCCCGCCAGCGAGCCGTAGAAGATGCCGACGGAGACCTCGGCAAAGCCCGCGAGCGACCAGGAGAGCAGCGGCTGGGCCAGCGCGGGGATGATCGCGGCGGCCAGTCCGGCCACGGCGATCAGCGTGAAGAGGCGCCCGGGCGTGGGCCGGCGGTCGGCCAGCCGGCCGCCCAGATCGTAGCCCACGGTCAGGTAGATCAGCACCAGGCCGATCAGGTTCGCCCAGATGAACAGGCTGGCGCCGAAATAGGGCCGCATCAGCTGCGAGGCCGTCAGTTCGAGCGCCAGGCTGGCGACGCCGCCCGCGGCGACGGAGGCGAGCAGCAGGCCGGGGCCCGGGCGCGGGCCGGCGGCGTCGGGCACCGCAGGCACGGCGGGAGCGGCAGCCGCGGGCGCGGTGCTCGGCCGCGGGGCGATCGTCACCCCGGCGGCGCGACCGGCCAGCCCGCCCAGCCCGGCGACCGCCAGCAGCGCCAGGCCGGTCACGTCGAGCGTGGCGGAGACGCCAAGGTAGGGCATGAGCAGGAAGACCGGCGCGAAGGTGCCCGCGATGCTGCCCAGCGTGGCCAGCGCGTAGAGGCGCCCGGCGGTGTGCCCGGCCTCGCCCACGCCGTGGATGCGCAGGCGCACCGCGAACGGCGAGACGCAGCCCAGCAGCGTCACCGGCACGGCGAACAGGATCAGGATGCTCAGCGCCGTGCCGAACTCCACGGAGGCGTCCGCGGTCGGGAAACGCTCGGCCCAGTGCAGCACGGGGCCGGCGACCAGCGGCACGGCCAGGATCCAGACCCCGACCGCCGCGACCAGCCCGTAGAGCACGCCCGGCCGCGGCCGGCGGTCGGCCAGCCGCCCACCAACCGTGTAGCCCGTCGTCAGGAAGAACAGGATCAGGCCGATCAGGATGGCCCAGCTGTAGAGCGAATTGCCGAAGTGGGGCGCGAGGAGCCGCGAGGCGACCATCTCGACGGCCATGCCGCCGGCCCCGGCCACGAAGACCAGCACGAGGAGCGGCCAGGCGCGCACCGCCGCCACGCCGGAGGCTGCTCGGGCAGGCGCCTGCGCACCTGCGGGAGCCGCCGGCTCGGCGACAGGGTTGGCGATGGTTTTGGCCATGGCGGCGGAATCCTCCTCTGACGCGTGACGCGCTCGGAAGTCTCCCCGGCATCGCGCCGTCCCATTATACCTAAATCCCGGAGGCGCGACAACGCTTGACAGGCGGCCCGCTTCGTGCTATGCTAGGTGCACCGGCGGGCATAGCCCCCGGGTCATAGCACAAACGCTGTGATAAGGACGAGTAGCGCCCGGCACGCGCCAGAGATTTCGGGCCACCGACTGCGAGCCCGGATCGCCCCTGACGAGCGCGAAAACCACCTTGGAGCAGACGCCTGGAAAGCCCACCCGGCAAGTATAGGCGCACGGTTGGCCCCGTTATCGGCCCGACAAGGGCGTTCATCCCCGCCGCGCGGCCTGTGCGGTCCGGGGATTGGCGCTGAACTTGGGTGGAACCGCGAGCACAACCTCGCCCCATTTTTGGGGACGAGGTTTTTTTGTTGCCGCGGAGCCGCCCCGCGCGGCCGGCGCAGACCGGCCGCAGGCACAGGAGGCCCGTTATGGAACGATACGCTGCGCGCGCGCGCTATGAGGAGATTGCGGTGGATCTGGCGGTGTTCCGCGCCGCCCGCCCTGTCTGGCTCGCCCAGGACGCCGAGGCGCCCGCGGATGACGACGACTGGTCGGGCGTGCTCGGCAGCTGCCACGCGCGGCGCCCGCGCCCCGGCGACGGGAGCAGCGCGCCGCCGCCCGCCGATGGGGAGGACTGGGGCTACGGCGTCCACGCGAGCTAGGGTTCCCGCCCTCTACGTAGAGGGCGCGCCGGGCAAAGACGCCCGGACGCGCTCCCTTGGACGGCCGCCCCGCGGCCGGCGCTATTCCGTGCCCGGCATGCCCACCGGCGGCGTGCCCTTGCCCGGCGGCGCTTCGGCCGAGAGCGAATTGGTCGCCAGCGCGGTAACCCCCTCCCCGGCGTCGGCCGAGTTGCCGAAAGTCGGCTGCCAGCCCGGCTCCAGCTGGGCGCGGATCTCGCCCAGCGCCTGCTCAAGCCCCTTCAGCATCTGGCGCTGGTCATAATCGTCCGTGTGGTAGATCTCCTCCCGGAGCCCCGAGTAATAGCTGTCGATCGCCAGCTTCAGGGCATTGGCTCCCACATCGGTCAGGTTTAGCTGCATCGGCATCGCGGTCTCTCCTCTCCCTTGCGAAGATGGCGGACCTGCGGGCCCGCGCGATCTTAACAGCACGTTCCGTTCCCGGAATCCGCGGTCCGGCCCACGACCAACCCCTATCCGCCACGCGCCGCCGGCAGCGGCACGCCCGCCGCGCTTTCGGCCTGCCGCCGCAGCCAGACGTACCCGTCCTCCAGCGTCGGCGCCAGCGGCTGGACACCCGTGATCGGGCCTTGCGGCTCCGGTCCGACGACGTGGTACAGCGTCCCCTCCGCCTGGGGCAGCGCGGAAATCACGTGCAGCGCGTTGGGCACTGCATAGCCGGGGGGCGCCAGGAACTGCCAGGTATGACCGGCTGCCGCCCCGATGAGGTCCCGCGTCAGCCCGTCGAAGATCAGCCGGCCGGCGTCGAGCACGGCCAGCCGCTCGCAGGTCTGGCTGATATCCTCGACGACGTGCGTCGACAAGATGACCACGCGCTGAGCGGCCAGCCGGGTCAGCAAGGTGCGCAGGCGGATGCGCTCCTCCGGGTCCAGCCCGGCCGTCGGCTCGTCGACGATCAGCAGCCGCGGGTCGCCGAGCAGCGCCTGGGCAATGCCCAGCCGGCGCTTCATGCCGCCCGAGTAGGTCTTGACGCGGCGATCGGCGACGGCGGTCAGGCCGACCACCTCGAGCAGGGCAGCAACCTGGGCGTGCCGGGCGCCGCGATCATAGAGGCGCTTGAGCAGGGCCAGGTAGTCGAGGAGCTCGCGCCCGGTCAGGTCGGGATAGAGACCCAGCTCCTGCGGCAGGTAGCCGAGCCAGGAGCGGACCGTCTTGCGCCCGGCCGCGTCCGCCAGGTCGTGGGAGTCGACGACCACGCGCCCAGCGGTGGGGCGGAGCAGGGTGGCGAGGATGCGCAGCAGGGTCGTCTTGCCCGCGCCGTTCGGGCCCAGCAGCCCGAACATCCCGGGCGGGATGCGCAGATCGACGCCGCGCAGGGCCTCCTGGGCGCCGTAGCGCTTCACCACATGCTCGATCACGATTTCCACGGCCGGGTCTCCCCTTTCTCGCGCCGCGCCTACGGCGCGGCACCCAGCAGGCGCTCGTCGCGCCGCAGCAGCCAGAGGCTCGCGGCGCCGATCGCCAGGGCGAGCGCCAGGAGCGTCAGGCGGTTCGCCCACCAGTCGGGCGCGTCCTGCCCGCCGGAGAAGGTATAGGACAACATGAACAGGTGCGCGGCCGCGATGGGCTGCAGGGGCATGTACAGGAAGAGCGACCCCGCCAGAGGCACCGCGGCGAGCGCCAGGCCGAGCGGGGCATTGCCCGTGAGCAGCGCGCCACCCAGGCCGAGCAGGCCCATGAGCAGCACGGGCGCCAGCCAGACCAGCAGCAGATAGAGGGCGCTTTGCTGCTGCGCGTAGGGGACACCCAGGGCAAGGGACAGTGCCAGGTAGGCGGCAGAGCCCACGCCCAGCATGCCGAGGCTGAGCGCACCGCGCCCGAGCAGCAGGCCCCCGGCGCCCGTACGCGTCGCCAGCGTCACTTCGAGCAGCGGGTCATTCACCAGCAGGGCGCTGCCGAGCAGCGCGGCGAAGAGCCCGGCGCCCGGCTCCAGCACGAAGCGGCTCAGGCCCGCCGCGTTGCGCAGCCCCTCGGGCAGGCCGGTGGCCACCTGCAGCCAGGTCACGCCCGCGGCGCCCGCCCAGGCGAGGCCCATCAGCAAGAACAGCCACCAGTCGAGCAGGCGCAGGTGATAGCGGGCCAGCCGGGCCGCCTCGCGGCCGGGGATGCGCGGCGCCGCGGCGCCGGCCGGCACGCCGGCCGCGCGGTGCCCCAGGTGCTCGTCGCGCGTCCGCATCTTACGCCTCCTCCGCCCGCCGGCCCCGCACGACCAGGCTCCCGTAGGTCAGCGCCAGCGCCGCCAGGGCCGTGCCCAGCAGGACGGCGATGTTGAGCAGCGCCAGGAGCATCGTGGGATGGAAGCCCGGCTCGGTGTAGAGCATGGGGGGCGTCGGGAAGAAGATCTCGAAGATATAGAGGCCGTTCGGGTTGAACAGCGAATACTCGGGCCCGCGCCAGCCGAGCCCGATGTTGAGCTCGATCCAGAGCAGCGCGAAGCCAACCTGGACCACGCGGACGGGCAGCACGCTGGTGAGCAGCAGGACGACGGCCACCGTCGCCAGCGTGGCCGGGACCGATACCAGCAGCCAGGCTTGCGCGAACTTCGCCACGAGCACCAGGGGCCAGCCCAACACGACGGCGAGCGCGCCGCACAGCACGTAAGCCAGCACGATCGGCAGGAGCACGGCGACCGTGTTGCCGAGGTACTTCCCGACGACGTACGGCCCCCAGCCTTGCGGCGTGGCGCGCTGGAGCTCCAGCATGCCCAGCCGGCGGTCGCGGTCGAGGCGGTCGACGACGAGCAGGGCAGTCAGCAGGCCGAAGAACATCGCGCCGTACCCGGTCGTGCCCAGGATCAGCAGGTTGTTCAGGTCGGCCTGGGTGTACCCCTGGGCCACATAGAGGGAGTCGGGCGGAAGATGCAGCAGGAAGATGCCGGCCTGCAGCGTGAGCAGCACCAGCAGCGCGGCCGTGCCGCCATAGGCCAGCCAGAGGCCGCGGCGCCGCCATTGCATGGCGATCTCGGCCCGCGCGGTGGCCCCGATCAGCCGGGCGCCGCCGGCCCGCGGGGCGCGCGGCTGCGCGCGCGGGATCGCCGTCGTCATGCGAACCGCTCCCCGCGTTCGAGCAGCGCGAAGGCCAGGACCACCGCCAGCCCCGCCGCCACGAACAGCAGTGGGGTCTGGTGCCAGAGGCCCTCATAGCTCCGCGGCCCGGGCAGATCGCCCAGGAGATCCATCTGGGCGAGCAGCCGCAGGCCCCACAGCAGCACGCAGGCCGCGACCGCCGCGGCCGGGTTCACCGTGACGCTCAGCAGCAGCGCCACCGCGCTCAGGCAGGCGAGCGGGGCCAGCCAGTTGGCGACGAACCAATCCGGCGTGATCACGCCCAGCCCGGCCAGGAAGGGGATCGCCAGGCCCCAGTTGAGCAGCAAGTCGTAGCCGAAGACGAGGCCGCAGCGGATCGCCAGCACCAGGCGCGGCGAGGTCGGCGTCACGAGCACGAGCTCGCGCGCCGGGTCGACCTCCTGGCCATAGAGGAAGGCGATGCCCAGCGCGGCGACGAGGGTAGCGAGCATGGCGACCGTTTCCGGCGCCTCGGCCCCGGCTTGCGGGAAGCAGGCCAGGACAACCGTCAGGGGCACCAGCAGCAGCGGCATCCAGAACAGGTCGCGCCGGATCAGCCGAACCTGCGCGGCCACGTGCGCGGCGGCGACCTGGCCGGCCAGCCGGCCCGCGGCGAGCAGCGGCCCGGCGGCACGCGGAGGCGCCGCCGCAGCGCGGTCAATCCGCTGCTCAATCCGAGCGAACAGGTCGGCGCGCGGTGCGGGCGTCAGGGCGCGCACCGCGCCTAACGTCTGCCCGAGCGCGTCCCAGGCGGCGACGTCGGCGCGGCAGGCCGGGCAGCCGGCCAGGTGGGCCGTGACCGCGGCGCGGTCGGCGGCGGCCAGCGTCCGGTTGGCGTACCAGGCCAGCCGGTCGACCGGGCAGCGCGTCCGCGCGGAATCGATTCGGTCGGGCATCGGGGCGCTCACTCCTCCCAGCCGTTGCGGATCAGGGCCGCCTTCAGCGCGCGCCGGGCGTAGCTCAGCCGGCTCTTGACGGTGCCCAGGGGAATATCGACGATGGCCGCGATCTCGCGACAGGCGAACTCCTGGAAGAACGCCAACTCCAGCACCTCGCGGTGCTCCGGGGTCAGCGCGCCCAGGGCGCGGACCACCTCGTCGCGCGTGGCCCGGCGCAGGAGCGCGGCATCCGGACCCGGCGCCGAGTCGGGCAGGTCGTCCGCCGCCTCCAGCCCGACGAGGGGCGCACGGCCGGCGCGGCGCAGGGCGGTGTAGGCCTGGTGGTGGGCGATGCCGAAGATCCAGCCCGCCGCCGGGGTCTGCCCGCGGAAGGTCGGCGCTTTCTGCCAGACGACCACCATCACCTCCTGCAGCACATCCTCCGCCTGCTCCTTCTGCCCGAGGAGGTGATAGAGGTAGGAGAACAGCGGGTGCTGGAAGCGCGCATACAGCTCGGCCAGCGCCGCGCGGTCCTGCTGAGCCACGCGGGCCAGTAGCCGGTTCTCGGCGAACTCGTGAATCACGACATCCCCGCGGACCTCGCCTGCCTGTCTGAACCACCCGACCCGGATCAACGCTGCCTGCCCTCCTCCTTCAGTGTGTAGCCCACCGGGGCCCAAAGGTTCAACGCCTACCCGGTGGATTCGCGGGATTGCCGCGCCGTGCGGTCGCGTGCGGCGGGGAACGCCGGGTTGACTCCAGTATAGCGCGGGGGGAGCGGCCGCGGTGTGCCGCCTTCGTGGACGCGAACAGCCCGCGGCACAAGACCGCGGGCTGTGGCTGCCGAGGCGCGGCAGCGGGGCGGCGGCGCGGAGGGCCGGCTACTCGGGGGGCTCCGTGTCGGCGCCCGACGCGCGCTCGCTCGGGCGCACCAGGTGCAGGTGGCCCGGCTCCTCGCCGTCGCCCGCGGGGGCCGGACGGCCCTCGACGTAGTGGCGCAGGTAGGTGAGCAGCACGGGGTCGATGCGCGGCTCGGCCGCCAGCCGGTCCTCCAGGTTCTCGCGCTCGGCGAAGGTGGTCAGCGCGTCGACGGTGGCCGCGAGGGCCGGAGTCTCCGGGCCCGGCGTGGGCAGGTAGCCCGCGCCCTGCAGCAGCGTTTGGACCGTGTCGAGCGTTTCGGCCTCGAGGGGCAGGAAAGCCGCCGGCTCCGTGGGCCGGAAGTAGAGTTGGTGCAGGTCGAGCAGGCGGCGCAATTCCGCGATCGGGTAGGGGTGGTCGTCGACGCGCAGGTCGACGTAGCGGTCGTTAAAGCCGGAGTAGCCGCCGTGCGCGCGCACCACCAGCAGGGCGGCCGCCTGCATGCCGCGGCTGTCGCCGCCCGCTGCCTGGCCGGCGGCCAGCGCGGCCAGCAGGTGATCGGAAAGCTCGCCGTCGGCCCGGCCCTGCTGGGTCAGGAAGGTGTCGACCATGGCGTCGACCGTGTCGGCGCTGACGAGGATGTTGCCCTGGGCGGCGAAGTGGGGCCCCGTGCGCCCGCCCGCCCAGGACATGCACTCGTCGCCCGTATAGGTCGCCGCGCGGCCCTGCGCGTCGACCAGGCCGAACTGGCGCTGGGCGGCGCCCGGGTCGCCGGCCACCAGCGCGGCGGCCACCTGCTCCGGGTCCTGCCCGGCGGCCAGGAGATCGAGCCCGCGGGGGCCGTAGGTGGTGTTGCCCCAGGCCTGCGTGGCGACGGCGCCGACCCCGGCCCGGGCCCACGGCACCACGGCGCCCACCGCCAGGAACTTGGACTGGACGGCGATGCCCAGGTCGCCCGTCCGCGGGTCGTGCCCGACGATGGAGAAAGTCGCGACGAGCGGCCGGCCGTGGCCGTCGCGCAGGATCCGCGGGGCGGCCGCGGCTGGATGCGTGATCATACTGCTACCTCCTGTCGGCGGGCCTACTTGCTCCAGGCGGGCCACGCCGCGTCGGACACGATGTCCGTTTGCCCGCTACCGTCCGCGCGGATCCGGGCGATGCCCTTCGCCTGCCACTGCAGGCCGTTTTCGGTCTGCTGCAGCCCGCCGGTCTCATAAACGATCCACTGCCCGTCCGGGGCCCAGGCGGGATTGTTGCCCGGCAGGAACAGCTGCTCGGAGCTGTCACGGCCGCGCACGGCGACGGCGGGCACGTGATTATCGCCCTGGGCCCGGTAGAGGATCAGCTGCGTCGCGGCGTTGAAGCGGGGCCAGGGGCCCTGCGCGTAGTCGCCCAGGCGCGTGCCGTCGAGCCGCTTCTCACTGCGGAAGGGGGCGAAGCTATCGCCGACGACGTCGTAGATGGCGATCGCGCCGTTCATCGTTTCGGTGTACAGCAGGTTGCGGTTGTCGGGCGACCACTCCGGCTCGCCGCCGTTCACCGTCAGCGGGTCGCCCGCGGTGACGTCGAGCGGGATCACGTAGATCGGGCCCATCGCGCCGCTGACGGCGATGCGCCGCATGTCGTCGGTCCAGCAGATCACCTGCTCGAACGTCGGCCCCTGCGGAAAGCCCTCGTTGTGCAGCACGGTGATGCGGCTGGGCGGACCGCCCGCCAGGGGCACGCTCCAGGCAATCTCGTCGCCGGCGGTCGCCGGGTCGTCGGTGAAGTAGGCGAGCAGGCGACCGTCGGGCGACCAGGCGGGGCGCTGCACGGTCGAGAGGGTGGCTGAGACGACCGTCCGCACCTGATCCGTCGCCACGTCGATCACCTGCAGCTTGCGCCCGCTGAAGAAGGCGACGTGGCTGCCGTCGCGCGAGGGGGCGGGCGCCGAGTCCGACGCGTCGGCCGACATCTGGCGCGCCCCGCTGCCGTCCGGCGCGCTGGTCCAGACGTGACCGCCGCGCAGGAACCAGATGCGTCCGGTGGGCGGCAGGGTCATCGGCACCGGCGTGTAGGTCGGCGCGCCGGCCGGCAGGATGGTCGGCGTCTCGGCGCCGAGCACCGGCGTGAGCTGTTCGAGCGGCGGTTTCGGGACGTCGCAGCCGGCCAGCAGGCCGAGGCCGCAGAGCGCAAGGAGGGCCAGTCCCGCGAAGCCAACGCGCGGGAGCCGGATCGCGTGGTGCATGCTTATGCCTCGGGCGCCGGGCCCGGGGCGGCCGTAGCCGCGGACCCCGCCGTGATGATGTAGGCGATCCCCCCGTGGCCCAGCCAGGCGCGGCGCAGACGCTCGCGGCCGTATTCGCGCGCGATGGCCTGGCCCCGCCCGGGATGGGCGGCGGGATCGTTGACCCGAAAATCGCCCGCGGCCGTGACGCCGGTCACGACGAGCAGGTGGCCGGCGGTGGACGCGATGGGGGCCTCGGGCAGATCGCCGGGCCCGAATTCGATGCTGATGATGACCGGGCGGCCGGCCTGCAGCTCGCGCTCCAGGTCGCCCAGGCGGCGGAAGTGGCGCACCTCGGCGGTGACGCCGAGGCTGGCGGCAAAGGCGATATTGAACGGCCAGTTGCCGTAGATGCGCGCGCCGTGATCATACACCCCGCGCGCCACCTCCTCGGTTGTGCGCGGGATGCCGTAAAACTCCAGCACCATGGCCACCGAGGTCGGGCTGCAGATGTCGCCCGCGATCTCGGGCCGCTCGACGGCACTGCGAGCGCGCGGGCACGGTTAGCGCGACCGGCCGTCCCAGCGGCGGGTCGTCCGCGGGGGCCACGGGCGCCCCGCGGTGCGTGGTGCTCACCGTCAGGCGCTCCAGCGCCGGCCCGGCGTCCCCACCGTAGAGGGTGACCCGCGCCTGGAAGGCCGTGCCTTCCCGACCATCGGCCAGGCGCAGCGTGTCGACCGCCAGGCGCACCGCCGCGTCGTCCGTGCCCGGCGCCGCGCTCCGCGGCAGCGGCCCGGCAGCCGTCGCGCCCGGGCCCCAATGGCCCAGGTCGTACCAGGCCGACCAGAGCGCCTCACCCGGGCCGTCGAGGGGCGCGTGGCGCACGCGGGCCGCGCAGCGGAGGGCGGTGCCGGGCGGCGCGACGGCGTTCCAGGACAGCACCAGGTCGGTGAACGGGTCGGCGGCGCAGTCGACGACGGGGAGATCGTAGCCGGCTTCGGCGATCGGGAGGGCGCCCGCGGCACCGGGGTCGATCTCGGGCAGGACGATGCGGCTGGTGTTGCGCCAGAGCATGGGCGGCGGGCTCCTTCTAGTGTCGCCCTCAGTATAGCCGGGCGGCGGGCTGGGGGCAAGGTGGAGCGCGCGCGCAGGGTCGGGGCACCATCTTGGCGCGCCGGCCCCGCGACGGGTGCGGCCCCTAAAATGCAGCCGGATCCCCCGAAAGAGCGTCAGAGCGTCAGCCGGCGCGAGATTTGCGCTAATATCAGCACGAATGATGGCTGACGCTCTTTGGGGCAAGAGCGTCAGCCAACGGCCAAGAGCGTCAGCCGCGTCAGCCGCGTCAGCCGCCCCGGCGCGGCCAGGCCGTGTCGCCCTACCTTCCCGTTGTCATCCCGAACGCAGTGAGGGATCTCCGAACTCCGGGATGCGGCCCTGAGGTAGGCGCCTCGGCGCCGCCCAGCCGCCCGGTAGGCCAGGTGCTGCCCAGGGTAAGCCCTGCGGCGCGGAGATGTTTCACTGCGTTCAACATGACAAGGGGGAGGATGGGGAGCGCTCCAGGTTGGGCCGCCGCCGCGCCGCCGCGGCCCCCGCTACCTCAGCGGCGTCGGCGTCTCGCAGGCGCTCGCGCTCGTCAGCGCCAGAAACTCGATCTTGGCAATCTGCCCCCGCGTCGCGCCGGCGCCCGGCCGGAAGGTGCCGTCGCCGTAGCCGCTGATAACGCCGCGGCAGGCGGCCGTCTCGACGTAGGGGTAGAACGCCGAGCCGGGCGGCACGTCGGCGAAGGCCGGCGCGGGCGGGGTGATCGGCGGCCAGCCCGCGGCCACGACGACGATCTTGGCCAGCTGCCCCCGCGTCACGTTCGCGTAGGGCCGGAAGTAGGGGCGCTGCTGCGCGTCGCAGGGCTCGCCGGGGCCGCCGCAGGCGTAGCCGCTGACGATGCCCGCGGCGGCGGCCGTCTCGACGACGGCGGAGAACGGCTGGGCGGGCGGCACGTCGGCGAAGGTCGGGCCGCCGGCCGGCGGCGTGACGATCGGCCGGCCGAAGGCGAGGACGACGATCTTGACCATCTGGGAGCGGGTCGTCGGGTTGTAAGGCCGGAAGGTGCCGTCGGCATAGCCCGAGAGGACGCCCCGGCAGGCGAGATGCAGCACCGGGCCGTAGAAGTAGTCGGCGGGCTGCACGTCGCGGAAGGCGAGGCCGCACGGCGTCGCGGTCGCGCCCGGCGCGGGCGGTCGCCGCGGTCGCGCGTGGCGCGGTCGCGCTCGGCGGAGGCGCGGTCGGGGTCGCCGTGGGCGACGGGGACGGGACGCCGGTCGGCGTCGCGGCCGGCGACGCGTCGGCGGCGCGGCGGGGGTGTCGCTCGGCGGGCGGCGAGGGCGTGGCCGGAACGGTGGGCGTCGCGGTCGCGGTGGGCGGCGGGCAGGCGCCGGTGTAGCGCGCGGCGAGCGTCTGGTCGACGGCGCCGGTGAAGTAGCGGCCCGCGACCCAGACGTCGCCGGGCGCCGGGATGGCGACGCCGAGGAGCTCGGTCGTCTCCGCGCCGGCGTCCGGGCCGGCGGCGACGGTCCAGGCGCCGCCGCTCCAGTGCGCGGCCAGCGGCGTAACCGGGTTGGTCTCGCGCTCGCCCGCGAACCAGGCGTCGCCCGGCCCGGCGGCGGCCACCGCGCTGAAGAAGGCCGGGTCGATGCCCGGCGGGCCGGGCAGCGCCGTCCAGGCCGTGCCGTCCCAGTGGAGCACGAGCGGCTGGACGCTGCCGCCGTCGACGTAGCCGCCCGCGGCCCAGACGTCGTCCGGTCCGGCGGCCGCGACCGCGCCCAGGAAGTTATCGCTCGCCCCGGGGCTCGGGCTCGGCACAACGCTCCAGGTCGCGCCGTCCCAGTGGACGATCAGCGTCTGGCGGACGCTGCCGCTGGCCGTGTAGCCCACGGCCCAGACATCGCCGGCGGCGACGGCGGCCACGCCGGTGAGGGTGTTCAGGCTGGTGCCGGGGCTGGGCACGGGCACGAGGCCCCAGGCGGCGCCGTCCCAGTGCTCGGCCAGCGTCTGGTCGGTCGTGCCGTCGTTCGCGCGGCCGACGGCCCAGGCGTCGGTGGGGCTGCGCGCGGCCACGGCGTTGAGGAAGTCGTCGCCGGCCCCGACGCTCGGGCTGGGCACGACGGTCCAGGCCGTGCCGTCCCAGTGCTCGACGAGCGTGCGGTCAGCCGTGCCGGCGTAGACGTAGCCCGCGGCCCAGACGTCGGCCGGGCCGGTGGCGCCCACGCCGTACAGCTCGGAGCCGGCATCCGGGCTCGGGCTGGCGACTTGCGTCCACGCCGTGCCATCCCAGTGTTGCGTCAGGGTGTGCTTGGCGTTCTGGTAGCGGTAGGTGCCGACGGCCCAGAGGCCCGCGGGCCCGGCGGCGCCGAGGGCCCAGAAGTCGTTGTCGCTGGGGCCGTAGTTGGGCGTGGCGACCTGCTGGAAGGTGTTGCAGGGCAGCGCGCCCGCCCCGGCCGCGCCCCCACCGGCCAGCAGCCCGGCCCCGGCCAGCAGCAGCACGGCGCCTGCCCCGCGCGCGCCGCGCCCGTCGCCTCTCCTCCGCATCGCCAATCCGTCCGTTTCCGTCCACGTCGCCGCGGGTCCGCGCGGCGCGCCTCCATTAAACCACAAACACCCGGCCAGGGGAAGGCGCCGGGGGGCCCGGGCGCGGTCCGGTTGCCCCAGGTGGAGGCGTATCCGGGCCGAGGTGCTTCTCGGACGCCGCGTGGTGGCGCCGCGGTAAGCTGCCCTACCTCTCCGTTGTCATCCCGAACGCAGTGAGGGATCTCCGACTCCGGGATGCGGCCCTGAGGCCGGGGCCTCCGCACCGACGGGCATCCCGGTAGCCGGGGCGCGGCCCAGGGCAGGCCGCCCGGAGTCGGAGATCTTTCGCTGGCGCTCAAGATGACAGGGGGAGGGCCGGGAGCGTGGGGTGGCGGGCAGCATTCCGGCGGGATCCCAGCAGGGCGGTGCGGCGGCCTCGCCGGGCGGAGCCGGCTCCCACAGACGCGCGGCCCGGGCGGGCCACGCGGGGCGCCGCCGCGCCGACCAGCCGCCCGGCCGCGGAACGCTGCCCAGGGCAGGCCGCCCGGAGTGGAGATCTTTCGCTGGCGCTCAAGATGACAGGGGGGAGGGCCGGGAGCGCGGGGTGGCGGGCAGCATTGCGGCGGGATCCCAGCAGGGCGGTGCGGCGGCCTCGCCGGGCGGAGCCGGCTCCCACAGACGCGCGGCCCGGGCGGGCCACGCGGGGCGCCGCCGCGCCGACCAGCCGCCCGGCCGCGGCAACGCTGCCCAGGGCAGGCCGCCCGGAGTTGGGAATCTTTCGCTGGCGCTCAAGATGACAGGGGGAGGGCCGGGAGCGCGGGGTGGCCGGGCGGCATCGCGGCGGGATCCCAGCAGGGCGGTGCGGCGGCCTCGCCGGGCGGAGCCGGCTCCCACAGACGCGCGGCCCGGGCGGGCCGGCGGGGCGCCGCCGCGCTTTTGCGCGGCCCCGGGCGATCGGGTATAATTGGCCACTGCGGGCCATCCGCATGCAAGCGCGGGTTTTCACCGGATGGGGAGTCGATTCGTTTGACTGTAATCGCGCGCCAGCGCAACAAAATCCTGGGCTCGATCGCGTTTGCCATCCTGGTGTATGCGGTCTTCCTCGGCTTCAACGACTTCACGCGGCTGTCCGAGGTGTTGCGCAGCTTTGCCTGGGAGCTCTTCCCGCTCATCCTGCTGGCCAGCCTGTTCAACTATGCCCTGCGCTTCGCCAAGTGGCACTTCTACCTGCACCTGGTCGGCGTGCGCAACATCCGCTGGCCGCAGAGCCTGCTGATCTTCCTGAGCGGCTTCAGCATGACCGTCACGCCGGGCAAGGCGGGCGAGTGGCTCAAGTCGCTGCTGGTCAAGCAGGTGACCGGGACGCCCGTCGCGACGACCGCGCCGATCATCCTGGCCGAGCGCATGACCGACGGGCTGGCCATGCTGCTGCTGGCGGCCGCCGGGCTCTTCCTGTTCGACAGCCCGCTGGTGCGCTGGTTCATGATCGTGGTCATCATCGGCGCCGTCCTGGCGACCGCGCTGGTGCAGAACCGGCGCCTGGCCGCGCGCGGCGGCCAGTTCCTGCGCCGCTTCCACTTCCTCGACCAGCGGGTCGAGCACCTGCGCGCCTTCTATAACAGCTCGTATGAGCTCCTGCGCACGCGCAACCTGCTTGATCGCGGTGGGGCTCGGCTTCGTCTCCTGGTCGGGCGAGTGCTTCGCGCTCTACCTGATCCTGCTGGGCATGGGCGTCGCGGCGTCGTGGCAGCTGTTCGTGCTCGCCGCGTTCGCCATGGGCACGGCCACGCTGGTCGGCTCGGTGCTGCTGCTGCCCGGCGGGCTCGGCGCCACCGAGGGCAGCATCGAGGGCATCCTGGTCCTCTTCGGGCAGGCGCCGTGGGTGCCGGGCGCCGCCATCGGCGCGGGGGTGGGCACGGCGGCGACGCTGCTCATTCGCTTCACGACGCTCTGGTTCGGCGTGGCCATCGGCTTTGTCGCCCTGGCTATCGCCCAGGCCCGCTTCGGGCGGCTGACCGAGCCGGTGCCGGAGAACACGCCGCCGCGGGAGGATCGCGAGCCGGTCGGGGTCGGCCGGTGAGCCACGCGCTCCGCGGCGTCTGGGCGGCCGGTTGCGTGCTGGCGGCCCTGCTGCTGGCCGCCTGCGGCGGCACGGCCGCGCCGCTCGGCGGCGTCACCGCGACGCCCGCCGTGGTCCGGCCGGACGGCCACGGCGTGACCGACCCGATCCAACTCGGCTACACCCTGGGCCGCCCCGCCACCGTCACGCTGCAGGTGCAGCCGCCGAGCGGCGCGCCCGTGACGATCCGCGCCGCCGAGCACCAGGCGGCGGGCGCCCATTTCGTGCTCTTCAACGGCGTGGTGCCGACGGGCGCTACCCCTGGCCCCGACGTGACGCAGGTGGCCGCCGTGCTGCCCGACGGCACCTACCACTTCACCGTGGCCGCCACGCCCGACGGCGGCAGCCCCACGCAGGCGACCGGCACCTTCGCGGTGCAGGGCGCGCAGACGCAGCCGCCCGGGCTGGAGAACCTGCAGGTCTACCCGGCGACCATCTCGCCGAACTCGGACGCGGTCGCCGACGTGGCGCAGATCAGCTACCGGCTGACCGAGACGAGCACGACGAGCGTGACGCTGACCGGCGCGAACGGCCCGCCGATCACGGTGCGCGCCCCCGCGCGGACCGCTGCGGGCGAGGAGCGGGTCGACTTCAACGGCCAGGACCTGCTGGGCAACCCCGTGGCCGACGGCACCTACACGGTGACGGTGCGCGTCGAGGACCCGGCGGGCAACGCCGTGGCGGCGCAGCGGCCGCTGCAGGTGGTCGACGCGGGCGCGCCAAGCATCGCGGTGCGCAAGGTGCAGATCACGCCGCCCGCGATTATGCTCGGCGGCACGATCCACGTGCAGATCGTGGTGCAGAACACGGGCAAGGTGCCGCTGCGCACGCAGGGGCCCGACTCGGGCTTCACCTACACGACGAACGAGTTGTACGCGAGCATCGCGAACGGCCAGTATGTCGACAAGGCGGGCCTCTGGCGCGTGGGCGTCGACTGGCAGGGCAACGCGGGCGGCGCGCCCTACCGCTACCCCTTCCGCTGGGGCTTCGGCCAGACCCTGGCGCCGGGCGCCACGGCGACGATCACCGGCGGCATCACGATCCTCAAGCAGGAGCGCACGATGTGGTTCTACGCGGGCGTCCTGCAGGAAGGCGTCACGATCGCCGCGGACCAGTTGGGCCTGACGCCGATCCAGGTGAGCTGGTAGCGGCGTAGCGGCACGCACCGAACGGATCGGGGCGCACGGTGCAGGACGCGGCCGTGTCGCGGGACGGGACGTGGGGCCGCGCACCGGGATGTGCCCTGAAGTGAGGCGACCGCGCGTCGAGAGGCTCTCCGGCAGCCGCCACGCCGGGGCAAGCCGCCCGGGCGCGGGCCGGGAGCGCGTAAGCACGCGCCGTTGAGGCAACACCGCGCCCGGCACCCCTGAGCGTAACCGTACCCCCCGAAAGAGCGTCAGCCGCGTCAGCCGAACGCAGTTTACGGCTAACAGCAGCACGAAACGTGGCTGACGCTCTTTTGACAAGAGCGTCAGCCACGCCAAAAGAGCGTCAGCCCAACGCCGAGCGCGTCAGCCGCGGAGGCAGCGCGCCGGCCGGGCCGGTCAGCCGGCCACCACGAGGGGCCGCGGGGCCCCGGCGCACTCCCAGGGCAAGCCGCTGCAGCCGGGGCGGCCACAGCTCGGGCAGCGCGCGCGGGCCGGACCCGCGGGGCGCGCCGGCGCCTGCCCGTCCAGCGTCTGGACCACCTGCTGCAGTTGGGCGATGAGCCCGTGCGACAGGGGGATGGCGGGGGCGACGTCGTCGCGGGCCAGGAGCGTCGCGAGCTGCGTGACGAGATCGCGCGCCGCCGGGGGCGTGGCGGGGTGACCGGCCGCGGCCACCATGGCGGGCAGGGCGGCGCGGCCCGAGACGCGGTCGTCGTTCTCCCAGCCGGGGCCCAGCACCACGTCCGCGGCCTGGACGAGCAGGGCGTCCAGGGCGTCCTCCAGGCTGGGCGTGGCCGCGGGCGGGGGATTGGCGGCCGGCGCGGGCGGGGGATCGGCGGGGAGGCGCGCCGCCGGGGCCGGTGGGGAGGCCGGCGCGGCGACCGGCGGAGGCGCGTCCGGGGCCGGCGCGGGCAGGGCGGCCGCCGGGGCGGCGTGCCTGGACGGGGGCGCCTCGGGCCGCAGGACGGGCGGGGCGACGGGCCCCGCCCCCGCCACGGCCGCCAGCCGCAGGATGCGCCGGCCGGTCTTGCCGCTGCGCTGCCCCAGGGTGACCTCGATGCCGTATTGCCGCAGGCTGGGCGCGAGCTGGCGGAGCGCGCCCGACAGCGCCGCGGCGTTGCCCGGCCAATCGCGCGGCAGGGCGCCGCTCAGGCCCTGCTGCTGGGCGAGGCCGAGGAACAGCTCCGACGCGGTGCCTTCCCAGCCGTCCGGGCGGTGGCGCAGGAAGCGGATCAGGGGCACCACCAGCGGCGAGCGCTCGAGCAGGCTGCCGCCGGCGTCGCGCTGCTGGGCTACGTAGGCGGCGAGGAAGCTGCCGAAGGGGCGGCCCAGCGCGGTTTCGCAGGCGGTGGCCCAGCGCGCCGCGTCGGCCATGCGCGGCGGCTCGGGCAGGTGCACGCGCGGCAGCCGCGCCAGCCCGCCCGCCAGCGCGTCGAGCAGCGCGCCGAAGATGCCCGGCGCGGCCGCGGTGAAGGCGGCCGCCAGCGCGGCCTCGTCGCGGCGGCAGGCGGGCGGGATCGGCGCCAGCGAGACCAGCAGCGTGCGATCGAGCAGGTCGCCGCGGGTCACCACGTCGTCGATGCTGGTCAGGATGACCGGGCGCTGGGCCTCGAGCACGGCCTCCGCGTCGTTGGTGTAGAGCTTGCGCACGCTGAAGGCGCCGCCCGTGGCGAGGCGGCAGAGCGCGTTCGAGAGCCAGATCGGCACCTCGGACAGGTTGTCGGCCGTCACGACCCAGTTGTTCTCGGCACAAACCATCAGGTCCTGGGTGGAGCGCGGCTCGGCGCGCAGGGCGCCCGCGGCGGGGTCGACCAGGGTGCGCAGCAGCCGCGCCGTCGTGCTCTTGGCCGTGCCCTGCTCGCCCGTGAGCAGCAGCAGCGGGTAGGGGCCGCGGGGGCGCAGCGCGGCGACCAGGAAGCCGGCGACGAGCGCGCGCTCGGCCTCGCCGGGCACGTTCACCAGGGGCCAGAGGGCGTCGAGCCGGCCGCCGCGCACGGGCCAGGGCAGGGCGCCCAGGCCGGCGGGCCGCCGGAAGTGCACGGGAGGGCAGGCGACCACCTCCCAGCCGCCGGGGTAGACGTGGACGGCGTGCCACTCCGTGTCGCCCAGGTCAAGGTAGATGGAGTTGTCGCACGCGGCGGTGCGCAGCCAGACGCGCTCCGGCTCGCCCTGGAAGATGGCCTCGGCTTCGAGCACGGCGAGGGCCTCGTCGAGCGCGGCCGGCGGGGCGGGCCGGCCGGTGGCGCGGTAGTGGCGCAGGGCGAGCCACTGGCGGAAGCCGTCGGCGCGCACCGCCCAGGTCTCCGCGTGCGCGTCGACGACCAGGCGCGCGTAGGCGCGGCGGGCCTCGTCGTGGAAGAGGCGCGTGCCGCCGGCGGTGGCCAGCGCGATCAGCCGGTCCGCCGCGCCGGTGGCCCCGGCCGCGCGGGCGCCGGTCCCGGCCGGGGCGCGCGGGCAGCGGCGCCGCGGCGGGCGGCGGGGTCGCGGGCGCCAGGGCCGCGGCGGGCCGCGGGACCGCGGCGGGCGGCGAGGCCGCGGCGGGCAGCGGGGCCGTGAGCGCGGCGACGCTGTGGCCCGCGGCCAGGTAGTCGTCGAGGCCGACCTTGGCGCCGCCCGGGCCGCCCGGCAGGCGCACCTCGTGCACCCGCGCGCCGCGCCGCGCCAGCAGCGCCGCCAGCCGGTCGAGCGCGTAGCGCACGGCCGGCTTGGTCATCACGTCGCTGTCGAAGGCGACGTAGACCGTGCGGTCGTTCAGGGCCACGTGCTCCCAATCGGCCAGGGCGACCTTGCCGCCCTGCGCGTTGGTGCCGCGGAAGTTCCAGACGCCGAGCAGGGCGATGCAGCAGAGGCCGGCCGAGACGGCCGCGTCGGCCTTGCGCGCCCCCTCGGTGATCCACAGCGGCACGGCAGGGTCGCCGAGCGCGGCGCGGGCGCCGGGCGGCACGTCGAGGACCATCGGCCGGCCGGCGGGCGTCTCGTACTTCACCGGCTTGCCGCCGGCGAGGCGCGGGGTGTCGGGGCGGTACTGGTGGAGGGCGACGCCGCCGGTGACGCCGTGCACGGGCACGAGCAGGCCGGGCACGGGGCGCTGGGCCCGCGCGAAGCCGAGCGCGGCCAGGGCGCCGGGCGCGGTGATCGAGCGGTAGCCGCGCGCGGCGGCGACGGCCGGGCTGATGGCCGAGGCGGCGAGCAGCGCGGCGTGCTGGGGCAGCAGGGCGGGGCCGTAGGCGCCCGCCGGCGGGGGGGTGATGGTGGGGTTAGCCACGGCGGACCTCCTCGCGCGCATCCGGGCGCTCCGGGGGCTCGAGGTGGCGCAGGTCCAGCCAGTCCGGCGGGTCGGCGGGCGGCGCGGCCTCGCGGATCAGGCGGCGCAGCAGCACGCCCATCGGCACGTGCCGGCAGAGGGCCAGCAGGCGCAGGCGCTCTTTCTCGCGATAGGTCAGGGTGAAAGCAAACGACTCGGACCCGATATCCCAGTGCATCTCCAGGGCTCCTTTGCCGGGCGGCGCCCGGCCGTGACAGCAGCCAATACGGGGTGTGGCCACACCTGGAGATATTATATCACAGAAATGTGCTGATTAGTGGTGATTAGTGGTGATCATACAAAACATCATCCGTCCGGGAGGGGCCGGAAGCCGCGCAGGAGGGCCCGGACGTAGGACTCGCTGAGGTTCCAGCGGCGGGCGATTTCGGCGACGGAGACGCCGCTCACGCGGGCGGCGCGCATCTGGGCGTTGCGGCGGGCCAGCTCGCCGTCGGCGTGGGGGCCGCCGCGGCGGGGCGGCGGGGCGGCCTCGGGATAGTCGCGGGCCAGCGCGCCGTAGATCGCGCGCCAGAAGACCTCGCCCGCGGCGTCGGGCGGGTCGACCAGGAGGCGCACGGCGGCGGGCGCGGTTTCGAGCGCGTCGAGGGTGATCGTGGGGGCGCCGCCGGGGCCGGTCAGGTGCAGGCGCAGCCGCGCGGCCGGCCCCGGCGCGGCGCCCGCGGACGTGGCGCCGAGGTGGTGCAGGCAATCGTCGAGCCATTCGACGAAGTGGGGCAGCGTGGTGGCGAGCAGATAGTGGTGCAGCATCGCGAGACTCTCCTTCCGTCACTCCGAGGGCGCCGGCCCGGCTCGCTGCCGGGGGCCTTCGCCGCCATTATAGTACATTTGTTCGAGAAAGGGAAGGGGGACGGCGGCGATTTTCAGGCTAGGGCGGGGCGCAATCGCGCGCCGCACCCGCCGGCTGACGCTCCGGGCGGCCGGCTGACGCTCTTTCGGCGTGGCTGACGCTCTTGCCAAAAGAGCGTCAGCCATGATTAGCACTGGTATTAGACGTAAACTGCGTTCGGCTGACGCGGCTGACGCTCTTTCGGGGGGTACCGTTTCTCTTGGGGGCGTGTCGGGCGCGGGAGTCGTGGCGCGGGGGCCGGCCAGGGCGGCCGGCGTGGGGACTGCGTGGGGGTCACTTCAGACAAGCAGACGAGCCACGCGAAGGCCGTTGCCCGCGTTGATCCAGCGGCGCGATCCGCCCCGCGTGCCGCGCTGAGCGACATCATCCCAACGCCCAGCGCTCCCACCCCACTCTTCTTTCTCATGGTGATTCCTCCCGCTTCAGACAGGCAGGGGCCGGCCGCCTTTATCCCAGGCGAGCAGGAGGCGCCGGTCATCCCTAATCCCTTCCCATCGAATTGGCCGGCGACGGCCGGGCGCCATTCCTCATACCCTTTTCCATACGGAAAGGGCACGACCGAGCGCGGGCAACGGAGCGGCGCCCACGTGCGGCGCGGCGTGTGCGTCCCGGCACCTCGGGCGACGAGGACCAGAGAAGCACCCCGCGATTGCTGAGGTGCGCGGCCGGCCGCATCCCCCGCGCGCTTGACGGCAACCGCACGCTGTCGCAGGGCCAGAGACCGGCGCGGACCGCCTTGCGCGGAACGGTGCTGTTGGCTTGGGGGCACCGGCCGCGGGCCCCGGAGGCGCCCAGGGCGGCCGCCGGCCGCTCGCCCGCGCGAGGCGCGGGGGGCGGCCTCCAGCGGTTCGTATCGTGGTCCGGCACTCGTCAATAGGAGGCCGGCCCGTTGCCCCGGCCCACCATGGCCCCAAGAGAAATCATACCCCCCGAAAGAGCGTCAGCCGCGTCAGCCGAACGCAATTTATGGCTAACACCAGCGCGAATCATGGCTGACGCTCTTTTGGCAAGAGCGTCAGCCACGCCGAAAGAGCGTCAGCCGGCCGCCCCGCGCGGCGCGGGGCTACTTCTCGATCGGCGCGGTCGGGTCGGCGCCCCACTCCTGCCAGGAGCCGGTGTAGACGCGCACCTGTGGGAAGCCGGCCAGGCGCAGGGCGAAGTAGTCGACCGCGGCGCGCACGCCCGTGGAGCAGTAGGTGATCACCTGCTGGTCGGGCGTGACGCCCTGGGCGGCGAAGAGCGCGCGCAGGGCGGCGGGCGGCTTGAAGTAAGCCGGGGCGCCGGAGACCGCCGTGTTCGCGTAGGGCACGTTGACCGCGCCGGGGATGTGCCCGCCGCGCGGCGTGCCGTCCGTATTCTCGCCGTCGTACTCGGACGGGCTGCGCGCGTCGACCAGGCGCACGCGCCGCCGTGCCCAGGTCGGCGCGCACCTGCGCCTCGGTGGCGAGCACGGCGGGCTGCGGGTGCGCGGTGTACGTGGTCGCGGGCGCGGTGGGCGCGGCGGTGCTGACGGCGCCGCCCGCCGCCTGCCAGGCCGCGAAGCCGCCGTCGAGGATCTGCTTGTCGGCGTGGCCCAACTGGTCGAGCACCCACCAGAGGCGCGCGCCGTAGAGCGTGCCGTGGTCGTAAATGACGACCCGGTCCCCGGCGGCAATGCCGCGGCTGCCAAGCAGCGTGCTAACCGTGCCCTGCCAGGCGGTGATCGAGGGCTGGCGCGTGTCGGTGACCTGGAGCTCGGACCAGTCGACGTGGATCGCGCCGGGGATGTGGCCGGCCTGGTACTCCTGCGTGCTGCCCATATCCACGACGCGCAGGTGCGGGTCGCCGAGCAGGCCCTGCAGCGTCGGGGCGGTGACCAGATATGGCGCGGCGTCGGGCCCGAGCGTCGCGACGGCCGCCGGGGCCGCCGCGGTCGGCGTAACCGCCGGGGCGGTGGGGGCAGCGCCCCCGGCCCCGGGTGGAGGGGTGGGCGAGGCCGTGGGGGTGGCGCCGCACGCGGCGAGCACGACGGCGAGCGCCAGCCAGAGCAGCAGGACGGGCCGGCGCCGGGCAGGCTTCATGGATCAGGTCTCCTCATTCCGCGCGCGCATGGGATCCGGTGATTCTGCTCAATACACGCAGCAGCGCCGCTCCCGCGATCTCTACCCACGCGTTACCGCTGTTTTGCAGACCAGTAACGGCGGCCTCGTCCGCACGCGCGAGGCCCCGGCCCGGCGCCGGGGTCTCGGCGCCGCGGGCGCCGACCCGAGGCACGGGGCGTGCAGACCCAGCCGCACAATCGCAACGCGGACGGACTTGCCGGGCCGGCGCCCGGCGCCACGGACAGGAGGACCGCCATGGCCTGGATTCACGTGCATCATCGGGTGCAAGACTACAACCAGTGGAAAGCCGTCTACGATAAGACGGCCGAGTACAAGCGCCACGAGGGCTGGAAGCGCTATCGCATCTACCAGGTGGCCGGCGACCGCAACGACCTGATCGTGATGGAGCAGTTCAGCACGCTGGAGCAGGCCCAGGCGTACGTGAGCTCGGATTACCTGCACCAGGCGATGGACCAGGCGGGCGTGGTACCGCCGGTAGAGGTGCTGATCGTGGAGGGGCTGGACGAAGGGGTGGCCTGAGCCGGGCCGGCAGACAGCAGGGCCGGTCCCCGCGGTTGGGACCGGCCCCGCGGCGTGCTAGGCGACGATCTCCTCGCCGCCGTCGACGTGCAGCACGTTGCCGGTGGCCCACTGGGAGCCGGGCCCCGCCCACATCACGATGAAGCGCGCGACGTCGTCCGGCCTGGTCAGCCGGCCGCTCGGGTTGCGACTCTGGGCGGTCGCGCTGATCTTGTCGTTGCCGGGGATACGGCGCAGGGCGGGCGTGTCGGTGACCCCGGCCAGGATGGCGTTCGCGGTGATGCCGCGCGGCGCGAGCTCCATCGCCAGCTGGCGGATGTGCGATTCGAGCGCCGCCTTGGCCGCCGAGACGGCGCCATAGGTCGGGATCACGCGGCTGCCGCCGCCGCTGGTCATCGCCAGGATGCGGCTGCCGCGCCGCAGCAGGTTGCGGCTGACCAGATCCTGCGTCCAGTAGACCAGGCTATGGGCCATGACGTCGAGGGTCATGTCGATCTGGCGCTGGGTGATGGCGGTCTGGCCGGGCTGCACGTCGACGTAGGGCTGCAGGGTGCCGAAGGCCAGCGAGTGGAGCAGCACGCGGAAGCCGTCGCCGGCCATGCGCTCCTCCAGCGCGTCAAGCACATCCTTGCGCTTCTCGGCGTCGGCGGCGTTGACGTTGAAGAAGGCGGCCTCTTGGCCGGTGGCCTCGATGCGGCCGATGATCTCCTCCGCGCCGGCCATGCGGGAGCGCATGTCGAGATGGACGCCCGGCGATGTTGAACCCGGCTTCGGCCAGCGCGATGGCCACCGCGCCGCCGAACCCGCTGGACGCGCCCAGCACGAGTGCCCACTTGGTCTGCTCCAACGGCTCATCCATCCCTGCTGCTCCTCCTGCCTGCGTGCTTCGGTCCGACATGCCGCCGCGGTGCGGCGGCAGCCCGGCTATTATACTCGCGGCTGTCGGGCGGCGCAAGCGCCGGCCGGTCCGCCGCGGGGCGGCGATCGCCCGGCCACCCGCCCGGCATTTGTGCTGGGGGCCGGGCGTGGTGTATAATCAGACCAATAGAGCCGGTGCGACCGGGCCGGAGGGCCGCGACGTTCTCGCGCCCAGGGGAGATCCGGGTCCACGGCGCCATACGGGTTACTCGTATTCGGCCGCCGGCAAACCGCAGACAGAGGGGCACCACCATGAGCACAAAACGGCAAGCGCGCGGCCCCGCCGCGCCGGAACCGGCCCGCCGGCCGGGCCGCGTCACCGTTGCACCCGAGCCGTCCCAGGGATCCTGGATGCCGCTCGTCTTCTCCGGAATCGCCGCGATCGTGGTGATCGGCCTGCTCGCCAGCATGATGCTGTCGCCATCCAAGGGGACCGGCGCCGGCAATGCCGGCGGGGCGACCAACCCCGCCGCGGGGAAGCAGGAGGCCCTGGCCATCGGCTCGCTGGCGCCCGACTTCACACTGACCAGCCTGGACGGCACGCAGGTGCAGCTGAGCAGCTTCCGCGGCAAGAATCCCGTCTGGGTCAACTTCTGGGCCACCTGGTGCACCTTCTGCAAGCAGGAAATGCCCGAGATGAAGGCGCTGTACAACAGCGAGTACAAGGCCAAGGGCCTGGTCATCCTCGGCGTCGACGACCACGAGTCGCAGCCCGAGGTCGCCCAGTACGTGCAGATCGGCGGGTACAACTGGACCTTCCTGCTCGACGGCGACGGCCAGGTCGACCTGAAATACCGGGTGACCGGCCTGCCGACCCACATTTTCATCGGCAAGGACGGGGTCATCCAGGACATGGTAGTCGGCGGGATCCAGCAGACACGCATGGTCTCGGAGCTGACCCGGCTGTTCGCCCCGTGACGCCCGGTGCGCGGCGGGCCCCTTGTCCCGCGTCGCGCGCCCTCCCGGAAAGGAGCGGCCCCGGCGGGGCCCGGCCGTCTGCCCGCCTCCGCCCCGCCCGATCGCCATGAGCAGCCCTGAGCCCACCCCGCCGCCCGCCCCGCCCGGGTCCCCCGGCGACGCGGTCTACGTCCGGCCCGCCCGCGCGGCGCGCCCCGCCCCACCCCCCGTCGATGCGGGCGACGACGCCCCGCCGCCCGCCGGCGGCTCATTGCTGCCCGTCGTCGTCTCGATTGTGGCCGGGCTGGTGGTCGTCGGGCTGATGGCGATGATCATGCTGACGCCGCACACGCCCGCCGCAGGCCCGGCCGCGGTGGCCCTGACCGTGGCGCCGGGCGGCGGTACCTCCGGCCAGAGCCTCGCGCGCCCCGGCTATCTGGCCCCCGACTTCACGCTGACCGCGCTCGACGGCTCGCAGGTGCAGCTGAGCAGCTTCCGCGGCAAGCAGCCCGTCTGGGTGAACTTCTGGGCCACCTGGTGCCCGCCCTGCCGCGCCGAGATGCCCGAGATGCAGAAGCTGTATCCCCAGTATCAGGCGCGCGGCGTCGAGGTGCTGGGCGTCGACGTGCAGGAGGATCAGGCGAAGGTGCAGGCGTTCGTGCAGAGCAACGGCTACGGCTGGCACTTCGTGCTCGACACCACCGGCAACGTCTCGCGCGACTACTACGTCAGCGGCATCCCCACGCACGTCTTCATCGGCAAGGACGGCGTCATCCAGGACCTCCTCATCAGCGGGCTGACCAGCGACATGATGGTCAGCCACCTGGACAAGCTGCTCGCCCCCTGACCCTGCCCGCCCTCCGCTCGTCACCACCGACCCCCTTGTCCTGCCCACCGCCCCTGCGCCGGCCCCACCGCCCCCTTTGTCATCCCGAACGCAGTGAGGGATCTCCGACTTCGGGATGCTGCCCTGAGGCCGGCGCCTCCGCACCGACTGGCATCCCGGTAGCCGGGACGCGGCCCAGGGCAGGCCGCCCGGCGCGGAGATCTTCGCTGGCGCTCAAGATGACAGGGGGAGGGCCGGGAGCGCGGGGTGGCCGGGCGGCATCGCGGCGGGATCCCAGCAGGGCGGTGCGGCGGCCTCGCCGGGCGGAGCCGGCTCCCACAGACGCGCGGCCCGGGGGGCCACGCGGGGCGCCTCCGCGCCGACCAGCCGCCGGGCGACCGCAGCGCTGCTCAGGGCAGGCCGCCCGGCGCGGAGATGTTTCACTGCGTTCAACATGACACGGGGGAGGGCGGGGAGCGCGCCAGGGTCCGGCAAATAGGACCCGCGCCTGCCCACCCGCGCGAGGCGGCGAGGCACCCGAGCCGGCAGCCCGCCCGCGCCGCCGGTTGCATCCCCGCGGCGGAATAGTGTATTCTGGGCCTGACCATCGGCCGGGGCGGCACCCGCCGCTCGGGCCGTCACCCCATGCCTGAGGAGGGACTCTTCTTGATACGCCATTCTCTTGCCGCGCGGCGCGGGCGCGCCCGGGCGCGTGGGCTGGCGGCCGGCGCGCTCCTGATCCTGCTGGCCGGACTCGCGCTGGCGCCCGTCACGGCGACGCGCGCCGCCGTCGCCCCGCAAGGCACGCCGCGGGGCACGATCCCGCAGAGCGGCGTCGATCCGTACGGCACGAACGTCTTCCTGGAAAAAGAGGTCGAGCAGGTCAAGGTGATCCGCACGCTCGACATGATCGCCGCCGCCCACATCCCCTGGATTAAGCAGGATTTCCCCTGGAGCGACATCGAGATCAGCGGCAAGGGCGACTTCACCGACAAGCGCAACGGCGCCGCGAAGAGCGCCTGGGATAAGTACGACTTCATCGTCAACCAGGCGGAGCAGCGGGGCATCCAGATCGTGGCACGCGTGTCGTTCGCGCCCGACTGGGCGCGCGCGCCGGGCAGCGGCGCGAACGACGCGCCCCAGCACTTCGGCGATCTGGCCGACTTCATCAATGCCCTGCTCGACCATTTCCAGGGCCGCGTCAAGTACGTGCAAGTCTGGAACGAGCCGAACCTGGCCTACGAGTGGAAAGCCGGCGGCAAGGTCGACCCGGCCGGCTACACCGACATGCTGAAGACGGTCTACACGCGGTGAAGCAGAAACACCCGGAGGCCGTCATCCTCAGCGCGCCGATGGCCATCACGCTGGAGCACATCGACTACGCGGGCAACCTGAACGAGCTCGACTACTGGACGCAGATGTACCAGGCGGGCGCCAAGCCCTACTTCGACATCATGGCCGCCAACGCCTACGGCCTCGACCTGCCGCCGAGCGACCCGCCGTCGAAGGACAAGCTCAACTTCCGCCGCGTGGAGCTCCTGCGCGACATCATGGTGCAGAACGACGACTCCAACAAGGCGATCTGGTTCAACGAGTACGGTTGGAACGCCTCGCCGACCACGCTGAGCCAGGACCAACAGCTGCGCTGGCGCCGGGTCGATCCGGCCGTGCAGGCCCGCTACACCGTGGACGGCATCCAGTACGCGCTGGACAACTGGCCCTGGGCGGGCGTCTTCTTCATCTGGTACTTCCGCCAGGTCGGCGACATCCAGCCGGACAGCGCGGAGTATTATTTCCGCATGGTGAACCCGGACTTCACGACGGAGCCGGTCTACGACGCCGTGCAGACGGCCGCCGCGCAGTACAGCGGGCCGGGCGCCCCGCCGACGGCAACCGCCGCTCCGGCCGCACCGACGGCAACGGCCACGGCGGCCGCCGCCCCGCCGACCGATACGGCCGCGCCCGCCGCCCCGACCGACACGGCCGCGGCCGCCCCACCCACCGCGACCGTCGCGCCCGCGGCGGTGACGGCGACGACGACCGGCGTGGTCGCGGCGACGCCCGTGCCGCCCGCCGCGGCGAGCAGCGGTGACGCGACGATCTGGTTCATCGCGGGGGGCATCCTCGTGCTCGCGGGAATCGCCGCGATCGGTCTATACCTGGCCCGCCGGCCCAGCGCCGGCTAGCCGGCGGCCCGGGAGGGCCCGGCCGATGATCGAGACGCATAACCTGACGAAGCGCTTCGGCGAGTTCACAGCCGTGGCCGGCCTCGACCTGTGGGTGGACGAGGGCGCGATCCTCGCGCTCCTCGGCCACAACGGGGCGGGCAAGACGACGACCGTGCGCATGCTCTGCGGCCTGCTCACCCCGACGGCGGGCACGGCGCGGATCGCGGGCTTCGACACCGTGACCCAGGCCGACCAGGTGCATGCGGTCATCGGCCTGCTCACCGAGCTCCCCGGCCTCTACCACCGCATGCGCCCGCTCGAGTACCTCGACTTCTTCGGCGCGGTCCACGGCCTGCCGCCCGCCGTGCGGCGCGAGCGCGCGACCGCGCTGCTGGCGCGCTTCGGCCTGGCCGGCGACCTCCAGCGGCGCCTGGGCGAATACTCGAAGGGCATGCGGCAGAAAGTGGCCCTGGTGCGTACGCTGCTGCACGACCCGCGCGTGATCTTCCTCGACGAGCCGACCTCGGCGATGGACCCGCAGTCGGCGCACGTCGTGCGCGACAGCATCGCCGAGCTCCGGGGCAGCGGGCGGACCGTGGTGCTCTGCAGCCACAACCTGGTCGAGGCGGAGAGCCTGGCCGACCGCATCGCCATCATCAAGCAGGGCCGCATCCTGGCGGAGGGCACGCCCGCCGAGCTCAAGCGCGACTTGCTCGGCCCCCCGCTGTACGACCTCACGCTGACCGGGCCGATCGCGCCCTACCTGGGGATCTGCGACTTCGGCCCGGGCGCCGACTTCGCCGTCGTGGCGCAGACGGCCACGGGACTGCGGTATCGGACGGCCGGCGCGGCGGCGATCAATCCGGTGCTGCTGCAGCGGCTGGGCGCCGCGGGCGCCGAGGTGCTGACCCTCAGCGAGGTGCCGCGCAGCCTGGAGAGCGTCTATTTGCAGCTGATGAGCGAGGCGGGCTCGGCGGACGTGGCCGCTCCCGCGGCACCCTAGCCGGTCTGGTCGATCAGCGCGCAGAGGCAGCGCACGGTGCCGCCGGGCACGCGCTGGATCCAGCCGTCGGTGCGCCGGCAGCACGGGCAGATCGGCGCCGCGAGACCGGGCGGGCGCCAGGGCACGCCGTGAATGCCGCGGATAGCCAGCTCCGCGATGCGGATGCAGTCCGCGCTCTCCTCGTCGCGGAGCTGCGCGGCGGCCGCAGCACAGGCCGCGTCGACCGCCGCGGCGAGCCCGCGCGCCACGGCTTCTCGATCTTCTTCCGACATGTCCTACTCCCCTCCCCGCGCCGCTACAAGATCGGTGAATTTCCGTTTACTATATTGAGTGTACTACCGGACAGGATACGGCACCAGACCACAAACTGCTCACTTGCTGTTCACTTGGGACAGATCCCGAGAGAGGGTGTGATATAATCCGATTATGGCTGAGCTTCGCAGGCCCGGGAAGACGGTGACGGCGTCCGCGCGGGACGCGGCGGCCGGTCCGCGCTTGCCGCTGCCGTGGGCGCACGGCGCCGTCCTGATCGCGCGGCGCGAGATCGCGGACCTGACGAGCGATTGGCGTATCCTGGGCCCCACCCTGCTCCTGGTAATCATCTTCCCCGGCTTGCTCATGCTGATGACTCTGGAAGGGCGCAGCTACCTCGCGCTCCACGCGACCGGCCTGCACCTCCGCATCGCCGACCTCGTGCCGCTGGCGCTGATGATCGTCGGCTTCTTCCCCATTTCCTTCTCGCTGATGATCGCGCTGGAGAGCTTTGCCGGCGAGAAGGAGCGGAACACGCTCGAAGTGCTGCTGTCGACGCCGCTCAGCGACCGGTCGCTCTACCTGGGCAAGCTGCTCGCGGCGGTGATCCCGCCGGTTGCCGCCAGCTACGCCAGCATGGCGCCTGTACCTGGGCGGCGTGGCGCTGCTGATCGGCTACCGGCCGGACCCCACGGTCCTGGCGGCCATCGCGGTGCTCAATCTGGCCCAGGCAATGGTCATGGTGGCGAGCGCGCTGATCATCTCGAGCCACACGACCAGCGTGCGCGCGGCGAACCTGCTGGCCGCCTTCATCATCCTGCCGATGAGCGTGATCATCCAGGGCAACAACCTGCTCATCCTGTGGGGCGGGGCGACGCAGCTCTGGCTGATTGGCGCCGCGCTGAGCCTCTTCGCCGTGCTGCTGATCCGCATGGGCCTGCAGCTGTTCAACCGCGAGCAGATCCTGGCGCGCGAGATGGACGACCTGCGCCCCCGCCGCTTCGTCTCGCTGTTCCAGCAGCTGTGGCGGCTGCCGCCGCACGACGCGCTGGGCCTGCGGGGGAGCGCGCCGCATGACGCGGCGGGGCGCGACGGCACGGCACCCTTCAGCGTGCGGCGCCTCTACCTGCACGACATCCCCAGCCTGCTACGGCTGCGCTGGCCCGCGCTCGGCGTCGTCGTGCTGGGGCTGGGCGGCGCGGCGGTGCTCGGCTGGGTGGTGGCCACGCACTACCCGATCGACCTGAACGCCGCGCTCACGCCGGGCAGCACGGGCCGCGGGCTGCTTGGCGGCGTGACCGGCGGCGCGGTCGACATCCCGGCCGAGCTCCTCGTAACGCTCGTGCGCGCCCTGCTCGTCGGCGGCCTGCTCATCCTGCTCGCGGTCATGAGTTTCGGCACGCTGCCGGTGCTGCTGATGATGCTGGTGGCGGGGGTCGGGGGCTTCGTGCTCGGCCAGATGGGTGCGGCGGGCGCCTCGCCGCTGGCCCTCGGCGCGACGCTCGTGCTGCCGCCGGTCCTCTTCCCCGCGGTGGCGTTCGTGCTGCTGACCGCCTTCGCCGTGCGGTTCGGCCTGGCCGTGGCCGCGCCGCCGCCCGGGTTCGGCCTGGGCGAGAGCCTGCTGCTCGCCCTCGTCGAATACCTCAAGATCGGGGCGCTGGCCCTGCCGCTGCTGCTGGTGGGCGGACTGCTGCAGACCGTGCTGCTCGTGGTGGTCCGCGCCTTCGGCTACTGAGCCGTGCCCACCCTGCTGGAGACGTTGGAGCCGGAGCCGGGCGCCCTGATCGCCTTCGTGGGCGCGGGCGGCAAGACGACCACGCTGCAGCGCCTGGTCACCGAGTTGCGCGCGGCAGGCCGCACGGTCGTCTCGACCAGCACCGTGCACATGCTGGAGCTCCGCGGCGTCGCGCCCCACCCCTTCCTGATCGAGCCGGATCCCGCGCGGCTGGCCGTGCGCCTGCCGCCGCTGCTGGCCGCGCACGGCCATGTGCGCGTGGCCGGCGCCCGCGAGCGGGCCGACAAGATCCGCGGGCTGGATCCGGCCACTGCCACTGCCTTGAAGGCCCTGCCGGGGCTGGACCACGTGCTGGTGGAGGCGGACGGCGCCCGGCATCGTCTGCTGAAGGCGCCCGCCGCGCACGAGCCGGTGCTGCCCCCCGGCGTCGACCTCCTGCTCGTCCTGGTTAGCCTCGACGTGCTGGGGCGGCCGCTCGACCCCGACGTCGTGCACCGGCCGGACGCGGTGAGCGCGCTGGCCGGGGTGCCCGCGGGCACGCCGCTCACGGTGCCGCTGGTCGCGCGCGTGCTGATCCACCCGGCCGGCGGGCTGAAGGCGGCGCCGCCGGGGGCCGCCGTCTGGATCATCGCCACGCGGCTGGGACCGGAGACGGAGGCGGCGGGGCGGGCCCTGGCGGCCGCCGTCCTGGCGGCCCGGCTCCCCAGCATCCGGGGGGTCATCCTGCTCGGGCCGGGCCCGGTCGACCAGGTGGGCGCGGCGCCGCTGATCGCCCTGCGCCCTTAAGCGCCGTCTGTGGGAGCCGGCTCCGTCCGGCGAGGCCGCCCCACCGCACGGCCGGCGGGATGGCGGCTGACGCTCTTTGCGCTTGGCTGACGCTCTTTTGGCCTGGCTGACGCTCTTGCCGAAAGAGCGTCAGCCATGTTTCTTCCTCATGTTAGTGATAAATCGCGGTGGGCTGACGCGGCTGACGCTCTTTTGGGGAGCATTGGTTCTTTTTACAGGGCGGGCTTGGACGGGGGCACGTCGGTGCCCCGACGGCCCGTACTTCCGCGCTCCCGAGCCCTCCCCCTTGTCATCCGGAGCCGCAGGCGAAGGATCTCCGACTCCGCGATCTCGCCCTGGGCCGCGCGCGGCGGCCGGGCGGATCCCCAGCAGTCGGGCCGCGCCCGCGGCTACTTGCCGGTGAGCAGGTACTGCACGGCGCGGTCCAGTTGCGGGTCGCGGCCGTGGGTGAAGTCGGCGTCGGTGCGCAGCACCTCGATGTCGGGCGTGATGCCGCGGTCGCGCAGGATCACGGGGGGCACGGGGGTGGCCGTGACGTTGGGCAGCGCGGTCGGGATGCCGCCGATCGGCGTGGGCGTCAGCGTGGGCAGCGCGGTCGCGGTCGCGCTGGGCACCGGGGTGGCCGTCGGGCGGGGGTTGATGTCGCGCTTCTTGGGCGAGAGCCAGTGGGCGATGGTGATGCGCGCGCTGGAGCCGTTGTCGAACTGGTGCACGTTCTGCACCGAGCCCTTGCCGAAGGTCTGCTCGCCGATGAGGATCGCGCGGCCGTAGTCGGAGAGCGCGCCCGCGGTGATCTCCGAGGCGCTGGCGGTGCCGCCGTTCACGAGGACGACGAGGGGCAGGTCGTAGACGCTCTCGCCGTCGCGGATGATCGGGACAAGCTCGTCTTCGGAGCCGTCCTGGGCTTTGGAGTAGAAGAGCGCGGCATCCTGGTACTTCTTGCCCATCTCGGGCGAGACGAAGCGGCCGATCATCTGCTGGGCGCTGGTGACGTAGCCGCCGCCGTTGTCGCGCAGGTCGAGGATGATGCCCTTGGCGTTGGCGGCCTTCAACTGCTTGATCCCGGCGTCCAATTGGGCCGTGGTCTGGTCGCCGAAGATACTGACCGAGATGACCGCGATGCCGTCGGGGCGCACCTCGGTGGCCACCTGCGGCACGTTGATGACCGCGCGGGTGATCTCGACGTCGAAGGGGGCGGCCTGGCCGCGCTGCAGCGTCAGGCGCACGGTGCTGCCTTCGGGCCCGCGGATGAGGGCGGCCACCTGGTCGGCCGAGAGGGTGGTGACGTCGCGGCCGTCGACGGCCAGGATCGTGTCCTTGGCCCGGATCCCTGCGTGGCTCGCGGGCGTGTTGGGAATGGGCGCGGCGATCGTCGGCAGATTGTCGACCACCTCGACGTAAGCGCCGATGCCGCCATACGTCTCGCCCTGCATCTGCTGCTGGGTCTGGGCATTCTGGTCGGGCGTCTCGAAGCGCGTATACGGATCATTGAGGGCCTGCATCATGCCCTGGATGGCGCCGTCGACCAGCTTCTGATCGTCGACCGGCCGGTAATACGACTCTTTGCGCAGCAGATCGACGATCTGATAGAACTCTTGCATGCGCCCGGTTAAGTCGGCTGGGACGACGGGTGTTGCGGCCGGCGCGCTGGTCTCGACAGTGGCGGTCACCACCGGCGGCACGGCAATTGCCGGTGCGCCCGGCGACGCCTGGGCCGGCGCCCCGCCCAGGAAGACGTAGCTGCTGAGGGCGCCGAGGCTGAAGGTCGCGAGCAGGACCAGCACCGCGAGCAAGCTGAGTACCGTCTTGGTGCGCATATTGTTCATGCCGAACGCTCCTTGGGGGAAAGGGTGAACCGGGCGGCAGCCCCAGCGGCGTGCCCGGCCCAACCGGGGGCACGCGATCAAGCCACAGGAATATCGCCAAGTATAAGCCAGCGGCCGCAGGAGCGTCAACCGGTGCAACGGGTGTCGCCGCGGGCGCGGCTGGGGACCGGCTGCCGATTTTGGTATAATGATTCCACTGGGGAACACGCGCGCACCGACCGTCGACGGCCGGGCAAAGGGAAGAGGGGCCCTTGCCCACCCATGGCGCGACTCCCCCTAGAACCTGGAGCGGTCACCATGCCCGCCACACCACAAGGGACCCCGATGGTACGCTGGTCGTACCGGCGCCCTTCCTGGGCCGCTCTGCTGTGGGTCGTCCTTCTCCTGGCCCTCGCACCGGTTCCGTTCTTCGCCCACCCAGCCGCCGCCGCAGCCCCGGCCAGTCCGCCGGGCGGGCACCTCCTCGTGGAGCTGTGCCCGGGCAGCGATCTGGCTCCGGCGGGACCCGGCATCGCCGCGATCCGGGGCGGGAGCCCGGCCCTGCGCACGGTGCTGGCGCAGTGGCACCTGACGCGCGTCGAGCTCCTCGATGGGCCGACGGACCTGCTGCGCTTCTATGCCGACAGCCCGCGCTTTGACGCCGCCGCGGCAGCGCGCGCCCTCACCGCGGCGCCCGGGGTCGACTACGCGGAGCCGGATTACGCGCTCCGGGCCAACGCCGCGCCCGACGATCCGCTCTTCTCCCGGCAGTGGTATATGCCTAAGATCGGGCTGCCCGCCGCCTGGGACCTGGCCTCGGGCAGCGGGGACATCGTGGTCGCGATGGTGGACACGGGCATTGACGCCGAGCATCCCGACCTGGCAGGCGCGGTGCTGCCGGGCTACAACTTCGTCGCCGACAACACGGACACGGCGGACGACAACGGCCACGGCACCTACACGGCGGGCCTGGTCGGGGCAATCGGCAACAATGGGCAGGGCGTCGCGGGCGTGGCCTCCGGCGTGCGCCTGCTGCCGGTGAAGATCCTGGACCAGACGGGCGAAGGCAACGTGGGCGATTTCGCGCGGGGGATCCGCTGGGCCACGGACCACGGGGCGCGGCTGATCAACATCAGCGCGGGCATTGAGTACAACTCGACATCGATGCACCAGGCGGTGCAATATGCCGCCGAGCACGGGGTGCTGGTCGTGGCGTCGTCGGGCAACACGCCCGACGGCACGCCGCGCTATCCCGCCGACTTCCCCGAGGTGCTGGCCGTGAGCGCGACCGATGCCTCCGACAACGCGGCGCCCTTCTCGTCCTACGGCAGCTACGTCGATATCTCCGCCCCCGGCGTCAACATCTTGAGCACCAGCTGGGACAACGGCACGCCGGGCTACGGGTGGGCCGACGGCACCTCGTCGTCGGCGCCGCTGGTCACCGGGGCGGCCGCGCTGCTCCTCTCCGCGCGCCCCGATCTGACCGCCGCGCAGGTCGAGCAGTACCTGCTGGCGGGCGCGGACGACCTGGGACCCAAGGGCCGCGATCCGCACTTCGGGGTGGGGCGGCTCGACGTGCTGCACTCGCTGCAGCGCCTCCTGAGCAGCAGCCCGACGCCGACGCCGGCCGGGACGAAGCCGCCGGTCCCGACGTCGACCAGCGGTCCGGCGCCGGTCAGCGGGGCGCTCACGGCGAGCCCGACGCACGTCGCGGCCGGCGCGGACGTCGTCTTGCATGGGCAAGGCTATGAGCCGGGCGAGTTCGTCGGCCTGCGCATGATGGGGCCGGACGGCCTCAACCACGAGCTCGGCACGGCGCAGGCCGCCGCCGACGGCACCTTTACCCAGACGGTGACGATCCCGGAGACGCTGTCCGGCGGCGCCGCGCGGATGCTGGCGCTCGGCGCGGCCAGCAACGTGCTGGCGACCACGTCGATCACGATCACCGGCGCGGCGGGCCCGACCCCGGCGCCCCCGCCGCCCGCCGCGGCGGAGACGCCGTCGGCCGACCCGCGCGCGGCCTTCGCGCCGCTGAACGACCCCCAGAGCATCGGGGTGGCCTACTTCCCGGCGGTACAGCACTCCTTGCGGGGCGTCTTCCTGACCTACTGGCAGACCCACGGCGGCCTGCCGATCTTCGGCTATCCCATCTCGGAGGAGTTCGTCGAGGTCTCGCCGACCGACGGCAAGCCCTACCGGGTGCAGTATTTCCAGCGCAACCGGTTCGAGGATCACCCGGAGCTCGCGGGCGCGGGCGACGAGGTGGAGCTTGGGCTGCTGGGGCAGGAGCTCACGGGCGGGCGGGCGTTCGCCGCGTCGCCGATCGCCGCGGGCGATGCCGACCACCTGTATTTCCCGCAGACCCAGCACCGCCTCGGCGGCGCCTTCCTCGCCTACTGGGAAGCGCACGGCGGCCTGGCGATCTTCGGCTATCCCATCTCCGAGGAGATCCAGGAGAACGGTTACACCGTCCAATACTTCCAACGCAACCGCTTTGAGTACCATCCGGAGTATGCGGGCACGCCGAACGCCGTGCTGCTGGGGCTGCTGGGCGTCGACGCGGCACACGCGCGCAATTTCCTGCACTAGGGCACGCCGGGTGAACGCGCCCGCCGTGGGCCTGGTATTATAGATACCACTGCGCGCCGCGTGGGACACGGCGCGCGGGGATCGGTCTTGACAGGCAGGCGCGTTCTGCTATAATGCAGGCACACGTACGCACGGGCCTGTCCGGCCCGATCACGGGCGCCGCGCGCGTCCGCCGGCCGCCGGCCTCCCCCGCCGTGCACCACTTCGTCCGCGCTGGGCTGCGGACAGCACCAACGTCCGGTGCCCGCCCGCCGGGTCACGGATACACGAGGATCGCGCCACGAGTACAAGGAGGAGAGTATGTCTTCGAAGCGGTTCCTGAGCCTCGCCAGCCTGCTGATCATCCTCAGCATGCTGCTGGCTGCCTGCGGCACGGAGGCCACCCCCACGGCGGTGCCCGTGCCGCCGACCGACACGACGGCCGCGGCCCCGGCGACGGCGACCACGGCGCCGGCCGCGCCGACCGACACGGTCGCCATGGCGGCCCCGACCGACACGGCCGCGGCGGCCGCGCCGACCGACACGGCGGCGCCCGCGGCGACCCCGTCCGCGACGATTACGGCGACCGATACGCTCTACGCGGTGTCGGACTGCAGCTACGGCGGGGAGATGAAGTCGATCCAGGCCGTCGACGATGTGACGATCAAGTTCACCCTCTGCAACCCGGATCCCGCCTTCCCGGCGAAGATCGCCTTTAGCTCGCTGGGCATCCAGTCGGAGGCGCATCTGCAGCAGACCGGCGGCGGCGGCACCGCCCTGCTGGAGCATCCGTTGGGCACCGGCCCCTACATGCTGCAGGAGTGGGTGCGCGGCGACCACATGACGTTCGTGGCCAACCCGAACTACTGGGGCCCGGCGCCGCCCACGAAGACCGTCATCTTCAAGTGGAATTCCGAGGCCGCTGCCCGCCTGACGTCGCTGCGCGCGGGCGAGATTGACGGCATGGACAACCCGGATACGAACGACTTCGCCTCGATCCAGAAAGACAGCACCCTGAAGCTGTTCCCGCGCGAGGCGCTGAACACCTTCTACCTCGGCTTCAACAACGCGAAGCCGCCGCTCGACAACGAGAAGGTGCGCCAGGCCATCGCTATGGGCCTCGACCGCGCGGCCATCGTGCAGAAGTACTACCCGGCCGGCTCGACCGTGGCCGACTACTTCACGCCGTGCGCCATCCCGGGCGGCTGCGAAGGCGACCCGTGGTACAAGTATGACCTGACCGCGGCCAAGAAGATGCTGGCCGACGCGGGCTTCCCGAACGGCTTCAACATCAAGCTCGCCTACCGCGACGTGGCCCGCAGCTATCTGCCGTCCCCCGGCAAGGTGGCGCAGGAGCTCCAGGCGCAGCTGAAGCAGCTGGGGATTAATGCGACCATCGACGTGCAGGAGTTGGGCACGTTCTTGGACAACGCCTCCAAGGGCAACCTCGAGATGTACCTGCTCGGCTGGGGCGCGGACTATCCGGACCAGACCGACTTCCTCGACTATCACTTCGGCAAGGGCGCCAGCGACCAGTTCGGCAAGAAGTTCGACGACCTGACTTCCGTGCTGGCGCAGGCCGCCTCGGTGGCCGACCCGGCCGCCCGCAACAAGCTGTACGCCACGGCGAACGACCTGGTCAAGCAGCACGTGCCCATGGTCCCGATCGCGCACGGCGGCTCGGCCGCGGTCTTTAACGCGGACGTGAAGGGCGCCTACGCCGCGGTCATCGGCGGCGAGCACTTCCACCTGATGTCGATCGCGGGCAAGGACACGATCGTCTGGTCGCAGAACGCCGAGCCGCTCAGCGTCTACTGCTCCGACGAGACCGACGGCGAGACCCTGCGGGCCTGCGAGCAGGTCTTCGACTCGCTGCTCAGCTACAAGGAAGGCGGGACCACGGTCCAGCCGGGCCTGGCCGACATGCCGACCCCGAACGCCGACCTGACCGAGTGGACCGTCAAGCTGCACCCGGGCATCAAGTTCTCGGACGGCACGGCGCTGACGTCCAAGGACGTCGTGATGAGCTACGCCGTGCAGTGGGATGCGGCCAACAAGCTCCACGTCGGCAACACCGGCAACTTCGACTACTGGAGCGCGCTGTTCGGCGGGTTCCTCAACCCGAAGCCGGCCAAGTAGCCGGCGCACGGGAAGCGGCGGCTCCCGCGGGGGAGCCGCCGCCTCCCCGGCCTGGGGTGGGTGGGATGCAACCATCCCACCCCTTCCCTTATATCCGGCGCGTCTCGGGGCGCCGCCGGGTCGGATCCGGCGGGACATCCGCGCCAGGCAGGCCCCCGGAGCGACCCACCGGCCGGAGTTTGCATTATGGGACGTTTCTTACTGCGGCGTGTGCTGCTGATTATCCCGGTCTTGATCGGGATCATCTTCGTGACCTTTGTCCTGGTGCGCGCCATCCCGGGCGATCCCTGCCTGGCCATGCTCGGCGAGCGTGCGACCAAGGCGGTGTGCGACCAGTTCCGCGAGCGCTATGGCCTGAACGACAATATCGTGATCCAGTTCGGCCGCTATATCGGCAGTCTCGCGCATGGCGACCTCGGCACCTCGATCAAGCTCAGCCAGCCGGTAGGGCAGATCCTGCTGCAGCGCTTGCCCATGACGCTGGAGCTCACGATCGGGGCCATGTTCTTCGCGCTCGTCCTCGGCATTCCCCTGGGCATTCTCTCGGCCTACCGGCACCGCTCGCTGATCGACGCGGGCACGATGGTGGTGGCCAACCTGGGCGTCTCGATGCCCGTCTTCTGGCTCGGGCTGATGCTGGCGGGCCTGTTCGGCGTGGTGCTGCGGAACACGCCCTTCCAGCTACCGACCGGCAGCCGGCTGACGGCCGGGATCAGCATCGCGCCGCTGACGACGGCGTGGCACCTGCAGAACATCTCCGGATTCCCCGCCGCCGTGCTGACGTTCCTCTCGAACTGGGTGACGCTGAACGCCTTGCTGACCGGCAACTGGAAGGTGCTGGGCGACGCGCTCAAGCATCTGATTTTGCCGTCGGTCGCGCTGGGCACCATCCCGATGGCGATCATCGCCCGGCTGACCCGGTCGAGCCTGCTCGACGTGATGGGGCTGGACTACATCCGGACGGCGCGGGCGAAGGGGCTGAACGAGCGGCTGATCGTCTTCCGCCACGCGCTGCGCAACGCGATGCTGCCGCTGGTCACCGTCATCGGGCTGCAGTTCGGCGCGCTGCTCGGGGGCGCCGTGCTGACCGAATCGGTCTTTAGCCTGCCGGGCATGGGGCGCTTCCTGGTCGACTCGATCTTCGTGCGCGACTATCCGGTGATCCAGGGATTTACCCTGGTGATCGCCTTGATCTTCGTCTTTGTGAACCTGTTGGTCGATATCTCGTATGCGTATCTGGATCCGCGCGTCCGCTTGAGCTGAGGTTGCCCATGGAAACCGCCGATAGCCCCCCGACTGCCGCCGTCAAGCAGGCGCCCGCGCCGCCCGCCAGTCTCTGGCGCGACGCGCTGGGCAACCTGGTGCGCAATCACTCGGCGCAGCTAGGGCTGACAATCCTCGGGCTCTTGGTGATCGTGGCCGTGTTCGCGCCGCTGATCGCGCCGTTCGATCCGGTCACCTGGACCGATCCCAACAACGTGGTGCGCACGCCACCGTGCGTGCACCTGTTCGGCTGCCCGGCCGATCAGCCCCAGCACCTGTTCGGCCTCGACAGCAACGGCCGCGACCTCTTCAGCCGCATCGTCTACGCGACGCGGGTGGACCTGTTCATTGGGCTGGCGACGGTCACGTTCGCGATCATCGTGGGCACGCTGCTGGGCGCGCTGGCCGGGTTTGTCGGCGGGTGGTCGGAAAACGTGATCATGCGGTTCATGGACGTGCTGCTGGCTTTCCCGAGCCTGCTGCTGGCCATCGCGCTGGTCGCGATCCTGCGGCCGCTGATCGTCACCGGGCTCTCGCCACTGCTGCCGGCGCTCTTCGCGATCGGCTTCGTGGCGATCCCGGTCTACGCGCGCATCGTGCGCTCGAGCACGCTGTCGATCAAAGAGCAGGACTTCATTGCGGCGGACCGCGCGCTGGGCGTGAGGCCGGGGCGCATCCTGTTCCACCGGGTGCTGCCCAACTCGCTGACGCCGCTGATCGTGCAGGGCACGCTGGGCATCGCCACGGCGATCCTCGACGCGGCCGCGCTGGGCTTCCTGGGCCTGGGCCAGCAGCCGCCGAATCCCGAGTGGGGCACGATGCTCGGCGACGAGCGCAGCAGCGTGTTCAACGCGCCGCACCTGTTGATTTTCCCCGGGCTGGCGATCATGCTCACGGTGCTGGCTTTCAACTTACTGGGGGATGGCCTGCGCGATTCGCTCGATCCCCGCCTGAACCGTTAGGAGCCTGGAGTGGCCGCAACCTCGGAGCGCTTGCTCGAAGTCGAGAACCTACGCACCTATTTCCACACCCGCCGCGGCCTGGTGAAAGCCGTGGACGGCGTCAGCTTCCATGTGAACCGCGGCGAAGTGCTGGGCCTGGTGGGCGAATCGGGCAGCGGCAAGAGTGTGACCGCGCTGTCGATGATCCGGCTGGTGGCGCCGCCCGGCCGGATCGAGACCGGGCGGGTGCTGTTCGACGGTGAAGACCTGCTGACGCTGCCTCGCGACCGGATGATGCACATCCGGGGCGACCGCATCTCGATGATCTTTCAGCAGCCGACGTCGTCGCTGAACCCGGTGTTCCAGGCAGGCTACCAGATCGCCGAGGTGCTGGAGATCCACCGCAACCTGAAGAAGAAGGCGGGCAAGGAGCGCGCGATCGACCTGCTACGCAAAGTCGGCATCCCCGACCCGGAGCGCCGGGCCCGCGCCTACCCGCACGAGATGTCGGGCGGCATGGCGCAGCGCGTGATGATCGCCATGGCGCTGGCCTGCGAGCCGGAACTGCTGATTGCCGACGAGCCGACGACCGCGCTCGACGTGACGATCCAGGCGCAGATCCTCGACCTGATGCGCGGGCTGCAGCGCGAGTTCGGCACGGCGATCATCCTGATCACGCACGACCTGGGCGTGGTCGCGGAAACGTGCGACCGGGTGGCCGTGATGTACGCGGGCGAGATCGTGGAGACCGCCGACGTGCACACGCTGTTCCACAACCCCAAGCACCCCTACACGCAGGGGCTGATCGGGTCGACGCCGGTGCTCGGCCAGGTGAAGAGCACGCTCGACGTCATCCCGGGCAACGTGCCCAACCTGATCAACCTGCCGCCGGGCTGCCGCTTCGCGCCGCGGTGCCGCGCCCGCGTCACCTATAACGTGGAGCTGGCGACGCAGGTCGAGCCGGAGCTCCAGGAGGTGGCGCCGGGGCACGCGGTCCGCTGCTGGCTCTACTCGACGCCCGGGACTGCCGCACCGGAGACCGCAGGGCCGGTGGGCGCACAGGCGAGCGAGGAGCCGCGATGACGAGCACGCTGCCTATGCCGGCCCCGGCCCCTGCCGACGCGGCGCCCGATCTCGTCGAGGTGCGACATCTCGTCAAGTACTTCCCCGTTAAGGGCGGGGTGCTACAGCGGACGCAGGGGCAGGTCAAGGCGGTGGACGACGTGTCGTTCACGATCCGGGCCGGCGAGACGCTGGGCATGGTGGGCGAGTCGGGCTGCGGCAAGACGACCGTGGGGCGGCTGATCCTGCGGCTGATCACGCCGACATCGGGCCAGATCCTGTTCGACGGGCAGGATCTGACCACACTGTCGGAGTCGGCGCTGCGGCCCTTCCGCCGCCGGGTGCAGATCATCTTCCAGGACCCGTTCTCGTCGCTCGACCCGCGAACGCCGGTGGGCGACAGCATCGGCGAGGGGCTGCGGGTGCACGGCGTGCGCAACGCGCGGGAGCGGCAGGAACGGGTGGTTCAGATCCTGCGCCGCGTGGGCCTGGAAGACTATCACGCGCAGCGCTACCCGCACGAGTTCTCGGGCGGGCAGCGGCAGCGCATCGGCATCGCGCGGGCGCTGATCCTGCAGCCGCAGCTGATCGTCTGCGACGAGCCGGTCTCGGCGCTGGACGTATCGATCCAGGCGCAGGTGCTCAACCTGCTGCGCGAGCTCCAAGCCGATTTCGGGCTGACGTACCTGTTCATCGCGCACAACATGAGCGTGGTGGAGCATATCAGCGACCGCGTCGCGGTGATGTACCTGGGCAAGATCGTCGAGCTGACCGACAGCGACGAGCTGTTCCGCAACCCGCTGCATCCTTACACGGATGCCCTGCTGTCGGCCATCCCGATCCCGGACCCGGACCTGCAGCGGAAGCGCATCATCCTGACGGGAGACGTGCCCAGCCCGCTGCACCCGCCGAGCGGCTGCCCGTTCCACACGCGCTGCCCGCTGGCGTTCGACCTGTGCCCGAAGGTGGTCCCGCCGCTGGTCGACGTGGGCGACGGGCACCTGGTGGCCTGCCACCTGCGCCAGCCGGCGGTGCCGGAGGCGGCGTTCCGGCGTCCGGTGGCGGCGACTGCGGCCGATCCGCCGACGGGCGGGGACCACGCCGCCGCCGAATTGAGCGGCGCACATTCGTGACGGAGACGCATCAAAATGATCCGCGCGTTCGTTAAACTACTGTAACCGGCCCGCGATCCCGGTGTTTGGCCGTGCTCGCAGGATCCCTTGCCGGCCTGTCTCGCCGGCAAGCTCAGGCTAGATGGAGGCCGTATGGCGGCGTTGTTACAAGTCAAGAATCTGAGGACGGAGTTTTTCACCCAGGACGGCGTTGTGAAAGCCGTGAACGGTGTCTCTTTCGACCTCTTTGAGGAAGAGACCCTCGGCATTGTGGGCGAGAGCGGCTCCGGCAAGAGCGTGACCGCCCTTTCCATTATGGGCCTGATTCCCCAGCCGCCCGGCAAGATCACCGAGGGCGAGGTGCTGTTCCGGGGGCGCAACCTGGTCGGCATGTCCGAGGATGAGATGCGGAAGATCCGGGGCAAGGAGATCGCCATGATCTTCCAGGACCCCATGACCTCGCTGAACCCCGTGCTCACGATCAGCCGGCAGATCGGCGAGTCGCTGCAGCTGCACCTCAAGATGGATCGCTCGGCGGCGCGCAAGCGGACAATCGACCTGCTCAAGCTGGTCGGGATTCCGTCGGCGGCCGATCGCGTGGACGATTATCCCCACCAGTTCTCGGGCGGGATGCGCCAGCGCGTAATGATCGCCATGGCGCTGAGCTGCAACCCGAAGCTGCTGATCGCCGACGAGCCGACGACGGCGCTCGACGTGACGATCCAGGCGCAGATCCTCGACCTGATCAAGCGGCTGAAGCGCGAGTTCGGCACGGCGGTGATGCTGATCACGCACGACCTGGGCGTGGTCGCGGGGATGTGCGACCGGGTGCAGGTGATGTATGCCGGGCATCTGGTCGAGCAGGCGTCGGTCGAGCAGCTCTATGCGGACCCGCGGCACCCCTACACGCTCGGGCTGATCCGCTCGGTGCCCCGGCTCGACGAGGCGCGAAAAGAGCGGCTGGAGCCGATCCCCGGGCTGCCGCCCGACCTGATGAACGTGCCGCCCGGGTGCCCCTTCTATCCGCGGTGCAGCTATCATATGCCCGTCTGTCTGGAGCAGCGGCCGCTGCTCCGGCCGGTTGATGGGCAGCATACGGCGGCCTGCTGGGCCGATATCAAAGAGGCGGTGAGCGCGCATGCCAGTTAACGACACCCCCCGCACCGACCCGGCGGCGACCGGGGTGGCGCGCGATTCGCAGCCGAACGCGGCGGGACTGGCCAACGGCGCAGGCGCCGATCGGAACGCGCTGCTGCGCGTCGAAGGCCTGAAGATGCACTTCCCGATCACCGACGGGATCATCCTGCAGCGCCGGGTCGGGCAGGTGCGCGCGGTCGACGGGATCGACTTCACGGTGCGCCAGGGCGAGACGATGGGCCTGGTGGGCGAGTCGGGCTGCGGCAAGTCGACGACGGGGCGGGCGATCTTGCAGCTGTACAAGCCGACCGCTGGGCACGTCTACTTCAACGGCGTCGATCTGACGACGCTGAGTGGCGAGGCCCTGCGCCGGCAACGGCGGCAGATGCAGATGATCTTCCAGGACCCCTACGCCTCGCTGAACCCGCGCATGACGGTCGGCTCGATCGTCGCCGAGCCGCTGATCGTGCACGGGCTGACGAAGACGCGGCAGGAGCGGACGGATCGGGTGCAGGAGCTATTGCGCGTCGTGGGCCTCAACGCATATTATGTCAACCGCTACCCGCACGAGTTCTCCGGCGGGCAGCGGCAGCGCATCGGCATCGCGCGGGCGCTGGCCGTGCAGCCGAGCTTCATCGTGGCCGACGAGCCGATCTCGGCGCTCGACGTCTCGATCCGCGCGCAGGTCATCAACCTGATGGAAGACCTGCAGGCCGAGTTCAACCTGACCTACCTGTTCATCGCGCACGACCTGTCGGTGGTGCGCCACATCAGCGACCGCGTGGCGGTGATGTATCTGGGCAAAATCGTCGAGCTGGCGGACCGTGCGGAGCTGTACCAGCACCCGCTGCACCCGTACACCAAGGCCTTGCTGTCGGCCGTGCCAATCCCGGACCCGCTGGCCGAGGCGAAGCGCGAGCGCATCATCCTGCAGGGCGATGTGCCCAGCCCAATCAACCCGCCGTCGGGCTGCCGCTTCCACACCCGCTGTCCGATCGCCATCCCCGCCTGCTCGGAGATCGATCCGCCGTTCGAGGAGAAGGCGCCGGGCCACTGGGCAGCCTGTATCCGGGTGTAGGCGCACACGCAGGCCGGGATCCGGCCGGGGCGGCGGTCCGTGCGATGCGGGCCGCCGCCCTTTGTCGTGCCTCGCGGGGCTCTAGCGGGCGGGCATAGGTACCAGGGTCCCGGGAGAATCCACCCCGATGGCCCTTGCGAGCCGCATGGGCGTGTGCTAGAATGAGCACGCCCAATTGCTGTCCACTCCGCCCGCCATGCCCCGGCCGATGCCGAGCGCGCGGACGCAGGAGAACCCGGAGCAGGCGGACAACGGCGTTCCCGGCAGGCCGGACGTGCGGCGCGGTCCGGCCCACAGGCGACGCGCGACGACACCCGCGCGGGGCGTGCTACCGGCCCACGCGCATCCGGCCGGCGCGTTGCGCGCGAGCGCGCAACTGAAAGCGGGCTTGTCCGTCCTATAATCGAAGTCCGTGGCCGGCGTCGCGCCAACCGCCTTCCTCCCGCCGGCCGCCTGCGCAGCTACATCATCGCGGGTACAGGGAGGTTCTGAGCTCATGCCCCGTCGTAACATCCCCCGGGCGGCGTTGTGGCCCGCCCGTGCGCTCCTGTCTGGCCTGCTGATCGCGGCCCTTGGCGCCGCACAGCCCACCCTGCTGGCCTGGGGCGCCGCCCCGGCCGGCGGCCACGGCAGCGCCCCGGCCCTGGGCGGCGCCGCGACGATCCGCTGGCTGGCGGGCATCATCGACGACAACGGGCGGCATCCGCCGCCCGCGCCGGCCCGGCCGACGGCCACCCCCCGGCCGCAGGCCACGCCGACGCCGAAGCCGCCCCCGGCGGCGCCACCCTGGACGCGCCTCTACGTGCGCCCCGGCGACAACCTGACCGCCATCGCCGCCCGCACCGGGGCCAGCATCGACTCGCTCGTCACGGTCAACGCGCTGCCCAACAAGAACTTGCTCACGGTCGGCCAATTGCTCTACGTGCCGCCCGCCGGCTGGACCGCGCCGTGGCCCGCCGGGCAAGGCGACACAACGCCCTGGCCGGTCAGCCTGCCGGGGCTGCCCGCGCCCAGCAGCAACTACACGGTGCGGCCGGGGGATTCCTTGTCGGCCATCGCCGCGCGCTTTGGCCTGACGGTCGACACGCTCGTGACGGCCAACCGGCTGCCGTCGGCCAACTTCATCCGCTCGGGGCAGACGCTGACGATTCCGGGCCAGGCGCCGGCCTGGACCGGGGTCGCACCGATCCCGGTCGCGCCGATTATGTCGACCTATGTGGTGCAGCCGGGCGATGCGCTCTCCGTGATCGCCATGCGGTTCGGCACGACGGCCGACGCCCTGGCGACCACGAACGGGTTGGGCAATCAGAACCGGATCGTGTCGGGCCAGGTGCTGACGATCCCGGCGCCGGCCGGTGCCTACGCCTCGGGCCCGGCCATCGGCGGAACCGCCTGGAACCTGGCGCCCGCCCCAACCAAGTACACTGTGCAGCCGGGCGACGCCCTGTCGGTCATCGCGGACCGCTTCGGCACGACCACGAATGCACTCATCACGGCGAATAGCCTGGGCAGCGCGAACTACATCTACTCCGGCCAGGTGCTGACCGTGCCCGCGCCGGGCGTGAGCGTACCCGGACAGAGCGTGAGCTACGACAGCGGGCGGGCGGTGACGTCGCCGCCGAGCATCGGGCCGGCGGCCATCGACGCCGTGCTGGCAAGCTATCACTCGCCGGCCAGCGGCCTGGGGCTCACCTTCTACGCCCTGGGCATCCAGTACGGCATCGACCCGGCCTACGCGCTGGCATTCTTCATCCACGAGAGCAGCGCGGGCACGCTGGGCGTGGCGCCGGTCACCCACTCGATCGGCAACATCCGCTCGTCCGCCGGCTACGCCGACTACCAGGGCTACCGCGCCTATTCGTCGTGGGAGGCGGGCATCGCCGACTGGTACGCACTAATCCGCGGGCAGTACGTCGACACGTGGGGGCTGAAGACGGTGGCGGAGATCGTGCCGCGCTACGCGCCCGCGGTCGAGAACGACGTGCCGGCGTACGTCTCCGACGTGGAGCGGCTGGTGGCCGGCTGGGCGGGGCCGTTCGGAGCACTGTCGCCCTCGGTGGCGGGGCTGCGCGCCAATCTGCTGCCCCAGGCGTATCGGGTGACCAGCCAGTTCGGCCACTACCCGAACGGCGACCCGCATTTCGGCGTCGACCTGGACGCGCCCGCGGGCACGGCGGTCACGGCGCCGGTGGGCGGCGTGGTGGTCGAGGTGGAGACGGGCTGCGTGGTCGGCCTGCCGGCCTGCGGCAACGGCTGGGGCAATCACGTCTGGTGGCGGTCGGCGGTGACGGGGCGCTACCTGCTGGTGGCGCACTTCACGACACTCAACCCGCGGCTGGCGCCGGGGGTGGCGATCGCGGCGGGCACGCTGCTCGGCTTCTCGGGCAGCACGGGCTTCTCGACGGGCCCGCACGTGCACATCCAGGCGAGCGTAAACGGGCCGACGAACGCGAGCGCGTTCGACCCGAGCCTGGAGCTGCCGTGGCTGGCCTGCAACCACCCGAACCCGAACCTGGGCGTGACCTGGGGCGCGACGAACGGCTGCCAGTAGGCCGCGAGCGGCTTGCCTTGAGCGGGATCGTGGGGCGGCGGGGCGCCGGGCGGTGCCGTAGTGGCGCGCCCGTAAGCGTTCCCGGCCCACCCCTTGTCATCTCGAGCCACAGCCGCAGGATCTCCGCGCCGGGCGGCCTGCCCGGGGCAGCGCCCGGGCCACCGGGCGGCCGGTCGGCGCGGAAAGGGCTGACTCAAGTAGAGATTCCGGAGTCGGAGATCCTTCACTTCGTTCAGGATGACAAGGGGAGGCTGAGCGAGCGAGGTGTCTCTGGCCTTTGTCCCACCCAACTCGGTCCTGGGCCATCCGTTACGGACGCGACCATAGGGCGGCGCCCGCTCCTGCAAACGCAATCGGCTAAAGGGCGGCCGTACGGCGCGGCAGCATCGCCGGACTGAGCCGGCTCCCACAGACGCCCCCTCTGCATCCCGGCCCCGTAGCAGGCTGCATCGTGGGGCGGCGCCGGCGCGGCCCGGGATCTCGGCCGCGGGACCGATTGACGCCCTCCTCCAGGCGTGGTATCATAGCGACAGCCCCCGCTGTGGGGGCCGGAAAGGACCGAACCGGATGCCCCGCTCTGCATACCTTGGCAAGGACGCGGTTGATCGCGCCGCCACGGGAGAGCTGTGCCCGGTTGGCGGTTGACATAACTACCATTTAGCAGGTAGGGGAGACGCCAGGGCCAGCAACGGCCCGCGGCGTTTTTTGTTGCCGGGCGGTGCCGCGGCGCGGCGCCCGGCGGCAGACGCCCCCCGCTGCTGCGCCTCGCCACTCCCCCACGAGGGAGACGCGAACGATGTTGCTACTCAATCTTGATCACGCCGCCCGCTATTACGGCACGCGCCCGGTCTTCACCGGCCTGTCGTGGGCCATCCAGGACGACGCGCGCACCGGGCTGATCGGGCCGAACGGCGCCGGGAAGTCCACCCTGCTGCGGCTGCTGGCGGGCGCCGAGCCGGCCGACGAGGGCCAGGTGGTGGCGCGCAAGGGGCTACGACTCGCGCTGCTGCCACAGGATGTGCCCGCCCCGCCCGGCGAGACGCCGCTGACGGTGGCGCTCGGCGCGCGGCCCGACCTGCTCGCGCTGGAGGCGCGGCTGGCCGAGGTCGAGGCGGGCTTCGCCGACCCGGCGGCCGCGACCGACCCCGATCGCTGGGACGAGCTCGTGCAGAGCCAGGCCCGCCTGCTCGAGGAGTACGAGAGCGCGGGCGGGCCGCGCCTGCGCAACGAGGCGACGGGGCTGCTGCGGCGCCTGGGCTTCGACGCCGCCCTGCAGGACGCCGCGCTGGCGACGCTGAGCGGCGGGCAGCGCAAGCTGGCCTATCTGGCGCGCTGCCTGCTGGCCGAGCCGGAATTGCTGCTGCTCGACGAGCCCGATAACCACCTCGATCTCGAGGGCAAGGCGTTCCTGACGGCAGTCATCGGCGACTTCGAGGGCGCGGTGGTGATCATCTCGCACGACCGCTACCTGCTCGACGACACGGTGACAAGCATCGCCGAGCTCGCCGACGGCGCGCTGACCCTCTGGGAGGGCAACTACTCGGCGTATGCTGTGCAGAAAGGAGCTCACGCTGCTGCGCCAACAGGCGCTGTTCACGGCGCAGCAAAAGGAGATCAAGCGGCTCGAAGAGGCGGTCGCGCGCTTCAAGCTCTGGGCGAGCCTCGTCATCGACGAGCGCCATATCAAACAGGCGCGCAATAAGCAGCGGCAGATCGACCGCATGGACAAGGTCGAGCGGCCGGTGTTGGAGCGGCGCAAGATGGGGCTGGAGCTACACCCGAGCGCGCGCGGCGGCCAGAAGGTCGTCGAGCTGCGGGCGGTGAGCAAGACGTTTAGCAACGGGCACGGCCCTGTGCCGGTGCTGCGCGGTGTCGAGGCGCTGGCGCGCTCGGGCGAGCGCATCGGCGTGGTCGGCGCGAACGGCGCGGGCAAGTCGGTGCTCTTCCGGCTGATCCTCGGCGAGGAGACGCCGACGAGCGGCGAGGTCTGGATCGGCCCGAGCATCCACCTGGCCTACTATGCCCAGGAGCACCAGACGCTCGACCCGGAGCAGACGCCGATCGACTTCTTGCGCGACCGCAAGCCGCTCTACGAGCAGGAGGCGGTCGGCATCCTGGGGCGTTTCCTGTTCAGCTACGAGCAGTGCCGCCGGCCGATCCGCACGCTGAGCGGCGGCGAGAAGGCGCGGCTGCAACTGGCCGCGCTCACGCTGAGCGGCGCGAACTGCCTGCTGCTCGACGAGCCGACGAACAACCTGGACATCGCCTCGGCCGAGGTGCTGGAGCAGGCGCTGGCGGAGTACAGCGGCACGGTCATCGTCATCTCGCACGACCGCTACTTCCTCGACCACGTGGTCGACCAGATCTGGGCGCTGGAAGACGGGCGGCTGCGCGAGTATCTGGGCGGCTGGAGCGCGTATGCCGACGCGCACTGAGACCGGGCCGCTGCGCCTGGCGTTCGTCGCGCCGTTCGGCCTGCAGCCGAAGGGCACGGCGAGCGCGCGGGCGCTGCCGCTGGCCCGGGCGCTGGTCGCGCGGGGCCACACGGTGCGCCTGATCGTGCCGCCGTGGGACGACGCGAGCGCGCCGCCCGGCGGCCGCACCACGGTCGATGGCGGCGTCACGGTCGTCGAGCTCCCGCGGCCGGCCGGGTGCGCGCCCGGCGCGGGGCTGCTCGGCTGGCCGTCGAGCCTGCTACGCGCCGCGCTGCAGGCTCGGCCCGACGTGGTGCACGTCTTCAAGCCGAAGGGCTACGCCGGGCTGGCTGCCCTGGGCCTGGCGGCGCTGCGCCGGCCCTGGGTGCTCGACACGGACGACTGGGAGGGGCGCGGCGGCTGGAACGCGCAGAACGCCTACTCCGCGCCGCAGCGGGCCTTCTTCCAGTGGCAGGAGCAAAGCCTGCCGCGCCGCGCGGGGGCCGCGACCGCGGCCAGCCGCACGCTGCAGACACAGCTGTGGGGCCTGGGCGTGCCACCCGGGCAGGTCTTCTACCTGCCGAACGGCGTCGACCACGCCAAGTACGACCCCTGGCTGGCGGCGGCCGCCGACCCGGCGCGGCGCGCGGTCGCGGCGGCGCGTGCCGGGCTGCCCTACCCCACCCCGCCGGACGCGCCGGTGCTGCTGCTCTACACGCGCTTCGTCGAGTTCCCCGTGGCCTGGCCTCTGGCGGTGCTGGAGGCACTGGCCCCGACGTGGCCGGGCCTGCGGCTGCTCGTGGTCGGCGCGGGCTTCGCGGGCGAGGAGCGGCGGCTGCAGGCCGCGGCCGCGGCGCGCGGCCTCGGCGCGCGGGTGGTCGTGTCCGGCTGGGCCGAGGGTGCGGACCTGGCAGCGCTGCTCGCGCTCGGCACGGTCGCGCTCTATCCCATGCGGGACACGCTGGTCAATCGGGCCAAGTGCCCCGTCAAGCTGCTCGACCTGATGATACTCGGGCGGCCGATCGTGGCGCACGCGGTTGGCCAGGTGACGGAGTACCTGGGGCACGGCCGAGCCGGGCGGCTGGTAGTGCCGGGGGGCGCCGGGGGGCTGGCGGGTGGCGTGGCCGACCTGCTGCAGACGCCCGAGCCGGCCGCCGCGCTGGGCGCGGCCGCGGCGGCGCGCGCCTGGGACTCGTTTGCCTGGAGCCGGCTGGCGAGGCAGGCGGAAGCGGCCTACCGGCGGGCGCTCGGGCGGCGGGTGCCGAAAGCGCGGCCGCCCGCTGCTGGAGCAGCGGGCGGGCATTGCTGAGTGAAGATGGCTGGGGCGACGCGGGACCAGTCCGATCCGCCCGCGCCGGCCATGCCGGGAACTAGTAACCGTCCGGGTGAGCGCCATTCAGGGCCGGCGGGTTGGCGGCGGGGGCGGGGCCAAGCTTCATGACGTTCTGCGCCTGCAGGCCCTTGGGGCCTGTCTGCTCGTCATACTCCACTTCCTGACCCTCAACCAGCGTCTTGAACCCCTCACCCTCGATGGCGCTGTAGTGCACGAACACATCCTCGCCATTCGCGTTGGTGATGAAGCCGTAGCCCTTGCTGTCGTTAAACCACTTCACGACACCTTTGGCTCGATCCATGTAGTCCTCCATTTCGCGATACGACGTTCCGGCGCCCAGCGCACTGCCAGTGCTCCCGCCACTCGGGACGCGCAGCCAGGGAGTGCCCAGAACTTGAGGAAGCAGAGGGTTGCCGAATTGGGGATCTAGCGACGAGAGTTGCCTTACTCCGACGTAAGACCGCAACGGACAACTCTAATTCCTACCTGCAATCGTACCAAAATGCCGCCGCAGTGTCAAGGAATTTTGAGCGTAAATTGTCATTTCGATGGCCGATTGGGCCGAAACTCGACATGAATAGTCACTGAAGCTGAACGCGGGTATCGGAGCGAGGCGGCGGGGCGTGTGCGGGCGGATGTACAGGCATTTGTACAGGCCCGCCCGGCGGCGCGTATGCTACAATCGAGGCATGTCCCTCGATTCGGATCGCAAGGAGGCCTGTATGAACGCACGTCGCGTCTTTCCCTGGGTCGCCGGCATCTGTACGGCGGCGGCGCTGGCCGCCTGGGCGGTGCTGACGGTCGCCGCGGCGCCCCCCGCCGGAGCGGCCGCCCCGCCCGTACCGGCGGCGCCCCCCGCGGGCCTGGCCACCGCGACACCTACGGTCGCCTGCACGCCCGACTACACATACACCGTCGGCATCAGCTCCGTCATCACCGGCACGGACCTGGTGCCCGGCTCGCAGTGCGCGGGGTGCGTCGTGCCGCTGGCCCTGCCCTTCCCGGTCACGTTCTACGGGCAGACCTACACGAGCGCCGCGGTGAGCTCCGAGGGCAATCTGCAGTTCGCGACGAGCACGAACATACTGGAAAGCTGCCCGCCGCCGTATCCGGCGCTGGGACCCGCCATGCTGCCCTACTGGTACGACGGCATCGACCTGAGCTGGAACGAGCCGTGCCAGCTGGTGTTCGGGCTGCCCTGCGGCATCTTCACCCGCCTCACCGGCACGGCGCCGAATCGCACACTGTACGTCGAATGGCGGGGGCGGCAAGCCGGCAGCAACCATGAAGTCCTCGACTACGAGGTGCGCCTGCACGAGGGCTCCGAGACCTTCGAGTTCGTGTACGGCGGGGGGGTCATGTTCGGCTACGGCACGGCGATCGGCGTGCAGGACGGCGCCGGCCACTACACCAGCTACATCTGCGACGTCAGCGGCAACTATCAGGGCGTGATGCTGACCTGGAGCCCGGGGAGCTGTACGGGCACGCCGAGCGCCACGCCAACCCTCCCGCCGACGGCGACCGTAACGGCGCCGCCGATCACCTGCACGCCCGACTACACCTACACGATCAGCACGGGCACGGTCGTCACGGCCACCGACCTGGTGGCCGGGTCGCAGTGCGGGCAGTGCGTCGTGCCGCTCACCCTGCCCTTCCCGGTCACGTTCTATGGGCAGACCTACACCGCGGCGGCGGTGAGCACGAACGGCAACGTGCAGTTCGCGACGAGCGCCAGCACGTCGGAAACCTGCCCGCCGCCGTACCCCGCGCTCGGACCGGCGCTGCTGCCCTACTGGTTTGACGGGATCGACACAAGCGAGAGCCAGTTCTGCACCTATGTCTACGGCCTGCCGTGCGGCATCTTTACGCGCGTGAGCGGCACAGCGCCGAATCGGGTGCTGAACGTCGAGTGGCGGGCGATGCTGCTGGGCAGCAACCACGAGGGGTTCGACTACGAGGTGCGCCTACACGAGGACTCGCCGAGCTTCGAGTTCGTGTATGGCGCGGGGGTCATGTTCGGCTACAGCACGGCGATCGGCGTGCAGGACGGCGCGGGCCAGTACACCAGCTACGTCTGCGACACTGCCGGCAACTACCAGGGCGTGATGCTAACCTGGAACCCGGGGCCGTCGGGCCCCTGCGCGACGGCTACGTCGACGCCGCCCTCGCCGACCCCCACGAGTACGCCGCCGCCGAGTGCAACGCCGACGCTCCCGCTGCCGTCGCCGACGCTCACAGTCACGCCGATCACGTGCACACTCGACTACACGTACACGATCAGCACGGGGAACGTCATCACCGCGACGGATCTGGTGGCCGGGTCGCAGTGCGGGCAGTGCGTCGTGCCGCTGGCCCTGCCCTTCCCCGTCACGTTCTACGGGCAGACCTACATGGCGGCGGCGGTGAGCACGAACGGCAACGTGCAGTTCGCGTCGGCGGTGAGCACGCCGGAAAGCTGCCCGCCGCCGTACCCCGCGCTGGGACCGGCGCTGCTGCCCTACTGGTTTGACGGCATGGACACGAGCCGCCCGGACTTCTGCGCGCCTGCCTACGGCCTGCCCTGCGGCATCTTCACGCTAGTGACCGGCACCGCGCCGCACCGGGTGCTGCATTTGGAGTGGCGCGCGTCGCTGGGCGGCAGTAACCACGAGGCGATCGAATACGAGGTGCGCCTGCACGAGGACTCGCCGAGCTTCGAGTTTATATATGGCTTTGGGTTCGAGGACGGCTTCTTCACCTCGATCGGCGTGCAGGACGGCGCCGGCCACTACACGAACTACATCTGTGATGTCCCCGGTAACTACGAGTACCTTCTGATCACCTGGAGCCCGGCGCCCGGCCCCTGCGCGACGGCCACGCCGCCGCCACCCTCGCCGACCGCCACGAGCACCGCGCCCGCGCCGAGCGCCACGAGCACCGCGCCGCCGGGCGCCAGCGCGACGCCCCTACCCCCGGCGACAGGCACCCCCGCGCCGCCCGCCACCGCCACCCCCGCCCCACCCACCCCCACGGCGACACCGCCGCCTACCGCGAGCGCGACCCCCGAGGCCACGGAGACGCCCTGCGCGGCCGCCTTCAGCGACGTGCACCCGACCGACTACTTCTATCAGCCGGTGCTCTATCTGGCCTGCCACGGCGTCATTTCGGGCTACGCCGACGGGACGTTCCGGCCCTACAGCAACACCACGCGCGCCCAGATGGTCAAGATCGTCGTGCTCGGCTTCGGCATCCCGCTGGTCCCGCCGCCGCCCGATGCCTACACCTTCGCGGACGTGCCGCCCGCCAACCCGTTCTTTGGGGTGATCGAGACGGCGGCGGCGCGCGGCATCGTGTCGGGCTACACCTGCGGAAGCCCGGGCGAGCCGTGCGATCCGCAGAACCGGCCCTACTTCCGGCCCTACGCGAACGTGACGCGCGGGCAGTTGAGCAAGATCACCGTGATCGCGGCGGGCTGGGACCTGCAGAACCCGCCGGCGGGTACCTTCGCCGACGTGCTGCCGAACACGGCCTTCTACGCCTTCGTGGAGACGGCGGCCGCCCACGGCATCATCAGCGGGTACGACTGCGGTGGGCCGGGCGAGCCGTGTGACGCGCAGCGCCGGCCCTACTTCCGCCAGGGCAACGACGCCACGCGGGGCCAGATCGCCAAGATCGTCTATCTGGCGATCACCCGTGGCCTGGCCCCGCGCCCGTAAGCCGCGCCTCCATCCGCGATAAGCGCGCCGCGCCCTGGGTGCCCAGCGCACCCGGGACCGCCGGGGCGGCCGTGCTGCGGGTCGCCTTCTGCCTGGCCGGCGTGGCCGAAACGGCGGGCGGGCCAGGATCTCCAACACCGGACCCTGATTCCCATCCTCCATCCCCTTGACAGCGACTTCAACTGGATCTACAATATGACCAGAAAGGCCAATTGCGTTCAATTGGTTCACCCGGTCACCAGGGGGACACGAGGCACAGAGAAGCACATGACGATCATCGCTAACGAATCCGCCCCCGTAGGGGCCGACCCGGGTGTCGACCTCGCCGCGGCCGACACGGCGGCCTCTCCCGTCGATGCTCGCGCCCGCCGTGCCGAGCACATCCTCAACTCGGCGGCCGCCTGCCTGGTCCGTTGGGGCTTCCGCAAAACCACCGTCGACGACGTGGCGCGCGAGGCCGGCGTGGCGAAGGGCACCATCTATCTGTATTGGAAGGACAAGAAGACGCTCATTCTGGCCGCGCTGGCCCGCGCTCAGGAACAAGTGGCGGCCGACCTGCGCGGCCGCATTGCCGCCGATCCGGAGGGCGGGCTCCCGCATCGCCTCTGGATGCACGGCCTGTTCGCCGGCCTGGGCAACCCCCTTATGGCGGCCGTCATGCGGGGCCAGACCGACGCGTCCAGCGTTCTGCGGGGCTTCTACGATCCCGCCACCCTGGTCCGCGTGACCGGCGACTACGAGGCCTATCTCGTCCACCTGCAGGAGGCCGGGCTGATCCGCGCCGATCTGCCGGTACCCGTGATCATTTTCCTGACGTCCGCCCTGAAGATCGGCCTGATCAGCGCACCCGACCTGCTCGACGCCGACCAGGTGCCGTCGATGGAGGCATTGGGCGAGGCCACGAGCGACCTGATCCGCCGTTGGCTCGAGCCCGCCGCCCCGCCTGGGGACGAGACGGCCGGCAAACGGATTGTGGGAGAGTGGCTGGAGAAACTCCAGGCAGTTGAACAAGGATTGCAGTAGACAGGGAGATCACCATGAGCGCACTGATCGAAGTCGCGCACCTGACCAAGAGCTACGGCAGCGCCCGCGGCATTATCGATGTCTCCTTTACGGTGGATGAGGGCGAAGTGTTCGGCTTTCTCGGCCCGAACGGCGCCGGCAAGACCACCACCATCCGCACCCTGATGGCCATGCTCCACGCCAACTCGGGCACCGCCCGCATCGCCGGCATGGACGTGTGGCAGGACGCCGTGGCCGTCCACAAGATCGCCGGCTATCTGCCCGGCGAGCCCGCCTTCGATCCCAGCATGACCGGCGGCCAGATCCTCGAGTACTTCGCCCACCTGCGGGGCGGCGTCGATCAGACCTATCTGAAAGCGTTGATCGAGCGTCTGGAGCTGGATCCGACCAAGCGGTTCCGGCAGTATTCGAGCGGGAACAAGCGCAAAGTGGTCCTGATTCAGGCCTTTATGCACCGACCGCGCCTGCTCGTCCTCGACGAGCCGACCAACGGCCTCGACCCGATCAACCAGCACGAGTTTACGCGCATGGTCGGCGAGGCCCGCGACGCGGGGCAAACCGTGTTCCTCTCGTCCCACATCTTGAGCGAGGTCGAGCAGACCTGCAGCCGGGTCGCCATCATCCGCGAGGGGCGCCTGGTACGCACCGGTAGCGTCGCCGAGCTTAAGGATATCCAGCGCTATCTCGTCAACATCACCTTCGGCGCGGCCATCCCCGCCGCGGCCTTCCAGGGCGTCGCAGGTGTCCAGGAGGTCGAGCGGCTCGCAGACGGCAATGCACTGCGCTTCACCGTCGCGGGCACGCCCGACGCGCTGATCAAGGCGGCCGCCCAATACCCGATCGTCAGCCTGAGCAGCCATGAGCCGAGCCTGGAAGACATCTTCCTGCGCTACTACGAGCCTGCCGCCGCGGCGGGCCAGAACGGCAAGGAGGCCCAAGGTGTGGTTTCGTAACGTCTTCCTGAAAACGCTCCGCGAGTTCCGCGTCGGGATCTTCGGCTGGGGCTGCGGTCTGGGGCTGCTGATGCTCGCCGTGCTGCCCGCCGTGAACGAGCTCGTAGCCACGCCGGAGGCACGCGCGTCCCTGGTTAGCCTGGGCGCCTCGTTCTCCTGGATGGCCGAGCCGATCAAGCTCGACACGCCCGGCGGCTACGCCACCTGGAAGTACGGCTTCACGGTCCTCGTGATGGCGCTCTGGCCGATCCTCGTCGCCAGCCGCACGCTGCGCGGCGAGGAAGAGCGCGGCGCGCTCGATCCGCTGCTGGCATTGCCGATCAGCCGCGCGCGCGTGGCGCTCGAGAAGGTCGCGGCCATGTGGGTCGCCCTGCTGGGCATGGGCGTGCTGATCGGCCTCCTCACCTATGCCGGCGGCCTGACCGTCAGTCCGAGCATCCCGCTGGGCGACGCGCTCCTCTTCGCGTTCAATCTGGTGCTCGCCTGCGGCGTCTTCGGCTCGCTGGCGCTGTTCCTCGCCCAGTTCACGCTGGAGCGCCGCACCGCGGCGGGCATTACCGGGGGCCTGCTGTTCGTCGCGATCATCGTCGACATGATCCACCGCGTCGTCCCGGGCACCGATTGGCTCTCCCGCCTTTCGCCCGTCTACTACTACAACCTGAGCAAGCCGCTGGTCCCCAGCTACGGCACCGACCCCGTCGCGCTCCTGGTGCTGTTCGCCCTGAGCGTCGTCTTCACCGCGGCGGCGGTGGCGCTCTTCGTGCGGCGCGACATCGGCGGCATCATCAGCCTGCCTGGCCGGGCGGGCGCGCATCGCGCCGTGGCGCCCGCGCGCGCCTTGCCCGTCAACGACTGGTCGCTCCGCGGGCTCTATGCCCGCAGCCTGGCGATGATCGTCGCGCCCACGCTCTGGTGGACGCTCGGCATCGCCGGCTTTGCCGCCTTCATGGTCGTAATCGTCGAGCAAACGTCGCAGCAATTGCAGGACCTGGCCGCCGGCACCCCGATGCTGCAGGAGCTGCTCACGAACGTCGGCGGGAAGGATGCCGCGGGCCTCAACGACACGCTCATGAGCTTCTTCTTCGTCCTCATGCCCCTGCTGCTCATGGCCTATGCCGTGACCCAGGCGAGCCGCTGGGCGTCGGACGAGGAAGACGGCTTGCATGAGCTCGTGCTCGCCACGCCCCAGCCGCGCCTGCGCGTGCTGCTCGCCCGCTTCGGCGCGCTGACCACGGGCACGGTCTTCATCGGCGTGCTCACCCTGGCCGCGACGTTGCTGGCCGCGCTGACCGGCGGCCTGGTGCTGGACGCGAACCACGTCGCCGCGGCCTCGCTGTCGATGATCCCGCTCGGGCTGCTGATCGCGGCCCTCGGCTACCTCTTCGCCGGCTGGCTGCGCACGGCCGTGGACACCGGCCTGCTCAGCTTCCTGCTGGTGATCTGGTTCGCCATCACCTTCATCGGCCCCGAGCTGGGCTGGGGCGACGGCGTCCTGCACCTCTCGGCCCTCTACTACTACGGCAAGCCGATGATCGACGGCTGGCAGGCGGCGAACGTGCTTGGCCTGCTCGTCGCCGCCGCGGCCGCGCTGGTCCTCGCCACCGCGCCGCTTCCAACGGAAGGACATCGGGCGCTGAGGCGCGGAGGTTAGGGGATCCTGAATCGTTGATCCGGCGCCGGGCACCCGTGAGGGCTGCCCGGCGCCGCTATTCGTGCCGCAGCGCCGCCACCGGGTCGAGGCGCGCCGCGCGGAGGGCGGGATAAAGCCCGGCCAGCAGGCCGACCAGCGTGGCGAAGGCCAGTGCGCCCGCCACCAGGCCGGGGGTGATCAGGAAGAAGGCGCCGGGCATGGTCATCTGCTGCGACTGCAGGTAGGCGTGCGCGCCCCAGTCGAGCAGCAGCGTGAGCAGCCAGCCGCCGACGACGCCGCAGATGCCGCCGAGCAGGCCCAGCGCGGCCGCCTCGACCATGAACAGCCGCAATACGTCGCCGTTCGAGGCGCCCAGGGCCTTGAGCACGCCGATCTCGCGCGTGCGCTCGAAGATCGCCATGATCATCGTATTCGTGATGCCGATGCTGGCGACGAGCAGCGCCAGCAGGCCGATGCCCGAGAGCGCGGTCTCGACGATCAGGAAGATGCGGTTGACCTGATCGAGCAGGAACTGCAGCGTGGAGCTCTGGAAGCCTAACGCGGTGACGCTCGCCGACACCTGCCCGGCGGCAGTCAGCGACGCGGTACGGACCACCACGGGCGCGTAGCCCTGGGTCTGCAGGATGTTCGGGTCGTTGTACCACCACTTCATGATGTCGACGACGTCGGCCGTGCCCAATTGGGCGCCGGTCAGCGCCGTGTCGACGCCGACGATGGCGGCCGGGAAATCGGCGTGGTCGCCGCGCGGGGCGAGCACGTGGATCGTGACCTGGCGGCCGATCAGGCCGGCCTCGGTCGCGCGGGCCATACCCTGGCTGCGCAGGTAGGCCTCGCTGAGCACCAGGCCGCGGCTATCCGCTGCGCCGGCGAGGGCCCGGCCGGCGAGGACGGTGACGGGCGGCTCCAGCAGCGCACGGCTGCTGACCGGCGGGACGACCCGCAGCGGCGCCGTCTTGCCGTTGAGGTCGACCGTCATCGCCAGGCCGTCGGGCAGGCTCATGTAGGGCACGGCCGAGAGGACGCCCGGCAGGGCGCGCAGAGTGGCAACCTCGGCGGGCGTGATCGGGTGGGCGGGCCGCGGCTGCGCGAAGGGATTGAAGGCGCCGCCCGCGGCGTCCCCGCCGCTGCTCTTGGGCGTGACGAAGACGGTATCCAGCCCCCACTGCTTGATCGTGTCGGTCACCTGCGTCTGCAGGCCGACGCCGAGCGAGATCATGGTGACGATGGTCAGGATGCCCACCCAGACGCCGACGGCGGTGAGCACGGTGCGGATCTTCCGCCGGCCCAGGTTCGAGAAGGCGGTGCCGAGCACGTCGCGGAAAGTCATGCCGCGCCCTCCGCGCCCGGCGCGTCCAGGCCCGCGGGGTGCTGCACGGTGATCTCGATCACCTGGCCATCGCGCAGATGGACCACGCGGCCGGCGTAGGCGGCGACGGCCGGATCGTGCGTGACCACGACGAGGGTGAGGCCGCGCGCGTTGAGGTCGCGCAGCAGGCGCATCACGCCCGCCCCGGTCGTGCTGTCCAGGTTGCCCGTCGGCTCGTCGGCCAGCAGGATCAGCGGCTCGTTCGCGAGGGCGCGCGCCACGGCGACGCGTTGCTGCTCGCCGCCCGACAGCTCGCTGGGGCGGTGCGTCAGGCGGCCGGTCAGGCCCACCTGCTCGAGCAGGGCGCGCGCCCGCGCGCGGCGCTCCGCCACGGGGCGGCCGCTCAGCATGAGCGGGAGCTCGACGTTTTCGAGCGCGGTGCGCTGGGCCAACAGGTTGAAGCTCTGGAAGATGAAGCCGACGCGCTGCCGGCGGTGGAGCACGAGGGCCCGCGGGCTCGCCTGCGCCAGGTCGACGCCGTCGACCGCGATGCGGCCCGCCGTCGGCCGGTCGAGGCCACCGATCAGGTTGAGCACGGTCGATTTGCCCGAGCCCGAGGCGCCCATGAGGGCGACGAACTCGCCGCGGGCGATGTCGAGATCGATGCCGGCGACGGCCTCGACGACGGCGCCGCCCATCTTGTAGCGCCGTACGAGGCCCTGCAGGGCGATCAGCGGCGGGGCAGGCGACGGCGCGGCCGCGGGGGCCGCGCGGGTTAGGAGATCAGTCATACTATTCAGGGTACGCCTTTCGGGGGCAGGGCGGATGCAGCCGCGGGGGCTCGGCCGGGCCGAGCCCCCGCGGTGATGCGGCGCGTGCGCCGGGCGCTTACTTCAGCCCCGCGGCGATCTTGAGCATCTCATCTTGGGACAGCTGGCCGCCGATGGCGATCGTCAGGCCGCTGCCCAACTCCTTCCACCAGAGGACGGCCGTCGGGGCGTTGGAGTCCTTCGCGGTATTCGCCGCGTAGTGGCCCTGGACGCCGCGCACGGTGACCGTCTGGCCCGAGTCGGGCAGCTTGGGCCCACTCTGGCCGAACTTGCCCAGCGGCGCGGTGCCGTGGAGCTCGCTGATCCAGAAGGTCGGCGCGTTGCTGCCGCCGCTATAGTTCATAATCGTGCTGGCGCCGCTGCCCATGAGGCCACGGCTGGCCATGACCTGCACCAGGGTGGCGCCCGCGGGCACGTAGCTCGGCTCGAGCAGCGTGTAGCCGGCCGCCTGCGCGGTCTGGCGCGCCTCGGCGAGGGTCATCGAGCGCGGGGTCAGGCCGGTCAGGTCGACCACGTGGCCGCCCTGCGGCAGCGCGAACTGGAACGTATCGGCCGGCAGGGTCGGGTTGAGCTCCAGCGTGGTCATCTCCAGAGAGCCGCTGCCCTGGCTGGCGCTCGCGGTGATCTTCACCGGCACCCACGAGGCCTGGTCGACCCAGACGGTGGCCTGGGCGTCGGGCGCGAGCTGCGCGGCCGCGCTGCCGGCCTTCGGCTTCAGGTCGAGCCGATACGTGTTATAGCTGCCGATTTTCTCATTCGGCCCGACCGTGTAGTCGGTCAGGGCGAGCACCTGGTCGATCGCCGTGGGCAGGTCGGGGTTCGCCAGCATGCCCTGCAGGTCGGCGGGAATGTTCGCCTGGCCCGCGACGCTCTGCAGCGCCGAGGTGTCGAGCTTGTAGGCGATCTTGCTCTGCGGGTCATAGGCCCAGAGATAGCTGCCGTCGTGGACGATCATGGCGCCGGTGTACTTGCTCTGGCTCGTCGAGAGGATCTGGGCCTTGAGCAGGTTGGGCTTCTGATACCAGACTTCGAGGGTCACGTCGCCGTTCATATCGGTCAGATGCGTGCCGCCGAGCATGCTGTTGGCGGCCTGACCGTTCACCTGGCCCGCCACGTGCACGACGAAGTGCGCGCTGGTCGTGTTGGCCGCGGTATCGCGCACGTGCTGCACGATCTCCGCGCCGGTGATCTGCTGGCCGCAGGCCGCGAGCAACGAGGCCCCGGCGATCAGCAGCGCCGCGAGCATCAAGAGTTGTTTCATCCTTGGGTTCCTTTCTGCCTTCCCGGGCCCGCGATCCCACGTGTGCGGACCCTTACCCTCTCATTGTACCGGATGGGTATGACAGGATCCCCTGTGCGCATGTTACAGCATGTTACGGCGGAGCGTCCCAGGCGATCCAGGCGCCGTGCGGCTGACACGCGGCGAGGCACTCGGCCGTGACGGCGCCGCCGCGGTAGCAGATGACCGTGAGATCGGCCTGCTGCGAGGCGGCGTGCTCCAGGCTGATGCGGTAGATGGGGCGCCACGCGCTCGCGGCGGCGAGCAGGTCGTCCAGGCGGGCGCGCGCCGCCGGGGCGAACTGGTTGAGCACGAAGCTGTGGTAGAGGCACAGCGTAGCGCCGGTCGGCGCCGCTGCCAGCGCGGCGGGCAGCAGCGCGAGGGCGTCGCCGGCCCAGAGGGGCGGCGGATTCGCCGCGACGACGGCGAGCGCCCGATCCAGCAACGCCGCGCGGTCGCGGTGCTCCGGCCAGATCAGCGCCCGCAGCCAGCGGACCTCGGACGGGTCGCGCACGTCGATGGGGTGCAGGTCGAGCCCAACCCGAAAGGCGACCCGCGGCAGCGGGTCAGGGATCGCGGGCGGGCCGGGCCCGCGCCATTCACAAGCCAGTTGCACAGGCGCGTCGCGCATGCCGAAGCGCCCGGCGGCGCCGTAGTCGTAGCCGTAGCGGTCCCAGGCCAGGAGCAGACCGGCGCTGGCCCCGATCTCGATCAAGGCGAGCGGGCGCCCGTCCTCGCGCGCGGCGACGCGGGCGAAGGCGGGCAGCAGGCAGGCGGCACGGCGCACCTCGTTGGTCTGCACGAGGCGGGTCTGGAGCCGCACGCGGATCGCGGGGGCGTGGGCGCGGCAAAAGGCGGCGAAGGCCGGGTAGGCATCCTCCGGCGGCCAGGGATCGGCTGTCAGGCCGGGATAGTAGGCGGCCAGGGGATCGGCGACGCCGCCGAGCAACAGGTCCTGCACGGCGGCGAAGAGCAGGTTGGGCGCGGGCTGACCAGGCGGTGCGGCCGCGGCGAGCGCCAGCACGGCCAGGTCGGCGGCCACGCCGGCCGCGAGCGCGGCGTAGAGTGGCGCCGTGTCGCGGCACTCCTCCGCGCCGAAGCGGGCGAAGCGCTCCGCCGGCGGCGCCAGGTCGCCGGGGGCGCGAGGCGGCCGGCGAGTGGGAGGATCGGGAACCTCGTCCACGTTATGTAAACTCCAGCGGGGCCAGGCCCGGCTAGTCGAGGAAAGAGACCTCCTGCCCCATGCCGGCCTCCCGCGCCTTGCGGTAGGCCAGCGCGCCGGCTGCCACGTCCTCCAGGCCGATGCCGAGGGACTTGAAGACGGTGATCTCGTTGGGATCGGTGCGGCCGGGCACCTGATCGGCGACGATCTGCCGGAGCTCGACCACGCGTTCCCAGTAGAGCAGGCCCCGCTCCCACGGGCTGATCAGGTCGGTCGCCTCCAGGCGCGCCTGGTCGATCGAGTCGACGGCGACGAGCCCGGCGCGGGCGATCACTTGATCGTCGAGCTCGCGGCGCAGCAGCAGGTTGGCGCCCGCGGCGTTGACGTGCGTGCCGGGGGCCAGCCACTCGGCACGCAGCACGGGCTCGCGCGCCGTCGTCGCGGTGACGATCACCGCCGCGTCCTGCGCGGCGCCCGCGGGCGAATCGACGGCTACCGCCTCGACGCTCAGGTCGGCGCGGATCTCCGCCGCGAAGGCGTCGCGCGAGTCGCGCGTCGGGCTGTAGACTTGCACGCGGCTGACGGGGCGCACGGCACAGACGGCTTCGACCTGCGTGCGTGCCTGATACCCGGCCCCGTAGCAGCCGACGACGTAGGGTGTGCCGGGCGCGGCGGGGCGGGCCATGTAGCGCGTGGCGAGGCCGCTAGCGGCGCCCGTGCGCAACTGGCCGAGGCGGTCGGCCTCGATCAGCGCGAGCAGCCGGCCGTCCGTGCTGTCGTAGATGGCCACCAGGAAGCGGGTCTTCGGCCGGAAGCCGGTGTAGGCTTTGAATCCGAGCACGCCCTCGGTCGGTAGGGCGGCTTCCAGGACGTGCAGCGTGCCGCCGCCGGGCGCGCGCACACGGCGGCGCGCTTCGTTCGTCGCCCGGCCCGCGCCCTGCGCCCCGAAGGCGCCGTCGAGCGCCGCCACCATCTCGGGCATCGTCACCAGCCGCGCCACGTCGGCCTCGCGCAACAAGAGCACCATCGTCGTCCTCCCCTGAGCCGGGCCGCCTTCCGCGCGGCGTGCCGGCCATGCTGCCGGTCGCGGCCGCGCCGAACGCAGCCGCGAGCCGCCGCATCAGGATCCGTGCCCGCGCATGGCGCTTGCAGCGGCGCGGCCGGCCGGGTATCATGGAGCATATGCGTGTGCCCCTGCCCGACGGACGGGCGTTCATCTACCTGGCCCTGGTGGCCGGACTGGGCGTGTCGCTGCTGCCGCTCGGCAGCGCGAATCCCCTCCCCGAGACGACCCACTTCTTCACCGAGACCGGCTTCGCGGTCACCGGGCGCTTCCTGGCGATGTGGCAGGGGCCCTACACGTACCAGCAGAGCGTGGCGATCAACGGCTACCCCATCAGCGACGCGCACTACGAGGTGAGCCCCGACGACGGGCGGATCTACCTGGTACAGTGGTTCCAGCGGGCGCGCTACGAGCTCCACCCGGAGCAGCCGCCGCCGAACGACGTGCAGCTGGGGCGGCTCGGCGTCGTGGCGGCGCGCGGGCGGCAAGACCAGCCCGCGTTCCAGCCGGTGCCGGAGCCCGCGGACCTCGGACCCACCCGCGCCTGGTACCCCGAAACGCAGCATACCCTGAGCGGCGCTTTCCTGACGTTCTGGACGCAGTACGGGAGCTGGAAGCAATTCGGCTTCCCCATCTCGGAGCCGCTGCAGGAACGGAACCAGATCGACGGCCGGACCTACCAGGTCCAGTATTTTGAGCGCGCCCGCTTCGAGCTACACCCCGGCGCGGCGCCCGAGTTCGGCGACGTGCTGCTTGGCCAGCTAGGCGTCGAGCAGTACCTCGACGCGCCGGGCGGCGTACCCACGCCCGCCCCCGCGCCGACCACGCCGCCCGGCGCCACGCCGCTGCCGGCGCAGCCCTGAAGCTCCACGGAGGTCGATCATGTACGGAGAAGCGTATCTACGCAAGGGACTGATTCCCCACGTGGCCACCACGCTGGAGGAGTACCTCTGGTTAGCCAGCCAGGTGCCCGACGCGCTGCTGACGGCGACGCCGCCGGGCGGTTCACCGCCCGTGCGCGCGCAGGTGCTCGATCTGGCGCTCGACCTCGACGTGCGAGTCTACCCGGCGCTGCTGGCGCTGCTTGACGCGCGCGACGCGCCGCCGGTGCTTGACTCCGACACGGTCGCCGCGCGGCGGCGCTCCTGGGGGGCGGCCGAGTGGATGGTGGCGCTCAAGCAGATCCGCTATCGCTTCCAGGCGACCGAATCCCTGCTGACCGACACGCCGGAGGCGGTCTGGGGCCACCCGACGGGCCGCCCCACGCCGCTGGCGCGGGCCGTCTTCGCGCTCTGGCAAGATCTGCTGCAGGCGCTGGCCCGGCTGGCCCGCACGGTCGCGGCCCTGGAGCTACCCGCGCCCCGCGCCTGAGCGGGACCGTGCCCCCGCGCCCCTTCGCCGCACTCGGTCCGCGGGGTCAACTGCCTGGCGGCCGCGCCGGACCCGGCGCTACGCGCGCGGCCGCCCGGCCGGGCGGCCTCCACGGCCGCGTATCTGGACACCGGGCTGGAAACGTGTCGGCGCTGGCTCCCGGCGATCTCGCCCGTACCATCCCGGCTTGATTCGGGGCCGCGCGGTCAGGCGGGATCCTCGCGGGACTGAGCCCGCTCCCACAGACGAACCCGGCAGATCCCGAACGGATTCGTGCCTCAGCATCGCGGGGCGGAGTCCGCTCCCACAGGCGATCCCGGCCGGCTCCGGCCGAATCGCACTCCCCTCTCCTGAATTCGGGAGAGCGGCCGGGGGTGAGGGCCGCAAGCCGCCGCGCGATCCCGGCCGAATGCCCGCCACGGTCGAGTGTCGGGAGGTCAGGCGTGGTGGGCCGCCCGCGCCCGCGCGGCGGCGACGTTGGTGGCGGGCGGCGGCGACTTGCGGGCGATGCGCATGGCCTCGACGAAGGGCGTGCGGGCAAAGCCGGTCCATTCGGGCAGGCGCGTGTCGGTCGTGGCGCTGCCGGCGAGCAGCATGTTGAACTGGTCTTCGGTGATCAGCGCGGGCAGGACGCGGGCGATGAGGGGCACGGTCAGGCGCATCAGCGGCAGCGGCATGTGGATGAGCCAGCCGCGCTTGCCCTTAGCCTTCAGCGTGCGGCGCAGCATCTCGTCGAAGCGCATGGTCGCCGGGCCGCCAACCTCCAGCACCTGGTTGCGCGCCCGGGGATCGTCGAGCATCTCGGCCGTGTAGCGGGCCAGGTCGCGTACGTACATCGGCTGCACCGGGTAGTCGCCGGGGCCGGGCACGGCCACGATCGGCAGCAGGGTGAGCATGTTCAGCAACTGGGCGAACTCGCCGCCTGGGCCGATGAGGAACGACGGGCGGAAGATGATGTACGGCAGGCCGCTCTGCCGGAGGTACTCCTCGCTCGCCCACTTGTAGCGGTAGTATTGCGACAGGCCGACCGCATCGGCGCTCGTGCCCAGGGCGCTCATGTAGACGAAGAGCCCGACCCCCGCCTGGCCCGCGGCGTCGACCAGATCGCGGTGCCCGGCGCCCATGACGCGCTCGAACGTCTGTCCGTTCTTGGCGCGGATCAGCGCCACCAGATTGATCACTGTATCGACGCCCTCGAGTGCCGGCCCCAGCGTCTCCGGGCGGGTGATGTCGCCCAGCGCGGTGTCCCAGCCCTGCGCGCGCAGCGTCTGCACGTCGGCGTCGCTGCGCGCCAGCACGCGCACCTGATTGCGCGGCATACGCTTGTCCAAGGCTTCCAACAGATAGCCGCCGACGAACCCGGTACCCCCAACCAGCAGTAACATGCCCCGACTCCTCTCACTCCGACGAACGCGGAACCGGCGCCGTCCGGTAGGCCCCTCAGCGGCGGCGCGTTGCACTTCCCTATACGATGTCCACCGTCATTATAGATCGTTGTTCAATGTTTGTCAACAGTTACGTTCATAGTTGTTCAGCTTCATCCAGGATCTCGGCGTCGGTGCGATCGGTGACGAACATGTGGCCGGGGGCATGGGTGATCATGAAGGGCACGCGGGCGGCGACGGCGACGGCTTGCGGGGTGACGCCGCAGGCCCAGAAGACGGGCACCTCGTCTGGCCCGACCGGGACGGCGTCGCCGTAGTCGGGGTGGGCGAGGTCGGCGATGCCGAGCGCCGCCGGGTCGCCGATGTGGACCGGCGCGCCGTGCATGCGCGGGTAGCGCGCCGTGACGGCAATGGCACGGTCAACCAGATCGGGCGGCATGGGGCGCATGCTGACGACCAACGGGCCGGCGAAGGGGCCGACGGGTGTGCAGGGCCGGTTGGTGCGATACATCGGCACGTTGCGGCCGAGCGCGATGTGGCGCACGGGTACCCCGGCGTCGAGCAGCGCCTGCTCAAAGGTGAAGCTGCAGCCGATGAGGAAGGCGACCAGGTCGTCGCGCCAGAGGTCGGCGATCTCCGCCGGCTCGGCGACGAGCGCTCCGTCCCGGTAGACGCGGTAGCGCGGCACGTCGGTGCGCAGGTCCGCGCCGGGCGCCAGGTGGTGGGGCACCGGGTCGCCCGGCGCGGTGACCTCGAGCAGCGGGCAGGGACGCGGGTTGCGCCGGCAGAACTCGCGGAACTCGGCGGCTTCGGCCTCCGGCAGGATCACCAGGTTGGCCTGGGCGTAGCCCGGGGCCAGGCCGGCCGTGGGGCCGGTCCAGTCGCCGGGACGAATAGCCGCGCGCAGGGCTTGCGGTGCGGCCGCGGTCGGTTCAGGCATCAGGCGCCTCGCTTCCAGGCGCGGCGGCAGCGGCCGCGCGTTACGATTGCCGCGGCGGATCGGCCGCCCGCCGCCGGGCCGGCCAGACCTCGTACGGCGGGATGGCCGCCCGCAGCGCGTCGAGCATCTCGGTGTCCACCTCGAGCGCGAAGCCGTCGACCATGGCCTCGGCCCGGCCGCTCATGCCGTTGACCGCGCCCAGGTCGGCCAGCAGGCGCAGCGCGGCAACCAACTCATCGTCGCCGGGCAGCAGGTTGCGCCCGGCGTGCGCGCTCAGGTAGGCCAGGATGCCGTAGGCGCCCCAGTTGGAGACGGTGGCCACCACGAGATGGTCGACCGGGGTGACGCAGGGCGCCGGGTAGTCCAGATCCTCGCGCAGGGCGGCGGCCACGCAGCCCATGCCGATCTCGTTGCCGCCGTCGCCGACGCCGATCGTGGGCACGCCGGCCCCGGTGAACAGGTCGTCGATCTGCGCGGTGTAGGCGGTGATGTCGCGACCCCGACGGTTGAGATACCGCCCCTCGGCCGAGCGGCCGCAGCGCTCGACGGCGATCACCGCGGTGGGCCGGCGGCGCTCGAGTAGCGTCTGCGCGAAGGCGCGGCTGGCGGCCGGCCCGGCGATCGGGAAGGCGACGTAATCGGGCGGCGGGAGGGCCGGCCACATGGCGGCCGCGAGCGCCTGCAACAGCTGCAGCGTCTCGCCCTCGGAGACGAAGGTGACGCGCGCGCCGACCTGGGCCAGCCCGCGAGCCAGGAAGAAGGTGCCCGGCGGACCGTCCGTCTCAGGCCGCCCGGCGACGTGGAAGCCGGTGGTCAGCACGACGTGCGCACGGGCGTCCCAGGCGTCCTGGGCAGCGCGGGCACAGTAGTCGGCCGGTAGGTGGCGGGCGATGCGGTCCATGCCGCGCGCGCCATGCCGCAGCAGAATCCGCTCAATGGGCGGGTACCGGTCTTCGAGGGTGGCCGGCTCGGGGCCGGCAGATAGGTCATCCATAGTCTTCAGGGTGTCGCGCGCGCGTCATTCATCATTTGCGCCAGGGTCCCGGATGCGCGCAGGTCGGCAATAGTCGCGTCGACGGCGGCAGCCAAGCGCGGGCTGTCCACCGGGAGCACGGCGACATAGGGTTCGGCGACGAGCGGGGGACTCAGGGCCCGCAGGCTCGTGCGCTGGGGCGCGGCAGCCAGGCCGAGCGGGTCGGCGATCACGGCATCGAGGCGGCCGGCGGCAAGGGCGGCGAGCGCATCCGCCGCGCTGTGGTAATCCGAATGCAGTTGCAGGCCAGGCACCATTCCCTTTTGCAAGCGGCGTGCCGCCATGTCGGCGTCGGATCCCAACTCGACGCCGACGGCCAGGCCGCTGAGGTCGGCCGGGCCGGTGACGCGCGCATCGTCGGCGCGCACGACGATGCGCGGCCCGGCGTCGAAGTAGGGCTGCGAGTAGCGGACTTCCTTCTGGCGCTCGTAGATGAACGGCAGCGCGGACAGCAGACAGTCGACCTTGTCCGACAGCAGGGCATCGTACTGGCCGTCGAGGGCGATGCTGACGAACTCCGCGCGCACGCCCAGCCGCGCGGCGACCGCCCGGCCGAGGTCGATGTCGGAGCCGGCGAACGCGCCGTCCTGCAGGCTCTCGAAGGGCGGATAGGTGGCGTCGGTGCCGATGCGCAGCACGCCCGAGGTCTGCACGCGGTCCCAGGTGGGATCGGGCAGGGGGCGGCTGCCCGCCCAGACGAGGCCGCCGAGCCCGAGCAGCAGCAGCCCGAGCAGCACGTCGAGGGCCCACCTAGGGATGCGCATAGCGCTGCACCTCGTAATAGATCGGCTTGGGCACGAAATCGGGCGTGACGAAAGTGTAGTTGTCGAAGTACGTATAGGCGGGCTGCGGGTAGCGGAAGGCCCAGAGGGTCACCGCGCGGCACCAGGGCCAGTCGCGCAGGGCCTTGGCGTAGGCGGCGATGGTGTCGTCGATGCGCTGGTAGGGGCGCACGGCGAGCGCCCAGCGGGGGCTGTCGTTCCAGCCGCCCTCGGTGACGAAGACGGGGCGCGCGCCGTCGCCGTGGGCGACGAGGACGTCGTGCAGGATCTCGGTGCGCGCGAAGTTGAGCTTGTTCGGGCCCGCCGGGTCGTCGGGCGGGGCCGTGCCGCCGTAGGCGTGCACGGCCAGGGCGTCGAAGTAGGGGCGGCCGCCCGCGGCGTAGACGCCGTCGAGGAAGGTGGTGTCGCGCAGGCCCCAGGGGCTGCCGGGCGGCTCCAGCGTGGGCGCGAGGCCGGCGAGCAGCACGGTGCAGGCGGGGTTGGCGGCCTTGGCGGCGCGATAGGCCTGCTTGAGCAGGGCGGTGTAGGCGGCAGGGTCAGGCGGGCGGCCGCCCCACTCGGCGCTGACGTTCGGCTCGTTCCAGACGATGACGTAGCTCACCTTGCCCTTATAGCGGGCGGCAAAGGCGCCGACGAAGGCGGCGAAGTCGGCGTAGTGGTCGGGGTCGAGGTACTTCCAGGTGGAGTTCGCCGGGCGGGCCCAGGCGGGCGTGCCGTCGAGCCGGGCGATCACGGTCAGACCCGCGGCCTGGGCGGCGTCGATCACGGTGTCGGCGTGCGTCCAGTCGAAGTGGGCGGCGTCGTCGGGCTGGATGTAGCTCCAGGGGAAGTACTCGGTGATCCAGGGCGCGCCCATGTCGTGCACCAACTGCAGCGTCTCGCGGATCTTGGCCGGGTCGGCCTCGTCGGTCAGGCGGGTGTGCACGCCGATCTTGGGATTGGCGGTCTGCACGAGCGGGGGCACGGGCGTCGGCGTGGGCAGTGCGGGGGGCGGGGCAGCGGGGACGCGGCCGGCCAACTGCACGACGAGCACGGCCAGCCCGACGACGAGCAGGGCCGGAGCGGCACGGGTGGAACGCTGGGGCACGATGGCGGATAGGCTCCCTTCAGGCGCCGGAGGTGGGAGCGGCGGCGCTAGGAAACGCCGGCACTCCCCGGGTCGCCCGCCGGCACCGCCGCGAAGTTCGGCGGCGCGAAGGCGACCGGCTCGCGGTACATGCGGCGGCCCCGTAGGCAGGTCTGGCAGGCGGGATGGTCGCAGAGCAGGGCGCCGGGATTGGAGCGCAGGAGCGCCAGGGTGCGATCGATGACATCTTGCCCCTCGAGGAGCCAGGCGATGCACCCGCCGATCTGCTGCTGGCGGCGGGGCAAGATCTCGTTGAGCGCGTCGAAGCCCAGGCTGCAATCGGGCTCGCGCGGGATCTCGGGCACGCGCAGCCCGCCCTCCACCGTCTGGTCCAGCGTGAGCGCGTAACCGGGCCCGCTGATGTGGGGCAGGCCGGCCAGGAACTCGGCGCTGTGGATCGTGGTGTTGCGCGTGTGATCGACGCCGAGCAACAGGATGCGGCCGCCGTGGGCGGCGAGCGTGCGGTAGGGCCGCAAGGGGTCGGCGACGGGGTGGTCGGCGGTCAGCGTCTCGGCCAGGGCGCCGACGGCGGCCACCGACATGAGCGGGTGGGGGCTGCGGCGGGCGTCGGGCCGGCGGCGCAGGGTCTCGGGCACGCGGCCCATGTCGGCGTCGCAGGGCGTGGTGGCCGGGTCGTAGGGGCGGATGCCCTCGGGCAGGCGGCCGCCGGGCGCGCGCAGGTAGCAGGAGCGCCAGGTCATCGTCGGCACCATGAGGGTGCCGCTCGGGCCGAGCACGGCGAGCACGGCGCCGATGAGGCCCGGCGGGCCGCCCTCGACGCGGCCAAAGCTGGAGAGGGCGGTGTGCATGACCAGATGGTCGCCGGGGCGCACGCCGAGGCGACGCAGGCCGTCGCGCAGATCTTCCTGCGAGACCGCGGGCACGGGGCGGATGCGGTTCCAGAATGTCGTGGCCGGACCCTCCGGGTCAGGCGCGGGGCGGCACTGCCCCGCACCGGCGCACTAGTAGGCGCGGGCGAAGAGCGCCCATTGGTCCGCCGGCTCGCCGCAGAGCAGGCACGTCCCCGGAGCCCGGGTGCGCGCTCTGGTCGAGCGGGATGCAGCGGATCGTCGCCTTGGTGTCGTTCTTGATCTGCGTCTCGCAGGCGGCGTTGCCGCACCACCAGGCCTCGATGAAGCCGCGGTCCTCGATCAGGCGCTGGAACTCGGCGTAGTCGGAGGCCCAGTGGGTGTGCTCGGCGCGGAAGCGCACGGCACGATCGTAGAGCGCCTGCTGCATCTCGTCGAGCAGGGTCTGCACGCGGGCGGCGAGCGCCGAGTGGGCGACGGCCTCCTTGGCGCGGGTGTCGCGGCGGACGACCACGGCCTGGCCGTCGCGCACGTCGCGCGGGCCGACCTCGACGCGCAGGGGCACGCCGCGGAGCTCCCACTCGTTGAACTTGTAGCCCGGCGTGGTCGTCTCGTTCCAGTCGACCTTCACCCGCACGCCGTGATTGGTCAGTGTCTGGGCCAGGTCGCGGATGGTGGCGAAGACGGCCTCCTTCTCGGCATCCTTGCGCCAGATGGGCACGAAGACGACCTGGAAGGGCGCGACCTTGGGCGGCAGGATGAGGCCCTGGGCGTCGCCGTGGACCATGATGAGGGCGCCGACGGTGCGGGTCGAGAGGCCCCACGAGGTGGTGAAGGCGTACTTCTCGACGCCGTCGCGGTCGAGGAACTTGATGTTGAAGCCGCGGGCGAAGTGGTCGCCCAGGTTGTGCGAGGTGCCGGCCTGCAGGGCCTTGCCGTCGCCCATCAGCGCCTCGATGGAGTAGGTGCGCTCGGCGCCCGCGAACTTCTCGCTCTCGGACTTGCGGCCGGGCACGACCGGGATGGCCAGGTCTTCCTCGGCGAAGCGGCGGTAGACCTCGAGCATCTCCATGGTGCGGTCCTGGGCCTCGTCGAAGGTGGCGTGGACGGTGTGGCCCTCCTGCCAGAGGAACTCGGCGGTGCGCAGGAAGAGGCGGGTGACCTTCTCCCAGCGCAGGACGTTGGCCCACTGGTTGATCAGCAGGGGCAGGTCGCGGTAGGACTGGATCCACTTGGCGTACATGTAGCCGATGATGGCCTCGGAGGTCGGGCGGATGGCCAGCGGCTCGGCGAGCACCTCGTCGCCGCCCTGGGTGACCCAGGCGACCTGGGGCGCGAAGCCTTCGACGTGCTCGGCTTCCTTTTCGAGGAAGCTCTTGGGGATGAGGAGGGGGAAGTAGGCGTTGACGCAGCCGGCGCCCTTGATGCGGGCGTCGAGGAAGTCGCGCATGTGCTCCCAGAGGGCGTAGCCGTAGGGCCGGATGACCATGCAGCCGCGGACCGGCGAATAGTCGGCCAGCTCGGCGCGCAGGACCACGTCGGTGTACCAGCGCGAGAAGTCGTCGCTCTTATCGGCGATGTCCTCGACGAAGCCCGAGACATCGTGCTGTGTGTCCGCCATGCTGTGCTGCTCCTGCTCCCTTCCTTGCCCGGCGCCGGGCCGGCAAACAAAAGCGCCGCGCCGGAGTTCCCACGCGGGACCGCGACGGCGGCGGGTGCCCGCCCGCTCCCCGCGCCGCGGCGGGGGTCCGGGCCACCGTTTCTCATTATACCCGTGCGTGCGGGGGTTCGTCAAACCTGGGGGCGGGGATGGCGCCGCGGCCCGGGGCCGGGCGGGCGGCCGGGGCGGCCGAGTTTGTCACAGTTTGTCCCTTTCTTGAAAACGTGCGGATGCCGGGCTGGTTGCCTGTTGGCGTTTTAGTGCTAATGCTAGTGCTAATTCGCTTGGTGCCGCGGACCGGCTGGGAGGGCGGATGGTACATCGATGGGACATTGGCCTGCGGGCGGGCGCTTGTGGGTTGTGGGGGCACCTGCTACAATGGGCCTACCGGCGGCGCGGATGCACGGCCGGGCCGCAATCACTCAGGGACCTCAACTGATCCGCCCGGGGCGCCGGCCCGCCGCCGCCCCCGTACCCCGCGCCGGTGGGCCGCGCCGCCGCGGGCCGAGCCCATGCCTACACCGGAAGAACACGCTCGCCGGCAGATCGACGCCATGCTC
>CAWARZ010000007.1:0-289527 GCA_963784695.1 uncultured Chloroflexia bacterium | reverse complement strand
AGCCCGGAGGCGAAGGCCAGCCACTCGCGCTTCCAGTAGAGCGGGTCCTTTTCGTCCCCGTTCTCAGGGTCTGACGGGGCAAGCGCCACCTTGAGTATCAGCGACCAGGGGCGTGTGGTCCCGTCGTCGCGGGCAGTGCCGGCCAGGCGATAAAGTCCGCCGGTCGAAGGGATGATCGCGTTATGGTGCAACCGATCAATACTCCATTCAACCGGCTCGGCCGTAGGGCTATCCAAGAGCCCAGCGGAATGATCGGACTTCAGCAGCTCCTTGTCGATTGGGCCCGGCTGAGTCTGCGCGTCCATGATCCATTCTCCTATCATTGTGTGCGCTGAACATAGATGTCTGGAGATTTGCGCCACCGGGGCTGTATCTGCGTAGCTATCGTCGGGTGGCTGCTATTAAAGCACCAACTTGGGGTCCTGTCAAGCTGGCGCCAACAATCAAACATGATTTAAGCCATAGACTTGCTATAAGAAACTATCTCAAAATACGCTACACTTGCCTAGAACAGAGCCTACGCGCCGCTGAGGCATTTTGAGATAGTTTCTGACCCGCCCCACGCGGCACCAATCGGACCGGCGGTACCCACAGCAGGGTACCGCCGGTCTTATTTGCCCGCGACCCGCGCCCGCCCCACCGGCCGGCGGGTGACGCGCGGTGACGCGAGGTGACGCGCGGGTGACGCCCTTGCCTCCCAGGCGCGTCACCACGATTACGACTATAACAAGCACTAAACCGCGGATGGTGACGATGGTGACGACAATAACGTCCTTATTGGATGGGGACGAAATAAGATTTGATAATACGATAGGCGCGCCCGGCGGCCTCCGCCGTCTGACCCATGCCCCTGGCGGGCAGCGGCCAATCCGGGCAACGGGCCCTGCGTTTGACCCGGCTGGCGCAATGAGAAGCCCGGGGGTCGCCGCACCGCCCACCCAGCGGGGTGTCGTAGTATTGCCGGGGGCGCGCACGGCCCACCCACCGGGCGTCCTGCCGCGCCGGGCGACGCGCCGGCCACCTCAGCCGGCCCCGCGACACGGCGACGTTCTCGCGTAGCGTGACGATGCAGAGGGCAGACTTCTACGTCCATCAAGTCGTTGCGTCGTCACCATCGTCACCATCCGCAATTTGCTGCTACATGCAGGCAGAATCAGGGTGACGCGCCTGGGAGGCAAGGGCGTCACCCTCGCGTCACCCGCCGTCACCCGCCGGCCGGCACAGGTGCGACGCGCCCCGCCGCGGGTTCCCCGGTGTGCCTCGGGCCGGGCCCGGAATGGCGCCCCCGCCGGGCGCACTAGCGCGTCCTGCCGGCGGCGCGCGGTGACGTGCCTGCCCGGATCGTGGCCGCGTGGGCCTGGGCGAGCCAGGCGGGGCGGGCGGTGTAGAGGTTGGTGAGGGCGCGGCGCTTGAGCTTGGCCGCGGTTGCGTCGAGCGGGTTGCGCCAGGCGTCGCGCTTGGCGACGAGGTCGCGGGCGGCGGCGGCGATGGCCCCGGCGCGGGGGTCGCCGGCCGGCTCCTGGCCGGGCGGCCAGGGGAAGGGGAAGGTCTCGAAGGTGCCGAGCTGATGTGTAGCGGGGATCATTGCCGGCGCCCGTGCGGGCGCCTTTGCGCCGGCGACCATACCTCGTGGACGCGGGACTGCACGACCCCAAAGAAGTAATCATCGTCCCGCGCGATCACATGGAGGGTATGATCAGGAAGGACGGTGCTGTCCATCTCCAAGAAAAGCCGGTGCTTGGCTACCTCCGGTGGCACAATGCACCCACCAGGGCCCCGCAGCCCACGGCGCAAGCCGCGCCGAGCAAAGTTGTTCAGGTACGCCCTGGGCACAAAGTGACGGCGTCGGGGCGCGGCGGCCTCCCCCTTCATGCCCTAACCTCCCGGCGGATTCGGCGCCTGGGCTGCGCGCGGCGCGCGACGGGTGCGGGCGGGCCGCGCGGAGGGCTCCTCGTCAGGGGGCGGCGCCTCAACCCGCCGATGCTCGACGCGGATCGGATAGCTCGCGACCTCTTCCCAGCCGGCCGCGCCTACCACGCGGCAGGACAGGCGGAGCGTGTGCTCGCCCTGCTGGGCGACCGGGAAACCGTGACCTTTGTGCGAGCGCGCAAGGTACGAACCCCCTCCACGGCGAGCGCAGTCACTCCGGAAACGAGTGATTTACCCTGCGATCGCGCCTCACGCGCTGCTCGAATTGGCGGCCTTCGTCGGCCGGCAGGCGATACCAGAGCGCCACCGTGAACCAGCTGAACGGTGCCAGGGCGCCGGGAGGCGGCTCGTGCCCCGCCGGGACATCGACACTGATGGACTCGAGGACGTCCTGAATGGAGAGCATGTTGTCTTCTAAGTCGATCACGGGCTTGTGGCAGGGCACGAAGAGCAGGAGTTGCGGCATAGTGCTGCCTCAGTGCAGGGGGCCGGGGATCCAGTTGAGCTGGTCCCCGCCCTGGACAAAGGGCATCGTCCCGGCGTCCACCTCGGTGGTGGTTACGCGCGAAGCAGTCGATGGCCGCGCGGGGCCTCGATCTCGGCGGGCAAGCGCGCCAGCGCGGCTTCGACCGTGCGGAGGTTTGCTGGTCGCGCCGGTGCGCCAAGTGCTCGGCCAGGTAGGCCGTTACCAGGGCGTTGAGCGAGACGCCCTCGCGCTCGGCTTGCGCCGCAAGCCGGCCATGGAGCGAACGTGGGAGGCGGAGCAGCAGCCGCCCGCTGTGTGCGGGGGCCGGGGTCGTAGCCGGCAGCGGCCAGCCCTCTTCCTGATACGTTGCGATGGCCAGTTCCAGCGACCGCTCCGCCTCGGCCAGGGCCGCGCCGCGGGTTCCCCCGATGCCGGACACGCCGGGGAAGTCCGGGCAGGTGGCGACATAGGTGCCGTCCGCTTCACTCCAAGCGACCTCAAATCGGTAATCAGCCATTTGCCCATCCTCCTCGGTGGCCGCCGCCCCCTCGTCGATCGCCGTGAGCAACTGCTCGATCTGGTAGCGTACCGCCTTGCCGTCATTATCTTGAAAGTCCATAAATCGGCGATATGTCGGATGCTTATAGATACGGCGGCTGCCCTGCTGCCGTGTGAAAACGAAGCCGTAGCACTCCGCCAGGCGGCACAGCTCCGTGAAGCGAGGTTGGTGGGTGAGGTGCGCGCCGCCCCCGCCCGGGCGTGGTTGCGGTGGCGCGCGGTGACGCCGGGTGACGCCCTTTTCCCCAGGCGCGTCACCCCGATTACGGCTATTACCAGCGAGAGACCGCGCATGGTGACGATGGTGACGACAATACCGTCCTTATTGGGTGGGGACGAAATACGATAGATGTTGCGCCCGACGCCCCCAGCGGCCCCGCGCCACGGCGCCATTCTCGCGTCGCGTGACGAGGCAGCGGGCAGACTTCTGCCTGATCCATCAAGTGCGTTGTGTCGTCACCATCGTCACCATCCGCAAGTTGCTGCTACCTTAGGCAGAATCAGGGTGACGCGCCTGGAGGGCAAGGGCGTCACCCGGGCGTCACCGCGCGTCACCCTCGGCACCCGGCGGCCGGCGCGGGTGCGGGTGCGGCGTCGGCGTCAAGCGGTCGGCAGGCGACGGGGTTGACACCAGGCATTTGTGAAGCTCACCAGCGGCACAGGCTCGTTTACGAACCCTTGCTGCGCGCTGATCGGGCCTTACTTGGCTGCGGGCGACGCGAAGGGATCGTACTCACCCGGCTGATTGTCGCGAAGAAAGGCATTAGCAGATTGCGCCCGACACTACGGGCGTCGTTGGCAAGCGTCTGGGCGGCCACGTGCGCCCTGGTCCAGCGATACTCATCGTCCTCAAAGTGAGGCCAGTCGCTTCGGAAGGTATTGAGTTCATGAGCGGGCGGATCGGCTGCCTTGCACGCCCGTGATCGCCACCCCAAGGTCTACGGGTCCGAGGAAGCCTATCCGGCGGTAGAGTTGCCCCATCATCCAACTGAAACGCGTCGTGAGCTCTGCGATCTTCTCCTCAATCACGTAGACCTGCTCCTCCCCGTGAACCGGTATGCCCGCGCGTCCACAGAGCAGGCGGGCGCTCCCGTCTTTGTTCACCTGCATGTCCAATATGCCGCCGGGATCGCGCTGTTGCCCAGGCTGGGGCGCGATGTGGAGGTAGGCGACCCAGCCCCTGGGCGGTTTCCTCCAGCGGTTGGCGTACAGGAAGGGCGGCGGGATATCCGCTTGCGGAAACACAGATTGCTGTGCCGCCTCACCCACCAACTCCCCCAGGAACGTCGGGGCCGGTCCGGCAGTGCGGCCGGGGGTGAGCAGGTCGGGCGGTGTACCCACCGGCGAGCAACCGAGGTGGAGGAAGGCGTGGCCAGGTGTGGCCGGGATTGGTGCGGCCTTGACTACTTCAGTGAGCAGCTGGTCGACGTCCTGTTGCCAACGCCGGCGGCGCTCGTAAAGACGCGCGACTTCACCTTCGGTGAGGGGCACGTTTTGCTTCCCGCGTCTGCCGTAGTACCGGTTGTCGTGGCCGAGGATAACCATGTGCGGCGCTTGTGGTGACGGTGGCACTGCAACGACCAGGTAGCCGACGGAGGGGTCCGCTGCTGTTCGGATGGGAGAAATGACGACCTCCGGGGGCGCGGCTACGCCCGTGCGGATGATTGCGGTGACGCGTTCCTCTGCGCCGTCCAGCGCAATGGGGCATAGGATGGTAACTCGGCCGTCATCATCTTCATCAATACCATAGATTAGCACACCGCCGTCCGTCGCCATCGCGGCGACGTCCGTCGCAAGGTCCTGAGTTCTGTCTTCTTCGTCGGCAACTCACGTTTGGCGTCAAAGGTCGCCGTCTCTTCCAGGGTTCCAGAGGTCACGACCTCAGTGATCTCCTTTTCCGACTTCCGGGCATCCACATTGGTTCATTCTCCTTGGCTGAGAGTACGGGCTTGACGGCAAAAGCAGCTATAGCGACTTGTTGGGGGAGTGCTGCGCCCGCGCCCGGTTGAGCGCGCGCCGCCGCTCGAGGATCGCCGCATCCGCCAAATCGGCCGGCCAGCCGTAGGCGGCGAGGACGGCGGACGGCGGACGCTAGCGTCCTGGCGCGCCGGCGGGCGACGAAGTCGGGCAGGGTCAGGGGCATGCGGATCGCTCTCCTGCGTGGCGAATCGATGGGCGCGGGGTGAGTTGGGCGTATGATAGCACGAGTTGCCCGGCGCGGCAACCGCGCGACGCCCGGGCCCGCCCGCAGGCCGCCTGCGCCTACGACCACCCCTGCCGCCGCGCCCGCGCCCGCCGCGTCACCCGCCCCGCCGGGCGGCGGGTGACGCGGGTGACGGCGGGTGACGCCCTTGCCCCCCAGGCTCGTCACCACGATTACGACTATTACCAGCGATAAACTGCGGATGGTGACGATGGTGACGACAATAACGTCCTTATTGGATGGGGACGAAATAAGATAGGATGCTGCGCCGGGCGAAGCGCCGGCCGCCCCCGCGGCCCCGCGACACGGCGACGTTCTCGCGTCGCGTGACGATGCAGAGGGCAGACTTCTGTGCTCATCCATCAAATGCGTTGCGTCGTCACCATCGTCACCATCCGCAATTTGCCGCTACTGTTAGGCGGAATCAGGGTGACGCGCCTGGGGGGCAAGGGCGTCACCCGGGCGTCACCATCGCGTCACCCGCGTCACCCGCCGGCCGGCACAGGTGCCGCACGCCCCGCCGCGGGGCCCGGCACAAATAGGACCGGCGGCACCCTGCTACGGGTACCGCCGGTTTGTTGTTGGCGCGCTCGGGTGCCGGTCAGGGCGTGGCCGCGCGCGGCGGGCGGATGCTTTGCAGCGCGCGGATGTACTGCACGCGCTCGAAGGCCGACGGATCGGGCGAGTGCTCCTGGCTCATGCTGCCCTGCAGCTGGGCCACCGATTCGTACTCGTGCTGCTCCAGCCAGGCGCGCAGCTCGTGCTCGACCACGCGCAAGTAGCCGATGCCGTTGCGCAGCAGCGCCGAGCACATCATCGTCACGCGCGCGCCGACCATCAGCAGCTTGATCACGTCGTCGGCACTGTGCACGCCGCTCGTGCCCGCCAGGTCGGCGTGCACCCGGCCGTAGAGGATGCCGATCCAGGTGAGCGGCAGGCGCAGGGCCTGCGGGGTGCTGAGCAGCACGCGCGGGCGCACCTCCAGCTCGTCCAGGTCGATGTCGGGCTGGTAGAAGCGGTTGAAGAGCACCAGGCCGTCGGCGCCCGTCTCGTCCAGGCGGCGCGCCATGAAGGCCATGTTGCTGAAGTACGGGCTGAGCTTCACGGCTACCGGGATGCGCACCGTGCTCTTGACCGCGTGCAGGATGTCGAGATACGTCTGCTCCACCTGCGCGCCGGTCAGCGCCATGTCGGTCGGGATGTAGTAGATGTTCAGCTCGAGCGCGTCGGCGCCGGCCTGCTCCATGCGGTGGGCATAGTCGGTCCAGCCGCCGGTCGAGCTGCCGTTCAGGCTGGCGATGATCGGGATGTCGACGGCCTCCTTGGCGGCGCGGATGTGGTCGAGGTAGCCCTCCGGCCCCAGGTGGAACTCGCCCGCCTCGGGGAAGAAGGTCAGCGCCTCCGGGAAGCTGTTCGTGCCGTAGGTCAGGTGGTGGAACAGCTCATGGCGCTCGCGCGCCAGCTGCTCCTCAAACAGGGAGTAGAGCACGACGGCCCCGGCCCCGGCATCCTCCATCCGCTTGATGTTGTCGAGATCCTCGGACAACGGCGACGCCGAGGGCACCAGCGGGCTGCGTAGGGTCAGCCCCAGGTAGGTGGTCGTCAGGTTCATCGTGCGTGCTCCCTTCGGGGACGCGGGCGCGGGGGCGCGACGTCTCAGTGCGTCGCGCCGGCCAGCGCCGCGCCCGGCTTATGTCCATTGGGGGCCGGCGCCTCAGCCTCGGGGGCGGCCGGGGCCGCCTCCGGAGCGAACGGCCGCCCGGCCAGATACTCGTAGAAGGCCCAGTGCTCGGCGACGTCGTGCTCGGCCTCGGCCAGCAGGCGGCGGGCCTCCTCGGGGCGGCTCTTGGTCAGCATCTTGAAGCGGTTCTCCGAGTAGAGATACTGCGCCAGCGGCAGCTTCGGCGCCTTCGAGTCGAGGATCAGCGGGTTCTCGCCCCGGGCGGCGCGGTCCGGGTTAAAGCGGTAGAGCAGCCACTGGCCCGAGTCGACCGCGGCCTTCTGGTGCTGCATGCCCTCGCCCATCTCGATGCCGTGCATGATGCAGTGACTATACGCGATGATCAGCGCCGGGCCGTCGTAGGCCTCGGCCTCCAGGAAGGCCTTCAGCGTCTGCTCGTCGCGGGCGCCCATGGCCACGCGGGCCACGTAGATGTTGCCGTAGGTCATGGCGATCAGGCCGAGGTCCTTCTTGCCGGCCGTCTTGCCGGCCGCGGCGAACTTGGCCACCGCGCCGCGCGGCGTCGACTTGGAGCGCTGGCCGCCGGTGTTCGAGTAGACCTCGGTGTCCAGCACGAGCACCTTGACGTTCTCACCGCTGGCGAGCACGTGGTCGAGGCCGCCGTAGCCGATGTCGTAGGCCCAGCCGTCGCCGCCGACGATCCAGACGCTCTTGCGCACGAGCAGATCGGCGAGCGGCAGCAGGCGCCGCGCCTCGGGCGCGTCGATCGTCGCCAGGCGCTCTTTCAGCACGGCGACGCGCTCGCGCTGCTCCTGGATATCGGCCTCGTCCTTCTGCGGCGCGGTCAGGATAGCCGCCGCCAGGTCGGCGCCGACGGGCTCGGCCAGGCGGGTCAGCATCTCGGCCGCGAAGTCGCGCTGCTTGTCGATCGAGACGCGGTAGCCCAGGCCGAACTCGGCGTTGTCCTCGAAGAGCGAGTTCGCCCAGGCGGGGCCGCGGCCCTGCGCGTTGGCGGTCCAGGGCGTGGTCGGCAGGTTGCCGCCGTAGATCGACGAGCAGCCCGTCGCGTTCGCGACCATCAGCCGGTCGCCGAACAGCTGGGTCAGCAGCTTGAGATAGGGCGTCTCGCCGCAGCCGGAGCAGGCCAGCGAGAACTCGAACAGCGGCTGCTGCAGCTGCTGCTGGCGGATCGTGTTGACCTTGATCAGGCGCCGATCCAGCTCGGGCAGGTGCGTGAAGAAGTCCCAGTTGGCGCGCTCGGTCTCGCGCAGCGCGGGCTGCGGCGCCATGTTGATCGCCTTCAGCCGCAGCTCGCTCTTGTTCTTGACCGGGCAGATGTCGACGCAGATGCCGCAGCCGGTGCAGTCCTCGGCCGAGATCTGCAGGGTGTATTGCAGGCCCTGGTACTCGCGGTCGCGGGCGGCGACGGCCTTGAAGGTGGCCGGCGCCCCGGCCAGCAGCGCGGGGTCGTAGACCTTGGCGCGGATGACGGCGTGCGGGCAGACCATGGTGCACTTGCCGCACTGAATGCAGATGTCGGAGTCCCAGACCGGGATCTCCTCGGCCAGGTTGCGCTTCTCCCATTGCGTGGTGCCGGTCGGGTAGGTGCCGTCGACCGGCAGCGCGCTGACGGGCAGGGCGTCGCCGTGGCCGGCGATCATCGGGCCGAGGACGTCGCGCACAAAGGCCGGCGCCTGCGCGGGCACGGGCGGCAGGAAGTTGACGATGCCGTTGGCCTGCGCGGGCACGGCCACCTCGTAGAGGTGGTCCAGCGCCTGGTCGATGGCCTCCAGGTTCATCCGCACCACGTCGTCGCCCTTGCGTCCGTAGGACTTCTTGACGGCCTTCTTGATCGCGGCAATGGCCTCGTCGCGCGGCAGCACGCCCGAGATGGCGAAGAAGCAGACCTGCATCACCGTGTTGATCTGGCGGCCCATACCGCTGGCATGGGCGACCGCACCGGCGTCAATCACGTAGAAGCGCAGATGCTTGCCGACGATCTGCTCCTGGATCGGCCGCGGCAGGTGGTCCCAGATCTCATCGGGGCCGTAGCGGCTGTTGAGCAGGAAGGTGCCGCCGGGCATGATGTGCTCGAGCACGTCGATGCGCTCCAGGAAGACCGGCTGGTGACAGGCGACGAAGTTGGCCTGGTCGATCAGGTAGGTCGAGTGGATCGGGTCGGGCCCGAAGCGCAGGTGCGACACGGTCATGGCGCCCGACTTCCGCGAGTCGTAGACGAAGTAGCCCTGGGCATAATTCGGCGTCTCTTCGCCGATGATCTTGATCGAGTTCTTGTTCGCGCCCACGGTGCCGTCAGAGCCGAGGCCGTAGAAGAGGGCGCGGATGGTCGTGGCCGGCTCGGTCGAGAACGCCGGGTCGAAGGGCAGACTGGTGTGGGTCACGTCGTCGTCGATGCCGATGGTGAAGTGGTTCTTCGGCTGCGCTTGCGCCAGGTTGTCGAAGACGCCCTTGATCATCGCGGGCGTGAACTCCTTCGAGGAGAGCCCGTAGCGGCCGCCGACGACCTTCGGCATCGCGGGCAGCGCGCCCCAGCCGTCGCCGATCGCCTCGTGCAGGCCGGTCAGGCAGTCGACATAGAGTGGCTCGCCCGCGCTGCCCGGCTCCTTCGTGCGGTCGAGCACGGCGATGCTCTTCGTGGTGGCGGGCAGGGCCTCGGCGAAGCGGCGCGCGTCGAAGGGCCGGTAGAGGCGCACCTTCAGCACGCCGACGCGCGCGCCCTGCGCGTTCAGGTAGTCGACCGTCTCGGCGGCGGCCTCGGCACCCGAGCCCATGAGCACGACCACGCGCTCGGCGTCGGGCGCACCGTGATACTCGAAGAGCCGGTAGGCGCGGCCGGTGAGCGCGGCGAAGCGGTCCATGGCCGCCTGGGTCAGATCCGGGCAGGCGTCGTAGAAGGTGTTGACCGTCTCGCGGGCCTGGAAGAAGACGTCGGGGTTCTGGGCGGTGCCGCGGAGCACGGGGTGGTCGGGCGAGAGCGCGCGGGCGCGGATGGCGAGCACGGCGTCCTCGGAGATCATGGCACGCATGTCGTCTTCGGTCAGCAGCTCGAGCTTGCCGATCTCGTGCGAGGTGCGGAAGCCGTCGAAGAAGTGGATGAACGGGATGCGCGACTCGAGCGTGGCCGCCTGGGCGATCAGCGCGAAGTCGTGGGCTTCTTGCACCGAGTTCGAGCAGAGCTGGGCCCAGCCGGTGGCGCGCGTGGCCATCACGTCGCTGTGGTCGCCGAAGATCGACAGCGCCTGCGCCGCGAGCGACCGCGCCGCGACGTGGAAGACCGTCGGGGTCAGCTCGCCGGCGATTTTATACATATTCGGGATCATGAGCAGCAGGCCCTGCGAGGCCGTGAAGGTGGTGGCCAGCGATCCCGTCTGCAGCGCGCCGTGCACGGCGCCCGCCGCGCCGCCTTCGCTCTGCATCTCCACCACCGACGGGACGGTTCCCCAGATGTTGGGCTTCTGCTCGGCCGCCCAGGCATCGGCCCACTCCGCCATGGGCGAGGAGGGGGTGATGGGGTAGATGGCAATGACTTCGTTCAGCCGGTAGACCACGTACGCTACGGCCTCATTGCCGTCGATGGTCGTGACGATCCGCTCCATGGTTATCAATCCTCTCGTTAGCTACAGGCACCCGCCCAGGCCGGCCTGGCCCGGCGGGCATTTCACCTCCGAGTTTCGCACTTGCAGGTAGCGCGGCCGGTGTACCGTGGTAAACAGTGTGTGACAATGCCGCGGCGGGGTCCCATTCGCCGCCTGGCGGCGGCCCACCCCGGGGTGCGGAGCGGCAAATCTGTCCGGCATCCGGCCGGTTTGTCACCGATCGTTCACCTGTTTCCACCATGAGGCTTACACAGGCCCCCTATACTTGAGCCATACGCCGGGGACCAGTCGCGTCCCGGTATGGAGGATCCTGTTATGGTGGACGAGAAGTTGGTGTTGGGCGCGGCTCCGGCCCCCTCGGTGCCCGACGACCCGCGCAGCGACGCGGAATTGCTGACGGGCTACTGGATGAGCGCGCCGGTGCGCATGGTGGCCCCGACGACCCCGGTGCTCGAAGCCTACGAGCTGATGACCCAGGCGGGGATCCGCCGGCTGCCGGTGGTCGACAACGGCGCCCTGGCGGGCATCGTCACGCTCGGCGACCTGCGCGAGGCGCGGCCGCTGAACGCGGGCAGCCTGAGCATCTACGAGCTGAACTTCCTGCTCGCCCGGCTGGCCGTGCAAGACGTCATGACCTACAACCCCTTCACGGTGACGCCCACGACGCCGATCAAGGACGTCGCCCAGATCATGCTGACCTACAAGGTCGGCGGCCTGCCGGTCATCGACGCGGCCGGCCGGCCGATCGGCATCATCACGGAGTCGGATCTCTTCCGCCTGCTGATCAAGCGCTGGGACTACTTCTCGCGTTAAGCTCCCCCGCGCACTCCGCTGCCGGGCCGGCCGGCTGGTCCCCCTTGAGCCCCCGTGTCGCCTTCGGCGCACGGGGGTTTGCATTGGGAGCCGCCCGCGCACGCCCCGCCCATTGACCCGACTGTCCAGCGCATCCACCCGGATATACACGAGCGCGCGGTAGGATGAGTTCTGGTGGAACGCGTGCCCGGCGCGGGCGCGGGCCGGCACCATGATAAGGAGGGGCGCACATGTCGCAGCACGTGGAGCCCATGACTCCGGCCCTGCGCGCAGGCATCCTGGCCCGCGCCGGGGAAATCGGCATCACCTTCGTCCTACAAGCCGCCGTCCTCTTTCTGACGGCGGGCACCCTGGCCTGGGGCTGGGCCTGGCTGTACCTCGGGATCTATCTCGTCACGGTCGGCATCAACGCCACCGTGCTGCTGCGCACCAGCCCGGCGACCATCGCCGAGCGGGGCCACGCCGGCCCCGGCGTGAAGCGCTGGGATGCGGTCCTCAGCGGCGCCTGGGCGCTGACCTACTTCCTCCTGCTGCTGATCGTCGCCGGGCTGGACCGGCGCCTCGGCTGGACCGGCGATCTGCGCGCGTCCGTACAGGTGCTGGGGGCCGTTGTCTTCGCGGCCGGACTGGCCCTGTTCAGTTGGGCCATGGTCGTGAATGCCTACTTCTCCACCCTGGTGCGCATCCAACAGGAGCGGGGCCATGCCGTCTGCACGGATGGGCCATACGCCGTTATCCGCCACCCCGGCTACCTCGGCGCGATCGCGCAGTCGCTCGGTGTGCCCTTACTGCTCGGCTCGCTGCCCGCGCTGGCCCCCGGCGTGCTCGCCGCGGCCCTCATGATCGCGCGCACGGTGCTGGAGGATCGCACCCTGCAGGCCGAACTGCCCGGCTACGCCGCTTACGCCCGCCAGGTGCGCTCCCGGCTGCTGCCGGGGATCTGGTAGGCGCGGCGTCCGGTCGCGCCTCACCCCAGCAGCCGCCCCAGCAGCCGGCGCTTCACCACCTCCACCAGCCCCAGGTACGTCGCAGTCGCCCCGGCCAGGAAGACGTAGAAGAGCGGCGGCAGCGGCGTGAAGCCGAGCAGCGCCGCCAGCGGCGAGAACGGCAACAGGCAGCCGATGGCGACGATCAGCAGCGTCGTCACCGTGAGCGGGCGGCTCGGGCGGCTGCGCAGCGGGTTGCCCGCCGTGCGGATCACGAAGAGCACCAGCGTCTGCGTGGCCAGCGACTCGACGAACCAGCCCGTGTGGAAGAGCGTGGCATCGGCCTGCAGGACCCAGAGCAGCACCCCGAAGGTCAGGAAGTCGTAGAGCGAGCTGATCGGGCCGATGGCGAACATGAAGTCGCGGATCAGGCCGATGTCCCAGTGGCGGGGCTTGCGGATGAAGCTCGGGTCGACGTTGTCGCTCGGGATGGTCACCTGCGCCAGGTCGTACAGGAAGTTATTGAGCAGGATCTGCGTCGGCAGCATCGGCAGGAAGGGCAGGAAGAGCGCCGCGGCGGCCATGCTGAACATGTTGCCGAAGTTCGAGCTTGTGCCCATCAGCAGATACTTCATCACGTTGCCGAAGGCGCGCCGCCCCTCCAGGATCCCGTTGTGCAGCACGTCCAGCCCCGGCGCGAGCAGGATGATGCTCGCCGCGTCCTTCGCCACGTCGACGCCCGCCCACCGCGGCGATGCCCACGTCGGCGGCGTGCAGCGACGGCGCGTCGTTGATGCCGTCGCCGATGTACCCGACGACGTGGCCCCGGTTCTTGAGCGCCAGGATGATGCGGTCCTTCTGCGCGGGCGACACGCGCGCGAAGATCGCCGTCTCCTCGGCCACCACGCCGAGCGCCGGGTCGGTCATCGCTGGCCACCGCGTCGCCGAGCACGACGCGCGTCGGGTCGAGCCCCACCGCGCCGCAGACGTGGCGGGCGACGAGCTCGTTGTCGCCGGTGAGGATGACCACGCGCACGCCGTCGGCGCGCAGCGCCTCCAGCGCCGTCCGCCGCGTCGGGCAGCGGCGGGTCGGCGAAGCTGATGAAGCCGGCGAGCGTCAGCCCGGTCTCGTCGGCGGCGTGATAGGCGGGCTGGGCGGGCAGACTGCGCCTGGCCACCGCCAGCACGCGGAAGCCCTGCGCGCTCAGGCCCTGGTAGATGGCCGTCGCGGCCGCCAACGCGGCAGCGTCGCACGGCGCCGTCGTGGCATCGCCGGTCGCGACGGCCGTGCAGACGGGCAGCACCCCCTCGGGCGCGCCTTTGGTGATAAGCAGCGGCGGCGCGTCGCCCTGGCGCACGACGACGGAGGCGCGGCGCCGCTCGAAGTCGAACGGGATCTCGTCGACCTTCGTGTAGGCGGCTACGTCGGGCTGGTCATGGCGCAGGATCGCCGTGTCCAGCGGGTCGGGCCGCGAGGCTTGCAGGATCGCCCGGTCGACGGCGTCGCGCACGCCCGTGCCGAAGTAGCTGTTCAGGTAGGCGAGCAGGAAGACCGGCTCGGCGGGCGTGCCCCGCGGGTCGACGTGGCCCTGCAGCACCATCTCGCCCCCGGTGATCGTGCCTGTCTTGTCGCTGCACAGACATATCGATGCTGCCGAAGTTCTGGATCGCGGCCAGGTTCTTGACGATGACCTGGCGGCGGGCCATGTGCACGGCACCCCGCGACAGGGTGACGGCGGTGATCATGGGCAGGAACTCGGGGGTAAGGCCGACGGCGAGCGCCACGGCGAAGAGCAGCGACTCGAAGGGGTCGTGCTTGAGCGCGGCGCTCACCAGGAACACGAAGAGCACCAGGAAGGTGACCGTGCGCATGATGAACAGGCCGAAGCGCCGCGTGCCGCGCTCGAACTCGGTCTCGGGCGCGCGCGTGGCCAGGCGCGCGGCGATGTCGCCAAAGGCCGTGCCCCGGCCGGTGGCGACCACCAGGGCGGTCGCGGTGCCGCTGACGATGGAGGTGCCGAGGAAGACGGTACCCAGGCAGCGCGCCGGGTCCGGCGCCTCCGCTCCCGTCACCACCTCCTTCTCAGCGGGCAGCGACTCGCCGGTGAGCGCGGCCTGCTGCACATGCAGGTCGCGCGCGGTGATCAGGCGGGCGTCGGCGGGCACGAGGTCGCCCGCGCCCAGGCGGATGACGTCGCCGGGCACGACGTCGCGCCGGGGCCGGTCGGCCCAGGTGCCGTCGCGCAGCACGGTGGCCTGCGGCGCGACCTGGCTGCGCAGGCGGTCGGCGGCCTGCTGCGAGCGATAGGTCTGCACGAAGTTGAGGCCGATGCTCAGCAGCACCATGACCCCGATCAGCCCGGCGTTGAACGGCTCGCCGAGCAGGCCGGAGACGCCCGCGGCGAGCAGCAAGATCACGTTGAGCGGGTTGGCCGCGGTGGCTATCATCTGCCGCAGCAGCACATGCTGCGCGGCGGGCGCGGCCTCGTTCGGGCCGGCGGCGGCGCGGCGCCGGGCGGCTTCGGCCTCGGTCAGGCCGGCGTCGGTGGCATGCTGCTGGGCGAAGAGCTCCGCGAGCGTTGCGGCGGGGGCGGCGGCTGGGGGTGGCGGCGATGCCGGGGCGGCGGCACGTGGCGTGCGCGGCAGGGTGACTTGCACGGATTGATCCCCTCCCGCCGGGGCGGCGCGCCTGGCCGGGCGCCGGGGTGCCCCGGGATTGTCCCTCCATTCTAGCACAGTGGGGCCGCGGAGGCAGTTGCCGGAGGTGACGGCGTGGTGAACGCCGGCCCGCCTTGACGGAAGTTGTACGATGGAACCACGGGCGCGTAGGCTCGGCGCTGGTGCCGGGCCCGCTGCCAGAGGAGGGCGGGCGTGAGCGGACGCAGCAACCCCAACCGGCACGGCGGCGCCGCCGTGCCTGTGGACCCGGAATCCCCGGTGGTGCCCCTTGAGGCATTGGGGCGCGAGAGCCTGCCGGTCGCGGGGGGCAAGGGCGCCAACCTGGGCGAATTGGTGCGGGCGGGCTTCCCGGTGCCGCCCGGCTTCGTGGTGACCACGGCCGCCTACGCGCGCTTCGTCGCGGCGAACGGCCTCGCCGGGGTGATCGCCCGGGCCGATGCGGCACTGTCCGCGCCCGGCGCCGCGATCCGCGCGGCGTTCGAGGCGGCGCCGATCCCCGGCGATCTGGCGCGGGACGTGCTGGTCGCCTACGCGACGCTGGGCGGCGGGCCGGTGGCGGTGCGTTCCAGCGCCACGGCCGAGGACCTGCCGACGGCGGCCTTCGCCGGTCAGCAGGAGACCTTCCTGAACGTCTCGGGTCCCGACGCGCTGCTCGACGCGGTGCGGCGCTGCTGGGCCTCGCTCTGGAGCGACCGCGCCATCGCCTACCGGGCGCGGCTCGGCCTCGACCCCGCGACGGTGCAACTGGCCGTGGTGGTGCAACGCCTGGTGCCGGCCGAGTTCGCCGGCGTGCTCTTTACGGCCAACCCGGTGACCGGCGCGCGCGACGAGGTGGTGATCGACGCGAGCCCGGGGCTGGGCGAGGCGGTCGTGGCCGGCCTGGTCACGCCCGACCACTACGTGCTGCGGCGCGGCCGCCGGGGCTGGCGCGTGGCCGCGCGAACCGTCGGGCGGCGCGAGGTGGTGATCCGGCCGCGCGCGGGCGGCGGCACCGAAGAGGTGGCGCCGGCCGGGGAGGCGGCGCCACCGGCGTTGCCCGCTCGGGCGCTGCGCGACCTGGCGGGCCTCGGCACGGCCATCGCGGCCCACTTCGGCGCGCCGCAGGACGTCGAGTGGGCCTGGGCGGACGGACGGATCGCCATCCTGCAGGCCCGCCCCATCACCGCGCTGCCGGAGCCGCCGCCCCAGCCGAACTTCGTGCAGCGGATGGAGGCCGGCATGGTCGCGGAGTTGCTGCCCACGCGGCCGTACCCGCTGGAGGAAACCACCTGGCTGGCGGCCGTGCTGACCGCTGCCGTGCTGGGGCCGGCGTCGCGACGCTGCTCGGCCTCCGCGGCCGTATCGACGAGCTATTCGTCGAGGAGGACGGCGTCGCGGTCCGGCTGGCCGACCGGCCGCCGCTGCACCCGACCCCGGCGCTCCTGGGGGCGCCGCTGCGGCTGCTGCGCCTGGCCGGGCGCTACGACCCGACGCGCTGGCAGGCCGACCCGCTGCTGCCGGCCTTCGAGGCCCGTGTGCGCGCCCTCGACGCGCGGGACGTGCCGGCCCTCGCCTGGCCCGATCTGCTCGCGACGCTGCGCGACACGCTGGCCGCACTGGGTCCGATCGGCCGTATCCGGCTGCGCTATGCACCGCGGGTGATCCTGGCGGCCGCCGGCCTGCGGCTCTTGCTCGGCTTGGTGCGTCGCCCCGGGCTCTTCGGCACGCTGGTCCTGCCCGGTGTGGAAACGAAAACGCTGGAGGCGAACCGCGCGCTCGAAGCGCTGGCCGCGCGGATCCGGTCCGACCCCGCCCTGGCCGCGCTCTTCGCGCAGCACGCGGCCGCCGATCTCTGGGCGGCCCTCGAGTTGCCGGCCGCGCCACCCCCAGCGCGCGCCTTCCTGGCCGACCTGCGCACCTTCCTGGATCGCTACGGGCACCGCGAGACGGCCGGCACGCTGCAACTGTCGCAGCCCACCTGGCGCGACGCGCCCGAGGCGGTGCTGGGCCTCCTGCAGGGCCTCGCCCGCGCGGAGGCCCGGCCCCCGGCGGCGTATCCCGCCTGGCTGGCCGCCCGCGACGAGGTGCTGGCGCGGCCGGCGCTGCGGCTCCCGCCGCTGCGCGCCGCCTTCGGGGCGCTGCTCACGAACGCGCGCCTGCTGCCCCAGCTGCGCGAAGACACGCGCTTCTATGCGACGATGATCCTGCCCGTCCTCCGGCGCACCGTCCTGGAGATCGCCGCGCGGCTGGTCGCCGTGGGCGCGCTCGACATTCCGGACGACGTCTACTTTCTCCGCCTGGGCGATCTCGCCGCGATCCGCGCCTGGCCCCCGGCCGCGAGCCAGGTCGCCGCGCTGCGCGCGCTCGTCGCGCGGCGGCAGGCGCGCTGGGCCGCGCTGGCCACCACGCCGCTCGTCGACCCGCGGCTCTTCCGCGCGACCGGCGCCGGGCCCGACGTGCTCGTGCAGGGCACGCCGGGCAGCCCGGGCGTGGCCGCGGGGCCCGTGCGCGTGATCCGCGACAGCACGGAGTTCGGCGCGCTGCAGCCCGGCGACGTGCTCGTCGCCCCGTACACGAACCCGGCCTGGACGCCGCTCTTCCAGCGGGCCGCGGCCGTAGTGGTCGACAGCGGCGGCCCCGCCTCGCACGCCGCTATCGTCGCGCGCGAGTACGGCATCCCCGCCGTGATGGGCACGGTCGACGGCACGGCCCGCCTGGCGCCCGGTGCGCGCGTGCGCGTCGACGGCCACCGCGGCTTCGTCACCCGCGCGGCGCCGGACGGCTCCGGCTGAGGTGGACAGTCTCTGGGCTGCGCGTGTACCATGGAAGCGGGGCATGCCGCGGGCGGCCCGGCCGCCCGGCGAGGAGGGATCATGGACTTCCGCTTGACCGACGAGCAGCGCATGCTGCGCGACCTGGCGCGCGCCTTTGCCGACCGCGAGATCCGGCCGGTGGCCGCGCACTACGACCACGAGCCCGCCTTCCCCTGGCCCGTCTACAACAGGGCGCGCGACCTCGGCCTGCTGCTGCCTGCCGTACCCGCGGCCTTCGGCGGCGCCGGCCTGGGCGCGCTCGAGCAGGCGATCATCGCCGAGCAGTTGGCCTGGGGCTGCGTCGGCATCGCGGCGGCGATCACCCTCAACTCGCTCGTGGCCGACGCCCTGCTCGTGGGCGGCAGCCCCGCGCAGCAGGCGACCTACCTGGGCCGCCTGGGCGCCGGGGAGCTGGCCTGCTACGCCGTCACCGAGCCGGGCGCCGGCTCCGACGTGGCCGCGATCAGCACCCGCGCCCGCCGCGACGGCGACGACTACGTGCTCAACGGCGCCAAGATCTGGATCTCCAACGCGCCCGACGCGCGCTTCGTCGTCCTCTTCGCCAAGACCGACCCGGCCGCGGGGCATCGCGGGCTGAGCGCCTTCGTGTTCGACCTCGACACGCCGGGCGTGACGGTGGGGAAGCCGCTGAGCAAGATGGGCCAGAAGGCCGAGTTGGCCGCCGAGATCCACCTGCAGGACGCCCGCGTGCCCGCGAGCGCGCGCCTGGGCGCCGAGGGCGACGGCTTCCGCATCGCGATGGGCGTCTTCGACCGCTCGCGGCCGATGGTCGCCGCGCTGTCGGTCGGCACGGCGCAGCGCTGCCTCGACGAGTTGCTGGCCTACGCGCGCACGCGGCAGACGATGGGCCGGCCGATTATCGAGCACCAGGCGGTGGGCCACAAGATCGCCGAGATGGGCATGCGCACCGAGGCGGCGCGGCTGCTGACCTACCAGGCGGCCTGGCGGCTCGACGTGGGCGAGCGGGCGACCTTGCAGGCGGCCTACGCCAAGGCGTTCGCGGCCGATACGGCGATGTGGGCGGCGAGCGAAGCGGTGCAGATCTTCGGCGGGCTGGGCTACAGCACCGAGTATCCGCTGGAGAAGATCTTCCGCGACGCCAAGGTCCTGCAGATCTACGAGGGCACCAGCGAGATCCAGCGCAACATCATGGTCCGTGAGCTCGGCCGCTGAGTCCCGGCCGCTGGCCGGCCTGCGCGTGGTCAGCCTGGCGGTCTACATCCCCGGGCCGCTGGCCGCCGCGCGGCTGCAGGCGCTCGGCGCCGCCGTGACCAGCGTCGAGCCGCCCGAGGGCGACCCGCTCGAACCGGCCTGTCCGGCCTGGTACGCCGCCCTGCACGCCGGACAGGAGGTGCTGCGCCTGAACCTGCGCGATCCCGCGGAGCGCGCCCGGCTCGACGCCCGGCTGGCCGCGGCCGACCTGCTGCTCACCGCCGTGCGCCCGGCCGCGCTGGCCCGCCTCGACCTGGCCGACGCCCGCCCTGCGCGCCCGCTACCCGGCGCTCTGCCACGTGGCCATCGTCGGCTACCCGGGCGCGGCCGCCGACGACTCGGGCCACGACCTGACCTACCAGGCGGCCGCGGGCCTGCTCGACCCGCCGCACCTGCCCCGCGCGCTCGTCGCCGACTTCGCCGGGGCCGACGCGGCGGTGCACATGGCGCTGGCGCTGCTGCTGGCGCGCGAGCGCGGGCACGGGCCGGGCACGGCCGAGGTGGCGCTGAGCGCGGCGGGTGCGGACTACGCCGCCGCGCTGCACTACGGCCTGACGGCGCCCGACGGCCTGCTCGGCGGCGGCTTCGCGGGCTACGGGCTCTACGCGACGCAGGACGGCTGGATTGCGGTGGCCGCGCTGGAGCCGCGCTACCGGGCGGCGCTGGCGGCCGCGCTCGGCGCGCCGATCACGCGGGACGCGCTGACCGCGCACTTCGCCGCCGCGCCGACGGCCCACTGGGTGGCCTGGGCCGCGGCGCACGACGTGCCGCTGGTGCCGCTGGCCGATCCCGGCACGGCAGCGCTAAGGAGGCTCCCATGGGCGAACCGGTCATTCTGGAGGCGGTGCGCACGCCCTTCGCCCGGAACCGGGGCGGCGCCTACGCCGCGACGCACCCCGTGGCGCTGCTGGCGCACGCGCTGCAGGGGCTGCTGGCGCGCGCCGGCCTGCCCGCCGATCAGGTCGAGGACGTCGTGGCGGGCTGCAACACGCAGACCGGCGAGCAGGCGGCCGACGTCGCGCGGCAGGCCGTGCTGCTCGCGGGCTGGCCGGTGACGGTGCCCGCGGCCACGCTGCAGCGCTTCTGCGGCTCGGGCCAGGAGGCGGTGCACATGGCGGCGCGCGCCGTCGCCTCCGGCGACATGCGCGTGGCCGTCGGCGCGGGCGTCGAGAGCATGAGCCGCGTGCCGATGTTCAGCGACCTGGGCGGCAGCCTGGACGGCCTCTGCCCGGACCTCCGCGCGCACTACGACCTGGTGCAGCAGGGCGAGAGCGCCGAGCGCGTGGCCGAGCGCTGGCACCTGTCGCGCGAGGAGGCCGACGCGCTGGCCGCCGAAAGCCACCGCCGCGCCCACGCCGCGGCGCGGCGACGCGCCGACGGCCGAGATCCTGCCGACGCCCGGCCAGGACGCGACCGGCGCGCCGATCACCCTGACGCGCGACGAGGCGGTGCGCGCGGTGGTCGACCCGGCGCGCATGGCCGCGCTGCCGCCGGTCTTCCGGCCCGGAGGGCGGGGTGGTCACCGCGGGCAACGCCAGCGCCATCGTCGACGGCGCGGCCGCGGTGCTCGTGGCCGACCGCGCGGTCGCCGAGGCGGCGGGCTTGCGGCCGCGGGCGCGCTTCCGCGCGCGCGTCGTCGTCGGCAGCGACCCGGTGCTGCAGCTGAGCGGGGTGATCCCGGCGACGCGGCAGGCGCTGGACCGCGCCGGGCTGACCCTGGACGCCATCGACTGGATCGAGATCAACGAGGCGTTCGCCGTGGTCGTGCTGGCCTGGGCGCGGGAGTTCGCGCCCGACATGGCGCGCGTCAACCCCTGGGGCGGCGCGATCGCGCACGGCCACCCGCTCGGCGCGACCGGGGCCGCGCTGCTGGCCAAGATGCTGGCCGGGCTGGAGGCCACGGGCGGGCGGTTCGGCCTGCAAGTGATGTGCGTCGGCCTGGGCATGGGCACGGCGACGATCATCGAGCGGCTCGACTGAAGCCGCGCACGCCCCGCGTTGTCGCGGGAAGGAGCAAGCGACGCACGCTATGGAAATCGCACAGCATACGTTTCTGGTGACCGGCGGGGCCTCGGGCCTCGGCGCGGCCTGCGCGCGGCGCCTCGTGGCCGGCGGCGGCAACGTCGTCGTGGTCGACCTGAACCGCGAGGCCGGGGAGGCGCTCGTGGCCGAGCTTGGCGACGCGGCGCGCTTCGCCGCGGCCGACGTGGCCGACGAGGCGGCCGTGCAGGCGGCGGTGGATCCGCGCGGGCAGCGCCTTCGGCGGGCTGCACGGCGCGATCAACTGCGCGGGCATCGCCATCGCCGAGAAGGTGCTCGGCAAGACCGGCCCGCACGCGCTCGACTCTGTTCGCGCGGGTGATCCGCGTCAACCTGATCGGCACGTTCAACGTGATCCGGCTGGCCGCGGCGGCGATCGCGCAGGCGGCGCCGGACGCGGCGGGCGAGCGCGGGGTGATCATCAACACGGCGTCGATCGCCGCCTACGAGGGGCAGATCGGCCAGGCGGCCTACGCCGCGTCGAAGGGCGGGATCGTGGCGCTGACCCTGCCGATCGCGCGGGAGCTGGCGCGCCAGGGCATCCGCGTGATGACGATCGCGCCGGGCACGTTCGACACGCCGCTGCTGGCCGGGCTGCCCGAGGCGGCGCGCCAGGTGCTGGCCGCGCAGGTGCCCTTCCCCGCGCGCCTGGGCCGCCCGGAGGAGTACGCCGCGCTCGCGGCCGCGATCATCGCGCAGCCGATGCTGAACGGCAGCGTGATCCGCCTGGACGGCGCGCTGCGCATGCCGCCGCGTTAAGGCGGCGGCGGCACGTCCGGGGCGGCTGGTGACGGGGCCGCGGTTGCACCCGATCGCGGCGCTTCCTACCAGCGTTGGGCTGCAGCGGGGCCGCGCCGCCGGCCCCGCTCCCTACGGCGTCGGCGTGGCAGCGGGCGGCAGCCACTGGCGGCGGACGATATCGAAGACGAAGACCGCATGCTGGGCCGGATCGCGCGGCACCACGGTCACCAGCCCATCGCGTGATGCTCACGATGCGCAGGTCACCCACGTTCCACGGCGGCCGGTACAGGTCCGCCGGATGACAAACCACGGCACGGCTCCGGGCAGACGAGCAGCAAACTCTTCTGCATCAGCGACGGCGTGAGCCGGTCCCAGTCGTCCCAGCCCGCCAGCCACAAAGTACCACTGGCCGCCGAGCAGGGTCCGCCAGCAGCTGTTGAACTGCGGAGCGTTGCCGGAGGCGGGCCGCATCAGCAGCGCGAATCCGTGATCATGCCGACGAAGAAGGTGGCGGTGGGCTCAGGCGTCGTCGGGACGCGCGTGGGCCAGGGCGTCGCGGTAGGGGTGAGCGCGGTTTCCGTCAGGTGTTGGTCCCATTGCCGACTGTCTCTGTAGCCGCCTCTGCGATATGTCGGATTCGAGAAAGAACCTCTGAAGCGCTCCAGCCGCGAACTCTTCCAAGGTCCACCTCGGTTGCGGTAGCGGCGAGGTCTGGGGTCACTGTGACGACCGGCGATCGGCGTCGGGGAGCGCCGTGGCTGCCGGCAGCACGATCGTGGCGCGTTCCGGGCGCCTGGGGCGGAGAGCCTGCCTGCCCACAGGCTATCATCAGCATACAGCCGGCAGCTGCCAGCAGGAGCGGCCCGATGACGTGCGGGTGCGAGGTAGGGCGGCTCTTAGCCATACTGGCTCCTCCGCTCATATGATAGCAGGCCTCACGCGATTTGCGCCAGTTGATCCGTCCTGCGGGCGGGACGCCGCCGTATGGCGCAACCATGTTCGCGCGTCTGCCGATCAGCGCCGCGCGGCCGCCGTCCCGTGCTTAGTGCGCGGTCGTGTCGCGCAACCACGCCTACGGGGTCGGCGAGGGTGCCTGTGAGGGCGTGGGGCCGGGCGTGGGCGGCACCCACTGCCGCGTCGCGAGATCGAACGCTAGGGGCTGGCCGGCCTTGGACTGCAGCAGCAGGAGTGTGCCCTGCATGTCCTCGATCCAGATGGCGCCGAGTTCGGGCGGTGGATAGGCCCCCCACATATCGACCGGATTATCGATGTCCCCGGTCGCCACAGACACGAGCAGCTCCCCGGCCTCGGATTGGAGATCCTGAACCAGCCCGGCACAGATGTCCATCCCCGGGCCGCCACCGAGGTGCCCAATCCAGACATTCACCGGACGCATCGACATACACGCGCCTTCGGCCGGAATGCCGCCCAGGGAAAGGAGCGTTCCCCCGGCAAGCGGACGTCGCGGGAACCGCGGCGCGGCGGTCGGATAGGGCGGATGGGTCGGCGGGTCCAAACTGCGAGGGTCATATTCGGGCGGCGGTGCGTAGAGCACGACGGCGGTACTGAGCGCCTTCGTCCAGAGGTCACCCTTTTGCTGACGTTCTGCTACCGCCGGCGGCACGTCGGGCCGAGGCGTAAGGGTGGGCAGAGTGGCGACAATCGCCTCGGCTGTGGCCTGCAGCGCGTTATTGTAGCGCTGCGTGATCTCGGCCGTCGTCAGCGGACCCGGCGTCGCGGAGAGCGCGGGACTCGCCGTCACGCCGGCCGTGGCGGTGCCCGACGCAGCCGGCGGCGGGGAGCCGGGGGGACTGGTCGGCCCGGGAGTCGCCGCGCCAAACGGCGTGGGCGTGCCTCCGCTCAAGCCCACGGCGACTCAGACCCAACAAAATGAGCGTGGCCAGAAGCCAGAGGGGCGCTCGCGCCCCCGTCGTGCCTCGTTTCATCGCGCGCTCCTCTTCTGCTACCTCGGACCTAGCTGGGTTCGCTCAGGATAGGCCCGACTGCCCACTGCCGTGTCAGATCGAACACAAAGACGTATCGGACCGGGAGTCTAATTGATCCACGTTGAATAGTCCATGTCAGTGCGAAATAGAGGGGGTGGTCGTTGACTGTCGCGATGTCGACGCGGCCCTCGCGCTGGGGCGTCAGCCATGTACCAACGGTGTGCAAGCGGTTGTCCGGGCCAAGCTCCAGGACCGTTAGCAGCCCCTGCCCGGTATCCGCCCCGAACCTTCCACACCCCCTCGGCCCGCGTCAACGCTTGCCATAGATATCGCCAGCAACCGTGTTGTACTGGATCTCGTAGGTGCTGGCTGAACCGCCGCAGAGTCCATCCCAGACCCTCCGTCGCGTCGGCGGTCCCCGGGCTAAGCGCACCCGGGTTGGGCGAAGCCATCTCTCCCTGGAAGTGCATCGGACCGGGAATGCCCGGCGGGATGCCATACTGGCTCAGGCAGATGTAATGGCTTGCCGCGTAGCTGCTCAACCATTGCCACTGCGCCGGTTGATCCGGCGTCGAGGTGGGTAGGCCGTGATATATCTCCGGCAGGGGATGCTCCCGACCCGGTGCGGGCAAGGTGCTCGCCAGGTTGGCGGAGAGAGCGCCTACTCATAGGAGCCATAGTCGATATAGGTGGGCCAGTAATGGTAGGGCCCTGTACCGGATCAGAGTTCCCTTCGAGCAGAGGATCGGCCACGCTTGCCGGTGTCCAGGCCCGCGCAGACCCGGGTTGGCAGTCATCACAGCTGCCGTAGTCGTTTGAGTCCAACTCGTTTACAGGGTGCGTCATCAGCCAGCATCACACAATAGCTAAGCTCTGGCCTCGTCTAAAGCCCTGCGCCCGAGCAACGCATATTCGGGAGGGCACCAGAAACTCAATATCCTGTTGCAGTCCGCTCAACAGGTGACGCAAGCGGGAAGCCCGGGTAGCCCAACGGTCGGCAGGGGTACCCATCGAGACTACCGAAGTTGAATATCGGGCTCGCCATTGTGTCGCTTAGGCCGCTATACTGCTGGTGTTCAGGTCCGTCACAACTGCTCCCCACTGGCGCCCGGGCTGGTAGAAGTCGCTGGCCGTGAGGTGGGTGAACAGAACACGGGCTCCTAGTCATTGCTGGTCCCTACACCTATGACATGTGTGGCGCATACTCCTTACTTAACGAAGCACCACCGTCGACGACGTCGTTGTTGATCGAGACGGGTTGTCGATTGGCGACGCCGTTTGCACGAACTCGCGTAGCCCTCGAAGTCGCCCACAACGGCCTTGATGTCGCGTTCTACGCTGAGACAGGGGTTCGTGCGGCACCAGCCAAGTGCCCCAGTCGTGCTGCCCCGCTGACGTAGACCATCGCGCGGCTGGCCGTAGTCCAGGAAGACCAAGCCGGTGACGCTGTTGTTGTCTCCCGGCGTTGCTGCCGCGCATCCCTGTTGGTGATGGATGGCGGTGTTTGTCGTCAGTTCGTAGTAGCTGTTGCTGTTCTGGTCGATCAGATAAGACGGCATCCCAAAGTCCAATATCGCGAGCCCGTAAAGCGGGCGCAGCCCGGCGCTGGCCTTATCCGCCGCAGTGTAGCCGGCCGTCCACCAGATGCCCGGCGTCCCTTGGGGGGTTGGGGTCGCGCTGCCCGGTGTGGCGGTCGCCCGCACGTAGATGCTGTTGGTGTACAGCGGCGTATCATACGGCGCGGCGGTTGCGGTGTAGCGTGGGGATGGTCTGGATCGACCAGGTGCCACGTAGTGCATCACGAGCGGGCCGTTGCCCAGGCTGCCGATGGCCCAGACGTCGTTTGATACGATCGGCGTGCTACACCACAGCACCGCTGCCCGCCCAGCGCGGCCGTCCACCAGATGCCCGGCGTCCCTTGGGGGTTGGCGTCGCGCTGCCCCGCGTGGCGGTCGCCCGCACGTAGATGCTGTTCGTGTACAGCGGCGTATCATACGGCGCGGCGGTTGCGGTTGGGGATACCGTCCCGAGCCAGGGATAAGCGAACGGAGTGGGCACCATGCACGTCGGGGTGTACGTCGGCGTGCTGGTCGGGGTATTCGTTGGCGTGCTGGTCGGGGTGCTCGTCGGGCCGGGCGGGATCGGATTACCTGCCGTGCTGCCCAGGACCAGCACCCGCTGCCCGCCGTGACACTCCGTATAGTCCAACTCAAAGGGATAAGAGCCGGCCCCGGGAAACGACACTGTAACCTGACGCAAATTCGGCCCGCTGAGCCCATCATAGCGCCCCACTTGAATGTAGTTGTTGAAGAAGGTCCGGGGCCAGGGCGTGGTTGTGACGCTGGGAAACGCAGGACTCACGCTGCCCGCGACATAGTGGGGTTGTCCCTGATTAGGGTCATTCGGATCGGGCGCGATACCGAGGATGTACCCGTCGTCTACCCAGAAGTTAAAGGTCGCCTCGCCGGCTTCCGGCACTTGTAGAACTCCATGGAAAGCGGCCCAGTAGTTCAGCATGGGCGGGCTGCCGGCGCCGACAGTCGGAGTCGGCCATGGCCCCGGCTCGTATTCCACGCGGATTGTCGAGCAGGGCGTCCCCGGCGTTCCAGGAACCCAGTCGGTGAACGGGGTTGCGCGGTCATTATCAGGCGGCACGGTGCAGGGCACGCCGATCGAACCCATCGGGTTGAAGTCGACAACCGGGAACTGCATGGTAAACGCGGGAGTTGGGCCGGGGGTGCTAATGAAAGTGCACTGGTTATCGGAGTTATAAAAGAAATCGCCCTCAACATCCGTCATCAAGAGAGGAAAAGGCGTGGAGGTCGCCTGGCCGGAATCGCCCGAATATGTGGCAGTCGGCGTGTCTTCTTCGGTGGGAGTGTCCTCAGGCGTAGGCGTATCGGTGGCGGTCGGAGTATCGGTTGCCTGCTCGACTTGCAGAACCGGTTGCCGCGCCTCCACCTCAGGCGCCATAAGCGCCGGTTGCCCGACCATCTGGCGCATGTGCGGGTGCAAGTCCACTGGCGCAGCGATGGCCAAGCCGATCCCCTGGGCTAGCGGCTGCTCGGGCAGCCCGGATGCTGCTTGAGCAGCCGCGGTCGTCGTGCCGATGATGCTCACGACCATCCCGATCGCCAGAAGCAGTGCCCCAGCAAGCAGCAGGCGGGCAGCATTCAAGCGGACTGCAGACCCACGATGGTTGCATGTGGGGGAAGCAACGCGAGAGCGGCGAGACGTTTGCATACCAAGGCCTCCGTAACGGCGGGCCGGCGAGGATGCGGCCCCGGACTGGCGGGACTCCCGCGACGCGGTGTCCGCAAGGCTTGCCTGGTCGTCCACTCGAAGGCCGCACGTGCGGCGCCGCGGCCGGGGGCAATCAGCAGATGCCAGAGAACTCCGCGCGGTGCTGGCCGCGCTGGATTGAGAACAGCGCCAAACGGGTCGCGGTGTATCCCGGCGCGGCGCGTTCCTGTGCCACGCGCGGCGAGAACCAACGGAAGAAGTGTGGCTGTAAATGGGGTCCCGTGCTACAGCACCAACGATACATCGGACCTGTTGTGGAGTCCAGGGTCCAAAGGTCCCTACTTTCCGGTACTCTCATCCCGGTAGCGTGTGAACCGACTACGGGATGGAAGGAAACCATCCAGTGTGGACGCTTACCTGCCGCGCGGCTACGAAGGCGCGTTTCGGCTGGGCACGGCGGTTCCGGCGTGCTTGCAGTCCGGCATCCTGACATCCGAGTTCATGCCCGGTTCGGGGCGTCGGGCGGCGGCGCGCCCGGCGCCTCCGGATCGGCGGCGAGGCGGCGGAAGAGGTGCGTGAGCCGCGCGGCTTCGTCGGGGCGGGGCACGGCGCGCAGCAGCACGGCGCGCAGGATGGCCAGGTCGTAGGCCAGGCGCGCGGCGGGCACCCCGCCGCGCGTGGCCAGCAGCGTTTCGAGCGCGGCGAACATGGCCTCCCTGGCGGCGCCGTGCGCCGGAGCGGGGGCCCGCGGCGGGCGGGGTGGCCCGGCGCCGGGCTGCGCGGCCAGCCAGAGCTCGTAGGCGACCACCAGGACCGCCTGGGCCAGGTTGAGCGACCGATTGGCGGGCGCGGTCGGGATGGTGATCAGCCGGTGGGCGGCGTCGAGCGCGCTGTTCGGCAGGCCCGAGTCCTCGCGCCCGAAGAGCACGGCGACCGGGGCTTCCGGGGTGGCCATGGCGAGGATGTCCGGCGCGGCGGTGCGCGGCGTCTGGCGCGGCCGGCGAGTGCGGCGCGGGCGCGCCGTCGTGGCGACGACGAGGCCGCAGTCGGCCAGCGCCGCGTCGAGCGTGGGGTACTCCGTGATGCCGGCGATGACCGTGCCGCCCTGGTGAGCGATCCCCGCCAGGTCGCGGAGGTCGTAGGGCACCGGGTCGACCAGGCGCAGGCGACCGAGCCCGAAGTTGCTCATGGCGCGCACCGTGCCGCCGATATTCACCACGTCCTGGGGCTGGTAGAGCACAAAGACGACGTCGTCGCGCATAGATCCGTCAGGGCCTCCTGCCGCGCGGTTCGCGGGTGCGGGGAGTATACGCGGCCCCCGGCGGAGTGTCAACCGCCCGGCGTGGCCCGGGCCGGACAAGTCCGCGCCCGGCCCCGGCCGTCGCCTACTCCTGCGCGCCGGCTGCCGGCGCGCGCCCGCCGAGATCCAGGCCGTGCGCTGCGGCGAGCCGCGGGATCGAGGCTGGATCCATCGTGAGGCCGTAGCGCTCGGCGACGGCCTGGAGGGCGGCCGGATCCGGCGGCCCGCCCTGGGCGAAAATGGCACCTAACTCCGCGAAGTAGGACTCAAACCCGCTCGGCGCGAGGATCTCCAGCAGCCGGGCCGGCTGATCGGTCGGGTTCCAGAAAGCATGCGGGATGCCGCGGGGCTTGACGATCACGCTGCCCGGTCCCGCCTCAAACGTCTCCTCGCCGATCTGCTACCCCTACCGTGCCTTCCAGGACGATCGAGTACTCGTCCTCGCGGGAGTGGGTATGCACGGGCGAGCCGAGCGCCCGTGGCGCCAGCGGGTGCTCGACGACCGCCAGCCGGTTCTCCGTGGCGTCGGCGGGGAGCACCAGCAGCGCGCCCAAGGGGCCTGCCAGGAGGGTGCGGAATGCGGACGGGGGGATGACGGTGCCGGTGCGGGTAGCCATGGCGGTTCTCTCCTTTCGCCTTCGAACCGGGCGGGCAGCGTGCCCCGGGCGGCCCGTCGCGCCCATGTGCGGCCGGATGCCGGGCCAGCCGGTGGCCGCGGTCCAGGGGGCGCGGGCAGCCCGGCAAGGAACGTGCCGCCCGCCGCGCTGCCCCGCCGGGCGAGGGCGTGGTCCTTGCAGGCGTCGAGGTTGGGGGGCGCACGCCGGGCGGCAATCCGGAATTGGCGTGCGTGGAAGGAGCCCGGTGCCGGGAACCGGGCGCGCCGGGCCGGCGTCACGTAGGGGGGCCGCGCCATGCCCCGCCGGGTGACGGAGGCGGGGCGGCGGCCAGTGGTACGATATCGCCTGGCGCGCCCGCGCGGTGCGCCCACGGACAGGAAGGAACGGATAGGGAGATGCGCAGGGTACGAGGGTATGGAGTCGTAGCGGCCGTGTTGCTGGCGCTGTGCGCGCTGGGCCCGGCGGCGCACGTCGCCGGGGCGAGCACGATGCCCTGGATCGAGGCGACCCCGGCCAGTGGGCCGGTGGGCACGCAGGTGACGATCACGGGGCAGGAGTGGCCGCCGAATCGAGCCGTGCGCCTGGATTTCGGCGACCCGCAGCAGCAGCTAGCCACCTGGGATGTCGGCCTGGCCCAGGGGCAGACGGACGGTCAGGGCAAGCTCACGCTGACGGTCACGATCCCGGCGCAGTATGATTCGCTGAGCGCCGGCCCCCGGCAGGTGGCGCCGGGCCACTACGTGCTGATCGCCTCGCCCGCCACCGGCGCGAGCGCGCAGACGACTTTCGACGTGACCGTCGCCCCGCCCGGCTCCTCGGCGCCGCCGGTGGCGGCGCGCTTCGCCGCCTACTATGCGGCGCACGACGGGCTGCGCCTGCTGGGGCACGCGCTGGCCATGGAGACGACGCTCACGTACACGGACACGGCGGGCACCGCCCAGCAGGTGCCGGTGCAGTATTTCGAGAAGGGGCGCCTGGAGGACCACAGCGCCGAGGGGCTGACCGGCCCGTGGGCGTTCATGTACGGCCGCATCGTGCCCGAGCTCATCCAGCGCGGGAGCACGCTGCCGATCAGCAGCGCCGACACGAGCCTGCGCTACGTCGACCTGCAGCCGCTGACGGTCCCCGACCAGCGGATGGCGCCTCCGGCGGACTTCCGCGACGGCGAGCCCTATACCCTGCCGAACGGCGACGTCTTCATCCCGTCCGACGCCCAACTGCGGCCGGTGCCGGGCTACCGCATCCCGTCCTACTTCTGGACGTACCTGCAGTCAGACGTCTTCCCCGCCGGCTGGCTGCACGACCTCGGCCTGCCGATCACCGGCGTGACCAAGGCGACCCTGACCAAGCAGGGCGAGACGCGCGAGGTCATGCTGCAGGCGTTCGAGCGGGGCATCCTGAGCTATGACGCCCGCAACCCGGTCGCCTTCCGGGTGGAGCGGGCCAACGTCGGCACCGACTACGTCCGGGCGTTCACGCCGCCCGGCCCGGTGGTGCCGTAGCGCCACTCCGGTAGGGCCACCCGAGGCGCGGACCACCCGGTCCGTGCCTCTTTGCGTCCGCGGGCGCCGGGGCGCACGTTTACCCGATCATGAACCGGGCACGCCTCACCTGGCAGCGCTGGACGAGCCGCGGGCTGGCGCTCGCGGGCCTCGGCGCGCTCGCGGCCACCCTCGCGCTCGGCGGCGCCGACCTGCTGCGCGGGCTGAACCGGGCGATGCTGGCTGACACGAACACGATCGGCACGCTCGGCGTGATCTTCAGCGCCGTGGCGCTGGGTATCCGCCCGGCGCGCTACCTCTACGCCGCGGCGCGGCGGCAGGCGCCCGCCGTGCGCGCGGCGGCGAGCGCTCTCGTCACGGCGCTGCGCCGGCAGCACGTCTTCCTCGGCTGGGTCGTCTTCGCGACCGCCACGGTGCACGGCCTCTACTTCCTCGGCACCGGGCGCGTCGGCGGCCCGCGCGTGCTCGACGGCTGGCTGGCCTGGGCGCTGCTGCTCGTGCTGGTGGGCGGCGGCTGGGCCTGGGCCGCCCGGCGCGCCGACCGCGCCTGGCGCGGCACGCTCGGCCGCTGGCACGGGCTGGCGGCGCTGCTCTTCCTCGCCGCACTCGTGCTCCACGTCTGGGGCCGGGGGTAACGCGCGCCCGCGCTCACTTCAGCGGCAGCTTACGGTTCTCCACGAGCAGGCCGATCGCCTCGCCCAGGCGGCGGGCCTGCGTCTCCTCGCGCTTGGCCGCCGTGATCCAGCGGACGTAGGCGCGGCGGTGCGAGGGCGCGAGGGCGGCGAAGTGGGCCCAGGCGGGCGGGTTCGCCTCCAGCCCCGCGCGGATGAAGGCGGGCACCGCGTCGGGATCGCCGGGCGGCGCGGCAGGCGCGGGCGGGGCCTCGGCTGTGGGGTCGAGGATCGCGGGCGGCACGACCGCCAGCCCGGCGGGCGTCATGCTGCCCGGCGGCGACGAGCGCGCGCACCCGCCGCACGTTCGACTCGGACCAGCGACTGGCCGGCCGGCGCGGCGTGAACTTCTGCGCGTAGCGCGTCGCGTCGACCGCGTGCACGACGCTGTCGATCCAGCCGAAGCAGAGCGCCTCTTCGACTGCCGCCTCATAGTCGACGGTCGGCCGGCCGCTGCCCTTCTTATAGAAGATCAGCCAGACCAGGCGCGCCTCGGCGTGATGCGCCGCCAGCCAGGCGCGCCACGCCGCGCGATCCGCCGCGTAGACATGGGGTTCGGGGTCCATGGGCCGGTCCTCTCCCGGACGCGGGCGGGTGGCGCCCGCATCCGCTGTTGCCGCCATTATAGCCCGAACCCGGATGCCCCGATCAGTGCGCGCGGACCCAGTTGCCGATCTCCTCGACGACCGCGTCCGGCACGTGCTTGGCCAGGCGGTAGTCGTCGGGCGACGGGCCGTCCTCGCCCGGCACGAAGGGATGGCCGAGCGCGGGGTAGCTCTGGAACTGCACGCCCGCCCGGCCGGCCAGCCCCTGCTGCCAGCCGGCGAAGTCCGCCAGGGAGACCTGGTAGTCCCGCTCGCCCTGCAGGATGAGCAGCGGCAGCATGCTCGCGGCGGCGACGGCGGCGGGCTGGTAGCCCGCCAGGGCGCGCCAGTAGGCCACCGGGCGGCCCAGCAGCAGGGCGTCGGGCGGCAGATCGGCCAGCGCGGCCGGATCCTGCGCGCGCGCGGCCTCGGCCTCCAAGGCCGGGACGTCGACCTCGCGCGCGGGCACGTCGGGGTCGGTTTGCCGGCCCAGGAAGCGCGCCTGGTCGAGCAGCACCTGCGGCAGCGCGCGGCTCCAGCCGGCCAGGATGATCCCGCCGGCCAGGGCGGGCACGCGCGCGGCGATCCGCGGCAGCAGCCCCCCGGCCAGCCCGTGGCCGAGCACGAAGATGTGGTCGGGGTCGACGCGCGGCTCGGCGCTCAGCGCGGCAATCGCGGCCACCGCGTCGTCGATGACCTCGTCGTCGGGCGTGTAGGCCGGGCTGTGGGCGATCTCGGGGCCGTAGACGGCGCGGCGCGTGTCGTAGCGCAGCGCGGCGATGGCGCCGGAGGCCAGCCCCCAGGCCAGGTCGCGGAAAGGCCGCACGGCGCCGCGCGCCTCGTCGCGGTTCTGCCGGCCGCCTCCCGGCACCAGCACCACGCCCGGCACGCGCACTTCGCCGGTCGGGAGGCTGAGGGTGGCGGCCAAGGTCCAGGGCGGGGTGCCGATGGTCAGATCCACTTCCTCGAAGGCGGCGCGGCGCACGTAGCCGGGCGCCTCGTACTCGGCCTCGGGCAGCGTCGCGCCCGGGGGCGGGCCCAGTTGCAGGTCGCGGATCTTGCCCCCTTCGTCGAAGACGACGATGATCGTGGCCGCCCCGCGCGCGAAGTCGGCGCCGACCCAGACGGCATCCTGCGCGTAGAGGCGCCCCGGCTGGGTGTCGACGATACCCTGGAAGGCGCCGAGACGCTCCTGCCAGCGCGCCCACGTCTCCTCCAGGCCATAGGCGCTGGGCGCCGGGCTCGTCGCGCTCCACGTGGCGACCGCGGTCGCGAAGTGGCCGCGGGCCAGCAGGCCGATCACGTGGCGCGCGACCTGCGCGCGGCCGGTGCCCCACCACATATGGGGGGCCGGCGGCGGGCCGACCAGCGGCGTATCGATACTCTCGGGGCCGGCGCCCGGCGCGGGCGGCGGCAGCGCCGCGTCCGGCTCGGGCGCGCTATGCAGGTGCCGGCCGGCCAGCGCGGCGCCCATCAGCGCCCAGACGGCGAGATGTTGGGGCAACCACTTCATTAAATATGTCCTCCTGTGACAGCCCGGCGGCCGGCGGACAGGACGGGCCCGGGGGGTTCCTACCTGTAGAACGACCGGCGGCGGGATGGCGTGCGGGGCGCGTGGGGATCAGGCGGGGGCGGACTCGTCCGGCGCGTGGATCGTGACGCGGACGCCGCCCGCGGGGTCGCGCTCCAGGTGATAGGCCTGGCCGGCGCCGTGGACGCTCCACCCCGCGCCGTCGACCTCCAGCAGCGTGTGCTCGTCGATCGCCCAGGCTTCGGCGACCCGGCCGAGGTCGAGCGCGTGGATGGCCCGGGTGAGCGTGCCCCACTGGCTGGCGTGGACGTCGACGGCGAAGGGCACGAGGCCGAGCCCCGGGCGCACGTCGAGCAGGTCGCGGTCCTCGCTCGCGCCCTCGAACAGGATGGGGCGCACCCGGCCCGCGCGTGCGGCCTGCCAGCCGCCCACGATCGCCTGCGTGGCGGCGACCGCGGCACCCGCCGACAGCCCGGCGTAGGGGATGCCGGCCTGCCGCAGGTAGGCCGGGCACGTGGGATCGCGGGTCAGCACGTCCAGGTAGAGGGGCGTCAGGCCGCCGCAGACGAAGATCCCCGTCGGCTCCAGGGCCGCGAGGGCGGCGCCGCTCAGCGCCTGGCCGCCGGTGCGCGCCAGGCCGATAAGCTCGAACACGGCGGCGCCGGTTGCGGCCGCGGTCAACGCGGCCTCGGCCGACTCGATCGCCTCCTGCGCCTCGGCGGGCTCGGGCGCGACGCCGATCACGACGATGCGACAGCCGGAGTCCGTCGTCGCCGCGCGCACGAAGCGGCCGTAGGTGGCGGCGCGGTCGGGGTGGTCGCCGCCACCGCCCAGGAGGAAGACGGGAGGCACAGGGCTCCTTCTACCGGGTGGAGTGACCGGCAGTTGCCGGACAAACAGAAGCCGGACGATCCTTGCAGATCCTCCGGCTTCCTACTCCAGTCGATCCGCTCCGAAGAGCAATCAACCGAAGCCCCTTTATCGTAGCACCGATCGGCCGGGCTGTCAAGCCCTTTTTCTCCACATTTTATCCACGAGCTTTTCCACCGATCCGGTGGATAAGGCTGAGTCCGCCTGGAAACGGGCGTGCGCGCCCGACGTTAGCCGGGCGGTCGGGCCCGGCGCCGGTCGAGCGGCTCCAGGAAGAACGGCTGGGCCAGCAGGAAGAGGCCGATCAGGGGCACGGTGATCACGACGGAGCCCGCGAGGAGCAGCGGCCAGTTCGTCGGATCCAACTGCTCCAGGTAGGCCAGCCCGACCGACAGCGTATAGCGCTCGACGTGCTGGATGTACAGCAGGGGCTCGGTAAACTCCTGCCAGTAGAACACGAAGGTGAGCACGCCGACGGCCGCGAAGGCGGCGCGCGCGGCGGGCACGCCGAGGGCCCACCAAACACGCCAGGCCCCCGCGCCATCCAGCTGCGCCGCCTCCCAGGTCTCGCCCGCGACGCGCCGGTAGGTCCAGTAGAACACGAGCACGTAAAGCGGGCTGGTGCCGGCGAGCGCGGGAGCCGCCAGCGCGAATGGAGTGTCGAGCACACCGGTGAGCTTGTAGAGGATGAAGCGCGTCACCCAGAGTGCGGTCTCGGGCAGGAGGAAGAGCAGCAGCGCCGCGGCGATGATCGGCTGCGCGCGGCGCGCCGGCAGCAGGGCCAGCGCGAACCCCGCCCACGACGCGACCAGCAGGGTCACAGGCACCGCGAGCGCTTCCACGGCGAGCGTGTTGAGCGCATAGCGGCCCAGCTCGACCAGCTGGAAGACCGCGGTGAAGTTGCTCCAGTTGAGGGGCTGGGGCAGCCACTCGACGCCGCGCGGGGGTGGCAGGCCCGGCCGGCGCAGGCTGCCCATCAGCATCGCGCCGAGAGGCACCAGGAAGAGCGCGCTGAGGAGCAGGGCGCCGGCATGCCACAGCAGCGTCGTGCGGCGGGGCCCGTCGGCGCGGGGACCGGACAGATCACTCATACGCGGCCGTGCTCCAGCGGCGTGTGCCGGCATATTGCAGGAAGACAATCAGTGCCGTCACGCCGTACAGCACCCAGATCATCGCGGACGCAAAGCCGAAGCGGAAGTTCTGGAAGGCGTCGGTGTAGATCTTGAGCGGCAGGAAGAGCGTCGCGTAGTGCGGGCCGCCCTTGGTCACGATCAAAGCGGGCGCGAAATTGTCCTGCAGGCTGGAGATGGTGTCGCGGAAGACGAGCAGCAGAAAGGTTGGCGCGATCAACGGCAGGACGATGCGGCGCAGGCGCGTCCAGCGGCCCGCGCCGTCCACCAGGGCGGAGTTGTAGAGGTCCGGCGGGATGTCGCGCAGCGCGGCGAGCATGATAACCAGCCCGACGCCGACCTGCCAGCCGCCCATCAGGATCACGGCGGCCCGCGCCCCGGCAGGCTCGATGAGCCAGCGCTGGAGCGGCAACCCCAGCGCCCGCAGCACCTGGTTGAGCGGGCCGAATTGGGGATTGAAGATCCAGAGCCACACGAGGGCGTAAGCCACGTCGGGGATGATGGTCGGCAGGTAGATGGCGGCGCGATAGAACCCGACGCCGCGCCGCCGCCGGTCGAGCAGCACCGCCAGCCCGAGCGCGCCCAGCGCCCGCAATGGCACGACGCCCGCCGTATAGAGGAGCGAGTTGCCCAGCGCCGTCCAGAACAGCGGATCCTGGCCGAGCGCGCGGAACTGATCGAGCCCGCTCCAGAGGAAGGTCGTGGCGTGCAGCGGGGTATAGCTGAAAAACGCGACGGCGAGCCCGCCGAGGGCGGGGACGACGACCAGGAGGATCATGCCCGCCAGGAAGGGGGTGAGCATCAGGTACAGCTGTGTGCGGTAGCGCACTCCCGTCGTACTCCCATTCGCAGCGGGGACGGCACCGGCCGCCATGCGGTAGCCGATGCCGTCCGGAGGTGGATCTTCCGGGCTGGGGCGCCCCCTTAGCGCGCGTGGCGGCGGCGCAGCACTGTGCCACCGCCCAGGCAGGCCAGGGCCAAGCTCAGCAGCGTGGGCAGCGCCCACGGCAAGGCCGGGCTGCCGGTCGTCGGCAGGGTACTCGACGTGACGCCGAGCTCGCGGATCGCGTCGTCGACCTCGTTCTGGAGCTCGGTCACCGCTGCCTGCGCGCCGTCCCAGTCGCCCGCCGTGAGTTCGGTGCCGACTTCGGTCATAGCGGCGTCGATGTGGGTCTGGGCGTCGGCATTCTGCACCTGCAGCACATCCTCATTGGCGGCGAACGTGTCGTGGAACTCGGTGTAAGCGGCCTGCGCCCCCTCCGTATCTTCGTTGCCGACCTCGCGGGCGAGATCGCCGCCGGCGGCCTTGAGGTCACTCAGGACGGCGGCCATGCCGGTGGCGTTGCCGCCGCTCGTGCTCGGCGTGTCGCCCGCGCCGAGCACCTCCGCCTTGCCCGTGTTGAGCGCCGTAAGGAGCTCAGCCGCCGTGTCGCCGGCTTCGGCCCAATCGCCCGCCGTGATGGCCTCGTGCACCGCGTTCATCGCGTCTTCCAGCGCGGCCTGCGTGCCGGCCGACTTCGCCTGGATGGCGGCCTCGTTGGCGGCGAACGTGGCGTGGTAGAGATCATAGGCGTTCAGCGACGCATCGGTTTCCTGCTTCGTGATCGTGCCGGCGAGCTCGGTCGCCTGGTCGATCAGCGTGGCGAAGGCCTGGTCCAGCGACACGGGGCCGCTGCCGGTGCTCGCCAGCGGCAGGTTGCCGCACGAGATGTTCAGGTCCATGTCTGCGGCCGACTTGTAAACGTTGATCGCGTAATGCTCGGCCAGGAGCTCGTCGAGGGCCACCTTGACAATCGACGTGGACTTGGCCTCGACGACATTTTCCAGCGAATAAACAGCCGTCGGACCCAGGTTGGTGCAGGTGCCTTTGTGGATATCGGCCGGCTGCACGGCGCCGTCCGGCGCGTTGAGCATAATCAGCTCAACTTTGGTCGTGCCGTCCCCCTGGTCGGTGAGCTGGGCGGCGCCGTCCTCGCCCGAGCCGTTCTCGTCGATCAGGGTTACCCGCACGACTTTCCCCGCCGCCTGGGCCGGGACGCCGGGGCCCCAGGCCACCAACAGTAGGGCCGCGAATAAGACTACTGCCAGCTTCTTCATTGCGTTCTGTGCCTCCTCACCAGTACTAAGAGCGTGTCCCAGGCGGGCCGCCGGAGCGGCGCCGCTCGGTCATCCTCCCCGGGGCGTCCGGGGACCGGGGTCGGCGGCACCAGCGTCGACGGGTAGGCCTCCTGCTGGAAGTCCGCCGCCGTCCCCTGCTCGAATCTCCTGGATCGCCTGGTCGACCGTGATATTGCCGTAGAAAGCCTGCTCGATGGCGGCGTTGGTGCGCAGCTCGATGTCGGGCCAGGTGCCGATCTGCGGCGTGGCGTGCAGGTAGGGTGCCATGTCGAGGAAGACTTGGTTGTTGGCCGGCGGCTTCGTGGAATCGAGGTAGGTGGGCGAGAGGGCCACGGAGCGCAGGGACGGCACGCTGCGTCCGGTCTTCGCGGTGATCACCTGGCCCTCGGGCCCGTTGGCGTATTCGACGAACTTCCAGGCCAGATCCTTGTTCTGCGATGCCGCCGCGATGCAGTAGCCGTCGGTGTGCAGGATACTGACCAGCTGCTTGCCGGTGGGCAGCGGCGCCACGTCCCAGTTGAAGCCGCTCGCCGTGCGCAGCGCGGGCACCACGCGGCGGCTCAGCAGCCACATGCCGAGCGTGTTGAAGAGGAAACGCGTCTCATCCTGCTCCGAGGCGTTCTCTTCCTGACTGGCCACGACATGGTACTTGGCTTGCAGGTCGACGAACCACTGGAAGGCCTCTTTGGCCGCCGGGGTGTCGAGCGTGATGCGGGTCGGGTAGTCGACGTCGTCGACGATATCGCCGCCGTTCTCCCAGATGAACGGGGCCAGGCGGATCAGCTGCGGGTCGATGCCCACGCCGTAGATCTTCTCGTCGGGCGTGCTCAGCTGCGTGATCGCGAGCGCGTCGTGCACGAACTCAGTCCATGTCCAGCCCATCTTGGGATAGGCCAGCCCCGCCTTGTCGAAGAGGTCTTTGTTGTAGTAGACCTCCAGGCTTGACATGTTCAGCGGAATGCACTGCAGTTGGCCGTTGACCGTGAAGGGCTGCATCGGCGCGGTGTAGAAATCGGTCGCATGGATGATGTTGCTCTGATCCAGGTGCGGCCCCGCCGGATCGATCACCCCGGCGTTCTGCAGCAGGCCAAAGCGGCGGTAGTCGATCACCCAGACGTCCGGCGGATCGCCCGCCGCCAGCGCGGTCGAGAGCTTGACGAGATGGTCGGGCTGCGACGGCACCGAGACGGTGTTGATTGTGACGCCGGGGTTCGCGGCCATGAAGCCCCGGGCCACGTCGAAGAAGGCCTTCGACTCCGCGGGCTCGCCGAAGACGAGGAAGCTGAGCTGGCCGCTGAGCGCGGCGGGCGCCGTGGTCGCGGGCGCGCTGGTCGCCGGAGCCGTGGCGGTGGCGGGTGCCGCGGCAGTCGTGGCCGGGGTCGTGGCGATGGCGGCGGTGGTGGCCGGCGCCGTGGGGCTGGTGGCCCCGGCCGGGGCGGGGGCGGGGGTGGGGGGCGCGACCGGCGTGGCGGTGGGCGCGGCATCTGTGCTGCACCCGACCACGAGCAGCGCGATCACCAGCAGACAGAGAACGCGATAAGCGCGCCGGGCCAAGCGAGTTGGGAAGTGTGGCACGGGGATCCTCTTCTCTCAGTAGAAGGCCGGAATCGACGGACGGGCAGTGCCATGAGCGTAACTGAGCCGGGAAGCATCTCGGGGAGACTGGTCAGTTGTCTATGACCGCCACATTGTAGCACACGAGGATTCATGAGTCAATACATATGGCTGCCGAAACCTGAGATAAGAATCATGAAGAGCAAGAATCGATATCTAATAGTTTCTATCTGAGTATCACATGCGGACGTAATGTTCTTTAGCTCGAAGAATTATTCTCCGCGGGGAAAGAATGTCGGGCCGCCGCCGGCCCGGCGGCGATTGATCCCGCGGCATGGTTTTGTTATCATGGGTCCGGCGACGACCACCGTGCCCCACGTAAGGAGAATGCCGCAATGCCGCAACCCGCGCTCCGTCTCGCGCCCGCCACCCGGCGGCGCTTCATCCTCGGCAAGCAGGGCTTGTGGCCCGGGCGGCGCCGGCAGGGCGCGCCCGGCGTGGCCGCCGCGCTGGCCGCGGGCGCCGTCGTGCAGATCGACCCGATCAACGTGGTCGCGCGCAGCCACGACCTCGCGCTGGCGAGTTCGCGTGCTCGACTACGCACCCGCCCACCTGGAGCAGGCGCTGTACGCCGAGCGCGCGGGCTTCGACTACGGCGGCACCGTGTTCGTGCACCCGATGGCCGAGCTACCCTACTGGCGCGTCGTGATGGCGCGCAAGCAGGCGGAGCCGCGCTGGGTCGCCTTCGCGGCCGAGCAGGCGGACGTGATCGCCGCCGTCCGCGCCCACATCGCGGCCGCGGGCCCCGCGACCGCGCGCGACCTGGCCGCCGCGCTCGACACCGGCCCGACCCGCGCGCACAGCTTCCGCACGGGCGCGATGAGCGGCCTCGCCCTCTACTACCTCTGGCTCGCGGGCGATCTCATGACGCACAGCCGCCGCCGCTTCGACCGCGTCTACGACCTGCGCGCCCGCGTGGCCCCCGCTCCGCTTGACCGTGCGGCGACGGAGGACGATGCCGACGCCTACTTCGCGACCGCCGTCTGGCGCAGAATGGGCCTGCTGGCCGCCCGCGACTGGCGCGCCGCCTTTGCGGGCACGATCGCGCGCAAGGTGCCGCCGGCCGAGGCGACGGCGCGCCTCGCCGCTCTCGAGACCGCGGGCACGATCGTGCCGGTCGCGCTGGAAAGCGAGCCGCGCGCGCCGGCCTACGTGCTGACCGAGGATCTGCCGCTGCTGGAGGCGCTGCACGCGGGGCGGGTGCCCGAGGCCTGGCAGCCGCTCGGCCCGACGACGGAGGATGAGGTGACGTTCCTCGCGCCGCTGGAGATCGTGAGCGCGCGGGGCCGCGCGGCGTCCCTGTTCGGCTTCGAGTACATCTGGGAGGTGTACAAGCCCGCCGCCCAGCGCCGCTGGGGCTACTACACCCTGCCCATCCTCTACGGCGACCGCCTGGTCGCGCGCGCCGACCCGCGGCTCGATCGCGCCACGGACACGCTGATCATCCAGGGCTACTGGCCCGAGCCGGACGTGCCGGACACCGCGGCCTACCACGCCGCGCTCGCCGCGGGCCTCGGCCGCCTCGCGCGAACCGTGGGCGCGGCGCGGATCGCCCCGGCCGAGACGCTGCCGGCGGCCGCCCGGGCGGCCCTGCCCGACGGCGGCCTGCCGTGAGCCACAACTATCGCCGGTCCGGGGCCGCGCCGCGCATGAAGGATCCCTGATGGACGACGAGACCCCGCTGGAGAAGCCCGCCTGCTGGAGCTACGCCAACGCCTCGGCCTTCGAGGCGCCGAGCGTGGCGCGCGCCTACCGGCACCGCGCGCCATATCCCCCTGAGACCTTCGCCATCCTGACCGGGCTGATCGCCGACACGCCGCGCCGCGTGCTCGACGCGGGCTGCGGGCCCGGGCCCCTCGCCCGCCCGCTCGCGGCGCTGGTCGACTCGGTCGACGCGCTCGACCTCTCGGCCGCGATGGTGGCCGAGGGCCGCGACCTGCCCGGCGGCGACCGCCCGAACCTGCACTGGCTCGTGGGCCGCGCCGAGGATGCGCCGCTGCAGCCGCCCTATGCCCTGATCACCACGGGCGACAGCCTGCACTGGATGGACTGGGAGGTGGTGCTGCCGCGCTTCGCCCGGCTGCTCACGCCGCGCGGCCTGCTGGCCCTGGTGCACAACACCCCGCTGCCGCCGCCCTGGGCGGACGCCCTCACGGCGATCACCGCGCGCTACTCGACGATTCGCAACTGGGCGCAGATCGACCTGACACGCGCGCTCACGCAGCGCGGGCTACTGCGTATCCTGGGCGAGCAGCGGACCGCGCCCGTACCCTTCACCCAGCCATTCGCCGCCTACCTGGACGCCCTGCACAGCCAGAGCTCGCTCTCGCGCGACCGCATGGCGCCCGCGGCCGTCGCCGCCTTCGACGCGGCGGTGCGCGCGCTGGTGACGCCCCACCTGGTGGACGGCGCCGTGCGGCTGCAGGCCGCGGCGCACGTCACCTGGGGAATCCCGCTGGCGCCGTGACGCCGGCGTTCCTTCGCGCGGCGCCTGGGCTCTGGCGGCCGTCGCGGAAACCGGTCACCCGGCGGCGGAGGGGGCACGGCGCTGCCCGGCGCAATGTCCGGATGGGCCGCACCGCGAGAGCAGCACGCCAACGCCCTGCCGTCCAACGGTAGGGCGTTGGCCCGGCTCCCCTTCAACCCCGCGCTGCGCGGGAATGGCGGTTTCCTCCCGAGCTACGGCCCGGAAATCACGTCGACGTCCGTCGCCTGCAGATACGCCAGCCGATGATTGAAGAAGATCGCGTAGTACTGGGTTTGGCCCTGCACCAGGACGTGGTCGTCGGGATTCTGGGTGAAGAACGGCGCGTAGTAGTACTGCGACCGCACCAGGTCCGTCGCGACATAGATTTGGCCGGCCGGGATGCTGTACTGCAACGGCGTGATGCTCTGCACAGGGACACCGGGTGGATAGGCGGCCGCTTCGGGGTAGGCCCGCCCGTAGACCGGGATGCTGCCGAGTCCCGCCTTCGGCGTCACCAGGGTGCCCTGGCCGGGCACGGTGTTCGCGCCGTGGTGCGGGTTGTAGAACCAGGCTTGCTGGCCGCCGAAGTAGATCCCGTCCCAGTCGCCCTGTTGCGCAAACCGGTAGAACTCCTCGCCGGTCGCCGCCTTATCGCCCCAATCGTTGGCCTGTGTGGTGCCCGGGCCGGGCAGCGCCGGGTCGTCCAACAGCGGGGCGTCCGCGCTCGGCGCCGTGTGCAGGTAGACAAAGCTCGCCGGCTGGGGCGGCAGGGGCCGGCAGGTGGGATCACAGTAGGTGAGCGGCGGCTCGTTCGTGGCGAAGTTCGGGTCGACGGTCACGATCGATCCCCGGCCCTGCGGGTGGATGGGGGCGCCGATCAGGGCCATGTAGTGCGACCAATCCCAGAAAGGCCCCGGGTCCCAGTGCATCCCGGGCTGGTAGTAGGCCGTGGGGCCAGGCACGTTGTCGTGCCCGACGATGTGGGCGCGGTCCAGCGGCACGTGATACTCGTTGCCGAGATAGCGGACGAGCCGGGCCGAGGCGTGGTAGAGCTGTTCGGAGTACCACGTGGCGCCCTCGACCGCATAGCCCTCGTGCTCGATGCCGATGGCGTGCATGTTGACGTACCAGTTGCCCGCGTGCCAGGCCACGTCGGCGTTGTCGACCATTTGCGTGACCTGCCCGTCGGACGAGCGGATGACATAGTTCGAGCTGACGTAGGCCAGCGGATCCTGGAACAGGCTGATCGCGCTGCTGTACGAGCCTTCGGTGTCGTGGATGACGATGTAGCGGATATCCAGCCCGTCGCTCGGGCGGCGGGCCAGGTCATAGTTGCCGTAATCGCTGAGGTCGTTCGGGTTGTTCAGCGCATAGGCCGCCGGGATGAACCGGCAGTCGAGGCCGCGCGGGCAATCGGCCTGGGACGAGTGGGTATCGCGCAGATGTAAGGCGTCGGCCGTGTGCAGGTCCGGGCTCACGGCCTGCGCGGGCAGGCTGACCTGCTGACCGTCGTTCGTGCGGCGCGTGGCGCCCTGCCGGATCGTCGCGTATACGTCGTCGGCAAAGCCGCGCGCGATCGTCACTTCCTGCGAGCCGCTATACGCCGCGACCGCGCCGTACCAGGCCGCCGGGTTGGCCGGCACGCTCCCGGTGGTGGCGCGCGCATACAGCGCGAGCAGCGCGGCCCCGCCGCGGATATTCTGCGCGGCATCGCGCTTGAGCACGTCGGGGCTCTCGCCGAGCAAGGCCGCCGCGGTCTGGAGTGTCTGCCGGGCCGGATCGGGGGCCGCACTGGACACGCGTACGCTCCCATCACCCTTCCCATCCTGGGGTGCCACCACGCTCAGATCCACCAGATGCATCACGCCGTAGCCCCCGCTCGTGCTCGGGCTACCCCCATGCTGCTCCCAGCGGGATACATTATAGGATACCGCCAGGAGGACACTCTCGGGAACGCCGAACTCCTGCGCCGCAGCCTGAAACGCCTGCTGCAACGACGGCGGCCGGGCTTGGACTGCCGCGGATGCGGGAACGAGCATGACCAGGAAGCAAAACGCGCTGACGACGACGAGGATCGCCGCCTTCCGCCGAGTCCATTGAGCTGTCTGCATTGTCGGAACCTCCAATCGCTGCAAAACGCCTGCCAACGTGACCGGGTGTGGGTCCGCCTGTACTCGCCGGGGCCGGGACGATTGCTCGCCCGTTCGGCTCAGGTCGGTCCGCCTCATTCTAGCCGGTTGTTCTACCCAGGGCAACACGAACCGCTGTTCGCACGGTGAGCTGTTTGTCATTATCCCGGCTGCGCGCCAGGCCGATGTCCGCCTACCTGGACGCCCCGCACGGCCAGAGCGCGCTCTCCCGTCACCGCCTTCGACGCCACGGTGCGCGCTGCCGGCGCAGCATACCGACGGCGCGGTGCGGCTGCACGCCGCGGCGCCCGTCACCTGGGGAATCCCGCTGGCCCCGTGAGCGCGGCGCGCTTGGGTCAGAACGCGCGGCACGCACAGGAGCCAACTCGGGAACATCGCGGTGGTCAGGACGAGGAGATTGGGATGGATCCGCACCACGGGCCTTGCTGCAACGAAACCAAACGATGTATGGCCACCCGACCAGTGCCGATCTGGTCTCAACATGCCCGCCTGGGGTATAATGGGCATCCCAGTGTGTCAGCGGTGTCAGCGCGCTAGGAATACGACATGCCTACACGGCGGCGTCGAGTGCTTACAGCTTGCAGGGTCGTTCTTATGGCCTTCTTGCTTTGTGCGTGTGACTTGTCAAGTAATCCTGCCCCGTCCGGTAATCCACCGCCCCCAACCTCCGTCCCTACCGACCGCTCGCTCCTGGCCGTTACCCCTAGCAGCGTTGCGCAGGCAGCCGCCGGCCCCACGGCAGCGCACCCATCTACCGTAGGTTCGGCGATTGCGCCCACTCCACACAGTCCTTTACAGCCCCCGCCCCCTACGTCTACTCCGCCGCCAACGCCGCCCGCGCCATATCCCTACCCGACATTCGCCCCACACTGGGCTATACGGCGATAGCAAAGTGGCCATCCATTCCTTTTCCGGCGACCGTGTTCAACTATATGAATCACTGGAGTCGTAGTGGAGTTCGTCGCGGCCGATCCCATCCTCCCTTACGAAATGCGCGTATATGCCGGAGGAGAGGGTCCAGCAGTTCCCGGGGCTGACCCGAACAAGGTGTACTGGTAATCGTCACGACCACAAAGTCTCGAACGGCCCATCGTATTTGTTGGGTGGTCCAGATGTTTACAGGACCCCCAGCAAAGTCGGGCCGGTGCAGTTGGTGTGGGCCGATCAGTCCCGGGTGACTCGCGGTGGCAGCGGATGATACCGTTTCCTGTTCGACGTCTCGACGCGGCAGTGGCTATGGCCCCCGAACGTGACGCAGCCGGACGCCCCGGCGGAGCAGGCGTATCAGGCGCGGATGCGGGCCCTGCTTCTCCCGTACTTGCCTTCACCGCCTCCGCCGCCGACGACCGTCGCCGACCTGCTGAGGCCCGACCCGACCAACCCACCCATGCCTACGCCGCCGGGCGGCTATGACGACATCGGCCGGCCGGAGGGCGCCGGCCGGCTCCTCCAGGGGTGCGAGAGTCCTGCCGCCGGCCAACCCTTTCTTCGCCGCAACTGCTGGTACGCCGAGCTGATCGACGGCACGGGCATCGGCCTGGGTGCGGGCTATGGACGGCAGGGGTACGGCTGGCCCATGCCCACCGGCTTGATTATCGTGGGTGGCTGCCCCGGCGACTACAACAACGGCACGTATAGCCGGTACTACGACTCCGGCTTGTACGTGACACCCCGGAAGGAACGGCCCTTGCCCACCGTGGACGCACAAGGGCATCATATGTACGACTGGGTGCAGATCGTGGGCACGGACGGGGAGCGTATTCACCTGATGTCCGGGGACGGTGTGCCGTTCACTTTCGACCTGGCGACCTGCCGCTGGGTCGAGCCGCCGGTGCCGACGCCAACCGCAGCACCTCCCACCCTCACGCCCGTGCCTCCCTCCCCCACCGAAACGCCCTGGTATGGCGGCATCCCGGCGGGCGCCGAGCTCAACTACGTGTTGAGGATGGAGCAATTGTCGAGCGCGGTGCTCACGGCCGTGGCCCTGACCCCCGCGTCCGGCACGCCCACGCCGACCCCGTCGCTGCCGCCCACGGCCACCCCTCCGGACGCGGGTGCGGGCGTGATCGTCCCGGGACCGTTTCCGCCCGCGCCGTCGGAGACGTTTCGCTACCGCAACTCCTGGTATGAGGTACAGGGAGGTGAGCGCATTACCCTGTATGCGGGCGTGGAGGGCAGCAATGGGAGTGCGGTGCAGGGCATGATTGAGGTTGCGATCACCTCGCCGGACGGCACGCGCGAACTGCAGGCCCCAACCTACTATCGCACGCCGACCCAGTCGGGATACGTCCAGGTCGTTGGGGCGGACGGCGCGAAACTGCGATTGAGCACCTGGAACGGCACGCAGTTCCTCTTCGACCTGCCAACCCGTCAGTGGGTGATGCCCTAAGGCGGCGGGCCCGGGTAGGACCGCGCGCCGCGCGAGCACCAGCCAGAGCAAGAACATCGCGCTCATCAGCGTGAGCGCGGAGGGCAGCAGCACCCACAGCCCGACCGCCTGGGCCAGGTGGCCGACCGCCCAGGGGAAGAAGGCCGCGCCCACGCTGCCCAGGCTCGACACGAAGCCGATGGCGCTGGGCACCAGCCGCGCCGGCACCCGCGCCGAGACGTAGGCGATGCCCGTGGGGAAGATCGGTCCCACCCAGAAGCCGACCAGCAGCAGGCCCGCCGCCGCGACGAGGCCGTTCGGCGCGACCCACAGGATGGCGACCCCGACCGCCGCGCCGCCGAGCGCCAGCGCGATGGCGCGCTGCGTGCCCAGCCGCCCCGCGACCCGGCCCATCACCAGGCGGCCGAGCGTCAACCCCAGCCAGTAGCCGCTCACCGACCCGGCCGACAGCAGCGCGCCGCCGCCGCGCTCCAGGGTCAGGTAGGAGTAGCTCCACGACGACAGGCCGGACTCGGTGCCGACGTTGAGGAAGAAGAAGAGCGCCGCCAGCCAGACGATGGGCAACCCCAGCGCCCCGGTCAGCACGTTGCCCCGCCGCTCCTCGGCCTCGCCCGGCCGCGTGTCGGCGAAGCGGATGCCAAAGGCGACCAGCGCCACCAGCGCGCCGGCGAGCCAGAGGCCGTAGACGCTGTTCCAGGGCAGCCCGCGGGCCAGGGCGCCGCCCACGATCAGCGGCCCGAGCAGCGCGCCCGCGCCATAGGCCGCGTGCAGGTAGTTCAGCGCGGCCGTGCTGTCCGGTTGGCCGGCCATGTAGCCGTTCAGCCCGGCGTCGATGCTGCCCATCCCGACCCCGAAGGCAAGCTGCGTGACCAGGAACACCGGGAACGGTGGCAGCGCCAGCAGCACCACGGCGCCGAGCGCGAGGGCCACCGTGCCCGCCATGAGGAAGCGGCGCCAGCCCAGGCGCTCGACCAGCGGCCCGCTGGCGAACGCAGCGGCCAGGTAGCCCGCGGCGCCGATCAGGAAGATGGCGCTGATGCCCGCCGAGTCGACGTGGTACTGCTGCATCATGCTGGGCAACTGCACGCTGAGGCCGGCGTCCTGGCAAGCAATCAGCACGAAGGCGAAGTAGGCGATGCCGATGGGCCAGGTGAGCCGGAAGCCGGGATGGGCGGGCGCGGGGGTCGTCAGGGTCGTGTCCACCCCGCCAGCATAGCACCGCGTCCCGACCCGGGCAACCGCCGCGCGGCGGATCTCCGCACGCAATTCGGCCTACGCGCCGCCCTCGTCCCGAATCTCCGGGTTGGCCGCCATGATCGCCTCGGCCACGCCCCGCAGCCGGGGCAGGAACGCGCGCACCGCGCCGCCGCGCCGCCGCAGGTCGCCCGGCCCGCCGATGCCCAGGTCGGCGAGTAGGCGCCGGTAACCGGGCAGGAAGCCCTCAACCAGCGCGGGCGCGTCGCGCGCGAGCACGTCGAGGCAGCGCGAGTAGGTGACCGCGATCCAGAAGACGGCCTCGCGGTGGTCGCCCCGCGCAATCAGCGCCCGGCTGCCGTCGATCGCGATCGGCCGGGATTCCGCGCTCAGGTCCGAGGCGAAAAAGACGGGCGTGCGCACCCGGGGACTGGTCGCGTCGTAGACCGCCGTCAGCGCGGCCAGGTGCGCCTCCGCCTGCGCCGGAGTCCACGTGGCGCAGCCGAGCAGCGCCAGCAGGTCCGGGTAGATCGCCGCCTGCCCGTAGTCCGCCAGCAGGGTGCGCGCGTCCAGATACCGCCGCCGCACGGTCGGGTTGCGCAGCCCGGCGACGAGCAGCAGGTGCGTGGTCACGCTCGTGCCGAACAGCCACGAGATCACCTGAGTGGCGAGCGGCGCGGCGAAATCGAGCGCGTCCAGCGTGTCGAGGTAGCGGTGCACCTTGCCCTCGACGTGCGCGACGCGGGCGCGCACCCAGCGCCGCTGCGCGAAGTCGCGCGTCACGGCCGCCTGCAGCGCGGTCAGCCGCCCGCTGGGGTCGGCGAGCACGCTCGGCGCGCGCAAGCTGCCCGCCAGGTGCGACACGCCGAGCACATCCTCCGGCGTACGGATCTCGGCCGCGGCCAGGTAGCTGACGTCGAGCAGCACGCCGTCCACGCGGATCTTGCCGACCTTGCCCGGCACCTCGGCGGTCTCCAGCACGACGATCACGTCGAGGTCCGACGTCGGCGCCAGCACATCCCCGCCCGCCCGCCCGACGGCCGAGCCATGCAGGAAGGCGCCCGCGAAGCCCGGCATGCGCGCGCCCGCGTCGCCCACCCAGGCGCGGGCGACGGCGGTGGCTGCGGCGAGGTGCATGGGCGGATCCCTTCGCGGCGCTGGCGGTTGGTCTGGGATCCAGTGTAGCGCGGGGTGGGGGTGGGGTGCAAGGGGGGTGTGGACGCAGAAGTTGAGAGCCCGGGCCATCCAGGTACGCGTACCTGCTCTCTGGCTTCTGCGGCCGGCGCACGGTTGGTGCCGCGCTCCAGTTCGGAACAGCGGGATAGCACGGGCCGATGCCCGCTGCAGTCGTCACACGGCATCGCGTTTGACACCCGCCCGCCCCTCTGCTATCATACCCGCGCTGTAGCGAATCCCCGGTCACCATACCGCCCTTTCGACACAGGAGGACCGCCCCATGGGCCTGGCCAAGGTACGTAGCTGCGCGATTCGCGGGCTGGACGGCAGCCGGGTGGAAGTCGAGGTCGACGTGAGCCAGGGCCTGCCCGGCTTCTTCGTCGTCGGCCTGCCCGACACCACCGTGCAAGAGGCCAAGGAGCGCGTGCGCTCGGCCATCCGCAACAGCGGGGCGCGCTTCCCGATGCTGCGCGTGGTGGTCAGCCTGGCGCCGGCCGACGTCAAGAAGGAGAGCAGCGCCTACGACCTGCCCATTGCCGTCGGCGTGCTCGCGGCGACCGGCCAGGTGGTCGCCGACCTGGAGGGCACCGTCTTCCTCGGCGAGCTCAGCCTGGACGGCACGCTGCGCCACACGACGGGGATTCTCCCGATGGCCAGCCTCGCGAAGGACCTGGGCCTGCGCCGCGTCTACGTGCCCGAGGTGGACGCGAACGAGGCCGCGCTCGTGGCGGGCATCGCCGTCTACCCGGTGCGCACGCTGGCGCAGCTGATCGCCCACCTCAACCAGCCGGAGAGCGACGCGGCGATCGCGCCCGTGCCCTATCGCGAGCAGATCTTCAGCGCCAACGGCCACGGCGAGGGCCTGGCCGACCTGCGCGAGGTGCGCGGCCAGGAGCACGTGAAGCGCGCGCTCGAGGTGGCGGCGGCGGGCGGCCACAACATGCTCATGCAGGGCCCGCCCGGCTCGGGCAAGACCCTGCTGGCGCGCTGCCTGCCCTCGATCCTGCCGACCATGGGCCGCGACGAGATGCTCGAAGTCACCAAGATCTACTCCGTGGCCGGCATGCTCCCCGCCGGGCAGCCGCTGGTGAGCAGCCGGCCGTTCCGCGCGCCCCACCACACCGTGTCGCACGCCGCGCTCGTCGGCGGGGGGCGCATCCCGCGACCCGGCGAGATCACCCTGGCCCACCGCGGCGTGCTCTTCCTCGACGAGTTGCTCGAGTACGACCAGGCGGCGCTCGACAACCTGCGCCAGCCGCTCGAGGACCGCGTCGTCACCATCACCCGCGTGTCCGGCTCGCTCACCTTCCCGGCGAGCCTGATCCTGGTCGGCGCCTGCAACCCCTGCCCCTGCGGCTATTACGGCGACAGCCACAAGGCCTGCGTCTGCGCGCCGAGCGCGGTCACGCGCTACAAGAAGCGCCTCTCCGGCCCCCTGGCCGACCGCATCGACATCCACGTCGAGGTGCCGCGGCTGGCCTACGAGAAGCTGGCCGGTGTGGGCGTCGGCGAGGAGTCCGCGGCCGTGCGCGCCCGGGTCGAGGCGGCGCGGGCGGTGCAGCGGCAGCGCTTCGCGGGCCTGCCCATCCTGACGAACAGCGAGATGCGCCCGGCCGAGATCCGCCAGTTCTGCGCCATCGACCCTGCGGGCCAGGCGCTGATCAAGGCGGCGATGCGCCAGCTAAACCTGAGCGCGCGCGGCTACCACCGCGTGCTCAAGCTGGCGCGCACCATCGCCGACCTGGCCGGCGCCGCGCAGATCGCGGCAACGCACCTGGCCGAGGCGCTCCAGTACCGCGCGCGCGAGATGGCGTAAGTCCAAAATCAAGGGGAACCAAATCATGCCCGGCAAACCTGGTCCGTCGCACCCAGATGAGATTGGCCGCTGGTCGAAAGAGAAACTTGAACTGCTGGCGAAGTACCTGCACGCATACTCTGTCATCATGGCTAAACAGCGTGAACGTTGGCTGCATGCCTACCATTACGTGGATGCGTTCGCGGGAGCCGTTCAGCATCGTTCCAAATCAGCGGGCTTACTCGCACCCCAGATGACTGCGCAGTCTAGCCTACTCGGCCCCGCGGATGCCGCCGAATCGCCGGGAAGCCACAAAAGCCTACGTGAACGGGTCGCCTATCCGCGCCTGGAGCCACACCCCCCTTTGACGTCTGCTGGTTCATGCCTGGCGTCATGGCGCGCGGATCGCAGGGGCTGGCGGCCGATCCCCGGTCGGGTGTCGTGTTCGATCAGGAGACTGCAATCGTATATTGCGCCAGGAGATCGCGGGGCTGGTCACCTACTCCTCGTTCCAACGTGCTTTCGTGTTCCTCGATCCATATGGCTTGCAGGTCGAGTGGCCGACTGTGCAGGCATTGGCAGACACGAAGGCGATGGATATCTTCGTCAACTTCCCGATCATGGCTATCACCCGCCTGCTTCCTCGGGATGCAGCGCCGTCTCCGGAATCAAAAAGGCCAAATCGACCTCATAATGGGCAATACCGCGTGGATAGACGAGCTATACACTTCTGAGAAGAATATGTTCGGCGAGGAACTGGTAACAAGAGGACCTCTGCCGGCAGCAGAGCTTGCTCGTATCTACTGCCAGCAGTTGAAGCAGCTATTCGAGAATGTAAGCACGCCGGTCATCATGCGCAACTCACAGAACTCCCCCCTATATGCGCTGGTGCTAGCTAGCCATAATCCCAAGGCAGTCAAGATAACGAACCACATCTTCAAGCAGTATGAACGCTTGCGTGCCGAGGGGCGCTTGTGATACAATGGCAGCAGTGACGCGCACAAATGTTGAGCAAACGTGGCGTGTTATGAACCAAGGCACCGCGATTGAATGGACCGACGCAACATGGAACCCCGTCACTGGCTGCTCGAAGGTAAGCCCAGGCTGTGCTCACTGTTATGCGGAGACGCTTTCCTTGCGTTGGGGACGGAGCGCCTACCCGTGGATCGAGGCGCACGCTGCCCAGAACGTTGTGCTGCATCCTGAAAGGCTAGATCACCCACGCCGTTGGAGAAAGGCTAGCCGGGTCTTTGTGAATTCCATGTCAGACCTGTTCCATGAGCAGATACCTGACGAATATGTGTTTCGGGTTTTGGAAACGATAGCGGATTGCCCGCAGCATATTTTCCAGGTGCTCACCAAGCGGCCAGAGCGCATGCGCGAATTGGTGCAAAGTTATATGGCGAGAGAAGGCCTGGATTCACCGCTGCCCAACCTGTGGCTTGGCGTCAGTGTCGAGAACCAGCGCTGGGCTCGCACCAGAATACCCGTGCTGCTAGAGGTGGCTGCCGCAGTCCGTTTCCTGAGTTGCGAACCGCTTCTTGGCGCCGTCGATCTGCGCGACTGGGTGGACTTTGCTCCGTCGGGGCGCCCGCCTGCCGCCTCTGGCTCCCGTATCGAGGAAACGCGGGTCGCACATGATGCTTCGGTTACTCGTTCGAAGAGTGATGGACTAGCGCGCCGGGAGATCTTACACTGGATCATTGTAGGTGGTGAGTCGGGTCCGAAGCATCGCCCTATCGATATGAATTGGGTGCGAGCCATTCGGGACCAATGCCAGGCCGCGCGGGTCGCCTTCTTTTTCAAGCAGATCGGCGGTCGCACCCCAAAAGCGGGAGGACGCCTGCTCGACGGCCGAACCTGGGACGAGTTTCCAGTTGGCCCGGCATATGATACGGCTGTTCAGGTCCTTTCTCCTCCACGGGTGCAGGATGCACTTGTCGCTGGAGACACGGCCAGCGCGGCGTCGCCTGGCGAGTGTGGCAGCGCACGTGAGCGCGCCCTGCTCCCAATCTCCCGCAGCTCCTACGCCCCACCAACCACCCCCCGCGCCCAGCCCGCCATCCGCGCCCGCACCCCGGGCGCCACCACCACGCCGTGCAGATCCGTGTGCATCGTCCCGAGCGGGATCCCGATCGGCGGCGGCGCGTCCAGGTAAAGGTGGTGCGTGGCGTCCGGCACCACCTCGAGCGCGAAGCGCGCGTGCCCGGCCGCGCGGAGACCCGCGTCCAGCCGATCGCGGCTCTCCGCCACCGGCACCACCGTGTCGTGCGCGCCCCAGACGCAGAGGATCGGGCAGCCCAATCCCGCGTAGATCGGCACCGGGTCGAAGGCGCCCTCCGGCCAGGTGCCGCCCCACTGTGCCCGCACCTCCGCGATCGGCACCCGCGGCGGCACCGGCTGCAGGCCCGGCGCGTGGCCGGGGTACTTCGGCAGCGCCTGGAGCTCGGCATCCGCGTTCACCGCCTCCAGCGCCGCCTCCAACTCCGGGGTCCACGCGCCCCCGGTGGTGAAGGCGAACAGGTGGCTCCAGAGGCGATCCACCAGCGCCGCCGCGCGCGCGGACGCGCCGAGTTCGCGGACCACGTTGCCGCGCCGCACCTGCTCCTGCCGCGCGGGCGTCACCCCGGCCACCGACGCGCCGATCACGAACGCCGCGTCGCCCACCGCGGCCGCCACGCGCGGCGCCACCCACGCGCCGTTGCTGATGCCCCAGAGCCCGACCGCCTCCGCCCGGATGCCCGGGTGTGCCTGCACCGCCCGAAACACCGCCTCCGCGTCCGCGGTCAGTGCCGCGATCTCCGACCAGAGCGGCGTGCCGGTCGACTCGCCCGAGCCGCGCTTGTCGTAGATAAATGCCGCGATCCCCTGGGCCACGAACGGCTCGGCGAAGAGCCGGTAGTAGTCGCGCACCGGCGTGTCGGCGTGGTGGCACAGGACCACCGCCGGGTAGGGCGGGGCGCCCGCGGGCAGCAACAGCGTACCCGTGAGGGTATAGTCCGCGACGGGAACCGTAACGTCCGCCTCGCGGCACCAGTCGCGGCGGGGTGCCCGGGTCGGCGCGCCACCGGCCCCCGCCCGGCGCAGCGCCAGCCCCGCGCCGTCCGCGTCGCGCTCGAACGTCAGCGTCTCGCCGGCTTCGCTCACGTACCGGTCGCCGCCGATCGGGTAGATGCGCACGACGCGGTCACCCTCGGCGTAGAAGTAGAGGTGCGCGTCGGGCCGGGGATCCTGGCCGAACGCGAGCAGGTCGCCGCCCGCCAGCGCGTAGTGCCCAAGCAGGCGGCGGAAGGCGCGCGCCGGCACCGGCTGCTCCCGATAGAGCGTGACGGTGCCGGTCTCGGCCCCGTCCGTCACGCGGCCCGCGACGCGCTCGCCCGCGATCCGGCACGCGATCACAAGTCCCTCGGTTTGAAAGCGCAGGGCCTCGGCGGGGGCCCCGGGCGGGTCCGCGGGCACGCGGAACCGTCGCGCGTCCGGCAGGTCGAGCAGGGGCGGTGCGTCCGGCCCCAGAGTCAGCCGCAGGAAGCGGCGCGTCCCCCCGACAGTCATCCAGCCGGCATAAGCGGTAGGTGCCGGTGCCACGGGTTCAGCGGTGCTCATGGTCTCCTCGATTCGGGGCGGGATCCCCGCGCCTGCTGCACCAGGCGTGCCTCGGATGGCAACGACCGATCGGGCGCGGCTTTCACGGTGGAACGGGCCTTGCCGTATAAGTTGTGTTATGATGGGCCCAGGGCTGCGCGATCCCGCGGCGCCGGGCGGCAAGGCCGGAGCGGGCCGCGGCGCCGGTCGTCGACATCGCGCGAGGGCGCCGGTCGGTCCCGGGTGCCGCCACATGGCTCGCCGGGGGCTGATCGAACCGCCCACCGAGAGAGCTATGCCAGGGCAACCGCAGTCGACTGCCCTGGGCCACGCACCCGCACACTGCCCGGTGCGAGAGGCAAGGTATGCAATCCCCGAAAGATGCGGCCGAACGGGACGCGACCGCGGCGCCTGCAGACGGCGCTGCGACGCGTAATGGTAGCGGATCAAACCAGGCTCCCGCGGCCGGCCGCGCGGCGCCGCCGTGGCCGGCCGAGCCGCCGGCCGCCGAGCCCGCGAACCCGCCTGCGCCGGCCGAGCCCATTCGTCCGGTAGACGCGACGCTCCCCGTGGCCCAGTGGCCCAGCGCCCCGCCCGTGCCCCCGCGCGTGCGGCGCATCAAGTACGGTGAGGGGCTGACCGGCGAGCTCGAACAGCTGCAGATGCAGGCCGGGCAGCACCCCGGCGATCGCTATGTGCGCCGCGTGCGCCCGCCGCGGTCGCGCTTCCGCCGCCTCGGCCCCGGCCACCTCGAGGCGCTCCGCGGCACCCTCGAGCCGGCTAGCCCGGCCGGGCGCCTCTTCGCCCATCTCAAGCACGTCGTCATCGGCAGCCCCCTCTCCACCGCCGCGGCCATCCACGAGCGGCTGACCAAGGTCAAGGCGCTCGCCGTGCTCTCGTCCGACGCGCTCTCCTCGGTCACCTACGCCACCGAGGCGATCCTGGCGACGTTGCTGCTCGCGGGCAGCGGCGCGTTCGAGTTCAACATCCCGATCGCCATCGCCATCGCGGCGCTGATCGTCATCGTGGTCTTCTCCTACCGGCAGACCATCTACGCCTATCCGAAGGGCGGCGGCTCCTACATCGTCTCCAAAGACAACCTGGGCACCCTGCCGGGCCTGGTCGCGGGCGGCTCACTGCTCACCGGCTACACGCTCACGGTCGCGGTGAGCATCGCCGCCGGGGTGGCCAACCTGATCTCGCTGGCCGCCACCCTGCGCCTCGGCGACCTGAGCGGGCACCGGGTGGAGGTGGCGCTGGTCGCCGTGCTCCTGCTCGTGTTGCTCAACCTGCGCGGCATCCGCGAGTCGGGCACCATTTTCTCCGCGCCGACCTACATCTTCCTGGCGCTCATGTTCACCATGCTCGGCCTCGGGCTCTACCAGTATTTCGTCGCCGGAGACCTGGGCACGGTGCAGGACGTGCCCGACGTCGTGCCGGCCGGCCTGCCCGGCGGCGCGCTGGCCTCGGCCGGCTTCTTCCTCCTCCTGCGCGCCTTCGCCGCGGGCTGTGCTGCCCTCACCGGCATCGAGGCCATCTCCGACGGCGTGCCCGCCTTCAAGCCGCCCGAGTCGCGCAACGCCGCGACGACGCTCGTCACGCTCGGCGCCCTCCTGGGCATGATGTTCCTCGGCATCTCGTTCCTGGCCGACCAGGTGCACGTGCAGATCTCGCACACCGAGACGGTCGTCTCCCAATTGGGCCGCACGATCTTCGGGTCCGGGCCGGTCTACACGGTCTTCCTCGTCTTCACGGCGCTGCTGCTGGTGCTGGCGGCCAACACCGCCTTCGCCGACTTCCCGCGGCTCAGCTTCTTCCTGGCGCGCGACCGCTTCCTGCCCCACCAGTTCGCCTTCCGTGGCGACCGGCTCGCCTTCAGCTTCGGCATCATCACGCTCGGCGTGCTGGCCGGGCTGCTCATCATCATCTTCGGCGGCAGCACCGAGGGCCTGCTGCCCCTCTACGCCATCGGCGTCTTCACCTCCTTCACTCTCTCCCAGAGCGGCATGGTCTTGCGCTGGTGGCGCCGCCGCCCGAAAGGCTGGCATCTCAGCCTGACCTTCAATGCCCTCGGCGCGCTGACCACGCTCGGCGTGACTCTCATCCTGGCCGTCACCCGCTTCGCCGAGGGCGCCTGGCTGGTCATGATCGTCGTGCCGCTGATCGTGCTCATGTTCCTGCGCATCCACCACCACTACGAGGACGTCAGCGACATGCTGAGCCTGGCCGGCACCGACCCGGCGGTCGGCCGCGCCGCCGCCGCGGGCGCGATCCTGCCCGGCCACCCGATGCTCAACCTGCCCTATGCCGGCGACGGCGAGGACGGCGCCGAGGAGCCGACGTGGCAGCGCCTCGAGCACCTCGTGGTCATGCCCGTCGCCGATCTGAACCAGGTGACCCTGAGCACGCTCACCTACGCGCGCTCGCTGGCCGACCACGTGCTCGCCGTCCACGTCGCCGCCGACGAGGATGCGGCGTCCGTCGACGAGCTCACGCGCCGCTGGCACGCCTGGGTGCCGGGCGTCCCGCTGGTCGTCGTCGAGTCGCCCTATCGCTCGCTGCTGGCGCCCCTCATGTCCTACATCGACGCGCTCCACCAGCAGCAGCCCGAGCGCATGCTCACCGTGCTTATTCCCGAGTTCGTCGCGTCGCACTGGTGGGAGCACCTGCTCCATAATCAGTCGGCGCTGCGCCTGAAGGCCGCGCTCCACTCGCGCCCGGGCATCGTGGTCACCAGCGTGCCCTACCATCTCGGCCTGCGCGACCGGGTGGTGCCCGAGCATTGAGCCGCCCGGCGGCCGCGCCCCCGGCCCCCCCGCCCGCCGCATCGCCGCCCGGCGAGCGGCCCTCACAGTTCCGCCTGGTGCTGATCGTCGGGGCCCTGTCGGCCTTCGGGCCGCTGTCGCTCGATATGTATCTACCGTCGCTGCCGTCGCTGCAGCAGGATTTGGGCGGCGCGGCCGCCGAAGCCCAGCTAACGCTGACGGCCTGCCTGCTGGGGCTGGCGGGCGGCCAGGTGCTCGTCGGCCCGCTGAGCGATGCGCTCGGACGGCGACGGCCGCTGCTGGTCGGCCTGTTCGGCTACGCGCTGGCGTCGTTCCTCTGCGCGACCGCGCCCTCGCTTGCTGTCCTGATCGGGCTGCGGCTGGTCCAGGGCCTGGCCGGCGGCGCCGGTAACGTCATCGCCCGCGCCGTCGTGCGCGACTTGCACAGCGGGACCGCCGCGGCGCGCTTCTTCGCCCTGGCCATGGCCGTGAACGGCATCGCGCCCATTCTGGCACCGCTCGTCGGCGGCCAGCTGCTCCAGTTCACCACCTGGCGCGGCGTCTTCGTCGTGCTCGGGGTGATCGGCCTTGGCCTAATCGCGCTCGGCGCCCTCGGCCTGCCCGAGACGCTGCCGCCCGCGCGCCGGCGCCCGGGCGGCATCGGCAAGACCGCGCGTGTCTTCCGGCACCTGCTGGCCGACCGTGTCTTCGCCGGCTATGCGCTGGCCTCGGGCCTCGCGTCGGGTGCGTTGTTCGCCTATCTTGCCGGCTCGCCCTTCGTGCTCGAAGACCTCTACGGCGCCTCGCCCCAGGTCTTTAGCCTGATCTTCGCCGGCAACTCCTGCGGCATCATTCTGGCCAGCCAGACGAGTGCCCGCTTGGTCACACGCATCGCGCCGCGGCGGCTGCTGGCCACCGGGCTGAGCATGTCCCTGATCGGAGGGCTCCTTGGCCTCGTCGCGGTGCTCCTCGGCTGGGGTCTGCTGGGGCTCCTGCCCGGCCTGTTCCTGACCGTCGCGAGCATCGGCCTGATCGCGCCGAACGCCACGGCGCTCGCGCTGGCCGATCAGACGGAAACGGTGGGCAGCGCCTCCGCCCTGCTCGGCGTGCTGCCATACGTCATCGGGGGAGCGGTGGCCCCGCTCGGTGGTCTGGCCGGGTTGCGTACCGCCCTGCCGATGGTGACGACCATCGCCACGCTCAGCCTGCTGGGCGGCCTGACGTTCCTCCGGCTGACCCGTCCTGCGGTCGCGCTGCGCCCCGCGAGATAGCACGAATGGGCGGCCGGGATTCCGCAATCCCGCCCGCTCGGCCCATTAGCAACATGATGCACCCCCGGTGCCGGCCGCTTGGCGGCCGTGGATTTCGGCCAACAGAGAGTCAGGAGGAACGGCGATGCGTATCACGGTGACGAGTGTCTTCGTGGACAATCAGGACAAGGCGCTGGCGTTCTACACGGACGTCCTCGGCTTCGTGAAGCAGGCCGACGTCCCGGTCGGCGAGTACCGCTGGCTGACGGTCGCCTCGCCCGAGCAGCCGGATGGCACCCAACTGCTGCTGGAGCCGAACGCCAACCCGGTGGCCCAGGCCTACCAGCAGGGCATCCGGGCGCAGGGCATTCCGGCGACATCGTTTGGCGTGGACGACATCGCCGCCGAGTATGCCCGGCTGACGGCCCGCGGCGTGCAGTTCACCCAGCCGCCCACCGCCATGGGCCCGGTCACCACGGCCGTGTTCGACGACACCTGCGGCAACCTGATCCAGATCGCGCCAGGCCTGAGCGCCCGCGGGGCGGCCGGGCCGCGCACCCCGGAGGACATTGCATGGCAGTTACGCTCGTGCCGATGACGGCCGCGGAGTTCGCCGCCTGGCTGCCGATCGCGATCCGCGACTACGCGGCCGACAACGTCGCCATCGACCGCTGGGCGCCGGACGAGGCGGCCGCCAAGTCGGCGGCGGAGTTCCACGACCTCTTGCCGTCCGGCGTCGCCACGCCCGACCACCACCTCTTCACGATCCGCGACGCCGCGACCGGCGAAGCGGTGGGCGTGATTTGGTTCGCCGTCGTCGGCACGGCCCCGCGCCAATACGCCTTCGTCTACGACTTCCTGATCTATGAACCGTCCCGCCGCCAGGGCTATGGCGCCCAGGCGTTCACCGCGCTCGAGCAGGAAGTGCGCGCCTGCGGCCTCCGCCGCATCGGCCTGCACGTCTTCGGCAACAACGCCCCCGCCCGCGCGCTCTACCAGAAGCTGGGCTACCGCGAGACGAGCGTCAACATGCTCAAGGATCTGCCGGACTAGCCATGGCGCCCCGTTAATGCGCGCATGGACGTGATGGAAGCAGGCGAAGCGGGGTCCTGCGTGTGGCCGGTGAAGCGCAGGGCGACAGCCACGGTGCGGCGGCCGCGGGCGAGCAAGGTGCCCATACAAAGCACGAGCGCCTTGCGCCAAGTCGCTCGGGTGAAAACTGGCTCAAAATGAGCCAAGACGGCGATAATGGCCAGGGGTAGGGACATCGGGAACCTCCAAGTGTGCGATAGCGCTTTGGTCAGCTTCTATCGTACACCCCTGGCTCCCGCCGCCCCATCGCCCTATGCGCTTGGAAATGTACAAAGTCGAGCTTAGGATGCTACGCTTGTACCAAGCCGAACTCAATCTTGGAGTACCGAATCATGAAGGAAATGGTATACACGCTCGCCGCGTGGCGCGTGCAAGAAGGTCGCCAACAAACGTTCATCAGCGCATGGAAGGACCTAGGAGCGGCCTTCAACGCGCTGTCCGATCCTCCCGGCAAGGGAGTTCTCACCCAGAGTACATCGGACCCCACCCTGTTCTACTCATTTGTTCCATGGAACAGCATGGAAGCGGTGGAAGCCATGCGAAACGACCATGATGCCAGGGTGGGAATCAAAAGGCTCGAGGGACTATGCACGGAGGCCACGCCGGGGTCGTTTCACGTCGTCGCCGAATCGCCCTAGCAGAGCGCACTCTCCGCTCTAAGCTCGACTTTATACATTCTTGACGAGCCGGGCTGGCACAAGGGGTGCGCAGGCCCGCACGAGGGCCCTGACTTATCCGCAAGTCGCGTGGGCAAGGCGATGTGCAAGAAGCCTCAGGCGCGAGCACGACCGTTACCCACCTTGTGCGTAGCCTCGATTGTGCAATCGTACAAAGGCCAGCTTAGAGCAAAGGCTGCAATAAGGCCGCTGCGTCTGCGGGCGCCGGCTCCGCCCGACGAGGCCGCCCCAAGATCCCGCCCGGGGCAGCCGCGTCTGTAGGAGGGCGCTCCGCCGCGCGACCAACGCCGCCCCAAGATCCCGCCCGCTAAGCATCCGGCTGCGTGGCCGTCGTTCGCAGGGAGCTGGCGCGTCGCTTATGCCAGGCCGCCCTCGCTCCAGGCCTGGGCCAGCAAGTCGGCGACGCCCAACTGGGCCGCCCAGTCCCGCAGATAGGCCGTGTCGAGTGCCGTGCCTTGCACCTTGAGCACGCCCAGCACGTCGAGCCACTGGCGTTCGGAGACCCGATTGCCCATCTGATACCAGACCAGCTTGTGCAGGATGATGTCTTCGGGCGACGTCATCCACGCCTGCTCCGGCTCGGACTCGGCAAGCTCACCCCGCCGGGCCCGCTGGAACGTCCCGTTCTCGAAGGCCGTGGGCTTGCGGATGAATACGTCGACTTTGAAGAGAGTGGGCTGGTGGAGCACGTTGAAGGAGCTATGATGGCGGATCGCGTCGCGGATCATCTGGTCGTCGATGTAGTATTCGTCTTGCAGCCGGGCGACGAGCGGCGCGACATGCTCGGCGCGCAGATCCGCAACCACGTCGGCGTCCTGGGTGGCGCGCGGCAGGCCCCAGGCCGAGGACGCCAGCGAGCCGCCGATCTGGTAGGCGATCCCCAGCGCGTCGAACGCCTGGATCAGCGGCCGCAAGGCCGGGACCCAATCCGGCGGATCATTGACCGCGCCGCCGCGCCTGCGCGGCGGCAACGCGGTCGGCGAGCTCGGAGCCGTACAGCAGGCGGACCCAGAGGACCACCGCCCCCTCGTCGTCGAGGTCGGCGTAGCGCGCGCGGAAGTTGCGCCAGGAAACGGCGAAAGTGCCCCGGGTCAGGCGTCGCGCGATCCCCAGGCGCTGGCCCGGGGTGAGGCGGCGCAGGCCGGCAATCTGCAGCGCCTCCACGGTGGGATTCGTGTCGCGGGACTGGGTGCGCATGGGTGGTCCTCCGTGGCCCTATTATACCTCATCGATGCCCCGCCGGCCGCCTACCCCGGGTTTGACACCCGCCCACCACATCCGGTATAGTCCCTGCACTTGACCCTGCGCGCGATGGCGCCCGCAGCTTGCCCTCCCCGGTGGAGGCGACTGCGGGCGCTTGGTGTGCGGACCCGGCCCATCCGGGCCCACGGAGGATGCGGCGGTGATCGTGATGAAGTTCGGCGGCACGTCCGTGGGCGATGCCGCGCGGATCCAGGACGTGGCGGCGCTCATCCGCGCCACGGACGCCCCGGCCGTGGTCGTCGTCTCGGCCGTCGGCGGCGTGACCGACCTGCTCGTCGAGGCCGCCACCCGCGCCGCCGCGCGCGACGGCGCGGGCGCCCAGCGCTGCGTGCGCGACGTCGCGCGCCGCCACGCCGCCCTCGTCGACGCGCTGCCGCTCGGCCCCGCGCACGGCGCCCTCGCCGCCGAGGTCCGCCACCTGACCACCGAGTTGCGCAACTTTGTGCAGAGTGTTACGATCCTGGGAGAGGTGACGCCGCGCACCCTCGACTACATTTCGGGCATCGGCGAGCGACTGTCGTGCCGCCTCGTCGCCGCGACGGTCAATGCGCAGGGGGGCCGCGCCGTCGCCGTGGAGGCCACCGAGATCGTGATCACCGACGACCACTTTGGCGGCGCCTTTCCGCTGATGGAGCCAACGCGCGCCCGGGCCCAGGCCCGCCTGCGCCCCCTCGTCGCGTCGGGCGTCGTGCCCATCGTCACCGGCTTCATCGGCGCCACCGAGCAGGGCTTCACCACCACCCTCGGCCGCGGCGGCTCCGACTACTCGGCCGCGATCCTGGGCAGCGCGCTCGACGCCGAGGAGATCGTCATCTGGACCGACGTCGACGGCGTCATGACCGCCAACCCGCGCGTCGTGCCCGAGGCGCGCACCCTGCCGCGCATCTCCTACCTGGAGGCCGCCGAGTTGTCGTACTTTGGCGCGAAGGTCCTCCACCCCAAGACGATCGCCCCCGCGGTCGAGCGCGGCATCCCTGTGCGCATCCGCAACACCTTCCGGCCCGACGCGCCCGGCACGACCATTGGCCCGAACGGCGTGGGCGGGCAGGGCCCCGTGCGCGCGATCACCGCGATCGGTGCGCTGATGCTGCTGACCGTGCAGGGCAAGGGCATGATCGGCCTGCCGGGCGTGGCGGCGCGCGTCTTCCGCACCGTGGGCGAGGCGCACATCAACGTGCTGATGATCTCCCAATCGTCGTCCGAGTACAACATCTGCCTGGTCATCGAGGCGCGCAGCGGCGCCTCCGCCATCGCCGCGTTGCAGCGCGCCTTCGCCGCCGAGATCGCGCAGGGCCTGATCGAGGGCGTCGTCGGCCAGGACGGCGTCGCCATCGTCGCCGTGATCGGCGCGGGCATGCGCGGCAGCCCCGGCGTCGCCGGGCGCGTCTTCACCCTGCTCGGCCGCGAAGAGGTCGAGGTGCTGGCCATCGCCCAGGGCTCGTCCGAGCTCAACCTGTCGTTCGTGCTGCCCGAGGCGGCGGCCGATCACGTCGTGCGCTGCCTGCACCGCGAGTTCGACCTGGGCGCCGCGCGCTGCCCCGCGGAGGCGCCGCATGGCTAGCCCGGCGGGGCGCGCCGCCGGGGCGCGCGAGCGGGCGGGCGTGGTCCACGTGCGCGTGCCGGCCACGAGCGGCAACATGGGCCCCGGCTTCGACGTGCTCGGCCTGGCGCTCGACCTGCACAACGAGTTCACCGCCGCTCCCGCCGCCGAGACGCGGATCGAGGTCGACGGCGCGGGCGGCGATCTGCCGCGCGACGCCACGAACCTCTTCTATCGCGCCTTCGCCCACCTCTACGCCGCCGTTGGCCGCGCGGCGCCGCCGCTGCACGTGCGCATGCGCCTGCCCATCCCCGCCGGGCGCGGCCTCGGCAGCAGCGCCACCGCCGTGGTCGGCGGCCTGCTGGCCGCGAACGCGCGGCTGGGCGCGCCCTTCGACGCCGCGGGCCTGTTGCCCCACGCCGTGGCCCTGGAGCACGGCCGCCATCCCGACAACGTCGCGCCCGCACTCTTCGGCGGCCTCGTCGTCAACGTCCTGGTCGACGATGCGCCGCTCGCCGTGCCCGTGCCCGTGCCCGCCGCTCTGCGGGCGGTCGTCTACATCCCCGACTTCCCGATGGACACGGTGGCCGGGCGCGCCCTCATGCCCGCCTGCTACCCGCGCGCCGACGTCGTCTTCAACACGAGCCGCGTGGCCCTCTTCCTCGCCGCGCTGGCCCAGGAGCGCTACGACTGGCTGCGCCCCGCCATGGAGGACCGCCTGCATCAGCCCTATCGCGCCCAGTTGTTCCCGGCCATGCCCGCACTCATCGCCGCCGCGCTCGCTCGCGGGTGCCCACGGCGCCTGCCTGGCGGGCGGCGGCTCGTCGATCCTGGCGCTGGCGACAGACCGCACGGCGGCCATCGCCGCCGCGCTGGAGGCCGCGGGCGCGGCGGCGGGCCTGACGGGGCGCGCCCGCGTGCTCGCCATCGCGCGCGCGGGCGCGCGGGCCACGCTCGAGGCGGACGCATGAGCGCCGGCTTCGCCTGCGGCGAGTGCGGCCGCACCTACCCCGTCAGCACGACGCGCTACCGCTGCGACTGCGGCGCGCCGCTCGACCTGACCACGGACGCGACGGCGCCCCTCATGCCCGCGCTCTTCGACGCCCGCCTCGGCAGCCGCGCCCTCGCCGACCGGAGCGGCGTCTGGCGCTTCCGCGAGCTCCTGCCCCCGCTCGCCCCCGCCGATCTCGTCTCCAAGCCCGAGGGCAACACAAACCTGTACGCCGTCGGCGCGGAGGTCGGCGGCGGCCTGGCGCGCGTCGGCGCCTTCGCCGGGCTGGCGGCGCTCTACGCGAAGCACGAGGGCGAGAACCCCACGGGCAGCTTCAAGGACCGCGGCATGACCGTCGGCGTCAGCCAGGCGCGCGCCCTCGGCGCGGCCGCCGTCGCCTGCGCCTCCACCGGCAACACCTCCTCGTCCCTGGCCTCCTACGCCGCGCAGGCCGGGCTGCCCTGCTTCGTCTTCGTGCCCGAGGGCAAGATCACGGCGAGCAAGCTGGCCCAGACGCTGGCCTACGGCGCGGTCACGCTCCAGATCCGCGGCGACTTCGACGCGGCGATGCGCCTGGTGGAGGCCGCCTGCGTGGATCTGGGCATCTACCTGCTCAACTCGCTCAACCCGTTCCGCATCGAGGGCCAGAAGACCATCGTCTTCGACCTGCTGCAGCAGCTTGCCTGGGACCCGCCCGACTGGATCGTGCTGCCCGCGGGCAACCTGGGCAACACGGCGGCCTTCGGCAAGGCGCTGCAGGAGGCCCGCACCCGCGGCCTGATCGCCCGGCTGCCGCGCCTGGCCGCCGTGCAGGCCGCGGGCGCCGCGCCGTTCTACCAGAGCTTTGCGTCCGGCTTCGCGGCGCCTGTGCGCGTGCAGGCGGAGACGGTCGCCTCGGCGATCAAGATCGGCGCGCCGGTGAGCTACGCGCGTGCCCGCGCGGCGATCCGCGCCACCGGCGGCGTCGTCACCGCCGTGCCCGACTCCGCGATCCTGGAGGCGAAGGCGGTGATCGACCGCGCGGGCATCGGCTGCGAGCCCGCCTCGGCGGCCGCGCTCGCGGGCGCCCGGCGTCTCGTCGCCGACGGCGTGATCGCGCCCGACGCCCGCGTCGCCCTGATCCTCACTGGCCACCTGCTCAAGGACGCCGAGACCACGGCCGCCTATCACCTCGGCACCGGGTCGCCCCGCCCTCCCGGCGCCAACGCCCCGGTCGTCGTCGACCCCACGCTGGACGCCGTGCGTGCCGCGCTGGCCCCGCACCTGGCGCGCGGTTAACCGTCATACCAGCCGCCGGCGGAGCCATTCTCGTGCGTACCAGGCACGAGTTTGCCCGCCGGCCCATGTTGGCTATTGACACGGTCCCGAAACCCGCGTATACTCGGCACTAATCACCGCGCGGCGTGCGCGCGGGATACCGACAGGATGCCGACCATGCTGCAAGGCGCTGCCCACTCAATTCTTAGCCTCCTCCTTCTGGCCCGGATTCGTATCACGGGCGCATCGGCGTTGGGGAGGGGAGCGGCGTAAGGCAGAACCAGTAGTCAGCCGGCCCCTCCCAAACCGGGAGGGGTTTCTTGTTATCCTGGGTGGCGGCCACGACGGCCGCGCCCCGCGGCCATCAACGCTAGAAAGCAACGTGGCATGTTGGAACGGATCAAAGTCCTGCTGGAGCAATTGCTGCCCCCGCGCAAGCCGGCGCTGCAGCCGGTGCCCGTGCGCGTCCCGCCTCGCGCCCGCTAACGCCGCCGCGCCCCGTCGGGCGCCGCCTCTCCGCTGCCGGCGCCGGCAGCACCCCGGCCGGATCCCGGCCGTGAGCGTCGCTGCTCCCCTGACCTGAGCGCGCAGCATGCGCTTCCCGCTGTCGCGCGACAGATCGCAGACCCGCGGGTCTGGCGTCGATCCATGCCTGGCGCCGCGATTTCGTGGCCGCCGAGCGGAAGGATTCGCGTACCGTGCTGCACGTGTTTGCCCTGGCCCGCGAGGCCGGGCTCGACTACCCCGTGGCGCGCTTCAGCGACGTCTCCGACCGCGTGCCCCACCTCGTCAAGGGCTCGCCCGCCCGGGACGGTGATCGCCAGGGGCACATGCACGACGTCGACGCCGCGACCCGCGGCCCGGTTGCCCATTATCACCCGCGCCTCGGTCATCACCCTGGCGCGGCATCTGGGCCATTCTGTCCGCGAGGAGGCGTTGCCCCGCGAAGCGCTCGATGTGGCGGACGAGCGCTCCTTTACAGGCACGGCCGCGGAGGTCTCGCCCATCCGTTCCGTCGACCGCCGGGTCATCGGCAGCGGCCGGCGCGGCCCGATCACCACCGTGCTGCAGCGCGCATTCTTCGGCCTGTCCACCGGCGAAACAGCAGATCGCTGGGGCCGGCTGGAATACCTGGGGGACCCATCGCATGAGTGAGCCATACGACATCGAGCAGCCCGACGCCCCGGAGACGGATACGCCCGCGCCCGAGACCGAACCCTTCGTCTTCTCGGCGGCCGAGGCCGGCGCGCTGGAAGCCGCCCGCGCCCGCCACGCGGCCGGCCACCTGACCGAACACCCGGAGCTCTACGCCCGCCTGCGCTTCACCCGCTGGCGAGTACAGCAAGGCCGCCTCCGCGAGTAGCCCACGCCGTCCGCCCGGCGAGCGCCCAGCCCGCCCGAAGCTCCGGCCGAAGGCACGCCGCGATCGTCTATAGGAGGGCGCTCCGCCGCGCGACAACCAGCGCCGCAAGATCCGGCCGGGGGCAAGCCGCGCTGCCGGGGTAGGGGCGGCCCCACGTGGCCGCCTGGCTCCCGCAGAATCCGGCCGGGCGCAAGCCGCGCTGCCGGGGTAGGGGCGGCCCCACGTGGCCGCCCGGCTTCCGCAAGACTCGGCCTCGAACCGGCCGAAACCTGGACCCGGTCGTCTGTGGGGCCCGGCTCCGCCCGGCGAGGCCCCCCCACCGTCCGGCCGGCGCAAAGCCGGGATGGCCGGCACAGGCGCGGCCCCGCACCTCCCCTTGTCCTGCTGAACGAAGTGAAGCATCTCCGCACCGAGATGCCTGATATAAGGAAAGTTTCGCCAACCAAGGAACCCGCCAAGGAGACAACCAACACAGCCCGGCCCCGGCCGAGGGAGGAACCACACCCATGCCCACGGCCCAGCCACGCACCCTCTTCCAGAAGATCTGGGACAGCCGCACGGTGCGGCCCGAGACACCGGACGCCCCGGCCATCCTCTACGTCGACCTGTACCTCGTGCACGAAGTCACCTCGCCGCAGGCCTTCACCGCGCTCCGCGCCCGCGGCCGGCCCGTGCGCCGCCCCAACCACACCCTCGCGACGATGGACCACTCGACGCCCACCACGCCCCGCGGCACCATCCCGCTCACGCCGGTCGACGACCAGGCGGCCGCGCAGCTAAGCCAGTTGGCGCGCAACTGCCACGACTTCGGCATCCCGCTCTACGCCCTCGGCCACGCCGACCAGGGCATCGTCCACGTCATCGGGGCCGAGCAGGGCTTTGACCCAGCCCGGCATGACCATCGTCTGCGGCGACAGCCACACCAGCACCCACGGCGCCTTCGGCGCGCTCGCCTTCGACATCGGCACATCCGAGGTCGCCCACGTGCTCGCCACCCAGTGCTTGCTCCAGAACCGGCCCCGGACGATGGAGATCCGGGTCGACGGGCGCCTGCCCGCCGGGGTGACCGCCAAGGACATTATCCTGGCCGATCATCGCCCGCGCGGCCGGACCGCGGCACGCGCATGGCCCTCGACGAGCCGATCCACGGCTCGGCGCCCGACATCGCCGGCCAGGGGATCGCCAATCCGTGCGGGCGGTCGAGGCCGCGGTCAGCGCCGTGCTCGACGCCCGCCTGGACACGGCCGGCATCGCCGCCCCGGGCGCGCCCGCGACGAAGGCGGAGGAGGTCGGCCAGGCGGTAGCCGCCCAGATCGCGGCCGCCGCCCCCGTCCCCTGAGCCCCCGCCGCCGGCCGCCCCCGATGGGACAGATTGTCCCAGGGGCCACGCACGCAATTACTGCTAGTATTAGAGATGATCTACGGGAGGCAGGTCCTAATCCCGCGCGGACAGGCACGGGAAAACGTAAAATTGGGACATCCTGTCCCATCCTGTGACATCCTGGGACATCCGGCCGCCCCGGCAGGCGCCAACCGGCGGCGCGCGGCCCGTCGCGGGATTGACAAGGACGGCGCCGTCCTGTATAGTCCCGACACCTGTACATGATGGCGAGGATGCCCGCAGCGGTCGCGATGTTGGCGGCGCGCTTGCGGGCGGCTTACTTTCGCCGCGGGACCGGCCGGCCCGGTCCCCATCGACTCGCCGGGACGGCGCTTGGGTCTCCACGACGGAGGCCGTCCCGGCCGGGCGCGCCCCGCGCGCCCCACCCCGCTTCGGGAGGCAGCGCCGCCGGCTCCGACGACGGTCCTTCCGCGTCCTCCACGTGTGAGACGCCCGCCCCGCGCGGGATCCTGTGTACGGCAGGGTCCCGCCGGGCGCCTGTCCCCGCCGGCACCGTCTGCCGGTCCACCTCCCCAGCGCCTGCGGAGCGGCACAGCTTGGCCCAGCACAGGAGGGGTATGACCATGGCTACGCAGACGGATGGGCGCTTGCGCCCGCGCGGGCTCTACGACCCGCGCTTCGAGCACGACGCATGCGGCATCGGCTTTGTCGCCCGCCTGGACGGGATGCCCGAGCACGGCGTGCTCGCCCAGGCGCTGACCGCGGTCGGCAACATGGCCCACCGGGGCGGCGTCCACGCCGACGGCAAGAGCGGCGACGGCGCGGGCGTGCTGACGCAGATCCCCCGGCGCTTCTTCGCCCGCGAATTGGCCCGCCGCGGGCTGCGCTACCCGGTCGAGGACCTGGCGGTCGGCATGGTCTTCCTGCCGCAGGCCGCCGCGCCGCGCTTGCAGGCCCGCCGCGTGGTCAGTGCGGCGCTGGCCGCGCAGGGCCTGGTGCTGCTCGGCTGGCGCGAGGTGCCGCTCGAGCCGGAGGCCCTGGGCGCGGGCGCCCGCGCCTCGTGCCCGGTGATCGCGCAGGCCCTGGTGGGCCGCCGCGCCTGGCGCCGCGGCACGCCCGAGGAGTACGAGCGGGCGCTCTACCTCGCCCGCCGCGCCGCCGAGGCGCAGGCGCGGGCGCAGGATCTGCCCGGCTTCTCCGTCCCCTCGCTGTCGCATCGCACCCTGGTCTACAAGGGCCTGCTGGTCGCCCCGCAGCTGCCGCACCTCTACCCCGACCTGCGCGACCCGGCCTACGAGACGGCGCTGGCTGTCTTCCACCAGCGCTACTCGACCAACACCTTCCCGACCTGGGAGCGCGCGCAGCCGTTCCGCCTGCTGTCGCACAACGGCGAGATCAACACGCTCCGGGGCAACGTCGGCTGGATGCGGGCGCGCACCGCCGCCTGGCGCCACCAGCCGGCGGAGGCGGCGCCCGAGGCGGCGGGCGCGCCCCCGGCCGGCCGCGCGCTGGCCGGCGCGGTCGCGCGGCTGGGCCCCATCGTCGACGAGAGCGGCAGCGACTCGGCCATGCTCGACAACGTGCTCGAGCTCCTCGTGCTCGGCGGGCGCGACGTGCGCCACGCGCTGGCCATGCTCGTGCCCGAGGCCTGGGAGCGCGTCCCCGACCTGGATCCCGCGCGGCGGGCCTTCTACCAGTACCACGCCGGGCTGATGGAGCCGTGGGACGGCCCGGCGGCGCTGGCCTTCTCCGACGGTGAGGTCGTCGGCCTCGCGCTTGACCGCAACGGCCTGCGCCCCGCCCGCTACGTGCTGACCGACGACGGCCGCGTCATCTGCGGCTCCGAGGCCGGCGCGGTTGCCGTCGACGAGGCGCGCATCGTGCGCAAGGGCAAGGTTGGCCCCGGCCAGATGATCGCCGCCGACCTGCGCCGCGGCGTCTTCGAGGAGAACGACGCGATCAAGCAGGCGCTGGCCCGGCGGCGCCCCTACGCGACCTGGCTGGCGCGCGGACGCAGCGTGCTCGCGCCGGGGGGCCCGCGCGGGGAGCATGCGGCGCACCACCTCGATCCGGCCGCGCTGTCGGTCCTGCAGCGCGCCTTCGGCTACACCTCTGAAGAGCTCACCGTTATCCTGCGCCCGATGCTCGAGGACGGCCAGGAGCCGGTCGGCTCCATGGGCGACGACACCGCGCCCTCCGTCTTCGCCCAGCGCGGGCGGCCGCTCTACAGCTACTTCAAGCAGCGCTTCGCGGAAGTCACCAACCCGCCAATCGACCCGCTGCGCGAGGAGCTCGTCATGTCGCTCTCGATCGGCCTCGGCGCGCGGGGCGACCTGCTGGAGGAGACGCCCGCGCACGCGCACCTGCTCTGGCTGCCGAGCCCCGTGCTCACCGGCGAGGCGCTGGCCGCCCTGGCCGCGCACCCCGATCCCGCCTTCGCCGCGGCCACGCTGCCCGCCGTCTGGCCCGCGGCCATCGGCCCGGACGGCCTGGCGGCCGCGCTGGAGGGGCTTTGCGCCGCCGCCGAGGCGGCGATCGCTGCGGGCCGGACCATCCTGATCCTCAGCGACCGCGGCGTCGACGCCGCGCACGCGCCCATCCCCGCGCTGCTGGCCCTGGGCGCCGTGCACACGCGCCTGATCGCGCGCGGCAGCCGCGGACGCGTCAGCCTGGTCTGCGACACGGGCGAGGCGCGCGAGGTCCACCACGTCGCCTGCCTGATCGGCATGGGCGCCGAGGCGGTCTGTCCCTATCTGGCGCTGGAGACGGCCGGGGCCATCGCCGTCGAGCGCGAGGAGATGCGCACGCGCGGCGCGCCCCCGGCCGACGCCGGCCTGGCGCGCACGGCAGTCGCGCAGTACGTCCACGCGCTGGAGAAGGGCCTGCTCAAGATCATGTCCAAGATGGGCATCGCCACGATCGACAGCTACTGCGGCGCGCAGGTCTTCGAGGCGCTCGGCCTGGCCGACGCCGTGATCGCGCGCTGCTTCGCGGGCGTGCCTGCCCGGCTCGGCGGCACCGGCTTCGCGCGCCTGGCCGCGGAGGTCCTGGAGCACCACGGCGCCGCCTTCGCCGCGCCCCCCGCGCAGGCCGGGCGGACGGCGCTGCCACACCCCGGCTTCTATAAGTATAAGAAGGAAGGTGAGTACCACGCCTTCTCGCCCGCCGTCGTGCACGCGCTGCAGCGCGCCGTGTATGACGGCGGCGACGCGGCGGCCTACCGGGCGTACAGCAGCCTGGTGCATAGCCGCCCGCCGACCGAGCTCCGCGACCTCCTCGACTTCGTGCCCGGCAGCACATCCATCCCGCTCACGGCGGTCGAGCCCGCGGCGGGCATCCTGCGGCGCTTCTCGACCGCCGCCATGTCGCACGGCTCGCTCAGTCTGGAGGCGCACGAGACGCTGGCCGTGGCGATGAACCGGCTGGGCGGCCTGAGCAACTCGGGCGAGGGCGGCGAGGATCCCGCGCGCTACGGCGACGAGCGCAACAGTCCGATCAAGCAAGTGGCCTCGGCCCGCTTCGGCGTGACCCCGAGCTACCTCGTCGCGGCGCAGGAGCTGCAGATCAAGATGGCCCAGGGCTCGAAGCCGGGCGAGGGCGGGCAACTGCCGGGCCACAAGGTGTCGGAGGAGATCGCGCGGATCCGCTACGCCACGCCCGGCATCGCGCTGATCTCGCCGCCCCCGCACCACGACATCTACAGCATCGAGGACCTGGCCCAGCTGATCTACGACCTGAAACAGGTGAACCCGCGCGCCGCCGTCTCGGTCAAGCTGGTAGCCCAGGCGGGTGTCGGCACCATCGCCGCGGGCGTGGTCAAGGGCGGCGCCGACGTCGTGCTGATCAGCGGCCACGCCGGAGGCACGGGCGCCTCGCCGCTCTCCTCGATCAAGAACAGCGGCGTCAACTGGGAGCTTGGCCTGGCCGAGACGCAGCAGACGCTCGTGCTGAACGGCCTGCGCGGGCGCGTGCGGCTGCGCGTCGACGGCGGCATCAAGACCGGGCGCGACGTGGTCCTGGCCGCGCTACTCGGCGCCGACGAGGTCTCGTTCGGCACGGCGGCGGTCGTGGCCGAGGGCTGTCTGATGGCGCGCACCTGCCACACCAACAACTGCCCGGTCGGCATCGCGACGCAGCGGCCCGAGCTCCGCGCCAAGTTCGCGGGCACCCCCGAGCAGGTCATGCACTTCTTCGGGCACGTGGCCGAGGAGGTGCGCGAGATCCTGGCCGAGCTGGGCGCCCCGTGCTTCGACGCCGTCGTCGGCCGGGTCGACCTGCTGCGCCAGGTTCCGCGCGGCTACCCGGATGCCGACCAGTTGGACCTGAGCGCGCTGCTCGAGCGCGTCGCCGACGGCCCGATCGCGATCCGCTACCAGGGTGCCGTGGTCGGGGCGCGCCCGATCGGCGACCTGAACGCGCAGCTGCTGGCCGACGCGGCCGCGGCAGTAGCGGTGGCGCGTCCGGTGGCGCTGGACTATGCGATCACGAACCGCGACCGCACGGTCGGCGCGACGCTGGCCGGGGCGATCGTGGGGGCGCATGGCGAGTTCGGCCTGGCCGCGGGCACGGTGACGGTGCGACTGCGCGGCAGCGCGGGCCAGAGCTTCGGCGCGTTTCTGGCGCCGGGCATAAGCCTGCGGCTCGAGGGCGAGGCGAACGACTACGTCGGCAAGGGCATGGCCGGCGGCGAGATCGCCGTGCGGGCGCCGCGCGACGCGGCCTATCGCACCCACGAGAGCGTCATTCTGGGGAACACGGTCCTCTACGGCGCCACCGGTGGCGCGCTCTATGCGGCGGGGCGGGCGGGCGAGCGCTTCGCGGTGCGCAACAGCGGCGCGGTCGCCGTCGTCGAGGGCGTGGGCGACCACGGCTGCGAGTATATGACCGGCGGCGTGGTGCTGATCCTCGGTCCGACCGGGCGCAACTTCGCCGCCAGCATGACCGGCGGCCTGGCCTACGTCTACGACCCGGACGGCGCCTTCCCCGCGCGCTGCAACCAGGATCTCGTGACGCTCGGACGGATCGACGCGGCCGACGCCGAGACGGTGCGCACGCTGCTGGAGCGCCATCTGCTGCGCACCGGCAGCGGCCGCGCCGACGAGTTGTTGCTGGGCTGGGAGCAGGCGCGCGAGCAGTTCTGGCGGGTGCAGCCGCGAGGCTATGCCGCGGTGGCCCTGCTGCCGGAACTGCTGGCGCGCGTGGACGCCGCGGCTCCGGCGGCGTAGCCGAGAGCACGGAACAGGAGGAGCACGGGATGCGAGTTCGCGTTCCTCGGACCGCCCGGCTCGAACAGCGACGACGCGGCGGTCGAACACTTCGGCGCGGCCCTCGACCCGTTCCCGTGCAACTCCTTCGCCGCCTGCTTCGCCGCGGCGGCGGAGGGCGGGGCGGACCGGGCGCTGGTGCCCATCGAGAATGCGCTGGCGGGCAGTATCCACCAGAACTACGACCTGCTGCTGCGCCACGCGCTGCACATCGTCGGCGAGCATAACTTCTACGTGCGCCACAACCTGCTGGCCCCGCCCGGCGTGCCGTTGTCCGCGATCCGCCGCGTCGTCAGCCACCCGCAGGCGCTGGAGCAGTGCGACCGCTACCTGACGGCGCTCGGCGTGGAGCGCGAGCCGGTCGCGGCGACGACGGTCGCCGCGCGCCAGGTGCGCGACTCGGGCACGCGCGATGGCGCGGCCATTGCCGGCACGCGGGCGGCCGCGCTGTACGGCCTGACGGTCCTGGCCGCGGGCATCGAGGACAGCGCGGAGAACTACACCCGCTTCCTCATCCTGGCTCGCGCCCCCGCGGCCCCGCCGCCGGACGTGCCGGCGAAGACCTCGCTCGTCTTCACGCTGGAGAACGTGCCCGGCTCGCTCTATGCCGCCCTCGGCGTCTTCGCGCGCCGGGGCCTGAATCTCAGCAAGATCGAGAGCCGTCCCTGGCGCGAGCGGCGCTGGGAGTACCTCTTCTACCTCGACTTCACGGCCGGGCTGGACGCCCCGGCGGCCCGCGACGCGCTGCAGGAGCTCGAGGGCATGGCGCCGCTGCTGCGCGTGCTCGGCTCGTATCCCCAGGATCCTCGCTGATTCGCCGCCCGCGGCGGGCCCTGGCGAGCGCCGCGCCCACCTTTTGTGCAAACTAACCAAGTCTTCCTATCGGAATCTGTCCACGCTCGCCTAGCTCTGTAATCAGTGCCCAGATATAATCGGGCTAGATCGCCGGCGATGGCTGCCGGCGAGGGTTCCGGGTACCCGCGGCTCCGGTTGGACCGCGTGGGCCGGGCCCACGGTATCGCCGAACCATGACCGGCTTCGGCAGGTTGCACAAGGAACAGCTTCATACGCCGCACCATGTTCGGTGCGGCACCTGCACCAGAGTCGTGCGCTTCCCGCGGGGGAGGGCTGCGGCTCATTTTTGTTGCCCGCGGGGAGCCGAGGATCACGCTATGACCGAAACGTTACGCTTGCTACCCGGCCTGGTCATCATCCTGGTGGGCGCGAAGCTGGTCGGGCGGGGGGCGGCCCGGCTGGGCCAGCCGCCCATCCTGGGCGAGCTCTTGTTCGGCCTGCTGCTCGGCCCGTCCCTCCTGGGCTGGGTGCCCAATAGCGACACCCTGCAGGTCTTCGCGCAGATCGGCGTCGTCTTCCTGATGTTCATGGCCGGCCTGGAGACGGACACCGTCGAGCTGCGCCGCAGCGGGCGCGCCTCGCTGCTGACGGCGGTCGGCGGGGTTGTCCTGCCGCTCGGCGGCGGTACCGCGGTCGGCCTGGGCTTCGGCGAGTCGCTGCCCGCCGCGCTCTTCCTGGGCGCGATCCTGACGGCGACCAGCGTCAGCATCTCGGCCGAGACGCTGCGCCAGCTGGGGCGCCTGCGCGGGCGCGAGGGCACGACGATCCTGGGCGCGGCGATCATCGACGACGTGCTCGGCGTGATCGTCCTGGCCCTGGTCACCGCCTTCACCGCCGGGGCGAACCCGCTGGTGCCGCTGCTGCAGATGGCCGGCTTCTTCGCCGTCATGGGCCTGGGGGGCACCTGGTTGCTGCCCAGGGTCGACGACCTGCTGGTGCACAAGCAGTCGCACGAGGTGGCCCTGGCGACGATCCTGGGCGTCGTGTTGATCTCGGCCTGGGCGGCGGCGGTGCTGGGCGGTGTGGCCGCGATCACCGGCGCCTATCTCGCCGGGCTGCTGCTGGGCCGCACGAAGGGCGTGCACGCGCACCATGCCGCGCTCAGCGGCTTCACCCACGGCTTCTTCGCGCCCATCTTCTTTGTGAGCATCGGACTGCAGGTGCAGCTGGGCAGCCTGGCGGTGGCCCCGCTCCTGGCGGGCGCCACCATCGCCGTCGCGATCGTCACGAAGCTGATCGGCAGCGGCGCCGGAGCCTGGGCCGCCGGCCTGCCGCCCCTGCCGGCCCTGCGCGTCGGCGTCGGCATGATCTCGCGGGGCGAAGTCGCGCTGATTATCGCGGGCATCGGGCTGCAGAGCGGCCTGATCAGCCCGGCGGTGTTCGCCGCGGCGATCGCCATGACGCTGGTTACGACCATGATCACGCCCGTCCTGTTGAAAGCCGGCTTTGCCCGGCCGGGCGCTGTCCCGCTGCCCGTCGCGGGGCGCGAGCGCCCGGCCGGACTCCTCGGGCTGAACGAGGAAGGCTGACCACGGGCGGGCGGAGAGGAGCACGAGCCATGACGCGATTTTGTACGGCGTGCGGAGAGTCGCTGGACGGCGGCGAGGCGTTCTGTCCCGGCTGCGGCACGCGCCTGCACGCCGGGGATCGCCGCGCCGCGCTGGCCGCCCGGCTGGCCGAGCTCGCGGCCGCGCCGGAGGCGGACCCCGCGCTGCGACTCGGCCACCTGCTGCTGGCCGAGGGCGACGCCGCTGGGGCGCTGGCGGCCTTCCGCCTGGCCCTGACCGCGGATCCGGCGCTGGCCGAGGCCAGCCTGGCGCTCGCGGTGGTGTACCTACAGCGGGGCGACCCGCAGGCAGCCCGGCCTCACCTTATCGCCGCGATCGAGCAGGCGCCGCCGGGCGCGCTGACCGCCAGCGCGCGCGCCTATCTGGGCATCGTGCTGCTCGACGCCTACGACATCGGCGGAGCGCAGGCCGAGCTTGCGGCGGCCGAGCGCGACGATCCCCAGAACTTCCTCGTGCTCTGGAAGCGCGGGGAGTATTACTACCGGCTCGGCATGTACGCCGACGCCGTGGCGGCCCTGACGGCCGCTCTCGCCCAGCGGCCGCCCGGCAAGGCCAGCATGGCCGTCGTGGCCCGGCTGCTCGAAGCCAGCCGGGAGAAGGCGGAGCGCAGCTTCACGCGCCAACCGCTGCTGCCACAATGGGGGCAGGCGCTGCGGCGCCGCTTCCCGGCGATCCGGCCGGCGCCGTAGCCGGCGGTCCCGCCCGGATCCCAGCAATCACCCACCCGGAGGAGCTGTCTATGTTCGTTTCGCTCGGGCAGGCTCTGCCCTTGTTCATCTTGCTCGCGGTGATGCTCATCATCACGCTGATGCGCGTCGCCGTGCCGATCGGGCAGACGATCGAAGGCAAGGCCATCCGCCACGTCGACCTGTCGTATCGCGAGCGGCTGCTGCTGCACCGCACGAATATCTACGCTATCGGCGTCGTGCTGTTGCTGACCGCGCTCGGCGGCGCGCTGCCGCTGATCGTCGAGCTCGTCGTGGTCCTCGCCACGCTGCTCATCGTGCTGATGCCGGCGCGCTACATCCTCACCAGCGAAGGCGTGGCGCTGAACAACGTCGTCTTCCGGCGCTGGGCCGAGTTCGACGGCGCCGAGATCCGCCGCGGACGCCTGCGGCTGCAAGGCCGGGCGGGCGCCGCGCCGCTGACCCTGTCGGTCCTGGCGGTGCAGCGGCCCGAGGTCGTCGATCTGGTCGAGCGGCTGGTGGCGGGCCACCAGCCGCGGATCGCGCACCGCGCCGCCGCGCGGACGCGCGCCCGCGCCGCCACCTCGCGCTGAGGCGGGCCGCGCGGCTGAGGTGGGCGCGGGCCCTCGTGCCTCCCCGCGCCCGGAGTGTTGTCAGAGAAGGAGATCGACTGATGGCTACCGAACGGCAGGCGCGCTCAGCAACCAGTCACGTGCCGAACCTGCGCCCCTTCCTGATCCTGTTCGCCGTCTTCCTCCTGATCGGTGGCGTGCTGGCCGTGGCGTCGGCGAACACGGGCGGCGCGGCCGATCCGGCCGGCCTCCACACCGGGGCGGCGACTGACCTCGCGGGCTCCGTGCCCGACGCGCCGGCCCCGGTGACCGACGCGCAGGGTAACGTGACCTCCGACCCGTATGCCACGGCGGCGACGCAGGAGCCCTTCGCGGCCCAGCTGGCGAACGTCGTCAACCAGAACCGCCTGGCGTCGAACTTCATCTGGACGCTGGTCTGCGGCTACCTGGTCATGTTCATGCAGGCCGGGTTCGCCCTGGTGGAGGTCGGCTTCACCCGCGCGAAGAACGCCCTGCACACCATGATGATGAACTTCGGCATCTACGTGCTCGGCATGACGGGCTACTTCCTGACCGGCTTCGCCTTCCAGGAGGGCGGCATCGGCCTGGTCGGCGTGACGAATCTGGGTGGGCTGGCCTCGCTGAACCAGGAGCTGACCATCCACCTCGGCAACGTCGACTGGGGTATCATCGGGCACAAGGGCTTCCTCCTGGCCGACGGCACCTATGACGTCGGCGTGGCAGTGATGTTCTTGTTCCAGATGGTCTTCATGGACACGACCGCGACGATCCCCACGGGCGCCATGGCCGAGCGCTGGAAGTGGTCGGCCTTCTGCGCCTACGGTTTCGTGATCGGCGGCTTCATCTACCCGGTCTTCGCGAACTGGGTCTGGGGCGGCGGCTGGCTGTCGCAGCTGGGGCACGTCGGCCTCGGCCAGGGCTACATCGACTTCGCGGGCAGCGGGGTGGTGCACGCCGTGGGCGGTTGGACGGCGCTCGCGGGCGCGCTGATCATCGGACCGCGGCTGGGCAAGTTCAACAAGGACGGCTCGGCGAACGCCCTGCCAGGGCACAACCTGGTGCTGGCGACCGTGGGCACGTTCATCCTGGCCTTCGGATGGTTCGGCTTCAACCCCGGCAGCACGCTGGGCGCCGCCGGCTTCGGCAACCTGCGCATCGGCCTGATCGCCACCGTGACGATGCTGGCCTCGGCGAGCGGCGCGCTCAGCGCCATGACCTACACCTGGCTGACCGCCAAGAAGCCCGATCCCGGCATGACGCTGAACGGCATGCTGGCCGGTTTGGTCGCGATCACCGCACCCTCCGGCTACGTGAGCCCGCTCAACGCCTTCGTCATCGGCGCCGTGGCGGGCGTGCTGGTCTGCTTCGCGGTGGCCTTCTTCGAGCGGCGGGTGCGCGTCGACGACCCGGTTGGCGCGATCTCGGTGCACGGGGTGAACGGCTTGTGGGGGATGATCGCGGTCGGCCTCTTCGCCGACGGCACGGCGAACTACGGCGGCCTATCGGTGCGCGGGCTGTTCTACGGCGACGCGAGCCAGCTGGCGGCCCAGGTCGTCGGGGCGGTGGTCTGCTTCGTCTGGGCTTTCGGCGTGGGCTGGGTCTTCTTCAAGGTCTACGACCGCGTGGCCGGGCTGCGCGTCGCGCCCGAGGTAGAGCTGGCCGGGCTCGACATCCCGGAGATGGGCGCCCTGCCCTACACCGGCGACTCCACGCCTGGCGAGCTTGCCTGGCCGATGCCGCTGCCCGTGCTGCAGCCGGCGGGCGCGACCGTCTAGCACGCCGTCGCGTCCCGACCGTAGGGTCCGGCCCCCATGAGGACCGGGCCCTACGTTTGTGTCTCTGGATCGGCGGCGAACGCTGCCAGTCCGGCGAAGTCCAGGGTGGCGAAGTAGTCGGCCAGGGTCTCCGCGCGGCGGATGGGCAGCACGCGGCCGTCGGGGCGCAGCAGCAACTCGGCGGGCCGCAGCTTGCCGTTGTAGTTGAAGCCCATGGCGCGGCCGTGCGCCCCAGCGTCGTGGATCACCAGCACGTCGCCGGGCGACAGCGGCGGCAGCGGGCGATCGATCGCGAACTTGTCGTTGTTCTCGCACAGCGAGCCGGTCACGTCGTAGACGGCCGATGCGGGCACGTCGTCCTTGCCGAGCACGCTGATGTGGTGGTAGGCGCCGTACAGGCCCGGGCGCATCAGGTCGGCCATGCAGGCGTCGACCCCGGCGAACTGCTTGTAGGTCTGCTTCACGTGGCGCACGCGCGTGACGAGCACGCCGGACGGCCCGGTGATCACCCGGCCGCACTCCAGGTAGATCGCCAGCGGGTCGAGCCCGGCCGGGCGGATGATCCGGGCGTAGGCGTCGCGGATACCGGCGCCGACGCGGGCCAGATCGACCGGCGCCTCTTCCGGGCGATAGGGGATGCCGATGCCGCCGCCCAGGTTGGCAAACTCCGGGCGGATGCCCGTGGCCTTGGCCAGGTCGACCGCGAGCCTGAAGAGCATCTCCGCCGTGTCGACGAAGTACTGCGGATCGCGCTCGTTCGAGGCGACCATGGTGTGCAGGCCGAAGCGCCGCACCCCGGCGGCGCGCGCCTCCCGGTACGCGGCGAACATCTGGGCGCGCGTGAGGCCGAACTTGGATTCGCGCGGGTCGCCGATGATGGCGTTGCCGGGGCGGGCCGGCCCCGGGTTGTAACGGAAGCTGAGCAGCGGCGGCAGCCCGGCGTGCGCGGCGAGGTAGGGCAGGTGCTCCAGGGCGTCCAGGTTGACGATGGCCCCTAGCTCCTCGGCGGCGCCGAACTCCTCGGCGGGCGTGTCGTTCGAGGTGAACATGATCCCCTCGCCCCCGAAGCCGCAGCGTTCCGCCAGCACCAGCTCCGCCAGCGAGCTACAGTCGACGCCACAGCCCTCGGCGCCGAGAATGCGCAGGATGTAGGGGTTGGGCGTCGCCTTGACGGCGAAGAACTCGCGGAAGGCGGGCGCCCAGGCGAAGGCGGCCTGCAGACGGCGCGCGGCCGCGCGAATGCCGCTCTCGTCGTAGAGGTAGAAAGGCGTCGGGTAGCGCTCCAGGATGGCGGCGATCTGCTCGGGCGTGACGGGCAGCGGCTTGCCGGCAGGGGCCGGCGGCGGATCGGGCATGGGCATAGCCTATTATACGATCGCGCCGCGACCGCGGGGAGGGCCGGGCGGCCCTCCCCGTGGCCGGGGTCAGGCGCCGGGCGGCAAGACGAAGACGAGCGCGCCCCACGTGTCGAGCGCCGGGATGCGTACGCGGGCGGTCGCGCCGCCCTCGACGGGCAGCGGCTGGGGCCGGCCGAGCGCGGCGTCGGGTGTCAGCCAGTAGGCCGCCCGGGCCGGCGCGGGCAGGTCGACGGTGACCGTGAGATCGGTGCGCGGCTGGGGCGGCGTGCGCGGGGCGTTCCACTCGACGCCGGCCTGGTCCAGCAGGTTGATCAGGTGGACGACGCGGTAGCCGGGCCGGTGTCGCGCCAGGGCCCACACGGTGCCGGGGGCCGCCTCGGCGCCGACGGGCAGGCCGGCGATGCGGCAGGGCGGGGCCCCGCCCGGCGCGACGTCCGTCAGGGCCGGGTCGTTGAGCCACTCCTCGTAGCGGACCAGGAAGTCGTAGTAGGCGCGCATCGTGGGCACGAATTCGGGCCGCAGGTGGGCATACTTCGGGTAATAGGGGTCGCAGAGGATGCCGTCCTGCTCGCCGAGCAGCAGGTGGAAGCCGCCCGCCGCCGCGATCGCGGCGGTGGCGAGGCGCGCCCCGGCCTCCACGGCGGGCCAGGTGGCGCCGGTCGCTTGCGCGAAGGGGGAGAGATACGCGGCCAGGATGACCGGCTTTGCCGCCGCCGTACACGCGGGCTTCGCGGATCAGGCGGTGCAGGTCGTTGTAGCTGACGTCGGGCGGCCAGACCTCGATGTAGACCGCGTCCTCGCTGGTCGGCGCGACGCGCTCGGTCGGCCAGTTGCCGACCGCGTTGAAGATGACCCCGGCGTCGGGTCGCGCCTCGACCACCGCCGCGCGGGCCGCGTCGATGAGCGGTGGGAAGCAGTCGCCCAAGTCGATATCCTTGCCGTCGGTGGTGCGCGCCGTGACCGGGAAGCCATACTGGTCGAGATGAATCCCGTCGAAGTCGAGGGCGCGCACGGCCCGAGCGAACTCGGCGCAGATGTGCGGGATCCAGGGTGAGCCCGGGGCGATGCTCATGATGTAGAAGAGGTCGGCCAGACTGATGCGCGCGCCCTCGGCGTCGAAGAGCGCCAGGTCGGGATGCGCGTTCGCGTATTCCGGCTCGGCGCCGTAGACCGCGCCGTAGGCCAGGGCGGCGCCGCCGCGCGCGTGCACCCCGGCGATGGCCGCGCGCACCGTCGCCAGCGAGAGGCGGCGGCCCAGCGCGTCGGTGAAGTCGTCGGCGGGCGGCAGCAGGGCGTAGTGGCGCCACATCCAGTCGTAGAACTGCACCACGTTCAGGTGGTAGCGGGCGAGCGAGTCGCAGCGGGCGGGCACGCTCGGGTCTCCGGGCGCGAAGTCGGAGAGGAAGCCGTAGCGCGGCGCCTGGCTCCAGCGCTCCAGCACGTCGAGCGCGCCCGAGCCCTCGGCCATCACGGCGCCCGCCGCGTCGAGGAGGGCGGCGTCGAGCCCGTAGCCGCGCCGGGCGGCCGGAGGCGGGGTCAGGGTGAAGACGGGCGCGGCCGTGCCGTGGGCCGGCAGGGCTACGCGTTGCTCTTGCGTCAGCAGCGGGCGGTCCAATGTGCAGAGCGCGAGGCGGAGCCGCCCCGCGAACGGGGCGCCGTGCGGATTGGTCAGCCGCACGGTCACCCGCGCGGGCTCACCTGGCCGGTAGGTCGCCCGATCGGGGGCGATGTCGTCAATGGTCGGCATGGGAGACCTCCCCGGCGGGTGCCGCGGCGGCCGCCGCGCGATTCAGCATGGTGTCGAGGGTCAGGTAGGCCGCGTGGGACCAGAGCAGCGGGGTGGCGACCGGGCCCCAGCGCGCTTCCCAGACCGGCAGCATGGTGGGGTCGTTGAGCGCCACCGGCAACTGTTCGGGCAGGTGGCCGGCGGCGTCGGCCTGCTCCTCGATCCAGGCGCGCAGCGCGCGCGCGCCGGCCGCGACGTCGCCGCGCTCCAGGCGATACCAGCCGAGGTAGGCGGTCAGCAGGATCCAGGCGCCGCCGCCGTAGTAGGTATCGGCGGCGTAGCGGTGAACACCGCCGCCCCCGCAGAGGTCCTGCTCGACGCGCGCCATGGTGGCGACCATGCGCGGGTCGTCGGGCTCCAGCAGACGGTACGGCGTGCTGACGTGCACCAGACTGCCGTCGACGGCCGGATTGCCCACGAACTTGACCAGCCGGCCCTCGACCACGCACTGGTCGAGCACGTAGCGGCGGATAGCGGCTGCCGTGGCGGCGGGTGTCGGGTCGTCGAGCAGGCGGGCCGCCGCCTGCAGGCCGCCGTAGAGTGCGGCCAGCGTGGCGGTGTGCACCCGGTCGCCGAACTCCTCCCAGCAGTCGTAGCACGGCCAATCCCACAGGGCCGCCAGGTAGCGGGCCAGCAGGGTCACGGCCGGGCGCCAGGCGGGCGGCAGGGGCCGGCCGGTCAGCGCCAGATGCTCGCCCAGGCCCCAGAGCAGGGTGCCGAAGCCGTCCAGTTGGAAGTTGGGCCAATCGGCGGTGCCGACGGCGCCGTCGACGGCGTAGCGGGTGTCGAGCAGGTCGGCGGGGGCCGGGCCGGCGCCATGCGCGACCGCCGCGACGACGCGCTCGACCTGCGGGGCCCGCGCGGCGATGAGCCGCGTCGCCCAGGTGTAGAAGCGCTCGGCGCTGTCGTACTCGCCGACCAGGCCCATGGCGTAGGCGATGTAGGCGCCGTCGCGGAACCAGCAGTAGCGATACTGCCCGAAGTTGGGACTGGCGACGTAGGCGCCGCTGGGCGCCTGGTTCGCCCCGATGAGGGCGATGCTCGTCGCATACAGGTCGTGCATGGATGTCACTTTCCGGCTCGCCGTGGCCGGGCGCTGGGGCGGGATGCTTAGCCCTTGATCGCCCCGGACATGACGCCTTTGATGAAGTAGCGTTGGAAGACAATGAAGATCGTGACGGCGGGGATGATCGCGATGGCCGATCCGGCGAAGACGAGTCCCCAATCGGTGCCATGTTGTTGCTGGAACATCCGCAAGGCGATGGGCAAGGTATAGAGGTCCTGATCGTTGATGGCGGTCAGGGCCCAGGTGAACTCGTCCCACGAGCCGAGAAAGCTGAAAATCGCGGCGGCGGCGAGGGCGGGCCGGGCCAGCGGCAGGGAGATGCGCCAGAAGGTGGCGAAGGGGCCCGCGCCGTCCACGGTGGCCGAGTTGATGAGATCCTGTGGGATCTCGGCGAAGAAGCCCCGCAGCAGGAACATGTTGAAGGCGGTGCCCGCCGAGTAGGCGACGATCAGGCCGGGCAGGCTGTTCAGCAGGTGCAGGTTCTTGGCCAGCACGAACTGTGGGATGATCAGCAGCATGGTCGGCACCATCATCGTGCCGAGCATCGCATAGAAGAGCGGATCGCGGCCGGGGAAGTCCCAGCGCGCGAAGGCGTAGGCGAGCATAGACGAGAGGACGAGCGTGATCGCCGTCGAGCTGAGCGCCACGATGGCGCTGTTCAGGAAGTAGCGCGCGAAGTGGTTGCTGGTGAGCGCGGCCACGTAGTTGTCGAGTGTCGGCGCGCTCGGGATGAAGCGCGGTGGGAGCTCGAGCACGAAGGCGTGCGTCTTGAGCGAGGTGCCCAGCATGTAGGCCAGCGGCGCCAGCGCGATGAGCAGCCCGGCGGTCAGCACCAGATAGACGGCGACGTCGGTCAGCATGGTACGACGGTTATGCATCTCAGTACTCCACCGGCTTGCGCAGCAGCCGGATTTGCGCGAGGCTCAAGATGAAGACGCCCACGGCGAACAGGTAGGCCAGCGCCGATCCGTAGCCGAGGTCCAGATAGCTGAACGCGTTGTTGTACATGTAGGTCAGCAGCACGTCGGTGCGGTGGATCGGGTTGCCGCCGGTCATGATGTAGACCGAGATGAAGACCTGGAAGCCGCCGATGGTCAGCAGCACGAGGATGAAGAGGGTGGTCTGGCGGATCAGCGGCAGGGTGATACGGCGCAGCCGCTGCCAGCCCGCCGCGCCGTCGATGGCCGCGGCCTCGTAGACCTCGGCTGGGATCGACTGCAGCCCCGCCAGGAAGATGACCATGGTCCAGCCCACGCCCTTCCAGACGCCCAGGCTGGCGATGGCGATGTTCGCACTCGCGGGCTCGCCCAGCCAGTTGATGTTCGCGGAAATGAGGTGGAGCCCGTCGCGCAGCACCCAGTTGATCAGGCCGGCCTGGCCGTTGAACAGGTAGGTGAACAGCAGCGAGACGACCACCCACGAGGTGACGACCGGGATGTAGTACGCGGTGCGGAAGAAGGCCCGCCCGCGCAGCGGCCGATCGAGCAGCAGGGCGATGCCCAGCCCGAGGATCATCTGCGCGGGCACGGTGACCACAGTGTAGAAGAGGGTGTTGCGCAGGGCCGTCCAGAAGATGGGGTCCTGCAGCGCGCGCGTGTAGTTGTCGAAGCCAATGAATTGGCTCGGTTTGATGAGGTTCCAGTGGGTAAAGCTCATCACGAACGAAACGCCGAGCGGATAGAGCGTCCAGACGACGTACAGGATCATGCCGGGCAAGATGAACAGGTAGGCCGGCAGGTTGCGCCGGATTCGCGTGCTCAGGCGGGCTCGCTGGGCGCGGGCCGGGTTGCCGACGGTGGGGTATGAGGTTGCGGCCATCGGGATCCCTCCTGGGCCCGGGAGCCGGCCCGCGCGGGACCGGCCCCCGGGTTGCGCGTCGCCTACTGTGTGCCGGCGAGCAGCTTATCGACGGCAGCGGCGGCTTCGTCCATGGCCGCCTGGGCCGTCTTCTCACCGCGCAGCACTTGCTGGACCGCGGTGTTGATCGTGTCGTCGATCTTCGGCCAGGCGGGGCTCGGCGTGCGCGGCTGCGCCGTCTCGAGCTGCTGCTGGAAGACCGCGTAGTAGTCGGGCAGGTCCTTGCTGCCGGTCAGGCTCTTGAGCACCGGCATCTGGCCGACCTTGCCGAGCGCCGTCTGCGACTCGGTGTTCAGCATGTAGCGCATGAAGGCCAGCGCGGCCGCCTTGTTCTGGCTCTTCTCGAACATGACGATGTCTTCGCCGCCGACGACGGACACACTGCCACCGGGGCCGCTCGGGAAGGCGGCCAGGCCGGTCTTCAGGTCAGGATACTGCTGCTGGAAGATCGGCGGCATCCAGGGGCCGTCGACGATCATGCCGACCTGGCCCTTGCCCATCGCGTCGCTGGTGGCGATGCCGCCGCCCATGATCGAGGGCGACAGGTAGCCCTTCTTCAGCCAGTCATTTAGCATGTTCACGGCGTCGACCGACGCCTTGCTGTTCAGGTAGCCGGTCGCCTTCGTGTACGTCGGGTCGGTGATGTTGCCGCCGTTGCTCCAGATCCAGGGCAAGATGTTCCAGGGGCCGGTGCCGCCCTCGGCGTAGCAGTAGGTGTCGGCTTTGCCCAGTGCCTTGATCTTGGCGCAGTCCGCGGCAAAGTCGTCGAACGTCTTGGGCGGATCGGCAATGCCGGCGGCCTTGAAGACGTCGGGGTGGTAGAAGATCACCCGCGTGTTCGTGTCGAGCGGCAGGCCGTAGTAGTGCCCGCCGTAGAAGTTGGTCGCCAGCGGTCCGGCGTAAACCTGGTCCTTGTAGGTCGCGAAGTCGGGCATCTCCTGGTCGAGCGGAGCGAGCGCACCCAGGTCGCCGAACTCGGGCACCCAGATGATATCGGCGCGCACCAGGTCGGGCGTCTCCCCGCCCGCGACGGCGGCGAGCAGCTTCTGGCGCAGGTCGTCGTACGGCAGGGCCTGCGCCTTGACCGTGACGTTCGGGTGCAGCTTCTCGAAGGCCGGGATGATCTGCTCGGTCAGCGTCTTGTTCTCGGGCGAAACGGTATTATAGGCGTTCCAGAACGTGACCGTGCCCGACAGGTTATCGGGCGCCGCCGCGGCCGTGGTGGGTGTCGGCGCGGCCTCGACGGGCTGGCCCGCCAGGAGCTTGTCGACCGTGCCGGCCGCCTCGTCCATGGCCGCCTGCGCCGTCTTCTCACCGCGCAGCACCTCCTGCACCGCGGTGTTGATCGCGTCGTCGATCTTCGGCCAGGCGGGGCTCGGCGTGCGCGGCTGCGCCGTCTCGAGCTGCTGCTGGAAGACCGCGTAGTAGTCGGGCAGGTCCTTGCTGCCGGTCAGGCTCTTGAGCACCGGCATCTGGCCGACCTTGCCGAGCGCCGTCTGCGACTCGGTGTTCAGCATGTAGCGCATGAAGGCCAGCGCGGCCGCCTTGTTCTGGCTCTTCTCGAACATGACGATGTCTTCGCCGCCGACGACGGACACACTGCCGCCCGGGCCGCTCGGGAAGGCGGCCAGGCCGGTCTTGAGGTCAGGATACTGCTGCTGGAAGATCGGCGGCATCCAGGGGCCGTCGACGATCATGCCGACCTGGCCCTTGCCCATCGCGTCGCTGGTGGCGATGCCGCCGCCCATAATCGACGGCGACAGGTAGCCCTGCTTCAGCCAATCATTCAGCATGTTGACCGCGTCCACGCTGGCCTTGCTGTTCAGGAAGCCGGTGGCCTTGCTGTAGGTTGGGTCGGTGATGTTGCCGCCGTTGCTCCAGATCCAGGGCAAGATGTTCCACGGGCCGGTGCCACCCTCGGCGTAGCAGTAGGTGTCAGCCTTGCCCAGCGCCTTAATCTTGGCGCAGTCGGCCGCGAAGTCGTCGAACGTCTTGGGCGCGTCGGTAATGCCGGCGGCCTTGAAGACGTCGGGGTGGTAGAAGATAACCCGCGTGTTCGTGTCCAGTGGCAGGCCATAATAATGTCCCTTGTAATAGTTCGTGGCGAGCGGGCCCGCGTAGACCTGGTCCTTATAGCTCGCGAAGTCGGGCATCTCCTGGTCGAGGGGAGCGAGCGCGCCCAGGTCGCCGAACTCGGGCACCCAGATGATGTCGGCGCGCACCAGGTCGGGGGTCTCCCCGCCCGCGACGGCGGCGAGCAGTTTCTGGCGCAGGTCGTCGTAGGGCAGGGCCTGTGCCTTGACCGTGACGTTCGGGTGCAGCTTCTCGAAGGCGGGGATGATCTGCTCGGTCAGCGTCTTGTTCTCGGGCGAGACCGTGTTGTAGGCCGTCCAGAACGTGACGGTGCCGGACAGGTTATCCGCGGCGGGGGCGGCCGTATCCGTGGCGGCGGCCGGTGGGGCGGCGGTGTCGGTGGCGGCGGCCGGGGGCGCGGTGGCGTCCGTGGCGGGCGCGGTGGTGGCGGTCGGGACCGCGGGCGGCACCGGCGTGGCGGTCGGGGCGGGCTCGCTCCCACACGCCTGCAGAAGCATCGCGAGGAGGAGCGCCACGGCGAGCAGTACTTGTCGGCGGAACATCGTTGTTTCCTTTCTTCCTTTGGAATACTGGCGCTGAGCTGGCAAAGAGCCGCACGACGAACGAACAATCCGATGGGTGGCCAGGCCGGTGGAAGCCCGCGTCTACACTCCTGTCCTCCGCGAATGTTGCTTTATTCGCTGAACTAAGTAAGTATCAGCCAATAGCTCTGCCCCGGCGGTCCGATCACGGGACGGCTCAGGACAGAGGGACTTCGGTCTCGTGGTAGAGCGAAGGCCGGAAGAGCTCCTCCAGCACCATGCCGGCGGCGCCTCGCGCCCACGCGTCGTCGCCCCAGGGCTCGACGATCAGCTGCAGATCGTCCGCGAGCCCGTCGAAGGAATGCGCGTGGAGCGTCTCCTGCAGCGGGGCGAGCAGCAGGTCGAAGGCGCGCGTGCCCTCGCCGCCGACGATGACGAGGGTGGGATTGAAGATGTTGACCAGGTCGGCCATGGCCTGGCCGAGGGTGCGGGCGGCGGCGGCGAAGATGTTCTGCGCGGTGATGTCGCCCGCCCGGGCGAGGGCCACGGCCTCGTCCATCGTCAGATCGTGCCCGACGGCAGTGCGCAGGCGGCGCAGGATCGCCGGATCGGCGACGAGCGCCTCCAGGCAGCCGCGCTTGCCGCATTCGCACACCGGGCCGTCGGGCACCATGGTGGTGTGGCCGAACTCGCCGCCGCCGCCCCCGCCACCACGGTACAGCTGCCCGTTCAGCACCATGCCCATGCCGATGCCGCGGCCGAGCGTGATGACCAGGAAATCGCTGTGGCCGACGGCGGCACCAAAGACCTTCTCGGCCAGGGTGAGGGTGTTGACGTCTTTCTCGAGCACTACGGGTACGCCGAGCCGCTCGCTCAGCATCGGGCCCAGCGGCACGTCGCGCCAGCGGAGGAAGGGCGAGAAGCGGCAGATGCCGGCCCGGCGGTCGATGACTCCGGCCATACCGACGCCGATGCCGAAGAAGCGCTCGCCGGCATAGCGGGCGCGCAGATCGCGCACGGTGTCCGCCAGCAGGTCGGCGACGGCGGCGGGCGAGCGGTCCTCGCCCAGCGGCACCTCGCGCTGCGCGCGGATGGTGGCGCCGAGATCCGTCAGGGCAGCCGTGAGGTGCGTTTCGGTGAGCTTCACGCCGACGACGAGCCCGGCCTGGCGGTTGAGCGCCAGCAAGATCGGCCGCCGGCCCCCCGTCGAGGTGCCCTCCTCGTGCTCGTAGATCAGCCCGTCGCCGATCAATTCGCCGCTGATGCCGGAGACGGTGGCGAGGCTGAGGTGGGCGGCCTGGGCGATGGCGGTGCGCGAGATGGGGCCGTGCTCGCCCACCAGGCTGAGGACGAGTGACTTGTTGATCTCGCGGATCAGTGCCCGATTACCCGATCGCAGGCGTAGGCCCATGACCTCTGCCTTTCTCCGCTGAATGGTGAGCGTCCAAGTTTATTCGCTGAATGAAGTAAGTACATCGTAGCACAGGTACCGTCCGCCTGTCAATACACGTTGGTGACGGATTCGTGTGCAGATGGTGAAGTAAGTTCGGCCCCGCCGAACCACGCGGGCGCCGGGCGCGTTTACCGGGTGTGGGCCGCTCGGCAACCGGTGGGCCGGCCCGCATCCCGCGCGGCCGGGGCATGCCCGCCCGCGCCGAAGGAGCACCCGAACGATGACTGCAATTCCGCTGAGGGCCGCGGCGATCCCGGGGCCGCGCGAGTGGCCCGGGCTGGGCTGGCGCACCCACTTCCTGCCGCTGCTCCGCGACCCGCTCACGACCATGCAGCGGCTGCAGCGGCGCTACGGCGACGTGGTCGCGCTGGCGCACGGCGACCCAAGCTGGATCTTCGTCTTCGCCCCCGAGGACAACCGCCAGGTGCTCAGCGACCCGGCCCACTTCTACAACGGCGATGTGCGCGGCGCCAACTCGCCCCTGCACCTGCCGCCCGATTCGGCCGCCCTGCGGCTGTTTGCCGGGCTGACCGTCATGAACGGCGCGGAGCACCTGGCCGCGCGCCGCCTGCTGCTGCCCGCCTTCGGGCGCGGTCACGTCGTGGCGCTGCGGGAGACGATGCTGGAGCGCATCGACGCCCATCTGGACCGCTGGCACCCGGGCCAAATCCGCGACATCCATCGGGAGATGCAGGAATTGACGCTGGGCATCGCCGTGTCCACGATCCTCGGCCTCGACCCGGCGCATGACGGCTTGCCCCTGCGCGACCTGATGAGCCGCTGGCTGCGCCTGGCCCTGTCGCCCGCCGTCGTGCTGCTCCCGTTCCGCCTGCCCGGCCTGCCTTTCACGCGCCTGCTGCGCCTGGCCGACGATCTGGCCGCCGCCATCGCCGCGCTGCTGGCGCGCAAGCGCGCGGCGGGCCTGGCGGGCGACGACGCGTTGACGCTGCTGCTGCGGGCGCGCGACGCCGGCGGGCGGGCGCTCACCGACGCGGAGCTGTTGGGGCAGACGGTCACGCTCTTCGTGGCCGGGCACGAGACGACCGCCACCGCGCTCACCTGGACGCTCTTCCTCCTGGCGACCCACCCTGCCGTGCAGCGCGATCTGCTCGCCGAGCTGGACACGGTGCTCGGCGGCGCCGCGCCGACGCTGGAACAGCTGGCGCAGCTGCCACTGCTCGACAGGGTGATCAAGGAGAGCCTGCGCCTGCTGCCGCCGGGGTTGTGGTTCTTGCGTGTGGCGATGGCGGACACGACGATCGGGGGCTACGCGGTGCCGGCGGGGACGCGGATCCTCTGGAGCCCCGCCGTGATCCACCGCGACCCGGCGCTCTACCCCGCGCCGGACGCGTTCCGTCCCGAGCGCTGGGCGACTATCGACCCGTCGCCCTACGAGTACATGCCCTTCGGCGCCGGGCCCCGGCGCTGCCTGGGCGCCACCTTCGCCGAGCTGGAGATGAAGCTGGTGCTGCCGCGGCTGCTACAGCGCTATCGGCTGGCGCTGCGCCCCGGCACGCGCGTGCGCCTCGGCGGATCGCCGCTGGCCGCGCCGCGCGACGGGCTGCCGATGACGATCCGCCCGGCGGGGCCCGTGCCGCCCGCCCCGGCGGTGCGCGGTAACATCGGCCGCTTCATCCGCCTGCCCGCCGCGGGCTGACCGCCCGGCCGCGCCTCAGCCGCCGAGGTGGACGAGGCTTTGGAGGATCTGCGGGATCGCCGGGCCCAGGATAACGATCAGCAGACATGGGAAGATGAACAGCGCCAGCGGGATCAGCATCTTCACCGGCGCGGTGCGGGCTTCTTCCTCCGCGCGCTGACGGCGCCGGATGCGCAGCTGGTCGGCCTGCGTCCGCAGGATGTGGGCGATGCTGCTGCCGGTCTGCTCACTCTGCATCATCGCGATGACGAAGGCGTTGAGATCGGGCACCTGCGTACGCGTCGACAGATCGCGCCAGGCGTCGCGGCGCGGCTTGCCGATCTGGAAGTCGATCAGCAGCAGCGCGAACTCGTCGGTCAGCGTGTTGCGCCAGCGCCGCACTAGCTCGGCGAGTGCCCCGTCGAATCCGGTGCCGGCCTCGACCATGATGGCCATGAAATCGAGGGCGGCAGGCAGCGCGCGCACCAGCGCGCGCTTGCGTTGGGTGACCCGGCGCGTGAGCTGGAAGTAGGGCAGATAGATCCCGGCAAAGACGCCCAGCCCCGCCGCCAGGGCAATGCGCAGGCCGTCATGTGGCGCGGCGAGCAGCGCCCAGCCGCCGACCAACACCAGCCCCACGATGCCGAGGCCTAGCTGCATGCCGAGGAACCCGGCGCGGCGCATGCGATAGCTGGGCCCGGCCTGGCTGATCAGCCGGCCGAGCTGTTCCAGGTAGCCGGCCGGGGTGAGCCGCTGCAGCCGCCGCCCCAGGCTGTCGAACATGGGGTAGAGGACGCGCGCACTGAAGTTCGCAGGCACCTCGGGCGCCCCGAGCTCCGGGGTGGCCACGTAGCGGTTCAGACGCTCGCCGACCAGTGTGGGCGCTCGCACGAGCAGCAGGCCGCCGAAGGCCAGCAGCACGGCAGCCGCTGCGAGCAGCCCGGCGATCATGCCGACCACGCGCGCGGTCTGCAGCGACGCGTTGTCAACCGTCGGCGGCGCGGCGACGACCGGGGGCGCGGCCGCGGGATCGGCCGGCAAGCCCGCGGGGATGGGCACCTGCGCGACCGGGAGCGCGGTGGGCAGCGCCGGTGCCGCTTCGGGCACGATGGCTGAAGCCGGCGGCCGGTAGTAGCCGACCTGCGTCAGCGTCTCGCCGGTCGGCGTCGTGTAGTGCATCTCGACGCGGATCAGCTCATAGGCTTTGTGCACCTGCGTGGTCGACCGGTAGATCAGCAGGTACTGGCCGGCGAGCTCCTGCGCCAGCTGCACGTAGATGGCCTGCAGGTCGGCGGGGCCCGCGGCGGGGATGTAGCGGCCGCCCGTCGGCGTGCTGAGCGCGCCGAGGACTTCGGAGTCGGTATCGCCACCCACGCCGATGGTGTAGACGAGCGCGCCCGCGTCCTTCGCCGCCTGGACGCTGTTCAGCGGCGCTTTCAGGCTGCTGGTGTCCTGGCCGTCGGTGAGCAGCACGATCGCCCGCCGCCGCCCGGCTGCCGCCTGCGAGGCCACCTGGGCGGCTTCGAACAGGGCATCGTAGAGGGCCGTATTGCCCTGGGCCACCTGGGCCTGCAGGGCTTGGTCGAGGACGCTCCGGTCAGCGGTAAACGGCGTGGGCTTGCCGACCTCCGTGCTGAACGGCACGAGCGCTGCCTCGTCATTTGGGCCGAGCGCGTTCAAGAAACCGGCCGCCGCGGCCTCGGCTGCGGTCAGCTTTTCACCGCGCATGCTGCCGCTGGTGTCGAGCACCAGGACCACGGCCAGCGGCGTGCCGATCTCCTTGCCCAGGGCCACGCGCGTGATCTGCTGCGTGGTGCCGTTCTCGGTGACCGCGAACTGTGGCGGCGCGAGCGTGCCCAACGCCGTGTTGTCGAGGCTGCGCAGGTTGAAGTTGAGCGTGACCGTCGGCCAGGTGCGGCCGTCGATTAGATTGAGGCGCATGGTGCGCGTGCCCGGTGGCGGCGTCTGGGCGCGTGCCGCGGTGGCCGGGCCGAGGGCCAGCGTCAGGCCGATCAGCGCGAGCAAGAGGCCGCGCACGCGGCGGCCGGCCCGATCAGCGGGGCGGGACGCGCGCGAGGTCGTGAAGGGCGAAGTCATCGGTGAGCGATACCCCCGGACGCCGGCTAGACGTCGATGCGTGCGATGCGATTCATGACGACGAATCCGACCACCAGCAGGATCGCGATCGTGATGGGCAGGATGAGAATCCAGCCCGGCTCAAAGATCCGGCCGATGTAGGTGGGACTGATCAGGAACAGGATGCCGATCATCAGGAGCGGTAGGGCGCCGAGCATGTAGGCGGACAGCCGCTGCTGGGCGCTCAGGACCCGGATCTCCCGCTGGATGCGGTGGCGCTCACGCACGGTCGTCGCGATCAGCTCGAGGATTTGCCCGATGTTGCCGCCCGTCTGCTGCTGGATGCTGATGGCCGTGGTCAAGATGTCGATCTCTTCGGTGGGCATCCGCTCGGCCAGGCTATGCAGCGCAACCTCGATGGGCGCGCCCAGGCTGATGGTGCGCACCACGCGCAGGAACTCCTCCCGGCTGGGCTCTTCGGCTTCCTGCGCGATGCGGTCGAGCGCCTGGAACAGGCTGCTGCCCGAGCGGACGGCGCCGGCCAGCAGGCTCAGGGTGTCGGGCAGCTGATCGTCGAGCCGCTGCAGGCGCGTGCGCGCCCGCCGGGCGACGTAAGCGCGGGGCAGCCACGCGCCGATGACCGCGGCGGGCAGCAGCACCAGCCACCAGAGGCCCGGCACGAGCGCGATCGCGATGGCGGCGAGCAAGATCGCGCTGCCCACCCGCAACAGGGTCAGCTCGGTCACCGTGAGGCTCAGGCCACCGCGCTCGATCTCGCGGGCGAGCTGCTGGGCCGCCGGGGTCTGGCCGAAGCGTTCGTCGAGATCCTCGAAGACGTCGGCGCGCCGCCGCCGCCGCACGCTGGCTACGTGCACGGGGGCCGCGGCCTCTTCGAGCGCGACGTACTGCTGCATGCGGTTTTCGACACGCGTGCGGGCACCGGTCAGGACGACCAGCGCGCCGCCGACGATGCCGAAGAGCGCGAGGGCGGCCAGGACGCCGATCCCCCAGATCAGCATGGCCGGCCTCCTCCCGCCTGCGTCGCCCTGCCCGGGCGGCCCGGCTTACCCGCGGCCATTGCGGGCGGGTGCGGGCGCCGCTGCGGGCCGCGTGACGAAGAAGTCGGGTGCCAGGAAGATGCGCGCGCGCTCCAGCTTGCGCATAAGCAACGGCCGGATGCCGGTCGGGATGAGTTCCCGCACGCGTTGCCCGTCGCGCTCGGACGTTTCCAAGCGGAAGATGTCCTGCAGCAGAATCGTGTCCTGTTCAAAGCCTTGCACTTCGGTGATGTGCGTGACCTTGCGCGAGCCGTCGTCCATCCGCTCAAGGTAGACGATCAGGTCGAACGCCGAGGAGATCTGCTCGCGAATGGCGCGCAGCGGCAGCTCGGGCGCGGCCATGATCGTCATCGTCTCGACGCGCGACAGCGAGTCGCGGGGAGAGTTCGAGTGCACGGTCGTCATGCAGCCGTCGTGGCCGGTGTTCATGGCCTGGAGCATGTCGAGCGCTTCCTTGCTGCGGCACTCGCCGACGATGATGCGGTCGGGGCGCATGCGCAGGCAGTTGACGACGAGGTCGCGGATCGAGACGCCGTTCAGCCCTTCGATACCGGCCGGCCGCGATTCGAGCGGGACGACGTGGACCTGCTGCAGCTGCAGCTCGGCCGCGTCTTCGATCGTGACGATGCGCTCGTCGCCGGGTATGAACGACGACAGGACGTTCAGGAACGTCGTCTTGCCGCTGCCCGTACCGCCGGCCACCATGACGTTGAGCCCGGCCCGCACGGCCGCCTCCAGGAAGACGGCCGACTGTTCCGAGATCGTGCCCAGGTGGATCATATCCTCGGTGGTATAAGGCACGCGCTTGAACTTCCGCACGGTCAGCACCGGCCCGATGAGCGAGAGCGGCGGGATGATGGCGTTGACCCGGGAGCCGTCGGGCAGGCGGGCATCGACCATGGGCGACGATTCGTCGATCCGCCGGCCGAGGGGCGCGACGATGCGGCTGATCACGCGCATGACGTGTTCATCGTCCTTGAAGCTAATGTCGGTCAGCAAGATCTTGCCCTGCCGCTCGATCCAGACCTGCTGTGGCCCGTTCACCATGATCTCGCTCACGGTGTCGTCATTCAGGAGCTGCTGGATGGGGCCGTAGCCCAGGATCTCGGCGCAGACGTCCTCGAACAGCTTGGCGCGATCCACCCGGTTGAGGACGACGTCCTCGTCGGCCATGTAGCGGTTGAAGAGTCGCTCGATCTCGCTGCGCTCCACGACCGGGTCGTTCAGGTCGACGCTGTCGCGCATCTCGGCGATGATGAGGCTGTGCAGGCGGTGCTGCAGATCGCGCCGCGAGCTGCGCGCCAGGTCGGTGGCCAGGGTCCGCCCCGTGCCCGTGTTGGCGCCGGAGCCGAAGGGCAGCGGGCCGGAGCGCGGCAGCGGCCGGGCTTCCGTGGGTGGACGCGGCACCGCGTAGGAATCGGGCGTGTTCCGCGCGGGCGGCGGGGTCAGGTTCAGCAGAGGGGTGCTGGGGACAGACGGAGCCGAGCCGTCGCCTGGCCCGGCGCCCTCCGCGCGTCGACGAATGATTGGCATGGTTTCGATCCCTTTCTTGCGAGCCCCACGGCCGGGCGCCCTCCGCGGCCGGCTCGCTGCACATGTGATCCCGGTGGGCCCGGCGGCGGGCGGGCAGCCCACCGTGCGCGGCCGATTAGCTCCGCCTGCGCCCCCGTGAGAAGATGCCGCCGCGCCCCGTGTCGGTGCGGCCGTCGGCCGAGCGCTCGCCGCCCAGCTCCGTGGCCAGCTTCGCGACATTTTGAGCGAAGACGGTATTCGCGTTTTTGCGCACCAGGGGCACGCCTTCGTTGACCGCCGTGGTCATCAGGAAGCCGTCGCTCGGCACCGTCGCGACGGCGGCGCAGCCGAGGCTGTGCTCGATCTGCTGCAGATCGACCGCGCCCTTACTCGGATGCCGGTTGACCACCAGCTGCACCCGGTCTTGCAACTGGGGATAGTCCTTCAGGAGCTCCAGGAAGCGTCGCGTGGTGTACAGCGCGGGCACTTCCGGTGTCGTGACCAGCAGGATGACGTCGGCCGCCTCCAGGATCGCCACCGTAGCATCCTCGATCGTGTGCCAGAGGTCGACGACGACGTTCACGTAGTACAGGCGCAGGGCGGCGAGCACGCCGACCAGGCCTTCCATCGTGATGAGCTCGACGTCGGCCAGGCGGGCGGGCGCGAGCAACACGCGCAGGCCCGATTCGTGGCGCACCATCACGTCGTCCAGGATCGTGGCGTCCAGCGCGTCGTAGACGGGCATCAGCTCGGCGACGCTGTGCAGGCTCTGCAGGTTGAGCACGCTGGCGACGGTGCCGAACTGCAGGCTGTAGTCGACCAGTGCGGTGGGCTTGCCGGTGATGCGTTGCATGGCCACGGCCAGGTTGCAGGCGAGCAGCGTGCAGCCCACGCCGCCCTTCGGGCTGAAGACCGCGATCACCCGGCCCTGGGTGGCGCGGCTGAGGCGCTCTTGCGCCACCTCCTGCACCCGCTGGCGCCGCGTGACCTCGGTGCCCATGACCTCGCGGATCGTGCTCAGCAGCTCGTCGGCGCCGAGCGGCAGGTGCAGGATGCCGCGCGCCCCGGCCAGCATGGCGCGGCGGATGTCGGGCTCGGTGCCGGCCGGCGCCAGCAGCAAGACCTGGGCATTCGGGGTCAGCTCGAAAAACTGCTTGACCAGGCTGGGCGTGTCGTCGGGCGCCAGCCGGGTGGAGAGCAGGACAATATCGGGATCCAGCGGCTGCAGCAACGGCAGCTGGCCGCGATCCTGCGCGGTGCCGACGACATTCATGTGCGGATCGGCCTCAAGCAGGGCGCGGATACGACCGATCTCCACGACGTCGGTTTCGGCAATCGCAACACGGATGGGCGCGCGGAGCGGATCCATCATAGCGGCTTAGGTCCTGCCTTTCCAGTAGCTACCCGCCGGACCGCCCGGCGGGGCGAGGGCGCGGCCACCCGGGTCACGGGCGCGGCGCGTTGGCGAAGTGGTAGAGCTCGATCAGATAGTCGAGCGAGACCGGATCGGTCGGGATCTCCTTGGTATCCTTGATGGAACGGACGACCAGGTCAATGGTGCCACCGCTGTCCTTGATGTACTTCAGGATCAGCGCTTCCTGATGATCGACCACGAAGGTGATCACCGCGCTGATCGCGGTGCCGCCGTTGCCGTTCGCGTTGGCCGCCGGCTGGGCGGGCGATCCGCGACTGTAGACCGTGACGTCCTGCATGGTGGCCTGCGCCGCCTGATACCGCCCGCCGGTGGATCCCCCGGCAGTGGTGCCGGTGGTGCCGCTGACCGGCAGGGTGACCAGGATGTCGACGTGGTCGCCGGCCTGCACCCCGTCGACCGACGACAGGATGTCGCTGGCCGGGAAGGCGACCAGCACCTTGCCGGCCGGCAACTGGTCAGACGCGGGGGCCGTAGGGCCGCCCTGATTCTCGGTGAACTGGCGGGCGACCAGGATTTCGCCCTGGAAGACCTGGGTCGTCGCGGTGCGGCTGATCACCTCGCTAGTGAGATGGAACGCGTCGTCAGGCGCCAGGCCGATCGGGTATTCGCGCGTGACGACGTCGGCCGCGGTCACCAGTTGGCGGGCCGGGATGTCGTGCGCGGCCAGCACGAGCGACTCGCGCGGCAGCGGGGTGGCGGTAGCCACGGCGACCGCCGTGGGCGGGACCGCCGCGGCCGTCGGCACCTGGGTCAGGCTCAGGTAGTAGACGAGGCCCCCCGCGCCCAGGGCCGCGAGGATGCCGACCAGCATCAATAGTAAACCTCGGCGTCTCAAGTCAGGCTGCTCCTTCTATCACTATTACTGCGCAATTCGGGCAGAGGTAACGGATCCCGCGTCCCGCCCAGCCGGGACCCGCCCCGCTGCGCCGCGTCGCAACCGGCCGACCGGGCGAGGCCGGCATTACGGATCATTCGGATCGATGCTGCGGCTGTAGACTCCCCCACCCACGGTCCATTGGCAGTCCCCTCCGCTTGGGGGCACCACGGCGTCGATAATCAGACCATACGCGATGCTGTTCGGGGGCGACCACGTCCAGCTGGAGCACTCCGGCGGCATAACCGGTCCGTAGTTGCCTTGCAGATTCGCGTAGATGCGCACGTTGTAGAGACCCGTAAACCGTACCCGGTCGATCTCGTTTCCCGTCCCCTGCGGGTTGTCGGTGGAGTAATTGCCGGCGGAGCCGGAGACGTGAATGAACCCCCAGCCCGTGTAGTCTGGTTGCTGGCTCCGCTTGCACGGGTTGCAGTAGATCTGCGCCGTGGTGCTGTCGTCGACCGTCGTGCCGTCGGGGCCCCACAGGTACAGGGTGCGTGTCAGCACGTTGCCCCAGTTCAGGCCCCCCTGGGCGGCGGGCTTGCTGACGTCGAAGGTGGTGCCGAACTGATCGGCCACGTCGTGCAACGGCTGCGAGATGTTGTTGCCGCCGTTGCCGTTGTTGAAGACTTCTCCCCAGTCGCCCGGAAGTGTCGAAGTGCCGCCGCCGCGGCCGTTCGGAACGGTGTGGTTATTGGTCACCGAAATGGAGCCCCGCCATTGCCAGTAGATCCAGTCGGAAATCGCCGTCCAATTCGTGCCGGGGCTGTCGACGCCGTAGCCGCTGCAGATCCGCGCAATATTGCGTCGTCGCCGGGGTGCACTGCTTATTGGCGAAGCCGAGATCCTGCCACGTCGTGAGGCCGCCCTCCGGCGGGCTTGGCGGAGGGGGCCCGCTGCGCTAATCAAACGTACTCAATCAATTGCGGGGTCCCCAGCACCGCCGTAGAAGCTACGCACACCGAGCGAATAGTCGTTGTCGAAGCCCGCTACGTCGGGATGGGACGTCCACAGGACAGCCGGGCTACAGCGGCTGTTGCCGTTCTGTTCGAGAAAATAGCGGATGCGATGGTCCAAACCGGAGCATGGGCAAGGTCTTATCTTCGCCCTGGACGGTGTTGCAGCTGGCGAACACGCGCGCCGCGGCCCATGCCGATACCCCGATGTTCTGGATGTTGATCGCCCGGGCGAACGTTGTAGGGTTAGAAACGGCAGCAGTGACCCGGATGCCATCCATGAAGGGCGGCGGTGCGTAGGCGTCGGGATAACTGGCAACGGTGGCGGGCAGGTAGCATGCCTGGGCGGGGTTGGGGCAGTTGGGCGCGCCCGCCATAAAGTGATACTCGATCAGCGGCGCCGGATAGCCGGCCGGGCCGGTGGTGTCGCCGTGGTTTGCGTTGACCAACTGGAGGATGCGCGCGCGGAGCGCCCCATTCGTGATGTCAGCATATGTTGGATGGCACGGCGCAGGCGAGCAGGTGACGGCGATGTTGCCCTCCATCAGCCGGATCGCGCCGAGCGCGGCGGCGTCGGCGCCGTCCTGCATATGGCGGCGCTGTAGCAGCGCGCTCCCACCGTCGATGCCGAGCGCGACGAAGCCGAGCAGCACAAGGATGCTCAGTGCAACAATGACCAGGGTCTGCCCCCGGTGGGCATGAAAGCGATTCCTCATCGCCGGCTCCTTGCGCGCCCCAAGTGGCGTCCATCCCAGAGACGCCCGTACAGTTCTGTCATCGCTCACGCAGCGTGGTCGAGCGGCCGACCAATTGGACGCCGCCGCTCAGCCCGGGCACGGGCAGCACGCTGGCCCACGTATAGGTGACGGCGACCGTCACCGGCTGGTAGCTGTAGTCCTTACACCCATCCGGCGCCGGAGAGATGGCGCAGTCATCTGTCTGCGTGCACGATGCGCAGGCGATCTCCACATTGCTGCCCTGGATGGCCGAGCGGTCCACGGTGACGAGGTGGGACTGGATCTGCGCCTCGACCTCGGCGCGCGTTGCCCGCGGGTTGAGCGCCAGGTAGTGCGAGCCCTCGCGCGCGGCGTTGGCGATCTCGCTATTGGCGAGTACCAGGCGCCCCAGTTCCAGGATGCCGAACAGCACCAGCAACAGGATCATGGCGGCGAGGGCGAACTCGACCGCGGCCTGACCTGGCTTCCGGCTGTGCTGTTGCGTGTGCATCTGCCTCATCGTCGTTCCGTCTGCTGCCGCGCGCCCGGCATTATGGATCGTTCGGGTCAATACTCCGCCCGTATACGCCCCCACCCGTCATCCAGCCGCAGGGCGTGCCGTCGCCGCCGGGCCCAGGCACGACCTCGTTGATGATCAGCCCGTAGGCGTTGCTGGACCCGCCGTTCCACTGCCAGCCCCCCTGGGAGGCGCATTCGGGCGGCGCATTGGGATGGTACTTGTTGGCCTGCAGGTTGGCGTAGATGCGGATCTGATACAGTGCCGTGAAGCGCACCCGGTCGACGTTGCCAGAAATCGAGTAGTTACCGGAGCCCTGGCCGGTGAGCGTCAGGTCTTCCCAACCCGTATATTTACAGTCTTGTCCGCCATGCGGATTGCAGCCGGGGATTTGCACGTTGCTAACCCATTGTTGGGCGCTGGTGTCGTCGGTCGCGTGATTGGGCAGGGTTTCGGGCCCCCAGAGGTAGAGGGTCTTGGTGATCGCCTTGCCCCAGTTAAGGGCGCCGCCCGACCAGGGCGTCGTGACACCGTTTTCGTCCGCCATGTCGTGCAACGGCTCATTGACGTTATTGCCCCAGTTGCCGTGGGGGTAGACTTCCGCCCAGTCGCCCTGCCGTGGCGTGGCGCTGCCCTGCCGGCCGCCGTCGTTCGAGCGGTTCGCAGGGTACCAGGTCTCGTTCGAGCGGTCCCAGGTGCGGGTCAGGCTGATCTGCCCGGCCCATTGCAGGTAGATCCAGTTGGCGATATCGCCTTTGCCGCTGCTCGGGCTGCTGGAGTGCTGGCCGCGCATGTCGGCGCAGGCGCCCTGATTCTGCTGGGTGCACGTGCCGTGCGCGCCGTACGCGGTCAGGCCGTTGGGCGGCGGAGGCGGGCCGTTGCGATTATCGAGCGCCGTCAGCAGTGCGGGCGCGCCGGTGCCCTGGAAGCTCTGCGTGTCCATGGAATAGAGGTTGTCGAAACCGCCGAGATCGCCCTGCGAGTTCCAGAGCTCGACCGGGTGGCAGCGATCGTTGCCGTACTGGGCCAGCTGATCCTCGACACTGGGCCGGAAGCGCAGCATGGGCAGCGCGCTGCCCTGGGCCGCCTGGGTGGGGCACGTGCCGTAGAGGCGGCCGGCGGCCTGGGCGCCGACGGTGATCGACTGGATGTTGATCGCGCGCGCGAAGGTCGTCGGGTTGTCGACGGACGTAGAAATGCGTACGCCGTCGGCATAGGGCGGCGGCGGATCGGCGTCGGGATAGGCCGCGGTCGTGGCCGTCACGTAGCAGGGCTGGCCGGCGACGGGGCATATTGGAGCGCCGGCCATGAAGTGGTATTCGAGCACGGGCGCCGGGTAGCCTGCGGCGCCGACGGTGTCGCCGTGGTTGGCGTCGACCAATTGGGCAATGCGGTCGCGGACCATGCCGTTGGTCAGATCGGCGTAGGTCGGGTGGCAGTTATTGGGATCGGGCAGGCACGTTACGGCCACATTGTGCTCCAGCAGGTTAATTACGCCGAGCGCGGCGGCATCGGCGCCGTCCTGCACGTGGCGGCGCTGCAGCAGCGCGCTGCCGCCGTCGATGCCCAGGGCGACGAAGCCGAGCAGCACGAGCAAGCTCAGCGCGACGATAATCAGCGTCTGGCCTCGATGGACCCGATAATACTGCTTCATTAGTCCGCGCCCCCATCGTTGATACCACAGTTGCGCTCGCCCGGTGGCCGCCTGCACCGTGCGCATTCGCTTGGATTTGCCGTTGTCTCTGGCGTTGGTTCATGGTTTGGTACCTACGCTTGTTCCGGTTGCCCGGATCTCGAAAGCGTTGCAGCCGAGCCGAGTCGGACCCCGTGGACCACTTATTCGCGTTCTCGCCCAGTGTCGGCCCGCCGCGTGTCAAGACAGCTGACGAGCGCATTCCCGAGAGCGCTCTGGACTACGGACAGGCTACTATCCCATCCTGTGACGTGATGGTTTGCGAGGGACTGTATGTCACCACGCACGCGGTCCCGGACGTTACCGTGAACGTCACGGACTGGTTCTGACTGTACGTCTTCTGCATGCAGCCGCTGTAGCTACCCGGAGAGACCTCCGTTAGCGTAATCTGGTCCTTGCTGCTGATCGCCGCTGTAATTGTGAGGCCTGCGGCCCCTGTAGCTTTCACCTGGATCGGTTGCTGCCCGTTGCCCTGCCCGTGATTGGCCGATACGGTAACAGTCACCACGCACGTCGGTGTGGCACTGGGTATGCGGGTTGGCGAGTTCGTCGGCGGGATAGGCGTGTTGGTCGGCGGAACGGGCGTGGCCGTCGGCGGAATGGGCGTATTCGTCGCCGGTACAGGCGTGTTCGTGGGCGCGGGCGGCGGCGTGGCCGTCGGCGGGCCGGCGGTGGGCGTGCGGGTCGGTGTGCCGGCGACGGTTGTAGGTGTGGCGGTCGGCACCGGCGTGCGAGTCGCTGTTGGCACTGGCGTGTGGGTCGGAGTGGCCGTAGCGGTATTGGTGTACGTCGGGGGCGGCGGGGCCGGCGTGTTCGTCGCCAGCGGCGTGGGCAGGGGCGCGCCGCCGTCGCCCAGCTGCAGCGGCATGGTCGCCGAGGCCGACAGGTTGAGCGTGCTGCTGTGGAAGAGATCCTGGAGCAGCCCGAAGAGCAGCTGATGCTGGTAGTTGATCACCACCGTCACGGTGCCCGTGCCCGTGGGGTCGCGCACCGGATCGGGAATATCGGCCGGGCAGTTGAGTGTGATGGCGCCGTTGAGCTCCTGGATTACCACGTGGCGGACTCCCGTAGCGCACGAGTTATCGGCGGTCACGACGGCGGCGCGCGCCCCCGCGCGCGCGGCCGCGGTCGCCGCGAGCTGTTCGGAATACATCCGGCCCAGGTCGAACACACCCAGCAGGAGCAGGCAGAGGAAGGGCAGGACGAGGGCTAGCTCGATCAGCGCATCCCCGGCGTGGCGGGGGAACCGCCGCGGCGGCGGGCGCAGGCGCGCGCCGGTCGGCCGAGCGGATCTCACCCGGACTCCAGGGGAGCGCGATTCGGAAGGTCCCAGCATAGCCTTACCATTCAGGCGAGGCTCACCGATCGACGACAGGAGGGGCTACCGGGTCAGGCAAGGGTCCCAGTGAAACCGCTCCGTGCGGGTGATCTGCCCATGTACGCGCCCCTCTCGTATCGCTGCTGGGAAGGAAAGTCACGTGGGGGGGACGCTGCCGTGCGGGGACGAGGACGGGGGGAGAGAGCGCGGCAGACTGGAATTGACTTTCGGTCCCCAAGTTCTCCGGTGTGCGAGCATTCATGTGAGCGTACGCGCGCGGGTGCCGGCGCCGCGTGCGCTGTGGTTGCACACCGATCACCAGCAGGCAGGTTGCTCCATGCTGCCATCCTTATTATACGGTATGGCCAGGCTTTCGACAACCCCTCGTAGGTGAGAACCCGGTGGATATTATGCGGGACATATGTCCCCGCCGTCGCAGCGCGGTGTCCGCGAACCCACCTCTCATCTTCCGTCCGCCGCCGATTGCCCGTGGCGTCGCCGGTTTTGGATCACGACATCGTCTGGACCGATCCCCGCGGGCGTGGTTCCTGCCTTTCCCCCGTCTCCGCGACGCGACGATCAAGGGGGTACTGATCCACCCGGCACGCGCGAACCGCCGGGCCGGTCCACGACGGCAGGTCAGACGACGGGAAAAGCCGTGCACTCCGCGACACCGGACGGTAATCACCGGTACCGCGCACGGGCCCAGAATATCAAGGACTAATGGCCCTGCCGATCGGGATGGTTTATGCCGTGGCGACATTGACAGCACCGAGACCGCCCCCGTATACTGGCGGTGGCTGGTACCGACCGGCGTGGCGGGAGCCGGTAAAGCACCGCCCGGCCGGGGCGGAATCTGGGCCGCCGGTGGGAGCGATCGATCCATGAACCACCTGGAACGCTGTCCCTGCTGTCACACCCCTGTGCGCCCTCTGGAGACCACCTGCGCCGCCTGCGGCTGCAGCCTGGGCGTGGACGACGACGCCGTCGGTCGCTTGCTGCGCAACGGCGCCCTGCAGATCCAGCGCCGGCTTGGCCGGGGCGGCATGGGCAGCCTCTACCTGGCCGAGTACACGTCGAGCGGCGAGCCGTGTGTGGTCAAGGAGCTGCGGCTCCCTACCAACCGCGCGGTCTGGTCCACGCTCGAATTGATGTTCCAGGAAGAGGCCCAGCTGCTGGCGCGGCTGAGCACGGAACACCTGGCCGTGCCGCGCTTCCGCGATTCTTTCATGGACAGCGGCGCGTTCTATATCGTCATCGAGTTCGTGCCCGGCCAGAACCTCGAGGAGTATGTGCACCAGCAGGGCGGCCCGCTGCCCGTGCCCGAGGTGATCGAGTACGGCGGGCAGGCGGTCGACGTGCTCGTCCACCTGCACGAGCTTACGCCGCACCCGGTCATTCACGGCGACCTCAAGCCCTCGAACCTGATCCGCCAGCCCGACGGCCGGATCGTGGTCATCGATTTCGGCCTATCCCGGCTCAATCAGCCGATGCCATCCTACGTGCCGTCCCACGGTTCGGCCTTCGGGACGCCCGGCTATTCGCCGATGGAGCAATGGGAGGGCCGCGTGACCGGCGCCTCCGACGTCTTCGCACTGGGCGCCACCCTGCACTACCTGATTACGGGCCGCAACCCGCGTGCCGCGTTCGCCGGGTTGTCGCAGCTGTCGCGCTCCGACCTGAGCCGCTTGACTACGTTCCCGCCGATCGCCGGCCTGACGCCCGAGGTACCGCCTTCGCTGGACCTGCTCGTCGGCGAGATGGTGCGGCGGCGGGCGACCGAGCGCCCGACGATGCGCGAGGTGCAGAGCCGCCTGGCGCGCGTGGGCGCCTGGCTGGTCACCTAGCCCGGGGCCGGCCGCGCAGTGGCCCCCGGGCGCGCGGCCGCCTCGCTCGCCCGGCTGTTCCACGCCGCCCCGCGCCCTGCCCGGCCGGAGCAACCTCACCTGAGAAAGACACCGCTCACCGATGATCGATTCCTTCATGGCCTTTCTGGCGCAAGACTTCTACCTCGTCGTCCTGGGGATCGCCGCCGTCTTCCTGTTCGTGCGCTATCGCGCGCGCTGGCGCGAGTTGGCCGCGGCCGCGCTCGTGATCGGCGTGGTGGCCTTTGCGCTCGCCAAGCTGGGCGCCCACTTCATCGACGACCCGCGCCCGTTTCTCGTCGCCCACACAGCGCCGCTGATCCCGAGCGCCACAGATAACGGCTTCCCGTCCGATCACACCTTGCTGCTCGGGACCGTGGCGGCCGTCGTGACCGTTGCCGCGCCGCTGCCCGGCCTGATCTTCTGGGCCCTCGCGGGTGTGGTCGGCCTCGCGCGGGTCTATGCCGGCGTGCACCACGTGCTCGATATCGCCGGCAGCCTGGTCATGGTGGCGGCTGCGCTTGCCGTCTACGCAGGGGTGCGCCGGCTGTGGACGGCGCGCCGCACCCCGGTGCCCTGACGCACGGGGCTGCTGCGGTTAGCGGCGCTCGCCGCTACGCGCACCCGGCCGCCTGATGGACCGCTGCCAGGGTCGTTGCCCTTCCGCCTTTCGCCCGAGGAGGCTCGCAACCGCAGACGGTTGACAGCCGCGCGCGCGCCTTGCTATAATTGGCCCACCAATCGAACACGAACGACTGCGAACAGAACGAGTACCCGCCGGAATGTGGCGACCAGAGAGCCGGGATGGGTGGAACCCGGCGCCGGCACCGGCGGAGAATGGCTCTGGGAGTTGCGCACCGAACCGGCCTCGCGCCGCAGTAGGCTGCGCCGGGATGCCCCGCCGTTATCCGGGGACGGGCGGCGAGTTGCGCGACGCGGCGCGCCCCCCGGCCAAGCGCCCGCGGCGGCCCGACCCGCCGGGGCGAAACAAGGGTGGCACCACGAGACGGCTTTGGCCCTCGTCCCTTAGCGGGGACGGGGCTTTTTTGTGTCCCGGCGTCGCGCCGAAGGAGAGAGCGTCATGCAGAAGAAAAGGATCCTGACCGGAGATTGGCCCACGGGGCCCCTGCACCTGGGGCACTACGTCGGGACGCTGGCGAACCGCGTCCGGCTGCAGCATGAGTACGACACCTACATCCTGATCGCCGACGTGCAGGCGCTGACCGACAACTTCGAGAACCCCGAGAAGGTGCGCGAGAACGTGCGCGAGCTGGCGCTCGACTATATCGGCGTGGGCCTCGACCCGGAGATCGCGACCATTGTCGTGCAGTCGCTGGTGCCCGAGATCGCCGAGCTCACCGTCTTCTATTCCAACCTGGTCACGGTGAGCCGGCTGGAGCGCAACCCGACGATCAAGACCGAGCTGGCCGAGCGCCACATGGAAGACAACGTCACCTACGGCTTCCTGGGCTACCCGGTCTCGCAGGCGGCCGATATCACGTTCGTGAAGGCCGACCTGGTGCCGGTGGGCGAGGACCAGGTGCCCCATATCGAGCTCACGCGCGACATCGTCGCGCGCTTCAACCGCCTCTACGGCCCCGTCTTCCCCGAACCCGAGGCGCTCGTCGGCACGTTTCCGCGCTTGCCCGGCACGGACAACCAGGGCAAGATGAGCAAGAGCCTCAACAACGCCATCTTCCTGTCGGACGATGCGGAGACGGTGCGGCGCCGCGTGATGGCGATGTACACCGACCCGACGCGCCTGCGGGCGACGGATCCCGGCCACGTGGAGGGCAATCCGGTCTTCCTCTACCACGACGCTTTCAACCCCGACACCGCGCGCGTTGAGGAGATGAAAGCGCTTTACCGCCAGGGCGGCATCGGCGACGTGCAGGTCAAGAAAGAGCTCGTGGCCGCGCTGAACACGTTCCTGGATCCGATCCGCGAGCGGCGGCAGGCTGCGGCGCAGCACCCGGCGCGCATCGACGAGATGCTGATCGCGGGCACGCGCAAGGCGCGCGCCGTGGCCCACGAGACGCTGACCGAGGTGCGCGAGGCGATGCGTATCAACTACTTCCCCGGCGTGCAGGTATAGCCAGGACGCCTGCTCACATGCCCGGCGTGGCGCCGCCCTGGCGGGCGTAGAACCAGTCGACCAGCGGCCCGAGCAGGCGCATCAACTGCTCGGCGAGCCAGAGCACGGGGCCCAGGTTCCCGGGCACGACGATGCGCGCCCGCGGGTGGTCGAACAGGCGCACGATCGGCACGGCGGCTTGGGCCGCCGAGATGCGCAGGGGGCCGCCGCCGGGCGCCATCGATCGTCCCCCGGCGCGCGTGCTGAACTCCGTCGCGATGGGACCGGGCTCGACCAGGCTGACGCGTACCCCGCGGCCGGTGAGCTCGCGCCGCAGGGCCGTGGTCAGCCCGGCGACGGCGATCTTCGTCGCGCTGTAGGTGCCCATGCCGGGCACCGGGAAGCGGCTGATCATCGAGCCGATGTTGATCACCCCACCGCGCGACGCCTCCAGGTGCGGCAGGGCCAGCCGCGTCAGCGTCACGAGCGCCACTACGTTGACCTCCCACTGCCGCCGCAGATCCTCGGGCGTCGCCTCGGCGTAGGGCACGGGCAGCGGCAGGCCCGCGTTGTTCACCAGGATGTCGATCCGCCCGTAGACGCGGATCGCCTCGTCGACCAGGTGCCGCTGGGCCGCCAGGTCGACCAGGTCGGCCGGCACGACGTGGGCCTGGCCGCCGTCGGCGGCGATGCGCGCGGCCAGCGCCTCCAGCCGCTCGGCGCGGCGGGCGGCGAGGACGACGCGGAACCCTTTGTGGGCGGCGCGTCGCGCGACCGCCCAGCCGATGCCGCTCGAGGCACCGGTCACAATGACTACTCGATCTTCCACAGAATTGGGGTACTCCTCTATCTTGCTGGCCGCGGGACGCGGCGCCGCCCGGCTCACCCGGTGCGCCGGGGTGTACTCGTGGGCCCCGCAAAATCGGGACCAGGCGCGGCGCTGGCGGCGGGGAGGCGCGCCCGCGCGGCGGCGGTGAACGCGGCGCGGCGCGCCGGATCGGCGATGCCGGCGGCCAGGCCGTCGATCTCCGCGCGGGCCATATTGGCGGCCGCCGTTGCCGCCGCGGCCTGCCCCGCCGCGCCGTAGAGGCGCGCCAGATCGCCCGCGATCTCCAGGGCCGCGCCGGGCAGGCCGAGGGTCGCGGCGACGTTGCGGGCGGCCTCCAGATGATCCGTCGCGCCCGCCGGGTCGCCCGTGGCCTCGGCGAAGACCGCTGCCGCCTGCTGCCAGGCCAGGTGGAAGCGTGGCGCGAGGGGCGCGCGGGCGCCCAGGGCCGTGAGGTCGCCGCGCGCGGCGTCCACCGCGCCCGCGTGCAGCAGCGCGGCGGTTTCCAGCGGACGCGTCCACGGGCTGACCAGGCGGGTCGGGTCGCGCAGCGCCAGGGCGCGGTGCGCCGCGACGGCGGCGGCCGGCCAGTCGCCGGCGAGGGCGTGGTCGGCGCAGAGGGCTCCGGCGACCAGCTCGGCGAAGGCCGTGGGCATGCGGACCGCCTCGTGGAAGGCCGCGGCCTGCGTGTCGGCGGCCAGCGCGGCGGCCGGGTCGAGCAGGGCGCGGTGCACGAGGCCGGCGCTCAGCGCGCTCAGCACGCGGACCTGCACCAGGCTGTGGGTCTCCGCCAGGGCCAGCCCCTCCCCGGCGATCGCCAGTGCCACCTCGTAGTCGCCCGTTTCCGTCAGGGCGATCGCCAGGAAACAGGCCGCCGCCGCGATTGCCCAGGCGTTGTCCAGGTCGCGGGCGAGGGCCACCGCCTCCCGCCCGGCGGCGACCGCGCCCGGCGTATCCCCCAGGTGGATCAGCGCGTAGCCCCGCAGACTCAGGCTGTCGCGCTCCATGATCCGGTCGCCGAAGGTGGCGAACGCGGCGCGGGCCTCGCCGGCATAGGTCGCCACGGCCGCCCAGTCGCCCAGGAAGAAGGAGGCATAGGCGGCCGCGTTGAGGCTGCGGGCGGCCAGCGCGGGCTGGTCGTGCGCGCGGGCGAGCGCCAACGCGCGCAGGGCGTGATCCGGCGTGGGGCCGGGCTGCCCGCGGTAGACATCCAGCTGCGCCAGGTTCCACTCGACCAGCGCCAGCCCGGCCGCGTCGCCGTGTGCGTCCGCTACCGCCCGGGCCTCGGCGAGCAGCGCTTCCGCGGCGGTCAGGTCCATCGACTCCTGCGCGGCCAGCAGGGCCAGCTGCGTGAGCGCGGCGACCTGCTGCGGCGCATCCCGGGCGGCCTGGGCCCGGGCGCGCAGGGCAGTGTAGCTGGCCCGGGCGGCCGGCAGGTCGGCGGCCAGCTCGTAGGCCCGCCCGAGGTCGCGGTACAGGGCGAGCACCGCGCCGGCGGGCGGCTGCGCCGGGGCGCCGGGACCGCTCAGGGCGTGCTGGGCGCGCTCAAAGTGCGTGATGGCGTCGCGGACGGCGAAGAGGGCCAGCGCGGCGGTGCCCGCCGCCCGGCTGTAGGTGAAGACGGCGGGCGCATGCGCGGCGGCCACGGCATGGCGCGCCAGCTCGGCGGCCGGGACGCCGCCCGTGGCCAGCAAGGCCAGGGCGCGGCCGTGCAGCGCGCGCGCCCGCGCGGGGCCGAGCATGCCATAGGCGACCGTGCGGATCTGGTCGTGGAGGAAGCCCACCTGCGCGCCCGCCTCGCGCAACACCCGCCGGGCTCGTGCCTCGTCGAGCGCGGCGAGCGCGGCGGCCTCGGCGAGCCCGGCGACGCCGCGGACTTGCTCGAAGGTGAAGCGCGGGCCGAGCACCGCGCCCGCCCGGACAAGGGCACGGGCGTCCGGGCTGAGGCGGGCCAGCCGCTCGGTGATCAGGTCGCGCACGGTGGCGGGCAGTAGCGGCAGGTGCCCCGCGTCCGGCGCGCGATCCGCGGCCAGTGCTTTCACAGTCTCGACCAGGAAGAAGGGGTGGCCGCGCGTCTCGGCATATAGCCGCGTGCCAAGCGCCTCGGGCGCGACGGCCCCGCCCGCCCCACTCGCGGCGACGAGCGCGCCCACCAGTTGCGCGGATGCCGCGGCGTCGAGCGGTGCGAGCGCCGGGTGCGGGCCCGGCAGGTAGCGTGCCAGCCGCGCGACCCAGGCGGCGAGGTCCGCGTCGCCGGCCAGATCCTCGCTGCGTAATGCCACGATCAGCAGGATCGGTGGGGAGCCGTCCGCCCAGCGATGGGCGGCATAGAGCAGCCAATCGCGCGTGGCGGGGTCGGCCCATTGCGCGTCGTCAACGAAGAGCACGAGGGGTTGGGCCGCCGCCAGGGCCTCGGCGAGGCGCGCCAGGGCCTCGAAGAGCCGGCCGCGCGCCTCCGCCTCGGCGAGGGGCAGGGGCGCGGGCAGGGCCGGCAGGCGCGCGCGCAAGTCGGGGAAGAGGCGGCTGAGCTCGGCCAGCCAGGCCGCGGGCAGCAGCCCGGCGGGTGCCGGGGCCGAGATCGCCAGACCCAGGGCGTCGACCAGCGGCTGATACGGCAGGTGGCCGCCCGCCTCGACGGCCCCTCCGACCAGAACGCGCGCGCCCTGCGCCAGCGCCCAGCCGCCGAAGTCGCGCGCCAGCCGCGTCTTGCCGATGCCCGACTCGCCCTCGATCACTACCGCCTGGGGATGGCCGCGGCGGGCGGCGCGATAGGCCTCGACCAGTGCCGCATGCTCCGGCCCGCGACCGACGAGCGGCACGGTCGCCCGCTCGGCTGGAGGTGCCTCCGTGGGGTCGGCGGTCGGAGGCGGCGCGACGCGGATTCGCGCCGCCAGCTCGGTCGTCTCGGGCACCGGCTCGGCGTGGAGCTCGCGGGCGAGGATGGCCCGGCAGGCGGCGTAGGCCTGCAGCGCGGCGGCGCGGTCGCCGCGGGCGAAGTGGATCTGCATCAGGCGGCGGTGGGCGGCCTCGTCCAACGGATCGTGCGTCACCCAGCGCGTGGCCGTCTCCAACGCGTCGCCGGTGGCGCCGGCCTCGAACTGCAGCTGGGCGAGCCGCTCGTAGAGCAACCGCAGCCGGGTGTGGCAGGTCTCGCGCCGCGCAGCCGCCCAGTCGTCGAAGCCGGGCGCGTCCGGCAGAGTGAAGCCGGCCAGGAACTCGCCACGCGCGCCGGCCAACGCGGCGTGCAGTGCCGCTTCAAGGGCGCGCGGATCGGTGGTGCGGCCGCGTGCTAGCGCCCAGGTGGCGTCCAATGTGAGCACGTCGCAAGTGTGGGGGGTCTCCGCGTCAAAACCGAGGTGGTCGCCGGGCGCCCGCAGGTGATCCGCCGCGCCGGACGTGGTGCCTGCATCCAGGCTTGCGCGCAGGTACGCGAGGGTGCGCCGGAGCACGGCCCGCCCGCGCGCCGGATCGCTCTCGGGCCAGAGGAGCGCGATCAGGCTCTCGCGCGACTGCAGGCCGCCCTCGACGACTAGGTAGACGAGCAGGGCCACGGCCTTGCGGCTGGCGGGCCGAACCGGCCGCCCCCCATGCCGGATCTCCGGCGTGCCCAGGCAGCGAATCTCGAGCCGGCTCACGTCGCGCCGGCCCTCACGGCATTATCACGCTTTCATCACGCCCCTCGCCTAGAATGGCTTCATGGTCGGTGGCACAGTATAGCACGCCCGTGGGGCGGAGGAGCGACATGGCAGTAGTCTTCCTGGGGCACGCGCGCATCGCCGATTGGGACGCGCTGCTGGCGCTGCACCGGGGCACGCTGCTGGACCTCGCGACGACGCTCGGCGCGGCGCACTACCGAGTCTACCGCAACGCGCACGATAGTGCGGAAGTCCTCGTGGTCGCGGAGCTCCCCGACCCCGAGGCGGCGCAGGCCCTGTTGGCGGGCTTGCACGACACGCTGGGCGGACTCGCGCGGCACCCGGGGCTGCGGGACAGCACCTGGGAGCCGGTCGCCTGGGACGGCATCGGCTGACCGGCCGCGCCCGCCTTGACGCCCCTTGCGGGCACGACGAAAGGACGGAACCGGCAATGACGACCACGACACAGGATGCGCCGGCGGTGGCGCGCCACAACATGGAGCGGCTCGACGCCCGCGATCTCGACGGCGTGCTGGCCGATGCCGCCCCCGGCTGCCACTGGTACGGCTTCGCGCCCGTGCCGCTCGACGCCGACGGCTATCGCGCGTTCATGCAGAGCTTCCTCGACGCCTTCCCCGACTCGCGCTTCCCGGTGACCGAGTGGATCGCCGAGGGCGACACGGTCTGCGCGGTGCACCGCCTGCAGGGCACGCATCAGGCGCCGCTCCTCGGTATCCCGGCGACGGGTCGGGCGGTCACGGTGGACGCCGCCGCAATCTACCACATCAGCGAGGGCCGCATGACCGAGGTGCGCCTGTTCGCCGACTTCCTCGGCCTGATGCAGCAGCTTGGCGCGGTACCGGCGGCCGGGTAGGTCGCGCGGGCACACCCCGGCGCTCCCGCCCACCGGGTGGAGGCGCCGGGGCGCGTATCAGGGTCCCAGGCGATAGATGGTGATGCCGTCGGCGGAATAGACCGCGGTGGCGGGGAAGCCGGGGAGCGGTTGGCCGCGGTAGAGGGGCGCCAATTGCGGGCGCAAGGATGCCGAGTCGCCGCGGCCGCCAACCCAGAGGTAGGAGACGCCGTAGCGGACGACGATGGCCCGCACGTCGGCCACGCTGCCTTCGGGGATCATCACGGCGTTGCGCCGGGCGTACCAGTTGAACTCCCAGGGATTACGCGTCATAACGACGGCATCGCCCGGCAGGTGCGCGGCGACCCAGCGGCCCGCGGTCGCGAAGGAGTTGGGGCCGCTGTCGCTCGCGGCGGTCTGGGCGATGGCGCTGATCTGGGGCACGACCAGCACGGCGACCGCCAGAGGCAGGATCGCCAGCGCGGCCGGGGCGCGGCGCAGTGCCGACGGCGCGGGCGCCTCCCCGATCGCGGCGCCGCGCCCGACCGCGGTTTCCAGGCGGTTGCCGCGCAGGCGGTCCCAGATCCAGAAGAGCAGCGCGGCGACGCCGACATAGAACCAGGGCACGACGGCCAGGAAGTAGCGCGCCTCGTAGTGCCAGACCAGCAGCACGCCGAGGCCGTAGAGTGCGAAGGCTGCCAGCCAGGCGAGGCGCAGACGGCGCAGGCGCGGCGGCGCCAGCAGCCAGCCGGCGAGGCCGGCCATGGCCAGCGGCAGGGGCAGGATGTCGCCGCCGAGGATGCCCGAGCGCCAGAGGCTGGTGAAGCCCCAGGCCACGGCGGCGTAGAGCGCGTCGAAGCTGCGCAGCAAGAGGGACCGGTCGGGCAGCGGCTGCCCCGTCAGGTAGTTCGCGTAGATGTGCTCCCAGGGCAGGCCGGTGCCGCCCGTGTAGAAGCGCAGGATCCAGGTGTCATACTGCTCGGTCGAGTAGAAGGGCGCGTGGAACGTGAGCAGGTTGCGGGCGAGCAGCGGCAGCAGGACGAGCAGGCCCGCTCCGGCGGCCCACGCCCAGGGCCCCCAGTCGCGGCGAGGCCGGCGGCCCGCCCAGCGCGTGGTCAGCAGCGCGAGCAGCAGCGCCAGGCCGAGCGCGCCGAGGAGCAGCAGAGCGCTGGGGCCCTTGCTCCAGACGAGCAGTCCGCCGGCCAGGCCCGCCAGCACGGCGCGGCGGCGCCGCGGGTCGCGCAGCACGGGCGGCTCGGCTGGCTCGGCGGAGGCGGGCGCGACCGCGTCGCGCGCTGCTACGGTCGGGGGCGGGTCCGCGGCGGCGGGCGCGAGGACGCGCGGCGCCGGGCCGAGCGCGTCGACGGCCCAGCCGATCGTCAACAGGGCCAGCAGCGTAAAGGCCAGGTCGTTGATCGGGTAGAGCACCGTCTGGAAGAAGTAGGGGTGCAGCAGCACGAGCAGCGCGCCGAGCAGGCCCACGCGCCGGTCCCACCAGCCGGCGGCGAAGCGATAGACCGCGACCGCCAGCAGCAGCAGCAGGATCAGGTTAGGCAGCTTGGCGATCCAGGTGGCCGTGCCGAAGAGCCAGAAGAAGGGCGCGATGAGCAGCGGCTGGAGCAGCGGCCAGGTGTCGGCGGCGTGGGTGATGCCGGGGTAGAACTGGTAGAACTGGGCGGCGTAGTCGACGACCGCGCCCCGGCCATCCACCAGGTTGCGGGCGACCACGGCATTATCGGCGTAGTCGGCGTGGCCAATCCAGTCGACCGCGGGGAGCACGCTCAGGGCGAAGGCGGCGTAGAGGACGAGGGCGGCCGTCAGCAGCACGATGGGCGCGAAGGCGCGCGGCGCGGCCAGGGCGTCGACGCCGGCAGGCCAGTGGCGCAGCCAGGGCCAGGCCAGCGCGAGCAGCCCCAGGCCGGCGGCGATCGCGGCGGCGGCGGGCAGCCAGGGCGTGACGAGCGGGCGGATGGCGACCAGCCCGGTCGCCGCGAGCGCGAGGGCGCCGAGCCCGAGCAGCCCCGCCCAGATGGGCCGCCGCAGGGCACCCCAGACGAGCGCCGCGCTGCCGCACGTGATCAGCACGAGCCAGGCGAGCACGTCCAGCGGCGGGTTCGGCGGCCCGGCGCCGGGCGCGGGCTCGACGTGCAGGCGTTCCAGCTTGAGTCCGAGGGCGCGGCTGTCGCCGGGCGAGTGGAACGTCGGCACGTCGAGGGTGAGCAGCAGGCCGGCCTCGCCCGGCGGTCGGGTGATCGGCGGCGTCCAGAGGATGGCCGCGTCACGCGTCTGGGTAAAGGTCGTCCGCGCCCCGGCGGCTGTGGTGACCGTGAAGGTGATCGTGGCGGGCGACTCGGGCGGGCGCGTGCCGGCGCGGATGCCGACAACCACGGGCATGTCCGCGCCGATATCCGGGAAGTCGACCACGGCCTGCCCCGTGGTCCAGCGGTAACGCTCGCCGTCGGCGATCTCGTCGGCGTAGACGCCGTGCAGCACGGTGCCGCTGAGCGGGCCGCCCGCGTCGACCGTCCAGGCGGCGGGCGTGAAGCGGTAGACGGCGATGCCGGTCGCGACGGCGACGAGGATCAGCAGGAGCGCCGCCAGGGCGGGCCGGCGCAGGGCGCGCGTCACGGTGCGGCACCCCCGCCGCGCGGCGTGACCTCCACCGGCAGCGTCTGCCCGGCGTCGAGGTGCGGCAGAACGATCTGCTCGGGCCGCTGCTGCGCGACCACGTTGCCGCCGATGCGGACGGACGCGGCGGGCTGCGGCAGCGTCAGCGTCACGCCGTCGAGCGCGTCGGGCGCGCCGTTGTGGACGCTAAGCTCCATCCGCCCGTTCGTCGTCGTGCTCGTGACCGTGACCTGGCCCGTGTCGCGCCAGCGCGTGGTCAGCGGCGTGACCGGCGCGATCCAGAGGTCGCCGTGGTCGCGCGCCTGGGCCGCGGCGGCGATCGTCTGCTGCCAGGTCTGCAGCACGTCGGGCTGCGTGAGTACTTCGGGGTGGTTCCAGAAGGAGGTCGCGCCGCGCCGGTCGATCACCTCGGCCAGGAGCGCCTCGGCGCGCGTCGTGTCGGTGACCACGTGATAGCCGCCCTCGCCGACGTCGGGCCCGGTTACGCCCAACTGAAAATCGGGCAAGACCAGCATCGGGCTGTAGACCGGCGAGGCGCGCACGACGAAGAAGTCGCACTGTGCGGCGTTGCGGCAGAGGTCGGGCGGGTAGAGGCGCGTCACGCTGGTGATGCCGTGCTGCGCCATGACTTTGTAGAAGTCCGGCGTCAGGCTGTTCGACGATTGCCAGGGGAAGGCGAAGGAGCGCATCGGCGGCAGCCCCCGCGCGGCGGCGGCCGCCGCCCAGGCGTCGAGGTCGGCGCTGAGCTCGTCGACCTGGGTGCCGCGCACGTAGAGGTGGCCGAAGGTGTGCGTGGCGATCTCCTGGCCGGCGGCGGCCAGGCGGTCGGTCTGGTCGCCGAAGTACCAGGCCGGGTCGGTCGCGACCGTGCCGTAGGGGTCGTCGCTGTACCAGGTGTTCGTGTACCACCAGGTGGTCGCCCAGCCCTCGGGCGGCCCCCACTTGTAGAGCGGGTTGCCGGCGAACTGTGTGTGGCTCGTGTTGCCGTCGATCAGGTTGTAGCCGGTGGCGTAGAAGGTGGCCTGGATGTTGTGCTGCTGGAAGAGGCTCAGCAGTGTGTCGGCTCCCGCGCGCATGTTCATGCCGCGGTTCACCGCGTACTGCACGTCGTGGCCGCTCTTCGAGTGGATCAGCCCGCCCATGGCGCTCTCCCAGTCGAACGAGAAGGCCAGGGCCGCGGCGGCGCCGTTGGGCCACGACTCGACGCGCACGCCCGCCTGGGCGAGCGCGGGGTGGGCGAATTGGGGCGCGCCGTCGATGGAGCGCAGCATCAAGCGCACGTAGGCGGCGCCGGACGGGGCGGTAAAGGCGCCGCGCAGGGCGCCGCCGGTGCTGACGGGCGGCAGCGCGCTATAGCCGACCTGCTGGAAGGTCGCGGCGTCCCAGAGCAGGAGCACCTGGCCGTGGCCGGTGCCGGCCAGGTCGACGTCGTAGCAATAGGTCGCGCCCGGCTGCACGCGCACGTGCGCGGCGGTCAGGTCGGTGCCCGGCGCGGGGGCAACCGCGCCCGCCGGCACGTCGCTGCCCAGCGTCCCGCTGAGCACCCAACTGGTCGGCGCAGCGGCGCCCGGGGGCGCGGCCAGGGCGGCGTTGGGCAGCAGGTTGGTGCGGCCGCTGTAGTCGATGCCCCGGCAGACCACGGGCACCGGCCGGCACGTGGTGCCGGCGAGGCCCGCGCCGCCCGCCGCCAGGCCGACGAGCGCGGCGCCGGCCAGCATGGCCCACCAGGGGTGGCGCCGGTAGACCGGGATGGTGCCCCGCGTGAAGAGGAAGACCAGCAGGACGCCGACGAGCACGAAGATGCCCGCGGCCGCCATGACGGCGGTGCTGGTGCAGGGGCCGAACAGGTTCATCGGGCGCGCGCGGCGGGCGGCGGGGCGCCGATCCGCGTTTCCACCCACCAGACGGCGTAGCCGAAGACCGCGTTCGCGATGTTGAGCACGAGGATCAGGGTGGAGAGGGCGATGGCCTCGGCGACCGGGCGGCCCAACTGGGCGAGCAGCACGCTCATCATCGTGTCGCGTGTGCCGACGCCGCTGACGCTGATCGGGATCAGCGCGGCGACGGTGGTCAGCCCGGTGAGGCCGCCGACGGTGGCCGGGTCGAGCGGCAGGCCGATGGCCAGCGCGAGCAGCCAGACGCGGAAGGTGCTGACGACGAAACTGAGCACGGTCAGCGCGGCGACCAGGCTCCAGCGCATGGCCGGGCGCATGGCGGGGCTGCCCGCGGCGTCCGCGGTGGCGAGGCCGAGCGGCGCCCGGCGGCGGATCAGGCGCAGCACGAGGTCGCGCCGCGCGACGAGCGCGACGAGGCCCGCGGCGCCGACGCCCAGCAGGATGATCGTGCCGAGGCCGCCGACGACCGCGGGCCCGAAGACGGCGACGCCGAGCGCGGCGAGCACGGCCAGCCCGGCCAGGTCGCAGACGCGGTCGAGCACGCTGCTGGCGACGGCGGCGGCCAGGCGGTGGCCGCGGCGCTGCAGCGCCCAGGCCTTCACCAGGTCGCCGGCCTGGCCCGGCGTGAAGGCGCCCGCGCCCAGGCCGACGGCATAGAGGCGCCAGGCCTCGCCGGTGCCCATAGGCACGCCCAGGTCGGCGGCGAGCAGGCGCCAGCGCTCCGACTTGATCAGGACGAAGGGGAAGTAGAGCGCGACGGACAGCGCGACCAGCCACGGGTTGGCTCCGGCCAGGCTGTGCAGGATGGCGGCCGGATCGAGCCGTCCCGTGCCGATGAGGAAGGCGAGCAGCGCGACGAAGAGCAGCGTGCCCGCACCGCGCAGCAGCCAGGCGCGGCGCGAGGCGGCCGGCGCGGCCGGGACCGCGGCGGGCGGGGCGTCGACGGCGCGCACCGGGTCAGCGCTCACCGTCACGCGGGCCCCCTCTCGGCGCGCGCCACTCGTCGGGCAGGCGCTGCGTGTTCTCGAAGCGCATCGCCGCGATCTGCTCGGAGATGAGGCCGGACAGGAAGACGAAGATGCTGGTCATGATCAGCACCGCGGCGCCGTTCGGGATGCGATGGTCGGCGGCCAGCGCGACGTTCTCGATGCCGTAGCCGACGCCGAGCACGAAGAGCAGGGCGGCCAGCGGCAGGAAGATCTTCATCGGGCTGAAGAGCGTGATGATGCGCAGGATGATGACCACGAACTTGGTGCCGTCGCGGATCAGCTTGATCTGGCTCTTGCCGCTGGCCTTGCGCGCCTGGATCGGCACGAAGGCGACGTTGTAGCCGGCCTTAATGAAGGCCAGCGTGCTCGTCGTGGGATAGGAATAGCCGTTGGGCAGCAGGTGGATGAACTCCATGATGCGGGCGTGGCGCATGGCGCGGAAGCCCGACGTCAGGTCGGGGATGGGGCGGCCGACCAGGTAGGAGGCCAGACGGTTGAAGAAGGCGTTGCCCGCGTCGCGCAGCCTGCCGCGGTTGGTCCCCAGCGTGCGCGCGCCGACCACCAGGTCGTACTCGCCGACGCCCGCGAGCACGCGCTCGATGTCCTCGGGGCGGTGCTGGCCGTCGGCGTCCATCATGAGCACGACGTCGCCCGCGGCGGCGCGCAGGCCGCTCTTGATCGCCGCGCCGTTGCCCTTGTTATACGGGTGGCGCACCACGTGGGCGCCCGCGGCGCGGGCATGGGCGGCGGTGTCGTCGGTCGAGCCGTCGTCGACGACGACTACCTCGGCGGCGGGCTTCAGCCCGCGCACTTTGGCGAGCACGGTGCCGATCGAGTCGCCCTCATTATACGCGGGGATGATGATGGACAGGCCGCGGCCGTCCGGGCCGATCGGCGCGTCCGCCGCGGGCGGGATGCATCGTGTCGATTCGGTTGGGTGTCGCGACGTCGATACCGGGCTCCTCTGGTTCTCTTCTCGTTAACGGACCGGGCGGGCGGGAGTTCCGCGCGCCACGCGGTGCGGGCTATCCCGGCATCCCGGGCGCCGGGGCCGGGCGGCCACGTGGGGCCGCCCCTACCTGGCCTTGTGGCGGATCAACTGTAGAAGGCGGCGATCGCCTCGACCACGCGCTCGATGTCCTCCAACGGCAGCTCCGGATAGAGGGGCAGCGTGAGGATGCTTTCGGCGAGCGACTCGGCGACCGGGAAGCGCCCGGGGCCGTCGCCCAGGAAGGCGTAGGCGGTCTGCAGGTGGACCGGCACCGGGTAGTGGATGTAGCTGTCGATGCCTGCCTGCTTGAGCGCAGCCTGCAGGGCCGCGCGGTGGCCGGGCGTCTTGACCACGTAGAGGTGGTAGACCGGGTCGCCGTAGTCGCGCACGGCCAGCGGCGTGACCGGGTTGCCGGCGGCGGCGAGCAGCGCCGTGTAGTGGGCGGCGCGGGCGGCGCGGGCGGCGTTCCAGCCGGCCAGGTAGCGCAGCTTGACGCGCAGCACGGCGGCCTGGATCTCGTCGAGCCGGTTGCAGAAGCCGAGGCGCTCGTGGTGATAGCGGTCGCGCTGGCCGCCGTGGCGGAGCTCGCGCATGGTCTGGGCCAGGTCGGCGTCGTCGGTGGTGACGGCGCCGCCGTCGCCGTAGGCGCCGAGGTTCTTGGTCGGGTAGAAGCTGAAGCAGCCGATGGCGCCGAGGCTGCCCACGGTGCCGCCGCGGTAGGTGGCGCCGTGCGCCTGCGCGGCGTCCTCGACGACGGGCAGGCCGTGGCGGGCGGCGACGGCGCGGATCGGGTCCATATCGGCGGCCTGGCCGTAGAGGTGCACCGGCATGATCGCCCGCGTGGCCGGGGTGATCGCGGCGGCGAGCGCGGCCGGGTCCAGATTCCCGGTGTCGGGCTCGACGTCGACCAGGCGCGGGCGTGCGCCGCTCATCGAGACGCCGAGCGCGCTGAAGGTCGCCGTGTGGGTCGGCAGGATCACCTCGTCGCCGGGGCCGATGCCGAGCGCGCGCACGGCGATGTGGATGGCGTCGGTGCCGTTGCTCACGCCGACGCAGTAGCGCGCGCCGCAGAAGGCGGCGAACTCGCGCTCGAAGGCGGCGACCTCCTCGCCGAGGATAAACCAGCTACGGGCGAGCACGGCCTCCATCGCGGCGCGCGTCTCGGCGCCGATCGCCTCGTACTGCGGGCGGGTGTCGTTGAGCGGGATCGTGTGGGTGTGCGAAGTGGTCGTCATGCAGTATCCTTTGCGGCGCCGGAGCGGACGGCGCGGGTCGGGCGGGTCACGGGCCGGGCTAGCGGCCCTGGGGTGGGCGCCCGGCGCGGCCCACGGCCCCGGGACTGGCGGCGGGACGCCGCCCGCCGCGCGCCACGAGCGTCCACCAGAGCGCCAGTAGCTGGACCCCGGTGCGCCAGAGGCGCGGGAAGTTGAAGAACTGCGACTTGCCGTGGACGCGGTGGTAGTGATGCACGGGCACCTCGGCGAAGCGGGCGCCGCTGTCCTGCAGCTTCTTCACGAGCTCGACGCAGATGGTGCCGCTGGTCGATTCGAGGTCGATGCGCTCGATGGCGCGCTTGCGGATCAGGCGGAAGTCGCAGTCGGTGTCGCGGACGCGCAGGCCGAAGAGCAGCTTCACGGTCCAGTGGTAGACGCGGCCGATCACGATGCGGAAGAGCGGGTCGTGGCGCTCGATCTTGTAGCCCTGGACGATGTCGACGTGCGGGGTGAGGCGCGAGAGGAGGACGACAAGCTCGCGCGGGTCGTACTGGGCGTCGCCGTCGGTGTAGAAGATGAGCTCCTTGGTCGCGGCGGCGAAGCCGGTGCGCAGGGCGCCGCCGTAGCCCTGGTTGGCGGCGTGGTGGATCACCCGGAGGTGGTCGTAGGTGGCCGCCAGGCTGTCGAGGAGCTGGGGCGTGTAGTCGGTGCTGGCGTCGTCGACGACGATGACCTCGTAGTCGGGGCTGAGGCGGGCGCAGGTGTCGAGGGCGGCGATGACCATGCTGGCGATGGTGGCGCCGTCGTTGTAGGCGGGGAAGAAGACCGAGAGGCCGGGCGCGGTGGCGAGGGGCTTGCCCTGCGCGTCGACGGCGGGCAAGAGGCCGGGCTGTTCGGCCCAGGGCACGGCGACGGGGGCGTCGGGCGGGGCGGGCCGGGTCTGCGATTCTGCCTGTGCTCGGCATGCGGGCGCGTCTCTCCAGCCCGGCGCCGCCGGGGCGGCCGCTCCGCGCTGGGGGCGCCGGTGTGCTCGCTGATTATACCACAGGGCCGGAAAGGGGCACAAACGGGGCGGCGGGGCACGCCGGACTGTGCCAGAATGTCGCAGAATGTCGCAGAATGTCCCTTTCTTCGTGATCTCCGTGCCTGGGACCCGGGGCTGGCGCGGGCGGGAGCGACTCATTGTGGCTAGCATCAGTAATAATCGTGGTGGGACATCCCTGGGACATCCTCGGGTCACCGGCCGCGCGGGGGCGCCAGATCCGCTGCTGAGTTCGCCTGGCTGGGATCGCCGTGCGGGCGCCCCCATGGAGGCCGTCGGTCCACCGATTGCGCCGGCCGGTGGGTCGGGGCCTCCTTGCCGGCCGGGGCGGTGGGGGAGCTGGCCGACCCCGAATATACGAATGCACCTGCGTGGCTGGAGAATATACGAATGGGTTGGGGCGGGTGCGGCGGGGCGGTGCGGCGGCCTCGCCGGGTGGGGCCGGCTCGCCCAGACGCGCGCGACCCGGCTTGCGTCGGCGCGATCCGTCGTCGCAGCCCCCGCAGGGGGCTTCGTTGTTGTTGCCCGCAGCTTTAGCTGCTGGGCAACGCCCGACCACCCCGCTCCCCTTCCACCGAATCGCCTGGCCAATCCCGGCCCGGCATCCCGGTGTGCCTGGGAGCGGGGTGGTCGGGCGGCCGGGCGACCACAGGGGTCGCCCCTACACCGGCATCTCGGCGCTCCAGGGGCACGATTCTTGGGGCGGCGCTTGTCGCGGGGCGGAGCCCCCTCCTACAGACGAGTCGCGGCTTCTTTTCGGCCGGGCGGTCTGGGGGCCTCGCCGGGCGGAGCCGGCTCCCACAGACGCGGTTGCTCTTGATCTCGGCTGACGGCAGACGGAATCTTGTGGCGGCCAGGCGACCACAGGGGTCGCCCCTACAAGCGCCGGGTCGCGCGTAGCCCGACCTTCCGGCAAGCGCGGGTGCCCCGCCCGTACGGGTCCGGCATCCTCGCGGCCGTCCCGCGGCAACCCGGGCGGGCGGCCCGGGCCCGCCCGCGCCGGGGTGGGGGCGGTGAAGCGGGAGTGGTCCGGGGGTGGAAACTGGCTGGGGCGGGCTGTAATATTCGGGCGGGGTGGGACGTCGTAATAGGCACGAAGCCCTATGCTTGCGCCGCATGAGCTTCGCTCCTTCCTGAAGCCGGCACCGCTCTGCCCAGCGGTGCCGGTTTTCTGCGCCCCGCCCCGGCTATTCGACGAACATCAGGGCGGTCTGGGGCTCCGAGAGGTACTCGCAGCCGGTCTCGGTGACCAGCACCTCTTCCTCGAGGCCGCAGTAGCCGGCGGGGGTGTCGACGCCGAGCTCGAGGGTGAAGACCTGGCCGGGCTCGATCACGCCGTCGGGGGTGTGGCCGTAGCGCTCCCAGCGGGGGCCGAGGAGCGGGCCGCCGTCGTGGGTGGTGCGGCCGACGGTGTGGCCGAGGGCGTGCTTGTACTCCGGGTAGCCGGCCTCCGTCAGGAAGCGGCGCGCGGCGGCGTCGACCTCCCAGCCGTGCACGCCGGGGCGGAGCGCGGCGGCGCCCGCCTGGATCGTGGCGACGACGGTGTCGAAGGCGCGCTGGATCTCCGGGGGCGGGGCGGCACCCTCGGTCGGGCGGCAGTACCACATGCGCTGCTGGTCGGTGCAGTAGCCGTTCTGGTTGATGCCGAAGTCGATGTTCAGCAATTGGCCGGGGGCCAACTGGGCGGCGCCGGGGCGGGCGTGGCCGGTGATGCTGGCGCCGCCGGCCTTCACGATGGGACACTGCGCGCGCTCCCAGGAGGTGGTCACGCCGGAGTGGTCGCACTCGCCGAGCATGAAGGCGGCGATTTCGGCCTCGCTCTCGCCGGCTTGCAGGTACTGGCCGGTGCTGGCCCAGATGGCCTCGGCGGTGCGCAGGGCGGCGCGCAGGCGGGCCAATTCGGCCGGAGTCTTGATCGAGCGGAAGCGGCTGATGAAGCCCTCGGCCGAACTCGAAGCGGTCGGGGAAGGGGGTGCCGGCGAGGAGGTCGCGGAGCAGCAGCCACATGCCGTGGGTGAGGCCGTCGGCGATGGAGTTGCCGGCCGAGTAGTCGAGGGCGATGCGGCCGGGGTTGCGGCGGCCGAGCAGGTCGCGCAGGGGGGCGCCGATGCCCTCGGTGTAGGGCACGACCTCGGCGAAGAGGCCGAGGGCCTCGACGGCGGCGCAGTCGTACTGGCCGGCGATGACGGCGTGCCGGCCGCCGGAGTCGACCAGGATGGCGGCGGGCCAGGTGAAGCCGAGGTCGGTGAGCAGGGGCAGGCTGGGATCGGTGAGCGTGCCGGTCTCGCGCACGACCAGCATCCAGCAGTCGATGCCGTCCGCGGCCAGCAGGCGCGTGGCCTGGGCCAGCTTTTCCGCGTACAGGGTGTGATCCACGTGGGGGCTCCTTGTCCGGCCGGCGTGCGGCCTGTCTGTGGTCGAGTTGGGTTGCGAATCCGTTGTACCACAGCGCGGCGGGGGCGGCAAGGCTCCGGTGCCCCGTGGCGGGGTCGTTTCCAGAGTTGTCGCGGGAGCGAAGGATTTCCGGACCGGGGGCCTGGCCCGAGTAACATCCCGGCGTCCGGGCAGCGCGTCGGTGCGGGAACGCCTTGCCTGCGGCAGCATCCCGGAGTTGGAGATCCCTCACTTCGTTCGGGATGACAAGTGGGGGTGGGGCTGGCGGGGGAGTCCGGCGACGGGCGGTGTGCGGGGAGCGGGGCGGCACGGAAAGGCCTGGCTCCCGGTCCTCCCACTTATCACGCTGAGCCGCAGGCGAAGCATATCCGCGCCGGGCGGCCTGCTCTGAGCGGCGCTGCGGCCGCCGCCCCGCGGCTCGGTGCCGAAGCGCCTCGCCTGAGGCAACATCCCGGAGTTGGAGATCCCGCACTGCAGTGCAGTGGGATGACAAGGAGGGGGTGGGGCAGGCGCGGATACGAGACGCACGTTCCGGCTGGATGGCGACTTTCACGCGGCTTCGCTCGCCGCTGGGTGCACGCCTATGGCGCAAGGCCCGCCGCCCCGTGGCCGTGCGTCGCCACCCGGGTGGGCCGGACTGCCATCGTGGGCCAGGTATGCTTGACGGGGCGCGGCTGCCGCCGATGGATCGCCTGGCTCTGGGCGCGTTTTGCATCTGAGTCCGGGCTGCACTATACTGAGATCGGGCGTGCACGCAGGACCGGGCCGATCTGCTCCGCGGTCCGCGCTTCCGGTTGGGCAGCCACAGGGCCCGCCGCGTACCCGTGATGGCGGCCCGCGCCCCGGCACGGTGCGCTCCTCAGGAAGGATCTGGTTATGCGTCCTGCCTTTCGCGTGATCCCTGTGGTGATCCTCGCCGCCTTCGCGCTGCTGTGCCTCGGCAGTGCCCCGTCGGGGGATGGCCGCGCTGTCGCGGCGCCGGCCTTGACCCCGACCGCCACGGTCTCCGCCGTGCCCGCGTCGCCCTGCGCCCCCGCCTGGCAGGCGGTGCCCGTGCCGACCAGCAGCCCGCTCTCGGGCGTGGCCGGCACCGGGCCTGCCGATGCCTGGGCTGTGGGCGCCACGTACTCCGAGACGGGCGTCCTGCACTGGGACGGCAGCGCCTGGCGCGCCTTCGCGACTCCTCCCTCCGGCCATTTCGGCGCGGTTGCCGCGAGCGGGCCGGACGACGTCTGGGTTGCGGGCAGCACGGACACCGGGGTTGCGGCGGCCGCCGCCCATTGGGACGGCGCCGCCTGGCAGGCGGTTTGCTGTACGGCGGATGCCCCGGCCGCGCATAGCGAGGTGCTGAGTGGCATCGCGGTCAGCGCGCCGGGTGACGCCTGGGCGGTAGGGCTGGTCGACAGCAGCGGCGCGGTCTCGCCGCTCGTCTATCACTGCGTAGACGCGGGATGCACGGCCCAGGAAGCGCCGCCGGGCGCGACGGCGCTGCAGGCGGTTAGTGCGCCCGCACCGAGCGAGGTCTGGGTGGCCGGGTGGGCGCATCTGGCGCCGAATCCGCCCGCCGATGTCTCCTATCTGGCCCACTGGGACGGGGCCTGGACCGCGCTCACCTGTCCGGACATCGGCCGGCTCGACGGCGTGGCGGCCACCGGGCCGAACGACGTCTGGGCGATCAACTCGGGGCAGAGCGGCAGCCTGCTGCACTGGGACGGGCAAGCGTGCCATGAGGTGCCACTGCCCGCGCCCGCCGCAGCCGTCGTGGCCCTGGCGCCCGACGACGCCTGGGCGGCCGGCAGCGTCTTCCAGCACTGGGACGGCGTGGCCTGGCAGGTGGTTCCTGGCGTCTCCGGCCTGCAGGTCGCCGCGCTGGCGGCGGCGGGGCCGGTCGACGTCTGGGCGGTCGGGCAGGACGCGCAGGGCTTTGCGGCGAGCGCGCACTACGCCGTGCCGCCGGCCTTCGCGGATGTGCCGGTGCCGCAGCCTTTCTACGGGCCTATCGAGGACCTGGCTTGCCGGGGCCTGGTCAGCGGCTACACCTGTGGCGGGCCGGGCGAGCCCTGCGTGCCGCCCGCCAACCTGCCCTACTACCGCGTGGGCGCGTCGGTGACGCGCGGGCAGGTGACCAAGATGGTGGTGCTCGGCGCGGGCTGGCCGTTGCTGACCCCCGCCACGCCGACCTTTGCGGACGTGCCGCGGGGCCAGCCGTTCTACGCGGTGATCGAGACGGCCGCGGCGCACGGGATCATCAGCGGCTACGCGTGCGGTGGGCCGGGCGAGCCGTGCGACTCCCAGCACCGGCCGTACTTCCGCCCCTCCGCGCCCGTGACGCGGGGCCAGATCGCCAAGATTGTCACGCTCGGCGCGGGCTATCCCATCCCGGCGCCGCCGACGCCGACGTTCGCCGACGTGCCGGGGGGCAGCCCCTTCTACGGTTACGTGGAAGCGGCCGCCGGGGCGGGCCTGATCAGCGGCTACGCCTGTGGCGGGCCGGGCGAGCCGTGCGATGCGCAGCACCGGCCGTACTTCCGGCCGGGCGCCTCGGCGACGCGCGGGCAGACGGCGAAGATCGTGGACCTGTCGCTGGCCGGGGGTTTGCCGGGCGGGCCGTAGGGCGGGGCGGACCGGCTTCGCAGCGGGGGGCGGTCGGGGTGGGGGAGACCGGCCGCCCACGAATGCGGCAAAGCCGCGCCGCGCGTGCACGGATGCCGCGGCCCCGCATCCCGGCGGATCGTGGGCGGCGCGGTGCGGGGGCCTCGCCGGGCGGAGCCGGCTCCCACAGACGGCCTGCCGCGGCATCCCGGCTTGATTGGCAGTGGGGAGGTCGGGCGGGCGGGCGACCCCTAGTGGTCGCCCCTACACGGGCATCCCGGTGGGGATCGGGCGGGATCTTGCGGCGGCGCTTGTCGCGGGGCGGAGCCCCCTCCTACAGACGATCCCGGCTTCTTTCAGGCCGCGCGGTGGGGGGGCCTCGCCGGGCGGAGCCGGCTCCCACAGACGCCCTGCTTCGGCATCCCGGCTTAATTGGCAGTGGGGAGGTCGGGCGGGCGGGCGACCACAGGGGTCGCCCCTACACGAGTATCCCGGTGGGGATCGGGCGGGATCTTGCGGCGGCGCTTGTCGCGGGGCGGAGCCCCCTCCTACAGACGATCCCGGCTTCTTTCGGGCTGAACGGTGGGGCGGCCTCGCCGGGCGGAGCCGGCTCCCACAGTCGGCCTGCCGCGGCCTCCCGGCTTGCGACGGCGCGATCCGACGTCCCAGCCCCCGCAGGGGGCTTCGTCGTTGTTGCCCGCAGCTTTAGCTGCCGGGCAACGCCTGGCCGGGCGGTTCCCCTTCGGCCGAATCGCCTGCCCGTTCCCGCCCCGGCATCCCGGCCGGCCTGGGGCGGGATCTTGCGGCGGGGCTAGGCCGCCTCGGGCGGTTGGGTGAAGAGGCCGGCGTAGAAGCGGCGGACGTAGGGGGGCAGGAGGCGCATGTCGCCCATGGTGCCGCTGGCGAGGCCGGCGAACATCTCCCAGTCGTTGCGCTCGACGAGCATGCCGGCCCAGTGCTGGGCGGGGATGCCGTGCACGTAGTCGTGGGCCAGGCGCTGGGTGCGGGCGTAGTGGGGGTCGGGCTCGGCGGCGAGGCGCACGGTGGCGGCGATCATGCCGTCGGCCTGGCCGGGCGCGAGGCGGCGTTCGTGCCACCAGACGTGGGCGTGCTCGTGCAGGGCGGCTTCGTCCTGCGCGGTGTAGAGAAAGACGAGGCGGCGGCCGGGGTCCCAGTAGCCGCCGCCGGTGGTGGTGGCGAAGTCCTGCACGGCGATGTGGCTGTGAGCGCGGATGTAGGCGGCGCCCTCGGGGTCGAAGGGATAGCGGCGGAAGAGCGACTCGCGCAGGGCGAGGGCGTCGGGCGTGTCCCAGGGGACGTCGCCGGCCGCGGCGCCCGCGGGCCCGGCGCGCAGGGCGGCGCCGAACTGGCGCAGCGCATCGGCCAGCCAGGCGATGGGGTCACGCGCGGCCACGGCTAGAACTCCCGCTCGACGAGGGCGTGGCCCCAGAGGCTGAGCAGGCGGCGCTCGGGTGTATCGGGCAGGGCGGCCAGTTGGTCGTAGGCCCGGGCGACGTAGTCGCGGGCGAGGCGGCGGACGTAGTCGAGCGAGCCGATGGCCTCGAGGCGGCCGATGGCCGTCTGCACGGCGGCGGGATTGGCGGCCGGGTTGCCGAGCACGGCCTGGATCGCCGCCGTGTCCTCCGGGCTCCCATGGGTCAGCGCGTGGTAGATGATGAGCGTCTTCTTGCCTTCGCGCAGGTCGGAGCCGATGGGCTTGCCGAGGCGGCGCTCGTCGCCGACGATGCCGAGCAGGTCGTCCTGTAGCTGGAAGGCGATGCCGCAGCCCGCGGCGAAGGCCTGCAGCGCGTCGAGGAGCCGGGCGCCCTCGGGGGTGCCGAGGCGGCCGGTGGCGTCGAGGCCGATCATGCCGCCGACGCGGGCGGCGAAGCTGTAGAGGCGGGCGGTCTTGCGGCCGAGCATGTCGAGTACCTCGGTCTCGCTGAGATTGGTGACGGCGCGGTGCTCGAACTGGACGTCGAGCATCTCGCCGGCCAGCAGGGCGGGCTCCAGGTCGAGGGCCATCTCGCGCACCAGTTGGAGCGCGACGGCGGGGGTGACACCGCGGTCGGGAAGCTCGGCCAGCAGGGCGTAGGCCCAGCCCTGCTGCTGGTCGCCCGCGAGCAGGGCGGTGACGACGCCGTAGTGCGCCGCCTCGTCGGGCGGGTAGCCGGCCTCATCGCGGGCACGGGCGGCGAAGGCGGCGTGCACGGTGGGGTGGCCGCGGCGCAGGGCGTCGCGGTCGATGATGTCGTCGTGGACGAGCGTCCAGGTGTGGAAGAGCTCGACGGCGGCGGCGGCGGGCAGGGCGCGGGCGGGGTCGCCTCCGGCGGCGGCGCAGGCGAGCAGGACGAGGAGGGGGCGCAGGGCTTTGCCGCGGGCGCTCAGGTAGTGGTAGATGGCGTCGCGGGTGTGGGCGGGAGCGAACCCGGCGGCGTAGCGCGGATCGAGCAGGATGGCGTAGACCTGGTCGCGGCGGGCGGCGCGCTCGGCCTCGAACCAGGCCTGATCGGCGGCAGTGGGGGTGTCCATGGGGCTATTATACGCCTCCGGCCGGGGCGCTGCCAGCCGCGGGCCGCGCCGGGGTTCACCACGGAGACACGGAGACACGGAGGGGGTTGATAGGATTCACCGCGGAGGCGCAGAGGCCGCGGAGATGGAGTTTAGGGGGTTTCTGGTTGTGGTTATGCCTTGTGTGGGGCTCTGGGGGCTGTGCCGCCGCGTGGTGGCGTGGGCCGGCCGCGCACGAATGGGGGCGACGCGCTCCTCATGGTGTTTGGCGGTGACGGTCGGTCCACCCGGGCCGCGCGGTGTGGGGGCGGGCCGCCCACGAATGGGGCCGACAAATGCACGAATGCCGCCTGGCACGTCCCGGGGCATAGCAGACCGCGCGGACCGGCGGCCTCGCCGGGCGGAGCCGGCTCCCACAGACGGTCGGGTCGCAGCCGCGCGGACCGGCGGCCTCGCCGGCGGAGCCGGCTCCCGGGAGCGGGGTCGTCGGGCGGGCGACCACAGGGGTCGCCCCTACACGGGCAGCCCGGTGGGGATCGGGCGGGATCTTGCGGCGGCGCTTGTCGCGGGGCGGAGCCCCCTCCTACAGACGATCCCGGCTTCTTGCGGGCCGCGCGGTGTGGGGGCCTCGCCGGGCGGAGCCGGCTCCTGTTGGGCTTGTGATGCACCGTTGTGCGATCGGGGGTGCTGGGTTGGTTTTCTCTGCGTGCTCTGCGGGTCTGCGTTGTCTCTGCGATGAACTGCACGTGTCTCTTGGGTGCATAACGCGGCCTTCTTCCTCATTATTCTTCATCTTCTCTGTGTCTCTGTGTCTCCGTGGTGAACAGACAGCGTGTGGTTTGACACCGCGCGGGGGCTGTGCTATGCTGCCGGGAGAGGATAAGGAGGGTTGGCGATGGCGGATGCGGGAGCGACGCTGGGGATCCGGCGGCTGACGTTGTACAAGCATGGGGTGGGCTTCGTCACGCGGCAGGGCGCGGTGACGGGCACGGCGGTGGAGTTGGCCTTCCGCGCCGACGAGGTGAACGACGCGCTGAAGAGCCTGCTGGCCGATCGACCGGCAGGGCGGGCAGGTGCGCGGCATCCACTACGAGACGCCGATGGACCGCGACGCCCGGCTGGCGGAGAGCGGCATCGTGCTCGGGCCGGACCACAGCCTGCTCGACCTGCTGCGCGATTTGCGCGGCTGGCAGGTGGCGCTGACGGCGGGCGCGGGCTCGGCGACGGAGACGCACGCCGGGCGCCTGCTGGGCGTGGAGCTCGGCGACGGCGAGCCGGTGCGCCGGGCGCGGGTGGCGCTGCTGGCGGAGGACGGCCGCACGGTGGTCAACCTGCGCCTGGGCGACGTGCAGACGGTGGAGCTGCGCGAGGAGCGCGCGGTGCAGGACCTGCGCTTCTTCCTCGACACGAGCCGCAGCGAGGACGCGCATCGGACGGTGACGATCCGCCTCAGCCCCGGCGACCACGACCTGCTCGTCTCCTACCTGGTGCCCAGCCCGACCTGGCGCGTGACCTACCGCCTGGTGGCGGAGCGCGGCGCGGGGGGCGCCGGGGCGGGCGGCGAGCTGTTGCTGCAGGGCTGGGGCCTGTTCGACAACCGCATGGAAGAGGACCTGGAGGACGTGACGGTCACGCTGGTGGCCGGGCAGCCGATCTCCTTCATCTACGACCTGGCGGCGTCGCGCATCCCGGCGCGGCCGGTGGTCGAGGACGAGGCGCGGGTGGCCGCGGGGCCGGTCGACTTCGCGGCGATGCTGCCGGAGGCCGAGCCGCCCCCGCCGCCCGCGGCCGCGCCGATGCGCGCAATGCGCGCCATGGCGATGGCGCCGCCCACCATGGAGATGGCCGCGCCGAGCATGAAGGATGTCGCGGCGGCGGCGCCCGCAGCGGCGCGGGGCAGCGACCTGGGCGAGCTCTTCGAGTACGAGGTGACCACGCCGGTGACAGTGAAGCGGGGCGAGAGCGCGCTCGTGCCGATCCTGAGCAGCCGGGTGCCCTACGAGCGGCAACTGCTCTACAACGGCCGCAAGCTGGCCGACCACCCGGTGGCCGCGCTGCGCTTCCGCAACAGCACGGGGCTGGTGTTGGAGCGCGGGCCGGTCACGGTGATCGAGGATGGGGAGTACCGGGGCGAGGCGATCGTGCCGTTCAGCAAGACGGACGCCGAGGTCTACCTGGCCTTCGCCGTCGAGTTGGGCATCGCGGTGGCCGAGGAGCAGCGGACGCGCAGCGAGATCGCGGGGTTGCGCGTGGAGGGCGCCTACCTGCAGATCCAGCAGGCGCAGCTGACCACGACGATCTACACCTGCACCAGCAGCCTCGCCGTACCGCGCGAGGTGGTGATCGAGCACCCGGTGCAGCCGGGCGCCGAGCTGGTCGACACGCCGCCGCCCGCCGAGCAGAACCCGGAGTATTACCGCTGGCGCGTCACCTGCCCGCCGCAGAAGGCGGCCAAGTTCGCGGTCACGCAGCGGGTGATCGTGCGGCGACAGGAGGCGGTGCTCAACCAGTCGTATGAGCAGCTGCAGCGCTACCTGGCGGGCCGCTGGCTCGATGCGGCGACGCTGGCGCGGCTGAAGCGCCTGCTCGACGAGCGCCAGGGCATCGCCGACAACCAGACGGAGACGAACCGGCTGCAGGCCGAGCGCGAGGAGCTGTACAAGCGCCAGGGCCAGATCCGCCAGAACATGAGCGCGCTGGGCACCGGCGGCGAGGAGGGCACGCTGCGCAAGAAGCTGTTCGGGCAGCTGAGCGCCAGCGAGGACCGCCTGACCGCCATCGACGCCCGCCTCACGGCGCTGACCGCCGACTCGGCGGCGCGGCAGGCGCGCATCGACGCCGAGCTGAAGACGCTGGGCCAGGGCGCCTGAGCGCGCCCCGGCCCTCTAGCCCGCGCCTCCGGCTCGCCCGGGGGCGCGGGCCGCTTGAGGGACCCACTGATGACCCCCGACCAATACCTGGATGCGTTGCTCACCCTGCCCGGGCTCTACTATCCCCGCGTGTCGCCGGACGGCCGCTGGGTGGCCTGGACCTGGTTCCGCACCGGCCCCGGCGCCGATGTCTACGTCGCGCCGACCGACGGCAGCGCCGCGCCGACCCGCCTGACCGAGACGCCGGAGAACACGGTTGGCGTCTCCTGGACGCCCGACAGCCGCGCCGTGTTCGTGCAGGAGGACCGCGCGGGCGACGAGCGCGCCACGCTCTATCGCGTCGACCTGGACGCGCCCGGCCGCATGACGGCGCTGACGGAGGCGCACCCGGCGTGGTATCTGCGCGGCGGGCAACTCCACCCCAACGGCCGCTGGCTCGTCTACGGCGCGAACGTGGACGCGGCAACGGATGCGGTGATCGAGCCGACCTGGATTTACCGGCAAGACGTGACCACCGGCGAGCGCCGGGTGCTGGCGCGGCCGGAGCGCCCGGGCGCGGGGCCGCCGCGGCTCAACGAGCCGGGCACGCACGTGCTCTACACGCGCGGCGACCTGGACCCGAGCGGCGAGCAGGTCTGGATGGTCGACATCGAGGGGCAGGAGGACCGCGAGATCCTCAACTTCGGCCCGGACGTGAAGGTGTTCGGGTCGTGGTTCCCCGACGGGCAGCGCGTGCTCGTGCGCGCCGAGCTCCCGACGCACCGCCGCCTCGGCATCTGGGATCGGGCGACCGGCGGGCTGCGCTGGCTGATCGACGACCCGGCGCGCAACCTGGAGGACGCCTTCGTGCCGGCCGGCAGCGACGGGCGGACGATCGTGGTCGTGGAGGTGCGCGACGCGCGGACGCGCGCCTCGCTGCTCGACGTGGCGAGCGGGGCGGAGCGCGCCCTGCCGGCGGTGCCGGGGGACCTCGTGCCGCTGCGCGAAGTCGCGCCCGGCACCTGGATCGGCAGCTACAGCAGCGCCACGCAGCCCGCCGACGTGGTACGTTTCCGGCTCGACGCGGCCGATCCGGGCGCCTTCACGAGCCTGACCCGCCTGTGGGAGCGCACGCCGCTGCGGCCGGGCGACCTGGCGCCCGCGGAGGACTTCCGCTGGCAGGCGGCCGACGGGCTGCCGGTGCAGGGCTGGCTCTACCGGGCCGCGGCGCCCGCGCGGGGCACGATCGTCTATATCCACGGCGGGCCGACGAGCCACAGCGCCGACGCGCTCAACCCGGAGATCCAGTACTTCGTGGCCCAGGGCTTCCACGTGCTCGACCCGAACTACCGGGGCAGCACGGGCTTCGGCATGGCCTTCCGCGAGGCGATCAAGGCCGACGGCTGGGGCGGGCGCGAGCAGGACGACATCCGCGCGGGCATCGAGGCGCTGATCGCCGCGGGGATCGCGCGGCCGGGCCAGGTCGGTGTGACCGGCACGTCGTACGGCGGCTACTCGTCGTGGTGCGCGATCACACGGGAGCCCCCGGCGCTGGTGGCCGCGGCCGCGCCGGTCTGCGGCATGACCGACCTCGTGGTCGACTACGCGACCACGCGGCCCGACCTGCGCCCGTACAGTGAGGAGATGCTGGGCGGGCGGCCGGACCAGGTGCCGGAGCGCTACCACGCGCGGTCGCCGATCCACTTCGTGGGCGATATCCGCGGCCGCTTGCTGATCGTGCAGGGCGCGCGGGACCCGAACGTGACACCGGAGAACGTGCACGCGGTGCGGGCGGCGCTCGACGCCGCGGGGGTGCCCTACGACGTGCTCGTCTTCGACGACGAGGGGCACGGCATCCGGCGCCCGGCCAACCAGCGGGTGCTCTACCCGCGCCTGGCGGCGTTCTTCGCGGAGGCGTTCGCCGCGGCTTGAGCCGGAATCCCGGATCGTGTATCATGGGACGCACGTGCGGCGTGCGCCGGGAGGGACCGCGGGCATGGCGGTGACGCTGGAGGACGCTGGCGCAGCGCGCGCGGGCCGTGCGGGCGCGCTACGCCGCGTTCGAGGCGGGGCAGTACGGCAGCGCCTGGACGACCGAGGAGCTGGCGCTCGGCTTCGTGGGCGACGTGGGCGACCTGGCCAAGCTGATCCAGGCGCACGCGGGGCGGCGGGTCATCCCGGACACGCCCGCCAAGCTGGCGCACGAATTCGGCGATTGCCTCTGGTCGATCCTGGTGCTGGCCGACGCGTGCGGGGTTGACCTGGCGGCGGCCTTCGGGCAGACCATGGACGACCTGGAGGCGTATCTCCCCTGACGGGATGGAGGACCGGCCGGTGAACTGGACTACCCGGGCCCTGGCGTACATCGGCCTCGATCTGCGCGGGCCGGCGGGCGCCACGCTCTTCGAGAAGATCCTCTACGGGCTGCTGATCTTCGTGCCGCTCGCCTTCCTGGTCGACGTGCTGGCGCTGCCGGCCTCGGTGCTCTTCGTGACGAGCGCGCTGGCGATCGTGCCGCTGGCCAAGATCCTGGGGACGGCGACCGAGGAGCTGGCCTCGCGCGTGGGCGCGGGCATCGGCGGGCTGCTCAACGCGACCTTCGGCAACGCGACCGAGCTGATCATCGCCATCGTGGCGCTCAACGCCGGGCTGACCGGCGTGGTCAAGGCGTCGCTGATCGGCTCGATCATCGGCAACATCCTGTTCGTGCTCGGGCTGGCGATGTTCCTGGGCGGGCTGGGGCGCGAGCGCCAGGTGTTCAACCAGCAGGGCGCCAGCGCCAACGCCTCGCAGTTCGCGCTGGCGGCCGCGGGCCTGGCCGTGCCCCAGCTGTTCGAGCTCGCCACGCACGACACGAACGCGACCACGGCCGAGGACCTCTCGGTCGGCGTCGCGATCATTCTGCTGCTGGCGTACGGCGCGCAGCTGGTCTTCTTCCTGCGCACGCACGCGTTCCTGTACAACGAGGAGCAGGAGCTGGAGATGCACGGCTCGCGCTGGACGCCCGGCCATGCCGTGGCGGTGCTCGCGGGCGCGACGGTGCTCATCGCGCTGCTGTCGGAGCTGCTGGTGCACGGGGTGGAGTACCTGACGCAGACGGTGGGCTGGAGCGAGGCGTTCGTCGGGGTGATCCTGGTGGCGATCATCGGCAACGCGGCCGAGCACGCGACGGCGGTGACGGTGGCGCTGCGCGACCGCATGGCGCTGGCGCTGTCGATCGCCAGTGGCAGCGCGCTGCAGATCGCGCTGTTCGTGGCGCCGCTGCTGGTCTTCGTGAGCCTGGCGCTCGGCCACCCGCTCGACCTGGTGTTCAGCCCGTTCGAGCTCGTGGCGGTCGGGGTGGCGCTGCTGTTGACCAATCTGGTGGCCATGGACGGGCAGAGCAACTGGTTCGAGGGGGTGCAGCTGCTGGCGGCCTACGCGATTCTGGCGCTGGGCTTCTTCTTCGTGCCCTGAGGCGGGCTTGCGGGATCCGTTGTGCCCACCGCAGTCGCCTCCCCGGCGATAATCGGCCGGTCGGTGCGGCGGCCGGGCAGCCACATGGGGCTGCCCCTACCTCGGCCATCCGGTGGTTTTCGGGCAGGATCCTGGGGCGGCGGGGGTCGCCTGGCTGAGCAGCCTCCTACAGACGACCCCGGCTGCCACCGGGCCGGGCGGCGGGGGAGCCTCGCCGGGCGGAGCCGGCTCCCACAGACGCGTATGATCCCGGCCGGCTCGCGCGCGATCCATCGTCTCAGCCCCCGGCAGGGGGCTTCGTTGTTGTTGCCCGCAGCTTTAGCTGCCGGGCAACGCCCCACCGCCCGCGTGCCGCCGTCCGGCGCCCCGGACGCGCCGGCCGCCTGCACGCGGGTCCGGCTAAAGGGCTTCGGGCTGATGGGGGTTGTCGAGCGCGCGGTCGAGATTGATGGCGGCGTTGATCAGGGCGAGGTGGGTGAAAGCCTGGGGGAAGTTGCCCAGCATTTGGCCCGTGGTGCCGATCTCCTCGGCGTAGAGGCCGAGGTGGTTGCCGTAGCCGAACATCTTCTCGAGCTTGAGGCGCGCCTCCTTGAGGCGCCCGGCGCGGGTGAGGGCCTCGACCAGCCAGAAGCTGCAGAGGCTGAAGGTGCCGTCCTGGCCGGGCAGGCCGTCGTCCGCGCCGTTGGACAGCTGGTAGCGGTAGACGAGCGAGTCGAAGGTGAGCTGCTCCAGGGTGCGGGAGATGGTGGCGCGCATGCGCGGGTCGGTGGGCCCGACGAACTTGACGATGGGCATGAGCAGGTTGCTGGCGTCGAGCGTGGTGGCACCGTAGTACTGCACGAAGGACCCGACCTTGTCGCTCCAGCCTTTAGCCATGACCTCTTCGTAGACGGCGTTGCGCGCGGCCTTCCAGTCGGCGTCGCCCGCGGGCAGGCCGCGCTGGCGGGCGATGCGGATGCCGCGGTCGAAGGCGACCCAGGTCATGAAGCGCGAGTAGACGAAGGGCCTGTCGACGCTACGCACCTCCCAGAGGCCACTATCGGGCTCCTGCCAATGCTTCGTGAGCCAGTCGAGCAGGGCGCGCAGGTAGGTCCACTGGTCGTAGGAGAGCGGCCGGGCGTACTTGTTGTAGAGGTAGACCGAGTCCATGAGCTCGCCGTAGATGTCGAGCTGGCGCTGCTTGTACGCGGCGTTGCCGATGCGGACGGGGCGGGAGTCGCGGTAGCCGCTGAGGTGGTCGAGGGTCTCCTCGGGCAGGGTGTGGCGGCCGTCGAGACCGTACATGATCTGCAGGCCACCGTGGTGCGGGTCGAGCTCGCGGCAGCGCGCCTCGACCCAGTTCATGAAGCGCCCGGCCTCCTCGTGGAAGCCGAGGTTGAGCAGGGCGTAGATGGTGAAGCTGGCGTCGCGGATCCAGCAGTAGCGGTAGTCCCAGTTGCGCACGCCGCCGATGACCTCGGGCAGGCTGGTGGTCGGGGCGGCGACGACGGAGCCGTGGGTCGCCGAGATGAGCATCTTCAGCATGAGGGCGGAGCGGTAGACGTGCTCGCGCCAGCGGCCGCGGTAGGTGCAGTGCTGCAGCCAATTTTGCCAGAAGGCCACCGTGTCCTCGAAAATGGGCCGCACGTCCTTGTCCTCGAGCGCGGGCTCGGGGCCGGCGCCCTCGGCCACGCGGTGCAGCACGAACACGGCGCACTCGCCGGCCCGCAGCGTGAACTGCGCCGTCACGGCGGGGCCCTCGACCTGCAGGGGCACGCCCGCGGCGAGGCCCAGGCTGAGCGCGGGCGTGTGAAAGACGACGCCGTGGTCCTGCGCCTCGATCGTATGCTCCGTCCGCGCGTAGTTGAAGGCCGGGCGGCACACGAGGCGGAAGCGCACCTCGCCGTGGATGACCTGCAGGCGGCGCACGATGCGGTGGTTCCAGGTGGCGTGGGTGTCGGCCTCGATCGGCATGAAATCGGCGATCTCGGCCATGCCCTCCGGGCTGAAGAAGCGCGTGAGCAGCACGTTGGTATCGGGCAGGTACATCTGGCGCGTGCTGTAGTCGTCGCGGGCGGGACGGATCTGGAAGCAGCCGCCCCGGGCGTCGTCGAGGATGGCGGCAAAGACGCTCGGCGAGTCGAACTCGGGGAAGCAGCACCAGTCGATCGAGCCGTTGCGGCCCACGAGGGCGACGGTATGGCAGTCGCCGATGACGCCGTAATCTTCGATGGGGAGATAGCCCATGGGTCGTTCCTCCTGCCCGGCGGGTGGTTCTTGCCGCCGCTGTTGCACGTGGCGTGCCAGGCTGGATGGGGTGGGGCTGTCGGGCTGAGCCGCCTCCTACAGACGCACGCTCCGGCATCCCGGCTTCTCCCGAGCCGCGGGGTGCGGGGGCATCGCCGGGCTGAGCCGGCTCCCACAGACGATTCGCCCACCCATCCCGGCTTCCCCTGAGCCGAGCGGTGCGGGGGCATCGCCGGGCTGAGCCGGCTCCCACAGACGATTCGCCCGCCCATCCCGGCCGGTCGGGGGGCGCGGTGCGTTGCGCGATTCGCGGCAAATGGCGTATAATTCCAGGTACGCCGCGCGTACGGCGCATTTTGTTGTGCCCGCGCGGCCGGGCCTGCCCCGACCGGGCGCCCAGCATTCGCGAAAGGAGGACGCATCGTGGAACCCCCAACGACGACCCCGCCCGCCAGCGTGATGGACCTGGCGACAACTCTGCGCGCCGCTCTGGAGTCCACGGTGCGCGGGCTGGGCTATGCCCCGAATGAGCGGACGCTGGAGTTGCGGCCGTTGCCGCTGAGCGGGTGCTGGGGCTACGCGAGCGCGGTGGCCAAGGCGCTGGGGCGCGGACCGAACGGCGCGCAGGAGGTGGCCGAGGCCATTGTCGCCGCGCTGCCGCCGCATCCCCTCGTGGAGCGCGTCGAGGCGCTGCGCGGCTTCGTCAACTTCTACGTCGACATCCCGGCGTTCGCCAATGGCCTGATTGGGGAGATCGCCGCGCGGGGCGCCGGCTGGGGCCACGGCGCGCCGCAGACGCAGCAGGTGATGGTCGAGTTCGCCCAGCCGAACACGCACAAGGCGGTCCACGTGGGCCACCTGCGCAACATCGTGCTCGGCGACGCGATGGTGCGCATCCTGCGCGCCGCGGGCTATCCGGTGCTCGCCGCGACCTATCCGGGCGACATCGGCATGCACGTCATCAAGTGCCTGTGGTGCTACCTGACCTTCCATCCAGGGCGGGAGCCGGAGAGCGGGCGCGGGCGCTGGCTGGGCACGCTCTACAGCGAGGCGGACGCGCGCCTGGAGTACCGCAAGCACGTGCTGGGGCTCATCGCGGACGCGCTGCGCGACCCGGCCCTGGGCGCGGCCCTGACCGCCTGGCTGCAGGCGCACGGCGAGAGCGACGCCGCGGCGCGCGCCGACGTGGAGCGGCTGCTGCAGGCGGTGGCGATCGCCGGGCCCGACTCGGACGCGGATAATGCGCACCAGCCCGACGAGGAGCTCGGCACGGACATCGACCTGACGACGATCGACCCGGCCGTGCTCGCCGCGCTCTGGAAGGGGCTCGGCGACCTGCTGCCGCCGGGGAGCCCGCTGGGCGACGAGTACACACGCCTGGATGCCCATTTCGCCTGGTGGCCGGAGGTGCCGGGCTGGCGCGAGGACGTGCGCGCGCTCTTCGCCCGCTGGGAGGCGCGCGACCCCGACCTGATGGCGCTGTGGCAGCGCACGCGGCAGTGGAGCCTCGACGAGTTCGCCGAGGTCTACGCGACGCTCGACGTGCACTTCGACGTGGAGTTCTACGAGAGCCAGGTGGAAGAGGAGGGCCGCGAGATGGTGGCCGAGCTCGTCCGCCGGGGCATCGCGGAGGACTTGCGCGCGGAGGCCGGGCCGGTGCTCGTGCGCATCGACCAGCAGCTGCGCGCGCACCCGGATCTGCGCGAGAAGTACGCCGCCCAGCTCTACCGGAAGGCCAAGGACGGCACGCTGACCGAGCGCGACCCGTTCCGCGTGCTCGTGGTGCTGCGCTCCGACGGCACAACGCTCTACGCGACGAAGGACCTGGCGCTGGCGCGCCGCAAGTTCGAGGATTACCACGTCGACCGCTCGATCTACGTGATCGACGTGCGCCAGTCGTTCTATTTCCAGCAGGTCTTCCGCGTGCTCGAGCTCTACGGCTTCCCGCAGGCCGACCAGTGCGAGCAGCTGGGCTACGAGATCGTGGGCACGAAGGAGGGCGCGTTCTCGTCGCGCAAGGGCAACATGCCGCTGTACGAGGATTTCGAGCGCGAGGCCTTCGAGCGGGCGCGCGCCGAGATCGACCAGGTGGAGGCCGACAACCTGGAGCGCCGCCCGGAAGGCGAGCGCCCGCGCCTGGCCGCCGAGGAGAAGGACGCCGTGGCGCGCATGATCGCGCTGGGCGCGATGAAGTACGGTATGCTCGACAAGGACAATAACACGGTCATCGTGTTCGACTGGGAGCAGGCGCTGAACCCGCGCCAGCAGAGCGCGCCATACATCATGTACGCCCACGCGCGCGCCAGCAGTGTGCTCGCCAAGGCGGCGGCCGAGGGGCCGGACACGGCGGGGCCGCTGGCCTTCGGGCGCTTGCAGCTGTCCGAGCCCGACATCGCGCGGCTCGACCACCTGCGCGACATCGACGACCGCGACCCGGAGAAGCGCCGCCTGGTCAGCCTGAACGCCGAGCTCACGCTGCTCGACCTGATCAGCCGCTTCCCGGAGGAAGTGCAGCGCGTGGCGGTGCAGCTGAACCCGGTGACGCTGACGCGCTACCTGTTCAACCTGGCCGAGGCGTTCAACAAGTTCTGGGACACCTCGCGCATCCTGAACGCCGAGACGCCCGAGCTGCGGCGCTCGCGCCTGGCGCTCACCGCCGCGGCGCGCCAGACGATCGCCAACGGCCTCGGCCTGCTGGGCATCGCCGCGCCCGACGCGATGTAACCGGGGCGCCGGGGAGCCGGTACGGCCGCTCCCCGGCGCCCAGCCCGATCCTGGGAAGACGGAGTTCAATGGCGAACGTCAACGTCTTTAGCGAAATCGATATCCTGCGCGAAGCGATTATGCACCGGCCCGGCCGCGAGCTGGTGCGCATGACCCCGGCGACGCGCGACCACTTCCTCTTCGACGACCTGCTCTACACGCGCTATGCCCAGGCCGAGCACGACTGGTTCAGCACGATCCTGAGCCGCCACCTCGGCGTCCGCATCCACTACTTCCACGACCTGCTGCGCGAGGCGCTGGAGGCGGCGACGCCGGACGCGCTCGACACGCTGCTGGCGCGCGTGGCCCTGCTGGAAGCGGAGCCGCCGCCGTTCGCGCGCGGCCTGCACCGCCTGGCCGAGGAGCACGCGCTGCGCACGGACCTGGCGCGCGCCCGCGGTCTGGCCGAGGCGCCCGCGCCCGTGGCGGAGGCGCCGCCGCCCGCGCCCAGCCGCCGCCTGGGCTACCTGGAGGAGCACCTGCAGCATCTGGCGACCGACGGCGCCTTCACCGCGCTGGCCTGGACGCTGATCGAGGGCATCGAGACGAACAACCCGGGCCTGGCGGGCGGTTTCAGCACGCCGGAGCTGGAAAAGCTCGACCTGCTGGAGGACGAGGACCGGCTGACGCGCTTCGTGGAGGGGCGGCTGTTCCACCTGATGCCGCTGCCCAACCTGATGTTCATGCGCGACGCGGGCGCCGTGGTCGACCACCGCGTGGTCACCAGCCGCATGGCGGCCTATCCGCGGCGCCGCGAGACGCTGCTGTTCGACTTCGTGCTGAGCACGCACCCGCGCTTCGCGGGCGTGGAGCGCTGGCCCGCGGGGCCGCGCGTGGCCGGCGCCGCCGAGCTGCCGCACTGGGAGGAGCCCGAATTGCAGCCGGGGCCCGCGGCGCGGACCGGTCTCTACCCGGCGCATGCCGCCTATCTGGAAGGCGGCAACGTCCTTGCGCTGCGCCGCGACCTGGTCGCGGTGGGCGTGAGCCCGCGCACGACGATGCCGGCCGTGCAGCGCCTGGCGGGCGCCTGGGAGGCGGCCGCGCAGGCGGCGGGCCGGCAAATGATCCTCTACGTGCTGCGGCTGCCGTCGGGCCATAATCACCTCGACTCGGTCTTCAGCCTGCTCAGCCGGGAGGAATGCGTGCTCTACCGGCCCGTGTTCGCGCCCTACGGCCCGGCCTCGGTCGACGTGATCCGCATGGAGCTCGGCCGGGGCGGCGCGCAGCCCCAGCGGCGCTCCTCCTTCCTGGCAGGTCTGCGCGACGACGGGCTGGACCTGCGGCCGATCTATTGCGGCGGCGACGACCCGATCGACCAGGAGCGCGAGGAGTGGTTCAGCGGCGCGAACCTGCTGGCCGTGGCGCCGGGCAAGATCTTCAGTTATCGGAGCACCGAGCGCACGGTGGCCGCGCTGGCGCAGGCCGGCTACGAGGTGATCGACGGCAACGAGGTGCTCTACGGCGGGCGCAGCCTGCCGCTGACCGCGCCCGGCAAGTGGGTGCTGCGCATCCGCGGCTCCGAGCTGTCGCGCGGGCACGGCGGGCCGCACAGCCTGGTGCTGCCGCTGGTGCGCGAGACGGAGCCCGCCGGTGAGTAACCTCTGCATTACCTCGGAGATCGGCGCGCTGCAGCGCGTGATGCTGCACCAGCCGGGCGAGGAGATCCGGCGCATGACGCCGGGCCTGCGCCACGACCTGCTCTTCGACGACATCCTCTACGTCGACCTGGCGGCGCGCGAGCACGAGGCGTTTCGGCGGCTGATGGGCATCATCACGCCGCCCGAGGGTGTGCTGGAACTGCTGAACCTGCTGACCGACGTGCTGGCCGACGAGTACGTGCGCCGCCAGCTGATCGCCGACGTCTGCGCGCTCGAGGGGCTGAGCGAGGAGGTGCGCTTCCGGCTGCTGGAGGAGCCGCCCGGCGCGCTGGCCGCCCGCCTGCTGGCGGGCTGGGAGAAGCCCGCGGCGAGCGGCAGCCTGGCCGGGGCGCTCGACACCTATCCCTACACGGTGCCGCCGATCCCGAACATCGTGTTCATGCGCGACCCCGCGGTCGTCGTGGGCGACGGCGTGGTGCTGGCGCAGATGGCGCGGCCGGCGCGGCGGCGCGAGCCGCTGCTGCTGCGCTACATCTTCACGCACCACCCGCTCTTCGCCGCGGGCGGCGCCGAGCCGCCGATCTGGTTCGATCGGCTGCAGAGCGAGCAGATCCGCGCGCTGCGCTCCAACAGCGGCCACGACATCTACACGGTCGAGGGCGGCGACATCCTGGTCGTGCGGCCGGACCTGCTGCTCATCGGCGCCAGCGAGCGGACGTCGAACGAGGGCATCGACATGCTGGCGCGCGAGCTCCGGCGCCGGGGCAGCCCGGTGCGGACGATCTACGCGGTGATCATGCCGAAGCAGCGCAGCACGATGCACCTCGACACGATCTTCACCTTCCTGAGCCGCGACGAGGTGCTGGTCTACCCGCCGCTGATCCTGCCGGGCGGCGGCGAACAGGTGGGCATCGTGCGCCTGAGCCGCGACGTGCACGGCGTGCTGCGCGCCGAGCCCGAGCACCGCTCGCTGATCGCCTGCCTGGAGGAGGAGCTCGGCCACCCGATCCACGCGATCCCGTGCGGCGGGTCGAGCCGGCTCTACCAGGACCGCGAGCAGTGGACCGACGGGGCCAACGCCTTCGCGCTGCGGCCCGGGCTGATTCTGGGCTACGAGCGCAACGAGCAGACCTTCCTGGCGCTGCAGGCCGCAGGCTACCGGCTGGTCGCGCAGGAGGATCTGGTGCGCTGGGAGCCGGATCCCCGGCTGCCGGAGGGCGGCCATTGGGTGGAGGATACGGCGCGGATGGCCGAGATCCGCAGCCACCCGGAGAAGAAGTACGCGATCCAGATTAGCGGGCTGGAGCTGTCCCGGGCGCGGGGCGGGCCGCGGTGCATGACGATGCCGCTGGAGCGCGCGCCGTACGAGATGTGAGCGGGGAAGGATCGGGCATGGTGGTCGAGACGCCGCCCGCGGTGCGCACCGAACACGCGCCCGCGCTGCCGGCAACGCAAGAGATCCTGGTCGTGGCGCTGGGCGGGAACGCGATCAAGGGCGCGGGCGAGCGCGGCACGAGCGCCGAGCAGTTCGCCAACGTGGCGCGTGCCGCCGAGGCGCTGGCCGAACTGGTGGAGCGGGGTTACCGCCTGGTGATCACGCACGGCAACGGGCCGCAGGTGGGCAGCCTGCTGCTGCAGCAGGCGGCGGGCGCGGCGCAGGTGCCGGCGATGCCGATGGACGTGGCCGGGGCCATGACCCAGGGCTGGATCGGCTACATGATCCAGCAGTGCCTGCACAACGCTCTGGCGCGCCGCGGCCACCCGGCCGCCGGCCGCATCGCGACCGTGGTCACGCAGGTGATCGTCGACCGCGACGACCCGGCGTTCCAGGCGCCGAGCAAGCCGGTGGGCCCGTTCTATTCGGCGGCGGAGGCGCAGCGCCTGCGCTACACGGGGGTGCGCCTGGTCGAGGACAGCGGGCGGGGCTGGCGGCGCGTGGTCGCCTCGCCGCAGCCGCGCGCCATCGCCGAGATCGGGGCGATCCGCACGCTGATGGCCGACGGGCTGATCGTCATCGCCGGGGGCGGCGGTGGCACGCCGGTGATCGCCGAGCCCGACGGCAGCCTGACCGGCGTCGAAGCGGTGATCGACAAGGACCTGGCGGGCGCGCTGCTGGCGGAGCAGGTGGGCGCGGCGCGCCTGCTGATCCTGACGGACGTCGAGCAGGTGGCGCTGCATTACCACGAGCCCGCGCAGCAGAACCTGGGCCGGCTGACCCCGGCGCAGGCGCGGGCCTATCTGGACGCGGGCTACTTCGCGCAGGGGAGCATGGGTCCGAAGGTGCAGGCGGCGCTCAACTTCGTCGAAGCGGGCGGGCGCGAGGCCATCATCACGCACCTCTTCCGCGCTCTGGCGGCCCTCGACGGTGAGGCCGGCACCGTGCTGCGCGCCGCCGCCGACTTCATCCGGCCGATAGCCAACTCGCACTAAAGGAGCAGGGAGCACCTATGGCAGTGAGCATGAAGGGCCGCAGCGTGACGTCGATCGACGCGCTGACGGCCGAGGAGCTATGGCGCATCTTTGAGCTGGCGCGCGACCTGAAGCTGCGGGTGAAGACGGGCCAGCCCCACCCGATCCTGGCGGGCAAGAGCCTGGCGATGATCTTCGAGAAGCCGTCGGCGCGCACGCGCGTCTCGTTCGAGGTGGGCATGCAGCAGCTGGGCGGGCACGCGCTGTATCTCGGCCCGAACGACATCGGGCTGGGCAAGCGCGAGAGCGTGGCCGACGTGGCGCGGGTGCTCGGGCGCATGGTCGACGGTATTATGGCGCGCACGTTCGAGCAGTCGAAGGTCGACGAATTGGCGCGCTACTCCGGCGTGCCGGTCATCAACGGCCTGAGCGACGAGGAGCACCCGTGCCAGATCCTGGCCGACCTGTTCACCGTCTGGGAGAAGCGGGGCCGGCTGCAGGGGTTGCGCTTCGCCTGGATCGGCGACGGCAACAACGTGACGCACTCGCTGATGATTGCCGCGGCCAAGCTGGGCATCGACATGGTGGTGATCTCGCCGGAGGGCTACGACGTGCGGCCGCACTACCGCGCGATCGCGGCGCGCGCGGCGCAGGCGAGCGGCGCCGCCTTGACGTTCAGCCGGGACCCGGCGGCCGTGGCCGGCGCGGACGTGCTCTTCACGGACGCGTGGGCCAGCATGGGCCAGGAGGCCGAAGCGGACGCGCGCCGGCCGATCTTCCGTCCCTACCAGGTGAACGCGGCCCTGCTGGCGCAAGCGGGCGCGGGCTGCCAGGTGCTGCACTGCTTGCCCGCGCACCGCGGCGAGGAGATCACGGACGAGGTGATGGACGGCCCGCAGTCGCTGGTGTTCGACGAGGCGGAGAACCGCCTCCACGCGCAGAAGGCACTGCTCGCGCTGCTGCTGTAGCGGCGGGGGGTGGGGGCGGCTCGTCTGTGGGAGCCGGCTCCGTCCGGCGATGGTGGGTGGAGATTAGGTCTATCCGCAGGCCGGACTCTGGGGCGGCTCGTCTGTGGGAGCCGGCTCCGTCCGGCGAGGCCGCCCGTCCGCCCTGCTCCCAGAGGAGCCGGGATGCCCGCGGGGTGCGGGCCCTGCTGTCCAGGGAAGGTGAGGAGGTGGTGGGATGGAGAAGCCGCCTATCGGCTCCCAGGCGCTCCGGCGCGGGCGCGTCTCCGAGCCGGGACGTGCCTACTTCATCACCAAGGCAACCCGCCTGCGCCTCTCGGCCGCGCTGCCCCCCGCGCAGCGGATGGCGGCAGGCCCGCTCGTGCAGCCGGGAGTGCCGGAGATCCTACTCGGATCACTCCGGTGGCTGGAGGATCTGGCGCTGATCCGGCTGATCGCCTACTGCCTCATGCCGGATCATATCCACCTGTTGTTCCAATTGGGGACCGGGGCCTCGCTGGCCGGGGTCATGCGCCGGTTTGCCTCCTTCACCGGGCTGCAGGTGGCGCGGGTGGGCGGGCCGGCGCCGCTGTGGGCCGACGGGTTTCAGGACCATGCGCTGCGCGCCGAGGAGTCGCTCGCCGACATTGTGGCGTATATCGAGGAGAATCCGGTGGCGGCGGGCCCGGTCGCGAGCGCGGCTGACTGGCCTTGGGCGTCGCGGGCACGCAGCGGCGGGGCGGCGGCCCCCGAGCGGGGCGGTGAGGCGGCATCGCCGGACTGAGCCGGCTCCCACAGACGGCGCGCTCCGGCATCCCGGCTCTCCTGCGAGCGGGGCGGTGAGGCGGCATCGCCGGACGGAGCCGGCTCCCACAGACGGCGCGCTCCGGCATCCCGGCTCTCCTGGGAGCGGGGCGGACGGGCGGCTTCGCCGGACTGAGCCGGCTCCCACAGACGTGCCGCCCACCGGCATCCCGGCTCAAGCCTGGTCGAAGGAGACTTCGACCTGGTGGCCGGTGCCGTTGCGCTCGTAGGCGACGATTGGGTGCGGGTTCATGGCGTGGGCGGCGAGGGCGCGCTCGAGGTCGGCCGCGCTGTGGACCGGCGTGCGGTCGACGGCGGTAATCACGTCGCCCGCGTGCAGGCCCGCGCGCTCGGCCGGGCTGCCGGGCTTGACGCCGCCCACGTAGGCGCCGTCGCTCGGGATGCCGGGCAGGCGGCGCGCCTGCGCCGCCGCGTCGCCCACCAGGGCGCCGAGGCCGCGGCGCGGGGCGGCTCCGGCGGCGGGCCGCCGAGCGAGCAACTGCTCGAGGCGCGGGCGGTTGAAGCCGACGACCACCTGGTCGTCGATCACGATGACGGGCACGCCCTGCTGGCCCGATCGGCGCACCATCTCCATCGCGGCCTGGCGGTCCCGCGACACATCCTTCACCGTATAGGGTACTCCACGCTGCGAAAGAAACTCCTTCGCCTTGGCACACCAGGGTCAGGTGGGCGTGGAATAGATCAGGACCGGGGCGGCCCCGGGGTTGGCGGTTGTCATAGCGCTTCCCTCCTCGCGCGGTCGGTGGACCGCATTCTGCACGCGAACTGTATTCTGTATACGGATGTCACGCAAGCCATGTGCCAGGGATGGCGCGCATTCCCCGGCCGGCTTTCGTTTCAGTCTGTAGAGATGCCGCACATTCGTCTCCGGGGTCCACGCGTGCCCGGAGGCGCCGACAAGGAGCCGTGCCATGACCGTGACGAATCCCTCGACCCCCCGGCCCGACAAGTCCCCCGACCTCGCCGCGCCCGTGCCGCAGACCGACCGCCAGCGCGAGCTGCTGGCCGTGGTCGGACTGCTGGCCGAGCAGATCGGGCCGCGGCCGTCGGCGGGCCCGGGCGAGCGGCTGGCCGCGGCTTTCATGATCGACCGGCTCCGCCGCGCGGGCTACGAGGTCACGCTGGAGCCGTTCGAGGGGGCGCGCACGCTCGGCTGGACCTATGGCCTCTTCTATGGCGGGGGCGCGGCGGCGGGCCTGCTGGGCGGACGCCTCCCCTACCTGGGGATGGCGCTCGGGCTCAGCGCGCTCGGCGGCTTCCTGGCCGAGGCGCTGGGGGTGCCCACGGTGGCGCGGCTGCCGGGCCTGCCGCGCGGGCGCAGCGCGAACGTCGTGGCGCGCCGGCCGCGGCCGATCGGGTCAGGCGCACCGGCGCGGCGCGTCGTGCTGCTCGCGCACCTCGACACGAGCCGCGTGGCGCTGCCCTTCCACCCGCGCCTCTTGAGCGGCTTCCGCCGCGCCTTCGTCGGCGCCGGCCTGGCCCTCGGAGCGGGCGCGCTCGCCGCGGCGCTACGACCCTTCGCGCCGGTCGGCAGCCGGCCGCGCACGCTGGCCGACCGCCTCGGGCTGGCCGCGGGCGCCTTCCTGCTGGCCCCCCTCGCCGGCCTGCTCTACCGGGAGCTGACCATGCCGCCGCTGGCCGGGGCGAACGACAACGCCAGCGGCGCGGCCGTGGTGCTCGTGGCGGCCGAGCAGCTGGCGCTGCCGCCGCCCGACGCGAGCGAGCCGGGCGAGTTGTGGGTGGTCTTCACCGGCTGCGGGGCGGCGGGCCTCGCCGGGATGCGGCACTTCCTCGACGCGCACGCCGACGAGATCGACACGGCGACGACGCTCTTCCTGAACGTCGACAGCGTGGGCGCGGGCCTGCCGACGATCGTGAAGCAGGAGGGGCTGGTCTGGCCCTGGCTGGCCGACGCCGAGCTGGTCGCCACAGCTTCGTCGGTGGCCTTCCGCCGCGGGCTGCACTTCCAGACGCGCAGCTTCCACACGCTGCCGACCGACGCGCAGGTGGCGATGGCGCGGGGCTATCGCGCGCTCACGCTGATGGGGCTGGACGAGGAGGGCCGGCTGCCCAACCGGCGGCGCTGGAGCGACACCTGGGCGGGCATTGCGCCCGAGACGCTGGAGGCGACGCTGGAGCTTGTCGCGCAGCTCACGCGGCGCCTGCTGCGGCCGCCGGCCCGCCCCGCGCGCGGCTAATCGGCGGTCACGTCGGGGTAGGGCGGGAAGCGGTGGTCCATGCCGCGGGTGAGCAGGCCGCCCGCCGCCAGGTGCTCCAGTCCCGCCGCGCCCGCCGGGCCGAGCGCGAGCAGGCGGGGCAGCAGCAGGTCGAGCGAGGTCTGCCCGGAGAAGGCGCCGCAGGAGGGCACGCCGACGATCAGCGTGGCGTCGCGGGCGGCGAGCCAGAGCAGGCTGCCGGGATGAATCGGCACGCCGCGCCGCAGCAGGGTCGCGCCGAGGCCTGGCAGCGCGGTCAGCGTGGCGTCGGCCGGGTCGCTCGTGGAGCCGCCCGCCGTCAGCAGCAGGGTCACGCCTGCATCCAGCAGCCCGCGAAGCCCCGCGGCCACCGACGCGGGCGAGTCGCCGGTGTAGCGCACGTCGGACTCGGCCAGGGTCGAGCCGAACCAGGCCAGCTTCCCGCGGAGCACGCCTGCCAGGCGGGCGGTCGCGGCCGGGGCGAGGCGCTCGCGGATCAGCAGGCCCGCGCGGTGCGGCTGGAACGGCCGCACCGCCAGCGCGGAGGACTCGGCGCTCCCCCGGAGGATGGCCGCCGCCTCGGCCACCCGAGCGCGCGGCGCGACCAGCGGCGTGACCTTCGCCTCGGCGAGCAAGGTGCCCTCGGCGACGGGGGTGCCGTCGAAGAGGGTGTAGATCGAGACGTCGGGCACGGCGTTGGCCGCGGCCAGGGCGGCGCCGTCGACGCAGAGCAGCCCGGCGTGCGCGGCGACGAGGCGGCAACGGCCCTGGGCCGGCGGGCGCGCGGCGACGCCGGGGCCGGCCAGCGCGGCGGCGAGCAGGCGGGCGGCCTCCCGCTCGTCCACGTCGTCGCCGTCGAGGCGCAGGAGCGACACGCGCGTGCCTGGGGCGGCGGCCGCCAGATCGGCCAGCGCGGCCACGGCTTCGGCGTCGAGCCGCTCGCCCTTGTGCACGAGGATGCGGCCGCCCGGGCCCGCCAGGTTGGTGGCGGCGATGGTGCCGAGGGCGGTGGCCGGGTCGTCGGGGCCGAGGGTGAGCACGAGGCTACGCATCAAGAGTCCTCCGTGGCGGGCGGGTCGGGCGCCCGGCTTGACAGGCGCGCGGACCCGCGGCTACAATGGCTCGGGCCGCCCCGCGGCGATTGGGCCGCGCCGCAGTATTAGTGTAACGTATGAGGAGCCTCCGTAAGATGAGTCCCGAACCCGCCCCCGGCAACGCCGCCGAGGGACCGGCGCCAGCGCCGGTGCCGCCCTCGGACCTCGAGCTCGGCCCGCTCGGCTTCGAAACCCTGGCCATTCACGCGGGCCAGGCGCCCGACCCGACCTCCGGCGCGGTGGTCGTGCCCATCTACCAGACCTCGACCTACGCGCAGGAGTCGCTGGGCCACCACAAGGGCTACGAGTACGGCCGCACGGGCAACCCGACGCGCACCGCGCTCGAAACCTGCCTGGCGGCGCTCGAGGGCGCCGATTACGGCCTGGCCTTCGCGACGGGCATGGGCGCCGAGACGACGCTCATGCACACGTTCCGGCCGGGCGACCATCTCGTGGTGGCGAACGACGTCTACGGCGGCACCTTCCGGCTCTTCGAGCGCGTGCTGCGCGAGTACGGCCTCGACTTCAGCTATGTCGACCTGACCGATCCGGCGGCGGTCGACTCCGCGTGGCAAGCGCAGACGCGCGCTGTCTGGATCGAGACGCCGAGCAACCCGCTGATGAAGCTGATCGACATCGCCGCCGTGGCCGCGCAGACGCACGCGCGCGGCGGACGGCTGATCGCCGACAACACCTTCGCCTCGCCCTATGGCCAGCAGCCGCTGGCGCTGGGCGCCGACCTGGTGGTGCACAGCACGACGAAGTACCTCGGCGGGCACAGCGACGTGGTCGGCGGCGCGATCCTCACGAGCGACGCGGCCTGGTACGAACAGCTGAAGTACCTGCAGAACGCCATGGGCGCCACGCCCGGGCCGTTCGACTGCTGGCTGGTGCTGCGGGGCATCAAGACGCTGGCCGTGCGCATGCGGGCGCACGAGGCGAACGCCCTGCGCATCGCGACCTTCCTGGCCGGGCACCCGCGCGTCGAGCGGGTGCGCTACCCCGGGCTCGAAAGCGGCCCGCAGTACGCGCTTGCCCAGCGGCAGATGCGCTGCTTCGGGGGCATGGTCTCGTTCGACGTGCGGGGCGGTAAGGCCGCCGCGGCGGCGATCGTCGAACGCACGCGCCTCTTCGCGCTGGCCGAGAGCCTGGGCGGCGTCGAGAGCCTGATCGAGCACCCGGCGACGATGACCCACGCCAGCGTGGCCAATTCGCCTCTGGCCGTGCCCGACAACCTGATCCGCCTCAGCGTCGGCATCGAGTCGGGCGACGACCTGCTGCAGGACCTGGCGCAGGCGCTGGCCTGACGACGGGCGCCCGGCGCGGCGTTGCCCGGCGGCTAAAGCCGCGGGCAACAAGCACGAAGCCCCCTGCGGGGGCTGCGACGACGAATCGGTCTGCAGGCAGCCGGGATCGTCCCGCCGGGATCGTCTGTGGGAGCCGGCTCCGTCCGGCGAGGCCGCCCGACCGCCTCGCTCGCAGGTAGTCGGAGATGCGGGCGGGGCAGGGGGCCGAGGAGTCCGCAAACCGCCCTAAAGTAACCCCGGATCCCCCAAAGAGCGTCAGCCGCGTCAGCCGTCCCGCCGCGACAGGGCCGTCTTGCCGCGCCTCCCCCTCTATAATAAAATCACGTCGAATCGAATCAATCGAATCAAATCATCGGTCTTCCCCGGGCGGTGAGGTTCGGGCTCTCCCCGCGCCCCCGAGCGCGTTGACAAGAGTAACCCCCGCCCGGTGGAGGCAGATGCAGTCTGGACCGTATGATGTGGCTCGACCACGCATTACGAGGGTAGATGCGTCGCCTCCCGAGACCCTGACCCGCTTCGACCCCCTGCTTATGTGGAGGTTCCCATGACTACCCTTGCTGCGTCTGCTCCTGAACTCTTCGTCGGCGTGGATATCGCCGCCCGCTCCTTCACCGCCGCCTGGGGCCGCGCGGACCAGCCCCTGTCCCGGCCCCTGCGCTTCGACCAAGCGCCGGCCGGCTACCTGGCCTTGCACGAGGCCCTCGCCGCGACCGCGGTCGCTCCCGCGCAGACCCTCATCGTGCTGGAAGCGACCAGTACCTATTGGATCCGCTTGGCGGTGGCGCTGCATGAGGCCGGCTATCACGTTAGTGTCGTCAACCCCAAACAGGCCCATGATTTTGCCAAAGCCATCTTGCAGCATGCCAAGACCGACCCGCTCGATGCCAAGATGCTGGCGCTGCTCGGGGCCAAGCTCAACCCGCCCCGCTGGAGCCCGCCCCCGGCGATTTATCACGAGTTGCAACAGCGGCTGGCCTGGCGCGACAGCCTGATCGCGCTGCGCACGCAGGTGAGCAACCAGCAGCACGCCTTGCGGCACGAGCAAGTGGTGGTGCCCGCGGTGGCGGAGAGCCAAAGCCGCCTCCTGGTGGAGCTGACCGCGCAGATTGCCGCCGTGGAGCGGGAGCTGAGCGCGGTGCTTGCCACGGACGATGTCTGGGCGGCAAGCATCGTGCGGCTGCAGAGCATTCCCGGCGTGGGGCTGGTGACGGCGGCCTGGCTGGTGGTCGCGACCGCCAACTTTGCGGGCTGTCCGACGGTCGAAGCGGCCACGGCCTTTGCGGGCCTGGCCCCGCACCCCTGGCAGTCGGGCAGTAGCGTGCGCGGGCGGCCCCATATCGGGCGGGGGGGCCACGCCCGGCTGCGCGCGGCGTTGTACATGGCGGCGGTAAGTAGCGTACGCTGCAATCCGGTGCTGCGGGCCTTCTACGCCCGGTTGAAGGCCGCCGGTAAAGCGTCCAAAGTAGCCCTCTGTGCGGTCGCCCGCAAGCTGTTGCATCTGGCCTGGGCACTGGTGAGCAAGCAGCAAACCTTCGATCCGGCGTACGGCCAACCCCAATCGGTGGAGCGCGCCGCTTGACAAACGTTACCGTATCTTGTCATCCCGAACGCAGTGAGGGATCTCCGACTCCCGGATGCGGCCCTGAGGCAGGCCTTTCCGCGCCGACCGGCCACCCGGTGGCCGGGGCGCTGCCCAGGGCAGGCCGCCCGAGTCGGAGATCTTTCGCTAACGCTCAAGATGACAAGGGGACGGCGCGGCAGCGCTCCAGTCGGGCCGCCGCCGCAGCACCGCGCTCCCCGCTCCCCCCGCGCCTCGGGCAGCCCGCCGTCTCGCGCACAGCGCGGCGGCCGGGCCGCGCCGCCCGCCGGGCGTGCGCGGGCGCACCCGGGGGTCCTTCTTCCCGCCGCCCGCCGGGACGGTGTGCTATAATACGGGCACATTCCCACGGCTGTTGGATTGATTGCCCGATAGGGCGATCAATCCCTCGGAGGTCCTGCCCAGCCCGATGACCGACATCTTGTACCCCCCGGCCCCCGCCCGCCGTCGCCGCCCGCGCCCCGAGGATGCGCCCGTCGACGTGGTGCTGTATACCCCCGACGGCGCGGAGACGCCCGCGCGGTCCCGCCCCACGCTCAAGGAATTGCCGCGCGAATCGCGGCCGCGCGAGCGCCTGCTGGAGCAGGGGCCCGCGGCGCTCACCGACGCGGAGCTGCTGGCGATCCTGCTCGGCACCGGCTCGGCGCGCGAGACCGTGCTCGACCTGGCCGGGCGGCTGCTGCACGAACAGGGCGGGCTGAGCGGCCTGAGCCGTCTGCCGATCAGCAGCCTCCGCGAAGTGCACGGCCTGGGCGAGGCCAAGATCTGCCAACTGAAGGCGGCCCTCGAGATCGGCCAGCGGCTGCTGCGTGCCGAGCCGCGCCTGCGCATGAGCGTCGACGGGCCGAAGGCGATCGGCGACCTGCTCGTGGTCGAGATGCGGCCGCTGGAGCAGGAGGTGCTGCGCGTGATCATCCTGAACACGAAGCACCAGATCCTGAAGACGGTCGACGTGCACCGCGGCACCGTCAACAGCAGCCTGGTGCGCGTTGCCGAGGTGTTCAAGGAGGCGATCCGCGTCAACGGCCCGGCCATCCTGGTGGCGCACAACCACCCGAGCGGCGACCCGACGCCGTCGCGGCAGGACGTCGAGATCACCGAGCAGATCGTCGGCGCGGGCAAGCTGCTCGACGTCGACGTGCTCGACCACCTGATCATCGGCGACACCTGGCTGAGCATGCGGGCACGCGGGCTCGGGTTCCCGCGCTGACCTTGGCTGCCCCGGGCGCCCCGGCGCCGGATGCCGCGGCGTTCGCCGGCCTGAGCCCGGAGCAGGCGGCGGCGCTGCGCGCGGTCGTCGCCGAGTACGGGGCGCGGCCGGAGGTGGCGGCGATCCTGCTGGCGGGATCGGTGGTACGCGGCGAGGGCGGGCCGACCAGCGACCTCGACTGCTGGGTGATGGCCGATCTGCCCTATCGGCAGCGGCGCAGCTTTCTGGTCGACGGCGTGCCCGTGGAGGTCTTCCTGAACCCCCCGGCCGCGCTTGATCGCGCGCTGCTGACCGCCGACGCGCACGCGATGCACATGGTGGGCTACGGTCGCCCGGTCTACGTGCGCCCCGGCGCCGCGGCCGAAGTGGCCGCCTGGCAGGCGCGCAGCCGCGCGGCCTACACGGCCGGCCCGCCGCCCCTCGACGCCGAAGCGGTCGCCCGCGAGCGCTATGCCGCGATCGACCTGCTGCTGGACGCCGCCGACGTCGCGGGGACCGACCCGGCGGCCGCGCGGCTGGTGATGGACCAGGCGCTGGCGGCGGTGCTGGCGCTGCGCTATGCGCGGCGGCGGGTCTGGATGCCGAAGTGGAAGCGCCTGCCCGCCGACCTGGCCGCGCGCGACCCGGCCCTGGCCGCGCGGGTGCGCGCCTATCTGGCCGCGCCCGATGCCGCGGCGGCCTACGCGGCGCTGGAGGCGGTCTACGCGGCCGTATTACCCGAGGGCTTCGGCCTGGTGCAGTGGTGTTGGGAGAGCGGTCGGGACCCGATCGCCGAATGAGCAAGGAGCAGCGAGGAGCGACGCAGATGGTAACGGCTCTGGTGATGATCAACGCGGCGCGGCACACGGTGCCGGAGACCGCGCAGGCGCTGCTGAAGATCGCGGGGGTGCGCCAGGTCTACTCGGTCACGGGCGAGTGGGACCTGGTGGCGATCGTGAGCACGCCCGAGTACGAGCGGCTGGCCGACCTGGTGACCGGCGACGTGACGGCGATCCGCACGATCACGCACACGCAGACGCTGATGGCGTTCCAGTGCTACTCGAACCCCGATATGGAGCGCATGTGGGACATCGGCACGGAGGAGCCGCCTGTCGACGCGGAGGCCGAGTGAGGCCGCGGGGCGGTTGACGCGGCTGACGCTCTTTGGGGCCGGCTGACGCTCTTGGCCGCCGGCTGACGCTCTTGCGCAAAGAGCGTCAGCCATGTTTTGCTCTAATGGTAGTGTGATTCTCGCGTTGGCTGACGCGGCTGACGCTCTTTCGGGGGTTGCGGTTTCTTTTTTGGGCAGCGAGCCGGCCCCCTGGGGAGCAGGCCGGCCGCGAATATCCGAATGGACGACGAATTTACGAATCGGTCGAGGCCGCTCCCTGCGCCTCGGGCGTCCACCCGGCCGGTGGCCCCCGCCGGCCCCGAATATCCTACTATTAGACGAATACTAGACGAACATATGAATGAGGCCGGGCAGCCCCGGTATGCGACCCGGAGCCACGCGGCCCAGGGATAGGACCGCGGGAGGGGCGGTGTGCCGGAGACCGACGGCGGGGGTACCGGCGGCCGGCCCCGAGGGCAACCCGGGTGGCCCCGGACGCTCGAACGCCCGAGGCGCAGGGGACGGCCCCACCTCTTCTTAATATCCGTCTTAAATGCGGATATTCGTGGTTGGCCCGCCACGCCCCACGAGCGGTCGGGACCGGCGCGCGTTGCGGGGCGCGGCGGGCCGTGCAGAATGCTTCCGCTCCCGGGGCCGGGCCCACGCGGCGAAGCGGCCGGGGCCAGGAGACTCTCCGCACGGGCACCCTCGTCGTCGACGGCACGGGCAACCACCTGACCTATCGCATCATCGGGGTGGCCAGGGCCGTGCACAACGCCCCGGATCCCGGCTATAAGGAAGAGGTCGCCGAGAAGGCCCTGCCCGCCGAACTCCGGCACCGCGGGATCGCCGGCGAAACCCAGTACCCCGTCTCGGTAGTCCATCGCGACGCGCCGGTCGCGCTGTTCGTGGTCGACCTGTTCGTCGCGCACATCGTGGTCGTCGAGTTGAAGGCGTTCCCCCACCAGTTGACTGACGACCCGCTGGGCCAGGTGCTCCGTTACCCGAAGGCCACGGCGCCCCGGTGGGCCTGCTGTTCAACTTCGGCTCTCGCCGCCTCGAATACTCGGCGCGTCTTCCCCGTGGGGCCCCCGGACGCGCCGCGCGGCCGGCTGGAGCGCACCGCAGTGCGCCGGCGCCCCGATCCGCGCCCCCCGCCGGGCGGATCCGCCCAGGCGTGAGACCGTGCGGCACCTGCCCGCCCCCAACCCGCCGAAGAGAAACTGTACCCCCCGAAAGAGCGTCAGCCGCGTCAGCCAACGTGAGAATCGCGCTAATATTAGACCAAAACATGGCTGACGCTCTTTGCGCAAGAGCGTCAGCCGGCCCCCAAAGAGCGTCAGCCACGCTGGCCAATGTAAGAATATCTCTAATAGTAGACCGGATCTCGGCTGACGCTCTTTGGGCAAGAGCGTCAGCCGTGCCAGCAGGGCCGCAGGGCGCCCCCGCCCGCGCGCACGGCAACCCCGCGCCCGGCCCCGATACCGCGCGGCCAGGGATCGGATTCTCCGGCTGCCTGGCCGCATTCGTATATGCGTCGCCCATTCGAATATTCGGGGATGCGTCCGCTCGCGTCCCGGCGCGCGGGCGCGGCGCTCGCTGGACACGGCGGCTGCCGTGGCTGACGCTCTTGGCCGCCGGCTGACGCTCTTGCGCAAAGAGCGTCAGCCATGTTTTGGACTAGTATCAGCGTAAATCGTACGTTGGCTGACGCGGCTGACGCTCTTTTGGCGGATCCGGGGTTCTTTTAGGGGGGCGGGGGTTGGGGACCCCGCGGCCCCCTGCGCCGCCCGCATCCCGGACTGACTGCGCGCGGGGCGGTCGGGGGGCCTCGCCGGACGGAGCCGGCTCCCACAGACGACCCCGGCGGGACGATCCCGGCTGCCTGCAGACCGATTCGTCGTCTGAGCCCCCGCAGGGGGCTTCGTGGTTGTTGCCCGCGGCTTTAGCCGCCGGGCAACGCCGCGCCGGGCGGCACCCCAATCGCCGAATCGCACCAGCAAGCCGGCCCCCTGCGGGGCATCCTGGCGGCGCCGGGCGACGCCCGACCGAATGCGGGGGACAGCGGCGCGGCGGCCGGGGCGGGCCGCCGCGGGGGTCAGGTGGCGGGATCCGGGATTGTTTCAGGGGGGCGGGGGTTGGGGACCCCGCGGCCCCCTGCGCCGCCCGCATCCCGGACTGACTGCGCGCGGGGCGGTCGGGGGGCCTCGCCGGACGGAGCCGGCTCCCACAGACGACCCCGGCGGGACGATCCCGGCTGTCTGCCGACCGCTTCGTCGTCGCAGCCCCCGCAGGGGGCTTCGTGGTTGTTGCCCGCGGCTTTAGCCGCCGGGCAACGCCGCGCCGGGCGGCACCCCAATCGCCGAATCGCACCAGCAAGGCGGCCCCCGGCGGGGCATCCTGGCGGCGCCGGGCGACGCCCGACCGAATCGCGGGGGACAGCGGCGCGGCGGCCGGGGAGGGCCGCCGCGGGGAGTCAGGCGCTGACCTGGCTGGTCAGCAGGATCGCTTCGGCGATGGCCTTCATCGGGCGGCGGGTGTCCATGCTCGCCTTCTGGATGCGGCGGAAGGCCTCAGCCTCGTCCAGGTTGAACTGGGCCATCAGCACACCCTTGGCGCGCTCGACCAGCTTGCGCGTCTCCAGCTGGTCGCGCAGGCTGCCGGCCTCGTGGGCCAGCTCCCGGAACTCGCGGAAGCGGGCCAGGGTGACCTCGATGGCGGGCCGGAGCTCGCCCTCGCTGAAGGGCTTGAGCAGATAGCCGACGACGCCGGCTTCGGTGGCGCGGCGCACCAGCTCGGGGTCGCTGAAGGCGGTCAGCAGCAGCACGGGGGCGATCTGCTCCTGCGTGAGCGTGGCGGCGGCGTCGATGCCGTCGAGGTCGCCGGGCATGCGGATATCCATGATCACGAGATCGGGGCGGACTTCGCGGGCGAGGGTAATGGCCGTTTGCGCGTCGGCGGCTTCGCCGATGACCTGGTAGCCCATCTGGGTGAGGAGCTCGCGCAGGTCCAGCCGAATAATCGAGTTGTCATCCACGATGATGAGACGGGTCTGTGCCATGATAGGTGCCTCCGCAGTGAGCCGGATGTCCCAACGCTGCGGCGCCGTCGCACGCAGGCTGTACTCGTCATTATACGGCTCGTTTCAGAGGAGTGTCAAGCGCTTACACGCGGCGCGTGGCGGGCGAGATCACTCGGCGGGGCGCATCCGGGCCAGGGCGAGCCGGCGGCGCTCGGCCGCCCGGTGCTCAACGAGCATGAGGCAGCCCGCGGCCACGACGACCGCGGCCACGCCCGTCCAGGCGAAGAGGAGGTCCCAGCGCATCTCGGCGGCGTGGTCCCACGACCAGGGCACGACGGCCGGCAGGTGGGGCACCAGGTTGACGTGGATCTGGGTGTCGAGCCAGGTGAAGAGCACGCTCTTGCCGTCGGGCTGGTTCCACATGGCGTGCGGGTCCAGCATCAGGCCGAGCATCTCGAGCCAGCCGACCACGGTGAGCAGGGCGAACAGGCCCAGGTAGGCCAGGCGCCGGCCGAGCGCCTGCAGCGTCACGGCGAGCGGCAGCGCGCCGAGCGGGGCGAGCGTGGCCAGGTAGCGCGCGGGCGGGCACCATTCGCCCCACCACTGGCGGTACTCGGCGACGAGCAGGAAGTAGGGCACGCTGAGCACCAGCAGCCAGACCAGCAGATGCCGCCGGCCGGGGGTGCCCCAGAGGGCGAAGAGGCCGACCGCGGTGAGCACGTAGATCGGCGCGGCGATCAGCAGGCCCCACTGCTGGTCGAACAGCAGGCCCGAGGATCGACACCGGCAGGCCGAAGGGGTCGTAGCGCGGGTCGATGAAGCCGGCATGGTCGCCCGTGTTCGGCAGCACCGTGCCGTAGAGCCAGTAGTAGTACCAGGCGAGCAGGCCGAGCGAGATGACGCCCGGCAGGGCGACCAGCGCGATCCCGGTCCAGGACGGGCGGCGGCGTAGCGCGGACGCCTCGAGCGCGGCGGGCCGGCGCCGGCTCTGCCACCACGACCACAGGGCGAAGAGCGCCAGCGCGGCGCTGATCGGCAGGAAGCGGGCGTGGAGCCAGGGCAGGAAGCCGATGCAGACGCCGATGAGGATGCGCCGGAAGGGCCCATTGTTCTGCCAGCCGAGGGCGAGGCGGCGGAAGGCGTAGATGGTGCAGAGGCCCGCGGGCAACTCGGGGAAGATGAGGTAGCTGTAGGTCATCTCCGGGTTGCTGAAGGCGAGGGCGCCCCAGACCGCCAGGGCGATGCCCTTGCGGCGCGTCGCCTCGAAGGCGAGCAGGAAGACCTGCACGGCCAGCAGCGCGCCGAGGATGTTGATCTGATAGACGACCATCGGCCAGCCGCCCGAAGGCAGGTCGAGCGCGTTCAGGTCGACGAAGGGCGGGTTGATCGTGGTGCCCAGCACCCAACCGGGCACGATCAGCACGCTGAGGCCGAGGCCGTGCTTCGAGTACCACTCGTTCTCCGGCCGGTTAACCGTGTGGCCGTTGTGTGGCGGCAGCGGCCAGGGCGCCGGGATGCCCTTGAAGCCGGCGGGGTAGCGCACGCGCGGGTAAAAGAGCGCCTCGTCCTGATGGATGTAGTTATTCAGCTCGTTGATGTCGTGGTCCTGCACGATGCTGATCGCGGTGTGCAGATAGAAGGGCTGATCGCCGGTCGGCGGCTCGGTGTAGACGAGCACCTGGTTCGTGCCCAGCGCGTAGACGATCAAGGTGATGACGAAGATGGCGATGGGCCAGAGCACGTGGATGCGCGGCGGGCCCGCGGGGGCCGGCTCCGCGTCAAGCGCCGGGCGCGGCGCGGGCGGCACGGCCGCGAGCGTGGGCGCGTGCGGTGCGGGCGGCTCGGCCGCGGGCAGGGCTTCGGCCCGGGACTCCGGATCCGGCCGGCCCGGCTCCTCGTTCGGTTCGTGCAGGGACATGCGCGCGGGTGTTCCTCTCGTCCTGGTGCTCTTGCCGGCCGGGGCCGGACAGTGGCCTATTATACCATCCCGCCTCGCGCCGCACCACGCATCGCGCGTGCCGCCCCTGCCCGCCTGTTGGGCAGGGGGCCGGCTTGCCGGAGCGATTTGGCGATCGGGGCGCCGCCCGGTGGGGCGTTGCCCGGCAGCTAAAGCTGCGGGCAACAGCCACGAAGCCCCCGCGGGGGCTGCGACGAGGGGCGATTCGGCTTCGGGGGAGCGGGGCGGTGGGGCGTGGCCCGGCAGCTAAAGCTGCGGGCAACAGCCACGAAGCCCCCTGCGGGGGCTGCGACGAGGGGCGATTCGGCTTCGGGGGAGCGGGGCGGTGGGGCGTGGCCCGGCAGCTAAAGCTGCGGGCAACAGCAACGAAGCCCCCTGCGGGGGCTAAGACGATGAATCGGCCTGCGGGCAGCCGGGATCGTCTGGTGAAGATCGTCTGTGGGAGCCGGCTCCGCCCGGCGAGGCCCCCGCACCACCCCGCCTAGAATTCCGCCGGGATGCGGCCGGGGCAGGGGGTCCGCACCCCGTCCCCTGAAGAAGCCCGGATCCCCCAAAGAGCGTCAGCCGCGCCAGCCGGCGGAGCGGCGCGAAAGGGCCCTGTCGCCCTGCCTCCCCTTGTCATCCCGAACGCAGTGAGGGATCTCCAACTCCGAGATGTTGCCTTGAGCGAGCCTCTCCTTGCCGACCGGCATCCCGGCGGCCGCAAGGCTGCCCGGGGCAAGCCGCCCGACCTCCCCTTGTCATCCCGAACGCAGTGAGGGATCTCCGACTCCGGGATCGTGCCTTGAGCGAGCGTCGCCCCGCCGACCGGCATCCCGGCGGCCGCAAGGCTGCCCGGGGCAAGCCGCCCGGTGCGGAGATTCTTGCGCCGGCGCTCAAGATGACACGGAGGAGGATGGGGAGCGCGCCTGTGCGCGCCTGCGGGCAACGCTTCGTATCCCCGATTCGCGGGGGAAGCGCGGGGGCCGCCCCGGCTTGACGCGGGCGCGAGCCGTGTGGTAGAACAAAGCGTGCGTGCCTGAACAGCGTCGCACCCAATGTCGAGAAAGGAAGCCGACCCATCCATGGCGCAGATCTGCCCTGCGTGTAAGACGAGTAACCCCGACGCGGCGACAACCTGTAAGAACTGCCACGCAGCCTTGCCCGGCGAGGCCAGGACCAAGCCCGCTGCGGCGGCAGCCGCGAACGCGGCGAGTGCCGGCGCCGCGCGCCGCGCCGCGTCGTCGGGCGCGATTGCCGAGGCGGCGCGCCGCGCGGCGGCGCAGCAGCGGGCCGCGCAACAGGCGGCCCAGCAGGCGGCGCGCCCCGCGACGGGCGGCGGATCGGCGGGCGGCCCGCCCCGCGCGCCCGTGCGCGTGCCCCGGCCGCAAGTCACCTCGTCGATCAACCGGGCGCTCGACAGCGCCGGGCTGCCGCGCTTCAGCACCCAGCGCTATCTGGTCATCTGGGCCGGCTTCGCCGTCGTCGTCGTGCTGGTCATCATCGCCCTGTTCTGGTTCGGCGCGAGCGCGGGTCGCCAGGCGACCGTGCCGCCGACGGCGCAGCCCGGCGCCGTGCTCACGGGCACCGTGGCCACCTTCGCGACGACGCAGGGGGTCTTCACGATCACCGTGACCACTGCCCCGACCATGACCCGGACGGTCGACAACTTCCGCCGGCAGGTCGCGAGCGGCTATTACGACGGCAAGCTCTTCCACCGCGTCGAGAACTGGGTCGTGCAGACGGGCGCGCCGAACTGCACGGTGCAAGACACGCGCGGCTGCGCGAGCGGCGGAGGGAGCCTGCGGGCCGAATATAATGACCTGCCCTTCGACGCGGGCTCCGTGGGCATGGCCTCGACCGAAGGGCACGCGCTGAACGTCAACGACAGCCAGTTCTTCATCGTCAAGACGGCCGCGCCGAGTCTCACCGGTCAGTATCCCAATTTCGCGCAGGTGACCGGAGGCCTCGACGTCGTGGACAAGCTGCATGGCTGCACGCCCAAGACGGGCGGGGCGGCCGGGGACCTGGACTGTACGGGCGCGGACAAGATCATCACGGCCACGCTCGGACTCAAGTAGCGTGGCCGCGCCGAGGAGGCTATCCCCATGCAAACGATGACCGTCGACACCCCGCGCGGGCAGATCGTGATCCGCCTGAGCGATGACCCCTCGGTGCGCAACACCGTCGCGCACTTCGCCGAGCAGGCCAACGCCGGATTCTATGACGGCCTGGCGTTCCACCGCGTGGAGCCCTGGGTGATCCAGGGCGGCGACCCGACGGGCACCGGCACGGGCGGCGGCAAGATGCCCGCCGAGTACAACCGGCTGGCCTTCGACCGCGGCGCGGTGGGCGTGGCGCGCGGGCCGGACCGCTCGCGCAACAGCGACTGCCAGTGGTTCATCGTCAAGCGCGACGCCCCGCACCTCGACGGCGACTACACCAACTTCGGCCTGGTCACGCAGGGCCTGGACGTGGTCGACCAGATCCGCAAGGGCGACGCCATGACGCGCGTCCGCGTGACCGAGACGCCGGCCGTCGGGTAGCGCGCCCCGCCGCCGCGGCGACAACGCCCACCCCCGGCCGGGGTGGGCGTGTTTGTTTGCTCTGCGGGGGCGGCCCCGGCACTAGGGATAGGGCCGGATTGGGGAGAACTGCCCATATTTTGGGGATTACTGCCCATCCCCGGTGGATAAGTCGCGGCTGCGGCGGGGCCGGCCCCGGTTGCGGGCCGTACACCTGTTCGCGTATAATCAAAAGCACCGGCCCCCGGTGGGCCGGCGCGGTGCCCGCATCGTACAAGGAACCGAGCTCCCCATGACCAGCGATCAGCAGGAGCGCTTCGCGCACTTCAAGACGCGCCTGGACGGCTTGCCGACCACGCCGGGCGTGTATATCATGCGCGACGCCACGAATACGATCATCTACATCGGCAAGGCGGTGAACCTGCGGAATCGGGTGCGCTCGTACTTCGGCTCGCTCACCGGGGCGCCTCACAAAGTCGCGCGCATGGTCAGCCACATCGCGGACTTCGAGTTCCTGGTGACCGACACCGAGCTCGAAGCGCTGATCCTTGAAAACCAGCTGATCAAGAAGCACCAGCCGCACTATAATATCCGCCTCAAGGACGACAAGACTTACCCCTACATCCGCGTCAGCGTGCAGGAGGACTGGCCGCGCGTGCAGTACACCCGGCGGCTGGTCGAGGACGGCAGCCGCTATTTCGGGCCGTTCGCCAACGCGGGCGCGGCGCAGACCACGCTCGACCTGCTCAACCGCCTCTTCCCCTACCGGACCTGCGACCTGGTCATCGACGGCCAGATGCCGCGGCCGTGCCTGCAATACTACATGCACCGCTGCCTGGGGCCCTGCGCCGGGCTGGCGGACAAGGCCGACTACCGGGCGGCGATCGACCAGGTGATGCTCTTCCTCGACGGCAAGCAGGCGACGATCATCCGCGACCTGCAGGCGCGCATGGCCGAGGCGGCCGAGAACCTGGAGTTCGAGCGCGCGGCCTATCTGCGCGACCAGATCCGGGCGATCGAGAAGACGCAGGAATCGCAGAAGGTCTTCAGCACGAAGGGCACCGACGAGGACGTGATCGCCTTCGCGCGCGAGAACGGCGATGCCTGCGTACAGGTCTTCTTCATTCGGGACGGCAAGCTGCTCGGCAGCGAGCGCTATATGCTCGAAGGCACCGGCGACGAGGAGCCCGCCCAGATCATGGGGAGCTTCGTCTCGCAGTTCTACGAGGACGCCAAGGACATCCCGCCCAGCCTGGTGCTGCAGCACGATCTGGACGAGACGGCGATCCTCGAGGCCTGGCTGCGGCAGAAGCGCGGTCACAAGGTGCAATTGGTGGTGCCGCGACGGGGGGAGAAGCGCCAGCTGATCGACCTGGCGGCGCGCAACGCCCAGGAGTGCATCGAGCAGATGCGCCTGCGCTGGCTGAGCGACGAGCAGAAGGCGGTCGCGGCGCTGGGCGAATTGCAGACCGCGCTGCAATTGCCCGCCTGGCCGCAGCGCATCGAGTGCTACGACATCTCGCACGTGCAGGGTACGGACACCGTGGCCAGCATGGTCGTTTTCGAGCACGGGCAGGCGGCGAAGAAGGAGTACCGGCGTTTCGAGATCAAGACGGTGACGAACAACGACTTCGAGGCGATGCAGGAGGTGCTGCGGCGGCGCTTCCGCCGCGCCGGGCTGGAGCGCGCCGCGCAGGCCGCGGCCCAGCCGGGGCCGTCCGAAGTGACCCTGGCGCCGTCGCAGGCCGCGCTCGAGGAGGAGGCCGCCGCGCACCCGGCCGCGCCCGCGGCGCCGCCCCTACCCGACGGCGCGGAAGCCGCGGCGGCCACGGCCAACGCGACGACGAGCACCCGGGTGGCCAGCTGGAGCGGCTGGGCCGTGCTGCCCGACCTCGTGGTGATCGACGGCGGCAAGGGCCAGCTGTCGGCGGCGGTGGAGGTAATGCGCGAGGTGGGCCTGGCCGACATCCCGATTGTCGGGCTGGCCAAGCAGCGCGAAGAGGTCTTCAAGCCGGGGCAGTCGCTGGGGATCATGCTGCCGCGCGAGGGCGAGGCGCTGCACCTCTTGCAGCGCGTGCGCGACGAGGCGCACCGCTTCGCGGTCGGCTATCATCGCAAGCTGCGCTCGAAGCGCAGCTTCCAGGGCAAGCTCGACACCATCCCGGGTGTCGGGCCGAAGCGCAAGGCGGCGCTGCTCAAGCACTTCGGCTCGCTCGCCAAGATGCGCGCGGCGAGCGTCGAGGAGCTCGCCGCCGTGCCCGGCATGGACCGCCGCGCCGCCGCGAAGCTCAAAGAGCTGCTATAATCCGCACCGGCTCACCCGCACCGTCATGCCCGCCGTCGGGCAGGAGAGACGATGATCGGCTTCATCATCCGCCGCCTGGGCTATAGCGTCGTCATCATCGCCACGTCGACCGTCCTGATCTACTTCCTGCTGACGCTGATTCCCGGGAGCCCGCTGGCCGGGCTCTACATGTCCACGGGGCCGCACAAGCTGTCCCTGGCCGAGATCCACGCGATCGGCCACCTGTGGGGCTTGCTCGACGCCCAGGGCAACCTGATCCCCTGGTACCAGCGCTATTTCACCTGGCTGTTCTCGCCCGACCGCCCCGGCATCGACGTGACCCTGGGGGCGTGGCACATCCACGGCGGCGGTATGCTGACCGGCGACTGGGGCGTCTCGACCTTCGTGGCGCCCACGAAGCCGACGCTGCAGCTGATGGGCGAGCGGCTGCCCTTCACCCTGATCCTGATGGGCGGGACGATGGTGCTCTCGCTGCTGATCGGCCTGCCGATGGGGATCCTGGGGGCCGTGAAGCAGTACTCGCGGCTCGACTACACGCTGACCCTCTTCGGCTTCGCGGGCATCTCGCTGCCCGGCTTCTGGCTGGCCTGGATGCTGATCCTCGTGTTCGGCGTGACGCTGCGGACCTGGGGCCTGCCGCATCTGCCGATCTCGGGCGCCTACGACGTGGAAATGCAGGGCGACGTCTGGAACCGCTTCACGCACCTGATCCTACCGATGATCACGCTGACGATCCCGTCGCTCGCGGGATGGAGCCGCTTCCTGCGCTCGCAGTTGCTCGAGGTGCTGCGGCTGGACTATGTGCGCACGGCCTGGGCTAAGGGCCTGCGGGCGCGCTCCGTGATCCTGAAGCACGCCCTGCGCAACGCGCTCGGGCCGATGATCACGCTGTTCACGCTGAGCCTGCCGGTGCTGTTCGGCGGCACGGTCATCGTCGAGTCGGTCTTCTCCTATCCGGGCATGGGCCAGCTCTACATCACGGCGCTCAGCGCCTACGACTGGACGGTCGTGATGGGCTACCTGCTGGTGAGCGACGACGCTGATCGTGCTGGCGAACCTGCTGGCGGACGTGCTGTACGCGGTGGCCGACCCGCGGATCCGGTATACTTAAGCCTGCGTCACCCGGGCGGCGGGTGCCCGTTTTCTAGTGTGACCGGGCCGGCGCACGTCGCGCCGGTCCCCGTTGTTACCGGCCTGATTCTCACCTACCGGGGCACGATTCCCCTACAGACTCACAGGAGATGTTGACTATGGCAGCGGATGCAACCGCCACCCTACTGACCCGCGCGCGGGCGGCCGCCGGCTTCGGCGCGCCCCCGGCGGCCGCCGGCGACGAGAAGCGCGTGCTCACGATGACGGCGCTCGTCACCTTCGTGGCGGCGCTCGGCGTCTCGGGCGGCACCAATCTGATCATGATGCTGACGGACGACCCGATCATCAAGCAGCACAAGCCGACGCTGGCCTTCGCCTCGGCCTGGATCGGGGACGGCATCTTGCTGCCGATCATCAACATGCTGATGGTGATCGCCTTCCGCCGCTGGGACACGCGCCCCGGGCGCCGCCACACCGCCGTGGCGCTGGTGAGCGGCATGGCGCTGATGGGCGTCTTCCAGGTCGTGCAGGCCCTGCAGGGCATGACGAACTACACGATGCCCACGCCCTGGCGCTGGACCTGGCTGGGCTACTACCACATGCTCTACATGGGCTCGCAGTTCGCCTTCATGTTCTTCTACTTCATCGCCCTCGCGCAGGCCTGGCGCGGCGGCCGGGTGGCGCCCGAGCAGAAGCGCCAGTTCGCGCTGATTGCGGGGATGCTGCTCCTCTTCGGCCTGCTGCTGCAACTCGACTACTCCTGAGTGGCCTTCCGCTCCGCCGGACGCAAACGGCCCGCGCGCCGATTCCACATCGGCGGCGGGTCGGTCCATAGGGATGGCAAGTAGCCGCGCCCACCGGGAAAAGGGAGGACGCGGATGTGGAGCGGGCTGGGGCCCGCAGTGGAGGAGGAGAACGCGCATGCACACGGAACCGCACGTCGACGAGCGCGCCGCGCAGCCGTACATGGCGATTCGCACGCAGGTCGCCATGGCCGATCTGGGCTCGGGACTGATCCCGCAGTTGCTCGGGTGAAGTCTTCGCCTGGCTGGGCGCGCACGGCATCGCGCCCGCCGGCCCGCCGCTCATCCGCTATCGCGTCATCGACATGGCGCGCCAACTCGAGGTCGATCTGGGCGTGCCGGTCGCGCAGGCGGCGCCGGGGGACGGGCGCGTGCAGCCGGGCAGGCTGCCCGCCGGGCGCTATGCGTCGCTGATCTACACGGACGTGACCCAGGGCGTGCCGGCGAACCGGGCCCTGCTGGAGTGGGGCGCCGCGCAGGGCCTCGTCTGGGACCGCTGGGACACGCCGCAGGGCGACGGCTGGGGCGGCCGCGTCGAGTTCTTCCTCGATGGCCCGGCCGACGACCCGGACCCGGCGAACTGGCGGACCGAGGTGGCGATCCGGATCGCGGACGCGGCGCCAGCCTGAGCACGGCGCGGGGCGGTCTGACCGCCCCGCGCTTGCGATTACCACTGGTCCCAGTGCACCACCTCGGCGAGCGGGCGCCGGCCCTGGCGGGCCAGGCCGGGCCGCCGGGTGGGCTCCTCCGCGGGATAGCCGAACGAGAGGGCGTAGCGCACGTAGGTGTCCGCCGGGATGTTGAGGATGGCGCGCGCCTGGTCGGGCTCGTAGATGTAGGCGATGCAGGAGCCGATCCCCCGGCTCCAGGCGTCCAGCTGCATGTAGGCGGTGACCTGGCCCAGGTCGTAGGGCACCTCGTCGTGCCCGACGAGCACGACGCCGAGGGCGGCGCCGGCCAGGTGCCCGGCAAACGTGCCGGTCGTGGCCAGGCGCTGGAGCGTCTCGCGCTTACGCACGGCCACGAACTCCCAGGGCTGCGTGTTCTTCGAGCTCTGCGAGCGCCGCCCGGCGTTCAGGATGGCCGCGACGAGGTCGTCGGGCAGGGGGCGGTCGGCGAACTGCCGGACGGCGTGGAAGGTGCGAATGGCTTCATCGACGGTCATGGCGATCTCTCCTGTTGAGCGCGGCCGCGAGGCGGCCGCGACGATTAGCGCGACGTAGTAGCGCCCGGGCGGTCGCGGCCACCCGCGGCCCGAGCCCTCGGCGCTCGGTCAGCCGGACGCGGATGGCGCCGGCCCGGATGTAGATGGTGCCGGCCGGGTGGCGCGCGGGCGGTCCGCCGTCGAACTCCCGGCAGGATCGCGGCCAGCGGCAGCCGTAGGGTGGGGCCCGACCCGCGGATCGGGCCGAAGACGGCGGCCACGCGCGGATCCTCGGGCGGGGCCTCGGCGCCGGGCACGATCCAGGATGCGGCGTCGGGTGCCTCGGGCAGGGGCTCGGGCGGCACGGGGGGGTGCCGGGGCGCCGTCTGCACCGGGCCGCCGCTCCCGCGCCCGGCCGCGCCGATCACGTGGCGCTCGACGCCGGCCGGGCGGATGACGAGGAGGGCGGCCGGGCGTACCCCGCCGTCCGGATCGACCCGGATCTCGGGGATCAGGCTGAGCGTGCCGGCGGGGCCATGGACGTAGCGTGGGGCGCCGCGGATGAGCAGGGGCGCGGCGCTCACGGGCCGGGCTCGCCGGGGGCAGGCCGCCGCGCCGCGAGGCCGTACATCAGCGGCAGGTTGGGCACCTCGGGCGGCGGGATCATGCGCCGGCCGGGCGTCTCCTGCATGCGCTCGAAGAGGCGCGCGCCGTTGCTGTAGGGCCATTCGCGCAGCGCGGTCAGGATCAGGCCGGCGTCGATCAGCGCGCCGACGACCTCGCCCAGGCCCCACTGGTACTCGTCGACCGGGTGCGGGTTCTTGAAGTCCTCGACGCCCGCCTCATAGCCCGACGGCGCCAGCGCCTCGCCCGACAGGGCCACGTAGTCGCCCGACGCCCGAGTCCCAGTGCATGCCCTCGGCGTCCCCGAAGTAGGGGAACTTGTGCGACCAGTCCCAGTCGAAGACGTTCGCGAAGGGGTGGAACTCGACGACCACCAGGCGGCCGCCGGGATTGAGCACCGCGGCGACGCCCGCGGCCCAGGCGCGGATGTCGGACAGCCAGACCAGCGCGCCGTAGGAGGCGAAGGCCAGGTCGAAGCGCGGGCCGTGGGCCGCGGTCTCGGCCAGCCAGTCATAGACGTCGGCGCGCACGAACGTGGCCGGGATGCCCGTCTCGGCCGAGAGGCGGCGGGCGAAGGCGATGGCCGTGTCGCTGATGTCGACGCCGGTGACGACGGCGCCGCGCCGGGCCAGGCTGAGGCTGTCCTGGCCGCTGTTGCACTGCAGGTGCACGAGGGTGCGCCCCGTCACGTCGCCGAGCAGATCGATCTCCTCGGGGAAGAGCGTGTCGCCGCCGTTCCGGAAGAAGGCGACCTGATCGCGCTTATGGCTGTTGTGCGCGTCGGTGGCCGCGTTCCAGGCGACGCGGTTGATCTCGTGGCTGTCTTTGCGGACCATCGTGCTCCTCTCGCGCGGTGTGCTGTCGGGCGGGCAGCCCGCCCGTGGGGATCGAGCACTAAGCGTGCCGAGTGTTGCGTCGTGGCGGGAATCGTGTGGGGCCGGGAGTTGACGGAGCGGCGCCGAGCGCGTAGGATGGTCCCATGGCCTACGAGACCCAGAGTCCGGACACGAGCCCGGCCACGGAAGCCCTGCTCATCGCGGGGGTGCGCGCCATGAGCCCGACCCGGCGGCTGCAGATCATGGCCCGGCTGACGGCAAGCGCGCGCCGCTTGGCGTGGCGACAGTTCCGCGCCCGACATGCCGATCTCCCTGAGCAGGAGGCGCGTCTGCGCTGGGCCGAGCTAATCTATGGCCCGGAGACGATCGCGCCGGTGCGCGCCGCACTGGCGGCGCGGGGTCCCGATGATCCCCGATGACGTTCTCGCCGCGCTTCTGCCCAGATTTCGGCTGTCGTCGGGCCGGGCGGTGTGGCGGCCTCGCCGGACTGAGCCGGCTCCCACAGACAATTCCTGGCGGCATTTCGGCTTGATTACGAGCGGGGCGGTGAGGTGGCCGGGCGACCACAGGGGTCGCCCCTACAAGCGATGTCTGTGCTCCGGGCGCACATACCCCCTTGTCCGTCTCAGCCCCCCGCAGGGGGCTTGGTTGTTGTTGCCCGCAGCTTTAGCTGCTGGGCAACGCCCCACCGCATGGCCTCTCATCAGCCAAATCGCTCCCAACGCAGCCCCCGCAGGGGGCTTGGTTGTTGTTGCCCGCAGCTTTAGCTGCCGGGCAACGCCCCACCGGGTCGCTCCCCGGACACGCCACGCCCCGCCGCCCGCGGGTGGGCGGGGGCGGGGCGGGCGGGGGCGACTTAGCGCTGGAAGCTTTGGAAGAACGGGCGGCCCATCATCTCGCCGCGCAGCCACAGGCCCGACACGATCGGGCCGGCGATCCAGAGCGGGATCGAGAGGCAGAAGCCCACGCCGCAGGTCACCAGCGGCAAGAACAGCCAGATTGTCGGAATGCCGATGATCAGCCAGCCGGCCAGCAGGATGATGCCGGGGACCACGCGCCCGGCCAGCAGGTGGCCGACGCCGAGGAAGCCCACCAGGCCCGCAATGATCTCGATCACCATCGCGGTAGTGGGGTCGCGCACCGGCGGGTTCGCGGCATAGCCACTCCCGCCGGCAGGCGCCGGATTGTACTGCGGCGGCGCGTTGTACTGGTAGCCGGGCGCGGCCGGCGGCGGGGTGTACTGCTGCCCGGCCGGCGGCGCGTATTGCTGGCCCGCGGGCGGCATATACGGCTGGCCCGCGGGCGGCGTGCCCCCCATCTGCTCGGCGCCGGGCGGCGGCGAGTCCATGCGCCGGGTCTGGGAATCATCGCCCGCGTTCGGGGGCGTCCCTTCCGGCTTCGTCATATCGTCCATCGTCTGCTCTCCCTTCGCTGTAGCTGCGTGCCTCGCCCGCCTCGAGCGAGCGCCGCATTTGTCTACGGGATCTACGGCGGAAAGCAGCGCGGGGTTACGGCCGGCAACGGATCGGCGCTACTCGGGCTCGCGATCCCAATCGGCAGCGCCGAGCACCAGCAGGCGGATCGGCTCCTGCCCGTTGGTGTTCCACTGCAAACGGTAGCCGTTCTGAAAGTATTGGACGACGTAGATGGAGTCGCCGAAGGGCTGGGTCATCTCGTCGGTGACGGGCGGGCCGAGTTGCTTGGCGTGGCCGGGCTGGTTCCAGTAGTCGCGGAAGCCGCGACGCAGGGCGTGGCCGGTCTCGGGGAAGTATTGCACGTCGGGCGGGTAGGGCACCTCGGGCAAGGGCGCGGTCGCGGCGCGGTAGGCGTCGACGATCGGTGGGGTGAGGCTCAGGTAGAGGTCGCCGTAGGTGACGCTCGGCTCGATCTGCGAGCCCTCGAACCACTCGTTGAAGCTGCAGATGACCATCCAGTCGGGTTGGCTCTGGCCGGCGGCGCGGCCACTGGTCTGATAATAGGCGCCATCCTCGCGCGCGCGCACGTAGCCCGGCGGAACCGTCGGGTCCTTGGCCCGTTGTTGATCACGAATGACCACGTCGTCGTAGCCCGGGCGCACCCCGGCCGCGAAGACCCGCCCGGCGTTGTGGCGGCGGTTGTAGCCGTCGGTGCGCTGGCGGAAGGCGACGTTGGTCTGCAGCAGCGGCGCGAAGTCCGCCGCTGTGGGCGCCGCCCAGTCGGCCGCGCTGAAGAGGTGGAAGCCGTCGAAGACCTCGAACCAGGGCTCCGGGTCCTTCGTCTCGACGTTCCAGTGCTGCGTCCACCCCGGATCGGCGACCTTGCGCACGCTGCGCCAGGCGTCGACCGAGGTCTGCCCCTTGGGGGCGCCGATCGCCTGGGGCGCCCAGAAGCAGATAACAGGGTGGTCGTGCCAGCGGAAGAAACGCGGATGGGCCATGTAGCGCTGCAGGCCCTGGATCTCCTGGGCCAGGTCGCGCCCGGCGCCCTTGACCAGAGCCGTCTCGAAGTAGGGGCAGGCGTAGAAGCCGTCGGGGCAGAGGTCAAGCAACTGGGCGAAGTTGCGGTCGGTGTCCGAGCCGATCCCGGCCCAGGACGAGATGAAGCCGTCGATCTGGGCGTTCTGGGCCTGGCTGATCTGGCGGCGCATGACGGCGGGGTCGTCCGAGAGATACGGCTCGGGCGGCAGGTCGCTCATCGGCGGGCTGGTAAAGGCGGGCACGGCGTACCAGGGATAGAAGAAGGCGAGGACCGGACGCGTGGGTATACTGAGATCGCGGGTGGCGGCGCCGGCGGGGTCCGGCTCGGCGGCGGGCGGGGCGGTCGCGGGCGCGGCGACGACGGGCACGTCGGGCGGCACGGGCGGGGCGACCGGGGGCGCGGGATCCGGCTGCCGGCGCCGGTCATATCCGGGGATCGCCCCGGAGCCCGTGGGGTCGGCGGAGGGTGCCGTCATGGTTCCCGTCTCCTGCTGCGCTAAGGTGGCCAAACGCCGCGGGACTCCCCTAATTCACGGTCACTATAGCAAAGGCCCGGGGGCCTGTCAAGCGCGAATCCGGGCCGGACGGCCGTTGACTCTGCTTGGGCGATGGTGTATACTGCGGGCACAGCATCAAGCGGTAGATAGCAGCGTAGCTAGTTCCCCCGACCGCCGGTGGGCACTGGGAAGGGCGGTTCCCAGGATCGGCCCCGCCGTGCCGGATCGGGACTATGACGGCCGGCCGCAGGTTCCCTGCATCGGGCCTGCAGCTACACCCGGGGCCAATCGCCGCAGACGCTTGCCCCCTGTTCTGCCGGATCGCGCCATGTCTCTTCCCCGTCCATACTGGCCCGTGCTCCAGGGCCTGTTGCTCCTGGTGCTGTTGATCGCGCCACTCGGCGTCCTGCGCCCGGTGGCCGGCGACAGCGCGAGCGGCTTCGTGCGCGTCGCCCCCGACGCGACGCGCTTCCTCAGCCCGGATGGCCGGCCCCTCTTCGCCTGGGGCATCAACTACGTCGGCCCGACCCACCAGGCGTGGCAGATGTGGACCGATGCCCAGTTCAACCCCACCCTGATCGAGCAGGACTTCACACGTGCGAGCCAGTTGGGCCTCAACACCGTGCGGCTGTTCATCCAGCCGCCGTTGCGCCAGGACGTGCTCGCCGGCAACTTCCGCAAGCTCGACCTCGCCGTCGACCTCGCGCGGCGCCACGGCCTCTACGTCATCCTGACCTTCACCGATTACGTCGATGCGAACCTGGCCAGCGTGACCGACGTCGAGACGCGCATCGCGCGCCACTTCCGCGACGAGCCGGCGATCCTGGCCTACGACCTGAAGAACGAGCCGCAGTTCGACCTGATCGCGCTGTCGATCTACCCCGATCGGCCCGCGGCGCTGCAGACCGACGCGCTCGTCGGCATCTACGGCGAGCGCATCGCCGCGGCCGACATCCCGGCCTACCGGCAGACGGCCGAGGGCCGCCAACTGGTGCCGCCGCGCCTCACGGACACCGAGGCCTACATCTACATCAACAACTACCGCTACTATCGCGAGTTCCTCGACGCGGCCACGGCCTGGGTCGGCCTGCACCCCGATCTGACCACGCTGGACTACATGGACTCGCCCAACTCGATCAAGTGGCACCCGCTCTTCGGCGCGATGGACGACACCCTGCGCCGCTGGATCACGGTGCAGCGCGACGCCATTCGCGCGGTCGATCCCAACCACCTGCTGACCCTGGCCTACAGCAACATGGTGCTGGCCAAGCTCAGCGCCAATCGCCTGCTCGACTTCCAGGCGCCTCATCGCTTCGTGGCGACCGGCATGGCCAACCTGCAGCGGACGCTCGAAATGCTGACCAACCTGCGCCATACCTTCCCCGGGTCGGCCTTTATGCTGGAAGAGTTCGGCTACTCGAACGAGGAGGGCCTGCAGCCCGGCACGGCGCCGGTGCCCCAGACGGTCACCGCCGACCTGGAGACGGCGCTCTGGCTCTACCTCTACAGTAACGGCTACGCGGGCGGGGCCAAGTGGGTGCTGAACAACTACCCGGCGGGCGAGAACGCCTCGCAGAACGCCTTCGGGCTCTATACCGACGACCAGCAGCCCAAGATCGCCGCCTACGCGCTCTCCACGCTGACCCCGTACCTGGCGATTGCGCCGGATGCCGGCACGTTCCAGGGCCTGGGCGCGGATAACGCGGGGGGCGTGCACTTCGACTACAGTGCGACCGGTGCCCGCGTGGTGGCCGGCAGCACGTCGCCTGCGCCGAGCGTGGTCGAGTACACCGCGCAGGGCGGCCTGCCGCAACTGGTCTTCCTGAACTGGCAGCGCGATGCCGACCGGCATCTCGACCTCTGGACCAGCGATCCCGGCACGGTCACATTGCATCTCGCGCCGACGCTGGGCAGCGTGGCGCCCGACGCGGCGCTGACGGTGCAGGTGCACCAGGCCGACGGTAGCTGGGCGGCGGTGCCCTTCACGCGCAACGGCGACACCGTGCAGGTCGTCGCCGCCGGGCTGCGCACCTACCGCGTCACGACGCCCGGCCTGGCGGTCGACCGCGCCCCGCCGCTCCCCGGCGCGCTCTACTTCTCGCAGACCGGCCACAACCTGCATGGCGGCTTCCTCGACTACTGGCGCACGCACGGCGGGCTGCCGATCTTCGGCTATCCGCTAACCGAGGAGTTCACCGAGGGCGGCTACACGGTGCAGTACTTCGAGCGTAATCGGTTTGAATACCACCCCGAATACGCCGGCACGCCTTACGCCGTCCTGCTCGGGCGGCTTGGCGCGGTGGTCACCGCCGGGCGCGTCTTCCCCGGCATCGCGCCCTTCCCCGACCGGCCGGGCCACATCTATCTCGCGGCCACGCAGCACTCGCTGAACTCGGCTTTCCTGAGCTACTGGCAGGCGCACGGCGGGCTGGCGCAGTTCGGCTACCCGATCTCGGAGGAGATGGCCGAGGTGAGCCCGACCGACGGCAAGACCTACACCGTGCAGTACTTCGAGCGGGCCCGCTTCGAGTACCACCCCGAGTTCGCGGGCACGCCCAGCGAGGTCGAGCTGGGGCTGCTGGGCGTGACGATGCTGCAAGAGAAGGGCTGGATCCGCTGAGCGCACCGCTGCCTCAGGTCCGTCCGGAGGCGCCCGCCCGCCCCGACACGGCCCTGGCGCCGCGCTGGAAGGTGCTGCTGCACAACGACGACGAGCACGAGATGGGCTACGTGGTGCAGGCGCTGCGCAAGGCCGTGCCCGGCCTGCGGGTGGACGAGGCGATCCGGATCATGCTCGACGCGCACCTGCACGGCCGCGCGGTCGTGCGCATCGTGCCGCGCGAGGAGGCCGAGTACTACCAGGAGCGCATCCTGAGCTTCGGCCTGGGCTGCACCATCGAGCCCGACGACGCCTGACCCCCCGCGACCGCCCCGCCGCGGTTACCCGCCCTGCCCTGTCAAGCGAAACGAGCTGAAGAAGCGCTGCACCGCGTTGGCCTTCGTGGTCGCATCGGCCGTGCGCGCGGCCAGCGTGTACAGCCGCCGCCCGACCTGGTAGGCGCGCGCGTGCACCAGCGCCCCCGGGCGCCTGCGCCGTGAACGCGCGCCCCGGATAGCCCGCGACGGTGACCGGCGTGTCGTCCTGGATCGTGGCGTCCGGCGCAGGCCGCAGCAGGGCGTCCGCCTGCGCCAGCAGATCGCCGGCCTCCGGCGTGGCCCCGCCGCTCGCCGGGGGGTAGTCCGCGAACGTGGCGGTGAAGGTGACGTCAGCCTGCACCAGTTCCCACAGATGCACGCTGACCGGCCCGGCGGGCGTCGTCTGCGTCACGGTGCGCGTGGCCGGGTCGCCGGGCATGGCGACCTGAAAGCCGCCGTCCTGCGCGGTGATCGTGCGCCAGGCGGACCCGGCCGCGGGCTTGGTGCCGGCCTGCGGCGGCTGGATCGTGGCCGTCGCGGGCGCGGGGGCGTCCGGCCCGCAGGCGGCGAGCAGCACGCGCGCGGCCGGCAGTGCGATCCCGCGCGGCCCGGCGCGTCCCGTGGCGCGCGGCCCGGGCGAACTCCTTCATCGGCAGCAGTATCCTCCTGCGGCACGGCGATGCCCGCGTGCCGGCGCGCCATTGTAGCACGCCCGGCGCGCCCTCGGCAACGCCCCCTCACCCCCCGCGGTTGCCCCAGCGCGATCATCTGCCGTCTGTGGGAGCCGGCTCAGTCCGGCGATGCCGCCAGAGCGGAAGCCGCCCGGGGAATGCCCGGATGTGCGGTCACCTCTCGCGTGGCCGCTATCGGGCGGGCGGTGGGCAAGTGGGGGAGAACGTGTTCGCGACGATTTTGCTGGTCTGGCCTCTTGTGGCAGGGTGATTGGAACGGAAGTAGGGCAGGTTGTCCGGCGGCATACATGGCTCCCCTGGTCCCCCACACGCATAGCCGGATATGATCGCTCTGCTTGCCAAGCGATAGATGTAGGTATAGTAAGGGCTGCCGGGCGGCACATCCGCAAACTGCCGGCCGCCCGGCGTCTCGTTGAAGCCCGCCGCGTTGGCGACGATCTTGGCGATTTGGCCTCTTGTAGCACCCGTGTTGGGCCGGAAGTAGGGCAGGCTACCCGGCGGCGTACAAGGCTCCCCTGGTCCCCCACACGCATAGCCGCTGATGAAGCCACGCGCCGCCAGCCGGCCAATGTAGGTGAAGAACGGCGAGCCGGGCGGCACGTCCTGGAATAGTTGCGTGGTTTGCGGATCCGTGAACCCGGCCGCGTTCGCCGCGATCTTCGCGAGCTGGCCACGCGTGACGTTGTTGTTGGGCCGGAAGGTGTTGTCGCGATAGCCATTGATGATCCCCGAGCAGGCGAGGCAGCGGATATAGCTATAGAAAGGGCTGCCCGGTGGCACATCCGTGAAGGTGGTCTGGCAATACGCCGGCGTAGTGGTCGCCGTGCTGGTCGGTGGTGTGGCCGTGGAGGACGGGGCAGGCGTGCCGGTGCTGGGCAGCGGCGTACTTGTGCGGGCGGGGCGGGTGGTGCTGGGTGAGGCAGTCGCCGTCGCGCTAGACAGAGTCGCAGTGGCCCGGGGGGTGGGTGGCACACTGGTGGCGGTGGCGGTGGGCGTCACACACCCGCCGGTATAGTGCTCGGTCAGCGTGGACGCACCTTCACTGGTCATGTTGAAGGCCCCGACCGCCCAGATACCACTGGCCGCCGACGCCATCCACGCCGCGCAGCGTGTATTCCGGGTAGCCCGGATTGGGGCTGTAGGCGGTATCCCAGCGCGCACCATCCCAATGAATAATCAGCGTCCCTGCGGCTCTGCCCACGGCCCAGACATCGTTGGCGGCCACGGCATATGCACCGTACAGTCCGCCTCGTTGGGTGCTCGGATCCTTATCCCACTGCGTGCCGTTCCAGTGCAGCATAAGCGTGTAAGTCGCGGTTATCCCATCTGCATATTCCCCCACCGCCCAGATATCCGCTGCATCCACCGCCGCGATCCCGGCCAGGATGTTCTCACGCATACCGGGATTCGGGCTGGGTACGATAGCCCAACTGTTTCCATCCCAGTGCAGGATCAACGAGTTATCCACGTGGCCGCCCTGGTCAAAGTAGCCGACCGCCCAGGCATTCGTCGACGACAGCGCCGTGATCCCCGTCAGGAGGCTATAGGGACTCGGATTGGGGCTGGCGACCGGCGTCCAGGCGGCGCCGTCCCAGTGCAGCACCAGAGTTTGCGATGCGGGGTAACCATAGTCGCCGACGGCCCAAACATCATCGGCGGCGCGGGCCGTCACCGCCACCAAGGCATTGCTGCCCGCACCAACGTTCGGACTGGGCACCTGGCTCCAGGTCGCACCATCCCAGTGTAAGATCAGCGTATTCGCGACACTGCCGTTGAGGTAATACCCGACGGCCCAGACGTCGTCAGCAGCCAGGGCGGTCACACCGGCGAGGAAATTGTTGGCGGGGCCGGCGTTGGGGCTGGCGACGACGCTCCACTTCAGCCCATCCCAGTGCAGGATTTCCGTGCGGGCCGGGGCCTGGTAGGTTGGCACATAATACCCAACGGCCCACACGTCGTCAGGCGCAACCGTAGCGACTGCTTGCATTATGGTGAGGGTGCTCAGCTGCGGGCTGTCCACGGCAGCCCAAGCCGGGATGCATCCTCCGGTAACGCTGCCGGTAGGATCAGTCGTCTGACCGTCGCCCGGTTTCGTGGCTAGCGCGTTCCATCCGCCGCCGGTCCCCGAGGGGGGGGCCGCGGCGACGGGGGCTAGGCTGGCGAAGACAACCAGCATGGTGGCAATTGCGAAGCGGCGACCGCCTGTTGGCCCTGAATGAAGCATAATGGATCGATTTCTACCGCCAAGCGGAAATGACGGGGGCAGAGTTGTTAAGCATTAGAGCATTGTCTGCCCCGTTGTTCGGGTCGTTGGGATCCACGCCTGTCGGGTAGCATGTGCCATTCACACAGTAGTATTTGTCAGGTCGCGCGTTGGCTGCAGATTTCGGGTTTGGCCCTTGACAGTCACACTCATCGGTACTGCGCACATCCAATCCCTCGCGGAACGGCTCGCGCCAGTGCCGCCGGACAGGCGGGCAGGGGCGGGCCGGGAGCGCGCGCCGGGCTCACACCCCCACCCGTGCAGCAGGGCGGCCAGCCCCGGGAGGCGGGGCAGGGGGCTGTGGCGGTGGCGGGCCCAGCGGTCGATCAGGAAGCCCTGGATGCCCAGCGAGGTCGCCGCCTCGACGTTGTGCGGCAGGTCGTCGACGAAGCAGGTCGCGGCGGCGGGCAGGCTCGCGGCCGCCAGCGCCCGGTCGAAGATCTCGGCCTGGGGCTTCTCGTAGCCCTCGTAGCAGGAGTAGAGGCAGGCGTCGAAGTGCCGCTCCAGGTCGAGGTGCCGCATGATGCGCTGCATGGAGGGGAAGGCGTTCGAGATCAGGATTCGCGCGATCCCCGCCGCGGCCAGCGCCTCCAGCGTGGGCACCACGTCGGCGAAGGCGTCGTAGATCTCGACCTGCAGTGTGTCGGCCACCAGCGCGCCGACCAGGGCCGGGTCGGCGGGCAGCCCGGCCGCGGCGAGCCAGCCCTCGTAGTAGTGCGTCCAGTAGCGCTGCTCGGCGGCGGAGTTGTTCACCCAGAGCAGGCCGTCGGTCCGGCCGCCGAGGGCGTGGTGGAAGGCGGCGTCGAAGTAGGGCCCGGCTTCGGCCGCCGGGATCCGGCGGCCGGTGTGCGCGGCGACGAGGTCGGTGGCCCGCGCGCCGGTGCTGTAGAAGTCCAGCAGGGTGTCCCCCGCGTCGAAGAAGACGGCCTGGTAGCGGGGCATCATCCCTCCATGCTACTCCATGCTGCGGCGCAGCTCGACGATCTGGTCGCGCAGCAGCGCCGCTTTCTCGAACTCCAGGGCCTTGGCGGCCAGCTTCATCTGCGTCTCCAGGTCCTTCACCAGCCGCGCGCGCTCCTCCCGCGGGATGGCGATCTCGCCCGTGGCGGTGTTGTAGGCCGGGCTCGTCTCGGCGACGGCGCGCACGCGGTCGGTCAGGTCGCGCACCTGCTTGACGATGCTGGCGGGCTCGATGCCGTGCTCCAGATTGTACGCGATCTGCTTGGCCCGGCGGCGATAGGTCTCGTCGATGGCCGCCTGCATCGAGTTGGTCACGCGGTCGGCGTACATGATGACGCGGCCCTCGACGTGGCGGGCGGCGCGGCCGGTCGTCTGGATCAGGCTGTCGCGGCTGCGCAGGAAGCCCTCCTTGTCGGCGTCGAGGATGGCCACGAGCGAGACCTCGGGCAGGTCGAGGCCCTCGCGCAGCAGGTTGATGCCGACGACGACGTCGTAGATGCCGAGGCGCAGGTCGCGCAGGATCTCGATGCGCTCCAGCGTGTCGATCTCGCTGTGCAGGTAGTGCGTCTTGATGCCGACTTCCTTCAGGTAGTCGGCCAGGTCCTCGGCCATGCGCTTGGTCAGCGTGGTGACGAGGGTGCGCTGGCTCTTGCTCACCCGGCTCTGGATCTCGCCGACCAGATCCTCGACCTGGCCGTTCGTCGGCTTGACCTCGATCTCCGGGTCGATGAGGCCGGTCGGGCGGATGATCTGCTCGACGATCTGCTCGCTGTGCTCGTACTCGTAGGGCCCGGGCGTGGCCGAGACGTAGACGGCCTGGTGGATCTGGTGCTCGAACTCGGCGAAGGTCAGCGGGCGGTTGTCGGCGGCCGAGGGCAGGCGGAAGCCGTACTTGATCAGCTCCTGCTTGCGCGAGAAGTCGCCGCCCCACATGCCGCGCACCTGCGGCAGGCTGATGTGGCTCTCGTCGACGAAGAGCAGGAAGTCGTCGGGGAAGTAGTCGAGCAGGGTGTGCGGCCGGTCGCCCGCGCCGCGCCGCGAGAGGTGGCGCGAGTAGTTCTCGATGCCCGAGCAGAAGCCGGTCTCCTGCAGCATCTCCAGGTCATAGCGGGTGCGCTGCTCCAGCCGCTGCGCCTCGACCAGCTTGTCCTGGTCGCGGAGCTCCTTCAGGCGCTCGTCCAGCTCGGCCTGGATGTCGACGAGCGCGGCGACCAGCTTCTCCTGGCTCGTGATGAAGTGGCGCGCGGGGTAGATGTCGATCCGGTTGCGCTCCACCAGGATCTCGCCGGTCAGCGGGTCGAACTCGACGATGCGCTCGACCTCGTCGCCCCAGAACTCGACGCGCACGGCGATGTTCTCGTAGGCGGGGAAGACCTCGAGCGTGTCGCCGCGCACCCGGAACGTGCCGCGCACCAGGTTCATGTCGTTGCGGTCGTACTGGATGTCGACCAGGCGGCGCAGCACGCGGTCGCGCCGGGCGACCTGGCCCTTCTGCAGGTCGACCACGACCTTGCCGTACTCCTCGGGCGAGCCGAGGCCGTAGATGCAGGAGACCGAGGCGACGATGATGACGTCGCGCCGCTCGAACAGCGCCCGCGTGGCGGCGTGGCGCAGCTTGTCGATCTCCTCGTTGATGTCCGAGTCCTTCTCGATGTAGGTGTCCGTGCGGGCGATATAGGCTTCCGGCTGGTAGTAATCGTAGTAGGAGACGAAGTACTCGACGGCGTTGTGCGGGAAGAACTCCTTGAACTCGGAGTACAGCTGGGCGGCGAGGGTCTTGTTGTGGGCGAGCACGAGGGTGGGGCGGTTGACGGCCTGGATGACCTGCCCCATCACGTAGGTCTTGCCCGTGCCCGTGGCCCCGAGCAGAGTCTGGTGCCGGTGGCCCTGGTGCAGGCCTTCGACGAGCTTCGCGATGGCCTCGGGCTGGTCGCCCATCGGCTGGAAGTCGGATACGAGCTGTAGGTTCGGCATGGTGCTCCTCCCGCGAAGCGGAACCGGCCGGCCGGGACCGTGGGGCCGCGCCGGGCGCGACAGGCGCCGGGCCGGCGCTCACCTGAGCGCCGACCCCTCAAGTATAGCACATTTGTTTCGCCGGCACCAGCACTTGCCCGCAGGTTACATCGGATGACGGAGGCGGGTTACGAGGCGACTCGGCGGTTCGATCGCGCCGCGCCCTCCAGGCCGAAGCTCACGATCTGGGTCGGGTGCAGGCGCATCAATTCGTCGCCGAAGTGGGGCAGCAGATCCTTGCCGCCGCGCGCCAAAAGCTCGACGTCGCCGCGGATCTCGACCATGCGCGGCTGCCAGGGCGGCAGCACGTCGTCGACGACGAACGCGACGCGCGGCTGGCGCTGGATGTCGCGCCACTTGCGCGTCGTGGGCAGGGCGTGGCCGCCAATGTCGATCGTGTCGGTGGCCGGGTTGTAGCGGAAGCCGACCGGCACGACGTGGGGATTGCCGTCCGCGCCGACCGTGGCCAGGCGGCCCAGCCGCTGCGTGCCCAGGTAGGCGATCTCCTGCTCCGTGAATACACTCATGTACCTGTGCTCCTTTTCCGTGCCGCGGCGCGCGGACACGCCTGATTCGCCGGAGAGGTGGGTCGCTCTCTACGGCCGGCACGTAAAAGTCACGGATCCGGCGGCCCCACCGGATCCCGGACTCCATCTTCGTCAAAGAGACATGACAGATTCCCGGCGATCTGCTGGATCTACGTCTTCCCGCTGATGATCGCCCTCTGGGGCCTGGGCACGGCGGCCGCGGCCCGCCGCTACCGATGAACAATCGGCTGCGCGTGCTGCGCGCCGAGCACGAGTGGTCGCAGGCGGACCTGGCCGAGCGGCTCGGCGTGTCGCGCCAGACGATCAACGCGCTGGAGACAGGGAAGTACGACCCGAGCCTGCCGCTGGCCTTCAAGATCGCGCGCCTCTTCGGCCGCCCGATCGAGGCGATCTTCGAGGACGGCGCGGGCGCAGCCCCGGACGCGGCGGGGCCGCTGAACCGACGCCCCGGCGATCCGGTGCCAGGCCGGCTCCACGCGGAGCCGGCTTGATGTGCGTGGTAGAATAGAGGAAGCGCCCCGGCGCCCCGCCGGCCGGCGATTTGTGATCGAAGCGAGGTATCCATTGGCGACAGTTCTCTCCCCGGAGACAACGGACCTGATCCGGGCGATGCCCAAGGCCGAGCTCCACGTCCACCTCGAGGGCAGCATTCGCCCGGACACGCTGCTGACGCTCAGCCGGAGGCACGGCGTCGACCTCGGCGTGTCGGACGCGGCGGGCCTGCGCGACCTGTACCAGTTCCGGGACTTCCGGCATTTCATCGAGCTCTACGGCACGGTGATCGAGGCGCTGCGCGCGCCCGAGGACTTCGCCCTCATCACCGAGGAGCTTGGGCGCAGCGCGGCCGCGCAGGGGATTCGGTACCTGGAGGCCACGTTTACGGCGCAGAGCCACTACCGCACCAAGGGCATCCCCTACGACGAGATGCTCGACGCGCTGGCGGAGGGCGCGGCGGCGGCGCGGGCGGCGACCGGTGTCGAGATGCGCTTCATCCTCGACCATTGCCGGGGCTTCTCGCTGGAGGAGTGCCAGGAGACGGCGGAGTGGTGCGTGGCCGGGCGCGACCGTGGCGTCGTGGCGCTCGGCCTGGCCGGCTACGAGCCGGGCGGCATGGCGGCCGAATACGCCGAGGCGATCCGCTGGGTGCAGGCGCGCGGCGTGGCCTTCGTGCCGCACGCGGGCGAGGCCGCCGGGCCCGAGTCGGTCTGGGACGTGCTGGAGTTCGACCCGCCGCGCATCGGCCACGGCTTCCGCGCCGCCGACGACCCGGCGCTCGTCGCCGAGCTCCGGCGGCGGGGCACCGTGCTCGAGATCTGCCCGACCAGCAACGTCTGCACCGCCAGCGTGCCCACGCTGGCGGCCCACCCGCTGCGCCGGCTCTGGGACGCGGGCGTGCCGATCACGCTCAACTCCGACGACCCGCCGATGTTCAACACGACGCTGGTCGACGAGTACGCCCTGGCGATGGCGGACTTCGGCTTCACGCCGGCCGACCTGGCGCAGGCGAGCCGTACGGCGATGGGCGCCGCGTTGCTCGCGCCGGAGGACCGCGCCCGCCTGGTCGCCGAGTTCGACGAGGCGCTGGCCGCACTGGGCCTCTAGGACTACCGCGACCCTTCGACTGGGGTGTTCCAGATGCGGCAATCGCCGGGCTCGCTCCCAACATCTCGGGGTAGAGAAACTCTCTAGGAATCACGGCATTATAGTGGTTACTGCTCTGCCCCCGCCACGCTCATGCCCGATTGACGCCATGGCGACGTTGGGCCCGGTGGTTCCTGTAGAGGACTGTAGATCAGGCTCATTGGTCAGCAGGGTATTAGCTGGGCCGCCGGCTGAATGACCCCAACACAACGACCGAGAAAAAGGAGTGTTCCATGCCGGAAAGAGAACCCATCGCAGAGCCGTTGCCAACTCCCAATAACCCAACGATGACCACTGCGATAACGCCGTGGGCTACGATACGCGACTATCTGGCCGAAGGCGGGCACACCTGGCTGGCGACCGTGCGGCCCGACGGGCGACCCCACGTGGTGCCGGTCGGTGCGCTCTGGGTGGACGGCGCTTATTATGTCACCACCGGGCAGGGCACCGTGAAAGGCAACAACCTTGACCACGACCCTCATTGCGTCATCTCCCTCTCAGCGCACGGCTTCGACATGGTATGTGAAGGGGAAGCCGCCAAAGTGAGCGATGTAGAGACGCTAGAGCGCGTAGCCCGCGTCTACGCAGACCAGGGGTGGCCTGCCTATGTGCATGATGGCGTGTTCGATGCTCCGTACAGTGCCCCGGTGACAGGCCCCGGCCCCTACGACGTGTATGAAGTCACCCCTACCGTGGCCTTCGCATTCGGCTCAGACGCCGAGCCCGCGTCACCAGATGTCAGTACGGCTACTCGCTACCGCTTTGAGTAGCAATCCCGAGTGAGGGCCACCCCCAAGTGGCACTGGAGTGCTGGCGCGGGAGCGGCCCGCGCCGCGGGGAGGATGCCGTGGATATCCTGGACCTATCCGCGCCCCCAGCCGATGCCCGGCATGCCTACGGGCCGGCGCCCCCGCAGTTCGGCGACCTGCGCCTGCCGCCCGGCCCCGGGCCGCACCCGGTCGCGGTCGTCATCCACGGCGGGTTCTGGCGCGCCGCCTACGACCTGACGCACATCGGCCACCTGGCCGCGGCGCTGACGCGGGCGGGCGTCGCGACCTGGAGCCTGGAGTACCGGCGGCTGGGCGACCCCGGCGGCGGCTGGCCGGGCACCCTGCGCGACGTGGGCGCGGGCGTCGACTACCTGCGCACGCTGGCGGCGACCGTGCCGCTCGATCTGGGCTGCGTGGTGACGGTGGGCCACTCGGCGGGCGGCCAGTTGGCCGCCTGGGCAGCCGGGCGCGCCCGGCTGCCGGCCGGAAGCCGCGTGGCCACCCCCGACCCTTTGCCGCTGCGCGGCGTGGTGGCGCTCGCGGGCGTGCTCGACCTGCCTCGCGCCTGGGCGCTCGGCCTGAGCAAGGGCGTGGTGGCGGACTTCCTCGGCGGCACGCCCGCGACCGTGCCCGACCGCTACGCGCAGGCCTCGCCCCAGGCGCTGCTGCCGCTCGGCGTGCCGCAGCGCCTGCTGCACGGCACCGCCGACGACACCGTGCCCTTCGCGATCAGTGCCGCCTACCAGGCCGCCGGCTGCGGTCGCCGGGGACGACGCGGTGCTGATCGCCGCTGGCCGGCGCGGGACACTACGAGCTGATCGATCCCCGCTCGGAGGAGTGGCCGGCCGTCGAGCGCGCGGTACGCGGGCTCTTGGAGTCTTGACGACCCGAGCCGCCCGCGGGCCCCGGCGTCTGGAACACCAGGATGTACTGGTGCAGCTGGTTGGCGACGAACTGGTAGGGGTAGCCGAAGGGGTAGAGGCGCACGGTGCGGTCGGCCCAGATCTTGTACCCGCGGAAGCGCAGGCCGGGGATGGCCGCGGGCAGGCGCGCGGCCAGGTCGGCGTGCAGCATGCCGTGATGCTCGGGCGTCGGCTGCAGGTCTTTGGCGAAGACGACCAGGTAGCCGCCCGGCCGCAGGCAGGCGGCCGCCGCGGCCAGGATGCCGTCGAGCGCGGGCAGGAACGCGGCGTAGGGCAGGTTGCCGAGGTCGTCCGGCGCGAGCAGTGAAGGGCGTGGGCGCGTCGGACCCGGTGCGCTTCTTCTTCTCCCCATCCTGCGGGCGCGTGAGCATATCGCCATAGGGCGGGTCGGTGAGCACGAGGTCGAATGGGCGCGCGGTGACGGCCGGCAGCGCCGCCAGCGTGCGCGCGTCGGCGCAGACCGCCGGCTGCTCGGCGAGGCGCTCCTGCCGGCAGACCGCCCGGTAGACCTCGAGGTACTCGGCCGCGAGCTCCACGCCGACGCCCTCCCGCCCGGCCAGCGCGCAGCCGAGGAGCGTGCCGCCGACCCCGGCGAACGGATCGAGCACGCGGCCGCCCGCCTTCGTGAAGAAGCGGATGATCTCGGCCATGAGCTGTGGCGGCTTGGGCGAGGGGTGGGCGCGGCGCAGGTTGTGGCCGTAGGCCGCCGGGCCGCGCACGGGGTAGGTGGTGCACAGGACGGATTGCAGAAAGTAGACCCACTCGCGCCCCGTCAGATCGTTTAGCCGGTTGCGCGGGTCGATCGGCGTGGGTGCGGTTGCGTCTTCGGCCACGAATGCTCCTTCACGTGGGGATGGGGCTGGGTCGGCTGCCCCGCCATTATAGCATCCGCGGGCCGGATCGGGCTTCCGCAATGCGGCGGGCGGCGCGATATAGGAAGCAGCCGGGGCAGCCGCGGCGCTGCCCTCGCTGCCCCGGCCCATGATGACGCCCTCCGGTCTGTGGTTGACGGGCCGGGGAGGCTGTGGTAACATGAGGGCATCGCGAGCCCTCTAGCCTCGTGACGGGAGACGTTATGCCTGTACCGGACAACCTCACTGCCGCACCCGTTGTACCCCGCGACTCTGCCCCTGCTGCGCTGACGATCACGGTCCGGCTGTTCGCTCTGTTGCGCGAGGCCGCGGGCGACGATCAGGTAGTGGTGCGCGTGCCGCCGGCCACCACCTTGCACGCGCTCTGGCCGCATCTGCTGCTGGTGGCGCCCGGGCTCGAGCGCGCGACCCGGACCGCTGCTTTCTCCGCCCATGCCGTCAACGGCGTGCGCGTGCGCGGCGACGTCGAACTGCACGACGGCGACGAGGTGGCCTATTTGCCGCCGGTGAGCGGCGGGTGACCGGGAGCCCCCCGGCGCTCGGCCCCTTCGAGATCACGGCCGATCCCCTTTCCGTCGATCAGCTGACCGCCGAGGTGCAGACCGCGGCCGACGGGGCGGTCGTCACCTTCGTCGGCCTCGTGCGCGACCACAACGTCGGGCGGCGCGTCGTGGCCCTGGAGTACGAGGCGTACCCGGAGTTGGCCGAGCAAGAGCTCCGCGCGTTGGGCGCGGACGTCGCCGCGAAGTACGGCCTGCACGGCATCGGCATCCGGCATCGCACCGGGCGCCTGACCATCGGCACGATCAGCGTCGTCATCGCCGTCGCGGCCCCCCACCGGGCCGAAGCGTTCGCCGCCTGCGCCGAGGCCCTGGAGCGGCTCAAGGCCACCGTGCCCGTCTGGAAGAAGGAATGGTACGAGGACGGCAGCACCTGGATCGGCCAGGGCGCCGGCTGAGCGGCTCGGACCGCGGCAGCGAGGGACCACATTCATGACCGCCGATCTCACCGATCAACTGCAACGCCCCCTGCGCGACCTCCGGATCTCGGTGACCGATCGCTGCAACTTCCGCTGCGTCTACTGCATGCCCAAAGAGGTCTTCGGGCGCGACTTCGTCTTCCTGCACTCCAGCGAGATCCTCAGCTTCGAGGAGATCACGCGGCTGGCGCGGATCTTCGTGGGCGAAGGCGTCGGCAAGCTGCGGCTGACCGGCGGTGAGCCCCTGGTGCGCCGCGACGTCGAGCACCTGGTGGCCATGCTCGCGCCGCTGCCCGGCCTGGACGACCTGACGCTGACGACCAACGGCGCTCTGCTGGCGCGCAAAGCCACCGCGCTGCGGACCGCCGGGCTGCAGCGCGTCACCGTCAGCCTCGACTCGCTCGACGACGCCGTCTTCCGCGCCATGAACGACGTGAACTTCCCGGTGGCCCGCGTGCTCGAGGGCATCGACGCGGCGCGGGCGGCGGGCCTGTGGCCGATCAAGGTCAACATGGTGGTTAAGCGCGGCGTGAACGAAGATTCGATCGTCGGCATGGCGCGCCACTTCCACGGCACCGGGATCATCCTGCGCTTCATCGAGTATATGGACGTGGGGGCCACGAACGGCTGGCGCATGGCCGACGTGGTCAGTGCGGACGAGATCGTGGAGCGGATCGACCCCGTGCTACCACTGGAGCCCATCGCGGCGAATTACACGGGCGAGGTGGCGCGGCGCTATCGCTATCGCGACGGCGGCGGCGAGATCGGCATCATCGCCTCGGTCACGCAGCCGTTCTGCGGCGCCTGCAGCCGGGCCCGGCTCTCCTCGGAGGGCCTGCTCTACACCTGTCTTTTCGGGCAAAAGGGCCACGACTTCCGCGCCCTGCTGCGCGAGGGCGCGTCCGACGACGAAATCCGCGCGCGCGTGCGGCAGGTCTGGCGTGCCCGCACTGACCGCTATTCCGAGATCCGCACCGCGGCGACGACGGCGCGGCCCAAGGTCGAAATGTCGCATATCGGCGGCTGACATACAACGCACCGTAGAGGGGGAAGGAGCGATTTATGTCCCGGAAGACCCTGGTGGCGGGAATGCTGCTTGTGCTGGGCGCGGCGGCGGCGCTGGGCCTCTGGATCCGGCCCGCGACGCAGCCCGCGGCGCAGGCCCGCCCCGCGCTCGAACTCGTGGTCCAACGTGGCCACGCTACCGGTCGTGCTGAAACGTGCCGCCGCAGCCGCCTATCCGCCGAACGGCAAGGTCTACCTCTTCGGCGGGCGGGGCATCGCGACGTATAGCGGCGGCCACATCGACGAGCACCGACGGCGAAGACCTGGCGAAGACCAGCATCTACGAGTTCAACCCGGGGGCCAACACCTGGTCGCTCAAGGCGGCTCAACTACCGGTGCCGCCGAACGGGCGCAACGGCCAGACCTTCACCGCCAACATGGTCGCCGCGACGCTGACCGATCCTAGCGGGATCCATATCTACCTCGTCGGCGGCAACAGCATCTCGAGCGTCGTGACGCCCACGGTGAGCATCTACGACCCGGTGGCCGACACGATCACCATGGATAACACGGACGGCTGGCCGGTGAGCCCCGGCCGCGTGCCGGGCGGCTGGGCCGTCGTCGCCGACAAGCTCTACGTCTTCGGCGGCTTCAATTCCTACACCGGCGCGGTCTATGCCGACACCTGGCGGTTCGACCCGATGGCCCCGGCGGGCAGCCGCTGGACCGCGCTGGCGAGCGCGCACCCTGTCGGTGCCGCGCGCCTTCATCGCGGGCGCGGCGGTCGACGGCTACGTCTACGCGATTGGCGGGGATGGCTACACGGCCACGCCCTCGCCGCCGCCCTACCCGACACCCGGGCCGACCGGCACGCTGAATCCGCTGACCATCGTCGAACGGATGGATCCGGCCGCGGCGACCCCGCAGTGGGTCCCCGTGGCCTCGCTCCCCACCGGGCTGGGCGACGTGGGCGCCTGGGCCTACGACACGGGCGCGCCCTATAGCCTGGCCGGCAAGATCATGGTGGCCGGCGGCCCGTGGTTCACGCCCACGACGGACGGCTATGTGTACGACGCCGCCTCGGACAGTTGGAGCAGTGCGGCGTCCTTCGCCGACGCGACGCGCAACTACGGCTACGCGCAGCTGAACAACATGCTCTTTGCCCTCGGCGGCTATGATTTCACTGGGGGCCTGCCCGCGGCCGGCAACTTCACCCAGGAATACGTCGTCTCGCCCGCGGCGACGCCGACGCCGGTGCCGCCGACCGACACCCCGCTGCCGACGGATACGCCGGTGCCGACGGACACGCCGGTACCGCCCACGGATACGCCGGTGCCGCCGACGAACACGCCGGTGCCGCCGACCGAGACCGCGGTGCCGCCGTCCGCCACCGCGGTGCCGCCGACGGAGACCGCCGTGCCGCCGACCGATACGCCCGTGTCCGGGCCGTCGGCCACGCCCTGCGCGATCGCGTTCAGCGACGTGCAGCCGGCCGACTACTTCTACCCGGGAGTCAGCTTCCTCTACTGCCGGGGCGTGATCTCCGGCTACGCGGACGGCACTTTCCGCCCGTTCAATAGCGTCACCCGCGCCCAGTTGATGAAGATCGTCACGCTGGCCTACAGCATCCCGCTGTACACGCCGCCGACGCCAACCTTCTCGGACGTGCCGCCGGGCAGCCCGTTCTATGCCTACATCGAAGCCGGCGTCCGGGCCGGGCTGATCTCCGGCTACGCCGACGGCACGTTCCGCCCGTACACGAACGTGACCCGCGGCCAGCTGGCCAAGATCGTCGTCCTGGCCGTGCACTACGACCTGGTGACCCCGCCGACGGCCACCTTCGCCGACGTCCCGACGGGCAGTCCCTTCTACACCTATGTCGAGACCGCCGCCGCGCACAACGTGCTGAGCGGCTATAGCTGTGGCGGCGCGGGCGAGCCCTGCGACTCCCAGAACCGGCCGTACTTCCGCCCGGGCAGCGACAGCACGCGCGGGCAGACGGCCAAGATCATCTTTGGCACGTTAACCACGCTGCGCTGATCCGGCCTCGCCGGAGGCGCCGCCACGCAGCCGCGAAGAAGGGGCGACGCGCGTCGCCCCTTCTTCGTTTGCCGGGGGCCGCCGCTACAGGAGAACTTCGCTATCGTGACCGAACCGATCGTCTTCATGGGCACGCCGGAGTTCGCCGTGCCCGCGCTGCGCGCCCTGGCCGGGGCCGGCTACGCCCTGACCGTCGTCACCCAACCCGACCGCCCCACCGGTCGCAGCGGCGCGCCTGTGCCGCCGGCCGTGAAGCAGGCGGCGGCAGAACTCGGTCTGCCCGTGCTCCAGCCGCCGACCCTGCGCGACCCGGCCGTCACCGCCGATCTGCGGGCGCGGGCCCCCGCGGCGATCGTGGTCGCCGCCTACGGCGAGATCCTGCGCCCCGCCGTGCTCGACCTGCCGCGCGCCGGCTGCATCAACCTGCACCCGTCGCTGCTGCCGCGCTGGCGCGGCCCGACGCCCATCCCGGCGGCGATCCTGGCCGGTGATGCCGAGACCGGCGTGAGCATCATCCGCATGGACCCGGGCATGGACAGCGGGGCGCTGCTGGCGCAGGAGCGCGCGCCGATCCTGCCTGACGACACGGCGGCGGCGCTGGGGGCGCGCCTGGCCGAGCAGGGCGCGGCGCTGCTCGTGCGCACGCTGGCCGCGGTGCTGCGCGGGGAGGTGACTCCGCAGCCGCAGCCCGCCGAGGGCGTGACGATCTGCCGCCTGCTGCACAAGGAGGATGGGGCCCTCGACTGGTCGGCACCGGCCGAGCAATTGGACCGGCAGGTGCGCGCCTACGAGCCCTGGCCCGGCACCTACACCTCCTGGCTGGGCAACCGCTTGCGGATCCTGGCGGCGCGCGCCCTGCCCAACGCGCCCGATGAAACGCCGCTCGCCCGCAACACGCCGCCGGGCATGGTGCGCCGCGTCGGCGACATCCAGGCCGGGGCGCCCGCGGGGGCGCGCCGGGTGGCCGTGCGCTGCGGGCGCGGCTGGCTCGAGTTGTTGCAGGTGCAGCGCGAGGGCAAGACGTCCGTACCCATCGCCGCGTTTCTGCAGGGCTACTCGAGCTTTGCCGGTGCCCACCTGGGGTGACCCCCATCCCTGCCTCCGATTCAGCCCCGCCTTGCACGCCCCGGCCCTTCGTGCTAAGATTCGTCGGGCGAGCCCAGCGGGGCCGCCGTACCGAGAAATGAGGACCGCGCCCTGATGCCGACGCCCGCACCCGCGCCCCGGCTGCCGTTGGAGCCGGCCGACCGCCCGCTGTACCGGCCCCCGTCCCGCCTCGGCTGCTCCGGCATCAGCCTGGTCAGCCTGGCGGCCCTCGTCGCCTTCGTCTTCTTCCTGCGCATCGTCGCCCCGAACGTGACCGATCGCCTGGCGGCCATCCAGGTGCCCGCCCCGATCCAGACGGTGCTTGAGCAGGCCAACGCGACGGCCACCGAGACGGCGGTGCCCGACACGTTGCCCGGCGCCGGGACGCCGCTCCCCGTGCCCAACATCGTCGCGACCCCCACCGGGCCCGCGCCGACGCCCGTTGCGGTCGTTCCGGCGACCGCCACGCCGCCCGCTGGTCCCACGGTGCCACCGGCGCCGGAATACGTACAGGTGGCCAACACGGGCGGAGCGGGCGTCTATCTGCGCAGCGACGCGCGTCAGGACGCGGAGCACCTGGCCGCGCTGCCCGAGAAGTCGGTGCTGCTGGTTGTGGGCCCGAACAAGACGGTGGGGGGCAGCATCTGGCGCAACCTGCGCACGCTGACGGACACGCCGCAGACGGGCTGGATCCTGGCGCAGTACCTGGCGCCCGCCGCCCCGCCGCCGCCTCCGCCGTCGCCCACGACGCCCCCGCCCTGAGGCCGCGTGCCGGCTCAGGCGCGGCCGGCGGTGATGCGCGCCAGGGCCTCAGCCTCGGTGGGGTAGATCTCGGCGTAGCGGGCCACGCCGACCATGCGGAAGATCTTGCGGTAGTGGTCGTTGAGGCCGACGATCAGCAGCTGTTGAGCGTGCTGCCGCGCCTCGGCCAGGATCGCGATGACCGCCGCGATGCCCGCGCTGTTGATGTAGTCCACCGCGGCGAAGTTGAGGATGATATACTTGCGGCCGTGAGCCGACGCGGCGGCGAAGCTGCTGTGCAGGCGCGCATCGGCGAAGCTGGTCACGTCGCCGGCCAGGTCGATCGCCGTGGCCGTCGGGAGCTCGCGGACGGTGGCCTGGAGCTCCTCGTTCACGCGTCCGGCTCCCGGCCGTCGGGCCGCGCCGCGGCCGGCTGCGGCTCGAGGTAGATCACCATGCGCACCTGGCCGCCGTTTGGGGCGGCCGACCACTCGACCTCGTCGACCAGCTGCTGGATCAGATACATGCCCATGCCGCGCCCCGCGCCGGCCGCGGGGGGCCGCGGCGGCAGGAAGCGCGCCTCCCGGCCGCTGTCCTGCACGTCGACGGCGAGCGCGTTGGCGTCGATCGTGAGCACCACGTCGACGCGCTGCGCGGCGTTCAGGCGGTTGCCGTGCTCCATGGCGTTCGTGCAGGCCTCGGCGACTGCCGTCTGCAGGTCGCGGATGCGGTCGTCGCTGAAGCCCATGTCGCGCGCCGCGCTGCCCACCGCGCCCATGGCGACCTTCTCGAAGCCCAGCTCGCTCGGCAGGCGCAAATGGATCACCCGCTTCTCGGGGCTCACGGGCGGGGTGCCCGGGGCCGGCGCGCGACCGTTCGGTCGCCCTCCCGGCGCCTGCTCTGCCATGGCTGCATCCTTCTCCGCCGCGGGCCGCGGCGCGCCACCGCGGTTGGCCGGCGTCTTGTGACTGTGCCCGAAGCCGGGCCTATTATAGCGCCGCCGCGCGCGCGGGGCAAGCCGCGATCGCGGCAGCGAGCACAACCGCGGCGTGTCTCATCCGTTGGTATTAATAGGGCGAGGGGCGTCATGGGTTACGCTGCCTCCGGAAAGGAGCATCGAATGGACCAATTGCGTGCGGGATGGGGGCGGATTGCCGTGGGCGTGCTGCTGTGCGCGGGCCTGTTGGGCGGCGCGGCCCCGGCGGCCGCGGCCCCGGACAGCCAGTACTTCCCGGAGACTCAGCACACCGTCAGTGGCGCGTTCTGGGCCTACTGGCAAAGCCACGGCGGCTTGCTGCAGCAAGGCTATCCGATCACCGAGGAGTTCCAGGAGACCAGCCTGACCGACGGCAAAGTCTACACGGTGCAGTATTTCGAGCGCGCCCTCTTCGAGCTCCACCCGGAGAACGCGCCGCCCTACACCGTGTTGCTCGCCTCGCTGGGCAAGGCAGCGCTGGCCCAGCGCTATCCGGACGGCCCACCCCCCACGCAGGTGCCGAACACCGACTCGCCGCGCTACTTCCCGGAGAGCGGCCACAGCTTGGGCGGCGGCTTCCGCACCTACTGGGAGCAGCACGGCGGCCTCGCGCAGTACGGCTTCCCGCTGACCGATGAGTTCCGCGAGAAGAGCACGGTCGACGGCAAGACGTACACGGTGCAGTATTTCGAGCGCGCCGTCTTCGAGTATCACCCCGAGGCGCCGCCCGGCTTCCGCATCCAGCTGAGCCTGCTCGGGCGCATGGCGTACCACCAGCGCTACGAGACCGTGGCGCACCCGCGCGTGGCGCAGTGGCCGCCCGCGCCGGGCCTGCCGCCGCCCACGCACACGGTGGCGCTCAACGCCACGTTCGCCACCCCCGATCTGTCGGCCTGGCAGACGTTGGGCAACCCGGACAGCCCGCCGTCGTGGGACACCGTCAACGCGCACCTGCAGCAGGAGGGCGACGCGGTGGGCGAGTCCAGCCCCGACGAGACGGTATACGCCGCGGGTGATACGGGCTGGACCAATTACATCCTGGAGGCGCAGTTCTACGTCACGAGCGGCGACCCGGTCGGCGTGGTCTGGCGCGCGCAGGACAACAGCTACTACCAGCTGACCTTGCAGCCCGACTTGCCGAACAACGCGGCCAAGGCCCAGCTCAGCCTGGTGCAGAACGGCCACCCGCAGGTGCTGGCCTCAACCCCGGCCAATCGCTGGCCCGGCTACCAGTATGAGCAGTGGCAGACCATCCGCGTCGTCACCCAGGGGGCGCACCAGCAGGTCTTCGTCGACGGCGTGCCGCTGCTCGACGTACAGAACAGCGCGCTGACGCACGGCCAGATCGGCCTCTATGCCGTCGAGGACCAGGTGACGGGCTTCGACAACGTGCGGGTGCAGCTACTCACGCACTAACCCGCCCACATACTCTGCTGAACCGGTCCGCGCAGCCGCCCGACCTTCGGGCGGCTGCGCGCGTATCCAGCGTGCCGCTCCCTTTCCACCCGCGCCGCGATCTGGTTTAATGGGCCGGTGAGCACCGGCGGTGGGGCAGTGCCCGGGCCGGCGAAAGGAGGCATGCGGCATGACGGCATATCAGCGATTCGACGTCGTCGTGGTGGGCGGCGGCCCGGCCGGAGTCACGGCCGCGCTGCGGGCGCGCGAGCTCGGGGCCGAGGTGGCCCTTGTGGAGCGCGACCAGCTGGGCGGCACCTGCACGAACGACGGCTGCGTGCCCACCCGCGTGCTGGCGCACGCCGCCCGCCTGCGGCGCGACGCCGCGCAGTATCCGGACTATGGCCTGCAGGGCGCCGTGCCCGACCTCGACTTCGGCCGCCTGATCGCCCGCACGCAGGAGATCGTCTACCGGGTGCATGAGAAGAAGCAGCTACGCGGCCACCTGGAGCGGGCCGGCGTGGCCGTCTTGGCGGAGGCCGGCGCGGCCCAGTTCACCGATCCGTACACCCTGCGCCTTGGCGACGGCCGCCCGCTCTCCAGCGAGCGGTTCATCCTCTGTGTGGGCGGCCACCCCCGCCGCCTGGCCTTCCCGGGGAGCGATCTCGCGCTGACGCACGGCGACGTCTGGCGGATGACCCGTTTGCCCGAGTCGGTGGTCATCATCGGCGCAGCCGCCACCGGCTGCCAGCTGGCCTCGGTCTTCGCCGACTTCGGCTCGGAGGTGACGCTGCTGGAGGTGGCGCCGCGCATCCTGCCCGGCGAGGACGCCGACGTGGCTGAGGCGCTGGCCGCCGCCTTCGCAGCGCGCGGTATCACGATCGTGCCCGGCATCGGCGGCGTGGCCGAGATCGTGGCCGCTGGCGCCCGGCGCCGGCTAACCTACCTGCGGGAGGGCCGGCCGGTGCAGGTGGCCGCGGAGGTGGTGATCCTGGCCGTCGGCTGGCCGGGTAACGCCGATACGCTCAACCTGGCCGCGGCCGGAGTGGAGAGTGCGCGGGGCTGGATCACGGTCGATGACAGCCTGCGGACGACGGCGCCGCATATCTTCGCCGCGGGCGACATCACCGGACGCATGATGCTGGTGCAGAGCGCCGGGGGCGAGGGCGCCGTCGCGGCCGAGAACGCCGTACGCGGCACGGAGCGGCAATACGTGCACCGCGTCGTGCCGCACGGCAGCTTCACGGACCCGGAGTACGCCAGTGTGGGCGTGACTGAGGCCGCGCCGCCGTCCGGCGCCTGTGTCGTGGCCCGCGTGCCCTATGCGGACCTCGATCGCGCTGTCATCGACGGCCACCCAGGGGGCTTCTGCAAGCTGATCGTCGATCGGGCGAGCCGGCAATTGCTCGGCGCGCACGTCGTGGGGGAGCAGGCGGTCGAGGTGGTGCAGATCGCCGCCGCCGCGATGGCCGCGGGCACGCCGGTCGACCTGCTGGCGGACCTGGAGCTGTCCTACCCGACTTATACGGCGATTGCCGGGCTGGCCGCGCGGCAGGCGGTGCACGCGCTCGACGCGGCGCGGCTGCCGGCGCAGTGGCGCGGGCTGGCGCAGGCCGGGCCGGCCGAGTGGGAGCACGGCGAGTCCTGAGCCGCCGTCACCCGGAGCGGGCGCTCGACTCCTTCTTCTGCCGCGTCGTCCGCTCGACCTCGCGGCGGATCAGTCCCTGGCCGGCCCGGCGCGTGGCGTAGCGCACGTTCTGGTACTTGCTGTCAATGGCTTTGCGCCGCTGCTTCTCGCGGCGCCGCGCCTTCCCGATCTTGGGCACGCGCCTCACCTCCCTTCGCCAGGGGCCCCTGTCCGGGCCCGGCCTTCCTCGCCCTAGTATACGCAAATGCCGGGCCGCCTCGCCTCGGTCGCGCGATGGAGCCGTGGGCGGCCGAGAGGCGGGCGTTCGCGCCTGGTGGGCCAGGCACGCGGGCCGTTCCATGCTCACGTAGCGCCGGGTTCCTCGTTGGCGCGTTCAGGTTGTCTGACCGTGCGATCTCTATCTCCGGCGGGGCGCTTCGCGTTTCCTTTACGTCCCGAGCGATTTTCGAGCTCAGTGCAGTGGCTGGTCAGCGCAGCGCAATATGCCCGCACGCATACTGAACTACTGCCGTTTCAAAATACAGTACCCGGCCAGGCGGCATTTGGACGACCAAGCACGGAAGGAGCCCGACCATGTGGCGTCGTATCGGCATCTTGGGGTTTGTCGCGATTGCACTATTCCTGACCGGGTTATCTACCGGCGGCACCGATGCAGCGCGCGCAAGCACTTCCAGCAAACCGAGCACGACCGTTCGCCCGGCGGTGCCAGCCGCGACGGCGACGCCCCCGGCCTGTACTGCGGGCTGGTCGGTCGTCACGAGCCCGAGTGTCGACGGCGCCGATAACCGGCTGGTCAGTGCGGCCGCGGTCGCTCCGTCTGACGTCTGGGCGGTAGGTAACTTTATGTACTTGCCTTCTGGGCCGGGCGGCCCACTGCTCGAGCACTGGGATGGCCTGCAATGGAGCGCAGTGGTTACGCCGAGCATTGGCCAGTTCAGTCTAGGCGGCATCAGCGCGCTCGGCGCCGACGACATCTGGGCGGTGGGCGCCGACATGACGGGAACGCTGACTCTCCACTGGGACGGCACGCAGTGGCGATACGTCCCGAGTCCCAATGGCCCGAATCGCCAGAACGATCTGGCCGCAGTGAGCGCCCGCGCCGCCGACGACGTCTGGGCGGTCGGGCGGAGTTCGGGTGATTTGTCCGACCGCACGTTGATCCAGCACTGGAACGGGAGCATATGGACCGTCGTCCCCAGCCCCAGTCCCGGCGCCTCGAGCAACGAACTGGAAGCCGTCGTCGCGGTCACGGCCGACGACGTGTGGGCCGCGGGTTTTACGTCGAACAACTCGAACGTCTTCCGGACCTTGATCGAGCACTGGGATGGCAGCAGCTGGAGTACTATCCCGAGCCCGAGCCCCGGGAGCTTGAGCCAGATAGCTGGACTTGCCGCGAGTAGCGCCGGTGACGTCTGGGCAGTGGGCACCGATGGTTACCATATGCTGATTCTGCACTGGGATGGGAGCGTCTGGACCCAGGCGGATAGTCCCAGCCCATACACTAGCTACAACCTGCTGCGAGCCATCGCGATTGCCGGCCCCAACGATATCTGGGCGGCAGGCTATGGCAACGACGGCAGCGGTGACGTGGCGCTAACCGAGCACTGGGACGGTACCCAGTGGACCGCGCTGCCCGTTCCCCATGTGGGAGCTTACGGCAACTACCTCTTCGGCATTGCGGCCACGGAGTCGCGTGAGGCATGGGTCGTCGGCGACTATTCTGCCGACAACGGTTACTGGCCAACCCTGATCGAGCACTACACAAACCCTTGCGCAACTGCCTCGCCTACCCCATCGCCCACAGCGGCGGCCTGTACGGTCCACTTCAGCGATGTGCAGCCGAGCGACTATTTCTACCTTCCCGTGCAGCATCTCGCCTGCGCAGGGGTCATCGCTGGCTATGCCGACGGCACGTTCCGGCCCTATGCCAACACAACCCGCGCCCAGATGGTCAAAATCGTCGTGCTCGGCTTCGGCTTGCCGATCGTCACGCCCGCGCCGGGCGAGTATGTCTTCGCCGACGTGCTGCCCAGCAACCCCTTCTTTGCCGTCGTGGAAACGGCGGCGCATGCCGGGCTGGTCGGCGGCTACACCTGCGGCGAGCCGGGCGAGCCGTGCGATGACCACAACCGGCCCTACTTCCACCCCTATGCCGACGTGAACCGCGGGCAGTTGGCGAAGATCGCCGTTCTGGGCGCGGGCTGGGCGCTGCAGAACCCGCCGGTGGGCACCTTCGCGGACGTGGTGCCGGGGAGTCCCTTCTACAACTACATCGAGACGGCCATCTGCCACGGGATCATCAGCGGGTATGACTGCGGGGGCCCGGGTGAGCCCTGCGACCCGAACAACCGGCCCTACTTCCGCCCGTACCACAGCGCCACCCGCGGCCAGATCGCCAAGATCGTCGACATGGCGCTGGGCGCCCCGCCGGGCTGTGCTGTGCCCCGGCCCTGAGGCCGGGCGCCGGCCTCGCGCCTTGACGCCCGCGCGGCGGCCGTGCTATGCTCCGCGCAGCGCGCGATCGCCCTGCACCCCGGAGGGCACGGGCCATGCCGACTGCCCATCCCGACGTCGGCGTACACGCCCCGCTCGTCGTGGGCAGCTAGGCAGCGGGCGTGGCCCTGGGCCGGGCGCGCAACGCACGCCTGGAGCAGCAGGCGCGTCCCGCGGCGAGGGCGATCACAGCGCCGCATGCAACCTGAGCGCCTGCATTCCGACGCTTCGCGCTCGTGCAGAAGGAGACCATGCACATGCTCCGCTTTGGCGCCCCCGGCGACCCACGCCGCCTCGCCATCCTCGGGGCCTTGGCAGCCATGCTTGGCATCCTGCTTGGCGCCGTCGCGGCCGGCGGCCTCGCGCCCACGCGCGCGGCGGCACCCGGCTCGGCCGATTCTGGTGATCAGCCAGATCTACGGCGGCGGCGGCAACAGTGGCGCCCTCTACACGAACGACTTCGTCGAGCTCTTCAACCCGACCGGCGCATCCGTGACCTTCGTCGATTGGTCCGTGCAGTACGCCGCGGCGGGCGGGGCGACCTGGGATGTCAGCGTGCTCACCGGCACGCACGTGCTGGCGCCGGGGCAGTACTTCCTGGTGCAGGAAGCGCGCGGCTCGGGCGGCAGCCAATCGCTGCCGCCGCCCGACAGCACCGGGTCAATCAACCTGAACGCCACCGCCGGCAAGGTGGCGCTGGTGCGCGGGGCGACGGCCCTCACCTGCGGCAGCGCATGCCACGCCGACCCCCAGGTGGCCGACTTCGTGGGCTACGGCCCGAGCGCCAACGACTACGAGGGCAGCGGGCCGGCGCCCGCGCCGGATAACCCGAGCAGCGCCCTGCGCGGCGGCGACGGCTGCGCCGACACCGACGACAACGCCGCCGACTTCGCCGTCGCCGACCCGCCGCTGCCGCGCAACAGCGCCGATCCGCCGCACCTGTGCAGCGGCGGCCCCAGCCCGACCGCCACGGCCACGCCCACCCCGCGCGTGACCCCGGCCGTCGAGATCGCCATGCTCTACGCCTATGGGCTGACCACCGCGACGCCGCAGCCCGACGAGGCGGTGCGCCTGGCGAACGTGAGTGCCGCGCCGGTCGCGGTTGGCGGCTGGCAGGTGCGCGTCGAGTCCGGTGCCGCGGTCACCCTGCCGCTGACCGCGACGCTGGCGCCCGGCGCCCAGATCTGGATCGCGGACACGGCCACCGGCTTCCGCCCCTTGTTCGGCCGCAACCCGGACTACGAGTACGGCGGCGACACCGACCCCGCCGTGCCCCAGGCGACGGCCGACCCTGGCTTCACGTTCGCCGACTCCGGTGGCGCCGTGCAGCTATACGACTCGACGGGCGCCCTGCAGGACACGCTGGTCTACGGCAGCGGCGACCCCGGCACGGCCGGCTGGTCCGGCCCGGCGGTCGGCTACTACCGGCCGCCCAACCAGCCCGCCTTCCGCTACGCCGGCCAGATCTTCTACCGCAAGATCGACGAGGTTAGTGGGCTCCCCGTGGCGGACACCGACACGAAGGACGACTGGGCGCAGGACGACGACCCGGCGGGCACGAGCACGCCCGTGCCGGGCGACCGCGAGAACGACGACGTGAGCGGCAAGAAGCTGCTGCACCCCGGCTGGCCGCTGACCGATCCGGACGCCGCCGCGCTGAGCCTTCCCCAGATCTACACCGAGACGAACGTGACCACGGAGTTCCTGGTCGAGCCCGACAACGGCTACCTGCCGATCCACAACCTGCTGATCAGCGCGACGCAGGCGATCACCATCGAGACCTACGAGTGGCACGCGGCGCCGCTCGTGCAGGACGTGATCGCCGCCCACGCGCGTGGCGTGCAGGTCAGCGTGATTCTGGACGGCAACCCTTGCTGCACCCAGCGCCCGGACGACGAGACGCTCTGGAGCGCGCAGCAATGGGAAGCGGCGGGCATCCCGGTCTACTTCTTCAGCGGCACGCCCGCGACGGGCGAGGATACCTACCGCTACGACAACACCCACGCCAAGATCCTGGTCGTCGACGGCCGCTGGGTGGTGACCGGCGCGGACAACTTCGCGCTCTCGGCGCTGACGACCGACCCGCGCGACAACGGCACGGCGGGCGAGCGGGGCGCGCTGATCCTGACCGACGCGCCCGATGTCGTCGCCGCGACGCTGCGGCTCATCGCCTTCGACTTCGCGCCTGGCCGCTTCGCCGACGTCGTGCGCTACCCGGCCCTGGGCACGCCCCCGCCCGGCTACTCGCCCACGCCCTTCCCGGACATGACCGGCTACACGCCCATCAAGCCCACGCCGCTCGTTGTCACCGAGACGGAGCAGATCGCGATCGTGCAGGCGCCGGAGACGGGGCTGCGCGACCTCGACGGGCTGATCGGGCTGGTGGACCGCGCGGGGCCGGGCGACACGGTGCTCGTCGAGCAGCAGTACGAGCGCACCTACTGGGAGACGAGCCCGAGCGACGGCCCGAACCCGCGCCTCGCCGCCTATATCCGCGCCGCGCAGCGCGGGGCGACCGTGCGCATCCTGCTCGACGGCTTCTTCGAGGGCGGCGATTGCAGCAGCAGCACGCATAATCCGGCCACGGTCGCCTACGTGAACGGCCTCGGCCTGCCGAACCTGCAGGCCCGCGTGGCCGCGCCCACGGCGGGCTACCCGGCGGGCGGCGCCACCAGCCCGACCACGGGCAACATCCACAATAAGATGGTGCTCGTGACCGTGGGCGGCACCGGCTACCTGAACATCAGCAGCATCAACGGCTCGGTCGAACTCGAACAAGCTGAACCGGGAGTACGGCCTGCAGATCCAGTCGAACGCAGGCTACCTGTACTACCAGGACGTGTTCGACTACGACTGGACGCAGGGCTACCTGCCCTGCGGCGCCGGCACGCCGACCGTCACCCCGACGGGCACGCTGCCCACCGCCACCGCCACGCCCGCCCCGAGCGCCACCCCGTCGCCGTCGCCCAGCCCCACGGCTTCGCCCACGGCGCCGCCGTCGGCAACGCCCATACCGCCATCCGCGACGGCGACGCGCCCGCCAACCGCCACGGCGACACCGACCGCCTGCACGGTCGCCTTCAGCGATGTACAGTCGAGCGACTACTTCTACGCCCCGGTGCTCCATCTCGCCTGCGCGGGTGTGATCTCCGGCTACGCCGACGGCACGTTCCGGCCCTACGGCACGACGACCCGCGCGCAACAGGTCAAGATCGTCGTGCTGGCCTATGGGCTGCCGCTCGTGACGCCGCCGGCCGGGGGCGCCACCTTTGCCGACGTGCCGCCCACGTTCCCGTTCTTCGCGGTCGTCGAGGCCGGGGCGCACGCCGGGCTGGTGAGCGGCTACGCCTGCGGTGGGCCCTGGGGAGCCGTGCGACGGAGCTAACCGCCCGTACTTCCGGCCCTATGCCTCGGTGACGCGCGGGCAGTTGGCCAAGATCGCGGTGCTGGGAGCGGGTTGGCCGCCGGCGGACCCGCCGGTGGGCACGTTCGCGGATGTGGCGCCGGGGAGCGCTTCTACCGCTTTGTGGAGACGGCCGCCTGCCACGGGATCATCAGCGGGTACACGTGCGGCGGGCCGGGCGAGCCCTGCGACGCGCAGGGGCGGCCGTACTTCCGGCAATACAACACGGCCACGCGCGGGCAGATCGCCAAGATTGTCGACACGGCGCTGGGCGCGCCGCCCGGCTGCGCCGCGCCGGGGCGCTGAGGCCGGGCGCCGGCGCCGCGCCTTGACGCCCGCACACGGGCCGTGCTATGCTCCGCGCAGCGCCCGATCGTCTTGCACCCCGGAGGACCCGTGCCCCGCCGCATCCCCATCCCCGACGCCGACCTGCGCGCCACGCTCATCGTGAGCGGCGTGACCGCGGGCGTGGCCCTCGGTCTGGCGCGTAACGCCCTGGGCGACCAGCATATCCGCCCCACGTCCTGGCCGGAGGATGCTCCGGCGCCCTTCGTCAGCATCGTCGTGCCCCTGCGCGACGAGGCGGCCAACGTGCCCGACCTGCTCGCCAGCCTGCTGGGCCAGACCTATCCGGCCTTCGAGGTCGTCGCCGTCGACGACGGGTCAACGGACGTCACCGGCGCGTTGCTGGCTGGCCACGCGGCGCGAGACGCCTCGCCTGCGCGTTGTGCCCGGCGCGCCGCTGCCGCCGGGCTGGACGGGCAAAAACTGGGCGCTACAACAGGGCCTGGCGGCCGCCGACCCGCGCGCGGCCTGGATCCTGACGGTCGACGCGGATATGCGGCTGGCGCCGCTCGCCCTGGCCTCCGCGCTGCGCCATGCCACGGCACACGGCGCGGCAATGCTCAGCGTGCTGCCCCGGCTGGAGCTCGGCTCGTTCTGGGAGAAGGTGCTCGTGCCGCACGCGGGCGAGCTCTACACGCTGCTGGTGGGATCGATGAACCGCGTGAACGACGCGCGCAGCGGCACGGCCGGGGCGAACGGCCAGTTCATCTTGCTGCGGCGCGACGTCTACGCCGCCGTCGGCGAGCACCGCGCGGTGCGGGGCGAGGTCGCCGAGGACTGGGCGCTGGCCCACCGCGTCAAGGGCGCGGGCTACCGCCTGCTGCTCGCCGACGGCCGGGCCGTCGTGCGCGCGCGGGTCTACGCGGGGCTCGGGGCGCTCTGGCGCGGCTTCGCCAAGACGCTCTTCCCGGCCGCCGGCCGCAGCGTGCCGCGCGTGGCCGGGGTCGCCTTCCTGCTGACCACGTATGGCTGTGCTGCCCTGGTGGCGGCTGGGCCGCGGCCTGCTCGGGCTGCGCCGCGCGCGGACGCCCGCCGCCCGCGCGCGCGCGGCGCGCGGCGGGTCCGCCTGGCGCTGATCCAACTCGGGCCGCATGCTGCTGCTGCGCGCGGGCGTGGAGCCTACCTGGGGCTCAACCCGTGCTCTATGCGCTGACCTATCCTCTGGCGGTTCTGCTGGGCGATGGCCTGCTGGCCTGGTCGGCCTGGCGCTACCGCAGCGGCCGCGGCATGACCTGGAAGGGGCGCACCTACGGGTAGCCGCGCTCAGGGGCAGGCGATCGGCGGCGGCACGGCCGGCCAGGGCGGCACGGCGCCGGGGGCGGTGCCGCCGCCGGTCCGCAGCACGTCCGGCGGCACCGTCTCCTCCGTGCCGCCCGGCGGCGTCCAGAGCCACTCCACGCCCTCGGCCTGCGGCGCGGCTTGCAGGTCGAGTGCGCACATGGTGCCATCCCGCCGCTCAGGTCGACCGTGCCGGCGGCCTCCGGCGTCGGGTCGGCCGGCGCCACGGCCGCGCAGCGTCCCGCGACCGACCGGCCGTCGACGCTGAGCAGCACCGCCGCGTTGGTGCGCAGGGTGAAGGCGGTAGCGGCCCGCGTCGGTCCGCGATCTCGCCCTCCCAGCGAATCCGCGGTCTGGTCCCCGGGCGCGGCGATCAGCGACTGGCCCTCCGGGTCGTTCGGCCGCTCAGCACCCAGTAGCGCGCGGCCACGAACGGGTCGATGCGATGCGTGACCGCTCCCGCCGACGACGCGTCGTCGCCAGACCCTGGTCGGGTGGCGCCGGCCAGAGGGCCGCGGTGTCCACGGCGCGGAACGGTCGCGCCGTGCTGCTGCAGGCCGAACGTGGCCGCGGCGCGGCCCGGTCAGCTGCGCCGCCACCTGGATGCGGGTCCAGCCCGCCGTCGCGCGCCAACACCGTGGCCGGCGTGACGGCCTGGCCCTCGACCCAGACGCTGTGCGCCCGGCCAGCCCGGCCATGCCAAGGCGGCCGGCCCCGGCGCCGGCAGGTAGACGGCACCGCTCCAGACCGCGTCGGCGGGTAGGCAGGGACAGGCCGGCCGGCAGGTGCGCCGACGGGGCACCGTGCCGGCCCAGCGTCTGCCCGGCCGCCGTGATCCGCAGCAGCACCCCGTGTCGCGCCCAGGCCAGCGCGGCCGGGCACGACGTAGCCGGTGGCGACCTGCGTGCCGTCGGGGTCTGCAACGGGACGACACTGGCCGCCCGGATAGAGCGCCGGATGGCGGGCAGGGCCGTCTCCTGGTCATGATAGAAGGCGAATCCGATGCCCCGGTCGGGTCGCCCGGCAGCGGCAGGTCGCGGCTGGGGTTGAGCAGAGTGCCGCCCGGCTTGTCCGGGCCCATCAGGCCGCCCACCTCCGGCTTATAGCCCTGCCAGGTGGGCCCGACCACGCGCACGCGGCTCCCGGCCGGCAGCGACTCGACGAAGCGCCCCTGCAGCGCCTCCAGCGCATGGTCGGGCGGCACGAGGGGCGGATAGACGACGAGATAGGCGTAGGCGTTCGCGCCCGCGTCGGCCAGCAGGAGCAGCACGAGGCGCCGCGCCGGCCGCGCGGCGCAGCGCGGCCCCGTGCCGGGCGAGCGCCGGCCCCAGGCAGGCCAGCGGCAGCGCGGCGGCCAGGTAGAACACGGGGAAGGCGGGCGCCCAGTGGGCGAAGCTGGGGATCGTGCTGGCGTCGATCAGCAGGCCGCCGGTGGCCAGCACGCCGACCAGGCGTGAGCAGCAGCAGAAACGCCGCCGGGCGCCGCCACCAGGCGACGAGCACGCCCGATGCCGAGCAGCAGCGAGGACCGCCTCGGGCGCGAGCAGGAGCGGCGCGTAGTAGACGGTGTCCTGGCCGGGGATGACGCTGAGGGCGAGGAAATCGCGCACGGCCAGCGGGGCCAGGGTGTTCCAGTCTTGCGCCCAGCCGGCCAGGGTGGTGGGGATGGTCGCGGGCACGTCCAGAAACTGTCCGGTGCGACTGGTCCACATCTCCGGAAACAGCGAGAAATACCCGAGTAGCGGGCCGAACCCGATCAGGAAGCCGGCGGGCACGAGCGCGAGCAAGCCCAGTTCGGCACGTAGGAGGGGCCGCTGTGCGACCAGCAGGTAGACCAGGAAGGCCAGCAGCAGCACGGGCAGCAGCCGGCTGCCGTAGTAGGTGTACATGCTGAGGCCGCCGGCCAACCCGGCCCAGGCAAAGTCGCCGGGGCGGCGCGAGCGCAGGCCGCGCAGCAGGAAGTAGAAGCAGACCGCCCAGGCGAAGGCGGTGGTCATATTCAGGATCGAGACGCGGCTGTAATGCACCGCGGCGGCGGAGACGGCCACCCCGAACGCGGCGAGGGCGGCGGCGACCCGGCCGGCCAGCAGGCGGCCCAGCCCGTAGACGGGTATCACCAGGCAGGCGCCGATCAGCGCCACGCCCAGCCGGGTGCCGGCCAGGCCGGGGCCGGTGAGGCGCATCAGCCCGCCTGCGAAGGCAAACCAGAGGCTCGGCAGGCTGGTTTCGTGCCAGGTCGTCGTGAAAAGCGGCAGGGGCGGCCCCTGGAAGTAGCGCAGCGTCTCGGTAAAGGCGTAGCCTTCGTCGAAGTGGAAGCGCCAGGGGATGGCGTCGAGGAAGGCGCAATGGGTGACGAGGGCGAGGCCCAGCAGGCCGAGGAAGGCGGCGGCTTCGGCGCGGGCCCACGGCGGGCCGGCGCCCGCGTCGGGCGCGCCTCGCGGATACCAGCGGGCACAGGCCAGCAGCAGGAGCCCTACGGCGCCCAGCCAGAGGATGCCCTGCAGGCCAAAGAGCGCCCGCGGGTCGGCACGATAGGCCGCGAGGGCGGCCAGGGCGAGGGCGAGCGCGCCCGCGATCCCGGCGAGGCGCCAGGCGACCGGGATGGGCCAGGCATCGGGTGGCCGTCCGGCCCGGGTCGCGACCGGCGCAGCGGCCGGCATGCGGGTCCACCATGCCCACCCGGCGACGGCCATCGCCGCGCCCAGCAGTGCGGCGCCGAGCGGGCGGAGCGCCTCGCCGAACAGCAACGCCTCGCCGGCCGCACCCAGCCCGAGCGCCAGCGCGCCGCCTCCGAGCGCGCGGCGGGCGCGCGTGGTCGCAGCGGCCGGGGCCGCGCCTTGTGTGGCCGGCCGCTGCGCCTCCGGCTCGTTCGCCGGATCATCCAGCGCGCGGGTTGCCTTCACTGCCAATGGCCCGCTCCATCCGTTCACGGACACCACGGCCGCCTGCCGGGACGCGGATCGGGGGTCGCGTCCTCAGCCCCCAGTGGGCGCGGGCTCTCCCAGCTCCTCGATCGTGCCCATGGCGTCCATGTAGGCCCAGCCGCTCATGTCGGGTGGCTCCAGGCCCAGCGCGGTGATGATGGCCGATACCTGCGCGCGGTGCTCGGTCGAGTGGTTGATCGCCTGCGTCATCAGGCCGGTGAGCGGGTAGCGGGTGTGCAGCCAGGGCGAGCGCTGCTCCACGAGCGCTGTCCGGCCGGCGCCGACAGCGCCAGCGCCAACAGCTCGTCGCCGGCCCAGCGCACGGTATCCGCCAGCACCGGGAAGCCGGGGAAGTGATCCCGCGGCGGCGGTTCGGCGGGCTGTTTGGCGTTCACGCGCGACACGTAGCCGACCTCGGCCCGCACGACGTGCAGCAGCGTATCGCGGATCGAGCCGTAGGTGCCGACCGTCGTCGCGTCCAGTTGTTCCGCGCTTAAGCCCTTGCAGAACGCCAGCAGCTTCAGGTTTGCCCACGTGTTCTGGTGAAATAGCGCCTCCAGTACCCCGGCGTCGCCCGGGTTGCTCTCGCCCATGCGTGTTTCCCCCTCGTGTGATTGCTCGCGCCGGCCATCGCGTGCCGCCCGCATAGCATACACCAGAACGGGGTGGGTTGTCAGCCGCGCGGGCGCCGCGCCGCGGGATGGGCCGCCTGGCCCACCCCGCACGCGATTGGCACACCGGCGGCCGGCGTGCTTACGCGATTGCCGCGGTCCCGGCGCGGCGCTCGACGATCGTGGCGGCGACGTGCCGGGCCGATTCGCCGACGCCCGCGAGCAGCCCCGTCTTCAGCGCCGGCATAAACGGCATGCCCACGAAGTAGAGGCCCGTGTGGGGCGAGACGCCGCGAGTCTGGATCGGGAAGCCGCCCGCGTCGCAGAGCGGCAGCTTGACCAGACTGAAGTCGCTGCTGTAGCCGGTGGCCCAGACGATCGACGTAATGCCGGCGTCCGCCAGGTCCAGCGCCTCGATCACGGGCTGCGCGTAGCCGTCGCGCAACTGCGGCAGCTCCTCTGGCGGGGCGTCGAGGCCGTGCGCCTGGATGTAGCCGTCCACCATGCGCCGCACCTGCTGCTCGAAGCCGTCGGCGCGCCCCAGGTTCGCCGCCAGGTCGGGCGCGAACTGGGCGATCGTGCCCGCCGCGCCGCGCAGGTGGCCCAGCAGGGTCACGCCGTCGCGCGCGAACTGGTGGAGGTTCAGCGTGTGCCCCCCGTTCTTGCCCGACACGTGCGGAGCCGCGAAGTGCTCGCGGGGCCCGGGCAGCGTGTCGAGCGTCATGTCGAAGAAGCCGACCGCGATCATCCACTCGAACATGTCCTTGCCGCGGTAGCGCCGGGGCGCCCGGCCCGCGCCGCTGGTGGCCAGGTAGACGCGGCGGCCGCTCTGGTATAGCTCCTCGGCGATCTGGCAGCCCGACTGCGCGCTGCCCACGACCAGCACCGCGCCGTCGGGCAGGGCGCCGGGGTTGCGGTAGGCGCTGCTGTGTAGCTGCGTGATGGCGGGCGCGAAGCCCCCGGCCAGGGCCGGGATGCGGGGCCGCTGCTCGAGCCCTGTCGCCAGTACGACGTGGTCCGCCTCGAACGTGTACCGGGTCGTGCGCACGCGATAGCCCCCGTGCTCGCGCGGCTCGATCGCCAGCACGCGCGTGTTGTACTCCACGGGCACGCGGAACTGGTCGATGTAGCGCTCGAAATAGGCCACCAGCTCGGCGCGTGACATGTAGCCGTCGCGGTCGGGTCCGGCATATGTGGCTCCGGGCATCTGCACGGTCCAGTTCGGCGTGACCAGCGTGAACGAGTCCCAGCGCCCGTTGCGCCAGGCGCTCGCGGCCCGGTCGGCCTGCTCCAGCACCACGTGCTCGCGCCCGGCCTCGGTCAGATAATAGCTCGTCGCCAGGCCGGCCTGCCCGCCGCCGACGATCACGGTCTCGATATGCTGCATCTGATTGCTCCTTTCGTGATGAGTTCCATCCTAGCAGCGGGCGCGCGGCGAGGGATGCCCCGGGTGGGGTATTGGAGCGGGGTATTGCGCGCGTGGGGCTACGCCGTCCGGGTGTGGGTCGGCACGCGGCAGCGGTCGGAACCGGCTGGGGGTTAGTCGAGTAGGGCGAGCGCCCGGGCGCGGGCGACGGCCGCGACGCGACCGCGCACGCCCAGCTTGCCGTAGATGCTGCCCGCGTGCTTCTTGACCGTCTCGGGCGAGACGACCAGGGTGGCGGCGATCTCGCGATTGGTCAGCCCGGCGGCGAGCAGGCGCAGCACGTCCTGCTCGCGCGCGGAGAGCGGCTCCGGCAGCCCCGGGCCCGGCGCCGCCGGCAGGGTGGCCCCCGCACCGCACGCGGCCAGCAGGCGATCCACGTAGTCGGGCAGGACGGCGCGCGCGCGGGCCTCCTGCAGCAGCCGGGCCAGCGGCAGGCCCAGGTCGGCAAAGAGCCGCACGTAGCCTTCGGGCTCCGCGAGGCGCAACGCCCGCTCCAGCGCCGTGAGCGCGGCGACGAGATCGCCGTGCCGCGCATGCGCCAGGGCCTGCAGCGCCAGCGCCTCGATCACCGACGCCCGTGCGCCCGGCGGCTTCCGCGTCCCTCCGCAGGCGCGCCAGGATCGTCGGCAGCCTGCTCCAGTGAGATCGCTGTCGCCCGCCGCCGCACGCACGCGCGCGACCGCGAGGTCCCGCTCCGCGCTCTCCCCGGACGAGTCCGCGCCGTCCTGCGCCGCGTCGGCCCAGTCGACCGCGGCGCGCAGGCGATCCTGGGCCAGCCACGACTCGACCTGCAGCCGGGCGAATCGGGCGGTCCAGTCGGGGAAGGGCGCGTTCCCCAGGAGGGGTCGGGCCCGGTCCAGCGCGGCGTCCGCGCCGGGCGCGTCCCCGGCCGCCAGGCGCAGGCGCGCGTCCAGCAGGTAGCCCGCGATCCGCGCCTGCACGTCGCCGCCGAGCTCAGCGCGCTCCAGGCCCTGCGCGAGGTAGGTCAGCCGCCTCCGCCGGGTCGTTCCACTCGTAGAGGATCTCGCCCAGGCGAATGTAGACCCAGCCGATCAAGGGGAGGGGGAGCCGGCCCCAGGTCGCGGGCTCCTCGATGGTGGCCAACGCTTGCCGCCAGTGCCCGGCGGCCTCGCGCAGCCGGCCCTGGTGCAGAGCGAGGTCGGCCAGGGCGCCGCGCACGTGGACGGCATGCCACTGATAGCCCGGGCCCTCCGGCAGGGCGAGCACGGCCAGGTAGGCGCGCCGGGCATCGGCCCAGCGGCCGCGGCGCCGGTAGCTGTCGCCGAGGGCGCCGTGTACCAGGTGGCGATAGGGCGGGTCCTCCTCGGGGAGATCGTGGAGCGCCCGATCGGCGTACGCCTCGGCTTGGTCCAGATCGTCGTGAATGCAGGCAATGGCGCAGCGTACCGCGTTCAGCTTGCCCCAATCGGCGCGCGCCTGATCGCCGGGCCGGGTGCTCAGCCGCTGCTCCACCGCCTCGATGCACTGCAGGCACGACGCCATGTCGCCGGTGAAGACGAACAGGCCGGCTCGAGTAAGGCCGACGGACGGATAGGCGGTGTGCCAGGCCGGAGGCAGGGCGTTGAGCCAGCGCGCGACATCCCGCAACTCGCCGGTCTGGAGCTTGACCGTCGCGTAGTCGTCGAGCACGCGCTCGGCGATGTCGGGCTGGTGCGCAGCGACGGCGTGCTGGAGGGCCGGGTCGGGCAGGCCCTGGGCCAGGTACCAGCGGGCGGCCCGGGCATGCAGCGGGGCCACGGTATCCGGGTCGCGACGGCGTAGCTCCTCGCGGAGAAACGCCGCGAAGGGCCGCTGGTAGCGGAACCACTCGCGGCGATCGTCCAGCGGCAGCAGGAAGAGGTTGCGGCGTTCCAGCTCTTCCAGCGTGGCCTGGCCGTCGCTGTGTGCGGTGACGGCATCGCACAAGGGGGCGCAGAGCTGATCCAGGATACTGGTCTGCAGGAGGAATTCCTGGATCGCATCCGGCTGCGCGGCGAGCACATCCTCGGCCAGGTAGTCGGCCACGAAGCGTTGCCGCCCGCCCGGCCCGGGCGCGTCGTCCGCGCCGAACCGGCGGCGGCCCAGGGCCGCGAGCTGCAGGCCGGCGGCCCAGCCCTCGAGCTGCGCCTGCACGCGGGCCACCTCTGCGGGCGCCGGTTCCTGCCCCCGCTGGGCGCGCAGGAACGTGGCCGTCTCGTCCGGCGCGAACGCCAGGTCCGTGCCCCGCAGCTCCAGCAGCTCGCCACGGGCGCGGTAGCGCGCGAGCGGCAAGGCGGGATCGGTGCGTCCGGCCAGGATGAAATGCACGGGCGGCGGCAGGTGGTCGATCAGGAACGCCAGCGCCTCGTCAACGGTCGGATCCTGGTCGGCGAGGAGATGGTAATCGTCGAGCACAAACACGAGGGGATCGGCCGCCGCGGCGGCCACGTTGACGAAGGCCGTCAGGACCGCCTGCCGATCCTGGCTCATGCCTTCCAGGAGGATACCAAGCGGACTCCGCCGGATCCCCGGACGCACGCCCTCCCAGCCGCGCAAGAGGTAACGGAGGAGGCGGTCGGCGTCGGCGTCCTCCGGCCCGAGCGTCAACCAGACGACGGGGAAGCGGGTCGTGCGCGCCCACTGCGCGAGCAGCGTGGTCTTGCCGGAGCCGGCGGGCGCCGCGACGAGGGTGAGCCGGGCGTGCGGGACCTCGTGCTCCAGGATATCCAGCAACCGGGGCCGCGGCACACTGTGCGGCGGTTGTGGCGGAATCTGGAGCTTGGTCGCAAGCAGGGCGGAGTCCACGGCGACGGCACCTCCTCAGGGCGGGATGGCTCTGCCATCCATTATACCAGCCCAAGGTGGCTCCGGCGCCGCGCACGGCGATCATGCGCCGCTACACGCGAGTGCCGCGCGTTGCATTGCCCGGGAGGCGGTGCTATAATCGTCGCGTCGAAGTCCATCCGGGCCGTCGGTGCCTGCCCACCCACGGTGTTCCCCGGCACAGCAGCCGAGGCATCCCATGTCGGAATCGGTCATTGCCGCGCTGATTGGTCTGGTCGGGTCGCTTGCCGCCTCGGTGATCGGCGCGTACGTCACCCTGCGGATCCACAACAGCCAGTCGGAGGCGGCGCGCGACGCGGCGCGGGACCCCGCGCTGGCGGCGGCCCCACCGCAGCGGCGCAACCCCCTGGTGCTGCCCTTTACGGCGGTGAGCCTGGTGCTGGTTGCGCTCTTCGCCATCTTCTTGGTCCAGACCGTCAACCGCGGCGCGGGCGGGGCAGGCACGCCGACCCCCACGCCGCCCAGCGCGACCGCCGAGGCGGTCATCTCGCCCGCCACGCTCACGCCCGCGCCGCCGGCCGCGGCCACCGTCAGCACGCCGCCCGCGCCGGCCACGGCGGCGACGGCGCCCGCCCGGCCGCCCACGGAGACGGCCGTGCCCGCGGAGCCGACCGCGCCGCCCAGCGACACGCCTCTGCCCGAGGTCACGGCTACGGCGGCGCAGGGCACCTACGGCGTCGGCCAGCCGGCCACGCTCGCGCCGGGCGTGACCCTGGTCATCAACCAGATGCAGGTGGGCAACGGCCAGCTGATCTGGCAGGGCACCCTACGCAACGACGCGACCACGCCCTACACCTTCACCCTGGATGTCGCCGACGCGCACTTCGACACAAACGCCGGTCCGCTGGGCAGCCGGCCGGGGATCGACCAGGGCAGCAACCTGCCCCGCGATCCGGTGGCGCCGGGCGCGCGTGCAACCCTCAGCTTCTACCAGCGCTACGACCATCTGCCCGCCGGGCTGGCGACGGTCGATCTCGTGATTGACAAGGTCTCGGGCGCGGGCCCGTTCACGTTCCGACGCGCCGTGTCGCTTGGCACGCCGGTGCCTGGCACGCCCACCCCGGGCCTGGCCGGGCAGGCGCTCGCCGTCAGCCCGGGCGTCTCGCTGGCGATGACGCAGCTGCAGGTCGGCAACGGCCAGTTGGCCTGGCAGGGCACCCTGCGCAACGACAGCAGCACGCCGTTCAACTTCCGGCTCGATCCGGCCGACGTGCAATTCCTGGACGCGACCGGCCAGCCGCTCAACGGCGGGCAATTGGTGCAGGGCTCGTGGCCGCAGGGCGATGTCGCGCCCGGTGAGCGCGCGGAGATCTCACTTTACCAGCGCTACGACAGTCTGCCCGGCAGCATCCCCTATGTCGACCTGGAGATCGGCAGCCTCTCCGGCTATGGGCCCTTCGTCTTCCGGCGCCCGCTCAGCAGCGCGCCCACGCCCGAGCCCGGCGCGCCGACGCCCACGCCGGCCGTCTATCAGCCGGGCGACAAGGCCGCGCTGGCGCCCAACGTCACGCTGACGATCACCCGCGCGCAGGTTAGCAACGGCCAGGTCTCGTGGCAGGGCACGCTGCGTAACGACGGCAGCACGCCGTTCAACTTCCGGCTCGATGCGGCGGACGTCCAGGTGCAGGACGCCGGCGGCCAGGCGCCGAACGGACAGGTGCAGGGCAACTGGCCGGACGGTGACGTGGCCGCGCACGCCGACGCGCAGGTCAGCTTCTACGCCAACTACCAGCAGGCCGGCCCGAACGGCGCCTACGTGCAGCTGACGCTGGCGAACATCTCGGGCTACGGGCCGTTTGTCTTCCGCGCGCCCGCGGGCCCCTGAGCCGCCCACGCAAAAAGCCGCCCCGGCCGCGATCGCGGCCGGGGCGGCTCTGCGGATCAGGCCGGGTCTGGGCTAGACCTCGCGGAACTCGCCCTCGACCGTACCTTCCTCCGGCGGCGGGTTGTAGCCGCTCGGCTCGCCGCCCTGCGGGCCGGCGCCGGGGCCCTCCGGGCCGCCCTGCTGGCCGTACATCGCCTCGCCGATGCGCTGCGCGGCGTGCCCCAGGTCCTGGATGGCCGTCTGGATCCGCTGCACGTCGTCGGCCTCGCGGGCCTCGCGCAGCGTCGCCAGCTTGGCCTCCACGTCGCTGCGCACGTCGGCGCTGACCTTGTCGCCCAGCTCCTGCAGCGTTTTCTCCGTCGAGTAGATGAGCGTGTCGGCCTGGTTGCGCGCTTCGACCAGCTCGCGGCGGCGCCGATCTTCCTCGGCGTGCGCCTCGGCTTCCTTCACCATGCGGTCGACCTCGTCCTTACTCAGGCCCGAGGAGGCGGTGATGGTGATCTTCTGCTCCTTGTTCGTCGCCTTGTCGCGCGCGCTCACGTTCAGGATGCCGTTCGCGTCGATGTCGAACGCGACCTCGACCTGGGGCACGCCGCGCGGCGCGGGCGGGATCCCGTCGAGGATGAAGCGGCCGAGGCTCTTGTTCTCCGAGGCCATCGGGCGCTCGCCCTGCAGCACGTGGATCTCCACGCTCGGCTGGTTGTCGCTCGCGGTCGAGTAGACCTCGGCCTTGCGGGTCGGGATCGCCGTGTTGCGCGTGATCATCGGCGTGGCCACGCCGCCCAGCGTCTCGACGCTCAGCGTCAGCGGGGTCACGTCGACGAGCAGGATACCCTTGACCTCGCCCTGCAGCACGCCGGCCTGGATCGCCGCGCCGACCGCCACGACCTCGTCCGGGTTGATACCGCGGTGCGGCTCCTTGCCGAAGTAGCCCTTGACCACTTCCTGCACGCGCGGCATGCGCGTCTGGCCGCCGACCAGGATCACTTCGTCGATCTGGTCCGGCTTCATGGTCGCATCGCTCAGCGCCTGCTTCATCGGCGGGATGGTCTTCTGGACCAGGTCGCCGGTCAGCTGCTCCAGCTTGGCGCGGGTCAGCGTCAGGTTCAGGTGCTTCGGCCCGGTCGCGTCGGCCGTGATGAACGGCAGGTTGATCTCGGTCGACTGCGTGCTCGACAGCTCGATCTTGGCGCGCTCGGCGGCTTCCTTCAGCCGCTGGAGGGCCATGCGATCGGCCCGCAGGTCGATGCCCTGCTCCTTCTTGAACTCGTCGGCCAGCCAGTCGATGATGCGCTGGTCGAAGTCGTCGCCGCCCAGGTGAGTGTCGCCGTTGGTCGACGCGACCTCGAAGACGCCCTCGGCCATGCGCAGCACGCTGATGTCATAGGTGCCGCCGCCCAGGTCGTAGACGGCCAGCTCTTCCTCAGCGGTCTTCTTGTCGAGGCCGTAGGCCAGCGCGGCCGCCGTCGGCTCGTTGATGATGCGCAGCACTTCGAGCCCGGCGATGCGCCCGGCGTCCTTGGTCGCGTTACGCTGGCTGTCGTTGAAATACGCCGGCACCGTGATGACGGCCTGCGTCACCTTCTCGCCCAGATAGGCCTCGGCGTCGGTCTTCAGCTTCTGCAGGATCATCGCCGAGATCTCGGGCGGGCTGTAGGCGCGGCCGCCCATCCAGACCTGCACGTCGCCGTTCGGCGCGGCGGTGATCTTGTAGGGCACCAGCTTCAGGTCGCGCTGCACCTCGGGCTCGTTGAACTTGCGCCCCATGAAGCGCTTGATCGAGAAGACGGTGTTCTCGGGGTTGGTGATGGCCTGGCGCTTGGCCACCTGGCCCACCAGGCGCTCGCCCGACTTCGACATCGCGACGACCGACGGCGTCAGCCGGCTGCCTTCGCTGTTGGGGATCACTGTCGGCTCCCCACCTTCGAGCACGGCCACCACCGAGTTGGTCGTGCCGAGGTCAATACCAATAACTCTAGCCATAATACGTTCTGCCTCCTAATTCACGGCGCCGGGCCCAGACGAGCGGGGCGCCCCATGCTGATGGCGCGGAGAATGTGCACGCGCAGCCCGGCCACGGCCGCGACGGCGCGCACGTACTGTCCCCAGTATACCGGGCGAATCACTAGAGGCTCGCTAGAGGAATGTTAGCGTTCCGTTAGAGATGGGGCGGCGGGCACGACCGGCGGGGCGGCGGCGACCTGTGCGGCCTCCCCCATGGCCTGTTCGAGGGTCAGCGCCGGGCCCGCCTCCCAGGCGGCGGTGTAGGCGGCGGGCTCCAGCGCGGCGCGGGCCGTCGCCAGAGTCGCCTCGTAGGTGGCCTGCTCGTGCGCCTGCGGTTGTGCCCCAAGCTCGCCGCGCAGGGCCTGGGCGGCGGCGACCAGGCGCACGGCGACGGCGGCCTGTCCCCGCGCGGCGGCCAGGCCGGCGACCATGTCCACGGCCCAGATGCAGCCGCGCTTGTCGCCGAGTCTCGCGGAAGAAGGCCAGGCTCTCAGCGGTCAGGGCCGCGCAGCGCGCGAGATCGCCGGCCAGCAGGGCGAGGTTGGCGAGGTTGTTCAGCGCGACCGCCGTGCCCATCTGGTCGCCCAGCGCGCGGAAGATGCCCAGGCTCTCCTCCTGCAAGCGCGTGGCGCCCGGCAGGTCGCCCGCCCGCTCGGCGAGATCGCCCAGGTTCTGGAGCGAGGCGGCGATGCCCCAGCGGTCGCCCAGGCCGCGCCGCAGCTGCAGGCTCTCTTCCTGCATGGCGCGGGCGCCGCCGCGTAATCGCCGCGGGCCGTGGCGAGGGCGCCCAGGTTGCCGAGCGAATCGGCGATGGCCTCGGCGTCGCCCAGGGCGCGGAAGAGCGCGAGGCTCTCGGCGTACATCTCGCCCGCGCGGGCATCGTCGCCCCGGTGATGCAGCAGGTTGCCGAAGTTGTTCAGCGTGTTGGCCATACCCATCTGGTCGTCGAGCGCGCGATAGAGCGCCAGGGCCTCGGCCAGGTAACGCCCGGCAGGCTCGAGGTCGGCCTGCGACTCGGCGAACGTGCCGAGCACGCTGAGGGCTTTCGCCCGCACCGCCGGGGGCACGCGGTCCGCGCCGGGCGAGCCGGGCGCCAGGCCGGCTTGCAGCCGGCGCCGGCCCTCGCTGAGGTGACCGTGGCCGTACCAGAAGCGCCAGAGCGCGATGCCCAGGCGCAGCGCGAAAGTCCGCTCGTCCTCCGCCTCGGCCCAGTCGAGCGCCGCGCGCAGGTTGTCGTGGTCCGCTTCCCAGCGCGCGAACCAGGCGGCCTGGTCGGGGCCGCGCAGCTCGGCCTGGTGCGCTTCGGCCCGCTCGAGGAAGTAGGCGGCGTGGCCGCGCTGCAGCGCGGCGAGGCGGTCGCTCGTGGCCAGCCGCTCGAGCGCGAAGGCACGGATGGTCCCGAGCAGGCGCACGCGGAGCTCGGCGTCCCCGGTGTCCTCGCGCTGCACCAGGCTGTTGTCGAGGAGCTCGCCGATCAGGTCGAGCGTCTGCCGCGGGGCGGGACTGCCCGGCTCGGCCAGCGCGGCCGCGGCCTCGGGCGTGCAGCCGCCGACGAAGACGGCCAGCCGCGCGAACAGGTCTTGCGCCGCGGGGCTGAGCAGGTTGTAGCTCCAGGCGATCGTGTCGCGCAGCGCCTGCTGGCGGGCGGGTAGGTCGCGGTAGCCGCCGGCGAGCAGGCTGAGCGCGGGGCCCGGGGTTGGGTCGTTCAGCTGGGCCAGCAGATCGCGCAGCGACAGCATGCGTGTGCGCGCGGCGGCGAGCTCGATCGCCAGAGGCAAGCCGTCGAGCCGGCGGCAGATGGCGGCGACCAGCCCGGCGTTCTCGGCGGTCAGCGCGAAGTCCGGCTGGGCGTCCTGTGCCCGCTCGACGAAGAGCGTCACGGCGGGGTAGGCGGCGAGGGCCTCGGGCGCGTCCAGCGCGCCGGCCTCCGGCACGCCCAGTGGCGGCACCGGAAACTCCTTCTCGCCCCGCACCTGCAGGCGCGCGCGGCTCGTGACCAGGATCTTCAGCCGGGGTGCCCCCTGCAGGAGCTCGCTGACCAGCGGCGCGGCGGCGATCACTTGCTCGAAGTTGTCGAGCACGAGCAGGCAGGCCTGGTCGCGCAGCGCGGCCTGCAGGGTGACCGCCGCGGACCGGCCCGGCTCCTCGGTGAGCCCCAGGGCCGCGGCGATCGTGGCCGCCACGAGGTCGGGCGCCTGGATGGGCGCCAGGGGCACGAAGTAGACGCCGCCGGCGAAGTCGCCCTGGAGCTCGCGCGCCAGCTCCAGGGCCAGCCGCGTCTTGCCCGTGCCACCGGGCCCCGTGAGGGTAACCAGGCGCACGCCCACGCGCCAGAGCAGGCTGCGGGCCTGAGCGAGCTCGTGCGCGCGACCGATCAGCGGGGTAAGCAGCACGGGCAGCGACGTGCCGGCCGGCGCCGCCGGGGGCGGCGCCGCGGCGGGCGGGGCTCCGGGCCGGGCCGGCGGCACCTCGGCAGGCGCGGCACCGCGGGCCCACTGCAGGAAGGCCAGCTGCCACTCGGGCGCGATGCCCAGGGTGCGCCCCAACAGCTCGGCGATCTGGCGCGACGGCCGGCGCGTGCCCGCCTCGATCTTGCGGATCGTGTCCACGGAGCAGTCGATGCGCTCGGCCAGCGCTTCCTGCGTCAGATCCAGCGCCTGGCGACGCTCTTTGAGCCATGGGCCGAAGGGCGCGGCGGTATTCATGGGGTGATCCTGCGTGTGCCCGTCAGGCGACGTCCGATCCGGTGGGCCGCGAAGCTGCGATCGACTGCACTGCGCTTCATTATACTCGAAAGCCGGGCGCCCTGCCCGCGGCGCGCGGGTTGGGGAGTGCAGGTTGTATAATGCGGGTATGCAGTCCGATTTCGCCGCGCTGATCGGCGGGCAGCACGACTACTATCTCGCCGTGGCCCTGATCGCCGCGCTTTGCGCCGCCGCGCTCTACGGCGTCGTCGCGGCGCACGGCGCCGTATTGGTGCGCGAGGCGCGGCGCCCGCTGCGCCCGGCCGCCCAGGCGACCGGCGCCCTGGCGCTCGTAATCGCCCTGGGCGCGCTCGGCCTGCTGACCGGCGACGCCACCCCGGCCGCCACCGGCTGGTGGATCGGCCTCGTCGGGCTGGGCGCGCTGGCGGTGCCCGTGGGGCGCGTGGCGGGGCTTGTCGCGCGGCGGCGCTGGAGCGCGCGCAGCCTGCCGCTGGTGCTGCCGCTGGTCTGGCCCGGCGTGCTTGGCGTGGCGCTGCTGCGCTGGGCCTTCGGCCTGGGGAGCGCCGACCCGGGCTTCGCGCGGACGCTGCCCTGGCTGCTCGCCGCCGCGTTGGCCGGCACGGCCGTGCTGGCCTGGCGCCTGGCCTTCGGTCTGGCCCAGCAGCGCATCGTGCTCGAAGTGCAGGAGAGCGAGGCGGCGCGCGACAAGCCGCTGGAGCGCCAGTTGCGCGCGATGACCCGCGAGCTCCGCGCGGCCAACCGGCGCGCCGAGGCGCCCGGCGGGCCGCCCGCCGAGCGCCCCGGGCGGCGCGGCTAGCCGGCGGCCGGCGCGGGCGGCCCGCCCGCGGGCGCGACCGGCGCCTCGGCGGGCACCATGCTCGCCGCGACGAGCTCGGCCACATCCTGCAGCGCCAGGCTGTCCTCGGCGTCGCGCCCCTTGATGCCGTCGACGAACATCGAGGTGCAGAAGGGGCAGGCCGCGGCCAGCGTGTGCGCGCCGGTCTGCTGCACGTCGATGATGCGGTTCTGGTTCATGCGCCGCCCGACGTGCTCCTCCAGCCACATGCGCCCTCCCCCGCCGCCGCAGCAGCGCGCTGTCTCCCGGCTGCGCTCCATCTCGACCAGTTTGACGCCGGGAATCGCCTCCAGCACCGCGCGCGGCGGGTCGTAGACGTCGTTGTAGCGCCCCAGGTAGCAGGGGTCATGATACGTGATGACCTGCTCGACGGCCTTGCCCAGCTTCAGCCGCCCCGCCTTGATCAGACCGTCGATGAACTCGGCGTGGTGCACGACCTCGTAGTTGCCGCCCAGCTGCGCGTACTCGTTCTTGAGCGTGTTGAAGCAGTGCGGGCAGGCCGTGACGATCTTGGTCACCTTGAGCTCGTTGAGCATGTCGATGTTGCCCTGCGCCATCACCTGGTACAGGTACTCGTTGCCCGCGCGTCGCGCCGGGTCGCCGCAGCACGACTCGCTCTTGCCCATGATCGCGAAGCGCACATTGGCCTGCTGGAAGACGGCGGCCAGCGCGCGGCTGATCTTCTGGTTGCGCTGGTCGAACGAGCCCAGGCAGCCGACCCACCAGACCACCTCCAGGCCCGACACGTCCTCGACGTCCTCGATCTCGGGGATGCCCAGGCCCTCGGCCCACTTGGCGCGCTGGCTGTTGTTGAACTGCCACGGGTTGCCGTGCTGCTCCAGGTTGCGGAAGGTGCGCGCCATCTCGTCGGGCATGCGCCCTTCCTGCATGACCAGGTTGCGCCGCATGTCGACGATCTTCGGCACGTGCTCGATGAAGACGGGGCAAGCCTGCATGCAGGCGCGGCAGGTCGTGCACGACCAGAGCGTCTCGTCCATGATCACGCCGCCCGCCAGCGGCGCCCGCGCCATCTCGATCATCGACTGCACGGCCGTGACGCCCGAGCCCGCCGCCTCGCCCTGCGCCGTGTGGCCGTTGCCGTTCGCCCGCTGCGCCACGAGCACCGGCCCGGCCATCAGCACGTGCTGCTGCAGGTCGAGGATCAGCTTCTTGGGCGAGAGCGGCTTGTCGGTGTCCCAGGCGGGGCAGGCGTCCTGACAGCGGCCGCACTCGGTGCAGGTGTAGAGGTCGACGATGTCCTTGCGGCCCAGGTCGGTGATCTGCGCCGCGCCCAGCGGCTCCTCGCGCTCGATGCGGCCCTCGATGTCCTTGACGAGCGGCAGCGCGCCCTTTGGGTCGAGCTCGTAGAAGAAGACGTTGAACGGCGCGGTCACCAGGTGCAGGTGCTTCGAGTAGACGATGTAGACCAGGAAGCTGAGGATCGTCAGCACGTGGAGCCACCAGGCGGCGTCGTGCACGAAGGCGGTGACGCCCGCCGTGGCGGTCAGCCCGAGGCCCTGCAGCGCGGCGGCGGTGAGCGTCGTGAACGGGCGGAAGGCCCAGTCCATCGGCTCGACGCCGCGGATGATATCGGTCGCGCCGATCAGGAACAGCGTGATCATGCAGCTCGGCGATCAAGGCGAGGATGATCGGCCCCTCCGGATCGCGGCTCAGGCGCTCGGGCCGCGTGATGTAGCGGCGATAAAAGAAGGTGATGACCGCGACCAGCACCAGGAACTCGAAGATGTCCTGAACGAACATAAACCACGTGGTCGCGCCGACCAGCGGGATGTGCGCGCCGGGCGCCAGCCCGGTCAGGAAGATGTCGAGCGCGCCGACCTGGATCACCAGGAAGCCCCAGAAGGTGAAGGCATGGGCCACGCCCGCGGCCGGGTAGCGGTGCCAGAGGCGGTACTGGCCCAGCACGTTCTTCGCGAAGAGCTCGGTGCGCTCGCCCCAGCGGTTGAGCCGCGGCTGCGGCCGGCCCAGCCAGGCGTAGCTCCACAGCTGGCGCACGCGGAACGCGAACCAGCCGACGGCGATCGCCATGGCCGCGATCAGGATCAACCGGGGCAGCAGTTCAACGGTGGGTGCCATAAGGCTCCTCACTGGTAGCGCGGGGCCGGCGGGCCCCGACTCAGGCTTGCTTGCGCCGCTCCAATTCGGCGATCAGCGCGGGCATCACCTGGAACAGGTCGCCCACGACGGCGAGATCGGCGAACTGCATAATCGGCGCTTCCGGGTTATTGTTGATGGCGACAATCGCGCCGCTGGTCTGCATGCCGACCTTGTGCTGGATCTCGCCCGAGATGCCGACGGCGATGTACAGCTTCGGCTTGACCGTCTTGCCGGTCTGGCCGATCTGGTAGGCGTAGGGGATCCAGCCGGAGTCGACCACGGCGCGGGTGGCGCCCACGGCGCCCCCAAGCAGGTCGGCGAGGCGGCGCACGAGCTCAAAGTTTTCCGCGGTGCCGAGGCCACGCCCGCCCGCGACGATGACCTGGGCCTCGCCCAGGTTGGGCACGCCGCCCTGCACCGTCTTGCGCTCGACGACGCGCAGCAGCTCCGGCGTGCCGTCGGGCACGGGCACCTCGCTGATTTCCGGCTGCGCGCTCTGCGGCACGAGGTCGAACGATCCAGGGTTGACGACCACCAGGCCGGGCCGCTCGCCGTCCTGCGTGAAGCCGCTGCTGACGCGCAGCGTGCCGTTGAAGGCGGGGATCTGCACGCGCGCCTTGCCGTCAACCACGTCGATCGCGGCGACGTTCGCCTCGACGCCGAGGCCCAGCTTGCCGGCCACGCGCCCGGCCCAATCTTTGCCCAGCGCGGTGCCCGGGAAGAAGACCAGCCAGGGCTGATGCTCGGCGATCAGCGCGGCGAGGACGGCCGCGGGTGGGCCGATCAGCTCCTCCCGGCAGCGCGGGTCGGTGCAGAGATAGATCTGCTGCACGCCGGCGTTGCCTAGGGCCTCGGCGGCGCCGCGCGGGCCGCAGACCACGGCCACCGCCTTGCCGCCGGCCGCGCCGGCCAGCGCCACGGCCTTGCTTGCCAGCTCCAGGCTCAGCCGGTTCGGCCGGCCCTGGCTGTCCGTCTCGACCATCACGAAGATGTCGTGTGTTGTGCTCAACGTGTCACTCCTGCAGCGGGGCCCGGACGCGGTAGCGCAGCCGGACGCGGGCTCAAATCAGCTTGCGGGCGGCCAGGAAGTCGGCGATCGCCTTGGCGGCGGTCGCCGGGTCCTCGACCCGATAGGTCTCGGTGGTGCGCGCCGTCTGCGGGCGCTCGGTGCCGAGCACGGCCGTGGCGGCGGCGCCCAGGCCCACGCGGCTCGGGTCGACCCCGATATCGCTCAGGCCGAGCGTGCGCAGCTCCTTCTTCTTGGCCTTCATGATGTTCGGCAGGGTGGGGTAGCGCGGCTCGTAGGGCGTCTGCGTGATGCTGACGACCGCCGGCAGGCTCGCCTCGACGACGTCGAAGCCCGTGTCGCTGAGGCGCTGGCCGCGGACCGTGCCGCCGCCGACCTCGATCTGGTTCACGGCGCTGACCTGCGGCAGGCCGAGGATCTCGGCCACGATTCCGAAGACGACGCCGCCGTTGGCGTCGGTGCTCTGGCTGCCGAACAGCGCCAGGTCCCACTCCAACTGCTTGAGCGCCTGGGCGAGCACGTGACCGGTCGCCCACATGTCGCTGCCGTGTAGCGCGGGGTCGGTCACCAGCACGCCCTTATCGGCGCCCATGGCCAGCCCGCGCCGGATGGTCTCCGGCGCATTGGCCGGGCCCATGCAGAGCAGCGTGACCTCGCCGCCCTGGTCCTCGCGGATGCGCAGCGCGGTCTCGATGGCGTATTCGTCCCAGGGATTGACGACCGCGGGCACGCTCTCGCGGTCCAGGGTGCCGTCCGGGTTGAGATGCTTCTCGGCCGTGGTGTCCGGCACCTGTTTCATACAGACGACAATGTTCAACGGTCCCTCCTTGGCGCCCGCCGGGCGGGCGGCTACGCCTGCTCGGGCAGCCCGAGGTCGCGCGCGATGGAGGCGCGCAGCTCCTCGCCGGGTAGCCCGAGCAGGCGGAAGACGCGAGCGTCGCGGTAGCCCCGCTCGATCCACAGCTCTTTCATGAAGCCCATGCCGCCGTGTACCTGCATGGCACGATCGGCCACGTGGGCGAACATCTCGGTGGCGGTCAGTTGGGCGGCGGCCTGCCGCCCCGCCTCGTCCGGCCGATCCTGCTCGACGCCCCAGGCGGCCCGGTAGACGGCCTGCTGGGCGGCGAAGAGGTCCGCCGCGCTGTCCGCGATCATGGTCTGCACCGCGCCGAAGCTGCCGACGGGCCGGCCGAACTGCTTGCGCTGCAGGGCGAACTCGCGCGCGGCCTCGATCAGGCGGGCCGCGCCGCCGCAGGCCAGCGCGCCCAGCGTGACGCCGTAGTGCAGCAGCACGCGCACGGCCAGCGCCTGGCCGGGGTCGTCGGCGGCGGGCAGGCCGGTGGTCAGGCGGGCGTCCTCCGGCACCAGGCAGCCGTCGAGGCGCAGATCGCAGATGCCCGCGCCGTGCAGGCCGAGCGCCGTCTGCGGCGCACCAAGGCTCAGGCCGGGGTTGCCCCGCTCGACGACAAAGACGCCCGTGCCGGCGTCCGCCGCGTCGCCGGCCAGGCGCGCGAAGACGACGGTGCAGCCGGCGTCCGGGCCGTTCAACACCCAGCACTTGGCGCCGTCGAGGCGATAGCTGCCGTCGCCGGTCGGCGTGGCGGTAGCGCGCAGGCCGCGGCCGTCGGCGGTGCTGTGCGCTTCCACCAGTGCGAAGGCGCCGAGCGTCGTGCCCGCGGCGAGCGGGGCGAGCCAGCGGGCGCGCTGGGCGGCGTCGCCGGCCGCGGCGATCGTCGCGCCCGCCAGGCCGCTGCTCGCGCTGAGCACGACGCCGACGGCGGCATTGGCGCGCCCCAACTGCTCCATGGCCAGCGTGGCGCCCAGGAAGCCGAGCCCGAGGCCGCCGTCCGCCTCGGCGAAGGGCAGGCCGAAGAAGCCGAGGTCGGCCATCTCGCGCAGCACGGCGGGCGGGATCGCCGCCCCGTGCTCGATCGGCATCTCGTGAGGCAGGAGGCTTTTCTCGACGTAGTCGCGCACGGTCTGCACGACCATCTCGACGTCAGGCGCCAGAGTGTAATCCATGCTTGATCCAGTCGCTGCGGCAGAGGGGCTGGCGCGCCGAGCGAGCCCCAGGCAGGGCGCCTGGGTGCACTCTCGGACATCAAACCCCGTCGTTCAATATCCGGGATCGGGCGGCAGGTTCCCGATCATCGCCCTCACTCTAACACAAATGCGCGCGGATCGTCAACGCGGGCGCGAGGCCCGCCGATCGCCCCGGCCGACCGATCGGCCCACGCCCCGGGCTCCGTATACCGGGCATGGACGATACGCAAGCTACGCTGGCGCCCGCGCGCCCACCGGCCGAAGCGGCCGTCGCGCCGGGCGCCCGCCCGCCGGGGCCGCCCGGCCTGCCCATCATCGGTAACCTGCTGACCAGCCTGCGCGATCCGCTCGGCTTCCCCGTGCGCAACTACCGGCGCTACGGCGACGTGATCCGCATCGACAATTGGATCCTGCGCGGCGTGGCCCTCTACGGCCCGGCCGCCAACCGCTTCATCCTGGTCGACCACGCCGACAACTTCCTGGTCGAGCCGCTGTTCGACCGCCTCGGCGCCCGCTGGGTGGTCGGGCAGGGCCTGCTCTTCATCGACAACCCGGCCCACCACCAGCAGCGCCGCCTGATGATGCCCGCGTTCCACCGCCGCCGCATCGAGGCCTACCAGGCGGAGATGCGCGCCGCCACCCAGGCCACGCTCGACCGCTGGCAGCCGGGCGCCGAGGTCGACGTCGCGCGCGAGATGCACCGCCTCGCGCTGACCATCGCCGGGCGCTGCCTCTTCAGCATGGACCTGGAGGGTCGCGCTTCGCAACTGGGCCAGGCCGTGTCCATCCTGATTCGCAGCATCGGCGACGTCGCCCACCTGACCCTGGCGCGCCTTCCCGTCGACATCCCCGGCCTGACCTACGGTGCGAGCCTGCGCCGCGCCCTCCGCCGCCTTGACCGCGTGCTCGGCGCGATCATCGCCCGGCATGAGCGCGACCACTCGGACACCGGCGACGTCGTCTCGATGCTCGTCGCCGCCCGCGACGAAGAGGGCGGCCGCCTCAGCCCGCGGCAGATCCGCGACCAGCTGCTCACGCTCTTCGTGGCCGGGCACGAGACGAGCGCCAACGCCCTGACCTGGGCCTGCTACCTGCTCGCGCAGCACCCCGCCGTGACGGCCCGCCTGCTGACCGAGCTCGACCGCGAGCTGGGCGGCCGTGCGCCGGAGCCCGCCGACCTCGACCGCCTGCCCTATCTCGACTGGGTGCTCAAGGAGGTGCTGCGCCTCTACCCGCCCGCCGCCAGCGCCCTGCGCGTGGCGCGCGACGGCTTCACCTTCGGGGGCTACGACTTCCCGGCGGGCAGCGTGGTCATCTACTCGCCCTTCATCACGCACCGCATGCCGGCCTACTACCCCGATCCCGACGTCTTCCGGCCCGAGCGCTTCGACCCGGCCGGGTCGCCCCCGCCGCCCTATACCTACATCCCCTTCGGCGCCGGGCCGCGCTCGTGCATCGGCGCGCCGTTCGCCACGATGGAGATCAAGACGGTGCTGGCCATGCTGCTGCAGCGCTACCGGCTCGACCTGGTGCCGGGCCAGCGTGTGGAGGCAACGTTGCACATCACGGTGCAGCCCAAGCACGCCCTGCGCGTGCGCGTGCAGCCGCAGGACGGCCGCGTCGAGCGCTCGCCCGCGCGCGTGCGCGGCAACGTCGTCGGCGCGGCGCCCGGCCCGCCATGACGCCGCCCTACGTCGTCGGCGACGTCCATGGGCTGCCGGGCAAGCTGATCCCCTTGCTGGCGGGCGCCGGGCTGGTCGACCCGGATCGCCTGCGGGGTGGCGGCCCGCTCTGGCGCGGCGGCCGGGCGGCGCTCTGGTTCCTGGGCGACCTGGTCGACCGGGGCCCGTCCGGCATCGCGGTCATTACGCTGGTGCGCCGGCTGCAGGGCGAGGCAGCAGCCGTGGGCGGGCAGGTCGAGGCGCTGCTCGGCAACCACGACCTGCTCCTCGTGGCCGCCGCCGTCTTCGGCGACTCGTCGCCCGACGGCCGCGAAAGCTTCCGCGCGGCCTGGCAGCGCAACGGCGGCGTCGGCTCCGACGTGGTCGGGCTAACCCCGGACCTGGCGGCCTGGCTGACGACCCGCCCCGCGATGGCCCACGCGGGCGACTCGCTCCTGGTGCACGCCGACGCGCTCTTCTACGCGGAGTACGGCGACTCCGTGCCCGCCGCCAACACGGGGATCGGCGCCGTGCTCGCCGGGCGCGACCCCGCGGCCTGGGATCGCCTGCTCGATCAGTTCTCGCAGCGCCGCGCCTTCGACGCGAGCCGGGAGGGCGGCACGGCGCGCGCGGCGGCCTTCCTGGCCCGCTTCGGCGGCCGCCGGATTGTCCACGGCCACACGCCGATCTCCACGGTCACCGGCCAATCCCCGGCCACCGTGCGCGCGCCGCTGGTCTATGCGGACGGCCTCTGCGTCAACTGCGACGGCGGCATGTACCGCGGCGGCCCGGGCTTCGTCTACCGTCTGCCCGACGCCCCCACGGGCGGCTGATCGCGCCCGCCTGCCTTGCGCCGCCGCGCGGGCCCTGGTAGAATCCCCGCAGAATGCCCGCATTACGACAACCGGGGGAAGCCCGTCGCCGCGGCCTACTGATTGCCCTGGCGCTCGTGCTGATCCTCGCGGCGGCCGGGGCGCTGCGCATCGCCGGCCACGACTGGGACTCCGACGAGCACCTGAACGCCGACGACTCCTACGTCGCCAAGGTCACGCTAAACAGCGTCGGCTGGCCGCCGGGCACCGGGTTGGCGGCGCTGCTCGATCCCCTGCACAGCCCGCTCAACCCGCGCACGAACGGCGGCTACGTCTACGGCGCCCTCCCGCTCTACCTGACCAAGCTGACCGCGGGCGCGGCGACCGCGCTCACCGGCGACCGCTACTTCGCCGGACTAAACGGCGTGCTGCAGACCGGGCGGGTGCTGGCCGGGCTCTTCGACACGGTCACCGCGGCCCTGCTCTTCCTGATCGGCTTGCGCCTGTGGGGCGCGGGCGCCGGGCTCGCCGCCGCGGCCCTCTACGCGGGCGCCGCGCTACCGATCACCCTCGGCCACTTCTACATCTGCGAGCCCTTCATGGCCACGTTCATGGCCGCAACGCTGCTCACCAGCCTGATCTATCTACAGGGCGGCCGGGCGGGATGGGTGGCGCTCGCCGGACTGACGGTCGGGCTTGCGCTGGCCTGCAAGCTGAGCGCCTTCCCCGTGCTCGTGCTGCCGGTGGGCGCGGCCGCCTTCCGCGCCTGGGGCCGGCGGAGGCAAGTGCCCCCGGGCCGGCTGGTCGCCGGCTTCGTGGGCCTGGCCGCGCTGGTGGGCGCCCTGACCGTGCTCGGCCTCGCCCTGGGCGACCCCTTCGCCATCCTCGACGCGGGCACCTACGCGGCCCGCATGCAGGATCAGACCGGCACGCAGAACGGGGCGACCGACCTCTGGTTCACGCGTAAGTATGTCGGCACGCCCCCGGTGACGTATCTGTGGGGCCAGTTGATGCTCATTGGCGTCGGCCCGTTGGTCGGGCTGGCGGGCACGCTCGGCCTCGGCGTGCTGCTGGTGTGGGCGCTGCGCCGCCGCCAGGCGCCCGCGGGCCTCCTGCTGCTCGGCGCGGGCGCCTACTTCGCCTCGATCGCCTTCTGGGAAATCAAGTGGGTCCGCTACCTGATCCCGCTTGTGCCCTACCTGGCGCTGGCCGCCGTGGCCCTCGGGCTCTGGCTGGGCACGCGCCTGGGCGGGCGCCGCGTGGTCGCGGCCCAGGCCGTCGCGCTCGGCGTGCTCGCGCTGTCGGCGGCGCTCGGCGGCCTGGCCGTCGCGGCGATTTTCACGCGGCCGCAGACGCAGGTGGCGGCGAGCCGACTGGATCGACAGCCATGTGCCGCCCGGCAGCCGCATCGGCGTCGAGACGACGACCTTCGCCCTGCCGCTGGCCCTGCCCGGGCAGCCGCCGCCCGACCAGGTCTACCACCTCGTGCCGTTCGACCCGCTCGCCGACCACCCCAGTGCCGACGAGTCGGCCCTGCTGCAGGCCGAGCTCGACGGCGTCGACTACCTGGTGGTCGACGCGACGCAGGCCCGCCGCACCGTGCCGCGGCTGCCCTGGCGCTATCCCGTGCAGATCCGCTTCTACGACCTGCTCTTCGCCGGCCGGCTCGGCTTCACCCTCGCCTACACCGGCACCTCGTATCCGACCGTGCTCGGCATCCCCATCCCCGACGACGGCGGCTGGGTCGACGCCTCGTTCATGGATGCCTCGCACCCGCCGATCTACATCTTCCGCCGCGCGCGGCACGCTCGGCGATAGCGAGTGGGCCGCGCTCTTCGCCTCGGCCGTGCAGCAGCCCTCGGTCGCCACGCGCCACGCGCCCACCCAGGAGGCCACCCCATGACCACCGCCCCCGCGAACACCGATCTCGCCGCCTATTATGCCCGCCGCGCGGCCGAATACGAGCAGGTCTACGCCAAGCCCGAGCGGCAGGCCGACCTGGCCCGCCTGCGCGCGCTCCTGCAGTCGCGCCTGGCCGGCACCCGGCTGCTCGAGATCGCCTGCGGCACCGGCTACTGGACGGAGGCGCTGGCGCCGCACGTGGCTGCGATCACCGCGGGCGACATCAACCCCGAGGTGCTGGCCCTGGCGCGCGCCAAAGCCTACCCGCCGGACCGGGTGCGCTTCCGCCGCATCGACGCCTACACGCTGGCGGGCGTCCCGGGCCGCTTCACGGCGGGCTTCGCGGGCTTCTGGTGGTCGCACGTGCCGCTGGAGCGGCTCGACGCCTTCCTGGCGCGCTGGCACCGCCGCCTCGGGCCGGGCGCGCTCGCCGTCTTCGTCGACAACCGCTACGTGGCCGGGCAGCAACCACCCGATCGCCCGCACCGATGCGGGCGGCAACACCTACCAGCTCCGGCGCCTGGCCGACGGCAGCGCGCATGAGGTGCTGAAGAACTTCCCGACCGCCGCGGATCTCCGGGCCCGCGTCGCGCCCGCGGCGGCCGATCGTCGCGGTCGTCGAGCTCGACTACTACTGGTGCCTGAGCTACCGCATCGCCGCCCCGGAGGCCCGCCCGTGACCCCGCCCGCGCTGCCGAAGTCCCGCCGCCCCCGCGCGCCCCGCCTGGAGGGGCGCACCCTGAACGAGACGCTGCCCGACGACATGCTGCACGAGGCGGAGAGCTATGACAGCCTGCACCTGGAGCAGACCGACCTCGCCGGCATCGACGTCGCCGACTGCGCGGTGCTCGACGCGATCTGCGAGCGCGTGATCCTGCGCGACAGCCGCCTGGCCCGCGCCCGCTGGCGCGATGTGCGCTTCCTGGCCTGCGACCTGGCCAACGCCGACTGGTACAAGACCAGCGTGCGCCGCGTCGAGTTCCTCGGCTGCCGCATGACCGGCTTCAAGGCGCCGGAGGGCGGCTTCGAGGACACGACCTTCCACGAGTGCCAGGCCCGCCTTGCCCAGTTCCGCTTCGCCACCTTCAAGACCGTGCGCTTCGAGTCCTGCGACCTGGCCGACGCCGACTTCCAGGGCGCCGACCTCTCGGGCGTCGTCTTCGCCGGCTGCGACCTGAGCCGCGCCGAGCTGTCGGGCGCGCGCCTCGTCGGCGCCGACCTGCGCGGCGCGCAGATCGAGGGCCTGCGCGTCGGCCCGACCGAGCTCCGCGGCGCCATCGTCGACCCCCTGCAGGCGCTGGAGCTCGTGCGCCTCCTCGGCGTGATCATCGCGCCCCAGGAGTAGCCTGGTAGCCCCGCATGTTCGCCGGACGGGGCCACTATATGTAATAGTACGTCCTGGCATAGATATTGCTCCATATTTGCCGTAGCCATTTTGGCTATCCTGTACGTTTGTTCCTGTTGAGCTTGCGTACGTGGAACCTGCCGGTGACACGGTGCGGATCGGGCGTTTTGGCCCATCTGCGTCCACCGCGGCCCCGGCACAGTCACCAAGGAGGTAACAACTTTATGATGAACCCCAATACACCGCGCGAAACGGTTGTCGGCGTCTTTGCCGATCGCAACGCGGCACAGATGGCCATTGAGCGGCTGAAGGCCGCCGGCTTCCCGCCGCAGGAGATCGGTATTCTGATGCGCAACGAGCAGGGTGCCCAGACCATGGCCGCCCAGACCGGCACGAAGGCCGGTGAGGACGCCGGGACCGGCGCCGCCTGGGGTGGCGTGCTTGGCGGCATCGCGGGCTTGCTCGTCGGTATCGGCGCGCTGGCTATCCCGGGCATCGGTCCGGTGATCGCCGCGGGTCCGCTGGCGGCCGGCCTGAGTGGGGTCGTCGGCTCGACCGCCGTTGGTGCGGCCGTCGGCGCCGGGACCGGCGCCATTGTCGGCGCGCTCGTCGGCATGGGCGTGCCGAAGAACGAGGCCGAGGTCTACCAGCAGCGCTTCAACGCGGGGCGCATCCTGGTGACCGTGCATTCGGGCGCCGCGCGCTTCAACGAGGCGTGGCAGATCCTGCGCAACGCGGGGGCGGAAGACATCAACTTCAACAACGCCAACGTGAACCCGAACCAGCCGTACGCGCCGGGGACGGTCTAGCACCCCGGCCGGCCGCGCCCTCGGCGGCGCGGCCGGCACGGCCTTTGCGGGCAGCGCCATCGCGGCGCTGCCCGCATCGCATAGAAGAACCCGGGTGGAGACTTCCACCCGGGTTTCGTGTGCCTCCGAGCCGTTAGTGCTCGATGCGGATCCAGCGGCCGGCCAGCATCGAGTACAGCCCGAAGGCGACCAGGCCGAGCGCCACCAGGCCGAGCAGGTAGGGGCCGAACGGCTGGTGCGCGAGCGCCTGCAGCGCGCCGTCGAGGCCCTGCGCCTGCTTCGGGTCGACGTGCAGCGCGGCTTCGCAACACGAAGAAGCCCAGGATGATGAAGACGACGCCGCGAGCCGCCATGCCGATCCGGCCGGCCCAGATCACCGCCCTCTGCTCGTCGGCGTTCATGTCCGCCAGATGCCAATCGTCCTTGAACTTCGTCGTCACGCCCTGCCAGATCTGGCCGGCGCCGCCCGCCATGCCGATCAGGCCGATCAGCCCCACGAGCCAGGGGCCGAATGGCTGCTGCAGCAGCGCCGCGCTCCAGGTCTGCGCCCCGCTGCCCTGGCTGTTGCCCCCGCCGTTCCCCGTGAGGAAGTTCATGGTGACCAGGAAGAGACCGCCATAGGAGAGCCCGCTCACCACGTAGCCGATGCGCTGAGCGATGCCCTTCGCGTCGGTGCCGCGGTGCAGCGGATCGAAGAGCGCGCGAACGAAGCCCCAGAGCGCGTAGCCGGCGAGGCCGACGGCGATCACGATCAGCAGGAATTTGCCGAACGGCTCCCCGGCGAGCGTGGCGATTGCGCCGTCCTTGGTCGTCGTCTTGCCCCCCGTGCCGGCGGCCACCTGCACCGCCAGGACGCCGACGACGACGTACAACAGGCCCCGCACCATGTAGCCGAGGCGGATAAGCCGCTCGGCCCAGGGGTTGTCGACGGCTTGCTGTGCCGCGTTGGCGACCTGGGCCGCCTCGTTCTTCACTTTGCCTGTGGTTGTTGCTGGTCCTGCCATGATTTGCCACCCCCTGTACGCCCTGGGAGCCTCGTGCCCCCTCCGTGATCCCGGCGGATCCGTCGCCACGCGGCGGGGATCGGGCCGATCGATCTCAGCTTTGCCGAAGCTAAGGCAAATCCTGTGCCGAGGCGGGAGCAAGCGTGTCCGGGGCGGGGGCCAGCGGGGTCAGGGGCGTGCCCGCCGCCAGGGCGGGCCCGGCGAGCGGCACGGTGAAGCGGGCGCTGCCGGGTGGCAGCGTGAGCGGCGCGGGCACGGCGAGGCGGCGCCCGTCGGGCAGCGCCAGGTCGAGGGTGGGGCGCAGGCGGGTGAGCAGGGGCATGGCGCCCGTGTTCGTGAGCACTACCGTGGCCGTGCCGGCCGTCGGGCCGGGCGCCGCCTCCACGCGGATCACCGCGTCGGCCGGGCGCGGGTCCAGGCGGTAGAGGTGGTCGGGTCCGTCCGCCCCGACGGGGAAGGCGCCGATCTCATGCACCTGGGGGAAGGCCGCCAGCCCGGCCGCCACCCGCGCCCAGGCGCTGCGCTTGTAGTTGGCCTCGTGGTAGAGCAGGTAGCGCACGCCCAGGCTCTGCAGGATGCCCAGCCGCTCGGCCGTGAAGCTGTCGTACTGCGCGTCCAGCCGGGCGTAGATCTCGACGTAGGTCGGCGGGCGGAAGCCGCTGTAGCCGCCGACGAGCGGATGCCCGTGCCAGGTCTGGTAGTACATGTGCGTGCTCTCGACCGTCGGATCGCGCAGGCCCAGCCCGACCGGCATCTCGATCAGCACGCCGCCGTCGGGATGGGCCGCCAGCCATTGGTAGGCCGCGGGCTGGTCTGCCGCCGAGGCGGGCAGCGCGGCCAGCGCGAGCGGCGCCACCTGCTGCTCGATCAGGATGAGCGTTACCAGGCAGCCGAGCAGCAGCCCCCGCAGCGCGTGCCCCGCGGCCCGCCGGGCGCCGCGCGCCGTCGAGGGCAGCCCAGGCAGCCGCAGCGCGAGCAGGTGGGCAGCGCCCAGCCCGGCGAAGACGCCGAGCGCGAGATTGACCAGCACCATCGCGCGGACCGGCGCGCGCAGCGCCCCCGCGCCCGGCAGCAGCGCCAGCAGCCGGTAGGGCAGGGGGATCGTCCAGGCCCCGATCATGATGTCTGGCCCCAGCGCCAGCACGACGCCCGTCGCGAGCAGCAGGCCGTAGAAGCCGAATTCGGCCCGCTGCGCCGCGGCCGGCCCGGTCCGGCGCCGCCGCAGCGCCACGACCATCCCGCCGGCCGCCAGCAGCAGCGCGGTGAAGCCGGCGAAGAGCGGCTCGGGGTCGGCCTGCGGCAGCAGCCGCGCGTAGGTGCGGTTGTGCAGCGACACGCTCAGGAAGTCGAGGGGTTGGGCCGACCACGTCAGGTTGTCCTCGAGCGTGCGGCTGAAGCCCATCACCTGCTGGGTCTGCCAGTAAGGCAGCGTGACGGCGACCAGCACCAGCCCCGCGGCGAGCCCCACGAGCGCCAATTGTCCCGGCCAGGCGCCGCCGCCACGCGGCAGGCCAGGTCCACACGGCGCGGCGCGCGGCCAGCTGCCAGGCGACGTAGAGCGCGGCGGCGATGAGCAGGTAGGCGAGGACGTAGAAGGTGCTGAGCGTCTGGCCGATCAGCGCGAGGCCGAGCACGGCCGCCCAGCGCGCCCGGGGGCCCGCTGGGCCGGGGTGGAACAGCCGGTGCAGCGCGAGCAGCGCGAGCGGCACCCAGTAGGCCGACAGGATGTTCAGGTGGCTCAGATGTGCCAGCGTGTAGCCGTTCACCATGGTCACCAGCCCGCCGATCAGCCCGCCCAGCCGGCTGCCGGTCAGCCTGGCGATCAGCACGGTGGCGGTCAGGCCGTCGAGCGCCAGCGTGCCGAGCAGCAGCAGGTTGAAGAAGAGGACGCGCTGGTCGCTCAGCCAGAGCGGCGCGCCCAGAATCCCCGGCAGCAGGCTCGTGTCGGTGTAGGTCACCGGGTTGGGGAAGCCGTGGAAGATCGGGCCGGCGTAGAGGTGTGCCGGGTCGTGCCAGCGCGGCCTGCGCCAGCCAGTGGAGCGTCCAGATGAAGAGCGCCGGGTCGCCCGCGTCGCGCAGGGCGCCGGCCGCATGCGGCGCCAGCGGCCAGGTGACCGCGACAGCCACGGCGGCGAAGAAGACTGCCGCGCCGAGGGTGGGGAGCCCCGCGCGCGCCGCCTGGCGGCGCCCTGCGCCCGGTGGCGCGCGCAGCGGGGATGCGGTCACGCGTGGGAGGGCCGGGCGGGGCTCAGGCCCCGCCGCGGCTGTAGGCGCGGTCGTCGGGGCCCTGCATGTCCTTCTGGCTGTCGTGCACGGGCCCATACTTCTCGGCGATCTCCCCCGCGATGCGATACGCTTCGTCGAGCGCCGCGGCGTCGGCGATGCGGGCCAGGTGGAGCTCGCGGATGGCGAAGCGGTTCGCGGGCGGGCGCTCGAAAGCCAGGCCGGTCGCGGCGGCGATCTCGGCGATCATCACCGTGCCGCGCGGGTCGCGGTTGAAAGCCACCTCGAGCATCTGGTAGGGCGCGTCCTGGAAGAGCTTGGTGATGCGGATATTCATGGGGCGGTGCGTCTTGCTCCCGGCGGGCGCGGGGGCGCGGCTCATCGGCCGCGCCCCCGGCTCGCGCTAGAGGCCGAAGGGATTGACCGGCCGCTCGCCGGTGTAGATCAGCACGCTCTTGGTCTCCGTGTAGAGGTCGAGCGCGTCCATGCCGAGCTCGCGGCCGTGGCCCGACTGCTTGTAACCGCCGAAGGGCAGGCCCGGGAAGGCCGTGTACGGCGTGTTAATCGTCACAACGCCCGACTTGATCGCGCCGGCCACGCGGATCGCCCGGCCGAGGTTGCTGGTCCACATCGTGGCCGCCAGCCCGTAGATCACGTCGTTCGCCAGCTTGACGACGTCGGCTTCCTTGGAGAACCGCTGCACGGTGACCACCGGGCCGAAGATCTCCTCCTGGGCCACGCGCATGCCGTTGTCGACGCTGCCGAGCACCGTCGGCAGGTAGTAGTGGCCGCGTTCCAGCGCGGCGTCGCCGTTCGTCGCCGGGCGGCCGCCGCCCGCCAGCACCTCGGCGCCTTCCTGCTTGCCCAGCTCGACATAACCATGCACCGTCTCCCACTGGTGGTGCGAGATCAGCGATCCGACCTGCGTGGACTCGTCCAGCGGGTTGCCCACTTTGAGGCGCTGCGCTTTGGCGACGAACTGCTCGACGAACTGGTCGTAGATCGAGTCCTGCACGAAGAGGCGCGAGCGCGCTTCGCACGACTGCCCGGCGCTGTAGTAGATGGCGAAGAGCGAGCCGTTGACCGCGTTGTCCAGGTCGGCGTCGGCGAAGACGATGTTCGGCGACTTGCCGCCGAGTTCCAGGCTCACGCGCTTGAGCGAGCCGGCCGCGCGGCGCATGATGTCGCGCCCGGTCGTCGTCTCGCCCGTGAAGGCGATCTTGTCGACCCCGGGGTGCTCGGCCAGATAGGTGCCGATTTCGGTGCCCGGCCCGGGCAGCACGTTGAGCACGCCCGGCGGCAGCCCCGCCTCGGCGCCGATCTCGCCCAGCAGCAAGGCCGTCAGCGGCGTGGCGCTGGCGGGCTTGAGGATGATCGTATTCCCCGCGGCGAGCGCGGGGGCGACCTTCCAGGCGGCCATCATGATCGGGTAGTTCCAGGGCACGATCTGCGCGCAGACGCCGACCGGCTCGCGCACGGTGTAGTTGAAGAACTGGCCGGGCACCGGGATCGTCTGGCCCATGATCTTGCTCGCCGCCCCGGCGAAGAACTCGAAGTCCTCGATGGCCTGGGTGAGCTCGGCCCGCGCCTGGCCGATGGCCTTGCCGTTGTTCATCACCTCGAGCCGGGCGATCTCCTCGCTGCGCTCGCGCATAATGGCGGCCATCTGATTCAGGATCTGCCCGCGGCGCGCGGCCGAGGTGCGCGGCCACTTGCCGCCCTCGAACGCGGCGCGCGCCGCCGCTACCGCGCGGTCGACGTCGGCCTTGCCCGCCTGCGCGACCGTGCCGAGCACTTCCTCGGTGGCCGGGTTATAGGTCTCGAAGCTCGCGCCGCTCGCGGCATCCTGCCCCTGGCCGTTGATGAAGAGCTGCCAGTGCGTGCGGTCCGCACCCGTGGCCGGGGCGGCGTTCGCCGTTTCCGTTTGCGCCATGCTGAAATACTCCTTTGTTGCCTGCGGCCGGCACCTCGCGGGCGCCTCCGTTGGCGGCCCGCGCGCGGGCGGCCGCAGCGGCGGAAATCGTTACGCGACGCGCTCGACGATGGTCGCGATGCCCTGGCCCACGCCGATGCACATCGTCGCCAGGCCGTAGCGCGTCTCGCGGTGCATCATCGCGTGCACGAGCGTGGTCAGGATGCGCGCCCCCGAGCAGCCGAGGGGGTGGCCGAGGGCGATCGCGCCACCGTTCACGTTCACCTTGGCCGGGTCGAGCCCAAGCTCACGGATGCAGGCGATCGACTGGGAGGCGAAAGCCTCGTTGAGCTCGATCAGGTCGAGGTCGTCCACGGTGAGGCCGGCCATCTGCAGCGCGTGGCGCGTGGCCGGGATGGGGCCCAGGCCCATGTAGGCGGGATCCACCCCCGCGACGGCCCACGAGACGACGCGGGCCAGCGGCCGGTACTCGAGCTCGCCGATCTCGCGCCCCGACAGCACAAGCAGGGCTGCGGCACCGTCGTTGATGCCGCTGGAGTTGCCTGCCGTCACCGTGCCGCCCTCGCGGAAGGCCGGGCGCAGCCGCGCCAGCTTCTCGGGCGTGGTGTCGAAGCGCGGGAACTCGTCGGTGTCGACGACGATCGGATCGCCCTTGCGCTGCGGGATGGTCACCGGGGCGATCTCCTGCGAGAAGCGGTTGCCCTCGATCGCCTCCTTGGCCTTCATCTGGCTCTCGTAGGCGAACTGGTCTTGCTCCTTGCGCGTGATGTGCCACTTCTCGGCCACGTTCTCGGCTGTCTCGCCCATGCTGAAGGGGTAGTACATCTCGGCCAGTTGGGGATTGGTGAAGCGCCAGCCGAGCGTCGTATCGTGGAGCTCCCGATTCCCGCGCTGGAAGCCCTCGTGCGGCTTGGCCATCACGAGCGGCGCGCGGGTCATGCTCTCGACCCCGCCCGCGACGTAGGCGTTGCCTGCGCCGGCCCGGATCATGGCGGCCGCGTAGTTCACCGCGTCGAGGCCCGAGGCGCATAACCGGTTGATCGTCACGCCGGGCACGGTAACGGGCAGCCCCGCGAGCAGGCCGGCCATGCGCGCGACATTGCGGTTGTCTTCGCCCGCCTGGTTCGCGCAGCCGAGCACTACGTCGCAGACCACGTTCGGGTTCATCCCGGTGCGGTTCATGAGGGCCTTGATGGCGTGGGCGGCCAGGTCGTCGGGGCGCACGTCGCGCAGCGCGCCGTTGTGGCGCCCGACCGGGGTGCGCACGGCGTCGACGATGAACGCCTCGCAGTCCAGGTTCTTGTCGAGCGCGGGGTCGTGGTGGTTATGAGCCATCGACGTCGTCGTCACCTCCGGGATGCGTGCCGGCGGCCGCCCTACGGGTCTCGGCACCTCGTGGATCGTGTCCGCCGGGAATCAGGATCCACCTATTATACCATAAGCGGGGCGCGCCCCGGGACTCTCAGGCGCGCCGCCTCCAGACACGCGCGGGCCGGGACGCTGCCGTCCCGGCCCGTGCGGTGGAGTGCCCCCGCGGTCGCCTATTTGGGCATCTGTTGCAGGGCCGTGTAGGCCGGCCGCGGGCTGAAGTCCGCGTTGATCACGCTCCACGGCACCTTCTCGTCCTGCGCGGTCAGCCAGGGCAGGGTGCTGAAGTTGAGATTCCAGATGCACATCACGCCCATCCAGGGGTAGTTGTTCTTCGCGCGCTGGAAGGCGCCGACCAGATAGTCGGCCTGCATCTGCGGGCTGATCACCTGGCCGTACTCATAGCCGGGCGCCGTATTATACGTCGACCAGCCAAACTCGGTCAGCCACATCTGCTTGTTGCCCTCGCCGTTGTCCTGCATCACCTGGCGCAGGTCCTCGACGCGGCGGAAGTAGAAGCTGTCGTTGTTGCGCCAGCAGGTGCCTTCCTGGCTCTTGTAGATGTCGGGGCAGTGCCCGGTGCCGGGGTTGTCGGGCCACTTCTGATCGGGCGAGTTGTTGTTCGAGCCGGGGTGCGCGCCGAGCACGTCGTAATAGCCCTTGGCCACGCCGCCGTTATACGCGTAGAACTGCTTCAGGTACTCCACGTCGTTCACGGCGATGTCGGGGTTGTTCAGGCCCACGGGCGTCAGCCCGCCGCTCATCACCACCACGTTCGGGTCGCCGTACTTGATCGAGCTATAGGCCACCTGCAGCAGGTCGACGTACTGGCCCACGTTCACGTGGCCGCCGCTCTCCGCGGCGTAGTTCTCCTCGTTCCAGACCTCATAGGCCGCGACCTTGCCCTGATAGCGCTTGGCCACCTGGTAGACGAACCCGGCGAAGGTGAACTTATCGTCGGGCATGCCGCCGTTCGCCCCCGCCCAGGCGGGCGACCGCACCAGGCTCAGGATCAGCTGGACGCCGTTCGCGTTCGCCGCGTTCACGACCTTGTCGAGGCGGTCCCACTTGATGCGGTCGGGCGTGGGCTGGAAGTCGGCCCACACGACCTGCTGGCGCACCCAGGTGAAGCCCGCCGCCTTGGCCATCTGCAGCGGCCGGTTCGGGTCGACGTCCATGAGCCAGACGTTGAAGCCATAGCCGAGGTGCGGCCCGCTGAGCGGGAAGTTGCCCACGCGGCCGGGCCCGCCGTAGCGCCAGTCACGATAATGCAGGCCGATGTTGCCCATCTCCACCTGGAAGCCGGGCGGATTGGTCGGCGTGTAGGTGAGCACGCGGCGCTCGAACGGCTGGATCAGCACGTCCGTCGGCTTGCCGTTGATCAGCACCGTCGCCCAGTAGGCCTCGGAAATCGGCCGCCCGCTGGCGTAGAACCAGGGGTCGATCAGCCGCTCGGTCTGGTACTGGCCGTTGACGCTGACGACGCCGTTCTGGTTCAGGAAGTCCCAGAAGGCGGCCGGGATGTTGTGCTGGGTGACGTCGTCGTAGAAGGCGTTGGCGATCTTGGGGTAGACGGCCTTGCCGGGGTCGTTCGTGACCGAGCCGTCGCGGTGCAGCACCTGGGTGTCATTCGCGCCGATCGCCTTGGGTGCCGGCTTCGGCCCGTTGGCGTTCGACACGCTCGCGAAGGAGGCGTAGGTCGGCGCGTTGGCGTCGTTGTAGTCGCCCGCGATCGGGATCCGCGCGGGCTGGCGGATCTCGAAGGTGTTGTTCCCCGTCTGCATGCGGCCGGAGATGAGCTCGACGGTCAGCAGGCCGTTGGTGACGTAGAAGGGATCGTTCGGGTTGCCGGCCGGGTTATTGATCTCCATGCGCCCCTTGTCGAAATACTGCACCAGGCGCTGGCCCGAGCCGTCGGGCGCGTCGACGTAGGTCTCGCTCATCATGGTGCCCGGCGCGGGTCCCCAGAACCAGGTGCGCGTGGTCTTGTGCGCGGCCACCGGCAGGTCGGTGCGCGTCCAGTTGTTCTGGAAGGCCGCGTTGGCGAAGGTCGCGGCCGCCTGCGGCGCCGCCGCGGGCGCGGCGGCCGGTGCCGGAGCCGGGGCGGCCGCGACGCCGAGGCCGGGCAGACTGGCAACCAGGGTGAACCCGGCGACCAACCACGGGGATAAACGTTTGCTCAACAGTGTAACCTCCTTGGCGTGATGGCGTCTGTGCCACTGGTTGCCGGGCGGGCCGGGGGTCCGCCGCGGCGCCGCAGCCCGGGGCTGTGCGCGGTGTTCTTACTTCTTCCAACGGCCGGTTCGCCGCCTGGTTGCAGCCCCTACGGCTCGCTCGGCGCGAGGCGGTCCCAGGCGCGCTGCCAGCGGTTGCGGGGCCGCGCGCCCGCCACCGCGCCGCTCTGGCCGTTGACGACGATCGGGTAGCGCGTCGCCTCCACCTGGTACTCCGTCACCCAGACCGGCAGCAGCACGAGCTTGTACGACAGAATGAAGATCGCGTTCGGGTCGAGCCCGCGCAAGCCCTCGTCGTTGGCGGCGAGCCCCTGCAGGTAGCGGTACGCACGCTCGTGCGCGCGCAGCGAGGCCTCGGCGAGCGGCACGCGGTAGATCTCGGCGGGCCACGCTGCCAGTAGGTCCGGCGCGTAGGGCACCGGCGCGCGGGTGTCGTAGCGCAGCGCTTCGAGCAGGGCCGCGGGCAGGCTGGTGCTCGCGGGCACGAGCAGGTCGTCCCAGGCGATCGGGTAGCGCTCGGGGGCCGCGGCCTCCGGGGGCACGCCCGGGGCCGGCGCGACCGGCGCGTGGATCGGCCGCGCGCTGCCCGCCACGTCGAAGGTCCAGAAGGGCAGGTAGATCGGCCGCGGCGGCACGACCGTAGCGGCCGGCCCTGCCCCCGGCGCGCCCGCCGTGCAGCCACGCCTGCGCGGCCGTCAGCGCGGCGCCCGCCTCGACGGCGAACAGCACGACGCCCTCGGGCGCGATTAGCGCCCGCTCCTCCGGCGCCTCGACCACGTGCGGCGCGCCGCAGAACGGGCACGCGTCGCTGACCCGCAGTTGCGGGATCGTCCAGGTGGCGCCGCAGCCGCGGCAGGTCAGGCTGCGCGCGGTCGGCACCTCCCAGCGGTGCCCGCGCGGGCTGTGCATCGCCGCGACCCAGTCCTGTTCGTCCGGCTCCGGCCCCGGCCCACCGGCCGGCGGCCGATAGCCGCAGAACTGGCAGACGAGGCTGCGCGCCGCCGGGTCGAACACGAGGGTGCTGCCGCAGGTCGGGCAGGGGTAGCGCCGCACGGCGCCGGGTGCCACCGCGCCCGTCGGCGTGAAGGGCGCCACCGGCCGCGTCGGGTCGACCGCGTCCGGGGCGACGCGGCCGTCGAGCACGGCGAGGTCGTAGCGCGCCTGGGCGTGGCCGGGCTGCGCGGCGAGCACCTGTTCGAGCAGGTCCCGCCGCTCGGCCGGGTCGCTCGCCACGGTGCTCAGCCAGTAGGCGGCCTCCGCCTCCTGGTCGGGCGCCGGGTTCGAGCGCAGCGCCCATTCCAGGTAGAAGCGGGCCTCCTCGGCGCTATGGGCGCGCGCGGCCGCCGTCCCCTGGATCAGCAGATCGTGGATCAACTCTTCGTCGGCAAAGTTGCTCATCGGTGGTGGTTCATGGGTGAGCGCCGGGCGCCTCGCGGGGCCGGCCGGCGCGCCGGATCATCCCCCGCCGATTATAGCGGGCCGCGGCCCTCCTGTCCAGCGGATCGGGCCCGATTTCGGCGCGGCGCGCCGGCTGGCATTACGCTTGCTTTAGGGCTCCGCATGACCCAAGACACTCTGCCCGAGATTGCGATCGATCCGGTCGAATCGGCGCGCGCCGCCGGCTTGCGCTACGTCAGCGACCAACGGCCGGGCATCCGCCGCCGCCGCGCCGGCAAGGGTTTCACCTATGTCGACGCCAAAGGCGAGCGCGTGGCCGACGAGAAGACCCTCGCGCGCATCAAGAGCCTCGCCATCCCGCCCGCCTGGTCCGACGTCTGGATCTGCCCGCGCCCGAACGGCCATATCCAGGCCACCGGCCGCGACGCCAAGGGCCGCAAGCAGTACCGCTACCACCCCCGCTGGCGCGAGGTCCGCGACGAGACGAAGTACGCCCGCCTGCTGGCGTTCGGCGCCGCCCTGCCCAAGATCCGCGCCCGGGTGGACGAGGACCTGAGCCGGCGCGCGCTTACGCGTACCAAAGTCCTGGCGATCGTCGTGCGCCTGCTCGAGACCACACTGATCCGCGTCGGCAACGAGGAGTACGCGCGCGCCAACCACTCCTACGGGCTGACCACGCTGCGCAACCGGCACGTCAAGGTCGAGGGCTCCAAGCTGCACTTCCACTTCCAGGGCAAGTCCGGCGTCAAGCACGATATCGAGGTGCGCGACCGGCGGCTGGCACGCCTGGTGCGGCGCATCCGCGCGCTGCCCGGGCAGGAGGTGTTCCAGTACCTGGACGAAGAGGGGAAGCGCCAGACGATCGACTCGGGCGATGTGAACGACTATCTGCAGGAGATCACGGGCGAGCCGTTCACGGCCAAGGATTTCCGCACCTGGGCGGGCACCGTGCTCGCCGCCATGGCCCTGCAGGAGTACGACGGCGACGTCTCGGCCACGCAGGCGAAGAAGAACGTGGTGCGGGCCGTCGAGGCCGTGGCCGAGCGGCTGGGGAACACGCCGTCGATCTGCCGCAAGTGCTACGTGCACCCCGCCGTCATCGACGCCTATCTGGACGGCACCCTGCTCGAGACGCTGCGGCAGCGCGTCGACGCAGAGCTCGAAGAGGACGGCGCCCTCGATCCCGACGAGCGCGCCGTGCTGCGCCTGCTGCAATCCCGCCTCCAGGCCGAGGTGCAGGCCGCGGCGAGCTAGGACTCGCCCGCGCCTTCCGGCGTCGCCTCGAACACGAACAGCTCCCCCTCCTCCGACTCCGCGGTCCAGCCCGCCAGGGCCAGCGCCTCCTCGAGCGCGGGGATGCGGGGGAGCTCGGCGCGCAGGCGCGGCCGGCCTTGCGCCGCCGCGACGACCTGCGCCCCGGCGATCAGCGCGGCCAGGGGAACCGCCGTGAAGGGCGACGCCGCGATCCAGGCCAGCCAGGTCTCGTCGTAGCCGGGTGCCAGCGCCACCAGCGCCGCCTGCGGGTCCCCGGCCGGCACGAGCAGCGTGCCCGCGGCCAGCCACGTGTCCCAGAGCGCCGGGCCGAGCTCCTGCACGTGCCAGCGGTGCGAGACCAGCGGGCCGGTCGTGGCCTCCGGCGGCCAGGCGGCCAGAGCCGCGCGCCACGCTTCGGCGGCGGGGCCTGGCGCCGGCGGGACGAGCGCGCGGGGTGTGACGCCGGGGGGAAGGACCTCCGGGCTCTCCCAGCCGCGCAGCACCGGCCCGCGCTGGAAGCCGTGCCGCGTGGCGATCGTGTGTACGGCGGCGTTGTCGGCTGCGGTCAGGAAGCGGACCACGCGCGCCCCCTGGCGCGCCGCCTCGGCCAGCATGTGGCGCTCGAATGCCTGGGCGTAGCCGCGGCCCCGATACGCCGGGTTGATGCGCAGGCCCTCGAAGAAGGCCTCGTCCGCGCTCAGGAACGTCAGCTTGTCGACCCCGACGATCGCGTCGCCCGCGCTGCCGACGGCGAAGAGGCCGCGCGGGTCGGCCAGCCAGGCATCCCAGACCTCGTCCAGGTAGTCGCCCCAGGAGAAGGTGTTGCGGCAGAAGGCCAGCACCGGGCCGCGGTCGGCCGGCCGGGCGGGGCGGATCTCCAGGGGCGGCGCGGTCCTGCCCGTCATTGGCCGGCGGGCCGGCCGGGCACCTGGTGGCACTGCCGGCAGCGCGCCTCGTAGACCTCGCTCGCGCCGACCATGATCACCGGGTCGTGGTAGGACGCCGGGGCGCCGTCGATCAGCCGCTGGGTGCGGCTCGCGGCGTTGGCGCAGACCACGCAGATCGCCTGTAGCTTGCTCACCTGCTCGGCCTCGGCCATCAGCATCGGCATCGGCCCGAACGGCTCGCCCCGGAAGTCGAGATCGAGCCCGGCCACGATCACCCGGATCCCGCCGTCCGCGAGCTCGCGGCAGAAATCGACGACCTTCCAGTCGAAGAACTGGACCTCGTCGATGGCCACGACCGTGGCGGTCGGATCGAGCGCGGCGCGCATCGCGTCGGTGTCGCCGACGGCGATCGCCTGGTAGAGCAGGCCGTTGTGCGAGGCGACCTGCTCGGCGGCGTAGCGGTCGTCCAGCCGGGGCTTGAAGACCTGCACGCGCTGGCGGGCGATCTGCGCGCGCTTGACCCGGCGGATGAGCTCTTCGGTCTTGCCGCTGAACATGCTGCCGCAGACGACCTCGATGGAGCCGCCGGGGCCGGCCGGCACGGGGTGCGCCGGCTCCGGGGGCGGCGTGGGCGTGGGATGGGTGTTCGACATGGGCTTCCGGTGGTGACAATAGCGAAGGGCGTAGAATAGACGGCGGCTGCCGGACTACTCTACGCCCTTCAACGACGGTTGCGCGGTTAGCTTTCGCTCTCGGCCGGCGTCTCCAGCAGAGACTCCAACGTGGCCGGGCGCGCGGGCTTGCGAGCGGTGGCCTTCGGCGCCTTGGCGGCCTTCGGCGCGGGCGCCGGGGCCGCCTTCGGCGGCGCGACCCCGCGGGACGGCTCCTGCGAGCGCTGCATGCGCCGCATGAAGCGCTCCACCTGGCCGGCCGTGTCGACGATGCGCTGCTCCCCGGTGAAGAACGGGTGGCACTGCGAGCACAGGTCGGTGTGCAGCTCGGCGCGCGTCGAGCGCGTCGTCCAGCTGTTGCCGCAGGCGCAGGTCACCTTCGCCTCCTGGTATTTCGGATGGATACTGGGTTTCACGGAATGCTCCTTCCCGGCGTTTATTCGTAGCCCCTGCGGGGCCACGGTCCTTGCCGGGCAATAGACGGATGTCCGGCGGCACGGCCGCTGGACGGTAAAATCAGGCGCTCTCGGCCGATTCGGCCGGCGCCGGCGCGCTCGCGCGCTGTGGGTAGACGCTGACGCGCTTCTTGTGGTTCTCTTTGGCCTGCGGCTCGAACTTGACGAAGCCGTCGGCGGTCGCGAAGAGCGTGTGGTCGCGCCCGACGCCGACGTTGGCGCCCGGGTCGATCTTGGTGCCGCGCTGGCGCACGATGATCGTGCCTGAGAGCACGGCCTCGCCGTCATAGCGCTTCACGCCGAGCATCTTCGGCTTCGAGTCGCGCCCGTTGCGCGAGCTCCCGACGCCTTTCTTATGGGCCATCTTGCCTTCTCCCTCTATCCCAGACTCAGCGGCGGCACCGCGGGGGTGCCGTCTGAGCTACAGCGTAATGCCGGTGATGGCCAGCAGGGTATGGTCCTGCCGATGGCCCGTCTTGCGCCGGTAGTGCTTCTTGGCTTTGTACTTGAAGATGACGATCTTGCGGCCCCGGTGCTGGTCGACGACCGTCGCCGTGACCCGTGCGCCGGGCACGAGCGGCTCGCCGATGGTCACGTGGTTGTCATCGCCCCCGACCATCAACACCTCGTCCAGGACGACCTCGCTGCCCGGCTCTACCGGGAGCTTCTCGACGTCGAGCCGATCGCCAACAGCCACCTTATACTGGTGGCCGCCGGTTTTTACGATTGCGTACACACTAATCCTCCACGAGCTAATACAGCGGTCACGGCCTTTAAGTATATCAGGCCCGGGTCTGCTTGTCAAGCGCGATTTAGGGTGCCTGATTCGGCCGCCGCGACCGGAGCAGGTCGTCCGCGTTCACGGGTGCTCCGTCAGTCCACGGCCAACCGCGAATCGACCGGCGCGCCGGGCGCTTGCGTGCCGTGCGCCGACAGCACGAACCAGAGCGCGAACAGGATCACGGTCAGCCCGATCACGAACGGCAAGAGCGTCCACAGGCCAAACGCCTGGGCCATATTGCCGACGATCCAGGGAAAGAAGGCCGCGCCCATGCTGCCCAGGCTGGCGGCGAACCCGATGGCGCTTTGCAGCAGCCGGGCGGGCACCAGGTCGGACAAGATCGCGATCGTGGTCGGGAAGATCGGCCCCAGGCTGAACCCGGCGATTACCAGCCCGCCCGCCGACACCAGGCCATCGGGCGCGATCCAGACCAGCACCAGCCCGATCGCGACCCCGACCAGGCACCCCTCGATCAGGCGGCGATTGCCCAGCCGCGCCGCGATCTTGCCCATGACCAGCCGGCCCACGGTCAGGCCCAGCCAGTAGCCGCTGACGGTCCACGCCGAGAGCAGCGTGGCGCCGTGGCGCTCCTCGGTCAAGAACGAGTAGCTCCAGGTCCCCAGGCTGACCTCGCTGCCGACATAGGCGAGCAGGAACAGCGCGGCCAGCCAGACGACGGGCAGGCGCAACGCGTGGCCCAGCACGTTGCCCGGGCTCCGCTCGGCTTGCGGCTCGATTGTGAAGAACCGCGCGATGCCGGCGAGCACGAGAAACCCGGCGACCAGCCAGACGACGTAGACCGCGTTCCACCCCAGGCCGATCGCCAGAATGGTGGAGGCGATGACCGGGCCAAGCAGCGCGCCGAGGCCGTAGAACGCGTGCAGGTAGTTGAGCGGCGCGGTGTTGTTCGGCAGACCGGCGATGTAGGCGTTGAGCCCCGCGTCGATGATGCCGACGCCGAAGCCGTAGAACAGCAGGATCGCCAGGTAGATGGGGAACGGCGGGGCCCAGGCAATCGCCAGCGCGGCGAGGCCAAACAGCCCCGTGCCCAGCATCAGAAAGTGGCGCTGGCCCAGGCGCTCCACCAGCGGCCCGCTGCTGAGCGCCGCGCTGAGGTAGCCGCCGGTCATCAGCAGGAACAACAGGCTGATCGTGGCCTTGTCGACGTTGTAGAAACGGCCGAGGCTGGGCAGCAGCACGCCGCCCGCGCCGTCGCTGGCGCCGATCAACACGAACGCCAGAAACGACAGCCCGAATTGCCACTGCAGCCCGGCCGGCCGCGTGGTGGTTGGCGATTCAACCAACGGTGATCTCCTCGACGCCCGGCGCGCCCGGCGTCAGCGTGCCCTGTGAACGTGCCCGACTCGGGTCGGGCGTCAACCGGCCGGGGGCGCCGCCTCGGGGGCGCTCCCGTCGTCCTGCACGGCGAACTCGGCGTGCAGGTCCGCCGTCGAGGCCCCACCCACCCAGACGTCGAAGGGCGCCGCGTCGCGCACGTAGGCCCCGGCCGCCGCGCTCCAGTAGCGCCGCGCCTCGGCCGGGATCGTGAAGTGCAGGGTGCGGCGCTCGCCGGGCTGCAGGGTCACGCGCTGAAACGCCTTCAGCTCGCGCACCGGGCGCGCGGCGCGGCCCCACCGTTGGTGCAGGTAGAGCTGCGCCACCTCCTCGACCGGACGCGCCGCCGGGTTGCGCAGCTCGACAGTGGCCTCGACCGGGTCGTCGAGGCCGATCTCCGTCGCGCTCAGCGCGAGGTTGCCGTACTCCACCACCCCGTAGCTCAGCCCAAAGCCGAAGGGGAAGAGCGGCGTGCTCTCCTCCTCCCAGTAGCGCATGCCCGCCGTGTGCGGCTGGTGCGAGGTCAGGCGGCCGTAGATGGTCGGCACCTGGCCGACGCTGCGCGGCCAGGACACCGGCAGCTTGCCGCCCGGGGTCGCGTCGCCGAAGAGCAGCCCGGCCACCGCCGGGCCGCCTTCCATGCCCGGGTGCCAGGCCAGCAGAATCGCGCCGGCCAATTGCGCCGCGCGGCGCAGGTCCAGCGGGCGCCCCGTCAGCAGCACGAGCACGACCGGCGTCCCGGTCGCGGCGACCGCCTCCAGCAGCTCCAACTGGCGGCCCGGCAAGTCGAGCGTCGCCCGGGAGGCGGCTTCGCCGTTCATGTCGGCGGCCTCGCCGAGCACCAGTACCGCCACGTCGGCGGCGCGGGCCAGGTCGACGGCCCGGGCGAGCTCGGCGGCCTCGTCGAACGGCGCGGGCGGCGCCTCCGCGATGCCCAGCGCCGCGCCCATGTCGCCGAACGGCGAGGGGATCATCCGGGCGGGCAGCGGCACGCCGGGGGCGTGCTCGACGCGCACGCCGTTGCCCGCCACGCGCCGCAGGCCGTCGAGCACGGGCACGGTCGCGTCCAGGTCGGGGGCAAAGACCCACGGGCCGAGGGTCGCCAGCCGGTCGTCGGCGAACGGCCCGAGCACGGCGACCGAGCGCACGGCGGCGCGGTCGAGGGGCAGCAGCCCGCCCTCGTTGCGCAGCAGCACCGCGGCGCGTTCCGCCGCGGTGCGGGCCAGGTCCCGGGTCGTCGGGTCGGCCACGGCGGCGGGGAGCGCGCCCTCGTCGACGTAGGGCTGCTCGAACAGGCCGAGCCGCAGCTTCAGCCCCAGCAACCGCCGCACCGCCGCGTCGACCAGCGCCGCGTCGACCTCGCCCGCCTGCACGGCGTCGACCAGCGTGCTGAAGGCGGCCAGGTGGGGCGTGGGCTGCGCGCCGGGGGCGAAGTTCAGGCCGAGCGCCATCTCCAGGTCCATGCCGGCCTCCAGCGCGCGCACCGCCGCATCGCGCTCGTCGCGGGCGAAGCCGTGCGTGACCAGGTCGGCCACCGCGTTGGCGTCGCTGACGACGAAGCCGCCGAACCCCAGCTCGCCGCGCAGCACGCCGGTGAGCAGCCGGCGGTCGGCGGCGGCGGGCACGCCGTCGATGCCCACGTAGGAGGTCATGATGTTGCCCGCGCCGGCCGCGACCGCGGCGGCGAAGGGCGGCAGGTAGACGTTGCGCAGCGCGGCCTCCGAGAGGCTGACCTCGTCGTAGTCGCGCCCGCCGAGCGCCGCGCCGTAGCCGACGTAGTGCTTCGGCCCGGCGACGATGTGCTCCGGGGCGATCCGATGCCCGTGCCCTGGAAGCCGCGCACCTGGGCGGCGGCCATCTGCGCGCCGAGGTACGGGTCTTCGCCCGCGCCCTCGACGATGCGGCCCCAGCGCGGGTCGCGGGCGATGTCGACCATCGGGGCGAAGGCCCAATGGATGCCCGCCGCGCGCGCCTCGCGCGCCGCCGCCGTCTGCACCTGCTCGACGAGCGCCGGGTCCCACGAGGCGGCCATCGCGAGCGGGACCGGGAAGATGGTGCGCAGGCCGTGAATGACGTCGAAGCCGAAGAGCAAGGGGATGCCCAGGCGGCTCTCCTCGACGGCGAGGTGCTGCAGGCGGTTCGTCTCGCGGGGGTCGGCGACGAACAGGAGGCTCCCCGCGCGCCCGCCGCGCACCTCGGCGTCGACGAACGCGCCCTGGCCGGGGAAGGGGATGTAGAAGTACTGGATGAGTTGCCCGACCTTTTCCGCGAGCGTCATCTGGGCGAGCAGCGCGTCCACGCGCGGCTCGACGGTCTCGGTTGTAGTCACCTTCGCTTACCTCCTGCTGGTCCTGCCACCGGTGCTCTGCGCGTTTGCAAACCGGGCGCGGTGGGGTAGCCCGCGGACCATGATTGCCGTATCACACGCGCCACCCGGCGTCGGGCACCCGCCGGCTGCCTTGCGCAACGGTGCCCGGAGGTCCTTCGTGGGGGCGCGGCTCCATCCTACCATATGGCCCTGTTTCGCGCCATCCCGGCCTGTTTGCAGCGCCAAAGGCGTGCGCAGCGTGATACAATCCTATGCAGGGTGCAGCGCGCTGGCCGACCGCGCGGGCGCCAGGATCGGTCACGGGAGGAGGGGCGGATGAAGATAACAAAGGTCCGGGCGATTTTGACGGCGCCGGACGGGATCGCGCTGGTGGTGGTCAAGGTGGAGACCGATCAGCCGGGGCTGTACGGGCTGGGGTGCGCCACCTTCACGCAGCGGCCCACGCTGGTCGCGCGGGCGGTCGACGACTACCTCGATCCGCTGCTGCGCGGGCGCGATCCGCGGAACAGCGAAGACCTGTGGCAGCTGATGATGGTCAACGCCTACTGGCGCAACGGCCCGGTGCTGAACAACGCCGTGGGCGGGGTGGACATGGCGTTGTGGGACATCAAGGGCAAGATCGCCAACCTGCCGGTGTACGACCTGCTGGGCGGCAAGTGCCGCGAGGCGGCGATGGTCTACCGGCACGCCGACGGCCGCGAGCCGCGCGAAGTGCTCGACAACGTGCTGCAGTATCGCGCCGAGGGCTACCGCGCGGTGCGCTGCCAGATGGGCGGCTATGGCGGGCGCGTGCAGGATATCCGCCAGGCGACGGCGCTGCCCGCGCGCGACGCGCCGCAGGCCACGCACCGGCAGCAGGGGCTGGATCGGGCGGACAGCGCCTTCCCCGGCGCCTACTACGACCCCGACGCGTACGCCCGCTCGATCCCGCCGCTGTTCGAGACGATCCGCGCCGCGATCGGCTTCGACCTGCTGCTGCTGCACGACATCCACGAGCGCCTGGCGCCGATCGACGCGATCCGCCTGGCCAAGGCGCTGGAGCCCTACCGCCTGTTCTTCCTGGAGGACCCGCTGGCGCCGGACCAGATCGGCTGGTTCCGCCGCTTGCGCGAGCAGTGCGCCACGCCGATCGCGATGGGCGAATTGCACACCAACCCGCTGGAGTGGCGGCCCCTGGTCGCGGAGCAGCTGATCGATTTCGTCCGGGCGCACATCTCGGCGATTGGCGGCATCACCCCGGCGCGCAAGCTGGCGGCGCTGGCCGAAGCCTTCGGCGTGCGCACCGCCTGGCACGGCCCCGGCGATACCTCGCCCGTCGGCCACGCGGCGAACCTGCACCTGGACCTGGCCTGCCACAACTTCGGCGTGCAGGAGGTGATCCGCTTCGGCGAGGCGCTGTACGAGGTCTTCCCGGGCACGCCCGAGCTGCGCGACGGGTATCTCTGGGCGAACGACCGGCCGGGCCTGGGCATCGACCTGGACGAAGCGCAGGCCGCCCGCTACCCCATCAGCGTCACCCCCGTCGCGTGGACCCAGAGCCGCTGGCCCGACGGCACGCTCTGGCCGCCGTGACGCGGCCGCGAGGCTGCGCCGACGGGCCGGGCAGCCCCCGTCGCGCCTAGGCGCGCGCCCGCGGCCCCGCCCTCACGGCCCCGGCCGGAAGACCACGACCTGGTTGGTCGACAGGTAGGTGACGGCGAAGCGCCCGCCGCCCAGCGCGCTGATCGCGGGCGGCGGGGGGAGCGCCGGCCCCACGCGGGCGCCGCCACCCCCGGCCGTGTCCGCGGCGCCGTGCCGTACGAGTCGATTCTCTACGCATCGTACACCGTTCCCCACGCTAATCACCACGTCCCGTAAGGCTGATCAGGCTTAGCCGTGCTCCGATACCGCGTGTCCTGTCCGGCACCCGCGAACCTTTTGTGTCTCTCGCTCGTACTAGGGAACGGCACACGACTACAAGGAGCCGCAAAGCTGTGTTCCATGCAAGAGAGAAGTGATGAACAGCTGATGGCAGCCGTGATGGCAGGCGACCAGGGAGCATTAGCCGCGCTGGTGACGCGCCATCATGCCCCATTGCTTGGGTATCTCTATCGCCTCGTCGGGGGCGACCGGCAGCTTGCTGAAGATCTGGTCCAAGAAACGCTGCTCCGCGTGCTGCGGCAGCGCACCTATCAATGCGATCGCCCGTTCAAGCCCTGGCTCTACATGATCGCGACCAATCTGGCCCGCGACTATTTCAAGTCCGCGGCCGTGCGACAAAGCCGGCGGGGGGGTGATTCTGAGGAGGCCTTGCGCCATGTGTCTGATCGAGCGCCTTCCCCGGAAGAACAGGCGCTGGCCGCGGAGCAGGGCAGCGCGGTGCGCGCAGTGCTTGCGCAGCTTCGTGAAGAAGAGCGCGTGGTGGTGCTGCTCCGCTTTTATCAAGGATTCAGCTTACAGGAGATCGCTGAGACGCTGCACATCCCGCTGGGCACGGTGAAGTCGCGGCTCTCGGTGGGTGTGCATCGCCTGCGCATGATGCTGGCCCCCGTCCAGAAAGGAGTGGACTAGATGGTGCATCATCAAACCCCCTGGCCGTCTGAGCGGCCGGAAGAGCTAACTCATTTGCTACACGAGCAAGGAGCCGAGCCCGCGGAGTGGGCCGGTCTGCTTCCCGCCGTGCTTCGTCTGTCCGAGTGGCAGGCACCACAGCCCGCGCCCGCAGCTACCCAGCACCTGATTGCCGTGCTTACACCAGAACTGCCAACTCCCTCCCCCGTGCGCCAGGCCATCCGCGAGCACCGGCAGCGTCGCGTGGCGCGGCTGTTGGCCCCGGTCCGCGCGCAGGTCAGCCTCTTCGGGTCGGGCTTCTGGCTGGTGAGCGCGCTCGTCACCCTGCTCGGCGCCGCGGTTGTGTTAGGCCGAGTGATTCCCGATCAGGAACTGGCGCTGCGCGTCAGCGGGCCCTGCCTTTCCTACCTGGGCATGATCGTGGCGTTTCGCGGGAAAGAGGCGCGAGTCTTGGAATTGGAACTGGTGTGTCCGCCGTCGCCGATCCAACTGGCTATCGTCCGGTTGGTGATGGTGCTGGGTTATGATGTCGGACTCTCCCTCGCGCTCAGCCTGCTACTCTGGACAGTCGGCTCCGGGCCGGTGTTAGCGTTGACGCTTGCCTGGTTCACGCCCTTGCTCCTGGTCGCGGGATTGGCCTTGCTGCTCTCCTTGCGCCTCTCGGTGCTAATGGCAGCCTCACTGGCCTATGGAAGCTGGCTGGCCTTACTTGCGCTCAGCGCCGTCTCCCCTCTTCGGGTGCTCATTGTGCCCGGGCTGAGCATCGTGCCGGGCTGCATCGGTCTCGCGCTGCTTGCTCTCGCGCTGCTGCGTATGCATGCCGCCATGTACCGCCTGCTCCCGCATAGCTGAGGTTCGCGAACGTTTTGCGGGGATGACTCGTAGGGGGAACGTGCAGCCACTCGCTGCATCTGCAAGCCCAACTCGATATCTCTCATATCTAAGGAGTGCCTTATGACAATGACCGCACTGACCGACACCGGACGACCATCCCTGGTCGGCCGGCATCCGCATCCACTCGCCCGGGTGATGGCCTGGGAACTGCGGCGCTTCGGTGCCAGCCGCCCTTTCTGGTTTCAGGCTCTCGGGGTCTTCGGGTTCTTCCTCCTCCTGACGTGGGTCCAGGGGACAACCATCCACTTCTCGACGCGAGATTACGACGGCTTCATTGCCGGAACCAGCGCCCATGGGCTGCTGCTGACGTTGCCAACCGTGCTGTTGCTGCTGGTGCTGCTCCTTCCCTTTGTCACCGCGGATGGCGTGACGCGAGATCTGCAGCGGCGCACTAACGAGTTGCTGTTGACGACGGTGCTGCCCACCCGCGCCTATGTCTGGGGACGTTACCTGGTGGGCCTGGCGATGAGCCTGGGCCTGGCGGTCCTCTTGCTGTGCGCCACCCTCCTGATGGGCTGGCTGCTGCATCTGACGGTTCCAGGGTATCCTGCACCTCAAACTGCAACGGTGTTCTCCCTCTGGATCGGCCTGGTCGTCCCGGCGACGATCCTGGTTAGCAGCCTCAGCTTCGCCCTGGGCACCCTGTTTCCGCGCCAGTCCACCTTGATCAAGGTCGGGATCCTGGTCGTGTGGACCGTCGGAGGGGAGATCCTTCCCTTCAGCTTTGGCTCCACGCTGATCTCCAGCTGGTACAGCAACTGGGACCCGACCGGCGCGGTTACCGCGCTGCGGATACTCTCCGACTCTCCCGTGAACGCTCAACTGGATGCCGCAACCAGCAACGCTCAATTCCAGCAGATCCTCCTGACCTTTGAGAACACGATGCCTGGCATAGGGGACTGGTTCATCCCCCACCTGCTGCTGGCCGGAGTCGGCCTGGCGCTGGTCCTGATCGCGGCCCTCGCCTTCAAGCGGTCTCGCGAAACGCTCAGCTGAGGTGCGTCTCGGCGAGGAGGCGAACAAGAAAGAGAGAACACAATGGAAGTAACGATTGAACGCCTGAGCAAGCGCTACGGGGAGCACTGGGCGCTCCATCAGCTGTCGCTGCGCATCGCGCCGGGCCTCGTCGGGCTGGTGGGCCCCAACGGCGCGGGCAAGACCACCCTGATGCGGATGATCGCGACCCTGCTCTCCCCCACCGAAGGACGCATTCTCTGGAACGGGCAGGACATTCGCACCCATGGCCAGGCGCTGCGGCAGGTATTAGGCTATCTGCCCCAGGACTTTGGCATCTATCCCGAGTTCACCGGGCGCCAGTTCCTGCGCTACTTGGCCACGATGAAAGGCCTGCCTGGCTCACTGGTCAATCGACGCGTCGATGAGGTGCTCGCGATCGTGAATATGGAGGCCGAGGCCGACCGTAAGCTGCCAACCTATTCCGGCGGGATGAAGCAGCGCATCGGCATCGCCCAGGCCTTGCTTAATGATCCCGAGCTCCTGATGGTCGATGAGCCAACCGCAGGAACTCGATCCCGCCGAGCGCGTGCGCTTCCGCACCCTGCTCGCCAGCCTGAACTCGCAACCGGATCGTGCTCCTCTCGACCCATATCATCAGCGACGTGGAGGCTGTCGCGAGCCGCCTGGTGATCGTGCAGCAGGGGCACGTACTGGCCGATACGACGCCGGAGGAACTACTGGCAAAGACCCGAGGCGCGGTCTGGAGTGTGACCGTCGATCAGACCACGGCCTTGCAGTTGCAAGCGACCTATCAAGTCAGCACCATGATCACCCAGGTGGCGGGGATCACGCTGCGCCTTGTCAGTCCCACACGTCCGCATGAGGCAGCCGTGGTCGTTGACCCCAACTTGGAAGAGTCGTACCTGCTGGCCACGGGCAGGCAAGCTGTTCAGGTCTGACGGGAGCGACCTCCCGTCCCAAGGAGTTCGGCAATGTAACCCACCGAACTCCTCTGCTGCGGCGTCACGTCGGGGTGTCGCATTGCTGCCGCCATCTCGAGCCATGTCTTCTCTGAAATAGACATAAGAACAACGGCGGAGTCTTCCTGGGGCCTTGCGCCCGTCCGGCAAGCCCATCGTCTGCCCCAAAGAGGTATGGACCACCGCGCTCGATTAACCCGGCCGACCGGCTAAATCGTCGGCTCGCCCATGACCCCCCGGTCGGATCGGCGGATCAAAGCGCTCACGGCCCCGGCCGGAAGACGACGACCTGGTTAGTCGACAGGTAGGTGACGGCGAAGCGCCCGCCGCCCAGCGCGCTGATGGCGTGCGGCGCGGTGGCGCTGCCGCTCGGCAGGCGATAGACCCAGCGGCCCGTCTCGCGGCCCTGCGGGTCGTAGCGCACCACGGCGGCGCCGATACGCCTCGGTCACCAGCACGTTGCCGGACGCGTCGCCCGCGACGCGGTCGCCGTCGCGCGCGACCGACGGGCCAATCGGCCAGGCGCCGAGCACCGTGCCGTCGCGCGCGAGGCGCTGCACGCGCCCGTTGCCGACGTCGACCACGTAGAGGTCGCCCGCGGGCGCCTCCCAGACGCCCGCCGGCTCGGTGAACTGGCCCGCCAGGCTGCCCTTGCCGCCCAGCGTCGTCACGACCCCGCCGCCCGGCCGCACCTCCACCACCTGCCCGTTGCCCGTGTCGGCGACCCAGAAGTTGCCGTCCGACCGCGGGCGTGATCGCGCGCGGGAAGAAGCAGTCGCACAGGTGCACCTGCCCCGCCGGCGTGCCGTCCAGGTTGTAGCTGAGCAGGTCCGCGTGCGCTCCGTCGAGCACCAGCAGGTGCCCGCCCTGCAGCAGCAGCGCCGAGGCCTCGGCCATGGCCTCGCCCCCGGCCGTCGCGATGGACCAGCGGGCCGTCTCGTGCCCGGTCGCGTCGAAGCGGTGGATCGCGCTGTCGCCCGCGGTCAGCACGTAGAGGTTGCCCGCGGCGTCGGCTGCCACTCCGCGCGGCACGGGCAGCGGCGCCGCCGCGCTGCCCAGCACGAGGTCCGGCTGCATGGTGGCGGCGGGCACGGGCGTGCTCGGCGGCGCCGGGGGCAGCGTGGGCTGCGCGCTCGCGGGCGGCGCCGTCGGCTGCGGCGGCGTCGGCGTGACCGGCGGCGCGGCGTGGATGCCCACATCCGGGTTGGTCAGGCTGCTGGTGCGATCGGGCGGCAGATACGACGCCTGCGCCTCGGCCAGGCTCGGCCGGTTGGCGGGCGGCGGCTCGGCCGGGTAGCGCCCCATCTCCGGCCACAGGAACGCCGAGGGGATGATGCTCGCGGCCTGGCCCGGCGGCACCCAGTAGAGGTAGACGTGCGAATAGTTGCCCGCGTCGATATAGCGCAGCGCCAGGTCGTGCCACCCGGCACTCAGCGGCAGTTGGACCGCGGCGCGCGCGCTGTCCTGCGTGTTGGCGATGATCTGCTTGCCGTCGATGCTCAGGAACGACTGGCTCAGCTGCTCCGTCGCGAACCCGTAGGTGCCGGCCACGGGCGCGTACAGCCGGCCCGTCCAGACGACGTTGTACGGCCGATCGAGGGGCGTGATCTGGAAGTAGAACGAGATCACCGGGTCGACCTGCTTGAGCGCCGCCACTCCCGCGGACGTCGTGCCCTTGCGGTAGACGCCGGTGAGGCCGTGCGCCGCGATGCGCCGCGGGTCGTACAGGCTGATCGGCGCGGCCGGCACAGGTGTCGTGCCGATTGGCCCCCAGAGCAGCCGGGTGAACCCGGCGGCGGTCTGCACCGTGTCGGTCGCGACCACGCTGTGCAGCCCGCTCCCAAGCTCCAGGTCCGCGCCGCCTCCCACCGGGTAGCCGTCGACCAGCGCGGACTCGGGCCCGGCGGGGCCCGCAGCTTGCCAGGTGAAGTGGTACGTGCCCGGCTGGGTTACCTGCAGCGTCGTCTCCAGGCGCACGCTGCCCGGCTGCACGCCGCTCGCGCCCCAGTTGTACTGCAGGTCGGGCAGCAGCGTGTCGGCCCGTGGCGTGGTGCTGCCCGGCGCGTAGAACGTGGCGTGTACGCCGTGCAGGCTGTTGATGTCGGCCGCCGGGATGCGCGCCGTGTAAAGTAGCGGGTCCGGATCGGACGGCGCGGCCAGCGTCGCGAACGTGGCGTGCGGGTAGACGCGCGCGATGCGCCCGATGTCGGCCGCGTCGGGCGGCGCGAGGATGATCAGCACGTCTGTGGTCGCGGCGGCGAAGGGGATGGCCTGCATCCCCGGCCACTGCTCGGGCGTCGCGCCCGGCGCAAGATACGCCTGCGGCGGCAGGTTCAGGAAGAGCGCGCTGACGTAGACGTGCGCCTGGCCGCTGTTCTCCTGGATCAGCCGGGCGGCCTCGGTCTCCGGCACGTACATGTCCTTCCAGACCTTCTGCGCCTGCGCCTGCGTCACGAAGTAGCGCGGCAGCGTCTGCGTCGCCACGGCGGCCACGCCGAGCGCGATCCCGACGAGGCTCACGGCCAGCAGCACCGGCGAGACCTGGCGCGGCGTCCGGCGGCGCACGCGCACCGGCACGGCGCTCAGCGCGGCCGCCGTCGCCGCGGGCGACTCGGCCGCCCGGCTGAACGCGCGACCCAGCCACTGCCAGAGCTCGCCCAGCACGAGCCCGGCCACCAGCGCCGTGACCACGCTGTTCTCGAGCGTGCGGTGCGCCTGCGGCGCCTCAAAGGGCAGCGACAGCACGCCGCCCGACAGCGCCGCCGCGAACCAGACGACGGCGAAAAAGTATTGCCAGCGCCAGGCGCGCAGGATGCAGATTCCCAGGCCGAGGAAGAACAGCGCGGCCGTCAGGTCGTCGAGCAGCGGCGCCTCGGGCAGGTCGTGCCGGCCGTTCTGGTCGCCCCGGTAGTTGAACATTAGCAGGTGCTTGTTCAGGCTGCTCGTGAACGCCTGGGGGTCGCCGCCGGTCGTCGCCGAGTTGAAGACCGAGACCTCGTCGACGCGGCCGCTCCAGTCCGCCGGGTGCTGGATGGCGAACAGCGCAACCGGCAGGAAGGCGATCACCGCGGCGAGCACGAGCACCGGCGCGCCCGCGCGCACCGCCCGCGAGAGGCGCCGCCGCTCGGTCACGGCCAGATGCAGCAGCACGGCCAGCAGGACCACAGGCACCAGCCGCGCCGGGTAGTACATCTGCATGGCCAGCCCGAGCAGCACCCCGGCCCCGGCGTAGTAGCCCAGGCGGCCGGTACGCAGCGCGCTGACCGCGCACAGGTAGACGCCCACGTCGAGCGCCACGGTCGGCAGCGAGAGCATGCCGAAGCGGCTGAAGGTGATGTTCCAGGCGGAGACGGCCAGCAGTCCACCCGCGGCCAGCCCGGCGCGCCAGCCGAAGAGATGCCGCCCCAGCAGGTAGACCAGCGGCGCGAGCGCCGCCCCGCTCAGCGCGGGCAGCAGCCGCAGCGGCCAGATCAGCGGCCCGGTCACGTGGAGCAGCAGCCCCAGGATGTAGAAGTAGAGCGCGCCGAGCTCCGTCCGCCCGGTGATGAACGTCAAGTGCGCCGCGCCCGGCGCGACCAGTTGCTGCGCGACGACTCCGTTCTGCGCCTCGTCGAACCAGAGCCCCGCGGGCAGGCTGCCCAGGTCGGGCAGGCGCAGCGCCAGCGCCAGGACGAACAACGCGAGCGGCAGGATCCAGCGCCAGGGTCCGGGCAGGGCGTCGTCCTGCGCAGCGACCGCGTCCACTGCCGGAGCGGCGCCCAGCATGCTGCGCTCCCAGAGGACGGCCGCGCCCGCGAAGAGCAGCAGCGCCGCGATCCAGAGCGCCCAGGCCCCCGTGTTGGCGGGCTCGGGCGGCACGGTGCCGATCGGGGTGGCGTTAATCTGGACGAAGAGAGGCGTGGCCCCGCAGGCCGCGAGCACGCTCAGCCCCAGCAGCACAGCCGCCCAGCGCCGTCCCGGGCGGCCGGCCGGGGCGGCCGCCAAAGTCGGGGCGACGGGGCGCAGGCGCGGCACGGGCCAGGCGGCCACCAGCCACAGGATCGCCGCCACGGCGAACAGCTGCCAGGTGAGCGCGGGCGGCGCGCCGAGGTGCAGGCCGCGCGCCTGCGCGGCTTGCCACTCGGCCCCGGCCGCCAGCGCCAGCGCGGGCACGACCAGCAGGCGGCGCGCGCGGGTGCGGATCTGGATGGGGGCGGCAAGGGGGAGCGCGGGGGCGGGTGGCGCGGTGAGCGTGCTTTCGTCGGGTGGCGTCATGCGGATCTGCGCGGCGTTGAGGCGACTCCTTGGTAGATTGCGCGCCCCGCGGGCTGGGGAGGCCGCGCAACGTATTCTACCACGCCCCGCGACGGCGCGTCAACGCCGCGCGATCCGGCTCAGGTGCCGCTGCCGTTGTTGAGCGGCTCCGGCGGCCCGGCCAGCTCGTTCGCCACCTCGCTGCTGTCCCAGCAGGCGTCGTTGTAGGAGGCCACGATCTTGTCGCAGGCCTCCTGCGGCGTGTCGGCGATGAAGAGCAGGTCCACATCCTTGGCACTGATCTTGCCGCCCGGCAGCATGGTCGTCCGCACCCAGTCGAGCAGACCCTGCCAGTACGTCCGGTTGAACAGGATTACCGGGAAGTTGCGGACCTTCCCCGTCTGAATCAGGGTCAGCGCTTCGAACAGCTCATCCATGGTGCCGAAGCCGCCCGGGAAGATGACGAAGGCTTCCGCATATTTCATGAACATGGTCTTGCGGATGAAGAAGTAGCGGAAGTTGACGGCGATCTGCACGTAGGGATTGGTGCCCTGCTCATGCGGCAGCTCGATGTTGCACCCCACACTCTCGCTGGGCCCCTCGGTGGCGCCCTGGTTGGCCGCTTCCATGATGCCCGGTCCGCCGCCCGTGATGATGGCGAAGCCGGCCTCGGACAACAGCCGCGCCACTTCTATCGCTTGCGCGTAGTCGGGATCCCCCGGCTGCACGCGCGCCGAGCCGAAGATGGTCACGGCCGGGCCAATGTGTGCCAGGGCGTCAATGCCCTGCACGAATTCGCCCAGCACCCGCAGCGCGCGCCAGGGATCGGTTTGCGTGAAGTCCGGCGCGGTGGGCTGGTTGAGCTCCGGCCGCGACAGCAGGCTCTCGTCCTCCGTCATCCGCTTGCCGCGCGCCGCCGGTTGGAGTTCGGTGTTTGCCAGCAACCCACGCGCCCGCTGCGCACGGATCTGCTGCGCCGCGTTCTCGGGCGGCCGCGGGCTGGCTTGCTTGCCGCTCGTCGGTTGGGCGGCCTCGATCTTCTCTTCCAAGTGCTCGCGGTCGGCGCGGACTTTGCCGCGGCCGGCAATCGGCACCTCGCCGCCGGCCGGCGGCGGATCGTGTGGGATCTGTTTCTGGGCCATGGTGCGTGCCTCCCTGGAACAAGGGGCCGGGGGGCCGGCGGCGGGTCGGCACCGCGCCGGGGGACCGGGTGTCGGTTCGGGTTACGGGATGTGGTGGCAAACCGCGTGCCACCGTGCCCAACAAGGCCGCTTCCCCTATTCTAGCGCGGGAGGCCGGCGGAGGAAAGGGAAACGTTCATGCCCGATGCGGAATTGCGCGCCCTGGCGGTCGCCGGGCGCGACGAGATGGTCGAATTCGCGCGGCGCCTCATGCAGACGCCGAGCTTGCCCGGCCAGGAAGGCGCCGTCGCCAATCTCGTCGAGGCCGAGATGCGCCGCCTCGGCTACGATGAGGTCTGGCGCGACCCGGCGGGCAACGTCGTCGGCCTGCTGCGGGCCACGACGCCGGCCCCGGCGCGGCGCATCATGTACAACACCCACATGGATCAGGTCGACGTGGGCGACCCGAGCCGCTGGCCCTATCCCCCCTTCGCGGCCACCGTCGCCGACGGCGCGATCTGGGGCCGCGGCGCGAGCGACCTGAAGGGCCCCCTGGCCTGCCAGGTGCACGCCGTCGCCGCGCTGAAGCGCCTCGACCGGCCGCGCCCCAACGCCTGCCTGGTCTCCGCCGTGGTGCAGGAGGAAGTGGGCGGCCTCGGCGCGCGCGAGCTTGTCACGACCGTGCCGAGCGACTACTGCATCCTCGGCGAGCCGACGGCCAACCGCATCATGCGCGGCCACCGCGGGCGCGTGGAGATCGTGGTCACCTTCACCGGCCGCTCGGTGCATGCCAGCGTGCCGGGCGCGGGCCGCAACCCGCTCTATTCCCTGGGCCGCTTCCTGCAGGGCCTGGCGCTCCTGCCCATGGTTACCGACCCGGCGAACCCGGACCTCGGCCCATCCAGCGTGGCGCCAACCTTGCTATATACGGACCAGACCAGCAGCAACGTGACGCCCGCCGAGGTCGTGCAACACCTCGACTGGCGCAACGTCCCGGCCGAGACTCCGGAGGCGATCCTGGAGAAAGTGCGCACAATCGCCGACCGCAGCCTGCAGGAGGGCATTACCGCGCACGTCGAGCCGCTGCCCCGCGTGCTGACCGCGTACACGGGGCTGGAGGTGGCCATCGGCGCAATCAGTCCGTCGTTCGGCACGCCCGCCGATTCGCCGCTGGTCGGCGACGCCGAGCGGGTCCTGAGCGCGGCCCTGGGCCGCCCGGTGCCCGTGGGCCTGTGGCCGTTCGCCACCGACGGCGGCTACTTCGTGGCCGCAGGCACGCCGTGCATCGGCTTCTCGCCGGGCTGGGAGACCGTGATCCACACGGTCGACGAGCGCATTTCGATTGACTTGATGGTCGAGGCTTTCGCCGGCTACATGGCGCTCGGCCTCGGCCTTTGACGCCGGACGCGCGCCGCCGGGCGGCCGGCTCCAGCGGCGCGCACCCGCAAGGAAGGAACCGATGAGACTGGACATTGATACGCCGATCCGCTTCCCCGACGGTCAGCAGTTCGGCACGATCCAGAAGGTCGTGGTCGATCCGCGGACAGCCACCGTGCTGCAGGTCGTGGTTGAGACGCGCGGGCTCGGCGCCCGCACGGCGCTCGTGCCCGTCGACCTGCTGCAAGATGCGCCCGGCGAGGTCCTCGCCATCAACGCGACGCGCGATCAGGCGGACGCGCTGCCTGATTATGTGACCGCGGATTACGCCGACGTGCCTCCGACCTGGGCCGAGAACCCGAACTACCTGCCCGGCGACATCCTCTTCCCGGCGACCATGTTCACCCCGATCGTGCCCGTGCACGAGGAGTCGAACGCGCCGCCCGGCAGCGTCGCGCTCAGCGAAGGCACCGAGGTCGACTGCACCGACGGGCGCCTGGGGGTGATCGACGAAGTGCTGACCGACGCGAACGATCGCGTCGAGTCGCTCGTCGTCCGGCCGGATGCTGAAGACCAGCCGCTCTGGCTCGTCCCGAGCGACCTGATCGCGAACGTCGACGACCTGGTGGTGCAGCTGGCCTGCACGCTGGCCGAGCTCCCGCAGCGCGCCGATCCCTTCCAGGATCCGGACGCCGAGCCGTCGCCCGAGCCACTGATTCCGTCGAGCTAGGCCCAGGAGCTTCCGACCATGCAGCAGGCTGCCACGCCCCAACCCGCCGCCGGGACGGCCGCACCCGCGACTGCCGCCCCCCTGCCGCGGACCCTCGTCGAGGTGAACCACGTCACCAAACGCTTCGGCGACTTCGTCGCCGTCGCCGATTTGACGTTCCAGGTCTATGCCGGAGAGATCTTCGGTTTCATCGGTCCCAGCGGCAGCGGCAAGACGACCACGATGCGCCTGCTGACCGGCATCTACCAGCCGACGGAGGGCAGTGTGCGCCTGCTGGGCGCCGACCCTACCCACCCCACGCGGGCGCTGCACGAGGACTTCGGCTATATGCCCCAGCACTTCGTGCTCTACCCCAACCTGACCGTCTACGAGAACCTCAACTTCCTCGCGGCGCTCCATGGCCTGGGCTGGCGGATGCGCCATGGCCGCATCCGCGAACAGCTGGACTTCGTCGAGCTCTGGGACGCGCGTAACCGCCTGGCGCAGAACATCTCCGGCGGCATGCAGCGCCGCCTGGAGCTCGCGGGCGCGCGCATTAACGACCCCCGCCTGTTGTTCGTGGACGAGCCGACCGCCGGCATCGACCCGGTCTTACGCGCCAAGTTCTGGGACGAGTTCCGCCGCCTGCGCGACGGCGGCTACACGCTCTTCGTCACGACGCAGTACGTGGCCGAGACGGAGTATTGCGACCGCGTCGGCGTGATCCGTGACGGCCGGCTGGTCGCCGTCGCCACGCCGCTGGAGCTGCGGCGCCTCGCCTTGAACGGCGACGTGGTTGACCTGGAGGCGCCGACGCTTCTGGAGCACCCGGAGGTCTTGCGCCGGCTGCTGTTGGAGCCCTATGTGCTCAAGAGTGACGGCAAGCCGCTGTATCAGTGGATCACCTACCCGACCACCGTGCGCATCCACGTGACCGAAGCGGCCGACGACATCCCGCACATGCTCCAGTTGCTGCAAAGCCAGGGGGTGGAAGTCACCGCCCTCCAGGAATACCGGCCCACGTTCGATCAGGTCTTCATCGAGCTCATGGGCGACACGGGCCGGTTCGACACGCTCACGTGAGCCGGCGCAACGGGGCCCGCGCGCGGCGCGGGCCGTCAGGGGGTCTCTGTTGATCAAGCGGTTCATTCGGATCGGCGGGTTCGTCAGCAAGGAGATCCGGGAGATTGTGCGCCAGCCGCGCCTGATCCTCTCGCTGCTGCTCGGCCCGTTTCTCATCCTGCTGATCTTCGGCGCCGGCTACGTCGGCCCGTCGAACAAACTGAGCGCCATCCTCGTCATCCCCGACCAGCCCGCCTTCACCAGCCAGGCGGCGACGCTGCGCCAGCAGTTCGGCACCGGCCTGAACGTGGTCGACGTGACCACCGACCTGCCGGCCGCCGAGGCGCGGCTGCAGAGCGCCGAGGTCGACGTTGTGATCCAGATCCCGGGGGACGCAGCGCAGCAGATCGGCGCGGGCGCGCAGGCCATCGTGCCGGTCTTCTACAGCGCGATCGACCCCATCAACGAGAACCGGGTCATCCTGGGCACCCTCATCTATACCAACGAGCTAAACAAGGAGACGGTCGCCGCGGCCTTCGCTCGCGGCCAGGCCGGGGCCGGCGACGTGCAGCAGGCGCTGGGCCGCGTCGATACCGCCCTCGGCCAGGTCAGTTCCGACATGCAGCGGGGCGACGTGCAATCGGCCGGCCAGCGCATCTCCGATGCCCGCACGGCCGCCGATGCGGTGACGCTGAGCGCCGGGCTGATGCTCCAGCTGCTGCAGGCGGCCCCTGCCGCGGCGCCGGGCGGCCAGACCGACGTGCAGCGCCAGAACCTGGCGCGCACTCAGCAGTCGGTCCAGAAGCTGAACACCGATATCGCGGCGCTGCAGGCCGAGCTCCAGCAGCCGTCGCCCAACCCGGCGACGGTCCAGACCCGCGTGGACGCGGTGCGCGGCGACGTGCGCGAGGTGCAGGGCCTCACCGCCCAGTTCCAGCACCTCAACCCCTACGTCCTGGCCGCACCCTTCTTCGGCCAGGCCCGGAATCTCGCCCTGGCCGGCTCGCCCAGCTTTGTCGAGTTCTACACCCCCGGCGTCATCGCGCTGCTGCTGCAGCACATCGCCGTCACGCTCGGCGCGCTGTCGATGGTGCGCGAGCGCACGCGCGGCTCGGTCGAGATCTTCCGCGTCTCGCCGATCACCCCGGGCGAGATCCTCACCGGCAAGTACATCGGCTTCCTCGTCTTCCTGGGCATCCTCAGTGCCGCCCTGATCGCGCTGGCCATCTACGGCCTGGGCGTGCCCATGCTGGGCAGCTATCTCTGGCTCAGCGTGTCGCTGCTGCTGCTCATCTTCGCCTCGCTGGGCCTGGGCTTTGCCCTGTCGATGGTCTCGCAGACGGAGAGCCAGGCGGTGCAGCTGGCTATGCTCGCCCTGCTGACCGCGGTCTTCTTCGGCGGCTTCTTCCTCACGCTCGACAGCTTCTGGGCGCCGGTGCTCGGCCTCTCCTACGCCTTGCCGGTGACCCACGGCATCATCAGCCTGCAAGACATCATGCTGCGCGGCCGGCAGCCCAACTGGTTCTACCCCGGCATGCTGCTCGGCCTCGGCATCGTCTTCGCCGCGTTCAGCATGTGGCGCTTCGCCCGCGAATTCCGCCGCGGCTGATCCGGATCCCCGCGGTGGCGTGCCGGCCGGGCTTCCACCAAAACCCAGGGGGACCGCAGGCCGGTGGCGCGAAGCCAACGGCACCGCGAGCCAAAGGGCCACCAGCCGCGGAGGGCGGTGGTCCTCCCCCCGGCCGCCCCACCGCCCCCTGGTCATCCCGAACGCAGTGAGGGATCTCCGACTCCGGGATGTCGCCCTGAGGCAGGCGCCTCCGCACCGTCCGGCTGCCCGGAGACCGCGCGCCCCGGGGACAACCCCGGCCGCCCCACCGCCCCTTTGTCATCCCGAACGCAGTGAGGGATCTCCGAACTCCGGGATGCTGGCCTGAGTAAGGCGTTTCCGCGCCGATCTGCTCTCCAGTGCCCTAGGGTTGCCCAGGCTAGGCGCCCCGGCGCGGGGATCCCGAACGGAGTGCGGGATGACCAGGGGGAGGGCGGGCAACGCTGCTGTTTGCGCCCCGGGGAATCACAGCCCGCTGAAGCGCGCCCCCGACTGGGGGTGGCACCGATGGCGGGCGGTCTGCTGTAACGCTCCCGCGAAATCTGCTATAATGTGCCCCCGTAAGCCCCAGTGTTGCGGCTCTGCGCCCCCGCCCCGCGGGGCCCCACCGACAGCGATAGCAGAATAGGAGGTCTAGAGCATGGCCCGCATCGTCGAGCCCCCGAGCCGCGCCGAGGTCGCGCAGAACGCTGGTGCCCTCGAAGGGTGGTTCCGTATGCGTGAGCGCGGCACCACGCCGCGCATCGAGTTCCTGGCCGGGCTGACGACGTTCTTCACCATGGCCTACATCATCTTCGTCAACCCCGACATCATGAGCGCCACGGGCATGGACCCGGTCGCGCTCACCATCGGCACGATCCTCGCCGCCGCAATCCCGACGCTGGTCATGGGCCTGTGGGCCGACCTGCCCTGGGCGTTGGCCCCCGGCATGGGCTACAACGCGCTCTTCGCCTTCACCGTCGTGCTGGGCCACAAGGTGCCCTGGCAGGCGGCGCTGGCGCTGGTCTTCCTCGACGGCATCGCCTTCACCCTGATCGTCTCCGGGCCCTGGGCGCGCGCGATCATCGAGGGCATTCCCCTCAACCTGAAGCTGGCCGCGGGCGCCGGGATCGGCCTCTTCATCGCCTTCATCGGCATGGTGAACGCGGGCATCGTGCAGCTAAGCGTCAGCGCGCCGCAGGGCCTGCCGCCCGGCACGGGAGTCTACGGCGGCAATACCGCGCTGCCCGCGCTCGGCCCGCTCAGCAGCCCACCCGTCGTCGTGGCCCTGCTCGGCCTGATCCTGACCGGCTGGCTGATGGCCCGCAAGGTCCGCGCGGCGATCCTGCTCGGCATCATCGGCACCACGGTCCTCGCCTGGATCGCGGGCGCTTTCTCCGCCGAGTGGCAGTCCGCGCTGTCTGTGCACTACCCCAGCGGGCTCGGCGACTTCGTGCAATTGCCCGACCTGGGCCGCTTCTTCAGCAAAGGCGTCCTCCAGATGGACTTCGGCGGCCTCGGCCAGTTCACCACCGGGGCGCTGATCCTCTTCTTCCTGACCTTCCTGGTCACCGACATGATGGACAGCTTCGGCACCTTCAGCGGGCTCGCCGCCAAGCTGGGCCTGCTCGACGCCAACTCCAACTTCCCGCGCAGCCGCCAGGCTATGCTGGTCGACGCGGGCGCGGGCGCCGTCGGCCCCCTGCTCGGCACCGCGACGGTCGCCACCTACATCGAGAGCAGCGCCGGGGTGGGCGAGGGCGGCAAGACCGGCCTGACCGCCGTCTGGGTCGCGGCGTTCTTTGTCCTGGCGCTCTTCTTCGTGCCGCTGGTCGGGCTCGTGCCGCCCGTGGCCACGGCGCCCGCCCTGCTCGTCGTCGGCTTCCTGATGATCGAGCCGGTGCTCAAGGTCAATTTCGTGGACATCAGCGAGGGCTTGCCGGCGTTCCTGACGCTGGCCGTGATGCCCTTCACCTACAGCATCGCCGACGGCATGTTCGCCGGCATCGTCAGCTACGTCTTCCTGAAGCTGCTGCTCGGCCGCACCCGCCAGATCAGCCTGACGATGTGGGTCTTCGCCGTGCTCCTCCTCCTCGCCAAAATCCTGGAGGCGACGGTCTCGTAGCGCGCCCCCGCATCCGCAGGGCCGTCCGGCACCGCCGGACGGCCCGCGCCGTGCCGCATCACCGCGGCACGAATGCAGCGGTGCGCCGGCGCCGTCTGTGGGAGCCGGCTCAGTCCGGCGAGGCCCCCGTACCGCCCGGCTGGGGGCAAGCCGGGCGCCGGGGCGAGGTAGGGGCGGTCCCGTGTGGCCGCCCGGCCGCCGCGAGATCCCGCCCAGGGTAAGCCGGGCTGTGGGCCGCGTCGTCTGTGGGAGCCGGCTCCGTCCGGCGAGGCCGCCCCACCTCCCCGCTCACAGTCAAACCGGGATGCCGCCACGGGCCGCCGGGAGCAAGCCGCCTCCGCGCCGACCAGCCACCCACCGCGTGCTTGCCTAGGGCAAGTCCCCCCACCTCCCCCTTGTCATCCCGAACGCAGTGAGGGATCTCCGACTCCGGATGCTGCCGTGAGCCAGGCGCTTCTCGACCGACCCGCCGCGACCGGTAACCGCAGTGCCCGCCCGGGCAAGCCGCCCGACCTCTCCGTTGTCATCCCGAACGAATCCTTGTCATCCCGAACGCAGTGAGGCATCTCCGACTCCGGGATGCCGCCGTGAGCCCGGCTTTTCCATGCCGACCAGCTGCGCGGTCGCCGGGAGCTTGCCCCGGCTGAGCCCCACGCCGGCCCGGCGGCGCCGCGGCCCGTATGCGCCACGGCCTCAGCGCCGCAGCAGCCGCGCGGGCAGCCAGAAGATCAGGCCAAGCGCGAGGTTGACCACGATCGGCACGCCGAGCACCAGCGCCAGCAACAGGCCCGCCTGGCGCACGGGCGGCCACCAGTCGGCGGGCAGCGCGAGGTGGAACAGGATCAGCGCGACGATCGCCAGCGCGAGCCCCGCCAGGCCCAGCAGGAGCGCGACCGGCCAGTTGCGCCGGTCGACCGTCGACGGCGTCATGTGGTCGGCCACCTCGACGACGACGAGCAGCGCCAGCCAGAAGCGCCAGGTGCCCGCGGCGGCGGGCAGCGCGGCCAGGGGGTCGCGCAGCAGGTCGGCGCCGCTGAGCGCCAGCGCGCCGGCCAGCAACAGCAGGCCGAACGGCAGCGGCGCGAAGCCGACGAAGGCGTCCTTCAGCCGCGTGCCGACGGCGCGCGGGCTGCCGGGGATCGCGTAGGTGACGTGCCCCAGCCGCACCTGCCCACCCCCGGCCCCCGGCACCATACTGGTCTCCAGGATGTTGAAGGCGACGATGCGCCCGCCCACCAGGGCCGCCGCGATGGCATGCGCCAGCTCGTGCACGAGCACCCCCGGCCGCATGATCGCGAAGTAGGCCCGGTTCGCCCAGCCCAGGTTCCGCGTGAGGCCAAAGATCAGGCCCACGAAGCGCGCCTGCAGGAAGCCGCTGCTCTGGTGCAGCAGGCCGAAGATGCCCGCCAGCAGCAGCAGCAGCGCCGGCCCCTCCCAGGCGGCCGGCGGCAGGGTCCAGCCCGCGGGGGCCGGCGTCGTCAGCCAGAGCAGGCCCAGCAAGAGGGCGCTCGCGGGCCAGAGGCGCGCCATGCTCCGTCCTCTCCGGCCGTCAGGCGCGCAGCCGCGCCCGCACCGCCGCGATCGTCGCGGGCGTCACCCCCGCCTGCTCCAGATACGCCGCCGTGCCGCCATACCGGTGCGCCAGGTAGGCCAGCAGGTCCAGCATGGCCCCGGCGGGCGTCTCGTACTCGGGGTTCGTGCGCTCCGGGTGGCGCGCGTCGCGCGGTCCCTCGGCGCGGATCGCCGCGTCGTGCGCCTGTAGCGTGGGCCCCGAGAGCGCGTAGTCCGCCGCGATGATCTCCGGCGGCACGCCGCACAGGTCGAGCAGCAGGGCGACGAGCACCCCGGTGCGGTCTTTGCCCGCGTGGCAGTGCACGACCACCCCGCCGGGCGGCGCTTCGCCCACCGCCGTCACGGCGGCGGCCACCTGCGGGGCGAAGTGGTCGACGAACGCGATGTAGGCCGCCAGTTGGCGGGCCGGGGCCCGATCGGCCGCGTCGAGCGCGGCCATGCCGGTCGTGTTGTCGAGGTCGAGCAGCGAACGGTGCCGGTAGGCAGGGGTGTCGCCGGCCGGATCGCCCGCGAAGGGTGGGGGATCGAGGACGAGCTCGGAGGGCGCGCGCAGGTCGATGACCGTGCGGATGCCGTGCGCGATCAGGGCCGCCCGGCCGGCCGGCGCCAGGCGGGCGAGGTTATCGGCGCGCACCAGCGCGCCCGGCCGAATCGTGCCCCCGGCAGCCGGCAGGCCGCCGAGGTCGCGCACGTTCCAGCAGGAAGGCCAGGCGAGCGGCCGGGCCCGCGGCCCGGCCGCCTCCGGGGCGGCCTGCCGGCGCATTAGCCCGCGGCCGCCTGCTGCACCTGCTCGTGCGCGTGGTACGACGAGCGCACGAACGCGCCGCACTCCACGTGCTGGAAGCCCAGCGCCTGCGCCTGCACCTTCAGGTCGGCGAACTCCTCCGGCGCGTAGTACTTCTGCACGGGCAGGTGGGCGAACGAGGGGCGCAGATACTGGCCGATGGTCACGATGTCCACGTCGTGGGCGCGCAGGTCGGCGAGCACCTGCATCACCTCGTCGATCTCCTCGCCGAGGCCGAGCATCAGGCCCGACTTCGTGCGCATCGTGCCCGTGGCGTCCATCGCCTTGCCGCGCTGCAGGAACTCGAGCGAGCGCGTGTAGCGCGCCTGGGGCCGCACGCAGTAGTAGAGCCGCGGCACCGACTCGACGTTGTGGTTCAGGATGTCGGGGTGCGCCTCGACCACGAGCTCGAGCGCGGGCCAGTAGCCTTTGAAGTCGGGCGTGAGCACCTCGATGCCGCAGTCGGGCACGTACGCCCGAATCAGCCGGATCGTCTCCGCGAAGATGTCGGCGCCGCCGAGCTTGAGCTCGTCGCGGTTCACCGAGGTCAGCACGACGTGCTGCAGGCCCAGGTGCTCCACCGTGCGCGCGACCCGCTCCGGCTCGTCACGGTCAAGGTGGCTCGGGCGGCCGGTCTTGATCGCGCAGAAGCCGCACGAGCGCGTGCAGGTGTCGCCGAGCAGCAGGAACGTCGCGGTGCGGTGCTCCCAGCACTCGCTGATGTTCGGGCAGCGCGCTTCCTCGCAGACGGTGTGCAGCCCCGCGCTGCGCATCAGCCCCTTCAGGTCGTGGTAGTTCGGGCCCTGCTCCCATTTGACCGCGCGCAGCCACTCGGGCTTGCGCGTCAGGGTCACGCGCTCGGTCGTTAGCGCGATGTTGTGGTTGCGCGCCTTGCGGCCCGCCGGGATAATCGTCAGCACGGCGCCGTCGCCGGAAAGTGCGGTCTCGGTTTCGGGCCGCGGGTCGGTGTCCATGAGCAAGAATCCTTTTGCGATCGATCGAAGCGGGCGCCTGCGACGCCCGGTCACCGCTCCATTATACCATAGCGTGCCGCGCCGGCTTGTGCCCGGGGTTACACGGCGGACGTGCCGAGGGACCGGAGGCCCGGCCCCCGGTCCCTCGACGCGGCGCGCGGCCCCGGGCTTAGTAGCCCAGGCCCGCGTCGCTGAAGCCTTCGAGCAGCTGCTTCATGGTCTGCAGGAAGCGGCCCACCTGCGCGCCGTCGAGCACGCGGTGGTCGAAGCTGCAGCACATGTTCATCACCGGCCGGATGGCGATCGCGTCGTCGATCACGAGCGCGCGCTTGGTGATCGCCTCCATCGTGATGTTCACCACGTTCGGCTGGTTCAGGATCGGGAACGACATCATCGAGCCGAACGTGCCGGCGTTGTTCAGGGTCACCGTCGAGCCCTGCAGGTCGTCGACGCGCAGCTTGTTAGCCCGCGCGCGGTCGGCCAGATCGTGCACCTGGCGCGTCAGCCCGACGAACGACAGCTGGTCGGCGTTGTGGATCACCGGCACGATCAGCCCCTGGTCGCCCAGGTCGATCGGCATGCCGACGTTGATGTCCCGCTTGAGCAGCACGCCCTGGTCGGTCCACATCGAGTTGATCCGCGGGTGCCGGCGCAGCGCCTGCACCAGCGCGACGATGCCGAAGGCCAGGAAGCTCGGGTCGAGCCCCTCGCGCTGCCGGAACTGCTCCTTGATCCGGTTGCGGTACTTGACGATGTTGTGCATGTCGATCTCGACGTACGTCCAGGCGTGCGGCGAGGTCTGCACCGACCGCGACATGTGCTCGGCGATGGCGCGGCGCATCTGCGTCAGCGGCACCAGCGTGTCGCCGGCCAGGGGCGCGGGGGCCGGAGCGGGCGCCGGAGCAGGCGCCGCCGGGGCGGGAGCGGGGGGCGCCGGTGCCTGCGGCTCGTACGGGTTCGGCATACCCGCGGTCATCGCGGGCGCGGCGGGCTGGGCGGGCGCCGGGGCCGGAGCCGCCTGCGGCGCGGGCAGGGTCCCGGCGGCGCGCTGCTCCAGATACTTCTCGACGTCCTGCTTGGTCACGCGGCCCTCGAAGCCCGATCCGGAGATCTGGTTGAGGTCCGACATGCTCAGGTTGTTCTCTTCGAGCAGGCGCGCCACGGCCGGGCTGAGGCGCTTGGCGCCGCCGCCGCTCGGCGCGGCGCTCGCGCCGTTGCCGCCTTGCGCGGGTGCCGGGGGCGCGGCGGTCGCCGTCGCGGTGGCCGCGGGGGCCGGGGCCGCGGGCGCCGGGGCGGGCGCCGGGCGGGATGCGGCGACCGGGGCGGGGCTGGGCGCGGGCGCCGGGGCGGGCGGGGCCGCCGCCGGGCTCTCCGACCCGTGGCCGCTCGGCGCCTCTTCCACCGGCGCTTCCGTCTCGATCGTGCAGATGAGCGTGCCGATCGGCACCGGCTCGTTCTCCGGCACCTTCAGCTCTTTGATCACGCCCGTGTAGGGCGAGGGGATCTCGGCGTTCACCTTGTCGGTGATCACCTCGGCCAGCGATTCGTACTTCTCAATCGAGTTGCCCGGCTGCTTCAGCCAGGCGCCGATGGTGCCTTCCGTGACGCTCTCGCCCAGCTGGGGCATCGTCACGTTTGCCAGATTAGCCATTGCTCCTCCCAAAACTCATGTGCGCGCCCCGCCCGGCCACCCGGGATCGGCACGGCCATTGACGCTAATATCCCGCCAGCTGGCGCATGGCCGCCGCGATCTTCTCGGTGTTCGGCATGAACGCGGCTTCTTGCGCATGATTATACGGCATCGCGGGCACATCCGGCCCTGTCACGCGCATGATCGGCCCGTCGAGGTACTCGAAGGCCGCCTCGCTGAGGCTGGCCGAGATCTCGGCGCCCCAGCCCCCGCTGCGCGTGTCTTCGTAGACGATGAGGCACTTGCCCGTCTTCTTGACCGAAGTGATGATCGTTTCGCGGTCGAGCGGGCTGATCGTCCGCACGTCCACCACTTCGACCGAGATGCCCTCGCCCGCCAGCTGCTCCGCCGCTTCCGTGCAGCGGTAGTGCATCATGCCCCAGGCGACCGCCGTGAGTTGGTTGCCCTCGCGCGTCACCTTGGCCTTGCCGAGCTCCACGAGGTAATCGCCGTCGGGCACCTCGCCCTTGATCAGCCGGTAGCCGCCCTTGTGCTCGAAGTAGAGCACCGGGTCCGGGTGGCGGATGGCCGCCTTCAGCAGCCCCTTGGCGTCGTACGGGTTGGAGGGGATGACCACGATCAGGCCGGGCACGTGTCCGAACAGCGCCTCGACCGACTGCGAGTGGTAGAGCGCGCCGTGAATCCCGCCGCCGTACGGCGCGCGGATCACCATCGGCAGGTGCCACTCGTTGTTCGAGCGATAGCGGATCCGGGCGGCCTCGCTCACGATCTGGTCGAAGCCCGGGAAGATGAAGTCGGCGAACTGGATCTCCGCCACCGGGAAGAGCCCCCCGGCCGAGGCGCCGATGGCGAGCCCGGCGATCAGCGACTCGGCCAGCGGCGTATCGATCACCCGGTCGGGCCCGAACTGCTTGCTGAAGCCCTCGGTCACCCCGAAGACCCCGCCGCGCGGGCCCACGTCCTCGCCGAAGATGATGACCCGCTCGTCGCGCTCCATTTCCTCGCGCAGTCCGTCGCGGACGGCTTCGATTAGAGTTTTGACCGCCATGCGGCAACCTCCTCGGGCGTGGCGTACACGTGCTGCAGAATATCCTCGGCGCGCGGCTCGGGCGCCTGCTCGGCATAATCCGTCGCGTCGTTCACCTCGGCGCTGATGCGCTTGCGCAGCGTCTGGTCGGTCTCCTCGTCGAGGATGCCGTGCTCCGTCAGGTAGTGCTGGAAGAAGGCGATCGGTTCGCGCTGCCGGTCGGCTTCCTTGTCCTCTTTGGTGCGATAGGTCCGGTCGTTGTCGTCCGACGAGTGCGCGGTCATGCGGATGCAGCGCATCTCGATCAGTGTCGGGCCCTCGCCCGCGCGCGCCCGCGCCGCGGCGTCGCGCACCGCGCGGTAGCACTCCAGCGGGTTGATCCCGTCGACGCTGACGCCCGGCATGCCGTAGCCCTCCGCGCGTGCTTCGAGGTGCTGGCCGCCCACCTGCAGCGGCAGCGGCACGGAGATGGCGTAGTTGTTGTTCTCGATGACGAAGAGGACAGGCAGCTTGTGGATCCCGGCGAAGTTCATCGACACGTGCCAGTCGCCCTGCGAGGTCGATCCCTCGCCCCCGGTGACGGCCACGACCTCGGCGTTCTGCCGCAGCAGCTTGTTCGCCAGGCCGAGGCCGACGCCGTGCGGGAACTGCGTGCCGACGGGGCTGCCGGTCGTGAACACGTGGCTGCGGCGGAAGCTGTAGTGCGCGGGCATCTGGCGGCCGCCCGAGTTCGGCTCCTCGGCGCGGGCGAACAGCGACAGCATGACCATGCGCGGCGTCTGCCCCAGCGCCAGCATCAGTGCCAGGTCGCGATAATAGGGCACGACCCAGTCTTTGCCGCGCTCCAGGCCGAAGGCGAGCCCCACCTGGGCCGCTTCCTGCCCCTGGCACGAAATGACGAACGCGGCTTTGCCCTGCCGGTTCAGCTGCCACATGCGCAGGTCGAGCTCACGGGCAAGCACCATCGTGTAGTACATGTCGAGCAGGGTGTCCTTGTCGAGCCCGAGCTCTTCATGTAGCGGCTTCGGCGGGGCGGCGCGCTTGGTCCCCGTCTGCCGCTTGCTGGTTGACACCATTCTGTCCTCCTCTTGACGGCTGGCGCCGGGCGGCGCGCCCGGCAGATTGCGCTGCTAGAGATGAATCTGGGCGCCGTCGATCATGCGCATGGCTTCCCAGATCGCTTCGCTGACGGTAGGATGCGGAAACGAGGCGGCGCCGACTTCCCAGGCGACCGCCTGCAGTAACTGGGCCACGGCGGGCGTGCCAATCAGTTCGGTAGCGTTGGGCCCCAGAATGTGCACGCCGAGCACCCGGCCGTCGCCCGCGGCGACCACTTTGACGAAGCCCAGGACTTCGCCGTGCATCTGCGCGCGGGCGTTCGCGCTGTAGGGGTAGCGGGCCACCTGCGCGGCGCCGTCCGCCGCCCGGGCCTCCGCCTCGGTCAGGCCAATGGAGGCGCACTCGGGCCAGGTGTAGGCCATGCGCGGGATGCGCGTCCGATCGACCGGCTGCGGTCGCTTGCCCGCGATCGTCTCGGCGGCGGTCACGCCCTCCAGCATCGCCTCGTGCGCGAGCAGCAGGCCCCCGGTCAGGTCGCCCACGGCCCAGACGCCGTCCACGCTCGTGCGGCCGAACGGGTCGACCGCCACAAAGCCGCCGTCCATCCGCAGGCCCAGCCCGTCCACGCCCGCGCCTGTGCGCGCGTCCGAGCCCACGGCGATCAGCGCGCACGCCGCCTCGACCGTCTTGTTCGCGCCCAGGCGCACGCGCAGGCCCGTCTCCGTGCGCTCGAAATCGCCGGCCGCCAGGCGCGTGCCGGTCTGCACCTTGAGCAGCTTGCGCCCGATCTGGCGCTCCAGGCCCTTGCCCACGTCGGCGTCCATCTCGGGCAGGATCGCCGGCCCCGGCTCCACCAGCGTGACCTGCGCCCCCAGCGTGGCGAGCAGGAAGGCCCACTCGGTCGCCCAGGCGCCCGAGCCGACGACCACGATCGAGTCGGGCACGCTCTCGCGCGCGAGCAGCTGATCGGTATCGAGGATGCGCTCCCCGTCGAAGGGCAGGTCGGGCAGCGGCCGGCTGGCCGCGCCCGTCGCCAGCACCAGATGCCGCGCGCTCAGGCGCTGCGCGTCGCCCCCGGCGCCCGGCGTGCAGGCGACCGTGCCGGGGCCTGTAATCTGCGCGCTGCCCGCCAGCGAGGTCACCCCGTACTTCTTGAAGAGCGATTCGACCCCGCGGTGCATCTGCCCGACGATCTTGTCCTTGCGCGCCTGCATGGCCGCGTAGTCGAAGCGCACGTCGCCGGTCGTGATGCCGTGCTCGCCGGCCCGCCGGATCGCGGCGAGCGTGTGCGCGCTCTGGAGCAGGCTCTTGGTGGGGATGCAGCCGCGATGCAAACAGAGACCGCCGACCTTGTCGCGCTCGATGACGGCGGTCTTGAGTCCGAGTTCGGCGGCGCGGATGGCGGTGGGATAGCCCCCCGTGCCGGCGCCGACAATCAGTACGTCGAAGGAAAGGTCGCGGGACCCCGCGTCCGGCGCCGCCGCCGCGGAGCGTTGAGGTTCGGCCACCCGTCAGGCCTCCTTGCCCTGGGATGTGTCGGATGCGGCCGGCCGCGCGTGGGTGCGCACCCCGGCGCATAGCCCCGGCGCAATTGACGGGGCCATTGCCCAGTCTATCACAAGCGTGGAGAAATTGTCAAAGCAGGTGAACATCCGGCGAACGCGCGCGCGCCGGGCGGTGCCGATGGGGTGGCGGTCCGCACAGCGGATCGGGTATGATGGGGGCGCTGCAGGCACCCGCCCTGCCGCCGGGGCGCACTGTCCGAGACCAGGAGGATCTTCATGAGCAAGCCGCGGATCGCGGTAGTCAACAACGATACGGTCTTCTTGCAGCTGATGCACGATCTGTTGTCCGACGAGGGCTACGACACCGTCATTGAAAAGGAATCCAGCAACGTCCACGCCATGGTGCGCGACGAGCAGCCCAAGCTCGTGATCCTCGACATCCGCATGGAACTCGCCCGAGACGGGCATGCAGATCCTGGAGCTCTTGCGCCTGGATCCCGCGACGAGCCACATCCCCATCATCGTCTGCTCCGCCGATTCGCGCCTGCTGCGCGAGAAGGAATCGATCCTGCGCGGCAAGGGCTGCGACATCCTCGAGAAGCCGTTCGACCTCGAGGACCTGCTCGCCAAAGTCCAGGCGGTGATCGGCGCGCCGCGCGAGGACTGACCGCGGCCGCTCAGGCGCGGTAGAGCGTGCCGCGGCGCGCCGCGTCCGGCGCCAGGTCGGGCGCGTAGAGCGTGCGGATGGGCCGGTTGAAGAGCAGGTTCCCCAGCGCGATCACCACGACCACCGCGCCCGCGCCGACGAACAGCGCGCCCGGGCCGATCTGCTCGGCCAGCAGCCCCCCGAGCGCGATCGAGACCGGCTGGATGCCCCACGCAATCGTCCGCCGCGCCGCGAAGATGCGCCCCCGCTCCGCGTCCGGCGTGTAGGCCATCCAGATCGTCTGGCTCGGGATATTGCACAGCGGTATGGCCGCCCCCATCAGGACCGCGGCGCCCAACGACAGCACGACCGAGGTGGACAGCCCGAACGTGAGCGCCGCCGCCCCGGCCACGGTCCAGCCGATGCACACGCCCCACGCCATCGGCTTGAAGGCATAGCCCCGGCTGAAGAAGAGCGCGCTGCCCAGCGCCCCGATCGCATCGGCCGCGCTCAGCACGCCCAGAATCAGCGCCCCGTCCATCCCCAGCGCCGCGCCGCTCGGCAACAGCTGCGTCTTGATGATCAGCGCCTGCAGCGGAAAGGTCGGCGCGGTCAGGAAGTTGTTCACCGTGAAGATCAGCAGCAGGTAGAGGATCGCGCGGTGGCGCCAGATCCAGCCGTAGCCGTAGCCGGCGTCGCTGCACGAGTTGGCGGAAGGCGTTGGCGCCCGGGGGCGCCGCCACGCGGGGCGAGGGGATGCGCGCCAGCAACGTCGCGCCGGTGGCGATCCAGAAACTGGCCGCGTTGATCATCATCGCCACGGGCAGGCCGGCGAAGCCGACCAGCGCGCCGCCAAGCAGCGGCCCCGCGATGTTGCTCACGCTCTGCGACGAGGCGTAGAGCCCGTTCGCCCGCGGGAGCGCGGCCGTCGGCACGAGGTTCGGGATGGTCGCGTCGAGCGCCGGACCGTGGATCGCCGAGCACGCCGACAGGATCACCCCACCCACGTAGACGTGCCAGAGCTCCAGGTGCCCGCTCGCCAGCAGCACCGCCAGCGCCGTCACCGCCACCCCCTGCGCGCTGTCCATCAGCGCGATCAGCGCCTTGCGGTTGCCGCGGTCGACCAGCGACCCGGCGAAGAAGGGCATGACCACCGCCGGCACGAACCAGCAGAGCGCGTAGCCCGCGAGCGCCGTCGCCGAGCCGAGCACCTGCGTGATCCACCACGCCATGGCGATGCCGTAGAGCCCGTCGCCGATCATCGAGACGCTCTGCCCCGACCAGACGAGCCAGAAGGACGGCAGGCCGCGCAGGCTTGGGGCGGGCGGAGCCGCTTCGGCCGCCGCCAACGCCTCGGCGACGCCGCCCATGATGGGGGGCGCCGCGACGACGTTCAGATCGGGCGGATGGGTATCGGCGACCGGGTCCGTGTCGAGTGTGCTCAGGGCTATCCTCCGTGGGGGTCAGGGCAGCCGCGCCCCGACGGCGGCGGCTCCCATTCATTATAGCGCATGCCGCCCGCGCCTGCCATCGGGCGATCGATGGAGCCGTATTCCAGGCCGGATCCGTCGCATGACGGATCCCGCGCGGGCGCGCAATCACCCGGCGCGCGCCGCTGCGTTGTAGTCTCTGCCGGGCACGTCTCGTGGAGTACCTCGCCCGGGCGCCGCCCCGGCGCCCGGGCGCGTGATCTGCTTGGCCGCACCCCAGGACCCTTCCCGGTAAGATTCTGTCGATTGGAGCTTCGTTGTCATGTCTTTGCCGCCTTCACCCCTGTTCGAACGCATCCGCGTCGCCGGCAACCCGGTGGCCGACCCGGCCGCCGTCGTCGTCCGCGGCCAGGCCCGCTTCACCGTGCTTACCGCGCGCCTGATCCGCTGCGAGTGGTCGGCCACCGGCGCCTTCGAGGATCGCGGGACCTTCGCCTTCCCCGAACCGCGCCGCCCCGCCGCCGCCCTACGCCGTCGGCGAGTCCGACGGCTGGCTCACCCTCGACACCGGCGCGCTTGCACCTGCGCTATCGCCCCGGCCCCGAGCCCTTCAGCCCCGACAACCTGGCGATCACCCTGACGCTGCGCGACCGGCCGGTCACCTGGACGCCCGGCACGCCCGATCGCGGCAACCTCGGCGGCACGCGCCGCACGCTCGACGGCGCGGCCGGCCCCGAGCAGCTCGGCCCCGGCCTGCTCTCGCGCGACGGCTGGGTGCTCGTCGACGACAGCCACGCCGTGCGCTTCGTCGAGCAGGGCGCCTGGGTGGCGCCCCGCCCCAGCCACGACCTGCAGGACTGGTACTTTTTCGGCTACGGCCATGCCTACACCGACGCCCTGGGCGATTACACCCGCTTCGGCGGGCCCATCCCGCTGATCCCGCGCTTCGTGCTCGGCGCCTGGTGGTCGCGCTACTGGGCCTACAGCGCCGCCGACCTGCAGCAGCTGGTCGAGGAGTTCGCTGCCCACGACCTGCCGCTCGACGTGCTCGTCCTCGACATGGACTGGCACACCCCCGACAGCTGGACCGGCTACACCTGGAACCGCGACCTCTTCCCCGATCCCGCGGGCTTCCTGCGCTGGGCGCACGAGCGCGGCCTGCGCACCACCCTCAACCTGCACCCGGCCGAGGGCGTGCAGCCCTTCGAGCGCGTCTATCCCGACTTCGCCCGCGCGCTCGGCGTCGATCCCGAGAGCCGCGCCGCGGTGACCTTCCGCCCCGGCGACCCTGAATACGTGCGCCACTACTTCGAGCTCCTGCACCACCCGCTGGAGGACCAGGGCGTCGATTTCTGGTGGATGGACTGGCAGCAGGGCGAGACGAGCGACCTGCCCGGGCTCGACCCGCTGATCTGGCTGAACCATCTGCACTACCACGATTCCACCCGGCGCGGCATGCGGCCCATGCTCTACAGCCGCTGGGGCGGCCTCGGCAACCATCGCTACCCCATCGGCTTCTCGGGCGACACCTTCGCCGTCTGGCGCGTGCTGGCTTACCTGTCGCCCTTCACCGCGACGGCCGCCAACGTCCTCTACGGCTGGTGGAGCCACGACATCGGCGGCCACTTCGGCGCCACGGAGCCCGAGCTCTTCGCCCGCTGGGTGCAGTTTGGCGCCCTCAGCCCCTGCCTGCGCCTGCACGCCACCAAGGACCCGGCCGCCGAGCGCCGGCCCTGGGCCTTCCCGCCCCGCGTCTTCGAGGCCGTCCGCACCGCCTTCCACTGGCGCTACCGCCTGGTGCCCTACCTCTACACCATGGCCCGCGCCGCCATGGACACCGGCCTCGCGCTCTGCCGCCCGCTCTACTTCGCCGCGCCCGACGAGGACTCGGCCTACGTCGCCGATGCGGCCTACTTCCTCGGCGACGACGTCATCGCGGTGCCGATCACCCGCCCGGCCGATCCCGCCACCGGCATGGCCTGGATCGACGCCTGGCTGCCCCAGGGCACCTGGATCGACTTCCAGACCGGTGAGACCTACACCGGCCCGCGCTGGGTGCGCCTTGTCGGCGACCTCGAGCGCGTCCCGCTGCTCGTGCGCGCCGGGGCCATCATCCCGCTGGCCGAGGTCGCGCCGACGACTGACCGCATCCCCGCCGACGTGCTGACGCTGGCCGTCTTCCCCGGCCGGTCGGGCAGCTTCCGCCTCTACGAGGACGACGGCGCCACCCTGGCCTACCAGGAGGGCGCCTCCGAGTGGACGCCCTTCAGCATGCAGACCGACGACTCCGGCACGTGCCGCGTGCGCATCGGCCCGGTCGAGGGCCGCTGCCCGGCGCTGCCACCGGTGCGGCGCTACGTGGTGCGCTTCGAGGGCACGCGTCCACCGGAGTCCGTCACGATCGACGGCGCGCCCGCCGAGTGGCACTACGACGAGGCCGCGCGCGCGACCGTGGTCCGCGTGCCGCCCACGCCGAAGGAGCGCGCCGTTGAGGTGGCCGCGCAGGCGGCGGGCGGCCTCAGCGCGCTGGGCGAGGGGCATAACCGCGCGGTGGCCGGGGCCGACGCCCGGCGGCTGCTCGGCGGCGCCCTGCCCGACGCCTCCTGGGACGCCCTGCCGTCCGCCGTGCTCGGCCGCGACCACCCGCAGCGCGCTACGGCGCTGGCCCGCCTCGGCGCGCCCTTTGCCCACGCCGTCGAGTACGTGACCTGGCCCGAGGCAGCCAACCAGTTGGGCCGGCTGATCGTCGGCGCGGCGGCCGGCGGCGGGCCCTTCGACCTGCAGGTCACCTGGACGCTGCACGACTCCGGCGGCACGACCACCCGCACCGAGGAGCTTGCCGGCCTGCGCTCCGCGCAGGTGCTCGCCGCGCCGTTCGCCTTCGACGGCCCGGCCCGGCCGCTCTGCTGGGACGTGACCGCCCGCCTGACCTGGCGCGGCGGCACCTGGGACATGCACTACGCTGCCATGCCGCTCTTCCCGACCGTCCCCGCCTGGCGGCTGGCGGTCTTCGACCCGACGCAGCACCCGGTCAGCCCGGACGAGGCGGCGCGCGGCGAGGGCGGGCTCGACTGGCAGCCGCGCGTGCAGGATCCCGCGACCGCGCGCTCGCTGACCGCGCCCCACGGCCTCTGGCTGGTCCGCGACCACCGCGCCGCGCTCGAGGCCGGCCGGCCGCTGGCCGCCTACGCCGTCACCCGGATCACGGCGGACGCGCCCCACGACGTGCGGATCGTCTTCCAGGGCGGCGGCCCGATCACGTTCCTGCTCGACGGGCGCACCGTGCCCGAGGCGCCGGGCGAGACTGCCCCGCCCCTGGGCGCGCTGCCGACCTTCCGCACCCCGCGCGTCAGCGCGCCGCTGCGCATCGACCCGGGCACGCACACGCTCGTGGCCCGCATCGAGTCGGCGCGCGAGGGCGATCGCTTCCAGTTCAACCTCGTGGCCGCGCTGCTGGGTCCTGACGGCGCCGTGCCCACGGGCCTGCGCTACACCATCTGACGGGGCGAGTCGGGGCGGTTGCCGCGGCGCCGGCGCGCCTGGTATGATGGGGCGATACGTCCAGCCGACCCGCGCGAAAGGGTGACCCGATGGCCGCTGCCCCCGACGACCCGACCGTAGCCTGCTCGTACTGCGGCGCCGCCAACGCCGCGGGCGCGCCCGCCTGCGCCCTCTGCGGCTCGCCGCTGCCCACGCGCGTTGCGGCCCCGGACGCCTCCGCGCCGCCCGCGACGGCGATCTACCCGCCCGCCCCCTCCCCCGCGACGACGGTCTACCCGCCCGCCGCGCCGCCGCCCGCGACGGCGATCTACCCGCCGCCGGGACCGGCCGCGCAGGCCCCGCCGGGTGCGGGCTACCCGCCGCCGGCCGCCCCGCTCCCCGCACGCCCGGTCCGCGGCGGCCGGCGGGGCCTCTGGCTGGGCTGCGCGCTCGGCCTCGTCGCCGGCCTCTGCCTCGCCGGCCTGCTGGGCGTCGGCACGCTCCTCGTGGTGCGCCAGGGCGTCCTCTTTCCCACGCCCACGGCCACCCCCGTCGACCCGACCGCGCTGCTCGACTCGGCCATCGCCCTGCAGGAGCAGCAGAAGGCCGTGCACTACGTCCTCACCGGCGAGTTCGAGGGCAACGGCAACGCCCAGACGCCCCAGAACCTGACCATCGAGGGCGACGTCGCGCCGCCCGACAGCTACACCATGCACACCAGCAACAACGGCGACCGCGTCGTCATCGGCCCCGACGTCTACGTCAAGCCCCAGGGCGCCCCGGCCTGGCAGCGCGCGCCCGGCGCGCCGCCGCCGGGCACCGACGTGCTGCCCAACCCGACGACCCTGCTCAGCTTCGACAAGTACTACGCCCCCGGCAGCGTGGCGCTCGGCCGCACGGTTATCTCCGGCACCGAGCATCTGCAGCAGGTGCGCTTCGCCGTCGACCTGCAACAGATGGCCGCGAGCGAAGGCCCGGGCTCGCTCGGTCAGGTCCTGCTCGGCTCGCAGGTGCAGGGCACCGTGCTGATCGCCGAGAGCAGCCAACAGATCACCCGCATGACGCTGCTCATCGTCACGCCTTCCAGCGGCACCGCCACCCTCACGCTCGACCTCTCGCGCTTCGGCGTCCCCGTCCAGATCACGCCCCCGCCCGGAGTCGGGCAGTAGCCGCGGGGGCTTACTTGCCGTCGGGCGGCACGAGGTCCGGCGCCTCCTGGTGCAGCTTCTCGACCAGCCACAGTGCCGCCGGGAAGTGGCCGGGCCGGCAGACGGTCGCCCGGCCGCCCGACCGCCCCGCTGCCAGGAAGCCGGGATGGGGGGCGGGGCGTCTGTGGGAGCCGGCTCCGCCCGGCGAGGCCCCCGCACCGATCGGCCGGAAGGAAGCCGGGATCGGCTGTAGCAGGGGGCTCCGCCCCGCGACCCCGCCGCCCCAAGAATCCCACCCGATGAGCATCCCAACGCACGCCCGCCCCCCGCCGTCGCCGCGCCTCCCCTTGTCATCCTGAACGCAAGTGCAGGATCTCCGCACCGGGATGTTCCTGGCGAGAGGCCTGTCCCTGCCGAGCCGCCGGGATGGGGGGCGGGGCGTCTGTGGGAGCCGGCTCCGCCCGGCGAGGCCCCCGCACCGCTCGGCCGGAAGGAAGCCGGGATCGGCTGTAGGAGGGGGCTCCGCCCCGCGACAACCCTCCCCACGAGACTCCGCCCGATAAGCATCCCTCCGCCCGCCGCGCCTCCTGCGCCCGGCAGAGATAGGAAACAGAACCATTCAGGTAGCGGCGGACGCACGGGTCCGCCGCGTTCCCGCGTAGAATCCGCCGGGATGCTCAGGCGCACGCCGGAAGCGTGGCAGGCGGGGACGCAATGCGCTACACCCCCAGCAGCACCCCCAGCAGCGCGCCGCCCAGTGCGGCCCAGCCCCACGGCGCCAGCCGCCCGGCCAGGCTCCGCGCCACCGGCGTGACCAGGAATCCCGCCGCCGCCGCGGCAAGTAGCGCCACGAGGCCCACGCCCGCCCAGGGCGGGGCCGTGGCGGTGGCCACGGCGGCCGGGCCCAGCGCGGCACCCGCGCCCAGCCAGCCCCACCAGACCATCCACGCCGCCGCGCGGTCCAGCCGGTCGCCCGCGCGGGCCCAGGGCGCGCTGCCCGGCGCCCCGTAGCAGACCAGCCAGCCCGCCACGTAGGCCAGGGCGGCCAGCGCGCGCGCCACCTCCGCGCCCCCGGCGGCGATCGTGCCCGGCGGCAGCAGGCCCGGCAGGCCAAGCGCCGCCAGGGCGACCAGCGGCGCGGCGAGCAGCAGCGGCCGCCCCGCCGCTTCGCGCCGCCAGGCCGCCGGGTCGGGATTGCCCGAACGGTCGAGCAGCGTGGCGGCGAGCAACAGCGCCAGGGGGCTGAGCAGGTCGGGCGCCGTGGGCAGGCCCGGGGCGCCCGGCAGCGGCAGCAGCGCCCACGCGGCCCAGGCCAGCGCCAGCGCGGGCACCGCCGGGCCGAGCCCGGCGGTGCCCGCCACGGGCGCGGGGGGGAGCGTGGGCGCGCGGGTGGCCTGCGGCAGCAGGCGGGGCAAGGCCCAGGCGAGCAACACGGTCGCGGCCGCGACGAAGAGGCCGCCGGGGTAGATCAGCAGCCGCTCCGCGGCGGCGGTCACCCAGGCGGCGAAGGCGGCGAGCGCCGCGGGGTCAGGCCCCACCCGGGCGTCCGGCGGCGCGCAGCCAGGCGGCCCAGACCAGGCTGGCCGGGTCGAGCCAGCGCGCCCACGTCGCCGCGGCAGGCACGAGCGCCGCGGCGGGCACCACCGCCGCGGGCAGCGCCTCCGGCCCGGCAGGCAGCGGCGGCGGCCGGCGGGCCAGCAGGCGCGCCGCGCCTTCGGCCAGAGCCAGCGTCAGCAGCAGCGCGGCCGCGAGCCCCGCCGCCGGCCAGACGGCGATCGGCGTGCCCCCGTGCACCAGCAGCAGGCCCACGCCCGGCAGCGCCTGCACGTCGCCCAGCGCGGGCACCCCGGCCGCCAGCGACTGCAGCGCCGGCCGCAGCGCGCCGTCAAGGAAGGCGCCGGGCAGCGCCCCGCCCACGAGCAGCCCGGCCGCGCCGATCCACGCCGCGACGGCGCCCAGGCCCGGCTCGGGCGGGAAGCGCAGCCGCACCAGCACGGTGATCAACGCGACCACGGGCACCGCGACGGCCGGCAGCAGCGTGGCCGGGCCCGCGGCCGCGCCCAGCAGCAGCCAGAGTCCGCAGAAGCCGAGCGTGGGCGGCAGGCCGCCGAGCGCCGCCAGCCCCACCAGGCGGGGGATGCCCGGCGTCGCCGTCAGCGCGATGCCCGTCAGCCCGACCAGCAGCAGCGCCAGCCCGCCCGCCACGGCCGGCGCGCTGCCCAAGCCGAGGCCCACGTAGAGCGCGCCGGCGAGGTAATGCCGCGCGGCACGCGCGCTCGCGGGCGAGTTGGGCGCGCCGAGCGCCGCGCAGGCGGCTGTCGCCAGCGTGAGCAGCCCGGCGGCGAGCGCCAGCAGCCGCGCCCAGGCGTCCCAGGCGCCCGCCTGCAGGCTGTAGATCAGCGGCAACAGGCTGCCCGCGCCGTACAGCGCGGCCATCCAGGCGCCGCGCGCGCCGCCCGCCGGGCGCGGATCGTCGGGCGTGGCCGGCACCGGCCCCGCGAACGGCCACGCGCCCGACCCGGCCGACGCCGCCAGCAGCGCCAGCCCGATCAGCGCCCAGGGCAGGATCGGCACCGGCGCGCCGGGCGCCGGCACGCCGTCGAAGGTGCCGAGCACCGCGATGGGCAGCAGGATCAGCGGCGTCAGCGTGCGCCCCCAGCCGAGCGGCCAGGCGGCCAGCGCCAGCCCGACCCCGGCCACGACGAGCCCCACGATCTGCATGCCCGTGGTCGTCGCCAGGGTCACGAGCACCAGCCCGAGCCGGCAGACGGCCAGGGCGATGGACGCCAGGCGCGGCTGCAGGCGGCGGCGCGGCGGATCGAGCGGCCCGGGCGTGGGGTCGGGGGCGGGCACCGCGAGGAACAGGGTGAGGAAGAGGAGGCGTAGCGTGTCCAGGCGCAGCGCGCCGCCGAGCAGCAGCGGCTCGCCGAGCGGGTGCTGCTGCTGGGGGCCGAGCCACCAGGCCCAGGCCCCGGCCGCCAGCAGCAGCAACAGGACACGACTCACGGCCGGCGGTTAGGGCGACAACAGGTCGGTGATCGTCCCGACGTGGTAGCCCTTCGCGGCCAGTCCGTCCAGGATGTCGGGCAGGGCCTCGGCCGACGTCTCGTTCCCGACGTGCATCAAAATGATCGCGCCGTCCAGCGGGACCGACGGGTTGAGCACCCGCTTGACCAGGAAGTCCTTCGACTTGGGCTGCCCCACCGAGTTGAGGCTGTCCCAGGTCCAGAAGATCGAGCGGTAGCCGATCGATCCGACGACGTCGAGCACGTGGCCGTTGTAGTCGCCGAACGGCGCCCGCCAGTACGGTCGCGTGTCCACGCCGACCATGTTCTGGAGGATCGTCTGCGTGCGCGTGATCTCGTTGATCATCTGCGCGTCGGTGATGTGCAGGAACGACGGGTGCGAGTAGGTATGATTCCCCAGCTCGTTGCCCGCGGCCACGATCGCCTTCACCATGTCCGGGTTCTGCTCCGACCACTGCCCGGTCAGGAAGAACGTGATGTGCAGGTGGCGCGCGTTCAGCGCGTCGAGGATGGCGGGCACGTAGCCGCGCCCGGCGCCCGCGTCGAACGTGATCGCGATGCGGTTGTTCCCCCGCGGCCCGTGCAGCACCTCGCTCAGGTCGCCCGCGACCCGGGGCTTGCCCGCCGGGGTCGGCGTGGCGGTCGGCGGCAGCGGCGTAGCGGTGGGCGGCACCGGGGTATCCGTGGGGGGCACAGGGTCGGTCGGCGGCGGGACCGTATCGGTCGGCGGCGGCGGCAGGGCCGTGTCGGTCGCGACGGGCACCGCCTTCGTGGGCGGCAGCAGATCCGCCACCGTCGGCGGCGACTCGATTCCGGTCGCGGTGGCCGCGGGCGCGGCGGTGGGTACGGCCGTGGGCAGGGCGGGCGCGGTGTCGCAGGCGACGAGCAGCATGAGCAGGGCGGCGCAGAGCGCGACACGGGCGCCCCGGATGGATCGCGGAAGCACGGCGTCTCCTTTCTGGGATACGGGCCGCGGACAGGCCAGGCGGGCGCCCGGAGGCGCGGCCGGCCGCAGAAAAGCCCCGGCGCGGGCGCGACCGGGGCTTCGCCGTCGGAGTGGGCGTACATGGGCTCGAACCATGGACCTCACGGATGTGAACCGTGCGCTCTGACCAACTGAGCTATACGCCCGAAGACGCCGTCATTATAGCAAATTGCCCCCCGTTCTGCAAGATCACCATCGCGATCGCGCCTGCGATCCCCCGATCTCCATCGGGATGCCGGAGCCGCAGGTAGGGGCGGCCCCAAGTGGCCGCCCTGGCCGGTGCCCCGGGATGCCGGGGTCCGCCCCGATCGTCTGTGGGAGCCCGCTCCGTCCGGCGAGGCCGCCGCACCGCCCCGCCGGGGTCCGCCCCGATCGTCTGTAGGAGGGGGCTCCGCCCCGCGACGCGCCGACGCGAGATCGTGCCGGTCACGAGCCGGTCTGTCCCAGCGAGGCGTCTGTGGGAGCCGGCTCAGCCCGGCGATGCCGCCGCCCCGCTCGGCCCAAGAGAAGCCCAGATTGTCGGTAGGAGGCGGCCCGCGCCCGGCCGGTCCCCCTACGGCTGCGGCGGCACGTCCGGCCCCTGCATCCCACAGCCACAGTAATCCAGCGGGTTGCGGTTCTGGCCGGCTTCCCACACCTGGTAGTCCACGTGCGGCCCCGTCGCGACGCCCGTCGCGCCCATGTGCCCGATCACCTGCCCGCGCTGCACCGCCTGCCCGTCCGCCACCGCGAAGTCCTGCAGGTGGCCGTAGGTCGTCGACCAGCGCGGCCCGAGCACGTAGACCAGGTTGCCGTACGTCGGGTCGTCGCGCAGCAGCTTGACCGTGCCCGCGTGCGTCGCGACCACGTCCGCGCCGAACGCATGCAGGTTGTGGTAGAAGGCGAAGTCGACCGCGCCCTGGTTGTTGCCCGGCGGCGGCCGCAGGCCCCCGTGCGCCGCGTAGTCCTTCGTGATCATCCAGTCGCCGCGCGTCACCGGCACCCCCGAGGGCCGCGCCGGGTCGACGCCCGCCGCGCCCGGCGTGGCCGCGGCGGTCGCGGCGGTGGCCGGCGCCGGGGCGTGCGGCGTACCGGGTGGCAGGGCCGCCGCCGCGGCGTTGCCGTGCGGCACGTAGCGCGACAAGTACGGCGCGGCGGCCTGCGCGCGGCCCAGCGCCGTGCCGGTCACGACCAGCCCGATCAGCACCAGCAGGGCGATGCCGAGGAAGACGGCCAGCGGGCCGCGCGAGCGTTCAGAAGCATGCATCATCGCAAGACCTCGTTTCTAGGAGCTACGCGTGTCGGGCCAGATCGCCCAGCACGATCTCGACGGCATCGCTGCGCCCCGGCGTGACGACCAACGCCTGATCGGGCGGAAGCAGTGCCAGGGGCGCGGCGGCGGCGGGCGGCACGCCGGCCAGAGCCAGCAGCGCGGCCACATCGGGGTCGCCGTCCGGCAGGGGCGCGGCGGGCGGCTCCGCGGCCGCGGGGCCAAAGAGCACCTGGCAGCGCAGCCCGCGGATCAGCGCGCGCCCGGCCCGCCGATCCAGCAGCGCGGCCGCCTCGCCGGACGCGGGCAGCAGCCACAGATCGCTGCCCCCGCCCCGCGCCGCGGCCAGCGTCAGCAGGTCGGTGATCAGCGGCGGATGGCCCCAGGCGGCCGCCAGCGTGTCGAGCAGCACGACCGTCCGCTCCGGCCCGGCGGGCGGCGGCAGCAGGCGCCGCAGCGCGACCTGCGCCGCGTGGCGGCCGAGCGCCGGGGGCAGGCCCTGGGGCGGCCCCAGCGCCACGATCGGCGCCGCGTCGAGCGGCGGCGCGTCGGCGGCGAAGAGCGCGTCCGCCGGGCCACCGGCCAGTTGCGCCAGCGCCGCCGCCGCGGCGCGGTAGCCGCCCGCCTGGAGCTCGGCCTGCAGCGTATCCAGGCCCAGCGCCGCCGGGTCGCGCTGCTCCAGCGCCTGCAGCACCACCTGCAGCAGCGCCGCGCTCACCTGGCTGCGCGCCGTCTCGGCGTCCAGCCCGCTCAGCGGTGCCAGCAGCCGGGCCAGCAGTCCCGCCGTCTCGCGCACCCAGCCGTGGAAGAACTCCGGCTGGTCGAGCGCGCCCAGCGGCGCGGCCAGCAGGTTCAGCCGGTCGGCCGGCGCCGGACCGCCCGGCCGGACCACCCGCCCGCCGAGCGCGCGCCACCCAGCCCGTCCACGCCCCGGCCGGATCCCAGAGGCGCAGCCGCGCCCCGCCCGCCACGGCGAGCAGCGCCCATTGCCGCGCCGCCGCCCGGCGCGCCGTCGCGCCGCCCCCGGCCACCACGCAGCCCGCCCCCGGCGCCAGCAGGCAGGCCTGCCGGTCGCGCGTCAGCCCGAGCAAGAGGCCCCCCGGCGGCGCCGGGGCGGGCGCGGGCAAGGTCACCAGGTCCGCGGCCTGCCGCGCGGGCACGACGAAGCGCCGCGCGTCTCCCGGCGCCACGAGCGGCAGCGCGGCGCGGACCGCGCGCCCCAGCCGGGCACGCCCGCGCAGCGGCTGGGCCGGGATCTCGGCCGCGGCCAGCGCGCGGCTCAGCGCGTCGGCGGCCGGGGCGGCGGGCGCGCGCCCGGACGCGTCCCCGGCGGGCAGGTGCGCCGCGAGCAGGATGTCCACCTCGCGCAGGCGGTCGGCGCCCCGGCTCAGGCGCGCCCGGCGCTCGCGCACCTCCTCCTGCTCCAGTTGCAGCAGCCGCCGCTCGCCGCTCCCGGCATCCCCCTCGCCCGCAAGCTGCGCGCCGAGGTGCGCCAGCCGGCCGTCGAGCACCGCGCGCATCGTCTCCTCCTCGCGCGCCGGGCGCACGTGGATCGCCAGGTCGAGGGCATAGGGCAGCAGGTCGGGGAACTCGAGCAGCCGCGCCAGCCAGCCGCCCGCCGGCAGCGGCGGCGTGATCTGCCAGAAGGCCGTCACCGTATCGCCCCCGCGGGCCACGGCGCCCGCGCCCACCAGCACGGTCGGTAGCCCGAGCGGCGCGCTCCCTTCCGCCGGAGCGCTCTCCGCGCCGGGCACGGGCGCCGGCAGGTCGGGCTGACCCAGGCGGCGCACCAGCGCGCGCAGCGCCCCGGCCGCCAGCGGCGCCCCCACGCCCGGCAGCCCGGCGAACAGCCCCGCGACCCGCCCGGTAAGCTCGTCGAGGTCGACCGCGGCCACGGCCACGCCCGTCCAGAGATCGGCCAGCCCGGCGCCGGCCAGGCGCGCCGCGGAGATCTGCAGGTCGTGGCGCACTGCGGCGGCCGGCGCGGGCGCGCCCGCCTGCCAGGCCCCGGCCAGCCGCGCGGGCGCCAGCGGCCGCCGGCTCAGCACGAACTGCACGGCGCATTCGGGCAGCGCCGCGGCCAGCCGGTCGACCAGCGCGCTCCGGCTGCCCGCCCCCGCGCCCGCCCCGGCCGCGATCGGCAGCACCGCCGCATGCCCCCCGCCCGCCAGGTCGATGACGCCGAAGCGCTCCTGCCCGCCGTCGCCGCCCAGCGCCCGGATCCCGCGGAAGCCGTAGTGCCGCTCCAGCAGGTCCGTGTCCGCCTCGTGCGCCAGTACCGACAGCAGCATCCGCCCCTCGCTCTCCCCGTGCTTACCCCTGCCAGGAGTTCGACCAGTTGCTCCACCGTGTGCGCGTACGCCTCCGGGTTGTTGTTGTCGCCCCACGGCGCGTAGCGCGCGATGATCGCGTCGGGCGTCGTCAGCCCCCAGCCGTCGACGTACAGCTCCTTGATCAGCTTGTACCAGTCCTCGATCCCCGTCGCGAAGTCGGGGTACGACCGGTAGCCCTCGTAGTCGGCGTAGCCCGGCGTCGTGCGGATGTTCCCGATGCCGTGCGTGAAGCGCGCCACGCCTTTCGTGCCCGCCGCGCTCTCGTTGATGTAGAAGGCGAGCGCGTAGGCCGGGTCGATGCCGTACTTGACCCCGAGGTCGTAGAACAGCGCCCCGCTGCCGCTCGCGGGTGAGCCGTACGACGCCAGCACCTGGTCGATCCGCGCCGCGCTGATGCTCGGCGGCGCCACCACGGTGTAGTCGCCCAGGCGCGGCGCCACGACCGGGCGCGTCCCGTCGGCCGGCGCGGCGGGTGCGGCGGGCGCGCGCCTTCGGGGCGGGCGCTGCCTTCGCGGGCGCGGGCACGGCCGTCGGCGCCGCCGCCGCGATGTCGGACGCGGCCATCACCACGCCCGCCCCCAGGCCCGCGTAGCGGCTGATCTCCGCCGCCGACCCGCGCGGCAGCAGCAGCCAGACCAGCAGCACGAGCGGCAGCACCGCGCCCGCCGCCAGCCCGCTCAGGTGGCGCGTGCGCCGCGTCGTCCGCCGCTCCACGGCCAGCGCGGCGGCGTAGGCGCTCGGCGGCTCCGTGTAGAGGTAGTCCTCGCGCTCGCGGTCGAGCGCCTCCAGATAGGCGCTCGCGGCGGGCCGGGTCGCCTGGTAGCCGACGGCGCCGAGGCCCGGGCGCCCGGCGTAGGCGGGGGACGTCGCAGCGGCCGCGTTCATGGCGTGCCTCCGGTGGGCGCCGCGCCCGCGTTCGCCGGCAGCGCGTCGCGCTCCTGCGGCGTCATCAGGTGGAAGGTGCTCTTCGCCGGCTCGTTGATGTACACCAGCTGCTCGTTCTTCACCGTCAGCAGCAGGTCGGGCGCCCCGTCGCCGTTCACGTCCGCCGCGCTCAGCTGCACCGGCGTCAGATCCTCGCCCGCGCCGAAGAGATACGGCCCGGTGATCGTGAGCGCGTGCTGCGGGTCACCCCCCGGCAGCTCGATGACGACGACGCGGCGGTCCAAGTTGAGCGCGAGGAAGTGGCTCGGCTGGCCGGGCGCCTCGCCCGTATGGCCCGCGTAGAGGTCCATCTGCGTCGTCCGCGGCCGCCCGTAGCGGATGTCGTCGAGCGTCACCTGCGCGAAGCCGACCGCCGCGCTCAGCGCCACGTACAGCGCGACCAGCGCGGCGAGCCCGGCGCCCGCCAACAGGAGCAGCCGCCCGCGGTCGCCCGGCGCCCAGGTCGCGCGCGGTGCCGGGGCAGAGGCGTCGGGCCGGGGCCGGCCCGCCGGCAGCGCGGGCGCCGGAGCGGGCGGCGGCGCCGCCGCGAGGGCCGCGGCCGGCCGCGGCGCGGCTTTGCGCGCCGGCTTGGCGGCCGGCGGCCGGACCGCCGGCGCCTCCGCGTCCAGCAGATCGTCCAACGGGGTACTCAGCTGCGCGCCCTGTTCGACCCAGCGGCGGCGGGCGGCTTCGGCCGGCGGGTCGGCCGGCTCGCGCTCCAGCGCGGCAGCGGTCGCGTGCCTGGTGCTGGCCATGGAAGCCCTCTCTTTCCGATCGGCAACGGACCCGATCGGGGCGGGGACCCGACCAGCGGCCGGGCCCGGGCGGTGACGGAAAAACCAGAACGCGAAGTAGAACAAGCGTGCCTGGTGAGTTCGATTATAGAACACCTGTTCGAAGCTGTCAAGCCCCCAACGGTGCCGCCTCGGGACCCACTTTCCCAGGCGTGAATCCCGACGGGAAACGCCCCCGCCTGCGCCGCCCCGTGGCCCCGCGCTGGCACCGGCCGCCAAGCCCGCGGCGCCCGCCCGTGCCGCCAGCCCGCCCGGCCGCGTTTCAGTAGAAGGATGCAAGCGCCCAGGGGAGGGGATCAGCCCACCCCGCCGGCACGAGGTAGGGGCGGCCCCGCGTGGCCGCCCTGGGCGGTGCCCCGGGATGCCGGGAGCAAGCCGCGCCCGTCTGTGGGAGCCGGCTCCGTCCGGCGAGGCCGCCGCAAGATCCGGCGGGGGGCAAGCCGGAACGTCGGGGCGAGGTAGGGGCGGTGGCCCGGGATGCCGGGGGCAAGCCGCGCTCGTCTGTAGGAGGGCGCTCCGCCACGCGACCACCGCCGCGGCAAGATCCGGCCGGAAGCAAGCCGAGAATCGTCTGTGGGAGCCGGCTCCGCCCGGCGAGGCCCCCGTACCGCCCGGCCGGGGCAAGCCGGGATGCGGGGCCGCCGTCGTCTGTGGGAGCCGGCTCCGCCCGGCGAGGCCGCCGCAAGATCCGGCCGGGGCACCGCCGCGCGGCTGCCGCAGCATCCCAGGCCGCGGCCCGCATCCCGGCGATCACCGCGGATCAACAGAGGGCAGGAGGGCAAGCGCATGGCGCCGATTGCGGCAGTAACCTTCGACTTCAATAACACCCTGGTCAGCGCGGAGGAGTGGCTGCACCTCGAGATCGCCACCCTCCCCGGCGCCGTGCTGCAGGCGCTCGTCGCCGCGGGCCGGCTCCCGTCCACTGCGGCCGATGCCGCCACGCGCGCCCGCGCCGAGGACGCCTACCGCGCCGTCCGCGCCGAGGCCCGCGACTCCGGCCGCGAGGTCACCGCGCAGGAGGGCGCGCGCCGCGTGCTCGCGACCCTCGGCCTGGCCCGCCACGTCGACGACGCCGCGCTCGAGGCCGCGATTGCCGCGGTCGAGGCCGCCTGCCTGCCCGACACCCGCCCCATCCCCGGCGCCGCCGCGCTGCTCGCCGGCCTCCGCGCCCAGGGCCTACCCCTCGGCATCGTCTCCAGCGCCGCCTATCCCCCCTTCGTGACCTGGGGCCTGGCCCGCCACGGCCTCGCCGACGACTTCGCCGTCGTCGCCACCAGCGCCGGAGCCGGCTACTACAAGACCGACCCGCGCCTCTACACCTGGGCCTGCGACCGCCTCGGCGTCCCCGCCGCCGCCGCCGTCCACGTCGGCGACCACCCCGCCTACGACGTCGACTGCGCCCAGGCGGCGGGCCTGCGCGCCGTCCTCTTCACCGGCGGCTCCCGCTCCCCCGCCACCGCCTGGCCCATCCCCGCCACCTGCCGCCCCGACGCCACCATCGCCACCCTCGCCGACCTC
>CAWARZ010000006.1:0-1177548 GCA_963784695.1 uncultured Chloroflexia bacterium | reverse complement strand
AATACAGGGGTTATGCCCGGATCACGTTGCCGGTAGGAGTTTGGTTTCCCAATGAATATGGAATTTAACGTCGCCCAGCTGATGAAGGAGCTGGTGGGGGCGAAACGCAGCTACGAGTTCGACACGCCGACCCTCGTGCTGAGTGAGCGCTTGAGCGACGACACCGGCGAGCGCCTGGCACGCGATGTCCACGGCACCATCCAGCTGACCCGCCTGCGGCGCCAGCTGCGGGCGACCGGGCACGTGAGCGCGAAGGTCGACCTCGAGTGCGGCCGCTGCCTGGAGGACTTCGCGGCGGAGGTGGAAGCCCCGCTCGAAGAGCTCTTCCGCCAGACGGTCGACGTCGTCAGCGGTATGCCGGTGGCTGCCGAGGACGGCGAGGACGAGGATGACGCCTTCCCGATCGACCACAATCACATCGTCAATCTGACCGAGCCCGTCCGCCAGGCCCTGCTGGTCGCGCTGCCCATGCAGCCCCTCTGCCGGGTCGATTGCCGGGGCCTGTGCCCCGTCTGCGGCACGAATTTGAACGAGTCCCAGTGCGATTGTGTGGTCGAGGATTTCGACCCGCGCCTGTCTGCGCTGGCCAGTCTGTTATCCGAGGAAGATCAGGGCGCCGGCCCTGCGTAGTTGCCGGCTTTGTCCGGTCTAGTGTAGTAAGGAGTCCTGACGTCCTATGGGAGCCGTCCCCAAACAGCGGATTTCGCGCGCGCAGCAGGGCAAGCGGCGCGCGAACCATCGCGTGCCGACGATCCACATCGTCGAGTGCCCGAATTGCCACAACCTGCACCGCTCGCACTATGTGTGCCCGTCGTGCGGGACCTATAAGGGCCTGCAGGTCTACGAGATCAAGCAGCCTAAGGCCGAGGAGTAAGCGGACGGTCGGGGGCGGAACGGCCCGCATCCGGGAGTGATGCGGTGAGCCGGCCGCCCCTTTTTACTAGCGGGGAGGTTGGTAGCCCGCAATCCACAGCGTGGCGGGCCATGTGGGGCCAAGGCATTTCACATCGTAGAGGAGTACGAGTGTGAGTAAGTACGCCGCAATTCGCGGTTGGGGGATGTACGCGCCGGAGCGTGTACTCACCAACGCCGACATGGCGACCTTTGTCGACACCTCGGATGAATGGATCCGGACGCGCACGGGGATCTCGGGACGGCACATCGTCGCGGACGACGAAACGACGTCTACCCTGGCCACCCACGCCGCCCGGCAGGCCCTGGCCCAGGCCGATCTGCCCGCCAGTGAGCTCGATTTGATCATCGTCGCGACCTGCACCCCCGATTTTCTCCTGCCCTCCACCTCGTGCCTCGTACAGAACGCCCTCGGCGCCGGCCGCGCCGCCGCGTTCGACCTCGGGGCCGTCTGCTCGGGCTTCGTCTACGGCCTCGTCACGGCCACCCAGTTCATTCAGGCGGGCAGCTACCGCAACGTGCTCGTCATCGGCGCCGAGTTGCTCAGCCGCTTCGTCAACTACAAGGACCGCACTACGTGCGTCCTATTCGGCGACGGCGCGGGGGCCGTGCTGTTGCAGGCCTGCGACGAGCCCTACGGCGTGCTGTCGTTCGTGCTGAACGCGCAGGGCGCGGGCAGTGATCTGCTGAAGATTCCGGCCGGCGGCAGCGCTGCGCCCGGCGCCCGCGAAACCGTGCCGCGCGACGACTACTACATCCGTATGAGCGGCGGCGAGGTTTACCAGTTTGCCGTGCGGGCCATGAGCGAAGACACCCTGGGCGCCATGAAGCGGGCGGGCGTGGCCCAGGACGACGTCTCTCTGTTCGTGCCCCACCAGGCCAACGTGCGCATTATCGAGGCGGTCGCGCGCCGGCTCGACGTGCCGATGGACAAAGTCGCCGTCAACATCGACCGTATGGGCAACACCTCCTCGGCCTCCGTGCCGATGGCGCTCTGCGAGGCGGTGGCCGCGGGCCGCGTCCATCCGGGCGACAACCTCGTCTTCGCGGTCTTCGGCTCGGGGCTCACCAGCGGGGCCGCGGTGATCCGCTGGGGGTGGCCCGCGTGAGCGACGCGCCTCGCCGGCGCCGTGGCCTGGGTCTTCCCGGGGCAGGGCTCCCAAACGGTTGGCATGGGCCGCGCCCTCTACGAGGCGATCCCCGCGGTGCGGCGCCTCTACGAGGAGGCGGACGCCACGCTGGGCTATCCCCTGTCCCGGCTCTGTTTCGAAGGGCCCGAATCCGAGCTCAACCAGACGCTGCACGCCCAGCCGGCCCTGCTCGTCACCAGCCTGGCCCACCTGGTTGCGCTGCGCGAGCGCGGCCTTGCCGGGCCGGACCCGCAGCTTCGTCGCGGGGCACAGTCTCGGCGAATACTCGGCCCTGCTCGCGGCGGGCGCCTGGTCGCTGCCCGTCGCGCTCGGCGTGGTGCGCGCCCGGGCGATCGCCATGCAGGCCGCGGGCGACGCGGCGCCCGGCGGCAGCAGCATGGCGGCGGTGATCGGCGCCGACGATGCGGTCGTGGCCGACGTCTGCGAGGTCTGCGGCATCGACCTGGCCAACTACAACGCGCCCGGCCAGGTGGTGATCAGCGGCAGCCGCTCCGGTGTGGAGCAGGCCGCAGCCATGCTGAAGGAGCGCGGGGCGCGCCGGATCGTGCCGCTGGCCGTCAGCGTGGCCTCGCACTCGCGCTTGATGCGTCCCGCCGCGGAGGCGATGCGCGACCTGCTGCCCGGCGTGGATCTCACGCCGCCCGCCCCCCCGGTCGTCGCCAACGTCACCGCCCGGCCCGTCACCGACCCGGCGGCCATCCGCGACCTGCTGGTCGCCCAGCTTTACTCGCCGGTCCGCTGGGTCGATTCCGTCCGCTTCATGGCCGAGTCCGGCGTGACCACCTTCCGCGAGATCGGGCCCGGCCGCGTGCTCGGCGGCCTGATCAAGCGCATCGTGCCCGAGGCGGCGGTCGAACAATCGGAGGCGCTGTTGTGAACGTCATCGCCGAGGTCACCTTCACCCCGATCGGCACGGAGAGCCCGAGCCTTAGCCGCTACGTGGCGGCCGGGCTGGCGGTGCTTGCCGCCCATCCCGAGGTGCGCTATCAGCTGACCCCGATGAGCACGATCTTGGAAGGGGAGCGCGCCGCGGTGCTGGCCGCAGTCGAGGCCATGAACGAGGCGATCTTCGCGGCGGGCGTGCCGCGCGTGGGCACCCAGTTGAAGATCGACGAGCGGCGCGACAAACCCGCGTCTATGGAGCACAAGGTCGCCGCCGTGCAGGCGCACCTGGCGGCCGGGCGGTAACGGGCGGCATGTTCAAGAAAATCCTGATCGCCAACCGGGGAGAGATCGCGCTCCGCATCGTCCGCGCCTGCCGCGAGCTCGGCATCGGCTCCGTTGTCGCCTACTCGGAGATCGACCGCGACACGCTCGCCGTGCGCGACGCCGACGAGGGCATCTGCATCGGGCCCGCCGCGTCCGCCAAGAGCTACCTGCATATCCCGGCCATCATGAGCGCGGCGCTCATCACCGGCTGCGAGGCCATCCACCCCGGCTACGGCTTCCTGTCCGAGAATCCCTATATTGGGGAAATCTGTGCAAAACTGGGTATCGTCTTCATCGGTCCGGCGCCGCAGGTCATCGAGCGTATGGCCGACAAGGCGCGGGCGCGCATGACGATGCAGGAGGCGGGGCTGCCCATCCTGCCCGGCTCCGCCGCCGTGCTCAGCGAGGCCGAGGCGCGCGAGCAGGCCGCGGCCATCGGCTACCCCGTGCTGCTCAAGGCCGTCGGCGGCGGCGGCGGGCGCGGCATGCGCCTGGTGGAGAGCGAGTTCGACCTGGGCAACGCCTTCGCGGTGGCGAGCACCGAGGCGCGCAACGCCTTCGGCAACGCGGACCTCTACGTCGAGAAGTACCTGGTCGGCCCGCGCCACATCGAGGTGCAGGTGCTCGCGGACAACTACGGCCACATCATCCACCTGGGCACGCGCGACTGCTCGCTCCAGCGGCGCCACCAGAAGGTGCTCGAAGAGGCCCCCGCACCGGACTTGCCCGATTCGGTGCGCAAGGCCATCGGCGCCGCGGCGGTCAAGGGCTGCAAGCACATCGGTTACCAGAACGCGGGCACGCTCGAGTTCCTGGTCGACGACGCGGGCGGCTTCTACTTCATGGAGATGAACACCCGCATCCAGGTGGAGCACGGCGTCACCGAGCTCGTGACCGGCGTTGATCTGGTTAAGTGGCAGATCCGGATCGCCGCGGGCGAACCCTTGACGCTGCAGCAGAAAGAGATTAGAATAGCGGGGCATGCCATCGAGTGCCGCATCAACGCCGAAGACCCGGCCAAGGGGTTTTTGCCGCAAGCCGGAGTCATCGACCTGTATCTGCCGCCCGGTGGCATTGGTGTGCGTGTCGATTCCCACGTCTACTCCGGGTACCGGGTCCCGGCCACCTACGATTCCCTGGTGGGCAAGATCATGACCTGGGGCGAGGATCGCGCGGAGGCGATCGCCCGCATGCGCCGGGCCTTGGCCGAGTGCATCATCACCGGCCCGACCACGACCATCGCCTTCCAGGAACAGATCCTGGCCCACCCGGCCTTTGTCGCGGGCGACCTCGATACCGGCTTCCTGCCCCGGCATATGGACGATCTGGTGGATGCCGCCGCGGGCAAGCCCGCCGTCGCGCCCGACCCGGCGCTGCCGGGCCCGCGGGCGCCGGATGCCGCGGCGGTAGCGCAGGAGGTGTCGGATGAGCATGCAGACGTCGCGCCTGGGCCGCGTGCGGATCGCGCCCAGCGTGCTGGCGATGATCGTCAGCCTCACGGCGTGCGAGGTTCCCGGCGTCGTCCGCATGGGCGCGCTCAGTCCGCTGAACCCGCGGACCCGGTGGAACCGGCGTCAGGGACGCCAGGGCGTGCATGACGGCGTGCGGCTGCTCGTGCGTGACGGCGCCGTCTGGGTCGACGTGAGCGTCATCGCGCGGCCCGACAGCAACCTGCACGCGCTCGGGGCGCTCGTCAAAGCGCGTGTCGGCGCAGCGCTGGCCCGCATGGTCGGCATGCCGGTCGAGGAGGTCAACGTCTTCATCGACGACGTGGCGGAGTAAGGATCTGGGGCGGGCCCATGGCGATGAGCGTGCGCAGGCTGGCACGGATGTTGGCCTTGCAGACCCTGTTTGAGGTGGATACCAGCGGGCATCCCCCCGGCGAGGTGCTGGAGCGGCATCTGGCCGACACGGAGCTCACGGGCGAGGGCGCGGATTTTGCGCGGCGCCTGGTCTTCGGGGTCCTGGGCCATCCCGCCGAGCTGGATGCCATCATCGCCACGGCGGCACCCAGCTGGCCCATGGACCAGATGGCGAAGGTCGACAAGAACGTCCTCCGCCTGGCAATCCAGGAGCTGCTCTTCGACACCGAGGTGCCGATTAAGGCGGTGATCAACGAAGCCGTCGAGTTGGGCAAACGCTTCGGCAGCGACAGCTCCAGTCGATTTATCAATGGAGTGCTCGGCAGCTTGGCCGCGACCGCGGAAAGCCGCCGCGCCCAGCCGGGCGCCCGGCGCATCGAGCCGTAAGGCGAGTGCTGTCGGAGACCTTGGGCGAAAGGAGGTGAAACAATGGGCCAGGTAACCGATCATTTGCGCGAAATTGCCACGCGGGACTACGGCGTCGACGCCGCGGAAGCGCAGGGGATGGACGCCGAGCAGCTGACAGACGCCGTGCTGCGGGGCATCGCCACGCAGAAGTACGATGTGGCGGCGGCCGATCTCCAGGGCAAAGACATGAACGGGCTGATCGAGGTGCTCCTCACGAACATGGTGGTGGATCTGCTGAAGGTGGAACCGGCGAAGGTCACGTCGTCGGCCAGCTTCTCGGATCTGGGGGCCGACTCGCTGGATATGGTCGAGCTGCTGATGAGCATCGAAGACACCTTCGAGCCCTTCGGCGGGTTGAAAATCGCGGACGAGGATGCGAACATCGCCACTGTGGGAGAAGCCGTCGACCGGATCTCCGACTACATTCACAAGTATCTCAACCAGGACACCGTCGTCGGCTAGGCGGCTCCGTGCGGGGGGGCGTGATCGGCGCCTGCCGGTCATGCACCCCCCGTTTCCTTTGCTATGAATACGCAGACCCGCATCCCGCGCCGCATCCGCCGTCCGCCCGATCCCGAGGCGCGCATGGCCCTGGTCGGCCATATCCGCGAGCTGCGTGACCGCCTGATCCGCGCCGTCCTGGGCCTCGCCGTCACCACGACTATCAGCTTCCTGTTCATCAACCAGCTGATGGACGTCTTCTTCCGGCTGCTGCCCGCCGACATCACGCTGCTCGCCACGCGGCCGACCGAAACCTTCACGGCCTACTTCAAGGTCGCGCTGACCTTCGGCATCGTGCTGGCGATGCCGCTGCTGGTCTACCAGGCGCTGCGCTTCGTGGCGCCCGGCCTCAAGCCGCCCGAGCGGCGCTGGCTGCTGCTCAGCCTGCCTCTCATCACCGTCTTCTTCCTCGCGGGGGCGCTCTTCTGCTACTTCCTGGTCCTGCCCAGCGCGCTCAACTTCCTGCTGAACTTCGGCGATACGGCGCGGATCGAGCAGAAGCCGACGATCAACGAGTTCATCGGCTTTGTCACGAACTTCCTGCTCGCCGTGGGCATCACGTTCGAGCTGCCCCCGGTCATGTTCGTGCTGGCGAAGCTGGGGGTGGTGAAGGTGGCGCGCATGCGCGGCTACCGCCGCTACGTGATCGTCATTGCCTTCGTGGTCGCCGCGGTGATTACTCCGACGCCCGACCCGGTGAACCAATCCCTCGTGGCCCTGCCCATCTACGTCCTCTACGAGCTCGGTCTCCTCTTCGCCCGCTTCGCCTGACGCCGCGCCCGCGCCGCGCCGGATTCTGTCTCGCGCCCCCGCCTCTTTCTATTGCGGTTGTCATACGATTCGGTTACGCTTATGGCAGCGCTGTCAGATAGCGCTGTCAGATACCCGGACGTGCCTTGTCCCCTACCGAAAGGCCGGTTGTCGCTGTGTCTGCCACCCTGCAAGATGTAGCCAAAATGGCCGGTGTCTCCATGAAGACGGTCTCCCGCGTCGTCAACAAGGAGAAGTACGTCGCGGAGGAGACGCGGCAGCAGGTCCTGCGCGTCATCGACGAACTGGGCTACGTGCCGCATCTCCAGGCCCAGCGCCTGGCCTCCGGCCGCACCCGCTCGATCGTGCTGCATTATCCGCTGTCCAACCCCAGTCTGCTCTCCAACCAGATCGAAATGAGCTTCATCACCGGCACCGCTCTTGGCGCAGCGGAAGAAGCGTACTACTTTACCCTGATGACCGGCCCGCTCACCTCGGCCGGTCTGCTGCGCCTATGTCGGGGCGCCCAGGCCGACGGCCTCATCCTGATGCAGCTGGCCATGCAAGACTGGCGTGTCGAGTTCCTGCGGGATAACGGCTATCCCTTTGTGATGATTGGCCGCTGCAGCAATAACGAGGGATTGAGCTATATTGACCTGGATTCCGAGCAGGCCGTGCTGGAAGCGTATGCCTACTTGATCAGCCTGGGTCATCGATACATCGGCTTCTTGAACTTCCCTGAAGAGTGGCGCATGAACGGAATCGGCCCCGCGCTGCGCGCTTTGCACGGATTCAAGAGCGCGGTGCAAGAGTTCAAGCTCCCGGAGCTGTATCGCGAAAGCGACCTGCGCGTCACGAGCGCCCATCGGGTAGCCCGCAATCTGTTGGAGGCAGAGCCGCGCCTGACCGCGTTTGTGACCATGCACACGGCCCTGGCGGTGGGCGCCATCACGGCCCTGCAAGACATGAATCGCAGGGTTCCGGCGGATTGCTCCATCGTGGGCGTCCACGCGGGCGAGGAAGCGGAACTGGTCATCCCGGCGCTGACGGGGAACGAATGGTCAGGGCACGAGATCGGGTACCAGGCCGCCAAGATGTTGATCCACGAATTGAAGGGGGACAGCCCGGGGCCCAAACAGATCCTCGTCCCCCCGAAACTGAAGGTACGGCGCAGTACGGCGCCGCCGCCCTGCTAGCTTATCTGCGCCCGGTGCGCGTGCCGGGCCCGGTCTCGCCAGAAGCCGAAGAGTCAGCTGCGTTGGCGACCACCTGACTACTTCAAGTGATCGCGCATGACTATCATCACGCGCGCTATAGCGGGAAGCGATGATATCTTGATCCAAAGGAGAGGAGGCTTGAAGGATTGCGCGAGGGGCTGATTACCCAACCCGTTCGATTGCCGGTTCGCTTGCCACCGCAAGCCCCATCCATGGGGGAGGAGGAAAGACCATGAAAACGTCGACCTTGTCCATCGTCGCCCTCGTCATTCTTTCGATGCTGTTGAGCGCCTGTGGCTCCGCCACCGCCGACACCCCGACCCCGGTGCCGCCCGCGGCCACCGCCACCACCGCGCCGGCCGCGGCCGCGACCGACACCACCGCGCCCGTTGCGGCCGCCACCAATACCACCGCGCCCATTGCGGCCGCCACCGATACCACCGCACCGGCTCCTGCCGCGACCGACACCGCCGCGCCGGCGAAGTCCGGCGTGACGCTCACGTACATGGCGAGCCAGGGCTGGATTATGGATGCCGAACTCGCACTCGCCAAGAAGTTCGAAACCGAGACCGGGATCCACGTGGACTATCAGATCATTCCCGCGGACCAGTACTTTAACGTGCTGAAGACGAAACTGAACGCCGGCGAAGCGACCGACCTCTTTGGCGGGCAAGCCGGCAAGACCGACCTGGAAGTTCAGTACGATGTCACGAACAACGCGGTGGACCTGTCGGACCAGGAGTGGGTCAAGCGCCATGACCCGTTGGCGCTCGATCAGGTCAGCCTGAACGGCAAAGTCTACGCCGCCGAAATCTGGGATGTTGTCGGCAACAACTACTGGGTGATGGTCTACAACAAGGACATCTTCCAGCAGCTCGGGCTGAGCGTGCCCAAGACCTATGCCGAGTTCACCGCGGCCTGTGACAAGATCAAGGCGGCCGGTATCACGCCGATCTACGAGCCCATCTCAGACGGCTGGCACCAGGTGTTGTGGTTCCCCGAAGACGGGCCCCGCTACGAAGAACTGAACCCTGGTCTGGCGGACCAGTTGAACGCGAACAAGACGAAATTCGCGGACAGCAAGACCATGCTGCAGGCACTGCAGCAATTGCAGGCGATGTACAAGGCCGGCTACTTTGGGGACAACGCCATGTCGGATACCTACGCGGACAGCAACAAGATGCTGGCGAGCGGGAAGTATGCGATGATGGACGACACGCTCAGCCGGCCGGCGAGCGTCGCGAGCGACTTCCCCAATGTCAAGGCGGACAGCTTTGGCTTCTTCCCGATCCCGCTGCTGGACAATCAACTGGCGCCGGCTCACCCCGCGGGTCCGGCCAAGTTCATCTATGCCAAGTCTCCGCATATTGCCGAAGCAAAGCAGTATCTCGCCTTTCTCGCCCGGCCCGACAACCTGCAATATCTCCTGGACAACACGCCGGCTTTCATCACGCTCGACTTCTCGGGTCTGAAGCCGAAGTGGACGCCGGAGCAGCAAGCCTTCCTGTCGACCTACCCCGCCAAGACCATCGTCTACCAGGACGCGGTCACCTACGTCAACCCGCAATGGACCGACATGGGCAAAGACATGGTGGGCATGTTCAACGGCACGCTCACGCCGGAGGGAATGCTGAAGAACATTGATCAGCGCCGCGCCGACATGGCTAAAGCGGCCAAGGATCCGGCCTGGTCGCCGTAGCCAACGCGGCGAAGGCCGGTCCGGTCACCCTGGTGAAAAGGATCCGGCGGTCGTACAAGGCATCGTGGCGCTCGCGTGCCGCAAGGAGTTGGCGCCACGATGCCCGTCGGGCCGGTCGCGACGGGCTTCCTCGCGATAGGACACTCGGCCCCGGTCGCCGCCGATCCCGTGGCTGCGACAGCCCGAGGGGACACGAACGATGAGAAATAGGACCTACCCATTCTATTTCGTCGGCGGCGCGCTTGTGCTGTACATCGTGTTCTCTGTGCTGCCGAGCCTGATGGGGTTTTACTACGCGTTCACCGATTGGAGCAGCTACTCCGCGGATGTGAATTTCGTCGGGCTAGCCAACTTCGCGACGATTTTTTCCTCTGACCAGGGATACTTGCACTATATCGCGAACACCGTCATCTTCACCGTCGTCACGATCGTGCTCAAGACCGTGATTGCCCTGGGATTGGCCGTGTTGCTGACTCAGGGCTTGCGCCGCCTGTCGTACTTGCACCGGGTAGTGATGTATCTGCCCGCTGTGCTGCCCATGCTCGCCGTGAGTTTGATATTCAAGTCCATCCTCAACCCGGCGAACGGGCTCTTGAATACGTCGTTGCGCGCCGTGGGCCTGGGCTTCCTGGCCCAGAAATGGTTGGTGGACGTGTCCTGGGCCATGCCCTCGGTCATCGGGGTGGATACCTGGAAGGGCGTCGGTTACATCATGGTGATCCTGATTGCCGGCATCCAGGCCATCCCGCGCGAATACTATGAGGTGGGGGCGCTTGACGGCGCCAGCGGCTGGGCGTCCTTTCGACACATCACGCTTCCGCTGCTGATGCCGGTCCTGGCCGTAACGACCGTCCTGAACCTGCTCTACGGTCTCAAGGTGTTTGACATAATCTTTGTGCTGACGAATGGCGGGCCGGGTCGTGCCACCGATACGGTCTACACCGTCATCTTCGACGAATTCTCCAAAGGACGCTACGGGGTCGCGACCGCGCTGTCGTCGCTGTTGTTTCTCGTCATGATCGGACTGGGCTATTTCGTGATCCGGGTGATGCACCGGGAAGTGGAAAGCTGAGCGCGATGACCACGGAATTGCTGGATAGTGCCGGCACGACGCGGGTAGCCGGCGACCGCGCGGCAGGAATGAGCGCGCGGGTCAGGCGCGGCCTGCGCAGCTTGACGTACAACCTCGTGGCCGTGGTCGTCAGCCTGGTCATGATTACGCCAATCTGCTTGGTTGTGATTAACGCGTTCAAGACCAAGGCACAGGCCAGTTCGATGGGCGTGGATCTTCCCACCGTGCTGCAATGGCAGAACTTCGCGACGGTAATCGAGCAGGGCAAGCTCGTCCTAGCTTTCGGCAACAGCGTGTTGTATGCCGTCGCGGCGACCGTGCTCGGCGTCACCCTCTCTGCCCTGGCGGCCTATGTCCTCTCGCGCAACCCGACGCGATTTAATCGGGTGATTTACTTCTTCCTGATCATGGGCATCGCGACCCCCACCAACTTCGTGACCCTGACGAAGGTGATGCAAGTGACCCAGCTGATCAACACGCAACTGGGAATCATCCTGCTGTATGCCGCGTCACACATTCCCCTCAACGTATTCTTGATCTATGCCTTCATCGAGGCGCTGCCCCGCGAACTCGACGAGGCGGCGATCATGGATGGGTGCAGCCCACGGCGGCTCTTCTTTGCGGTCATCTACCCTTTGTTGACGCCCGTCCTGGTCACCGCGGCCGTGTTGAACCTGCTCGATATCTGGAACGAGTTTCTCCTCCCGCTGTACTACTTGAACAAAAGCGCGAACTGGCCCATGACGCTGGCCATCTATAACTTCTTCGGCCAGTATCAATCCGATTGGAGCCTGGTTTCCGCGGACATTGTCTTGACGATTCTGCCGGTGATCATCATTTACCTGCTGGCGCAGCGCTATATCCTGTCGGGTCTGACCGTCGGGGCGGTGAAAGGTTAGCCCCGCGGGGAACGTAATGCCACGAGCGGGGCGGCGCAAGCCAGCCTCCACGCTACCTGAATGTTACCTTCGGAGTGGTGAACCGATGCCTATCCAGAGTTACCAAACCCAACCAGACGGCTTCGTGATTGAGAGCGATCGCGGCCGGCTGCGGCTGACCGTCTATTCCTCCGGCGCGATCCGCGTGCGTTATACCGAACGCGCGGAGTTCGGCACGCAGCAGAGCCTGATGATCGTCGCCCAACCGGATACCCGCGTGCCCTTCGATCTGTGCGAGACGGCGGGCGGCGTGCGCTTCTCGACCGCCGACCTCCGGATTGAGATCGACTCGCAGACGCTCGCCCTGACCTATCGCGACTCGGCGGACCGCCTGCTGACGCGCGAACCGGCGCGCGGCGGCAAGACCCTGGAGCCGGTGGACGTGGCTCGCTCGGTCTTTGCGGAAGAGGAGATCAGCGAAGATAGGCAAAAGGTGGATGGGCTGCGCATGCGCGCGGGGCAGGGGCGCCAGGTGATCGTGCGGCAGGCGTATCATACCAAGCTGGAGTTTGAATGGGCCGCGGATGAAGCGCTATATGGCCTGGGCTCGCACGACGGTGGGATGCTGAACCTCCGGGGTCAGCACGAGTACCTGTACCAGCAGAACACGAAGGCCGTCGTCCCCGTCCTGCTCTCGACGCGTGGATATGGCCTGCTATTGGATAGCTACTCGCTGATGACGTTTCACGACGATGCGTGCGGGTCGTTCCTTTGGACTGACGTGGCTGATGAGTTGGATTTCTACTTCATCTATGGACCCGAGTTCGATCAAATCGTGCACCAACTGCGGCAGTTGACGGGCGCAGTGCCCATGCTGCCGCGCTGGGCCTTTGGCTACGTGCAGTCGAAGGAGCGCTACACCGCGCAGGCAGAACTGCTGGAGGTGGTGCGCGAATATCGGGCGCGCGGCTTGCCCCTCGACTGTATTGTCCTGGATTGGAAATCGTGGACCGGCGACTTCTGGGGGCAAAAGTCGCTGGACCCGGAGCGGTTCCCCAACCCGCGCCAGATGACGGCGGATCTGCACGCACTGCACGCGAAGTTGATGGTTTCCATCTGGCCCATCATGCGTCGCGGCGGGGCGGACTGGGCGGAGTTGCACGACCAGGGGCTGTTGTTGGGAAACCAGGCCACGTATGATGCGTTCAACCCGGAGGCGCGCGCCTGTTACTGGAAGCAGGCGAACGCGGGATTGTTCTCCCAGGGCGTCGACGCCTGGTGGTGTGACTGCACGGAACCGTTTGAAGCCGACTGGCACGGTGCGGCCAAGCCGGAACCGGAAGCGCAGATGCGCATCGACACCGACGAGGCCAAGCGCTACCTGGATCCCGGGTTCATTAACGCCTACTCCCTGCTCCATTCGCAGGGCATCTACGAAGGGCAACGCGCCGTGACGCGTGATAAGCGGGTGGTAAACCTGACTCGCTCGGCCTATGCGGGCCAGCAGCGCTTCGCGACGATTACTTGGTCCGGCGATATTGCGGCCACCTGGGACACCCTGCGGCGCCAGATTCCGGCCGGCCTCAATTTCTGCGCCACCGGGCTTCCCTACTGGACCCTGGACATTGGTGCATACTTTGTGCGGCGCAAGCCGGAATTGTGGTTCTGGTGCGGGGATTACGATGCCGGCGTGGAGGACCTTGGCTACCGCGAGCTCTACGTCCGCTGGTTTCAGTACGCCGCGTTTCTGCCCATGCTGCGCGCGCATGGCACGGATACGCCCCGCGAAATCTGGCGCTTTGGCCACCCCGGCGAGCCGTTCTACGATACCCTCGCCAAGTACCTGCGCCTGCGCTACCGGTTGCTGCCCTATATTTACTCGCTCGCCGGCCAGGTGACCCTGCACGACTACACGATGCTGCGCGCCTTGCCCTTCGACTTTCGGCATGACCCCGACACCTACCACATCACGGATCAATATATGTTTGGCCCCGCACTTCTAGTGTGTCCGGTCACCCAGCCCATGTATTATGCGGCGCAGTCCACACGGCTGGAGGGAGTTGAGAAAACGCGCCCGGTCTATTTGCCTGGCCCGCGGCGCGACGATCCGGCGGCCCGGCTCGACTGGTTCGACTTCTGGACCGGCGAACGGTATGGCGGCGGGCAAACGATCCGGGCCGCCGCGCCGCTCGAGACGCTGCCCCTCCTGGTGCGCGCCGGGTCCATCGTCCCGTTTGGTCCCGATATTCAGCATACGGGCGATCAGCCCGACGCGCCGCTGGAACTATGGGTGTACCCCGGCCAGGATGGGGAGTTCACACTGTATGAGGATGAGGGCGATAATTACAACTACGAACAGGGGCACTTCGCGACGATTCACCTCACCTGGAAGGATCGGGCCCGCCAGCTGATTCTCGACGAGCGCCGGGGGAGCTATCCAGGGATGCCGGCCGCCAAAGCGTTTCGCGTGGTGATTGCCGGCGACCCGCCCTTTGCCCCCCCGACGGGCGCGGCACCGCGGGGGAAGACTCTTCTCTATGACGGCCGGAAAATGGTGGTTGAGTGTTGAGCGGGCTTCGCCGGCGCTGTCCCACGCCTGTCAGCCTTGTCTGAGCGGCCCAAGTGAGTTAGGGCCCAAATGCTGAAACACGCGCTCGCGCGCTGCGGGGGCGCTCAGGCTGCGGTTCGGCTCGACGATCGCCTGCGTATCGGCCCTGATCGTGCGCTAGGCCCCGCCACTATCCGGCCGTACGCGCAGCACCCGCTCCTGGCTCACCGTGACCAGGCCGGGCGGCGCGCCGGGCACGCGGCGCACGTGGCGCTTCTCGGTGACGATGACGTCGACCGCGCCCGCGTCGCGCGCCTTACTGTGCCGCGCCGCCACCCGGGCTGCCTCCGCGACCGTCGCCTCGGGCACTGGGCGGCCGCCGCTGCGGATCACCACATGCGCGCCCGGCACCCCCCGCGCGTGCAGCCAGAGGTCGCCCGCCTGGGCGAGCGAGAAGGTCAGCGCGTCGTTCTGCCGTGCGCTACGCCCGTAGTAGATGGGGAAGCCGTCGGCCGACGTCAGCCGCGCGGGCGTGCTGCCCGCGGCGGGGGCGGCCGCCCGCGGCCGCGCAGCGGGCCGGCCCTTCCCGCCGCGCCCTTTCGCCGGATGCGCCTCCGGCGTGGGCGCCGGGCGGCCCCACTGCGCCGGATCCTCGCCCAGTGCCTGAACGTCGCGTTCCAGTTGGCGGATTGTCTCGTAGTCGTCGGCCAGGTCCAGGTGCGTGGCAAGCTCGTCCAGATACTCGAGGCCGAGATTGACGGTCTCCAGGCGCGCCGGCACGCCCTCGACCGCGGCGCGCGCCCGCTGGTACTCCCGGAAGAGGGCCTGCGCCTGCTCCAGCGGCGTGCGGCTCGGGTCGAGCGGGATGCTAATACCTTCCTCCGGGATCTCGATCGCCATCTGGCCGGGCTGCAGGCCGTACATGTAGGCCAGGATCAGCTCGCCCTGGCGCCGCTGTGCCTCGAAGCCCGCCGCGCGGTCGAGCTCACCCTGGAGTGCGCGCCTGCGGCGCTCCAGCCGCGTGCGCTGCTGGTCGAGCAGCGCGGCCACATCGGCGCGCAACTGGGCGTGGCCGACCACCTGCTCAGCCGCCGCGTAGAAGCTTTCGGCGGCTGCCGAAATGCTTGGTGGCGCGTCGAGGCGCGCGCCCCCGGCGGCCAGGTGCTCCAGCGGGTAGGGCGCGAAGGCGAGCGCCTCGTCTGCGGCCCAGGCCAGGCTCGGCGTCCAGGCGCGGCTCGCCGCCAGGCCCAGGATGCTTTGCAGCGCGGCGAAGACGGCGCGCGGATCGGAATCGGCCACGAGGCAGTCGGCGGTGCCCGTGGCGCGGAAGACCGCCTCGCGGGCGAGCAGCGGGCTGACCGCCTGGAAGCGCGCGACCAACGCCTGCGCAAGCCGCAGGCCCGGGTCAAGGCTTGCCAACTCCCCGGCGAACGACGTCGCGCCCATGCCCGCGAGGCTGAGCTTGCGCTGCGGTGGCGGCGCGATGTACGTCTGGTGCGGCAGGGTGGTGCGGTAGCGGTTCAGGCTCGACGGGATATGCTTGACCGCGTCGAGCACCAGCCCGTCGGCGCCGACGAGCACGAGATTGCTGTGGCGGCCCATGATCTCGGCAAGCAGGTGCGTCTCGTAGAGGGCGAAGCCGGGCGGGATCTCCGCCAGCCGCGCGTCGATTGGCTCGTCCAGGAGTGCCTCGTCGGCCTCGGGCTCGTCGATCTCGTCGAGCGCGGGTGGCCCGCTCTTCTGCACGGGCAGCACTTTGGTGAAGGTGAAGTCGAGCACGCGCTCAAAGCCCGGCTGCGCGATCGCCTGCAGCGTGGCCCCGCGCACGTACTTGCGGAGCAGCAGCAGCAGCGCCGAGTGCACTGACGGGTCGCGCGTCGGCGCGGCGGTCACCAGGTGGGCGCGCGCGTACTCGGCGTGGGCCGACAACAGGAGATAGCGCCGCCGATGCGCGGCATAGATCTCCACTCCGAGGGCCAGCGGACCGACGGCCCGCACTTGTTGCACGCGGCCCGGCAGCAGGGCGGCCTGGAGCTCGTCGAGGGTTGCAGCGATGGTCAGTGCGTCAAAGAACACAGCGGCGGCTTCCTTCCGATCGGCTGAATCCAGTATAGCCGGGGTCGTGACGCTTGCCAAGCGCTCCCATTTCCGCTATACTGGTGCACAAGGCGCGGGATCCGGACACCCATGGCATTCGACCACACAGAGCGCTCTAGGATGACGAGCATGGGGGAAACGGCAACCGAACATGTGGGAGAGTACGGCCGCTTCGACGCCGCCGTGCCCTCCGATGTGGTTGTGCCGGAGATGGACCGGTATGTCCGCCGGCCGGTGCCTCCTCTGCTGGTCGTGATCTCCGGGCCCTCCGGGGTGGGCAAGGATGCCCACGCTCTCGCGCATGCGCGAGCTGGGTTACCGGTTCCATTACGCAGTGACGGCGACGACTCGCCCGCGCCGGTCCACGGAAGTCGATGGCCGCGACTACCATTTCAAGACGTCTGCCGAATTCGAAGCAATGCGGCGGCGCGGGGAGCTCTTGGAGTGGGCCGAGGTCTACGGGAACTACTACGGCATTCCCAAGTCCGAGGTGGTGGACTATCTGGCGCGGGGCGAGGACGTCGTGGTGAAGCCCGACGTTCAGGGTGCGGCCACAATCAAGCGCCAGATCCCCGAGGCAATCTTCATCTTCCTGGCGCCCCCCTCGCTCGCCGACCAGGCCGAGCGGCTCCGCCATCGCAAGACGGAGGACCCCGCCGCGCTCGCGCGGCGCCTGCGCATCGCGGGCGAGGAGATGCAGGCCCTGCCCACCTTTGACTACGTGGTTGTGAACCACACGGGCAAGCTGAACGAAACGGTCAACGAGATCATCTGCATTCTGACCGCCGAGAAGTGCCGGGTGCACCCGCGGCAGATCAGGATCCGGGAGAGGTTGGATGGCCATGGCTGCTGAGACTCCGGTGCTGCAGAACTTGCTCCACGAAGCAATGGCGGCATTACGGCGCGGAGACAAAGTGCAAGCGCGGGACCTTCTCACCACCATCCTCGAGGTCGACGATCGCAACGAGCCCGCCTGGCTCTGGATGAGCGGTGCGGTCGATTCGCCGGCCGAGCAGCGCATCTGCCTGGAGAACGTACTGCTCCTGAACCCGGGCAGCACCGCCGCCCGCCGGGGCCTGGAGGAGCTCGAGCGCCAGGAAGGCGCCGCGCCCGCCGGCACGCCTGCCGCCGCGCCCGGCGCCGGCCCGACGCATCTGCCCGACGCGCCGTCCCCGGCCGCCGCGGCGCCGCCCGTGCTCGCCCCCGAGCCGGCGATCGCGGCCGCCCCACCGCCGGCCGCGGCCATGGCCCCGCCGTCGTGGGCCGCCCGCGCAGATGACGCGCCACCGGCCGCCTCGCCGGCCGGTGGGTTGCCCTGGGGGGCCCCGCCGCCTGACGCCGCACCGCCGGCCGCCGCGCTCGCGGATGTTCCGCCCGCCTGGACCCCCCCGCAAGATGCCGGTGCGGCGCCGCTATTCGGCACCGGCGCGCTGGAGACGGCGCCCGGCGGCGGCGCCCCCTGGCCGCCCCCCGGCGCGCCTGAGATGCCCACCTGGGCCCGCCCGGTGACGGCCGTGGACACGCCTGCGCCGGTCGAGGATCCCTGGGCAGGCCCGCCCGCCGCGGCCGCGGCGCCGCCGCCCCCGTTGCCCGCCTGGGCCGTACCGTCCGCGACCGACGACACAGATCCCTGGGCCGCCCTGCGTACCGACCTGTCGGGCGATTGGGCGGCGGCCTCGTCCGAGCCCGCCGCTCCGCCTCCGGATGCGGATTCGTCGGGGACCCCCGCCGCGGCGCCGGCCGCTCCCGCCGATTCCCACGGCTTCGACTGGGGCCACGGAAGCGCCGCGCCTGCCCTGGCCGCGATGCCGGCGCAGGCCCCGGGCTATGCGCCCGAGGCCCACACCGCGGGAGCGCTCACGGCTGACTCGCCCTGGGCCGGTACATTCGGCGCGGGCGTCCTCGGCGCGCAGACCCTGGCTCGTGCCGAGCAAGCGGGACAGGCTGCAACGACCGAAGCCGAGCCCGAGCCGGAGGTCGAGCCGACCCACGGCTCGTCGCCGCGGCTGATCCCGCGCCCGCCTGTTGGCGCCCGCGTGGTCACCCCGACAGTGCCCTGCCCGAATTGCGCCGAGCTCGTGACTGACAACGCACTCTCCTGCCCGCATTGCCAGTATCGCTTCTATGCGGCGTGCCCGCACTGCGGCGAGTATATGGACACCGGCGCGCCTGACGCGAAGGGCGGCGAGACCTGCCCGCACTGCAACAAGCCGGTCGACAAGCTGGCGCTGGGGCAGTCCTCCGTGCCCAGTGGCCAACGCAAGACGGTCGCGCGCCCGCCGGCGGCACCGGCTCCGAGCGCCAACAAGAAGACCGGGCGCCCCGGCAAGGTGCGCGCGGCCGCGGCGGACTCGCCGTCGTCCTGGGAGGTCGCCGCCGAAGCCACGGCGGACGAGCCCAGCGTCGTCATGCTGCTCGTGCGGCTGCTCGTGGTTATTGCCCTGCTGTACGTGGCTATCTTTGTGTTGCCGGGCGTCTTCAAGCAGTGGGGCTGGCCGACCTTGTTCTGGCCTACACCCTGACGCGACGGCGCGCTGTTTTGCCCACCACGCTCTACCTGGGGCACATAGGACTGCTGAGATGGCGGACGACCGGCGGGCGAAGGTGCCCACCAATGTATCCCTGAAGCTTCGTTCACGCCAGCAGGTGGCTCGCCAGCTGGGCGAGCTGCTGGCGGCCGACGACCCACGCGTCGTCGAGGTCTGCCACCGCGCCCTGCTCGCCGCGGGGCCCGACCTGCTCGCCATGTTCGGCCGCAGCCTCGACACCGCCGACCCGCGCGCCGTCCGCCGCCTGGGCACGCTCGCCGCGGCGTACCCCGACCGCGCCGCCGTCGTCGGTGGGCTGCGCACGGTCGCCCGCGACCCGCAGAACACCGACCTTAAGCGCATGGCCGCGATGGTCATCTTGGAGCAATTCCTCGACGAAGAGTTGGAGCCCCACTTCTTCTCCACGTTACGCGATCCGGCACAGGTCGCCATGAACTCGCTGGTACGGGTGCTGGAGGGCGCCCACCGTGACCGCAACCTGCTGCTGGCCTATCTGAGCGCCCTGGAGGAGCAGCACCCCGACGCGCTGGCGACGGTGCTCGATAGCCTGAGCCGCCTACCGGGCGACCAGAGCGTTGAGATCCTCAAGCTCCTCGCCCAGCATCAAGATGCCGATCTGGCCGAGCAAGCGCAACAGTTGCTCGTTCAGCAGCGCACGCCCGAGGCACTGTTCGCGCTGCGAATGCTCGACCTCGTCATGCCCCCGGCACGGCGCGAGGGGCTGCAGCGGGCGATGCGCAAGCTGCGCATGACGGGCGCGGCCTTCCCGCCGTGGGCCGTGCCGCCACCCGGCACCCGCGCCCTGCTCACCGGCATCGATGGGCGGGGCGCGGCCGCCGTCTGGTTTGTCGTGCCGCGGCCCGCCGGCCCGGTCCAGCTGCTCAGCCTCGTGCTCAGCGACAGCGCCGGGGTAGCCGACGCGTTCGGCGGCGACGACTTCTCGCCCGAGAGCTTCCCCGCGCCCGCGCCGGTCGGCACATTGCACCGCGGGCTCGAGTCGCGCACCGCGCCTGGCGACGCGCGGCCGGGGCGGCGTCCGGCCGGCGGTCCCGCCCCCGGCAGCTACCCGAGCCTCGACGCGGGTGGGGCGCGCGCGCTGTCCGAGGAGGTCGACGACCTGCTGCCCTACCTGACCGTCGACGAGGCGGAGTTCGGACTTTCTGGAGGTTGACTTCGACTATGCCCGCATGCTCGTGCTCAGCTATCATGAGTTCGGTTGGGCGCACGAGAACCCCCTGCCATGGGAATATCGCCTGCTCCACGACCTGATCTGGCGCTTCGGTAGCCCGCCGAGCACAGCCCTGCCGCCCGTGCCGGCCGCGGGGCACGCCAGCGCCGCCGGCCCGCTTTGGGAGCATCCCTATTTCCAGGGCTGGTATCTCGATTCGGCCCCGGTCTACGGGCTGGCCGAGGAGATCCTGTCCACGTACGAAATGCCGCTGCTGGAGTTGCCGGACGACGACGATCCGCCCGGCACCTGCCCGTCCGCGTTCGCCGGCCTGGTGCGCGCCTGTTCCGATAGTCGCCTGGCCCGCTGCTTTCCCGTACAGGATCGCGCCGTCTATGCCTGGCGGCTCGCGCGCAGCGCCGAGTGGCTGGCCTGCGCGGGCGACGTGGCCACCGCGGCGCTGGCGCGCGGCGCGGCGGGGAGTCTGCCCGGCGAAGCCATCGCCGGCAACGCCTTCGCCCTCACCCTGCTCCAGCGCAGCATCTACCGCGCCGCCTCGCTTCTGACCGAGGGCCACCGCCCGCTCACCGTTCACTAGCCCACGCCCCGTCAATTGGCTGCCACCGCGCTTTGTGGTAGAATAGGCGCACGGCCGCGACCTGCGCGGCTGCCGGCCCCAGTGGAGGAGGTTTGCGTGTCCAGCGGCCCGTCCCCGGTCTCCCGTGCCCTGACCCGCGCGCAGGCCGGGTACGTCAAGCTCGCGATCGCGTTGCTGCTGCCGATGCTGCTCGCCGTCGCCGTCGCGGGTTGCGGCGAGCAAGCGGCCACCACCGTGCCCGTCGTGCACGTCACGGCCACGGTCGATCCCGCCAAGCGGGTGCCCGACCCGCCGGAGGCGCTGGAAGCGGTAGCCCCGGGCGCCACGGCCCAGTTTCTCCTGAGCTATAAGGGCGCCGACCGGGATACGGCCATCGCCCGCTACGCCTTCGCGGTGGCCCACCGCGACCAGCTGGCGCAGATCCCCTGCTACTGCGGCTGCGTGCTCTACCAGCACGGGCACACCAGCCTGGAGGATTGCTTCATCCACAGCGTCGGCAGCGACGGACAGGTGACGCTGACCGACCACAGCGTCTCGTGCGATATCTGCACGGGCGAGATCGACGTGCTGATGAAGATGTACGGCAGCACGGCGCTGCGCTCGATCCGCGATCAGATCGGCACGAAGTACAGCTACACGGGGGTGTGGACCGACACGCCGCCCATCCAGCAGTAGAAGGCAGGGAGGGCCCGGCCCGACCGAGTGCGCGTTTTACACGTTATCCAGCGATATTGGCCGTTCCAGGGCGGCTCCGAGGGCTATTTCCAGGAGCTCTCGGAGCGCCTGGCGGCCCGGGGCGACGACGTCACGGTCTTCACCACTGATGCGTGGGACCTGGAGCATTTCTGGGCCGCCGGCAAGCGCCGCGTGCCTGCCCCACCCGAGGAGTGCCACAACGGGGTGCGCATCCGGCGCTTCCCCGTGCGGCGCCCGCCGCTGCCGCCGCTCTACTTCCGCGTCCTGCGCCGCCTCATGGCCGAAGGCAGCGACCTGAGCCGCCGTCTACCAGGCAACCTCACGCCGCTGCTCTTCCTGGGCAGCCGCTTCTCGCCCTGGGTGCCTGCCCTCGACGCCGCACTGGCCGCTCTGCCGCCCGACGCCTTCGACTTGGTCCACAGCGCGAACATCACGCTCGAAGGCCCGATTCTGGCTGCGGCCCGCTATGCCCGGCGCGCGCGCATTCCGGCGCTCATTACGCCGTTCGTCCACCTGGGCGAGCCCGGCGACCGCCGCATCCTGCGCTACTACACGATGCGGCACCAGGTGGCGCTGCTGCGCCGGGCGACCCGCGTCATCGTACAGACGGGGCTGGAGGCTGATGCGCTGGTAGCAGCAGGCGTGACGCCCCGGCGCATCGCGCGGGTCGGTGTCGGCGTCGACCCGGCACACGTGCTCGGCGGCGATGCGGCCCGCTTCCGCGCGCGCCATGACCTGGCGCCCGACGTGCCGCTGGTCCTCTTCGTCGGCGCCCTGGCGCGTGACAAGGGCGTGCTGACCCTGCTTGGCGCCATGCATCGCCTCTGGGTGGCGGGCAGCCCGGCGCGCCTGGTGCTTATCGGCTCGACGGCGCTGGCCGAGTTCGAGGCGGCCTATGCCCGCCTCGCGCCGGCCGACCGCGCCCGCGTGCTGCTGCTCGGCTTTGTGCCCGACGAGGAGAAACGCGATGCCTTCGCCGCCTGCACCGTCTTCGCCATGCCGTCGTGCACCGACACGTTCGGCATCGTCTACCTGGAGGCCTGGCTTTACGGCAAACCGGTCATCGGCGCCCAGGCGGGTGGCGTGCCCGAGGTGATCGCCGACGGCCAAACCGGCTACCTCATCCCCTTCGGCGACGACGCCGCGCTGGCCGCGCGGTTGACCGCCCTGCTGGCCGACCCGGCGCTGGCCGGCCGGCTCGGCGCGGCGGGCCGGTCCGGCGTGCTGGCGCACCACACCTGGGACCGCAAGATCGCGCATCTGCTGGCGATCTACGATGCCGTCGCCCCTGGAGGCCGCGCATGACCGCGCCCGGCGCCGCGCGCTTGCCCGTTGCCAGCATCGCCGTCGTGAACTACAACACGCCCGCGCTCGTGCCCGGCTGCCTCGATGCGCTCGGCGCGCTCGACTATCCGGAAGTCGAGATCCTGGTGGTCGACAACGCCGAGCGGCCGGAGGATGCCGTGCCGGCCCTGCCTGAGGAGGCGGGTGTTCGCCTGCTGCGACCGGGCGCCAACCTCGGCTTCGCGGGGGGCACGAACCTGGCCTGGCGCGAGGCGCGCGGTGACCTGCTGGCCGTGGTCAACCCGGACGTGCGCGTGGCGCCCGGCTGGCTGCGCGCGCTGGCCGGAGGGTTGGCCGCGCATGCCGCGGAGCGCGCGGCGATCGTGGGCGGCAAGCTGCTCTACCCCGATGGGCGGGTGCAGCACGCGGGCGGTGTCTTTGCCTTCCCCGAGGCGCGCGGCGCGCATCGCGGGCACGGCGCGGCCGACGATCCGGCCTTCGCCGCCGACGCGGCTGTCGCCTTCGTGACGGGTGCCGCGCTGGCGATCACCCGGGAGGCGGCGAGGGCGCTCGGCGGCTTCGACGCCGGCTTCTGGCCCGCCTACTTTGAGGATGTCGATCTTTGCGCTCGCGCCTGGGCCGCGGGCTACTCGGTCTGGTACATCGCCGCAGCGCAGGCGACGCACCGCGAGTCGGCGTCGCTGGAGCACGGTGGCGCGGCCTATTTCCGCTACTACCAGCGGAATCGGCTGCGCTACGTGCTGCGCCACTATGCCGCCGCGCAGGTGCGGGGCCCGTTTGCCGCCGCCGAGGAGGCCCGCCTGCGCGGGGACCTGGCGCCCGCTGACCGCGGAAGCAGCCTGAACCTCTACGCGGACGCGGCTGCGCTCGCCGCCGTGGCAGCCGCGCCCGGCGCGCCGCCCGCGCTGCCGCCCCTGGCGCCCGGCCCGGCGGCCGCGCGCCACGCGGCCTTGCAGGCGTCCGTGGCCGAGGCGCAAGCGGCCTGGCGCGTGGCGGCACGGCCGTTCCAGTCGCGAATCCCCGGACTGGCCTGGCTGCGCACGCGCCTGAACAACCTCTGGACCCGCTGGTACGTCGATCCGATCGTGGCGCAGCAGGTCGAGTACAACGCCGCCCTGGCCCGCGCCGTGCGCGAGCTTGCCGCGCAGGTCAGCGGCCTGGAGGCGGCGCTGCGCGTGCATGCCGGGCTGGAGCAGGCGCTGGCGCCGCCCGCCGCGGAGGCGGCAGACGCGGGCGCCCGTCCGCCCGGCCAGGAAGGAGAGAGCGCATGAGCTCCGGGATGGAGCCGCCCGAGTCGCCGGCCGACCCGGCGCAGGTGCTCGCCGACGTGCGCGAGCAGATCCGGCGCCGCCGGGCGCGCCTGGGCGACGGCGCCGCCGCTGCGGGCGCGGGCGGCGATTACAGCCTGTCACAGCTCCGGCAGGCAGTGGACGAGGTCAACGACCTCTGGTTCGTGAGCGCGCACCTGCCGATCACCTGGCACGTGCCCGGCGTAGGGACCGCCCTGGCCTACGCGAAGAAGGCCACGCGCGTGCTGCTGCGCTGGTACATCAACCCGATCGTGGAGCAGCAAAACCGCTTCAACAGCGCCGTGGCCCGCGCACTGGTCGAGGCGAGCGCGAGCGCAGAGCGCCAGGCGCGTGAATGGCAGGTGCTCGACGAGCGCGTGGCCGCCCTGGAGGCGGCGCTGGGCGTGCCTCCGGCGGCCGGGTCCACGTCTGAACCGCCCGCGCCGGGCCCCCAGGCGTCATGAGCACGGCGCGGCCCCTGCGCATCGCCGTCTGCACCACGCAGGTGCCCTTCATCCACGGCGGCAACGAGGTGCTCGTCGAGGGCCTGATCGCGGCGCTGCGCGCCCGCGGCCATCAGGTCGCCGAGATCGTGTTGCCGTTCAAGTGGTACCCGCGCGAGTCCTTCGTGGGCGGCGTGCTCGCCTGGCGGATGATCGATATCCGCGAGTCGAACGGCGTGCCGGTCGACCTCGCCATCTGCACCAAGTTTCCGTCGTACGTCGTGCAGCACCCGCGTAAGGTCACCTGGCTGGTGCACCAGCACCGCCAGGCCTACGACTGGTTCGGCACGCCGCTCAGCGACCTGACGGGCTCGCCCGAGGACCGCCGCTTCCGCCGCTGGCTCATGGCGCTCGACCGTCAGACGTTGGGCGAGAGCCGCGCCCTGTTCGCCATCTCGCGCAACGTGGCCGCGCGACTGCGCAAGTTCAACGACCTGACCGCCACGCCACTCTACCCGCCGCTGCGCGCCGGCTTCCATCCCGGCCCGCTGGGCGACTACGTGCTGCACCTCAACCGGCTCGACGCGGCCAAGCGCGTGGACCTGCTGCTGCGCGCGGCCGCCGCCGTGCCGGGCAATGTCCCGCCGCTGCGCTACATCATCGCGGGCGACGGTCCCGACCGCGCCGCGCTGGAGCGCCTGGCCGGCAGTTTGGACCTGCGCGAGCGCGTGCGCTTCGCCGGCCGCGTCTCCGACGCGGAGGCCGCGGATCTTTACGCGGGCGCCCGTGCGGTCTACTACGCCCCCGTCGACGAGGACTACGGCTTCGCCACCGTCGAGGCCTTCGCCTCGGCCAAGCCGGTGATCACCACGGCCGACGCCGGGGGCGTGCTCGAGTTCGTCGAGAACGGCGTCACGGGCTACGTGACCGCGCCGACTCCCGAGGCGGTCGCGGGCTCGCTGGCGCAAGTGGCGGCCGACCCCGCGCGGACCGCAACCCTCGGCGCGGCGGGCGCGGCGCGCGTGGCCGATATCACCTGGGAGCATGTGGTCGACACGCTGTTGCGGAGCGCCTTCTGATGCGTCTGGCCTACTTCAGCCCGCTCAACCCCGTGCAGTCGGGCATCTCCGACTACAGCGAGGAGTTATTACCGTACCTCGCCCGCGGCGCCGAGATCGACGTCTACATCGACCGCTACAAGCCCGCGAACCCGGCGCTCGGCCCCGGCGTGACCGTGCTGCCCGCGCGAACCTTCGACCGCGCCGCCGGCCGCCGGCCCTATGACAGCGTGGTCTACCAGATGGGCAACAGCCCCGCGCACGCCTACATCTACGCCCGGCTGCTGCGCACGCCCGGCGTGCTCGTGCTCCACGAGTTCGTGCTGCACCACCTGCGGATGTGGATGGCGCTCAACCGCGGGCGGGGCAATCGCTACCTGGCGACCATGGCCGCGACCTACGGTGCCGCCGGCCGCGCCGCCGCCGAGCGCGTGCTGCTCGGCCAGCACCCCGAGGCGCTGTTCGAGTTCCCGCTGGTTGAGGAGGCGCTGGAGCGCGCCGCGGGCGTGATCGTGCACAGCCGCTACATGGCCGATCAGGTGCAGCGCGTGCGGCCCGGCGTGCCGCTGGCGGTGGTCAACATGGGCGTGCCCCTCCCGCCCTACGTGCCCGAGTCCGAGGCGCGCGCCCGGCTGGGCATCGACCCCGACGTCTTCGTGCTCGCCTCGATCGGCCACCTGAACCCCTACAAGCGCCTCAACGTGGCCCTGCGCGCCTTCAAGGCCTTTAGCCTGCGCCGGCCGCGCAGCCTCTTCCTGCTGGTCGGCAGCCGCTCGCCCAACTACGACGTCGACCGCATGATCGGCATGCTGGGTCTGGGCGACCGTGTGCGTGTCGTCGGCTACGCCCCGCCGCCCGCGTTCGCCGACTACCTGGCCGCCGCCGACGTCTGCATCAACCTCCGCTACCCGACGGCAGGCGAGACGTCGGCCGCGCTGCTGCGCATCATGGGCGGCGGCAAGCCGGTGCTCGTCTCGCGCGTCGGCTCGTTCACCGAGCTGCCCGATGCGGCAGCCGGCAAGGTCGACGTGGGCGACATCGAGGAGGAGCTGTTGCTCGCCTATCTGGAGTTCCTGGCCGCCCGGCCGGACCTGCGGGCCGCGATGGGGCGGGCCGCACGCCGCTACGTCGGCACGCAGCATACGCTGGAGGGCGCCGCGCAGGGCTACCTGACCTTCCTCGCCGGCCTGCAAGGCCGCCCGGCACCCACCATCGACCTGACCCCACCGCCATACGTCGAGCCGCCGCACGCTTCGCCCTCGTTCCCCGCTGTCCCGGCTCTCGTGCCGGTCGCCCCGCCGGAGGAGGCGTCGCCCGCGCTTCCGCCGGAGGAGCCCGCGACTCCGACCGCGGTCTTCGCCGAAGCCGCGGCCGCGTGCCTGCTCGATCCCGACGATCCCGCGCTGGCCCCGCTCGTGCGGCACCTCACCGGCCTGCTGTAGCACCCGGCATGCGGGTGACGCGCCGCGCGGCGGCCGCCCGCGGCGCGCTAAACGACTTGACATAGCATGCGAAGCCGCGCTATCATGGGGCAGCATGATCACCACCGCTCCCCCCGCCGCGCCCGCGGCGCCGCTTCGCGTCGGCCTCGTGCGTGCCGACGAGTCCGCGGCGTGGGATCGCTTCGCGGCCGCGCAGCCCACGGGCCATCTGCTGCAGTCCTGGGAATGGGGCGCCTTCAAGGGGGAGCAAGGCTGGACGCCCGCCCGCCTCGCCGTCCGCGCGCCGGATAGCGACCGTATCCTCGCCGGAGCCCAGGTGCTCTTCCGCGCGCCGCGTCCAGGCATTCCGCTCCGCGTCGCCTACGTGCCGCGCGGGCCGCTGCTCGCCCTCGACGACCTGACCCCCGCGGGGGCGGCCCTGCTGGCCGGGCTGCACGCCTACTGCCGCCGCCACCACGCGGTCTTCCTCAAGATTGAGCCCGACCTGCCCGCGAGCCCGCGGGCGGCACGCACGCTGCAAGCCGCGGGCTTCCGCCCGGCGCGCCGCGTGCAGCCGCAGCGCAGTATCACGCTCGACCTGCGGCCCGACGCCCCCGAGGACACGCTGCTTGCGGCGATGAAGCCGAAGACGCGCTATAATATCCGGCTGGCGCAGCGCCGCGGCGTGCGCGTGCGTCCCGCCGTCACGCTGGACGACGTGCGGCAGTTCTACGACCTGATGCAGGTCACCGGCGAGCGCGACGAGTTCGGGCTGCACAGCTTCGACTACTATCGCCGGGTCTGGGAGCTCTTCCCCGATACGGCGGACCCGACGGAGCGGCCGGTCGCCGTGCTGCTGCTGGCCGACCACCCGGACGGCGGCGACGTGCCGCTGGCGGGGCTGCTGGGCTTCGCCTTCGGCGACGAGGCGATCTACATGTACGGCGCCAGCGCCGATCGCGGCCGTGAGCACATGCCGACCTATTTGCTGCAGTGGGAGGCCATGCGCTGGGCGCGCGCCCACGGCTGCCGCCGCTACGATTTCTGGGGTATCCCCGACGCGCCGGAGGCCGAGGCGCCGCCGGCCGAGGCCAACCAGAACGTGCGCCAGGGGCTGTGGGGCGTCTATCGGTTCAAGCAAGGATTTGGCGGACAGGAGGTCGAGTATCTGGGTGCCTGGGACTTTGTCTACCGGCCCTGGATCTACGCGCTGTATCGGCGGCTGGCGGTGTGACGTACCGGACGCGCCGATCGTGAGAGGTTCGCACCAGGAGATACATATGCGAGGACGAATCGGAGCCGGTGTGTTGGCGACACTGGCTGGGCTGGTCCTCCTGGCGGTGCTGGCGCCCCGTGGGGTGCTGCCAGCGTCGCTGCGAGCGCCGTCCATCGCGGGCCGCATCGCCTACGTGATTGGCGGCAATATCTGGATCTGGCAGGGCGGCCCCCACCAGGTCACCAAGACCGGGCACGACGCCTCGGCCGTCCTCTCGGCCGACGGCGGCCGCCTAGCGTACGTGCGCAACGACGACAGCTTCTCGGACATCCTCACGCAAGCGTCGACCGGCGGTGACCCCACGTTCCTGACGGATAACCGGCCGAGCGCCGAAACGGGCAGCTACCAGTACGTGCAGCAGGCCGTCTGGGCGCTCATGCCCGCCTGGGCGCCCGACGGCAGCCGCCTGGCCTACGTCTCCGACCTGGGCTTCGACGCCCCGGTTCTCTGGATCATGGCGCCCGACGGCGAGAACCCGCACTCGCTCACGACAAGCCCGCCCAATCCGCCCCTGGAGCACCCCCGCTGGTCGCCCGACGGCAGCGCAATCGCGGGCACGAGCATGGGCAGCGGCAAAGACGAGATCTGGAGCCTGGATCTCAACTCCGGGGTCTGGAACGAGGTCGCCGCACCCGCGGACGGCGCGTACGATCCCGCCTGGTCGCCCGACGGGGCCTGGATCGCCTGGGCGCAGCGCACGGGTAAGCAGACCGACATCTGGATCGGCCCGCCCGACCGCAGCACGCCGCCGGTGCAGCTGACGCAGCTGGGGCGCGCCCGCGCACCGGCCTTCTCGCCCGACGGCAAACAGCTGGCCTTCGTGGCCGAGTTGGGCGGCGTCTTCCAGATCTACATCGTCGATCTGACGGTTGCGAGCACGGGGGTCACCGCGGGCACGCCGCAGCAGCTGACCGACGGGGCCGGTGTGGACGCGGCGAGCGGCATTTCCTGGAGTCGCTAAGCGGGTCAGGTGACCGGGCGCCAAGGCCGCCTGCGGATCGGCACTTCGGGCACGCGGCGCGCAGTCGTGGTCACGGCGGCCCTATTGGCGATGGGGAGGTGGCGACCGGGGTGGCGCGCGGGCGCCAGCGGTGGAGATCGCGACGGCGGGGATGTGCGCGCTGCCCGCGCGCCCGCGCCCGGGCACCTGGTCGCCTACAAATACTGACTCGTCAGCGAATGCGTGGCCCCGAGTAGGTCTTGCGGCGTCCCCTCGAAGATGACTTTGCCGCCCTTATTGCCGCCTTCCGGGCCCATGTCGATGATCCAGTCCGCGTTGCGAATCAGATCACGATGGTGCTCAATCACGATCACCGTGTTCCCACCGTCCACCAGCCGGTTGATAATGGTGAGCAAGCGACCAATGTCCGATAGATGCAGGCCGGTTGTCGGCTCGTCCATGACATAGATACTGCCGTTCTTGTGGAGTTCGCCGGCTAGTTTAATCCGCTGGCATTCGCCGCCGGAGAGGGTGCTCATGGGCTGACCGAGGGTCAGGTAGTCCAGCCCCACATCGCTCAGCGCCTGGAGCTTTGGCTGCACCTCCCGAATCTGGAAGAACGCCAGGGCCTGGCGGACGGTCATGTTCAAGACATCCGCAATGGATTGCCCGTGCAACGTATAGGCCAGCACCTCGTCCTTAAAGCGTTTCCCACCGCAGACCTCGCACGGGAGCTTGACCCCTTCAAGGAAGCCGAGGTCCGTGTAGGTCACGCCGAGTCCCTGACAGTTCGGGCAGGCGCCCTTGGAGTTAAAGCTGAACAGACCGGCATCAACTTTGTTGACTGCCGCGAAGGCTTTACGCACGTCGTCCATTATGCCGGTATAGGTAGCCGGATTGGAGCGGCTGGACGTGCTCAAGGATGATCGATCCACTACCAGGGCTTCCGGGTGCTGACTGAGAAAGGCTTCGCTGATTAACGAGCTCTTGCCTGAACCAGCCACGCCGGTGATGACCGTCAGCACGCCCGTGGGGATATTCACGCTGACATCCTGCAAGTTGTTCACCGTGGCGTGGGCGATTGGCAGGGTGCCGGCTGCCTGGCGAAAGCTCTCCTTCAGCGGCCGCGTGCGCAGCAAATAGGTGCCGGTCAGCGTGTCGGCCTGGAGCAGCCCAGCGAAGTCGCCTTCATAAACAATCTCGCCGCCTTCGCTCCCGGCTTGTGGTCCGATGTCGACGATGTAATCGGCCCTCTTGATCACATCAGGATCGTGCTCTACGACAATGACCGTGTTCCCTTTGTCGCGCAATTTCTCCAGGAGCTCGTTCAGACGATGGACATCACGCGGGTGAAGTCCGATGCTCGGCTCGTCGAAGATGTACATGACATCGACCAAGCTGCCGTTCAGATGCTTGACCATTTTGACCCGCTGCGATTCACCGCCGGACAGTGTATCGGTGAGTTGATCCAGGCTGAGATACTCCAGGCCAATCTCCACCAGATGCTGCAGCCGTTCGGTCAACGTGCGAACGATCGGCGCCACCGCCGGTTCGGTGATACCCTTGACTACCTCTAGGAGCTGATCCACCTCCATCGCCGCCATTTCGGCGATATTGCATCCCGCCACCTTGCAGCTTAGCGCCGCCTGGTTGAGCCGGGCACCCTTGCAGAGCGGGCAGGGGCCGAGCTTCAGAAACGGCTCGACCTTTTGCCGTATGCGCGGCGAGAGCGTCTGGATGTCCCGGGCGACGAACTTGCGATTGAACTTAACCACCAGGCCCTCATAGGTGTTGTACGGCAGACCCGTGTGTTTGCGCGGTTCGCCGTTGAGGAGCAGGTCCCGTTCCTCTGCCGTATAATCGGCGATCTTCTTATCGTTGTCGAAGAAGCCGGAATGCGCATAAAGCTCACACTCCCAGCCGGCGAAACCTGGGGCGCTGACCGCTCCGTCGTTCAGTGATTTCGCCGTATCAATTAGCGCTTCCGTGGCAATGCCGATCTTCCGGCCCAGGCCGTTGCATTCCGGGCACATGCCCTGCGGGTCGTTGAACGAAAAGGCGTTGGCAGAACCCGCATACGGTTTGCCGATGCGCGAAAAGAGCAGCCGCAGCACGGATGCGATGTCGGTCACGGTTCCGACCGTGGAATGGGAGCCACCGCCCAGGCGCTTCTGGTCAACAATCACGGCCATGCTCAGATTCTCGATCGCATCAGCGTCCGGTTGGGGATAGCGCGGCAGAAAGTTGCGGACGAACATGCTAAAGTTCTCAAACAACAGGCGTTGTGCTTCGTTGGCAATTGTGTCAAACACAATCGAGGACTTCCCGGACCCAGATACCCCGGTAAAGATAGAGATCTTGCGCTTGGGCAGCCGCAGCGAGACATCCTTAAGGTTGTTCTCGCGGGCGCCCCGAATCACAATATATTCTTGCACCATACTGACTTATGTTCCCTCCGGGTATTCTAGCCGGGTGCGATCGGGATCCAACTGTTGGTCCCCGCGCAACCAAGAATACAGGCCCCACTGCCAAGGGACCGGTGATGGACAACCGGCCTGATCGACCGCGGTGCCGACCACATCAGCCGGGGAATGCTCGCACCCTAATGACGAAACGACACGCGCATATGTGACCGAAGCAAGGGGATGGGCGGTGGAGAACGTACGCTCGTCCCGCCCCGTCGCCGAGTGGAGGCGTGCTCGTTCGCGCAGCCGCACCGCCGGCGCCCGTTGAGGAAGATCGCTGCGGTCGTGCCGGCCGGTCGCGGGCCGGTGATCTGCACGGCGATGATCAACGTCGCGACGCGAGGACCGGCGTGGCGGGAGGCCGCGAAACGCGGCGCGCCGGCACGCCGCGCTCGGCGGTGTGCAGCCGCCCAGCGCGGAACTCATCTCGCACAGGCTCCGATTAAAGCGTCGAGCCGGGGTCCGCTAGGACCCCGGCTCGCTCCGGTTGGCCGGGCCGGCGCCCGCGGCCACAACTGCTCCACGGGCGCCGCGCGCCGGACGACTACGAGCCCTGCTTGGCCTGGCCGGAGGCGCTGGACCCACCGCCGATCCGGAAGATTGAGGTGCCGCACGTCGGGCAGGTGCCGCGCGTGGCCGGGCGGCCGTTCTGCATCGTCACCTGCTGCGGGTCCTTCATCTCGACCTTTTTTCGGCACTTAACACAGTATGCTTCGGGTGCTGCCATGGTTTGGATCCTCCTTGCTACTTGCCTCTGACCCGTCCTCAGAACCTCTCAAGGACCACGCAGGCCCATTGCCCGGCCAAGTCCGGGCGGGCGGGGCGCGGCCCGGCCGGCGCTCGCTCACGCGAGAGCGTGCAACCGCTGGGTAAGAGAGAAAAGCCGGCCGTACCGCACCGGCTCACTGTACGCGTTGTGCTCCGTGTGACCGCAGCGACACCGTCACCGCGTCGCGCGTGCGCGCGTCGGTGCGCACCGTCACCAGCGCGCCGTCTGACCCCAGGCCGGTGTCCGGGGCGGTTGAGGCGGCCGCTTCGCCCGTCTGCGCGCGGCCTTCTTGCTCCACCGTGCGCCGGTCGGCGTCCGAGCGGGCGAAATCGCTGTAGATCTCGGCGTCGGCGGGGCGATCGATGCGCGAGACGAGCCCCTCGTCGCGGGCCAGCCCGCCCCGGTCGCCGGCAGTCACGGGCGGCGCGCCCGGCACCGGCGCATCGGCCGGCATCTCGGGCGTCTCGGCCATGATGGTCGAGGGAAGCTCTTCTTCATTCGGCAGTTCCGTCGTGCTGCGCCGGTAGCTGCCTTCGCCCGCGGGCACGACCTCGTCCGTCTCGGCTCCCGTGGGGCTGTAGTCGCCCAGCCGGCGCGCGGTGATCGCGATGTCCGCCGCCGGCACGCCGATCTCCTGCAGGGCGTGGACGGCACTCTGCGCGGCCTCCAGGGTGGCGAAGACCGCGGTCACGCTCCCGGACGCCGGGGCCGGGTGGTTGGCCGGCGGTGGGGTAGGCGTGTTGCGCATCGGCGGGCTGTTGGGAATGGCCTCCTCGTCGTGATGCGCCTGGCGCTCCACGCGACCAATCGCTTCGGCATACTCCGACGCCTTCACGACCATGCGCGGCGCGAGGTCGGGTTCGGCCTCGTCGTTCAGCCCAAGCGTGGTATACGTCTCGTTGGGCGACAGATAGACCGCGGGCATCTCGGCGACGTCCTCGGCCTCTTCGGCCGCCGTCTCGCCCGGCGCCCGCCGCTCCGCCTGGGCGCGGATCGCCTCCTCCGCGTCTTCGCGGGCGGCCAGGAAGGCGGCGGTATCGACGGCGGGCGCGCCGTCGGGCCGGGTCACGCGCGCCGCCGGGTTGGACTCGCCGGGGTGGGCGTCGCCCGCGCTGTGAATGATGGGCGGCGGTGTCTTGAGGGCAGGAGTGTGCGGGGTGCCGACGGCGGGGTTGACCGATTCGGAGGTGGCGGGTGCCGCGGGCGGCGGATCGGCGGGCGTGCCCTCACCGGGTGGAAATACCCTGGGCGGCTGTCTGTCGTTCTCCTGGTCCATGCGCTCCTCCTGGCCCGGGCCATAATGCCCGCGGCCCTTCATTGCGCGCCGGGTTACACGATCGCTGCCTCAGCCGTGCGCGCTGTGAATGGTAACGCCACGCCTGGAGCTTTGTTATGTCGGTCCACGCCTGAGGCCGTGCCTGGCGCCCGTTTCCCCACGCCTGGGCCGTGCGCGGCCACCGCCTCAGGCCGCTTCGGCATAAATCGTCACAGCCGTGATGTTGTCGACGCCACCCGCGTTGTTCGCCGCCTCGACCAGCCGGGTGCAAGCCACCTGCGGATCGTTCTCGGCGGCCAAGATTTCGGCGATGCGCGTGTCGGGCACCATGCCGCTCAGCCCGTCGGAGCAGAGCAAGATCCGCGTGCCCGGGATCAGCGTCTCGACGAAGAGGTCGGGCTCGACCTGCGGCCGCTCGCCCAGCGACTTGTAGATCATATTGCGGAAGGGGTGCTGCTTCGCGTCGGTCGCCGAGATCTGGCCCATCGAGACGAGGCGCTGCACCACCGAGTGGTCCACCGTGACCTGGGACAGCGACGGCGTCTGGCCGAAGCCGGGATGCAGCACGTAGGCACGGCTGTCGCCGACGTTGGCGATGTAGGCCCGCGCCCCCGTGACCACGGCGAGCACCAGTGTCGTACCCATGTCGGTGCCGCGGCCCTCGCGCTCCTCGTGGATGCGCATGTTGGCGCGCTGCACGGCGCCGGTCAGCACGTCGCTGACCTCGGCGCTGCCCATGTCCTCGTCGGTCGGCTCAAAGCCCGGCGCCACAAGGGAGTTGAGCAGGTCGCGCGTCACAACCGCGATAGCGAGCGCGCTCGCCACCTCGCCACCCGCGTGGCCGCCCATGCCGTCGGCGACGGCGTAGACGCCCAGCCCGGCGCTGCGCGACTTGAGCACGACCTGGCACTCGACGACGGCCAGGCTGTCCTCGTTTAGCGGGCGGTGGCGGCCGACGTCCGAAACGCGGCCCGAGCGGATGCGGAGGCCCGGCCCCGCCGCGGTGACGGCGTCGCGCGCCTGCATGATGAGGTCGTACCATTCGGCGGCCGTAATCGGCGCACTGCCGGCCGGGGGCCGCAGCACACGCGCAAATGCCTGCTCCACCTCGGGTGGCGTGCCGGCCGGCAGCAGGGGTCCCTTGCCCGCGGCGCTCGCGTAGACGCCGGTCAGCGTCTCGTACAGGCTGGCGGCCAGTTGCGCCACGTCGTCGGCCTGCTCGCGTGCCCGATCCTCGGGGGTGGTGCTGACGGGGCGCGCACCGGCCAAATTGGCCAGCCAGGCGGTGTCGTTGTGGACTACCACGCCGGCCGGGGTCACGCCGGGGCTGACCAGGTCCTTGCCGTGCAGATAGCGCAGCGCGTCGCTGATCTGCACGCCCCAGCCCAGCACGTCGGCGGGCGGCTGGGGCAGCGGTACCTCGCTCAGGCGCGTGCCGGCGGGCACCTCGCTGACCAGGTAGGCGCGGGGCGGGCCATACGGCGTGTACGTCAGGAGCTCGACGAGCCGGACCAGGTTCGGGTGCTCCAGCTGCTGGTCGAGGATTGCAGGGGAGGGCACCAGCTGCTCGGCCTCGAAAGCCTCCGTGACCTCGTAGGCCGCGGGCGGCGTCGCTCCCGCCAGGGTGGCGCCGCAGCGCGCGCAGGTGGTCGCGTCCGGGGCGGCGGGCAGCAGGCAGGTCGCACAGGCTTGCAGGTGCGGCACGACCGCCGTGTAGGTGTTGCGGTCGGCGGTGGTCGCGGTGAGCTCCTGCAGGACGTAGCGGCACACGATGCGCGCCCCCGACGGCAGGGCATGCAGGATGCTCGTGTCGTACGGCACGATCTGGGTCGGCGCCTCGGCCGGCGTCACTCCCTCGGGAGCGCGGTCAGGCCGGCTGGGCAGCGGTGCGGTGCCGTGGGTTTCGCTGAGCGCCTGGTCCGCCATCATCCTCCTCGCTCACTCGTGCGGCACGCGATAGATGAACTCGACTTTGCCCAGAGCGAGTACCATGCCGTCGGCCAGCACATTGTCGCCCGTGCGCGCGCCGTTGACGAAGGTGCCGTTGTCGGAGCTGAGATCCTCGATCGCGAACCCGTCCTCTTCCCGCGTCAGCCGGGCGTGGTGCGGAGAGACGGTCTGCCAGCCGATGAACTGGTCGTCGATCACGACGTCATTGTCCAGCGCGCGGCCGATATTCACGGTGCCCCGCGCGAGCACGTATTCCAGCTGTTCGTCGGCGCGCGACAGGGTCTCCAGGTAAGGCGTGGTCGCCTCGTCGACTGCCGGCGCGGCCGCCGGCGTAGCGACCGGCGCAACGGCAGGCTGCAGATCCTGGCCGCACTCGTCGCAGTAGCGCCGATCGGCCGGGTTCATGGCATCACAGTTCGGGCAGCGCACCTGGGCGGGTGGCGGGGCCGGGTTCGGGGTGCCGGTCGCCGCGGCGGCGGTTCCGCCCCCCGCAGGTACCAGGCCCTGGACGGGCGCTACCGGGGTCAGGCTGCGCTGGCGCAGCGCGAAAACGCCCAGCCCGGCCAGGCCCGCGACCAGCACGGCGCCGACGAGCCAAGGCAGCCAGGGCGCGCCACTATCGGCGGGTGCGGGCGCGACCGGCTGTGTGCTGCCGATCGCGGGCGCGGGTGCGCCGGTCAAGACGGGCTGCGCTGCGCCGCCGGTCTGCACGGGGGCCGGTGCGCCGGTCTGCACCGCGTCGGCTGCGCCGACCGTGGCCGTGGCCGCCTGGGCGGCCGGCAGGCCGGCGGGTCCCGCGGCGGGTGCGGCGGCCGTGGCGATCGGCAGGGCGATCAGGGCCAACAAGAACGCGGCGCCGAGCACGAGGCCCGCCCGGGCCCGGCGCCGCGGGTGTGCGGTCGGGTCGGTGTCAGACAGGGATTGTTGCGAAACCGGAATCATCAGGGATAAAGCCTCCTATCGGCTGGCTGGTAACCTAACTCAGGCTGAATTGCATCTGCACTTTGCCGACCTGGATGATGTCGCCGTTATGCAGGGGCACGGCCTGATTGGACGGGATGCGCACGTCGTTGACGAAGGTGCCGTTCTCCGAGCCGAGATCCTGGAGGCGATAGCCACGCTCGTCGATCAGGATCTGCGCATGGCGGCGCGAGATATAGGCGGCCGGGTCGCTGTAGGTCAAATCAATATGCGGGAACACCTGGCGCGAGACACTGCGCCGCCCGATCAGGAAGGGATTCTCGTTCGACGCGATGCGCCGCTCCCAGAGCACGCCGCGCGGCCCCAGCACCTGCAGGACCGCGGGCGGGCGGCCGGCCAGACTGGTGCCGCAGGCGCCGCAGAAGCGCGCGCCCGGTTTGTTCACGTGGCCGCACTTTGGGCAGCGTGGGTGCGCCACCGGCGCCGGGGCCGGGAACGGCTGCACGGCCGGGCGCGGCGGCGCGGCTGTCAGCGCGGGCGCCGCGGGCGCGGCGGTTGGGCGCGGAGCAACGGGCGCCGCCGCGGGCGCCACGGCCACGGGCGCGGGAGCCGACGCGGCGGTCGCTACCGGGGCCGCGGCGGCGGGCACCGGCATGGGCCGCGCCGGGGCCGGGGAGGCACTCACGGACGCAGCGGCGGGCGCCGGTGCCGGCATCGCGGGGGCGGGCCGCGGGGCGGGCGCCAGCGCCGGCTGGCCGGGGCGCGGCAGTGGGCGCGGCTCCTGGAACGGGATGCCGTAGCACTGCCGAAGCTCTTGCTCGAACTCAAGCGCGGTCTGGGGGCGCTTGCTCATGTCGCGTGCCATGGAGCGGATGATCAGCGCTTCGGTCTCCGGGGTGACGAGCGGGTTCAGGTCGCGCAGGCCCGTCGGCGTGGTGGCCGGGGTCGGCGGCCGGCCGGTCAGCAGGTGGTACAGGGTGGCGGCGAGGGAGTAGATGTCGGAGCGGCCGTCCGTCTGCCCCTTGCCGAACTGCTCGAACGGCGCGTAGGCCGCCGTGCCCATCGAGACGGTGTCCTTGCGCTGGCCGACCTTATACGTGCGCGCGATGCCGAAGTCGATCAGCTTTAGCTGATAGTTCGGCATCACCATCAGGTTGGCCGGTTTCACGTCGCGGAAGATGATCGGCGGGTGCTGGCCGTGCAGGTAGCGCAGGACGCGGGCGGCCTGGATGCCGTAGTAGAGCGCCTCGCGCTCGTTCATGGGCTTGCCGGCCAGGCGCTCCAGCTTCTTCTCGAGCGATTCGCCGGGGATGAACTCCATGACCAGATAGGGCCGGCTGTTTTCCTCGAAGGCATCGCTGAAGATAGGCAAGTTGGGGTGCGACAGGGGCTTGAGAATGGCGGCCTCGCGCTGGAAGGAGTTCGAGCGCCTGCTTGCGCTCCTCGCGGGCCTCGGGGGTATCGACGTCGCCCGTCGCCTCCGACTCGGTGCGCATCTCCTTCACGGCGACCGGGAGTCCGGGCGTGGCGGTATCGTCCGCCAGATAGACGGCGCCCATGCCACCACCACCCAGTACGCGCACGATGCGGTACCGGCCGTGGAGCAGCGTACCAGGTGGAAGGAATTTATACATGAGCGGCACCGTTCCCGTCCGGAACGGCGGCGAGTGACCTCCGGGCTGGAATACGGGAGGGATACGCCTCCCGCGCGCTTCAGGCCTCAGTATACGTCCTAAGCCGTGCGGCGTCAAGCAGGCGTGCGGCAGGCCCACTTCGCACCGGACGCTGCTGACAGGCGGGGCGGGCTGTGATATAATACGCGCGAACCGCGGCTCCGTTGGGCGCGGAACGAGTGGTGACAGGCCGGACCGCAGAGGGAGCGGGCCCGGCGGGACGTGGCCGGTGCGTTCGGCGCGTCCGCCACGCAAGTTCACAGAGGAGGATCGCTTTGTTCAAGTTCTTCAAACCTGGGGGCGCCCGGGTGGGCGCCTTGCTGCTCGCCGCCGGCATGCTGGTCTCGGCGTGCGGCACGGCCGCGCCGACCGAGACGCCCGTCCCGGCGCCGACCGCCACGACCCCGGCCATGACCGCGCCGACCACCGCGCCGACCACGGCGGCCGCGCCCGGCGGCAAGACGCTGCGTGTCGGCCTCGTGACCGACGTCGGATTCGATCAACGACAAGAGCTTCAACCAGTCGTCGTATGAAGGCGTGGTGCAGGCGCAGAAGGAGCTCGGCGCCGACATCAAGTACCTCGAGCCGAAGGACGCCACCGACTACGCGAACCTGATCGATCGAGTTCATCCAGGACAAGTATGACGTCATCGTGACCGTCGGCTTCGCGCTCGCCGATGCGACGACGGCTGCCGCCAAGGCCAACCCCGACACCCTGTTCATCGGCGTCGATCAGGCCCAGACCGACACGCTTCCGAACCTCGCGGGCCTCGTCTTCAATGAGGACCAGGCGGGCTATCTGGCCGGCGCGCTGGCCGCCCAGATGACCAAGACGAACAACATCGGCGCCGTGCTCGGCACAGATACCGTGCCGCCGGTCTGGCGCTATGGCGAAGGCTATCGGGCCGGCGCCAAGTCGATCAAGTCGGACATCACGGTCCAGGTCGTCTACCACAGCGACGTGGACATCAGCAAGACCTTCAACGACCCGGCCTGGGGCAAGACGACCGCGCTCTCGATGTTCGATAAGGGCGCCGACATTGTCTTCGGCGCAGGCGGCAGCACCGGCAATGGCGCGCTCTACGCCGCGGCCGAGCGCAAGGACAAGGGCGTGATGGCGATCGGCGTCGACACCGACCAGTACCTCACGGTGCCCGAGGCACAGCCGGTCCTCCTGACGAGCGCGATGAAGCTGCTCACCCCGGGCGTCTTCAACCTGCTCAAGGAAGCACAGGCCGGCACCCTCAAGGGCGGCAACAACTATGGCACCGTCGGCCTTGCGCCGTATCATGATCTCGACTCGAAGGTGCCCGATACCGTCAAGCAGAAGATGCAGGAGTTGACGGCCGGCATCGCCGACGGCAGCATCAAGACCGGCGTGCCGCCTGTGAAGCCGTAAACCCGCTGTCTCGCACCGGGGCGCTCACAGGCGCCGGTGCCGGTTGGCCCCCTGTGTCCCGGCCGGGGCGCAGGGGGCCGCAGGGTCAGGAGATATGTCCGAAAACCGCCCCGTCGCGACCGATCCGGGCGTAACGGTCTCGCCGCCGGTCGCGGCACCCGTGGGTGGCCTGCCGCCGCCCGCACCCGCCCCGGTGGCCCTGCTCCTCCGGGCGGGGCGTGAGCTTCTCGTGCCCGTGCTGGCCATCTTCACCTCCCTCCTCGTCGGCGCGCTGGTCATCTGGGGCACCAGCGGCAGCCTTAGCACCGCGTTCAGCGCCTATGCGGGCTTGCTGTCCGGCGCCTTCGGCTCACCCACCGCCCTGGCGAAAACGCTCGTCGAGTCGACGCCCTATGTCTTTACCGGGCTGGCCGTCGCGCTGGCGTTTCGCTGCGGCCTCTTCAACATCGGCGCGGAGGGCCAGCTGGCGCTCGGGTCGCTGGCGGCGGCCTTCGTCGGCTACGCCTTCCAGCTGCCCGCGCTGATCCACGTGCCCTTGGTGCTGCTTGCGGGTATGCTCGGCGGCTTCCTCTGGGGCGCCGTGCCGGGGATCCTTAAGGCGCGCACCGGCGCGCACGAAGTCATCACCACGATCATGATGAACTACCTGGCCCTGCAGTTCGTCGCCCTCATGCTCAGCGGGGCGATGAAGCGGCCGGGCTCGGTGGCCGCGCAGACCCCACTCCTGCAGCAGAGCTCCTGGCTGCCGATGCTCATCCCCGCGTTGCAGCTACACAGCGGCGTCCTGCTGGCGCTGCTGACGGCCGTCGCGGTCTGGTGGTTCCTGTTCCGCACGACCTGGGGCTTCGAGATCCGGGCAACCGGCGCGAATTCCTCGGCCGCGCGCTATGCCGGCATGCCGATCGTGCGCAACGTGATTATGGCCATGGCGCTGAGCGGCATGCTCGCCGGCCTGGCGGGCGCCGTCGAAGTCTCCGGCGTCGCGCTGGACGTCACGCGCACCAGCCCGGGCGGTGACCGCTACTTCGGCCTGGGCTTCTCGACCGGCTACGGCTTCGATAGTATCGCCGTCGCGCTGCTAGGCCGGAGCTCGCCCGCGGGCGTCGTCCTCGCCGCGCTGCTATTCGGCGCGCTGCGGGCGGGCGCCACGCAGATGCAGTTCAACACCCAGGTGCCTGGCGAGATCATCTCGGTGATCCAGGGCCTGATCCTGCTCTTCGTCGCCGCCGACGTTATCGTGCGCCGCCTCTACGGCCTGCGCTCCGCCGCGGCGACCGGCCCCGCCCCCGTGCTGACCAGCGGGTGGGGCGAGAAAGTGTAGCCCCGTGCTCTGCGACCAACCGATCCTGGTGCTGCTGCTCAGCGTGCTCGCGACCACGCTCAGCTTCGCCACCCCGATCACGCTCGGCGCGCTCAGCGGCCTGGCCTGCGAACGCTCGGGCGTGGTGAACATCGCCATCGAGGGCATGATGCTCAGTGCGGCCTTCGGCGGCTACTGGGCCGCGGTCACCTTCCACAGCCTCCCCATTGCCGTGCTGGCGGCGATCCTCGTGGGCGGGCTCATGGCCTTGCTCCACGGCCTGCTGTCGATCACCTTCAAGGTCGACCAGATCATCAGCGGCACGGTCATCAACATCCTGGGCTTCGGCTTCACCAGCTTCCTCTACGGCCAGTGGTACGCGCGCAACGCGCCGCTCTCGCCCGGCACGCTGCCCACCCTGACGGTGCCGGGTACGGAGTTCTCGGTGCAGTTCCTCGCCGTCGTCGCGATCCTGCTCGTGTTCGTCGCCTATTTCGTGCTCAACTACACGCCCTGGGGGCTGCGCGTGCGCGCCGTCGGCGAGCACCCCAAGGCGGTCGACACGGTCGGCATCAGCGTGCACCGGGTGCGCTACACCGCGGTCTTCGTCGGCGGTCTGCTCGCCGGGCTGGGCGGCGCCTCCTACGTGCCGGGCTACCTGCCCGCCTTCACGCCGGGTCTGACCTCGGGCTTCGGCTTCATCGCGCTTGCGGCGATGATCTTCGGCAAGTGGAAGCCCTTCGGCGCCTGGGCGGCCGCGCTCTTCTTCGGGCTCACCCTGGCGCTGCAGAACAACATGCAGTCGTGCGGCGTGCAGATCTCGCCGCAGATCGTCGGTATGCTGCCCTACGTGGCGACGCTGCTCGTGCTGGCCGGCTTCGTCGGCCGGTCGACGCCCCCGGCGGCCGATGGCGTGCCCTACTAGGTTCGCCGCCCCGGGCGGCTCGTGACAAGGTGATCGGTTGATGAACGACGGACCCGCGCCGCTGCCCACGACCGCGTATGCGCTGGAAGCACGCGACATTACCAAGCGCTTCCCGGGCGTGCTCGCCAACGACCATGTTCGCTTCGACCTGCGGCCGGGCGAGGTGCACGCGCTGCTGGGCGAGAACGGCGCCGGCAAGTCGACGCTCATGAACATCCTCTACGGGCTCTATCAGCCGGACGAGGGCGAGATCCTGGTACGCGGCGCGCCGGTGACCTTCCACAGCCCGCGCGACGCCATCGCGCGCGGCATCGGCATGGTCCACCAGCATTTTATGCTCGTGCCGCCGCTGACGGTCACCGAGAACATCATGCTTGGCGAGGAGTCGGTCCGCGCGGGCGTGCTGCTCGACCGCCAGGCCGCGGCCACCCGCATCCGCGCGCTCTCCGAGCAGTACACGTTGCGCGTCAACCCCGATGCGGTGGTGCGCGACCTCTCGGTTGGCGCCCAGCAGCGCGTGGAGATTCTGAAGGCGTTCTACCGCAACGCCGAGATTCTGATCCTCGACGAGCCGACGGCCGTTCTCACGCCGCAGGAAGCCGACGACCTCTTCGTCATCATGGAGGGCCTGCGCAAGCAGGGCAAGGGGATCATCTTCATCACGCACAAGCTGCGCGAGGTACTGGCCGTCGCCGACCGAATCACGGTGCTGCGTCTGGGCCGCGTGGTCGGCCACGCTCAGGCCGACGCGGTCAGCCAGCAGGATCTGGCCACGATGATGGTGGGCCGGACCATCTCGCTGACGGGCGATCGGGCGGACGCGGCGGCCGATGCCGCGCTCGGCGCGAGCGACGTGGCGGCGCTGGCGGCGGGCACGGTCGCGCCGCCGACGGCCGCGCCCATCCTGCAGGTGAGCGGCCTGCGCGTCAAGGACGCCCGCGGGCAGTTCGCGGTCGAGGACGTCGGCTTCGACGTGCGCCCGGGCGAGATCTTCGGTATCGCCGGGGTCCAAGGCAACGGCCAGACCGAGCTCGTCGAGGCGCTCACGGGCCTGCGCCCGGCCGCGGCCGGCCAGATGGTGCTCGACGGCCAGGTCATGACGAACCGCACGCCGCACCGCCTGATTGCCGCGGGCCTCGCCCATATCCCCGAGGACCGCCAGAAGTACGGCCTCGTGCTGACATATCCCGTTGCCGACAACCTGGTCCTGTCGACCTACACGCAGCCGCCGTTCTCGCGGGGCGTGGTGCTGCAGGATGGGCCGATCCGCGCGTTCGCCACCCGCCTGGTGCGCCAGTTCGACGTGCGCACGCCCAGCGTCGAGACGCCCGCCGGCAACCTGTCGGGCGGCAACCAGCAGAAGGTGATCGTCGCCCGTGAGCTGTCGCGGCCCATCCGCCTGCTGATCGCCGCGCAGCCGACGCGCGGGCTCGACGTCGGCTCGATCGAGTTCATCCACAGCCAGATCCTGGCGCAGCGCGACCAGGGGCGCGCCGTCCTCCTCGTCTCGGCCGAGCTCGACGAGATCCTCGCCCTGGCCGACCGCGTCGGCGTGATGTACCGGGGTCGCATGGTCGCCATCCTGCCGCGCGCCGAGGCGACGCGCGAGCGCCTGGGCCTGCTCATGGCGGGCGCAGGGTAGGCTGCCGGTTTGGCGGCGGCAACGGGAACCCCGGAAGCACGCCGGCGTCCCGTCGCGTAATTCGCAAAGAAGGCGAAGGCCTGGTGGTGGTACTGGAAGAGCTTGTCCGGATTGCCGGCGATCGCGTCGTTCCAGCCGCCCGAGTACCAGGCCCAGGAGATGCCCTTGTCGCTCAGCCGGTCGCCGATGGTCGGAGTCGGTCTGCTCCGGGACCAGCTGCGTCGTGTCAGTGATGTTGGCCGGGTGCGGGCTGTTCACGGTGAAGGAGGTATTGACTGACGTAGCCATCCGGGGTCACCGCGCCGTCCTTCACCATCGTGCCGTTGGCGTCGATCCTGGGCCACCTTGGTACGCCGGAGCGTTCGGCCACGTGGGCGAGCAGGCGCAGATCAGCCAGAAGTGGTTCAAGAACGAGCCGCCGAAGGCCGCGTGGAAGAAGTTGTCGGCCATCGTGTACTGCTGCGCCAGCTTGCCCTCGGGCATGTTGTGTCGCGTCATAGTTGCTCATCACCAGGCCGGCCGCATCGCTCCAGGCCACGAACTTGAGCGGGGACGGGGCCGGCCCGGCCGGCGTGGGATGGCGAGCGGCTTAGCCCGCCAGTGGGGGCACCGCGGGGCGAAGCTGCGCCTCGATGGCGGCTACCAGGCGCCGCTGATCGGCCCCGGTATCGTCGAGGAGCAGCGCCCCGGCGGACCCTTGCGGCCCCACGGTGGCGGGTGTCGTGAAGCGGAGTAGCGGCGCGGAGCGCAGGACGCGCATCAGCGCGGCCGGCCCCACGTAGCGCAGTGTGCCGACGTCGACCAGGACCAGGTCGAAGGCGACGAGGCGTAAGAGGTCGATCGCCTCGCCGGCATCGCCGAGCACCATGATCGAGAACCCGGCCCCGCGCAGCGCCTGGGTGATCTGCCGCGCCGTCCGGTCGTCGTGCTCCACCAACAGCACGCACTCGCGCATCATCTCCCCCCTCCTTCCGGGGGCAGTCCGCAACGCGGCCCCGCCCACCGGTTCCCACTTCGCGCTGATGCCATTATCGCCGAGGCTGGTTAACGGGAGTTTAAGAGCCGGGGCGGATCGTTAACGGGGGGTAAACACCGGCCACGCTCTCAGCGACGGGGAGCCGCCCGAGAGCGTGGCCGCGGCCCGGGCCGCCGGCTAGCTCATGTCGGCGCGAGCCGCCTGGCCCTTGATCTCCTCCATCCGGCCGGTGGCCAGGAAGATGACGCGCTCACAGATGTTGGTCACGCGGTCCGCGATGCGCTCCAGGTTGTGCGCCGCCCAGAGGAGGTGCGTGGCGCGGTTGATCGTGGCGGGGTCGGCCATCATGAACGTCAGGAGCTCGCGGTAGACCTGGTCGTAGAGCTGATCCACCTCGTCGTCGCGATAGGCGATGCGGCGGGCCGCCGCCGCGTCGGCCTCGACGAAGGCGTCGAGCGCGGCGTTGAGCATTTCGCAGCAGATCTCGGACATGCGCGGCACGTCGATGAGCGGCTTGAGCGGCGGCTCGTCGCCGATCATGATCACGATGCGGGCGTTACCCGCCGCGTGGTCGGCCATGCGCTCCAGGTCGGTGATGATGTTGAGCGCGGAAGCCAGGCGGCGCAAGTCGGTCGCCATCGGCGCCTGCGTCGCGATGAGCAGCAGCGCTTGGCCCTCGATGCGGAAGCGCTCCTCGTTGATGGCCGCATCGTCGGCGACGATCTGGCGCGCCAGCCGCATGTCGCGGTTCCGCAGCGCCAGGGTGGATCGCTCGATGGCGGCGTTGACCATGCTGCCCATGGCGAGCACGCTGTCTTGTAGGTCGTGCAGGCTACGCTCGAATGACTCGCGTGGCATATCCTGTTCCCCCTCTCTGGGTCGCTAGCCGATTCGGCCGGTGATGTAGGCTTCCGTCCGCGAGTTCCTGCGGATTGGTGAAGATGTCCCGCGTCGGCCCGACTTCCACAAGCTCACCCGTGCGGTCCGGGCGCACCATGAAGACGCCGGTCGTGTCGGACACGCGTGCCGCCTGCTGCATATTGTGCGTCACCACGACTATTGTATACTGCTCCTTGAGCTGTAGCATGAGATCCTCAATCTTCAGGGTGGCGATCGGATCGAGCGCGCTGGCGGGCTCGTCCATCAGCACGATCTCCGGCTCGACGGCGATGGCGCGCGCCAGGCAGAGGCGCTGCTGCTGGCCGCCCGAGAGCGCGGTGGCCGGCTGGTGCAGCTTGTCCTTGACCTCATCCCAGAGAGCGGCCTGGCGCAGGCTGCGCTCCACCCGCTCGGCGATCAGATGGCGGGGGGCATGCTGAATACGGAGACCGGCGGCGACGTTCTCGAAGATCGACTTGGTCGGGAAGGGGTTGGCCTTCTGGAAGACCATGCCGATGTAGCGCCGCACCTGCACCGGGTTGATGCCCGGCGCATAGATGTTCTGGCCGTCGAGCAGCACCTCGCCCTCGGCCCGCGCGTGCGGGATCACCTCATGCATGCGGTTCAGGCAGCGCAGGAAGGTCGACTTGCCGCAGCCCGACGGTCCGATCAGGGCGGTGATGCGGTGCGGCTGGATTTCCAGGTTCACGCGGTCCAGCGCGCGGAAGCTGCCGTACCAGGCGACCAGGTCATGCACGGCGATGATCGGTTCGGCCGGTGCTGCCGTGGCCGGCGCAGCGTCCACAGCGCCCGGCTCGACGGGCATGAACGCGCGCATCGGCACCCGTTCGCCGGTGGGGCCGTTCGCCGGAGCGGCGGCCCGGTCCGGCCTCGTCGTCGTCCGCATTTGCGGATTATCGGCCATTTCGACTCCTTGTCGCCAACCGCGTGAGGATACTGGTTATCAGAATCATCGTGACCAGGACGACCGCGCCTCCCCACGACTCGCGCCGCCAGATTTCATAGGCCTGGCCCGCATAGAAGTATACCTTAAGCGTCAGGGCATCCACCGGCTGGAACAAGCCCGTGTTCCACTGATTATTGCCGAGCGCCGTAAACAACAGGGGCGCCGTCTCGCCGGCCGCGCGGGCCATGGCGAGCAGGATGCCGGTCACGATGCCCGGCAACGCGGCGGGCAGCGCGTACGTCAGGATGGTCCGCCAGGTCGGCGCGCCCAGCGCCAGCGCGGCCTCGCGGATCGAGCCCGGCACCAGCCGCAGCATCTCCTCGGTCGTGCGGATCACGATCGGCAGCATAACCAGTGCCAGGGCGAGGCCGCCGGCAAAGAGCGAGAACTGCCGCATCGGCAGCACGACGAGCGCGTAGATGAAGACGCCGACCGTGATCGAGGGTAGGCCGCTAAGCACATCCGTCGCGAAGCGCAGCACGGTATTGTAGCGGCTGCCGCCGAACTCCGAGATGTAGACGCCCGCTCCGACGCCAATCGGGATGCTGATCACGCCCGCGAGCCCCAGAAGCTCCAGCGTGCCGACGATGCCGTTGGCGACGCCCTGATTGGGATCGTCGGGTGGGCCGGGCAGCTTGGTGAAGAAGTTGAGGTTGAGCGCGGGCACGCCCTGAACGAACACCCACGTGAGCACCGCGACCAGCGGCACGATGGCGATCAGCGTGGCCAGCACGAACAGGCCCGACATGATCGCGCTGCGCAGGCGCCGCCCCCGGAAGGTGGCCGTCGTCTCGAGGAAGCGCGGGCGCGCGGGGATAGCGGGAGCGGCCACCGCTAGATCCTCCCCGCCTGGGCCATGCGGCCCATCCGCAACACGAACCAGCGCGCGACGGCGTTCACGATCAGGCTGATCACGAGCAGGATCAGCGCGAGCTCGATCAGCGACGAGCGATACAGCGCGGTGCCCGCCTCGGCGAACTGGTTGGCCAGTACGCTGGACAGCGTATCGCCGAAGGCGAAGAGCGAGGGCTTGATCTGCCCGCGGTTGCCGATCAGCATCGTCACGGCCATCGTCTCGCCCATGGCGCGGCCCAGCCCCAGGATCAGCGCCCCGAGGATGCCCGAGCGGGCGTACGGCAGCACCGCGCGGCTGATCACTTCCCAGCGCGTGGCGCCCAGGCCGATCATCGCTTCGCGCTGGTTCTCCGGCACCGCCAGGATCACGTCGCGGCTGACCGCGGCCACGATCGGCAGCACCATGATCGTCAGCACGAGCGAGGCGGTCAGCACGGAGGGGCCGTAGAACGTGCCCTGGAAGAGAGGCGTCCACCCGAGCGCGGCTTTGAGCTCGGGTGTGACCGCGGCTTTGAGGAAGGGGCCGAACACGAAGATGCCCCAGACGCCGTAGACGACGCTCGGGATTGCGGCCAGGAGCTCGACCAGGAACGACAGCGGAGTGCGCAGCCACGGCGGCGCCATCTCGGCCAGGAAGATGGCCGTGCCGAGGCCGGCGAGTTCCGCCAGGATGATCGCGATGACTGAGGTGAGCAGCGTGCCGTAGATGTAGGGCAGGGCGCCGAAGACGGAGTGCACGGGGTCCCAGACGGTGCCCACGAGGAACCGCAGGCCATACTTGGCCAGGCTGTCACGCGACTCCCACGCGAGGTTGGCGAGCATGGCCAGCACGACGACCAGAACGCTGGCGGCCAGCACGGTAACCAGGCCCCGAAAGGCCGGGTCGCCGCCGCCCCGCTGGGCGCCGGTTGTCGATAGCGTGGCGCGTCGCGAGAGGACATTCATAGGCTGCGCACTCCTGGCAGCCGGGAGGGTGGCGCCGCCTTGATTTGGCGGCGCCACCCTCGCCGGGCGATCAGACGACTACTTGTTCAACACGGGCTGGCCGTTGAACGTGACGGACTTGAGCTCGGTCTCGATTTTGGCCTGTAAGTCGGCCGACGGCTTCGCGTAGAGCAGGTCCTTGCTGTAGGTCTCCCCGTCGTGTTCGGCCCACCAGATGTAGTTCATCAGCGCCTGGGCCTTGTTCGCGTCCTTGATGTTGTTGAGGTCCTTATAGACGAGCAGGTAAGTGAAGCCGGCGATAGGCCAGGCTTGCGGGTCCGCCGAGTTGACGATGCTCACCCGGAAGTCCGCCGGCACCTGCACGTTGTTCGTCGCGGCGTTGGTCGAGTCGATGCTCGCCTCAACCACGGTACCCGCCTTGTTCTTCATCTTGGCGTAGGCGATCTTGTTCTGGATCGCGTAGGCCAGCTCGACATAACCGATGGAACCCTGCGTCTGCTGGACCAGGCCGGCGACGCCGGGGTTGCCCTTGCCGCCGAGCCCGACCGGCCAGTTGACCGAGGTGCCGGCGCCGACCTGGCTCTGCCAGTCGGGGCTCACGGCGGACAGGTAGCTGGTGAAGATGTTGGTCGTGCCGGAACCGTCAGAGCGATGGACCACGGCGATGTCCTCATCGGGGAGGGTGATACCGGAGTTAAGGGCGGCGATGGCCGGGTCGTTCCACTTGGTGATGCTGCCGAGATAGATGCCGGCGACGGTGGCGCCGTCGAGGACGAGGCCGGAGGAGACGCCCTGGACATTATAAGCGAGGACGACGGCGCCGGCCACGGTGGGAATATGCAGGATACCGGGGGCGGCCTGCAGTTGCGCATCGGTGAGCGGGGCGTCGGAACCGGCGAAGTCGACGGTCTTGTTGGTGATGGCAGTGATGCCGGCACCCGAGCCGATGGGCTGGTAGTTGAAGGCGACGGTCTGGTCGACCTGGGTGGAGTAGACCTGATACCACTTGGTGTAGATGGGGACGGGGAAGGTGGCGCCGGCCCCGTTCAGCGTCACGCTGCCGCCGCCCGCCTTGATTGCGGTGTTCGTCGGCACCGCGGCGGCGCTTCCGCTGGTGGCCGTGGGTGCACCGGCCGTCGCCCCGGCGGGGGCGGGTGCCGCGGTCGGCGTCGCTTCGGCGCCGCAGGCTGACAGCAACAAGCTGGCGGCTACCAGCCCGGTCACCGCGCTTAGGGCGGCGCGTTTCTGGATGAATCGCAAATACATACTTCGGACTCTCCTCCTTAGTCAATAACCGCGAACCGCGACGTTCAGCTGGGCTCGGGCGAGTGATGAGCCTGCCTTCCTGAACCTCTGGCGAGGCCACGCGGCATGCAGGCGCCGCGACTAGTGCGGCGCGGACCCGCTGCCGATTCGCGCGAGGTATTCGCGCGCTCACTCAACCGCAGGTAATTGTAGTCCCCTGGTTTTAAGGGGCAGTTAGCGACGAGTTAAAGGCTGTTAACAAAATGTTAAACGCCGATCCGCCGGCCCAGGCGCCATGCCTGAACCATCACGGGGCCTGCAGATCGCTCGTGATCAACGAGCGGGCGGACGGCTCGATCGCATGAGGCGCGAGCACGCGCCCCCACGAGCGGGCCGCGATCACGCCGCGGTCCGGGCTGGTGCCCAGGAAATAGAGCAATGCGGCGGCGGTGGCCGGGTTGGTCGCCAGCAGGATCTCCTGGGTGTCGCAGAGCGCCAACACGCGCGCGAACGCCTCGTCAGGGATCGGCGCCGCCGGGTCGCGGAAGCAGATGACTGCCGGGATCTCGAGCGCCGCAGCGGGGCTGCTCCAGGGATCGTCCGCGCCGCAGGCATCCTCGAGCGCCTGCACGGGCAGGGCGAGCCGCCGGGCTAACGGGCCGGCGAGTGCGCGCGGCGCGAGCAGCGCGAAGGGCCGTAGCTCGACGCGGTGGTCGAGCGCGAAATCGATCAACGCCTCGCGGCGCGCTTCGTGGGCCAGCAGGGCCACGGGGATACGCGGATACACGGGTGCTCCTCCGCACACGGCGCGGACCTGGCCCGCGGAAAGCGGGCGCGGAGCCCGGCGCACAGGCTAATTCGTCACAGAATCGTGATCGAGTGTAGGCCTGGGGAATTAAGCAGGCGTTAGCGCGGAGTTAACAACTGAAGCAGGGCATGATCAGGCTCAGCCCCCGTGCACGCTGGGCAGGGTGAAGTAGAAGGTCGTGCCCTGGCGGCTCGGGCTTTGCGCCCAGATCTGGCCGCCGTGCGCCTGCACGATGTGCTTGGCGATGGCCAGCCCGAGCCCTGTGCCGCCCTCGCGGTCGCGAGGCCCGGCGCGCGCTTTGTCCACTTTGTAGAAGCGCTCGAAAATGCGCGGCAGATCCTCGGCCGGGATGCCGATGCCCGTGTCGGCCACACTGATACGGATGCGTGCGCCGTCGCGCTCGGCGCCCACCCGGATCGTGCCGCCGCGCGGCGTGAACTTGACCGCGTTGTGGATCAGGTTGACAAGCACCTGCTCGACCCGCGCCTCGTCGGCGTAGACGCGTGGCAGGTCAGCAGCGGGCTGCACGCTGAGGGCGAGGCCCGCGCGCTCGGCCTGCGCCCGTAGCCGCGCTACGGCGCCCTCCAGCAGTCCCGGCACCTCGACGTTCGTCCGCTTGAGCACCACCTGGCCTGATTCAATGCGCGACAGCTCCAGGAGCTCGCGCACCAGCTGGGTGAGCCCGTCGACCTCGACGTCGATGCGCTGCAGGAAGGTCGCGGCGGCGGTCGGGTCCTCCATGCCGCTGTCCAGCAGCGTTTCGACGAGCAGTTTGACCGAGGCCAATGGCGTGCGGAGCTCGTGCCCGATGTTGGCCACGAAGTCGCGGCGCACACGCTCCAGCCGCCGGAGCTCGCTGACATCCTGCAGCACGACGAGACCCGTGGGCCCGGTGCCATCCATGCCCGGCACGGCCGTCACCACGCCGACGATCTGCGCGCGTTCGACGGTGACTTCGACTTGTTGGTGCTCGCCGGGACTCCTCAGCGCGGCCCGCAAGGCGCGATGGAGCTCGTGGCTGTGCGTGATCTCGATGAGGGAGCGGTGGTGCACGCGGTCAAGCGTCAGATGGAAGAGGTCGAGCGCGGCGGCGTTCACACTGCGCACCTCCCCCTGGGCGTCGGTCAGCACGATGCCGTCGCGCATGTAGGCCAGGACGGCGGCCAACTGGTCGCGTTGCGCCGTGCGCTCGGCGAGGGTGCCCGCCAGGGACTGCGCCAGCGTGTTGAAGGCGCGGTCAAGGTCGCCGATCTCGTCAGTGCGTGTGACCGGGACCCGCGCGCTCAGGTCGCCGCCGCCGAAGCGCCGCATGGCGGTTTGCAGGGCGGCGAGAGGGTTGAGTACTGAGCGGGCCAGCAACATCGCCAGCAAGGCACCGGCCGCGAGGGCCACGAGCGCCACCAGGGCCGCGGTTTCCCAGACGGCCATGCGGGCGGCGTCGACCGCGGTGAGCGGCCCACCCACGCGCACCACGCCGACCACGGGGTAGGGCGGCGCCGGGTTGAGCACGCCGAGTGCAACGTAGAGCCAGGAGCGACCGTCCAGCGGATTGGGCCGCACGACGAGGGCGGGCACCTCGGGCTGGGCCAGGGCCGCGCGGATCTCGGGCAGGCTGTCCTGGGGTCCCATCTGGCCGGCGGCCTGCAACGAGTCGCCCGTGACGGTGCCGTCCGGATAGACGATGGTGACGCGGTTGCCGAATAGACCGCCATACGTCACCGCCAGGTCGATTGTGCCGGTCAGCGGCGCCCTAGCGGCGAGCAGCGGTGCGGCGTCGTGCGCGACCGCGCGGGCCTGGTCGCCCAGGCGTGCCTCCAACTGCGTCTGCGCCGCGTTGGCCGTCCGGTCGGACAGCAGCACGCCGAGAGTGGCCGCGGCGAGGAGGACGGGCAGGGTGACGCCGAAGGCGATACGGAGCGCGAGGGGCGACCGCCAGGATGGGCCGGGCCACCCGCGGGCGCGCACCGTCCCGCCGTCAGGCAGGCTCATGGACGTCGACGCGGCCCTCGAATTTGTAGCCCACGCCGTAGACTGTCTGGATCCGTTGGGGGTTGGCGGGTTCGGTTTCGAGCTTGGTGCGCAGCCAACGCACGTGCACGTCGACCGTGCGCGTGCCGCCGACGAAGTCGTAGCCCCAGACGCGATCGAGTAGCACCTCGCGCGAGAAGACCTGCCGCGGATGGCGCACCAGGAAGGCCAGCAGGTCGAACTCTTTGGGCTTCAGCGTAATGCTGCGGCCTTCGAGCGTCACGGTGCGGCGCCCCAGATCCACGCTCAGGTCGCCCGTGTCGAGCACCGGGGGCGCGCCGGGCGCGGGCGCCGGGGCGGGCGCGGCGGCGGGGGCCGCCTCGACGCGGGCCGGCTCGGCCCGGCGCAGCAGCGCGTGCACGCGCGCCAGGAGCTCGCGCAGGCCGAACGGCTTGGTCAGGTAGTCGTCCGCGCCGAGCTCCAGCCCGAGCACTTTGTCAATCTCTTCTTCGCGAGCCGAGAGCATGAGGATGGGCACGGCCAGGTCGCGGCGCACGGCGCGGCAGACATCGAAGCCGCTCATGCCCGGCAGCATCACGTCGAGGATGATCAGGTCAGGCCGCTCGGCGTAGGCCAGGCGCACCGCTTCGGTGCCGTCGCCCGCGGTGCGCACGCGATAGCCCTCGCGCCGCAAATTGTATTCCAGGGTCTCGCGCAAGGTCTGGTCGTCGTCCACGACCAGGACGGCAGCCCCCGCGGAGGCCGTCTCATGTCCGGTTGTCATCGTCTGGGTTGCCCCCTCCTGGTGGGCCGCGCGCCCACGGGTTCCGCTCACCTGTTGCCGGCCGCGCCGCTACCGGAGCCGGACCTGCGGATCATTCTAGCACGCCGGTTGCGCGGGGGGCAAGGCGCCCGCCGCGGAAGGCATGGGGCGCGGCTCGCTAAACCGTTGCCAACGCCGCGACTGTCCCGCCCAGGCGCGCGGGCCCGCACGCGGCCGCGCTGCGCGCTGGGCCACCGCGGGGCTCATTACCGCCGACGGGCCGGCGGCGCTCGCCCTGGCACACCTGCTTGCGTCCGACCTGCTGCTGGTCAACGCTTGCCTGCCCGGGCGCGCGGGCCCGGCAGTCCAAGCTGGAGACCGAGCCGCACTTCTCCGCCGCTGGTTCAAACGATCACCCGTGTGGGCTACCAGTTCGGCGGACCGGTGCAGCGGCGCGTGCCGGCGGGGTGACGCCCGGTCGTCAGGCCTCGGAGTTGTCGCGGCGCAGCAACAGGAGCGGGGTCGCGGTGGCGCCGGCCAGCGCGGCGGCCACGCTGCCGATCCAGGCGGCGCCCAGGCCGGTGCGTCCGTGGGTTGCGATGACAACCATGTCGGCGGGCGCCGCCTCGGCGGCCTCGGCGAGGCGGCGGACGGTGGGGCCGCGGCGCACCTCGCCACGCGCGCGCACGCCGTCACGTGCTAGACGATCGATCCAGTCCGCCAGGTAGGCGCGCGCCTGCTCCTCCTCCACGTCGAGGGCGGCGGAGGCGGCCAGGGGCACCAGCCGGGCGGCGGCGGCGCGGTCGCCGCTCAGGGTGCTCAGCGTAGGCACCACCCGCACGAGCACGCAGGTGACACCGCAGGCACGGGCGATGTTGGCGGCACCGGGCAGGGCGGCCTCGGCGAACGGCGTGCCGTCGAGGGGCACCAGCAGCGTGGTGAGCGGGCGGGGGGCGGGCGCACCCGAGCGTATCAGCAGCACCGGCACGTGCGCCTGGCGGCCGACCTGCTGGCCGATGCTCCCTGACACGAGGCGGCGCAGGTCGACTGGCCCGTGCACGCAGAGTACAATGAGGTCAGCGTGGAGCTCGGCGCTGTGCTCCGCGATGCAGGTGGCCACATCGCCCGCCTCGGGGCCATGCACATGATGCTCGACGGGGACCCCGGCGCCGAGGCGCGCGGTCACGTCGCGCAGATAGGCCTCCGCCTGCGCCGCCGTCGTCAGATGCTGCTGGCCGTGCACCGCGCTCGGCGCGTGTGCCTCGACCACGTGCAGTAGGTAGATCGTGGCGCCCAGGCACTCCGCGAGCTGCGTCACAAGCGGCAGCACCGATTCGGCCAGCCGCGAGCCGTCGAGCGGGACCAGGATGCGCTGAAACGTTTCTCCAGAGGTCATGCGCCACCTCCCGTCGCCAATGAATACAGCAGGTACAGGTTCAGGCCAATAATCAGCAGCGCGACCAGGCCGGCCACGACGGTCGTCAGCGGGCGGTTGACGAGGCTGCCCATGATGTCGCGCCGCCGGGTGAACAGGATCAGCGGCACGAGCGCGAACGGGATGCCGAAGCTGAGCACCACCTGGCTGATCACCAGGCTCCAGGTCGGATCGAGGCCCACGGCGATGACGACCAGCGCGGGTACCATCGTCGCGAGGCGGCGGATCCAAACCGGAATCTGGCGCTTCAGGTAGCCCTGCATGATCACCTGGCCCGCCATCGTGCCGACGGCCGACGACGACAGACCCGAGGCGAGCAGGCTGACCGCGAAGATAGTGCTCGACGCGCTGCCCAGCAACGGCTGCAGCGTGCGATAGGCCCCCTCGATCGTGCCCACGCTGGTCAGCCCCGTGCGGTTGAACGTGGCCGCCGCCATAATCAGCATCGCGGCGTTGATCGCGCCCGCCGCGCCCATCGCGATGCCGACGTCGATGAGCTCGAAGCGGTAGAGCCGGTGCCGCTGCGCCGCGTCCTGCGCCACGACGCGGTGCTGCATCAGCGCTGAGTGCAGGAAGATGACGTGCGGCATGACCGTGGCGCCCAGGATGCCCACCGCAAGCACCACGCTCGGGCTGCCCGCGAACTCGGGGATGAAGGCGTGCTGGGCGATGGCGCCCCAGTCCGGATGCTCGATGAACGTCTCGATCAGGTAGCTCACCGCGATGACCCCGATCAACGCCGTGATGACGGCCTCCAGGTGGCGCGCGCCGCGCCGCTCCAATCCGAGGATGACGAACGTGGCCACGCCCGTGATGAGCGCCGAGACGAACAGGTTGAGGTGGAAGAGCAGGTTGATGCCGATCGCGGCGCCCAGGAACTCGGCCAGATCGGTCGCCATCGCGACCACCTCGGAGATGGCCCACATGCCCCAGACGACCGGGCGCGCGAACTGCTGCCGGCAGACCTCGGCCAGATTGTAGCCGGAGGCGATGCCGAGCTTGGCCGAGAGGCTCTGGATCAGGATGGCCATCAGGTTCGAGGCGACGATGACCCAGAGCAGCAGGTAGCCGTATTGCGCGCCGGCCTGGATGTTGGTCGCGAAGTTGCCCGGATCGACATAGGCGACGGCGGCGATAAAGGCAGGGCCCAGGAAGGGGAGCATGCGTGCCAGGCCCTGGCGCCGGCTCTGCCCACGCAGGACCTCGTGGGCGGCGTCGACCGTGGTCACGCTGCGCGAATCGCTCATCGGCCTCCTGTTCGTCCTCGTCGGGGGGGAATGGCCCGCGGGCGCGGGGGCGGTCACGGAGGACGCATCGGGCGCGTGCAACTTCTGTGCCAGCCGCCACGCAAAGGGCCCGGGAGCCGGCCGGCTCCCGGGCCCCGCGTGATTCGGCAGATGGGTCAGGGCTGCATATTGGGCTGCGCGCTCGTGACGATATAGCCCGGCGCGCCGCAGACCGGCACCGGGTCGGTCGGCGCGGCCGGGTGGCCGAAGGCGACGACGGCGACGCCGTCCTGCGCGAGGCCGGCGCCCTCGGCTTGCGTCCATCCGTCCCCAGTGGGTACGAAGCGGTCGCCGGTCTGGCTATACTGGATGTAGGTGCAGCCGCCCTGGATCTTGGTCACGACGACCTTGCCGGCGATCCAGGAGAAGTCGGCCGCATGGCCGAAGGCGGGATAGGTGCCCGCATTGCCGCCGAAGTAGCCGCGCTGGCGCGCGAGTTGGGTGCCGAGCAGGCCGAGCTCAACCTCGTAGGGCGTGCCCGCGTTCTCGGGGTGCAGCTCGAAGCGCTCGCGCTGGAAGTACTGCACCGTGTAGGAGTGGCCGTCGATCGGGTTGACCTCCTGGAACTGCTCGCTGATCGGGTAGCCGTTTACGAAGAGGCCGCCGTGGGCCTTCCAGTAGGCCAGGAAGAGGCCGGAGACGTTGTGCCCGGTCTCGGGGAAGTATTGCGAGGCGGGATTCGCCTGGGCGGGCACCGCCGGATCGGGCGTATGGAAGGCGACGCCGAGCAGGCCAAGCTGGACCTCGGTGCCCTGGGCGGTATTCTCGGGATGGTGCTCAAAGCGGGCGCGCTGGAAATACTGCACCATGAGCGGCTGGTGGGCCGTCGGCGTGGCCGTCTCCTGGAACTCCTCGGTAATGGGATAGCCGAACTGGGCCAGCCCGCCGTACTGGTTCCAATAGGTGAGGAAGCTGCCGCGCAGCGTGTGCCCGGTCGCCGCGAACCAGAGCACGCCCGGCTGATGCGGGTCGGGCACGGGATCGGTGGGCAGGCCGGGGGCCGGCTGGGCGCCCGGGGCAGCCAGGCCGGCGGCCGGCCCCGCCAGGGGCACCAGCAGGAGCGCCATCAAAATCGTCAGGCCAAGCACGCGCGGACCGCGCGCGGTCGGAATATGCATACAGTCCCTCCTTGTACTACTACGGCGCCGGACCCTGGCCGGGCATCGTCGCCACGGATGGGGCGCGCCTTCATATAGCATAACGATCGAGAGGGAGTTCAGGTTCCCGGAGGCCCTCGGGACCGCTGCGCGGGCCGGGAGATGGGCCGATCATGATGAGGCGAGTGCATTGGCGAACGCGCGCACAAGCCAATGTGGTCAGACGAGCGGTTTGGACTATAACAAGCCGCGACGGCTGAGAAGGGCAGCGCCCGCGACGCGCCGCTCCACGACCGTGCGGGGGAAGGCCGCGCGTAGGCTCCAAGATCGCAGCCCCGATTGTGGGGTGGAACCGGCCGCACCCATGTGTTGACAAGGCGGTCGTGGAGCGCTATCATAAGCATGGCGCACCGCCCCCCTCTTCTGCTTCCCCCACCGGCGACCCGGACCCCGACCTCCCGCGGCCACACCAGACCATGCAAGGAGTAAGCACAATGGCAAGCGAAGATGACGTCCACGCGGCCTCGGATCAGTTTTACGCGGCGCTAAACAGCATGGCCAACGGCGATGCCGGACCGATGGCCACTGCCATGTCGCACGACCCGGGCGTGACGACGATGCACCCGATCGGCGGGCGGGAAGTGGGCTGGGATCAGGTTTCGGGGCCGTGGGGCCAAATCGCCGGGATGGCCTCGGGCGGCGAAGTCCACCTGATCGATCAGCGGATCTTCGCGTCAGGCGACATGGCCTTCGAAACGGGCGTCGAGCAGGGGGAGATCGCGCTCGCTGGGCAGCCCGTCCCGATAAACCACCGCGTCACGAACGTTTATCGGCGGGAGGACGGGGCGTGGAAGCTGATCCATCACCACGGTGATGAATCGCCAGCCATGGTCGATCTACTCCGGCGGTTGCAGGCCGGGCAGTAGCCGGGTTCGCGCCCCGGTAACCGGGGCCCGGCGCCTGGTCGGGTGTCGCTCTCGGGCCGAGCGGTCGCGCCTGTTCCCCGCCCGGCGCGCTCCCGGCTAGCGGCGCGGCCACGCCGGGAGGTTGCACCGCGCGGCCCGCGCGCCGCGAAGGGGCGGCACCGGGGCGAGGAGCGAAAGCCGCGCTGTTGGCCCGCGGCCCTGGCCTACCCCGGATCCTCGTTCACTTGTTGGGATCGGCTCGAGCATTAGCCTCCCAAGAGCGAGCGTGTGCCGCCCATTGACATCCGGCCGGAATCTTGCTATCATGGCCCCACGACAACCGAAGATTGTGACAGACTGCGAACAGCACGAGTACCCGCCGAAGCGGGCGCGCAGCGAGCCGGGGGCGGTGAGAGCCCGGCGGTCGCGCCGGGGGGGAATGGAGCTGGGAGTCGTGCCCCGAAAGGCGCTTCGCGCCGAGTAGGCGGCACCGGCCACTCCGCCGTTATCGGGAGCGGAGTATCGGCAGCCGGCGCCCCCGGCTAGGTACTCGCGGAGCGCAGGCGGCGCGGCCCTCGGGCCGCGGGCCGCGGCGGAAACAGGGTGGCACCACGAGCCGGCTTCGGCCCTCGTCCCTTCGCGCAGATGACCTGCGCGGGACGGGGGTTTTTTCGTGCCCGGCGCGCGGCAGCAAAGGAGACCACTCGATGCAGACACTGGAGACGCGGCTGCGGTCGGACGTGGCGCCCGACCGGGCCACCGTGCGCGCGCTCGCCGCGGCCGCACGGGCCGAAGATGTGCCGGGCGAACCACGGGCGGTGCTCGTGCGCCGCCTGGAGGGCGACCTCGACACGCCCGTCTCGGCCTATCTCAAGCTCACCGGCGGCGCGCCCGCCACGGGCTTCAGCTTCCTGCTCGAGAGCGTGCACGGCGGCGAGCAGCCCGCGCGCTACAGCTTCCTGGGCACGGCGCCCCGCGCCGTGCTGCGCGCGGCGGGCGCGGACGCCGACCCGCTGGGCGCGCTAGCCGCCGAGGCGCGTGCCGGGCGCCTGGTGCTGGCTCCCGCGCAGCGGGGCACCCTGCCGCCGTTCGTCGGCGGCGCCGTCGGCTTCGTCGGCTACGAGGCCGTCACGCGACTGGAGCCCGTGCCGCCCGCCGCCCACGACCCGCACGGTCTGCCGCTCGCCCTCTTCGGCCTCTACGACGTCGTCGTCGCCTTCGACCACGCTTACGGACTGATGCAGGTCATTGGCCTCGTCTCGCTCGCGGGCGACGTCGACGCCGCCTACGACGCCGCCGTGGCCGCGATGGACGCCGTCGCCGCGCGGCTGGCCGGGCCACTGCCGCCGCTCGCCCCCGGCCCGGCGGACGCCTTGCCCCCCGAGGTGCGCGCGGTCCGCTCGAATTGCACGCCCGACGCCTACGAGCGCATGGTCGCCGCGGGCCAGGAGCTCATCGCCGCGGGCGACATCATCCAGGTGGTGCTCTCGCAGCGCTTCAGCCGCCGCACCATCGCCGCGCCGTTTGCTGTCTACCGGGCGCTGCGCGCGCTCAACCCCTCGCCCTACATGTTCTACCTGCAATTGGGCGACTTCCAGCTCATCGGCGCCTCGCCCGAGATGCTCGTGCAGGTGCGCGACGGCGCCATTGCCATGCACCCTATCGCGGGCACGCGGCCGCGCGGCGACTCGCCCGCCGCCGACGCCGCGCTTGCCGCCTCCCTGCGCGCCGACCCGAAGGAGCGCGCCGAGCACCTGATGCTGGTCGACCTGGGCCGCAACGACGTCGGCCGCGTGGCTGCTATCGGCTCGGTGCAGGTGCCGATCCTGTTCGAGATCGAACACTACTCCCACGTCATGCACCTCGTCTCGCATGTCACCGGCAGGCTGCGGCCGGGCCTGCACGCCGTCGACGCGCTGCGCGCCTGCTTCCCGGCGGGCACGCTCTCGGGCGCGCCCAAAGTCCGCGCCATGCAGATCATTGCCGACCTCGAGCCGGACCAGCGCGGGCCCTACGGCGGCGCGGTCGGCTACCTGAGCGCGGGCGGCGACCTGGACATGGCGATCACCATCCGCACCATCATGCTGCGCGATGGGCTGGCGACCGTGCAGGCGGGCGCGGGCATCGTCGCGGACAGCGTGCCCGCGGCGGAGCGGCGCGAGTCGGAGAACAAGGCTCGCGCGCTGGTGGTGGCGCTCGACCGGGCTGAGGAGGCCACACGATGATCTTGCTGATCGACAACTACGACTCGTTCACCTACAACCTCTACCAGTACCTGGGCGAACTTGGCGCCGACGTGCGGGTCGTGCGCAACGACGCGATCACGCCCGCGGCGCTCGCCGCCGACCCGCCCGACGGCCTCATCATCTCGCCGGGCCCCGGCGACCCGGCCCGCGCGGGCGTCTCGCTGGCCGCGCTGGCGGCCTTGGCCGGGCGCGTGCCGGTGCTCGGCGTCTGCCTCGGCCACCAGTGCATCGGCCAAGCCTACGGCGGCCGCATCGTCCGCGCGCCCAGCCTGGTGCACGGCAAGACATCGGCCATCCACCACGACGGGCGCGGCGTCTTCGCGGGGCTGCCCAACCCGTTCCCGGCCACCCGCTACCACTCGCTGATCATCGACCGGACCACCTGCCCGGCCTCCCTTGAGGTCAGCGCCTGGACTGACGACGGCCTGATCATGGGTGTGCGGCACCGCGATCTGCCGGTGGAAGGCGTGCAGTTCCACCCCGAGTCGATCGCGACGGAGGGCGGCAAGCAGCTATTGGCGAATTATCTGGCCCGGGTCGGCGCGGTCCGCGCCCCGGTGGGTGCAGGGATGCCGGGAGTGCCCGGCCGGAAAGGTTGAGAGAGCGATGCTGGTAGTCATGCGGCTCGATGCGGCCGAGGGCGACGTCGAGCGAGTCATGGATCACATCCGCGACCTGGGCAACACGCCCGTGCTCGCGGCGGGCACCGAGCGCGTCTGTATCGGCATGCTGGGCGACGAGCGCGGCATTAACCCCGACGACTTCTTGATGCTCAGCGGCGTCGACCGCGTGGTGCCGATCCTGGCGCCCTACAAGCTCGCCAGCCGCGACTTCCAGCCCCACGACACCGTGGTGCCGGTGGGCGATCAGGCCATCGGCGGGCCGGGCATCGTGGTGATGGCCGGGCCCTGCTCGGTCGAGAGCCGCGCGCAGACGCTGGAGATCGCCGAGATCCTGTCCGGCATGGGCGTGCGCGTGCTCCGGGGTGGCGCCTTCAAGCCGCGCACGTCGCCCTACTCGTTCCAGGGCCTCGGCGAAGCGGGCCTGGCGATCCTGGCCGAAGTGCGCGAGCGCTTCGGCATGGCCATCGTCACCGAGGTGATGGGCACCGAGGAGGTGCCGCTCGTCGCCGAGTACGCCGATATGCTGCAGATCGGCACGCGCAACATGCAGAACTATCGCCTGCTCGAGGCCGTGGGCCAGCAAGCGCGGCCGGTGCTGCTCAAGCGCGGCATGAGCTCGACGCTCGAGGAGCTCTTGCTGGCGGCGGAGTACATCCTGAGCCAGGGGAATCGCCACGTCGTGCTCTGCGAACGGGGCATCCGCACGTTCGAGCACGCCACGCGCTACACCTTCGACGTGAACGCCATCCCGATGCTCAAGCTGCTCACCCACCTGCCGGTCGTCGCCGACCCGAGCCACGGCACCGGCCGCTGGGATCTCGTCGTGCCCATCGCACGCGCGGCGGTCGCGGCGGGCGCCGACGGCGTGTTGGTCGAAGTACACCAGCACCCCGAGGAGGCCCTTTCGGACGGCGCGCAGTCGCTCCGCCCCGACCGCTGCGCCGCCCTCCTCGCCGACCTCCGCCGCGTCGGCGCCGCCATCGGCCGCGACCTCGCCGGCGCGCCTCCCGCCGCCGGCCGCCGCGTCGCCTGACCCGTACGCTCGCCCGCGCGACAGGGTGCGCCTGATGTGGTATGATGGGCGCACGTTGCGAGGAAGGGAGGGCGCCCAGCATGACGGAGACTGCGCCGGACGCGGCCGGGGACACGCTGACGGTGATCGGGCAGGGCGGCGGCCGCTTCGGCGGGCGCGTGCGCGTGCCCGGCGACAAGTCGATCTCCCACCGCGCCGTCCTCTTCGGCGCCCTCGCCTCGGGCCGCACCGACATCACCGGCTGGCTGCCCGCCAACGACTGCCGGGCCACCGTCGGCCTCGTGCGCGCCCTCGGCGCCACGGTCACCGTCGACGGCCCGCACGTCGTGGTCGAAGGCCACGGCCCGGACGGCCTACACGAGCCCACCGGGCCGCTCGACTGCGGCGGCTCGGGCACGACCATGCGCCTCGCGGCCGGTATCCTGGCCGGGCTGCCCATCTACACCATCCTCGACGGCAACGCGCAGTTGCGCAGCCGGCCCATGGACCGCGTCGCCGAGCCGCTGCGCCGCATGGGCGCGACGATTCTGGGCCGTGCGGGCGGCCGGTTGGCACCCCTGGCCATTGAGGGCGGGGGTCTGCGCGCCATCGAGTACCAGCCGCCCATGGCCAGCGCGCAGGTCAAGTCGGCCGTGCTGCTCGCGGGGCTCTTCGCCACCGGCATGACCGTCGTGCGCGAGCCGGCGCCCACGCGCGACCACACCGAGCGCCTGCTGCGCGCGATGGGCGCGGGCGTCGAGACTCCTGCCACCGGCGTGGTCACTATCTGGCCGTCCGAGCTCCAGGGCCTGGCGATCACCGTGCCGGGCGACATCTCCTCGGCAGCCTTCCTGCTCGCCGCGGGTGCCATCGTGCCTGATGCCGCACTCACGCTGACGGGCGTCGGCGTCAACCCGACGCGCACGGGCGTGCTCGACGTGCTGCGCGCCATGGGTGCCCCGATCGCCGAGCGCGACGGCCGCCTGCTCCAGGGCGAGCCGGTCGCCGACCTGCAGATCAGCGCGGCGCCGCTGCGCGGGACGACTATCGGCGGCCCGCTGATCCCGCGGCTGATCGACGAGCTCCCCGTCCTCGCCGTCGTCGCGACGCAGGCGGCGGGCGTGACCGAGGTGCGCGATGCCGCAGAGCTGCGCGTGAAGGAGACCGACCGCATCGCGACGGTCGCCGCCGAGCTTGCGCGCATGGGCGCGCAGATTCGAGCCGCTCCCCGATGGCTTCCGCGTGACCGGGCCGACCCGCTTGCACGGCGCCGCCGTCGACAGCCACGGCGACCACCGGCTGGCGATGGCGCTCTGCGTCGCGGGCCTCGTGGCCGAGGGCCCGACCACGGTCGCCGGCACGGCCTGCATCGCCGACAGCTATCCTGGCTTCGCCGCCACCCTGGCGACGCTCGGCGCGGAGATCTCGGGCGATGAGCGCGGCTGACGAGCTCGACGACCTGCCGGAGGCGCGGCGCGTGGGTCTCATCGGCCATCCGCTCGGCCACAGCTTGTCGCCCGCGATGCAGGACGCGGCCTTCACCGCCGTGGGCATCCCCACGCACTATGAGCTGCTCGACGTCGAGCCGCGCCAACTGCGTGGCGTGGCGCCGCTCCTGCGCACCGGGGGCTGGGTCGGCTGCAACATTACCGTGCCCTACAAAACCGTCATGGCCTTCATGCTCGACGAGCTCCGCGGCGATGCGGTCGCGCTGGGCGCGGTGAACACCGTGGTCGTCGAGCACGGCCGCCTGATCGGCTACAACACCGACGCGGCGGGCTTCGCGGAGGACCTGGGCATGTACATTGACTATCGGAACGATGTGGGCGCGGCGGTGGTCCTGGGCGCGGGCGGCGCCGCCCGGGCGGTCGCCTGGGTGCTGGCCCGCGCCGGCTGGGACGTCACGGTGCTTGCCCGGGACGTGAGCCGCGCGCTGGCCCTCTGCGAGTTGCTTAAGCTGGCGGGCGCCCTGCGCGGCGGCAGCCTCGACCGCGCCCGCATTATCGAGCGCCTGCAGCCACAACTGCTGGTGAACTGCACGCCGGTGGGCATGTGGCCCCGCGTGGACGCCGACCCCCTTCCCGTTAGCGTCCACCTGGGTAGCGATTTGCTGGTGTACGACCTGGTTTATCGGCCCATTGAGACCCGTCTGCTGCGCCGCGCGGCCGCCGCCGGGGCGCGCACCGCCAACGGCCTGGGCATGCTCGTCGCCCAGGGCGCCGTAGCTTTCACGCTGTGGACCGGCCGCGAGGGCCCGCGCGACGTCATGCGCCGGGCCGCCGAGCGGGCGCTAGCGCGGGTGGAGGACACGGAACGATGATGCATCGCTTTCTCACCGGCGGGGAGTCGCACGGCCCCTGCCTGACCGTCATTATCGAGGGCATGCCCGCCGGGTTGCTCCTGCCCGAGGACGCCATCAACGGCGACTTGGTCCGACGCCAGGGGGGCTACGGCCGCGGCGGGCGCATGCGTATCGAGAAAGACGCGGTCGAAGTGCTCGGCGGCGTGCACGCGGGGGTGACCACCGGCGGCCCGATCGTCTTCCGCATCGAGAACCGCGATTTCGCGCGGCAGCAGGCGCGCCCGCAACCCCGCCTGACCGCTCCGCGCCCCGGCCACGCCGACCTCGTCGGCGCGACCAAGTATCGCCTGCCCGACATGCGCATCGCCCTGGAACGCAGCAGCGCCCGCGAGACGGCCGCGCGCGTGGCCGCCGGAGCGGTCGCCCGCACCCTGCTCAGCCACTTCGGCATTGCCGTCGGCAGCTTCGTCGAGTCCGTCGGCAGCGTGACCGCGACCATCCCCGAGGGCGACTATGCCGCCCTCGTCGCCGCGACCGAAGCCTCAGAGATGCGCTGCCCGGATCCCACGGCGACCGCCGCCATGCGCGACCTGGTCGACACCGCGCGGCGCACGGGCAACACGCTGGGCGGCACCTTCACCGTCTGGGCGACCGGGGTGCCCGTAGGGCTCGGCAGCTATGTGCACTACGACCGCCGCCTCGACGGCCGCCTGGCCCAGGCAGTGATGAGCATCCAGGCGATCAAGGGCGTCGAGATCGGCCCGGCCTTCGCCAACGCCGCCCTTGAAGGCCGCGACGTACATGACCAGATCTACGCCGGGCCCGATGGCCCTTACCGGGTCACCAATCGCGCGGGCGGGCTCGAGGGCGGGGTCACCACGGGCCTGCCGTTAGTCGTGCGCGCCGCGATGAAGCCCATCTCCACCACGATCAACCCGCTGACCACGGTCGACATGGCCACGCAAGAGGAGGTGCCGACAACCTATCAGCGCTCGGACTTCTGCGCAGTGCCGGCGGCGGGCGTCGTCGGCGAGGCGATGGTGGCCTGGGTGCTGGCCGACGCGCTGCACGAAAAGCTGGGCGGTGACAGTCTGGCCGAGATGCTGGAGCGCTTCGCCGGCCTGCCGCACTTCCCCACGTTCGCGCCCGAGGAGCCGCCTGCAGAGGATCCGGCGTCGGGGACGGCGGAGTAGCCGCCGGTGGCCGGGACGACGGAGGCGCCGAACCTGATCCTGACGGGCTTCATGGGCACGGGCAAGACGAGCATTGGCCGCCGCATCGCCGCGGCCTGGGATCGCCCCTTTCTCGACTTCGATGCGGAGCTCGCGCGTCGCTTCGGCCGGCCCATCCCCCAGATCTTCGCCGAAGAGGGCGAGCCGGCCTTCCGCGCCGCCGAGGCCGCGCTCTGTGGCGCGCTCCCCGTTGACGCCGGCCTGGTCGTCGCGACCGGCGGCGGCACGGTGGTCGACCCCGTGAGCCGCGCCTCACTGGAGGCCCGGGGCGTGCTTATCTGCTTGCGCGCGCGCGGGGACGTGCTGCTCGCTCGGCTGCAGGCGGCCGGGCCGGCCACGCGCCCGATGCTCGGCGCCGACCCGCCGGCCGCGCTGGCCCGCCTGCTGGCGGCCCGCGAGCCGGCCTACGCCGCCGTGGCTTTGCAGGTGGACACGAGTGATGCCTCGCCTGAGGCGGTGGTGGCCGCTATCGAGGCACTCTACGAGGCGGCCGTGCACGCTCCGGTGCGGCCGCGCGAGGAGACGGCGCATGACTGAGGTCGCGACCCGGCGCCTGGAGGTGCGCACGCCCGAAGGGGCCTACCCCGTCGTCGTGGGCGATGGCGCGCTGGAGAGCCTGCCGGCGCTCGCAGACGAGCACAGACTCGGCCGGCAGGTGGTGATCGCCACCGACAGCACCGTGGAACCGCTGCACGGCGCCGACACGGCCGACCGGCTGCGCCTGGCCGGCTACGACGCCATCTGCGTAGCGATGCCCGCGGGCGAGCCGCACAAGAGCTGGGCGGCGGTCGATACCTATGTGCGGGGCTTCGCCGCGGCTGGGCTGGATCGTGGCGGGTGGGTGCTGGCGCTCGGCGGGGGCGTCGTCGGCGACACGGCGGGGCTCGCGGCCGCGCTGTACATGCGCGGCGTCCCCCTGGTACAGGCGCCGACCACCCTGCTCGCCATGGCCGACGCCAGCGTCGGCGGCAAAGTCGCCGTCGACCACCCGCTCGGCAAGAACCTGATCGGCGCGTTTAAGCAGCCGGTCGCCGTGGTCGCCGACCTGCGCACGCTGGCCACGCTGCCCGAGGTCGAGATCGCCAACGGCATGGCCGAGGTGATCAAGGCGGCGATCATTGGCGGATCGGGCGGCCAGGGCGGGCCGGAGGACCCGGTGGGCCGCGCGCTGTTGGCCCTGCTCGACCGCCGCGCCCCGCTCTCGACCGAGTTAGTCGCACGCGCCGTCGACGTCAAGCGCCGCCTCGTGGAGGCCGACCCCTACGAGCAGGGCCCGCGCGCGCTGCTGAATCTGGGGCACACCTTCGGGCACGCCTTCGAGCGCCTGAGTGGCTACGCGCTGATGCACGGCTTCGCGGTTGCCCGGGGCATGATGGTCGCCGCGCGGCTGGCCGAGGATCTCGGGCTGGCGCCCGCGGCCCTGACGGCGCGCACGGCCGACCTGCTCGCCGCTTATGGCCTGCCGCTGCGCTGGGGCGCCGCGCTACCGCCCGGAACCACGCCCGGGGACGTAGTCGCAGCGATGGCTACCGACAAGAAGCGGCGCGGCGGTCGCCCGCGCTACGTCCTGGCTCATGCCCTCGGCGACGTCCGCGTTGCCGCCGACGTGCCGGAGGAGACCGTTCTCGCAGCCCTCGCCGCGACGCACGATCCCGCGTGACGACAGACCTGATTTCTGCCGCGTCTACAGGAGGAGCTCAGTCCCGCGACGCGCCGCCGCAAGATCCGCCCCGAGGCGCACCGGGATGCGTGACCAGTGCGTACGCCGGTAAGGAGCGAACACGATGCACCGCATCCTGGTGCTGCACGGCCCGAACCTAAACCTGCTCGGCCGCCGCGAGCCGGCGGTCTACGGCACGACCACGCTGGCCGCCATCGACGCCGCGCTGGCGGAGATCGCCGCGGGCCGGGCCGATCTCCGCACCCTGCAATCGAACCACGAGGGCGCGCTGATCGACGCCATCCAGGCCGCGCAGGACTGGGCGCATGCCATCCTGATCAACCCTGGTGCCTTCACCCACTACAGCTACGCCCTGCGTGACGCCCTCGCAGGCAGCGGCTTGCCGGCGATCGAGGTCCACCTGTCGAACGTCTACGCCCGGGAGCCCTTCCGCCACACCTCGGTGATCGCGCCCGTCTGCCGCGGCCAGATCAGCGGCCTCGGCGTCGACAGCTACCGGCTCGGCCTCGAGGCGCTGCTGCGCATTCTCGACGTGGCGACGCCCGGCGCCCCCGAGAGGCCCTGACCCATGCCCGGCTTGCACGACTACCACATGCACTCGTATCTCTGCGGTCACGGCGAGGGCGTGCCCGCCGAGTATGCGGCACGGGCCGTGGCGCTCGGTCTCGACGAAATCGGCGTGTCCGAGCACATCCCGATGTACTGGCGACCCGAGGGCGGGCGCGACCCGACGCTCGCCATGGCCGACCGGGACCTGCCCACATACTTTGCCCTGGTCGAGGACGCCCGCCGCGCCGCGCCCGGCCTGCCCATCCGCCTCGGCCTCGAAGCCGACTACATCCCCGGGCACGAGGCCGCCCTGCGCGCCTTCCTGGCCACCTGGCCCTGGGACTACGTTTACGGCTCGGTGCACTGGCTGGGGGACTGGGGGCTGGACGACCCGCGCGAGGTCGAGGAATACACCCGGCGCGACGTCGACGCCGTCTATGAGGCCTACTTCGCCTTGGTCGAGGCCGCCGCGGCGAGTGGGCTGTTCGACATCCTGGCCCACCTCGATCTCGTGAAGAAGTTCGGCTATCGCTCGACGCGGGACCTGCGCCCGCGCTACGCACGCCTGGCGCGCACGCTCGCCGAGACGGGCGTCTGCGTCGAGATCAACACCGCGGGTCTGCTTAAGCCGGTCGGCGAGATCTACCCGCACCCCGATCTGCTGCGCGCCCTCCACGCGGCCGGCGTGCCCGTCACCCTCGGCTCCGACGCGCACCGCCCCGCGCTCGTCGGCCACGCCTTCGACGCGGCGCTGCGCCTCCTGCGCGAGACCGGCTACACCCGCGTCACCCGCTTCGCCGCCCGTCGCCCCACGGCCGTGCCGCTGCCCTGATCGGGGCGGTAGGGCGCCGAGCCTCGAGGTGTGCTGCCCGGCCCTCTCGCGCGACGCGCCTTGACATGTTGCGCGTGGCGCTGCATGAGCGCTCGGGCACGGGGCGCGCCCCATGCCCAGGAGATTGCCACCTGCTTGTCACCGGGCGCCACGCCTGTTTCATCGCCGGTGGCGAAATCAGCTTCCCGACGATCCTGGAGTACCGGGCCGGCCAGTGGCGGGATGTGGCGCCGGATCTGGAGGGCGAGGTCCTGGAGGATCTGGTCCTCGCGCCGGGGGGAACCGAAGGTTGGGCGGTCGGTGACGTGATGGGTAGTGGCAACCCGGTGCTCCACCTGCTTGACGGCACCTGGAGCCGAGGCGACGCGCCTATCCCGTATCTTTGGCGCGCCGCGGCCGAAGCCTTGAACGAGACCTGGGCCATCACTGGCTCGGTCTACGATAACGCCGCCTACTACTACAGCGACACTTACGCACAGCCCCGAGTCGGCCAATCGCTGATCCGCATGCGGAACGCGACTTCGTCTAGCACAGTCCGATCGGCCCAAAACACAAGTGTCGCTGTAGTACTACCATCAGGTGAACGGTGCCTGGCAGGCACAGGCACTGCCGATCGGGCCGGTCTACGACACCGCGCTCCTCGGCCTGGATCTACTGCCCGGGCGGGGCGGCTGGGCCGTGGGGACTGGGGGCAAGATCGTGCGCTACGATCCTCTGGCGCCCCCCAGCGCTTCTACGACGTACCGCCGGCCCACCGCTTCTACGCCCACATCGACTCCATGGCCGCGCACAACATCATCTATGGCTACGCCGACAATTCCTTACACCCGGCCGCCGACGTCACCCGGGGGCAGTTGACCAAGATGGTCGTCGCCGGGATCGGCTGGGCGCCCGTTACGCCCGCCGACCCCGACGTTCGTCGACGGGCCGGCGAGCCAGCCGTTCTATGGCTGGGTCGAACAGGCGGTCGCGCACCGCATCCGGAGCGGCTACAGCTGCGGGGGCCCGGGCGCGCCCTGCCTGGGCACCTACTTCCGCCCGGGCAGCTCGACGACGCGCGGCCAGCTGAGCAGGATCCTGACGCTGGCGCTACAGGCGCCATAGACACGTCGTGAGACCCGTATGCCGAGGACACCTCCGACCTACTGGCTTTTGACGGGCGCCGTGATGAGGCGGGGCAGGCTCCTGTTTTGGGAGGGCGGCCTGCTCCTCATGGCGCTCGGCATCGGCTGGCCTTGTGGCGCGTAGCGCGGGTGGATTGGCTGGACGACCAAATGTATATTGCGTCCGCTGCACTCGGCCGTGCCCGTCGTGTGGCCCGGTACATGTCCGGGTTCACTCCTGGTCTTGTCTTCCTGCGCCAACCATCCCTGGCCAGCGCTTCCTGCTTCCTACCGCTGTCATAACGCGGGGCCACCGCCGCTCAACCGGAAATCAGGTCCCAGCGTCCGAGGCCCGCGCTTCATACACGCGCTGCGCTGGGATCACCGCGCGCTCCCGCGCCTTCGCTTCCGGGCCGCGCTTTCAGCAACAGCAAGAGCATTACCACGGGCGTCTGCGCCACGAGGCTGTGGGGCGTGCGCGCGGGTAGGTGAATCCAGGTGCCGGGGCCGCTCTCTCGCGCCGCGCCGGCGATGGTAACCTGCGCCTGACCCTGCAGGATCTGGATGATCGCCGGGCTACCGGCGGTGTGCTCAGACAGCTCCTGGCCGGTGTCGAAGCCGAAGAGCGTGACGTTGACCTGGTCGTCTTTATAGAGGACCCGGCTCAAGATGCCGTCTCTCGGGACTTCAATCGCGGCGGCGAGGTCGCCGACATATATGTAGTTGTCGTGTATGCTCATCGTTCCTCCAGACCCTCTAGGGGATCACGGCCATTATACCATAATGGAACCGTTTCCGCACAACCCCGGGGTGTGGTATGATATGGGGGAGCAGGGGAGGGGCAGTGAACAAGAAAAGCACCCCACCCTTCAGGAGGTTAGTCGGATGGCCACGATCCGCGACGTGGCGCGGGAAGCCGGTGTGGGGGTCGGCACCGTCTCCCGTGTCCTGAACGGCCACCCCCAGGTGGCGGCGGCGACCCGGGAGCGTATCGAAACGGCGATTGCCAAGCTCGACTTCCGACCCAACCCGCTGGCCCGGGGACTGAGTACCCGGCGCGCGCAGATGCTGGAAGTACTGGTACCCCTCTTTACCCGGCACTTTTACGTCGAGGTCCTGCAGGGGATAGAAAGGGGCCTGGCCAGTACCGACTACGGGCTGCTGATCCGTACCATCGACAAGCCCCCGGACCGCGATCAGGCCTTCGCCCAGTCCGGATCGCGCCGCCAAACCGACGGCCTGCTCATCGTCTCACTTACGCCGACGGCCGCGCTGGTCGCCCGCCTCCGTGCGGCCGAATGTCCGGTGGTGCTGGTCGACGCCGCATGTCCCGGCCTCTCCAGCGTACAGGTGGACCACGCCGCGGCGGCGGCCACGGCGGTCCGGTATCTGCTGGGGCTGGGGCACGAGCGCATCGCGCTGATCGATCGTCTCGAGGACCCATTCACCCCGAGCTATCCCGGGGAGCGCCGCGCCGGCTACCGCCGCACGCTGGCCGACGCGGGGCTGGCGGCGCGCCCGGAATATGAGCAAGTGACCGATTTCAGTCCGGACGCGGCGCGGGACGCTTTCGCCGCCCTGTTGGCGTTGCCCGATCCCCCGACGGCCGTGTTCACCGGCAGCGACGCGCAGGCGATGGGCGTACTCGACGAGGCCCGCCGCCGGGGCTACCGAGTGCCCGATGATCTGTCCGTGCTTGGCTATAACGACATCGAGCTGGCCCAGTATGTGGGCCTGAGTACGATGCGCGTGCCCATGTGCGCAATGGGCCAACAGGGAATCGAGCTGCTATTAGCGGCCCTGGCAGATCCCGCCCCACCGCCTACCCAGGTACGCCTGCCCGCCGAGCTGGTGACGCGCCTAACAACCGGACCGCCGCCGCGCAAGGGACGTCTGCCTCGGCCAGAGGCTCACCCCAGGGCCAGTAAGAGCCGCCGCAAGGTCACGTAGCCGCCAGCGCGCCCACGCGTTGATTCTCGCGCGGTTCAGCGCGACGATCAGCGACGGCGTATCGAGGGTCGGGGCCCAAACCACTCTCGCCGCCGAGAGGGCTTGCGCCCGCGCAAAGAAGCGGGCCACTGTGCGGGGGCCGGCGCCGCAATTTCGTCTGGATCGCGCTACCCGTCTTTCTCTTGCGCAATCGGTGCAGCCGTAGTATAATGGAACCGGTTCCAAACGATAAGGACAGCGGTCGACCACCGGCGGCCATCGGCCGATCCGGCTGGGGGCGGAGGTAATGTGCGATGGGCGATCCTGTCCACGGCTTTCCTGAATGGGCTCGTGCGGCCACGATGTAGTTCTCTCTCTCTCTGCAGCGAACTGACGCCAGATAACGAGGAAACCCATGGCGATCCACATGGTGAAACTCATTGAACGCGAGGCAGTGGCAGACGGAACGATGGCGTTCCATTTTGAAAAGCCCGCGGGTTTTCTGTATGTAGCCGGCCAGTTTGCCGACTTTACGCTCATCAATCCCCCTGAAACCGATGCTGAAGGCAACACACGCGGGTTTTCGCTGGCGAGTGCTCCGTACGAGAACGACCTGCGAATCGCCACACGCATGCGCGCTACCGCATTCAAGCAGGTCCTGAAACGACTGCCCTATGGAACGGAACTGAAGCTGGATGCCCCGTATGGCTCCTTTACGCTGCATAAGAACGCCGCCATCCCGGCTGTCTTTCTCACCGGCGGTATTGGGATCACGGTGGCGCGGAGCATCCTGCTGGAGGCCACCCACATGGCCGTCCCGCGCCGCATCATGCTGTTCTACGCCAACCACCGACCAGGAGATGCCGCCTTCTTAGATGAATTGAGCACGCTTGCCGCACAGAATTCCGATTTTACCTTTGTCCCAACGATGACGAAAATGGAAGCCGCAGGTAAGGAATGGGCAGGTGAGACGGGGCATATCACAGAGGCCATGCTGAAACACTACATCGGCGATCTCACAACGCCTATTTACTACATTACCGGCCCGGCCAGTCTGGTTGCGGCCATGCGCAAAACGCTCACGGACGCCGGGGTGGACGAGGACACGATCCGCACCGAGGAATTCACGGGCTATTGAGTGATCCGTACAGCAAACCGCGGAGAGGACAGGGATGAATATAAGGATCAAGCGGGTGTATGAACGACCAGACGCGGAAGACGGGATACGCATCCTCGTTGACCGGCTCTGGCCGCGCGGCCTGACAAAGGCGAAGGCGCGCGTCGACCTCTGGCTGAAGGAGATCGCCCCCAGTACGGAACTCCGCAAGTGGTTCGGCCATGACCCCGCCAAGTGGGCGGACTTCAAGACGCGCTATCACGCCGAACTCCAGGCGAACGACGAACCGGTCGCGCGGTTGAAGGCGGCAATCGCGCAGGGACCGGTGACGTTACTCTATGGCGCGAAAGACGAAGCGCACAATGAGGCCGTCGTCCTCCAACAATTCTTGCGCCGCTGATAGTGGGAACGGCCCCGCCGGGCGCGCTGACCGGCTCGCCGCAATGGAGCTAAAGAGAGATGAATGACCCCGCGCTCGGCTTCCCAGCCTGGATCCGCGTGACCCACTGGGTCAACTTCTTACTGCTTGGCTTCGTCATCCGGGCGGGCATCCAGATTCTGGCTGCTTATCCCCGGCTCTATTGGAACGACCACTGTATCCCCGGCACCGAGTGGATCAAGTTCACCAAGCGCGTGATCAATCCGGAGCGCCCCTGGATCGCCCGGGAGCAAGAAGAGGAGTGGTCGCCCTGGATCGCCCAGCCGGGCAATAACCTGGGCCTGGGCCGGCACTGGCACTTCGCGGCGGTCGGCTTCTGGGTGCTCAACGGCCTGATCTATGTGATCCTGCTCTTCGCCTCGGGCGCATGGCCCCGCCTCATCCCCACCTCCTGGTCGGTGATTCCGGAGGCGTGGCACACGCTGACCCAGTACGCCACGTTCCAGCTGCCGCCCGCGGCCGCATTCAACCCCTTCGACCCGCTCCAGCAACTTGCGTATGCTGGCGTGATCTTCATCCTTGCTCCCTTCCTGATCCTCACCGGGGCCGCCCAGTCCCCCGCTGTCGAAGCGCGCTTCCCCTGGTATGCGCGCCTGTTCGGCGGCAGACAAACCGCCCGCAGCCTGCACTTTATCGGGCTGGTGGCTTTCCTGGTGTTTGTCGTCATGCACGTCACGCTGGTCGTGCTCACCGGGTTTGCCGACAATATGGGCAACATCGTGCTCGGCCAACACGACCACGATCAAGGGCTGGCGATCGCCATTGGCCTGGGGATCGTCGTGCTGGGAATCCTCATATGGGGGTTAACTACCTGGTACTCTCTGCGCGCGCCCCGCACCGTGCAGCACATCCTGGGGGCGATCATCCGGCCGGGGCTGCGCACGCTGTCGTACCGGCTGCGCTCCCGCCAGACCTACCGGCCCGACGAAATCTCGCCCACCATGATCCTGAATGGCTACCCGCCCGATTCGGAGCAGTACAAGCAGCTGGTCGCCGGGGACTTCCAGGATTGGGCGCTGGAGATCACCGGCCTGGTCGAACAGCCCTTGCGCCTGACGCTCGCCGACTTGAAAGAGATGGCCGAACAGACCCAGATTACCAAGCACCACTGCATTCAAGGCTGGACGGGGATCGCACAGTGGGGCGGCGTGCCGCTCAGCGAGATCCTCAATCGCTGCCACCCCAAGCCCGGAGCGCGCTACCTGATGTTCGTCTCTTACCAACTGGACGTGAAGAACCGCCCATACCACGAGTTGCTGCCCATTGAGATGGCCCGGCTGCCCCAAACGATCCTGGCCTACGAGATGAATTACCAGCCGTTGACTGTCCCGCATGGCGCGCCTCTTCGCCTGCGAGTGGAGACGCAGCTGGGTTTCAAAATGGTGAAGTGGCTGCACTGTATCGACTTCATCGCGAGCTACAGCGGCTACGGCGAGGGGCAGGGCGGCTCACGGGAGGACATCCAGCAGTTCGAGCCCGTGGTCAGTGTTTGATTGAGAGCATATTAGAGTTAGCCGGAGGCACAAAATGCCACACTGCTCGGGCCCGGAGGCATACGAAAAGAAGCCCTGCGCTTCGACGGTTGGCTTAAGGACGTAGCCCCAAGCACCGATCACGGGCGATGGTTCGCTCACGACCCGGCGAAGTGGGAGGAGTTTCAGCGGCGATACGTCGCTGAGTTGGATGCTCGGGCCGGTGCTGGCCCCGCACGCGGCAAGGAGATGATATGCAGACCGAGCCAGTGATGGTCTACCGGCGCTCCTGGTGTGAGGATAGCGATGCAGCGGTGACGTATTTCCGCAGCCACAACATTGCGTACCGGGAAATCGACATCGAGCAGGATGCCGCCGGCGCCCAAGGCGTCGCATTCGTGACGGGTGGCTCCCAGATCACGCCCACGCTCGTGTACGCCCGGCAGGCGATTGCATTCGATCCCTGGCAGCCCGAGCGCTTCGCCGCCTGGTGGGAATGCGCGCACACGCCCTTTTCGACCCAGGTAGCGGCGCGCCAGACGAGCCCAGGGTGACACGGCCCGGCCCGCCGGCCGCGGCGCCGGCCGAGCCGTAGAGAGGCAGGATGGAACGGTGGCGAACGTCACAGTGACTATCGACGGGATCCGGGTCTCCGTGCCCGAGCGAACCTACATGATCGACGCCGCGCGGAAGATCGGCATCTACATCGCCAACTACTGCTATCTGCCGGGGTTGCGCGCTTTCGGCGCTTGCCGGATGTGCGTGGTCGAGAACAAGGGCCGCAAAGGCTGGGAACTGGGGATCTCTTGCTCCATGGCCGCCCAAGAGGGCATGGAAATCCGCACGCTGAGCGACCGGGTCTGGGATCAGCGGCACATGATTACCGAACTGCTCGACGTCGATCATCCGCTCGACTGCCCGATTTGCGAGGCGAGCGGGGACTGCCGCTTACAGGATTACGGCTACGAGTACGGGGTGATCGGGAAAGAGCTGCGCCGCCCCAAGATTGTGCGCCCGGCGGAGCGCCTCTCGCCGGCCATCGATATCGACCGCGACCGCTGCATCATGTGCGGCCGCTGCGTGCGGGCCTGCGATGAGCAGATCGGGGCGGTGGCCCTGGCCTTCGTGCAGCGCGGGATCGAGACGCTGATCGACGCCCCGTTCGGCAAGTCCCTAATGGATACGCCGTGCACGGAATGCGGGACCTGCGTCGAAGTCTGCCCGGTGGGCGCGCTGGCCAGCCGGCCGAGCATGCACCCGGTGCATCACTGGCAGCAGCGCAAGACGCGGACCATCTGTCAGCTCTGTTCCGTCGGCTGCACCCTGCACGTGGGCGTGCACAATAACCTGCTGGCCGAGGTGCGCTCGGAAGACAGCGTGGGCATCAACGACGGAATCATCTGCGTGAAAGGGCGTTACGCGCAGGACATGGTCTGGGGCAAGGACCGGCTGACGACCCCGCTGATCCGGGAGCCGGATGGCGGGTTCCGCCCGGCGCCCTGGGAGGAAGCACTCGACCTGGTGGCCGCCGAGCTCACGGCGCGGCGAGACCGGGTGGGCGCGGTGGCCGGCTCGAAGCTGACGAACGAAGAGCTCTATCTGATGCAGAAGCTGATGCGCGGGGGCCTGGGCAGCAACAACATCGACTCCGACGCGCGTTACCCTGAAGCGGAAGCCCTGGATGCGCTGGAGGCGGCCTTCGGCTATGCGGCGATGAGCGATAACCTGTTGGATTCCCGGCAGAAGGCCGGCTGCATCCTGATTGTCGGCGACAGCCTCTACGAAACCCACCCGGTCTATGCCTATCAGTTGCAGCGCCTGATTCGCATCCGCGATGCGAAGGTGATCGTGATCAGCCCGCGGTGGAACAAGATGAGCCAGTGGGCGTCGCTGATCCTCCAGCCGCGCCCAGGGACCGAGGAGACCCTGCTGCACGGTCTGGCGCAGTTGATCCTGCGGGAGTTGCTCGCCGCGCCCGGCGCGGCGAGCGGGTCAGGCGCGATCGACGCCTGGCAACAATCGCTGGCGCCGTACACGCCGGAGGAAGTGAGCGCGCGGACCGGGGTGCCGGTCGCCGCGCTGACCGCCGCTGCCTATCTCTATGCCACGGGGGGGCAGCTGGAGCACCCAGGGGAGCGCACCGTGGGCGCCGCTCCATCGCCACCCTACCCCCCGGCCACCATCCTCTTCTCGGCGCGGGGGCCCTACGTCCTCACTGCAGGCGCCGTCCGCGCCCTGTGCAACCTGGCGTTCGTGACCGGGAATGTCGGCCGGCCGGGCGGCGGCGTCAATCCACTGGTGGGCGACGCGAACACGCTCGGCCTGAACGACATGGGCTGCCGGCCGGATCGCCTGCCGGGCTACGCCGCGCTGGACGCCGTGAACGCAGCCCGGTTCGGCGCCGCCTGGACGACCGATCTCGAGCACCCAGTGCAGATCCCCAGCGGCCGGGGATTGAGCTACGCCGAGATGATGGAGAGCGTGCAGAACGGCGAGTTGCGGGCACTGTGGATCGCCGGCGCCAACCCGGTGCTCGCTGCCGCCGACCCCGAGGCCCTGCACGCGGCGCTCGGGCGGCTGGAATTCCTCGTCGTCCAAGATCTGTATATGAACGAGACGGCCGAGATGGCGCATGTGGTGCTGCCGGCGGTGTCCTTCGCCGAGAAAGAAGGCACGTTCACCAACACCGAGCGCCGGGTACAGCCGGTGCGCCGGGCGATGGCGCCGGTCGGGCAGGCACGGCCCGATTGGCGGGTCTTCGTGGAGCTGGGCTATCGCCTGGGCCTGGCGATGCCCTACACGCAGCCGGCGGACATCATGGCGGAGATCGCCACCGTGCTGCCCCTCTATGGGGGCATCACCTACGGACGGCTGGGGGCCACCCGCTATCTGGAGGATGCCGTGCCGATGCCCGGGGCGATCTCTTACAAGCAATTGCGCGTCACTGGGCTGCAATGGCCTTGTCCCACGCCGGAGCATCCGGGCACGGCAGTGTTATATGCCGAAGATGGCCCGGCAGGAGCCGGCCTGGCGCCCGCGCCCGCGCTAGGACAGGCGCCCGTGCAGCCCGACGATTCGCTGCACCTGATCGCCGGGTTCAGCCTCTTCCCCTACCGCACGGGGACCTGGAGCCGGCACAGCCGCAGCCTGGCGCATTTGCAGCCGCATAGCCGCCTGCATCTGCACCCCGACGACGCCCGGCGTCTCGGACTGCGGCAGGCAGAGCAGGTACGGATCACGGCCACCGGCGAGGCCTCGTCTGGCGGCGGCGAGACCGAAGCTGAGATGTCCGGGCTCAATGCGCGCCCGACCGAGGCCATTACGCTAGTCAGCACAGAAGTCCCGGCAGGTAGCGCCTTCCTGGCGATGACGCTGGCGCAGGTCGGGCGCAGCCCGTTGGTCCGCCGCGCCCTGGCGGCTCAGGCGCACCCGGGGGCGGACGGCGCCGGACTGTCGATCGCCGTGCGGCCGCTCTATGATCCCGCTACGGGCGATGCCCGCCTGGGGCCCGGACCGGAGACGGCGTTTGTGCAGGACCCGGCGAATATCGTGCTGCCCCCGGAATAAGTACCACGCCTGGCAGAATGGATCCGGGCCGCAGGAGCGGCGGAGGTCCCGCCTGGCGATGAATTGCGCGTGACGGTGGGCGGAGTGGACATCGGCCTCTTCGATGGGGATGGCACGTTGTACGCGATGGGGGATACCTGTACCCATGCGTAAGCCTCGCTGACGGAGGGAGAGTTTTACGATAGCAGGGTGGATGTCCGCTCCACGGGTCGCCTTTCGATGTCACCCCGGGTCGAGCGCTAAGCTTGCCGGCGATGGGCAACAGCGGCAAATATGCGGTGCAGGTCGCAGCCGGTGGGGTGTATGTCGATCCCACTCCCGCGACCCCGCGCGTGACGCGCTGATTGGCTCAAACCGGCTGGGGACAGCGGCGCGCGGCGCAAGCGACGTGGGCTGCTGGGGCCAGGGACAAGGGGGGCGAGGATGGCGATGGCACGGCGATCCTGGCCGCACTGGGGCCCTGGCGGGGGATGCGCTACTACCACTTGCTGCTTTAGCGGCCGGCGAGGCGGCGCCTGGTTGGCCTGGCCGCGAGTGAGCAGTGACGCTTGGTGGCCGGATGGTGATCGAAGGGGGTAAGAAGGAGAAGATTATGAAAGGCGCCTTCGAGGTTGGGGATCATGTGGTGTGGAATTCGGAAGCCGGCAGAGTAACCGGCACAATCATCAAGAAAGTTACGTCAGAGATCACTTTCAAGGGTTATACGGTACACGCGTCGGAAGACGAACCCCAATACCAGATCAAGAGCGATAAGACGGACCATGAAGCGATGCACAAAGGCTCAGCGCTAAAGAAAGTAAAGAAGGTCAAAAAGCGCCAAACGGGCGCCCATGAGAAGAAATCCTGACACCAGACATTCGCAAGTAGCCGAGTTTCGCCCAGGTTAGGGGCACGATGCTTATGCTGTGGACCGACCGGGTAACAGAGGGGATAAGGGCTGCCTCTGAAAGGAGGAGATACGACTGGAGCGAGAGGAAGATGAACAGACCCTGGTGGCTAAGCGCCGGACCACGACGAGCGATGTGGAGATCGGCGGCCGCCCGATCGGGGCCGGGGCGAAACCCGCACTCGTTTGGATCGCCGCGGACCGTGACGGGCGCACGTTCGATGATCCTGACGCGGTACGCTTTGATCGTGACGCGGGGGACAATCTCTTATTCGGGGCGGGGATTCGCTCCTGCCTGGGCGCACCGCTAGCTCGTATGGAGATGCAGGTCGCCCTGGAAGAGCTTCCGGCACGCACGACCACAATCGGACTCGGTGTCACCGAGACGCCGAGGAGAAATACCTGATCCGAGCAACGGATTCCAGGCGATGCCGGTGCGCCTCCGTTGACCGTCACACCAGCATCGTCCCGCGCTTGGCCGGTGCGCTCCTTGTGGCGCTTTGTGCCGTCGCCGCCGGAGAACCCCGGTCACGATTCACCCAGGGCCAGCCTGATTATTCCGCGCTGATTCAGGCGCCAGAGCAGCAAATGATAGTACAGCATGCCTCGCCACCGCCCTAGCCGAGCAGGCAGCGACTCCAGGGCGGCGTCGCCGTCCCCATCGGAACCGAGCATGCCCTGGATATTGCGCCGCGCACCGCTATCGCCTGCGGGAAACACATCCAGGCGACCGAAGCCCCGTAGCAAAATGACGGCTGCTGTCCAGGGGCCGATGCCCCGGAGGGCGGTCAGGCGAGCCATGGCTTCCGGCGAAGGCAATGCCTCCACGTCTTCGGCGCGCAACTGTCCAGCAAGCAGTGCGGCTGCGGCCTCCTGAAGCGCTCGTGCTTTGTTGGCGCTGAGACCGAGCGTGCGCAAGAAATCGGGTTCGGTTTGAAGAACTGAGGCGGGCGCAGGAAAGGTGTAAAGCAGGTAATCGGCAAACGATACAGGAAACGATACTGGGCGACTGAAATGCGCGATGAACCTGCGCATAGTAGAGGTGGCAGCTTCGAGGCTCACTTGCTGGTAGATCACGGCGTTGCAGATGGCTTCCCACAGCGACGGGTAGCGGGGTGGCTTGACGCCCCGCGCCGCGCGAACAAGGTCCGCCAGTCTGAGTTCGTGGCGCGCCGCCTCGTAAAAGCCTTCCAAATCAACACGGGTGCCGAGCGTCCGCGCGACACCAGCGAACAACCGGCGCGTTTGGTCCTCATCATGGGCAACCGGCCCCGAAGCATACAGCGTCGCCTCCAACGGGCCACCCGAACGGGGCTGCATGACCTGTAGCACGAGAGGAGAGAAAGCTCCGACCATAGCGCGCAGATAGCAGCCATCCGCCGTCAGGATGTCTACGAGGTTTAGGGGCGTGCGCCGTAGCACTGTAACTGTCAGGTCCAGCCGGTAGGGTGGAACAATCGGCAGCAGGGTCTCTGCAACACGTTGCCACGTCGCTGGTGTAGTGGGGTCAGCCATCAGAAGCCTCTTTACTCTCCGGCGGCGCGGGATAGTGAATCGTGCCGTCCGGCTGGGGAACAGCGAAGGATGTGAGTTCGTGCGGCGTAGGAGGAGCCGGTGGCACGATGTCAAAGACCGGGACGCCTGCGAGCAGCAGATAGTCGGCCACGATGCGCCGGTGACAGCGCCACCAGACGGCCTCCGCGCACATGATTGCGACAGGCCCTGCTGCGGCCAGGGTCTCCAGTTCTGCTAACCCCTGCCGGAACGCGGATGTCAACGCGTAGTCTGCATAATTGCGGAAGCTAGTGTTGCGCCATGCCGTGTTCGGAGACAGGCCTTGCGGAAGGTCAGCTCGGCCGCGGAGACCGCCGAGTCGGGCCAGGTGGGCATACCGGATGCCGGCTGCGGCCAGAGCGGGGGGCAGGCTGTCAAGGTTGTACTGTGGGTTCGTGCGTGACCGAGGCACCGTGCGGATATCAGCGAGCATTCGTACCCCGGCGTCGTGCAGTACCGCCACAAAGGTGCCCAGAAGCAAGGTTGAGTGCCCTATCGTGTAAGCTGGCCGGATGTGCAGCATAAGGCGGGCCTCCGGGTCCGGGCGCATCCGGCGGAGCCAAATGTGCACTCGTACTCACTCACAACTATCCACCTGCCACGAGCCCCAGTTTCATATTCTTGGTATGGTCTACAGGCACGTCGAGAAGCGTAGGCGTATACATATCCAGGGCCGGGCTGTGCGTCTCGCGCGCCACGCGCGCCAGGTAGCGCGACCGGCTCAGGTCGACGGCGAGCGCGAAGAGCCGCACGCCGAAGCTCCAGGGCGTGACGTCGGGCACGCCAGGCGGCCCGAAGATCTTCTGGAACGCCTCGTAGAGGATGCCCACCGAGGTCAGGCCGAGCAGGAATACCGCGAAGAGCGCGACCAGGCTTTCGGCCTTCGTGGCCATAGGGATGGTTCTGGTCGGGTGGGCGGTTCGAGACGCGCACCGCGGCGAATGACAAGATGGTGCCCACGAGGTCGAGGCCCGAGTGGAGCGCCTCGGAGAGCAAACCGAGACTGCCGGTCAACAGACCGACCGTGAGCTTGGCCGCCGCGAGCAGCACGGCGGCCACCATGGAGGAGACGGCGGCGGTTTGCTTCTCGCGGCCACGCTGCGCCCGTTCGGCGGCGGTGGGCGCGGGGGGCAGGGGCGGAGACATCACGGATGGATAACGTACGAGGGCCGCGATGCGGCGCGGGGGTTCACCGCTGGGGGTGGGCGAACGGGTCGTCGGGCCCGTCGAGCGTGGTCTCGTCCAGCCCGAGGCCCGTGCGCAGCGCCTCGTCGAGCGCCGCATCGGGATCTGATGAGCGGGTCGGCGTCGGAAAAGCCGAAGGGCGGGCGCGCCTCGGCGATGCCGCGGGCCGTGCCCGCGTGCAGCCGCGCGATCAGCGCGTCGAGCGCCTGGCCGGTCGCCTGAGCCAGCCGCCAGGCCTCGCGACCCGCCTCGCGACTGCAGAAGCCCAACCGCACCGCCAGCTGCAGGTGCGTCTCGACCTGGCGCAGCGCCCCGCGGGCCAGCGCGGCGCAGCGGACATACTCGGCGCGGTGCAGGCGCCCGGTGCCCTCGGCAATGCTGGCCGGCACGGCCACAACCGCGCGGCGCAGCTGCCCGGTCAGCCCCTCCCGCTCGGCGGGCGGAAAGCCCTGGCTGAGGGCGTAGACCGCTTCCGCCAGCTCCATCCCGCGCTGCCAGGCCTCGACGTCACGATAGCGCTCCATCGCTCTGCTCCTGTCTGCATCAAACCGTCCGCACCCGGCCGGCGCCGGTGGGGCCGGGCGCTTCCAATATAACACAGCAGGTGGGGATGCTTAAAGGCGCCGTGAAGGCACGGAGCGCGCGGAATCGGCGCTCAGGCGCGGGCAGGCTCCGCGTGCCGCGCGGGAGCGGGGCCGCGCAGCAAGCGGTAAGCGAGCGCGCCGAGGGCGGCGCCAACCGGTGGCCCGCCGCAGTAGATCCAGAGGTCCGCCCAATTGCCGCTGACGAGGGCCGGGCCGACGGAGCGCGCGGGGTTCATGCTGGCGCCGGTGAGCGGGCCGGCGAAGAGCGCCTCCAGGGCGATGGTGCCGCCGATGGCCAGGGCCGCCGCCGAACCGACCGCGCGCACGTCGGTGGCCACGGCCATGATCACGAACATTAGCACGAAGGTGAGCAGGGCTTCGAGCACCATGGCCGGCCCCGCGGCACCCCGCGGGTGGGTGACGCCGAGCCCGCCCGCGTCGCCGATGAGCGCGCGCACGGCGAGGCTGCCGAGCGTGGCGCCCGTCAGCTGCACCGCCAGGTAGGATAGGACACGGGTCGCCGGGAAGTGGCGCACGAGTGCGAAGGCCAGCGTCACTGCCGGGTTCAGGTGCGCGCCCGAGATGTGGCCCGTGGCGTAGACCATGATCATGATGACCAGGCCGAAGCTGAGGGCCACGCCCAGGTGGCCCAGGCTGCCGGGCGCCTGCGCATCCACGACGATGGCGCCGGTACCAGCAAAGACCAGCGCGAACGTGCCGATAAGCTCGGCGCCCAGCGCAGGCGCGAGATCCTCGCTCACGTGCCCAATCCAGACGGGGTCACCGGGGACTTCGGGTGATCTGCGGCGATCAGGGTGAGCAGGATGCGGATGCGCGTGGTCAGCTCGTGGGCCGTGCGCAGGAAGGCGGCGTGCTGGGCCTCCGCGCCTTCCACCGCCGCGGGATCGGCGAAGCTCCAGTGGATGCGCGCCGGGTCGCCGGGGAAGAGCGGGCAGGCTTCGCGCGCCCGGTCGCAGACCGTAATGACGTAATCGAAGTGGTCGTGGATGAACTCGTCCAGGTGCTTGGAACGCAGTCCGTCGGCCGGCATGTGCAGCTCGTCAAGCACGCGCAGCGCCATGGGATGCACCCGCGTGGCCTCGGTGCCCGCGCTGAACACGGCCACGCCGGGGCCGCCCAGCCGCCGCATGATCGCCTCGGCCATTTGGGAGCGCGCGCTGTTGTGCGTGCACAGGAAGAGCACGCGCACGGGCGCCGCCGCAGGCACGGCTGGACCGCTCTCCCGCGGCGCGGTATCCACGCCGCCGCCCGGTGCGTCGCCGAGGAACGGGTGCAGCGCCCCGCCCGTGGCGAAATACAACTCGCGCAAACGGGACAGGTTGAGGCTGTAGTAGACGTCGCGGGTGTCCGCGTGGCTGCGCGCGCGAGTCACCAGATGCTGGTCGAACAGCCGTCGCAGGTGATACGAGACGACATTCTGCGGCTGACCGAGCTGCGCCCCCAGCTCCTGCACCTTGTAGTCGCTGCGGGCCAGCGCGGCCAGGGTGGCCCAGCGCAGGTCATGAGCCAACAGCTTGAGCACCGTGGGCGCCTCCTGCGCTCCAAGAGTTATATGCATCGCCAATCCTCCAAACTCATTTGTATCAAATCTGCTTGAAGCATATCATATCGCCGGCCGGTTTGCAAGTCCCCTGTTTACCGGAATGTTGCCCCCGTTTGCCGCAGTCATCATTGCCACCGGCTAGCCTGAAACGGCAGAGTGGGGCTCAGGCGCGGGGCCGGGTGCGCCCACATTTCGGGGCCAATGGTTCAACGCATATTGAACCCATCATGGCCGGTGAAGTGGACGTCGACCGAATGGAGTAGTCTGTGGACGTGAGCACAGGGCAAACGACACAACCGACCGTGCTGCAAGCCTGACTCCCGCTGATCGCGGAGCCGAACCGGCTGCGTATCCTCGCCCTGTTGCTGCGGGGCGAGAAGTGCCGTTGCTAGCCGGCAACTGGCTGGGCATGGCGCCGCGTCGGCTCTCGCACCACCTGGCCGTGCTCCAGCGGGCGGGTCTGCTCACGGCATGCTTCTCGGCTAGTTCGGCCGGTTGGTGGCGGCGCTCTGCTCCAATGCGGCCGGCATCATCCCGGTCGTGAGCGCGGTCATGGAAAAGGCGTGGCGCTCGGCACCGTGCCGGCGTCCATCATGCTGGTCATCGGCCTGCGCCTGCCGGAGATGATGATCCTGCGCCGCGTGCTGAAGCTACCGCTCATCCTCATCTTCGTCGCGGTGCCGGCGGTGGCCATCGTGCGAACCGGCCACCTCTTCAACCTCGCGCTGCCGTAGACCGGCCAAATCGAGGGGCTGCGACCGCGCCGCCCGGCGCGCCCCACCCCGCGCAGTCGGTGTCCCCGCCCCGCCGCTGCGTCACCCCCTTCGCGGCCTGCCCCCATCGGTCCACACATCGCCGATCTTCAAACGCTTCGCAAACGCTCCCTCCGCTATCATAGACTCCAGACGCCCCGGAGCGGCCGGGGTCGACCCCAAGGAGGCACGATCATGTCGGTGGAGAGCACAAGCGCCGTGCTGGATCGCTATTTCAGCGCAGACCATATGGACACGAGCATGCTGGCGGACGACGTCGTGTTCACCGTGATGGCCACAGGCGACGAGTATCGCGGCCCGGCCGCCGTGCAGGGCATGCTCGAGTATTTCTACCACGGCGTCTTCCAGGCGCACGCGGCGCCCCGCAACCTGGTAGTCGCCGACGGCAAGGCGGTCGCCGAGTTCGACTTCATCGGCACGCACACCGGCACCTTCGCCGGGGTCCCGGCCACGGGCAAGCCGGTGCGAGTGCCGCTCTGCGTTGCCTACGACGTGGAAGGCGACCAGGTGACGCGCGGGCGGGTCTACTTCGAGATCCCCGCGTTCCTGGCGCAGGTGACCGGCGACTAGCAGCGCTTCGCGCCCCTCGGCCCCGCAGGTGGGTTGGCGCGCGGTAGGCACGCGAGGGCCGCCTCGCCGCGGCGGGCCGGCCGGGAAGGACGCGGAACGGCATGGACCAGCACCCCGGCTCGCAGCTGTTCACGCTGCGGCTCTGGCCGGAACAAATCGCGGGCGCCCAGACGCAGTGGCGTGGCAAGGTACAGCACGTCCGCAGCGGCGAGGTCCGCTACTTTCAGGACTGGCCAGCCCTGATCGCCTTGCTCGCGGTGATGCTGGGATCGCCCGCCGCGGCGGGCGCCGGCCCACCTCGGGCGGGCATGCCGCCGGCCGGGGACGGCCCGGCGGAATAGCACGCGCCCCGCATGCCGGGTGCCGCCTTGCCCGGGCACCCCAGGCATCGGCCGATCGCACCAATCAGCAGGCGCGCGCCGGGCCCGACCGGGCGCGCACGGCGCCGTCCGGCGCGTAGGGGGAGGTATCGCATGCAGGGGCAGCCGGGCTACCGGAGAGACTGGCGGGCCGAGGAATTCGGCCGCGCGTGGGGCTGGTGGATGGCGGCGGCATCGGCGCTCCTGGGTGTGCTCGCCCTCGTGCTGACCCTGCACGCCGGGCCCGTGCAGGCGGCGGGCGCCCCGCCCGCGCGCTCCGCTGTTCGCGCCTTCGCTCCGTTTGGCGTATCGGGAGGGACGCCCGGTGTCGCGCCGCGGGCGCCGCAGACGGGCGCCGTCTGGTGCGTCGACCCGGCCGGCGGCCCCACGGGTGGCGCGCCCTGCACGAACCCGACCGCCATTATCACGATCGCCGCCGCCCTCGCGGGCGCAGCCAACGGCGACGAGATCCGTATCGCCGCCGGCACCTACACCGGCAGCGGTACGGCCGTCGCGCCCGTGAGCCTCAGTTTGACGCTGACGGGCGGCTACCCCGGCGGGATCGGCGGCTGGACGACGCCCGGCGCCGAGACGCTCACCGTGCTCGATGGGCAGAACGCGCGCCCGGCCCTGCGCCTCACGACCGTCGGCCTGACGGTTGTGGCCCAGAACCTGACCGCCGCCAACGGCGGCATCCTGCTGGACCAGTGCTGCAACACGCTGAACGCCAACCTGCCGCTGCGCACCGACGTGCTCGACCAGGCGCTGGACACGGTGGGCGGCAGCGCGCCCATCAGCGTGACCGGTGTCTTCACCTGGGGCAGCGGTATCCAGCGCGGCCCCGGGCGCACGGCCGTGCTGGTCGGTGGGCGGCTCAGCATCGGCGCCGGTGCCTCCGCCGATTCCTCACGAACGATCGATAACTTCGGGGACGCTACGTGGACAGCCGCCGGCTCGTGGAATCTGAGTAACGCTACCTTCACGAATCAGGCGGGCGGCACGCTCACCATCGCCGGCACCAGTCACACGCTGGGCGGTGGCCCGTACGTCTTCACCAACCTCGGCACGATCACGCAGACCGCCACGGGCCAGACGGCCTTCAACGGGTGCCAGATTTCCAATGGCGGCCAGGTCGTGGTGCAGGCAGGCCAGTTCCAGCTGAACGGCGGCACGAACACCGGGAGTTTTGTCGTGGCGGCGGGGGCGCGCTTGCGCACGGCGGGCTGTCCGGTCATCTTCGCGCCTGCGTCTAGCCTCACGGGGGCGGGCAGCTTCGAGACCGTCTCCGACACGGCCGTCGTCAGCGGCACGTTCAGTGTGGCGGCGGTGCTGGTGAACGGGGGCACGTTGCAGCTGGACAGCGCGGGGGCGAACACGGCGTCAACCGTGCAAACGTTGCAGGTGAACAGCACGCTGCAGGGCAGCCGCACGATCAGCGTGACCCAGGCACTCACGCAGGCGAACATGATGAGCGGCTCGGGCCGGACGGCGATCCTGGCAGGGGCGCAGGGGCTCATTACAGGCAACAGCAGTGTTCAGGGCGGCCGGATCCTGGACAACTACGGCACGCTAACCTGGTCGAGCGGCTCGCTCGGCTCGACCGCGGGCACGCTGCGCAACTTCGGCACGCTTGTGGTCGACGCGAGTGGCACGGCGCAGCTGGCCAACGCGATCGCGCTGGTGAACGCGGGCACGCTGCGCAAAGTGGGCGGCAACCCGAGTACCTTCAACGGATTCGTCACGAACAGCGGGCAGGTGGCCGTCGAGGGCGGGAGCTTGCAGTTCGGGCAAGGCGACAGTACCGGGTCCTACCAACTCGATACGGGGACGACGCTGGTGCTGTGCAACTGCTTCAACCACATCTTTGAGCCCAGCTCGAGCATCACCGGGACAGGGCGGCTGTTGGTGACGGGCAGCACGCACGTGGTCAGCGGCACGCTAGGCCTCCCGCTTGTGCAGGTGCTCGGCGGCACGCTCCAGATCGACAGTGTGGGGGCGAACACGGCCGTGACGCTGCCGGCGCTGGAGGTCGACGGCACGCTGCGAGGCAGCCGCACGATCAGCGTGACTCAGATGTTGACGCAAGCAGGGACCCTGAGCGGCTCGGGGCGGACGGCGATCCTGGCGGGGGCGCAGGGACACATTACGGGCAACAGCAGTATCGAGCGCGGGCGGACGTTGGACAACTACGGCACGCTGACCTGGACGAGTGGCTCGCTCGGCTCGACCGCGGGCACGCTGCGCAACTTCGGCACGCTTGTGGTCGACGCGAGTGGCACGGCGCAGCTGGCCAACGCGATCGCGCTGGTGAACGCGGGCACGCTGCGCAAAGTGGGCGGCAACCCGAGTACCTTCAACGGATTCGTCACGAACAGCGGGCAGGTGGCCAGTCCAGGGCGGGACGCTTGCAGTTCGGGCAAGGCGACAGTACGGGGTCCTACCAACTCGATACGGGGACGACGCTCGCTCTGTGTAACTGCTTCACCCATGTCTTCGAGCCGAGCTCGACGATCGCCGGGGCGGGCACGATCCTGACGACCGGGGGCACGCACGTCATCAGCGGCACGCTGGGCGTGTCCGCCGTGCAGATCACCGGCGGTGTCTTGCAGATCGACGGCGTCGGGGCGAACACGGCGACGACGCTGCAGACACTGGAGGTGGACGGGGTGCTGCAGGGCAGCCGCACGATCAGCGTGACACAGACGCTGACGCAGGCGGGGGGCCAGATGGACGGCACGGGGCGCACGGACCTCCTGCCGGGGGCGGGCGGGTTGATCAGCGCCCGGTCGGTGGTCGATGGGGGGCGGGTGTTCGACAACTACGGCTTCGTGACCTGGGTGGGCGACCAGCTAACGGGCAGTACGGGCACGATCCGCAACTTCGGCACCTGGGTGGCCGACGCGAGCGGCACAGCGCAGAACCTCGGCGTGGGCACGCTGGTGAACGCGGGCACGCTGCGCAAGCAGGGCGCGAACGTCACGGCGATCACGGCCGGCAGCTTCACGAACAGCGGGCTGGTGGAGGTCCACGACGGTCCCTTGCAGTGCAGCAACGCGCTGCAGACGGCGGGCACGATGCGCCTGGCGGGTGGATCGCTGGCGTTCGGGACCCCCTTCATCCTGCAGGGCGGCGTGCTGGAGGGTAGCGGTGCGGTCACGGGCAGTGTGAACAACACGGGCGGCACAGTCAGCCCGGGGTTGGGGCCAGGGCTGCTAACGCTGACCGGGAACTACACGCAGGGCGCGGCCGGCACGCTCAACATCGAGCTTGGCGGCCTGACACCGATCACCCAGTATGATCGGCTGGTGGTGAATGGGGCCGCCACGCTGGACGGCGTGCTGAACACCAGTGCAATCAACGGCTTCACTCCACAGATCGGCGACTCCTTCACCGTCCTGCAATATGCCGCCCATACCGGCGCCTTCGCCACGATCCAGGGCGGCACCTTCACCCCGGCCTATCACGCGGGTGACCTGACGCTCGTCGTGGCCGGCGCCGTCGCCACCGCCACGCCGACCGGCACCCAGGCCCCCACCGCCACGCCGACGCGCACGCCGACGTCCACGCCCACGGCGACCCGCACGCCGACCCCGACCCCGACGACGACCGCCCTTCCGACGGCAACCCACACCGCGACGGCCACCGATACGCCAACGGCAACGCCCACGCCGCCGAACACGCCCACGTCCACGCGCACGCCTACCGTGACGCCCACCGCCACGGCCACACACACGCCGACCCGCACCCCGACCGCGTCCGTGACGCCGACCGCCACGCCGACGGTTGTCGGGTTCGCGGTCACCAACACCAATCCCTCGGGGCCCGGCTCGCTGGCCGACGCGATCACAAACGCCAACAACACGCCTGGCCTCAATACCGTGACCTTCGCCATCCCCGGCTCGGGCGTCCACACCATTACAGCGTCCACGCTCCCGGTCATCGCCGATCCAGTCATTATCGACGGCTGGAGTCAGCCGGGGCCAGCCCGTCCGGCACCCCCTTGATCGAAGTCAGCGGAGCCGCTCTGATCTTCTCTGCGGGCGGCAACACCGTCCGCGGGCTCGCCGTGAACAGCGTGCCGGGCTTCGCCGCGATCGCGCTCTTCTCCTCCGATAATCAGATCTACGGCGATTTCCTCGGCACCGACGCGAGCGGCACCGCGACCCGTCCCAACCTCGAAGGTCTCTGGATCGTGGGCGACCGCAACGTCATCGGCGGCACGGCGCCAGACGGGTCGGAGCGCAACCTGCTCTCCGGGAACTTCGAATACGGCGCGGTCATCAGCGGCACGAATAACCTGGTGCTGGGCAACTATGTGGGGACGGACGTGACGGGCACCCAGCCCCTGATCCCCAGCGGCGGCCGGACCAATAGCGGTGTGTACGTGGATGGCGGTGCCGGCAACGTGATCGGCGGCCTCGGGACGGGCGCAGGTAACCTGATCTCCGGCAACGGCACCGGCATTTGCCTCTGTCCCTTCAGCAATTCGGTCACCGATACCACGGTGCAGGGCAACCTGATCGGCACGGATATCAGCGGCGAAGGCGTGCTGAGTAACGCCGTCGGTATTACCCTGGCGAGTTCCAGCGGGCATACCACGACCGGCAACCTGATCGGGGGGACGGCGGCCGGCGCGCGAAACGTCGTTTCGGGCAACCACTACGGCATCACCCTCTCCGGCGCCGGCACACACGACAACACGATCCAGGGCAACTACATCGGCCTGAGCGCGTCCGGCGCCCCGCTGGGCAACACGGGCACCGACGGCGATCCCGGCGGGATCGGCATCAGCATTGCGCAGGCGTCCGGCAATCAGATCGGCGGTGCCGCACCCGGAGCCGGCAATGTCATCTCCGCGAACGTCGCGCACTTTGGCCCGTCGACGTTCGGCGCGGGCATCTTTGTGGACTGAGTCGCCGGCCCACCCAACGTGATCCAGGGCAACCGGATCGGCACGGATGCGACGGGTAGCCTGCCGATGGGCAACGGCCGCGAGGGGATTACAGGTCAGAACAGCTCGCTGGTGATCGGCGGCAGCGCGCCGGGGGCCGGCAACGTTATCTCCGCGAACGGCGTCGACACGATGACCCAGGGCATCGGCGTGAGCCTGTTCGCCGGCAACGGAGTCACGGCCACGGTCGTGATCCAGGGCAACCTGATCGGCACCGATGCGACAGGGACCCGGCCCCTCGGCAACTCGACCTACGGCATCCGCTACAACGGCAATATCGCCCTGACGATCGGCGGCACGGCGCCCGGGGCCGGCAACGTTATCTCCGCCAACGGCATCCTGGCCGGCGCCCCGCAATTCGCCGCCGGCATCTTCGGCGGCAGGGCACTGGGCAGCACCATCCAGGGCAACTTCATCGGCACCGATCGCACGGGCACGCTGGATCTGGGCAACCAGGGGCCCGGGATCAACTTCGATGTTGCCACCGGGAACACAATCGGCGGCACGGCGCCGGGCGCGGGCAACACTATCGCCTTCAACCACGCGGCGGGAGTCGGCGGCCAGGCGGTTAGCGGCAACCCGATCCGCGGCAACAGCGTCTACGATAACCAGCCGGGCGGCGGTGCCCCGGGCCTGGGGATCGATGTGCACTTCGACGGCGTGACGCCGAACGACGGGTGCGACGCGAGGTTTCCCCAGAATTACCCACTTATCACATCCGTGCAGCAGGGAGGCAGTACGATCACCGTCGGCGGAACGTTGGACAGCCGGCACGACGCGACCTTCGCGATCGACTTCTACGCCTCGCCCGCGGCCGACCCGAGCGGCTTCGGCGAGGGCCAGGTCTACCTCGGCTCCACCGACGTGACGACCGACGGCAACTGCGCCGCCACGTTTGCGGTCCAGTTCCCGGCGAGCGTGCCCGACGGCTGGTTCATCACGACCACCGCCACGGACGCGAGCGGCAGCACATCCGAGTTCTCGGGCGCGTTCCAGGTCGGCCAGCCGCCGGCCACGCCCACGCCGACGGTCACGGGTACGCCGCCGTCACCCACGCCGACGCGCACGCCGACCCGGACGCCGACGATCACGCGCACGCCGACGCGCACGCCCACGCGCACCCCCACCATCACCCCGACGCGCACTAACACGCCGACGCGCACGCCCACCCGGACCGTCACCTCGACGCGCACCGCCACGGCCACGCCGACCTGTGGTGTGGACTGGCACACCGTGGATAGCCCCGCGCCTGCGGGAGCCGCGATCGCCGGGCTCGACAGCGTTGCCGCCTCGGCGACCGATGCCTGGTCGGTCGGCCAGGCGGTCGCCGGCGGCACGCTGCGCACGCTGACTGAGCACTGGGACGGCACGGCCTGGAGCATCGTGCCGAGCCCGAACGAGGGCAGCGGTGCCAACTACCTCACCGCCGTGGCGATTCGCGCGGCCAACGACGTCTGGGCGGCCGGCTACTACTTCGCGAGCAGCCCGAGCGGGTACCACGCCCTCGTCCTGCACTGGAACGGCGCCGCCTGGAGCAGCCTGCCTCTGCCGCCGGTGCCCGGCGCGGCCGACACGGCCCTCCAGGGCATCGTCGCCGCCGCGGCGAATGACGCCTGGGCGGTCGGCTACTCGGCGAACAGTGCGGCCGTCAACAGCCCGCTCGCGTTCCACTGGAACGGCAGCGCCTGGAGCCAATCCATCCTGCCGTCGCTCGGCGGCAGCGCGTACCTCTCCGGCGTCTCCGCCTCGGCCGGGAACGACGTCTGGACGGTCGGCTATATCCGCGGCAGCTTTAGCGCGGCGCCGCTCATGCTGCACTGGAACGGCGCGACGTGGACGTCGCAAGTGGGCTATCCGAACGCCCATGCCGGGGGCATGAGCGCCGTCGCGGTCACGGGCCCGACGGATGCCTGGGCGGTTGGTACGCCGCTGCAGAACTACGGCCACGGCTGGGTGCTGCACTACGACGGTACCACGTGGTCAGAGTTCGTGCCGCTGCCCCCCGCCGAGAGCGGCTTCGTCGAGCTCTACGGCGTCGCCGCACGCTCCAGCAGCGATGTCTGGGCGGTGGGGCGCATCGTCAACCGCTTGGTGCACTATCACTGGGACGGCCACAGTTGGACCGCGAACTACCTGCCCGATCCCTCCTTCCACGAGCCGCGGCACCTGCAGGCCGCCGCGCTCGCGGGCCCGAGCGATGTTTGGGCGGTCGGCAACGCCGAGACGGCGGCCGGCGACGCCCCGTACATTGAAAGCTTCAGCAACAGCTGCCCCGGCCCGAGCGCGACGCCCACGCGCACGCCGTCGCCCGCGCCGACGGCCACCGGCACCCACGTGGTCGCGATCTCGCCCACGCCCTACGTGGTCATCCCCGGCACGGGCACCGTAGTGCCGGGCACGACGGACGTGGGCAACCACTGCGACAACTGCATCACGACGGTCCGCCTGCCGTTCCGCACCGGCCTCTACGACGGCCAATTCTCGACCGCCGTATTGGGCTCGAACGGCACGATGGGCTTCCAGAGCAACGAGAACCCGGCCGTCAACAGCTGTCTGGCGAGCGCCGCCGTAAACTACGGCCTCATGCCGCTCTGGGATGACCTGGACACGCGCCAGAGCGCCGTCTGCCCGGCCTGCGGCATCTACACGTCGGTCAGCGGCACGGCACCCCACCGGATCTTCAACGTCGAGTGGCGGGCTACGCTGCTGGGCGGGTCGCGCATGGAAGACTTCGAGGTGCGCCTGTACGAGGGCGCGACGGAGATCGACTTCGTCTACGGCGCCCTCGACCCGGCAGAGTCAGCCACGATCGGCGCGCAGCGCGACACCGGCAGCCTGGTCACGCGCATCGCGTGCCGGCTCGGCCCGCAAGCCGCGCCCGACGACTGGAACGTCCAGGAGGGCATGTCGCTGAGCCTGGTCGGGCCGCCCGGCGCCGCGACCGCCACGCCTACGGCCTGTCCACTGGCCTTCAGCGACGTGCCGTCCGGCTCGCCCTTCTACAGCTACGTGCTCTGCCTGGCCTGCCGAGGCATTGTCTCCGGCTACGCCGACGGGACGTTCCGCCCCTACACCCAGGTGACGCGCGGCCAGATCGCCAAGATGGTGGCCAACGCCTCCGGTCTCAACGACGCCCCGGGCGCGCCGCTCTTCGCCGACGTGGCGCGGGGCTCGGCCTTCTACGACGTCATCCAGCGGCTGGCGGTGCGCGGCTATATCAGCGGCTACGCTTGCGGCGGCCCCGGCGAGCCCTGCGACGCGCAGCAGCAGCCCTACTTCCGGCCGTATGCAAACGCGACGCGGGGGCAGGTGGCCAAGATCGTGGCAAGCGCGGCGAGCTTCGCCGAGGTGCCGACCGCCCCGTCCTTCGCCGACGTGCCGCCAAGCTCGCCGTTCTACGACTGGATCGAGCAGTTGAGCGGGGCGGGCATCATCAGCGGGTACGACTGTGGCGCGCCGGGCGAGCCGTGCGACGCGCAACGTCGGCGCTACTTCCGGCCGTACGCGCAGGTAACGCGAGGGCAGACGGCGAAGATGGTCAGCCTGACCTTCGTGGCCGGCTGCCCGGGGCTGGCGGCACCGTAGGTCGCGGCGGCGCACCTGGCCGGCTGTCCCGGCCGGGCCGCCAGCCGGGCGGACGTGTAAGGATGTCCCAGAATGTCCCAGAATGTCCCATTTTCGGGAAACTGGGGCGATCCCAGGCGTCGCGGAGGCGGCGCCGACATGATATCCCTCGCTTTTATGGCTGAACGCAGTGATAATCGCAATGGGACATGGATGGGACATTTTGGGCCAGTAGGACTGGCGCTAGCGGTTGCCGGCAGGATCTCCGGCTCTTCGATCTTTCCTAGCGGCAGGCCTTTCCTCGTCGAGGGGCGCCCGGGCCGGCGAAGCGCTGCCCCCTCCTACTGGCGATCCCGGTTACCATCAGCCGCGCGGTGCGGGGGCCTCGCCGGACTGAGCCGGCTCCCACAGACGCTCCGCCCCACATCCCGGCTTGCTTGCGCGGGGGCGGTGAGGCGGCCGGGCTGAGCCGGCTCCCACAGACGCTCCGCCCCGCATCCCGGCTGACCTCAGGCGAGATCTTGGGGGAGCCGGGCGGCCACGCGGGGCCGCCCCTACCGCGCCCCGGTCGCGCGGCCGGCAGGGGGCGGGGCATCGCTGGGGACTGGGGCGAGGTGCCCATCCGGAATGGCGACGCGCGGCCCCGAGCGGACACGGGGGCCGGGGCGGCGCGGAATGTGCCAGGGGTGCGCGAGATTGTTTGGCAAGCGAGCGCGATCTGCGCTCGTACTCGCTCATGCGCTGGTAGCGTCTGCAAAACAGTGTGGCGCGGCGGCGCGCGCCCGGCCGGGAGCACGCCGCTGCTCCGCGTGCTATAATGGCCGGGATGGGCGCACCGGCCCGGACCGCGCGGGTCCGCGGCGGGCGCGCCGGGACGGGCACGGCCATGCAGCTTCTGACCGTTCGTGAAGCGCTCACGATGGAAGGCCTACGCCACGCGCGGGTCCTCGCCGGAGCCGGCGGGCTCGATCGCGCCATCACATACGTAAATGTGATGGAGGTCCCGGACATCGTCGACTGGGTCAAGCGGGGCGAGTTATTGCTGACGACGACCTACCCGCTCCGCGACCCGCATAGCTCCCTCCCCGCGCTGATCCCCCGGCTCAACGAGAAAGGCTTGGCCGGTATCGCCATCAAGCCTCAGCGCTATCTTGAGGCGGTGCCGCCTGAGCTGCTGGAGATCGCTTCCGACCTCGCGTTTCCCGTGCTCGAACTGCCGCCCGATACCGCCTTCGCCGACGTCATCAACGCCCTGCTCACGCGCATCCTCAACTACCAGGCCGAACTGCTGCTGCGCTCCGAGGAGACGCATCAGCGCTTCACCGAAGTCATGCTCGAAGGCGGCGGACTAACCGAGATCGCCGCGCTGCTTGCCGAGATATTGGCCCGCCCGGTGACGATCCTCGGCGCCGACGGCGACGTGCTGGCGGCCGCCGGGGCCGCCCCGGCCATCCTTGCACTGGGCGTAGCCGACGTGGGGGCCGCGGGCCGGGCGCTCGCCGGGGCCGTGGGCGCCGCCGATCTGCTGCCCGCTGCCACGCGGTGGACCGTCCGCCGCAAGCGCCTGGCTGGTCCCGCCGGCCTCGTGCAGATCGTGCAGCGCCCGATTCAGACGGGCCGCCAGCACTACGGCGACGTGATCGTCTGGGGCACGGACGATCTGGTGCACGAAGCGGAGCTCGCCGCCGTAGAGCATGCAGGTACCGCCGCGGCGCTGGCGATCCTGAAGGCGCGCGCCGTCGGCGAGGTGGCCCTGCGCTTCCGCAACGACTTCCTGAACGACCTGTTGTCGGGCGCTATCGTCGACCACGACACGCTGCGGACGCGCGCCGAGGGGTTGGGCTGGCAGCTATGTGGGCCCTACGTCGTGGTGGTGGCCGACATTCAGGGCTTGGCCCAGGTCTATGGAGCCGGCGCCGAGCGCGGCACCGCGCTCCTTGACGGCGTCCGCCAGTTGGGGCGGCGCTTCGCCGACACCGCCCACCGGCTCGACCCGCAGGCAATCACCTGGAGCAAGGCCGACAGTCTGATCGTGCTACTGCCGGTCGCCCGCTGGGCGCTCGGGCCGGACACGCGGCGCCATGCCACCTGGTTCGCCGCGCAGTTGCAGCAGGGCGTGCCGGTCGAGGAGGGCGTGACGCTAACCTGGGGCATCGGCGGCGCCTACGTCGACCTGCTGCTCCTCCATCGCAGCTACGCCGAGGCGCGCCTGGCCGCGCGCTTTGGCCGCCTCACCGGCCGGCCCGGAAGCGTGGTTCATCACGACGAGACGGGCGTTTACCGCTTGTTGCAGGAGCTCCCCGACGCCGCGCGGGTGCACGGCTTCGCGCGCGATGCGCTTGGCCCGATCCTGGATCACGACGCGCGGCACCACAGCGCCCTCCTGGCCACGCTCGAAACCTACCTCGACTGCGAGCGCAACCTGGCCGAGACGGCTCGGGCCGTCGGCCTCCACTACAACACGGTTAAAGCGCGCATTGCCCGCGTCGACGACCTGCTCGACGGCGCCTTGCACAACCCCCAGCGCCGCCTGGAGATCGAGCTTGCCGTGAAGGCCTGGCGGCTCCACGGTGCGCGCCCCCCTGTCGAATCCGCACAGTGAACTCGCCCGCCGATTGGCGACTCCGGCCATAGGTAATCGTGCCGCGCTGCGCTAGAATGGAAAGCGGCACCGGCGGATCGGGCCGTGATTAGCGCCAATTTGCTGCGGTCCCCGTCGCCCGCTGCTCGCGCACACCCCGCCGCCCGGCTGCCCCGATCGCTCCAAGCTCCGGAGGGAGGTCGCCCGGATGTTGCTCGACATCGTCAAACGCAATCTCTACCAGGATTCCGTGGCGCTGATGCAGATCGCCGCCCAGTTGAAGGCGCGGCCCGGGATCGCCGACGCGTCCCTGATGATGGGCACCACGCCGAACCAGGAGATTCTGCAGGAGGCGGGGTTGCTGACCGCCGACGGAGCGGCCGCGGCCGCGAACGACCTGATCGTCGCGCTGGCCGGCGAGGAGGCGGCCGTCGCCGACGCGGCCGCGGCGCTCGACGGCCTGCTGCAGGGCCGGCCCGCGGTGGGGGGCGCTCGCGCGGCCGCGGAGCCGCGCACACTCGCCGATGGCCTCGCGCTGCTGCCGGAAGCGAACCTGGCCCTCATCTCGACCCCCGGCATCTACGCCGCCGCCGAAGCCGAGAAGGCCCTGCGTCGCGGCCTGCACGTCATGCTCTTCAGCGACAACGTACCGGTGGCCGCGGAGCACCGCCTGAAGCGCTTCGCCGGGGAGCGGGGACTGCTCTGCATGGGCCCCGACTGCGGCACCGCCATCCTGGGCGGTGTGCCTCTGGGTTTCGCGAACGTGGTGCGGCGCGGCGCCATCGGCGTCGTCGGTGCCTCGGGTACAGGCATGCAGGAGATCACTTGCCTGGTCGACCGATACGGCGCCGGCATCTCGCAGGCTATCGGCACCGGCAGCCACGACCTGTCGCGGGAGATTGGCGGTGCGATGACCATCCAGGGTTTGCGCGCTCTGCTTGCCGACCCGGCGACCGCCGTCGTCGTGCTGGTTTCTAAACCGCCGCACCCCGAAGTCGCCGCCCGAGTGCTCGCGGTCGCCGCCGCGGGCGACAAGCCGGTCGTGGTCATCTTCCTCGGCGCGAACCCGGCTGCGCTGGCGGCCCACGCCTCGCCGCGCATGACCTTCGCGGCAACGCTGGAGGAAGCGGCCGCGCTGGCCGTGGCGCGAGCCGGCGGGCTGCCCCCGCCGCGCGGTCTCGCGTCCGTGCCGCCCGGCTACCGGCCCGGGCCCGGCCAGCGCTGGGTGCGCGGCCTCTTCTCGGGCGGCACATTCTGCGCCGAGGCGCTGCTAATCCTCACCGAGGCGCTCGGCCCGATCCACTCGAACATCCCACTGCGGCCCGATCTGCGGCTGGCCGATCCCGGGCAGAGCGTCGACGACACCTGTATCGACATGGGCGACGACGTCTACACCGTCGGCCGCCCGCACCCGATGATCGATGCCACGGCGCGCGCCGAGCGCATCCGCGCCGAGGGGCTGGATCCGCGCGTCGCGGTCCTGCTGCTCGACGTCGTCCTGGGCTACGGCGCCGGAGCCGACCCGGCGGGCAGCCTGGCCGGCGCGATCCGCGCCGCCCGGACCGACGCCGCCGCTGCGGGCCGGGACCTGGCCGTCGTCGCGAGCGTCTGCGGCACGGCCGGCGACCCCCAGGGCCTCGAATCCCAGCGCGCCGCGCTGCGCGCGGCGGGCGCGACGCTGGCCCCGAGCAACGCGGCAGCGGCCCGTCTGACCGCCGCGCTTGCGCTGCAGGCGCGGGACACGACTGCCGGACTCGCGCCCGTGCTGGAAGGAGGTCGGGCATGAGTGCGGCGGACGGATCCATTGGGCGCCTCTTCGCGGACGGCCCAGCCGTCGTCAACGTCGGCATCGGCATGTTCGTGCCCGCCCTGACGAGCGTCGGAGCACCGCACGTCGCCCTGGCCTGGCAGCCCCCGGCCGGTGGCGATCCTGCCCTGGGCGCGGCGCTTGCCGCGCTGGCCGACGACACGGAGCCGGGCAGCCTGGGGGCGCGCATCGGGGCGGCGAACGCGGAAGCGGTTGGCCGGCTGCTGGAGGCCGACCCGATCTGGGAGGACGTCGTGCCCGCGGGCGAAGTCTGGCCCGCGCTGCGTGAGCGCCGCCTGCTGCACGCCGGACCGCCGATCGCCTGGGCGCGCATGTGCGGCCCGATGCAGGGCGCCATCGTCGGGGCGATCCTGTGTGAGGGCTGGGCCGCGACCGCCGCGGAGGCGGAAGCGCTGGCCGCGGACGGCGGGGTCACCTTCGCCCCCTGCCACGACTCCGGCGCGGTCGGCCCGATGGCCGGAGTTGTCTCGCCGTCGATGCCCGTCTGCGTCGTGCGCGACGCCGTGCACGGCAACCGGGCCTACGCGACGCTGAACGAGGGGCTCGGCAAGGTGCTGCGCTATGGCGCGTATGGCCCCGAGGTGTTGGCGCGGCTGGCCTGGATGCGCGATGACCTCGGGCCCGCGCTGGGCGCGGCCGTGCGCCGGCTGGGCGGCGCCGGCCTCAAGACGGTGATCGGCCAGGCGGTGCAGATGGGCGACGAGTGCCACAACCGCAACGTCGCCGCGACCACGCTGCTGAGCCGCATCCTGGCACCCGCGCTGGTCGACACGACGGCTGACCGCGCCGTGCTGCGCCAGGTGCTCGCCTTTCTCGCCGGCAACAACCACTTCTTCCTGAACCTCTCGATGGCGGCGTGCAAGGCTGCGCTGGACGCCGCGCACGGCGTGCCCTACAGCACCATGGTCACCGTGATGGCGCGCAACGGCGTCGACTTCGGCATCCGCGTCAGCGGCCTGGGCGACCAATGGTTCATCGGCCCGGCGGCCGTGCCCGACGGCCTTTACTTCCCCGGCTACGGCCCCGACGACGCCGCGCCCGACCTGGGCGACAGCGCGATCACCGAGACGGCGGGGCTGGGCGGCTTCGCCATCGGGGGCGCCCCGGCCATCGTCAAGTTCGTGGGCGGCACGCCCGCCGACGCGATGGCCTACACCGAGGCCATGTACAGTATCACGCTCGCGCGCAATGCCGGCTACAGCCTGCCGCCGCTCGGCTTCGTCGGCACGCCGACCGGCATCGACGTCCGCAAAGTGCTCGACAGCAACACCCTGCCGCTGATCAACACCGGCATCGCCCACCGGGCCGCGGGCATCGGCCAGATCGGCGCGGGCCTGGTGCGGCCGCCCGCTGCCTGCTTCGCCGGAGCCCTGCAGGCCATGGCGGCGGCCTGGATCCCGGCCGGGGCGGCCGCGACGGAGGAGGAGACGCCATGAAGCTTGCCGTGGTCGCCATTGGCGGCAACGCGCTGATCCTGGACGGCCAGCGCGGCACGATTGAGGAGCAGTTCGACAACGCGCTCGCCACGGGCCGGCAGATCGCGACGATGGTCGAGCAGGGCTGGCGGGTCGTGGTTACCCACGGCAACGGGCCGCAGGTCGGGTTCATCTTGATGCGCTCCGACATGGCGGCCGAAAAGCTGCCGCGCCTGCCGCTCGACATCTGCGACGCGGACAGCGAGGGCGGGCTGGGCTACATCATCGGCAACTCCCTGCAGCGCGCCCTGGCCGAGCGCGGGCTGTCTCAGACGGTTGTGACCGTGCTCAGCCGCGTGGTGGTCGACGGCACGGACCCAGCATTCGCCCAGCCCACCAAGCCGATCGGCCAGTTCTACACGCGCGCGGAAGCCGAGCAGCACCGCGACGAGGCCGGCTGGACCATCGTGGAGGATTCGGGCCGGGGCTGGCGCCGCGTCGTCGCCTCGCCCCAGCCGCTGCGCATCGTCGAGCTCGACGCGATCCGCACGCTGGTCGATGCCGGCTTCGTGCTGCTGGCCTGCGGCGGCGGCGGCATCCCCGTGGTGGAGCGGGCCCCGGGTGTCTACCGCGGCGTCGAGGCGGTCATCGACAAGGACCTCGCTTCGTGCCTGCTGGCGAACGCGCTGCACGCCGACCTGCTGCTCATCTCGACGGGCGTGCCCCGCGTGAGCATCAACTTCCGCAAGCCCGATCAGCAGGAGATCGCGCACATGACACTGGCGGAGGCGCGGCGCCATCTGGCCGACGGCCAGTTCCCGCCGGGCAGCATGGGGCCGAAGATCCGCGCCGCGATCCGCTTCCTCGAAGACGGCGGCCCGGAGGTGCTGATCACCACGCCCGATCGCATCCCGGACGCCCTGGCCGGGCGCACCGGCACGCGCATTACCGCCGGGGAGCCGGTCGGGGCGGGCGCGCCCGCGAGCCCCGTCCCCGCCGCATAGTGGGCGCCGGGCCGAGCACACCGGCCCGGCGCACCGAGTCGCCCCCGTGGGGGCACGCAGGAGGAGAGACGCCGTGAACACGACCCATTCCAGCGGCACCCTCATCGTCGGCTTCGACGAGGGGATCGAGTTCAAGAACATGGGCGGCACGATGCACTGGAACATCACGCCGCTCAACTACCACGGCGCCCTGCCGTTGCCGGCGACCAACCACGTGTTGCGGCTGCGCCAGGGCGAGCGTTTCGCCGCCCACCACCACGACTTCTCCTGGGACCAGATCAACATTATCCAGGGGACGTGCCACTTCTATCTCAACGGAGAGGAGGTGGTGGTGGGGCCCGGCCACTCGGTGATGGTGCCGCCCGGCGTCACGCACGAGATGTACAATCCGTACGCCGAGGACGTGGTCTCCGTGGACATCCAGATCCCGCCGGATCCCCACATCTACGAGCGGGCGACGCCGGAAGCCGCCGCGCCCGCGGGCGCCCCCACAGGCACACCCTGACCCGGGTGTGGCGCCGCTAGTTTCTGCAGAAGGGAGCAGGTATCATGGGAGAGCATTGGACCATCCCCGCTGAGCCGTACCCGTTCGAATGTGACCGCGCCGCGACGGCCCTGCTGATGATCGACTTTCAGCGGGACTTCGTCGAGCCGGGCGGGTTCGGGGAGCAGTTGGGCAACGACGTGTCGCTGCTGCGCGCGGCGATCCCCGCCGCGGAGCGGGTCCTGGCCGCCGCGCGGGCGGCCGGGCTGCTGGTGGTGCACACCCGCGAGGGCCATCGGCCCGACCTGAGCGATTGCCCGCCGACCAAGCTGGCGCGGGGGCACCTGACCACGGGCATCGGCGCCGAGGGGCCGATGGGCCGCATCCTGGTCCGCGGCGAGCGCGGCCACGACATCATCCCCGAGTTGGCGCCCCAGGGCGAGGAGCCCGTGGTCGACAAGCCTGGCAAGGGCGCGTTCTACGCCACCGACCTCGACACGATCTTGCACAATCACGGCATCCACAGCCTGATCGTCTGCGGCGTGACCACCGAGGTCTGCGTGAACACCTCGGTCCGCGAGGCGAACGACCGGGGCTACGAGTGCCTGGTCGTCTCGGACGCTGTCGGCTCCTATTTCCCCGAGTTTCAGAAGGCCGCGTTGGACATGATCAAAGCGCAGGGCGGCATCTTCGGCTGGGTCGCGCCGTCGCCGGCGGTGCTGCCCGTGCTCGACGCCGCCGGAGCCGCGGCGGTCGGGGCCTGACATTGTGCCGCCCGTGCCGGGGCGGCTCGCGCTGGAAGGGAGAAGTTCTATGAGCGCATCTGCCACGACTCTGCCGGCAGACCGGCCGGCGATCAAGATGTGGGCGCCCGGAGACTGGAACGCCTTCTTCGGACTCTTCACCAACGTGCTGCTCAACGTTATCGTGCTGACCGGCCTCGTGCTGAACGTGATCCATCTGCCGAGCGACATCGTCTTCGGGCGCATCCTGCCCGCGCTGGCCATCGCGCTGCCGATCGGCAATCTCTACTACGCGTACCTGGCCATCCGCCTGTCGCGGCGCGAGGGCCGCTCCGACGTGACCGCGATGCCCTACGGGCCCAGTGTGCCGCACATGTTCATCGTGGTGTTTCTCATCATGCTGCCCATATACATACAAACCAAGGATCCCATTCGCGCCTGGGAGGCGGGCCTCTCCTGGGCCTTCCTGATCGGCTGCATCGTGCTGATCGGTGCCTTCATCGGGCCGACGATCCGCAAGTACACGCCGCGGGCCGCGATGCTCGGCACCCTGGCCGGCATCTCGCTCACCTTCATCTCGCTCTCGCCCGCCTTCCAGATGTGGGACGCCCCCTGGATCGCCTTCGTCTCCTTCGCCATCGTGATCATCGGCTGGATGGCCAACGTGAAGCTGCCCGGCAACATCCCCGCCGGCCTCGCAGCCGTGATCGTGGCCACGGCGATCGCCTGGGCCACCGGCTATATGAACGCCCCCGCCGTGGGCGACTCGCTGCAGCAGTTCGGCCTCTTCTTCCCCTCGCTGAACCTCGACCACCTGTTCAACGGCCTCGGCGGCCTGGGCACGCTGCTCATCACGGCGATCCCGCTTGGCATCTACAACTTCACCGAGGGCATGTCCAACGTGGAGAGCGCGGCCGCGGCGGGCGACAACTACAACCTGCGCAGTATCCTGCTGGCCGACGGCATCGGCGCCGTGGTCGGCTCGGCGCTCGGCAGCCCCTTCCCGCCGGCCGTCTACATCGGGCATCCCGGCTGGAAGGCCGTCGGCGGCCGCGTCGGCTACTCGCTCGCGACGGGCGTCTCGGTCGCGCTGGTCTGTTTCCTGGGCCTGGTTGCGCTGCTGCTGGCGGTGATCCCGCTGGTCGGCATCCTGCCGATCCTGCTCTTCATCGGCCTGGTCATCTCGGCGCAGGCCTTCCAGACCACGCCGCCGCGCCACGCACCGGCCGTCGTGCTGGCCTTCATCCCCAACATCGCCTCGTGGGCGCAGGGGCAGATCGATAACGCCCTGAGCGCCGCGGGCACCAGCGCGACCGCCGTGGGGGTGGGCACGCTGGCCGGAGCCAGCGTCATCTACACCGGCATGGCCACGCTGGGATCGGGTGCGGTCGTGGTCGGATTAATTCTGGGCGCCATTCTGGCGTTCGTGATCGACCACGAGTTCAAGAAGGCGGCGCTCTACGCGGGCATCGGCGCGGTCCTCTCCTTCTTCGGCTTCATCCACACGGGGCAGTTGCAGGTGCCCGGCAACTGGCAGGTGGCCGTCGGCTACGGGCTCATGGCCGGCCTCTTCCTGCTCTTCGCCTACGTGCCCGTCTTCCAGCAGGCCGTCGAGCCGAAGGTGGCGCCCGCGGAGCCCCCGCTGCCCGAAGGGGCGCTGGCTCCGCAGATGGGCAGCACGCTGGCCCAGCCCGAGCCGGCCGGCCAGTAAGCCGGCGAAGCCCCGTCGCGCCGGGTCCCCGCGGGCCCGGCGCGGCGCGGACGTCTCAGGGCCGGCGTAGCTCCGGCGTGCCCGGGCGGGCGCGGCCCGCCGGAGAGGCAGGCGCGGTTGCGAACCGCCGGGCCCTGGCGTATGATGGTTGGCATAGGGCGGTGCGTGACCCATCACGGTCCAGCGAGCCAGCAGTACGTTGCAAACCCTACCCTGACGCTTAACCAAATAGGCTTGGCACATGGCCCGCCCGGGCCGCGGCCGCCCGGGCACACGACGACGTGGGGAGGGTTCCATGGACAATCTGAACGCCGGGGATACCGCCCTGGTGCTCATCAGCGCGGCGCTCGTCGCCCTGATGACGCCGGGGCTCGCGTTTTTCTACGGCGGCCTGGTGCGCCGCAAGAACGTGCTCGCCATCATGATGCAGAGCTTCATCTCGATGGGCGTGGTCACGATCATCTGGGTGCTGGTCGGCTTCAGCCTGGCCTTCAGCGGCGACAACGCCGGCCTGATCGGCGACCTGCACTGGGCGGGACTGCAGGGCGTGGGCGTCGCGCCGAGCGCGGTCTACGGCCCGACCATCCCCTTTCTGGCATTCTTTCTCTTTCAAGAAATGTTTGCCATCATCACGCCCGCGCTGATCACCGGCGCCTTCGCCGATCGCGTCAGCTTTCGCAGCTACCTGATCTTCCTGGCCCTCTGGAGCCTGCTGGTCTACGTGCCGTTCGTGCACTGGGTCTGGGGCGGCGGCTTCCTGGCCAAGATGGGCCTGGTCGACTTCGCGGGCGGCATCGTGGTCCACCTGAGCGCCGGGTTCGCCGCGCTGGCCTCGGTGTTCGTGGTGGGGAAACGCCGACTGGCGCCAGGGGAGAAGCCGGGGCCACACAACGTCACCTTCGTGGCGCTGGGCACCGGCCTGCTCTGGTTCGGCTGGTTCGGCTTCAACGGCGGCAGTGCGCTGGCCGCGAACGGCGTCGCCGCCGTGGCCTTCGTCAACACCGACATCGCCGGATCCGTCGCCATGATCGCCTGGCTGGCCCTGTCCTGGGCGCGCGAGCAGAAGCCGAGCATGACCGGCGCGCTGACCGGCGCCGTAGCCGGTCTGGCGACGGTGACCCCGGCGGCGGGCTACGTCCAGCCCTGGGCTGCGGCAGTGATTGGCTTGCTGGCTGCGCTCGTCTGCTATGGCGCGGTGCAGTTCCGCATCGCCCGCGCCTGGGACGACGCGCTCGACGTCTGGGGCGTGCACGGCGTGGGCGGCGCGCTCGGCATCGTCTGCACCGGCGTCTTCGCCGTGGCGGCCGTGAACGGCGTCGCGGGCTTGATCGACGGCAACCTACAGCAGTTGGGCGTGCAGGTGTTCGGGGTCATCATCACCGGCATCTACGCCTTCGGCGTGACCTACGGCCTGCTGCGCTTCGTTAATCTGTTCAGCCGGGTGCGGGTGGATCCGGAAGTCGAGGAGCGCGGCCTCGATCTCCTGGTGCACGGCGAGACGGCCTACGACCTGGCCTGAGCCCGTCAGCGGATCGCGGCGGCGTCGTCGGTGAAGGCGGCGGCCGCCGCATCCGTCTCGGGGGAATCGATCAGCCGGGCGAGCACGGCGGGGGGTAAGGTGACGGCGGCCACGCCCAGCGCCGCCAGCGTCTCGACCTCGGCCGGGTCGCGCACACTCGCGGCCAGGATGGCGAGGCTTGCGTCCTGCGCGGCCAGCGCCTGCTGCATGGCGCCGACGCGCGCCGGGCCGTCGATCCCGGCGTCGCCCATGCGCCCCAGGTAGATCGCGACATAGGCGGCACCGGCCGACGCCGCCGCGATGGTCTGGCGGACGGTGTAGACGGCGGTCAGGGTGACGCGCAGATGGGCCGCGCTCAACGCGGCCGCGGCGCGAAAGCCCGCCGCCGTCGCCGGGATCTTGACGACGACGCGCGCCGGGTCCAGCGCGGCCAGGTCGCGCCCCTCGGTGATCATCTCCTCGACCGTGGCGCTGTAGACCTGCAGGTGGATCTCCTGCGCGCCCGCCTTGAGCGCCGCGGCCGCCAGGTCGGGCACCTCGGCGGCGCCCACCCCAGCGCGGCGTAGCAGCGTCGGATTGGTCGTCACGCCGTAGACGAAGCCGCGCTGCAGCGCGTCCGCGATCGCCGCGCGGTCGGCGCTGTCCACGTAGATACGCACGGGGGCTATCCTTTCCGCTGGACCGGCTAGATCCCGGCCGCCGCGCGCACGGCCGCCTGGCCGCCGTAGTTCTCCCACCATGGGCGAGCCCGCTCGCGCACGACGGCGTTGAGCGCCTCGATGTTGGCGACGCCCGCGGTCTCCACCCAGGCCCGCAGGGCGTCCGCGCCGCCGCGCACGTAGACGGGCACCCCGTCCTGCCAGGTCGCGCGCCCGCAGAGCACGCCCGCGTAGGGCACGCCCGCCTCGTTCGCGAGCTCCAGGGCCTCGCGGAAGACCGGCCCGGGCACGGCGGCGCTCAGGTAGATGAACGGCACGCGGGCCGCGGCGGCCGCGTCACGGTAGTGCTGCAACGCCTCGGCGCGCGTGTAGACCGCATCGCCGTCCGTATTTGCCCGCGTGCCGGCGACGTAGCGCAGGTTGACCGGCACCTCGACCTTCAGCACGTCGACGCCGTAGCGGGGATCAGAGAACTCGGCGATCGTCGCGCGCACCTTGGCCGGCTTCAGCGGCGCGAAGGCCCGGCTCTTCTCGTCGGGCACGGAGTCGCTGTAGACCAGCGGCTCCAGGAAGAAGGGCACGTCCACGCCTCGGCACTCGGCGCCCACCCGCTCGATGAAGGCCTGTTTCACCCGATTGATCTCCGGCGTGTCGTCGGGGTCATAATAGAGCAAAATCTTGATCGCGGTTGCCCCGGCTTCCGTCAGGCGGCGCACCGACCAATTGGGCAGCAGGTCGGGCAGCCGGCCGGGCACTTGCTGGTCGTAGCCCCACTTCTCGTAGGCCAGTAGTACGCCCGTGTCGGGCGCCCGGTTCGGGATGGCCGGCAGGCTGAACTCCGGGTCGAGCAGGATCGCCGAGGCGTAGGGCGTCAGCGCGGCGGTGACGACGCTCTTGAACTCGGTCATCTGCGCGGGCGTGAGCGTGCTGCCGCCCGCCCGGCGGATCATGTTCTGCAGCGAGCCGCGCTGGTCCATCGCGGCGGCCAGGATGCGCCCCGCGGGATCGGACAGTTGTTGCAGGCCGCGCACCTTGCCGGGACTGAGCCGGCCGGCCGTGGCGGGACTGGGTGTGGACATGGCAGGCTCCCGTCGCTGGTGTGCCGGGGCGCGCCGAGTAGGCACGACGCCCGGTCGCCGTGCTTGCTGCACGATCCGTTCCAGGCGGCGAGCAGGATCACCACTCGACGGCCAGGTCCTGGAGCTCCCCCAGCAGGCCGGTGCCCGGCATCTGCCCGGTCTGGTAGTGGTGCACCATCCCATGGAGCGGCCCGGAGCAGTCGCGGATGATCGCCGCATTCTCGGTGGCGCGCTCACGCCAGGGTCCGTCGGCCAGGGCGTCCGGGGTGGTTGCCGCGACGTCGTCGCGCGACAGGCCCAGATGCTCGGCCCAGAGGGCGACCCGCAGAGCGCGCGCCTGCACGGGATCGTGCACCAACGCGTTCATCTCGCCGTCGGTCACCAGGCCGCGGGTGTTCAGGTTCGCCGAGCCGATGGTGAACCAGTCGTCGTCCACAATCGCCGTCTTGGCGTGGACGTAGATGGGCCGATAGCGGAATGGCCCGGCGCCGCTGCTCGGGCCCGCGGTGTAGAGCGAGTAGACGCCCACGCGGCCGCGCCCCTCGTCGGCGTCCCGCAACTCGTCCACATGGCGGTCGTTGTCCCACTTGCCGTCGTTCGCCTGGGCCGGGAGCACGATCGTAATCCGGAACCGGTCGTCGCCGTCGGCGAGCGCGGCCTTGAGCGCCTTGACGACCTCATACGACCAGAGGTACTGGTTCTCAATATAGACGAACCGCCGGGCCCGGCGCAGCATCTGCACGTAGATGTGGTGGATGCCGAATTCGCCATGCGGGGCGAAGGAGTAGAAGCCTGCCGGCACCGTGCGCACGATCTGCACGGGCGTGGTGCCCACCGGTTGCGCCGGCTGCGCGGGGGGCAGCGGGTCGTCGGGCGCAATCTCCTGCCAGCGTTGGCGGAAGTTGTGCTCCACGTCGCCGACCGCCTCGCCCTCGATCTGCATCATGATATCGTGCCAGTTGGGTCCCGCCCGCAGCACATGAGCGTTCGTGTCCCAGCGGTCACCGGTATAGGTCGTCAAGTCGATGCCGCCGACGAACGCGACCCGCCCGTCGACCACGACAGCCTTCTGGTGGTGCGTGTGGCTGAACCCGGCGGTACGGTCGAGGCGTGTGAGCAGATCCGCGCCCTCGGTGTGCTGCTCGATCTCGGCCTGTACCCCCTCCACCGTCTTCCACGTCGGCTCGATCAGTGCCGGAGCGCCGCTCCAGAGGAGCAGCCGCACGGGGACGCGCTCAGCGGCCATGTGCAGCTTGGCCAGTAGCTGCGTATCGATCCAATCCTCGGTGCTGCTGCGCCGCAGCGGGATGCGCGGCGTGAGACACCACCCGATGATGAGCACGTAGTGCTGCGCGCCGTCGAGGGCGCGACAGAAGGCGTCGAAGTAGGCGTCGCCATCGACCAGCGGCCGCACCTCGTTGTGGCGCCGCGGCGGCATACTGCCCGGGTACCAGCGCGGCTGCTTGCCCCACCAGGTGGTCTGGGCCTCGCGACGCGTTTCCCTCGTGACGCGGCCCCGGCGCAGCGCGCGCTTGGGCACGGTGGCGTGCTCGACCAACTTCAGGCCCATGCGCGCGCGGCGGCGTAGAGCCCCGCGCAGGAGTCGAATCAGGATCATGTGCTTGCCCTTTCCCGGGTCGGCCGCTCCCGGCACGGCAGAGCCCGGCCCCGTGGGGTCGGGCTCGCGTGCACAGCGTCGTGCCCGCCCGGCTGAACGGCCGGGCCGTGCCGGGGTGCTAGTGCACCCGCATGTCGTAGCCCTGCCAATACTTCTCTCGCAGGTCGTTCTTGACGATCTTGCCGGTCCCGGTCTTCGGAAACTCCGGGTAGAACTCCACGGCGCGTGGGCGCTTGAAGCGCGGTAAGCGCTCCCCTGCGAAGGTCAACAACTCCTCCGCCGTGGCTGTCTGCCCGGGTTTAAGCACGATCAGCGCCAGGGGTACTTCGCCCCACTGGTCATCGGGCACGGCCACGACGGCGGCCTCGAGCACGGCCGGGTGCTGATACAGCACATCCTCGATTTCAACCGACGAGATGTTCTCGCCACCACTGATGATGACGTCCTTCTTGCGGTCCTTGATCTGCAGGTAGCCCTCGGAGTCGATGGTCGCGAGGTCGCCGCTGTGGAACCAGCCGCCCGCCAGCGCCACCGCCGTCTCCTCCGGCAGGTTGTGGTAGCCGCGCATCACGTTGTCGCCCCGCGCGATGATCTCGCCGATGTGCTCGCCGTCGGCAGGCACGTCGTGGCCCTCCGTCGTCGACGACGCGGATCTCGACGCCCGTGCCGGGGATGCCGGTCATGGCTTTGCGCGCGTATAGCTCCTCCGCCGGGCGATCGGCCAGCGTTTCCTTGATCGAGGCCACCGTCAGCAGCGGCGTCGTCTCGCTGAGGCCATAGCCGACGAAGCAGTCGACGTCCAACTGTTCGCGGGCCGCGGCGATCAGGCTCGAGGGCGGCGGCGCGCCGCCAATCAGCACCCACTTCAGACTCGACAGATCGTACTGGTCGCGCTCGGGGTAGTTCAGCACGGCGTTCAGCATCGTCGGCACCATGCCGAGGCAAGTCACGTGGTCGCGGTCGATGGCGCGGCAGACGAGCCCCGGGTCGAACCGCGGGATCACACTCATGGTGCCGCCCATGGCGACCATGTAGTGCGGCGCGCCCCAGCCGTTGACGTGGAACAGCGGCACCGCGCCGACGAGCGCCACGTCGCTGTCGCGGATGTTCAGCGTGGTGATGCAGCTGTAGGCGTGCAGGTAGAGGTTGCGGTGCGTAAGCTCAACGCCCTTCGGGCGGCCCGTCGTCCCGCTCGTGTAGAACAGCTCGGCCACGTCGTTCTCGTCGACGTCGTCGTAGCCGATGTCCTCGGCGCCGGCCCCGGCGAGGAGCTCGTTGTAGCTGAGCGCCTGCACGGGCACGTTATCGCCGAGCATGATGACGTGCTTTACGCCCGGCACGGCCTCGCGGAGGCCGAAGCCGGCCGTGGCGAACTCGGGGCCGACGATGAGGGATTCGACGTCGGCATCGGCCAGGATATAGGCGAGATCTTGAGGCCGCAGCCGCACGTTGAGCGGCAGCAGCACGAAGCGCGACGGCAGCACGCCGTAATAGGCTTCGAGCAGCTCGTGGGTGTTCAGGCCAAGATACGCGATGGTGCTCCCGGCCTTAAGGCCGAGGCCGCGCATGGCGTGGCCGAACCGGTTGGTTTGCTCCTTGTACTGGCGATACGTCAGGCGGTGGTCGCCGTCGATGATGGCCGCTTTGTCGGGGTACAGGGCCGCGGCACGGTTCAAGAACCGGGTCGGCGTCAGGGGTAGCTGCATTAATTCCTCCTGCCGGCTAAACGACGCGGATGCCGCCGCGGGGATCGGGCGTCGCGCGAGCACGCAGGTCGGAGGTGGGACGCGCTGCGATCGCCGCGAAGAAGTGTAGCACCCAGTATACGCCCGGGTTCGGCGCCTGTCAAGCGCGATTCGGGCCTTCCGGCGCGCTCAGCCTGTGGGCTTGAGGAAGAGGACTGCCGCGCGGCGCGCGCCTCGACCCTTCGGCGGGCCAGCGTGGCGAAGTGGGTGAAGCCCGGCTGCGACCAGAGCACGTGGTCGGCCGGCAAGACCTGGGCGGCGCCGCCTGGAGCGGCCGCGGGTCCACGGCGCGCCAATGGCCCCAGACCGCGGCGGCGAAGAGCGCCGGAATGGCGCTTGTCGTGGTGCGCCGTCGCCGTGGCGAAACGTGTCGACGACGAGCGGGCCGCGCGCCTGCACCGGCATGAGCGCGGGCGGCCGCTCGGCGAGCACGGCCGGCAGCCGCGGGCTAAGTCCGAGCCGGCACTCGGCGGGCTGAGAGGGGTCCGTGGGCGACGAGAGCAGGGTGCGCAGCGTGTCGGGCGGATGGCGCGCGAGTTCGCGACGTAGCACGTTCGGCGGGGTGGTCTTGGCCCGGAAGTAGGTGCCCCAGAGCCGCGGGTCGCGCGCGGCGTTCGGCATGGCGGCGACGTGGCAGTAGGCGCAGCCGAAGACGCAGCCCGGTAGGGGTTCAGGCTATGGGAGAAATCACCCAGATACCTCCGTGGCCGGGGTCAAGAGGGTGACGGCTTCGGCGGTTTCCATATCCCCCTATTGTACCCTGCGAGAACGGAGCGGCACAGGAGCGAAAATACCACTCAGCCGGGCTCGACCGCCGGGGCCGCGAACGGGCCGCGCGCCGGGCGGCTCACCACGAGACCGGCAGCCAGGATCAGCGCGCCGCCGATTAGCTGGATCGGCTGGATCGTCTCGCCGAGCACCAGCGCCGCGAGCGCCAGAGTGAAGACCGGCTCGCCCGTGCTCAGGATGCTCGCCCGGGCGGGGCCAAGGCGCGCCAGGCCGGCGAAGAAGGCCGCGATCGCGAGCACGGTGCAGATCAGTGCGATCGCCCCCATCGCCGCCCAGCCCGCCAGGGGCACGTCAGGCTGGAGCGTGCCGCCAAGCACCCCGGCGGCCATGTAGACCGTCGCTGCAGCGCTGATGATGTAGGTCGCGGCGACCAGCGGATGGATCCCAGCGGTGATGCGTGTGCCCGCGATGATGTAGACGCTGTAGATGCCTGCGGCGGCCAGGCCCCAGGCGATGCCGGTCGGGTCGAGCGTCGTGCCGCCCGGCAGCGCAGCCGGGCCGCCCAGCACCAGCAGGCAGCCCGCGCCCGCCAACAGCAGCGCCACCAGGCCCACGGCCGACACGCGCTGCTTCAGCACGAGCGCCGCCAGCAGGGTCACCAGCGCGGGGTAGGTGTAGAGCAGCAGGCTGGTCGTCGCGGCGGGGATGGTCTGCAGCGCCGTGAAGTAGGCGAACGCCTGGCCGACGTAGCCCACACCGCCCATGACGAGCAGACCCGCCAGCCGGCGCGCGGGCACGCGCAGCGGCAGCCGCCGCCCGACGACGAGCGCCCACATGATGACGGCGGCGATGGTGAAGCGGCCGGCGAGCAGGGTCGGCAGGGCCAGGCCCGCCGCGTAGGCCAGCTTGGCGAAGATGGCCATCGCGCCGAAGCCTGCCGCCGAGGCCAACAGCCAGAGCACGCCGGGGTCGCGCCAGCCGCGGCGGTGCACTGTGGCATCGGGGAACGCGGTGACGGCGGGCGGGCGCGGGGCCGCGCGGGACAAGGATCGCATGGTGTTGTCAGCATACGGAGGGCGCTGGGCGCTGTCAAGGGGCGCCGCAAACGGACGGGGCCGTGGCACGCCCCCTGCTTCTGCGGACCCGATCCCCTAGGGGGATCTGTGCGCCTTCCTGTCCGGGGCAGGGCGGTGGGCCCTCTCTCGGGCTGGGGGCTATGTGGGCCGCCGTCCCGCGTCTGCACCAAAGGATGACTATGCAATTCGTGCCCTATGAAGAACCGGCCAAGCCTTTGTCCGGCACCCAGCCGCCCGAGGGCCGGCCGTTTGCCGTGCCCAGCACGCTCTACAACCGCCACACGGATACCGGGTTTCGCATTTCCGCCGTCACCATGCTGAAGATCTGCCTGGTGATCCTGGGAGTTGTGCTCGGCGTCTACGCGATCTATCGCGTGCTGCCGGTGCTGCTCCTCGTCTTCATCGCCATCATGCTGGCCACGGCCATCGAGCCGCTGGTGGCCAGCCTGCGGCACGGGCCCTTCAGCCGCAGTCAGGGGATCCTGGTCGTCTACACGGCGATCTTCCTCGTGCTGCTGGCGATCGGCTGGCTGATTGTGCCTGTCTTCATTAGTCAGGTCAGCGACGTGTTGGACAATCTGCCCCAGAGCCTGAACGATCTCCGGTCCTGGGCCGTCAGCGTGCACAATCCCTTCCTGCACGAGCAGGCGCTCAATCTGGCCAACGCCTTGCAGACCCTGTTCGCCGGCACGCAGGCCCCGGCGACCGGCGCGTCGGCCGATCAGGTCGCCAGCGTGAGCTCGGTCGTGCTGAGCATCGCCGAGGGCGCGCTGTCGGTGATCATCATCTTCGTTATGGCGTTCTACTGGATGACCGAGCGCGCCCGGATCAAACGCGCGCTCATCGCGCTGCTGCCGGCCGATCGGGGCAACCGGGTGCGCCGCGTCTGGGACGAGATCGAGCTCAAGGTCGGCGCGTGGGTCCGCGGCCAGTTGACGCTCATGGCGCTCGTCGGGGCGATCAGTGCGGTCGGCTACTTTGCGATCGGGGTGCGCTACTGGCCGGCCCTCGCCCTGTTTATCGCTCTGTGCGAGGCGATTCCCATGGTCGGCCCCTACATCGGCACCGCGCCGGCCATCCTGATCGCGCTGGTGCAGCCGGGCAATGACGGTGTGCTCGCGGTATTGGGCGGCCCGCCCCTGAACGGGCTCACCCGTGCGCTGCTGGTGCTGGTATTCGCCGTGCTGCTGCAGACGGTGGAGGGTAACATCCTGCTGCCGCGCATCATGCGCAACACGGTCGGGATTAGTCCGCTGACCGTGGTGCTGAGCTTGCTGGTCGGCGCGGCGCTGGCCGGCCTGCCCGGCGCGCTGCTGGCCGTGCCACTGGCGGGTGCGATCCAGGTGATCGTGGCTGACCTGCAGACCTCTGCCGCGAGCCAGGCGGAGGAGGAGCAGCGGGAGGCCACGGAGGCGGCGGAACGCGAGGCGCTGGCGCGCCTGGTGTTGCCCGTGGGCACGGAGCTGCCGCAGCCGGAGGACGAGCCGCCGCCGGTGCGCCCGGCGGCCAAGCCCGCGGCGACGGGCGCGACGCCGCCGCCCGGCCCGGCGAGCGCGCGGGGCTAGCGGTGGGGTGCGCCGCCCGCGCGGGCGGCGCGGCCCCTACCAGCCGTAGCGCTCTTCCTTCCAGGGATTGCCGCGCATGTGGTAACCAGCCTCTTCCCAGAAGCCCGGGGCGTCCTTGGCCATGATTTCGAGGCCGCGCACCCATTTGGCGCTCTTCCAGAAGTAGAGGTGCGGCACGACGAGGCGCAGCGGCCAGCCATGGTCGGGCTCGAGCTCGCGGCCCTCGGCCTTGTGCGCGAAGATCACGTCGTCGTGCAGCAGGTCAGCCAGCGGCAGGTTCGTCGTGAAGCCGTTCTCCGCGTGGACCATGACGAAATGGGCTTCCGGCTTCAGGCGCACGTGCCGCATGACTTCCTTGAACGCCACGCCCTCGAAGTTGAGGTCGAATCGCGTCCAGCGGGTGACGCAACTGATGTCGCGTGTGATACTGACCTTGGGCATGGCCTGGAACTCCTCCCAGGTCCAGCGCACCGGCTCTTCGACGAGCCCCCAGATGCGGAAGTCCCAGTCGGGCAGGCGGCGATGGGGCACGGGGCCGTAGTGCAGGATCGGCCACTTCTCGGTCAGCGTTTGGCCCGGCGGCAGTCGCCGCTTGAGCTCCTCGGGGGTGTAGTGGCTCTTCGTGCCGCGCCCGAATAAGTCGAACATACCGGTTACTCCTGACGCCGCCGCGGCACGCGCGCCGCCCGGCGGCCACTAGGACGATTACTTCACAGGGGTATTTATCATAACAACGGCCCGGCGTCCGCGGCGGATGCGCGCTCTCCCTGCCGTGTTGCCTGGCAGCAAGCGGGGCAATAAGCTATACTACATGTGACGGATCCCGCGGGTGGGATCGGTCCCGGAGGGGAAGCGCCGCGGAGGATCGCCGCGGGGCGCGCTGGACACCACTCCGCGGGCGCTCGAAACCCCAAGGGAAGGACAACAGCAAGCGTGATTGACGGATTTGATTTCGTGATCGGGCAGCAGTACGAGAACCGCAACGGCACCTTCACGGTGCTGGAGGTGAGCCCGCCGACGATACGTGTGCGCTACGATAACGGAGTGGAGGAGACGCTGGACATGGCCATCCAGGCGCGCATCCAGCGGAATAAGGCGCTGCCGCCCCGTACGCCTGAGCCGCCGCCGCGGCGTCGCACGACGACGCCCGCCCGCGCGGCCGCGGTGCGCGCCCCGGCGCCCCGGGTGGGTGCGCCCGCCGAGCCGGCGCCTCGCGCCCCGCGCGCCCCGGCGGCTCCCCGCGCCCGCCGCAGCAGCCCGGGTGCGGCGCCGACGAGCACCCTCGGCCAGATCCTGGAGATGGTCGAGCGCGACCAGCAAGGCCCGCGGCTAGAGCTCCTCCGGGCCGCGGTCTCGTCGCCGCCAGCCTTCCGCGCCCTGATCGAGCGCAGCGACGCCGCGCTGGCCGGGCCGTTCCAGGCCTTCACAGTGGAGCACGTGCAGCGCCTGAACCAGGCCGGGCCCGCGCCGACGCGTCAGGAGCCGGCGTTGCTGCTCGGCTCCTCCATCGCCCAGAATCGCAGCTATCTCGCGACGCCCCAGCAGGAGGTGCTGACCTGGCACTTCCCGCTCTACGAGCTAGGCATGGAGCGCTTCGTGGTCGGCCTGCTGGGCTACGACACGGCGGCGCGCCGCGCGATCCTCGTGAACACGCGCATCAAAACGACCCAGCGCCACTGGCTCTGGGAGACGCTGCTCGATAGCCTGCGCATGTGGATCGCGGTGAGCCACACGCCCAACTTCGCCGACGCGCTGACCGGGCACCCGTTGGACGCGCCCCCGGCGCTGGCGGTGCTCGCGCCGGCCGCCTACTGGGCCGACAACGCGCCGGGCGCCGGGGCGCACAAGCCCGAGGTGGCGGCGGGACACGAGCTCAACGCGGCCCTGTTGCAGGCTGTCGACGCCTGGCTGGGGCTGCCCGTCGCGCTGCTGCAGGTGCCCGATACCTGGCTGCGTACCGTGGAGGAGCCCGGCCAGCCTAACATCAGCCCGGCCTTGTTCCAGGCGCGCTGAGCCCGCGGCGTCCTGCGCGCTAGGGGGTCGTCTCGTGCGGTGGGAAGGGGGGCCAACCCATGCGCTCCCCGCCCAGCAGGTGCATGTGCAGGTGGTCGACGCTCTGGCCCGCGTCGCGCCCGGTGTTGATCACCTGGCGGTAGCCCGTCCTGTCGATGCCGGTCTGGGTCGCCGCCTCGTTCGCCGCGACGAACATGCGCGCGAGCATGAAGCCGTGCGACTGGTCAAGCTCCCAGGTGGCCGTCACATGCTGCTTGGGGATCACGAGCACGTGCACCGGGGTCACGGGGTGGATGTCGCGGAACGCCACGACGAACTCGTCTTCGAACAGCTTGTCGGCCGGGATTTCGCCCCGGGCCACCCGACAGAAGATACATTCGGCCATAGGTGCCTCCTTGCCGCGCCGGGCGTAGGGCCCGCGCGCTTGTGCCCCCGGATTCTAATACGTTCGGGGGCGAAACGCAATGCGGCGCGGCGTGCCGGACCCGAGGGACGCGATGCCTGAGCTACCCGAAGTCGAAACGATCGTCTCCGGCCTGCGCCCGCTGCTCAGCACGCGGACGATTGTCGCCCTGCGCTACTGGGATTGGCCGCCGACTCTGGCCGGCGACGAGCCGGCCGCCTTCGCCGTCGCGGTCAGTGGGGAGCGCATCGTCGACGTCACCCGGCGGGCGAAGTACATCCTGATCCACCTGGCGGGCGGCGATGTGCTCGCCGTGCACCTGCGCATGACCGGCGGCCTGGTCTACTACCCGCAGCCCGTGCCGCCCGGCAAGACGACCCGCCTCATCTTCGACCTCGACGGCGGCGCACAGCTGCATTTCACCGACCTGCGCAAGTTCGGCCGCGTGCAGCGCCTGCCCGGCGCCGATCTCCCGGCCTTTCATGCGCGCCTTGGGCCCGAACCGCTGCCGGAGAGCTTTACCCTGGCCGATTTCCGCGCGCTGCTGGCGCGGCGCCGCGGCTTGCTGAAGCCCGCGCTGCTCAACCAGCGCCTGCTCGCCGGGCTGGGCAACATCTACGCCGACGAGTCCCTCTACCGCAGCCGCATCCACCCGCAGCGACGCATCGAGACGTTGAGTGCGGAAGAGACGGCGCGGCTCTACGAGGCGGTGCGCGCGGTGCTCAGCCAGGGCATCGCCAACCGCGGCACGTCGATCGACAGCTACCGCGACGCGCGGGGCGCGCAGGGGAGCAACCAGGCCGCGCTGCTGGCCTATGGCCAGACCGGGCAGCCCTGCCCCCGCTGCGGCACGCCCATCGAGCGTATCGTCGTCGGAGGGCGGGGCACGCACTACTGCCCGACCTGTCAGCCGCGGCCCGAAGTCTAAGCGCCGCTACTTGTCGCCTTTGCCCTTCCCGTTGCCGTTGTCGCCCCCCTTCTTCTGATGCCCCGGCGGGTCATGGGCGGGCGGCTGGGGTGCCGGTGGATGCGGGGCAGCCGGTGGGGTCGCGGGCGGCGGGCTTGTCGCCGTCGGGGCAGGCGGCGGGGTGTTGGTCGGCGGCGGGCCCAGACTCGTCGTCACCGTGATCGGGGCGCCTGCCGCGATGGATGTCCCGGCGGCCGGCGCCTGCGCCAGGATATGCCCAGCGGGCACGTCCCCACTGGCGCGCGACCCGCCCGCGACCAGATGCCAGCCCCCCTGCTGCACGGCGGCGCCGGCCTGCGCCAGCGTTAGCCCGACCAGTTGCGGCGCGGGCAGGCGTCCGGGAAGCACCGCGGTCCCGGGCGGCGTGGAGGGGCCGGCGGCCGCGCGCGGGCCGCTGATCGCTCCGCTGATGATGAGCGCCAGCAGCAGCGCCAGCAGGCCCACCCCGACCAGCAACGCCGGGCCCCAGCGGCGGGCGCGTGGCGGCGCTGCCGCGGTGCTCGGGCCGCCGGCTGCGGCCGGCGCCGCGGCGGGCACGTAGGGCCGCGGCACCGCGCCGGCCGCGTCCCCGCCACCGAGCGCCGCCGTGGGCGCGGAGGCGGCGGCGGTGACCGCCCCAGTGGGCGCGGCGCCCGCGCGGAGCACGGTCGCCAGGGCCGCGTCGAACGCGGGGGCCGTGGCGAACCGTGCGGGCGGGTCCGCCCCCAGCGCGCGCTCGAGCACCGTGCTCAGCGCCGGAGGCACCATCGGATTGCGCGTGGCGAGGGGCGGGGGCGGACCCGCCTGCTGTGCGCGGCGCACCGCCGCAGCGCTCTCCCCGGGATAGGGCGGCGCCCCCGCCAGCAGCCCGTAGAGCACCGCCGCCAGGCTGTAGACATCCCCGGCCACCGTCGCCGGCCCACCGGCCAGCCGCTCGGGCGACAGATAGGGCAGCGCCCCGGCCGCCGCAGGCTGTTCGACCAGCGGCTGCGTCGCGGCATCGCCCCGGGGCCCCGGCTCGCCAGGCGCGGCGCCCGGCGGCCCGAGGTCCACGAGACGGGCCTGGCCGCGGTCGTCGAGCACGATAGTCTCGGGCGTGACCGCGCCGTGGACCAGCCCCTGCGCGTGCAGCGCCGCGAGCGCCGCCGCGGCCTGCCGCGTGACCTCCACTGCCGTCGCGGCATCCGCCGGCTGCCAGGCGGCCAGCGGCGTGCCCGGCACGTGCTCTTGCACGAGATAAGGCCGCTCGTCGGCGACTCCGGCGTCGTAGACGCGGGCCACGTGCGGGTGATTCAGCCCCGCGGCCTGCTCGGCCTCGGCCTGGAACGCCGCCCGGGCAGCCGGGTCGCGCGCGGCCTCGGCGCGCAGGAGCTTGACGGCCACCGGGCGCTGCAGTTGCAGGTCTTGCGCCGCGTAGACGTCGGCCAGCGGCCCGCGTCCCAGCAGGCGCTCCAGCCGATAGCGGCTCGCGATCACGCGGCCAATCCACGATTCGGGCATGTCGATCCTCCCCTGGCTGTGAAGCAAGGGTTATGCCAGTTGGGTTCGGTCTGTCCGGGGGATCAGGCGCGGAGGAAGCCGGCCAGCGTAGCGAGGTCCAGGTTGCCGCCGCTGACGATTGCGACGACCGGCCCGGTCGGCGGCAGGCGGCCGCGTCCGGCCAGCAGCGCGGCGGTGGCGGCGGCGCCCGCCGGCTCGGGCACGATCTTGGCCTCGGCGACGAGCGGCGGGATGGCCGCCGCGATCTCGGGATCGCTCAACAGCACCACCTCGTCGACCAGGTCGCGCACGATAGCGTAACAGATCTCCCCGGCGAAAGGCGCGCCCAGCCCGTCGGCGATCGTCTCGACCCGGTCGAGGTGCACCGCGTGCCCCGCGGCCAGGCTGCGCGTCATGCCCGGTGCGCCCTCGGGCTCGACGCCGACGAGGCGCACGTCCGGGCGCAGCGCCCGCGCCGCCACCGCGATGCCGGCGATCAGCCCGCCTCCGCCGATCGGCACGACGAGGGCCGCTGCGTCGGGCAGATCCTCCAGGATCTCGAGCCCGACCGTGCCCTGGCCGGCGATCACGTGCGGGTCGTCGAAGGGCGGCACGTATACGTAGCCGTGTGCCTCTTGCTCAGCGCGGCAGCGGTCGAGCAGCGTCACCCGATCGGGGTGCAAGATCACCGTTGCCCCATAAGCCCGCGTGTTGGCGATCTTGGTCTCGGGCGCGCCGACCGGCATGACCACGGTGCACCGGCAGCCCGCCGCCCGGGCGGCGTAGGCCAGCGCCTGGGCATGATTCCCCGCCGAGATGGTCACCAGTCCGCGCGCCCGCTCCTCGGGCGACAGCGCGGCGATCTTGGTCAGCACGCCGCGCGGCTTGAACGATCCGGTGCGCTGTAGATTCTCGAGCTTGAGATAGACTGGCCGCCCCAGCCGCGCGCTCAGCCTCTCGGCCGGCACGAGCGGCGTGCGGATCACCTGGCCGCGGATGGTGGCCGCCGCCGCCCGCACGTCGTCCAGCGTGACCGTGGGAAGGGTCGTCATGAGACCAGAAGCTCCAGTCCGGCGGCGCCGGCGAAGAGACCGCCCGCCTGCCGCGGCTTGACGGCGAGCACGGGGCCTGGGCGGATCGAGAAGAACGGCCAATCGACCGGATCCCCCGCCTGCTTGCCCGGCACCGGGAGCAGCCGCGCGCTCAGCGGCTTGTCGAGCCGCACGGCGAGCGTGGCCATGTCGCTCAGGATGCCGGCCAACTGGGCGACGGTGGTGGCGCCAGGCAGCGGCACGGTGTCGAGCCCGAGCCCGCAGACCGCGGAGTAGAGCAGCAGGCTGTCGACGTCGTAGGTGGTGCCCGCGCGGCTCGCCAGCACGTCGTCCTCGAGCACGGGCAGCATCAGGCCGGAGTAGCCGGTGCGCGGCACGCGGGCGCGGCGCAGGCAGTCGGTGATGAAGGCCGCCGCGGTGAGCGTGCCGGGGCCGCCGAAGGGGCCGCCGGTTAGCTGCTCGAACGCCCGCCCGATGCTCTGCGCCTCGCCGGGCGCAGGCGCCAGCGACAGGTCGATGCCCGCGAAGCGCAACCGGTATTCGGCGGCGATGCGCGCCGCAATCGGCCCAATCACTTCGCTGGCCTCCTCGAGCGCGCGCACGAGTTCGCGCCTGCGCCTCGGCGGGCTCGGCGGCTCGGCTAAAGGCGGCCAGCGCGAGGTCGGCCGCCTCCAGCGCGATGCTGAGCGTCGGGCGGCTGTCGGCGTCGGGCAAGTAATACGAGGCCGGGAAGAAGGGAATGTGCGGCGGGCAATTGGCCAGCGCGGCGAAACGGAAGTTGCCCTGGCCCTCGGGCGTGCCGGATGCAATCGCGGCGATAGCCGCGGCCGTGCGCTCGACGGCGTGGAGGTTGACATAACCGATGCGGCGGGTATCAATCGCGCGCACCCCCGCGACCTGCACGCTGGCGAACACGTCAGTGGTGGCGGCGATCACGTCGGGCAAGCGCTCAATCAGGCCCAGGGCGCTGCCCGAGTTCGACCGCCGGGATCGTGCCAAGGGCACAATAGCCGATGCCCGCGTCGCGGCAGGCGGATTTCGAGTTCCTGCGCGATGCGCACCGGATCGGGATCGGCGCCGGGGGTGGCGAGCAGTTGCGGCAGGGGGGGCGTGGCCAGGCGGAAGGTCTGTACTTCGTAGCCGGCTTCGGCATAGGCCGCCCCGGCGGCGGCGGCGGCCAGGCCGACGGTGGCCACCGTCCCGGCCAGCGGCTGCCGCTCATGCAGGCTAGCGCCAAACGTAATTGCACGGATCTTCATACGAGATGATACCACAGGCGCCCGGTGCCGGCAAGACGCCAGGCACGCTCAGGCGGGCGGGAGCATCACCGGCAGCGCGCCCGGCACAATCGTCAGATCGAAGCTGCGGTCGTTGACAAGCTCGCCGTCGGCGTGCGCCTGCACGCGGTGCGGGCTACGGATGCGGACGTCGCGGCCACGCAGCATGCGCACCTCACGCAGCCGGCCGTGGTGGCCGCCGCGTGCCAGCACCAGCGCGACGAGCGCCTTGGGGCGCGGCATCCGCCGGGCCAGCAGGATGTCAAACTCGCCGTCGCGGGCGTCGGCGTGGGGCGACAGGCGGTAGCCGCCGCCGGCCGTCGGCCCGATCATCACCGCGGCCAGCAGCCAGCGGCGCGCCGGCAGGGTCTCGCCGTCGATGGTCACCTCGAGCACCGGCAAGCGGCCGTAGTGCAGCAGGATCTGGTTCAGCGCCGAGAACGTGTAGAGCATCTCGCCGCTGAGGCGCGCGCGCCCCGACTCGACGACGTCCCGCACGTCCCAGGCGACGTTGGCATCGATGCCCGTGCCGAAGGCGTTGATCATCCAGCCGCCGTTGAGCCGGGCGGCGTCGAGCCGCTGGGGCCGGCCGAAGAGCGCGATCTCCACGCCGGCGCGCAGGTCAGTGGGCAGGCCCAGGGTCCGCTCGGCGTAGTCGTTGCCCGAGCCGGCGGCGATCACGCCCAGGGGCACCGGGGCCCCGGCGTCCAGCAGTGCGCCGGCCACGACGTTGATCGTGCCGTCGCCGCCGCAGGCCACGATGGGTGCCCGCCCGGCGCGCGCCGCCTCCTGCACCAGCTTCCGCCCGGCGGGGACGCTATGCGTCTCGACCACCTCGGCGTCGGCGCCGATCTCGTGGGCGATGCCGCGCAGCGTCGCGGCCAGGCTCGACGTGCGCCCGCGATTGGCGCCCGGATTCACGATGATCAACGGGTGGCGCGGCGTCGTGCCGTCCCGGCGTAGCCCCATGCGTCTGCTCCCTCCCGCCGCGGCCGCGTCCTGCGGCCGGGCTCGCTCCCATTATAGCCGAGCGCTGGATTGTCAACAGGGCATGGGCTATGGTAAGATCGACCAACCGGCCGGGCGGGCGGTGACCCGGCCCACAGGCTGTGCAAAGGAGATCTATGGCCCAGGATTCGCGGAATGGGGCGCCGCGGCGCGACTTCGCGGTGGCGCCCCCTGATTCCCAGGTGATCGTCATCACCGGGTTGTTTATCGTCAGCTTCCTCTGGTTTGGGGGGCAGGTCCTGGCCGCCGCCGGCGGGGGCGAGCCGTTCGACCAGTTCGACATGGTCTTCGCCATCCTCGTCGGCGGCATGACCCTCTGGCGGGGCCTCCTGGCCGTGCGCGGCTACCGGCTGCTGCCCGACACGCCCGATGGGCCGGTCCTGCTGATCCGGCGCGTGGTGCCCTGGGGCGCCGTGCCGGTGCCGTTGAGCCGCCTGCGTGCCGTCGACGCGGAGCCGGGGGTGCGTGGCATCTTGAACAACAGCATGCTGGGCCTGGGCAGTCTGTTTGGCTGGGCGGGCCCGGCGAACGTGCCCGACCTGGGCAGCGTGCTCGTCTACGCGACGAGCCGGAAGCGCACCGTCTTGCTCGAGCTCGCGCCGCGCCCCGACCAGCACCTCAAGACGAGCGACGGCACCGAGCCGCGCGGCCCATCCGTGCTGGTCAGCCCCCGCGATCCGGCCGCGCTCGCAACGGCGCTTGCACCCTACGTCCAGGGTGCCCGGCGGCCTGGCCTGCCCGGCATGGCGGCCGCTCCGCCGCGCGCCGACTAGCGCGCCCGCCACCCCTCTATGTCTGCGGATGAAGAGATCCTGACCGGCGGCAACGTCACGCCGGTCGCGCGTGTCGGCGCGACCGTACGGCGCGCGGCGGGCCCGTGGAGCGCAACAGTAGCGCGCCTGTTGCGCCACCTGGAGGCGCGCGGCTTCACGGGCGCGCCCCGGGCCCTCGGCTGGGATGACCAGGACCGCGAGATCGTCAGCTACATTCCCGGCGCCGTGCCGCAGTACCCACTGCCCGCCTACGTCTGGACGCCGGAGGCCCTGGCGGGCGCCGCGCGGCTACTGCGCGGCTACCACGACGCTACGCTCGACTTCGACCCCGGCCCCGACGCGCACTGGCAGTCTACTGACCCCGATCCGGCCCGGCACGAGGTCATCTGTCACGGCGACGTCGCCCCGTACAACATGGTCTATGTGGAGGGGGCGCCTCGCGCGCTGATCGATTTCGATTGGGCCGGCCCCGGCACTCGCGTTTGGGACCTCGCTTACGCCGCCTACCGCTTCGTCCCGCTGTCCTACGCGCTCGATGAAACGCCATCCGGCTTGACCGATCCGGCGACGCGTGCCCAGCGTCTGCGGGCCTTCTGCGCCACCTACGGCGACGTCGCGCCCGATGCCGTGCTGGCGCGGGTGGTGCCGCGCCTGGAGTGGCTCTGCGCAACGATCACCGCGCAGGCCGCGGCGGGCCACCGCGGCTTCCAGCGCCAGCTCGCCGAGGGGCACCGCGCGCACTACGAGCGCGAGCTGGTCGCGCTGGCCCAGCACCTCTCCGCCCTTCGCGCCGCGCTGTGAGGCGCCCATCGCGCGCCGGCCCGGTCACCCCCCGCCGCCCGCGCCGGACTCTTCGACGACGCGCTTCAGGCCGTCCAGCATCATGGCCCAGTTCTGCGCCGAATGGTCGCGCTCCTCGGCGGAGGCGTTGTGGTCCTGCGTCAGCGTCACGTGCGTGTGGCCGCCTTGTGGTGTGAGCTCGACGGTCACCGTGTGGTAGTTCTCGGGCACGTCGGGCTGGCCGGAGAGGGGGCTGAAGTGGCTGTACTGCACCCGTTGCTCCGGCGCGAACGCCAGGATCGTGCCCTTATCCTCGTAGGGTTTGCCCTGCCACTCGCCCTGCCAGACAATCGGCGCGCCGACCTGCCAGGTCGAGACCACGTTTGTGCCGAACATGTACTCGCGGATGCTCGCCGGGTTAGTCAGCGCGTCCCAGACCGCGGCGGGCGGCGCCTCGATATCCGTCTCAGCTTGTGCAATGTAATCCTGAGCCATCGTGTCCTCCTGTGATGGGGGCTGGGCGCCGGCTGGGAAGCGCGGCTAGAGCGGCACGCCCAGCCGGGCGCGTACTTCCTGGACAGCGCCTTCCAACGCGGTGACCGTCTGGGCGATGTCCGCCTCGCTGTGCGCACTCGACAACACGCCGACCTGGCCGCTCATCAGGTCGACACCGCGATGCCGCATCGCGTCCTGCAAGGCCACCTTGATCGGCCCCGGGTTGCCCTGCCGCAGCGCGGTCGGGTCGATGCTGCCCGGCACGAGGCGGCCCCGCCCGTCGACGGCCCCGCCCTGACCGAGCAGGACGTGCCAGATCGAGCCGAGGCCATATACGCACGAGCGCTGCGCGCCGGCGCGGGCCAGGGCCGCGTTCAGCTCCAGCGTCATCTGCTCGCCTGCCTGGTTCAGATGGTGCTGCACCGCGCCGTCCGCGAGACTTTCGAGCATGGCGATGCCCGCGGCGGCTGACAGCGGATTTGCATTATACGTGCCGGGGTGGTGGATGCGGTGGAAGCGGTTCCACTGCGGGTCGTCTTCGTGGAAGTCGAGCAGCGCCAGGATATCCGCGCGACCTACTACCGCTCCGCCCGGCAGGCCGCCAGCCAGGATCTTCGCCAGTGTGGTCAGGTCGGGGATGACGCCGCTGACCTCCTGGATGCCGCCGGGGCTGTAGCGGAACCCGGTGACGACCTCGTCGAAGATGAGCAGCACCTCGTGCTGGTGCGTGATCTCGCGGACGTGCTCCAGATAGCCGTCGACCAGGGGCACGGTGCCATACGAGGCGCCGGTCGGCTCCAGAATCACGGCGGCGATGGCTGGGTCGCCCACGAGGGCCGCCTCCAGCGCGGCGGGATTGTTCGGCGGCACGACGACGATGTCGGCGAGCACGCCGGGCGGCACGCCGATGGACACCGGCACGTCGTAGGGCAGCTGGAAGCCCGCGGTCATCGGGTCGCTCCAGCCGTGGAAGTGGCCGGCCAGCTTCAGGATCTTGGGCCGTCCGGTCGCGGCGCGCGCCAGCCGCAGCGCCAGCATCACGGCCTCGGTTCCGGACGACGTGAAGGCTACCCGCTCCGCCGACGGCACGAGGCGCTGGATGAGCTCGCCCCAGCGCACTTCGAGCGGGCTGGAGCCGCCGAGGTGCGTGCCGCGCGCGATCTGCGCCGCCACGGCCTCCACGATCGCGGGCGGCGTATGCCCGAGCAGCAGCGCGCCGTGGCCCATCCAGTAGTCGATGTACTCGCGCCCATCCACGTCCCACTTGTGGCTGCCGGCCGCGTGGTCAAGGTAGACCGGTTCGCCGGAGACGCGCCGGTTGTCGTGGGTGACCCCGGCGGGGAAGACGGCGCGGGCGCGCGCGTACCAGGCGGCGGATTCAGCGCCGGTCGTCCCGGGGGTGCCGGGCTCGCTGGGGGCGGAGGTCGTCATAGGCTCACCTCGGAGGGGGGCGGCGGCGCGCCAGGCCGCGCAGCAGTCCCAGCATCAATGTGGCCCCGGCAACGCCAATCAACACGAGCAGCGCGCCGAGGAACAACTGGCCGCCGGAAGGGCCCGTGGCGGGGCTCGGGGGCGGCACGGCCGGAGTTACCGTCGGTGCGGCGGAGGCGGGCGCTGCGGCCACCACCGCCACGGCGCGGGCGCCGCGAGGGCTGCCGGGCCGGGCAGCGCGACGGCCAGGAGCAACAGGATCAGCCCGCCCGCGAGCACCCGGCGCCCCCGCATCATTCGGCCCGTTCCCTGGCCCCGCGCTGAAACGCCTTGAGCAGCGGCGGCGCCTCCGGCCGGGGCGGGGCCAGCGCGGGCTCCCACCCGGCCAGGAACGCGGCCACGTGGTCGGCCACCTGGTCGGGGGCAAGCTGGTCAGTCGCCAGGTACAGGTGGCAATGCGCGCGGGCGTACGCCAGGCGCCGGTGCTGCTCGTCGAGCATCTGCTGCGTCCAGCCGCGCCGGCCCCGGCGGTGCAGCGTGTCGAGGCGCAGATCCAGGTAGATCATCACGTCGGGGTCGTGCCGCTGCCACATGTAGGGCACGTAGGAGTGCTCCTGCGACACGCTGCGCAGGCGGAAGCCGTCCGCGCGCAGGCGGGTGACCAGGCTCGATTTGCCCGCGGCGCACGGGCCGACGACAATGACGTCGAGGTCCGCGGCCAGAGGGCGAGGGCGCTCTGCGTGCATGCCGGCTCCTGGGCGGATGCGGGCCGGGGCGGTCCGCTGTCCTCATGGTAACAATCGCCCTGCCGATTGTCAAGCGGCACGATCAGTGCTAGAATAAGGAGGGCTAAGAATTGGAGGCGGCAGACGCCAGGTATGGATCCCTTCCTCGCCAACGAGACTCCCGTAAACGACGACGCCCGGATCGCCGGGCGCTATCCAGGGCCGCTGGCCCGGGCCTGGCAGCGTGTCCTCATCGCCTCGCCCCGCGCCGCCTTTCACCATCGCCAGTTGCTCGTGCTCGCCGAGACCCTCGTCGACTATGTCGCCGCCATCGCCCTCGCGGCTTACGCAGCCGACCAGGCGGCCGGTGCGCCGCCCGATCCCACGCTGAACCGCAGTCTGCGCAGCCTGCGCCGCCCGACCTTCGGCCAGTGGCTCGGCTGGGCGGCCGCGGGGCTGGTGGCCGTGCCGCCCGAGGGCGCGCCGGTCCCCGGCCTGGCCGCCGCCTACGAGACGCCCCACGCTGACCTAATGCTCACCGCCTACGAGGGCCTGCGCGGCATCATGGTCGTCCAGCTCGACTACACGGGCGAATATGGCGCGCGCGAGGCGGTCAGCCCGCGCCTGCTGCTTGAGCTGTTGAACCAGTACCAATTGCGCCTGGCGCGGCACCCGCCCGCCCCCGCGGTGGGCTTCGACGAGATGGCCGTGATCGCCGTGCTCGGGCCGGGGTTGCGCACCGTCCTCGGCCACCTGGCCGTGCTGGCCGCGTATCCGCTGCTCGCCCTGGCGCGCGGCGAGGCCGGCGCGATTGAGGTGCTGCGCCTCCAGGGGCTCGACGTCGTCGAGGCCGCGGTTGAGCTTGAGCCCGGCGCGGCGCCCCCCGGCACCCTGCTGCTGGCCGATGCCGAGGACCAGCCGATGCTCGTGCTCGATCCCTGGATGATCTTCGCCGCCTGCCCGGAGTGCGGCCAGGTGCAGGTCGCCGTCTTTGCCGGGCGCGAAGGCGACGTGCTGCAGTACCACGGCCTGGAATGCGAGCACACCTGGACGCAGGGCCCCGAGGTCGCGTTGCCGCAGGTCGGCGTGCGCGAGGCGGCCGAGCCGTGGGCCCCCGGGGCGGCGGGCCCGCCTCCGGAGGCGCCGACGGACATGGAGGCCGCGCTTTACGCCCGTTTCGAGGCCGAGGCGCAGGCGCTGGCTGCCGAGCGCCAGGCCCGGCGTGCTCCTGCCGCACCCGCCCCCCGCGAGCCACCCGCGCCCGCGCACACCGACGCAAGCGAAGTCTACCGCGACCTGCTGGAGCAGCGCGCGTTCGGCGGCCTCACGCTTGACGAGTTGCAGCACCTGGACGAGGAGCGCGCGGCTGCCGAGGCCGCACGCCGCCGCGCCGGTCCTGCCACGCCGCCCGAGGATGTGACCCGTGGCTGATCTGTTGGCCGTGGCGCCCCAGATGTCCTTGGCCGACCTGCTTGCGCAGGTGGAGGCCCACCGCCCCGCGCCTGGCGAAGGCACGCTGCGCATCTGGATCCCGCGTGGCGCGTGGGCTTTGCGCGAGATGGAGGATTATCAGGCCCTCCGGGCCACCGAACGGCGCCTGGGCATCCATCTCAAGCTGCTGACGCCCGACGCGCGCATGGCCGGGCTCGCGCTCGTGTTCAACCTCGACGCCGAGATCCGCGCGCTGCCGCCCGCCGACCCGCCCGTGAACCTCGCAGCGCGTCCCAGCACGCGCCCGCTGGAAATGCCGCCCGCCGCGCCGGTCGCTCCGCCTCCGGCGGCTGCGGCTGCACCGTCCGCTCCCGCGCCCCCGGCAAGCCCCCCACCGGCCCCGCCGCCGGAAGCCGAACGGTCGCTGGAGATGCCCAGCTGGGCCGCGCCGGTGCCCGGCGGGACGCGGCCGCTGACGATGCCCGAGCCCCCCGGCCAGTGCTCGAGGGCACCCGTTCGTTGCGCTTCCCGCCGGGCGAGCGGGTGGCCGGCGGCACGCGGCCGCTGGAGATGGCCGAGCCGCCGGAGCCGGATCGCGCGCCGGGGGGCACCCGGCCGCTCGTCATGCCGGAGCCCCCCGCCGCGCAGGCCGCACCCCCGGCCCCGCCGCTCCCACGGGTGCCGCAGCCGTCCGCGTCGCCGCCCACGCCGCCCACCGCGCCGCCGTCCGAGAACGACTGGCTCTATAGTGGCGATGTCGACGTGGCCGCGATCCTGGCCGAGGACGACCGGTCGCGCCTGCTCAGCGCCCAGCCGCCCTCCGAGCTCACGGGCCGCCTCATGGAGCCGCCGCCGCCACCACCGCCGCCCGCGGCCCCCGCGCGTCCGGCCGCGGCCGCGCCGGCCCCGCCGCCTCCGCCGCCCTCACCCGACGTCCCGGCATCGCTGGTCGACGACCAGCGCCCGCTACCGGCCGTGGAGTTCAGCGAGTGGATGGCGATGCAGGCGGCCGCGGCCGGCACCCCGCCGCCGGTGTACCCCGGCACGCCGCCCTCACGTGACGAGCTCGCGCGCCTGCCGGCCTGGGTGCGCTCGGCCCTTTCGGCGACCGGTGCCCCGCCCACGCCCTCGGTCGCGACCCCACCGACCGCGGCTCGCCCCGGCCCGACGCGCCTGCCCGTGCCCGTGCCGCTCCCGGCGGCCGTCCCGCCGATCCTCGGCGGCCGCGCCGTCAGCCCGCTGGCCGGCCCGCCCGAGGCCGAGGCGGCGGACGTGGAGGCGCGCCGCCGCTCGCGCACGGAGAAGCTCTTCGAGCACCTGGCTAGGCCGCAGGACGCCGAAGTCGTGCTGCGCTGCCCGCACTGCGGCGAGGTGCTCGACAAAGACGCGCTCCTGCGCCAGTTGGAGCGGGCGCTGAACCCCTAGCGCCCGGCGCGGCTGCTCAGGATCCCGGCTCGCTCAACAGTTCGCGGATCACCTGCTCCTGCCCCGCGTAATCCCCCTCGCCGACGTGCGTGTAGCGGATGTGGCCGGCCTTGTCGACATAGTAGAAGGCCGGCCAGTAGCCGTTATGATAGGCGTTCCAGGTGGCGTACTTCGGGTCGAAGGCCACCGGGAAGATCACGCTGGAGTCGCGCACCGCGTTCCGCACGTTGGCGATGTCGCGCTCGAACGACAGCTCGGGCGTGTGCACCCCGACGACGGTGAACCCGGCGTCGTGGTAGCGCGCGTACCAGGACTTCACGTAGGGCTGCACGTGGATGCAGTTGATGCATTCGAACGTCCAGAAGTGGACGAGCACCACCTGGCCGCGGAGTGACGCCAGCGTCAGCGGCGCCGAGTTGATCCAGTCGGTGATCCCGGTGATCTCGGGCGCCCGGCCCTTGTCCTCCAGCGGGACGTTGGCGGGCAGCTCGTCCGCGACCGGCAGCGGCAGCGCGGGGTCAGCCGTGGGCGGCACGGCGGTCGCCGTGGGCGGCACGGTCGGGGATGACGTGGGCGCCGCGGGCGCGGCCGCGACCTGGGGCGCGGGTGTGGGCACAGTCTGCAAGGCGGGCTCCTCCTGCAGCTGGGCGAGCGCCTGCTGCACCGGCGGCGCGGTCTCCACGCTGAAGAGGCGCGCGGTCCAGCCGGCCGGCAGCAGGCCGTCGACGGCGTCCTGCGCGGGCAGGTCCAGGTTAAACAGGATCGCCACGCAGGTCACGAGCACGAGCGCGCCGAAAACGCGGCGCACGATTCCACTGCCGCGGCGCAGCGCCGACCAGTGCACGAGCGCCCGGCCGCCGTAGGCGATGGCCAGCAGAGGCACGCCCGCGCCGAGCGCGTAGGCGAGGGCCACCGCGGCCGCGGGCGCCCCGGCGCCCCGCGTCACGGCGAGCGCGAGCACGGTGGCCATGATCGGGCCGGCGCACGGTGCCCAGACCAGGCCAAGCGCGGCCCCGACGAGCAGCCCACCGCCCAGACTCGCCGCGCCCCGGCGCCGATCGCGGCGCGCGGCGCGCTAGGGGTGCGAGCAGCGCCTCCAGCCGGGTGCCGAACGCGGGCATGAGCAGGGCCACCCCCGCGACGAGTAGCGCGACCACGGCCAGCCAGCGCAAACCCGTCGTCGTCCAGCCCAGCGCGGCCAAGGACGCGGCCAGCACGACGCTGAAGAGCGTGAAACTGGCCGCGAGGCCGAGCACGATGCCCACTGGGCGGCCCCGCCCCCCGCCCGCCGCCGTGCCGAGCACCAGCGGCACCATGGGCAAGATGCACGGCGAGAGGATCGTGAGGACCCCTGCGACAAAGGCAAACAGCAACAAGGCGATCATGCGTCGGCTCCTTTTCCCCGCCGGGCGCGTACGGATACGACGGCCCGCGCTCGCCGGCCGGATCATAACACAGAACAGGCGGCGTGGCGCGAAAGTTCCCGGCGGCGGGGCCGCGTAACGCGCGGGGGCGGGCGCGGTTTACTTCAGTGCCGGCCGCGGCCGCACGCCGGCAGTGCCACCGGGGGAGGACCGGATATGAGCCTGGCCGCCGTGCCTATCGGCGCCGACGCGCCCCAGCGGATCAACGCGGTGATCGAGATCCCGCGCGGGTCGAACTTCAAGTACGAATACGACGAGGTGCTCGACGTCATCAAGCTCGATCGGGTGCTGCACTCGCCGCTGTTCTACCCCGTGGACTACGGCTTCATCCCGCAGACGCGCTCCGAGGACGGCGACCACCTCGACGTGCTCGTCGTCGTCACGGCCGCGTCGTTCCCCGGCTGCGTGATGCAGGTGCGGCCGCTGGCGCTCCTGCGCATGATCGACGAGAAGGGCGAGGACTACAAGATCCTGGCCGTGCCGACCACCGAGCCGCGCTTCGAGGACGTGACCCGCCTCGACGACCTGTCCTCGCACATCCCACGCGAGATCCAGCACTTCTTCGAGATTTACAAGACGCTGGAATCCAAGCCGGTGGAGGTGCTGGGCTGGTACAGCCTGGAGGAGGCGCACGCCGAGATCCTCCGCAGCATGGAGGCCTATCGGGCGGAGCGCTGATGCCCCGCGCGGGCATCGTGCGGCGCCCCGCGCATGCCTGCTGCGGCGTATTGCCACGGATCACCGGAAAGAGTTGTAGCCGGGATGGAGATTCGGACGGTCCGCCGGAACGGCGGGGCACCGCGCGGGAAGACCGCTGCGCTCAGCCGGCCGGTTCCTGCCTGAGCGGCTCCGGCGCCGCGGGTCCATTCTTGTTCGCCGCATCCGCCGCCCAAGGCCCCGGGCTCGCCGCCGGCTCAGACGGGGCGTGGCGTTGCCCATCGGCCGCGGGGTTCAGGTAGTTGTCGACGACGCGCAAGGTCGGTTGCGCCAGCATTCCCAGGGTGGCCGTGATCGGTATGCCGAGAAAGGCGCCCCAGAAGCCGCCCACCTGCCCGAAGACCAGGATCGAGACCATGGTCACGAGCGGGTGCATATGCACTGCGCGCGCCATGATGTGCGGGCTTAAGATGTTCATGTAGATGGCCTGGACGGCCACGACCACCGCCAGCAAGATCAACGTTTGGTCGGCGCGCGCAACCAGGCAGGTGACCAGGGGCGGTATATAAGCCAGGTAGTTGCCGACCAGCGGCACGATGACCAGCAGGCCCGCGACCAGCGAGCTTACGGCCACGTTCGGCAGCCCGAAGACGAGCATCACGGCGGCGGTCAAGACCGCGTACGCCAGCGCGGAGACCAGCTGTCCACGCACGAAGCGGCCGAAGCTCTCTTCGATGCTTCGCACGAGGAAGGTCGCGCCCGCTCGCCACCGCTCCGGCAGCGCAGCCCGGGCCTTGCGCGCCATTTGCTCCCCGTCCACGAGAAACGAGACGGAGAAGATCAGCACCAGGGAAATCTGGAACAGCGCGTTCCCGATGCCGCCAACGGCGTTGAGCGCTCCCTGCAGCACCGCCTGCCCCGCACTCCCCGCGGCACCCTTGACGCGCGCCTCAAGCTCGCCGACGTCCGGCGCGCTGAGCCCGAAGGAGGTCAGGGCTCCATGCGCGCCATTCAGCAATCCGCTTACCTTGCTCGTGTACTCGTCGAGGTGGGCGTTGATCCCGGCGGCCTGCTCGGTGATCGCCGGAACCAGCAAGACGCCCAACACGAGGGCGACGAGCGGGCCGACGATGTACACGAGCAGCACCGCCCCCCCGAACGGCAGACCCACGCGGGTGATGCCGGCGACCACGGGTTTGAACAGGTAGGCCAGCAGCCAGGCAAAGAAGAGGAGCATGAACGTGCCCAGAAACTGGGACACGAACGACCAGGTCAGCCCCAGCAGATACGTGGCCGCGATGAGGATCGCAAGGGCCAGCAGGAGCTGGGCCCGGCGTGCTGTCTGCGCTTGCATGGTGGCAATGCTCCTCGGGTGTGACGCTCAGTTCTCATCGGCGGCGATCGACAGCAGCCCGCCCATCATCGAGAGGTTCTTGAGGAAATGCGCGGCCTGCCCGTTGCGCTTCTGCGCATCCTCCTCTTTCCAGAAGGGGTGGCCAGCCACCGTCGTCGGGATCAAGAGGCCGGCGAGCATTGCCGCCGACCAGCGCGGAACGATGCCGAGCGCCAGTGCAGCGCCCGCCAGCGTCATAGCCAGCGCGTTTGCCCGCACCGCCAACTCCGGATGCGGCATTCCCAGGGCGGCCGCAGCTTGCGGGCGGTTGCCCGGCTCTCTGAGCACCTCAAAGCCGCTCAGGACGAAAATGGCGGCAAGCAGTAGACGAGCGATCGCGCGTAACGTTCCCATATGTGTAACTCCTTAAGTCTCGTGTTCCGGGTCTCGTTTGCCGGTGCGGGCCAGGGGCCGCACGGCGGGGAAGCCACTCGCTTGCCCCAATCACAGCATAACTCGTGTGCTGCCCCACGTGATGACGCGAAAGTGCCAAAGAGAAGACGCGGAAGGGGGGACACCGTAGGCCGGCACGCCGGCGGACGCGCCGGGAGGCCGGCGTACCGACCCGCGGTCACTGATACTTTCGCGCCATGGATTTACCCGTGTGCCAGCCTGGCTTTTGGCACTCCTGCGCCATGACTCGTCGCGGTGGCCGCGATATGCTTGAGGTAGCAATCAACGTGTGCGGGCGTCCGCGCGGGCAATTGTGGCGAAGGCGGGTACGCAACGCCGCTGAACCGCCACTCGGCCGGCGCGGCGTTGATGCCCCCGGCGAGGCACACGCAAATCGGGGGCAAGGACTATGAACGCATCCAGACCCTGGATCCCATCCGCCAGGCGCTGACGGCGTCATCGGGAGGCCGGTAATGCGAGCCTTGATCATCGTAACCTACAGGAATGAGTACAGCGCCGTGGAAAGCATGAACACCTTGCGGCAGCTCAAGGCGGGCTGGGTGGTGGAGATCTACGGTGCCGTGGCGCTGGCGCGCGAAGCCGGCGGCGAACTGCACATGCAGGATAGCTACAGCGTGCCCGGCGACGGCGCCCTGCTCGGGCGGCCCCTCACGGACGGGTTGACCCGCACTCCGCTTACCGGCGGCCTAAGCGCGGCCGTGGCCGCTGGGACAGTGGCGCACGGTGTCGCTGCCGGTGCCGCCGCGGGCGCCGGCACGGCGGTCACGCCCGGGCAGGAGGAGGCCGGCAGCCTGCCGGAACGCATCGTGGGGGAACTGTCGGCTATGATACCGGTCGGGGGCTCGGCGGTGTTGGCGCTGATCGAGAGCCACGATCCCGAGCAGGTGGCAGAATACTTCCGGGGGACGGGCGGCAGGATCACCGGCGCGAATCTCACTCCCGATCAGCAGGAGCGCATCCAGCGGATTCTGGACGCCGGCACCTAAGCTCCCGGTAGGGCGAACCGGGGACCACCAGAGGCACAGGGCTTGCCCTGTCCCTCTACCGTTGCATGGTGGTCATTGGGCTCCTGAAAGCCGTCGGTTCGCGCGGCCGCGTGCGGTTGCCCAGGCCCCGTTCCGCGTGCGGCGGGTACTCACCTTCCCGAAGGCAGCACTTCGCTGCGGGTGCGCAGTTGCGCGTGTTCCAATTGCTCGGGCGTGAGCGTGATGCTGTTGACCACGGCCCCGGTCGTTCGCAGGAAGCCCGCTACCGCGTCAGGCTCGCGGCATTCCACCAGCGCGATGATCGCCGAGTAGCCTAGCTGGACCAGTCCGACGCGCGCTCAGAAAGTCAGACGGCAGGCCGATGTCCGCCGGGAAAAAGAACTCGCCGTGTTCAGTCGCCGGCTGAGCCGGCGCCGCGGCGCCCGCCGGCCCTTCGGGCCCCTGATGCGCACCGGGCCGATAGGTCGCCTGCACGTCCAGCCGGCCCTCGGCATCCCGGGTCACGACCAGGGCGGAGGACACGTCCGACAGCCAGCTGAATTTCAGTTCGGTGATGGCGTTCAACATCCGCAACGCCTGCAGTGAGCCGTCGTAAGCCGCGATGATGAGGTCCTTCATTGTCTTGCTCCCTCAATTCTCAACCCGACCGGCGGCGCGTGACCGCCGTTCAGCAGAGGCCGGGGTAGGCGCAGCCTACCCCGGTCTCCGGCGCCGGTCAACCCGGCTATCCATCCTTCTAGTAGCTGCCGGCCAGAATCTGCCGGGCGCGCTGCTCTTCGTAGGGGCTGAGGTTGGTGCGGATGATCTTGCCACCCGTCCCCCGGAAGTACGTGGCGATGCGCTCCGGGTCGTGGCCCTCGACCAGCGCGAAGATGGCCGACTGGCCGCGCCGGATTCGAATTGGAGACTTCGTCCACGAAGTCTTCCGACAGCCCAACCTCCTTGTCCGCATCGGCCACGGCGGCCCCGGTGAGGCCACCCAGCGCCGCACCACTGGCCGCGCCCACCGCCACGGCACCGGCGGCCACGCCGGCACTCAGCCCGGCTGTGAACGGGGCCAGGGCCAGCCCGCCCAGGATGGTGCCGAGCAGCACGCCCCAACCCGCGCCCTCGCCGGTCGTCGGCTTGTAGCTATCCTGGATATGCAGTTTGCCGTCGGCGTCGCGCGCCACCGCGACCGCGTCGTGGATGTCCACCACCCATTCGTCCTTGAGCTGCCGCAGCGTCTGCATGTTGTCCACGGCGCTATACTCGTTCTCGTACTTCACCACAATCAAGTCTTCCATTGTTAGGCTCCTTTCTTGTTCTGCCCCGGCAGCATCGTCTGAGTTCCACGCGGCGGGCAAGTGCTGCCTTGGCTTGCCCGCGGCCCGGCTTCCCCTGGGGTGGGCGTCGCGCCCGCCGGGGACTACTTCGCGACCGTGGCGGTCAGCTCAAAGGTCTTGAGCGGCGCGACGCCTGCCTCGAACGGGCGATGATAGAGCAGCTTGACCGAGGTTTGCCCGGCGCCCACCGCTTCGAATTCCAGCGAGACCTTGCCACCGGAACCGACGGCCGTGGCAGCGGGCGTGAACTGCGCCTGGTCCACCGGCTTGAGGATGGCGGCGTCGGTCGATGCCACCTCCCACGTGTAGCCGGTGGTGAGATTGCCCGCCAGGCTCACGACCAGCTTGTCGCCCACGTGGAGGGCCACGTTGCCGTTCGCGTTCTGTTCGCTCACGACGAACGTCGCCGGTTCCCGTGCGCCCAAGCCGGTGCCACTCAACAGCAGCGCCGTGACGGCGGCCGCTATGATCACCAGGGCCACGACCACCCACCCGACGACGGGCAGAGCCTTTCTCGTGGCAGTCCCGGTCGCCCTCGTTGTTACGGTAGCCATTTGTAGTACCTCCGCGTCCGATTCGCGCGCCGGCCGGCCGGCAAATGCTGCCTGACCCTGTGCGGCTGCGCAGGCGCCGGGAGCTCCGGCTGCCCTATTTGCTCGTTCTGTATTGAGTATAGGAGCGGACGGCCTGCCGGTCATGACCCAGGAGTGCCAAAATGCCAAGGTGCGGGCATGAACAGCAATGGCGCGAAAGTATCAGAGGGGCCACATCTCCCTTTAACACTTAACTGGTAGTATAATGAGGGTGACTACTTCTTGGTCGAGAGCCGCATCGATTTTCGTGCCGGCCGTCTGGCCCGGCACGCCGGATCTTGTTGGGTCGTTAGGAAACGGCACCCGGCTATGAGCAGTACCATGCCGGCGGTCGACCCGCTGCTCGCTACCAAGTTCTTCATACCTATTGCGTCACACCCGCTTGTAGCGCGCTCCAGACTGACTGCCCGTCTCGACGAAGGCTTGCGGTGCAGGCTGACGTTGGTGTGCGCGCCCCCCGGCTTCGGCAAGAGCACCCTGCTGGGCCAGTGGCTCCGCTCCCTGCCCGCCCCGCCAGATGGCCCCAGCGTCGCCTGGGTCTCCCTCAATCAAGACGACGACAGTCCGCCGCGCTTCTGGGAATACGTCGTGACCGCCATCGAGCGGGCTGCCCCTGGCTTTGCAGGCCCGGCCCTGGACTATCTGCACGCCCCCGAGGGTCCCGCGCTCAGCACGGTGCTGACCGTGCTCATCAACAGCCTGGTCGCTGCCGGCGCAGAACTGCTCCTGCTGCTGGACGATTATCACTACGTGACCGACCCGGCCGTCCACGGTGGCCTGGGTTACCTGGTGGAGCATCTCCCGCCCAATCTGCACCTGGTCCTCTCCACGCGCTTCGAGCCGCCGCTGCCGCTCGCGCGGTGGCGCGCGCGCGGCTGGTTGGCGGAGATGGGCACCGACGACCTGCGCTCCACGCTGGATGAAACCGGCGGCCTGCTCAAGTACACGGCCGGGGTCGAGTTGTCCGAGGCCGATACACGCGCGTTGCTGCAGCGCACGGAGGGATGGCCGGCGGGCGTGCAGTTGCTCGGCCTCTCCCTGCGCGGACAAACGAATGCTAGTACGGTGCTCGAAGAGGTGAGCGGCAGCCAGGCGTACATCCTCGATTACCTTACCGAAGAAGTGCTGCGGCGCCAACCTGCTGAGGTACAGCGCTTCTTGCTGCAGACCTCGATCCTCGATGAGCTGAACGCTTCGCTCGCCGATACGGTCATGGGCTATGAGCAGCATCCCGGCCAGGCGGGGAAACAGGGCAACAGCCAGGCAATGCTGCAATACCTGGAGCAGGCCAATCTGTTCCTGCTGGCCGTGGATGCGCAGCGGCGCTGGTACAGATACCATCACCTGTTTGCCGAAGCCTTACGCTTCCAGCTTGAGCGTCGCTATGAGCCGCCCGGTTCGCCGGACGAGACGGGCGAGAGCGACGGACACGGTGCCGCTAACGGCATTGTTTCGCCGTTGCTGTTGCACCGAAGGGCGAGTATCTGGTATCAGGAGCACGGGTACAGCGGGGAGGCTATCGAGCACGCGCAGCTTGCAGGCGACTGGAACCTGGCGCTAGACTTGATCGCGCTGGCCCTGGCGCAGCGCGGCATCCTTCCGTGGCACACTTCTACGGCCGGAGCAGACCAGCCCACGGATGTGCGGGTGGCTTTCGCGCAACTGGGCATACTTCCCCCGCGCATTCCCATCCTGCTGCGCTGGTTCGAGCGATTTCCCGCCCAGGTGCTGCGGACCCGCCCCGCCGTATGTCTGACCTACGCGCTAATTCTCCTGGCCGCCGGCCAGAGCCGGCAGGTCGTGCCCTGGCTTGATGCCGCGGAAGCCGGCCTGCGCGAGCAGCAATCACCGCCGCCCCCAGACATTGTAAGCGCGCGTGAGCGGGAGGTAATGCTGGTCTGGATCGCCGTGTTGCGCGCCTTCGCTGCCGCTACGCTAGAGGAGGACGGGCCAAGAGCCCTGGCCTTGTGCGATGCGGCTGTGGCGCACCTGACGGCGCAGGACCACATGGAGTTGAGCCTGGTTAGCTTCGCGCGATTTCCAGCATACCTCTCGCTCGGTAACGCCGTCGAAGCTGCGCGCCATGCACTGCATGTAGCTGAGCAGGCCCGGCAAATCGGGCTGACGTTTCTAGAGATCACCAGCCTGGCCACCGCGGGGGCGCTGCTGCAATTGCGGGGGCAGCTGCACGACGCGGAGGCGATCTTCCAGCAGGCAATCGCGCTGGGCAGCCCGGCGAACCGCCCGGCTTTTGCCACCGCGGGCATCCCCTACGTCTACCAGGCGGACTTGCTGCGGGAGTGGAATCGGCTCGACGAGGCTCTCGACCTGCTGCTCAAGGGCCTGGAGCTGGCAGGCGCGGACTGGTTTCCTGCCCTGCAGCTGGACGGCGCGTACGACGTGCTCGCGCGGCTGCGTCTCTCGCGCGGCGAGCTGCAGGATGCGCTGGCGGCACTGGAACAGGCAAACCTGACACCTGAGACGGGGCACCTCCCGGAGGCGGCGAGTGTGCCGGAGGCAAGCGAGGAGATCGGCAGCGTATCGGGGAGGTACATGCATCCCTGTGTGCTGACGCGGAGCGGGTGCGGATCTGGCTCGCGCTGGGCGACGTGGATCGTGCCGTGGGTTGGGCGGAGCATGTGGCCCAGCGCAGGCAAGCGGACCTCATCGCCCACGGCCGGCCGTATCCCGCACAGTACAGGCGTGATTGTGAAGACGTCGCCCGTGCGCGCGTTGCCCTGGCCCGCGCCCGCCCCGATGACGCTATTGGGCTACTGGAGCCGGTGACCGAGCGTGCCCGCGAGGGGGGCCGCCAGAGCCAGGTGCTGGAGATCAAGCTGCTGCTGGCGCTGGCGCGCAATATGCGCGGCCAGGCCGGCGACGAGCGCGACGAGGAACGGGCGCTGGCGCTGCTCGGCGAGGCCGTCGTTCTGGGCGAGGGTCAGGGTTTCATCCGCAGCGTTGTGGACGAGGGGCCGCGCATGGCCGGACTGCTTTCGCAGCTACGGGCCCGCGAACGGCGCGCCCGGCACCCGGCCCTGGACGAGGCGAAGCTGGCGTATCTGGACAGGCTGCTGGCCGGCTTTGGCCCCGGCGATCGTAGCGCGCCCGGCATGCGGCGGGTAGCGGGACCCATGCAGGGCGAAAGCCGGAGCGCCACCGCACCCGGGCGCGTGCTGGTGGAGCCGTTGAGCGAGCGGGAGCTTGAGGTGCTGCGGCTGCTGGCGCAAGGCGCCTCGAACGCCGAGATCGCCGAGCAACTTGTCCTGGCGCTGAACACGGTCAAGCGCCACATCAGCAACATCTTCGAGAAGCTGGGCACCTCCAGCCGCACGCGGGCGGTGGCCGAGGCCCGCGCCCTCGGCTTGCTGGACGCAGAGCTGCGGTGACTGCCCAGCCCGGACACTCACCGCAGTCTCCTCGCGCGGGGCCACCCGTCCGCTATGCGGCGCCGGTAACACGGCTGATCGTGTTGCCCAGGCTGTGCACTCGGACGGCGAAGCCGATCAACGCGACGCCCGCCACGATGGCATAGAGCCCGATCATCCAGACGATCGACACGGCGCCGCTGTTGGGATAGATCAGCGCCAGCACGCCGAAGAGCACCGAGGCCACGCCGCTGACGATGTACAGCCATTCATTGCTGATCACCTGGCGCAGCCGGATGGCGGCGGCGATCTCAAGGATGCCCGTGATGATGGCCCACGCGATGATGAAGGCCAGCAGCACCGTGGCGGTCACGCCCGGCCAGAAGAAGGTGATCAGGCCGGTGACGACGCCGGCGATGCCGGTCAGGGCCAGCATCCAGCGCAGCCCGCCGTCCGCGTCGGACGCCGTCAGGCCGCTAACCAGGGCGAAGATGCCATCCACCAGGGCGTAGGCGCCGAAGAAGAGCACCAGCACCTCCAGGGTAATGCCCGGCCAGATCAGTGCGGCCACGCCGAACACGATAGCCGCGATGCCGCGCATGAGCGGGATCCACCAGTTGCGAGTCAATTGCGCGATCATTTCAAGTCCTCCTTAACTTTCTTGCGCCAGCGGCAATCTCCGCTATCGGCGCCACACTACCGATTCCAGTCGTTACTTGCTGTGCACCGCGTCAGCGGCGACCTGCGAGGCAGCTTCAGCCACCCCAGAGCGCAGGTCCATGAGCGCCGGATCCAACCTCGCGCGAAGCTGCGCTTCCCGCTCCGGCCGCTCGTTGCGCGCGTTACCACCCGCCTGGGCGATGCGCGCTACCGCATCGTCCAGGTCCGCTTGAATTGTGTCGACTGCGCTGCAGGCCGCGGTGTCGACTTGGATGCCGGCGGTCTCGGCCTTCGCCTTTAGAGCAGCCGGCATGGGCTCGTGCTCCTCGTGCTGCGCGTCACTACCTGGCATCCGGCGCGTGGTGTGGCCGGCTTTTAGCGTGTGCAGCATCGAGGATCTCCTCACTTGTACTGCCCGGCGGCGTGTTTCAGGCCGGCCACCAGGTCGTCATGGGCCTGGACGATGCCGTGGTCCAGGTCGGTGAAGGCGGCATCGGTCTGATGCGCGAAGGTCGTCAGGGCGCGCTGCGCTTCGTCGAAATCCGCCTGCGCCGCGGCGACGTCGGCTTGCAGCGCCGCCAGGTCGGCGGCGTGCGCGGTGGCGATTTCCGCCGCGGCCTTGTCGAGCCGTGCCTGGGCGGCGAGGGCTTGGCGCTCGAGCAGGTTGGACATCTTCTGCCCCGCCGCGGCGCGCTGCTGTTTCAGCGCGGCGATCTGCGCCGCGATCTTGTCCCGCGCAGGGCCGGTGGCGTGATCCAGTTGCTCTTGCAGTTGGTGCATGTGGCCGCTAAGCTGGGCTGCCTGGGCGTGATACTCGCTCAGGGCCTGTTGCCGTGCCGCTGCCAGGTCGCTCGTGGCCTGCGCCCTGCCGTGCTGGAGATCGGACAGCGCCGCCGCGGTCGCGCTGTTGAACAATTCCAGGTCATGCTGCGCCCTCGCCAGATCATCTTCGACTTCCTGCTTGTGCTGCTCCAGCCCGGCTTTGGCGCCGGCCTGCGCTGTGGCCGCCTGGGCGGCAAGCTTGTCGTGCTGGGCCTGCAGCGCGGCCACGTGAGCCGCGAATTGGCCCCGCATCTCCGCTGCGGCCGCGGCCTGCCGCTGTTGCATGGCGCTCAGGCGGGCTGCCAGCCTCTCGCGGGCGGCCGGGGGGGCGGCGGCCAGCTCGGCCTGCATCCGCTGCAGCTCGTTGTGCCACTGTTGCACCCGGAATTGGCCGCGCTCGCGCAGCTGCTGCTGCAGGCTTTGCGCTTTGGCGCGCGCGTGGGCCAGCGCCGCAGCTCGTTCGGCCGCGTGCTGCTGCGCCTCCTGCGCCTCCTCCTCGTTCATGCGCTGGAGGCCGGCCTCCAGCTGCGCCAGCGTTTCCCAGTGGATCGTGGCGGTGCGATCCAGCGCCTCTTCCTCGGCGATAAGTGCCTGCTCCAGCGCCGGCTCACCGTATTCCCAGTTGTACTTGTAGTCGTTCATTGTCAGTGTCTCCCTTCTTGCGCTAAGGATGTTCCTCGATCCGTTGTCGCTGCGCCGCCGTCAGGCTGGTGCGGACGATGGTGCCGCCCGTGCCCCGGAAGTAACGCGCCGGCCGCTCAGGATCCTCGCTCTCCAGCACCACCAGGAGCGCGGACGTGCCGGGTTGCAGTGCCGCCGAGACGGTCTGCACCAATTTATCGGACAGCCCAATCTCGTCCTTCGTCCGCTTGGCGTCGCCGGCCCCTGCCACCCCACCCAGGGCGGCGCCTCCCGCCGCGCCGGCCGCGAACGCTCCGGCGGCGGCGGCGGTGCTCAGGCCTGCGGTGAACGGCACGGTCAGCAGGCTGCCAACCAGCGTGCCCCAGAACATGCCCCACGCGCGGCCCTCGCCCCTCGTGATCTGATAACTATCGTCAAGCCGGAGCCTGCCGTCATACTCTCTGCGCACCGCGACCACATCCACGATGCCGGCCGGCCATTCGTCGACGCGCGTGCGCAGCGTGTCGAGAGCGGCCTCGGCCCCTGTGCGGTCCTGATATGCCACGACGATGAGATCTTTCATTGGTGCGTTTCCTTTCCGAGATCCTTGCTCTTTTTCGTTCCTCGCAGGTTGCTCGCTGTCAAGATCCTTCGTCGTTTGCGGTCTGGACCGCTGCTTCAATACCGAGTATAGGTTCGTCGGGACAGGTGGACATGACGCGAAAGAGCCAAACTCCTGACCTGGTACGATGGCGCTTTCTCGCCATAGTGTCCAGCAGCAGGCTTTAGTACTTTGGTGCCATTGCCGGCGGTACACGCCCAGCTCGAACCGCGAATGCCGCCTATTTCTGGCACTCCGGCATCATGACACGCGGCAGCGGTAGCCTCAAAATATGGTTGTGTGGGGTGTGCGCACGGCGTCCGGCGCGTAAGCCCGCCCGGTGCCGGTGTGTAGAGGAGGATACGGTTGGAACCTGATGTCGATGCAATGCAGACAATTCCGCTCTTTCGCGATCTGTCGGCGGACGACCTCCGGCAGCTTATCGCGCTGCTCAATGAGCGCTCATTCAGTCCCGGCGAGGAGATCGGTGCGCCGGGAAACACGCGCGCCGGTCTGCCGGGTGGCTACCTGATTCTGAGTGGGCAGGTGCAGCTATCACTGCGCGATGAGGAGGGGCGCTACGTGCCCCTTGACGTGGTCGCCGCGGGTGAGTACTTCGGCGTGGAAGCCCTGGTGACGGGCGACCCGCGGCAGGTGCGCGCCAGGGCGCTCACCAAGGTAGCATTGGTAGAACTCGATAGCGAAGTCTTCTTCGCCTTCCTGGAGCGCCACCCAAAGAGCGCCAGGTACGCCATAATGGGCTTGGCCCGCAGGCTGCGCGAAACCGAGCATCTGTTGCAGTACCGCGCCAGCCGCAACGCGAACGTGGTCGACGAGGCGCAGCTGAGCGTGTGGCAGCGCCTGGCCTACTTGATCGCCGACTTCAGCGGTACCCTGGTCTTCCTGACCATCAATGTCGTGGTGTTCGCGGTCTGGATACTGGTGAACCAGTCGGATAGCGCGTTGCTGTTCGATCCGTTCCCCTTCAACTTCCTGACGATGATGATATCACTGGAGTCGATCCTGCTATCGATATTCGTGCTGATCGGTCAGAGCCGGCAGGCGGACAAGGATCGGGTCAAGGCCGATCTCGACTACCAGGTAAACCTGAAAGCCGAGCTTGAGATCGCGATGCTTCTCAAGCAGGTGAGCGAAGTTCAGAACAGGGTCACGCTGATGCAGCAAGAGCAGGAGCGCCTGCGCGGTTAGGTAGCGCACTCGGAAATGAGTTGTCCTGGGCGATGAGCCTTGCCGCGGATCCAAGCGGACTGTTGCGGGATCGGTGCGAGACACTTCAGGGCGCTGGACAGCTGGAGCTTGGCCGCTCCCCACTTCCCCGGAGCGGTCGCCGGCCGCCCAGAGGTTAGTCTCCTCGAAGCTTTAGTGCTCGAACAGCTGGGCGTGCTCCCACAGCAGCGGGGTCACAAGGGCGACGGCCCAGGCGCGCGCCCCGCCCGCGGCTTGCATTTCGCCCCGGGTTTTGGTATAATGCCACCGCATGGGGATGTAGCTCAGCTGGGAGAGCACGACACTGGCAGTGTCGGGGTCAGGGGTTCGAGCCCCCTCATCTCCACCATGTAGCGTCCAGGCTCCCGTTGTGGAGCCTGGTTGCGTATATAGCACAGGCCACGAACAGGAGCAGTAGGCCGTTCCGCCGCAGCGAGCCGGGATGGTGCAAGCCGGCAAGGAGGGTCCGCCGCGGCGGGCCGCAAGGCCGAACTCGCCTGGGAGCCGCACCGGTGACCGCGCTCGCCTGAGACTGCCGTCTCGGCGCCGCGCCTGAGCCGGGCCGGGTCCGCCCGTTAGCGCGGATCAAGTGGGGCGCGGCGCCGTGAGGCGCCGGGCTCAAGCAGGGTGGTACCGCGCGAGGTTTGCCGGCCTCTCGTCCCTTGGCGCACGGGTGTGCGCGGGGCGGGGGGCCGTTTTTGTTGCCCGCGCGCTACCAGAGATAGGCGGGATCCTGCGTGATCAGGCCGTAGGCATAGGCGATCAGGGTGAGCGCGGCGAGCGGGGTGAGCCAGAGCAGCCAGCGCGGGCGGCTCGCTCCGGCCCAGAGCACGGCCGCCAGGGCGAGGCCCAGGGCGTAGCGGCTGACCGCCACCTGGTGCTGGTAGCCCAGCCGGGGCAGGAAGGTGAGCAGGTGCACGTTGCCGAGCACGGCGAAGAGCAGCGGCGAGGGCGGATCCCAGCCGCGGGCGCGCACCCACGCCCACGCCCGGCCCGCCAGGTTGCTCAGCGCCAGCCCGCCGAAGATGATCGTCGGGCCGATGTATTGCGCCGCGTAGCCCGCCGAGCGCCAGGTCGGATCGCTCAGGTTGCCGCCGACCCAGAAGGCCAGGAACGGCATGAACTCGAAGGGCTGCACTTGCGCCACGCTCAGGCTGTGCAGCGTGGCGCTGAGCCCGAGGCCCCACAGCGTTACAGGCACGAACGGCAGCAGCGCCCAGCCGATGCCGCGCCAGTCGCGCCGGAAGAGCGCGCCGCCCGCGTAGGCGGCCACGAAGTAGGCCGCAAGCTCGCGCGTCAGCAGCGCGGCGGCGAAGGCGGCCGCCCCGGCGATCATCCAGCGCAGCGCGCTCCTGTCCTCCGCCGTCCCGGGCGCAGGCCAGACGGGCGCGGAGGCGGGGCGCACGTGCTCCCAGCAGGCCACGCCCGCGATGACCAGCGCGAAGGCCAGCGGCTCGGCCGTGTCGAACTGCAGGGCCACCGGGATGCCCGAGGCCAGCGCGTAGCTCAGCGCCCACCAGGGGCTGCGGCCCCACCGCCGCAGCAGCGCCGCGACCATCCAGGTGCCGCCGACCACGGCCGCCCAGTTGATGAGCAGCATCGCGTAGGGCATCAGCGGGCGCTGCGCCAGCGACACGGCGATGATGACGAGCGGGTAGAAGATGCGCTGCAGCCGGATCGTCGGCAGGTCGAGGAACTGCACCGCGTGCAGCGGGTGCAGGGCGATGTAATAGTAAAACTGGCCGTCGTAGCCCCAGGTGCCCTGTGCGTTGCCGTCGCGCCAGATCGTGCCCTGATGGATGAACGCCTGCGGGTCGCCGCCGAAGTGCTGCCAGAGCCAGGCCAGCAGGCCCAGGTAGACCAGGCCGATCAGCCCGGCGACGAGCACGGGCCGCTGCAGGCCCGGCACGAGCGGGCGCGTCGTGGCGGCGGTGCGTGGCAGCGTGGTGTGAGTCATGCAGGATCCCCGGTGAGCGGCCGCCCTCGCGGCCGGAACAATACGCATGCGCGTCGGTCGGAACCGGCGCGAGCCCGGGCAAGGAGGCCCTCCGATGGAAAGCCGATATGTGCCCCAGGCGATCGAGCCGAAGTGGCAGCGCTACTGGCAGGACGCTAAAATATACTACAGCGAAGAGCGCAGTGACAAGCCGAAGTTCTATGAGCTTGTCATGTTCCCCTACCCGTCGGGCGATCTCCACGTCGGCCACATGCGCAACTACACCATCGGCGACGTCATCACGCGCTATCGGACCATGCTCGGCTATAACGTCATGAATCCCATGGGCTGGGACGCCTTTGGCCTGCCCGCCGAGAACGCCGCGCTCAAGGAGGGCGTGCACCCGCAGGACCGCACCCTGGCCAACATCCAGCGCATGAAAGAGCAGTTCTTCGAGATGGGCATCGTCTACGACTGGCATCGCGAGGTCGCCTCGTGCCTGCCTGACTATTACCGCTGGACGCAGTGGCTCTTCCTGCTCCTGTACAAGCGCGGTCTGGCCTACAAGAAGCTGGCCCCGGCCAATTGGTGCCCGGTCGACCAGACCGTGCTGGCGAACGAGCAGGTAGTCAACGGCCGCTGCGAGCGCTGCGGCTCCCTGGTCACCAAGAAGGACCTGAGCCAGTGGTTCTTCAAGATCACCGACTACGCCGACCGGCTGCTGGCCGAGTTGGACCAGTTGGAGGACTGGCCCGAGCGCGTGCGCGTGATGCAGCGGAACTGGATCGGCCGCTCGGAGGGCGCCGAGCTCGAGTGGCCGGTCGAGGGCCAGGATGCGCGCATCCGCTTCTTCACCACGCGCCCCGACACCGTCTATGGCGCGACCTTCATGGTGCTGGCGCCCGAGCACCCGCTCGTGCCCCAGCTAACCGTGCCCGAGCAGCAAGGAGCCGTCGCCGCCTACCTGGAGGAGACGCGGCGCGAGACCGAGATCGAGCGCCTGGCGACCGACAAGGTGAAGACGGGCATCCCGCTGGGCAGCGCCGTCCGCAACCCGTTCACGGACCAGCCCATCCCGATCTATATCGCAGACTACGTGCTGGCGACCTACGGCACGGGCGCCATCATGGCCGTGCCGGGTGGGGACGAGCGCGATTACGACTTCGCGCTGCGCCACGGCCTGCCGATCGTGCCGGTGGTCGCGCCGCCGGCCGGCGTGGCCCCGCAGGTCGTCGCGCCCGATGGGCCCGCGCCCGACCCGGCGCAAGTCCCGGTGATCAAGGGCGGGCCCGACACGCCGCCGCTCTATACCGGCCCCGGCACGCTGATCAACAGCGGGCCCCTCGACGGCCTGACCACCGATGCGGCCAAGGCCGACGTCATCGCGGCTGCCGAGACGCGCGGGCAGGGCCGCGCGGCGGTGGTGTTTCGCCTGCGCGACTGGCTGATCAGCCGCCAGCGCTACTGGGGCCCGCCCATCCCCATTGTCTATTGCCCGAACTGCGGCACCGTGCCCGTGCCTGAGGATGCCTTGCCGGTTCTGCTCCCCTACAACGTCGACTTCCGCCCGACCGGCGAGAGCCCGTTGGCCCGCGACGAGGCGTTCGTGCACACCACGTGCCCGCAGTGCCAGGGTCCGGCCACCCGCGACGTCGACACGCTGGACACCTTCGTGGACAGCTCGTGGTACTTCCTGCGCTTCTGCGACCCGCACAATCCGCTGGCGCCCTTCGCGCCCGAGAAGGCGGAGTACTGGATGCCGGTGGATCAATATACCGGGGGGGTCGAGCACGCCATCCTGCACCTGCTTTACGCCCGCTTCTGCACGAAGGTGCTCTACGACGCGGGCTGGAGCCCGGTGGATGAGCCCTTCAAGCGGCTGTTCACGCAGGGCATGATCACCAAGGGCGGCGCCAAGATGTCGAAGTCGAAAGGCAACGTCGTGCCCGTCGACGAACTCGTCGAGCAGTACGGCGCGGACACCGGGCGCGTCTTTATCCTCTTCATGGGCCCGCCCGAGCTTGACGCCGAGTGGAACGATCAGGGCGTGGAGGGCTCCCGGCGCTTCCTCAACCGCGTCTGGCGCCTGTTCGACGGCGTCACGGTCGCCTCGGCCGGCGAAGGCTCGCAGCGGGACCCGGCCGGCTACCGGCCGCCCGAGCGCGCCCTGCTCCGCCAGGCGCACACCACGATCCGTCGCGTCACCGACGACATCGCGCGCTTCCACTTCAACACCGCGGTCAGCGCCCTGATGGAGCTGACCAACGCGATGAGCGCGTACCGCGACGCGCACGGTGTCTCCGTGGTCTACAACCAGGTGGCGCAGACGCTGTTGCTGCTGTTGGCGCCCATCGCACCGCACATCACCGAGGAGCTCTGGCAGATGCTCGGCGGCACGGGCAGCATCCACCAGCAGCCCTGGCCGCGCTACAACCCCGACCTGGCCGCCGCCGACGCGGTCGAGCTGGTCATCCAGGTCAACGGCAAGGTGCGCGATCGCATCGAGATGCCTGTCGACGTCGACGAGGCCGAGGCACGGGCGCGCGCCCTCGCCAGTCCCCGCGTCGCCCAGCACCTCGACGGCCGGGCCATCCGCCAGATCGTCTACGTGCCGGGGCGGCTGATCAACATCGTCGCCTGAGCGCGTGGCGGCCGCCCCTCACGCCCGGCTGCGCATCCGCGGGTCGAGCACGTCGCGCAGGGCGTCGCCCACCAGGTTCCAGCCCAGGCTGAAGAGCAGCAGCGCGCCTCCCGGGAAGACGACGATGTACCAGTAGGTGCTGAGCATCGGCAGCCAGTTGCGCGCATAGCTTAGCAGGCCGCCCCAGTCGGCGTAGCCTTCGGGCGCGCCGAGCCCCAGGAAGCTGAGCCCCGAGAAGGCCAGCACCGAGCCCCCGACGTCGAGCGCCACGAAGACGACGAGCGTCGGCAGCGCGTTGGGCAGCACGTGGCGCAGCAGGATCTGCCGGTGGCGCGCGCCGATCACCCGCGCGCCGAGCACGTAGTCCCGCCCTTTCACGGACAGCACCTCGCCGCGGATCAGGCGCGCGTAGCCCGGCCAGCCGAAGGCCACCAGCGCGATCATCGCGCTCAGCATCGGGTTGTGCAGCCGCGGCGCGAGGACCGAGGCGAGGGTCAGCGCGGCCAGCAAGAAGGGGAAGGCCATGAAGACCTCGACGACGCGCTGCGTGATCTCGTCAGCCCAGCCCCCCGCGTAGGCTGCCAGCGCGCCGATTGTCGCGCCGATCAGCAGCGTCAGGCCAGGTAGCAGCAGGCCGACCATGAAGGCGGTCCGCGCGCCCCAGACGAGCCCGTACCAGAGGTCATACTGGCTCTGCGTGGTGCCGAGCGGATGGGCGGCACTCGGCGGCGAGGGGTCGGGCTGGTAGCCGTCGCGCGGGATCTCGAACGCGCGGTCCGGGTCGGCCGGCGGCGCGAGCAGCGGCGCCGCCAGGGCGACCACGGCGAGCAGGAGGATGATCCCCGCGCCGAGCACGGCGAGGCGATTGCGCAGCAGTAACCGCGCCGTGCGCCCCAGTCGCACCCGCCGCTGCACGCGTTCCTGGACCGGGGCAAGCAGGCCTTCGGTGGTTGCCATCGCCGGAAAGTCTCCTTCCTACTGCAGCCGGATGCGGGGATCCAGCAGGGCATATAGTGCGTCGACGACCAGGTTGCAGAGCACGAGGAGCAAGCCCGTCAGCAGCGCAAACGCCAACACGGCGGGCGTGTCGAGCGTGGCGGCGGCGTTCACCGCCCACCAGCCGATGCCGTGGTAGTCAAACACGATCTCGGTGATGCCCGCCCCGCTCAACAGCCCGGCGACCGTCAGCCCGCCCAGCGTCGTCACCGGGATCAGAGCGTTCGGTCGGGCATGGCGGCGCGCCACCGCGCGCGTCGACAGCCCCTTGGCCCAGGCCACCGTCGCGTACTCCTGTTGCAGGGCTTCGAGCATGGACGCGCGGGTCACCCGCGCCAGCACGGCGATCCCGCCGTAGCTCAACGTGAGCATGGGCAACAGCATGTGCCGCAGTGCGTCCAGCGCGACGTCCAGGCGCCCGTTGAGCACGCCGTCGACGGTGTACATGCCGGTCCAGTGCTGGAACGCGGGATCGCTTGCGGCCACGCGCGCCCATTCCGACAGCCGCCCGGGGGGCAGCCACTGCAGCCCGGCGTAGAAGACGAGCACCAGGCCGACCGCCAGCACGAAGCTCGGAAACGAAAAGGCGACCACGGTGCCGAGGCGCACGATGTGGTCGAGCAGCCGGCCGTGGTGGCGCGCGGCCAGCATGCCGAGCCAGATGCCGATCAGGATCATGGGGATGAAGCTCCAGATCGTCAGCTCCAGCGTGGCCGGGAAGTAGCTGCCGAAGGCTTGCAGCACCGGCTGCTGGCTGCTGCGCGACCAGCCCAGGTCGCCGTGGAGCAGGTTGCCTGCCCAGTCGGCGTATTGCACCCAGATTGGCTGGTCGAGCCGGTGCTTGTGGATCAGGCTGGCCAGCGCGTCGGGAGTCTTGGGCGGCGAGGCCTCGTACATCATCGCGCGCTGCACGGGATCGAGCAGACTGAGCATGGCGAAGATGAGCACGCTCAGGCCCACGAGCGTGATCGGCAGGATCAAGAGACGGCGGACGATGTAGGTGATCATGGCAATCCTGTCGGCGCGGCAACAGCCGGCCGTAGCGCACGGCCCGAGCACCCGCGCGATCCGCCCCGGGAGCCTGGCCGGGCTCCCGGGGCGGCGCGTGGGTGGGCCGCGCTTACGTCCCCTTGGAGTAGAAGTAGTAGTAGTTGCCCGGCTCCAGCGGGTTGCGCGTGCCGTACCAGCCGTGGATCCACTCCGGCTCGTAGCGCCGCCCCGTGGGCCGCACGACGAAGATATCCAGCGCGTTGTCGTAGGTCATGACGTCGAGCTGGTGGTAGAGCGCAGCCCGCTTCGCGCTGTCCGTCTCCTGGATCCCTTGCGCGATCATCTGGTCGAATTGCGTCTGCAGATCGGGAGCGAAGTGCTGCACGCTGGCGAAGGCGCCGGTCGATCCCAGGTAGGGGAAGACCCAGTCGTGCGGATCGTGGAAGTCCTCGACCCAGCCCCAGCCGAACAGTGGGGTCCGCCCGGCCAGGAAGTCCTTAGTCATCGCGTCGAAGCTGCCCGCAACCTCGTTCAGCTTGAACTTCGGATTCACCTTGGCGAGGCTGTCCTTCAGGATATCTCCCTCGACGTGCGTGCCGCCCTCGTCCCAGAGGTACTCGAGGGTGAAGCCGGTGTCCCAGAGCGTCTTGCCGTCGGGCGACTTGAGCGTGGCGGCCTTGAATTCGTCGGCAGCCTTGGCCAGGTCATAGGAGTAGGTGGGCTGGTCGGCCTGATAGCCGAGCACGCCGGGCAGCAGTAAGCCGGTGCCCGGCGCGGCCTCGCCCTTGTAGACCTGGTCGATGATCGTCTGCGCGTCGTAGACGTAGTTGAAGGCCTTGCGCACGTGCACGTCGGCGAAGAAGTCGGGGGGCACCCCGCCTCCATCCATCACCCCGGACCCCACGTGCGTGTTGCCGCCGCTTACGTCGACGTGCTGCGTCAGGAAGTAAGCGCCCGCCTGGTTATCGGTCGGCACATATTTGTAGAGCTTGATAGAGCCGTTGGGATTCACCGTCGTGCACTGATTCGTGCGGTAATCGCACGTCTCCTTGACGAGCGGATCGACCTGGTCGCGGTAGGGGTCCGGGATATCGACGTAGTCGGCGTCGCCGGCCTCGAGCGCGGAGAGGCGCGTGCCCCACTCCTTGCTCACCTTCCAGGTCACACGCTCGATGCGCGCCAGGCCCGACGGCCCGCCGTCCCACATCGGTTCCGTACGCCAGTAGGTCGGGTTACGCACGATGGCGATCTCCTCGGCGGGCGTCCAGTGGTCGAGCATATAGGGGCCGGTGCCGTTCGCCACCTTGAACAGCTCGTCGGCCTCCTGCTGCGGGTCGTGGTACTTTTGCACGGTGGCGCAGCTGCCGTCCCAGCCGCCCTGCGCGGTTACCCAGGGCTTGCTGACGACGTAGGCCCACGTGCCGGCGAGGATCTGCATGAACGGCGGGAAGGCCTGCGCGAGGTGCAGCGTGACGGTCCCGGCGGCGTTATCGAACGTCACCTTCTGCTGCAGCGCTGTGCAGGCCGCCGCCCAATCGCCCTTGTTCTGTGTGGTGACCACGTCGGAGGCGAAGCTCTGCACGTTGAGGCCGAAGAACGGCTGCAACAGCAGCCAGGACGGCCCGCCCGCGCGGTCCTGCGCCATGGCGCGCCAGAAGCTGTAGGCGACGTCTTCCGGCGTCAGCGCCTGTCCCTGCTGGAACTTCACGCCCTGCCGGATCGTGAACGTGTAGGTCTTGCCGTCCGGGCTGATATCCCACTTGGTGGCCAGTTGCGGAATGAACTCGTCGACCTTCTCCTGCTTGGGCAGAATCAGGCCGTCGTAGATATTCTGGATGGTTTCGGAACAGCCGACGTTGTAGCAGTAGGCCGGATCGAAATCCTCCCAGCCGAGATCCTGGCTGACCACGACCACCTGGTTCGGGTTCTTCATCGTGGGACCCTGTTGGCCGGCGGCAACCTGTGTGGCCGGCGCCGCCGTCGCGGCGGCGGCGGTGGGGGCCGTGGCTCCCGTGATGGGCGTGGGCGCCGCGGGCTCGGTGCCGCAGGCGGCCAGCAGGAGCGCCAGGATCACCAGGAGTGGGCCGGCGGAGCGCAGCCCGGTGGAGGTACGGTGCCGTGACATCGCGCGATTCTCCTTTCTGCGCTCGAGGCGAGCGCAGCGCGGGTAGGGTGGCGGGAAGACGTCGCTGCGGCACGCCGGCCGCGGCGCTGCCGGGCGCGTGGGGCGTGAGACCGGCCGTGCCTCGTGCCCCGGTGCAATAACCCGGTGGACGTTGGGCCTCAGTGTACCGATAGGTCGTCAACAGATCGTCAAGAGATCGTCCATTCGGGCCCGGGAAGTACGGAGAACGGCGGTTGACCACGGGCCGCGATCCGCGGTAGGATGACCCCATGGACGACGACACCCTGGTCTGCCCCTGCTGCGGGGAGGCCGCTTGTCGCCGCGGCGGTGCTTTGCGGGGCATTGGAGATGTCAAAGATGAGGGGCCGACTGGAGGAACTGAGCGAACTGAAGTCGCGCGCGCGCGGGGGCCAGGTATCGCCAGACGAAGTCCGGGCTCTGGTGGCGGAACTGCAATCGACGGCAGATCCACTGGCGCAGGATCTCCTGCTCCAGGTAATCCGGTATGCGGCCCGCACGCGAGCCTACGCACCGGTCGTGGAGCCCTTCCTTGGGAGCACGCACGCCCACGTAGTGGTTACCGCAATCAACATCCTGTGCGGCACCTGGCGCCTGACCGATCGCTACGCACCGCAACTCTACGCCCTGATGCAGGGACAGCACTGGGACCGCGATGATTGGGCAAGGGGCGCTGCCTTCGGTTCTGCTGGGATGTGGCTAGTGATGGCTCGCTTGGAGGATCGCCCAATCAATCCGCTGCTTCTGCGTGGCATTATCGAGTACATGGAGGATCCCGAAACGGATGTGCTGAGCTGGAACTCCGGCTACAGCTTCCTCTACCAGATCCTGAATGATCCAGACCTGTCGGCGGAAACCGTGCTCCCCGCCGCAAAGGCACGGCTGGCGATCGAGGAGGCGCGCGTGCGCGCTGCCGCCGCCCCGCCGCCCTGATCCGCCGGCGCTCCCTGCTCGGCCTTGCCCCGCGCCGCGCGCTCCGGTATAATGGCCCATCGGATCGTCGACCCCTGCGGGCGCCGGAACTCCCGGCGCTCGTGTCGCGTTCTACCTGTACGACACCATCTCGGCCGCGGCCTTGCCCCGGCCGGCTACGAAAGAGCAGCCTTCCGTCATGAGTAACTCGAAGACCCCGCCGGCTCGGCGCCCGAGCGGCGCGGCCCGGCGGGCCGCGGCCCCGCAGCGGGGCGGGCGCACCGGCTCGTCCGATCGCTTCGGCTTCTACTTCATCGCCTACGCCACCCTGGGCGTGCTCCTCTTTGGTTTCATCGTCTACGGCGTGCGCCAGATGAACGCCAATAACGCCGCGGCCCCGCTGCCCGCGGCCACGGCCACGCCCACCGCGCTGGCCCAGCTGCCGGTGCCGCCCGTCGACGATACGCCGCTGCCGATGAGCCCGGTCGCCTCGCCGACCTCGCCCGCCCCCGACGCGCTGCAGAACGGCAGTGCGGCACCCCGCGCCGTCATCACGGCCGTCGTCGTGACCGACACCGCCCAGATCCGGCAGCCCGAGAAGCTGCCGCCCCAGATCCCGCAGGCGCACATGGATCTGTCCGCATCCACGGTCGCTTTCGACGCGGTGAGCGCGGGCGGCGTGGTCACTCAGTCCGTGACCCTGGCGAACAGCGGCGGCGCCGACCTCGTCCTCCTGCAGCTAGCCAGCGACTGCCCGTGCCTGACCGCGCAGGCGGATGCCTCCAAGCTGCGGCCCGGCACGCGCACCCAGCTGACCCTGCGCTATGACCCGGCCCAGGACCCCAGCGACCCCGGTGCGGCACAGCATGCACTCTACCTGGCCACCACGGACGGCCAGAAGCCGGCGCAGGAGATCGTGGTCACCGCGACTAAACCCTGAGACGCCGCGGCGATCGGCCGCGGCTAGGCACGCCGGTTCCGGCCGGCCCACCGCGTGTTCAAAGGAGAGCACAAACCATGAAGTTAGCCGAGCGGATGCATCGCCTGGGGACGGAGAGTGCGTTCGAGGTGGCCGATCGGGCGCGCGCCCTGCAGGCGCAGGGCAAGCCGATCATCCACCTGGAGATCGGCGAGCCCGATTTCGACACACCGGAATTCATCCGGCAGGCCGCGGTCGAGGCGCTGGAGGCGGGCTACACGCACTACGGGCCCGCCGCCGGTCTGCCCGAGCTGCGGCAAGCCCTCGCGGCGCACATCGGCGCCAAGCGCGGCATCGAGGTTGACCCCGCGCACGTCATCGTCACCCCGGGCGGCAAGCCCATCATGTTCTACGCCATCATGGCGCTGATCGAGCCCGGCGACCAGGTGATCTACCCGAACCCCGGCTTCCCGATCTACGAGAGCATGATCAACTTCATCGGCGGGGAGGCCATCCCGCTGCAGCTCACCGAGAGCCGGGGCTTCAACTTCAGCGTGGCCGACCTGGAGGCGCTGATCTCGGACCGCACGCGCTTGATCATCCTGAACAGCCCCGGCAACCCGACGGGCCGCGCCCTGCCGCGCGAGACCCTCGCCGGCATCGCCGAGCTCGCCGTGAAGCATGATCTGGTGGTGCTGTCCGACGAGATCTACAGCGACATCATCTACGAAGGTCGCCACCACAGCGTGCTCGAGTTCCCGCACATGCAGGAACGCACGATCCTGCTCGACGGCTTCTCGAAGACCTACGCCATGACCGGCTGGCGGCTGGGCTACGGCCTCTTCCCCGGGCCGCTCGTGCCCCACGTGACCCGGCTGATCATCAACTCGGTCTCGTGCACCTCGTCGTTCAGCCAGAAGGCCGCCGTAGCCGCGCTCACCGGCCCGGCCGAGCCGATGGAGGCGATGGTCGAGGAGTTCCGCAAGCGCCGCGCGCTGGTCATCCCCGCGCTGAACGAGATCCCCGGCCTCAGCTGCGTCATGCCCCAGGGCGCCTTCTACGCCTTCCCCAACATCTCGGGGACGGGCATGGACAGCCGGACCTACGCCGATTACCTGCTGACCGAGGCCGACGTGGCGGTGCTGCCCGGCACGGCCTTCGGCCGCTTCGGCGAGGGCTACATCCGCATCAGCTTCGCGAACTCGCAGGAGAACCTGCAGGCGGCGCTCGATCGGATCGCCAAAGCGACAGCACGGCTGCTCAGCTAGCAGGCCGCTGCTGGGAACACGCACGGGCCGGGAGGATGCCTCCCGGCCCGTCGCGATTCGGGTTGCGCCGCACCGCCGCCGCGGATCCGGCGCGGCTACACGCCGGCCAGCGCAGCCGGGGCCGGTGGCGACGCGACTTCGGCCAGCCACTCGGCGACGAAACCCGCGATCTCCTCCCAGCCCTCCTGCGCCACCAGTAGGTGGGCCCGCCTGGGGAACTCCCGGAAGTCGGTGCGCGCCGTCGCCTGGCTGTAGTGCGCGTAGTTGGCCCGGACAACGTGCGCCGGCACGATATGGTCCAGCTCCCCCGCGACCAGCAGGAGCGGCGCGCGATTATCGTTTTTGAAGTTGACGTGCAGCGCTTGGTGGGGGTCGAGCGACGCGAAGGCGGCCTGGAAGAAGATCCGCCCAGTCTCCGGCACCAAATACCTGTCGTAGCAGGCGCGCTTCTCCTCTTCCGGCAAGGTGTTGACGAAGGCGAACTGGAACTGCGGGAAGGTCATGTGGACCACCCGCTCCCAGCCTATCCAGGCGAGCAGCGAGGCGGCGTTCGAGCGCAGCACGTCCCAGTCGACGGCGAGCACGCCCTCCGGCGCCGCCGAGTTCGAGGGCGACGCCGGCCTCGCCCAGCCCCCGATCCAGTAGTTGCTGGGTGATCAGCCCGCCGAAGGAGTGCCCGATCAGGATCGGCGGTTCCGGCAGCGCGCGAACGATCACGTCATAGTGGTCCGTCAGCTCCTTGAGGCCGATCTGCGCGAGTTCGGGGGGCGTGTTTTCGCGCGGCTCGGCGGCCGGCTTGTCGCGGTACGGCCATTCGGGCGCCATGCAGGTGTAGCCGCGAGCGGCGAAGTAGCCCAGGAAATTCTCCCAGGAGAGCTAGTTCAGCCAGGCTCCGTGAATGAACAAGATCGTCTTGCTCAGCGTCTTGCTCATCGTACTAACTCCTTATCGTGCCACCGGCGCCGGGCTCTCCAGCGTGGCTCCCGGGGGATCGCTGCTCCCGGCTGGCCGCGGGAGCGGTCGCTAGTGAGCCGTTGCCGGCCCGGGCGCGGCTTGTTGACCGCCCGCCACGCGCAGGACCGTCTTCCCGCGCTGCCCGCCGTGCGCCGCGAAGGCGAAAGCCGCGCGCGCCTCGGCCAAGGGAAACGTTGCGGCGACCAACGGCCGGAGCTCATGATTGTCGATCATCTGCGCGATCGCGCGCAGCTGAGCTGCGTCGGCCGCGACGATGAAGAAGACGCCCTGGACGCCATGCGCGCTTGCCTGCGCCGGATCGGGCGGGTGCACGACCGAGACGAGCAGCCCGCCGGGCCGCAGCGTCGCCCAGGAGCGCGCCTGGGTCTCCCCGCCGATCGTATCCAGCACCAGATCCACGTCGCGCACGGCGGATTCGAAGGGCGTGCGCGCGTAGTCGATCACCTCGTCGGCACCCAGCCCCCGGACGAACTCGCCGCTTGCGGCCGCGGCGGTGGCGATCACCTGCGCGCCAAGGCTGTGTGCCAACTGGACCGCAAACGAGCCGACGCTGCCGGCGCCACCGTGGATCAGCACGCGCTGCCCGGCGGATAGGTTGCCGTGCACCACGAGGGCCTGCCAAGCGGTCAGCGCGGAGATCGGCGTCACCGCGGCCTCGGCATCCCCGGCCGTGGCCGGCCGCGCCGCGATCTGTTCCGGGCGGGTCAGGCAATACTCCGCCTGGGCGCCCGGGCGGGTCCAGTCGTTCATGCCGTAGACCGCGTCGCCGACGGCCAGGTCCCGGACCCCAGCACCCAGCGCCGCCACGCGCCCCGAAAATTCGTGGCCCAGGATGCGAGGGACGGGGAGCGGCACACCCGCCTCGGTTTCCCAGGTTTCCCGCCAGCCCGGTTCCGTCGGCATGACGGTCGCGGCGTAGACCTGCACCAGCACGTCGCCCGTAGCCGGGACCGGGCGCGGCACGGTGCCGTAGCGCAGGTCCTCGGCGCCGCCGCGCCGCGGCAGGTACGCGGCCTGCATCGTTTCGTTCTCCATCGTCGTTCCTCCTGTGGGTGACGTGCCGTCGTCTGGCGGCACGCGCTCGCGTGTCCGCGGGCTGATATCTCGAGTATACTTGCGGAGTACCCGCGAATCAGCAGCCACCGGTTGCCACTTCGGTTACTATCGGGTGCCAACACGGCCCCTCCGTCGCGGGGCGAGGCGGGAGGCACGCGCATGGGGCGGTTCACAGACGAGGCAGGGGCCCACGAGTTCGGACGCGTCATGCTGACCCTGCGGACCGCGATCGGGCTGACGCAAGCGGGGCTGGCCGCGCGCCTGGGCGTGTCGCGGCGCACGGCCGGCGCCTGGGAACTGAGCGACAAGGTTCCCAGCGCCGGCCACCTCCGCGCGTTTATCGTCCTGGCGGTCGAGCAGCAGGCGTTTCCCGCGGTGGGTGCCGCGGACACCATCCGGCAGTTGTGGCGGTCGGCGCGCCAGAAAGTCCTCCTGGACGAAGCCTGGCTGGCCGCCTTGCTGGCCGTGCCGCAGCCGGCTCGCCTCCGGCGCCCTGATCCGTGCCCCTCCCGGCCCGCGGCGATCACGGCACCGGCGGCAGCTGGATTGGCGTCATGTCGGGCGGGGGCAGCCCGAGCTCCTCGGCGTAGGGCACGCCGCGCATCGTGTTGTGCACCAGGTACTCCACCACCTTCTTCACGTCGCCCGTCTCGCGGAAGACCTGGAGCTGGCGGTCGGCGCCCGTGCCTTCGGCCAGGATCGTGTGCACGTAGTTGACCGCATCGCGGCTGCCCAATTCGTCGACCACGTCGTCCACGAACTCGAGGAGCTCGAGCGCGAGGTCGCGCATCGGCACCTCCTCGCGCTTGCCCAGGTCGATCAGCTTGCCGTCGATGCCGTAGCGCATCGCGCGCCACTTATTCTCCTGGATCAGCGCGCGGTCGTAGCGGCGGAAGCCCAGGTTTCGCGTCCGCAGCTTGTAAAGCTTGGCGACAATCGCCTGGAACAGCGCCGCGAGACAGATCGTCTCGTCGGCGGTCACCGGCATGTCGCAGACGCGGAACTCGATCGTCGGGTAGAAGGGGTGCAGGCGGACGTCCCACCAGATCTTCTTCGCGTTGTCGATGCAGTTCGTCTTCACCAGCACGTCGACGAAGTTCTCGTAGTGGCTCCACGACTCGAACTGGCTGGGAATACCGGTGCGCGGGAACTGCGACCAGACGACCGTGCGGTAGCTCTTCAGGCCCGTGAAGCGCCCCAGCCAGAAGGGCGACGAGGTGGACAGCGCCAGCATGTGCGGCAGGAAGTAGCGCGCCTCGTTCATGATCTCGACCCGCAGGTCGTTACCCGGCACGGCCACGTGCACGTGCAGCCCGAAGATCAGGATCGAGCGCACGACGTCCTGCAGGTCCTCTTCGAGCATCTTGTAGCGCTCGTTCGGCGTGATGAGTTGGCTTTGCCAATGCGAGAAGGGGTGCGTGCCCGAGGCGACGATGGCCAGCCCCGCCCGGTTCGCCAGGTCGGAGATGGTGCGCCGCAGCTTGTAGACCTCGGCGCGCGCCTCGTCGATGTTCAGGCAGATCCGGCTGATCGTCTCGACCATCGACTGCAGCATCTCGGGCTTGATCTGTTCGCCGAGCGTGTGCTGCCCGGCGTGCTGCATGAGCTCCTGGATATGCGCGCGCAGGTCGCCGCTCGGCGGGTCGACGATCTGAAACTCTTCCTCGATCCCGATGCTGAACAGTCCACCTTCGTCGGCCATGGCGGGCCTCCTTCTGCGGGGCGTCGTCCGCGATCAGCGCGGCTCGGCGATCATCGTGCACGTCACCGAGCCGGTGCCCGCGGTGACGTTCAGCAGCGGCGCGGCCGAGAGGCGGGTCAGCACGCCCTGCGTGTCGTGATGATAGATGTACGGATCCGTGTCGGCCGCGAGCTCGGCGATCTCGATGCCGCCGTTGTCGGTCAGGTAGGGGAACGGCTCGGTCTGCAGCGTGACCCGCTCCTGCACGACGAACGACGACCGCTGGGCATCCTCCAGCGCGGTCTCCCACTCGCCCTGACTCAACGTCCAGCCGATGTACACTCCCTTGCCCCCGTACTCGTCGTTCGGCTTCAGGACGAGGCGGTCGCGGTGGTCGCGGATGAACGGCAGCAGGTCGACTATGCCGCCCGCGTAGCTGGTCTGGCCGGGGGCGACTTTGCGCGTCCAGGGGATGTGGCGGCGGATCACGGCGACCTGCTCGGGTGTGAAGAGGCCGTAGTTCGCGTCGTCATGGAGCAGCGCGAAGCTCATCTTCTTGTGCAGGATCTTGGCCTGGAACGCGTTCATGACCATCACGCGGCCGTCGAGGTACGCCTGCGTGATGGGCGCGGCCACCGCGGGCTGGGCCAGCAATTCGCTGGTCAGCACGCGCTTGTAGAACAGGTCGATGGTGAAATTGCCGGAGCGCAGGCGTCCGCCGGAATACTCGCACGACTCGGGCGTGCAGATGATGCACTCCAGGCCCTGGCGCGCGAAGTAGTCCTGGAAGAGCTCGAACTCCGTGGAGGTCGGCACCCCCGCCCAATCGACGATGGCGATGCGTGGCCGCGCGGGGAAGTCGGCGGGCCCGCGGTTCGTGCGGAACTCGGCGTACTGCCGCGTGATCTCCTCCATAAAGCGGTCGAGGCTGTAGATCGGCTGCAGGTTGTACTGCTCCTGGAACTTGCGCACGCTGGGCAGCTGCAGGAACAGGTCGGAGCCCACGTCGTCATAGGCGATCGCCGCGGGCGACTCGCCGTTGCACTCGACGAACTGCCACTCGGCATCCGACCAGAAGCTGTCCATGCGGATGCTGGGCGAGGGCTCCGAGAAGCCGGGGTCGGCCAGCGCCAGCCGCCGCTCCTCCTCGGTCAGGTCGAGGCGCGCGAGCAGCGCCGGGTCGGCCAGGCAGGCCTCGCGCAGCCGGGTCAGCGCGCCCGCCAGGGTGTTGCAGGTGTGCTGCATGTAGCCATATTGGCGCGGCGTCAGGAAGCGCGGCCGCAGCGTGCGCAGGAACGGCTGCCCGCCGAACGTGAGCTTGTCGCGGACCGACCCGGCCGCCAGCGCGTCGGCCGAGGTGCGCGCCAGCGCGTGGTCGGCGTCGAGCATGTCGTTGTACGCCGCGATGATCGCGGCCGTCGAGCCGAGGTTCAGGCCGGCCGGCCAGCGGTCCGCGGCGCTCATGGCGTCGCGCCCCCCGCCTCCGGCACCTGGTCGGTACCCGCCGCCACCGGCGCCTCGTCGGGCCCCGCTCCGCTGGGCGCGCCCCCGCCGCCGGGGATCTGGTACGGGTGCCAGGCCCAGGGGATGGTGTTCAGGTCGACATAATCGGGACGCAGCGGCGCCGCGGCCCCACCGGTCGGCGGCGGGGCCGAGTTGAGCAGGCTGTCCCAGCGGTAGTCCCGGCCGGGCGTGTAGTCGCTTAGCGCGCGGTAGATCACCAGCCGGGCCATGTTCTCGACGACCCACTCGAAGTAATGCGGTCCCACGCTGTAGTAATCCATGTCGGGCGCCACGTTCAGGAAGTCGATGGCGTAGGGCACGCCGTCGCGGATCGCGAACTCGACCGTGTTCATGTCGAAGCCGAGCGCCTGGTTCAGGATCTGCGCGTCGTGCACCACGCGCCGCGCCAGGTCGGGCGGCAAGAAGCCGGGGTCGTGCATGTAGCGCTTCTCGAACGGGTTGTTCGGCTCGTAGCGGATCGGCATGATGTTCGTCTGACCCAGGCAGTAGCAGCGCACGTACATGTCCCAGGTGATGCCTTCCTGCAGGATCATGCCCAGCTGCCCTGTCTGGTCGAACGCCCAGATCAGCTCCTCGACCGAGTGGATCTTGTAGACGTTCTTCCAGCCCCCGCCGATGAAGGGCTTGAGGAAGGCGGGTAGCCCCACGTAGGCGACGATATCCTCCCACGGGATGGGGTAGACCAGATTGCGCAGCGAGTCGCTGACCACGCCCTCGACGTAGCTCTTCTGCGGCAGCACCACCGTGCGCGGCACGGGCACATCCAGTTTGGTGGCCAGCGCGCACTCGAAGAACTTGTCGTCGGCCGACCACCAGAAGGGGTTGTTGATGACGATCGTGCCTTCGAGCACGGCTTGCTTCAAGTAGGCGCGGTAATAGGGGATTTCGTGCGAGATGCGGTCGACGATCACGCGGTAGGGGCTCGGCTCGTCCATGCGCGTGCCCCCGAGCTTGACCAGCTCGGCCGTGATCTGGTGCTCCTGCCCGAGCTCGTTGACGCGCTGGATGAACGCGCCCGGAAACGTGTTTTCGCGCCCGCAAAGCAGGCCGATCTTCATCGGGGTGCTAGCCATGCTGTGATCCTCCAGGTTCGCGTGTCGTGCCGCCGGGCGGTCAGTGCAGGAACTTGACCGCCATTTCCCGCCAGATGGGCCAGTCATGCCAGGCGCCCGCCCAGACGTCGAGCCAATGCGGCACGGCTTTGGCCCACAGCTCATCCGACAGGCGGCGAGTCGAGGCCAGGCAGATATCGTCGGAGCCGACCCCGAGCACGATCTCCTGGGCGCGCATGCGCGACAGGTACCAGTCGTCGTGCAGGTTCGGCAGGTAGTCCAGCGGTGAGTTGAAATACTCCTCCTCGTCCCAGGCGCCGTTGACGAGGAACCGCAGGCTGTAGGCGCCGCTCAGCGCGACCACGCGCTTGACGAGGTCGGGATGCTTGAAGCCGAAGTTGATCGCGTGGTAGGCGCCGAACGACGTGCCGGTCAGGCAGAGGTTATCGCGCACGCCCGGGTTGCGCCCGGCGAACCAGGGCAGCAGCTCGTTGATCAGGTAACGCTCCCACGCATTGTGCCGCAGCGCGCGGTCGTGCACGGGCAGGCCGCGGTTGTACCAGCTCTCGCTGTCGATCGAATCGGCGCACAGCAGCTGGACCTCGCCTTTCTCGATCCGCTCCGCCAGGGCGCCCACCATGCCGAAGTCCTCATATTGATAGAAACGGCCCTGCGACGTGGGAAACACGACAATGGGGCGGCCCGCGTGGCCGAATAAGAGGTACTCCATGTCGTGCCCCAGCTGCGAGCTGTACCATTTGTGGTACTCGCGGTTCATGTGCCTCCAGATCAGATGATGGCCCCGCCGGGGGGATCCGGTCGAGGGGGTACGGGATGCCGCACGCGCCGGGGTGGACCGGCGCATGGCCGATTGTAGCACGTTTGCCCGGGCCCCGCAAGACGGGCGCGGAAACCGGCACCCTAGGCCGCGCTTCGCGGTACCGGGCTGCCGGGCAGGCCGGGCAATGGCATAGAACCTGCTCAGCGGAGCAGCAATCTCCCGCAGCCCGAGGTGGCCGCCGCGCAATGGGCGCGGCGCCTCGCCCACGCGGGACCGGCCGGACCGCGTTCGGCCCCATCTCACCCGCAATTGGAGGTTTCCCGTATGGATGAGCCGTTCGACACCCGGATCCTGCTCCTGTCGGCCGTGCAGGCGGGCCTCGGCCAGCTGGCGGCCGGTCGCCTGGTCAAAGGGCTCGGTGCTCATCGTCCTCGGCGTCGTCTACCAGCACGCTCGGCGGCGTCACCGGCCGCCTCGTCCGCGTCTTGACGCTTCGGCCGCGTCAAAGTCTTGCCCGACGCCGCTTCAACGGCTGGACCGTCGTCTGGGCCGGCATCTGGCTCTACAACATGTACGACGCCTACACCATCGCGGCGGGCGCCGACGAAGACGAGGACCTGTTCGACTACGAGGAGTACGAGCCGCCGGAGCTCGACCTGCAGGACGCCCTGGCGAACCTGACCGCGGGCGGCGCCGACCTCGCCGCGGGCGGCTCCGGCGTCACGCTCGGCGACGATACCCCTGCCGGCCCGACGAATCCGAAGCCGGCGGGCACCGCCAAGGGCGCCTCGCAGGCGCCTGCGGGCGCGTCCACCGGGCCGAATGGCGCCGCCGCGAACGCGTCCGCGAGCCAGCCGATGGGCCTTGACCTGGCCAACGCCGGCAACGCCGTCGCGGCGCTCGGCCAGGCCGCCGATCAGTTGGACACGGGCGGCAGCGCCGTCGGCCAGGGCACCGTGCAGGCCAACCAGGGCCCGATCGGCCCGATCGACGATCAACGGCCGAACGTGGCCGGCGGCCGCGCGACCACCGCCGGGCCGATTGCCCCCGCCGAGGCGAACCGCGAGTTCGATTTCAGCACCCTGGGCATCCAGTGGGACAAGGGCATTACGAAGACCGAGCTGCTCGACCTGCTCGGCGACGATGAGCGCATTCAGGGCGTCTTCGGCCACTACCTGCCCACCGGGAAGACCTTCTACGCCCCCCAGGAAGTCCTCACCCTGATCCCCGTGCAGGCCTGGCAGGCGGCGCAGGGCAAGGCGTGGACCGGCGGCGATCTCCCCGGCGGCGACGTGCCGACCCACTTCGGCGACTCGGCCGCGGGCCGCATCCCGCCCGGCGACACGGTGCAGTAGCCTGGATCGCGGCGGACATCTATGGGCTAAAGAGCCGGCCGCTCGGACCCGCCACCTCCGGCGGGCCGGGCGGGGTAGGAGGAGGTGGGGAGCCGATGGCCTCGCGCTTGTGGCTCGGGACTCTGGCCGGCGCGGTCGTGCTCCTCGCCGCCCTTGCGGTGGCCCCACCCTTCGACGAACCGCCTCCCCCGGCCCGCGCCGCGGGCGGTTCCGCCCCGCTGGCCACCGCGACGCCCACGCCCGTTTGTGGCCAGGGTAGTTGGGTGGGGCGAGCGCCGTATCCGTTCCCGGTTTTCGACCACGCGCTTACCAGCCTGAACGGGCAGCTGTATAGCTTCGGCGGCAATTACCCACATGGCTCCGCGGCCTACCGCTACGACCCCATCGTGGATACCTGGACTCCACTGGCCGACCTGCCGGCGCCCCGCGGTGGCGCCGGCGTCGTCACCGACGGCCGCTACGCATACATTGTAGGCGGCATCGATAATCAGGACAGGATCCAAAACACGCTCTACCGCTACGACCCTGTCTCCGACAGTTACACGTCCCTGGCGTTCTCCCCCCTGGGCAGTGCGGATGCCGCGGTCGTGTACCTTGACGATCGGATCTATCGCGTCGGCGGCCTCAGCGGTTCGTACAGGAGCATCCAATCCTCGGTCGACGTGTATGATGTCCAAAGCAATACCTGGGCGCCGGTGGGCACCATCGCCGACTATCCGGTTGCAGCACATGGCCTGCAGGCGATTGCCTGGGATGGATACATCTACGGTGCGGGCGGTTGGGGCGGCGTGCTGGGCGAGCTCTTCAACACCTACCGCTATGATCCGGCCACGAACCAGTGGAGTGACGGCCCCATCAGCGATCTCCCCGATCCCCGCATTAATGCCGCCAGCGCGGTGCTGAACGGCCGCTGGATCCTGGCGACCGGCCGCTCGTGGAACGTGCCCAGCCAAACCGCGGCGGCTTTGGACCTCCAAGACCCCACCGGCCCTTGGGCCACGCTGCCGCGTGCGTGGTACTTCCGTCAACTGGCGCAGGGAGCGACTGCTGCCGGCGGGTTCTACCTCGTGGGCGGCATAGACACCATGTATGCGCAGGCCGACGTGCTCGAGTATCAGGAGACGCCCTGCCCACTGCCCTCCACGACGCCCGCACCGACCGCCAGCCCCATGCCCTCGCCGTCGCCGACCAGCACCCCGACCGCGTTGCCCTGCGGTAGCGCCGGGTGGTTTCCCGAGGCGCCTTACCCCGTCACCGTCGACTCCCAGGCCACTGCGGCGCAAGGCGGCCGGATCTACAGCTTCGGCGGCCTGCTCGGCGAGGGCGGTGGAACCGACGCCGCGTACGTGTACGATCCCGACACGACGCTCTGGCAGGCCCTGGCTTTGATGCCGCAGGACCGTTTCGACGCGAGCGCGGTGAGCGACGGCCGGTACGTGTACATCCTGAACGGTTTGACCACCGGCTTCACCAACACGTTCCTGCGCTATGACCCGGTGCTCGGCACCTACGCCTACATCGCGCCCGCGCCGCTGGCGACTGCCTATCAGGCCGCCGTCTATCTCGACGGCAAGATCTACCGGCTCGGCGGTACCACGACCAGCGGGCCGACCACGAGCGTCGACGTCTACACCATTGCGACAGACACCTGGGCCCCGCCCGGCACGATTGCGCCCTACCCGCTGGCCGTCAACTTCCCGGCAGCCGTCGCGACAGGCGGCTACATTTATGCGGCGGGCGGGTTTCCCGGCGACGGCGGGCCGCCGATCGCGAAGACCTACCGCTATGATCTGACGACGAACCTCTGGAGCGACACGGCGGTCGCCGATCTGCCCGCGCCTCGCGCCTGGGCCGAGGGGGGCCTATCGGGCAGCCAGTGGGTGCTGGGCAGCGGCACGGACAACCTGGACTGGCAGCCGCTGACGACCGCCGTGCTCCTCGATCTCTCCGTCCCGGGCGCGTGCTGGACCACGGTGCCCGGCCCCGTGCCCGCCCGTATGCATGGGGGTGGGGCAGGTACGTCCGCCGGGGTCTTCGCCGTGGGCGGGCTCGCGCTGACCGGCGACCAAAACGTGACGCAGCGCTACCGTGAAGGCGCCTGCCCCGACGGCTCGCCCACGCCGACCGCTACTGCCGCGCTCCCGTCGCCGACGCGATCGGCCAGCCTGACCACAACGCCGTCCCCCCCGGCCGGCACCCCGACCGCTACTTCGCCGGCTCCGACGCGCACGCGCACCACGACGCCGGTTCCCACGCCACCGCGGAGCGCGACGCCGGCGCCCGAAGCCACGTCGAGCCCGGCGCCCGGCGCCGACGCGACCCCTACACCCGCGGTTACCGCGACTGCCCCGCCCGGAGGCAGCGCAAGCGCCACTCCCGAGCCGACCCGCACACCCGCCGGTCCGACGGTTACCCAATGTGGAGCGGTGTTCGTCGATGTGCAAACTTCGGACTACTTCTACGGGCCCGTGCAGTACTTGGCCTGCCGTGAAGTGGTCTCAGGCTACGCGGACGGCACCTACCGTCCATATGAGCCGACCACCCGCGGCCAACTCGCTAAAATCGTGGTTCTGGCTTTTGAGATGCCCGTCCTGACCCCTGCGGCCGACGCCTTCACGTTTGCTGACGCCCCGCCGGGCTCGCCGTTCTTCGCCGTTGTAGAAACGGCCGCCGCGCACGGAATGGTCTCCGGTTACGCCTGCGGGGGACCCGGCGAACCCTGCGATGCGCGCGGGCGTGCCTACTTCCGCCCCAATGCCGCAGTAACACGGGGCCAGGTAGCCAAAGTTGTCACGCTCGCGGCCGGCTGGGACATTCTGCACCCCGATACCCCAACCTTCCGCGACGTCACGCCGGGCAATCCCTTCTTCGGATTCGTCGAGACGAGCGCCCAGCATGGTGTCATCTCGGGATATAGCGACGGCACGTTCCGTTGGGCAGCGCACGCAACCCGCGGCCAGATTGCCAAGATTGCGTATCGATCGGCAGCGGGACCGGCGGATTGAAGGGCGGCGCTTCGTCGACTGGTCCTGCGGCGGGTCTGGAACGGCTGCCCGCCCGCTCCTAGCCGGCGCAGACGTTCGTTCCAACCGTCCGCCGGGCAGCACAAGAGCCGCGCAAGCGCGCGGCTCTCGTCGTCTCCCCCGCGGCCCGCGGCTGCCCCTATGCCTTGCCCGCGTCGGGCGCGGGATACTCCGGCGGCTGCGGCGCCGGGAGTTCGGGCGGCGCGGCTGGGACGGTCGGCAGCGCGGCCGAGCGGCGCGCCAGCTCGCCCAGCAGGTCCACCACCGCCGGCTGGCCGGCCACGTGGAAGCGTGCTGCCGAGAGGCCCGGCCCCACCTTGATCGTGTAGGCCGTCGCCGGCAGCGCGGCGAAGAGATCCTCGTCGGTCCAGTCGTCCCCGAAACCGAGAATGAACCCGGCGTGCTCGTCGAGCGCCCACGTCCGCGCCACCATGCCCTTGCTCACCGAGCTGGGCCGTACCTCGATCACCTTCTTGCCCTGCAAGACCTGCACCTCCAGGTTGCCCGTGATGCCCATAAGCAGGTCGAGCAGCTCCTTCGCGCGCACGGGGCCCAGTTCGCCGTCGGCCCCGCGATAGTGCCAGGCCAGCGAGAAGCTCTTCTCTTCCACGAACGAGCCCGGCAGCCGATGCGTGTAACGCTCCAGCATGGGCCGGATCTGGTCCTTCCAGTCGTCGACCAGGGGCTGCGCCAGCTGCCAGGACTCGCCACGCGGCTTGATCCAGGCGCCGTGCTCGGCGACAATCGTCACCGGGCAATCCCCAAGCCAGTTGCCGAGCGTTTCGCGGTCGCGCCCGCTGACGATGACGACCTCGTTGCGCCGGTCGGCTGCCAGCTGTTCGAGCAGCCGCTGAATCTCGGGCGGCGGCGTGGCCAGCTCGGGCCGCGCCGCGAACGGCACCAGCGTGCCATCGTAGTCGAGGAAGAGCAGCCGCCGTGCGGCGCGGGTATAGTCCGCCAGCAGGGCGGCGCGCGCCGCGGCGTCGAGCTGACTGCTGCCCGTGGCCGCCTGCGCCTGCTTGATGCTCAGCAGCTGGCTGACAAAGTCCTCCGCCCAGTCGACGACGTCATAGCGCGCTATCCGGGCCTGCATCGTAAACATCCGACGCTGCTGCTCCTCGCGCGGCATCTCCAGCGCGACCAGCAGCGAATCGGCGATCTCCAGCCGGCTGGTCGGCATGATCAGGATCGCCTCGCCCAGCTCGGTGGCGGCCCCCGTGAGCTCGCTGAGGATGAGCACGCCCGTGCCGTCGCGCCGGCTGGCCACGTACTCCTTGGCGATGAGGTTCATGCCGTCGCGCAGCGGCGTGATCAGCGCCACGTCGCTCGTCGCGTAGAGGGCGGTCAGCGCCGGAAAGGGCACCGAGCGGAACTGGTACAGGATGGGCGTCCAGGCGATCGAGCCGAACTGGCCGTTGATCCGGCCCACCAGCTCCTCGATCTGCATCTTGGTGGCCTGGTACTCGTTGACGCCGACGCGCGACGGGATGATGACGAGCGCGAGCGCGACGCGACCATGCCAGTCGGGGTAGCGGCTCAGGAAGGCCTGGTAGCCCTCCAGCCGGTTGATGATGCCTTTCGAGTAGTCGAGCCGATCGATCGACAGCACCACCTTGACGTCCTCCAGCCGCGTGGCCAGCGTGGCCATCTCCTCCTGGGTCTCGGGGCTCTCCGGCGCGTCATGGAACTTATGGAAGTCGATGCTCATAGGGAAGCTGTCAACCTGCACCAGCCGATCGTCCACCTGAATGCGGCCGAGGCTGTTCTCATACCCCAGCGTGCGCAGCACGGCGCGGGTGAAGTCCTGGCTGTACTCGTAGGTGTGGAACCCGATCAGGTCGGCACCCAGCATCCCCTGCAGGATCCCGTTGCGCCATTCGTGCGGGAATAGTCGGAAGATCTCGTAGGTCGGAAACGGGATATGCAGGAAGAATCCGATCGTGGCGTCCGGCGCCCGTTCGCGCACCATCTGTGGCAGCAACATCAGGTGATAGTCGTGCACCCAGAGCATGTCGCCCGGGCGCAACTCGGCGAGTACCGCGTCCGCGAACTGCTGGTTCACGCGGCAGTAGACGTCCCAATCGGCCTCGTTGAACGCCGTATACGTCGGAAAGTAGTGGAAGAGCGGCCAGATCGTCTCGTTGCAGAACCCATGATAGAAGCGGTCCATCTCCTCCGGATCGATGAAGACCGGGCAGGCGTGGAACTCGGCCGCCGCCCGGGCGCGCACTTCATGCTGCAGCGCCTCTTCCACGGCAGTGCCGGGCCAGCCGATCCAGATGTAGTCCGGCGCCTCGCCGGTGGCCTCGCCCGTCCGGTCGAGGTAGCCCATCATCCCGGAAACGAGGCCGCCGGAGCTCTCGGCGAACTCCAGCTCGCCGTCGTTTACGGTCACCGTGAACGGCAGGCGATTGGAGACGATGACCAGCCGCCGCTTACGTGTTGGATCGCCGTGGGGTGTATCCATTACCGCGTGTCTACCTCCTTGCAGCCCGATCCCCGCCCGGCGGCGGCGCGGCCCGCCTGCGTGTGTCGGTGGGGGAAGGGGGCGCGGGCCGGGGTGCTGTGGCCCGGCGGGGCCGTGTCGTGCTCATGAGGGCACGACCCATGGGCTGGCGGCGGGCGCGGATCCGCTACTGTCCGTGCGCCTGTCGTCGGTCCTTCCCGCGACAGCCGTGTCGCACGTTGCCGCCCACGTCGCGCCCCTCGCTCCCGCAACGGGGCGAGGGGGCGGGGGCCTTATCGCCTGGTTGCCTAGGCGACGGGGCGCGTTTTGTAGGCCGGCTCGCCGGCCGGGGGCGGCACCGGCACCTCGTCGCCGGTGCCGTCGGAGATAATCTCCACCCGCATGGGGCCTGGCTCGACCGGCTCTTCGCCGGCCACCTGTTGGCGCCGGATTTCTTGCTTCATCTCTTCCTGGGCCGCCACGCTCGCGTCGCTCGGCGCGACCAACGCGGCCTCCAGCACCTCGTCCATCGTGTCAACGCAGACGAAGTGGATCTCCTCGCGCAGGTTGCCGGGCAGGTCCTCCAAGTCCGGCTCGTTGCGCCGCGACATGATGATCGTCTTGATGCCCGCGCGATGCGCGCCGAGCACCTTCTCCTTGACGCCGCCGACGGGGAGCACCCGGCCCCGCAGCGTGATCTCTCCCGTCATCGCCACGTCGTCCTTGACCCGCCGCCCGGTCAGGAGCGAGGCGAGCGCGGTCGTCATGGTGATGCCGGCCGACGGGCCGTCCTTCGGGATGGCGCCCGCGGGCACGTGGAGGTGAATGTCCGACTGGCTGAAGAAATCCTCCGGGATGCCCAGCGACCCGGCCCGGGCCCGCACCCAGCTGAGCGCCGCTTGCGCCGACTCGCGCATCACGTCACCCAGTTGCCCGGTGAGCAGCAGCGTCTTCGAGCCCGGCATGCGCGTCGCCTCGATGAAGATGATGTCCCCACCGACCGGCGTCCAGACGAGGCCGGTGGCCACGCCGGCCTGCTCCACGCGCTCGGCCACTTCGGCGTGGAAGCGCGGGCGCCCCAGGGTTGCGCGCACCTTGTCCGCGGTGATCTCCACCGGCTCGGCTTCCGTCGCGCCTTCCGTGGGGCGCACGGCCACCTCGCGCGCGATCTTGCGGCTCACCGACGCGATCTCCCGCTCCAGGTTCCGCACGCCTGCCTCGCGGGTATAGTCCTCGATGATCGTGCGGATCGCCGCGTCCGTCCAGGTCAGATCCTGCTCGGTCAGCGCGTGCGCCTTCATCTGCTTCGGGATGAGGAAGCGCTGCGCGATGTGCAGCTTCTCCTCCTCGGTGTAGCCCGCGAGCTCCAGGATCTCCATGCGGTCGCGCAGGGCGGGCAGGATCGGGTCAAGCTGGTTGGCCGTCGCGATGAACATCACGTGCGACAAGTCAAACGGCACGTCCAGGTAGTGATCCCGGAAGTCCTTGTTTTGCTCCGGATCCAGCACTTCGAGCAGGGCCGACGACGGGTCGCCGCGGAAGTCCGCGCCCACCTTGTCGACCTCGTCGAGCACGAAGACCGGATCGGCCGCGCCCGCGCGCCGGATCGCCTGGATGATGCGGCCCGGCATCGCGCCGATGTACGTCCGCCGGTGCCCGCGGATCTCGGCCTCGTCGTGCACGCCGCCCAGCGACATGCGCGTGAACGGGCGGTCGAGCGCGCGCGCGATTGACTGCGCCAGGCTGGTCTTGCCCACGCCGGGCGGCCCGACGAAGCAGAGGATCGGCTCGCGGCCGGCAACCCCTTCGCCGTCGCTCTGGCGCTGCTTTTTCAGCTTGCGCACGGCCAGGTACTCGAGGATCCGTTCTTTGATCTTCTCCAGATCATAGTGGTCCTCGTTCAGGATCTCCTGCGTCCTCGTGATGTCGATCTCGGTCTCCCGGTAGACGTTCCACGGCATCGAGACGAGCCAGTCAAGATACGTCTTGATGACGCCGTACTCGGCGGCCGCGGCGGGCAGGCGCTCCAGCCGCTCGAGCTCGCGGCGCGCCTCCTTTTCGGGCTCCTCGGGCATGTGTGCTTCTTCGATCTTCGCGCGCAACTCGTCGACCTCGGCCTCCTGCTCATTCGCCTCGCCGAGCTCCTTCTGGATCGCCTTCAGCTGCTCGCGCAGCAGGTACTCGCGCTGGGTCTTCTCGACCTCGCCCTGCACCTGGCTCTGCAGCTTCTTGCCCAGCTCCAGCACCTCGAGCTCCCGGTTGAGGAAGCCCGTCAGCAGCTCCAGCTTCTCGCGCACCGAGTCGGTCTCCATGATCGCTTGGCGCAGGTCCAGGTCCATGCGTAGCGCCGACGCCACGAGATAGACCAGCTGGCGCGGGTTGTCGATGTTGAGCACGACGGTCGCCAGCTCCTCGGGCAGATGCGGCATCAGGTCCACCAGCCGCCCGAACAGGTTCTTCAGGTTGCGCGCCAGCGCGTCCACTTCCATGCCCGACTCGACGACGTCGGGCGCGAGCGCGATGCGCGCCTTCAGGTAGGGCTGGGTCTGCGTGAACTCCGCGATGCGGATGCGCTCCAGCCCCTGCACCGCCAGCTGCATCGTGCCGTTGGGCAGGCGCATCATGCGCATGATCGCCGCGACCACGCCCACGCGATACGCGTCGTCGGGGCCCGGGTTGTCGATCGAGGAGTCCTTCGACGCCACGAAGCCCACCAGCCGATTGCCGACCACGGCGTCGTCGATCAGCTTGAGCGTGCGCTCCTGGCCGACCGCTAGCGGCGCGCCGACGAACGGATAGATGACCGTGTCCTTGAGCGGCACGATCGGCAGAATGGCCGGGATCTCGAGGTCGTCGATCTTGCCCGCGATCTCGGGGTTCTCGGGAGTCACCTCGACCGTGGCTTCCGCCTCGGCCGTCTCGGGCGCGGTGTCGACCGCCTCAGCTGCGGCCGGGATTTGGTCTTTTTCGTCCATGGTCCAATCTCACTTTATAAGCCGCGGGGTGAACCGCTGCGGGGCGGCCCCCGGGTAATTCACTCGCTGACGGCGATCCGCACGGTTCCGGGCGGCCGGGCGCGGCGCTTGGGGAGCGTGACCGTGAGGAAGCCCGCCGCGTATTCCGCGCGGACTTGCTCCTGGTCGATCGGCCCCGGCAGCTGAATATCAGAGGCGAATTCGCCGTAGGTAATTCCTATATGGTGATAGCCGGTCTTCTGCGGCACCGTCTCGTCGACCCGGCGGCCCCGGATCGCCAGCACATCGCCGTAGACCGTGATACTCAGCTGATCTTCGTGCATGCCGGCCAGTTCCATCTTGATGACGATCTCGGCCGGCGTCTCGTAGATGTCGGTCGGCGGGCGCCACGGTTTGTGCGTGACGAGCACGAACGGACGGCCCTGGCGCTGCGGCCAGACGTCCTCCCCGCCAGGGTGCTCGCCGCCCTGCAGGTCCCCGGGTGCAATCGTTGGCTGCCCCGAGCGGATCCGTATGTATGGCATAATCTTCTCGTTCCTTACGTCTTAATCGGGCGGCTGCCGGCCCTCGGCGCCGATGAGCGGTACGAACACGCACGGCATGAGCGCCTCGTGGCGTGCCGCGCCGCCGCCGGCCGCGCGCGTGACGCGGGTCAACGTCTGCTCGGCGCCGCTCCCGATGGGGAGCACCAGCCGCCCGCCCTCCGCCAGTTGCTCCACGAGCGCGGCGGGCACGGCGGGCGCCGCCGCGGTGACCAGGATGGCATCGTATGGCGCCCGTGTGGGCCAGCCTCGGGAGCCGTCCCCGATCACTACATCCAGATTACGAAAGCCCAGATCTCTTAGCAGCCCGGCCGCCCGCTCCGCGAGCGCCGGATGCCGCTCAATCGACACCACGTGGCGGCAGAGCAGCGCGAGCACGGCGGCCTGATAGCCCGAGCCGGTGCCCACTTCGAGCACCCGTTCATGCCCCCGCAGCCGCAGCGCCTCGGCCAGCGTCGCGGCCATGTACGGCTGCGAGATGGTCTGGCTTTCGGCGATGGGCAACGCGCAGTCGGCATAGGCCAGGCGCCGCAGGTCGCGGGGCAGAAACCGCTCGCGGGGCAGCCGGGCCATGGCCCGGAGCACCCGCGTGTCCTGCACGCCGCGCTCGGCCAACTGCTGCATGACCATGCGGTTTCGACGCACTGCAAGATCCTGGCCGTGAATCGGCTCGGCACCCGGTGCCGGGGCAGCCCACGGCGCCTGCTCGTCCATGCTCAACGCGACCCCTCGCAATCCTCTAGGCGGGCTTTCGAAGCCCGCGAACTTGAGTCAATTATACCAACTTTACATAACGGATCAAACCAAACGCCCGGCCGCCTTCCCATCAGGCTCAGGCGGGCACCCCCGCCTCATTCACCAGCCGCGTCAGTTCCAGCGCGTTGCGGACGGCCCAGGCCTGCGGGTCGTTGTCGAAGTAGGCGTAAACCGTCCGCCCGGCCCGCGCGAACTCCACGATAGCGTCGCGCCAGTCGCGGAGCTCGTCGATCAGGTAGTCGTAGACGTACATGCGGCCGCTGCCGTGGAAGCGCAGGTAGACGAACGGCGCGGTCGCCCGCACCGGCGTCTGGTAGGCCGGCAGGCTGGAGATACAGTAGGCGACGCCGTGCGCTTCGAGCAGCCCGAAGAAGGTCTCGTTCAGCCAGCGCGGGTCCCGCACCTCGACCGCGTGCTGATAGCCCGCCGGCAGCGCGTCGAGGAAGGCGGCGAACCGCTCGGCGTCGAAGCGCCAGCGCGGCGGCAGCTGGTACAGGATGGGCCCCAGCGCCGGCCCGAGCAGGGTGATGCGCTCGAACAGGCGCGCCAGCGGCTCGGCGGGCTCGATCAGCCGCTTCATGTGGGTCAGGTAGCGGCTGGCCTTCACCGCGAAGCAAAAGCCGGATGGCACCGCGTCGCGCCAGCGCTCAAACGTGCGCGCGGCGGGCAGCGTGTAGAACGTGTTGTTCAGCTCGACGGTCGGGAAGTACCGGACGTAGTAGTCCAGCTGCCGGGCGACGGGCAGCCCGGCCGGGTAGAACGGGCCCCGCCAGTGCTTGTAGGAATAGCCGGAACAGCCGATCCAGACGCGCCGGTCCGCGATCGCCTCCGCGGGCGGCGCAGCGGGCGGCGGCGGGATCCCCGGCAGACTGCCGCTCATCCCGGTAGCCCCGCGGCGAAGGGCCGCGCCGGCAGCCGCGCCTCCACGGCTGCGGCGAACACCGCCAGCACCTCCGGACTTGCCTCGGCGTCCGTCAGTGGGCGTCCGGCGACATAGGCGGCGCGCGCCGCGGCGATAAGCGGCTCGACCGCGGCCGGCAGGTGCGCCGCGCCCCAGGAGCCGCCGTCCGCCTTCGACAACACCGCGCCCTCGTCAAGGAAGGCGAGCACGCGGCAGGCGTTCAGCACGAAATGCACGGCTGTGTCCGGCGCCCGGCGGTCCTTCGCCCACCAGTAGTCGCCCGAGATCGACGCCAGGTAGTCGGCGGGCGGCACGAGTGGAAAGACCTCCGCGATGGGCGCGCCCGCCAGCACGCTGCCCCGTGCGCGCACGATGGTGCAGTGGGCCGCCAGGTCGGGATCGGTGCCCGCGGGGATGGGTGCATCGGCCCAGGAGCCGGCAGCCAGGAGCGCCGTCATGCGCGTGCGCCAAGTCTCGCTGTAGTGGAAATCGTAGGCCGTGGGATAGCGCCAGGGGTGCAGATAGCTCCACGTCAGGCTGCTGACCTCGATCGGGCACGGCGCGGCCGAGGTGTCGCGCAGCAGCGCGGCCAACCGGCTCAGCTGGTCGGGGTCCGGCGGCCGCTCCGTCACCACCAGCACGTCGAGGTCGCTCGCGGCCGGCTGGAAGCAGCCCAGCGCCAGCGAGCCGTGCAGGTAGACGCCGACGAGGCGGTCGGCCAGGATCGCCGTCAGCCCCTCCGCCAGACGGGCAAGCTGAGCGCGGACGGGCTCGGGGCAGGGCGGCAGGGGAGGCAGCGCCATGGCAGTGGCGCTCAGGCGAGGCGTGGCGGCCCCTGCCGGATTCCGCGTCCGCACGACGTCGACGTCGACCGGGAAGTCCCAGTGGCTCTCCAGCCACCAGGTGGCACCCGCGTCGGCCCAGGGCCGGACGATCTCCGCCGCCCGCGCCGGGTCGTCGCCGGGCGTCTGCCCCTCCCAGACGATGTCGAACGGCGTGTCCAGCGTGCGGTGCGCCGCGATCCAGTCGCGCATCGCCGTCAGGTCGGCGGGTGTCAGGTCGCCGCTCTCGGCCGTGCCGGCCTTGGTCGGCAGCAGGCCGTCGTAGCGGGCCACGCGCCCCATCGACTTCTCGCTCGGCCAGGCGCCGACCACCCAGATGGGGATGCGCGGCTGCTGCACCGGCGGCGGCACGAAGGTCATCTCCTCGACCTGGTAATGGGTGCCCTGGAAGCTGAAGGGTTGGCCGCTCCACAGCCCGGTCAGGATGGCCAGGCCCTCGTCGAGGAGCGCGGCGCGCGTGCGCCGGTCGGTCGCCTCGCCCACCTTGCCGAACCCCGCGTCGTCGAGCGCGCCCAGCCCGACCGGCACGATCAGCCGGCCGTGCGACAGGTGGTCGACCGTGGCCGTCTCGCGGGCCAGCTTCCAGGGCCGCCGCCGCGACACGGGGGTCAGCACCGCCCCGAGCCGCACGCGCTCAGTGCGCATCGCCATGGCGGCCATAACGGCCCACGGATCGTACATCGGCCCCGCCTCGGCGAACGCGATGCCGTCCCAATAGAAGATGCCGTCCCAGCCCGCCTGCTCGCCCTCCACGGCCAGATCGATCAGGTCGGCCACGGGCCCGCCGGGCAGAATATAACCGAAGCGCATCGCGAGCCTCCTCGGGATAGGGCAGTGGCGGCTCCCGCTCGGTCGCTGGGTGCCGGAACCGCTACAGGGTGTGGGTGGCCCGTCGGGCCACGCGGGCGCTCAGAGCTTGTAGCCGAAGGCGAGCACGGCCACGGCCACGAGGCCCCACAGCACGATGCAGGCGAGCAGTGGCCGGTCGCGCAGCAGGAGCTCTTCGGGCGTGCCGCCCTCGTTCTTCTGATAGATCAGGTACTGATAGCGGAAGATCCCGTAGAGCACGAACGGGATCGTAATCATCATCAGGTGGTTCTTCGGCAGGTTATCCGCCGTGAAAGTGTACAGCGCGTAGGCCATGACCGTGCTCGACGTGACCACCGTGATCATCTCCTCGAGCAGTACCGGCGAGTACTCTTGCAGGATCTTGCGGTGGCTGCCGGCGCCTTCGCTCAGCAGGATGAGCTCGTGCCGCCGCTTGCTGAAGCCGAGGAAGAGGCCGAGCAGGCTGACGCAGACGTAGAGCCACGGCGAAATGGGCACGCTGATGACCAGCGCGCCGGCCATGGCGCGCAGCACGAAGCCCGACGCGAGCACCAGCACGTCGATGATGACCTCGTGCTTGAGCCAGAACGAATAGGCGATCTGGGTGACGAAGTAGAGCACACAGACGGCGCCGAACTGCCAGTTGATCAGGAAGGCCAGGCCGAGCGTGCCGGCCAGGATGACGACCAGCGCGGTTATCGCAACCTGCGGCGACAGCGCCCCCGAGGCGAGCGGGCGGAAGCGCTTGCGCGGGTGCATGCGGTCGCGCTCGCGGTCCACCAGGTCGTTCATGATGTAGACGCTGCTGGAGAGCAGACAGAAGAGCGCGAACGCCCCCAGCGTCAGCAGGTCGTCGTGGATGTCGCGGAAGTGGAAGGCGAAGACGAGGGCGGCGAAGACGACGGCGTTCTTGGTCCACTGCTTGGGCCGCATCGTCTTGAGCAGCAACAGCGGCCAGCCCCCACGCGGCGCGGCCCGGCCGTCGTCCACCGGCGCACCATTGCCGTGCCCGCCGGGCGCAGGGGCCGGCAGCGGCGGCTGCTCCTGGCCCGGCTGCACTACCGAGCTTGCCATAGTTGGCGCATATCCTCTCGACTCTCCTCCGTGGCCCAGTAATTCGACAGTCTATCATACCCGATGCGCGCGCGGCCCGTCAACCGCTGCCCGGCTCGCCCATCGGCCCGGTCGTGTCGGCGCGTGCAACTGCGGGAGCCGCAACCGCCCGGCCCAGAATCAAGCCGAGATCAAGGCCGCAATCGTCTGCGGCAGCCGGCTCCGTCCGGCAAGGTCACTCGACCGCCCGGCCGGCGAAGGTCCGGGACGTCTGGACCACGCGCTGCTCCCGCCCCAGACGATCGGCACAGGAAATGCTGGAGCCGCCGAACAGCGCGGGTGGGGCCGGCAAGCCTCGCAGCGGACGGGGCAGCTTCCGCCCCGGCCCGGCCACGGCCGATAGAAATGGTATTCCGACCGCAGGCCCAGGTACACGTAAGGAGACCCCCCATGGAGACGGTAACATCCGACGACGGCACACTCATCGCCTACGATGGCCGCGGCACCGGCCCGGCGCTCGTCTTCGTGACGGGCGCGATGGCGGCCCGCGCGGATGTCGCGGCCCACGCCGCGGCCCTCGCGCCGCACTTCACCGTGTTCGCCTACGACCGCCGCGGCCGCGGCGACAGCGGCGATACCCCGCCCTACGCCGTCGCCCGCGAGGTCGAAGACCTCGCCGCGGTGATCGGGGCGGCGGGCGGGGCCGCTTATGTCTTTGGCCATTCCTCGGGCGCGATCCTGGCTCTAGAGGCCGCCCGCAGGCTCGGCCCCGCCATCACGAAGCTGGCCGTCTACGAGCCGCCCTTCATTGTGGACGACAGCCAGGCCCCTTTGCCGGACGACTACGTGGAGCAGCTGAACACGCGGATTGCAGCCGGGCGGCGGGGAGATGCGGTTACATACTGGATGACGACCGTCATTGGGGTGCCGCCCGCGCAGGTCGCCCAGATGCAGCAGGCGCCCATGTGGGCCGGGATGGAGGCTGTCGCGCCAACGCTGGTCTACGACGCCACGATCTCCGCCCCCTACGTGCGGGGCGAGCCCTTGCCGCCCGCGCAGTGGGCTGCCGTCACGATCCCCACCCTGGTCATGCACGGCGGTGCCAGCCCGGCGATGATGCGCACCGGCGCGGAGGCGCTGACGGCCCGGCTGCCCAACGCCGCGCACCGGGTCCTGCCCGAGCAAGGCCACGGCGTACCGCCGGAGGTCCTGGTGCCCGTGCTGGTCGACTTCTTCAAGGGCGACCCGGCGCCGCAGGCACCGTAGGCCGCCCGCTACTCCGGCCGGATCTGGCGGGGGAAGAGCGCCGTCACGCCGAGCGTGGCGGCCGACAGGATGGCCAGGGCCCAGATCACCGGCCGGAGGCCGTCCATTAGCGCGCCGATCAGCGCCGTCTTGGCCGGCGCGGCGAGCAGGTCGCGCGCGTGCAGGTCGAGCAATACGCTCGCCGCCCCGAGCTGGCCGCCCGCGCCCCCGCCGCCGCCCGCCGTGGCCACCTGGCCCAGGATGGCCGGACCAAGCTGGTTCAGCGCCCCGCTGAGCGCCGCCGTCAGCACCAGGCCGAGCACGGCCACGGCGAGCGTGCCGCCCATGTTGCGCGCGAACTGGTACATGCTCGTGGCCGCGCCGCGCCGGTTCCAGGGCACCGCGTTCTGCACCGCCAGCAGCATGCAGGTGAAGTTCGTCCCGAACCCCAGGCCCTGCACGAACATGCCCAGCGGCAGCAGCCAAACCGGGCTCGTGGAACTCAGCGGCAGCAGCAACAGGCTGCCGAGCAGCACGGCCGTCGTGCCGGTGATCAGCACCGGCCGGTAGCCGACGCGCAGCAGCAGACGGCCTGCCAGTGTGCTGGCGACCGGCCAGCCAATCGACACCGGCGCGAGCGCCAGGCCGGCCTCCAGTGGCGTGCCCTGCCAGACCCCCTGCACCAGCAGCGGCAGGTACGCCCCGCCGCCGAAGACCACGCCCGACGCGAAGACGCCCGCCAGCGCCGAGACGCGGTTGAGTGGCGTGGTCAGCAGGTCGAGCGGCACCAGCGGCTCCGCGGTGCGTCGCTCGATCGCCACGAATGCGACCACCATCGCCACCGCCGCCGCGACGAGCCCGAGGAAGAGCGGGCTCGTCCAGCCGGTGCCGTTCCCGAGCACGCTGATCGCCACCAGGGCTGACCCGGTGCCCGCCGTCAGCGTAGCCGCCCCGAGCAGGTCGAGCCGCGGGCGCCGCCCCGCCGGCCGCGCCGGCTCGCGCAGGTAGACGACGAGGATGCTCATCGCCAGCAACCCGACGGGTACGTTGATGAAGAAGACCCACGGCCAGCCCCAGGCCGTGACGATGAAGCCGCCGATCAGCGGCCCCAGCAGGCTCGACACGCCCCAGACCGCGCTGAAGATGCCCTGCAGGCGTGCCCGCTCAGCCAGCGGGAAACAGGTCGCCGATCAGCGTCAGCGTCACGGGTACCACGCTGCCGGCGCCCAGCCCCTGCACCGCCCGGAAGGCGATCAGCTGCTCCATCGAGCCTGCCAGCCCGCAGAGCGCCGAGCCGATCAGGAAGAGCGTGACGCCGAAGAGCAGCACCGGCTTGCGGCCGTAGATGTCGGCCAGCTTACCGTAGAGCGGGATGCTCACCGTCGAGCTGAGTAGGAAGGCCGTGACCAGCCAGGGCAGCAGGGACAGCCCCCGCAGCGCGCCGACGATGCTCGGGATCGCCGTGCCCACGATGTTCGCGTCGAGGGCCGACAGCGCCGTGGTCAGCATGACGGCGGCGATGATCAAGCCCTTGTGCGTCTGGGGTGCGGGACTTCCGCCGCGACCGGGCGGCGGCGGGGTCTCGGTGGTAGCCATCAGGGTTCCGTTTCTGATCGGGGCCGCGGCTCAGCGCCCGACCGGGAAGGTCACATGTTCGATCGCGAGCAGCGCGCGCTTGTAGGCGACGCCCGTGCGGCCGTAGCCGCCGATGCCGCCGTCGGCCCGCACCACGCGGTGGCAGGGGACCAGGATCGGCAGCGGGTTCACGCCGCAGGCGCGGCCCACGGCGCGGGCGGCGCGCGGGGCGCCGGCCCGGCGGGCCAGTTCGCCGTAGCTCACCAGGTGGCCCCAGGGCACGCTCTGCAGCGTCTGCAGCACGTGGCGCTGGAACCCGGCCGCCAGCAGGCGCCAGTCGAGCGGCACGGTGAAGGTCTGCAAGCGCCCGGCGAAATAGGCCGCGAGCTCCGCCAGGGCGGCGTCGAGCACGGGGCTGCCGCCCGCGATCAGCTGAGCGCGCGGGCCCAGGGCGTCGGCCAGGCGGTCGGCGAACGTGGCGCCGTCGGGCGCCCAGGTCTCGACCGCGACCACGCCGCTCGGCGCGGCCGCGACGTACACCGGGCCGAGCGCGGTGACGAGGCGATCCCAATGCACGGGGGTCACTTCCGGCGGCGGGCCCTGGCCGGGAAGCAGGCTGCTGCGCGACTCCACACGGTAACCTTTCCTGCTGAACTTGTGGTATTATACCACACGGTATTCCAGGACGGCTTGCAGCCAGGAGGTGCGGATCTATGGCTTCCGATGTGGAGGAGTATCTCGCGATGGCGGCCCGGTTGGCCGGGGAAGGGGACTTGGGCGGGGCGCTCGACGCGTTCACCGCGGCCCTCGAACGCGATCCCACGGCCTTTGCCGGCCTGCTCGGGCGGGGGTTGCTGCGGCGCGAGCTGGGCGACCTCGAGGGGGCACTGACCGATCTCGACGCCGCACTCGACCTCAATGACGAATCACCTCACCGCGCGCACGGTGCGCGCGCTCGTGCTCCGCGAGCTCGGCGACCTTGAATCCGCCGGGATCGACTTCTCCGCCGCCGTGGCTCTCGCTCCCGACGACCCCGACGTCCTCTACCACCGCGCCGTCTTCTATCAGGAGACCGGCGCGCTGCCCGCCGCCCTGGCCGACCTTACCCGCGCGCTGGAGCTACAGGCCGATCACCTCGGCGCGCTGAACAGCCGCGGCCTGGCCCGCGCCGTGCTCGAGGATCTGCCCGGTGCCCTGGCCGACTTCAACCGCTCGCTGGCCCTGGCGCCCGACCAGCCGCGCGTGCTGAACAACCGCGGCCTGGCCCGGCGCTCGCTCGGTGACCTGCCCGGCGCTCTCGACGATTTCACCCGCGCGCTGGCCCTGGAGCCGGCACGCCCCGATACGCTCTACAACCTCGGGACCACCCACGTGCGCGCGGGCGAGCCGCTGGCGGCCGTCGGCGATTTCCAGCGCATCCTGACCTATTGGCCGGACGATCCCGAGGTCATCTACCGCATCGCCTGGGCCTATGCCCACGGCGGCCGCTGCCGCGAAGCCCTCGAATGGCTCGGCGCGGCGCTGTCGCTGGATCCCAAGCTCGCCGATAATGCAGACCAGGATCCGGCTTTCGATCCCTGCCGGGAGGAGATTCCGGCCGGCAACGCAGGAGTCACCGATGACTGATACCACCGCCCATGACACGACCACCCCGGAGGTCTTGCCCCACTGGGACATGACCGTCGTCTTCCCGAACCTGGAGTCGCCCGAGTTCCAGGCGGCGTTCGCCGCCTTCATCGCCGCTATCGACGATCTCGCGACGCTCTTCGACCACTACGATATCCGCCAGCAGCCCCCGCGCCCGGTCGACGCGGCGACCGTGAACGCGCTGGAAGCCGTGCTGCCCCGCTGGAACGACGTGCTCGATACCGGGCGCACCATCCGCGCCTATATCGGCAGCTTCGTCACGACCAACTCGCGCGATGACCTTGCCCAGGCGCGCTCCAGCGAGCTCGACCAGCATACCGTGCGGCTGTCCCAGCTGGGCACCCGCTTTACTGCCTGGATCGGCGGCGTCGACGTCGACGCGCTCGTCGCGCAATCGCCGGTCGCCGTGGCTCACGCCTTTATGCTCCAGAAGGCGCACGAGGAAGCGGCGCATCTCATGTCGCCGGCCGAGGAGGCGCTGGCTGCCGAGCTTGCGCCGAGCGGCAGCACCGCCTGGGGCCGCATGCGCAGCAATGTCGCCTCGCAGCTGGAAGTGCCCGTGGATTTGCCCGGCGGCACCCAGGTGCTGCCGATGCCCGCCGTGCGCAATCTGGCCTTCGAGCCGGATCGCGCCGCGCGCCGCGCCGGCTACGAGGCCGAGCTTGCCGCCTGGGCCCGCACGGCCGTGCCCATCGCTGCCGCGCTCAACGGCATCAAGGGCGAGGTCAACACGCTCACCCGTCGCCGCGGCTGGGCCACCGCGCTCGACGCCTCGCTATTCAATAGCAATATCGACCGCGCCACGCTCGACGCGATGTTCACCGCTGCCCGCGAGTCGTTTCCCGACTTCCGCCGCTACCTGCACGCCAAAGCCAAAGCGCTCGGCCTGCCGCGCCTCGCCTGGTACGATCTCTTCGCCCCGGTGGGCGAGAGCACGGCGGTCTGGAGCTTCGACGCCGCGTCCGACTTCATCGTCAAGCAGTTCGCCACCTATTCGCCCCGCCTCAGCGACTACGCCGCCCGCGCCTTCCGCGAGCACTGGATCGACGCCGAGCCCCGGCCGGGCAAGCAGGACGGCGCCTTCTGCATGTCGCTGCGCGCGGACGAGTTGCGCATCCTGGCCAACTTCAAGCCCGCCTACGGCGGCATGAGCACGCTGGCCCACGAGCTCGGCCACGGCTACCACAACCTCAACCTCGCCGATCGCACGCCCTTGCAGAAGATGACGCCGATGACCCTCGCCGAGACGGCCAGCATCTTCTGCGAGACGATCGTGCGCCACGCCGCGCTCGCCGAGGCCGATCCCGCCGAGCAGCTGGCCATTCTGGAGGCCTCGCTGCAGGATAGCTGCCAGGTCGTGGTCGACATCAGCAGCCGCTTCCAGTTCGAGGAGGCGGTCTTCTCCGGCCGGCGCCGTCGCGACCTCGCGGTCGACGAGCTCAACGCGCTCATGCTCGACTCCCAGCGCCAGACCTACGGCGATGGCGTTGTTCCCGATGCTCTGCACCCCTACATGTGGGCGGTCAAGAGCCACTACTATAGCACGCGCTCGTTTTACAACTACCCCTACATGTTCGGGCTGCTCTTCGGGCTGGGCCTCTACGCGCGCTACCAGCAGGATGCGGGCGCCTTCCGCGCCGGCTACGACTCCCTGCTCGCCTCAACCGGCCTGGCCGACGCCGCGACGTTGGCTGCGCGCTTCGGCATCGACGTGCGCACGCCTGACTTCTGGCGGGCCAGCCTCGGCGTCATTCGCCAGGACATCGACCGCTTCATCGGTCTGGTCGGGTAAACTCGGCCCTGACCCGAGCCGCCGGGGGCGGGCAATCCCGCCCCGGCGGGATTAGCGGAGTCCCCGGCGGCATGCATTCGCGGCTACGCCGAATGTAGGCGCAACCCCTGTGATCGCCCGGCCGCCCCTCCACCCTGTCGGGGGCCGGCGAATCCGTCCAGGCAGGCGGGCCGAGGGTGTCCGGCGGCTCGCAATCGCGGACCACGTCGATTGTAGGGGCGCCCCCTGTGGTCGCCCGGTCGCCGCACCGCCCCGGCCCGGATATGCCACCTCGCGGACGCACCGCGACTCCAGGGTATGCTACTTCTGTCGCGACAATCCGCGATCTACGAGGGAGGGGGGCCGCCACGTATGCGCCCACTTAAGCGCTCCAGGCCCTCCTCCTGGTCACCCTGAACGTAAGTAAAGGGTCTCCGCGCCGCAGCGTGTGCCCTGGGGCCGCCGCCCGACGTGCGGGAGGCTCGGAGGTGGGCAAACCCCTGGCGGGCGGCACCATCCCGGCACGGAGATCCGTCCCGTGGACCAGGATGACCAGGGGCCGCGAGGCAGGAGCAGACGAACGGGCCCGCACCCGGAGTACAGCGCCGCCCCGAGAATTGCACACCCGATTCTGGCTATTCCGCTATTGTGGTGATCACACGCCGTCGCAGGCAGGGCCACTGGAAAGGTTCAGCGCGAAATGTACGGGCGGCGATGGGGGCGACAAGACCTCGGGGGGTCACGCATCAGGACAGGCGCTATCCTTATTCCGCGGCTCTGTTGGAATCATCCCTGGGGGCGCAGCCTCCCCGAGCAACCGTGGCGCGACGCGCTGAGTCCTCAGCCGCCGGGCCGGGGCGGTGGCCGCTACTCTCGCGGCGGCACGCCCCCCGACTCTCCCGTGGTGTCCTGCTTCGCCTGGTGCCGCCGGATCATCTCCGCGGCCCCAGCTCTGGGCTGTACCTCGACGTCGTGCGGCAGCATGGACGTGCTTGCCCGCCTGATAAACGGCGCAATGCAGACTTGTCCCCAGGCGCGCTACGGCTTGCCCAACGCCGGCGTCTGGCAGTTCGGGAAGAAGGCGTTGGAAATGAACTTGGCGGTCTGGCCGCGCGTCACGGGCGCAACGGGCCGGTAGTAGAGCCCCGGGCAGGGCTCGCCGGCGCCTCCGCAGGCGTAGCCGCTGATCACCTGGTGCGCGGCGGCGCGCTCGACGAAGAGCCAGAACGGGTTCGCGGGCGGCACGTCGACGAAGGTCTGTTGCCCGGGCGGGATGCTGTCCGCGTAGCCGGCGGCATTGGCGACGAACTTGGCGGTCTGGCCGCGCGTCACCGTGGCGGCAGGGCGAAAGTAGAGCCCCGGACAGGGCTCGCCGGTGCCTCCGCAGGCGTAGCCGCTGATCACCTGGTGCGCGGCGGCGCGCTCGACGAAGAGCCAGAAGGGGTTAGCGGGCGGCACGTCGACGAAGGTCTGTTGCCCGGGCGGGATGCTGTCCGCGTAGCCGGCCGCGTTGGCGACGAATTTGGCGAGTTGGCCGCGCGTGACGGAGGCGCCGACATGGAAGGAGCCATCCGCATACCCGCCGACGATGCCGCGGCAGGCCAGGCAGCGCACATAGGCATAGAAAGGGCTGCCGGTGGGCACGTCGCTGAACTGCACCGGGCAGGCCGTCGGGCTGACGCCGGGCGTCGCGGTGGGCGGCGGCGTGGGGGCTCTGGCGTGGCGCACGCGGTCTCCGTGTACGCTTGCGTGACGTTCGTCGGCGCGCTGCCTACCCGGCCGCCGACCATATAGAAGGCGCTTCCGGCCACCGCGCCGCCCGCCTGGGTGACCGCCTGCGGCGCCTCGTCGAGGCTGCTCCACGTATTGGCCGCCGGGTCCCAGGTGACCACATTGGCAGTGGACCCGTACCCGCCCGCGGCCAACAGCCACCGGCCGTTGTAGAACCCGGCCGCTGTGGAGCCGGCGGGGCCGGGCAGGTCGGCGATGGGGCCATCGTCCCAGACGCCCGCGCCGGGATCATAGCGGTAGGTCTTGGCCGTGAGCCCGAGGTATTGCGCGCCGCCCGCGGTATAGATGTCCCCCCCCAGCGCGAGCACGGCCAGGCCAAAGACCGCTTGCGGATAGGCGGGCGCGGCGGCCCACATGTTCGTGGCGACGGTATAGACCTCGACGGTAGTCGTGCTGGTGCCCTGGGTCGGATCCACCTCGCCGGCGATGCGGTAGATCCGGCCGTTCAGATAGGCCGCGCCCTGGCCCAGGGTGGCCGTGGTATACGGGGCCAGGGTCACATAACTGTTCGTCGCCGGGTCATAGCGCCAGAGCGTGGCCGTCGGTTGGTTGCCGGTATCGCTGCCGCCCAGGATGTAGATCGCGCTACCGTCGGTGACCGCACTGGCAAAGGCGCGCGCCTCGGGGAGCGCGGCGATCGGCGTCCAGGCGCCACCGGCCGGGTCGTAGCGATAGGCGGCCGCTTGCGCCGTCGTGGTTTTCCCGCCGAAGCTGTAGAGCAAGCCGCCCAGGCTCGCGACGGCGGGCCCCGCGACCGCGCCCGGGTAGACGGCGGGCTGGTCCCAGGCGCGCGCGCAGGAGGCCAGCGGTGCGTCATAGCTGACCTGGACGTCGTCGACCCACCAGCCGGCGACCGAGCTAACGTTGCTGTTGTCTGTGCCGAAGCGCAGGCGGAGCAGGAAGCTGGGGCCGCGGTAGGGGAGCAGGTTGACCTGCACCTGCGTCCACGTGCCCGCCGTGGTCGCGACCCAGCCGGCGCGCCCGGCCAGCGGGTTGCCGGAGCCGGTGGCAATCGTGCCGTTGTAGCCGCCTACGGTGATCTGGGTGCCCGCATCGGCCCAGGACGTGCCGGCGTCGGTGGAGAGTTCGAGCACGCCCCCGTCGTAGAAGCTGTTGCCGCTGTATTCAAAGCCGTAGTTGTGCCAGAAGGTGAGACTGGCGCTCGTCGCATTCGCCGGGATCGCCAGGGCGTTCACCAGCACCAGATTGTCATCCCCGACCTCGGGGACGTCGGCAGCAAAGGCCGCGTGCGTCCCGGTGTGGGAGGCGGTCGTCGTCGAGCCCCAGAGGCAACGGGTCATCGCACAGCCAATGCTAAAGCTGGTGAAGGAGTCCAACCCGCCTTCGAAGCCCTCGGTCAGCGGCACGACCGTGCCCGCCGTCGCCACAGCGCGCGGTGGGCCCGGCGCGGCGTGCAGCGGGGGGCGGGTCAGGGCGACGGCCGCGCCTCCACAGACGACCAGTGCGCACACGGCCGCCAGCCACATCCGTCGATCGGTCATCCGCAGTACACTCCTTCCGCCCGCAGGCAGCGCGCGACGCACATTCGCATACGGGCTAAATGCGGTATATCGCGTGTGGGATGCGCCAGATCCTGCCTATATTTGCGCGAGCATTGGGTGAGCACCGGCGGCGCTGCGCCAAGTCTAGCACATATGCGAGGCCGTGTCCAGACGCGACTCGCTGCGCAGGTCACTCAGTGATCGCGAGTGTGTCCGCTTCCAATGCGCACAAGCAAGAGGAGTTGCCTTGCGTTGCCGATGACGCCGCCCGCCACACGCCCGTCCAAAAACCCCCGAGCCCGGCCCGCGCATGCATGGCGAGCACCACCAGAGCCGCCGCGCTGCTGCTGGCGGCCTCCCCCAAGTTTTGTGCGTTTCACCCCGCCGGATTTCGCGCGGGAGGCAATGCCTTCGCGCAGCAACTGCTCCACCACCGCGTGCAGCAACTTGCGCCACTCCTCCTCTTGCGCATGCAGGGGCGCCGCGGGGGCCAGAGGAGTCAGACGCGCGGTGGCTTGTTCATCCCCGGTCAGAGTCACTATCGTCTTTCAGATATCGATTCCGAACACCGAGTGCCTGGTTGTGCGTGGATAGCGCCCGCGGATTCGAAGACTTCTTATCGCGACAGGTAAGACCTCTCGGCCCTTCCCGCGCTCCAAACAGAGCATACGGTAGGGTAGGCTGTAATCGCAGAATTGTCTGACGTAACATCTGAAGTGCGCGCCCGATCTGGCTCGTCGGCACTTTTGGTGAAGATGGCGAATCCCGCCCCACGGGCACTCCGAATCGGGGCCCGGACTTTCGGCGTGTCCCCACTCTGGGCAAATCTAACTCGCGAGACCGACGCAAGTGGTCCAGCTTCACCAACAGTGCCGAAGAGCCCCGAGCCGTGGGGGAACGCCTGGCCCGCCGCCGGTTGTGCGGCTTCCAACCGGCCTGGTATAATACCCCTATATACCTGCCGGCAGACGGGTATTCGCGGATGGACCGGGCTGGGGAGCGCGCCTGTCGCGCCCGGGCCGGCACGCAGGAAGGATGTGATTTGGACGAGAGCTTTGCAGGGCGCCCCGAGCTGGCCGCCGTGATCGGCCGCCGGCTGCGCGACGTCCGCCGCGCGCGCGGCTGGAGCCAGCAGGCTCTGGCCGAGGGCCTCTTCTCGAAGGGCTACGTGAGCAGTATCGAGCATGGCAAGATCTTCCCCTCGGTGCGCGCGCTCCAGGCCCTGGCCGGCCGCCTCGGAGTCGACATGTCCGAGTTCTTCGACCCCGACATGCTCGGCGAAGTCGCGCCCGCCGCGCCCGACGGCGCCGCCAGCGACGTGCGCCGCAACCGTCTGCGGCTCCAGGAGGTGCGCACGCTCGCCGCCCTCGGCGCCCCCGATGTCCTCCAGCGCGCCCGGCTCGTCGAACTCCGCGCCGCTCACCGCGCTGGAGCGGGTCGATCTGCACTACGCGCTCGCCCAGGCCCACCTGGCGGCCGGCGCGCCTGCCACCGCGCTCGAGGCCCTGGAGCACGCCCTGCAGGCCCTGGCGACCGTGCCTGAGACGGCCCAGATCCGGATGGTCGCCGCGCGCGTGCAGGTGCTGGTCGGCGAAGCCTTGCTGGCGCGGGGCCCCGCGAGCCTCGCCGTCGAGCAGTTCGACCACGTGCGCCAGAACGTCTGGCTGGACCCGATTGTGCGGCTCAGCGCGCTGACCGGCCTCGCGCGGGCCTATGCGGCCCAGGGCGATAGCTCCCGCGCGCGCGCGGCGTTCGGCGACGCCCTCAGCCTCGCTCAGGAGACCCAGTCGATCGCCAGGCTGGCGCAGCAGTGGATCGGGTTGAGCCGCCAGGCGGCCGCCGAGCAGCAATGGGACGAGGCCGAGCAGTTTGGCGAGGAAGCCTACTTGCTCAGCCAGCGCGCTCGCACGCTCGAAGTCGTCCTGCGCACCTACCTGGACTACGGGATCTTGCTGCGGCCGGCCTACAACAGCTCGGCACGGGGGCTGCTTGAGTTCGGCCGTCCAGCTGGCCAGACAGCTGGGGTCCGCTGCGCTGGTGGCCCAGGCGGGCGCCGAGCTGGCCGTCGCCGAGGTCGAGGCGGGCCAACCCGAGGCCGCGCGGCTCGCGCTCGATCGGGCCGCGGCCGCCGCGCCGCCCGACGACCTCCGCGCGCGCGCCCACGTCGTCTACGCCGAGGCGCGCATCGCCCAGGCCGCGGGCAACCTCGACCGGGCGGAATCCGAGCTGCGCACCGCGATCCGCTTGCTGGAAGAGGTCGGCGATCCCGTCGTCCTGGCCGAGTCCTACGTCGCGCTCGCCCGTCTGCTGGTCGCGCAGGGCCGCCCCGACGACGCCGCGCCGCTCTACGAGCGTGCCTTCGCCACCCGTGGCGCGGTCCCCGCCGCCCACGAGCTCCCGTCCGGCTAGCGCGCGACTGTCGGGCGAACCGCAGGTCCGCCGGCCCATGGCCCCACGCACGCCGCGACGGTGCCGAGTGCGCGGCACGCGCCGGCCGGCCCGCGCGGGCACGAACGGGCCCGAGTCGTCGAACTCGGGCCCGTGGGCTAAGCGGCGCAGGGGATCAGATTCGCGGGGCCTGCCACTGCACGAGCTCGCGCGGCTCCCCCAGCAGCGCGCGCTTGGCTGGCGCCGCCATCTGCTCCAGCGCCTGCACCCCCGCCGCCCGCAGCGCCGGATCCCAGTCGGGTTGCGACTCCACGGTGTCCCGTAGAATGCCCTCGACCATGCCCCCGATCTGCAGCCCCAGCTGGAACGGCAGCACCTGGTCGTTGATCTGCGGGATCATCGGCCGGGCCGCGCGGCTGTAGGTGTAGGCGAACGTCTGGACATCGGCGCGCTCCAGCGCCGCCGCCAGCGTCTCCAGCATCGCGCGAATGGACACCGGATCCAGCGCTTCGCCGCCGACGCGCACAAGCTCCTGCGTGTCGTAGGCCACGCGCAGCGCCAGGATGTCCATCTGGTCGCGGATCAGCGCGGCGACGCGCGCGGCGGCACCGGCGGGTGGCGTAGCCGGCGGTCCCTCGGCCGTCGGGATGGCGCGCATCCGGTCGGCGGCCGCGGCGTCGGTTGCCGCGACCTGCGTCGACTGGCCCTGCCCCCGCCCGGCGGCAAGCGGCGTGGCCGGCTCGCCGCCCGTGACCGGCGCGCGGGGCGTGCTCCCGGGCACCACCGTTTCGCCGCCCGTCGCCGTGCTCGGGGCGGGCGGGAACGTCTCGCCGGCCATGACGGGTGGGGCGGACGCGGTCGTCGCGGCGGACGCCGCCTCCTGCGCAGGCGCGCCGGGCGCCGCGGGCAGGTCGGCCGGTGCGCTGCCGGGCGACGGCGCGGTGCGCGTGTCCGACTCGGCGGCATTCGCGGCGGCACTCGGCAGCCCGAGGTCGACCGGGCTGCCCAGCGGCGGCATGGCGCCGGGGGCGCGCCCGCCCTCCTTGGGCAGTGGCCCCGCCGCAGGCGGGATTGCCGAGGTCGGCGCGGGGCGGGTCGGCTGTCCGGCCGGCGGTTTGCGAGGCGGCTTGCGTTCGGGCATACGTCTTCTCCTGGGCCGGGACGCCCCGGCCATGCGGCGCCCCACGGGGCGCCCGTCCTAATTGTCGCTGAACACGCCGCGTAGCTCGGCCGGATTGCGGCCCGGCGCGGCGTGGGTGGCCTCCATCAGCGCGATCTCGCGGGTCAGCAGCGCCTCCGCCCGGCGCAGGCGCTCGCCCAGCGTGGGCGCTTCCAGCAGCTGCTGCCGGTCGGCCACCGGCACCTGCAGCAGCGCCCCGACCATCGCGGCCAGGCCGCGCGGCCCGGTCGGCAGCGGCTGGTCACCCGCGGCGGCCTCGCTCGGCTCCGCCGCGCCCGCCGGCTCCCGCATCAGTTGCCGGTACCGCAGGAACAGCTCCCCCGTGCGCGTTTCCAGCGCCTCGTCGGACGGCGGGCCCTCTTCCTCGTCCGGCCAGATGGCGGCCGTGCCGCGCAGGTAGGGCTTGCCCTCCCGCTCCAGGGCGGTCAGGCGGATGCGCGCCAGCCCGAGCGCGAGCAGATTGGCGCGCCCGTCGGGCAGTCGCTCCAGCCGCACGATGCGCGCCAGCGTCCCGACCCGGTAGGGCTCGGCCGGCGCCCCCACCTCGACGCCCCGGGCGATGCCCACGATGCCAAAGTGCCAATCGCCCGCCGTGCAATCGGCCACCAGTGCCCGGTAGCGCGGCTCGAACACGTGGATCGGGATCGCCAGCCCGGGGAAGAGGACGGTGGCCAGGGGGAACAGCGGCAGCGCGGTCATGTCCATCGGATCCATCCTCCCTTCCAGGGCCCCGGCGGGCCGCTCGCAAAGTGAGAACGCACCGCGGCCCGAATTGTCATGCCGGCCCCATTATAGCATAGACAACGCCCCCGTCCCCGCCGCCGTCCCCGCGGAGCAGCAGCGGGGTGGCCCGGCCACAGGAGGGACCGCCGCGCCGACGCAGAACGATCGCCGGCACCGCCGGCCGGCCTGGACACGTGTGCTGCGCGGTCGGGCGACCTCCGTGGTCGCCCGGCCGCCCGACCGCGCTGCCGGGGGTTGGCTGGTCGGCTCAGATAGGACCGCGCCACGCCTGCGTGTCCCCTGATCCGCCCGAAAACGCGCAGACCCGCCAACTTCCCCCGAATCGATTGAAGGGTCCGGCCTTGTGACGAGTATATAGGAGCGACACCGGAGGACATGTCGCGCCGTCAGACCAGCAGGCACCACGTGTGCCGAGGAGGGAGAACCCGCATGAAGCACCTTGCCCGTATTCCCGTGAAAGACGCCATCCTGACCCTGGCCGCTCTGGTCGCCGTGGCCGCGGTGGCCTGGAGCCTGCTCGCGGCCGGACCCGCCCCCGCTGCCGCGGCGGGCGTGGGCGCGCCCGCCCACATGACCGGCACCCCCTACCCCCATCCCACCGGCACAGAGCACTGGCCCCCGCCCACCCGCACCGCGCGCCCCGAGATGAGCCGCACCCCGCTGCCGCCGCCGGAGCGCACCGGGACGCCGCAGCCGCCCCCGCACCGCCCCCTGCTGCGCCTGCTGCCCCGCGTGCAGTTCGGCCACGCCGCCCCGGGCGAGACCGCGGTCTACCACGAGGTGCTGCAAAACCGCATCCCGACCACGGCGACCGTTGACCTCAGCGCCGACAGCATCGGCGGCTGGGACGTGGCGGTCGACCCAACCCAGATCGTGACCGAGCCGGGCATGACCGATACGGTCGCGGTCAGCGTCAGCGTGCCCGTCTCCCCCACCTGGCGCTTCGACATCGAGCGCGTGCAGGCGCAGGCTGAGCCGCCCTCGCGGGCCGGCGCCGTCGCCTACTTCATCACCCTGACCGGCCACCCGCACTTCTCCGACGTGCCTCCCGATAGCTGGGAGGCCGACCCGGTCGCCTACCTCGTCGGCAAAGGCGTGCTTAGCGGCTACGCCGACGGCACCTTCCACCCGAACGCGGACATCACCCGCGCCCAGTTCGCCAAGATGCTGGTCAGCGCCGAGGGCTGGGCCCTGGTCACCCCGCAGACCCCGACCTTTGCCGACGTGCCCGCCACCTTCTGGGGCTACAGCTACGTCGAGACGGCCGTGGCCCACGGCGTGATCGCCGGCTATCCCGACGGCACGTTCCGGCCCAACGCCGACCTCACGCGCGCCCAGCTGGCCAAGATGGTCGCCGTCGGCAGCGGCTGGTCCAATGGCGGCTATGCCAACCCGTTCCACGACGTGGGCACCGGCGACTGGTTCTATGATTACGCGGTCATGGCCAACGCGGCCGACGTCATCTCGGGCTACGCCGACGGCACCTTCCGCCCGTACGCGCCCGCGACGCGCGCCCAGGTGGCCAAGATCCTGACCTACGGCCTCTTCAGCGACCCGCAGAACTAGCCGGCGCCCTGGTGCGGCCTGCGGCGCGCACCCGGCCCCCACGGGGGCCGGGTGCGCTGCTTTCCCCGCTTGCCGCCGCCCCGGCAGTCGGGTACAGTGCAGAGGGCGGCGGCTGCGGATGGTCGCCGCGGAGAGAGGAGCGCCGATGACCGATTTCGTGCAGTCGCCGGACGGCACACGCATCGCCTACGACGCCGCGGGGCGCGGCCCCGCGCTGGTGCTGCTACACGGTGGCGGCCGCGACCGCCGCACCTGGCACGACGCGGGCTACGTCGCGCGCCTGCAGGACCGCTTCCAGGTCATCACGCTCGACCTGCGCGGCCACGGCGAGAGCGACCGCCCGACGGATCCCGCCGCCTACGCCACCGACCGGCTCGGCGACGACATCCTCGCGGTGGCGGACGCCTGTGGCGCCGATCGCTTCGCCGTCTGGGGTTTCTCCTACGGCGGCAACGTGGCCCGCTACGTCGCGGTGCGCTCGCCCCGCGTGGCCCGGCTGATCCTGATCGGCATCCCCTTCGGCCCCGGCGCGTCCGGCGACTTCCGCCGCCAGATCCTGGAGGCGCGCGCCCGCTGGCTGCCCCTCTTGGAGTCGCGCGCCGCGGGCACGCTGGACCTGGAGCATCTCGCGCCCGAGGAGCAGGCCGCGCTGGCGAGCACCGACCTGCCGGGCACCCTCGCCTGGCTTGGCGGCATCCTCGACTGGCCGCCCGTCGAGCCCGAGGATCTGCCCTGCCCGACCCTGTGGGTCGTCGGCACGGAGAACGGCGGGGCGCTGGCGAGCGCGCGCGACTACGAGGCGCGCCTCCCCGCCACTCACGTGCGGCTGCACCTCGAGCCCGGCCTCGACCACGCCGGGGAGTTCAGCGCGATCGATCAGGTCTTGCCTGCGCTGCTCGCCTTCACCGACGCCCCGTAGCGCGCGGTCACCCTGCGTCCGGCGTCGCGCCCGCCGCCCGGGCCAGGCGCACGACCGCGGCCAGGCTGCGATCCACGTCCGCCTCCGTGGTTGCCCACGACGAGACGCTCACGCGCATCGCCGTCTGCCCCTGCCAGACCGTCGGCCCGGCCCAGCACGTGCCGTCCGCCTGCACGGCCGCGATCACCCGGCGCGTCGTCGCCTCGTCGCCGAAGGCCACGAGCACCTGGTTGAGCACCACCTCGTTCAGCACCGGGTAGCCCGCGGCGCGGAAGCCGGAGGCGAAGCGCGCGGCCAGCCCGCAGCAGCGCTCGACCAGGTCGGCGAGCCCTGCCCGGCCGAGTGAGCGTAGCGCCGCCCAGACCTCGACTCCGCGCGCCCGCCGCGAGAGTTCGGGCGTGTACTGGTCGGGCTGCCGCGTCTCCGATACCGGCAGGTAGGCCGCGCTCACGGCCATCGCCGCGCGCAGCGCCGGCTCGTCACGCACGAACGCCAGCCCGCTGTCGTACGGCACGTTGAGCCACTTGTGCGCATCGGTCGCCCACGAGTTCGGCCGCGCCCATCCCCGCTACCAACCCCGCGCGCGCGGGCGCCGCGGCGGCCCACAGCCCGAACGCGCCGTCCACGTGCACCCACGCCCCTGCCGCGTGCGCCGTCTCCGCGATGGCCGCCACCGGATCGCACGCGCCCGTATTCACGTTGCCCACCTGCGTGCAGACGATTGCCGGCCCGCGCAGCGGTGGCAGGGCGTCGGCGCGCATGCGCCCCTGTCCGTCGACCGGCACGGCGACCACGCGCTCGCGCCCGAAGCCCAGCAGCCCGAGCGCCTTGCGCACCGATGGGTGCACCTCGGCCCCCACGACGACCGTCACGGGCGGCGCGCCGAAGAGGCCCTGCGCCTCCACGTCCCAGCCCGCCGCCGCCAGCACCGCGTGGCGCGCGGCGGCCAGCGCCGTGAAGTTCGCCATCGTCGCCCCGGTCACGAACGCCCCGGCGCATCCCGGCGGTAGCCCGAACAGGTCCAGCAGCCAGCGCAGCGCGATGCCTTCGAGCGCCGCATTGATCGGCGACGTGCCCGTGGCGCCCGCCTCCTGGTCCCAGGCGCCGGCCAGCCAGTTCGCGGCCAGCGCGGCGGGCAGGCTGCCGCCGACGACGAAGCCGAAGAAGCGCGGCCCCGCGGTCGCCACCGTCGCGGGCGATCCGACGTCGTCGAGCAGCGCGAGCACCGCGGCAGGGTCGCTCGGCGCCTCCGGCAGCGGCGTATCGAGCGTGGCCAGCCGCGCCAGCGCCGCCGCCGTCGGCACGACGGGGCGCTCGGGCAGCGTCGCCAGGTAGCGCAGCGCCCGCTCGGTCGTTAGCTGCAGCAAAGCATCCATCCGGCACCTCCGTCGTGACCGCCGCCGAACAGCAGGCGAGGTCTGCGGCCAGTATACACCGCGGCCGGATGCCGGCCAAGCCGCCCCGGCACGCCCGTGCGGCCGTCCTGCAGGCAGGCGGGATTTGACACGCGGCGGGCGGATCGGGCACAATGAGGCAGGCGCCGGCCCACCGGCCGCGCGGCCGCGATCGGCCCTCTGCCCGCCCGCGGCCGAACCCAATCGCGCATCCCGGGGACTAGACAGAAAGCGAACACCCATGCTCCTGCGTCGCTGCCTCTCGGTGCTGTTCCTGCTCGCCCTGCTCGCCGCGGCCCTGCCCGGCGCCACCCCGCCCGCCGCCGCGGCCGGGCCCGCCGCTACGCCCAGTTTCGCCAGCAGCCTCTTCCAGAGCACCTGGACCCGCAACGACGGCCCTGTCGCCGCCCACACCGTGGCCCGCGCCTGGCTCTGGGGCCCGACGCCGGGCACCGTGCGCGCCGAGCCGTTTGCCGGCGCGCCCAACGGCGTCCGCACCGTGCAGTACTTCGACAAAGCCCGCATGGAAGTCAACCCGGGCGTTAGCGACCCGGCGAACCCCTGGGCCGTCACGACCGGCCTGCTCGTGGTCGAGCTCGTCAGCGGGCAGGTGCAGGTCGGCGGAGCGAGCTATGAGGCCCACGCCCCGGCCGAGATCCCGGTGGCCGGCGACGGCGCCGTGCCCGCCGCCCAGGCGGCCGCCGACCCGACCTACCGCTCATTCGCCGCCGTGGCTTCGTTGCCCGGCGGCCCGGCGCGCCGCGCCGCCGCCTCCCCCGGCGCGCCGGTCGTCACCACGATCGACCGTGCCGGCACCGTCGGCGTCGGCGGGCCGGGCGGCGTCCACTACGCGAGCTACACCCAGGCGACCGGCCACAACGTCGCCGACGTCTTCGCCCAGTTCATGCAGAGCAAAGGCCCCGTCGACATGGGCGCCGGCACGCAGAACGCCGCGCTCTTCGACCCGGTCTACGTCTTCGGCTACCCGATCAGCGAGGCCTACTGGGCCACCGTGCCCATCGCCGGCACGCCGACTCCCGTGCTGATCCAGCTCTTCCAGCGCCGCGTGCTGACCTACGTGCCCTCTGCGCCCGCCGATTGGCGCGTGCAGATGGGCAATGTCGGCCAGCACTACGAGACCTGGCGCTACGGCCCGGTCACCGACCCGGCCGCACCGCCCGGCGGCGGGAGCGCGCCGCCCGCCGCATCGGGCCTGCCCGACACGTTCGTGCGCCTCTCCGGCAATCAGTTCACCTACGCCGGGGCGCCCGTGCGCCTTAAGGGCACCAACTACTGGCTGCACAGCTGGCCGTTCGTCGGCACCTGGACGCACTGGGACGGCCCCACCGTCCAGCGGGAGCTTGCCCAGGCTCAGGCCCTCGGCATCAACACGATCCGCATCGGCCTGCCCTACGACCACAATGACGCTTTGGCCATCGTCTGGGGCGACGGCTGCGAGAAGCCGCCCGACAAGTGCGACCAGATCCATGGCTGGCTCACCAACCAGATGACCCAGTTGCTCCAGATCGCCCAGGTCTACGGCATCAAGGTGATCTTCGTGCTCTTCGACTGGAGCGACAGCTTCCCGGCCGCGGGGACCCACGAGTTCCAGCGCCAACTCAACTACCTGCAGGGCATCGTCGGCCCGTTCGCCCGGGACGACCGCGTGCTCGCCTGGGACCTGCACAACGAGCCCGAGAACTACGCGACCTGGAACGGCCACCCAGACCAGGTGATCGACTGGACCGCGCGGGTGGCCGCCGCCGTCCGGGCCATCGATCCCAACCACCCGCTGACCATCGGCGTCAGCAACTACGCCGACCTCTGGGCCGCCCCCGCGGGCGCGCGCCTGATCGACAGCGTCGACTTTGTCAGCTTCCACTGCTACAGCGCGGGCGCGCTGCGCACCCAGATCGACGACATCGAATCGCGCACGACCAAGCCCATCCTGCTGGAGGAGATGGGCTGGCCCACCGGCCCGGCCGCCCAATCGAGCCCCGCCGCCGTCTACGACGAGCCGACGCAGACCTTCCTCTACCACTCCATGCTCGGCGACGCCAAGGCCAGCACCCTCTCGGGCGTCGTCCAGTGGGCGCTCCAGGACTTCGTCCCCGGCTCGACCACCGGCGGCAAGGGCATCTCGTTCGAGGAGTGGTTCGGCTTGTTCCGGCTGGACGGCTCCGCCAAGCCCGCGGCCGCGATCTTCCGCGACAGTTACCCGGTGCGCATCATGCCCAGCACCACGGCGACGTACCTGCCTCTCACCAACTGGCCCGGCCGCCACCCCTAGCGCCGCAAAGTAGGGTGCGCCCCGCGGCCGGGGAAGGGCGTGCTGCGGAATGGCGGCAAGAAACGGACGTCCGGGCCCAACGATAGGAGGGCGCTCCGCCGCGCGACCAGCGCCGCCGCAGGATCGTGCGCGAAGTGCCGGGATGGGCGGGCGCCGGGCGCCGGCCGGGCGGCGGGCGGCCGGCCCTACGGCTGCAGCCGCTGGATGGTCCATCCCCCGGCGCCCGAGCGGTCGTAGCGGATGCGGTCGTGCAGCCGGCTCGGCTGGCCCTGCCAGAACTCCAGGCACTCCGGCGTGACCCGAAAGCCGCCCCAGAACGGCGGCCGGGGCACGGGTTGGTCCGCATACGCCTGCTCCACCGCCGCCACCGCCCGCTCCAGCGCGGCGCGGTCCGCGATCGGCGCGCTTTGCGCCGACGCCCACGCGCCGATCTGGCTGCCGCGCGGCCGCCCCGCGAAGTACGCATCCAACTCGGCCGCGTCCACCCGCGCCACCGTGCCCTCGACCCGCACCTGGCGGTGCAGTTCCGGCCAGTAGAAGACGAGCGCCGCGCGCGAGTTGGCCGTCAGGGCGGCCGCCTTGCGGCTCGCGTAGTTCGTGTAGAAGACGAAGCCGCGGGCATCGAAGCCGCGCAGCAAGACCATCCGGGCGGCGGGCCGCCCGTCGGGCGTGGCCGTCGCCAGCGTCATCGCGTGCGGCTCGGGCAGGCCCGCGGCCTGCGCCGCGTCGAGCCACTCCGCGAACTGCACCAGCGGGTCGGGGTCGACCGAGTCCGTGCGCAGGCCCGCCGCCTCGTACTCGTGCCGCAGCCGCGTCCAGTCCGCGCTGGAATCACTCATGGCGGAGCGGATGACACACAAGCCCGGCAGGGCGGCGATGGCCGTCCTGCCGGAGTGGTGCGCCGGATGCAGGGGCGCGCATCAATACACTTCGCCGTGGCCCTCGGGATAGCCGCTCGGCGCCTCCTCGCTGGGGAAGTAGCCGGGGGCGCCGCTCAATTCGGCGGCCGCCTCGGTCCCAGTCATGCCGCCGAGCGTGGTCGTCGCCCCGGCGGGTGGGCTCGTCGGCGCCGCGTCGGTCGCCCCGGCGTAGCGGTTCGGGCTCACGGTTTCGCCCAGCGCGCCAGGCGTCCCGCCGGTCGCCGGGGCCGGGCCTGCCGTGCGGCGCTCCACCTCGTCGTCCAGCTTGCCCGCCGGATCCCACGGGATCACGTCGCCGGGCTGCAGTGGCGTGCCTGACCGCGTCGCGGCCATCGGTTGCCCTGCCGCCGCGTGCCGCGCGACTGGCGGCCCCGGGCGGGCTGGCTGGGCGGCGCCCCGGCGACCGCCGATTCGGGCGGCGGGCCGGGCGAGGTCAGGCTGGTGTTCGCAGTGGGATTCGGCAGCTGATCAGGCGGCCACTGCGCGCCGCTCTCGGACGCCGCCTTGGGCGCCTTGGCCGCGCGGTCCTTTCCCTGCCGAGATTGTTGATCGCTCATGGTGCTTGTCTCCTTCGTCGGCCGGGCCGGCCGCCGCTGGACGCGGCGCCGCCGGGGCCGAGGGCTTTCGCTGACCGCGCGGGCGGTCCGCACGAGTCACCGTGGAGCAAGCAAGATATATGCCGGACGCCTACTGCGCGTTCGCGAGGACAGGATCCGCGCGGTCCGCGCCGACCGGAGGCAGCTGTGGCTCGATCACCTCGCGGATCAGGCGCACCGTCTGTTCGACGCCTGTGAGCTTGTTGTAGATGTCGCGCAGGGCGGGTGGCTCGAAGTTGTTCATCTGCGGCTGGCGGCGAATCTGGTCCGCGATATACGCAACCGCCATGCGCGCCCCCTCGGAGAGCGTCGCACCGGCGTCCATGGCTTGCTTGATCAGGATACAGAGGTCGACGGCATCGCCATTGAAGCGCTCGGGGTTCGCCGGGGAACGGGGGAGATAGCCTTTCTGCGCCCAATAGCTGACTTGCCGGGTGGTTAGGTCGCAGAGGGCGGCCAGCTGCGCCGTTGTCAGGTTCAGCTTGGTCCACAATGCGCCGCGGTTCACCGGTTGGAACTCAAATTCCTGATGCACGCCACTACTCCTTGTCGCGGTGTCCCCAGTTGGGAGGCCTGTGGGGGGCTGAGATCGCTCGCTCGCCCGTACTGTAGCACCTTTCGTGCTGCCTGTCTAGCGCCGTAATCGGGTACAATGCCGGGGGAGCGGGTGGCCGGCACTCTGCGGCGGTGCCGGCTCACGGGAGGGCCTGCGAGATGCGTGCCACGGAACAAGAGACGAGCGCAACCTGGATCCGCCTGCTCGTCCTCTACACGGCCGCCAACCTCATCGAAGTCGTCTTCTGGGGGCAGCTGGGCGCCTTCACCCCGTTGCACCTGCCGCAGCTCGGCGTCCCCCCGGCCGATGTGCCCGCCTGGACCGGCTGGGTCAGCGCCGCGGCGGCGGTGGTCGGCATCCCCCTGCTCCCCTTCTGGGGCGCCCTGGCCGATCGCTACGCCCGCCGGCCGATCATCATCCGCTCCTACGTCGCCCATGCCCTCGCCGGCACGCTCGCGCTGCTGGCCGGCAATGTCTGGGTGTTCCTGCTGGCGCGCTGCATCCAGAGCTTTGCCCTCGGCAACAGTGGGCTCATGATGGCCACGCTGGCCGAGCGCACCCCTCGCGCGCGGCAGGGCCTGGCTTTCTCGATCCTTAACGGCGCGGGCCCCCTCGGCGCCTTCCTGGGGCCGCTGCTCGGCGGGCCCATCGTCGACGCCTGGGGTTTCGCCGCGCTCATGGCCGTCGACGTGGCCCTGATGCTCGCCGTCATCGCCGCGCTGACCCTCGGCTACCGCGACACCTACGCCGGGACTCGTCGCGGCCCGCTGCTGGCGATGGCCGCCGATTCGGTCGGCATCGTGGTTCGCTCGCCGCGGCTCCGCACGCTCTTCCCCGCGCTGTTCGTCCTCTTCGCCGGGTGGATGCTGGCCATCACCTACGCGCCGGTGGTCGTCGGCGCGCTCTACCAGGGAACCGACCCCGGCACCGCCGTGGGGCTCGTGCTCGGCGCCGGGGGTCTCGTGACCCTGGTGCTCAGCCCCGTGTTTGGGGCGCTGGCCGACCGCTACGGCCAATGGCGTGTGCTCGTCGGCGGTGGTGCCCTGCTGGCCGGGCTCTGGCTGCTGCCGCTCGCCACCGGCGATCTATTCGAGTTCGGTGCCGCCTGGGCGATCATCAACGGGCTCGGCTCGGGCGTCTTCGCCATCTCGTTCAGCGTGCTGGCCGATTCGACGATCCTCGACCAGCGCGGCCGCGTGATGGCCTTCGCCTACCTGCCGGTCAACGTGGGCGGTGCGGTCGGGCCCGCGCTCGGCAGCCTGGCGATCCCGCTAGCGGGGGTCTTCGTCATCTTCCCCCTCGCCGCGCTGCTGACCGCGCTCGGCGTCGGCGCGCTGCTCCTCGCCCGGCGGCAGCCGATCGGCGCTCCGACCGAGGCGGCGCCCGCCGCGTAGCGCCGCCTACGCTTCGGCGAACCGCAGCTTGGCCGCCCCCACGATGACGCGCACCGCCGGGTCGGCGAAGAACGTGGCCGTCGCGGCGGCGAGCCCCGGCGCGGTGCTCAGCGCCACCCGGATCTCACTCAGCCGCGTCCACGACGGCTGCGCCGCCAGGAGCTCCTGCCGCAGTGCCCGCGCCTGCGCCAGCAGCGCGTCGTCGTCGATCGCGCCCACGAGGGTCGCGAAGGCGGGCTGCAGCGCGGCGGCCGCGTTCGTCGGGGCTGCCGGCGCCGGGCCGGGTGGCGCGCCGTAGATGTCCCCCATCGTAAGGCTGCCGATGTCGCCCCCGGCCACCGGCCCGTGGATCGTCGTCGGCCCCAGGAACTCGATCCCCCCGTGCCGCGTGGGTGCCGGCCCTGACGTATCCGCCGTCGCGTCGCCGCTGGCCGCCGCCGGGCTCCCCGCATCCGCCGGCTGCCAGAGCAGCCCATCGCCCACGTCCTGCAGGTACAGGATCGGTGTGGCCCAGTCGGCTTGCGGGCTCACCGGATCGACGCGCAGCGCCTTCCGTGTCTCCATGAGCGCCGCGTCGATGGGCGCGTTGCGGGCCAGGGCGCTGTAGAGCGTGCGGCCGAACGACAGTGCCGCCACATCGGGGATGGCGAACTGCATCGCGACGACAGCGGGCAGCCCCGCGTCGACCAGCGCCGGGGCCACGGCCAGGGCCGAGGCAACCGGCGGGGCGGGCGGAGGTCGGCTCCCCAGGATGTCACGTAGGCCCGGCTCCGCGGCGGGTGGCGCCGCGCTGCCCGCCGTGTTGCACGCGCTGAGCACGGCCAGGCGCGTGGGCGTGCCCTGCAGCGCGATCCGCAGGGCGGCCGAATCGAGCAGCGCCGTGTGCCCGCCCGCGTCCTCCAGCGCGAGCACGCCCGGCCCGCCCGCAGGCAGTGCTGCCGTGCCCGGCATAGTGCAGCACCTCGTAGCCGGCGGCGAGCGCGCCGAGCAACGCCGCTGGGGACGGCGGCCCCAGCGGCGCCGCGCCTGGTCCGGCCACCTGTGCGACCGCGTCCCGCATCAGCATGTCCACCTGGATCCGCTCGGGCGGCAGCCCGCCCAGCGCCTGGCGGATCAGCCGCACCTCGCGCGCCAGGTCGAGGGCCGGCTGGTCGGTCGGGCTGCTGAAGACGGCCAGCACCCGTAGCGGCCCGCTGAGCGGCGGCAGCCCGGGGCTGCTGGGCTCGGGCAAGTAGCGAGCGATGGAGACTCCGGCGTCGAGCGCCAGAAAGGCGCCACCCGGCACGCCCGACGTTGGGTCGCAGAGCAGTTCCCACGGCAGCGTGGCCAGGTCCGGCACGTCGCAGCGCAGCAGCAGGCGCAGCCGCTCGCCCGGCCCCAGCCGGCCGAGGCTCGCTGGTAGAGATCGCGCAGCGGCGGGGTGAAGAGCAGGGCAAAGAGGCCGCGTCCCAGCGCCGCCGCCGTACCGGGGTCGCGCACGCCCGCGCGGACCTGCGCGAGCAGCGTCTGCACGCCTGCCCAGTCGCTGCGGTCGAGCGGCGTCGCCGCCAGGCTGCCGCCCGGCGCCCCGTCGACGGCTGCCATGGGCCCATCCGTAGCCCCGGTGATCCAGATGTAGAACGCCCGATAATGTGGCGGTGTGGGCGTCGCGCGCGTCGCGGTGCCGGCCATGGGCATCCCCTTCCCGGCCGGCGGCTGGGCGCCGGCCCCTGTGTGCCCATCCTAAGGGCCGCGCCCGGCGTTGTCAACCGGGCCGCCACGCCGGACTGCGACGAGGAATCGGGGGCGCGATTCGCGGGGCGGCGCTGTGCCCCTGCCGGGGGCCCGCTCGTATGCTGCCCGCGGCAGCGCCCCTTGTCATCCTCCGGGTCCTTTCTCCTCCTGCCCGACCCTTGTCATCCCGAACGAAGTGAGGGATCTCCAACTCCGGGATCTTGCCTTGGGTAAGGAATTTCCGTGACGAACGGCTGCCCGGCCGCCCCGACGTTGGGCCAGGCAGGGTGCTCAACACGGTGACCCTTCACGTTGTTCGGGACGCCAAAGGGGGGCGGGAAGCGCTTGGGTTCGCGCCAAGTGCTGAACGGCTTACCCCCAATTCTTGGTGGAACCCTACGCCGGGAGCGCGGCCACCGCCTCGACCTCCAGCAGCAGCCCATCCCGCGCTAGCCGGCTCACCTCCACCGCCGTGCTGGCGGGCGGCCGGCTGGTGTCGACGTAGCGGTCCCGCACCTCGGCCAGCGTGCGCAGCTGCCCCATGTCCCGCACGTAGATGTTCAGCTTGACCACCTGGCCGAACTCAGCGCCCACGGCGCGGAGCGCGGTCTGCAGGTTCTGGAAGACCTGCTCGGCCTGCGCCCCGAAGTCGCCCGCGCCGACTAGCGCTCCCGACTGGTCGAGGGCCACCTGCCCGGCGATAAAGACGATCCGCCCGCCGCGCACTTCGGCCACATGGCTGAACCCGGGGGGCGGGAAGAGCCCGGGCGGATTCACGAAGCGCGTGTCCCCGACATTACTTGACATAATCCTCAACACTCCTTTCGATGCGACGAGAAGGCAGCCCGGGCAGAAGCGCCACGTCGCATCACGCAATGACTGCCGCGTGCGTCGATCCTTCTAACGCACTGTGCCGTCACCGTGTCGCGCCCCGCGGAAAGGCGGGCTACCTGGGCCCCATGTCATCCTGACCTGCCCGTGCCATCCTGACCTGCCCGTGCCATCCTGACCTCCCCTCGTCATCCTCCCCCCTGTGTCATCCTCACCTCCCTTTGTCATCCTGAACGAAGTGAAGGATCTCCGACTGCGGGATCTTGCCTTGAGTTAGGCATTTCCACATCGACCGGCCCCCCCAGCGATCGCGATGTTGCCCCGGGCAGACCGAGCCGTCCGGAGACCCTTCATGCCGCCCCCTCACCAGGGGGCGCCCGCCGGCGCTTGAGTGCGCGCCCATCCTCCGGTGGCCGCGCAAAACCCAACGCCCGACACCCCGTCACGGCAACCGAGCGGCTGCGTGTGCTATAATGAGCGCCACGAGGGCGGGCAGGGGAACGAAGGGAGACGTGCCATGAGCAACTCGGGGCCGCCGACGATCCTGGCGCTGGCCAGCTACGAGAAAGGCGCCGCCTTCCTGCGCGCCTGCAAGGCCGAAGGCTGTCACGTCATCTTGCTCACCCGCGAGAAGTTCCGCGACGCCACCTGGCCCCGCAACTCCATCGACGAGATCTACTTCATGCCGACGTTGACCGATCGCCAGGCCGTGATCCACGGCGTCAGTTACCTGGTCCGCAGCCGCATGATCGACCGCATCGTCCCCCTCGACGACTACGACGTCGAGACGGCCGCCGCGCTCCGCGAGCACCTGCGCGTGCCTGGTATGGGCGACACCACCGCGCGCTACTTCCGCGACAAGCTCGCCATGCGCGTCGAGGCGCGCGACAAGGCGATCCTCGTGCCCGACTTCGTGCCCGTGCTCAACTATGACCGCATCCGCGAGTACATGGCGCGTGTGCCGCCGCCCTGGGTGCTTAAGCCGCGCTCCGAGGCTTCTGCCGTCGGCATCCGCAAGGTCACCCACCCGGACGAGCTCTGGCCGGTCCTCGATCTCCTCGGCGACCGCCAGTCCTACTACGTGCTCGAGCAGTTCGTACCTGGCGCCGTCTTCCACGTGGACGCCATCGTGTCGGAGCGCGAGGTCGTCTTCGCCGAGGTCCATCGCTACCGCACGCCTCCCATGAACGTCGCCCACGAGGGCGGTCTGTTCATCACGAGCACCCTGCCCCGCGAGTCGCCCGACGTGCAGGCCCTGCAGGCGCTGATCCGCGAGCTGATCGCCGCGCTCGGCTTCGTCCGCGGCGTCACCCACACCGAGTTCATCCGCGGCGACGCCGATGGGCGGTTCTACTTCCTGGAGACGGCGGCACGCGTCGGCGGCGCGCACATCGTGGAGCTTGTCGAGGCGTCGACCGGCGTCAACCTCTGGGCCGAGTGGGCGCACATCGAGATCGCGGGCGGTGCCCGCCCCTACGTCCTGCCCCCGCGCCGCGCCGATTACGCCGGGATCATCCTCTCGCTCGCCCGGCAGGAGCACCCGGACACGAGCGCCTACCAGGATCCCGAGATCGTCTGGCGGGTCGATCGGTCCAACCACGCCGGCCTGATCGTGGCCGCGCCCGACCCGGACCGCGTGACCGCCCTGCTCGACAGCTACGTGCCCCGCTTCTACGCCGACTTCTACGCGAGCGAGCCGCCGCTCGATAAGCCGTCAAATTAGGCGCGCGGCCCGCCGATCAGGGGCCGCCGAGGGGCTGGATCTGGCCGGCGCCGCTCAGGTGCTGCTCGACCTGCGGCGACCCGCGGAAGCGCAGCAGCCCGCTGCCGCTGACCGTCGCGTAGAGCGTGCCGGTCACCTGCACGGTCGCCCGCGCCGAGTTGCCGATGCCCGTGCGCGCGGTCTCGCTGACCAGTGCGCTGCCGTCGTAGGTCGCCGAGTCGCTGAGCGTGGCGATCTGCTGCGTCGCCCGCCCGCTGGCCTGGGCCGTGCTCGATCCGGAGAGCTCGAGGTTCACCGTGCCGGCCGTCAGGTCGTTCAGACTGAGCTTGCCCGAGTTGCCGGCAGTGGCCTGCAGGGTATCGACCGCCAGCTGAGGCACGACGATGACCCCGCTGCCGGTTACGACCAGCGTGTCCACGCCCGGCAGGGTCAGCGCGTAGGTGATTGGCTGCGTCGGCGTCACGCTACTGTAGCTGCCGGGCGTCAGGCGGATGGTCAGCCGCCCGCCGTCGACCGTCGTCGTGAGGAGGGGCAGCAGGTTGTCCTCGGCAGTGACGCGCAGCGCCGCGGGGTTGCCCTGCGTGAGCACGAGCGTGCCCGGCCCATCGAAGTCCACCTCGTGGACGGCGCCGGTCGTCCGCGTCTCGGTCTTGCGGGTGCCGGAGCCGCGCAGCCCCGTGCTGATGATGTCGCAGGCGGCCCCGCCCAGCGCGACGCCCAGCAGGGCCAGCAGGATCAGGGTGCGGTGCATGGGCGGCTCCTCCGTGGCGGGCGGGGCCGCGCCGGTTGCCGCCGGTTGCCGGCCCCGGCGGATTATAGCATTGAGCCACGGCCCGCGGCAAGCCGCACGCTCGCGTCTCGGCCCGGCGGCCGCCGCGGCGCGACTTGGCCCCGTCGGTCTCGGCCGCGCCGGCTGCCGTCCGCCGGCCCGACTTTGTCCCAGGGCCAGAATGCAAGATTAGTACTGATATTAGCTATTATTTGCCGGACAGGCTTCGCGTGGGCCGTGAGCCTAGGCGTGGAGAACCGCAATTCTGGGACAAACTGAGTTAAACTGTCCCATCCGGACACCTGTGGCAGGCGGGCCAGAGCGGCCGTCGCCAGCCGGCACGGCCGGCGAATCCGGCAAGGAAGGAGCACCGATGGCGACGCCCAATCTGTGGAACAGCGCCGCGTGCGCCGACTGGGACGCGGCGCTGGCCCGCTACCCGGCGGTGGTGGCCGCGCAAGGCGTGAACGGCCTGGTCGACCTGGACCGCTGGTATCGGGAGGAACTGACCGGCCTGCTGGCCGCGCGCCGGCCGGGCTTCGTCACGCCCGAGGAGTTGGACCGCGTGCTCAGCTGGAAGATGAAGCGCGGCGCCTGGCGCGAGCGCAACCGCCGCCTCGTGCGGGGCAACGACCCGGCCGCCGTCGACGCGGCGGGCCGTGCGGCCCTGGCCGCCGTCCCCGACCCGCGGCGCCCCATCGCCGCGCTCGCCACGCTCGCGGGCGTGGGCCCGGCCACGGCGTCGGCCGTGCTGGCCGCCGTCCGCCCCGACGTCTACCCCTTCTTCGATGAGCTCATCGCCCAGCAGATCCCCGACCTGGGCCCGGTTGCCTTCACCGCCGCCTACTATCAGCGCTACGCGGCACGCCTGCGCGAGCGCACGGCCCGCCTTTTGCAGGACTGCCCGGCGGGCGGCTGGACCGCGCACGCGGCCGGTCAGGCGTTGTGGGCGGCGTCGGGCGGCAAGGCCGGGGTGCCCTAAGCCCGCCGCGCCGCCCTACCTGGAAGGAGAGACCCCGTGCCCCAGACCCCGCATATCGAGCGCCACTTCACGGCCGGCGAGACCGTCCGCGACGTCGTCATCGGCATGTCCGACGGCCTCACGGTGCCGTTCGCCCTCGCGGCCGGCCTCTCGGGCGCGGTCAGCAACACCGCCGTCATCATCACGGCGGGGCTGGCTGAGATCGCCGCCGGCTCCATCGCCATGGGTCTCGGCGGCTACCTCGCCGCCCGCAGCGACGCCGAGCACTACGCCAGCGAGCGCCGCCGCGAGGAGGAAGAGGTCCGCGCCGTGCCTGAGGTCGAAAAGACCGAGGTGCAGGAGGTCTTCGAGGGCTACGGGCTCACCCCCGAGCAGAGCCGCCCCATCGTCGAGGCGCTGGCGGCCAAACCCCAGGCCTGGGTCGACTTCATGATGCGCTTCGAGCTCGGCCTGGAAGCGCCCGAGCCCCGCCGCGCCTTGCAGAGCGCCCTGACCATCGCCCTCTCGTATGTCGTGGGCGGCTTCATCCCGCTCTCCCCCTACATGCTCGCCGGCACGGCGAGCACCGCGCTGAACATCTCGGTCGTCGTCACGCTGATCGCCCTGCTCATCTTCGGCTATATCAAGGGCCGCTTCACGGGCACGCACCCAGGGCGCAGCGCCGTGCAGACCGCGCTCATCGGCGGCATCGCCGCGGCGGCCGCCTTCCTGATCGCGCGCGCCATTGCGCCGGGCGCGTAACTGCCACCCGGGCTTTACGCACATATACCTCTCCATACAGGCCGGTTCTCTACAATAGGACCACCGAAGGGGCACGGCGCCCGCGCTCTGTGCCTGCGCGCGGGCGCCCGACGGCACACGTGAAAGGAACCGGTCATGTTACCAAGAGGGAGAGGACGCTGGGGCGTGGCGCTGCTCGCGCTGCTGCTGCTGCCGGCGCTCGCGCCGGGGCTTCCGGTCCGGGCCGCTGCCCCGGTCCCGGACATCCACCCGGCATTCGCGGACTACTATGCGGCGCATGAGGGCCTGCGTGTCCTCGGCCACCCGCTCACGGGCGTGACGCAGGTGGGTATGGGCGCGGCGCAGTACTTTGAGAAGGGCCGCATCGAAGACCACCGCTACGAGACGCCGGACCCGACCTGGGCGTTCATGTACGGCCGGTTGGGCGCGGATCTGCTGGCCCATCCGCCGGCGGGCGGCGTCAGCGGCACGAGCCTGACCTACGCCGCGCTGGCCGCCGCGGCCGATCCTGGGCGACGTGTGGCCCCGCCCGCCGGCTTCACGAGGCGGCACGACCCTGCTACCCGAAGGCCAGGCGGTCTTCGTGCCGCTCGACTCCTGGCTGCGACCCGCGCCCGGCTACGCGGTACCCACCTACTTCTGGGCGTACATCACGCGTTCCGACCTGTTCCCGGGCGGCTGGCTGCATGACGTGGGCTTGCCCCTCACCCCGGTGCTGACCGCCCAGGTGACCAAGCAGGGCGTCACGCGCACTGTCCAGATCCAGGCGTTCGAGCGCGCGGTGCTCAGCTACGACCCGCTTAACCCGGCGGAGTGGCAGGTGGAGCGCGCCAACATCGGCGCCGACTATCTGCCCCTGATCGCCCGGCCCGCCGGCCTGCAGATCCCGGAGGCCGGCGCCCGCGTGCTGCTACCGGTGCACCTCCTGGCGCGCTTCGGCCAGGCCGGCCAGGCCGTGAGCGCGCGCCTCCGCTGGGCCGGCGGCACGACGCTGACCAACCAGTACACGCTGCTGCCGGGCGAGGACGGCACCGGCCTGCTCATCGGCAATCTGGACTGGGTAAACGCGCTCGCGCCGCCCGAGCCGCCTACGCAGGCGGCGACGCTGGAGATCGTGGATGCCTCGGGCGCGGTGCTCTTTCACCGGTCGCTGACGGTCGTCAACCCGCATGATCCCGGCACCCAGACGATCCAACTGTACTGGACGATCTCGGGTTCGCCCGATCTGGTGCAGCCGCAGCAGCGCGTCATCCTGGCCACGCCGCGCGTGGCGACGGCGGCGCTCGAAGAGCTCCTCTGGGGCCCGCCCGCGATCAGTCAGATCGGCTTCGGGACCGCCTTGCCGCTGCCGGCCGCCGTGCTCCAGTATCTCGGCCGCACGCCCGACTGGGGCCCGCGCGTCACCCTGCGCGGCGTGACCATCGTCGACGGGGCGGCGACCGCCGACTTCTCGCGCGAGCTCAACGCCTACGGCGGCGGCTCGGCGCGCGTCCGCCTGATCACGGCGCAGATCACGCAAACGCTGCGTCAGTTCCCGACGGTCCACAGCGTCCGCCTGGCGATCGAGGGCCAGGTACTGGACGGCCTGCAGCCGTAGCCGCGCTGCGGCTTGCGCCGGGGCCCGGTGGGATCAACCCCACCGGGCCCCGGTGTTGCCCGGCCCGCGGCGGCACGGTGTCCCCGGCGGCTCAGTCCTCCCGCGTCAGGAACTCGTGCATCAGGCCGTGGTAGTGATGCACACCGTTCTCGCGCTGCACCGAGAAGCGGCCCTGGCTATAGGCGCGCGAGCTCAGGCCCTTTTGGACCGCTTCGCAGATCACGATGTCCTCCTGCTGGATCTCGTCGCTGAAAGCGACCGCCTGCTGTACGCCCTCCCAGGCGGCGCCGCCTCCCTGCTCGTGGAAGTACCACTCGAAGACCGTCAGCGTGCGGTCGAGGCCGAGCGGCAGGATCAGGTTGCTCGACATGTTGTCGGGGTAGATGTTCACCATGAAGTTCGGGAAGATCCAGTAGTAGAGCACTTCCTCGTCGGGGCGCACCTCGGCGTAGCGGCGCCCGGAGCCGTTGCCGCTCACGGGCCGGAGCGGCGCGATCTGGCGCGAATGGTAGCGATGCGTCTCCACCTTGTAGCCTGCGTAGTCGATCTCGCGGTAAAGCCCGGGGTGCGCGATCGGCACGTGGTAGCCTTCCAGGTAGTTGTCGATGTAGACCTTCCAGTTGCAAGCGATCACGTAGTCGCGCCGCTCGACCAGGCGCATGTCGCCCAGCGGGATGTGTGCCGTCTCGTCGAGGATCGGACCGAAGAACGTGGCCAGCGGCGGTGCCGCGGGGTCGAGATTGACGAAGACGAATGGGCCCCAGGTGTCGACGCGCACGCTCTGCAGACCGTAGCACGACTTGTCGAAATCGGCCACGCCCTCGAACTCCGGCGTGGTCAGCAGGCGGCCGTCGAGCGCATAGGTCCAGCCGTGGTACCGGCACTGCAGTGACTTGCGGTTACCCTTGCCCGCGGCGACGTTGCCCGCACGGTGGCGGCAGACGTTGTAGAAGGCCCGCAGCACGCCGTCGGTGCCGCGCGTGACCACGAGCGGCTCGCCGACGACCTCGCAGGTGAAGAAGTCGCCTGCTCGGGCCACCTCCTCGGCGCGGCCGACGGCCTGCCACGTCCGCGCGAAGATGCGCTCCTTCTCTAGCGCGGCGAACTCGGGCGCGCGGTACCAGCGCGCCGGCATGGTGGCGGCGTGGGCCAGGTCGGGGTCAAAGGTGTAGTCGGCCGGCGTTGGCGGCGAGTTTGTCATGCGGGTCCTCCTGGGTGAACGGCAGGACGGACGCGCGGCCGCGCCCGTTCAAGCCTGGATCGGCAGGGCGAGCGTGAAGATGCTGCCGCCGCCGGGCGCCGCGTCGGCCCAGAGCCGGCCGCGGTGGAGCTCGGCGATGGTGCGCGCGATGGGCAGGCCCAGGCCGGTGCTGGCCGTGCGGTCCTGCCGGTGTTGGCTGCTGCGATAGAAGCGCTCGAAGATGTGCTCGCGCTCGTCCGGCGGGATGCCCGGCCCGTTGTCGCGCACGAGCACCTGCACTTCGTTGCCGGTGCGCAGCGCCCGCACCTCGATTCTGGCTGCCCGGGCCCGAATACTTGTGCGCGTTCGACAGCAGGTTGATCAGCACCCGCTCCAGTCGAGCCCGGTCGCCGCGCACCAGGTAGCGCGCCTCGGGCAGATGCAGCACCAGCTTTTGGGCTTTGCTCTCCAGGAGCGGCTGGACCGTGCCGATCACGGCCGTGATGACATCGCGCATGTCGACGTCGACCATGACGAGGCCCCGCCCGCCTTGCTCCAGGCGGGTCAGATCGAGCAGGTCGTTGACGAGCGACTGCATGCGCTCGCTGCTCTCGACGGTCAGCTCGACGAGGTTCAAGATTTCGTGGATCCACCACGGGCTTATCGGGCTGCGCCGCCAGCGCCTGCAGCTGCTCGAGTGCCAGCCCCGCCGACATCCGCACGGTGGTCAGCGGGGTGCGGAGCTCATGTGCGGCCGTCGAGAGGAACTCGTCCTTCATGTGCTCCAGCTCTTCGAGGCGGTGCTGCTCGCGCTCGGCGGCGGCGCGCCCGCGCTGCGCCTCCTCGTAGAGCCGGGCGTTGCCCAGCACTATGCTGACCTGCGTGCCGAAGGCCTCCAAGAGCTGTGCCGCGCCGGGGTCGAAGCGGCCGGGGCGTAACCCGTAGCACGCCAGGGCGCCGATGAGCTGGGTCTCGATGCGCAGGGGCACGGCCAGGATCGACCGGATCTCCTCGCCGCCGGCCAGCCGCGGGAGCACCAGATCCGGGTCAGCGCGCGTGTCGGCCACGTAATGGGTCGTGCCCTGGGTTACGACGCGCCCGGCAACCGTGCGCTCCAGAGGTAACTCGGCGAGGGTGGTCACGAAGTCGCCCTCGATGCCGATGGCGTAGCGCGCGCCGCTGAGCGTGTCTGCCCGCGACGAGCCGGTCTCCAGCAAGTAGATGCCGGCGCCGGGCGCGTCGAGCAGGGTGCCGGCCGCGTCGAGGATCAGATGGATCGCCTCATCCAGCTCGACTGAGCGGCTGATCGCCTGCGAGACGCGCAGCAACGCCTCGGTGCGCGCGTGCGCGCGGTTGACCTGCTCGAGCAGGTCGGCGTTAGTCAGCGCCGTGGCGGCGTGCGTCGCCAGCAGCTGTACCAGCCACTCGTCTTGCTCGGTGAACTCCGGACCGCCGATCTTGTCGGTCAGGTAGAGGTCGCCCATGAGCCGGCCCTGCACGAAGATCGGGACGCCAAGCAGGCTGGTCATAGGCGGGTGGTTCGGTGGGAAGCCCACACCGCGTGGGTCCTGGCTCATGTCGGGGATGCGCAAACTGTGGCCGGCGCGCAACATCACGCCGAGCAGGCCGTGGCCGCGCGGCGGCGCGCCGATCGCTTCGCGCTCGGTCGGCGAGATGCCGGACGTGGGGAAGCGGACTATGTAACCGTCCTCGCCGAGCACCCCGAGCGCGGCATAACGGCAGCCGATCAGCGTGCGCGCGCTGTCGACGATGCACTGCAGCAGGTTGTCGAGATCCAGCGCGCTCGTGATGGCGATCGCAGCACGATTCAGCGCGAGCAGGCGCTCGACGCCGGGCTCGGCAAGATCCGGCTCGGGCGGCGGGGTGCCGTCCGGCTGCGGTCCGGCAGCGGGCATCAGGCCATCGTCTCGAGGCGGGGCCGGCCGATTGGCGGGCTCAGGCGCCGCTGGTCGTGGCGGCGGGGAGTTGGACGAAACGATACCCGATCGACCGTTCCGTGATGATGTAGCGCGCGTTTTCCGGGTCATCCCCCAGCTTCTTCCGTAGGCGACTGATATACGTCTTCAAATAGTCCATATCACCGCGATACTCGTCGCCCCAGACCTTGCCCAGCAGCGTGTCGAACGGCAACACGCGGCCGGCGTTGCGTACCAGCTGGTAGAGCAGCTTGTACTCGGTCGGCGTCAGCTTGACCGGCTCACCCGCTACCGTGACCTCACGGCTGTCGAAATTGACGGTCAGATCGCCCGAGACGAAAGAGGGCGCGGCGCTAATGGGCGCGGGCAGGTCGGCGCGGCGCAGCACGGCCTTGATCCGCGCGAAGAGCTCCAGGTGGCTAAAGGGCTTGACCAGATAGTCGTCGGCGCCCAGCTCGAGCCCGCGCACCTTGCTCATCTCGTCGCCACGCGCGGTTAGCATGAGCACGGGGGCGTCCGAGACTTCGCGTACCCGCGAGAGCACCTCGAACCCGCTCAGGCGGGGCAAGTTCACGTCGAGCAACGTCACGTCCGGGCTCAGGTTATTGAACAGCGACAGCCCTTGCTCGCCATCCGTGGCGCTATGGACTTCCGCATCCTGCCACTGGAACTGCAGGCCGATCGTCACGGCCTCGACGATGCTCTTGTCGTCATCCACAATGAGGAATCGCATTTTGCTTCCTTTGATACTCCATATTCACGGCTCCCTTGACCCGCCATGATACCATTCCATTATAACAGAATACACAAACCGCTGTTGGATTGAGGTGCCGTCCCGATTACCCATCAACTCGGCCGAACTCCTGAGGACGGCACGCCGGAGTGGTGGCGTGACGAGCCCCTTTGAATTACATCGCGCACCCGGTCTCCGATCTGCGCATCGTCTCGCGCGAGATCAGGGGTAGGGAAGGAGTAAGTTCATGCAGGTGCTTGTGTTCAACGCGGGATCCAGCACGCTCAAATTCAGCCTGATCGCCGTCGACGCGACGGTGGAGACGGTTCGCGCCGATGGACAGATCGACTGGACCGCCCAACTCGGCGTAGCGCGGGCCAGCCTGGACGTGCATGCCGCCGACGGCACGACGCGCCAGGTCACGTGGACCCTTACCGGCGGCGAGCACGCGGCCGGCGTCGACGCGGTGCTGGCGGCGCTGCGCGCGCAGACTCCGCCGCTACTGGGCCCCGACGCGGCCGGCATCGACGCAGTGGCCCACCGGGTGGTGCACGGCGGCACCCGCTACCAGGCGGCGACGCGGATCGACGCCGCCGTCGAAGCCGAGATCGCGCGCCTGATCCCGCTCGCGCCGCTGCACAATCCGGCGGCATTGGCGGGCATCCGGGCCGCGGAGCGCGCTTTGCCAAGGGTACCTGAGGTCGCGACCTTCGACACGGCCTTTCACGCGACCCTGCCCCCCGCCGCCTACGTCTATCCGGTGCCCTACGCCTGGTACACCGATTGGGGTGTGCGCCGCTTCGGCTTCCACGGCCTCAGCCACGCCTATTGCACCCAACGCGCGGCGGTCATGTTGGGCCGGCCCGTGACCGACCTACGCCTTGTCACCTGCCATCTGGGCAACGGCTGCTCACTGGCCGCGGTAGCCGCCGGCCGATCGATCGACACCACCATGGGGTTCACGCCGCTCGACGGCCTGATGATGGGCACGCGCAGTGGCACGCTTGATCCCGGGATCCTGGTCTTTGCCCAGCGCGCGCACGGCCTGACGATCGATGCGGTGGAAGATGCGGTGACCCACGGTTCGGGCTTGCTCGGCATCTCGGGCCAGTCGTCCGACATGCGCACGGTCCTGGAGGCGGCAACCGCGGGCGATGCGCGCGCGGCCCTGGCGGTCGAGATGTTCGCGGGGCATGTGCGTGCTGCGGTGGCGGCCATGGCCGCCGCACTGGGCGGCCTCGACGCGCTCGTTTTCACGGCCGGTATTGGCGAGCATGCCGCCTCGGTCCGCGCCGCCGTCTGCGCGCCGCTCGCCTTTATGGGCATCGTCCTCAACTCCGCACGCAACGCGGCCGCTCGGCCCGACATCGCTGTCGAGGCCGCCGGATTGGCGGTGCGCGTGCTCGTCATCCACACCGAAGAGGACCGCATCATCGCGCGGGAAGCTGCGACCGTGCTTGGCTGGTTCCCCGAGTCCTCCGCGGCATCTGTCAGGAACCTGTAACCTGCTGTCACCGCCGATGCCATAGCGGCCCGCTATTATGAAACTGAGCGGGCCGGGGCCAGGCCTCCCCGGAAACGCGCGATGTGCAGGGAGCATCGGCCAGTTCGCCGGTAAGCCAAGTCAGTCGCCGGGAGCTATGGGCATGACGGCCCGACCCCGCCACCCGGCCCCGGTTGCGCAAGACTTGTGTGTGGCCGGGTTCGTGCTCGGTGTGGCTGCTGGTGCTCTTCGTTGGATCGTCACCCGCGTGTTCCCCGGCGGCGGGCCGCTGGGGCTGGAGGAGGACAAGCGCATGCAACCCACCATGATTGCCGTTCCGCCTGCGCCCACTATCCGAGCGGAAGGTGGACCTCCGCTGCGGACGCGCAGCGCAACCCCCCTGGTCGTGGGGCACTGGATGACGGCTCCGTCCAAGGTGATTGCAATGACCACCCCGGTGCTCGACGCCTACAACATGATGATGCAGTGGGGCATCCGCCGGCTGCCGGTCGTCGAGGGCGAGCGCCTGGTCGGCATCGTGACGCTAGGCGACCTGCGCGAGGCGCGCCCGTCGCCGGCCACGAGCCTGAGCGTGTATGAGCTCAACTACCTGCTGTCCAAGCTGACGGTCGGGGAAGTGATGACTCACAACCCGTTCACGGTCACGCCCAACACCACGATCAAAGAGGCCGCGGGCATCATGCTCTCGCGCAAGGTGAGCGGCCTGCCGGTGGTCGACGACGACGGGCGGCCCATCGGCATCATCACCGAGTCCGACCTCTTCCGGGTCCTCGTGGTAAACGGGTAGGCGCCCCGTAGGGCCCGGCGTCATCCAGCCAAGCAGAGAAATTGCGGGCGGTCCGGCATCGTGACGTTGAGTCACGGTGCTGGCCCGCCCGCGGTGCGTATCCGAGGCCGCCACTCCGCGGCCGTGACCCCCGGCTTCCCGCTTACTTGTCGCCCGGCGGCTCGGCTGGACCTTCCGGAGGCGCCGCGGGCGCGCCTCTAGGGGCCGCGACCGGCGTCGCAGCCGTGGCGCGCTTCCCGGGATACTCAGGAGATTCGGCGGCCTTGAGGATGCGGAGGACAAACCAGGTCAGCATGGTGGCGAACGACGCGACCCAGTAGAGCCCGAGGCCCGCGAGCACGCCGATCGCGGCGACCATCCAGATCGACGCGGCGGTGGTCAGGCCGCGGATCGAGCCGTGGTGACGAAAGATTACCCCCGCACCGAGAAAGCCGACGCCACTCACAATCTGCGCCGCCAGGCGCGCCGGGTCGCGCGTGGTGCCCAAATCGTCGAAGCCGAAGACGCTGGCGATGGTGAAGGTCGCGGAGCCGGCGGCCACCAGCATGTGCGTGCGGAATCCGGCCGGGCGCTGTACGCGCTCCCGCTCCCATCCGACCAGCCCCCCCAGCAGCAGTGCGGTGAGCACGCGCAACATCATGATCAAATCCTGCGCGGAGGGCAATACGGAGGTCAGGTCGGGCACGGGCGATTCCTTTGTTGGCAGGGGTAGCCGCGCCTCACATGCCGCGGCCAGTGGAGCCCTATTATAATCCGTGATTCGCCTGTCCGCAAGTTGACAAACGGCGCGCCCGGCCGCTATACTTCCCCAAGGGATCGCCCCCCGGAGCCGCCCAGTGTCGTGCGTGACCGGCGCGCCGAGCCTTGCAGGAGCAATGATGACGACCACAACCTCGGACCCTTTGCCGCTGCCCGCCGGGATGGATTCGGCCGTGGCGGCGATGCGCGCGCTGCGCGCCGAGGTGGTAGAGCGCATGCGCCCCCAGCTGGCCGACCACCCGGCGCCGATCCGCGCGATGGCGCGCATGGTCAACGAGGTCGCCGCCGAGGCGCGGCGCCGAGGCATCCCCGCGCCGGTAATCGCCTCCGAGGTAGTGAACCGCACCATCGGCGACGTGAACGTCCGTCTCATCACTGAGGTCACCGGCGGAGTCGACTACAGCACCATCGGCGAGGACCTGGGGCTCATCCTGCCGGGCGAGGAGATCAACGGCCGGGTGAGCATGGGCGCCACCTATTTGGAGCTGCGCGAGCGCATGACCGAGCTGGAGCGCCGCCTGCTGCGCGACTACGGCTGGGACATGCGCATCTACGACCTCGGCGGTGTGGGCAATCCGCTGCTGCGCGAGCGGCTGGCGGCCCGCGTCCAACAGGCCTACGGCCTGCCCGCCACCCCCGATCAGGTCTACGTCAGCATCGGGGCGCTCGACGGGATTGACAAAACGGTGCGAGGCCTGAACCACTACTTCCGCAGCAAGTTTGGCGGGCGGGTTGGATTCGCCTTCCCCGCGCCCGGCTTCGCCGTCCCGCTCTGGCAGGCGCAAAGCCTCGACATGGAGATCATCAACTTCCCCACGAGCGAGGGCGACCGTTTCCAGCTGACCCCCGAGACGATGGCCGCGCTGCTGCGCGACCACCCGAATCTCCACATCCTCTACCTCACTGTCACCAACAATCCGACCACCTTCGCCTACAGCCCGGACGACCTACGCGCCGTGCTCGACGTGATCGAGGCCGACGGGCGTGAGCTGGCAATCGTGGCCGACCTGGCCTACATCGGCACCGGCCCAGAGGCTGAGGACCGTGCGCGCATGGCGGCTTTCAACACCCCCTCCACCATCGCGCGTACGATCTTCGTCAGCAGCTTCTCCAAGGTCTTCACCCTCACGGGCGACCGCATGGGCTATGTCTACATCGGCAGTCCTACCTGGACGCAGTTGCTGTCGGGCGTCTGGAACAACGCCAACGCGGGGATGCCCGCCGAATGGCAGCTGCGCTTCCTGGCCAACACCTATCTGATCGAGGAACGCCCCTGGCTCCAGACCAAGATCCGCGACCTGTACACCTTGCGCCGCGCGGCCCTTCGGGCCGAGTTGGCTGAACTGAACGCCGTGCATCACGTCCTCGCGCACATCTGGCTCGATGACCACGCCACGGTTTACAACTGGAGTAAGCTGGCCGCGGGCGAGGATGTCTTCTCGCTCTTTGAGAAGACCGGGATTGCCGGGGTGGACGGGCGCGGCTTCGGCTACAGCCCGGACTACATCCGCTTCTCGGTTGGGTTCATTCCCGCCCATCCGGACCAGCTGGCCGCGCTTGCGGCCGGCGCCGGGCGCGCGCCCGCGCCTCCAGCCTGAGACCCGCGCGGGGCCCGACCCCCGCATCGCCCCCGGGGCGGCGGCCGCCCTGGACCAGTGTTCGCTTGGCTCGCCCGGCGGGGGCGTGCCTCATCCTTCCACAGGAGGTCTGCGTGAAGCGCAAGGCTTGGATCGTCCTACTCGCCGCCCTTGTTCTGGCCATCGCCGCGGCCGGCGGCCTCGCTCCCACCCCATCTCCCGCACTCGTGCGGGCGGCCGCGGGCGACACCTTATTCAGCCAGACGGGCTACTCGGTGCCGGCCGTCTTCATGACTTACTGGCAGACGCACGGGGGCCTACCCGTCTTCGGCTACCCCATCTCGCCCTTGGAGACCGAGGCTGGGTTGCAGGTGCAATACTTCGAGCGCAATCGCTTTGAGCTGCATCCCGAGCTCGCCGGCACGCCGAACGAGGTGGAGCTCACGCTGCTGGGCACGCTGCTGACCACGGGCCGCACCTTTCCGACGGTCGATCCCGTGCCCGATACGGCCACGCAGAAGTACTTTATCCAGACCGGCCACCTGCTAAGTGGCGTCTTCTATCAGTACTGGCAGCAGAACGGCGGCCTGGCGGTCTTCGGCTACCCGATCAGCGAGCAGGTGGACGAGGGCGGCCACACAGTCCAGTACTTCCAACGCAATCGCTTCGAGTATCACCCCGAGTTCAACGGCACGCCGTTTGAGGTGGAATTAGGCCTCTTGGGGCGCGATTATCTCGCGCTGGTGCAGGCCGGGCAGGTGGCGCAGGCGGGCGGTCCGCCGCAGCCGACCTCGAATGCCGAGCACCCCGCGCCGCCCATCACGGCCGGGCCGACTGCAGTGCCCGTCTCGGGCCAGTTCAACAGCGGGCCGCACATCGGCTACGGCATCATCGTGCACATGTACTGGCAGGACCACCTGCGCATTCTGTCGGCCGTGAAGGATATTGGCTTTAACTGGATCAAGCAGCAGGTGCAATGGGCCGACACGGAGTTGCCGCAGGGCGTGTATCACTGGGACGAGCTCGACCGTATCGTCAACGACACGCACAATGCGGGCATCAACCTAATGCTGAGCGTGGTACGCACGCCCGCCTGGGCCACTGCCTCGGGCACGGGCCTGCCCGATAATCCTCAGGACTTCGAGAACTTCATGCAGGTGCTCTCCGCGCGCTATGCCGGGCGAGTGCAGGCCTACGAGATCTACAACGAAGAGAATCTCGGTAGCGAGACCGGCGCGGATCACTGGCACCCCGAGAAATACGCGCTGCTGCTGAAGGCAGGCTTCCTCGGAACGCGCGCGGGCGACCCAACGGCGGTCGTCATCAGCGGAGCGCTCACGCCGACCGGCGTCTACAACGACGCGGCCGTCGAGGATACCTGGTATCTTGACCAGCTGTATCAGTGGAACAACGGGGAGGTTCGGAACTACTACGACGTGCTCGGCTCGCACCCCTACGGCTACTGGAACCCGCCGGACGCCATGTACCCGGTGAAGCAGCCGTCGGATCAGACACCGGCCACGGAGTACAAGAACCACGGTTCGTTCTACTTCCGCCGCATCGAAGACCAGCGCGCGGTGATGGAGCGCCACGGCGACGGCGCCAAGCAGGTCTGGGTGACGGAGTTCGGCTGGTGCAGCGACCAGCGGCCCGACGGCTACGGCGAGTGCATCCATAACTCGCTGCAAGATCAGGCCGACTACACCGTGCGCGCTTTCCAGATGGGCCAGCAGAACTACCCCTGGATGGGCGTGATGTTCCTATGGAACCTGAACTTCAGCACCTTCCAGGAATGGTACACCGGCCCGTCCCACTTCAGCATCTTGAACCCCGACTGGTCGCCCCGTCCGGTCTACTGGGCGCTGAAGAACATGCCGAAGCCTTAACCGGACTGTGCGGCCTCCTGTGTAGGGCCGCCTGCCCCAGTCGCCCATGGGCGACTGGGGCGCTTTCGTGGCTCGTGACACTCAGTCGTCTTCGGCTGGGGGTCCGTGCCCAAGTGCCGCGTGCAGCGCGGTTCCGAGAGCGTGGCGCTGCGCAATGATCAGGACCGCCGTCGCGCCAAGGTAGAACCAGGCCAGCGCGGTCAGAGTCTGGATGGTGCGGGCTTCGTCGGCGTGGAAGATCCACGCGAGCGTGACTTGTAGCCCGAAGAGGCCGAACAGCGCCAGGCCCCCGGCCAGCGTGAGGCGCAGGCGGAGCAGCAGAGCGACGGCGAAGACGGACTGGGCGGCGGTGAGGAAGAATTCCTCGTGCTGGCGCGCGTCGAGCGGCAGCGCGCCGAGCCGGCCGAGCCCCAGCGAGTAGAAGAGCGGGATCATGCCCACGAGCAGCGTCCACTGGTTGATCTTGTCGCTGACGAGGGCACCGAGCGCGGTCGTGGGCCGTAGGCTCCAGGTGAACAGGATCGTCAGGATCACCTCGGGCGCTTCGCCGGCCAGCGGCGCGAGCCATTGGATCAGCAAGAACTGGTTGAGGTGTAGTGCCGTACCGCTGGCGATCAGCGATTCGGCGAAAGGCGCGGCAATAATTGCGATGATGCCGGCCGCGGCGATGCTCAGTCCGGTGATGACGGCCCACTGGCGCCGCGGCGACAGCAGGCCGAGAGCCGCGGCCGGCCCTACCTCGTCCTCCTCATCGTCGTCCTCCTCGTCGTCGGCGGCGGCCTCCGTGCTCCTACCACCCTTTGGCAGCTTGCTGACCCGCCAGAGGTAGGCCACGAACAAGCCGAGAAGCACGACCAGGTCGACCACGTCGATCTGCCCCTTCAGCACGATGGCGAAGGCGTAGATACTGGGGAGGGCCAGGAAGAGGATCTCGACCGCGTTGTCGGGACGTAGAGCGATCGCGCGGCGCCCGCTGCGCATCCAGAAGAGGAGGGCGATGAGCGGCCAGGCGGTGCCGATGAGCAGGCGGTTCGCACCCGTCATGTTCGCGGCGGCGAACTGCACGTAGTCGGAGCCTGGGTGCAGCCCTGCCTGGAAGCTGTAGTAGATGTCGACCGCGTACTCGGGCAGGATGGTCACGAGCGCGAGGCCGGCCAGGGCGAGGCCCTGCGAGACGTGCTCTTCGGCGGTCTCCGCGCCCCACGACAGCAGGAAGCCCGCCGCGACCAGCGCCCCGCCGAAGACGAGCGTCGCCCAGAGCGGCGGCAGCGCCGCGCCGGCCAGGCGCAGCACGACGGCGGGCGCCGCGGCGAGCAGGGCCAGCGCGACGACGAGGGCGAAGCGCCGCAGTGACGGAGCAGGGCGACTATTCATCCGCCCGTGGTCCCGTTGGGCGTACCGGGCGCCACCTCGTCGTCGAGCGGGCGAAGGCCCGCCTGCGCGTACACGTGCCGGGCGAAGACGGCGAGCGCCACCTGGCCTGCCGCCAGGGCGGCGGCCGCCGCGGGCGCCTCGGCGCCGCCGAATGCGTCACGCTCCTGGATTCGCGCCAGCCAGGTTTCCAGCTTGTGCAGGTCCTGCTCGTTCTCTTCAAGCTCGGCGAACGTGAAGTTGCCTGCGGTCGTAGCTTTGGCCAGTTCGGCCTGTAAGCCCGCGCAGCGATCCACGAACTCATGGTACTCCTCGTCGCGCTCGGCCTGGAAGCGTGCGACCCAGGCGGCATCGCCGGGTGGTGCGAGCGGCGCGATCGTCAGAATCCAGCTGGTGCCGCCATGTTCCTCAACATAGGCGCGCAGGATGCCTAGCTCCGCCTCATGCATGGGCGTGCGCGGCAACAGCCACACGCTGGGTAGCAGCGCCAGCGCGCCGGCCGCACGCATGCGCCGCCAGACCTGCACGCGCAGACTCGATGGCGCGGGCGGGCCCTGCGCCAGAAAGAGCAGCCAGGTTCCGGGTTCGGACATCGCGGCCTCCTGATGCAACAACTGTTGCCCTCCAGTAGAACGTGGTCTCGCCGCGAATGCAACGGATGTTGCTTTCCAGGGACCAGGCCCGCGCGGGCCTGGCTCGAGGCATTCGCTCCATGCCCCGAACCTATTGCTTTGGACGAACATCTGTGCTACAATGGCTGCACCGGTTCCGCTGGGGTGCCGGATGCGAAGGCGGGCAGCGGCCGCCGGCGAAAGGAGAGCCGAATCGATGATCACCAGGGCGGGAACGGTCGGGATCAACGTGCGCGATCAGGCGCAGGCGCGGGACTTCTACACCAAGACACTCGGGTTTCAGGTCATTCGAGACGAGCCGATGATGCCGGGTAGCGACCAGCCGCGCTGGCTCGAGGTCGCGCCGGCCGGAGCGGAGACGCACTTCGTCCTGTATACGCCTCCCGGAAACGAGGACCAGATCGGCACGTCGACGCGCGTCGTGCTGCACTGCGACGATCTTCCGGCGACCGTGGATGATCTGCGGGCCAAAGGCGTGCGGATCACCACCGAGCCCGAGCATCAGCCCTGGGGCTGGTGGGCCGAATTCACGGACCCGGACGGGAACGAGTTCGGAATCTGGGCCCCGGCCTGAGGTAGCGTCGCACCCAGGCCCCATACGCGGAGGGCACCCGAATAGTGCCGAGTCAGGGCGCGGGCGTCATAGCCCCGCGCCCTTCTTGCTACCCCACCCCCCGCGCGCTACTCGGCCTGACGCCGCGCGGCGACTCCTGTAGTATACTGGGGGCACAGGGGGATGGGCGGCACGGCCCGGGCAGGGTCGAGCCCCGCGGGGTGACGGGCGTGACCGGCCCCGGAAAGGAGCGCGACGATGACCACCTCGGACGGACCGCGCCCTATCGGCGCGGCGCTGCCGGCCGTGGGCGACGGTACCGGGCTGGCTGCCGAGCGGCCGCTACATCCCGAAGAGCTCGGGCTGGCGCTGCGCAACCACGCGTTGCCTCTGGAGGCGCTGCGCTACGACGTGACTCCGACCGGCCTGCACTACACCCTCGTGCATTACGACATCCCTGCCGTCGACCCCGCGACGTGGCGACTCGACGTCGATGGCCCCCGGCCGCTGGCGTTAGCGCCGGCCGATCTCCAGCGCCGCCCGGCGCGCACCCTGCGCGTCACGCTGGAGTGCGCGGGGGATGGTCGGGCGTTATTGGAACCGCGCCCCATCAGCCAGCCCTGGCTGACCGGGGCCGTCGGCACGGCCGAGTGGACAGGCACGCCACTCATGGGCCTGTTGGCCGAGGCGGGCATCACGGCTGCTACTTCCGACGTGGCGGAGATCGTCTTCACCGGGCTCGACCGCGGCATCGAGGGCGGCGTGGAGCAGGATTACCAGCGCAGCCTGCCGCTCGAGGCGGCACGGGACCCCGACGTGCTGGTCGCCTGGGCAATGAACGGAGCCCCACTGGAGCCGCAGCACGGCGCACCCGTGCGTCTCGTCGTCCCCGGCTGGTACGGCATGGCCCACGTCAAATGGCTGCACAATATTACGCCGACGGCCGTGCCGTTCGCCGGTTACCAGCAGGCCATCGCCTATCGCTACGGCCAAACTCGCGCCGAGCCGGGCACGCCGGTGACCCGCATGCGCGTACGCTCGCTGCTGATCCCGCCCGGCATCCCGGACTTCCTCACCCGTACCCGCGTGGTTCCACGAGGTCCGGTGACGCTGGAGGGGCGCGCCTGGTCGGGCACTGGGCCCATCAGCGCGGTCGAGGTGAGCACCGACAACGGGGCGCACTGGGCGCCTGCTGCGCTGGCGCCGCCGGTCGACCCGCGGGGCGCGGCGTGGCAGCACTGGACCTATCAGTGGCACGCCACGACGCCCGGCACCTATTCTCTCTGCTGTCGCGCCCACGATGCCGGCGGTGCGGTCCAACCGACCGAGCCGTTCTGGACCGCACGGGGCATGGGCAATAACGAGGTGCAGCGCGTGCCGGTCGTCGTGGTGTAACCCGCGCCGCGCCCGCACCCGATTGGGCGCCGGCTTGCTGGAGCGCGCCCCGGCAGTGCGGGCTGGTGCCCCTTATGCATGTCCACAAGCATGCCGCGGCCATGCGGCGCGCATGCCCGGCCCCCACTCGTTGCCACGCATGCACCGGCCGTCGCGTGGTATGCACCTTTGTTGCCCAACGTGTACCCCCGCGCCACCCGGCCACTTACCCCCCAGTTGTACGCTACACTTAGGGGAGTCGGCCACCGACACCCGCTGCTCAGAGCGGCTTCCGCCGGGATCGGACTTCACGGCCCGACTTCCGGCCGGCTCGCGAAACCAGCCCCGAGCATGCGCTGGTTCTTGCCCGCTCCCAGACGACCCTACGCAAGGAGGGATAGTCGCATGAGCAGTCACAGCATCGCCGCCGGCAGCCCTACACTGTCGCGGCATCACACCTGGGTCTGGACGGCCGCGCAATATGCCGGGGTGCTCGTCGCGGGCACGCTGGTCGTGCTGGCGCTCACCAACGCACAGCCATGGTCGGCTAGCCTACCGCAAACCATCGCGCTCGGTTCGGCTCAAGCGGGGAGCACAGTCACCGCGCAGGTGGGCGACACGCTCGAACTGCGCCTGCCGGGCAACCCTACAACGGGCTACACCTGGAGCGTGGCCGGCGTGGACCCGGCCGTATTGCAGGTGCAGGGGGCGCCCGAGTTCCAGGCGGAGAGCACCGCGCTCGGCGCATCCGGCGTGTTTCTCTTCCGCTTCCAGATCGCATCCGTGGGCCGCACGCCCCTGACGCTGATCTACAGCCGCCCATTTGAGCCCGACACGCCGCCCCAGCAGACGTACGAGGTGACGGTCAACGGGGCGCCGATGCAGGAGTCGCCCCACTAATGCGCGGCGGCAGCGTCGCTGGCCCATTTCCGGCGGCAGGGCTCCAGGCTCGCAACACAGGCCGGCACGGGACCGGTCGCCGGACTACCGTGGACCCGAATGGAGGGTCTTATGCAACGCCCTAACTATACCTATGATGATGAGGCAGCCGGGCAACCGACCTCGCTGAAGAGTCTGATCCTGCAAAGCGCCGCGGTGCTCGGCGCCTGCATCCTGGTCGCCCTGATGGTGCTTAGCGGCAAGCCCTGGACGGGCTGTCTGCCCGCGCTCGTCGTCGTCGGCCCCACCGACGCGGGCACCACGGTCACGCTCCAGGTGGGCGACACGCTCGACGTCAGCCTGCCGGGCAACCCAACCAACGGCATGACCTGGTGCATCACTGCGGTTGACCCGACCGTGCTCCAGGCCAACGGCGACCCGGTCTTCCTGCCCTCGATGGACGGCTTTGACCGGGAAGGCCTGATCACCTGCCAGCTGACAGCCGGCGATCTCGGCGAGACGGATGTGACCCTGACGGGCACGCCGGGGCCTAACGCGCCCGCGGGCCACGCGGTGACCTATGCGGTCCACGTGGTCGTCGACGGCCGCTTCGGCCCGGCCGGCAACTAGCGCTCGTGGGGTGGCGGGCTGCTCCAGAAACGACAGCCTGCCGCCCCGGCGCACCTTGACCAAGGCGCTTTAGCCTCCCGCCAGACCGGCCCCGCCCACCGCCGGCCGGAAGCGCTGTGAGACTGCCCGGCGTGCTCCGGGCACGATTCGTGCGGCACCCGCGTGATACGGGCGACTGCTTTTGCCCGCCCCAGGCCGAACTCACGACCGGGGCGCTCCCCCGACGAGTTCATCCTCCACCTGCCGGCCCATTACCATTACCTGCATGATTCAACAGGAGCGTTGTATGCCCGCCAACGATGGCCCGACGAAAGCCCCTGCGCCGTGGCCGGACCACCCACGGACGACGTAGGCCGCGCTGCGCTGTTCGAGATCATGCACACGACGCGTGCAATGCGCCGGCTGCGTCCCGATCCGGTGCCTCGGGCGCTTCTCGTGCAGCTGGTCGAGGCGGCCACGTGGGGTCCTTACGCCGGAGGGGCGCATCAGGATGGCTACGTGATCGTGACCGACCGGCAGCAGAAGGCGCGGCTCGCCGTGCTCTGGCGCAAGGTCGTCGATCCTCATATGCCGGTGGCGGCGCGGAGCCGTTCGGCGACGCAGGAGCCGGAAGCGTGGGCGCGGGGCGCGGCCGCAGTGCAATACCGGGCAGAGCATTTTGCCGAGACGCCGGCCCTGATCATCGCCTGCTACGGCACGCATCCCCCGTCGCCGCCCGAGTGGGCCGCGTTCTGGCGCGGCCTCCGCCACCTGCGCTGGCGTGACCGCTGGCAGGCGGCCCGTCACTAGTCACGGACGGCCGCGTTGGGGAACGCGGCCAGTTGCTATCCGGGCGTGCAGAACTTGCACCTGGCCGCGCGGGCCCTGGGCCTCGGTGCCACGTTAACCCTCTGGCATCTCTTCCTGGAGGATGACTTCAAGCGCGCCCTCGGTATCCCACGCCTCGTGACGCTCTTCGCGCTTATCCCGATGGGCTATCCCCGCGGGCACTTCGGGCCGGTGCGGCGCCCGCCCGTGGCCGAGGTCGTCCACTGGGATTGCTGGTTGGGCAGGAGCGACGGCACGCCTGCTGCGCGCCTGCGCAGCGTCCGCGAGCTTGACGCAGGCACGCCACTATGGTATGATAGTGACGAAGCCCCCGTACGCGAGGGCGTCATGAGAAAGTTCTGATCCAACAGTTTCCTTTAGGGAGCTCGCAGCGGATGGGGACACCTGTGGCCGGCTTGTCCGATTGAGGTGGAACCTGAAGAAGAGCACCCACCTGCACAGATGTTGCAGGTTCAGAACCTAAGTGGCGCTCTCTCGTACGGGGGTTTTGCGCATCCCGACTCACCCCGCCTCGAATGAACATCTCCCACCCTGGTCACTTGTAGAGTTCTAGCGCGTCGTCTAGGCCACGCGCTGGTCGGGCAACTTGCCCAACCCCATCGATTTTGGGTACAACTGTCCCGTGTGATCTCCAATCCGCACCCTACCGCGGAACCACGCGGGAGATAGATCAGGCAAGGAACAATACTCTGCGGCCCGCGCGAGGCGCGCTTTGAGGTGCGGGCGGACCCGGCGATAATCGAACTGACCGACGCCATCCTCAGGATCGCAGCGGCCTGTGTATGCGGGTCCGACGTGTGGCCCTACCGCGGCATCTCGAGCCGGTCACCGGGCCGCGGCCGACGGCGCACGTATATGTTGGCATTGTCGAGGAAGTGGGCATCCAGGTACCGCAGATCAAACCCAGGCCAGTTCGTGGTCGGCTCGTTCTTACCTCCGACAACACCTGCCCCACCTGCCAGGCGGGCTACCAGAGCAGGTGCTCAACAGCCGGCCCGTGGGCGCCGAGGATGCGCAGGCGCAGTGGCTGCGCATGCCGCTCGCAGACGGCACGCTGGTGGCGACCCCGGACACCCCGCCCGCCGACCTGATCCACAGCCTGCTCGCCGCATTGGACTTGCTGGGCACCGCCTGGTTCGGCGCGGTCGCCGCAGCAGCGGGGCCGGGCAAGACAGTCGCGGTGGTTGGTGACGGCGCGGTGGGGCTGCTCGCGGTCCTTGTGGCCCGGCTTCTGGGCGCCGAGCGGATCATCGCCATGAGCCGCCAGGCGCCACGCCCGCGGCTGGCGCGCGCGAGTTCGGTGCGACCGACATAGTGACCGACCCCGGCGACGCGGGCGTGGCGCCGGTCAAGGAACTCACCGAGGGGCTGAGGGCGCATTCGACCGTCGAGACCGTCGGAACCCATGAGTCGATGATGCAGGCGACCCGCGCCACCCACCCCGGCAGTTATGTCGGCTACGTCGGCGTCGTCCAGGGTGTGCATCTGCCCGGCGAGGAGTTGTTCTACGCGGAAGTCCACCTGCACGGCGGGCCGGGGCACCGGCCCCACTTCCTGACCGAGCTGATCGACTTGATCTGGAACCACCAGGTCGACCCGAGCAAGGTCCTTGACCTCGAGCTTCGGCTGGCGCAGGTGGCCGAGGGCGACCGCGCCATGGATGCGCGCCGCGCGAGCAAAGCGTTGCTGCGGCGATAGGCAGCATGCTGCGTCCCGGCCGGCGGCTCGGGCAAGGCCACCACGTGCGTGCGCCGGAGGGTGCAAATGCGCGGCCAGGTGGCGACAGCACCCGAACAGGGCATCCCCCTGGCGCCGGCCCGATCACCCGGCAGCTTATTGTGGCTGCCTGCGTGGGCTGCGCCCTTTACAAAAGGGCACGCCCGTGTCGCTCGCCCTCTCTATGCTCCTCGAGATGCGGCGCGCTCGGCGCGGCGGGCGATTGCGGCGATCATGCCGCGGAAGATAATGCGGTGGATCGGGTAGAGGCCGTACCAGTAAAGCAAACCGGCCAGCCCGCGTGGCTGGTAGTAGGCGGTCTGTCGCAGCAGTGCACCGCCGGGCACCGGCTGGGTGACGAACTCGAGCCAGCCCCGCCCGGGCAGCTTCATCTCCGCCCGCAGCCGGATCAACCGGCCCGGCTGGACTTCCTCCACCCGCCACCAGTCCAGCGCTTCGCCCGGCAGCAGCTTGTTGTGGTCGCGCCGTCCCGCGCCGCAGACCGACCCCGCCGACGATCCGGTCGAGCAGCCCACGCAATCGCCACAACCAGTCGGCGTAGAACCAACCTCTCCGTCCCCCGATGCCACTGAAGATGCGGTAGACTACGGCCGGCGAGGCGCTCACCAACTGTTCGCGCCGCTCCATCACCAGGCCCTCTACCTCTTGGACTTGTGCCGGTAGCGGCGCCGCCGCGGGCAGACCGCCAAGCGCCATGGTCCACGTCGTCTCGACATCGCCCAACTCCAGCCGCTCGACTGCCAACCGCACCGCCGCCGCATAGCTCAGCGGCACAATCTGCGGAAACAGGTCCCGTGCCGCTCCGGCTGCGCACTACCACCGGGTTCCGCAGCCCATCGATCAGCAGACGGCCGATCGTGTGCGGGACCGGCGTCACCAGCCCGATCCAGTATGAGGATAACGCCGGTGTGAGCACCGGTACCGGGACAATCAGGCGACGCAGGCCCCGTACCTTGGCGTAGCCGCGCATCATATCACCATAGGAGAGGACCGTGCTACCGCCGATCTCGATCACCCGCCCGGCCGAGCGCGGCTCGGCCAGCGCGGCAATCAGGTAGGCGAGCAAGTCGCCGATGCCGATTGGCTGGCAGGGCGTCTGCACCCAGCGCGGGGTGGTCATCACCGGCAGCCGCTCGGTGAGATAGCGGATGAGCTCGAAAGAGACGCTGCCCGCGCCGACCACGATTGCCGCGCGGAACTCTGTGACCGGCACCGATCCTGAACGGAGTATCTCGCCCACCTCGTGGCGGCTCCGTAGATGCGCCGAGAGCGTCGCGTCGTCCATCCCCAGCCCGCCGAGATAGATGATGCGCCCCACACCGTGCGCGGCTGCGGCCCTGGCGAAGTTGGCCGCCGCCTGCCGATCGCGCTCGCTGAAATCGCGACCGTCCCCGGCCATTGAGTGCACCAGGTAGTAGGCAACGTCAATTCCCTGCATTACCCGCTCGAGACTGGTTGGGTCGAGCACGTCGCCCTGGACCAGTTCGGCCCGCGGCCAAGGCTGCGGCCGGCCTGCCAGACGACCCGGGTCGCGCGTCAGGCAACGCACGTCGTATCCGGCGGTCAGCAGACGCGGCACTAATTGGCCGCCCACATATCCGGTCGCCCCGCTGACAAGCACCTTGCGCGGGAACTTGCCCGTCACCGCCATGGCGCTCGCCCGCACATCGTCCGGCATCAAAGTGCCTGCGGCCGGAGCTGCAACCGGCGTGGGCGCAGCAGCACAACGCTCAGCACCGCTACAACCGCCACCAGCCCCGCCAGCACGAGAGCGGATATCGCGACCGTCGGCGCCGCCCACTGCTTGGCGGCGATGCCGGCGAAGGCCCAGACGATCACCAGGGCGTATGCCAGGTCGCGGCGGGTAAGGGCGATGGTCACGGTCAGCAGCGTGGCGACCACCAGCATGATGACCGCCCAGATCTGGCCCGAGATGGCCCAACCGTCCCACCCCGTCAGGGAGAGCACGTCGGTGGCGTTGGCGATGGCGGCTACGCTGATCCAACCGAGGTAGATGCTAAACGGCAAGTGCACGAACCAGCGCCCGATCGACGAGACGCCGGCCTGACCCATGCCGAGCCGGAGGTAGATGGCGATCAGCAAGGCGAGCAGGCCGAGCATGAAGGCCAGAGTCAGCGCGAAAAGCTCATACTGCCACAAGAAGATCCAGGTGCTATTGACCACGCAGGTAGCGGCGAACAGGTAGCCAACGCGACGTAGCAGCGGATTAGCGCGCTGTGACGGGAGGGCCTGGTAGACGGTGAAGGCGCTGAGGGCCAGATAGATCACCCCCCAGATGGCGAAGACGTAGCCTGCCGGCACGAAGAAGACCGGAAAGCGATCGGAAATCGCGGCAGTCGTCTGCCCGTTGATGGGCAGGGCGTTGGCAAGGTAATTAACGATCAAGGTGACGATCAGCGCAACCAGGTTGATCGCCTGGCGGACAATGTCGGCCCGAGCGCCGGCCCCGGGCAATGCACCTTTGCTGTTCATGCGTGGAATCCTCCCATACTGCTCGCGAACCGTCCCCAGTACATTGTAGCGTGCCGTTCAATGTTTGTCAAGGGTTTGGATAGTGATGTTGGAGCGACGGAGGGATTCGGTCCCATCACGTGTGCAGACGGGCCCTAGCGCTGTCCTGGCCTGATCCTGCCCGACAATTGGGATGACCAGTTGCCATAGACGGTCAGGCACATGAACAGCGCCTGACAGTCTCTGTCAGGCGCTTCTGTAGCCATCGGATCTGCCATTCGGGCGGGAGAGAGTCAGATAAGACTTACGGCCGCAGGTTTCGTCGTCGCCCGGCGAGGCGATCAGTGCAGTCCCGCTTGCAGCGTCTTCCAAGGCGCGGCCGGCGCGTTCGCCGGGGTGCCCATGACCATGCGGTCGTACTCCGGCGGAAGTTGGCTGCGCAGGTTGGCGATCACTGCCCGGCGTCACCGCCTCGCGCAGCGTGGCGAAGACCGTCTGGATCTCGCGCTCCGCCTGCGAGTCGGCCACCTGGAGCTCGCGCGCTACCCGGCGGATAAACTCGTGCACGGGGAACTCCTCGCCGGCCCCCGCGGAGGCCGGCATCGCCGCCGGCTTCAGCTCCTCGGGGAGCTGCGCGGTCAGGTCGCTTGACTGCCCGCCGGCCAGCCGTGTCGCCAGCGTGCTCAGCGTGGCGCGTAGCGCCCGCGCCGCCTCGCTGTCGGACCCCAGCCCAGCCTCCCGCTGGAACGTCTTAATCATCTCATGATATTGCATTTGCCCTTCTCTTACGCCTCTGCGTAGTATTTACAGGGGTTCTACAGCAGCAGACTCTGTGCCGAACGCACCTGGATTCGAGGCGGGAGGGCGGGTGTGTCGCTGCGCGGGTGCGCCGGGAAGCCGCGGGCGGTGGTACGGGCTGTGGTATAATGGGCTGCTGCCGCGTGCCGTCCGGCATTCACCATGCAGCGGAGAAGGGGAGAGGCGTGCTCATTGTATTGTGCGGATCGGATCGGCTGGGGGTGCGCGAGCGGCGTGCCGCGCTGCTCGCCGCCCACGTGCCGCCCGGTGCCGAGGAGTTTGGCCTCACCCGGCTCGACGGCCAGAAGTGCACGCCCGACGATCTCGTGCAGGCCGTGCAGGCGCTGCCCTTTCTGACCGACACGCGCACGGTCGTGGTAGATGACCTGCTGTCGCGGTTCGAGGCGCGGCGGGGCAAGAGCCGCCGCGGCCAGCCCGCCGCCGACGAGCCCGGGGACGATGGGGACGACTCCGGGGAGGCCGCGCCCGCGCCTCGCACCCGCGGCGGGCGCTCCGACCCTGCCGTCGCCTTCGCCGACGCGCTCGCCCACGTGCCGGAAACCACCACGCTGCTCTGCTGGGAGCGCGGCCCGTTGGCGAAGACCAACCCCCTGTTGAAGGTCGCCGCAAAGACCGGCAAGGTCGAAGTCTTCGACGCCCCGCGCGCCGCCGAGATCGACGACTGGATCTTCGCGCGGGCGCGTGCCAAGGGCTTGCGCCTGCGGCCCGACGTGCCCCGCCTGCTCGCCGAGTTCCTCGGCGCCGATCTCGAAGTGCTTGACGCCGAGCTCGAGAAGTTAGCCCTCTACGCCGGGCCCGAGGGCCGCGTCGACGCCGACACCGTGCGTCTGCTCACCGCCCAGACCCAGCAAGCCGACACGCTGCAGCTGCTCAACGCCGCCTCCGACCATCACCCGGCCGAGGCGCTCAGCCTGCTGCACGCGCTGATCGCGAACGGCGTCGCGCCCGTCGCCATTATCGGCATGCTGGGCAGCCAGGTGCGGAAGCTGCTGCAGGTGCAGGCCCTCGCCGGGCACCGGCTACCGCCCGCCGAGATCGCCCACCGCCTGAGCATGCACCCCTACGCGGCGCGCATGGCCGTCGAGAGCCTGCGTCACCACACGGCCACAGGGCTGCACGACCTGCATCGCCGGTTGGTCGAGACCGATCAGGCGATCAAAACCGGGCTGACTGACGGCGAGGCCGCACTCGAGCTCCTGGTGCTCGACCTCGCACGCCGATGACGGCTGGATCCCGCACGCCCGCGCCCGTCGTCTTCGACGGCCGCTACATCCAGGACCGCTACCACGGCATCGGCCGCTATGCCTTCCACTTGCTGGCCGAGCTAGCCGGGCTGCTGCCTGCCCAGCCGTTCGTCGTGCTCCGCGACCCGGCACTGCCCGACCACCGCTTCGACTGGCCGGCCCTGGCCGCGCTGCCGCAGGTGCGGGTGCGGCCCGTGCGCGCCCGCCCGTTCAGCGCGCGCGAGCTCTGGGCGGTGCCCCGGGCTATTGCCGCCGCTCACTCGCGGCTCTACCACACACCCTATTTCGCCCTACCCTGGTGGCTGCCCACGCCCGGCATCATCACGGTGCACGACTGCATCTTTGAGCACGACCCCCGCTACATGCCCCGCCCGGCCGGCCGCCTCTACTACCGCCTGCTCATGCGGGCCTCGCTGCGCCGCGCACGCTCCATCTGTGTGCCCTCCGACGCCACGGCAGCCGATCTGACGCGCTTCTACGGCGTCCGCGCCGAGCGCATGGTCATCACGCCGGAAGCGGCGGCGCCCGAGTTCCACCCGATCGCCGACGAGGCCGTGCTCGACGGCGTGCGCGCCCGCTACGACCTGCCCGCACAGTTCGTGCTCGCGGTCGGCGCGCGCCGCCCGCACAAGAACTTCGCTACGCTGGTCGAGGCCGTGGTCCGGCTCGACGGGGTGCCGCTCATCTTCGCGGGCACCGCCGACGAGCGGTTCCCTGACACCGCCGCCGCGGCGGCCGAGGCGCTCGGCGCGCCTGTGCGCTTTCTCGGCTCCGTACCCGAGGTCGATCTGCCGCCGCTTTACAACCTGGCGACGATCTTCGCCTGCCCGTCCTACATCGAAGGGTTTGGGCTGCCTGTGCTCGAAGCGATGGCCTGCGGCCGGCCAGTCGTCTGCTCGGACATCCCGGTGTTCACCGAAGTCGCGGGCGACGCCGCGCGCTTCGTACCGCCCGATGCACCGGCGGCCTGGGCGGCCGCCCTCGCCGCGCTCTGGTCGGATCCCGCCGCGCGGGCGACCCTGGGCGCGGCCGGCCAGGCCCGCGCGGCCACTTTCGCCTGGCGGCGCGCCGCCGAGGCCGTCCTGCCGCTATACCGCACCGCGCGCGCGCCTGCGCCCGGCTAAGCCCTGCTTGCCCCTTTTGCTATAATGGGGGCGGCCGGGTTGCAGGCCGTGCCTGGCCACCATTCTGGAGAGGTTCGTCATGCCCCGCAGTATCCTGCGCCCGCTGCTACTCACCATCCTGCTTGCCGCCGGTGCCTGGCTGCTCTTCGCTACGGCGCCCGGCGGCGCCGCCGCGCCGGTCGGACCACGCCCGCCGGCCACGCCCGCTACGTCGGCCCGCTTCGCCATTGTGGGCGACTACGGCGTCGCCGGTCAGGCCGAGGCCGACGTCTCGACGCTCATCCACGGCTGGGCGCCGGACTTCGTGATCACGCTCGGCGACAATAACTACCCGGACGGCGGCGCGGATACGATCGACATGAACATCGGCCAGTACTATCACGACTTCATCTATCCCTACGTGGGCGGATATGGTCAGGGCGCGCCCTATAACGAGTTCTTCCCTACGCTGGGCAATCACGACTGGGACACGCCGAACGCCCAGCCCTACCTGGATTACTTCGCGCTGCCGAATAACGAGCGTTACTACGACTACGCCTGGGGACCGATCCACTTCTTCGTGGTGGATAGCGACCCGCGCGAGCCGGACGGCACCGACAGCGGCAGTGTCCAGGCAGCCTGGCTGCAGGCACGCCTCGCCGCCGCTACCGAGCCGTGGAAGGTCGTCTACTTCCACCACCCGCCCTACGCCTCAACCGACTGGGCGGTGACCCCGGCGATGCGCTGGCCCTTCCAGCAGTGGGGCGCCTCCATCGTGCTGACCGGACATGCGCACAGCTACGAGCGCCTCGACATCGCTGGCTTCCCCTACATCATCAACGGGTTGGGCGGCGGCGAGATCACCGGCTTCAGCACGCCCGTGCCCGGCAGCATCGTCCGCTACAACGGGGATTATGGCGCGATGATCGCGCAGGCAAGCCCGAGCACGCTGACCCTCCAGTTCTACACGCGCACCGACCTGCTGATCGATACGTTCACACTGACTGCCCCAACGCCCACGCCGACCGCCACCGCCGTCCCGAGCAACACGCCCACGCCGACGCTGACTCCGACGCGCACGCCCACGGCAACCCGAACACCCACACGTACGCCAACCCCAACGCACACGGCGACGCCGACTCGGACGGCGACGGCCGTGCCGAGCGCGACGCCGACCCGGACGGCGACGGCCGTGCCGAGCGGCACGCCGACCCGGACGGCTACGCCGATCCCCAGCGCTACGGCAACGCGAACAGCCACGCGCACGCCGACGGCGGTTCCGACCGCGACGCCGAGCCGCACGGCCACGGCAATCCCTAGCGCCACGGGCACCTACACGGCGACGAGTACGCCTACGCCGAGCGCCAGCCGCACGCCGACGCGAACACCTATCGGGACGTCGACCGTTCCACCGGCCGCCACCTCCACACCGCCCGCCACGGCCACATCGCCCCCTTCGCCGACGGATACGCCGCCGGCCGGTACGCCTGCGCCTAGCACCACGCCGCTGCCGTTCGCCTCGGCCACCGCCACGCCATCCGGTGCCCCGGCCACCGCTACGCCGGCCGCCTGCAGTCTGACGTTCACGGACGTGCCGCCCGACCAGCCCTTCTACAGCTATATCCAGTGCCTGGCCTGCGCGGGCATCATCTCGGGCTATGCCGACGGCACGTATCGCCCCTACGCCCCCGTGACCCGGGGCCAGTTGGCCAAGTTCGTTGCGAACGCTGCGGGCTATGACGACGCCATCCCGGCGCATCAGCAGACGTTCAGCGATGTGCCACCGGGCGACCCGTTCTGGCTCTTCGTCGAGCGTGCGGCCGCCCACGGCGTCATCGCCGGTTACGCCGATGGCACCTTCCATCCCTATGCGTCCGTGACGCGCGGCCAGGCGGCCAAATTCGTTGCGAACGCCGCGGGCTATGACGACGCCATCCCGGCCCTTCAGCAGACGTTCAGCGACGTGCCGGCAGGAAACCCATTCTGGCTCTTCGTCGAGCGCGCGGCGCTCCACGGGGTCATCGCCGGCTATGCCGACGGCACGTTCCACCCGTACGCCGCCGTCACGCGCGGGCAGACCGCGAAGTTCGTGACCAACGCGTTGCTGGGCGGTTGTGCCGCGCCGGTCCCGTAGGGTGCCCGTGCGGCTAAGAACAAGCCACATATCCCTTAAGAGTGGCTAACTCGGCGCGGCCTTGCGACCCTCCACGCGACTTGATCGTAGTGATAAGATGAAAGCCAGCGGGCGCGAGGGGACCGCGCCGCAAGGGGAGGGATTAGGATGATAATCGTTACAACGGAGAAGATCCCGGGGTACCGGGTCACCGACGTGAAGGGGCAGGTCTTCGGCCTGGTGGTGCGCAGCCGGGGTCTGGGCGGCAACATCATGGCCGGGCTGCGCTCGCTGGGCGGCGGCGAGATCACGGAGTACACGCAGTTGCTGGAGGAGGCGCGGCGCCATGCCGTCGACCGCATGGTGCAGAACGCCACCACGGCCGGCGCCAACGCGATTGTCATGATGCGCTTCGACTCATCCGAGATCGGGTCGACGATGAGCGAGATCGTGGCGTACGGCACGGCCGTGGTCGTCGCACCCGAGAGCTAGGCGCGCGCCGTGCGGCGGATCGTCATCGGCCTGGGGCTCCTCTACTTGCTGGTCGCCGGCATCCTCTGGTTCGCCGGGCTGCAAAGCCTGTTCCTGGTCTGGCTGGTGCTCAACGGCGTCTTGATCCTGGTGGCCGTGCTCGGCGAGCGCTGGCGATATCGGCCGCGAGTCGACCGCCGCCGGGGCCGCTGGCAGGCCACCGGCGAGCATTTCGTCGACCCCGCCAGCGGTCGCCTGATCGACGTCTACTACAACCCAGACACCGGCGAGCGCGACTATGTGGATGCCGGGGCCGCGCCCCCGCCGCCCGGGTAGTAGCCGGCTTGTAGCCGCTGCGCCCGCGAGGGTTCCGTGGCGCGGTTCGCCGGGTCGCTATGCCGGCTCGTCCAAGCGAGCGCCCTCGGCGGGCTCAGCCAGCACGGCGTCCACCACCTGCTCGCTCGGCAGAGCGCACCCCGCGGCCCACGCACGGCGGAAAGCCACGTCGCCCAGTTGCGCGCGCAGGGCATCCTGCTCCCGCCTGTAGCGGGTGTGCTCGTTCGGCGGGGTTGGCGCGCCGATGGTTTCGCGCATGGCCTCGGCCGCCCCCCAGAGGCGGGCACCCATCTCTGCTCGGCCGAGCCCGCGGTAGACCATGGCCAACCCTTCGAAGCTGTAGGCGATGCCGAGCTTTGCCCTCAGGTCCCGCCGGATGGCGAGGCTCACCTGATGTCGTGCCAGCGCCAAGGCATAGTCGCCCCTCTCGCACGCGATCAGCCCCAGATTCGCCAGACTCAGTGCGACGAGGCGCAGGTCGCCGGCCTGGCGGTCTAGCGCGAGCAATTCCTCCAGCAGTGCTTCCGCCGCGACAAGGTCTCCCTGCTCGTAGTGCACGAGCCCCAGGTTGTGGAGCGACTTATGCCGGTCGGCGCGCGGCTCCTCAAAACGCAATGCCTCCTCGTAGAAGGCGCGTGCCCGGACGTAGTCCGCCCGCGCGTAGTGGACGTTGCCCAGGTCGTGCAGTGTGTCGGCGATCTCCCGCGTGTCGCCCAGCGCGCGCCAGATCGCCGCGCTCTCCTCGAGCAGGCCCAACGCCCCGGCGTAATCGCCGCAGGCATCGGCCAGGGTCGCCGCCACGCGTAACGCCTTGGCGCGTAGCGCGCCACCGGGCCGGCCCGTCGCCAGCACCCCCACCGTGTGCTCCAACCCCTCGCGCAGGTAGACGCGAACGTGCCAGAAGCGCTCGAGTTCGACGGCCAGCCGCAGACCGATCTCACCGGCCTCGTCGTCTCCCGCCTCGCCAACCTCCCGCGCCCACTGAAACACTGCGCGGATGTTGTCGACCTCGGCTTCCAGTTGTTCCAGCCAGTGGGCCTGCTCTTCCTGCTTCAGATGTGGGGCTATCTGTTGCACCAGGTCGGCGAAATAGCGGGCGTGCCGCCGCCGGAGGTCCGCCTCCACGCCGCTCTCGCGGAGCTTCTCCCGGGCATACTCGTGGATCGTCTCCAGCATCCAGAAGCGCGGCTCCCGGTCGTCCTCCCGCACCATCTGCTGCAGCAGGCTCTTACTGACCAGCGCCTCGACGCTATCGAGTAAGTCGACCTCGGGACCGGCGGCGAGCGCGGGCCTGGGCACGGCGGTCGTGCCTGCTGGCCACCTCGTCCCCGTACCCGCGCAGACCGCCTGGATCGCGTGCAGTGTCCGGCCGCCCTGGAACACCGCGATCTGCTGGAACAGCGCGCGCTCCGCCCCGTCGAGGAGATTGTAGCTCCAGTCGATCGTGTTGCGCAGCGTCTGCTGCCGCGCCGGCACGTCCCGGTCCTTGCCGGCCAGCAACTGCAGCCGGCTGTCCATCCGCGCCAGCATCGCCCGCGGCGACAACACCTTAATGCGCGCTGCCGCCAACTCGATCGCCAGGGGCAAGCCGTCGAGGCGGTGGCAAATCTCCACGATGGCTGCAGCGTTGCCCGCATCGATGCGGAAGTCCGGCTGGAGTGCTGTTGCGCGGTCCACGAACAGGCGAATCGCTTCATAGCCGGACAGCCGCTCCAGCGCCGGCAGGTGGTTGCGGGCGGGCAGCGACATCGGGGACACGGAAAACTCCAACGTGCCGCGCAGGCCCAGGCCGACACGGCTGGTGACCAGCAGCTTGACGTGGGGGGTTGACTTCACGAGGTGCGCCAGGAGCGGCGCTGCCGATGCAAGATGCTCGAAGTTGTCGAGCAGCACCAGCACCCGTTTCCCCCGGAGGTGGGCGATTAGGCCTTCCTCCGCCGGACGGTTCGGAGTCACGGCGAGGCCAAGCGTGGCGGCGATTTCGACGGCGACCAGGTTGGGATCGGTCAGCGGCGCGAGGTTGACGAAGTAGGCGCCATCCGTGAAGCGCTCGCGGAGATCCGCGGCCGCTTGCAGCGCGATGCGCGTTTTGCCCACGCCGCCTGGTCCAGTAATCGTCAGCAGCCGCACGTCGTCCCGCAGCAGCCGCTCAACCACCGACGTGACTTCGGCCTCGCGGCCGATCAGGGGCGTCGCGGCAATCGGCAGGAAGACGCTGCCGACTACCGCGGGAATAACGTAGTGTTCAGTGTCGGTGTCGCGGATACGCTCATGGAGTGCCGTCGTCTCACGAGACGGCTCCAGACCTAGCTCTTCGGCCAGGGCCTTCCGGCAGGCTTTGTATTGGGCGAGCGCCGTGCTGCGCTGGCCCGTGCGCGAGAGTAGGCGCATCGCCTGACGATGTGCTTCTTCGCGCCAGGGCTCCAGCTTTAGCTGCCACTGGACGAAGCGTAAGGACTGCTCGTGCTCGCCCACCGCCTCGTAGTAGTCGGCCAGTCGCCCCAGCGTATGCATCACCTGGTGGTGGTGCGCCTCACGCTCCACTAGCATCCATTCCTCGAACTCGCGTCCGGCATTGACCACGAAGCCCTGCAAGAAGTCTCCCGCGTACAGCGCGGCCGCCGCGCGCCAGCGTTCCACGCATTCGCTGCACCGGGCGGGGTCGGGAAAGTTGGGCGCCGTGTGTTTATGAGCCTTGCAGGCCGCCAGGAGCTCGTTAAACATCCGGACGTCGCAGCTCAGATCGATACGAGGATTGATCTGTACAGTTTGCCGGGTAACCAGCAGCGGGCCGGATGTGCCGCCGTCGCCCGGAGTGTCTTCTGATATTGCCGGGCTTGGCGCCGTGCTGGGGCTGACCGGACCATGCCCGTCGCCCAGAGCGTGGCGGAGGACGTACAGCGCCTGCCGGAGGTTCTGGCGCGCCGCGCTGTCTTCCTGGTCGGGCCAGAGCAGGGCGGTCAGCGCGTCCCGGCGGTGCGGGCGGTCGGCCTCGACGACGAGATAGGCGAGGAGCGCGCGCGTCTTGTCCGAACTCAAAGCCGGTGATGGTCTGCTCATCGCGCGTCACCCGGAACTGGCCGAGGAAATCCATGCGGAACCGTGCCATACGACCGCCTCACCTTCCACGGAAGGATAAATCGGGCAATCCAGGGAGCCTGTCTAGGATCGAGATCTACGAGGTCGTGTGGCTCACGTCCATCACCCGGAACTGGCTGCAATGGATCAAGCGGGCCTCTTTTGGGGGGGCGACGGTCCGGGGGGCTGATGATAGGGCAGAGACGCTGGACCGCGGCCGGACACGAAGAAAGCGCCCAGCGTAGACGCCTGCCCAGGGGCAGTGCCCACGCCGGCCGTGTCGGTTCGCCGGCCTACAGCGGGCGCGCCGCGCCTCGCGCTCACGCTGCTTGACGGGAACCCAGGCATACGCGCGATGGACCCATATTCCGGCACGGCCGCGTTGCCGCGATGCTGGTTCTCATGCCATTATATAGGCCCACGGGCTTCCACGCAATGCCCCGCGAATCCCTGATGCACTCCTGACGATCTCCTGACGATGGACCACTAATATTGGGTCAATGACACCCACAGAAGACGACCCTGTGCATCCCCCGGCCACGTCCGAGACCGGCTATATCTCCTACCTGCTACGAATGTGGCTGCGGCGGGATAGCGACGGCCGGCTGGTCTGGTTCGCGCTTCTGGAGGAGCCCGGCACGCGACATACGGAGAGTTTCGGGGATGTCGCGGGCATGTTCCTGTTCCTGCAGACGCGCATGGACGCCAACACGCCTGGCCACGCGGACGAGCTGGAGCACGAGGGATAGCCGGACGTGACGCGTGGCAGGCCGGTGTTGGGGCAGCCGGCTGTTGGAAGCGCCATAGCGCAGGAGCGGCGAGCGTGGGTGCCGGCCCGCTCCATCCGGCGCGCATCGTACGGATTCGCATTCGCACGCATCCCAAGGAGGACGCATGTATGAATAAGCGGTACCTGACCACCCTGGTCGTGTTGCTGGTCATGCTGGCCCAGCTGGTCGCCGCCTGCGACAGCGGGTCGCCCACGGCCACGCCGGTGGCCGTGGCGCCCACCGCGACGAGCGCCGCCCGCGGCGCGGCGGCCAACACGCCGGCACCCGTCGCGGCCGGTAAGACCCCGGCGGCGATAGACACGGCCACCCAAGCCCCGACCGGTAGCGCCACGCCCGCACAAGCGCAGGCCGACACCCCCACCGCGGCGGTTGCGGCCAACACATCCACACCTGGACAGACGCCGGCAGACACCACGCCGGGCACCGCAAGTGGCAACGCCCACGCGAAGTGGACCATCATGGTCTATCTGGCGGCGAACAACAACCTGGAGCCAAACTCCATTATCAACCTAATGGAGATGGCCGCGATCGGCAGCACGCGCGATGTGAATATCGTCGTTCAGGTGACACGGCCGCCCGATTACCCGGGGTACTTCGGCGAATGGGGCGGCACGCGGCGCTTCCTGGTGACCCGGAGCGATGGGGGCCTCTCCACCGGCGACTTCCAGATTTCGCCCACCCGGCTCGCCGCGTTCGCAAACGCCGCGGCCGCGAATGGCGGGTTGACCACGGATCAAGTCGCCCAAATCACGCGGGGTACCCCGGCGCAAAAGGACCAGTACGCGCTCCAGCTGAGCGTGCCCGTCGTGGAGACCCAAACACAGTTGGCGCCGCTCCAGCTCAAGAGCGTGCAAGATCTGGGTAGCGCGGTCAATAGTGGTGACAGTGCCACGCTGACCGACTTCGGTTCCTGGGCCGTGCAGAACTATCCCGCGGACCACTACGGCCTGATCATGTGGGACCACGGCGGCGGCTGGTCGATGATTGCCTCCGACGACACGCTCGGTCCGGCCGGCATCCCGATGCCCGGATTCAGCCAGGCCCTGGATACGATCACCAAGGCCTCCGGGCAGAAGTTCGACTTCATCGGGTTCGATGCGTGTCTGATGTCGCAGCTGCCGGTGGCCGTCACCATTCAGCCCTACGCCGACTACGAAATCGCCGCCGAGGAGCTGGTCCCCGGCTTCGGTTGGGACTACACGCCGGTCGTGCGTGCCCTGACCGAGAACCCGGCGCTGGCGGTGCCGGACCTCGGCAAGACGGAGGTCGACGCCTTCAACACGCTCTACACGGGCACGCAGGCCAAGGCGGCCCAAAGCTTCGACATGGGCGTGCTCGATCTCTCCAAAATCGACGGCGTGTCGAAGGCGCTGTCCGACTTCGACGCGGCGGTGAAAGGTGCCAATGACACCGACCTGAAAGCGATCGCGACGGCACGCGGCAACGTACAGCGCTTCGGCAGCGTCGGCGAGTCCCCGGATGCGGAAGCCGCCATCGCCTCCGTCGACTTGAGCGACTTCATGCGATTGATGGGCAGCCTGAGCGCCGACGCGGGCGTCAAGCAGGCCGCCAACGACGTGATCGATGCCGTCAAGCAAGCGGTGATCTATCACAAGGCCAGCGCGTCGCTGCCCCACGCGAACGGGCTGTCCATCTACTTCCCTACCGACTCCGACGCATTCAGCGCGGGGGACGGCACGCGCTATCGGACGGAGTTCGCGAACGCGCTGCCCGCCTGGCAGGACTTCCTGGATACCTTCTACAGCGCGGCGAGCGCCGCCGGCATCAGCGTCAAGCCCGTGCTGAAGGTGCAGGGCGTCTCGACGGACCAAACGCCCGGCAGCATTCACGATACGCCGGTGATTTCGTACACCCTGAACGGTACCAACCTCGTCGACGTGTCGGCGTTCGTCATCTACCAGATCGATCCCAAATCCAGCGTGGTATTGGACTCCTTCCAGGTCTCGTCGAACGTGACGACCGCCGACGGCACGCAGGTCAACGACTACCCGGACGGCGAGAGCAGTAACGATTTCTACTGGAACACCAAGCTGCCCAAGCTCGGCGACGGCAGCAACTCCGTGTTCGTTTTGATGACGACCAACGCCAAGGATCCGCAACACGGCTTCATTCGGGGCCAATTTACGGATAAAGTCACCGGCAAGCAATCCGACAGCGCGTTGCTGATCAACCTGGACACGCTCCAATCGAGTGGCGTGTGGGCCGCCCAGCCGGTAACGGGCACGAACCCCACCCTCGCGCAGATCGATCCGAAACCAGGCGACACCTTCGAGCCCATCTATCGGGTGCTGGACCAAACCGGCGCCGCGCAGGACACTCTGTCCGGCACCCCCCTGACATTCGGCAAGGACCCTCTCCAGGTCACGGAAGTGCCCGGTCCCGACGGCACCTATACCGTGTTGCTGCAAGCCACGAACGCCGCCGGGGCCACCGTCGCCGATAGCGCCACCGTCAACGTGCAGAACACGGGCCTTGATCCCACGCTCCAAGGCTTCAAGGACCTGGGTTTTGGCCTGAGCTTCCTGTATCCCTGGACGTGGACGGATGTCCAAACCTACCAGCGCCAGGACGGATCGGATGAGCTCTACGTCACCGACGAAACGGGCACGGAGACCATCTCCGCCGTGAACTACGTCACCGCGACCTCGCTCTCGGACGTGGAGACTGCGGTGAGCACCGAGCTGAACGGCATCGATGGCGTGACCGTCGATCAATCCGCCGAGACTACGGTGGGCACCGAGCCGGGTACAATCTTCCCCTACACCTACACCACCAGCGACGGGGTCCAAATGGTGGGCGCGGCTGTGGCCGTCTACGTGGCAGACACCCAGCAGGGCTACATGTTGACCGTCGAAGCGCCGCAAGATCAGTCAGATGCGGCCCAGGCCCTGTTTGCCGAACTGTTGAAGTCGATCCAATTCTTCGCGCCGGCTCAGTAGAGCGTGCCCTCGTAGGGACACGGTTGCCGGCATTACCGAAGATGTCCTTCCTTGCTCCTGCCGCAGCGGCGGGAGCGGGGAAGGGCAGGGCAAGCGGACTTCTGCCCGAGTCGCCCGCTTTAGAAACAGACCATGTCCGAACACTGTCAGGAGGAACAGGCGAGACGCAATATCCACGCGGCCGACACATGCCGGCAGGATATGCCGGCAAGCCCAGGCACACGCACGCGGTTGGCCGGCGTGCGCGGACACACTAAGTGAAGCACGGGTGGCGCGCCGCGGCACGCCTATCCGGAGGCTTTCAGCGAGATTGCGGGCGCAACGATCAAAACGATCAATAGGAGGTTCTTCGATGAAACGGTTCTACGTTCTTCTGATGGTACTGGTTCTGGGTTCAATCCTGGCCGCGTGCAGCGCCAGCACGGCCAACATCACGAGCGCCGCCACGGGTACCGGCTTCGATAAGGCGAACAACGCAGTGACCGGCGCAACGGATACGTTCGACAAAGCGGCCCCTGTCATCTACGCCGTTACGTCGCTGGCGAACGTGCCCGACGGCACCACGGTCCGTGCCGTGCTGACGGCCGTCGACGTGACGGACATGAACGGCAACGCGATTAAAGATAAGCAGGTCGGCGACACGACACAGACGCTGTCGTCGGATAGCGCGGTCGGTTTCAGCTTCACGGTGCCCTCGACCGGCGAATGGCCCACCGGGTCCTACAAGGTCGACCTCTACCTGAACGACAAGCTGGATCGCACGCTGAACTTCACCGTGCAGTAGCGATCGCGCGCGCTCCGCTGCCCCGGCCCGCGAGGGTTGAATGGGATCGACGGCGGAGCCGTGCAGCCGGTAGGCGGACTCCGTGGCAGCGCCCTCGCGCAGTCACGGAGTCCGCCTTCGTACTGGCCGGGATTCCTCTTCGTCCTCGCCCTCAGGTTCGCCGGCCGGCACCGAGGGAAGCGCCCCGGCAGGACGTCCTCGCCCTGCGCCGCGCCAGACCTGGGCCAACCCGGTCGCTGCCCCGGCGAGTACCAGCGTGGCGCTCAGTGGGCTCCAAATGCCGTGGCGCCAGCGAAAGAGGTTGCGCAGGCGATGCCGCAAGTAGAGGCTCAGCAACCGGCGGGCAGTCCGGTCGCCCGCGGCGACGTGGCGGCCGAGCATGGCGCCCATGCCCGCGCCGTAGCGGAAGCGACTCTGCAGGTGGTCGCGCCGCGTGCCCGCGGGGTGGCCGACGCGCGCCGCGGGCTGGTAGATGAGCGCGCCGTGCGGCGCCAGCCGGTAGAGCAGGTCCACGTCCTCGGCGGCGTGTGCCGGGGTGCCGGGGCCGAGCGCGGGATCGAAGCCACTCACCGCGGCCAGCGCTGCGCGCGGTGCCAGGATGTTCGCCCCGGTGCCCACATCCCAGGGTGCCCAGGCGCCGCGGGCCAGGCTGCCGTCGCCCGCCCGGAACACTCGTCGCACCCCGCCCTGGCGGCTCGACACGGGCACCTGCCGCCCTGGCGCGAAGCGCGGCACGACGCTGCCCGTGACGGCCGCGACCGGCTCGATCGCCGCGGTGGACTCGTACTCGCCCACGAGCGCGGTCAGCCAATCCCGCTCCGGCAGACAGTCGTCGTCGAGATAGGCGACGAGAACCGTCTGGGCCATGGCCAACCCGGCGTTCCGGGCCGCCGAGGCGTTGGGCTGTGCCAGGTGCCGGTAGACGACGCCGGGCCGATCCGCGCAGGCTGCGGCCGTCGCCGCCCGCGCGCCCGGGGTGCGGCTCTGATCGACCACGATGATCGCATCGGGCAGCCGCGTGCCGGCGTGCACGGCCGCCAGGCAGGCGGCAAGTATCGCGGGCCGCTCCATCGTCGGGATGACCACCGCGACCGTCGGCCCGGCGGTGCTCATGGGGTGCCCGCTCGCCCGACCAGGCGGCCCAGCCACGTGCCGCCCGGCAAGTAGCGGAAGGGGTCCTGGCCGGTCCACAGCCGCAGCACGAACATGACTATGCTCTCGTCGCCGCGGATCTCCACCCGCCGGCGGTCGTAGCGGCCCGTGCGCAGCGTATTCAGGCCGGCCTGCACCGAATAGGCCGTCGTGTAGCCCGCCTCGCCCGTCAGGCGCTCCACCGTCGGATTCACCAGGCCGTAGGGGTAGGCAACCTGGCTGACCGGGCGCCCGAGCTCCGCCTCCAGTACGCGCCGCGAGTCGGCGAGCTCTTGAGCCGCTTCGTCTGGAGGAATCTGTCGTCAGATCAGGGTGCGTGACCGTGTGCGCTTCCACCTGGAAGCCGGAGCGGTCGAGGGTCCGCGCCTCGTCCCAGGTAATGAAGGGACGCGGGCCTTCCTCGGTGGCCGGGTCCCAAGTGCTCTGGCCGCCGGCCGATCCGGTCACCAGGAAGAGCGTGGCCGGGTAGGCGTGACGCTGCAACACGGGCCATGCCTCGGTCAGGTTGTTGCGGTAGCCGTCGTCGAAACTGATCGCCGCCGTGCGGGGCTCCGGCAGCCCTCCGGCGTCCCAGGTTTCGGCCAGGCTGGCGAGCGCCTCCACGCGATAGCCGAGGCGGCGCAGCAGCGCCATCTGGCGCGCGAAGGTCTCCGTATCGACGCAGTAGCGCTCGACGTGCCCCGGCCGCGCCGGCTCGACGCTGTGGTACAGCAGGATCGGTACGCCCGGCGATGCCAGCCGCGCCCACTCGGCGCGGTCCCGCACGGTGGCGCGCACGCCGCGCCAGTAGTAGACGGCCCGGGCGAGCTCGAAGAGGCCGACACGCGCTCCCGCGCGCGGTCCCTCGGCCCAGAGCGCGAAGGCCAGGTCGATCAGCCGGCCGAGCCCCGGCAGCGCGCTCAGCCCCAGCAGCAGCCCGCGCGCCAGCCGCAAGCGGATGTTCGTCTCACCGTAGGCAGCCAACGGCAGGGCACGTAACGCGCCCGGGTGCTTGTGGTAGATGGCGACCGAGCCCTGGCCCGAGCGGTAGAAGTCACGCAGGAGCGCGCGCGCCGGCTTGGGGTTGGGCGTGCGGGCGGCCGCAGCCGGTGCGTAGACGAAGCGCAGCCCCAGCTGGGCCAGCCGGTAGCCTAGCTCGACATCCTCGCCGTAGTGCAGCGCGGCGTCGAAGCCGCCTGCCGACTTGGTCGCCGTGCGGGGCACCGACACATTGCCGGTGTAGAAATCGCTCCAGGTGGCGGGCTTGGTGCGCAGGCCGGCTGTAGTGGTCGTGCCACCAGCGCCCCATCGCCGCGTGCAGCGCGCCCCGGCCGTGGTGGGGCACAATACGGCCGAGCACGACGGTGCCCGGCCCATAGGCCGTGTCGTCGCCCGCTGCTAGATGCGCGGCCACCAGTTCTGGTGCGGCCAGCATGTCGTCGTCGAGGAAGAGCACGCGGGGCGCTGTCGCCGCGGTCAGACCGGCGTTGCGAGCCGCAGCCGCTCCGGCTCCCGGCTGGGTCAGACAACGTAGTCGCCCCGGCGCCCAGGGCGCCGCCACGGCCAGCGCCTCCACAGCCGCCGCGGTGCCGTCACGACAGCCGTCGGCCACTACGATCACGTCGAACACCGCCGGGTCGACGGTCTGGGCGGCCAGGTGACCGAGCGTGCGAAGCAGCAGGGCCCGGCGGTTGTGCGTCGGGATGACCACGGTGAGCGCCGCGGCGTCGCTCACGCGGGGTGTCCCTTCGGCAGCGGGATCACGCGCGCGATCTCCGCGCGGAGGGCCGCGACCAGCGCCGCGCTGTCCTCGGTGCCGTCGAGCGTGCGAACTTCCGGCCGGCCACACAGCGCCAGGTAAAGCGCCCGCCGCACGGCGAGGTAATCCGGATCGGGCACGTCGTCCTTGCGCGCCATCGCCACCTCCACGGGCACGTCGAGCAGCACGGCCACGGCCGGGCGGGGCACGAGGCGCAGGCCCCAGTCGAGCATCCGGTGGATCTGGATCGGCGTGTAGCCCAGGTAGACCCCGAGATCGCCCACCACCGTGTCATAGAAGTAGCGGTCGACCAGCAAGATGCGCGACCCCCACAGTGCCGGGAGCAGCCGCCGCCAGCTGCGCAGGTAGAAATCGAGCAGCACCGCCACCGTGTAGATGGTGCGCCAGCGCGCGTGGCTCAGGGCCGCGCGCTTCGCCGCCGTGAAGGCGTGATAGTCGCGGAACTCGTCCTGCGTGCGCATGCCCGCAGTCCGCCCGATCGCCTGGAGCACCAGGCGCGAGAAGAGCGCATATTGCCGGCCGTAGAAGTAGGCGGCCGGCAAGCCTTCGGCCTGCAGCGCGGCCGCCGCATTCCGCGCCAGCGTTGTCTTACCGGCCCCGTCAATGCCCATGATACAGATGATCTTCATCGATCGCCACACCCGTCGCCGGGTACTCCCTCCTCCAGCGGCCCGCGGCTCCCGCGCCGCGGCCATTGCGGCCCCAACAACTCTCGTGTCTCCCCGATTATGCCACGAACCGACCCACGCGCCGCCTCACGCGCTCGCGCCTCCGCGCAGGAACCGGTCCCGATTGTGCAGGAAATACGCCAATTGCCCGCGGAAATGCCCCCGTGCCGCCCGAGCCGTCGTCGGCAGCAGGTGTAACAGCTCGCCCTGCGCGTGCAGCCCGATCAACAGCTGTTCGTTCCGCGCGTGCATCAGGGCGCCCAGGCAGAACAGCACGGGCAGCCAGGCCGCATCGATCCCCAGCCTCGTCAGGTAACTCGCCAGCGGGCGCGCGGCCAGCGCCGGGGCGAGCGCGCCTGGTACGGCCTCGGGTCCGAAGAAGAGCTCGCGATAGCCGCGCGCGTCGTCGTCCGTCCCCGCGGCACGAAGCTCATAGGCCAGGCGGGCCAGGAAGTAGCATAGGTCCGTGGCCGGAAAGCCGAACGCCGCCGACTCCCAGTCCACGATACCCGCGAGTTGCCCGTCACGATCGACCAGCACGTTGACTGTGCTGAGGTCGTTGTGGCAGTAGACCAGCGGGATCGGACTCGCCTCTGTCGGCAGCCGTTTGGCCTCGGCCGCCACGGCCTCAATGCCTACCGCCTCCGCCGCGTCTAGATCGAGCTCAGCGGGCGCCGCATCCAGCGGCTCCCAGACCAACCGGTCCAGGTCCGCGTCGGTCGCCGGGCGGGCCGACCGCGCTTGCAGGGCGCCGAGCCAGTCCACGAGCGCCGCCATGCGCGTCCAGATGGTTGCGGCTGCGCCCGAGTGCTCGCGCAGGTGGCTGAGCAGGGTCCGCCCGGGCAGCGCCGTCTCAAGTGCCACCTGCAGCCCGTCGACCGGTGCCAGAGCCAGGGGCCGCGGCGCCCGGGGCGGGCCGCCGGGTACCCAGCGCGCGAGCTCGGTCAGCGCCGCGTGCTCCACCCCCATGCGGCTATTGTACGCCGGGTGGCGGGGGAACTTGGCGATCAGGCAGGGCAATTCGTCGCTGCCCCGCCAGACCGGGCACACCAGCTTGTTGTGCACGCTCTGGCCGCCGCTGATCAGCGCGACCTGCAGCGCCCCGGGTGCCGGCGCGGGCCCGAGGCCGAATCCCGGCCAGGATTGCCGCAAGAAGGACTCAAGCGCCCCGCGCATCCACCGCCTCCCGCGCGCGTCCCGCAACAATCATGTAGCCGGGCAGCGTCGCCTCGAACAGCCCGAGCGGGATCAGCGCTGCCAGCACCCGCCGTAGCGCACGCCGGGCGGGCGTCGTGGCGAAGAAAATCTGGCCGAGATACCAGCGTTGCAGCCGCCGGTCGCCCAGCGGCAAGATCAGCTCGCATGCCGCGAAGCCGGGCTTCGGCCAGTAGCAGTAGACCGCTCGGAACCCCGCGCGGCGCAGGCGCGCCCGCGCGCGCGAGGGGGGCAGCAGCGCCGCGGGCCGGTCCCACTCCACGTACAATTGCCCCCCCGGCGCCACCGCGCCTGCATACGCGCTGACCGGCCCGGTTCCGCGCGGTGCTTCGGGCGCGGCGCGCAGCACCGCCACGAGATCGGCACCCGCGGCGAGCGCCCGCGCCGCCTCGGGCGTGCCCGCTGCCAGGCCCTCGACGGCCGGACAATGCTCCTGCGCGGCCCGCGCGGCGAGAAAGGGCAGGTCCACTGCGGGGGCGATCACCCGGACGCGCGCACACGTCTCCGCGAGCGCAAGTGGCACCGGCGACAGGGCGCCGCCCACGCAGAGCGCCGTGCCGCGTGGCAGCGCAGGCAGCAGAAAGCGCCAGTCGCCCGCGCGCTCGTCCCCAATGTACTGAAACAGGGCAGGCGCGTGCTCGCGGATCGTCAGCAGGGCCGCACGCCAGCCGCTGGCCGCCGCGGCCGCGGCCAGATCCTCTCGCAGCCCCACGTTCACGGGCCTGCTCCGAGGCGCCCCAGCCGTAGCTGCCGGCGCAGACGCTGCTTCTCGTCCCGGCTCGTGCCGAGCAGCAGGTAGAATGCGCCGGTGAGCAGGACGGCGAGCATGCCCGCCGCGCCTACGGCCAGCAGGTTCGGCACCGCCAGCCAACCGGTGGTCAGCCAGAGCAGCGCGCCGGCGGGTAGCGCCGTCCAGACGAAGCCGCCGAACGTCTCGCGCAGGAAGCGCGCGTACGACAGGTCGAGTGCCCGGCAGAGCAGCAGCGGGATCACCAACAAGTCGTTCGCCGCGGCCGGGATCAGCGTACCCAGCGCCGCACCGGCCACGCCCACGCGCGGGATAAGCACCAGGCTCAACGCAATGTTGATCACATACTCGACCACCACGACCGCCGCCAGCGCCTGCACGCGTCCGATGCCCTTCAAGATGATCGCTGCGGGCTTCTGCGCGCCCGAAACGAGGTAAACCGCCAGAAATATGTAGAGCACCGGCAGCGCATCCGTGTGCCCCGACCCGACCCAGACCTGCAGGATCGGCCCGCCGAAGAAGAGCAGCCAAAGCACCGCGGGCAGGGTGATCAGCAGCGTGCCCCGCGTGCCGAAAAGCGCCAGCCGCCGCAGCGCCGCCCGGTCGGCGTGGGCCTCAAGCTCCGACGCGGCGGGCAGAAAGACGTTCGCGAACGGCCGGTTGAGGATACTGACCGCGCTCGCGGGCTTCACGCCCAGGTTGTAGCTGGTCACCGCGCTCACGGGCAGGAACGCCGAGATCATCACCGCATCGGCGTTGTTGAACAGGTTCGTCGCCGTGTCGAGCAGAAACAGGCGCAGGCTGTAACCGCTGATGCGCCGCAGTGTCGCCACGCTCGCCAGCCCCGCGCCGAGGCGTAGCCCCGGCAGCACGCGCCGCGCCAGCAGCCAGCGCGCGAGCGATCCGCCCGCGAGCGCCACGCTGTTGATGGCAACCAACGCGACTGGTCCCCCGCCCGTCTGCAGGCTAATCACGATGGCGATGGCCGCGAGCAACGTCTGCGCGGCCGTGACCGCGTTCGCCCGCTCGAAGCGCCGCAGCCCCACGAGCACGCTGCCGAGTACGCCGAGCGGCAGGCCGACCCACAACCCCAACCCGGCGATCAGGAGTGCCACCTGCCCGGTCGCGATCTCGGCGGGGGTCAGGTCGAGTAGAGGCAGGCCCCAGAGCGCACCCGCGCCCGCGGCCAGCGCCGTCACGGTGCCGATGCCCAGGTGGAGCATGAAGGCGGTGCTGACCACACGGTTAATCTCGTCCTGCTCGCCCCGCGTGTGGTGTTCGGCCACGTACTTCACGACGCTGGTCGTCAGCCCGAGGTCGAATAGGCCGCCGAAGCCCTGGATGGCGACGATCAGCACCCACAGACCGTATTGGCTGCTGCCCAACGCGGCAATAATGATCGGCGTGAGGATGATGCCGGTGGCCTGCACGGTGAATTCGCCCGCGTAGTTGGCGAGGGCGTTGATCAATAGCCGCCGCCCCGCCGTTCGTCCGCCGCTCTCGGCGCTCACGCCCCGCCTGCTCCATGGCCGCATTATAGCGGAAGCCGGGCGCGCCTGCCAGCTGGAGCCGGCCGATTCCGTCCGGACGCGCGCGGATGGCCTGCGGCGGACGGCCGCGTGGCTACGGCGTCGAACCGGCGCTGAGGACGAGGATCACCTCGTCGTCACGGGTCTGGGGGCAGGGGAGCGTGGCGTCGGCGGCCAACAGCAGTGCGTCACCGGGCGCGACGCGGTAGGCGGTCGGGTGGAACTCGTACAGCCTGGTGCCGTGCAAGCAGTGCACGACGGCGCGCCCGGCCTCGATGCGGTAGCCGCCCTGGCCCCCCGGTGGTCGCTCCAGGATGAGGACCAGCGGCGCGGAATCGCCGCTGCTGGACGGGCCCAGCGTGATAAAGCCGGCTGGGGTCGCCGCTGTGATCTTGGACAGGAGTGGCGGGGCAGTGGTTACGGCGGTCTGCTCGGCAGGCTGCAGGAAGTAGCAGGTGCGGACGTGCAGGGCGGCGGCCAGGCGGTGCAGTGTGGCCACGTTCGGCGAGATGGCGTCGCGCTCGATCAGGCTGATGGCATTCGGCGAGATGCCCGCCGCCACGGCCAGCTCCTTCTGAGAGAGGCCGAGTTCGTGGCGGAGCTCGCGCAGCCGGTTGCCCACCGAGGGTTCATCCAGGTCGTCAGCCATGCCCATACCCGTCCATTTCGCGCCGGCCGCGCGGAGCGAGTTACCCCGCTCCGCGCGGCACGCGGCTAGAAGACGAAAGTCATGCCGGCGCCTTCCGAGGCCATCAGGAAGGGCGGCACTTTTTCCACGAGGATGCGCGAATCGCGCAGCGTGTTGGGCTCGATGCCTTTGTTTGCGATTGCCAGCTCGCAGAACACGACCTCCGCGCCCTGGTCCAGGATCGTGTTGAACAGATCGACCGGGTTCGGCATGCCGGGCGGCGTGCCAAGCTTTTCCAGCTCACCGCTCACGAGTGCCTGGGCGCCGCCCGGGCAGAAGAACATATGCACGTCATAGTCGAGCGCGACGCCCGACGAGGCGAAGATCAACGACGGCATGACGCCGCTGGGGTCCGCATGGTTGCAGACCACGACCATCTTTTGCGACATGGATTCCTCTCCTTTTGGTGTAGGGCCCGCACGGGCCAACTCAACCTGCCGGGACCTGTGCGCCGGCCACGACTCGCCTGTGTTGAGCCGCCTTTTCCCGCAGGGCCTGGAGATACACGGCCACGGGCCGGTAGGCCAGGTGCGACCACTTCCCGAACGGCACCTCCAGCACCAGCATGGGGGTCAGGATCGCCAGATGGGCGACGTACACGCCGTAGGTGGCCAGCGGCAACCCCATGTAGCGGAAGATATGCACCAGAATCCCGCTGAGTGCGGTCAGCAGCAGCAACGTGGGGAACATCCAGTCACTCAGGTGGGAGAAGCGGTGCATCTGGTCGTCCTTGCGAATCCGTCCCCAGAGCGCGTCGCCGGCACCGAAGAGCAGGACGACGGTGGCGTAGTATCCTAGCCAGCGTTGCGGGTGCCAGATCGGATATAGACTATCGGTCTGAAACCAGTCCAGGAAGAACACGATGAGGATGAACATTACCACGTACCCGCTGACCAGGAGCCAGTGATTGCGCCAGCGCCGATTCGCCCAGAACCCCCGCCGACCCGTGTCGTCGCAGCCGGAAAAGCGTTTCTGGGTTACGAAGTGATACACCAGCCGCCAGGCTTCGGTGAAGTATGCCCCAAGCGGCAGATCGGCGCGGTCCTCCGGGCGGAGCACAAGCCGCCACATGCGGTAGATGTTGGACAACAGGAAGAACGCCAGCCCGCCCAGCATGATTAGATCGGCTACCTCGACGACCGCCGCCGGGGCGAAGCTGTTGAGCGCGACGTGGTCGGTGACGATCGGGCCGTGCCAGAGCACGAACATGGCGACCACGGCCGCGGCGACCACGAGAATGGAGCCAAGCTCCCAGGCGGCCGAGGTGTAGAACCTGCGCGCCAGCCCGGTCCAGTCATACTGGGCCGTTAACCAGCGCCGCATGGTCATCTGCGCCTCCGCAGGCTCAGCTTGCCGGGGGCAGGTGGCCGAGCAGTCGCCGCAGTAATAGCATAGCCACGGGTCCACCCGGTGGCTCAACTCGTCGCTGAGGCCGAGCTGAACCAGGCGGATGGGGCCGCGCGGGAACGGGGTTTCGTCTGTGGAGAGCGGACAGACTGCGGTGCAGTTCCCGCAGTTGAAGCAGGACTCGACGGACACCGACCCGTACTTCTGCAACTCCGTGAGAAAGTCGGGATCTGCACGGTGGCTCATGGTTGTGTTTCCTCCGCGAAGCGATACAGGTAGTAATCGCCCGTGTCGTCCATGCCGGCCTCCTCGACGAGGCCATACTTCTTCATCGTGGCCAGCTGGAACAGCACCTCATGCGCGGGCAGCCCGGTCGCCTCTGCCAGCGCCGGCACGGCGCCCGGCCCGGCTTGCAGCGCTTGCTGCACCGTCTTCCGCGTCGCCTGCTGTGCCTTGAGCAGCTCCTGCGCTTGTTTCACGGAGTCGCCGTGCTGTTTCCGCAGCTCGACCAGCATCGCGGTCCGTTGGCGGGCCGCTTCTTTGCTCTGCGTGCTCATCGGACTCCCTCCAGGACCGGCGGCTCGGCGGTGATGGCCTCGACCATGGCTTCAAACTCGTCCAGCCGCCAGCCTTGCACGTCAATTGCGCGGTTCGGGCAGGCGCTGACGCAGATGCCGCAACCGTTACAGTTTGCCGCGGTCACCACGGCGCGTTGCACGGTGTGGCCGTGTTCGGTTACCGTCTCCATGTGGATGGCGCCGTCCTGCGGGCAGAGACGTACGCACTCGCCCGCGCCCTCGCACAGTGTCGGGTCGACCCGGGCCACGTAGGGCTCGAGCTCGACCTCGCCGCGGCCCAGCAGCACGGCCACCTTCGAGGCCGCGGCTTGGGCCGCCGCGACACTCTCCTGGATGTTCATCGGCGCCTGCGCCGTGCCCGCGAGGACCACGCCGGTCACGGCGGTCTCCACTGGGCGCAGCTTGGGGTGCACCTCCAGCAGGAAGCGATCGTTACCTTGCGGCACCTTGAACATGTCGACCAGGTCCGCGACCGGACCGGGCATCATGCCGACTGCCAGGACCACCAGGTCGACGGGCAGCGCAATCTCCTCGCCCCAGGTCAGGTGGTCGTGCACGTGCACCTCCAGCGGATGCCCCGCGCCGCCTTCTGCGCGCACCACCGTCGGGCCGTCCTCGGCCAGGTAGCGCAGGAAGGTCACGCGATTCTCGCCCGCCTGCCGGTAGTACTCCTCGTGCCCGCGTCCGTAGGTGCGGATGTCCCGATAGCAGTCGTAGACGGTGACCTCCGGGAAGCGCGCGCGGACGCGGTTGGCGGCGGCCAGCGAGGCGGTGCAGCAGACGCGCGAGCAGTACTCGTTGACCTTGCCGTCGGCCTGTGGCTGGTGGATGCCGTCGATCTGGCGGCTGCCCACGCAGTGGATCAGCGCCAGGCTGCGCACGGGCCGGCCGTTCCAGGTCAGGGCGCCGTGCGTCGGGCCGTCGGCGGCCAGCAGGCGCTCCAGTTGCGGCAGGGTGATGACCTCGGGGAAGGTACCGTAGCCGAGCTCGCCCGGGAATGGCTCGTAGGGCCGGAAGCCGGTGGCCAGTACCACCGCACCGGCGGTGATCTCTGTCTCGATGGGCGCAACATTCAGCTCGACGGTGCCCGGCGCCGCGGCGGCGCACGCCCCGCAGCGTGTGCAGGTGGCCCAGTCGATCACGGCGCTCGCGGGTTCGCTGCCCGCAGGCGCGCGATAGATCGCCTTGCGCCGGGTCAGCCCGAAGTTGTGCTCGTCAGGCACCTCGACGGGGCAGGCGGCGATGGCCGCGTCAAGAGCCGGCCCATCGGCCACGACCCCGCGCGGCTGGCGGCGGATGCGGATGGTGAAGTTGCCCACATAGCCGCTTGCGGCGACCACCTCGGCGCCTGTGTAGATCGTGACGTTCGGCTCGGCGCGCAGATCGGCGATTAGACCCTGAACCAGGCTGCGAGCGTCCTCCTCGGTCGGGAAGACCTGCTCCCAGCGGGCGACATGGCCGCCCAGGAAGGGGCGCTTCTCGACCAGGGTGACGGGCAGGCCGCGGCGTGCGAGGGACAGTGCGGCGCGCAGCCCGGCCACGCCGCCGCCGATCACTAGCGTGTGCGGGTCGGCGGCGAGCTTCACGGGCTCGAGCGGGCGCAAGCGCCGCGCCCGTGCCACGCCGGCCGACATCATGCGGATCGCCTTCTCGGTGGCCGCACTCGGCGCACTGTGATGCACCCAGCTGTCCTGCTCGCGCAGACCGATGTGCGTGTAGAGATAGGGGTTCAGCCCCGCCCGCTCTACCGCGCGCCGGAAAGTTTGCTCATGCAAGAAGAGTGAACACGCTCCGATGACCACGCGGTTGACCCCGTTCTCGCGGATGTCGTCCGTGATCAGCTTCTGGCCGGGGTCAGAGCACATGAACGCATAGTCGCGTGAGACGACGACGTTGGGCTGGCCTTCCAGTGCGGCGGCGGCCACGGAGCAGCGCACCGTGTCGCTGATGTTGCCGCCACAATGGCAGATGTAGACGCCGACGCGGGGTTCGTCCCCGGCGGGGGCGGAGGGTGTGACGGGTTCGGCCGCAGCGGGCCGGCGCTCCTCGGATGTGTCAGGCATACGCCGGGCTCCTCTCCTCGGCAGTCTCGACTGGGACTGCAATCTTCGGCTGGACGTGGTGCGCTTGCAGGTAGGCCGCCGCCTCGGCAGCCGCCGCCCCGGCGCTCATGATGCTGTCCACGATATCCATTGGCCCGGTGGCTGTCCCGGTGGCGAACACGCCTTCCTGGGCCGTCACGGCAGGCGCGACGTTGGCGCGCGGGATATGCACGAAGCCATCCGCCGCGACCGGCACACCAAACACCGCTTCGGTATTCTCGCCCGGCAGCATGCCGGTCGAGAGAACCACCAGGTCATGGGGACGCTCGACCACGCGGGCGCCATCCTCGATCAACTCGACACGCACGATCGGATTCTGCTCGGCGTCCTCGCGAATCCGGGCGACCTTGCCTTTGACGAACTCGATGCCCATCGCTTTGGCGCTCTGGTAGAACTGCTCGTACCCTTTGCCGAACGTGCGGATGTCCATGTAGTAGATGGTGATGTCGGCCATCGGCAGTGTGCCCGACAGGAGCATTGCCTGCTTGATGGCGTACATGCAGCAGACACGCGAACAGTAGGGCACGCCCAGCGTCAGGTCACGCGACCCGGCGCACTGCACGTAGGCAATCGAGGCCGGCTGCTTGCCGTCACTCGGCCGCAGCACCCGCCCGTAGGGACCGGTAGGGGCAAGCAGACGCTCCATCATGCGCCCGTCGATGACGTTGCGCAGCCGGTCGCCGCCGTACTCCTTCTTCGCGCCGCGCGGTGTCGTTTCGTAGCCGGTCGCCAGGATCAAGGTCGTGGCGTGCACTTCCAGCTGCTGCGGCTGCTGCGTAAAGTCGATCGCGTTCGCGGGGCACGCTTGCAGGCACTTGCCGCAAAAGACGCACCGCTCGATGTCGATCACCGCCTTCTGGGGTACGGCCGTGGGGAACGGAATGTAGGCCACCCGGTGCGCGGTGCGGCCGAACTCGTTCTCCGCGTCCGGCACCTCCACCGGGCAGGCCAACTCGCACGAGCGGCAGCCCGTGCAATCGTCTTCGACGACATAGCGCGGCTTCTGCAGCACGTGGGCGACGAAGCCGTCGGCCTCGCGGGTCAGGCCCTGGACCTCGCTGTAGGTCAGTAAACGGATGTGGTCGTGGTGGGCGACCGCGGCCATTTTGGGCGTGGTAATACAGCTCGCGCAGTCCAGGGTCGGAAAGACCTTGCTCAGGCCAATCATCTTGCCCCCGACGCTCGGATCCTTCTCCACCAGCGCCACTTCGTAGCCCTGGTCGGCCAGGTCCAGCGCGGACTGCATCCCGGCGATCCCGCCGCCGACGACCAGGACATCCACGTCAAGGTTTGACGTTCCCATACGCGGATCCCTCTCTGCTCACATGCCGGCCGCGACCGCGACCGGGGTAGTGGGCACCACACGCGGCACCGGACCAATCTCGTCCAGCACCGCATTCATCTTCTGCACTTCTGACAGGAACGGCCGCACGCAGACCGTGCAAATGGCCACAAGCCGCAGCCGCCGCGTATCCAGGCCCCGCTCCTTCATCAGCGGGTAGGTCGCGTTGATGATCTCCGCCGTGCGGTCGGATTCGCCCTGAAACGAGCTGTCCGTGCCGCTGTACATCACGATGATGGCGTCGACCCCGCGCGCGAACGCGTCCAGGTAGAACTGGGTCGGGAATATGGAGGCCGTCCGGATCGGCAGAATGTAGGTGTTCGCCGCGTACTCCAGGTGTGCCTGCCCCGTGGCGTCCGCTCCGCGGTAGCCGCCGGACAGCGTCGCCAGGATCAGGATCCGGGTCGCCGGGCTTCCTTCTTTCTCACTCATGCCCACACGTCCTTCTCGGCGAGGCGGGGCCGGGCGCAGGGCACGGACCCCGCCCGCCGCCGTGGCTTACTTGAGCCGGCGGATAAAGAGCCTGTCGTACCCATCGGCCGCGAGCGCGCCGAGATACTGCTGGCCGACTTTCTCGCACCAGCGCGGCATGTCATTCTTGGTGGCCGAATCGCCAGACCAGATCTCCAGGACCTCGCCCACGCGGACGGTCCCGATGCCCTTCTTCGCTTCAAGCAGTGGGCCGGGGCAAGCCATGGCCCGCGCGTCGACCGTCTTCGCCGCATGTAGCGTGCTCAGATCTACGGTCCCACCAACAGCAGTCGTAGTCATCAGTGTGCTCCTTTGTGCCGGAAAGTGGTCCAGCGCGCCTTGGCGCCGTCCCAGAGATCATACCATCGCTCGATCAGGCAAACCGCCTTGTCACAGAGCCAAACGCCGGCGCCCCAGCCCGCGCCCATCTCGTTCTGCCAGTAGCGGCGTAGCCGCAACCGGTCCACCAGAAAGGGATCGGGATGGAACGGTGCCCGGCCGCGCACGCCCGATGGCCCAACAACGGCCGGAGCGTAACGGAGGTCGAGGCGTGGGGCGCCGCAGTGCGGGCAGCGCGCGCGTGAGGCGGGGAATGCTCGTTCGCAATAGGAGCAGGCCACGCGGCCCAGCGCTCGTGCGGAAGTCATCGAACGCACCTCCCCGGCACCCCGTGGCGAAGGGACCACGGCTGCCCCGAAAACTGGTATAATGGTAGCGATCGGGGCCCTCTATTACTAACCACCTGTGTGATATTACCATTATTATGGTTAGCATCTGTGCCCACCGACCACATAATACCACTATATTGGTAACATGTCAAGGGGGTAGGCAAATGGATCAAGAACTAACCGTCGGCACGCGGCTCCGTAACCTGCGGCGCCAGCTGAATCTGTCTCAGAAGGACCTGGCGGCGCAGTGCGGCATGTCGCTCAATGCCGTCAGCCTGATTGAGCGCGACGCGATCTCGCCTAATGTCGCTACGCTTCAACGCCTCGCCACCGCCCTTAACGTCCGCATGGGCTACTTCTTTGAGTCGGACGAACAGGCCAGCGTCATCTATGTGAAGGCCGGGGAGCGTCAGGGGATTACCAGTCGCGGGGTAACGATCGAGGGCATGGGGCTCCGCCTGGCGGAGCAACAGGTCCAGCCGTACATCCTCTCGTTTGCCCCACGCTCCGACATCGGCAGCCGGTTGGTGACGCACACCGGCCACGAGTTCGCTTGCTGTCTGAAGGGGACGCTCGAGTACGAGGTCGACAACGTCACCTATCATCTCGGGGTGGGCGACATGCTCCTGTTCGAGGCCTCCCTGCCGCACTCCTGCCAGAACACCAGTGCCGAGGAAGCCCGGCTCTTACTGGTGCTGCATACCCCGGATCGCCCGCAGGACTCCGTCCGCTGGCACTTCATCGACCACCCCGGCGTCGCCCACATGGGCTAGCGCCATCCCGGCCGCGCAGCCGCGGCACCGCGCGGTTCCGATGTGGCGGCGATCTGTGCCTTGGATAACGCCTGTTCACCGCCTGTTCCCCGAAACGCACCCTTTCTGCAACCCTTCAGAGGCACACTGCAAGTGCCGCGATCTACGCGGCTCGCATTCGGCATCCCACACGAGGAGGTGTAGGAGCAGATGAAGCACGCACAAGTTACCGCGCCGACCCGTCGTCCCCACGAGGCGGCGACCCATCCCCCGGCGCATCCTGAGAGCCTCATGATGGGCTACGGCTATCGTCCCGAATGGTCGGAAGGGGCGATCAAGGTGCCGATCTTTCAGACGTCCACCTACGTTTTCAAGACCGCCGAGGAGGGCAAGGCCTTCTTCGAGTTGGCCTATGGGCTGCGCAAGAAGCGCCCGCACGAGAAGCAAGGCCTGATCTACAGCCGCCTCAACAACCCGGACCTGGAAATCCTCGAAGACCGACTCACCCTTTGGGATGGCGCTGAGGCCGCGGCTGTGTTCGCCAGCGGCATGGCCGCCATCGCTACGACGCTGCTCACGTTCCTGCGCCCCGGCGACGTCGTGCTGCACAGCGATCCGGTCTACGGCGGATCCGACTACCTGCTCAAGCATGTGTTGCCCGAGTTTGGCGTGCGCTCGGCCGGCTTCCTGGCCACCGGCGGTGCCGCGGCGGCCGCCGAGGTCGTGGAGCAGGCGGATCTGGCCGGCCGGCTCCGCGTGATCTACCTCGAGACGCCCGCGAACCCCACCAACGCGCTGGTCGACATCGCGGCGTGTGCCCGCCTGGCGCGACGCTACTCCACGCCCGAGCACCCCGTGCTCACCATCGTGGACAACACATTCCTCGGCCCGCTCTGGCAGCACCCGCTCGCCCATGGCGCCGACCTCGTCCTCTACTCGGCGACCAAGTACCTGGGCGGGCATAGTGATCTGATTGCCGGGGCTTGCCTCGGCTCCCGTGAGCTCGTCGACCAGGTACGGGGGTTGCGCACCATCCTGGGCACGCCCTGCGACGCCTGGACCGCCTGGCTGCTGATGCGTAGTCTCGATACGCTCAAGCTGCGGATGACCGAGCAGGCCCGGACCGCCGGGATCGTGGCGGACTATCTGGCAGAGCAGCCGAAGGTTGCTCGCGTCAGCTACCTGGGCCGTCTGCCGGCAGGCGACCCGCAGCGTTGCATCTATGACAAGCAGTGCACCGGGCCGGGATCGATCATCTCCATTGACCTGGTCGGTGGCGAGACAGAGGCCTTCCGCTTCCTCAACGCGCTGCGCCTGATCCACCTCGCCGTGAGCCTCGGCAGCACCGAGTCACTAGCCGAGCACCCGGCGACCATGACACACGCAGACGTGGATCCGACCGAGCGTGCGGCGATGGGCGTCGGCTCGTCCCTCGTGCGCCTGTCGATTGGCGTCGAGCATCCGGACGACCTGATTGCCGACCTGGCCCAGGCGCTGGCCGCGGTCTGACCGCAGGATAGAGCGCGCCCGCGGTCCCCATCGCCGCGGGCGCATTGCCGGGGCTGCTCGCGCTAGAATCCCAGCACTGCCGGCACCAACACGACGGTGATGCGCCCCGGTTGAGGCTCGAGGGTGACGAGCAGGATCTTGCCAATCTCGCTGCCTCGGCCGTACGTCGCGCGCAGGCGCGCGTCCTCCAGCGGCAAGCTGTACTCGCGGATGCGACGTAGCGCCTCGTCCACGTCGCGCACCAGCTTCTGCGACCCCACGACCCAGATCACCTGGCCCGCCGAGTAGGCATAGGGCCCCAACTGACTGCCGCCGAACGAGGCGATCAGCACCTCGCCTGCTTCCGTAATCGCGTGGACGCTGCCCACCACGACGTCGGGCGCCGCGCCGAGCTTGCGCAGGGCGCGCCGATTGGTGGCCGGGTTGAGGCCGGCCATCCGGGCGCGCACCAACTCATAGCGGCCCGAGGAGTCGATGGCCTCCGTCAGCCCCAGGTCGTCGAGGGAGCGCGACCGGGCGGTGAAGACCTCGGCACCATCCGGCAGCCGGGCCAGCACGGCAGCGCGCGCCGCCGGTGCGTCCTCCGCCACGACCGCGATCATCCCCCGGCGCTCGAGGGCCGCCGCCGTGGTCGCGACCCGTTCGGGGGTCGCCGGCTCGGCGAATTGCGGATTGGGCACCAGTGGAGATATCGAGTGTTCCAAGAGAAGCTCCTTTTCCTGAATTTAGTGCATACATGGACTTTACAGAAATGAACTAACGGGCGCGAGAACAGGCGAGCGAGGCATCAGCTGGACGCCTCGCCGGGGAAGCGGTCGAGCAGCCGTGCCAGCTGGTCGCGGTCTTCCGCTCTGATTCCCATCAGGATGTCGCCCTCGGCCGCCGCCACGGCCTCGCGGCCGGCACTGTAGCGCGCCCGCCCCGCGGGCGTGATCGCCGCCAGCCGGCTGCGCCGGTCGGTCGGGTCGTCCTGGCGCTCGACAAGGCCGTCGCTCTCCAGCCGATCGATTAGCTGGGTGATGTTGGACCGCGCGCAGCCCATCAGGTCGCTCAGCTCGCCCAGTGGGATGGGGTCCTCGGCCCGTACTAACTGGTGGAGGAGCAGAAGCTTGGTCAGCGACAGCCGCTGCGGCTCGAGCGCCGCCTCCAGCCGGTGTTCGACATCGCGCCCCCGCTGCATCACGCGGGTGAGCAACGGCCCATACAGCCGCTGCGCTTCAACCCCTAGATCATTCATATCTGTAATATACAGCGTCTGAGTAAAGCGGTCAACAGGTGTGGCGGTGTGTTGGGGTCTGGCGACGCGCGGGACGAGTGCCGAGGCGGGCCGCCGGACCTGGCCTCGCCGGTACTTGCGCGCCCGATCCGCCTTACCATAGCATTACGGCTTTCGTGCCTGACACGCCGGCAGCACGCCTACGACCCGCCGCATTTGTCCCGCCCGGGCAGTACCATTGGGCTATTGACGCTATTGTGACGACACCGTATACTGAAACTACTACCGCTACCACGCTTTGACAGTGCCACGATTGTTGGTCCGGGGCGCTGTCGACAACCAAATATCGGCGTTGCTCAGGGCAACCCCACCGCGAGGTGGGTGCGCAAAGCCAGGAGTCTCCGCTCGGCGGAGATCGTCCGGTTGCCGCGACCACCCTGATTGTTTCCCTTGTGGCGACTGCCTCCACTGGGGTTTTTTCATGTCGTCATTGCGGTGGAGTACGGCGGCCCCCTCGTGCGGCCGGTCACGGCCGTGAGCCGGCTCCTCTGCAGCTTCTTCAGCGCTGTGCGTATGTTGTCGAGCCCGCCAGCGTGACACAAAGGAGTGCCACACATGCACGTGCTCATGCTTGTATCGGAGGCCCCTCCGATCAAGAGCGGCATCGCGCGGGTTGCGGGCCAGCTCACCGAAGGCTTGCGTGAGCGCGGGATTCAGCTCGACGTCCTTTCCGCCAACGAGATTGGCCGCTGGACCTTCAAGGAATTCCGCCTCAGTTCGCTCGTCCTCCACTGGCCCGAGATCCAGCGCCGCCTCGCCGACTACGAGATCCTGCACGTGCACGGCACCGTGCCGACGTTCAGCGACGTGGGCCTGGTACTCGGCCGGCTGGGCCGCCGGCACGCCCGCCCGCAGACCGGCATCGTCTACACCCACCACTCCGACATCGACATTAGGGGGCTGGAGCTGCCGGTTAGCCTCTACAACGCGGTCCATTACCGCCTGCTTCACCTGGCCGATCACGTCGTCGCCTCCACTCCCAGCTACGCGATGCGCCTGGAGTCAATCGGCCGGCCTGGCCGCATCACCCCGGTCGGTTTCGGCGTCGACGCGGCGCGCTTCCAGACCCAGGCGGCCAAGCCGGACCGCTTCCAGGTGCTCTTCGTCGGGCAGCTACGCCCCTACAAGGGCATCGACGTGCTCCTGCAGGCCTGGGAGCAGATCGACAATGCCGACCTGCACATTGTCGGCGACGGCCACGAGCGGCGCGCTCTGGAGACGATGGCCGCGCGCCGCGGCCTGCACTCCGTCCACTTCCACGGCGCCGTGACCGAGCGCGAGCTGTCCGACTGCTACGCGCGCGCCCACGTGCTCGTGCTGCCGTCGACCAGCCGCGCCGAAGCCTTCGGCCTGGTTCTGCTCGAGGGCATGGCCGCCGGCTGCGTGCCGGTCGCCTCCGATCTGCCCGGTGTGCGCGACGTCGTCGGCACCTCGGGCTACACCTTCCCCGTGGGCGATGCCGACGCGCTCGCTGCCCGGCTGCTGCGCCTGCGCGACGACCGCGCCGGGCGCGAGACCCTGGCCGTCCGCGCCGCCGCGCGCGCCGTAGCCTACGCCTGGGACTACACTGTCGAGGCCTACCAAGGGATCTACCAACAGGTCTATCTCGGCCGCTTGCTCGAAACCCTGGCCGCGGGCGCAGGCCCCACGCGCCAGGCGCTCGACGACTGGCTGCAGCACGTCACCTACGTGGCCGGTGCCGACCGCGCCTCCTTGATGGTGCTGGCGCCCGGTGGCCGCGAGCTCGAGATCGTCGCCAGCGTGGGTATGGACCCGACCGTCGCCGCGACGGCCCGCGTGCGCATCGGCCAGCGGCTCTCCGGCTTCGCCGCGCAGACCGGCCGGCCGCTGCTCGTCCGGCCCGGTGTCACGCCCGTGGTCGCCCGCCTCTACGCGCGCGATCCGGGCCTCCAGTCCTCGCTCGTGCTGCCGATCTACCATGGCGGCCGGCCGGCGGGGGTGTTGAACTTGGCGCGCACGTCCGCGCGCACCCCGTTCACTTACGCGGACCAGCAGTGGCTGCAACGCCTGGCCGTCCAAACGGCCCCAATCTTCGGGCAGTATTATCCGCAGCCGGCCCCGCTGCCCCGCCCGGCCCCGGCGTCCGAGCGCCGCATCTTCGCCGCTCGGTCCGACAGCGAGCGCCTGCGCGATACCCGCGGCCTGCTCCAGCGCCCGCCTGCCTGAGTATCTATCCGGCGCGCGACGCCGCGTCCCCGCCCCCTCGGCCTCGCCGGCCCGGCCCGCTTGGCCCCACCGGCGGGGCCCCCTGGTCCCTGCCCGCCGGGGACCAGCGTAGCCCCCCGCCTATGACCAAATGGCTATTGTTGAAACCTGATCCGCGCGCTATACTTGACTATGAAAGCTTACTAAACATAACCGGCTGGCGGCATGTTGTGGCTATGTGCGCTCCGGGCGGCAACTGAATAAAAAGACGCTGAAAAAGGCAACCCCATCGTGAGGTGGGTGCGCAAAGCCAGGAGTCTCCGCACGGCGGAGATCGTCCGGTTACCAGTGCTTTCGGGGAATCCCCCGCGGCGTCTTTTCCGCGGGGGCCTTTTTGCGCGCCTCCGCCGCCGCAAGAAAGGATTTCCCGATGCGCCGCTTGCGTTTTGCCTTCTTCGGATCTGCGCTTCTCGCGTTAGCGATGATGCTCTGGTCCCCCGCCGCGATCACCCTGGCCGGTTCCAAGCCCCCGCCCAAAGTTGCCCCCGCCGCTCCGGCCGCGCCCGGGGCACCCGCCCCCAACACCGTGCGCAATATCACGTTCGGCCTGGCCGGGCAGGGCGCCACCTGGGAGAACCTAGACCCGCCCCTGCTGCAATCCGAAGCCGCGGCGGGCATCACCTATCGCCTGCTGGAGCTCGACTGGAAGGACTTCCAGCCGGCCGGCCCGAACGACTGGGACGGCGGCGTCCAGGCGAACGTCCAGGCGCGCATCGACGCCATCCTGGCCGCGGCGCCGGACACGCAGTTCTATCTCGACCTGGGTCTGCAGTACCCGCCGGCCTGGGCCGCGGCCCTGGATCCGCTCGTCGACCAGGCCGGGCACGTCTGGCAAGCGTCGCCCAACAACGGTGGCGGCGTGAACATCTATTGGAGCCCGGCCGTGCGCGCCGCGGTCGCCGTCTACCTCCAGCGCGTCTTCGCCACGCTCAACTTCCACGATCACCTCTGGACGGTGCGCATCGGGTCCTACGTCGGCGAGCTACTCTATCCCGACCAGGTGAACCCCGGCAGTGCCAACTCCTTTTGGGCCTTCGACTCGACTGCCCAGGCGACGTCGCCGGTGCCCGGCTGGCGGCCGGGGCAGCCGTCGCCGAACGGCGAGGCCGGCCGCTTCTATAACTGGTATGTCGACAATCTGGCCGGCACCTTCAACTTCCTGCTCGGCGAGATCCGCCACTACTTCGCGGGCTACGTCGCGCCGGTCACGGCCGGCGGCGGCATGGCTCCGCCCGCCCTGGCCAACCTACTCGCCGGCAATCTCTACGACCCTAACCAGGTGCACTATGGCACCGGCAACGACTGGGTGCGTATCTTCTCCGAGCTGGGCCCCGACGCCAACATCCTGCATTGGTGCTCCAGCGTCGGCGACGTTTCCGGGACCGACGAGAATAGCGCGAACTGGTGGGACTGGAGCTCGGCCAAGCAAGAGGCCTGGCTGGCACAGCAGAACGGCCGGCCCATCTTCGCCGAGAACCCTGGCCACAACGCCTACGATAGCTCTCAAGGCGCGGACCCGCGCACGACAATGCAGTGGATTTTCAACGCGGTGCACAGCTACGGCTTCGTGGGCCTGATGTGGATCCGCGAGGACGACATGCGCAATCCCGACTATGCCTCGCTCGACCAGTACAGCGGGGAGATCGGCTTGCAGTCGGGCTGCCCAGGCACCTTCGGCGACGCCGGGCCGACCTCGCCTTACTTCAGCGTCATCAATGACCTGGTGGCGCGGCAGGCTATCTCGGGCTACGCCGATTGCACGTTCCGACCGAACGCAACGATCACCCGCGGTCAGGCCGCCAAGGTGCTTATCGCGGCGCTGAACGTGCCGCTGAGCATACCACGGGTCGCCACCTTCCGCGACGTGCCCCCCGGCTCCCCCTTCTATGCCTATGTCGAGACGGCCGCCGCACATCACATGATCGACGGTTATGCTGATAGGACGTTCCGCTACAACGCACCGATCAACCGCGCCGATCTGGCCAAGATGGTCGTGGTGGCCCGCGGCTGGCCGCTGGCGGCGCCGCGCACGCCGTCCTTCCGCGACGTCTCCGCCGCACAGCCTTTCTTCTCCTATGTCGAGACGGCCGCGCAGCACGGCGTCATCTCCGGTTACACCTGTGGCGGCTCGTGCCGCGAGTTCCGGCCCGACGCCACGGCCACCCGCGGCCAGGGCACCAAGGTGATCGACCTCGCCCTCACCCTCCCCTGATCGCCCGCCTCCATCGGCCGCCGGACGCCTCGCGCGAGACGTCCGGCGGTTCGCTTTACGCCGGCCCGCAGGGAATCTGGGGCAGGCGCGAACTTGACGGTATGACTGGTCGGTCAAACCAGCCGAGCGGTCAACTCGCGTGCTGCTCACCACGCCTCGCCCCCGTGGCCTTGAACCGGGTGAAGGCTGTCAAACTCCCGCACCTTGCCTGGCACAGGAGTTTCCACATCATCAGGCTTCCGGGACGCTCCGGCGTGAGCCAGGGCGGGCCCCGCAGCGCGGAGATGTTTAGCAGGGGAGTGGAGGCCAGCAGCGCCTGAGTGCACGACCCAATGGCTCACCCGCCGGCATGCGCCACCCCGCGATCGTGCACGAGGCCTATGAACACGATGTGGGCAAAAATAGGACATACACTATTGAGGATAGTAGCTGGACCGGTTGCGGCTAGAGTGGTAACGGCAGTTCCTCTTCAAGTGTCGGTGGCAGCTCATCCCATTCCAGAACATAGTCGCCCAACCGCTTACCGTGTTCTGCAGGATGACCGCGTTCGCCACCAGGTCCGTGTATTTGATCCGCTTCTCCTGATCATGACTCTGCTTCTCCGGCAAGGTTCCGTCCCCGCCAAAACAGAGCCATTTCGAGAAGCAACTGTAAGCCTCCAGGTTGTTGGTCGTCGCCGTGATCTCCGCACGAACCTGCTCGTCGCCCAGCCAGCGCAAGAGATACTCTTTGAATACCGCTCATGCGCTTGATGAACATGGTTACCAGGTCAGCGTGAGCTGCCACGCGGGCTGAGGGATCAGGAAGAGCAGCAGCGTGTAGCGCTTGGGAGCTATAACATCGTTCATGGCGCCGGCATCCAACGCAAATGCTTCGGCGGCAAAGTGCTTGAGCTTGGCCGCCGGCACCTCAGGCAGCAACTGATCGGTATCGCCCAATGTGAGCAGCCAGGCTAGCTTGATCTCAAGCGCCCGCAGATGCCCAACCGTAGCGCTCTCGGGTGGGTCTTTGATGGTTTGGAAGTTGGTGCGGCGGGTAGCAAGCTTGGTGTCGAGCAAGTCCTGCAGTCGGGCAGTATCCGCAGTGCTAAGTCGACCAAAGACTTGGGCAAACAGCGCCTGGTTGACTTCGGCGCGCACGTTATCCACCAGGCGGTCCAGCGTGCTGAAAGCAGGCAATTCGTAACGTAGACGGACAAGTTCCTCGATGGCGACGTTGATTAGGTCGGCGGGATTGTCCATCACCCGGGCGGCCGTGTACAGGGCGGAGCTGGCAGCCAGGCGCGCTTTCTCGTCAAAGGGCTGTACCTGGAGGTACTCGCGCACCACGTGCTGGTGACGGTAGAGCATGCGGTCCTGGTTGTAGCCCAGTGGGATGCTAGGATCGACATCCAAGTAGAGGCGCAAATGCTCGACGATCGAGGTGGGAACCTCGAGTAGACTAGGAAAGTCGCCGAGGGGTTGGAAGCACTTGAGCCAGAGGAGTAGATGCAGGCGATGCGCGGCATCGCGAGCAGCGTTGCTGGCCCAAACCAACCCGGCATCGGTGGGAGTATAGAGGGTGGTCAGTTCACGTTCACCGGGCTTGCGGCGCAGGCGCGGGTAGGCGGTACGCTCGATAGCAGTCACAGGCGGCGCAGGTCCTTCATTATATCTCGAGGTTAGGCAAGGGGGCACTGTCCGAGACAAGGCCCGGCAATTATCACGCACGGTAACAAGCAAAGACCAGCCCGCTTGCGGTGGCCCACGCCGCCGGGAACGCGCCTTTTTCGCCACGCGCTGCCGCTCACGCCGCTGGCGCACCCGCCCTGCCGGCCAGCCTGGCTCTTTCCCCCGCCCTCGCCCAGCCCCGCCAGCACCCGTTCCGGCGTTTTCTGCGCCTGCGCCCGCTGCCACGGTAGGGCGTGGTCACTCACCAGCCGGCAGGCCAGCTGGAGCACCCACATGGCGATGCTCACGATGCTGCTCCAGCAGCCCATTGCTGCCAAATTGCCCAGCCGTGGTGCGTCCAGCTCCGCGAGCACCGCCTGGGTGGGACTACTCACGGAGTGGCGATCAGGCAGGGTAGGAGCGCGTGGGCGCGGCAAGCAGGCACCATCGGCGGCCAATAGGACCAGGCCCTGTTTGGGCTGGGCAACTGCTGCACCAGATACTGGCGTAGCCAGGCGCATCCTGGCGCCCGTCTTGTGGCGCGGCCGAGGCGCTGCACCAGTTACGGCGAAAGACGGGATTTTGGTTCAGTTCGGCGACGGAGCGGGTGGAACCGCTACTCAGCAGAGCGTCCAGCAGTTCAAACTGGGCATCGCGCCGGGTCGTGAAGGCATGGGCGTAGATGTCTTGACGGAAGGCGCGTAGATTGTTAGCTGCTGTGACTGGGCAGCAGCGGATGATGGGCTCATACCCCTATTGTCCCGCCTGCGGGCAACTCAGGCAACCTCCTAGCCGTCCGTTTGTCTCAACTCGAGTTATATGCTGGTGCAACAATCCTCCGTTGCAGGTGCTAAGATTGAGGCATAGCAGCAATGCAATCCCGCATGTCCGGTGTTCACAGTGGGATGCTGTCGCGGCGGCAGTGCGCGGTTTAGCGCCCGGAGGTTTCGATGTCGCGGGCGTCGAGCAACGCCTGCCGCGCCGTCGCCCGCGCGTCCAGCAGCACCCCGACCCAGGCCGACTTGAGCGGGCTGGCTATGCCTTCCCCTACTGCCTCCGCGCCGGTTTGTGCATGGGATACCCCTTCATCACCGGTGACCGGCCACGGACAGGCAGCCCGGCGATAATTGCGCCGCAGGGCGATCAATTCGTGTACGTTGCGCCTGAATGGCTCCGGCGCCGAGGTCCAGGCCAGTCGCGCCCTGGCGTCGGTCGCCTCTTGGGTGTCATAGCCGCGCATGTCGTTCAACTCGGCTGCACTGCGATTGTAAGGTGCGGGCAGTTCATGCCATGCCCCGTCAAGAGCACAGCCCGCGATAGGGCCGGAGCAGGGCGAGTTGCTGTCTGGCAGATGGGTCGTCACGCGCCAGGTCCGGCTACTTACCGACGGATGGGCTCCGGCCACGGCCAGGGCTGGGTTCATGGGGCCCAAGCTGGCGATAAAGTACAACAAGGGCAAAAGCGCGCCCCAGGTTTGCAGCTTTTTCATAGCACCCTCCTCTAGATTTGGCTGCCACTGTCGGGACAGCTTGCGCTACAACATCGGCGCAAAGCCAGCCTACGAACCCTCTTGCACCTCGAAGATCTCATCGGCGACCAGTCCATGCGCTTCGCGGTGGACGCGACTGGCCGTCGCGGCATCGGGCGCTTCCACCAGGCAGAACACTTTACCCTGCGCTTCGTCCACCCAGTACCGCAGGTACTTCACGCCGTACTGCTCCTGCTCTTGCAGGTCCTTCTCATGTGCTGCGGCGACATCTTTGGCTGTAGCCCCCGGCAGATTGTGCATGTCCAGGTAGAGCGGCATCGTCTTATCTCCTCTCCTTATTCTGTAGCCGGCCAATAAGGCCTCTGGTGCCAGGCTGGCGGTAGAGGGCTGTTGGTGCTTACCGTCTGACAGCTGCCGTTAACAGAATACCCGGCTGAACGAACCGGCAAATCTCGAGATTTCCCTATCTTGACAGCGCGAGCTCCCCATTTTAGGCTCCTGCTGTGCTATACTATGGATGGGCAGCCAACCCTCCCTACGCCTCAGCGAATCGCCAGAGGCCGTCGCAGGTGCTGTCTATGCGGCAAGGACCGCAGGTTGTGATGGAGTTCCTTGAGCGCCAGACGCATGTGGATAAATTAGCAGCCCTGCTGCGCGCGGCGAGCGGCGGCTGCGGACAGACCGTGCTGATCGCCGGGGAGGCGGGCATCGGTAAGACCACGCTGGTCGAGCGCTTCACCGACGAGTATTGCCGCGCCGCCCGCGTGCTGTGGGGCACCTGCGACGCGCTGTTCACGCCGCAACCGCTCGGCCCGCTGCACGAGATGGTGCGCCAGGGGCCGGCCGAGTTGCGTGCCCTGCTCGACGGTGGTTGCGATTGGTTCGCCCTGGCCTCGGCGCTGCTCGACTGGTTGAGCCGCAGCCCGACGCCCGTCGTGCTCGTCGTCGAAGATGCCCACTGGGCCGACCAGGCCACGCTCGACCTGCTCAAGTTCCTGGGGCGGCGCATCGAGCGCACGCGGGCGCTGCTGCTGGTGACTTACCGCGACAACGAACTGGGGCCGCAACACCCGCTACGGCTGGTGCTGGGCGACCTGCCGGCCCGCACGAGCACGCGGCAAACGCTGCTCCCGCTGTCGGAAGCAGCGGTGGAGCAACTGGCCGGGCAGGCGGGGCGGGCCGCCGACGGGCTGTACGCGACGACGGGCGGCAATCCCTTCTTCGTGACCGAGGTGCTGGCGCACGAGGCGGACGGCTTGCCGGCGACGGTGCGCGACGCGGTGTTGGGGCGGGCGGCGCGGCTCTCCCCGGAGGCGCGGCAGGTGCTCGACCTGGCCTCCATCATGCCGGGGGCATTCGAGGCGGCGCTGTTGGGCGGCGCAGCGGGTGAAGCCGTAGCGGAGTGCATGAAGCATGGCCTGCTGTGTATGGATGGCGCGCTGGTCTCATTCCGGCACGACCTGGCGCGGCGGGCGCTGGTGGATGCGCTGGCGCCGCCGCGAGCGCGGGAGCTGCACGGGCAGGTGTTGGCGACGCTGCTGGCGGGCGGCGAAGAACAGGTGGCGCTGGCGCGGCTGGCGCACCACGCGACGGGGGCGGGCGATGCGGCGAGCGTGCTGCGTTTCGCCGCGGCGGCGGCACGGCAGGCCAGCGCGCTGGGCGCACATTGCCAGGCCGCCGCGCACTACGCTACCGCGCTATGCTACGCTGACGAGTTGCCAGCGGAAGAACGGGCGGCACTGCTCGAAGGTGGCTCATACGAGTGCTTCCTGATCGGAGAACTCGATGCGGCCATCGCAGCGCGCCACCGGGCTACGGAGATCTGGCGCGAACTGAACAACGCCGCGCGGGGCGGGGAGTGCCTGCGCTGGTTGGCGCGGCTCTACTGGTATAACAGCAAAAGCGCGGAGGCGGAGCGCTATGCCGGCGAAGCAATCAGCATGCTGGAGTCGCTGGCGCCAGGCCCGGCGCTGGCGCTGGCTTACGGCCTGCGGGCGGCGTTAGCCACGAACAGGGGGCAGACTGCGACCGCACTAGATTGGGGCCGGCGCGCCCTGGCGCTGGCCGAGCAGCTAGGCGCCGCGGATGCGGCGGTCAGACTGCTGAATATCGTCGCCACGGCGCAGTTCCGCAGCGGGGATCAGGCCGCGCTGGCGCTGCTGGAAGGCGCGCTCGCACAGGCGCTAGCACTGAAGCAGCACGACACCGTCGGCAGCATCTATACCAACATTATCCAGGCCCTGGTGGAGCGGCGCAATTACGCGGCGGCGCTGCCCTATATGGGGGCCTGCTTGGCCTACACAAGCGCCAATGACCTGGATACCTACACCGTCTGTCTGCTGGTCTGGCGGGCACGACAGCGGTTCGAGCAGGGCCGGTGGCGCGAGGCCGAGCAGGACAATGACGAGGTGCTACGCGAATGGCACGGCTCGTCGGCGGTGCGAGTGATCGGGTCGATCACCCTGGGCCACTTGCAGGCGCGGCGCGGCAACGCCGAGGCCGCCGAACTGCTAGACCACGCGCGCCAGTTTGCCCTGCCAACCGGCGAGGCGCAGCGCATCGGCCCGCTGGCGGCCGCCCTGGCCGAAGCCGCCTGGTGGGCCGGCGACCCGGAGCAGGTGGTGGCCTTAGCACAGCCGGGCTATGAACTGGCCTTGCAGTACGGCAATGCCTGGATGGTGGGCCAACTGGCCTACTGGATCTGGCGGGCTGGCGGCGCTGAGCCTGACCCCGCCAGGCTGGCGCTGCCCTACCGGCTGATGGTGCAGGGCGATTGGTCCGGCGCCGCGAGCGAATGGGCGCTGCTGGATTGCCCTTTCGAGCAGGCGCTGGCGCTGAGCGCGGGCGACCGGGTGGCGCAACTGGCCGCGCTGGCGATCTTCGACGACCTGGGCGCCAAACCGGCGGCCGCCGAGTTGCGGCGCACGCTGCGAATGGCGGGGCTGAAGGGCATCCCACGCGGGCCGCGCGCCGCAACCCGCGCGAGCCGCTTCGGGCTGACCGGGCGCGAGCATGACGTGCTGACACTGCTGGGCGAGGGGCTGAGCAACGCCGAGATCGCCGGGCGGCTCTCGATTTCGGCCAAGACGGTGGATCACCACGTCTCGGCCATCCTGGCGAAGGTGGGCGCCCGCAGCCGTGGCGAGGCGGTCGCGGCGGCGCGTGGTTTATAGAGCCTGTTATGGACTTTGCAGGCGTGAGCCGGTCCTCGCGGCAGAGACCGGCAAGCGTGAACACGGTCCGACGACCACCAAACAAGAGACTGTCCAGGCACGAATGGGCGTCGAAAGTCCATAACAGGCTCTAGTACTACAGCGACACTTGCATGGAGATTATGGTATCCTTGGGTAACCAGCCAAGGAGGATACCGATGAGCAGTCACCCAGGGCGCGCGCCGGGCGCCTCGATCCCACAGCACGACGTCGCCGGTTGGCAGGCCGGCTTGGCCGCCCTGCACGCCCACATTGGTCGCCACTTCCACCGTGCGGAGGTCCGTGCCCGTGTCGGCCGGTATCTCGCGGCGCTGTTGGCCCCCGTCCCCCGCAAGAACGGCTGGCAACTCGCCGAGCAGATTGGGGAGGCCGGGCCCCAAGGGGTGCAGCGCCTCCTCAACGCCGCCGACTGGTCGGCCGACGCCGTCCGCGCTGATCTCCAGGCCTATGTCGGTACCCACTTGGGTGACCCCCAGGGCGTCTTCATCGTCGATGAGACCGGCTTCGTCAAGAAGGGCACCAAGTCCGTCGGCGTCGCGCGCCAGTACAGTGGCACGGCGGGGCGGATCGAGAATTGCCAGGTCGGGGTGTTCCTCGCCTACACCAGTTCGAAGGGCCACGCCTTCCTCGACCGGGAGCTGTATCTACCGCGCGAGTGGACCGACGATACCGCGCGCTGCCAGGAAGCGGGCGTTCCGCCAGACACACAGTTTGCGACCAAGCCCCACCTGGCGCAGCAGTTGTTGCAGCGCGCCTTCGCCGGACCCGTCCCGGCGGGCTGGGTCACGGGCGACGCGGTGTATGGCGACGATGGAGACTTGCGGCGTTGGTTGGAGCACGGTAAGCATCCCTATGTGCTGGCGGTTTCGTGCACCCACCCGCTGTGGCAGGGGGGCGAGCAGCGCCGGGCCGATGAAGTCATCGGCGGCTTGGACGCCGCCGCGTGGAATTGGCTCTCGGCGGGGAGCGGCAGCCAAGGCGAGCGGTTCTCTGATTGGGCCTGTGTGCAATTGCCCTATGCCTGTGCGGCCGGCATGCAGCAGTGGCTGCTGGCCCGGCGCAGTCTGCGGGATCCGCAAGAAATCGCCTATTACCGGGCGTTTGGTCCCGCGCAAACCCCGGTGAGCGCATTGGTCCGGGTGGCCGGTGCGCGCTGGGCGATTGAGTGTTGCTTCGAGGAGGCCAAAGGAGTAGTGGGGCTGGATGAATATGAAGTGCGGCGCTGGGCGGCGTGGTACCGACATGTCACGCTCGCCCTGCTAGCGCATGCCTACCTGGAAGTAACGCGGCAGGCGAGTACGAGCACGGCGGACCCGGCGGTGGAAACACCGGCAGCGCAAAAAGGGGGGCCCGCGGCCCGGGCGAGTTGATCCCGCTGACCCTGCCTGAAGTGCAGCGCCTGGTGCAGGCGCTGCGCGCGCCGCCCGAGGAGTGGCAGCGGCATGTGCGGTGGTCCACGTTTCGGCGGCGCCATCAAGCACGGGCCGCGCGCTGTCATCGGGAGCGCCGACAGCGAGCGCAGCAGGCAGAGGGTGGGCCCGCCCGGCCAACGGTCGTGCAGATCGTCACGGAGCGCTGGCGGGAGCTAAACGAGGCGCTGTGGGAGCGTATTCAGCCACTCCTGCCGCCGCAGAAACCGCCGCGCGGCCGCCCGGGCTACGACCAGCAGCGGTTGCTCGGCGGGATGCTGTGGGTGATGCAGACGGGAGCGCATTGGCGGGAGGTGCCGGCGCGCTTCGCGCCGTGGCCCACGGTCTATGCCTGCTACCAAAGGTGGCGCAAGGCGGGGATCTGGCAGCAGATTGTGCAAATTGTCCGCGAGACAGAACCCAAAGGCGGGCTAGAGCCTCAAGTGTCGCTGTAGTACTAGGGCGTGTCTGCAAATTGGTATAATAGGGTATGATACGTAGACATGAACTCACCGACGAAGAATGGGCCCGGCTGGAGCCGCTCCTGCCGCCCCAAAAGCCAAGAGTTGGGCGGCCCGGCGGCGACCTGCGCCGCATCGTCAATGGCATCTTATGGATCGATCGCACCGGCGCGCCGTGGCGGGACCTGCCCGAACGCTACGGCCCGGTCGGCACCGTCTCGAGCCGCTTCTACCGCTGGCGCCAAGCCGGCGTCTGGGACCGCGTGCTGGCCGCCCTGCAAGAGCAAGCGGACCAGGCCGGTGAGGTCGACTGGGACACCCATTATGTCGATGGCTCCGTGATCCGCGCGCACCAGCACGCGGCCGGGGCAAAAAAGGGGGCCTTGAAACCGACCAGGCCCTCGGCCGTAGTCAAGGCGGCTTCAGCACCAAGCTCCATTTGCGCGCCGACGGGCACGGCCAGCCGCTCGTCATCCTCTTGACGGCCGGCCCACGGCACGAAGCGCCGCAGTTCGAGGCGCTCATGGAGCAAGGGGCGATCAAGCGGGGCGGGCACGGGCGACTGCGGAAGCGACCCCGGCGGGTGGTGGCGGATAAAGGGTACAGCAGCAAGGCCATTCGAGGTTACTTGCGGCGGCGGGGGATCCGCCACACGATCCCGCACAAGCGCAACGAGCATCGGACGGGCCCCTTCAACCGGGCGATCTATCGGACGCGCAACCCAGTGGAGCGGCTGATCAACAAGCTCAAGCAGTTCCGACGAGTGGCGACGCGCTACGAGAAGAAGGCGGAGAACTACCGCGCGATGATCGTGATCCGCTGCATCTTGCTCTGGTTGTAGTTTGCAGACACGCCCTAGTCTGAGAAGAGAATGGTCAGGTGAGGCATGCTTCGGGGTGGTTACAGCCTGTTGAAAAACCTCGTTGAGTAGAGTTGACGAGTAACCAAGTTGCTCATGCTGCTAGCTACCGGTGTGTGCGCCAGCCGAAGAATTTTTCGTCTTTAGCCGCGTAGTAACCACCGTACTGAGCAGCACGGACTATACCGCTGGTGACACTGACTTTCTTGCACATTCACGTTGTAGGGGAGGTGAATCAGCGCATGGGCGTCGCATCTGATGGCCGCGCTGGTGCCTCTGCATCGGCTGGCGCAGCTCATGGGCCATGACTCACTTGACACGACGATGACCTACGTCAAGTCGACCGAGACCGACCTGCAACAAGAGGTAGAGAAGATCTCCTGGACATGAAAGCTAACGAGCTCGGTACTAGAGAGCCGGTCAAGTAGTGGCGGCGGGCGGAGGCGCTTGACGCCGCGGCCGAGATGTAGTTAGCTGGGGACCTGAGTGTTTGGTCCGTTAGCCTGAAAGCGGTCCCCATGCAACCGCTCCTCTGGCACCCGCCCGTCGCCCTCTCGCCCGCCGAGCACGCCGTCTTTGACCGCATCAAGCGCGGCCGACTCTTCCGCTTCTTGCGCGTCCACCGCTTGACCCTCTTTTCGGATGCCTTCCAAAGCGAGTTTGCCGTGCTCTATGCCGACAGCCGCCTCGGCCAGCCCTCCATCCCGCCCGCCCAACTCGCCTTGGCCCTCATTCTCCAAGCCTACACCGGCTGCTCGGATGATGAACTCATCGAGGCGCTCACCATGGACCTGCGCTGGCAACTCGTCCTGGATTGTCTGGGCTGTACCACCCCGCCCTTCAGCAAAGGCACCTTCGTCACCTCCCGCAATGCTCTCCTGCCCTACCACTTGGATCGCCGCCTCCTGGAACGCACTCTGGAGATTGCCCAGCAGACGGGCGCCTTCAATCCCCGGGCGCTGCGCGGCGCCCTCGATAGCAGTCCCTTAGGCGGCGCCGGACGCGTCGAGGATACCTACAACCTTCTGGGGCACGCCATGCGCAAGACGGTCGACGTGCTCGCGGCCGCGCAGGGGCGGGAGCCGGCCGCCGTGGCCGCTGCGGCGGGGGCCGCCTTGGTCAGCGGCTCCAGCCTCAAGGCCGGGCTGGACTGTAACTGGGACGATCCCCGCGCGGGCGAAGGGGCGCTGCGGCAGATCCTCTGGATGCTCGAAGCCCTGACCGGCTATGTGGCGAGGCACGCCGAGTTCGCCCCAGAAGGCCCGCGCCAGCTTGGCGGTGGGGGAGCAGGTGCGGGCCCAAGATGTCGTCGCCGGCCCCACGGGCGAGCCGGTGTTGCGCCAAGGGGTGGCCCCGGATTGGCGCATCAGCATCGAGGACGGGGCGATGCGCCACGGGCGCAAGAGTCTAACGCGTGCGCATCGACGGCTACAAGCGGCATGTGTTGAGCGACCTGGAAACGGAGTTGATCGTGGCGGTGGGGGTGACGCCCGCGAATGCCCCGGAAGCGAGCGTAGGCGCGAGCATCCAGGCGGACCTCGCGCACAGCGGGGTGGAGTTGGCGGACTTGTACATTGACCGCGCCTACTTGGGGAGCAGCTTGGTGCGGGAGCGGGGGCCGCAGGAACAGATCCACTGCAAAGCCTGGGCAGTGGCGAATGGCCGCTACTTTGCGAAAACGGCGTTTGTGCTGGACTGGGAGCAGGGGACGATCCGCTGTCCGAACAACATCGAGCGGCCGTTAGTGGCGGGCCGGCGGGTGCAATTCGCGGCGGAGGAATGTAAGGTGTGTCCGCTGCGGGAGCAGTGCACCAGGAGCGTGCAGGGGCGCAGCATCAGTGTGCACCGGGAGGAACGGTTGTTGGGGGAGTTACGGGAGGGGCAGGGCATGGCGACGGGGCGGGCGGACCTGCGGAAGCGCACGGAGGTGGAACACCGGCTGGCGCAGGTGGGACAGTGGCAAGGAGACCGGGCGCGGTACTGGGGGGTGCGCAAGAACTTGGCCGACGGGCGGCGAGTAGGAGTGGTCAACAACCTCCACGTCCTAGCCCGCCGCCCGGAGACACTTCCCGTTGCCGCCTAGCTACTTGACCGGCTCTCTAGACAGCATATACCACGAAGCATCGTGTATGTCCTATTTTTGCCCTCGTCGTGTTCATAGGCCCTCGATAGGCACCGTGCAGTTCGTCGCCGCGGTGCGGGGTCCAGCTCTGTGCTGCATCCAGGAAAGCTGAGCGCGCAAGAAAAATAGCGCATCGGCTCGCGCAGAACCGACGCTACGGGTAGATGGAGATCTCCCAGAGCGAGTAAGCCCACTTTGTGCCCGGCTGCGTGCAGAGCAGGCGCACGTAACGCCCGTCGACTGAGGTGTTGACGCGCTCCGGGGCGCCGGTTCCGTTGCCGCCGCCCTCGTCCGTGGAGTAGAAGGTCACCCAATCGGTGCCGTTGTCGGAAACCTGGAGGGAATAGCTTTGCGCGTATGCAGTCTCCCAGGTTAGCTCCACTCGGCTGATGTGCCGGCGGGCCCCCAGATCGACATAAATCCACTCGGTCCCGCGACCGCCGGAGGCCCAGCGCGTGGTGATCTTGCCGTCAAAGGCGGCCGTCGCCGGGTAGAGCTTGGGGTCCTCATACGAGGAGGCGTAGGCGAGTTTGCCGAGCGCCATGCTACCCGCCCCGTAGATGGTGTTGGTCACGCGGTTGTAATCGATGCGATAGGCATAGCTGCTCCAGCGCCGCCCGTCGAACTGGTACACTTGGTCGCCGTTCTGCCGAACCCAATTGTAGTAGAACTCATTGGCCCCGTTGTAGTGCTCGGCAGCCGCCTGGTCGTTCAGAATCGCGTAGGGGATGCCCTTTTCGGCGATCGCCGCGGGAACGAACGGCTCGCCCGCGTCGGCCAGGAAAGAGGCGATATGCACCGCGTTCTTCGGCAACAGGTAAAGGTCGAGCGTATCGCGGCCTAGCACCGCGGTGCCGGGCGGTAGCGTCGCGGCCAGATACCCCTCGACCGCTTCATAGCTGTTGTCGACCGTCGTGCCGTAGCGCCAGCCCCAGTAGACGGCGTCGTAGATGCCGATGGCCAACAGCACGATGACCAGCAATTGGGCGAGGAAGCCCAAGTGGCGGGTGCCCATGTGCTGGCCCGTCAGCCCGGCCACGGCGCTGCGCGCCCACGGAGCCCAGGGCGCCGCGGCCACGCGGCGCGGCCCGAGGCCCGCCCCACGGGCGATATCCCCGGGCTCGGCGGCCGCCGCGGATCTGCTCGTCGGGGGCGATTCCGCGGGCGCCGCGCTCGCCCGGGCCGCGAGGGTCGCCAGGGGCGGAACGTCGGTGACAGGCACCGGGGCGGCGGGGGTCACGCGCGCCCGCGCGGGCAGCGCCGGCTGGGCGGCCGACGCTGGGCGCGCCGGCCAGGAGTCGCGGGCAAGCTGCACCAGCGCGCGACGCTCCTCTGACAGCGCAGGGCCCAGGCCCGGCCAGAAGGTGCGCCCCTGTTTGCGGCGCACCGTTTCGGCCAGTTGCTGAGCCAGGTAGGCGGCCATCGCCAGCCCGGATTGATTTGTCTTCAGCGCGAGGAGGCGCGCATGCTCCAGGTAGGGCAAAGCAGCCTCCACCGTGCCTGGGTGGAGCTGTGCCACCGCGATGATCCAGGTCGCCCAGCCGGTGTACAGGTCGCGGTTGGGTCCGTTCGCTACCCAAAGCGCGCGGCGCGCTGCGGTCGCCGCCACACTGTCTGCGCCGACCTCGAGCGCGGCGACGCTGGAGCGGATCAGCGTGTCCGGGTCCGTCTCCATATCTGCGCCACTCGGCTCGGGGAACGGTTCGGCGGCCTCGGGCCCCGGGGACGTGATCACCAGGCGCGCGATCTCGCCCAGGCGCGGCGGCCCGCTGCCCACCAGCACGCGCCGCCAGTCGAGCAGCGAGGCGACTTGCCGCGCCGCGAGCACCGCCCGCAGGTGGGGCCAGGCCAGCGGGACATAGATGACAAACAGTACCGTGACCGGCATGATCAGGTAGAAGAACTGCTCGTTCAGCACGCCGCCCATCTTCCAGACGACCACGAAGAAGGCGTAGGCGCCGGTCACGAAAGCCGTCAACAACTCGGCGGGCCGGTCCCGCAGACCGCGACGGAAGTAGTAGTACAGGAAGACGCCGGCAAGGATTCCGGCGATGCCGAGGAGGGCAAACGAGGTCCAGTAGTCGATGATCGTCATTGGCGCGGGATCGGTCAGCGACTTGCCGGGCCGCGTGATCCCCGTGTCCTGGATCGCCCCGGTCAACCGCTCGAACAGCCACGTCTTGGTGTGCCACCATAGCTGCGATTGGCCCTGCAGCGATGCCCACAGGGGGAAGACGATATAGACGCCGATTCCTGTGCCCAGCAGCGTTGCCACGTGACGGATGGTCGATCGGCGGAACAGCAACGCGTGGACGAGCAGGCCAGGCACGTAGATCAGCGCAAGCTCTTTGGAGAGCATGGCGCAGCCGAAGCAGACTCCCGCCGCGATCATGTAGCGCCGCTGCTCGCGGGCGGTCCAGCGCGTCGTTCCGCGCCAGTAGAGCCACAGCATCGCCAAGCCGAAGAGTGCCGTGAGCGGCTCCAGCATGTTGTAGTGATTGCGCCGCACAATGTACGGGTCGATCATGAACAGCAGCGCGGCCATCGTGCCCATGCGGCGCCCCAGGAACGAGGACCCCAGCGTGAAGACGATCAGTGTGATGAGCGACCCGTAGAGGATGGCCAGATAGCGCCCGGCGATCATGGCGTTGAACAAGTTGTCGGAAGTCAGGGGAGCGTCGGGCGGCAGCAGCGGCACGCCGATCTCATACGGCTGATCGACCAGCCGGTGCATTTCCACGCTGTTTCCGATACCGAGCAGCTTGAAGTAAACACCCTCGATCAGGAAGAACATCGGCGGGTGGACGAAGAACGGCGCACCGTTCCACATGGTCACGCCGCGCTGCATCAGCGCCACGCTCTCGATCGCGTAGGTCGCCTCGTCCGAGTTGACGTCGATCGTCTCGGCGAGGCGATAGCTGCTGAGGAAGAAGGACAGCACGAACAGGCCGAGGGCGATAAGCAACGTGGTGCGCCGCCGCACCCAGGCGGCCCGCCGGGTGACGACCTGCGGTGCGAACGCCGGTAGATGCGGCGCCGCGATCGCGGGGGGTGCTGCCGCGGAGGACGGCCGGCTGTGCTCCATCTTAGCGTCCCCCTCCAGGACCGAAACGGCGACCCCAGCGCTGCAACGTGCCCGCAGCGCCCAGGGCCGGGCGGGTCACGATACCGAGTGGACCGACGAGCAGCGGCGCCGGCACCCGGGCCAGATCCGCCGGACTCAAGACGCCCAGATACAAGCAAAGGATCGCGTAAACGGCGACCGCGGCCGCGACCCAGGTGGCCACGAGCAGGCGGCCGGCGGGCACGAGGCCGAGGCCCAACGGCAGCACGACGAGCGCCAACCCCGCGAGCGCGAGCACCTGGCGGCCATCGGGCAGCGCAGGTGCGCCGCGCCGCCAGGCCTGCGCCACGAGCAGCCCGGCGGCCAGCAGTGCAGCCAGCAGCGAGGCCAGGGCCGCGCCGGTCGCGCCGGCCGCGGGGATGCCCCAGGCCAGGACGACGATCTGCAGCGCCACGGCCAGGGCCATAATCAGCGCCGGACCGCGCACGCGGCCGGCCGCCTGGCGGATCGCCGCGAGCGCCCCCGCCCAGACAAGGCAGGCGCTACCCACGGCCAGCAGGGCCAACAGTCCCGCGGCCGGTGCGAACCGGGCGGGGAAGAAGAAGAGCACCACCGCGGGCGCCGCGGCCGCCAGGATCACATTGATCGGCAGCACCCCCAGGGCGGTCCAGCGCAGTAAGTCGCGCCCCGCGGGCGCCGCGGCGCCGCGCGCATGCTCCAGCGCGATGCGCGGATAGAACGTGCTGACGAACGCCGTGCCAACGAACAGCGGCGCGCGTGCCAGCACCGCTGCGACCTGGTAGGTACCGGCCAGGCGGTCGGACCCGGCGCCGCTCAGGAACTTGAGCGCCAGGAGATCGATGTTCGTCAGCAACACGCCCCCAAACACCGCTACGGTCATGACCGAGGCGGCGCGTAGCATCCCCAACCCGCCCCACCCGGCCGCCCCACGCAGCCCCGTGTCGCGGATCCACCAGACGTTGAGCGCACAGGCCAGCACGGCGGCAGCGGCGAAGCCCGCGAGCCCACCGGGCGCGCCCAGCCCGACCACGACAAGCACGGCGCTCAGCACGAAGTTCGTGGCGGCCTCGGCGACCCGGCCCGTCGCCACCCGCCCGAAGCGAAAGAGCCCCTGCAGTGCGGAATCCGGCACGCTGCTGAGACCGAGCGCAGCCACGGTCACCGCGACCAGCAGCATCAGCGGTGCGTAACCGGCGCCCAGCGGCAGCACGCCGAGCGCGTAGCTCCCAAGGAGCAGCGCGACGACGGCCACAGTCAGCACGGCGCTGGCGACCCAGGCCGTTTTGAACGTGCGCGCCGCCGCCTCGCGCGCGGCCGCGTCCGGGCCCCGCGCCTGCGCGACGGCCCGGCTGACGAGCCAGGGAAAGCCCGCCGACAGGAACCAGGTGCAGACGAAGATGAGCGTCTGAGCAACGCCGATCTGCCCGTAGGCGTCGAGCGGCAGGGCCCAGCCCAGCAAGATGTTCAACCCGTAGTTCAGCAGTGCGACCACGACGCTGGCAATCAGCATCCAGAGTGCGTGCTGGCCCGTCGCCGGCGTCGCCTCGGCGGCGGAGGCCGGCGGCTTGGCCGGCGGCGCCTCGACAGGACTAGACACTCACGGGTTCCTCGGCCTCAGTCGCCGCACCAACCGCACTCGGCTCCGCTGCCGGGTGCCCCAGCAACGTGTCGTAGAGCTCCTCGACCTGCGCCGTTGCCCGCTGCAATGTGAACCGCTCGTACACGGTGGCGCGCCCGGCGACGGCCAGCCGCCGCGCCTCGACCGGGTCGCTCATCAGTGCGTCCATGGCCGCCGCCAGCGCCGCGCGGTCGCCCTGCGGGACCAGCCGCCCGTTCACGCCGTCCTGCACAATCTCGGGGATCGCTCCCGCCGGCACCGTGAGGACGGGGCAGTCGCAGGCCATCGCCTCGGCCAGGATCAGTCCGAAGCCCTCGGGGGCGACGGGGCAGTGGACGAGCAGGTCCAGGGCTGCCATGATGGGGGGCATGTTGTCGCGGAAGCCCGTAAACAGCACCCGTGATTCGAGGCCGAGCCGTTGCACCTGTGTGCGGAGCTCGTGCGCTACGGCCCGACCGGGCGCGAACGCCGGGTCGCCGACGATGACCAGCCGGGCTTTCGGGTGGGCCGTGGCGACCTGCGCGAATGCGTCGATCAGCACGTCGAAGCCCTTGCCCCGTTCGATGCGGCCGACCGCGCCGACGAGGAAGCAATCGTCCGGCATGGGCGGATTCATCTGCCGCCCAAACTCGGCGCGAATCCGGGCGCGGGCCACCGGATCGGGCCGGAAGACCGTGGTGTCGACGCCGTTGTGGATGACGCGGTAGAGGTAGCTGGCGCCGGCTCCATAGTGGCGCGCCAGCGCGTGCGACACGAAGATCATGGCCGCGCGCTGGTAGCGCAGCATCACCTTGAGCGTGGCGTCGGTGGCTGGTGCGGTCAGGAAGTCGTGCGCCTGCACCACGCACGGCACGCGCAGCAACATGGCGGCCGGCAGCGCGTGCACCCCGGCGACCACCGAGTTGGCGTGGATTAGCGCGACGTCGTGGCGCCGCCCGGCGCGCGCGATGCGCTGGATCACGCGCACCACGCTGCCGAATGAATTGAGCACGGTGTCAGGACGCCGCCAGTCGGGCAAGGTGTAGTTCTGGGCCTCGAACGGCAGGCTGGTGGTCGCGATGCCGGCCTCGGCCAGGCGCGCCCGCAACGGGCTCACCGGCGGCAAGCCCACGATGGGCCGGTAGCGCTCCGGCGGCAGCCGGGTAACCAGCGAGTAGAGCACTTGCTGCCCGCCGCCGATCTTCGGGTAGGCGTCGACGTAGAGCACGTTCGTCGCGCCGGCGCCGCCGGCCGCCTTACGCCCCATATACGTAGTCGCCGGGCGGCGGGGCGGGCCATGATACCAGCCGTATACGTAGCCGCAGAGCACGGCATACGTCGACAGCGCCTTGAGCGGTCGGAAGCCGATCACCAGGCGCCGCGTCGGATCGAAGTAGTAGTTGGCGAAGAAGCTGAACGGGAAGGCGACCACGGCCGGCAGGAGCATGAGCGCGCCGTACCAGTGGTGCAGTGGGATAACCGCCATGCCGCGCTCGGGGTTCTTGCGCGCTTCGAGCGCGTGGCCCACGCCGTACCAGAAACTCTTGCGCAGGAGATCGCGCAGGCTGCCGGGCGGGTCGTGATAGACCCAGCAACCGCCCGCCACGACCAGGCGATAGCCCAGGCGGCGTACGCGGAAGAAGAAGTCGGTGTCCTCGGGCCCGGTGGTCAGCCCCTCGTCGAAACCACCCACCTCTTCGAACACGGCCCGGCGCACGGCGCAGCAGGTCGTCGTGATGGCGGTGAAGCCGTACTCGTCGAGGGGCGGATTGCTCTCGGTGTCGCCGGGCACCACCGGGTAGACCGTGCGGGGCACCTGCCGCGCGATGGCTTGCTGCAGCGGGGTGGAATCCTTCGGGGCGAGCTTGGAGGTGCCGGCCACCGCCGTCGCCGCGTCGCGGTCGAGCACGGCTACCAGCGTCTCGAGCACGCGGGGGTGGCCGAAGTAGGCGTCGTCGTCGATGAAGAGGAGGATGCCGCCGCGGCTGCGCGCGGCCCCGACGTTGCGGGCGCGCGCCGCGGGGCTGATGCCGCGCACCACCTCGACCTCGTAGTCCTGGAAGGTCTGGGCACGTACGCTGTCCATCAGCCGCGTGACCTCCCCGGTCCACGACGGGACGATGAGCGAGACCCGGGGCGGCAGATTGGTGCTCATGCGGGACTCCGCCGGCCCGACTTCGGAGGGCGCGCCATCCCCATACGCCGGGACCGACTATAACAAACGGACTGATACATAAACTATACATAATGGCCAATCTATACGACGGATTGTAAGGAATTGCGCCGAGGGTGTCAAGCGGCCGTGGGCGGCCGAAGCGGGCTCGCGGACAGCCTATTGGTCCGGGTATCCCCCGGACATTCGTCCTACCGCGCCCTGGCCGCGACCACGTGCAGGATCGCGCGCAGGTCCGAGCGCCGCGTCTCCGTGCGCCCTTCCGCCGCAACGAGTGCCGGCCCGGCCGCGCCCAGCGCGGCACGCAGCGCCGGCTCGGCCAGCAGTCGCCCTACCGCCACCGCGAACTCCGGCGCCGTGTCTGCGACCAGCAGGTCACGCCCCGGGGTGGCACCCAGCCCCTGTGCGCCCAGGTGGGTCGTCACGATCGGTGCGCCGGCCCGGAGGGCCTCGATCAGTTTCATGCGCACGCCGCCGCCCTCCCGCAGCGGCGCGGTGAAGACTGTGCAGCGGGCCAGATACGGCGCCACATCGGGCACGGCGCCGGTTACGACGACCTGCGTGCGCGCCAGCCGCTGCACCGCAGGGGTTGGGTCCCGTCCGACGATCTCCATCCGCGCGTCGGGGTGGTGGGCCCAGACGTGTGGCATGATCTCCGTGCAGAGCCAGATCGCGGCGTCGACGTTCGGCGGGTGGCTGAAGTTGCCCACGAAGAGCAGGGTGGCTGGCTCGCGCGGGGTGGCAGCTATCGACGCTTGCACCCCGGCAGGCGCAAGTCCGAACGGCACAATGCGCGGCCGGCAGCCGGGCACTGCCGCCGCCAGCACCTGCGCGTCCTCGGCGCTCGGCACGAGCACGGCCGCGGCGCGCCGGCAGGCCTCGCGCGCGTAGGCGCGCCACTTCCACGCATCCAGTGCGGCGAGGCCCCGGCGCCACGGTGCGCCGGCTGCGACCGCTTTCGTGGGGAAGGCCAACCGCACGTCGTGCTCCGAGAAGACGACGGGGCAGGGGATCTGTACCCCGCGCAGGTACTGCGCCATCAGGATGTGCTCGAGCAGCACGAGATCAAAACGCTCACGGCGGAGCAGGGCATGCAAGCGGCGCCGGAGGGCAGGCGATTTCGAACTCCTGCACGAGCAGCGGGGTCGCCGGGCGGGCCAACCCGGCGATGAGGCGTAGCCGCTTTGCGACCAGTCCGAGGCCGCTCCGGGACCGGTCGGGATCGCGTGGGACCGCGAGGACGCGTACGCCAAGGCGACGCAATGCCCGCGCCGCGGCGCCTTCACCCGGCAACTGGAAAGTGAGCACGGTCACCCGGTCCGTTGGTACCAGCAGGGTGAGGCGATCGAAGACGGCGCGTGGGCAGCCCGCCGGAGCAGATGCCGCGGGCAAGAAGGGTGTCAGCACGAGGATTTTCAGCCCGCGCGCTTGAGCAGACATATCCCTCATAGCCAAAACACACGCAGCCAGGAGTCACGCTCAGCCAGTGCCGTGGCCCGCTCTTGCCTAGACCAGGCACGTGCTGTGGCACGGGCCGCCTTGAAGAGCGCCATGGCCCGCACGATCGCCCGCACGGCGAAGAGCGGCCAGGGGCCGCGGTACTTGCGGTAGAAGCGGTAGAGCCCTCGGAAGTACTCGGGCAGTAGGGCGGGGCTGCTGCTGCCGCCGCCGACGTGCACCGCCGTCGCTTCGGGCGCGAACACGACATCCCAGCCCGCGGCGTGCAGGCGCCGGCACAGGTCAGTCTCCTCCCAGTAGAAGAAGAACGCCGGATCGAAGCCGCCCACCGCCTCGAAGGCCTCGCGCCGGATCATCAGGCAGGCACCGCTGAGCCAGTCGACCCGCGCAGGTCGGATGTGCGGCGCCGCAATCTGCAGTCGCCGGGCGACCGCGGGCACGCGCCGCAATACACGCCAGAGTTGGCTCTGCTCCAGGAAGAAGATCAGTGGGGTGGGGAAGTTGTGGCACGACGGTTGGAGCGTGCCGTCGGGGTTCAGTAACCGCGGGCCGACCACTGCCGCCGGGGGTAGTGCGTCAAGCCGCCGCGCCAGCTTCCGAGGGAGGTTATCGGCGACGAAGCAGTCGGTGTTCACGAGCAGCAGGTAGCGCCCGCGTGCGGCGGCGGCCCCGATGTTATTCGCCGGGCCGAAGCCCACATTGCGCAGGTTGCGGATGACGCGGACGGGCAGATCGGCTTCCCGGACCCGGTCGAGGCTATCATCGGTTGAGCCGTTGTCCACGACAATGGTTTCCAACGACATATCCCTTTGAGCTACCCACAAATCACGAACACAATCAACGAGGTAGGAACCCCCGTTGTGGTTTACGACGATCGCGGACACGTCGCAGTCTCCTTCGGGCGCGCCAGCCGACCGTGCGGCGGACCGTGCGCCTGTGGTCAGGCTTGAGCTGTCGGGTAGTGCAGTCATAGGCCCATTATACCGGACTCGCGTGCGACGCCACGTCTGCGGCGCGCAACCCCCGCCCAGTGCGGCGCGTTCATCCCTTGTGCGACGACAGCCGCCACCAAGGGTTTGACATAACCCGAGGCGTCTGCTATATTCGCCTCAGACAGCAACACCGCGCGCGCTCGGCCCCTGCGCGCGGGAAGGGGGATCTTGGGAATGTCCATTCCGCCGCCAAACCGCGCGCGCGTGGCCGCGCCACAGCCGGCGCGCACCCTACCGCCCGACCCCACAAGGCGCCGCCCCGGGCTCGTTTCTCTCCTGGCGTGGCTGCTCCTCCCGGCCGTCTTGGCCATCGTCCTCGCCATCCTCCTGATGAACTCTAGCACGGCGGGGCAGCCACCGGCCGGTGCGGCGGCCGCGGACGGCGCCACGGCGACCGCCGCGCTTGTCGCCGTGGCGCCGTCCTCCACGCCGCTGCCTCCCACGCCCGTGCCCCCCACGGCTACTACAGCGCCCCCCGACACCGCAACGCCCCGGCCCACTGACACGCCACCACCCAGCCCGACGGTCGCCCCATCGGCAACTCCGGCACCGCCACCCACCGTCACGGTCGCGGCCAGCCCCACGGCGCCGCCGGTGCCCACCGTGCCGGTTGTGACCGGGCCGATCGACCCGATCACCGGGATGCCTGCCGACTCGGCCACGCTAAAACGCCCTCCCCTCGTGGTCATGATTGATAACCACCCGGATGCCGCTCCGCAGACGGGGCTAAATGCTGCCGACCTCGTCATCGAAGCACTGGCCGAGGGCGGCATCACGCGCTTCGAGACCTTCTTCCAGTCGGGCAGCGCCCCGGTCGTCGGCCCGATCCGCAGCGCCCGCCCCTACTTCGTCGAGTGGGCCTACCCGTTCCAGCCACTCTACGTCCACTGCGGGGGCTCCTGGGAAGCCATTGACCTGATCGGCGAGGCGTCCGGGACGCTGAACGACGTCGACTGCTTCAACGGCAACATGCCGTTCTGGCGCAGCAACGATCGGCTGATGCCGCACAACCTGTATTCGAGCACGACCGACCTCTGGAAGCTGGCGGCGGCCCGCGGCCTGAAGCCGCCGGCCCAGCCACCCTCCTTCCCGCATTCACCGGCGCTGCCGCCCGCGCAGCGCCCGGCTTCGGCCTCGGTCAGCTTCACCTTCTCCGGCCTCAGCCCCTCCAACGTGACCTGGGTGTTCGACCCGGCCAGCGACACCTATCGGCGCAAGCAGTGGGGCGCCTGGCATCGCGACCTGGCCACTGGCGATATCGTCAACGCCAGCAACGTGGTCATTCTGTGGACCAACGTCTGGGCGCTGCCGGGCGACACCGCGGGCCGCCTGGGCACGGACACCGTGGGGCAGGGAACGGCCCTCATCCTGCGTGACGGACAAGTGGCGTGGGGCTACTGGGCGCGGGCCAACACCCATGCGCCGCTGACCTTGCTCGATGGCAAACACGAGCCGGCGCCGCTGGCACCGGGGCGCACCTGGATCGAGGTGCTGGGCATCGGAAAGAAAGTCCAGCTTGGCAACTGAAGGGCCCGCGCTCGGCGTTGCCCGGGCGCGACCGAGGAGAGAGGCACAGATGGCAGGCGAAACCAAGGAGCGCGTGCAAACCGGCGGGGCGCCGGCCGCAATCGGACCCTACTCGCAGGCAATCGTCACCGGTAACTTGATCTTCTGCTCGGGCCAGGTCGCGCTCGACCCCGCGACCGGCCAGCTGGCCGCGGATGAAGTCGGGGCACAAACGCGCCAGGCGATGAATAACCTGCAGGCCGTGCTTGAAGCGGCGGGGAGCGGGCTCGGCAATGTCGTCAAGACGACGGTGTTCCTGACGGATCTGGCCGATTTCGCTGCGATGAACGCGGTCTACGGCGAGTACTTCGGCGACATGCCGCCTGCGCGCTCGACCGTGCAAGTGGCCGGGCTACCGCGCAGCGCCCGCGTCGAGATCGAGTGCATCGCGATGCGCCCGTCCACCTGATCCGCCGCGGCGCCGGTTAACGCGGCTGCCCCGGCTCCATCTCGGCCGCGTTCTCCTCGTCGGTGGACACGCGCGCCGCGCCGCCGATCGCCATGTCGAAGACCGCGTCACCGGGGTCCGTCTGCGAACCTCCGCCGGAGGCTCGCTCCAGATCGCCACTCTCGACGGCCTCGTCCTGGCCTGCGCCCGGGGGCGTTCCAGCCGGCGGCGGCGCGGCACGAGCAGGCTGGTCGTGCTGTGCCTCGTTAGTTCTCGTCTCATCATTCACGCTGCGGAATCCTCCTTACCAGGTGCGTTCATGCTGCTCCGGGCCTGCTGTGCACGGCAGCTACGCCCGCGCCAGGTGCAGAAAGCATGCCGGGTTGCTTCGGCGCCGGAGGCGTCGGAAGGTGCAGTCGCCCTGGACACCGTCCTCGTCAAGCACAAAAGGAACCGGCGACGATCGCTCTGATCGTTGCCGGTTCATGCTTGGGACTCTCGTCGGCCTCAGGCCCGAGGTTAGCGCTTCATCACATCCGTGCGCGTGCCGCCCGGCGCGCCGGTCACGACCACTTTCAGGTGAGTGGCCCCTGCGTTGTCGAACGTCAGCGTGAACGTGCGACTGCCGGCGTTGACGACCAGGGGCTCGCCCGAGTAGGTGGCGTTCCAGGTGCCGTTGTCGCACGGAGTAGGCGCGCAGGCGCCGAACCAGTGGACGTGAAGTGTGTTTCCAGTCGCGCTGATCTCCATCCGCACGATGTCATTCGTCCCCGAATCGACGTTCGTCCATACGCCAGTGTAGTCCGACGCCTGGACCTTATGCATGCGGTTCGTCGCGGATCCGTCGCGGATTACGCGGAGCCGGTTCACGGCCAGATTGTTGATGTCGATGCTGAAGGTGTGGCCGTCCAGAGTCAGGGTCAACGGCTCGTTGTGATAGGCCACGGTCTTGGTCTCGTTGGCGCACAAACTCCCGCCACAGGCCCCGAACCACTGTACTTGCAGCCCTGCACCGCTCTGCTTGATCCAGAGCTTGGCTACCGATCCGGTGCTCGCATCGTCGTTGAGCCAGGTACCCACGTACATCGCCGCCGTGGTGCGGTGGAAGATCAGCGGCGTGCCCTGGTACGTTACCTGGAGCTGTGTGGCGCCTGCGTCGACGAAACGCAGACTGAACGAGCGCCCGCCCAGGGTGATGTTGAACGGCTCGCCCGCGTAAGCGGCCGAGTCTTCGTCATTATCGCAGAATCCGGGCGAGCAGACGCCAAACCAATGCACCCGCAGGTCGCTCCCACTCTGGTTGATCCAGAGCTTGCCCACGCTACCGGCGCTCGTGTCGACGTTAATCCAGGTGCCGACGAATTGGGCGGCGGTGTGTGCGGGCAGAGGCGTCGCCGTGGGGGTCGCCGTGGCGGCCGGCGGGGTCGTCGCGGTAGCCGTGGCGGTGGCAGCAGGGGGTGCGGTGGCGGTGGCCGTAGCCGCAGGCGGCGGCGCTCCACCGTAGCGCCAGTCATAGTAGTGCTGGCCGATGTTGCTCATCTGCACCTGGAAGCCTGGGGGAGCACTTGGCACGTAGGTTACGACGCGGCGTTCGAAGGCCTGGATCATCACGTCAACGCCCGGCTGGCCGGCGATCTTCACCTTCGCCCAATAGGGCTCCGGAGATCGGCAAGCCGGTCGTGTAGAACCAGGGATCCGACAACCGCGCGTTCACGTTCTGCCCGCTCGCGGAATCGTAGGTCGGTCCGCTCAGGTTGAGGAACTCCCAGGCGACCGCCGGAATGTTGTGCTTGGTCGTCGGTTCGAAGTAGGCGAATTGCGTGCCCGGGACCGTGGCCTTGCTCGCATCATCGCCCACCGTCCCGGCTTTGTTGATCGTGGCGGTGGCGAACTGACCCACGCGGTTCGGCGCGAGGTGGTCGCCCAGGGTCGTGTTGCTCACGCCCTGGAAGCTCAAGTAGGTGGGTGCGTTGGTGTCGTCGGTGTCCGAGGCCAGCGGGATCGTCGCCGGGGTCCGGTTGACGTACGCCTGATTGCCCACTTGCATCTTGCCGGAGATCAGCTCGACTGTAAGTAGCCCGTTCGTGACGTAGAAGGGGCTGTTAGGATTGCCACTCGGGTCGTTAATCTCCATCCGGCTCTTGTCGAAGTACTGCACGAGTTGTTTGCCGCCGACGCCTTCGGCGTAGTCCTCCATCAAGCCGGGGCTATTGGGATTCGGGCCCCAGTACCAGGAGCGTTGCACCTGGCCGAACGAGACCGGGCGATCCGTACGCGCCCAGGTGCGCTGAAACGCCGAGTCGGCGAAAGCCGGGGCGAGCAGCGGCGCGGTGAGCGCGTTGGCCGCGGGGGCCCGCGGCGCGCTCGCCAGTACAGCTCCCGGCACACCGGCCGCAACCAGCGAGGGGCCAGGCAACAGCAGTAGACCAAGCGCCAGCAGGCCCAGCCCGGTGGCCATGTGTGGCAGCATTGCTTTCATCGAGTTCACCTCCCAGTATGACTACCCGCGCTGCGCACCGCGCCACAGCGTCTCGGTTCACCTCATTGGGCGGACGTGGCCGGCGGCGGCTCTCCTGTCCTGTTAGTGGCGTAGTTTGACGAACAGGAGACACTGAATGATTGTTCTCAGGTCGCAGTAAGTTACGCACCTCGCACCGCTGCGAGCGCGCCCGACCTTGGGCAGCACGGCCCCTGCGACCGATCCGGTGCCGGGCCGCGGGTAGATTCTCTCAACTCCATGGTAACACGCGCTGGTGCAAATGGTAGGGGCAACGATTGAGAATTGGTAAAAGGCAGACGGAATTGTCGCGAACCGGTGCACATGATCCCGGGTCCCACCAGGAATCGGGGGTAAGGCGTTCAGCGGACGGCGCGAGCAGCAGCGCTGTTCGGCGCATCTGCTGCGCGACCTGCGGAAGTCGCAGGAGGACGCGGGGGCGGGGAACGAGGCGATCGGGACGTGGGTGGTAGCCGTCGTGGAGCTGTACGCGCGGGGGCAGTACTGGACGAGCGGACGCCGCCGACCAGGCGGGCTTCGGCCGCGGCCAGTGGGGGGTCGCGCGGCCCGCCGCCGCGACTGACAACGCGAAGTCCGAATCACCGCGCCAGATTAGGCAAGAGCAGCCACACCAGGCTCCATGTCACAACAGCATCAGGACTGCTTGCGTCAACAAGGCACCATCGTGCGCCTGGTGTCGCCAATGAGCAACACATTTACCGGTGGGTACGGCCCATATTCGGGTGGTCCCATCCCAGAAAGGGAGGCGAGGAGCTTACCATGGCGCCACTCATTCAGCCGTGGACCGTGTTCTTGGGCGTCCAGGATCGCTCGGCGATGCCATATTGACATTGAATTGATGTCATCTACCTCTTGTAATGCCGTCATAATTATGCTATCATGATGTCATGAACCTGACCAACTACGTCAACGAGCTCCAACAACGGCTCGAAGTCGCCGCCGAAGCGGGCGGTGAGGAAGCTCGTGCGCTTGCGGAGCGACTCATCGCGCCCCTGGAGGCGGCCACCCGGCTCGTTCTGTTGGAGGCGCTGGCCGCGGCCGCCAGCGAGATCACCCGCGAGCTCGCGCCCGGCTCCGTCGATGTGCGCTTGCGCGGGCGCGACCCCGAGTTCGTTGTGACAGCGCCGCCCGCCAGCCCGGTTTTTGCGGAAGTCGCCGCGAACAGGTCCGCCGCTGGCCCCGCGTCCAGTCAAACGGCACAGGGCGACGTGGATGAGGGAGGCATGTCGCGAATCACATTGCGCCTGCCTGAGCACCTCAAGTTGCGGGTCGAAGAGGCCGCTGTTCGCGAGGGCCTTTCAGCTAATACGTGGCTCGTTCGTGCCATCGCTGCGACACTGGAGCCCAAAGATCCCCGTCCCGCAGAGCGTGGCTCGCTGGGCGGCGAGCGATTTACCGGCTGGGTTCGTTAGCATGACACAGCCTTCGGTACTCGCCCCGCCGGTCCCGACCGGCAGGCGTGTCAACAATCGTCTGCATGGGAGCACGACAGTGCCGGTCTTCTCAACACCACAACCGATCGTCGTTACCATTGATGTCGCCGCGGGCGATGTGCGGCTCATTGCCGGCGAGCGCGCGGACACCAAGGTCGCAGTCCGTCCAAGCCACCGTTCCAGGGCCGCCGACGTCAAGGCCGCAGAGCTGACCCGCGTCGAGTATGCCGACGGTAAGCTGCTGATCAAAGGGCCGAAGCAACGCTTCCGTTTCCTCCGCAGCGATTCGATTGAAGTGACCATTGAACTGCCTGCCGGATCTAGCGTGAACGGTAGCATTTCAATGGGTGAGTTGCGCGCGGAGGGCCGGATAGGGGAGTGCCGGTTCCATACCGCCATGGGCGACTTCAGCCTCGATCAAACCGGCACGTTGAATATAAACTCGGACTACGGTAACGTCACCGTAAACCAGGTGGCTGGCCAGGCTGTTATCAGCACCGACTATGGGCACGTCACTGTAGACCATGTAATGGGGCAAGCGAACATCAGCACCGGCTCCGGGCACCTCCGCGTCCGCGAGATCGACGGCCCGGCAACGATCACGAACTCCAACGGTAACACCACCATCGGCGAAGTTACCGGTGAGCTGCAATTGAACATAGGCAACGGCAACATCTCCGTCGACAGGACACGCAGCTCAGTCACCGCCAGGCTCGCCTACGGCAACGTTCGCCTCGGCGAGGTAGTGCGCGGCTCAATCCTGCTCGAAACCGCGTACGGCAAACTTGAGGTGGGCATCCGTGCCGGCACCGCGGCCTGGCTCGACGTCAGCACGGATTACGGCAGCGTGCGCAACTCTCTGCATACGCACGCTGGTCCGCAACAGTCCGACGAGACGGTGGAAGTCCGCGCGCACACCAATTATGGCCAGATCACGATACGACATTCAGCTTAAACCCCTCGGACAAGGAACACGAAGCTATGAACAACGAACTATCCCAACACCAACCGGCTAACCCGGAGGCAATCACAGCAACCGGACTACGCAAGTCATACGGCAAGAAGATCGTGCTCGACGGCATCGACCTCCACGTTCCCGCTGGAACGATCTTCGCCCTCCTCGGCCCCAATGGTGCCGGCAAAACAACGATCGTAAAAATCCTTACCACGCTTCTCAAAGACGACGGTGGAACCGCCACGGTAAACGGATTTGATGTTGCGTCAAAGCCCGCCAATGTGCGGCAGTCGATAAGCCTGACCGGGCAGTTTGCCGCGGTAGACGAGATACTGACCGGGCGGGAAAATGTGATCATGATTGCCAAGCTGCGGCATCTCAAGAATCCGCTTCAGATCGCGGACGACTTTCTGACACGCTTCGGCTTAACCGATGCGGCCAACCGCAAGGTCGCCACTTATTCGGGCGGGATGCGCCGCAGGCTCGACATCGCCATGAGCCTGATCGGAACACCGCCGCTCATTTTCCTCGACGAGCCGACCAACGGGCTTGACCCCGAGGCCCGCATCGAGGTTTGGCAGATGGTCAAAGAGCTTGCTGACAGCGGCACGACGATATTCCTGACAACGCAGTATCTGGAGGAAGCCGAACAGCTTGCCGACCGGATCGCCATTCTGCATGAGGGTCGGATTATCGCCAATGGCACACTCTCAGATCTGAAAAAGCTGTTCCCGCCTGCAAAGGTGGAGTATGTTGAAAAGCAACCGACGTTGGAGGAGATATACCTCGCTTTCGTCGGCAAAAAGGAGGAAAAGTAAATGGAAGCGATGACGACGCACTATTTCAGCGACATGGGCGTGATGCTTGGGCGGTCCATGCGCCACATTTTACGCAGCCTGGATACCATCATCACGGTTTGCCTCATGCCGATCGCGTTTATGCTGTTATTCGTCTATGTGTTTGGCGGCGCAATCCAGACCGGCACGGCGAATTACGTGAATTACTTGTTGCCTGGTATCCTACTGATTGCTATCGCAAGCGGTATATCCTATACGGCGTACCGTCTGTTTCTGGATATGCAACAGGGCATCTTTGAGCGGTTCCACTCCATGCCGATTGCGCGTTCCACCGTACTCTGGGGGCATGTGCTGACCTCGCTGGTATCCAATGCGATTTCGGTGGTCATCATCATTCTTGTCGCGTTGCTTATGGGCTTTCGTTCGTCGGCGGGGATACTGTCCTGGCTTGCCGTAGCCGGTATACTCGCGCTGTTTACCCTGGCCTTGACTTGGATTGCGGTGATTGCCGGGTTATCCGCAAAATCAGTGGATGGTGCGAGCGCCTTTTCCTATCCGATCATCTTCCTACCGTTTATCAGCTCGGCCTTTGTGCCAACCGCTTCGATGCCGGGGCCCGTTCGCGCCTTTGCCGAAAACCAGCCGGTCACCGCCATCGTCGATGCGATACGTTCTCTGCTCGCGGGGCAGTCTGTTGGTAATGACATTTGGATTGCGCTCGCCTGGTGTTTGGGTATTCTTGTTATTGCGTATGTTTTCGCCATGCTGGCATACAAGCGAAAAGCAGCTTAGTGTTGGTAGGCATTAGCTTGAGCTCTCCGGCGGTTTTGGTGACGAAACGGGCCCATGGCGCAGCAAGTACCCGGTTGCGCAGTAAATCAAAATTGGCCCGGCCAAACACGCGGCTATTGCACGAAGAACCTGGCGCGCTGTATTGACATGTCATTACGCTCGTGGTATGATCGCGACATCCTGTCGCGCTAGCGCAGGGGAGGGTGAATCATGCCGGTATCGTGCTGTCTGCGGGTGCTGCTGGCCCGCTTGAATCTGGAGCGGGCGCGCCAAGGGCAAGCCGCGCTGAGCCTGCGCCGCCTAGCCGGCGAGAGCGGTGTGGCGCTGAGCGTGCTGGTTGCGCTGCACACGAGCCGCAACACCCGCGTCGACTACGCCACGCTCGACCGGCTGCTGACGTACTTCAACCAGTATTTCCCGGTCAGCATGAACGACCTGCTGGTCTGGGACCCCGAGGACGCGCCCCTGCCCGCCGGCAGCGCCGCATAGTCCCACCAGGAGAGACGACAGGAATGGCAGTTCACGAGATTGTGAAGCTGGGCGATCCGATCTTGCGCGCGAAGGCGCACCGTGTCCACCGCTTTGACCCGGCACTGGCCCGATTGTTGGCCGACATGTTCGAGACAATGCATGCCGCGCACGGCATTGGCTTGGCCGCGTCCCAGATCGGGCGGAGCATCCGCGTCTGCGTCGTCGAGTGTGATGACGAGGAGGCGGGCACGCACCATCGGGCCGCGCTTGGTGAACCCCGAGATCATCGAGGCGGTGGGCGAGCAGATCGGGGTCGATGCCTGCCTGAGCATTCCGGGCTACTACGGTGTGAATGTGCGCCGCGCGGCCCGCGTGACCGTCAAGGCGCAGGACGCGCGCGGCAAGTGGCAGCGCATCCGCGCCACCGGGCTCTTCGCCTGGGCGCTGCAGCACGAGATCGACCACCTCGACGGCATCCTCTACCTCGACCGGCTAGACCACCCAAGCGACCTGCGCGTCGCGGGCGCCGAGGAGACGGCGGAGACGGAGGCGACGCCGGCCACCGGCTGAACGCCGCCGCCGGGCGGCGCGGCCTCAGACCTGGAATTCCACCGCCGCGGGCTCCGGCGCCCCCAGCGCCACACCGCGCGCCCCCGGCGCGCAGCCCCCCGCAATCAGCCGCCAGTGACCCGGCACGAGCCGCGGCGTGCCCGTCGCGTCGACCAGGTGCAGGCGCGTCGCCGAGATGCTGAACGTCAGCATTGTCTCCTCGCCGGCGGTAAGCATCACGCGGCGGAAGGCGACGAGGCTACTCAGCGGAACGGCGGGCAGATCAAGCGCGCTCACGTAGATCTGCACGACTTCCTCGCCATCGCGCGGGCCGGCGTTGCGCACGCTGACCCGGCAGGTGAGGTCGCCGCCGGCCGCTACGGCCCTGGCGTCCACCTCCACCGCGTCATAGGCGAACTGCGTGTAGCTCAGGCCGAAGCCGAAGGGGTAGAGCGGCTCGGCCGCCGAGTAGCGGTAGGTGCGGCCCCGCATGCTGTAGTCGTCGAACGGCGGCAGGTCGGCGACGGATCGGGGGAAGGTGATCGGCAGCTTGCCCGAGGGCGCGGCGTTGCCGAAGAGGATGTCGGCGACGGCCTCGCCGCCCGCCTCGCCCGGATACCAGACGAAGAGCACGGCCTCCACCAGGTCGGCCAGGTCGCCGAGGGCGATGGGCCCACCTCCCGTGAGCACAAGGACGATGCGCGCGCCCGCCGCCGCGAGGCGCCGCACGAAGGCCGCCTGCACATCAGGCAGTTGTAGGTTGAGCCGGTCGCCATCGGCGGACGAGGCGATCGCGTCGCCTTCCTCGCCCTCCATCTGTGGCGTCAGGCCCATGCAAGCGATGACCACGTCGGGCTGGGAGCGCGGGCTGAAAAGCCATTCCTGCGACGCGGTCTGCGCGTGGATCAGCTGCGTGCCCAGGCGATACTCGACGTTGACGCCCTCCCGCACGCGCCCGGTGATGCCCTCCAGCAGCGTCGTCAGCGTGCTGTTTAGGCCGTGATAGCTGCCTAGCAGCACGCTCAGGTCGGCGGCCGTGGGCCCGAGCACGCGGATCGTCCGGATGTCGGGACCAATGGGCAGGATACCGTTCCGGTTCTTCAGCAGCACAACCGACTTCAACGCCGCCTCGTAGGCCAGATCGTGGTGCGCCGGTGAGCCGACGACGGACAGCGGCGTATCGGCGTAGGGCACTGCCTCCGGCGGATCGAACATGCCGAGCTTGAAGCGCGTGGTCAGCACGCGCGCCAGCGCCCGGTCGAGATCCGCGTCGGAGACGAGGCCGCTGTCGACCGCCTCGCCCAGGCGGCGGTACGTCGATCCGCACTCGAGGTCGCAGCCCGCACGCAGCGCCAGCGCGGCTGCCTCCGCCGGCCCCGCCGCGCTCTCGTGGCCATGGTAGATGTCGGCCACCGCACCGCAATCGGAGACGACGTGGCCGGCGAAGCGCCAGTCTTCACGCAGGATATCGTGCAGCAAGGTGGGGCTGGCGCAGCACGGCTCGCCGTTCACCCGGTTGTAGGCGCCCATGACTGCCTCGACGCCCGCGTCGACGCAAGCATGGAAGGCCGGCAGGTAGGTCTCGGCCAGATCGCGCGCGCTGACGACGGCGTTGAAGGCGTGGCGCAGGCGCTCGGGACCACTGTGCACAGCGTAGTGCTTTGCGCAGGCGGCCACCTTGAGATAGCGGGGGTCGTCGCCCTGGAGGCCGCGGATGAAGGCGGGGCCAAGCGTGCCGGTGAGCACGGGATCCTCGCCCCACGTCTCTTGTCCGCGGCCCCAGCGGGGATCACGGAAGATGTTCACATTGGGGGACCAGACGGTGAGGCCCTGATAGAGCCCCGTGGCGCCGTTGCGGGCCAGCGCGGCGTGATACTTCGCCCGCGCCTCGTCGCCGATCGCCGCGGCGACCCGCTGGACGAGCGCCGGGTCCCAGGTCGCGGCCATCCCGATGGCTTGCGGGAATACGGTCGCCCGCCCATTGCGGGCCACGCCATGCAGCGCCTCGTTCCAGTAGTTGTAGGCCGGGATGCCCAGGCGCGGGATGGCAGGCGCCGCGTTCTGCAATTGGCCGATCTTCTCCTCCCGCGTCATCCGCCCGATCAGGTCCGCCACGCGCTCGGCGCGCGGCAGCGCGGTGTCCCGATAGGCCGCTGTCTCGTCCCCCACGTGCTCCTCCCTCTCTGCTGGTTGGACCGAGGCGTGCCCGTCGCACGCCCCCGGCTATTGTACCGCGGCGACCAATGTAGGGCCATGATTCGCACCACAGCCGATGATCGCCGGCGTCGCCGCCTCGCGCAGACTCCGCGCAATCAGCATGGCCTGGGCCGTGGTCCCTCGCGCGCGGCACGACAGGGTCTTGACAAACCACGCAACCTGGATATAATGAGATCGAAACGTTTCAATTGAACCGTTTCAAGTGCGTCGTTGACGAAGGAGCGGGCTCATGGAAGAGGACTGGCCGGACGCGCGACGCGGCCCGCACCGGCGTGTGACCATTCGCCAGGTGGCCCGCGAGGCCGGAGTTGCCGTCGGCACCGCCTCGCTTGCCCTCGCCGACAACCCTGTGGTGGCGGCCGGCACGAAAGAGCGGGTACGCGCGGTGGCCGCCCGCCTGCAGTACCGCCCCAGCGCCCTCGGCCGGGCGCTGCGCGCCCAGCGCACGAACGCGGTGGGCCTGATCGTCCCCCATAGCAGCGAGCACGTCTTCAGCCATCTCTACTTCATGGAAATCTTGGAGGGCGTGAGCGAGGTGCTCAGCGCCGCCGGGATGACCCTCGTGCTGTCGACGACGCCCAGCGAAACAGACGAAGAAGAAGCCTACGCGAAAATCCTGCACTCCCAGCTAGTGGACGGCCTGATCCTGGCCTCCGCCGCCCTCCACGATAAGAACATCGCCCGGCTCCAGTTGAGCCCGTATCCCTTCGTCTTCATCGGCCGCTATCCCCTGAACCCCCACGTCCCGGCCGTCGGTATTGAGGACGAAGCCGGCGCGCGGCAAGCGGTGGAGCACCTGCTGGCCCATGGGCACACGCGCATCGGGCATATCAGCGGGCCGCTCGCGCACCTCTCGGCGGCCGACCGGCGCGACGGCTACATGCACGCGCTGGAAGCGGCCGGGGTCGCCACGCGTCCCGAGTACTGCTGGGAAGGGGATTATAGCGAGGGCGCGGGCCTGGCCGGCACCCGCGCGCTGCTGGCGCTCCCCGAGCCGCCCACCGCGCTATTCGCGGCGAACGACGAGACGGCGGTCGGCGTGTACGAGGCACTACGCGAGGTCGGTCGCGAGCCCGGGCCGGCCTTCCCCGTAGTCGCGTTTGACGACGTGCGCATTGCCCGGCTCGTGAACCCGCAGCTCACCACTGTCCGCCAGCCCATGCGGCAGTTGGGACGGGCCGCGACCGAGCTCCTCCTGGCCTTGTTGAGCGACCAGCCGGTCGCGCAGCGGCAAACCGAGTTGCCGACGGCTCTCGTGGTCCGCGCATCCTGCGGGTGTGCCGGCTCTCGCGCACCTGGGGAGGAGGTGATTCCCGCCCCCGCGATTCTCCCCTGACCGAAGCTGTACCACCGTTTGGATCACCGTGTTCGTTTTGTAAGGAGGAAAGGACATGTTCACGTCCCGCAAGGCGTTTCTCACGCTGCTCGCCATCTGCGGCCTGCTCCTGCCGCTGCTGGCTGCGTGCGGCACCGAGCAAGCGACCGCCACGCCGGCCGCCGCCCCCGGCGCCGCGGCCACCGATACGCCGTCTACCGGGAGCAGCATTGGCAGCGACAGTGCTGCGACCACACTGACATTCTGGAACGGCTTCACCGGCTCCGACCGGGCCGGCATCGAAGGCGATGTCAAAAAGTTCACCGACGCGAACCCGAGCATCAAGGTCAATATGGACATCGAGCCCTGGGATAGCCTCATGCAGAAGCTGCTCAGCTCGATGTCGGCCGGAACCGGCCCCGACATCGTCGCCATTCACTTCCAGTACATCCCGCAATATGCCAAGAGCGGCCTGGTCATGGACCTGAGCTCCGAGATCAAGCAGGGCGGGGATCTGGACCCGGCCAACTGGCCGCCGGCGCTGAACGACCTGCTGCAGTACAACGGCAAGTACTATGCATCCCCGCTCAACTACGCCACGCTGCTGCTCTACTGGAACAAGGACGAGTTCGCGGCGGCCGGCATCACCAGCCCGCCAAAGACGTGGGATGAGTGGCAGACTGACATCAAGAAGCTGACGAAGCCCGACGGCAGCCAGTACGGCATCGCCTTCGGCGAGCATGACACCATCCCCAACTACCCGATCCTGATGTGGGAAAACGGGGGCGACTTGGTGAAGGACGGCAAGTCGGACATCGCCAGCCCCGAGAGTGTGGCCGCCCTCAAGACTTGGACCGACCTGGTCAAGAACGACAAAGTCAGCCCCGTTGGCCTGAGCGGCGCGGAGTCCGACAAGCTGTTCGAGACCGGCAAAGCCGCCATGGAGATCACCGGTCCCTGGGCCACGACGGGCTACGACAAGGACGGGTTCAACTACGATGTCGCGCCCATCCCGGCAGGCCCGGCGGGGTCCTTCACCCTGGCCGATACCGTCGTGCTGATGGTGAATGCCAAGACCCAGCACAAGGACGCCGCCCTCCAGTTCGTGAAGTTCTGGAACAGCAAGGAAGCGCAGGTCTACCTCTCCTCGCAGACCGGCTTCCCACCCACACGCACCGACCTGGCCAACGATCCGGGGCTCGCGCAGAACAAGTGGGTCCCGAAGTTTGCCGCCGTGGCGCCACAGTCGAAGTTCTATCTGCCCGGACTCGAGAAGTTCTCGCAGATTGACACCGACGTCTTCGTGCCTATGCTCCAGTCGATCACCCTCGGCAAGGCCACCGTGGAGGATGCGACGAAGAGCGCGGACCAACAGATCACCGCGCTGCTGAAGTAACGGCCGCGCTGCACTATCGGGCCGGCCGGCGCCTGCCGGCCGGCCCTCGAGGGGATCGGTCGTGTCGAATCTGGAGGTTACCCAGCGCGCCGTGAGTCGCCGGCCCACGGTCCGGACTCGCCTCGTGCACGTGTGGCGCGAGATGAACACACATGAGGCCCGGGCCGCCTACCTGTTTCTCTTGCCCAGTACGATCATCCTGAGCGTCTTCGTGTTTTGGCCGATCGTGCAGTCGTTCATGCTCAGCCTGTATCACTGGAGCTTCGGCAGCACGGCACAGCAATGGGCCGGGCTGGACAATTATCAGCGGCTGATTCCCGACGCTCGCGTCTGGAACGCCTTTCGCAACACCCTGTACTACACCGCCGGTACCGTGCCGATCGGCATGGCGTTGTCGCTGCTGCTGGCGCTCGCCCTGAACGAGAAGCTGCCGGGCCGGGGCCTCATGCGGGCGGCATTTTTCCTTCCCGTCATCGGGTCATTCGCCATCATCGCCATGATCTGGAGCTTCCTGTTCGACCCCGATATCGGGCTCCTGGCCTACTGGCTGAAGGCGATCGGCTTCCCGGCCACGGGTTGGCTGCGCGATCCGGATTGGGCGATGCCCGTCGTCATTCTCGTCAGCATCTGGAAGACCGTGGGCTTCAATATGGTCATCTTCTTGGCCGGCTTGCAGGGCATTCCGGAACACCTGTACGAAGCCGCCCGCCTGGACGGCGCCGGCGCCTGGCAGCGGTTTCGCCATGTGACGTTCCCGCTGCTGCGCCCGACGACCCTCTTTGTCCTGGTGGTGTCGGTGATTGGCGCGTTTCAGGTGTTCGACCCGGTATACGTGCTGACTCCCGGCGGCGGGCCCCTGCACAGCACTGAGACCGTCGTCTCCTACATCTATCACCAGGGCATCGAGCTCATCGATATCAGCTACGCGTCGACCATCGGGGTCGTGCTTTTCGTCATCGTTTTCGTGCTCACGCTCTTCCAGCTGCGCATCTTGCGATTCCGGGAGGTCGACTGATGAGCGCCGCCACGCAGGATCTCACCCAACAGGGACCAGTCCCGCGCGAGGTTCGTGCGGCACGCGGCGCCTCGCTGCCGCGCGTGGTGCTGTTTCTGGTGCTGGCCGTCGTAGCCGTCGCCATGGTATTTCCATTCGTCTGGATGGTGCTCACCGCCCTGAAGCCGGAGCGGGATATCGTCACCTTCCCACCGCGGCTTTGGCCCACGACCTGGACCCTGGAGAACTTCACCAACATCTGGCAGCGGGTCCCCTTCGGCCGGTTCTTCCTCAACAGCGTGCTGTTCGCCGGTGGCGTCACGATCATCTCGCTATTCCTCGACTCGATGACCGCCTACGCGCTGGCCCGCTTGCGCTTCCCCGGGCGCGACGTCATCTTCGTGGCCGTGCTTATCGCGCTCATGATCCCGTTCCAGGTGATGTTCATTCCGCTGTTCGTCACGGTGCACGACCTGGGGCTGTTGGACAGCTTCGGCGGCCTCATTATACCGCGGGCGACGAATGCGTTTGGCATCTTCATGCTCCGCCAATTCTTCCTCACCCTGCCGCGCGAACTGGACGAGGCGGCACGGATCGACGGCGCCGGGGAGTTCTACATCTACAGCCGCCTGATCCTCCCGCTATCGATCCCGGCCCTGGCAACCCTGGCCGTCTTCCACTTCATGTACAACTGGAATGACTTCCTCTGGCCGTTGCTAATCACGTCGAGCACGGACATGCGCACGCTGCCGGCGGGCCTGGCGCTTTTCATGGGGCAGCACGTGGTCGAGTACGGTGTGATCATGGCCGGCGCCACGCTCGCCCTGGCGCCGCTCTTCATCGCCTTCCTGTTCGCCCAGCAGTACTTCGTCCGGGGCATTGCCCTGAGTGGTCTGAAGGAGTGACCTGTGCCCGCATCACCTGACGAACGCAGCGCGCCGCTCTTTAGCCTCGCCCCCGAGGGTTTCGCCTGGGCGACCGGGATCGAAGACACCTTCATCGGCCAGACGGCGCGGATCGGTGAGCGCGTGCTTGACGAATACGCGCTCACCGATCACTACCTCTACTGGCGCGAGGATATTGACCGCGCGGCGGCCCTGGGCGTGCGTGCCATGCGGTACGGCATTCCGTGGTACAAGGTCGAGCCGGCACCTGGCCGATTCGACTGGGCCTGGGTCGACCAGGTGCTGGAATACATCGCCTCCCGAGATATCGCCGTCATCGTCGACCTGATGCATTACGGCACGCCGACCTGGCTGCCGAACCAGTTCCTGAACACGAGCTATCCCGAGCGGGTGGCCGCCTATGCCGGGGCCTTCGCGCACCGCTACCGCCATCTCGTGTCCCACTACACGCCGCTCAACGAGCCCTGGATCACGGTGGCCTTTACCGGCCTGCACGGCATCTGGCCGCCGTATCTGCGCGGCGATGACGGCGCCGTGAAGATCCTGCGCTCGCTGACCCGGGGAATCGTGCTCACGATCGAGGCAATCCGCGCGGCCGATCCCGCGGCGGTGATCGTCGGGGTCGACGCCGCGGGTGAGGTCGTCGCGGACGAGGACGCCCACGCGGAGTCCGCGGCCCTGGCCACGGCCCGCACCTTCATCGCGACGGACCTGGTCACGGGACGGGTCGACGCCGGCCATCCGCTCGCCCGCTGGCTGTTGCAGAACGGGATGACCGAGGCCGATCTCGCCTGGCACACCGATCACGCAGCCGTTCTTGATCTGGTCGGCGTCAACTACTACCCGGAAACGTCCGTTACCCGGCTGCAGGAAAACGCGGGCCGGTTGATCGCGCGCCGCACCTGGGGCGGCACAAATGGACTCATGCGCAGCGTGCGGGCTTTCGCTGCACGCTATGGCCGGCCGGTTATGATCACGGAAACGAGCACCAATGGACCCCTGGCCCTGCGCGCGGAATGGCTCGCGGATTCGATCGCCACGATTCCCCGGTTGCGGGCAGCGGGCGTGCCCCTCGTCGGCTATACCTGGTGGCCGCTGTTCGATCTGATCGACTGGTCGTACCGGCACGGTGCCCGCCCGATCGAGGAGTTCGTGGCCCGCCTGGGCCCGGAGACACTTGACGGGGCGCACCTGGCTGCCGCCATCGCCACGATGGGCTGGGCCCGGCTGGAGGAACTGCCGCTCGAGTCCTATTTGGCGCCCATGGGCCTCTACGCGCTCGAGATGCAGTTCGACGGCACCTTCGCGCGCGCCGCGACCCCGCTCGTGCCGGCGTATCAGCGGGCGATCGCCGCGAGCCCGCAGACCGTGGGACCCCTGGGCTAGCCGGATACCTCGTCCGGGTGCCGCGCCGCCAGGGCCTTGGCGGCCGCGTCGCGGCCGGTCTCGCGCAGGCGCTGCAGGTAGCGCGGCAGCATACCCCGCGTGTGGAACGGGCCGCCTTCGCGCAGCACGGTCATCATCGGGTCCACGTCGTGCCGGGTGGTGAGCGCCATCTCCCCGTACCACTCGGTGAGCAGTGCCAGGCTCTGGCGGACCACGTCTGGGCGCGCCTCCGCCAGATTATGCTGCTCGTGTGGATCGACGGTCAAGTCCCACAGGAGGAGGGGCGCCAGGTCCTTGTAGCCGTCGTGATAGGTGCGCAACAGCATGTAGCGGTCGAAGCGCACACCGCGTTGGCAAGCCCAGGCCTGCTGGCTGGTCACCACGTAGGGCCGCCCCACGGTCCGACCCGCCTGGAACGCGGCGGTGAAAGCGCGGCCGTCCCAGTTGTCCGGTACCTCTCCGCCTGCAAGTTCGATCAGCGTCGCCGCCCAGTCGTACGCGTAGTGGAGCGCGCTGTCCACCCGCGGGCCGGGCGCGTACCCCGGCGCCCGCACGATCAGGGGCACACGCGAGGTAGCGACGTCGGCCGTCATGTGATCGGCCCAGACGTTGAGCTCACCCTGGTTCTCCCCGTGGTCCGCGCTGACCATGACCACGGTCTCGTCGAGCACCCCCGCATCGGCCAGGACAGCGATCAGGCGGCCGACCGCCTCATCGGCATAACGGATGCCCGCGTCGTATCGGTCGATCCAGCGGTGCAGGGCCTGGGGCGAGTCGATCTGATCGGGGGTGCCGGGATAGCGCTTGTCGGCGGTCTGCGGGCCGTGTGCGCCCCAGCCGAAGCCGTGCGGCTCCTGGGCCGAGTGCGGCCCGTAGCCGTTCCAGGCGGACTGGCGCACTTCTTCCGTCAGCCACGCGGGCAGCGGCTGGTCGGCGAAGCGCTCGAAGTAGGCGGGTGGCGTCCGATACGGCGTGTGCGGGTCCCAGTAGTTGACGTGCAAGAACCAGTCGTCGGCGCGGGCATTGCGTTGCAGCCAGGGCAGGGCAAAGGCATTGACCTCATCGGCCGTATCATCGCCCAGCTTGCCGGGATTGTAGATTTCCTGGTAGCCCGCGTACCAGTGCCAGGCCGAATGGCGCTCGCCGAAGGAGCTCACCGTGGCGGTGCGCAGGCCCGCGCGGCGCAGGGCGACCATCCAGCCTGTCAGGCCAAAGAGGTCGCGGAACCCGCGCTCGGGGCCCTCGTTGAAGGGCTGCGCCGCCGTGCCGCCGTGGTTAACCACGCCGGTATGGAAGCCGTTGCGCCCACTCCAGAGCGCCGTGCGCGAGGGCAGGCACGGCGCGTCGGGCACGTAGCACTGGTCAAAGCGCACACCATCCGCGGCCAGCCGGTCGATGTTCGGACTCGTGTCCCGGCCGTAGCCGTAACAGCCCAGATGATCGGGCCGCAAGCTGTCAATGTCGATGTAGAGTATGCGCATGCAAGGCCTCCCTGGCTTAACCGCAAAGACTCAGGTTGCTTCGGTTCTGCGGATCCTGCAAGAACGTGGCCAACAGGCTCATGCGGCCCGCGCGTTCATCGAGGGTGCATGGGAGCCGATTTGGGACTCGCGCGTGGGGATGATCTGCGTGGAGTGATGCCGGGGTCTGCTTTGATTCAGAAGTCCGGCGCTAGGGAGGGGACGCGGGCGGCCGGGAGATGCCTGGGACCATCTCGGACGAGGCGCCATAATCGTGTGGACCCCCGACCAGTGATCGGGGGCCCACACGCCTGCTTCCAAGGAACACGGGAGTTAGCCGCCCGCGATCGCCCCCACGATCATGAAGGGCTCTGCGCCGCGGGCGACCGCCTCAGGAAGAGGAGCATCGGGCGGCTCGTGCGACAGATCTTCTTCGCAGGCGAAGTAGCGGATGAAGGCGCGGCGGCGCAGCGTGCCGTGGTCGCGGATGGTGCCGCGCAGCATCGGGTACCGCGCCTCCAGCGCGTCGAGCACGGCACGCTGGGTGACCGGCCCCGTGATCGGCAGCTCCACCTCGCCGTCGATCTGCGCCAGCACGCGCAGATGGGTCGGTAACCAGACGCGGATCATGGCAGGGTCTGCACTTCCACGGACATCACGGCCGGCAGGTCGTGGACGATGGCGTTCCAGCTGTCCCCCGCGTCCGACGACGCGTACACCTGCCCGCCCGTGGTGCCGAAGTAGATGCCGCACTCGTCGAGCGAGTTCGACCGCCATGGCGTCGCGCAGCACGTTCACGTAGCAGTTGTCCTGAGGCAGCCCCGTCGTGAGCGCTTCCCACTCGTTGCCCCCGGTGCGGCTGCGGTAGACGCGCAACTTGCCCTCGGGCGGGAAGTGCTGCGCGTCGCTGGTGATCGGCACCACGTAGATGGTCTCGGGCTCGTGCGCGTGGACGTCGATGACGAAGCCGAAGTCGCTCGGCAGGTTGCCGCTGACTTCGTGCCAGTTGGCGCCTGCATCGTCGGTGCGCATGACGTCCCAGTGCTTCTGCATGAACAGTGTGTCGGGGCGCGAGGGATGCAGGGCGATGCGGTGCACGCAGTGCCCGATCTCGGCATCTGGGTCCGGGATGTAGTCCGAGCGCAGGCCGTGGTTGATCGGCCGCCAGGTTTGCCCGCCGTCGTCGGTACGGAAGGCGCCGGCCGACGAGATGGCGATATACATCCGCTCGGGCTGTTGCGGGTCGATCAGGATGGTGTGCAGGCACATGCCGCCCGCACCCGGCTGCCAGGAGGCGCCGGTCGGGTGGTTGCGCAGGCCGGAGAGCTCCTGCCACGTCTGGCCCCCATCGGCGCTGCGGAACAGCGCGGCGTCCTCGACGCCCGCGTAGACCAGGTCCGGATCGCTGAGTGATGGCTCCAGATGCCAGACCCGCTTGAACTCCCAGGGGTGCTGAGTGCCGTCATACCACTGGTGCGTGCCGGGCACGCCATCGTAGATGAACTCGTTACCGACCGGTGCCCAGGTCTGGCCGCCGTCGTCGGACCGCTGCATCGTCTGGCCAAACCAGCCGCTCGATTGCGAGGCGTAGATGCGGTTGGGGTCCACCGGGGAGCCCTTCAGGTGATACATCTCCCAGCCCGGAAAGTGCGGACCGCTGACGTCCCATTGCTCCCGCTTGCCGTCCGCCGTCAGAATAAACGCTCCTTTGCGCGTGCCCACGAGCACCCGTACTCGGCTCATGCCATGCTCCTTCTTGCTATCCTACGTCACCGGGCGGCCACGACGCCCGCCATAAGTCCAACGGACCACGGCAGCCAGGGTTGCTGGGCCGCCGGAACCCGTCGCGGATGGAGCGCTGCGGCCGGAGGGCCGGCACCGCCAGCCTGGCTCCGGACTCCGGAGCGCGCCCCGTCGTTGTTGGTCTATAGCTGTCCGGACGATTATAGCGGAAGTAGCGGCCGCGGGGAAGGAAACCGCCGGGTGTCCTGTCCGGCCGATCCGGGGTAGGCCGCCAGCTACACCAGGCGGGAGACGCGCGCCTCGTAGGGCCGCAAGGCGATGCGGCCGATGCGTTCCCCGTCTTCCACGGGGTAGTTCGCGATCAGCAGCACGGCATGGTCCGGCGGAAGCCCCTCCGGGAGCACGAACTCCGGCGTGCCGGCGGTGACGTTCAGGATCACCAGCAGGCAATCGTCCGCGGACGTGCGCGTGAAGGCGTAGATCGCCGGATCGTCGGGCAGCAACAGCTCGTAGCGGCCGTCAACGATTACCGGGTTTGTCTTACGCAGCCGGATCAGGTCGCGGTAGTAGTAGAAGATCGAGTGCGGGTCGGCCAGGGCCTCCGCGACGTTGATCTCGCGATAGTTCGGGTTGACCGGGATCCAGGGCGTGCCGGTCGTGAAGCCGGCATGCGGTCCGGCTGTCCCACTGCATCGGCGTCCGGGCGTTATCGCGGCTCGTCTTGTGGATCAGCGCCAACACCGCCGCGGGATCCATCCCCTCGTCCTCCACGAGCTCGCGGTACTGGTTGCGCGTCTGGATGTCTCGGTAGTCCTCGATGGAGGGGAAGGCGACGTTAGTCATGCCGATCTCTTCGCCCTGGTAGATGTAGGGCGTGCCCTGCAGCAGATGCAAGAACGTGGCGAGCATTTTGGCGGATTCCACACGATAGCGGCCGTCATCGCCGAAGCGCGATACCTGGCGCGGCTGGTCGTGGTTATCTAGATACTGGCTGTTCCAGCCCTTACCGGCGAGATCTTCCTGCCAGCGCGTGGTCACCTGTTTTAGCTCGCGCAGGTCCCAGGGCTTCCAGCCACGGCCCGGCACGCTGGCGTCGCGGTCCAAGCCCATATGCTCGAACTGGAACACCATGTCCAGCGGCCCGGTCTCCGGGTTGGTTAGCTCCGCCGCCTGCGCGGGCGTCACCCCGGGCGTCTCGCCGACGGTCAGCGTGTCGTAGGGCGCAAGCGCCTCGCGGCGCATCTCCTGGAGGTACTCTTGCAGCCGCGGGCCGTGAATATAGTAGCGGCCACCCGGCTGGTAGCGCTGCGGCGTGACCACCGGCGCGTCGGGCAAGCCGGGGACCTTCGAGATCATGTTGATCACGTCCATGCGGAAGCCGTCGACGCCGCGGTCGAGCCACCAGCGCATCATGCTGTAGACTTCCTGGCGCACGCGGGGGTTCTCCCAGTTGAGGTCGGGCTGCTTCGGCGAGAAGAGGTGCAGATAGTATTCACCGGTCGGCTCATCATAGGCCCAGACCGAGCCGCCGAAGGCCGCGCGCCAGTTGTTGGGCTCACGGCCCTCGCGGCCGGGGCGCCAGATGTAGTAGTCCCGGTACGGGTTGTCGCGCGACTTGCGCGCCTCCACGAACCAGGGGTGTTCGTCGGAGGTGTGGTTGACCACGAGATCCATCACGAGCTTGATGCCGCGCGCATGCAGCCCGGCGACGAGGGCGTCCCAGTCGGCTAGCGTGCCGAACTCGTCCATGATGTCCTGGTAGTTGCTGATGTCATAGCCCATGTCGTCGTTGGGTGACTTGTACACGGGCGACAGCCAGACAACATCGACGCCTAGCGCCTGTAGGTAGTCCAACTTCTGAGTGATGCCCCGCAGATCGCCGATTCCATCGCCGTTGCTGTCCTTGAAGCTGCGGGGCCAGATCTGATAGACCACGCTGCGTTTCCACCACTGTGCCGTCATGCCCGATATCCTTCCTGACGATCGCACGATTCGCTCATGGAGTAAGAAAGGCCGCTACCTGCCACAGGCGCACCGTGCCGTCGGCCGAGGCGGAGGCCAGGGTGCGCCCGTCGGGTGCCCAGGCAACCCGCGTGACTCCGGCGGTGTGCCCGGCCAGCGACGCCCGCAAACGCCCATCTGGTCCCCAAAGCCGCACGAATCCATCCTCGCCTGCCGAGGCGAGCAGCGCTCCATCAGGGGCCCAGGCCACGCTGTGGATGCTGCCGGAGAGCGCCGTGTGGTTGGCGAGTGCGCGTCCATCCGGGTACCAGAAAGTCACACCGTCGCCCCCGGCAAGCAACGTGCCTTCGGGCGACCAGGCAAGCGCGTCCACGTTGCCGGCGTTCCTGGCGCTACCGACCCGCGTGCCGGCGGCATCGTAGATCTCGACATAGCCGCTTTCGTCGCCGAGCGCCCAGTGGCGGCTGTCAGGCGCCCACGCAAGACCCCAGCTGGGCGTGCCTCCGGGCAGATGCGCCAGCTCCTGACCATTGGCCGTCCAGAGCTTATAGTCGGTCGCGCCGCCGGCCAGCCGCGTGCCGTCCGGCGACCACGCCAGGTTAAAAAACTTCCCACCGCTGCCATCAGTATGCATCGTGTTCGCGAGTGCGCCGTCAGGTCGCCAAAGCTGCACGGTAGGGTGGGGGAAGGTGATGATCGACGCGGCCGCGACAGTTTGGCCGTTCGGTGCCCAGGCCAGGCCGAAGACCGTGCCGGCGTTCGTGGGAATGGTGCGGGCCGCCGTACCGTCCGTCTGCCACAAGCGGACCGTCTGGTCCCGGCTGCCGGTCGCCAGCAGCCGGCCGTCGGGCGCCCAGGCCAGCGCGGTGACCGGCCCCTGGTGGCCGCGGAGCACTGCCGCCGGGGTGCCGTCCGCGTGCCAGAGCCGCACCGTGGCATCGCCGCCCGCAACGGTCCCCGAGGCGGCGGCCAGCAGCCGGCCGTCGGGCGCCCAGGCCAGCGACGTGACGGGCGTGGTGAAGCCGGTGAGCACCGTCGAGGTGATGCCCGTAGGGGCGACGGTGGGCGACGGCACGACCGGATGCGCCGTGGGGCTGAGAACCATGGGTGTCCGGATGGGCGTGATCGTACCAGGCGCCGGGGGCATGTCGCACGCGACAAGCAGGTACATGAGCAGGAGCGCGGCCGCCGCGCTGCCACGCGCGCCGGTCCCGGACCGCGCGTTCAGGCGTCGCGACAAGCGTGGAATGGGAATGTGCACGTAGTGCCCCCTTCGGGTGGTCGGCCGTGGAGGTGGAACCTATCGTCGGGTGGTGTAGCTTGGGCGCCGCGTGGCGCATATGCGCGACCGGCTTGCCGGAGCACGCTTGCCGGAGCACGCTCCCCGCAATCACTTGATCCCGATGCGGACGCGGTAACTGACGTACCAGGGGATTGCTTCGGATCCCATACGTGCAACCACGGCCTGTCTGAGCCGATCCAGGCCCACTTCCTCGTCTCGGAACTCGAACGTGAGACTGAATGCGTTGCCTTGTTGCATGGCCAGATACCGGGCCGCGTCTCCCCGCTCCACATGATGGAGAACACTTCGCGAGTGAAGCCGAAGTGCCCGCTCTCGCGCATATGCTCGAGATGCCGGTCCTTCGGCCAGATCTGGAGGCTCTGCGCCAGCCCGCGCTCGCGGATAAGCGCCATCGATCGCGCACTTACCTCCAGCATCAGCCGATCCACCTCACCGTCGACGACCGGCGGCCAGTCATAATCATACGCGGCAAACAGGCCGCCGGGGCGAAGCAGCGGGCAATCTCGGCCAGCGTGGTGGCCGGCTCCATCCAGTGGAACGACTGGGCCGCCGTGACGATATCGGCGCACGCGTCCGGCAAACTCGTCTGATGAGCCACGCCCGCGCGGTACTCGACATGGCTCGCGTAGGGCCGGCCCGCGAGTTTGCGTATGGCCACACGCCGCATATCCTCATTGGGTTCGATGCCAAGTACCCGATCGGCCCGCGCCCCCCAGATCGTGGTGGACAGGCCGGTCCCGCTGCCCAGATCCACGACCAGCGCCGGATGCGGCACGTGGATCAGCTGAGTGAGCGGATCCCGCAAATCCGGGGGTGGCGTTGGACGCGCCCGATCATAGTCGCCGGCCTTGCCGGTCCAAACCGCACCGGGATCCTGCACGGGTGTTCCTCCATTCGACTGCTCATGCTGGCCGCGCACGGCGCTCTGCTTGACATAAAACGGCGGATGATCTGCCGATCAAGAGAGGGGGATCCATCGCAGGCCGGCGTTTACGAATGGGGACTGGCCTTGCTCAGGCGCTACGATCCGGCATTCCGTCAATGGGGCATACAGGCTCGAGACCCGCAATGGGCGTTGATAATCTCGGCCTGGAGAAACGGCGGGGTGTAGCGGCATCCCCGCCGCACACTTGGAGCGGCGCACGATGGGGCGAGAGGAGGATTAGTTGACGGATAATACCACTTATCCGTCTTGAGCGCTCGGCGATGCGGGCGCACATCCCTCCCGCGCGAAGGCCGCCGCCGCCTCCCAGCCCAGGGCGTGCCCGGCCGCCTGCGCTGCTTGGCGCACCTCCCGAGCCAGCGGAGCCGTCGCGCGCTCCGTCACCCGGTCGGCCAGCGCTCGGTATGCCGGCTCCAGCACCGCACCGAGCTCGGCCAGCTGCTGGTCGGCGGCGGCCAGCAGCGTGACCGCCCGCGCGGCATGATCTGCGTCCGGGGCTCCAGATGCGGACACGCCGGCCAGCCCAAGCAGGCACAGCGCGCCGTGACGGGTATCCTGCTGCCGGTCGCATAGGTCGAGGCTCTCGCACAGCAGCTGCGCCGCGACATCCGGCTCGTCCTGCTGTAGCGCGACCAATCCGCGCTCACCGAGCGCGGGGGCCAGCCCTTGCAGGCTGCCGCACTCGCGCCAGCGTGCGACGCTCTCATCCAGCATGCTACGCGCCCGGGCGAAGTCGCCCTGGGCATAGGCCCCGCGGCCCAGGGTGTAGAGCGAGTGGGCGATTCCCGGCTTGTGGCCCATCTCCCGGAACAACGCCATGTCCTCTTCGAGATACCGCTGCGCCTGCGCGTAGTCCCCCCGGTCCTGCGCGAGCATGCCGAGGTTGTGCAGCGCCATCGCGAGGCCTTGCTTGTCCTCGACCTCGCGGTCGAGCTCCAGGGCCTCCCGGTAGATCCGCTCCGCAGCGTCGTACTCGCCGAGGTAGTACTCGACGTTTCCGAGGTGGAGCAACGTCCCGGCCGTGCCCGCCTTGTCGCCCGACGAATGCAGGAGCCGAAGCGCTTCCTCCAGCCGGCGGCGCGCAAGGGCATACTTCCCCCGGCTGAAGGCCATCTGCCCCTCCAGGCTGAGGGCATCCGCGGTCGTCGCCGGATCCTGCAGCGCGCGGCTGAGCGGCAGTGCTTCGTCGAGTAGTGCCCGCGCGCGGTCGTATTCGCCGCGCAGTCGGGCGATCTCCGCCTGCTCGGTGAGGATACGCGCGATGGCCGGCGCTACGTCACCGCCCGGCTCGAGATCCGGCCCGTCAGCCCGGTTCGTTGCCCTGCTCATCGGCGGCCTCCTTTCGCATGGCGCGTGCGAGCGCAAGCGCGGCGTCGAGCCGCTCGTGCGCCTCGTCCAAATCGCCCTGCTGGCGGGCTAGCGTCCCGGCCCAGTAGCCGCTCCACACGCGTGCGGGCGTGTCGAGGCCCGCAGCGCTGTTCAGGACGGCGCGCAGCCAGTTGCGCCCCTCGCTCAAGTGGCCGTGGCCTTGCCAGAACCCACCCAGCGCGGCCGCGAGGCGGATAGCCACCTCGGGATCGCCTGCGCCGGGCCTGAGCGACCACTCCAACGCCCGGCGCAGGTTGTCGTGCTCTTGCTCCAGCTGTACGAGCCGGCGCGCTTCGTCCGGTCGCCGGAAATGAACCGCGGCCGTTTCCGCCAGATGCAGATAGTAGGCAGCATGCCGGCGCGCGGCCGCCCTGGCGACCTCTGGATCCTGGGCCAGCCGCTCGGCTGCGTACTGGTGCACGAGCTCATGCATTTCGTACCGGCCGGTGGGACTGTGCCGCAGCAGCGACTGCTGGACGAGTGCGGGCAGGAGCGCACGGCTCCAGCGGATCCCCTCCCCTGCCACTGCCCGCGCGGCGTCATCCGCGAACCCGCCGCGCAAGACGGCCAACTGGGCGAAGACGCCCTGCTCCTCGGGCGAGAGCCGCAGCCACGATTGGTCGAAGACGGCGCGCATGCTGCGGTGGCGCTCCGGGACGTCCCGGTGGGACGTCGCGAGCACGTCAAGGCTCGTCGTCAGGTCGTCGGCAATTGCCTGGCAGCTCTGGCTGCGCACCCAGCCGGCCGCCAACTCCAGGCCCAGTGGCAGCCCCTCAACCAGGCGGCAGATGCGCACCACCGCGGGCGCCAACTCCGGCGTGAGCGTGAATTGCGGCTCGACACGCTGGGCACGCTGCACGAAGAGTTGCGCCGCCGGATAATCGCCGACAGCCTTCGCACCGCCAGGCGGTACGGCCAGGCCGCGTAGGTCGAAGATCTGCTCGGCGGCAAGCTGCAGGGGCCTGCGCGATGTCACCAGCAGCTTCAGGTGGGGCGCCTGTTGCAGCAGGTCGATCACCATATCCGCGGCGTCAAGCAGGTGCTCGAAGCCGTCGAGCACCAGCAGCAGGTCTTTGTCGCGCAGGTAGTCGGACAGTTGTGCCCAGGGATCGCGTCCGCCGGAGAAGGTCAGATCGATCGCCTGGGCGACGGCCGTGGCCACCATGGGCGGCTCCGGCACCGCGGCGAGCTGGACGAAATAGATGCCGTCCGGGAAGCCGTCGAGCGCGGGGACGGCTTCGGCCGCGAGCCGGCTCTTGCCGCTGCCCCCCAGGCCGGCGATCGTCACCAGCCGGGTCAGCGGCTCGGCCAGCCGGAGGCGCAGCGCGGCGAGCTCCACCTCGCGGCCCACGAAGGGCGTCAGCTGCACGGGTAGGTTCTCCGGCCGGATGGCCGTCACGACGGCCGGCGCGGGATTGCCTGGGACCCGCGGTGCGACAATCTCGCCGCGCTGAATCGCCTCGTCCAGCGCGGTCAACTCCGGCAGCGGCTCCGCGCCGTCCTCGTCGAGCACCCGTTGCAGCTCCAGATACTGCGCGTGCGCCCCGTGGCGCTGGCCCCGGTAGGCCAGCAAGCGCATCAGGTCCTGGTGCGCCTGCTCGTCGAGCGGGTCGATTTCCAGCAGCCGCGTGGCGTACTGCTCCCCGTCCGCGTATGCACCTGACGCCAGCGCGTCGGCCACCAGGTCGTGCAGGGCGTTACGCACTTGCCGGTCCACGTGATGCTGCTTGTCCAGCATCCAAGTCTCGAAGTTGCCGGCGTCGCCGGCCGAGAACGCCTGCAAGAAGGGGCCGGTATAGAGCGCCACCGCGTGCTTCAGATGGTCCCGGGCCGTGGCGGTAAGTCCAGTGGTACCCGACCGCGCGGCGATTGCGTCCTCGAGGTGCTGCTCCAGCAGCGCCAGGTCCAGCCGGTGGGGTTGGGTGCGATCGAACGTCACGGGGTCCAGGGGATTCTCGGGGATGAAATTCTTCCCCAACTTGCCCCGCACGGTGCTCAATGCCTGACGCAGGCTGCGCTTGGCGGCGTCGCTCTCGCTCTCCTCCCACAGCAGATCGGCTAGGGCGGCGCGCGGTTGGGGGAGGCCCGTCACGGCCAGGTACACGAACAACGCCGCGTTCTTCGAGCCCAGGCCCGCGACAAGCGTATCGCCGCGCCGGATGCGCAAACCGCCCAGGACCCCAATCTCCAGGAGTTCCGTCATATGGCCTCGCGCTGCCTCGGTACGCCCGTGCCCACAAGCCGCCCGCGTGCGACCCGCAACAATTATAGCATAACCGCGTCCCAGTCGTACTGGAGCGTATCGTTGCTTGCTTCGATGACGGATCCCATCACGTCGGGATTGACAGTTGAGGCCGGGGGTGCTATAGTGTGCACACCGCAGCCCGCTTTGCGGTGGTCCGGATGGGCGCACCGGACCGCAACGCCGCCGTTCCCCGCAATGCCCGGTGCCGCCTGGCCCCGGACAGGAGGAGGGCGCACCATGACCAAAGTCCTCACCATCCACTCGTTCCGGGGAGGTACCGGGAAGTCGAACATCACGGCCAACCTCGCGGCCCTGCTGGCCGTCGACGGCGCGCGCGTCGGCGTGGTCGACACCGACATCCAGTCCCCCGGGATCCAGGTCCTGTTCGGTATCGGCCCGCCGGATGCGCCTGTGACGCTGAACGACTACCTCTGGGGCACCTGTGAGATTACCCAGGCCGCGCTCGACATGACCACCCGCCTGGGCGCCCCGGCGACGGGACGGCTCTACCTCGTGCCCTCCAGCCTGGATACCGGCGGCATCAGCCGCGTGCTGCGCCAGGGCTACGACGTCAACGTGCTGAAAGACGGCTTCCGCACGCTTATTCAGGCTCTGAAGCTGGATTATCTGCTGATTGACACCCACCCCGGCCTAAATACCGAGACGCTTCATTCTATCGCCATGTCGAGCCTGCTACTGATCATGTTGCGCCCCGATCAGCAAGACTACCTGGGAACGGGGATCACCGTGCAGGTAGCGCGCAAGCTTGGCGTGCCGGAGATCCTGCTCGTCGTAAACAAAGTGCCGCGCGCCTTCGATCCCGCCACCGTGCGTGCGCGCGTCGCGGCCGCATACGGCTGCGAAGTCGCCGCCGTGCTGCCACATGCCGACGAGATGATGATCCTCGCCAGCGAAGGGCTCTTTGCGCTGCGCCACCCGACCCACCCACTCACCACGGGCCTCAAGAGCGTCGTCGGGCGCATACGCACCTGATCGCCCGCCGCACAGGCGTACCTTTCCTCCAACACTGCGTCCTCCGACACTGCCAACCCTGCTTTTGACGATCTCTTGACGGTCGCTGTGTACACTGGCGACAGTGGACGGTCACGGTTGCTCCGGCGCGCGGCACCGGCCCGCACTCCGACCACGAGGAGACGCAAGGATCCCTCTGGAATCCGAAAGGAGAAATTCGATGAGCGCGAAGCAAGAGGCGGGCACCGGCGAGGATCGGGATCTGACGCCCGAGGAGATGGAGAAGGTAGCGGGCGGGGTGACCCCCACGCCGATTGTGAAGGACCCCAACGCGGTAACGAGCGGCATCAAACCGAAGCCCGGCCCGCCTATCCCGCACATGCCCCCCGGCCGCGTGCCCCCGGCCACCAGCTGACGAAGAGGCCGGCAATGAACCCGGACGAGACCGACATGGCTGCCGAGCCCGATAAGGACCTCTCGGTGGACGATCTGGAGGGTGTCGCGGGTGGCCGCGGGACTGCGCCGGCCCGTTCCGGCGCGCCCGGTGCCGACCACCGGCCTTCCAATGCCGATCTATGAGGCCCCACGACGCTTCCCGAGCGAGGACGATCTGCACGGGCCCCGTCCGGCGCTGCCCCGCCGCCTTACTGACCACACCTAGCGAGCAGACATCGCACGCGAAGGGAGACGCACTGTGACTACGCAGAAACCAACCTCTGGCGATGATCCACGATCAGGATCTGGAGCCCACCGAGCTCGAGCAGGTCTCCGGCGGGGCCGACCCGGTTCCTATGGGCTATCCGCCCGGGTCCGTCGACACGAAACCGAAGCCCCCGAATCCGGGACCGATGCCGCCGCACTATCAGGCGCCGACTTCGGGCGGCTCGGGAAAAGCGTAGCCCGGCACACCTGGGCAGACCGGGCACCCTTCATCCGGGATGATCGGTGCCCGGTCGTCCTAGTCAGTTCCCGCCCTGAGGTACTCGCGTCGTTCCACGGTTCGTGGTAAGATGGGCCCAAGCCGCGCGCCGGCGCCGGCTCAAGGACCAACCCCCCTTCACGGGGAGCCAGGACGGGCAGGATGAACGCGAGCAGTACGGGCCAGCATCACGAGGACGAGGACGACGACCTTAGCATCGACGACCTGGAGCATGTGACCGGGGGTGGGGGGCGGCTCCCGGCCAAGCAACCACCCACCAGGCCACGCGGCGTTGGCGGGGTGCCCATGCCGTTACCTGAGCCGCCTCCGCCGCCCGCGCGGGGCGTGCCGGACTCGGCGCCCCGGCGTCCGCCGCCCGACGATTAGGCCGCGCAGCCGCCATCGTGCGCCGCATCACCGGAAGGACCGGCCCATGTTCCGCAAAGAGGCCCTGGCCCGGTTGTCTTCACCCGAAGAGCTCGATCAGGTCATGCACGTCACCAGCCCGCGCGGCTGGATCACGTTGCTCGCGCTCGGCCTGGTGCTGCTCGGTGGCCTGGCCTGGAGCGTGCTGGGTAGCATCCCCACCGTCGTGGCCGGGAGCGGCGCGCTCCTGACCCCACCCGGCGGCGGCCCCTTGCAGGCGGTCGTCTTCGTGCCGCTCGACCGCGCCGCGAGCATCGCACCCGGGATGCCCGTGCGGCTCCAGTTGCCGACACTGCAGCGCGACCCGGCCACCCGGCTGCTGGGCACCGTGCGTGCCGTCGACCCGCTGCCCGCCGACAGTAGCACGGTCCGCGACGCGGTCGGCAACGACGCGTACGCGCAGGCCCTCGTGGCGGCCGGCAACCTCATTCGCGTGCAGGTGGACCTGCAGCCCAATCCGGCGGCTGCCGGCGGCTACCGCTGGTCGACGGCCACGGGAGCCGCCACCGTGCCGCAAGCGGGGCTCCCCTGCACTGCCGGCATTACCGTCGCCGATCAGCCGCCGATCAGCTTCGTCATTCCATAGTGTGATGGCCAGCCCGACGAGCGCTCCCCCGCCTCCCAACCGCCGCCTCGCCGCCCCGCGTGCGCCCGCACCGCCGCGTGCGGCACCCCGACGCTGCTGCAGATGGAAGCGGCGGAGTGCGGCGCCGCGGCCCTGGGTATTGTGCTCGCCTACTACGGCCGCCACGTGCCCCTCGAGGAACTCCGGCTCGCCTGCGGAGTCTCGCGCGACGGCACCAAAGCCAGCAACATGGTGCGCGCCGCCGAGCACTACGGCCTCACCTGGAAAGCGCCCCGCGGGCTGGAGCCGGCGAACTTGCCGTCGCTCCCGCTGCCCCTCATCATCCACTGGAACTTCAACCATTTCGTCGTCGTCGAGGGCTTCGGCCGCGACCGCGTGTACCTGAACGACCCGGCCACCGGGCCGCGCACCGTCACGGCCGCGGAGTTCGACGAGTCCTTCACCGGCGTCGCGCTGACCCTGCAGCCCGGGCCCGACTTCCAGCCGGGCGGGCGGCGCCCGGGCGTGCTCGGGCTCATTCGCCGCCGGCTGGCCGGCACCGCGGCCGGGCTCGCCTACGTCGTGCTCGCGGGCGCGGCGCTGGTCATGCTCGGGCTGCTGGTGCCCGCCTTCACGCGCGTGTTCCTCGACAGCTACCTGGTCGCCGGGCGGACCGACCTGCTGCCCGGGCTGATCGGTGGGATGGTGCTGATCGCCCTGCTGGTGGGCGGGTTTACGGCCGTGGAGCGTTACTATTTGCTCCGGCTGCGCACGCGGCTCGCCGTGGCGGGCGCGAATCGTTTTGTTTGGCACGTGTTGCGCCTGCCGGTGCAATTCTTCACGCAGCGCTACGCGGGCGAGATCAGCGCCCGCGTGGCGATCAACGACGACGTCGCGGCCCTCCTGTCCGGCGACCTGGCGACCAATCTGCTGGCGGGCCTGCTCATCGTCTTCTACGGCCTCCTGATGCTGCGCTACGACGCAGTGCTGACCGCGCTGGCCGTGACGATTGCGCTCTTCAACCTCGCGGCACTCCGCTACGTGACGCGCCGTCGCGGCGACGCCAATCAGCGCCTGCTGCAGGAGCAAGGCAAGCTGACGGGCACGGCCTACAACGGCCTGCAGATCATCGAGACCCTGAAGGCTGGCGGCGCGGAGTCCGGCTTCTTCGCTCGTTGGGCGGGCTACCTGGCGAAGGTGCTCAACGCCGAGCAGGATCTCGGGCTGGCCACGCAGGTGCTGGCGGCCGTGCCCCCGCTGCTGACCGCGTTGAACGTCACGGCCGTTCTCGTCGTCGGCGGCCTGCGCGTCATGGACGGCAACCTGACCATCGGCATGCTGGCGGCCTTTCAGGTGCTGCTGTTCGGCTTCCTCAGCCCGGTGACCCAACTCGTCTATCTGGGCAATCGGATGCAGGAGGTTGATGGCGGGCTCAAGCGCCTCGACGACGTGCTGCGCCATCCCCTGGACCCGCAATTCAGGGCCCGCCCGATGAGCGCGGACGGGCACGGGGGCAAGCTGACGGGCGCGCTGGCGCTGGATAGCCTGACCTTCGGCTACAGCCTGCTGGAAGAGCCGCTAATCGCCGGCTTCTCGCTGACGCTGCCGCCGGGAGCGCGTGTGGCGCTTGTCGGCGCTTCAGGTAGCGGCAAGTCGACCATTGCCCGCCTCGTCGCCGGGCTCTATCAGCCGTGGGCGGGCACGGTCTGCTTCGACGGTCACCCGCGCGAGAGCCTTCCGCGCGAGGTGCTCGCGAACTCCGTGGCCTTTGTCGACCAGGAGATCCTGCTCTTCGAGGGCACGATCCGCGACAACCTGACGCTGTGGGACCCCACGGTGCCGGAGAGCCGCCTACTGCAGGCGGCACGCGACGCGCACATCCACGAGGAGATCGCGGCGCGGCCCGGCGGCTATGAGCATCAGATCATGGAAAACGGCCGTAACTTCAGCGGCGGCCAGCGCCAGCGGCTCGAGATCGCACGTGCGCTGGTTAACAATCCCAGCGTGCTGATCCTTGACGAAGCGACCAGCGCGCTCGACCCGATCACCGAGCAAATCATCGATCAGAACCTGCGGCGCCGCGGCTGCGCGTGCCTGATCGTTGCGCACCGGTTGAGCACGATCCGCGACTGCAACGAGATCATCGTGCTCGATCGCGGGCAGGTGGTTGAGCGTGGCACGCACGAGGAGTTGCTGGGCGCCCGGGGTCACTACGCTCAGTTGATGCAGATGGAGCAGCAGGCGCGCCCCGAGTCCATTTTGGAGGGGCTCGACGATATAGACAGCCCGAGTCCAGCCAATGCGGAGGCAGGAGGCGCGCCCCGAGTCGATGCTGGAGTGGCTCCGATGAGGGATACGCCGGAGCCCAGCGCCCCTGCGGCCGGCACCCCCGCGCTGGAGCTATTCCTCCTCGGGCTGACCTACACAGAGGGCCGGATTCGTGCGCTGGCGGGCAACCAGGCATTCCTGATGAGCGATCCGCGCTACGCGTGGCTCGTCTTCAACGGCCTGGTCGACGTCTTCGCCGTCCCGCTACAGGAGGGCCGGCCGGCCGGTGCGCGCAGCCACCTGTTCCGCGCCGAGGTCGGCACGGCGCTGCTGGGCGTCGATCCAGAGGATTCGGGGATCGGGCTGCTCCTCAGCGGCACGCCCGGCACCCAGTTGTTGCAGTTATCGCGCGCGCGGCTGCAGGCGCTCGGTGCGGCGTTCGACGACCGCGAGGTGGTCGCCGGGCTGGTCGACGGCTGGGTCAGCGGCCTGGCGGCGGGCTGCATGCGCGCCCAGCCGCCCCGCGACGCGCGCTTCCTCGACGCCGGGACGACCTGCACCCTGGAGGCCGGGATGGCCGCCGCCCCGCGCAGGGGCGTGCTCTGGGCGCGCGCGACGGCCGCGATGCGCCTACCGGAACCGGCACCGGAGTGTGCACCCACCGCCGCCGCGTTTCCGCTGGCCCGGAGCATGTGGCTGACCGCCGTGGCGCCCGCGGAGATCACACTCACGGGCACCGCCGAGTGGCTGGAGCACGACCCCGACTGGGCCGCCATGGCAGGCTTCCATCGCTGGGTGCTGCGAAGTGTCGCCGCGAACCTGCGGGCCGACGCCCAGGCGGACCAGGCGCTCCTCGAGCAGCGTGTGGCAGTGGAGCAGCGCACCGTCACGGCAACCCTGGCGCGGACGGCGGCGCTGCTGGAGCCCGGTACCGTTGCCCCGCCCAGCCCGCCGGGCGGGGAGGGAAACGCGCTGCTCGCCGCGTGCCGGGTGCTCGGGGCGGTCCAAGGGATCACCTTCCGGGCGCCCCCCGGCGGGCGGGCCCCCCTGCCCGGCGCGGCGGGTCTCGCCGAGATCGCGGACGCGTCATACGTCCGCACACGCGAGGTAACCCTCAAGGGAGTCTGGTGGCGCCGCGACCACGGACCGCTGCTGGCGTTCCGCGCCGCGACCGCGGAGCCGGTAGCCCTGCTGCCGGCACGGGGCGGTCGCTACGTCGCGGTCGACCCCGACGGCGCGCGCGTGCCCGTCGACCGAACCGTGGCGGCGGCGCTTGCATCGGAGGCCTTCACCTTCTATCGCCCCTTCCCGGCCCGGCCGCTGCGGCCCTGGGACGTCCTGGCGATCGGTCTGCGCGACGCCCGCGCCGATCTGGCCCGCATCGTTGCGCTGGGCCTCCTCATGGGGCTGCTGGGGATGCTCACCCCGCTGGCCGTTGGGCTGATCTTCGATACGCTCATTCCCGGGGGCGACGTGACCTTGCTCCGCCAGGTGGGCCTGGGCCTCGTGGTAGCCGCCGCGGCCGTCGCGCTGCTGCAGGTGGGGCGCAGTATCGCGGTACTGCGCGCCGAGGCCCTGCTCGACGCCACCGTGCAAGCGGCCATCTGGGATCGGCTGCTCAGCCTGCCCGTGCCGTTCTTCCGCGCCTATTCGGCCGGCGATCTGGCCAGCCGCGCGATGGGCATCAACACGATTCGCCAGGTGCTCTCGGGCACGGTGCTGACAACACTGCTCTCTTCCCTCTTCTCCGCTGTGAACCTTGCCCTACTCTTCTATTACGATGCCGGGCTGGCCGTAGTGGCCTGTGGGCTGGTGTTGTTGGCGGTTGTGGTGACGAGTCTCCTGGGATATGTGGAGCTGCGTTTTCAGCGCGATCTCGTCGCCGTGCAGGGCAAGCTCGCCGGCCTGTCGCTCCAGATCCTGGGCGGCGTGGCCAAGTTCCGCGCGGCGGGCGCCGAGCCCCGGGCCTTCGCCCTCTGGGGGCGCGAATACAACACGCAGGAAGCCCTCTCGTTCCGTGCCGCCGCCGTCGCCAACGGCCTCGCGGTCTTCAACGCGGCCTTCCCCATCCTGACGGCCGCCACCATCTTTGCTGTCGCCGGACTTGCCCGTGACACCGGGCTGAGCACGGGTCGGTTCCTCGCGTTCAGCGCCGCGTTCGCGGTCCTCCTCTGGTCGGCCCTGCAGCTCAGCAGCGCCTTCCTCGACGTCCTCAGCGTCGTTCCGCTCTACGAGCGCGCCCGTCCGATCCTGCAGGCGCTGCCTGAGATCGACCAGGCGCGCGCTGTGCCCGGCAACTTGAGCGGCGACATCGAGATCAGTCACCTGTCTTTCCGCTACCCCGGGCCCGGCCCGCGCGTCTTGTCCGACGTGTCGCTTCGTGTGCGGCCGGGTGAGCTCGTCGCTCTGGTCGGGCCGTCCGGGTCCGGCAAATCGACGCTCTTCCGCCTCCTGCTCGGCTTCGAGGCGCCCGAGTCGGGCACGATCTACTACGACGGTCAAGATCTGGGCGTGCTTGACGTGCGCGCGGTGCGCCGGCAGATCGGCGTCGTGCTGCAGAGCGGCAAACTCCTGGTCGGCAGCTTGCTCGATAACATCGCCGCGGGCACCGCGCTCCGCCTCGACGAGGCCTGGGAGGCCGCTCGGTTGGCCGGGCTGGAGGAAGACATCCGTGCCATGCCGATGGGCATGCTCACCATGATCGGCGAGAGCACGGGCACGCTGTCGGGCGGGCAGGTGCAGCGGCTGCTGGTTGCTCGCGCGCTGGCCCGGCGGCCGCGCATCGTGCTCTTCGACGAAGCAACCAGCGCGCTCGACAATCGCACGCAAGCCGTCATTGCGGAAAGCCTGGCGCAACTGCAGGCCACCCGCCTGGTAATCGCCCACCGACTGAGTACCGTCGTCAATGCCGATCGCATCGTCGTCTTCGATACCGGGCGGATCGTCCAGATTGGAACCTATCAAGAGCTCGTCGAGCAGTCCGGCCTCTTCGCCGATCTGGCCCGGCGCCAGTGGCTGTGAGGCAAGGCGAGGGTCCCTGCCGGCCCGGCCTGATTCCTATTTATGGTAGACGGGACTGCGCCTTCAGCCCGCACCGCGGAGACACCCTATGACCGCCACCTCGCAGCCGCCGCATAACCTGCCCCCGCCCGCCAGCCCGTTCGTGGGCCGGGAGGACGAACTCATGCGCATCGCGCAGTATCTGGACAATCCCGCATGTCGCTTGCTGACGCTCGTCGGCCCCGGCGGCGCGGGCAAGACCCGTCTGGCCGTCGAAGCCGCCTCGCGACGCCTACCCCATTTGGCCGACGGCGCGTTTCTGATCCGGCTCGAAGCACTCGAGGAGCCGGCCTTCATCGTGCCCACGATTGCTGATGCGCTGGGCGTCCCCCTGCAGGGCCAGCAGGAGCCCCGAGGCCACCTGCTCAACTACTTGCGAAGCCGGCACACCTTGCTGGTGCTCGACAACTTCGAGCATGTCGTGGCGGGCGCCACCTTGCTCCCGGAGATCCTCGCGTCGGCGCCGGGGGTGCAGATCCTGACGACTTCGCGCGAGCAGCTCAAGCTGGAAGAGGAGTGGGTTCTGCCCGTTGAGGGCTTCCCGTTGCCGACCGGGCGGACCGTCGAGTCCCTGGAGGCGGAGAGCGCCGGGCGCCTCTTCTTGCAGCGCGCCCGCCGGGTGCACGGAGCGTTTGACCCGTCCCGGGCCGACGTCGCCAACATCTGCCGCATCTGCGGCATGGTGGGCGGGCTGCCGCTGGGTATCGAGCTGGCAGCCACGTGGATCAAGATGCTTTCCTGCGCCGAAATCGCGCAGGAGATCGAACGCAGTCTCGACTTCCTGAACTCCTCCCTGCGCAACGTGCCGGCGCGCCACCGTAGTCTGCGTGCCGTTTTCGAGTACTCGTGGCAGTTGTTGACGGACGACGAGCGCCGCGTCTTCCGGCAACTGGCGGTCTTCCGCGGCGGATTCCGGCGCGAAGCCGCGGCCGCGGTCGCGGGCGCACGCCTCCCCGTGCTCGCGGCGCTGGCCGACAAGTCCCTGCTCGAGGTCACGCCCGGCGGGCGGTACGAGCGGCACCTTACCCTGTGGCAATTTGCCGACGAGAAGCTGGCGGAGGCGGGCGAAGAGCACGCCGCGGTTCAGGCCCGGCACGCAACCTACTACGCGGCCTTCCTGGAGGAGCGGACGGAGAGCCTGCGGGGCGCCCAGCCACAGGAAGCGCTGGCCGAGATCGACGCCGAGATCGAGAACATCCGCCTGGCCTGGCAATGGGCCCTCGACCAGCGTAGCATGGTCGAGATCGCGCAGAGCGTGGAGAGCCTGGAGGCCTTCTACGACACGCGTGGCTGGTATCGCGAGGGCGCAGATGCGTTCGCCCGGGCCGTCACCGCGCTGGGAGGCGCGGAAGCGGCGGCGACGGGCGAGCACTCCCGCCTGCTGGGCAGTGTTCTGGCCCGCCAGGGCTCGTTCTGCCAGCGCCGGGGCGAGTTGGAGGCGGCCGAGGCGTGGCTGCAGCAGAGCCTGCTCCTGCTCCGCCCGTTACCTGCCCCGCGCGACCTGGCCTACACCCTGCAACGTCTCGGACAGGTCGTGGCCCAGCGCGGCGAGTATACCCGCGCGCGTGCCTACCACGAAGAGAGCCTCGAGTGCGCCCGCGGCAGCGACGATCGCCGGGGAGTCATGCACGCCCTCAACGCCCTGGGCCTGGATGCCGAGAAGCTGGGCGAGTTTGTGGAGGCGCGGCACCGGTACGAGGCGAGCCTCGCGCTCGCGCGCGACCTCGCCGATCTCCGCATGGTCGCGCGCATCTCGAACTACCTCGGCTACATGCTCTGCACGGCGGGTGACCCCGACGCCGCGCTCCCCTTCCTGCGCAAGAGTCTGGACCTGGTGCAGGAGCTTGACGACGCGGGGCTGCTCCCATATGTGCTGGGCAGCCTGGGCCAGGCGGCCTTCGCACGCGGCGAGCTCGACGCGGCGCGGCGGTTTACCGAATCCAGCCTGGAGCAGGCCCAGGCACAGGGCGATCGCATGCTTATGACCTATGCACTCCTGCGCCTGGGCAGGATCGCCGTCGCCAAACACGACGGTCCACAGGCCGAGGCCTACTTCCACCAGGGCTTGCAAACCGCCATGGAGATCGCCGCCGTGCCGCGCGCCCTGGCGGCCCTCGTCGGCCTGGCCGATGTGCGGGCCCTGGCGGGCGACGCCGGCGGGGCGCTCGAGCTCCTGGAGCAGCCGCTGCGCCATCCCGCAACTGATCACGCCGCACGGCTGCGCGCCGAGGCGCTACAGGAGCAATTGCTGCAGGCCCTGAGCCCGGCCGCGGCGGCGGCCGCGCAGGCGCGCGGCCGCGACCGCTCGCTCGTGGAGGTGGTCGAGGCCCTGCTCGGTATCCGCCTCCCGACCAGCCTGGCCGGGCTGCTGGCCATCCCCGAGTTCGTGGTCGAGATTGACCTCACGCGGCAGGCACAGCAGGTGGAGGAGATCACCGGTCTCGAGGTCTTCACCACGCTGGGCGCCAGCGCGGATCAGTGGCGGCGCGAGGTCGCGGGTGACTAGGAACGCGTGTGCTAACGGCCACGCACCAGATCCTCATCGCGTACCAGGCCGTCAACGCCGCCCCACGTCAGGCGGGATTCTCGAGGAGTAGCCCGGGCTCCCGGGCCGTCTGTGCATCGGCTGTGCGGGCACCCCGCGTCGGTTCGCGCTGTGACCCCGGGATATGACGCCCGACCCAGGGTTGTGGTACACTGGCCATCGGGCGCGTGTCGATGCGACCGGCAACTCCGGGACGGTTGCCCCATGGGCGGCCCAGAACCCCGAGACGAGGAAGTCCCCATGCTAACTGCGATTGGCGAAATCCTGATCGATTTCCTGCCCCAGATCACGGACGGGCGGACGACGGGCTTCCGCATGGCTCCCGGCGGTTCTCCCCTCAACGTGGCCGTGGGCCTCGCCCGCCTCGGCGCCCCGACGGCGTTCGCCGGCAAGGTTGCGGACGACTTCTTCGCGCGCTTCCTGCGTAGTTATGTCGAGCAGGAGGGGATTGACACCCGCTTCCTGATGGGCACGCCGGGCCAAAGCACGTTGGCGTTCGTAGCGATGGAGCAGGGCGACCCCGCCTACGCCTTCTACGGCGACCAAACGGCCGACACGCTGCTGGCGCCCGGGGAGTTACCGCCTGCGTTCTACGCGGAGACACGGCTGCTCCACTTCGGCTCGATCAGCTTGCTGCGCGGCAGCACACCGGCCGCGATCGTCGCAGCGGCCGAACGGATGCGGGGCCGGGCACTGATCTCATTCGATCCAAACGTGCGCCCTGGGCTGGTGCGCGACGAACCCGCCTACCGGGCCCTGCTCGATCGCTGTATCGGTCTGACCGATCTGCTGAAAGTGAGCGCGGCCGACCTCGCCTGGCTCATGCCCGGGCAGCCACCCGAAGCTGCGGCCGCGGCGCTGACAGCGCGCGGCCCCAAGTTGGTCGTCGTGACGCTCGGCGCCGACGGCGGGCTCGCCCGGCGCGGCGCGGAGATCTGGCGCATTCCGCCCTACCGGGTGGCCGTGGTCGACACCGTGGGTGCGGGCGACGCTTTCAGCGCCGGTCTGCTGGCCGGGCTGGCCGAGCGCAATGTCTTCAGCACCGCCGCGCTGGCGAGTTTGCCGGCGGACGAAGTGACGGCCGCGCTGCGCTTTGGCGGGGCCGTCGCGGCCCTCACTTGCACGCGGGCGGGGGCAGATCCACCCCGCCGGCCCGAAGTGGTGGCGTTCCTGGGCGCGCAGCAGCCGTGAGCCTGGCCGCGGATTCTGGCACCACCCCCGATACCGACGCCTGGCTTTTCGGTTGGGATCCCACGCCGGGCATCGTCTCGGTCTGGGCCGATCGGACCGGGCGGGCGCTCGTCTGGCAGCGCACTGCGTCGGGCGTCAGGTGCACGCCCGAGCGGTATCAGCCCTGGCTGTTCGCCGCACACCTCGACGACCTCGGGCACCTCGGCGCCCACCTCGCTCCGGCCGAGCGCGCTGATTCGTCCACCGTCGTCACCTATCGGCGGCTCGACGGCCCGGCCACAGGCACCTATCCCTACCTGCTCGCGACGCGTGACGGCCGAGCGCTCGAGCGCGCGATCCTGCGCGGCGCCGAGGCGCGCCTCGGCCGGCCCATCGGCGCCCTACGCGATCTGGACGAAGCCTACTATCGGGTCGGCCCGGTCGAGCAGTATCTGATGGCTACCGGCCGGGTCTACTTTCGCGGCCTGGCCTACGGCGACTTGCATCGCCTGCAGTTCGACCTCGAGACGACCGCGCTGGATCCGCGGCAGGGGCGCATCTTCCTCGTCGCCGTGCGCGACAACCGGGGGCTGCGCCGCATCCTGGAGGCGCCCGCGCCCGAGGACGAGGCCGGCCTGATCGCCGCCCTGTGTGCCCTGATCCGCGAGCGCGACCCGGACGTGATCGAGAACCACAACCTCTTCGGCTTCGACCTGCCGTTTCTGTACGAGCGGGCGGAGGCGCTGCAGGTGCCGCTGCATCTCGCCCGGCCCGAGGGCCCCGCGGCGCTCGAGCGCTACGGCGAGCCGGGCGGCTACCGGCGTCGCCGCCGCACGCGCTACAGCTGTGCCGGCCGTGAGCTTATCGACACGCTTGACGCCGTGCGCCGCCACGACTTCACCGTGCGCACGCTGCCCGGCTACGGTCTCAAGGCCGTCGCGCGGCACTTCGGCGTCGCGCCGCCCGACCGCACCTATCTGCCGGGCGCCGCGATCTACACGACCTATCAGCAGGACGCGGAGACCGTGCGCCGGTATGCCCTGGACGACGTCACGGAGGTGGACGGCCTGTCGCAGCGGCTGCTGGGCGCGCCGTTCGCGCTGGCGGGCATGGCGCCGCGCCGCTACGAGCGGGTGGCGTCGGCGGGCCCGGCGACCGGCATCCTGGAGCCGCTGCTGGTGCGCGCGTACCTGCGCGCGGGCTGCGCCCCGCCCCGGCAAGCCGCCGCGGGCGATCTCGGGCGCCACAGCGGCGGTGCCACCCACCTGTTTGCCGCCGGGGTGGCCCAGCAGGTCGTCAAGGCGGACATTGCCTCGATGTATCCGTCGATCATGCGCACCTTCCGCGTCGGACCGGCCTGCGACCGGCTGGGCGCGCTGCTGGCCCTGGTCGGCCGCCTGGTCGATCTGCGTCTGGCCCACAAGCACGCCGCGCGGGCGGCCCCGCCCGGCTCGCAGGCCGCTTATGAAGCCGACGCCCAGCAGGCGGCGATGAAGCTGCTCGTCAACTCGGCCTATGGCTACATGGGCGCCGGATCCATGGCCCTCTTCGCGGATCGGCACGCGGCCGACGAGGTCACGCGCCGCGGGCGGGCCATCCTCGGGGAGGTGGTCGATGCACTGCGCGCGCGCGGCGTCGCGCTGCTCGAAGCCGACACGGATGGCGTCTACTTTGCCGTGCCGGTCGGCTGGAGCGAAGCGCAGGAGCGCGCCCTGGTCGCTGAAGTCGCCGCGCTACTGCCGTCCGGATTGCGCCTGGAGTACGAGGGCCGTTACCAGGCCATGCTCAGCCACGAAGTCAAGAACTACGCCCTGTTGACGTACGACGGCGAGGTCATCATCCGGGGCGGCGCGTTTCACTCGAGCCGCGCCGAGCCTTTCGGCGTCCGCTTCCTGCAGGCCGCCGTGCACGCCACGCTCCTCGGCGACGTGGCCGAGCTCCAGCGGATCTACCAGGGTACTGTCGCCGACCTGCGGGCGCACCGGCTCCCGCTAGCCGACGTGGCGACACGTGCCCGCCTCACGAAGGGGCCCGACGCCTACGCGGCGACGCGCGATCGCCTGCGCGAGGCGCCGTACGAGGCGCTTCTCGCCGGCGGCCGCACGGCCTGGGCGCCCGGCGACCACGTGCGCTACTACCGCGCCCCCGGTCCACGGTTCGTGCTGCTGCCCGAGGAGACCGAGACCCCAACCGGCGACGAGCCCGAGGTCGACCCCGGGGGCGGTGGCGACGCGGCGCGCCCGCCCTACGACGCCGCCCACTACCTGCGGGTCTTCCATGCCTCCTACGTGTCGCGCTTCCGCAAGGCGTTCCCTGCCGATGCTTTCGATCAGCTGTTCCGACCCGACGGCCAGACCGGCCTCTTCGACCGGCCGCTCGCAACCATCGAGCCTCGCTGGGTGCGCGCGGCTTCCGACTAATCGACCAAAGGCGCAAAACCGCGGCACGCCCGGTGCAGACACAAGGGCGGGATGGTCCTGCGGGAGTGTCCGACGCACCGGCTCGCTGGGGAGGTGTTATGGGACATGTGTCAGCACTCTCCCCTCCCCTGCCGGATGGGCGGCGCGGCGCCCGGCCCGCCCGAGCCGGCACACTGTCGTGGCACGTGCGGCTGGGACTGCCCGCAGGCGCACCTCCCACACGAAAGGACGTACTGTGATGGACCCAATTACCTTGCTCTGCGACGATCTCCACGATGCCCATGACCTGCTCGAAGCAGTCATGGCCGACGTCACACCAGAGGCCGCTGCCTGGATTCCGCCCGGCCGGGCGAACCCCGTCGGCGCCACCTATGCCCACGTGGTCCTGTCGGAAGACCGCACGATCCACACCCTGCTGCAGCACGAGCCGCCACTCTACGACAGCGGCTGGGCCGACAAGCTCGGTCTGAGCGAGGGGATGCCCGACCAGGGCGCCGATATGCAGGGCTATGTGGACTGGACCCGCCGCGTCAGCCTGGATCTCCCCGTCTTCCAGGCCTACGCCCGCGCCGTCTACGCCGATTCCGACCGGTACCTGGCGTCGCTGACGCCGACCGATCTCGATCGCGTGCTCGACATGTCCGGCATTGGCATGGGCAAGGATACGGTCGCCCGCATCCTCAGCCGCCAGGTCGTCGCCCACGCCGACAACATTGCGGGTGAGATCTCCTGTCTCAAAGGCCTGCAGGGGCTCCGCGGTTACCCCTTCTAGCCGCGCTGGCGCCCGCGGCAACACGGCGAACACACGGGAGGACGAAGGTGGCAGAGAACATGGCGGATACCTGCGCGCACGTGCAGGCACTCCACGAGGTAACGGCAAACTCAACCGGCTGCGAGGACTGCTTGAAGATTGGGGACACGTGGGTGCATCTGCGCCTGTGCGAGACCTGCGGCCACGTCGGCTGCTGCGACGACTCCAAGAATAAGCACGCGACCCGCCACTTCCATGCAAGCGGGCACCCGGTGATCAAGTCGTTTGAGCCGGGCGAGGACTGGGGCTGGTGCTACCCGGATCAGCTCTTCGTCGAGGAGCTACCGGTCAACGTCGGCGACTACTACACCACAGTGCATCCCGGCCGGCCGCACGGCGCCTGACTCCCCGCGCCCGCGATCGCCGGGCGGCGGCCGGATGTAGAGCATACGGGAGGTACAATGAGCGACGAGATTCGCTATGACCGGATCGACCCCGCGGTCGAACGCAGCGTGGCCGACTTACTGGCGCAAATGACGACGGCGGAGAAGATCGGCCAGTTGGTGCAGGTGGGCCTGGGCGGCGTGCCTGATCTCGACGGCGCCATCCGGAGCGGCGCGGTGGGGTCCCTGTTGTCGATCACCGACGTGGAGCAGATCAACCACTTCCAGCACATCGCCGTGGAGGAGTCGCGCCTGCACATCCCGCTGATCATCGGCAACGACGTCATCCACGGCTACCGCACCACGTTCCCCATTCCCCTGGCCGAGTCTTGCACCTGGGACCCCACGCTACTGGAGCAGGCGGCTCGCGTAGCGGCGGAGGAGTCGTCGGCCAACGGCACGGATTGGATCTTCGCGCCGATGGTCGACGTGGCGCGCGACCCGCGCTGGGGCCGCATCGCCGAGGGCAGTGGGGAGGACGCTTTCCTCGGCGGGATCCTGGCCCAAGCGCGCGTGCGCGGCTTCCAGGCCGCGGATCTGGCGAGCGGACGGCGGGTCGCCGCGTGCCCCAAGCACTATGTCGCCTACGGCGCGGCCGAGGCCGGACGCGACTATAACACCGTCGACGTCTCGGAGCGCACGCTGCGCGAGGTTTACCTGCCGCCCTTCCGCGCCACATTCGACGCCGGGGCGGGCAGCGTAATGAGCGCGTTCAACACCATCAACGGGGTGCCGGCCTCCGCCAACCCGCTCACGCTGCGCACCGTGCTGCGCGACGAGTGGCAATGGCCCGGCGTCGTGCTCAGCGACTACGACGCGATCCGCGAGCTCATTCCCCACGCCGTGGCCGCGGACCTGAAGGACGCGGCGCGGCTGGCCATCGAGGCGGGCGTGGACATGGACATGATGAGCCATGCCTACTCCGGCCATTTGGCGGAACTCCTAGACGAGGGCGCCGTCTCGGCGGCCGTGATCGACGAGGCGGTGCGGCGGGTGCTGCGCCTGAAGGTGGCGCTCGGCCTCTTCGAGCACCCCTATGCCGACGAGGGGCTGGCCGGTTCGATCATCTTGCGCGACGACTATCGCGCTCTAGCCCTCGAGGTCGCCCAGAAGTCGATGGTGCTGCTGAAGAACGAGAACGACCTTCTGCCCCTGGCGCCCGATGTCGCGCGGCTGGCTGTGGTCGGCCCACTCGCCGACGACCGCGCGGCCATGCTCGGCACCTGGGCGGCCATCGGGCGGGCCGAAGACGCGGAGACGGTTCTCGAGGGCATCCAGGCGCTCTGGCAGGGCGGCAAGCCCCCCTTTGTGGCCGGCTGCCCGGCCGGCGGCGACGGCCCCGCCGACATCGCGGCGGCAGTGGCCGCCGCCCAGGCCGCCGACGTGGTAATCGCCGTGGTGGGCGAGACCGCCGACATGAGCGGCGAGGCGCACTCGCGCGCGCACCTGGGCTTGCCGGGCCGCCAGCAAGACCTCGTCGACGCGCTGGCGGCGACCGGCAAGCCACTCGTCGTCGTGCTAATGGCCGGGCGACCGCTGGTCATCCCGCGACTGGCCGAGCAGGCGGGAGCGCTGCTGCTGGCCTGGCACGGCGGCATCCGCGCGGGCCGCGCCGTCGGCGACCTGCTCTTCGGCGCCGCCGTCCCGTCCGGCAAGCTGACTACGACCTTCCCGCGCGCCGAGGGGCAGATCCCCATCCACTATGACCGCCTGCCCACCGGGCGCCCGCCCGAGGGCGGCGGCACGAAGCAGTTCGAGGAGCCCTACAAGTCGACCTACATGGACGAGCCCAACACGCCCCTCTTCCCATTCGGCTACGGCCTGAGCTATGCGCGCTTCGCCTACCGCGACCTCGTCGTCGAGACGCCGCGTGCCAGGCGGGATGGCGCAGTCGTCGTGCACGCCACTGTGGCGAACACGGGCGACCGGGCGGGCGAAGAGATCGTGCAGTGCTATGTGCGCGATCTCGTCGCCAGCGTTAGCCGCCCGGTCAGGGAGCTCAAGGGCTTCCAACGCGTGCGCCTGGAGCCGGGGGCCACCCAGGTAGTCCGCTTCACCATCCCCGTCCGCGACCTGGGCTTCATCGGCACCGACCTGCACTACGTCGTCGAGCCGGGGCGCTTCCAGGTCTGGATCGCGCCGGATTCGGCGCAGGGCGTCACGGACGAGTTCGCGGTCGTCTAGAACCGCCGCTCACAACAAGGGGCCCGGCTCAGTACGAGCCCGGCCCCTGGCGTCGCGCTCCCTATTTGTGGATCTTAACGGGGGTGCTGGTGGGCACGAACCCATCCTGCGTCGTGATATGCTCCAGACGCGGGATGGCGTTCAGGAGCAGGCGCGTGTACTCGTCCTGCGGGTTCATAATGATCTGCTTCGCGGGGCCGCGCTCGACAACTTTGCCCTCGTTGAGGACGAGGATCTCGTCGGAGAGCAAGCGGGCGCTGAGCAGGTCGTGGGTGATGTAGAGCATGGCGATGCGGTGGTCACGCACGAGCGCGTCGAGCAATTGCAGGATCTCGGCGCGGATCGAGACGTCCAGCATGGAGATCGGCTCGTCCGCGATGATGATCTCGGGGGCTGGGGCGAGAGCACGGGCTACGACGATGCGCTGGCGCTGGCCGCCCGAGAGCTGGTGCGCGTTCTTGTTCATAAACTGCTCGGGCGGTGACAGGCCCACGGTCTCCAGCAGGCGCATCGCCTCCTTGCGCGCGGCATCGCCGCCGAGATGCTTGAAGTTGGCCAGCGGCCGAGTCAGCAGGTATTCGACCTTATGGGCCGGGTTCAGTGCGGAGAACGGGTCCTGGAAGACGTACTGCACGTGTGACCGATAGTCGCGCAGGCCGCCGCCGCCCAGTTGATCGACACGCGTCTCGCCAAACCAGATCGCGCCGCTGTTCGGCCGCTCGATGCCGGTCACCAGGCGCGCGATGGTGCTCTTGCCGCTGCCGCTCTGGCCGACCAAGCCCGTGACGCGACCGGCGTGGAGGGCGAACGACACATCGTCCACCGCCTGCACCATGTTGGACTTCAGGCCGGTGCGCCGCCGATATTGCTTGCAGACGTTTTCGAGGCGCAGCACCTCGGCGCCCTCCCGCTTCTCAGCCTTGTGCGAGGTTGCCTCGGAGAAGGCGGCGTCAACCAGAGCCGGGCCCTCCTCCTCGTGCCGCGCGCCCTGCCGCACGTGCGCTTCCCACTCCATCTCGGCGACGTGGCACGCCGCCTGACCGTCCCACATCGGCCGCAGTGGCGGCTTCACCTTCCAGCAGATGTCGATGGCCTCGGGGCAGCGCGGCGCGTATGGGCAGGCCTTGGGTGGGTCGGTCAGGTCGGGCGGGCGCCCCGGGATGTAGCTGATCTCGACGTCGGGCGCGGCCGGATCGGCATAGGAGCCGAGCAGGCCATGCGTGTAGGGATGAATCGCGTGCTGCAGCATGTTCTTCGCCGGCTGCTCCTCGACGAGCTCCCCGGCATAGAGCACCAGCATGCGGTCGGACACTTCGAGCACCGTGCCGAGGTCGTGGCTGATCAGGATAACCGCGAAGCCCATCTCGCGCTGCAGCTGACGCAGATTTTCCATGATCATCTTCTGCACGAGTACGTCGAGGCCGGTGGTTGGCTCGTCAAGCAGCACGAACTTGGGCCGCAGGGCCACCGCGAGCGCGATGGCGACGCGCTGTTTCATACCGCCCGATAGCTCGTGCGGGTAGAAGCCCATGAACGTCGGATCGATCTTGACCATACGCAGCAGCTCGGCGATGTGCTCGCGGATCTGCTCCTTGCTCATGTCGGTCTTCTCTTCCATTACGTCCATGAACTGATTCTCGATCTTGTAGACTGGGTTAAGCGCGTTCATACTGCTCTGGAAGACCGCGGAGAATTCGCTCCAACGCATGAGCCGAAGCTGGCCCTCGGGCATGGTGGTGATATCCTTGCCCTCGAACCGCACCGTCCCGCCGCTGATGATGCCGGGCGGCTGCAGCAAGCGCAGTATCGCGTTGCCGAGTGTGGACTTGCCGCTGCCTGACTCACCGACCAGGCCGACGAACTCACCCGGTTTCAGCTCGAAGCTGACGTCACGCACCGCGTAGAGCGGCGGGCGATGCTTCGTGGCGTACGTCACATCCAGATGGGAAACCTCCAGCAAAGCCATCGTGCTACTCCTCCCGCAGCTGCGGATTGCTCAGCGCATCGATGCCGAAGTTGATCAGGATCAGCGATGTGACCAGCATCGCCAACGCCAGGCCGGGCGCGACCAGCCAGGCCCACTGGCCGGTGAGCATCGCGCCGCTGTTGTTGGCCCAATAGAGCATCGTGCCCCAGCTGATCGTGTTCGGGTCGCCGAGCCCGAGGAATTCCAGGCCCGCCTCCGCGCCGATGGCGCCCATCGCGGCGCCGATGTAGGACAGTGCCACAAGCGAGATCATGTTCGGCATGATCTCGCGGAAGATGATGCGGAATGATCCCTCCCCCGCGAACTTCGCCGACGTGATGTAATCGCGCGTCCGCAGGGTGATCACCTGCGCGCGCTTGAACCGGGCGCCCCACGCCCACCCGGTGAGACCGATCACGAAGATGATGATCGAGACCCCGCGGACCGGAGAATACGCAGCGATCGAGATCATCAGCGGGAGGGCCGGCACGACTAGCCCCAGGTTGATGAAGAAGGACAGCACGTCGTCGACGGGGCCCTGCATGTACCCGGCGGTCATGCCGATGAGCAGCGCGATGATCGTGGCGAGGCCGCCCGCCAGGACGCCGACGATCAGCGACGTCTGCGTACCGTAGATCAGCTGCGAGAAGACGTCCTGCCCGGCCTGGGTCGTGCCGAGCAAGTGATCGCCGCTCGGCTGCTGGGCGGACATGAAACTGGTGTCATGTGGGTCGTAGGGCGCGATAATGGGCGCGAGCAGCGCGAGCAGGATAAACAGCGTGAGCAAGACCAGGCCGGCGCGTGCCTTCCTGTTCATCCAGAGGATGTTGAGCCAGGAGGGCATGCCCCACTTAGCGCGCGCCTCTTCCTGGCCGGCGTCGTCCCGCTCCGTCTCGTCTTGCGTCCCCTCCCTACGCGTTTCGAGGGGCACCGGGGCGTCGCTGGGCACGGAGCCCGGCACGGCGGTCATGCCGCTGGTGCCGATACGCGTGGCACCCGGCGACGGCACGTCTTCCTTGGTGGCTTCCTTCGCCTCGACGTCGAGCGGATCCAGGCCCTTACAACTCGTCATCTAGGACGCTCCTTTCCGCACCCGCGGGTCAAGCCACCCATATGCGAAGTCGGCCAGCAGGTTCGCGATCAGCACGCCGACCGTGGTGAACAGGAACAGCGCCTGCATCAGCGGGTAGTCCCGGTTGCCGACCGCCTGGAAGAGCAGCCGGCCGAGCCCGGGGTAGTCGAAGATCTCCTCGACGAATACGACGCCGCCCATAATGCCGCCGAGGGCAATCGCGAAGCCCGTGACGTTGGGCAGAATGGCGTTGCGCGCGCTGTAAAGCAGCGCCACTTTCCACGGCTTCAGACCCTTCGCGATGGCCAGGCGCGTGTAGTCTTCACCCAGAGTCTGCACCATGTTGTTGCGCATGCCCATCACCCAGCCGATCGGCGCGGTGATCAGGATCGCCATGGCCGGCAGGATCGAGTGGTTCAGGATGTCTCCGACGTAGCTCAAGCTGAACTGCCGCGTCGCAGAGGGGCTGAAGCCACCTCCCATGGGCAGCCAGTTGAGGGTGAACGCGAACACGTAGAGCAGCACCATCGCGATCCAGAAGAACGGCAGTGCGCCGACGAAGCTCAGGCCAACGCTGACGAACGAGTTGAAAGCGCTGTTACGGCGCCAGGCCGCGAAGGCGCCGAGCACGTTGCCGATGATGAAGCCGATGACCTGGGTGGTGAAGACGAGGATGATCGTCCACCACATGGCCTGGCCGATCATGTGCAGCACGCTATAAGGAAAGTAACTGTAGGACAGACCGAAATTGAAATGGATCAGGTTGTTCAGGTAGTCCATATATTGCTGGAAAAGGTTGCCGTTGGGCGTGCCCAGCATCGCCCGGATCGCCGCGATCTGCGACGGCTCGATTGTCCCGTTCTGGCCCACCATCTGCCGCACAATCGACTCGGCCGGATCGCCGGGCTGCAGCCGTGGGATGATGAAGTTGAGCGTGACGGCGGCCCAGAGGGTCAGTAAGAAGAAGAGGAACCGGCGAACAAAGTATGGCATAACCATTCCCTCCGCGGTGCCCCGGGCGCGACGCACGCCGCACTCCGAAACACTCTGCAGCCGAACGAAACAGGGGCGGGCGCCACGCGACGCCCACCCCTGCACTGCATCATTGGCCGTTCTTGTAGTCTGGGCCTGGCAGCAGGTGCGAGATGATCAGCAAGTTATCCGTTGGGCCGGCATACGGGTTGTACTGGTCCGGCCAGCCCACCGCGTTCTTCGTGCTGTACTGGAACCAGTGCGCCCCATACCAGAGCGCGACGGTCGGCACCTGGTCGACGAGGATCTTCTCCAGCCCATAGGCGGCCTGCTTCTGCGCAGCCGGGTCGGTCGACTGGCGCAACTGCGCGATCAGCTTGTCCGTCTGGGGATCCTGGTAGCGGATCCAGTTGGTCGCGGCCGACTGCCCGACCGGCGCGGTGGCCGCACTGTCGTAGTAGTTGTAGAAGTCGGTATACAGACTGCAGTCGCCGCCGGGCACGGCGAATGCCATGTCGAAGTTGCCGGCCGCCGTCTGCTGCGTGATCGTGTCGGGCGAGGGGGTCTGCACGTTGACGGTCATGCCTAACGCGTTCAGGTTCTGCTGCACAACCTGCGCGGCCGCCACCCAGTCGGTCCAACCATTCTGCACGAGGAAGGTGAACTGGATCGGCTGGCCGTCCTTGCCCAGCAGCTTGCCGTTGCCGTCCTTCTTATAGCCGGCTTTGTCGAGAATGTCGGCCGCCTGCTTCGGGTCGTAGGGGATCAGCCCCTGATTGGGGATGCTGGGATCGAGCCAGTCCTTCTGGCCGGGCAGCACCAGGCCCGTCTGGCTGGCCGCCGTCACGTAGCCGTATTCGGCCTTCGTCTTAATGGCGTCGCGGTCGATCGCATAGGCCACGGCCTTGCGGAACTGCGGATCGTTGAACGGCGCCTTGGTCAGGTTGAAGCCGAGCGAGATCAAGCCTCCCGGCGGATACCAGTAGTGGTTGTGCGCGGGATCGCGGTTGACGTAGACCTTGGCGATGTCGGGCACGAACATCGCGTTCGTGTCGTAGGCACCCTGGCTCAGCTTCAGCTGCTCGACCTCGTTTCCCCCGCGTTCTTGTGGAAGATCAGCTTCTGGACGTGGATCTTGTCGGCCTGCCAGTAACTGTCTACGCGGGAGAGCACCAATTCCTGACCGTTGAAGCTGGTCGGCTTGAACGGGCCGGTGCCGACGGCATCCGGGTTCGTGAACTTGACCGGGTTGGACTCCTTCTCCCAGACGTGCTTCGGCACGATCAGCACGCCGTTGCCGACCTTGTTCAGCATGTTGACCGAAGGCTGCTTGAACTTAAAGGTCACCTGGTTGCCGCTGCCGTTCACGCTGTCGAGGGCCGCCCAGACGCCCTGGCTGTCGAAGGCCGGCTGCTGCTTGAGCAAGTTGAAGGTGTAGACGACGTCGTCCGCGCTGAACGGCTGACCGTCGTTCCACTTCACGCCGTCCCGGATCGTAAATACGAGAGTCTGGGGATCCTGCCATTTGTAGTCGGTTGCAAGCCAGGGCGTGATCTTGCAGCCGAAGGAATCGAGCGCCAGCAGGGGTTCGAAGGTATAGTTGTAGCTCAGCGCGTTCGGAGAGAACGGGTTGTAATTGACCTGCGGATTATCGCCGCCGCCGAAGCCCCCGAAGTCAAGCTGAGCGATCATGCCCGTGCCGCCGGGCGGCTGTGTGGCCGCGGACGCGGGAGACCCCGCACCGCCCGTGGTCGTGGCCTGCGGTGAGGAGCCCTGCCCGGCCGGGGTTGCTCCCGGCGGCAACGTACTCTGGCCGGCCGGCGTGGTCGCCTCCGGCGTAAGGTTATTCGTGTTCGTGTTACCCCCGGATCCTGATTGCCCGCAGGCGGAGAGCATCAACGCCAGCAGTAGCAGAGATACCAGGGGGACTCGGTATCGTCGTCGGATCATCGCTACTACCTCCTTGTAGGTACCTACCGATCGACCGATCGAAATCCGGCATCGTCGCGAGCCCGGGCTCCCCCGCGCTGCGAGGCGGGGTCCCACTTTGCCCCGAGCCGCGGAACTGTGCTGAGTCCACTCAAACGAGTCCCTAGCAGAGTCTATGCCAGTACCATACTTCGGGATAGTGTTGGCATTAAAAATGCACCTATCATAGCTACCCACTTAAAGTTCATTTGCTATACCCGATGATCGGGTATTGGAGAGGGCCCAACACATGGTCACGCTGGAGAACCGACAGATCTTGATCGACGGGCGGCCACAGATCCTCATCGGCGGCGAGGTGCACTACTTCCGTCTGGCACGCGAGGAGTGGCAGGATCGGATTGACAAGCTGAAGGCGGCTGGCGCGAACCTCGTCGCCTCGTACGTACCCTGGCTGATGCACGAGCCGGTAGCCGGGCAGATCGACCTGACCGGCCGGACGGCGCCGAACCTCGACCTCGGCTCCTTCATCGACCTCTGCCGCGACAACGGGCTCGCCTTCTTCGTCCGCCCGGGCCCGTTCATCATGGCCGAGATGAAGAACGAGGGGCTGCCGTACTGGCTCTACCACAAGCACCCGGAGATCGTGCCGGTGACGTGGAACGGCCAGCCGGTGCCGTCGCGCACGGTGGACTACCTCGCGCCGGGGTTCCTGGAGGAAGCGCGGCGCTGGTACGACGCGCTGGGCCAGGTGATCGCGCCACGGCTGCAGCCCCGCGGCGGCAACATCGTCGCGATGCAGCTTGACAACGAAATCGGCATGCTGTCGTGGATCTCCAGCGCGCCGGACCTGACCGAACAGGTGCTGGCGGACTTCATCGGCTGGCTGCGCGAGGTTTACGACGCGAAGACGCTGGCAGCGCGCTACCGGTTCGACCTCGACGACCCACGGCCGCGCGCCGAGGCAATCCGTGCGCCGCACGACGAGTATGCGGACGCGCTACTGCGCGACCTAGGCCACTACATGCGCCAACGTTACGCGCGCTACGTCGCGGCACTGCGGAACTACGCCGAGGACGCGGGCATTCGGGACGTGCCGTTCGTGGTCAACGTGCACGGCACCGACCAGGGACGCGGCCTGACGTTTCCGGTGGGCATCAGCCAGCTATACAAGGCCTACAGGCAGGCGCCCGGCTACCTGGCGGGATCGGATCACTACCTGGGCGACCTGACCATGGGCAACTTCCAGGATCTCTACCTGATGAACGCCTTCATGGCGGCCGTGAACACGCCTGACCAGCCGCTCACCTCGGTCGAGTTCGAGGCGGGCAGCGGCGACTACGGAGCCAACTATCGCGGTCGCATCGACCCGGCGTCGCTCGACTTCAAGGTGCGCATATGCCTGGCGCAGGGCAACCGGCTGCTGAATTACTACCTGTTCACCGGGGGGCGTAACGCACCCCTGCCCGAGCCGGTGGGCGACGGCAACAACCGCGTCGCCTTCACGGGCGAGCGCCACGGCTTCGGCGCGCCGGTCAACCCCGAGGGCGAGCTCAGCTATACCTACCCGCGCCTGGCCCGCATCACCAGCCTCGGCGTGGCCCTCGGTCCCAAGCTCGCGGTCATGGACGAGGAGCATGACCCGGTGGCCGTCGCCTTCATCCCCGACTACTACATGACGGAATACAAGTATCCCGGCAGCGCGCGCATGCGCGACCTCGTGGCCAATCTCGAGGCCAACCGCGGGCCGGGCCTGTGGGAGTCGGTGGTGCGGGCGATGCTGCTGGCCACTTATCGATTCGGCGCCGTCGACATTCAGGACCGGCCGCTCGACCCGGCCGCCACACCGGTGCTGGTGCTCGGCGCCGCGCGCTACATGGACGGCGCACTGCAGCAGAAACTGATCGACTACCTGCAGGCCGGGGGCCACGTGTTGCTGTACGGCGAAGTGCCGCTGCTCGACATGGACGGGGCACCGTGCACGCTGCTGGCCGATGCGCTTGGCCTCCAGCCGCGCGGCACGCGCGAGTCGGAGCGGTTCTTCTTCCTATCGGTCTACTCGACCGGCTGGGCCGCGCCGCATGCCGAGATCCGCGTCCCGTGGGCGCATGTCTACGACGCCACCCGCGGCGAGGTCATCCTGCGCGTCGCCGGCACGGACGAGGCCTGTGGCTTCGACATCCCCGTCGGCGCGGGGCGCGTCATCGCCGTCACGGCAGGCTACAACTGCGACGTGGCCGTCTTCCGGGGCATCCTGGAGCGGCTGGGCGCGGTTGCCGGGCTGCAGCACGACGACCTCCACTACGGGATCTTCCTGACAAGCACCGCCGTGCAGGGCGAGCGCTTCCTCCATGTGCTCAATCTGGACGCCTTCGACAAGGCGATCCACCTGACCGAGGACGGAGTGCCGTTGCTGGAGGGCCGGGCGCTGGTGCTGCGCGCCCGCGAGGGGATCATGCTGCCCCTGAACCTGACCACCGGCGACGTGCGTATCGTCTACGCCACCGCGGAGGTCACGCGGATCGCAGACGGCGCGCTGGACTTCCGCCTCACACAGCCCCAAGACGTGATCGTGCTGGAGACCGACCGCCGGGTGCTGGCGAGCGACGCCTACACAGTGGATCGCCAGGGCAGCCGCACGATCGTGACCGCCCGCGGCCCCGCTTGCGTGGACGACCGGCTGACGGTGCGTTGGGAGTGAGAGGAGCCACCGCCCGATGATCGACCCGAGCGCCCGCCCGAAACCCATCGCGTTTCAGGCGCAGGAGGACTTCGCGCGCGCCCGGCGCAGCGCCTTCCTGGAAGCCATTAGCGCCCATCTACTCGGGCGACCGAACGAGCTCCTGTCGTTCGAGCAGGTCCGCACGCATCTGCCGATTAAGGGGCAGGTTTACCGCGGCATCGAGGCGATCCCCGTCAGCAAGATCATCGGCAGCGTGGACCGTTATGCGGACTTCAACCGTCGCTTCTCGCCCACGCAGACCCACACCCAGGCGCGCTGGCAAAATGTCGACAAGGCCACACTGAGCGACGTCATCCTGCCGCCCATCCAGGTCTACAAGATCGGCGATGCCTACTTCGTCGCCGACGGCAACCACCGTGTCTCGGTCGCGAAAGAGAAAGGCATGGCCTTCATCGACGCGCAGATCATCGAGCTCCAGACCACCGTGCCGCTGAGCCGCGAGACCGATCAGCGCAGCCTGCTGCGTCTGGCCGAGTACGCGCGCTTCCTGGAGGCAACCGATCTGGACCGCCTCCGGCCCGATCCCTGCATCGAGTTCACCACCTTGGGGCGCTATGACGTGCTCATCGAGCACATCTCGGCGCATCGCTGGTACATGGGCGCCGAACAGCACCGGCCGATCTCCTGGGAGGAGGCGGTGCTCGATTGGTACGACACGCTGTACGCGCCACTCGTGAGGATCATCGAGGAGCAGGGCATCCTCGACGAGTTCCCCGGCCGCACCCCCGCCGATCTCTACCTCTGGATCATGGACCATGGCTACTATCTGAGCCAGGAACGGGGTACCGACGTGGGCCTCGACGCGGCGGCGCGCTCGTACAACCGCTCGCAGGTCAGTTGGGCGCGGCGCGTGCTGGGCTGGACCAACCGCCTGCTCGACCATGTCGCCCACCCGGTGGTGATCTCGGCGCAGACGCTGGCCCGGGCGCGCCGCGCGGCCTCGCGCACGCACTGAGCGCGCCGTGCGCCGGCCCCGAAGGCAGCGAGGATCGGCCGTGCGACCGATGCGCCCGCGTGCCCGGTAGTGTCACACCGCCACGCCGGGCCGACCACGTGGTCGTCCTGCGCGACGGCCGCGTATTCGCCCAGGGCCCGCTCGACACCCTGCTCGCCACCTGCGAGGAGATGCAGCGCCTCTGGACCGGCGAGATCGACGGTCCAGAGGAGGGGCGGCAGGCGGAAGGCGCACCGTCCACCGCGAATCTGGGGTAGCGGGGGCCTAAGCTTCACGCGCTCTGCGGGAGCATAACATGATGCCCGCGGCAGGAGAGCCACCGAGGCCGGCGGTCTCGGTGGCTCTTCGCGTGCCTCGTGGCGCGGTCTGCGGTAGAATGGGGTCATGACGCCGCCCCCGGCCCGCCGCGCCCGGATCGCGCTCGACGGGCACATGATCGGCACCCGCGAGACGGGCAACGAGACCTATGCGATCGAGCTTGCCCTCGCCCTGGCCCGGCCGGGTCACGCCGACCGCTACAGCTACCTGCTCTACACCGGCGCGCCAGGCGCCGCCGCGGTGGACGCGCGCGCCGGAGTGGCGCTCCCGGTGCGCCTGCTGCCCGCCGTGCCCGCGCCCGTCCGGCTGGCCTGGATCTATCCCCGCCTGCTGCGCCGCGACGGCGCGGCCCTGTTGCATCTGCAGTACGTAGCGCCGCCGGTCGCGCCCTGTCCGATCGTGCTCAGCGTGCACGACGTCTCCCACCGCATCTACCCCCGCTTCTTCTCGGCGAAAGCGCGCCTCGTCGTGATCCCGCTCACCGGCCTGAGCCTGCGGCGCGCGGCGCACATTGTCGCGCCCTCGGAGTGCACCCGGCGCGACCTGACGCGCTTTTACCGCGTGCCGCCCGCCCGGGTGAGCGTGGTGCCGCTCGCCGCGGGCGGGCAGTATCGCCCCCAGCCACGCGCCGAGATCGAGCGCGTGCGGCACGCCTACGGGCTGCCGGAGTCGTACGTGCTCAGCATCGGCAGCCTGGGGCCGCGCAAGAACCTGGTGCGCCTCGTGGAAGCATTCGGCGCCGTGGCAGACGCCGCGCCGGAGATGGCGCTGGTCATCGCCGGCAGCCCCACTCCCCACGGTGTGCTGCTGGAGCAGACCGCGCGGCGGCTGGGCCTCGGCGGACGCGTGCGCTTCCTCGGCTATGTGGCGGAGCGCGACCTGCCGGCGCTCTATGCGGGCGCGACCGTCTTCTGCTACCCGTCGCTCTACGAGGGCTTCGGGCTGCCGCCGCTGGAGGCGCTCGCCTGCGGCACGCCGGTGATCACCGCCAACACATCCAGCCTGCCGGAGGTAGTGGGCGACGCCGGGGTCACGGTCGACCCGCGGAGCGTGCCTGCCCTGGCGGCCGCGCTGTCCGGGCTGCTCCAGGACTCCGCGCGGCGCGAGGAGTACCGGGGGCGGGGCCTCCGCCGCGCCACGGCGTTCTCGTGGGAGCGCACTGCCGCCCTGACGCGCGCGGTCTACGATCGCGTGCTGGGGGCCCCACGTGAGCACGCGGATTGACGCAGGCGTGCCTGGCTTGGATGTCCGAAAACGGCGAGACCGGCGGCGGCTTCTGCAGTAGAATGGAGCCATGGATACCGCAACCTTGATGCACCCGGACAGCCTTTACGAGGCCCTCTGCAGCCGGGACGCCCGCTTTGACGGGCGCTTCTTCGTGGGCGTGCGCACTACCGGCATCTATTGCCGGGTGGTCTGCCCGGCGAAGACACCGCACCGCCAGAACTGCACCTTCTACCCGAGCGCGGCCGCTGCCGAGCGGGCGGGCTATCGGCCCTGTCTGCGCTGCCGGCCCGAGCTCGCACCGGGCAATGCCTACCTGGTCTCGGTCAGCGACCTGGCCGCGCGGGCGGCGAGCCGCATCGAGGACGGCGCGCTGAGCGATGCCCGCGTACGCGACCTGGCCGCCGAGCTCGGCATCGGCGAGCGCCACCTGCGCCGCGTGGTCGAGCGCGAGCTGGGGGTGACCCCGCTGGAGCTCGCGCAGACGCGACGTTTGCTGCTGGCCAAGCGCCTGCTGACCGACACGACGCTGCCCGTCATCGAGGTGGCCTACGCCAGCGGCTTCGCCAGCGTGCGGCGCTTCAACGCGCTCTTCAAGGAGCGCTACCGCCTGAACCCGACAGCGCTGCGCAAGACGCGGGCCCATGCCGTCACCCACCGGCCGCTGGTCTGCGACCTGGCATATCGTCCGCCGCTGGACTGGCCCGCGCTGCTCGCCTTCCTGGAAGCGCGCGCCATCCCCGGCGTCGAGCGCGTCGATGGCGACCGCTATCTGCGTACCGTGGCGGTGGGCAAACATCGCGGCTGGATCGCCGTGGCGCCCGCCCCGGGCCGCGATATGCTGCGCGTCGAGGTAGCGGCGACACTGGCACCCGCCCTGCCGCAGGTGATGGCCGCGGTCAAGCGGCTCTTCGACTTGCTGGCGGAGCCACGGGCCATCGCGGATCACCTCGGGCCGCTGGCCGCGGCACACCCGGGCCTGCGCGTACCCGGCGCCTTCGACGGCTTCGAGGTAGCAGTGCGGGCGATCCTGGGGCAGCAGGTGAGCGTCAAGGCGGCGGGCACGCTCGCCGGGCGGCTGGCCGCGGCCCTCGGCGAGCCGATCCTGACCCCGTACCCGGCGCTGCGCCTCATCAGCCCAGCCGCGGAGCGCATCGCCGCGACTCCGCCCGAGCAAATCGGCGCGCTGGGCATCTTCGGCCACCGCGCTGAGGCGATTGTGGCGCTGGCGCAGGCGGTGGTGGCGCGCAGCATCGTGCTCGAGCCGCGCGCCGACCCGGCGGCGACGATGGCCGCCGTGCGCGCATTGCCGGGCGTCGGCGAGTGGACCGCGCAGTATATCGCCATGCGCGCCCTGTCCTGGCCCGACGCCTTCCCGCACGGCGACCTGGGGCTGCGTAAAGCCCTCGGCGCCGGCAGCCCGGGCGGTGTACTGGCCGCGGCCGAGCCCTGGCGACCCTGGCGCGCCTACGCCGCGATACATCTATGGAAATCCCTGGAGGTAGCCCCATGCCTGACCGAGCCACAAGCCCAGATCGCCTGACCTATTACACGCAGGTGCCCAGCCCGATCGGCCCGCTGCTGCTGACGTCCGACGGCGGCGCACTGACGCGTCTGTACATGACGGAGCGCGGTGCCGATCTCGCCAACGCGGATCTCCCGGCCGTGGATCTGGCGGCCTGGGACCTGGCGGCCGTGCCCGCGGGCTGGGTGCGCGACGACGACGCCCTGCCCTTCCCCAAGGCGCGGGCCCAACTGGCGGCCTACTTCGCGGGCACGCGGACGGACTTTGACCTGCCGCTCGCGCCCGCGGGCACACCGTTCCAGCGCCGCGTCTGGGACGCGCTACGGACGATTCCCTACGGCACGACGACCTCCTACGGTGCCCTCGCCCGGCAGATCGGCGACGCGGGGGCCTCGCGCGCGGTCGGGCTGGCCAACGGGCGCAACCCGATCGCGGTGATTGTGCCCTGCCACCGAGTCATCGGGGCCAACGGCACGCTTACCGGCTACGGCGGCGGGCTGCCGCGCAAGGCGGCGTTGCTCGCCTTCGAGGCGGCGGTGCGGCGCAATGGCCCGGTCGCGTTCCCGCCTATCGCCGAGCCGGTGCCCTTGGGGATCTGATCCCCCTCTGCACGGAACTGAAGGGATATGTAATGCCGGTAGGGCTGTGACCGCGTCGCGCTCATAGGTCGGAGCCGCTTAGCTGACACCAGGCTGGATGCTGCCCAGGATCAGCAGCCCGAGGTCGTGCAGCTCGCGATCGACCGACTACGCGGCGGCAGAGCTCAAGAGGCGCTCGTAGGTCTGGTAGACGCCGGCGACGCTGGTGTACGAGGTGTGGTAGCGGTGTTGAGTGCTCTGCGACGTGCAGGGCACGTCGCAGAGCTCCTTTTTCCTGTCCTCGCTCTGGTTGTCGCGCGGCGATGCCTTGAGGATGGGGTCGAACGCGCGCTTGACGAGGTAGTACAGCAGCCGTTGGCAGGCGTCGTTGGCCATATGTCGGTAGCTCCCTTTGGGTGAGATGGTAGAGCCGTCGCGGCCCTGGGCTACTCCGGGAGTCCGAGCAAGTCCCAGCCCAATCCCCCTCCCCAGCTGGGAACGGGCTCACGCCGGGCCGAAGATATAGCGGTCGAGGAAAGCGTTACGGAATTTGCCCGCGGGATCATAGGTCTGCAGGAGGCGCCGGAAATCCGGGAGCCGGGGATAGCAGGCCTGGACCGCGGCGGGCGGCAGGGTGAAGAGCTTGCCCCAGTGGGGCCGGGGGTTCCACGGAGCCAGCGCCGCCTCGATTGCGGGCAGCAAGCGCTGGACAGCCTTCCAGTCCTTCTTCCACGTGAAGTGGATCGCGACGGACGCCTGCCGGTAGCACGGGCTCATCCAGAGGTCGTCGGCGGCGACCGTGCGCACCTCGGAGACGTGGAGTAGCGGCGCGATACGCGGGCCCAGGGCAAAGATCGCGTGGATGGCATCGAGCCCATGCTCGTAGGGCACGAAGTACTCCGTCTGGAGCTCGTCGCCCGCGCTCGGCGTGAAGTCCATGCGGAAGTGTGGCAGCCGCTCGTGCCAGGGCCCGGGGACGCCCATCTGCGGTGTGCACGACTCGGCGGAGAGGCGGATGATCGGGTGGCGATCGGCCGGCGCGGGGGTGGCGCCGAAGAAGTCGCCGGGCGGGGCAGAGGGAGGGCCCGGCTGTACACGGTGCTTCACCCAGACCATCTGGATGCGCGCATCCTGCCAGCCGGCGAACAGACTGACGCTGTAGGCGGCGCCCATGATGGCGTCGAAGTGTGCATCCAGCTGCGCCAGCGGCAGGTTCTCGTAGACCTCCTGGCGCACGTCGAACGCGGGCACGACGTCGAGCGTCAGGCTTGTGACCACGCCGAGCCCGCCGAGGCCGACGACGGCACCCGCCAGCTCCTCGGGATCATCCTCGCGGGATATATGGCGCAGCGTGCCGCCGGCGGTCACCACGTCTAGCGCCGTGACGGCGGTGGCCAGGTTGCCGTGGGCCACACCCGAGCCGTGCGTCGCCGTCGCGCAGGCACCCGCGACTGAGATGTGCGGCAGCGACGCCAGGTTGTGCAGCGCGAAGCCCGCCTGGTGGAGCGCCCCGCTGAACTGGCCGTAGCGGCTGCCGCCGTCGATCGTCACGGTCCGCCGGGTGGCGTCCACGACCGGCGTGTGGTCGAAGCGGGCCAGCGAGATCAGCGTGCCGGGCGAGTTGGCGATGGCGTTGAACGAGTGGCGGCTGCCGAGCGCACGCACTTTGCCGGCGTGGCGGACGAGCGCCTGCACCTCCGCTACGGTCTCCGGCGCGTGCAGGGCGGTTGCGCCGTAGGTGTAGTTACCCGCCCAGTTCTCCCGATTTTCCAGCATCCCGAATCTCCTCATGCGCGGATCCGCCGGTCCCCGGCGCCGCCGCGGCTTGGCGGCGCGCCGCGGGCACAGCTAGTTTCGTGCCGTGCGGAGACACGTGGACCGGCCGGCAATTATGCCGGCCGGTCGGTGCGTGCGCCTTTGCGGGACTGGTGCGTCAGGGCGCGCTCTGCTGGTAGCGGAAGGTGCCGAGCTGCGCGAGCAGCACGTCGTAGGGCGCCTGGTTCGCCGGATGGAGCTCGAACTCGGCGCGCTCGAAGTACTGCACGGTGTACTGCTTGCCGTCGAGCGGACTGATTTCGGTGAACTCATTCGAGATGGGGTAGCCCTGTTGGGCGAGCCCGCCATGGCTTTGCCAGTAGGCCCAGAACTTGCCGCCGACCCACTTGCCGGTCTCGGGGAAGTAATGGCCGTTCGCCTGGTTGGCCTGCTGATTCGGCGCGCCGTTCGGATAGAGCGCCCGGTAGCGGAAGGTGCCAAGCTGGGCCAGCAGGATGTTGTAAGGCGCCTGGTTCTCGGGGTGATACTCGAAGACCGCGCGCTCGAAGTACTGCACCGTGTACTGCTTGCCGTTCAGCGGCGAGACCTCGCGCCGCAGGCCGGAAATCGGGTAGCCCTGCTGCGCCAGGCCGCCGTGCGAGTCCCAGTAGGAAAGGAAGACGCCGGGAACGGCCTGGCCGGTGGCCGGGAAGGTGCGACTGCCGCTGCCGGGCACGCGCGGGGCGGCGTCGGGAGTGCCGGTCTCGGCCGGCTCCGGCGTCTGGGTCATCTCAGGATGGTGCGTCTCGGTCGGCTCCGGCCCTTGCGTGTGGGTGGCCTCGGGCGGGTGCTCGGTCTCGGTCGCCTCGGGCCCGCGGGTCTCGGTGGCCTCGGGCGGGTGCTCAGTTTCCGTCGCCTCGGGGCCGGACGTGTGTGTCGCCTCGGGCGGGTGCTCAGTCTCGGTCGCCTCAGGGTGGCGCGTCTCCGTGGCGTCCGGGTGCTCAGTCTCGGTGGCCTCGGGCTGGCGCGTCTCCGTGGCGTCCGGGTGATGGGTCTCGGTGGCCTCGGGATGCGGCGTGCCATCCTCCAGGGGAGCGGTATACGCGGCTGGGGCGGCCTGGGCACCGACCTGGCCGGCGCTCAGAGCGAAGATCGCGCAGACGGCCACACCCGCCAGCAGGAGAGCCAGCAGGCCGAAATAACGCGGTTGTTGGGTGGATTTCATCGTTCCTTCCCTTCTATCCTATGTAGCACGTATCGTGCTTTCGACGTCCAATGTCGCCCGCGAGACGTACACCCCGAACAACGCCGCATCCCCGCCGAAGTTGTCGGGTCGCCGGCAGAACGTCGTCCAATTCGGCGGGCACGCTTGCGGCGGCAGGAACGCCCACGGAACCAGCGCGGATGCGTAAAGAGGACTACATTGCGGCGAAACGCGCATTATATCAATAAATCCGGTGCATTCAAGATTCCTGGAAATAGGACGAAGGTCGGAGAAAGCGGCGACTAAAGTGAGCGCACGGCTCGCGCGGGAGGTCGCTTCTGCGGCCGCCCGAACTCGATCTAGGATGAATCAGGAACACCCCTGGCAGGCGGTCGTGTGCCGCCGGACCGCGGGTGCAGCGCGCAATCATCGGGTCTGTTGTCAGCGTGTCTGGTGTGTTATGTCATGTTGTAAAGGAGAGAAGACTGATGCGATCCATACGAGTACTCGGCGGCGGGCTCCTGGCCGGAGCACTGTTCGCGCTGCTGGCCGTCGCGGGCGCGCGGCCCGCCGCGGCGCAGACCGGCCCTGCCGATTTCACGCAGTTCGGCTTTCCCCAGGTCGCCGCGGCGGTGACGTTCACGCCCGGCCAGGCGGCAACGCTGAACGCGGGCACCCAGCAAGTAATCTTGCCCGCCGACTTCATCAGCAAGACGGTGAAGTTCGAATTGCTCACGGGGGATCCCGCCACCTTCGCCCCGCTGCTGGCGAGCGATGATCAGGGCCGCCCGATCCTGGCAGCCTGGGCTTTCCGGGTGACCAACGTGGCCACCGGGCAGCGCGTGGCGCGCTTTGACAAGCCGGTGCAGTGGAGCGTCACCGATCCGCGGGTCGCGGCGGGCACGAGCGTCTACAACACCAGCGCCGCTAACCCGCCCGTCATCACCGACAACCCGAGTGCGGGCACGATCACGGGCACCACGTTCGCGCACCCGTTCGTCGGGGCCGGCGTGGGCTGGCTGGTGCTGGGACCGGCACCGCCGGCCGGCATGCCGAGCACAGGTAGTGGATCGGGAGGCCTGCCGGCCGATTCCTGGCTGATCGCGCTGGCCGGGCTGGCGTGCGCCGGGGCGGGCCTCGTCGTCCGCCGCCGCTACCAACACCGCTGAGACGCGGGCCGCAAGGCCGGGCAGAGCACGACAGGGCGCCGATCACTCGGCGCCCTGTTTTTACGGATCACGCACAAGAAATAAAACTCCCTGAGCATCCGGCGAAACTATTGACTCGAACATACGTTCTCTGATATGATGCAGGTAGAATAGCACATCTGTTCCGTTATGGCCGGGGCAGCATCGGGCCTCTTTTGCCGGCCGTGCAGTGCACGCGGTTCCGTTGTGGCCGGAACCGGGCACCGGGGAGGGCGCTGATGCCTGCAATCCCTCTCACCTTCCGGGGAGAGTATCTCGCCCATCGGAGGTCGCGCCCGCATGCGCGCCATCCTGTGTTTGCAACCCGCCGGCCAGGGGGCGGACGCGGGCCGTCCTGGCGATACCGCCTGGCCGCCGCCCGTCCTCGCCGCCTGGGCCGCCGGAGTCGCCCGCTGGGAGGTCGAGCCCTCCGGCGACCTCTACGCCGACCTGGGCGATGCCGCGGCGGACGCCTGGGACGAGACGGTCGCCACCGCCCAGGCGCTGCTCGCGGCCGCGCGCGCCGCCGCGCCCACGCTCGATCCCGGCGGGACCGGGCTGGCGCCCGGGCGGTTCGCCGCCGCCTGCGCCGCGCGGCTGGCCCGGCCCGGCACCCTGCGCGCGATCGCGCCCGACCGCGCGGCCGCCGCCCTCGCGCCCCTGCCCGTCGCCTGGCTGCCGGGCCTCTCCGCGCCCCGCCTGCGCGACCTGCGCGACCTGCGCCTGTTCACCCTGGGCGACCTGGCCGCGCTGCCGGCGCCGCTGGTAGTCGCCGTCTTCGGCGCGGCCTTCGCGCCGCTGCAGGCGCTGGCTGCCGGGCGGGACCCCCGCCCCATCGCGCCGGGGCACGCGATAGCCGATCGGCCGGCCGCGGTCGCGCCGATCGCGCCGCGGCAGGCGGCCCGCCCGCTCACCCCCGCCGACCTCGACCGCGTCACCACCCGGCTGGCCGCGGCGCTGGCCGCCGTGGGCCGCGCGGCGACGACACTGCTGCTGACGGTCGGCTTCCACGGTGGGCCCACCGCCGAGCAGAACTCTGCGCCTGCCCGCGCCGGCCGCCGACCCGGAGGCCTTGCGCGCGGCCGCCTGGCCGCTGCTGATCCGCTTGCTCCAGGTGCGCCGCCTGCGGCCCGCCTGGGTGCGGCTGGCCGCCCCGCGCACCTGCGACGCCGCTACCCAACTCTGCTTGCCCATGGATATGTCTCGACTACGCCGAGACATATCCTTTACGACGCCTGCGCCCGCGTCCCCACCCGAGCGACGCTATGTCCTTCACGCATCTGCACACGCATAGCCACTTCTCGCTGCTCGAGGGCGTGACCGCGCCGGCCACGCTGGCCGAGCGCGCCGCGCAGTTCCGCATGCCCGCGCTGGCGCTCACCGACCACAACACCCTCTACGGCGCTGTGGAGTTCTACCAGGTCTGCCGCGCGGCGGAGGTGCGGCCGGTGATCGGGCTGGAGCTCGACACCGACGAGGGCGACCGGCTGGTGTTGCTGGCCCGCGACGCCGAGGGCTACCGCCGCCTCTGCCGGCTCTCGTCCGCCATCCAGCTAAGCCGGCCGGTGGGCGGCGGGCGTCCCCACGGCTGTTCGGTCGACCTGCTGCGCGCCGAGAGCGGCGGGCTGATCGTCCTCTCGGGCGGGCGGCGCGGCCTGATCAACCGGCTGGTGCGCGCGGGCAAGATCAACCGCGCCAGCCGGCTGATCGGCGCCTACGCCTCGATGTTCGGCGCCGACAACTTCTTCCTGGAGCTGGTGATCCACGACCCCGACGACGCGGCGACCGCCTTCGACCTGGTGCGCCTGGCCGACGAACTGGGCATCGGCACGGTCGCCACGAACGACACACTGGCCGCCACGCCCGCCGAGGCGACCGCGGGCGCGCTGCTCGACGCGATCCGCACGCGCACCACGCTGGCCACGCCCCACCCCGACAAGGCCGCCCACCCCGAGCGCTACCTGAAGTCGCCCGCGCAGATGGAGACGCTCTTCGCCGACTATCCCCAGGCGCTGGCCAACGCCCACTTCCTGGCCCGGCGCTGCGACCTCGAGTTGCCGATCGGCCAACGCCGCTTCCCCGGCATCACGCTGCGGGCCGGAGAGACGGCCTTCTCGCGCCTCTGGAAGATCGCCTTCGCCGGAGCTACCCGCCGCTACCGGCCGCTCACCGCCGAGGTGACCGCGCGGCTGCAGACCGAGCTCCAGGTGATCGCCGAGCTCGACTTCGCGCCCTACTTCCTGATCGTCTGGGATATTGCCCGCTGGGCGCGGCGCCACGGCATCCCTATCCTCGGGCGCGGCTCGGCCGCCGATAGCCTCGTCGCCTATGTACTCGGCATCACCCAGGTCGACCCGCTGCAGCATGGTCTCTACTTCGAGCGCTTTCTCAACGCCGAGCGGCCCGACCCGCCCGACATCGATCTCGACCTCTGCTGGCGGCGGCGCGATGAGGTGCTGAATTATGTCTACGAGACCTACGGCCGTGACCGCGTGGCCATGATCGGCACGCACATCTGCTTCAAGCTGCGCTCGGCCTGGCGCGACGTGGCGCGCGCCCACGGCCTGCCGCCCGCCGCGCTCGACGCGCTGGCCGGCCGGCCCTTCGGCTATGGGCTCGACGAGGCGCGCGACGACGCCGCGGCCGGCGGCGAGGAGCCGCCCGGCGCCGCCACGCCCACCGAGGATGAGGACGCCGCCTGGGGGCCCCTCTACCCGCCCGAGGCCGAGACCGGCCTGGGCGAGGCCGACACCGGCGCGCTACCCGCGCTCGACCCGGCCGTGCTCGCCGATTGCGCCGCGCTCGAGGACCGGCCGCGCCACCTCGGCATCCACTGCGGCGGCATCGTCATCGCGCCCTTCCCGCTCAGCGATGAGGTGCCGCTGCAGCGCGCGACCAAGGGTATCACGGTCACACAGTACGAGATGAACGCCATCGCCGACCTCGGCCTGGTCAAGATCGACCTGCTGGGCAGTCGGGCGCTAAGCGCGCTCAGCGCCACCGCGGCCCGCGTGCGCGTGAACGGCACTCCGCTCGACCTCGACGGCATCCCCTTCGACGACGCCGCGACCTACGCGCTGCTGGCCGAGGGCGGCTCGCTTGGCTGCTTCCAACTGGAGAGCCCGGGCATGCGCTCGCTGCTGCGCAGCATGCGCCCGCACTGCCTCGACGACATCATCGCCGTCATCTCGCTCTTCCGACCGGGGCCGCTGGAGGGCGGGTTCAAGGACGTCTTCCTGAAGCGGCTGCACACGGGCACCCAGCCCGACTATCTGCACCCGCGCATGGCCGATGTGCTGGGCGAGACGCACGGCGTGATCCTCTACCAGGAGCAGTTCCTGCGCCTGGTGCACGACCTGGCGGGCTTCAGCCTGGGCGAGGCCGAGCGCCTGCGCAAGCTGCTGGGGCGCAACCCGGGACCCGAGGAGCGCGCGCAGTTGCGCGCGGCGTTCGTCGCGGGCGCCATCGGCAACGACATCGCCCAGCCGCTGGCCGAGCAGATCTGGGATGTCCTGGCAGGCTACACCGGCTTCGGCTTCTGCAAGGCCCACGCGGCGTCCTACGGCGTGGTGGCGTACCGTATGGCCTACTGCAAGGCCCACTACCCGGCCGAGCTCCTGGCCGCCGTGCTCGACAACCAGGCGGGCTTCTACCCGGCGCAGGTCTACGTCGAGGAGGCGCGGCGCTGGGGCCTGGAATTGCGCGGGCCCGACGTGAACCGCAGCGCCGCGGGCACGCGGGCGCGCGGCCGCGGCATCGTGCTGGGGCTCGACGCGGTGAAGGGGCTGCGCCGCGAGAGCGTGGCGGCCATCGGCGCCGCGCGGCGTGAGGCCGGGCCCTTCCTCTCCCTGCGCGACCTGCTGACCCGCGTGCCGCTGAACCAGGCCGAGATCACCACGCTGATCCAGGTCGGCGCGCTCGACTCGCTCGCCGAGGAACACGCACGCACCGACCTGCTCTGGCAGGCGCGGCTCTGGCTGCCCATCCTCGACCGGCAGCGCGAGCGCGCCGCCGGGCCCGCCCAGGGGCGGCTGCCCGCGCTGGAGCCGCTGCCCGCGCTGCCGCCGACGATGCCGGTGCTCCGCCCCTACAGCCCGGCCGAGATCCTCGACCTGGAGCGCGGCGCGCTCGGCTTCACCCTCAGCGCGAACCCGCTGGCACCCTACCTGCCGCGCCTGGCGCGCTATGGCGCGACGCCCGCCCGCGGGCTGGCGCCCCGCGCCGGGCAGACAGTGATCGTCGGCGGTTTCCCGGTGATCGTGCGCCGCCACCTGAACCGCTCGGGCGAGTGGATGATCTTCCTGACCCTGCAGGACCAGACCGACCTGCTGGAAGTGGTGGTGATGCCCAACGCCTACGAGGGCGCGCTGCCTGCGCTGGCCGCGGGCGGGCCGCTGGTCGTGCGCGGTGCGGCCGAGATCGCCGACCACGGGGGCGTGGTGATCCGCGCGCAGAAGCTGCGCGCCCTTGGCGCGCCGCCGGGCGTGCCCGCGGCCGCGCCCCCGGCGGCCGCGTGGGCACCGGACGAGACGCGCGTCGGCCTGCGCGCCGCCGCCCGCGCCGGCCACCCGATCCCCGACCCGCCGTGACGGGCGCCACTGGCGTTTACCCGCCGTTCACCCGCTGATACCGGCCCCGGCAGGAAGGCGCGCTACGATGGACAGGAGCCGTGGGGCGGGGTCCGCGGCCGACCCGGCACGCCCCGCGCATCGCCGGCGACACAAGGAGGTGTACCATGCCGCGATTCCTGCCCGAGCCTTTCCGCATCAAAGTGGTGGAGCCGATCCGCGAGACCAGCCGCGCCGAGCGGGCGCGCCTGCTGGAGGCCGCGGGCTATAATCCGTTCCTGCTGCGCGCCGAGGACGTCTACATCGACCTGCTGACCGACAGCGGCACCGGCGCCATGAGCGACCACCAGTGGGCGGGCATCATGGAAGGCGACGAGTCGTATGCCGGCGCCCGCAACTATTACCACCTGCAAGAGGCCGTGCAGCAGATCTTCGGCATGCCGCACTTCGTGCCCACCCATCAGGGCCGCGCGGCTGAGCACATCCTGTGCACCGTGCTGGTGCGCCCCGGGCAGCACGTGCCGAACAACACGCACTTCGACACCACCCGCGCCAACGTCGAGGCGCGCGGCGGCATCGCGACCGACCTCGCCGTGCCCGAGGCGGCCGATCCGACCAACCCCGCACCGTTCAAGGGCAACATGAACCTGGCCGCCCTGCGCGCCTACATCGAGCGCGTGGGGCCGGAGAACATCCCGCTCGGCCTGACGACGATTACCAACAACTCGGTCGCCGGGCAGCCGGTCTCACTCGCCAACATCCACGCCACCGCCGCCCTCTACCACGAGTTCGGCATCCCCTTCTTCATCGACGCGGCCCGCTACGCCGAGAACGCCTACTTCATCAAGCTGCGCGAGCCGGGCCAGGCCGATCGCCCGGTGCTCGACATCGCCCGTGAGATCTTCAGCGATGCCGACGGGTTGCTGATGAGCGCCAAGAAGGACGGGCTGGTGAACATCGGCGGCCTGCTCGCGGTGCGCGACCCGGCGCTGTTCGAGCGGGTTACGCAGGAGCTGATCCTGCGCGAGGGCTTCCCGACCTATGGGGGCCTGGCCGGGCGCGACCTGGAGGCGCTGGCGCGCGGGCTGTGGGAGGCGCTCGATGAGCGCTACCTGGCCTATCGCCTGGCCCACACCGCCTACCTGGCCGAGCGGCTGCAAGCCGCGGGCGTGCCGATCGTGGAGCCGCCGGGCGGGCATGCCGTCTACCTCGACGCCGGGCGCTTCCTGCCGCATATCCCTCAGGCGGAGTTCCCCGGGCAGGCGCTGGTCGCAGCCCTCTATCTGGAGGCGGGGATTCGCGCCGTCGAGATTGGCAGCGTCATGTTCGCGCAGACCGACCCGGCGACCGGCATCACCAGCTACCCGGCGCTGGAGCTCGTGCGCCTGGCCATCCCACGGCGCGTCTATACCCAGGCGCACCTCGACTACGTGGCCGAGGCGATCGCCGAGATCTACGCCGCGCGAGACCGGCTGGGCGGCATGCGCATCACCTACGAGCAGCCCGCCCTGCGCCACTTCACCGCGCGGTTTGCCCCGCTGCCGGTGGCGGCGCTGGTTTCCGCGCGCTGACCCAGGTGTATTGCGTGCCCGCTCCCGCGACGCGGTAGCGCAACCCGGCACTGTCGAGCGTGGCGCGCAGCGCGGCGAGCGGCACGGCGCTGCCCGCCCAGCTGGCGTAATGCGCGCTCTTCAGCGGGTCGTGCCCCTCGTCCGCGGCATCCCGCACCGCGGGCAGCAGCCGCGCCAGCCAGCGGCGGCCGTGCACACCCACCGCCACACGCAGCCGCCACAGCGGCTCCGGCTCGGCCGTCAGCGTGCGTACCTGGAAGCGACAGATCCCGCCCGGCCGGAGCACGCGGGCGATCTCGCGCACGTAGCCGAGCACGATCTTCGCATCGGGGATATGTTGAAAGACGATGTAGGAGAAGACGAAGTCGAACGTGTCGTCTTCGTACGGCGTCAGGTCGACGCCGTTGCCGTGCCGCCAGGTCACGTTGGGGCTATCCGCCAGCAGCACGCGCGCCCGCGCCAGCATCTCGTCTGACACGTCGAGCGCGTCGACGCGGGCGAAGCGGGCGGCAAAGGCCCGTGTCATCCGCCCGGCCCCGCAGCCGATCTCGAGCATGCGCGCTCGCGCCGGGTCGAGCCCCTGCTCCGCGCAAAAGCCGTCGGCCAGGCGCGCCACGTCATGCGCGCCGCTGCGAAACCACGCCGCCGTGTCCCAGCGCCGCCGGCTGACCTCGACATAGTGCATCGCGTTCGCCCGCGCACGCGCGTTCCACTCGCCGCGCATCACGGCCTGCCACTGCTCCGCCTGCATCCCCTGCCTCCTCCCTGCGTCCTGAGCGCTGCCGCAACCCGGCCTGCGCGGGCACAAGCAAGCAGCGTACCGCGCCGCGGTTTCCGGGGGCATGCGACCCCGAGGCGCACGCCGGGCGGGAACCCACCGCCACGGCGCGGCTCCCGTTTCCAGCTGTCCGGGCAACCGCTTGTTCCCCCGGCCCATCTGTGCTACAGTACTGCCGTCGTCCACGGTGTCTTCGACACGAACGAAGAGTCCGTGACCCAGGGCGCGCGGTTATTCGGGCGGAACTCCTTCCTGATCCACCGGGTGCCATCTGTCCTGGAGGAACTCCCAACGGAGCACGGAGGTTCGAGCGCACCATGACTATGAACACGGATAACCCGGCATCGGTATCAGCAGAAGCTCTGCAGCAGATACTTGATGCGTTCAACCGTCATGACCTGGACGCCATCATGGCATTCTTCGCGGCGGACGCCGTCTTTGAAGCGCCCCGAGGGCCCGACGCCTGGGGCCGGAAATTCGTGGGCAAAGACCGTGTGCGCGAGGGGCTGGCCGCGCGTTTTACCGGCATCCCCGATGTTCATTATGGGGACGATACCCACTGGGCGTGCGGCAACCGAGGCGTCTCGGAATGGACCCTTACGGGGACGACCACCGACGGAGTCCGGCTGAACGTGCGAGGATGCGACCTGTGGGAGTTTCGCGACGGCGCGATCGTGCGAAAGGACTCCTTCTGGAAGATCGTGGAGTCCTAGCAGCCTGTCGGAGAGAAACCGACCGACCCTATTTCCGGCTGTTTTGGCCCCGTCGGTGGGGCAGAACATTTACTATTCGCCGTAAAACCAGCCGCTGGTGGGGAAGAATTGGGCCGTAATCCTTCTCTCCGACAGGCTGCTAGCGGGTAGAGGCGCACAGGGGTAGCGGGCGATGCGTGGCCTCCTAAGCGTACCCGCGCTCATGCGTCCGAGATGCTTTCTTCGGTGAGAGACGAGAGCAATGTGGGGCTGCAACCACAACTCCGCCTGCATCTCCTGCCTCATCCCTGCGTTCTGCTCGCCGCTGCAACCCGGCCTGCGCGCGGCCACAAGCGAGCAGCGTACCGCGCCGCCCCAACTCCGCAGGAGCGCGGCGCCGTGGAACACGCGGGCCCGACCGCGCGTTGACAGCGCCCGCACACTCCCGTATACTGCGACCAACCCCGATCCGCTCCGGGCATCCTCCCCTCGTTTCCCCACATCGGCGGCCGCGGCCCAACGCGCATCCCAGCGAGAGGTGCACAGCCATGGCAAAGTATGTGGCGGTTGTCGTCGGTCTCAACTACGCGGCCCCCACCGGCGCCGCGCCCGGCCCCATCAATCCCCTGCAGTTCGCCGAAGCCGACGCGCAGGCGATGGCCACGGCGCTGCGCGCGAGCGGCTACCAGGTCGATCTGCTGCTTGGCGCCGACGCCACCCGCGCGCGCATCCTGACGACGATTCAGCACAGCCGCGCGGGGGTCGACCCTGACGGGGTCTTCGTGCTCCATTTCGCGGGGCACGGCGCGCTGGAGCCAAGCGACCCGCAGGACCCCGACAGCATCGCCTACCTGCTGCCCGCCGACGCCGACCCCACGTCGCTCATGAGCAGCGCAATCGAGCTGAATCAGCTTGCCGCCACCTACCTGCCCCGGCAGGTCTCGTCGCTGGCCCTGCTCGACTGCTGCCACAGCGGCGCCGCGACGGGCACGCGCGACATCACGAGCGGCGGCGACAGCGGCGCGGCGGCCGCCGGCTTTCTACAGCGCACGCGCGAGTCGTTCATGAGCGGCAACTGGGAGCGCATCGTGCTCGCCGCCTGTCCCGGCGACGCTACCGCGCGCGAGCTCCCCGATCTGCAGCACGGCGCCTTCACCTACTACGTGCTCGACCACTGGCAGCACAGCCCCGACGCGGTCGACGTGAACACGCTCTTCGAGGCCGTGAGCCACGAACTGGCCGGGCGCCACATGCCCGAGCCCGTGATGGGCGGGGTGCAGAACGGCGCCTTCGTGCTGCGCCCGGCCCAGGCCCCGCCCGCAGCCGCGCCCCCGCCGGCGCCCGCCGCGGCGGCTCCGGCGCCGGCCGCCGCGTCTGTGCCGATTAGCCCCGAAGAGGCGGCGCAACGTGCGCGGCTCTACGGCACGCTCACGGCCCTCGACGACGCCAATTGGACGGCGCTGCTGGCGCGGCTGGATGTGAACCCGGACAACCTGCCGGCGGGTGGGCGCCCGGCGCGGACGCGCGGTCTGATCGCGGATTGGGCGGGACAGGGCCTGCTCAGTGCCCTGGAGAGCGAGGCCGGCCTTGCCGCGGCCACGCAGGCCGCCGCCGCCGTGCGCGACGCGGCCGCCCTCTGGCCGCGCCAACAGGCCGCCATCGCCGGCGAGGATTGGGACACAGCCATCACACTGGGCCGGCAGATCCTGCAGGAGGACCCGCACCAGGAGTTGGCGCGGGCGGCTACGCGCGACGCGTACATCGCCCGCGGCGACGCCCACATGGAGGCCGGCGCGGCGGACGCGGCCTTGGCCGATTATGACGAGGCGCTTGCTCTCGACCCCTCCAACGCGCTCGCCTATAACCAACGCGGGCTCGCCCTGGAATCCTTCGAGCGTTACGACGACGCGCTCGCCGATTACACGCAGGCCGTCGCGCTCGACCCAGGCAACGCGACCACGCTCGCCAACCGGGCGAATGCGTTGCTGGTGCTGGACCGCGCGGACGAGGCGCTCTCCGGCTTCAACGCGGCACTGGAGCACGCCGAGGATGCGCTGATCTATAATGGGCGGGGACTCGCGCGCCAGGCGCTCGGGCAATACGACGAGGCGGTGGCCGACTACACGCAGGCGATCGCGCTCGACGCCGACTTCGCCGAGGCCTACTTCAACCGCGGCCTGCTCTACCACGACCAACTGGGCAATCGGCGCGGCGCAATGACCGATTACAACCGGGCCATCCGGCTCGACGAGACGATGGCCGACGCCTATATCGCGCGGGGCAACTTGAACCTCGACCTCGAGCATCCCGACAAGGCGCTGGAGGACTTCGACCGGGCGCTGGAGCTCGACGATCAGGCCGTGGCCGCCTATCTGGGCCGGTCCGACGCCTATCGCGCGCTGGGCCAGACACGCAAGGCCAACGCCGACCTGGCCCATGCCCGCGCCCTCGATCCGACGATCGAGTAGCTGCTTGCCCCGCACGCGGCCGCCACCGGCAGGCCCGGCCTGGCGCAGGCCGTAGCACCGAGGAGCCACCCATGCGCAAAGAGATTAGCCTGGAAGTCGTCATTCCGGCCACGGGGCCGGCCGCGGGGTCCGACCCGCTGGCCGGCTTCGTCGCCGCGTTTGCCGCCGCGAACCCGAACCTGCACCTGACCGTCGCGCATTGGGCGCCGGGGCCGGGACCGGACGAGATCGACGCGTTCGTCGTCGTCCGGGGGGAGCAGCCGGCCGCACGCGATTTCGCCGCGCTGGTCCAGGGCGCCCTGGAGCGTGCCGGGGCCCCACCACCGGGCGCGCGGGAACTTGCCGCGCCGATCCAGGTGACGGAAGCCGAGCACGCCGACGAGGACACGGGCGCCGTGCTGGCGCCGCCGCGGCCCCCGCTACCGGAAGCCGCCACGCGGGAGCTTGAGGCACCGTTGCCCATCCCGCCCGACCTGCCACGTCCGCCGCCGCCGCCCACAACGTTCGTCGGCTGCCCCGCGCCGGGCACCGGCGGGGATCCTATGCTGAACGTGCGCAAGAACCGCACGGACCAGGCCCCCTGGACGCCCGTCGCGCTGGCCAGCGTGCTCGCCCTGCCCTACCCGTCCGGCATCGCGCGGCGCGACCGCGCGGTCTGGCCGCTCGAGGCCTCGGCCGCGGTGGCCGCGTGGGAAGGCATGCCTCTGCAGGTCGAGGGCTGGCTTGCGGGCGCGCATCCGGAGGGCGGCGAGTCGTGCAACTGCTACGACGCGGACCACGTCGACTGGCACCTCTGGCTGGTGGACGACCCGAGCAAGGTGCGCGCCGACTCGCTGGTCTGTGAGGTGACGCCGCGCGTGCGCAACCAGAACCGGGCGTGGACCTTCGCCCGCGTGGCCGCCGCGGTGACCAACGGCTGGAAGGTACGCATCGGCGGTTGGCTGCTGCTCGACCAGGAGCACCCGGAGCAGATCGGGCGCTATCGGGCAACGCTGTGGGAGATCCACCCGATCTGCACGTTTGACGTGCAGCGGGCCGACGGCACGTGGATCCCGCTGAGCCGCGTGCGCGTGCCCACGCGCGGCGCAACCCCGGCCCCGCTCGCGGGCTGACGCGCCGCGGGCCTACGCGGGGCGCTCAGTGAGCGGGCGCGCGAGGAACCAGAGATTGCCGAAGGGATCCCGGACCGTGGCCCGGCGGTCGCCATCCGGCTGGTCGGCCGGGGCGCCGAGCGACGCGGCCCCGGCCGCGACCGCCTGGCCATAGGCGGCGTCGACGTCCAGCAGGTAGAGGTAGAGCGCCACGGGCATTCCCTGCCCCTCCGGAACGCCGCCGATCATCACCATCGAATCGCCAATCTGCACCTCGGCATGTAAGCCGCCCGCCGAGCCGGTGGCCCGCAGGCCCGGCCGGCCGCCGAATGCGGCCACGACGAAGGCAATTAACCCCTCGGCATCGGGCACCATGATATACGGGGTCACGGTGTGGAATCCGGCCCGGCGAAAGCGCGGGTTCATGGGCAGACCTCCTGTGTGCGTGTCGATACCGGCCGATTTCGGCGCCGCCCGCTGGCACCGCCGCGAACGGGTCGCCGCGGCCGGACCCCGAGTCGCCGGCCTAACAACGAACAGCATGATGGGGACCACGCATCTGCGTCCCGAGCGCGGCCCAGCCGCAGGGGGCCCGGATTCCGTGGCGCCCCGAGGGGTCGGGGAACCTTAAGCGGACCTGAGCTGTTTCCGTTTTGTGCATCCCGGAATACCACATTTCGTGCAACGGTGCGTGCCAAACCGCGAGGCGGCAAGTTCTCACATCCCTGGGGACCGGGCGCAAGCACAAGTCGCAGCACCGCTTCATGCTGCCGCGCATGCGGTGCCGGTCGCAGCCGTGCTCCGGAAGCAACGCGCGTCACGAGGCAAGGAAGGAGCGTCGTAGCATCATGGATACCATCTCCCGGCGAAGTGGAGGCCGATCTCGGATCATGCTGGTGGCTATGGGACTTCTAAGTCTCCTGATTACCACGCTGTTGGGCGCGAACCTGTCCAGGGCCGCGGCCCCTCCGCCGCTTGCCCGCCCGAAGGCCCCGGCCAGCGCGGCGCAGTCGCCGGCCGCGCCGCTGGACTGCGGCGCCCAGTGGACCGTCGTGCCGAGCCCCAACCCCAATCCCGGCGAGGCCCGGCTCCAGGGTGTAGCGGTCGTCGCGCAGGATGATGTCTGGGCCGTGGGATACTACGACGAAGTGGGTACGTATCAGACGCTGATCGAGCACTGGAACGGCAGCGCGTGGACGATTGTCTCCAGCCCGAATGCCGGAACCGACAACAACTATCTCGACGCGGTTGTCGCCGTCTCGGCCTCCGACGTATGGGCCGTGGGCAGTCACGGTAGTGGGGTGAGCGTCTCCGACACCCTCACTCTACACTGGGATGGCAGCACCTGGAGCGTCGTGGCCAGCCCGAACGCACCATCCAGCACCGACACCCTCCGCGGGGTCGCCGCGGTCGCCGCGGATGATGCCTGGGCGGTGGGGTGGTACGTGCAGGGCGGTACCGGCTACACGCTCGTCGAGCATTGGGACGGCAGCACCTGGAGCATCGTGCCCAGCCCGAACGTAGGGACGGAATTGAGCTACCTGGCTGGAGTCACCGCGGTTTCGGCCGGGGACGTGTGGGCCGTGGGGGATTCCGTGGACGTTTACACCGACCACACGCTCGTCGAGCACTGGGACGGCAGTAGCTGGAGCATCGTGCCCAGCCCGAACATGGGGAGCGACAGCAACTTCCTCTTCGACGCCGCGGCGGTCGCCGCCGACGATGTCTGGACGGTGGGGTTCGACTATACCGCCGGCCTGTGGCAAACGCTCATCCTGCATTGGGACGGCAGCGCCTGGAGCGTCGTGCCCAGCCCGGATCCCGGCATCAATAACCTGCTCAAAGGGGTGGAAACTCAATCGGCGAGCGATATCTGGGCCGTCGGCACGTACGACGACGACTCCGGGCAGAGCCGGACGCTGCTTGTGCACTGGGACGGCAGCGCGTGGACGGCGGCGCCCGGGGCGAGCGTTGGGTCGAGCGATAATCACCTCGACTCCGTGGCCGCGGCCCCCGGGACAGATGTGTGGGCGGTAGGCGGCCACGCTAGCGGCGGCGCGAACCAGGCGCTGGTGGAAAGTTACCCGCCCTGCTCGGCCACGTCCACGCCGACGCCCGGCACGCCCACCGCGACGCCGACGGTCACGCCCATCGCGCCCAGCCCGACGCCGATCCCGACCGAGTGCGCGCCAAGCTGGGCGGTCGTCGATAGCCCAAGCGTGGGGACGACCGACAACGAGCTACGGGCGGTCTCCGCCATATCCGCCGACGATGCATGGGCCGTGGGCTATGTCGGCGACAATACCTCGGGCTTCCGCTCGCTGACCGAGCACTGGGACGGCTCGACCTGGAGCGTGGTGCCCAGCTCGAACCCGAGCGCCATCCTCAATTTCCTGTACGGCGTGATCGCCGTCGCGCCCGACGACGTCTGGGCGGTCGGCGAGCAGCGCGTTACCGACATGCAGGGGGCCACGTTGATCGAGCACTGGGATGGCACCGCCTGGAGTGTCGTGCCCAGCCCGAATCCCGACGACGGCATCTACGTGCACCTGCTCGGCGTCACGGCTCTCGCCCCCGATGACGTCTGGGCGGTGGGCTTCAAGCAAACGCTGTATGACGACCTGACCCTGATTCTGCACTGGGACGGCAGCACCTGGAGCATCGTGCCCAGCCCCAACCCCGATCCGAGTGCCGATTACCTGTACGCGGTCGCCGGGACGACCGGGGACGACGTCTGGGCGGTGGGGACGTACGACCTGGAGCACGATCGCTCCCTCGCGCTGCACTGGGACGGCACCGCCTGGCATGTCGTGGCCGTGCCCGACGTGGGCACCGCCGACAACAGCCTGTACGCGGCCGCTGCCCTTGCCCCCGACGACGTCTGGGCCGTGGGCGTGTATGTCACCTACCAGGGCACCAATCGCATCGAGCATACACTGACGCAGCACTGGGATGGCGTCGCCTGGAGCGCCGTCGCGAGCCCGGATGTGGGGAGCGTCTCGAACTCGCTAGACGGCCTGGCCACCCTGTCGGCCCACGACATCTGGGCGGTGGGGATCGCCTCCAACGGGGCGGACGAGACCCTGACCGAGCATTGGGACGGCGCCGCCTGGACCGTGGTCGCCAGCCCGAACGGCACCGGCCTTAGCTGGCTGCTGGGAGTCGCCGCCGTGAGCCCGTATGACCTTTGGAGCGTGGGCCTCCACGGGAGCACCTACCAGACGCTGACTGAGCACTACAGCAGCCCGTGCAATCTACCGACGCCCGAGCCCACCGACACGGCGACGCCGACGGCCAGCCCCACGCCCCTACCGCCGGCCACCGCGACGCCGATGAGCAGCGCCACCGCTACGGCGACCTCGGCGCCCGCCGGGAGCGCCACGGCTACCGCCGGACCCGCCGCGACGGCTACCGGCACGCCCGGCACCGGCGCCACCGGCACGGCCACACCCGGCGCGTCCGGCACGGCGACCCCGACCAACAGCCCGATCGCCGCCAGCACCGCCACGGCGACCGCGCCGCCCGGCACGGCCACACCCGTCGCCTGCGCCGTCTCGTTCACGGACGTGCCGCCGGGCTCGACGTTCGCGTCCTACATCCATTGCCTGGCGTGCCTGGGCATCATCTCCGGCTACGCCGACGGCACGTTCCGCCCGGGCAACGACGTCACCCGGGGGCAGGCCGCCAAGATCATCGCCAACTCGGCGGGCTACCAGGACGCCATCCCGGCCGGCCGCCAGACGTTCGACGACGTGCCCCCGGGCAGCCCCTTCTGGCTGTTCGTGGAGCGCGTGGCCTTGCACGGCGCCATCTCGGGCTATGACTGCGGCGGGCCGGGCGAGCCGTGCCCCGGCCGTTACTTCCGCCCGGCGAACAGCCTGACCCGCGGACAGCTCGCGAAGATCGCGAGCGAAGGGTTCGGGTACGCCGATCCCATTCCGCCGGACCGACAGACGTTCGACGACGTGCCGCCGGACAGCCCCTTCTGGCTCTTTGCGGAGCGACTGGCGTTGCACGGCGTGATCAGTGGCTACGACTGCGGGGCGCCGGGCGAGCCGTGCCCGGGATTGTACTACCGCCCGGGCGGGAACATCACGCGGGGGCAGACCGCCAAGGTGGTCACGAACACCTTCTTCCCCCAGTGCCCGGCGCCGGCCCTGCCATAGCGCCCTTGCGTAACCCCTGGCGGGAGGGGGGCCCGGAGCCCGCGCCCGCCAGGGCGGGGACGCACAAACCGCCGGACGGCGCGAGCGCTCCCTCAGCCGGGCAGGCCCAGCAGAGCGAGCAGTGCGCGCCAGGCCAGCAAGCTGCCCATGCCGAGCAGAAAGGTCAGCAACAGGTTCTTGCTGCGCCAGGCGACCAGGGCCGTGATGAGCGCGGCGACCAAATAGGCATTGCTGGGGCGGAGGTCCAGGGCGCCGTCCGGAAGGAGCACCGCCGGCACCACGATGGCCGTGAGCACGGCCACCGGCACGTAGCGCAGCGCGCGCAGAATCGGCTCGGGCCGCGGGATGCGGCCGAGCAGCGCCAGCATTGGGTAGCGCACCAGCAACGTCACCAGCGCCATACCGGCCACCAGCGCGACCTCGCTCATCGGGCTCATGGCGACCCCTCCTCGGCGCGCGGCGCCCGGCTCTCCACCGCCACGCCCGCCGCCACCCCGACCAACGCCGCGACGATCAGGCCGAGCTTGTTCGGCAGGCCCGCCGTCAGCGCGGCGGTGCCGCCCGCGACGAGGGCCGCCGCGAGCATCGGTCGCGTGCGCACCTGCGGCACGAGCAGGCCGATGAAGGTGGCGACCAGGGCAAAGTCGAGGCCCCAGTGGCTGGGATCAGGGATCCGCTGCCCGGCGAGAATGCCCACGATCGTCCAGATCTGCCAGTTGACGTACATGAACAGCGCCGAGCCGAGATAGTACCAGTGCTTATAGGGCGCAGGCCCCCGCCGGTTGAAGCGCTCGGCCACTACGACGAACGACTCGTCAGTCAGCCAGAAGCCAAGGGGCAGCAGCCAGCGTTGTGGCAGGTGGCGCACGTGCGGTGCGAGCGTGGCGGCGTAGAGCACGTGGCGCAGGTTGACGATCAGCGTCGTCAGGATGATCAGCGCGACGCCGGTGCCGCTCGCCAGCAGGGTCACGGCGATGAACTGCGCGGAGCCCGCGAAGACGAACAGCGACATGGCGACGGCCGCCCGCGCCGAGAGGCCGCTGGTGGTCGCAAGCGCGCCGAAGAGGACCGCGAAGGGTGTGGCCCCGACGACCAGCGCCAGTGTCGCGCGCGCGCCCGCCCAGAATTCCTGCCGCCGCGTCGGCGCGCCGGTCATGGCCGGCGCCTCCTGCGCTACCCGTTCCACCGCCATCGCCCCCTACCCCTGCACCGCGGCGCGCATGCCGACTGAGGGCCACGCCGCCGGACGCGTGGCTGCCGGTGCCCATCCGGGCGGAAGCGGGTTGTAGGGCGTGCGTGCGACCAGCCGGCCGGCGCGCCAGGCGGCGGCGCCGGAGCGCACCATCTCGGCCAGAAACGCCGCGACAAACGCCTCCGGCGCCGTGCCGAACGGGTCGCGGCTGTAGTCCTGGAACCAGCCGCGCGCCAGCAGGTAGGGCGCCACATGCGCCTCGGGGATGCCGCCGCGCAACATGAGGGCGTAGGCGAAGATCCGCTTGACGGCATGCCAGGCCAGCGCCTCTGGGTCCTGCAGCCAGCGCGTGTAACGGCGCTGCGCCCGCGCGATCGCCCCCGCCACATCGGCGATGGGGCCGCCATGGCCCGAGACGGCCAGGCGCGCGCCCAGGCCCGCCAGGCGATCGAGCGTGGCCAGCGCCTGCTCCAGCGCATGGACGCCTTCGCCGTGCCGGTTGATCCAGGGCACGTCGTGGGCGTGCAGCGCGTCGCCCGCGATCAGCACGCGGTCCGTGGGTGCGTAGAAGCAGACCTGGCCGCGCGTGTGACCCCCCGCCGCGACGACCTCCAGCCGGACCAGACCGGTGTCGAGCACATCGCCGGGCACCAGCACCTGGCCAACTTGGTAGGGCTCGATCGGCTGGTCGAGCCAGACGGCGGCGCACGCAGCCGGATCCCGGCGATTGACGAGTGTCGCGTCATGCGCGGAAGCCGCGACCGGGAGACCGTAGCGGGTCTGGAACCAGTGGTTGCCTCCGACGTGATCGCTGTGGTAGTGCGTGTTGGCGACGCCGGCCAGCGCCTCGGGCGGCGTGCCCGCCGCGTGCAGCCAGGCCTCCGTGGCCCGAGCCTCCGCGCCGAAGCCGCTGTCGATCAGCCAGGGCCGCGGCCCGCGCGCCAGGACGACGTTGCCGCTGGGAAAGCGCCGCTCGCCGAACACCAGCCATCCCGGGCTATCCATGTACCTTATCTCCCGGGACTGCCCCGCGCTCCGGCTCCGCGGCGGGGGCATGGCGCAACAGCCACCCCGACACCCCATGCGTGCCCAGGGCTACTGCGGATGCGGCCAGAAACGCCGGCAGAATTCCGGCGGGCTGCAGCAGCAGCGTGATGACCAGGAAGAAGCCGGCAAAGCTGAACGAGCCGAGCACGACACCACGCAGCAGATACCCGGCGGCGAGCGGGCCTTCCAACCGGTGCGTGAACACGCCCAGGATGCTGGCGAACATCGGGAAGGGCGCCAGGAGCCCGGTCAGCCGCGGGCCAAGTATGGTCGCCAGGCCGGTGAGCCCAAGCACGAAGCTGGTCGCAACAATCATGCGCAATGGGATGTCCCAGCGCGGCGCGACTCCCGGCCGGCCGGCCGTGCGCACGCGCGGCATCAGAACCAGCACGGTGCCCAGCCCGCCGAAGACCAGCCCGATCGTCAGGGCCAGCGCGCTCGGCAGCGTGTCGAGCACGAACGTGGAGGCCAGTACCACGCCCCAGCCGGCTAGCAGCGTGGGCAGCCAGGCCCAGCGCGGCGCCAGGCGGCTGTAGGTCAAGCAGAACAGCCCGACGGAGATGATGCCGAGCATGATCGCCTGGGCCGCTGCCGCCGCGAAGGCGGGGCCCTGGTCGAGCGCGAGAAAGAGCACCACGGGGCCCGAGGTGAGCGGCAGGCCGATCAGCCAGCCGCTGACGGCCGCACCCCAGCGCCGCCCGGCCAGGCTCACTCCGCCGATAAGCAGCGGGCTGAGGATCAGTTTGAAGAGGAACGTCTCCATCGGCTGCGACGACCTTCGGGTATCGGGTATGGGATCAAGGCGCCGGCCCCCGGCGGGCCGGCAGGATAGTATAGCGCGCCGATCGGGGCAGGGCAAGGCCGCGCCGTAGAGGGCAGCCGGGCCGGCAAGTGCTGCGGGGCGAGGCCGGATTGTATGCTCAGCAGAATTACGGTACCATGGGTCGTAGAACTCGATCGGCAGGTGTCATCGGAGGGTGTATGGCAGGCAAGGATGGACGGCAATGGTGAGCGGGGCAATATTGGGGCTTTTGGCGGTGCTTGCCCTCGTGGCAACCAACGGCTTCTTTGTGGCCGGCGAATTCGCACTCGTCAAGGTGCGCAAGACGCGGGTCGACCAGCTGGTGGCCGAGGGCACCGGCGGGGCGCGCGTCGTCCAGGAGGAGATCACGCACCTGGATAGCTACATTGCGGCCACCCAGTTGGGGATCACCCTGGCCAGTCTGGCCCTGGGCTGGATTGGCGAGCCCGCGCTGGCCGATCTCATCGACGCCGGGGTCCAGTGGCTGACCGGCGTGAGCCCACATGAAGTAGCCGAGGGGCTGGCGTTCGCGGTGAGCTTTGCCCTCATCACCGGACTGCACATCGTGCTCGGGGAGCTCGTGCCCAAGTCGATCGCCTTGCAGCGCACCGAAGGCGCCGCACTGCTCGTAGCACGGCCGCTATACGTCTTCGCGCTCGTCTTCCGGCCGATCATCTGGGCTATGAACAGCGTCGGGGGCGCGGTGGTTCGCCTGCTAGGCCTGCACGGCACGAGCGAACACACGAGCATCCACTCAGCCGAGGAGTTGGAGATGCTGGTGGCCCAGAGCGGACAGGCAGGCGTGCTGGACACAGCCGAGGCCAGGCTGCTGCGGCGTGTGTTCGACTTCGGCGACAAGACGGCCGGGCAGGTGATGACGCCGCGCACGGCCGTCGTGGGCGTGAGAGCCGGGGCCTCCTTCGCCGAGCTGGCCGACTTGGTCGTCCAAGAACGCTACACGCGTGTGCCGGTGTTCGAAGGCACGCTGGACCACATCGTGGGCGTCGTGCATGTCAAGGATTTGTTCGTGCTGCTACAGCGGCGCGAACCGGGTCCGGCGTTCCGCTTGCGGCAGGTGATGCGCCCGATCTTCCAGGTGCCGGAGACGGTGCCGGTCGAGAAGCTGCTGCCCCAGATGCAAGCGCGCAAAGCGCACATGGCCGCCGTCGTGGATGAGTACGGAGGCACGGCGGGGATCGTGACGCTGGAGGATTCTGATCGAGGAGATCGTCGGCGAGGTCAACGACGAGTTCGACATCCGCGAGCGAGACCGCGACACCCGCGTCGAGCTCTTGGCCGACGGCTCCGCTCGCGTCGACGGCCTGCTCTCGCTCGCGGAGTTTGCCGAGCGCTTCGGGATCGGCGGCGACGAGGAGGAGTACGAGACCATCGGCGGTTTCGTCTTCGGCCGCCTCGGCCGCGCTCCGCAGGTGGGCGACGCCGTGGTGGTTGGAGACTACCGCCTGGAGGTGGCGGCGCTCGACCATCTGCGCATTGCGCGCGTCCGGGTGGTGCGGCAGCTGGTCGACGGCGCGGACCCCGACGAGGCGGAGCGGCTCACGCATAAGAGCGGGCCGCCACCGTAAGCGCACCCTCCGTCGGCCGGGAGTGTCTGACCCGCGGCGGACCGCACAGGAGGTTCTTCCTATGGCTAACTTTCCCCTGGACCGGCTCCGCACCATCTGTCTGGCCTTTCCCGAGGCGACCGAGGGGGGCGGCGTCGGCAACCCGAGTTGGAAGGTACGCGACAAGATCTTCGCCATGCAGCACGACTTCGAGGACCGGCCGAGCCTCTGGTGCAAGGCCCAGCCGGGCCTGCAGGCCGCGCTCATGCGCAGCAACCCCAGCCGCTTCTTTCGGCCACCATACGTCGGCAGCCACGGCTGGATCGGCATCCGCCTGGACGTGCCGCTCGACTGGGACGAGGTCGCCGATCTGATCGACGAGAGCTACCGGATGACGGCACCCAAGCGCCTCGTCGCCCGGCTCCCCAACGCCTCACCTCCTCCTCCCGAATAGCGTCCGGCCCCGCTTCTTATCTGTTTCTGACCAAGTTCTGCAGCGTTTGTTACACGCGGCGTGCGATAATGAGGGACGCGCCCGCAGCCGCCAGCGTTGTCGTCTGTGGAATCTACTTGATCTGTATCTAGCCACAGGAGAGACGACGCTTATGACGACGAAACGCCTTGCATTGGGCCTGACCGCCATCGTGATCCTGCTCGTGGCGGGCGGGGGGATCTACTTCCTCCAGCTTACCGCCCCGGTGCCGGTCTCGAACACGCTGCCCGTGGCCCCTACCCTCGCGGCGCCGGCCACGACCCCCGCAGCCGCGCAAGCCGATAGCGGCGCCGCCGCCCAGCCCACCCCGGCTGGCGCCGACACGGGCAGCCGGCCACCCGCGTCGACGGCGGCGCCAGGTGCGGGTCGGGGCGCCTTTCCGTCGGGCACCCCCGGCGCCGGCTTCCCGCCGTTCCCCGGGGGCACCCCGCCCACAGGTATGCCGGGCTTCGGCCCGGGCGGTGGCCCACCGCCGGGAGGCGGCTTTGGCAATGCCCGCGTGAGCACAGCGGTGCCTGCCGCGCCGACGCTGGCGCCCGCGAGTGGTGGCGCGCAGGTCTACCGCATCGACGCGCCGCAGTCAAAGGCGTCGTATGCTGTGAGCGAGACGTTCCTGCAGGACTTCATGGGCATGAAGCCGGGGCAGGTGACGACGGTCGGCACCACGCACGCGATCGCGGGCGACATCCTGGTCGACCCGCAGAACCCCACCGCGGCACAATTGGGCACGATCGTGGTGGATATCAGCCAGCTGACATCCGACATCAGCATGCGCGACAATGCGATCCGGCGCCAGTGGCTCGAGTTCGGCTCAGTACCCTCTGGCCACGTTCGCCAACGCCAAGATCACGGGCCTGCCCGCCACCTGGCCGCAGGGCCAACCCGTGCAGGCCCAGATCACGGGCGACTTGACCATTCACAACACCACCAAGCCCGTCACCTGGGACGCCACGATCACGCTGAACGGCACGACGCTGCAGGCCCAGGCCCACACGACGGTGAACATGAGCGACTTCGGCGTGACGGCGCCGAGCATGCCGATGCTCACGGTCAAGGATCCGGCCACTCTCACGCTGGACCTCATAGCCACGCCCGGGGCGAAGTAGGCCGCGAGGCACCCCACAACGCAAGGCCCCGGACCACACGGTCCGGGGCTTCGTGCGTTCGGCGGCGCGTGCGCGTTAGGGCACGGCGTTCTGGGTGATGGCGCGCGCGTACAGGCGGCCGCTGTCCTTGATCGTGCGCTGCTGCGTCGCGAAGTCTACGTGGACGATGCCGAAGCGTTTCTCATAGCCGCGCGCCCACTCGAAGTTGTCGAGCAGCGACCAGACGAAGTAGCCGTCGATATCCACTCCGGCGGCGATCGCGTCGCGCACCGCGCCGAGGTGTGCGCGGAGATAGCCTGCGCGGCGCTCGTCGTGCACTTGCCCATCCGCGCTGACCTCGTCGACGAAGGCGGCGCCGTTCTCAGTGATGTAGAGCGGCGGCAGCCGGTAGTCGCGATCCAGACGCTCGAGCAGCCGCGTGAACGCCGGAGCGTGTACCTCCCAGTCCATTTCAGTGTACTCGGCGCCGGGCACGTGGATCATGTTCCCCGCCGTGTCGAAGACCTGGCGGCGGTAGAAGTTGATGCCGAGGAAGTCGAGCGGCTGGGCGATCAGCGCCATGTCGCCGGGCTGGATCGCCACGTCGGCCGCCGCGATGCGCGGCTCGACGGCGGGCGCGTAGTGCCCCCGGAAGAGCGGATCCATGAAGTAGGTACCGCTGCGCTGCCAGATCGCCTCGGCGGTCGCGCGGTTTTCCGGCGTGCCCGTCGCGGGCTCGGCGGGCGCGAAGTCGAGCACGATGCCCACGCGCGGGTAAGGCGCCAGCGCGCGCAGCGTCTGTGTGGCCAGCCCGTGAGCGACCAGCAGGTGGTGCGCGACCCGCGTCGCCAGGTGCGGGTCGCGGAAGCCGGGCGCATGTGCGCCGTTCTCGTTACCGTTGAAGGCCACCACTTGCGGCTCGTTGAGCGTCATCCAATCGTGGACGCGATCTCCGAGGCGCTTGGCGACCAGGGCGGCGTAGTCCGCGAAGTAGCCGCACGTGGCGCGGTTGTCCCAGCCGCCGCTGTCTTGCAGGGCCTGCGGCAGGTCCCAGTGGTACAGCGTCAGGAAGGGCCGGATGCCGGCGGCGAGCAACGAGTCGACCAGGCGGTCGTAGAAGTCGAGCCCGGCCGGGTTGACCGGGCCGCGCCCGGCGGGCTGCACGCGCGGCCAGGCCACCGAGAAGCGATAGGCCGGCAGGCCAAGCTCCTGCATCAGGCGGATGTCGTCCTGATAGCGGTGGTAATGGTCGCAGGCGACGTCGCCGGTGTCGCCCGCATGGACCTTGCCCGGCGTGTGGCTGTAGCGGTCCCAGATCGATTCGCCGCGGCCGTCCTCATTCCAGGCGCCCTCGATCTGGTAGGCGGCGGTGGCGGCCCCCCAGATGAAGTCTTTGGGGAACCCGTTCGAAGTAGTCACCTGAATCCTCCCCCCTTACCCGGCGGCCAGCGCCGGGGCCGGGGTCTGCTGCTGATACGAGTCGTAGACCGAGCGCACCTGCAAGGCCCCACGTGCCTGGTCTGCCGTCCACCCTGTGGGCAGTGGGGCGGTCAGGGTCACGGCCCGGCCGGCGGGCACGTCGACATAGTTGTCGCTGAAGACCACGTCCGCGCCGTCGAGCGCGACCTCCACCAGGCGCGCGAGCGAGGCAGCCTGCAACTGGATGGTCACCTGACCATCTTGCACGCCGACGGCCGTGCGGATCTGCGGGTCGGTCAGCGTCAGGTGCTTGGTCGGCACGAAGGGCACGACCTGTCGCGCGACGAAAGTATCGCCCTGCCACAGTTCGGCGATGAAGACGACCGAGCGCTGGTTGGCCGTGGTCACTTGGTCGGCGTAGTCGATCGTGCGCACCTCGGCCGACGCCAGCGGCGCGGCGGTGACGACCTGCTCGCCCGAGTTCGAGCACCTGACCGTCCAGCGTTTCAAGCGACCAGCGCAGCGTGCCCGACCAGGGCTGCTGCAGGTCGCTGGTCAGCCAGATCGCCTCGGTGGTGCCGGTGTCCTCGACCGACAGCAACACGGGCGCGTAGAAGCGCCGCGCTGCGTAATGCAGGGCCTTCCAGCGGCCGAAGTAGTCGAGGCTGGACCACGACGCCACCGGCCAGCAATCGTTCAACTGCCAGTAGAGTGTGCCCGCCACGCGGTCGCGGTGGCGGCGCCAGTGCTCCACGCCGTAACGAATGCCCTCGGCCTGCAGCACCAGGCTCAGGTAGACGAGCGAGGGGAAATCCATCGGCAGCCGGAAGGTGTCGAGCATCTGGCCGACCATCAGGCTGTTGCCGCTGGCGTTCTTCTGGTGCCGCTCCATGATGTATGAGGTCATGTTCCAGTCGGCCTCGCCGGCATAGGTGCGGATTGTTGCCAGCGGCGGCAGCGCCTGGAAGCCGAACTCGCTCATGAAGCGCGGATACTGGTCGCGATAGGCGGTGAAGGGCTTGCGGCCGTGCCAGACGTCCCAGTAGTGGGCATCGCCCTGCCGCTGGCCGTTCGGGTCCTCGAAGGGCGTGTCCGACGACGGCGAGCTCGGCCAATAGCTGTGGTCGGGATCCTCGGCCGCCACCCAGGCCGGCAGCGTGTGGTGGAAGAACTGGTCGTAGGCCTCCTTGAGGCCCTGGAGCTCAGGCCGATCCCAACCCCAGTCGTGCCAGCCCCACTCCATCTCGTTATTGCCGCACCACAGGGCGAGGCTGGCGCGGTGGCGGATGCGGCGGATGTTCTGGACCGCTTCCTCCTGCACGTTCGCCACGAACTCGGGCCTGTCGAGCGGGTAGATGCTGCAGGAGAAGATGAATTCCTGCCAGACGAGGATGCCGTATTGGTCGCAGAGGTCGTAGAAGCGCTCTTCCTCGTACAGCCCGCCGCCCCAGACGCGCAGCATGTTCTGGTGCGCGGCCGCCGCCGAGGCGATCAGGCCGCCGATGTAGGCGTCGCCGATGCGCGGCGGGAACGAGTCCGCCGGAATCCAGTTGCTGCCCTTGGCGAAGACGGGCACGCCGTTGACCACGAACTCGAAGGAGCGGCCCCAGGCGTCCGGCTCCTGGCGCAGCACGATGGTGCGCAAGCCGATGCGGTAGTCGCGGGTGTCGAGCGGTGCCGCGTCGGGCGCGTCGCTCGGGCGCAAGGCCACCGCGACCGCGTAGAGCGGCTGATCGCCGTAGCCGTTCGGCCACCAGAGCTGCGGGTCGGCAATCGGCACGCGCAGCGACGCCGTGTCGTTCGCACCCACCGCGGCCGTGGCCTCGCGCGTGCTGCCGTCCGGCGCCGTGACCTGGACGGCGACCGTCAGGGCCGCGTCGCTCCAGCGCTGCACGGTGGCGTCGACTGTGATCGTGACCTGACCACCCGCGTGCTCCTGGCGGACGTGCACGTCGTCGAGGCGCGCGGTATTGTACGCCTCCAGGCGCAGGTCCTTCCAGATGCCGATGGGCGGCAGCTGGGGTCCCCAGTCCCAGCCGAACTGGCAGGGGGCCTTGCGCAGGTGCGGCCCGCCGGGGATGGCTTGCGAGACGCCGGGCAGGGGCCGCTCCGCCTGCTTCTCAGTGACGTAGCGCACGGGCGAAGCGAAGGCGATCACGAGCTCGTTGGGCGTGCCGCTGTCTGCGGGCTGCAAGAGGTCCTTTACATCCCAGCGATACTGCCGGAACATGTTGTCGGTGTGCCCGAGCTCGCGGCCGTTCAGGGTCACGGTAGCCAGCGTGTCAAGGCCGTCGCAGACGAGCTGAACGTGCTCGGCGGCCAGTAGTTCTGCTGAGGGGGAGAACGTGCTACGGTAGATCCAGTCGCTCTCGGCGACCCATTGGACCGCGAGCTCGTTGTCGCCGGCAAAGGGATCGGGAATGCGCCCGAGGGCGAGCAGGTCCGTATGGACCCCGCCCGGCACCTGCCCCGGCAGCCATTCATCAGGTCCCACCTGATGAAACTGCCAGGTGCCTGTCAGAGATTGGATCTTCATATGTCCTTCTTCAGTGGTGTGGTTCGTAGCGTTTTCTAGTGGCGCTGGAACACGTCGTAATTCGTGGTGGCCCCCACGCTGCCGTCGGTGTTCTGCAAGATGCTCTCCCGGCCGTGCAGCAGCGGGACGTCGGCCATCAGGCGTTTGGTGTACTCATGCTGCGGATTCAACAGCACTTGTTCCACAGGTCCCTGCTCGACCAGCTGGCCATGGTACATGACCAGCACCCGGTCGCTCAGGTAGTAGGCCTGCCCCAGGTCGTGGGTGATGAACAGGATGCTCATGTTGTGCTGCTTGCGCAGGTCCATGAGCTGGTTGAGCACCGTGACGCGCAGCGAGGCGTCGAGCATGCTGGTCGGCTCGTCGGCGACAAGCATCTTCGGGCCGACGACAAGGGCGCGCGCAATCATGACGCGCTGCACCTGGCCTCCGGATAACTGGTGGGGCCATTTATCCAGCACGTCGGCGGGGTCTAGTCCGACTTCGACCAGGGCGCTGTTGATGCGCGGCAGCTTCTCTTTCTCGGAGAGGTGCTTGTCGAGCACGTTCAGCGCGTTGCCCAGCACGTGCCGGTTGGTGTAGAACTGGTTGAAGGCCGAGTAGGGATCCTGGAAGACGGCCTGCACACCGCGCCAGTAGCGCTTGAGGTCGCGGTTGCTGTGCATGGCGGTGACGTCCTGCCCCTCGAACAGGATGCGGCCGCTCGTGGGCTCGAGCAAGCGCAGCAGGAGCCGGCCGAGCGTAGTCTTGCCGCTCCCGCTCTCGCCCACGATCGCCACGACTTCGCCGGGTTGCACGCTGAACGAGACGCCGTCGACGGCACGCACCGCGCCGTCGCCGTGCCCGAAGAGCCGCACAAGGTCCGTGACCTCCAAGAGGGGGGCCTGAGTTGCCGGGTCGCTCATGGCTTGGCCTCCGCGAGTAGGGATTCGCCGGCGTGCTGCTGGACCCACCAGCACGCGGCAAACTGGTTGGGCTCGCCGACGGCTGGCGGCTCCTCCTGCGAGCAGATCTCCATCGCGAGCGGGCAGCGCGGGTGGAACCGGCAGCCCGGCGGCGGATAGCGCAGGTCGGGCGGGGCGCCGTGGATGCCCTGCAACCGGTGCTTCCGGACGGCCGGCTCCGGGTCGAGGGTCGAGCTGATCAAGGCGTGGGTGTAGGGGTGCCGCGGGCTCTCGACGATCTGCTTCGTATCGCCGATCTCGGCGATCTTGCCGGCATACATCACGGCGATCCGATCGGCGATGTTGCTCAGCATGGGCAGGTCGTGCGTGATGAAGGCGATGCGCTTGCAGTGGCCGGTGTCGAGCAGCCGGCGCAGCAGGTGCACCAGTTGCTGCTGCGAGGAGACGTCGAGGGCCGAGGTCGGCTCGTCGGCGATGAGCAGGTTCGGGTCGAGCAGCGTGGACACGACGGCGACGATGCGCTGGCGCATACCGCCGCTCAACTGGTGCGGGTAGCTGTCGAGCACCCGCGACGGCAGGCTGAGCTGGTCGAGCCGCTCGCGCGCCCGGGCAACCGCCTGCTTGGGCTTGATGCTGGGATCATGCCCGCGGACGACGTCGATGACGAAGTCGCGCACGCGGGCCGTCGGATTCAGCGAATTGAGCGCGCGCTGCGGCAGCAAGGCGACCTTGATGCCGTGCCAGTAATCGGGCACCGCGTGCTGCTCGGCCAGCTGGATGACCTCGCCGTCCAGGTCCATCGTGCCGCTCTTGACGTTGAGCGGCGGGCGGGCGGTCAGCGCGATCACGGAGGCCAGGGTAGACTTACCGCAGCCGGATTCCCCCGCGATGCCCAACACCTCCCCGTCTCGGATCGTGAGCGACACGCCGTCGACGGCGCGCACATCGGGGTCGGGCGCCGCCGCATAGTATGCCCGGACGTTCTTGATTTCCATGTCGTCCTACTCCCTCGTTTCCAGGGCCCTCATCAGGCCTTGCGCAAGCGCGGGTTGAAGATCTCGTCGATGCTGGACTGCAGGAGCAGCAGGGAGAACGCGATCAGGGTCAGGAGCAGGGTCGGCGGGACAAAGGCCCACCAGGCGCCGGTACGCACCGACTCCCAGAGCAGGGCCCACTGCAGCATGATGCCCAGCGAGATGCTGCCGCTCGGCCCCAGCCCGAGCATGCTCAGGGTCGCCTCCGTCAAGATGCCGCTGCTCAGCTGGAGCACGAAGGCCATGACGACGTAGGAGAGCATGAACGGCAGGATCTCCCAAAAGATGAGGGAGAGCGTGCCAGCGCCCGACAGGCGGGCGATCTCCACATGATCCCGGGTGCGTAAGCTCGAGGCCTGGGCGCGCACCGCGCGCGCCGTCCACGGCCAGCTGGTGATGCCGATGATGATGCCCATAATGACGATCGAGCGCGTGCCAATCGCGATGGAGAGCAGGATCAGGATGACGATCGAGGGGATGGTGATGACGACGTTGGTCGCGGCCATCAGGCCTTCTTCCAGCCAGCCGCCGACATAGCCCGCCACGGTGCCGATGAACAGCCCGATCAGCGTCGCGACGGCGCCGGCCACCAGGCCGATAATCAGCGAGGTGCGCACGCCGTACATGAGCTGCGTGAAGACGTCGCGCCCGAAGTTGTCGGTGCCCAGCCAGGCGGTGGACGAGGGGGCATCGTACAGCCCACCGACGGTCATCAGCGCGTCGGGCCGGTTGAAGATGAACGGCCCCAGGAAGCCGAAGGTGAGCACGAGCAGGATCACGATCAGGCTGAACAAGAAGCGCCCGTTGAGCGCCGCGGAGAGTTGGGCGATGTTGCGCCGGACGCCGGTCAAGGGAACCGGACTCGGCGCAATGCTCGGTTTTACCTCAGGAATCGCAGCCATGGTGCCCTCCTTAACGGTCGCCAGTTTGCGTGGCGCGAATACGCGGATCGATGAAGCCATAGGCGATTTCGACCAGGAAGTTGGCCGTGAGGACCGCGACCATGATGAAGAGGGTGATCCCCTGGACGGTCGCGTAATCCTCCTGGCGGATTGAAGCGAAGAGCAGCGTGCCGATGCCGGGATACGAGAAGACGATCTCGGTGATCAGCGCGCCGCTGACCAGGCCGCCGATGGACAGCGCCAACCCCGTAACCTGGGGCAGCATCGCATTACGAAAGATGTAACGGACGATGCGATTATCGCGTACCCCGAGGCTGCGGGAGTAGCGGACGTAGTCGGCGTCCAACTCGTAGATCGACATCGCGCGCATGCCGATCGCCTGTCCCCCGATGAAGACGAGGACCAGCGACAGGAAGGGCAAGATGTAGTGCTGGGCCGCGCTGCCGATGAAGTCACCGCTCAAATGGGGGCTCATGCTGAAGTCATAGCCCCCGACCGCCGGTAAAATCCGCAGCACCACGGCGAAGAGGTAGAGCAGCAGGATCGAGAGGCAGTAGAAGGGCATATTCGAGATGAAGAGCGCGGCCGGGAACACCGTTTTGTCCAGCCAGCCCTGGCGGTAGGCCACGAACACGCCGAGGACGTTCCCCACGATCCAGCCAATCAGGATGGCCGGCAGCTGCAGCGCAATTGTCCACGGTATGGCCTGCGTGATCAACTGCATGACCGGGGTCGGATATTGGGCGAAAGACCTGCCGAGGTCGCCGTGCGCCAGATTGCCCAGGTAGATGAAAAATTGCTCCCACAAGGGCTTATCCATACCGAACTCAGCAATATAGGCTTGATAGATCTTCTGTTGCGCTTCGCCGGTTGCGCCGCCGCTCGCCATGCGGGCCACCATCGTGTCGACCGGGTTACCGGGGATCAGGCGGATCAGCAGGAAGTTGAAGACCAACGCGAGCGCGAAGGCAACGAGGAACCAGGCGACTTTGGTCAAGAGGTATCGACCGAACCTGCCCATCTCTGTGCCCCCTAACTATGATGGGTGGGCAGCCCGCAGCGCGCTGAGAGCTGCTCACCCCTGTCGAGAAGCTGTGGCTCGATTGTACCGCCATTGGGGCGGCTACGCAATAGCCGCCCCAATGGAAGATGCTACTTGGTCTTGATCTTGTAGAGCCACTCGATGCCGGCCTGCGCGAACTGCGGCGTACCGCCGTTCGGGGCCTTGTCGGTCGGGAAGCCCTGCCAGACCGAGGTGTTGAACTCGTAGAACTCGTTCGGGCGATACATCAGCGGGATGCCCGGGATGTCCTTCATGAACAGCGCGTCGAGCTGATCGTAGTAGGTCTTCGCCTGCGCGGGATCAGTCGCCGCGGCAGCCTTGTCGAGCAGCGGGAGGGCGGCCGGCTCGGAGAACCGGTTGTAGTCCCAGTACGCGGGCTGGCCGTCGGCCGGGACGCCGCGGTTGTCGAGCATGTCGCGGAAGCGCTGCCACGGGGTGGCCGGGTTCTGACCGGCGATGTACCACAGGTTGAGGTCAAAGTCGCCGGTCTGGATCTTGGTGGTCACGACCGGGGCGTCCGGATAATCTTCCTTCAGGTCGAAGCCGGCGGCCTTGCCGCTCTGGACGACGATGTTGATCGCCGTCTGCCAGTCGGTCCAGCCCTGCGGGGTACGCGCGCTCCACGGGCCGAGGCGGGTGCCGTCGGGCAGCGTGTAGACGCCGTCCGAGCCCTTGGTCGCCTTCAGCTGGTTCTCCAGGATGTCCTTGGCTTTGGCCGGGTCATACGACCAGCCGTTCGCCTTGACCGCGTCGGCGTTGAAGAACTGGTTCTCGCCGCCGCCGGGGATGATCAGGCTGGAGTTCGCCGGGACGGAGTACTGCGACATGGCCGTCTGGGCGATGAGCGGGTAGTTGATCGAGTAGGCCAGGGCCTTGCGCACGAGCGGGTTGTCCAGGCCCTTCTTCTGCGTGTTGATGATCAGGATCGGGATCGAGCCGGCCACGTAGTACGGCGGCTGATCGAACCAGGTGCCGACGGGCGCCTTGGCGTCCTGCCACATCTTCCAGATCTGCGGGGTGAACTGCTGCATTACGTCGACCTGGCCATTCTGGAAGGCCAGGTTGCCGTCGTCATTGCTCTTGAAGATCGGGTGGACGATGTACTGCGGGGCCGGGAGACCACCGAAGGCGGTCTTGCCCCAGTAGTTGTCGTCGCGCACGAGGGCAACGCGCTGCGTCGAGAAGTCGAGCAGCTTGTAGGGGCCGGAGCCGACCGGGGTCGTGTCGACTACCGAGGAGAGCTTGCCGCTGGCTTCGCGCGGCTGCCAGATGTGCTTCGGCAGAATGCGGATCGTCGTCAGGAAGTTCTTGACGAAGCCGGGGTTGAGCGAGCTGGCCTTGAGCTTGATTTCCAGCTGGCCGGCGGCCGGGGAAGTAATGCTGTCGATGTAATCGAACAGCGTGCTGTAGTTAATGTCGCTCTGGCTCTTGGCGAGCTCATAGGTATAGATCACGTCGTCGACCGTCAGCGGCTGGCCATCCTGCCACTTGGTGCCATCCTGGAGCGTGATGTCCATGGTGGCGGGGTCAGGCGAGGTCAGGCTCTTGGCCAGTAGGGGATCGAGGTTGCCGCTCAGCTGATTGTAGGCGAACAGCGCCTCGTAGATCTCCATGAAGCCGCCCTGCGAGGGCCAGTCGGGGTTGTTGTTCAGCGGATTGAAGTTGACCGGGGGCTGCCACTGGAACCCGGCGATGTACAGGGTCTGGTTGCGCGGCAGATCCTTCGGCGCAACACTGGCCTGGGTCGGCGCGGCGGCGGTGGTGTCGGTTGCCGCGGGCGCGGCAGACCCGGTAGTCGCTGTCGGAACCGCGGCGGGCACCGGGGTCGCCGTGGGCGTCTCGCCCCCGCAGGCCGCCAGAAGCGGCAGGAGCATAACCAGTGCGACGAGCACGCTCAGAAACTGGTTAAGGTTCTTTTTCACGTTCTTTCCTCCCCATGACGTTCCATCAGAATCATCGATGAACGGGCCGGCCGGGCCGGCTTCTCTCCCGCACGGGCAGTTGCTCCTGCGGGCTACGAATCTAACTGGTGGGCTGGGTACGTCCCGGCATCACCCCCTTTCCCGAGGACAGGACAGCCGGCTCAACACAGCCACACGACCGCCGCAGTATCAACTGCGTAGATAAATAGCGGTGCTCCGGGCGCCGCTCGGGATGGTCGATCAGATCAAGCAACAGGCGCACGGCCTCGCGTCCGAGGTCCGCGACCGGCTGCGGCAATGCTCGAGAGCGGGGGTTGGGTCAGTGCGCCCTGCGGCATGCCGTCGAAGCCCATCACCGCGATATCCTCCGGGCACGCGCAGCCCCGCGTCGCGCAGCGCGCGGAGCGCGCCCGTGGCCATCGTATCGCTCGTGGCGAAGATAGCGTCGGGCTGATGGGGCAAGAGCGCCATCGTGGCCCGGTAGGCCCCTTCCTGCGTGAACTCACCCGACATGCTGAGCGCGGGATCGGGCAATAGGCCGGCTTCCTGCAGCGCCGTGACGTAGCCGGCGTTACGGTCGATCGCGGCGATCATGTTCGGCATGCCGCCGATGATGGCGATGCGGCGATAGCCGTGGCAGAGCAAATGGGCTACCGCCTCGCGCGCGGCACCCCGATTATCCACGTCGACGAAGCTAATTTCCTCGTAGCGCGGGTGGCGGCCGATCAGCACGAACGGGAAATCCGTCTGCTGAAGCTGCATGACGACCGGATCGTCGACGACGCTGGAGGTGATGACGATACCGTCGAGGTGGCGCCCGCGGATGACGCGGTTGTAGAGCCGTTGGGCGCTGGCCTCGTCGTCGCTGGTGTGCATCAGCATCATCAGGTTGCGGTCGGCGACTGTTACAGGCCTCGACGGCACCCTGGATGAGCAGGGGGAAGAACGGGTCGTTGAAGATCGCTCCGGCGGCGACCGGGATCAGGAGGCCCAGGATACGGGTCCGGCGCGAAGCAAGGCTGCGGGCGGCGGCGTTGGGGTGGTAATCGTGTTCGCGGATGACCTCTTGCACGCGGGCGCGCACGGCCTCGCTGACCCGACTGTCGTCGTTCACCACGCGAGACACCGTCGACCGGGACACCCCGGCCAGAGCGCGCCACTTCTTCGAGATTCACCCGGTACCTCCCCACTGAGGCTGAACGGGAACAGGGCCGCAACGCTGCGACTTAGAGCGCGGGCGAGGCCAGCGCATCTGGGAGCGCTCCCACCAAATCATTCTAGCACCCTTTTACTCACCATTCGTCAAGAGGCTGCGGGCCGCTAGTCCCCAGATGTTAATACTTTCGTGTCCCCGAGCGGGGCCTCGGCCGGTTTTCCCAACCGTCACTTTGAAACATCACTGCTGAATAAGCCCTGTTCGCGGGCCCATCGCGCAACTGCCCACGCGGAGCCTCGCCGGGCCGCGGCCGGTGCCGGGCTGAACCAGGGAGGGCGCCGTGCCGCACGTTCGCTTTGCGCCACGCTGACGACCGTGGGAGCGGGAACGCTCCCACGTTCCGTCCATTTCATGGGATGGGAGCGTTCCTACTCATCATTTCTTCATCCGTCTGTCGGGATTCGTTCACCGAGGCTCCGGCGACCGCACCCAGAGGGTCAGCCCGTCCGGCAGTGAGCGCGCGTGATAACCGTGTGCCGTCGCGTACGCGATCAGCGCGGTCTCCAGGCTCCGTTCGGCGCCGGTGAGGATGGCCGCGGGCGCAGAGCCGGCCAGGCATGGCGGGCAACGCAGTGGGGCCGGCGATCTGGGCGGCATCGGCGGTGCCGGGCGGCACGAAGGGCGCCACGCGCCAGCCGAACGGCCCGGCGGCCAGGGCGGGGTCGATCGGCAGCCTGGCCTCGAGCGGGTAGAGCGGCATGAGGGTCAGTATCGGGCCGGCCGGCAGGTCCGGCCGCGCGGATAGACGCGGCGGCCGCTTGCACCTGCATAGGGACCCAGGTTGCGGGCTGCCAGGGGTCCGCTTGCCCCAGATAGCCACCATAGATGCCCACGCCGTTCCCCAGGGCAAGCACGGCGCCGAGCGCCAGCGCGCCCAGGGCGCCCGCCCGCGCCGCGATCGGCACCGCGCGCCGCCCGGCCGTCGCAGCGAGCCCCAGCACCGCGGCCAGCACGAGGAATGGTACCGGTGCATAGAAGTACTGGTACCACGTCGGCGTGGGCACGAGCGCGCCGGCCAGCAGGCAGGGCGCGAGCAGTGCGGCCAGCGCCAGGTCGCGGTGGGCGCGCAGGCGGCCGCGCGCGAGGGCCCAGGCAAGCGGCAACGCCCCGCCCACGGCATAAAGAATTAGCAGCGCCAGGGCGGGCGCCTGGCTCACGACGAGCGCCCACACATAATCCAGCTTGCCGGGCAGCGTAGCCGTCGCGGTGTTGCCGGCCTGCTGCCAGTAGACCGCATTCCAGAGGTGAAAGGTGACGTTGTCGAAGAGGAAGCCGCCGGGCGCGAGGGCGGCGAGCACCAGGGCGGGGCTCAGGCCGACGACCAGCCCGGCGAGCAGGTGCCCGGCCGGGCGCAGCGCCGCGCGCCGTCCCGCCGGGGCAGGGACGGCCGCGTCGGGCACCAGCGCAATGAGCCCGAACGGCAGGACGGCGGGCACGAAGGCCAGCCGCAAGGTGATCGCCAGGCCCACCAGCGCGCCCGCGAGCAGCGGCCGCCCGGGACCCCAGGTGAACGCCGCCACGGCGAGCACGAGCAGCAGCACCGGCAGGTCGTGGTTCCAGGCCAGGCCAAACGCCCAGGTCACCGGGCCGCTGCCCGCCACGAGCAGCACCCCGGCGGCGCCCGCGAGCGCCGCGGCGACCGGCCCGGCGGGGCGCCAGCGCCGCCAGGCCAGGGCAAAGAGACTGGCCAGTGCCAGGCAGAAGGCGGTGCTGTTCACCAACCGCGCGACAAGAAGCAGCCGATCGGTGACGGCGAACAGCGGCGCGTAGACGAGCGGCAGGCCGGGCATCTGGTAGAAGGGGAAGTCGCGGTAGGGCCAACCCACGCCGCGTGCCAGCAGCGCACCCGCGGCCACGTACATCTGCTCGTCGTGGTCGAGCGGCTTGACCAGCGCCACAGCCGTGAGCGCGGCGGCGCCGCTGAGTGCCGCGGCGGCGGCGAGCGTCCAGCCAAGCCGTCGCGCCCACCGCCGGGCCGGCGCGTCCCGGCTCTCCTCTTGCCCCTGCATGTGCTCCATGATACGGCACGTGAGGGCTTGTGACCAGGCTGCAACGGTGCTAGAATGAGCGGTGGAGGCAGTTATGGCGGCGGCAGTTCCGGCGATCGTGACCGAGCACCTGACCAAGCGGTATGGCCGGGCGCGCGGCATCATCGACGTCAACCTCCGCGTGGAGGCCGGCGAGATCTTCGGCTTCCTCGGCCCGAACGGCGCGGGCAAGACCACGACGATCCGCACCCTGCTCGACCTCATCCGCCCCACAAGCGGCCACGCCCGCATCTTCGGCCGCGACACCCACCGCGACTACGTGGCGGTCCACCGCCGCCTCGGCAATCTGCCGGGCGAGCTTGCTCTCTACCCCAACCTGACCGGCCGGCAAGTGCTCGACTACTCCGCCGCGCTGCGCGGCGGCGTGCCACCCGGCGAGATCGACCGCCTGGCCGAGCGGCTCGACGTCGACCTCCGGCGTCCCCTGCACGCCTACTCCCGCGGCAACAAGCAGAAGATCGGCCTCATCCAGGCGCTGATGGCCCGGCCTGAGCTCGTCATCCTCGACGAGCCGACCTCAGGCCTCGACCCGCTGGTGCAGCAGGCCCTGTATGCGCTACTCGACGAGGTGCACGCCGACGGACGCACCATTTTCTTCTCCTCGCACGTCTTGCCCGAGGTCGAGCGGCTCTGCGACCGCGTGGGCATCGTGCGCGAAGGACGCCTCGTCATGGTGGCCGGCGTGGAGCACCTCAAGCAGCGCGCCTTGCGCCGCATCGACGTCGTGCTGGCCGATGCCGCACAGGCCGCGGCCGCCACGGGGGCGTTCCAAGCGCTACCGGGCATGCAGAACGCCGAGGCGCGCGGCGCCACGGTGCATGTCGCCCTGCAGGGCAGCCTCGATGCGCTGATCAAGGCGGCGGCGCAGTTCCCGGTGGCGAACCTCGTGACCTATGAGCCGAGCCTCGAAGAGATCTTCCTGGACTACTACCGGGAGGAGGAAGCCGGGGCGCGCGCGCCGGTCGTGGGAGCCGCGCCATGATGGGAGGCTCCTGGCTGCTGGGCAGCGTCTTCGCCAAGAGCTTACGGGACCAGATCAAGCCGATCCTGGCCTGGGGCGGCACGCTGGCCGTGCTCTCCTACGCGATGCTTATCATTTACCCGTCGATCGAGGGGCTGTCCCAGCTTAACGACCTGCTGAAGACCTACCCGCAGCTTGGCAGCCTGCTGGGCGACGTGGCCTCGTTCACGACGATCGAGGGCTACATCACGTCCCAGTTCCTGATCTTCGTGCCACTGATCCTCGGCTTCTACGCGATTCAGACGGCGGGCAGTATGATCGCCGAGGAGACCGCACGGGGCACGATGGACTTCCTGCTCGCGCACCCGATCCCGCGCTGGCGGGTCGTGCTCGAGAAGTACGCCGCATTGCTGGTCGCCCTGGTCATCATGGGGCTGCTGACGGGGCTCGGGCTCTGGCTGGGCGCGCTGACGATCGGCACCAGCATCGGCGTCGGCGCCTGGATGCTCGCCGGCCTGAACGTGATCCCGCTCACGCTCTTCTTCGGCTCGCTCGCCTATCTGCTGGTCTGCGCCACCCCCGGGCGGGGCATCGCGATCGGCGTGGCCGCGCTCGTGGCTATCGGTGGCTTCCTGGCCAGCGGGCTAGCGCCGCTGGTCGAGACGCTGCGCACCCATCGCGAGTGGACCATTTACTACCTCTTCGCCGCGAGCAAGCCGCTCTCGTCGGGCGTGGCCTGGGGCGACATGCTCATCCTGCTCGCCGCCTGCCTCGTCTGTCTCCTCGGCGCCCTGCTCGCCTTCAACAATCGCGACATCCTCGCCTAGCCGCCGCACCGTCCCGCGACCCGCGCCTACGTGCTCGTGCCCGCCCCCGTCAGCGTGCCCGCGCCGGATCGGAGCTGCGCTTGCGCCCGGGCCAGCGCATCGGCTGCACCTGTCTGCGCGGAGGCCCGCAGGGCCGCGGCCAGCGTAGTCAGCGCCGAGTTCGAGATCGGCGGTCAGCACCTCGCGACAAAGCGCGGGGATAAGCCGCAGCGTGACGTAGGCCACCTGCCGTCTGAGCCCATCGGGCAGACGGGGCAGCAGCAGCGCGAACGTGCGCAGCACCTCGGCCAGGCTCTGGTGCTGTTGCGACTCGGTCGCGGCGACGGCGAACAACTCGAACGTGGACAGCACGTGGCCCCAGAGCGGATCGGGCAACACGACGGGCAGCACGTGCGCGTCGCGAGGAGGTGCCCCCGCGGCGGCCCAACGCGCGGCCAGGTCGCGCAGGGCGCGGATCGCCAGCCGGCCCGCCGCCGGGTTCGACTTGGCGCTCGAGACCGAGGTCCAGCCGATAGCCGCCAGTTGGGCGATGCCGTCGGCCGGGTCGCGGGCGATGTCTCGCTGGCGATCGATCTGCACGGCGGCGCGCGCCGCCTTGACCAGCCGTTCGGCATCACCCGGCGTGGCCGTCCGCGCGGTCCCGATCGGGTCACCAGTAGCGACGTATGTACCAATCGCGGTCTCGAAGGCCACCTCCACGTCCCCCACGCACTGGTCGATCGCGTGCGCCAGGCCGTCGAGATGCAGCCAGGTGATGAAGCCTTCGCGCGGTGTGTCGATCGGCAAGCACACGGGGCCAGCAAGCTGCGAGGTGCGGCGGGTCCGCGCCAGCAAATCCTTCTGCCGCGTACGCGCCGCCAACGTGTGGTCGTGGATCGCCGCCACGATGACTTCGGGTTCATCTGATCGATCGTGCTGTAGACGAGCACTATCAGCAGGTAGAGCGCGACGGCGGTGAGCAGCAGGGCCAGCGTTCCGCCGACGATCGGGTTGAAAGGATCGCTCACGCTAGCCAGGGTGATCAGGATGTATAGCGTGAGCCCGACAAAGAAGCCAAAGTAGAGCTGGTTGAGCCGACGGCGCAAGAACTGGTCGAAGACCTGGGCGGTAAGCGACGCCGCAGCTTGCTGCATGGCCACGGGCAGCAGCGAGAAGGTGATCGAGGTGATGGTGATGAGGCCGCCGGCAATCACGCGCAGCAGACTGGCCGTGGCCGACGCACTGCCCAGGACGTGCGCCACCATGAACGTGCGGAACGGCGCGAGCCAGGCCGGCCGTGTGATGTCCAGGGCGCCGGCCAGGACCGCCAAGAGCATGAACGCCACCACAATCGCCGTGGGAAGCGCCAGGAACTCGTCAAAGGCCCGGCGGCCAGCCATGACGATATCGTGCCAGCGATCGCGGAAACGCTCTTGCCCTGGATCCGCCTTATCCGCCACCGCGTCCCCTTCCGCTGACCGATATCCTCGTTGCCCTGAGGAATGGCAAGAGGCGTGCCGAGAAGCGGCGCGACCCGGTCAACCCGGCGGTGCGGGCGGCGGCGCGGCCAGCAAGTCGGCGGTCTCGAGTGCGAGGTGGCGCGGCCAGGGCCAGCCGTAGCGCGTCTGGCACGCCTCGCAGACGGTGCGGCCCAGCGCCGCAGCGGCAGCCAGCGCGGCCTGCACGGCGGGCAGGCCAGGGCCGGGGATGCAGCGATCGAGTGCAATCCGCCGCTCCTCGTTGATCACCGCTTCGAGCCCGACGGCGGCGCTGCTTGCCTGCCAGCGTGCGGTGGCGCCGATCTCCAACCGCAAGAGGGCGGCCAGCAGGTTGAGCACGATCGAGTGCAAATCCTGACGCGCGCCCCACTGGTCGCCGCGCGCGATGCGGCCCCAGGTACGCAGCACGTAGTACCAGAAGTCGCCGCAGACCGCGCCATAGGCAACCGCGGGATCCTCCGGCGCGAGCGAGCGGCCGACCCGCTCGGCCGCCGCCGCGCGGAGCCGCCCGCCGGTCGCGTCGTAGAAGACGATGGACTCGACGCTGAGCGGGGCGATGGGCCAGGCCCGCACACCGGGGATCTCCAACTCGGGGATGAACGAGAAGTCGACGCGCAGCGGCGCGGGCGTGGCGGCGTAGACCGCCCAGGGGTGGCCGATGCCGCCGACGTAGGCGAGCAGCAAGCGGCCGAACCGGCTGGCCCAGGGGATCCAGTCGGCGGTGAAGGCCGCGGCGTCCGCATCGCGCACGAACAGTTCGGCGTCGACGTCGGACCAGCGGTCGGCACGCCCCTCGCTGGGGGAGCCCGAGATCATCAAGCCAACGACGCGTGGGTCGGCCGTCGCGGCGGCGACCAGGCGGCGCTGCATCTCCTCGCGAGTTAGCGTGTCCATGGAATTACAGCTCCGGGGTCACCGCGCAACCGCAGCCGCCAGGGCGCCGCACGTGGGCGCGGCGCCCTGGCGGGATCCCACGGCCCTACGGCAAGTAGTCGTAGGCCTGCAGCGTCAGGAACTCGGTGAACTGCGGGTCGAGCACCAGCGCGTCGAGGATCGCGGCCGCGTCGGCATAGCGGCCCGTGGCCGGGCCGCCGAGGGCGGCAAGCTCCTCGGCGCGCAGCGTCGCGTACAGGTCCCCCGTCACCGGGCGGCCGTCGGCCATGGCGGCCCCGTTACGGATCCACTGCCACAGCTGGGCGCGCGAGATCTCCGCCGTCGCGGTATCCTCCATCAAGTTGTTGATCGCGGCCGCGCCGTTGCCGAGCAGCCACGAGTTTAGGTACTGCAGTGCCACGCTGATGTTCAAGCGCACGCCGTCCTCGGTGATCCGGCCGTCGGGGATGTTCGTGTCCAGCAGGTCGTCGGCGCGCACCTGCACCTCCTCCCGACGGCGCTCCTTCTGGTGCGGCCGGTCGCCGAGCACGCGGTCGAAGACCTCCATCGCCACCGGCACCAGGTCGGGATGGGCCACCCAGGTGCCGTCGAAGCCGTCGCCGGCCTCACGCTCCTTGTCCTCGCGCACCTTCGCCAGCGCGCGCTCGGTCACTTCGGGGTCGCGGCGATTGGGGATAAAGGCGGCCATGCCGCCGATGGCGTGGGCACCGCGCGTGTGGCACGTCTTGACCAGGAGCTCGGTGTAGGCGCGCATGAAGGATACGGTCATCGTGATCTGCGAGCGGTCGGGCAGGATGAAGGCGGGCTGGTTGCGGAACTTCTTGATCATGCTGAACATGTAGTCCCAACGCCCGGCGTTCAGGCCACCCGAATGGTCGCGGAGCTCGTAGAGGATCTCCTCCATCTCGAACGCGGCCAGGATCGTCTCGATCAGCACGGTCGCCCGGATGGTGCCGCGGGAGAGGCCGAGGGAGTCCTGCGCGTGCTTGAAGACGTCGTTCCAGAGGCGCGCTTCGAGGTGACTCTCCAGCTTGGGCAGGTAGAAGTAGGGACCGGTACCGCGGGCCAGGAGCTCGCGAGCATTGTGGAAGAAGTAGAGGCCGAAGTCGAATAGCGAGGCCGAGATCGGCGCTCCGTCGACCAGCACGTGCTTCTCTGTCAGGTGCCAGCCGCGCGGGCGCACCAGCAGCACGGCCGTCTCGTCGTTCAGGCGGTATTCCTTGCCGTCAGGGTTGCGGAACTCGATGGTGCGGCGCACCGCGTCCTGCAGGTTGCCCTGCCCCGCGACGACGGCCGCCCACTCGGGCGAAAAGGCGTCCTCGCAGTCGGCCATGAAGATGCTGGCGCCCGAGTTGAGCGCGTTGATCATCATCTTGCGCTCGACGGGGCCGGTGATCTCGACCCGGCGCTTCTGCAGGTCGAGCGGCGTGGGCGCGACTTGCCAATCCGCATGGCGGACGGTGGCGGTCTCGGGCAGGAAGTCGGGGCGCGCCCCGGCGTCCAGCGCCACCTGGCGCGCGGCGCGGCGCTGCAGCAGCGCCTCCCGCGTGGGGTTGAACTCGCGGTGCAAGCCGGCGACGAAGGCCAGCGCCTCCGGCGTCAGCACGCGCCCGGTATCCGGCACGGCTGGGCCAACGACTTCGACCCCGGGGATGACGGTCGTATCCATGATGGGACCTCCTTGGCGGCGTCCACCAGCAGCGTGGACACGCGCACGATACGAGGGCTCCGCCGCGTGGACTCCTGCCGATCGCTGTCAGCCAGGAGGTGGCGGAGCCGCGGGGCGCCCGGTAGCGGGGGCGCGGGCCGTGCCGAGTAGCCGCGCGGGCGGCAGGCCGCGGATCGCGGCGTCCACCAGCATGACCATGTGCACGGCCGGTAAGGGCTGCCCGGCGCGTTCCAGCGCAGCCTGGATCTGGAGCAAGCAGCCGGGATTGCTCGTCGCCAGCAGATCGGCGCCGGTGGACAGCACGTGGGCGGCCTTGCGGTCGCCGAGCGCGCGGGCCGGCTCCGGCTCGATCAGGTTATAGATCCCGGCCGAGCCGCAGCAGATGGCGGCTTCCGAGATCTCGACGACGGAGAGGCCGGGAATACCGGCCAGCACAGCGCGGGGCTGGTCGCGCACGCCCTGGGCATGCTGCAGGTGGCAGGCGTCGTGGTAGGCCACGCGCATCGGCAGGGGGTGGCGCGGGGCGCGGGGCTCGAGATCGGCCAGCACCTCGGAGATGTCGCGGCACTTGGCGGCGAAGGCGGCCGCCCGAGAGGCGTAGGCCGGATCGCCGGCCAGCAGACGCCCGTACTCCTTGAGCGTGGAGCCGCAGCCCGCCGCGTTGATCACGATCGTGTCCACGTCGTAGCGCTCCCAGAGGTCGATCGTGCGGCGAGCGAGCGCGCGCGCCTCCGCGTCGCGACCGGCATGCAGCAACAGCGCCCCACAGCAGGGCTGGTCGTGCGGCGCGACCACCGCGCAACCCTCGGCGACGAGCACGCGCGCCGTCGCGGCGTTGACATCGCCGAAGAAGACCGACTGCACGCAGCCGCGCACGAGGCCCGCCCGCAGGCGCGTGGCGCCATGTGCCGGGAGCCAACTGGGCAGCCGCGCAGTCTGGCGCCGGGGGACAGCGGGCAGCAGGGACTCCATCGCCGCCAGTCGCGGGGGCAGGCGCGCGAGGAGGCCGCTGCGGCGCACCCAGGCCTGCAGGCCGGAGCGCTGGTAGAAGCGCAGCGGCCCGGTGAGGCGGCGCAGGCGGCGGGGATGCGGGAAGAGCGCGAAGATCAGCGCGCGGAAGAGCCGGTCGCCCCGGGAGCGGCGGTAGTGGCGCTCGATCTGCGGGCGGGTCGCCTCGATCAGCCGGTCGTACTGCACGCCCGACGGACAGGCGGTAACACAGGCCATGCAGCCAAGGCACTGGTCGAAGTGCTGCACGTAGCCGTCGGACCAGGAGGCGCGGCCCTCCAGTCCCGCCCGCATCAGGTAGATGCGCCCGCGCGGCGAGTTCGGGCTCCTCGCCCCAGAGCAGGTAGGTCGGGCAGGTGGGCAGGCAGAAGCCGCAGTGCACGCAGTCGTCGATTAGCGCGCGCTCGGGCGGATGGTGCGCGTCGAAAAACGTCAGACGCGCGCCCTGGGTGCTCTGTCTCCGATCGGACGGCGCCATACGTGCTCCTTCCACCGCTAAATCCCCCCCACGAACCGCCCGGGGTTCAGCGTGCCCGTGGGGTCGAACTGCGCCTTGACGGCGCGCATCAGCGGCAGGGCGTCACCCACCGGGCCCCAGACGTCAATCCGGCCCCGTAGCGCGAGCGGCACCCCGACGGCGACCGCGCTGCCGCCCCGCAGCGCCAGCCCGTCGCGGAGCGCAGCCAAAGCCGCCGGCAGGCGGTCGTGCGCGCTTGCCAAGCGCAGGTAACCCGCGCCGGTAGCCTGCAGCACGAGTGCCGAGGCCACGTCGTGCGCGGCGCTCACCGTGTCGAGGAGGGTGAGTAGCGCCGCGCCGTCCGCAGGCTGGATGCTGATCCGCAGCACCAGTCCCGGCTGGGCCCAGAGCGCCTCCCGCGCCGCGACGGGGTCACCCGCGGCTCCTTCCCATTCTTCGACGCCGCTGCCGAGCAGCAGGGTCCGGAGTCGCCGGGCTTGCTCGGCCAGCGCGTCGGGCACGCCCTCCAGCACCACGGCCAGGCGCGCCGATCCGCCGCTCCCTGCCTCCAGTTGCGCGGCGACCGGAGCGACGCCGCCGGGCACCAGCCGCGGTAGCAGCGCGGCCAGCGCCGCCGGGGCGCCGGTCAGCGTGTGGGTAGCGGTCTCGGGCGGCAGCGGGTAGAGCCGGAACGTGGCCTGCGTGAGCACGCCGAGCGTGCCGTAGGCGCCGGTGAACAGCTTGGGCAGGTCGTAGCCCGCGACGTTCTTGACCACTTTGCCGCCAGAGCGCGCAACCGTGCCGTCGGCCAGCACGGCGGTAATGCCGAGCAGTTGGTCGCGCACGCCGCCATAGCGCAGGCGCAGGGCCCCGCTGTCGTTCGTGGCGATCCCGCCGCCCGCGGTGGCGCGCTCCGGCCAGAGCGGATCCAGGGCGAGGCGCTGGCCGTGCTCCGCCACGTGCGCCTGCAGCGCGTCGATCGGGCAGCCCGCCTCGACGGTGACGGTCATGTCGCCCCAGGCGTGCTCAAGCACGCGGTCGAGCCGATACAGGTCGAGCAACACGCCCGCCCGCCGGGGCGGCGCACCCCAGCCCAGCTTGGTGCCCCCGCCGCGCGGCAGCACGGCCCAGCCGGCCGCCGTCGCCGCGCGCAGCACGGACGCGACCTCGCCCTCGTCCCCCGGCGCGACGATCCAGCGCGGCGTCACTCCCGCGACCGCATCGGCATCCGCCGCGGGGCGCACGTAGTCCGCGCCGACGATGCCGGCGAGCGTGCTTTCGTTTGCGGCGGTTTCCGTCGTCATATGGCTATCCTGCCCGTGCCCGGCCGGCGGCCTAGAAAAACTCCGCCACACCCGCGCGCTCCAGCGGGTGCGGCTCATACGGCCCGACCTTCTCGCCACAGAGCCGCGGGCGCGGGAAGACCTTGTCCGGATTGGCGAGGCGCTGCGGGTCGAAGGCGCAGCGCACGCGCTGCATCGTCTCCAGGTCGGGCTCGGCGAACATCTCGGCCAGGAACCCCTTCTTCTCGTGCCCCACGCCATGCTCGCCGGTGATCGAGCCGCCCTCCGCGATGCAGAGCCGCAGGATGTCGAAGGCCAGGGCCTCGGCCGCCGGCTCCTGCCCCGCTATGGCGCGATCGTAGAGCACGAGCGGGTGCAGGTTGCCGTCGCCCGCGTGGAAGACGTTCGCGACGCGCAGCCCCGCCGCGCTGCTCAACTCGCCGATGCGGCGCAGCACGCGCGGCAACGCGGTGCGCGGGATGACGCCGTCCTGCACGATGTAGTTGGGCGAGATGCGCCCCATCGCCGCGAACGCCGCCTTGCGCCCCTTCCAGACCAGCGCGCGCTCGGCAGCCGACGCGGCCACGCGCACCTCGCGGGCGCCGCAGGCACGACAGTGCGCCGTCACCTCGGGCATCAGCCGCGCCACCTCGACCGCCAGGCCGTCGAGCTCGACGAGCAGCAGGCCGCCGCAGGCCGGATAGCCCGCGTGCACCGCCGCCTCGGCTGCCTGGATGCTCAGCGTGTCCATCATCTCGACGGCGGCGGGCAGGATGCCCGCGGCGATGATCGCGCTGACGGCCGCCCCGGCCGCGTCGGTGCTGTCGAACGCGGCGAGCAGCGTCTGCACCGCCTCGGGCTGGGGCACCAGTCGCAGGATGATGCGGGTGGCGATGCCCAGCGTGCCTTCGGAGCCGACGAAGACGCCGGCCAGGTCGTAGCCGGGCGAGTCGAGCGCGGCGCCGCCGAGGTGCACGAGCGTGCCGTCCGGCAGGACGACGTCCATGCCGAGCACGTGGTTCACGGTGAAGCCGTACTTCAGGCAGTGCGCGCCGCCCGAGTTCTCGGCCACGTTGCCGCCGATGCTGCAGACCGACTGCGACGAGGGGTCCGGCGCGTAGAAGTAGCCGTGCGGCGCGACGCGCCGGCTGACCTCAGCGTTGATGACGCCCGGCTCGACCACGACGCGGGCGTTCGCCAGATCGACGTCGAGGATGTGGTTCATGCGTGCGAGGCTGATGACGATGCCGCCGGTGATCGGCAGCGCCCCGCCGCTGAGACCGGTGCCCGCCCCGCGCGCGACGAAGGGGATCCGCGCGTGGTGGCAGATTCGCAGGATGGCCTGCACCTGCGCCGTCGAGGTCGGCAGCAGCACCGCGGCGGGCATGACGCGGAAGTTCGTGAGCCCATCGCACTCGTAGGTTTGCAGCTCGTCCGGCCGGGTCAGCAGCCCCGCGGCGCCCACAATCGCCCGAAACGCGCTGAGGATCTGCCTGTCCATCGCTCTGCTGCTCCTCGCTGCGGCTGCCGCCGGGCGGCCACGGCACTGTCACCGCCATCCCCATCATACCACCGGGGCGGCAGGGGTGCCAAGGGAGAGGGACCGCGGAGGGTGCGCCAGATTGTTTTGCAAGCGAGCGCGATCTGCTCGCGTCATCGCTCATGCTCAGGTCGCGTCCGCAAAACCACGTGGCGCGCCCGGTTGGCGGCCCCGGCCGGGCCGCCAGCCGGGCGGACGCGCCAGGATGTCCCAGAATGTCACAGAATGTCCCATTTTCGGGACACTGGGGCGATCCCAGGCGTCGCGGACGCGGCGCAGACGGCGTATCCTTCGCGTTTATAGCGTGACGTAGTAGTAATCGCGATGGGACATGGATGGGACATTTTGGGCCGGGTGGACTGGCGCTGCCGGTCGTCGTTGGCTGAGGCCTGGGTGCGGGGATCCTTGGCGTGGCCCCGCCTTCGCGATCCGCGGGACGGCCTTGTCCCCGCGCGGCCGCCCCGGCCTACAAGCGATCGGGGCGACCCGCCGGCCTTGGGGGGCGGCGGCCTCGCCGGAGGGCGCCGCCTCCCACAGAGGCCCTGCCCTCGCATCCCGGCTAACCTGAGGCCGGATCTTGGGGGAGCCGGGCGGCCCGGTGGGGCCGTCCCCTCCGCGCCCCGGTCGCGCGGCCGGCTGGGGGCGGGGCAGCGCTGGGGATTGGTGCGCAGTGCCAATCCGTAATGGCGACGCGCGGCCACGGGCTCTGACACGGGGGCCGGGGCGGCGCGGAGTGTGCCCCGGGTGCGCCAGATGGTTTTGCAAGCGAGCGCGATCTGCGCGCGTACTCGCGCATGCTCAGGTCGCGTCCGCAAAACAATGTGGCGCACCCGACCGCGGATCCGGTGCGCACCGCCCAGACGGGAAGCCAGGCGAACCCAGCGGCATCTCGCACGGTCGCGCGTGCGGCGGGGGCCATAGGGCAGAGCATGGGCGTTAGCACGGCGGTGGGCGGCCCACCGGGAGCGTCACGGTGAAGGTGCTGCCGCGGCCGCCGGGGCCCGGGCTCGCGGCGCGCACCGTGCCGCCGTGTGCCGCGACGAGCGCCTGGACGATCGCGAGGCCCAGGCCGGCGCCGCCCGTGCTGCGGGCACGCGACGGGTCGCCGCGGTAGAAGCGGTCGAAGATGTGCGGCAACTGATCGGCCGCGATGCCGCTGCCCGTGTCGCTGACCCGCAGCTCGATCCCACCCGCCGTCGCCCCGGCCGTCACCGTGACGGCCCCGCCGGCCGGCGTGTGCGTGATTGCGTTGCATAGCAGGTTGCGCAGCACCTGGCCCAGCCGATCGGGGTCTGCCTGCAGCGCCGGGAGGTCGGGCAGCGGCGCCGCCGCGACGGCGACGCCCTTGGCCGCCGCGGTGGGCTGCACCGCCTGTACCGCCTTGGCCACCAGATCGCCGACCGCCACGGGCCGGCGCGCAAGCCGCAGCTGCCCGGCTTCGGCCAGCTCCAGCTCCTGCAGGTCCGCGACCAGGCGGGTGAGCAGCAGCGCTTCTTCGTGCAGGGAGTCGAGGAGCGCGGGCGTCGGCGCCACGACGCCGTCGCGTAGCGCTTCGAGGTAGCCGCGGATGTTGGCCAGCGGCGTGCGCAGCTCGTGCGCGATGTCGGTGACCATGCTGCGGCGCACGCGTTCGAGCCGGCCCAGGCCGTCGGCCATCGCGTTGAAGGCGTGTGCGAGCTCACCGATCTCGCCGTGGGCCCGCACCGTCACCCGGCCGCTCAGGTCGCCTTTCTCCATGCGGCGGGCGGCCAACGTCAGCGTCTCGACGGGGCCGACGACGCCACGCGCCAGCAGCAGCGCCAGCAGCAACGCCGCGAGGCCCGTTGCGCCGCCGGTGACCAGCAGCGATTGGTTGATGCTGCCGAGGAAGTTGCTCTCGTTCGGACCGCTCGTACCCATTACGCGCGCGACGACGATGCTCTTGCCCGGCGGCGCGGTCTCGCCGGCACCATCAGGCGCGACGAACAGGAACACCGGCACCGCCCCTGCCGGCTTGGACGGCAGCGTCCCTGCGGGCGCGATGAAGGGCTGGCCGATCTTCACCCCGGCCGAGTACGACAACGGGGCCCCCGGATCTGGTGCGGCAGCGAACGGGCCCAGGGCCGGGTCCGGTAGCGGCGCCACAGCCGCGCCGCCCGTCGCGCCGAGCGGCTTGCCCACGAGGCCTCCGCTCGAGTCGGCGATCACCACCCCGCTGCCGTCAGCCGCCACGAAGCGTGCGTCGCCATTGACCGATAGCTGCTGCAGCGTCGCCTGGATTTTGCCCGTGTCGGCCAGATCCGACGGCGCCTTCAGCAGCGTCGACGCCACCATCTGGTCGCGCGCGACGTTCACGTCCACGTAGCGGGTGAAGGCGCTCTTGGTCGACTGGCTGACCAGCACGGCCTGGGTGCCGACGGCGACCAGGACCACGCCCATCAGGGCCACGAGGAAGCGCAAACGCAGACTAGCCAGCATCGAAAGTCTCCACAAACTTGTAGCCCACGCCGAAGACCGTCTCGATGTAGCTCGGCATGGCGGGGTCCGGGGTGAGCTTGCGCCGCAGGTTCATGACGTGCACATCGACCGTCCGCTCGAGGCCCTCGTAGTCGTAGCCGAAGACCTGCTCGAGCAGTTCGAGCCGCGAGAACGCCCGGCCCGGCGCGCGGACCAGCGTCTCCAGCAGCTTGAATTCCTTCGGCGTGAGGCGCAGGGGCGTGGCGCCGATCTGGACGGCGTGCCGCGTGAAGTCGATGCGCAGGTCGCCGAAGTGCAGCGCGGACGGCGTGCCCGGCGCGGCGGCCGCGGCACGCCGGAGCACCGCACGGACGCGCGCAACGAGCTCGCGCGGGCTGAACGGCTTGGTCACGTAGTCGTCGGCGCCGAGGTCGAGCCCGAGCAGGCGGTCCTCTTCGGTCGTCCGCGCGGTCAGCATGATGATCGGCACCAGCGACTCGGCGCGCAGGATCCGGCAGACGTCGAGGCCGTCGACGGCGGGCAGCATGAGGTCGAGCACGATCAGGTCGGGGGCGCGGCGGCGGCTGATCTCCAGCGCCTGGCGGCCGTCGTAGGCGGTCAAGACGGCGTAGCCGTCACGCTCCAGGTAGAGCCGCACCAGATCGACCAGTTTCCGGTCGTCGTCGACCACCAGCACCTTGCGGGGCATCGTGTGTCAAACTCCTTCTACAGCCCGCGGGTCCCGGCGCACGCGGCAGCCGCCGGGCAGGACCCGGAGCGCCGCGCATGCGGGGACCGGCGCAGGGCCATAGCTGCGCCATTATAGCATAGCCGGCCGTGCCGCCCCGGCGCCGCGTGCTCACGGCGCCGCCGGCTGTAGCACCTGCAGGCTCGAGGCCTCGAACACGCCGTCGACGGGGCTGCCCTGAGCGGCGATCGTGTCGCCGACATGGACGTCGACCGGCGTACCGGCCGCCTGCTTCCGGATCGCCGTGCTGTCGGCGACCTGCACAGTCGCCGTCGTGCCGTCGGTCGCTCGCACGGTGAGCAGGGTGCCTGCCACCTGCGTGATCGTGCCGGCCAGCGGCGGCAGCGTGGTCGTCTGCCCGCCCACGGGCGGCGTGGCGCCCCCCGCCCCGGGCGTGCTCTGGATGATCACCGGCCCGCCGGAGGTGCCGGACGGCGGCACGCCGCCACTGCCCTTCTGGATGAACACCGCTCCGCCCCCGGCTCCCGGGGTCGTGATCTGGATGGTTCGGGCGGTCAGCGTGCCCCCGGCGGTGGTGCCGATGGCCAGGATCCGCGTGCCGGCGACGAGGTCGGCCGGCGTGCCACTGACCTCCCGCTGCACGGGGCTGCCCGGGGCCAGGTGGAGCGTCGTTGTCGTGCTGTCCGCCGGGTTCCGGATGGTGAACCGGTCGCCGTCGACGGCCGTGACCACGCCGACCCGCCCGGGCGCCTTGCCGCTCGTGTCGTTGCCGGTCACCGCGACGTCCGGGGCCGGGGTGCCGTTGCCCCGCGCGGCGAAGAAGGCGTCACGCGCCTGTTGGGCCGCGGCGTCGCCGGCCGCCGCCGGATCCTGCACGCGCAGGAACATGTAGACCGCCACCCCACAGGCCACGGCGACCAGCACGAGCGCGGCCACTGCAATCCGCTTCATCGAATCGTCTCTCCTCATGATGCGCACGCCAGGCGTGCTATTCGTAGCGTAGAGCCTCGATGGGATCGAGGCGCGCGGCCCGGCGGGCGGGCTCGATGCCGAAGAACAGGCCGACCGCGAGCGCGAAGCCCACGGCGAGTAGGGCCGATTCGGGGCTGACGATGGCCGGCGTCTGTCCGCTGTTGTCGACCACGACGGCGATCAGCACCCCGATGCCGAGGCCGATCAGGCCGCCCGTGCCGCTGAGGCTCAGAGCCTCGACGAGGAACTGGGCCAGGATGTCGCGTTCGCGCGCGCCGATGGCTTTGCGCAGGCCGATCTCGCGGGTGCGCTCGCGCACGGAGACCAGCATGATGTTCATGATGCCGATCCCGCCGACGAGCAGGGAGATGGCCGCGATCGCCGCCAGAAAGAAGGTCATGGTCCGGGTGGACTGGGTCAGGGTGTTGATCAGGTCCTGCTGATTGTCGATCGTGAAGTCGTCGGCCACGCCGGTGGACGGCAGGCGGTGGCGGTCACGCAGCAGCGCGGTGATCTCGGAACTGGCCCGGGTGATCACCGAGGCGTCGCGCACCTGCACCACGATGGACGAGACCGGTGCTGCGCCGCCCTGGCCCAGCACCCGGCCGCCGAACAGCCGGTGCTGGGAGACGGCCAGCGGCACGATGACCGCGTCGTCGTCGAAGCCGCCCGCGCCGCGGCCTTTGCCGGCCAGCACGCCGATCACATGGAAGCTGTGAGCGTTGATGCGGATCGCCTGGCCGACGGGATTCTGGTCCGGGAACAAGGTCGTCGCCTCGCGGGCGCCGAGCACGGCTACCAGCGAGTCGCTCTGGCTGGCGTCGAAGAACGCGCCGGAGGTCAAGGTTTCGTGATGGATCGGCGGGTAGGCGGGCGTGGCACCCAGCACAATCGTCGCGTTGTTGTTTGACCCGGCGACGATCTTGGCGATGTTCACGAGCTCCGGCGAAACCTGAATGGCGTCGGGCACGTTGGCCGGGTCGGCGATGGCCGTGGCGTCGGCGTCGGTCAGCGTGGCGTTGCCGCCGCCTGCCGCGCCCTGCGCGCGAATCGTCAGCAGGTTCACGCCGTTCGCGGTAATCTGCGCGGCGATCTGGTCCTGCGCGCCGCGCCCCACGGCCAGCAAGGCCACCACGGCCGCCACGCCGATGATGACGCCGAGGGCGGTCAGCACGGTGCGCCCCGGGTTGGCCAGCAGATTCTCAAGCGCGATGCGCATGGTGTCCCCCGGCCGGATGCCCGGCGGGGCGGGGATGGCCGGAGCCACGTCGGACGACACGAGCGCGGGGCGCGTCTGCTCAAGCGCGGCCATCCGTCACCTCCGTGCTTGTGGCGCTGTCACTCGCCAGCAGCCCGTCGTGGATCGTCAGTGTGCGGTGGGCGTATTCCGCGACGGCGGCTTCGTGGGTCACCAGCACGATCGTGATACCGGCCTTGTTGAGCTCGCGGAAGAGCGCCATGAGCTCGGCGCTCGAATGCGAGTCGAGGTTGCCGGTCGGCTCGTCGGCCAGCAGCAGGGCCGGGTCGGTGACCAGCGCGCGGGCGATGGCCACGCGCTGCTGCTGGCCGCCCGAAAGCTCCCTCGGGTGATGCCACAGGCGGTCGGTCAGGCCGACCGCCTCCAGCGCCAGCAGCGCGCGCTCCTCCCGCTCGTCCCGGCTCAGCGTGCCGTCGTAGAGCAGCGGGAGCGCGACGTTCGCCAGCGCGGTAATGCGCGCCAGCAGGTTGAAGCTCTGGAAGACGAAGCCGATCTTCCGGTTGCGCACGGCGGCAAGCTCGTCGCCGGTCAGATCCTCGACGGGCAGGCCGTCGAGCACATACTGGCCCCCTGTGGGCCGGTCGAGGCAGCCAAGCAGGTTCATCAGCGTCGATTTGCCCGAACCGGACGGGCCCATGACCGCCACGAACTCCCCACGGGCGATGTCGAAGCTCACCCCGCGCAGCGCCTCGACGACGACGTCGCCCATCGGGTAGTGTCGGGCCAGGTCGCGGGTCGCGATAAGCGTGCTCACTTCCCGCCCCCATTGCCAATCGTGATGATCTGCTTGCTCGGGGGGGCGGCACCATCCGGTCCACCGACAAAGAACGTCCCGCCTGACGGCGAGCCGTTACTGCTGCCCGTGGCCGCCGGCAGGTTGACGGCGACCTTGTCGCCATCCTGGAGGCACTGGCTACCGGTCTCCACACAGCCGGTGATTTCGGTCCAGCTACCGTCGGTGACCCCGGTCTGCACGAACACGGTGACCGGCGTTTCCTGCGTGCCGTAGAGCACCTGCACCGACTTCAGCGGCCCGACCGTCGTGAGTGCCCGATTCGGGACGCGCAGCACGCCCTGGCGCTGCTCGACCATGATGCCCGCGTTGGCGCTCATGCCGACCTTGACCGGCACCCTGCCCGGGTCGAAGCTGACGGTGACCAGGTAGGTCACGACGCCCTGGCTCGACGAGCCGGTCGTGCCGATCGCGGTGACGGTGCCGGTCAGCACGGCTTGCGGCAGCGCGTCGAAGGTAAGCTTGACCGGCTGGCCGGTAGCCACCCGCGCCACGTCGCTCTCGCTAAGATCGACGTCGACGTGGAGCGCGGACGCGTCGACCAGGGTGACGGCGGTGGTGTTCACGCCGACCTGGTCGCCGGGATTGATCGGCGCCGTGGCGACGGTGCCGGTGTACGGCGCCGTGAGCGTGGCACCGGCAAGCGCGCGTTGGGCCGTAGCCAGCGTCGCCTGCGCCGCCGCGACCTGCGCCTGCGCCGCGGCGAGATCCGCCGCGGTGGGCTGCAGCGCGGCCAGCGTTGTCTGCGCACCGGCGACCTGGGATTGGGCCGCGGCGACGTCGGCGGCCAACGGTTCGGCCTTGAGGCGCGCTAGGGCGTCGCGGGCCTTGTCGGCAGCAGCCTGCGCCGTGGCAACGTCGGCGGCTGTAGGGCCGGCTTTGAGCGCGTTCAGTGTGTTACGCGCCTTATCTAGTGTGGCCTGCGCGGCCGCAACGTCGCTCGCCAGCGGCTCGGCTTGCAGCCGGGCGAGCGTGTCGCGCGCCTTGGTCAGCGCCGCCTGCGCGCTCGCGCGCGCCGCGTCGGTCGGCGGTGCCTGCAACTGGGCGAGGGTGCTCTGGGCCGTGGCGATGGCCGCGTTCGCGGCGGCGAGGTCCGCGGCAGCCGGCGGCGCCTGCAGATCGGCGAGCGCCTGCCGGGCGTCGTCCAGGGCGCGCTGCGCGTCGGCCACGCCCAGGCTCTCTTGCTGCCGCGCGTCGTCCAGCGTCAACTGGGCCTTGTGCATCGTGCCCTCGGCGTCCTGCTCGGCGCGCAGCGCGGCGTTGTAGTGATCGATCTGCGCCTGGGTTGCGTCGCTATTGAAGGAGCCGTCGGGGTTCAGGATATTCTGCTGCCCTTTGCGCGGCACCATAATCACGGCGGCTTCGCTCAATCCATCCTGGGCGTCGCGCACGGCGTTGGCCGCCTGGGCGAGGTTGGTTTCGGCCTGCTGCTTGGCGAGCGAGGTCGACGATCGCACCGCGGCAAGATGGTCATCCGCGTTGGAGACTTGCAGTTGGGCGGCACGCACTTGTGCCGTGGTCGGTCCGGCCTGGAGCGCGGTCAGCTGTGCCTGCGCCGATGCCAGCCCGGCTCGGGCTGCGGCCAGCGCCTCCGCGCTGGGCCCAACGGTCAGCTGATCGACGGCGGCCTGCGCGGCCTGAACCTCGGCACGGGCATCGGCCAGGTCCTGGGCGGTCGGTCCGGCTTGGGCCTTCGCCAGATTGGCCGCGGCACTGCGCACGTCGGCCTCGGCGTTGGCGATCTGATCGTCGGTGGCGCCGGCTTGCACCTTGGCCAGGTTGGCCTCGGCCGCCTGCCGATCGGCGGTCGCGTCGGCCAGATCCTGCGCCGAGGCGCCGGCCTGAACCTTCGCCAGGTTGGCCCGGGCGGCCGCCAGCGCAGCGTTCGCGCCGGCCCGCTGTTCGGCGGTGGGGCCGGCCTGCAGCCGCGCGAGCGCGGCCTGCGCTGACGTCAGCCCGGCCTGCGCCTGGGTGACCGCCAACTGCAGCGCCTGGGCGTCGAGGCGGGCAAGCGGCTGGCCACGGGTCACGTGATCGCCTGGCCGGACGAGCACGTCCTCAACCTGCCCGGCGGCCGGAAAGGTCAGGTCACTCGATCGGCTCGCGGCGGTCGCGCCACTGCTATCGACGGTCACGTCGATATCGCCCCGACTCACGGGAACCGGGATGGGCGGTGCGACGGGCGTGGCGGCGGTGGTCAGCCGCCAGACTGTAACGGCGACGGCGAGCGCCACCAGGTCGGCGGCGATCAGCATGCCGCGCAGGCGGTGAGGACGACGCGGGCGCCGCAGCCGGGCGGCGGTCTGTGGCGCCGCGGGCCGAGTGCGCCCGGCGCTTAAGATGCCTTGCATGAGAAGACGACACCTCCGTTGGGTTCGGTGAGGCCCCGCAAGGGGCGGCGGGGCGCATCTTCACTGTAGCGGACAGGGTGTTAAGATCTTATGAAGAAGTTGTCAAGATGCGGCCGGACGGCGCCGCGCAAGGTAGCACAGGCGTGGCGGGAGCGGTGGGGAGGGCGGGGCAGGCCCGGCCGGGACGCTCGCGCGGAGCATCCCGGCCCAAGGATTCGGCGCGCCGGCCGCGGAGACACGCCGAAACGGATCGGTTAATGAATGGAGAAGTGCTCTATCGTCAGATAGGGCCGCACCGCCTGGCCGACCGGATCGGCGGCGAAGTGGCGCTGCATGGCGTCGCCCTCCAGGGCATTGTCCAGCGCGGCCATGATCATCGAATTCGTCCAGCACCAGGTAGCGGTGCCCGACCTGGCCCGTGATCGGCGAGACGGCGTCATAGAAGCCGTAGGGGCCGTAGAGGTCCGGGTAGAGGCGCCGCAGGGCCTCGATATTGGCCATTGCCTCGCCCGGGATCACGTCGAGTGCCAGGAACGAGGCGTGCGGCGTGACCGCGCCCTGCTCATAGGGACAGCAATTGGCGTTCGAGGCCAGGGCGTTCGGGTAGGGCGGGCCGACCGCGCCATAAGCCGTGTAGCCGCCGGTGTCGTCGGGCGTGCTCGACGGCGACAGGCCCCAGACGGGATAGTGCAGACCTTCCCGCGCCCAGGCCACCTGCATCTGCGCGTAGCGCCGGTCGTTGAGGCCGAAGCTCTGCGTGCCCCAGGCCGTTTCCGGGACCACCAGGTTGGGCATCAGGCCCTCGAACATGCTGCCGCCCCAACTCGGCACGAACGGGATGTCGCCGAACTCGGCGGTGTCCGTGTAGACGTAATGCCCCTCGAAGACCTGGAAAGGCTGGCCCGACTGTGGGTCATTGTAGGTGGTATAGTTGCCGTGCGGCGGGTATTGGCCTTGCCAGTCGAAATTCGCTGTGTCCATGGCGCAGCCGGTCGGCGGCGGCGGCGGGTTGGTGCTGGGCAACGTGCGCCAGGTGCGCCACCAGACGTCGCCGGGCATCGTGTGCGTGCCGATGCCCATGTAGGCGGCGATCCGAGTCTCGGTGTTCAGGTTGCCGTAATGGAACCCGGCCGGGCCCTGGTCGACGATCCAGCCGCCGTACATCTGGCCGGCGGTGATGTCGGTGCACTGGTCGCCGTAATCGAAGAACTGCCCGTAGTTCATGGCCTGCAGCAACGCCGAGGCGCGCTGGGCCAGGTCGCGGCATTCGGGGCAGTGCATCGCGCCCAGCGCCTGGCGGGTCACGACCAGCCCGGCACCATACCAGCCGTTGTCGACGGTGGAGATCAGCTGGCCGGAGATCGAGCCGTTCTCACAGTCCTGGCCGCCGGGCCCGGTCAAGCAGTGGCCGTTCGTGGTGTCATACCAGCTGAGCAAGAAGCCGTTCCACTTGCGCAGGTGCTCCACGGTGCCGATGGTCAGGTTGAAGCGTTGCAGCGCCGCGTCGTGGCTGACGAGGTGCATGTCAAGCGCGGCGACGATACTCCAGAGGTAGACGCCGATGTTGGTCGGCGAGGTGTAGTTACCCTGCGGCGGTGCGCCGTCGAAGCCGATGTTGTCGCGGGGCAGGCCCGTGTGCGGGTCGATGTCCGCATCGTAGCCGTAGAAGTGCCAGACGTCGCGCGCGATGCTCAGCAGCGTTTGGTGCTGCGCCGGGGCGAGGGCCGGTGACGTGGCGGTACCCGGCGAGGCGCCCGGCGTGGCGGTCTGCGCCCACAGCGGCGCGGGCGCCGCCCCGGCGATGGCGATGAGGGCGATCAGGACGACCAGCAGAAGTGGTCTCATGCGACGATGCATCGAGTGGCCTCCTTTCGGGTGGCGAGAACGTGGGCCCGACCCCGGCATGCGGCCGGCGGGCAAGCGCATCTCCGCGGCGGCCCTTCCTGGCGGCGAGTTCAATCAAAAAGCGGGCCAGGCCCGATCGGAGGCTGAAACCAGCGAGGAGGACGGAGTGGCTGGCAATCGACCGGCCGCTGATCTATCATGGCGGGGCTACGCCGTCACACGGCACGCGGCCGGCGGCGCGGCCGCCCACGGCGAGCGCATCCCCGCCATAGCAGGACACGGCGGGTGCGCGGAGGGTGCCGGATCCGGTAATTTGGTGTCGTCAGCGGAGGTGGCCCATGTGTGCAACGCGATGATTCAGAGCGGACGTGGGCGCATTTCCGCGGGCTCGCCTGTTGTCCAGGGCGCCGAGACAACGTCGCCCGCGGCGGCCGAGCCGGGAGCAGCCGCGAGCGTCGGGCGGACCTTCGACGCTGGGAAGCAGGCGCTCGCTTTTCCGCTGGGCGGCATCGGCACGGGCAATGTCTCGCTGGGCGCGCGCGGCGATCTGCGCGACTGGGAGATCTTCAACTCGCCGGGCAAGGGTGCGCGCCTGCCCAACACCTTCTTCGCCATTCGCGCCCAGGCCGGCGAGGCGCCCGCCGTGACGCGGGTGCTCGAGGGGCCAATCCCTCCGCCGCACGATCTGTCGCACGGATATCATCCAGCGACGGCGGCCGGGCTGCCGCGGCTGCCCGGTACCACGTTCCGCGGCGAATACCCCTTCGCCTGGATCGATTTCGCGTCCGACCCACTGCCGCTGGCCGTGCGGCTGGAGGCCTTCACGCCGCTTCTGCCGCTGAACCCCGACGATTCCGGGCTACCTTGCGCGATATTCACCTACACCCTGCGCAATACCGGGGCCACACCGGTCGCCATAACGCTGGCCGCCTCGCTGATCAACCCGGTTGGCGGTCCAGCGTTTGACGCGTTCGGCAACCTCGCCGCGGGCGGCACAGGCCAGAACGTCAACGAGTACCGGGCCGAGGAGCGGGTGCGCGGCCTGCACCTGCGTTCGGAGCAGTACGGCGCGGACGCGCTGCCCTTCGGCGATCTGAGCCTGGTCACGACGTACCCCCACGTCACGGTGAAGCGCGCCTGGCTGCGCGGCGCCTGGTACGACTTCCTGCAGGAATTCTGGGATGACTTCGCGACCGACGGGCTGCTGACCGACCTTGGTTACGACACGCCGAGCCCGCCGGGCACAACGGATACGGCCACTTTGGGGCTGGTCGATACGCTGGCGCCGGGGGCCGAGCACGCTTACCGCTTCGTGCTGGCCTGGTTCTTCCCCAATCGCACGAACAGCTGGGATAACCGTCCGGATGCGCCGCGCGTGCGCAACCGCTACGCCGCGCGGTTCGCGAGTAGCTGGGAAGTCGCCCGCTACGTGGAGGCGGAGATGCCGCGGCTGGAAGGGATGACCCGGCGCTTCCACGCAGCGCTGTTCGGCAGCACCCTGCCCGCTGCCGTGCTCGACGCGATATCGGCCAACATCGTGCCGCTGCGCAGCCCTACCTGCTTCTGGCTGGAGGACGGCCGCTTCTTCGGCTTCGAGGGCTGTTTCGACACGGCCGGCTGTTGTGAGGGCAGCTGCACCCACGTCTGGAGCTACGCGCAGACGCTCGCCTACCTCTTCCCCAGCTTGGAGCGGGAGATGCGGCGCATCGAGTTCGTCACGGAGACTGACGCACGGGGCTACATGGCCTTCCGGACCCATCAGACCTTCGGCAGCCGGTTCCTCTGGCCCTGGGGCGACGGGGAGCCGGAGCCGGCGGCCGACGGGCAGTTGGGCAGCATCCTGCGTGTCTACCGCGAGTGGCTACTCAGCGGTGACCGCGCATGGCTGGCGGCGGTCTGGCCTGGAGTCAAGCGCGCGATCGCTTTTGCCGCAGCGCACTGGGATACGGATCGCGATCAGGTGCTCGACGGGCGGCAGCACAACACCTACGACATCGAGTTCTACGGCCCAAACCCGCTCACGCAGATCTACTATCTGGCGGCGTTGCGGGCGGTTGGAGCGCTCGCACGGGTGCTGGAGGAGCCGGATCTTGCCCGGCGCGCCACTGAGGCGTTCCAACTCGGCAGCCAACACGCCGACGCCCTGCTCTGGAACGGCGAGTACTTTGTCCAGCGGCTCGCCGACGTCGACGCGCACAAGTACCAGCATGGCACGGGCTGTCTGTCCGACCATCTGCTCGGCCAGCTCTACGCGCACATGCTCGACCTGGGCGACCTCCTCCCGGTGGCACACATTCGCATGGCGGGACGGGCAATCTTCGCGCACAACTTCCGGGACAGCTTCCGCGACCACGTCAACTGCCAACGCAGTTACGTGCTGAATGACGAAGCCGGCCTACTGCTCTGCTCATGGCCGCACGGTGGACGCCCACGCTTCCCGTTCGTGTACTCCGATGAGGTCTGGACCGGGGTCGAATACCAGGTCGCGGCGGAGCTAATCTACGAGGGCTGGTTGGACGAGGGGCTGGTGCTCGTCGAGGCGGTGCGCGCTCGCCATGACGGCACGCGGCGCAACCCCTGGGATGAGGTCGAGTGTGGGCATCACTACGCCCGCAGCATGTCGAGCTGGGCCCTGCTGCTCGCGCTGAGTGGCTTCCACTGCGACGTCGCCGCCGGCAGTCTGAGCTTCGCACCGGCGTGCGCGGCAGACGACTTCCGTTGTGTGTTTAGCGCCGGCACGGCCTGGGGAGAGTACCTGCAACGCCGGACCGCAGGCGAACTCCAGGTTGAGATCACGGTCGACGGCGGCCGCCTGGCGCTGCGGACCTTGCGCCTCGGCGAGATGAGCCACGTGCAGTCACCCGACGTGCAAGCGCGAGGCGCGCCGGTCGCGGCGCAAGTTGAGCGTACCGCCGAGTCGGTCATATTGCGGTTGGGGTCCCGGGTCGAGCTAGGTCCCGGCGATGTGCTGCGTGTCCGGCTTGGACTGGCCTGAACGGACAGGAGCATCCCGCGTGGAAAGCGCCCACCGCACCGCCCCCCACGGCGCGTGTCGGGTCGAAGTATCGACGTCGCGCCTTGCGCCTACTCACCAGGTCTGCGCAGTTCCTCTCAGGAGAGCAACCGGGGCCTCGGCTCTGCCGCCACGTCCTGTCTCAATTCGTCACATACAGCCGGTTCTTGTACACACTCTCGTCGGTTTTCTGCTATATAGGCCGATTACGCGTCGCCTCGTCTGCCCGGCGACGACCCACTCCATGCAACAGAGGAGAACCATGGATAACGTCCGACCCAGCGCCATCGCTGCCCCCGGGAGCGTCGCCGTCGACCTTACCCCAGCGACCTTGTGGTCCTGCGTGGGGACGAATTCGCCCGCCGGCCAACGCCCGGGAGTCGAAGGTGACCTTGCTCCACATCGAGGGCAAGGTGAAAGCCCGCGAACTCGGGAGCGCCCTCTGGACCGCCGCCTACCTGGCCAAAGAGCAGGTCGGAAACATCCGCCTGGAAACCCGCCCTAAGAAGGCCCTGTTGGGCCTATGAACCGTACAGGCGCTCTACGCCGACCCGGCTGGCCCGGCCACGCGTTGGCCGGACGGCACAGCCTCGAAGATGCCATCTGCCGGCAAATCCGCCGTGAGCCGGTCGAGGGGGCCGACATCGCCTACCACGTGCTCGGCCGCGACGCCCAGTTGTACTACAGCCTGACCCCCGGCCTCGTGCAAGACGGACTCGGACTGCGTGGTGTCCTCGACGTGGAGACAGTCAAGCGCTTGCAGGTGATCGCGACCCAGAAGTACACGCTGCCCGAGCGCACACACCAACGGGTCTCCGGTCGCCCGGCTGCGCCGGTTCAGGCCCTGCTCAACGCGGCGCAGCAGGAGCGCCCCGCACTCTGGAAGCAGCTAATCGGCGCGATCGACTCCGGAATCAAGCGGCGACAAGACACGTCGAGTGCGGGCGGCGCGGACTTCTAGCCCCCGGCCGCTTGACAGCCGGGCCGGCGGTCGGGTATAACGAGGGCGCCACGCAGCGTGGCCCCCGGCCGCCGGCCGGCGCGATGAGGCTCGCGTAACGCCCCCCCGCGGGGCTGATGGCTTCTACCGGTTCAATTCCGATCCGGTAGGAGCCTTTTTGTGGCCTCGCGGGCCCTGCGGGTCCGGATCGCAATGCGGCAGGAGGACAACGCGCGGATGCGGGAGTTCCTGATCATCGCGGTGGGCGCCGCGGCGGGCGCCAACGCGCGCTACTGGCTGACGAATTGGGTCGCGGCCCGCCTGGGGACCGCCTTTCCGTGGGGCACACTGCTCATCAATCTGAGCGGGGGGCTGATCCTGGGGTTGGTGCTCACGCTGCTGGAGCAGCGGCTGGTCGCCGACCCGACGTATCGGCTGCTGCTGGCAACCGGCTTCCTCGGCGCCTACACTACGTTCTCGACGTTCACCTATGAGACGGTGCGCTTGCTGCAGGACGGTGAGTACGGTGCCGCGGCGTTCAACGCGGGCGGCAGCCTGCTGCTGGGCTTGACGGCCACGCTGATCGGGGTGGCCCTGGGGCGCCTGGCCGGCTGACGACGTGGCGTCGTCCCGCCAGGCGGCCCCGGCCCGGCCCCGCGATTAGCCCGCAGGCTGGGCAGCCGCCGCCTCCGCGGCCGGCACCCGCGTCAGGGCCTCGTCGATCCAGTGGCGGAGATCGGGCTCGCGCATCGCGCCGACGCCCGCCGCCACCACGGTGTTGCCCGAGAAGAGGGCAAACGTCGGGATGCTGCGCACCTGTAGCGCACCCGGCACCTCGTAGTTTGCGTCCACGTCGAGCTTGGCGAATTTGACCCGGCCCTCATAGTCGGGCGCGACCTTGGCGAAGATGGGGCCCATGAACTTGCAGGGGCCGCACCACTGGGCCCAGAAATCGACCAGCACGGGCGTGCCGGCTTCGACCACCTCGGCCATGAACGTCTCGTCTGAGACCTCCTGCACCGCACTCCCGGCTGCGGCACCCTTGTCCTTCGGTTTAGTCTCCATTAGTGAGTTCTCCTCATGTATAGCTGGCGAATCACGGCGGCGGCGCACAGGGCACATCCCGAACCGACTGCGCGCCGCGCGCCCTTCGCGGGTTAAGATGCACGGGGCCGTACCCGGGTTACATCCATTCGGGATCAGGCCGAGATCAGGACTCCGCGGTCAGGCGGTCGCGCGCGCGCAGCAGCCGCGTGCGCGCTTCCTCGGCCACGGCGGTCATCGCCGGATTGTCGATCACGCCGAGCATGGCCAGCGGGTCAACGAAGTCGACCCGGGTCTGGGCCCCATGAGCATGGACGATGACGTTGCATGGCAGGAGCAGACCGGCGTCGTGCTCGATCTCGAGCGCACGATGGGCGAGCGGCGGATTGCAGGCGCCCAGGATCACGTAGGGCTCGAAGTCGACGTCGATCTTCTGCTTCAAGGTGGCCTGCACGTCAATCGTGGTCAGCACACCGAAGCCTTGCTCCTTGAGCGCGGCGGTCACTCGCTCGCGCGCCTCGTCCATCGGCAGATTCATGGTCGTCCCAAAGCCATAAGCAGTACGATTAGCAGTCACGAATATCCTCCTCCAAGGGATGAGCACGTCCGGGGCCACGCCTAATGGGGCGGGCACTCCGGCGTACCGAATTGGCTACAAACGTGGTCCAGCAAGCGGCGCTCCAGGCGCGCGGGCATCGCCGTGCCGGCGAAGCGGTAGTCGGCCAGCAGGCGCGTGAGCACGGCCTCAGCCTGACAGCAGGTCGGACAACAAGCCACGTGGTCCAAGATGGTGTGGGTGACGACGGCATCGGGCGCGTCCTCGCCCAGCCGATCGATCAGCGTGTCCAGCACCACACATGCGGCCGGCGTGATCGGCTTACTCATGCAGGTCCCCTCCTTTCGTCACGGTGCCACCCACGTAGGGGGTCAGTGCCGTGCGCAGGGCCAGCCGGCCGCGGTGCAGGCGGACCTTCAGGGCGGCTTCGCTGATGCCGAGGGCCATGGCCGCCTCGGCCGTGCTCAGCCCTTCGAGGTCGCGCAGCACTACGGCCGTGCGCAACGTTTCGGGCAGCGCCAGAACGGCCGCCTCGATCTGAGCCAGGAGCTCGCGCGACAGATACTGGTCGCCAGGGTCGGCGTCCGGATCGGGTGGATCCAGCGCCGGCGCCGTTGCATCGCCGCCCGGCGTGCCGAGCGACACGGTCGGCCGGCGGCGCCGCAGCCGCATCAGGGCGGTGTTGAGCACGATGCGGTAGAGCCACGACCCGAGGCTGCTGCGCCGCTCGAAGCGCGGGATCTCAGCGCAGGCGTGGATAAAGCTCTCCTGCAACACATCCTCGGCGTCATCCGACTCGCCCGTTAGCTGGAGGGCCAGGCGGTAGAGGCGGGGCATGTAGCGCCGCAACAGGCAGGTGCACGCGACGCGGTCGCCTCGCCGCAGGCCGTCCAGCAAGGCGTCCTCGCTCGCGTAGATGGTCTCGTCAATCTCCCAGGGCTTCTGCATTCCCCCTCCGCCCTCCGCGGCCCGGCCCGCCGGGGCGCATCCCGGCGCGGCTTGACCGCGTGTGTTTCATTTGGTTAGATGCCGGGAGCGGTCCCGAGGTTACCACACGCCGACCGGCCGATCCATGTAACCTCCGGCCGGGCCGCCGCATCTAAGGCATTACGGCGGCGCAACCCGCCGCGCTTGATTCCGCAGACGGAGAGGGAGCCCATGCTGTTACAACGGATCTATCACGACGGCCTCGCGCAGGCCGCCTACCTGCTCGGCTGCCAGGCGACCGGCGATGCGCTGATCGTGGACCCGACTCGCCAGATCGATCGCTACCGCGACGCGGCCGCCGCTGCGGGCCTGCGCATCACGGCCGTCACCGAGACCCATATCCACGCGGACTTCGTCTCGGGCGCCCGCGCGCTGGCGGCCCGCACGGGCGCGCGGCTCTACCTGTCGGGCGCGGGCCCCGCCGCGTGGCAGTACGCCTTCGCGGCCGAGGACGGCGCGACGCTACTGCGCGACGGCAATTCCTTCCGCGTCGGCAACCTGCAGGTCGACGTGCTGCACACGCCCGGCCACACGCCCGAGCACCTGGCCTTCCTCGTCACCGACCGCGCGGGCGCGGACGGCCCCATCGGCCTTTTCTCCGGCGACTTCGTCTTCGTCGGCGACGTGGGCCGGCCTGATCTGCTGCAACGCGCGGCGGGCCTCGGCGGCACAGCCGAGCCGGGCGCACGGCAGCTGTACGCCTCGCTGCAGCGCTTCCGCGCGCTGCCCGAGTACCTGCAAGTCTGGCCGGGCCACGGCGCGGGCAGCGCCTGCGGCAAGGCGCTCGGTGCCGTGCCGCAGACCACCGTGGGTTACGAGACCCGCTTCAGTTGGGCCTTCCGGGTACCCGACGAGGCGGCCTTCGTCGCCGAGGTGCTGGCCGGGCAACCGGAGCCGCCGCCCTACTTCGCCGAGATGAAGCGCATCAACCGCGACGGACCATCCCTTGATGCCCCGTCCCCGCCGCCGCGCGGCACGGCGGATAGCCTGGCGGCGGCACTGGCCGCGGGCTGGTCCGTGGCGGACGTGCGGCCGGCCGACGCCTTCGCCACCGCCCACCGGCCCGGCACGCTCAGCCTGCCCCTCGCGAACGACTTCCTGGCCTGGGCCGGCTGGCTGCTGCCCTACGACGCCCCCTTCGGCCTGATCGTCGAGGAGGCGGATCTGCCCGCCGTGCAGGCGGAGCTGCGTGTGATCGGCCTCGAGGACATCGCCGCCTACTGGACGCCCGAGGATGCCCTCGCCGGCCGGACGGCGGGATTCGCCCGGGCCACGGCCGCCCAGTTGGCGTCGGGCCTGGCGGCGAACGGCCACGTCCTGCTCGACGTGCGCCGTGCCGACGAATATGCCGCCGGGCACATCCCCGGCAGCCGGAATATCCCGCTCGGCCACCTGCGCGAGCATCTCGCCGCGATCCCGGCGGACATGCCGCTGGTGGTCTACTGTGCGGGCGGCACGCGCTCGCCGATCGCAGCCGCCCTGCTGAACGCGCGCGACGGCGCCCGCGTCGTCGAGATGCGTGACGGCTTCGACGCCTGGGCCGCCGCAGGCTACCCGGTCGCGCGCTGAGCGCGCAATCCGCGGCCACCGCGCCGCCGACCAATGATCGCCACATGGCTCATCTACCACAGGAGAATCTACATGCCCGGTTGGTTTAGTCCCCGAGAAACGGTTCCGGAAGTCGCCCCGGCCGAGGTACACCAGCGCCAGGCCGCGGGCGAGGGCCTCTTCCTGCTCGACGTGCGCGAGCACTACGAATACGCCGAGGCGCACGTCGCCGGCAGCACTCTCATTCCCCTGGGCGACCTGGCCGGCCGCCTGGACACGCTGCCCAAGGATCAGCCCATCGTGGTGATCTGCCGCTCGGGGAATCGTAGCGGCGCGGCCACGCGGCTGCTGCGCCAGCGCGGCTTCGCCACGGTACACAACATGCGGGGCGGCATCATCGCCTGGGTCCGCGGCGGCCTGCCCGTGCATCGCGGGCACTGATCCCCCCGCCGGACGCACCCGGGCCGCGTAGAGGAGTTGCCGATGGCGGAGATGCAGACCTGGGATCTCTGGTACCCGGAGGCCGCCGCGACGGGCTTGCCCTTCGCGCGCGGCAAACTCGACCCGACCGACGTGCTCTGGGTGCACGCCGCGCCCGACGTGCTCGCCGCGACCGTGCGCGACGCCGCCGACGCGGTGATCGCGTGCGGCGAGAGCCTGCGCCGTGCGGGAGCACAGTTGCCGACGACCCGGCTACAGCGCAGCGGCGATCAGGTCGCGCGGGAGGACCGCTGGCCCACCGCGGCCGACCTGGGCAGCCCGGTCATGTTGCCCGGCGGCGAGGTCGGCCGGCTGATCGCCTGGTGGAACGCTGCCGACGGGTCGGAATGGCGCTGGCAGGTCGAGTTCTACAACCACCGCTGAACGGTGTCGCCCGACTCAAGCAGCCGTGCCCGGCCACCAGAGCGTGACCATGCGGCGCGGCGCCGGCGTGTACCGCCCGTCTGGGGTGCCCATCTGCGTGGCGAGCAAGGCGGCGATCTCAGGGTCGCGGCTGGCAGGAAGGCAGAGCCGGCGGCGGGTCCAGGCGACCACTTCTTCGGGGTGGTCAAAGAGGCCGCCCGGCACCGGCGGCGCGTCCCAATCACGGCGGTGAGGCTGCATGCCGATCTCGCGCAGCACGGCGGCGGCGGTGCCCGCCGTGGGACGCGTCGGGCGGGCCAGGCCGTGGAAGTGCCGCCAGAGATCGTTGAGGTCGCTCAGCGGGTGGCGGGCCGTGAGCTCGAGCACGACGCGCACGCGGGCGTGCGCGGTCAGCGCCGCGACGAACGGGCCGAGATCCGGCACGTTGTAGGCCACATTGGCGCAGACCACGACGTCGGCGACCGGCGTCGCGCCCGCCACGTCGGGCCAGGTCCCGGCTATCGTCCGGACCGCAACGCCCCGCGCCTGGGCGCGCTCGGCGAAGGCGGCCAGGAGCTCGCTCGAGGAGTCGACGCCGACGAGCGTGGCAGCGCGCCCAGCCAAGGGCAGCGACGCCGCTCCGGCGCCGCAACCCACGTCGAGCACCGTGCCACCGTCCGGCAGCACCGCGCGCGCGAGCGCGATCGATGGGCTTGGTCGCGCCTCCGCCTGGTCGGCGCGCCGCGCGTAGAGCGCCTTGGGGAAGCCCCAGGGTGACTCGGGCGCCGCGGCCAGGATCGCGTCGGGGATGGCCCAGGCGCCCAGATCCCGTGCCCACCGCTTCGCTGCCGTCGTCATTGCTGCCTCCTCATGTTCGCCACATCCCCGCCCCGGCGTATCGATTCGATGCCAACCCGTGCCGTCACGTTACAACGCGCGGCCGGCGGGTAACGCCACGCACGGTAGCGCGCATCTAACATGCGGGAGCCGCTGGGCCGGCGCGTGCCTGGCGAGTGCGTGGGCCGCCCGTGCGCAACCCCACACCATCTCCCTGGGGTCTCCATAAGTCCTCCATACTGAACGGCTACACTGGGATCAGAGTAAAGCAAGCAGATGGCCGGACGGACCCTTGCCGGACCGGCCCCACAAGACGGAGGACTTCGATGAAGACGCGTATGATGATCCTGATGGGCGCACTGGTGTTTGCCCTCGCAACGTTGGCATTCGGCGCCTCGACCGCCGCCGCCGCGGGCCGCGGCCCCGGCGCGGGGAACGGCACCGCCACGGCGACCGGCTACGGTCCGGGCGCCCACGGGCAAGGCTGGGGCGGCTCGGGCACGTCGCTGGTCGCCGTGGCCGCCGAACAACTCGGTATGGCGCAGACCGATCTCGTCGCCGCGCTGCAAGGCGGGCAGACGATCGGCCAGGTCGCCGACGCGCATAACGTGGCGCGCAGCGCGATCGTGGACGCCTTCCTGGCGCCGCGGGCCGCGACCCTGGCCGACCAGGTGAGCGCGGGCCGGCTGACCCAGGCGCAGGCCGATCAGATGCTGGCCACAATGCGCACGCAAGTGACCGCACGCCTGGACGCGCCGTGGACGCCGCGGGGCACGGGCGCCGGGCTCGGAACGGGGACTCCGGCCGGGACCGGCACGGGCAGCTGCGACGGCACGGGGCCTCACGGCTACGGGAACCGGTAAACACACAGCGCGAGAGCGCATCAGTCCGAATCGCTGCCGGCGGCTACCGCCGGCAGCATCGGGCGTGGATGGCGCCCGCTCGGGAGACTGAGACGATAGCGATGGCCCAACGGATTCTCGTCGTCGACGACGACCTTGCCCTTGCCCGCCTGCTGCGCTCCTACCTGGAGCAGGCGGGCTACGCCGTGCAGGTGGCCGGCGACGGCGAAACCGCCCTGCGACACATCCGCCAGGAGCGGCCCGACCTGGTCCTCCTCGACCTGATGCTGCCCGACCGCGACGGCTGGGACGTCACGCGCGTGGTGCGTGCCGACGCGGCGCTCGCGGGCTTGCCGATCATCATGCTGACGGCGCGGGTCGAGGACACGGACAAGATCGTGGGCCTGGAGTTCGGCGCCGACGACTACATCACCAAGCCGTTCAACCCGCGCGAGGTCGTCGCCCGCGTGCGCGCCGTGCTGCGGCGGGCCCTGACCGGCGCCGCCCCGCCCCGCGTGTTGGAGGCCAGACGGCTGCGCCTGGACCTCGATCGCCATCTGGTGAGCGTGGCCGGCCGGCCGGTCGACCTGACGCCGACCGAGTTCGACCTGCTGCGCGTGCTGCTCGAGCACCCGGGGCAGGTCTTCACCCGCCTGCAATTGATCGACCAGGCGCTGGGCTACAGCTATGCCGGCCTGGAGCGCACGATCGACTCGCACGTCAAGAATCTGCGGAAGAAGGTTGACCCCGAGGGCGCAGGCCTGATCCAGGCGGTGTTTGGGGTAGGCTATCGCCTGGTGGCGGACGAGGACCCGGCGAGTGCCCCAGCCGGCGAGGAGGGCGGCGATGCGTAAGCTCTGGGTGTGGCTGGCCCTCGCGTTCGGCCTGGTCACCGTCGTCGGCGTGGTCACGGTCGGCATCCTGGCCGACCGGCAGGTGAGCAGCAACTTCCAGCGCTACATCGCGCAAAGCCGGCTCGCCGATTCCGACCTGGTGCCCCAGTTGACCGCCTACTACGCCGCGCACGGCGGCTGGGACGGCGTGGACACGGTCTTCGCCGCGAACGGGGCGGCGGGGCGCGGCCTGGGCCGCGGCGCACTGGTGCTGACCGATGTGGCGGGCCAGGTCGTCTACGGCGGCGCGCAAGGACGCGGCGCCGGTCCTGCGCGCGACCTCGGCGATGCCCTGCCCCTTATGCAGGGCGGCGCAATCGTCGGCTACCTCTACGAGGTGACGCCGGGCGGGCCCGGGCTCTCGGCGGCGGCCACGCAGTTCCTCGCCACGCTCAACCAGACGCTGCTGCAGGCGGGGCTCCTGGCGGGCGTGTTGGGCTTGCTCCTCGGCGTGCTGATTGCGCAGGCGCTGGCGCGGCCGCTCGGTCGCTTGGCCACGGCAGCGCGGGCCGTCGCGGCGGGGGATCTGACCCAGCGCGCCCCGGTGCGTGGGCCGAGCGAGGTTGCCGACGTGGCCCGCGCCTTCAACCACATGGCCGGGAGCCTGGAGGATGCCGAGGAGGCACGGCACAACATGGTCGCCGACATCGCGCACGAGCTGCGCACGCCGCTGAGTGTGCTGCAGGGCAACCTGCAGGCGATCCTGGACGACGTCTACCCGCTCACGAAGCCTGAGATCGCGGCGCTCTACGACGAGACGATCGTGCTGCGGCGGCTCGTGTCGGACTTGTACGAGCTCGCGCAGGCCGAGGCGGGCCAGTTGCCGCTCGCTATCCGCGCGGTGGCGGCCGGGGAGATCGTGGCCCAGGTCTGTACCGCCTTCGCGGAAGCGGCGGCCACCCAGGGCGTGCGGCTGGAGACGGCCGTGGCGGACGGACTGCCGACGGTGGCCGCCGATGCCGACCGGCTCGGCCAGGTGCTGCACAACCTGCTCGCCAACGCGCTGCGCCACACGCCCGGCGGCGGCAGGATCCGGGTTACGGCCGAGGCGGCGGAACCCGGCCAGGTCCGCATCGCGGTCGCGGACACCGGGTCCGGCATCGCGCCGGAGGATCTGCCGCACGTGTTCGACCGCTTCTGGCGGGCCGATCGGGCGCGCGGCCGTGACGGCGCCGGGCTGGGGCTCGCCATCGCGCGGCAACTGGTCGAGCGCCAGGGCGGCCGGATTGGCGCGGAAAGCACGCCCGGGCAGGGCAGCCGCTTCTGGCTGACCCTGCCTGTCGCCGCGCCCATCCCAGCCGCGTGAGCCCTGTGGGCGGGCTTAACTGTGCGCGTGACCCGCGGCGCGAATGGCGCGGCCGCCAATCGGCCCGCCGAACAGGCCGACGATCAGGCAGACGTCGAGCAGGCCCGCCCCCAGGGGCACGAGCCCGATCAGGGCGACGATCCAGCCCCAGACCCCGGTGATCAGAAGGAGCCCGAGGGCGATCAGGACCACCCCGGCCACGATGCGGACCAGCCGGCCCGTCATGCTCGCCAGGAACTGGGCGAACGGTGATTGAACAAAGCTCATGGTGTGCCTCCCCTGGGCCGAGCCGGCCTTCGTGGGCCGCCCGGCGATGCATGGCGCGCGTGGCGCCCGGCTTGCGCTGCCCGGTTCCCCCGCGTCGCCCCTCCGGGGGCGCGCGTCGTGTGCCGGTGCTATGCTTTGGGTGCCGCCGGGCGGGCAAAGGTTACACCCCCGTGCGTTCGACGGAGAGGTGGCCTTGGGTGCGCGTGCACGGGACGGGTATATTAGGTCGGCCCAGCGGCGGCCACGGCGGCATATCTCTTGCGGTCGGCCGGGCGCTGTGTGGCACTTTGTTTCAAGGAGGCGTACTCAATGATTGCGGAAGGCGACCCGCAGGGGCCCGCCGAGCTCGAGGAGGAGGACACCCGGCCTGCCCGGGCAGGGGGGCCGGCGAAAAGCCGCTTGCTGCGCTGGCTCCAGATGACCCGGCTCGACATCCGGGGGAGCAGCGGCTTCGAGAACCAGCGCTACCTGGCCAAGTGGCTGCTCGTCAGTGGCCTGATCGGCATTGTCGCGGGGCTCGGCGCCGTGCTGTTCACCCTCGGCATCCAGTGGGCCACCGATTTCTTCCTGGGCACCCTGGTCGGCTATACACCCCCGTCCCCCATCGGCGAGGGCGAGCCGGTGCTGATGGACGTGCTGAAGACCCGCTGGTGGCTGCTGCCGTTCATCACGGCCCTCGGCGGCCTGTTGTCGGGCATTATCGTCTTCAGCCTGGCGCCCGAGGCGGAGGGCCACGGCACCGACTCGGCGATCGACGCGATTCACCACAAATGGGGCCGTATTCGCCCGCTGATCCCCCCGGTCAAGCTCATTGCCTCGGCCATCACGATCGGCGCGGGCGGCTCCGGCGGCCGTGAGGGCCCGGCGGCGCAGATTTCCGCCGGCTTCGGCTCGCTGCTCAGCAACTGGCTGCACCTCGACACCCAGGATCGGCGCATCGCCGTGGCCGCCGGCATGGGCGCCGGCATCGGCTCGATCTTCCGCGCGCCGCTGGGCGGTGCTGTCATGGCCGCCGAAATCCTCTACATCCACGACCTCGAGGTCGAGGCCCTCATCCCCGGCCTGATGGCCTCCATCGTCGGCTACAGCGTCTACGGGGCATTCTTCGGCTTCACGCCGATCTTCGGCGCGCTGCCGTCGCTCGCGCTCGACAATCCGTTCCAACTCGTCTACTATGCCGCGCTCGGCGTACTCTGCGGCGGCGTCGGCATCCTGTACGCGCGCGGTTTCTACGGCATCACCGCGCTTTTCCACAAGCTGATCATCCCCCGTTGGGTCAAGCCGGCGATGGGCGGCTTCCTGGTCGGCCTGATGGGCATCATGGTGCCGGGCGCGCTGCACATGGGCTACGGCTGGGTGCAGCTGGGCATGGGCCAGACGGTGATGCTGATCCCGCTCTGGATGCTGCTGATCCTGCCGTTCGCCAAAATTCTGTCCACCTCGCTGTCAATCGGCTCGGGCGGATCGGGCGGTATCTTCGGCCCCGGCATGGTGATCGGCGGTATGCTCGGCGCCGCGTTCTGGCGCCTCGGGCACGATTTCCTGCCGATGATGCCGAACAACCCCGGCCCGTTTGTCATCATCGGCATGATGGCGCTGTTCGGCGCGGTGGCGCACGCACCCCTCGCCGTGATGCTAATGGTCGCCGAGATGACGGGCAACCTGTCGCTGCTCGCCCCGGCGATGATCGCCGTCGCGATCTCGACCGTGCTCGTCGGCGAGACGACGATCTACCGCAGCCAGCTGCCCAACCGCGCCTACTCCCCGGCCCACCGCGTGCGCTTCAGCTTCCCGCTGCTCTCGTCCCTGCTCGTGCGCGATGCCGAGACCCCACCCGGGCCGACGGTCACGGCCGACATGCCGGTGAGCGCCGCCGAGAGCCTGCTCACGCCCGACGGGCCGCCGGGCGTGGCCGTGGTCAACGAACGCCAGGAGGTGGTGGGCACGATCGGCCGCGACGAGATCCGCCAGGTGGCGCCGGAGGCGCGGTCGACGACGCCGATCCGCAAGGCGCTGGCGCCGGGCCTGGTGGCGCTCGATCCCGACCTCACGCTCGACGTTGCGCTGGAGAAGTTCTCGGAGCGGGGGATCAGCTGGGCGCCGGTGGTGGAGGCGGGGCACGTGGTGGGCAGCCTGCTCGCCCGCGATATTGTCCACGCCTACAAGGACACGCTGCAGCGGAGCGTCCGCCGCGCGACTGCGCTCACGGCCGGCACGGTGCTGTTCGAGGCTCAGCTGAGCCCGACCTCGCCGCTCGTCGGCACGACGCTGCGCGAGGCGGGGCTCCCGGCCAACACGCTGGTCGTGGCGGTCAACCGCGAGGGCTCCACGCTCTTCCCGCGCGCCACCACGCGCCTGCAGGCGAACGACGTGGTCATGGTGATGGCCGACCCGGCGAGCGAGCAGGCACTGCGCACCTTCCTGGAGGGCCGCTCCTGCCTGCTGCCGCCCGCCGGCGCGACCACTTCCGCTGCGTCCTGACCGGCCCGCCACCCCGGATACGCCGCGAGCCCGGCAACATGCCAGGCTCGTGCCGGCCTGTCTGCCGCCGCAGATGCTCCGTTATGGGCTGGTGCTGCCGCCCGCCGTGTGCACGCGCAGGACTGCCTGCGCCTGGGCACCGCTGCCGCTCAGGGTCATGGGATAATCGCCGGGGTTGGGCGCCGTAAAGCCGACCTTGGTGGCGGCTCCCGCCTGGATCTGCTGGTCCGCGAAGAGCTGCGAGACGGACAGGGTATACGGCCCCCCGTCGGCGGTCACGACGAGCTGGGTGGCGCCGGTTTGGACCTCGTAGAGATCCTTCTCGAACTTGCCGTTGACGATATTGATCTTCAGCTGCTGGATATCCGTGGGCAGCTGGTTGGCGTCGCTGGGTTGGACGCCACTGGGGACCTGTTGCAGGTCCGTCGCGTTCTTAGGCTGGTCCCCGCACGCGGTGGTCAACAAGGCCAGCAACAGGACCGCGAGCACCGGGAAGAGCCGACGTAGAGTGTACATAAGGCAGCCGGCCTCCTTTCACTCCCATCCGGTTTGCAAGTCCTGTGCCAGCCCGCCTCAGCCGCAAGCGGCCCGGCTCAGGGACCGCCCGGCGGCAGCGGGGGAGCACCCCGCGCGAAGGGCCGGCACCCTGCCCAGTCGGGAGCCGTCCGGTAGGCGATCGGGTCGATCACGCCAGCCGCGCGGAACGCGGCTATCCGCATTTGGCAGGCATCGCAGCCCCCGCAAGCGCGCTCCGCGCCGAGGTAGCAGGTCCAGGTGAGGTCGATGGGGGCGCCGAGGGCCAGCGCCCGGCGCACAATGGCCGGCTTGTCGTCGGTGATCAGCGGCGCGACGATCGTGAAGTCGCGCAGCGTGGCCAGGCGTAGCGTCGCCTGGACGGCGGCCAGGAAAGCCGGCCGGCAGTCAGGGTAGTTGGCGCCGTCCGCGGCGTTCCAGCCGCCGATCAGCTGCGTGGCGTCGCTCAGCAGGGCGTGGGCCGCGGCGTAGGAGATCAGGATCAGGTTGCGGTTAGGCACGTAGGTCGGCGCGATCTGCTCATCGAGGTGCGCCAGGTCGCGCCCCAGCGGCACTTCGCCTTCGCCGGTCAGTCGGGATCCCTGGATCGGCGCCAGGGCGATCGTCTGCTGCGGGACGTGGTAATAGGCGGCAACCGCTTCGGCCGCGGCCACCTCGCGCGCGTGGCGCTGGCCGTAGGTGAACGACAACGCGGCGGCCACCCGGTAACCGGACGCCAGCGCCTGGGCCAGCGCGGTCAGCGAATCGAGGCCCCCGCTGAGCAACACGAGCGCGCTTTCAGTCGGCATGCGGCTACTGTAGCAGACGGGGTGCGCAGGCGCAAGCCCGGGCGCAGGCCACGCAGGCTAGAGGACGTGGCGGAACAGCGCGACTAGCCGGTCGAGGTGCGTGTCGAAGGGGAACTCGCGGCGCGCGGCGCGCATATTGGCGCCGAGGTCGGCCAGCCGGGCCCGATCCCGGCACTGTGCGGCCAGATCGGCGTAGTCGCGGAAGAACAGGCCGACGTCGTGGGCTTGGGCGAGACTCTGCACCGCCACGCGCGAGTGGCGGTGGTCCTTGAGGATCCACGGCAGGCCCGCGGCCGCGTAGGTGCCGATGCGTGCCGGCACGTTCAGGGCATTCCAGTCGGCGCGGCGCAGGTCGCCGCCGTTGCAGCTCTCGAAGACGTGGAACCAGGCGGCATCGTACTGCGACAGCTCATGCACCCAGCCGGCGGGCTCGACCGTAGGATGGAGGTGCAGCACGCCCGCCGCCAGGCCGTCGCGCACCCAGCGGGGGAAGCCCTGATGGAACGAGGCACCATAGAGGTGCACGTGGATGCCCGCGGCCGCGAGATCGTCCAGCGGCTCGATCCCCAGCGGCCGCCCGGTGCAGACGGTGTGCATATCGCCGTCGGCGGCCGACAGCTTCGGCGCCCAGGCGTCGCCCATCCAGTCGATCTTGGGCAGGTCACCGTCGAAGACAAGCGTGGTCGCCGGATCGATTCGCCCGGGCAAGGCCAGGTCGAACCAGGCGCGGCACTCCGCGTCGATGAAGACACGGCCCGCGCTCGCGTCGAGCACGCGCACGAACGTGGGCCAGAGGCCCGGGTCGCGGCAAACAAGAGGGCCCTCCTTGAAGTGGAAGACCAGGGGGATGCCGAGTTGCGCATCGAGTACCTCGGTGATCAGCGGCAGCGCCTGCCAGTTCAGCAGCGCGTAGATAACGTCAGGTCGCGCCGCGCGGACGGCGGCTTGCCAGGACTGGTCATAAGGGATATGTTCCACATTGCCATAAGGGAACGGCCCCGTGGCGTCCACGTCTCGGGCCGCGAGATCCACAGGCCATAGAGCTTGTGCCCGCGCTCCTCGAAGGCCTTAATGCGTTCCGGGTTGAGCCCGAGCTCGCCGGCGAGCAGGATCTTCAGCCCCCCGGACGCCGGCAGGTCGCGGTCCACGGCGAAGCGCCCGTAGCGCGCCCGCTCGTCGACCGGCCAGCCCCGCGTCGGCGCCCAGTTCAACCAGACGCCCGTGCCCAGGTCGAAGTGCTGCCGGTAGCGTGCGACGCCGCCCGTGTAGGCCACGATCAGCCGCTGGCGCTGCGTGTCGTGCTCAGTCCACTCGCAGGTGACGGCGCCCATGTAGGCGAAGCGTGCGCCCCGCGCCAGCAGCGCGCCAGAAGTCCGGCTCCAGCGTATCGAAGACCCGCGCCTCCCGCGGCGTCCAGCGGACCGCCGCCTCCCAGGTGCGCCGGTGCACGACCTGCACCGGCGCCAGGATGTTCCCTCTCGGCAGCGGCCCTTCTTTCTGGGGCGGCGGCACGTTCGCGAGCACCTCGGCCTCATGCCCCACCGCTGATGCGCCCTGCAGCGTCGGCCCCCGGGCGTCGCGGCCCCAGCGCACGCCCCCATAGGCCAGGTCGACCGTGGCGTCCGTTTCGAGCCGGCCGACGCAGGCGGCCAAATGCTCCGGGTAATAGCGGTCATCGGACGGCAGGTAGGCCAGGTAGCGCCCGCGCGCGAGGGCCGTCGCGACGTTGAGGGCGTGGCCCACGCCGCGGTTACAGGGCAGCCGGTAGTAACGAAGCCGCGGGTCGGTCCGGTACGGCGCCAGCACACCCGCCGTGTCGTCGGGCGAGCCGTCGTCGACCACGACAAGCTCCCAGTCGGTGAACGTCTGCGCACACAAGCGCTCCAGCGCCGCGGGCAGGAAGGCCGCTTGCTTGTAGGTAGGCATCAGCACCGAGACAATGGGGTCCGGCGCGCCGGGGACATAGCTCGCTCCTTGGGCGCCGCGCGGGCGGCCCAGCATAGCAGAGAGGGTTCCTGAAGTCAGGAACCCTCTCCACACGAAACCGCCAATGCGGTCGCCGCCTTAGCTGGTGGCGTCGTTCCAGGTCTTCTGGACGTCGTTCTTCACGTTCTGCGCGGCATCCTGCGTGTCGCCGGCAACCTTCTGCGCCTTGCCCCGGGCCTGCTGGGCCTGGCCCTGCGCCTCTTGCTGCTGGTCGTTCGTCGCCTCGCCGTATTCCTCACGCGCGGTGCCGGCCACCTGGTTGGCGGTGCCTTTAATCTTGTTACCGAGTCCGTCGCTCATTTTAGTCTCCTTTCCCATGCCCAAGCCGCCTGATCTGGTGGATCGGCCCGCCCGGGCTCGTGGTACAGTGATCTTAAGGCAAGTTGCGTGCCAACCCGGCGATCTCAGCCGAGGATGGCGACGGAGTAGTCGGTACCCTCCCAGCGCGCGGCGTCGGTCCAGTAGAACGTGAAGGCCACGCGGCTGCCCGTATCGAGCCCGGCCGTGGGCAGGTCGGCGTAGTGGATGCTCAGCCCGCTGTCGTGCGTGGCGATGTCGTGTGTGGTCTGCCAGCCGTCGGCACTCCAGTGGACGCGAGCGGGCGACAGCAGGTGGATGCGCAGGATCTTGCCGGCGGGCAGGCTGCGGGCCTTGTTGTTGTACGCCCAGATAACACGCGGCGACGTGCGGCCTTCGATGAGGTAACGCTGAGCGGCCGCGGGCGGCATGTCATAGACTCGGCCTTCCTGCAGCGAGCGACGCAGCTTGATGTACTCGGCATGCGCCCAGACGAGCGGCATGGCCGAGCCGGTGGCTTGGCCGCGGAACAAGCCGCGGTCCGGCAGGTCGGACGCATCCCAGACCTGCTCGGGGAACAACCCCGACTCGTTCGCGAAGCCCTCCATGGCGCGCATGAGCTCGGCGGCGCGGTCGCGGCGCCCGGCGGCGAGCTCGTAGTGCGCGCGCTCGCCGGTCAGCAGCGGCCAGGCGCGGCCGATGCCGGTGCCCTCGAACGGCGCGCCGTCGGCCTGCTCCCCATAGCCGTCGTCGTTGTAGCGGTGCCAACAGGGGCCGAACGGCGTGTCCACCTTGAGCAGCGCGTCGATCACCCGGACCGTATTAACGATGCGCGGATCGTCGGCCGCGCGCAGGCCGAAGCGCACGAGCGCCAGCGCGTCCACGCTGACAATGCTGGTGGCGGGCTCCACCGTGTCGCCGGGCGGGCGGTTCTTGACGGTAACCGTTTCGCCGCGCAGCGAGGGGTCCTGCGGGCGACGGGACGGCGCGATACGTACATAGTAGCCGTCGACGCCCTGTTGGCGGGCGATGTCGGTATCCCGCGCGTAGAGCCAGGTCTCGATGCGGTCGTTCCAGGCGTCGGCCGTGTCGCGCATGAACGTGGCCAGCGCGGCGGCGCCCAACTCGTCGGCGATGTCGGCCGCGCTCAGCAGCGCGGCGATCGCGCAAGCCAGGGTGAACGATGTGTAGCCCGGGTCCTCCTCCCAACGGTCCTCATCGGTCACCGGGCCGGTGCGCACGAGAAACGCGGCACCCTCGTGCATCATGTGCCAGAGATGCTCGAAGTTGCCCGCGGGCAGCACGTTCTCGCGGTGGGCCAGAGCCAGGAAGAGGATGGGCAGGGCCGTCTCGTCCAGTTGAATCCCGTTCCAGTAGGGGCTGGTGTCGATCCACATGTTCTGCGGCCAGTGGCCGTCGGGCTCCTGGCTCGCCAGCAGGTAGGCGATGACACGCGCCGCGTCGTCCTTGGCGCCCGCCGCGAGCAGCGCGCCCGCGGCCTCCACCTGGTCGCGCGGCCAGACCAGGTGGTAACCGCCCAGGTCGTTGTCGCCGCGCACCTCGCCCCAGGGGATGGACAAGCCGGCGATCAGGCCGCCGGGAAAGGCCTTGGCCTCATGGATGCGCACCACGGCGGCGCTGGTGGCGAGCAGGTCGCGGCTCCCGGGCTCCGGCTCGCCGACCAGGCGCAGCGTCTGCCGCCACCGTTCCCAGGCGTCGACGTACTCGCGCCGGATCTCGTCGAAGCCACGCACCAGGCTGGTCAATGCCCGGTAGCCCGCCTCGTCGGCGTTGTGGCCGAAGCCGACGGTCAGCACAACGCGACCTTCGTCCGCCAGCAGGTCGATCTCGCCGGTCAGCGCGACGTTGCCGTTCTCCGCGCGGGTGTACTCGTTCGTCAACACGCCGTGATCGTGCAGATCCTGCCAGCCGTCGGAGGTGCCGACGAAGCCGACGGAGGCCCGCAGCCAGGGCGCCGAACACGCCAGCGCCAGGGTGACGCCCTCGCGCATCGCGAAGAGCATGGTCACGCCCTTATGCCGCCCGATCCAGGCCGTGTTCCCCGCGCCCTGATTCGTGATGTGCGGCGCCAGCAGCACATAGAGGTGGTAGTCCGCCAGGGTGCCTTGCAGCGGCACGAAACGCGTCGCCTGGAGTAGCGTGTCCATCCAGGGATCGGTCAGCAGCGTTTTCTCGATCCGGTAGCGGTCGCCCTCGTGGGTGTTGGTCAGGTCATAGGCCGGTACACCCCGCGAGATCTCGGTGACCGTGTGGCGCGTGGTGCGCTTCTCCTCGGAGAAGAAGCCGCGCCCGTCGGTCACGATGAGACCCATGTCGCGCGTGCAGGCCTGGTCAATGCGGGGGAAGTAGATCTCGTCGACGATGCCGTGGCCGCAGGTGAACCAGACGCGGCTGCTGCGGCTGAGGGATGTGCCGACCCCACTCTTGTCGCTCGAAGTCCAGCGCGGCTCCAGGCCGGGCCAGCCGGGCGCGTAACGCAGGGCGATCTCGGCGTCGTTGGTCATGGTTGCGTCGTCCGATCCGGCCGCGGTCACAGGGCGCCGGTCTGACGCATCAGACCGCCGTCGATGAAGATAGTCGTGCCCGTAATATATGATGCGGCGTCGGACGCCAGGTAGGCGACCAATTGGGCCACCTCCTCGGCCGTGCCCACCCGCCGCAGGGGGATCTCGCGCTGGAGCGCCGTCAGCTTCTCCTGGTCCTGGAGCGTCGCCGCGTTGATCGGCGTCGCGATGGCGCCCGGCCCCACGTTCACCACGTTGATGTTGTAGGGAGCGAGCTCGAGCGCCAGGTCACGGCAAAGCATACGCAGGCCGCCCTTGGCGGCACAGTAGTCGGCGTAGCCGGGGAAGGGCAGGTCCTCGTGCACCGACGAGATGTTGACGATGGTGCCGCGCGTGCCCGCCTTTACCAGCTGGCGCGCCACCGCCTGGCTACACAGGAACGGCCCGGTCAGGTCGACCGCAATCACGCGGTTCCATTCCTCCACGGTCTTCTGCAGAAACGGCGTGGCATGCTCCATGCCCGCGTTGTTGACCAGCACGTCGACGTGGCCGAAGTGGGCCACCGCCTGGTCGACCATGGCCTGCACGGCGGCGGGCACGGCCACGTCGGCCTGGATCGGCAGCGCATGCCCGCCGTGGGCCGCGATTTGCTCGGCGATGGCATGCGCCTCGTCCTGCTCCGTGCGGTAGTTGATCGCCACGCCCGCCCCTTGGCGGGCAAACTCGAGAGCAATGGCGGCGCCGATTCCGCTCGACGCGCCCGTGACCAGGGCAACCTTGCCCTGCAAGCTCGTATCCAGGGGCATAAGACTTGGTTCTCCTTCATGCTTCCGGCCGGCAGGCCGGCGAGTGGAGCGCCGCAGGTCGCGTCCGGGCAGACTCGATTCGTCATACACAGACGCGCCCGCGACGTCAAGGGCGGGACCGAGTGGCCCCGCCCGGTCGGTCAGTCCGGTTAGCTCGCGCGGCGCGCCAGCATGGCGCCGACGCCGGCCAGCAGACCCACGCCGGCCGCCGCGGCCCAGCGGCCACGGGTGGTCAGCCACAGCTGCGGGCTGTGCTCATGCGCCCGCGCGTCGAAGGCGCCATGCGCGCCGCGGTCGCCCGGCACCGGCTCGTACAGATCGTTCGGCCGATTCGGGTCGGCAGGCTCGTTCGTCTGCTGCGACTGGTAACCCGTCTTGGCGAGATACCAATCGCCGAAGCCCGGGAAGAACTTGTTGCCCCAGAGCACGATCGTCGTCGAGAGGCCGACGTTGACCTCGCGCTGGTAGTGGTGCGCCGCCCAGTAGATCGCCTCGGCGGCGACCTCGGGCTGGTAGATTGGCGGCACCGGCTGGGCCTTGTGCGGCAGCAGATTCTTCACCCAGCGGAACTGCGGTGTGTTGAGCGCCGGCATCTGCACCATGGTGACCTTGACGTGGCTGCCGTCGTGGATCAGCTCGCAGCGCACCGACTCGGTGAAGCCTTGGATTGCGTGCTTGGCCCCGCAGTAGGCTGACTGCAGCGGAATGCCCCGATACGCCAGCGCAGACCCGACCTGCACGATGATGCCCCGGTCGCGCGGCAGCATGCGCTTGAGCGCGGCCATGGTGCCGTAAACGAAGCCGAGGTAGTCCACCTCGGTCACGCGGCGGTAGTCGTCCGGCGTGATCTCTTTGAAGGGGGCGAAGACCGCGGTCATTGCGTCGTTGATCCAGATGTCGATCGGCCCGAAGGTCTCCTCGACCTGGGCCGCGGCGGCCTCGACCGCACCCGCATCGGCGACGTCGACGGGCAGGATGAGGCCCTTGCCCCCCAGGGACTCGACGTCGCGCAACGTGCCCTCCAACTGTTCGAGCCCGCGGGCGATGAGGCCGATCTGGGCACCGCGCCGGGCGAAGGCGCGCGCCGTAGCGCGCCCCACTCCCGCCGAGGCCCCGGTGATTACCACGACTTCCGGTTGCTGTTCTCTGTCGGTCATCGTTTGCCGGCGGCACCGTCCCGAACCATTCAGCCCAGGCCTGCCGCCTTCTCCTTTCACGTTATGTTAATTCGTTCGCGCCCTGCTGCGGTGCCGGGCGAGTTAGCTATCCGGGCAGATCACGTCGAGTGGTCCTTTCACACGCACCACCTGGACCGCCACCTCCGAGTCGTGTCCCTCGAAGTGCAGGTCGACAACGGCCTTGCCCACCCGCAGCCCCGAAACGTCCAGATTCCGGGCGTAGGGCGCCAGGATGGGCTTGTGGATCGTCAGCCGGCCGGCGAAGGCGTCCGGATCCAGGCCAAGCGCGGTGGTTAGCAGATAAGGCACGGCGCCCGCCGACCAGGCCTGCGGGTGGCAGGCGACCGGGTAGCGCACGGGCACCTCGTAGGCCGACCGATCGAACCCGGCGAAGAGCTCGGGCAGGCGGTACTCGGCAAAGCGTGTGGCCGCCATCGTCTGCCCCACCAGGATCTGCTTGACCTCGTTCGTAAAGCCATAACGCCGAAACCCGGCCGCGATAATCGAGTTGTCGTGCGGCCAAACGGTGCCCAGGTGGTAGCCGATCGGGTTGTAGCGGCGCTCCCCGGTGGCCAGCGTGCGCACGCCCCAGCCGCTGAACATATCGGGCTGCATCAGCCGGTGCACCGTGCGGGCGGCCTTGTCGGCGTCGGCGATGCCGCTCCAGAGCGCCTGGCCGGGGTTGGAGGCAATCACGGCCGCCTGCTTGCCGCCGCCGGCCAGCGCGAGGCAGTAGCAGCCGGCGTCCTCCATCCAGAAATCGCGGTTGAAGCGCTGACGCAAGTCCGCCGCCTCCCGGTGCAATGCCGCCGCGCGGTCGCTCTTGCCTACCTGCTCGTATAGTCCGGCAAGCAGCGTCTTGGCGAGGTAGACGTAGCCCTGCACCTCGACGAGGGCGATCGGCGAGGGTGCCAGGCTGCCGTCCGCCATCATGATCGCGGCACCCGAGTCTTTCCAGCCCTGGTTGGCCAGCCCGTTCTTGGTGTTGGCGCTGTACTCGACGTAGCCGTTGCCGCTCTGGTCGCCGTAGTCGCGCATCCAGGCCAGCGCCGCTTCGACGTGGGGCCGCAGATCGTTGAACAGCGTTAGGTCGCCCGTCCAGGCAGCGTGCAGGCCGATCAGCACCAGGAAGAGCGGCGTGGCGTCGACCGTGCCGTAATACCGGCCGAAGGGCACCTCGTTCGCCCGCGCCATCTCGCCGACGCGCACCTCGTGGACGATCTTGCCGGGCTCCTCGTCATGGGCGGCGTCCACCTTCTGCCCCTGGTACTGCGCGAGCACGCGCAGCGTCTGCTCGGCGATCTGGGGATCGAAGGCCAGCATCTGCGTCGCGGCGACCAGGCTGTCGCGCCCGAAGAGCGTCGCGAACCAGGGCACCCCGGCGGCCAGATACTCCTCGCCGTGCAGCGTGCTGCGCAGGACGTGCAGGTCGTGGAGCGAGCGCGTCATCACGCGGTTGAGCGCGAGGCTGTCGCTTGTTAGCGCCGGCTGAGCGGCGAACCAGGCGGCCGTCTGCTGCTGCAGTTGCTGGATCGCCTTGGATAGTCCAGGGCCCGCGGCGCCGGATGGCGCCTGCCGCAGCGGAGCGGGCGACTCGCCGACCGTCAGGGCTATGTGGAGCTCGCGGTCCTCGCCGGGGGCGAGGCGCAGCAGGAAGCGCGCGGTCGTGGGGTCGCGGCTGGTCGGCGCCGGCCAGAAACTAACCGTCAGGCTGCGGTGGAGGCCCGCCACGCCGTCATAGTGGAAGTAGAGCGCGCCATCCTGCCAGGCCGGTGGATAGAGCGTGCCGGCATTCTTCGTCACTGCGCCGCGCACGATAAAGATATCCTCAAAGCCCGTGGCGAAGCAGAGGTCGGCCGTGAACTCGATGGGCTGTATGCCGTAGTTGTGAAACGCGATGATCTCTTCGAGGGCACAGCGCTGCTGGTTCAGCACGCGCTCCCACCGAATGCCGATCTCGTTCTCATCGATCGTGCTGCCGTCACTGAAGGCGAGATGCGGATTGGTCAGCTGATAGATGGCCATGAAGCCGTGGGCGGCGTTCACCACCAGCGGCTCCGGCGCCACGCCTTCGAGGCGCAGCTCGTAGCCGTGCAGGAAGCGGCAGTCGTGATAATAGAGGCCCAGACCGTGCTCGCCCGCTAGTGGGATATCGCCATCCGGTGCAGTCAGGAAGAAGAGATCCTCTTCCTTGATGACGACCGCATCGGCAATACCGCGGGTGATCGACGATTTGCCTTCGACCAGCACGCGCTGCTGCCGCTTCTTCCGCTGCGCGCGGCTGAGCTGCTCGCGCTGGTCGCCCGCCTGCGGGTCGGGATCCTGGTCTGAATGCGCCATCAACCGGTTCTCCTCCACACGCGCCCGGCGCCGATCAATGCCCGGCGCCGCCGCCCTCCTGGGTTTCCGCCCCGCCGTGCGTGCTGCCGCGCACCGGCCGGCTCACCGGGGCAACAGGGCGAGAGTTCGCGCGCTCGTGCCCGGCCTCCTGCTCCCACCGCGCGGCCGCCCCCGCCGGTCGCAGCCACGAGCGCAGGATCCACGTCCACAGGGCGTGTAGGCCCGCGAGCGGCGCGGGGCGGGGCCGGACGTTCACCCGCGGTGGCTGGGGCGTCATACGGCCGCCCCTTCCTCCGCGGGCCGGGGCCGCTGCGCCAGGTCGCCGCGGCGGGCCGCCTGCCGGATCCAGCGCGCGGTGCGCGCGGCCAGCGCCGAGATCGTCAGCGCAGGGTTCGACGAGCCCTGGGTCGGCAGGACGCTGCCGTCGCAGATGAACAGATTCGGCACATCCCAGCTACGGCACCAGCGGTCCACGACCGACCTGTCCGCTGTCGCGCCCATGCGCGCCGTGCCGACCAGATGGGCGTAGCGCCGGACGTAATTCGTGCTTGTGGCGCCCGCAGCCCGCAGCACCGACTCGGCGCGCTCGATGCCCGCGCGAATCATCCGCTTGTCGTTCTCGAACAGGTTGAAGTGCACATAGGGCGCGGAGATGCCGTACTGATCCTTCGCGCTGGGGTGGATCGAGACGTAGTTGCGCACGTCAGGCAGGATCTCGCCCAGAACACCGATGGCGGCGTAGTGGTTGTAGTCCTGCATCGCGCGCAGCAGGTCGAGGCCGTAGCGGCCGTCCTGCACCAGCGTATGGGCCATGGCGATAGGCAGCGGCGAGACGGTCTGCAGGGCGTAGCCGCGCACGAAGTCGTTGTGCGGGTCCGTCTCGTAGAACTCCTCGGTGCAGGCGCAGGCGGGCGGCGCCTTGTACTGGCGGATCGGCTCCGCGAAGCGCCCCCACACGACCGGCCCGGCTTGCGCCATCAGGTACTTGCCGACGACCCCGCTGGAGTTCGCCAGCCCATCCGGGAACCGGCTCGAGGTCGAGTTGAGCAGCAGGCGCGGCGTCTCGATGGCGTAGCCCGCGACGATCACCGCGCGGGCGCGCTGCATCTCCGCGCGGCGGCTACCGTCGGCCAGCGTGCGGTAGTAGCGCACGCCCGTGACGCGCCCCGCACTGTCGATCGGCACTTCGAAGGCCATGCACGACGGCCGGATCTCGGCGCCGTGGGCGATTGCGTCGGGGATGTGGCTCACCATCGTGCTGCTTTTCGCGCCCACCTTGCAGCCGAGCAGACAGAAGCCGCGCATGATACAGTGGGGCCGCTTGCCGACCCGCCCGGCCGGGATGGCGACCGGCCCTCCGGCGACCACCGGAATGCCGAGGCGTGTGCATCCCGCGATCAGCTGTTGCCCGGCGGTGCCGGCCTCCAACGGAGCGTAGGGATAGCCGTGCGGCTTGCCCCAGGGATAACGCGCGGGGCCGGACACCGGGTACTCGCGCTCCATCGCCGCATAGTACGGCTCGATCTCCTCATAGCTGATCGGCCAGTCGACCGCCACACCGTCGAGCGTACGCACGCGGAAATCGGAGGGGTGGAAGCGCGGGCAAAAGCCGGCGTAGTGGATCGTGCTGCCGCCGATGCCTTTGCCCGAGTTATTCGCACCAAGCTCCAGCGGCTCGTCGCCCCCGGTGATGCGCAGATCGTTCCAGAACAGGCTGCTCGACCCCGCCTCGTCGGAGACCATGTCCGTCTCCGTGTCGTGCCACGGGCCCGCGTCGAGCGCGACGACAGTGAAGCCGTAGCGAGCCAGCCGCTGGGCCAGCACGCCGCCGCCCGCTCCGGTGCCGACGATGCAGAAATCGACCTCGTCGTCGGGCCCGTACTCCCGCATGTCCGTCTCCAGGATCCAGTCGGACGACAGATGGACGTGCAGTCTCATCGGTGCGCCTCCTCGCCCTCCGGCGGCGCGACTTCGCGCGCCTCCCAGGGCTCGGGCGCGCCGTGGTTCAGCGCGAAGTAGCCGCGGGGGTAGGCCGGGCCGCCAAAGCCGATCTCGTCCCAGGCATAGGGGTGGGCGTAGTAGACGCCGCTGATCTGGCGCAGGACCACGTAGATCCACCAGCGCTCGACCGGCAGGTGCTCCCAGACCGCGCCGGGCGGGTCGCCCGCGCGCACGCGGTCGAGCACCACATCTTGCCGGGCGGCGTCGAGCGCGGCGAACGGTGCGCCGTGCAGGGCTTGCGCGGCCTCGTCGAGGCCGTGCAGGCCCTGGCGCCAGGCCTCCTCGTCGGGCGGCATGTTGTCGAAGCGGAAGCCGCTGACGACGTGCTGGGTGCAGCGCTGGTCGATCCACGGCGCGATGAGCACGCGCCGCTCGGCAGGGCGGTGATCCTGCGGGATCACGCGGGCGCACAGCGCCTCCAGCGTGGCGCGCTCGATGGCGCCGAAGTAGTGGTACGACGGAACATTATGCACGCGGTCGAGAATGACCTGGCGCGTGGCGGGATCCCAGTGGCCGCGCTGGGCCAGGATATCAGCGTCGGGATAGCGGTCGGGCAGCATGCTCAGTCCTCTTCCCGGCGCAGCAGGGTCGCGATGAAGCCGATCAAACCGACGGCCGACAGCAACAGCGGGGCGAACAGCGGCGGCCCCAGCGTGATATTGAAGCGCAGGTTGGTGAAGCCGCCCGGCATCCGCTTGATGCCCTGCAGATGGAGCAGGAAGCCGAGCAGGCCGTCGACCAGGGTGGCCGCCGCGGCGAACGGCAGCACCCAGCGGGCCACGCGGGCGCTGATCGCGGCGCCGATGCCGGCCAGCACCATTGGCGGCGTCACCCAGACGGGCGTCCACATAATGCGCTGGTTGTAGCTGCCGCGTAGGTGCTCGAAGTAGGCTTCGCCTCCCGCGAGCACGGCGAACACGGCCGAGGTTAGGGCCATGGCCCGCTGGAAGCGCCCGCGCGCGATGCGCGCCGTCACGGCCCGCAGCACGTTCGGTCGGGTCACCTCGCGGGTGAGATGACGAGCCACGGACGTGGCGCGCAGGGCCGTCGCTTCGCGCAGATTCGGCTGCTCGCGACGCAGGAACGCGGCGATGCCGCCCAGGACGCCGACCAGGCAGGTGAGCAGGGGTGCGAAAACGGGCGGCCCCATGACGATGTTGTACTGGCCCAGCTTCCAGCCGCCGGGCAAGCGGGCGATGCCGCGCAGGTGGTAGCCGAAGCCGACGACGCCGTCGACGAACGAGATGGCCGCCACAACGGGGAGGGCCCAGCGGGCCACGCGCTTGCTGATCAGCGCGCCCGCGGCCACCAGCACGGTCGGCGGCGTCAGCCACACGGGCGTCCACATCAGCCAGTTATCGAAGGCGCCGCGCTGATGCTGAATGTAAGCCTCGAAGCCGCTGACGATGGCTGAGAAGGCGGTAATGAGGCTCAAACTGCGCTGGAAGTGCCCGGTCTCGACTTCTTCCGCAGCCAACTCAGCTTCCGCGATCACGCGCCGGGGACGCAGCCACTGCATTCCTGATTCTTGCCCTTTCTTCGTTAAGTGCTTATCATTGTCCCGGTCGTGGCCGCGGCGCGGCTGCCGAAGGTCGTCGGGACTCCGGCGGCATCCGCGCGCGGGTGCCGGCTTACCGGGGAGACGATGCGGCGATATTGGCGTGGCGCTCGGCCGGCACCGTGCCCACGCCGGGCGGCGCTTCGCCGTGCCCTGCGGTCTCGGAGGCTGCGCCGCCCAGGCGGCCGGCGATCAACACGCCGATGCCGCCCACGAGCAACGTGCCGAGCAGGCCCAGGCCCACCTCCAGCGCCTTAATCATATACCGGTCCTTCATGTCTTCCTCCATACCGCGGCCGCCGCAGCCTATCTGCTCGGAGGGTGGGGAGCCGCGGGCACCACGGCACCGCGGGCCCCCCGTCCCTAGACGACCTCGCGGATCTTGTCTTCGATCACCGTCTTGATGATCTTCACCCGCTCGCTCTCGCCGCGCACCAGGGCTTCGGCGAAATGCTTCGCCTGGTCCATCGTGATCTGGCCGGGCAGCGGCGGTTCGTTCGGGTCGACCAGGGCTTCGACGACCACCGGGCCGGACTGCGCGAATGCCTCACGCAGCGTCGACTCGGCCTTCTTGGGGTCGTCGATCGCGTAGCCGCCCGCGCCGCAGGCCCTCGCGTAAGCCGCAAAGTCGATCGGCTGGAGCTTGACCCCGAACTGCGGGTTGCCCTCCATGACCATCTGCTCCCACTTGATCTCGCCGAGCACGTTGTTCTTGATGATAATCAGCTTCACCGGCAGGTTGTACTTGACCAGCGTGGCCACTTCGCCCATCAGCATGGTGAAGCCGCCGTCGCCTGCCAGGCAGACGACCGGCCGCCCGGGGTTGCCGACGGCTGCGCCGATGGCATACGGCAGGCCGTTGGCCATGGTCGCCAGCATACCCGAGGCCGAGAACATCATGTCGCCGCGGATGTCGAGATAGCGCGCGGCCCAGGTGGTCACCGTGCCGGTGTCGGACACGAGGATCGTGTTCTTGTCGAGCAGCTTGTTGACCTCATAGGCCACGACCTGGGGCTTCATCGGCATATCTGAGCGCGTGCCCCGCTCCTTGAGCAGGTTGCGCCAGTCCTTCATGTTCGACTGCGCGTGCTCGAGGAACTTGTGGTCCTTCTTCCTGTCGATCAGCGGCAGCAGCGCCTGCAAGACCGCGCGGCAGTCGCCCACGAGGCCAACGTCGGCGGGGGTGCGTAGGCCGACGCGCTCGGGATCGATCTCGATCTGCACGATCTTCGCCTGCCCGGGCTTCGGGTAGAACTCTTGATAGGGGAAACCGCTGCCGCAGATCACGAGCGTGTCGCAGTTCTGCATCACGTCGACCGAGGGCGACGTGCCCAGCAGGCCGATGCCGCCCGTGGTATATGGGCTGTCGTCGGGGACCGCGGCCTTGCCGAGCAGCGGCTTGACGATGACGCCGCCGGTCTGCTCGGCCAATTGCAGCACCTGCTCGCGCGCGGCCAGCGCGCCGCGGCCCGCCAGGATCGCCACCTTGGAGCCGTGGTTGATGATCCGCGCCGCCTGCTTGAGCTCCTCGTCGGTCGGCAACGGGTGGCGGGCGGCGAAGAGATCGGCGCTGTGGTGCGGGATGTTCGCGGGCGACCGGAGGTCCTCGTCGATCGTCCAGTCCTGAATGTCTTTCGGGATGTTGACGTGGGCGACCGTCCGCTGCGACAGTGCGGTCTTGATCGCCGCGTCGACCACGTTGACCACGTGGGCCGGGCCCATGACCCGCTCGGTGTAGGCGGCCACGTCCATGAAGAGGCGCGACAGGTCGACATCTTGCTGGTAGTGCGTGCCGATCAGGTCGTGGAACGTATGGCCCGTGATCGCCAGCACGGGCTGACCGTCGAGCTTGGCGTCGTACAGGCCGTTGAGCAGATGGATGCCGCCGGGGCCCGAGGTAGCCAGGCAGACGCCTAGCCGCCCGGTGTACTTGGCGTAGCCGCACGCCGCGAAGGCGGCGGACTCCTCGTGGCGCACCTGGATGAAGCGAATCTTGTCCTGGTGAGTGCGCAACGACTCGAAAATGCCGTTGATCCCATCGCCGGGGAACCCGAAGATAACTTCGACGCCCCAGTCGATCAGGCGCTCGATCAATAAGTCGGCCGTTCGCTTGGCCATAAGGATCTCCTCTTCCGGCCCGCCCCACGGGCCACTGCTATGCTACCTCTCGCGGGCGGGCGTGCTAGCCACCACTGCTCTGCGACCCGGCACCCTTGGCCGAGCCACCTTTCGGCACCTGCTCCGCGGCCTTCTCCCCACGTTTACCCAGCGCGACGATGTCGCCCTCGTGGTGGAGGATCGCCTGGATCTCAGCCCGCCAACGCGGCTTGCGGCGCAGCAGGAACTCGAGGTCCATCGCGAAGTGCTTGAACTCCTCCTGCTGCGAGTCCTGCATGATCGCCTTCGCCTGCTCGTCCTTCTCCACGGCCATGCGCTGCTCGTACCAGTCGATCGCTTCGGCCTCCTCGATCAACGAGACAATCATGCGGGCGAAGGTCCGCGTTTCGGCCGGAAGCTCATTCGCCGGTTCGTGGTACTGCTCAAAACCCATTGCTTGTTACTCCTCACTACTCAGGGATCGGCGCGCCAGGCAGGCCCGGCCGCGAGGGCGCTAGCGCTTGTGATTCTCGTCCACGTGCTCCACCCCGGATTGCCGGGAGGCCGCGCGCAGCCGCTCTTTGATCTCTTCGACTGTGTCCTTGTTCTCGTTGATCGTGTTCTGCGGATCGTTGATGTAGGTCCAGGCCGCCTGGACATTGCCCGGACTGGTCAGGGGAAATGTGCCGTTGGCCAGATTCGCGAACGTCGGGTCGTCGGTCAAATGTGTACTCATGCATGCTCCTTTCCGGGTCGCGGCGCGGGGCCGTGCGGCAACCCGGCCGCGGGACCGGCCCTGCCGGCGCCGGGCAGGCACGGCCGTCTCGCCGATCGTAGGAAGCAAATCGCGTTCCGCCACGGGGTTCCGCGGGCTGTGGGGCCCTATGGGATCGGGATGGCGTAGGGCGCCGCGTCCGCGTGCTTCAGCGTAAGGCCGAGCCCGGGCCGCGATAGGTCGGGGCGCAGCGCGCCGGCGACGGGCTCCGGCGCGCCGTCGAAGATCAGGTGCTCGATGCGCGCATGGTCGTGAAAGTACTCGATGACCGGCTCCGGCTGGACCGCACAGCACGGCGCGATGTGCAGCGTGGGCGCGCAATGCGAGGAGAACGGCAGGTAGTGCGCCTGGCAGAGCGCGGCGGCCTGCAGCCAGCCGGTGATCCCGGCGCAGCGCGTCGCGTCGGCCTGCAGCACGTCGACCGCCTCCGCCTCAAGCAAGTCGCGGAAGTAGCCGAGGTCGTAGCCGTACTCGCCCGCGGCGATGTTCATGCCGGCGGGCGCGCGGTCGCGCAGCAAGCGCAGCCCTGCCCGGTCGAAGTGATACACCGGCTCCTCGAACCAGGTGACGCCGAGGTCGGCGAAGGCCTCGGCGAAGGCCAGCGCCTGCTTGCGCGTGTAAGCGCCGTTCGCGTCGACGTAGAGCGCCGCATCGGGACCGATCGCCTCGCGCGCGGCGCGCACCCGGGCCAGGTCGGCGTCGGGGTCCGTGCCGATCTTCATCTTCACCTGGGGAATGCCCTGGGCCACCCAGCCGCCCAGCTGCGCTTGCAGTTGCGCGATCGTGTACGTGGTAAAGCCGCCGCTGCCGTAGACCGGCGTGGCGGCGCGCGCCGCGCCGAACAGCGTCACCAGCGGCAGGCCCAACAGGCGGGCCTTCAGGTCCCAGAGGGCGTTGTCGACCGCGCTGACGGCCATAGCACAGATGCCGGGACGCCCCAGGTTGCGGATGGCGTGCACCATGGCGTGCCACGCCGCCGGGACGGCGAGCGCGTCGCGCCCGCGCACTATGGGGACCAGGGTGTCGCGGATCAGGCGGGCGGTCGCGGCATCGGCGTAGCTATAGCCGAGGCCCGTGACGTCGTCGGCCTTCGCCTCGACGACGACGATCGTCGTGCTGTCCCAGGCAATGGTGCCGTCGGCTTCGGGTAAATCGGTGGGGATGCAGTAAGCCGCGACCTGGATGTCGCGGATCGCCGGACCGTCCGGCACGAGCGGGGATGTCATCGGTTCGTGTCCTGACTTCGCGCGGGGAAGAGTGTGCCGCGGGGTCGTGATCTACTTCCACCAAGCGCGGAAGCATATTGCGTGCCAGGACGGGAGCCGGAGTACTACTCGGGGAGCACCGGCGGGCTAATGAAGCCCTGCTGGATGGCGCAGACGACCGCCTGGGTGCGGTCCGACAGTTGCCACTTGCGCAAAACGGCAGACAGGGCTTTCTTGACGCGCGACTCGGACAGGCCAAGGGCTTCCGCCACTGCGCGATTGTGCGATCCCTGCGCCACGAGGCGCAAGATCGCCACTTCCTCGCTGGTCAGTGCGGCCGGCGGCGGGGCGGCTTCAGGAGCGACGGCAGCGCGCAGGCCGCGCGGCTCGGACGGCACGACGGCGAGGGGGGGACCGTCGCGGTGCGCGGCGCGCAACGCCTGAGCGACGGCGCGCGAGTTGGCAGCCCGAGTCACCTGGCCCCGGACGGCGGTCAACGCCGCCGCATCGACGGCCGATCCGCCGAGCAGCAGGATGTGGGTTGCGGGGAGATAGCGCTGGAGCTGGGGCAGCATCTGGGCAGCCACCAGCCCAGGCAAGTCGGCGTCGAGCAGGAGCACGTCGGGACGCAGGCTGAGAGCCACGGGCAGCAGGCACGCCGCGGCGTCGACCTCGCCCGCCACGACCAAGTCGGCCTCGGGCTCCAGCAGCGCCATCAGCGCGCGCCGGAAGAGCCGCGGCTCGACCGCCAGCAGCACACGGATGACGGCCGGCGTGACGTCGGGGTGCCGGGGCACCGTCCAGACGGTGTGCGGCGGCGGCCAGGCCGCATTTGTGGTATCCCAGGTTTGTATCTGCTCCGCCATGGCAACTCCTTACCAGCTATGCCGTGGGCCAGGCCCCGGGCCGGGCGCGCCGGCCCCGGTCAGGCGCAGTCCAGCTCCTGGAGCACGGAGCGAACGGCCTGCGGCCCGGCTTCCTCCTCGGCAAGCAGATCCTCACCGTAGAACAGGCGGTGGGCTTGCGCCGCAAAATCCTCGAGCGTGCGTGCTTCGATGGCCAGCAGGCAACGGCGCTCTTCCGGCGAGAAATCGAAGCCGTCATAGGCGGCGGGCGAGCGTCGCAGCAATAAGTCTTTCCGGGCCGCCTCGGTCAGCGTCGTCGCCAACAGGCTTTGCAAGCCCCGAGTGGACATCGTTTTCTCCTTATGGGAGTGCCGGCAGGAACAGCCATTCGTGCGGCCCCGCACGGCGCCCAAGGGCCGGTTAACCGACCGCGGGCGGCGCTTGCTGTTCGCGCGGCACGGGCCCAAGCGGCCACAGACGCGGCCGCATGCCGCCGAGAACCAGGCCCCCGATCCCGAGCGCCAGCAACAGATCGCCCAGGCTGAAGACTGCGGGCAGCGGGCCGGGGAGGACCACGGTGTCGCCCAGGGCGCTCCAGGTGGCCTGCTCCGGCGTCACGAGTACGTCCTTGCTGATGGGCAGCCGCGCTCCCACCACCAGATCCGCGTGCGGCATGTGTGCGGCGTCGAGCGTTGCCGGGGTTACCGGCATGAGCCCGCCGTTCACCGCCAGGACCGCACAGTTCAAGACGGCGCCGACCAGGGCCACGCGAATCCCTGGCAGGTGCCGATTGCGGATCAGCCAGACCAGGAGCAAGAGATGCGAGGCGAGCAAGACAGCGCCGAACAGCGCCAGGGGTGTGCTCGCCGGCACGTGCACCAACAGCCACTGAAAGGCCAGCACCCCGACCACCAACCCGCCCCAGCGGATCGGCAAAGTGAGCAGCCTCTCAGGCCGGCCGCCGAGCAGCCAGCCACACAGCAGCAGCAACGGCGGCACAATCAAGAGAATCATGCAAGCGGTTCCTTCGGGTCGCCCGGAGACCGGACGCCGGAATGGTCAGCGGATGGATTTCGTCGGGATCAGGGAACGCTGAAACCGCCACCCATGATAATCGGGCCACCGGCAGCGGCCATCATGGCGCCGAGCACGAACAGCACATAGAGCACGCGGGGATCGAAATTCAGCTTCTTCACTGGAGACTCCTTTTGCAGTTAGCGTCCTGCTTCATCGGCGGCCGGGGCCACTTCACCGGCGGCATGTCGCAATCGTACGCCGTCGCACTGACAAATCACTGACAAGCCCACGGCGGGCGCCGGCCCCGCACCGGGCGGTGTGGGCGGCACGACGGCGTGCGACACTAGCTGTGAGGGGATTGGAGTGAAACCAGCGACCTGTCGGAGAGAGGGGTTTTGGCTGAAATCCTCTCCACCGTAGGCTCGTCTTACGGCGAGAAGTGAAGGTTCTGCCCCAATTGCTGGGCGAAAACAGCCGAAAATCGGGCCGGTCGGTTTCTCTCCGACAGGCTGCTAGGCGGGGGGTTCGGCCGCGTCCACGAGGCGGCGGTAGAGGGCGACCGTGGGGGCGCTCGGCGCGGTGCCTAGCTCGTCCCAGAGGACGCGCCGGAGCGTGGCGAACTGCTGATGCACCTGGCCGATGTCGCCCCGGCCGGCGGCGATCTGCATCAGGAGTGCGTGCACGCGCTCGTTAATGGGATCCAGCACGCACAGCTCTTGCGCCCAGATACCGGCGGGCACGTAGTCGGCGCGCCGCAGCGCGTCCTCGGCCAGCCAGCTCAGCACCTCGCGGGCGCGGGCTTCCCACGCGGTCCGGAGTTCGGCAGCCCATTCGCCATAGAACTCGTCGGCGAACGGCGCGCGCATGAACGAGGCGGCCGTGGTCCAGTAGCCGCGCGCCGCGGCCGGGTCGGTAGCCTGGCGCCCGCGATGGATCAGGGCGAGCACCTCGGCGCCGTCATGCCACAGGCCCAGCGCCGGGTTGAGGCGATAGACCGTATCTTCGACACGCACGGCGTCGCTGTCCAGGGCCCTGCGCAGGCGACGGAGGGAGGTGTGGAAGTTCTCGCTCGCGCGCGGGGGATCCTGATCGGGCCACAGGTCGGCCAGGATGATTTCCTTGCGCCGTCCTTCGGGGCAATCGACGAGATAGAAGAAGAGCTCCTTCGCGGTGGCCGTCTGCCAGTCAGAATCCGGCAAGCGCGACGCCGTCGCGGAAGACGGCAGCCCGGCCAAAGGAGTAGACCTCGAGCACGCGCGGCCGGCGGCGGACAATTTGCAGCGGCTCGTCGTCGGCGTCGCCCTCCGCGCGGAGCTCCGTCTCGAGGTAGTGGACGACTTCCTGGAGCAGGCCGGCGTAGCGGCCGCTGCCGCCGTCGGCGTGGCGGATCAGGGCCAGGCCGGTCGCCGTGGCGAGCTCGGGCGCCAGCTGCAGCGCGACGCCGCGTGGGTCGGCCACGGCGTAAGCGCGCGCCAGCGCCTCGGCGGCGCCGACGTAATCGTATGCGGCGGCGAGCGCGGTGGCGAGTGCCGCGGCACAGCGGGCCGCGAGGGGGCGGCGGTCGAGCGCGTGCAGCTCGGCTTCGGCCTCGCGCAACAGCGCGATCGCCTTCGCCGGCTCGTGGACCATCTGGGCTGCGCCGAGCTCAAGCCTGCAGAGCGCGGCAGGGGCCGGCATCTGACCACCGTCCGCCAGATCCAGCCCGCGCTGGGCCGCCCGGGCCGCTGCCTCGTAGCGCCCCTGCCGCCGCCGGCAGCAGGCGATGCCCGCTAACGCCGCGACCAGGGTCGCCGGACTGCCCGTGCGCGCCGCCTCGGCCGACTGCTCGTATAGCTGCTCCGCCGCGCGCGGCCCCTGCTCCACGAGCGCGATGTCGGCCAGGCCCTGCAGCGCCTCGGCCTCTACGCGGTGCCAGCGCAGCGACCGCGCGATTTCGGCCGCCGCCGTATAGCGGCCGCGCGCCTCGTCCATCTCGCCGCGCGTCTGGTAGACCTCGGCCAGGTTGCTCAGCACGCGCGCCTGCAGGCGGCGGTTGTTAGCCTGCCGCGCATAGTCGAGCGCGCGCTCCAGCTGCAGCGCGGCGCGCTGCACGTCCTGGCGCAGCACGAGGGAGAAGCCCCAGTCGGAAGTCAGCACCGCCGTGGCCTGCCGGTCGCCGAGCGCAGCATAGGCCACTTGCGCGGCGGCATAGGCCGCCTCGGAGCGGGCGGAATCGCCCGCGAAGGTGTAGCCGATCGCCGCCATGTGCTGGGCCCGCGCCCGGGTGGCCGGCGCCGCCTCGGAGATGGCCAGCGCCTGCTGCGCGTACTCGACCATCTGGGTGCCGTTCCCCTGACCGGCGGCGAAGCCGGCGCGCAGCACGAGCGCATCGGCATAGCCGCGGCGGTCGCCGGCCTCGAGCAGCAGGCGCTCACCCCACGTTAGCATATCGGACGCCGAAACCAACTCGGCCTGCACGGCGAGCAGGCGCGCCTCCAGCAGCAGCAGACCTGGCCAGCGATGGTGCTCGCCTGCCGGGAAGCGCGCGATCCAGCGCTCAACCCGCTCGACGCGCCCGGCTTCGATCTCGGCCGGGCCCACATCCGCCGCCAGTGTCGCGGCCGCGTGCCAATCGGCGATCTGGAAGTGCTGCTCCATCGCCGCCGGGAAGTCGCCCTGGGCAGCGTAATAGCCGGCCGCCCGGCTGTGCAGGTCGACGAAGCGGGCCGGGTCGGTCGCCGCGAGCCGGCTGGCGAGAAAATCGCGGAACAGCTGGTGCAGACGGTAGACCGGCTCGTCGCGCCCGCCCACGGGCTGCAGGAACAACTGCTGGCGCTGCACCGTGTCGAGCAGGGCGGCGGCGTTTTCGAGGCCGAGCACATTCTGCGCGAGCGACACGCTGAGCTCGGGCAGTACCGCGACCTGGAGCAGGAAGTCGCGCACGTTGGGCGGCTGGCGGTCAAGGACTTCGCTGGAGAGGTAGTCGTACAGCTCGGCCGCCGGGATGCCGGGATGCAGCGTCACGTCGTCGGCGGCGGACTGCAGTACCATGCCGGCCACCCAACCCTCGGTGATGGCGACGAGGCGGTCGACGGCGGCCGCATCGGCCGCGGCATCGCGCGCCGCCAGCCAACGCCCCACTTCGTCCGGCCGGAAGCGCAGCTCGTCGGGGCCGACCCCGGTGACCTGCTGCTGCACGATGACACGGCTCGTCATGACGGCCGAGGGCGTGCGGCTGCTGAGGACCAGATGCACGTGGGCCGGCAGATAGCGCACAAACAGGTCGAGGAAGTTCGTAATATTGGTGCTGTCGGCGACCTCGTGGAAAGTCGTCGAGGATTAGCACCAAGCGGGTACGCCCGGCGCCTTCGAGCTCGCCGAGGAGGATGGCTGCGAGGTCGGTGACCTGCGTGGCTGGGGTGGGCGTCTCGGCCAGCCAGGCGAGCGTCTCGGCGCCGAAGCCCGGCCAGATCTGCGCGATCGCGTCGGCCAGGTAGCCGGCGAAGACGGCGAGGTCGTAGTCGCTGGGGTCGAGGGTCAGCCAGGCGGCGTCGGGGCCGAGGGCGCGGGCGAGCTCGGCGAGGAGCGTGCTCTTGCCGAAACCGGCGGGAGCGCGGACAATCGTCAGCCGCCGGGTGATAGCGGCTTGCAGGATGGACAGAAGGCGGGGCCGACTGACAAACCCAGGCGGGGGAAAGGGAACGCGCGTTTTCGTGCTGAAGTGCTTCGGCATCCGCACGACCCCATCCATTCCTGGGCAGCCGACCCAACAGGCGAGTGACCTCGCAGGAAGAATAACACCAAATCTACCGCACGTCAACTCCCCTCAGGTGTTTGCCACCCTTTGCTCATGCGGATGCGCGCGCCGCCTGCTCCGGTTCGGGTCAGGCACAGGTCGCCCAGGGAATGTGCCGTAAAGTCCCGCCGGTGCCGCAGCACGCTGAGCGGATCCAGGCGAGCCACACGGGCGCAAAGCCGGGCGGCGCACCGGTCCGGCCGACAGCCGGGTCCGGCGGCACCGCCCGGCCTCAGAGGCCGCGCGGGGCGTCTCGCGGGCGCTTAGCGCCCGGCGAGCCGTTGGTGGTGGCGGAACGCCGCGCGATAGTGCGCCGACGCCTGCTCGTGCGCCCCGCGAGCCGCCAGCAGGTCAGCGTAATCGAGCTCGATCTCGCTGGCCGTGTCGGTGTAACCCTCCGGCTCGAGCAGGTCGAGCGCACGGCCGAAGCGCTGATCCGCCGCGGCGGGATCGCCGTTGCGCTCATCAACCAGGCCGGTCATGCGGAGCGCGCGGGCATAAGCGCGTGATGTGGCCGCCTGGGCCGCCGCATCGGCACCCGATCCCAGGGTCTGGTGGGCGTGCTCAGCCAGGTCCAGGCTCCGCTTGGCATGGCGCGCGGCGGCCTCGCCGTCGCTCTGCGCGAGCGCCAGCGCGGCTTGATGCTCGAACACGCTGCTCAGCACGAGGCGGTCGCCCGTCGGCTCGAGGGTGGTGCGCGCCTGATCGAGCAGGGCCGCCGCCTCGTCCAGGGCGCCTTGCTCGACGCGCAGAGCAGCCAGACTGGTCGTCATCTCGGCCGCGGTGACGAGGTTCCGCGCCGTCTCGGACAGGTTGAGGGCCCGCACCGCATAGAGGCCCGCGCGGAACTGGTCGCCCTCGGCGTGCTGTACATCGCTCAGGCGGCGATACGTGCCCGCCTGGCGCTCCAGATCGCGCACGCCGGCCAGCAGATCCTGCGCCTGCTCGTACAGACCGATCGCCTGCTCGCGCTCGTTGAGCGCGGCGTAGTCGCGCGCGAGGTGGCTGAAGATGCTCAGCCGCAGGCTGGGCTCCTGCACAACGCCGTCGCGGATCGCCTGCAAGCCCAGCTCGTGCTGCTCCAGCGCGAGGCGCGGCATCTCCTGTTGATAGTAGGCCACGCCCGCGAGGTCGCGGGCACGCTCGGCCGCCTCGGGGTCATTCATCTGCCCGGCGAGCGCTTGCGCCGCCGTAAGCTCCAGGCGCGCGGCGCCGGGCTCACCAACCTGCAGATGGGCCTGCGCCCGCAGCAGGTGCAGCCGGTAGTGGGTGCGATCGGGCAACTCGTCCAGGTGGTCGGCGAAGGCCGCGGCCGCCGCGTGGGCCAGCCGGAGCGCGTCCTCGGCACGATGCGCGTCAATCTGCAGCGCCACCTGATCCAGGTTGGCCTGCAACGCGGCGTCGAGGGCGACCAGGTCCGGCTCCTCGATCGCCGCCACCGGCACGGCGAGCAGATCGGTCATCGGGAGCTGCAGCCGTCGGGCCATCAGCTCCAGCGCCTTCAGCGATGGGCGGGCTTTGCCGCGCTCGACGGCACTCACGTAACTTTTGGTGTACTCCGGCTTAGCCAGCATCTCCTGACTCATCCCGCGCTCGTGACGCGCCCGCCGCAGGCGCTGCCCCAGCGTCTCCAGAGTACTGGTGGGGGTGTTCATTGGGGGTCCCTTCTCTCGTATTTTTGGCCGCCGTCCCTGTGCCTTGACAAGACACGGCTAAAGAATTATACACGCGATCTCAGCTATAACACAAGCCCCCGACGGCCCCGGTTTGCCGTCAACATGTCCCTGATTCGTGCATGAATCGTGACCACGCGCGGTGCGGTGACGATGGGTGATGACGTCAGGGTGAGCGGAACTCCGAGTAGCGCGGCGGCCAGGCGCGGTCGCGGAGTCCAGCAGGACTTGTTACTGAGTGAACGCAGCACGAGGGCGAGTAGATGTGTCACCCAGGTCATGGCGGGCGCGCCGTCGCGGCACGAGTAGGGGACACGTCGCATTATGCATCGCCCGTTATCCACGTCGATAGACGATTGCTCTACCGAGTCACGCTATTTTAGCACGACGGCACCACCGGCACCATGGCACATTGGTCCTATATCACGACCGGTGCTTCGTTGAACGGCGAGCCGCCCGGGACAGCGGCCCGTGTGCCCGGACGGCGAGGCGCGTCCCCCGGCCGCGACCCCGCCGGTCGGCGACCGGCGAATGCCCCTGGACGCGGCAAGCAATACACGAATTAGCCCTAACTATTAGGTGCAGCCGTTGCCAAAGCGCCGGGTTCGTACTACAATAGGAGCGACAAGCAAACAAGCGAGTGCTGCAGGGACAAGGTGGGTCGCCGAACACGGACGAGGGCCCCGCCCCGGCGGCAGCGCGGCGAGAGGCGGTCTGCCCCCGCCCCGCCCACGGCGCGCCGAAACGCCTGACGATCAGCCGGGTGGTCGAGCGCGCGCTGCGGCCCCCGTGTGACGTGGGGCGCCGGCCCGGAAGGATCTGCGACATGCCTGGCACGGCATCCAAGTTGGCATCACACGGGCGATGCGCGGGATCACCGCTGCGCAATCTGATCGCCCTCCTTGTCCTCTGCACAGCCCTGGGCGCGCCCGCCTTGCCGGTGAAGGGGGCTGCCCCGGCCGGTACGAGCCCCACCCCCGGACGTGCCGCGCACGCGATGGCCACCCCGACGGGCCAGAACCCGACCAAGTTCCTGCCGCCGTCGATGCGCGCGCCCGACCCTAGCCCCGCCGTGCCCGGACAGCCGGACGGCGCGGCCTCACCCGGCCCTGAGCTGGTCGTCGCCAGCAACTGGGCCAACGTGTTTCCCGACCTCTACGGCGTCAGCGCCGTGTCGGCCAATGACGCCTGGGCGGTGGGCGAATACGGACACGTCGCCCATTACACCGCAGGCACCTGGCAGGCGGTCGACCCACCGGCGCTCTCCGGCACGGACCTCTGGGACATCAAGATGACCGGGCCGGATGCGGGGTGGATCCCGGCCGGGTCCGCCGCCTATGCCTACGACGGCACATCCTGGTTGAGCCGCAGCAACGGCCTCGGGCCGAGTCCCGGTCTGCGAGTTGGCGTGCTCGCGCCGCTGGGCTCCAGCGACGTCTGGGGCACCGGCCGGGCGAACGGACATGACACGCTCGTGCATTGGGACGGTACCACCTGGACGGCCGCCGGGCCTGTCTTAGACTCCTCGGTCTATCTGTTCGACATCACGATGACGAGCCCCGGCGAGGGATGGGCGGTGGGCGAGCAGTCGACCGGTACGGGCTATCAGGGCGTCGTGCTGCACTATGACGGCAGCACCTGGACGGTCAACCCCGGCCCGCCCGGCGCCACGTCGCTCTACAGCGTGTCGGCGCCCATCGGCGGCAGCGCCTGGGTCGTCGGCCTGAGCGGCACCAGCGGCCGGATCTACCACTTCGGCGCGGGAGGCTGGACGACGATCTCGCCGCCCGACGGCAGCCAGCCGTTGCGCATCTACATGCTGAACGACGCGGCCGGCTGGGTCACCACCGACGGCTCGATTCTGCACTGGGATGGCAGCGTCTGGACCAGCGAGTACACCGGCACCGGGGCCACGCTGCAGGGCCTGGCGGGCGTCGGCGGGCAGGTCTGGGCGGTGGGCAGCCTCGACACCATCCTCAGCCGCACGGGCGGCGGCCAGTGGCAGCACGTGAGCGGGGGGCCGACCAATGCCGACCTACACGCGGCGGCTGCCGTGAGCCCGACGGAGGCCTGGGCCGTGGGCGACAACGGTACGGCGGTCCACTACGCAGGCGGTACCTGGCAGACCACGAACACGGGCGTAGGTGCGACGCTGAACGCCGTGCAGATGGTCGCGCCGGCCGACGGCTACGCGGCCGGGGGCGATTACGGCGGCGGGGTGATCCTGCACTGGGACGGCAGCCAGTGGACGACGGTCGCCACGCCGCCGACGCCGATCCGCGGCCTCGCCATGGTCGGCAGCGGCGAAGGCTGGGCCGTCGGTGACATCGGCATCATCTGGCACGACTCGGGCGGCACCTGGGCGCAGGTGAGCAGCCCCACAGGCACCACCCTCGACTCGGTGGCAATGGACTCGCCCCAGCACGGCTGGGCCGTCGGCGGCGGTCTCATCGGCGACAGCATCCAGCCTGTCCTGCTGGAGTACACCGGCGGCCAGTGGGTGGACCGCACGGCCGCCCTGCCTGCCGGGGCGCCTGCGCTAGCCGCCGTCGCCGTCGCGAACGGGGGAGCGATCGGCTGGGCGGTGGGTAACAGCAACGGGTCCGGGCCCGTGCTCCAGCTGAACGACGGCGTCTGGTCGGTCGCGGCGGCGCCCGCGGTGGCCGACCTCCACGCCATCGCGCCCGAGGCGCTAGGCGAGGCCTGGGCCGTGGGCTGCGCCGCCTACCACTACGCCGGCGGCGCCTGGCAGGCGGAGGCCTTCCCGACCAACACGGGCTACTGCCTGAGCGCGGTGGCGCTGGTGCCCGGCCAAGGCGGCTGGGCTGTCGGGACAGGCGGCAAGATCCTGCGCTACAATCCATTGGCACCCGGCCAGCGCTTCTACGACGTGCCGCCCGACAATCCGTTCTTCAGCTACGTGGCCTATATGGCCGGTCACGGCATCATCAGCGGCTACAGCGACAACACCTTCCGGCCCTACAACAACATCACCCGGGGGCAGTTGACCAAGATGGTGGCTCTGGGCATGGGCTGGGACGCGGGCGCGCCGCCGAGTCCCACGTTCGCCGACGTGACGCCCGATAACGCATTCTACGGCTTCGTCGAGGCGGCAGCCGCGCACGGCATCATCTCGGGCTACACGTGCGGCGGGCCCGACGAGCCCTGCGACGCCCAGAACCGGCCCTATTTCCGGCCCGGCGCGGCGGTCACGCGCGCCCAATTGGCGAAGATCATCGTCGGCGCAAAGGGCTGGGGGCCGATTGACCCGGGGACGCCGCCGTTCAACGACGTGGCGCCGGGCGATCCCTTCTATGGCTTCACGGCGCAGGCGGCGGCGAAGGGCATCGTCAACGGCTACACCTGCGGCGGCGACGGCGAGCCCTGCCCCGGCGCCTACTACCGCCCCGGCGCGCCCGCTACGCGCGGCCAGTTGAGCAAGATCCTCTACCTGGCGCTCAATCAGCCCTAACGCCGGGAGAGATCTGGCACGCAAATTGCTCTAGGAATGGTAGACTGCGGCAAAGAGAGTTGTGGTCCCGAGTCAACCGCAAGGACGAGGAGGGATTGTCTGATGATCAGAGCAGCAGACAGCCTCGCCGTTCAGGGGGATGCCCGTGCCGGCACGTAAGTGCCTCGCGCGCGGTATGCCCGTGAGGCAAGGCCAATGAGACGGCAGGCCCGCGGCAGTATTTGCGGGCCTGCCGTTTCGCGTGCCCGCGCTCAGCCGGGGATCGCCGCCGCGACGGCCGCGGCCACCTCGCGCGTACCGGCACGGCCGCCGAGGTCGCCCGTGAGCGGGTGCCCGGCCCGTGCCACCGCCTCGACCCCACCCATCACGAGTTCTGCTGCCGCACGCTCGCCGAGATGCTCCAGCATCATCGCGCCCGCCCAGATCGCGGCGATCGGGTTGGCGCGGTCGGTGCCGGCGATGTCGGGCGCCGAGCCATGCACCGGCTCAAACATCGAGGGGTACTGCTTGGGGGGGTTGATGTTGCCGCTGGCGGGCAGGCCCAGGCTGCCCTGCAGTGCGCCGCCCAGGTCGGTCAGGATGTCGCCGAACAGGTTGGAGGCAACCACGACGTCGAGCGTCTCGGGGTGGAGGATCATGCGAGCGCTGAGCGCGTCGACCAGATACGAGGTCACGGTCACGTCGGGGTAGTCGGCGGCGACGGCGGCGACGACTTCGTCCCAGAAGACCATGCTGTAGTTGAGCGCGTTGCTCTTGGTGCCGCTCGCCAGGCGCCGGCTGCGCTCGCGCGCGCGCTCAAAGGCGTAGCGCACCACGCGCTCGGTCGCGGCGCGGGTGAAGATGGCCGTCTGCGTGGCCACCTCGTCGGACCGGCCCGGGTGCAGCCGCCCACCAATGCCCGCGTACTCGCCCTCCGTATTCTCGCGCACGAAGAGCATGTCGACGTCGGCCGGGCCCTTGTCGCGCAGCGGCCCGGGAATGCCGGGCAGCAGGCGGATCGGCCGCAGGTTGACATACTGCTCGAATCCCTGGCGGATGGGCAGCAGCAAGCCCCAGAGCGAGACGTGGTCGGGCACGCCCGGGAAGCCCACGGCGCCGAGGAAGATCGTGTCGAAATCGGACAGGATCCGCAGGCCGTCCTCCGGCATCATGCGGCCGGTGCGCAGGTAATACTCACAACTCCAGGGAAGGGTCTCCGTGGTCAGGGTGAAGGTGCCAGTCGCAGCGGCGGCACGGTTGAGCACGGTCATGGCCGCCGGGATGACCTCCTGGCCGACCCCGTCGCCCGGGATTAACGCGATACGATACGTCGTCATGTGGGTAAGCGCCTCCTTTCACGGTCGTCCTGTAGCGGCCGGCGGCTAGCTCGTCGAGTCACCGGCGGTGGTGTTGATGTCATTCGTCCCCGGCGTCGGCGAGGGCGGCACGAGTCGCAGATCCGTCGTCGACCCCGCGGTAGCCGTCGGCACGGCTGTCGGCGGCGCGAGCGTGGGCGTCGGTGTGAGCGGGGCGACGACGGGCGGCAGCGGGGGCGGTGCCGGCCCGCCCGACGGGTTGGCCTGGAACGCGGCCATCTGGTTCTCGGCGCTCTGCAGCGCCGCGCTGCCCGCACGCATCTCCGTGTTGAATTGCTGCAACGTTTGGGCGTCCTGTGCGCTCAGCCAGCGCTCCAGCAGCGCGACCGCCTGGGCGTAATGCGCGGCTCCGGCCTTGTACTCCGTGTCCACAGCGCCCAGGTTGGGCGGCGCCTGCAACTGCGAGGCATCGCGCGCCAGCAACTTGATCGGCGCCGCGGCCCCGCGCGCCCGCGCCACCCACGCCGGATCCGCCGGTGCCCCGTCCGCCAGCACGGCGTTGAACGCGGTCAGTGCGGCCGACCAGCGCGCCGTCTGCGCCTGGAAGTCGGCAATATAGCCCGCCTCCGAGGCGCCGATGGCCGGCGTCGGTGAGGGCGGCACCGCGGTGGCCGTCGGCGACAGCAGGGGTGTCGGGGTGTCACCCGGCGGCGGCACTGTCACGCTGGCGAGTGCCGTCGTCGCAATCGGCGCGGCTCCGGCCGTGCTCACGGGTGCAGGGCCAGGCGCGCCGGCAGTACCGACGGCCGCCGGCAAGGCCCCGGTCGGCACGGGTCCGGACGGCTGCGCGTGCGTGCCGGCCGCCGTAGGCGTGCCCGGCTGCGCCGGCAGCGCCGGCTGCGTCGCGGTGGGCCCCGCGCCGGTAAGGAAGGGCGTCGCCGTCGAGGCGTTCTGCGCGACAGCCGTCGCGGGCGACGGCGTAGGCGTGGCGTCCGTCCGTCCGCTGCTGAGCATCGCGAGCGTGACACCGCCCGCCACGCAAAGCAGCAGGAGCACGAGGCCGGCAAGCACGCCGATCGGCGTGGGCCGGGGGACGCGCCGGGGCGCGGGCGCCGGAGCGGGCAGGTACGGCTGGCTGGGATTGGCGTTCGGCGTCTGGTCGGCCATGCGGCGGCGGTTCCTTCCGGCGGCACCCCCTGGTGCCGCGAGTTGCGGGGGCGGCGCGCCCTCTCTCCCGCCAGTATACCTGGACTGTCAACCGAGCGGAGCGCGCCGGGCGCGTCTAGATGGTTTGCCAGACGACCTGCAGCGGGGCGTAACTGAGCAGGATGATCCCCTCGCGCGCGACGATGTCCGGCGCCTCCGACGAGGTCAGGAAGTCGAGGTCGGCTTGGCGGAAGCCGTTGCTCGTCGGCTCGATGGCCCGCAACTCGTCGTTCTCCACGCCGGGATGGACCGCCCACTCGCTCAGGCCCACCGGCAGCTCGTGCAGCAGTTGGGCATAGCGCGCCGGCTTATCCGGTGTGGGCACCATCGAGCTGTCGAGGAAGTCGTAGTCGGCCGCGGGTAGCCCAAGACTCTGCACGTGGTCGATCCATGACTGGCCCCGAACGCGCAGCGCCAGGCCGTATTCGCGCGCCAACCGGAGCATCAGGTCGAAGATCGCGTTCCGTCCCTGGAGGCGCAGGGAGTGCCAGTCCAGATGCGTGGGCGTCAGCCCCGCGGCCAGCACCGCCTCGATCTGCGCCCGGAATTCCCGCTCCAGTTCCGCCGGGTTGGCTTCGGCCAGGAGCTGAGGCATGTGCTCAAAATCGTGGAACCCCCCGGCGTCATTGAGCAGCGACGGCACGTTGTCCCGGGGGCTGAGCGGCCCCCAGCGATAGTTGTAGGCGTCGCTGAGAACGGTCAGGTGCACGCCGAAGGGGATGGCGGGATGCTCACCGAGCCAGGCCATCGCCTGCAACGCCCAGGGGCACGGCACCATCAGCGTCGTGGATTGGGCGATCCCCGCGGTCAGCGTGCGCGCGACACCCGCGCTGATCGCGTGGCACATGCCGAAGTCGTCGGCGTTGATTATCAGGAGCCGCGCATCCGCCGGATAGCCCAAGCGCCGGTTGGTCTCGCCCACCCGTCCCTGGCTCATCACTCCCATCCCTTCCCTGGCCCGCGCGCACACGGTCGCGGCCGACGCCCTCGCCCCAGTATACGCCGACTCCTGCGCCTGCTACCAGGCCAGCCGCGGCAGATTCCACGCTGAACCACCGGCGGGGCCCGTGCGGTATAATGGCGGGACCACCAGACGGGAGGCGCGCAATGCCCAGCGAGACGGCAGGCAAAGGGAGCAAGACGAACGCCATGCGCGTGCTCGACGCCCAGCACGTGCCCTACACCGCGCACTACTACGACGCCGAACGCCATTCGGCCGAGGAGGTGGCCGCGCTGTTGAGCGTCCCACCGACCACGGTCTTCAAGACCCTGGTCGTGTTGCCGGAGAGCGGGCGGGGCCGGCCGCTGCTGGTCATGGTGCCCGCACCCGCCGAGCTTGACCTCAAGCGCCTCGGCCTGCACCCGGAGGCCGGGGAGAAGCGCCTGCGCATGGCGACGCAGCGCGAGGCCGAGCGGCTGACCGGCCTGCTCGTCGGCGGCATCTCCGCGCTCGCCCTGCTGCAGAAGGGCTTCCGCATCTTCGTCAACTCGTCGGTCGACGAGCACGCGCGGGTCTTCGTCAGCGGGGGGCGGCGCGGCGTCAATCTCGAACTCGCCCCTGCGGACCTGGTCCGCGTCACCGGCGCGCTGCGCGTGGCAGCCGCCCGGTCTCCTGGAAAGGACGAGCCATGAAACTACTGGTGCTCGGCGGCACGGTCTTCCTGGGCCGCGCAATCGTGGAAGCCGCGCTCGCGGCCGGTCACACCGTCACGCTGTTCAACCGCGGGCAGCACAATCCGGAACTCTTTCCCGATCTGGAAAAGCTGCGCGGGGACCGCGAGCACGATCTGAGTGCGCTCGCCGGGCGGCGCTGGGACGCCGTGATCGACCCCTCGGGCTTCCTACCCGGCGTGGTGCGCGCCAGCGCCGAAGTACTGGCCGGCGCCGCCGAGCACTACACACTCATCTCCAGCATCTCGGTCTTCAGCGACTTCAGCCAGGTGGGCATGGACGAGAACGGTCCCCTGGCGACGCTGGAGCCCGGCGAGGAGGCAACGTTCGCGATGGAGCGTTACGGCGCGCTGAAGGCGGCCTGCGAGCAGGCCTTGCGCGCCGCCTGGCCGGGCGGCTGCCTGATCGTGCGCCCCGGCCTCATCGTCGGCCCGCACGACGCCAGCGACCGCTTCACCTACTGGCCGCGCCGCGTGGCCGCGGGCGGCGAGGTGCTGGCGCCGGGCCGCCCCGGCCGCCCCGTGCAGCTGATCGACGTGCGCGACCTGGCGGGCTGGATCGTACGTATGGTCGCGGCTGGGGGGACGGGCACCTATAACGCCACGGGTCCGGCGGCGCCGCTGCCCATGGAGCAACTCCTGGCCGCCACCCGGGAGGCCACGGGTGGCGACGCGCGCTTCACCTGGGTGCCCGATGCCTTCCTGGAGGCGCAGGGCGTCGGCGCGTGGATGGAGCTCCCGCTCTGGGTGCCGGAGACCGACCCGACGATGGCCGGCTTCAGCCAGGTCGACTGTGGCCGCGCGCGAGCCGCCGGGCTCACCTTCCGCCCGCTCGCCGACACCGTCCGCGACACGCTGGCCTGGGACCGCACGCGCGACCCCGCCGGCCCGCGCCGCGCCGGCCTGGATCCGGCGCGCGAGCAGGAGGTGCTGGCCGCCTGGCACGCGGCGCAGGCGGCGCCCGCGGGCGAGGCCACAGCCGAGCCGAGTCCGGCGTAAGCGATCCGCCGAAGCAGCGACGCATGCCCATGGAACCTCTGTTCGTCCTCGTCCACAGCCCGCTGGTCGGCCCGTTCACCTGGGCCGCCGTCGCCGAGGTGCTGCGGGCTGGCGGGCGCGACGTCCTGGTACCCGCCCTCGCAGACAGCGGGGCGACACCCCCCGAGTACTGGCAGCAGCACGCGGAGTCCTGCGCGCGCGCCCTGGATGCTGTGCCGCCGGAGCGCCCGCTGGTGCTCGCCGGTCACAGCGGCGCCGGTCCCCTGCTGCCGCTCCTGGCCCGCGCCGCCGCGCGGCCGGTCGCGGCCTACGTGTTCGTCGATGCCGCCCTGCCCCATCCCGGCGAGAGCCAAATGGACGAGATGGAGTCCGCCGTGCCTGAGTTCGCCCAGGCCCTACGCGCCCAATTGGCCGCCGGGGCGCGCTATCCGGATTGGAGCGATGCCGATCTGCGCGAGGAGATACCTGATGCCGCCGCCCGCGCGCGCGTGCTCGCCGAGATGCGGCCGCGCGGGCTCGACTACTTCGCGGAGGTCCAGCCCGCCGTGCCCGGCCGGCGAGACCCGCGCAGCGGCTATCTCCTGTTCACCGAGGGCTATCGCCCTGCGCTGGAGCAAGCCCGGCGCGCCGGTTGGCCCCACCGCACAATGCTGGGCGGCCACTTTCACATGCTGGTCGACCCCGCAGGGGTGGCAGGTGCCCTCGTCGGGCTGGTCGCGGAGATTGAGGTAGCGACCCAACCCTGACCCGTGGCCCGGCCCGCCGTCAGGTGGGGCGCACGAACCGCGGCAGCCGGCCCGCGGGCGGTGGGGGCGTGCCGACGGGCGTGCCCGGGGGCGGCGCAGCCACCTGGTAGTAGCGCGCCAGGTCGGCCGGCATGATGTGCGCCGGGTCGCGGTCGAAGATGGCCCAGGTGCGCTCCTCCGCGCGGGCCACGAGGCCCGAGCAGATCTGCTGGCCGTCGATCGCGAAGCTGAAGCGGCCACCGGTCAGCAGTGTCCAGGCGATACTGACGATGGTCAGCCAGCCGTAGGCCTCGCCCACGCACTTCTCGGCGAACGTCACCGCCTGCTGGCGGTCCTCCAGCGACGCCTGGATGCTCACCACCGTGTACTCGGTCCCATGGTACAGCGCGATGTTGCGCTGCGCGACTCCCTGCGCCAGCGCCTCGATGATCCCGCCCTCGGCGTCCGCGAAGATCGCGCAGTGGTTCCAGTGCGCGTAAGGCGCGTCGGCGCCGCGGAAGCGCAGCCGCTGCCCGAAGCGGATCAGCCGGTCGGTCCACTCCACGCCGTGCGTCAGCATGAAGTCGCCCGGCTGCGGGTTCGGCACCGTCGCGCCCGGGGGGAAGCAGTGCACGCTTGCCGGGGTCATCGCGTGGAAGGCCGGACTCATCGCGCGCGCTCCTGCCCCCGCCACCCCGGGGCGGCACGGCGGGGCGGCCATGCAGTATAATCCGGTGATCGGCCGGGCTGCCGGCCGCCGCTAGAGGGATTCGCCATGTTCCGTACCGTCCAGGCCACCCGCTACGTCACCCCGCTGCGCGAGGGCGGCTCCATGCCGGGCCTCGTGGAAGCCGACGACGACGGGCTCTACGTGCTGAAGTTCCGCGGCGCAGGGCAGGGCCCCCGCGCGCTGGTCGCCGAGCTCGATCGCCGGGGCGATCGGCCACGCGCTCACCTTGCCCGTACCCGAGATCGTCTTCGTCGAGCTCGACCCGGTGCTCGGTCGCAGTGAGCCCGACTACGAGATCCGCTCGCTCATCATAGGCAGCGGCGGCCGCAACCTGGGCCTCGACTACCTGCCCGGCTCGATCACCTTCGACCCGCTGGCGCCGCCCCGCCCCGACAGCGCGCTCGCATCGGCCATCGTCTGGTTCGACGCGCTGCTGACCAACGTCGACCGCACGGCCCGCAACCCGAACCTGCTGCTCTGGCACCGCCGGCTCTGGATGATCGACCATGGCGCCGCGCTCTACTTCCACCACACCTGGGCCGATTACCAGGCGCGCAGCCGCTCGCCGTTCCCGGCGATCAAGGACCACGTGCTGCTGCCCTTTGCCGGCGCGATCGCCGAGGCCGACGTCGTACTGCGGCCCCAGTTGACCCCGGCGCTGCTGACCGCGATCCTCGCGGCGATCCCGGATGACTGGCTGGGCGCCGACTCGCCGGTCGGCGGCCCCGAATCACAGCGCGCCGCCTACCTGGCGTACCTGCTGGCGCGCCTCGAGAGCGCGTCGATCTTCGTCGAGGAGGCCGAGCATGCCCGCGCCCAGCTCGTTTGATTACGCCGTGATCCGCGTCGTGCCGCGGATCGAGCGCGAGGAGTTCGTGAACGCGGGCGTCATCGTCTTCTGCCGCACTCGGCGCTTCCTGGCGGCGCGCATCGCCCTCGACGTGGCCCGGCTGCGCGCCATCGACCCGACGGCCGATGTCGAGGAGATCAGCCGCTACCTGGCCGCCATCCCTCGCATCGCCGCCGGCGGGCCCGATAGCGGCCCCATCGGCCGCATGCCCCAGTCCGAGCGCTTCCACTGGCTGACGGCGCCGCGCAGCACGATCATCCAGACCTCGCCCGTGCACGCCGGTCTCGGCGCCGACCCGGCGGCCGCGCTCGACCACCTGCTGGATCGCATGGTACGGCCCGCGGCCCCGCCCGACGGCGCCGACTCTAGCGCGCCGACGCCAGCGAGCTAAGCGCCAGGTCGATGATCTTGGCCGCCTGGCCACGCGTCGCCGTGCCGTAGGGCCGGAAGTAGGGCCGGTGCTGGGCGTCGCACGGCTCGCCCGGCCCGCCGCACGTATAGCCGCTGATGATGCCGTGCTCGTAGGCCGTCTCAACCACGCCGTAGTAGGGCGACGCCGTACCCACGTCCGCGAAGTCGGGCGTGGCCGGGGGCGTGACCGTCCAACTGCGCGCCAGCACCACCATCTTGGACAGCTGCCCCCGCGTGACGTTCGCGAACGGGCGGAAGTAGGGGCGGTGTTGGGCGTCGCACGGCTCGCCCGGCCCACCGCAGGTGTAGCCCGAGATGATCCCGTTGTGGTAGGCCGTCTCGACGACGGTGTAGAACGCCGAGCCGTAGCTGACGTCGGCGAAGTCGGGCGTGGCCGGGTTGATCAGCGTGTAGCCGTCGGCCAGCATGATGACCTTGGCGATCTGGCCGCGCGTGATGTTGTTGTAGGGCCGGAACGTGCAATCGCCGTAGCCCGAGATCGCGCCGCGCGTCGAAAGGTCGTGGATGAACGTGTAGAACGGGCTGCCGGGCGGCACGTCGCTGTAGCTGTTGGGCGTGCACGGCGTCGGGCTCGCCGGGATCGGCGTCGGGCTGGGCGGCACGAGGTTCGCGTCGGTCCAGGTGTAGTAGTTGTCGAAGCCGCCGCCTACGTTGCTGTTGCCGACCACGTGAACCTTGGCCGTCCCCCCACTCACCGTGCTCGTGTCGACGTAGGGGTAGCGCGTCGTGGCCTGGCCGAACTGCGGGTAGACCGCTTGCGGCGCGGTGAAGCTGCCCGGCTTGCCGCGCAGGTAGTAGGTCGTGACGTTATTGGCGGCCCGCCCGCTGTCGTCGTCCCAGACGATGTGGTTCACGCCGGTCGAGTCGACCGTGATCTCCAGGCCGGTGCTGTTCATGTTGCCGGGCGACTGGAACAGCTGCACGATGGTCGCGCTCCAGCCCGCGCCCGGCGTCCACTGGCGGTAGAAGGCGTCGGACTCGTCGGGGTTGGCGTGCACGACGCCGGTCCAGACCAGGCGCAGGCCGCCGTCGGGCGCGCGGGCGAAGCGGGGCGTGTAGTCCTGGCCGTTGTTCGCGCGGCTCGACACGTCGGTGATGGGCCCCCAGGCGCCGCCCGGCGGCTTCATGCGCACGAGGATGTCGGTCGACTCGCGCTCGAACCAGCCCGCGAAGAGATAGCCGCCGGTCGTCGCGCCGATATTGAAGTCGGTCGCGGTGTTGCTGAATGGCCCGGGCACCACGTCGACGGGCGACCAGTTCGTGCCGTCGTCGGTGAAGGCCACGCGCATGCCGACGCCCGTCGCGCCGTTGCGGGCCCAGGAGACGTAGACGCGGTCGCCCTGGCCGACGGCGATACCGACGACGCGGTAGGCGCCGTTCGTGGCGGGCCCGGTTGTGGAGCCAGAGATGGGGTGGATCTGCCACGGAGTCGCCCCGGTGCCCGGCGCCTTGCGCGCGTAGTAGATCTGCGTGGTCCCGTTGCCGAAGTTGTGGTACCAGGCGGCGTGAATCCGCCCCTGCGCGTCGCTGACCATGCGCAGGTTGCCGACCTGGTCGGGCGAGTTGTCCCAGGTCTGATTGGCAAAGCTCGTGTCGAAAGCCAGATTGTACGAATTGATGATCTGGAGATTGTTCGTCCCGGCGAAGGGTGCGTTGACGGTGCCGTCCGGCCCGGCGCCGAGCACGGCGGGCTTCACGCCGCCGATCTGCGAGGCGTTGCGCGGCGCCGAGAAGACGAACGTTGCCGGGCTGCTGCCCGTCCCGCCGGTCCCCGCCGCGGCCGGTCCGGCCAAGCCCACGGCGACACACAAGGCCAGCCCGGCGCCGAGCGCCGCGGCCCCCCGCATCCCAGCATTCCGCGCCACGTCCACCCTCCCTGTTGCCCGAACGTGCTGCCCCCCGCGCGTAGTGTAGCATGCCCCGGCGGGCGGCGCAAGCGGCTCGCGAAACCTACAGGGCGCCCACGAGTTCGTTGACAGCCTGGGCGGGCGGGATGTACAATGGCACTAACCCCGGATTCTGCGCTGTTACACGCCAAGCACCCAACTGCATAAGTTGAACGAGGAAGGACTCCCATGCGCAAGCTGAGCACCGCCGCCCTGCTGTTGGTCTGGACCATCCTGGCCCTCTACCCAAACCCCCTGATGCTTGCCCGCGCCGTTCCCCAGGCCTGGACCCCCGTCGTCGACCCGGAGGCAGTGCGCGCCGTCGCCGACAGCTTGCCCAACGACCCCAAGCAGATCGAAGCCGCCGTGCTCACCACCGTCGTGCCCTACGGCGTGCCCTGGGAGGTCTACGGCGTACCCTGGTACTTCCCCACGCCGGCCGAGGTGCTGGCCGCCGGCCGCGGCGACTGCCAGGGCCGCGCCGTCGTCCTGGCCAGCATCTTCAAAGCCAAGGGCATTCCCTTCAAGATCTCCGCCTCGTTCGACCACATTTGGATTGACTACCCCGGCAAGACCCCGAACGCGATCGAGAACCCCGACGTCTCGCTGGCGCAGAAGGCGCCCGATCAGGGCTACGGCTTCCACTGGCCGGCCGATTGGAACTTGCAGCAAAGCTGGGACATCGAGCGCGCCTACTTCATCGACGCGGCGCCCGCCTGGCGGCTGATCCTGCTCGTGCTGGGCTGGATCGCGATCATCGCGCGCCGGCCGCTGTTCGCGCGGCTCCGGCGGCAAGCCCCGGCGCCGGCCCCGGCCGCGCCGCTCGGCTGATCCGCCGCGGAGCATCCCCAGCCGCGATACCTCGCGTTGGTCGCGCTCACCTGCCGCGGATCGCGCGCGCCGTGCCGGGCACCGGGAATGGGACACTCCTGACCGGTGATGCCCGCTCAGCCGTGGTTGGGGGGCGGATTACGGCCGGACGCCGATCAGCAGCACGCTCTATCTCGCCGACAAGAGCCGCCACGCGGTGTCGCAAAGCCTCCACTTCAGCAACGACATCATCAGCGCCGCGCTGCACGACAGAACACTCTACGCCTTCAACGACAAGATCGGATACTTCCTCGACGCCGCGAGCGGCGCGCGGGTGCCACACCTGGTGGAAACGGACAACGACCGCGGGTTCTACACGGCCGGGCCTTCCCGCTACCTGCAGACGAGCGTCGAGCTCTGCGCGCTGGCGGCCGGCGGGGTGCTCGTGTCCCACCTGCATCTGCACCTCACCAGCACCGCGTTCGGCTGCTTCCTGCCGTAGCGCGCCTCAGAAGACGCGCGCGATCAGCGGGATCTCCATCTCGGCGGGCGTCAGTCCCCCGTGATGCCCGCGGAACGCCTGCGTGAAGCGCGCCGGCTCGTACCACCAGACGGTCTCGCCGTCGTACGGCAGGATGACGAGATCGCCCGCGCGGGCCAGGAACGCCGGCAACAGCGGCGGCGGGCCGAAGTAGCCCTGCGCCGCCAGGTCGGCCACCCGGCAGACCAGCGCCCGACCCGCCAGGTGCGCCGCGAGGCGCGCCTGCGCCTCGTCCAGCGCCTCCGGCCGCACGTAGAGGAACATGTCGCGCGCCGACCCCGCCGCCACCAGCACGCGGCCGGCGCGGTTCGTGCGCAGCAGAGGCGTAAGCTCGGGCAGCGTGCGGTTCAGGTAGATCGTCGTCGCCGGGTCGACGGTCACCTGGCCGTGGTCGGCGGTGACGAGCAGGAGCGTGCGCCCGCGGGCCTCGGCCAGCCGAGGCGTCAGCACGGCCTCGAGCGTGGCCAGAAACGCAGCGGTCTCCGCGGCGAAGACGGGCGAGTCCGGCCCGTACTCGTGGCCGAGAGTATCGATCTTCTCGAAATAGAGGAAGCAATAGGTGGGAGCCGTGGCGGCGGCGAGCGCATCGGCGAGCAGGGTCAGCGCCTCGGGCAGTGTCCGATACGGCCGCACCCGCGCCCCGGCGAAGACGACGTCGCTGTAGGGCGAGGGCGTGTACTCGTGATTCTGGAAGACGTAGGAGTTGACGCCCTGGCGCGCCAGCGCGTGATAGACGGTGGACGCGGGGAAGAGGGAGCGCGCCGGGACGCCGGTGGTCAGCAGGGTGTCACGCCGGGCATCGCCCGCGAAGGAGAAGAGCAGCGGCGCGATCATGGCGTCCAGCTGCGGCTCGTAGTAGTGCCACTCGAGCACGCCCGACTGGCCGACGGGCAGGCCGGTGTGGATGGTGGTCACATGGGCGGCGGTGGTCGAGGGGAACTGCGACGTCAGCTTGGAGACGTAGCCCTCGGCGACGGCGGCGCGCAGGAAGGGGTCACGATCGGCCCAGCGCTCGAAGAAGCGCCAGCCGAAGGCGTCGACAAACAGCAGCACCACCTGGTCATAGGTTCCGGCCAGCGGGCCGAGCAGCCGTGCATCCGCCGGACCGGGCGCACCCCCGGGCAGCACGGCCTGCACGAGCGCAGGTAATTGGGCGAAGCAATAGGACTCGTAAAGCGGCCGGACGAAGCCATCCGGTCGGCGCGCGGCCGCGACGGCCCGCAGCGAATTGTCGTTGTACACCGTCCCTCCTCTGTTGCATGCCGCCCGCGCCCTGGCCGGGCCGCCCGCGGGGCGGGCGGCCGCGGCAGCATAGCACGGGCCGGGAGGGTAGTCAAGCGGCCCGCGCAAGCACGCGGGTGCGCGCCGGACCGGTCTTAGGCGGTGGCGGGCACGGGGCGCCGGGCGCTACGATGACGGTGAAGGAGACCGCCGTATGGACGTGAGCACGATTGACCGGGCCCGCGCGGGCGACGCCGAGGCGTTTGGCCGCATCTACGCCTACTACCGCGCCGCCATCCGCCGCTACACGGGCGGGCTGCTGCGCGACTCCGACCTGGCCGAGGATCTGACCCAGGAGACCTTCGTGCGGGCCTTCCGCCACTGCGCCCAATTGCGCCCCGAGCCGCAATTACGCGCCTGGCTATATCGCATCGCCGGAAACGCCTGCCGCGACGCGCTGCGGCGCGCGCGCCGCCGCCCCGCAGCCCCGGAGCCGCCCGAGGACGTCGCGGGGCCGGATGATCCGGCCGCCTGCGTCGCCGAGGCCCTGGCGGTGCGCGCCGCACTGGCGGCCGTCCGGCCGAGCCTGCGCACTCCTCTGCTGCTGTTCAGCGCGCAGGGGCTCTCCTGTCGCGAGATCGGCTTGCGCCTGCAGATCTCGGAAGGCTGCGTCGGCGTGCGCCTGCACCGCGCGCGGCGCCAGTTCGCGCGGGCCTATCACGGTGACCAGGCAGCGCCGGGGGAGCACGGTCAGGGCTGCGCCGCCGGGGTGGCGGAGGGAAGCAGGCCAGGCAGGGGCGGCGCGGGCGTGCCGGGAACCGGGGTCGCCGTCGGGGTGCCTGGCGCGCCGCCGGGCAGCGGGGTCGCCGTTGGCGCGCCGGGCGGCGGGGTCTCCGGCTGAACCGAGGGGGTCGTCGTCAGGGTCGCCGTGGCCGTCGGGGTCGGCGCGGCAGCGGTCAGGGTGGCGACGGCCAGGCTGGTGCTGGTCGCCTGCGCTTGCTCGGTCGCCGTGGCCTGCGCCAAGCCGGTAGCGGTGGCCTGGGCCTGGGCGGTCGCGGTCGTCCGGGCCCGCGCCGTCCCCGTCACCGCGGCCACGGCCGTGCCGGTCGCACGCGCGACGGCGGTCTCGCCGGCCGCGGCCGTGCGCGCCGCTGCGGCGAGCGCCGCGGCCCCGGCGGTCACCTGGGCGGTCGCCGTGGCCTGCGCCAGGCGCATCGCCGTGGCCTGGGCGGCCAGCCGCGTCGCCACGGCCGCCTGGCCACCTGCCGCCGCCGCCGCCGCCGTGGCCGCCACGTCGCCCGCAAGGCGGGTCGTCGTCGCCTGCAGCGCGGCGCCCGTCGCGGCGTCTTGCGTGGCCGCGGCCGCAACCAGCGCCGTCACCGTGGCGGGCAGATTGGCGGGCGGGCCGGGGAGCGCCGTAGGCGTCGCGGGCGGCCCGCCACACGCCGCCAGCAGGGCCAGCAGGCCCGCCACCCCCATCGCTCGTGCCGTATGTCCCCGCCGCATCTCCCCCTCCTCCGCCCCGCTCACGCAGCCCAGTCTACGCGATGTCGCCCATGCCCGACAAGCGAGCGGGCCGGGCGGGGCAACAGGCCCTTGCAGCGCCGTGCGGGCTGTGCTAGACTGACAACGCTTGCGGCCCGGGATCGGCACCTTTGGCGTGCGTCGTTCGTTGCAGAGATTCGGAACCGGCCGGCGGCAGACCCGCCCCAGGGGGCCGGCGAGGAGATCATGTGACGACGACACCGATACGCCGCGGGGGCCAGGCAATCCTGGCCCTGCTGCTGCTCACCGCGCTGCTGGGCGGCACGCGCACGCCCAGCCGGGCGGCCGGCGCCATTACCTTCCCCGAGACGGGCAAGACGCTGTCCGACGACCATGGCTTCCTGACCTACTGGCAGAACTCACGGCGGCCTGGCCCAGTTCGGCTTCCCCCTGACCGACGAGCAAGTCGAGGTCAGCCCGACGAACGGGCGGACCTACGTGACCCAGTGGTTCGAGCGGAACCGCTTCGAGTACCACCCCGAGTACGCCGGCACGCCCTACGCGGTGCTGCTCGGGCTGCTCGGTCGCGACGTCACGCAGGGCCGCACGGGCGACTCGCCGTTCGCCCCGGTGGCCGGGCCACCGGTCGGCACCTGCCGCTACTTCGCGGAGACGCAGCACAGCCTCTGTGGCACCTTCCTGGCCTACTGGGAACAGCACGGCGGCCTGGCCCTCTATGGCTACCCGATCTCCGAGGAGTTCCAGGAGGTGAGCCCGACCGACGGCAAAACCTACACGGTGCAGTACTTCGAGCGCAACCGCTTCGAGTATCACCCTGAGAACGCGGGCACCCCGTACGCCGTCTTGCTCGGGTTGCTCGGCGTGCAGGCCGGCGGCTTCCCGGCCGCGTCGGTGCCGCAAGCGAACGTGGCGAGCCCGCTCGTCGTCGCCGATCAGTTCAAGGGCAACGCCAAGTGGCAGGCGCCCCGCACGATGACCGGCCCTGCCGGCATGCAGATCAGTCTCTTCGCGGTGCCCGCCGGCCCGCGTATGCTCGCCGTGGCGCCCAACGGCGACCTGTTCGCCTCGCTCACACGGGCCAATCAGGTGGTCGTGCTCCCCGACCGCAACGGCGACGGCATCGCGGACGACGTCAAGGTCTTCGCCGACGGCCTGAGCAAGCCCCACGGCCTGGCCTTCCACGGAGCCTACCTCTACGTGGCGACCGAGGCCGCCGTGCTGCGGTACGCCTATACGCCCGGTCAACTCGCCGCATCCGGCCCACCGCAACAGGTGGCGGAGCTACCGTCGGGCACCAGCCAGGGGCTGGTCAAGGACGTAAACCACGACACGCGCTCGATCACCTTTGACTCGGCCGGCCAGATGTATGTCAGCGCGGGGTCCGACTGTGACGCCTGCATCGAGGGCGATCCCCGCCGCGCCGCGATCATGCGCTTCGACGCGAACGGCGGCAACGGCGTGGTCTTCGCCCAGGGGCTGCGCAACGCCGTCGGCCTCGACGTGAACCCGCGGACGGGCTTCCTTTGGGCCTCGGTGAACGAGCGCAACGGGCAGGGCAACGACTTCCCGCCCGACCTGCTCACTCCGATCCTGGCAGGTGGCAATTACGGCTGGCCCGCCTGCTCGGGCATCCCCCTGCAGCCCGATCCCGCGTTCGGCTGGTCCGCGGCCTACTGCGCCGGGCTGCAGAGCGCGGCGGCCGGGCTGCCCGCGCACATCGCGCCGCTCGGCATCCGATTCAGTCCCGACAGCACGGGGCTGCCCGCGGGCTACCGCAACGGCATCTTCATCGCCCTGCACGGCTCGAGCGTGCACACCCCTCCGTACGGCGCGGACATACGCTTCCTCTCCCTGCGGCCGGGCGAGATGGCGCAAGGCGCGCAGCCGGTGATCCAGGGCTGGCTGGTCGACGGACAGTACTGGGGCCGCCCGGTCGACGTGGCCTTCGGCGCCAACGGCGGGATGTACGTCAGCGACGACACCGCCGGGGCCGTCTACCGCGTCACGTTCCAGCCCTGACCATGACCCCTCACTCCAGCAAGGCGGAAACATCAGCGTGAACCACCCCTTCCCGCTCCGCGTCGGCGTCATCGGCACCGGCGTGGGCAACCTCCATCTGGGGGCGTACCGCCGCACGCCCGGCGTCGAGATCCATGCGCTCGCCGGGCTGGACGAAGCCCGCGTCCGCGAGCTTGCCGCCGAGTACCGGATCCCACACACCGCGCCCGACTACGCGCCCCTGCTGGCCGACCCGGCGATCGACGCGGTCAGCATCTGCGTGCCGAACTTCCTGCACGCCCCGATCACGATCGCCGCGCTGGCCGCGGGCAAGCACGTGCTGGTCGAGAAGCCGCTGGCGCGCACCGCGGCCGAGGGTGCCGCCATGCTGGCCGCCGCGGAGGAGCACCAACGCGTGCTCATGGTCGCCTTTAACCATCGCTATCGCGGCGATGTGCAGTGGGCCCGCGAGTACATCCAGAGCGGCGCGCTGGGCCGGATCTACTACGGGCGCGCCCACTGGATGCGCCGGAGCGGCATCCCGCATCTAGGAAGCTGGTTCGGCAACAAGGAGCAAGCCGGCGGCGGCCCACTGATCGACCTCGGCGTGCACGTGCTCGACATGGCGATGTACCTGATGGGCGAGCCGACCCCACTGACGGTGAGCGCGAGCACCTTCGCCGAGTTCGGGCCGCGCGGCCTGAAGGGGCGAGCGGCGCCGGGCGGCGCCGGGCCGCAGCCCTACGAGGTGGAAGACCTGGCAACCGCCTTCATACGCCTGTCCGGAGGCACGACCCTGCACCTCGAAGCCAGTTGGGCCAGCCACGGCCCCGCGACGGATGACTTCGGTGTGACGTTGTATGGGACGGAGGGCGGGCTCGATCTCCTCGTCCACAACTACGGCCACGAGCACACAGTGCGCGTGTTCACCGACATTGCGGGCGCGCCGGTCGATCTGGCGCCGGAGCCGCCGCGGGGCGGCGGGCACGAGGTGGTGATCGCGCGCTTCGTCGCCGCGATCCGCCAGGGCGCGGCCGCCGTGCCGAGCGCCGCCGAAGGGCTGCGCCGCGCCGTCGTCCTGGATGCCTGCTACGTGTCGGCGGCTGCCGGCCACGAGGTGGAGATCCCCGCGGCGGCGATGCCCGCGACCTCCTGATCGACGTCTAGCGCGGGCCCCGCGGCCCGCCGGAAGGAACCCGAATCCGGTGAGCACACCATTGCGCGTAACCGTGTGGAATGAGTACCGCCACGAGCGCCAACCCGATCATCCGGCGGCCGCGCTCTACCCCGAGGGCATCCACGGCGCCATCGCCGCGGGCCTGCGCGCCGATCCCGATCTGACCGTGCGCACGGCCACGCTCGACGAGCCCGACCACGGCCTGCCGCCGGAGGTGCTCGACCAGACCGACGTGCTGACCTGGTGGGGGCACGCGGCCCACGCCGAGGTCGACGACGCGGTGGTCGACCGCGTGCAGGCGCGCGTGCTGGACGGCATGGGCCTGATCGTGCTGCACTCCGCCCACTTCTCGAAGATCTTCAAGCGCCTGATGGGCACGTCCTGCGAGCTCAAATGGCGCGAGGGCGACGACCACGAGCGCCTGTGGGTGGTCGAGCCCGGCCACCCGATCGCCGCGGGCCTGCCCGAGACGATCGCGCTCGGGCCCGAGGAGATGTACGGCGAGCGCTTCGACATCCCGGCGCCCGAGACGCTGGTCTTCCTCAGCTGGTTCACGGGGGGCGAGGTCTTCCGCAGCGGCTGCTGCTTCCAGCGCGGCCGCGGCAAGATCTTCTACTTCCGGCCCGGCCACGAGGCCTTCCCGACCTACTTCAACCCGCACGTCCGGCGGGTGATCGCCAACGCGGTACACTGGGCCGCGCCGGTGCCGGGGCCCGTCCCGGCCTTCGGCCACGCGACCCCGCAGGAACCTGATCGCGGCCCTTCGCCTACTTTGGAGGATTTCTGATGGCTGACCCCAAGCTGCAGCCCGGCGACATGGCGCCGGACTTTACCCTGCCGACCGACACCGGCGGCTCGCTGACCCTGTCCGATCTGCGCGGGCAGCGCGTGGTGCTCTACTTCTACCCCAAGGACGACACGACGGGCTGCACCACGCAAGCCTGCGGCTTCCGCGACAGCTACCCGCAGATCACCGAGCGCAACGCCCTGGTGTTGGGCATCAGCCCGGACGACACAGCCTCGCACCAGCGCTTCCGCACCAAGTACAACCTGCCCTTCACCCTGCTGGTTGACACAGACCACGCCGTCGCCGACGCCTATGGCGCCTGGGGCGAGCGCACGATGTACGGCAAGACGTACCTGGGTATCATCCGCAGCAGCTTCGTGATCGACGAGACGGGCCACATCGTGGACGTACAGCAGCCGGTGAAGCCGCAGGATAGCGTAGACCGCGCCCTCGCGGCGCTGGGCGGCTAGGCCGCGACAGTTGGGCGCGGGCTACGCGCCCGCGCCCAACTGTCGCGCGAAGTCGGCGAAGACGCTGTTGCTCCAGCCGAAGCCTCCGACCGTGCCGTAGAGGCCGACCTCGACCGCGCCACCCACCGCGACCACGTTGTACTTCTCCCACATGGCCCCCGTCTCGGCGAAGACGGTGGAGCAGTTGTCGCACCACTTGCGCATGATCCGCCGCGCGTCGGCGGCGTAGCCGTAGCGCTGCAGACCGCTGACGACCAGCCACTGGAGCGGCGCCCAGCCGTTCGGCCAGGCCCACTGGCGGTCGACGCGCGCGTCGAGCGAGGTCACCAGGCCGCCCGGCTGCTCGAAGCGCGGCAGCCAATCGGCCACGACGCGCGCGGCCTGCGCCGCCGTGGCCCAGCCGGCCCACAAGGGGTAGAAGCCGGCGAGCGTGGGCAGCGGGTTGCGTTGCAGGTTGATGTAGTCGTAGTCGTAGAAGAATCCGGTCTCCTCGTCCCACATGAGCTCTTGCATGGCCCGCGCCCGGTCGGCCGCCCGGCGCCGCCACCAGGAAGCGCGGCGCGGCGTGTCCAGCAGCGCGGCGGCGCGGGCGAAGTCCTGCTCGCGGGCGTAGAGGATGCTGTTCAGGTCGACGGGCAAGTGCTGCAGCCAGCGGTCGTCGCAGCGCGTCGAATGATCCCAGCCGCTTTCGCACGAAGCCAGCACGTCGAGGTGGTTGATGTCGAAGTAGCGCGAGAGGCCATTGTAGACCTGGCGAATGTTCGGCTGCGCCGTGCCCAGCCAGACGATCTCGTGCTCTCGCTCCGCCGTGCGCATCAGGCGCCGCAGGAAGCCGAGCGCGTCGGCGTCGCCGCGGCGCTCCTTGATCTCGAAGGCGAGCCAGATCATCGCGGTGAGAAAGGGCGGCTGGCTGCGCGAGAGGAAGTAGTAGCGGCTGGCGTTCGGGATGATGCGAAAGCGCCGGAAGAGCGCGGCCAGGTTCTCCGCGATGTCGAGAATCAGCTGCTCGTGGGGTGTGTCGCGCAGGCCGAGCGCGATAAAATAGCTGTCCCAGTAGTACATCTCCTGGAAGAACGCGGTGTGCGCGGGGATTAGGTAGGGCCGGGGCAGCGCGATCAGCGTGCCGCGCTCGGTGCGGTTAGCGCGAACGATCCGCGGCCAGTAGTCCGCAATATACGCCAGCACCGCGTCGTAATTGGGCCGGATTTCGTCCACCGCCGCCTCGGGGCCACTCACGGGGCCTGCTGTCGTCAAGGTCGCTACTCCTTTGGCGATCCGGGGCCAGGCGCGGCCCAGGAGTTGCGCTTTTGTCGCCGCCGATCGCGTGTGGTATACTGGTTTCCGGCGTGGCGGGGAGCCACGCCGCCTTTACGGCCGAAGGCGGCCGGGATCAGGGGGATCATGGCAGCAAAAACCGAGCCACAACTGCAGGGCCTGACTGCCCGACTAGATAGCGCGCTGGCCGGCGGCGAGGCCGGGCCGCTGGAGACCTATCTGCGCGCGGAGAGCCGTCTGCCCGGACCGCGCAGCAACCTCGAGCTCCTCGCCCAATTCGCCGCCGCCGTGGCCGCGGTTGTGTGCCGGCCGGACCCGCCCGTGGCCCGGCTGGAGGCGCTGCTCGACGGCTGGGCTGCCCTGCCCCTCGAGGTCGCGCCGGTCAACGACCCGGGGGAATTCCTGCCCGCGGCCGCCACTCTCGCCTATGGTTACGTGGCCGCGGCCCGGCCCGCTTGGTGGGGCGACGAGGTCGCCAAGCTGCACCGCGCCGCCCGAAGCCCGCGCTGGCGCACGCGCGAGATGGTGGCATCGGCCTTGCAACGCATGGCCGCCGCCGACTGGGACCGCACGCTGGCCGTCGTCGACCACTGGGTCACGGATCTGCACCCGCTGGTGGTGCGCGCGGCGGCCGCCGCCGTCGCCGAGCCCGCGCTGCTGACGGGCGCGATCCGCGGCGGGCAGGCGGTCGCCGTGCAGGCGGCGGCCGTGGCCTGGCTGATGGCCGTACCGGCCACTCGGCGGCGCGACCCCGATGTGCGCGTGCTGCGCCAGGCGCTGGGCTACTCCCTGAGCGTGGCGACCGCCGCCGCGCCCGACGCCGGCTTCGCACTCCTGGGCCGCCTCGCGCGCTCGGCGGACCCCGACCTGCAGTGGATCCTGCGCGAGAACGTCAAGAAGACCCGGCTCCGCCCCTGGCCCGCGCAGATCGCGGCCCTGCAAGGCGCACCGGCCACTGAAAAGGGCACCAACCCGATGATTCGTCTCTACGACACGCGCACCGCCACGGTTCAGGACCTCGATTTCCCCGACGAGACCGTCAAGATGTATGTCTGCGGCATCACGCCCTACGACACGAGCCACCTGGGCCACGCCCGCGTCGCCGTCGTCTACGACACGCTACGTCGCTACCTCGAGTGGCGCGGCCTGCACGTGCGCTACGTGCAGAACGTGACCGACATCGACGAGCCGCTCTTCGAACGGGCCAACCGCGACGACGTCGATTGGCGCGAGCTTGGCGACCGCCAGACCGAGCGCTACCTGCAGTCGCTGGCTCTGCTCCACGTGGAGCGGCCCGAGTATTTCGTCAAGGCGACCGAGGCGATCGACGAGATGATCCCGCGCATCGCCCGGCTGGTCGAGCTCGGGCACGCCTACGTGGCCGGCGGCTCGGTCTACTACGACGTAACGACGCGGCCCGACTATGGCGAGATCCTGCACGCCGACGAGGCCACGATGCTGGCCACGGCGAACGAGATGGGCAACAACCCCGACGACCCCAAGAAGCGCCACCCGCTCGACTTCGTGCTCTGGCAGCCGTCGCAGCCGGGTGAGCCGCACTGGCCGAGCCCCTGGGGCCCCGGCCGGCCCGGCTGGCACATCGAGTGCTCGACCATCGCGACCGCCTATCTCGGACCCCAACTCGACATCCACGGCGGCGGCGCCGACCTGATCTTCCCGCACCACGCCAGCGAGATCGCGCAGGCCGAGCCGGTGACCGGCGTCACGCCGTTCGTGCGCGCCTGGATGCACACCGGTCTCGTGGAGCTCGGCGGCACGAAGATGTCGAAGTCGCTCGGCAACATGGTCTTCGTGGCCGACGTGCTGGAGACGAACTCGTCCAACGCCCTACGCCTCTCGATCCTGGAGCAGCCCTACCGCGACGCCTACGAGTACTCGCACGCCGACGTCGAGCGCGTCGAGCAGCAGGTGCGCGCGATGCGCGCCGCGCTTGCCGCGATCGGTGGCGACGGCCCGGCGGTCGACACGGCCGACGCGCGCGGCCGCTTCTCGGCCGCCCTGGCCGAGGACTTCAACACCCCGCTGGCCATCGGCGTGCTGGTCGACCTGGCGGCGCGCATCCGCGAAGGTGCGGCCGCGAGCGCCGATGTGACCGCCGCCCAGGCCGAGCTCCGCGAACTCGCGGACGTGCTCGGACTGGTCTTCTAGACACGGGAGAGACGCACATGACCCAGGCACCCTCCTTCCCACTGCCCGCCACGCCGCGGGAGCCGGTGCGCGACGTGCTGCACGGCGAGACGATCGTCGATCCGTACCGCTGGCTGGAGGATGAGACACGGGCGGACGTGCAGGCGTGGGTGAAGGCGCAGACGGCCCACGCCGAAGCCGCGCTGACCGCCCGCCCCGAGTACGCCGGCATCACCGCCGAGCTTGCGCGCTTGCTCGCCGTCGGCAGCGTGCAGGCGCCCGTGCAGAAGGCCGGCCGCTACTTTTACACACGGCAAGAAGGCACGCAACCGCAGCCCGTGCTCTACGTCCGCGAGGGGCTTGACGGTGCCGACCGCGTGCTGATCGACACGGCGGCGCTGGGCGAGACGGTCGCGCTCGATTGGTGGTACCCGTCCGACGACGGCCGCCTGCTGGCCTACGGGACTTCGGAGCACGGCGACGAGTGGAGCACGCTCCGGGTGCTCGACGTCGACGCCGGCACGCGCCTGGCCGAGCGCATCGCGCGCACGCGATACAGCAGCGTGGCCTGGGAACCCGACGGCGGCGGGTTCTACTACACCCGCTACCCGGCGCCCGGCAGCGTGCCGCCGGGCGAGGAGAACTACCACCGCCACGTATTCCACCACCGGCTCGGCGCCGACCCGGCCGGCGACCCCGAACTGTTCGGCGCGGGCCGGCCCATGACCGAAATGGTCAGCGTCGACCTGTCGCCCGACGGGCGCTGGCTGGTCGTCTTTGCCAGCGAGGGCTGGGTGCGCAACGAGGTGCACGTGCGCGACCTGGCGGAGCCGGCGGGCGGCTTCACGCCGATCGTGACCGGCAAGGATGCGCTCTTCCTCGGCGACGTCCGCGGCACCACACTCTACCTGCTGACCAACTGGCTGGCGCCGCATTACCGCGTGCTCGCCGTCGACCTGACGCACCCGGCCGCGGACACGTGGCGCGAGATCATACCGGAGTCCCCCGACCGAGTGCTTGAAGCCATGGCCCTGGTCGGCGACCGGCTGATCCTGCACGCGGTGCGCGATGTGGTCAGCGAGGTCGCCGTCTACACGCTGGACGGCGTACCCCAGCCGGGGCCGAACATGCCGCCACTTGGCACGGTCACGGCGCTGCGCGGCCGCTGGGACGGCGACGCGGTCTTCATCGGCTTCGAGTCGTACACCGTGCCGCCGACCGTCTTCCGCTACGCGCTGGCGGACGGCACGCTTACGCGCTGGGCGAGCGTGACGGCGCCGGATGGGCTGGACGCGGTGGCCGTGGAGCAGGCCTGGTACATCTCGAAGGACGGCACGCGCATCCCCATGTTCCTCGTCGGCCCACGGGGCCGAGCGCGGGACGGGGACACGCCGACCGTGCTCACCGGCTACGGAGGCTTCAACATCAGCAAGAGCCCGGTCTTCACGCCCGCAGCCGTGCTCTGGGCGCAGCGCGGCGGCCTCTATGCCCTGCCCAACCTGCGCGGCGGCAGCGAGTACGGGGAGACCTGGCACCGCGCGGGCATGCTGGGCAACAAGCAGAACGTCTTCGACGACTACATCGCGGCGGCGGAGCACCTGATCGCGGCGGGCTACACGCGGCGCGAGCGGCTGGGCATCATGGGGCGGAGCAACGGCGGGCTGCTCGTCGGCGCGGCGCTCACGCAGCGGCCGAACCTGTTCCGTGCGGTGGCCTGCGGCGTGCCGCTGCTCGACATGCTGCGCTACCACCGCTTCCGGATCGCGCGCCTCTGGGTCGCCGAGTACGGGTCGGCCGAGAACCCTGAGCAGTACGCGTGGCTGCGCGCCTACTCGCCCTACCACCACGTCGACCCGGGCACCGCCTACCCGGCCGTGCTCTTCACGACGGCCGACTCGGACAGCCGCGTGGACCCGCTGCACGCCCGCAAGATGGCGGCCTTGCTGCAGAGCCTCGGCGGGCCGGCGCCCGTGCTGCTGCGGGTCGACACGAGCGCGGGCCACGGAGTCGGCAAGCCGCTGGCCAAGCTGGTCGCCGAGCAAGCGGCCATCTGGACGTTCCTGGCCTGGCAACTGGAGCAGGCTTGACGGCCCGGCGGGGGCTCCGGGCCGAAAGTTATCCACAAAATGTCACAGAATGTCCCAATTTTCCGGTTGATGGGGCGGATTCGTGCCTGGGAGCGGGTCGCCAGGCCGCTTGCCGCGAGAGCTTCTCGCCTGATTACCTCTACTGCTAGCCCTAATCTCTTACTGACGGGGATGTGACAAAGTCCCGGCCCGAGGGGCGGAAGCGGGGCCGGGAGGCGGGAGGGCGCCGGGGCGGCGGCAGCGGAGCGCGGCCGCGCGGGCGCGGGTTTGGCGCCGGGGGCTTGGCAACGCCGCCCCGGGCTGTGGTATAATCCGCCACGACGATTAGGAGCCGGAACGATGATCGAGCGCACGCGCCTGAGCCACCATACGCACGCCCACCAGCCCCACCACGGGTGGCGGCGGTGGCGCGACGCGGGGTGCCCGACGCGGCCGGCCTGATCGGCCCGCTCCCACACCAGCAAGCCCACCGGCCGCAGCCCCCGTGCTGCGGCCGGTTTGTTTATCTTCCGAAACGCAAGGAGGAGCCAGATCGGTGAGCACCCCGCGAGAGAGAGGCTTTCCCACGGCCACGGCGGCCGCGAACGCGCAAGGCGCGGCGGCCGCGGCGCGCGCCGACGGCCGGGTGCGGCTGGCGCTGCAGAGCAACGGCCGGCTGACCGAGCAGACGGTGGCGCTGTTGCACAGCGTCGGCCTGGCGTTCGAGAGCTACGGGCGGCGGCTGTTCAGCGACTGCCGCAACTTCCCGCTCGCCCTGCTGTACGGGCGCGACGACGACATCCCCGAGTACGTCGCCGCGGGCACCGTCGACCTGGGCGTGGTCGGGCGCAACCTGCTCGTCGAGGAGGGGGTCGACGTGGTCGAGCTCCTGCCGCTCGGGTTCGGCTACTGCAAGCTCGTGCTGGCCGTGCCCGAGGACAGCGACCGCCGCGCGGCGGCGGATCTGGCGGGACGGCGCGTGGCGACGTCGTACCCGCGCTCGGCCGCCGCCTACTTCGCGGCGCAGGGCACGGCGGTGGAGATCGTCACGTTAAGCGGGTCAGTTGAGGTCGCGCCCGCGCTGGGCCTGGCCGACGCCATCGTCGAACTCACGGCGACGGGGAGCACGCTGCTGCTGCACGATCTGGTGCCGGTCGACACGATCCTCGAGTCGGAGGCCGTGCTCGTGGCGAACCCCGCGGCCCTGGCCGACCCGGCCCGGCGGGCGACAATCGACCGGCTGGTGATGCGGCTGCGCGCCGCGCTCGACGCACGGCTCTACAAGTATGTCATGATGAATGCGCCCCGGGCGGCCCTGCCCGCCATCCAGGCGCTGACGCCGGGCCTCAAGGCGCCGACGATCGTGCCGCTGGCCGATCCCGCCTGGGTGGCCGTACACACGGTCATCAAAGAGGACGCGTTCTGGGACATCATCGAGCAGCTACGGGCGGCCGGCGCCTCGGAGATCCTGGTGACGCCGATCGAGAAGCTGCTGCTGTGAGTGCGAATCAGCGGAGTGAGTGGAGGAGGTGCGACGGATGATCGCGGTCCAACGATTGGCCGGGCTGGACGCGGCCACGCGCGAGCGGGTGCTGCGGCGCGCCCACGGCGACTTCGCCGACGTGCTGCCGGTGGTCGAGCAGGTGCTCGACGCCGTGGCGGCGCGCGGCGACGCCGCGCTGCGCGAATACACCGCGCGCTTCGACGGCGCGCGCCTGGAGGCGCTGCAGGTGGCGCCCGCCGAGCTTGCGGCGGCGCGCGCCGCGGCCACGCCGGAGTTCCTGGAGGCACTGGCGGTGGCCGCGCGCAACATCACGGCCTTCCACAGCACGCACGTGGCGCGCGAGGAGGCGGTGAGCCCGCAGCCGGGCGTGCGGCTGTGGCGCGTCTGGCGGCCGATCACGCGCGTCGGCATCTACGTGCCGGGCGGCAAGGCCGCCTACCCGTCGTCGGTGCTGATGAACGTGATCCCGGCGCGCATCGCGGGCTGCCGCGAGATCGTGATCTGCACGCCGCCGAACCGGGAGGGCGCGGTACACCCGGCCATCCTGGCCGCGGCCGATCTGCTCGGCGTGCCGCGCGTCTTCAAGCTCGGCGGCGCCCAGGCCATCGCGGCGATGGCCTACGGCACGGAGAGCGTGCCGCGCACCTACAAGCTGTTCGGCGCGGGCAACCGCTGGGTGACGGCGGCCAAGCTGCTGGCCGCCAGCCGCGGCCAGGCGGCTATCGACCTGCCCGCCGGGCCAACCGAGCTGTTGCTGATCGCCGACGAGACCGCGCCGCCCGCCTTCCTGGCGGCCGACATGATCGCGCAGGCCGAACACGCCGAGGACTCGGCATCCGTGCTGCTCACCACGTCGGGCCGCGTGGCGGCGGCGGTCGTGGGCGAGCTCGAGCGCCAACTGGCGGACCTGCCGACGCGGGCGATGGTCGCCGGGTCGCTGGAGCGCTACGGCCTCATCGCCGTGGTCAACTCGCTCGACGAGGCGGTGGCCTTCAGCAACGAGTATGGCCCCGAGCACCTGGGCATCATGACCGCCGACCCGACTGGGGTGCTCGCGGGCATCGAGAACGCGGGCTCGGTCTTCCTCGGGCCCTGGTCGGCGCAACCGGCGGGCGACTACGCGGCGGGCACGAACCACGTGCTGCCGACGGGCGGCTTCGCGGCGATGTACGGGCCGCTGTCGGTCGAGAGCTTCGGCCGCAAGCTGCAGGTGCAGGAACTGACGCGGGAGGGGCTGGCGGGCCTGCGGGCGACGGTCGGCACGCTGGCGACGCAGGAGGGCCTGCCGGGGCACCGCGCGGCCGTCGAGGCGCGCTTCGCGGGGGACGCGGAGGGCACGCCATGACGACGCTGCCCCCGCGGGTGCCGATCCGTCCCGAGATGCGGGTTGTCGAGCCCTACGTCCCGGGACCGCTGCCCGCGACCATCGCCGCCGAGCTTGGCCTGGCGCCCGAGGCCATCGTCAAGCTCGACGCCAACGAGAACCCGTACGGGCCGCCGCCCGGCGTGGCGGCGGCGCTGGCCGATCTCGCGCTGCACCGCTACCCCGACGCCGCCGCGCGCGACCTGCGCGCCGCGCTGGCGGCGCACACCGGTCGCCCGGCGGAAGAGATCGTCTGCGGCAACGGCTCAGACGAGGTGCTGGAACTGCTGGCGCGGCTCTTCTTGCAGCCGGGCGACGCGGTCATTACCTGCGAGCCGACGTTCGGCATGTACACCATCGCCCCGCGGCAGCACGGCGCGACGGTGGTCGACGCCGGGCGCGCCGCCGAGACGTTCGCGGTCGATCCGGCGGCGGTCCGCGCCGCCACGGGGCCGCGCACCCGGCTGATCTTCCTGTGCGCGCCGAACAACCCGACCGGCACTGCCCTGCCCGAGGCCGACCTGCGCGCCATCCTCGACGACGCGCCCTGCGTGGTCGTGGTCGACGAAGCCTACGCCGAGATCGCAGGCAGCAGCGTGCTGCCGCTGCTCGACACGTATCCCCATCTCGTCGTGCTGCGCACGCTGAGCAAGGTTGCCGGGCTGGCGGGGCTGCGCCTCGGCTACGCGGTCGCCACGCCGGAAATCGCGAACGCGCTGCAGCGGGTGCGGGCGCCCTTCAACGTCAACCTGGCCGCGCAGGTGGCCGGAGCCGCCGCCCTGGCCGATGGGGCCTGGCTGGTGGAGAACGCCGCGCGCCTGCGTGCCGGGCGCGACCGGCTCGCGGCCGGGCTGGGCGCGATGCCCGGGCTGCACGTCTACCCCCCGTCGGCCAACTTCGTGCTCGTGGGCGTGGCCGGGGGCCAACCCGCGGCCGAGGGGCTGTACGCCGGGCTGCGCGCGCGGGGCATCCTGATACGGCGCTACGGGAGCGGGGCGCTGAGCGGCTGCCTGCGCATCAGCGTGGGCACCGAGGCTGAGAACGCCCGGCTGCTGGAGGAGGTGCACGCCCTATGGCCGACCTCGTGATGCCCGTCCGTCGGGCCGAGATCCTGCGCGAGACCGCCGAGACGCGCGTGCTGGTGCGGCTCGACCTTGACGGCAGCGGCGACGTGCGCGCGGCCACGCCCGTGCCTTTCCTGAACCACATGCTGAGCAGCATCGGCCGTCACGGGCGGCTGGCGCTCGACGTCGAGGCGAGCGGCGACGTGGAGGTCGACGACCACCACACGGTCGAGGACGTGGGCATCGTGCTGGGCCAGGCGATCGCCGAGGCGGCCGCGGCGAAGGCGGGCCTGGCGCGCTTCGGCTGGGCGCTGGCGCCAATGGACGAGGCGCTCGCCCGCGTGGTGCTCGACGTGTCGGGCCGGCCCTATCTGCACTGGGCCGCCCCGATGCGCGGCCCGACCATCGGCGGCGCGCGCCTCTTCCACACCGACCTGGCGGAGGAGTTCTTCCGCGGCCTGATCGTGCACGCGCGCCTCACCGCGCATTTCGACCTGATCCGCGGCCAGAACGACCACCACGCGATCGAGGCCTTGTGCAAGGCCTTCGGGCTGGCGCTGCACCAGGCCACCCGCCTGACCGGGCCGGCAGGCGTCGTGCCCTCCACGAAGGGTGTGCTGTGAGCGCGGACAGCGGGCGCGACGAATCGCCGTGATCGACTACGGCGCAGGCAACCTGCGCAGCATCGCCCGGGCGCTGGCCCACGTCGCCGCGGGCCGGCCCGGCCTGGCGGTGACCGTGACCGCCGATCCGGGCGTTGGTCGAGAGCGCGGCGGCGGTCGTGCTGCCCGGCGTGGGCGCCGCGGGCGCGACGATGGCGCGGCTCGAAGCCGCGGGCCTGGTCGATCCGATCGGGCGCGCGGCACGCGACGGGCGGCCGTTCCTGGGCGTCTGCCTCGGCCTGCAACTGCTGTTCGACCACCTCGACGAGGACGACGTGCCCGGGCTCGGCGTGCTGCCCGGCCGCGTGCGCCGGCTGCCCGGCGGGCTGAAGGTGCCGCACATGGGCTGGAACACCGTGCGCCCCACGCCCGCCGCCTGGCCGGCGCTGGCCGGCGACGGCGCGGCTCCGGCGCACTACTACTTCGTGCACTCCTACTACGCCGACCCGGCCGGCGCGGCGACGGCGCTGGTCGCGGGCACGACCTGCTATGGCGTGGAGTTCTGCAGCGCGCTGCGGCAGGAGCGCCTTTGGGCCACGCAGTTTCACCCGGAGAAGAGCGGCCCGGCCGGGCTGGCGCTGCTGGCCGCCTTCGTGGCCGAGGTGCCCGGCTGATGGAGATCCTGCCCGCGATCGACATCCACGAGGGCCGGGTCGTCCGGCTGCTGCAGGGCGACTACGGCCAGGTGACGACCTACGCCGAGTCGCCCGTGGCGGCCGCCGCGCGCTGGGCGGCGGAGGGGGCAGGCTGGCTGCACGTGGTCGACCTCGACGGGGCGCGGGCGGGCGCGCCCGCGGCCACCGCCGCGCTGGAGGCGATCCGCGGCGCCGTCGGCATCCGCATCGAGGCCGGCGGGGGCCTGCGGACGCCCGCAGCGGTCGACCGGCTGCTCGACGCCGGGATCGACCGGGTGGTCCTCGGCACGGCGGCGCTGGCCGACCCGGCGCTGCTCGACCACGTGCTGGCGCGCGACCCGGACGCGCTGGTCGTCGCGCTCGACGCGCGCGAGGGGCGGCTGGCGACCGCGGGCTGGCTGGCCCCGAGCGGCGCGCGCGTGGAGGACGTGGCCCGCGCCCTAGCCGCACGCGGGGTGCGCGTGTTCAGCCACACGGACATCGCGCGCGACGGTGCGCTGGGCGGGCCGAACCTGGCGGCGATCGCCGCGCTGCAGGCGGCGCTGGCGCCGCTCGGCGCGGCCGCCCCGGCGATCCTGGCCGGGGGCGGGGTCGCGTCGCTGGCCGACGTGCGGGCGCTGCGGGCCGCGGGCGTCGCGGGGGTGATCCTGGGCCGGGCGCTCTACACGGGGGCGATCCGGCTGGCCGACGCGCTGGCGGTGGCCGGGGGGGCGGGCGGTGGATGACGGACCGACACGAATAAACGAATGCGGCTGCGCCGCGGTCGAATACACGAATGGGGTGGGGATGCGGGATCGGCTGGCGGGGGCGGGGCGGTGGGGCGTTGCCCGGCAGCTCAAGCTGCGGGCAACAACCGACAAAGCCCCCTTGCGGGGGCTGGCGACGCGGGGCGAACTGGGCTGGCGGGGAGCGGGGCGGTGGGGCGTTGCCCGGCGGCTGAAGCCGCGGGCAACAGCGACAAAGCCCCCTGCGGGGGCTGGGACGGAGAGCGCTGGGGCTGCCGCGGAGCGCCCCGGTGGGGCGTTGCCCGGCGGCTGAAGCCGCGGGCAACAGCGACAAAGCCCCCTGCGGGGGCTGGGACGCCGACGGCTCGGCTGGTGGGGGCGGGGTGGACCGGCTGCCGGGGCGGTGGTGCGGGGCGGCCCGACCGACCGCGAATGAGCGAATGCGGCTGCGCCGCGGCGCGAACAAGCGCATGGGGTGCGGCCGCTGGGTCGGCGGTGGGGGCCGCGCGGCGCGTCGGCATCGCCGGGCGGAGCCGGCTCCCACAGACGGGCGCGGCCGGAGCCCGGATGCTTATCGGGCGGGATCTGGGGGCGGCGTTGGTCGCGTGGCGGAGCGCCCTCCTACAGCCGCGGCGGCCGCCGGCCGAGTCTTGGGGCGGCCTCGCCGGGCGGAGCCGGTTCGCGCAGACGTCGCTTCGACGTCCCGGCTGGTCGCGGGGGGATCTCGCGGCGGCCGGGCGGCCACGCGGGGCCGCCCCTACCTGGCCCCGGCGTTTCGGCTGGCCTGGGCGGGATCTTGGGGCGGCCTCGCCGGGCGGAGCCGGCTCCCACAGACGGGCGCGGCCGGATCCCGGATGCTTATCGGGCGGGATCTGGGGGCGGCGCGTCGGCATCGCCGGGCGGAGCCGGGGCCCACAGACGGGCGCGGCCGGAGCCCGGATGCTTATCGGGCGGGATCTGGGGGCGGCGTTGGTCGCGTGGCGGAGCGCCCTCCTACAGCCGCGGCGGCCCGCCTGGCCGAGTTCTTGGGGCGGCCTCGCCGGGCGGAGCCGGTTCGGGCAGACGTCGCGTCCCCCGGGCGGCTGATGATGGGCACGATGTTGAGGGTATGCTTGCTGGGCGCCGTTGGGGCGGGCAGACGGAGGGGGGTTACGATGACTGGATGTGTGCCGTCCGCGAGCGGGGGGCTGACGCGGCGGATCATTGCTTGCCTGGACGTGACCGGCGGGCGGGTGGTGAAGGGGGTGCGTTTCGTGGGGCTGCGCGACGCGGGCGACCCGGTGGCGCTCGCCGCCGCTTACGACCGGGCGGGGGCGGACGAGCTGGTTTTTCTCGACATTACGGCGTCGAGCGACAGCCGGCGGACGGTGGTCGATCTGGTGGAGCGCACGGCCGAGCAGGTGTTCATCCCGCTGACCGTGGGCGGGGGCGTGCGTAGCGTGGCCGACATGCGGGCGCTGCTGCACGCGGGCGCGGACAAGGTGGCGGTCAACACGGCGGCGGTGCTCGACCCTGACCTGCTGGGGCGGGGTGCCGCGGCCTTCGGGCGGCAATGCATCGTGCTCGCGCTCGACGCGCGGCGCGACCCGGCGCAGCCCTCGGGCTGGCAGGTGTTCACGCACGGCGGGCGCACGCCGACCGGCCGCGACGCGGTGGCCTGGGCGCGGGAGGCGGCCGATCGCGGCGCGGGCGAGATCCTGCTGACGAGCATGGACCGGGACGGCACGCAGGACGGCTTCGACCTGCCGCTGACGCGCGCGGTCGCGGCGGCCGTGCCGGTGCCGGTGATCGCCTCGGGCGGCGCGGGCGAGCCCGCGCACTTCGCGGAGGTGCTGGGGCCGGACGGCGCGGACGCCGCGCTCGCCGCCTCGGTCTTCCACTACGGGCAACTGACGATCGCCGGGGTGAAGGCCTACCTGGCGGCGCGCGGCGTGGCGGTGCGGCTGTGAGCGGCCTGCCGTCCCCGCCTCCCCCCGGCGGCCTGGCGGAGCTGCTGCACTGGGGCGCCGACGGGCTGCTGCCCGTCGTGGTGCAGGCGCGGGCCACGCGGCAGGTGCTGCTCGTGGGCAGCATGAGCCGCGAAGCGCTGGCGCGCACGCTGGCCGAGGGGCGGCTGTGGCTGTGGAGCCGCTCGCGCGCCTGCCTGTGGCTCAAGGGCGAGACTTCGGGCAACTTCCAGCAGGTCGAGGAGATTTATGTCAACTGCGAGCTGACGAGCCTGCTCGTGGAGGTGACCTCGCTGGGGCCGATCTGCCACCACGGCCCTGCCACCTGCTTCTACCGCCGGGCCGACGCGGCCGGACACCTGACCCCGGCCCTCGCGCCCGCGGGCGTGGAGCCCGCCGTCGCCCCCGAGCCGCCGCGGCACTGACGCCGCACACGCCGGCCCACACGCTCCCGCGGTAGTATCATGTCTGAGAGACATCACCGGTTCTGCCCGGCCGGCCGGCCACGCGCACCGGACAGGCGCAATCGATCCGGCTGCCGGAGCGCAGTCGGAGCAGGAGGCAAAGCCATGAACGAAGGAGTACGCGTCGTGCGCGCCAATGAGCGGAGTGGCGACACGCATCAGACCCAGGGCATGCGGCGGGAGGCCGCGATCGCGCCGGAGACCACCGGGAGCCGCAATCTGTGGATGGGCCTGGTGACGGCCCCGGCCGGGATGCCGAGCGCCTGGCACCACCACGGCGACTGCGAGACCGCCTTCTACGTCCTGCAGGGGCGCCTGCGCTTCCGCTGGGGCAAGGGCGGCGCGGAGACCGTCGAGGTAGGCCCCGGCGATTTCGTGTCCGTGGCGCCGAACGCCATCCACCGCGAGGAATCCGTGGGCGCCGAGGACGGCGTGATCGTGCTGGCGCGGGCCTGCGGCAACGTCACGGCGGTTACGGTCGAGGGGCCCGAGCCGGCCTAAACGCGCGCCGTCCGGAAGGGCCTGGCAGCCGGGGCCCGCCTCGTTCGCGGGAGAAAGCGGGGAACCGGGTGCGCGCACCCGGTTCCCGGCGTCGGTGTGCGGTGGGACGGTTAGTAGCGGCGCCCGCCCCCGCCGCGGTTGCCCCCGCGGCTGCCCCCGCGGCCACCACCCATCTGGCTGAAGCAGTCGTTGCAGTAGACCGGGCGGTCGCCGCTCGGCACGAAGGGCACTTCGGTCTCTTGCCCGCAGTTCGAGCAGATGACGCGGGTCATCTGGCGCGGAGCGCGGTCGCGGCCGTAGCCGCCGCCGCCGCCCCCGTAGCCGCCGCCGCCCCCGTAGCCCCCACCGCCGCCGTAGCCGCCGCCGCCCCCGTAGCCACCACCGCCGCCGTAGCCGTCGCCGCCGCTGGAGCGGGCCGCCTTCTTGGCCGCCCGGCACGAGGGGCAGCGCTGTGGCTCAGTGTAGCCGCGGCTGCTATAGAATTCCTGCTCGCCTTCGGTAAAGGAAAACGTGGTGCCGCAATCCCGGCACACCAGCATTTTGTCCACGACCCGGTTCGCTTTCTCCACAAGGGGCTAAAGGAGTTGCGCTCGCATGCCAACGTGGACCACACAGGAAGACCTGAGCGCTCGGCCCGTGCCCTCGCCTGGGGTCCCAAGACGTGGAAAGCGTACCGAAGGTCAGTCCAGGTTGAATCCACGCCCATTATATGCCGGAAGGCGTCTCCGGGGCAATCCCCCCGGCCGGCAAAACGGCGCGCTCGGGCGCACCGGCAGGGAACAGGATCTGCGGGCCCGGGCGGCCGCGCGTGTAGGCGGCGATGACGGCGGCGGCGAGCAGCAGGGCCACGACGACGAAGACGCTCGCCTCGGGCCCGAACGTGCCGCCGGTGGCCCAGGCGGGGGCGCCGGGGTCGATGTGCAGCTGCAATGCGGAAGCGGGGGCGGTGCCGCTGTCGGGGAAGCCGTAGAGCGAGGTCTCGGCCCAGTCCCAGCTCCAGTGGAAGGCGAGAGGCAGCCAGAGCAGGCCACTGCGCAGGAAGGCGAAGACGAAGACGAGCCCGGCCAGGGCCACGCCGCCGAGGGCCGCCCAGGTGGCGCCGGGGTTGGCGATGTGCAGCAGACCGAAGATGCCCGCGCTGAGCACGACGCCCGCGGGGATGCCGAAGACGCGCGCGCCCAAGGCGAAGAGGCAACCGCGCGCGCTGAGCTCCTCGAAGAGCGCCACGAGGGCGAACAGCACCACGCCGCCCGCCAGATCGGCCAGCAGCGGGCCGGGCGCGGCCACGCCGACGACCTGGTCCCAGCCGCCGACGAGGCCGGCGAGCAGGAAGACGCCGACGGCCACGGGCCCGAGGATCCCGCCGAGCGCGAGGTCGCGCCAGATGCGGCCGCGGGCGGGGCCGGTCCACTGCAGGCCGAGCGTGGCGGGGCGCGGCACGCCCCAGGCCCAGGCGACGACCGCCCAGGCGGCCAGCAGCGGCAACAATTGGGCGGCTTCCAGCACGATGCGTCCGCCGAGCGACTCGGGCGCGAGGTCGACGCCCACCAGCAGCGGGCTGGCCGCGACCGTCAGCGCGATCAGCAGCACCACGAACTCGACGGCCCAGGCAATTGCGGCGAGGGCCGCGCGCCAGCGCGGCGACAGGCGCGCCACGCGGCCGCGCAGCAGGCGCAGCCCGCCCGCGCTGACCGCGGCGATCAGCAGGGCGGTTGCCGCAGCCGTGAGCGCCAACCACATCGCGGTACTCCTTCCCGCGTCCGCCGCGGCCCGCGCGCCCCGGATCGTGGGGACCGCCCGGCGCCCTTGTCAGGCGGGGCGGTTTTGGGGTAAGGTGCGGGCATGACCGACGCGCCACGCCCTCCGCACGATCCGGACCTCGAATCCGGCACGCGCCAGCTTTATACGATCTACACGGCCCTGCGCACGGCCGACCTGACGGCAGTGTCGGCGACCGCGCGCCGGCTGCAGGCGGGCGACCCGGCGCCCCTGCGCGCCCGCCTGGCCGACGAGCTCACCGAGCTGCTGGGCGTGGTCGCGGGCACGCACCGCCATACGGGCCTCCCGGCCGACGCGGTGCTGGAGACGCAGCAGGTCTGCTACTGGACGTACCTGGCGGCGATCGTCGCGGATGTGCCCTACGCCGCGCTCGATCCCGCGGCCTGCCTGGCGGGCACGGCGCCGCCGGCGCCCGCCGCCGCTGACCCAGCCGCGCTCGTCGCCGCCCTGCGGGCGGACGCCGGCCCCGTCCCGCTGCCGCTGCTGCGCGCGGCGCTGCAGGCGGCGGGCGCGCTCTGCCGCGCGGGCGGGCGCGGCGCCCGCGGCCGCGGTGGCGGCGGACCTGGCGGCGCTGCGGGGGCGGGGGTATTTGGGGGGGTTGTTGGGGGCAGTGGGGGAGGTGGGCGGGTGAGGGTGGGGGCGGGTCTGTCAATTGACTCTCGCGGGGTCGTGGTCTATACTCGTGCCGACTTACCCGATTTCCGCGGCGCGTGTTGCCGTACCTGACGCTGCACCTCAGGTGGAGGAATGTAGACATGCCCGTGTCCTGGGCTCGCGAGGTCGTGCATGCTCTTGAGGGATTGGGCGGCGTGGCCAGCTACGCGCAGATCTACGACTACATCGAGCAGCACGCCACACGACCGCTGACGCCCGCCTGGCGCGCGACCGTCCGGCAGACTATCCAGTCGCACTCCTCGGACACTGACCACTACCGCGGCGGCGCAGATCTCTTTCACGCCGTCGAGGGGCTGCACAAGGGCGTGTGGGGCTTGCGGCCATCGGCGAAGAACGGACCCAGCGTGAACGGTGACAGCGCAGCCGAGTCCAGTGCGAACGGGACCGCCGGCACCGAGAGTGAGTCCCCAGCGGATGGCGCGTCAAGTGGAGGCAGCCCTGTGGCGATTCCCGATTTCCAGACTCTGATGCTGCCGCTCCTCGAGCTGGCCAGCGATGGGCACGAGCACTCGATCCACGACGCGACCAATGCGCTGGCTACGCAGTTCCGGCTATCCGAGCAAGACCGCAACGAGCTGCTGCCCAGTGGGCGACAGCGCGTGTTCGACAATCGGGTTGGCTGGGCGCGCACCTATCTCCAAAAGGCAGGTCTCCTCGAGGCGACGCGCCGAACGTACTTCCGCATTGCCCCTCCGGGCACGGCCGTGTTGCGAAGCCACCCCCCACGCGTTGACGTGCGCTTCCTTCATCAGTTTCCCGAGTTCCAGGAATTCCAGCGCGCCAAGCGGCCGAAAGGGGACTCGACAGGTGGTGATGAGGACGAGCACCACGAGCGGACGCCGGACGAAGCGCTGGAGGAGAGCTACCTGAAGCTGCGGCAAGAGTTGGCGCACGAACTCCTCGCGCGGGTAATGGCCGCGCCGCCGGAGTTCTTCGAGCGCCTAGTCGTGGACCTGCTCGTCAGCATGGGGTATGGCGGGTCCATCAAGGATGCGGGTCAGGCGATTGGCCGGAGCGGGGATGGTGGGATTGACGGAATCATCAAAGAAGACAGGCTCGGCCTCGACGTCATCTACATCCAGGCCAAACGCTGGCAGGGCACGGTCGGCAGCCCGGAAATCCAGCAGTTCATGGGCGCCCTCGGCGGGCACCACGCGAAGAAAGGTGTCTTCATCACAACGTCGGGTTTCTCCAACGCGGCACGCGACTACGTTGCCCGGGTCGACTGGAAGATCGTGCTCGTGGACGGCCAGCAGCTCGCGCAACTCATGATCGATAACAATGTCGGTGTTTCGATGCAGAAGACCTACGAAGTCAAGCGGATCGACTCCGACTATTTTCCGGAAGCCTGAGGCACCGCCATCGGCCTGCCGCAGACCGCAGGTCCGGGCGCGAGGGCGACCGGCAGCAGGCATCCCCAGCCCCGCCTCTGCAAGCGTTTGTTGCCCGCCCACCCTGCGCGCAACCGTACGGCAAAGCCCCCGCCCCGCACCTTGCCCCCCGGCACGCGGGGGTGTATACTCGCTATAGGCGGTTGTAACTTGCGCGACCGCGATTGCGTAGATCTACGCGTACATATCTGGTGACAACCCGACGTTCCTCCTTCCTTTGGGAAGCGCACGCCAGGTTGGCGGTTCGGGCGATGAAAGGAGGACCGCAGTGTTCTTCGGCTCGGATTGGCTGGCCAATCTCTACATGGGGTGCTTCCTCTTCGGGGTGATCTTCACCTCGCTCTCCCTGGTGCTGGGCCTCGGCCACTTCGGCGGGGATGCGAGCGGCGCGCACGCCGATGTGGGCGCGCTGCACGCCGATGCGGGCGTCCATGCCGACCCCGGCGCGCTGCACGCCGATGCCGGGGCGCACAGCCTCGACGGCGGGCAGCATGCGGGCGCCGGGCATGACCCGGGCGTGGCGCACCACGGCGCCGGCCTCAGCCCGCTGAACCTGCCGACCATCCTGGCGGGGGTCACCTGGTTCGGCGGCGCGGGCTACATCCTGCGCAGCGTGCTCGGCTGGAGCTTCCTGGTCACCGGCATGCTGGCGCTGGCCAGCGGCGTCATCGGTGGGCTGATCGTCTTCCTGGTGCTTAGCTACATTCTGCAGCGCGGGCAGACGCCGCCGATGGAGAGCGTGGACTTCTACCTGCCCGGCACGCGCGCCCGGGTGATCAGCAGCATCGCGCCCCACGGCACCGGCGAGATTGTCTTCATGAAAGGCGGGGAACGCCGGGTGGAGGGGGCGCGGAGCGAGAGCGGCGCCGGCATCACGCGCGGCGTCGAGGTCATGATCAATCGCTACGAGCGGGGGCTGGCCTATGTGGTCGCGCTGGGCGCGGATGCGGGCGTTCCGCCGCCGGTCTTTGCGCGCGTGGACGCGGCGCCCGATGAGCCGACCCGGCCGCTGGACGAGGCGGCCCCGGCGGTCACCCGCGATTTGCGCGACCCGTCGTGAGCCTGCGTTCCATAGGCCGTGTTTTGGGTTTGTGTGTGAGGGGAAACTGATGCCCGGCGGGGCCGGTCGGGACACCGGGCCGCGCGGGGCCGATAAGGAGTGAATGGCAATGGATCCGATGGTCATTATCGTCGGCGCGGTCTTCGTCGTGCTGGCGGTCATCGTCCTCTTCTCGTCCATGTTCCGCAAGGTCGGGCCGAACGAGGCGATGATTGTCTACGGGTTCGGCATGCGCGAGCCGCGCGTGGTCAAGGGTGGGGGCACGTTCGTCTGGCCGATGGTCCAGAGCACGCGCAGCCTGTCGCTCGAGCTGATGTCGTTCGACGTGGCGCCCACGCAAGACCTGTACACCAAGCAGGGCGTGGCGGTCACCGTGGAGGCGGTCGCGCAGATCAAGGTGAAGAGCGACCCGGACAGCATCCGGACGGCGGCCGAGCAGTTTCTGAACAAGACGCCGCCCGAGCGCGAGAACCTGATCCGGCTGGTGATGGAAGGCCACCTGCGAGGCATCGTCGGCCAGCTGACGGTTGAGGAGATTGTGAAGCAGCCGGAGATGGTCTCCGACAAGATGCGCTCGACGTCGGCCGAGGACATGGCCAAGATGGGGCTGGAGATCATCTCCTTCACCATCAAGGACGTGCGCGACAAGAACCAGTACATCGACAACATGAGCAAGCCGGAGAACGCGTCGATCCGGCGCGTGGCCGCCATCGCCGAGGCGGAGGCGTCCCGCGACATCGCGGTGCGGCAGGCGCAGACGATGCGCGAGTCGGCCGTGGCCCGCGCGCAGGCCGACCAGGAGCGCGTCGACGCCGAGACGGCGTCGGCCACGCGGCAGGCCGAGGCGCAGCGGAACCTGGAAGTGGCGCGCGCCGAGTACGCGGCCGCCGTGCAGAAGCAGAAGGCGACCGCCGACAAGGCCTACGACATCGAAGCCAACGTGCAGCAGCAGCAGGTGGTCGCTGCGCAGGTGGGCGTCGAGCGGGTGCAGCGCGAAGAGCAGATCAAGGTGCAGGACGCCGAGATCCAGCGCCGCGAGCGCGAGCTGATCGCCACGGTGCTGAAGCAGGCCGAGGTGGAGCGGCGCCGGGTCGAGACACTGGCCGAGGCCGAGCGGCAGCGGCGCATCCTCGAGGCGCAGGGTGCTTCCGAAGCGACCCGCCTGCAAGGCGCGGGGCAGGCCGACGCGAATCGCATCCAGGGCCTCGCCGACGCGGACGTGATCCGCGCCCGCGGCCAGGCGGAAGCCGACGCGATGCAGGTGCGCGCGCAGGCGTTCAAGCAGTACAACGAGGCGGCCATCATCGACAAGCTGCTCAGCAGCATGCCGGAGGTCGTGGCCAACATCGCCCGCCCGCTGAGCCAGGTCGACAAGATCACGATCGTGTCGACGGGCGACGGCCGCAACGGCATGGGCGCCGACCAGATCACGGGCGACATCACGCGCATCGTGGCGCAGTTCCCGGCGCTGGTCGAGACCCTGACGGAAGTCAAGCTGAGCGACCTGATGAGCCGCGTGGCGGGCCTGAACGTCGAGCCGTCGACGAACGGCCACAGCGAGGAGACGGCGATCATCGAGGGCAAGGCGGTCGTCGCACCGCCGCCCGCGACCCCACCCCCGGCCGCGCAGAACTAGCCGCGCGACCGGCACGACGGCGGGCGTTTGTTGCCCACCCACCCTGCCGCAACCGTACGGCAGCCCCCGCCCCGCACCTTGCCCACCGGCACGCGGGGGTGTATACTCGCTATAGGCGGTTGCAACTTGCGCGACCGCGATTGCGTAGATCTACGCGTACATATCTGTGACAACCCGACGTTCCTCCTTCCTTTGGGAAGCGCCCGCCAGTTTGCGGTTCGGGCGATGAAAGGAGGACCGCCGTGTTCTTCGGCTCGGATTGGCTGGCCAATCTCTACATGGGGTGCTTCCTCTTCGGGGTGATCTTCACCTCGCTCTCCCTGGTGCTGGGCCTCGGCCACTTCGGCGGGGATGCGAGCGGCGCGCACGCCGATGTGGGCGCGCTGCACGCCGATGCGGGCGTCCATGCCGACCCCGGCGCGCTGCACGCCGATGCCGGGGCGCACAGCCTCGACGGCGGGCAGCATGCGGGCGCCGGGCATGACCCGGGCGTGGCGCACCACGGCGCCGGCCTCAGCCCGCTGAACCTGCCGACCATCCTGGCGGGGGTCACCTGGTTCGGCGGCGCGGGCTACATCCTGCGCAGCGTGCTCGGCTGGAGCTTCCTGGTCACCGGCATGCTGGCGCTGGCCAGCGGCGTCATCGGTGGGCTGATCGTCTTCCTCGTGCTTAGCTACATTCTGCAGCGCGGGCAGACGCCGCCGATGGAGAGCGTGGACTTCTACCTGCCCGGCACGCGCGCCCGGGTGATCAGCAGCATCGCACCCCACGGCACCGGCGAGATCGTCTTCATGAAAGGCGGGGAACGCCGGGTGGAGGGGGCGCGGAGCGAGAGCGGCGCCGGCATCACGCGCGGCGTCGAGGTCATGATCAATCGCTACGAGCGGGGGCTGGCCTACGTGGTCGCGCTGGGCGCGGATGCGGGCGTTCCGCCACCGGTCTTTGCGCGCGTGGACGCGGCGCCCGATGAGCCGACCCGGCCGCTGGACGAGGCGGCCCCGGCGGTCACCCGCGATTTGCGCGACCCGTCGTGAGCCTGCGTTCCATAGGCCGTGTTTTGGGTTTGTGTGTGAGGGGAAACTGATGCCCGGCGGGGCCGGTCGGGACACCGGGCCGCGCGGGGCCGATAAGGAGTGAATGGCAATGGATCCGATGGTCATTATCGTCGGCGCGGTCTTCGTCGTGCTGGCGGTCATCGTCCTCTTCTCGTCCATGTTCCGCAAGGTCGGGCCGAACGAGGCGATGATTGTCTACGGGTTCGGCATGCGCGAGCCGCGCGTGGTCAAGGGTGGGGGCACGTTCGTCTGGCCGATGGTCCAGAGCACGCGCAGCCTGTCGCTCGAGCTGATGTCGTTCGACGTGGCGCCCACGCAAGACCTGTACACCAAGCAGGGCGTGGCGGTCACCGTCGAGGCGGTCGCGCAGATCAAGGTCAAGAGCGACCCGGACAGCATCCGGACGGCGGCCGAGCAGTTTCTGAACAAGACGCCGCCCGAGCGCGAGAACCTGATCCGGCTGGTGATGGAAGGCCACCTGCGGGGCATCGTCGGCCAGCTGGCGGTCGAGGAGATCGTGAAGCAGCCGGAGATGGTCTCCGATAAGATGCGCTCGACCTCGGCCGAGGACATGGCCAAGATGGGGCTGGAGATCATCTCCTTCACGATCAAGGACGTGCGCGACAAGAACCAGTACATCGATAACATGAGCAAGCCGGAGAACGCGGCGATCCGGCGTGTGGCCGCCATCGCCGAGGCGGAGGCGTCCCGCGACATCGCGGTGCGGCAGGCGCAGACGATGCGCGAGTCGGCCGTGGCGCGCGCGCAAGCCGACCAGGAGCGCGTCGACGCCGAGACGGCGTCGGCCACGCGGCAGGCCGAGGCGCAGCGGAACCTGGAAGTCGCGCGCGCCGAGTACGCCGCCGCCGTGCAGAAGCAGAAGGCGACGGCCGACAAGGCCTATGACATCGAAGCCAACGTACAGCAGCAGCAGGTGGTCGCGGCCCAGGTGGGCGTCGAGCGGGTGCAGCGCGAGGAGCAGATCAAGGTGCAGGACGCCGAGATCCAGCGCCGCGAGCGCGAGCTGATCGCCACGGTGCTGAAGCAGGCCGAGGTGGAGCGGCGCCGGGTCGAGACACTGGCCGAGGCCGAGCGGCAGCGGCGCATCCTCGAGGCGCAGGGTGCTTCCGAAGCCACCCGCCTGCAAGGCGCGGGGCAGGCCGACGCGAACCGCATCCAGGGCCTCGCCGACGCGGACGTGATCCGCGCCCGCGGCCAGGCGGAAGCCGACGCGATGCAGGTGCGCGCGCAGGCGTTCAAGCAGTACAACGAGGCGGCCATCATCGACAAGCTGCTCAGCAGCATGCCGGAGGTCGTGGCCAACATCGCGCGCCCGCTGAGCCAGGTCGACAAGATCACGATCGTGTCGACGGGCGACGGCCGCAACGGCATGGGCGCCGACCAGATCACGGGCGACATCACGCGCATCGTGGCGCAGTTCCCGGCGCTGGTCGAGACCCTGACGGGAGTCAAGTTGAGCGACCTGATGAGCCGCGTGGCGGGCCTGAACGTCGAGCCGTCGACGAACGGCCACAGCGAGGAGACGGCGATCATCGAGGGCAAGGCGGTCGTCGCACCGCCGCCCGCGACGCCGCCCCCGGCCGCGCAGAACTAGCCGCGCGACCGGCACGACGGCGGGCGTCCTCTCCGGAGGGCGCCCGCCGTTTGTTGTGCCCGGGCGGACGCTACTCGGCAGACGGCGGGGGCGCGACCGGCCGGTCCCGCCGGTAGACCGCGTAGGCGGCGAGGCCGAGGACCAGGGTGAGGAAGAGCGTGGCGCCGGTGATTTGCAGGCCGGCGATGAGGCTGGGCGGGGCGAAGCGCAGGTCCACGGTGTGCGTGCCCGCGGGCACCGCGATCGCGCGGAAGATCGTGTCGGCGCGCTGGATGCCGCTCGGCGCGGGCTGCCCGTCGACCGTCGCCTCCCAGCCGGGATACCAGTTCTCGGAGAAGACCGCCCAGCCGGGCTGCGTGGCCGTGATAACGGCGGTGATCGCGTTCGGCATGTAGGCCGTGATCCGCGCGCCCTCGCCCGGGTTGCCGGTCTCCAGGGTGCTGGGGGTGGCGCTGCGGCTCGCGGGGCCGGAGTCGAGGTAGATGGTGTGCCAGCCGAGCACCGTGCCGTTCAGCAGCTTGCCCAGCGCCGTGGAGTCGTCGGGCTCGACCACGGCATCGTGGACGAGGAAGAGGCGCGGGTGGGCCTGCGCGTTCTGGGCGATGAGCAGGTTGCCGTTGCCGGTGGCCACGCGCGTGAACTTGGGGTCGGCGATGAGCGTGGGCGAGACGGCCAGGCGGTAGCGGATGCTGAGCAGATCGTAGAGCACGCTGCCGACATGTGCCTGCGCGGTAGCCCAGTAGGTGGCGTAGCGCTGGAGCTCGAGCGGGTTGTAGACGCCGCTCGCATCGGGGATGCCGGCGAGCGTGCCGAGCATGGGCGCCCAGACGGGGCTCACGTCGGTGCCGCTGTCGATGCGGTAGTAGTCGGGCGGGCCGGTGTACTGCTGCAGGTAGGCCACGGCGTTCGGCTGCTCGTAGCCGCCGAGGATGTCGGTGCTGGTCGGGTTGAAGTGCGAGTTGGGCGAGAAGAGGTCGAGGATCAGCAGCACGACGATGAGCGCGGCGCCGATGCGGGCGGGCAGGCGGCCGCGCAGCGTGGCCCAGAGCAGCCCCACGAAGACGACCAGCCAGACGGCGAGCATGTAGGCATCGTTCAGCACGGTCTGAGCGCGGTCGAGGGCAAAGCCGGCGAGGAAGATGGTCGTGAGCAGGGGCAGAAGCAGGAGCCAGAGGCCGGTGCCCCCGGCGACGGCGAGGCCGAGCACGCGCAGGCGCTGGACCTGCGCCGGCCCGGCGGGCGCATCGTCGACCAACGGCGCGCCCAGGCGCTCAGCGGGCCCCGGCGGCAGCGCGCCGACCTGTGTCTGGCTGTGGGGGAGGATGCGCCAGAGCGCATCGACGCCGAGCGCGACGAGGCCCGCGTTGGCCAGGCCGAGCAGCAGCAGGAAGCGGCCGGGCGCGCGGAAGTCCTTGAAGCCGGGCAGCAGGCCCTGCACCCAGGAGAAGAGGATGCTGAACGGGCCGACCGCCAGCAGCAGCGCCCCCACGCCGAGCGCGACCAGGAAGCCCTGACGCCGGTCGCGGCGCAGCACCAGCCCCAGCAGGGCGACGAGCAGGGCGATCGCGCCGAGGTAGCCCCAGGTCTCGGTGCTCTGCCAGGGCACCGAGTAGCTCAGCGCGTTGGCGCCGAAGACGCGCGGCAGCACCAGGCTGAGCAGGCTGACCGGCTGCAGCGCGAACTCGCCCGCCTGTTCGTAGCTGATGCCCGCGCGGAGCGACTGGCCGGCCAACTCCTGGGCGGGCAGCAACTGCACGCCGCTCACGCCCGCCGCGATCAGCAAGATGACGGGCAGGCGGCGCAGCGCGGGCCCCCAGGTGGGCGGCACGGCGGTGCGCCGGGCGCGCGGCCCGGGCGGCGGCGCGGCGATCGCCAGGGTCGCCCCGCTGCCGACCAGGAAGACCCAGTAGAGGGCCAGGGCGAGGCCCTCGTAGAGCGTCGTTTGCGGGTGCCCGGCCAGGAAGGTGCAGGCCAGCGCCAGCCCCGCGGTGACCACCCACCAGGGGTTCGCCCGGGTGGCGGCGCGCTGGGCCAGCCAGAGGTTCCAGGGGAGCCAGGCGGCCGTGAAGATCATCGGCATGTGGCCGAAGTGCGCCGCCATGAAGCCGCAGAAGGCGAACGCTGCCGCGCCGGTGAGCGCAGCGACGCGCGGCAGGCGCAGCGCGCGCAGCCAGACGAACATGCCGACGGCCGCCGCGAGATAGTGCCCGATCAGCAGCAGCTCCAGCGTGCCGTAGGTGTAGCTGGGCAGGAGCAGCCAGGCGAGCAGGTTCGGCGGGTAGAAGAGGCCGCTCTGCACGTCGGCGGCGAGCGGCATGCCGCTGAAGGCGTAGGGGTTCCAGAGCGGGAACTGCCCGGCGTGGATGCTCTGGTAGATGAAGCTGTAGAGCGGATAGAAGAACGAGGCCAGGTCGCCGCCGCCGATGGGCAGCCAGGATCCCGAGGTGAAGAGCGGCCGCCAGAAGAAGCCGGCCACGAGGGCGAGGAGCAGCGCGGCGGCGGCCGTGTCGCGTCGCCGCTCCTCGCGCCCCGGCGCGCGCCGCGCCCAGGCCACCACGCCCAGGACGGCCAGCAGCCCCGCGGCCCCGAGCCCCAGGGCGACGGGGACGGAGAGGAGGGCGCTCATCGGGCGGGGGAGGATGGGGCCGGGTGGTCCCCACGATTCCGGGCAGCGTCCCGGCTGGATTTCGCGCGGGGCGGTGGGGCGGCCTCGCCGGACGGAGCCGGCTCCCACAGACGTCCGTCCCCCATCCCGGCTACCGGTGGGCCGGGCGGTGGGGGGGCCTCGCCGGACGGAGCCGGCTCCCACAGACGATCTGGCCCACGCATCCCGACTACCGGTGGGCCGGGCGGGGGGGGGGCCGGGCGGCCACGTGGGGCCGCCCCTACCTGCGGCTCGCCGGCAATCGAGCTGGCGACCGACGGGATCTTGCGACGGCCCGGCAGTCCAGCGGTTGCCCAGGGCAGGCCGCCCGGCGCGGAGATCCTTCGCCTGCGGCTCAGGATGACACGGGGAGGGCCGGGGACGCTTAAGTCCGCGCCAATAGGGCGCAGCCCCCTGCTCCAGAAGATCGCGGCTGACCCCGGGCTTTGCCGTACGGCGGCCTCGCCGGACGGAGCCGGCTCCCACAGACGTCCGTCCCCCATCCCGGCTACCGGTGGGCCGGGCGGTGGGGGGGCCTCGCCGGACGGAGCCGGCTCCCACAGACGATCTGGCCCACGCATCCCGGCCCGGTCGCGGCAGGATGGGCGACCAGAGCCGCCGCTGCGCAGGCGGTCCGGCATCCCGGGGGATGTCGGGCGGGATCTTGGGGCGGCGGCTGTCGCGGGGCTGAGCCCCCTCCTACAGACGACCGGGGCTGATCCCGCGCCTGGCGGTGTGACGGCGCCGGGCGGAGCCGGCTGCGGCAGCCTAGGGGGGACCGCGGTGATCACGTGGGGACGGCCGTGCCGCGCTGGAGCGCGCCCCAGCTTAGGCCCTCGCGGATCATGCTGGCCAGGCCGGCCAGCGCCAGCGGGATGAAGCCGAAAGCGTGCAGGAAGGTCGCGAAGGCCAGGGCCGTGTCGGGGGAGACGCCGAAGAGCTCCAGGATCGGGCGGGCGATGGCCTCGTAGACGCCAACATAGCCCGGCGCCGAGGGCACGGTCATGCCCAGGTTCGTCGCGTCGACCAGCAGCGTCGGCGCGGTGAACGGCAGCCAGAGGCCGAAGCTGCCCATGAACAGGTAGGTGCTGAGCACGTTCGTGCCCCAGGAGATGATCGTCCAGGCGATCAGGCCGGGCGCCACGGCGCGGCGCCGCAGGGGCAGCAGGCCGTCGAGGATCTGGTTGGCGATGCTCTCGACCGCGAGGCGGAAGCGCACGGGCACGAACGGCAGCAGGCGCGCCAGCAGCGCGCGCGCCCAGTCGGGCCGCAGCGCCGCGCCGAGCACGACGACGAAGATGGCGCCGAAGACCAGCGCCGCCGCCTTGGCCGCCGCCGCGAGCCCGGCGGGCAGCGCGATGAAGGGCAGGATCAGCCCAAGCATGGCGATGAGCGCCATCGTGTCGAGCACCTTCTCGACCAGGATCGTCGACAGCGTGCGCGGCACGGGCAGCCCGGCGGTTACGCGCAGCACGGTGGCGCGCACGATCTCGCCGGTGCGCAGCGGCAGCACCGTGTTGAAGAGGTAGCCGATGAAGAGGGCCGCGGTCAGCCGCGCGTAGGGCGCCTGCGCCTCGTCCGGATAGTAGAGCAGCCGCCAGCGCAGCACCTTGCTGCCGATGGCGATCACCCAGGGGATCAGCCCGAGCGCGAAGATACCGGGCTGGATGTGGCCGAACGCCGCCCAGACCTGCCCGAAGTCGATGCCCTGCACGGCCCAGTAGAGGGCCGCCAGGCTGATCAGGATGCCGAGGACGGCGATCAGCTTCTTCACGGTTAGTGCTTCGGTCCCACGCCGGACAGTGCGTTCACCTCAACCACCTGGCCCGCGTGCTTCGCCACGAGGGCCCGCGCGCGCTCGTAGCTCGCGGCGATCAGGTCCTCGCGCAGCAGTTCCCAGTTCGGCTCCTCGTGATAGTCCAGATGGTAGATGATGTTGTCGGCCTGGGGGTAGGAGGGGCGGCCGAGCATCGGGAAGAGCGCCGTCAGGAAGGCCACCTCCCAGACGCGCGCCCCGCGGCGCTCGCGGTCGAGCACGTCGATCGTGGTCGCGTAGTACTCAAGCAGGATGGCGCGCACAACCGGATCCTGGCGGAAGATCGTGCCGGGGGTGAACTGCGTGCGCTCGCCGAGCGCGGTGCGGCGCGTGCCGGGGTTCTTGAGCGCGGGGGCCAGGAAGCCGTAGTCCGGGTGCGCGGCGACGAACTCGCGCGACATGCGCAGCGAGCCGCTCGGCAGCACCACGTCGTCGTCCATGAAGCAGAGATGCGGGCCGGGCAGCGCCTCCAGCAGCGCCAGGCGGCCCATGCTGAAGTTGCGCTGGCGCTCGCGGCGGTGCTCGTAGGTGCAGGAGATGCCGCGGTCGAACGCCAGGCGCATGGCCGAGTTGAAGTCCTCGTTGTGGATCACCGGGCGCTCGCTCGTGTCGACCACGTGGATGCGCAGGCTCTCGGGATTCTGCAGCAACAGGCTCGCCAGCGCCATGGCCAGCGTGGGCTTGCCGTTGGTCAGGATGCCGATCTCGATTGGCACGGCGGGCACGGGTTCGGCGGGCACGGGTTCAGCAGAATCGCGGAGCGGCTGGGTCATACGCTGGTGCTCCCCCAATGACGGGCGGCGCGCCTTCCGGACCGGAAGAGACGGCGCGCCCTAGACATTGAACAGGATGTGCAGGATGTCGCCATCCTTGACCGGGTAGGTCTTGCCTTCCATGCGCACCTGCCCGCGGCGCTTGGCCTCAGCCATGCTGCCCGCGGCGATCAGGTCGTCGTAGGCGACGATCTCGGCGCGGATGAAGCCGCGCTGCAGGTCGCTGTGGATGGCGCCCGCGGCCTCCTGGGCGTTCGTGCCGCGCCGGATGGTCCAGGCGCGCACCTCGTCCTCGCCCGCGGTCAAGAAGCTGAGCAGGCCGAGCAGATCATACGACCGGGTGATCACGCTGCCCAGCGGCGACGGGCCGAGGCCCAGACTCTCGCGGAACTCGGCGGCGTCCTCGGGCGATAGCTGCGCGACCTCCATCTCGAGCTGGGCACAGAGGGCGACGGCGGCGGCGCCGGGATCGGGCCAGGCGGCCTTGGCCGCGGCGACGAGCTCCGGCCCGGCGTCGAGATTGGCCTCGCCCAGGTTGAAGACGATCAGCCAGGGCTTGGCCGATAGGAACTGGTAGTTCTTGATGAGCTTCTGCTCGTCCTCGTCGAGCGGCAGGGCGCGGATCGGCCGGTTCTGCTCGAGCTCGGGCTGGATGCGCTGCAGCAGGGCCAACTCGCGCTCCTGGAGCTCGCGCTCGGCCGGGCGCAGCTTGCCGATCTCGGCCTGGATGCGGCTGATGCGCCGCTCGATGATGCCCAGGTCGCTGAAGATGAGCTCCAGCGTGACGGTCTCCAGGTCGCGTAACGGGTCGACGGAGCCCGCCGGGTGGGGCAGGTTCTCGTTGGCGAAGGCACGGACGACGACGAGCAGGGCCTCGTTGGCGGCGATGGCGCCGAGGAACTGGCGGCTGAGGCCCTCGGTGCGCGCGACGTCGAGGTCGGTGCCGCCCGTGAGCCCGGCCACGTCGACGTACTGCACGTCGGCGGGCGTGACCTTGCGCGGGTGGAACATGTCGGCCAGCACGCCCAGCCGGGCGTCGGGCACTTTGACGACGGCCACGTTGGGCTCGTCGGACGCCACGCCATAGGCGGACGTTTCGGCTTGCGAGTTGGTTAAGGCGTTGAAGACGGTGGTCTTGCCGCTCTTCGGCAAGCCACAGATTCCCAATGTCAGGGCCATTGAGGCCATACCTCCCGGCCGGCGCGGGAGTTGGCAGGCACGGCGCTGCCGTGCCGCCGTCGCACGCCGGCCGCGTAATTGTACCAGACCGGCGGGGAAAGGTCTACCTGCCGGGCGGGGCTGTTGTTCAAAATCGGTAGCAGGATCCGCCTGCGGGGCATGTTTGCCCGCCGGGCCGGGCGGCCCGCGCCCCGCGCCCCTTACGCCGCCCGCCTCAACACCTGCTCCACCCGCGCCTTCCGCCCCCGCCGCCCCGCGTTCGCCGCCCAGCACACTAGCCGGCTCACCCCCACCGCGCTCGCCTCCCGCTTGTAGCCCCGCATCCCCCGATACCGTTCCTTGATCCCCCACCCGATCGCCCGCTCACTCCCGTTGTTCGTCCCATCGATCCGCTCCCCACCCGGCCCCCGCCACCGCCGATAGCGCGTCAGCCGCGGCCACACCGCTGCCCGGTCCAACAACAAGAGCCGCAGCCGATACGCCACCGTCGCCTGCTCCCCTTCCCGCGGCGGGCGCGCCTTCCTATAATGCAGGTGCCGCGCGTGTAACTCCTGCTCCGCCCCTACCGGCCGCGTGCGCACCAACTCCGTCAGCCGCGCCAAGTCCGCCCGCGCCTCCGCCTCGCTGCTCCCGCACCCCGCCAGCGACCCGTCGCGGTCCCCGTGGAGCGCCGCGCCCAACTCGGCCACCAACGCCTCCGTATTGCGCCGCACGTGCGCCTTGCACACTTGGTGCGCCAGCCCCAACTCGTCGACCACCGTCTTGAAGGCGTCGGCATCATCCGTGACCACCAACTCCGCGCCCACGGCCGCGGCGATGGGGCCCAGCCAGCCGCGGATGCTCGCGGTATCGCTACTCTCCAGGATGTCCACACTCAAGGTGATCCCGCTCAGGGCGTCGACGGCCACGCCGAGCGTGAGCCAGGTGCCCCCGCAGCAGACCGAGGTCAGGTCGGCGCCGAGCACGGCGGTGCGGCGGGCGCCAAACACGGCGTTGCGGCGCAGGTCGGGCAGGGCGGCCGCCGCGGCCTGCACGGCGCGATAGGCGCTGCTCTTGGAGAAGTCCAGCCCCAGGCCGCCGAGGGCATCGGCGACGGCGCCGTAGCTGAGGCCGAGCAGGTAGAACATGACGGCCAAGCCGCGCAGCCGGTCGGAGGTCTGGGCGGGGGAGACCCCGGGGGGATAGACGCGGAAGACGGTGTGACAGGTGCGGCACGCGTAGCGGTGGGCGACGACGTGGGCATAGCGGGTATCGCGCAGCGGTTTGGGCACGGCTTGGCGGAAGGCAAAGGTGGTACCGAGGCAGCCGCGGGTCGGGCAGGCGGTGGGCGGCGCCGGGGGGAGGGGCGAAACCGTGGGCAGCAACATCTGTAAGCGCATGGGGAACCTCCGGGCAGGCATGAACCGAGAGTCCGCTTCCTCATATATGCCAGATTATATACCAGATTACCGCCCTTGGAACGACCACGGCGGGGCCACGGGTGCGGGTGGCGGATGGCCCGGCACTCCACCGCCAGTGTTTGACCGGCCGGATGCCCGTTTGGTATAATCGCGGGGTTATGGGCCAGGCAGATCCCGTCGTGACGACCGCGCAAGTACCCGAGACCGCCGCGCGCGGGGTCGCCCCCGCGCCGGGCGCGACCCCGACGCCGCCGATCCTGGCCGATCCCGCGCCCGCCCCTGAGGCGTCGCCCGGCCGCGCCCGTACCTTCGCGACCGCCGCGCTGGTCGTGCTCGGCGCGGTTGTGGTAGCCGCGCTCTACGGCCGGGTGGCGATCGCCAACTTCAGCACGGGCGTGGTCGGCGGCGACATCGACGGCTACGAGAACCTGTGGAACCACTGGTGGGTGCAGACCGCCCTGCTCGACCTGCACAAAAGCCCGTTCTTCACGCCCTACCTCTACTATCCGACCGGCCTCAGCCTGCGCTTCCACGCGCTCACCCCGGTCGTCGGCGTGCTCGCCATCCCGTTCAATGCGCTGATCGGCTTCGTGGCGACCACGAACCTGTTCTTCCTGGTCGCGCTGGCGCTCACACACCTGACCGCCTTCCTGCTGATCCGCGACCTGGTGGGCGACCCGTGGGCGGCCTTCGCGGCGGCGGGCGTCTTCACCTACGCCAATGAGCACACGCTGCTCTACTACGGCGCGGGGCAGGACAACCTGATCCACGGCGAGTGGCTGCCGCTCTACTTCTTCTTCCTGTTTCGCGCGCTCGACGGCGTGCCCCGCTGGACGGGCGGGCTGGTGCCCGCGCGCGATCTGCGCGGACGGCGACTCTACGCCGTGGGCGCCGTGGCGACGCTGCTGGTCACGTCGCTGACCGACTGGGAGTACGTGCTGTGGGAGGTGCTCGGCACGCTGCTCTACTTCGCCTTCGTGCTGGGCACGCGGCGCCCGGCGGCGGCCAAGCGCGCCGTCTTCGCGCGCCTGGCGGGGATCGGCGGCGCCTACGCGCTCATCGCCGGGCCGGCGCTGGTTTGGCCGATGGTGCAGGAGGCCGCGGCCAACCCCTGGCTGAGCGTCGGCTATGAGAGCGCGCTGCACTCGCAGGACCTGCGCGACCTGATCGCGCCGGGGCTCGGCAACCCGGGCTACCTGGTCGTGGCGGTCGCGGCGTTCGGCTTCGTCGTCGCCTGGCGGCGCGGCGGCGGGCCGCGGGCGACGGTGCTCTTCTGGACGATCGCGGCGGCGGTCTTCACGGTGATCGCGCTGGGGCCCGCGCTCGTCTGGGACGGGCAGTCGACCGGCATCCCGCTGCCCTACGCGCTGGTCCAGGATCTCCCCATCCTGAGCATCGGGCGCGACCCCGGGCGCTACGAGGTGATGCTGCGGCTCGGGCTGGCCATCCTCGCCGCCTTCGGCATCCGCGGGCTGGCGGCTGGGATTGTTGCACCGCAAAGGCGCAAAGGACGCGATTAGGACGGAACTGCGAACTGCGCGGGCTACGCGCAGCGCGGGTTGCGCCCGCCGGGCGAGGCGTGGAACGCATGCTTCCTGGCGACCTGCGCGCCTTTGCGGCGAAAGCCGCGGGCGATCCGGGCGACGACCGCTCCGCGCTGCGTCGCCTGCTGACGGCCGGTATCGGGCTCGTCGTGCTCGTGGTGGCGACGAGCGGCTTTGTCGCCGCGGCGGGCGCGGTGCAGGTCGACCCACCGGAGTGGCCGCCCTTCTACGCCCAGATCGCGCACGACCCGCCGACCTATGCGCTGCTGGAGCTGCCGCTGTTCACGGAGCAGGGCCGGGGCGAGGATCACTACCAGATGTACCAGGTGATCCATCAGAAGCCGCGCTTCGGCGGGCGCTGGTCGCGCGACCACAAGCTGACCAACCCGGCCGACTTCCCGCCGCACGCGAGCCTGTTCCAGGAGCTGTTGCTGCTCGACGGCCCGGTCGACAACCTGCGCAATCGCTACCCGGCGCAGGACTTCCTGCAGCGCACCGACTACGGCACGCAGGGGCTGGCGATCCTAAACTACTACCGCGTGGGCTACATCGTGCTGTACAAGGACGCGATCGCCACGGGCTGGGACGCCGCGCGCTTCGCCACGATCCTGCAGCAGATCTTCGGGCCGAATGTGCAGCCCTATTACGAAGACAGCCTGATGCGGGTCTACAAGGTGCCGCTGGGCCCGCCGGCCGTCAACCCGATCACGCTCGACACGGGCAGCGGCTGGTATCAGCCGGGCGTGGGCGAGAACAACGTCGTCTATCGCTGGGCGAACAGCGCCGATGGCCCGGCGTCGGAGCTCTACACCATGAACCTGACACAGACGCCGCTGCCCGCCACGCTGGGATTTACGATCTACACCTACCAGCAGCCGCGCGAGGTGACGGTCACGCTGGATGGCGCGCCGCTGCGCACAATCCCGCTGACGCCCGCCGCGGGCTACACGCCCGTGGCGATCGACCTGACGCTGCCGCCGGGGCGGCACACGATCGCTTTCAGCAGCCCCGAGCCCGCGCTGCCCGTCGACCAGCCGCACGACAGCCGTCGCCTCTCATTCGGCATGTTCGGAGTGTCGCTTAATGCGCGATAGCGGGCCGCTGCTGGAGACCGGGACGGCGCACGCGCAGGACGTCGTGCCGCAGGGCGTGCCCGCACCATCGCCCACGGCCGCGCCGCGGGGCGCCGGGCGCCTGCTGCCGCTCTGGGTGGTGCTCGGGTCGCTGGCGCTGGCGGCGGTCTACGGGCGCGTAGCCCTGCTCAACCTGACCACCGCGCTGGTCGGCGGCAATGTCGACGGCTACGAGAACGTCTGGAACAACTGGTGGCTGAAGACGGCCCTGTTCGACCTGCACCAGAGCCCCTTTTACACCGATTACATCTACTATCCCTACGGCGTGAGCCTGCGCTTCCACACGTTGGCGCCTTTCAACGGCCTCGTCACGCTGCCGTTCAACCTGTGGCTCGGCTACATCCCGACGCTGAACCTCTACTTCGTCGTCTCGCTGGCCGCGACGACCGTGGCCGCCTTCTGGATGATCCGCGACCTCGCCGGCTCGGCGTGGGCGGCGTTCGCGGGCGCGGCGCTCTTCACCTACGCCAGCCCGCTCGTGCTCGGCTACTTCATCGGCGGGCAGTCGAACCTGCTGGCGGCCGAGTGGCTGCCGCTCTTCCTCTTCTGCGTGGGGCGCGCGCTGCGTGGGCGGCCCGTGCCCCCGGGCGGGGGCCTGGCGGCGGCGCACGACCTGCGCCGCTGGCCGGTCTATGCGGCCGCCGCGGTCGCGACGCTGCTCATCATGTCGCTGACCGAGTGGCAGTACGTCCTCTTCGCCGTGGTGACGACCGTGCTGCTCTTCGGCTTCGGCCTGCTGGAGCCGATCCCGCGGCGCGTGCAGGCGACGCGGTTCGGCAAGCTTGCGCTGATCGGCGGGGCCTATGCGCTGATCGCCGGGCCGACGCTCGTCTGGCCGATGGTGCAGGAGGCCGCGGCCAACCCCTGGCTCGACGTCAGCTACCAGAGCGTGCTGCACTCGGTCGACCTGTTCGACCTGCTCGGCCCGGGGCTGACCAATCCCGGCTACCCGGCGCTGCTCCTGGCCGCGGCCGGGCTCTGGCTGAACCGGCGCAGCCCGGCCGGACCGACCGCACGCACCTGGGCGGCGGTCGCCGTGGTGATGTACGTGCTGGCGCTCGGGCCGGTGCTGCAGGCCGGAGGCACCAACACCGGTATCCCCCTGCCCTACGGCGCGCTGCAGTCGCTGCCCGTGCTCAGCATCGGACGCGACCCGGCCCGCTTCGCCACGATCGGCTTGCTGGGCGTGAGCATCCTGGCCGCCTTCGGCCTGCGCGATCTGGCGGCCGGGGCCGCGCGGCGCCTGGCCCGACCCGGGCGGCGCCTGCTCCTATCCGCCGGACTCGCTGTGCTCTTGCTGGCGGTGAGCCTACCGGGATATGTCGCGGCCGCGGGGGACGCCGTCGCCCTGCCGCCCGATTGGCCGCCCTTCTACGCCCAGTTGGCGCAAGATCCAACACATTATGCGGTGCTCGAACTGCCGCTCTTCACCGAGAAGGGCCTGCGCGAGCACCACTACCAGTTCTACCAGGTGCTGTCGGGCAAGTACCGCTTCGGCGGCCGCTACGCGCGCGACCACGCGCTCAGCAACCCCCACAACTTCGTCAAGACGGCGAGCCTGTTCCATGATCTGTGGCTGCTGGACGATCCCGCGGTCACGCGCGACCTGTTTTGGCCCGCGCACGACTTCCTGCAGCGCACCGACTATGCCACCCAGGGCCTGGCCATCCTGAACTACTACGACGTGCACTACATCGTGCTCTACAACGACGCGCTCTACCCCGGCTGGGACGAGGGCGCCTTCCAGCACATCCTGACGCAGATCCTCGGGCCGAATCCGCAACCGACGTACCAGGACCGCATCATGCGCGTCTACGCCGTGCCGCAGGGCCCGCCGCCCGCCAACCCGATCACGCTCGACGCCGGCCTCGGCTGGTCGCCCGCCGAGACGCGCGCCGACGGCAAGGTCTTCCGGCTGGCGGACAACCGCGGCGGCCAGGCCTCGCAGCTGTACACGATGAACCTGACCCGCGCTCCCCAGGAGGCCACCTTGCACTTCACCGTCTACGCCTTTCAGCAGCCGCGCACGCTGACCGTGCGCCTGAACGGGCAGGCGAGGCAGACCCTGCACCTCACGCCCGACCCGCAGGACGTGACGATCGCGCTCACGCTGCCGCCGGGCAACAACATGATCACCTTCGACACGCCCGAGCCGCTGCTGCCGACCGGCAACCCGGCCGACGCCCGGCTGCTCTCGTTCGGCATGTACGACGTGGCGCTCCAGCCCACGCAGACGCCGTGACGCGCCCCTCCCGCCGCGTCCTGCCCGCGCCCGCCGCCTGGGGCCCCGGCGTGCTCGTCGCGCTGGCCTACGTCGCGGTGATCGTGCTCTTCACCTGGCCGCTCGTGACCACGCTGGGCAGCCGGTTCGTGCTGGAGCGCGGCTCGGACCTGTGGCAGCACGTCTGGAACTTCGGCTGGGTGCGCACCGCGCTGCTCGACCTGCACCAATCGCCCTACTACACCTACAGCATCTTCTACCCGACGGGCGTGCCGCTGGTCTACCATGCGCTCAACCTCTTCTCCGCCATCGTCTCGCTGCCTCTACAGCTGACCCTCGGCCTGATCCCGGCGTTCAACCTGCTGCTGCTGGGCAACCTGGTCGCCGCCGCGCTGGCCGCCTACTGGCTGGCGCGCGTGCTCGGGCTGGGGCGCGGCCCCGCGTTCCTGGCCGGGCTGCTCTACGCCTGCAGCCCGCCGCTGAGCTCGTCGTTCAACCACGGCCAGGGCGAGCTGGTCAGCGTCTTCTGGATCCCGCTCTTCGTGGGCCTGCTGATCCGCGGAGGGGGGCTGCGGGCGCTGGGGCTGCCGCCCGGCCCGCGTGGCTACCTGGTCGCCGCGGGCGCGGCGCTGGTCGGGTCGGTGCTGGCCATTTATTATTGGACGGTCACGCTGGCGATCTTCTTCGGCCTCTACCTGCTCGTGGAGTTGATCGCCTGGGCGCGCGCGGCGGGCGGCGCGGCGCTGCGCCGCTGGTGGGCGCGGCTCCTCTGGCTGGTGGGCACCGCGGCGGTGCTTGCCGTGCCGATCGGCGTGCTGCTGCTGCGCGCGCAGCTACGCAGCAGCGTCGGGTTGGGCATCGCCGGGGGCACGTCCGACGCGGTGATCGCGCTGTCGTCGGTCGACCTCGGCGCGTTCTTCCTGCCGGGGCCGAGCCACGTCGACCCGGCGCAGATCCTGTGGCAGGGGGCGAATCTCGGGCTGGGCTGGACGCCGCTCCTGCTGGCGATCGCCGGGCTGGTCTGGACGCGCGGTCCGCGGCGCCGGAGCCTGCTCTTCTGGGCGCTGGCCGCGCTCGTCTTCGGCGCGCTGGCGCTGGGCCCGTCGCTGCTCCTCGCCGGGCAAGACACGAGTATCCCGCTGCCCTACGCCGTGATCCTGCAGATCCCCGGCGCGGCGGCGATGCGCGTGCCGCTGCGCTTCCTGACGCCGTTGGCGCTCTGCCTGGCCATCCTGGCCGCCAGCGGCCTGGCGACACTGCGCGCGCGCCTGCCCCGCCGGGCGGCCGGAGCCGCGCTGCTCGCGGTCGCGCTGCTGCTCGTGGGCGCCGAGTTCTTCAACATCCCCCGGCCGCTGGTCGATCCGGCCGTGGCGCCGATCTACGCGCAGCTGGCCGCGGCGCCCTCGCCCTGCGACGGCGTGCTGCGCGAGCCCCTGAGCCGGTGCGATGCCGTGCTGGAGCTGCCGCTGCAGGAGTGGACCGCACCGGCCATGTTCCACCAGGCGCTCGACCACCACCCGATGATCGGCGGCTACACCTCACGCCACTTCCCCGACCCGTTCCAGCTCGACGCGCCCGGCGTCTCCCAGCTGATCGCCGCCGCCCCGGAGGAGCTGGGGCCAGACATCGTCAACCCGCCGCTGGAGCAGACCGCCGTGCAGGCGATGGACTACTACGGCGTGCGCTACGTGCTGGTGCACCCGCTGACCGCCTACCCCGCGGCCGACAAGCTGCGCGCGGTGCTCGGGCTCCTCTTCCCCGGCGGCGGCACCGCCTCGGGCGACGTGCAGGTCTACACCGTGCCGCACGTGGCGCAGGACCGCGCCTTCCTCTACCTCGGCAGCGGCTGGTACGACCAGGAGCACACGCCCGAGGGTGTGCGCTTCCGCTGGGCCGATCAGCAGGCGACGGTGCCGATTGTGGTGCCGGCGCCGGCCGCGGGCACCTACACGCTGACCGCCGCGGTCTTCTCGATCGCGGACACGCGCACGCTCGTCGCGCGCCTCGACGGGCAGGAGGTCGGGCGCTACCCGGTGACGCTGCCGCCCGGCGGCACGGTGACGATCCCGCTGACCCTGGCGCCCGGCGCACATACGCTGACGCTCGCCTCGGTCGAGCCCGCGGTCACGCCGCCGCAGGATCCGCGCACGCTCAGCCTGGGGTATCGGAGCCTGACACTGGCGCGGAGCCCGTAAACCGCACCGCCGTGGCGCGGAGTCCCACAGGGTGATGCGGTGACTTGCTGTTTGGAGCGCCTGCGGGCGTCTGGTTCAGACAACCGCGCACCCGTTGCCAGCGCCCTGCACCGCTGCCGTGGCCGGCTCAAGACCCGCTTGACAAAGCGGCGCACTGTAGTACACAATACGCATCGGGTCCCCTGAAGAGTCCGCCGGCGCCCGGCGCCGGTCCACAGGCCGTTCACGATTCGCGTCCCGGGATCGCCCGAGACGGTTCCCGGCGTCGCGTGTGTCCATCCAGCGGAGTGCGCCCGATCTGTGCTAGGCCGGGCGCCCAGCGGGCCGCGCCCGGGCAGGCCACCGGCCGGCCGGCCGCGGTGCATCAGAGGACAAAGGAGACCTGACTATGCAGACCGACGTCCTCGGCGGGGATCCCGCCGGCCGCAGGAGCGCCCACCGTCCGATGCACCGCCCTGTGCGCTTGCTGGTCGCGGGGCTGCCGGCCGTAGCCGCGCTCGCCATCCTGATCGGGCTGCCACACTTCGCGGCCCCCCCGATTGCCGCCGCGGCGCCAGCCGTACTAACGGCCACCGCCACGGCCACGCCCATCCCGCCGTGCGGGCTGGCCTGGCGGCCCGTCGACAGCCCCAGCCCGGGCGGGAGCGCGACGCTGAACGGCATCGCGGTGGTCGCCCCGGACGACGTCTGGGCGGTCGGCGCAGCCGCGGACCAGGCGCTGGCCGAACATTGGGACGGGAGCCGCTGGACCGCTGCGCCGGTGCAGGACCCGGGCACGAGCAGCGCCGCGCTGGCCGCGGTCGCGGCATCCGGACCGAACGATGTGTGGTCCGTCGGCACGGCCACGGAGTCCGGCACCATCTACACCCTCATCGAGCACTGGGACGGCACCGCTTGGTCCATCGTGCCCAGCCCCAACCCGGGTGCCTTGCAGAACCTACTCATGGCGGTTGCGGTGGTCGGGCCCGACGACGTCTGGGCGGTCGGCGGCATCGACAATGGCGTGCTCATCGAACTATTGGAACGGTACTGCCTGGTCCGTCGTGCCCCGGCCCAGTCGTCCGCGCTGCCACGCCCCGCATGACGACTACCCGCTACTCCACGGGGGTGATGCGCCACGACGTGCGAGCGATTCTGGGCGCGTGGACACCGGTAACCCTGCGACGATTGTGTGACCGCGATCACGCCGCCCTTCCCCGTACGCCTCTATGCGCAGACCTATTCGACGGAGGGGTCCATGACCCTAACGGCGCACTGGGAGGGTACAAGCTGGGCGCTGGTCGCGAGCCCGGACCCCGGGCAACACGTGAACATCCTCCGCGGCGTCGCGGCCGTGGGGCCCGTAGCGACGCATTGGGCCGTGGGCTTCTCGGAGAACGACCCCGATCGCTTCGCCACCTACTACGGCACGCTAACCGGGGCACCACGACAACCTTCACGCCCGGCGCCTACGAGAGTCTGGTCCTGCACTGGGACGGCGGCGCCTGGTCGGTGGTCAACAGCGCCAACCCCTCCGGTTGGGCCAGATCTCCTGCTCAGCATCGCCGCGGTTGCCCCCGACACGACATCTGGGCGCTGCGGCTTTGATCGGGATATCTACAACCCCGGGCCGCTCATAGCGCACTGCGGACGGCACGACCTGGTCCACGGCGGCCGGTCCGGGACGTCGGCACCCCGAACCCGCCGCTTGGCGTCGCGGCTGCCGGCCCGGCTGACGTATGGGCAGCCGGCAACGCGGGCGGACAGACGTCCACCGCGCACTACGCCGACCCCATGCGTGGGCGCCACGCCGTCGCCGACCGCTACCGCATGCCCCATCGCGTTCCGCGACGTGCAGCCGGCGGACTACTTCTACCAGCCGGTCGAGATCTGGCCTGTGCGGGCGTGATCAGCGGCTACGCGGACGGGACGTTCCGGCCGTACGCCAACACGACGCGCGCCCAGATGGTCAAGATCGTCGTCCTGGGCTTCGGCACGCCGCTCGTCTCGCCGACACCGAGCGGCTACACCTTCGCCGACGTGCCGCCGAGCGCGCCGTTCTTCGCCGTGATCGAGACCGCGGCGACCATCAACATCGTCAGCGGATATACCTGCGGGGGGCCGGGCGAACCCTGCGACACCCAGGATCGGCCCTACTTCCGCCCCAACGCCGACGTGACGCGCGGGCAACTCGCCAAGATCGACGCGATCGCGGCAGGGTGGGCGCTGCAGGAGCCGGCGGCGGGGACGTTCGCGGACGTGGGGCCGGGATCGGCCTTCTACCCCTTTGTAGAGACGGCAAGCACGCACGGGGTGGTTGCGGGGTATGCCTGCGGCGGGCCCGGCGAGCCCTGTGACGTGCAGCAGCGCCCGTACTTCCGGCCGGGGGGTGCGGCGACCCGGGGCCAGATCGCCAAGATCGTGGACCTGTCGGTCATCGGGCCGGCAGGGCGTGCGGCCGGGCGGATCGGCCTGTAAGTCGTCGACCCTGCCGCGAACAGGCAGCGGTCCGACAACTCCCCCGTCGGATCTCCAGGTAGCCTCGCGGGTCGGAGCACGCTTCCGCAGACGATCTAGCTGGACGATCGCGGGTGATTCGGGGCCGGTTCGCACGCAGCCAGAGCGCGTTGCTCGGCATGGGACCGGGTGTGGGGTGGTCCGGCCGCGGCCTTCCCGGCGAGCGGCGGCCTTGCTGCCTGTTTGACGCCGCGCCGAGCCAACGGGTATAATGCCCGCTGGCCCGGCGGCGCGCGAGCCGGAACCCGTGGTGCCGCCGGCCCGAGGACCCCGGATTATGCTACCGCGACCGCCTGCCACCGCCACCACGCCCGTTTCGCCTGCCGTCCCGCGGGGCCGGCGGCCGGCCCTTGACCCCGCCCCGGCGCGGCGCGGGCCGAACGGCGCGGCGCTCGCGCGCGGCGCGGCCGTCACCGGCGCCTATGCCGTGCTGCTGATCGGGTTCACCTGGCCGCTGGCGGCGCATCTGGGCGACCGGTTCATCCTGACCTACGGTATCGACCTCTGGCAGAACCTCTGGAACTTCGCCTGGGTGCGCACGGCCCTGGCCGAGCTCCATCAGTCGCCCTACTACACCTACAGCATCTTCTACCCGACCGGCGTGCCGCTGGTCTACCACGCGCTCAACCTGTTCTCGGCGGCCGTGTCGATCCCGCTTGCAGGCGTCTGGGGCCTCGCGGCCGCGTTCAACCTGGTGCTGCTCGGCAGCCTGCTGGCCGCCGCGCTGGCCGCCTACTGGCTGGCGCGCGTGCTGGGGCTGCCGCGCGGCGCGGCCTTCCTGGCCGGGCTCATCTTCGCCTGCGGGCCGACGATGAGCGCCGCCGTGAACCAGGGGCAGAGCGAGCAGTACAGCACTTTTTGGATGCCGCTCTACGCCGGGCTGCTCATCCGTGGCGGGGGCCTGCGCGCCCTCGGCCTGCCGCCGGGGCGGCGCTGGTATCTCGTGGCCGCGGGGCTCGTGCTCGCCGCATCCGTCTTCGCCATCTACTACTGGTTCGTCGCCCTGGCCGTCTTCACCGCCATCTACGCGACCATGGAGGGCTGGAGCGCCCTGCGCGCGGGCGGGGCGGCCGCGCTGCGACCCCTGGTCGCCCGGCTCGCACTGCTCGCGGCCGTGACGGCCGTGGCGCTGATCCCGCTGGGCGTCGTGCTCGTGCAGACGCAGTTGCAGGGCGGCGACAGCCTCGTGCTCTACCGGTCGGCGGGCGGCGACGTGCTGACGATCAGCGGCTCGCAGGATCTGCTCGGCTTCTTCGTGCCGCTGCCCAACCACGCCAACCCGCGCGGCGTGGTCGACGGCCCGGGGCCGCGCGGCAGCCGCTACGGGCTCGGCTGGAGCGTGCTGCTGCTGGCCGGGGTGGGCGTGATCGCGGCGCGGCGGCGCGTGGCGCTGTGGGGCGCCGCGGGGCTCGTGCTGGCCGTGCTGGCGCTCGGGCCCACCCTGATCATCGCGGGCAACGTGACGAGCATCCCGCTGCCCTACGCCGCGATCCTGCAGATCCCCGGCGCGGCGGCGATGCGCGCGCCCGATCGCTTCCTCGTGCTGCTGACGTTGTGCACGGCGGTCCTGGCCGCCTTCGGACTGGCGGCGCTCGGCGCGCGCCTGCGGCCGCGGGGCCGGGCGGCGCTGCTGCTGCTGGCGCTCGCTGCTCGTCGTGGTCGAGTTCTTCGACGTGCCTCGGACGCTCGTCAGCGCCGAGGTCGCGCCGATCTATCACCAGCTGGCCGCGCAGCCGTCGCCCTGCCTGGGTAGCCTGCCCAGCCCGCCGACCGGCTGCGGCGCCGTGCTCGAATTGCCGGACGACTCCGACCTGCCGAGCATGTATGACCAGGCGGTCGACCAGCACCCGCTACTCGGCGGCTACCTGTCGCGCCACTACCCCTACTGGTTCACCGTCGACACGCCGGGCGTAGCGGAGTTGGTCGCCTCGGCGCCCGCCGGGCTGCAGCAGGCGGACATCGTCACGCCGAGCGCGCACGACGTGGCCCTGCAGGCGATGGACTACTACGGCGTGCGCACCGTCATCGTCCATCCGCTCGACGGCTACGGCCACGCCTCCGGGCTTCAGGCCACGCTGCACCTGATCTTCGGCGACGCGGGGCAGCCGGAGGACGGCCTCACCGTCTACACCGTGCCGCACGTGGCGCAGGACCGCGCGTTCCTCTTCCTGGGCGACGCCTGGTACGCGGCCGAGCCCCTGGCCGCCGGGGGCGTCCAGCGCTGGACCGACCAGCAGGCCACGATCCACGTCGTCGCGCCGCCCGCGGGCGCGGGCGCCTACACGCTCACTCTGCAGGTCTACGCCGCGGGCGGGCCGCGCACGCTCGTCGCCGCGCTCGACGATCGGGAGATCGCGCGCGAGGCCGTCGGCCTGCCGCCCGGGGTGACACTGCATCTGCCGCTGCAACTGGCGCCCGGCGAGCACACGCTGACGCTCGCCTCGGTCGAGCCGGCCATCCAGCCGCCGCACGACCCGCGCACCATCGGCCTCGGCTACCAACGCATCACGCTGGAGCGCGCCCCGTGACCGCCGTAAGCCGGCCGGCCGCGCCCGCGCGGCTGCAGGCTCTGTGGGCGGCGCGCGCCGGCTGGCTCGGCCCGGCGGCGATCGTACCCGGCGCGCTGGGCGAGGCGCTGCTCTTCGACCCGGCGCGGCGCGGCCCGGCCGTCGCCCTGCTGGCGCTAGCCGTCGTGCTCGCCGGGCTCGGCTGGGGCCCCCTGCCCGAGACGCCGCTACTCGACGTGCGCAGCCCGGCCGCCCGGCGCACGATCGCCTGGCGCCCCGCACTGGGGTGGCGCCTGGCGGGCGTCGGCGGATCGCTGCTGCTCGCCATCGGGGGCATCGCCGCGCAGGTCGCCGACCCCGGCGTCTTCTTCGGCCTGCAGGGCGTCTGCTGGCTGGCGAGCATGGCGCTGCTGCTCGGCGCCTGCGCCCGCTGGGCTCCGCGCGATCGCCTGCTGCCGGGCGAGCCGCCCTGGACGCGCGCCGAGGTCGCCGTCTTCGCCGGCCTGATCGTGCTTGCCCTGCTCACGCACGTCGTCGCGCTCGACACGGTCCCCTGGCGCTTCCACCTCGACGAAGGCTACGCCTACACGGAGACCATGCGCTACGTGGTCGGGCCGCGGCCCCCACTCTTCGGCACCGGCTGGCAGGGCACCGGCCTGCCCGACCTCTGGTTCCTCTTCGCCGCCGGGCTGACCCGGATCGCGGGCACGGGGCTGGCGGGAATCCGCCTGGGCGAGGCGCTGATCGGCGCGCTCACCATCATCCCGACCTACGGGCTGGCCCGGCTGCTCTGGGGCCGCCTGGCCGCCGCGCTGGCCGCGTTCGGCCTCGTCGTCTCGGCCGTCGCGGTGCACTACAGCCGCATCTCGATCATCAACATGACGACCGCGTTCTGGTGGGCGGTCTGCTTCTACTTCCTGCTGCGCGGCCTGCGCTCGCGGCGGCCGGGCGACTTCGTCTGGGCCGGGCTGGCCGCGGGCACAAGCCAGTACACCTTCTACGGCACACGCCTGCTGCCCTACGTGCTGCTCGGCTTCGCCGCCTATCTCGTCGTGGTCCACTGGCGCGCGGCGCGCGAGCGGCTCGGCCACCTGGCGCTAGTCGGCGGTGGGCTTCCTGGCCGGCTTTGGGCCGCTGCTGGGCACCTTCCTGCTGCACCCCGACCTCTGGTCGGAGCGCGGGTTGAACGAGCTCAACGTGCCGGCGGCCGTGCCCGCGACGGTCGAAGCCCTCGTGAAGGACTGGAACATCCTGGCACCATTGGCCTGGGAGAACTTCCTGAGCTTGAGCGTGCTGCCCGCCGAGGACCGCTTCTACTTCGCCCCGTTCCTGCTGGCACCCGAAGCGCTGCTGCTGATCCTCGGCACGGCCGCGCTGATCTGGTCGTGGCGGCGGCCGGGCGCGTTCCTGTTGCTATTGGCGGCCGGGGGCGTGCTCTTCACCGGAGGCACGCTGATCGAGGCGTCGCGCATCCCCGCCTTCGTGCACTGGACGCCCGTCTTCCCGATCTTCTACGTCGCCATCGCCCTGCCGCTCGTCGCCTGGGCGCGCGGCTGGCGGCGGCTCGACCGGCGGCTGGGCGTGCTCGCCGCCGTGCTGCTGGCGGGCGGCCTCGTCTGGGACTCGGCGGCCAACGCGCAGGCGTATCTGGGGCAATATCCGGCCGCTGTGCCGTCGTGGCAGTCGCTCGACGCGGCGCAGGGGCGGCTGGTCGCACAGCAGGCGCCGGGCACGCGGCTGCGCTTCGTCGCCGCGCCGTGGCCCGAGTTCCGGCCCAACATCGCCGCGATGATGGGCCCGCAGGTCGACTCCGCCGACCTGCTCAACCCCAGCCGGGAACTGCCGCTGCCCGGCGCGCGCGGCCATGACCTGGCGTTCGCCTTCTACCTGGATCAGGAGGGCTACCGGCCGCTGGTGCAGGCGCTGTACCCGGGCGGTCGCCTCGGCGCGATGCGCACGCCCGACGGCGAGCACATCGCGACGACCTACACCGTGCCCGCCGCCCAGGCCGATGCGCGTTACGGCGTGGCCGTGACCCTGCAGCCCGATGCCCCGGGCGCCGCGACGCGGCAAGCGCAGGTGCCCCGCATCGGCGCCTTGCCGGACGGCGGCCCCACGTATCCCCTGACCGCCACCTGGAGCGGCGCCGTCTACATGCCGGCCGGCGGACCGGTCACCCCCAGCGTGGCCGGCGCGCCGGGGGCTGTGCTGACGCTCCAGGGCGGGCCGGCCCCTCCCGGGCGCCCGGTGACCCTGGAGCCGGGCTGGCTGCCGTTCACGCTGCAGGCCCACCTGACCGCGCCCGCGGACGTGCGTCTGCTGCTGGCCCGGGGCGGGGCCGCGCCCGCGGAGCCAGGACCCGGCGCGCTTTGGCCGTTGCCGGCGGGCCAGGGCCTGGCCGTCAGTTTCGCGGACGCGCCCGGCGTCCACCGCCTCGACCCCTTCATCGGCGGCGCCCTGCGCGCCGGGCCTGCCCCGACCGACCCGGCGTTCCTGCCCCTCGGCCTCACCATGGGCGGCAGCGGCGCCATCCGCTGGGCGGGCCAGGTGCAGATCGCTGCGGGCACCACCACCTTCTGGCTGCGCACGCCCGGCCCGGCTCTGCTGCAAATCGACGGCAAGCCGGTGTTGCAGGTCTGCCCGCCCGGCCCGAGCGACCCCAACGGCGCCAGAGCCGCAGTCCCCCTCCCGGGCGGATGGCATGACGTGACGCTGGACTTCGCGGGGGGCGCGGCGGATCGGCTGGAGTGGGCGTGGACTCCGCCGGGCGGCGCGCGTAGCCTCGTGCCGCCCGCCGCGCTGCGGCCGCCCCTCGACGCCGCCGGGGCGATCGCCTGGCCGGATCCGCCCGGGACGCTGCGCTGCCCGTGAGACTGGTATGCCGAACGGCGCGCCGGGCGTCTGCGCCCTGTGGCGAGTATTCGTAGCAGCCGTCCCTGCGGTTGACACCCCGCGCGGCTATCCGGTATAATCGCCAATGGCATTCGCGTGCCACCCGATCGACAGCAACGCAGCGCACGCCGCGCGGGGATCGCACGATTTATGCAGAACGGGAAAGTGCAGGCGCAAGACCTTGGGGCGGCGGTAGCCGCGCCGGGCGCTCCCGCCCGCCCTGCCGCCTGGCGGGTTGTCTGGGACTTCTGGAAGGCCTACGGCGAGAAGATCGCCTTCTACCAGACGACCGTCATCCTCGGCGTCATCTACGTCATCATCGTCGGCCCGATCGCCGCCGTGGGGCGGCTCACCGGCCACCAGTTCCTGCCGCGCTTTGCCGCCGGGGCGCCCAGTTTCTGGCACCCGGCCCAGATGGGCCGGATCGCCGGCATCGAAGAGCTAAAGAAGCAAGGGTAGGCCGGCCCATCCCGGCGGCGCCCGTCAGCCGTCAGCCACCCGGCCGGTCTCCGCGTCCACGGTCCGCCTGCCCGGTCCTGACTCCGGGTCACCAACTATGTACGTACTCGGTATCTCCTGCTATTATCACGACGCCGCCGCGTGCCTAGTGCACGACGGCACCGTCATCGCCGCCGCCGAGGAGGAGCGCTTTACTCGCAAGAAGCACGACTCCGACCTGCCGCGCAACGCCATCGCCTACTGCCTGCGCACCGCCGGCATCACCGCCGATCAACTGAATGCCGTCGGCTTCTACGAGAAGCCGCTGCTCAAATTCGAGCGCATCCTGCAGTCGACCCTGCAGAGCTTTCCCCAGTCGCTCGGCATGTTCAGCAAGGCGATGCCCGTCTGGTTCAGCAAAAAGCTCTGGATCCAGGCCGAGATCCAGCAGGAAATCGGCAAGCAGGTGCCGATCTACTTTATCGACCACCACTTGAGTCACGCCGCGAGCGCCTTCCTGGTCTCCCCCTTCGAGGAGGCGGGCATCCTGACCTTCGACGGCGTCGGCGAGTGGACGACCACCGCCTACGGCTACGGCAAAGGCACCGAGGTCGAGCTCACCCGCGAGATCAAGTTCCCGCACTCGCTCGGCCTGCTCTACAGCGCCTTCACCGCCCATGCCGGCTTTGAGGTGAACGAGGGCGAGTACAAGCTGATGGGCCTCGCCGCCTACGGGCAGCCGACCTACTACCAGCAGGTGCGGGACATCGTCGACCTGCGCGACGACGGCTCGTTCCAGCTGGATATGGACTACTTCGCGTACCACTACAGCATGCACGCGATGAGCGACAAGTTCGTGCAGGTCTTCGGCCCGCCGCGCGCCCCCGAGTTGCCGATGGAGGACCGCTACGCGAACATCGCCGCCTCGATCCAGAAGGTGACCGAGGAAGTGATGCTGACCGGCGCACGCGCGATCCGCCAGGCCACCGGCACCGAGTACCTCTGCATGGCCGGTGGCGTAGCGCTCAACTGCGTGGCCAACGGGCGCATCTTGCGCGAGGCCGGCTTCCGCGACATCTGGGTGCAGCCCGCCGCGGGCGACGCGGGCGGCGCGCTGGGCGTCGCCTCTTACCTGTATCACAAGATCTCCGGGGCGCCGCGCAGCTACGTCATGCGCCATGCCTATCTCGGGCCGGACTACTCGGACGAGGAGATCGCGGCCTTCCTGCAGACGCACGGCATCCCTCACCAGCGGCTCAGCCCGGATGAGCTCGTCGCAACGGTCGGGCGCCTGCTGGCCGAGAACAACGTCATCGGCTGGTTCCAGGGGCGGATGGAGTTCGGCCCGCGCGCGCTAGGGGCGCGCTCGATCCTGGCGAACGCCAGCCACCCCGACATGAAGGACATCCTGAACGAGAAGATCAAGCACCGCGAGCAGTTCCGGCCGTTCGCGCCCGCCGTCTTGCTGGAGGAGACGCCGAATTACTTCGCGCTCGGACCCGAGCACGAGAGCCCGTACATGCTGCTGGTGGCCGACGTGCTGCCCGACAAGCGGGCGCTGCTTCCGGCGATCACGCACGTCGACGGCACGGCCCGGCTCCAGACCGTAACCGCGGAAGAGAACGGCCTCTACTACCAGATCATCCGCGAGTTCTTCCGCCACACCGGCGTGCCGGTCATCGTCAACACCTCGTTCAACGTGCGCGGCGAGCCGATCGTCAACACGCCCGCCGAGGCCTATAACTGCTTCAGCCACACGGATATGGACTATTTGGTGCTGGGCAGCTACCTGGTCAGCCGCGCGGCGAAGAAGATGATCGCGCCCTACCCCGGCCACAAGGGGCCGCGGGTCAAAGAAGAAGTGATTGTTTAGCTAGCGAGGATCCTGCGAGGCAAGCATGTTAGCGCGTCTTTCGATTCTGGGCAATCTGCTCGGCTTTATGGTGCAAGGCAACCGCAAGTTCTGGCTGCTGCCGCTCGTGTTGAGCCTGACGATCGTCATCGTCCTGCTCGTCATCAGCAGCGCCACGCCGGTGTTCGCCTTCCTCTACCCGCTCTTCTAGCCGATGCAACCGAGCAAAACTCTCGCGCCCGCCGCCCGCTGGGCGCTCGTCGTCGGCCTTTGGGTGCTGCTGCTGGTGCTGCTCACCCTGGCGATCCGCAACTTCGGCTGGCTGGCCACCTGGACGCCCGGCCTGCTCTATGCCTGCCTCTCGGTCTGCGGCGTCGTCATCGCCTTCTCGCTGGTCGCAGCCGCCATCCATCTCACGATCGACACGATCCGCGGGCGTTACCCCTATTAGCCGATGACGGTCTCGCCCGCGCCCCCGGACCCCAGCGCGCCCGCGGCCCCGGCTGCGCGCAAGCCCGCATGGCGCAGCCTGCTGGAGGTGTTGGGCGTGCTCGCCGTCACCGGGGTGCTCGTGCTGGTGCTGCTCGAGATCGGCCTGCGTCTCTTCGCGCCGCAGATCGGCACCGCCGTCGCGGGGCTCTTCACGCCCGATCCGGCCACACGCTACCGGATGCAGCCCAACGCGAGCGTGCCGTTCCACGTCGGCGAGATCAACGTGACCTACACCACGAACGCCCAGGGCCTGCGCGAGCCCGGCCCCGTCGGCCCGCCCGCGCCGCACACCACGCGCGTGCTCGCCATCGGCGACTCGTTCACCTACGGCGACGGCGTCACCATGCAGCAGGCCTGGCCCGCCTTGCTGGCCGGGACTGCCGCGCCGGACGGCCCGGTCGACCCGGTCAACGCCGGGGTGCCCGGCTACGGCACCGACCAGGCGCTGGCCTGGCTGCAGACCTACGGCTGGCCGCTGCAGCCCCGCGTGGTGATCCTCGGCTTCTACGTGGGCAATGACGTGCGTGACAACCTGCTGGGCATGGACAAGACGGAGGCCAACGCCGCCGGGCAGTTGGTCGAGACGGCCGCCACCGCCCAGACGATCGGCCGCTCGCCGCCCACGCCGGGGCTCAAGGGCTGGCTCGAGCGCAACTCGAACGCCTACGTCTTCCTGCGCAACCTGCTCCACCCGTCGAACCAGGTGCAGACACCCGGCCTCTACACCTCGGGTCCCCACGAGGACGTCACCTTCTTCCTGAAGGACGGCCTGCCCGGCCTCGCCGCCGGCTGGGACAAGACGTACGCCTTGCTCGACCAGATGCAGGCGGCCGTGCAGGCGCACGGCGCGCGGCTCGTCGTCGTGGCCATGCCCACGCGCGATCAGGTCGAGGACCAGTACTGGCAGGAGATGAAGACGCTCTACGGCCTGCAAGACACCCAGCTGGTGCGCGACCTGCCGCAGCAAAAGCTCGCCGCCTGGAGCGCGCAGAGCGGCGCGACGCTCGTGGACCTCTACCCCGCCTTCGTCCGGGCCGCCCAGTCGCAAACGCTCTACTATCACACCGACCCCCACTGGAACCCCGCGGGCCACGCTCTGGCCGCGCAGGAGATCCGCGCCGCGCTAGTGCAGGACGGCATTTTCGGCCCCTGATCCACCCGTCGTGACGTTTCTGTGACCCGCACCCGCCCGAATCGGGGCGCAGCGGGTCGCGGGTCTTGCAACCGTCCCGGCGTTCATCCGTTGGTAAGGAAGAGGGCAGGTGTCGTCGGGCGAACACCCGGGCGACTCCATGCCGGGACGCCCGGGGCGCGTCTGCGGGGCCGGTGGCAGTTGACAGTGCCCGGAAACGTTGGTTATACTAGGGGGCCTCGCTCCAGCGTAGTAGCACCAGGAGTAGCGCCGGGGAGCCGGGATGATGCGCAGGATGGGCCGACGATCCCGACCAGGCAGAGCTTGAGCCACAGGCCGTAGACGCACCAGGTAATCCTGATTCTCAGGCTAGAACAGGCCAGACCGATTCCGATTCGGAGTCCGCCGATCGCCGCTGGCGGTAACCGGCGCCGCTCGTCCCCCGGCCCCATCCGCCGGGTCATCACGCCAGATCCCCACGACGCTCTCAGTCACGTTGTCGTCGCAGCCCGGACCGTTGTGTGGCCCCGACCCGGCCGTGGGGATCTTGATTGGCTGCGATCGGGCCGTTCCCGCTCGCGTATTTGCACTCGAAGGGAGATCAGGTACTCATGAAGAAATGGCAAATCGCCACCGTCGGGGCAGCCCTTGTGGTCGCCACGGCCGGCGTGGTCGGCGCCACCCTCGCCGGACCATCCCAGCCGCCCGCGCCCTACGTCACCCTGCCCAGTACCGTCGTCGTGGCTAACCCCGATTGGGCCGGACCGCCCACCACCCAGCAGCGCCCCGCGACCTTGCCGGCCGCTCCCGCCCTGCCCAAGGCCACCGGCCCCGTCCTCTTCTCCACCGACTTTAGCTCGTCCGACTCCAGCGCCTGGTCCAGCCCCCTGCTGCCGGATTCCGATATGGCCCCCCTCTGGCTCGTCCAGAACGGCCTCCTCCAGCAGGCCGGCGACGTTAACCAGGAGCGCCGCCTCGAAGAGTCTTATCGCCTCACCGGCCAGCCTACCTGGCATGACCTCGTCTTCGAGGCCTCCCTGCTCGCCACCAGCGGCGAGGGCGCCGGGCTCGTCTGGGACGTGCAGGACGGCAGCTTCTATCGCGTCCAGCTCTTCCCCAACCTGCCCAACCAGGCCGCCAAGGCCCGCCTCGAGCGCGTGACCCCCAGCCACGTGACCGTCCTCGCCCAGGCGCCCCTCGCCGCCTATGCCGGCTACCAGCCTTACGTTTGGCAGAGCCTGCGCGTGCAGTCGAGTGGCGGCCACCAGCAGGTCTGGGTCAACGGCACGGCGCTCTTTGATGTCGCCGACGCCACCCTGACGGCCGGTCAGGTCGGTCTCTTTGCCTGGGCCGACAGCGGCACCCGCTACGACAACGTGCGCGTCCAGAGCGCGTCGGGCCAATAGTGCAGAGGAGACACGCTTCCATGAACCGAGTTCTCAGGATCGCTGCGGGAGGTCTGGCGCTCTTCGCCATCACCGCGGCCAGTTTCGCCGGGCAGCCCATGCTGGCCGGATCCCCCGCGTCGGGGAGTGCGGCGCCGAACGATTTCCAGTTCGCCACTCCAGTCAACGCCTCACAGGCGAACGGCGTCCACCCGGCCGTACTAGGCTCCACGTCCGTCGGATCGGTCGATCTGCCTTACCAGGATGCCCTGAACCAGGAAATCGACAACGATTATAACACGACGTTTGCCGGGCCGTTCCAGGGCCAGGGGATCGACCATTCGGACAACCTGACCGGCAACCCCCGTATGGTCACCGACACCCAGGGCCGCGAGCATTTGGCCTGGTACCACAACTACAGCGACGGTTCAACCGAGATCTACTACGCCCATAAGGACAACGCGAACGACGTCTGGCACAAGATGGTCGTCCCGGGCTCGCGCACCGGACCGCCCGGTAGCTCGGCCTACAAGGTGGTCGGCATCGCGCGCGGCAACAACAATCGCATCTACGTGATGTGGGCGCGCAATGGTGTGGGCGCCCGCTATGCGTATACCGACGACTTCACGAACTGGTCGCCCGTGCAGGGCGTGCCCGGGCCGTTCAACTCGCTCTCCACCGACTTCAACATCGGCGCCACGACCACCGGCTACGTCTTCATTGGCTGGTTCGAGCGCGCCCCGAACGACATCTTCATCCGCATGCGCGACCCGCAGGGCAACTGGGCCGAGCGCACTGACGTGAGCAACCGCGACGACAACGGCCAGGACTACACCCCGCGGTTCAGCACCGCGCCGGACGGCGGCCTGCATCTGGTGTGGACCGGCTTGTGCTCCGGTTGCTCTAAGGCCGACCTCTGGTACCGCAGCTGGACGCCCGCCGGTGGCTGGAACGCCGACATCGTGCGGCTCATCCGCAGCAGTGGCGGCGGCAACAGCCGGGCCGTCGAGATCGTGACGGACGCCAGCGGCATCGATCACATCGTCTATGACGACGACACCGGCCGCGCCGACAAGAATGTGACGACGTATTACATCCGCGGATCGGGCACCACGTTCACCGCGCCGCAGCAGGTCGTGCCGCAGTTCGGCGAGGCCTCGGCGCGCTACCCCTACGTCGACGTCGGCCTCAATGCCAACGGCGGCGCGATCGCGCATCTGGTCATGAACTCCAATGTGGCCGGCGGCTTTGACAACTGGTACACCTGGACGGATGCGGGCTACAACGGCACCCCCGTGCCGACCGTGACGAACACGCCCGCGCCGTGCTCACCCAACGTCTACACCGACGTGCCGGAGAGCAACCCGTTCTACCGCTACATCCATGACCTGTCGGTCCGCAACGCCATCTCGGGCTACGCCGACTGTACCTTCCGCCCGTACAACAACATCACGCGCGCGCAGATCGCCAAGGTGATCGTGCTCGCGGACCAGTTCACCGTCGCCTCGCCCCCAAATCCGGACTTCGAGGATGTGCCCTACGGCTCGGCCTTCTATGACTTCATCGAGACGGCCTACCTGCAGGGCATCATCAGCGGCTACGCCTGCGGCGGCCCGAACGAGCCTTGCGATGCCCAACATCGGCCGTACTTCCGGCCCTATACCAACGTGACGCGTGCCCAGATCGCCAAGATGGTCGTACTGGGGCGCAACTGGACGCTCATCCACGTGCCCGGCCCGGGCGACTTCACCGACGTGGCGCCCGGTACCACCTTCTATGACGTGATCGAGACGGCCTATATCCACGGCATCATCAGCGGGTACGCCGACCACACGTTCCGCCCGAACAACACGGCGACGCGTGGCCAGGCCTCCAAGATTATCGACCTGGCGATCTACTCGAACGATATCACGCCGACGGCGACGCCCGGCCCGCCCACCGCGACGCCGCGGCCGCCGACAGCCACTCCCATCCCGCCAACCGCGACGGCCGTCCCGCCGACGGATACGCCGGTCGCCGAGACCGCGACCCCGGTGCCGCCGACGGATACGCCGGTCGCTGAGACCGCGACGCCGACGGACACGCCGGTCGCCGGGACGCCGACGGACACGCCGATCGCGGAGACCGCCACCGCCACCGCGACCACGACGCCCGGGGCGCTGGTGGGCGGCATCAACTGACAGCACGCGGCGCCCTCGCACCGCTTCACCGGACAGGCCGGGACCTTCGGGTCCCGGTCTGTTTGCGTTTGCTACCCCCAACGCTAGGAGATAGGAGAAAAGTACAAGGCACATCGGGACTAACGGGGGCTAGCCACCAAGCTTACCATCGGCTATCCTTGGGGAGAAGGCACAAGCCGTCCGGTCGCCGCGTGTTGCGCGCTGGAGGCGCTTTGACACGAGCGGAATCGGAGCCTATAATGCTCGGCACACTGCCGCCGGGGGCGGCGGCGAACCGGTGCAAGCGTGCCGCGAGGGAGAGCGCGGCGGCCTTGCCCGGTTCGGGGTCCCACCGATTATGTCTGGCCACTACTCCATCCCGGCACCGGCGCCGCTAGCCGGATCGAATCCTTCCGTGTATCCGAGAGGAGCAGAGCATGAAGAAATGGCAAGTTACCGGCCTCGCCGCCGCCCTCGTGGCCGTGGCCGCCGGGATGGTCGGGGCCACCACGCTCGCCGGTCCGCCGCCGCCGCCCGCGCCCTATGTCACCCTGCCCAGTACCGTCGTCGTGGCTAACCCCGACTGGGCCGGACCGCCCACCACCCAGCAGCGCCCCGCCGCCCTCCCGGCCGCTCCCGCCCTGCCCAAGGCCACCGGCCCCGTCCTCTTCTCCACCGACTTTAGCTCGTCCAACTCCAGCGCCTGGTCCAGCCCCCTGCTGCCGGATTCCGATATGGCCCCCCTCTGGCTCGTCCAGAACGGCCTCCTCCAGCAGGCCGGCGACGTCAACCAGGAGCGCCGCCTCGAAGAGTCTTATCGCCTCACCGGCCAGCCCTCCTGGCATGACCTCGTCTTCGAGGCCGCCCTGCTCGCCACCAGCGGCGAGGGCGCCGGCCTCGTCTGGGATGTGCAGGACGGCAGCTTCTATCGCGTCCAGCTCTTCCCCAACCTGCCCAACCAGGCTGCCAAGGCCCGTCTCGAGCGCGTGACCCCCAGCCAGGTGACCGTGCTCGCCCAGGCGCCGCTTGCCGCCTATGCCGGCTACCAGCCTTACGTTTGGCAGAGCCTGCGCGTGCAGTCGAGTGGCGGCCACCAGCAGGTCTGGGTCAACGGCACGGCGCTCTTTGATGTCGCCGACGCCACCCTGACGGCCGGTCAGGTCGGTCTCTTTGCTTGGGCCGACAGCGGCACCCGCTTCGACAACGTGCGCGTCCAGAGCGCGTCGGGCCAATAAGGCAGAGGAGTGAACCAGTCATGAAACGAGTGCTTTTGTCCGCGGCCGGCGTGCTGAGCATGCTCATGGTCGCGCTTGCCGGGCCCGCGCTGCCGGTGTCTCAGGCCGCGAACGCAACGGGTGCGGGAACCAATCCCACCAACTTCAGCTTCACGGCGCCTGTCAACGTCACCCAGCAGAACGGGATCCACCCGGCGGTGCTCGGTGCCTTCGACGGCGGCGCGGTCGACCTGCCATATCAGAATGCCCAGAACACTGAGGTCAACAACTCCTACAACCTCACCCTTGGTGGCCCCTTTCAGATCGAGCAGATCGACCAGTCGGACAACATCGCGGGCAACCTGCGCATGGTCTCGGATACCCAGGGCCGAGTACACCTCGCCTGGTATCACAACAACGGCGACGGCTCCACGGAGATCTACTACGCGCGCAAGGATAGCCCCACGGCGCACTGGCAGACCATGGCCATCCCCGGCTCACGCACCGGGCCGCCCGGCAACACGGCCTACAAGGTCGTCGGCATTGCGCGCGGCCCGAACGACCGCATCTACGTGATGTGGGCGCGCAATGGTGTCGGCGTCCGCGTCTCCTACACCGACGACGGCAGCCACTGGGCGCCTGTCGACGTCGTGCCCGGGCCGTTCAACTCGCTCTCCACCGACTTCAACATCGGCGCCACGACCAGCGGCTACGTCTTCGTCGGCTGGTTCGAGCGCTCGCCGAACGACATCTTCGTCAGCGCGAAGCCGCCGGGCGGCACGTGGGGCACACGCACCGACGTGACGAGCCGGCCGAACAAGGGGCAGGACTACTCGCCGCGCTTCGGCACCGCGCCCGACGGCGGGCTGCGCTTCGCCTGGACCGGCGTGGCCACCTCGGGCGGATCGGAGGCCGATCCCTTCTACCGCGAGTGGACTCCGAGCGGCGGCTGGAGCGCCAATATCGTGCAGCTGGTCGCCGACTCGGGTGACATGAACAGCCGCGCGGTCGAGCTGATGGTCGACGCCACGGGCATGAGCCACATCGTCTGGGATGACGACACCGGCCGCGGCGCGCAGAACGTCACGGCCTACTACGTGCAAGGCCGCGGCACGACGTTCACCACGCCGCAGCAGATCGTGCCGCAGTTCGGCCAGGCCACCGCCCGCTATCCCTACATCGACGTGGCGAACGCCGCGGGCGGCTCGACGATCCACGTCGTCATGAACAGCAACGTGGCCGGCGCCTTCGATAACTGGTACACCTACGCGGGCAATGGCGCCGCGGTCTCGCCCACGCCCGTCGCCACGGCCACGCCCTGCATCGCCGGCCAGTTCAAAGATGTCGCTGCCCGGCTCGACCTTCTACAGTGTCATCACCGACCTGGTGCGCCGTGGGGCGATCTCGGGCTATAGCGACTGCTCCTTCCGACCGAACAACACGATCACCCGGGGCCAGGCAGCGAAGATCCTGATGCTGGCCTTCGGCAAGCCGCTGGTCAATCCCACGACCGGCCACTTCAGCGACGTGCCGCCCGGCTCGGCTTTCTATACATTCGTGGAGACCGCCTACTCGCTCGGCATCATCTCCGGCTACGCCGACGGCACGTTCCGGCCGAACACCTTCGTGACCCGTGGCCAGTTGTCGAAGATGGCGGCGCTCAGCGGCAACTGGCCGCTGCTCAACCCCCCGACGGCAACCTTCCGCGACGTGGCGCCCGGCTCGGCGTTCTACACCTTCGTCGAGACCGCCTATGGCTTCGGCGTCATCTCCGGCTACGACTGCGGCACCGGCTGCCGGGAGTTCCGGCCGTCCACCACCGCCAACCGCGGCCAGGGCTCGAAGATCATCGACCTTGCGGTCCAGGTCGTCCTGCCGACGGCCACCGCGACGCCCGCGCCGCCGACGGCCACTCCGGTGCCGCCCACTGCTACGCCCGTGCCGCCGACCGCGACGCCCGTCCCGGCGACCGCGACGCCGGTGCCGCCGACAGTAACGGCCACCCCGACCGACACGCCTGTCGTGCCGACCGATACGCCGACCCCAACGGAGACCGCGGTCGTGCCGACCGATACGCCAACTCCGACTGAGACCACGGTCGCGCCGACCGATACGCCGACGCCGACCGGCACCGTCGTGGTCCCGACCGACACGGTCACCCCGACCGGCACCCCAACCCCCAGCCACACGGCCACCGCGACGGCGACGGCCACTGAGACCGCCGTGGTTCCGACCACCACCGCGACGGCGACGGCAACGGTGGTCCCGCCGGTCATCGTGCAGTTCGTGCCCGGCACCGTCGAGCAGTACGACACGACCACGCTGATCACCATGTCCGGCACGGCCTTCGGCGCCATCACCGGCACGGTGACCGTCAACGACGAGCCGGCGACCATCGACTCCTGGAGCGATACGACGATCGGCTTCTTTATCGGCCTCAACACGCCGCCGGGCGACCCGAGCACCGTGGTCGTCACGACGGGCGACGGGCGGCAGGGCACGAGCACGGCGTTCACGGTGACGCCCCGCCAGCAGCCCTTCATCTTCAGCTTCTCGCCGACCGCGGTCGTCGAGGGGGACACGACGACGCAGGTGACGATGACCGGCGTCCAGTTTGGCGTCATCACCGGCACGGTGACTCTGGCGGGCATCTACCCGGCGACGGTCAACTCGTGGACCGACACGGGCATCATCTTCCGCATCGCCGCCGACACGCCGCCCAACGACCCGATCTACGTGCGGGTCGACTCGCCCGAGAATGGGATGTACAAGGGCTACGGCGGCTTCGCCGTCCTGCCCGCCCCGCCGACGGCCACGCCCACGCCGGGCGGCCCCGGCCGGCCCAAGTATAACCCGTAAGGTCCCGCCGCCGGACCATCCGGCGGCCCACCGCGCGCCGGGTCGCTCGTACGAGCGGCCCGGCGCCGCGCTTTCAGCCTCAGCGGCGCCGGGAAGGCGGGGGGGCGAGCGTGCGGCCCTTCCAGGTGGCCCCGCCGCGTGCCGCCAGACGCGCGGATTGCACGGCAATACCGCCGACGTAGGCGACCGCCAGCGGGTGCAGGAACGCGTCGCCCATGTGGCCGCCGAAGCGCAGGGCCAGCAGCAGCCGCCCGACCACGGCCAGGCCGTAGGCCACCAGCCCCAGGGCGGCGAGCGCGTCGCCCCCCGGCCCCAGCGCCAACCCAAGCAGGGCCAGCGGCAGCGGCAGCACCCAGAGCACGCCCGCGAGCGCCAGCCCGGCAGCCAAGTTGCGCCGCGATCCGCCGAAGAACGCGAAGAGGTTCTTGACGAAGCCCGCCTGCACGCTCGCGCCGTCGGCATACATGCGGCACGAGATGCGATCCTCACCGTCGGCGAGGGCCACGCGGAAGCCGAGCGCCTTCATCGCGCGCGCCAGCCCGACGTCTTCGAGCACGGCGGCACGCACCGCGGCGTGCCCGCCCGCGGCGAAGTAGGCCGCGCGCTGGAAGAGCAGGAACTCGCCGTTGGCCGCGGCGAAGGCGGGCGCGCAGGAGCGGTGTAGCAGCGGCAGCGGCAGCAGCGTGAAGACCGCCCAGTGTTGCAGCAGGGGCACCGCGAGCCGCTCGGCCCAGGTCATCGGTGATCTGGCGCGGGAAGATGGAGAGCAGGTCGGCGTCGAGTGCCGCCTGCGCGGCGACCGCCCGCGCGACGAGGTCCGGCGCGAACCGCACGTCGGCGTCGGTGAACAGGAGCAAGTCGCCGCCGGCCTGCTCGGCCAGTTGGCGGCAGGCGTTGGCCTTGCCGAGCCAGCCGGGCGGCAGCACGCCGCCGCGGATCAGCCGCAGCCGCGGCGCGCCCGCCGCCAGCCCGGCGACGATCGCGGCCGTGGCGTCGTGCGAGTTGTCGTCGAGCACCAGAATTTCGAGATCCGGATAGGTCTGGGCCAGCAAGCCCTGGAGACACGCCGCGATGTTGGCCGCCTCGTCGCGGGCAGGCACGAGCACGGAGACACGCGGCCACGGGCCGGGCCCGGCGCCCGCGGGCGCGGAGCGGCTGAGGCGCGGCAAGACCGCCAGGTTAACTGTGACGAGGCCGAGCAGGGCTGCCAGGATCGCCACCACGAGCGCCAGGCCCGCGGTGCCGGCGGCGAGCAGGCCGCTCATGGCGCGGGCGGCAGGGACGGCCGGCCCAGCAGGCGCCGGGCGCCGGCCTGCACCGTTTCCCAGACGCGGTTGATCGAGGGCCGCCCGCGCATGATCGCGACGTAGCCCGGCAGCGGCCGGCCGATGTCGCCGTCGGTGAGCTCGGCGTGCAGCCGGCCGGCCTCGGCCGTCAGAGCGGCGTCGATGCGGGCCGTGAGGGCGCGGCTGCCGCCGCCGTCCGCCGCAGTTACCCGAATGGGCGCGCCGACGCGCACGAATATCTCGGCGCGCTGCTCGTAGCGATACTCCAGCCGCCAGGCGATCGGCACGACGTCGCAGACGGGCAGCCGGCGCGCGATGTGCGCCACGCCCGGGAAGAGGCCCAGCGGCCGGCGGTCGGGCGGCAGGATCGTGCCCTGGGGGAAGATCCAGAGGGCGCGGTCCGGGGCGGCGCACAACAGGTCGGCGCTGTACTCGATGCTGCGCAGCGCGGCACGCGGGTTGGCCCGGTCGACGCCGTAGAGGCCCATCCAAGTGAAGAAGCGGAAGTGGCGCAGCGACGCCACGTCCATCATCAGGAACGCCTCGCGCCCGCCGAGCGCCCGGTTGAGTGGCCAGGTCAGGTAGCCATCCCACCAGGAGGTGTGCGTGCAGGTGTAGAGCGCCGGCACGCGCTCGGCCGGGGGCGTGCGCCGCCAGGTCCAGCGCCTCGGGTGTGAGGTGCAGCCACACGCGGTGGAAGTTGCCGCGCAGCGCGCGCTCGGCCAGCAGCCGGGCGCCCAGCACCTGCACCCAGGGCTTGGTGTTCGCCGCGATCAGATCGTCAGGCATGCGCGTCCTCCTGCACGAGCCCGGCGACCAGTCGCGCGCCGAGCAGCACGAGCGGCACGCCACCGCCGGGGTGCGCGCTGCCGCCGACGAAATAGAGCCTGCGCACGCCCGGCGCCCGATTCGCGGGCCGCCGGAATGCCGCCCCCGCCCCATGCGACGCGTAGCCGTAGAGCGCGCCGCCGTAGGCGTGGAAGCGCTCCGCGAAGCCGGCCGGCGTGAGGATGCGCCGCACGACCACCGACTCGCGCAGTCCGGCCAGGCCGCGCGCCTCCAGAAGGGCCACGATCCGCTCCGCATACGGCTGGGCCCAGGCCGCCCACTCGGCCGCCGTGCGGCCGGACGGCGCGTTCACCAGCACGAAGAGGCTACTCCCGCCCGGCGGCGCCTGGCTCGGGTCACTCGCGCTCGGGTTGTTGACGTAAATCGTCGGGTCGGGGATGGGCCGGCGCTCCCCGAAGAGCGCCCGGAACTCGGCCGGATAGTCGGCGCTGAAGAAGATGTTGTGGTGGGCGAGGCCCGGAAAGCGGCCGCGCGTGCCGAGCAGCAGCACGAAGCCCGAGCATGAGAGCGCCTCCGGCGGCGGTGCGGCCGCCACGCCGAGCGCCGGACGCACGGCCGGGGCGAACAGCGCGTCGCGGGCGTAGAGCGGGTCCGCGTTCACGACGACCGCGTCGGCGGGCACCGTCTCGCCGCTCGCCAGCCGGAGGCCCCGCGCGCGGCGCGCCCGGCCCTGCCCCGCGACCAGCACCTCGGCGACCGGCGCGCCCAGCCGCAGGTCGACCCCCCACTCGCCGCAGATGGCGACCAGTGCCTCGACCAGGCGGTAGAGGCCGCCGCGGATGTACCAGGCGCCGCCGGCGAACTCGACGTAGGGGATCAGGCAGAAGGTGCCGGGGGTGCGATAGGGCGACGAGCCGTTGTAGGTCGCATAGCGGTCGAACAGCTGGATCAGGTGCGGATCGCGGAAGTAGTGACGCACCACCCGGTCCATGCTGAGCGGCGCGTCGATGCGCAGCACGTCGCGCGCGCGGCGCGCGAGCAGCGCCCGCGGGCGGGGGCGCTCGCCGTAGAGGAAGGGCGGCGCCGCGCGCTCGTAAAGCCGCCGCGCGTGGGCCAGGAAGGCCAGGAAGCCGGCGATTTCGCCCGGCGCGCGGCGGTGGAGCGCGGCGGTCATGCGCACCAGGTCGCTGCTCGTGTCGAGCCGCACGCCGTCGGGGTAGAAGTAGCGGCAGAGCGGATCGAGCCGCTGCAGCGTCAGATAGTCGGCCAGCCGGCGCCCCGCGGCGGCGAAGGTCGCCTGGAGCACGCCCGGCAGCGTGATCAGCGACGGCCCCGTGTCGAAGCGGAAGCCCGCGACCGCCAGGCGGTTCATCTTGCCGCCCGGCTGCCGGTCCTGCTCGCAGACGGTGACGTGACAGCCCGCGGCGGCGAGGCGGGCGGCCGTGGCCAGCCCGCCGACGCCCGCGCCGACGACGGCGACCCGCGGCGCCCCGTGCATCAGGGCGAGATCAGGTCGCCATACACGACCAGGCGCTTGTTGTAGTTCGCGGAGGCCCGGTCGAAGGTGCCGTTACAAGTGATCAGGTTCAGGTGCCGGCCGCTGGTGTCGGCGAAGATGCGCTGCAGCGGGCAGTTATTGTAGGGGCACGTCGCCGTGTCGGTGGCGACGAAGCCGAAGTCGCGGCCCTGGGTGTCGCGCACCCAGTAGCGGTCGCCCGGGCGCAGATCGCCCAGGTGCCAGAAGACGACGGGGCCGATGCCGTACCAGTCGAGGTGGCCATCCATCGCCGCGCTGCCCATGTCGCCCGGCCGCGTGCCCGGCGCGAACCAGCCGACGTGCCAGGGGTTCTGCGGCACGGCCATGTTGTTGTTCGCGTCCGTGGTCACGTCCTCCACGTCGGCGCGCACGCCGAGCCGCGGAATGACCAACTGGCGCGGCGCGCCCGCCGCCGTCAGGCTGAGCGGCGCGGGCCCGATCTTGCCGTCGTACCAGGTCGCACCGTAGCGCCACTGATAGTAGTGCAGGCCGATATTCCCCATCTGCACGCGCCAGGCCGGGTCCGCGCTGGGCAGGTAGGTCAGCACGCGGCGCTCGAAGGCCTGGATCAGCACCTCCTGCGGCTTGCCGTCAACCTGGACCGTGGCCCAGTACGGCTCGGAGATCGGGTAGCCCATCGTGAAGACCCAGGGGTCAAACAGCGCCTGGTTGGCCGTCGATTCGGCCTTCGCCACCGGGCCGCGCTGGGTCAGGTAGAGCATGAAGATTTCGGGGATGTTGTGCCCCGTCTCGACCACGTAGTTGCTGAAGCGCAGCCCGCCGTAGCGGCTCTTGGCCGGGTCGTTCCAGGTCGAGCCATCGCGGCCGATCACCTGGGTTGCCACCTGCCCGGTCCAATTCGCCGCGCGGTGGTCGCCGAGCGGCGTGTTGCTCACGCCCAGGAACGAGGCGTAGGTCGGCGCGTTCGTGTCGGTCGTGTCCCCGGCGATCGGCACCTGCGCGGGCTGTCGGGTGACGAAGGTCGTGTCGCCCGTCTGCATGCGCCCCGTCATGAGCTCGACGGTCAGCAGCCCGCTGGTCACGAACCACTGCTGGCTGGAGTCGGCCGTCGGGTTGTTGACCTCCATGCGGCCCTTGTCCCAATATTGTACCAGCCGCTTGCCGGATCCGTCGGCTGCATCGGCATAAGGTTCATACCCGGCGACACCCGGCGCGGGGCCCCACACCCAGGAGCGATTGACCGTATGGCCGGCGACGCCCGAGTCGGTGCGGGTCCACAGCAGGTCGAAGCTGCTGTCGGCGAAGGCGAAGCTGGGCGCCGGGGCCGGCGCCGCGGCGGCGGGGATCGCGGACGGTGGCAGGATGAGGCTCAGCGCGAGCGCCACGACGAGCAGTCGCCCCGCTGGCGAGCGGAGACGCGCGGCGGCGGCGGGCGTAGGCGATGTGGTCGGAACATAGCAGCCCCTGTTCTAGCCGGCGGCAGCCACGAGGGGCGTGCGCGTTGCCGGCCGGCAGCCGGAATCGATAATGCGCTATTATAGCCCAAGCTCTGTACCCGTTTCAACGCAAAACCCCGCGCTCCAGTTGCGGGAGGCGCCGCGGATCGGCGCCGGCCCGACGATCCGCCATCCGGCGGAGCCCCGGCGGGCCAAGATCCGCCTTTCGGTCCTGGCAGCCGGGCAGGCCGAATCGGTATAATCCAGTGGTGCTCGCGCACACGCCGGAGGCACGAATCCGCGCCACGTCGACCCTGCAGAGAGGACAGTATTCGGCATGATGCAAACACTCCACAAACGCATAACACGCAACATGCTGTGGGAGTTCCCGGGCCTCGGCGTGGTGGTGCTGGGCGTCTTCGTCATCTGGGTCGGCCTCTGCTCGGTCTGGCCGGTGCTGACTATCTACATGCAGGAGCGCGGCAGCAGCCTGGCCGAGATCAGCCTCATCACGGCCGCGTCGATGGCCGCCAGCTTCCTGTTCCAGGTGCCGATGGGCTGGGCGAGCGACCGCATTGGGCGCAAGCCGCTGCTGCTCGGCGGCCTGGCCGTGCATGGCGTCATCTCGCTCAGCTACCTCTGGGTCGACACGACGGCCGGCTTTGCAATCCTGCGCTTCGTCGAAGGCATCGGCGCCGCGGCCCTGATGCCCGCCGCCCGCGCCTACGTGATGGACATCATCCCGCCGGCCCGACGCGGCCAGGCTTTCGGCCTGCTCGGCGCGGCCTTCAACGCGGGCATCCTGCTCGGCCCCGCGCTTGGCGGCCTGATGGGCGGCATCACCGGCATCACCGGCCCGTTCTGGTTCGGCGCGATCAGCAGCCTGGTCGCCTGGGTCTTCCTTGCCTGGAAGGTGCAGGAGCGGCGCGGCGCGCCGGCAGCGGCGACGGCGGACGAGTCGGCTCCGGCGCCCGGCGTGGCGATCACGCGCACGGTCTGGCGGCCGCTGCTGCCGGTCTTCCTGAGCACGATCGGCTGGGGCTTCGTGAGCGGGTTCTTCAGCGTGGTCTGGAACATCTGGATCCACGACCTGGGCGGCGGGCTCGACATCATCGGGCTGAGCTACACCCTCTTCGCGATCCCGCTGATCGTCGTGGGACCGTGGGCCGGGCGCATGGCCGACCGCCACAACCGCGTGCCGATGATCCTGATCCCGTCGCTGGTCGCGGCCGGTATCTACTACGCCTACGGCATGCTGAGCAGCATCCCGGTAATTTTGGCGCTCGGCGTGCTCGAAGGCGCGATGATCGGCATCCTGTCTCCGGCGGCCGACAGCTACATGGCCGACGTGCTGCCCCAGAACGTGCGCGGTCGCTTGCAGGGCATGGTGAGCAGTACGAACCAGGGTGCGGGCTTGGTGGGCGCGCTGATCTGCGGCCCGCTCTACAGCATCGCGCCGATCTGGCTCTTCCTGGTGCTGGGCAGCATCCACGTCGTCTGCGCGGTCGGCGCGAGCGTGCTGATGCTGCCGACCGAGCGGCGACTGCGCGGCCGGCTCGCCGTGGCGCGGCCGCCCGCGCCGGAGGCCGATGTCGCGGCCTGTCGCGGGCGCCGAGGCCGCCTGATCGCGGCGGGCGTCCGCGCTTGACCGCCCTCGCACACGAGAGTAGAATAGATCCGACGTCCCGGAGGGGTGACGGAGTGGTTTAACGTTCCCGTCTTGAAAACGGGTGGGCGCAAGCCCCGTGGGTTCGAATCCCACCCCCTCCGCCCGGATCCCACATGACAAACAGCCCGCACCTGCCTCGGCGGATGCGGGCTGTTCGCGTGGGCGCCTACGCGGGCGTGAGCACAGGCAGCGTCAGCAGCGCGTGGGGCACGATCAGCACGTCGATCGGGGTGCCCGGCGGGCGCGGACCGAGGCGCGCCCGGGCCAGGGCCAGCGCGGCGTCCATCGTCGGCGCGGCGTCCAGGCGCGCGGCGCGCACCACGTCGGGCTGCTCGGCGCCGACGATCACCACGGGGTGTTCGGCGAGCACGCGCGCGAGGATGAAGGCGCGCTGCTGGCCTGGCGGATAGCCGTGGACGCGTGCGTCGTCCAGGATCCAGGCGATCGACGGCGCGTCGCGCATCGCGGCGAGGAAGTTGCGCTCGCCCGTACCCTGGCCGGCCCCCTCCTCGCAGCGCGCCGGGATGATCAGCGCGCCGCCGGGCCGCACCACCGGTCGGGGGGCGAAGTAGAGGTAGGTTGCCGCGCGCGAGGCCTGGTACAAGTTGCTGTCCTTGGGCCAGCCCGCCCCGCCAATCGCCAGGTCATACTGCTGTGGCACGGGCACGGTGTAGATCGATGCCGCCAGCGCCGCCAGTGCGGCGAACGTCGGATCGGGCGCCCCCGCCTCCACGGCGACCACGCGCTGGTCGCCGTCACAGACCACATTCAGGATGAACTGCAGCCCGGCACGCCGCGCGATCTCGCGCACCGCCTCGTGGAAGGGGTTGCCGTCCAGGTTGCCCAGGCGCGTGCCGGGGTGGTCGAGGAAGCGCGGCGCGTGCGTCCCGGCGATGGTGGGCGCGCCCGCGGTGCCGATGGCCACCGTCTTGCGCCCGCCGGAGTAGCCGGCGTACTGGTGCGGCTCCACGATGCCGGTCGCCACGACCACGTCCGCCTCGACGACCGCCCGGTTAAGCACGATCGGCACGGGCAGCGCGCCCGTCGTCTGCCCCAGGGCGACCAGCGCCGCCGGGTCCTCCGCCGCGTGGTCGACGACGCGCACGCGTCCGAGCACGGCCGAGCCCAGCTTGGACTCGCGCTCGGCCGGCGTGCTCGCGCGGTGCATGCCCAGCGCGACGACCACCGTGATGGCCGCGTCGGGCACGCCGCCCGCGTTCAACTCGTCGAGCAGCGCGGGCACGAGCACGGAGTTGGGGCAGGCCCGCGTGACGTCGGTGACCACGACCACGGTGCGCGCCCCCGGCCGCACGGCCGGCAGATCGCGCAGGCGCGGGCCGTGGGGCGCCGCCAGTGCCGCGCGCACGGCGGCCGGCACGTCGGCGAGCGGTGCGGGCGTCCGCGGCTCCAGCACCGTGGCGTGCATGTCCGGCGGCAGCCGGAAGCGGATCTCGCTCGTGCCGTAGGGCACCGCGTATTCCCGCGCGACCGTCGCGGCGTCGCTCATCGCCCGCTCCTCCTCGTCACGAGGTCTCCGCCTCCGGCGGCGCCTCCGCCAGGCGCGCAAGCTGCGCGCCCAGCCAGGCGTTCGCGGCGGCCAGGCTCTCGCGGCTGACCTCGTGGCCCATCGGGTACTCCCGATATGTCAGCGCGACCGGCAGGGTCTGCAGGAAGTCGCGCGCCTCGCGGCCGTGGTGCACCGGCAGCACGGCGTCCTGCGTGCCGTGCATCAGCAGGATTGGTAGGCCCTCGAGCGCGGCGGCGTCCGCCAGGTGATCCTGCACCTCGGGCAGCACGCGCCCGCTCATCGCCACGATGCCGGCGAGTAGATCGGGCCGGCTCAGGCCGGTGTAGAGACTCATGATCGCGCCCTGGCTAAAGCCCAGGAAGAAGACGCGGCGCGGATCCGTCTCCGTCGCGGCCACCAATTCCGGGACCGCCTCGATCAGCAGGCGGCGCGACGCCTCGGCCTCGTCGGAGTCGTGGCTCGGGCCCTGCGGCGTGAAGAGCACGTGGAACCAGGCGTAACTCCCCGGCCCTAACGTCAGCGGCCCGCGCAGCGAGACAAGGTAGAAGCGCGGGTCCAGCCCGGGCGCCAGCCCGATCAGGTCCTCCTCGTTGCTGCCCACTCCATGCAGCAGCACCAGCAGCGGCGGCCGCTCCGCGGGCGCACGCGGCGGCGCCGCGATATAGACCAGATCCTCCCCTGCCATGCGGTTCCTCCTTCGGCCGCCCTGTATCGGGCGCCCCCGCCCTCAGTCTACCGCAGCCGCCCGGCGCCGACAAGCCGCGTGCGGGGTCCAGGTCGCGGTGGTATACTCGACTGCCGGGCAACCCCGTCCCGCGGAGGAAGGAGCAGACAGCCATTATGCCCAGGGCATCCAGCATTATGTCAACCGATCCGGCCAGGTGATGAGCGTTCCCGCGGCGCTGAGTGCCGGCCCCGAGGCGTCGGGCGCGATCGGCGCGCGGGGTACCGTGCTCGCCGTGACCCGGCACGCCGTCTTCCTGCGGAGCGAAGCCGGCCACATCCTCGGGCTCACCGGGCCGGACGCGCCCGACGGGCCCCTCACCGTGCGCCTCCCCGACCTCGCCCCGGTGCAGGCCGCGCTGGACGCCGCCCCCGGCGCCGTCTGGACGGCCACGGTGGCAGGGCTCGAACTCCCGGCCCGTCCGCTCCTGACCTGGGGCCGCGCGCGGCCCTGGGAGCCCGCCGTCCCCCGGCCCATCCCGGGCGCCGCCCGGGACTCCGCCCTGCGGGCGCTGGCCCAGGCGCTCCGCACCGCCGCCGGGCAGGAAGCGTCCGTGCTGCCGCTCCCCGCCGCCCTCACCGCGTCCCTCGAACCGGCCCCCGCCGCGCCCGATCCGATCCTGGCGCGCGTCTGGGCCCGCCTGGACGCCGGGCTGGCCGCCTTCGCCACCGCGTGGCAGGCAGGGGATGCCGTGGGCGCGGCGGGGGCCGCCTGCGGCCTCCTCGGCACGGGGCCGGGGCTCACGCCCGCGGGCGACGACGTGCTCTGCGGCCTGCTCGCCGCGCTCGGCTGGGCCGCGCCCGCCCCTGACCGCGCCACTGCGCTCGCCGCCGCGGTCCTCGCGGCTGCGCCCGCGCGCACCCACGCAATCAGCAGCCGCCTGCTCGCCTATGCCGCCCGCGGCATCCTCTACGCCCCCGCCCTGGATCTCGGCGCGGCCCTGCTCGCCGGAGACGTCGCGGGCATCGCCGCACCAGCCCGCGCGCTGTTCGCCGTGGGCAATAGTTCCGGCCGCGACCTGGCAGTGGGCCTGCTCTGGGGGCTGGCGCTGGATCCTCCGGGCTGAGCAGCGTAACCCCGCGTCAGTACCCCGGGGGCCGCCGGAACGGCCCGACCACTTCCGCGATCGCGGCGGCGATGCGCAGCAGGCGCGCCTCGCCCCAGCGCGGCCCCACGATCTGCATGCCGACGGGCAACCCGGTCGGGTCCCGACCCGCCGGGACCACCACGACCGGGTGGCCAGTCAGGTTGAACGGCCCGCAGTGGCCGATGATGCGCCAGTAGGGCTCCGGCGCGCCGTCGACCGGCAGGGGCGTGTCCGTCGGCCAGTGGGGGAAGGCCGAGAGCATCGCGACCGGGCAGAGCAGGGCGTCCCAGTCGCCGAAGAAGGCCTCCCAGGCGGCGATGAAGGCGTCGCGCCGCGCGAGCAGCGCATCATACTCGGCCAGGCTCGGCACCGCCTCCGTCTCGGGCGCCGCGGCCGCCTGGATCGCCCGCGAGAGGCCGTTGCGCACGGCGGCCTGATCCGCGAAGTCGATCGCGGGCAGCCGCTCCGCGACGTGCGCGCCCGCCGCGGCCAGCGCGCCCGCCAGCGCGGCCACGGAGTCCCGGATCGCCGCCGCCGCGGGCACGCCGGGGAACGTCGGCGCCCAGGCCAGGCGCAGCGAAGGCAGGGGCAACGGCGGCGCGTTGGGTGCCCCGTCGCCGAGAGGCAACGGCGGCACGTCGGGATCGGCCGGGTCGGGCCCGGCGAGCACGCGATAGGCGAGCGCCAGGTCGGCGACGTCGCGCGCCAGCGGACCGATGGCCCACATGATGCGGTGGGTGCGCGGCCGCCCGGGCAGGTCGGGGATGTGGCCGGCCATGCTCACCCGGTGCTCGGTCGTCTTCAGGCCGAAGAGGCCGCAGAAGTGCGCCGGGATGCGGATCGAGCCGGCCAGGTCACTGCCGACCTCCAGCGGCGTCAGCCCGGCCGCGAGCGCGGCCGCCGCGCCGCCGCTCGATCCCCCGGGGGTGCGCGCGACGTCCCAGGGGTTGTTCGTGCGCCCGAAGATCGCGTTGTCCGACTGGATGTCCATCAACAGCGGCGAGACGTTCGTCTTGCCGAGGATGATGGCGCCGGCCGCCTTGAGCCGCGCGGCGACAGCCCCGTCGGCCGGCGGCACGTAATCGGCCAGGGGCGGCCAGCCGGCCGTCGTCCGCATCCCCGCGGTGCTGTGGCCGTCCTTCAGCGTGAGCGGCAGCCCGTGCAGCGGGCCCCAGTTTTCGCCTCGGGCCCGCGCCGCGTCGGCGGCCGCCGCGCGGGCCCGGGCGCCGCCCGCATCGAGCGTGACGACGGCGTTGAGCGCGGGGTTAAGCCGCGCGATCCGTGCCAGCAGGGCGTCCACAAGCTCGGCGCTCGACAGGTCGCCCGCCGCGAGCGCGGCGAGCAGCGTCGTTGCGCTCGCATAGCCCAGCGTCTCCTCGTCCATCGGCCTCCCGGGGATTACCCCGCGCTTCCTCAATCGCCGCTCGGGGGCGGCATAGAGATATAGTTGGGCCGCAGATACGCAAGCCGGAAGCCGGTCCGCAGCATGTTGTGGTACGACGAATTGGGCTCGCCCGGCTGCTCTTCCCCTGTTTCCGTGACGATCCAGCGGCAGCCCCGGGCGACGGCGTCCGCGATGCGCCGCGCCATCAGGGCGCCCTGCGCCCCCCGGCGGCGCGCCTCTGGCCGCGTGCCGCCGCCGAACAGGCTGCCGATGCCGTCCTCCACGTACAGCGCGCCGATCGCCACCGGCACGTCGCCGTCGTAGGCCAAATAGTGCGACCAGCCGGGCGCGCCGACGGCCGCGGCGACCATCGGCTCCAGTTGGGCGGCCGCGGGGCCCAGCGCGAAGGCTGCGGCCAGCGTGGCCGCATACACCGCGGCACGGTCCGGCCCGATGCGGGTGACGCGCAGGTCCGTCGCGATGTCCGGGGCCGGACCCGCGGCGCGGTACATCTTCACCCAGCGGTCGCGCACGGTGAGGCCGCGATCCGCCAGCCACTGAGGCAAGGCCGCCGGCCGCGCCTCGGGGCTCAGCTGGATCATGCAGCGGACGCCCGCCGCCCGGTAGTCCGCCAGGATCGCATCGACCAGCGCCTCGGTCGCCGGCTCGTACACGCCCAGCCCGATGACGCGGTTGAAGAGCGTGAGGTCGGCGCCCAGGCCGACGGCCGCTGCGCCGCCGAGCCAGGCACAGCGCAGCCCGAGTTCGGTGGCCAGGGGCGGCCCGACCGCCCGGCATGTCGCCGCGGCCGCGTGTGCTTCCCCACCCTCGACGATTTGGGCCAGTTCCAGCGGCGTCATGCGCCCCCTCCTCGGCTGCCGTGGCGGCAGCAGATGCGGTCATTATACGCGAACTGGGGAACTGGATCCGCGCCGTGGCCGGGGAACAAACCGTCAGGTCGGGTAGAGCGATAAACGCCCGGGGCGGCTGTCGCCGGGCGGACGGGGCCGCGGGCGGCGCGTGCTCGCCTACCTGGCCGAGCACGCGCTTACGCCGGGGCCGCTAGCTGTTGAGGGCGGGCAAGACCTCGGTCTTGAGTAGGTACAGGGTGGTCAGATCGGGGAAGCCGCCACAATGGAGCTGGAAGTGGTCGACACCCAGCTCGACGAAGGGGCGCATCCGGTCGACGATCTGCGCGGGCGTGCCCACGAAGGCGTTGTCCGGGCTGATGTGCGTCGTGTTGAGCGCTGTGATTTCGGCTTCCGTCGGCGCGCAGACGCAGCCGCCATACCAGGTGCGCCGCAGCGTGGCCGGGTCGCGCCCGACCTCCGCACAGGCCTGCTCGCACTCGCGCACGATCTTGCGGTACTCGTCAATGCCCGTCCAGGACACGCTCCACCAATCCGCGTAGCGCGCCGTCAGGCGCAGCATGTGTGGCTTGAAGGCGCCGATCATGATCGGCGGCACCGGGTCGGGCTTCGGCTCGAACCAGGCCTCCTGGATCTGGTAGTGGGCGCCCTCGACCGTCGGCCGGTCCTCGTGCCACAGCGCCCGGATGATGCGCAGCGCGTCCTCGAGCTCGTCGACCCGCGTGCCCGCGGGCGGGAACGGGTAGCCGTAGGCGCGGTACTCGTCTTCCTTCCAGCCCGCGCCGATGCCCAGGATGAAGCGCCCACCGCTGAGGAACTGCAGCGTCGCCGCCATCTTGGCCAGCAGCGCCGGGTTGCGGAAGGACTGGCTGAGCACGGCGTGGCCGAAGCGGAAGGCAGGGTTGGCTGCCGCCAGGAAGGCCACCATGGTCCAGCTTTCGAGGACGTCGGCGTCGTCGTACTGCAGGTGGTCGGCCATCCAAGCCGAATCAAAATGGCCCACGATAAGGTCGAACCCGGCGCGCACGTCGGCCACGAACGACTCCCGGAGGGCCGGGTCCCGGGCGCCGCGCGGCAGCGCCCAACCGAATTGCACTGGTGCCATACTACTCCTCGATTTCCCGGGCCGCGGATTGCGGCGGACAGCCGCCGGCCCCGGAGCGAGGGCTAGCAGGAAATATGCCTGCCGTGTGGCCCGCGGGCGCGAGCCGTCAGGCGGTGCGGCGGCGGCCCTCCATCGCCAGGTAGAGGCCGCCGAGCGCGAGCAGCAGCGCCGTCATGCCCCCGATGAAGACCCAGGTCATCAGGTTGGCCTGGTCGAAATCGCCCCAGGCGCGCGGCACGCCGAGCAAGATCAGCGCGATGCCGATCAGTTGGCTCTGCAGCGTGATGCGCCAGGCGCTCCAGCGGCGGTCCGAGGCGAAGCACAGGCCGACCACGCCCGGCAGCGCGAACCAGCCGCCGACGACGCGCGCGGTCAGCGGCGTCAGGCTCCAGGGCCAGATCGCCGCCGCCGCGGCGGGCACGAGGAAGAGGAACAGGGCGATCGCCAGGATCACCGCCCCAGTGATCCCAACGCCGAGGCGCACCGCTTTCGGCACGATCACGTCGCCCGGGTCGGGCGTGCCCGGGTCGGTCGCGCGGTTGCGGAACCAGACGATCGGCACCACGATCGGCGTGATGAAATACAGCACCGCCCACGCGATGAAGGAGACGTGGCCCGGGGTGAACTTGTCCCAGTGCAGGATCGTCGAGAGGCCCATGAACCACGTGAAGGCCGTGATCGGCAGCAGGCCCAGGCCGATGAGGTGCCAGCGCGGGGCGCGCAGCACGCGCAGGAAGTAGTAGCCGCCGCTGATATAGCCGCCACCCATCAGCAGTGGCGTCATGGGCGGCTTGACGCCCCACGCGAAGAGGTCCTGCGTGCGGTCGGGGAACAGATAGAGGATGAGGAACGCGGCAAGGAGGAACGGCGGAATGATAATCCCCAGCGCGCGGGTTTCGGGAAGAAGGCGATCGTCGCGTACACCGGCCAGGGCTGCGGCCCGGGGCGTGGCCTCGGGGGCAGCCGAGTTGCTGAGCATCGTGGAGCCTCCTGTGGTGGAGATGCCGGCGCCCCGCATGGCCGCGGCGTGAGCAGCCAACAACCTGCTCCGGCCGGAAACCGGGGGCGCTCGGCGATCCGCGGAAACCGTAGGGGGAACGACGCGCGAGGAGACGCTGTACGCCCAATATACCACGCCGCAGGATCCAATGCTAGAGGCGCCTCGTGGCGCTGCGAACCGGCGGCACCCGGCGCAGTCTGTTTGCCGGTCCCTATTGACTCCGCCAGGATTCGGATGTATGATGGTCTAAATCGGTTTAGTAAATCGGTTTAGAAGAAGGCGTCACGAATGGCTGGTGCAAAACGGGTGACCATATCCGATGTTGCTCGGGCCGCCGGGGTGTCGCGGACGGCCGTCTCCTTTGCCTTCAACAATCCTACCCAGGTCAGCACCGATACCGCCGAGCGCATCTTGACCGCGGCCCGCGATCTCGGCTATTCGCCCAATCCTATCGCCCGGGCCCTCAACTCGCAGCGCACTGGAGTCATCGGCATCCTGGTGCCGGGCACCATTGCGGTCAGCTTCGCGAATCCCTTCATCGCGGCCTTCATGCAGGGGGTCGGCAGCGTCTGCGGCGCCCACGGTCTGAGCGCGCTGATCGTCTCGCCGCTCGAGGGCTCGCTGGAGGAGGCCACGCGCCGGGCGCCGGTCGACGGCTACATCATTTTGGGCCTGAACCAGAACCACCACGAGATTGAGCCGCTGCGCCGCCGCCGCGTGCCGTTGGTCGTCGTCGACGCCGAAGCGGATTCAGCCGCGGTCGTGAACAGCGACGACGAGGCGGGCGCGCGCGCGGCGGCCCTGCACTTCCTAACACGGGGGCACCGCGACATCCTGGTGATCACCTTCTTCCCCCCCGAATCGCAGCCGGATACCATGTTTCACAGTGTGGGCCGGCGGCGGCTCGCCGCGGCGGCCGAGGCCTTTGCCGCCGTCGGGCAGCACCTGGCCCCCGAGTGGATCGTCGAGGCGCCCGCGACGATCGAGGGCGGCGCGGCCGCCTTCGGGCAGGCCTGGGCCGCCGGACGCCGGCCCACCGCTGTGCTGGCCCACAGCGACGTCATGGCCCTGGGCGCGATCCGCGAAGCCGCCCGTCTCGGCTTGCGCGTGCCCGACGATCTCGAGGTCATCGGATTCGACGATGTGCCGCTTGCCGCGTTGACGCACCCGGCGTTGTCGACCGTCCGCCAGCCGATTCTAGAGAAGGGGCAGATTGCGGCCGAGTTGCTCGTCGCTGCTCTGGATAATCGGCCGAGCGACGCCCGAATATGCTTACCTACGGAGCTGGTGCTGCGCGGATCGACCCGCTAATCCCGTCTCCCCGCCGGGACCGCAGGCCGCGGTGTCGCGCGGCCGACATTGGTCACCGCGATATGCTATGATATGGGTGATCCTCCGAGCCGTGTGAGGTATTAGCGCACTCAGCCGGTCCGACGATCGCCCCTCGTGAAAGGAGGAGGGCACGCCTGCCGATCAAGGATCCCGCAGGCAGAGAACACCGCGATTGGTGGATTGCGTATAACCACGAGGTTATCCTGGAGCCGAGTCACAGCCGGTGCCGGGACCGCTTGATCGAAACGTAAAGCTTGTTCGAATCCTGAGGAGGAAAGGACGATGCAGAAGCTTCTGAAGCTCATCGGCATGCTCGTGATCGCCACCTTTGTGCTGGCGGCGTGCGGCGGCGAGACCCCCACGGCAACCCCGGTGGCGCCCACGACGGCCCCCGCCGCTGCCGCGACAAACACGACGGCACCGGCTGCGCCGGCCGCCACCGACACCGCGGCCATGGCTGGCCCGACCAATACCGCCGGCTCGACCAGCGGCAGCACGCTACCCAAAGTGACCGGCAACCTGACCGTCTGGGAGTCCTATGGCTCCTCGCACGGCAGCGCCGAGTCCGACGCCTGGACCCAGGCCCTCGCCCAGTTCCAGAAGGATAACCCCGACGCCAAGGTTACTGCCCTCGACGTCCCCTTCGACCAGATCTTCAATAAGTTCGAGACCGAAGCCGCCGCGGGCGGTGGCCCCGACCTCTACATCGCCCCCAACGACAGCCTCGGCAAGGAAGTCCGCGCCGGCCTGCTCATGCCCCTCGACCAGCAACTCGCCGGTAAGCTGACCAACGACCTCGACGTCGCCGTTAACGCCTCCAAGGTCGACGGCAAGCTCTATGAGGTCCCCGAGTCCCTCAAGGCCGTCGCCGCCTTCTACAACACGAAGACCCTGGCCAACCCGCCCAAGACCACCGATGAGCTGCTGGCAGGCGTCAAGGCCGGCACCATCAAGGCCGGCCTCAACCAGAGCGCCTATCACAACTGGGGCTTCTTCAACGCCTTCGGCGGGCAGGTCTTCGACACCAGTGGCGTCTGCACGGCCGACACCGGCCTCTCCGACGCCTACAAGTACCTGCAGGACCTGAAGGCCGCGGGCGCCCAGTTCTTCACCGACGGCAGCAAGCTGAGCCAGGCCTTCGAGGATGGCTCGCTCAACTACACCATCGACGGTCCCTGGCTGACCGGCGACTACAAGAAGGCGCTCGGCGCCGACCTCGGCGTCGTGGCCATGCCCGACGGGCCTAAGGGCCATTCGGCCCCGCTAACCGCCCCCGACGGCTGGTACATCAATGCCAACACCCAGGCCACCGACCAGGCCGTCAACTTCGCGCTCTACATGACCAGCCCGCAGATTGAGCAGATCTGGGTCGACGTCGCCGGCCACATCCCGGCCGACAAGACCATCAAGATCACCGACCCGATCATCCAGGGCTTCGCGACGGCCTATGCGACCGGCGACCCGCGCCCGCAGACCGCCGTCCTCGACAACTACTGGACCCCCTTCGGCGACGCGCTCAACAAGGTCATGGACACCGGGGCGGCCCCGGTCCAGGCCATCGCCGACGCGTGCGCGGCCACCAATAAGGCCAACAATAAGACCGGCGGCAGCAGCGCCCCGGCCGCGACCGACACCCCGGCCGCCGGTAGCTCGGCGGCGCCGCCGCCGAAGGTGACCGGCAACCTGACCGTCTGGGAGTCCTACGGCTCCTCGCACGGCAGCGCCGAGTCCGACGCCTGGACCCAGGCCCTCGCCCAGTTCCAGAAGGATAACCCCGACGCCAAGGTCACCGCCCTCGACGTCCCCTTCGACCAGATCTTCAATAAGTTCGAGACCGAAGCCGCCGCAGGCGGCGGTCCCGACCTCTACATCGCCCCCAACGACAGCCTCGGCAAGGAAGTCCGCGCCGGCCTGCTCATGCCCCTCGACCAGCAACTCGCCGGTAAGCTGACCAATGACCTCGACGTCGCCGTCAACGCCTCCAAGGTCGACGGCAAGCTCTACGAGGTCCCTGAGTCTCTCAAGGCCGTCGCCGCCTTCTACAACACGAAGACCCTGGCCAACCCGCCCAAGACCACCGATGAGCTGCTGGCGGGCGTCAAGGCCGGCACCATCAAGGCCGGCCTCAACCAGAGCGCCTATCATAACTGGGGCTTCTTCAACGCCTTCGGCGGGCAGGTCTTCGACACCAGCGGCAAGTGCACGGCCGACACCGGCCTCTCCGACGCCTACAAGTACCTGCAGGACCTGAAGGCCGCGGGCGCCCAGTTCTTCACCGACGGCAGCAAGCTGAGCCAGGCCTTCGAGGATGGCTCGCTCAACTACACCATCGACGGTCCCTGGCTGACCGGCGACTACAAGAAGGCGCTCGGCGCCGACCTCGGCGTCGTGGCCATGCCCGACGGGCCCAAGGGCCATTCGGCCCCGCTGACCGCTCCCGACGGCTGGTACATCAATGCCAACACCCAGGCCACCGACCAGGCCGTCAACTTCGCGCTCTACATGACCAGCCCGCAGATTGAGCAGATCTGGGTCGACGTCGCCGGCCACATCCCGGCCGACAAGACCATCAAGATCACCGACCCGATCATCCAGGGCTTCGCGACGGCCTATGCGACCGGCGACCCGCGCCCGCAGACCGCCGTCCTCGACAACTACTGGACCCCCTTCGGCGACGCGCTCAACAAGGTCATGGACACCGGGGCGGCCCCGGTCCAGGCCATCGCCGACGCGTGCGCGGCCACCAATAAGGCCAACAACAAGTAACCTGCGCTGTGGGGCGCCGGTCCCGCTGGGACCGGCGCCCCCTCCCTTCCGCACCGCGACGCATGCCCGCGGCCGACGGCAGTTACGACGCACAATGGAGCTTGCCGGGCTCGGCTCATCGCTCGTCGTAAGGAGGCTTACTCCGATGGCTACAATTACCAATGCCGGCACGCCCCCCGCGGCCGAAACCGTCCGTCCCTCGCTTTGGCGCCGGATGGCGGAGACGCGCGCGGCGTACCTGTATCTCATTCCGGCGTTGATCGTCCTGCTGATCATCACCGCCTATCCGCTCGGCTACGAACTCTGGATGTCCTTTACGGACTACGGCTTGAAAAACTTGCGTGCGACCGCGCCGGCGCCCGATTGGGTGGGCCTCCAGAACTACGTGAAGATCCTCACCAACGACCTGGCGATCCCGAACTATGACTTCTGGCGCCTGCTCTCCTTTAATCTGGTCTGGGCGGTCACCAACGTCGTGATCCACGTGGTCCTGGGCGTGCTCGTCGCGGTGTTGCTCAACGTGGAAGGGCTCTGGTTCAAGCGCATCTACCGCGCCATCTACGTGCTGCCGGTCGTCATCCCCTCGCTGATTATTGCCACCGTCTGGCGGAACATGTTCGACGAGCAGGCCGGGCCGATCAACAACTTCCTGCGGGTTATCGGCGGGCTGTTCGGCGTGCCGCCGTCGAGCTTCGACATCCCCTGGCTCGAGAACTCGCAGCACGACCCGATCCCCTTCCTGCCGCTGCTGCCGCTCTCCTTCTTCGCGATGCTCATCGCCAACAGCTGGCTGGGCTGGCCCCTGAATTCCGTGGTGGCCACCGGCGCGCTGCAAAGCATCCCGAAGGAGCTGTACGAGGCGGCACGGATCGACGGTGCGTCAGGCACGCAGCAATTCCTGCGCATCACGGTGCCGCTGCTGCGGCCGGCCATGGTGCCCTTTGCCATTCTCGGGTTCATCACGACCTTCAACTTGTTCTATCTGTCCTACTTCCTCTCGGCGGGGGGCCCCTTCGGACGCACGGAGCTCCTGGTGACCCAGGCGTTCCGGCTGGTGAACGAACAGAAGCTCTACGGCGTGGCCGCGGCCTTCTGCGTCATCGAGTTCTTTATCTTGCTGGCCCTATCGCTGATCGTCAATCGGGCCGCCCGCGCCACCGCGAGCTACGACACCTGATCGCCGGACGCGTACCGAGGAGGAACCCAACATGGCAGCATCCGCAGAAAGTGTCTCGGGGACCGCGGCGCCGGCCGCCGTGGCCGCGAACGTGAAGATCGTGCCGTCCGGGCGGCTTCCGTTGGGCCGCCAGCTACTCTTGCAGCTCATCTGCCTGTTCATCGCCTTTACCGTGCTCTTCCCGATCCTCTGGATCGTGGGCATGTCGATCAACCCGCGCGACATCGCGCATCCGACCGACATCATCCCGCCGGGCGCCACGCTCGACGCCTACGTCAAAGTCATCAAGCAGCCGACGCTGAACCCGGTATCATTCCCCGAGCTCGCGTTCAACAGCTTCAAGATCGCCGCGGGCACCGCGATCATCTCGGTGGCCCTCGGCGTCAGCGCCGCCTACGCCTTCTCGCGCTTCCACTTCCGCGGCCGTGAGCTGCTCATGATCGGCATCCTGGGCGTGCTGATGCTGCCGGGCATCGCCACGATCGCCCCGCTCTTCGTGCTGCTCAACAAGGTGCAGTTCGGCGGCTTCAACCTGCGCGACTCCTTATGGGGGGTCGGGCTGGCCCTGGTCTCCGGTGCCCTCCCCTTCGCCATCTGGAACCTGAAGGGCTATGTCGACACGATCCCCAAGGACCTGGAGGAGGCGGCCACCATCGATGGCGCTAGCCGCAACCAGATCTTCCTGCGCGTCATCCTGCCGCTGACCACGCCCGCTCTTGCCGTCACGGCCTTCTTTGGCTTCCTGTCGGGGTGGACCGAGTTCTACCTGTCGTGGCAGTTCCTGACCCACCCGTCGGACTTTACCCTCGGCATGGCGCTGAACGCGATGGTCGGCCAGTACGCGAGCACCACCCCGTGGTCGCAATTCTCGGCCATGGCCTTGCTCGTCGCGCTGCCCGTGTCGATTGTCTATCTGTTCCTGCAGCGCTACATCGTGAGCGGCCTGACGCTCGGCGGCGTTAAAGGCTAACCAGCGCCGGCCACCGAGCCGGCACACCACGCAATACGGGAGCAGCCGCAGGGCTGCTCCCGTCGTCTTTCCCCGGCATCTTCCGCGTCAGGTGGGCAGCGGCACGCGGCTCACGCCCCGGTGGCCGGTGGACGCGCTACTGCCAGTCGAGGGGTAGGTCGTCGCCGGAGGTCAGGTCCTCCGGGGCGCCGCCTGCCATCGGCTGGATGACGATGTGGCTGGGCGCGGTCGAATCGGCGCGGTGGGCGTAGATGAGGCGGCTGCCGTCGGGGCTCCAGAGGGGCGAGCGGTCCTGGCCTGCCCGGTCGAGGATCGCGAGGGTGCCCGAGGCGAGGGTCAACACGGCCAGGTCGCCCCCCGCGATAAAGGCAACCTCGCGGCCGTCGGGCGAGAAGCGCGGCCAGGCCGCCCCGCTGGCGACGGGCGGCAGCGCCTCTGCCGTGCCGTCGGCCGCGCTCACCAGGAACAGCTGCGCGGGCATGGCGGCGGGGTCGGCGGTCAGCGGCCAGCCGGCGACCACCAGGTGCTGCTGATCGGGCGCCCAATCCAGCTGCTGCACGTACAGGTCGCCGAGCCGTGCCGGCGCCATCACGGTGGGGTCGGCCGTCCACGCGGTCGGCGCCTCGGCCGTGCCGCGCACGTAGGCGAGCGTGGCGCCATCCGGCGACCAGGCCGGCGCCAGGCCCCGCCCCAGATTCTGGATCTCCCCCGTGTCCTCGTCGTACAGGTAGAGGATGCCCGACGCGCTGTAGATCAGCTCGTGGCCGTCGGGCGCCCAGCTGGCGCCCGTGACGGGCACGTCGGCACCGGGCACCAAGCTCTCGCTGCCGGTCGCCAGGTCGCGGATGCGCAGCTCGGGCAGGCCGGGCGTGCCCTTGATGGGCCGGTGAACGTAGAGCAGGCGGCCCGCCAGGCCGGGCTGCGGCGTGGCGGGCTGCGGCAGTGCGATCGTCACGGGTTCGTCGAAGGCGAAGAGGTAGAAGCGCTCGGTCGTCTCATAGTAGGGCGCCTGCGCGAAGAGCTTGACCGCACGGACCCGCGAATCGTGGACGCCCAGCCAGACGTTCAGCTGGATCAGGTCCCAAGGCTGCGGGTCGAGCGGCAGGGTCGTGGCGGGCACGCTGAAGGCCAGTTGCACCGTGGGATCCGGGTCGGTGAGCGGGTCGCGCGTCACCTCGGTCACGTCCTGCGCCCGCGCCATGAGCTGCCAGACCAGCTGGCCGGCGCGCGCCCGGTCGGCACCCGGCAGCAGCGTCCAGCCCAGCGTGCCGATGGCCACGTAGTAGCGGCTGTCGCTGATGACCGCCGTGGTGGTCAGCGCCTCCGACGTGGTAACCCAGTGCAGCTCATCGGGCGCGGCGTACTCGCCCGCGAGGGTGGTCGACAGCTGGCGGCCGTTATCCAGCGTGTCGACGGTCGCGGTGTACTGATACGAGGCGACCGCCTGCATGGCGCGGAGGCTGTCGAGCAGCAGGGTGCTGGTGGTCGCGGGCGTGGCGGCGGGCGGCGTCGGAGCGGTGGTCGGCGGCCCGGGCGGCAGCGTCGCGGTGGGCGCGGGGACCGGGGTCGCGGTGGCGGTGGGAGGCAACGCGGTCGCCGTCGGCGTCGGCGGCGCGGTCGCCGTGGTGGCCGGCGCCGCGACGGGTTGCGTGGGCACGGGCGTGGGAGTGGGCGGCTGGGGTGCGGGGCCCAGACAGCCCGCGACGGCCAGGAGCAGCAGAACCCAGAGCGCGCGCCGGGGGCGGCGCGCCCACCTGTGCAGCATCACACCCGCCTCCAGACCAGGATGCCGAGGAGCACGCCCGCGAGCGCGGCCGGGACGAGGTACCCGCGGCTCCAGTCGATGACCCCGAACATGACCACGTTCAGCACGTACAACAGCGGTGCGATCCGGCCGTGCCACCCGGGCCGCGCGCCTGCCGGCAGGAGCACGGACAACAGCAGGCCGAGGACCAGTGCCGCGCCGCACCAGGCCGCGAAATTCGCCGCCGGCACGCCGTAGTAGGCCGTAGGCCCGGCGTCCCAGAGCCAGTAGCCCTGCACACGCGTGGCCGTCGTCTCGATCACCGCGTCGAGCGCCGTGGCCAGCACCGCGCCGCCGAGGACGACGGCGCCGCTGCCCCACCGACCGAGCCCGCGCCGCGCCGTGCCCCAGGCTGCGCCGACGACGCCGACCCAGGCGGCCGGGATGGCCCACGGGACAGGCCCGAGCGCCGGCCCGAGCGCCCCGGTGTAGTGATAGGCGCCGAATGGCACGCCCGCGGTGACGCCCGCGGCCTCGAGGGCCCAGCCCGCGCCCGCGAGCACGAGCCCCGCGCCCAGCGCCCGCGCGGCGCCCGCCGCGACGCCCCACGCGGCGACCAGCGCCACCGCCTGCGCGGTCAGCAGCACGCCGCCGACCCAGCCCGCCTCGGGCGGCAGCCAGCCCGCCACCAGCAGGACCAGGCCGATCGGGTAGACGAAGCAGTAGACGCCCAGCGGCACCGCCACCGCGACCCGCCCCGGCCACCCCGGCCGCAACCCTCCCGCGCGCATTGCCCCACTATAGCAGAAACGCCCGGATTCAGACAAGATCCGGGCGCGGTATTGGGCGGCGCGGGGGAATCACGAAGGGCGGGTCCCGGAGGACCCGCCCTGTGTTGACCGGGAAGTACGCGGCCTTAGTGGCCGCAGCTGCAGGCGTGGGCGCTGTCCGCGTCGTTGCCCGTGTCGAACGAGTGCCCGCACCCGCAGGAGCGCACCGCGTTCGGGTTGAAGATGCGGAAGCCGCCGCCCATCAGGCTGTCTTCATAGTCGATCTGCGCGCCCTTGAGGTAGTACGCGCTGTTCTCGTCGACCACGAGCCGCAGCCCGTTCTGCTCGAAGATCGTATCGTCCTCGGCGAACTCGTCCTCGAAGGCCATGCCATACGACATGCCCGAGCAGCCGCCGGGATACACGAAGACGCGCAGGGCCAGGTCGGCGTTTTCCTGCTGCGCCAGCAACGTGCGCAGCTGCTGCACCGCCACGTCGCTCATCGCGACGAGCGCGGGCTCGTCCTGCGTCAGGATGTCGGTCGCGGTCTCGGTCTGGATATCGGTCGCCATTCGTTGTTCTCCTAGTCTTAGGTGCCGCTAACGTGCACGAGAAAACTCTTAGCTGTCTTCCAATACCTCGTAATCATACGCGATTAGGCGGCCGATGTCAACACAACAGCGTGGCCGGCCGGGCGCCACACGCCTCAGTATATAGCATAACGCGGACCCCCGGCGTAACGCGGCTCACGTTTGCCCGGCCGTGCCCGCGGCGCCGCCGGGCCGCAGCGCGGCGCGCGCGGCGAGCACCTGGGCGCGCGCCGTTTCCGGGGTGTCCGCCAGGGCTGTCAGGTGGCCCATCTTGCGGCCCGGCCGGGGCACGGCCTTGCCGTAGAGATGCAGCTTGACCGCGGGAAAGGCGCAGGCCGCCGCCCAGTCGGGCGGCCGCTCCGCCCAGAGATCGCCCAGTAGGTTCGCCATCGCCGCGGGCCGCACCTGCGTCGGGGCGCCGAGCGGCAGCCCGCAGACGGCGCGCAGCTGTTGCTCGAACTGCGAGGTGACGCAGGCGTCGACGGTCAGGTGGCCGGAGTTGTGCGGACGGGGCGCTAGCTCGTTCACCAGCAGGCGGCCGTCGCGCGTCACGAAGAACTCGACGCAGAGCACGCCGACCACGTCGAGCGCCTCCAGGACGCCGCGGGCCAGCGCGGCCGCCTCCGTCGCCAGGGCGGGGGGCACGCGGGCCGGCGCCACCGAGACGTCGAGGATGTGGTGCACGTGCGTGTTCTCGATTACGCCGTAGTCGACGACGGCGCCCGCGGCCGTGCGCGCGGCGACCACCGAGACCTCCGTGGCGAAGTCGACGAAGGCTTCGAGCACGGCCGGCTGCCCGCCCAGCGCGGCCAGGGCGTCCGCGGCGTCCTCCGGTCGATCGATACGCGCCTGGCCCTTGCCGTCGTAGCCGAAGCCGGCCGTCTTGAGCACGGCCGGCGTGCCGAGCGCGGCCAGCGCGGCGGCGAGGTCGGCCGCCGAGTGGACCGCACGGAACGGCACGACCGGGAACCCGGCGCGCGTGAGGAAGGTCTTTTCCCGCAGGCGGTTCTGCGTTGTGTAGAGCACCGCACCGCTGGGATGGACCGCCCGCACAGCCGCCAGTGCCTCGACCGTCGCCGCGGGGATGTTCTCGAACTCGAAGGTGACGACGGCGACCGCGCGGCCGAACTCCACGATCGCGTCCAGGTCGTCGTAGGCGGCGACCAACTCGCGGTCGGCCACCTGGCCGGTCGGCGAATCGCGATCGGGCGAGAACGTGGCGACGCGGTAGCCCATGCGGCGCGCGGCCAGCGCGAGCATGCGGCCCAATTGGCCGCTGCCGAGCACGCCGATCGTGGCGCCGGGCAAGATCGGGCCGCTCACGACAGCGTATCGGCTTCGACCCGCGCGGTCTGCTCGGCGCGGAATTGCTCAAGTTGCGCGCGCAGGTCCGGCCGGTGCAGCGCCAGGATGGCGATCGCCAGCAGCGCGGCATTCGTCGCGCCCGCGCGCCCGATCGCCAGCGTGCCGACCGGAATGCCCCCCGGCATCTGCACGATCGACAGCAGGGAATCGAGGCCGTGCAGCGCGTGGCTCTCGACCGGCACGCCGAGCACGGGCACGGTGGTCTGCGCCGCGACCATGCCGGGCAGGTGGGCCGCCCCGCCCGCGCCCGCGATGAGGACTTGGAGGCCGCGCTCCGCGGCGGTCGCGGCGTAGGCGGCCAGCCGGGCGGGCGTGCGGTGGGCGGAGACGATCCGGCACTCGTGCGGCACGCCGAACTGCGCCAGCACGTCGGCCGCGTGGCGCATCGTCTCCCAATCGGACTTGCTGCCCATAATCACCCCGACGAGGGGTTGTGCATCTGTGGTCACTCCTGGCTCCCTGGGTTGCGGGTGGATTGGCCGTGCCCGGCCGGGAAGGCGGGTCCCGCCCCATCATACCACATCGGTCCCGCCCGCGTCCCTCGGCCGCCGGGCGCCGAGGCTGGACAGCCCGCGGCCGGCGCGGTATGATCCCAGGGAGAGAATGCCACCCGCATCGCGCGGGTGGCCCGAGAAAGGGGGCGCGGCAGTGAAGCGGAACGAGGGCCGGGGCACGCGCCGGAGCGGGCGCGGCCGGCTCCGGCTGCGGCGGCGCACCTGGGCCCTCGGCGCGGCGGCACTGCTGCTCCTCGCCGGGGCCGGGGGCTACCTCTGGCTGTTCGCCGGCCTACCCGACGTCGGGGCGTTGCCGGGCCCGGGGCCGTTCCAGAGCAGCCGCATCCTCGACCGCAACGGCCACGTCCTCTACGACCTGGTCGACCCGGAGCGGGGGCAGCGCACCGTCCTGCCCCTGGACGCCATCCCCCTCGCCATGCGGCAAGCGACGATCTCGACCGAGGACTCCGGCTTCTACCAGCACCCCGGCGTCGACCCCGGCGCCGTGGCGCGCGCCCTGTGGACGAGCCTGACGGGCGGCGAGCCGCCCGCCGGGGCCAGCACGATCACGCAGCAGCTGGCGCGCGCCGCGCTCCTCAGCCCCGACGAGGCAGCGCAGCGCAGCCTGCGGCGCAAGGCGCGCGAGGCGGTCCTCGCGCTGGAGATCGACAGGCGCTACAGCAAGGACACGATCCTCGGCCTCTACCTGAACACCATCTACTACGGCAACATGGCCTACGGCGTCGAGGCCGCGGCACAGGCCTACTTCGGCAAATCAGCGCGCGACCTCGATCTGGCGGAAGCCGCCCTGCTGGCCGGGCTGCCGCAGGCGCCCTCGCGCTACGACCCGCTGACCGACCCCGCCGCCGCCAAGGCGCGCCAGCAGCAGGTGCTCGACCTGCTGGTCAAGCACGGCTCCCTGACGCAGGAGGCCGCGGCGACCGCGGCGGCCGAGCCGCTCCACTACACCACGCGCCGCTTCCCCATCAGCGCGCCCCACTTCGTCATGTACGTGCGCGACCTGCTGGAGCAGCGCTTCGGGCGGCAGCGTGTCTACGCGGGCGGCCTGACCGTCGAGACCACGCTCGACTCCGGCATGCAGGCCGCGGCGGAGGACGTCCTGCAGCGCCGTCTCGCCACCCTGGCCCCGCAGCACGTCTCCAACGGCGCCGTGGTGATCCTCGACGCGGCGACGGGCGCCGTGCGCGCCCTGGTCGGCAGCGTCGACTACTTCGACGCGGCGATCGACGGCCAGGTGAACCTCGCGCTCGCGCCCCGCCAGCCGGGCTCCGCGCTCAAGCCGCTGACCTACGGCGTCGCGCTCAGCCGTGACTTCACCGCCGCAACCGTCCTGCCCGACATCCCGACGACCTACGCCGACGACAACGGCCAATCCTACGTGCCCGTGGACTACGACCACCGCTTCCACGGCCCCCAGCGGCTGCGCCTGGCCCTGGCCAACTCCTACAACGTGCCCGCCGTCTACACGCTTAACCACATTGGCGTTTATGGGCTCGTGCAGGCCGGGCGCGCCGCCGGGTTCACCACCTGGGCGGACAGCAGCCGCTTCGGCCTGGCGCTGACGCTCGGCGGCGGCGAGGTGCGGTTGCTGGAGCTCACCGGCGCCTACGACGCGCTGGCCAACGGCGGCCAGGTGCGGCTGCCCTTCGCCATCACGCGTGTGACCGACAGCCAGGGGCACGTGCTCTACGACGCGGCAACCGACCCGGCCGTGCAGCAGCCGGGCCCGCCGCTCTTCGGCGCCCAAAGCCCCGGCATCGCCTGGATCCTCGACGATATCCTGGCGGACGACGACGCGCGCCTGCCGGCGTTCGGGCCCAACAGCCCCCTGCAACTCAGCCGCCCGGCCGCGGTCAAGACGGGCACCACGGCCGACTGGCGCGACAACTGGACCATCGGCCTGACGCCCGATTTCGTGACCGGCGTCTGGGTGGGTAACAACGACAACAGCCCCATGCAGGAGTCGACCGGCGTGACCGGCGCGGCGCCGATCTGGCACGATGTGATGGAGCGCATCCACCAGGGCCGGCCGGTGCGCTGGTTCGCGCGACCCCCGGCCCTGCAGCAGGTGACGATCTGCGCCAACTCCGGCCTGCTGCCGACCGCGGCCTGCCCGGATCGCGTGCCCGAGTGGTTCCTGCCCGGCACCGCCCCGACGGCGCTCGACACGTGGCACCAGAACGTGGCGGTCGACAATGCCGGCGGCCTGCTCGCCTGCCCCGGCGCGCCGGCCGGCACCTACACCACGCGCAGCTTCCTGCTGCTGCCGCCCGAATACACCGCTTGGGCGGCGCAGGCCGGGCTGCCCGCCCCGCCCACGGCCTACGCCCCCGGCTGCGGCACAGCGGCCGGGGGCGGCGCCGCGCCCGGTGACGTGGACCTGGCGATCACCAGCCCGGCCGCCAACGGCGTGGCGGGCGGCACCGTGGCAGTGGAGGGGCGCGCGGACGGGGCGGATCTGGCCGGCTGGAGCCTCGACTGGGGCGAGGGCGCCACGCCGCAGGCGTGGCAGCCCATCGCGGCGGGCAGCGCGGCGCCGGGCACGCGCGTGCTCGGCCATTGGGACACGGCCGCGCGCGGTGGCGTGCACACCCTGCGCCTCCGTGGCCACCTGCGCGACGGCACGACGCTCGACGTAACCACGCGCGTCAACCTCGACAATATCGCGCCCACGGTCTGGATCAGCTACCCGACGGCGGGCAGCACCTTCGCCGGACTGCAGCCGGGCGAGCGCTTCCCCTTCCAGGCCGAGGCGCAGGACAACACGGGCGTCGCGGCCGTCCTCTTCTACGCCGACGGCCGCCTGCTGGATCGCCTGTCGGCCGCGCCCTGGGCGATCACGGTCGACCCCGCCACCCTCGGCCCCAGCACCCACCGCCTGCGTGTCGTCGCGGTCGACCTCGCCGGCAACCGCTCCCCGCCCGCCGAGATCGCCCTGGGCAGCGGGCCGTAAACGGCCATTCGGCCCAGGGGGCGGCCCTGGAGCCGATCCGGAGGTACAGTCATTGCTAGGCGACGGTATACCGGCGCGTCTACCTACCGGGGGCCGACACTAGCAGTCCAGCGCTGCTATTATCGCGTATAGTATAATACAGGGGCGCCGGAGCACAGGACCGGCGCATTCTTGGTTGGCGAAGGAGCACCCTATTTGATGGACGGGGGCGTGGACAAGAAGGCGATTATCGTCGTCGAGGATAACGAGCCGATCGCGGAGCTCGTCAAGGATACGCTGAACGCCGAGCCGGACTACCAGGCGGTGGTCGTCACCGACGGCGCGCGCGCGCTCGACGTGATCCGCTCGGTCAAGGCGAGCCTGATCTTGCTCGACCTGCACCTGCCGGGCCTCGACGGGCTCGAGATCTATGACATGCTGCAGGCGGATCCGGCGACGGCCGAGATCCCGATCATTTTCCTGACCGCGAACCACGAGGAGCGCCGCTTTCGCGAGCGCGGCTACCTGAACGTGCTCGCCAAGCCGTTCGACCTCGACGACCTGCTGGCGCGGGTGGCCGAGGTCTGTCGATCGGAGCCGGCATGAGCACGGCTCCGATCGACCTGCGCAGCGACACCGTGACCCATCCGTCGCCGGAAATGCGCGAGGCGATGTATCGGGCCGAGGTGGGCGACGACGTCTTCGGCGACGATCCGACCGTCAACCGGCTCGAAGCGCTGGCGGCGGAGCGGCTGGGCAAGGAGGCCGCGCTCTTCGTGCCGAGCGGCACGATGGGCAACCTGTGCGCCGTGCTGACGCACTGCGGGCGCGGCGACGAGCTCATCGTCGGCATGGAGGCGCATATCCGGCACGCCGAGGGCGGCGGCGCATCGGTCCTCGGCGGCGTCGCCATGTGGGGCATCCCCAACGCCCCCGACGGCACTCTGCCCCTCGACGCCGTGGAGGCGGCCATCCGGCCCGTCGACCACCACTATCCGCACACCGGCCTGATCTGCATCGAGAACACCCAGAACCGCTGCGGCGGCGTGCCCATCGGCCAGGCCTACATGGACGCGCTCGGCGCCCTCGCGCACGCCCACGGCCTGCCGCTGCACCTCGACGGCGCGCGCATCTTCAACGCCGCGCTGGCCTGTGGCACCACGGCCGCCGCGCTGGCCGCTCCCGCCGACACCGTCATGTTCTGTCTCAGCAAGGGGCTGGCCGCGCCGGTCGGCTCGATGCTTTGCGGACCTCGGGAGTTCATCGAGCGGGCGCGCTTCAACCGCAAGCGGGTCGGCGGGGGCATGCGCCAGGCGGGCATCCTTGCCGCCGCGGGCATCGTCGCGCTCGAGTCGATGGTCGACCGCCTGGCCGAGGATCACGCCAACGCCGACCGCCTGGCGGCGGGCCTGGCCGATCTCCCCGGCCTGCGCGTCGACCTGGACCGCCCGCGCACGAACATGGTCTATGTCGACGTGGCCGGCACGGGGCTCTCGGCCGACGCCTTCACCGCAGCCTGCGCCGCCTCCGGCGTCCTCTTCGCTCCCACCGACCCGACGGTCGTCCGCCTCGTAACACACTACGGCGTCGACGATGCGGACGTCGAGCGCGCTCTGGCGGCAATCGCCGGGGTCGTCCGCGCGCCCGCCCCGGTCTGACCCCGCGCCGCCGCCCGCCTACCCCTCGCGCGAAGCACTCACCGCCGCCGCCCGGAGGCTAGCGCCCGCCACCGGACAAGTAGTGCGTGATCAACTCGACGTCCGTCAGGTCCTTCGGCCGCGCGACGGCGCGCTTCCAGGCCAGCACCCGATCGAGCGAGGCGAAGCGATAGCCCGCGAACACGTCGGCAGTCGCCACGATCGCGTCCGGTGGGCCCGCGGCCGGGTGCCAGTCCGGCCAGATCTCGATCTCCTCCACGAGGATGCGCGGGGCGCCCGCCTTGGGCGCCAGGGGTAGGCGCGCGGCGAGGTCCGCCCACAGCCCGGGCAGGACGACGATGTCGAGGTCGGCGGCTGGGCGGATGCCGCGTACCGCCATCGGCCCACTGCCGAAGACCGCGTACTGGTCGCGCGGCAGGCGCAGGGCGTCGAGCCGATCGAGCGCGGCGAAGAGGTCCACGGGGCGCTAGCCGCCGCGCCGGGACCGGTGCCCGGGCCGCGAGTTCGGGGCCGCTGGAGCGGCCGGCGTGCTTGCGGCCCGGGCGCCCGCCGGACCCGCCCCGCCCCGGCTCGCGCGCGGGCCCGGCGGTCCAGTCCCGCCCACCGCGCGGGCGCCCCGTCGGCCCGGGCGGGCGCCCGCCGCGCACCGGCCCCGTCCGCCCGGGGCGCTGGGGCCGGTGCGGGCGCATCATGCCCGTGTCGGGCGGCGGCACGGACGGCGGCGGCAACTCGGGGTTGGCCAGCCGGCCCAGCATGCGGTCGATATCCGCGAAGCCGGTGCCCTCGGGCGCCGCCTCCTCCGCGACCGGCGCCGCGGCTTCACGGCCGACGAAGCCGACCGAGTTGACCATCTCGACCACGCCCCGGCGCAGCAGGTCGTCGGCCTGCAGCAGCGCGACGTACAGGCCCTCGTTGCTGTGCTGCCGCCCCAGCATCTCGCGCACCTGCCGCATGATGTCCAGCGTCTTGGTCATCGCCATGACGATGTCGCCCTCGCTGAGCTCGACTTTGCTCAGGATGTCGGCCATGCTCGCCCCGCGGCACCAGGTGCGTACGATGCCGTAGAAGTAGGGGTTGTATCCCGGGGTCAGGAACAGGTCATAACGGCGCTCGGCCATGAAGATCTCGCGCTGGAGCTCGTCGAGGCGGCGGCGCAGCTGCACGAGGTTGCCCGGCAGCAGGTTGTGGTTGCGGAACTCGATATCGCGGTCGTAGGCGAACCAGGAGAAGACCTCCGCCAGATCCGAGGGCGCCAGGTCGTCGAGATACCCCGCCTCCAGCGACTCGGAGATGAGCAGCGCGTTCGTGTCGAAGATATCCATCAGCTGCGTCGCCTTGGCCGTCTTCTCGCCCTCCCCCGTCAGGTAGTAGAAGCGCTGCAGCACGGCGACCAGCCCGTCGAGCAGCATCTGCAGCCGGGTATCCTCGTAGCGGCGGCGCTCCTCCAGGTAGGCCCGCGCCTCCTCGCGCCCGCCCTCCAGGCGCCCGCGCTCGCGGCGGTTGTGCCGGTGCTGCTTGCGCACCGGGCAGGTCGCGCAGGCGTGGCCACGCTCTTCGGCCGCCACCCGGCGGACGTACTCCTCCGCCTCGGTCAGCTGCGTAGCGAACTGCTCCAGCTGTGCGTCGAGCTCGGCGCTCTGCGTCGCCTGGTGCGTCAGGATCCACTGCTCCAGGTCGGGCAGGTCGATGCCCGCCAGCTGCTCGCGCATCCAGGCGCGCGCCTCCTGGCTGACCGGCACCCCCGCCTCGTCGGCGGGCGCGGCGATGCCCTGGTCGGCCACGGCCGACAGGTCGGCGGGCAGGCGCACGGTCGGGTGCTCGGGCGGCACGTAGTCGATCGCGCTGTACTGCCCGATCAGGTGCACGCGGTCGCCGAGCCAGAAGAGCCCCGCGCTGCCCGGGCGCGGCCCGAGGTAGACGGCCCAGCCCCGCCCCTCCAGGTGGACGACGCCGCCGACCGGGTAGACGCGGAGCAGCCGCCGCAGCGTTTCGCGGTCGGGCCGCGCCCAGGGGACGACGGTGCGCCGCGCCGCCAGGCGGTCACGCCCGGCGGCGAGCTTGCGCACGCGATCACGCCCGGTCTGCACCGCGCGGCCGAGCGCCTCGTACTCGCTCAGCAAATCCTCCCCGGCGGGCAGGCCGATGAGGCAGCCCAACGGCACCTCCGCGATCGCGCGGTCCCACTCGGCGATGCCCTCCTCGAGCTCGAGCACGCGGCGCGACTGCTGGAACTGCAGCAGGCTGTGGCGCATGACGGCGAGCACGCGGTCGCCCGCGGGCGGGTTCCAGAGGTTCAGGATGGTGTTGTAGCGCACCGTGAAGGCGCTCTCGACGGGCAGCAGCGGGCCGGTCGCAATGCCGAGGGCGTCGTCGAAGGTCACCCAGGGGCTGTAGGGGACGACCACGTAGCCCTGCGGGTCGATGCCCCGCCGCCCGGCGCGCCCGGCCATCTGCTGGAATTCGTTCGGCAGCAGCGGCCGCCGGCTGACGCCGTCCCACTTCGACATCCGCCCGACCACGACGGTGCGCGCGGGCATGTTGATGCCGAGCGCGAGCGTATCCGTCGCGAACACGACGCGCATGAGGCCCTGGCTGAACAGCTCCTCGACCAGCTGTTTCAGGATCGGCAGCAGCCCGGCGTGGTGGAAGCCGAGCCCGCGCCGCGCCAGGTAGAGGATCGTGCGCACCTGCTCCAGCGCGCGGTCCTCGGGGCTGAGCCGGGCCAGGAACGTGGCCAGCACGCCCTCGATGCGGGCGCGCGTGGCCGGGTCGTGCACCGTGCGCAGGCGCATCATGGCGCTCAGGTCGGCCGCGGCTTCGCAGTCCCGGCGGCTGAAGAGGAAGTAGATGGCGGGCAGCATGGCCCGGCGCTCCAACGACTCGACGACCTCGCGTGGCGTCGGCTCGGGCCGCTCGCGCGGCGGCGTGTCGTCCTCCGCGCTGCCCGCGCCGCCCCAGTTGCGCGTGCGGCGCCGCACCTCGCCGCCGACGTTCGGGAAGTCGGCCACCTGCGTGCCCGCCGCGTCGATCACCAGCACCAGTTCGCCGTCGAGGAAGTAGAAGTAGCTGAGCGGCACGGCGCGCTCGCTGTGGGTGACCAGGTGGATGGGGCCGTGCGTGCGGCTGATCCAGGCGGCCACCTCCTCGGCGTTGCTGATCGTCGCCGAGAGGCACGCCAGCTGGATCTCCGGCGGGCACATGATGATCGACTCTTCCCAGGTCGTACCCCGCTCTTTGTCGGCCAGGTAATGGATCTCGTCGAAGATGATGCAACCGACACCCCAGAGCTCGGAGGGCGTCTGCAACAGCATGTTGCGCAGCACCTCGGTCGTCATGACGAGGATGCTGCCTTCGCGGTTCTCGACGATGTCGCCGGTGAGCAGGCCGACCGAGTCGCCGTACTGCTCGCGCAGGTCGCGGAACTTCTGGTTGCTCAACGCCTTGATCGGCGTGGTGTAGATGACCCGCCAGCCCCGGGCATGCGCGCGGAAGACGCCGAACTCGGCGACGACCGTCTTGCCCGTGCCGGTCGGCGCGGCCACGAGCACCGACTCGTCGCGCGCCAGGTCGGCGATGGCCGCTTCCTGGAAGGCGTCGAGCGGGAAGGGATAACGGGCGCGGAACGCTTCCAGCAGCTGCGCCGTGTCATGCGGGTCGAACGCGGTGACCGGGGTCCCGGGCGGCCCGCCCGCGCGCGAGCGCGGCGCGGCGGCCTCCGGCGCGGCGGACGACGCGGCCGCCTCCGGCGCGGGCGCAGGCTCCGCCGCCGGCGCGGCGCGGCGTTTGCGCGCGCGGGGCGTGCGCGGCTCAGACGGCGGGGGTGACTTCGGCTCGTCCACTCGGCGGGTTCCTCACATTCGGATTGGGGCCAGGGCCTGCATGCGATCGTGCACGAACCGGGCCATTGGGCGCGGCGCCCAAGCGGCGCCTAATCGGTGAACTCCTGCACGAACATCTTGCCGTAGATCCCGCCGTCGAGCACGCCGATGCCGACGCGGTGGAACTGCGGGTTCAGGATGTTGGCCCGGTGGCCGGGGCTGTTCATGAGCCCGTCGTGCGCGAACTCGGTCGTGGGCGCCAGCGCCAGGTTCTCGCCCGCGGCTGTGTAGTAGACGTGGGCGGCGTGCATGCGGTCGAACGGCGAGAGGCCGTCGCGCCCGGTGTGCGAGAAGTAGCCCTGGCGGAACATGTCTGCGGCGTGCTCGCGGGCGAGTGCTTGCAGCGTCGGGTCCATGGCGAGCGGCGCCAGGCCGCGCCCGCTGCGCTCCGCGTTGACCAGGTCAAGCATGCGCTCCTCGGCCGCGACGTCGACCGTGGGGTCGGGTACGCGGAACTTGAGGTCGACCATCTCGCCGCTCTGCGGCTCCGGCCGAACGGTCAGGAAGCCGAGTGTCTGTTGCAGCGCGGGGCCGAAGACACCCTCCAGTGGCCGCTCCAGCGCGACGGCGGTGGCCACCAGGCGCCCGCCCACGGCCGACTGCAGGATCGCCTGCTGCGGCACGCCGGGGATGGGCGCGAGCGCGAGCACCGTGAGCAGCAGGCCGCCGATCAGCAGACCCTGCAGCGCCCCGGGCAGCAGCGCGAGCCAGCGATTCAGGCTCGACCGCGCGGCGTGGTAGAGCGTCCGCCGCAGCATCCAGTGCCCGATCGCGGCGAGCAGTAATTGCACGACCAGCCAGATGAGGACGAAGGCGACGGGCGCCGCCCAGATCTGTTGCAGGCCCAGACCCGTCAGCGCGGCGGCGAGGGGGGCGGTGAAGAGCAGCGCGGCCAGCAGCGTGATCAGGAAGCCGACCAGGCTGGTGAAGACCTGCAGGAAGCCGCGGCGGGTCGCCAGCCAGGCGCTGCCGGCGACGAGCACCAGCAGGGCCGCGTCAACCCAGTTGGGGCTCACGCGCTCTCGTAGTCGACGGCGACGAGCTCGCTGGTGGCCGGGTGGAAGCGCGCGGTGAAGTCCCGGTGCTGCGGATCGGCCTGGTAGGCGTCGAGCGCGGCACGGTCGGCGAAGCGGAAGACGGCGGCGTGGCTGTATTCGCGCGTGCGCCAGCGGAAGACCGGCCCGCTGGTGAGGCTCGCGATGGCGGGCACACGCGCCGGCAGGGCGGCAAGCTCCGCCTCGATGGCCGCGCGCGCCTCCGGCGCCACCTCGTCGCGATAGTTCCACAGCAAGATATGCGTGATCATGCCTCTCCTCTCCCCGCAGCCGGGCACTGTGGGGAAAGTATAGCCCGCCCGCGCGGGACGTGTCAATGCAACGCCCGCGGCGTGGGCGGCCCCAGCAGGAACCAGGAGCCAAATTCGGCGCCCCCCGCGACCAATCCGGCGCGCCCGGCGTTAGCAGTCACAGGCGGCCGGCCCGCCGGTTCGCACGGTTGACAGGCGCGAGCGCCGCCTGCTATAATCCGCGCGTCGGCGCCCCACCTCGGGGCCGAAACGAACACGCGGTCAAGGAGGAGAGCAATCCCGATGGTGAAGCTGTTGAGCAGGTGGGCCCACCTGATCGTGGTCGCGCTCGGGCTGCTGGCCCTGGGCCTGCTGGCCGGCTGCGGCGAGACCGCAACCGCCACCGCCGTGCCCCCGACGGTCGCCCCTACCTTCCCCGCCGAACGTCACGGTCGGCACCGGCACACGCGCCCAGGTCGACGTCACGCTCAAGGAGTGGGCGATCGAATCCCGCCGGCGATTAAGCTGGCCGCGGGCCATCAGACCTTCAACGTGACCAACGCCGGCAAGCTCACCCACAACTTCACGATCGTGGTCGGCGACAAGACCTTCGCCACGCCGAACCTGCACGCGGGCGAGACGGCAACGCTGGAGACAGACCTGCCCGCGGGGACCTACAATACGCTCTGCTCGATCCCCGGTCATAAGGAGCAGGGCATGGCCGGCACGCTGACCATCAAGTAACGCCGCGCCCCCACCCCACGGCGCCGGCCGGCTACAGTCCCGGGCCGGCGCCGTCGGTCAGCGCAGCACGCCACCCGCGCTCAGCGCCTCCACCGCGATGACCACGCCCAGGCACGACACCGCCAGGGCCGACGCCAGCGGCAGCCGGGCCAGCAGCCCGGCCCCCGGCCGGAAGCGCACGCGCCCCAGCAGCCCCCGCCCATAGACCATCGCCAGCCCGATCCCCGTCAGCACTACGGCCAGCCCGAGGCTGAAAGCCAGGATCAACAGCAGCCCCAGCGCCAGTTGGTGGTAGGCCACCGCGGCCAGCAGCACGATCAACGCGGAAGGGCACGGGATGATCCCGCCCGAGATGCCGAGCGCCAGCAGGCTGCCGAGCGTCACCGGCCGGTCAGGCGCCGGCCCGTGGGTGTGCGGGCGGCCCCACGGCCCGTGGCGATGGGCCGCGCCGTCGCCCCGCGCATGGCTGTGCGGCTCGCCCGCAGCGTGCGTGTGCGCATGGGCGTGATCATGGTCGTGGTCATGTTCGTGGCTGTGTTCGTGGTCACGATCGTGGTCGTGGCCGGGCTCGGGCGCCGGGAGCGCCGCGACCGCCCGGTGCAGCGCGCGCCGCCGCTGCAGGAAGAGCGTCACGCCGACGACCGCGATCAGCAGGCCCGATCCGAAGCCGAGCCAGGGGTAGAGCTGATCCGGCAGAATGTACTGCGAGGCATAGAGCACGCCCAGCCCCAGCAGGAAGACGCCGAAAGTGTGGCTCACAGTGACCGTGAGCCCCAGGATGATCGCGTGGCGCGCGGTGCCCCGGCTGCCCACCAGATAGGCGGCGACGACGGTCTTGCCGTGGCCGGGCGAGAGCGCGTGGCCCGCCCCGGCGGCGAAGGCGATGAGCAGGCCGAGGAGCAGCGCGCCCAGCGGCAGCGTCCCCTGGCCGATCAGCGCGGTCAGCGCGTCGGCGCCCTGCTGCGCCCAGGGTAGCGTGAGCCCGATGCCCGCGGGCGCGCCGGCGGAGGCGCCGGCCCCCGCGCCGGCCGCGCCCGGGGCGAAGGCCAGGGTCGCGCCGGTGACGCGCAGCGGGTCGTTGATCCGATCGGGCGGATAGCGGGTGAGCGCGGCGCTCAGGTCGGTCGCCGGCACGCTGGAATCGTGCAGCGCCGTGCCCACCGCCGGGAGGGCGATGACTTCCTTCCAGCCGATGCGCTGCGGCGTAGTTGCCGTCGGCGTAGACCAGCCGCCCGGCCTCCGGCACGGCCCCGTCCGGCGTCACCAGGTGCAGCACAAGCCGCAGCGTCGGCAGGCCACCCGCGCCCGGCGGGAAGCTGAGCTCGGCGGGATCGGCCGGCGCAAGCGCGACGGGGCGGTCGTCGACCTGCAGCGTGAGACCCTGCAGCAGCATGGGCACGGTGCGCGCCAGGTAGGCGGCGCGCTCGTCCGCGGTCAGCGCCGTGCTGTGGTCGGCGCGGATGGTGCCGAGCTCCTGGTACGTCGGGATCTCGGCCAGGTCGAGCACATAGAGCACGGCCACCCGCCCGCCGCCGACGGTCAGCGCGCTGTAGTGATTGATGGTGAAGTTGCCGAGCGGATGGGCCGCCGCGGGGCGGGGCGCCCCCGCCAGCAGCAGCCCGAGCAGGATCGCCAGCCCGAGCGCCGGTCGCCACAGCTGCTTCATGGTCACTTCCCCTCCCCCTGCAGCAGCGCCGTGGCCTGCGGCGCGTACGTTAGGCTGAAATACGGATTGATCGCCAGCGCGGTCTGCAAGTCCGCGCGCGCCGCCGTCGTCTGGTCGAGCGCCCGCTCGATCATGCCGCGGTGGAAGTAGAAGAGCGCGTTGCGCATGCCCAGGCGCAGCGCCTGGTTCTCGGCCGTCAGCGCCTCGGCCGCGCGCCCGGCCCGGTACAGCGCCCAGGCCAGCGCGTCGTCGGTGTGCACGTCGTGGCGCCAGGTCGCGGCCTGCTGCGCCAGTTGCACGGCGGAGGCGGCGTCCTGGTTGCGGTCGGCCAGGAAGGCCGCCTTCTCCATGTTCACGTCCACCCCGTTGACCTCGAAGACGTGGAAGATGTAGAGCACGAGGTCGTACTGCTGCTGCGCCGCGGCGGAGTCGCCGGACGCGGCATAGACGTCGCCGAGGGCCTGCACGTACTGTGGCAGCGGCACGCCGGCGATGGCCTGCTGGTAGAGCGCGATTGCCTCGGGGAACCGGCCCTGCGCGGCCCGCACGGCGCCCAGCCCTGCCTCGGCGTGGATGTAGCCCGGGAAGACGGCCAACGCGGCATTGTACTCGCGTTCGGCGTCGGCGAGACGGCCGCTGTTGAAGTAGAGGCCGCCCAGCTGCCAGTGCGTCCAGGCGGCGTTCTCGGGCGCCGGCCCGCCCGCGGTCGCGGCTTGCTGCATCGCGGCGATGGCGCCCGGCACGTCGCCGTAGAGCTCGCGCACGTAGGAGACGCGGCTGTACGAGCTGATGTCCGGCCGCAGGTCGACCATCTGCTGGAAGGTGCCAACGGCGGCGTCGTAGTCGCCGAGCTCGACCTGCGCATCGCCGATCACGCCGAAGGCGTAGGCGCTGTAGGGCGCCAGCGCGCGGGCCTTCTGACCCCACTGCAGGGCGTCCTGGAACTGGTGCCGCGAGGCGGCGAGCGCGCCCAGCCCACCGGTCGCGCTGTAGCTCTGCGGGTTCAGCGTAAGGGCGTGCTGCAGGGCCGTCTCCGCTTGCGCGTAGTAGGTCGGGTCGCTGGTTTCGCGCGCCTTCTGCAGGTAGGCGAGGCCCAGCTGGGCCAGGGCGTTGTCGTCCGTCGGGTTGGTGCCGATGCGCGCCTGCATGTCGGCGATGACGCGGTCGGCGTAGCCGGGATTGGTCGTGATGCCGCTGCCGGTGAGCGCCGCCGGATCGGCGACGGGTGCGACGGGCGGCGGCTGCGCGGCCGCCCGGCCTGCGACCAGGCCGAGGGCCACCAGGATGAGCGCGATGCCCACCATGCCCGTCAGTCGATGCTCGAAGATTCCCATGCCGCTGCCTCCCGCGTGCGTAAGGGGCGGCGCCGGCCGGGCGGGAACTTCCACCCGGCGGCGCCCCCGTGGTGGGCGCGGGGCCATGGCCCCGCGCCCACCGGTCGGTTCACTTGCCGGCCGGCATCCGGGCACCGCGGCGCCGCAGCACCCAGCCGCCCGTCAGCGTCACGCCGCCGAGCGCCACGAGCAGGGCGAGCACGATGCCGTAGATGTCGCCGAGGTCGGCAATGCCGCCGCCGCCCGTCTTGGGCATGCCGGGCATGCTGCCGCCCGACGCCGGTGCCTGGGCCGTGGCCCCGTGCGGCGCCGAGGTCACGCCGCTCCAGGGCAGCGCGACGTAGGGGAAACTGGGGCGGAAGGCCGCGTCGTTCGTGTCGACGCCGTCGCCAAGCTGCGCCGCGAGCGGGTCGGGCGTGTAGTCCTTGTGGAAGAGCGGGTAAGCCGCCCCGGCCACCGCCTTGAGCGCGACGTCGGTCACGTCGTCGGCCAGGCGCCGCCCGTTGGGGAAGCCTGCGTTATCGCCCCCGACCACGCCGAGCGGATTGGGCTTGGCGGCCGGCGGGATCGCCATGTTCAGCCGGAGCTCCTCCGACGGCGTCACGTTGGCCGGCTGGTTCAGGCCGGGGATTCCGGTCAGGAAGATGGTGACGAGGTCGTCGCGTGGCGTCGGCGGCACCTTGATGTTGTAGATCGCATGCAGCAGGCGCGCGGGCTCCGGATCCTGCACGGCCGGCAGGAACTGGGCGTCGCCCGACGGCTGCGAGCTGTTGAAGAGGTCCTTGGCCGCCAGCGGTGCGATCACTTCGTTGACCAGCGGGTTGCCCAGCCGGCTCACCTGCACCCAGTCGCCGCTGCCGGCGGTCTTGCCGCCGCCCTGCAGCACCCGGGTGGCCTGCCGGCTCGTGGTCGTCCAGACGCCGATGACCGCGTTCGCGGCCGAGGCGCCCGACGGCGCCGCGCCGCCGTGCGCCAGGCGGCTGATGGGCACCTGCAGCGCGATCGTCTGCACGTTGTAGCCCTTCAGGTCGTCGACGCCGCCGCCCGTGTTGCCGGGCAGCTTGCGCACGCTGAGCAGGTTGAAGACGTTGAGGTCGACGAAGAAGGGATCGTCGGCTTGCCCGGCGAAGACCCGGCTGCCGTCGCTGAGCGACTGCACGGCGGCCGCCGACAGGCTGGCGTAGTCAGGGGTCGAGGGCGGGCCGATGTTCACCGGCGGCGTCTTCAGGTCGCTGCCGAGCACCGTCGCCTGGCCGTCGTCCAGCCGGGTCACCGTATAGAACTGCTTCACGTTCCAGTTCGGGATCGTCGAGGCTGCTGATGGGGCCGGTATTGTACAGGAACGTGTTGCCGTTACCGATGACGGTGTGGAAGCGGAACTGGTAGGTGATATGCGACTGCGCGTCGCCCACGTTGTCGATGTGCAATTCGTAGAGCACGTCGTCGCCGAAACGGAAGTAGTTCGGCCCACCGCTCGGCTCTTCGAAGGGCCAGGTATTGACGATGAAGGTCACCGTATCCGGCTTGTCCGGACTGACGAAGGCGTAGAGGTCGGTGTTATCCGCCACCGGGTCGTTGCTGATCATCGGCGCCTCGCGGTGGCTCGACGCCGCCGCCGGTACCAGGGGCGCGCCGATCGCCGCCAGCGCCATGACCAGCGCGAGCACGCCTAGCGCGTTGAGTGCTTTCCCGAGTTTCATCCCACTGCTCCTTCTTGCCTCTTAGGCTTCACAGGTTGGCTTACGACATGTGCGTTTCAGTTCCCACCGGGGCCCGCCCACCGTGGAGCGGGCCATCGACCGGCTCGTGCCACGCCCCGAGCGCGGGCGGCGTGGGCGCGGCACCGGATAGCCCGGGCCGCGCAGTCCCTGCCGGGTCGGCAGACGCCCGGCCGATTGCGATCACCTCCCTTCGCGCCACGGCGGCCGGTGGGGGCCGCAGCGGCGAACAAGGAGTAGTACCCGGAGAGCCGGGATTCGGATTGCCTGGGTTGCGACGGTGGAGTCGGACGGCCGGGGGAGGCCGCGGGGATCGGGCGCGCGACCCGATCCCCGCGACCTGGTCAGGGGGTGGGACGGCGGAGGGTGAGGCCCAGCCAGAGGTACCAGGCCGGGTTGGCGAGGAAGCCGGCCAGCAACGCCGGCACGACGACGAGGGGGTTGGTCGCGTCGAGGATAATCAGGCGCGCCAGGTAGATCCAGATCAGCAGCACGCCGGTCGCGTAGCCGAGCCAGGTCAAGCCGCGCGGCAGCACGCCGCCCAGGCGGCCCAGCCCGGCGAAGGTCAGCACCGCGATGCCCGCGATCCCGAAGGTCAGCAGCCCGCGCGGGTCGATCTGGCTCGGCAGGTCGGCGTTGACGGTCGCGGGCGGGTTGATCGCGTTCGCGAGGTCATAGCCGCCGTGAATACACGAGCCGAGCGCCGCCGCCAGCCCCAGCAGCAGCGCCCACGTCGCGAAGGCCGGCGCGTGCGCGGCCAGGCGCTCACGCAAGGCGAGCAGCGCCGCCGTGGCGAACAAGCCCCCCAGCAGCAGGAACAGCGCGCTCAGCGTGTCCCCCAGCGCGGGCGTCGTCCGCTTGAGGATGACAAAGGCCACGGAATACAAGAAGCCCGAGGCGCCCGCCAGCAAGGCGCAGAGGCCGCCGAAGTCGCCAAAGGCCGCGTCGGTCCACGGCACGCCCGCGCGGTCGTCCCCGCTCGTCCGGGCCACGGCTTGGGTACTCATGATGCTCCTCCTCCGTTGCATGCACGCGACCCTGAGGCGCCTGCGCGCCGGTCCGGCCGCGCCGGTGCGTGTCTGATGGAGCGATCATAGGCCCGCTCGCTGGTCACTTACCAGCCCAAAGCCTGCTCACTTTGTGTCCAACTTGGCAACAAGTGCCCAAGATCCGGTGATCCGCCTGAGGAAGGTCGCCCCGTGGGGCATGTCGCGGCATCCACCCGCGGACGTCTGGGGGCGCCGGCCGCGCGCCCGGAGTTGGCCACCCGCCGGCGCGCAAGATAGCCCGCCTGTGGACGCCGCGCAAGGGGAACCGCGAGGCCCCAACTGTGGCCGGGTCCGGGGCGCGCCCAGGCCGGCGGCGCACCCTGCCTCGAAAGAGGCTCGATACCCGCCCAACCGCCGCCCGGCCCGTATGCGGTCGGATCACGCAACCCCCGCTACGGCGTCGGCGTGGCGGCGGGCGGCAGCCACTGGCGGCGGGCGATATCGAAGACGAAGACTGCACGCTGGGTCGGATCGCGCGGTGCCACGGTCACCAGCCCGTCCGTGATGGTCAGGATACGCAACTCGCCCACGTTCCACGGCGGCCGGTAGAGCACCGCGGGGTCCGAACCGATGCGCGAGCGGCACGGCTCCGGGCAGACTTCCAGCAGGCTCTTCTGCAGGAGCGACGGAGCCGGCCCGTCATAGTCATCCCAACCCGCGGCCACAAAGTACCACTGGCCCCCGAGCAGGGTCCGCCAGCAGCTGTTGAACTGCGGGGCGGCCCCGTAGGCCGGACGCGTTGCGCAGCCCACGTCGGTGATCATGCCGGCAAAAAAGGTGGCAGTCGGCATGGGCGACGGCCAATCGGTGGTCGGCTGAGGGGTGTCGGTAGGGGTAAGCGCCGTTTCGGTGAGGCGCTGGTTCCACCACCGATTGGTCTCTGTAGCGACGGCCGCGGTTGTCGGATTCGCGAAGGCACCGGGAAGGTAACCCGCCATGAACTCTTCGAGGTCAACCTCGGTCGCGGTCGCTGCGAGGTCCGGAGTAACGGTGACGGCTGGCGATTGGGTCGGCGGTGCTGTAGCGGCCGGTAGCTCGACCGTGGGCGTTTCCGGAGCCGGGGCCGGGCTCCCCGCCTGCCCGCAGGCGATGATCAGCAGGCAGCCGGCACCAACGGTGAGAAGGAGTGGCCCGACAACCCGCTTATGCGAGCTGGAGCGGTTTGTACTCCACGGCGCGGTATCCACTCTGGGACAACAGCCACTACCCCCTCTACGGCGTCGGCGTGGCGGCGGGCGGCAGCCACTGGCGGCGGGCGATGTCGAAGACGAAGACCGCATGCTGGGCCGGATCGCGCGGTTCCACGGTCACCAGCCCATCGCTGATGCTCACGATGCGCAAGTCGCCCACGTTCCACGGTGGGCGGAACAGGTCCGCCGGATACAAACCACGGCACGGCTCTGGGCAGACGAGCAGCAGGCTCTTCTGCATCAGCGACGGCGTGAGCCGATCCCAGCCGTCCCACCCACCGCCCACGAAGTACCACTGGCCACCGAGCAGGGTCCGCCAACAACTGTTGAATTGCGGCGCGTTGCTCGAGAGCGGACGCACACAGCGCGAATCCGTGATCATGCCGACGAAGAAGGTGGCGGTGGGCTCCGGCGTCGTCGGGGCGCGGGTGGGCCAGGGGGTCGCGGTGGGGGTGAGCGCGGTTTCCGTCAGGTGTTGGTTCCAGTGCCGGACTGTCTCTGTAGCCGCCTCTGCATATACCGGGTTCGAGAAAGAACCCTGAAGCGCCCCAGCCGCGAACTCTTCCAAGTCCACCTCAGTTGCCGTAGCGGCGAGGTCTGGGGTAACTGTCACGACCGGTGGTTGGGTCGGCGGTACCGTTGCTGCCGGTAGCTCGACCGCGGGCGTTCCGGGAGCCTGGGGCGGACTCGCCGCCTGCCCGCAGGCGATAACTAGCAGGCAGGTGGCCGCGAGCGTGAGCAAGAGCGGCCCGACGGCACGTGTATGCGCGCTGGCGCGGTTCGTATCCATGCCGGGGCGTCCTCTCCGTGATAACCGGGCGCGTCCCCCGCTACGGCGTCGGCGTGGCGGCGGGCGGCAGCCACTGGCGGCGGGCGATATCGAAGACGAAGACCGCGTGCTGGGCCGGATCGCGCGGCTCCACGGTCACCAACCCGTCCGTGATGCTCACGACGCGCAGCTCACCCACGTTCCACGGCGGCCGGTACAGGACCGCGGGGTTCGCACCCACGCGCTCGGGACATGGCTCTGGGCAGACTTCCAGCAGGCTCTTCTGCAGTGGTGACGGGCGCGGCCCGTCATAGCCGTCCCAGCCGCCGGCGACGAAGTACCATTGGCCGTTGAACAGGGTCCGCCAGCAGCTGTTGAACTGCGGGGCGGCCCCGTAGGCGGGCCGCATCACGACAGCCCATTTCCGTAATCTGGCCCACGAAAAAGGTAGCGGTGGGGTTAGGCGTCCAGTACGGCTGGGTGGGCCAGGGCGTCTCGGTGGGCGTGAGCGCGATCTCGGTCAGGAACGCGTTCCAGCGATGATTAGTTTCCGTAGCGACAGCGGCCGCCGTCGGATTTGAGAAGAAACCCGGAGGGGCCCCGGCCATGAACTCCTCTAGGGCAACCTCGGTCTGCGTAGCCGCTACATCCGGTGTAACGGTGCCGATTGGTGATAGCGCTGGCGGAGCCGTTGCGGGCGGAGCTCGGCCGTCGGGATCTCCGGCGCCTGCAGGCGACTCCCCGCCTGCCCACACCCGACGATCAGTAGGCATACGGCGGCGGCTGTAAGCAGGAGTGGCCCGACGGCACGTGTATGCGCGCTGGCGCGGTTCGTATCCATGCCGGGGCGTCCTCTCCGTGATAACCGGGCGCGTCCCCCGCTACGGCGTCGGCGTGGCGGCGGGCGGCAACCACTGGCGGTTGGGGATATCGAAGACGAAGACCGCGTGCTGGGCCGGATCGCGCGGCTCCATGGTCACCAACCCGTCCGTGATGCTCACGACGCGCAGCTCACCCACGTTCCAGGGCGGCCGGTAGAGCATCCGCGGGGTCCCACCCCACGCGTGACGGGCAGGGCTCGGGGCAGACTTCCAGCAGGCTCTTCTGCAAGAGCGACGGCCGGGGCCCGTCGTAGTCATCCCAGCCCGCGGCCACAAAGTACCACTGGCCGGCGAGCAGGGTCCGCCAGCAGCTGTTGAACTGCGGGGCGTCCCCGTAGGCGGGGCGCGTCACACAGCCCATTTCGGTGATCTTACCGACAAAGAAGGTGGCGGTAGGGTTGGGCGTCCAGTAGGGCTGCGTGGGCCAGGGCGTATCAGTGGGAGTGAGCGCCGTTTCCGTCAGGTGCTGGTCCCAGCGGCGACTCGTCTCCGTGGCGCCTGCCGCATACGTGGGGTCCCAGAACGAGCCCGCGGGACTCCGACGCTGTACTCGTCCCAGGTCACCTGGGTCGCGGTCGCAGCCAGGTCGGGAGTAACGGTGACGACCGGGGACTGGGTCGGCGGTGCTGTAGCGGCCGGTAGCTCGATCGTCGGCGTCCCGGGGGCTTGGGCGGGAGTCGCCGATCTGGCCGCACGCGATGATCGAACAGACAGCCAGCAACGTGCGCGAGCAGGAGCGGCCCTACGGCAATCGCGCGAATGTAAGCTCGGGGCAACTCTTCTCCATGCTAGTTCCTCCTGTCCTGGTAAACGCGCAGCGCCGCCAAACGGACTTCCGACGAGGACGCACCGCGAAGGCAAATGCACCGTGCGCGTCAGGAATCGGAGTCACTGGGCCGAGCCCTTGCAGCCACCCTGCGACGGCGGTCTGTCAGAAGTCCGTGCAAACGGGCTTCATTGAATATCACGGAGGCGGGGCATAGTCGTGCGTCATAAGTGTCGAATAAAGAGAGTTCTGCGCTGTTGATGCATCCCCATCTATTGCGGTCCATAATACAGGCCACGCATCTCGGTAATCCAAGCTGGTCTCCCTGGCTACCCGTCGGCCCGCCGAATGACAATCTTCGTGTCCGTGAAGGTCCACTCCGGCTCGGGCGATATCATACCACCATCCAGCGCTTTATCGACTTGTATACTCTGCGGCAGCGCAAACACACGGCCGGAGAGACATACCATATGAGATTGCGTAGTACTGATCGGTAGTCCACTGCGTCAGGAGTTGGCCCACGGCCGCGCCGTCAGTACCGGCGTCGGCGTCAACGGGCCCGGTGTCGGCCTATATGGATAGGTGTCAGGTGAACCAAAATCGTATAGGAACGACTTGCCGCCCGCGAGGAAGCCGCTGACCCAGTCGGCCGTTGATGTGTACGTCCGGATCAAAGTCCTCGCCGGGCTCTGCGTCAATGCCTCCCGCCAGTGAAACCTCGCGCGCAATAGGCGTGATTGTCGCTTGGAGGCTCCTTGAGCATACTGCGCCCATTGCCCTGCCGTGAGTCGCTATTCAGGTAGACTCGAATAGCTGTTGTTCACGCCGGCTACCACTATGATTTGCTGGCCGCTCTAGGAGTACGCGCAATCGTTGTAAGCCCGCAGCGAATGCGCCAACAGCTGCCTCAATTTGATTCATTGGTACAAACGTCGGTGTGACGGTTATGCCAAACGGTGGTATGAGCCTGGTGCCGTATCCATTGCTCGCGTCGTACCCAAGGCTGGCCGTAATCCAGCACGACCAGCCCGCTGATTGGCGTGCGGGCAGCGCTGCAGCCCTGGGCGGTGTGTGTGGCAATGTCAACCTGGCTCTCGTAGTAGCTGCGCGTGACCCCAACCGGCGTGGGCGCCACGATCCGCTCGGCGAGGGTCTGCTGCCCCGCGGCCGGGTCGGCGTAGTCGCCTGCCGCCCATAGGCTGATCGCGGGATCCGTTGCCGTGTTGGCGAGTAGTTCGCTACCGTTTCCGAGGTTGGCAGTGGTGTCCTGGATCCATTCGTAGTCGGCCCAGCGCAAGATGACCGTGCTCCGCCCCTTGGGCGGGCATCCCCGCCGGAGACCGTGGTTCCCCAGCCGGCCGCCCAGACGTCCCCCGATGCGTCGATCCAGACGTGTGTCAGCTTGCTGCTGGAATAGGAGCTCGCCGCGGGGTTGGGCACCAGCGTCCAAGCGCTGCCGTCCCAGTATTCGGTCAGGGCGTGGGGTTGGTTGTAAAGGTCGAAGTAGCTGCCCACTGCCCAGGCGCTCGCCCCGTCTGCGCCCTCGTGCAGGTAGTCCACGCCGGCCAGGACGGCCGAGTTCACGACCACGCCGGTCGGCGTGGGCACGGGCGGGGTGGACCAACTGCTCGGCCCCTTGTGCATGGAGAACGGCTGCGATCCGTTGCTGCCGACGGCGAGCACGCGATCCGCTGTCCCATCGTTCGCGACCGCCACCCCGTTCAGGCTGGCGCCGGCCGGAGCCGTGGTCACTTGTGCCCACGCGCTCCCCGCCCACCGTTGCACCACCGTGCCGCCGGCAGCGTACACGTCGTCCGCCGCGCGTGCGGCCAGTGCCTTGACGCCCGGCGTTGCGGGGTATGGCGTGCTCCACGCCGTGCCGTCCCAACCGATAATGCTTGTGTCGCTCGCCGCCCACACCTGGGTCGCATCCGGCGCCACCGCGAGCGCGTTGATCGGACCGATGTCGGGTGCTGGGGATCCTGGGGATGATCCAGCGCTGCCCATCCCAGTGCTCCAGCAGCGTGTGCCCGCTGCCCGGGGTAAGATCGACGTGCGATCCCCCCGCCCACACGTCCGCAGAGTCGACCGCCGCAATCGCTGCCAACGAATTGGCGCCATACGGATCTTCTCCGCTCCCTCCGCACCAGTAGGGGCCAGGCACACAGGTGAAGGTAGGGGTCACGGTGACGCTTGGCCCCTGCAAGATCGGGATGCCGTCGCTCCCCATGACGAGCGTCAGCGGATCTTGGCAGCATTCGGTGTAATCTAATTCAAAAGGGTAATAACCGGCCGCTGGGAAGTTCACGGTCAAATTCTCCCCGTCCGGCCCATGCGAATCGTCCGCGCGCCCCACGACCAAATAGTTGTAGAAGGGACTGTGAGGCGGCGGGGTCCCGGTGGCCGGCCAGGGCGGGACCACCACCCCGGCCGTGTACGTCGGCTGAGGAGGCGTGCCGGTCACGTAGACTTCCGGCCCGATGCCGAGGATCCAGCCATCATCCGACCAGAAATCGAACGTAACCGCGCCCGCTTCGCCCACATACAACTGGCCGGTGTAGACCGCGTGAAAGGGGGTGTTGGGCGTGGGCGCCAGGATGACGGGGGTGCCGGAGACCACGGCTCCGGCTGTTTGATAGGCGCACGGCAGCCCCGGCGCGTTGAGAATGACGTCCGTGAAAGGATGGGTGCTGCTGTAGACGTAAGGCGTGGGGATGCAAGGTACGTGGGCGACAATGGGTGGGTTAAAGTCGATCAGCGGGAAGTCCTGCTCGAAGAGGGGGGTTGGCGGAGTGGCCGAGGGGCCGATATTGAAATCCTGGCTGTTGTCAGGATTAGCAAAGAACTGGCCGTGAACGTCGATGAGCAGCAACGGAACCGCGGTGCCGGCAAGCGTGTCAAGAGAAGCCGCCCCGCCCGATTCCGGCGTGCTCGTCGGTGTGCGCCAGGCGGTCGGGGTACTCGACGGCGTGGCGGTGGCGGTGTACGCCGGTTGGTAGTCGCGGGCTGCCGACACAACGCGCACCGGAGGTCCACTGACCTGGAAGAGTTGAACGCGCGGTTGGTTTCTGGACGCTGAATCTTGCCTGGCTTGCCCTGGCACAGCGCCAATCGCCGGCGCTGCAGCGGCGGCAGCGGTGCTCGTTGCTGGGAACACCTGTGAAAGCACCACTAACAGCAACAAGAGCACTCCCAACGCCGCAAAGACATAGGCTGGTGCTACACCAGGAGCAGGAGCCGTCGCGTACGGGCGGGCGGAGTCGGGGGAGGAAATACCGGCCGAGGGCGTGTTCATCGTCTGGGGACCTCCTACCGGGGCAAACGTAGCCCGCCCGGGCGGGCATTTTGTGATGCGTGCCCCGTATGGCCGAGATGCCTTATCCTGAAGAGCTTATAGCAGTACGTGCGGTCAAATGCTGGTGAAAGGGCAGGTCTCTGTTGGGGGTCCCGTGCTACAGCGTCAATGGTACACCCAGTGCGCCGGTGAGTTAAGATCCAAAGGTCCATACTTTCCGGTACCGCCACCTTTGTAGCGGATGGCTCAACCCGGGGAATTGACAAGGAGCAAGTCGGCGCTCCGCCACGCGCCGGTATCAACCGCGTCACGCGCCGTTGACGTAGCGGCCGCCGGCGGTCAGCCCGAACTCGCAAGCGCTGCCGGCGCCCAATTGGCGGATCAGATCGAGCACGGCTTCGGGGTCACGCCCCGCCCGGCGCGCGTAGGGTGCCATGAAGGCCAGGGTATGCGTGAAGGTGTGATCGCAATTTGCCGTCGAATAATCCTGGCGCTTGCCCACGACGCGGCAGAGCGCCGACGGATTGACGATCCGGGCCAGGGCGGTAAGAGCTTCGGGCGCGGGCATTTTGACTCCCCCATCGGTGCTTAAGCTTGTGATGGTAACGGCACAGCGTCTGCAGGTTGCTGAGCACGTGCGAGCCGCCCTTGTAGAGCGGCACGATATGATGGACTTCCAGGCAAGCGACTGCGCGGCACTCGGTGCACTGGTGGCCGTCGCGGGCCAGGGCTGCCGCGCGCTGGGCCTTCCACTGGCCGCCGCGCGCAGCCCGAGGCGGTGGCGATTCGGCCTGCAACCAGCCGGGATGGGGGGCTGGGCCGCCGCTGGGATCCGGCCCCGCCCTACGGCGCCGGGCGCGGGCGCACCCCCTCCGCCTGCAGCGCCAGGTCCGCTTCGGCCGCGGCGGTCCGCAGCGCCGTCCACAGCGCCTCGACGTGGTGCGCCTCCGTGCGGATGTTGCCGATCGACACGCGCAGCGTGTAGCCCTCGCGCAGCACCGTGTGCGAGATGAACGCGGTGCCGCTCGTGTTGATGCGCGTCAGGATCCGCTCGTTGAGCCGCTGGACGTAGGCCAGGATCGCCGCCTGCTCGGCCGCGTCCGCCTCGGCATAGGCCGTGCGCAGGTCGTGGGGGAAGGCGCGCAGGCAGACCAGCGCGAAGGGCGAGGTCGAGAGGCGCTGGAAGTCCGCGTCGGCGTCGACCACCGCTTCGAGATGCCGGGCCAGCCCGATGGCGTCGGCCAGCCGCGCCCGGATGCCCGACACGCCGAACGTCCGCAGCACCCACCACAGCTTCAGCGCGCGGAACGAGTGGCCCAATTGCAGCGAGTAGTCCATGTAGTTGACCACGTCGGCGGACGGCGGCGTGCGCAGGTACTCGGGGATCAGGCTGAACGTGGCGGCCAGCGCCCCCGGCCGCTTGCAGTAGAGGCAGCTGACCTCGACCTGCGTGTACAGCGTCTTGTGCGGGTTCACGATGAGCGAATCGCCCAGGCTCAGGTCGCCGATGGCCGCACGCGCCTCGGGCACCAGCCCCCAGAAGCCGCCGTAGGCCGCGTCGATGTGCAGCCAGAGGTCCTGCTCCCGACAGATCGCGGCGATCGGGCCCACCGGGTCGACGCTGGCGGTCGAGGTCGTGCCGACCGTCGCGCACACCGCCAGCGGCCGGTAGCCCGCCGCCCGGTCGCTGCGGATCGCCGCCTCCAGCGCCTCGGGGATCATCCGGTAGCGGTCGTCCGTGCGTACCTTGACCACGTTGTCGAGCCCGATCCCCAGCGCGATGGCCGCCTTCTCCAGCGACGAGTGCGTCTGGTCGGAGATGTAGAGGCGCAGGCGCGGCAGGTCGCGTCCGGTGAGCCCCTGCTCGCGCACCTGCAGGCCCAGCGCCTCGCGCGCCGCGCAGAGCGCGTAGAACGAGCCGAGCGACGCCCCGTTGGTGAAGACGGCGTCGGCGCCGGGCGGGTAGCCGACCAGCTCGGCGATCCAGCGCAGCACCAGCCGCGACAGCGCGGCCGCCGCGGGGCTGGATTGCCAGACCATCATGTTGACGTTGAACGCCGCGGCCAGCGTCTCGGCGAGGATGCCGGGCATGCTGCCGCTGATGGCGAAGTAGCCGTAGAACGCCGGGTGGTTCCAGTGGGTCAGGTTCGGGATGATCTTGTCGCGCGTGTCTGTCAGCAGCGTCTCGAAAGGCTCGGGCGCCTCGGGCAGCGGCGCGTCGAGCAGGCGGCCCAGGTCGGCGGGCGGGATGGTCGCCATGACCGGCAGGTGCTCGATGTCGCGGAAGTAGTCGCCGATGAGGTCGAGCACGGCGCGTCCGTGCGTCTCGAACTCCGCAATCGGCCAATCGCCGAGCGGCGGCATGAGCGCCGCCTCGGGCGGCGGCGTGAGCGCGGCCAGCAGCGCGGCACGCAGCGCGTCGAGCGCGATACCCTGGCGGGCCAGGATGCGCGCCGCGATGCCGTCGGGCGCGCGGGTCAGGCCGAGCAGCAAATCCTCCGGCCCGAGCGCCGCGTGGCCCATGTCCCGCGCCGCCTCGACCGCGAAGGTCACGACCGTCCGCGCCTCCGGCGTCAGCCCCACCGCGTCGGGCGGGATTGCGCGCTCCGCCGCCAGTTCCGCCGCCCAGGCGCGGGCCGCGTCGAGCTCGAGCCCCTGCGCGGCAAGCACCGCGCCCGCGGGTCCCGGGGGCGCCTGTAGCAGCCCGAGCAGAATGTGCTCGCTGCCGACGAACTCCTGGTCCATGCGCCGCGCCTCCGCGGCGGCCCGCGCCATCACCTGCTGCGCCTGCGGATTGAACGTATGAAACCGGCTCGTCATGCCCCTCTCCCCCATCTACACCATCCCCTGCGCCGATCCAGTGCCGCGCTCCGCGTGCATCGTACCAAACCGGCCCGGCACGACGCAAGGCCGCAAGGCCCGGCGACCCCCGCCGGCCCAAGATCCCGCCCGAGGAGCACCGGGATTCTGGAGCGCATTGGCATATTCGCGGTCGGCTGGGCCCGCCGCCCGAAAGCAACAGGACCGCCGGCAACCGGCGGTCCCGCGACGGCATGGAGCAGTGCGAGCCTACTCCTTCTTCCCGAACATTCCCCCGAGCTCGCCCATCGCCTGCCCCATCATGTCGTTGCCCCCGCCCTGCCCCGCCAGCAAGGCGTCGACCTGCCCGGCCAGTTGCGGCGGCAGCTGCTGCTTCACGAAGTTGACGACCATCTGCACCGCTTGCCGCGCCTGCGCGTCGGTGATGCCGGTCTTGGTGGAGATCTCTTGAATCAGTTGGTCCATGTGGAAGTGGATCCTTTCCAGGAAGCGCTGGGACTTCCCGCGACGGCCACGGCCGGATTATGGGATCCGGCGTGCCGAGCTACGTCCGCCCGCCGCCGCGACGAGCGCAGCAGTGGGTCATCCACGCGGGCTGCACAATCCATGCCCCGATGGAGGTCAGACAAGCCCGGGCCGGGCGCGGGTCCCAGGGAGGGGCCTGCCACCCGGCCCGGGCGCGCGGAGCGTCCGGCGCAGGGCCGGCTATTTGCCGGTCTGGACGCCCGCGCCCTTGACGCCGGCGCCGAGGTTGCCGGTCACAAGCTCGTCGAGCGTCTCCTGGAAGACCAGGGCGGCATCGGCCGCCTGGGCCGCGGTCCACTCCTGGGCCTGCACGCCCGCCGCCAGCCGCGCCTGCCCCGCCGCTTTCACCGCATCGCGGACCTGCAAATCCGAGACGTGGTGCGCCTGCTCCAACGCGGGGAGCGTCTGCCCGTCCTGTAGGGCGGTCAGGAGCTGGTCGGCCGTCATGCCAAAGAGCGGGGCGACGGCGCCCTGCGCGGCCTTGATGAGCGCCGGCATCTCAAAGGCGTTTCGGAACTTCGCCAGGTAGTCGTAGATGTGCGCATTCAGGTCCTGCGCGACCGGCGCCGCGTCGGCCTGCGTCCAGCTGCGGTTCTGCACGCCCGCCGCCACCGCGCTCTGCGCGGCGGTCAGTGCCTTGTCGGCCACCTGCTGCTCGGTGACGTTGTGCGCCTGCTCGAGCTGGAGGAGCGTCGTCTGCCCGTTGCGTATGGCCGCCGTCATCGCGTCGAACTGCATCCCGAAGAGACCGGCCACGGCGTCGCCCGCGGCGGTGAACGCCGCTTCCTGCGCGTTGCTGGGTGCCGACTGGGTAGCGTCCGGAGGCGCACCCCCCGCCGCGCCGATCGTCTTCGCCAGAATCGCGTCGATGTTGGCGCTGAAGAGCTGGTTGATCTTGTCCGCGTCACCCTGCCCCCACGTCCCCTGCTGCACGCCCGCGGCCAGCGCGCTGTGCACCGCGGCCAGCACCGCGGCCGTCACCTGGGCGTGCGTGACGTTATGTGCCTGTTCCAAACTCTGCAGGCTCTTGCCGCTCTGCAGCGCGTCCATGAGCACTTTCTGGTCCATACCCAACGCGCCGGCGAGGGCAGGCACGACAGCGCCGTTTGCCGCGTCCATGGCCGGGTTCGCGGTGGCCGCCCGCGACTGGGCGGCCGCCCCGGGCAGGGTCGCCACGAGGAGCGTGCCCAGGCCCTCGCTTACCTGCGCCTTCGCCTTCGTCGCCTGGTCGGCACTGAGCTTGCCGTCATGCACCGCCTGGTCGATCGTGGCGTTGGCGGCGGCCGTGAAAGCGCTGTTGAGCCGCGTCGTGTCCACGCCCAGTTGGGTGGCGAAGTTCTGCACCAGCAGGTCGGCGTAGTGGGCCGAGTCAGCAGGCGCGCCGCCTTTGCCGGATGCCGCGGCCGGGGTGGCCGTCGCGGCGGCGCCCGCCGCCTGCAAGACGTGCTGACTGCTCGCGGCCGGCGCGGCCGCGCTCGGGCTCAGCACCCCGAGGAGCAGCGCACCGATCGCCAGCATTGCCACCATCCCCAGGAGCATACTCCCTATCGTGATTCGTGCGTGTGTCATTGCGTGTCATCCTTTCTCGCGCCGCAAGGGCCGGCGCCGTGTCCTCGTGGCCTATGGAGTCTTGGGCGTGCTCGACGCCCCCGGTGGGCTCTCCAGCCACGGGGTGGTATCCCCCGATGCCGGATCGGCGCCGGACGAGTCGAGCGCGCGAGCCAGGAGGGCGGTCAAGCCCTGGCCGGCCTGCGCTTTTGCCTGCGCGGCCGCGTCCGGCGTGAGACCGCCGTCGCGGACCGCCTGATCGATCGTCTCGCGCGCCGCCGTGGCGAAGGCGGCATCCAGCGCCGGGGGTGCCACCCCCAGCCGCTTGGCGAGATCCGCGGTCAAGAAATCAGCATAGGATGCCGGCCCGGGCGTCCCCGGAGTGGCGTCAGGTGCCGGGCTCAGCCCGGCACCGGGTAGCGGCGTGCGCCCGACGGGGCTGGACGGCAGCGCAGGTGTCGCCGCGCCCCCGCCGGAATGGACCGTCGGCGTCGTCGCGCCCGGCGTCGTGGGCGGACGGAGCGCGGGCGCGAGCACCGCGGCGGCCACCAGCAGCGCCAGCAGCGCGACCGTCGGCAGCGCCCAGCGCGCCCGGACGCCGGCCGGCTCGATGACGATCCGGCCCGCCGCCGGGCGCCGGGCGCGCGCCGCGCGGTGCACGGCCGGCCAGACATCGGGCGCGCCCCCCAGCCGGCGGTCCGCATCCTCGTCCAGCGCCTGCCGGATCTCATCTCGGCGCATTGCCATCGCTCCCTTCCGCCTCTGTCGCGAACCGGGCCGCGCCCGGTGCCGGCGCGGTCATCCGCCGGCTTCCATTTGCCGGCCCAGCAGGTGCCGCAGGCGCCGCCGGGCGTCGTGCAGCCGGCGGCGCGCCGTGCTCGGCGGGACGCCGAGGCGCGCGGCCACCTCCGTGTCGTCCAGGTCACAGTAGTAGCGCAGCACCACGGCGGCGCGCTGCCCCGGCGCCAGTTGGTCGACCAGTGCCCAGATCGCCTCGCGCGTCTCGGCCGCTTCCAGCTGGGCCACCGGATCGTCGGCCGGCGGCGCCGGGCTGGCGTCGCGCTCCGCGTCCCACGGCGTGTGCTGGTGGCGCGTCACCGCCTTCAGCGCGTCGTTGACCACGCCGCGGATGAACCAGGGCCCGAACGGCCGCCGCGGGTCATACTGCCCGATCCGCTCGTAAGCGCGCACGAAAGCCGCCTGCACCAGGTCCTCGGCCAGCGCGGGGTCGCGGCAGACCAGGACGGCGGCGCGCAGCGCGGGCTGCTGGTAGCGCGCGACCAGCGCCTCCAGCCCGCTAATATCGCCCCGTTTGAGCCGTGCGACGGCCTCGTGCTCCTGCAACGCGCCGGTCCTCGTTCCGCGATGTCGTTCGAGTGCTTGCACCTCTATTATCCACAACCCCCGGGGATTGATCGGGGGGGCGTGCAGGATCCGCGGACGGAGGCGTCACGGCGATTCGGGGAGGCGCCGCCTGTGGGGTTGCCACCAGGCGGTGCAGGGGGCGGGACATGCAAAAGGGCCCCTAGGGTGTGCCCTCGGGACTGCGAGCCCCGTATGGGAGCCGCCGCGGCGACTGGGCGACGCGGCACCGGCATGAACCCACCTCGCGCAAGGTGCGGCGTATGGTGATGGCGGAGACGACCCGCGGCCAGTCGTGGGCCTTGACCACTGCGGCCCGTATGCGGGCCTTGCCCCAGATGAGGTGCCCGGCATGCAGCGCCCGGACGTCGTCTTCGACGGCGGGTGGGAACGCGACTGCCCGGCCGGTCAAGGGGGCCAACGGCCGGCGCGGAAGTGGGCACTCCTGACGAAGACGGTGCGCGCGGCGACGTGGGCGTGGGCACCGGTCAGGACGTGGGCGCCCATCTCCGGAAAGGTCGTCAGGAGCGCGCGGCGGCGGTAGGCCGGCAATCGGGGCGGGCCGGGCAACAACCTCCTCTGCCAGGAGGTCAGCGCCAGCAGGCGAGTGGCGCTCATGATACCACCGCCTCCACATCTCCTAAATCGACCGCCTGATCACTGCACAAACTGTGATATAATGCCTCCCGGTATCATTCCCTTACGACAGATCTATACCCTGCGGTAATGCAGCGCCCCGCGCTTCGAAGTCTGAGCGCCAGCGGTACAAGTGCGGCCCTAGCAAACCGGACGGAGGCTGTAGCATGAAGCGGAACCGGTGGAACGTGCTCGCCAAGCGGCGCATGTGGCCCGTCGAGTTAGGCACCCTGGCGCTGATCGTGGCGCTGGTCGCGCTAGTCCACCAGGCGCAGGCGGCGGTCGTGCCGCCACCCGCCGGCAGCACCCCCTCCAGCGGGATCATCGTCGGGCACGACTCGCATCACGATACCTCGCCGCCGCTGCGCGACATGCCGCCGGTGCCGCCCCGGGCCGGCCAGGCCCCCGAGGCGCCGGGCAACCCGTCCCTCTTGCTGAGCGGCGGCCACAAGGACGCGCCCGACGCCGCGGTGGTGCAACACTTCCTCGCCCCCCCGGCCATGCCCACGCCCATCCTCAACTTCGACGGCATTGCGTTCACCAACCATCAGCCGCCCGAATCCCAACGGCGCCGTCGGGGCCACCCAGTACATGCAGCTCACCAACATTAGCTTCCAGGTCTTCGACAAGGCTACCGGCGCCTCCATCCTCGGCCCCAGCTCGATTGAGACGATCTGGAGCGGCTTCGGCGGCGCCTGCGAAACCGGCGGCGCCGGGGACCCGATTGTCCTCTACGACCAGGTAGCGAACCGCTGGTTCGTCAGCCAGATCGCCACCTTTGCCACCGGCGACGAGTGCCTCGCCGTCTCCACGAGCAGCGATGCCACCGGCAGCTGGTATCGCTACAGCTTCCATCTGGGCAGCAGCACGTATGATTATCCCAAGTTCGGCCTCTGGCCCGACGCGTATTACATGAGCGCCAACACGTCCGGGGGGCCGGAGCCTTTCGCCTTCGACCGCGGCCAGATGCTCGCCGGCAACCCGGCCACCTTCGTCACCTTCGATCCCTTGCCGGGCGCCAACCCCATCCTCCCGGCCGACCTCGACGGCGCGATCCTGCCCGTGAGCGGCGCGCCGAAATCCTTCGTGGACTACCCCGGCTCGGGCTCGTACCACATCTACCATTTCCATGTCGACTTCATCACGCCGGCAAACAGCTACTTTATTACCTTCGCCACCCTGCCGGCCGCGGCCTTCATCCAGCTGTGTCCCGGCAACAACAACTGCGTGCCCGCGCTCGGGGGCGAGGGACTGGCTCCGATCAACAACGTCCCGATGTTTCGTGCGGCCTACCGTAAGTTCCCCGACGGGCACGAGGCGCTGGTCAGCAACTATGTGATCAACGCCGCGAACGTCGCCGGCATCCGCTGGTTCGAGATCCGCAACCCCACCGCCGGGCCGGTGGAGCTTGTCCAGGAAAGCACCTACCAGCCCGACAGCACCTGGCGCTGGCTGGGCTCCGCGGCCATGGACGGCAGTGGCGACCTGGCCCTCGGCTTCAGCGCCTCGAGCGCCGCCATCTATCCCCAGATCCGCTACGCCGGCCGCCTGGTGACCGATCCGATCAACACGCTGGGCCAGGGCGAAACCACGCTCATTGCGGGGGCCGGCTCGCAGAGCGGCGGCGGCAACCGCTGGGGCGATTACAGCGACCTGACCGTGGACCCGGTGGACGACTGCACCTTCTGGTATACGAACGAGTACTTCACGACCACCGGCACGGACAACTGGCGCACGCGCATCGGCAACTTCAAGTTCCCCTCCTGCAGCGGAATCCCGCCGACCAGCACGGCCACGCCGACCCGCACGGCCACGCCGACCAACACGGAGACGCCGACGAGCACGCCGACGAGCACGCCGACGAGCACGCCTATCTCGGACTGCATCCTGGCCTGGCGAGTAGTCGACAGCCCCGACGCCAGCGCGAGCAGCAACGTCCTGCAAGCCGTGGCCGTCGCCGGCGCCTATGACGTGTGGACTGTCGGCGCCTATGACAACGGCAGCGGCGTCTACCAGACCCTGGCCGAGCATTGGAACGGCAGCGCCTGGTCGGTCGTCTCCAGCCCCAATCAGGGCAGCGGCACCAACGTCCTCCTGGGCGTAACCACCGTCAGCAGTACGGATATCTGGGCGGTGGGCTACTATGTCGACGCCGGCAACGCCCTCCAGACGCTCACCGAACACTGGGACGGCAGCGCCTGGACGATTGTCGCGAGCCCTAGCCCCGGCACGAGCAACAACCAACTTCTCGCGGTGACCGCCGTCAGCAGCACGGATATCTGGGCGGTGGGCTACGACAGCAGCGGCAGCGGCGCCCAGCAGACGTTGACCGAACACTGGGACGGCAGCGCCTGGTCTATCGTCAGCAGCCCCAACCAGGGCACGTTCAACAACAACCTTGACAGCGTCACCGCCGCCGGCACGGGTGATGTCTGGGCGGTCGGCAGCTACCAAACCGTCAGCAACTTCCAGACGTTGGCCGAACACTGGAACGGCAGCGCCTGGACGATTGTCAGCAGCCCTAGCCCCGGCACGAGCAACAACGTCCTCTTCAGCGTAACGGCTGTCAACAGCACGGATGTCTGGGCCGCCGGCAGCTATTCCAGCGGCGGCAACATCCAAACTCTGACCGAACGCTGGAACGGCAGCGCTTGGTCGATCGTCGCCAGCCCCAACCCGGGCACGGGCAACAACGCCCTCTCCAGCGTAACCGCCGTCAGCAGCACGGACGTCTGGGCCGTCGGCAGATACGCGAACGGCGGCAACTACCAGACGCTGACCGAACATTGGGACGGCAGCGCCTGGTCGGTGATCGTCAGCCTCAACCCCGGCACGGGCAGCAACTTCCTCAGCGGGGTGGCGGTGGTCAGCAGCGGTGATGTTTGGGCGGCCGGCGAGTACGACAACGGCGGGGCCAGCCAGACGCTCACCGAGCATTACAGCGCTCCTCCCGGTGGTCTCGGCACGCCCGGGCCCTGGGCCACGGCAGCTCCGTATCAGCTGGCACTCGAAGGCATTGCTGCCGCCTCGGACGGCACCTACCTGTACACGGCGGGCGGCAATCTCAACGGCCCGGCCGTGAGCACCTTCGGGCGCTACGACCCGCTAGCGGACAGTTGGACCTATCTGACCCCCCTGCCCACCGCGGTTGCCTACGCCGGCGCGGCCTACGCCGCCAACACCAACTCGGTGTACGTCTTCGGCAACAACAGCGTCGTGACCACCGTCTGGCGCTACAACTTGAGCACGAACGCCTGGTCCAGCGCGGCCGCCATGCCCGCCGGGCGCAGGTGGCCCAATGTGGCCTACTACGCCGCGACCGGCAAGATCTACGTGATCGGTGGCAACGACGGAAGTACCGACCACAGCCAGGTCTGGGAGTACGACCCGATCGCCGACACCTGGAACACCGCACGGGCCAACGAGCCGCTGGCCCAGGCGGCCAGCGGCACCGTCATCGCCGGCCGGTACATCTACCTGATGGGCTCGCTTAACAACTATGACGGCTCCACCGCCCACGAGCGCTACGACATCGTCAACAACACGTGGGCCGCGCTGGCCGCCGTGCCGGTGCCCATTTACGGGGCGGGCGCGGCCAACATTGGCGGCAACACGTCCGGCAAGAATTACCTCTACGGCGGCGGCATAGCCGGCATTTCGTACAGCAGCACCTACATTTACGACATTGCCAGCGATAGCTGGGCGAGCGGCCCGAATTTGAACGTGGCCCGTTTGTACACCGCGGGCACGTCCGTCGGCACCCGGCTGATCGCGGTGGGAGGCTACAACAACCTCAACAACACAAACACGGTCGAGATGTCTATCGTGCCCCAAAGCACCTGCGGGGACACCACGCCCACGCCGGCCCCGACGAACACCGCAACGGCCACGGACACGGCGACGGCAACGCTGACGCCGACGAGTACGGCGACAGACACGCCCACCAGCACGCCCACGGCCAGCAACACGGCCACGGGTACCCCGACGCCGACCGGCACGCCCACCACCACCCCCACGCCCGGCAACACGGCGACGGCGACGCTGGCGCCGACTAACACGCCGACCGGCACGCCCACCCACACGCCCACACCCGGCAACACGGTGACGGGTACCGCGACGGCGACCAACACGCCGGCCGGCACGCCCACCACGCCCACACCCGGCAACACGGCGACGGCAACTCCGACGCCCACCAGTACGCCGACGTACACGCCGACCGGTACCGTCATCCCGCCGAGCAATACGCCGGCGACCACCCCGGCGCTCACCGCGACCAGCCCGCCGACGACGAATACGCCCGCGCCTGCCCCCAGCGCGACGCCCGCGCCGCCGAGTGTGACGGCTACCGCCTGCGTGATCACCTTCACCGACGTGCCGGTGGACTACTGGGCCTACGGCTACATCGCCTGGGCCGATTGCCACGGCATCGTCAGCGGCTATGCCGACGATACGTTCCGGCCGGTGAACAACACGACCCGCGGGCAAATCGCCAAGATGGCCGTGCTGGCCGCCGGCTTCCCACTCGTCCTGCCGCCCGGCGCCCCGCACTTCTCCGACGTGCCACCCGGCAGTCCCTTCTACATCTACGTCGAGGTGGCCTATGCCCACAACGTCATCAGCGGCTTCGCCGACGGCACGTTTCAACCTTACAGCGACGTCACGCGCGCGCAACTCGCCAAGATGGTCATGCTGGCCCGTGGGCTGCCGCTGAGCACGCCCCCGACGCCGACGTATGGCGACGTGCCACCCGGTTACTGGGCGTACAGCTACATCGAGACGGCCACGGCGCACAACATCGTCGGCGGCTACGCCTGTGGCGGGCCCGGCGAGCCGTGCCCCGGGCGCTACTTCCGCCCCGAGGCCCTGGCCACTCGCGCGCAGCTTAGCAAGATAATCTTCCAGGCATTCGCCGGACCCAACGACGCCGGCGCCAAGCCGTAAGCGGCCTGTGACCGGGGCCGCTGGACGTGAACCTGGTCGACGCTAAGCCGCGGCAATTGCGCGCGACAAAGTCTACGACGGTGATGGATTCGCTGCGCGACGGCTATCCGCGGAGTGGAGATGCCGGCCGCGCAGCGGCGCAACCATCGGCACCAGACGCAACTGGCCGGGCCTTGCGGAGGACTCAGCGGGGCGGGCGCGTGGAACGGCTGCTTGCCTGGCTATAGAACTACCGGCGCTTGGTAATCCGCGATGAATAGCAGACCGCGAACTTGGTCGAGTGGGGCGATCTGGCCTGTGGTCGGTTTCTGCTGCGACACTTCGACCAGCATTCATGAGGCTCCTTGATGTGTTGCCTTACTCCGGGTGTCATGCGACGGCTAAACAGGACCAGGATTTATGAGACCCTTGCCAAACCGCAAAGTGTCTGGCTACATGGCAGGAGCAAGTAACCGCAAAAAGGCCCCGATCTGCGAGATCGGGGCCCCTGTGCGCCTAACGTCGGCCCAGTTTGTGGTGGATCTGAGCGGGCTCGAACCGCTGACCTCTACAATGCGAATGTAGCGCTCTCCCAGCTGAGCTACAGACCCGGGCACGCGTATTATACCAAATCCCGCCGGGCTTTGCAACCGCCGCGCGCCCGCCGCGGCGGGCCGCATTACCGCTTGGCGGCCCGCCCGGCCAGCCCCCCTTCCGTCTGCTGATAGACGTAGACGATCCGCTGAATCGCCGTGATTTGCGAGCCGATCGCCAGCACCCAGAGCCCCCACGTGATGACGTCGGGGATCCACGGCGCCAGGATCAGCGATACGGCCAGGATGCCGATGCGCTCCGAGCGCGCCAGCAACCCCACCTCCGCGTTCACGTTCAGCGGCGTGGCCCGCGCGCGCGTGTAGCTCACCATCAGCGAGCCCACGATCACCGCGAAGATCAGCAGCGCCTGCGTCGTGCCGCCGCGCTGCAGGAAGTACCAGAGCAGACCGAAGTAGAACGCGCCCTCCGAGTAGCGGTCGAGCGTCGAGTCGAGGAAGCCGCCGAACGGCGTCATGCGGTCCGTGATGCGCGCCAGCGCCCCGTCCAGCAGGTCGAACAGCGCCGCGAAGAGGATCAGCAGCCCCGCCGCCAGGAAATTGCCCGTCGCGATGACGAAGGCGACCCCGAGGTTGATGAGGAGCCCGACCATGGTGAGCATGTTCGGGGTGATCGGGGTGTTCACAAAGATGGTGGCGATCCGCCGCATCTGCGCGCGGGTCCATCCCTGCAAAACGTTGCTCAGCAAAGCGGTTCTCCTCGGGCAGCCGGGCACGCGGCGCGCACCCGGGGCCGCGTCAGGGCGTGCCGGCCTCGGGCGGGCCCGCGTCATCCCCGCCGGGCCCCGCGGACGACTCGGGCCGGCGGAGGCCGACGGGGCGGCGCCAGGTGCGCAGGGCATCGTCGGAATCGCCGCCCAGCAGGTCGCCCAGCCGCGCGGTGGCCCAGTCGAGGCTCTGCTCCAGCTCCTCGGCCAGCGGACGGATGCGCGGCACGCTGATCGGCGCGAGCGTGCGCAGGCGCCGCAGCGAGAAGCGGCCGCCCGTGCCGCCCGTAGCCAGGAACTGCGTGCGCGTGCGGATGTAGAACGCCTCCAGCCGCTCCGCGATGACCGGCCAGTCGTAGCGCGCCGCGGTGGCCGCGCCCGCCGCCCGCATGGCCGCGCGCAGCGGCGCGTCGCTCAGCACCCGCACCAGCGCCACCGCCAGGAGCTCCGGCGTGCGCGGATCGACCAGGAAGCCCTCCCGGCCGTGAGTCAGCACGGCGGCGTAGCCGGTGCACCGGCTCGCCACGACCGGCGCGCCCGCCGCCATCGCCTCCAGCAGCACGATGCCGAAGCTCTCCTGCCCGGTCGACGGCGCGCAGTAGACGTCACAGCTCTGGTAGAAGCGCGGTAGCTCCTCGGCCGCCACGTAGCCCGCGAACTCCACCACCCCCGGATCAGCCGGCAACAGATCGTTGAACAGGTCCGGGTCGCCCTTGCCGACGACCACGAGGCGCACGTTGGGGATCACACTGCGGATCAGCGGCAGCGCCTGCAGCAGCGTCCGGAATCCCTTGCGATGCTCCTCGAAGCGCCCCACGAAGAGGATGGTCGGGCGCCCGTCGCGGTAGCGGGCGATCGGTGGGCGCGGCGCCGCGAAGCGCGCCACGTCCACCCCGTTCGGGATGATCGTGTAGTCCGCCGGGAAGTACTGGCTGACGTAGACGCGTGCCGCCTCCGAGACGGCGATGCGCCCGTGCAGCCGCTGGAAGTAGCCGTGCAGCAGCGGGCGCGCCGCCGCGTAGGCCACGCTCTCGTCGCCGAAGGCGTGAAACGTGCCGATGTTGCACGTCTGCGACTGCCGCAGCACGATGAGCGGCAGCATCGGCATCAGCGGCTCGTGCAGGTGGATGACGTCGAACGCCTCGGCGGCGAGCACGTCGCGCACGATGTGGCTCGTGCCCAGCGACAGTGAGATGCGCGCCCGCGAGCCGTTCGCCGGGATCTCGACCACGTTGCCCACCCGGCGCACGTTGGCGGGCACCTGGCTCTCGTCCACGATCGACGACGGCGCGAGGATCGTCACCGCGTGGCCGCGCCCGGCCAGAGCCTTCTCCAGGCCCTTGACGACCTCCGTGACGCCCCCCGGATAGGGGTAATCGTAGGGCGAGACCAGGCAGATCTTCACGTCGGCTGCCTTCCCATGCTCCGGCGCACCGCCCGCTGCACCTTGTAGGCGGGCGAGACGATCATGCTGCGCCACAGGTTGGGCGCGGCAATCACGGCGTGGTCGCGGAAGGTCATGAAGCGTCCGCCCGCCACCAGCGTGCCCGCGTCCAGCGCGGCGCGGAAGTCGGCGATGCTGCGCCCGGGAAAGTAGGTGTAGCCGAGGCCAATCATCGACAGCGCGTGCGCGTCGCTGCCGCCGAGCTCGGGCAGGCCGATCTCGGCGTTCAGCCGCGCGACGGCGATATGCGACACGCGCCCGGCCACGCTCGGATTGAACGTCTCGATCGCGTGGAACGGCGTATCGCTGCCGTGCACCTCGCGGAACGTCTTCTCCTGGATGCTCGCCGTCAGCTTGCTGAGTGGGTGCGGCGCCACGACCAGCCCCCCGGCCGCGTACACCGCCTCGACCGAGGCGCGCAGCGACCGCAGCATGGGGAAATCGCGCTCGACGAACAGCGCGAGCAGGTGGCCCTGCCGCGTGGTGATCTCGGTGCCGGCGATGACCTGCACCCGGTAGCCGCGCCGCGCGACGAGCTCGCGCGCCTCGTGCGCCCCGCGCACGTCGTCATGGTCGGCAATGGCGATGAGGTCCAGATCCGTCTCATGCTCGATGTATTCCAGGATCTTGGGGATCGAGTCGAGGCCGTCGCTGTAGGTGGAATGAATGTGCAGGTCAGCCTTGCCGTAGCCTGCGGGACGCTGCGCCGGACCGGCGGATACGCTCTCGGACCCGGACGCCGTTACAGACGCAGATATTGAATCGGAGCCTGCGGGGGGCGAAGCCGCCATGAATAAGATCCCTCGCTTTCTGGACCGCCGCAGACCGCGCGCACAACCAATCCTGGCTCTGCGCGGAGCCGCAGCCGCACCCAAAATTATACCAGATCCCCCCCTCTCCTGCACGTCCCAGCCCGGGCGGGCGAGCCCATCCGCCTGCGGCCCCACGCAATTGCCCGCGCTGCGCACAACTAGACGGCCCAACCAGCGATTAGGCCTCAACTCAGCCGAGATACGCAACACCCGCTGGAGGGGTGAACCTCCGGAGCTGCCCCGCGTGCGCCGGACGGCAAACCGCCAAGAATGGGGAACTCTGGGACAAACTGGGGCATCCCTGCCCGCCCGGGACCCCGGACCATGCGCCGCCGTATGCTATACTACCCGCGACTCTGCGCGAAGGAGGACCCCCGTGATCCGGATCGGCGAGACCCCGGCCGCCGCCGCGCTGCCCGACACGAACGCCGTGCTCGGCCTCGCCGTCGAGGCCGGCGAGATCATGCTGCGCAGCGGCGCCGAGACCTCGCGCGTCGAGGAGACGGTCGACATCCTCGTCCGCGCCCTCGGCCTGGCCGCCAGCAGCTGCCTGGTCACCCCGACCGGCATCTACCTCTCCGTCGAGGACCCCCGCCTGCCCCAGCCCGTGACCCTCGTGCATCGCGTCCACGGGCGCGCGGTCAACTACCAGCGCATCTGGGCCATCAACGATCTCTCGCGCCGCGTCGCCGCCGGGCGGATGGGCCTGGCCGAGGCACGCGCCGCCCTCGACGCCGTTGCCGCCGCGCCCGACCCCTACCCCTTCGCCGTTTGGGTCGGCGCCGGGGCGGCCTCGGCCGCGGGCGTCGCCCTGCTCCTCGGCGGCGCCATCGTCGACGTCGCCCCCGCCTTCGCCAGCACCATCGTCGTACTGCTCCTGGTCACGCGCTTGCAGCAGAGCCGCATCCCGGCCTTCTTCGGCGACTTCGCGGGCGCGGCGACGGCGGCGGCCGTGGGCCTCGGCCTCGTCTGGCTCGGCCTGCCGATCCACGCCGGGCTGGTCATCGCGGGCGGCATCATGCAGCTGGTGCCCGGCGCCGCCCTGCTGACCGCCGTGCAAGACGGCATCTCGGGCAACCTGCTCAGCAGCGCCGCCCGGGCACTCGAGACGCTGCTCAAGGGCGCCGCGCTGGCGACCGGCGTGGGCTTGGGCCTGAGCGGCGCGGTCGCCGTGGGCATGCACGTCTCGGTCGAGAACCTGGCCGCGGCGACCTGGCAGATGCCCATCCAGGTGGCCGCCGCCTTCGTCGCCTCGGCCTGCTACGCCGTCTGGTACCATGTGCCGCGCTTCGCCGTGCTGACCGGCGGCCTGGCGGGCGCGCTCGGCTGGCTGACCTACCTGCTCGCCGGCCAGATCGGGATCTCGCCGCTCGCGGGCACCTTCCTGGCCGCGTTCGCGGTCGGCGCCCTGAGCTGGAGCCTGGCCCGCCGCCAGCGCGCCCCGGTCACGCTCTACGTGCTGCCGGGCATCCTGCCCCTGCTGCCCGGCGTGACCATCTACAACGGCATGCTCGACCTGGCCCAGAACCAGAGCATCGCCGGGCTATTGGTGCTCGTCCACGCCTCGTTCCTGGGGGGCGCCCTCGCCGCGGGTGTGGCGCTCAGCAACGCGCTGGCGCCCGCCCTGCGCGACCGCGCCCGGCGCCTCCCCGGCCCGCTCGGGCGCTAATCCGCCGCCAGCCGGGCGTCCGCGCCGACCGCCTCGCGCACCCGGCGGAAGCCGTCGCGGTGCAGCAGGCGGATCAGGCCGCGGCTGATCGCGGCGGCCACGCCGGGCCCCTCGTAGATCAAGCCTGTGTACAGCTGGACCAGGCTTGCCCCCGCCCGGATAGCCCGGTAGGCGTCGCAGGCCGTGGCGATGCCGCCCACCCCGATGATCGGCACGCGGCCGTCGGTCGCGCGATAGATCCGCGCGATGACCGCGCGGGCCCGGGGTTGCAGCGGCCGGCCGCTCAGGCCGCCGGCCTCGACGCGGCGCGGGCTGCAGAGGCCTTCGCGCGCCAGCGTCGTATTCCCGGCGATGAACCCCGCGATCCCGGCCGCCAGCGCCACGTCGATCACCGCGTCGAGCTCGGCAGCGCTCTCGTCCGGCGAGACCTTCAGCCAGATCGGCCGCGGTGCCGGCAGCGCGGCGTTGGCCGCCGTCAGCCGGGCCAGCAACGCGGCCAGTGCGTGGCGCTCGTGCAGGCGGCGCAGGCCGGGCGTGTTGGGGGACGAGATGTTGACGGCCACGTAATCGGCCAGGGGCGCCAGCGCGGCGAAGGCGGCCGCGTAGTCGTCGGCGGCGCGGTCGAGCGGCGTCGTGCGGTTCTTGCCCAGGTTGACGCCGACGACCACTCCGGCCGGGCGGGCGGCCAGGTGCCGCGCGGCGGCGGCCATGCCGGGGCTGTTGAAGCCCATGCGGTTGATCAGCGCGCCGTCGTCGGGCAGGCGGAAGAGGCGCGGCCGCGGGTTGCCGGGCTGCGCGCGCGGCGTGACCGTGCCGACCTCGACGTGGCCGAAGCCGAGCAGGGCGAGCGGCGCGATGAGCGTGGCGTGCTTGTCGAAGCCGGCGGCGAGTCCGGTCGGGTTCGCGAAGGCCAGCCCCCCGACATCCACGCGCAGCGCGGGATGCTCAACCTGGTAGAGCGCCCGCAGCAGCCGGGGCAGGCCTGGCAGCCGCACCGCACCACCGAGCCCGGAGGTCACCAGGCCATGGGCGCGCTCGGCGTCGAGGCGGAAGAGCAGCGGCTTGAGGGGGCGATAGAGCAGGCTCACGGCGGCCATTATAGCACGAAACCCGTCCGTCGGAGTATTGACGATCGAACAGATGTTCCATATAATGGGGCTATGCAGATCCGCTCCGTTGCCGACCCCGTGACCCGGCTGGCCGAGTTGGGCGATGTCACCGCCTTCGAGCCGGCGGGCGACCAGCCCGCGCAGGAGGCGCACGCCCGCCGCGGCCCGGCGCGCGGCCTCGCCGACTGCATCACCTCGGTGGCCACGCCGACCGGGCGCAAGCCGATCCTGAAGGCGATGCTGACCACGGCCTGTGAGCGCAACTGCTACTACTGCCCGTTCCGCGCCGGGCGCACCCGCACGCCCCGCGTCAACTTCACGCCGGACGAGATGGCGCGCGGCTTCACCAGCATCCGGGAAGCTGGGCAGGTCGACGGGATCTTCCTCTCATCCGGCATCCTGCGCGGCAGCACGGCCACCCAGGATCGCCTGCTCGACACGGCCGAGATCATCCGCGGCACCGGCTACCAGGGCTACCTGCACCTCAAGATCATGCCCGGCATCGAGTACGACCAACTGCACCGGGCGATGCAGCTCGCCAGCCGCGTCTCGGTGAACCTGGAGGCGCCGACCCAGGAGCGGCTAACCGCGTTGGCCCCGAAGAAGGACTGGGGCCGCGAGCTGTTGCAGATGCTGGAGTGGGCGGCGCGCATCCGCCGCGCGCACCCCGAGGAGCGCCTGGCGGGCGCGGTGACGCAGTTCGTCGTCGGCGCCGTCGGCGACACCGACCGTGAGCTCCTGACGCTGAGCGCCGACCTGTATCGGCGCCTCGGCCTCACCCGCACGTATTACTCCGCCTTCCACCCGATCGTGCAGACCCCCTTCGAGGACCACCCGCCGGTCGACGGTACGCGCGAACACCGTCTCTACCAGGCCGCCTTCCTGCTGCGCGACTACGCCTGGCCGGTGGCCGATCTGGCCTTCGCCGCCGACGGCAATCTGCCCGCCGGGATCGACCCGAAGCGCGCCTGGGCCGAGCAGCACCTGCGCGAACGGCCCGTCGACGTGCAGACGGCTGGGCGGCCCGCCCTGCTGCGCCTGCCGGGCATCGGCCCGCGCGGGGCCGAGGCGATCCTGCGCGGACGGCGCTCGCGACGGCTGACCGATCTGGCGCAGCTGCGCGGCCTGGGCATCCGCGCGCCCGAGCAGGCGGCCCCCTACATCCTGCTTGACGGCCGCCGTCCTCCGCAGCAGGCGAGCCTCTGGTAGCGCGGCGCCTGCCCCAATTATGGTATAATTGAGGGTCTGATTCCCCGAATTCACGCGTAGAAAGTTGTGATTTTACGATGCAGTCAACCCCAGAGCCGATTGCCCGGCTGATCGACGAGTTCAGCCGCCTGCCCGGTATCGGCCCGAAGAGCGCGTCCCGGCTTACGTTCTACTTGCTGCGCAGCAACCGCGAGCAAGCCGCGGCCTTGGCGACCGCGATCACCGACATGAAGGACAAGATCACCTTCTGCACGGTCTGCTACAACGTGACGGAGACGGATCCCTGCGCCCTCTGCGCCGACCCCGGCCGCGACCGCGCCAAGATCTGCGTGGTCGAGGAGCCGCTCGACGTGCTCGCGCTGGAGCGCACCGGCATCTACAAAGGCCTGTACCACGTGCTGCACGGGGCGATCCAGCCGCTGGAGGGCATCACGCCCGACAAGCTGCGCATCGCCGAGCTGTTGCGGCGAGTCAAGCTGGGCGAGGCCGACGAGGTGATCCTGGCGACCAATCCGAACATGGAGGGCGAGGCCACGGCCATGTACCTGGCCCGCCAGCTGGTGCCTCTCGGCGTGCGCGTCACCCGCCTGGCGCGCGGCCTGCCCATCGGCGGCGACCTGGAGTACGCCGACGAGGTGACGCTGGCCCGCTCCATCGAGGGCCGGCGCGAGATGTAGCGCCCGGCCCTCGCCCCAATCCACTCTATCGCGCGGCAATCCCCCGCCGCGCGTTCGCGCGCGGCGCGCGCGCAAACCGTTGCATTTGCCTGCCTGTTCTGCTATACTCCGTGCAGAGTCGTAGTGCCTATCGGAGCGTGACGCCGCCGGTGGCCCGCTGCCTCCTCAGGAGGTGGCAGCTCAATCCCAAGGTGGAGACCCCGAAAGGAGAGTCCCTGTGATGGATCTGACCGAGCTGCTCGCCGGGGCCGTCGAGAAAATCCCCGGAGCGGTAGCGATCAGCCTGCTGGGCGTGGATGGGCTGGCCGTCGAGACGGTCACGGGGGCCAAGACCCTGCCGCAGAACGGCTCCACGCCGGCCGCGCAGGATCCGCAGGCCTGGGGCGTCGAGCTGGCCGACCTCGTGCTGGCCGCGCGCCGCGCCGCGGACACCGCGCACTGGGGCACCTTGCGCACCATCAGCCTCGAAACCGAGGAGCGCGCCTTCCTCACCCGGCTGGTGACCCCCGATTACTTCCTCTTGCTCGTCGTCCAGGCGGACGGCAATCTCGGCCGTGCACGCTTCGAGTTGCAGCGCGTGGGGGCCGCGTTGGCGGAAAGCCTCTGAGATACGGCGGTGTTATCAACTTAGCTTTAGGAGGGTCCAGTTCATGAGCTACGGACAACCCCCGTCGGGCAACGAGGGCGGCACAGGCAGCCAGGGCGGCTACACGCCACCCCCGAGCGGCGGCTACACGCCCCCGCCCAGTGGCGGCTACACGCCTCCGCCGGCCCCGCCGGCCGGCGGCTATACCCCGCCGCCCGGCGGCACATATACTGCCGCGACGGCGAGCGGCGGCAGCACGAACGTGCTGGCGATCGTGGCACTGATCGTCAGCATCCTGGCGCTCCTGCCGCTGTGTGTGTTCCTCTCTCCTGTGAGCATCGTGCTCGGCGCAATCGGCGCGATCCTGGGCTTTATGGCTCGCAATCAGATTCGCCAGTCGGCCCAGGGCGGGAGCGGCCTGGCGATGGCCGGTCTCGTGCTCGGCATCGTCGCGCTGGTGCTGGGTCTGCTCGAGCTGATCATCACCCTCGCGGGCGTGTCGCTGTTCGGCAACGCCATCAACGACGCGATCCTGACGCTGACCGCCGTCGTCCCGACCCCGGCACCTTAAGGCGGGCGCGGGCGGTATTCGCGGGGCCGGAGCATGATGCTCCGGCCCCGTTGTCATGCCGGGGCGGCATGTTATCCACCGGCAAGTGGACAACTTGTGGAAAAAGTGGTGTATAACCTGCGGGCCGATCTCTTGACTCGTCGCGCGTTTCGTGCTAGCATAGGGCTACCAGCGAACCGAAATACTGAGCCGAACGGGACCCGCAAGGGCGACGCGAAGTTTGGTATCGCGAGACGCAGGGATGTTTCGCCGGAGCAATTCGGTGGAGCGACAAAGCCCCGGATGAACCGCAAGGTCTGTTCGGGGCTTTTGTTATGCCTTCCGCCCGGCCTCCGCCCCGCAGTCATCCCGCCCACCACCGCACCGGCCGACGCACGCCGGCTGATCCGCTCTTGCGTGGCAAGAGGCCGTGGCGTCCCCGAAGCGCGGGCTAACCCATCGGCCGGCGCACCTCGCCGGGCGGGATGCGGCCCCCGCCACCCGGCTGGCTGCCCACGGGCGCGCGCCCCACCGCGCGCCACGCGGCAGGCTGCCGAGCAACGAAGCGGGTCCGGAGCCTGTGGATAAGTCGTGGATAAAGTGGTGTATAACCTGCGATCGCATCTATTGACTCAGTAGCCGAATCGTGCTAATATAGGGTCACCAGCGAAACGAAGTACTCAGCGGAACGGAACCCGCAAGGGCGACGCGAAGCTCAGGATATCGTGACGAGGGTTGTTCCCCGAAGCAATTCGGTGGAGCGGCAGAGCCCCGGATGAACCGCAAGGTCTGTTCGGGGCTTTTGCTTGCCCGGCGTCCGCCGGGGTCCGCGACGACCGGTCGTCGGGATCCCGGCGGCGCTCTGGATCCTCCCCAATCCCCTCGGCACTCCCACGACTTCTCGGCGGCCCGCGGCGTTATGGACGGAGGTCGCCCCTGGCGGTGCCCGGCCTCTGGCCCGCGCGCGCTATGCCGGAGCCCGCCGGGGCAGACGCGTTCGCCAGTTGCGCCGCACGCGCCAGCAAGCCGGCGTACACCCAGGTGTAGCCCAACCACGTTGCCTCCGTCGTCTGGTAGGCCACGCCGAGCACGACGCCCACGGCCAGCAGGGCCGCCAGGCTCGGGACCAGCCCGGCCGCCGCCGCGCCGCCGCGCCGCAACCCCCGCCAGGCGCCGGCCACCAGCAGGGCTGCGCCGGCCAGCACCAGGCCGAGGCCGAGCAGACCACTGTCGTAAAGCAGGTGGAGCTCCAGATTGCTGAGCCAGCCCGGCTCCCCTTGCGCGTCGCTATAGACGGCAGCGAAGCTGCCCGCGCCGTTGCCGAGGATCGGGTGCGCCGCGATGCCCGCCCAGGCCGTGCTCAGGCTGCCGGCCCGCGCGGCCACCGAGGGGTCGGTGCGCGGGTCATAGATAGCCAGCGCCGTTCGCCCGGCCAGGCCCTGCGCGGCGCGCGGCAGCACGGCGGGCGTCAGCAGCAGCGCCGCGACCGCGAGCCCGAATGCCCCGGCGCCCAGCGCGGTGTTCACGGCGACGGGGCGGCGCGGGCGGGGTAAGCCGCCGGGCAGCAACAGCAGCGCCGCCAGGCCCGCCGCGACGCCCAGCGGGAAGGCAACCCACGCGGCCCGCGTCGCGCTCAGGCCCAGCGCGACGAGCAGGACCGCTAACCCACCTGCCAGGATCAGTGCGGGGCGGAGGCGGCGGGCGGCGAGCAGCAGGAAGACAAGCAGCGTGCCCGCGGCCGCCAGGTAGCTGCCCAGGATATTGGCCTCCCAGAGCGTGCCGTAGGGCACGCGCGTGCCGATGAAGCCCGGCTGGGTGCCCCAGGTGCCGCCCAATTGGGCGAGACCCGCGGCGCCGAGCGCGGCCAGGGCTTCGAGCACGCCGAGCCCCGCCAGCAGCCCCACCGCCCGGCGCAGCCGGGCGGGGCTGTCGAGCAGCGCGTAGGTGACGAAGGCGCCGCTCGTCACGAGCGCCAGCATGGCTGTGTGCCGCAGGCTGGTCGCCGGGGCAGGCGCGTTCACGAGGGAGGCCAGCGCCGTTACGAGCAGCCAGGCCGGGATCCAGAGCAGGGCACCGGGGATCGGCGGGCGGCGACCGCGCAGCGCGGCGACCGCGCCGAGAGCGAGCAGCGCGGCCAGGACGACGTGCTCCAGCTTGATCCGCGCGCCGGCCACATCCAGGGTATAATGGTCGAGCGTCACGGCCACGGCGAGCACGGCGAACGCGCCGAGGCGCGCGCGGTCGCCCCAGGCAGGGCGGACTGGAGTGGCGGGCCGCGCGGCAGGCGCCGCGGCCGGGGCGGGCGCGATCAGAACCGGGCTCCTTTCCCGCGCGGCCGGCGCGCGGTTACCGGGGAATCGTAGACGGCACGCCCGAGCCCTGTCAAGCCGGGCGGCGCCGACCCGAAGGCAGGTGGGCATGACCGATCAGAGCGAGCAGACAACACCGACCGGCGATGCCGCGCTACAGACGCCCCCGGCAGGGACATCCGCCCGGGCCTTCACGCTCGCCGCGCCGCTGTTCGACGCCGACGAGGCGCGGAATCCGCTGGCGCGCTGGACGCGCCGTCGCAGCCTGGCCACGCTCGACGCCGCCTTCGCGCCGGGCGCCCGCGTGATCGAGATCGGCTGCGGCACCGGCATCGAGGCAACCCACCTGGCCGCGCGCGGTGTGCACGTCGTCGCGACCGACGTGGCGCCGGGTATGATCGCCGCGCTCGCGGCCAAGCTGGCGCCGGGCGGGCGGGCCGCGGCGCTGGCAGACCGCATCACGCCGCGGCTGCTGCCCGCGCATCGCATCGGCGATCTCGCCGCCGAGTACGGTCCCGGCAGCTTCGACGGCGCCTATTCGAGCCTCGGGCCGCTCAACTGCGAGCCGTCGCTGGCGCCCGTGGCCGCCGGGCTGGCGCGCCTGATCCGCCCGGGCGGGCGCCTGGTCTTCTCGCTCCTCAACCGCTACTGCCTCTGGGAGACCGCCTGGTACCTGCGCGCTCGCGACCCCGGCCGCGCCTTCCGCCGCTGGGGCGGCGAGGCGGAAGGGACCGCGCGCGGCGACTGGCAGGACATCCGCTTCACCTGCTACTACTGGACGCCGGGCGTCACCGCGCGTGCCTTCGCGCCCCACTTTCGCGTGGTGCGCCGCCAGGGCCTTCCCTGGCTGCTGCCGCCGCTCTATCTCGACGGTCTGGTGCGCCGCGCCCCGGGCCTCTTCCGCCGCCTGGCCCGGCTCGACCGCCACTGGGCGGCCGTCTGGCCCGCCTGGGCGCTGGGCGACCATCTACTGGTCGAATTCGAGCGGATCTAGCCCGCCGCGCGCCCGGCAGGCGGCGCCCAGGAGCGCAGGTAGGCGCCCAGCGCGCGCCGCTCCCACGGCCGCAGGCGCAGCAGCGCGCGCAAGTGGCGGCGCGCGGCGGCGGGCTCGCCCCAGGCCAGATAGAGCCGCGCGAGCTTGTAGTGCACGTTGGCCAGGCCCCGCCGCCCGCGGGCGCGGGTGGGCGCCGGCAGGTCGGGATGGTCCGCCAGAAAGCGGGCCAGGATGGTCAGCGTATCGGCCAGCGGACGCTCGCGCTCGTTGCGCGAGCCGCGCCCGGCGTGCTCGCGCAGGCGCACCAGCGCCTCGGGCACGTAGCTCGCCGGATAGCGCGCCGCCAGGCGCAGCGTCAGGTCGTAGTCCTCCCCGTTGCGCACGTCCCCCCACCCGCCGACGGCGGCGAGCGCGTCGCGCCGCGCCACGAGCGTGCTCGACGGGATCAGCGCCTCGGCCAGCAGCGCGTCGAGGATGCGGCCGTTGTAGTCGGCCGCGCGGGGCAGGTAGGGCGGGGCGACCGGCGCGCCGCCGGGGCCGAACTGCTGCAGGTTGCAGAACGCGAAGCCCGCGGCGGGCTGTCCGGCGAGCGCCGCCATCTGGCGCTCCAGGCGCACGGGCTCCCAGAGGTCGTCCGAATCGAGGAAGGCGACCCAGGGCGCGGTGGTCGCGGCGGCACCCCGGTTACGCGCCGCGCTGCGCCGGTTCGTGCCTGGCGGGCTGTCGGGCGGACCCGGCACGGCGACGATCGGCGCGCCCGCCGCGGCGAAGGCGGCGATTACGGCGCCCGTGTGATCGGTGGAGTCGTCGTCGGCGACGGCGATCTCGCGTGGCGGCAGCGTCTGCGCCACGACGGAGGCCAGCGTGGCGCGCAGCAACTCGGCGCGGTTGTAGGTGGGAATGACGACGCTGACGGGTGATCGTTCGGCCATGGCTCCCTCGCGGCTCACGGGCGATCTCCGCACGCTCCGGGCGCGGGCAGTATAGCACCGGGCGGCGACCAGGCACAACCGCACGCGCGGACCGCATTTCTCGTGAGGCTCCGGATGGAAGAACGCGGGAGCCGGGCACGCGGCTATGGTCGCGGGCGGCAGACGCAGATGATGCTCGGGCTGGCGCCGGTCAGCGGCGATAAGTCCCAGTCGCCGTAGCGGCGGATGACCGCGAAGCCGTGGCCGTCCAGCAGCGCGGCAAGCTCTTGCGGGAAGGTGAAGCGCACGGCGATGCGCGTGACCGTCGTCTCTTCCTGATCGCCGACGAGGCGGCGCCGGTAGGTTGTCCAGTGCAGGATCTGGGCGATCGGATCGTAGACCTGGGTCCGCGCCAGGCGCACCTCACGGCCGTCGGCGTCGACGTAGGATCGGCCCGGCACCTCCTCCGCCCGGGTCTCCAGATAGGCGAACAGCCCCTCACCGGGCGGAGCCGCACGGGCATCCCCCGCCGATCCGCGCCAGCGGGGGTTGCGCGTCTCAAAGGCGAAGATGCCGCCGGGGGCCAGGTGTGCGCGGACGCGGCCCAGCAGCGCCGCCTGGTCGGCGTTGGTCAGGAAGGCCTGGAAGGCGTTGCCGGTCAGGAAGATCAGCCGGAAGCGCGCGGCGAGCGCGAACGTGCGCGCGTCGCCCGCGACCCAGCGCGCGGGCAAGCCCGCGGCTTTGGCGCGCGCCCGCGCCAGCATCCCCGGCACGCGATCCAGCCCGACGATCGGGATTCCGCGCCGAGCGATGGGGATGCTGACGCGGCCCGTGCCGCAGGCGATCTCAAGCACGGGGCCGCCGGTCTCCGCGGCGAGCGCGCTGTAGAACGCGACGCCCGTGTGGAGTGGTCCTCCCGGTCGTAGCGGGCGGCGTCGGCGAACTCCTCCAGGTTGTCATGATCCAGCATCGCCGCGTCCTCGCCTGCGGCGTCCCTAAAAGTAGTAGGCGCGCACCACGCCGTCATAGCGGCCGCGGCCGCGGCAGCAGCGCTTGAAACCGCTTCCCGGAGTCGCAGGGGCAGAGATCGTTGCGCCCGAGCTTTTCCTGCAGGGCCTGGTCGCCGTGCACGACGCGCGGGCCGCGCTTGACGTGCGTCTCGGACGGGAAGCCGCGACGGCGCTTGCTGGTGCGCTCAGAAGGACGGCCAGTCGTCGTCGGGGATGTGCGTGACCATAGGGGGGCCTCCGTTTCTGTGAGGGGGCGAATCGGACTGATCGCCGTAAGGATAGCACAGACGCGGGGTGGAGGGATCGGCCGGACGGCGGATCCCAGGTGGTCCGCCCGACGGGCCAGTAGTGCTGGGCGCGGTGCGCCCGCTTGACGTCGGCCCCCGGGCCGCGCTATCATGCCCCAACCGGACGCGCCCGGCCGCGGGCGCCGGGGCGAGGAGGGGGACGTGCATTATTGCGTCACCGGCGGGGCGGGCTTCATCGGCAGCCACCTGGTCGACCGCCTGCTGGCGGCCGGCAACCGCGTCACGGCCTACGACGACTTCTCGACCGGGCAGCCCGAGTTCCTCGCCGGGGCGGCCGAGTACCCCGGCTTCCAACTTGTGCGCGGCGACGTCCGCGACCGCGCCCGCCTGACCGCGGCGCTGGCCGGTGTCGATGTCGTCTGCCACCTGGCCGCGCATGCCGACGTGCGTTCGGGACCGGACGACCCCGGCCGCGATCTCGACCAGAACGCGGGCGGCACGCTGGCGGTTTGCGCGGCCATGCGTACGGCGGGGGTGCGGCGGATTGCCTTCGCCTCCAGCGGCGCGGTCTACGGCGAGCCCGCCGTCTTCCCCACGCCGGAGGACGCCCCTTTCCCTGTGCAAACCTCGTTCTACGGCGCGTCCAAGCTGGCGGGCGAGGGCCTGATTGGCGCCTACGTCGCGGCGTTCGGCTTCCAGGCGACGATCTTCCGCTTCGTCTCGATCCTCGGCGAGCGCTACTCTCACGGCCACGTCTTCGACTTCTACCGCGCCCTGCGTGCCGACCCGACGCAGATCCGCGTGCTCGGCGACGGGCGGCAGACCAAGTCGTACCTCTACGTGGGCGACTGCGTCGAGGCTATGCTGTGCGCGCTCGCCCAGCCGGACGCGCCGCTGCGCATCTTCAACCTGGGCACGGACGCCGTCTGCACGGTCGACGAGTTGCTGACCTGGATCTGCGAGGCACTGGACGTGGCACCGCGGCGCGTCTACGCGGGCGGGCCGCGGGGCTGGGCGGGCGACAGCCCGCGCATCGAGCTCGACTGCGCGCGCATCCGCGCGCTCGGCTGGGCGCCGCGCGCCGGTATCCGCGAGGCGGTGCTGCGCACCCTGGCCTACCTGCGCGCCAATCCCTGGCTGCTGGAACGCCGGGCATGATCATCACCCGCAGCCCCCTGCGTATCACCCTCGGCGGCGGCGGCACGGACCTGCCCGCCTATTACGAGGCGCACACCGGCTTCCTGATCGCCGCCGCGATCGACAAGTACGTCTACCTCACCGTGCACCGCAGCTTCGAGCCCAGCCTGATCCTGAAGTACTCCGAGATGGAGCGAGTTCGACTCGGTCGACGCCGTACGCCACCCGATCATCCGCGAGGCGCTGCGGCTGACCGGCCTCGGGCCGCCACTCGAGATTGCCAGCCTGGCCGACATCCCGGCGGGCACGGGCCTCGGCTCGTCGGGCAGCTTCACCACCGCACTGCTCAAGGCGCTGCACGGCTACAAGCAGGAGTTCATTCACCCGCGCGAGCTGGCCGCCGAGGCGTGCATGATCGAGATGGAGCGGCTCGGCGCGCCGGTCGGCAAGCAGGACCCCTACATCGCCGCGTTTGGCGGGCTGACCTGCTTCCGCTTCCTCCCCGGCGGCGCGGTCGAGGCGTGGCCGCTGGCCCTGGCCCCCGACACACTGGCCAACCTGGAGGAGAATCTGCTGCTCTTCTACACCGGCATCACCCGCCCCGCTGCCCGCGTGCTCGCCGAGCAAGACCGGCGCGGCCGCGCGGGCGACGCCGCCCTGCTCGACAACCTGCACGCCGTCAAGGCGCTCGGCGCGCAGAGCCGGGCGGCCCTTGAGGCGGGCGACCTGGCTGGGTTCGCCGCGCTGATGAACACGCACTGGGAAATCAAGAAGGCACGCGCCTCCGGCACGAGCAGCCCGCAGATCGACGCCTGGTACGCGCTGGCGCGCGCGAACGGCGCACTCGGCGGCAAGCTGATCGGCGCGGGCGGCGGCGGCTTCCTGATGTTCTACGCCGAGGACAAGGTCCGCCTGCGCGCGGCGCTGCGCGCGGCGGGCCTGGCCGAGGTACGCTTCCGCTTCGACTTCGAGGGCACGCGCGTGGTGGCGCAGTCGTGAGCGGCGCGCCGGAGACCGTCGCCATCCTGGCCGGAGGCCTGGGCACGCGCCTCGGCGCGCTGGCCGCCGATCGGCCGAAGGCGCTGGTCGAGGTGGCGGGGATGCCCTTCGTGGTCCATCAGTTGCGGCTGCTGCGGGCGCACGGGCTGACGCGTGTCGTGCTTTGCATCGGCCACCGCGGCGCGCAAATCGCCGCCGCCGTCGGCGACGGACACTCCTGGGGCGTCGACGTGGCCTATGCCTGGGACGGCCCGGCGCTGCGCGGCACGGCCGGGGCGCTGCGCGGCGCGCTACCGTTGCTCGGCCCGGAGTTCTACGTGCTCTACGGCGACTCCTACCTCGACTGCGACTACCAAGCCGTCGGCACAGCCTGGGCGGCCAGCGGCCGGCCCGCGCTGATGACGGTGCTGCGCAACGACGGCCGCTGGGACCGCAGCAACGTCGAGTACGGCGAGGGCGCGATCCGCGCCTATGATAAGCGCCGGCCCACGCCCGCGATGCACCACGTCGACTACGGCCTGGGCGTCCTCACCCCGGACGCGCTCGCGGCCCTGCCGGAGACCGCCACCGCCGACCTGGCCGATCTCTACACCGCCCTGGCCGCGCAGGGCCGGCTGGCGGCCTATCTCGTGCGGCGGCGCTTCTACGAAGTCGGCTCACCCGCCGGCCTCGCCGCCACGCGCCGCTATCTGGAGGCCCGCGCCCGCACACAGGAGGTGCGCTCATGAGTTTTGCCGCCCAATACCTGACCGAGGCCCGGTACCTCGTGGACAATCTCGACGCCGCGGCCATCGAGCGGATGGCCGCCTTGCTGGCCGAGACGCGCGCGCGGGGCGGGCGGCTGTTCGTCCTCGGCGTGGGCGGCGGCGCGGCGCACGCGTCGCATGCGGTGAACGACTTCCGCAAGCTCGCGGGCATTGAGGCCTACGCGCCGACCGACAACGTGGCCGAACTCACGGCGCGGGCCAACGACGAGGGCTGGCCCACGGTCTTCGTGGGCTGGCTGCGCACCAGCCGCCTGCGCGCCGACGATCTCGTGCTCGTCTTTTCCGTCGGCGGCGGCAGCACGGAGCAGAATGTCAGCCCGAACCTCGTCGCCGCGCTGGAGCTTGCGCGCGAGCGCGGCACGCGCATCATCGGCGTGGTCGGGCGCGACGGCGGCTTCACCGCCAAGGTCGCCACCGCCTGCGTCGTCGTGCCCACGGTCAACCCCGAGCGCGTGACGCCGCACACCGAGGGCCTGCAAGCCATCGTCTGGCACCTGCTCGTGTCGCACCCCGCCGTGCAGCAACAGGCCCCACGATGGGAATCGCTGGGTTAGGCGCGCGGGCGGCCGGGCGCGCCTTGCCCGCCGCGGGGTGGGCGCGCGCCGGGGCCGCCGGGCTGCTGGCCGGCACGGCGGCCTGGACGGCCTGGCTGCTGATTCGCTTCCCCTACGCCGGGCTCTACGGTCAGGACGCCTACGCCTACTACTACGAGGCGCTGGCCTTCTGGGACCGCCTCACCGGCCAGGCCGCACCGCCCGGGCAGCCCTACTCCACCGCGAGCCTGGGCCACTGGCCCATCGGCTACCACCTCCATCTGCTGCTCGGTTTCCTGCTGGCGGGCGCGGACTCGCCCGCGGGCGGCCGCGCGATCACGCTTCTGCTGGCCGTGGGCTGCCCGCTGTTGGTCTATGCCCTCGCCGGCCTGCTGCGCCCCGACCTGGCAGCGCGGCCCCGGGTGGTCGCCGGGCTGGTGGCGGGCGGCGCCCTCCTGCTGAGCGGCACCTTCGCCCGCATGGGCCTCTCGCTGATGAGCGACGTGCCCGCGCTCTTCTGGAGCCTGCTGGCGCTGGTTGGCGTGCTGCACGCCTGGCCGCCCCCCGGCGCGCCCGCCGCGCGGCGGCAGGTTGCCTGGGCGGCCGGCGCGGGCCTGGCGCTCGGCCTGGCCATCCTCGTGCGCTACGGCGCCGGGCTGATCGTGCTGCCGCTCGGCGGCTACCTGCTCCTGCGCGCCCTCCCGCTACGCGTCACAGCCGCGTCCGGGCGGCCCGCCGTGGCGCTTGCCCTTGGCGTGGTCGTGGCGCTGCTTCCCCAGGCTGCCTACCTGCTCACGCAGGGCGCGGACGCGGGCTACGCCACCTGGCTCGGCGCCTGGCAGCCGGGCAACGTGCTCGCGACCACGGTCAGCAGCGTCGACGGCACGAGCACGTTCGCCCAGCCGATGATCGTCTTCTATGGCCTGCTGCCCGTCTGGGACGGCACGGACTTCCTCGCACCGTTCTATCTGCCCGCGATCGTCCTCGGCGCGGCCGGCCTCGTGCGGCGCCGGGCCGGACCGGTGCTCGGCCTGCTGGCCGCCTGGTGGCTGGGCCCGGCACTCTTCTACGCGGGCACGCCCTACCAGGCCCACCGCTTCGTGCTGGCCTACCTCCCCGTCGCCGCGCTGCTCGCGGGCTGGGGTGCCGCCACGGCGCTGGAGGCCGTCCTGGCCACCCGCGCCGCCCGATCCCCCGCGCAGCGCGGCGCGGCGCTGCTCGCCGTGCTCGTGCTGGCCGGGATCGCCGCGGGCGCGTGGCAAGGGCAACGTGGCGCGCGCGACTGGGTCGCGACGCATGCCGGCTGGCAGGCAGGCGAGCAGGCGGTGGTCGCCGCGGCGCAGCAGGCCGCGGGCCCAACGAGCCCGGCCGCGCCGCCGCACGCGTTGGCCTTTGGCATCACCGCCGCGCTCTACCACTACACCCACTGGCCGATTGCCGACCTGTACGACGCCGATCCGGCCGCCATCGCGCGGTTCTGGGCCGCGCCCGGCCCGCGCCTCCTCGTGCTGCCCCTCGGCGACCTGGCGCAACAGTGGGGAGGCACCCCACTGGCCGCGCGCTGGGCCTGGCTGCAGGCACACTACACCCTGCAGCCCGCGGGGCAGGCGGACGGCTACACGGTCTATCGCGTGGGCGACGCGGCGCCGTGACCGAACCCGCTCCCGGCTGGGCGCATCCGCCCGTACGCGCCCGGCGACGAGTTCGCGCTGGCGGCGCTGTTCGGCCGCGTCTTCGGCCGGCCGCTGCCCGTGGAGGCCTGGCGCTGGAAACTGAAGGGGTTGCCCGCACCGGTCGAGAACGTCTGGGTGGCCATCGCCGCCGACGACGGCCGGGTGGTCGGGCAGTACGCGGGCATCCCCGTGCGCTGGCAGCACGACGGCCGGGTCGACCCGGCGATGATCTCGGTCGACACGATGACCGCGCCGGAGTTCCGGCGACGGGGCATCCTGACCGCGCTCGGCCAGGCGATCTACGCGACCTGGGCCGCCGCGGGCGTCGCCGCGGTCCTGGGCCTGCCCAACCAGCAGTGGGGCTCGCGCACCGACGCGCTGGGGTGGGTGCCGCTCTTCCCTCTGCTCTGGCAGCAGGTGCGCCTGCACGCGGAGGCGCGCCTGGCGGCGCGCGTGCCCCCGCCACTCCGCGGCCCGGTCGCCGCCACCGGCCGGCTGGCCACCGCCGCCGGCCGGCGCGCGCAGGCCCGGCGGCTGGGCGCCGCCGGGGTGGGGCGGCAGGTGGGGCCACTGCCGTCTGGCGGCGACGATCTGGACTCCCTCTGGGCGCGCCTCGCGCCGCGCTACCGCAGCGCCCTGGTCCGCGACGCCGCCTGGGTGCGCTGGCGCTTCCTGGGGGCTCCGGACGGCGGCTACCGCGTGCTGCTCGCCCGCGCGAGCGCCGCTCCGGCGGGCTACGTGGCCTATCGCTGCGTCGACACTAGCGGGCGGCGCACGGGCTTCGTGGCCGACCTGTGCGTCGCGCCGGACGACCCGGCGACGGCGGCGGCGCTGCTCGGCGCCGCGCTCGAGGACCTATGGGCACTGGGCGCCGCGGCCGCGCGCGCGCCCGTGGCCCCGGGATCGGCGCTCAGCGCCCACTTCGCCACGGCCGGGTTCCGGCCCGCGGGCGGCGCGTTCCAGCTGGAGATCGTACCGCTGGGCGCGGGGATCGCCGCCGCCGCGCTCGGCGACCCGGCCGCCTGGCTCGTGGCCGGTGGCGACTTCGATGTGGTCTAGCGCGCGCCGCCTCGCGCGCGTGGGGCTCCGGCGAATCGTCTATCCGGCGCTGACCGCCGTCTGGGCGGCGGGCTTCGGGCTGGCCGGGGTTACACTGCGCGCGTCGGGCCGGGCGCGGGCCAGGCCCTGGACCCCGGCCGGAGGGCGGCCGGTGCTGGCCGTGGCGCCGCACCCCGACGACGAGGTCGCGGGCTGCGGAGGCGCGCTCGCGCTCCACGCCGCCGCGGGCGACCCAGTCCACGTGCTCATCCTGACGGATGGCGGCGCGTCGCGGGCGGGCGGCCTGGCCCGCGCGGCGATCGTCGCCTGCCGGGCGGACGAGGCACGGGCCGCCGCGGCGGCGCTCGGGATCGCTCCGCCGGTCCTCGCGGGCCTGCCCGAAGGGCGCTGGCCGCCCGAGGCGGGGACGGCGGCCCTGGCCGCGGCGCTGACGGCGACGCAGCCCGCGATCGTCTACGCACCCTCCCCGGTCGACTACCACCCGGAGCACCAGCGCACCGCGCAGGCGCTCGCCGCGGCGCTGGCCCGGCTCCCGCCTCAGATTTCCCCGAAAGTGCGCATTTACGAGGTCTTCGTGCCGCTCGGGCCCGGTCTGGCGAACCGGGTGGCGGCTATCGGGGCGGTCGCCGGGCGCAAGGTGCGGGCGCTGGCCGCCTATCGCAGCCAGGCGGCCGGGCTGGCGCAGGTCCCCCGGCGCGACCGCTACGTGGCGCGCCTCTACGGCCTGCCGCGCGCCGCCGAAGGCTTCCGCGAGCTCTCGGCGGCAGAGTACCGCGCCTTCGTGGCGACCGGCGCCTGGTCTGGCCGCACCGGCCCATTCCGCGGCCTGCGCGGTCGACCGTGGGCCGATCCACTGGCGTACCTCGCCGGTACGCGGCGGCGAAGTGACCTGCGCCGTGCGGCGAGGCTACGGGCGGAAGAGGCCGAGCCGGACCAGCCCGTCGTGGATTAGCTGGGCCGCGAGCGCGTAGCCGGCGGCGTTCCAGTGCGGGTCGGTGCGGAAGTAGCGCGGCGTGGGGCCCGCGGCGCGGAAGCCGGGCAGCAGGTCGATCAGCGGCGTGCCGGTCTCGCGGCTCCAGACGGCCAGGCGGCGCTGGGGGGCATCGCGCACCAGTGCGGAGTCCTGCAGGCCGAAGCGGCCTTTCATCGCCTGCCAGTAGGTGTCCTCGACCTGCTCCCGCGTGGGGATTGCCACGACGACCACCTCGGCACCACGGGCGGTGGCAGCCGCGCGGATGCCGTCGAGCACGCCGAGCGTCTTCGCCCAACCCGCCTCGATCTCGGGCGAAGGCGTGGCGTAGTAGAAGGGCGCGGCATCGGCAAGCCCGGGCTGCGCGGGCGCGGTGTCGGGTGCGACGGCAGAGGCCAGGCCGTGCGCCAGGGCGCGCAGAAGCACGTAGGCCTGCGAGTGGAGGGCCAGCCAGCCCTTGGCCGCGCCCAGCGGTGTGCCCTCCGCCGCCGGTAGCCCGACCGCGACGCGGGCGCTGCCGTCCGGCTCCAGACCGTCTTGCGGATCGACGTACGTCTTGTGGATGCCGAGCATCACATCTCGGACGTCGTTGCCGACGAAGAAGGCGACGAGCACCAGTCGCGGCTGCAGCGCCCAGCCGTAGGTGGCGAGCCAGGCGGCTTCGTTGTCCGTGCCGTAGCCGTCAACGCCGGCATTGAGGGGCTCGACCGGATCGCCGCCGGCCGCGTGGCTGCCCGCCAGCAGGCGCGGGAAGGTCTGCGTGGCGGGGACGCCCCAACCGAAGGCGAACGAATCGCCAAGCACCAGCAGGCGCATGGTCCCGGCCGGCGCGGGCCCGATAGCCGCATCCTCCCGGAGCCCCTGCGCGTTGATGTCGTAGACGGCGTGCAATTCGCCGTAATCATAGACGACATGGGCGCCGGGGGCATTGCGGTACCCGGCGGCCGGATCGGGTATGTAGAGGCCGCTCAGGGCGGCGCGCAGCATCTCGGGACCGTACTGGGGCGCGAAGAGGCGCAGACCGCCCTCCAGCAGGAGCGCGGTCAGCACGGCGGTGATACCGACGACGGCGGCGAGGCTCGCCACCCGGCGCCGCGGCCCGAGGCGGGCCGCGGCGCGATGGGCGGGGGAACCAGGGGCCAGGTCCATGCACGATCTCCCAGGACGGCGCCAGGGCGGCGCCACGGTAACGCGACGTTGCCCATTATAGCATACGCGGCCCGCGCGATCCCCGGCGGCTTGACCGGCCGCACCCGCTCCCGTATGATGCGCCCATGATCGCTCCCGCATGGCAGCCGGCAAGCCGCCCAGCCTGGCAACGCCTGGCCGGGCGGGGCGCGCGGCGCCTGCTCGCCTGGCGCTACCGGCACTATCGGCCGGGCAGCGCCCCGGCCCACCGCGTGCGCGCGGCCGGGCTGCGCCTCGACGTGGCGCCGGGCGTCTTCGACCCGGGCCCGCACTTCACGAGCGCCTTTCTCGCCCGCTACCTCGGGCGGCCCGGCGTCGTGCCGCGCGGCGGCCGCGTGCTCGACGTCGGCACCGGTAGCGGCATCGCCGCGATCGCCGCGGCCCGGGCCGGGGCCGGTGCGGTCGTCGCCGTCGACATCAACCCGGCGGCGGTGGTCTGCGCGCGGGCCAACGCGCGGCGTTATGGGCTGGAGGCGCGGCTGCAGGTGCGCGAGGGCGACCTCTTCGCCCCGCTGGCCGGCGCCCGGTTCGACCTGATCGTCTGCAACCCGCCCTACTTCCGCGGCACGCCGCGCACGCTCGCCGAGCGTGCCTACTACGGCGGCGAGGCGTACGAGTGGCTGGACCGCTTCGCGGCGGGCGTGCCCGCGCACCTGCGGCCGGGCGGCCGCGCGCTCGTCGTCCTCGGCGACGCGGGCCACATGCCCGCCATCCTTGCCCACCTCGGCGGCGACGGCTGCCGGCTGCAGGAGGTCGCGCGCCGCGACATCTGGATCGAGATGCTGCACATCTTCGCCATGCACCCGGGCACGCCATGACCGCGGAGCCCACGCCCCGCCCGGCAGGCCACGCCATCCTCGAGGGCGAGCTCTTACGCCGCCTGCGCTGCCCGGCCTGCGGGCGGGCGCTGCGGGCGACGCCGGGCGGCGCCCGCTGTACCGGCTGCGCGGCCCCCTACCCCTGCCGCGACGGCGTGTGGGACCTGCTGACTCCCGCCCAATCGGCGGGCCTGGCGCCCTTCCTCGACTCCTACCGCAGCCTGCGACGGCAGGAGGGCTGGGAGCGCGCGCCGGACTATTATCTACACTTACCTTATGTCAAGCCGTCCGACCCGGTGGCCGCGGTCTGGCGGATCCGGCGACGCAGCTTCGCGCGCCTGCGCCGCCTCGTCGTGCCGGGGCACGGGCGCTGGGCGCTCGACCTGGGCGCGGGTAACGGCTGGCTCGCCCGCCACCTGACCACCTGGGGCTACCACACCGTGGCGCTCGACCTCAACGCCACGGGGATCGAAGGCCTGGCGGGCGGGCAGCTCTACCTGGAGCACGACGGCGGCTGGTTCGGGCGGGTGCGGGGCACCATGGACCTCCTGCCCTTCGCCGCGGCGAGTTTCGCACTCTGCACAGTCAGCGGCGCCCTGCACTACGCGCCCCTGTGGCCTACCCTGGCGGCGATCAGCCGGGTGCTTACGCCGGGCGGGCTGCTGGCCATCACCGATAGCCCCGTCTACGCGGACGGGGCAGCGGGCGCGGCCATGGCCGCCGAGGGGCGCGCCCGCGCGCGGGCCCTGCTCGGTGCGGAGCCCGCACCGCCGCCCGGTGGCGCCGGATACCTGCTGGGTGCCGATCTTGACGCGGCGCTGCGCTCGGCCGGGCTCGCGCCGCGCTACCTGGGGGTCGAGCGCCCGCTGGGGCGGCTGCGCCGCCTGCTGCGCCGACACCCGGGTGCGCGCGAGCACGCTCATTTCCCCGTGATCGCCGCGCGCAAGCCCGAGGCGGCGCCGTGACCGTCGCGGCGGTAGCGCGCCCGGTCGCGCGGCTGCGGGTGTTGCCCTGGGCGCTCGGTGGCCTGACCGCCGGGGCGCTCCTGCTGCGCCTCGTCGCCGTCGACAGCCGCGGGCTCTGGGGCGACGAAGCCTGGCGCGTCTGGGCGGCGCGCCTGCCGTCGGCGCTCGACGTGCTGCGCGTCGCCTGGGCTCAGCCGCCCTCGGCGCCGCTCTACTGGCTCGCCCTGCATGCCTGGATCCTGGTGGCCGGGCACGGCGATGTCGCGGTGCGCCTGCTATCGGTGCCCGCGGCGGCCGCGGCCGTGCCCGCGCTCGCCTGGCTGGGCCGGTTGACCAGCGGGCGGGCGGCGAGGCTGCTCGCCGCGGCGCTGTTGGCCGTGTCGCCGCTCGCGGTGGAGATCGGCCAGGAAGCGACCATGTACGCCTGGACCGGCCTCTTCGCCACCCTGGTCGTGGCGGCGGGCCTGGCCTGGCTGATCACCGGGCGCGGCGCGACCGCCTACGTTGCGGCGGCCACACTGCTGCTCTACACCCACTACATGGGCGCGCTGCTCCTCGGCGAGCTATTCGCGGTCGGGCTGATCTGGCAGGCGCGGCCGGGCCTGCTTGGAGACGCGCCCGCGGGGCACCGGGCGCCCTGGCTGCGGCTGCACGCGCTGATCGCGCTGCTCTGGGCGCCCTGGCTGGTCGCGATGAGCATCCGCCTGGCCCAGCGCTGGGACGAGTACGCCCACCTGGAGCACCGCGCGGGCTGGGCGGACGTCCGCGGGCTGATCGGCCAGGTGACCATGGGCGCGAGCGCCGCGGGCGCCTGGCCCCGGTCGGTGCTTGCGTTCGCGGTTACGCTGGGAGCCGCGCTCCTGGCGCTCGGGCTGTGGACGCACCGGCGGCCGGCGCAGCGGCTGGTCTGGATCCCGGCGCTGCTCGCGGCCGGCTTCCTCGCCGTCATCGTTGGCGGGTCGGCGCTCACGGGCGCGTGGCTCGTGCAGCCGCGCTTCCTTGCGCTCGTGCTGCCGCTGCTGCTCGTGCCCGCGGGCGCCGGGCTCGCCGCCGGACTGCGCGGCGCCCGTCCCGCCGCGCCCGCGGCCCTCGCCGCGCTGCTGCTCGCGGGCTGGCTGGTGGCGCAGGGTGCGGGCGTGCTCGCCTTCTACCGCGACCCCGTGCACGGCCGCGACGGACTACGCACGATCGGCGCGCTGCTGACCGCCAGAGTGCGGCCCGGCGATCTCGTCGTCTCGAACGCGGGCCTGCTGCTCTGGCAGGTCGCGCAGTACTACGACGGGCCCACCCAGGGTCTCCCGGCGAGCCAGGACGTGCGCGACGGCTACGCCCTCTGGCCCCCGCCCGCCCAACCGGCTTTCGTCGACGCCCAGTGGGCCGCCCTGGAACCGCGGGCGGCGGGTGCGCGGCGCGTCTGGCTGATTTACCTGCCCGCGAATGATCCCGGCGGCCGCCTGCTCGCGCTGGTCGGCGCCCGCTACCCGCCGCTGGGCAGCGCGAGTTACCCCTTCGCCACGGTCTACCTGTTCGCGGGCGGAGCCGGACCATGAAGATCGGCTTTATCGTGCCCGGCTTCGCAGGCGACCCGGCGGACTGGTGCATCCCGGCGCTGACGACGCTGGCGCGCGCGCTCGCCGCCCGGCCGGACGTCGACCTGCACGTCTTCGCCCTGCGCTACCCGCCGCGCCGCGACCGCTACGCCCTGGCCGGAACCCGGGTGCACAGCTTCGGCGGCGCCCCGTTCGGCGCGCATCGCGTCTGGGGCGCCAGCCTGCTGCGCCTCTGGGCCGAGGCCCTCGGCGCGATCGCCCGCGAGCACCGGCATGCCCCCTTCGCCGTGCTCCACGGCTTCTGGGCGACCGAGTCGGGCTATCTGGCGGCGCTGGCCGGGCGGAGGCTGGGTATCCCGACGCTCGTGCATCTGGCCGGCGGCGAGCTTACCGTCGACCCGGCGATCGGCTACGGCAACCGCCGCCCCGGCCTGGCCCGCCTGCTCGTCGCCGTCAGCCTGCGCCTCGCCAACGGGATCACGGTGCCCTCCGGACCTATACACGGGCAACTGGCTCGCACCTACCCGCGCCTGCTGCCCAAGGCGCATGCCTGGGCCTTTGGCGTCGACCTGGCCCGCTTCCATCCCCGGCCCAACGCATCGGCCCAGTCGCCTGGCGCGCCGCTGCGCCTGGTGCAGGCCGCGTCGCTCATCCCTGTCAAGGATCAGGCGCTGCTGCTGGAGGCGCTGGCCCGCGTGCCGGCCGGGGGTCACGACGTGGCGGCCACGCTGACGCTGGCGGGCGACGGCCCCCTGCGGCCGGATCTGGAGGCGCGGGCGCGGCGGCTGGGCCTCGGCGAGCGGGTGCGCTTCGCCGGCGCGCTGCTCCACGACGCGCTGCCGGAGCTCTATCGCGTGCACGACGTCTTCGTGCTCACCTCGCGGCATGAGGCGCAGTGCCTGGCGGTGCTCGAAGCCGGCGCGTGCGGCTTGCCCTGGATCGGGCCGCCGGTGGGCGCGTTGGCCGATCTGGCGCGGGACGCGCCTCCGTCCGGCCGGCTGGTGCCGCCCAGCGATGCCGATGCGCTGGCCGCCGCCATTATGGCCGCAGGCGACCTGGCGGCCCGCGCCGCCCAGGGCGCCGCTGCCGCCCGGCAGATCGCCGCGCGCTACGCGCTGCCCGAACAGACCGATCGGCTGCTGGCTTGCTACCGGGCGGTCGCGAGATGCGCGGCCGATGCGAATGCCGGATCCGGTAGCGGGCGCGGTATGCTATAATCGCCCTGCCGGTTGAGGCCGCCGCGCGCGAGCCACGTGGTGCCCCCAGTCGAGCGCACGCACCGAGGGCGGCCTCGGAGATCCGAGCGCCGAGGAGCCAGGCATGAAGATCGCCATGATGGGCACCCGCGGCATCCCCGCCAACTATGGCGGATTCGAGACGTGCGTCGAGGCCGTGAGCACACGGCTGGCGGCGCGCGGCCACGCGGTGACCGTCTACAACCGCCCGCACCACGTGCACTGGCCGGGCGACACCTATGCCGGTGTACGGCTGGTGCGCCTGCCGACGATCCGCAACAAATACCTCGACACGTTCGTGCACACCGGGCTCGCGGCCCTGCACGCCAGCGCGGCGGGCGCCGACATCGTGCTCGTGTTCGTTGCCGCGAATAGCCCCCTCATCGCCATCCCGCGGCTCGCCGGGCGGCACACCGTACTGCACGTCGACGGCCTCGACTGGAAGCGCGAGAAGTGGCCCGGCCCGGCCAAGCGCTACATTCGCGCCGCCGAGTGGCTGGGCGCCCGCCTGCCCCACGCGCTCATCACCGATTCGCGCGTCGTCCAGCAATACTACCGCGACACCTTCGGCGCGCATGCCGAGTACATCGCCTACGGCGCCGACGTCGCGCCGGTGCCGCCGGGCGACACGCTGGCCCGCTTCGGGCTGCAACCCGACGAGTACGTCCTCTTCGTCGGCCGCCTCGTGCCCGAGAACCGCATCCACACCCTGGTCAGCGCGTTTCAGCAGGTGCCGTCCGGCAAGAAGTGCGTGATTGTCGGCGATGCACCCTACGCCGCCCGTTATATCGCGCAGTTGCATGCGCTCGCCGGCCCGAACGTGGTCTTCACCGGCTACCAGTTCGGTGCCGCCTATCGCGAGCTCAGCTCGCACGCCTACCTCTTCGTCGAGCCCTCGGCCGCCGGTGGGACCCACCCGGCGCTCGTCGAAGCGATGGGCTTCGGCAGCTGTGTGGTCGCCTACGAGACGGCCGAGAACCGCGAGACGGTGGGCGACGCCGGGTTCCACTACGGAGGCGCCGACCCGGTGGCCGGGCTGCGCGCGCTGCTGGCCGAGCTCCTGGCCGACCCGGCGCGCGTCGCGGCGGCCCGGGCCCGGGCGCGCGCCCGGGCCCGGGCTGACTTCTCCTGGGCCCAGGTCACCGAGGCCTACGAGGCGCTGTTCCAGCGCCTCCTGGCCGCGGATCAGCCGGCACCGCGCGCCGCCACCCCCGCCCCGACCCGCTCGCGCACCGATTTCCAGGCCGATTAGCCCACATCCCTGGGCAGCGGGGCCGGTCTGGCGTATAATGCGAAGGAGAACCTCCGGCCGGTCCTGCTCTCGCGGGCCTGCCGGTATGCCACGGGGCCCGTCGCCGGCGCGGCCTGAGCGCCTGTCACATGCGGATCCGGCCGGCCGAATCCGTGTGCGGCTCGCACCGAGGCCCGTCCATGCCTCGACACGGGGCGATACGGCGGTATGCTTCTTGCGGCGCGCGGCCAGGCCCGCCCTACCACAGACCCCGAACCGGCGGGCAGGCCCATCGTCTGCGGATTATCGGGATACCTGAACGGAGAGGATCACCCGCAACCCAAGCAACGGCCGCGGCGCCATTCCGATGTATGCCCGTTCCATGCGCGCCGCGCGCTGCCGGGGCGCTTGATCGCTCCGTGATCCCATCGTCCGCGATTTATCTCGGGAGCTTGCGGTAGTCCACCGCGGCCAACCCACTTTCGGAAGGAGAACCAGGAACATGCCCCTACGGAAACCCGGTAGAAATCGCTTGTTGTACCTGGCCCCCGTCATCGTGCTCTTGCTGGTCTTGGGCGGCGCGGTCTACGCCGTCAACCAGGTCGCGGCGAGCACCATTGCCACGCCCAGCAGCCCCGCGTTGCTGGCGAACTTCAATACGGCCGGCGGTCCGATCGTCGACCAGCTGAAGCCCGGCGAGCGCAAAGTCCTGGCGAACGGCACGCTCGTCGGCCGCGACGACAAGCACGACCTTTCGCCGCCCCTGCGCGACATCCCCCCGAAGCCGGTCGTGCCGATGCAAGAGGCTCCGGAAAACCCCTACCCGTCCCAGTTGGCGCCCAAGGCAGTAGCCAAGGATCCGGACGTCCAGAACTACTTCGGCGCACTGGCCATGCCGACGCCGGCTCTGTCGTTCGAGGGCATCAGCTACGCCACGTCGGGCTGCGGATGTCTGCCGCCCGATACCAACGGCGACGTCGGCCCCAATAACTACGTCCAGACGGTGAACGCCGCGTTCCAGATCTGGGACAAGAGCGGCACCTCGCTGCTCGGCCCGCTGCAGATCAACACGTTGTTCAGCGGGTTCGGCGGTACCTGCGAGACCCACAACAGCGGCGACCCCGTGGTCAACTACGACCCGATGGCCGACCGCTGGGTCATCAGCCAGTTCACCTCCTCGCCGCCTTACGCGCAGTGCGTTGCCGTCTCACAGACGGGCGATCCGACCGGGTCCTGGTATCGCTACGCCTTTACCGAGAGCGCGACCGACCTGTATGACTATCCGAAGGTCGGAGTCTGGCCCGACGCTTACTACCTGACGGCCAACGTCTTCCTCAACGGCCAGTCGTACGGCTTCCCGGCGTTCATCGCCATGGACCGCACGCGCATGCTGCAGGGCCTGAGCGCTACCTTCCAGCAGTTCAACCCGGGCAACTACTACTACGCCGCCCTGCCCGCCGACCTGGACGGCAGCACCCCGCCGCCGTCCGGCGCGCGCGAGCCGTTCCTGACCGTCAGCGGCAACGCCACCCATCTGCACCTATGGAACCTCCACGTCGACTTCGCCGTCCCGGCGAACTCGCACCTTGACGGCCCGACCAACCTGGCGGCCGACCCGTGGGATCCCGACCTGTGCGGCCTCTCCCGCAACTGTATCCCGCAGCCGGGGGTCAGCGCGGGCGCGTATCTCGATACGCTGGGCGATCACACGATGTTCCGCCTGGCGTATCGGAACCACGGTTCCTACGAGTCGATGGTCACCAACGAGTCGGTCGACGCCAATGGGAACGATCTGTCCGGCATCCGCTGGTATGAGATCCGCGACCCCAACGGCACGCCCTTCATCTACCAGCAAGGCACCTACGCGCCCAACTCGACGAACCGCTGGATGGGCAGTGTCGCCGAAGACCAGGATGGCAACATCGCCGTCGGCTACAGTGTGTCGAGCACCACCGTCTACCCCGGCATCCGCTACGCCGGCCGCCTGGCGACCGATCCGCTCGGCGTGCTGGCCCAGGGCGAGACGACGCTGATCGCGGGCGCCGGCTCGCAGACAAGCACCAGCGGGCGCTGGGGCGACTACAGCGACATGACCGTCGACCCGTCGGACGACTGCACCTTCTGGTATACCCAGGAGTACTATCCCAGCACCGGCAGCGCCAGCTGGCACACCCGCGTCGGGACGTTCAAGTTCCCGGGCTGCGGTCAGACCACGCCAACGCCGACCGTGACCGGCACGCCGCCGACGCAGACCCCGCAGCCGACCGCAACGAGCACTCCCACGCCTTTCCCGACCATCTGCGCGAACTACTCGTACACGCAGACCACGGGCGTGATCGTCCCCGGCACGACCGACATCGGCAACCACTGCGATGACTGCGAAACGAGCGTAAACTTGCCGTTCCCGGTCCAGATCTACGACCAATCTTTCACGAACGCCTACATCACCTCGAACGGCACCATGGAGTTCGAACTCGAGCGACTACGCCTTCGGCAACGACTGCCTGCCGGTGCCGATCTTCAGCTACGCCTTGGCGCCGTTCTGGGATGACCTGGTCACCAGCGGTACCGGCCACGGCATCTTCACCTCGACGGTCGGCGTCGCGCCCAACCGCATCTACAACATCGAGTGGCGCGCGATGTCCTACGCGAGCAACGATGACGACAACTTCGAAATCCAGCTGTACGAAACCCCGCCGCCCGGTCTGGCCTCGCAGGTCGTCTTCGTCTACGGCGTGGTCGACGACGTGGGCTCAGCCACGGTCGGAATCATGCGCGGCGCGAGCCAGTCGACCGAGTTCGAGTGCAACACCTCGCACCTGACCACCGGCATGCAGCTGACCTTCACGCTCGCCCCGTGCCCGGTGCCGCCGACGGACACCCCGGCGCCTTCGCCTACGGAGACGTCCATCCCGCCGACGGCCACGGCCACGACCGCGCCGACCGACACACCCGGCCCGAGCGTCACCGGCACTCCGAACCCGAGCGCGACCAACACGCCTGTGTTCGGCACGGCGACGCCCACCGAAACCCCGTGCCCGCTGCCCTTCAGCGACGTGCACCCAACCGACTACTTCTACGTGCCGGTGCAGTACCTCTACTGCCACGGCGTGATCAGCGGCTACGCCGATAACACCTTCCGGCCCTACAACTCCACCACCCGCTCGCAGATGGTCAAGATCGTCGTCCTCGGCTTCGGTCTGCCGACCTACATACCGCCGGGCGGCGACTACACCTTCGCCGATGTTAAGCCGGACTTCCCGTTCTTTGACGTCATCGAGACCGCCGCCCACGACAACATCGTCAGCGGCTACAACTGCGGCGGGCCGGGCGAGCCCTGCGACTCCCAGAACCGCCCGTACTTCCGCCCGTACAACAACGTGACCCGCGGCCAGCTGTCCAAGATCGACGTCGTCGCGGCGGGCTGGGACCTCCAGAACCCGCCAACCGGCTCGTTCACCGACGTGCTGCCGAACACGGCCTTCTACACCTTCGTGGAGACGGCCTACTGCCACGGCATCATCTCGGGCTACGACTGCGGCAGCCCAGGCGAACCCTGCGATCCGCAGAATCGCCCGTACTTCCGCCAGGGCAACGACGCCACCCGCGGCCAGATCTCCAAGATCGTCTACCTGTCGATCACGGGGAATTCGAGCTGCAATATCCCGACGGTCACCAAGTAGCACCGAGCAGGGGAAGACCGGCCGGCCGGTCTTCCCCGCCCCCGTCGGCAAAGCGCGGGGCCGGGGAGAGATTCTCTCCCCGGCCCCGTTCGCCGTCTGTGGCGCGCCGACCCGCCAGCCGGCCCGCTGCCGCAAAAACCCACTAGCGATCGGACCTGGTTTGTACTATAATAGCAGTCATCTCAGGGCTGCGCACGGCAGCCACGCGGTGGTTGTCGCGGCGCCGCTTCGAACCAGGGCCGCCGCGGTCGTCACGGGGAGGGATGCCGGAGGCCAGCGCGTTACTCTCGCACGCCCAGTAGGGGCCCGGCGCTCATGCGCGGCGGCCGCCCCGCGGTCCCATTGACCTGGTTAGCCACGTACCACGGAGCATAATAGCAAGCGCGCGCCTCGTGTGGGCGGCCCGTGCGCCGGGATAGCGTTTCCTCCCAGGCGCAAGTTCCCCCCGTCCCACCGGAGAACCAACTTCGCCCGGCCCTTGCCCGGGGGTTGGCCACCACGGCCCGCGCGGTGCCCTCCGGCACGGTTTCCAGGTCCGACAGCCAGTTTTCAGGAGGAGGTAAATCGTGTTCACATTGCCAGGCACGAGCCGGCGGCGCACCGTGGGTGTGGTCGTCGCGCTTGTGGGGTTGCTGGCAGCCGGCGCACTGTTCGTGCTGCCTGCCGCCTTCGCGACCCCCGCCGCGCCCTCCGGGGTGCAGGTTCTCCGCAACCCCGAGGTCCGCACCGCGGTTCACAGCGACACGTCGCCGCCGCTGCGCTCGATGCGCCCGCTGGTCGGGGGCATGTACAAGATCCAGGATAACGACAACCCGGCCATCGCCAAGCCGGGCGTGAAGAGCAACGGCATCGACCAGGTGATCCAGCGCGCGCTGGGCCCGTTGGCCATGCCAACCCCCATCGTGAATGTCGACGGGCAGTACAATGAGAACGGTCCCCTGCCGCCCGATACGAACGGCGACGTCGGCCGCAACAACTACGTGCAGATCGTCAACTCGATGTTCGCCGTCTACGATAAGTCCGGTAATCTGCTCTACGGTCCCGTGAACATCAACACCCTGTGGCAGGGCTTCGGCGGGGTCTGCGAGTCGCACAACGACGGCGACCCGATCGCGCTCTACGACGCGATGGCCGACCGCTGGCTGCTCAGCCAGTTCACGAGCTCCGCGCCCTACATGCAGTGCATCGCGCTGTCGACGAGCGGCGACCCGACGGGCTCCTATTACCGCTACGGCTTCCTCGACCACAACAGCGGCAATACACTCGGCGATTACCCGAAGTTCGGCATCTGGCCGGACGGCTATTACATGAGCACCAATGAGTTCGGCGGCAGCGGCGGCGGAGGCAACTATGCCTACGACCGCGTCGCCATGCTCCAGGGTAATCCGGGCGCGACACAGATCTATTTCCACGGCAGCGATCAGGGTTTGCTCCCGACCGACCTCGACAGCGCGGGCATGCTCCCGCCGGCCGGCAGTCCCAACTACTTCCTCGAGTGGTACAGCACAAGCCAGCTCCATGAATTCAAGTTCCATGCCGACTTCGCGAATCCGGCCAACTCGACCTACACGGGGCCCTTCGCGATCACGGTGGCCGCGTTTTCCTATCCCGCGCCGAGCGTGCCGGAGCCCGATACCAGCACGCTGCTGGACAACCTGTCGGACCGGCTGATGTACCGGCTGGCCTATCGTAACTTCGGGGCCTATGAGTTGCTCGTCGTGAACCACACTGTGAACGCCGGCGGCGTCGACGGCGTCCGCTGGTATGAGCTCCGCGACCCGAATAACGCGGCCGGCGCCAGCGTCTACCAGCAGGGCACCTATGCCCCGGGCGACGGCCTCTACCGCTGGATGGGCTCCATCGCCCAGGACCGCGCCGGCGACATCGCGGTCGGCTTCAGCTTCGGCAACGCGACGACCTACCCGGGGATCGCCTACGCCGGCCGCGTGCCCGGCGACCCGCTGGGCACCCTCGGTCAGGGTGAGACCACCCTCTTCGCCGGTACCGGCTCGGAAGACTTCCCCGCCGCCCACCGCTGGGGCGACTACAGCGCGATGCAGATCGACCCCGCCGACGACTGCACCTTCTGGTATACCCAGATGTACTGGCGGACGACCGGCGAGCGCAACTGGCGCACGCGCATCGGCAGCTTTAAGTTCCCCGGCTGTGCGGCCTCGGGCACCCCGACGCCCGTCGCGACCGCCACCGGCCCCGTGCCGACGGCGACCAACACGCCCGGCCCGGCCCCGACCCTCTGCCCCGGCAGCATCGAGGCCTCCGGCAGCATCACCGATACCGATGCGACGCAGACCGGCCGCCTCGGCCTGTTTGACCCGAAGAGCTCCTGCGCCGCGCCGAAGTCGGTGGCCGGCATGAGCGACACGCTCACCCGGCACTACGACAGTTACACCTACACGAACAGCACGGGGAGCGCGGAATGCGTCACCGTGAGCATCGTGCCCGAGTGCAGCGACAACGCCATCAACAGCATCGCCTACCTCGGCTCGTTCAACCCGAGCAACCCCCAGGCCAACTACCTGGCCGACGGCGGCGCCTCAGGTCCGGGCTACAGCTACTCGTTCTCGCTGGGCGCCGGCCAGACTGCCGTCGTCGTCGTCAACGAGGTCAGCCCGAACATCGGCTGCGAGCTCTACAGCATCACCATCAACCCGTGCGCGCCCGGAGGCGCGACCCCCAGCCCGACCTCGCCGCCGGTTACCCCGAGCACCACGCCCTCGCCGACCGCCACGGCTACGCCGCTGGCGTGCGGCGGCCCGCCTGCTTGGGCGCAGGGCCCGACACAGGATCCGGCGCGCGGACTCCTGCTGGGCGACATGGGCACGGATGGCAAGTTCTACGTCGCGGGCGGCCAGAGTGGCGACAACACGCAGCAGTTCGGCGACGTCGACCGCTACAATCCGACGACCGATGCCTGGGAGCAGGAAGCCCCACTACCGGTGCCGGTCGGCCAGGACGCCGTGGCCGCCACGGGCGGCAAGGTGTTCGTCGCGGGCGGCTGCTCGTCGTGCAACTCGCCGTACGTCGTGACCTCGACGCTGCAGATCTATGACATCGCGACCGGCACGTGGACGTTCGGCGCGTCGCTGCCCGCCCCGGTGGAAGCCGCGGCCGGCGCCGCGCTCAACGGCAAGTTCTACGTGATCGGCGGCGACGACGGCACCGCCGCGGTCACCACGGCCTACATCTACGATATCGCGACCAACACCTGGTCGACGGGCGCCGCGCTGCCCGACGCCAACGGCCGCACCAACACGGCCGCGACCGTCGCAGGCGGGCTGATCTACGTGTTCGGTGGCGCCTACATCCAGGGTGGCAACACCTTCCCCATCGACACGATGTTGAGCTATGATCCGACCGCCAACAGCTGGGCCATGCTGGCCTCGGCCAATCTCGGCGGCGCCGGCAACTACGCCCGCGTCTCGCCCTTTGGTACCGGCCAGCTGTTCATCACCGACGGCGGCGACGGCAGCTTCAATCCGGTGGCCACCACGCACGTCTACGACATCGCCACCAACTCGTACACCGCTGGGCCGACGCTGAACAACGCGCGGCTCGGGCACGCCCAGGGCACCTTGCCGGACGGCCGGGTGATCGTCTACGCCGGCATGGACACGTCCAGCAGCGCGACGAACAGCACCGAGCTGCTGACTACCCCGCCGCCGTGCACCACGGCCACGCCGACCGCGGCGCCAAGCGCGACGGCCACGGCGACGGAGGTTCCGGGCACGATCACGCCGATCGCCACGGCGACCGACACCCCTGGCCCGGGCATCACCGCCACGGCCGTGCCGAGCGAAACGGCGACGCCGGGCCCCACCAACACGCCAGGCCCGCCGACGGCCACCGAGACGCCGTGCCCGCTGCCCTTCAGCGACGTGCACCCAACCGACTACTTCTACGTGCCGGTGCAGTACCTCTACTGCCACGGCGTGATCAGCGGCTACGCCGATAACACCTTCCGGCCCTACAACTCCACCACCCGCGCCCAGATGGTCAAGATCGTGGTCCTCGGCTTCGGTCTGCCCACCTACATACCGCCGGGCGGCGACTACACCTTCGCGGACGTCAAGCCCGACTTCCCGTTCTTTGACGTCATCGAGACCGCCGCCCACGACAACGTGGTCAGCGGCTACGACTGCGGCGGCCCGGGCGAGCCCTGCGATGCGCAGAACCGCCCGTACTTCCGCCCGTACAACAACGTGACCCGCGGCCAGTTGTCCAAGATCGACGTCGTCGCGGCGGGCTGGGACCTCCAGAATCCGCCAACCGGCTCCTTCGAGGACGTGCTGCCCAATACGGCCTTCTACACCTTCGTGGAGACGGCCTACTGCCACGGCATCATCAGCGGCTACGACTGCGGTGGCCCCGGCGAGCCGTGCGGCCCGAACAACCGCCCGTACTTCCGCCAGGGCAACGACGCCACCCGCGGCCAGATCTCCAAGATCGTCTACCTGTCGATCACGGGGACCGGCAGCTGCAACATCCCGACGGTCACCAAGTAGTGCAACCCGGGGGCCCGCTTCGGCGGGCCCCCATCATCGGCAAGCCGCGGGGCCGGGGAGGTTCGCCTTCCCGGCCCCGTCGCGTCCCCAGGCTGTCGTCCGCCCAATTCCAAACTCGGCGAGCATAGAGCGGGGGAAGCAACGCAAGACAGCCCGAATCCGCTGGTCGCCGGGGGTTCTTCCGGCAGGGCGTGGAACTTTCCCGGCCCGGTACCTGTTCTCCGTTGTACCTGCGTGGCCGCCGAGGCTTGCCCTGCCACCCGCGCCAAGATCGGCAACGGATCGGGGGCAGCGGCAGGCAATGGCCGGGGTAGGGAGACAACGGGCGCGTGCCGCCACGGATGCGGCGTGCTCCGCGACACCTCCACACCCCGCAGCGCGCGCGCCGAGCGACAGCAGTCCGCAGGAAGAAGGGACGTTGCTACGATGAAGACCGTACTGACGCGCGCGATCCTGGCCTGTGTGCCCCTGATGGCGGGGCTGGCGTTCGCGGTGCCCGCCACGGCGGCACCCGCCCGTGACGTGTTCACCGACCCGCCCAAGACCTTCCCGGTGACCCAGGGCTGGTTCGACGGGCGGGCGACCTATTACTACGACTTCGGCATGAACACGCCCCCCCTGAACGGCGGCGCCAAGGTCGCCACCGACGACATCTATGTCCTCGTGACAGGCTTTGACGCCGGCGGCAACCCGCAGATGCTCGCCGGCCAGCACAACATCATCGACGCCGTGCCGGGCGACCCCGGCTACTCGGACCTCTGGCAGGTCCATCTCGTCACCGTCCCGGCCGGGACGGCGCCCAACACGATCCGCTCGCTCGACGCGATCAAGCAGGCCGGCTATCCCATCAAGGCCACCCCGATGCTCGTGAACTGCCCGGTGGTGCCGATCGGCTCGCATCTGGCCGAGGGCACGCCGGGGCTCACCCAGGGCTGGTACCGCGGGCGCGAGGTCGACTACTTCGACTTCGGCCCCAACACCGACTCCACCCTGCCCATCTATGCCTTCATCACCGGCTTCGACGCCAACGGTAAGCCCCAGATGGTCGCCGGGCAGCACAACATCATCGGCGTGGTCCCCGGCCAGCCGGGCTACAGCGCCTTCTGGGATGTGCACTTCGTGCAGGTGCCGGCGGGGTATCAGGCGAACACGATCGCCTCGGTCGACGCGGTGATGCGTTCGGGCTACCCGATCGCCCACCCGGGCGTCGTGGTAGACTGCCCGGTGATCCGCACGGACGCGGCGCCCAGTGCCGGACACATGCCCGGAATGCCCGCGACGGGCGCCCCGGCGGCCCTCCCGGCGGGCCTGATGGCCCTGCTGCTGGCGGGGCTTCTGGTCGGGGTCGGCGCGTTCCTGCGGCGGGTGCCCCGGCGCGAGTAGCCGTCGCCCGACGGACCGTGCCGCGCGCTGCGCGGAAAGCGGCGAGGCCGGGGAGGAATTCCTCCCCGGCCCCACTGTTTGCCCGTACCGTCACTGCACCGCGTGCCCTATGGCTAAAGGTACTGCGCGCTGTTAGCGCGTCGGCGCGAGGTATTTGCCCGAAGCCCAGCCGAGCGTGCCTTTGCTGTCCCAGCCTTTGACCTGCCACCAGGTGATACCGTCGGCATCCTTGGGCCCAGCGACGATCTGGACAGTAACGTTGCCCCGCATCACGCCCACCACAGTGCTGTTCAGACCCGCGTCCTTATGCACCCGCAGCCCAGAGCTCCCGAGGCCGGTCAGCGTGGCCTTCCCGCCGGGCGCCATGACGGGCTTGGCAGGCGTCGGCACCGTCGTCCGCGGCAGGGGCGTGGCCGTGGGCGGCACGACGGTATCCGTCGGCACGAGGCCGATGCCCAGCGAGACCGCCGTGGGCGTGGGCAGGTCGACGACCGCGGGCGTGGGGGTGTGCATCCGCGAGAGCACCAACACCAGCACGGCCACCGCGACAATATCCGCGACGAGGAGGAACGTGCGCAAGCGGCGCCGGCGGTCCGCCGGCAGCGCGGGCTCGGGCACCCCAGCCACGATTGGCGCGGGCAGCGCGACGGTCGGGGCGGAATGCTCGGCCGGCGTGTCGGCAACGGGCGGGCTCAGAGGGGTCGTCAGGGCGGGCTCGCCCGGCGCGGCCGGTGCCGACGCGGGCGGGGGCGCCGGCTCCTCCAGTTGCGGCTCGGGCTTGACCAGCGACAACTGCGGCGGCCGCTCCCGCGGCGCGCCGACGGGTTGGGCCGCGGCCGTCGCCGCGGTCGTGCCGCTCAGCGGCCGGCCACCCGGGCCGGTGGCCGTCAGCGGGATCGACGGCGCCCGGCGCACCAGCCGCTCCGTGCCGGTCGTCGGGTTCGGCGCCCGTTGACCCGACGCGCGCGGCTCCCAGTAGTCGATGAAAGTCCGGCTGCAGGCCAGGGAGTTGGCTTCGACCAGGTGATTGGTGGATGGATCGTACAGGAGCGGATTCCGGCACCAGCCCCGGCGCCACAGTGGCGAGGACTCATAGAAACGACAGGTACCGCACTTGCGATCACGCGGCTTCGCCGACGACATTCCGGGCCCCTTTCCCATGTTATGCTCGTGTGCTCGGGTGAGTTGCTGATCCTGCGCGGCGTCGGGTGCCGGGCCTTGCCCGCGGGCCGGGCCGAGGCGCAGGCGTTGGTCATGCTGCTGTCAAGCGTGATGAGGTAACGCGATCACTATACCATGCGCCGCCAACGGGAGTCAATGCGAGCCGCATCATCACCAACCGTGCCATCAGGCGGCGTTGGTCGTAAAAGCTCACAGACCGGCTGAGGAAAGCTGCGGACTTGCTGGTGGAATGCATTTCTGGCGTTGGTCCCGGATTTGCAGCGCGTTTGCCGCATCGAGTATAATAGCACGCAATCGGCAACGGCCGGTCCGACACGAGACCGGTCAGATGACCGCCCCCGGCGGCGCGCTAGCAGGTAGGTGAGACAGACCATGGCGGACACTTCGGCGCAGGACCGCAGCTACTTCATCTGGACCGTCGGGTGCCAGATGAACGTGGCCGACAGCAACTACGTGGGCGCCGCACTCGAAAAGCGGGGCTATCAGGCGACCAATGCGATGGACGAGGCCGACATAATCGTCCTCAACTCCTGCTCCGTGCGCGCGAACGCCGAGGAGCGCATCGCCGGCAAGCTCGGCGAGATCGCCGGCCTGAAGCGCCGCCGCCCCAACGCCTTCGTCGCCCTGACCGGCTGCATGGTTACCGATGATCAGACCACGCTGCGCCGGCGCTTCCCCATGGTCGACCTCTTTTTCAAGCCGTCGGCCGTGCGCGATTTCCTGGTCGGCCTGCCCAACAACGCCGCGCCCGACCTGGGCGAATACGGCGTCTCGCTCGCCCTCGAAGGGCTGCTGCCGACCGCGCAGGCGGGCACGGTCGCCGCCTACATCCCGATCATCTACGGCTGCAACAAAACCTGCACCTACTGCATCGTGCCCTTCCGCCGCGGGCGCGAGCGCAGCCGCACGATCCCCGAGATCGCCGCCGAAGTCCGCGGGCTGACCGAGCAGGGCGTGCGCGAAGTCACCCTGCTCGGCCAGAACGTCGACACCTACGGCCACGACCTGCTGCCGCGCACCGAGCTTGCCGACCTGCTTGTCGCCATGGACGCGATCGACGGGCTGCAGCGCGTGCGCTTTCTCACCTCGCACCCCAAGGACATGAGCCAGCGCCTGATCGACACGGTTGCCGCGCTGCCGAAGGCCTGCGAGTACATCAACCTGCCCGTGCAGGCGGGCGACGACGAGATCATCCGCCGCATGCGGCGCCGCTACACACTGCGCTACTATCGCGATCTGGTCGAGCGCATCCGCGCGACCATCCCGAACGTCACCCTGGCCACCGACATCATCGTCGGCTTCCCCGGCGAGACCACCGCCCAGTTCCAGCACACGCTGGATCTGCTGGCCGAGATCCGCTTCGACAAGGTCCACGTGGCCGCCTATTCCCCACGCCCCGGCACGGTCGCGGCGACCTGGGAAGACGACGTGCCGCACGACGAGAAGCTGGCCCGACTGCACGCGGTCGAGGCCCAGCAGGAGCAAATCGGGCGCGAGCTCAACGCGACGCTGGTCGGCACCACGCTCGAGATCCTCGTCGAGGCCCGCGAGCGCGGCAAGTGGACCGGGCGCACCCGGGGCAACAAGATCGTCTACTTCCCCGGCGCCGCGTCGGAGCCCCATCGCGGGGGGCTGCGCCGCGTGCGCATCACCGATGCCGGCGCCTGGTCGCTCACCGGCGAGCTCGCCGAGCCTATTCCCCTGGTCGGGGCGCAATTCGAGCTGACATCGGCCTAGGTCCGACCCCTCGCTCTAGACCGGCCGGCCCGCAAAGCCGTAACCCGGACGGGACCCCTGCGTTTACCTAATGCGTTTGCGGAGCTACGGCGTTTTCGTGCGTGATTTCGCCCGCCGGAACACAACCGTTCCGGCGCCGACATCGTATATACTAGGCAGCGCAGCCGCCACGAGTACTTCCGGCTACTTCCGGCTGCGTAGTTTCCTGAGTGAGGTATCTTGCATGGCTCAAAACCTTCCCGATGACTCGGCGCGGCTGCGGCGCATCTTGCCCGAGCGGGCCATCGCGCTGGCGATGCAGAGCCGCTGGGGCGAGGCCGTCGAGGTCAACCGCGCCATCCTCGCCATCGAGCCGAACGACGCCGACGCCTATAACCGGCTCGGCAAAGCCCAGCTCGAGCTCGGCAACTACCGCGAGGCCTACGAAGCGTACAAGCGCGCCGTCGAGCTGGCCCCGGGGAATGCCATCGCCCAGAAGAACATGAATTGGCTGGCGCCGCTGGCCCAACAGGCCACCGCCGCGCCGGCCCGCCGGCCGGGCGTGCGCCCGGTCGACCGCGTCACCCCGCACACCTTCATCGAAGAGACGGGCAAGACCGGGCTCGCCAATCTGATCAACCTGGCCAGCGGCACGAAGCTGCACGCGCTCACCGCGGGCGACAGCCTGGAGCTCGTGGTGCGCGAGAACCATCTCGAGGTCCACTCCGACGAGGGCGAGTACCTCGGCGAAGTCGAGCCCCGCGTGGCCCAGCGTCTGGTCCGCTTCATGGAGGCGGGCAACCGCTACTCTGCCGCCGTCACCACCGTCAGCGACAAGAGCCTGTCCGTCATCATCCGCGAGCGCTTCCAGGCGCCCGCCATGGTCGGGCGGCTCTCCTTCCCGGCGAAAGGCCCGGTGGCGACGTATCGCGCCGTGGGGAGCAGCGCCCGCTACAACTACGACGACGACGAGGACTCGGGGGAGTTTGAGAGCGAAGGCGAAGCCGAGCTCGAAGCCGAGGAATTGGACGAAGAGGGCGAGTACGAAGACGACGAGATCGACGAGCGCGAGTAAGCGATCGGCGGCCAGACGAGCACCGGGCGCAGGTCCGGTGCTCGTCGCGCGTCCGGGCCGCGCCGTGCCGCCCGGCTAGCGCGATGTACGCGCTCTTCCCCCTGCTGCTGACCGCGCTGGCCTGCGGCCTGCTCGGTAGCTGGCTGATGGCCGACGGACGCGCCCGGCGCCGTCGCGACATCCGCGCCGCGGGCTGGTGCCTGATCGGTGTCCTCCCGCTGGTGCTGGCCGGGCTCCTCGCCACGAGCGTCGGTCCCGCCGTCGTGCGGCCGGTCCTGCTGGTCGCCGCCGCCGCGCTCATCGTCGGCGCCGGGGCGCTCGCGGCCCTCGGACGGCTGGGCACCGCCGCACGGGCCCCGAGCCGCCCCGGCTTCCTCGGCCCCGTGCTGCTGATCCCCGCCGTCGGCGTAATCGCGCTCTGCTACCTGCTCAGCGTGCTGCTCGCACTCAGCAACGGCACCCTGCAGTTCTGAGCCGGCCCCCCGGCCGGGAAGGAGACGCGCCCATGCCGGATCCGCCGGTGCTGTTCCTCGACGACGGCGGCGTGATCAGCGACAACCGGCGGCGGGGACCGCAATGGCAGGAAGCCGTGGCGGCCTTCTTCGCGCCGCGCCTGGGCGGCGACCCCGCCCGCTGGGCCGCGGCCAACCGCGCGGTGATGGAAGCGATCCTCGCACCTGGCGCCTGGGGGGCCCGACTCGCGGCGGCCGGCAGCTATGCCGCGTTCGACCAGGCCTATCAGCACGACTGGCTGGCCGGCATGTGCAGCGAGGTCGGCGTGCCGCTGCCCCCGCCCGACGAGGCGTACGCGCTCGCGCGGCAGGCCGCCGCAGCGGTCACGCACCGGGTGCGCGCCGCCTACCCGGGCGCCGTCGCCGCGATCCGCCGCCTGCACGCTCGCGGCCACCTGTGCTACACCGCCTCCGGCGAGCCGTCCTGGGACCTCGCCGGCTACCTCGGCGCCGAGGGCGTGGCCGGGCTCTTCGTCCGGCTCTACGGCCCTGACCTGGTCGACACCTTCAAGGCCGGGCCCGCCTACTACGCGCGGATCTTCGCCGATGCCGAAGTGGCGCCCGAAGCCGCGGTCGTCGTGGACGACAGCCCTGCCGCCGTGGCCTGGGCCGCGGGAGTAGGCGCCCGCACCGTGCTCGTCGGTCCGGCGGCGCCGGGCGCCGTCGCCCCGACCTGGCGCGTGGACCGGCTGGCCGACCTGCCCGCGCTGCTGGACGCGCTGCCTGCCTAGCCGATGCGCTTGTGGATGAAGCTGACACCCGGCCCGGTATGGTACCAGACCACATGCAGCCGCCCGTTCGCCTCATTGCCCCACATCGAGACCGTGCGGAACCAGGTGCCACGTACCGTGGTGACGTAAGCGACGTGGCCGTAGGTGCGGTTCACGCGCTGCACGCCGGGTTGCAGCACCACGATATCGCCCGCGCGCGGCGTCGCGCTCACCGGGAAGCCTGCCTGCCGGGCGCTTGCCGCCCAGTTGCGCGCGTTGCCCCAGTGGTTGCCCACGTCGGGGCGCATCTTCTTGGCGTAGTAGGTGCACTGGCCGTAGGGGTACAGGTTGGCCGCGCTCGCAGGCGTGCCGGGCAGCAGGCCCAGCGCGACCAGGCCGAGCAGCACGGCCAAAGCTGCCCGGAGCCCCCAAACGTGTCGTCGCATGCGTCACTCCTTCCTTCGGTCGGGTCTATGCGACCGGCCGGGCGGGATTCTAGCAGGATCGGGCGGGCAGATACAAGCGCGGATCGGCCCCGGCGCATCACGATCGGGTCACAGAATCGCCCCCGGCGGCCGGAGCCATTATGGTATAATTAGAGGCTGGCGGCCGCACTCGGCCGGGATCCGTCTACGGACTCATTGACAGCATTTTGGGTGTTTGCTATACTGCTTGGGTAGAACATGCATTCTATGGAGTGCCGGGCCGGTGCAGTGCGACCGGCTCTTTTGCTGAGGGGGCAACGGGGTGTCGGATAAGATCATCATCCGCGGGGCGCGCGCCCATAACCTGAAGAACATCGACGTGGAATTGCCGCGCGACCGCCTGGTGGTGATCACCGGCCTGTCGGGTTCGGGCAAATCGTCGCTCGCCTTCGACACGATTTACGCCGAGGGCCAGCGCCGCTACGTCGAGTCGCTTTCGGCCTACGCCCGCCAGTTCCTCGGCCAGATGGACAAGCCCGACGTCGACACGATCGACGGCCTCTCGCCTGCCATCTCCATCGACCAGAAGGGCGCCAGCCGCAACCCTCGCTCCACCGTCGGGACCATCACCGAGATCTACGACTACCTGCGCCTCCTCTTCGCCCGCGTGGGCCATCCCCACTGTCCCCAGTGCGGCCGCGAGATCGCGCCACAGTCGGCCACCGAGATCGTCGACGCCGTGCAGGCGCTGCCCGAGGGATCGCGCATCATGGTCCTGGCGCCGCTCATCAAGGATCGCAAGGGCGAGCACACCAAGATCCTGGAAGACGTCCGCAAGGCGGGCTACGTGCGCGCGCGCGTCGACGGTACGGTCTATGACCTCGACACCGTGCCAGACCTCGATCGCTACAAGATGCACACGATCGAGGTCGTCGTCGACCGCCTGGTCGTCAAGCGGCCGCAGGCCGTGGCCGTGGCAAGGTCACCGGCCGGCGGTGTCACGCCCGGCAGCCCGTTCGCCGCGGCGGCCGGCGATCCCGACCGCAGCCGCCTGGCCGACAGCATCGAGTCGGCGCTCAAGCTGGGCGAGGGCCTCGTGCGCGTGGCCGTGCAGGACGGCGAGGAGCGGCTCTTCTCCGAGCACGCCGCCTGCCCCGTCTGCGGCATCAGCCTGGGCGAGATCGAGCCCCGCACGTTCTCCTTCAACAGCCCGCATGGCGCCTGCCCGGTCTGCACCGGCCTGGGCACGATGCTGGACCCTGATCCCGAGCTCATCGTGCCCGATCGCGAGCTCAGCCTCGCCGACGGCGCCATCGGCCCCTGGTCGCGCGCCGTGCTGGCCGGCGAGGGCTATTACCTGGAGATCCTGGAGGCCCTGGCGGCGCGCTTCAAGTTCAAGATGACCACCCCGTGGAACGAGCTTACCGACGAGCAGCACGAGGTGATCCTGAACGGCACCGGCGACGAGACGCTGCACGTCAAGCACCGCACGGCGAGCGGCCACGCGCGCACCTACGACATGACCTTCGAGGGCATCATCCCCTGGGTCAAGCGGCGGCACCGCGACAGCACGTCCGACGGCGTGCGCGCCGAGCTCGAAAACTACATGAGCGATCGGCCCTGCCCGGCCTGTGGCGGGCGGCGCCTGAAGCCCGAGAGCCTGGCCGTCACGGTCGGCGAGCGCAACATCGTCGACGTGACCGCGCTGTCGGTGCGCAAGGCGCTCGATTGGGCGGCGCTGCTGGCTGACGACCCGGAAGCGCCGGGCCGCAACGGCCACCCGATCCTGAGCGAGCGCGAGCAGATCATCGCGCGGCAGATCCTGAAGGAGATCCGCGCCCGCCTCGGCTTCCTGAAAGACGTTGGGCTCGATTACCTGACGATCGACCGCGCGGCAGCCACGCTGGCCGGCGGCGAGGCCCAGCGCATCCGCCTGGCCACCCAGATCGGCTCCAGCCTCATGGGCGTCATCTACATCCTCGACGAGCCGTCGATCGGTCTCCACCAGCGGGACAACGCCCGGTTGATCAAGACCCTCGTGCGCCTGCGCGATCTGGGCAACACGCTGCTCGTCGTCGAGCACGACGAGGAGACCATGCGCACGGCCGACTGGATCGTGGACATCGGGCCGGGCGCGGGCGAACACGGCGGGCGCGTGGTCGCGCAGGGCACCATGGCCGACATCATGGCCAACCCGGACTCGATCACCGGCCGCTTCCTGTCGGGCGCCGAGCAGATCGCCGTGCCGAAGAAGCGGCGCAAGGGCAACGGCCACGTCCTCGAAGTGCGCGGCGCCCGCGAGAACAACCTGAAGAACATCGACGTGCGCTTCCCGCTCGGCAAGTTCATCTGCGTGACCGGCGTCTCCGGCTCCGGCAAGTCGACCCTCGTGACCGACATCCTCTACCGTGAGCTCGCCCGCAAGCTGAACCGCGCGAAGACCCGGCCGGGCACACACGCCGAGGTCCGCGGCATCGAGCACTTGGACAAGGTGATCGAGATCGACCAGTCGCCCATCGGCCGCACGCCGCGCTCGAATCCGGCCACCTACACCGGCATGTTCACCGCGATCCGCGACGTCTTCGCGCGCGTGCCCGAGGCTAAGCTTCGGGGCTACACTGCCGGCCGCTTCTCGTTCAACGTCAAGGGCGGGCGTTGCGAGGCCTGCCGTGGCGAGGGCATCATCGAGATCCAGATGCAGTTCCTGCCCGACGTCTACGTGCCGTGCGAGGTCTGTCACGGGCGGCGCTACAATCGCGAGGCGCTGGAGATCCGCTACAAGGGCAAGACCATCGCCGACGTGCTGGAGATGACGGTCGAGGAAGCCCTCGGCTTCTTCGAGAATATCCCGGCCATCCGCAACAAGCTGCAGACGCTCTTCGACGTCGGCCTGGGCTATGTCCACCTTGGCCAGCCGGCCACGACGCTCTCGGGCGGCGAGGCGCAGCGCGTCAAGCTCGCGACCGAGCTCTCGCGCCGCGCGACGGGTAAGACGATTTACATCCTGGACGAGCCGACCACGGGCCTGCACTTCGCCGATGTGAAGCGCCTGCTCGACGTGCTGCAGCGCCTGACCGACGCGGGCAACACCGTGCTGGTCATCGAGCACAACCTCGACGTGATCAAGACGGCCGACTGGCTGATCGACCTCGGCCCCGAGGGCGGCGACGCGGGCGGCATGATCATCGCCGAGGGCACGCCCGAGCAGGTCGCAGGGGACGCGGACAGCTACACCGGCGCCTTCCTGAGCCCGCTGCTCCCCTTGGCCAAGGCGCGCTAGACGCGAAGGGGCCTCCGTCGAGTGCTGCGCGGCGCTGTCGTGACCGGCCCGCCGCCACGCGGCACTCGTAAGCACACCCGAGGGCCAGAGGACCCAAGGAGGTTCCCGTATGAGCGTCTTTACCCCCGCCGAGATCGCCTTCCTGCAATCGCAAACGCTCGGGCACATGGCGACGATTGACGCGGCCGGCGAGTTACATGTCGTGCCCTGCAGCTTCCGCTACAACCCCGAGCACGACAGCATCGACCTGGGCGGACGGGGCTTCGGGCACAGCCGCAAGTTCCGCGACGTCGCGCGCTCCGGGCGCGCGGCCTTTGTCGTCGACGACCACCCCACGCCGGGCGTGCTGCACGGGTTGGAGGTGCGCGGGACCGCGGCCGCGCTGCCGGAGGGCGGCCCCGCAATTCGGGTGGGCTTCGACCCGCAGATTGTGCGGATCACCCCCACGCGGATCGCGTCGTGGGGCCTCGACACCGGGTCCTACGAGCCGCGCACGCGCACCGTCGGCTAGGCCCGGGATACGGCGAGCCCCCTGCCTGCGAGAGACAGGGGGCCGCCAGGCGTGAACAGGCGCCGCGGCCGGCGCTTTACGCGGGCGGAGTGGTCGGTTCCACCCGTTCGACCAGGATTGTGCAGTTGGTGACGAGCGCCACGAGGACGCTCAGCGCGGCCCACATCGGCAGCAGGACGGCGCCGACCACGCCCGCGGTCAGCGGGAAGACGGCCAGCACGTGGCCATCCTCGTTCTTGATCGTGATGCGCCGCACGCTGCCCTCGTGCACCAGCTCCTTCACCTTGGCGATCACCGCGTCGCCGGTGACCCGAAACTCCTCCGTCTGGAGGTCACTCGTTACCGTTTGCACCGTCGTCTTCGCCTCCTCTACCAACTCCCGCATCTTCGCGGTTACCGTCTCCCGATTCAGACTCAGCTCTTCCGTCTTCACAGGGCCATTGCTCATGTGTGGCCTCCCGATTGCCTGAGGCAAATCCCGGCACGTCGCAATGAGGATTATGGGCGGGCGCCAGACAGCAGCCAGGCGCTCGCCGCCCATCTCGCTCTCAGTATGCCACTGGGCGGCGACAACGGCCGTGTGTGCCGGTGACAATTCCGTGAATATTGTCTTGATCTCGGGGGGTCAAAGATGTATAGTAGGGGGTGTAGAGGATCATCCTGAAATAAGCGGATTAGCCGGAATCGGAACCAGCCGAACCCGTCCCGTCGTCGGGACGCGAAAAGCCCCAGCGTTGTGGCGCGCTAGTTCCCCGTGGTTATCGCTTTCATCGTACGGAGGAACTGTCGTGGTCCATTCGACGTTGTCACGTCCGACAACACAATCGCCGACGCCCGAGCCGGCTCCGGCAGGGAGCCACGGGTATTTTTCCACCCTCGTCGACTCCGTCTTCCCGCTCAGTGAGCAGGATGCCCCGGAGCGCGAGCAGGCGCGGGACGAGCTTGCCGGGCTCAGCGTGCAGGACCTCCTCGCCGCGTACGCCTGCATGCGCCTCTCCCGCGAGATCGACAAGATGGAGACCCTCCTCCATCGCTCCGGGAACCTCTGGTTCAGCATCGCGGGTGCCGGCAAGGAGGCCCTCAACGTGGCCACCGGCATGCACCTGCGCGCGGACGATATCAAGTTCCCCTATTACCGCGACCATGCGCTCGCCCTCTGGTCGGGCATCAGCTTGCTCGACGTACTGCGCCAGGGCACCGCCTCCCGCTTCGACCCCATGTCAGGCGGCCGGCAGATGACGAGCCACTACGGCTCGGTCGAGTTCAACTACCCGACCGGCAGCACGATGACCGGCTCCCAGACCCTGCAGGCCGTCGGCCGCGCCGAGGCGCTCAAGCTCGAGCAGAAGCTCGGCCTGCACGTGAGCGAATCCGCGCCCGAACTCGATCGTGTACACCTCGGTCGGCGACGGCACCACCTCCGAGGGCGAGGTCGAGGAGTTGATCCGCGACGCCGTGCGCAACATGGCGCCGATCATGTTCGTCATCGAGGATGACGGCTGGGCCATCTCGACCCCCGTCGAAACCAACGTGCCCGGCGGCGACCTGAGCCGCATGTATCGTCAGTACGAGCACATCGGCCCGAACAATCACCTCGAGCTCATGAGCGTCGACGGCACCGACTTCCTGGCAACCTACCGCACCATGGGCGAGGCGGTCGCCTACCTGCGCGAGCACAAGGGCCCCGTGCTGGTCCACGCGCGCGTCACGCGCCCGTTCAGCCACTCGTCGGCCGACACGCAGGCCTATTACCGCCAGCCGGAAGACCTGGCCGAGGAGGAGTCACGCGACCCGATCACCCGGCTCGCGCAGCTGCTCGGCACCTTCGGCTTCGACGGCGAGAAGTTGGCCAAGATGGACGACCTGATCCTGCGCGAGGTGCGCCAGGCCGCCAACACCGCCACCGCCGAGCCCAAGCTTGACGCGGCCACGGTGCTCGAGCACATCACCGCGTCGCCCTTCTCGACCGAGCCGCTGCCCGAGCTGCGGCAGGCGGCGATGCCGCTCCCCCCCGCGCCACCCGACGCCGAGCGCATCCCCATGCGCGACATGATCAACCGGGTCCTGCATGAGGAGATGGCGCGCAACGAGCGCATCATCATCTTCGGCGAGGACGTGGCCGACTTCCCGCAGGCAGGTCCGCACGAGGGCCTCAAGGGCAAGGGCGGCGTCTTCCACGTGACCCGCGGCCTCGGCGCCGCCTTCCCGGAGCGCGTCTGGAACTCCCCGCTGGCCGAGGCGACGATCCTGGGCACGGCCATGGGCTACGCGCTCGGCGGCTTCCTGCCGGTGGTCGAGGTCCAGTTCCGTGACTACATCCACCCCGGCTGGCAGCAGTTGGTCGACGAGATCGCCACGCTGCGCTGGCGCTCCAACGGCACGTTCGCCTGCCCGATGGTGATCCGCGTGGCCTACGGTGACTACCTCGGCGGCGCGGGTGCGATCTGGCACAGCGAGGCCGCCGTCGGTCCCGTGGCCCACTATCCCGGGCTGCGCGTCGTCGTGCCGGGCACCGCGGCCGATGCCGCGGGCCTGCTGCGCGAGGCCATCGCCTCGGGCGACCCCGTCGTCTTCCTCGAGTGCAAGTCGCAGTACGAGGCCCACGCGGCCCGCTCGCCCTACCCCGGGCCCGACTATCGCGTGCCGCTGGGCCTGGCCCGCATCGCCCAGGAGGGCGAGGACCTGACCATCGTCACCTACGGCAACCTGCTGCCCCGCAGCATGGCCGCAGCCCAGCGCCTCGAAGAGGAATACGCCGTCTCCTGCGAGGTCATCGACCTGCGCACGGTCGACGCCGGGTATGACCGCCAGACGGTGCTCGAACTCGATCAGCAAGACCGGCCGCGTGCTCGTCGCCGACGAGGATCGCCCGGTGGGCGGCTTCGGCAGCGCCGTCATCGCCGACATCGCCTCGCGCTGGTTCGGCCTGCTGCACGCCCCCGTCGGCCGCGTGACGCCCAAGTTCGTGCGCGTGTCCTACGGGCCGGCCGGCGAGAAGGCGATCATGCCCTCGCCCGACAGCGTCTACGAGGAAGCCAAGCGCGTGCTCGGCATTAGCTAATCGCCACCCGCACGCACAAACGCAGGCCGGCGTCGTCTCCGACGCCGGCCTGCATGTTGTCCCGGCCCGTTAGCGGCGCCGTAGCGCCGCGCTACTGCAGAATGGCCAGGCCGCTCCCGATCGGCCAGGCGAAATCATCGCGGCTCTCCGCCCCGCGCGGCACCGCCAGCATATCCAGCAACACCAGGCCGAGAAACGCCAGGCACAGAACCAGCAGGTCCATTGCACCCTCCTTTCAGAGCGGCGTCCTCGTCAGATCGCATGCTCTACTTGGCCCAATCTCCCAGCTTCTACCCTGATTCTAGCGCAGTTGGGTGCAAAGCGGGGTCAGCGGGCGGTGAATACCGGTGAACGGCGCGCGGCCGCCGGGCCGCGCGAAACGTGGTACAATGGCGCCAGACGGCCCCGTAGGGCGAGAAGGAGGCGAGAGCGGCATGATCGTAAGCGAGGCACCGGCCGGCGAGGCGTGGGCCGTGGCCACCATCCTCGACGGGTTCGCCGGCTTTCACCGCGCCTTCCGCGCCATCACCCGGCGCGCCGAGATGCGCTTCGAGGCCTGCGACTGGCACGGCTTGCACCAGGACGCCCTGGAGCGCCTCGACCTCTACGGCAACGCCGTCGACCAGGCCGTGGCGGCGATCAAGGCACAGGACCCGCCGCCGGCGGACGCCGCCCGCTTCTGGCGCCTCGTCAAAGCCCACTACGCCGCGGCCATCAGCGGCCGCGACGACTTTGAGCTCGCCGAGAGCTTCTACAACTCGGTCGTCATGCGCGTCGCCATGACCGTCGGCATCGATCCGGCAATCGAGTTCGTGGGCGATATCGCGGCCGTCGGCACACTCCCGCCGAGCGCGCCGGTCTACCAGACCTACCTGGCGGACGCGGGCACCCCCGCCGCGGTCCGCCGCATCCTCGAAGCCTGCGGCTTCGCGGCGCCCTTCCGCGACCTCGACGACGACGTCGCCCGCATCGCCGGGGAGATCGACGCCGCCTTGGCGGCCGGCGGCGACCCGCCCACGATCCTGGCCCTGGACGTGGCCCGCCCGGTCTTCTACCGCGGCAAGGGCGGCTACCTCGTCGGCCGCATCCGCACGACCGCACGCCCCGTGCCCCTCGTGCTGGCGTTGTTCAACACCGCCGAGGGCATTTACGTCGACGCGGTGCTGCTCACCGAGGATGAGGTGAGCATCGTCTTCAGCTTCACGCGCTGGTACTTCCACGTGGACGTCGAGCGCCCCTACGCGCTCGTGCATTTCCTCAAGGAGATCATGCCGCGCAAGCGCGTGGCCGAGCTCTACATCTCACTCGGCTATAACAAGCACGGCAAGACCGAGCTCTATCGCGACCTGCATCGCCATCTGGCCGCATCGAGCGACCAGTTCGCCATCGCGCCGGGCGAGCGCGGCCTCGTCATGGTCGTCTTCACGCTGCCGTCCTACGACGTCGTCTTCAAGATCATCAAGGACAGCTTCGACTATCCGAAGATGACCACCCGGCGGCAGGTCATGAACCGCTACCAGCTGGTCTTCAAGCACGACCGCGGAGGCCGCCTGATCGACGCGCAGGAATTCGAGCACCTGCGCTTCGACCGCGACCGCTTCAGCCCCAAGCTCCTGGACGAATTGCTGCGCGTCGCCGCGAGCACGGTCACGGTCGACGGCGATAGCGTGGTGATCCAGCACCTCTACACCGAGCGCCGCCTCACCCCGCTCAACCTCTACCTGCATCAGGTGGAGACCGAACGCGCATCCGAGGCCGTGGTCGACTACGGCCAGGCGATCAAGGACCTCGCCGCCACGAACATCTTCCCCGGCGACATCCTGCTGAAGAACTTCGGCGTCACGCGGCACGGCCGCGTCGTCTTCTACGACTACGACGAGCTCTGCCTGATCACCGACTGCAACTTTCGCCTGATGCCGCAGGGCCGCACGGCCGACGAGGACCTGGCCGCCGAGCCCTGGTTCGCGGTGGGCGAGAACGACGTCTTCCCCGAGGAGCTTGCCACCTTCCTCGGCCTGCCGCGCGACCTGCGGCCGGTCTTCACGGAGGCGCACGGTGAGCTGTTCGGCGTCGACTACTGGGAGACGATGAAGGCACGCCACCTGGCCGGCGAGGTCATCGACGTGCTGCCGTATCGCGAAAGCCGCCGCTTCGACGCGTGAGTCCCTTTCATCCGGCCGGGCTTTTTGTTAGAATGCCCACAACAGACTGACAATTCGACACCACCGCGGGAGAGGAACGATGCGTGGCTAAGTTCTATTACGGCGGCCAGGCCGTCATCGAAGGCGTGATGATGCGCGGCCGGCGGCACATGGCCGTCGCCGTGCGCGCGCCCGACGGCACCATTCTCTGTCACGACGAGCCCCTGCCGGCCCGGCTAACCCAGTACGGCGCCTGGCCGCTGCTGCGCGGCGTCGTGCTCCTCTGGGAGAGCCTGGCGCTCGGCGTCCGCAGCCTCCGCTTCTCGGCCGCCGTCGCCTCCGAGGAGGAGCCGCCCGCCGGAGTGCCGGCCCCCGCCGCCGATCCGGCGCGCTACATGGAGGGCGCGGGCGCCGGAGTCCCCGCCGCGCTGCTCACCTCGCTGCTCTTCGCGGTCGGCATCTTCTTCGTCCTGCCCCTGCTGCTGACCAGTTGGGCCGATCGCTTCATCGCCGCCGATTGGGCCAGCAACCTGCTGGAAGGCGCCATCCGCCTGGCGTTCCTCCTGGGCTACATGCTGGTGATCGGCCGGGTGCCCGAAATCCGCCGAGTCTTCGGGTTCCACGGCGCCGAGCACAAGACGATCAACGCCTATGAGGCCGGACTGCCGCTGACACCGCGGGATGTGCAGCGCTGCACGGTCGTCAACCCCCGCTGCGGCACCACCTTCCTGCTCATCGTGGTGGTGCTGTCGATCCTGGTCTTCGCCCTGCTGGGCCGGCCGCCGCTCGCCTGGCGGCTGTTGTCGCGCATCGTGCTGGTGCCGGTCGTCGCCGCTATCGCCTATGAGGCGATCCGCTGGGCCGCCGGCCACTACGGCAACCCGGTCGTGCGCGCCGTCATGGCGCCGGGCCTGGCGCTCCAGGCCCTGACCACTCGCCCGCCCGACGACGAGATGGTCGCCGTGGGCATCATGGCGCTGCAACGGGTGCTGGTGCGGGACGGCGTCCTGGCCCCCGAGGCCGCGGGGTCGCCTCTCCCGGCGCGCGCCGAGTTACCGGCCGCGTTCCCGCCGGGCGCCTGACCCCCGCGCCGCCCGGCGATTGACCACCCCGCGGGCGGCCGCTATAATGGACTCGCGATACCACCCGGGCCGGCCGCGGCCGGGTTTGCAGAGGACTCCCGCATCATGGCCCTTGTCGGTAACCTGAAAGACTTCGGCCTGTCCGATTTCCTGTATCTGGTCGACCGCGGGTATAAGACGGGCATGCTGGTGCTCCAGCGGTCGGGCGACCAGGCGCGCCTCTTCTTCCAGAACGGTAAGCTCGTCTACGCGATGCAGAACGCCACCGAGGATCGCCTCGGTGACCTGCTTGTGCGCGCCGGCAAGATCACGCCCGAGCAGCGCGACTACGCGATTCATCTGCAGCGCACCGTCGCTCCGGCGAAGCCGGTCGGCCTCATCCTCGTCGAGCTCGGCTATATTACACGCGAAGGTATCATCCGCACCGTGCGCAGCCAGATCGAGGAGACGGTCTACCGCCTCTTCTCCTGGACGGAGGGCGACTTCCGCTTCGAGCCCGACGTGCGCCCGCCGCGCGAGAGCGTGACCATCCCCCTGAGCATCGAGAACGTGATCATGGAGGGCGTGCGCCGCATCGACGAGTGGTCGCGCATTCGGGACCGCATCCCCACGCTCGACGTCATCGTGCGCTTCGCCGAGCAGCCGAGCGACCGCGCCAAGGGCGTGAACCTGACGCCGGACGAGTGGCGCGTCTTCGCGCGCATCAACGGCCTCGACAGCATCGCCCGGATCGCCCAGCTAACCGGGCTTAGCGAGTTTGAAGTTTGCCGTATCGTCTACGGCTTCATCCAGGCCGGGCTCGTCGAGACGGGCCGCGCGAGCGCCCCTGCCGTCGCCCCGCTGCGTGTGGTCGCGGCGGCCGACGGGGTGGCCGCACCCGCCGCGGCCCCGGCGCGCGCGCCGGCCGGACCCGCCGTGGGGCCCGCAGTGGCGCGGCCCGCGGCGCCCACGGTGTTGGCCACCGTGCCGCCCGCCGCGCCGGCCCGGCCCGCCGTCACGGTCCGGCGGGGCATTATCGCGCGAATCATCGAGCGGATCCGGCAGATCTAGCCCGGCCCCGGCCGGCGTTCATCCACGGGCGGAGGCTCTGTGCGTGCATACGGTTAAGATGGTCATCACGGGCGCGGTTAACGCGGGCAAAACGTCGTTCATCCACACCATCAGCGAGATCCAGGTGGTGTCGACCGAGCGGCGGGCCACTGACGAGGAAACCCGGCGCCTGAAGAAAGAAACGACAGTCGCGATGGATTTCGGCCGCATCACCGTGGCCGAGAACCTCGTGCTGCACCTGTTCGGCACGCCCGGCCAGAAGCGCTTCGATTTCATGTGGGAGATCTTGGCGGAAGGCATGCTCGGCCTCGTCGTGCTGGTCGACAGCACCCGGCCCGACACGTTCCGGGAGACCCAGCGCATCATCGAGTTCTTTAACGCCTACCGGCCGATCCCCTACGTGGTGGCCGCGAACAAGCAAGACGACCCCGACGCCTGGAAACCCGAGGACGTGCGGCTCGCCCTGCGCCTGCCGCGCGAGATCAAGGTCCTGCCCCTCGTCGCCACCGAGCGCGAGCAGGTCAAGAACGTGCTGCTGGAGCTGTTGTACACGGTGTTGGCCCTGGCGGAAGAGTAGTCGGGCGCGTCCTGCTCGGCCGCCATGCGAGGAGACGGAACATGTCGACACGGACCGACGCGCTGGTCGCCCGGCTGCGCCGGCTGCAGGCGAGCAGCGGCGACTGCGAGGCGGCCGCGGTGGTGAGCGCCGACGGGCTGCTGATCGCCTCCGCGCTGCCGCCCGGCGTCGAGGAAGATCGCGTCTCGGCCATGAGTGCGGCCATGCTGTCGCTGGGCGACCGCATCGCGCAGGAGCTCGGCCGCGGCGCCCTGGACCAGGTCTTCGTGCGCGGCGAGCACGGCTACGTGCTGCTCACCGCCGTCGGACCGGACGCGGTGCTGACCGTGCTCGCGCCGAAGGAGGCCCGGCTCGGCCTCGTCTTGCTCGACATGCGCCGCGCCGCCGCCGACCTGGCCGGCTTGATCTAGGCCGGGCCCGCGGCACGCTTCCTGCCGCGCCGGGGAGCGACCACAGATAGCAATGCGTGCGGGAGGCACGCCTGGGAAGGGAACAGCGCCGGTAATGGCTCAGAAGGTAGTCGTCGCGATGAGCGGCGGAGTCGATAGCTCGCTGACCGCCGCCCTGCTGCTGGAGCAGGGCTACGACGTGATCGGTGTGCACATGCGCCTGCACGATCTGCACGCCGAAACAGGCGCCCCCGCGGGACGCGGGCGCCTGAACCACGGCTGCTGCTCGGTCGAGGACGTCGACGACGCGCGGATGGTGGCCTACGAGCTCGGCATCCCCTTCTACGTGCTCAATTTTGAGCCCGAGTTCCGCCGCCACATCATGGCCAATTTCGTGCGGGAGTACGGCCGGGGGCGCACGCCTTACCCTTGCCTGAATTGCAATCGTTATGTCAAGTTCGACGCCCTGCTCGAGCGCTCCCGTACCTTCGGCGCCGACTTCATCGCCACCGGCCACTACGCCCGCATCGTGCGCGACGCCGCCGGCCGCTTCCACCTGCGCCGCGCCGTCGACCGCGGTAAGGACCAGGCCTACGTGCTCTACCATCTCGGCCAGGCCGAGCTCGCGCGCGTCCTCCTGCCCCTCGGCGACGTCGACAAACCGACCGTGCGCCGCATGGCCGCCGCGCGCGGCCTCGTCGTGGCCGATAAGCCCGACAGCCAGGAGATCTGCTTCATCCCCGACAACGACTACCGCCGCTTCCTCGAGGAGCAGCAGCCGGGCATCGCGCGGCCGGGGCCCATCGTCGACACCTCCGGCGCCATCGTCGGCGAGCACACCGGCCTGCCGCACTACACGGTGGGGCAGCGCAAAGGCCTCGGCGCGCTGGGCCGCGAGCCGCACTACGTCCTTCGCATCGACCCGGCCGCCAATATGCTCCTGGTCGGCACCGCCGCCGAGCTCGCCGCCTTCAGCCTGACCGCCGACGACGTCCACTTCGTCGCCGGGCCCCGGCCCACCGCCCCGTTCGCCGCGCTCGCCAAGATCCGCTACCGCGCGCCTGAGGCGCCCGCGCTGGTGACGCCCCTGGACGACGGCCGCGTGCGCGTCGACTTCCAGACCCCGCAGCGCGCCATCACCCCCGGCCAGGCCGTCGTCTTCTACCACGAGGACGAAGTGATCGGCGGCGGCACGATCGAGAACCCGGCGCTGCCCGCCGCCCGGCCCGGAGCCGCCGCATGATCCTCTCCCCGACGGTGCTCGTATTTCTCGGCTTTGGCACGGCATATGCCTTGCTGTTCCACCTGTGGCGTGGGCGTAACATACAGCAACTGATTCTGTTTTGGTTAGTGAGCATCCTCGGGTTCGGACTGGGCTTCGGCGCGGCCGGGCTGCTGCCTGGCCACCTGTTTCAGCTGGGGGGCGTCCCGATTGTCGAGGCATCAGTGGGCGCCCTGCTGTTGCTGTTGATCGCGCAGCGCCTGGTCGCCTGACGGGAGCACAGGATCCCGACCGGTCACCGTCGTGCCTTCCGGCCGCGCCGGGTCACTTCCTAAGGAGAGCGTAGTAACAATGAGAAACCTCTTTATTGGCCTCGCCGCCGTCCTGCTGGTCATCGCGGCGCTGGTGCCCCTGATCATCGCCTTCTTCATCCCGTCATGGATTGTCGGGATGCAGGCCGTCGCCGTCGCCTATGTCTCGGCCTTCGCCTGCGTGGGGGCGCTGCTCTTTATTGTCGTTACGGGCTTGCTGGCGTTGATCGCCTTCCAGCTGAAGAACAACGTCGTGCCGCTGCTCGAGAAGGCCACCGATACGATGCAGACCGTCAAGGGCACGACGACCTTCGTCAGCGAGAGCGTGGTGCAGCCGATCATCAAGACGGCCGGCGCCGTGGCCGGCGCCCGCGCCATGGTCCAAACGCTCATGCGCCGCGGCAACGGGGTCGACGTCACCCCCGGCGAGGATGGGCGATGAGTCGCACCCCGGCCGCGCAGGTTGTGCTCGTGCCCCGGCGCCCTGAGTCCGATGCCAGTTTCGTGACCGGGCTGCTGCTTGGCGTCCTGGCCGGCGCGGCGCTCGTGCTCATCCTGACGCCCGAGGTCCGGGCGCAGGTGCAGGATCTCGCCCGCCAGGCAGGCCTCACGCCCGGTGGAGACGCCGCCACGCCGAGCGCGCACGCCGAGCGGATCTTGACCGTGGTGGCACCGCCACCCGATCCGCGCGCTAACGTCACCGCCTGAGGCCGGCCGCGTGACGCGCCGCCCCCGGCGACCCGGGGCATTCGCTCCCACCCGGCCCAACGCGGGTCGCGCCCCTCGCGCGACCCTTTTCCCGTTTTCGCGCTACCGCCCGGAGGAACTCCTACACATGACCGCCCAACCCGCGGATCTCGCTCTACAAGACGTCTGGCCCAACGGCACCTGTTACGGCTGCGGCCCCGCCAACCCCTACGGCTTGCGCATCAAGAGCCACTGGGATGCCGACGGGCAGACCGTCGTCGCCCGCTTCTTGCCCGACATCCGCTACAATGCCGGCTTCCCCAACGTCGTCTATGGCGGCCTGATCGCCTCGCTCATCGACTGCCACAGCATCTGGACGGCCATCGCCCATACCTACCGCGCCGAGGGCCGCGAGTACGGCAGCCTGCCCGCCATCAGCTACGTCACCGGCACGCTGACCGTGCGCTACCTGGCCCCGACCCCGCTGGACACCGAGCTCGTCCTGCACGCCCACGTCACGGCCCACGAGGGCCGGCGGGTGACGGTCGCCTGCGCGCTGCAGGCGGGCGACCGTGTGACCGCCGAGGGCACCGTCCAGGCCGTCCGTATCGCGGCGGATAAATCGGCCGGCGTGGCCGAGGCCCGCGAGACCCCCGCGGCCGGCTAACCCCGCCCCGCATGCCCGCGCCCGCCGTGGCCCCACCTATTGTGTTAGGGCACGAGGTAGGATATACTTAAGGCGGAATCGACCAATTGACCGGGCCGGGACCCCTCTCCGCCGAAGCGTCTCGCCCACGGCTGCGCAGGAGGTTGCACTTGGCCGACCAGTGGGTTCCCTCGCAGTTCTTCTTTGACGCCACCTACCTCGCCAAAGTCGGGGTGGAGCGACCGCGCGATAACCTGTACATCGTGCTGCACCATAGCGCGGGCGCCGAAGCGACAGATATCCCCTGGCTGACCACCAAGGGGCAGGTCTCCGTCCATCGCTACGTCAGCCTCAGCGGCAATCGCTACCAACTGGTTAAGGACGAGAACGCCGCCTGGGGCTGCGCCGTCGACCCCCAGTACCAGATCCAGCCGCCGCGCCTCGGCGCGCGCTGGTCGCGCAACGAGAACTGGCCCGCCCTGCAGATCGAGATGGAGAACAAGGGCAGCGACCCGTTCACCGACCCCCAGTACGAGGCTGCCGCCGATTGGGCCGCCGTCTGGGTGCAGCAGTACGGCATCCCCGCCGACCGCCACAACATCGTCGGCCACCGCGAGCTCACCCGCAGCCCCCAGCACCAGGATCCCAACGACTTCTGGGACTGGACCCGCTTCATGGCCTTGATCAAGACCCGGCTCGACGCGGCCCGCTTCGTCGACTTCTACATCCAGAGCGATCCCACGATGAGCCGCACGCTCTTCCACGACACCCTGGCCGCCGACCCGCGCAGCCCGATCACGGATGATGCCGACCGTTACTACGACCTCTGCGTCCAGTATCGCATCAATCCGGCCGTGGCGCTGGCCTTCTTCGTCAAGGAGTCGACCAAGGGCACGGCCGGCGTGTCGACGCAGACGCTGAGTTGGGGCAACATGCGCCAGGCGCACAACCCCAATCGATCGACCGGCACGATGAACACCCCCTGGGGCCCGTTCGCGATCTACCGCAGCTGGCTCGATAGCCTGGCCGACTGGTGCGAGGTCCTCCTCAGCGACGTCTACGCCGGCGAAGGCCGCACCACCGTGCGCAGCGTGATCCCGAAGTACGCGCCCGCTTTCGAGAACGACACGGCGCAGTATATTCAGCAGGCCATCACGCGCATCACCCAGTGGAAGGACACAGCCGCCGCCACGCCGAGCCCTGGCCCGATCCCGATCCCCAACCCCGCGCCCACCCCGATCGACTACATCGACTACCCGATCCTGGGCGCCCCCACGATCACGCTTGATAAGTTCCGGGGTGTGTTGGCGAACAATAACAGCCCCGCGCTGCCCGAAGCCGATACCCTGTACCAGACCGCCGTGAGCAACGGCGTCAACCCGGCCGTCCCGCTCGGCTTCTTCGTCCGCATTAGCGGGGCCGGCACCCGCTATGCCGAGCCGGCCAAGTTCGGCAACCACAACTGGGGCGAGATCGTCGGCAACCGGGGGGGCATCGGGGGCGTGCAGGCCTATCCCACGTGGACGCAGGGCCTGATCGACTGGATCCGCGTCGTCGTCCAGGTCTATGGCGGCGAGGGGCGCACCACGCTCAGCACCGTCGTGCCCCGCTACCAGCCTGCGGGCACGACGGATCCGCAGGGCTTCGCCCGCGATGTCAGTAATTTCATTAGCGCGTGGCGGGCCCCGAGCACCCAGAGCGGAACCTCCGGCGCGACGGATGCCGGGGGCACCGTCGGCGCGGCACATCGAGTTTAGACCAGACGCCGGCCGGCCGCGGTCGTACGCAGCGCGCCGGCCATGCAACGGGGGCCAGGCGGTTTCGGCAACCAGTTAATACGAACTTTGCTACTGTGAAGGAGTATATCGCCATGGGGAAGTCGATTAGCATCCGTGACGCGGATCTCGAGAACGACGACGACCTTGACGACGAGGATGAATTCGACGACGACGAGGATGAATTCGACGACGAGGATGAATTCGAAGAGGACGAGGAGTTCGACGACGACGAGGACGATTACGAGGACGAGGACGAGGACGACGACGAGGACGATCTCACGGACGACGGCGGCTGAGCGACCCGCCTGAGGCGGCCGGCGTCTATCCCGTGGCCGCGGGGCGCCCCCGGCGGGCCCGCGTCACCTCCCGAGCCTGTACACCCCACCCCGGCGCGCCCAGGCTCGTGCCATGCCCGCCGAGGGGCTATTGGCCGGAATCGTCCGTGGGAGCCCGCTCCGTCGGGCGAGGCCGCTCGACCGCACAGCCCACCGGGCGCCGGGACCGAGGACCGGTCAGGCCACGCGGCCTGGAGGTGCGCCGGCCATGGGTAGCAACTCCAGACCGCCCGCCTTCAGGCCCTGCCGAGAGGCTACTGCCCCCCGGCGGTCGGGGTCGGCGTCACTGTCGCCGTCGCAGTCGGCGTGGCCGTGATGTCGCCCGGTCCACTGGTCGGCGTCGGCGTCGCGCTCGTGTCCGGAGTCGGCGTCTCCGTGTCAATTCCTCCCACCGAAGTCGGCGGCGGCCCCGGCAGCGTGGGCGTCGCGGTGGGCGTCGGCGTCAGCTTGACGGGTGCCGTCGCCGTCGCCCCGGGAGGCGCCGTCGGCAGCGGCAGTGGCGTGGGCGGCACGCCGGCCGTAACAGTCACGCCGGGGAGCGGCGTCGGCGGCGCGCCCGCGGCCAGGTAGTAGCTCGCGACCGCCCGGCCCGCGGCGTCGTACAGCGTGACCCCATCGTAGCCCGTCGCGTCGAAGAGCCAGGTCACCCGCCGCATGAATAGGCTGCCGCCTCCATCAAAGCCCTGCCCGGCGTGCACGACAACCGTCGCCCCGCCGTCGAGCACGAAGCCCTGCGGGAAGTAATAGACGTCGGCATGATCGTTCTTCGGGCTGACCAACCGCCAGCCCGACATCACCACCGGCGTGCTGCCCTGATTCACGATCGTCACCGTCTGCTCGTTCAGGTCGAGCCCGCTCTTGCCCGTTACGATCCCCGTGATAACCAGGTCGGGCGGTGGCGGCGGCCCGGACGGCGTGGCCGTGTTGGGCACCAGCCCGCCGCTCGTGCCGTAGCGCCAATCGAGGTAGTGCAGGCCGATATTGCCCATCTCCACCTGCCAGCCCTGCGGATTGCTCGGCACATAGGTCAGGATGCGGCGTTCGAACGCCTGGATGAGCACGTCGGCCGGCTGCCCGGCGATCTTGACGTGCGCCCAGTAGGCCTCGCTGATCGGTAGACCGGTGATCTGGTACCAGGGCTGGAACACCGGCTGCGTCACGAGCTTGCCCTGGCTGAGCACAGGCCCTTGCGCGTTGGCGAACTGCCAGAAGACACTCGCGACGTTGTGATGCGTGAGCGGCTCATAATACGCGTAGGTAACCCCGTGATCCGACTGGCCCGCGGGCAGCGGGCCCACGGTCCCGGCCCGGCCGATCGTCTGGTCGACGGCGTGGCCGGTCGCGTCAGTGGCGGGATGCTCCGATCCCGGCACGCTACTCACGGCCCGGAACGAGGCATAGGTCGGCGCCGTCGGGTCGTCGACGTCGCTAGCAAGTGGGATCTGGGCGGGCGCGCGTGCCTCGAAGAGGTTGTTGCCCACCTGCACCTGGCCCGAGATGAGCTCGACGCTCAGCAGGCCGCTGGTGACGTAAAAGGGGCTGCTCGGGGCGGCCGACGGATTGTTGATCTCCATGCGGCCTTTGTCGAAGTACTGCACCAGACGCACGCCGCCCGGTCCCTCGGCATACGGCTCGCGCTTGGCGACCCCGGGCACCGGTCCCCACATCCACGTCCGCACCGCAGCCCCGGATGCGACCGGCTGATCCGTCCGGTTCCAGAGGGCGGCAAAGGTCGGATCGACGAATGAATCGGATCGGGCGATCCGGGGTGTGGCGATCGCCGCGGCGCCCCCAAGCAGCAGCAAAGCCGCGAGCACCCATGCGGCCAGGCCCCAGGCGCCGCGGGCAGGCAGCGTCCTTTTGGTCTTAATCATACAAGATGCCCTCCAAGATGCCCTCCTCCACGACCGTGCCGCGCCGTTCTGCAAGAAGCGCGCCCCGCACGGCGGGCGATCGCGGCCCGCTCAGGGCATCTGTGGCTCGAGTTGGGGGTTCGTCGCGTCCAGGCGCAGGATGTAGGAGGTGTCGACCCAGGCCCCCGACTGCCCGGTGATCGCAGTCGCCGGAATTGTCGGCCGCCGCACCACCACCTGCAGCCGGTTCGCATCGGGCCAGCCGGCGATCTGGGCCACCTCGCCGGGCGCGCCGGTCTGCGAGAACCGCGGCGTGGTCTGGGCCGTGTCGAGCACGACGAGCCGCCAGGTAAGGTGCCCGAACGGGCTCGGCGTCGCGGCGCCCGCCTCGGCCGCCGTCGTGTAGGCCCAGCGGTCGCCCACGGGCGCCCAGGCTCCGTCGGGCCAGCAGTTGGCGCATTCCAGATTGCTGGCCGGGCCTGTGGCACGCACCACGCCCGCGCCATCGATCAGCGCCATGCGCGGCCCATCGGGCCCCGCGTCGACGAAGGCGCAGGCGCTCCCGTCGGGCGACCAGACGGGCAGCGCGGCGTCGATCGTCCAGTAGACCGGACCCTGCCGGCGCTCCGCCGGGTCGAGCACCACGAGCGGCAGGAGCGCCTGCCGCGTGCCGCCCACGCTCCAGGTGTAGAGGATGGTCGCGGCGCCGGCATGCTCGCCCCAGACGACCATGTAGGGCACGATCAGGTTGCCGGCCGCGCTCACGGCGTAGGCGAGCGTGCCGGTGGGCGAGCCCGCCGGCTGCACCAGCAGGGCCGGCTCGATCTGCACGCCCGCCGTGGGCGTCAGCACCGGGGCGTCCTGCAGCGCGTAGGCCGTGACGTCGCCCGCGTCCGTAGCGCTCATCACCTGCCGCTTCGCGCCCGCAGCGGCCGCCGGATCGCCCAGCCCCCACTGATCGAGCAGCGCGGCGACCGCCGCCAGGCGCGCGGGCGCGGGCGTCGGCGGCACAGGCGTGAGCGTGGGCGCGGGCACGAGGTGCTGCACCTGCGGTGGGGCCTGCGTGGGGGGCGGCACCGGGGTCGGCGTCGGCACGGGCGGGCTGCCGCACGCCGCGCTCAAGGCGAGCAGGCAGACTGCGAGGATGGTCGCCAGGCGACCGGGGACGTTCTCCATGACTGGTGCCATTATAGCACGCGCGGCCGGTAGCCCCCACCGCCGCACGGCGGGGGGACGGTGGCGGGCAGACCGGGAACAGCGGTGGGCCCAGGAGGATTCGAACCTCCAACCCAGGGATTATGAGTCCCGCGCTCTGCCGTTGAGCTATGGGCCCGCGCCGGGGGCGCACCCGCATTATACCCGAGCGCCGCGACGGGTCGCAACCGCGCCGCGGCGCCTGCGCGCCGACCTGGTCTGTGCTTCGGCCGAAACTGCCGCCGAAATAGGAACCCGGGGCGCACTGATCCGTTGTATAATGCAGATGGAGCCCTACAGGCATAGCTGACGGCTGTGACGACCCCACCCAAACCCAGGAGGACTTACCACGTATGAAGAAACGTCTCTGGTCTACAGGCGCCCTCGTCCTGGCAGTGGCTGCCGGGACGCTTGGGATCTTGCAGGGGCCCGGCGTCCAGGCGCAAGTCGGGAATCCCCCCCAGCCGTTCGCCGATCCCGCGTTCCAAAAAGTGTGGACCCGCACCGACCTGCTCGTACAGCAGGGCCAGGCGGGGCGGTCATGGTTCTGGGGCCCGCAGCCCCGCACCGCCACCCATGAGCCCAATCAGGAGTTGCCCGGCGGCAGCCGCCTGGTGCAGTACTTCGACAAGAGCCGCATGGAGATCAACGATCCCAATGCGGATCCCAATGGCCCCTTCTACGTCACCAACGGCCTGCTGACCGTCGAGCTCATCTCCGGCAACATGCAGATCGGCGCGAACGCCTTTAGCCCGCGCTACACCGCCTGCATTAATATCGCGGGCGACGTGGACGACGCGACCGCCCCGACCTACGCCAGCTTCCGCAGCGTGGCGAGCGTGGGCGGCGGCATCGATCACCCGCAGCAGGACAAGCGCGGCCAGGTCGCGACCGATACGCTCGACCGCAACGGCAACGTCGGCACCAACTCGAGCAAGAGCGGCGTCGCGGCCGGCACTTACGTCTACTATGAGCCGGCCACGCAGCACAACATCCCGCAGGTCTTCTGGAACTTCCTGAACCAGCAGGGGCCGGTCATGGAGAACGGCCAGGTCACCAACGCACAGCTGATCGTCCCCTGGTTCTACGCCAGCGGCTACCCCATCAGCGACGCCTACTGGGCCCGCGTGAAGGTGGCCGGCGTGTATCAGGACGTCCTGATCCAGGCCTACCAGCGCCGCGTGCTCACTTACAACCCGGCCAACCAGCCCGCCTTCCAGGTGGAGATGGGCAACATCGGCCTGCACTACTTCGACTGGCGCTACAATAACGCCGGCCAGTGCGCCGCCGGTACCCCCGGCCCCGGCGCCACCGTGACCGCCACCGTCGTGACCACGTCCACCGCCGTCCCGACCGTCACCGGCACCCCCGCGCTCACGGTCACGCCGAGCGGAACCGTCACGCCGACGGCCACCGCGACGCCCTTCCCGGTCTCCGGCAAAATCGCCTGGATGAGCACCCGCAGCGGCAAGAAGGACGTCTGGATCATGAATCCGGACGGCACGACCCCGATCAACCTGACCGCGGGCAGCACCGGCGACAACTATGACCCGGCCTTCTCGCCCGACGGCAAGAAGATTGCCTTCGCGACCACCCGCGACAACAACCCGAACAAGGCGGCCGAAATCTACGTCATGAACGTCAACGGCTCCGGCGCCGTCCGCCTGACTAACAATCCGGGCAACGACTACCACCCGACCTGGAGCCCCGACGGCACGAAGATCGCCTTCGTCAGCGACCGCAGCGGCAACAACAACATCTGGCTCATGAATGCCGACGGCAGCAACCCGCTCAACATCACACAGACGATCGGCAGCAACCGCGATCCGGCCTGGGCCGACAACGTGATCGCCTTCGTGAGCAACCGCAACGGCTCGGACCAGATCTACACGATGAACCCCGACGGCACGGCCGTGACCCAGCTGACCAACAGCACCGGCGTCAACTGGCTCCCGGCCTGGTCGAACGCCCGCCAGCGCCTGCTCTTCGTCAGCAGCCGCGACGGCGGGAATAATGAGATCTACATGATGAAGCTCAACGGCGGCTCGCAGGAGCGGCTGACCAACCTGCTGTCCGACGAGTACGACCCGGCCTGGTCGCCCAACGGCCAGTACATGACCTACGCTTCGAACCGCGACGGCAACCTGGAGATCTACACGTCGTACACCGACGGCACGAACCTCCGGCGCCTCACCAACGACGCGGCCGACGACGCGCACCCCACCTGGCGGTAGCCCGTCCCCGCACGCCGCGCCCCCGACCGCTAGGTCGGGGGCGCGGTCGTCTTTCGGGCCCGGAAAGCCCGGCGGCCGGTCCTGGGTGGACCGGCCGCCGATGCGTTCGCGCTGCTTCGATGGGAGCGGAGGACGGGGCTCGAACCCGCAACATCCTGCTTGGAAGGCAGGCACTCTGCCAATTGAGTTACCCCCGCGTGTACCCGATTCTACGGCATTCGGGGCCCGCCCGTCAAGCACGGCGTGCCGCAGCGAAACGCCGCCCCGGCGGCACCAGGGCGGCGGGAGGTTCGCCACGCAGGCGACCGCGCGAGTTTACAGCCCGTGATTCACGGCCGAGAACATGTTGTTCACCGTGCCGCCGATCACGGTCAGGATGATCGCCACGACCACGGCGATCAACAGCAGGATCACGGCATACTCCACCAGCCCCTGACCCCGACGGCGGAGGGTGTTCAGCTTACGCATGACACGTCACCCCTTTACAGAGTGCCTACGGTCGGAGTCCCGCGCCTTCGACCATGCCTGGTCGCAGCGAAGCATCGGTGGACTCCCGAGCAACACGGCTCCGCTACGGTAGACGGCCTTTCAATCGCAGTGGCGGTACAGGTGGCTGGCCGGTGAGCCCGCGGACACGTGCCCCCCAGTGCGGGCAGGGATTCGGCGGGGCCGGAGCAGGATGGGAGGCCCGGGTGGGCCAGGGTCGGGGTAACGGGACTTGAACCCATGACCTCCTGCTCCCAAAGCAGGCGCTCTACCAGACTGAGCTATACCCCGTGATGCGGCCTCGGCCTGATTCTACCCGATGCCCGCACCCCCGTCAAGCGCCTCAGCGCTTGCGCGGCAGGGCCGGGGCGGGCGGCCGCGCGACCAGCGCCTGGTCGAGCAGCAGGTGCGGGAAGCCCCGCGTGATCGGGTAGACCTTGCCGCAGTCGGGGTTCGTGCAGACGACCTGCGCCGCCGCCCGATCGAGGCGCACCGCGCTGTGGCAGAGCGGGCAGGCCAGCAGCGCCTCCAGGTCGACCGCGCGGCGCGGCGTGCGCTTGACGCGCCGCGCGGCGCGCAGCAGCCGGATCGCCGCGGGCGGCACCACCATCTCGCCCATGCTCGCCACGGTCCGCCCCAGCATCACCGGCAGGCTCTCGCGCGGGCGCACCAGGCGCCGCAGCCGTCGCGGCGACTCCAGATCGAGCGGCGAGTCCGGCCGGATCGTGATCTTGATCTCCCCGGCCCACTCGTACTCGATCCAGAAGAGGTCGGGCAGGCTGCGCTGGAAGCGCGCGTACCAGGGATTGTACTCGTAGAGATAGTCGAACAGCTCGCCGAAGATGTTCGGGTCGTCGCGCTTCGGGTGCAGCACCAGCGAGTCGCCGACCTTGTTGACGTACCACTTGTGGAACGGCCAGTAGAACAGCTTCTCGGCGATCTCCGACGGCGAGGCGATATGCCCCGCGCGCGCCACGCGCATGAGCTCGTGGCAGAAGCGCACCGGATCGTCCATGTGCTCGATGATGTGCGAGGCCACCACGTAATCGAACGCCTGGTCGCGGAAGGGCAGGTCGTGGGCGTCGGCCACGATGAGCGGCCGGTCGACGAGGATCGCGCCGCCGCGCTCGGTGTCGTCGTCGATGTAGCGGTCGCAGAGCACGTCGGCCCGCGGGTGCGGGCTGTGGCCGCTGCCGATGTCGAGCACCAGATCGTTCGGACCAATGCGCATGCGTGAGAGCCTCATCTCCTGAGCAAAATCAAAGGCGGCACCGGGCGGCCGCCAGCCGCCATGCTACCAAAACGGCCGCGCTTTGTCAAAGCCCCATGCGCCCCGGCACCGGCTCGACCACGTGCACCGGCAGCCCCGCGCCCGCCAGCGCATCCGCCAGCGCCCGCGCCGCGGCTTCGTCGGGGAAGTAGATGAACAGGCTCGGCCCCGCCCCCGCCACGCGCACGCCGTCGCCACCCGCGGCGACCACCTGCTGGCGGATCGCGTCGAGCGGCTCGAAGGCGCGGAAGACGGCGTCCTCCATACCGTTGTAGAGCAGCGTCGCGTCCGGGAGACCGCCCGTCGCCAGCGTCTCGGCCAGCCGCTGCGTGATCAGGCCGTTCGTGTACTCGAACGACCGCAGCAGCCCGTAGACCGCGACCGTCTTGTTCGCGAGGGGCAGCCCCGGCGTGATCAGCACGAACCAGCCGCCGAGCAGCGGCCGCAGCGGCACGACCTCGTCGCCCCGCCCGCTGACCCGCGCCGTGCCGCCCTCCAGCAGGAAGGGCACGTCGCTGCCGAGCAGCCCGGCCACGTTCAGCAGCTCACCGCGCTGCAGCCCCAGTTCCCACAGGCGATTCAGCCCGAGCAGTGCGGCCGCCGCGTCGCTGCTGCCGCCGCCCAGCCCCGCGGCAGTTGGGATGCCCTTGGCCAGCGTGATCGCCGCGCCCGCGCCGACCCCGCGCACCTGCTGCAGTAGCCGCGCCGCCCGCCAGACCAGGTTGGCCTGTGGGTTGGCGGCCAGGCTCGGCTCGTCGCACTCCAGGATGATCTCGCCCCCCGGCCGGGGCGCGAAAGTCAGCGTGTCGTACAAGCTGATCGTCTGCATCACGCTCGCCAGGTCATGATACCCGTCGGTCCGGCGCCCCAGGATCTCCAGCGTCAGGTTCAGCTTCGCGGGCGCCCGCAACTCTAGTGGTTCAGTCATCGTCTCCCTCTGCCTCAGCCGCCGCACTTGCCGCGGGCCGCCACCCCACGTCCTCCAGCGCCATCGTGAGCGCGGCCCACTCGGCCAGCGTCAGCGTCTCGGCCCGCCGCGCCGGGGCGATTCCCGCCCGCGCCAACGCGGCCCCTACGGCGGGCTTCGGCCACGGCAGGCCGTCCGCCACGCTGTTTGCCAGTTGTTTGCGCCGCTGCCCGAAGCCCGCGCGGGCCACGGCGAAGAACGCATCCGCCGGGACGCCCAGCACTGGTCGGGCGTCCGGCGCGTAGACGTCGATCCGCACGACTGCCGACTCGACCTTCGGCGCCGGGCGGAAGGCGCCGGGTGGCACGCGGAACATGATCCGCGGCCGGCCGTAGAACTGCACCCCGACCGCCAGCAGGCTCATCGCCGGGGGCGCCGCGGCCATGCGCTGCGCCACCTCGCGCTGCACCATCACGACGAGCCGGACCGGCGGGTGGGCCGCCGCGAGGAAGTGGCGCAGCACCGCCGAGGTGATATAGTACGGCAGGTTGGCAACCACCTGGTAGGGTGCGGTCGCTGAGCGCCCGCAGACGGCGAGCAGATCGGCCGGATCCTGGGCCAGGATGTCGCCCTGCACCACGCGCACCTGGGGCAGCCCCGCCAGCCGCTCCTGCAGCACGGGCAGCAGCGCGGCGTCAAGCTCCACCGCCACCAGGCAGCCGGCCGCCGGGTCCAGGTGCGCGGCCAGCGCCGCGGTCAGCACGCCCAGCCCCGGCCCCACCTCGATCACGGCCGCGTCGGGCGTCAGGTCCGCCGCCGCCACGATGCGCGGCGGCACGGTCGGGTCGGTCAGAAAGTTCTGTCCGAGCCCCTTGCGCGGTCGCAGCCCCGCCTCGCGCAAGATCCGCCCGCTATCCACCCGCCGCCCCCCGGCCCCGCTGCTGCATCCGCCCTCCCTGCTGCCGGCCGCGTGCCGGCGTGCCCCCAGTATACCCACCCCGCCGCGGGCCCGCAAACCGGCCCCGCGCCTCCCGCTTGCGACCCCCCGCGAGCATGCGGTATAATAAGCGCGAAATGGCACATGCGTTCGTACCCCCCGGAGGCCCCCGTGGCCAAGCTCGATAGCCTGAACCAGCAAGTGCGTAGCTGCCGGCTCTGCCGGCTCTGCCGCCTGCGCGTCAACGGCGTCCCGGGCGAGGGCGATGCGGCCGCCGAGGTGATGTTCATCGGCGAGGCCCCCGGCTTCCACGAGGACCGCGAGGGCCGCCCCTTCGTCGGCCCCGCCGGCCAGTTCCTCGACGAGCTCCTCGGCCTGGCCGGCCTCGACCGCAAGGCCGTCTACATCACGAACGTGGTCAAGTGCCGCCCGCCGCAGAACCGCGACCCGCTGCCCGACGAGCAGGCCGCCTGCGGGCCCTACCTGGCCCGCCAGATCGCCGCCATCGACCCGCTGCTCATCGTGACGCTCGGCCGCTATTCGATGTACCATTTCTTCCCCGACGACAAGATCAGCGCCGTGCACGGCCAGGCCCGCGAGGTCGACGGCCGCGTCGTCATGATGATGCTGCACCCGTCGTACGGCCTGCGCAGCCCCGAGGGCCGCGAGAGCCTGAAGACCGATTTCCGCAAGCTCCCGGCCGTGCTGACCGAGGCGCGCGCCGCCCGCACCCGCCGCGCCGCGCCCGAGCCGCCCGTGCCGATCGACGTCGACGCCCTGGTCGCCGCGCACCTGCGCACCCGGCCGGATTCTGCCGCCGCCCGTCGCCCCGGCCCCACCCGCGCCCGAGGCGCCCGAGGACGCCTATGCCTACCTCGACGCCGTCGTGCCCGCACGCAAGCGCGCCCCGGGCGGCCGCAAGGCCGCGCGCCCGGCCGCGGCGGAGCCTACGCCCATCCCACCGGCGGACGAACCCGCGGCCGCACCGGAAACGCCGGCCCTGGAAGCGGCAGCCGCAGCGCAAGCGCCCTCGCCGCCCCTGGAGACGCCGCCCGCCGCTGAGCCCGTGACGGAGGCCGCCGCGCCGCTGGATGCGCCGGCAGGGATACCGGCCCCGCTGCAGACGGCAGCGCCCGATGCCGGAGCCGTCGGCGACACCCAGGTCGAGGCGGTTGCCGAGGCGCCCCTGGCCGCGGCTGCGCCAAGCGAGGCCGTGCCCGCCGCAAAGGCGGCCCGCGGCGCCGGCCGGCGCAGCAAGCGCCTGAAGGCCGAGGCCGGCAACGGCACCGCCCCACCTGAGGACGCCGCGCCGCCCAAACCGGCCCCGCCCGAAGAGCCCGACGCCGCTTTCCAGCAGTTGAGCCTGTTCGATTGATCCGCCCGCGGCGCGGCAGGCGCCGAGCAATCCGGAACAATCCTTGCATACGTATACTTTCGATCGGGGTATAAATGGACCAGGCACAGAACAGCGTTCCGCAGAGCGCACCGGCACCCGCCCGCCACACCTACCGGCTGCGGCGCGAGACGCGTTGGACCGTGGGCGCCCTGCTCATCGGGGTCGTGCTGATCGCGATCTACGCGATCTGGACGCTGGTCTCATTGCTGGCCGGCGGGCCGAGCGGCGGCGATTGGATCAACGCCGCCTTCATGCTGGCCATCTTGGTGATCAGCCCGCTGGTCGCCTGGAGCCTGCTCGCCGAGTGGTCCACGACGATCACGACGAGCCCCGAGGGGCTGACCTGGCGGGCGGCTGGGGGCTTGCGGCTGGCCTATGCCTGGTCCGAGATCGCCGGCCTGGCGCCCGCGGCGCCGCGCTGGCGGCCCTTTTCATTAGGTGACAATGCCCGTTCCGCCGGGCGAATTGCGGAACCGACATCTGGAACAGAGGATAGTAGCACCGCTACACAAGTTGACACACAAGTAGACACAGAAGGAGTACCAGCACCCGGAGAGGAGCTAACGACCCCACCCGCGGCACCCGTGCCGGCGGCCGAACCGGAGGACGCGGCGCCCTTACAGTTGCGCGTCCATCCCCCCGCGCCCGAGCGCATCGCCAACCCGCTGCTGCGCCTGCTTTATCGGCAGGCCTACGCGGACGGCGTGCCGATCTATGCTGGATTGCAGGATCGGCGCGCCTTGCTGGCGGAGATCGCCGCCCACACCACCGCGGCCTAGCGCGCCCGCAGCGCCCCACCCCGCCCACTTGTGGCGAGGCGGGTGCCGCCCGTGCCTGCGCCGTGCGCAACCCGCGCGTCGCGGGGTCGATGCTGCTCCTCGCCCTAATCGGCTGGAGGAGGAAATAGTAGTTTGGCTAATCGTAAAGACAAGGATCATGTGCGGATCATTCCCCTGGGAGGCCTGGGGGAGGTCGGCAAGAACATGACGGTCATCGAATATGGCGATGACATGATCATCGTCGACATCGGCGTCGCCTTCCCCGAAGACGACCAGCTGGGCGTCGACCTGGTGATCCCGGATATCACCTACCTGAAGGGCAAAGAGGACCGCATCCGGGGCATCTTCATCACCCATGGGCACGAGGATCACATCGGCGCGATCCCGTTCATCTACCCGCACATCCCGGCGCCGATCTACGCCACGCGCCTGACCCTCGGCCTCATCGAGGTTAAGCTGCGCGAGCACAACCTGATGGAGCAGGCCGACCTGCACGAGGTGCAGTACGGCGACCGGATCGACGCGGGCGTGTTCAACGTGGAGTTCTTCCACGTCTGCCACAGCATCCCCGGCGCCTGCGGCCTCGGCATTCGCACGCCCGCGGGCATCATCGTGCACACCGGCGACTTCAAGTTCGATCAGACGCCGGTCGACCAGCAGCAGACGGACTTCGCCGCTCTCACCCGCCTGGGCACGGAAGGCGTGCTCTGCCTGCTGTCCGACTGCGTACACGTCGAGACGCCCGGCTTCACGCCGTCGGAGCGCGAAGTGGGCAAGGCGCTCGACCGTCTGATCGCCGAGGCGCCCGGCCGCGTGATCATCTCGACCTTCGCCTCGCTGATCTCACGCGTGCAGCAGATCATGGACATCGCCTACTATCACCGGCGCAAAGTCGCCCTCGCCGGGCGCAGCATCGAGAATAACGTCTACATGGCCGAACAGCTCGGCTATCTGGACGTGCCGCCCGAGACGCTGGTGACCATCGGCGACGTGCGCAACCTGCCGCCCGAGGACGTCGTCATCATCGCGACGGGCGCGCAGGGCGAGCCGATGGCCGCGCTGAGCCGTATCGCCAACGGCGACAACCGCCACGTGAGCATCCAGGCCCGCGACACGGTCATCTTCTCGGCCACGCCGATCCCCGGCAACGAGACGAGCGTGAGCCGCGTGATCAACAGCCTGTTCGCCCAGGGCGCCAACGTCATCTACCCGCCGCTGGCCCGCGTGCACGTCTCGGGGCACGCCAGCCAGGAAGAGCTTAAGCTGATGCTCAACCTGACCCGGCCGCGCTTCGTCGCGCCGGTGCACGGCGAGCGCCGGCACCTGGAGCTGTACCGCCGCCTGGCCGAGAGCGTCGGCGTGCCCGCCGAGAACATCGTGCTGACCGAGAACGGCGGCGTGATCGAGGTCGACCAGGAGGGCATCCGTGCCGCGGGCAAGGTCGCGGCGGGCGACGTCTTCGTCGACGGCCTGACCGTCGGCGAGGTCGGTCAGGTCGTCATGCGCGACCGCCAGTTCCTGGCGCGCGACGGCATGATGGTCGTCATCGTCACGGTCGACCGTATGACGGGCGAGATCCTGGGCGGCCCCGACATCGTGACGCGGGGCTTCGTCTACGCGCGCGAGGCCGAGAGCCTGCTCGACCGCACGAAAGAGCTCGTGCGGAGCACGCTCGACGTCCAGCGGAACGGCAACGGCAACGGCAAGGGTCCGCACACCCACCCGTCCGACTGGGGCTTCTTGAACCACAAGATCAAGGACACCGTCAGCCAGTATCTGTACGATCAGACCCACCGCCGGCCGATGGTCTTGCCGGTCGTGATGGAGCTCTAGGCTCCGCGTAGAGAAAGGCGGCAGCGATGGCAGCGAAGACCGGAAGCGCATCCCCGGCGGGCAAGCCGGCCCCGACGAAGCGGGCTGCGCCCCGGACTGCCGCCCCGGCGGGCGGGGAGACTCCCCGCCCCGCCGAGACCATCCGCACCACCGCGGTCACCGGCAAACGGGCCGGCAAGGGTACAACTGCCCCGCGCGGCACGAGCAGCCGCCGCGGCAAGACCACCGCGCGCAAAGCCGCCCCGCCGCCGACCGCATCGGGCTTCGCGCTGCCCCAGCCCCTGCAGCGCGAGATTCTGGCCGTGCTCATCTGCCTGACCGCGGTCCTCACCTTCATCAGCCTCAGTCTGAGCGGCGCGCGCCACCCGCTCGGCGTCTGGGGCGACATCCTGGCCGGGGCCTTCGGCTGGGCCGCCTGGGTCGTCCCGGTGGCCATCGCCGCCGCGGGCATCATGCTCTTCCGCGCCGGTATCCACCGGCTACGCAACCTCCACTGGGAGATGCCGCTCGGCCTCGTGCTCATCCTCGCCGCCGCCGTCGGCCTGCTCGAGCTACCAATCGACGACAAACTCGCCGCAGCCCAGCAGAACCTGGGCGGTGGCTGGGCCGGTTACTACGCCAGCGCCTTCTTTGAGGGGCTGGCCGGCCCCTGGGGCGCGGCGGTGATCCTGCTCGCCCTCGCCGTCATCGGCGCCATCCTGGCCTTCCACCTCTCGGTCGGCCAGATGGTCGGCCTCTTCGGCCGTGGCGGCCGTGGCCTGGTCACGCTCGTCACGACTCCGCCCGCCGACCCGGCCGCGCCCGACGCGCCTGCCCGCCGCCCGCACGTCCCGGCCGAGCGTGACGGCCTGCCCGCCGACCTGCCCGCGCCCTATCCACCGCCCCTGCCCGGCAGACTGACGGCCCCGCCTGCCGCCCTCGACGGCGCGGCTCGCGTGCTGGGCAGCGCGCCGGCCTCCGCCGCGCCCGAAAAGCCCGCACGCAAAGCCAAGACGTCCGAGAGGCCGCCGACCACCGCGGCCCCGCCATTGCAGATCCCGCTGCCGGAGCCCGCCGCGAGCGGCATGTTCTGGAAGCTGCCCGAGCTCACACTCCTGGAGCGGAGCAGCGAGGCCGAGATCGACGACGGCGAATTGGCACGCCAGGGCAAGCACATCGAGGAGACACTCGGCACCTTCGGCGTCGCCGCCTCATTCCGCGGCTTCAACAAGGGCCCCGCCGTCACCCAGTTCGCCATCGTGCCCGGCGAGGGCGTGCGCGTGGCCAAGATCTCCGCGCTCGCCAACGACCTCGCGCGGGCCCTCGCCGCTCCCGGCATCCGCATCGAGGCGCCCGTGCCCGGCCGCGACTACGTCGGCATCGAGGTGCCCAACGCCATCCCTGGCCTCGTCGGGCTGCGCAACATCCTGGAGACCGAGACTTTCCAGCGCTCCCGCGCCCATCTGCGCTTCCCCATCGGCCGCGACACGAACAATCAGCCCGTCGTCACCGACCTGGCCAAGCTGCCGCACCTGCTCATCGCCGGGGCCACCGGCTCCGGCAAGAGTGTGGCGATCAACGCGCTGATCATCTCGTTCCTGATGCAATACACGCCCGAGCAGCTACGTATGCTCATGATCGACCCCAAGCGCGTCGAGCTCAGCGGCTTCAACGGCGTGCCCCACCTGCTGCGCCCCGTCGTCACCGAGATGAAGCACGAGAAGGAGCCCTCGCGCAAGGGCCCGCGGGAGCTTACCGCCATCGAGGTGCTCAAGTGGCTGCTCTGGGAGATGGAGCGCCGCTACAAGGTCTTCGCGCGCGGCATCAAGACTGAGGATGGCACCTCGCGCATCTTCCGCAACATCGAGCAGTTCCACGCGGCGGCGCGCGGCAACCCCGCCATGGAGGCGATGCCCTACATCGTGCTGATCATCGACGAGCTCGCCGACCTGATGCTCGTCTCGCCCGAGGACGTCGAGACGGCACTCTGCCGCCTCGCCCAGCTCGCCCGCGCCACGGGCATCCACCTGATCATCGCCACGCAGCGGCCCTCGGTCGACGTCGTGACCGGCCTCATCAAAGCCAACTTCCCGGCGCGTATGGCCTTCGCGGTCACCTCGATGATCGACAGCCGCGTGATCCTCGACACGCCCGGCGCCGAGAAGCTGCTGGGGCGCGGCGACGCGCTCTACACGGCCTCCGACGAGTTCGAAGCCGATCCGCGTGCAGGGCACGTTTGTCTCCGATAAGGAGACCGACCGCGTGATTAAGTTCTGGCGCGCGCAGCTACCCCCGCCCGCCGACGGCGCGGCAGCCGACGCGCCCGCGGGCACCGGCCCCGCCGCATCCGCGACGCCCCAGATCGGCGCCAACGTCCCGATGCCCGACTGGCTGCAGGAGGCCGAAAGCACCGGCGAAGGCGAAGCCGACGACGACCTGCTGCAGCAGGCGATCAGCCTGGTCAAGAAGCACCGCTACGCCAGCACGAGCATGCTGCAGCGCCGCCTGCGCATCGGCTACAATCGCGCCGCGCGCATCGTCGAGCAGATGGAGGAGATGGGCATCGTCGGCCCCGCCGACGGCAGCCGCAGCCGCGAGGTCCTCGTCTCACCCGACGAAGCCGGCGCCGAGGCGAGCGAGTAGCCGCGCCCATGCCCCGCTATCCCGAGTTCAACCGCCCGGTCGACACCTGGCTCGACTCGCAGTTTCGCCGCCCCAGCGGCGCCCTCGGCTACTACGTCGGCCGGACGATGGCCCGCCAGCACGGCCCCGAGAACATCTGGACCATCTCCCAACTGGATCTGGCGCCCGACGACGAGATCCTCGAGATCGGCTTCGGGCCGGGCCTGGCCATCGCCGCCGCGACCCGCCGCCTGCCCGGCGGCACGATCACCGGCATCGACTTCGCGCCCGCCATGGCCGCCGCCGCACGCGCGCGCAACGCCGCCGCGGTTGCCGAGGGCCAGGTCCGCCTGATCTGCGGCGAGGCGACCCATCTCCCGCTGGCCTCCACCCGCTTCGACGCCGCCTACGCCATCCACTCGGTCTACTTCTGGCCCGACCCCGCCGCCGCGCTTGCCGAGCTCGCCCGCGTGCTCAAGCCCGCGGGCCGGATCGCGCTGACCATCCTGCCCCGCGAGCGCTGGCCCGCCAACCCCGACGGCACCTGGGGCACGCCCGAGTGCCGCGTCTACAGCGGCCCCGACCTGGTCGCCCTGCTCGCGGCCGCGGGCTTCCGCGACCCGCGCATCGCCGTCGACCCGAACCGCGAGCACGCCTCCAGCTACACCGTCCTCGCCGCCAAGCCGCCAGCCGAGTAGGGCGGCCCGGACCATGGTCCGGGTGACAACCGGGGGCCTGCACCAGGCGCCAGTGGGGGTGTTGCGGGCTGTGCGGAGTGGGGAGAGAAAGCGGCGACCGGAGCGCAGGAGCGCTCCGGTCGAATTAGCTGATCTGCGAGGACGTCAACGCCAGGGGGTCGGGCAGAATTGCTACTGGAGTATCGTCCGGGAGGATCGCCCACGAGCCGTCCCCCAGGTTCACACTACTGAAGCCGGGCGGCGCCATCGAGCTCTTGAGCCCGACGCGCGTGGGCGCCGATAGCCGGATCACCGCCCCGTCCGCCACCTCCCCAACCCGCGCGTGGCGCGGGCGCTGGGGGAGGGGTGCCGCGGGCACGGCATACGCATGGACTCCATTGTCCATGGAAACACCTCCATATACGACGATAACGTGGGTGTCCGCGCCCGGCACACCGTCCGCGCCGGAATCGGACCCTGAATCCAGTATAGATCGGCCATGTCAAGATTCCCTCAGAAAAAGGTGGAGATTCGGTAAGAAACGCCCGCTCCCGCGACCCGTTTCGGGCGGATCCCCACACATACTAACGTGCGAAGGACCCCAGGAGTTGCACATGCCCGCCAAATTAGGCTCGGGGCGCGCATGTGTCGCGCCGGGAGCCGGCCATCCGATCCTCAGTGACTCTGCGCGGCCTGGCTGCTGGAGCCGCTCTGGCCCGCGGGCTGCGTCGGCCCGGTCGTGGCCTGCTGCGCCGGCCCGCGCTGGCCGCGCTGCACGAGCTGCTGATTGCCGTACTGCGGCGCGCCATGCTGCCGGCCCTGCGCTTGCCGGCCTTGTTGGGGCTGGCCCTGCTTGGCTTGGTTGTTCGGGTCGGTGTTACGATTCGTCAGTGGTCTACTCCGTTCCCCCGTGGCGGTGCGACGATCTCCGGCCGGAGGGTTGCCGCTCGGCAGGACGCAGGACGCTCCTACCCTTGACTGCGATGCCTAGCTGATTCCGGAGCCCGCCCCGAACCGGGCGATTGCCGCGCCGCGAGCCGCTCCGGTATAATGGCCGCGCATGCACACGCACTCCGTGATCGACCAGCCCGCCCCGGCGGGCGCGGGAGGCGCGCCCGCCGGCCCGCGGCGCGCGCGCCTGCCCCGCTGGGTGGCCGCGCTGGGCGCCGGTCTGCTCGCCGCTTACCTCGCGCTCATCTGGTTCGACCTGCCCGTGCCCGCCGGCATGCGCTACGCGCAGCCGCCGCTCGGCCCCGGCGACACCGCCGCCAACTGGTGGGACAAGGCCCAGGGCCTGCGCGGCTGGAGCCTCTACCCCGAGGGCTGGGCCTGGGCGCTACTGGCCCCCGCGTCCCTGGCCTACTGGCTCGTCCTGATCGCTATCGGCCTGCTCGGCGGCGCCGGGCTCTGGGCCTGGGAGCGCCGCCGGCCGCGCGCCGGGGCCCTGGCCGTGGCCGGCGCCCTGGTCGCGCTCGTCGTCCTCGGCTACGCGCTGCAGCTCGCCGCGCTCTGGCTGAAGCAGCCCGCCTGGCTGCCCCAGCCGAACGCCAACCAGCTGCTCTACGACCGCGTGATCGACCGCGCCTTCACCGGCTTCTTCACCACCGCGATCCGCGGCGACGATCCCTCGCTCTTCTTCACGCGCTACGCCGACGCCATCGCCCGCACCGACGAGCATCGCCTCTGCGGCCACTGCCGCACCCACCCGCCCGGCCCGATCCTCTTCTACTGGATCCCGCTCGAAGTGGTGAAACGCCTGCCCGCGGGCCAACAGGCCACACTCGCCGCCACCCTCGTCGCCGCCACGCGCGTGACCCCCGCCCCCCTCACGCCCGCCCAGGACGTGGTGGCACTCCTGGCCGGGCACGTGATCCTGCTCGGCGCCGCCCTTGTTGTCGTCCCGCTCTACGGCATCGCCCGCCGCCTGGCCGGGCCGGATCACGCGCTGAGCCTGGCTGCGCTGGGTCTCGTCCTCCCCGGCCTCGTGGTCATGAGCCCCGAGTTCGACCAGATGTACGCTACCTTTGCCGCCGTGCTACTCTACCTGGCACTGCGCGGCCTGAGCCGGCCCGACCGCACAGGGGTCTGGGGCCTGGGCACGGGCCTGGTCTTCGCCGCCTGCCTCTACTGGACCTTCGGCCTCTGGGTGCTCGGCATCGTCCTCGGCGGCCTGGCCATCGGCGCCGTGCTCGGCGCGCTCGACCTGCGCGGCGTCGCCGCCCCCCTGCCCGTCGGCGCGGCGCTGCGCTGGCTCGGCGGCCTGCTCGCCGGCACTGCCGTGCCCTGGCTGCTGCTCTGGACGGTCGGCGGCTTCGACCTGCCGCGCGTGCTGGCAATTGCCGGCCAGGTCCACCTCGAGGGTATCACCGCCTACCGGCCCTACGGCCCCTGGGTGGTCTTCGATCTGGTCGATTTCCTGCAGTCCACCGGCCTGCCGCTCGTCGTCGTTACGCTGCTCCTGCTGGTCCGCCGCGAGGCTTCCGGGCCCACCGTGCCCGGCCATGGCGCGGGCGCCGCGCAGCGGCTCGGGGCGCGCCTGGCCGCGCGCGTCAACCTCTACGCGCTCGGCTTCTGGGTCAGCGTGCTGGCCCTCGATGGAGCCGGGGTAGCGCGCGCCGAGGTCGGCCGGCTCTGGATCTTTCTCATGCCGCTCGCGCTGCTCGCCGTCTACGCGGCGGCGGGGCGCGGGCGCTTTGGTGGGCCGCGCATCGCCGGCCTGCTCACGGCGCAATTCGCCGTGCTTGTGCTGATCGCCGGCCGCTGGCTGACGCCGTGATGGGGCGCGCCGCTGCTGGAAACCGGGCTCCCGGACCCGCCGGAGCCCGCAACATACCCCACCCCGGTTGACATATATCACAGGGTGCAGTACAATGGCGGGGAAGGCGTTCGGCTGCCCCTGCCCCGAGGAGGAAACATGAACCGCACGCGGACATCCGGCTCCGCGGCTGTGAGCCAGTTTCAGCTGATCGGCGGCATCCGGCACGACGCGGGCGATTGTTTGGCCGCGGTCGAGCCCGGCGGTGCCGTGCAGCAGCGGAAAGGCGCGCTCTACATCGTCGCCGAGCCGGCGGGCGACCCGGCGGTCGGCGGCGAAGCCTGCAGGCTCGCGGTCGCCACGCTCGCCCACGAGTATTACGCCGATCCCTCCCCCAGCATCACCACGAGCCTGACCCAGGCGCTCACCAAGGCCAACACCGGCCTGCTCCAGTACAATCGCCAGGTCTTCGCCACCCAGGACCCGCCCGCCGGCCTGCCCCGCAAGATCCGCGTCGGCCTCAGCGCCGCCGTCGTGCGCCCCGGTCAGCTCTATTTATGTCAACTCAAGCCGGGACTCATGCTCTGGACGCACCAGGGCGTCGTCGTCCCCTTCCCCCGGCCCGCCCACTGGGCGCCCGTGGCGCCCGTGCCCAACGGCGACGGCGAGCTCGTCGGCAGCTTCTACCCCGCCCCCGCCCTCGGCACCATGCCCATCGTTGAGGCCGATTTCGCCTTCCGCCGCTTCGATGCCGGCGACCTGCTCGTGCTCTGCTCCAGCAATCTCGGCGACTTGCTCGACGAAGCGCTACTGGAGAAGGCCCTGCCCGGCCGCGCGGCGCCCGAGGTGGCCGAGTACCTGCACGACCTGGCCCATCAGGCCGGGCTGCCCGAGGCCCACGCCCTCGTCGTCGAGATGGCTGCCGCCGTCGCGCCGCGCCGGGGTGCCGGCGTCGCCATCCCTCCAGCGCCCGACTGGGTGCCCGAGCCGCGCGCCGCCGCCCGCCCGCTGCCGGCGATCACCGCGCCCCTGCCCGAGGACTTCGACGAGGCCGCCCCGCCCGCTGCCCCGGCGCACACGGCCGCCGTCGCGCCCGTCGAGGCGGAGTCCGGGCCCGAGGAGACCTACGCCCCGCCCTATGCGCCCGACGTCCCGGCCGAGGCCGGACCGCCCCAGCCCGGCGTCTGGGATCGCGCGCGCAGCTTCGGCCGCAAGGCCGGTCCCGTCGTCGGCAGCGCCGGCAAGGCCACGCTCGGCGCCGCCGGCACCGTCGGCAAGGCCACGCTCGGCGCCGCCGGCAACGTGCTCGGCGCGACCCTGCCCGAGAGCGTCCGCCAGCACGGCGCCGCCGGCATGCTCGACCCGGAGGGCGAGCTCCTGGAGGAGGATGAGGAGGCCGAGCTCGGGCCCGACGAGGAGTATGTGCCCGACGAGCCGCAGGGCGCCGGCGGCGGCATTGTCGACTTCGACGCGCCGGGACGCGGCGCCGTGCCCGCCGCGACCGCTACCTTCCCCTGGCTGCGCGTGGTCATCCCGATCGCCGTCGTGCTCTTGCTCGCGATCCTCGTCTTCGCCGTGCAGCAGATCCTCGCGGGCCAGCAGAGCGCGCGCATCGACGCACTGCTCAACCAGGCGCAGCAGGACGTGCAGGATGCCCAGGTCGGCGCGCCCGCCGATCAGCGGAAGCACCTCCTCGACGCGAACGACCTCGTGCAGCAGGCGCTCGGCATCGACGCGCAGTCGGCCCCTGCGCAGCGCCTGGCCGGCCACATTCAGGATGAGCTCGACACGATCAACGGGGTCACCCGGCTCACGGGGCTCAGCCTGCTGTTCGACTTCGGCGCGGCCCCGGCCTCCATCGCCGCCACGCCGACCGCCGACTCCGCCGGGCTGGGCGCCGTCGGCACCGCCACGCTCACCGTCACCGGCACGCTGGCGCCCATTCTGCCCGCGCCCGCGGCCGGCGACTATCTGAGCCAGGTCGTCGTGCAGGGCGACGACGCGTTCCTGCTCGACCGCGGCAACGGCCGCATCTACCGCTACAGCATCAGCGGCCACCGCTACACCACCCTGCTGGCCCCCGGCATGGACGTGCCCCAGTCCGGCACCGCCGGGCAGAGCGCGCGCGTTAGCTCGCTCCTCTTCCTCACCTGGCGCCCCACGGCCGAGGGTGGCGACCTCGCGGCCATCGACGACGCCAACGTCGCCTACATCTGGACGCCGAGCACCGGCGCCTGGGAAGCGTATGCGCTCGGCGGCGCCGACTCGCTCGATCGGCCATCCGACCTCGGCGCCTACGACGGCAATCTGTACGTGCTGCAGAGCAAGACGGGGCAGGTCGAGAAGTGGGCGGCGGGCGCCTACACCCAGCCCCCCGTCGATTGGGCCTCCGTCGACGCCAGCAGCCGCCTGCGCGCCCAGAACCCGGTGGCCATGACCATCGACGGCAACATCTATCTGTTGCTCGGCGACGGCCAGGTCTTGACCCTCACCGCGGGCGACATCCAGAGCACCGTCGTGCCCTCGGTCTGGCCGCCCATCGCCAGCCCCCTGGCCCTCTTTACCGGCGAGAACGCCGCCTCACTTTACCTCGTCGAAGCGGCCGACAAGCGCATCATCCGTATTGACAAAACGACCGGAACCGTGCAGACTCAGCTCAAGGCCCCGGTCGACACGACAGCCTTCGACGGACTGCGCAACGTGTACGTCGACGAAGCGGCCGGCAAGATTTACGTGCTGAGCGCGCGGAAGCTGTATGTGGCGCCGCTTCCCCCCGCGCCCCCGGGTCCCGGCACGCCGGCCCCGGTCTCCGACACGCCGGCCCCGGTCTCCGACACACCGGCTCCCGGCATCACACCGACCACGACTCCGTGATTGGCGGGACCCTCACCCATGAACACCCTGCCTCCGAGTCGCTTTAAGCAGTCGCTGCCCACCGTGTCGGCCCGCTGGCCCGGGCTCCTGGCCGAGGTCGGCACGCTCGGGGCCGCTGCCCTCGCCTACACGCCCGACGGTAGCCTCCTCGCCGCCGCCGGCATCGACGGCCTCCACCTCTATGCCGGCGCCGCCGAGCAGGGCTTGCTCCCCGGCGGCCCCCTCCAGGACCTGTCGATCGCGCCCGACGGCCGCCTGCTCGCCACAGCACGCGCCGACGGCACCATCGCCGTCTGGACGCTGCCCGATGGTGGCCGCCGCCGCAGCCTGGCCGGCCACACCGGTCCGGTCAACGCGGTCGCCTTCGCGCCCGGCGGCCGCCTGCTCGCCTCGGGCTCCGACGACAACACGATCCGCCTCTGGCAGGTCGAGGACGGCACCTCCCTCGCCACGCTCAAGGGCCACGAGGCCCGCGTCACCGCCGTCGCCTGGTCGCCCGACGGCCGCATCCTGGCCTCCGCCTCCGACGACCAGACCGTGCGGCTCTGGTACGTCGCGCCCCCCTCGCTCTGGCGCACCTTCACGGGCCATCGGGGCCCGGTGCTCTGCCTGGCCTACTCGCCCGACGGCAGCATGATCGCCTCGGGTGCCGGCATCGGCGACGACACCATCCGCCTCTGGCGCCCCGGCACCGGCGCGCTCGCCCACGCCCTCCTGGGCCAGGGCAGCCACACGCTCGGCAGCCATGGCGGCCCCGTGCACAGCCTCGCCTTCGCCGCCAGCGGCCAGGTGCTGGCCTCCGGCAGCGCCGACTCCAAGGTGCGCCTCTGGCGCGTGCCCGACGGCACCCTGCTGCGCGAGCTCAGCGGCCACCAGGAGGCCGTCGCCGCCGTGGCCTGGGCCCCCGACGGCCACGTGCTCGCCTCGGCCACGCGCGGCACCGAGGCGCCCAGCATCCGCTTCTGGGATCCCGCCACCGGCCGCCTGATCAACGAGCGCGCCGGCCATCACGACGCCGTCACCGCCCTCGCCGTCTCGCGCGACGGGCGGCACCTCGCCTCCGGCAGCGGCGACAAGACCGTCCGCGTCTGGGATCTGCCGGGCGGCAGCCTGGCCCACACGCTGCAGGGTCTGCCCGGCCTGGTGCAGGCCGTCGCCTTCGGCCCCGATGCCGGGAGCGTCGCCGCCACCGCCGATACCGAGATTCGGATCTGGACCCTGGGTCCGGCGCCCGCGCGGCGCGTCCTGCGTGGCCACCGCTACCGCGTCACCACGCTCGCGTTCGCCCCCGCGGGCGACGTGCTGGCCTCCGGCGCCTGGGACGGCACCGTCTGCCTCTGGACCGCCGAGGCATCCGGCGCGCTCGGCGGCGTCGGCATGGGCCCGGAAGGCTTGCTGCTGACGCTCGAAGCCGGGCCGGGCAACGTCAACTGCCTCACCTATAGCCCCGACGGCCACCTTATCGCCATGGGCTCACAGGACGGCACGACCCGGCTCTGGGATGCCGACAACGGTACCTTGCTGGCCCGCCTGGAGGCGTTTGCCGGGGAGGTGCGCGCCGTCGCGTTCGAGCCGTGGGGCCGGTTCGTCGCCGTCGGCGGCGAGCACGGCCAGGTGCGCCTCTGGTCGACCGCCGACGGCGCGCTGCTGGGCGAGATTGCCGCCGCCGCCACCGAGATCACCGGCCTCGGCTTCACGCCCGACGGGCGCATCCTGGTCATTGGGGCCGCCATGGGCCCGCTCGGCCTCTGGAACATGGCCGACGGCAGCCGCATGGTCGGCTACGATACGCCCGTCGCCACGCTGGCCCTCGACCCCAACGGCGACTTCGCCGCCGTCGGCGCCGGGTCGCGCATCCGCCTCTGGTCGGCGCGCCCGTAGGCGCCTACCGGCCCATCCCGCCGGGGACCGTCGGCGGCAACCGGCCGCCGAACGCCGCCGGGCGCGCGGCCACCACCGGCAGCCCCACCGTCGCCGCCCGATACGTCAGCGTCCACAGCAGCGAGTTCCAGGCCCGCGGCAGCGCGTAGACCGCGGCGTTGATCAGCCAGGCGATCAGGGCCAGCGCCACGAGCAGCACCACCTCGCCCGCGGACAGTGTCCCGACCTGCGCGGCCAGCATGAGCACCGGCACGCCCAGGACGACGCCAACCACCACCAGCGTCACCAACCCCATCGCCAGGCTGGCCAGGAGTTGCACCAGCAGCATCGCGATGATCGCGCCGAGATTAGTGCGCATCACCTGCCAGCCGGCCCGCCACGCGGCGCCGATCGACAGTCCGTCGAGCACCGCCGCCCGCTGCGCCAGTTGCGTCACCACGGCGAGGACGATCGCAACCGGCACCGCCAGCAGGATCAGGCCACAGCCCAGCCCCACGCCCCAGCCCAGCGCCGGCAGCCACTCCGGCACGTTCAGCGGCACCTGGTTCGCCAGGGCCCCGAAGAGCACCGCGCTGCCCGCCGTGATACCAAGCAGCAGCAGCAGCGTGGCGATCAGCACGACGACGAACCCGGCGAAGATCAGGTTGAGCACGAGCACCGCCCACATCCCGGACCGCCCCGCCCGCCAGGCCGCCGCCAGCGAGGGCGGCGCGTCCCGGGCGCTGGCGTCGCCCGCCGCGATCATCCCGGCGTCGAGCGCGGACCGCAGCAGGAAGATCGCGATGACCACCACGAGCGCGCCGATCCCCAACGCGATGGCCCACGGCCATGTCGGCGTGATCTCGACGTTGAAGATCTGGAAGCGCGACTGGTCGTCCACCCGGTAGTTCAGGCTGCCGTTGGCGCTCCCCGACAGCAGCGCCACGAAGAATCCCAGCACCCAGAGCACGCGGTAGCGCACCACGGTTTGGAACGCGCGGCTGATGACCGCGCCGATATCCACGGACATGTCCGACCTCCTCTCCTAGACACCAAAAGGTCTCCTACCGTGATTGTAGGCGACCGCGGTGATCCGGCCGGTCAATGTGCGTGAAATTCGGGTGGAGATGTTCGCGGATCGGTCAGGGAGCGATCACCTCGGCGATCGGCCGCCGCTGCGAGGGAGCCCCGCCGATCGCGTAGCCGAGCCGCAGCAGCAACTGGGGCACGCCCGTGCGCCCGGCCGCATCCGCCAGCAGCGCCCGCAGCGTGGGGATCTCGATCGCCGCGTTGAAGAACGAGGCGGCCACGCCCGCCTCGGCAGCGCGCAAGAGGATCCGCGCCAGTGCCTGCCCCGTCGCCAGCCAATCAGCCGGGGCGTCGCCGTCCGCCCCGAGCAGCAGCACGGCCGGAGCGTCCGTCAGCCACTGCTGGTCGCGCGTGGCCTTGCCCGGCCCCAGGTCGAACGTGCGCAGCACGACGGGCGCGATCGCCGTCATGATCTCGCCCATGCCGAGGTTCCCGCTGGGGATCCCCTCCGGCCGCGCGTTGTGCGGCGGCTGCACCCAGGCGGCGACCTCGCGCCGGTAGCCCGGGTCGGCCCACTGGCGCAGATCCCCTTCAGCCACCAGGCCGGCTACCGTAGCACGCGCCTGTGTCCCCTCGATCGGCGCCAACCAGGCGCCTTCCGCCGTCGCATCCGCGCCCAGGGCGGCGATCAACGCCGCGGGGACCGGCCGCACCTCGTAGCGATTGCGATTGGTCCGCCGCCGCAGGATCGCGGTGAACGCCGCATCCGCGTCCATGCGCCCGTCGCCCGGCGTCAGCGTCACGCGCGCCAGCAGGTCCGGTGTGGCCGGGTCAGGCAGCAGGTCCACCCGCGGCGCGAGCCCGAAGTGGCCGGCGGCCACGCGCAGGTGGTACAGCGCGGCCCCGCAGCTGATCGCCAGCTCCCGCCCGGCCGGATCGGCCGCGGGCAGCGCCCGCGTGTAGTCACCGTAGAGCTCGATGGCCGGCGGGCGGATGCGGAAGCGCCAGGGTTGGGTATTGTAGATCGACGGCGCGCGCACCGCCACGCCGATCAGGAAGTGGTAGGGCAGGTCGGGCGCGCTGCCGTTCAGGGGAATCGCGGCGCCCCGCTCCGTATCCACCGTCTGCATCACCTCAGTCATCGCCCACCCCTTTCCGCGCGCCCGCCAGGCCCATGCGCGCCCGCCCGCCCATCGGGCCGCTCCCCCACAGTGTAGCCGGGCCGCGTGAACGGATGGGTCGCGCCGTGTTAACGTGGGGTGACGATCGGGGCCGCGGCCTCGGGCCGCGAGGCGCCGTAGCTGGGCCGCCCCAGCGCGCGCCAGAGCAACACGCCGTAACAGGCCAGAGCAGCAACCTCGATCACGCCGCTCAGGCCCATGACCAGATAGAAGGCGCCGCCGAAGCGGGCGGCTAACGGCTCCGTCAGCACGCGCAGGCCGTTGCCGGTGAACAGTCCGGCGAAGATCAGCGCGCTCCACCCGGGCCGGCGCAACATGTCGCCGAGGAAGACCGGCACCAGGCGCATGCTCATGCCCACGATCATGAACGAGATGAAGCCGACGGTGAGCGCATGATGGTAGGCCGCGACGAACGCGTGGGGCACTGGGCCGCCGCTCGCCGCGACCACCGCGTAGACCGCGTTGAGCGTGGCTGCGGCCAGCAGCCAGCCGTAGGCGCTGCGGATGAAGCGCGCCGGCCAGGGGTTCTTTTCGCGCCGGACCGGCCGGTCACGCTGCGGCCGCGCGAATAGCCCGATCAGGCCCACAAACCATGCCAGGCCGGCGAGTTCCGCGACGGCGCCGATCAGGCTGAGCAGCAGATTCGCCTCACCACTCAGCCCCACGGCCGCGACCACCTGACCGACGACGCCCGCGGTATAGACCACGAACGCCTGGCGGAATGCGCGCGGCGCGCCCGGGCGCAGTCCGAGCATGAACGGCACGATCCGTAAGGTGTACCCCAGGATGAGCGTCACGAGGGCCCCGCTAAGCGCCACGCGCAAGTAGGGCGCATCCCAGGCCGCGGGGATCGTGTCGGCGCCCTCCAGGGCCAGGGCCGTGGTGATGGCCAGGGTCAGCGCCGCGGCGATCACGAGCCACGCGAAGCCGGCCACCATAAACGGCACGTAGCCGCCGGGCGCGGTGCTGTCCGCCCCGTGCCGCATCGTGTCGAACATGGCCCAGGCAAACAGCCCGTAGCCCGCCAGGCCGAGCACGCCGGAGAGCACCAACCCCACCCCGGCGACCGGCAGCGCGGCAAACGGCTGGGTGAGCACGCGCAGCACCAGGCTCGCCACGACGAGCACGAACGACGGCGCGACCCATCCGGGGTGGCGCAGCGGGCGCAGCCAGTAGCGCGTCATCGTGTGATAAGCCATGCCCATCAGGAAGAGGCCCACCCATCCGAAGATCTGGCTGTAGCCGTGGGCCTGGATGAGCGGCGTCCAGACGGCGTCCAGGTTGGCGCCGAAGCCCATGACCAGCAGGTTGAGCGCGCCGAGGCTGCAGCCGACGGTGAGCACCGTGGCGACGGCCCCGCGCAGGAAGGGCTGGTAGAGATGGTTTTGCCGTCGTTCGCCGCCCCAGCCCGGCGTGGCCGGGCGGTCGGCCGGTGGCGCCGCCGGGACAACTGTCATGTGTGTACGTTCTCCGTAGGGGGATCGCGCAGACACGCGGAGCCCGGGCGACGCGATCGCGCGGGTCGCCCGGGCTCCCGAAGTAGGCCGCGCGCCGGCTAGCTGGCGTGCGCGGTGACGCGACCCGTCGGCCGGGCGAAGCGATAACCGACACCGCGCTCCGTCAGGATATACCGCGGCTGTTCGGCATCGTCGCCCAGCTTGCGGCGCAGGCGGCTCACGTACGTCTTCAGATAGTCGCGCTCACCCCGATACTTGTCGCCCCACACCTTGGTCAGCAGAGTTTCGACCGGCAAGATCCAGCCGGCATTGCGGACCAGCAGGTAGAGCAGCTTGTACTCGGTCGGCGTCAGCTTCACCGGCGTGCCGTGGACGGTCACTTCGCGGCTGTCGAAGTCGACGGTCAGCTCGCTCGTGACGAACGGCGGCAGCGTGCTCGCGGGCGCGATCGACTCGGCACGGCGCAGCACAGCCTTGATGCGTGCGAAGAGCTCCAGGTGGCTGAAGGGCTTCGTGAGGTAATCGTCCGCGCCCAGTTCCAGGCCCTTGACCTTGTCCATCTCCTCGCCCCGCGCCGTCAGCAGGATCACGGGCGTCGTGGAGAACTCCCGAATGCGCTTGAGCACCTCCCAGCCGTTCATCTTCGGCATGGTGATGTCGAGCAGCACCAGGTCGGGGAGTTCCTTGATAAACATGTCCAGGCCGGCTTCGCCATCCGCGGCGCTGATCACCTGCACATCGTTCCACTGCAACTCCAACCCGAAGGTGATCGCCTCGGCGATGCTTCGGTCGTCGTCCACAATGAGTATCTTCACTGCCTGCCTCCTTGCGGATTGGCGTCCCCCTGACTAACCAACCCAGGCCCGCCGGCGCACCGCGCGGTATCCCTTAACAAACCATATACCAGGCACGTGTTGCGCATCCGGTATAAAAGCGTGAACGCCCGGTAAACAAGTGGTGCCGGGCCGGGACCCCGGGAGTGCTCAGTCCATCGACGGTGCCACGAGCGCGGCGGCGCCCGGGCGGGCAAGCTCGAGACGCTCCATCTCCGCGCGCACTACCTGCCCCAGCCGCGCGATGCCCTCGCGGATCCGATCGGGCGTGGCGTTCGAGAAGTTCAGGCGCAGCGTGTTGGCGCCCGAGCCGTCGGCGAAGAACGGCGCCCCGGGCACGAAGGCCACGCGCCGCGTCAGCGCCGCCTGCAGCAGCTCGGCGGCGTCCATGCCGGCGGGCAGCGTCACCCAGAGGAATAGCCCGCCACGCGGGTGCGTCCAGTGGGCCTCCGCCGGGAAACTCTCCTCCAGCGCCTGCAGCATGACGTCGCGGCGCTCCCGGTAGACGCGCCGGATCAGCCGGATGTGGCGGTCAATGAAGCCGCCCTGCGCCACCTCATAGGCGATCATCTGGTTCAGCGTCGAGGTGTGCAGATCGGCGCCCTGCTTCGCCTGCACCAGCTTGCGGATGACTTCGGGCGGAGCCACCACCCAGGCCAGGCGCAGGCCGGGTGCCAGGATCTTGGAGAACGTGCTCAGATAGACGACGTTGCCGCGATAGCAGCCGCCTGCGTCCAGGCTCGGTCCGCCGCCCGCCCGGCTGGTGCGCTGCCGCCCGTCGAGCACGACGATCGGGGCGATTGCCTCGCCTTCGTAGCGCAGCTGCCCGTAGGGGTCGTCTTCGATGATCGGCACGCCGTAGCGGTCGGCCAGATCGATCAGCTGGTGCCGCCGCACCGCCGACAGCGTCACGCCCGTGGGATTCTGGAAGTTGGGCAGGACGTAGATGAACTTGGGGCCCGTACGCAGCGCCGCTTCGAGCGCCGCGGTCTGCATCCCGTGCGCGTCGGTCGGCACCGAGACGTACTCCGCGCCATAGGCGCTCCACGCTTGCAGCGCGCCCATGTAGGTCGGCGCTTCGACGAGGATGCGGTCGCCGGGATTGATCAGGATCTTGCCAAGCAGGTCGAGCGCCTGCTGCGACCCCGAGGTGATGAGGACGTTGTCGGCCGTGATGTGCAGGCCGAAGCGCGCCGTGTCGCGGGCGATCATGTCTCGCAGGGGCGCGTAGCCCTCCGTCGTCCCATATTGCAGCGCCGCTGCGCCGTGCTCGTGCAGCACGCGCGCCGCCGCCGCGGCCACCTGGTCGACGGGGAAGACTTCGGGTGCCGGCATACCGCCGGCAAAAGAGATGACGTCGGGCTGCTCCGTCAGCTTCAGTAGCTCCCGGATCACCGAGGTCGTCATGCGCTGCGTGCGTTGCGCAAAACGATAGTCCCATAGCGTTTGCATGCTGGGTCTCCTTCGGACTCTGCAGGCCGCCTCGTGCCGGGCGCACGACCTCCCTCCTCCATGAGGGCACCATGGCGGACACCGTTGTCCAGCCCGGCGGGTAGAGGCACCCAGGCTCATCGTAACAGGTCGCCCTGACGGCGCCGGTGTACTTCGGTGACAGCGCGGTAACAGCCGGCATGCGCCCACAACCGCGAACCTGACAGCGCCTCCGAGCGACCACACCCGCTGAGCGACAGGCAAACGCGCGGCCCATTGTCCCGCCCGTTGGTCATCCCGCCCCCCACCGCATCCGGGCCTCCCCGCGTCATCCCGGCCCCCTTGTCAGTCCCATCCCCCCTTGTCCGTCCTCCAACCTTTGTCAGCCCCACCTCCCCTTGTCATCCTGAACGAAGTGAAGGATCTCCGGCCCCGGGATCTTGACTAAGATAAGTCCTTTCCGCACCGACCGGCCGCCTGCCCGCCGCCCTGCCGACCAGGCCGGCCCCCGCGGATCCGGCGACGCGTCGCATGGGCTCACGGGACAAAGGAGAAGGCCCGGAGCGTGGAAGCGCGGGCCGGGGCGGCAGCCGCCGCCCGGCGTCCCTGTTCACCAAGTGCCCACCGCCGTCTACCTGCCCTGTCACGGTGGCCGCCTATAGTGAACCCAGAAAGCCCGGCGCGTGGGCAGTGTCGCCCATGCCTGACGGGCAACGTCGCCCGTGCCTAGTGGAGGGAAGTCACCATGAATGTAGATCAAGAATTGCTCGAATACCATCGGCGCCTGCCCCACGGCAAGCTGGAGATCGTGCCGACCAAACCCTGCCTGACGCAGCGCGACCTCGCCCTGGCCTACACCCCGGGCGTGGCGGCCGTCTGCAAGGCCATTCAGGCCGACCCGGATAGCGCGTTCCAGTACACGGGACGCGGCAACCTCGTCGCCATCATCACTAACGGTACCGGCGTGCTCGGCCTCGGCAACATCGGCGCCCTGGCCGGTAAGCCGGTTATGGAAGGCAAAGCGGTGCTCTTCAAGCGCTTTGCCGATATCGACGCGATCGATCTCGAGCTCGCGACCGAAGACCCCGACCGCTTCATCGACGCGGTTACGCTGCTGGAGCCCACCTTCGGCGGCATCAATCTCGAGGACATCAAGGCCCCCGAGTGCTTCTACGTCGAAGAGCACCTGAAGGCTCGCCTGCAGATCCCCGTTATCCACGACGATCAGCACGGCACGGCCATCATCTCCGGCGCGGCCTTGCTCAACGCCCTCGAGCTCGTCGGCAAAGATATCGCCGGCCTCAAGATCGTCTTCAGCGGCTCCGGCGCGGCGGCCATCGCCAGCGCCAAGTTCTACACCATCCTGGGCGCCCGTCGCGAGAACATTATCCTCTGCGACCGCCTTGGCGTGATCTACCGCGGACGCGCCGAGGACATGAACCCCTACAAGGAGGAGTTCGCCACCGCGTCGCCCGCCCGCACGCTCGCCGAGGCGCTGGTCGGCGCCGATATGCTCGTCGGCCTCTCGGTCGCGGGCGTCGTCACCCCGGCCATGCTTGCCACGATGGCCCCGCGCCCCATCATCTTCGCCCTGGCCAACCCCGACCCCGAGATCACCTACGAGGACGCCCGCGCCGCGCGCCCCGACGCGATCGTCGCGACGGGGCGGTCCGATTATCCCAACCAGGTCAACAACGTGCTCGGGTTCCCCTTCCTGTTCCGCGGCGCCCTCGACGTCCGCGCCACCCAGATCAACGACGCGATGAAGATCGCCGCCGCGCGCGCCCTCGCCGACCTGGCGAAGGAGGACGTGCCCGACGCCGTCGCCAAAGCCTATGGCATGACCAGCATCCACTTCGGCCCCGAGTACCTGATCCCCAAGGCGCTCGACCCGCGCGTTCTCCTCTGGGAGTTGCCCGCCGTCGCCCGCGCGGCCATGGAGACGGGTGCCGCGCGCGTCCAGATCGACCTCGACACCTATCGCGATCAGCTCGAAGCCCGGCTCGGCAAGTCCCGCGAGATGATGCGCATCGTCTTCAACAAGGCAAAAGCGGCCCCGCGGCGCATCGTGCTGGCCGAGGGCACGCACGAGAAGACCATCCGCGCCGCCCATCAGCTGGTTGAGGAGCAGATCGCCTTCCCGATCCTGCTCGGCAATCCCGCGGCGATCCACGCGCAGGCCCAGGCCCTCCAGCTCCGCCTCGACGGCATCAGCATCGTCGACCCCAAGGAATCGCCCGACCGCAAGCGCTATGCCGATCACCTCTACGCGCTCCGCTGGCGCAAAGGTGTGACCCAGACCGAAGCCTGGGAGCTCGTCGCCAACCCGAACTACTACGCCGCCCTCATGGTGGCCCAAGACGAAGCCGACGGCATGATCTCCGGCCTTTGCTTCCACTATCCCGACGTGCTGCGCCCGCCTCTGCAAGTCATCGGCACCGCTCCCGGCTACGAGGTCGCGGCCGGCGTCTTCATGGTCACCACGCGCCAGCGCGTCCTCTTCTTCGCCGACACGACGGTCAACATCGATCTCGACGCCGAGAAGCTGGCCGAGGTCGCCATCCTCACCGCGCGCCTGGCCAGCGACTTCAACGTCGTGCCTCGCGTGGCCCTGCTCAGCTACTCGAACTTCGGCAGCGTGCGCAACCCGCACACGCAGATGCTGCGCGACGCCATCGCCATCGTGCGGCGGCGCGCCCCCGGCATCCTGATCGACGGCGAGATGCAGGCCCACGTCTCCCTCTCCGAGGAGCTGCTGCGCGGCACCTACGGCCTGAACCAGCTGCACGAGGAGGCCAATGTGCTGATCTTCCCCAGCCTGGAGGCCGGCAACATCGCCTCCAAGCTGGTGCGCAAGCTCGCCAACGCCGAGACGGTCGGCCCCATCCTCGTGGGCATGGCCAAGCCGGTTCACATCGTCCAGCGCGGCGACGAGGTGCAGGATATCGTCAACCTCGCGGCGATCGCCGTGGTCGAGTCCCAGATGCGGGCTGCATCCGGGGCGCAGGCCGCGCCGGTCGTCACCGAGCTGATCCCCGCCCACCCGGACGGCAAGGTCCCGGTCCCCGCCGAGTCCTGACCGCGGAGGGAAACGACGCCGGCCCGGGCAGTGCCCGGGCCGGCGTGCGGTTTCCTACGGCGCCACCGCTGCGGGCGGCGGCGCCACGCCGCCGTCGGGCGGCGCGCTGGCCTCCGGTAAGTCGAGCAGGCTCACCATTGGCGCATCGCGCCGGGCGGCGTGCAGCAGGAAGACCGGCCGGTCAGTCGTCTCGACCACCTCGAGCGCCACACTGCCCATCCGCAGCCGCGCGAAGCCCGTGCGGCCGTGCGTCGCCATGACGATCAGGTCAGCACCCACCTCGGCCGCCATCCGGTTGATCACCGTCGCCGGGCGGCCCTCGGCCACCTGCGCCCGCATGTGCAGCCCGGTCGGCGCGAGCCGCTCGATCTGGTGCTGCTGATACAGCACCAGGCGGTCCACCTCACCCTGCCGCTCCTGCATCTCCCAGAAGGGCACCTCACCCATCTCCACCGGAGCCATGTCGCCCGCGGTCACGGCCGTCACGAGCACGAGCCCGGCGCCCAGCGCGCCCGCCAGGGCCGCCGCCTGGTCCAGCGCCTGCTCGGCGAAGGCCGAGCCGTCGAGCGGCACGAGGATGGTGCGCAGCACGGGCGGCGCCGGCGGCGGCTCGGGTTGCGCGGCGCGCAGCAGCAAGAGCGGCACGATCGCCTCAGCCACCACGGCCTCGGCCACGCTCCCCGCCATCCAGCGGCTCAGCCCGCGGCGGCCGTGTGTCGCCATGGCGATGAGCCGCACGTCGGCGTGCTCGGCGGCGTATTGGCCGATGATCGCCGCCGGCTCGCCTTCCAGCACCACGACGCGCACGGGCCGGCCCGGCGCCTCGTTGCGGCGCGCGACGTCCGTCAGATAGTCCGTCGCCCCGGCGCGCGTCGCCTGCGCGCGCTCCGCCAGCACGTCGGGCGGCAGGCGCATGCCGACCAGCGGGTCGATGCCCGCCTCCCGCGGCACGATCTGCAGCAGCGTCAGCCCCAGCCCGCCGGCCCCCGCCAGGGGCACTACCAGAGGCAGAATGGCCTCGGCGCGCGGCGATCCATCAAGCGGTACGAGAATTTGCGGTTGCATGGCAGCACCTCCCAGTCCAGGGGCACGTCGTTGTGCACCGCCGCGCCATCGGAGCGCGGCCGTGCCCTGCAGGAGCCCTACAGCCACCCCTGTAGGCCCACTATAGCCGCCACCGATGACAGGCCGGGTAGATGGCGGTATACGCGTTGTGAAAGTCGCCCGAGCCCCGCCCGGCCGCCGGTCCCGGGCTGTTCACCGTCCCGTCACCGGATGAATACCGGCGTGTATACGCCCCGGCGCGAGAATCAAACCAGGCACGATCACCGCGGTCCGGTCGGGCTGCCTCGCACGGCGGCCCGCCGAGGCCAGGATCGCGCCGTAGCACGCAAGGAGGCGTCGCAATGCGAGGCACCATCGTCATCGACGAGACGCGCTGCAAGGGCTGCGAGCTCTGTCGACCGGTCTGTCCCAAGAACCTGATCCAATCCGCGGATTATCTGACCGCCCGCGGGTATCGTCCGGGGGTGCTCGTGGATCCCGAGGGCTTGTGCACCGGCTGTTTGCTCTGTGCCACGGTCTGCCCGGATGCCGCCATCACCGTCTACCGCGAGAACGTCCGGCGCCCGACCCCCGTGGTTGCCGCGGCCCCCGTGGCCGCCGCCGCCCCCGCGGCGGGAAGCTGAGAGAGAGGCTGCCATGTCCAGTGAGCTGTGGAAGGGCAACGAAGCCATTGCTGAGTCGGCCGTCCGGGCCGGCCTGCAAGCCTACTTCGGCTATCCAATTACCCCCCAGACCGAGTTGTTGGAATACCTGGCGCGCCGGCTGCCTGAAGCCGGGGGCGCCTTTCTTCAGGCCGAGAGCGAGCTCGCGGCCATTAATATGGTCTACGGCGCCGCCTGTGCGGGCGCGCGCACGATGACCTCGTCGTCCGGCCCCGGCATCTCGCTGATGCAGGAAGGCCTTTCCTATATCGCGGCCTCCGAGGTCCCGTGCGTCGTCGTCGACATCATGCGCGGCGGTCCCGGGCTCGGCAACCTCGCCCCCACCCAGGCTGACTACTTCCAGCTGACCAAGGGCGGCGGCCACGGCGACTACCACCCCATCGTGCTTGCCCCCGCGTCGGTGCAAGAAGCCGCCGATCTCACTTACGGCGCCTTCGACCTGGCCGAGCGCTATCGCACCATCGTGATTATCGCCGCCGACGGCACCATCGGCCAGATGATGGAGCCCTGCGTCATGCCCCCACCCCGGCGGATCCCCACCGGCGATCGCGGCTGGGAGCTCACCGGCGCCGCCGGCCGCGAGCGCCGCGTCATCTCGTCCCTCAAGCTGGATCCCGAGGAGCTTGAGGTCGTGAACCAGCACCTGCAGGCCAAGGCCGCCACCATCGCCGCGAACGAAGTGCGCTACGCCGAGCAAGACGTCGACGACGCCGAGCTCCTCGTCGTGGCCTTCGGCTCCGCCGCGCGCATCGCCCAGTCGGCCGTGGCTGCCGTGCGCGCCACCGGCCGCCGCGTCGGCCTCTTCCGCCCCATCAGCCTCTGGCCGTTCCCCTACGCCCGGCTCGCCGCCGTCGCGCGGCGGGTGCCCCGCCTACTGGTGGTCGAGCTTAGCGCCGGCCAGATGATCGAGGATGTCCAGCTGGCCGTCGGGTCCGAGCGGGACGTGCGCTTCTTCGGCCGCATGGGCGGCCTCGTGCCGTTGCCCGACGAGATTGTCGATGCGATCGAGGCCAGCCTGCCCGAGCCGGCGCTGCTGCCCGCCGGGCACTAGCCGCCGGGGAGCGACCATCGCCCGTCCGGAGCGCATCCGGACAGGAGCAGAACTTATGTTAAGCGATACGATGTCCATCGTCTATGAGCGCCCCGCCGCGTTGACCTCGGTCTTCACGCACTATTGCCCCGGCTGCACCCACGGCGTGATCCACCGCCTCATCGCCGAGGTGATCGACGAGCTGCAGATCCGCGAGCGCACCATCGGTGTCGCCTCGGTCGGCTGCTCGGTCTTTGCCTACAACTACTTCGATTGCGACTTCGGCCAGGCGCCCCACGGCCGCGCCCCCGCCTACGCCACCGGCGTCAAGCGGGTCCTGCCCGACCGCATCGTCTTCACCTACCAGGGCGATGGCGACCTCGCCGCCATCGGCACCACCGAGATCGTCCACGCCGCCGCCCGCGGCGAGCCCATCACCGTCATCTTCGTCAACAACGCCGTCTACGGCATGACCGGCGGCCAGATGGCCCCCACCACCCTGCCCGGCATGCGCAGCACCTCCTCGCCACTCGGTCGCGACCCGCGGACCATGGGCCTGCCCATCCGCATGGCCGAGATGCTGGCCACGCTCGACGGCCCCAGCTACATCGTGCGGCGCTCCGTCCACGACCCGGCCCACATCAACCGCACGAAGAAAGCGATCCGCACGGCCTTCCAGGTGCAGATGCAGGGCAAAGGCTTCGCCATGGTCGAGATCCTGTCCACCTGCCCGGTCAACTGGAACGTCCAGCCTGTGGAGGCCACGCGCTTCCTCAAGGACCACATGATTCCCTACTACCCGCTGGGTGATTTCAAGGTCGCCGAGTCGGTGAAAGACCTGACCTAGCCGTCAGATCCGGAGGAACAGCCATGCACGCAGAAATCGTGATCGCCGGATTTGGGGGCCAGGGCGTGCTCTTCGCCGGCCAGTTGCTGGCCTACGCGGGCCTTGCCGAGGGCCGCCACGTCACCTGGATTCCCTCCTACGGGCCCGAGATGCGCGGCGGCACCGCGCACTGCACGATCATCATCTCCGACGAGGAGATCGGCTCGCCGCTCGTGCGCAACCCGAGCGCGGCTATCGTGCTCAACACGCCCTCCATGGAGAAGTACGCGCCGTTGGTGAAGCCCGGCGGCGTGCTCGTCGTCGACACCGCCCTGATCACCCACGGCGCCGGCCGTCCCGACATCCACGAGATCGATATGCCCGCTAAGGATATCGCCATCGAGCTCGGCTTCCCGCAGGTCGCCAACATGGTGCTCATCGGCGGCCTCGTCGCCGCCACCGGCTTCCTGCGGCTGGAGACGATCGAGCAGGTTCTGGAGGCGCATGTCGGCGCCCGCCACCGCGACGCGCTGCCCGCCAACCGCGATGCGCTCCGCCGCGGCGCCGCCCTGGCGGTCGCCACCCCCGCCTGATCGGCGCCGCCAGTCCGCCTACCGGCGTCGGGAGCCTCCGCTCCCGGCGCCGTGCGTCGTACCCCGCGATTCCTGACCGTTGTTACCCGATTGCCACGACATGCTACCGCACCTCTCACTCCCTCCCGGTAGAATGAAAGCAGAGGTGGGGGCGCGGCGCCGGCCGGGGCCGGACTGCTGCACGCTCGCCGGGAGGGTACCACTATGGATACCTGGCGTGTTCATCACAACGGGCTGCCGGACATCCGGCAGGAAGACTACACCGTGGACGAGTTGGCGGCGCTCCTCGACATCAGCCGCGAAGTGATCCTGCACGAGATCCACGCGGGCCACCTGCGCGCCGAGCGCCTGGGCGGCCGCTGCATCTGCGTGCGCCGTGTCGACGTGCTCGAATGGCTCGACCAGCGCGCACGCGTCGGCTGAGCCGTCGCGCGGCCACCGGCCTGACCGCGCCCCGGCCCACCAGCCACAGCCTGCAGACGCGACGCCGTATGGCGAGCGCCGGGCGCCTGCCTGTGGTACAATACAGGCATGTCCACGCCCCGTGCCGACGCCTATCCGCCCGCCGCGAGCCAGGCCACGGTGCAGCAGCTGCTTGAGCTGGATGAGGCTGCGCTGGCGCTCACTGGTGAACTCGACCTCCCCCGCCTGCTCCAGCGCATCGTCGACGCCGCCCGCGATCTCACCGGCGCGCGCTATGGCGCGCTCGGCATCCTGCGGCCCGACGGCAGCCTCGAGTATTTCCTGACGAGCGGTCTCGACCCCGAGCAAGGCGCGCGCATCGGCGCGCTACCCCGCGGGGTGGGCCTCCTCGGCGTCATGTCGCGCGAAGCGCGTCCCGTGCGCGTCGACCGCATCGCCGACGACCCGCGCCGCGCGGGCTTTCCCCCGACCATCCCTTGATGGAATCGCTCATCGGCATGCCCATCGTGCAGGAGGGGCACAGCGCGGGCCATCTCTATCTTGCCGATAAGGCGGCCGGTGGCACCTGGACCGATACGGACGAGTGGCTGGTCGCGCTGCTCGCGCGGCATGCCGCCGTGGCCATCGCCAACGCCCGTCTCTACCGCACCGTCGCCGAGGAGCGCGCCGCCGCCGCCCGCGCCCGCGACGAGGCCGAGGCCGGTCGCCGCCAGCTTGCGGTCCTGCTCCAGAACCTGCCCGAAGGCGTCGTCGCCTGCGATGCCGCCGGCATGGTCACGATGATGAACCCCACCGGCGCCGCGCTAATGGGCTGGGAGTTGGGGCGGCCCCTGGCCGAGCGCCGCGCGCGGGTGCTGCACGCCGACGGCCGGCCCTACGCCGAAGAGGATCTGCCGCTGATCCGCACGCTGCACGAAGACCGCGCCTTCCAGGAGGAATACCGCGTCTTGCCGCCCGCGCCGGACACCGCGCTCCGCGACATCCTGACCAGCACGGCCCCACTCCACGACAGCCACAACCGGCTCACCGGGGCCATCGGCGTCTACCAGGACATCACCGCCCTCAAGTCCGTCGAGCGCATGAAGGACGACTTCTTCGCCATGGCCACCCACGAGTTCCGCACGCCGCTGACGTCGATCACGCTGGCCTCCGGCCTGCTGCAAGAGCTGCTCGAGCCTGCCGGCGGCCCGCCGGCCCGGCTGGCCGGCCTGTTGGGCGACAATGCCCAGCGCCTGCGCAGCCTCGTGGACGACCTGCTCGACCTCGGCCGGCTCGAGCAAGGGCGGGTCCACCTGCTCCCGCAGCCGTTGGATCTGCGCGACGCCGCGCAGCGCGCCACCGAACAGATCGACCTGTTGGTGGCGCGCAAGGGCCAGCATGTGCGCATGCACCTGCCCCGCCACGACTGCGTGGTGCCGGCCGATCCGGCGCGCGTCGAGCAGGTGCTGGTTAACTTGCTCACCAACGCCACGAAGTACACACCGGCCGGCGGTAACATCGACATCACGTTCCAGCGCCGCGGCCACGAGGTGATGGTCGTGGTGCAGGACGATGGGCCGGGCGTCGCCGCCGACGAGCAGGATCGCATCTTCGAGCGCTTCTACCGCAGCCGCCGCCAGGATGGGGATGGGACCGTGGGCACGGGCCTCGGGCTCCCCATCGCCCGCATGTTGGTCGAGCTCCACGGCGGCCGGCTCTGGTACGAAGACGGGCCTCGGCGTGGCAGCCGGTTCTGCTGCGCCTGGCCGGTCGGCACGCCGTAGGCCGCCGCGGCGTCAGGCGGTAGCCGTCAGCGCCGCCGCGCGCGCCGGGCGCGCAGCATCCGGCGGCACCAGCAAGACCGGCACCGGCGCCTCGCCCGCCACCCGCGCCGCCAGGCCCGGCGCCCCGCCGGCCGCGTCCGCGGGCACCAGCACCAGATCGCAGCGCAGGGCCGTGCAGGCCCGCAACAGCGCTGCCCCCGGCTCGCCGTCCAGCAGCAGTGTGCACGTCGGCACCTGCTGCAGCGCGAGCTCATGGATCGTGGCCGGCAGGGCCGGTGTGGGCCGGCAGGGGGTCGTCGCCAGCACCAGGCGGCCATGGGCGGCGCCGGCCAGTTCCCGCGCCAGCGTCAGCACCCCGTCGAGTGGCGGGCCGCACGTCACGGCGGCCAGCATATGGCGGTAGGCGGCCGGCGGCGGCGCGCCTGCCGGCACCAGCAGCAGCGGCACCGGCGGCGCCGCCAGCAGCGCCGCCACGGTGCGTCCCCCGGGCAGCCCGGCACACCGCCGAGCCAGCACTACCGCCGCGATCTCCGGGTCCAGCGCGCATTGCTCCCGGATCACGGCCGCCGGGTCGCCGTCGAGCACTGCCGTCGCCACCACGAGGCGGCTGCCGTGCAGGTGCGCCGCCACCTCGCGCAGGTAGTCCCGCGCGGCGTGGACGGCGCCCGCCGCCCGGGCCTCGGCGGCCGCATCCCCGGCGTCGTCCAGCGGCGTCGGCGCGACCACGCGCAGCAGGGCCAGGCCGTCGCCCAGCGCCTGCGCCAGCGCGACGGCGTGGGGCAGGACGGCCTCGGCGCCGAGCGAGCCGTCCAGCGGAACGAGAACGTAGCGGTCCATAACCCGTGCTCCCTCCGCCCCCGCTACTGCCCGGCCCCGCCCGCGGGTGCCGCCGGCTGGGTGCTCCCGCCGTCCACCCGTTGGTCCACGACGGTGATGTTCCACGTACTCTGCCGCACGAACCCACCTTCCTCGCGCACCTCGGCCGCCAGAGTGTGCGGCCCCAGCATCGTGGCCGACACCTGCGCCGACGCGGTTGCCTGGAGCGACCCGGTCGCGTCCAGTGTGGTGTCCAGCGCCTGGCCGTCGTAGCTCAAGGTGATCTCCTGGATCGGCGCATCGCCCTGCACCGTGGCGTGGATCGTCACCAGGCCGCGGGCGACGACGGCACCGTCCGCCGGGCTGACGTCGGCCAGCACGATGCTCCCCACGGGCAGCGCGGTGGGAGCGGCGCCGCGCGTCGGCATCGGGCCGATGATCCGCGTGCCTACCAGCGACAGCAGCGGCACGCCGATGATCAGCGCCAGCGCGAGCCCGATCCAGGCGAAGCGCCGCCACACGGGGTTCGTGCGCCCTTCCAGCGCCGAGGCTTCCTGCACGCCCGCCTCGGCCGCCAGCCGCTCGTACTCCGCGATCTGATCCCAGCCGACCAGGCCGCGCACGCGCCCGCGCGCCACCACCGGCACAAAGCTGAGTTGGGCCGCCAGGTCATCCTCGCCGATGCCCGCGGCGACCGGCACCGCCGCCTCGCGCCCCAGGATGGTCAGGACCGTCGGCAGCGGTGTATCAAGCTCGACCGGCTGGAACTGCTCGGCCGGCAGCATCACCGCGCCCACCGTCGTTTGCCCCCAGGTGCCCTGCAGCAGGCGGTCCGACAGCGAGAGAGGCAAGATACCCTGGAAGGCGCCCTTCGCGTCCTGCACCGGCAGCACGCGGGCCGTGCCGTAGCTCTGCCCCCGGAAGACGTGATCCAGGGTATGCTCCGGGTGGATCACCGCGGGCGCCGGTTGCATCACCTCGCCCGCCGTCATGTGGTCCAGGATCTCGCTCGCCAGCAGCCGGCCCTCGACGACTGAAGCGCCCTCGCGCAGCGACCACGCCAGCGCCAGCAGCCCGAGCGCCCACGGCCACGGGCCACCGCCGATGATGATCACGCCGCCCGCCAGCAGCAGCCCGAGGACCGCCGCCAGCCCCAGCCGGTCGGCCAGGCGCACCGCCCGCTCGTTGTCGAAGTCAAACCAGCGCAGCGCGCCCACAAGGCCCCAGCCCCCGGCCAGCGGGATCCCCGGGAAGAGGTTGAGGATCGCCACGCCGAGGTGCGCCTGGGCCAGCGTGCGCAGCACGCCGTAGTAGCCGTTGGCCGGCGTCACCCAGTCGGCGCCCAACGCATAGACGCCCCCCAGCAGCGCGAGCACCACCGGCCCCGCCAGCGCGACGGCCATCGCACGCCCCGGCGACAGCGTCTCCAGCGGGTAGGCCACCGCCGCACCGAAGGGGCAGAGATGCACGCTGCGCGGCCACCGGCGACTGAAGATCCCCGCCAGCACCGTCCGCACCGCCTCCGATCCCACCAGCCCGGCGCTAAACAGCACCCCCATCCCCGCCGCCAGGAACCAGACGGTCTGCGACGACTGCCCGTTCAGGAAGGGCGGCAGCCGCACGAGTGCCAGGATCCACAGCAGCAGACCCCCCACCGGCAGCCACGTGTAGTCGAGTGTCACCAGCATGGGCCCGATGCGGCCCAGACGCCATGAGAGGTTCATCCCGCCTGCTCCTTCTGCACTACACCCGGATCCGGGAACCGGAGAAGCCCCATTGCTCCCTCGGGCTCGCGTGTCCAACCGGGAGCCCCCTTGCCCCGTCCTCAGCGTAGCCGAAGCGTGTAGCACGCGCGGTGTATGGAAGTTACAGCCGGGTAACAAACAGGGGGCACCCGTATACGCGCGGCGCAACTGATTCACGCCCACCCGCCCCCGCCCCGCCGGTCGTGGGGCCGCCCGGCTCGTAGCCCGGGATGCGCGGGGGCCGCGCCCGGCGCTGCCCGGATGGGGCGGACGGCCGCCGGCGTCTGTGGGAGCCGGCTCCGTCCGGCGAGGCCGCCCCACCGCCCCGCCCCAAGGAAGCCGCCGCCGTCTGTAGGAGGGGGCTCCGCCCCGCGACGCGCCGCCCCACCGCGCGGCCCGGGCGCCACCGGGATGTGGGCGCGGGCGCCGCCTGCCGCGCCTCCCCCTTGTCATCCCGAACGGAGTGAGGGATCTCCAACTCCGGGATGCTGCCCCGAGGCAGGCGTTTCCGCACCGACCGGCCCCCGGGCGCCGCACCACCGCCTAGGGCAAGCCGCCCGGCGCGGAGATGTTTCACTCCGTTCAACATGACAAGGGGAGGCCCGGGAGCGCTTCCCGGGGCGCCACCGGGGCGGAGCCCCGCTCCTAACCGTTGCTGCCGGGGAAGAGCGCTAAACCCTGGCCGCGCGCCGTGTGAGGACAGCCTCCACCACCCGCCCGGCGCCCGCCGGCATGCGCGGGCGCCAGGTGCGCATCCGCGATCGACCGGGATTCCGGCCGCGCGCCACGCGATCAGGCGATCTCCCGCCGCAACGTCAACCCCGCCAGCGCCACCAGCGCCACCGCGAACAGCGCGAGCACCCCCAGTTGCGGCAGGATCTCGACCACGCCGAAGCCGCGCACCATGATGTTCGTCAGCGCCTCGGTCGCGTAAGTCATCGGCATCACCCCCGCCACCACCTGCAGCCAGCCCGGCAGGCTGTGCACCGGCCACAGCAAGCCCGCCAGCAATCCCTGCGGCACAATGACCAGCGGAATGAACTGCACCGCCTGTAGCTCCGTGCGCGCGTAGGTCGACAGGAAGATCCCCAGATTGACCGCGCTCAGTGCCAACATCAGCGTGACGGCGAAGATCCAGAACAGATTGCCCGCGTAATGCACCTGCAGCACGTAGGCCGTGAACAGCACCACGATCGCCGATTGGATCAGCGCGAACAGGCCGAAACCCAACATGTAGCCGACCACGATCTCGCCCCTCGTGATCGGCGACGCCGCCAGCCGCTCCATCGTGCCCTGCGTCCGCTCCCGCAAGAAGGAGATGCAGGTCAGCAGGAAGATCAGGAAGAACGCGAAGAAGCCGATGAGCGCGGGCGCCAGGTAGTCGAGCGGCTTCAAGCTCGTGCTCCCGTAGATCAGGTCCGGCTGCACGCGCAGAACCGGCGGCGCCGTCGCGCCCGGGAGCGCTGCCTGGGCCGCCGCGCTCGCCTGCAGCAGCGCGCCCTGAATGGCCGGCAGCGCGCTGCCCGTGGTCGTCGGATTCGATCCCTCCAGGATCAAGTCCAGCGACACCGGCCGGTGCGCCAGCAGATCAGCGCTGAAGGTCGGCGAGAAGACAAGCGCCGCGTCCACGCTACCGTCCCGCACGGCGGCGCGCGCCGCGCTCGGCGGCCCCGGCACCACCTGCACCGTCACCGCGCCGCTGTTGCGCAGCTGATCGACCAGCCGGCCCGCCAAACTCACGTTCAGCGGCGCCACCGGCTGGTCCTGGTTGCTGATCCCGAGCACCAGCGCGCCGGACTCCTGCGAGCGCAACAGATAGCCCAGCAGGCCGAGGATGAGCGGCGGCGCGAAGAAGAGCAGCGCCAGCGTCCGGTGGTCGCGGCGCAGCTGTTGCACGATGCGCGTCGCCAGCGCGAAGACATGCCCCGAGTTCATGAGACCTCTCTCCCTTACGAGGAACCCCGTGGGTCAGGCCGGCACCGCCGGCCGGGCGTCGGCGGACAGCGGCGCCGCGCCCGCCAGTTGCAGGAACGCCGCTTCCAGCGTCGGCGCGCCTGTGGTCGCGCGCAGCCCGGCCGCCGTGCCCTCGGCCAGCAGCCGCCCTGCGCGGATGAGGCCCAGCCGGTCGCAGCGTTCGGCCTCGTCCATCACGTGGCTCGACACAATGATCGTCACCCCGTCGTCGACCAGCGCCCGGAAGTAGGTCCAGAACGCCTGCCGGAGCTGCGGATCGACGCCGACCGTCGGCTCGTCCAGCAGCAGCAGGCGGGGCCGCGGCACGAGCGTGCACGCCAGCGAGGCGCGCTGCCGCATGCCGCCGCTCAGGTCGCCCAGCGGGCTGTTCGCGCGGTCCGAGAGCTCGACCAGGGTCAGCACCTCGCGAATGCGCGCCCGGCGCTCGACCGCGTTGCTCAACCCGAACACCCGCGCGAAGAACTCCAGGTTCTCCCACACGCTCAGATCGCTGTACAGCGCGGGCACCTGCGTCATATAGCCGACCATCGCGCGCACCGCGTCGGCCTCGGCCGGTAGCCGTTTGCCGAGCACGTGCACCGTGCCCGCATCCGGCCGCACCAGCCCGACCAGGCTGCGGATCAGCGTCGTCTTACCGGCGCCGTTCGGCCCCAGCAGCCCGTAGATCAACCCCGCAGGCACGGTCAGGTCCAGCCCGTCGAGCGCGCGCACCGCGCCGAACTGCTTCACCAGCCCCTGCACCGCCACGACGGGCGTGCTCCCGCCCGCGCTGCCGTTCTTCATACCGGCCCTCCCTCTGCTACGCCTCCTCGATCTGTACTCGCCGCGCGGCCCGCGGCGCCGCATCCTCGACCGGCGGCACCTCCCGCGCGGGCGGCAGCGGCTGCGGCGCTTCGCCGGGCCGCAGGAGTGCCCCCTGCAAGAAGCTCTGCAACGCCACCTCGACATACGCGTCGACATCCCAGGCCCGGCTTTCCGGCTCCTGTAGGATCTCCCGCCGCACCAGCAACGACACGAACATGCCCATGAAAGCCTGGGCCGCGAAGTCGGGATCCGCGCTACGCATCCGCCCGAGCTCCATCTGCCGCCGCAGGTAGCCCCGCAGCGGCACGAGCACGCGCCCCATGATTACCTGCGCCAATGCCGCGATCAGTTCCGGCTCCCTGTCGCTGTCGCGCAGGATCATGCGCACGATCCCGACCTGCTCGTCCTGCGTGACTGCCCGCGTGTAAGCGTGGGCGATACGGGGCAGAAACACTTCGGGCGCCAGGTCCAACACCGCCGCCGGAAACCGCAAGACGTCCATCGCGTCGAGCCGCGCCTGCAGCACGGCCGCGAACAGCGCCGCCTTGTTGGGGAAGAACCAGTACAGCAGCGCCGGGCTCACCTCGGCCCGCCGCGCGATCTCCCGGATCGACGCGCCGTGGTAGCCCCCCTCGCGGAACACCGCTTCGGCCGCCGCCAGGATCGCCGCCCGCCGCTCCTCCGAGTCCCCCCGCCGCCGCCCCATCGCTCGCCGAATCCCCCAATCCATTAATCGAACGTTCGATTAATTACTGCCCCATTGTAGATCCGCTGCGCCCGCTTGTCAAGCCTCTCCGCACCCGAACCGCCCCAAGCAAACGAATCCGCACCCAAGCAAGGACCCAGACGTGTTCCCCCCATCAACGATTATTCCTGGCGTTAGCCGTTTCTCTAGTAGGATGGCGCTCCGCCAAGCGCCGCGAGCGCAGGGGCCGGGCAGTCTCGGGGCAAGATTCGGCCTGTATGCAGCCGAGATGCAGGTGTAGGGGCGACCCCATGTGGTCGCCCTGGGCGGTGCCCCGGGATGCCGGCGACGCCCGGCACGGCCCCGCGGGCCCACGCTGGGCGGTGCCCCGGGCATCCCGGGGCGGCGGCGATCGGCAGGGGAAGCCGGCGCCGCCCCGCGACGCGCACGCCTACCCGCCCGGGCAAATCGCGAAAAAGGGACAAACTGGGACAAACTGGGACAAACTGGGACATCCGCCCCGGCGCTCAGTGCGCGCTGGACCAGGTCGGGAACGTGTCCTCGTAGGCGCCGTCGCCCGGGGCCAGCGGCGTCAGGTGCCCCCCGTCGCGCCCCACGACGTACAGCCGGTACGCCCCGTCGCGGTTCGAGGCAAAGACCAGCCGCGACCCGTCCGGCGCCCACGACGGCGTGATGTCCCCCGCCGGGTTCTGGGTCACGTTCGTCAGCCCGGCGCCCGTCGCGTCCATCACGAAGACGTCCTCGTTGCAGGCCCGCACCGAGAAGAAGGTCACCCACTTGCCGTCGGGCGACGGCCGCGGCGACTGGTCCTCCGGGTCACAGGTCGTCGGGCGGCCCACCGGCGTCGGCGTGCCCGTGCTGCTCGGCTCCGTCGTCAGCTCGTGCATCCCGCTGCCGTCCGGCCGGATCGCCGCGATGGTGTGGCGGCCGCTCACCGTCGTCAGCATGAACAGCAGGCTGCTGCCGTCCGGCATCCAGACCGCGTCGACCGCCGGCCGGTCCACGTTCGTGATCGGCGCCGGCATGTGGCTCGCGTCCACGGGCACGCTGTACAGCTGCGCCTGCGTCTGGTCCACGCCGCCTGAGAAGACGATCGTCTTGCCGTCGGGCGACCAGGCGGGCCAGGTGGCCCAGGGCGGTTGGTTCGGGAAGCTGTGCGCCGCGCCCCCCACCGACGGCATCACGTAGATCTGCGGGTTGCCCGTCCGCGTCGACTGGAACGCGATCTCCCGCCCGTCGGGCGACCAGACCGGGTTCGTATTGTCGCTCGTTTGCGCGTCCGTGGTCAGCACGGCCGTCTGCCCCGGCGAGTTGTCGGCGTGCACCAGCACCACGCCGATCTGCGCCTTGCCACCGGTGTCCATGACGTAGGCCAGGCGCGAGCCGTCCGGAGACCACACCGGTGCGCCGACCATCAGCTTGCCGGGCAACAGGCGGGTCAGGCCGCTGCCGTCCGGATTGACGATGTAGAGCTCGCGACGCGAGTCGTTCCGGTCCGACAGGAAGGCGATGCGCCCGCCGATGGGCGGCAGCGGGGGCGCCGTCGCCGTGGGCGTCGGCCCGATGTACTCGGGGCTGGTCGCGACGAGGCAGCCGGTCAGGAGCGGGAGGAGCAGCAGGAGGCCACAGGCGCGGCGCAGCAGGGCGAGAGCGGAGGACATGATCAGCGCGACAGATCCTTTGTGGAGCAAGCATTGAAGCCGGCAAGAGGGCGGCTCGTGCCATTATACGGGCAGGCGTCCGAGCGCGTCAACGTGGCGGCAGCCCCCGGCGGGCTGCCGACAGCAGCGCGAAGGCGGCGATATCGCGCAGCCAGCGCAGGAGGCCGCGGGGCCCCAGCGCGCGCCAGGTGATCGGGAAGACCGCCGGGTGCAGGCGCGCGGTCACCAGCAGGATGCGCAGGTAGTCGCCAAAGCCGTGACGATCCTGCAGGAAGCGGACAGTCGCTGCCGGCCCGACGCGCGCCAGCCCCGCGCAGAAGGCGTTCATCAGGCGGTTGACCGACGCCGGCTCCGCGCCCGGCCAGGGCTGCAGCAGCCGGGCGAAAACCCACATCGGCCGCAGGTTGGCCTGGTGCGGGCTCAGCGCGCGCAGGTCGCGCGCCTCCAGGCGCCCGCGTCGCAGGCAGGCGTCGAGCGCCCGCGCGATGCGGGGCAGGTGGCGCGTGTTGGAGCCGAAGCCGCAGAAGGTCAGCGGCGACTGCCCGGCCGCGGCGTCGCCCAGGCAGATCAGGCCCCGGGCAGCCGTCACGCCCTGCCGCCCGTGCCGCGAGGGGATGTAGCCATACACCGGGCGCAAGTGCGCGAAATCCGGACCAGGAGCTCGATAGGTCGGCAGCAGGCGGAAGTACTGCTCGAACAGCGCCAGCAGCGACTGGCCTGCGGCCGTCTGCGGCCCCACCAGGTCGTAGTAGAAGAGGTAGACCGTCGTCTCGCCCCCCGCGGCCGGGAAGCCTTCCCAGATCAGCTGGCGCCCGTCTTGGATGCCGGCCACAGTGACCAGGATATCGCCGTAGCCGGCTGGCCCCCCAAGCCCGCGGACCACCGTGCCGACGGTGGGACAGACGCCGTCGAACGGCCGCCCGGCGTTCAGCGCGAGCGCGATCGGCGAGACGGAGCCCATCATATCGATCACCAGCCGGGCGCCGTAGCGCGCGACCTGCCCGTCCGGGCCCTCCGCCTCGACCACGCTGCACACGGGTCCCCGCGCCGCCGTCTGCATCCGCAGGAAGCGCCGCCCCTCGTGGATCGTGCCGCCCGCCGCCAGGAAGCGCCGCCGGGTCAGGTCGAGCAGGCGCTGCGCGTCAAGGGCGCAGTCGAGCACCCCCTCGAGGCGGAGCGGCGTGGCGGGCCGGCCGGTGCCCTTGGCGTCGAAATCGAGCACACCGTAGTCATAGGTCGTGGCGATGCAGACGTCGAGCTCGCCCCAGGTGAACAGCCCGGCGTCGACCAGCACGGCAAGCTCGCGGCGCGAGATGTTCCACTCGCGGTGGGCCCGCCCGGCCGTATCGCGGTCAAAGACGAGCACGCGGTGCCCGAGCCGCGCCAGTGCGAGCCCGGCCAGCAACCCGAGCCCGCCGCCCGCGACGACCACGTCATACGTCTCGCCGGGCGACGACGGGGGCAGCGGCCCGTGCACGGTCGCCAGCACGCCGCCGGGCACCGCGCCCGCGGCGATGTGCTGCCAGCGCTGCTCCAGCGCCCAGATGGCAGGCAATTGGGCGGTGCCGCCGGGCATCGCTGCGAAGGCCGCCCAGGTGAGCGGATAGCGCGTGGCAAGATCGGCGGGAGGCGCCGCGGTCGAGCCGGCACCCGCCCGCGCGGGGAGGTCTTGAGGCGCGCGCATCAACGATCAGGCGCTCTCACGGTGGGGAGGGGGCGGACGCCGCACGCCGCCGCGCTTCGTGCTCGGGCGGCCCTCGCCGCTGCCGCTTTCGACGTGTGTGTAGATCTGCGTCGTCGAGATGCTGGCGTGTCCAAGCAGCCGCTGCACGTCCCGCAGCGCCGCGCCCTGCTTCAGCTTGTGCGCGGCGAAGGAGTGCCGCAGCGTGTGCGGGGTGACGTCGGCGATGCCCGCGGCACGCGCATAGGCCTTGAGGATCAGCCAGAAGCCCTGCCGGGTCAGCCGCTGGCCCCGGTGGTTGAGGAAGAGCGCCTCCTCGTCGGAGCCTCCGGCGAGCCGCGGGCGCCCCGTGCGCAGATACTCGTCGAGCGCGCGGCGTGCCGCCGGGTCGGCCACCGGGATGATGCGCTCCTTGTTCCCCTTGCCGCGGCAGCGCACCGCGAGCGGCCGCCCAATAGCCGAGGCCTCCGCCGCGCCGCCCGCCTCGACCAGGTCGGCCACGTTCAGCGCGACAAGCTCGCTCACCCGCGTGCCCGTGGCGTAGAGCAATTCGAGCATCGCCCGGTCACGTAGCGCCTCGGGCGAGTCGGTCAGCGTCGGCTGCAGCAGCAGCGCCTCCACATTGACGACGGAGATGGCTTGCGGCAGGTACTTGGAGACGCGGGGCGACTCCGAGATCGGTGGTCGGGTCGGCCACGATCAATTGCCGGCTGCGCAGCCAGTGGAAGAAGGACTTGACCGCGGCGATCTTGCGCGCCACCGTCGACGTGGCGTAGCTGCGCTCTTTTAGGTAGAGCAGGAAGTCGAGGATCCGCGTCTGGGTGACGGTAGCCCACGGGTATGGACCGGGCGCCGGGGAGGCGGCGGCCGGGGGGCCCGCCGGTTTCTCCTCCAGGAAGGCACGGAACTGCGTCAGGTCATTCCGGTACGCGGCGAGCGTGTTCCCCGAGAATTGCTTCTCGTCCGCCAGATGGCTGAGGAACTCTTCGATTCGCTGATTCTCCGGCATTTGCGGATTCTCCGGCATTGCCGCCTCTCTCTCTCTGCGAGCCGCAGAGAAAACGGTCACACCGTAGATTGAACCGCCGCCTGCCAGGGAGCAGCGTGCAGGGAAGCGCGCCGCCCGACGGGCCGAACGCTCCCCAGCCTACGCATCCGCGGCGAGCACCGGCGCGGCTGACGGGACCGCGGGGTGGGCGCAACGGACAGTGCCAACCAGTTCAGATATGCTTCGTAAATCGTGCGGCGTGGGAGGCCAATCTCTCCGGCGCCTCGGGTGCGCGTGGCGCGGGGTCGCGCCGCTCTCTTCTCACTGGGCCAACCCTGCTCCCGCGGCGTCCTGACGGTGACGATCGCCGGGACCTGGGCCAACCGCGACCAGGGCGTGCCTGCCTCGTTCCCCCGCAGACGGCTCCCAGGATCGGGCCCCAGCCGGGTGCGCCCGGCGTGCGTGCGCTGGCTGAACGTAAGCGGCACGATCCCATCGTGGCTGAGCAATTTGCGGGTGTTGCGAGGCCGCCGCGGCTGCGATCAGCCGAGCCTCGCGGAGCGCGCCTCCCCCACATGCCGTCAGATCTCCGGTCTGCCGTCGATGGCCCATCCGGTCTGCTGACGGCACAGAGCGCGCTCGCAGAGTAGCCTGTTCCCTTATTCTAGCAGGATCGGCGCGTTATGTCAATCATCCGCAGTAGCGGATTCGCCCGCCTTTCTCGTGGAGCGGACTCAGCGGATCCAGACCACCACGGCCCCGGCGCTGCGCACCGGCATTTCGCGATTCCGCCACCACCACAACCAGGCTGCAGCGGCCCGCGTAGACGGACGCGGTCAGCCGCCGCCTCTTTACAGCATCATGAGCTTGTGTTACAATTCACAAGGCCCACGCTCGATAATCCCGCGAAGGCATCGGGTGCTGTCCGATACGGCCCGGGGCGCCGTCGCCCTGCGCCGGCGCTACACTGCGGTGGTGCGCGCCTCATGGCCGTTGGGGCGCCCCGGATCCACACTACTCATTTGCTTGGAGGGGTGAATGTCAATCAGCGACCTATTGATCTGGTTCGTCCCCGTCGCCGGCATTATCGCGGTCCTCTTCGCCGCGTATCTGGCGCGGGACGTGCTCGGCCGCGACCGGGGGACCCCCGAGATGCAGGCCGTCGCCAGCACCATCTTCGAAGGCGCCATGGCCTTCCTGCGGCGGCAGTACACCACGATCGCCATGTTGGCGCTGGTCACCGCCGTCTTGATCGGGATCCTGATTGCCGCGATCCCGGGCAGTACCCTCGGCCTGACCGAGGTGGGCTCCGTGCAGCTGGGCATCATGACCTCGATCGCCTTCCTGCTGGGCGCCCTCTGCTCCGCGGTCTCCGGGTTCATCGGCATGTTCGTGGCGGTGCAGTCGAACCTGCGCACCGCTTCGGCCGCCCGGCGCAGCCTCGGCGAGGCGCTCACCACCGCCCTGCGCGGCGGTGCGGTCTCCGGCTTCCTCGTCGTGTCGCTGTCGCTGTTGGGCGTCTACGCGATCTTCGAAGCCTATAGCGCGATCGGCGGCGGCGTCTCCCAGGCGCCGTTCCTCATCGTCGGCTTCGGCTTCGGCGCCTCGTTCGTGGCGCTCTTCGCGCAGCTAGGCGGCGGCATCTACACCAAGGCCGCCGACGTCGGCGCGGACCTCGTCGGCAAGGTCGAGGCCGGCATCCCCGAAGATGACCCCCGCAACCCGGCCGTCATCGCCGACCTCGTCGGCGACAACGTCGGCGACTGCGCCGGCCGTGGTGCCGACCTCTTCGAGTCGACCGCCGCCGAGAACATCGGCGCCATGATCCTCGGCGTGCTACTCTACATCGTCACCGGATCCAACAACTCGGCCTGGATCCTCTTCCCGCTGGTCGTCCGCGCCTTCGGCCTCATTGCTTCGCTGATCGGGCTCCTGAGCGCACGCGTGAGCGGCGCACCCGGTGCCGATGTGACCGACGTGGCGGCGCTCCGTGCTTTGAACCAGGGCTACTATGTGGTGGCCGGCCTCTCGATTGTCTTCATGATGGGCGCCGCGCTGATCATGTTGGGCGGCACGAGCGGCTTGTGGTTCGGGCTGGCCGGCATCGTCGGCATCGCCACCTCGATCGCCTTCGTCTACATCACGCAGTACTATACCGCCGGATCCTGGCGGCCGGTGCGTGAAATCGCCGAGGCGACGAAGACCGGCCCCGCCACGACGATCATCTCCGGCATCGCGATCGGCTTCGAGACGACCGCGCTGCCGACGATCACCATCGCTATCGCCCTCGGTCTCTCCTACTGGCTGGGCACTCAGGGTGTGCCGGCCATCGCCGCCGGGGTCGCCACCGACCCGACGACGCACGAGGTCATCGCCGCCGGCTTCCGCGTCAACCCGCAGATCGCCTCCGGCGTCTTCGGCACGGCCGTTGCCACGATGGGCATGCTGATGTCCTGCGCCTACATCCTGGCCATGGACACGTTCGGCCCGATCACCGATAACGCGGGCGGCATCGCCGAGATGTCGCATCAGCCGGAGAGCACCCGCAACATCACCGACGGCCTCGACGCCGTGGGCAACACCACGAAGGCGCTGACCAAGGGCTATGCGGTCGGCTCGGCGGCCCTCGCGGCCTTCCTGCTCTTCTCGGCCTATCTGGATAAGGTCCGCCAGATCAACCCGAACCTGCCGATCGTGGATGGCGTGCTGCCGATCAATCTCTCCAAAGTCGAAGTCTTTATCGGCGGCTTCCTCGGCGCGATGCTGGTCTACCTGTTTAGCTCGCTGGCCATTCGGGCCGTGGGCCGCGCAGCGCAGGGTATGATCAACGAGGTGCGCCGCCAGTTCAAGGCCGACCCGGGCATCATGGCCGGCACCTCGCGCCCCGACTACGCCAGCTGTGTGGACGTGAGCGCCCGCGCCGCCCTGCGCGAGATGATCGCTCCCGGCCTCCTCGCCGTCGGCACCCCGGTCCTCGTCGGCCTGATCTTGCGCTGGGAGGCGGAAGGTGCGCTGCTGATGGTCGGCACGATGGCCGGCATCCTGCTCGCCAACGTGCTGAACAACAGCGGCGGGGCCTGGGACAACGCGAAGAAGTTCATCGAGGCGGGAAGCCTCCAGGATGCGTCCGGCGCCGTGCTCGGCAAGCGGACCGAGGAGCACAAGGCCTCCGTGGTCGGCGATACCGTCGGCGACCCCTTCAAGGACACCGCGGGCCCGTCGCTCCACGTGCTGATCAAGCTGCTCGCGACGATCACGCTCGTGCTGGCGCCGCTCTTCGTCTAGCGCCGAGCGAGCCAATCTGCGACGCAACGAACAGGGCGCCCCGCGGGGGCGCCCTGTTCGCGTGCGGTCCGGCGCTAGCGCGGGCCCGTCTGCGGCGAGGGCCCGGTGGCCAGCGGCGGCGGCGTCTCGTGCTCGAGCGCATGCAGCCGCAGGCGGAAGGCCAGCACTTCGGCGTCGCGCTGGCTCGAGTCGAGGTCGACGCGTGACCCGGCGTCCGGCCGCACGGGCGGCCACACGGTCACCCAGGCGAGCCCCTCGCCGAAGAAGGCAATCTGCCCGGCCTGCCGGGCGCTGCGCGTCATCTTCAGCCCGTCGGGCCCGAAGAACTTCTCCGCTTCGTCGAGCACGCGTTCCGGGTTGAGATGGGTATGGGTTTCGTAACGCATCGCGGCCCTTCTTTCGTGGCGATCATCCCCCATAGGAGTTTAGCACAGCCCGTTCGCTACCGTCAATGCTCGCGTCCAACCCCAGCCGCCAGGCTGTGGTATGGATCGTGATGGGCGGGGCGCTATGGTTCGGGTTCGTGCAGGATGCGCCGGGCCAGGGCCGCGGCGGCGACCTTGTCGTCGGGAGCCAGGCGCCCGGCGCGCACCTCGCGCTGCAGCGCGCTCTTGACCGTGCGCAGCCATGGTCCTGGCGGGCGATCGAAAAGCGCCTGGAGCTCGTGGCCGTCGAGCGGGCTGCCGGGCGGCGGTGGCGGCGGATGCGCCAGCCGTTCGGCGCGCGCAGCCAGCGCGGCGAGGCTGTCCAGCGCGCGGTCGACCGGCTCCGGCGCGTAGCCCAGCAGGTCGGCCCGGCACTGGGCCAGGAGCGCCGGCCAGTAGGGCTGGGCCTCGGCGACAAGGCGCAGCACGGCGCCGTCGGTCCACTGGGGCCGGTAGGACAGCGGCCGCAGGTGCAGTTGGATGAGGCAGCCGACGGCCTCGACGAACTGGGGCGCAAACGCCAGGCGGGTAAGCAGCGCGGTCGCTCGCTCCGCGCCCACCGTCTCGTGGCCGAAGAAGCGGGTGCGACCCTGCGGCGTGTAGACGACGGTATCCGCCTTGCCGATGTCGTGCAGCAGGCCGGTCCAGCGGCCAAGCGGCGTGGCCGGCGCGGCCGCGCAGGTCTGGAAGGAATGGTCGAGCGCGTCGATCGGGTGATCCGGCAGCTGGCTGACGCCGCGCAGCGCGGCCACCGCGGGCAGCCAGCGTGCGAGGGCGCCTGCGGCCTCCAGGGCGCGCAGTGTGGGCTGCGGGTCAGGCACCAACAGCGCGGCCGTCAGCGCGGCGCCCGCCGCGGCCAGGTCGTCCGCGCGAGCGACCGCCGCCAGCGGATCGGGCACGGCGCCTGCCGGATTCTCGCCGTGCATCAAGGAGAAAGGGGATCCCGCATATGACGCAGCAAGGGGACCGCCCGCCCGGCGACCGGATCCTGGTGCGTGGGCTGGAGTTCTATGGCTACCATGGTGTCCATCCCGAGGAGCAAAAGCTAGGCCAGCGGTTCCGGGTGGATGCGGCGCTCTGGCTCGACCTCGCCCCGGCCGCCGCCGGCGATGACCTGGAGGCGACGGTCAGTTATAGCTGGGTCTATGAGCAGATCGCAGCCGTCATGACCGGCGCGCCCAGCCGGCTGCTGGAGCACGCCGCCGGACGCATCGGCCAGGCGCTGTTGGCCGACCGGCGCGTGGCCCGCGTGCGGGTGCGGATCTGGAAACGCGCGCCGCCGATCGCCGGCATGGCGAGCGGTGAGGCCGGCGTCGTGCTTACGTTCACGCAGCCGCTAACTACCACTTGAAGTCGTCCACATCGACGCTGTGCGGCCGGCGCTTGGGACGGGGCGGCGCCGGGCGCTCGGCGGTGGGCGGCCCGTAGGGGGAAGCGCCCGGGCGCTCCTCCGGCGGGGGACCATAGCGCGACGCGACGGGCCGCGCGCGTGGGGGGCCGTAGCGCGAGGCGGCGGGATGCTCCTCCGGCGGAGGGCCGTAGGGCGACGGGGCGCTCGGGCGACCACCGTCGGGTAGTCCCGCGTCGTCGCCCTGATAGAACCACTCGGGGATAGCGCGGCCTGTGCCGAGGTGCTGGCGCACGATGCGCTGCAGCCGTCCGGGGTCGATGCGCTCGTAGTAGACCGGGCCGGGCCGCAGCACGAGTGACGGGCCGCGCTCGCAGTGCTTCATGCACCCGCTCGGCAGCACCTCGACGGCGTCATCGAGGCCGGCGTCGGCCACCTCGCGCTCCAATTGCCGCAGCAGCGCGGGCGAGCGGCGCGCGGTGCAGTCGGGCCCGCAGCAGAGGTAGACCCTCCAGCGGGCGGGGGAATCCATCATAAGGTCATGTGCCGCGCGGGGTCGCTTGGCCCCTCGGCAATCCTTTCTCGGCCGCGCCTCCGCGGCCACACCTGCCATTATACCATACGGGATCCGCCACCCGAGGGTCGCGCGCTCAGACGCGCGGGAACGGCAGCACCCAGACCCAGATCACCAGGGCGAGCACGGCGCCTCCGGCGATGACGAACAGGTGGAAGACCTCGTGGAAGCCCAGCACGCGGGGGAAAGGGTTGGGCCGTTGCCGGGCGTAGACCACGGCGCCGGCCGTGTAGAGCGCGCCGCCCACCGCCAGCAGCGCGATCGGCGGCCAGGGCAGCACGGCCAGGAAGGCCGGCAGGGCCAGCACCGCCACCCAGCCCATGCCGATATAGAGGCCGGTGCCCACCCAGCGCGGCAGGCGCGTGGTCACCACCGACAGGATCACTCCGGCAAGCGCCAGGATCCAGATCAGCGCGAGGATCGCCACGCGCAGCGGCCCGGCCAGCACGTTGAAGCAGAGTGGCGTGTAGGTGCCGGCGATCAGCAGGAAGATGTTGGCGTGGTCAAGCGAGCGCAGCACGCGGTGCGGCCGCGGCGCCCAGGACCCGATGTGGTAGACCGCGCTGACCGTGTAGAGCTCGATCATGCTCAGCCCGAAGACGACCATCGAGAGCAGGCGCGGGCCGTCGGCTCGACTGGCCCAGGCCAGCGCGCCGGTCAGCACGACCGCGGCTACCGCGGCCCCCGCGTGGAACCAGCCGCGTAGCAGCGGTTTCGGCGCGGCCGGCGATCCAGCGCCGGCAAACGTACGTGTCATCGCTTCTCCTGTGGATCGGGCCGCGGTCCGGCGCACTACTCAGCGCAATCAGGGCGTGAGCAAGAATAGCCCCGCGTCCTGCTCGGCGCGCGCCTTCACGCGGCGGAGCAGCCGGCCACGGACCAACGCCGTGAGCGGCGCGAATACCCACCAGTAGGCGCGCAGGCGCGTCGCGGCGGCCCGCCCCGACGCCTGCACCCGTGTCTCAACGGCCACCCGCGTGGTCTGGAAGTCGATCGGCTCGACGCGCAGCGCCAGCACGGCCCGTGCCGCCTCACCCGCCGCCCGGCGAACCAGGGGCAGGCGCCGCGGCAGCCCGCGCACCGCGTAGAGCAGGCGCACGCTGGGCAGCGCCGCCGGCTCCAGCCGGCTCAGCACCGCGGCGACCGTGTCGGCGGGCGCGCGCACGACCACGCTGTATCGGCGCACCAGCCGATAGGCCGGGCGCGCCGCCCCGCCGCTCCGCGCGCCCGCGGGCGCGCTTACGTTCTGAAGTGCCTTCATGCCGCTACTCCTCATTGATCCGAGCGTCTCCGCGCCCGGCTTACGATCCCGCCGGCACCGCAGCGCCGGCCGCACGGACGGTCTGCCCGTTCAAGATCTCCCAGCCGCGAGCCGCCGCTACGGCCCGCAGGCGCGAATCCGGATCCACAGCCACGGCCTCCCCGACCGCGCCGAGCAGTGGGATATCGGCAGCGCTGTCGCCGTAGGCGGCGCACGCGCGCAACGTCCGGCCGTGCGCGGCAGCGATCGCCGCCGCGCGGCGCGCCTTGAGCCGGCCGTGGTTGATCGGGGCGCCCATTCGCCCGGTGAAGACACCATCGCGCATCTCCGCGCGCGTGCCCTCGCCGGCCGCCGCGCCCACCTCCGCGGCGATCATCTCGGCCGCCTGGTGCAGCCCGCCGCTAAGCAAGATCACCATGTCGCCCGCGGCGCGATGCGCGGCGAGCCGGTCGAGCACGGCAGGCTTGAACTGCCCGCGCAGCGTGACGAGCGCGTCTTGTCCGGCCGCGGCCACGGCCGCCGCGGGCCGGCCGGCGAGCAGCACGAGCAAGGCGCGCCAGCGTAGGCCCGGCCGCGCGTGCCGCGGCGCGATCAGCGACAGCAGCGTGTAGCCGTAGGCGGCGGCCAGGCGCGGCACCGGGAATAGTCCCCGCGCGCGCCCTGCTGCCACGAAGGCGTGCGCCAGACTGCCCGTCACGAGCGTACCCTCGATATCGCAAAACACCAGCGTCCCCATTATGGTCCTCCTGTGGCAGTCCGCACGGCCGCGTCGATCGGCGCGGCAATTTCATCAATTGTTAACCGAACGGTTAGTTTATACCGAAAAAAAAGGCGCTAGGCGCGGGGCGCGCTTCGGCCCCCTTCGCCCGCGCACAACAGCGCCAGCCAGCCGCGCCAGCAGCGCTCGCGATAGTCTTCGAACATCTCTTCCTGGTCAAACAGCCATTGCATCTGCAACCCATCCATCATGGCGCCGCACACCGAACTCGCCTCCTCGACGTCGACGCACGGGCTGAACACGCCTTCCTCGGTGCCGAGGCGAATCGTCCGCGCGAGGGCGGCGATACACCCGGCGTAGAAGCGGCCGGTCACCAGCCCCAGACGCTGGTTGTGCACGCTTTGTGCCAGGAAGTCGAGATAGACGTGGTAGAAGCGGCGGTTGCGCCGCGTGCTGATAAAGAGCTGTTCCAGTTGCGCGCGCAGCATCGGCTCTGCGCGATCCATGCCCAGGCAGCAAGCGTCCAGCCGCTCCAGGATGCCCGAGGTGATCCACTCGAAAGCCGCGACGAGCAAGTTCTCCTTGCTCTTGAAATAGTAGATCACCATGGCCTTGCTGAAGTCCGCCGCGGCGGCAATGTCGGCCAGGCTGGTCGCCGCGAAGCCCTGTTTCGCGAAAACCGAATAGGTCGCCACCAGTAGCTGGTCGCGTCGCTCGTTCTCCAGTTGTTCCGACTTGGTTCTGGGCATGATTCTTTAACCGCTCGGTTAAATTATAGCACGTCGCTGCGCGGCGGTCAATAGGTCGCGCCGCGGATCAGCGCCGGGCAAGGATCACCGCCGTCTCGTCGGCGTACAGCGTCTGCCACGGCTCCGGCAGCGCGCGCAAGGCGTGTACCAACGGACTGGTGGGCTGATCAATCACCCACTGGACATCGTAACGCCCGAGCACGTCCTGCCATCCCGGCTGGGCGTACTCGGCGGTCAGGTAGTCGCGGTTGAGCGTGTCGCCATAGGCATCCTGCTGCGTGCTGATGAACACCCGCCGCTCGGGGTACAACATGTCGAGCAAGTACCCGCCCCAGGTGATATCGTTGAACATGTTGCCCTGCGGCGCCTGCACGCTGGTCTGCAGGAACCGCGTGGCCGCGATCGGAAAGGGCGGCTGCGTCCACCGTGCGTGCAGTAGCGGTCCCGTCTCCGCGCTGCTTCCGATGGCCGCCAGCATGAGGAGCACAACCAGGGTCAGGCCGAAGACGACGGGGGTGCCGGACCGCGCTGGAGTGACGAGCCGGTAGCGGCCCCACCACCTGACCCGCAAGCCGGGCGGCCGGTTCAAGAGCTCGGCGATACGCGGCGCCAGCAGGCCGGGAATGAGCACAGCAAAGAGCAGGATGTTGCGGGCCTGCTGGAACGCCAGGAAGGTCCAGCCGGCTAACAGCAGATAGTGGGTGATGGGTACGTGTCGCCAGGTGCGGGCGAGTACGCCCAGCGTCAGCACGAGCATGACCAGGAAGCCCCAGGTGATCGGCTGGGTCAGATTGGGCGGCTGGAGCTCGACGATGAGGCGAGTGGTGAAACTGCCCCCCGAATAGGCGATGATATGCTGCCACAACCCCAACCCGTAAGGGTTGAGCAGTGTGGCCGCGCGGCCGTCGCCAACGTGATCGCGTAAGCCGCGGCCTGACTGGCGAAGCGAGCGGCTTGTGCCGGCCCCGCGGGCCCGCGGCGGGCGCGCAACCAGTCCAGGAGCGCGCCAGTCAGGTAAGCCCCGCAGCAGACCAGTCCATACACGAACATCGGGTGCAGATTCGCCCAGATCGCGACAAGGGGGACGATGAGCACCAGCCTAGGGCCGGGGCCCTGCCCAGGCGATATGTCTCAAGGATCCAGACGACCAACGGGACAAGAGGAAGGTGAAGAGGTGCGGCCGGGCGAGCCAGTGGATCTCCGACGCCACCGCGGCCAGGATGCCCGAGGCAAAGCACCGAGCACGGGGTGCACGCCGCACACCATCATCCAGCGGCAGAGGCCGTACAGAGTGCCCGCGATCAGCGTAGCGGCCAGAATCGCCACGCCGTTCAAGCCCAGAAGCGCGTCCAACGCGCCATGAAGGCTTCCTGAGCAGCCACTCCCAGTTCGAGAAACGGCTGGCCCGGCGTGGGCATGGCTGAAGACGTCGACCTGCGGCGCGGCTCCTTGGGCCAGGATGTACCCGCCCCACGGCCAGGTGCTGTGCGGTGTCGCCGTCCGAGTTGAGCAGGGTAGCGGGGCGCAGGACGAGGAGGAGTAGCAGCACGGCGAAAGCGATCTCGCAGATGCGGGGGGAGATCCGGGATGCGGGCGCCGCCTCCGCGGCGCCGGGCGCCGGTGGGGCGAGCGCCCCGTCCGCGGGCCCGGGCTGCCCCGGCTGGATCTCCGTCTGCGCCATCGTGCCTCCTCGGAAGCGCCCGTGCCGAGGCGCCGTCGGCCTCATTATAGGCCCAACCTGCGCCCCCGGCAACACCGGACGCAGAGAAACGAAAGGGCGTGCCTGCGCACGCCCTTTCGCGCTGCTTCTTCAGGCCGCGTGTTACCCCGCCCGGCCGGCGACCGAGGAGACGCCGACAAGCTCGCGCTCCGGCTCCTCCACGGGTTCCTCGACCGGGACCGGCGCCTCGGCCGGCGCGCCGCGGCCGCTCAGGCGGTTGCGGGCGCTGTCCAGCAGGCTGTAGACGACGGGGACCACGATCAACGTCAGCATCGTCGAGGTGAACAGCCCGCCGATGACGACGGTGCCGAGCTCGGCGGCGATCAGCGAGCCCTCGTTGCTGAGGGCCAGCGGGATCAGCGCAATGATCGTGGCGATGGCGGTCATGAGGATCGGGCGCACCCGCACGCGGCCGCCGTAGATCAGCGACTCATACGTGCTGTGGCCGCGGCGTTTGTGCTGCTCCACCATGTCGAGCAACACGATCGCGTTCGTCACCACGATGCCGACCAGCATCAGGATGCCGATCATGGCGCTGATGCCGAAGGCCCGCCCGGTGATCCAAAGGGCCAGGAACGAGCCGATCGACGCCAGTGGCAGCGAGAACATGATGACGAACGGCGTCGACAGCGAGCCGAAGAAGAGCACCATGACGACGTAAACCAGCCCGATGGCAATCACCAGCGCGGTGCTCAACTGGCCGAAGCTCTCGTTCTGGAGCTGCGCCACGCCGGACTGTTGGATCTGCGTCCCGGCCGGCAGGTTCATGCTATCGACGATCTGCTGCGTGCGGTTCAGCACGCCACTCGTGCTCAGCGACGTGATCGTGCCCTTGACGGTGACGGCCGGCTGCTGATCGACCTGCGTGATCGACACCGAGCCGGTGCCCGTCGTGACTGTGGCCACATCGGACAGCGGCACCGGGTTCACCGCGCCCACCAGGATGCTGCGCAACTGGTCGATGCTGTTCAGTGTCGCCTGGTCGTAGCTCGCAACTACGTCATAGGTGTCGCTGTTGAACGTGACCTGTGTGACCTTCTCGGTCGTGAGCAAGCTGCGCACCTGACCGGCAATCTGCGCCGCGCTGCTGCCATGCTGCAGAGCTTTCTCGGGGTCGACTTGGATGTGGATCTCCGGCTTCGCGGACGCCGCGTCACTGGAGACGTTCACCAGGTCCGGCACCGTCTTGAGCTGGGTGACGAGGTCGCCGCTGACCTGGCGCACGGTGGCCAGGTCCGGCCCGGTGACGACCACCGAGAAGGCGGAGCTGTTCGGGCCGGAGGTGCTGCTGCCCGTCGAGACGGTGCTGTCGGTCGCGTTGGGCACGGCCTTTAGTTGCGTGCGCAGCCATTCAGCCTCCTGGTCCACGTTGGCGTCTTTCTGCAGGTTTACCGTGATCGACGCGACGTTGTCGCTGCCCAGCCCACCGCCGAAGGCGCCGGCCGCGGCCTCGGCCGAGCTGGTGTTGGCGCCGATGGTGGTCTGGTAGTTCGCTACCTCGGGGTTCTGCTGCAGCTTGGCCTCGATTAGCGCGGCGGCATCGCTCGTCGTGTGGATGTCGGTTCCCGCCGGCATCTGGATCTTCGCCGTCACCACCTTGTCGCTGCCGAAGTTGATGAAGGTGAGGCCGATCGCGCCGGTCGCCAGCGGAATCAGGCTGCCGCCGAACAGGAGCAGGGCGAGAATGAGCACACCCACTTTGGTCCAGCCATTGCGCAGCGCGAAGCGCAGGCTCGGCGTGTAGAGCCGCTGCACCCAGGTGTCGCCGCCGGGCGCGGCGGAGGTCGCCTCGTCCTCATCGAGCGATGCTGTCGCCCCGGCCGCGATTACGCCGCGCGCCTTAATGAAGAGCGCGGCGAGCACCGGCACGACGGTCAGCGCCGCGAGCAGCGAGGCCAGCAGGGCCAGCGTCACGGCCACCGCGAAGGGACGGAATATCTCGCTGATGAAGCCGGCCAGGAAGCCCAGCGGCAGGAAGACCGAGACCGTGGTCAGGGTCGAGGACGTGATGGCCGAGGCCACCTCGCGCGTGCCGTTGAAGGCCGCCTCGCGCACCGGCTCGCCACTTCGGACGTGCCGATAGATGTTCTCGAGCACGACAATACTGTCGTCGACCACGCGGCCGACGGCCACCGCCATTCCGGCCAAGCTCATGATGTTGAGCGAGATATCGAACGCGTTGAGGAGGATGAAGGCCACCAGGATCGACAGCGGGATCGACACGGCCGTCACGAGCGTCGAGCGCACGCTGCGCAAGAAGAACAGGATGACGAAGATCGCCAGGATCGCGCCGGATACGCCCTCGCGGATCAGGCTGTTCAGCGAGTCCTCGATGTACGACGCCTGCCCGAAGACCGGCACGATCTGCGTGCCCGGCAGCTTGGGCTGCAGTTCGGCCAGCTTGTCGGTCACCGCGTGGGCCACCTGGACCGTGTTGGCGTCCTGCGTCTTGTAGATGACCAGCGAGAGGCTCGGCTTGCCGTTGGTGCGACTGATGGACGATGCGGCCGTGTTGCCCAGGTCAACCGTCGCCACGTCGCTGAGGTGGACTGGCTGCGGCGCAGGCGCCGCGGCGCCCGCGGCTCCCTGACCCGCGCCCGCCGTCCCCTGGCTTGTACCGGCCGTGCCCTGCCCCGCAGTTCCCTGGCTTGTACCGGCCGTGCCCTGCCCCGCGCCGGACGCGCCCTGCCCGGGCGCCGCGCCGGCCGGCATCTGCATGCCAACCACCATGTTGCGTAGATCGTCGATCGACGTGATCTGGTGGCTGACGACCACCGGCACGCTCTGGCCGGCGGTGACGATCGTGCCGCTCGGGAAGGCAATGTTGTTGGCCTGCAGCACGCCGGTGACCTGGGAGGCGGTCAAGCCCTTCTGGGTCAGCTTCTTCGCGTCGAGCGTGATGATCACCTCGCGCGTGGCGCCGCCGCCCAGGCTTGCCGAGTTGATGCCCGGCAGCGACTGCAGCTCGGGCAGCAGCACATCGGTCGCCCGCTTATGCAGGTCGCTCAGCGCGGTGTCACTCGTGCTGTCAGTGTTCAGGGAGTAGACCACCAGCGGGATATCGGTCAGGTTGAACCGGCTGACCGTCGGGCTCTGGACCTGCGCCGGCAAGCTGACGGCGTTCACGAGATCCTGGACGCGCTGCTGCGCCTTCTCCATGTCGGTGCCGTACTCGTATTCGAGCGACACGACCGACAGGTTGTCATTCGAGGTCGAGCTCGTCGTCTTTAGTCCGGCCGTGCCCGCCACGGCGCGCTCGATCGGCTGCGTCACATCGCGCAGCACGTCATCCGGTGCCGCGCCCGGGTAGACCGTGAAGACGGTGAGCGTGGGAAAGTCGATATTCGGCAACAGCTCACTCTTGAGCCGCGTCGTGGCCACCACACCGCCGACCACCACAAACAGGGCGATCATCAAGACCACGGCGATGCGGCTCAGCGCGGCTCGGGTCAACAGGTACATCTCGTTAATCCTTCCTCACAGCGGGCAGACATCACTCTTGCATGACGCGGCGTGGGCGACGCTATGCGCCCGCGGCCCCCGGCCATCGCACCACCGTACTGCGCTGCCCGACCCAATTCATGGTTTCCCTGGGGTGCCGTATCGCATAGCCGCGCGGCACCCCGCGTGCGGACGGGACGCCTTGCCCCGGCAAGCTCCCGTGACACCCGACAATATACGTCAGCGAACGCCACGGGGTTCTGCGCGGCAAGCGCCCGGCGGCCGGGTAGGCCGCCGGGCACACGATGGGCGGGCGCCGGCAGGTGGCGGCGCCCGCCCACGGGCCGGTTAGTGCCGGCCCACTAGCTCGGGCGAGTCGTTCGCGCTCTCCCGCGCCTCCACCGCACCCACCGCGGCCCGTGTCTCCGCGGCAGCCACGGGGCTCGGCCCCGGGAAGGCCGACTCGGCGTCGGCCTCCGGGTTGGCGCCCTCCGCGAGCGCAACGCCCGGCCGCGCGTTGCTCTTCCGCAGCGCGATCTCGGGGATGAACGCCGTCGCCACGATCGCCACGATCAGCGCCACCGCGCCGATTCGGAAGGCCTCGGTCGTCGCGACCGACAGCGCCGGCTTCATCGCCGCCACGATCGTCTGCACGATCTGCTGCGCCGCCGCCACGGGGATCCCGAGCGCCTCGATGGCCTTCAACATCGCCGCGATCGCATCGGGGTTGACCAGTGCCTGCGGACTCAGCTGGCTGAAGAAGCTAGCCGGCATCTGCGCGGCCAGCTGGGGGTTACGACTCGCCAGCTCGACCTTGAACTGATCCAGGAAGGCGTTGTTCACGACCGCCCCCAGCACCGCCAGGCCCATCGTGCCGCCGATCGAGCGGAAGAAGGTCACCGCCGAGGTGACGACGCCCAGCCGGGTGATCGGGAAGGCGTTCTGCACGACGAGCGTGTACAGCGGCATGGCTACGCCGAGGCCCAGACCCATGACAACCATGTAGACGATCGTCAACCAGAGCGGCGTGTCGACGCCCATCGTCGAGAGCAGAAACATGCCCACCGTCAGCAAGGTCATGCCGACAACGCCGAGCACGCGATAGCGGCCCGTGCGCGACAGCAGTTGGCCTGCGATGACGCTCGACACCACGACCGCCAGCATCATCGGCGTGATCGCGTTGCCGCTCGCGGTCGCGCTGTCGCCTTGCACCGCCTGGATGAAGAGCGGGATGAAGCTCACCGCGCCAAACATGCCGACGCCGGTAAGGAAGACCGTGATCACCGACAGGGTGAAGATTCGGTTCTTGAACAGATCGAGCGGCAGGATCGGGTCCTTGACGCGCGCCTCCGTGATCAGGAAGAGGGCGAGGAAGACGACCGCCATGCCGAAGAGCGCCAGGATCTGGGTCGAGCCCCATTCCCAGCCGGCCGTGCCGCCGAGAGAGAGGGCCACGAGCAGGGGGGTCACCGAGGCCACGAGCGTCGCGCCGCCAATCCAGTCCACGGACTTCTTGCCCGCCGGTGCATGGTGGATGTTCGGGAAGGTGATCAGCAGCACCGCGAGAGCCACGATGCCGACGGGCAGGTTCACGTAGAAGACCCAGCGCCAACTCAGGTTATCCGTGATATAGCCGCCAACGGTCGGGCCGAAGACACTTGCCAGACCCCAGACGCCGCCGAACAGCCCTTGCCAGCGCCCGCGGTCGGCCGGCGGCACGAGGTCGCCGACGATGGTGAAGGCGTTAGAGAACATGATCCCGCCGCCGAGCCCTTGCAGGGCGCGGAAACCGATCAGCTGCCAGATGTCCTGCGCCTGTCCGCAGAGCATGGAGCCGATCAGGAACACGACGATGCCGGAGATGAAGAACCATTTGCGGCCGTACATGTCGCCCAGCTTGCCGAAGATGGGCACTGAGACCGTCGAGGTTAGCATGTAGGCGGTGAAGACCCACGCGTAGTGCTCAAAGCCATTGAGATCGCCGATGATTTTCGGCATGGCCGGGCCGACGACCGTCTGATCGAGGGCGCCGAGCAAGATGCCGAGCATAACCCCGATCATGATCACCAGTAGGTTCTTGACCTGTGGCGTCTCCTCGCCGGGGACGGGCGCCGTCGGGCGCACCGAGGTAGCCGATACTGCCATTTACTGTCGATCCTCCCCCATCGGATATGATGCGTGTCCAGGGCCGGCAGTGGGCTCGCCGGCCAACAATGCTTCCAGCTTGTCGCAAACCGCGACAACCAAGGTCAGATCCTGCGAGCCGAGCGGTTGCAAGAACCGTGCAACCGCGGCATGGAAGCAGCGGTCCATACCCCGCGCAAGCTCGCGTCCCGCGGGCGTGAGTCGCAGCCAGACCTTGCGCCGGTCGGATGGATCGGCGTGACGGGCCACCTGGCCCCGCTCGACCAGCGAGTCGACCATGCGCGAGATCGTCGGCGTGCGCACCCGCATGATCTCGGCAAGATCGCCGATCGTGTAGTCACGATGCGTGAGCACGTGGACGATACGGAACTGCAATTCCCCGATCGCGAACTCGTCCGGCATCTGCTGCCGGGCCTCGCCCATTAGCTGCTTGAACAGAGGCGGCAGCACCTGCAAGAGGCGCTCGGCCGCGTCGTCCACGGACACCCGCAACGCTGCCGGCGTTTCGCTCATCGTCGAGTCAACCTGAGATTTCGTTGGAACATCCCCCCTTACCGCCCGCTAAGCTACTTAGGCTGGCTAATTAATAGACAAGCTAAATAATAGCAAAGCTAAGCATCGCTGTCAAGAGGAAAGGGTGGCGTTTGACACAAGATCGGTCGAAAGACCGAGGCGAGGTGATCGGAGGACGCGTGGCGCGGGGGAGCGCTGGAGCATGGCGCTGCGGCGACCATCCCCCGCGGGGACACCTCCGCGGGTGCGGGGGGATGGGGGATTAGCTGCCGAAGGGAGCCGGCGGCGCCGAGGAGCAGCCGGTTAGGCGCTCAGCACTCGGCGCCGCCGGAGAAGCGAGTGCCCCAGGCCTGCAGGACCTGCAGGAAGGCCACCAACTCGAACGGCTTCATCAGCAGCCGCGGCCGGCCGATCGCCGCGTATTCCTGGGGGTTTAGGTCCTGCCCGGTGAGCGCCAGCACGGGCAGGCCGTTGGTGACGGCTCGGCGCACCGCGCCGTTCACCCGCTCGTCGGGCCAGGCGAAACAGTCCAGATCGGCGACCACCGCCTGATACGAGGGGCGCGCCGGCTCTTCCTGCTCCGTGGCATCCCAACCCTCGAGCGACAGAATCTGCCGGATCAGGTACCGCAGGCTGGTGCTCTCGGCGAGCACCAAACACCGCCGGCTGTGGCCGCTGGCCGGCGCGGGGCTATGTTCCACTTCTCGCTGCGATCCGCGCGGCGCGGTAACCGCCGCAGCTACCGATCTGTTCAAGCGTTCGTCGCCTCACTGACATAATGCCGCACGTGCACCGGATCGTCCGTCCGCGATCGCCGTCCGCAGCGGCGTCCACTCGCCCAGTCGTGGCGGTGCCCCGCCCGACGAGCTTGGTTCTCACTCTATAATACGTGCCGGATATCACTTTGGGATACACGTGGGTAAGAAAAAACTCACAAAGAGGTCACAAACCGCCGATCGTAAGGGGCAGGAGGCAACCCGGCCGACCCCTCCCGACAGGGGCCCGCGGCCCGGATCCGGCACATAGAGCGCAGCCCCGCCCGGACGAGTCAGTGGCGCATCCGGGCGGGACCGGCGCGTCGACGCGGCACGCGATCAGGCAGGCATGGTGTAGCCGAAGCCGGGGCGGGTCAGCAAGAACCGGGGCGACGCCGGGTCGGGCTCGATCTTCTGGCGCAGGCGCGCGATGTAGACGCGTAGTTGGTGGAGCTCGCCACGCCACTGGGGCCCCCAGACCTGCTCCAGCAGCATCTCGTGGGTCACGACCTTGCCGCGATGGGCGGCCAACAGGGCCAGCAAGCGGAACTCGGTGGGAGTCGAGCAGGATCTCCGTGCCCTCGCGGTGCACGCGCCGCTGCGTGAGGTCGATCACCAGCACACTGCCGACGACGATCTCGGGCGGGGCCGGTGCCTCGGGTGGATGGGCGCGGCGCAGCAGCGCCCGCACCCGCGCGGCCAACTCGTCGGCGCCGAACGGCTTGAGCAGGTAATCGTCGGCGCCGGAGTCGAGTCCGTGCACGATGTCGGCCTCGGCGGCGCGCGCGGTCAGCATGAGGATGGGCACCTGCGACTGGGCGCGCACCTTCTGCGCGACGGTGAAGCCGTCCATCTCGGGCATCATCACGTCCAGCACGATCAGGTCGACCGGCTCGTGCAGCGCAAGCTCCAGGGCCTCGCGGCCATCCGAGGCGGTCAGCGCCTGGTAGCCCTCGAGCTCCAGGGTGCGGCGCACCAGCTTGAGCATGCGCGGATCGTCTTCCGCGATCAGGATGCGGGGCTGCGGCACGGCCGAGCCTCCTTCCGAGGGGCGAGCGGGCGGCACGGTGCTCACTGCTCACTCCCGATAATGGGCAGGCGGACGGTGAAGGTCGCCCCGGCGCCCAGTTGACTCTGGACATCGATCCGCCCGCCCTGCGCGTCGAGGATGCGCCGCGTGATGGCCAGGCCCAGGCCGGTGCCGCCCACGGTCCGGGTCAGCCGGGAGTCGACGCGGTGGAACGGCTCGAAGATCTGGGCAAGGTGCTCAGCGGGAATGCCGGGCCCCGTGTCGATGACGCTGATCACCACGTCGCCGTTTTCCTCGCCCGCCTGCACGGTCACACGGCCGCCCACCGGCGTGTACTTAGCGGCGTTGTCCAGCAGGTTCGCCAACACCTGCCGCATGCGGCGCACGTCGGCCATCACGGGGGGCAGCGTCTCGGGCACCGCCAGGATCAGTTGTTGCTTGCGGCTCTTCATCCGCGGGGCAAACCCGGCCGCCTCCTCCCGCACCAGCGGCGCCAGATCCAGCGCTTCGCTCTCGATGCTCAGCAGGGCGGCTTCCAGCCGCGACATGTTCAGCAGGTTGCCCACCAGCTCGGCCAGCCGATCGCTCGCGTCCTCGATGTCGCCCAGGAACTCGCGCTGCTCGTCGACCGACAGGCGGTCGCCGTAGCGCAGCATCGTGCTGGTGAAGCCCTTGATCGCCGCGAGCGGGGTGCGCAGCTCGTGTGAGACGGTCGATAGGAGCTCGGACTTGAGGCGATCGGCTTCCCGGGCGGCCCGGGCCTGCGCCGCCTCCGCCTCTAGCTCCTCGCGCTCGGTCAGGTCACGGACGATGACCAGCAGGCCGGTGACGCGGCCGCGCTCGTCGTGCACCTCGCCGGGGGTCAGCCCGGCGTGGAATGTGCTGCCGTCGCGGCGGCGCAGTGTGGCCACCACCTCGCGGCCGGGCGGGTAGGCGCCGCTCAGGATCTTCTGGAGCTCGGCGCGCTGATTCCCGGCGTCGTCGTCGGGCCAGTACGGTTGCGGCGGCAGAGTGCCTTCGAGCTCGTCCTGGGTGAAGCCGACCATGTCGCAGAAGGCCCGGTTCGCCAGCATATGACGTCCCTCTGTATCGACGACGGCCAGGCCCTCGCTCATCGAGTCGATCAGCGATTCGGAGAAGCGATACGAGGCGAGCATCGCTTCGTAGAGCGAGGCCTTGTCGAGCGCGATGGCGGCCTGGCTGGCCAGCGGGGCCAGGGCGGCCTCGTCGCCGCGCTGCAGATTGTCGCCCAGGATGACCAGGAGGCCGAGCAGGCGGTCGCGCGCGATGAGCGGCGCGATGACGCCGCGCGTGACGCCGAGCGTGCCGGCGAGTGTTTGCACGACGTCGGGGTCGAGCTCCGGGAAGCAGGCGGCGATCGCCGGGTACATGTCCTCGCACAGCTGCACATTGCGTGTCCGAATGGCCTGCTCGAAGGCGTCGAGGGTGACCACGGGCAGGCGGTCGGGGCCGGCGGTCTCGAGGCCAAGCGCCGCGGCGCGCGAGGTCTCCCGCATGGTGAAGGAATGCGCGATCAGGCGCAGCCCCTCCCCGGTATCGTCGACACCGGTGACGACCGCGTGGAGGCCCAGACTGCGCAGGCCGGCAAACGTCTGCGCGTAGACCTCGTCGGGGTGGAGGGCGGCCTGGATCTGCACGCTCACGTTATTCAGGGCGTGGAGCCGCTCGCTCAGGCGGCGGACGGCGGCCAGGTGCTCGCGGGTTTCCTCATAGAGCCGGGCGGTCGTCAGCGCCGAGGCGACCTGGGCGGCCAGGTGGCGCAGCAAATCCGGCGTGAGGGGCAGCCAGTTGGGCATCTCGTGCAGGTTGGCGAAGGCCAGCACGCCGAGCAGCCAGCCGCGGTAGAGCACCGGCACCAGGATGGCCGAATCGACGCCGTCCGGCTGCCAGGCGTCGAAACCTGCGAGCCCATTGCCGTTCTCGCCGCGCGTCCAGTAGATCAGGTCGCCGCGCAGGATGGCGGGCATGAGCTCGGGCCAATCGACCTGCGGGTTATAGGTACCGCACATATTGGGCGCGCCGGGCACGGTCGCGGCATGGCGCACGACGGCGCTGGTCAGGTCGCTGCTGTAGACGGCGAAATAGCAGCTCTCGCAGGGAATGAGTTGGGCGGCCGTCTCGACGAGGCGGGCCTGGACCTCGTCGTCGCTGTGCGCCAGGAGCAGGGCCTCGATGATCTGGTTGAACGTGGCCTGGAAGGTCGCCTCCAGGCGGGAGCGCTCCAGCATGCGGCCGTTAGTGATCGCCAGAGCGGCCTGGCGGGCGAACAGCTCCAGCAGGCGCATGTCCTCGGCGTCGAAGGCGCGGCCGGTCTCGGTCATGAGCACGCCGATGGAGCCGATCGGGCCGAAGGGGCCGGTCAGTGGGTGGACGAGCGCGGCCTGGATCACGCCGCCCGAACTCGGTACCGGTCCCGACCGCCCACGACTGCGGCGCGCCGGTCACGGTCACGCGCGCCGCGGCGCTGCGCTCGGCGCCGTAGACGCGGTTGAGCAGGGGGGCCATCTGGGCGCCGCTGACCACCAGGGTACGCACGGAGCGACCGTCGGGCTCCAGCAGGTTGATGGCGACGCCGTCACAGACAAGGAGCTCCTTGGCGCGGTCGGCGATGAGCTGCAGGACGTCGGGCTCGCCGAGGTGGCTGTTGAGCGCGGCGCTGATCTCGCTGACGGCGCGCGCCGCCTCGAGCTGGGTGCGCTGGGCGTGGAGCTGGGCACGCAACGCGAGCGTGGTCAGCCGCGCGCTCAGCTGCTGGACGAAGAGCCGGCCGAGGGTCCAGGCGTCCGCATCGCGCTCGGGCGGGGCGACGTAGAAGAGCAGCACGGCAAGGTCGGCCGGGTCCGCGGCGGCGGAGCCGAGCAGCGCGACGGCGGTGAAGCCCGCGTGGTGCAGGGCAGCCGCCAGGGGCGCCGGTAGCGCGGCTACGGGCAGCGCGGCGCCGGGCGGCTCGGACGTGGGCAGCGGCGCGGGCATCCAACGCTCGGTCACGGCGGCGGGCAGGCCGCGGGTCTCCAGCGGCGCCCAGGTGCCGTCGGGCCCGGCGGCCAGGAGGGCGGCGCCGTCGGCGGCGAAGAGCGCGGTCAGGGCGGCGAGGCCCGCGCCGCGCAGAGCGGCGAGGTCGACCGTGGGCAGGTCGGCCAGGGCAGCCTGAACCGCGGCAGCCGAGGGGCCCCCGACCGTGGTCGCACGCAGGTCTGCGGAATGGAGAATGGCTTCTTTCACAACAGCAACGATTATAACAACGCGGGAAAGCGCATGCAACCACGCCGGCGGGCAGCCCCGCCGGGCCGCCGGGTGGGTGGACGCGTCAGGATGTCCCAGAATGTCCCAGAATGTCCCAATTTTCGGAAACGTGGGGCGATCCCAGGCGTCGCGGAGGCGGCACCGATGGGGTTTCCTTCGCGTTTATGGCTTATGTTAGTGGTCAATGCGATGTGACATGGATGGGACATTTCGGGCCGGTGGACCGGCGCCGGCGGTTGTCGGCAGGATCGCCAACTCCTCGATCTTTTCCATCGGCAGGCATTTCCTTATCGAGAGGCGATCCGGCCCGCGAAGTGCTGCCCCCTCCTACAGACAATCCCGGCTGCCTTCAGGCCGGGCGGTGTGAGGGCATCGCCGGACTGAGCCGGCTCCCACAGACGCCCCGCCCCCACATCCCGGCTTGCTTGCGAGCGGGGCGGTGAGGCGGCCGGGCGACCACGGGGATCGCCCCTACATTGGCCATCCGGTGGTGCTCGGGCGGGATCTTGGGGCGGCGGTTGTCGCGGGGCGGAGCCCCCTCCTACAGACGATCGGGGCTTCTTTTCGGCCGGGCGGTGTGGGAGCATCGCCGGACTGAGGGCTATGGGCGCGCCCTTAAGCGTCGCCGGTCCCCCCTCGGCATCCCGAGCCGTAGGCGAAGGATCTCCACGCCAGGCGGCCTGCCCTGGGCAACCTGGGGGTCTCCGGGGAGCCGGTCGGTACGGGAACGCCTTGCTCAGGGGGAGATCCCGGAGTCGGAGATCCCTCACTGCGTTCGGGATGACAGGGGGGAGGTGGGGGGACCAAAGCGTTTCTGGCCGTTGTCCCGCCCGACGAGGTGCCATGCAGTACTGTCGGCGCGCGAGCGCGGAGACTGACGCGGGGCCGAGGCGGCGCGGAAGGGGCGGATGGGCGGTGGGCGGGCGGCGGGGGGGCGGGCGGGTGTGCTATAATGCTGGGAGCGCGGGGGGCGCCGCCATGGGGCGGGCACGCGCGCCGTGAGCAGAAAGGACCCGCCGATGCGTATCCTGCATGAACCGGAAGTCTTCTTGATGGCCCGCCAGCAGGTCAACGATGCCGCCGTCGAGCGCTTCATCGACGACGCGGGTATGACGTGGACGACGGACGCGGCGTCGCCCGCCGAGCGGATCGTCGAACTGGGCGGCCGCGTGTGCTACATGTCGTTCGGCAAAGGGCGCAAGAGCAACGCGGAGTATATCGGGAACATCCTGGAAGCCAAGCACGGCAGCGTGATCGAGCACGCTACCTGGACGTTCCTGATCACCGGGGTCTCGCGCAGCCTGACGCACGAGCTGATCCGCCACCGGGCGGGCTTCAGCTACAGCCAACTGAGCCAGCGCTACGTGGACGAGACGACGGCCGACTTCGTCGAGCCGGAGGCCATCGCGGCGGACCCCGAGGCGCACGCCATCTTCGAGCGGGCGGTGACCGCGGCGCAGCAAGCTTACGTGGAGCTCGTGGAGATCCTCGACCGGGCGTTCGCCGAGGTACCGAGCAAGACGCTGCGGCGCAAGATGGCGCGCCAGGCGGCACGCGCGGTGCTGCCCAACGCGACCGAGACGAAGATCGTGGTCACGGCGAACGCCCGGTCGTGGCGGCACTTCATCGAGATGCGCGCGAGCCCCTACTCGGAGCCGGAGATCCGGCGGCTGGCGATCGCCATCCTGCGGATCCTGCAGACCGAGTCGCCCAACCTGTTCGGGGACTACGAGATCGTGCAGGCGGAGGACGGGACGGAGGTGGCGGTTACGCCGCACAGCAAGGTCTGAGCGGCGTCAGCCGCGGCCGTGGCGGGCGCAGTGCTGCTCCCAGGCCTGCCAGAGCAGGTCGCGGGCGGCTTCCAACGTGGGGACGGTGCGCAGGGCCAGGCAGTGGCGGCCGTCGAACCAGGAGACGAAGAACCGCGCCTCGGGGGCGGCGAGCCCCAGCCGGTTCCAGCCGGCGGCGCCGGGGTCGACGTGCTGCACGCCCAGGTAGGCCTTGAAGCCGGCGGGCAGGGCCAGGCGGCCGAGGCGGCGGCTGCGTCCCCAGCCGACGCGCCCGGCGGCGACGTAGGCGTCGGGGTCCTGATCCCAGGCGGCGTCATAGGCGCGCCCCCAGACGATCGCGCGCTCGAGCTCTTCGCGTGTCACGGCACCCTTTCTCCCTACCCGGCGGGGCGACTTCTCCGGCCGGGTTGATTATAGAGCCCGCGGCGCCGGGCGGCAAGCGCGCCGGAGGTCCGCGGTGCCACCACGAATTGGGGGACGGACGTTGCGCGCCGGGCGCGAACGGGCGCGTTCCTGGCCCCCCGGTCACCCTGCACGACGGGAAGGGGCTCCGGGCCGAGCAGCCTGCCCCGATGAGCCGCCCGGCTTCCGGCAAGCCGCCCGACGCGGACACGCCTTCCCCAAGTCGAGATCCCGGAGTCGGAGATCCCTCACTGCGTTCGGGATGACAGGGGGGAGGCGCGGCAGGCCGCCCCTGCCCCACAGCCCGGCGGCATCCCGACAGCGCGGTGTGGGGACCGGCCGCCCACGAATGCGACCCCGCCGCACCGACGAATGCACGAATACCTCCCGCCCGTCCCGGGAGAGAGCCGGCCGGGTGGTGCGGGCGACCCCTCACCGCGCCTCCCCCCGGGCATGCGGCACGCCAGCGAAGCATCTCCGCGCCGCAGCGCGTGCTCTGGGTCGGCGGTGGGGTGTCCGCCACGCTGGACGACAAGGACGCCCCTGCATGAAGGGAGCATCCCGGAGTTGCGATATCCCTCACTGCGTTCGGGATGACAAAGGGGAGGTAGGGCGCCAGGCGCAGCCCGCGGCGCTGCGGCTATCGATCCGCCGGTCGGCACAGAAACGCCTGCCTCAAATGAGCATCGCGGAGTCGGGAGATCCCTCACTGCGTTCGGGATGACAAAGGAGAGGCGCGGCGACGTGGGGCCCCGGGCGGCGTGCGGCGCCCGGGGCGCCGACGGTCGCGGCAGCGCCTGGCTCGCGACGATATCGCGGAGGAGGAAGCGCCTGCATCAAGGGAGCATCGCGGAGTTGGGAGATCCCTCACTGCGTTCGGGATGACAAGGGGGAGGCGCGGCAGGCCTCCCCTGCCCCTCAGCCCGGGCACCCCGCGGCCGACCCGGGTAAGCGCTGCGGCGCGGCGATCCCGCACTGTGTTCGGGATGACCGCGGAGCAGCGCGGTGACTGGGGGCGTGACGACGCAGGGGCGGACCGCCGAGAATGGGTGGGGATTTCGCCGGCAGGATCCCCAAGGGCCGCCCGCATGCCGCGCTGCGCGGCAAGAGGCGCTGGCACAAGGCTTGCATCGGGATCGGGGCCGCGAGCAAGCGAGCCCGGCCAGCGACGAAACCCTGATTGAGAGATGATGAACGCGCAGGACGCCGAACCCTCCGTCCCCCTTACCGGGCTGCCGCCGTCCGCGGTGATCGGCGCGCTGCTGGAGGACGCAGGCGCGACGTGGACCGCCGACGGTATCGCACTGGCGCTCCCGACCCCCGACGGCTGGACAATCGTGCGAAGCATTGGCCCTGCTTGGGCGGCCGGTCTGACCGTGCCGGCCGTGCTCCCGCCCGGCCCTCGTGCGATGCCCTTGCCCGCGCCCAGCGCGGGGCTGCCGCCCGGCAGGGCCGGCGCCGCCCCCGGCCGCGGCACCCGAACCGGAGCGGGCCGAGTCGCAAACACTGCTGCAATCCGCCGGGGACCGCGTGCGCGAGCTACTCTATGCCGGTCTGGCCGGCGTCGCGCTGGGCGAGAGCCCGACGGCGCTGGTCTGGCGCGCTGAGCGGGGGGCCGGACGAGCCGTACAGCCCGCCGGCAGGTGACACGGGGCTCGCGGCGCGCGTGCTGGCGTACGGGCGGACCGAACCGGTGACGCTGGGCGCGCCGGATGGCGCCGGCCCGGCGGGCGGCTTTGCGACGATGCAGGCGGGGGATATCGCGACGGCCGCCCGCCGTGCTGCTGCTCGACCTGATGCTGCCGCGCATGGACGGCTTCGCCGTGCTGGAATGGGGGCGCGCCCACCCCAACCCGGCGGTGCGCGGCCTGCCGATCGTGCTGATCACGGCGAAGGACCTCACGCCTGAGGAGCGGGCGCGCCTCCGCGCGGCGACGGAGCAGGTGATCTCGAAGGTCGGGCTCTCGTTCGGCGAGCTGTTCGACGTCGTAAAGGAGACTCTCGAAAGACTTCATGTCGCAGATTGAGACAACCGTGATTCTGGTCCGCCACGCGGACGTACACAACCCCGACGATATTGTCTATGGCCGGCTGCCGGGCTTCGGCCTGAGCGCCACGGGGCGCGAGGAGGCCGAGCGCTCGGCCGCCGCCCTGGCGGCGACGCCGCTGGCCGCCCTGTACACCAGCCCGCAGCGCCGGGCCCGCGAGACGGCGCGCGCCATCGCGGCGTGCCACCCCGGCCTGCGGCCGCGGGTCAGTTGGCTGCTGGCGGAGATCCGCACGGGCTGGCAGGGGCGCACGAACGCCGAGATGACGGCGCGGCGCTACAATTTCTACGACCCGCCGCACAGCCCGCGCGACGAGAGCCTGGCCGACATCCGGCGGCGCATGCTCGAGTGGGTGGCGCGGATGCTGCGGGAGTATCCGGGGCAGACGGTGGCCGGGGTGAGCCACGGCGACCCGGTCATGGTCGCGCGGCTGCTCTTCCTCGAGCGGCCCCTCACCCTGGACACGCTGCGCGACGCCGCGCTCTATCCGGCCAAGGGGTCGATCACGCGGCTGGTCTTCTCCGGCCCGGGCGATCCGCTGGCGCGGCTCCCCCGAATCAGCTTCGAGGACCCGAACGCCACGGCGCGCGCGCTCGTGGAAGGGAGCGAGGGCGGCACGCCGTGGGCTGCCCACTCCGAGGAAGCAGGCGCGCCGCGCGGGTAACCGGCCGGAGGCGCCGGGCGTCACTTGCGGGCGGCGAGGCGGGTCTGGCGGACAACGGCCCGGTCGTACGCCTCGGCCAATAGGGGCTGCACCGCAGACTCGAACGTGGCCGGACTCGGATTGAGCACGCAGACCCAGTGCTGCGCCGCGTAGACCGGATGCGGCATCAGCCGGTCCAGCGCGGTGTAATCATGGGCCGGATCCGCCCCTGCCGCGTCCGCGGTAAAGAGCCGCTGGAACGTCGCCTTGCTCACCCCAACGTTCAGGCGATAGACGTCCGGGCGGTCCAGGTTCGACGCCTGATCGTGGCGATCGCCGGTGATGAGCGTGGCGAAGGGGAAGCGATAGTCCGGCGCGACGCCGCCGGTCGGGTCGTAGTAGATGTAGCTGTCGCCTGACGCGCTGAGGATGTTGATGCCTTCCCCCATGTGCCTGATGTACTCGCGGACCGCTGTTTCGTCCATGGCTGGTGTTCCTCCTTGCGTGGGCGGCGGGCGCCGCTCTGCGTCTACCTGGCACTTGTAGAACGCTGCGGGCCGCGTGGAGGGTTTGGGGGCGGGGGTGGGGGCGCGCGGCCCTCACGCCTGGCCCCTCTCCCGTGTTCGTTCAGGGGCGCGGCGTTGCCCGGCAGCTAAAGCTGCGGGCAACAACCACAAAGCCCCCTGCGGGGGCTGGGCCGGGGAGCAATGCAGCTACCGAGGAGCCGCCCGGTGAGGCGTTGCCCGGCAGCTAAAGCTGCGGGCAACAACCACGAAGCCCCCTGCGGGGGCTGGGCCGGGCGCGATTCGGCCTGTGGGGAGCCGCGATCGTGGGGGGACCGAACCGACACGAATACCCGAATGCGCCTGCGGCGCGTGCGAATACACGAATGGGGGGCGGGGTGGCGAGATCCTGGCGTGGCAGCGTGCGCTCCTCCCGGCGATCGGGGCTGCCTTTGGGCCAGGCGGTGCGGGGGCTTCGCCGGGCGGAGCCGGCTCCCACAGACGTCTTGCTCGCGCATCCCGGCTGCCTGCAGGCCAGGCGGGGCGGGGGCCCCGCCGGGCGGGTCAGGCGGGGGGCACGAGGGGCACCGTCGCGACGACGCGGCTGCCCTGGCCGGGCGCGCTCTCGACGTCGAGGCGGCCGCCGAGGCCCGCGGCGCGCTCGCGCATGGTACCGAGGCCCAGGCCGTGGCCGCCGGCCCGGCTGCCGGGCCGCCAGACGTCGAAGCCGCGACCGTCGTCGATCACGGCGAGGCGGACGACGCCCGGCGCCGGGCTCCACGTCGAGCACGACGCGCGCCTCGCGCGCCGCCGCATGCTTGACGGTGTTGTGGAGCGCCTCCTGGGCGATGCGCATGAGGGCTTCGGCCACCGGGCCGGGCAGATCGGGCCCGGCCGGATCGGCCTCGACGAGCACGGCGAGCCCGGTTTGCGCCGCGACCGTCTCGGCGTGGCGGCGCAGGGCCGCGCCGAGGCCGTCGGCGCCGACGACGGGCGGGCGCAACTGGGCGAGCAGCGCGCGCATCTCGTCGAGGGCGGAGCCGGCCGTCGCCTTCAGGCGGTCGAGATATGCGCCGACGCGGGCGGGATCGCGCTCGGCCATGGCCTGCGCCGCCTCGGCCATGAGCGTGACGGTGAAGAGTGATTGGGTGACCGAGTCGTGGAGCTCGCGCGCCAGGTACTGGCGCTCCTCGAGCGCGGCGAGCTCGGCCGTGCGGCGCTCCAGCTCCTTGGCCTGGGTGACGTCGTGGTAGACGATCATGCGGCCAAGCACGGTGCCGGACGTGTCGCGCACCGGCTGGAGGAGGCGCTGGAGCACGCGGCGCGTGGGGTGCTGGAGGACGCACTCCTGGGCGTAGGTCACATCGGACGGCGCGGTGCGCAGGTGCGCGACGATGGCCTCGGGCTGGTCGTGGTCGGCGAAGCAGTCGCGGACGCGGTCGCTGACCTCCTCCGGAGTCAGGCCGACCAGCGCGCCCGGCTCCAGCCCGTACTGGGCGTGGATGGCGCGGTTCGCGAGCTCGACGCGCAGGTCGGTGGCGTAGAAGATCACGCCGTCGGCGGTGGAGTCGAGCAATGCGGCGAGATGGCCGCGGGCGGTCTGCACCTCGTCGAGCAGGCGGGCGTTCTGCACGGCGCCGGCCAGCTGCTCGCCGATGGCCAGCAGGGTGGTATCGCGCAGCATCTCGGCCACGGCGACACCGCGGCTAGCGCGCCGGCTGCCGAGGACGAGCACACCGAGGATGGGCGGTGCTTCGACGGCGCCGGGCCGGCCCGCGCGCAAGGGGAAGAGGACGAGGCGGCGCAGGCCCCGACCCAATTGCTGCTGCAGCGTGGCGGTGCGCGCGGCGGCGGCGGGCAGGTCGACCGCGACGGGGCGCCCGGCGGCCACCACCTCGGCGATCAGCGCGGCGAGGGGCGGGGCGATGTCCGCGGCGGTGGGCGCGGCGGGCGGGCGCGACTCGGCGGCGCGGCGTTGCAAGGCGACGGCCCAGCGGTCGCCCGGGGCGTGCAGGCAGACGGTGGCGGTGTCCCAGCCGGTGACGCGCAGGAGCACGTCCGCGCCCTCGGCGAGCACGGTGGGCAGGTCGAGCGAGCGGTTGACCGTGCTGGCGAAGCGGTTGAGGTCGGAGAGCTCTTGCATGCTGCGCATGAGGTCCTGGGCCGTCTCGCTGACCAGCTGCACAAGGCCGGCGTTCTCGATGGCGACGGCGCACAGCGAGGCGATGGCTTCCAGCAGGCGCGCGTCCTCGGCGCTGAAGGGGGTCACCCGGCTGCCCACGATGAGGCCGATGAGGCGGTCGCCGACCATCATGGGCACGCCGAGCCAGCCGCGGGGGCCGCCCGGCGGCAGGCTGATGGGCGGCAGGCCACGGTCGCGGCAGGCCGCGGCGTAGTCGTCGACGCGCAACGTGCGGCGCGCGGCCAGCACCTCGGCGTACAGGCCGGGGCCCTGCCCGCGGCCGCCCTGGGGCGCGGCGGGCGAGCGCCGGGTCTCGCGATGGAGCACCACCTGCAGGGGGCCGTCGCCCGGGCCGGCGCGGCCGATCCAGAAGTCGTCGACGGCGAAGACGCGCGCGCACTGCTCGTAGATGACGCGGTAGAGCTGTTCGAGGTCGAGCACGGAGTTGATCGTGCAGGCGATCTCGGTGAGCATCTGGAGGCCCGTGGCGGTGTCGGCCCGCGCGGGCGCGCCATCCGGCAGGGGGAGGCTGGGCCCCGGGGCGCCGGGGCGGGACGGTGGGGATTCCAGCATGGGCGGGCTCCTGCGCGGCCCCCGCTCCTGGGCCGCGTGCTCCTATTGTAGCCCAAACCGCGCGGCCGCGCCAGCCCCAGGCGGGCCTGCGCGGCGGGCCGGCGCCGCGGACGCCCGGCGTCGTGTCGCCTCTCTTGCAGAACGCAGGAAAGCTCGTCGGGGACGCGGAGGGCGGGGGGATTCCGGGGCCGGTGTGCTATAATGGCGGGGAGATGCACAACCGCCTGACTATCACCACCGACCAGAAACGCCAACTCGTCGACATCACGGACGACGTGGCGGCGGCCGTGGCGCGCACGCAGGTGCGCGAGGGGCTGTGCCAGGTTTTCGTGCAGCATACCACGGCGGCGCTGGTCACGAACGATGTGGCCGGGGCGGGCTTCGCGCACGACTTCCTGCTCTGGCTGGAGACAGTGCCGACGCTGGCGTTCAGCCACCTGCACGCGGGGCCCGAGCACTCGAAGGACCACCTGCTGGGCGCGGCCCTGGGCGAGTCGCGCACGTTCCCGATCGTCGACGGCGCCCTGGCGCTGGGCACCTGGCAGCGCATCTACCTCGTGGAGCTGGATGGGCCGCGCCCGCGCCACCTGCTCGTGACGGTCATCCCGGGCTAGCGCCGTGGCCGCACCCCTCCTCGCCATCGCCGGGCCGACCGGGGTGGGCAAGAGCGCCCTCGCCCTGCACCTGGCGCGCGTCTTCGACGGCGAGATCGTCTCGGCCGATTCGCGCATGGTCTATCGCCAGATGACCATCGGCACCGACACGCCGCCGCTCTGGGCGCGCGCGGGCATCCCCCATCACCTGATCGAGCTCGTGGAGCCGGACCAATCCTTCAGCCTGGCCGATTACCAGGCGGCGGCGGTGGCGGTCATCACGGCGATCCAGGCGCGCGGCCGGCTGCCGCTGCTGGTCGGGGGCACGCCGCTCTACCTGCGCGCGGTGCTCGAAGGCTGGCAACTGCCCGAGGTGGCGCCCGACCCAGCACTGCGGGCGCGGCTGGAGGCGCGCGCGGCGGCCGAGGGCCCGGCCGCGCTGCACGCCGAGCTTGCCGCGCGGGACCCAGCCGCCGCGGCGCGTATCCTGCCGACGAACACGCGGCGGATCGTGCGCGCGCTGGAAGTGATCGCGGCGACCGGGCGGCCCATCTCGGCGCAGCAGGGGAAGGCGACGCCGCCCTGGCGCATCGGCAAGCTGGCGCTGACGGCCGACCGCGATGAACTGCACCGGCGGATCGACGCGCGGGTCGAGCGCGAGGTGGCCGACGGGCTGGTCGAGGAGGTGGCGGCGCTGCGGGCGCGCGGCTACGGCTGGGCGCTGCCGTCGATGACGGGCCTCGGCTACCGGCAGTTCGCGCCCTACCTGCGCGGGGAGGTGCCGCTGGCGGCGGCGCTGCAGCGCCTCAAGTGGGACACGCACGCCTTCGTGCGCCACCAGTACACGTGGCTGCGGCGCGACCCGGGCTGGGTCTGGATCGACACGACGGCGGGGGTGCCCCTGGCCGAGGTCGAGACGCGCGTGCGGCGGTGGCTGGCGGGCGGCGACCTGGGCGAGTCGATGCCGGGCGCGGAGCCGCGGCCCCTGCCGCGGCGGCGGCCACCCCCACCGCCCGGCGGTTTCCCCATCGAGGCCGCAACATGTGCCGATGAGGGCCAATGACAGGGGCTTCCAGCGGTTATTGTCTTCCGCGCGACCTGGGGGGCTCGCCGTGCGGCCCAGCCCCCCTTTCTAGGGCGTGCGTGCGGAGGGATCATAGTTCCAGATGCGATAGTGCCCAGTGACCGGCTCCCAGTCCAAGACGCGGTCCCCGATGGGGATCAGCCAGTGGCCCAGGCGAATGGTGGCCCAGGTCCCTTGGACCACCGGCGGCCCCGGCAACGGATCCGTTGCCCCGCGCGCGGTTGCGTCGTAGTTCCAGATGCGATATTGCCCAGTGACTCCCCCCAGTCTAATACGCGGTCACCGATGGGGATCAGCTGGTGGCCATAGCCAATGGTGGCCCAGGTCCCCTCGGCCAGCGGGTGCCCGGGCAACGGATCCGTTGCACCCCGCGCGGTCACGTCATAGCGCCAGATGCGATAGTGCCCACTGACCGGCTCCCAGTCCAGGATGTTGCCACCTATGTATATCAACTCGTGGCCCTGGCGAATGGTCGCCCAGGTCCCTTCGACCACCGGCCGCCCCGGCAACGGATCCGTTGCCCCGTGCGCGGTCGCGTCATAGTTCCAGATGCGATAGTGCCCGCTGGCCGGCTCCCAGTCCAATACGCGGTCACCGATGGGGATCAGCACGTGGTACCCGCGAATGGTGGCCCAAGTCCCTTCGACCAGCGGCGGCCCCGGCAACGGATCCGTTGCCCCGCGCGCGGTCGCGTCATAGTGCCAAACGCGATAGTGCCCACTGGCCGTCTCCCAGTCCAATACGCGGTCCCCGATGGGGATCAGCTCGTGGCCGTCGCGAATGGTGGCCCAGGTCCCCTCAACGACAGGGGGACCCGGAAGTGGATCAGAACCCACCGGGGGTGCGACGGTAGGCGTGCTGCTGGGCGTGGGCGTAGCACTTGCCGGGGGTGCGGTGGTGGGCGTGCTGCTGGGCGTGGGCGTAGCACCCGCCGGGGGTGCGCCGGTGGGCGTGCTGCTGGGCGTGGTCACCGCGCCGTGTTTGTCATCATAGCGGAACTTGCCGAGCAGCGAGAGCAGCACATCATTCGGCGGCTGATTTTCCGGGTGCAGCTCGAACACGGCGCGCTGAAAGTACTGCACGGTGTAGGTCTGTCCGTTCAGGGCCGACACCTCCTGAAATTCATCGCTGATCGGGTAGCCCTGTTGGGCGAGACCACCATGGGTCTCCCAGTACTGGCGGAACTTGCCACCCAGTGTCTTGCCGGTCGCGGGGAAGTAGCGCGGCGTATCGGTGCTTGCGTGTTGGCCTGGAGCCCCGGTAGGGTAGCGCTGCTGATACAAGAACGTACCGAGTAGCGAGAGCAATACCTCGCTGGAGGACCCGGCGTACTCAGGATGATACTCGAATACCGCCCGCTGGAAATACTGCATCGTGTAGGTGTTACCGTCGGTGTCGCTGCGCTCCTGCAGCTCGCCGGTGATCGGATAGCCCTGTTGCGCGAGCCCGCCATGGTCCAGCCAATACTGTAAGAAGCGACCCTGAATACAATTGCTTATTCCGGGCACATCCGGAAAACACATGCTTGCGCCCTGCGCCGCGCTGCCCCGGAGCGGTGCAATCGATGCGCCGGCAAGTAGACACAGCGCGAGTAAAAGAGCCAGATGACGGACTGGTTTGCGAGTCATTGCGCTGACCTCCGATCACTCTGTGGCGACTTATGGGTCGAATGAGCCTGACCTCCGAGCAGTGAGACCAGCGCACTCTGAACCCTGGTTGGCGATACCTTCGCTTATCCCCGGCTCGCGTCAAAGGCACAGCACGGCCGGGGTGACCGCGACTAGCAACCAGCCCGCTACGCCGGCAAGTCGCAGCTAGATGATCGATTACCGGCTGCCCGGTGCATATTGGCTTTGGAGCTTGGGAGCGGGTTCGGGGTGGTTAGCGGGTTACCGAATCGCCGGCACTTTACCCAGGCGGATCAGATCCCTCCGACGATGCGGGGGGGCGTCCGCCGAACACGCGATTTCCACAACTGGTCTCTCAGTCGGGCAGAGATCGCGCTGACAACTCCCAAGAGGCTAACAGTAGGTCGTGTCTGGACCGCTCGCGGCGGCGCAACCGATTGCCAGGCACGCCAAGGCCCGGCTAAAGCGCGGGGGCAACGAGAGAGGAGGAACTGCTTCGCAGCCATTATAGCATGCTGCGGCAAAAGAGGCAAGGGCCCGACTCTTCGTTGACGTCGCCGGGATGCGAACCTCAGTCGCCACTCAGCACGCGTCGCTGCCTACTCGTCACGGGCATCCCAGGCTAGCATCGGGCCCGCGCCCCTCCTTGCCATCGCCGGGCCGACCGGCGTGGGCAAGAGCGCCCTGGGCCTGCACCTGGCGCATATCTTCGACGACGAGATCGTCTCGGCCAATTCGGGCACGGCCTTAACCATCGGCACCGACACGCGCCGCTTTGGGCCCGCGCGGGCATCCCCCACCACCTGTTCGCGCTGGTCGACCCCGGCGAATCCTTCAGCCAGGCCGATTACCAGGCGGCCGCGACGGCGGTCGTCACGGCGATCCAGGCGCGCGGGCGACTGCCGCTGCCGCGGCGGCGGCCGCCGCCCCTCGCCGGCTTGACCCCGGCGCGCGGGCTCTGCTACAATGGCGCCCAACGCGGGCAGGCCCGGCCGTCCGGCCGGGGGCACGGCGGGCCTGGTTCTTGCAGGAACAGCGCCTGGTCTGTGCCGGCGGCGGGGGCCGCGCCGGCCCGGTCCGCATCCTCCAACGGCACGATGCCGGGAACGGATCAACCCTGAGATGGCAGCCCGTCAGCCGCGGTGGCCGTCGCGGCTCTTCGCGAGCGGCGACACGCCCCCGGCGATCCGCCCGATCGATCCGGCCGAAGCCGGGGGGCTGCACGTGCCGTGGAGCAGCCGCTTCACGGCGAGCAGCCTGGCGCGCCACGTGCGCGCCAACCCCGGCTTCGGCTGGGTGGCGCCCGAGAGCGGCGAGTATCTCGTGGCGGAGCCCTGGCGGCAGCGCGGCGACATTGCCAACATCCTGGAGATGCAGGCGCGCCACGGCCGCGCGGCGCTGATCGAGCGTGCCGTGGCCGACCTGGCCGGCCTGGGGGCGCGGGCCATCCTGGTGGCGCCCGAGGAATGGACGACACGGCACCGCCTCTACGAGGAGCGCGGCTTCAGCACGCTCGAGAAGGTGGTGCATTTCCAGCTGCTGGGGCTCACGCGCGGGGCGCCGGCGACGCGGCCGCTGCCGCCGATCGAGCCCGCGCCCGTGGCGGCGCACACCCTCGACGCGGTTCTCGCGGTGGACCACGCGGCGTTCCCCTGGCTCTGGTGGAACTCGGCGGCCGAGCTCGCGGCGTACAGCGCGATGCCGGCGGTGCAGATCTGGCTGGGGCGCACCGCGGGAGTGCCGGTGGCCTACGCCGGGTTCACGATCCTGGACCAGTGGGGGCACCTCGACCGGCTGGCGGTCGACCCGGCGTGGCACGGCCGCGGCTACGGCGCGGCGATGCTGGCCTGGGCGCTGGGGCGGATGGCCGCGGCGGGGGTCACGCGGGTCACGCTGAGCACGCAGGAGACGAACGAACAATCGCAGCGGCTCTACCGCGGATTCGGCTTCCGCCAGACGGCGGAGGTGTACACGATCTACGGGCGGATGCTGGAGCCGGCCTGACGGACGATGGGAGGTTAGGAGGTTAGTATGCGCGTATTGATGCTATCGTGGGAATGGCCGCCGAACATGGTCGGCGGGCTGGGCAAGCACGTGGCCGAGCTGTTGCCCGAGCTGGTCGACGAAGGGGTGGAGGTGCACCTGGTCACGCCGCGGCTGAAGGGCGACATCCATGACGACGCGATCATCTCGGCGACGACGGGCGCGGCGGCGGCGAACGGCAGCCACTTCTACCGGGTCGATCCCTACCCCTTCCAGGCGGGCAACTTCTACAGCAATACCGCGCAGACGAACGTGATGCTGGAGGCGGCGTGCCAGCAACTGGTCGACCGCGTCGGCGGCTTCGACCTGATCCACGCGCACGACTGGCTGGTCAGCTTCGCGGCCATCGCCGCCAAGCACACGCACCATCTGCCGCTCGTCTCGACGATCCACGCGACGGAGATGGGGCGCAACCGGGGCACGCTGCACGAGGACATGCAGCGCGACATCCACATGGCCGAGTGGCGCCTGGTCTACGAGAGCTGGCGGGTGATCGCGGCGAGCAACTACATGGCCTGGGAAGTGCGGAACTATTTCGACAGCCCCCCCGACAAGATCGACGTGATCCCGAACGGGGTGGACCCGCGGCCGTACGACCGCTTCCAGGGTCAGGACCTGCGCTGGTTCCGCGATAGCCTGGCCCGGCCCGACGAGAAGATCGTCTTCTACGTGGGCCGCCTGGTCTGGGAGAAGGGGCTGCAGGTGCTGGTCGCCGCGGCGCCGCAGATCGTCTCGATCTACCCGCAGGTCAAGTTCATCGTGGCCGGGGGCGGCGATTTCCGCTACGAGCTGGAGCGGCGCGCGCGGGAGCGGGGCGTGGGGCAGTGGTTCCTCTTCCCCGGGCGCATCTCGGACGACGACCGCGACCGGCTCTACAAGGTAGCCGACGTGGCGGTCTTCCCCAGCCTGTACGAGCCGTTCGGCATCGTGGCGCTGGAGGCGATGGCGGCGGGCACGCCCGTCGTGGTGACCGACACGGGCGGGCTGGCCGAGGTGGTCGCCCTGCACGAGAACGGGCTGAAGGTCTACCCGGACGATCCGAACTCGCTGGCCTGGGGCATCTTGCACACGTTGGTGCACCCCGATTGGGCGGCAGCAGCGGGCCACGAACGCGCGCCGCGACACCGATACCCTGTATAATTGGGATCGGATCGCCAAGATGACCCGGCAGGTGTACCAGCGGGTCATCGCCGAGGCGCGGGCGAGCGACTGGGCGTATACGGACCAGCCGCTGCAAGACGGAGACGAGGAGGAGCCGGTGCGGCCCCTGAGCCCCAGCACCGGCTAGAAGCGGGAGACGAGCGTGTTACTGTCGAACAAGCGCATCCTCGAGGAGATGGAGTCGGGCAACATCGTCATCGAGCCCTTTGAGCGGCGGCAATTGGGCACGAACTCCTACGACGTGCGGCTCGGCGAGTGGTACTTCCTGCCGAACCACAACATGGTGACCGTGGACTTCACGGACTCCGGGCAGTCCAACCTCTTCTGGGGCGAGCCGCAGCACGCCCACGACGGCGCGATTTCGATCCGGCCGGGCGACACGATCCTGGCGCACACCGAGGAGGTGATCGGCGCGCAGAACGGGTATACGACCTCGATGCGCGCCCGCAGCAGCATTGGGCGCAGCTGCCTCTCGGTCTGCAAGTGCGCGGGGGTCGGCGACGTGGGGTATATTTCGCACTGGACGATGGAGATCACGAACCACAGCCACGCCATGGTGACGCTGCCGGTGGGCCTGCGCGTGGCGCAGATCCTCTTCTTCGCGGTCGGCGAGACGATCGGCGAGTATCACGGCAAGTACGGGGTGCGCGAAGGCTGGACCCCGGCCGACATGCTGCCCAAGCTCTACCGGGACTGGGATCTCGACCGGCTGGGCAAGGTGCGGCTGGCGCCGGTGGGCGAGGACGGATGGCATTAAGGTGCGAGGCGGGTCTCGTCTACTGCCGTGAGGTGGCCGCCAGCGCGTGTAGCATCTGCGGCCGGTACTTTTGCGCCAAGCACGGCGACCCGGCCGGGCCCTACTGCCGCCACTGCCGGGGCGCCTTCCTGGCCGACCGGCGGGCGGAGGCGGCCGCGGCGGCCGAGGTGACGCGGCGCGAGGTGGCCGGCCAGCACAACGCCGCGCAGCAGTGCGGCTGGGTGGCCTGCGAGGGGCCAATGCTGGCCCTGTGCGAGCACTGCGGCCTGCAGTACTGCTCGCTGCACAGCAGCCGCTACCGCTACAGCTACCGCTATCGCAGCCGCCGGGGCGTCGAGATGCGCCACGCCAGCGTCGTCCTCTGCGACGCGTGCAAGCCCACGCTGCGCGCCTATAAGCGCGAACGGACCTGGCTCGAGGTCTAGGGGTTCGCGATTCCCCGCCACCCCGTTGGAACGGATCGTGCAGGAATCCGGCCAGTCCCGGCCGGCACCGGCGCCATCGTTCGCGCCCGACCACGGCGACGGACCGCTACCGATTCATGCTATCGCCCGGCGCCTCCTGCCACTCACGGCGGCCGGGCCGCGCAACGCGCGATTTTGGGCACGCCGAGGTACTACGTGGACAACCCACCCAAAGTGCTGGTGGTCGACGACGACCCTGCCATCCTGGAGATCTGCTCGGACCTCCTGGAGTCCGAAGGCTATTCGGTCGTCGTCGCGTCGAACGGGCAACAAGCCCTCCAGCAGGCGCGCACCACGCACCCCGCCGTCGTCCTGATGGATATCATGATGCCCGTGCTCGACGGCATGGCGACGTGCCGGCAAATGAAGGACGACGCGGCGCTGGCGGGCATCCCGGTGGTGCTCATGTCGGCGCGGACGAATCTGAACCGCGAGAACCGCGATCTGGCCTGTGCGGACGCGCTGGTGGCGAAGCCGTTCGACATCGACCACCTGCTGCACACGATCCACGGGTTGCTGGCGGCGTCGTAGGCGGCGCCCGGACGCCCGCCGTTGGGCCGGCGGGTGGCGTTGTGGCCGCCGGGCGGCGCGGCCCCCCGGCATCCCGGTGTGTATCGGGCGGGATCTCTGGGGCGGCGGGGGTCGCGGGGCGGAGCCCCCTCCTACAGACGCGCGGCCCGGCATCCTGGCGCATTGCCGGCCGGATCTTGAGGCGGCCTCGCCGGGCGGAGCCGGCTCCCACAGACGATCCCGGCCCGGCATCCCGCCGGGTCGCAGGCCGATCGGTGCGGCGGCCGGGCGGCCACATGCGGCCGCCCCTACCTCGCCCCGACAACCCCGGCTGGGCCCAGGCCGATTGGCGGGGCGGCTGGGGCACGCTAGCTGCGGGCGAGCAGGGTGTCGTGCTCGGCGCGGTAGGGCTGGAGCCGGCCGCTGGGCATGAGGAGGACGCTGTCGGGCTGGACGCGGCGGACCAGGTCGACGTCGTGGGTGACGGCGATGATCGTACCGTTGTAGCCCGCCAGCGCGTCGGCCAGGATGTCGCGGGAGATCGGGTCGAGGTGCGTGGTCGGCTCGTCGAGGACGAGGACGTTCGGCCCGCTGAGGACGAGCTTGGCCAGCGCGAGGCGCGTCTTCTCGCCGCCGGAGAGCGTGCCCGCCGGCTGCATCACGCGGTCGCCGCTGAAGAGGAAGCGCCCGAGCACGGCACGCACGCGCTTGCTGTCCTCGGGCGCGGCGCTGGTGGCCTCTTCGAGGACAGTGCGCTCGTAGTCCAGGCCCTCGTTTTCCTGCGCGTAGTAGCCGGACTCGACGTGGTCGCCCCACTGCGTGGAGCCGGAGTTCGAGCGGGGTGAGTCCCTGCAGGGAGCGGAGCAGCGTGGTCTTGCCCGCGCCGTTGAGGCCGATGACGACCAGGCGCTGGCCGCGCTCGACTTTGAAGCTGATGTCGGCGAAGACGCGCTTGCGGCCGTAGCTCTTGGCGAGCCCGGAGGCGTCGAGCACGAGTGTCGCGCTCGGGCGGCGCGCGGTGAAGCTGACGTTCATGCGGCGGCTCTGGCTGCCGACGACGGGCATGCTCTTCTCGAGCGTGGCCACGCGGCGCTCCAGGGAGTGGACCTGCATGACGCGGGTGGCGCCGTATTTGCGCAGGCGCTCGGCGGTGCGCTGCAGGCGGACGATCTCCTTCTGCTGCTGCGCCTGGGCCTTCTCCAGGGTGGCCTGGAGGCCGGCGCTCTGCCGCAGGTAGGCGCTGTAGGTGCCGCGCGTCTCCTCGACCTGGTGGCTGAACTCATTCAGCCGGATGATCTTGTCGATGTTGCGGTCGAGGAGCTCCAGGTCGTGCGAGATGATCAGCAGGCTGCCACGATAGGTGCCCAGGAAGTCCATCAGCCAGCGGGCGGCGGACGCGTCGAGGAAGTTGGTCGGCTCGTCGAGCAGCAGCAGGTCGGGGCCCTGGAAGAGCAGGCGGGCCAGGGCGAGCTTGGTCTTCTGGCCGCCGCTGAGGGTGCCGACGCGGCGGTCGAGGGTGACGCCCGCCAGGCCGAGGCCGGCGACGAGCTCCTCGGCGCGCGCATCGGCGTCGTAGTAGCCGAGGCGGTCGAGCGTGGCCTGCGCCTCTCCGAAGCGCTCGAGGGCGGCGTCGAGCGCCGCGCCCTCGGCTTCGGCCAGCACAGCGGTCAGGGCGTCGTATTCCTGGACGGCGGCGTCGAGGCCGCTGCCGCTGAAGATGTAGTCGCGCACGGTGCCGTCGGCAACCACGGGGTCCTCGTGGGCCACATCTTGCGACAGGTAGCCGAAGGTGGGCGGGCGCAGCACGGCGCCGCCGTCGGCGGGCTGGATGCCGGCGATGATCTTGAGCAGCGAGGACTTGCCGGCGCCGTTGATGCCGATGAGGCCGGCCTTCTCGCCGGGGCCGAGCGTGAGCGAGACGTCGTCGAGCACGAGCCGGGGCCCGTACGACAGCGTGATGTTCGTAACCTGCAACATGGTCCGTGAGTCCTGGGTAGCCGGGGGTCCGGCGCCGGAGCGCCGGCCGGGCACGGCGCGGCCGCACATCTCGTGCGGCCGATTCCGTCGTTATTTCTGCTGAATTGTCCTTCGTGGTGCGCCGCCTTGCCGCGCGGGCGAATCCGGCACACAATCGCCAATTATACGGGGCCGGAGCCCTGACGTCAAGGTCCTTACGATGTAGAGACGCCGCGCGACCCTCGGTCGCACGACGGAAGGAGGCGCGGCGTATGCGCACCGGGTTTGCCTGGCAGCAACGACTGCGCTCCTGGTACCCCTGGCTGCAACTGCTGCACTTCGGGCCCAGCCTGTTCACGACGCTCGCCTTCGGCGTCTACGTGGTGCTGGCCGCGCGGGGGGCGCCCCCGGCGGGAGCGCTCGCGCTGCTGCTGGCCGGGCAGCTTTGCACGCAGTTCGCCATCTCGCTGTTCAACGACGTCTGGGACCTGCCGCACGACCGGCTGACCAAGCCGGACAAGCCGCTGCCCTCCGGGCTGCTGAGCGCGCGGACGGCACGCCGCTGGGGCACGGCGGCCGCCGGGGCGGCCTACGCTCTGGCGGTGCCGCTCGGCCCGGCCACGCTGCTCTGCGCGGCGATCGGGCTGGGCGCCGGGCTGCTCTACGACGCGCGGCTGAAGCGCACCGCCTGGAGCCCCCTGCCGTTCGCGGTCGGCTTCGGCGTGCTGCCGCTCTGGGCCTGGGCAGGCGTCGGGCGGCCCTGGGACGCTACCGCCTGGGAGGCCGCCGGGCTCATGGCCTGGCTGGTGTTTGCGCTGCATCTGGCCGACACGCTGCCCGACCTGGAGGACGACCGGGCGGCCGGGCTGCGCGGCCTGGCGCACCGGCTGGGGCCGCAGGCGGCCCTGGCGCTCTGCTGGGGTGCCCTGGGCAGCGGGCTGCTGGTCGCGCTCAGCCTCGGCTGGGCGCAGGCGGCGAACGGCCTGCTGCTGGGCGGCACCGTGGGACTGGGCGCGGCGCTGCTGCTGGCCGCGATGCTGCTTTACCGGCGGCGGGGCGCCGCCGCGCTGCGGCCCATGGCCGGGCTGATCGAGGCCGCGGCGGTGCTCACCGCGCTCGGCTGGCTGGCCGCCGTCTCGCTGCCGCCGCCGGGCGCGTAGCCGCACCGGGAACCGCCGGGCCAGGCGCAGCTTGTGCCTACCGGGATTGGGAAAGGATACCGCAAACCGTGAGTGATTCCGTCGACACCGGCCGCGTCGTGGCGGCCGGACTGATTTCGGGCGCCGCCTTCCTGGCCGAGCAGGCGGTCGACCAGGCAATCTGGCCGCAGGGCTACAGCGACTTGAAGCTGCTCGGCTACACCTTCACGCGCCAGGCGCCGCAGTACCTGCTGATCGCCGTGCCCTGGCATCTGGCGAACTCGGTGGCCTTCGCCTGGGTCTATGCCCATGTGGCCGGGCCACGCCTGCCGGGGCCGGGCTCGCTGCGCGGGCTGCTCTTCGGGCTGATCGAGAACAACGGCCTCTGGTTCAGCGTGCTGCCGCTCGCCGAGCGCGCGCACCCAGGCATGCGTCGGGGCTGGATGCCCGCGGATCCAGCGCGGGGGAGTTCGACCTGCTGGTCGGCAACCTGCGGCACGTCGCGCTGGGGCTCGTGCTCGGGGCGATCTGCCCGGTGGCCGGGCGGCGCGGGTAGCCGGAAAGCGCGCGAGCCGCGCGGCCGGGGCCGCGCGGCTCGCCGAAGGCGGGGCGATCAGGCGCCGTCGCCGTCGCCGTTGCCGTTCGCGCCGTGCTGCTTGTTCACCGCGAGCACGGCGGTCGGGGTGCCGAGGGCGTCGTCAAGCTGGGGGGACGCGCCCCGGGCCTCTTCCTCCTCGCCGCCGTTCGGGATGCGGGCGATGCTCGCGACACCGTCCTTGTCGCGCATGTTCATGATCGACACGCCCTGGGCGGCGCGGCCGAGCTCGCGCACATCGTTGGCGAAGAGCCGGATCACCAGCCCCTTGTTGCTGATGACCACGAGGTCGTCGTCCTCGTGGACCATGCGGGCCACGGCGACCAGCCCACTGCGCTCGGTCACGATGATGGCGCGCACGCCGCCACCCGCGCGGCCCTGCAGCGGGAAGTCGCTCGGCGCGGTGCGCTTGCCCACGCCATGATCGGTCACGAGCAGCAGGTCCCAGCCGGGCGTGACGACGTCAAAGCCGACGACGTAATCGCCTTCCGCCAGGCGGATGGCGTTGACGCCGGTGGTGTCGCGGCCCATCGGGCGGACCTCTTCCTCGCGGAAGTGGATGCCCTGGCCGTTGCGTGTGAGCACGAGGAACTCGCCCTCGCCGAAGGTGAGGCGCGCCCCGGCCAGCTCGTCGCCGTCCTCCAGGTTCAGGGCGATGATGCCGGTCGAGAGGACGCGGCTGTAGGCGTCGAGCGGGGTCCGCTTGATCTTGCCCAGCTTGGTCACCATGGTCAGATACTCGGCGCTGTCGAAATCGCGCACCGAGACGAGCGCGGTGACGAGCTCGTTGGGCTGCAGGGTGATCAGGTTGACCAAGGGCAGGCCCTTGGCCTGGCGGCTGGCGTCGGGCACCTCATGGGCGCGGATCGTGAAGATGCGGCCCTTGTTCGTCAGGAAGAGGAGCGTGTCCAGCGTGTTGCAGGTGATCATGTGCTGGACGGCATCCATCTCGCGCGTGACGATGCCGGTGATGCCGCGGCCGCCGCGGTGCTGGCGCTTGTAGGTGTGCTGCGGCAGGCGCTTGATATAGCCCTTATCGGTCAGCGTGATGAGGACCTGGATATCCGGGATCAGGTCGTCCTCATTGAAGTCGCCGGTGGCCTCGCCCAGGATGCGCGTGCGCCGGGCATCGCCGTACTTCTCGGTCAGCGCGGCCAGGTCCTGCTTGATCAGGCTGTAGATCTTGGCCGGGTGGCCCAGCAGGTCCTCCAGGTAGTTGATCTGCTTGAGGACCTCGACGAGCTCGTCCTCGATCTTTTTGCGCTCCATGGCCGCCAGGCGGGCGAGGCGCATGTCGAGGATCGCGTTGGCCTGCACCTCGCTCAGCTTGAACTGGGTGCGCAGGTTGCCGCGGGCGGTCTCGACGGTGCGGCTGCGGCGGATCGTGTCGATCACGGCGTCCAGGTGGTCGAGGGCGATCTTGAGGCCCTCGAGCACGTGGGCGCGGTCGCGCGCCTTGCGGAGCTCGAAGTCGGTGCGGCGGGTGATGACGACGTGGCGCCACTCGACGTGCTGCTGCAGCATGCGCTTGAGCGTGAGCACGCGTGGCTCGGTGCCGTCGATCAGGGCGAGCATGTTCGCGCCGAAGGTGCTCTGCATCGGCGTGTACTTGAACAGCTGGTTGAGCACCTTCTTCGGCTGGGCGTCGCGCTTGAGCTCGATGACCAGGCGCATGCCCGAGCGGTCGGACTCGTCGCGGACGAGCGAGGCGCCGTCGAGCCGGTCGGAGTTGATCAGGTCGGCGATCTTCTCGGCCAGGGTGGCTTTGTTGACCTGATAGGGGAGCTCGGTGACGATGATGTTGAAGCGGTTGGCCCGGCCCTCCTCGACGTACGCCTTGGCGCGCATGATGATCTTGCCGCGACCGGTGCTGTACGCCTGCTGGATGCCCTCGCGGCCGAGGATGAGGCCCGCGGTCGGGAAGTCGGGCCCGGGCACGATCTCCATGAGCTCCTCGACGGTGATGTCGGGATTGTCGATGAGCATGCTCGCGGCGGTGCAGACCTCGGCCAGGTTATGCGGCGGGATATTGGTCGCCATGCCGACGGCGATCCCGGCGCTGCCGTTGATCAGGAGATTGGGCAGGCGGGCGGGCAGGACGCTGGGCTCGCGCAGCGAGCCGTCGAAGTTCTCCTGCCAGGTGACCGTGTCCTTCTCGAGGTCGACGAGCATCTCCTCGGCGATGTGGGTGAGGCGCGCCTCGGTGTAGCGCATGGCCGCGGGGCTGTCGCCGTCGACGCTGCCGAAGTTGCCCTGGCCGTCGACGAGGCGGTAGCGCAGGCTGAAGTCCTGAGCCATGCGGACCATGGTGTCGTAGACGGCCGAGTCGCCGTGGGGATGGTACTTGCCCAGCACCTCGCCGACGATACGCGCGCTCTTCTTGTAGGGCGTGGTCGGATGGAGGCCCATCTCGCTCATGGCGTAGAGGATGCGCCGCTGCACGGGCTTGAGGCCGTCGCGGGCATCGGGCAGCGCCCGCGCGACGATCACGCTCATCGCGTAGTCGAGATACGAGTTGCGCATCTCGGTGTCGAGATTTATCGGTTTGACCAGGCCAAGTTCCATCGTTCCTCCTGTGGGCGAGCAGTGCTGGTAACGCCTTTGGTGCAGGGCGGCGCGCGATTAATTACAGTGTCGTCACGGGTTACATGTACCTACTAATTATACCCGAAAACGAGCGCCAGCGCCAGTTTTTGACGCTCAATTTCGAACACGCGTTCGCTAGCCGGACACGCCCCGCGCGGGCGGGGCGGCGCGGGCCCTGGAACCGGGCGGACCCGGGCGGCGTACATGGGATGCCGTTCCAGGCGGCGTCTGGCCGCGGCGGGGGCGGCGCGGTATAATCAGGGTGAGCAACCGCGCCGGGCCGCGCGTCGCGACCCGGGCCCCTGGTCTGGTAAGGAGAGATACTGGTCCATGTTTGGTGCATCCACTCGCGCGGGGCACAGCGCGCCCCGGCCCCGGCAGGCCGGCGCGGGGCTCGGCCTCGTGCTGATCCTGGCCCTGACCGCGGGCTGCAGCATGAGCAACCTGCGCACGGCCACCCCCACCCCGGTCGTACCCACGGCGGCGCCGACGACGGCCCCGACCATCGCCCCGGCCGTCACCCCGTCGATCGTTCCACTCGCGGCCACCAACCCGACGCCGCTCGCCACCGGCGCGCCCACGCTGGCCACGCCCGCGAGCGGCGGCGCGATCGCCGACGTCACGGCGACGCCCGGCACCGCGCCGGTCAACGGGCCGCTCAGCGAGGACGAGGCGGTCGTGCAGGTGGTCGACAAGCTCGGCCCCGCCGTGGTGACGGTCATCAACACACTCGACCCCAGCCTGAACCAGGGCTTCGGCGGCCAGGCCAGCGGCAGCGGGGCGATCATCGACGCGCAGGGCTACATCGTGACGAATAATCACGTCATCGCCGGGAACGGCGCGCTCGACGTCATCTTCGCCGACGGGCGCAAGGCGTCGGCCACCCTGGTGGGCACGGACCCGATCACTGACCTGGCCGTGCTGAAGGTCGGCGGCACGATGCCGGCCGTGGCCGTGCTGGGCGACTCGACGAACCTGCACCCGGGCGAGACGGTCATCGCGATCGGCTCGGCGCTGGGCGACTTCCGCAACACGGTGACCGAAGGCGTGGTCAGCGGGCTGAACCGCACGCTGCCGGGCGACAACGGCGTCAACATGGAGAACCTGATCCAGACGGACGCGGCGATCAACCACGGCAACTCGGGCGGGCCGCTGCTCAACCTGCGCGGCGAGGTCATCGGCATCAACACGGCGGTCGTGCGCAGCAGCGGCGCGGGCGACGTGGCCGAGGGCCTGGGCTTCGCGATCCCGGTGAACACGGTCAAGACGATCACCGCGCAATTGATCGCGACCGGCAAGGTGCCCCGACCCTACCTGGGCATCCAATCGCGCACGATGACCCGCTCGCTGGCGGCCTATTTCGACCTGCGCGACCCGAACGGCCAACTGCTGGATCAGGGCGTGCTCGTCGTCGCCGTGACGGCGGGCAGCCCGGCCGAGACCGCGGGCCTGCGCCCCGGCGACGTGATCCTGACGATCAACGGCCAGACGCTGGACGCGAGCACCACGCTGACTAACTTGCTAACCCACTTCGACGTGGGCGCGAAGGTCACGCTGACGATCGTGCGGGCGGCGCAGACACTGCAAGTGCCGGTGACTCTGGGCGAGAGCTAATCGCGCCAGTCCGGCTCGTGGGCGCGAAGGGAGGTGATGACTATGGACGACCAACGTGCCGTCGTGCGGCTGACCAGCCTCGCGACCTGCGCCGGTTGAGCAGGCAAGATGGGTCCCGGCGACCTGGCGCACGTGCTGCGTCACCTGACCACCCATAGCCATCCCGCCCTGCTGGTCGGCCTCGGCGCGAGCGACGACGCGGCCGTCTACCAGATCGGGCCGGATCAGGCGTTGGTCCAGACGATCGACTTCTTCCAGCCGATCGTGGACGACCCCTACCAGTTCGGGGCCATCGCGGCCGCGAATGCGCTGAGCGACGTCTACGCGATGGGCGGGCACCCGTTGCTGGCGCTCAACGTGGTCGCCTGGCCGGAGGACCTCGACCCCGCCGTGCTCGGCGCGGTGCTGCAGGGCGGCGCGGACAAGATCGCCGAGGCAGGCGCCGTGGTCGCAGGCGGGCATACGGTGACGGACCGCGAGCCGAAGTATGGACTGGCCGTCACGGGCCTCGTGCACCCGGCCCACCTGCTGACCAAGGCGGGGGCGCAGCCGAACGACGTGCTGGTGCTGACCAAGGCGCTCGGCACGGGCGTGGTCACGACGGCGGCGCGCGCCGACCGGGCGCGCCCGGGCGACCTTGACGCGGCCGTGGCGAGCATGCTGCAATTGAACCGGGCGGCGTCGGAGGCGTTCGTGGCCGCCGGGGTGCGGGCGGCGACCGATATCACCGGCTTCGGCCTGCTGGGGCATGCATCCGAGATGGCGGCGGCGGGCGGCATGCAGTTCCGCATCGAGGCCGACGAGGTGCCGCTGCTCGCGGGGGCCCGCGAGTACGCCCGCGCCGGGCTGACGACCGGCGGCGCCGGGCGCAACGCGGCCTACCTGCTGGAGGCCGACCCGGCGGCGGGCCGGATCACGCCTCTGGTTACGCTGCCGGACGGGCTGCCCGACGACTTGCTCGCGCTGCTGCTCGACCCCCAGACCTCGGGCGGGCTTGCTCGCCGCCGTGCCGCCGGACGCCTACGGCGCGCTCTGCCGCCGCCTCGACGAGGCGGACGTGCTGGTGTTCCGCATCGGCGAGGTGGCCGAGGGCGCGGGGGTGGTGGTCCTCTAGCGCGCCCACCCGCCCTTGCCCACCGCCCGGCGGGCGGGGCGCCAACGCGTCGCGCGGAGCCCCCGCCCACAGGCGATCCCGGCTTCCTTCCGTTCGAATCTCCCACCTGTCGCATTGGCCTGTTCGCTTGCGCCGCCGGGCCCGTTTGCCTGGCGGCGAACGGGCGGATCCCCTGCTGCCCGGATTCATCGGGACAGAGCCGGGGGCAGGAACCTCTTGACAAAGCGCCGGACGGTGCTATAATGGCTGTGAACCATATGACCGTAATGGTAGGATGGTCACAGAGGGAGCATTATGCCGCGGGCGTTTAGCACGAGTGAGCGGGAGGCGATCCGGGCCCGGCTGCTGGAGCAGGGCGGGCGGCTGTTCGGCGTCTATGGGCTGCAGAAGACGACCGTGGAGGAGATCGCGCGGGCGGCCGGGATCTCGAAGGCCGCCTTCTATCTCTTCCACGAGTTGAAGGAAGCGCTCTTCCTGGCGGTGCTGGAGGAGGCCGAGCAGCGGTTCCGGCGCGACGTGCTGGCCGCCGTCGACCGGCCGGGGCCCACGCCCCGCGCGCGGCTGGCGGCGCTGCTATGCACGGCGTTTCGCCTCTTGCGGACCGTGCCGCTCCTGCACGCCTTCACGAGCGGGGAGTACGACCTCCTGGCGCGGCGGGTTTCGGGCGCCGTGCTGCAGGAGCACCTGCGGGGCGACGAAACCTTCGTCGCGGAGCTCATCGCGCGCTGCCGCGCGGCCGGGATCCCGATCACCGCCTCCCCGGCGGCGGTCACGTCGCTCATCCACGCGCTGTTCTTCACCGTGCTGCACGAAGACGACCTCGGGCCGGGCGCGCTGGCGGGCGCGCACGCCATCCTGATCGAGCTCGTCGCGGCCTACTGCCTCGGCGAGGTCCCCGGGCCACGGCCGGGGCTGGATCGCCCGGCGGCCGGGTGAGAAGGACGGATCCCATGGAATTGGCGATTGAGACCGAGGATCTCGTGAAGCGCTACCCCGCCGTGACGGCCGTCGATCAGCTGTCGCTGCGCGTGGCCGAAGGCGAGATCTACGCCTTCCTGGGCCTGAACGGCGCGGGCAAGACGACGACCATCCGCATGCTGCTGGGGATGATCCGCCCGACGTCCGGCAGAGCGCGTGTGCTGCAAACCCCGGTGCGCCTCGGCCGGCGCGAACCGTGGGCCCGTGTGGGCTACCTGGTGGAGACACCGCACGCCTACCCCGAATTGACCGTGCGCGAGAACCTGGAGGTCGCGCGGCGCCTGCACCCGGGCACCCCGCCCGCGGCCGTGGCGCGCACGATCGATCGGCTCGGGCTCGCCGAATACGCCGACCGGCGCGCCGGCACGCTCTCGCTGGGCAACGCGCAGCGGCTGGGGCTGGGCAAGGCGCTGCTGCACGAGCCGCGGCTGCTGATCCTGGACGAGCCCGCGAACGGCCTCGACCCGGCCGGGATTGTGGAGATCCGGGCGCTGTTGCGGGAAATGACACATGAGCGCGGCGTGACGGTTTTCATGTCGAGCCATATCCTGAGCGAGGTGGCGCGGCTGGCGCAACGCATCGGGATCATCCACCAGGGCCGGCTGCTGCAGGAGCTCGACGTGGAGGCGCTGGAGCGGAACCGGCGCCGCCGCCTGCTGGTGCGGGCCCGCGACACGGCGGGCGCCGTCGCGGCATTGGCGGGCGCGGGCTGCCCGTCGGAGGTGGCCGCCGACGGCGCGATCACGATCCGGGAGCGCGGATACGTGGAGCGGCCGGACGCCGTCGCCACGCTGCTGGTCGAATCCGGCACCCCGCCGACGCAATTGGCCGTCGACGAGGAAGACCTGGAAGCCTACTTCCTCCGGCTGGTCGCCGGGAATGGCGTGACCGCCGATGCCTGAGCTCATGAGCACCCTCTGGATCGAGCTACGCAAGGCCCGCCGCTCACGCATGCCCCTGGTGACGGCGCTGGGGTTCCTGCTGATCCCGGCGGCGACGGGCTTCTTGATGTTCATCTACAAGGATCCGGTGCTCGCGCGGCAGACCGGGCTGCTCTCGGCCAAGGCGAACCTGATGGTCGCCAGCGCGGACTGGCCGACCTACCTGAACATGCTCCTGCAAGCCATTTCCATCGCGGGCTTCTTCCTGTTTGGGCTGATCTGTAGCTGGGTGTTTGGCCGGGAGTTTGTCGACGGCACGGCGAAGGACCTGCTCGCCGTGCCGGTGGCGCGATCCAGCATCCTCGCCGGGAAGTTCGTCGTGGTGGGGCTCTGGTCGGCGGCGCTGACGGGCGAGGCGTACGTCGCCACGGTGCTCATCGGCGTGGCGCTGGATCTGCCGCAGGCCTCGCTCGCGGTGCTGGCGGATAGCGCCCTGCGTCTGGCGCTGACCGGACTGCTGGTGTTCGCCGTCGTCCTGCCGTGGGCCTTCTTCGCCAGCGCCGGGCGGGGCTATCTGCTGCCGATCGGGCTCACGCTGGTGGCGGTGCTGTTCGCCAACGTGATCGCGACGGTCGGCTGGGGCAGCCTGTTCCCGTGGGCCGTGCCGGCGCTGTTCGCGGGCATGGGCGGGCCCGACCCCGAGCTGTCGCCGGTCAGCTATGGGCTGGTCGTGCTGACCGGCCTGGTGGGCATCCTCGCGACGTACCGGTGGTGGCAGACGGCGGACCAAACGGGCTAGCGCCTCCGCCCTTTTCGCCCCCAACCGACGCCCGCAAAATCCCTAGCGCCGCGCAACCTAGTCGCCGATCTCTCGTTGTCTATTATGTCAACGTTCGAGCCTTCATCCTATTGACTCATGTGCAAGCCAGTGCTATGATAAGCTTGGCTTCGCTTGGATCGAGAAGCTCGGCGCGCTCGCTGGCACGTGCTGACGCCCGGCAATCACTCTATTATCGCGGAGGAATCGAATATGCGGCGACTCGTTCTCTCTCTCTTGGCGGGAGTCCTGGGGCTTCTATTGGTGCTGCCCCCCATCGCGTCGGCTGCCGGGCGCACACACACGGTGCAATACGGCGAAACGTTGACGAGCATCGCCGCCGAATACGGCGTCTCCGTCGACGCGCTGTCGAGTGCCAACGGGCTAGGCTCCCCCAACCTGATCTTCGTGGGGCAAACGCTGACTATCCCGGACGGCAGCAGCCCCGCCGCCCCGGCGCAGCAGGGCGGCACCTACGTCGTGCAGCCCGGCGATAGCCTGAGCGGCATCGCGGCGCAGTACGGCCTCACGACCGATGCCCTCGCGCAGGCCAACGGCCTGACCAACACGAACTTCATCTGGTCGGGCCAACGCCTGACCATCCCCGGCGCCGGCGCGCCCGCGCCGGCCGCCCCGGCCGCTCCGGCCGCTCCCGCGGCCCCGTCCGTCCCGTCCTCTCCCGCTTCGGGGAACCAGTATACGGTGCAGCGGGGCGATAACCTGAGCACCATCGCGGCGCAGTTCGGCGTCAGCGCCGACGCGCTCGCCCAGGCCAACGGCCTGACCGACCCGAACCTGCTCTTCGCGGGCAACGTGCTGACGATCCCCGGCAAGAGCGCCCCCGCGGTGCCGACGGCGTCCGCATCCGCGCCCACGCCGACGGCGGCACCCGCGGGACCGCAGGCGACGCCGACGCTGGAGGTCGCCCCGACGCCGCCGCCCAGTAAGGGTAAGGTGGTGCCGTCGGCCGGCGATATGGTGCACTACGTCGTGCAGTCCGGCGACCGCCTGTACGCGATTGCCGCGCAGTACAGCACGACGGTGGACGCCATCGTCGCGCGCAACCACCTGGGCAACTCGAACTTGATCATCCCGGGGCAGACGCTCGACATCATGGTCGGCGATACCGTGAGCAAGCCGGCCAGCAACGGCCAGCCGACGCCGACGCCTGCGCCGATCACGCAGCCGGTGACCAAGCCGGGCAAGGATCAGTCGCCGCCGCCGATCAACGCGGGCCATACGGGCAAGTGGATCGACGTGAACTTGAGCACCGAGACGCTGACGGCGTATGAGGGCAACACGCCGGTCTTCACGTCGCTCGTCTCGACGGGCGTGGCCGCGCACCCGACGGTCGTGGGCACGTACAAGATCTACGTGAAGTACCTGGCCGACGACATGACCGGCGGCACGGGGTCGGAGTACTATTACCTGCCGAACGTGCCCTACACGATGTACTTCTACGGCGGGTACGCGATCCACGGCACCTACTGGCACCACAACTTCGGCCACCCGATGAGCCACGGCTGTGTGAACCTGCCCACACCGGCCGCGGAGTGGGTCTACAACTGGGCGCCCGTCGGCACGGACGTCGTGACGCACTGGTAAGCCGGCGCGCCCCGCGTTACCCCGCGCACACAAGCCGCTCCCGGACATCCGGGAGCGGCCCTCGTTTTTGGGCGGTGGAGGAAGAAGTATGACCACGAGGAGTAGCGACCGCTGCCCGTTGCGGTAACCACCGCCCGGCCGGCAGCATATAGCTAATCGCTAACCTCCGCCCTTCCCCAACAGATGAGCGCCCGGCATCCCGAAGGGGATGCCGGGCGCCGCGCTATCGCGCGCGACCCGCCGGGGTGGCGGGACGTGCCGTGTCAGGGCCGGGGCGCACCCTTGGCGGGCGGGGCGGCCGTGGGCGTCGCGGTGACGGCGCCGGGCAGGGCCACCGGGGTGGGGGTGCCCAGCGCCGGGGCCAGCGGCGACGGCAGGGCGTTGACGATCACGCGCGCCGCCTGGCCGCGCGTCGCCGGCTGGTTCGGGCGGAACGTGCGGTCGGCGTAGCCGTGCACGATGCCGTGGGCGGCCGCCGTCTCGACGTAGGCGAAGAAGGGCGAGCCGGGCGGGACGTCGGCGAAGGTGGCGACCGGCGGGACGAGGACGGGCCAGCCGGCCGCCAGCACGACCTGCCGCGCCAGCTCGCCGCGCGTGACCGTCCGGGCGGGAGGCGCGTCGCCGGACGGCGCGCCGAACTGGGCCGCCGGAGCGGCCAGATGGAAGGCCGGAGCCAGTATGGAGGCGAGCGCGCCGCGGGTGATGGGCTGGTCGGGCCGGAACGTGCCGTCGGCGTAGGCCGGCGCCGCGTGCACGGCCGCCAGGGCCATGACGTCGTCATAGTACTCGGCGCTCGGCGGGAGGTCGAGGAAGCCGAGCGTACAGGTGGGCGAGACGCCGCACGGCGCGATGGCGGGCGAGGCGGCGAAGCGGACGCAGACCTGGCCGGCCAGCAGCACGTCGGCCTGCACCGACTGGGTGTGGGGCGAGAAGCTGTAGCAGAAGTCGCCTTGCAGCAGCGTCGTGCCCGGGGCGAAGGAGGCGGAGCCCGCCGCCAGCCGCACGACCAGAGTGCGCCCGGTGTCCAGATGCACGAGCAAGGGCACGAGCCAGGCCCCCGGCTGCGGGCAGGCGCTGGTGTTGACCACGGTGGCGGTCCAGTGGAGGGTGCCGTCGCCGTTGCAGGCGAGGGTCACGTCGCTGACCTGCAGGCTGCAGCCGTTGCACGCGGTGGCCGTGCCGGTGGGGGTAGCCGTCGACGCCGGGGTCGCCGTGTTCGTCGGCGTACTGGTCGCGGTCGCTGTATCCGTCGGCGTGTCCGTGGGTGTGTCCGTGGGGTATCGGTCGCCGTGGGGGTGTCCGTCGGCGTGTCGGTCGCCGTCGGCGTGTCCGACGGCGTATCGGTCGGCGTAGACGTGTCCGTGGCGTATCGGTCGGCGTATGGTGGTGTCGGTCGCCGTCGGCGTATCGTCGGCGTCGGTCCGTGGGCGTGTCCGACGGGGTATCGGTCGCCGTCGGCGTGTCCGACGGAGTGTCGGTCGCCGTCGGCGTGTCCGATCGGGGTGTCGGTTGGCGTCGGGGTGTCGGTCGGCGTGTCGGTCGGTGTCGGCGTGTCGTCGGCGTGTCGGTCGCCGTCGGGGTATCTGTTGGGGTGTCGGTCGCCGTCGGCGTGTCCGTCGGCGTGTCGTCGGTCGTGCCGTCGGCGTGGGCAGGGGCTCGTGCCAGATCCCGAAGTAGGAGGACGGCTTGCCCCCGGCCGTGGTGAAGACGCCACCGACATAGATCAGGTTGCCGTTGGTCGCCAGTGCCTTAACGTCGGTATTGGTGCCACTGCCGAGCGGGGCCCAGGCACCACCGTCCCACGCCGCGACACGATTAGCGGGCACCCGCCGGCGGTCGTGAACATGCCGCCCGACATAGAGCGCTGCTGCCGCTCACCGCCAGCGCATTTACCGCGCCGCCTACGCCGCTACCCAGCGCGGACCAGGTGCTGCCGTTCCACAGGCCGCAACGTGATTGGCCGGCATCCCCCCGGCGGTGCTAAAGGTGCCACCTGCATATAGCGTGCTGCCGCTTAGCGCCAAGGCACTTACCGGGCCGCCCACGCCGCTGCCAAGCGGGGACCAGATCGCTGCCATCCCAGGCGGCGACGTGCTCAGCCGGCACGCCCCCGGCCGCGGCGAAGGTGCCCCCGGCGTAGAGCAGTGCTACCGCTCACGGTCAGGCGTAAACACAGACTGTTCACGCCGCCGCCGACGGGCGGACCAGGCAGTGCCGTCCCAGGCCGCGATGTAGGCTCGCCGGTGCGCCTCCCGCCGTGGTGAAGTAGCCCCCGGCATAGAGGAGGTCCCGCTTCACGGCGAGCGCTTGTACCTGCGCGTCCACACCAGTGCCGAGGGCGGACCAGGTGCTGCCGTCCCAGGCGGCGACACGATTGGCCGGGCATTCCGCTCGGCCGTGGTGAAGCTGCCTCCAGCGTAGAGGCGTGCCACCGCTCACCGCCAGGGCGAGCACCGGGCCGTCACGCCGCTGCCGAGGGCGGACCAGGCGCTGACCGTCCCAGACCGCGACGTCGTTGGCGGCGCGCGCCCCCGGCGCTGGTAGAAACTGCCCGCCCGCGTACAGCAGGCCGCCGCTCATCGCCAGTGCGAGCACGCTGTTGTTCATGCCGTTGCCGAAGGGGGCCCAGGCGCTGCCGTCCCAGGCGGCGACATCGTTGACCGTGAGGCCCCCGGCCGTGGTGAACGCGCCTCCGGCGTACAGACGTGCTCCCGGTCACCGCCAGGACGGCTACCGCGTTGTTCGTGCCGCTGCCCAGCGCGGACCAGGCGCTGCCGTCCCAGGCTGCAATATGGCTGGCCGCAGTGCCCCCGGCCGTGGTAAAGGCGCCACCGGCATAGAGGTGCGTCCCGGCCACCAGCAGCGATTGCCACCGTGCTGTTCACGCCGCTGCCGAGCGACGGACCAGGCGGTGCCGTTCCAGGCGGCGATGTGGGCTGCGGGCACGCCGCCGGCCGACGTGAACTGACCCCCGGCATAGAGAGGTGCTCCCATCTGTCGGCCAGCGCCGCACACCGAACCGTTCATACCTGCTGCCGAGCGCGGACCAGGCGCTGCCATCCCACGCCGCAACGTCGGTTGGCCGTCACCCCGCCAGCCGATCGTGAAGTAGCCGCCCGCGTAGAGCGCCCCGCCACTCACCGCCAGGGCGCTCACCGTGCTGTTCATGCCGACTGCCGAGGGCCGCCCAGCTGTTGCCATCCCAGGCCGCGATGTTGTTGGCCGGCGACTCCTCCCGCGGTGGTGAAGAGCCGCCGGCGTACAGCGTGGCTGCCGTTCGACCGCCAGGGCGTAGCACCTGCCCGTTCGTGCCGCTGCCGAGCGCCGACCAGGTGTTGCCGTCCCACGCGGCGATATCGTTCGCCGAGACTCCGCCCGCCGTGGTGAACAGGCCCCCGGCGTAGAGGAGCCCGCCGCTCACCGCCAGGCCCGGTCACGGTGCTGTTCACGCCGCTGCCCAGCGTCGACCAGCTGCTGCCGTCCCAGGCGGCGATGTCGGAGACCGGCGACTCCGCCGGCGCGCGTGAACGTTGCCGCCGACGAACAGTGTGCCGCCGCTCACCGCGAGGGCGTCGACCGTGCTGTTGACGCCCGGCGAGCCCAAAGCCCGGCGTCCCAGTTCTCGTCGCCGGGGGCCAGGGGGGCGAAGCGGGGCGCGCCCTGCAGGGCGCCGGTCAGGCGCCAGCCGGCGGTGTCGAGGCTGCCGCTGAAGCCGGTGTGGAGGTTGACGGTGCCGTCGGGGTTGAGCAGGTCGGCGAGCGGGCGCCCGGCGGCCGCGCCGGCCCGGGCCGGGGCCACGGCGGCGCGGGCGGGGCCGGACCCCGCGGCGGTGCTGCCGAGGATGAGGACCGTACAGACGGTCATGACCATGAAGGCGCGCGTGTGCGCGCGCGGCCACCGTGTTGTGCTTTTCATCGCTCTTGTCACTCCTTATTGCGGATAGACTTGCGGATAGTTGCGGTGCCCGCAACGGCGCATCGGCCCGCCGTGTATGGCTGCACCTTGCCCCGGTGGCGCGAGCACCGGGTGACCAATGACACCGCCGGACCGGCCCGACGGTGTCGCCGCGCGCCCGAGGCGGCGCGGCCCGCCTTCCACTCCTTCTCGTGGCCCGCGCATGACCACGGATGTGCCTCGCGGTCCCAGAGTGGGGCGATGCCGCGCAAGCGGACGCGCGACAACCCCCTTACCTAAGTCTAGGCATTAGCCGTCAAACGGGCGTCAAGCGATCGTCAAAAGGGGGCTAAAGTGGAGCGGGTCATACGCCGCAAACGCGCCAGGCTCCGCGGATGCCGGAGCCCGCGCCCCAGCCCTCCGCCGAACGACCGAGCCGGGCTCCGCACGGCGGGGGTTGGCACGGAAGCAGCGGGCGGGTATAATAGCGGGTACAGCGCCCGGCCGGGCCGGGACGCGCATCGCCAAAGGCAAGGAAGAGGACAAGTACCCGGGATCGGGAGGTCGACAGAGAGCCGCCCCCGCTGAGACGCGGCGACGGAGCGACCCCGGCGAAATGACCTCGGAGCCGCCGGCCCAACGGGCATCCTGAGCCCCAGTAGGTCGCGCCGGATGGCCCCCGTTAGCGGGCCGCGGCCGGCAGCCCGCATCTGCCGGCCGGAGAGGTCCGCGGCCGCAAGGCCCCGGACGAATCAGGGTGGTACCACGAGCGGCGTCCTCGTCCCTGGCGGACGACGGCGCCGTATTTTGTTGCCATCGAGGAGGGTACCCCCATGACCACGCCCCCAGCGGCCCCGGAGGCCGGAGACGCTGACGCCGGGCGTCTACTACGTGACGACGGCGATCCCGTACGTCAACGCGCGCCCGCACATCGGCTTCGCGCTGGAGATCGTCCAGGCCGACACCTTCGCGCGGTATCATCGGCAGCGCGGCGAGGACGTCTACTTCCTGACGGGCAGCGACGAGAATGCCCTGAAGAACGTGCAGGCCGCCGAGGCCGAAGGCATCTCCACGCGGGAACTTGTCGAGCGGAACGCGACGGTGTTCGAGGGCCTGAAGCCGCTGCTGCACCTGTCGAACGACCAGTTCATCCGCACGAGCGCCGACCCGCGCCACGCCGCTGGGGCGCAGAAGCTGTGGGAGGCCTGCGCGGCGAACGACGATATCTACCGCAAGACGTATAGCGGCCTGTACTGCGTCGGCTGCGAGCAGTTCTACACGCCCGCCGAGCTTACGCCCGAGGGCCTGTGTCCCGAGCACCTGACCCGGCCCGACGTGGTGGAAGAGGAGAACTACTTCTTCCGGCTGTCGCGCTACGGCGACGCGCTGCTCGACCTGATCGAGTTCGGGCCGCCTGCGGGTCATCCCGCCGTCGCGGCGCAACGAGGTGCTCAGCTTCATCCGCATGGGGCTGGAGGACTTCAGCATCTCGCGCTCGACGGCGCGCGCCCACGGCTGGGGCGTGCCGGTGCCCGGCGACCCCGGCCAGGTGATGTACGTCTGGTTCGACGCGCTCACGAACTACATCACGGCGCTCGACTACGCGACCGACGGGCCGCTGTACGAGCACTACTGGGCGCACAGCCCGCAGCGGGTCAACACGATCGGCAAGGGCGTGATCCGCTTCCACGCGGTCTACTGGCCCGCGATGCTGCTGGCGGCCGGGGCGCGCCCGCCGAGCACGGTCTTCGTGCACGGCTATATCGACGTGAACGGGCAGAAGATGAGCAAGTCGCTCGGCAACGTGATCGACGCCTACGAGATCGTCGAGAAGTACGGGGCCGAGGCGGTGCGCTACTACCTGCTGCGCGAGATCCCGGCGACGGGCGACGCCGACTTCACCTACGAGAAGTTCGAGGGGCGCTACAACAGCGACCTGGCGAACGACCTGGGCAACCTGCTGAACCGCACGATCAGCATGATCCACCGCTATCGGCAGGGGACCATCCCGGCGGCGGGCCCGCCGACCGCGCTCGACGCCGAGCTTGCCGCGGGCGCGGAGGCGATCCCGGACCGGGTGGCCGCGGCGCTCGAGAACTACGACCCGCAGGAGGCGCTGGCGGCGATCTGGGAGCTCGTGAAGGCGGGCAACCAGTACGTGGAGCAGAACCAGCCGTGGACGCTGGCCAAGGCGGCCAAGGGCGGCGACGCCGCGGCGACCGGGCGGCTGGACAGCGTGCTGTACAACCTGGCCGAAGTGCTGCGCCTGCTGGCCGTGCACCTGACGCCGTTCTTGCCCGAGACGGCGCTTGCCATCGCGGCGCAGCTAGGCCGCGGAGGCACGGCGCCGCTCGCCTATACGGAGGCCGTGCGCTGGGGCGCCACCGTGCCGGCCACACCGGTGCAGGAGGCACGGCCGCTCTTCCCCCGCCTCCAATAAGCCCGATCCCGGCCCGGCCGTCCCCAGCCAGGGGCGGCCGGAGCCGGGGGCGCGGCTCTTGCAGTAGCCGCCGCGCGGCCACGGCCGCTATCTTGCCCGCAGGGAGCCGCGGATGACCCGCCCGTCCGTCCTCGCGACCTTCGACCTTAAGCAACAGATCACGCTCGCCATCGGCGTGGCAGGCACCGTGCTCACGGCGATCCTGCAGGCCGTGGGCGCCAACAGCGTGCTCGTCTTCGCCGTGGCGGCCGTCACGATGGCCGGGCTGGCCAGCGTGGTCGGCGACGGCACCGACCAGCTGGGCAGCCGCCTCGGCCCCGGCGCCACCGGCGTGCTGCAGTCGGCGCTCGGCAACCTGCCGGAGCTCTTCATCGCCATCTTCGCCCTGCAGGCGGGCCTGGTGCGCGTGGTGCAGGCGGCGCTGGTCGGCTCGATCCTGGCGAACAGCTTGCTCGTGCTCGGGCTAGCGTTCGTGGTCGGTGGGCTCCGCCACGGCACCCAGCGCTTCGGCAAGGGGGCGAGCCGCATGCTGGGCATGCTCATCATGCTGAGCGTGGCCGCGCTGGCCGTGCCCACGCTGGCGACCCGCCCGGGCGAGCCCGACGCGCCGCACGCCGAGGCGCTGAGCTTGATCGCCGCGGTTGCCCTGCTTGTGGTCTTCCTCGCGAGCATCCCCTTCTCGCTGGCCGGGGGGCCGGGCGCGCGGGTCGAGGGCGCGGCCGAGGAGCCGCGCTGGCCGCTGCCGCTGGCCCTCGGTCTCCTGGGCGGCGCGGGGCTGGCCGCGGGCTTCGTGTCCGACTGGTTCGTGACCGCGCTGCAGCCGACGATGACGGCGCTGAACCTGTCCGAGACGTTCACCGGACTGGTGATCGTGGCGATCGCGGGCAATGCCGTGGAGAACGTGGTCGGGGTGCAACTGGCGGCGCGTAACCAGATGGACCTGGCGATCAGCGTGATCCTGAACAGCAGCCTGCAGATCGCCCTAGCGCTGATCCCGGCGCTGGTGCTGATTAGCGCGCTCTTCGCGGCGCACCTGACGCTGGTGCTGCCGCTGCTGCTGCTCGCGGCGCTGGGCGTGGCCGCCGTGCTCGCCGTGCTCATCACGTACGACGGCGAATCGACCTGGCTGGAAGGCGTGGCGCTAATCGCGCTCTACCTGATCATCGCGACCAGCTTCTGGTGGGGGTAAGCGCTCCCGCCGGGAGCACCCGCCCCCTGGCGATTTAGCCTCAGCTGCCACCCCCACTTTCCTCCCCCAGTGAACCGGGCGCGCGTGGCGGGCGTGCTATAATAGAGACCGCGAAGACCAGCCCTGCCCGCGGCCGCGCCGGCCCGAGGATGCGGGTGGCACGCGCGGGCGCGGCGCTAGCAGGGAGAAACCGATGCCCTACATGAAAGACATTGTGATCGTCGACGGGGCGCGCACGCCGGTCGGCACCTTCGGCGGCGCGCTGCGCGACGTCCCGGCCACGGCACTGGGCGTGCACGCCGGGCGGGCCGCGCTGGAGCGCGCGGGCGTCGACCCCGGGCTCGTCGACAACGTGGTAATCGGCAACGTGCTGCAGACCAGCGCCGACGCGGTCTACATCGCGCGGCACATCGGGCTGCAGTGCGGCGTGCCGCAGGAGGTGCCCGCGCTGACGGTCAACCGCCTGTGCGGCAGCGGGCTGCAGGCCATCGTCACCGCGGCGCACGGCATCCTGCTGGGCGAGTCACGCTGCGCCCTGGCGGGCGGCACGGAGAACATGAGCCAGGCGCCCTACGCGCTCTACGGTGCGCGGTGGGGCTTGCCGCTGGGCCAGCCGCCGCCCCTGGAGGACACCCTCTGGGCCGCGCTGGTCGACAGCTACACGGGCCTGAGCATGGCCGTGACCGCCGAGAACCTGGCCGAGCGCTACGCGGTGGCCCGCGAGTCGCAGGACGCCTTCGCCCTGCTGAGCCAGCAGCGCGCCGTCGCGGCGCAGCGCGCGGGCCGCCTGGCCGCCGAGATCGTGCCGATCGAGGGGCACGGCAAGCGCGGCGAGCCGGTGACGGTGGCGCTGGACGAGCACCCGCGGGCCGACACGACGGCCGAGGCGCTGGCCCGGCTGAAGCCGCGCTTCAAGGCGGGCGGCACGGTGACGGCGGGTAACGCGAGTGGCATCAACGACGCGGCGGCGGCCCTCGTCGTCGCCAGCAGCCAGTTCGCCGAGACGCAGCACCTGCAGCCGATCGGGCGGCTGGTCTCCTGGGCGGTGGTCGGGGTGGACCCGACGGTGATGGGCATCGGCCCGGCCCCGGCGATTCGGGCGGCGCTCAAGCGGGCTGACCTGACGCTGGGCGAGATCGACCTGTTCGAGGTGAACGAGGCCTTCGCGGCGCAGTATCTGGCCGTGGAGCAGGAGCTCGGGCTCGACCGGGAGCGGGTGAACGTGAACGGCGGGGCCATCGCGCTGGGCCATCCGCTGGGGGCGAGCGGCGCGCGGCTGGCGCTCACGCTGCTCTACGAGCTCCGGCGGCGGCAGGGGCGCTTCGGCGTGGCGGCGCTCTGTATCGGCGGCGGCCAGGGCATCGCGGCGGTCTTCGAGCGGATCTCAGCCGGCACCGGCCACTCCCGGATTTCTCAGGTGCGTCAGCGGCCAAGCCCTGGACGAACGAGGCGCGCGAACTCCTTTCCGGCTGCGGGCGGTGGCGGACGATAAGAGGGACAAGAGGATTTTCGACGCAAGCATGAGGAGGCTGTCATGAGCCCAAAGAAGGGAACTCACGGACGAGGAACGCAACGCGATGAAAGATCGCCTGCGCGAGCAGAAGGCGGCCGCCGAGGACGGGAACAGCGCCGTGCTCGCCAAGATCGCCGAGATGCAGGAGCCGGATCGCGCGATGGGGCGCGCGGATCCATGCGCTCATCAGCGCCAACGTGCCAGGCCTCACGCCGCGCCTCTGGTACGGCATGCCCGCCTATGCCAAGGACGGCAAGACCATCTGCTTCTTCCAGCCCGCAGCGAAGTTCAAGACGCGGTACGCGACGCTGGGCTTCAACGACGCGGCGCACCTCGACGACGGCGGGATGTGGCCGGTCTACTACGCGCTGCAGCAGCTGACGGCCGCCGAAGAGGCCCGGATCGTCGCGCTGGTGCAGCAAGCGGTGAGTTGAGGGCGCGCCCTCAACCTACCAGGTGCGTAGCAGACATTTCGCGGACCCGGATACCTACCCGTCTTGCCGGTACCGGCTTAAGTCCGTGAGGGCGTTACTGTAACGCATGAAGAGGCCGAAAGGCCTCTTCATGCGTGGGACGCGCATCACAGCGGCTACCCGCCTACCGTCGTAGTGGCGTGGTGGCGTGGTGGCAGGCTCTTCAACAGTAGGCGGCACTACCCACAAACCTACGCGGTTTGCTTGTGTGCCTGCTTAGCCGATGACGCCGCCGTAGCGGCCGGGCTGCGTCGTGCCCTCGGCGAAGCGGCCGGGGCGATAGGGCACCAGGTCGGGCGCCTCGCCGGTGGTGATCAGCTGGGCCAGCAGATCGCCGACGATGGGGCTGAGCTTGAAGCCGTGGCCGCTGAAGCCGAGGGCGAGGTAGAGGCCGGTGATGCCGGGCGCCTCGCCCAGAATCGGCTGCCAGTCGGGCGTCACGTCGTAGAGGCCGGCCCAGCCACCGCGATGGATCGCCGCATCGAGCGGCGGGAGCAGGTGCCGCGCGGCCGCGCTGAAGCTCTCGATCTCGGGCTGGGTGACCCCCTCGTGGTAGCCCTCGACGGGCGCCGCGATCTGCGCGTCGGCTTCGGCGAGCGAGCCGATCCAGGTCATGCTGGTGCCGTCGGGCCGCAGGTAGACCTGCTGGGGCAGGTCGAGCACGACCGGGTGCTGGGCGCCGAAGCCGGCGGGCTGGCGGAGTTGGACGATCGGGTGGCGGCTGGGCACGATCGGCACCTGCACGCCGAGCGGCGTGAGCAGCGCCGGGCCCCAGACGTTGGCCGCGACGATCACCCGCTCGGCGTCCAGCGGCCCCGCGCTCGTCTCCACCCCCACTACGCGATCGCCCTCGATGCGGATGCCCAGCACCGTCGTGCCCAGGTGTAGCGTGGCGCCGCGCTGGGCCGCGGCCAGGGCGAAGGCGGCGGTGGTCGCCACGGGGTCGGCGTAGCCCGCGTCGGGCTCCCAGCAGAAGGCGGTGGCCGTGCCGGGGTCGAGGCGCGGCTCGATCTCGCGCAGGTCGGCGCGGTCGACGAGCTCGGTGCCGATGTCGAGGCCCTGGAGCATGGTGACCGTCTCGGCCAGGGCAGGCGCGGCCTCGGGTCCGGCGAGGACGAGCAGGCCGGTGCGCCGGTAGCCCGGGTCGACGGGGCCGCCGACAATCGAGCCGAAGTGGCGGAAGACCTGCAGGGCGCGCCGGGCTAACGCGGCGGTGGCCGGGGTCGAGTAGTGCTGGCGCACAATCGCCCCCGACCGGCCGGTGTTGCCGCCGGCCAGCCCGCCACGCTCCACCAGCGCCACGTTGCGCATGCCCCGCAGGGTCAGGTGGTAGGCCAGGCTGGCGCCGTGGCAGCCGCCGCCGACGATGACCGCGTCAGGCATGCGCCCCCGCGCGGATCTCGTCGATCGCTGCGCGCATCCGCTCCGTGAACGCCGCGTTCTTGATCGCCCCGAGGTTGATCTCGACGTTGGCGATGGCGCCGTCCATGCCGGCCCGGGCCAGGAGCTCGGCCACCAGCGCGTCGCTGGCGACATTGGGGTTGGCCTTGGCCTGGGCGATGCGCGACAGGCGTACGACCTCGGCCGCGCGGCGCGCCACACGCAGCGGCACCTCACAGGCGCCCTCGAGCGCGCCCTGGATCACGGCGGTGCGCTGGGCCTTCTCTTCGTCGGAGTTGCGCGGCAGCTTGTAGGCCGCGCTGACCGCGGCGTAGGCGGTGGTGTCGTCGTCCACGGCCGCGGTCAGGTCGCCTCGCGCGGCGCTCGCCTGGGCGAGCACGTCGCGGAGCTCGGCCTCCACCGCCGCGAACTTCTCGCGGCCGACGGTCAGATTACAGGCCATTTCGACCATCGCCGCCCCCATCGCGGCGCCCAGGGCGCTCGCGCTGCCGCCGCCGGGCGTCGGCGACGCGGAGGCCAGGGCCTCCAGGAACTCGGTCACACTTAGCTGGGTCAACTGCGCCATCGAAGCTGCCTCCTCGGGTTGGGCCCCCGGCAACGGCGCGGGGGGCGGATGCGCGCGGGCCAGGGCCCGCTTCGCGGCGTGGCTCGTGTGCCGCAGGCGATATTCCCGCTGCCGGGCCGCCGTGGCATCGGCGCACGCCTCCAGATAGACCAGCGCCACCGGCCGGCGCGCGCGGGTGTAGCGCGCCCCGCGCCCCGCCTGATGGGCGGTCAGCCGGCGGGCCGGGTTCACCGTCCAGCCGGTATAGTAGCTGCCGTCGGCACAGTGCAGCAGGTAGACGTATGCGGCCATGCCCGCCGAGCGGCTAGCCGCGCGCCCTGCCGCGCACTTTGGCCTCCAGGTCCTCCGCGGTCAGCCTGGCGAGGCTGTCGAGCACCAGGTCGGCGCCCGCGGCCTGCAGGTCGGCGGCGCTGCGCGTGTTGGTCACACCGATGGTGTAGGCGCCCGCCGCCACGCCGGCCTCGACGCCCGCCGCCGCGTCCTCGATCACCACGCCGCGGGCGGGCGCCACGCCCAACCGCGCCAGCGCGGTGCTGAAGACCTCGGGGTTGGGCTTGCCGTGCCGGATGTCGTCGCCGGAAACGACCGCCGCGAAGCAATCGGCCAGGCCGAGCACTTCCAGCAGCAGGCTGATGTTGGCCTGGGGGGCCGACGAGCCGATGGCCTGGCGCCAGCCGTGCGCGGCCAGGTCCCGCACGAGCGCGGCGGCGCCGGGCAGGGGCACGAGGCCGCGCGCCTGCTCGCGGAACAGCGCCTCCTTGCGGTCGCCCCAGCGCGCGACATCTTCGACCGGCTCGGTGACGCCCCAGGCGATGCGGATGATGTCGGGGTTGCGCATGCCGAACGTCTGGGTGTGCAAGGCGTCGGACCAGGTGTAGCCGAGCTCGCCGGCCAGGGCCTGCCAGGCGGCTTTGTGGGCCAGCGCGCTGTCGGCCAGGATGCCGTCCAGGTCCCAGACGCAGCCCAGCGGCCCTGCCGCTGCTGAATCGACCGCGGACACAAATGCCTCCTCGTGTGTGATGTGCCCCCGCACGGGGGCCGGTTTCAGTATAGCATAAGGCTGGCCCGGCTGCCGACCGGCGCGACCTGGGTGCTGACCCGCTGCCGGCCGGCTGACGCGGCTGACGCTCTTTGCGGTTGGCTGACGCTCTTGCCCCAAAGAGCGTCAGCCATCAATCTCTCTAGGATTAGTGCTAATCTAGCGTAGGCTGACGCTCTGACGATCTTTCGTGGGGTACGGTCGTATTGTCGGGGGCGGGGTGGCGGGAGCGCAGTGCTGCCCCGGAGGCCCGGACTCGAGCGCTGCCGCGGCTCCGCCCGTCATGTTGCACGCAGCGAAACATCTCGGCACCGGGCGGAGCCGGCTCCTGCAGAGGATTGTGGCTGATCCGAAGCGGATTCGCGCGTCAGCATCGCCGGGCTGAGCCGGCTCGCACAGACGCCCCGCCCCCATCCCGGCTGGTGGCAGGCCGGATCTCCCGGCGGCCGGGCGGCCACATCGGGCCGCCCCTACCTCGCCCCGGCAGCGCGGCCGGCTTCAGGCGGGATCTTGGGGCGGGGCGGCGCGGGGCGGAGCCACCGCCTACGGACGATCGCGGCTTGCTGCGGGCCGATTCGCGGCTCACTTGGCCGGGCGTGCCGGCTGCTCGGCCGCCGCGTCAAGCACGAGGACGACTTCGATCGCGGCGGTGAGGGGGCTGTTGGGGGCGGCGGGCTGCTCGCGGAGGACGCGGAAGCCGCACTTTTCCAGGACGCGACGGGAGGCGGCGTTGTGCGCGGCGATGTAGCCGTAGAGGGGGCGCGTGCGCTCCTGCTGGAGGAACGCCGCCAGGGCGCGCGTCGCGATGCCGCGGCTCCAGTAGGCGCGCCCCAGCCAGTAGCCGACCTCGCGCTCGCCTTCCAGCTCGAAGCTCACGATGTAACCCGCGACCTCGTCGTTCCAGAGAATCGTCTGCTTGCGCCCGGTCGGGTCGGCGCGGACGCGCGCCCAGTGAGCCAGGAAGGCGCCATAAGGGCGCGCCACGAAGGCGGCCATCGCCTGCGCGGCCTCGTCTTGCTCCTGCGCGAAGAAGATCGGCACGTCTGCGTCCGTCACGTCGCGCAGCCGGACCGTATCCCCCATGTCTGGTGTCATCTGCGTACCTCCCGTAGCCCATGCCCTCTCGCCAAGGCGTCCACACCCATTGTATCGCATCCGGCGGGCGCATGGCGGAACTGGCGGGATATGTCGTGAGGCGGCGGCGCCGGTCGCTTGACACCCCCCGGCGCCTGGGGTATGATGGCGGAGCCGAGACCCATCGGCCGGCGGGGCGGGCGGCGTTGCCCGCGCCCAGACCTGTTCCACCGCAGGAGGATGCTCGCCCGTTATGATCAAGCTCATCGCCCTCTACACGCAGCCCCCCGACATCGCCGCCTTCGAACAGCACTACACGGAAGTGCACATCCCGCTCATCAAGCAAGTCCCCTTCATGCGCAATCTGGTGGCCGAGAAGGTGTGGGGGGCGCCGCGCGGCGAGCCGGCCTATTATCGCATCGCCGAGATGTGGTTCGACGACCGCGCGAGCTTCGACCAGGCCATGGCTTCCCCCGAGAACCGCGCCGCCGGCAAGGACTTGATGAGCTTCGCGCGCGACCTGGTCACGATGGTCTTCGTCGAGACCGAGGAGAGCGGCGATCTCGGGCCGGGCATCAGCGCCACGCCTGGGACGGAGTAAGGGCGTGGCCGCCACCCCCTGGCAGGGCCGCGACCCCGACTCCTTTGGCTTCACCCAGATCCTCTATAGCAAGGCCGAAGGGGTGGCGCGCGTCACCATCAACCGGCCGCAGGTGCTCAACGCCCTGAACTGGCCCACCCTGCGGGAGATGCAGGCCGCCTTCGAGGACGCCTCCTGGGACGACGCCGTCGGCGTGCTCGTGCTCACCGGCGCGGGCGAGCGCGCCTTCTGCACCGGCGCGGATCTGGACGAGCAGCAGCAGTTCCTGGAGCGCCCGCACGACTACTGGAAGTGGATGGACGCCTTCATCGAGGCGCACAACCGGCTGCGCAACCTGGGCAAGCCGAGCATCGCCCGCCTGAACGGCATCACCGTCGGCGGCGGGAACGAGTTCAACATGGCCTGCGACCTGGCCGTGGCCGCCGACGACATCTACATCCGCCAGGTGGGCACCGCGCGCGGCAGCGTGCCGGCCGGGGGCGCCACCCAGTGGCTGCCCATCCTCGTCGGCGACCGGCGGGCGCGCGAGATCCTGTTCCTCTCCGAAGAGATCCCGGCAGCGCAGGCGCTCGACTGGGGCCTGGTCAACCGCGTCGTGCCGCGCGCGGAGCTCGACGCCACGGTCGACGGCCTGGCCGCGACGCTCTTGCAGCGTTTGCCGATCATCATGCGTTATACCAAGCACCAGCTGAACTTCTGGCGCGACCTGAGCTGGTACATGACCGTGCAGCACGCGCGCGACTGGCTGAGCGTCCACTCCGACTCGGCGGAAGTCGCCGAGGGCCTGGCCGCCTTCCACGCCAAGCGGCCCGTCGACGTGGCGGGGCTGCGCCGGGCGCAGATGGCGGCCGGCGCGGAGCCGGGCTGGCCCTGCGCGGCCTGCGGCACGGCGATGCCGGCCGGCTACGCGTTCTGCGGCCGCTGCGGCACGGGCCGCCCGCCCGCGTAGCGCGCCATCCGGGATCTCGGGCCCCGCGCATCCCGGACACGGCCACCGGGCTGCCGCCGGCCCGCCACGAGGAGACGGCGATGCAATACAACGTGTACCTCGAAGTCCAGGACGACGGCGCCACCATGGCGCACGTCGCGCAATTGCCGGGTTGCACCAGCAGCGGCGCCACCCAGGAAGTTGCCCTGGCCCGCCTGCCCGAGGCGATCCAGGCGTACAATGCGTGGCTGCGCGCGCACGGCGAGCCCGCGGCCGAGCCCGACGAGCCGATTGGTATCGAGGTCGGAGGCACCGTGCGCGATTCGGATCCCCACCTGGGCGATACCTCGGGTCTACTGCCGACCGATCAGCAGCCGGTGACGCCCGCCGAGGTCGCGCAGTTCCTGCGGCTGATGGCCTATTCGCGCCGCGACCTGCTCGACCAGGTGACCGGCATGTCGCGCGAGCTCTTGTGCTGGCAGCCGTCCGACGGCAGCGACGGCACGGATAGCTGGTGCATCGACGACATCCTGGAGCACGTGGCCCGCGCCGAGCGCGTCTACGCCAGCCGCCTGAGCGGCAATGTCTTCGAGATCTTGGAGGAGGCGCGCCAGGCAGCGGTCGACCGCATGGCCCGCCTAACCGAGCAGGAACTCAGCCAGACGACCGAGCACCAGGGCGAGTACTGGACGGCGCGCAAAGTCTTCCGCCGCTTCCTCGAGCACGAGCGCGAGCACGTGCAGCAAATCGCCCGCGTGGTCAGTCAGTTTAACAACGATCAGGGCTTGCCCGCCCAATAGCCAAGGAGGCTGCATGGCCGACGCGCCCGCGCCCTATCAGTTCATCCGCACCTGGACCGACGCCGCCGTCGGCGTCGTGCAGCTGCACCGGCCCGAGGTGCTGAACGCGCTCAGCACGCCGCTGATCGACGAGCTCATCGCCGCCCTGCAGGGCTACGACGCCGATCCGGCGATCCGCTGCATCGTGCTCACCGGCAATGACCGCGCCTTCGCCGCGGGCGCCGACATCAAGGAGATGGCCGAGGCGAGCACGGTCGACATGTTGCAGCGCGACAACCTGGCCCGCTGGGAGCGGATCCGCGGCATCAAGAAGCCGATCATCGCGGCGGTGAGCGGCTATGCGCTCGGCGGCGGCAACGAGCTCGCGATGAGCTGCGACATGATCATTGCGAGCGAGACGGCCGTCTTCGGCCAGCCCGAGATCAACATCGGGGTGATGCCCGGGGCGGGCGGCACGCAACGGCTGACCCGTGCGGCCGGCAAGGCCCGGGCGATGGAGCTCATCCTGACCGGGCGGCAGATGCCGGCGCACGAGGCCGCGGCGGCGGGCCTGGTCACGCGCGTGGTGCCCGCCGAGGCCTACTTACAGGAGGCGCTGCGGCTGGCCCACGAGATCGCGGCCAAGGCGCCGCTGGCCGTGCAGCTGGCGAAGCAAGCCGTCAACCAGGCCTATGAGCTGCCGCTGCACGAGGCGCTGCAGGCCGAGCGCCAGGCGTTCTACATGCTCTTCAGCAGCGCGGACCAGAAGGAAGGCATGCGCGCCTTCGTGGAGAAGCGCCCGGCGCACTACCAGGGACGCTAGGTCTGCCGGGGTGCCCCGCAGCTTCGGCTGCGGGCAACAGCAAGGGAGCCCGCCTGCGCGGGCTGCGACGACACGCCTCGGGGGACAGGCAGTTGGGAGCGGGATCGTGAAGGCAGACCTGGCCGCCGAGGTGGCGAAAGAGGATCGGGAGTGGGTCGACGCCCTGGTGCGCCGGCTGGCGCCCGAATTGGGCGACGCCGTCTGGGGCCGGAACACGCGGCTGCGGCGCCGCTGGGTGCTGCGACACCAGGGGAGTGCCTGGCTGCTGCGCGGCCGCAAGCGGGCCGAGGGCTTCGTCATCCACGTCGACCTGACGCACCCTGGGTTCCGGATCGACTGCCGCGACGGCGATATCCCCACCGGCGGACTGGGCGAAGACCAATTGCGCGGGGCGCTGACCGTGGCCCACCATCGCGGGCCCCGTCCGCTGGCCGCCGCTCACGCGCGCGACGGGGTGGGCTCCGCCGGGGCTCCCCCGCGGAAGGGAGACGCATGACCGAGCTTAATGACCGCCACACCGGGTTCGCCGACGTGAACGGCACGCGCATTCACTACGAGGTCGCCGGACAGGGGCACCCGCTGGTGCTGGTGCATGCCGGCGTGGCCGACCTGACCATGTGGGATGCGCAGTTCCCCGTCCTGGCCCAGCACTACCGCGTGATCCGGTACGACCACCGCGGCTTCGGCCAGACCGCCATGCCGCCTGAGCCCTACAGCTTTGTCGGCGACCTCTACGGCCTGCTGCAGGTGCTCGGGGTCGAGCGGGCCCACCTGGCGGGTGTCTCCATCGGCGGCTCGACCGTGCTCGACTACACCCTGGAGCACCCCGAAATGGTGTCCGCGCTGGTGCTGGTCGCCGCAGGGGTGAGCGGCACGCCGCCGAACCCCGCGGACGAGGCCGCCTTTGCCCCGATGGAAGCCGCCTACGAGGCGCGCGACGTGGACCGCGTGCTTGCGTTGGAGGACGCGATGTGGCTGGTCGGCCCGGGCCGCGGACCCGATGCCGTCTCCCCCGCGCTGCACACGCACTTCGCGCGCATGGAGCGCGCCAACCTGGAGCACGAGTTCAGCCGCGAGGAGGGCAAGCAGGAGCGCCCGGAGCACCCCGCCTACGACCGCCTGGGCGAAGTCCCCGTGCCGACTCTGGTAGTCGTGGGCGATGCCGACGTGCCCGACGTCATGCGCTCGGCCGAGCGGCTCGGCGCCGAGATCCCCGGCGCGCGGCTGGTCGTGCTGCCCGACACGGCGCATATGGTGCCGATGGAGCGGCCGGAGGAGTTCACGCGGCTGCTGCTCGACTTCCTGGCCGGGGTCAAGCCGGCCCAGTAACAGGAGGCGCGATGGACTACGAGACGATCCTCTGGGCGGTGGACGACGGGGTCGGCACGCTGACGCTGAACCGGCCTGACGTGCTCAACGCCTTCAACCCGCGGATGACCACGGAGATCCAGGACGTGCTCAAGCAGGCGGAGCGCGACCGCGCGGTGCGCTGCCTGGTGATTACGGGGGCGGGCCGGGCCTTCTCGTCGGGCGAGGACCTGAAGGCGCGCGAGGCGGACGGCAGCCAGAGCTTTGGCGAGGCGGTGCGCTCGCGCTACAACCCGATCATCCTGCGGATGCGCGCGCTGCCGAAGCCGATCCTGGCGGCGGTCAACGGCGTGGCCGCGGGCGCGGGCATGAGCGTCGCGCTCGCCGCCGACCTGCGCATCGCCTCGGACCAGGCGCGCTTCATCGAGGTCTTCACGCGCGTCGGCCTGGTGCCCGATTCGGGCAGCAGCTACTTCCTGCCCTGGCTGGTGGGCCTGGGCAAGGCCGCCGAGCTGTGCCTGCTAGGCGACGATGTGCCCGCCGACGAGGCGCTGCGCCTCGGGCTGGTCAATAAGGTGGTGCCGGCGGCCGACCTTGCGGCGGCCACGCTGGCGTGGGCCACGCGGCTGGCGCACGGCCCGACGGTGGCCTACGGGCTAACGAAGCGCGCGCTGAATCGGTCGCTGGAATCGACGCTGCCCCAGGTGCTGGAGTACGAGGCCTTCGGGCAAGAGGCCGCCGGTCGCACAGCGGACCACCAGGAAGCCCTTGCCGCCTTCCTGGCCAAGCGGCCCCCAGCGTTCAAGGGGGAGTAGCCCGGGACACATCCGAGCAGGGGGTGCGGCGGCTTTCGCCCCTCACCCCGCCCCCGCTCCTCCGGGGCAAGGGAGTACGATTCGGCCTCGCGTGCAGGCAGGATGCCCGGGGTGAGACCGGCTGTGCGAGCCGGCGCAGCCCGGCCATGCCGGGGCGCGATCCGGACGGGAGGAAGCCGCGTCTGTAGGAGGGCGCTCCGCCACGCGACAACCGCCGCCTCCAGATCCTGCCGGATAAGCATCTCGATGCCGGCCAGGTGCCTGCTTGCGCGCACCACGAGAGCTGAGCGCCGGCCGCCTGCGGCTGGGAGAGCCGGCTCCGCCCGGCCGGGGGTGCCTAGTGACCGAGTTGCGTTGCAGTCCGCCCGGTCGCGGCCGGCAGCAAGCATGTGAGGAGGACAGGCAGAGAAGTGACAAGCACGCAGGCAGAGGCAGTCGAGCAAAGCGCGGCGCCGGCGGGGCCGATCGGCGTGGTCGGCGCGGGGACGATGGGCGCGGGGATCGCGCAGGTCTGCGCGCAGAGCGGGCGCGCGGTGATCCTGTATGATATTCGCCCGGAGTTCGTCGAGCGGGGCCTGGGCACCATCGGGACGGGGCTACAGCGGCGGGTCGACAAAGGGCGCATGGACGCGGCAACGCGCGATGCGGTGCTGGCGCGCATCACGCCGACGACGGACCGCGCGGCGCTCGCCCCCGCCACCGTGGTGATCGAGGCGGCGCCCGAGGATTTGGCGCTCAAGCAGGAGCTCTTTGCCGCGCTTGACACGATCTGTGGGCCCGAGGCGATCCTGGCCTCGAACACCTCGTCGCTGCCCATCACCGCGCTCGCCGCGGCAACCGCGCACCCCGGGCGGGTCGCCGGGATGCACTTCTTCAACCCGGCGCCGGTCATGGGGCTGGTCGAGGTCGTGGCCGGGCAGGAGACGGTGCCCGCCACGGCGACGGCGATCGTGGCGCTGGCGCGCGCCTGCGGCAAGACGCCGGTGCAGGTGCGCGACACCCCCGGCTTCATCGTCAACCGGGTGGCCCGGCCGTTCTACGCCGAGGCGCTGCGCCTGCTCGGCGAGCAGATCCTGCCCGTCGACGCCATCGACCGGCTGATCAAGCTCGCGGGCTTTCGTATGGGGCCGTTCGAGCTCATGGACCTCATCGGTATCGACGTCAACTTCGCGGTCACCGAATCGGTCTACGCCGCCTTTTTCGGCGAGCCGCGCTACCGGCCGCACCCGATCCAGCGGCGGCTGGTCGAGTCGGGCATGATCGGGCGCAAGGCCGGGCGGGGCTTCTACGTCTACGACGGCACCACGGCGCGGCCGAACCCGCTGCTCGCGCCCGACCCGGCCTACGCGGGCGTGCTGGCGCACGAGCGGCTGCCCACGCCGTTGAGCCGCGAGCTCGCCACCTGGCTCAACGCCGCGGGCGCCGACGACGCGGTGCTGACCGAGCCGCTCGCGCCGTTCGTGATTGGCCGCGTGGTCTGCCAGATCATCAACGAAGCGGCGTTCGCGCTAGGCGAGGGCGTGGCCTCGGCCGCCGACATCGACACGGCCATGACCCTGGGCGTGAACTACCCGCTGGGCCCGCTGGCCTGGGGCGAGAAGCTCGGGCTGCCGCTCGTGCTGCAGGTGCTCGACGCCCTGCACGACTACTACCACGAGGAGCGCTATCGCGCCGCCCCCCTGCTACGGCAACTCGTGGCCGTGGGGCGGCGCGGGCGAGGCGCGCCCGGCTTCTAGCGCGCCGGGCCGTCCGGGAGGGTGCCGGTGGCGCCACCGGTCGCGCAATCCGTCGTCTCGCCCGTGCTCATCGGGCGCGGGCCCGCACTCGCCGCGCTCGAGGCGCACCTGGCGGTGGCCCGGAGTGGCCAGGGCGAAACGGTGCTGCTGTCCGGAGAGGCGGGTATCGGCAAGTCGCGCCTCCTGACCGAGCTTGAGGCCCGGGCGACGGCGGGCCCAGCCGCGCTCCGCGTCGTCCGGGGGGCGTGCTTTGAGCAGGACCGCGCCCTGCCCTATGCCCCCATCCTCGACGCACTGCGCCGCCTGGCGCCCGGCGGCCCAGACGCACTCACCACTCTCCTCGGCCCCGAGGCGCCCGACCTGCTGCGCATCCTGCCCGAGGTGGCTGCGCACGTGCCGCCCCGCGAGCCGGCGCCGCCGCTGGAGCCCGCGCAGGAGAAGCGCCGCCTCTTCGAAGCCCTGGCGCGCGTCGTCGCCCGGGCGGTCGGCACGGGCCTGTTGTTGCTGATCGTCGAGGACCTGCATTGGAGCGACGAGAGCAGCCTGGAGTGGCTGCTCTACCTGGCGCGGCGCCTGGTCGGCCGGCCCATCCTGCTGCTGCTGACCTACCGGCCCGAGGAGGTCGGTCCGGCGCTCGGCGGCGTGCTCGCGACGCTCGACCGGGAGCGCTTGGCCGCCGAGATCCCGCTGGCGCGGCTCGACCGCGCCGAGGTGGCGGACCTGATCCGCGCCATCTTCGACCTGCCGCGCGCCGTCCATCCGGAGTTCGTCGACGCGCTCTACGCGCTGACCGAGGGCAACCCCTTCTTCGTGGAGGAGACGCTCAAGGCGCTGCTCACGGCCGGCGACATCTTCTACGTCGACGGCATGTGGGACCGCAAACCGCTCGCCGACCTGCACATCCCGCGCACGGTGCAGGTGGCCGTGCAACGGCGGCTCGACCCGCTCAGCCCGGCCGCGCGCGCGCTGATCCTGCCGGCGGCCGTGGCCGGGCGGCGCTTCGACTTCGCCGTGCTGCAGGCCGTCACCGGCCAAGAGGAAGCGGCGCTGGTCGAGGCAATCAAGGAACTGATCGCCGCCGGGCTGGTCATCGAGGAGTCCGCCGACATCTTCGCCTTCCGGCACGCGCTCACCCGCGAGGCGGTCTACGCCGACCTGCTGGCGCGGGAGCGGCGCGCGCTGCACCGCGCCACCGCGGCCGCGATCGAGCGTGTCTACGCTGGGGCGCTGGAGGCGCCGCTGGCCGACCTGAGCTACCACTACCGGCAGGCGGGCGCCTGGGCGCAGGTGCTCGACTACGCCGCCCGCGCGGGGCGCCGCGCCCTGGCGCTGCCCGCCCCGCGCGCGGCGGCCGTCGAGCTCGGGCACGCGCTGGCCGCCGCCGCCCAGCTGGGGCAGCCGCCGCCGATCGCGCTCTACCACGAGCGCGGACAGGCCTACGAGGCGCTCGGCGAGTTCGACGCCGCCTACGCCGACTACGCCGCGGCGCGTGACGCCGCCCGCCTGGCCGGCGATCGCCGGGCCGAGTGGCGCAGCCTGCTCGCCCTCGGCTTCCTCTGGACCGGCCGCGACTATGCGCGCGCGGGCGCGGACCTGCAGGGCGCCCTGGCCCTCGCGCGGGCCATGCGCGATCCGGCGATCCTGGCGTCCACGCTCAACCGCGTGGGCAACTGGCACATGATGCGCGAGCAGCCGGCCGAGGGGCGGCGCTACCACGAGGAGGCGCTGGCGCTCTTTGCGGCGGCGGGTGACCGCGCAGGCCTGGCCGCCACGCTGGACCTGCTCGGCATCGCCAACTTCTTCGTCGGCGACTTGCCGGCCGCCGCGGGTTACTACGCCGAGGCGATCGACCTCTTCCGCGCCTTGGGCGACCGGCAAGGGCTCGTCTCCAGCCTTGAAACCTACGCCATGCGCGGGGGCAGCGCCATGTTCCAGATGTCGGTCTGCCCGGCGGTGCCGCTGGTCGAGTGCCTGCACGACGGCGAGGAGGCCATCGCGCTGGCGCGACAGATCGGCTGGCGCTCGGGCGAAGCTTCGGCGGAGCTCTACCTGGGCTTCGCGCTGACGCCGCGCGGCGAATACGCGGTCGCGCTCGCCCACGCCCAGGCAGGGCTGGCCCTGGCGACCGAGATCGAGCACCACGTCTGGATCGCCTCGGCCGCGATGTGCCTCGGCGCGCTCTACCTGGACCTGGGCGCCGCGCCGGAGGCGCGCGCCGCGCTGCAACGCGCCCTCGCCCTGGCGCGGGAGGCGGGCGGCTCGTTTATGGTGCATACGATGGCCGGCCTGCTCGCGCTGACCGAGGTCGCGGCGGGCGATCTGGACGGGGCGGCCGCCCTGCTCGACGCGGCCGCGCCGCGGGACCTGCCGATGACGAGCACCGGGCAACGGGTCGCCTGGGGCGCGCGCGCCGCGCTGCTTCTCGCCCGCGGCGACGCGGCCGGGGCGCTCGCCCTGACCGATCGCCTGATCGCGGCCGCGCCCAACGTCGCCTACTGGGGCGAGGGCGCCATCCCGCGCCTCTGGCTGCTGCGCGGCGATGCGCTCGCCGCCCTGCGCCGCTGGGACGCCGCCGAGGTGGCCTATGCGGCCGCCGCGCGGGTGGCCCACGCCCAGGGCCTGCGCGCCGACCTCTGGCGCATCCAGGCGGCACGCGCGCGCGCCCACCTGGCCCGCGGCGCCCGGGAGGCCGCCGCCTCCTGTGCGGCCGAGGCGCAGGCGCTGGTCGATGCCCTGGCGGCCGGGCTGCCCGATCCCACGCTGCAGGCCACGTTCCGCGCCACGGCCGCCGCGGCCATCCCCACCCTTGCGCCCCCGCGCCCGGCGCGCGCCGCGGCCGCCCGGCCCGGCGGGCTCACGCCCCGCGAGCAGGAGGTGGCGCGCGGCGTCGCGCAGGGCCTCTCCAACCGCGCCCTGGCGGAGTCCCTCGTGCTGAGCGAGCGCACGGTCGAGAAGCACGTCGAGAACATCATGAGCAAGCTCGGCTTCGCCTCGCGCGCGCAGATCGCCGCCTGGGCGGTCGAGACCGGGCTGACCCCCCGGCGGCCGCGCCCGTAGCCGCCCGCGTCGCACGAATCTACGTACTCGCGTGCCCGCCCACCTGCGTGTTTTCCCCCATCCCCGGCCGCGCCCTGTCGCCTATGATGGACCCATCGACGATGCGAAGTTCTCCTTCGCACAAACCACCCGACCGGACATGGACGAAAGGAGCAATACGATGACGGCAATGGCGGCGCAGGACAACGCGGCGGCGATCCTCGAGATCTATCGGCTCTTCAACACGAGCCAGTACGACGCGGTGCTGGAGCACGTGAGCGACGACTGCGAGGTGCTGTTGGTCCCCTTCAACCAGACGTTCCGCGGCAAGGAGGGCTTCCGCGAGTTCATGCTCAGCTTCAAGACGGCCTTCCCGGACGTCACGGTCAACACCTATCACCAGGTCGCGTGCGGCGATGAGGTGGTCAACGAGTTCGTGGTGCGCGGCACCCACACGGGCCCGCTGCAGACTCCCGGCGGCACGGTGCCGCCGACCGGCAAGGCGCTGGAGTACCTGGCCTGCGAGACGTGGTCCATGCGCGACGGCCAGGTGACGCGGATCCGGAACTACCAGGACGCGGCGACAATCATGCGACAGCTGGGCGTCATCGCGTAGCCGGCCCGCCCGGTGGACCGGGGGCCGCACGCGTGGCGCGCCCCGGCACCCCTCCCGATCGGCCGGGCGCCCACGCGTCCGGCCGGCGGCGCTTTCGGAGGCAGGTATGAGCGATCCCGACGTGGCTCCGCTGATCCTCGCCCTGGTGACGGCGCACCGGGCGGCCGATCCCGCGGCCGCGCTCGAGCGCGCCTGCGAGCTTATTGTCGACGCCGGCGCGACGGGCGCGCGGCTGATCGTCTTCCCCGAGGGGTTCCTGGGCCCGCTCATCGTGCCGGGCCCGGCCGCGGATCGGCTGGGCCGGGCGGCCTGCCGGGCGCGCTGCACGGTGGTCCTGGGGACGGCGGCCGGGACGGGGCAGCCCGGCGTGCTTATCCTGAGCGCGCAGGGCGAGGTGCTGCCCGTCGGGCGCCGGGACGCGGCGCTGCCGCTCGCGTTCGTCGCCTTGCCGTGGGCCCCCGCACGCGGGGGCGGCGCGGCCCCTGCGCCAGCCCCGCGGGCGGGTGGGATCTGAGCCGCGGGACCGGTGGCGCGTCAGGGCGCGGCGGGCTCCGGGGCGGATTCGAGCGCGGCCAGCCAGGGATCGCCGGGGAGAATCGCCGTCAGCGCGGCGCGCAGCCATCCACGCGGCTCGGCCGCGAGGTGCGGCAGCACGCGCGCGAAATCGGCGTCGTCTTTCGGCCGATGATGCCGCGCCTTGTGCAACAGCTGGATCTCGGGCGCGGTCACCGGAATGCCGTCGAGGCCGGGCCGGCGCACGCGGTCCCAGGCGCGCCGGATCTGCGGCGCCGGGCGGAAGATCCAGGCGTCCCCCTCCACGTCGTTCAGCATGAACTCAAACTCGGGCGGCAGGCCGGGATGGGCCGCCCGCGCGGCCGGCAGCGGCTGGACGCGTAGCTGGAAGTCGGGCAGCACGAGGCGCTCGTCGGGTGCCAGGGGCACCCAGACGTCGTCGCGGGGCGTGGTCAGCGGCCAGCCGGCGCAGTAGGGGGCGACAGGGCCCTGGTCGGCCCGCCGGATCGAGATCTCGAGGTCCTCATGCTCGCGGGTCATGGTGCCGAGCCAGAGGTCGATGGCCCAGCCGCCTGCCACCCACCAGGGGCCGGGGAAGTCCGCCAGGAAGCGCCCGACCGCCCGTACCTCGTCCAGCGTTCGCATGGCCGTACCCCTTTCGCTCCGCGCGATTGTAGCACACCGCCGGCCGGCTGGTCGCCAATACTCCGCGCTTGTCGCCGCCCGCGGGCCGTGCTACAATAGCACGCGGTGCCCAGCGCGCCCGGCCACAGGCGGCGCAGGTGTGCGCACCCGTGTTGGATATTCATGCCTTAGGAGACTGCTGCCCGTATGTTCTTCTTGCTGTTTCTGGTACTCTTCGCCGGCCTGGCCGGATGGCTGGACGCCCGGCTGAACTGGCCCAAGCCGGTGACGCGCGGCCGCCGGGAGCGCCTCTGATGCTCGCCAGCCCCTTTGCCCTCGCCGCGGGCGCCAAGGCTCCCGCGCCGCGCATCCCCCTCTGGGCCCTGGTCATCGGCGCCCAACTGCTCAACCTCGGCTACCTGATCCTGCACCTGGCCGGGCTGGAGGGGACCGACCAGGCCGCGCTGCTGGCCACGCCCGGACCCGGCGTGAACAGCGAGGCGCCCTACAGCCATGCCCTGCTGACCGCGTTCGTGGTGGCGGTCCTCGCGGGCCTGGTCGCACGCGCCGTCTGGGGGACCGGCACCGGGCTGATCATGGCGCTGGTCGTCGGGGCGCCGTGGCTGCTCGACCTGCTGCTCTACCAGGATCTGCCGATCCTGCCCGGCGAGGCCGCGGGGCTCGGCCGCTACGGCCTGGGGCTGGACGGCGTGCCGCCCGCGCGCGCGATTATCGAAGTGGTGCTGGTGCTCGGCGGGGCGTTCCTCTACTACCGGGCCACGATGCGCCTGCCCGCGCCCTCGATCCGCAGCAGCCAGGAGTACCGGGTGCGCGCCTTCACGGCCGCACTGGTCACTGCGGTGCTGCTCCTGGGCGCGCTCGCCGTCAGCCTGCTCGGTCTCGACTAGGCGTAACCGATCTGGTATAATCAGGGGCAGTGATCGGCAAACTCACCTGTTCTTTACCCTGCCCCTTTCACGGCAGCGCCCCGACCCGGCGCAGATCGCTGTCAACGACGACACACTCACTAGAGGAGAAGCAATCGCTGTGATCGACGGCAAATTGTCGCTAATTCTTCCGGCCCACAACGAGGAGCCGAATATCGAGGCGGTGGTCCACCAGGCCGCCGAGGTGCTGCCGACGCTGTTCTCGGATTACGAGGTGCTGGTGGTCGACGACGGAAGCAAGGACCGCACGCCGGAGATCGCCGACGCGCTGGCCGCCGAGAACCCGCACGTGCGCGCCCTGCACCACGAGCGCAACCGCGGCTACGGCGGCGCCCTCACCACCGGCTTCCAGAACGCCACGGGCGACTACTGGATGTTCATGGACTCCGACCGGCAGTTCGACATCCAGGACCTCGAGCGGCTGGCGCCCTACATCCCGGAGTACGATATCGTCGCCGGGTACCGCATCAAGCGCAACGATCCCGTATTACCGCTATCTGATCGGGTCGTCGTTCAACCAGATGGTCAAGATCCTGTTCCAGGTCGATCTGCGCGACATCGACTGCGGGTTCAAGGTGTTCCACGCCGACGTGCTGCGCGACATGGACCTGTCGAGCCCCGGCGCGCTGATCAATACCGAGATCCACGCCAAGGCCAACGTGCAGGGCCGCAGCATCGTCGAGGTGGGCGTCAACCACTACGCGCGGCTGGAGGGCGAGCAGTCGGGCGCCTCGATCCGCGTCATGGCGCGCGCGATCTGGGAGACCTTCCGGCTCTGGGGCCGCATGCGCGACTACGTGCCGCCCGACGGCAACATCGTCGTCGCGCCGGCCTCGGCCCGCGGCCTGGTGGCCGTCGGCACGATCGGTCTGGCCGGGCTGGCGACGGTGCTCTTCCTGCTGACGCGCGTGGGACGGCGCCGCGGCTAAGGGGCCCGCGCGCCTCGCGCGGCTCCGGCCGGGCGGCGCGCGGTGAGCTCGCGCAAAGGAGCTTGCAATGGCGCATGCCCTGGATTCCCCCGCCACGCTCGGCGCGGCCCTCGGCGACCCGGACCATCCGCTCGACGTGGACACCGTCGCCGTGGTCGCCCGCGCCGCGGCGAGCGGACGCGCCCCCCTCCGGCTGCATCTGCACCCCGACGCCGCCGCGCGCGTGGACGCAGCCGCGGCTCTGGTCGGGCGTATCGTCGCCGAAGGCCGCGTCGTCTACGGCATCACCACCGGCTTCGGCGCCTTCAAAGACCGCGTCATCCCCATCCCCGAGCTTGCCCAACTCCAAGAGAACCTGATCACCAGCCAGACGGTCGGCGTCGGCCCGCTCATGTCGCGCGAGGAAGTGCGCGCGCTGATGGTAGCGCGGGCGCAGACGCTGGCGCTCGGCTACTCGGGGCTGCGGCGCAGCACCTTGCAGCTGTTGATCGACATGATCAACCGCGGCGTGCACCCGCTGATCCCGGAGCAGGGCTCCGTCGGCGCAAGCGGCGACCTGGCGCCGCTCTCGCACATGGCCCACGCCATGATGGGCGGCGGGCTGGCCGAGTACCAGGGCCAGGTCCAACTCGGCTACGACACGCTGCGCGCCGCCGGGCTGGAGGCCGTCGCGCTGGGCGCCAAGGAGGGCCTGGCGCTCTGCAATGGCACGGCGCAGATCAGCGGCCTGCTGGCCCTGGCCGTCCACGACGCGGCTAACCTGGTCGAGGCGGCCGACATCTGCGGCGCGCTGTCGTTCGAGGCCCTGCAGGGCATCCCGGTCGCGCTCGACCCGCGCATCCACGCGGCGCGCGGCCAGGCGGGCCAGATCGTCGCGGCGCGCCAGCTGCGCGAGCTGCTGGCGGGCAGCGAGCTGGTCTACCAGAGCGAAGGCCGCACGGCGGCCGACGGCGTCGCCGAGAGCGCGCCGCGCGTGCAGGATGCCTACTCGCTGCGCTGCATGGCACAGGTGCATGGCCCGGCGCGCGACGCACTGGCCTACGTGCGGCGCGTGGCCGAGCTCGAGCTCAACGCCGCGGTCGACAATCCGCTGATCTTCGGTGCGGGGCCGGTGGGCGAAGACGAGGGCCTGGCCGTGCTGTCGGGCGGCAACTTCCACGGCATGCCCGTGGCCGTCGCAGCCGATTTCCTGGGCATCCCCTTCTGCGCGGTGGCCTCGATCAGCGAGCGGCGCCAGGCGCGCCTGGTCGACGTACACGCCAACGGCGGGCTGCCGCCCTTCCTGATCGTCGACGGCGGCCTGAACTCGGGCTTCATGATGGTCCAGTATACCTCGGCCGCGCTCGTGTCGGAGAACAAGAGCCTGGCGCACCCCGCGAGCGTCGACTCGATCCCCACGTCGGCCGGTCAGGAGGACCATGTGAGCATGGGGCCGATCGCCGCCCGCCATGCGCGCGCCATCGTGCGCAACACCGGGCTGGTGCTCGCGCTCGAATTGCTGGCCGCCGCCCAGGCCGTCGACCTGCGCCGGCTCGCGGCGGGACGGCCGCTGCGCCTCGGGCGCGGCACCCAGGTGGCCTACGACCTGCTGCGCGAGAAGGTCGCGTATCGCACGCACGACCAGCCCTTCACGGCCGACATCGCCTGGGCCGACGAGCTGATCAGCAGCGGCCGCCTGGTGCGCGCCGTGCAGGCGGCGCTCGAACTCGGCGCCCCGCTAACCGCGCGGGGACGCGCCGCCGGGCCCTCCCCGGGCGGAAGGCGGGCGGCGGAAAGGAGCTGTTCCCGATGACCCGAATGACCGACCAGTCCCCCGTGCCCGCCCAGGACGCCCAGATAGCCCCGCGCCCGATGCGCGCGCCCAGGGGCACAACCCTGCACTGCAAGGGCTGGCTGCAGGAAGCCGCGTATCGGATGCTGCAGAACAACCTCGACCCCGAAGTGGCCGAACGGCCCGACGACCTGGTGGTCTACGGCGGCCGCGGCCGCGCCGCTCGTAGCTGGCCCGCCCTCCTCAAGATCCTGGAGATCCTGCGGGAACTGGAGGACGACGAGACGCTGCTCGTGCAGTCGGGCAAGCCGGTGGGCGTCTTTCGCACGCACCCCGACGCGCCTCGCGTGCTGCTCGCCAACTCGCTACTCGTGCCCGCCTGGGCCACGCGTGAGACGTTCGACAAGCTCGAAGCCGCCGGGCTGACCATGTACGGCCAGATGACGGCGGGCTCGTGGATCTACATCGGCACGCAGGGCATCCTGCAGGGCACCTACGAGACGTTCGCGCAGGCCGCGCGGCAGCACTTCGACGGCTCGCTCGCCGGGCGGCTCGTCGTGACCGCGGGCCTCGGCGGCATGGGCGGCGCCCAGCCGCTCGCCGTGACCATGAACGGCGGGGTGGCACTCTGCGTCGAGGTCGACCCGCACCACATCACGCGCCGGCTGGAGACGCGCTATCTTGACCAGGCCGCCGAGTCGCTCGACGAGGCGCTGGCGCTGGCCGATGCGGCGGTACGCGAGAAACGCCCGCTGTCGATCGGCCTGCCGGGCAACGCGGCCGAGATCATCCCGCGGCTGGCCGCGATGGGCCGCGTGCCCGACCTGCTGACCGACCAGACCTCGGCGCACGACCCGTTGAACGGCTATGTGCCGCTCGGCCTGAACGTGGAGGAGGCGGCGGCGCTGCGCTCCTCCGACCCCGAGGCGTACGTGCAGCGGGCCTTCGAGAGCATGGCGACCCACGTGCGCGGCATGCTCGACCTGCAGCGCCAGGGGGCCATCACGTTCGACTACGGCAACAACATCCGGCAGCAGGCCTACCAGCAGGGCGTGACCGACGCCTTCGCCTTCCCCGGCTTCGTGCCCGCCTACATCCGGCCGCTCTTCTGCGAGGGCTACGGCCCCTTCCGCTGGGTGGCCCTCTCGGGCAACCCGGCCGACATCGCCAAGATCGACGACATGGTGCTGCGTGAGTTCGGGCACCGCGAGGCGATCGCGCGCTGGATCCCGATGGCGCGCGCGCGGGTGGCCTTCCAGGGCCTGCCGGCGCGCATCTGCTGGCTGGGCTACGGCGAGCGGGCGCGCTTCGGCGCCTGCGTGAATGCGATGGTGGCCAGCGGCGAGCTTGAGGCGCCGATCGTCATCGGCCGCGACCACCTCGACACGGGCTCGGTCGCCTCCCCCAACCGTGAGACGGAGAGCATGCGCGACGGCTCGGACGCCATCGCCGACTGGCCGATCCTGAACGCGCTGCTGAATGCCGTGGGCGGCGCCACCTGGGTGAGCGTGCACCACGGCGGCGGCGTAGGCATCGGCTACAGCCTGCACGCCGGCCAGGTGATCGTGGCCGACGGCACCGACGCGGCGGCGGCCCGCCTGGAGCGTGTGCTGACGACGGACCCCGGCATCGGCATCGTGCGCCACGCCGACGCGGGCTACGACCTGGCGATCGCCGCCGCCGAGCGCCACGGGCTGCGCGTACCGATGCGCGAGCCGCTGGCGGAGGGCTGAGGCGGCCCTCCCCGGCCCCTCTCCCGCATTCGGGCGAGGGGAGTCGGATCCGGCCTACTGGGAGCCGCGCGGCCCCGCGTTGCCCGGCAGCTAAAGCTGCGGGCAACAACAACGAAGCCCCCCTGCGGGGGCTGAGAGCGGAGCGATTCGGCTCAAGGGCGGCGGGGCGGTGGGGGCGTGGCCGGGGTCGGCTGCTCACGTCTCCGCGACAACCACCCCGCGCGGGTCGTCACCCTCGTCACCATGCCGCGATTCCGGCTCATAGCAGCTCAAAGTAGGGTGACGACCATGGCGGCGCCGTGCGGGAGCGGGGCGTCACCGCCTCGTCACCCGCGCGCCGCCCTTGGGCGCGGCCCGAACCCCCGGCCCCTCTCCCGCATTCGGACGAGGGGAGGCGGGTCCGGCCTACGGGGAGCCCCGCGGCCCCGCGTTGCCCGGCAGCTAAAGCTGCGGACAACAACCACGAAGCCCCCTGCGGGGGCTGCGAGCGGAGCGATTCGGCCCAAGGGCGGCGGGGGCAGCGGCCCTCACCCCCGACCTCTCTCCCGAATTCGGGAGAGGGGAGCCGGATCCGGCCTGCAACGCGGCTGGTTCGCCTGGGGGATCGGGCACGGCCCTATGGGCGCGCACTTAACGGATGGCCGAGGACGGAGCAGGGTGGAACAAAGGCGCGAGACGCTTCGCTCGCCCTGCCTCCCCTTGTCATCCTGAAGGAAGTGAAGGATCTCCGACTCCGGGATCTTTCCTCAAGGCAGCCCTTTCCGCGCCGATCGGCCGCCCGGAGGCCCCGACGGTGCTCAGGGCAGGCCGTGCGGCGCGGAGATCCTTCGCCTGCGGCTACTCTGAAAATAGCTCGCTTGTCAGGCAGCCTCCTTCGGCTTGAGGATCACTTCATGGCCCATCCGCTCCAGGCGCCGCACCAGCCCCCGCGTGATGCGCTCCTTGTCCCGTTGCTCGTAGTAGTCCCCGCCCAGCTCCGCGTACTCCTTCCCCTCCGCCAGCACGTGGTACACAATGCGCAAGATACTGTGCGCCACCGCCACCAGCGCCTTGCGCTTGCCGATCCGTTTCGCCAGCCGCCGATACTGCGCGCTCAGCACCGTGTCCTTCGTGTGCGCCGCCCCGTGCGCCGCTTCCATTAGCCCCTGCCGCAGCCACGGGTTGCCATGGCGCGTCGTCCCCCGTTGGCGGTGCCCCGCGCTGATGTGGTTCCCCGGGCAGAGCCCCGCCCAACTCGCCAAGTGCCCCGCGCTCGGGAACCGGCTCATGTCCGCCCCGACTTCCGCCAGCAGCACCTGCGCCGTCCGCGCGTTGATCCCCGGGATCCCATCCAGCCGCGCCACCTCGGCCGCCAGTGGCTCCATCTGCTGCGCAATCGCGCTCGTCACCCGCTCCACCGCCTCGTCGTAGAAGTCGATCTCCGCCAGCAACTCCCCCAGCAGGAAGCGCTGCTGGGGGCGCAGCCGCCCGGGCAGCGCCGCCTCCAACTCCGCCCGCTTCTCCCGCATGCGCCCGCGCGCCAGGTTCGCCAACACCGCCGCGTCCGCCTCGCCCGCCAGCAGTGCGTCCAGCATCGCCCGCGCCGAGACCCCGGTGATGTCGGTCGCCACGCTGGCCAGCTTGATATTGGCCTCCTCCAGCAACTTCTGCAGCCGGTTGACCACCCGCGCCCGGTCGGCGATCACGGTGATGCGATGGCGCGTCAAGGCGCGCAACTCGCGCTGGGCGGGACTGGGCACGAAGCTGGAGCGCAGCAGCCCGTGGGCGAGTAGGTCGGCGATCCACTCGGCGTCGCGCACATCGGTCTTGCGGCCGGGGACGGCCTTGATGTGCTGCGCGTTGACGACCAAGAGGCTCAGGCGGCCTTCGAGCAGGTTATAGACGGGTTTCCAGTAGACGCCGGTGGACTCCATCGCGGCGTGGGTGCAGCCGGCGGCGGTCAGCCAATCGCCGAGGGCGAGGAGCGCGGCGGTGGTGGTGCCGAAGGTGCGCACCTCGAGGCCCGGGTGCTCGGGGGTGGGCGGGGTGCGCAGACAGGCGACGACCGACTTCTTGTGGACATCGAGCCCCGCACAGCGGGGAAAGACCAGTTCCATGGCAGACCTCCGTACGCGTGCCAGCGGCAATAAGGATCGGCGGTCGCCAGCGCGGAGGGCCCACGCATAAACAGAGTCTACTCTGCGTGCTTCCGCCCGAAGGCGGAGCGACAAACAACGGTGCCTGGGGACCCTCGGGTCATACTCAGGAACGGGCTCGCGGCACCAGCGAAGGCGCGACCGCGGGCACGCTGACGACCGCGGGCGGGTGCAGCCATTTTCATGCCCTCCGGTGAGCCGAGGGTCATGGATACTCAGGATGACAAGGGGGAGGGCCGGGAACTCTTAAGTACGCGCGAAGAGGGTTCCGCCCTATGAGGAGGCCGCCCGCCCGAGATGCCGGCGGCCGGCCCGGATGCGGCTTGCTTTCGCGCAGGACGTCGCACGGAACAGAGGAGAGTACCACATGAGCGCGCCGGCACTGCCCGAGGCATTGCTCGCCGCCTGGCGAGACCTCACGCCGCGCCATCAGGCGCTGGTCCTTGCGCTGATCGAGGCGCTTGCAGCGGAGGATCGCGCCAGGGCGCAGCACCCGGATGCGGAACGCGTGCCGGATGGGCGCGCCGCGGCGATCGATGCGCTTGCGATGCGCGGTCCCGCGCCGACCCCCGAGCCTGACGCCTGGCTCCATAGTGTCGGCATGTTTAGCGACAACGCAGTCATGGATGCGATCTGGGAGGCGGGATCGCGGATCCGCGCCGCAGAGCGCGACCCGCCTTCGGTGCCACCCGAGCCGGAGCCCAGCCCGCACCTCGCGGCGGAGCGGTAGCGTGCGGCGCCGCCGGGGCTGCATCGTGGTTGCCGGGGTCGGCCTCCTGCTCGTGTGCGCCGCCGGCGCGTACGTGTTGTGGCTGATGCGCGGCCCGCCGGACAGCTGGCGGAACCCGCCCCTCTATCCCGGCGCCCAGCAAGTCGCCGTCGACGACTTCGGCACGCCCGGGCGGTTCCACCCCGGCGGGAATGGCGTCGTTGCCGTCAAGATCATCCGGTTGACGAGCGCCGATGCGCCGGAGCAGGTGCGGGCCTTCTACGAGCGCGCTTACGACGGTTGGGATCGCGAGCCGGATGGTCGGGGCAATGTCCTCGATCATCGCAATGCGCTCGATTTCTCCTGGGTCACGCATGCCCATCCCCCTCGGTCTACTTCGTCACCGTCTGGGCGGACACCGGCCCGGACGGCCGGACGCACGCGGAGATCGGCGTGAGCATGTTCCCCGGCTACTGACCGCCCCGGTCCCCGGCGGCGGCCCCACGCCTGATCCCGTATAATAGGGCGAGCATCCGCCCGCGGATGTCACATTATGTTCCAAACTCACCATGTGCAGGAGTGACCCTTTGCGCGAAGAACTGATCTATGAGCCGCCGGATTTCACGGCGACGATTCTGGCCGAGGCGCCCGAGGCGGCGGTCGAGCCGGCCCCGGCCGGCGGCATCGTGCCCCGCACCTTCTACGCGACGACGAACTATCCGACTTATGTCAAGTCGAGCGGAGGGTGGCAGCTGGTGCACCGCCAGCGTATGGACGCGGCTATCGTGACGAGCCCTGACACGGGCGCCTGGGAATGCACCGAGATGCGCAACGTGCGCGCGGGGCAGCCCGTCGTGGTCGGCAGCGCGGAGGACGGGAGCACGGGCGTGCTGGTGCACACCAACGGCTTCCGCCCGGCCTCCGGCGCGGCCGCAGCGGCCGACGCCTTCGGCTTCATGTCGACCGGCCCCTCGCGCGAGCGGCCGCTGAACTACCGTCGCCTGGCGCAGCTAGTCGCCGCGCACCGCAACCCGGAGGGCCACGCGATCTGGGTGCTGGGGCCGGCGGTCGTCCACTCGGGCTCGCGCGAGGCGATGTCCTGGCTGATCGACCACGGCTACGTCGGCGTGCTCTTCGGCGGCAACGCCGTGGCCACGCACGACATCGAGTACGCGCTCTACGGCACGGCGCTCGGCATGGACCGCGAGGGCCAGGCGATCGCGGGCGGGCACCGGCATCATATGGACGCGATCAACGCGGTGCGCCGCGCGGGCTCGATCGCCGCCGCCGTCGAGTCCGGGCTGATCAAGGACGGCGTGATGTACAGCGTGACGCGGCACCAGATCCCTTACGTGCTCGCCGGGTCGATCCGCGACGACGGGCCGCTGCCCGAGGTGATCACCGACGCGCTGGCCGCGCAGGCCGCCATGCGCGAGCACACACAGCAGGCCACGCTCGTGGTCATGCTGGCGACGATGCTCCACTCGATCGCCACCGGCAACATGATGCCGACCTTCGTCGAGCGCAACGGCCTGCTGCACCCGGTCTACACCGTCGCGGTCGACGCGGCCGAGAACGTGATCAGCAAGCTGATCGACCGGGGCACGCACCAGGCGGTCGGCGTGGTGCGCAACGCCGACGACTTCCTCGTCCGGCTGGTGCAGGAGCTCCAGAAGCTGGAGGTCCGCCATGGCACCGATTAGCCTCGCCGCGCTGCTCGGCCGCCTGCCCGCCGGCTGGGGGCGCCTCGCGCAGGCGGGACCTGACCCGGCGAGCGTGCCGATCAGCGGCATCGCCGAGGACTCGCGGCGAGTAGAGGCGGGCACGCTCTTCCTGGCGCGCCGCGGGCGGGGCACCGACGGCCACCGCTACATCGCGGCCGCGCTGGCGGCGGGCGCGGCCGCCGTGGCCGGCGAGGTCGCGCCGGACGACCTGCCCGCGCCGCTGCCGCCGGGCGTGCCCTACCTGCAGGTGGACGAGGGGCACACGGCCTTCGCCTTACTCTCGGCCGCCTTCTTCGACTACCCCAGCCGCGCGATGCTGGTCGTCGGCGTGACCGGCACGGACGGCAAGACGACCACGACGACGCTGACGCACAGCATCCTGAGCGCGGCGGGCGTGCGCGCGGGCATGATCACGACGATCTCGGCCCTGATCGGCCAGGAGGCGTTCGACACCGGCTTCCACGTGACCACGCCCGAGGCCTTCGACCTGCAGCATTACCTGGCGCAGATGCGCGCCGCGGGCTGCACCGCCGCCGTCGTCGAGACGACGTCGCACGCGCTCGACCAGGCGCGCGCCGCCTGGGTCGACTACGACGTGGCGGTGGTCACCAACGTGACGCACGAGCACCTCGACTGGCACGGCTCGTGGGCGAACTACATGGCGGCCAAGGCGCGGCTGTTCGACGCGCTGCAGACGAGCGCCGCGAAGCCGGGCGTGACCAAGACGGCGGTGCTCAACCGCGACGACCGCTCCTACGAGGTGCTGCGCGCGAAGCCGGCCGAGCGCGTGCTGAACTACTCGCTGGAGGACCCGGCGGCCGACCTGACGGCGACGGAGATCCGCCTCGACCGCCACGGCACGGCCTTCGTGCTGCACAGCCCCGCCGGCAGCGTGCCGGTGCAACTGCACCTGCTCGGGCGCTACAACGTGGCCAACGCGCTCGCCGCGGCCGGCGCGGGCCTGGCGGCCGGGGCGCCGCTGAAGGCCGTGGCGGCCGGGCTCGGCGCGGTGCAGCGGATCAAGGGGCGCATGGAGTGGGTCTACGCGGGCGACTTCGACGTCGTCGTGGACTTCGCGCACACGCCGAACGCGCTCGACGAGACGCTGCGGCTGGCGCGCGCCCTCGTGCCGCCGGGCGGCCGGGTCATCCCGGTTTTCGGCTCGGCGGGGCTGCGCGACGTCGCCAAGCGCGAGATGATGGGCCGCGTCGCCGGGCGGCTGGCCGACTTCAGCGTGGTCACGGCCGAGGACCCGCGCACCGAGGACGTGACGGCCATCAGCGCCGCGATCGCCACGGGGCTGGAGGCCGAGGGCCGCGTGGCAGGGCGCGACTTCATCTGCGCGCCCGACCGCACCGCCGCCATCGCGCAGGCGATCGCCCTGGCCCGCCCCGGCGACCTGGTGGTCACCTGCGGCAAGGCGCACGAGCAGTCGATGTGCTACGGCACCGAGGAGACGCCCTGGGACGAGTTCGCCGCCGCCCGCGCCGGGCTGGCCGCGCGGGGCCTGGCGGTATAGGCGCCCGCTACCAGGCTGTCGGTCCGCCCCCGTGCCGTCTCTCACTGCGTGCGGGATCTCCCGCGCCGGGGGCCCACCCTGTGGCCACCGCGCGGTGTCCGAGTCGCCGGTCGGAGCGGTGGCGCCTGCCGCGGGCCAGCATCTCGGAGTTGGAGATCCCTCACTGCGTTCGGGATGACAAGGGGGGGTGAGGGGGCCGGCTCAGGGGCAACCGTGCGGCTTCTCTGAGCCAATCAGCGCGTGGGCGCCTGCCTCGGGGCAGCATCCCGGAGTCGGAATCCCTCACTGCGTTCGGGATGACAAGGAAGAGGTAGGGATGCCGGGGTGTCTCGCGACCGCGGTGCCCGGGCTGCCGGATGCTGCGGAGGCGCCTGCCTCACGGCAGCATCCCGAAGTCGGAGATCCCTCACTGCGTTCGGGATGACAAGGGGGCGCGGCGACGAGGGGCGGCCTACCGTCCGTGGGGCAAGAGGATACGGGGGAGGCGCGGGAACAGGGCCCTCTCGCAACGCCGCGCCGTGCGGCCCCATCCTCGCCGAACGTTACGTTCGCGCCAATGCGGCCGTGCCGCGGCGGAAGCGGCCGGGCCCGGCACGGCATAGATTTTGCTGCCCGGATCGGTTGACGCAATGGCGCGCGACACCGAAAGGAGAGCCCCACCCATGGACACTCGCCCTACCGGCCCGGTCATCGCCGCGGTCTTCGACAACGAGGAGGACGCCACCCAGGCACTCGACGCCCTGCGCGAGGCCGGGGTCCAGCCCGAGCAAGTCTCGCTGCTGTTGAGCCAGGAGCCCGAGGAGGGCGAGGCCGGCCGCGACCCGGGCGCGCACATCGCGAGCGCGGCGGCCAGCGGCGCGACGTTCGGCGGCGTGATCGGCGGCCTGGCCGGGTGGCTGCTCGGCGCGGGCGCACTGGTGATCCCCGGCATCGGGCCGGTGCTGGGCGCGGGCGTGCTCGGCAGCCTGCTGGCCGGTGCCGCCATTGGCGCGGCCGCGGGTGGCCTGCTGGGCGGGCTCGTGGGCCTCGGCATCCCCGAGGAGGATGCCCGGACGTATGCCGGCCACGTGCGCGCGGGCCACGTGCTCCTGACTGTGCACGCCGAGACCATGGACCGCGCGAACGCGCTGCGGGATACGCTGGAGGAAGCGGGCGGCTACGACGTCCGCGTCTACGAAGGCGTGACCGACGGCGAGACTGGCGCGCCCCGCCCTGCGGTCCCACCGCCGCCGATCGCCCTGCCCACGGAGGCCGCCGCCACGCCGGTCGACAACACAGTGACCTCCGTGCCGCCCGCAGCCGAGCCCGCGGCTGCACCCGTCGTCTGGAGCCCCGAGTGGGCGGCCGGCTCCAACGGCGCCGGGCCGGCCGAGCGCGGGCCGGTCGGGCAAGGCGTCCCGGGCGTGACCGCGGGGAACGCCGCGCCCGTCGCCGGGACGGGCGGCGACCCGAGCGGCCGCGCCCGCGAATTGGGCACCGCGGCGCCGCCCGCGAGCACCGAGCCGACGCCGTTCCGCGGGGCGAGCGACGCTGCGCGGACGGCCGATCCCGGCGCGCTGCGTGACCTGGCGAGCATGGGCGACCGCGGCTTCACGGAGCCGGAGGCCCCGCCGGCCGACCGCGGCCCGCAGGGAACCGACACCGAGTTCCGCTCGGGTGGCGAGGCGGCGCGCGGCGGGTCCGCACCCTGATCCGCCGCTAGAGCAGCACGATCACGATGCCGACGAGGGTGATGAGCGCGCCCGCGATCTCGTTCGGCTGCGGCGCGATCCCGAGCAGCAGCCAACTGAGCAGGACCCCGCCGGTCACCTCCTGCGCGGCGATCACGTTCACGTAGGCCGCGTGCACGTGGCGCAGGCCCGCGTTGTAGAGCGTGTGGCCGATCGCCAGAGGCAAGACGCCGAGCCCGGCGATGGCGAGCCAGGCGGTCGCGGGCACGGTCGCCGCCGTGGCCGGATCGGGCCAGGTGAGCCAGACGGCGGGCAGCAGCCAGAGCGCGGCGACGCCGTAGACGCCCGTGGCATAGCGGAAGAGCGACGTGCGCTCGCGTTCGTAGCGGCCGGCGACCGAGTAGAGGCCGAAGGTGATCGCGCTGCCGAGCGCCAGCAGGTCGCCCACCAGCCAACCGCTGCCGAGCGGCTCGCCGCCCAGCGGGTTCGCCAGCACGGCCACGCCCACGACCGCGACGGCCATGCCGCCCCACTGGCGCCGCCGGATCGGCTCGTGGAGCAGCGCGGCGGCGAACAGGGCCACGAAGATCGGCGCCAGGTAGACGATGGTCAGCGACTGCGCGGGGCTGGTGAACGAGAGCGAGGCGATATAGCAGAGGAAGTGGAGCGCGGCGATCAGGCCATAGACCGCGAAGCGCAGCACCGTGGCACGGCGGCTGCGGGGCGGGACGGCCGGGCTCGCCGGACCGGCGCCGGGTGCCAGCGGCGCGACCTCACCGCCCGGCTCGCGGGCGGGCGGGCGACGGGCTTGCCCAAGCAGCAGCACGGCGCCGAGCACCAGGGCGGCCACGGCCATGCGCCCGCCCGTCTTCACGATGGGGTTGAGCGGATCAGCCCAGAGCGTCAGCACGGGGCTGGTGGAGAAAAAGCTGACCGCGAGCGCGGCCAGGAGCAGGCCGCGCCATTCGTCGCGTCGCATCGGGCTATTATAGCACAGCGCCGGATCTCCATTGACAGGCCGCCCGGTTCGGTGCTATACTGAATCCTACGCGACATAACTCCGTTTCGCGTAGCTGTTTTTTGCGTCAGGAGCGCGCAACCCATGACTGCGCAACGACCGGCGGAGGAGCCGATGGCCTCCCCCGCTCGCGATCCGGATCCCCGACGCATGGATGGGTCGGGACCCGACCTCGAACGCCTCAGCATTTCCGACCTCGAAGCCCTTCTGGCCGAAAAGCGCCGCAGCCAATCGAAGCGCCTTTTGCGCGCCGTGGCCGGGCGCACCGACGGCCATGATCCGGCGCCGCCGAGCGCGCCGACCCCGGCCGGCCTGGCGGCCGCTCCGCCCCCGCGCCGCGCCACGCGCCGGCTGTTCGCCGAAGAGGTGCGCGCCGCCCTGGGCCATCTGCCCGCCACCCCGGCCCCGCGCTGGGCGCAGGCGGCCCCGCCCGCCGACCGCTTCCGCCGCAGCGGGCTGACGGCCGTGGCGGTCGCACGCCGGCCGCGCGGCCCCGCCTGGCTGCGGCGGACCGGCGTGCGCAAGGGCATCGACGTCGGCCTGCAACTGGCCGAAGTCTGCTTCGTGCTGCTGTTCATCTACGTGATCGCCCAGTGGCTCTTCGCCGACGCGCAGACCGACACGAACATCGCGGCGGAGATGGCGGCGGTCGCGGTGCCGACCGCTGCACCGGCCGCGATCGCCCCAGCCACCACCACGGCGCCGACGGCGCCCGCCGCCGCCGCGAGCCTGGCCCGCCCCACCGCCACGGCGCCGCCCGCCGTCTCGTCCACCGCGGGTGCGTCCATCGCCTCCGCCGCCTCGGGCAGCGACGCGAGGCCCGCGGTGCTCCTGCCGCACGACGGCATCCTGCGGATCGGGCCGCTGATGGTGCCCAGCCCCGGCGCCGCGGCCACGCCATCCCCAACCGCGACGGTCCCCGCCACGGTCGCGCCCACCAGCACGGCCACACCCAGCCCCACCGCGACGCCGAACGAGGCGGACGCGGTCATCAGCGACCCCAGCTGGGCAACCGAGATCCGCATCCCGAAGATCAAGCTCGACGCGCGCGTGCGCGAGGTGGTGGTCGACCTGGCCTCCTGGACGTGGGAAGTCGCCGATTTCATGGCCGGCCACCACACCGGCACCGCCAACCCGGGCGACCAGGGCAACGTCGTCATCGCCGGCCATCGCGACATCCGCGGGTCGGTCTTCCTGCATCTCGATCTGCTCAAGCCGGGCGACGAGATCTTCCTGTATAGCGGGCGCGGCGTCTTCCGCTATGTCGTCCGCACCACGAAGATCGTGCTGCCGTCGGCCAGCGAGGTCATGGAGCCGACGACCGACTCGCGCCTGACGCTGATTACCTGCACACCGGTGAAGATCGCCAGCCACCGCCTGATCGTGATCGCCGACCTCGACCGCAACTACGTGGCGCCCACCCGGACACGGTAGGATCGCGCGCCCGTGGGACCCGGTCCGTGACGGCCCGGGCGGCGCCGCCGCCACAGCATCGGGGCATATACCAGGGCCGGCCGGGCGCCGGCCCGGGAGGGAAGAGGCAGATATGAGCACGACGCGGCCAGCGGTGCGCAGCGCACTGCGGCGGTTTTTCGGCTTGGGCGGCCCCACCACGGCCACGGGCCCGGCGGTCCGCTGGACTCCGGCGGAGCGCATCCTGTTGCCGCTCGCGGCCCTGCTCATCCTGGTGCCGCTGGGTATCGGCTATCTCGGCGGCCAGGCGGGCACGCAGGCGGCCGCGCCACCTACCGCCAACGTCACGATCAGCAAAGGCGCCTCGGCCCAGGTTGTCCAGCCCGGCGACACGCTCGTCTTCGACATCGACGTCTCGAACACGGGCGTGGATACCGCGACGGCCGTGCGCGTCGACGATGGGGTGCCGAGCGCGTTCGTCTTCCAGGGCCTGAGCGGCGGCATTCCCGGCGCCTCATGCAGCCACAGCGGCAACACCGTCTCGTGCCAGCACGGCACGCTGCCGCCCGGCGCCGGGGGCACGCTGCACATCACGACCCACGTCGCCGCGGATGCTTCGGGCAGCTATCGCAACACGGCAAGCACCGTCTGGGCAGGCGGCCAGCAGCACACGAGCGCCGTGACAGTGCAGGTCGTGCCGCCAACGGACACGCCGGTCCCATCCACGGACACGCCGGTCCCGCCCACGGCCACGCCGGTCCCGCCGAGCCCGACGCCCCTGCCGCCGACAGACACCCCGGTGCCACCTACGGCTACCGCAGTCCCGCCCACCACCACGCCGGTGCCGCCGAGCGCGACGGGCGTGCCCGCCAGCGCGACGCCGGTCCCGCCCACGGACACGCCCGGGCCGAGCGCCACGGCGCCCGCTGCGCCAACCGACACCCCGGTGCCGCCCAGCGCCACGCCGGTGCCGCCCAGCGCGACTCCGGTGCCGCCGACCGCTACATCGATCCCGACCGCGCCTAGCGGGGGGCACCGCCCCGGGCCGAGCCAGCCCAGCGCGTCCAGCACGCCGGCCGGGGGGCAGGTGGCGGGCCGCGTGCTGCTGCACGACGCGCCGGCCGCCGGTCTCGCCCTCGAGCTCCGGGCAGCAGGCCCGGGCGTCGACGTGCTGCTGGCCCACACGCAGACCGGGCCTGACGGCACCTACACGTTCGCCGGGGCCCCGGCCGCGCCGTCCGGCCTGGTCGACTACGTGCACTATGCAGGTGGCACACCCGGCACGCTCGCCGGGTGGTCGACGTACGGGCAGACGGTCAGCCCAGGCGCGACCGTGACCTTCCCGGCGTTCGACGTCGCCGACGTGTCGCTGACCGCCCCCCTCGCCGGTGCCATCGTCAACCTGCCGCTGACGCTTGCCTGGCAGCCCCGCAGCGGCGCGGACCACTACACCGTCCGCGTCCGGGCCGGGGGCAACCCCGTGCTCGACAGCAACGACCTGGGCAGCGCGGACCGCTACGTGATCCCGGCGGGCGTGCTCGGCCCCGGCGACTTCACGGCCGTGCTGCTCGTGACCCGGGCCGGCGCCGGCTACGGCCAGGCGAGCCAGGCCTTCGGCTTCACGATAGCCGGCAGCGCCGCCCCGCCCACGAGCACGCCCGCCCCGGCCCCACCGCCGCCCGCGCCACCCACCACGGCCCCCGCCGTGCCGACGCAGATGCCCGCGCCCCCGCCGACCGCGCCGCCGACGCCGAAGACCGGCGCGCCCGCCCCCGCCCCGGCCACGCCGACGGTGCATACCGCGGCGCCCGCCCCACCGACCGCGCGGCCGCCCACGCCACGGCCCACCGTCGCGCGCCCGCGGCCGACGGCGACTCCGGCGCCCAGCGCCGCCATCCAGAGCACGGGGCCGCTGCCCAAGACCGGCGGCGAGTTCCCGATCCTCGGCATCCTGCTCGGGCTGGCCCTGCTCGCGACGCGGGCCATCCGCCTGCGCCAGGCCGCCGCCGAACAGTAGCGCGGGCTAGCCGCGCCAGCGCCCGCGAGCGGCGGTCCCGGTGGGACCGCCGCTCGGCACGTGCGGCGGCATATAGCTTGCGTATGATTGCTCGGGAATGACGGAGTGTGCTACATGTGCTACAATGGGCGCGGGCAATCATCCGACACCGGGTGGATACAATCGGTGGATGTTATCCTTAAGGGGGAAGGGACTCGACAGTGGAACAGGCTGAGCTCATGGCGAAGATCCGCGACATCCAGGACTTCCCGGTGCGCGGCATCATCTTTCGCGACATCACGACGCTGCTGAAGGACGCCGAGGCGTTTCACGAGTTGATCGACAAGCTCGCCACCCGCCTGCGCCCCTACCAGCCGACCAAGGTCGTCGGCATCGAGTTGCGGGGGTTCATCTTCGCGGCGCCCCTCGCCTACCTGTTGAACGCCGGGTTCGTGCCCGCGCGCAAGCTCGGCAAGCTGCCCGCGCCAACCATCACGGCCGAATACGCCCTGGAGTACGGCACGAACACGGTGGAGCTCCACCGCGACGCGATCGAGGTGGGCGAGCGCGTGGTCATCATCGACGACCTGCTGGCGACCGGCGGCACGACGCGCGCGGCGATCCAGCTGGTCGAGCACCTGGGGGGCCACGTGGTCGCGCTCGGCTACCTGATCGAGCTGACGTTCCTGCACGCCCGCGATCAGCTGGGCCGCTACAACGTGGTCACGCTGCTGCAGTATTAGGCGCGGGCGCCGGGTCGGGCCGCACGGCGAAAAGCGCCAGCACGGCCAGGGCCATGCCCGCCGACGCGAAGGCGAAGGCCCAGCGGTCGGAGTGGGTCTGGTCAACCAGGAAGCCCGCCAGGAACGAGCCGAGCGGCTGGACGACCGACCAGGCGAACGAGGCCAGCCCGATGAACTCGCCCCCGCGCCGCCGCGGCATGAGGTCGGTGAGCACCGGCAGGCAGAGCGCGGTGGGGCAGGCGTTGCCCAGCCCGGCCACGATCATCACGGGGACGGCCTGCCCGACGGTCTGCACCCCGGTGGCCGCCAGGGCCGCGATCGCGAAGACCACCAGCCCGCCGTGCAGCACCCGCTGCTTGCCCAGCCGATCGGCCAGCAGGCCGACGAGCACCGTTCCCGCCGCCGTGCTGAGCACGAGCACCAGGAAGAGCCAGTTGGCGTCCTGCGCGCCCAGGTGCAGGCTCTCGGTGCCGAAGAGCGTGATGAACGGCGTGGCGCCGCCTGCGGCGAGCCAGTAGATGCTCATCGCGAAGATATAGCGACTGGTGGCCCGGTACCGCAGCACGTCGCGCAGATAGGCGAGGCCGCGGTGGTGCAGCGGCGCGGGTGGCGCGCGCAGCAAGGCGACCATGGTGCCGAAATGGTGGGCGGGCTCGCGGACCTTGAGAAAGGTCAGCGCGAAGCCGGCCAGCAGGATGGCCGCCGTGGCGAAGAAGACGACGTCGCTGTGGTCCTCCCAGAAGAGGCCGCCCAGCACGGAGACGAGCACGGCGCCGACCATGCCCGCCAGCGCCGTCAGGCTGCCGACGCGGCCGCGCTGCTCGCGCGGGGTGATATCGGCCATAAGCGCCTGGTAGGGTCCCAGAGCGATGAACAGGAACCCTCCGGCGATCAGCACGGTGATCAGCATCGGCCAGTAGGGCGGACGCAAGCCGAGCAGCACGAGCGCCGCGGCCATGAGCGGCACGCCGATCAGGAAGAAGGGCCGGCGCTTGCCCCAGCGGGTGCGGGCCCGGTCGCTCCAGCGGCCGACGATGGGCAGGACGACGGCGCCCGCAAACGAGCGCTCGTTCGTGAGGGGGCCGATCAGCTGATGCGCCACGCCGTAGCTGCGCAGGTAGAGCGGCAGCTGGGCGTTGAAGAAGGCGAAGACCATGCCGGCGCCGATGCTGGCCGCGCTGTAGAAGACCGCGTCGCGGGCGCTGAGCGCGGGGATCGGTGGGGCGTCATGGTCATCCGTCGGAGGGTCCGGCACGCCGGCCGGCCCCGCGGCGGGATCATCGGAGATAGGCGTTCGCACGTGGGCTCCTGCAGGCGCATGCGGCGCGGGTCCCGCCACCCGGGATCCGCCGGCACGGCGCCACCGCGGCCATACCAATTCCCGTGCCGCGACGCCGGACCGCCGGGCAGTAGCCAGGACGGCACGGCCATGATACAATACGACAGACAGTACGACAGACAATACGGGTACGCGTCGTGCTACAGAACCGCGTTATTGTTGTGGAAACCGTGACACTACAGGCGTGATCGCCACGCCGCCCGGCCATCCGTCGGACCGGGAGCCGGCCCGCCGGGCCAGGAGCAAGAAGAGCCGTGCAGAACCCACCCGTGGCCAGTCCACCCCCGCCCCCCGCGGATGCCGCCGAGGCCCCCGCGACCCCGCCCGCGGAGTCCGGCGCGCCGGCACCCGGCCTGGTCCTGACCCCCGCGCAGCAGACTATCCTCACCGAGGAGCGCCGGCTGCTGGGCGCGCTGGGCGCCGCCGTGCAGCCGCTGGAGCCCGATCCCGCCGACCTGGCCGCCCTGCGGCAGGCCGGCCTCGACCTGACCGAGCTCTTCCTGCTCGTCGTGGCCGGCGAGTTCAACGCCGGCAAGTCGGCCTTCATCAACGCGCTGCTCGGCGCGCCCTTCCTGACCGAGGGGGTGACGCCGACGACGGCCGCCGTGACGCTGCTGCGCTACGGCGACGCGCCCGCGGGCGAGCAGCGCGCGGACGAGCTCGTGGAGCGCGACTTCCCCGCGCCGTTTCTGCGGGAGATCACCATTGTCGACACGCCCGGCACGAACGCCATTATCCGCCGCCACGAACAGCTGACCCGCCACTTCGTGCCGCGCGCGGACCTCGTGCTCTTCGTCACCTCGGCCGACCGGCCCTTCACGGAGAGCGAGCGCGCCTTCCTGGAGACGATCCGCGACTGGGGCAAGAAGATCGTCGTGATCCTGAACAAGATCGACCTGCTCGGCAGCGCGGTCGACTTGCAGCACGTGATCGAGTTCATCCAGCAGAATAGTCAGGCCCTGCTCGGCGCCACGCCGGATATCTTCCCCGTCTCAGCGCGCCTGGCGCTGCAAGGCAAGCGCCTGCAGGAGACGCCCGGACCCCAGCAGGCGCAGGGCGAGGCGATGCTGCGGGCCAGCCGCTTCGACACGCTTGAGAGCTACATCTTCAGCACGCTCGACGAGGCTGGGCGCGTGCGGCTCAAGTTCCTGACGCCGCTCGGGGTCGCCGAGCGGCTGCTCGACCGCTATTACGCCGCCGCCACCGACCGCCTCGCGGTCCTCGCCGACGACTTCCGGACGACGGAAAATATCGACGGCCAGGTCAAGGTCTACCAGGACGACATGCGCGCGCAGTTCGCGCACCGGCTGGCCGAGATCGACAACATCATCCATGAGATGCGCGAGCGGGGCGACGCCTTCTTCGACGAGATGGTCAACCTGGGGCATATCCGCCAACTGATGAACGCCGAGCTCATCCGGGGGGCCTTCGCGCGCGAGGTGGTGGCCGACAGCGCCGCGCGCGTCGACGCCGCAGTCACCGGGCTGATCGACTGGATGGTTGACCAGGATCTGCGCATGTGGCAGGCCGTGCAGGGCTACCTGGAGCGGCGCCAGGCCGTGCGCGGGCGCGAGGATCAGATGATCGGCCAGATCGGGCGGCAGTTCGAGTACAATCGCAGCGAGCTGATCCAGTCGGTCGGCGCGCAGGCCAGCCGCGTGGTGCAGAGCTACGACCGCGAGCAGGAGGCGCGCACGCTGGCCGACGAGATGCGTGGCGCCGTGAACCAGACGATCGGCGCGGCGGGCCTCGCCGGGCTCGGCGCCATCATCACCGCGCTCGTCAGCGTGGCGTGGCTCGACGCGACGGCGATCCTGGCCTCGACCCTCTTCGCCGGACTGGCCCTGGTCTTCATCCCGCTGAAGCGCCGTCAGGCCAAGGATTCGTTCCACGTCAAGGTGCAAGAGCTACGCGAGAACCTGGGCCGGGCGATGACCGACCAGTTCGAGTCGGAGCTCAAGCGCTCGGTGGAGCGGATCTACAGCGCGATCGCGCCGTACACGCGCTTCGTGAAGGCCGAGCACGCGAAGGTCGGCCAGGCGGAGACGGAGCTCGACCAGCTGCACACGGCGTTCGCGGCGTTGCGCAAGCGCATCGAGAGCGGCCGCGCGTGATCGGCGCGCCGGGCCGGGAGCCGGTGCCGGTGCCCGCGCCGCCCAGCCCCCACGCCCCGGCGCCCGGCGGCGCCCCCGCCCCGCCCGCGCGCGCCCGGCCGTGGGCGCGCCCGGAGCTCTGGGCCCTGGCGGGGATCCTGCTGCTGGCCGTGGCCGCGCGCTTCGCGGGGCTGGGGCAGGGCTTCCCCCGCGATTTCCACTGGGACGAGCGCATCTACTTCCACGAGACCCTCTACGCCCTGGCCAACGGCCTGCGGCGCGAGCAGACCGTGTCGGCCAACCTGCCCTACCTGATGCTGCCGGGCGTCGTGCTGCTCGGGGCGGTCCAGTACCTCGCGGGCCAGTGGCATAGCTTCGGCGACCTCGTGCGCGCCTACATCGCCGATCCGGCGCCGTTCCTGCTGCTCGAGCGCGGCATCTGGGCGAGTGCGGGCGTGGCGAGCGTCGCGCTGGTCTATCGCCTCGGCCGCCGCCTGGCCGGCCCGGCGATCGGCCTGCTCGGCGCCTTCTTCCTGGCGGGCGCCTTCCTGCACGTCGAGGAGGGCCATTTCATCAAGAACGACGTGCCTGCCGGGCTCTTCCTGCTGCTGGCGCTCGACGCCTGCTTCAGCATCCAGGAGCGCGGGCGGCGGCGCGACTATCTCTGGGCGGGCCTCTGGATCGGCGTGGCGACGGCGACGAAGTACTATTGCGCCGGAGTGGCGCCGATCGTGCTCCTGGCGCACCTGACCCGGCCGGCCGCCGAACGCGCCGACACGCCTGGGCCAGGCGGGCGGCTCGGCGCCCTGGCGCGCCACCCGCTCGTCGCGGCCGCGCTGGCGGCCATCGCGGGCTTCGTCGTCACCATGCCCGTGACGATCCTCGACCCGGCCAACCTGTGGTACAACCTGGACCAGGAGCTCGGGGCGCGCTTTGGCTCGATCCCCACCGGCGATCTGCCGCAGTGGCTCTTCTACTTGAACGAGCACCTGCTGCCGGGGCTCGGCTGGCCGCTCTTCATGCTCGGCGTCGCAGGGCTGCTCGTGCTGGTCAGCCGGCGCACGCCGAAGGGGATCCTGCTGGCGGCGACGCCGGTGCTCTTCTTCGTGGCGATCAACCTGCGGCCGAACAACTTCGCCCGCTATGCCGTGCCCACGGTGCCGTTCCTGTGCCTGGCGGCGGCCGTGGCCCTGCGCGCGGCGGTCGGCACGGTGCTCAGTCCGACGCTGATGCGAGTGCGCGCGTACGCGCTGGCCCACCCCACGCCGGCCGTGCGCGCGCTCACCGCGTCGCCGCGCCTGCGCCTGCTCGGGCCGGGCCTGCTGGTCGTGGGGGCGGTGCTGGCCGTCGTGCCGTCATGGGCAAACGTCGTGCGCTATGACCGCTATGCCCTGGCGCCCGATGCCCGCAACGAGGCGCAGGCCTGGGTCGAGGCACACGTGCCGGCGGGCGCGCGGGTGCTCATCGAGGGCGGGGAGAGCTTCGAGCGGACCTCGAACCTGGGGCCGCAGCTCTGGCCCACGGCGGCGCAGCTCGAAGCGCGCGGGCCCAACGAGCCGCGCGAGCGCTTCTTCTGGGAGCAGCTGCTGGCGGTGGTGCGGCAGGCGCCCAGCTACACCCTGCAGCTGGTCGGCGCGTTCGAGCGCACGAGCCAAGGAGGTCAACGGCCGGCGGGTGGCCGTTCCCGTGCAGTCGGTCGCCGAGTACAACTGGCCCGACTACATCGTGCTGATCAGCTGGCGCAGTGACGACCTGCGCCCGGGCAGCCCGGCGCCACTGTGGCAGTCGCTGACGGCCAACTACACGCTGGCGCAGACCTTCGGCTGCCGGCCGTGCTTCCCCGAGGACTACTACGCCTGGCGCATCGACTACCCGACGCTGGAGAGCATCCCACTTGTGGGCGGGGCGCCGCTGGCGGGCGGGCCGGAGGTGCGCGTCTTCCAGCGGAAGCCCGGCGCGCCCGCGGCGCCCTGATCCGGCGCCGCCGTCAGGCGGCGGGCGGTTCGGCCGATCCATTCCCCGCGCCCGGCGGCGCGAAGATGCGGCCGGTGTGCATCGCGCCCAGCTGCTCGTTCAGCCGGTCGCGCAGCTCGTCCTCGAGATCGGAGATCTGGCTGTCGAGGGCGTCGCGGCGCTGGCGCAGGTCGTTGAGCTGGGCGATCACGCGCTCCAGCGTGCGCCCGCGACCGCGGGGCCGAGCCGCGGCGGCCCGGCCCGTCGCCCGGCGCGGCCGGCCCCCCGGCCCGGCGGCCCGCCGCGGCACGAGGCCGCGCAGCACGCCTTCCGAGAGCCGATCCTTCCAGGGCAGATCCAGATGGTCGAGCACCTCGCGCAGGTTCGCGGCGGGGTGGTCCTTCTTGTAGGCCGTCATCGCGGTGCGCGTCTCGGCCTTCTCCTCAGGGCTCAGGTTGCCCGGCCGGGGCGTATCGTCAGCCATTGCGCGGAACTCCTTTGCGCGATCTCGTCCCTCGCGCGCTCATAGGGGGATGGTCACGGCTCAGGCGACGTGGCCAGTCGCTGTAAGAGCCCCTCCGCGGTGTGTTGCAGGTGGGACCGGCGGCGATGCTGGGGGGAGAGCCGGAACAGGCGGATTTCGCCCCAGGCGGTGCCGGTCCAGAACGGCACCGTGGTGCCGTTGGGCAGATAGTTGCTGTCGAGGAGCGCGTAGCCGGCGTCCTGCCGGCCCGAGTAGCTGCCCGCGGTGCCGCGCAGGTGGGCGTCGAGCAGCGCGTCGGCGGCGGGCGTCTGCACGAGCGCCAGCAGGGTCACGGCCAGGCTCTCGAGCATGGGCTCGCCCATCCAGATCAGGATCGCGCAGGCCAGAGGCAGGCGCGGGTAGGTCTGCAGGATGCGGGCAGCAGATTTCGTCGGGCGGGGGCGGCACCGGCGCGCGGAAGTGCAGGCGCCCGGCCGCGGGGCCTGCGAGCAGGCGGCGCAGGTAGTGGCCCGAGAGCAGATCGGTCCAGCCGAGGTAAGGGTACCCGCCCCCGGCCGGCGCGGGCAGGGTCTCGATCTGGTCGAGGGCGGTGAGCAGGCGGCGCGTCAGGGGATCGGCCGTCCAGCCCGGCGAGTCGCGCAGCAGGGCCAACGCGGACTCGACGTCGCCCAGGTTGGCCAGGGCCGTGGCGCGCAGGCGCCGCGCCGCGTCTTGCTCGGCGCGGCCGGTGCCGAGCTCGACAGCGGGATCGACCAGCGTGGCCGGATCGGGCAGCACGCCGAGCGCCAGATCGTGCGCGCCCAACGTGCCCGCGACCTCGGCCACGCGGGTGCGGTCGAGCAGCCGGCTGCCGGGGTGCAGGCAGCCCGCGGCCCGCTGCACCTGGGGTCGCTGCGTATCCGGGGCCGCACCCTCGGCCCAGCGGACGAACGCCAGCGTCGCCAGCGCGTAGACGTTGTCGGGGGCGATGTCGCGCAGCGTCGTCTCCAGCATCTCGATCGCCGCCGCGGGCTGGCCGCTGTAGAAGAGGGCCAGACTGAGGTTATTGCGCGGCTGGGGATAGCGCGGGGCGATGCGCATCGCCTCGCGCAGGTCGGAGACGGCCTTGTCCGGGTCGTCGTTGAAGAGCAGGCGCAGGCGGCCGCGCTCCGCGGCCATCATGGCGCGGTCCTGGGCCTCGGCGGGCAACGTGGCCACACCCGCCTCGGCGTGCATGAAGGCCGCCAGGTGCGTAATCAGCTCCTCGGGATCGGGCAGATCGTGCAGCACGGGGATCTGGCGGCGCTCGGCACGGTAGCTGCGCAGGCTGTGCAGGGCATGGACGGGCGCGCCCGCCTGGAGGTAGACCTGCGCGAGCTCCCAGAGGAGGCGTGAATCGCGCTGCGCGTGCAGGAGCGCTTCGGCCAGGTGGGCCAGCGCCGGGCCGAGCCGGCCGTTGCGGGCGTAGAGGGTGCCCAGCAGGCCCAGGAGCTCGGGATGGGTCGGGGCGACCGCCTTCAGCCGGACACAGATCGCCAGCGCCTCGCGCACGCGCCCCTCGTCGGCCAGGCGCCGCGCGTGGTCGAGGCCCGCGAGGAGCTCCTCCCGCGCGTGCTCCGCGTCGACGTCTGTCGCGTTTCGTCCCATGGTTCTACCCGCATGCTCCGCAGCCGGCCGGATCTTCGTCCAGATGGTGCAACGCTCTCATTGTAGTGCGCTTCCGCACGATCCGTCAAGCCCGGGACGGCCCAAATTGAGTCTCCCCGACTACAACGTAAAACCGGCCCGGTTCTGTGCGCTTGTTCGCGGCAACTTTCGCACACAAAAAGCGTCCGGTTGCTTTCTCTCCGCATCTCCGCAGAGCGCGCGTACCCGCGCGGAAGAACCTTCACAAATGCGCAGGGTACGGGGAGAAAGCGTGCGCGCCCGGCCACCCGGCAGGCTTTCCGCATTTCCCGCCCCGGGCGCGATAGAGTGCTCGAACGCCAGACACCGCGCGGCCGGAGCGATTAGAACATTTGTACGTAATATGGTATAATACGCGCGGTGCCCGGCGGCACCCCGCCGGGTGGCCGGCTTGAGAGCGACACGAGTCCCGATCAGGAAAAGTGAGGCAGATACCCATGAACAACGGCAAACGTATCAATCCCCTCAGCCGGCGCCCGCGCCGCCAGCGGCTGGTGGTCGCGGTCCGCGGTGCCGCGGGCTCCGGCAAGAGCGTCTTCGCCGCGACGCTGGCCGACGCGGGGCTCGGGCGGCTTTGCTATTTCGACGTCGAGCGCAAGGCGCGCTTGCTGCCCGGCAGCGACGGCTCCCGCTTCGACGCGATCGAGATCGAGCACCCCGACGAGCTCCCCGAGTTCATCGATTGGGCGCTGGACGGCGAGGGGCGCGAGCAGCAGTACGGCTGCTACGTGCTCGAACTCCTGGGCCATGTACTTCGGCCGCAAGCACGCCGAGACGCTGGCCGCCGTGCGCGAGCGCACCAGCGACCCGACCGCGCAGCCGACGGCCGACGAGCTCGCCGCCGACCAGATGATCTTCCAGGAAGTGCTGCGCCGCCTCTGCATCGACAGCGGCGCCTGTGTGGTGGTCACCGACCAGATTGCGGCCAAGGGGCTGGAGACGCGCGAGGAGAACGAGCTCGGGCGCGTGCTGCCGATGACGACCGGCGGCCTGGAGTACTTCGTGGACGTGATGGTGGAGGCGAGCATCCGGGTGGCCGACTTCGAGACGCAGCGCGTCTTCACGGTGGTCAAGAGCAACAGCCCGGCCTTCCCCATCGGCATGGAGCTCGCCAACCCGACGTTCACCGACTTCCTGGCGCAGCTGGGCACGGCGCCCGCGCCCGAGCCCAAGGCCGGCGCCGCCGTGCCCGAGCTGCTCGACCCGTCCCCGGCGATCGCGCTGGTGCGGCCGAGCGGCCCGAGCCTGGACGACCTGCGCGTGCTCGCGCGGGAGAACGGCCTCGCCGACGCCGACCTGGTGGTCGCCGCGCGGCACTACTGCAACGGCAAGACCGACCTGACGCGGCTGACGCCCGCCGAGATCGCGGACCTGCACGGCCGGCTGCAGGCGCGCATCGAGAAGCAGGCCGCCACGGCCCCGGCGCCCGCCCCGGCCACCGCCTACCGGACGCGCGACCGGCCGCCGCCGGGCCTGAGACGCCGCGGGCCCGGCCCCGAGCCTTAACAGGTCGGCGGCCGGGCCCGGCGCGGGCGGGGCGATCAGTCCTCGCCCAGGTAGGCCTTGCGGACCTGCTCGCTGGTCAGCAGGTCGGCGCCCGTGCCCTCCAAGACAATATGGCCCGTCTCGATGACGTAGCCCCGCGTCGCGACCTGGAGGGCCAGCAGCGCGTTCTGCTCCACCAGCAGCACGGTGTTGCCCGCCGCGTTCAGGTCCTTGATGATGCTGAAGATCGTCTGGACCAGGATGGGGGCGAGGCCCATCGAGGGCTCGTCGAGGAGCAAGATCTGCGGCCGGCTCATGAGGGCGCGGCCCATGGCGAGCATCTGCTGCTCGCCGCCGCTGAGGGTGCCGCCCTGCTGGCCGATGCGCTCACGCAGGCGCGGGAAGAGCGTCAGCACATGCTCGAGATCCTGCGCGATGCCCGCCCGGTCGCTCCGGGCGAAGGCGCCCATCTCCAGGTTCTCGCGCACGGTCATGCGGCGGAAGATGCGCCGGCCCTCGGGCGAGTGGCCGATGCCCAAGCGGACCAGCTGATCGGCGGGCATCGCGTCGATGCGCTTGCCGTCGAGGCGCACCTGCCCGCGCCGCGGGTGCAGCATGCCGGAGATGGTGCGCAGCGTGGTCGTCTTGCCCGCGCCGTTGCTGCCGATCAGGGTGACGATCTCGCCCTTGTTCACGGTCAGCGACACGCCCTTCAGCGCGCGGATGTTGCCGTAATAGGTCTCGATGTTGTCGACTTCCAAGAGTGCCATACGCTCTCCTACGCTAGCTCCGCGCCGGAACTGACCGGGATCGGCGCCGCGGGCGCCGCGCTCCCCAGATAGGCTTGCACCACGCGCAGATCGGACCGTACTTGGGCCGGCGGCCCCTCCGCGATCTTGACGCCGTGATCCAGCACGGTGACGCGGTCGGAGACGCGCATGACGACGCGCATGTCGTGCTCGATCAGCAAGATGGTCACGCCCTGCTCGGCGCGCAGGCGCGCGATCAGCGCCATGAGCTCGGCGGTCTCCGGCGGGTTCATGCCCGCCGAGGGCTCGTCGAGCAAGAGCAGCGCCGGGTCGCCGGCCAGGGCGCGGGCGATCTCGAGGCGCCGCTGATCGCCATATGACAGATGCCGGGCCTCGACCGCCTCGCCGGCACGCAAGCCGCAGACGGTCAGCAACTGCCGCGCGTGGGCGCGGGCCTCGCCCTCCTCGGCCACCTGGGCGGGGGTGCGCCACACCATGTCCCAGAAGCCGGCGCGCAGGCGGCAATGCTCGCCGACGAGCACGTTGTCGAGGACCGTCATGTGGGCGAACAGACGGATGCTCTGGAAAGTACGCGCCACCCCCCGTGCGGCGACCTGGGCGGGCGTCAGGCCCAGCAGCGCCCGGCCATCCAGCCAGATGCGGCCCTTCTCCGCGCGTTCAACCCCCGTCAGGATGTTGAAGAAGACGGTCTTGCCGGCGCCGTTCGGGCCGATCAAACTGACGATGCTGTGGCGCGGGATGTCGAAGTCGAGGCCGTCGAGGGCGACCAGGGCTCCGAAGTGCTTCGTGATGCCTTCGGCCCGCAGCACGAGCGGGCGGAAGGGCGCGGTCGCATCCACGGCGGGCACGCTCCTCCCAGGCAGGCGGCTCAGTCGGCCGTCGCCGGGCGGCCCAGGTAGGCCTCGATCACTCGCGGGTTCGCGCGCACCTCGGCCGGCGTGCCCTCGGCGATCTTCTCGCCATAGTCGAGCACGGAGATTCGCTCCGAGAGCCCCATGACCACCTTCATATCGTGCTCGATCAGCAGGATCGTCAGCTGCAGGCGCTGGCGCAGGTCGCGGACCAGGTCGATGAGCTCGCCCTTCTCGTTCGGGTTCATGCCGGCCGTCGGCTCGTCGAGCAGCAAGAGCTTGGGGTTGCTGCCCAGGGCGCGGGCGATCTCCAGCCGCCGCTGGTGGCCGTACGGCAGGTTCTTGGCGAGCTCATCGCCCGTGCCCGCCAGCCCGACCAGGTCGAGCAACGCCGTGCCTTTCTCGCGCGCGCTCCGCTCTTCACGGCGTACGGCCGGTGTGCGCACGACGATGCCGAACAGGCTGGCGTGCAAGCGGCAGTGCTCGCCGACCATCACGTTCTCCAGCGCGGTCATGTTGGCGAAGAGCCGGATGTTCTGGAAGGTGCGCGCGATGCCCAGGGCGGTGATGCGCGACGGCGCCGTGCCGGTGATGTTGCGGCCGTCGAAGATCATGCGGCCGCTCGTCGGCTTGTAGAGGCCGGTGATGGTGTTGAAGAAGGTTGTCTTGCCCGCGCCGTTCGGCCCGATCAGGCTGACGATGGCGCCCTGCGGGATCGTAAACGTGACGTCGTTGACGGCGACGAGGCCACCGAAGCGCATCGTTATGTTCTCGGCGGCGAGCAGGTTGCCCGTGCCCGGCTTCCCGGCCGTGGCGGTCGCGCCGGCGGCGACGGTCGCCGCCGCGGCCGCGGCAATCGGCTGCTGGCTCATCCCTACTCCCCTCCTTGCACGCCGGTCGTGGCCTGATCGGTTTCCCGGACGTCGTATAGATCCTGGCGCTCCTGGTCGCTGATGTCCTCGGTGGCCGGCTGCAACTCGGCGCGGCGCGTGCGGCTCGGCAAGATGCCGCCCGGCCGGAACAGCATGAAGAGCACGAGCGTGATGCCGTAGATGAAGAACGTGTAATCGGTGAGCTTGACTTTGACCAGGAGGTCCCAGCCGATGGTCGTGCCGATGCTGTTGACCCAGTTGGTTAGCTGGATCAGGATGACAGTCTGCAACAGGTAAATAATAACCGCTCCGACCATCACCCCCCACATGTTGCCCATGCCGCCGAGGATCACCATGCAGAGGATGAGCACCGACTGGCTGAAGTTGAACTGCTGCGGCGAGGCGAAGCCCAGGTGCGAGGCGTAGAAGGTACCGGCGAAGCCGGCGATGGCGGCGCCGAGGCCGAAGGCCAGGAGCTTGGTGACCGTGGTGTTGATGCCCATGGTCGCCGCGGCGAGCTCGTCCTCGCGGATGGCCATCCAGGCGCGCCCCAGCCGTGAGTTGCGGAGGCGGTTGACCACGAAGACGATACCGAGCACCAGGACCAGCACGAGATAATAGAAGCCGATGTTGTCGTTCGCCGCGCCGATGACGAAGCTGCCGATCGCCGGGTGGTCGATACCGGAGATGCCGTCCGTGCCGTTCGTCAGCCCGTTCAGGTTGAGGATGAAGGTCGGCACGATCTCGCCGAAACCGAGGGTCACGATGGCCAGGTAATCGCCGCGCAGGCGCAGCGTCGGGGCGCCGAAGGCCACGCCGAAGAGCGCGGTGACCCCGGCGGAGACGAAGAGCATGATCCAGAAGGGCACGTGGATCTGGAAGAGGGAGGAGGCGAGGATCGCGTAGGTGTACGTGCCGATGGCGAAGAAGGCGGCGTAGCCGAGGTCGAGCAGGCCGGCATAGCCGACCACGATGTTCAGGCCCAGGGCAAGCAGCACGAAGGCGCCGGCATCGGCCGCCGCGTTGATGATCGCCTGGTTGTAGAGCTCGGAGAAGGGCAGCGTCAGGATGTGGTTCTTGGCCAAGAGCTCGGGCACGGGCACGAGCAGCGCGAGGACGCCGACGACGAGCGCGGTGATCATCGAGCGGCGGCTGGCGCGCTGCGGCTTCGGGAAGATGCTCTGGCTCGCGACGGCGGCGCCGGCATTCACGGAGGGCATCTTTCGCCTACACTTTCTCGGGCACGTGCTGGCCCAGCAGGCCGGACGGCCGGAAGACGAGGATCAGGATCAACACCGCGAAGACGACGGCCTGGGTCCATTGCGACTGGAACACCGTGTCGCTGAACACTTCGAGCAGCCCGATGAGGAAGCCGCCGAGCATGGCCCCCGGGATGTTGCCGATGCCGCCGAGCACCGCCGCGGTAAACGCCCGCAGGCCCGCCTGATAGCCGATGGTGAACTGCACGCCGCGGATAAACATGCCATAGAGCAGGCCCCCGGCACCCGCCAGCGCCGCGCCGATGAAGAAGGTCAGCGCGATCGTCATGTTCACGTTGATGCCCATCAACTGGGCCGTCTCGCGGTCCATAGCCGTCGCGCGCATGGCCTTGCCCATCTTGGTGCGCTGGACGTAGAGCGTGAGCAGCACCATCAGCAAGATGCTGACGACGAGCAGCAGGATCGCCTTGCTGCGGATGATCAAGAACCGATCGCCCATCGCGACCTTGATGAACGTGTCCTGAAAGATATCCGGGAAGTTGACCGTCGCCGGTCCCTTCCAGACCTCGCCGATATTCTGGAGGATATAGGAGACCCCGATGGCGGAGATGAGCGGCGCGAGCTTGGGCGCGTTGCGCAGCGGCCGGTAGGCGACCCGCTCGACGACCACGCCGATCACTCCGGTGACCGTCATCGTGGCGAGGAAGGTGAGGAGCAACACGCCGACGATCACGACGGGATCGTGCAAGACCGGGTTCTGGTCGTTGACGCCGAAGAGGGCGACAAAACTGATCGCCGTGAAGGAGCCGAGCATGAAGATGTCGCCGTGGGCGAAGTTGATCAGCTCGATGATACCGTAGACCATGGTATAGCCGAGGGCGATCAGGGCGTAGACGGAGCCGCGGGAGATGCCGTTGATGAGCTGTTGGAGCAGGAAGACCGGGTCAAGATTCATCCGCTATTCCTCCCCGGACCCCGGCCGGGACCTGGGGGCAAGGGGGCGGCTCCCGAAGGAGCCGTCCCCTCGCCCATGGCCGCAGGGTTGCGGGCGTACTACTGGGTGAACTTCTGCTGGTCGACGAAGCTCCACGCGCCGCTCTTCACTTCGTAGATGGAGATCCAGCGGTTCGTGGTGTCGCCGTTCGCGTCGAACGAGGTGTTGCCGATCACGCCGTTGTAGTTCGTCGTCTTGAGCGCCGCGAGCACGCTCGCCCGGTCGGGCGCCGTCGCACGCTTGATCGCGTCGATCACGATCTGGGTCGCGTCGTAGGCGTTGGCGCTGTAGGCGCCGACATCGCTGCCGAAGGCCGCCTTGTAGTCGGTCAGGAACTTCTGGGCCGAGGGCAGAGTCGCCGCGTTCACGGCCGCGACGGTCCCGTAGCTGCCTTCCGCGTCCGCCGCGGCCACGTTCACGTACTCGGCGTCCACGATGCCGTCCCCGCCCATCAGCGGGATGTCCAGCCCGGCCGCCTTCATCTGCTTGCGCGCCAGCGGGATGTTGTTCGAGGAGGTGCCGCCGTAGTAGAGCAGGTCCGGCCCCGCCGAGGCGATCTTCGTCAGGATCGAGCTGTAGTCGGTCGTGCCCTTCGGCACCCCGTCATGGCCCAGCACCGTGCCGCCCTTCGCCTTGAACTCCTTCTCGAATTGGTCGGCCAGCCCCTTGCCGTAGGTCTCGGTGTCGTCCAGGATGTAGACCTTCTTCGCGCCGAGCTTGTCGTACGCGTAATCCGCGCCGACCGGGCCCTGGATGTCGTCCGTCGTGCAGACGCGGAAGTAGGTCACGTTGCCCGTCGGCCGCAGGTCCTTGAGCGCCCCAAACTCGGGCTTGGTCAGGCTCGGGCCGGTGTTCGACGGGCTGACGTTGGCCAGACCCGCCTGGTTGAGCTTGGGCATCATGGCGGTGGCCACGTTGCTGTTGAACGGCCCGATCATCGCCATGACCGCCGGGTCGGCGATGAAGGCGTCGGCGTTCTTGGAGCCCTGCGCCGGGTCGTGGCCGGCGCCGCCGGGGGGCACGTCGTCGAGGAAGTACATCTCCAGCTTATACTGCTTGCCGGCGACGGTGACGCCGCCCGCGGCGTTGGCCTGGTCGATGGCCAGCTGGACGCCGTTGCGCGTCGGGATGCCGTCGGTCGCGTCGCCGCCGGAGACCGGCAGGTCGACCGCGATCTTGAGCGTGCCGCCGCTGGCGGCCGCGCCGCCCGCCGTCGGGGTCTCACCGCCGGTGCTACCGCTGCCGCTGAACTTCTGCTGGTCGACGAAGCTCCACGCGCCGCTCTTCACTTCGTAGATGGAGATCCAGCGGTTCGTGGTGTCGCCGTTCGCGTCGAACGAGGTGTTGCCGATCACGCCGTTGTAGTTCGTCGTCTTGAGCGCCGCGAGCACGCTCGCCCGGTCGGGCGCCGTCGCACGCTTGATCGCGTCGATCACGATCTGGGTCGCGTCGTAGGCGTTGGCGCTGTAGGCGCCGACATCGCTGCCGAAGGCCGCCTTGTAGTCGGTCAGGAACTTCTGGGCCGAGGGCAGAGTCGCCGCGTTCACGGCCGCGACGGTCCCGTAGCTGCCTTCCGCGTCCGCCGCGGCCACGTTCACGTACTCGGCGTCCACGATGCCGTCCCCGCCCATCAGCGGGATGTCCAGCCCGGCCGCCTTCATCTGCTTGCGCGCCAGCGGGATGTTGTTCGAGGAGGTGCCGCCGTAGTAGAGCAGGTCCGGCCCCGCCGAGGCGATCTTGGTCAGGATCGAGCTGTAGTCGGTCGTGCCCTTCGGCACCCCGTCATGGCCCAGCACCGTGCCGCCCTTCGCCTTGAACTCCTTCTCGAACTGGTCCGCCAGTCCCTTGCCGTAGGTCTCGGTGTCGTCCAGGATATAGACCTTCTTCGCGCCGAGCTTGTCGTACGCGTAATCCGCGCCGACTGGGCCCTGGATGTCGTCCGTCGTGCAGACGCGGAAGTAGGTCACGTTGCCCGTCGGCCGCAGGTCCTTGAGCGCCCCAAACTCGGGCTTGGTCAGGCTCGGGCCGGTGTTCGACGGGCTGACGTTGGCCAGACCCGCCTGGTTGAGCTTGGGCATCATGGCGGTGGCCACGTTGCTGTTGAACGGCCCGATCATCGCCATGACCGCCGGGTCGGCGATGAAGGCGTCGGCGTTCTTGGAGCCCTGCGCCGGGTCGTGGCCGGCGCCGCCGGGGGGCACGTCGTCGAGGAAGTACATCTCCAGCTTATACTGCTTGCCGGCGACGGTGACGCCGCCCGCGGCGTTGGCCTGGTCGATGGCCAGCTGGACGCCGTTGCGCGTCGGGATGCCGTCGGTCGCGTCGCCGCCGGAGACCGGCAGGTCGACCGCGATCTTGAGCACGTCGCCGCTGCTCGCGCTACCGCCCGTGGTGGCGGTCGCGGCCGCCGCGGGGGCGGTCGTATCGGTGGCGGCCGCCGCGGGGGCGGTCGTATCGGTCGCCGCCGCGGCCGGAGCCGTGGTTGGTGCGGCCGGCACGGGGGTTGCGGTGGGGGTCTCCGCGCCGCAGGCAGACAACAGCATGCTCGCGCTCACGCCCAGGGACAAAAGGAGCATGCTCAAGCGGGTTTGTTTCATAGAAACGCTCTCCTCCATGGATCCGTGGTTACTACTGCCAACGCAGCTTCCGTAATGCGGGCTGCCCTGGCCCGCTGTAGTGGGATGTTGAAGCGGCCGTATGTGGTGCAGTGGAAGCGCATCACTGAGACTGGGCGTCGCACCTCCCCTCTAGCGCGGGCGAGGTGCAGCTTGGAACGGGGGCCCGCGCGACCGGAACTCCAACTTAGGTGGCATTATAGAAGCCCCACGCAGGCTTGTCAAGCAGATCGCCAAGGTTGTCCCGCGGCCGGGGCGGATCGGCCCCAGCGGGCGGGTGCGCAGGCGGGCCGGTGGGCGCGCCGCGCATTGACGAGGCCATCCGCTTGGGCTATACTGGACATGTAGACTGACTGGCCAGTCGGTTATCAGGAGCAGCCATGTCCCCGCGTCCCGACGTCAGCGAAGAGCGCAAGAACCAGATCCTGGACGCCGCCCAGGCGGTCTTCGCGCGCCTGGGCTTCCACGACGCCCGCATGGACGACATCGTGGAGGAAGCGGGCCTGAGCAAAGGCGCGCTCTACTGGTACTTCAAGAGCAAGGACGCGATTATCGGCGCCATCCTGCGGCGGCTGTTTGACCGCGAGCTCCGCGGCCTGCGGAGCCTGCTCACGGTGGAGGGGCCAATCGCCGATCGCCTCGTGGCCTACACGCGGCGGGCGGGCGCCGAGATCCTGCGCACGCCCGGCCTGTCGGCCATCGCGCTCGAGTTCTACGCCGTTGCCGCCCGGCACAAGACGGTCCACGCCTGGCTGGACGACTACTACCAGCGCTACCGGGAGCTGCTCGCCGGGCTGATCCGCGAGGGAATCGCCGGGGCGAGTTCCGCGCCGTCGATCCCGACGCCGCCGCCGTCACGCTCATCGCGCTGTACGAGGGGCTGGGCCTCCTCTGGCTCGTCAGCCCGCGCAGCTTCCCCTGGGACGAGCACGCCCTGAGCGGCCTGCGGATTCTGCTGGACGGCATGCGCACCGAAGCCGGAGCCACTCCGGCAAGCGCCCCACCGGGCTGAGCGCGCGCCGGGGTCGCGGCGGGCCGGACGGAGGAGACATGGACATGGCTACTGGACTGAACAAGGTCGATCCCGGGCGGGGCCTGTGGCGGCTCGCCTTTCGCGCGCCGATCTGGCTGTTTCGGGCCCACCTCGACCGGCTGCTGGGCGATCGCTTTCTGCTCCTGATCCACCGGGGGCGCAAGAGCGGGCTGCCCCGGCGCACGGTGCTCGAAGTGGTGCGGCGGGACAAGACCACGGGCACCTACGTCGTCGCGGCGGCCTGGGGCGAGAAGGCCGACTGGTATCGCAACATCCAGCAGACGCCCGACGTGATCGTGCGCAGCGGCGGGCGCCGCATCGCCGCGCGGGCGACGCGGCTCTCGCAGGCGGACGCCGAGGCGGCGCTGGAAGACTACGCGCACCGCCACCCGATCGCCTTCCGTGAACTGGCCCACTTCATGGTCGGCCTGCCCGGCGAGGACGCGACGCCCGCGCCGAAGCGCGTCGCGGCCAGCATCCCGCTCGTCGCCCTGCGGCCGCGCTGACCCGCGGTCCGGCCGTCGCCGGCCGAAGGACCCATGCGCTACATCGGAAGCAAAGAGAACCTGCTGCCCTTCATCTACGACGCCGTGGCCGCGCGCGTGCCGCCCGGCGCGGTCGTCTGCGACCTCTTCGCGGGCACGACGGCCGTGGGACGCGCCTTCAAGCGCCACGGCTACCGGGTCATCTCCAACGACCTGATGGCCTACGCCTACGTCTTCGGCAAGGCTTACCTCGAAGTCAACGCGATCCCGGCCTTCGCGGGGCTCGACCTGCCCGGGGCGGGCGTCGATCCCGCGGCCCGGCTCGCCGCCGTGCTGGCGCGGCTCAACGCCCTGCCGCCGGAGCCGGGCTTCATCTTCACGCACTACTCGGACGAAGGCACCCGCGAGCGGCCGGTGCGGCGTATGTACTTCTCGGCCGCCAACGCCGGGCGCATCGACGCGATCCGGAACCGCCTGGCGGCCTGGCGCGCGGCGGGGCAAGTCGACGACGCCGAGTTCCACGTGCTGCTGGCCGCGCTGCTGGAGGCCATCCCCGGCGTCTCGAACACCTCGGGCACATACGGCGCCTTCCTCAAGTATTGGGAGCGCCGCGCGCAGAAGCCGCTCTGCCTGGCGCCGCCGCCGCTCGTGCCCGGCAGCGGCACGCACGCGGTCCACCAGACCGATGCCAACACCTTGGTGCGCACGATCGCCTGCGACGTGCTCTACCTCGACCCGCCCTATAATTCACGACAATACGCCACGAATTACCATCTGCTCGAGACGGTGGCCCGCTGGGACGCGCCCGCGATCTACGGCAAATCGGGCCTGCGGCCCTACGCCGCCCAGAAGTCGGTCTACTGCGCCCGCGACGGCGCCCTGGCCGCCCTCGACGACCTGGCGGCGCACGCGCAGGCGCGCCTGCTGGTGCTCAGCTACAACAGCGAGGGCTTGATGCCGGACGACGCCATCCGCGCCACGCTGGCGCGCCACGGGCGGCTGACCGTCCACGAGCAGCCCTATCGCCGCTTCCGCAGCGACCGCGACCGCGCCGGGCGCCGCTACCGCGCCGGTGCGCCGCTGGTGGAGCGGCTCTACGTCGTCGAGTTACCTGCCGCGGGGCGCGGCCTGACGAAGGAGACATGCCATGGAGACTGTTGCCGCCAGCCTGGTGGTCGGCGGAGCCGCCTCGGGCACGCAGGAGATCCTGCAGGGGATCCGCCGCGCCGAGGAGCTCGATATCCCCGCGATCTGGACCACGCAAGCGGGCATCGCGCCCGACCCGGTGACGCTGTTCGCCGCCGCCGCGGTCGAGACCACGCGCATCGGCCTGGCGACGGGCATCGTGCCGACCTACCCGCGCCACCCGGCCGCGCTGGCCTCGCAGGCGCTCGTGCTCGGCGCCCTGGCGCCCGATCGGTTCCGTCTCGGCATCGGACCAAGCCACCCGTTCATCATCGAGAAGATGCTGGGCATCCCCTTCGAGCGACCGCTGGAGCACCTGCGCGAGTATCTGACCATCCTGCGCGCGCTGCTGTGGGAGGGCGCCGTGGACTTCCAGGGCAGCCAGTACCGCGTGAAAGCGCGACTGGCGGGCGGTGCCGAGCCGCCGCGCATCCCCGTGCCCATCGCGGCGCTGCGGCCGCCCGCCTTCCGCCTGGCGGGCGAGCTTGCCGACGGCGCGGTCTCCTGGCTCTGCCCGGTGCCCTACCTCGTGGAGACGGCCCTGCCCGCGCTGCGCGCGGGCGCCGAGGGGGCAGGGCGCCCGGCGCCGCCGCTGATCGCGCACGTGCTCGTGGCGATGAGCGAGGATCCGGCCGCGGTGCGCGCCGCCACGCGCCGGCAGATGGGCGGCTACGCGCGTGCCGCCTTCTACGCCCGCATGTTCGCCGACGCGGGCTACCCGATCGGCGCCGACCACGAGATGACGGACGGCCTGATCGACGCGATCGTCGTCTCGGGCGACGGGGCGGCGGTCACGCGGCGCCTGCAGGCCATCCGGGCGGAGGGCATCGCCGAGGTCATGATCACGCAGATCACGACCGATGACCCGGCAGGCGAGCTTGCCGCGCTGGCGCGGGTGATGCGCGCGCTCGACGCGGGGTGAGGCCGGGCGGCGGCTACTTGTTGGCGTAGGTGATACGCATGTACCAGAAGACCAGCGCGTTGACCGTGAAGGCCAGCATGACCGCCGTGACCAGCCAGCGCCCCCAGGGGGCGCGGCGCACCAGCGCGCTGAAGAGGAGCCCGCAGCCCAGCGCGACGAACGGCAGCGCGAAGAGGGCGTAGCGCACGTAGAGGTTGGCGATCAGACCGACCGCCGCGTAGAGCAGCACGACGGCCGCGATGACCCCGACCAGCCAGAGCATGCGGCGGCGCGCCGCCGCGCCGCCGCGCCGCGCGACGAAGAAGCCCAGCACAGCCCAGAGCAGCGGCCAGCCGCGGAAGTAGGCCCAGGCCTCGGCGCCGAAGCCCTGCAGGCCCGCGATCAGCCAGGTGCGGCGGTCGTGGACGATGCGCTGGACCAGGCCGATGCTGGCGTCGGCCACCTCGCCGCCGACCTGCGCGCTGAAGCCGTGCGTTGCGGCCGCGGCGGCCCGCTCCTGCTGCAGCGCCTGATACTGCTGGATCTCGAACGCGGCGAAGTGGGCGTAGTAGCCGAACCAGGCAAGCGCGACGGCCACGCCGAGCGCGCCCAGCAGCGCGGGCCAGGCCCGGCGCGGCCCGAGCGCAGGCCCGGCGCGCCGCCTGACCCACCAGGTCACCAGGCCCCAGACCACGATCGCGCCGCCGACCGTCATGCCGGCTAGCTGCACGCTGCCGGGATGCGACAGCAGCGCGGCGGTCAGCACCGCGACGAGCACCAGCCAGGGCCCCGGCCGCGTCAGCCGCTCGTAGCAGCCGACCAGGACCGCGATGGCGGCAAGCGTGGTGAACTGGCCGAAGAGGTTCGTCGTGATGCCCCAGGAGAAGGGCAGCACGGCCAGCGGGAAGGTGACCTGCAGGCCCGCGGCGAGCAGGCCCGCGCGCCCGTCGGCGAAGGCGCGGCGCGCCAGGTAGTAGACCAGGAAGACGTTCAGCGTGTCCAGACCGACGGTGAAGGCCCGGATCGTCAAAAGCTCGTTCTGCAGCAGCCACTGCAGCGGCAGCATGAAGACGTAGGCCGTGGGCAGGTAGAAGGTCGAGTGGCCCGCCCACTCGTCGCTCTGGATCGTGAAGAGCAGTTGGCCCGCCAGCACCTGCTCGAAGCGATGCTGGTGGAAGACCAGGTCGATGACGACCGTCTGCGGGTGCAATTGGCCGGCCAGCCGCGCGACGAATGCGAGGCCGTAGATCGCCAGCAGCCAGCGCTGGTCGGCGACGGGCCAGGCGATGCCGCCCGCGCAGAAGAGCCGGCGCCCGAGCGGGCCGAGGACGAGCAGCAGGCCGAGCGCCGCCAGCAGCACGGGCCAGAGGATGCCGCTCAGCGGCGTCAGCCAGAGGCGGTTCCAGATCGAGGAAAGCGGCCGCCCCAGCCGTCCAGACGGCGCCCGCGCCCACCAGCACCGCGGGGCCCCAGCCCGCCGCGCCGAGGAGCAGCACGAGCAGCCCGGCGGCCGCTGCCAGGCCGAGCCAGACGGGCAGCGGCGGCGGCACCGGGCCGGAGCCCGCCGGGTCGACCCGCACGCCGAAGACGACGACGCCCAGCTGTCGGGCGTCGCCGGGCGGCGAGAAGGGGTCGCGGGTGCGCAGGGTGACGCGCAGGTCGCCGGTCTGGGCGTCGACCGCGCTCGCGGGCACGCCAACCGGGTAGAGTCTGGCGCGCGGGCGCGGGCTGCAGCGTCGCCAGGACCTGCCCCCCGGCGAGCACGTCGACGACTGGTGCGGGGAAGCCTGCGGGGCGCGAGCCGCTCAGGTCCAGTTGCACGGTGTAGGCGCCCGCGCCCACGCCCGGCAGCACGAGCGTCGACACGTCCGTCGTCCAGCGGTAGGTCGCCTTCGTCGCAGGCTCCTGCTCGCCATCGTTGACGTGCTGCCAGAATGGCGCGTCGGTCTTGCTGCCCGCCTGCAGGGCGTAGCCGGGGCGCACCTGGTAGGCCAGCGCGACCACGAGCAGGCTGAGTGCGACGACGGTCAGCAGCGCCGCCGGCCGGGCCAGGGTGCGGCCCAGCGCGATCAGCTCGCGCGAGAGCGGCAGCCGCCGCGCGTCAGGAGTGGCCATAGAGGATGACGTAGTCGTTGTGCCAGAGGACGTCGGCAGCGGTGAAGCCGTAGGGCGCGGGGTCCTCACCGGGGTAGAGCAGCGCGTAGTCGTAGCCGCCGGGCCGCAGGGGCGCCACGGGCTGGCCGAAGCTCCAGGCCGGGTCGCCGAACTCGCGCAGGTCGCGCAGCCAGTAGCCCAGCGCGGCGACGTAGACGCCCGTGTGCTCCGGATCGGCGGCGGCGTCGCCGAGCGCGAGCGTGGCGCCGGGGCGCACGTGCGTGCGCAGGTTGGCGAGCGGGTTCGGGCCGTTGCGCGCGATGCGGTAGACCTGGTCGCGGCCGAAGGCGGCCACCGGCACGAACTCGTCGGGGTAGAGCCCCGCCGCCCGGCCGGCCGTGCTGCGCCAGAGGAAGTCGGTTTCCTGGGCGGGGCGCAGGTTGTCGAGATGGACCACCGCGATGTCGACCCCGAGCGCCCAGAGCGCGTCGAGGCCGCGCGGGCACGGGAAGCAGTTCTCGACCTCCTGCGTGAGCGCGGTCCAGGCGGCGGGGCGCAGGGTCACCGCGCCGTTCGGCGTGCGCAGCCAATCGTAGCTGCTGTAATACTCGTACTTGCTGATCATCGCCACGTCGAGCGGACCGCGCTGGAAGTAGAGCATCGGGTACTCGAGCATGACCGTGCTGGGCGGCTGCTGCGGCCAGCCACTTGTAGACCGGCGGGATGTCGACGCCGGACGGCAGCGGCAGCGCGGTCAGCGGGGTCCACGTCTCCAGCAGGAGCAGGCCGCCGAGCCCCACGGGCACGGCGCGCCGCAGCCAGCGGCGCCCGTGCACGCGCGCCAGGCGCGGCAGCGCCCAGGCCACGCCGAAGCCGGCGAGCACGCTCAGCCCGAGCGTCAGCAGCGCGAGGATGCGCGTGGCGACGCGCATGGTCTGGGCGCCGGGCACGAACTGGTAGATCAGCATGTAGGGCAGCGGGATCGTCGGGCTGCTGGTGTAGGTCGGCACGAGCTCGGGACCGAACGAGAGCACGAAGGCGATCGCGGTGAGCAGGGCGTAGAAGCCGGCGGTGCGCGCGCGGGGGCTGCGGCCGCGCAGCCGCCAGGCCGCCCAGGCGCCCAGGCCCGCCAGGATCGGCAGCACCAGGCCGGGGAAGAGGCTGCGCTCCCACGGCCAGTCGCCGGGGTCGGCGAAGGGCGCCAGCAGCGCGCGATAGAGCGGGTTGCCGGTGTAGACGGCGAAGTAGCTCTGCAGGGTCGCGGTGTAGCGCTCGATGTCCCAAAGCTCGCGGTGGAAGCCCCCGTTCTGGCCCGCGAGATAGCCCAGCGCGATCGGCAGGATCGGCACGGCGGCCAGCGCCAGGCCGCCGCCGAGGCGCGGCCAGAACGCGCGATTCAGCCGCCGCTCGGCCCACGGGTAGAAGACGAGGAAGAGGGCGACCGCGCCGATCATATAGAAGGCCAGGTAGTGCGACGACAGGGCCTGCAGGGCGAAGAACCCGGCGAACGCCGCCGCCCGGCCCCAGGTGGGCTGCTGCCAGAGCCGGTGCAGCAGCAGCAGCACGAACGGCAGCCACTGGAAGTTCAGGATCGTCATGTGCGGCAAGTTCGTCATGCGGAAGAAGCTGAACGCATAGGCGATGCCCGCCACCAGCCCGGCCGCGCTGCTGCCGGTAAGCTCGCGCACGAGCAGCCAGGCGCCATAGCCGCAGAGCACGAACGTCAGCAGCGTGACGAAGTTATAGCCGAGGATCGTGTTGCCGGTGAGCCAGAAGACCGGCGCTCCCAGCAGCGCGGGCGCAAAGTTGATCTCCCCGAACGTGAGCGCCAGGGGGAAGGGGTACATGATGTTCGCATCGAACAGGTGGATGGGGTCGGTAACCAGCGCGTGGGCTTCCCAGGCCATCTCGTAGGCCGTGGTCAGCGTGTCGCCGTAGTCGATGCTGGTCCACCAGGCGGTACGCGCGAGCGGCCAGGTCATGACCACGGTGAGGGCCGTGAAGAGCGCCAGGACGCCCAGGTGCAGGCGCAGGGGATGCCGCGTCGCGGGCGGGGGTGCGGCTGCGGGGCGCGTGGATCCCCCCGCCGCGGGCGCCGGGCCCGGCTGCACATGCTCCCCGATCATCACCCGCCTATTGTACCATAGCCGGAAGTCCCACCCAACCGCCCCCAGAAGCAGGACTTTCAGGCTATTTTCAATGCGGGTCGACACATGGTAAGGTTTCTGGTAAAGTGGTGCTGATAAGATGCGAGTGGGAGACCCGATCGGCGCAGTGGGCGCCGCAGCGGGTGCACACAATCGTCGGAGCAGCGCGTCGTAGACAGGTGATGGGGCCCCATCCCAGGCAGCCATCCAGGAACGCCCGGTAGGGCGCCGCCGGGCGGTCAGAAAGGCGGTACCGGCTACGGCTATGAGAATCCTGGTCGTCGACGATGACGACGCGATCCAGGCGGTGCTCCGAGTGCGCCTCGAACAAGACGGCTTCGAGGTCATGCAGGCGCGCACGGGCTATGAGGGCCTCGACATGGCGCGCCTTCAGCCCCCCCACCTGGCCCTGGTCGACCTGCGCCTCCCCGGCATGGACGGCTTCGAGGTCAGCCGGCGGCTGCTCGAAATCAGCGACGTGCCGATCATTATGCTGACGGCCGTGGCCGACGAGCGCACGGTCGTCGAGGGGCTGGAGCGCTACGCTGAAGATTATGTCAACAAGCCCTTCCGCTACCCCGAACTCCGCGCGCGTATCGGCCGCGTGCTCACGCGCCGCAGCCCCGACCCGATCACGGCCCGCCTGATCATCGACGAGCACCTGACGGTCGACCTGCCGCGGCGCACCGTCTGGGTAGACGGCGACGCACGGCGGCTCTCGCCCATCGAGGCCCGGCTGCTGGGCTGCCTGCTGCAAAACCGGGGACGCGTCGTCCCGCAGGCGGCACTGCTGCGCCGCGCCTGGGGCAGCAACAGCGAGGGGGATCCCGACTCGCTCTGGGTGCGCGTGCGCAACCTGCGCCGCAAGCTCGGCGATCTGGCCACCCCGCCCAGCTACGTGCTGACCGAGCGCGGGGTCGGCTACCGGTTTGCGCCGACGGGGGGCGACGGCGCGGATGAGCCACGGCCCGCCAAGCGCGCGGCCGCCGCAGCGCGCGATGCGGCCCGCGTGGCCACGGGCACGCTGCTACGCGAATCCCCCGTCTCCCGTCGATGAGCACCGTTACTTCGCCCCCGCGCGTCGTGGGAACGCCGGAGATCTGGACGAACAACCCCGCTCCCGCGCCGCCCGCCCCACGCATCCTCGTGGTGGACGACAACCCCGACAGCCTCGACCTGCTCGTCGCGCTGCTGAGCGCGCAGCCCTACACGATCGAGACGGCCACCACGGGCCGCCAGGCGCTGGACGCCGTCGCGGCAGCGCCGCCCGCGCTCATCCTGCTCGACGTGATCCTGCCTGACATCGACGGCCACGAGATCGCCCGCCGGGTCAAGGCGGATCCGGCCCTGCCCTTCATCCCGATCATCCTGGTGACCGCACGCGGCGACCTGCAGGAGAAGATCCACGGGCTCGACCAGGGCGCCGACGATTTCCTGAGCAAGCCGGTCAATCGGGCTGAGCTCAACGCCCGGGTGCGCGCGCTGCTGCGCCTGAAGCAGGCGCAGGACGGCCTGCTGCGCCAGCACGAGGAGCTCCGCGCGCTGCACCTGCGCCTGCGGGAATCGGAGGCGCACCGCGAGCAGCTGGTGCAGATGATCACGCACGACCTGCGCGGCCCCCTGAGCGGCCTGATCGGCGCGCTCGAGCTGCTGGACGACGAGAGTCTGGGGCCGCTCGGCACCGACCAGCATCTCTTCGTCCGCCAGTCGCTGCAGAACTCGCAGCTGCTGAACGACATGGTCTCCGACCTGCTGGATGTCTACCGCCTGGAGGCGAGCGGCGGGGAGTTGCGGGGCGAAGGGGTCGACCTGCACGCGCTGGCCGACCTGGCGGACATGCAGGTGCGCGGCGCCATCGTGGAGAAAAAGCTAACGCTCGACAACGCCATCGCGGCCGACCTGCCGCGCATCTGGGGCGACCGCAACAAGCTGCTGCGCGTGTTCGCGAACCTGCTACACAACGCGGTGAAGTACACCGATCGGGGCGGCATCACCCTGAGCGCGGAGATCAGCCCGGACAACGGCTTCGGGCACGCGGCCGAGCGCGGCGGGCCCGAGTCGCAGCCGGGCGTGCAGTACGTGATCGTGCACGTGCGCGACACAGGCGTGGGCATCCCCGACGACGCGCGCGCCTACGTCTTCGAGAAGTTCTACCGGGTGAGCCAGCGGACGCCGGGGCGCGCGCCGCGCGGCACGGGATTGGGTCTCTACTTCTGCAAGCGCGTCGTCGAGGCCCACGGCGGCAACATCTGGGTCAATCCGGCGCCGAACGGCGAGCGCGGCAGCGTCTTCTCGTTCAGCGTGCCCGTCAGCCTGCCGGCATGACCACCTCCGCGTCCGCACGCATCCTCGTGGTCGACGACGACCCGCTCTGGCGGCGCGTGCTCTGCCGCCGCCTGGTCGACGCCGGCTTCGCGGTCGAGTGGGCGCCGAGCGGCAGCGCCGCGCTGACCGGGCTGGCGCAGGCCGCCGCGCTGCCCGACCTCGTGCTAACGGACCTGCGCATGCCGGGCGGCGACGGGTATACCCTTACCGCGGCGATTCGCGACGATCCCCGCCTGGCGCATCTGCCCATCGTGGTCATGACGTCGCTGGACGAACAGGGCGCGCCCGGGGCGGATCCATTCCTGGGCATCCGGCGTACGCTCATCAAGCCCGTCCCGATTCGGGACATCGTCGCGGCCATCGCCGCGGCGCTCGCCACGGACTCCCCATGACCTATACGCTGCTCGTCGCCGAGGACATCCCCGATCATCGGGAGGTGTTGACCACGCTGCTCCACCGCAGCGGCTACCGCGTGGTGGAAGCCGCGACCGGCCCGCAGGCGCTCGCCGTGGCCCGCAGCGAGCATCCGGATCTCATCCTCATGGACCTGTCGCTGCCCGAGATCGACGGGTGGGAGGCGACGCGCCGCCTGAAGGCGGACCCTGACCTGGCCGGCATCCCGGTGATCGCGGTCAGCGCGCACGCGCTGCCGGAGGACGCCGAGGCGGCGGCCGCTGCCGGGTGCGTCGAGTACATCACCAAGCCGATTGCGCTCGCCGCCTTCCTCAAGCGCATCCAGGCGCACCTGCCCGACCGCACGACCGGCCCCGTGCCGCCACCCCCACCGGCCGGGCCCATGATCAGCCCAGAATCGCGCTGAGCACCCGCCGATAGTTGCCGCCGCGCAACGCATTGAGCGTCGCGCCGGACCAGCCGCGCGCGGCCAGCGCCGCGTAGAGCGCGGGCAAGTCGCCGATCTGCGCCAGGCCCTCCGGCACGCCCGAGCTAATGCCCCCCAGGTCGGTGCCTAGGGCCACGTGGTCGGGACCGACCAGATTCAGCAGGTGATCGTAGTGGTCGCAGACCGTGTCGATCGTGATCGGCGCGCCCTCGGGCCCGAGGAAGATGTTGGCGAAGAAGATGCCGATCGTACCGCCGGTCGCGGCGACGGCGCGGATCTGGTCGTCGGCCAGATTGCGGGGGTTGGGCGCCAGCGCGGCGCAGGCGGTGTGCGTGACGACCACGGGTGCGGTCGCCAGATCGAGCACGTCCCAGAGGCCCTGGCGGTTGAGGTGCGCGCCGTCGATCACCATGCGCAGGCGGTTGAGCTCGCGCACGAGGTCCTTGCCCGCGGGCGTCAGCCCCGTGTCGGGGTCGCCGTGCGCGCCGGTGGCGTAAGCGTTAGCGCCGTTCCAGGTGAGCCCGAGCGAGCGCAGCCCCTGGCCGTGCAGGGCCTGCAGATGGGTGAGCCCGGCGATGCCCCGGGCGCCCTCGCAATGCAGCAACACGTGGAAGGGACCGGGCGCCGCCGCGGCGTCCTCATCCGGCAGATCGGCGGCGAGGCGCACGAGTCGGTAGGCGGGGTTATCGTCGAGCCAGGCGTGGTAGCCCGCGATCATGGTGTCGACTTCCGCGACACAGGCCTCCGGGTCGTGGGTCTCGCGCGCCTCACCGGCCGTGAAGATGGCCCAGAACGACGCGTCGACCTGCCCCGCGCGCAGGCCCGGCAGATCGAGCTGCAGGCCCGGCGCTCCGGCGTCGAACACGGCCGGGCCGCCGTGGGCATCGGCGTAATACAGGGCATCCTCATGCCCGTCCATGGTGAACGGATGCGGCGGGGGCGCCGCGACAGCGCCGGAATCCTCGGCCGCGGGTAGTGGTGTCTGGCTCATCCCATTCCTCTTGTTGGGTCGCTGACTCGCGGACCGGCGGGCCTCGGGGAGACCTGCGACCGGGGCAGGCCGGCGCACCCGCGGGGCCGGATCCGTTGCGTCCCGGCGTAACCTGGCCGGGAGGCCATTGTAGCACAGCCGCGCGGATGCTCGCAAAGGCGATCGGGATTCGCCCCGATCGGCAGGGACCCGCGCGCCCGAAATCGGCTCTTGCCGGGTCCCTGGAACTGTGCTATTATGTCAACATGGATACATCCGATCCGGCGGCTTCGCCGGGCGAGGCCGAAGCGGCCGCCCTGGCCACGGCGCCCCCGCGCCCCGATCCGCGCAGCGCGGGCCGCGCGGCCTGGTGGCTGACCACCCGGCGGCGCCGCCCCGAGTGGCAGTCACTCGTCGGGGCGGGCCTGGCCAGCTTCACCGGCCGGCCGCGCGCCCATTTCGAGTTGGCGCGGCCGGGCGATCCGGTGCTGCTCTACGTGGCGCGGCCCGACCACGCCATCCGCGCGGTCGGCGTGGTCACGCACACGGGTGGCGCGCCGGCCCCCGCCGAGGCGGCCACGCCCGCGGACGGCGGCGCGCCCGAGCCGGCGCGCGCCGAGCGCGACGTGCTGCACGTCGAGGTGCAGTTCGCGTTCGAGGTGCCCAATCCCCTGCCCTGGACCGAGATCCAGGCGGTGCCCGGCCTGGGCGAGGCCGAGCCGGTGCGGCGCCGCGGCAGCGGCACGCTCTTCTACCTCAGCCCGGCCGAGTACGCGGCCCTGCAAGCGGGCGTCATCGCGCGCAACCCCGAGCTCGCCGCCGCGTTCGCCGCGCTCGACTCGGGCCTGCTGCCGGCCCTCGACGCCGAGCACGACCTGGAAGCGCCCGCCGGGTCCGTGCCGCCCCGGCTGCGCGAGACGCCGCCCGCCTACCGCCCGGCAGTCGCCGCGCCGCCGCCCGCCCCGCCCGCCGCGCTGCCGCCCGTGCCCAGCCTGGAAGCGCTCGCGCGGCTGACCTATCTGCCGGTCGCGACGCTCGACGAGGCGCGCGAGCTGCTGGAGGATACCGGCCAATTGGTGCTCAGCGGCCCGCCCGGCACGGGCAAGACCTGGCTGGCCCGCGGCCTCGCCGCGCTCGTCGCGGGCGACCCCGGCCGCGTGCGCGTCGTGCAGTTCCATCCGACCACCACATACGAGGACTTCATCGAGGGCCTGAAGCCGAGTGTCGACGCCTGGGGGCACGTGACTTACGCCGTGCTGCCCGGCTACTTCGTGCGTATGTGCGAGCGCGCCCGGCAGGATCCCGAGCACCACTACGTGCTGATCATCGACGAGATCAACCGCGCGCCGCTGGCCCGCGTCTTCGGCGAGCTCCTCTACGCCCTGGAGTACCGCGGCCCGGCGGGCGCCGTCGAGCTTGCCGTCTCGGCGGGCAGCGGCGGGGCCCCGGCGCCCTTCTACGTGCCCGAGAACCTGCTCCTCCTCGGCACCATGAACAGTGCCGACCGCAGCCTGGCCCTGGTCGACTATGCCGTGCGGCGCCGTTTCCGCTTCCTCGAGATCGAGCCCGACCCCGCGGTGCTCGACGCCTGGCTGCGCGACCACGGCACCCCGGCGGCCGAACGCGCCGTGGTGGCCCGGCTCTTCGCGCAGCTGAATGCCCGGCTGACCGAGCAGCTTGACCCCGATCACCGCCTCGGCCAGAGCTACTTCATGCTCGACCCCGTGACCGCGACGACGCTCGGGCGCCTCTGGCGGACGGCCATCCGGCCGCTGCTGACCGAGTACTTCATCCCGCCGTCGGGTGAGATCGAGGAATACGCCGCGCTGTTCGCCGACGCCGCGGCCGGCCTGGAGGCGCCCGGTGGCTGACGCGGCTGCCCCCACACGCGAGCCGATTGTCCTGCAGGAGTTCGAGGCGACGGTCGCCCGGCTGGCGCCGGCCGCGGTGCAGGTGCTGCGGCGGCGCTATGCCACCGCCCTGGATCTGAGCGCGACCGAGGAGCCGGGCCACTACCGGCTGGCGGCGCGCGACCAGGTGGGGCGCATCAGCCTGCCCGGCGGGCGCCTGCTGATCATCCGCCCGCGTGTGGCGGTCACGAACCTCTTCTACATGCTGGCCGTGCAGGCGGGCCTGGCCCGCTTCGAGCCGCCGCCCGCCGGTCTGGCGCCCGATCCCGAGATCTTCAGCTTCGTGCTGGCCCTGCTGATCCGCCAGGTCGAGCTGTTGCTGCGCCAGGGCCTCGCGCAGAGCTACGTGCCCCGCGAGGAGGACCTGCCGGTGATCCGCGGCCGCATCGTGCTCGGCGCCCAGCTACGGCGTCACGGCGACCTCAAGGACCGCCACGTCTGCGCCTACGCCGCCTTCACGCCCGACACGCCGGAGAACCGCATTGTCGCCACGACGCTGCATGCGCTGCCCGCCCTGCTCGCGCCCACCGCGGACCGCGCGCTGGCGCGCCGGGCGCGCGCCCTGGCCGCCCGGCTGGCGGGCGTGCAGGTCATCCCGCGCGCCGAGGCGCTGGCGCTACTGCGCCGCCTCACGCTGCATCGGTTCACCGCCGGCTATGCCCCGGTGCTCAGCCTCTGCCGGCTGGTGCTCCAGTGCCTCACGCTGGCCGAGCAGCCGGGGCCGCACCCGTTCGCCTCGTTCCTGGTCGACATGCCGCGCCTCTTTGAGGCCTTTGTCACCGCGCGGCTGCGGGCCGGCCTGCCGGCGGCCGGCCTGCGGGTCGCCGCGCAGCGCTGGGATTATCTCGACGAGGAGCGGCGGGTGGGCATCCGGCCCGACGTGCTGATCTACCCCGCCCGGGGCACCCAGCCGCGCCTCGTGCTCGACGCCAAATACCGCCTGCTGCCCGCCGGGCACACCGCCGACCTGAGCCCCGATCTCTATCAGGTCAGCGCCTACCTCGACCGCTACGGGCTGCACGAGGGCGTGCTCGTCTACCCCCAGTTGGACGCCGCCGGGCATACGGAGCTCCGCCTGCGCGGCACCCCTAAGCAGTTGCACCTGCTCACGCTGAATCTGGCCGCGCCAAGTATCGCCGCGCTCGAGGCCGAATGCGCGGCCTTCACGGCCCGCATCGCGGCCCTGGCCACCGGGGCGATTCGCGACGCGCGCCGCGGGGAAAGTAATTGACTCCGATGCAGCGCGGTTCTTGACATCTGCAACAGATGTTGGCTATACTGACAGATACGGGGCGACAGGTGCGCGCGCAACCGGTCGCCGGCGCGGTCGCGGCAACGGAGCTAGAAAGACGGCCATGGTAGCGATTAGCAGCCGCAAGGACGATTACGTGGACGTAACGGGGACACTGCGTCGGGCCCAACGCCAGGTGGAGAACGAGCGGCCGCGGATGGGGCTGCGGCTACTGCGGGCCCTCGATCCGGACGAGCTGAACCTTCCCGAGCGGCTGCGGTTCTATTATTTGCGGGCCCTCGCCTACCTGGAACGGCAGGATACGGTCCGGGCCTTCCCCGATACCGAGCGCGCCGCCGGCCTGGCCCAGCAGCTCCACCATGGCGAACTGGCCGCCCGCCTGGCGAACCTGATCGGCTGGGGCCACGCCATCGCGGGCCGGCCCGCCATGGCACTCGAGTTCCACGACCGCGCCCTGCAAGCCGTCGAGGAGCAGACCGTGCGCGACCCCGTCTTCGCCGTCGTGGTCCAGGGCAACCGCGGCCACGCCTACTGGGAGCTCACCAATTACCCCCAGGCCTGCGCGGCCTATCGCGACGCGGCCGAGCGGGGCGCGGAGTGTGCCAGCGCATCGCAGCTGGGCGCAATCGAGTGGGGCCTGGCCGCGGCCTATGCGAGCGCCGGCCGCCTCGACGACGCCTGCCACCATGCCGAGCGCGCCCTGGCCCACTACGCGGGCGGCGAGGAGCCGCAGTCCCAGGTGCGCATGCACGTTAACTACGCCTGGATCCTGCGCCGCCTCGGGCGGAACGACGAGGCCGAGCGGCACCTGCGCGCGGCCGGCGCAACAAGCGACGACGCGGCCGGCGTGCAGGTCTCCGTACACGACGGCCTGGCCGGCGTGGCCGCGGCGCGCGGCGACAATGCGGCCGCGGAGAGCGAGTGCGCGGCCGCGCTGGGCAGCGCCCGCACAACGCGCGACGGCAGCCTGCTCGCGCGGGCCTGGCGCTGCATCGCCGATCAGGCGGCGCGCGGCCCCGACGCCGACCGGGTCGAGCACGCCTACGAGCAGGCCGTGAGCGCGCTGGCCAACACGGATCGCCACGAGGAGCTGGGCACCGTGCTGCTCGGCTACGCGCGCTTCCTGCGCGGCCAGGGCCGGGCGGACGAGGCGGCGGTCGCTTACGGCGACGCCTACATGCACGCCGGGGTGGGCGGCCGCATGGACGAGCCCGATTACGGACCGCCCCGGTTGGCCGGCTACACCCGTACCCCGGCCACCAATCAGGAGCGGCGCCAGGCACGGGCCGGCGGGCGCGGCACGCCGGAACCCTCCGGCCAATCCGCCCCGCGCCGGACCCCGACCGCCGACTAGCCTGGCGGCGCCGCGCCCCCACGACCTTTCTCCCTCCCCCCACGTTGTAAGTCGTGGTATACTGCCGCAACGACGCCGCGGCGCCACCCGCGTCGTCGCGTGGCTCCACGTCCCGTGCCCGAGGGAGGATCTGCCGCCATGATCGTGCTCTATAATCCGCGCGCCGCCGAGACGAAGGCGCGTCTGCCGCTGTCGGTGCTGTCGCTGGCCGCCGTGTTCGAGGGCCGCTACCCCTGGACGCTGGTCGACGGCAATCTCGACCCGCAGGCCGAGCAGACCATCCTCGATCTGCTGGAGCACGACCCGAGCATCCGCTATCTGCTCGTGACGGTGATGCCCGGGCCGCAGCTGTCGCGCGCGGTGCCGCATACCCGCGCGGTCAAGGCGCGCTTCCCTCACGTCACGACGGTCTGGGGCGGCTATTTCCCCACCAGCCACACCGACGTGGTGCTCGGCGACCCGGCGATCGATTACGTGGTGCGCAACCAGGGCGAGCTGACGATCCTCGAGCTCCTGGAGGCGCTGGAGCACGGTGGGCCGCTTGACGGCATCCGCGGCCTGTCGTGGCGCGACGGCGGCACGGTGCGCCACAACCCCGCGCGGCCACTCAGCGATCCCAACCAGTTCCCGCGCATCCCCTACGAGCGCGTCGACGTGCCGCGCTACCTGGGCCGCACGATGCTCGGGCGGCGCACGATCTCCTACCATTCAAGCCAGGGCTGCCCCTTCACCTGCTCGTTCTGCGCGGTCACCAAGACCTACTGGGGGCGCTGGCTGCCCGAAAAGGGCGACCGCACCGTCGACACGATTCGGTGGCTGCAGTCGCGCTACGGCGTCGACGCGGTCGAGTTCCACGACAGCAACTTCTTCACGTTCGAGAAGCGCGTCGCCGCTTTCGCCGAGGGGGTGCTGGACCTGCACCTGGGCTGGTGGGGCGAGGGCACGATCGACACGATCATGCGCTACGACGAGCGCACCTGGGAGCTCATGCGCGATTCCGGCTGCCGGATGATCTTCATGGGCGCCGAGTCGGGCTCGGCTACCACGCTGAAGGCGATGAACAAGGGCCCGCTGACACCCGAGACGACGCTGGCCATGGCCGAGAAGGCCGCGCGCTACAACATCATCCCGGAGTTCTCGTTCGTGCTCGGCAACCCGCCCGACCCCGAGGCGGATATCGTCGAGAACATCGCCTTCATCCGCAAGATCAAGCAGATCAACCCGCGGTCCGAGATCATCCTCTACCTGTACACGCCCACGCCGGGCGGCAGCATGTACGAGCAGGCCGTGGAGCTCGGCTTCCGCTACCCCGAGACGCTCGACGCGTGGATCGCCCCGGACTGGCTGGCCTTCTCAAAGCGGCGCATGCCCCACACGCCCTGGGTGCGCCCCGAGCACCTGCAACTGCTGCGCGACTTCGAGACGGTGATCAACGCGCGCTTCCCCACCGCCTCGGACCTCAAGATCCAGGCCTGGCACCGGCACGCGCTGCAGACGCTGGGCAGTTGGCGCTACCGCTTCGGCGTCTACGGCTTCCCCGTCGAGCTGCGGGCGCTCTTCAAGTACATCTCCTATCGCCGGCCGGAGCTCGAAGGCCTGTAATGCCGCCTACCCCGGAGCCGCTCCGCTCGTGACGCCGGCCGATCTCGATCCCGCCGCGGTCGAGGCCGCCGCGGCCCGGATCCGCGGCGCGGTGCGCCGCACGCCCGTGCTCGCCTGGGGCGCGCCCGGCGGGCCCGGCTGGAACCCGCCCCCCGGGCGGCGGCTCACGCTCAAGCTGGAGCAGCTGCAGGTCACCGGATCGTTCAAGGTACGTGGCGCGCTCAACTGGCTGGCCGATCAGCCGCCCGCTGCCCGCCGCCGCGGGCTGGTCACGGCCTCCGGCGGCAACCACGGCCTGGCCGTGGCCTGGGCGGCCGCCCGGCTGGGCATCCCCGCCGTCGTCTTCTTGCCGGGGAACACGCCCGCGGCACAGGCCGCCAAGATCCAGGCCTTCGGCGCGACCATCGTGCGCCACGGCGCCGCCTGGGACGACGCCTGGGTAGCCGCGGAGGAATACGCCACCGCGCACGACCTGCCGGCCGTCCATCCCTTCGACGACCCCCGCATCGTGGCCGGTCAGGGCACCGTCGGCCTGGAAGTGCTGGAGCAGGTGCCCGACCTCGACCTGCTGCTCGTGGCCGTCGGCGGCGGGGGGCTGCTGGCCGGCATCGCGGCCTACGTCAAGCAGCGCCGGCCCGACGTGCGGGTAGTCGGCGTCGAGCCCACGGGCGCGGCGAGTATGACCGCGGCACTCGCCGCCGGGCGGCCCGTCGCCCTGCCGGGCGTACAGACGATCGCCCACACGCTGGCCCCGCGCCGGGTGAGCGACCTGACGCTGGAACTTTGTCGCCGCTATGTCGACGAGATCGTGCTGGTGGAGGATGCCGACCTGGTAAGGGCGTTGGAGGCGCTGTGGGCGCAGGCCAACCTGCTTGTCGAGCCGAGCGGGGCCGCCACGCTGGCCGCGCTCATCGCCGGGCGCGTGCCCGCCTTCGCGAGCGCGGCGCACACCGTCGCCGTCGTCTGCGGCGCCAACGTCGACGCGGCGTCCGCCATCACCCTCGCCGCAGCGCCCGGCCACGCGGCCCCGCCGACCCACCCCGAGCCCTGACGGGCTGGCCCCCGGCTTTTTATGGAACGTTAAGCCGGAATGGGTTGCGACCACGCGCCGAAAGGTGGTACACTGCGTACACGCACACTGCGGTTGCCGTGTGCTGAAGTTTTTGTGTCCCCCGACGCGGCCTAACCGGGTACCCAACCGTTGCGCCTCTTTGCACGCGTGGCCCGGGCGTGAAAGGACAGATGCACCATGGTCTTGATGCCGTTGTTCGCCATGATCGTCGGATTTGCGCTCGCGGTGGTCATCCTCAACCACTACGCCGCCGCCCCCGCCCGCCGCACCCACGAGCTCATCTGGGGCATTTCCTTCGCCCTGTTCGGCGTGGGCGCGCTCGCCGAGGTAGTCGGCGATGCGATTGGCTGGAACGACGTGTTGGCGCGCCTCTATTATGTGAGCGGCGCCATCCTCGCGGTCGCCCTTCTGGGCCTGGGTGAAGCCGTGCTGCTCTGGCACGGCCGGCCGGCGCAGATCGCTATCGCTATCGGGATCGTCTTCAGCGTGATCAGCCTGGCCGCGGTGCTGCTGGCGCCGGCCGATACGGCCGTGCTGGCCAGCGATGCGCCGTGGCGCGCCGTGGCGGCGAAGGGCTCGCTGCCGACCATCCTGGCCGGGGTCAGCAACAGCATCGGCACCCTGCTCATCGTGGGCGGCGCCCTCTACTCGGCCTGGGTCTTCTGGAGCAAAGGGATCCAGCGCCAGCGGATGATCGGCTGCGTGCTGCTGGCAGCCGGTACTATCGTCGTGGCGACCGGCGGCGTGCTGGCGGGCTGGCTGGGCCAGCACGCCTGGCTCTATCCCCCGATGGCCGTCGGCGTGGCGATCATGTTCGTGGGCTACCTCCAGACCACGCGGGTGAGCGTGCCCAAGCCGGTCGCCCAGCCGTCGTAGGCGCACCCAGGGAAGCGGCCCGCGGCGCGGCTGCGCCGCGGGCCGCGCTCCCGTGATTATGCCCCGCCGCGCGGCCGGATCCTCGCCGATTCGCGCGATTCGTGCTATAATAGGCCATCATGTTCAGTCGGTACCCAAATCGTATCCACGCTCCGGGCGACCGCCGGCCGGGCCGCGCCGGGGCTGCGTTGGTCTGTCTGGCCCTCGCGGCGCTTGTCTGGCTGATCCCTACCCCGCCCGACGCAGCGGCCGCCACCCACGTGATCCCCGAGATAGCCCGGGCTACGCCCGGCCGCGGGCGTGTCGCGTTCACCTTCGACGGCGACTGGTTCGGCGGCCGTATCGCCGACATCGTGGCCGCCCTGGCGCGCTATGACGCGCGCGCGACCTTCTTCCTGACGGGGCACTACCTCAACACCTTCCCCGACAACGTGCGCGCGCTGGTGGCCGCAGATCAACAAGTGGCTTCGCATGGCTACGAGCACAGCGACTACCGCGCGCTGGGCAACGCCGGCATCACCGAGCGGCTGACCCACTGGGTCGCGGCGTTCCATGACCTCACCGGGCAGTATGGCCCGCCCTTCTGGCGGGCACCCTACGGCTACAGCGACGCGCGCGTGCGCCAGGCCGCCGCCGCGGCCGGCGACAACACCATCTACTGGACGCTCGACGCGCTCGACACGGTGGGCAATCCGAAGAGCGCCGCGTTCATCTTCAACCGGCTGACCCACCCGGCGATCAACCTCGACGGGGCGATCCTGCTGCTGCACGTCAACCCGGACGGCACCATCGACGCCCTGCCCGACGTGCTGGCGACGCTGCACGAGCGCGGCCTGCAGATCGTCACCGTCAGCGACCTGCTGGCGCCGCCGGTGGGGCGCTAACGGCGTTCCACCTTTCTTGACAGGCTGCCGTACTTGTACTAAACTGAGAGTATGATCGTCGACTTCCATAGCCACGTCTTCCCAGACGAGGTGCGGAAGGAGCGCGATCGGTTCCAGCGCCTGGATCCCTGGTTCGGCACCCTCTACGCGCGGCCCGACCAAAAGCTGGCAACCGCGGAGGACGTGCTGGCCGCCATGGACGCGGCAGGCGTCGATTGCACGGTCTTGCTCGGCTTTCCCTGGCGGGATCCCGCGATCTGCGCGCTGCACAACGACTATCTGATCGCCTGCGCGCGGCGCTATCCAGGCCGGCTGGTCGCTTTTGGTATCGTGCAGCCGGCCGCGGGCGCGGCGGCGGCCCGCGAGCTTGAGCGCTGCCTGGCCGCGGGCCTGCTGGGCTGCGGCGAGATCGGGCCGGACGGCCAGGGTTTTCGGCTGGAGAGCGCGCACGATCTGGGGCCCGTCGCCGAGGTCTTGATCGCCGCCGGCCGGCCCCTGCTGACGCATTGTAGTGAGCCTGTCGGGCACCTGTACCCGGGCAAGGGCACGGTCTGGCCGGCGCGGCTCTACGCGGCGGCGCGCAATTTTCCGGCGCTGCGCCTCGTGGGCGCCCATTGGGGCGGAGGGCTGCCGTTCTACGAGCTGATGCCCGAGGTAGCCGCCGCGCTGCAGAACGTCTACTACGACACCGCCGCCTCGACGTACCTCTACCGGTTCGACATCTTCCGGCAAGTGGTGACGCTTGCCGGCGCCAGCCGGATCTTATGGGGCACCGATTATCCGTTGCTCGGCCAGGGCCGCTTCCTGGCGCGCACCCGGGCCGCCGGGCTGTCCGAGCCGGAGCTGGCACAGGTGCTCGGCGGCAATGCCGCCCGCCTGTTGGGGTTGGAACCGCGCGCCGCGGGCGTGCCGTCGCGCTAACATGAGGTAGGCCCTTGGCACTGGTCGGCCGGCTCGACGAATTCCGGTTGCCCCATATTATCGGTCTGCTGCAGGTCGAAAAGCTGACCGGCGAGCTCACGCTGGAGCAGAACGGCAGCCGGGCCGCGCTCTACTTCCGCGACGGCGTGATCGTGCACGCGGTCGCGGGCAAGGAGAGCGGCTACCAGGCGGCGCTCGTGCCCTTCACCTGGCAGGAAGGTCAGTTCCATTTCGAGGGCTACGTGCCCGAGATTGAGCCCACGATCACGGCCAGCAACACGGCCATTGTTGCCGCGGGCCGGCGCCTCGCCGAGGAAGCGCAAGAGGCCCGCGCCCGCATCACCACTATGAACCTGGTGGTCCGCGTGGTCCCGCAGATCGACAGCCCAACGGGGCCGATCAATCTCAGCTTCGCCGAGTGGCGCTTCCTGACTCTGGTCGACGGACGGCGCGACCTGCGGGCCCTGGCCGCGCAGATCCCGTGCAGCGACTTCGAGGCGCAGATGATCGCCAACCGGCTGGTCAAGGGCGGGCTGATCGAGCTGCAAGATGCCCGGCAGAGCATGCTGCAGATGGTGGTGATGCCCATCAGCCAGGACCCGCGGCCGCCTGCCGATCCCTGGCAGGTGTTGATGGACGATCTGATGCTCGACTTGCTGATTCAGGGCAGCCGGGCGACGCCGGGGCGGGTGCGCGTGCGCATCCTGGCCGCGGACGATCGGACGGTCGAGGTGCCGGTGGAAGGGCGCCCCAGCCTGGCCAATCGCCTGTTGGTCTCTGATGCGGTCATGGCCCGGCTGGCGATTCCGCGGGAAACCTGGGTCCACGTCCGGCTGGTCGACGAAACGCCTTAGCTCGGCAACCTTTTCGCGCGTGCTTCGTTGAACCATCAACGAGGGGGTGCAAGATGACGGCAATCCTGTTCCTACAGTCACCGATAAGCTACGCGCGCGCGGCCCGCTCGCTCAACCTGCAGAGCGGGGCCGATGCCATGGCCTACGAATGGCTGCGCCTGGGCGTGCGCGCGGCCGTCGAGGGGAATCGGGAGGACGCGCGGTACTATTTCGTCCAGGCGGTGCGCACCGACCTGAACCTGGGCCGCGCCTGGCTCTATCTCGGCGGCGTGGCCGACGACGCGGCCCTCACGCTGTCCTGCATGCAGAAGGTGCTGCAGCTGGAGCCGAACGAGCCGCAGGCCTGGAACGGGCTGATCTGGGCGCGCGAGAAGCTGGGGCTGCTCCAGCTGCCGCTGCCACTGGTGCCCCCCATGACGGGCACCACGCCGACCCGCAGCCTGGGCGCGCCCGCGACCGCCGTGTTGCCGACCGACGAGGGCACCGCGGGTCCGCCGGCCTCCGGCCACCGCACGTCCGTGCTCGGGCCCGACGACGCCGGCCGGCCACATCGGCCCGTGACGCAGCCGCTCGACGGCAGCCGCCTCGGGCGGACGCCCATCACGTCCACGCTGAGCCCGAACGACCTGACGGCGGGGCCATCGACCGCCGGCCTGCACACCTCGGCCCTGGCCGAAGCGGCCGCCACGCCGGAGATCATCTACCGGCCGGACACGATGATGCGCACCGGCACGCTGGAACAGGCCGGCCGCCTGGCGCGCCGGCAGACCGGGCCGCTCGAGGAGCCCCCGCCCCCGATCGGCACGTATTATCCCGCCAGCACCAGCACCACCTCGACGCTCGCGGAGCCCGCGGCCCGGCTGGCCGTGCCGCAGACGATGCCCCTCTTCCCGGCGACCGTCGACGCGCCGGCCGCGCCGGCCGAGCCGGTTGCGGCCGCGCCGCAGACCGCGGAGGCCCAGCCGGTTGCGGCGCTGCAGACCGCGCCGCTCGAGACGGAAGAGGAGCCGGGCGTGCTCGCGTCGCTCGCCGCGCTGTTCGCGCCGCTCCCCGTGATCGAGGCGCCCCCCGAAGAGCCGAACGAAATCGCATTCGCGCCCGCATCCGGGGTCGCGGCGGCAGCCGCTCCGGAGGTGGCGCCAGCGGAAGCGACGCCGCTCGTGGCCGAGGCCCTGGCCCCCGCGGTCGATACCCTGCCGGCGCCCCCCGCTGAGATTACCTTCGCACCCGTGGTCGAGGCGGCGCCCGAGCCGCCCGCAGCCCCGATCGCAGCCGCGCCGGCCGTCGAGGTGGCAGCGCCGGTTGCGGTCACCTTCGCGCCAGCCGCGCCTGTGGCGCCACCTACGCGCGCGCGTCGGCGTTCCCGGCCATCGCGCCGGAGCTGGCCGCCGAGTCCGAGGAAGAGCTTACCTGGCCGGTGCCGGCGAGCCCGGGCGGCTCGAACGAGATCCTCGCACTGGTCAGCGCGCGACTGCTGCGCCACGGCATGGACGCGGCGGCCCTCGGCAATCGTGGTCGCGCCCGCTACTTCTTCCTCAAGGCGATCGCCGCCGACGGCAACAACGTGCAAGCCTGGCTCTACTACGGCGGCATCGCACAGGATGCCGCGACGACCCTGGCCTGCATGGAGCGGGTATTGCGTTCGGAGCCGGGCAATCAGGAGGCGCTGACCGGAGCGCAGTGGGCGCGCTGGCAGCTAGGGATACTGGGTAACCAGACGGCGTAGGCGCGGGCGCGCGCATCTGTGCGCCTGATTACAGCCGCCGGGGGCGCCCCCGCGTACAATGGACCCAGGGGCGCGCTGTGGCGCCCCGGGGAGCGTACCCAAGCCTGCCGAAAGCCCGCCAACCATGCACTGTGAAGAACTCACCCTCGCCAGCGACGGTCTGACTCTCGCGGCCCGGCTGCACCGCCCGGCCGCAGGCGACGCGGCGCCCGCCCTGATCCTCTGTCATGGCTTCGGGTCGTGTAAGGAGAACCAGGCCGGCTTCGCCGCCGAGGCGGTGGCCCGCGGCTGGGTGGTGCTCAGCTTCGACTTCCGCGGCCACGGCGCCAGCGACGGCTGCCTCGATTCGCGCACCGTGCACGACGTCGGCGCGGCGCTCACCTGGCTGCAGAACGAATCGGGTATCGATACGGAGCGTATCGTCGTGCGCGGCACCAGCATGGGCGGCTATTGGGCCCTCCTGGCCGCGCGCGCATGGCCGGCGCTCGCCGCCTGCGTGGCGCTCAACCCGCTCGACGAACCGGCCCTGGGCCAGGTGCTGCGCGACGCCGACGACCCGGAGACGCCGCTCGGCCGGTGGCGTGCCGGCGGCACGGGTTTCCCGCGCGTGATGGGCTGCGACCTGGCTTGCTGGCTGGAATCCCACGACGTTTATGCCGCGGTCGGGGAGATTGCGCCGCGGCCTCTCTTGCTGATCCACGCGACGGGCGACGCGCGGGCGGCGGCACGGATCAGCGAAGACCTCTACGCCGCGGCGGGAGAGCCGCGCACCCTCTGGCTGATCGACGCGGGCGATCACTGTTCTCCCGGGCGCGACCCGGCGGTCACCGCCCGCACCCTCGACTGGCTCGACGCGGTCCGCTAGCGCCGGCCGGGTGGAGGCCCGCCGCGCATGCGGCGCCAGGTGCGTCGCACCCACGCCGAGGCGCTCTGCAGGGGGTCGCGGTGCGGGTACTCGATGATCCGGCCGCGCCAGAGCCGCTCCTCGCGCGCCCCGGCCCCGCCGCCCCGCCTGAAGCTGAGGAAGATCGGGCTGACAAAGAGGATCACCCCGGCCAGGATCAGCAGCGCCGACAGCCAGGGCAGCATGCCACGGACCAGCGTCGCCACGATACAGAGCGCGAAGCCCATCCCCATGAGCCGGCCGGCCGAGAGGCGTCGGCCGCCGCGCAGGCTGCGTAGGGCTCGAGTGGGCATACTGCGCACGCGCTGCCAGAAGATCTGGCGCCGCCGTGTGCGCTCCGCACTGCGCAGGATCTCCTCCAACTGCTTATCCAACAGCGACGACGGACGCTGGTTGCCCCCACCGTTCTTGTCGCGATCCCGATCCATTTGTTGCATGGAGTTCCTCGCTTTGCTCAGTACCCCGGGGCGAGAGGTCGAGTGCAGAGCCATGTGGGCCGGGTCCTGGCGCGCCTGTCTGCAAGGCGTGTACGCGCATTTATTGTACCACCGGCCCCTTTGGCTTGTCAAAAACCACGGGCGTGGGCGGGGCGCCGCCGAGCGCTGGCGGCAGGGGCGTTTTTGACAACAACCGGGCCGATCCGGTATGATTAGATGCTATGCACCTTTCGCGGCCGGCCGCACATTAGAACAGGAGACGGCGTGAAAAATCTACTCGGCAGGCTGATGGGCCGCTCCTTTGAGGAGCTCAAAGCCATAGCCCACGCCTGGCACATCTCCCTCGTTGACCTGAACCACAACGACGCCGCGATCGCCATCTATCGGGAGATGACGGAAAAGCCGAATGTGCGGACGGTCTGGGAGACGCTGGACCCCGAGGAGCGCGCCTTCCTGCTCTGGCTGATCGAGCAGCGCAACTGCATGGCCCTGGTAGACGACTTGCCCGCCCAATGGAGCCGGCCCGCCGCCGAGATCGAGCCCCTGCTCGGCCGCCTGAGCGCGCTGGGCCTGAGCGACGTCGAGGAGGCGCTGGTGCGGGGCAGCCGCGTCGTCTCGGCCGGCGACAACCTCTACGCCTGGGGTATGCGCAACCAGACCCCTGCCGTCAAGCGCCGCGTGGTCTCGATGGCCGGCGAGATGAGCCGTGTGCTCGGCGCGATCCACGCCGAGCTCCTGGCCGGTCCGCCCTTCGACGAACCGCCGGCCGTGCTGCTCGACCGGCTCGACCCGCCCATGCTGGAGCGCATCGCGGATCGCTGGCAAGTGCGTGACCTCCACTACATGGCCAAGCCCGCCGTGATCGAAATTCTCGACGCGATGCTGGAAGGCGGCGCCACGCGCGAGCGGATGCTCTGCGAGGTCAGCCCGGAGAGCCGGCGGCTCTTCACGTATCTGTGTGAGCATGACGGCCGCGCCCCGGCCGGCGCGGTGCAGGCCGCCCTCGGCTGGGGCCACGCCGAGCTCCAGCGTCACTTCGCCGCTCTCGAGGTGCGCGCGCTGGCCTTCGAGACACTGTGGGACGACCGCCGCATGCTCTTCGTGCCGCGACAGGTGCGCGCGCCCGGGGATGTGGTGGCCCGCGCGGCGCCCGTCGCCGTCGCCGCCAATCCGCCCGTCGTCGACAGCCGCCACCCCGTGGACCTGCCCTGGAACCTGCTGACCACGCTGGCGCATTTCGCGCAGAACGAAGTACTCATCAACCGGCACAACAATGAGCTCCCCAAGCGCGCGCTCAAGCGGCTGGAGGAGTCGTTCCGCTGCCCCGCACCGGGCGCGGATGACACCTACCTCGGCCTCGTGCTCCACTTCGCCGAGACGCTCGGGCTGCTGGCCGAGGAGGAGACGCCCCGCCGCAAGGTGCCCGGCCCGCGCCTCGACAGCTGGGTCACGCTCTCCTTCGCCGTGCAATTGCGGCGGCTGTTCGCGCTCTGGCTCGAAGATCGCCACCTGCCCGAGGAGCCCGAGGTCCCGCTGCTTCTTGGCCGCTCCGCCGATCTGCCCGCGGCACGCAAGCGCCTGGCCGTGCACCTCGCCGCCTGCCCGCTTGACACCTGGCTCAGCCTCGACAGCTTCTTGCAGCATGTGCGCGCCGTCGACCCCTACCTGCTGTGCAGCCGCGACGAGATCGTGCGCCAGTATGGGGTCAAGGGCCTCCGCGACTTCGAAGCGCGCTGGATGAACCACGAGGGCCTGCTGCTCGGCTCGATGATCACAGGCACGCTGCTCTGGATGGGCCTCGTCGACGTGGGCCGCGAGCGCAACGGCACGGCCGTGGCCTTCCGCCTCACGCCGGCCGGCGCGCAGGTGCTCAACCACCCCGACGCCCTGATCCCGCCGGAGAGCCCGGCCCAGGCGCTACTGGTCCAGCCGAACTTCGACGTGCTGGTGCTGGCGCCTGACGGGCCCGCGATCTGGGCCCTGCTCGGCTGCGCGGATCTGGCGCGCCACGACCACGTCAGCGTCTATACGCTGACCAAGGACAGCGTGCTACGCGCGCGCAGCAGCGGCCGGGCGCCCGCGCAGGTGCAGCAGTTCCTGAGCGCGAACAGCCAGAAGCCGGTGCCTCAGAACGTGATGCAGTCGATTGCGGATTGGGGCGGCAGCTATAAGCGCGTCATGCTGCAGAAGGCCACGCTGGTCGAGGTCGACAACGCCGAGGTGCTCGACGAGCTCCTCTCCTCGCGCCGCCTGAAGGGCTTCATCGCCCGCCGGCTGACGCCGACCGTCGCGCTGATCCGGCTGCCGCGCACGACCGTCTGGACGCGCGACGACCCCTGGCAGAAGCTGGCCAAGGAGCTCAAAGGGGCGGGCTATTTCCCCCAACTGGCGGAGGATCCGCGCCCGGCCGAGAAGCCGCGCGGCCGCCGCGCCGCGAGCGCGATCCCGGCCAAGGACGCCGGCCCGAACGCCAACGGCACAGGCGCGGCGGCGGCCGCCCCGACGAACGGCGCGGCCCCGCACCCCGCGGGCCCCGGGCGGCCCGGCCGCCGCGGGCGCCCGCCGCGCAAGGGCGGCCGGCAGCCGGCCACCCCCTGATCTGACGCGAGGAGGCGCTGATGGCGGACGCCGATCCCCGGCACGTGGTCGCGACCGGCTATGACCACATGGCCGAGCAATACCTGGCCCGCAAGGACCCGGCCGAGCCCTGGACCCTGGCGGCCCTGGAGCGCCTCGCGGCGTCGCTGCGGCCCCGGCGCCGCGGTATTGGACCTGGGCTGCGGGGCGGGCGTGCCCGTGGCACAGCGCCTCAGCGCGCACTTCGCCGTCACCGGCGTCGACTTCTCGGCGCGGCAGATCGCGCTCGCCCGGACCCTCGTGCCGGGCGCGACTTTCATCCAGGCGGACATGACGGCGGTCGACTTCCCTCCGGCGCACTTCGCGGCGGTCGTCGCCTGCTACTCCATTATCCACGTGCCGCGCGACGAGCAACCGGCGCTGCTGGCGCGCATCCACCGCTGGCTGGCGCCGGGCGGCCGATTCCTGGCCACCTGGTCGGTGGGCGCCTGGGAAGGCCGCGAGGAGAACTGGGAGGGCTGGGGCGCGCCGATGTGGTGGAGCCACTATGGGCGCGAGACGAACCTGGCCTTGCTGGCTGCCGCGGGCTTCGTGGTGGACTGGGCGGAAGAACACACGGCGGGGCGCGAGACCTGGTTCTGGGTGCTGGCCCGGGCCGGGGCGTCGGCCCGCGCAGAGCGGAGGGAGCGCATGATCGCGGGCTTGCGGGGCACCCTGTTCGCCAAGGAGGCGGACAGCATCATTGTCGACTGTGGAGGCGTGCTCTATCGCGTCTTCGTGCCCGCCTCGGCGCTCAGCCAGGTCGGCACGGAGGGCGAGCCGGTGCACGTGCACACCCACCTGGCCGTCCGCGAGGACGCACTCACCCTCTACGGCTGCCTGACGCGGCGCCAGCTGCAGCTGTTCGAGACACTGCTGAACGTGACCGGGGTCGGCCCGCGGGTGGCGCTGGGGATCTTGAGCACCCTGCCCGCCGACACGCTGGAGCAGGCGATCGCCCAGGGCGACGTGGTGATGCTGACGCGGGTGCCGGGGGTCGGCAAGAAGCTGGCCCAGCGCATGGTGCTGGAGCTCAAGGGCAAGCTCGATCTCGTCGCCCTCGGCGTGACCGGGGCGAGCGGCGCGCTGCCGCCAGGCCCGCTGGCCGACGTCGCCGCCGCGCTGACCAGCCTGGGCTACGGCCCGAGCGAGATCAACCAGGTGCTGCCTCAGCTACCGGCCGACGGCTCGGTGCCGGTGGAGGACCTGGTGATGCGCGCCCTGCAACAGATCGGCGGCTGATCTGCGCCCGGCGCGGAGCTACTCGTCCTGCGTTTCGAGCGTGACGAGGCGCGCGTTCAGGCTTTGGAGCTCGCCGATGATGCCACGCACCTGAATGCGCAGGTGCTCCAGCTCGGTCGCCTCCGGCGTGGCGCCGCCGCCGGCCGGACGCGCGGCCGCCGCGCGGATCAGCCCGCTCAGGTACTCCCCTTGTTTGCGCGCGCCGCCGGCCAGCCGCGGCAGCAGCGCGGCCGCCTCGTCGTCAAGCATCACCGTAATCCGCTTCGGCATCCCATACCCCTCGTCGATTGACGCCGGGCGCCAAAGGAGCCGCTCCGATCGGGCGGGGCGGCTCCTGTGACGCCGGCAGCTATTGAATCAGGCACGGCCCGCGGCGGGCGTAGCCCGCCCGCGCGGGTGCCGCGGAACGAAGCCGCGCGCCGTGCGGCAAGTCTGCCGGGCGGGCGCGGCGTACCGCGTGCCGGGGCGCGCCCGGGTTGGGCGCCCCGCCGGTCCGGCGATTAGCGCTTGGTGTACTGCGGGGCCTTGCGCGCCCGCTTCAGACCGACCTTCTTGCGCTCCTTGACGCGTGCGTCGCGGGTCAGCAAGCCGGCCTTCTTCAGCGTCGGGCGATAGGCCTCGGTGTCGGCGGCCACCAGGGCGCGCGCAATGCCGTGGGCGACGGCGCCGGCCTGGCCGGACGTACCCCCGCCTGAGACCTCGACCATCACGTTCCAGCGGCCCAGCGTGTCGGTGACCCGCATGGGGGCCGTCACGATTCGCTCGTAGGCCGCGCGGGCGCCGAAGTGCTGCTCGGGGGTGCGGCTGTTGACCACGATCTGGCCCGTTCCCGGATACAGGCGCACGCGGGCGACTGCTTCCTTGCGCCGGCCGGTCCCGTAGTAATAGGTGCGATTGCTCGTCATCTGTCTCTCCCGCTTAGTGCGTCTGGCCGGTTTCCTCGGCGGCCTGGTCCATCGGATAGGGCATGGGATTCTGCGCCGCGTGCGGGTGCGCCGGGCCGGCGTACACGTGCAGCTTGCGGAATAGGTTATCGCCCATGTTGTTCTGCGGCAGCATGCCGCGCACGGCCTGCTCCAGCGGCCGCTCCGGGTGCTTGCGTGCCATGTCGTCGAGCGGCACGGCCTTGAACCCGCCCGGGTAGTTCGAGTGGCGATAGTACATCTTCTTGTGCAGCTTATCGCCGGTCACCCGGATCTTGCTCGCGTTGATCACGACGACGAAGTCGCCGACGTCGAGGTGCGGGGTGAAGTTGGGCTTATGCTTGCCGCGCAGCAGGCGGGCCACGAGCCCCGCCAGGCGGCCGAGCGTCTGGCCGTCGGCATCAATCAGATGCCACTGCCGCTGGGCCATGGCCTCGGCCCCCTTCGGGGTCCAGGTCTTCTGCTGATTCATCGTCATACTCCTCGTTTGCAGCCGGGTGGCTGTACCAGACGCGCACCAGGCATAAGCCCTGGGGCGGCGCCGTTGCCGCGGCGGCGCGGCGATCCGCACCCGCCAGAATCTGTTCAAAGTCGGCCGGGCTCAGCTGCTGCCGGCCCACGGCCACGAGCGTGCTCACGATCGTGCGCACCATCTGCGGCAAGAACGCGTTCGCCGCCAGGTCTACCGCGATCAGCCGTTCGGTCCCCGCGGGCACAGCCTCGGCGAAGAGGCCCGGCTCCGGCAGCACGCTACAGCCCGCCGCGAAGACTTCGCGGATCGTGCTCCGGCGCCGCTCCGGCGCGTCCGGCCGAGCCGGCACGCCGAGCCCGGAGCCGGCAAACGCCGCGAAATCGTGGCGCCCGAGCAGCACGCGGGCCGCCGCGTCCATCGCGGGCACGTCGAGCGTGGCGTGCACGTGCCAGGTGCGGTCGCGTAGCAGCGGCGCGCGGACGGGCCCCTGCCGGATCAGGTAGCGGTAGGCCCGCCCCCGCGCGCTGAACCGGGCGTGAAACCCGTCGGGCGCCGGGGTGGCGGCGCGTACCGCCAGATCGGGCGGCAGAACCGCGTTGAGCGCCCGCCGCAACGTGGCGGGCTCCCAGGCCCGATCGAGCGCGAAGCTCGCCACCTGGCCCAGCGCGTGCACCCCGGCGTCCGTCCGGCCCGCCAGGGCGACGCGTACCGCGCCTCCGGTCAGCCGGGCCAGCGCCCCTTCCAGTTCTCCCTGCACCGTGCGCCCGCGCGCGGCCGCCTGTGCCTGGGATCCGTGGAAGTGGGTGCCGTCATATTCCAGTGTTAAACGGTACAGCAACTAATCCGCGTGAGGTCGCTTGGCACCGGGCTCCCGCGGGAGCGCCGGAGCGGCGGGCCTCATTCCACCATTTCGATCTGGCAGACCGTGGCCCCGTCGCCGGGGCGCGTGTTGATCTTGAAGATGCGGGTATAGCCGCCCGGGCGCCCGACGAAGCGGGGCCCCACGTCGTCGAAGAGCCGGGCCACCGCGTCCTCGTTGGCCAGGATGCTGCGCGCCAGGTTTCGCTGGTGCGGCGTGTCGATCCGGCCGATGGTGATCAGCTTCTCGATCATCGGCTGGATCTCCTTGGCCTTGGCCTCGGTCGTCCGGATCCGGTCGTGCGTGACCAGCGAGATCAGCAGATTCCGGTAGAGCGCTTTGCGCTGGCCGCTGTTGCGGTTCAGCTGGCGGCCCCCGATGCGATGTCGTGCCCCCATTACCTCATTCCTCCGCTGGGGCTACTCCGGCGACACGTCGTCGTCGGGCGCAGCCGTGTACGAAGTCTGGCCCGGCTCAAGCTCAAAGCCTTCTTCGTCTGCAGTCATGTCTTCGTCGTCGTCGCCGTCCTCGGCCGGCAGCAGGGCGAACGCCTCGCTGTCGAGCTCCCCGCCGGGCTGCGCCAACCCGCGGGTCGCCAGCGCGTCTTGCAGCTCGTCGTACGACTTCTGGCCGAAGTTGCGCACGCCGAGCAGTTCCTTGCGGTCCATCTGCAAGATCTGGCCGACCTTGGTGATCCCGCTGCGCTTCAAGCAGTTGAAGGTACGCACGCTCAGGCCGAGGTCCTCGATGGGCATCTCGGCGATGTGCGGCGGGATCGCCGTCGCGCCCGGGGCGGCCGCCTCGGCGGCGGCGGCTTCCGGGCTGCTGTAGTTGGCGAGCAGCGTGCTATGCTGCCCCAGCACCGACGCGGCCAGGCTCAGCGCCTCGCCGACGTCGATCGTGCCGTCGCTCCAGATCTCGAGCAGCAGCTGCTCCGACCCGGGGAACTCGCCGTCCTCGATCGGCTCCGTCACGTAGTTGACGCGCGGGATCGGCGAGAAGATGGCGTCGACCGGGATCGTGCCGATGGGCAAGCCCTCGCGCATCTCGGACGAGACGTAGCCGCGGCCGTGCTCGACCACGAGCTCCATCTCCAGGCGGCCTTCGGTGCTGTCGAGCGTGGCCAGCACCTGGTCGCTGTTCAGCAGCTCGATCGTGCTCGGCAGGGCAATGTCGGAGGCACGCACGCGGCCGGGGCCGGTGGCCGACAGTTGCAGCCGCACCGGGCGGTCGCTGAACGACCGCAGGCGCAGCTTCTTTACATTCAGAATGATCTCGGTCACGTCCTCTTTCAAGTGAGGCAGCGTCGAGAACTCGTGATAGACGCCTTCGATCCGTACGCTCGTCACGGCCGCCCCGGGCAGCGACGAGAGCAGGATGCGGCGCAGGGCATTCCCGAGGATCAGGCCATACCCCTTCTCGAGTGGCGCAATCGCGAAGCGCCCGTAGTTGGGAGCCGTCGCGACAACTTCCACCCGGGGCATGATCAACTCTGCCACGTGAACCCCTCCTCTCGCAAAATCACGATCAAGAATCAACATCCTTAGCGGCTGTAGTACTCGACGATGAGCTGCTCGTTGAGGTTCACGTCCAGGTCTGCGCGGGCGGGCAGGTTCACCAGCCGGCCACTCAGCGCCGCCGGATCCAGCGACAGCCAGGACGGAACGTCCTTGCGCCGGATCTCGGTGCTGACGGCCTTGAAGTATTCGTCGGTCAGGTGCTCGGGCCGCACGGCGATCACATCTCCGGGCTTGACGAGATAGGATGGGATGTCCGTCTTCACGCCATTGACCATGAGGTGGCCGTGCGACACAAGCTGGCGCGCCTGCGGCCGCGAATCCGCGAGGCCGAGGCGGTAGACAATATTGTCGAGGCGGGTCTCGAGGATCTGCAGCAGATTGTCGCCGGTCACGCCGGGGCGGCTATCCGCCAGATCGAAGTGACGGCGGAACTGCCGCTCGAGGATCCCATACGTGCGCCGCGCCTTCTGCTTCTCGCGCAGCTGCAAGCCATAATCCGAAACTTTGCTGCGCCGTCGCTGACCGTGCTGTCCGGGGGGCACGTTGCGCCGCTCAATCGCGCACTTGGGCGTGAAGCAGCGCTCCCCCTTCAGGAAGAGCTTGGTTCCTTCGCGACGGCACAGTTTACAAACAGGTCCGGTATAACGGGCCATTGTTCTTCCTCCTGTGTCGTGTTCGATTCGGTTAGGTTCGTCAGCACCCAGCCCAAGGCCGGCAGGCCAGAATAGATCGGGCGGGACGCCGTGGGTCGCACGGGGCGACCCGGGACAGGCTCAGACGCGGCGGCGCTTCGGCGGCCGGCAGCCGTTGTGCGGGATCGGAGTCACGTCGGTGATGCTCGTCACCTGCAGCCCGGCGCCCTGTAGCGCGCGGATGGCGGCCTCGCGGCCCGAGCCGGGGCCCTTCACAAAGACGTCGACGTGGCGCAGGCCGTGCTCCATGGCGCGCTTGGCGGCGCCGTCGGCGGTGATCTGCGCGGCGTACGGGGTGCTCTTCCGCGAGCCCTTGAAGCCCGCGGCCCCGGCGCTGCCCCAGCTCAGCACATTGCCGGTCGGGTCGGTCAGCGTCACGATCGTGTTGTTGAAGCTCGCCTGCACGTGCGCCTGGCCGCGCGGCACCATCTTGCGCTCGCGGCGGCGCCCGCGCGCCGCCCGCGCGGTGCGCGGCGACGCCTGCTTCTTCTCAGGCATTCCTACTCCTTGTCAGCTCACGCAGGGCCCGCGTTACTTGCGGGCCTTCTTCTTCGCCGCGACGATCCGCTTGGGACCCCGCCGCGTCCGGCCGTTCGTGCGGGTCCGCTGGCCACGCACCGGCAGCCCGCGCTGGTGGCGGATCCCACGGTAGCACTTGATTTCGATCAAGCGCTTGATGTTCAGGTTGACTTCCCGGCGCAGGTCCCCTTCGACCCGATACTCGCGGTCGACGATCTCGCGCAGGCGGTTGACCTCTTCTTCGGTCAGCATGCGCACCCGGGTGTCGGGTGCAATCGACGTGCGGGCCAGGATCTTCTTGGCCGACGTCGGGCCGATGCCGTAGATGTAGGTCAGCGCCGTCTCTACCTGCTTATCGCGCGGGATGTCGATCCCGGCAATTCGTGCCACGCTGGTTCCTCCCTCTAACGCCTTGCGTTAGCCTTGCCGCTGCTTGTGCCGCGGATTGGTGCAAATGACCATGATCACGCCTTTGCGCTTGATCACACGGCAGCGCTCGCAGCGGGTCTTTACCGATGCCTTAACTTTCATCCGGCCCACACTCCTTTGGACATCCGGGCTGCCCTCTCACGAGCGCAGCGCTCACTTACAACGGTGGGTGATCCGCCCGCGGGACAGATCATAGGGCGACAGCTCCAGCTTGACGCAATCGCCCGGAATAATCCGTCCGAGGGTGACGCGGATCTCACTCGCAACGTGGGCCAATACCCGGTTGCCGTTCTCCAACTCCACCGCGAACATTGCGTTGGGGCGGGTTTCCACCACGCGCCCTTCGACTACAGTGATACCCTGCCGTCCGGTCATCGCCACCACTCCGCGGGCGGCCGCGGCGCGCCGGAATCCGGCAGGCCATCGCGACCACGGGCGAGACAATATTCCACCTGCGCCACAGGGGGCACCAAGCGTCAATTATACCACATCCGCGTGCACTTTGTCCAGGGCTACGGCAGCGTCAGGATCTCGGGTTCGCCGTCGGTGATGGCGATCGTGTGCTCGACGTGCACTGACAGGCCCTTATCGCGCGTGACGATGGTCCAGTCGTCGTCGAGCGTGTCCGACTCGTAGCTGCCCTGGGTGAGCATCGGCTCGATGGCGAGCACCAGGCCGGGCACCAGACGCAGACCGTGGCCCGCCGGGCCGAAGTTCGGCACGTTCGGGCTCTCGTGCAGGTGGCGGCCGATGCCGTGGCCCACCAGGTCGCGCACGACGCCGTAGCCGTTGCGCTCCAGCACTTCCTGGATCGCCGCGCTGATGTCGCCGATGCGGTTGCCGGCGCGCGCGTGGGGGATGCCCGCGAAGAGCGATTCCCAGCCCACGTCGATCATTTTCTGCGCGGCGGGCGTGATCGTGCCGACGCCGACGGTCGTCGCGGCGTCGCCGTGGTAGCCGCGGTAGAGCGCGCCACAGTCGACGCTGAGCAGGTCGCCCTCCTCCAGCCGGCGGTCGCCCGGGATGCCGTGCACGATCTCCTCGTTGATCGAGGTGCAGATCGAGGCCGGGAAGCCGTTATAGCCCTTGAACGAGGGCACGGCGCCGCGCGCGCGGATATGCTCGTAGGCGAGGCGGTCGAGCTCGGCCGTCGTCACGCCGGGGCGCACGTGCTCTTGCACGAGCGCCAGCGTCTCGGCGACGATGCGCCCGGCCTCGCGCATGATTGCGATTTCCGCCGGGCTCTTGATAGTCGGTTGCGTGTGTGCCACTCTGCTAAATCCTTTGTCGCCCAGGCCGCGCGGGGCGGAGACAGGCTGAGGGGCGACGCGTCCGTCGCCCCTTGCGCCCACTGCAACACCACGCTGTTCCGTCGGGCCCGCTCAGGCGGCCGTACCGACCACCAGATCGGGCCCGACGAGGTCAGGTCCGTCACGGATCGCGTCGATCAAGGCCCGGGTGACGTCCTCGATCGGCTGGTCGCCGTCGACCTCGAGGAGGCGGCAGTGCTGCCGATAGTACTCAATCACCGGGAGGGTCTGCGCGAAGTAGACCTCGAGGCGCCGTTCGACCACCTCGCGGCGGTCATCCTCGCGCTGATAGAGCTCCCCGCCGCACACCCCGCAGACGCCAGGCGCGGGCGGTGGATTGAACTTCTCGTGATAGGTGGTCTGGCAGTTCCGGCAAATCCAGCGGCCCGACAGTCGATCCAGCAGGGCCGCGCTCGGCACCTGGACATACAGGGCCTTGTCGACCTGCTTCCCGGAGGCGGCCAGCAGCGTGTCGAGCGCGTCGGCCTGGGCCACGGTGCGCGGGAAGCCGTCGAGGATCACGCCGGGGGCCGCGTCGGGCTCGGCGAGCCGCGCAGTCACCATGCCAATCACCACGTCGTCCGGGACGAGCTCGCCCCGGTCGAGGAAGGTGTCGGCCAGCTTGCCCAGCGCGGTGCCGCTGCGACGGTGCTCTCGCAGCAGATCCCCACTGGACACGTGGACAATCCCCAGCATCTCGCTCAGGATGTCGGCCTGGGTGCCCTTGCCCGCACCCGGGGCGCCGAGTAGAACCAGTATCATCGTTGACCTCCTGACTCCGTTGTCAGACCGGCTAGCGGTGAATGCCCACTGGGGACCCGTGCCAGGCCGCCTGAGCCGGCCGGCGGGGTGGCCGCCGGCCGGGCACGACGGTCTAGAGGAAGCCCTCGTACCGCCGCATCAGCAGTTGCGACTCGAGCTGCTTCATTGTGTCAATGGCTACACCCACGACGATGAGCAGCGCGGTGCTGGTCAGGCCCTGCACCGAGACCCCTGTGATGAACTGCGCGATGTAAGGCATCACGGCGACCAGCCCCAGGAAGACCGCGCCCAGGAGGGTAATCCGGTTGAGCACGTCCGTCAGGTACTTGCTGGTCGTCGGCCCCGGGCGGATGCCCGGGACGCTGGCGCCCTGCTTTCGCAGATTCGATGCCAGGTCCTGCTGGCCAAACACCACCATCGTATAGAAATAGGTGAAGGCCACTACTAGAATAAAGTAAAAGACCTGATATTGCAAGCTGGTCGGGCTGAAGAAGGAGATCATGCCGTTCGCCAGGTTCCGCACCCAGTCGGTCTTGGCCGCCGTCAGGAACGAGGCCAGCGTGCCGGGGAAGATCATGATGCTGACGGCGAAGATCAGCGGGATCATGCCCGCCATGTTCACGCGCAGCGGCAGCACGCTGCTGCCGGCCTGCTTGCGCACCTGCTGCCCCTTGATCACCGTGCGCGAGTAGTGCACCGGGATGCGCCGCTCGCCCGTCTGGATCAGCACGATGCCGACGACCGTGATCAGGCCGATCACCGTGAAGAGCGCCAGGCCCAGGATATTGATCTCGCCGGTCGAGCCCTGGCTGAAGATCAGCTGGCCGACCATGGTGGGCAGACGCGAGACGATGCCGCCGAAGATGATGATCGAGATGCCGTTGCCGATGCCGTTCTCCGTGATGAGCTCGCCGATCCAGAGCAGGAAGACGGTGCCCGCGACCAGCGAGGCCAGCACGGACAACGAGTAGACCGTGTCGGCCGCGTTGAACAGGTCGAACCCGGGCAGCACCCCGGCGCTCTTCATCAGCACGCACTGGCCATAGCCCTGCAGGGCCGCCAGCGGCACCGTCATCCACTGCTGGTACTGGTTGATCTTGTTGCGCCCCTGCTCGCCTTCCTTGGAGAGCTCGGTGAGGCGCGGCACGATGCCGACCAGCAGCTGCATGATGATTGAGGCGGTGATGTAGGGATAGACTCCCATCGCCGCCACGCTAAACTGATTCAGCGTGCCACCAGAGAAGATGTTCAGCACACCCAGGATCTGGCCCACGTCCTGGCTGTTGAACAGGTCGGCCAGGGCCTGAGTGTTGATGCCGGGGACCGGGACATGGGCGATGACGCGGTAGATCAGCAACATCCCCAGGGTGAACAGGATCTTACGCCGCAGATCATGGATCTTAAAGGCGTTGACGGTGGCCTCGAGCATTAGTGGCTTCCTTCCTCAGCGGGAGGCGGGGCGCCCTTAGGCGCGCGCTCCAGCACGGTCACCTGACCGCCGGCCGCCTCGATCGCCTCACGCGCGCTTGCAGTGAAGCGGTGCGCGCTCACCTGCAGCGGCTGCGACAGCGTCGTGCCGCCCAGGACCTTGACGGGCCGCTCCGTGTCACGGATCAGGCCCGCGGTGACCATGAGCTCGGGCGTGATGGCGCCGGACTGGTCGAGCGCCGCGAGCCGCTCAAGGCTCACGATGTGCCACTCGACGCGGAACGGGTTCTTGAAGCCGCGCTTGTAGGGCAGCTGCTGCTGGATGGGCGTCTGCCCACCCATGAAGTGGCGGGCCATGTAGTGATGCCCGCTGCGGGCCTTCTGGCCCTTCTGCCCCCGGCCGGCCGTCTTCCCGGTGCCCGATCCGTGGCCGCGTCCCACGCGCTTCCGCGGGGTGAACGCCCCTTCCGGTGCGTGCAGATCGCTCAATTCCATTGGCTCTTCCTTCTTAACCGCTACGGGGCCCGGGGGCGCGGCCGGATCGGATCCGGCCGTGCCGGCCCCTTGTTATACTTCTTCGACGGCTACCAGGTGCTTGACCTTGAAGACCATGCCCCGCACTGCGGGGTTGTCGGGCAGCTCGACCGTCTGATGCAGCCGGTGTAGCCCGAGCGATCGAATAGTGTCTTTCTGATCCTGGTTATAGCCGATGGCGCTTTTCACCCAGGTGACGTGTAGAGTGCCGCCCGCCTGGGGAGTCTGCTGCGAGTCCGCCATTAGCTTTCACCCTCTCTCGCGGCAGGCGGCGCCGGGCGGCTCTCCGCGGGTCCGCGACCACCACCGCCGCCGCGACCACCACCGCCGCCGCGGCCTCCGCGGCCGCCACCACCACCGGGGCCTCCGCGGCCGCGGCTGGGCCCACCCGGGCCCCCGCGATCGCCGCGCCCACCGGGACCACCGCGGCGATCCGACCGCTCGGCCCGCGGCTCAGCCACGCGCGGCTCGGGCGGCGGTGCCTGGCTGGCAGCCAGCATGGCGAGCCGCACGGCCCGCAACGTCTGGCGCTTGATCATCTGCGCGGGTGTGAACCCGCGGCGCGCCGCTTCCTCTTCGGGCGTCCGCAGGCTGTTCAGGCCCACGAGGGTCGCCCGCGTGACGTTAATCGGGTTGTTGTTCCCCAGCGACTTGGTGAGCACGTCCTTGATGCCGGCGGCTTCGAGCACCGCGCGCACCCCGCCGCCGGCGATCACGCCGGTTCCCGGGGCCGCGGGCTTGAGCAGCACGCGCGAGGCACCGAAATTAGCGGTCACCTCGTGGGGAATGGTGGTGCCGATGAGCGGCACCCGAACCATATGCTTCTTGGCGTCCTCGGCGCCCTTGCGGATCGCGTCGGGTACTTCGCCGGCCTTGCCGGTGCCCGCGCCCACCAGGCCGCGGCCATCGCCGACCACGACGACGGAGCTGAAGCTGAAGCGGCGGCCGCCTTTGGACACCTTCGAGACGCGGTTTACTTGGACCACGCGCTCTTCCAGGTCCAGCCGGGATGCATCGATTCTCGGGGGCATGCTGTCTCCTTTAGAAATCCAGACCGGCTTCGCGCGCCGCGTCGGCCAGAGCCTTGACCCGGCCATGGTACTGATATCCACCGCGGTCAAAGACCACCTGCTTTACGCCGGCCGCCTGCGCGCGCTCGGCCAGCAGGCGGCCCACCGCCTTGGCGTCGTCGGTCTTCGTGCCGTCGGCCGTGCGCAGCTCCTTGTCGAGGCTCCCGGCGGCGGCCAGCGTGTGGCCGGCCGTGTCGTCGATCACTTGCGCATAAATATGCTGGAGGCTGCGGAAGACGTTCAGCCGCGGGCGCTGCGGGGTGCCCTGGACTTTCGCGCGGACGCGCCGGTGGCGCTTGGCCCGCGACGAGAGTGTATGCGGTACGATCTTCATCGATAACTCCTACTTCTTACCCTTGCCGGTCTTGCCGGCCTTGCCCGCCTTCCGGCGGATCCGCTCGCCTGCAAAGGCAATACCTTTGCCCTTGTAGGGCTCGGGCTCACGGATGCGGCGGATCTGCGCGGCCTGCTCACCGACCATCTGCTTGTCGATGCCCGACACATGAATGCGGGTCGTGCCTTCGGTGGTGAACGCGATGCCAGGCGGCGGGCTGACGCGCACCGGGTGCGAGAACCCGACGGCCAGCACGATGTCGTTGCCTTCTTTGGTCACGCGGTAGCCCACGCCGCTGATCTCGAGCGTGCGCGTGAAGCCGGTGGTCACGCCCTGCACCATGTTGTTCAACAGGGTGCGGGTGAGGCCATGGAGCGAGCGGTGGAAGCCGTCGTCGCTCTCGCGCTGCACGTGCAGCGTGCCGTCTTCCTGCACGATCTTGATGTCCGGGTGGAAGGTCTCGGTCAACGTGCCCTTGGGCCCCTTGACGACGACCTCGTTGCCCTTCTCGAGCCGAACGTCGACGCCCTTCGGCACCGCAATCGGCATTCTCCCAATTCGCGACATGCTCGTTTCCTCCTGCGGCTACCAGACGTAGCAGAGGACTTCGCCGCCCACCCGCCGGCGCCACGCGTCGTGGCCCGACAAGATGCCCTGCGAGGTCGACAGAATGCAGACGCCCAGGCCGCCGAGCACCACGGGGATCTCGGCGCGGTTGGCGTAGACCCGTAGCCCGGGCTTGCTCACCCGCTTGAGGCCGGTGACCACCGGCTTCTTGTCCGGTCCGTACTTCAGCCAAACGCGGAAGGTACGATTGCCGTCCTCGCCTGGCAGGTCGAAATCTTTGATATAGCCCTCGTCCTTCAGAATCTGCGCGATCGACAGCTTCATCTTGGAAACCGGGATCAGCACGCTCTGATGGCGGGCCAGACCGCCGTTGCGGATGCGCGTCAGCATGTCGGCGATCGGATCGGTCATGTTCATGGACTGCTCTTCTCCTCTTACCAGCTCGACTTCACGACGCCCGGCAGTTTGCCCTGCAGAGCCAGCTCGCGGAAGCAGATGCGGCACAGCCCGAACTTGCGCATATAGGCGCGCGGGCGCCCGCACACCTTACAGCGATGGTAAGCACGCACCTTATACTTGGCAGGCCGATTCGCCTTCACGATCAGCGATGTCTTGGCCATTCTGCTGTTTTATCCTTTCGTGTGCCGCTCAGGCGCGGCGGAACGGCATGCCCATCAACTCGAGCAGCCGCCGTGCTTCCTGGTCGGTGCGCGCGGTGGTGTTGAAGGTGATCTCCATGCCCCGCAGCTTATCGATCCGGTCGTAGTCGATCTCCGGGAAGATCAGTTGCTCACGCAGTCCTAACGTGTAGTTGCCATGGCCGTCGAACGACTTGGTGTTCACACCGCTGAAGTCACGCTCGCGCGGCAGGGCGATGTTGAGCAGCCGGTCGATCATGTCGTACATGCGGCCGGCGCGCAGGGTCACCATGACCCCGATCGGCATGCCGGTACGCACCTTGAAGGCGGCGATCGAGCGCTTGGCGCGCGTAATCACCGGCTTCTGGCCCACGATCGCCGTCAGGTCGTTCACGGCGTTGTCCAACGCCTTGGCGTTGGCGATGGCTTCGCCCATCCCGATGTTCACCACGACCTTCTTGATGCGCGGTACCTGCATCGGATTCTTGTAGCCAAACTCTTTCATCAGCGCGGGGACCACTTCTTTTTCATACTTCTCGCGCTGACGCGGCATATAATCCGCCACTCCGGTTCCTCCCACCGATCGGCGCACTGCCGCCGTCGGTTCTATCAGATCAGTCCCGCGGGTGCTACTGAGCTCTCGCCCCGTGAAGGCTGCGCCAAACGGCGCAGCAACTCGAGTGGGGCCGGGGCGAGTTGCTTGTCAGCACTAGCGGCTCCAGCGCTTCTCGGTGTCCTCGTCCAACAGCTCGTTGCAGCTGGGACAGCTGCGCGCCTTGGACCCGTCGGCCAGGAAGGTATGCGCCACGCGCACGGGCTTGTTGCACTTGCGGCAGATCACCATGACCTTCGACGCGTCCATCGGCGCCTCGACCTCGATGATGCCTGCCTGGCGGGCCCCGCGCTGCCCCCGTGTGTGCTTGCGCATCACGTTGAGGCTCTCCACGACGACCTTGTTCTTCTCGGGAAACACCGCGCGCACGCGGCCCCGCTTGCCCTTGTCCTTGCCGGTGATCACCTCGACGGTGTCGTCCTTATGTACTTTCATTGCTTGTCCTTGTTCTCCTGACTCCACATCCCTGGCGAGGGGGCCTTATGACAGGTGAAAGTCAGCCATGATAAAAGCGACTAACCATTATACCAGGTTGGCCCTGCCCCTGTCTACCGGTGCGCCCCAACACGGCGGGGCTAGAGCACCTCCGGCGCCAGCGACACGATCTTCATGAACTGCCGTTCGCGGAGCTCGCGCGCGACCGGACCGAAGATGCGCGTGCCGCGCGGGTTGTTCTGCGGGTTCAGGATCACCGCGGCATTATCGTCGAAGCGGATGTGCGATCCATCGGGGCGCCCGAACTCCTTCGCCGTGCGCACGACGACCGCGCGCACCACTTCGCCCTTCTTGACCGCGCCTCCCGGGGCAGCCTGCTTAACGGCGGCGATGATGATGTCGCCGACGCCGGCATACCGCCGACTGGAGCCGCCCATCACGCGGATGCACATGATTTCTTTGGCTCCGGTGTTATCCGCCACCCGGAGCCGCGTCTGCGGCTGGATCACTGTTCCTTCTCCTTACAGATCGGCTCAGAGCGGCACGGCACGCGAAACCACTTCCACCACCCGCCAGCGCTTGGTCTTGCTGATCGGCCGGGTCTCCAGGATCCGGACGACATCGCCTTCCTGGCAGTGGAGCTCGTCGTGTGCGACAAACTTGTTCGTGCGCCGAATGGTCTTCTTATAGAGCGGATGGCGCACCAGGCGGTCGACCGCCACCACCACCGTCTTGTCCATCTTGTTGCTGACCACGCGGCCCGTGCGCATCCGCGACTTGCCGCGCTCCGGCACCCAGACGCGCTGGTCGATCTCGATGGCCGGCTGGCCCGAGCCCGACGCGACGGGCGTCAGCGGCGTGGCCGACGGAGCGGCCGCGGTGTCGGCAACCTCCGGCTGCGCCTGTGTGACTTCCTCATCCATATCCATGCGTGCTCTCTACTCCTCTTCGGGGGCGACCACCGCCCCGGGCTCCGCGACGGGGGCCACGTCCACCGCATCCAGCGCCGCCGCCAGCTCCTGCAGCTCGGCGATCTCGGCCGCGTACAGGGCCTCGATCTCGCGCTCGCGCATAACGGTGAGCAGCCGCGCGATGTCGCGGTGCACCAGCCGGATGCGCCGATGGTTCTTCAGCTTGCGAGTGGCGGTCTGGAATCGCAGGTTGAACAGCTCCTGACGGAAACCGTCGAGCTTCACCTGGATTTCGGAGTCGCTCATCTCGCGGATCTCACTCGCCTGCATCACTGCTCTCCTCGGGCTCGGGCGCCCCGTGCACCACCGCGCCCTCGGCGATCCGGGTGACGAATCGCGTCTTGATCGGCAGCTTGTGACCGGCCAGGCGCAGGGCTTCCGCCGCGATGTCCTCGCGCACGCCGCCCAGCTCGAACAGCACCCGGCCCGGCCGGACGACGGCCACCCAGTGGTCGGGCGCGCCCTTGCCCGAGCCCATACGGGTCTCGGCGGGACGATGCGTCATCGACTTGTCGGGAAAGATGCGGATCCAGACCTTGCCGCCGCGCTTCACGTGGTGCGTGATGGCGCGCCGGGCTGCCTCGATCTGGCGGCTGTCGATCCAGGCCGCCTCGAGCGCCTGCAACCCGTAATCGCCAAAGGCGACGGAGTTGCCGCGGGTGGCCTTGCCTCCGCCGGTCGTGCCGCGGTGCACCTTGCGGTGCTTGGTCCGCTTCGGCATTAACATAGCTAGCTCTCCTGTTCAGTCGGAGGCGGGGCTCCGGCGTCCGGCTCGGCGGCCGGGGCCGGCAACTCTTCCGGCCGCACTTCGATGGCGGTCGTCTCGCTCGGGGCAACTGCCTCGGCGGGCGGCGCAGCTGCGGCGGCCGGCTGCGTCTCGGGTGCGGCGGCTTCCGCCGCGGGCGGGGCCGGGGCTTCCGGCGCGGCCGCTTCCGGCGCGGCAGGCGTTTCCGCCTGGGGCGCGGCGGGCGCTTCGGCGGCCGGGGCCGCGGCCACGGGGGCCTCGGTGGGCGCCGCTTCGGCGGTCACGGGCGCGGGCGTCTCGGCAACCGGCGCCGCGGCAGCGGGTGTCGGGGCCGGTGCGGCGGCCTGCGGTGCCGGGGCCGGCGCGGGAGCCGCAGGAGCCGGCGCGTGCTGGGCGCGCGGCGGTGCCGCGAGGCGGGGCGCTTCATGCGGGCGGGCCGGGCGCTCGCGCGGCGGCCGGCGGCCACCGTCGCGGTCGCGCAGCATTTCGCCGCCCTCGAACGAAATCTCGCCACCCGGACCGATCACGTCGCCACGATAGATCCAGACCTTCACGCCGACGCGGCCGTAGGTCGTGTGCGCGTGCACCTGGCCGTAGTCGATGTCGGCGCGGAGCGTGTGCAGCGGCACCCGGCCCTCGCGCTCGCCCACGACGCGCGCCATTTCGGCGCCGCCCAGGCGGCCGCTCAGCCGGATGCGGATGCCTTTCGCTCCCAGGCGCATGGCACGCTGGATGGCCTGCTTCATGGCCCGCTTATACGAGACGCGCCGCGTGATCTGGTCGGCGATGCTCTCGGCCACCAGATAGGCGTCGAGTTCAGGCTGCTTGATCTCGTTGATGTTCAGCTTGACCTTCTTGCTGGTCACCGTCTCGAACTCGCGGCGCAGCACCTCGACGGCCTGCCCGCCCTTGCCGATCACGATGCCGGGCTTGGCGGTGGACAGGCTGATCTCGATCTGATTCGCCGCCGAGCGCTCGATCTCGATCTTCGAGATGCTCGCGTTCGGGAGCCGCTTGCCCACCAGGGCGCGCAGCTTGATATCCTCGTGCAGCTGTTCCGTATAATTCCGCTCGGCAAACCAGCGCGACTGCCAGTCCTTGATAACCCCGAGGCGGAACCCCATGGGATGTACTTTTCGTCCCAAACTAAATCGCCTCCTCCCGTTCGTCGACCACGACGGTGATGTGGCTGGTCCGCTTCAGGATCCGCGCGCCCTGGCCGCGCGCCCTGGCCCGAAACCGCTTGAAGGTTGGGCCTTCGTTCGCGTAGATTTGCGTGATCACCAGCTCGTCCTGCGCCATCTGGTAGTTGTTCTCGGCGTTGGCGGCGGCCGACGCGACCACGCTGGCCACCTCCCGCGCCGCGCCCTGCGGCATGAAGCGCAGAATGGCGAGCGCTTCCTGCACCGGCTTGCCCCGCACCACGTCCATCACCAGGCGGACCTTGCGCGGCGACCGGCGGATAAACTTCGCGGTTGCGCGTACTTCCATCGTCCTTTACCTCTCTACCGGGCCCGGTGGGTACGTTCAGAGCCCTTGATGTGGCCCTTGAAGAAGCGCGTCAACGCGAACTCCCCCAGCTTGTGCCCCACCATGTTCTCCGTGATGTAAATCGGCACGTGGCGGCGCCCGTCGTGCACCCCAATCGTATGGCCCACCATATCGGGGAAGATCGTGGAGTCCCGCGACCAGGTCTTGATCACGCGCTTGGCGCCGGTACTGTTCATCTGCTTGATCCGATTCAGCAGCCGCTCTTCCACGAACGGCCCCTTTTTCGTCGATCGGCTCATTCTACCTCCCGCCCTCTAGCTTACTTCTGATACCGGCGCCGCACGATCATGTTATCGGTGCGCGGGTTATTGCGAGTCCGGCCATGGGCCGGCTTGCCCCACTTGGTCTGCGGCTGGCCGCCGCGCGGGGCCCGGCCCTCGCCGCCGCCATGGGGATGGTCGCGCGGGTTCATGACGGACCCGCGCACCTCGGGGCGCTGGCCGAGCCAGCGGGCACGCCCGGCTTTGCCGATGCGGATATTCTCGTGGTCGAGATTGCCCACCTGGCCGATGGTGGCCATGCAGTCGACGTTGATGCGGCGCACCTCGCCCGACGGCATACGGATGGTGGCGAACTTCTCGTCGCGCGCCAGCAGCTGCGCCGATTCCCCGGCACTGCGCACCAGCTGGCCGCCGCGGCCCAGCTGCATCTCGATGTTGTGCACCTGGGTACCGAGGGGGATGCTGCGCAGCGGCATTGCATTGCCGACGCGCACCTCCGCGCCGCTGCCCGCCATGATCGCGTCGCCGACCTGCAGACCGAGCGGCGCCAGGATATAGCGCTTCTCGCCGTCGATGTAATGGATCAGGGCGATGCGCGCCGAGCGGTTCGGGTCGTACTCGATGGTCGCGACCTTGCCGGGCACGCCCAGCTTATTGCGCTTGAAGTCGATGATCCGGTAGAAGCGCTTGTGCCCGCCGCCGCGGTGCCGGGTGGTAATCCGGCCCTGGTTATTGCGGCCCGCGTGCTTCTTCTGGATCTCCAGCAGCGACTTCTCCGGCTTGCTCGTGGTGATCTCCTCGAACGTGGAGACACTCATCAGGCGCCGGCCAGGGGAAGTCGGGTTGTATCGTTTCAGTGGCATGCCTTAAATCCCCTCAAAGATTTCGATCTTCTGGCCGGGCGCCAGGGTCACGATCGCCTTCTTCCAGCGCGGACCCCAATCGCTGATCCGCTTCCGGTTGTGGCTGAAGTTGCGCCGCTTGGCGTGCACGTTGATGATGTGCACGTCGAGGACGGTCACGTTGGGGAACGCCAGCTCCACGGCCCGCTTGACCATGGGCTTGGTGGCCTCCCGCGACACCTCGAAAGCGTACTTGCCTTGCTCCGACAGCAGCGTGCTCTTCTCGGTCAGAACCGGCCGGCGGATAACATCATAGAGTTTGCTGTCCATCAGGAGCCTTCCTCCTCATCGTCCGGGGCCGCTGCTTCGTCCGGCACCGGGGTTACCTCGGCGACGACCGTGGCCGTGCCGGAGGCGGGGCTGGGCGGCGTGGTCTCGGTCGCGGCCGGCACCACATCGGCGATAGCCACGCCGGCCGCCGCGGGCGACGCGTTCAGCGGGCCTTCCAGCCCGGCGGGGGCCTCCGCCGTCTCGGCGGGCGCGACCGGTTCCTGGCCTTCGAGCGGCGACACCAGCGTCGCGGGGGCGCCCTCGGGGGGCGCGATGGGCCGCGAGTTGCGGCCGCCCGTCTGGCCCAGGATGCTCTCGATCACGTCGACGCTCGCGCGGTCCATGACCAGCACCTCGGCCTTGAGCATGTCGACCAGGCTGAGAAAACCGGTGTGCATGCGCGACACGTTGGACAGGTTGCCCGCGGCCAGGTCGAGGTTCTCGACGCGGCCGGGGGTCATGATCAGGATCTTGCGCCCGGTCAGCCGGAGCGTGTCGAGCAAGGCGATCATCGCCTTGGTGCGCGGCTCCAGGGCGTCGAAGCTGTCGACCAGCAAAATGCGCCCGTCCGCGGCCTTGGCCGAGAGTACCGAGCGCATCGCCAGGCGCCGCATCTTGCGCGGCAGATCCTGATTGTACGACCGGGGGTGGGGGCCGAAGACGACCCCACCATGGCGCCACTGCGGGGCGCGGGTTGAACCCTGGCGCGCCCGGCCGGTGCCCTTCTGCCGCCACGGCTTCCTGCCGCCGCCGCGCACCTCCGCGCGGGTGCGCGTGTCGTGCGTCCCGAGGCGGGCATTCGCTTGCTGGCGCAGGACGGCCTGATGCACCACACCGGAGTTGGGCGCGATGCCGTAAATCGCATCGTTCAGCTCCACAGTGCCTTGTGCCTGGCCCTGCAAATCGTAAATCGTTGCCTGCACTCTCTCAACTCCATTCGATAACGCAGCGGTCGAAGCGGCGAGCCTTCAGGCCGCGGGCTCCGACATGCCGGCCGTGATCCGCACGGACGTGCGCCACGCGTGTGTTACTTTTTGGTTCCCTTCGCCGCCTTGTGCACGGTGACCAGCCCATTGGTCGGCCCCGGCACGGCGCCGTGCAGCACCAGCAGGTTGCGCTCCGGGTCAATCTGCAGCACCCGCAGGTTCTGCACGGTCACCCGCTCGTTGCCCATCCGGCCGGCCATGCGCAGGCCCTTGTAGACGCGCCCGGGCGTTGTGCCCGAGCCGATGGACCCCGGCCGGCGATGCCGGTCCGACTGGCCGTGCGTCTTGGGGCCGCCGCGGAAGTGGTAGCGCTTCACCACGCCGGCGAAGCCCTTACCCTTCGAGGTGGCGGCCACGTCGACGAGCTCGCCCACCGCGAACATGCTCACGTCGACCCGATCGCCGACGTTGGGCGCCGTGTCGCCCTCGATATCGACCTCGCGCAGATGGCGCAGCAACGGCAGCTTGCGCTTGCGCAGATGGCCCTTCTCGGGCGCCGTCAGCTTGCGCTCCTGGCGGCCCGTCAGCTCTTCGAAGCCAATCTGCACGGCCCGATAGCCGTCCTTCTCCGGGGTGCGCACCTGCGTGACCGTACACGGCCCCGCCTGCACCACCGTGACTCCGGCCGCCGTGCCCGTCTCGGTGAAAATCTGAGTCATGCCGACCTTGCGGCCCAGGATGCCCTTAATCATGCTCCATAAAACCCTCTGCTCGGCCGGAGGCCGAACACTACTGGCGGGCCGGAAGGCCGGGCCCCAAAGCGGGCCCCTTCCGGCCACAGGTTGCCGCGACCGGCGCTACAGCTTGATCTCGATGTCGACGCCGGCCGGCAGATTCAGCCGCATCAGCGCGCTGATCGTCTTCTGGTTCGGGTCGAGCACGTCGATCAGCCGCTTGTGGGTGCGGATCTCGAACTGCTCCTGCGAGTCCTTATCGATGAAAGGACTGCGGATGACGCTGTGCCGCTCGATCTTCGTCGGCAGCGGCACCGGCCCGGCCACCAGCGCCCCGGTCCGCTCGGCGGTCTCCACAATCTGCTGGGCCGACTGGTCCAGGATCTTGTGATCGTACGCCTTCAGGCGGATGCGAATCTTTTGCTTCGCCACGCTCCGTGTTCTCCCTTACGTATTGCGTATTGCGTACTGCGTATTGCGTACTGGCGAGCCTGCGATCGCAATACGCAACACGCAATACGTGGCCATGTCACTCCAGGATCTTGGTGCAGACCCCGGCGCCCACCGTCCGGCCGCCTTCGCGAATCGCGAAGCGCATCCCTTCCTCGATCGCCACCGGCACGATGAGCTCCACCGTCATCTGCGTGTTGTCCCCCGGCATCACCATCTCCACGCCTTCCTGCAGCGCGATGTTGCCCGTCACGTCCGTCGTCCGAATGTAGAACTGCGGCCGGTACCCCGAGAAGAACGGCGTGTGCCGTCCCCCCTCTTCCTTGCTCAGCACGTACACTTCCGCCAGAAACCGCGTGTGCGGCTTGATGCTCCCCGGCTTGGCCAGCACCTGCCCCCGCTCTACGTCCGTCCGCTCCACCCCCCGCAGCAGGCAGCCGATGTTGTCCCCCGCCAGCCCTTCGTCCAGCGTCTTCTGGAACATCTCCACCCCGGTCACCACCGTGGTCCGCGTGTCCCGCATCCCCACGATCTCCACCGTCTCGCCGACCTTCACCTTGCCCCGCTCCACGCGTCCCGTCACCACCGTCCCCCGGCCCTTGATCCCGAACACGTCCTCGATCGGCATCATGAACGGCCGGTCCACCGCCCGCTCCGGCGACGGCACGTAGTCGTCTACGGCCTGCATCAGCTCCCGGATCGGCGCGTATTCCGCCGCGTTCGGGTCCTTGCTCGTGCTCTCCAGCGCCCGCAGCGCCGACCCCCGCACGATCGGGATGTCGTCCCCCGGGAACTGGTACTTGCTCAGCAGCTCGCGCACTTCCAGCTCGACCAGCTCCAACAGTTCCGGGTCGTCCATCATGTCGACCTTGTTGAGGAAGACGACCATGGCGGGCACCTGCACCTGGTGAGCCAGCAGGATGTGCTCGCGGGTCTGGGGCATCGGCCCGTCCGGCGCCGAGACGACCAGGATCGCCCCGTCCATCTGGGCGGCGCCGGTGATCATGTTCTTGATGTAGTCGGCATGGCCGGGGCAATCGACGTGCGCGTAGTGGCGCTTGTCGGTCTCGTACTCGACGTGCCGAATGGCGATGGTGATGCCGCGCTCGCGCTCCTCGGGGGCGTTGTCGATCTGGGCGTAGTCGACGAACTGGGCCTTGCCCTGCAGGCTCATCACCTTGGTGATGGCCGCGGTCAGCGTCGTCTTGCCGTGGTCCACGTGCCCGATCGTCCCCACGTTCAGGTGCGGCTTCGTCCGCTCAAATCTCTTCTTGGCCATGGGATCGGTTCTCCTCCTAATTCGACTGGTCCAGGATCAACACTCTACGTGTTGGTAGCAGCCGTAGCCGCAGGCCACGCATTCTACCAAATTGTGCGAAAAGACACAAACGGCGCGGAACTCGGCCGGCGCGAGGCGAATCGCCTCGCGCCGGGCACGGGCGCCTACTTCCGCGCCTTCGCCACCAGCTCCTCGGCGAGCGACCGCGGCAGCTCGCCGTAATGGTCGAACTCCATCGAGGAGCTCGCCCGGCCCTGCGTCTTCGAGCGCAGGTCGGTGGCATAGCCGAACATGTTGGCCAGCGGCACGAAGCCGCGCACCACCTGGGTGCCGCCCCGGGTCTCCATCGAGTTCGACGTGGCCGCGGCGGCTGTTCAGGTCGCCGATGACCTCGCCGACGAAGTTCTCGGGGGTGGTGATCTCGATGCGCATGATGGGCTCCAGGATCACCGGAGCGCCCCGGTCAATGGCTTCTTTCAAGGCCAGCGAGCCGGCCATGGAGAAGGCCATTTCCGACGAGTTCCACCGGGTGGAACGAGCCGTCCACCAGCGTGGCCTTGATGTCGACGACGGGGTAGCCCGCGCGGCCCGCGGTGGGCAGCGAATTGCGGATCCCCTTATCGACGGCCGGGATGTACTCGCGGGGGACCACGCCACCCACGATGCCGTTGACGAACTCGTAGCCCTTGCCGGGCTCGTTGGGCTCGAAGTCCAGCACGGCGTGGCCGTACTGGCCGTGGCCGCCCGTCTGGCGCACGAAGCGCCCCTCGGCGTGGACCTTCCGCGTGATCGTCTCGCGATAGGCCACCTGGGGCCGGCCGATATTGGCCTCCACCCGGAACTCCCGGCGCATGCGGTCGGTGATGACGTCCAGGTGAAGCTCGCCCATGCCCTCGATGATGGTCTGCCCGCTCTCCGGGTCCGTATGCACCCGGAAGGTCGGATCCTCCTCGGACAGCCGCTGCAGCGCGATGGCCATCTTGTCCTGGTCCGCCTTCGTCTTCGGCTCGATGGCCTGCGAAATCACGGGCTCGGGGAAGACGATCTGCTCCAGGATGACCGGGTTGGCCGCGTCGCAGATGGTGTCGCCGGTGAAGGTGTTCTTCAGGCCGACGATCGCGGCGATGTCGCCCGCGTAGACCTCGGGGATCTCCTCGCGGTGGTTGGCGTGCATCTGCATCAGCCGGCCGACGCGCTCCTTCTGGTCCTTCGTGCTGTTATAGGTGTACGAGCCACTCTCCAGCTTACCCGAATAGACCCGGAAGTAGGCGAGCCGCCCGACGAAGGGGTCGGCCACGATCTTGAAGACGAGGGCGCTGAACGGCGCGTTTTCGTCCGTCGGGCACACCACTTCCTCGTTCGTCCGCGGGTCGATGCCGTCAACCGGCGGCGTGTCCAACGGCGAAGGCAGATAGGCCACGACCGCGTCGAGCATGGGCTGCACGCCCTTGTTCTTCAGGGCCGAGCCGCAGAGCACGGGCACCAGCTTGGTCGCGATCGTCGCGCGGCGCAGGGCCGCGACGAGCTCGCCGGTGGTGATCTCTTCCCCCTCCAGGTAGCGGAGGGTCAGGTCGTCGTCGCTCTCGACGATGGCCTCGATCATCTTCTCGCGCTGGGCGGCCACCTCGTCGGCCATGTCGGCCGGGATGTCCGTCTCGCCGTGCTCGGTCCCCATGTCGTCGGTGTAGATGATCGCCTGGTTGGCAATCAGGTCGATCACACCCTTAAAGTTAGCCTCGGTGCCGATGGGCAACTGAATCGTGACGGGGTTGGCGTTCAGGCGGTCACGGATCATATCGACCGTGCGCCAGAAGTTCGCGCCCGTGCGGTCCATCTTATTGACGAAGCAGATGCGGGGCACGCCGTACTTGTCGGCCTGCCGCCAAACCGTCTCGGACTGCGGCTCGACGCCGGCCACGGCGTCAAAGACGACCACGCCGCCGTCGAGCACGCGCAGCGACCGCTCGACCTCGACCGTGAAGTCGACGTGGCCGGGGGTGTCGATGATATTGATGCGGTGGTCATTCCACTGGGCGGTGGTGGCGGCGGCGGTGATGGTGATCCCGCGCTCGCGCTCCTGGTCCATCCAGTCCATGGTGGCCGCACCTTCGTGGACCTCGCCGATCTTGTAGATCCGGCCGGTGTAGTAGAGCACGCGTTCCGTCGTGGTCGTCTTCCCGGCGTCGATGTGGGCGATGATCCCGATGTTGCGAGTTTTCTCTAGCGGAAACGCTCTAGGCACGATGTAAACTCCCGATGGCCCCTACCACTTATAGTGGGCGAACGCGCGGTTCGCTTCCGCCATCTTGTGCGTGTCTTCGCGGCGCTTGATGGTTGCCCCCACGTTATTACTGGCATCGGTGAGCTCGGCGGCGAGTTTCTCGGCCATGCTCTTGCCGTTGCGGGAGCGCGCGGAGCGCAGCAGCCAGCGGATCGCCAGCGCTACCCGGCGATCGCCCTTAATCTCCACAGGAACCTGGTAGTTCGCGCCGCCGACGCGCCGGGGCTTCACCTCCAGCACGGGGGTCGCATTGCGCATCGCCACCTCGAAGACCTCGAGGGCGGGGCGGTGCGTGTTGCGCTCCAGGAGCGCGAGCGCATCGTACATGATGCCCTCGGCCACGCCCTTCTTGCCGCCGATCATGATCTTGTTGATGAAGCGAGCCACTACCGGGTGATTGTACTTCGGGTCGAGACCCGGATCGCGCTTCTCATAATGAGCCCGACGAGGCATAGTCAGCGATCTCCTCTTATGCTTGGCTTATCCGTGGCGCGGGGCGCCACGCGCCGCCGCTTCCGGCCGTCCCTTTTTACACACAGAAAGATGGAAACGAGGGCGGCCGACCTACATCGGCACGTCCTCCCCATTTCCATCTCGGCTAAGTCGATCCATTGGTAACCACGGAGCCGCGGCTCCGCGTTATACTTAGCTGGATTAGGTTGTGGCGAATATTAGCGCGTTCTTTGTCTTGCTACGGCGGCGGCTAGAAATGCGCGCCGGCGCCGGCCTTCATGACCCAACTGGGCGGTCGCAGGTGCCACCCGTCTCTCAAGAAGCCGGCCCCCCAGTGGGGCCGGGCTTCACCTGCGGGCGATCCCCCGAAGGGGTCGCCGGCCGCGACATGCGGCGGGACGCCCGCCTTAGCGGCGCGCCTTGCCGCCCGGCTTCAGATTGGCGGCCGCCTTCTGGCCATACTTCGAGCGGGCCTTCTTGCGGTCCTTCACGCCCTGCGTGTCGAGCACGCCGCGGATGACGTGATAACGCACGCCGGGCAGGTCCTTGACGCGCCCGCCGCGGATCAGCACCACCGAGTGCTCCTGCAGGTTGTGGCCCTCGCCGGGAATATAAGCCGTGACTTCCATCTGGTTGCTCAGACGGACACGGGCCACCTTGCGTAGGGCCGAATTGGGCTTCTTGGGCGTCTGGGTGCGGACAATGGTGCACACCCCACGCATCTGCGGCGCGCCCTGCACGCGCTCGGTCTTCTGATGAAATGCGTTGTAGCGGAAGCGGAGCGCCGGCGCCTTGCTTTTCTTGGTCGCCGTCTGCCGCCCCTTGCGTACAAGCTGGTTGATTGTCGGCATCGTTCCTCCTAGAAAGTCCTCATGGGCATAGGCTTCTTAGTATAGCATACGCCACTTCACCTGTCAAGCAGAAACAGCCGCCACCCACGCCCAATCCGCATGGGGAGAGCCCTCATGCCGATGGCGGGAATGTCCGGCCGATTTGCGGTGCGACGGGTGAAGCTTTACAATCAACCGCCCGTCGAGGCGCGTCAGCCCAGCCTGGATTATACCGGATGTGCGCGCGCGCGTCAAGCGGTGGGCGGCGCGATTCCGCCTGCCGTGCGGCGGGCTTGCACGCCCCGGCCGTCCGGCGATCGCCGGCCGCGCTCCTGCCCTGGCCGCGCCTCGGCGGGCACGGTATAATAGCAGGGCACGCGGCCACGCTTTGCACTCGAGAAGACTATGGTGCCTGATCCTTCAACATCCGACGATTCCCCCCGGTTCGCGCCGATTGAAGACCTCGACCCGGAGCCACAGGCGCGGGTCGCCCGGGGCCACCGCCAGGAATGGATCGTCGGGCTGGTGCTGGTCCTCGCCATCGCCGGCTTTGCGAGCGGCCAATGGTGGCTGCAACAAGCCCAGCGCACGCACTACCAGGCGGGCGTCGCCGCGGCGGCGCGCTATGATTGGCCGGCCGCCGCCACGGCCTACAACGCGGCGGGCTCCTATGAGGATGCCGCCGCGCGCGCGAAGGAGGCCGCCGGCCTCGCCGCCGAGCGCGACCAGAAGTACGCGCAGGCCACGCAGGCCATCGCGGGCGGCGACTGGCCCGCCGCCTTCGCCGCCCTGCAGCGCGTCACGGCGATCACGCCCGGCTACCGCGACACGGCGACGCTGCTGCCCCGGGCCGAGGCCGAAACCATCCCGCTCGCTCTCACCGGCACGATCGTGCTGCGCGGCGACGCCCAACCGCCCGGCCTCTACACCTACGCGGCCGGCGGCTGGCAGTACTTGCCGGGCAGCGACGCCCACAGCCAGGCGTTGGCCGCCTGCCCCGACGGCAGCATCCTCTACGACGCCGCCGACCCGGCCGCGACGCCCGCCCCGGCCATCCCGGCACCCGACGGGGGCCCGGCGCGCAGCCCGCGCTTCGCCGGACGGCGCCTGCTCAGCGGCGTGCCCGGCGCGCCGGCCCCGCGGCGGATCCTGATCCTCAACCCGGCCGGCTATGACGCGTTCCACTGCACGGCCACCGGCGTCTGGGCCCTGGAGCCGAACACCACGGATAGCTCCGGCAACGGCTCCGGCTATGGCGGCGACAGCGTGCCGCTACTGCCGACCACGCTCACGACCGTCTATCAGGCGTTCGACCGCCCTGCCCTGCTCACGCCGCGCCTCCCCGGCGCGGGCTGGCGCGTGCTGGCGCTCGCGCCCGACGGCAGCCGGCTGCTCGCCGCCCAGGTGAACGGCACCGACCTGCAGACCGCGCAGGTGCAGCTCGCGCTGATCGCCCTCGACGGGTCGGTCGAGCCGCTCCCCAAGTTCGAGCCTGGTCCGCTTTTGGCCGCCACTTTCAGCCCGGATAGTCGCTACCTGGTACTGACCTTACTGGCCATCGAGGACGGAAGTCTGGGGCGGCGGGATACTTTCCTCGTCTACGCCCAGCGGGTCCCGCTCCAGTGGGACGACGTGTTCCTGCTCGGGAGCATGATGGTGGATTGGCAGAGTCCGGCCGGCCGGCTGGCCGGCGCGGACCCCTTCCTGCTGCACGGGCCGCAGCAGGGAAATATCGTGGTGAGCACCAGCGCGAGCGACACGTCGGCCACCCTGACCGACCCCAGCAATCTGAGGTCTCCCTTTGGCTGGATCCGGATGGGTAACGGGCTGGCGGGCCTGCGCTTCTCCAACAGCTCCCCCACCGACGCCGGAGTCATCCTCGACTGGCTCGATCCGGCGCGCGCGGGCGACGGCTCACCCAGCTTCCTGGCGTACATCGACCCCACCGGCCATGTCACGCAGGCGCAGCCGGCCGTCGCGCCCAACCTCGACCTCTGGTACGCCTGGCTGCGCGGCTCCTCGGTCGTCTACGAGACGCGGGCCGACGACTCCAACCGCCTGGGCAGCACCTACACGTTGAGTGCACAGTCGCTCGTGAGCCTGAGTGACCCCGCAGCCCAGCCCGCGACCGTCTTCACGGGCACGCTGGGGGTGCGCCCCTATCCGGCGGCGGACCCCACGGCGCGCGTCTACCTGGGCCCCGGCCTGCTGACCTATGTGACGCCCAGTGGGCAGCTTCGCGCGCGAGGCTACACCGGGGACGTTGACGTCTTGCTCGACGGCGACGTGCAGGCGATCTATCCGCTGCACCCGGGCGACAGCCCCTGAGCCTACGGGCCGGGGATCCCCGAGCATAAACGAAGAGCCGCCGGCCTGAGGCCGGCGGCTCTTGTGTCGCTGCGGATTCGGGGAAGGCTTACTCCTCGACGGAGTTGGCCTCGCTGTGGACGAGCAGGATCCCTTCGTCGTCCCCTGCCTCGTCGGCGTGGCCGTCCTCGCCCATGAAGATGTCCTCACCCTGGAGCTCGGCGATCGCCAGCTCCGGATCGGCCGCGGCGGTTTCGAGCGAGACCATGCTCTCCGCGCCTTCGCCGCCCGAGCCGCTGACGCCGCCCTGGCTCAGCCGCAGATACTCGTCGATATTCGTGCCCTCGTCCACCAGTGTCAGGTCGCCGAACGCCGGCCGGTGCAGGGCGCCGCTCCCTGCCGGGATCAGCTTGCCGATGATGACGTTCTCCTTCAGGCCGCGCAGCCGGTCGATCTGGCCGTTGATGGCCGCCTCGGTCAGCACGCGCGTGGTCTCCTGGAAGGAGGCCGCCGACAGGAAGCTCTCCGTGCTCAGGCTCGCCTTGGTGATGCCCAGCAGCACGGGGGTGGCCGTCGCCGGCTCCCCGCCCTCGGCCAGCACGCGGGCGTTCGTCTCTTCGAACCGGAACCGGTCGATCAGCTCGCCCGGCAACAGGTCCGTGTCGCCCGGCAGGTCGATGCGGACTTTGCGCAGCATCTGCCGCACGATCGTCTCGATGTGCTTGTCGTGGACGTTCACGCCCTGCAGACGGTAGACCGTCTGCACCTGGTCGACCAGGTAGCGCTGTACCGCATCGCGACCCAGGATGGCCAGGATCTCCTGCGGGTTCTGCGAGCCCTTCGGTCAGCGGCGTGCCCGCCGTCACGTAGTCGCCGTCGGCCACGTTGAGCCGTGCCCCGGCCAGTGCCACGTACTCGCGCTCATCGCGCTCTTCGTTGCGGATGATAAGCTGGTTGTTCTCATCGTCGAGCAAGACCTTGCCCGACACCCGCGCGGTCGCGACGGTCTCCTCCTCGCCCGACACGGTCGAGCGGAAGAGCGACGCGCCCTCGGGCACCTCCTGGTCGGGCTTGACGAGCAACTCATAGTGCCCGCCCGCCGGCAGGGGGTAGTTGTCGGTGAAGACTTCGCTCGACACGATCTTGATGTGCCGGATCTCGTCCTCGCGCGTAACCTCCACGCGGCCGTCGATCTCGGCCAGGATCGCCTGGCCCTTGGGCACGCGGGCCTCGAACAGCTCCTCGACGCGGGGCAGACCCTGGGTGATGTCTTCCGACGATGCCACGCCACCGGTGTGGAACGTGCGCAAAGTCAGCTGCGTGCCCGGCTCGCCGATTGACTGAGCGGCGATGATGCCGACCGCCTCGCCAAGATTGATGTTCTGGCCGGTCGCCAGCGAGCGACCGTAGCAGAGCTGGCAGATGCCCCGGGCGGCTTCGCAGGTGAGTGGCGCGCGCATCGGCACGGTCGTGATGCCGGCCGCCTCGATGCGGGCCATGATCTCCTCGGTTACCTCTTCATTGGCGTCGACGATCAGCTCCCCGGTTTGCGGGTCGGCGATCGGCAGCGCCGCGAAGCGGCCGATCACGCGGGCGCCGAAGCTCTCGGCGACGTCCGTGTTCGGCGGCTGGTGGATCCAGCTCGGCGTCGTCGTGCCGCAGTCCACCATGGTGATCATGACGTCCTGGGCCACGTCGACCAGGCGGCGGGTCAGATACCCGGCGTCGGCCGTGCGCAGCGCGGTGTCGGCCAGACCCTTGCGGCCACCGTGCGTCGAGACGAAGTACTCGAGCACCGTCAGCCCTTCACGGAAGTTCGACCGGATGGGCAGCTCGATGATCCGGCCCGACGGGTCGGCCATCAGGCCGCGCATTGCGGCGAGCTGGCGGATCTGCTTGTAGCGCGCCTTCGTCGCACCCGAGCTGGCCAGGGTGTTCACCAGGCCGTACGGGTCGAGGATCTTCTTCAGCTCGTCCGTCATCTCGTCGGTCGTGCGGTTCCAGATCTCGATCACCTGCTGGTAGCGCTCGTTGTCGGTCAGCAGGCCGCGCCGGTACTCACGCTCGATCAGGTCGACCTCAGCGTCGGCCGCGGCCAGCATGGCGTTCTTGTTCGCCGGGATCTCCACGTCAGCCACCGCCACGGACATACCCGACTTGGTGGCATAAGTGAAGCCCAGGCGCTTCATGTTGTCGGCGATCTCCGCCGTGCGGGCGCTGCCCAGCTTGCGGTGGCACTCGCCGATCACGCTGCGCAGGGCGCCCTTGTCGAGGGCGACGTTGCGGAAGGCGATCTGCTCTTCCTCCGACACCTGGTCGTTGTAGCGCTGGATCACCTCGTTGAACATGAGGCGCCCGGCGGTTGTCTCGATCAGCTCGCGCTTGCCGCCGTCCGGCGCCATGCGCACGTGCACGGGCGCCTGCAGGTCGATGACGCCGCTGTGGTAGGCCAGGATCGCCTCGGCCGGATTGGCGAAGATCTTGCCCTGGCCCTTCGGCTTGCCGTCAGTCCGCATCACGGTCATGTAGTAGCAGCCGAGGACGATGTCCTGCGACGGGCTGACCATCGGCTCGCCGTGCGCGGGCGACAGGATGTTGTGCACCGAGAGCATGAGCTCGCGGGCCTCTTTCTGTGCGGCCGCCGACAGCGGCACATGGACGGCCATCTGGTCGCCGTCGAAGTCGGCGTTGAACGCCGAGCAGACCATCGGGTGCAGCTGGATGGCCGAGCCCTCGATCAGCACGGCCTCGAACGCCTGGATCGACAGGCGGTGGAGCGACGGCGCCCGGTTCAGGAGCACCAGGTAGTCCTTGATCACGTCTTCGAGCACGTCCCAGACTTCGGGGCGCACGCGCTCGACGATGCGCTTCGCGCTCTTGATGTTGTGAGCCAGGCCCTGCTGGACCAGGCGGCGCATGACGAACGGCTTGAACAGCTCGAGCGCCATCTTCTTGGGCAGGCCGCACTGGTGCAGATGCAGGTCGGGGCCGACCACGATGACCGAGCGGCCCGAGTAGTCGACGCGCTTGCCGAGCAGGTTCTGGCGGAAGCGCCCCTGCTTGCCCTTGAGCATGTCGCTCAGGCTCTTCAGGCGGTGCTTGCCCGACCCGGAGACGACCCGGCCACGGCGGCCGTTGTCGATCAGTGCGTCGACGGCTTCCTGCAGCATGCGCTTCTCGTTGCGGATGATGATCTCCGGCGCCGAGAGCTCCAGCAGCTTGCGTAGGCGGTTATTGCGGTTGATCACACGCCGGTAGAGGTCATTCAGGTCCGACGTGGCGAAGCGGCCGCCGTCGAGCTGCACCATGGGGCGCAGGTCGGGCGGGATCACCGGTAGGGCGGTGAAGAACATCCACTCCGGGCGGTTGCCGCTCTTGCGGAAGGCTTCGACCACGCGCAGGCGCTTGGTGGCCTTCTTGCGGCGCTGGCCCGAGGCGCTCTGAATCTCGATGCGCATCTCGCCGGCCAGGACATCGATGTCGAGCGCCGCGACGATCTCGCGCACGGCCTCGGCGCCCATGCCGGCCTTGAACACGCCCGGCATGATGTCCTGCAGCTCGCGCGCCTTCTGCTCCGAGATCAGCTGCAGCGGCTCGATCGCCTCGAGCTCGCTGATGCGGTCCTCGATTGTCTTGCGGATCGTGTCGACCTCGGTGTTGGCGCGCGCCTGCATGTCGGTGGCCTCTTGCTCGGCGGCATAGCGCCGCTGGTCAAGCTCGGCCCCGGTCAGCAGCGTGGAGTTCTCCTCCTGCCGGCGCGCCTCCGACGCCAGGTTCTCCAGCAGCTCCGCGGTTAGCTCCTTGACGCGGTCGCGGTGCTCCTGGCCGACGGTCTCGCCGCCCGAGACGATGATCTCGCTGCTGCCCGGCACCAGGATGTCGTCGGGCGACGGCTTGCCGATCAGCTTCTTGAGCTGGCCGTCGATCGCCTTCAGCTCATCGCGGAGCTGCTTCTGCGAGCTCGTCAGCTCCACGTCCATCTCCTCGCGGCGCTGGCGCCGGGCCTCTTCGAGGCGCTCGGCTTCGGCCGCCAGGTTCTCGTTCAGCGTGGCCAGTTGCGTCTCCGTGCGGGCCTGCAGGTCGGCGATGCGCGTCTCGGTCTCGGCGCGTAGCTGCGCGAGCGCCTGCTCGCGCCGATCCTGGTCGACGTGCGTCACGATATAGGTCGCGAAGTAGAGCACGCGCTCCAGGTTGCGCGGCGAGATGTCGAGCAGCAGGCCGATCCGGCTCGGTGTGCCCTTCACGTACCAGATGTGGCTCACCGGCGCGGCAAGCTCGATGTGGCCCATGCGCTCGCGCCGGACTTTGGCCCGCGTGACCTCCACGCCGCACTTGTCGCAGATGATGCCCTTATAGCGCACGCGCTTGTACTTGCCGCAGTAGCACTCCCAGTCCTTGGTCGGACCGAAGATGCGCTCGCAGAACAAGCCGTCGCGCTCGGGCTTCAGGGTGCGATAGTTGATCGTCTCCGGCTTGGTGACTTCGCCATGCGACCATTCCCGGATCTTCTGTGGAGATGTCAGGCTGATACGAATGGCGTTGAAATTATTAACTTCCAGCATGTTCCCCCCTTGTGGGCATTGCGAACGGCCGCCGGCCGGCGGGCGCTGCCTGCGCAGCGCCGCGCCGCCCGGTCGCGGCCATCCTCAATCAGACGATCGTTTCGCGCTCATCCTGCTCGAAGCCCGACAGGTTGATATCCAGTTCCGATAGGCTGTCCATGGTGGCGTCTTCCACCAGGGCCAGGGCCTGCTCGTCTTCGTTCAGCACTTCGATATTCAGACCGAGGCTCTGCAGCTCCTTGACGAGCACCTTGAAGGACTCGGGCACGCCTGCCTCCATGATGTTCTCGCCCTTCACGATCGCCTCGTACGTCTTGACGCGGCCCACCACGTCGTCCGACTTCACGGTCAGCATTTCCTGGAGGGTGTGCGCCGCGCCGTAGGCTTCCAGCGCCCAGACCTCCATCTCGCCGAACCGCTGCCCGCCGAACTGCGCCTTGCCGCCCAGCGGCTGCTGGGTCACCAGGCTGTACGGCCCCGTCGACCGCGCGTGAATCTTGTCCTCCACCAGGTGGGCCAGCTTCAACATATAGATCTGGCCGACCGTGACGGGATTGTCGAACGACTCGCCGGTGCGCCCGTCGTACAGGATCACCTTGCCGTCGACCGGCAGGTCGGCCCGCATCAGCTCGTGCTGGATCGCGGCCTCGCTGGCCCCGTCGAAGACGGGCGTCGCCACCCGATAGCCCAGCCGCTCGGCGGCCCAGCCCAGGTGCGTCTCCAGGATCTGCCCGATGTTCATGCGGTGGGGCACGCCCAACGGGTTAAGGATGATATCAACCGGGGTGCCGTCGGGCAAGAAGGGCATGTCCTCGACCGGGAGCACCCGGCTGATGACGCCCTTGTTGCCGTGGCGCCCGGCCATCTTGTCGCCGATGCTGATCTTGCGCTTCTGCGCGATCGACACGCGCACCATCTCGTTCACGCCGGCCGGCAACTCGTCGCCGTTCTCCCGGCTGAACACGGTGACGTCGATCACTTTGCCGCGCACGCCGTGCGGCACGCGCAGGCTGGTGTCCTTGACCTCGCGCGCCTTCTCGCCGAAGATCGCTCGCAGCAGGCGCTCCTCGGCGCTCAGCTCGGTCTCGCCCTTCGGCGTGATCTTGCCGACGAGGATGTCGTTGGCCGTGACCTCGGCGCCGACGAAGACGATGCCGCGCTCGTCGAGGTCGCGCAGGCTATCCTCGCCCACGTTCGGGATATCGCGGGTGATCTCCTCGGGGCCCAGCTTGGTGTCGCGGGCCTCGGTCTCATGCTTTTCAATATGGATACTGGTGAAGACGTCCTCGCGCACGAGGCGCTCGGAGACGAGGATCGCGTCCTCGAAGTTACCGCCCTCCCAGCTCATGAAGGCCACCAGGATGTTGCGGCCGAGCGCGAGCTCGCCCTGCTCGGTCGAGGAGCTATCGGCGATGACGTCGCCCGCCTCGACATGCTGGCCCACTTCCACGCTCGGGCGCTGGTTGATGCAGGTGTCCTGGTTCGAGCGCACGAACTTCTGGAGCGGATACTCCTGCTCCTCGCCGGTCTCGGCGTCGCGGATCATCACGCGCCCGGCTTCGACGCCGACGACTTCGCCCGCGACCCGGGCGAGGACGACCTGGCCGGAGTCGCGTGCCGCCTGGCCCTCGACCCCTGTGCCGACGATCGGCGCCTCGGGCACCAGCAGCGGCACGGCCTGCCGCTGCATGTTCGCGCCCATCAGCGCGCGGTTCGCGTCGTCGTGCTCGAGGAACGGGATCAGCGCGGTCGCCACCGAGACGACCTGCTTCGGCGATACGTCCATGTAGTCGACGCGATCGGCGGGCTCGGCCAGGAACTCCTGGTTGTAGCGCACGGCCACGCGGTCATCCACGAACTCGCCATGCTCGTCGAGCCGGGCGTTCGCCTGCACGATCACGTAGTTGTCTTCGACGTCGGCCGACAGGTACTCGATGGTGGTCGAGACGTGCGGCCGGATGCGGATGCGCGTCAGCGGCAGCCGGGCGATGCGCTCGGCCAGGGCCGCGTCCACGCGGGTGCCCGCCTCGGCCACGACCTCGCCGGTGTTCGGGTCCGCCACGTTTTCGCGCAGCTTGCGGCCGACCAGCGCCTCGGGCGTGTTGTCGACGGTGTTGTGCACGCGCCGGTACGGCGTCTCGATGAAGCCGAAGTCGTTGATCTTAGCGTAGGTCGCGAGCGAGCCGATGAGGCCGATGTTCGGACCTTCCGGCGTCTCAATCGGGCAGATGCGGCCGTAGTGCGAGTTGTGCACGTCGCGCACGTCGAAGCCCGCCCGGTCGCGGCTCAGGCCGCCGGGGCCGAGCGCCGAGAGGCGCCGCTTGTGCGTCAGCTCGCTCAGCGGGTTGGTCTGGTCCATGAACTGCGACAGCTGCGAGCCGCCGAAGAACTCGCGCATCGCCGCGACCACCGGGCGGATGTTGATCAGCCCGTTGGGCGCGACCGACTCGGGGTCCTGGATCGACATGCGCTCCTTGATCACCCGCTCCATGCGCAGCAGACCGATGCGGAACTGCTGCTGGATGAGCTCGCCCACCGCGCGCACGCGGCGGTTGCCCAGGTGGTCGATGTCGTCGGGGCGCCCCTGTTCGTTGTTCAGCCGGATCATCGTCAGCACGATGTTCACCAGGTCTTCCTTGGTGAGCACGCGGGTAGACAGCGGCACCTCGAGGCTGAGCCGCTTGTTCAGCTTGTAGCGCCCGACCTTGGCCAGGTCGTAGCGCCGCGGGTTGAAGAGCAGCGACTGCAGCAGGTTCGTGGCGTTGTCCAGCGTGGGCGGATCGCCCGGCCGGAGGCGCTTGTAGAGGTCGATGGTCGCCTCGTCCTGGCTGTGGGTCGTATCCTTATCGATCGTCGCCCGAACGTAGTTGTGGTCCGGGTTCGTGTTGACCGTGGCGAACAGCTCTTCGAGCTGCTCGTCCTCGGCGTAGCCGATGGCGCGCAGCAGGATGGTCACCGGGATCTTGCGCTTGCGGTCCACCTTGACCGAAAGCAGGTCCTTGTTCGAGGTCTCGAACTCGAGCCAGGCGCCCCGGTTGGGGATCAGCTTCGCGGCGAACATCTTGCGGCCGGTCGCCGGGTCCTCGCTCGCCGTGAAGTAGACGCCCGGGGAGCGGACCAGCTGCGACACGACGACGCGCTCGGCACCGTTGATGACGAAGGTGCCCGTCTCGGTCATGAGCGGGAAATCGCCCATGAAGATCTCGAACTCCTTGATTTCGCCCGTCTCTTTGATCAGCAGCTGGACGCGGCACCGCAGGGGAGCGCCAAAGGTCAGGTCGCGCTGGCGGCACTGGAAGACGTCGTAGCGCGGCGTGCCGAAGTGATAGTCAAGGAAGCGCAGCTCCAGGTTCTTGCCGGTGAAGTCCTGGATGGGCGAGATCTCGTCGAAGAGCTCCTTGAGCCCCTCCTCCAGAAACCAGTGGAACGAGTCCAGCTGGATCTGGGTCAGGTTGGGCATGGGCATCACCCCCGGGATGTGGCCGAAGTTCTGCCGCTCGGGAGCGGTGTACTCGGCCAGCGTGGTGTGCCCGTAGGGTAGTTCCTCGAGCGGGGTACTGCCCTGGCCGGGTCGGGTGGTCTGGGCTGCGGGCTCGTTGGTCAGAACCATTAATTCCCTCCTTGAGAATTCGGGGAGTTGCGCCGGGAGCGTCCTCGCGGCGCGGAGCCAAATAGGATCGGGAAGCTAGACAAAAGACCCGACTCGGACTATAATAAGCGCCGTCGGGCGACCGAGAAAAACCGTCGTGGTGGCTACCTGCATCGTCGAAGGTTGCATCCGGACCGCGGTCTGTCGCGGACGCAATGGCCGGGAGCTTCCAGAGTATTCAGTTGCCGGGGCCGCGGCACGGCCCTGCCGCCATGGGGGCGCTGCCCCCGGTCGCCCTCGACCGCTACACTACACAAGCCGATAAGACACAACACCTCTCCCTGTGGCCGCCGCGGCCACAAGCTTAGGTCGTTGTGCCTTCAAAAACGCGATATACATATGGCGGGACTGCTATTATAGCAGGCGTGGACGCCGTTGTCAAGAGGTACACGAAAGGTCTATGAAGAAAGATCTCTCCTCCCCCACCGAACCGATCCGACTCGGGATTCTCGGCGCCGGGCTGGCCGTGAAGAATCTACACTGGCCGGCCCTGCAGCAGCTTACCGATCAGTATACGATCGTCCAGATGTGTGACGTCGACCCGGAGGCCGCGGCCCGCCACATCGCGGGGCCCGTGCCCTTCACGAGCGACGTCGGGGCGCTGCTCGACAACCCGGGGGTGGAGGCGGTGCTGATCTCGCTGCCCATCCACCTGACTGCGGACATGATTCTGGCCGCAGCGCGAGCCGGTAAGGCCGTCATCGCCGAGAAGCCGGTGGCCGCCACGCTGGCGCAGGGCCGCCGGCTGGTGAACGCGCTCACCGGAGTGTCCATGCCCGTCGCCATCGCCGAGAACTACCACTTCCGCCCCGACATCGTGCAGGCGCGCGACTGGATCCGCGCCGGGCGCATCGGCGCGCCCTTCCTCCTGCTGTCCGAAGACCTCGGCTGGACCGACGCCGGCACGGGCTTCGCGTCCACGCCCTGGCGCCAGGACCCGCAGTATCGGGGCGCCGTGATCGCCGATGCCGGCGTGCACAACGCCGCGGCCCTGCGCGAGCTGGGCGGCGAGGTCGAGCAGATCCAGGCCTTCGTCAAGGATGTCCACCCGGTGATGGAAGGCCCGGACACGCTCGTGCTGAACCTGCGCTTCCGTAGCGGCGCGCTCGGCAGCCTGAACTTCTCGGGCGCCGCCCAGGCGGCGGGGGGCAGCGAGCCGGCCGAGTTCCGCGTGTTCGGCCGCGAGGGCGCGATCGTCGTCAATCGCGGCACGGCCCGCCTGCTCAAGCACAACGGGGCCGACTCCGCCACGCCCGAGGTCGTCGACACGTTCGAGGCGCCGGCCGGCCGCCGGGGCGGCTACTATGAGGAGTTCCAGGACTTCTACGAGGCCGTGCGCACCGGCCGCCCGCCGCGCGTGCCGCCCGTCGAGGCCTTGCGCGACCTGGAGATCATCCTCGGCGGCGTCGAATTGGCCGAGTCGCGCAGCGTGCTGCTGCTCTAGCGCCGGACGCGGCGCGGTCAGGGCGTCGCCGTGGCCGGGGGCGCACAAGCCCCCGGCCCGGTGATCGACAGGTAGACGATCTTGGCGATCTGACCGCGCGTCGCGTCATTATATTGCCGGAAGTAGGGGCGGTGCTGGGCGTCGCACGGCTCGCCCGGCCCGCCGCAATCATAGCCGCTGATGATCCCCGCGCAGACCGCCGTCTCCACATAGGTATAGAAGGCGGTGTTGGGCAGCACATCCTCGAAGCTGCCCGGCCCCGGCGGGTTGAGGAGCGGCCACCCCGCCGCCACCACGTCGATCTTGCTCAACTGCCCGCGCGTCACATTGTTGAACGGGCGGAAGTAGGGGCGGTGCTGGGCGTCGCAGGGCTCGCCCGGCCCGCCGCAGTCGTAGCCGCTGACGACCTGGTCCGCCGCCGCCGTCTCGATGTAATCATAGAACGGGTTGGCGGGCGGCACGTCGGCAAAGGTATGGGCGCCGCCGACCGGCGTGGTGATCGGCAGACCATAGCCCAGCACGACGATCTTGACCATCTGTGAACGGGTCGTGTTGTTCGATGGCCGGAAGGTGCCGTCGGCGTAGCCGGAGATGACGCCATGGCAGTAGAGGTACTGCACCGGCACGTAGAAGTAGTCAGCCGGGTGCACGTCGGTGAACGGCAGCGGGCACGGCGTTTCCGTGGCGACCGGTGTGCTGGTCGCGGTAGGCGGGACGGGGGTCGGGCTCGGCAAGGCGGCCGTACTGCTCGGCACCGCCGTCGGCGTCGCGGTGCTGCCGGGTGGGGGCGTCGGCGTGTCGCTAGGCGCGGGCGCGGCCGTCGCCGTGCTGCTGGCCGTGACGGTTGGCGTGTCGCTGGGCAGGGGCGTCGGGGTCACGCTGCCGCAGATAACCGGCGGGTTGAACGACCGCTCCGTGCTGCTGGTCGAGGTGGTCCCCGTGTAGCCGCCTGCAGCCACGGCGTAGGCGCCTACGGCGATGCCGGCCGGGAAGGAGCGCGCCTCGTTCAGGGCGGGCCCGGCGCTCCACGTGTCGGCGGCCGGGTCGTAGATCTCGGTGCTGTTCGTGGTCGCCGGAACGGCCGCCGTAAAGGTCGACCCGCCGGCCCAGTCAAAGGGCTGGCCGCCGCCGAAGATCCAGATTTGTCCGTTAATCACGGCGCTGCCCGGCGCGTTATCGGGCGCCGGCATGCTCGTGCGGGGGGTCCAGGTGTTGGCGGCGATGTCGTAATCGTAGACCTGATCGCGGGCCGGGGTCACGCCGTCGCGCCCGCCGATGACGTAGAGGTGGCCGTCGACGACGGCGTAACCCGGGCCGCCGAGGGGCTGGGGCATGTCGAGCCGGGCCGTGAAGGTGCCGCCGGCCGGATCGAAGGCCCAGACCTGCGCCTGCGCGCTCGTCGCCTGCTCGCTACTAAAGCCGCCCACGAGATAGATCGTCCCGTTGTCATAGCCGGCGGCCATCTGCTGCCGGGCGTCGGGCAGGTTCGGGCCGATCGTCCAGGTGTTCGCGACCGGGTCGTAGATGCGCGTCGTGTTGAATACGGTCTGGCTGTTGGGATCCTCACCCCCGAAGACGAAGACCTTGTTCACGCTGGGGGCGTAGACCGCGGCGGCGCCGGCCGCCGCCTGGGGCATGGCCGCGAGCGCTGTCCAGCTGTCGGCGGCCGGGTCATAACGGATGAACTGGCTGAGCACGCCGAGGGTGGAGAAGCTGTAGCCGCCCGCCACGTAGGCAGAGGTGCCGTCGCTGGTGGCCGCGGCCGCGAAGAAGTCGGTGGGCGCCGGACTGGCGACGATCCAGGGGGCGGGCGTGGCCGCCGCAGCACAGGTGGGACTCGGCGTGGCGCCCCCGGGCGCAGGCGCCCCGGCCGCCGGCAGTGCGGCCCCGGCGGCGCCGCCGAACCACCCGAACCCGAGGGCCAGGCCCCCGAGTAGCAACCCCATAAGCCAGACTATCCGTCGCATCTCCGGCGTCTCCTTCTGATCTGCTGACCGGCTGTACACCACCAGGCGGGACAAAAGCCGCTGGTTGCTGCGGCCATCCTAGCAGACAGGCGCGGCGGCGTCAACCGCCGCGCGGTCGGCGCATTATCGCCGCTTGACGGGGTGCTGAGCCCGCTGCTATACTGGGCTGGCGGTGCGGCCCCGCCGTCCGCCAGGCCGCCAGGCCGCCTGCGTCCGCACCTGAGGCGAAGAAGGAGCGTATATCAATGGTTCCCCGCTTGCCCGCCCGCCGGCGCGTGCTGATCCCGGTCAGCCTCCTAGCTGCCTTCGGGCTCCTGCTGGCCTCGGCCCTGACCGCCCTCGCCAACGTCCCCATCCTCCAGATCAGCACCGACCCCTACACCAACACGTCGAGCCAGCACCAGACCGAAGTCGAGCCCGACACTTTCTCCTACGGCTCCACCATCGTGGCGGCCTTCCAGGTCGGGCGCTTCTATGACGGCGGCTCCTCGAACATCGGCTGGGCGACGTCCACGGACGGCGGGGCCACCTGGACGCACGGCTTCCTGCCCGGGACCACCACGTATGCCACGCCGCCGGGCCCGGCCGGGCGCATCAGCGACCCGTCCGTCAGCTACGACGCGGCCCATGGCGTCTGGATGATCCAGACGATTCCGATCACCGCGGGCGGCAGCGTCTTCGGTATCTGGGTCAGCCGCTCGACGGACGGCGGGCTGACCTGGGGCAACCCGGTCACGGTGCGCAGCCAGGGCGGGCTGGACAAGAACTGGCAGGTCTGCGACAACGCGCCGATCAGCCCCTACTTCGGCTATTGCTATGGCGAATGGGACAACAACGGCGGCGGCAACATCATGCAGATGAGCCGGTCGACGGACGGGGGGTTGACCTGGTCGGCGCCCGCGACCCCCGCGGGCAGCCCGAGCGGCCTGGGCGGGCAGCCCGTCGTGCTGCCGACGGGCCGGGTCGTGGTGCCCTTCAGCGAGAACTACTCGGCCATCGGCTCTTTCGTCTCCACGGACGGCGGAGTCAGCTGGAGCGCCGCGGTGACGGTCTCCAGCAGCGACTACCACGCGCCGGCCGGGCCGATGCGCAGCTACCCCATGCCCTCGGCCGAGGTCGACCCGCAGGGGCGCGTCTACGCCGTCTGGCAAGATTGCCGCTTCCGCAGCGGCTGCCCCGCCAACGACATCGTGATGAGCACCTCCACGGACGGCCTCACCTGGTCGGCCGTGACCCGCATCCCGATCGACCCGACGACGAGCACCGTGGACCACTTCATCCCCGGCATCGGGGTCGACATGTCGCGGACCATGCCGCCGGCCCACCTGGCCCTCGCCTACTATTACTTTCCGATCGCCAACTGCGGCGGGAGTTGCCAGTTGATGGTGGGCTTCGTCTCCTCGCTCGACGGCGGGGCGACCTGGAGCGCCGCGACGCAGGTGGCCGGCCCGATGGCGCCCACCTGGCTGCCGTCGACCAATCAGGGCTACATGGTCGGCGACTACATCTCTACGTCGATTAGCACGGACCTGAAGGCGCACCCGGTGTTCGCCGTGGCGAACGCGCCCGGTGCCCAGTTCGACGAGGCGATGTACACGCCCAATCCGGGGCTGGTGTTGCGGGGCGGCGCAAAGCCGGCCTTCAGCACCCCGCCGCCCGCGGGCCCGACCTTCCCCGGCCTCATGCCGCCCAGCCGCGGCCCGGCCGGCCTGTTCCCGAGCGCGCACTAGGCGCACCGGAACGCGGGATCCCGCCATGCACGGGATCGACGCGCCGTTGCGCGCGGAGAGGACCCTGATGGCCTTCGCCCTTCCCGACCCGAGCACCCCCTACGGCGCACGGGTCGCCCTTCATTTGCAGGACGATGTGGTGGTCTGGCTGACCACCGTCGGGGCCGACGGCACACCGCAGCCCAACCCGGTCTGGTTCCTGTGGGACGGCAGCGGCTTCCTGATTTACAGCCTGCCCGACGCTGCCCGCCTGGGGCACATCCGGCGCAACCCGCGCGTCGCCCTGCACTTCAACAGCACGCCGGGCGGCGGCGACCTCGTCATCTTCGCGGGCGACGCGTCCATCGGCCCGGTGCCGCCGGAGCAGGACCCGGCCTACGTGGCGAAGTACCGGGAGCGCATGGACCGCAGCTTCGGCGGCCCGGCGCAGTTCGCCACGCAGTACTCAACGCCGATCCGCGTCACGCCGACGAAGGTGCGCGGCGAGTAGCGCCGGCCGCTGCACCTCCCAATCCGAGACCCCGGCGCCTGCGCGGCCGCCCTACCGGCGGCCGCGCGTTCTTGCCTGCCGCCACGCTCAAACTCTGGCACCCCGGGCCCTTGACACCGGCCATCCGAGGCGCTACTATTTCCACTCGTGAAGTAATAGCTTGGCGAAAGGTTAGTGGTACACAGACTGCTAACCGGCGCCTATCCACGGGCATGGAATGACGGCGACAACGGGGAGGAATGCCGTGGAACCCTGTACCCCGCGAGAAACGCCCCGCGCCGTGGCCGGCGCGCACGAACCGCTGCTGCGGGACGCGGCGGCGCGGATGTTCGACATGCGGCGCGTGCTGCGGCCGCTGATCCACCGGGCCAAAGCATTCGCCGCTCCGGCGCTGGCGACGCATACCAGCGAGGCACAGATCCACATCCTCAACGTGCTGGCGGAGGAGACATACCTGCCCGCGGGCAAGCTGGCGGCGCGCTGCCAGGTCACCAATCCCACGATGTCCCGGATGCTCACCATCCTCGAAAGCCAGGGCCTGGTGGCGCGCACGACCGATCCGGCCAATCGCCGGGCGGTGCAGGTGCGGCTGACCGGAGCCGGGCGCCGCGCGCTGGAGGCCAGCCGCGACGCGCTGGTGGCGGGCCTGGCCCAGGTCTTGAGCCCCCTGACCCCCGAGCAGTTGCAGGACCTGATTGCCGCGCTGAGCCATCTGGAGAGCCTGATCGAGCGCGACCCGGAGGCGACCCACCCGGAGGGTCATAGCGACAAGGAGCGCACGTGAGATGACGGAAGCGAGCCCCGCCGAGCGCGTCCCCGAGCCCGCACGCACCGACTTCCTGGATGTCCACGGGCGGCAGCTCTACCTGATTATGGGCGGAGTGATGCTTGGTTTGCTGCTCGCCGCGCTGGACCAGACCATCGTCGGCACGGCGATGTTCCGGATCGTCAGCGATCTGCAGGGCCTGGAGCACTACGCCTGGGTGACCACCGGCTACCTGCTGACCTCGACGGTGACCGTGCCGATCGCCGGGAAGCTGGGCGACCTGTACGGGCGCAAATGGTTCTTCGTCGGCGGCATGGTCCTGTTCATCATCGGCTCGGCGCTGTGCGGGCTCAGCAGCGGCACGGCCCCGTTCGACCTGGGCGGCGTCACCGTGCCGGGCCTGACGGTCGGCATGGCCGAGCTGATCTTCTTCCGCGCGGTGCAGGGCATCGGCGGCGGGCTGATGATGGCGAACGCCTTCACGATCGTCGGCGACGTGGTCGCGCCCGCCGACCGGGGGCGCTGGCAGGGCCTCTTCGGCGCCGTGTTCGGCATCGCGAGCGTGATCGGCCCGAGCATCGGCGGCCTCATCACCGACACCATCGGCTGGAAGTGGGTCTTCTACGTGAACGTGCCGGTGGGCCTCATCGCGGTGCCGATGGTGGTCTTCACCTTCCCCAATCTGGTGTACGCGCGGACGACCAAGCCGCAGATCGACTGGTGGGGCGTACTGACGCTCGTCGGCACCGTCGTGCCCGTGCTGCTGGCGCTGTCGCTGGGGGGCGGCAAGGACTTCCCCTGGGATTCGCCCGGCATCATCCTCATGTTCGCGCTGGGCGCCGTCTTCCTCGCGCTGTTCATCTGGCGCGAGGCGCGCGCGCCGCAGCCGATCCTCCCGCTCGACCTGTTCAAGAACCGCATCTTCACGCTGTCGGTGATTACCGTCATGCTGGTCGGGCTGGGCATGTTCGGCGCGATCATCAACCTGCCGCTCTTCATCCAGGGCGTGCAGGGGCAGAGCGCGACGAACAGCGGCAACGCCGTGCTGCCCTTGATGTTCGGCTCGATCGTCTTCAGCATCATCTCGGGCCAGATCGTCAGCCGCACCGGCCGGTATCGGATCCTGGCGATTATCGGCCAGTCGATCTTCACCGTCGGGATGTTCCTGCTGTCGACGATGGCGCTGGACATTCCGACCTGGCAGACGGCGACCTACATGGTGATCATGGGCATCGGCCTGGGGATCGCGCAGCCGCTCTACACGCTGATCGTGCAGAACGCCTTTCCGCCGCAACGGCTCGGCGTGGTGACGGCGGCGGCCACGTTCTTCCGCTCCATCGGCGGCACGGTCGGCGTGGCGATCTTCGGCACCCTGGTGAACAACCGCTTCACGACGGAGTATCAGGCGCTCCTGCCCGCCCAGCTAAAGAGCAACCCGCAATTCAGCGCCCTGCTAAGCCAGCTCAGCCCGCAGGCGCTGATCAGCCCGGCCACGATCACCGCACTGCAGCAGCAGATGCAGGCGGCCGGGCTGCCGGCGGCGCAGATCCAGCAGGTGGTCGCCGCCATCACGGCGCCGATCAAGCCGGCACTGGGCGCGGCGACCACCGGCGCCTTCTTCGCGGGCGCCATCATCCTGGCCATCTCGACGGCCGTGGCGGCCTTTATCCCGGAGATCACGCTGCGGCGCGGGCCGGGGCGGCGCGCGGCGAACGCGGAGGTCATGGCGATCGAGGGCGCGCCCGAGGCGCTCAGCCCCGAGCTGGTGCGGCCGGACGAGGCGCCGGTGGGCGGCCGATAACGCCAGAGAGGAGGCGGACATGGGCGAGGAGCCAGCGAATCGGACGGACCCCGCGCGGGCGGCCGCGGCGCCGATGCGCGCCGTGACGATCTCGCGCGAGTACGGCAGCGGCGGCGGCGAGATCGCGGCCCGGCTGGCGCAACGGCTGGGCTGGCATCTGGTCGACCACGAGGTGGTGGCGCAGGTGGCCCGCGCGCTCGGCGTGAGCGAAGCCGAGGCGGCGGTGCACGACGAGCACGTCGACAGCCTGGCGGCGCGCATCCTATCGAGCCTGAACGTGCTGTCGTCGCCCGTGCCCGCGGCCTTCCCGGACGCCTTCGCGACGGATTGGGATGCGTATGACGTGGCGCGGCGGGCGGCGGTCCAGGCGGCCTGCGCGCATGGCCGCGCCGTCATCGTGGGCCGCGGTGGCCAGGTGCTGCTGGCGGACCGACGCGACGTGCTGCATGCGCGCGTCGTCGCGCCGCTCGAAGCCCGGGTCGCCTACGTGATGCAGCGCGAGGGTCTGCCCCACGCGGCGGCGCTGGCGCGCGTGCAGGGCAAGGACCGCGATCGCGAGTACTTCCTGCAGACAGAGCACCACGCCAGCCCGGCCGACGCGCACCTCTACGACGTCGTCCTCAACACGGGGGTGCTCGACCTGGACAGCGCGGTGGACGTGCTGCTGCTGGCGCTGGAGCGCAAGGGCCGGCGCCTGACCGCCCGGTCGGAGGACCTGGGGCCGGGCGCGAGCCTGGGCCGCTACCCGGAGCCGCCGGGCAACTTCGCGGGGCCGCCGGCGGAGGAGCGGTAAGGGGCGGCACGCGCGGGGCTGCTGCGCGGCGGGGTCGTGGTCGCGGGCCTGCCGGTAGTACAGCCCGCTACTCGGCGTCCCGGTAGCCCCCCGCTTATCCGAACGGGTTCGCCACCGTCTCGCGGCTGCTCGTGCGGTTGCCGTAGGCGTCGTACTGGTCGCTGTTCACGACCGCCCCGGTCCCGTCGGTCAGCGCCCGGATGCTGCCCAACTGGTCGGCACGGTCACAGTACGCCGTCCCGTCGCCTTCCACCTGAACCGGCGCGACCCGATGACGGGCGTGCGCGTGACGGAGACGCCGGCCAACGGGTAGCTCCGCGCACGCCACAGTGCCTACCTCGGCTCGGGATGGGCGTTTTGTTCGCCCGCGCGCCTGTCGGGCCTACTTGCCCGGCAGGGAGATGTTGAACAGTCGCTCGAAGTTCGCCATGTTGAGGCGTTTGTAGGGGTAAGGTTTCGCCCGCAGCGGTGCGGTGCTGGTCCAGGTTTCCAGGAGCGCGCGCACCGCCTCTGTCGGATTGTGCCGCACAAACACCAGTTCGTTCGCCTGATCGCCCAACTGAACGATCACCATCTGCAAGGGGCCTTGCTCCTGGGCGAACTGGAGCAGCGCGTTGCGGAGCCCCGCAGCATCGCGGGACTGCTCGCGTGCTTCTGCAGCGACGGCGAATAATTCGATGTGCCGGCCTGTCACATCAATAGGGGTCTCGGCCAGAATATCAGCGGCCAGGAGGGACCAGGTGGCTGCGTCAAGGGGCGTCACCGCCCGGTCGGTGGGCAGATCAGGGATAGTGTAAACCCAGCGGGGATCCCCCCAGCTACGCCAGGACCAGGCGAGGCCGCTCGACAGCAGTTCCGCTTCCAGCCCGGCGAGCGGCGGCTCCCGATGCAAGACTGGCACGGCGTAGCAGATCGGCCCCTTGTCGCGTATGTAGAGTGCTGCCTGCGGCACAACTCGATGCCTCCCTTCACCCGGCCGTCGCCGGCGGACGCTCGCCAGGCGTTCCTGCCTGCCTGCGCCCGGGATATGGATGTGATGAACATGAGGGGGCGTTTCTCACTGGCAAACCGTATTGCTCCGTCGAGGCTCCGCTAGATTGGGGGTTCGGCGGTTGGGAGGCGCACGCGGCACCGAGGTCGAGCAGGCCCGTCCTCAAGGACACCAACCCCATCTACAGTCGCCCCGTTTCATAAGCCAGACAACCCTGCCGCTCGCCATTGGCGAGAATATCAGCAATGACCTGTGCCGGATCCGCAGCCGCTGCATCCACCCCGACCAAGTGCGGCGAATACACCTCGATGAGACCGCCTGCCTGTTGCACCTCCTGCAGGATGCGCGCCCCTGCCTCCGGATCGGCTCCCTCCTCGAACAGCGCCCGGAACGTCCAGTGACCCGACCTCTTCAGCACCTGCTGCACCACGTATGGCCCCACACCGTCCGCGTGCGCGTCTACTTCATCGCCCAGCGCCAGGTTGTACGCAAAGAACGGCACACAGCAGATCTCGAAGCGGTTGTCGGCCAGCCTACGCGCGGCTAATTGCTCCCACTTTACGGCCCGATCCTGTTCCTCGATCTGGGCGTAAATCCGGAAGTCGGCCCGCGCCGCCCACGCCGGCTGCAAGTGCAGACCCTTCGCGGCACCGGCAGCCACATTCGCAACTTCAAACCAAAGCAGGCCTTGCTCCCGGCGTGGGGTGAGTAATCCGAGCAACTGCTGCCGCTGATCATCGGATTCCACATCGACCGCAACCAGACGAGTTGAAGACACCTCGCGCCAGCCGCCCAGCGGCCGAATTGCATTCAGGAGTTCCTCGGCGGCATGGGGGACGGGAGACTCACCGAACCAAATCCGCACGGTCGAGTGCTGGGATGGGCGCGCTATGTCCTGTACGGCGGCGAAGCCGACCTCATCCGGCTCCACGTACAGGACATCGCCGAGGGCCATGTTATACGCAAAGAAGGGGATACAGCAGAGCTCAAAATGCTGGGCGGAGAGACGACGGCACCACAGGCGCTCCACGCGGTGGAGGGCAGGGTCATCCCCGATTTCCAACAGTAGGGCAAGCGTGGAATCGCCCTGTTCACGCCAAGCGGGGTCTCCATGCACCACCTCTTTCATGACCGCTTTATTCCTCCAGTAGTACGTACAACTTCCACGACTTGCGCGGTGCATGCTCCACCGCCCGTAATTTGGCAAGCCGACAGCAAAGGACGCCGCGAGTGCTGTCGACGACAGCGCGCAGACTGCCCAGCGGTCTGCCTGGTCGCCCGAAATCCTACCCCGGCCCCACGCCGGGCACGGGCCGCCAGGCTGTAGCCTGGCCTCAATCCACCGCCTCCCCCGCCAGCCCCGCGCCCAGCGGGTCGTCGGCCAGGTGCAGGTTGTTGACCTGCAGCCAGTGGCGGCTCGTCGTGTCGCCGGGCTTGAGGAAGGGGCGGCCGAGGCCCACGCTGAGGATGCAGGGCACGCCGGCCGTCAGCCGCGCGGCGACGGCGGCGATGCGGTCGCGCAGCGGCGTCAGAGAAGTCCGGGCCGTAGAAGCGCAGGTCGGCGACCGCGACGCTCACCGCGTGCTCGCCGTCGGCGAGGCGCAGGCGCACCTTGTCGTGCAGGTCGACGTAGAGCTCGGTTTGGGCCGGGCGCAGGCAGCCGAGCGAGACGCGGCCCGCACCCGGGTCGACGGCGCAGGTCTGCCCGTGGCGCTGCAGGCCCGGGCCGAAGATCGCCGCCAGACGGTCCTGGCTGCTCTGCGTGAGCAGCGTCCAGAACGCGTCGGGTGCGACGGTGCCCTCCCGGGTGGCCTTCCAGGAGTTGAAGCGGTGATCCTCGGTCTCGGGCGGGCGGCCGGCCGGGCTCGCCCCCGCCAGCGCCACGATCGCGCCGATGGCAAAGGGCCCCTGCTTGGTCGCCAGCAGCCGGTCGGGCAGCCCGCGCTCGAGTACGGGGCGGATGTGCGGTCCGCCCGCTTTCACGAGGCCGGCCACGCAGATGTAGCCCGGCCGCATGCGCGTGAGGTGGTTGACGACGATGCGCATGGGTCCCCCGTCTTCCGCTACAGATGCACGATGGTGATCTCCGGCCAATAGCCCCGCAGGTACTCCAGCACCAGGCGGCGGTGGCAGTGCTCCGCCGTGGGCTCACTGCACAGCAGCACCGCGGGCACGGCGAACAGGTCGCGCGGCAGGGCCGTCTCGACGTGGCGCTCGGCCAGCAGGGCCAGGAAAGCGCGCTCGTAGTCGGCCCAGGCGCCGCGCTGCTTCTTGTAGGAGTCGAGCAGGTCCTGCGTCGGCGCGAGCAGGGGCTCGTGGCGGTACTCGGCGCCGCAGATCACGTCGACAAAGTAGGCCAGGTCGTCGCGCTTGCTGAACCCAGCCAATTGAGAGCTGTTGTTCAGGCGCACGTCGAGCAGGCGCCGGATGCCGGCTGCCTTCAGGGCTCCGAAGAAGGCGGCCGCGGGCTTTTGGGTAAAACCGATCGTGTAGACTTCCAAACCGTCGTCTCCTCCAGGTCGAAGAGCGGCATCTGGCCCTCGGGCAGGGCGGCCCGCGCCTGCGCCTCCGCCAGGTCGGCTTCCGTCTGCATGGTGCCGTCGGCGCGCAAGTGGTGCACGGCGATGCCGCGCGCCGCGAGCACGCGAGCCACCAGCAGGTGGCGGTGGCAGTGCGCGGGGTCCTCCTCGCTGCAGAGCAGGGCGATGCGGAACCGGTCCAGGCCCTTCTCCAGCCGGGCGATGCCTTCGAGGAAGAACGGGGCGCGCTCGACCGCCGAGTAGATCACCCGGCCGTCGGGGTCGTAGTAGGCGGCGCCCTCGGGCCGCCCGCCCAGCTGCGCGCCAAGGTGGAGATATTGCAGGCCCGCCGCCTGGATGGCGGCCTTCAGCGCCGGGCCGTTGAACTGGGGCGCGTAGGCAGAGTAGGGGCGCGAGCGCACGTCGGCCAGCACGTCGATCTCGGCGGCGCGCAGCAGGGCGATCAGGACCTCGATCGGGTGGTTCGAGTGGCCGATGGTGAAGATCGGGCCGCGCGCCGGTGGCGCGGGTTCACCCATATGCTAGCCTCCTTTGCGGATGCGCTCGCCGTCGGGCCTATGATACCACATCCGTCAAGAGCGCGCGAGGGGGTCCGGGCCGCTTGGCGCGGGCTGCGCCGACCGGCGCGGATTGGGGGCCGGTCGCCGCGGCGCGGGCGGGCACGTCGCTGCGCCGCCCCCTGGTCATCCTGAGTATCCATGACCCCCGGCTCACCGGAGGGCATGAAAATGGCTGCACCCGCCCGCGGTCGTCAGCGTGCCCGCGGTCGCGCCTTCGCTGGTGCCGCGAGCCCGTTCCTGAGTATGACCCGAGGGTCCCCAGGCACCGTTGTTTGTCGCTCCGCCTTCGGGCGGAAGCACGCAGAGTAAACTCTGTTTATGCGTGGGCCCTCCGCGCTGGCGACCGCCGATCCTTATTGCCGCTGGCACGCGTACGGAGGTCTGCCATGGAACTGGTCTTTCCCCGCTGTGCGGGGCTCGATGTCCACAAGAAGTCGGTCGTCGCCTGTCTGCGCACCCCGCCCACCCCCGAGCACCCGGGCCTCGAGGTGCGCACCTTCGGCACCACCACCGCCGCGCTCCTCGCCCTCGGCGATTGGCTGACCGCCGCCGGCTGCACCCACGCCGCGATGGAGTCCACCGGCGTCTACTGGAAACCCGTCTATAACCTGCTCGAAGGCCGCCTGAGCCTCTTGGTCGTCAACGCGCAGCACATCAAGGCCGTCCCCGGCCGCAAGACCGATGTGCGCGACGCCGAGTGGATCGCCGACCTACTCGCCCACGGGCTGCTGCGCTCCAGCTTCGTGCCCAGTCCCGCCCAGCGCGAGTTGCGCGCCTTGACGCGCCATCGCATCACCGTGATCGCCGACCGGGCGCGGGTGGTCAACCGGCTGCAGAAGTTGCTGGAGGAGGCCAATATCAAGCTGGCCAGCGTGGCGACCGACATCACCGGGGTCTCGGCGCGGGCGATGCTGGACGCACTGCTGGCGGGCGAGGCGGACGCGGCGGTGTTGGCGAACCTGGCGCGCGGGCGCATGCGGGAGAAGCGGGCGGAGTTGGAGGCGGCGCTGCCCGGGCGGCTGCGCCCCCAGCAGCGCTTCCTGCTGGGGGAGTTGCTGGCGGAGATCGACTTCTACGACGAGGCGGTGGAGCGGGTGACGAGCGCGATTGCGCAGCAGATGGAGCCACTGGCGGCCGAGGTGGCGCGGCTGGATGGGATCCCGGGGATCAACGCGCGGACGGCGCAGGTGCTGCTGGCGGAAGTCGGGGCGGACATGAGCCGGTTCCCGAGCGCGGGGCACTTGGCGAGTTGGGCGGGGCTCTGCCCGGGGAACCACATCAGCGCGGGGCACCGCCAACGGGGGACGACGCGCCATGGCAACCCGTGGCTGCGGCAGGGGCTAATGGAAGCGGCGCACGGGGCGGCGCACACGAAGGACACGGTGCTGAGCGCGCAGTATCGGCGGCTGGCGAAACGGATCGGCAAGCGCAAGGCGCTGGTGGCGGTGGCGCACAGTATCTTGCGCATTGTGTACCACGTGCTGGCGGAGGGGAAGGAGTACGCGGAGCTGGGCGGGGACTACTACGAGCAACGGGACAAGGAGCGCATCACGCGGGGGCTGGTGCGGCGCCTGGAGCGGATGGGCCATGAAGTGATCCTCAAGCCGAAGGAGGCTGCCTGACAAGCGAGCTATTTTCAGAGTAGCCGCAGGCGAAGGATCTCCCGGCCGGGATGCTGCCTTGAGCCAGAGTCGCCACGCCGACCGGCATCCCGGGAGGCGGAGCGCTGCCCAGGGCAGGCCGCCCGGTGCGGAGATGTTTCACTGCGTTCAACATGACAAGGGGGAGGATGGGGAGCGGGGTAAGTACGCGCTGATGGGGCAAACCCCGATCCCTAAAAGAACCACGGATCCCACGAAAGAGCGTCAGCCGCGTCAGCCAACGCGCGATTTGCGCTAGTGCTAGCCCGAGTGATGGCTGACGCTCTTTGGGGCAAGAGCGTCAGCCGACCGCAAAGAGCGTCAGCCGCGTCAGCCGTTCGCCGCCGGCACCACCCACCCGGCGAACCGCCGTGGCCGGACCCCCTGCACCTTCGCCGGATTTTGGTATAATGACATGTTGAGGGCCGCGAGGCCGCCGCGCCGGGATTGCCGGTGGAGAGCATACCCGGCCGGGCGCGGCGCCCGGGCCGGTCAGGAGCAGACGACAGCACAGGATGTCCAAGAACAAGAACCGCGCGCCCCTCTACGGGAAGATGAACGTCGGGCGCCACGCCGACCTCGCGCGCACCCGGCTCGACCAGGAGACGGGCGCCATCCGGAAGGATTGGGGCGGTCGCCTGCCCATCGCGCTCGTCTTCCCGAATACCTATTATATCGGCATGTCGAGCCTCGGCTTCCAGACCATCTACCGCCTCTTCAACGAGGCGCCCGATATCGTCTGTGAGCGCGCCTTCCTGCCCGATAGCGACGGCCAGTTCGAGATGCCGCGCAACCGCCCGGAGCTAGAGCCGCGCACGCTCGAGTTGGGCCGCGCGCTCGGCGATTTCGCCGTCGTCGCCTTTTCGGTCAGCTATGAGCTCGACTACTTCCACATGGTGCAGATGCTGGAAGCCGCGGGGATCCCCCTGTTCGCGCGCGACCGCGACGAGAGCGACCCGATCGTCATCGCGGGCGGGGCCTGCGTGATCGACAACCCCGAGCCGATCGCCGACCTGCTCGACATCGCCTTCGTGGGCGAGGGCGAGGTGCAGGTGCCGCCGTTCGTCGACATCCTGCGCGCGCATTACGAGCAGGGCCGGGCGGCCGTGCTGCGCGCCGCGGCGCAGAGCGCGGCGGGCCTCTACGTGCCCGCCTTCTACGACGTCAGCTATGGGCCGGACGGTATCTTCACGGACATCGCGCCGAACGCGCAGCACCCGGCGCCCGAGCAGGCGCTGCCGGTGCGCAAGGCGCGCGTGCGCAATCTGGCCGAGTTCCAGACCGCCTCCGTCATCCTGACCGAGAACACCGAGTTCGGGTCGAGCTACCTGCTCGAGACCGGCCGGGGCTGCGCGCGCGGCTGCCGCTTCTGCCTGGCGTCGTATGCTTTCATGCCGCAGCGCGAGCGCAAGCTCGAAGACCTGATCGCCCAGGCTGAGTACGGGCTGCAGTTCCGCGACAAGATCGGGCTGATGGGCCCCTCGGTCTCCGACTATCATGCCATCGACGAGCTCGTGACGGCGATCCGCGAGATGGGCGGCAAGGTTTCGCTCGCCTCGATGCGCGCCGACAGCATCTCGCCCGCGATCCTGCAGGCGCTCATCGGCGGCGGGGCGCGCACGATCACCTTCGCGCCCGAGGGCGGCTCGCAGCGCATGCGCGACGTGATCAACAAGAACCTCAACGAGGACCAGATCCTCGCCTGCGCCGAATTGATCGGGCGGCTGGGCGGCCAGGCCGTCAAGCTGTACTACATGTGCGGCCTGCCGGGCGAGACCGAGGAGGACGTCGAGGGCATCGTCGACCTGACGCTCAAGGTGAAGGATCGGCTGAACCGCCACGCGCCGGGCGGCGAGGTGCAGGGCAGCGTGACGCCGCACGTGCCGAAGAGCCACACGCCGTTCCAGTGGGCGCACATGTACCCGCTCGACGTGATCGAGGCGCGCGTGAACTACCTGCGCAAGGCGCTGCGCTCGCACGGCGTCGTCTTCAAGATCGACAGCCCGAAGTGGCTGCGCGTGCAGGGCGTGCTCGCGCGCGGCGACCGCCGCCTGAGCGCCGTGCTGGCGAACATGGAAGGCATGAGCCACGCCGCCTGGCGCCGTGCGCTGGACGAGGCGGGGCTGACCGAGGACTTCTACGCGCGCGAGCGGCCGCTCGACGAGGTCTTCCCCTGGTCGCACATCGAGGAGGGCGTCACCACGCGCGCGCTCGGTCTGCAGTGGACGCGCGCCACGAGCGACGAGCCCGGCTACGCCAAGGGGCAGATCCTGGGCAACGCGCAGCGCCACCTGCTCGAGTTCTACCGCACCGGCGACGCCGCCGCCCTGCGCGGCACGACCTAACCCGCCGCGCGGCCCGGCGCCGGGCCGCAGGAGGACCCGTCCATGGAGCTACTGCGCACGCCGGACGATCGCTTCGCCGATCTGCCCGGCTATCCCTTCGCGCCGCACTACGCCGAGGTGGACGGCGTGCGCATCCACTACGTGGACGAGGGGCCGCGTGAGGCGGCGCCGGTGCTGCTCCTGCATGGCGAGCCGTCGTGGTCGTACCTCTACCGCACGATGATCCCGATCCTGGCGGATGCCGGGCACCGCGTCATCGCGCCCGACCTGGTCGGCTTCGGCCGCTCCGACAAGCCCGCCCAGCGCGCCGACCACACCTACGCCCGCCACGTCGGCTGGATGCACGGCCTCGTGCGCGCGCTCGACTTGCAGGGCGCCACGCTCGTCGGGCAGGACTGGGGCGGGCTGATCGGGCTGCGCGTCGTCGCCGCCGACCCCGACCGCTTCGCGCGCGTCGTCGCCGCCAACACGGGCCTGCCGACCGGTGAGCAGACGCTGAGTTGGGACTTCGCGCGGTGGCAGCGCGCCTCGCAGATCATCCCGATCTTCGACGCCGGGCGAATCGTGGCGGGCGGCTGCGTGCAGCCGCTGCCGCCCGAGGTCGCCGCCGCCTACAACGCGCCCTTCCCCGACGCCGGCTACCAGGCCGGGCCGCGCCAACTGCCGCTGCTGGTGCCGACCGACCCGAACGACCCCGCCTCCGAGGCCAACCGCGCCGCCTGGACGGTGCTGCGTACCTGGACCAAGCCCTTCCTCACCGCCTTCAGCGACGGCGACCCGATCACGCAGGGCGGCGACCGCCTTTTCCGCGCGCTCGTGCCCGGCGCCCGCGGCCAGGCGCACGTCACGATCGCGGGCGCCGGCCATTTTCTGCAGGAGGACCAGGGCACCGAACTGGCGCGCGTCATCGTGGAGTTCAGCGCCGCCACTTCGGCCTGAAGCGCGCGACTCCGGCGGAAAACGCCAAAAGCCGCCCGGTCTCCCGTGCGGCTTCCGTTTGGGCGGACCGGGGGTCAGGCGGGCAGCGGCGTGGGCAATTGTTCGGCGAGCAGGGCCGCGCCGACGACGCCACTGTTGTCGCCGAGGGCCGCGCGCGCGATGTCGACCACGGCGGCAGGCACAGGCAGGGCCAGTGCCTTGGCCTGCTCGGCGGCCGCGTTGAAGAGCAGATCGATGCGGTCGATCACGCCGCCCCCGAGGACGATGCGCTGGGGGTTCCAAAGATTGATCAGGCTGGCCAGGCCCACGCCGAGGTAGAACGCCGCATGGCTGAGCACCTTGAGCGTCAACGGATCGCCCGCCGTGACCGCTTCCGAGATCGGCTTCGACTTCACGCGTTCGTTCACGTTCAGCAGCAGTTGGCTGAGGCTCGACTGCTCGCCACTCTGCACGGCCTCGCGCAATTGGGCCACGATCGCCGTGCGCGAGGCGTAGGCTTCGAGGTGGCCGCGCCGCCCGCAGCCGCACATGCGCCCGCCGGCCCGCACCATGATGTGGCCGATCTCGCCCGCGGTGCCCGAGGCGCCGCCGTAGCGGATGCCGTTCTGCATCAGGGCGCCGCCGATGCCCGTGCCGACGAACACGCAGGCGAAGAGCCGAATCCCCGCGCCCGCGCCGAAGCGCGCCTCGCCGATCGCCGCCGCCTCGACGTCGTTGCCGACCGCGACGGGCACGCCGAACCGCGCGCTCAGCGGCTCGGCGAGCGCCACGTTGCTCAGGCCGCCGCCCAGGTTGGGCGCGGCGCGGAGGATGCCCGCATCCTTGTCGACCTGGCCGGCCACGCCCAGGCCGATGCCGCTGACCTGCGTTCGCACCTCGTCGGACGCCTCGGCGAGGGTCCTGGCGATCGTCTCCTCGATCGCCGCGACGATGGGCGCAGCGCCGCTGGGCGGGCTGGCCATCTTCACCTGGCTGAGAATCTCGCCCGTCTGACAGTCCAGCAGCCCGCTCAGGATCTTCGTACCGCCCACATCGACGCCCACCGTGTAGCGTCCGGCCATGCCGCTGCTCCTTTCCTCCCCATTTCCGCCCCAGTTCTCGAGGAATTCCGCCCGACGCGCGGTCGACCGCGCGGCCACGCATCTCGGCCTATTATGCCACACCGGGGCGGGGCGTGCACTGCCGGGGCGTGATTTCGCCCTGTGGTGGACAAATCGAGCGTGTGCGCGGTATAACGAGCGTATGGGGCGGGCGCAACGCGCCGGGCGAGGAGGATCCGGGTGGAATCAGCGCCGTATGGCGTGATCGACATCGGCAGCAACACCGTCCACTTGCTGGTGGCGCGTGCCGCCGGTCCGGCGCTGGATCCGCTGTGCGACGTCAGCGTCGGGCTGGGGCTGGGCGCGACGGTCGACGCCACCGGCGCCGTGGGCCCGGCCGCGGGCGACGCGCTGGTCGCCACCCTGCGCGACCTGCTGGCGCAGGCGGCGACCGCCGGCAGCGGGCCGGTGAGCCCTGCTGGCGACCCACGCCGTGCGCGTGGCCGCCGACCGCGACGCCGTGGTCGCCGCGGTCGAGGCGGCGACCGGCCGGCCGTTGACCGTGCTCACGCCGGAGGCCGAGGCCGCGCTGGCCTTCCGGGGCGCTACGGCCGGACTGCCGCCGGGTGCCTACGTGGTGGTCGACATCGGCGGCGGTAGCATGCAGGTCGCCGTGGGGGCGCCGGACGCGGCGCCGTGCACCGTCTCGCTGCCGATCGGCGCGGCTCACCTGGCCCGGCGCTTCCTGCCCGGCGACCCGCCCGCGCCCGCCGATCTGGCCCGCCTGCAGGCCTACCTGGCCGAGCGCATCCCGCCGATTCTGCCCGCGCTCCCGCAGGCGCCCGCCGCGCTGCTGGCCGCCGGGGGCAGTGCGCGGCGTCTGCTCGCCCTGTTAGGCGGCGCGCCCGGCCGGCTCTGGCCCGCGGCCGAGCTCGGGCGGCTGCGGGACCGGCTCGCCGGGCGGCCCGCCGCCGCGCTGGCGGCCGCGTACGCGCTGGAGGCCGAGCGTATCCCGCTGCTGGCCCCGGCCGTTCTAATCCTCGAGGAGGTGGCGCGCGCCTACGGCGGCCCGGCGTTCGCCGTCGCCCTGGGTGGCCTGCGCGAGGGCGCGATACTGGCCGCGGCGGCGGTCCGCGAGAGGAGGACCATCGAATGACCCTGGATGTGCCTATCGTCGAGGAGCCGGGCCCCTCGCTGATCCTGCCCACGCCGAGCCTCAAGCCCGATATGTACCTCAACCGCGAGCTCAGCCTGATCGACTTCCAGGAGCGCGTCCTCCTCGAAGCGACCGACGAGCGGAACCCGCTGCTGGAACGCGTGAAGTTCGTCGCCATCGTCGGCAACAACCTGGACGAGTTCTTCATGGTGCGCGTCTCGGGGATTCGGGAGCAGGTGAAGGCGGGCGTCAGCGAGAAGAGCCCCGACGGCATGACGCCGGGCCAAGAGATGACCGCGATCCGGCAGGCGCTCATGCCCCTGCTGGAGCAGCAGGCCGCCATCTGGCTGGACACGCTGCAGCCCGCGCTCGCGGAGGCGGGCATCCGCGTCCTCGACTACGGCGACCTGACCGGGGCGCAGCAAGACGCGCTCTGCGACTACTTCGACCGGGTGGTCTTCCCGGTCTGCACGCCGCTGGCGGTCGATCCCGGCCACCCCTTCCCGCACATCTCGAACCTGAGCCTGAACCTGGCGGTCGAGTTGCAGGATCCGGACGGCCCGCGCCACTTCGCGCGGGTGAAGGTGCCCAACGTGCTGCCGCGCCTGGTGCCGCTGCCGACGAACGACCCGCTCGACGGCCGCCGCGCGCCCGCCATGTACGTCTGGCTGGAGCAGTTGCTCGCCGCGAACCTGGGCGCCCTCTTCCCCGAGATGGAGATCCTGGATGTCCACCCCTTCCGTGTCGTGCGCGACGCCGACATCGAGATCCAGGAGCTCGAAGCCGACGACCTGCTCGAATCGGTCGCGCGCAGCCTCTCGCGCCGCCGCTTCGGCTCGACCGTCGCCATCTTCCTCAACCCGGGCATGCCGGACCACATCCGCGCGCTCCTCGCCGAGAACCTTGAGGTCGACGAAATCGATATCTATCAGGTGCCGGGCCCTCTCGGCCCCACTGACCTGATGGAGCTCACCCGGCTGGATCGTCCCACGCTCAAGGAGCCGCCGTTCATCCCGCGCGTGCCGCCGACCGTGCGCAACACGCCCGACATCTTCTATGCGATCCAGCAGCACGACGTCCTGCTGCACCACCCCTTCGACTCGTTCGACACGGTCGTCGAGTTCATCCAGGCCGCCGCCGCCGATCCCAGCGTGCTGGCCATCAAGCAAACCCTCTACCGCGTCGGCAAGAAGTCGCCGATCATCGACGCGCTGCTGCATGCCGCCGAGGTGGGCAAGCAGGTCGCCGTGCTGATGGAGCTCAAGGCGCGCTTCGACGAGGAGAACAACATCGAGTCGGCGCGCGCGCTGGAGCAGGCGGGGGTCCACGTCACGTACGGCCTGCTCGGCCTCAAGACGCACTGCAAGGTCGCGCTGGTCGTGCGCAAGGAGGGCGACGGCATCCGCCGCTACGTGCACCTCGGCACGGGCAACTACAACGCCACGACCGCGCGCCTCTACACGGACACGGGTATCCTGACCACGCGGCCCGCCTTCGGCGCCGACGCGTCCGAGCTGTTCAACTACCTGACCGGCTACTCCAAGCAGACGCGCTACCGCAAGCTGCTGGTCGCGCCGGTCACGCTGCGCAGCGGGCTGCTCGCGCTGATCGAGCGCGAGATCAAGCGCCACCAGGAGCACGGCGACGGCCGCGTGATCTTCAAGATGAACGCGCTGGTCGATCCGGCGTTCATCGAGGCGCTGTATCGCGCCTCGCAGGCAGGCGTGCGCGTCGACCTGATCGTGCGCGGCATGTGCTGCCTGCGCCCCGGCGTGCCCGGCCTCAGCGAGAACATCCGGGTCGCCAGCGTGGTCGGCCGCTTCCTGGAGCACAGCCGCCTCTACTACTTCCGCAACAACGGCAAGGAAGAGCTCTTGATGGGCAGCGCCGACCTGATGCCGCGTAATCTGGACCACCGGGTGGAGACCCTCTTCCCGATCGAGGACGAGGAGATCCGCGCCACGCTGGTCAACGACGTCCTCGAAACCTACTTGCGCAGCACGGCGAAGACGTGGTTGTTGCAGCCCGACGGCCACTACGCCCACGCCGAGGCCCCGGCCGAGACCCCGCCGGTCGACGTGCAGGCCACGCTGCTGGGCCGCGTCCTCGGCAACTCGGACCTGATTCTGCCGCTGGCCGCGCTGCCCAAGAAGTACCGCAAGCACCTGTCGAAGTACGGGCGGGTGGATCCTCAGGAATAGGCCGGGGCGTGGCCGCCTGTCCGGCGGCCTTGCCCCACCGACGGCCCCTCGCGGGCCGCTGGAAACGGAACCTGCTCATGCGTCCGCGTACCTCCGCACTGGCCCTGATCCTCAGCCTGCTGGCGCTCGCCCTGCTCGGCGCGAGCGTGGCGCGCGCCGCCAAGCCGCCGCCCGCCGCGACGCCGCCCGCGGCCAAGCCGGGGCTCCCGCGCGCCGCCGCGCCCGCCTTCGCGCCCGTGTCGCTCTTCGGCATGAACCTCTACCTGACCGGCCTGGAGCGCAGCGACGCGGAGGCCGCGCGCCTCGGCACGCTGGCCGCGCAGGCGGGCGTGCGCTGGTCGCGCGAGGAGCTCTCCTGGGCGAACATCGAGCCCCAGAGCAAGGGCCACTTTGCCTGGGACGTCTACGACCGCCGCCTGGCCGACGACAGCGCCAACGGCATCGACGTGATCGGCATGCTGCTCACCACGCCGCGCTGGGCCTCGCAGAACCCGGGCGCGTCCGACTACTATTGGTACGAGCCGCAGAACCGCAACGACTACTTCGATTTCGTGCGCGCCGCCGTGGGCCGCTGGAAGAACCAGATCGACGTCTGGGAGATCTGGAACGAGCCGTCGGCGGCGGGCACCTGGAAGTGCACCGGCGGCTGCGACCCCGCCGCCGACTACGCTGCGCTGCTGCAGGGCGCCTACGTAGCCGTGAAGTCGGTCGACCCGACCGCGCGCGTGCTCATCGGCGGCCTCTACATCCACGACTACACGAACGAGGGCATGGCCTTCCTCGACCGCGTGGTCGCCGCCTCGGGCGGCGCGATCAACTTCGACGGCCTATCGATCCACACGTTCATGCAGGACCGCATCCCCGAGGCGACCCTGTCCAATAGCGTCGTGCAGAACTTCCCCTACCGGCTGCAGGTGGCCGACGACTGGATCGCGGCGCACGGCGGCCATCCGGCCGAGATCTGGATCACCGAGGACGGGCGGAGCACCTGCACCGGCTGCACGCCCACCTGGAGTGAGGATGCGCAGGCGTCGATGCTCGCACGCATGTACGGCATCGCCGCCGCCTGGCCGCGCGTCGTGCAGTTCGACTGGTTCCAGTTTGAGGACAAGTTCAACAACCCGCAGGACCCGTACGGCGGCATGTCGATCGTGCGCGACGACTACAGCCTCAAGCCCGCCTACCAGGCCTACGCCACGGCGGCGCGCATGCTCGACGGCGCCACCTACACGGGCCCCGGCCCGCAGATGATCCCCGGCAACCACCCGCACCAGCCCGCCAGCAGCGACTACGTGGGGTATGATTACCGCTTCACCCGGGGCGGCACCGTCGTTCACATGGTCTGGCGCCCGAACGACAGCCTCGCGGTGAACTACCCCGTCGAGACGGCGCAGGTCGACGTGGTCGATCGCGACGGCGGCACGACGCGGCTGACGGCGAGCGGCGGCACCGTGCCGCTCACGCTGGGCCCGCGGCCCCTCTACGTCGTCAACGTCGCCTGCGCGGCGCGCTTCAGCGACGTCTGCCCCGACTACTGGGCCTACACCTTCATCGACTACCTGGCGGCGCACGGCGTCGTGTCAGGCTACAGCGACGGCACCTTCCGGCCGGGCAACACGGCCACGCGGGCCCAGTTGGCCAAGATGATCGTGATCGCGCGGGGCTGGTCCATCGTCACGCCCCCCTCGCCCACCTTCCGCGACGTGCCCGCGAGCAACCCCTTCTACGGCGTGATCGAGACCGCGCACGCGCACGGCATTGTCTCCGGCTACGCCTGCGGCGCCGGCTGCACGGAATATCGGCCGAACAACACGGTGACGCGCGGGCAGATCAGCAAGATGATCGTGCTCGCCTTTGGCTGGCCGCTCGACACGAGTGGCGGCCCCCACTTCACCGACGTGCCGCCCGCCGATCCGTTCTACGCCTACGTGGAGACCGCCTACCACCGCGCCATCGTTTCGGGCTACGGCAGCACCTTCCGGCCGGGCAACCCCGTCACCCGCGCCCAGCTAAGCAAAATGCTCTATCTGGCGCTCAGTCCGTAGCCTGGCACCACAGTTGCTTTGGGTAGCCGCGCCCGCCCGGTTGCGCGGAACGCCGCGCCGTGCGGCGCCGGACGCGGGCGGGAGGACAGGGCTGCCCATGACCACGACGGATGAGCGGGACCCGGCCGTCCGGGAGGCTGCGGTGGTGCGCCGGACCGAGGACGAGGCGCCGCATGCACCCGACCTCAAGGGGAACGAGGTTGAGGAGGTTGAGCGGCGGACCACGCCCCGCGCGGCCGTGGTCTACGAAGCCATCCGCCTGGAGGGCGAGGAGGAGCTACGCCGCTCAACGGCCGGGCTGGCCTGGTCGGGCGTGGCCGCCGGGCTGTCGATGGGCTTCTCGATGGTGGCGATGGGCCTGCTGCGCGGCCACCTGCCCGACGCGCCCTGGCGGCCGCTCATCAGCAGCCTGGGCTACAGCGTCGGCTTCCTGATCGTGATCCTCGGCCGCCAGCAGCTGTTCACCGAGAATACCCTGACCGCCATTCTGCCGCTGCTCGCCCGGCGCAACCTGAGCACGCTGCGTCAGGTCGGACGCCTCTGGGGGATCGTGCTGACCGCCAACCTGGCCGGAGCCTTCCTCTTCGCCTGGCTGGCTGCCGGCACGAACGTCTTTGACGACACCAGCCGCCAGGTCTTCAGCGCGCTCGGCCTGGAGGCCTTGCACGGGGACTTCTGGAACGTCCTGCTGCGCGGCGTCTATGCGGGCTGGCTGATTGCGCTGATGGTCTGGCTGATGCCGCTCGCCGAGATGGCGCGCGTCCAGGTGATCATCATCCTCACCTTCCTGGTCTCGCTGGGCAGCTTCACCCACATCATTGCGGGCGCCGTCGAGATGTTCTTCGTGGCGCTGAACGGCGACGCAGGCTGGGGCACGGTCCTCGGCGGCTATCTGCTGCCGACCCTGCTGGGCAACATCCTCGGCGGCGTCGCGCTCGTCGCCGCGCTGAACTTCGCCCAGGTGGTGGCGGGCAAGGACCAGGAGCCCCAGCGCCGGCTGTAGCCGCGGCGCCGCTCAGGCCGCGTCGGCGCCGCGCGGCACTTCGAACAGGCGGAAACCCGGCTGGTCGGGATAGGTCTCGCGCAGCAGGGGCAGCGAGACGTTGTAGACCGGGATGCCGCCGTGGGTTTCCCCGGCAGGCGTGCCCCGATGGGCATGGCCGTGGAAGACGACGCGCACCCCGTAGCGCTCCAGCGGCTCCTCGAGCCGGCTCGATCCCAGGAAGGGGAAGATGGCGCACGGCTCGCCCACGACCGTCGCCTCGATCGGGGCGTAGTGCAGCACGGCCACCCGCTGCGGCGTGCGCAGGCGCGCCAGCGCCGACTCGAGCTTGAGCGCCTCGTCGATCGCCTCCTGCACGAAGGCCTTGATGGCCGACTCGCCCCAGGCACCGAGCGCCCCGCGGCCGAAACCGCCCGCGAAGCCCTTCACGCCCGCGAAGCCCACGCCCTGCACCTCGCAGGCCTCGCCGTCGAGCATGATGACGCCCGCGTCACACAGAATGCGGCGCACGTCGTCTTGCCGGCCCGACTCGAAGTCGTGGTTGCCCAGCACGCCGATGACCGGCATCTCGCCGACCACGCGGAGCTCCTGCACCAGGATCTCGGCCTCTTCGGCCAGGCCATAGTCGGTCACGTCGCCGCAGAGCAGCAGCACCTCGGCCTGTGCCGCGGCCTGGGTGAACAGGGGCTGCAAGGTGCCCCGGCCGGTGCGACTGCAGTGCACGTCGCCGACCGCCGCGATTCGCAACACATCCTTCGCCTTCGCCATACGATCCTCCCTCTGCCGGGCCCACGGCCGGCCCCGCGTCTTGGCGCCCGCCCCGGCAAGATGCATACCCGCGCCTGGCACAGCTTTTGCCTTGTGCTGGCGCCAATGGGGCCCGCCGGCAAGCGGCAGACGCCCCGCGGGAGCGAGCGATGGCAGAGACGTATGCAGACCTCGACGGGCTGGATCCCGCCGTCCGCGCGTTCTATGGGGAGACGCTGGCGGCCCTGGAGGCGGGAGCGGTCCCGGCCGTCGTCGGCGGCGCTTACGCGCTTGCCCACTACACCGGCATCGTGCGCCACACCAAGGACTTCGACCTGTTCATCCACCCGCGCGATTATCGGCGCGCCCTGGACATCTTGACCGCCGCCGGCTTGGCGACCGAGCTCACGTCGCCCATCTGGATCGCCAAAGCCTGGCGCGGCGAGGATTTCGTCGACCTGATCTTCGGCTCGGCGAACGGCGTGGCCGTCGTCGACGACGACTGGTTCGCGCATGCCCGGCCCGGCACCGTGCTCGACCGGCCGGTGCAGGTCTGCCCCGTCGAGGAGATGATCTGGTCGAAGGCCTACGTGCAGGACCGCGAGCGCTACGACGGCGCCGACGTGCTGCACCTGCTGCGCGCCTGCGGGCCGGCGCTGGACTGGGCCCGGCTGCTGCAGCGATTCGACACCCACTGGCCGCTCTTGCTTAGCTACCTGGTGCTCTTCGGCTTCGTCTTCCCCTCCCAGGTCGCCGCGATCCCGGCCGAAGTCACCCGCGCCCTGCTCGACCGCGCCCGCGGCGACCTCACGAGTGCCGCGCCCGCGCCGGCCATCTGCCGGGGCACGCTCTTTTCGCGGCTGCAGTACCTGCCCGACCTCGAAGCGTCCGGCCTGGCCGACGCGCGGATCGAGCCGTGGGGCCGCATGACGCCCGACCAGGCCGCGGAGCTCACGCGCGAGGAGACCGCCCACAAGCCCGCCCCGGTCGCCGCGCCGGAGGCCGTGCCCTGATCGCGCGCAGCCGCGGCGCGCCGTCGTTGCACCGGCGCGCGAATTATGGTATACTACCCCTTGGCCCGGCGCCCCGGTGGCCGAGGCATCGTCCTGTGTTATGATTGCCAATATGGTACCCGTCGCAGGTTCGGCAGGATGGACGTGCGGCGTGGAGGAGGTTTGCACTGCATGGCGTTGGATAAAGAGGAGAAGGACGCGATCCTCGGCAAGTATGCCACGCACGAAGGCGACACGGGGTCGGCCGACGTGCAGATTGCGATGTTGACGGAGCGGATCAACCAGCTAGTCGCCCACTTGAAGATCCACAAGCATGACCACCACACCCGCCGCGGGCTGCTGATGCTGGTGGGGCGCCGGCGCCGCCTGCTGCGCTATTTGAGCAAGCGGGACGTCGTGCGGTATCGCGCGCTCATCCAGAGCCTGGGGCTGCGCGAGCAGCGAGCCGGGACCCGTTAGGGTCGCGCGTCACAGGAGGCCGCACCCCCTGGGTGCGGCCTCGCTCCAGACGGGCCGCCGCGAGGGCGCGGCGAGCGAACGGGCCGGAGTGTTGGCACGGCAATTGCAGCAGGCCCCCCGGATTGGGGCCCATGCCGGCCCGGTGCAGCGGACACGAGGGGACATCCCCACGTATGAGGGAACCCGGGGGAGCAGCGGGACAGGCCAGCCCGCCTGCAGGCACCCACACGCAGGTAGCCACTATCGTCCACACCAGGGGATCTTAAATCACCACAGGCCCCACGGCCGGAAGTTGCCGTGCGGCCCTTTGATGCATCCGGCGACCGGCGGACCCGGTCCCGGTTTACCCGCTCCGGGGGGCCGGCCGCCCACCGGCCGCGAATTGCGCAAGCAGAGAGAGGAATAGAATGGAAGTTCATCGCAAGCAGGCCGAGATCGCCGGCCGCACGATGTCGCTTGAGACCGGGCGCCTGGCAGAACAGGCCCAGGGCGCGGTGCTGGTTACCTACGGCGAGACGGTCGTGCTCGCCACCGTCGTCGGCGCTTATGAGCAGCGGGAGGGCGCCGATTTCCTGCCGTTGACGATCGATTACGAAGAGAAGATGTACGCCGCCGGCAAGATCCCCGGGGGCTTTATTAAGCGCGAGAGCCGCCCCAGCGAGGCGGCCATCCTGACCGCCCGCCTGACCGACCGGCCCCTGCGGCCGCTCTTCCCCAAGGGCTATTACTTCGAGACCCAGGTCATGATCACGGTGCTCAGCGTCGACATGGAGACGGACCCGTCGCCCCTGTCGATTATCGGCGCCAGCGCGGCGCTGTCGATCTCGGATATCCCCTTCAAGGGCCCCGTCGGCGCCGCGCGCGTCGGCTACGTCGACGGCGAGTACGTGCTGAACCCGACCTACGACCAGATGGAGCAGAGCAAGCTTGACCTGATGATCGCCGGGACGCGCGAAGCGGTGCTCATGGTCGAAGCCGGCGCCCACCAGCTGACCGAGGAGCAGATGCTCGACGCGGTCAAGTTCGGCCACGCCGGCCTGCAGGCGACCCTCGAGTTGCAGGAGCAGCTGATCGCGGAGGCAGCGGTGCCGAAGCGCGCCTTCGAGGCGCCCGTGCCCGACACCAGCGACGCCGACAAGCTGCGCGCGATTCTCGGCGACAAGCTCCAGGCCGCCATGTATAACCCGGTCAAGCAGGAGCGCGAGGCCGCCACCGAGCAGGTGCGCAAGGATGCCATCGCGGCCTTCGTGGGCGATGCGCCCGAAGACCAGCGCGCTGCCCTGCAGAGCAAGGCCGAGAAGGCCTTCGCCGCGATCCTGAAGGCCGAGGTGCGCAACGCCGTCCTCGACAAGGGCCTGCGCCCCGACGGCCGCCAGCCCAAGGAGATCCGCCCGATCAGCGTCGAGGTCGGTGTGCTGCCGCGGACGCACGGCACGGGCCTCTTCACCCGCGGGCAGACCCAGGTGCTCACCACCTGCACCCTCGGCACCGGCGCGGACGAGCAGATGCTCGACGGCCTGGGCGTCGAGACCAAGAAGCGCTACATTCACCACTACAACTTCCCGCCATTCAGCACCGGCGAGACCCGCCGTGTGCGCGGCCCGTCGCGCCGCGACATCGGGCACGGCCACCTGGCCGAGCGCTCGCTGATCCCGGTGCTGCCGAGCGAGGATCAGTTCCCCTACGTGCTGCGCCTGGTCAGCGAGGTGCTGTCGAGCAACGGCTCCTCCTCCATGGCCAGCGTCTGCGGCAGCAGCCTGGCGCTCATGGACGCGGGCGTGCCGATCAGCACCCCCGTGGCCGGCATTGCCATGGGCCTGGTGACCGACCCCGACGGGCGCCGCACGGTGCTGACCGACATCCAGGGGATCGAGGATCAGCTGGGCGACATGGACTTCAAGGTGGCCGGCACCGCGCAGGGCATCACCGGCCTGCAGATGGACATCAAGACGACCGGCCTGAGCTATGAGATCATGGGTGAGGCCTTCGCCCAGGCCCGCGAGGCGCGCCTGAGCATCCTCGAGAAGATGAACGCGGTGATCGCCGAGCCGCGCGCCGATATCTCGCTCTACGCGCCGCGCATCATCAAGATCCAGATCAACCCCGAGAAGATCGGTGCGCTGATCGGCCCCGGCGGCAAGACGATCCGCAGCATCACCGAAGCGACCGGCACCAAGATCGACGTCGAGGACGACGGCTCGGTGTTCGTGGCCTCGTCGGACGGCGCGGGCGCGCAGCGGGCCATCCAGATGATCGAGGGCTTGACCAAGGAGCCCGAGATCGGCACCATCTACCTGGGCAAGGTCGTCTCGATCCAGCCCTACGGCGCCTTCGTGCAGATCATGCCGGGCAAGGACGGCCTCGTGCGCATCAGCGAGCTCGCCGACTACTACGTCGAGCGGGTCGAGGATGTGGTCAGCATCGGCGACGAAATCAACGTCATGGTCATCGGCATCGACCGCAACAGCAAGATCTCGCTGTCGCGGCGCGCGGTGCTCACCGGCCAGATTCCGACGCCCGAGGAGCAAGAGCGCGCCCGCGGCGGGGGCGGCGGCGGGGGCGGCGGCTTCGGCGGCCGTGGCGGCGGCGGTGGCCGGCGCGAGGACCGTGGGCCGCGCGAGGACCGTGGGCCGCGCGAGGACCGTGGGCCGCGCGAGGACCGTGGGCCACACGAGGACCGTGGGCCGCGCGAGGATCACGGCAACCGCGAGGAGCGCGGGAGCTTCCGCGAGGAGCGCCCTGAGCGCTCGCCCGCTCGCTACGCCGAGGAGGAGCGCGTGCCCGGCCGCGGGCCCGGCTATGGGGACCGCGACCGCGGCCCCAGCCGCGGCTACAACGACCGGGGCCCCAGCCGTGGGTATAACGACCGTGGTCCCAGCCGCGGCAACGAGCGTGACCGCGGCCCCAGCCGCGGCTACAACGACCGGGGCCCCAGCCGCGGCAACGATCGCGACCGCGGTCCGCGCTGGTAACACCGGCCGTCCGGGCGTGCCCGGGCCGAAAGGGACCTCGCACCCGCTGGGGTGCGGGGTCCTTTTTGCCCCGGGCGCGTTGCAGCGCGCCAACCCGATAGGTTATAATCCGGAAGCGACTCGCCGCGTGCGTTCCGGTGACGCGGCCGGGCGCGGCCGCTAACTTGGGAGGGACCCTGCCTTGCATCCATCCACTGCGTTCCGATTCCGCCCGCACCATCGGCGGCCCCTGACGCGGGGCCTCGTTCTCGCGCTCGTGATCATGACGGCCCTGGGCGCCGCGCAGGCGGTGCTCCCCGAGCCGCGCGGCCGCGGCTCCGGCCGCGACCGTACCGGCACCCGCCGTCACCATCCCCGCGGGCGCCACTGGCGGCTTCACCATCCTGGCGCTGGGCCTCGGTCCCGCCGCCGCCCTGCCCGCGAGCGGTGCGGCCCTGGGCGCCGTGGCGCCCGCGCCGACCCGCGCCGCCCTCTTCTACGGCATCGACTGGGGCTACGTCGACACCGACCCGCAGCAGGCCTTTGACGCCGTCTGGTACATGCAGAACGGCACCTGGCCGGGGGCCGGCGACCACACGATCGCCGATCGCATCGTCACCGCCGCGCAGGCCAACACCAGTCCCAGCTGGATGTCGCAGGGCATCTCGCTACTCAGCGCGCTGGAGAGCGGGCGCGCCACCGTGAGCATCGGCACCTTCACGCCCACGGGCCTCGACGGGCGCCTGGGTCAGGCCGCGTTGCTGGTTACGAACACCGGCCCAGTTGCCCAGACGTTCTACCTGCCCTACGGCACGCTGCTGAGCGACGGCACGACACCCGCGCTGATCTGGGCCACAGACGACCCGCCGAACGCGACCCCGGCCGCTACTGCGACCGGCGCGGCGCCCCCAGCCGCGACCGCTACCGGCACGGAGGCGCCGTCGCCCACGGCCACGGCCCCCAACTCGCCGACGCCCGCCCCGACGGAGACGCCGGTCCCGCCCGCCGCGGCCTCGCCGACGGCCACCGCGGGCAAGCCGCCGCCCGCGTGGCAGCGCACGCCGACCGTGACCCCGCCCGCGGACGCCACGGCCACCGCTACCGCGACGGCCGCGGCGCCACCGCCGACGGCGACGGACATGCCGCCGACGGCCACGCCCCCGGCCAGCGGCCCGCCCGCGCCGCCGCCGGGCAGCAAGCCGCCGCCCGCGGGCTCCACAGCCACGCCCGCGCCCGCTCCGCCGACGGACACACCCGCCCGACCCACGGCGACCGCGCCGCCGGCCCCGCCCGCGCCGCCCGCCGCGCCGCCCGCCGGGAAGGCGCAGGCGCCCGGCCCACCGGCCACGGTCGCGCTGCCGCCCGCGGCCCCGGCGCGCACGCCGATCCGGCCGCCGTCGCCGACCACGGCGCCTGCCCAGCAGGTCGCGAGCGTGCCGGGCGCGCCGCAGGCGCAGGGCAGTGAGCAGCAGCCGGCCGGGCACGGCCCGGCGCAGGCCGCGCCGACGACGGCGGTGCCCGGCGCCGTGAGCACAGGTGCCCCCGCGCCCGTCGGCACAGGGTTGCCGGCGCCGTTGCCGACCATCATCGTGACCGTCGCGCCCGGCCCGCCGACCAAGGTGCCGCCGGTGCTGGCCACGCCGACGACGGCGCCTACGGCCTTCCTCCCGCCGACCGTGCCGCCCACCCCGACGTCTGCCGCGGGTGGGGTGCCCACGCCACCGAAGGAGCCACCGGTGGACGTGCCGACGAACACGCCGGCCGTGCCGATCAAAGTGCCGCCAACGCCCCCGCCGCCGCCGACCAAGGCGCCGCCCATCCCGACGCCGATCGTGCTCAACCCGCCGGGCAGCGACACCGGGCCGCTGCCGACGGTCGCCTCGATCGTGGGCAGCCAGGACGGATCGCCGCCGCAGCAGCCGCCCACGACCGGCCACAACACCTCGGGCAATGCCCAGGCGCTGTTACTGGTCGCGACCCTGCTGCTGGCCGTGGGGCTGGTCCTGCGCGGGCTCGCCGCGGACCGCCGCCGCCGGACATCCGCCGGGCCGGCCGCGGAGTAGGCTACTTCTCGAGATAATCGAATAGCTGGGGGAGAAACGATTCGAGGGCCGCGCGGCACAAGCGATATGCCACGCGGCCCTCGCTTGGCGCTTCCTCGACCAATCCCGCCCGCTTGAGGATGCCCATGTGGCGCGACACCGCCGGCCGGCTGATGCCGCAGGCGGCGGCCAGCTTGTGCCCGTAGGCCTCGGGGTCCTGGGCGATCAGGGCGAGGATCTTCAGGCGATTCGGGTCGGCCAGCGCGGCGGCGACCTCGGTCAACTGGGCGGCGGTCGCCTCCCGCGCCTTCTCTTGCCGCTCGGTCCGCCCCGCGTTGTAGATCAGGATCAGGGTGCCGTAGCCCCAGATCTCGAAGTTGGCGCGCCAGGTGTAGCGCGAGGGGATGACGCGGATCTCGCGCATCGGCGTGCCCTCGGGGAACATCGGCGGCAGCGCGCGGCCGTCGAGCAGGCGCTCGACGTAGGCGCGCGGGTCGGTCGCGGCGAACAGGCGGGCCTGCTCGTCAAGGCTCTCGGCCCACGCCCGGCGCAGCGCGGGCAGCAGTGGCGTGAAGACGCGCGTAGCATAGGCGCGCAGCAGCGCCAGCAGGCGTCGCTGCAAGCCCTCGGGATCCGCGGCGGTCTCGATCAGCCCCTTGCCCCGCGTGCGCGTGTCGCCGCTGCCCGGCCAGGTCGAACTCGTAGAAGTCGTGGATGCGGGCGCGCACGGCGTCCGGATCGGCGCGCAGCGCGGCGATTTCGTCGCGCGGGATGATGCGGCCCCACATGTAGAAGAGGAACGTATCGGGGTCCATGGCCGCCACGTATTCCAGGAACGGCTTGACCCTATCGGCGGGTCCACTGTAGTCGACCGGGAGTTCCATGAGCACGAGGGGGTGCCAGAGCTCGCCGTAGAAGAACGCCGCCTCGGCCAGCAGGTCGGGCCCGAGCGCGGCGCGCGCCGCGGCGGCCCAGGCCGCGTGGCGGGGCGGCTGCCAGTGCACGGTACCCAGGCTGAGCAGCAGTTCGTAGGGGGCGGAGGCGGTAAAGCGGATCAGCTCGCGGAACTCGCGACTGTCGGCGGCGGTGGTAGGCATGGGCGGGCATCCTCACTCAGATAACCGATTAGTTAACTTGACTCTAGTGTACCAACCCGCACGCCTGCTGTCAACCGCCCGACCGGGCGCGCACCCGGGAGTCAGCGCCTGCGCCAGTCGGCTGGCCGGGACGAGCGCGGCGCTTGACAGGCACGCGGCCGGGTTGTAGAATCCGGCAAGTTAGCGAAAGAGGGCTACGCATGAGCAACTACGCACGCCCATCGCGCGAGGGGGACTCGCTGCGGGAGCAGCTGCGGGCCGAGCGCGCTCGCGCCGCCCAGCTGGCCGCCGAGCTGGTCCTCGAGCGCAGCAAGGTGGAGCAGCTGGAGCAGGCCTATCAGCACAAGGACAACGAGGCCTGGCACCAGCACGAGACGATTGAGACGTTGAAGGTGGAGATGCGCAGCATCGCCACCCTGACCGCCGAGCTGCAAGGCCGCCTGCTCAGCGCCCCGCCCATCCCCGCGCCCCGCCTGCCCGCTCCGGCGGCCGCCGGAACCCCCGCCATCCGGCCCGCTGAGCCCCGCGGCCGAGGAGGCCCAGCTGGGGCTGCGCGTCGCGCTTATGGACCTGGAGGAGCGCCTGCAACAGGCCGTCGTGCTGGTCCTGGACGAGCTGAACACCCGCAAAGCCGCCGAGGCCCGCATCAGCGAGCTCGAGGCGCAGCTGGCCGCCGTGCGACGGCGCATCTCCGGCCCCACCTAGTCCCCGGGCAGACGCTACAGGCCGGCAGCCGGTCCTCTTCGATCGCCTGGCATAATCGGTCGCCAACACCCCGGCCGGCGGCGGCGATCCCGCGGCATGTAGCGACGGATGCCCTACCTGCCGGATATCGCGCAGGACAAGTTGATCGCTGCGGATCCCCCGTAGAGCACCGGAAGAGCGGCGGGCACGCCTGCGAACTCGTCCGGATCCCACGGCACGTCTTTTGCTGCACCGATTCCCGCCGTTCCCGGACTACCCTGGATCTCCCACAGTACTCGCGTCTTCGACATCCGCCCGGCCGACCAGGCGCGCGCCTAGCTGCGCAAGACGCTGGCCCAGCTGCATCAGGCCCTCGTCCTCCAGGAGAGTACTACATGCGGGTCAAGCATCGAGCCCACAACCCGGAACTCCACACAGATCCTGCAATCTGGTGCAACGCGGACACGCGGTTTGTGGTGAACGCGTATCCGGTGGCTGCTCCTCTGCAGATTCCTAGTGAGTCACCGGGCGAGTAAGGGGGCCGAGGACGCCCTTTCAAGTTGGTCTCAGCTACAACGCTGCCACTCAGCGGACCGAGCATGTGCCGGCCGGCCATCCGGCCACGACCGGCGGGCTGGTCTACGACCGCGCGGGCGCGATGCTCAGCCTGATGCAGCACCGGGACATCACGCCCACCCAACACCTGACCTTCACCTACCATCTGGACCGGGACTGCACCCAGCGCCGGGACACGAACAGCGGCACGACGACGAGCTACGCCGACGACGCGGCGGACTGGCTGACGGGCACGGGGTCTGGAGCTACAGCTACGACGTCGACGGGCTGCGCCAGAGCAAGACGACGGCCTAGAGCGCCGGCAGCTACGCCAGGGACGTGAACGGGGGCCCGCCGCTGCTGCGGCGCGGCCTGAGCACGCGGCCCAGACATGGGGCGGCACTGCTGGGAGCCTTGGCGCAAGGGTTCCGCGGCGCCCCGGTCGTGCTCCGTCTCAGCTGCGGTTGCCCGCCGACGAAGGCTGACCAGGTTCGTCAACGTAATCAGTGTAAGCCCAAAAGGGGGAAGGAGCAGGGGGATGACGGCTAAATCACGACGATTGATGGCTCTAATACCGATATCACTGCTGGCGTTACTCATTCTCCTCACCGGGATGGCCTCAAATGATGCACAGGCCGGACCATCGCTGCACGCAGGCGCGTCCATCGCTGGGACGTCGAACGCCGGCACCGCTACGTCGGCCTCCGCGGTTGCGCGGGCTGTCCAGGCGACCACGGAGGGGTGCAGTCCCGATTGGAAAATCCCTGACTTGCCGGATGGGACCGGCAACCCTGAGCTTCGGGCCGTGTCGGCACTGGCGCCCGATGACGTATGGGCAGTGGGAGGGGACGCTGACGGCGCGATCTGGACGCACTGGAACGGCCAAAGTTGGATCCCGCATTCTGATCCCCAGTCGCTCGGGCTCAATGGAATGGTAGCAGTGGCGAGTGACGACGTCTGGGCGACGCGAGATGCCGGGCTCAATGACAGCCTGATCGAGCACTGGGACGGCACCCGCTACGACAATGTCCCCACCGGTCGGTTCGGCAGCAACGACCACTTCAACGCAGTATCGGCTGTATCGGCCAATGACATTTGGGCCGTCGGATCTTATGACGATAACCACGTGACTCGAACTCTGGTCGAGCACTGGGATGGGAGTACATGGAGCAGCGTGGCCAGCCCCAACCAGGGCACGAGCGATAGCTACCTGAACGGGGTAGCGGCCGTATCGGCCAGCGATGTGTGGGCCGTCGGATATTCTAACGACTTCAACAACGGCAACCTCGTGATTCGAACTCTGGTCGAGCACTGGGATGGCAGCGCCTGGAGTATCGTGTCCAGCCCCAACCCGGGCACCGGCAACGACCACTTCAACGCAGTATCGGCGGTATCGGCCAATGACATTTGGGCCGTCGGATCTTATGACGATAACCACGGGACTCGAACTCTGGTCGAGCACTGGGATGGGAGTACATGGAGCAGCGTGGCCAGCCCCAACCAGGGCACGCGCAGCAACTACCTGAGCGCGGTAGCGGCCGTATCTGCAAGTGACGTGTGGGTGGTGGGAGCTTATTACCAGACTGGTATTACCATCCAGACATTGATCGAGCATTGGGATGGCTCTCTATGGGGCATAGTGTCCAGCCCGAACCAGGGAACTAGTATCGACAACCAACTGTGCGCGGTGTCGGCTGATGCGGCCAACGACGTGTGGGCTGCGGGCTATTTCGGGCTTCCTAACTCCTCACAGCCATTGATATTGCGGTACAACCCCTGTGCTTCGACACCCACCTCTACACCTTCCCCGAGCGCTACCCCAAGCGCCATACCGAGCGCCATACCGAGCGCCATACCGAGCGCCATACCGAGTGCCACGCCAACCATCGTGCGCACACCCTCGCCCGCCCCAACCTACCCGCCGGTCGCCCTACCCGGCACGGGCAGCCGCACCTTCCCCCAGACCGGCAAGACCGTCCGAGGCATCTTCCTCGACTACTGGAATAACCATGGAGGCCTGGCGCAACAGGGTTATCCCATCTCCGACCTGTTCGGTGAGGTATCGGATCTCAACGGGCAGATCTACACGGTGCAGTACTTCGAGCGCGCCGTCTTCGAGTACCACCCGGAGAACCCGCCGCCCAATGACGTGTTGCTTTCGCTGCTCGGCTACTACACCTACAAGCAGCGCTACCCGGGACCGGACGGCGCGCCCTACCAGAACAATAGCCCGCCGGCCGGCGCCATGGTCTTCCCGGAGACGGGCAAGTGGGTGGCCCACGGGTTCCTGGAGTACTGGCAGGCGCATGGCGGGCTGGCGCAGCAGGGCTACCCGATCTCGAACGAGTTCCAAGAGAAGTCGGCCACCGACGGCAAGGTGTATACGGTGCAGTACTTCCAGCGGGCCGTGTTCGAGTACCACCCGGAGTTCCAGGGCACCCCGAACGCGGTGCTCCTGTCGCTGCTTGGCGCCTTCCGGTACAACGGCAAGTATCCGGGTCCATAGGGCGAACATGCGCCTGCGCGCGCGGGCCCGTGCTACGGCTTGTCGCCGTACGGGTGACTCCGGCATAGGCGCACGTCCGGCAGTGCGGTGATCGCCTACGGTCAGCGCCCCCTGGACGCCAACACATCGCCCGGTGCTTCCGACAGTAGGCCCACGTCGTGGTGGCGTCCGCCCGGTTGCGCCGGTTGACGCGCCGGATGGCGGGGAGAGGGGCACCGTCCAGCGTCAGAAGGGTGCCCCGGGCAGCCCGCACGCCGCTGAGCGGGCATCCGGAGAGAGTTCCGAATCGCCCGAGCGGGATACTGTGGGGGGCCGGGCCGCAGCGGCGGTTGGCGAGGGGGCGGCAGCGCCCCGCTTAGTCCGGTTCCGCCCGCAGGCGCACGCAAAAGGTCGTGCCATCGCCCGGCGCGCTGTCCGCGGTGATGCTGCCCCCGTGCTCCTCGACGATCGCCCGGCTGATGAAGAGGCCCAGGCCCAGGCCCCCCGTCCGGTTCAGCGGCGTATCGCCCTGCTGGTAGCGCTGAAACAGCTCGCCCAGCTGCGACGCGGTCATACCGGGGCCGCGATCGCGGATGCAGACGACGGCGCGGTCGTCCTCGCGCGCCAGCGTCACCTGCACGGCGCCGGGCGCCGGGGAGTATTTGACGGCGTTGGTCAGCAGATGGCTGAAGACCTGTTCGAGCCGTGCGGGGTCGCCCGTGATCCAGCACTCGGGCGTCGCCTGGTGCACGTCGAACTGCAGCCCTGAGCGCATGCCGGTACGGAGCCGGGCGAGGACGCGGTGGACGAGCGGCCAGAGGTCTAGCCGCTCGAGGCTGAGCGCCAGCCGGCCCTGCTCCAGGCTGGAGATGTCGACGATGGTCTCTATGAGCCGCCGCAAGCGCTGCGCCTGCGACCAGATGATGTCCAGCTGCTGGCTAAAGCGGCTCGACTCCCCTTCCAGGCTCTTGCGCATCAGCTGCGTGTAGCCGAGGATCGCCGTGAGCGGCGTGCGGAGCTCGTGGGAGACCGAGGCCAGGAAGTCGTCCTTGATCTGCTGCGCGCGCAACTCGCGCTCGTAGAGCCGCGCGTGCTCCAGCGCGACCGCGGCGCGATCGGCCAGCTCGCGGGCCAGGTCCATGTCGTCGGCGCCAAAGCCGTGGCCGGGATGGAACAGCCAGAGCACCAGCGCGCCCAGCAGGCGCTCCTGGACGAGCAGCGGCACGACGAGATAGGCCGTGGCATGCATGGCGTCGAGGTAGGCGTCGCCCGAGTTGCCGGGGCGCGGCGGCGCGGTGACCAGCAGGAGCTCGCCCCGCATGGCCGCATGGCCAATCCCCGGCTCGCCCAGGCGCGGTGTGTTGGTCTCCAGGAAGGCGCGCCGGGCACGCGCGGCCGCGCCGTCTTGTTCGGCGTAAGCCGCCAGCGCCAGGTTGTCCTCGTTCGGGCGCAGCAAGTAGATCGCACAGCCTTCGCCCAGCACCTCGATGGCCGCCTGGGTCAAGGCGCGGAGCACCTGGCGGAGATCCAGGCTGGAGTTCAGCAGGCGCCCGGCTTCGGCCAGGAAGTGCGAGCGCCGCAGCTGGCGCTCGGTTGCCTCGAACAGGCGCACGTTCGTGAACGCGACGGCGACGTGGTTCGCGAAAGTATTCAGCTGGGCCAGGTCGTCGGGGGTGTAGGCGGTCACGGTATCGTGGTAGAGCGCGAACATGCCGACGACTGCGGCCTGGCGCAGAAAGGGCGCGAGGACCAGCGTGTGGAAGCCCTCGCGGCCCGCCAGAGCGCGCAGGGGGCCCGGTGCCGGATCGGCCCACGCGTCGGGGATCACGAGTGCGCGCTCGCTGGCGTGCAACAGCCCGCCGCCCACCTCGTCATAGGAGTGCAGCACGGCGGACAGGTAGGCGGGCGACAGGCCCACGGCGTTCAGGCAGCGGATGCGCTGGTCGGGCCCTTCGAGGAAGACGGCCGCACGGTCGGCGCGAAAAGCCTGCCGCGCCTTGGTCAGCAGCAACTCGACGATCGGCGCGAGCTCGTGCGCCGAGGTGATCAGCGTCGAGAGGTCGTAGAGCGCCGTCGCGCGGCGGCGCGCGGCCAGCAATTGCTCCAACAGGCCGGGATCCGCCGGGGGTGCAGGGGCCGCGCCCCCCAGGGGATCGAACTCGGCGCCAGGCTGCGAGTCAGGATACACGGAACACCCCTCGGTGCGGTCATAGTCATAGATAGGAAACAGGCCAAGTCACTGTCACGTTTTCGGCCCTCTGCCAGTATACCCCGGATCCCCCGGCCGGTCAAGCGCGGCGGTAAGGTACGCTGGTAAGGTGCGACCGGAGCGCCCCACCCCCACCGCGCGGCGCCGGCTGCGGCGGCGGGCCGATTGTGCGCTCGCTGTGATCGCCGGGAGCGGGCGTGCTCAACGGGCGGCTTGCAGATCCACGCCATTTGGGCTACGATACGGAGAGAGTGCCGGAATAACCCGCTGCCCCTACCGGCGGAGCCGCCGGCCGCGGCCCCCTCCGCACCGCAAGCGCCGGCTACGGGATCATGCCCCGCCCCGGCGAGCGCGCCCGGTGCGCCACAGTACAACCGAGTGCCGAACGAGGAGCTACCTGGTGTTTCCTAGTCCAACGCTGCGCACCCGGGGCGTCGCCCTGCTGCTGGCCGTGTGCGCCTGCCTGGCGGCTGCTCCGCCCATCCAGCCCGTCGCGGGGGCCGCCGCGGCAGGCCGTTACTTCGACCCCACCGGCCAGATCCTGGCGGCGCAGTTCGTCGACTACTATGACCGCAACGGCGGCGTAGCGGTCTTCGGCTACCCGATCGGGCCGGCCTATTACGACGGCACCGTCCTGGTCCAGTACTGCGAGCGCGAACGATTGGAGTACCACCCCGAGTACGCCGGCACGCCGTTCGCCGTCCTGCTCGGCCGGCTGGGCGTGGACTTGACCGACGGCCGCACCGATGGGCCCTTCGCGCCGGTCGCGCCCCCGGCACCCGGCATGCCGGTGCAATATGTGCCCGAAACGCAGCATCAGGTGAGCGGCGCCTTCCTGGCCTACTGGCAGACGCACGGCGGCCTGACTATGTTCGGTTATCCCATCTCTGAGGTTTTCGTGGAAGACGGGCTGCAGCAGCAGTGGTTCGAGCGCGCCCGCTTCGAGTATCATCCGGAGCTCCCGGAGGCGTTCCGCGTCTCGCTCGGCCTGCTGGGCGACGAGAGCCTGGCCGCGCAGCAGACGCCGCGCGGCACGATCAGCGTGAGCGCGGGTCCGCCCCGGCCGCGCCACCTCGAGCTCGACCTGGCCCAGGGCGGCGAGTCGCACGACCCGAGCTTCTTGCACAACGTCGTCCCGCAGATCGCGGCCCTGCATGTGCCGCTCGTGCGCATCGATAACATCTACACGCACTATCAGGTAGTCGGGCGCGACGCCGCCGGCAAGCTCACCTACAACTGGAGCGGGCTCGACCAGGTGGTCGACGATATCCGGGCCATGGGCAGCCAGCCGCTGATGTGCCTGAGCTACACACCCGCCGTCATGTCGCCCAACGGCTCGCCGATTCAGCCGCCGACGTCGCTCGACGAGTGGCGGCAGCTGGTGGAGGCGACGGTGATCCACTTCAACCGTGACCGCGGCCTCGGCATCCGCTACTGGGAGGTCTGGAACGAGCCTGACCAGTGGGGGCTGTGGCAGGGCTCCTGGCCCGACTACCTGCAGCTGTACGACGTCTCGCTCGACGCCATCCGCGCCGTTGACCCGGCGGCGCAGGTGGGTGGGCCCGCGCGCGGCCAGTTCGACGCCAGCGCGCTCGACTGGCTGCTCGGCCACGAGCAACAGCGCGGTGCCGCGGGCGGGGTCGACTTTCTCTCCTGGCACGCCTATGGCCTGCCCCCAGTCACCGTGGCCGACCAGGTGGGCACGGTCCGCAACCTCCTGGCCGCCCACCCGACGCTGCACCCCAGCCTGGCCATCACCGAGTTCAATGTACGCACGGGCGGCGCCAACGATACGAGCGTCGACCACCTGAGCGACACGAGCGCCGGGGCGGCCTATGTGCTGGGCTTCCTCGACGCGCTCGACCGCGCCGGGCTGGACCGCGCCTTCCTCTTCGAGGTGAAGGACGGCTTCAACGCCGCGACGCAATACTGGGGCCGCTGGGGGATTCTAACGAATGACGGTCAGCCCAAGCCGGTCTATCACGCAATCCAGGCATTCCAGGCCCTGGGCGACACCTTCTTGCCCGTGGCCGTCAGCGGCCCGCAGGGGCTGGGCGCGCTGGCGGCCGCTCCGGGCGGCGTTCCTCACCTCATCGTCTGGAACAGCAGCCTGAACCCGGTCCTTGCCCAGATAGCGGTGCCCGACGCCTGGCAGGGCGCTACCTTCACAGTCACCCGCTACGACGGCCGCCACAACAATCCCGAGGCCAGCGGCGACGACCGCGTCGTGCCGTCCGGCGAGCGCAGCGGGGCGGGCCTGATCTTTGACCTGCCGGCGGGCGCCGTGTTTGTGCTGACGGCTCCATGAGCGGACCAGACCAGCGCAGTGGTGTGGTATAATCAGCCCGCCGTCACGAATCGCGGCGCCGCGTCGAAAGCAGGAGGACAATCGACAGCATGGCAGAGAACGCGCACCCCGGCCGCCTGGTCTTCGCCGCCATCGCCCCGCACGGGGGCATGATCATCCCCGAGATCGCCGGGGCCGACCGCGGTAAGGCCACCGCCATTCAGGCGGCGATGGAGGATCTCGGGCGCCGCATGGCCGCCGCGCAGCCCGAGACAGTGGTCGTCATCACGCCCCACGGGGTTCGCGTGAGCGGCATGATGTGCGTTGGGGTCACCGAGCGCGCATTCGGGGAGCTCAGTGACGACGACGAAAACCCCCAGGCGCACATCGAGCTCGCGCTCGACGTCGATCGCGACCTGGGCTACGACATCGCGACGCGCGCGCACGGGCGCGGCATCCCCGTCGGCCTGGTCGGCTACGGGTCGAGCAGCGGCGAGGCGAGCTGCCTGCCGCTCGACTGGGGCGCGCTGATCCCGCTCTGGTTCATGGGCGGGCGGGCCGAGCCGCCGCCCCAGGTCGTCGTCATCACGCCGTCGCGCCAGCTGCCGCTCGAAGAGCTGATCACGTTCGGCGCCTGCATCGCCGAATCGGCGGCCGAATCGGGCAAGCGGGTCGGCCTCATCGCGAGCTCCGACCTGGGTCACGCGCACCAGCGCGGCGGGCCGTACGGCTACGATCCCGCCTCGGCGCGCTTCGATAAGCTGGTCTGCGAGGCGGTAAAGGACCAGGCGTTGCGCCGGCTGATGGACCTCGACGAGTGGTTTATCGAGGCGGCCAAGCCGGACGGCCTCTGGCAGATCCTGATCCTGCAAGGCGCGATCGAGCACACGCCGATGCGCGGCGAGTTCCTCGCCTATCAGGTGCCGACCTACTTCGGCATGCTCTGCGCCGCCTACAGCCCCGCCTGAGCAGCCCCGCGAGACATAACAATGCGCCCGGCCGGGCGGCATGGTTGCCGTCCGACCGGGCGCTGGTCTGCGTTCAATGCTGCAGGGGCGGCTCCTTACTGCGAGGCCGTGCTCCCCTTGCCCCTCGACGCGTTGCTCAGGTGCTTCGCCAACTCCTGTTTGAGCGCGTCGACGTCGGCCCGGTCGTGGTCGCGGATCTGCTGCCAGATCTTCTTGTCGCGCTGGTCACTCGCGTCGTTGATGAACTCGTCAATCCGCCACAGCTCTTCGAGCTTGTTAGCCAGCGTGGAGATCAGGTCGTAGCTCTCGTCGCGCACGCCGGTGCGCGACTGCCCGGTGCCCGCAGTCGTCTGCGTCGAGCGGCTTCCAGTATTCGGCGTGTTCATAATTATGTCAACCTCCTGAGTTAAGCTTCGTCGGGACCGGTAGCGGTCCCCCGATCCTCAAGCAAGTTCCGCACCAGATGCCGGGTAGCCGCGCCGCAGCGGGAATCAAGAAACGCCCGAGGGGTAACCCCTCGGGCGTCTGCGCAGGCACACAAAGAGAGACCCGCGGCGGCCTACTCTCCCACCCCCTTGAGGAGGCAGTACCATCGGCGCTGTAGCGTTTCACGACCAGGTTCGGGATGGGACTGGGTGGGTCCGCTACGCTCTTGCCACGGGTCTCAACTTTACACCGTTGTGCCGCATGCTTCGTCGACACCTGCCCGCTCCATGGCGCTGCTGCCTGTGCTCCCGCGCGTCTCCCCCGCTCCCTGCCCCGCGTTGCCGCGTGCCGAAGCCCGGGGTGAGCACACAATCCCTCGACCATGAGCACGGCTTGGCTGCACACGTTACCGCGCTTCCACCTGCCGCCTCTTTGCCGGGTTCTCTGCCCGGGGTCTTACCTGCTTGCGCAGTGAGAGAGCTCATCTTGGGGCCGGCTTCCCGCTTAGATGCTTTCAGCGGTTATCCGTGCCGAACGTGGCTACCCAGCTCTGCGGTTGTCCACAACTGGCACACCAGCGGTCCGTCCAACCCGGTCCTCTCGTACTAGGGTCAGCTCCCCGCAACTCTCTTGCGCCCACGACGGATAGAGACCGAACTGTCTCACGACGTTCTGAACCCAGCTCGCGTACCGCTTTAATGGGCGAACAGCCCAACCCTTGGGACCGACTCCAGCCCCAGGATGCGACGAGCCGACATCGAGGTGCCAAACCTTGCCGTCGATGTGAACTCTTGGGCAAGATAAGCCTGTTATCCCCAGGGTAGCTTTTATCCGTTAAGCTACGGCCCTTCCACGCGGCGCCGTAGGATCACTAAGCCCGACTTTCGTCTCTGCTCGGCGGGTCTGCCTCGCAGTCAAGCCCCCTTCTGCCTTTGCACTCACCGGCGGATTACCATCCCGCCTGAGGGGACCGTTGGGCGCCTCCGTTACTCTTTGGGAGGCGACCGCCCCAGTCAAACTACCCGCCAGCCACTGTCTTCCGGCCGGATCACGGCCCGGAGTTAGGGTCACGACGTGTCAAGAGTGGTATTTCACCGTTGCCTCCCCGCAGCCCGCAAGCCACGGTTCCCCGGCTCCCACCTATCCTACGCATGACACGCCCCGACGCAATGGCAAGCTGTAGTAAAGCTCCATGGGGTCTTTTTGTCCTGTCGTGGGTCGCCCGTATCTTCACGGGCCATTCAATTTCGCCGGGTCCCTCGTTGAGACAGTGCCCAGATCGTTATGCCTTTCGTGCGGGTCGGAACTTACCCGACAAGGAATTTCGCTACCTTAGGACCGTTATAGTTACGGCCGCCGTTTACTGGGGCTTCGGTTCAAAGCTTGCACCTCTCCCCTTAACCTTCCAGCACTGGGCAGGCATCAGCCGGTATACGTCCAGTTACCTGTTGGCACCGACCTAAGTTTTTGTTAAACAGTCGCCTGGGCCATTTCTCTGCGGCCCCCCGCCGCTCCCGCCGCTAGGGCGTTCACCGCCGGGGGCGTCTCTTCTTCCGAAGTTACGAGACTAATTTGCCGAGTTCCTTAACGAAGGGTCGCCCGTCCACCTGGGTCTGTTCGACCTGCCCACCTGTGTCGGTTTGCGGTACGGACACCGCGGTTCTGGCTAGAGGCTTTTCTTGGCAGCCTGGGCTCAACTCCTGCGCCGGGTCTCGCGACCCGGCTCCCCGTCACCTCTCGGTCATCGCGCACCGGGATTTCCCGCGGCGCGCTCCCTACCGGCTTGGAGGCCCTTGCGGACCCGGAGCCTACCCTTCTGCGTCCCCCCATCGCTCGTAACGAACCAACAGTGGTATCGGAATATCAACCGATTGTCCATCGGCTACGCCTCGCGGCCTCGCCTTAGGCCCGACTAACCCGAGGCGGACCAACCTTGCCTCGGAACCCTGGGGCATTCGGTGTGGCGGATTTCCACCGCCATTACGCTACTCATACCGGCATTCGCACTTCCGGCCACTCCAGCCGTCCTTCCGGTCGGCCTTCTCTGTTGCCGGAACGCTCCCCTACCACCCGCCTGGCGGCGGGTCCATAGCTTCGGTGTTCCGCTTGAGCCCCGATGGATTGTCGGCGCCGGACCACGTTCGACCAGTGAGCTGTTACGCACTCTTTGAAGGGTGGCTGCTTCTAAGCCAACCTCCTGGTTGTCTACGCAATCCGACCGCCTTGCCCACTTAGCGGAAACTGAGGGACCTTAGCTGATGGTCTGGGCTGTTGCCCTTTTGACGACGGATCTTAGCACTCGCCGTCTCACTCCCCGGCGGGGGTGGTGGCATTCGGAGTTTGATTCGGTTTGGTAAGCCAAAGCCCCCTAGCCGATTCAGTGCTCTACCTCCACCATCCTGGCTGCCGAAGGCTGCACCTAGATGCATTTCGGGGAGAACCAGCTATCTCCGAGTTCGATTGGCATTTCACCTCTACTCACAGCTCATCCCCCAGTTTTGCAACACTGGTGAGTGCGGGCCTCCACGCCCTGTTACAGGCGCTTCACCCTGGCCATAAGTAGCTCACTCGGTTTCGGGTCTACCCCCCGCCACTCGCACGCCCTATTCGGACTCGCTTTCGCTGCGGCTCCGCCTGTTGCGGCTTAACCTGGCGACGAAGGGTAACTCGCCGGTCCGTTCTACAAAAAGTACGCCGTCACACGGCTCCGCGGCGCGGAGATCGTGCTTCGACCGCGGTGTAAGCGCAGGGTTTCAGGTCTATTTCACCCCCCTTGCGGGGCACTTTTCACCTTTCCCTCACGGTACTTGTTCGCTATCGGTCGTCGAGGGTATTTAGCCTTGGACGGTGGTCCGCCCGGCTTCCCACCCAATTCCACGTGTTGGGTGGTACTCAGGAACACTTCCGGAGGGGTACGCTTTTCGGCTACGGGGCTGTCACCCGCTCTGGCCGGCCGTCCCAGGCCGTTCGCCTAAGCCTACCTTTGGTAACTCCGTCCTGTTGCTGCCGCACAGGAGAAGGTCCTACAACCCCGCCTCCGCAACGCCGGCAGGCTATCACGCGGAGGTCGGTTTAGGCTGGTCCCGGTTCGTTCGCCACTACTACGGGAATGCTTTCTGTTCCTCGGGGTACGTGAGATGTTTCAGTTCCCCCGGTTGCCCCCCTAGGGCTATGTGTTCACCCTAGGGTCCCTGGTGATGAAACCAGGGGGGTTGCCCCATTCGGAGATCCCCGGATACGCTAGCCAGCAGCTACCCGAGGCTTATCGCAGCGTTGCTACGTCCTTCATCGGCCCTCGACGCCAAGGCATCCACCCTGCGCTCTTAGAAGATTGTGTCACTCTCCCTGGGCTTCGGCACGAGGCCCCGCGTTCGGGCGGGCCGCGGGCAGCGGCCACACTCGGGGCCGAAGCGGAGTGACGGGCGGGAGCAGGGAGCAGGCACCGGCCCGGCGAGGCCCGGGCGCTGCTCCAGCACCGCCATGGACCGCACGCGGGAAGATCCGCGCGCGGGCGACGCGGCTCGTTGGCGAGCCGCATCGGCGATACGGGAAGTTACTCCCGCATCAGATGTCGACAAAGTATGCGGTTGGAAAGGTACACCGCCCGGCCGCGAAGGGGGGACGGGTCCGGTGAACCGCCGGTCGCCGCCTGCACGGACAGGCGGGGACCGAGGGTCCCCTGGACAGCGGGATTGGAAAGTGGGCAAGAAAAGAGGCTCGAACGACGTTCCAGCCTCGCGCAGACGCTATTCGGCTATCGCGGGTCGGTATTCGATTAGCGAGACAGCTCCTGGCGCATGCACGGTCCTTGCGGTCTGATCTCGTCCCCTGCGGGGCACTCCCCGAAGGCTCTGATATTATACGCGATTCAGCCGGCGCTGTCAAGAGAAATCCCCTGACAATCGCCGGGCTCCTTAACAACAGGAGAGTGGTGAGTAGTGCGCTCGCACCCAGTCAATGCCCGTGCCGTCGCGGCTCCGTCCGGCCCTGCCGAACGGACCTGCTGCTGGGTAGCGGCAGGATTTGCGTGGTTGCTGACGACCGTCGGGTTCCCCCGGCGTCCGATCGAGCTAGGATCACGGTCTCTGGCTCGCGTTTGCGAATCTGAGCCGCTGCTCCCTAGAAAGGAGGTGATCCAGCCGCAGCTTCCGCTACGGCTACCTTGTTACGACTTCGTCCCAATCACCCGCCCCACCCTCGGCCGCTGCCTCCTTGCGGTTGGCCCACGGACTTCAGGTGTGACCAGCTTTCATGACGTGACGGGCGGTGTGTACAAGGCCCGGGAACATATTCACCGCGCTGTGCTGACACGCGGTTACTAGCAACTCCGACTTCACGCAGGCGAGTTGCAGCCTGCGATCCGAACTGAGACCGGTTTTCGGCAATTCGCGCCCGGTCGCCCGGTGGCGGCGCATTGTACCGGCCATTGTAGCGTGTGTGTAGCCCTGGACGTAAGAGCCATGCGGACTTGACGTCATCCCCACCTTCCTCCTCTGTAAGAGGCAGTCTGGTCTGAAAAGTCCAACAGACCACGAGGGTTGCGCTCGTTGCGGGACTTAACCCAACATCTCACGACACGAGCTGACGACAGCCATGCAACATCTGTGGCGGCGTCCCGAAGGAGGGCCGGGTTTCCCCGGCTTACGCCGTCATGTCAAGCCCAGGTAAGGTTCTTCGCGTTGCATCGAATTAAACCACACGCTCCGCTGCTTGTGCGGGCCCCCGTCAATTCCTTTGAGTTTTAACCTTGCGGCCGTACTCCCCAGGCGGTACACTTACTGTGTTAACTACGGCACGGAGGGGCTCGATACCCCCCACACCTAGTGTACATCGTTTACTGCGCGGACTACCGGGGTATCTAATCCCGTTCGCTCCCCGCGCCTTCGCGTCTCAGCGTCAGGAGCGGCCCAGGGGGCCGCCTTCGCCACTGGTGTTCCTCCCGATCTCTACGCATTTCACCACTACACCGGGAATTCCACCCCCCTCTACCGTCCTCCAGTCGAGCAGTTTCCACGGACCTCGCCGAGTTAAGCTCGGCGCTTTCACCGCGGACTTGCCCCACCGCCTACACGCGCTTTACGCCCAGTGATTCCGGACAACGCTTGCCTCCTACGTATTACCGCGGCTGCTGGCACGTAGTTAGCCGAGGCTTCTTCCTCAGGTACCGTCTTGTCTCGTCCCTGAGAAAAGCGCTTTACACCCCGAAGGGCTTCGTCGCGCACGCGGCGTCGCTCCGTCAGACTTGCGTCCATTGCGGAAGATTCCTTACTGCTGCCTCCCGTAGGAGTCTGGGCCGTGTCTCAGTCCCAGTGTGGCTGATCATCCTCTCAGACCAGCTACAGATCGTCGCCTCGGTAGGCCGTTACCCCACCGACTAGCTAATCTGGCGCAGGCCCCTCCTCGAGCGCCGGAGCTTTCCTCAACGCAGTGAAGCGCTGAGGGTATGCGGTATTAGCGCTGCTTTCGCAGCGTTATTCCCCACTCGAGGGCAGGTCACCCACGTGTTACTCACCCGTCCGCCACTAGCCGGCCGAAGCCGACCCGTACGACTTGCATGTATTAGGCGCGCCGCCAGCGTTCGTCCTGAGCCAGGATCAAACTCTCCAGACGAACCAGCAATCCCCGTACGGGGATTACTGCGTGTTCGGTGGAACCGTCCCCCGACTTGCGTCGGGTGCAGGGTTCCGGCTGGAACCGTTGTGGGCTCGGATATTGACTGGTTTGCGTGTGAGCTTCTTGCTCACCACTCTGCTGTTGTTAAGGTGCGTTTCCGCTGGGGTGCGGACCCGGGGCAAACAAAACCCGGCGTTTCAACGCCGGGGCGGACTGATCAAGCGCCGCAACGCATATACGTTGTAAGTGCTCCGACCCTCCGTGTCTCCTCGGGATGTTCCCCTGAAAACGGTCTTCTCGGTTGCCCGAACGAGACCGGATTTTTGCCGATTTCGCAACCGGCCCTGGTATTATACCGAATTGGTCCCACCGTGTCAAGGGCCGGAGCCATCGGATTTCATACTCATTTGGGCGGTCTTTTCGGCGCAGCCGAGCGAAACCGGGCGGCCGGCGCCTTGCGGCGCTCGACCTCGATGAGTATACGCGGACGGCTCGCGGATGTCAAGGGCGATTTCGGGGCTGTTCGCAGGCGACTTCCCGGCGGTCGGCTGCCGCGCGGTGGTTGGCGCCGTTAGTCCGACTCGAAGAGCGTCCGGGGAGACCGGACCAGCCCAACTCCCGCGGGTGCGCGGGCCCGCCTGGCTGTCAAACCCGCCGGCACCGAGGCACTCGATGGTTTGCACCCAACTCAGCCGTTCTGTTGCCGCACCGATCCGCGTTACTCTATAGTACAGGCAGGACGGACACGGACTGGGGGCGCGCTACAGCGCGCCTCGCGACGACAAGGGAGGGGCTGGGATGAGCGACCCGTGGGCAAGCGGGATGAATAAGCTGGTGCTGCGCGAGAACGACATGTTCATGGTCTCGGACCAGGGGGGCGACATGGCCGCCGGCCAGCGGCTCGGCCTCTATTTCCGCGACACCCGCTACCTGAGCGTCTACCACCTGACCTTGAACGGCCAGCAGCCCACTCTGCTCTCGTCGTCGTGCGACCAGGACTTCATGGCCAACCTGCAGTTCACCAACCCCACCCTGCCCCAGGACGGACACGAGGAGGTCCTGCCGCACACGATCAGCCTGCGGCGCAATCGGCTGGTGCAGGACGGGCTGCGCGAGCGCATCGGCATGATGAACTACGACCGCCGCCCGATCACCGTTCAGCTCACCCTGGTGCTCGGCGCCGACTTTCGCCACATGTTCGACGTGCGCGGCTTCCCGCGGGCCACCCGGGGCACCATCCATCAGCCCACCTGGGACGGCGCCGTGCTGACCTTCAGCTACACCGGGGTCGACAAGCACGACCGGTTCACGCGGATCAGCTTTGACCCGGCGCCGAGCCTGGTCCGGCTCGACAACAACCCGAGCGTCACGGCGAGCGCGCCCGGCGTGGTGCTGCCCGAGTCGATCGAGCGCACGGAGACGCAGACGATCCTGCCGCCGCTGGCCCACGTCAGCTGGGAGGTCACCCTGGAGCCCGGCCAGCCCTGGGCCGTGACGCTGCTCGCCGCGCCCGAGGGCCCGCCCGCGCCCGCGCCCGCGCCGCAGTTCGACGAGGACGCCCGCCGCCTGCGCACCGAGTACGTCGAGTGGGAGACCGGCTGGGGTGCGCGCACCGACCACGCGCTCCTCAACCGCCTGCTGCTACGCAGTCTGGCCGACCTGCGCGTGCTCAGCCTGCCGGTGCCCGGCGGCTTCCTGCCCGTGGCCGGCATCCCCTGGTTCGCCGTGCCCTTCGGCCGCGACTCGCTCATCACCGCGCTGCAGACGCTCATCTTCAAGCCTGAGATTGCCGTCGGCACGCTGCGCTTCCTGGCGCGCTACCAGGGCAAGGAGGTCGACCCCTGGCGCGAGGAGGAGCCCGGCAAGATCATGCACGAGATCCGCTCGGGCGAGATGGTCGGCCTCGGCGAGATCCCGCACGGGCCCTACTACGGCACGATCGACGCGACGCCGCTCTTCCTGATGCTCGTCGCCGAGACCATGCGCTGGCTGGACGACGATCAGCTCTTCGCCGACCTGGAGCCGCACATCCACGCCGCGCTCGCCTGGATCGACAAATATGGCGACCGCGACGGCGACGGCTACGTGGAGCACGGCATCGGCCAGGGCACCATGGCCAGCCTGCGCAACCAGGGCTGGAAGGACTCGAAGGACGCGGTGCAATGGCCCGACGGCAGCAATCCCGACCCACCGATCGCGCTCGCCGAGGTGCAGGGCTACGTCTACGCGGCGAAGCTCTGGCTGAGCCCGCTCTTCGCGCGGCATGGCGCGCCCGAGGTCGCCGCGCGCCTGGCCGCCGAGGCGGCGGCCCTGCAGGAGCGCTTCAACCGCGACTTCTGGATCGAGGAGGTGGGCTTCTACGCCCAGGCGCTCGACGGGCACAAGCGCCCCATGCCGACCGTCACCTCGAACCCGGGCCACTGCCTGTACACGGGCCTCATCGACGAGGCGCACCGCGACCGCGTGGTGCAGCGCCTGCTCGGCCCCGACATGGAGAGCGGCTGGGGCATCCGGACGGTCAGCGCCACGGACCCGCGCTTCAACCCCATGAGCTACCACAACGGCTCGGTCTGGCCGCACGACAACGGCATCATCGCGGCGGGGATGATGCGCCACGGCTACCCGCACGGCGCGCTGCAGGTGATCGGCGAGATCATGGACGCCGCGCTACACTTCCGCTATCTGCGCCTGCCCGAGCTCTATTGCGGCTTCAGCCGCGACCGCCGCTACTACAACATCCCGGCCGAGTATCCCGTGTCGTGCAGCCCGCAGGCCTGGGCCGCCGGGACCATGGTCCACCTCTTCCAGGTGATGCTCGGCCTGGACGCCGACGCCGCGGCCGGGCGCCTCTACCTCAACCCGCACCTGCCCGAGGGCCTGAACCAGATCCAGCTGCGCAATCTGCGCGTCGGGCGCGACACGGTCGACCTGCTGGTCGCGCGGCCGGGCCCGGGCGCGCCCCCGGGCGTACAGCTACTGCGCAACCCCGCCGGTCTGGCCGTGGTCATGCCCTGACGGCGGCGGGCGCCCGAGTCGCGGGGCACCCATGGTATAGAATGTGCGGCACCGGCGGGCCATGGACCGACCAGCCCTTGCCCAGGCGGCGCGCGCCGCCCTCGCCGCCAACGACATGGGCGCCTTCACCAAGCCGGCGCCCCGCCAATACCCCCATCAGTGGAACTGGGACTCCGCCCTGATCGCCCTCGGCCTGGTGCGCTATGACGTGCCGCGCGGGCGGCAGGAAGTGCGATCGCTGCTGCAAGGCCAGTGGCGCAACGGCATGGTGCCGCAGATCGTCTATCACACGGGCCCGTCCGACTACTTCCCCGACCCGGCCTTCTGGCGCGTCGAGAGCAGCCCCGACGCCCCCGCCGTGATGACCTCGGGCATCACCCAACCGCCCATCCTGGCGACCGCCGTGCGCCGGCTGCACGAAGCGAGCGCCGACCGCGCCGAGTCGGCCGCGTTCGTGCGCGAGGTCTTACCCCGCCCTGCTCGCCTGGCACCGCTGGTTCTTCGCCGAGCGCGACCCGGCGGGCAGCGGCCTGGTGAGCATCATCCATCCCTGGGAGTCGGGCCTCGACAACTCGCCGCGCTGGGACGCCGCGCTGGCGCGCATCCCGACGGTCAACGTGCCCGCCTACCAGCGGCGCGACACCGTCCACGTGGCCGCGGCCGAGCGCCCGACCAACGCCGACTACGACCGCTTCATGGTCCTGGTCGACCTCTTCCGCACGCTGCACTACGACCAGGCGGCCATCCTGGCCGAGTCGCCCTTCGTCATCCAGGACACGCTGTTCAACGCGGTGCTCTATCGGGCGAACGTCGACCTGCACGCGCTGGCGGCCGAGATCGGCGCAGCCGGGCGACGAGATCGAGGGCTGGCTGACGCGCATGGCCCGCGCCTTCGCCGCGCGGCTCTGGGCGCCCGAGCGCGGCCTCTACCTCGACTACGACATGCGCCTAGGCGCGCCCATCGCCGCGAACACGATCGCCGCCTTCGCCCCGCTCTTCGCGGGCATCCCCGACGCCGCGACCGCCGCGCGCCTGGTCGAGCAGCATCTGGCCGACCCCGCCGAGTATGCGACCGGCGGCGCGCCGGAGACGCGTTTCGGCGTGCCGACCACGGCCAAGAGCAGCCCGGCCTTCGACCCGCGCCGCTACTGGCGCGGGCCCGTTTGGGTGAACACGAACTGGCTCATGATCCAGGGGCTGCGGCACTATGGCTACACGGCGCAGGCGGACGCGCTTGCCGAGCAGACGCTCGCCCTGGTCGACGCGGCGGGCTTCCGCGAGTACTTCGACCCGCGCGACGGCAGCGGCTACGGCACGGACGGCTTCTCCTGGTCGGCCGCGCTCACGATTGACCTGCTGGCGAGCACGGGCACTGACGTGACTCTCGCGGAGTAGCGCGACGACCACCGCGCGACCGGGGGCCGGCGCAAGCGCCGACGCCCGGTTGTGATTCATCCCCGCCGCTACGTCCGCCCGGTCATGGCACCGACTGCACGATGTGTTGCATGTCGGCGCAGCTGTACCGGATGTTCCCGGCGTCGTCGTACGAGTTGACGAGCTGCAGGTAGACGTCGCCCTCGATCCAGCTGAGCGTGGTGCACGCGCCGCCCCGTGTATCGACGGTGACCATGTGCCCGCCGATCGTCTGCGGCGTGGTGCCGGGCACGGCTGTCACCAGGGGCGGCGCCAGAGCGGCGGGCTGCTCGATCAGGAGCAGCGCGTCTGTCGGGCCTGTGCTCTCGGCCGGGTTGTAGTGCAGCAGCGCGTAGCTCACCGGCCCGTCCGGCCCCGGCTGCTGGGCGACCTCCTCGCGTTCTGTCAGTCCATCGGGCAGCCACGCGGGGCGCAAGATGGCGAAGGCCGGCGTCGCGATCGCCGCTGGGGACGGCCGAGCGGGCACGGGTGCGGTCGGGCCGAGGCCTGCCGTCCGGGACATGTTCGCCGCGATCTGCTCGAGGGCAGCCTGGGTCTGCTGCGGGCCGGATAACGCGACGTAGGTGACGCCCTGCTCCCACCAGAGGATCGGCCCGCCACTGGCCGGCGTGCCGGGCAGGGCGTGCGCGGCCAGGCCGTTCGCCAGCGTGACGGGCGTGCCGCCCGGCATGCCCCCGGCGGCCAGGCAACAGCCCGCCGGGCCGTCGGTCACGAGCAGGCCCACCGCACCGTCCGCCGTGTGGTAGGTGATCTGCACGAGGGAGCGCGGCGTATCGCCGCCCATCGGCGGCTCGGGCGTGAGGCCCGGCGGCGGCGCTGCCGGCACGAAGACCGGGAAGCTGACCTGGGCGCGGATGGCCGTCAGCGCGTCCGTGCCCGCAGGGCCGGGTGTCGGTGGGATCGTGGCCGTGGCCGCGGGCGGAGCGGCCGTGAGCACAACCGTAGGCGCTGTGGTGGGCGCAACTGCGATCACCGTAAGTGGCGGCTCCGCAGTGCCGGGCGTGGTGGGACTAGGCACGGGAGCGATCGGCGCGGCCGGCCCGCCGCCGAGTGGCCGCAGCAGCACTAACGCCACGAGGGCAATCAGAATCGCGCCCGCGGCCAGCGGCAGTTGCCAGGCGAACGGGCGGCCCGACGCCGGGCCGACGTGGATGTGCCCGGTGCCGCCGTGCAGTGGCGCAGGAGTGGGGGCCGATGCCGCGGGTTCGGTCGCCGCCGGGGCTACCCATCGGGCGCGGCCGGAGCGGGTGCGTCCTGCGCGAGCAGGCCGTCGAGGCGCGGCCAGCCAGCCTCGCGGCCGGGGACCGCGCCGGCGCGGGCGCCGTCTGCCGCAGCGTTTCGAGGATCGGGAGCAGGCCGGCGGCCGTGCGCGGCGGCAGGTCGGGATACTGGGCGAGGAAGGCCGCCGCGGGCGGGCGGGCGCCGGTATGGAGCGCGTCCAGGTATTGGGAGATGATCTCTTCGCTAGGTGTCGGCATGGCGACCTCCTCTAGGCGCGGGGGCCGGCGGGTCACCGGCGGCAAGGAGCCGGCGGGTCAGCAGGGCCAGGCCATGGGCGGTGTACTTTTTGACGCGGTCGGGGGTCAGGCCCAGGCGGGCGGCCGTCGCCGAGACAGAGCGGCCCTCCAGATGGCGGGCCTGCACGCAGGCGCGGGCCTCCGGCGGCAGCGCCGCCAGGTGCTCCGTCAGGCTGGCGCGATCGACCACGACCGCTTCGACGTCGCAGGCATCGGCCAGCGACTCGATCAGGGCGCGCGTGTCGGGCGCCGACCAGTCGAGCGACAGCGGGGCGCGTGCGTCGGCGCCGGTGGCTGGGATGGCGTGGGCGTCGACCGCGCTGCGGCCGTACGCGGCGCGCAGCAGGTCGGTGTGGGCGCGGCCCAGGCAGGTGCGCAGCAGCACCTCCGGCTCGGGCAACGGCGACGCGCCCGCGATCCACTGCCAGGCCTTCCAGAACGTGGCGACGACGAGGTCGTCGGCGTCGGCCAGAGCGGAGCGGGCCAGGCGCGCCTGCGCCCAGCCGTGCACGGCGGCGTACCAGGCATCATGGAAGGCGTGGAATGCGGCGCGGGCGTCGGGCGATTGCGGGCCGTCGCGCTCCACGAGCGCGCGGCAGGTGGCGGGTAACGTCGTGGGTAAGCCGCGGGATGCGGTGGCGTCGGGCAAACCGGAGAACCCCCTCTCTTCGTCGTGCTGCCTCTACCCATCTTAATCGGCAGCACCACGCCGATCGGTGCCGGTTCAGTCGCCCGATTCGTCCCCGCGGGCGGCAGAGGGCGCCGGTGCTCCCGGCTCCAGGGGATACTTGTAGCCCAGGTCGGCGGCATAGGCGGCCGTGGCGGTGGTGCCGGGCTCCGCGGCGGGCGGCGCCTCGGCCTCCGGGTGCGCCGCGGCCCACTCGCGCGTCCAGGCGACCGCGCGGCGGATGCCCTCGTCGAGCGGCACCTGCGGCGTGTAGCCGAGCAGATCGTGCGCCTTCTGGATGTTGGCCACGTAGTGCGTCACCTCGCCGAGCAGCGGCGGCGCCAGCGTGATGCGCGGCGCCTTGCCGACGGCATCGCCGATGAACTCGGCCAGGCGCACGAGGCTGTTGCCCTGCCCGTAGGCCAGGTTGACGGTCTCGTTGCGCACGCGGCCCTCGGCCAGCGCCTGGATCCCGCGCACGATACCGTCGATGCAGTCGTCGACGTAGGTGAAGTCGAGGACTTTCTCGGCGCCGTAGATAGTGATCGGCTCCTCGCGGCTGATGCGCCGGATGAAGAGCGGGATCACGCGCTCCATGCGCGCGATGTCGTTGTCGTAGCGGCCGTAGACGTTGCTGAAGCGGAAGACCAGGTAGGCCAGGCCGTAGCAGCGCGCGTAGGAGTAGATCAGCGCCTCGCCCGCGATCTTGCTCGCCGAGTAGGTGCTCTCAGTGTAGGCGAAGTCGGCGCTCGTCTCCTCGGTGCTGAAGCGGTGGATGTCGCCGTAGACCTCGCGGCTGCTGGAGAAGATGATCGGCGTGCCGGTCTGGCGGCAATACTCCAGCACGTTGAAGGTCATCTGCATGTTCTCGAGCGCGCGGTGCGGGTAGCGCACCAACTGGTGCACCTTGGCGTGCGCGGCCAGGTGGACGACGACGTCGGCGGGCGGATAGTCGACGCCGCCGATCCCGGTCGGGTAGGCGGGGTAATGGCCGCTCAGATCCTGCAGAATATAGCGGAAGGCATCGGTCCAGGGGTTCAGCCGCTTGTCGACGCCGAAGACCGCGTGCCCGCCGGCCACGAGCCGCAGGGCCAGGTTCGTGCCGATCTGGCCGCTGGAGCCGGTAATCAGAATGCGCATGCTCAGAACTCCTCCTCGTCCAGCAGGCCGATGGCGGCGGGCGCGTCCGGAGCGCCCGCCGCGTCGTCGAGCGTTGCGACCACAGTCGCCAGGTCGGGCGGCAAGGGGCTGTCGAAGGCCACGCGGCGGCCGCTGCTCGGCAGGTCGAAGGCCAGGTGCGCGGCGTGCAGGAACTGGCGATCGAGGCCCAGCGCGCGGGCCAGACGCAGGGTACCGTGGCCGTAGACCGGGTCGCCCACGATCGGGTGACCGATGTAGGCCAGATGCACGCGGATCTGGTGGGTGCGGCCCGTCTCCAGCCGCAGGCGCAGCAGCGTAGTCGCCGGGAGGCTGCGGGCGGCCGGGTAGGCGCGCTCGGTCGCGAAATGGGTGCGCGCGGGGCGGCCCCCGGCCAGCACCGCCTGGCGCTTGCGCTCCTGCGGGTCGCGGCCGATCGGCGCGTCGATGATGCCCGCGGGCGGCTGCGGCCGGCCGAACGCCAGGCCCAGATACGCCTTGTCCATCGTGTGCGCCTGATGTTGGCGCACCAGCGCCGCGTGCGCCGCGTCGGTGCGCGCGACCACCAGCAGCCCGCTCGTGTCCTTGTCGAGCCGATGCACGATGCCCGGGCGGATGTCACCGTGCAGGGCCAATTGGTCGGTATGCGCCAGCAGCGCGTTGACCAGCGTGCCGCCGCTGTGGCCCGGCGCCGGATGCACGACGAGCCCCGCCGGCTTGTCGACCACCAGCACGTCGGCGTCTTCGTAGACGATCTGCAAGGGGATGGCTTCGGGCTGGATGGCGACGGGCGCCGGCTCGGGCACGTTCACCTGCACGACGTCGCCCGTTTTGAGGCGCTGGGCGGGGCGCGCGGGGCGGTCGTTGATCAGCACCTGGCCGGCGGCGATTAGCTGCTGGCCGTAGGAGCGCGAGAGGTCGGGCGCCAGGCTGGGCAACACCCGGTCGAGCCGGTCGCCGGCCTGCGCGGAATCGATGACGGCGGTGAAGTGCATGGCGGGCTCACGGCGCCCCGGCCCGCCTCAGTCGGAGCGGTCGGAGACGAACAGCAGATTGAACAGCAAGAGCACGATGCCGACGGTAATCGCGCTGTCGGCGACGTTGAAGTTCGGGAACTGGTAGGTCAGCCCACCGAGCGAGATATGGGCGCTGGGCACCAGCACGAAGTCGACCACGTAGCCGTGCATCAGGCGGTCGATCAGGTTGCCGACGGCGCCGCCGAGCACCAGGCCGAGGCTCAGCAGCAGCAGGCGGCGGGCGCGGCCCACGCCCACTTCGGCGCCGAGGCGCGGCGCGGTCAGCACGATCGCCACCGACACGACCGCCGCCAGCACGGCCAGCAGCCAACTCGCGTTGGTCAGCACGCCGAAAGCCGCGCCGGTATTCTCGACGTATTGGAGCACGAGCCAGCCGGGCAGCCAGACGATCTCGTGGATCGGCTGCCCGCGCCCGATCGTGTTCACGATCCAGAGCTTGACCAGCTGGTCGGCGACGACGATCACAACCGCGAGCGCCAGCACAGGCAGCAGGGCGCGCCAGCGGGTAGTCAGGCGCTCGGGGGCGGTTTCCACGCGGCACATCCACGCCTAGTGGTGGCCCTCCTGCTGCTGCTGGCAGGCGATGCAGAGGGCCGCGTAGGGCCGTGCTTCGAGCCGCTCGGGCGGGATCTCCTTGCCGCAGTTCTCGCAGATGCCGTAAGTACCGGTGGCGACGCGTTGCAGGGCTTTGTCGACCTGCTCCAACATCTGTTCCGCGTTGAAGCGCAGGGACAGGGCCTTCTCCTCCTCGAAGGTTTCGCTCGCGTCGTCAGCCAGATGGTTACCGATGCCGCCGCGCGTGGGCGCGAGGGAGTCGCCGCTATCTTGCACTTCTTGCGTCAGGCGTTGCACGTCGTCGCGCAGGCGGGCGCGCTCGGCTTCCAGCCGCTCGCGATAGATCGTCATATCGGACATTGCATCCATTCCTCTCCAACGACTCGAATTCGGGGCGCCGCCGCCCCGAGAATAGCGTAGAATTATAGCACAAAGCCCGCCATCGGAACAAGGCGGGAAATCCGCGCGCCGGCATGCGCCGGGCCGCGGGCGAACAGCGGGGCCGATCCGGGTTCGGCCGGCGGCGCCTTACCCCGTTTCCTCACCTTACTTGAGGAGGACAGCAATGAAACGCGCAGGAATCGTGCAGTGGATCGGGATCGTGGCCGTGGGCGTCGTGGGCTGGGCCGTCGTCGCGCCGCACGCCCAGGCCGCCGGGGTCGCCGCGCCGCCCGCGCAGGCCGGGGGCAGCAGCGACGTCGCCACCCTGCTCGCGCCGGTGCTGGCGGCCGCCACCGGCATCGAGCGCATCATCGAGATGGCTTGGAGCTGGTTCGAGAGCGCCGCCGAGCAGACCGTCGCCGCGCTGGGGCTGGGCAGCGGCTGGGCCGGCTACGCGCGCGGCCAGGTGCAGGCCGCCGAATCGGCGCTGAATACCCTGGCCGGCGAGGCGGCGCTGCTGACCAGGCAGACCGCCGCCAACCCGGCGCCATCCGCGGCTGCCGCCGATCTGGCGACCCGCATCGATGCGGCCCAGCAGCGCCTGCTCGACGCTCAGCAACAGCTGCGCACCGCGCTGAAGTCCGACCGCTACGTCAGCATCAAGCAGGCCGTGTCCGTGCTCGTCTCGCTCGGCCTCGGGCTGGTCATCGCGGGCGCCACCGGGCTCGACATGTTCCACCTGCTCGGCCTGACGAGCACGAGCACCATCTTCGGCGGCTTCATCACGGGCCTGGTGATCGGCGCGGGCAGCGGCCCGGTACACTCGATTATCGGCCTGCTGCAACAGTCGCGCGACGCGGTGGACCAGGCGGCGAACCTGTTCTCGTCGCGGGCGCGCGAGAACGCCACGCAGGCGCTGTCGAATGTCGTCAGTATGAACGCCGCCGCGGCCGCGCCGGGCCCGGCCGCCGTCTCGCGCGACTTCGTCGCCGCGCCGGCCCCGCCCGCGGGCATGCTCGCCACGCCCGAGCAGGTGCGCATGATCGAGCGCCTCGCCACACGCTGACGCCGGCCACACGGGGAGCGGACGAGCCGCGCACGAACACACCAACGGGCCGGGATTCGGGCCCGGCGCGTCCGCCGCCTCCCGCCGCGGTGCCTGGCAGCCGCCGGGGGGCTGTGCTATAACGGATCGGGAACCGCCCAGCGCCGGAGCCCTGTAAGGGATGGCGGCCGGGCGGCGTTAGGGATTCGGGGCCGCATGACGCAGCCGCGCCGTCCGCCCCGGAAGCGATGATGCAACGGATTCTGCTGGTCGACGACGAACCGAATATCCGCGAGGGGCTGCGCGAGCGCTTCGAGCGTGAGGGCTTCCAGGTGAGCACCGCGGCGACCGGCACGGCCGCGCTCGATCTGCTGCTCGGGCGCGCCGCGCCGCCTCTCGCGGCCGACTGTCTGGTGCTCGATTCTGATGCTGCCCGACCTCGACGGCTTCGAGGTGCTGCGCCGCCTGCGCCAGGCCGGCGCCGACCTACCCGTGATCGTCCTGACCGCCCGCACCGACGACGTCGATAAGATCGTCGGCCTCGAGCTCGGCGCCGACGACTACCTGGGCAAGCCCTTCAACCCGCGCGAGCTCGTGGCCCGGGTGCGCGCCCTGCTGCGCCGCATGGCCGAGGTGCGCGCGCTCCAGGCCGCGCTCGGCAACGGCGCACCCACCGCGCCGGGCGCCGATCCGGCGGCGCCGGGGCTGCAGATCGACGGCGCGCAGCGCACGGCCCGCTTCCACGGCCGGCCGCTCGACCTGCGCCCGCGCGAGTTCGACCTGCTCGCGCTGCTCGCGGCGCATCCCGGGCAGGTCTTCACCCGCGAGGTGCTGCTCGACCGCGTCTGGGGTAGCGACCAGTTCATCGACCCGCGCACAGTCGACGTCCACGTCCGCCGCCTGCGCGAGAAGCTGGCCGCCGTCGCCCCCGAGACCCACGTGATCCAGACGGAGCGCGGCGTCGGCTACCGCTTCCAGGGATGAGGTAGGCGCATGGCGGTTCGCATCGCGGCCCTCTACCTGGCGAGCACGCTGCTGCTGCTGCTCCTGCTCGGCGGCGGGCTCTACCTGGGCACCGAGCGCGCGCTCGTTGAGTCGCGCCGGCAAGACCTGCAGGCGCTCGCCGCCGGCGATGCCGCCTTCCTCGAGCGCGCCGTCGGCACCGAGGACGACCTGCTCACCCTCGCGCCGGTGATCGTGACGACGCTGCCCCACACGCCCGCGACCGACCGCAGCGTGCGCATCTTCTCGGCCAACGGCACGATGCTCGCCGCCGTGCCGCCCGGCGCCCAGGGCGGCTCGCAACGGCCCAGCCAGGCCGTGCTCGACCGCCTGCCGCTGGGGCTGCTCTCGCTCACCCTGACGCCCGCCGACCGGCCGGGCCAGATCTACGCCGCCGCCCCGATCCAGGGCACCAGCGTGGCCGGCGGCCAGGCGACCATCGGCGTGGTCGAGGCGGCGCAGTCGCGCGGCGATATCGACGGCGTGCTGCAGCAAGTCGCGCAGACGTTCGCGCTCGCGGCGGGCGTCGTCGCGCTGCTGGCTGTCGGCGCCGCGCTGGCGCTCGGCCGGGTGGTCACGCGGCCCATCCGCCGCCTGGAGGCCGTCGCCGCCGCGGTGGCGGGAGGCGACCTGGGCCGCAGGGCGACGCACCTGCCGCGCAACGAGATTGGCGCGCTGGGGGCAAGCTTCAACCACATGGCCGAGCGCCTGGCGGGATCGCTGGCCGAGGCGCGCGCCGAGCAGGCCCGCCTGGCCGCGCTGCTGGCCAGCCTGGCCGACGGCGTGCTCGCCTGCGATGCGGCGGGCCGGCTGACGCTGGAGAACCCGGCAGCGCGCCGTCTGCTCGGCCTCGCGCCCGACGCGGACTTGGCGGCGGTGCGCGAGGCCGCGGCAGCGGCGGGCATCGCCGGCCTCTGGCGCCGTGCCATGGGCGACTCCGCGGCGGGCGACTCCGGCCGCCCGGTCGAGGCCGAGATCCCGCTGCAGTCGAGCGTCTTGCTCGCGCTGGCCGTGCCGATCGCCGGGGGTGGCGCCGTCTGCGTGCTGCGCGATATCACCCGCGTGCGCGAGCTCGAGCAGAGCCGCGCGGCCGTGCTAAGCCGCCTGGGCCACGAGCTCCGCACGCCGCTGACCGCCTTGCGCACCGTGCTCGCCAACCTGAGCGACACGGCCGCGCCCGAGACCGCCGCCCCGTTCGCCGCGGCCGAAGCCGAGGCTGCCCGGCTGGCGCGCCTGGTCGAGGAGATCCTGGCCTGGAGCCGCGGCCGCACCGTCGCCCAATTGGATCTGCGGCCGACCGACCTGACCGGCCTGGCACGTGCGACGTGCGCCCTCTTCGCCGGGCGCGCGGCCCGCCTCGGCGTGACGCTGCAGGCCCCGGCCGCGGCGCCTGCCGTCGTCGTGCGCGGCGACACCGACCGGCTGCGCCAGGTGCTCGTCAACCTGCTCGACAACGGCCTGCGCCACACCCCGCCCGGCGGAACGGTAACGGTTGGCCTCGCCGTCGATGCCGGCACCGCCGTGCTGGAGGTACGCGACACCGGCGCGGGCATGACTCCCGAGCAGAGCCGCTGGGCTTTCGAGCCCTACTACCAGGCCGCACCGGGCCCGGACGGGCAGACGGCGGAGGGCGCGCCCCCGGGGGAAGCGCGCGGTCAGAGCGGGCTGGGGCTGGCGATCGTGCGCGAGATCGTGGCCGCGCATGGCGGCCAGGTGACGCTGGAGAGCCGGCCGGGCGCAGGCACCACCGTGCGCATCCGGCTGCCGCTCGCCGCGCTCAGCGCGCCCGCGGCCTCGTAGCCGCCGCGGCCGGCGGCCGGGGTGGGCGTCGTCGCGGGCGGCGTCGCGCTCAGGGTGAGGGCGAGCGCGACCAGGCAGGCCACGAAGACGACCGCCAGCACGAGCAGGACGGGCATGGCGTAGGCCGGCACGATTGCCGTGCGGGCGGGCAGCAGAGGTGGCGGCGGCGGGGTGGGCGGCGGGGAGGGCACTGGGCCGCCGTCCGCGGGCCGGGCCTGCGCGGCGGCCCGCGCCACGGCCACGTGGGCCGCCGCCTGCGAGCGCCCGCATTCGTCACAGTAGGGTGCGCCGGGAGCGATCAGGCCGTCACAGTCGGGGTAGCGGCAGGGGACGGGAGCGCCGCCTGGGGTCGCGTTCGTGCCTCCGGTCTGGCCTGCCTGCATACCGGCATTGTACGCGAATCCGGCCCCCTGTCAAGCCGGGGGCGGCGCGCCCGCGTCGAGCTCCAGGTGCAAGGTGCGGATGCGGTCGTGCAGGGTCGCTCGGTCGCCGATGCCCAACTCCTCCATCAGCACCAGGATCGAGCGCAACGCCGCGGTGTCGGCGGCGGGCGGCGCGCCGACGGCGCGGCTGTCGCGCGGCTGGGCCAGCCAGCGGCGCACCTCGGCCACGTCCTGCACTCCGATCTCGTCCATCTCCTCGGCGAGGCTCTCCAGGTCTTCCAGTTCCAGCAGGCGCTCGTAGCGGTCGCCTGCCGGGCGCGTTGTGTCGCTCATGGCCGCTTCCTTCCGGGGCCGCCCGGCGGGGCGGCCGGGGGCGCCGGCCGGGTCACGCGGCGCGCGGGCGCGCTCGCCTGCAACCGGCGCCGGGCTGGTCCGTTGGGGATGGTGGAACCCGCAGGTCGCGGGACACCGGAGTTACGTTGCGTGCCTCTTCGCCGGTTTCCCGCGACCTGCCGGCGCATCGCCGGACCGCCGAGCCGCGGTTGGCGCCCCCGGATCCGGCGTGTCGTGTGGAGGTAGTACCAATGAAATCGCACCTGTGGATTTGCTTGACCGGCCTGGCCGCGCTGGGCGCCGCGCTGGTCGGCGTCGCGGCGCCCGGCCTCGCCGCGCTGCCTATCGTCTTCGCCCATCCCGCCTTCGAGACGCTCTGGACCCGCACCGACTCGCTCGTGGCCGAGGGGCAGGTCAATCGCAGCTGGTTCTGGGGCCCGCAGCCGAACACGCCCGGCGTGTACGAGACCCTGACCGACGCGCCCGACGGCTCCGGCCGCCGGCTCGTGCAATACTTCGACAAGAGCCGTATGGAGCTCAACGACCCGATGGCCAACCCCGGCAACCCCTTCTTCGTCACGAACGGCTTGCTCACCGTCGAGCTGATCGGCGGCTGCATCCAGACGAGCACCACGAGCCCCTGCGGCGAGGTACGCTATCCCGCCGAGATCCCCATGTCGGGCGACCCCGGCGACCAGCTTGCGCCGACCTATGCCGCCTTCGGCAAGGTGGCCAATTCGCGCTTCGGCGACCATCCCGCTCCCGACCGCCGCGGCTCGCTGATCATCGCGACGATCGACCGCGACGGCAACGTCGGCCTCGACTCGTCGAAGAGCGTGATCACGGGCACGCAGATCGTCTACTTTGAGGACCGCACGCAGCACAACATTCCCGCCGTCTTCTGGAACTTCATGAACCAGACCGGTCTGGTGCGCGTCAACGGCCAGCTCGTGATGGCGCCGCTCAGCAGCCCCTGGTACTACGCCACCGGCCTGCCCATCAGCGAGGCCTACTGGGCAAAAGCGACGATCCGCGGCCAGGTGACCGACGTGCTGATCCAGGCCTACGAGCGCCGCGTGCTCACCTACGTGCCGACCAACACGCCCGCCTTCCAGGTCGAGATGGGCAACATCGGCCAGCACTACTTCGACTGGCGCTACAAGTTCGCCGGGCAGCCGCCACCCGGCACCGGCACGCCCTTCGCGACGCCGGCCGGTGGCGGCACGCCCACCTACGTCCCGACCGCCACCCCCGGCACCGCGACGCCCGTGCCGACCACCACGCAGTCGCCCTGCCTGGAGTGCCGCACGGTGACCCCAACGCCGCCATCGCCCTGCCTGGAGTGCCGCACGCCGACGCCCCTGCCCTGACGCGCCGAGCGCCCGCGGGGCCGGAGCCGGCGCACGCGCGCCGGTCACCGGCCCCGCGTCACGAGCGGTAGCGGTCGTACTCGGCGGTGAGCGCGTTGCGCGCCTCCCACAGCTCCGGGAAGAAGCGGTAGCCAAGCGTGCGGCCCAGATAGCCGCTGCCCGCCGACCCGCCCGTCCCCGCCGCGCGGTCGCCGATAACCCGGTCGACCAGCTTGATATGGTGGAAGCGCCACTCCTGGAAGCGCACTTCGTACTCGCTCAGCGCCTCGGCCAGGCCGAACAGCGGCTGGTGCAGCGTGGGCGTGGTGTAGACGGCCACCAGCGCCTCGACCGCATCGGGCGCGACGCCTTCGAGCGCGGCGCGGAAGGCGTCGGCGAGTGAGCGCGGCCAACGCGCCCGGGCCGCGCCGATGTCCACGTGCCGCTCGACCACCTTGAGGAAGGTCGGGTCGCGCAGGCCGGAGGCATACTCGAGCTCGCGGAACTGCTCCGACTCGAAGCCGCTCGACGTCGACAGCACGCCGCGGAAGCGCTGGAACTCGAGGGGCGGCATCGTCTCCAGCACCTCGACCTCGGCGCTGAGCACGCGCAGGATGGTGTTCACGCGCGCGACGAGCCGCGTCGCCTCCAGCACGGCGCCCGCGTCGAGGTGCGTGATCACGGCCTCGAGCTCGTGCAGGATCTGCTTGAACCAGAGCTCCTGCGCCTGCTGCACGACGATGAAGAGCATCTCGTCGTGCACCGTGGGCAGGCTCAACGGGGATTGCAGGGCGAGTAATTCGGGCACGCGGAGATACGTGCCATAGGTCAGCGGCCCGGAGCCGGGGCCGGGGCTGTGGCTGTAGCCGTTATCGCCCTCCATGCGCCGGCCCGTCCTCGGCCGCGTCCTGTCGCAGCTCGATCAACACGCCGTGGGCGGCGCGCGGGTGGATGAAGGCGACGAGGCTGCCCTCGGCGCCGCGCCGCGGCTCCGCACTGACCAGCTCGACGCCCGCCGCCGCCAGCTGCGCCAGCAGGCCCCGCAGGTCGTCGACCGCGAAGCAGAGGTGGTGGATGCCCTCGCCCCGGTTGGCGAGGAACTTCTGCACGGGCCCCTCGGCGCCGCGCGGCTCCAGCAGCTCCAGACGGCTCTCGCCGACCGGGAAGAAGGTCACCTCGACCGCCTCGGACGGCACGGCCTCGGACCCGGCGGGCGGCAGGCCCAGCGCCTCCCAGAAGCGCGCGGCCTGCCCGTCCTGCACGGCGAGGCCGATATGGCTCAGGCGGAGGATGCGCGCCATCTCGCCTCCTCTCCGCAGCAGCAGGCCCGGGGCCCGCGCTCGCGGGCCACCGGGCTAACGGGCCGGGTCCGCATCGCTCGGGTGATCGGGCGGCGGGTCGTACCAGCTGAGCGGATAGCGCGGGTCGTCGTAGTCGCGCGCCCAGTGGGTCAGCTTGAGCGGCCGGAAGGTGTCGACCATCACGGCGAGCTCGTCGGTCTGCTCCTTGCCGATCGAGGCCTCCGCGGCGCCCGGGTGGGGGCCGTGGGGGATGCCATGCGGGTGCAACGTGAACGAGGCCACGTCGATGCCGCGGCGCGACATGAAGTTGCCGTTCACATAGTAGAGCACTTCCTCGCTGTCGATGTTGCTGTGGTTATAGGGTGCGGGGATGCCCAGCGGGTGGTAGTCGTACTTGCGCGGCACGAACGAGCAGACGACGTAGCCCGGGCCCTGGAAGGTCTGGTGCACGGGCGGCGGCTGGTGGATCCGCCCGGTGATCGGCTCGAAGTCGGCCACGTTGAAGATCCACGGGTAGAGGTAGCCGTCCCAGCCGACCACGTCGAAGGGGTGGTGGTCGTAGCGGTAGGCGCTCAGCCGCCCGTTCGCTTTGATGCGCACCTCCGCGCCGGGCGCGTCGATCATGGTCAGCGGCGCCGACGGCACGCGGATATCGCGTTCGCAGTACGGCGAATGCTCCAACAGCTGGCCGAACTCGTTGCGATACCGGCGCGGCGGCTCGATGCGCCCGCGCGACTCGAGCACCAGCCAGCGCTGGGGGCTGCTGTCGAGGGCGACGCGGTAGATCGTGCCGTGCGGGATGACGATGTAGTCGCCCTCGTGATAGTCGAGCGCGCCGTACATCGTCTCGATGGTGCCCTGCCCTTCGTGGATGAAGAGCATCTCGTCGGCCTCGCCGTTCTTGTAGTAATAATCCTCCATCGACTCGTTCGGCCGGGCGATACCCAGGGTCACGTCGTCGTTGAAGAAGAGCACGCGGCGGCTGGTGATCGGGTCGCCGCCCGGCTCGGCCGCCTTGGTGCGCAGGTGGAAATGGCGCTGCACCGGCTCGCGCCACTCCTCGGGCGGCTGCATTGGGCACGGGCTGATGCCGGTGACGCGCACGGGCGGGTAGTAGTGATAGAGCAGCGAGGATGCGCCCGAGAAGCCTTCGTTGCCGATCAGCTCCTCGGTGTACAGCTCGCCGTCGGGGCGCCGGAACTGCGTGTGGCGCTTCGGCGGCACCTCGCCGAACTCGGGTATAGAAAGGCATCGTCGCACCTCCTACAGGTTGCCGCGCAGCGCCTGCTCGCGCTCGATCGCCTCGAAGAGCGCCTTGAAGTTGCCCTCGCCGAAGCCGCGGCAGCCGTGGCGCTCGATCAGCTCGTAGAAGAGCGTCGGGCGGTCCTCCACCGGCTTGCTGAAGATCTGGAGCAGATAGCCGTCCTCGTCGCGGTCGGCCAGGATGCTGTGCGCCTCGAGCTTCTCCAGGTCCTCTTTGATCTGGCCGATGCGCGCCGGCAGGTCCTGATAATAGGTGTGCGGCGTGCGCAGGAAGGCGACGCCGTTCGCCTCCAGCAGGCTAACCGTGTGCAGGATGTCGCCCGTGGCCACGGCGATGTGCTGGGCGCCCGGGCCATTGTAGTAGTCCAGATACTCGTCGATCTGCGACTTCTTCTTGCCGACCGCCGGCTCGTTGATCGGGAACTTGATCTTGCCGGTGCCGTCCATGACCACCTTCGACATGAGCGCCGAATACTCGGTGGAGATCTGCTCATCGCTGAAGTGGACGAGTTGCTCGAAACCCATCACGTTGGCGTAGAAGTTGACCCACTCGTCCATGCGGCCGAGCTCGACGTTGCCGACGATATGGTCGACGACGCGGATGCCGACGCTCTTGCCCCGGATATCGAGCGGCACGAAGCCAGGCATGAAGGTGCCCTGATAGTCGCGCTCGACGAGGCTGTGGATGGTGTCGCCATACGTCGCGATGGCCGCCTGCTTGACGGTGCCGTGGTCGTCCTCATGGGTGCTGGGCTCGGCGAGACCGCGCGCCCCGCGGCTGAGCGCCACCTGGTACGCCTGCGCGACGTCGGGCACGCGCATCGCGATGTCCTTCACACCATCGCCGTGCCGCGCGACGTGCTCGGCGATCGGCCCGTCGCTGACAAGCGACGCGGTGAGCACGAGGCGCACCTTGCCCTGCTCCACCACGTACGATACGCGGTCGCGGGCACCGTTCTCCGGCCCGCGATAGCCGACGATGTTATAGCCCCAGGCCAGCCGATAATAATGGGCGGCCTGCAGGGCGTTGCCGACGTAGAGCTCGATGTAGTCGATCCCCTGGATGGGGAAGAGATCTTTCTGGGCGGCGCGGCGTTCTTTGCGCGTCAGCGGCGTGGTGTCGGGGGATACGGTATCAACCATGCGTCTCCTCCTTGAGATGCACTAATCCCGGCTGGGCGGGCAGGGTCCGGCAATAGCAAGGCACACCACGCCCCACCGGGAGGCCGCGGCGCCTGTCTTGGGGAAAGTATAGCACCCCGTTTAGCGGGGCGTCAAGGCAGATCGGGGCGCGGCGCGCGGCCGGGGCCGCGGGGCCGCGCGGCTCGGCGGAGTGACAGCGGGGCGGCATCCATCCGGATGCCGCCCCACCACCAAGGGGAGGGCCGGGGCCTGGCCCCGGCGTGAGGCCGAGCCTACCCGCGGCCGGCCAGCAGCTGGGCCATCTCGGCGAGACGCGTCGCGTAGCCCATCTCGTTGTCGTACCAGGCCGCCACCGACAGCATCGTGCCGTCGATCACCTGCACCAGCGGCAGGTCCACGATCGAGGAGTGCGACTCGCCGACGATGCGCGACGACGCCCATTCCTCTTCCAGCAGGCCCAGCACGCCCTGGAACTCGGGCTGTGCGGCCGCCTGGCGGAAGGCGTCGCGCACCATATCGGCCGTCACCGGCTTCTCGACCTGGACGTCGAGCTCGACGATGCTGCCCGTGGAGACGGGCACGCGATACGCCTTGCCCGTGATCTGCAGGCCCGGCCAGATGAAGCCGAGCGCCTTGGCCGCGCCGGAGGACGACGGGATGATATTCATCGCGGCGCCCCACGAGTTGCGGCGGTCCTTCATCGGCTGGTCGGTCAGCGACTGGGTGTTGGTGTAGGCGTGGATTGTGGAGAAGAAGCCGCTCTTGATGCCGAACTGCTCGCGGATTACCTTGACCACGGGCGCCAGGGCGTTGGTCGTGCAGCTACCGAGGCTGACGATGTGGTGCTGCGCGGGGTCGTAGGTCTCCAGGTTGATGCCGGGGAGCAGGATCGCGTCGCAGTCCTGGCGGGTCTTGCTGGCCGCGCTGACGAGCACGCGCTTGGCCCCGCGGTCGAGGTGCGCCTGCGCGCCCGCGCGGGTCGTCGCCCGGCCGGTGCAGTCGATGACCACGTCGACGCCGAGCGCCTTCCAGTCGGGAAGCTCTTTGGTCGAGTTCGATAAACTGGATCTGGCGGTCGCCGATGATCAGGCGCTCGCCCGCGACGCGCACCGGCTCGGGCCAGCGGCCGTAGTTGCTGTCGACGGCGAACAGGGCGGCGAGGGTGGGCAGGTCCTTGATATCCGAGATCGAGACCGGGACGAACAGGTTGTTGGCCAGGGCGACGCGCAAGGCCGAGCGGCCGACGCGGCCAAAGCCGTGAATCGCAACAGTGTCCATGGGTGATTACTCCTTTGTGCAGGCTGAGTACATGCAATGAATGGGGCCGCCGGAGTTGAACCGGCGCAGCCGTATCTTTACCTCTACGGGTTTTTCTACCACAACCCATTGTAGACAGGCCGCGTGAAATGTTGCCTGACGAAGGGTGTCAGATCGGTGAACACGGGAGAGTCAGGCGGGAGCGGATCCCGGGAGGTGCGCGGCAAAGTAGGCCGCCGCCGCGTCGGTGTGCAGCGGGAAGGCAAGCTCGGCGGGCGCCGCGAGGACGAGGCGCGCGCTCGTCTCGGCCGTCGGCGCGAACGGCGGGAGATCCGCGGCGGCCAGCGGCGCGGCCAGCCCGAAGATGAGGATCGTGCCGTCGGGCGCGCTGCGCACGCGGAAGTCGGCGATGCGCGCCGGGTCGAGCACGAGCCCGGTCTCCTCGCGCACCTCGCGCGCGCCCGCCTCCTGCCACGTCTCGCCGAAGCCGACGTAGCCGCCCGGCAGCGCCAGCCGGCTCACCTGGGGCGGGACGGCGCGCTGCACGACGAGCAGCCCCCCGTCGACCGGCACGAGTACGACGCTGACGGGGATCGGGTTCCGGTAGGTCGTCTGGCCGCAGGCCGCGCAGTGCCGCGGCCAGGGCTGGTCGGGCGCGAAGGCCACGCCGCAGAAGGAACAATGCGCGTTGCGCCGGGGCCGCCCTGTGGGCGGCGCGGTAGGCTCCATGCACCTATTGTACTCCTGTACTCCAACCGCGGCGATCCCCCCGGCGGCGGTCCTACGATCTGGCATGGAAGTTGCGGGGAGGAGTCCTGCGCCCCGCGGGGGAGCCACCGGCCACGCAGTGCCGTCCGCGCCCGGCTCGCGGAATCACGACACGGCGCACGGAGGTTCTTTGATGACAACAATATCCACGTCCACCGCGCGATCCTCGACGACGACCACGCCCTCGCGCACGCCGCCCGCCCAGCCGACCGACGAGGCGACAAAGGAAGGCCTGCGGCTTGCCCGCGAGGCCGGCGACGCCTATATCCAGATGGTCGACTACTTCCTCAAGAACGTGGCGCAGAGCGGCGGGCGCCAGGAGGCGGGCGAGTACGTCGTCGGCTTCTCGGTCGAGAGCGCCGAGCCGCTCTACCACGTGGCGGGCGGCGAACTGCACCTCGCGGAGCCCGCGGCGGGCGACAACGCGCATCTTGAGGTCGTGGTCGCCGACGGCGCCGACCGCCGGTTCGTGCCCGAACTGCGCATCAACGTGACGCTGCTCGACTCCCAGGGCAGCGAATGCGGCACTTTCCACCTGCCGTTCCTGTGGCACCCGACGATGTACCACTACGGGCGCGACGTGCATGTGCCGGCCGAAGGCGACTATACCGCGCGGGTTTACATCGACGTGCCCGAGTTCGAGCGGCACGACAAGACGAACGGCAAGCGCTACACCGAGGCGGTCGTGGCCGAGTTCCGTGGCATCCACATTAGGCCCGGCAGCAAGTAGACGCGGCGCGTCAATTGCGGCTGCGCCGCGACTCGGGCAAAGGTGCCGGCTGGAACGAGGCGCAAGGCAGGCTCTTCCGCGATGTACTATTGCCTCCTCTGCGATCCTCTGCTATAATCCGTGGTGAGGCGGAGCCTGTGGGACACGTGGCCCGGTTGGCGCCGCGCCGCCCACGCGCGTTGTTTTCCGTGTCGTTCCGTGCTGTTGCTGGAGGATCGCAGTTATGACTTCATCTTCTGCAGACCCGGCACGCCCGGCGCGCCAGACCGTCGTCATTGGCGGCAGTATGGCCGGCCTGCTGGCTGCCCGGGTCCTCGCCGACCACTTCGAGCGGGTCACGCTGGTCGAACGAGACCGCTTTCCCGAGGGCCCCGAGTTCGCGCAAAGGCGTGCCCCAGGCCCACCACATCCACCTGCTCCTGATGCGCGGGCTGCACATTCTGAAGCAACTCTTCCCCGGCATCGAAGACGACCTGCTAGCCGCCGGTGGGATCCACCTGGACATCCACCGCGATTTTGCCTGGCACAACATGGCGGGATGGGGGCCGCTCTTCCCCTCCGGCGACGCCATTATCGCGTGCAGCCGGCCCCTGATCGAATGGAGCGTGCGGCGCCGCCTGGCTGCCCTGCCGCAGGTGCGCGTCCTCCAGGACACCGAAGCCATCATCCCTGCTGCCCGCCGACAACGGCACGCGGGTTGGCCGGCGTGCGCGTGCACGCCCTCAATGAGCGCGAGACCGCGGCCCAACGGGACTATGACCTGGACGCGGATCTGGTCGTCGATGCCAGCGGGCGCGGCTCCGAGCGCCGCAGTGGCTGCAGGCGCTCGGGTACGATGCGCCGAGCGAGACGGTCGTCGACGCCTTTCTGGGGTACGCGAGCCGTATCTACCGCCGGCCGCCCGAGTACCAATCCGACGTCAAGGGCTTCTACATCCAAATGGCGCCGCCCAGGGTCATGCGGGCCGGGACGGCCTTCCCCATCGAGAACGACCGCTGGATCGTGACGGTGGGCGGCACGGGGCGGGACTATCCGCCGACCGACGAGGCGGGTTTCGTTGAATTCGCGCGCAGCCTGTCCAGTCCGCGGCTCTACGAGGCCATCAAGGACGCGGAACCTCTATCGCCTATCTACGGTGCGCGCGGCACCCAGAACCGCATACGCCATTACGAACGGCTCTCCCGTTGGCCGGAAGGATTTGTCGTCATGGGCGATGCCGTGTGCGCTTTCAATCCGGTCTATGGGCAAGGAATGAGCGTCAGTGGCATCGGCGCGATGACCCTGGACGCGTGCTTGAAAGCGCAGCGCACCCGCCGTCCGGATGGCGACCGCGACGGCCTCGCCCGCCGCTTCCAGCAAAGGCTGGCCAAAGCGAACGCGATTCCCTGGCTTTTCGCGACGAGCGAAGACTTCCGCGTTCCCGTGGCCGTCGGCGGCCCGCCGCCGTTCACCACGCGCCTGATGCACCGCTATCTGGATCAGTTGATCTTGCTGGCTGTCCTGTCTCCGCGTGTGAACGTCGTGCTTGGCCAGGTGCTACACCTGGTTGCGCCCCCCATAGCTCTTTTCCGCCCCGATATCGTTGCGCTCGTGGTGGTACGGGCAGCCGTCCGGCGTATCGCACCGAAACGCGCCTAGCCGGTTGGTTGCTGCGCGGCGGGTGTTGTTGGGTTCTCCCTGAGACGCAGCCCGGAAGGGACGAAGGAGGGATATCATGGACAGATCGGCACGCACGGACAGAGTGCTTCCCGAGACCAAGTGGATCGCCGCTGTGGTCGTCCTCGTGCTGCTGACCGCGTCGCTGCTGCTCTACTTGTGGCCCAACAACACCCAGCAATACTTCGCCTGGACCATCAAGCCGAGTATGACGCCGCTCTTCATGGGCTCTGCGTACTTTGCGGGGGTCTACTTCTTCGCCCGCGTCGTCACGACACCCCGCTGGCACTGGGTGGCGGCGGATTTCCCCGCGATCGGGGTCTTCACGGCATTCCTGGGGCTGACTACCTTGCTGCACTGGGACCGCTTCAATCATGACCATGTGTCGTTCTACGCCTGGCTCATACTGTACGTCACCACGCCGTTCCTTGTGCCCGCCCTGTGGCTGCGCAACCGGCGCACGGATCCCGGCACGCTCGACCACCAGGACGCCATCGTGCCGACGCCGTACGCGCGTTCCTTGCCGCGGCCGGCGCGGTGGTGCTCGGCCTGTGCATTGCCGCCTTCATCTGGCCCAATCTCATCATCGACATATGGCCCTGGACGCTCAGTCCGCTCACGGCACGCGTGCTCGTCGGGTTTCTTCTCGTGGTTTGGTGCAGTTGGCCTCTCGCTGGCCAGCAAACCAGCGCTGGAGCGCGTGGCGCGCCATCGTGCAGAGCCAACTGGTGGGGCTGGTGTTCATCGTTCATCGGGACCATTCGCGCCTGGGGCGACTTCGACCAATCCAATCCCGCTAACCTGGGGCTGGGTCGGATTCATCCTGATCATCCTCGTCGGGCTGGCGTCGCTGTACCTGGTCATGGAGACGCGGCGCAGAGCGGCGGTACTGAGCGCGGTCCCTGCCGGTTCCTGAGATTCCCGTCAAACCCGGGCTCCCCGCCTCGTGACGGCAACGGGGGCGGCACAGGCGGCGGGCCTGATACCCAGCGCGGCAATGCCGGGCGCTCCGCGCGGGCCGAATTATATTAGACACAACGCGCCATCGGACCTGAGCAGGTTCCGGAAGATCGTCAGCGCGCCCGCCGCGCCACTTCCCAGTTAATACCAGGCATAATCGTGGCTGACGACGGTCCAGGGCGCGTCAGCCGTCCCCGTGAGCGACAGCCGCCGCGAAGCCGGGCGCCGATCCCGACTCCACGGGCGTCGACCGCACGTGCCGCGCCGCGACGGGCAGCTCCCACCGGGCGCGGCGCGCAAGAACGGGATGGACGCCGGCCGCGCTACCCTTGACCCTCGCCCGGCCGCGCGTGCTACGATGGTCGTAGCGCGCCATGGCCTGGCGCGTCGATACGGGCCGCAGGGCCGGAAGGAGCGCGAGACCATGAATGAAGCAGCAGTGCGCGGGCAACGCGTGACGGAGGGAGACGCCGGGCGGGCCGCCGCGCTAGCGGCGCTTGCGCAGCGCCGCGCTGGTCGGCGTGGTGCGCGTGAATGACGCGGCGGCGGCACGCGCCGTGGCCGCGGCCTACATCCGCGGCGGCCTGGGCTGCGTGGAGATCACCATGACCACGCCCGAGGCAGCGCGTATCATCGGCGAGTTGGCCGACCGGCACCGCGACAATCCGGACGTGCTGATCGGCGCGGGCACCGTGCTGACCGCCGACGCGGCGCATGCCGCGCTCGACGCGGGGGCGCGCTTCCTCGTCGCGCCGGTAGCACCCGACCTGGCGCCCATCGCCCGCGAGTACGGCGCCGCGACGATCCTCGGCGCGCTGACGCCCACCGAGATCGTAGCGGCGCTTGAGCGCGGCTCCGACATCGTCAAGGTCTTCCCGGTGCGCGGCGTCGGGGGCGTCACCTACTTCGAGGACATCTTGCAGCCCCTCGCCGGACTGCCGCTCTGGGCGGCCGGCGGCACCACGATCGCCGACGTGGGTGCCTACCTGCGGGCCGGCGTGCAGGTGGTCGGCCTGGCCGGGTCGATCCAGCCCGCCGCGGCGGTGCGCGCCCAGGACTGGGCGGCGATCGAGGGGCTGGCGCGCGCGGCAGTGCAGGCGGTGCGCGTGGCGCGCCCCTGAGGCGAGCATCCGGCGCGCTCCGGCCCGGCGCTCCCGCGATGGGGTGCCGGGCCGACGCTTTCAGGCGCGATTACTCGGGCGCATTGAGAGGATGCGCTCGATCAAGACGATGATACCCAGCCCGGCGATGATGTGCAGCCAGGTCCAGACGCTGTCCAGCCCGGCGGGCACCCAGTCCAGCAACTGGGCGAGCCCGAGCACGATCACGACCAGGAAGAGCACCCGCAAGCCCATCAGCATATTCCGCACGCGCGTCTCCTTGCCTCACCCAATCTCGCGCGGCCGCCAAGTGCGGCCGGCACCCCAATTCTAGCAGAGCCCGCCGGGGTGGTCAACCGCGCGGATCCGAGCGGCCCGGCGCACCCCCCGCGCAAATGAGCATGAAATGGGCAGATTTTGGTCTGGACAGGGGGCGCGGACGCGGATACACTACGATCATCGCGCGATCTCGCGGGCTGGAGCGCCGGATGGAACCGCAGGAGGGGGAGCCATGGAATATCTGCTGGCCCACGCGCCGCTGCTCGCGGCCGCGGCCGACGATTGGCTGGCGGCCTATGGGCTGCCCGCGATCTTCCTCGTCATGCTGCTCAAAGAAACCGGCCTGCCCATTCCGATCCCGGCCGACCTGATCATGCTCGGCGCTGCCGCACGCGCGGCGACCGGCCAATTCGACCTCGTCGCCGTCGTGCTGACGTTCGAGGTCGCGATGCTGGCGGGCAGCCTGGCGCAGTTCGCGCTGGCCCGCGGCCCCGGGCGGAGCGTAGTCTACCGCTTCGGCCGCTACGTCGGCCTCACCAGGCCGCGCCTCGACGCCGCGGGTGCCGCGCTGCGCCGCGGCGGCGTGCCCGGCGTCAGCGTCTCGCTGATGACGCCCGGGCTGCGCGCGGCGACGGTCGCCGCGGCCGGGCTCGCCGACCTGCCCCTGCGTGTCTTCCTGCCCGGCGCGCTCATCGGAAACACGGTCTTCTTCTTGCTGCACGTGGCCATCGGCTACGCGGGCGGCCAGGGGCTGGAAGCGCTGGGCCAGTTGGCCGGCATTCCGGCGGGACCCGGGCTGGCCGTCCTGGCGGTCGCGGTGCTGGCGTTCGGCGTCGGCGGCTGGGTGCTGCTGCGGCGCCGGGCGGCCCGCGCCCGCACGGCGGCCCCAGGCCCCGTGCTCGCCGAGGCGGCGGGCGCGGCGCTCGAAGCCTGCTGCCCGGCGTGCCTGGCGCTCGCGGCCGCACGGCAGCTGCGCGCCGCCGGCCCGGTCGCCGTCGAGCCCTAACCGCAGCCCCATAGCAAGGAGATTCGATGCCTGACGTATTCCCCGCCACTACCGCCCGCGTGGCCGCGTGGATGGCCCAGCCCGAAGTACTGGGCGTAGTCCTGGTCGGGTCGCGCAGCCGCGGCCACGCCGACGAGCTGTCCGACGACGACCTGGAGGTGCTGCTGACCGACGAGGCCTTCGCGCGCCGCGCCCCGGCTGACGATCTGGAGGTGCTAATCGAGGGCGAGGGCACCGCCCGCCGGCTGATCTACGACGCGCAGTACCTCAGCCTCAGCGCCCTGGAGGCCAAGGCCGCCTCCCCCCACGACTTGGATCACTGGCCTTATGAGCAGGCGGTCGTCCTGGGGGACCGCGACGGGCGCACGGCGGCGGCGGTGGCGGCCGCGGCGCGCATGGACCCGGCCTTCCGCCGCGCGCGCCTGCTGCACGCCACCATCGACGCGCAGACCAGTTGGCGGCGCGCCGAGAAGACGGCGCAGCGGGGCTTCGCGGCGGCGGCGCGCCTGCAGATCGCGCGCGGCGCGCGGGCGCTGGCCCGCCTGCTCTTCGCGCTCGAAGGGCGCTGGGTGCCGATGGACCACTGGATCGAGCCCGAGCTCCGCACCCTGGAGGACCCGACCGGCGCGGGTCCGCTGCTGGTGGCCGCGCTCGTCGAGGCCGATCCCGCGCGGCTCGGCTTGGCGCTGACCGGCCTCGAAAGCCGGCTGGCCGCCGCGGGCGTGCCGGGCCCCGCCCAACGCCGCGACCTCTTCCTGGAGCTGATTCACCCCGGCCGCGCCGACGAGCGCGCCGTGCATGGGCTGCACTGACGTGATTGCCGGTATCGACCACGTCGTCATCCTGGTCGCCGACCTGGCCACCGCACAGCTCGACTACACGACGCTCGGCTTCACCGTGGTGCCGGGCGGCGAGCATGTGGGGGGCCTCACGCACAACGCCCTGATCGCCTTCGCCGACGGCACCTACCTGGAGCTCCTGGCCTTCCGCCGCGATCCCGCGGACGTCGACCCGGCCACCGTGAACGCGCTAACCCGGCGCTGGCTGGGCCGCAGGGCGGCCGGCGAGGGCTTGCTCGACTGCGCGCTGCGGCCCACGGCCATCGCCGCCGACGTGGCTGCGGCAGCCACGCGCGGCCTGGCGCTCGACGGCCCCGTGCCCGGCGGCCGGCGCCGCCCCGACGGCCAGGAGGTCGCGTGGGAGCTCGCCATCCCCGAGACCTCCGACCTGCCCTTCCTTTGTGGCGACGTGACCTCGCGCGACCTGCGCGTGCCCGGAGGCACCGCCCGCGAGCACGCGAACGGCGTCATCGGCGTCGCCGGCCTGACCATAGCGGTTGGCGATCTCGCCGTCGCCACAGGTCTCTACGCCGCGCTGCTCGGCCGGCCCGCGTCCGCCGTTGGCGCCGGCGCGACGGACTTCCCGCTGGCCGGAGCCACCATCCACCTGCAGCGGCAGGAACATGGGCTGGGTACGCCGCTGCGCTCCGGGCCGGTCCGGCTGGCGCTATGCGTGCCCGAGGCGGGGCCGTCCGGGGTGTTGGACCCCGTCGCGGCGCACGGGGCGGACATCGTCCTCACGCCCGGGACGGTCAGCCCGGCCTAGGCGGGGCGCCGCCGGCCATCCCTGGGGCGGTTTCTGGGATCACAGGAGAGGGACCCATGCCCGCATTGGCGTTGCCGCCCGACGTGGCGGCGGTGCTGCGCGACTTCTACACCTGCGAGTACACAACCGTCAACCGCCAGGGCCAGCCGATCTCCTGGCCCAGCGTGCCCTACTTCCACGAGCCCGACGGCCAGATCATCGCCGCCGTCTCGATCGCCTTCCCGGTGAAGGCCTACAACGCCCGCCGCCACCCGCAGGTCTCGCTGCTCTACTCCGATCCCACCGGCGCCGGCCTGACCGATCCGCCCGCCGTGCTCGTGCAGGGCGAGGCAACCGTCGCCGAGGTGCTCGACTACCCGCCCCGGATCATTGGCCTCTTTAAGGCGGTGCTGCACCGCCAGCCCGACAGCGCGCGCTTCGGCACGAATCGGATCGTCCGCCGGCTCTTCGTCTGGTACCTGTTCCAGCGCATCGCCCTCACCGTCACGCCCAAGCGCATTCTGGTCTGGCCGCACGGCGACTTCAGCCGGCTGCCCGAGGAAGTGGCGGTCCAGTATGTGGGATGAGCGCCTCGCCGCCTGCGCGGCGGCCTACCGCAGCGCCGTGCTCAGCATCGCCGATTACGAGGGCTACCCGGCGAGCGTGCGCTGCACGCCCCGGCTCGACGCCGCGCACGAGGTCGCGTACTTCGCCGCGCTGCCACCGGTGGCCGCCGGCTGGCGGGGCAAAGCCTGCCTGCTCTTCCACCGCCACAACGATCGGCTGGAAGAGCTCCACCAACTAGTGATCAAGGGCGACCTGGAGACGGAGGACGGCGTGCTTGTGCTCCGCGTGCGGGAGTTTGTCACGGCGAACGCGCGGACGGACACCGACGCCATGCCCCATGCCGGGCGGCCACGCCACATGCTGCAGTTCCTCCTGCTGGGGCGGCGCAAGGCGCGCGAATACCTGGCGAAGCGGGGGGCGCCCTGGCCGCCCATCCCCTTCGACGAGATCACCCGCAAGATGCAGGAATAGCGGCGCGCCCCGACGCCCGAGCGGCGTAGGACAGGCCGACGACAGGCACGCGAAAGGAGGCGGCAATGGCACGCACCGTGGAGTTCAACCCCGAGCGGGTGGCCTATTTCGAAGCGCACGGGTGGCGCGCCTACTACGACCGGCAGTGGGTCATGCTGCTGCGGCTTATCGTGGGGCTGTGCCAGGAGCAGTTCGGCATCCCCTTCCCCGTCTCGCTGCTGGCGGCCTACGACGTGACGCGCGCGTCGGCCGCCTGGGCGCCGGTGGAGCACGATGAGCGCGTGGTCGAGCACTATTACGAGCGCTTCTACCGGCTGGCGCGGCGCTACTCGGGCCTGCGCTTCGACCCGGTGCGCGCCGCCACGTTCGAGCTGCGCTACAACGACATCCACCGCCGCCTGGTCGGCCAGGAGGACAAGACCGAGTTCATCGCGGCCATGGTCGATCTGCACAGCACGCTCTTCGGCATCACGCCCGAGCAAGCGCGCGAATCGGCCGAACTACGCGTGCTGGCCAACAACACGGTCGACCTGATCACGAGCAAGCGCTCGACCGACGTGGAAGGCGACTGGCGGAAGCTGGAGGCGTATCTGCGCGACTGCTACCGCTCGATCGCTCGCGAGCGCGCTGCGGCGCAGGCTATCGCTCCGGCCGTCGCCCCCGCCTGAGCCGCCCGGCCGGCCAAAGCGCGCGGCGCGGCCGCCGTACGGGCGGCTCCTGTGGTCACCCGGCTGCCTCACTCCAGTGATCCCGATCCGCTGCTCCATCGAGTCGGCGGCATCCGGTCGGACGGAGGCGCTCAGGGGCTGCTGGAAGTATCCGCTGCCCCCGTGACCCAGTCGGTGACGGCAGGGACGGCCTGCTGGCCGAGGAAAAGGTTCAACTGGGCCGCGTGTTCCTGCACGTGGCGCATGTTGTAGAGTTGCAGCTCCCCGTAGCTGACCGCCTGCCCCTCCGCCCAGGGGTAGTCGACGGGCCGCCGGGCCTGCTCGTCCGTCAGCGCGAGCAGGGTGGCCTGGCACTTCTCCCGTGTCGCCGCAAGATAGGCGCGCAATTCCTCCCGCGTATAGGGCCGGTCGAGCGGTGGCGCGGAGTCGATCTCCACCCAGACAAAGGGTGCGGGAGGCGCGAAGTCCTCCTCCGGCACGCCCGAGAGATACAGGTCAAGCCAGAAGATCGCGTGATACCCGAGATGCCAGAACTCGGCGAACTGCGGGGGACACCACGAAGGGAGCGGCTGGTCCGGCGGGTCGCGCCAGAGGCGCGCGGTCCACAGCGAGTCGGGACAGGTCGCCAGAGCCTGGTCGAGCGTATCGATGGCGGCGCCGAACTGCCGCCAGAGCGCGGTATTCCACAAGGTGTCCATGGGTCCTCCTCCCGAGATGCCGCCGGCCTGTCGCGCAGGCGGATCCGCTTGCTGCAGCCGGCGCGGTTACCGTCTTTCGCGCAGGCGCGGCTGCATGTACGGCGCGTTGGTCAGGCGCGCTACCGCCACGGACCCAAGCGGTCAAGACGATCCGCAGTGCTCGCGCAGGAAAGCCAGGGTGCGCTCCCAGGCGAGCCCGGCGGCCGCGGGGTCGTATTCGGGGCGGTCGCTCTCAAAGAACCAATGCTTCGTGTTGGGGTAGGTGTAAAAGTCGGGCGCGTGCCCAGCGGCTTTCATTTGGGCTTCGAACGTGGCTACCGCGTCGCTGCTCGCTTCGAACTGGTCGTCGGCGGCCCAGTGCCCCTGCAAGGGCGCGGTTGCATTTTCGTGATAATCGGCATTCCAATCGCTCGCGCCGTAAAATACGACGACGGCGGCTATCTCGGGTCGTAGGGTGGCCAGCCATGTGACGTAGTTCGCGCCCATCGAGAACCCGATGGCACCGACGCGGGGGCCGGTGACGGCGGGGCGCTTGAGGAGGTAATCGAGCGCGACTTGTTCCATGGCGATGGCGGCATCTCCACCGTCGGCTTCGAGAGCGGTGACGAGGGCTTCGGCTTCGGGGATGGTCGCAGCGGTACGCCCGCCGTAGAGGTCGGGGGCGAGCACGGTGAAGCCTTCGGCGGCGAGCCGGTCGGCCAAGTCGGTGAAAAAGGCGTTCAGGCCCCACCAGGCGTGGCACACCAGCACGCCCGGCCCTGTGCCACCCTTCGCCTCGGTATAATATGCGCGCAGATTGCTCCCTTCAGGATTGATCTGTATGAACGTGCCCATGTTGCTGGACCTCCTTGTACGTGTGCTGGGTGCCGATTACCGCAGTTGGATCGAGTATAGCGCGTCTGGTCAACCGCGCGGATCGGACCAACGACGGAACGCGACCCCGGAGTTGTTCGCGGGCAACCGCCCGTCGTACTCTATGGCTACGCGCGGGCAAGAGGCGGAAACCGGATCCGCGAGACCCCCCGCCGGCCCGCGCGCCCGGGTCGTGCCTGGGCAAGGTGCGACGCATCTGCTATAATCGGGATAGCAATCGATCGAGCAAGGCGGCGGCGACCGGCCGCAGGCGCCCCGCCGCCGGGGAGAGCAGAGCGCATGGATCGCGTATTGTTTGCCGTGGTGCTGGTCGTGGTGGGGATCCTGTTCCTCACCGTGGCCGCGATTTCGACGTTCACGACGGGCGGGTTCCTCGCCGGCCAGTGGTGGTGGGCAGGGATCGTCATGCTGATCGCGCTGGCGCTGGCGGCGGTCGCGTCGCTGAAGCTGCTGCGCGAAAAGCGCCGCTGATCAGGACCCGCGCTGCCCTTTCACCAGCCGCAGCACCGTCGTGCGCGCCGGCAGGCCCGCCAGAGCCCCCCGGCGCGTGGTGGCCAGCGCGCCTGAGGCGTTCGCCCAGGCGAAGATCTCGGCCATGTCGCCCACCTGCAGCCGCCCCAGGTCGAGCGGCCCCGCGTCGGGCGCGCCCGGCGCCAGGTGGTCGAGCAGCGCCACCAGCAGCCCCGCCAGAAACGCCCCGCCCGCGCCGGTGCGGTCCTTCACCGGCAGATCACAGGCCGGCACGTGCACCACGACGAATCCGTGGCCGCCCGGCCGCCACAGCCCGTAGCTGCAGCCGCGCGGCCCGCGCGTGAGCGCCACCAGCAGCGGCCGCGTGCGCCCCACCGTCAGCCGCTCGACCCAGGCGTGCAGGATGCGCTCCAGCCGCCCTTCCTCCGACGACGCCGCGCCCCCCGTCAGCATGATCAGCTCGTAGCTGCTCAGCATGAGCACGTCGACCTGAGGCAGCACAGCATGATAGTAGTCGCGTGCGCGCTCGGGTTGCGGCCAGAGCACCGGCCGCCAGTTGACGTCGAAGGCGACCGTCACGTCCGCCGCGGCGGCCTCGGCCAGCGCGGCTTGCAGGGCGGCACGCGGCAGGGCGCTCGCCAGCGACACGCCGCTCGTCGCCAGCAGACGCGCCCGGCGGATCGCCGGCAGGGGCAGCCAGGCGGGGCTGAATAATCGGTCGGCCCCGCCTTCGCGGTAGTAGAGGGTCTGGACGTCGGAGGGGGGTAGCGCCGAGGATTCAGCGCCATCGGGCGCGGGCAGTGCCGCCGCCCCCCGGCCCACGAAGGCGACCGGCGTGCGCCCGCGCGGGTGCACGCCGATATGGCGGGTATCGACGCCGTAGCCATGCAGTGCATCGATGAGATAGCGGCCGAAGGGGTCGGCGCCGACCAGGCCGGCCAGACCGGTGCGCCGGCCGAGGCGCGCGACGCCCGCGGCGACCGCGGCGGGCGTGCCGCCCGGCTCGCGCGTGAAAGAGCTCGCCGTCACCAGCGGTTCGTCGCGGCTCGCCACGAGGTGGACGAGCAGCTCGCCGAGCACCAGCACGTCGTACTCGACGAACGGCGCCAGGCCGTCCGCGGCCGGGCCGGTAACGGCGGGGCTGCTCACGGCCCAGGCGGCGTGGCGGCCTCGGGCGGCAGCTCGGGGCCGGCGATCGCGAGGATGTAGCGGTCGGGGTGCAGATACGTCTGCGCGGCACGCTGCACGTCGGCGATGGTCAGGCTCTGCACAATCGCCGGGAAGCGCTGCACGTAGTCCCAGCCGAGGTCGAAGAGCTCGATCTCGGCGATCTGGCGCGCCAGGCCGCCATTGGTCTCCAGGCGCAGCGGTAGCGTGCCCGTCCAGAAGCGCTGGCCGGCGTCGAGCTCGTCGGCGGTGACCGGCTCCTGGCGGATGCGCTCGACCTCGGCCACGATGCTGCGTACGGCGCGGCGCACGTTGGTCGGGTTGACGCCCGCACGGACTGCCCACGGCCCGGGGCCGAAGCCCGCCTCCAGGCTGCTGAGCGCGTAGTAGGCCAGCCCCTGCTCCTCGCGCACGCTGCGCCCCAGGCGGCCGTAGAGCCCCAGGCGGCCCAGGATCAGGTTCATCATCTCGAGCGCGTAATAGTCGGGATTATTGCGGCGCAGCGCCGGGAAGCCGAGCACCAGATCGTTCTGCGTCTTGCCCGCGATGAAGTGGAAGACCTCCTGCCGGTCGGCGGGCAGAGGCGCGTCGGGCACGCCGAACTCGGGCGCGGGCCCCGCCACCTGCCAGTCGCCGAAGCTGCTTTCGACCAGGCTCAGGGCGGCGGCGGGCGTAATGTCGCCGACGATGACCAGCACCCCGATGTCAGGGCGCACGTAGCGGGCGTAGTGCGCCTCCAGGTCGGCCCGGGTGATGCGCGGCACCGAGTCGAGGGTCCCGCTGATCGGGCGGCTGTAGGGGTGCGTGGCGGGGTAGGTCGTGGCGCGGAAGATCTTGCCCGCCATCGCGCCGGTGTCGTCCTCCTGCTCGCGCAGCCCGGTGATGAGCAGCTGGCGCAGGCGCTCCGTCTCCTCCTCGGGGAAGGCCGGCTCGCGCACCACCTCGGCCATCGTCTCGAGCAGGAAGCCCGCGTCCTCGGCGAGGCCGCGGCCGCCCGCTTCGAGCTGGTGGTAGCCGGAGTCGGTGCCCAGCGACATGCCGCGGTCTTCCGTGCGCGCGTTGAGCTCGCCGAAGGTGTGGCGGTGCGTGCCGCGGCGCATGGCGCCCGCGGTCAGCCCGGCCACGCCGGGGAGCTCGGGCGGGTCGTAGATCGCCCCGGCCTTCGTGCTGAAGCGCGCGGAGACGGTGGGCACGGCGGGGTTGGGGTAGACCAGCACCACGAGCCCGTTCGGGAGCACCTGCCGCGTGACGCTGCCGGGCGCGAGGGCCCGCGTCTGCTGCATGGGGGCGGCGGCCCCGGCGGAAGCCGGCGAAGTCTCTGCCATCGACTGTAATTCCTTCCTCAGTAACGGGTCTCGGTCCCGCGGGCGGCAGTAGGGCTGGTCGGGGTAGGACGGAAGCCGGGGCGACGCCTAGTATTCGAGGTAGGCGGGCAGCCGCGCGGCCCAGCGCGCCATCTCCTCGTCGGCCGGGATGGTCCAGCGCTTCAGGCCCGGCGACGGGACCGTGGCGTTGTAGCGGTGGATCTTGCGGTTGATTTCGGCCAGCCCGGCGGCGTGCGCCGCGGTGGCGCGCGCGTGGCGCAGCTTCAGCGCAGCCACGACCTCGCGTAGCCGCAGCAGCCCGCGCGGGCTGCCGACCACCTCGGCCAGCTGATCGCGCACGTAGGCGAAGTGTACGTCGGCGGCGCGCCGCCAGGCGTCGAGGTCCGCCTCGATTTCGTCCGCGAGCTCCATCCAGTCGGGCCTATAGTGCGCGTTCTTGAGCACGCGGAACGCCGTGCGCCACTCCTCGGGCACGTACGGGTTCTCGTCGAGGTCGAGCGCCTGGTCGGGGCCACCGCGCACCTGGAGCTCGCCTGACTCGAGCGCGTCGCGGATGCGGCGCTCGGCCAGCACGCGAAAGCGGTCTTCGTGTTCGCTAATCGAATCCATGCCTGACCTAATCGTCCCTGTGTATGACCTGGCGGGCCGGGTCGCGCCCCGCCCTGTTTCTCGCGGCCGGCAGGCCGCTTGCCTAATTATACCAGCAAGGTGGGGGCCCTGCCAGCAGGCGCGGCGGCTACTTGCGCGGCCGGATCACGGCGGGCACGCCCACGGCCACGTGCCCGGCCGGCACGTCGCGCGTGACCACGCTATTCGCGCCGATCAGCGCGCCGTCGCCGAGGTGCACCGGGCCGAGCACGACCGCGCCCGCGCCGACCGTCACGTGGTCGCCGAGCACGGGGTTGCCGTCGCCCGGGCGCGGCCGCTTCGGGGCCGGGATAGCGGTAGCCGAGCGTGGCGTTCTGGCCGAGGTAGCAGCCGCGGCCGGTGCGCACCTCCGGCCCGATCACCAGGCCGACCGAATGCGGCACCCGGCAGTCCGGCCCGAGGTCGGCCGCCGGGTTGATTTCACAGGCATAGATCATGCGGTGCAGCCGGTAGATCCACCAGGGGATCTTGGGAACGCCACGGACGTAAAGACGCCGGTAGAACCGGTACATCGGGATCGGAGACATTCGGATGCGCATGCACGGGGCCCTCCTGAAGGCTCATGGTCGGGCCGGCTCACAGCACGATCGATGCCCGGCCGGGCGCGAGAGACCCCGGGTCCTCCTGATCCTGCCGCTGCTGCTGCTCCTGGCGGCCTGCGGCGCCACCCCGACCGCCACGCCGCTACCCGCCCTGCCGACGGCGACCGCGCCGCCGCCCCCGCCGGCATCCGCGACGCCCGCGGCGCCCGCCGCCACAGCCGCCGCCACGACCGCGGCCACCCCGGGCGGCGTTCCTACGTCCGTGCCCGCCTACTTCCACACGCCCGATTACCACCTGATCGCCGGCCAGGTACATCGGCAGGTGTCGTGCTGGGTCGTGACCTACGTCTCGCCCGCCGTGCAGGTGGCGGCCGACAAGTACGGCAACCAGGTATCCCTCATCTTCGGCCCGGCCTGGAACGATTCCGCACTCACACCGGGCGCGTGGGTCATCGTGCAGGGCTACCCGGACCCGCAGAACGAGCAGACGCGGTCGGGCAGTTGCGGCGTCACGGGCTACCAGGTCGCCTCGCTCACCCTGAACCCGAACGCGCCGAAGTAGGCTCTGCGGCCGCAGACCAGCGGCCCCCTACCCCCACCCCGGCCCTGGCCGCTTGCGCCGCGCCCGGCCGATTCCCTATAATGCGCCCATGCGCACTCGCAGTATCGCGGCCGGACTCCTGCTCGCCCTCTACCTCGTCCTGCTGGCCCGGCGCGATCTCGACGAGCGACTGCCCGGCGGCTGGAAGGCTCCCGCCGCGCTGCTGATCCTGGCCCTGCTGGGGCTCGCCGCCTGGACCGCCTGGCGCGCGCGGGCGCAGTGGCCGGCCTGGCGCGCGGCCCTCACCCGGCAGCTGCCGTGGATCGCGCTCGGCGCCGTGACGCTGGTCGCGGCGGCCGTGCGGGTCTTCGGCGCGGGCTTCGGCCTGCCCTACCTCGACCACCCCGACGAGCCCGCCGTCGCCGACCGCGCCATCGCGATCCTGCAGACCGGCGATTTCAACCCGCACTACTTCGTCTACCCCAACCTGTACACCTACCTGGAGGCGGGCGTGTTCGCCGTTCACTTCCTGCTGCTCGTGTCGAGCGGCGTGATCGAGCGGCTGGACCAGATCCGCGCGGCCGACTTCTACCTCTGGGGCCGCCTGCTGACCGTGGCGCTCGGCACGCTGACCGTGCCGCTCGTCTACCTGGCCGGGCGGCGGCTCTACGGCGTGGGCGCCGGGCTGATCGCCGCCGGGCTGCTCGCGCTGAACAACCTGCACGCCCAGAACTCGCAGTTCATCACCGTCGACGTACCGGTGACCTTCTTCACCGCGCTGGCGCTGTGGCTGATCGCGCGGCTGCTGCCGCGGCGGGGCGATCCGGTGCCGCCCGGCTGGGGGCGCTACCTCGCGGCGGGCGTGGCGATGGGCCTGGCCGTCGGCACCAAGTACCAGGCGGGGCTGATCCTGCTACCCTTCCTGGTGGCCCACGGCTACGCCGCGGCCGCCGCGCCGCCCGGCCGGCGCCTCGGCGCCTTCCTCGGCGGGCGGCTCTGGCTGGCGCTCGGCGCGCTGGGCGGCGCCTTCCTGCTGACCACGCCCTTCGCCCTGCTCGATCTGCCCCACTTCCTGAACGACGTCGCCTCTGCGCTGGCGCACTACCGCTACGGCCACCTCGGCTTCGAGGGTGACTACAACTGGCGCGCCTACGTGCCGCAGCTTTACGCGCTCGACCCGCTGCCCACGCTGCTCGGCGTGGCCGGCGTCGTCTTCGCGACGCTGCGGCACCGGCCGGCCGACCTCGTGCTGGTCAGCTTCCCGCTCGCGCTCTACTTCCAGATGAGCGGCTACCGGGTCATCTTCGTGCACAACCTGCTGCCGCTGCTGCCGTTCACCACGATCCTGGCCGCGGGCCTCGTGGTGGCCGCCTGGCGCCTGCTGGTCAGACGGCTGGCCGCGCGGCCGTCCGTGCGCTGGACACAGATGGCGGCGCGCGCCGCGCTGCTCGTCGTGCTGCTGCTCGTGATCTGGCCGGGCGCCAGCGCTGCCGCGCAGCGCGACTACCGCTTCAGCCGGCCCGACACGCGCACCCGCGCGGCCGCCTGGCTCGACGCGCACACGCCGCCCGGCACCAAGATCTGGATGGAGATGCCCGCTGCAGGTGACCCCCGGCCGCTACCTCGTCACCGTGGGCGACCACGTGACCGACCATCCGCTCGACTGGTACGTTGCCAACCGCTACGAGTACATCCTCTTCGCCGAGCCGGCGTACAAGGCGGCCATGGCCAACACGGGCGACAACCTGCACGCCGCCTACGCGGCCGACTTCGCCGCGCTCGCGCCGCGCCAGGCGGCCGCCTTCCTGCCGAACGACGTCGACGCGCCCGGCCCGGCGCTGCAATTGTTCCGCACCGGCTACACGCCCCCGACGAGCGCCGCCGACGTGCATCCCGCAGGTGCCGCTCGACGTCACGCTGCGCGAGGCGGGCACGGACGGCGGCGCAGTGCGCCTGCTCGGCGCCGACCTGCCGGCGACGGCGCAGCCGGGCAGGGCGCTGCCCCTCGTGCTCTACTGGACGGTCGAGGCGCCGCTGCACGCCGACTACACCGACTTCGTGCACGTGCAGAACGCGGCGGGCGACCGCGTGGCCCAGCGCGACACGCCGCCGCGCGACGGCACCGTGCCGACGAGCGGCTGGGCCGCCGGCCGGATCGTGGTCGACGAGGAGGATGTGACGCTGCCCGACAAGCTGCCGCCCGGCCCCTACACCCTGCAGGTCGGCATGTACGTGCAGAGCAGCGGCGTGGCCCTCACGGCGAGCGCCGCGCCACCCGACTGCGCGGCGTGCGTGCTGCTGGGGCCGGTGCAGGTGCAGGCAGGGCCGTAGGGCAGCGGCGCGCCCGGGCGGCGGCGGCCGGAGCGGCCGCGGATGTGTCCCAGTTAGCCCCAGATGTTGACTTTCACGGGACGCAGAGTGACGACGACACGGCTCTCGCCCGGGCGGTCGTTGGCGCGCACGTCGGCGCCGCCGTACTTGGCGCCCAACTGCTGCGCGAACGCGCCGCCCACGTCCTCGGCGATTTCGGCCCGAGCGCGGATTTCCATCGTGCGATAGGGGCTGGCCGGGTCCAGGATGAAGAAGGTGACCTGGGGATTGGCCCGCATATTCCGCACCTTCTGGCGCGTGGTATTGAGCGACAGGCGCAGCCCGCCGTCCGGGTCGTAGCGGAACCAGACGGCGGATACCTGCGGATAGCCGTCCGCGCCGTTCGTGGCCAGGACGCCGACGGGCGCATTCAGTAGATCTTGGTGGGACTCCGGGAAAACCGGCATGTGCGTGCTCCTTGTTCCTTGTGCTGCCTTACGGGGTTCGTGATTCGCTGCGGTCTGCCCAGCCGAGGCCGGGCGCTTGTTGCCGACTGGCGGTCGGGGCCGGGATCTGCGGCGACCGGGACTGCATATCCGGCTTGTAGCAGAAGGAAGGCCACCAGCGCCCGAACGCAGCCTGCCCGCTCGCGCAAAGGCCCCGCGAGGTAGCGGACCGAGCCGACGCCCTGCCTCAGAAGACGTGGGGGAACACGTGGGGGATGCGCAGGTCGAGGTAACTGGCCTGCGCCCAGAAGGTCAGGCTGACTCCGGCGAGGAGCAGCAGCAGCACCGTGACCGCCGCGCGCCGCCAGGGCGCCCCGGTGCGCAGGAAGGCCGCCAGCGCCACGCCGCCGGTCATCGCGACGCCGGGGAAGAGGAAGAGCAGCGGCCGCAGCGGCAGCCCGAAGACCAGATTGATGCCCCAGAGCCCGCAGCCGACGACGAGCCAGGTGGCCAGCGTCCAGCGGAAGCGGGCCGCGGCGGGCGCGGCCGGCACAGCCGCGCTCGCGGCCTCCGACGGGAGGCCGGTCCGGCGGCGGAAGGCCAGTCCCAGGCCGAGCGGCGCGAGCAGCAGCGGCCAGGCGACGTAGTCCGACAGCACGCCCTCGCGCCAGGTCATGCGCCAGCGATTGGCGATTGCGTCGGGCGTCATCGCGGCCAGCGTGGTCTGCAAGGCGCTCGTCGTGTCCGGGCGCGTCTGCGCCGCCTGGCCGAAAGTGCCCGCGTAGTGGCTGTAATAGAGCACGAAGGCCAGCCCACCGGCCAGCACGAAGGCGCCGGCCATCGCCGCGACCGCGCGGTAACTGCCCTCGCCGCGCCAGCGGCGCAGCCCGGCGAAGACCAGGAGCAGCGCCGGCACGAAGGCCAGGCTCCAGACCAGCACGCCGGGGTGCGACAGCAGCAGCGTGAAGCAGAGCGCGACGAGCCCCAGCCAGACCGGCGGGCGCGTGATCCGGTCGTACTGCGTCAGCAGGTAGGCCATCGTCGCGAGCAGCACGACCAGGCCGAACAGGTTGGTCTCGTGCGCCCACCAGAGCAGCAGCAGGTTGATCGGCAGGACGGCGTAAAGCGCGGCGGCCAGCAGCGGCGCGGCGCGCGAGACCGGCAGGTAGCGTCGCACCAGATAGTAGACGATGAACAGCCCGGCAAAGTCGAGCAGCGCGGGGGCGAGGCGCACCAGCGCGTCGACGCTCGGGGTCAGCAGACCGAAGGGCAGCAGGAAGACGTAGAAGCCCGGCGGGTAGAAGCCCTGGCCGACGCCGGCCACCACGTAGTTGGCGAAGAAGAGATGCCCCGCTTGCACCTGCTCGAAGCGGTGCAGGTGGAAGCCGAAGTCGTGCGGGTCGCTGAGGGGATAGACCAGCCCGGCCCAGCCGGTCAGCAGGCCGGCCGCGAAGAGGGCGAAGAGCCCGCGCCCCGCCCCGGCGCGCGGCGCGAACTCGTCCAGCCCGCCCCGGCGGTACAGCGCGGTCACGAGCGGCTGGGCGAGCAGCAGCGTGACCAGCGTGAGGGCCACGACGCGGAGCAGGTCCGGGCTGTAGAGCGCGAACGCCGGACGCGCGGCCACGTCGAGCGCGGCGCCGAGCGCGACGGCTGCCAGGCCCAGGCCGCGCCGCAGCCGGGCGCCGACGCCCAGCGCGACCAGGATGGCGAAGAGGCCCAGCGCGAGGCCGCCGAGGAGCAGAACCTGGCGGATGGGCGGCGCGATCAGGCCGGGGCTGCCCGCGGACGTGATCGCGATCCGGTCGACCATAACGCCCAGGCGCCGCGGATCGCCGGGCGGGCTGAACGTCGCGGTATGGAAGGTCAGAGTCAGGTCGCCGGAGACCGGGTCGATCAGGCGCGGGTCGAGCGGCACCGCGAAGCCGGCGAGCGCGTTGTGCACGGGCAGCACCGCCACCGGCGCGCCGCCTGCGGTGATCGTGACCGTCTTGCTCGGCTGCGGGTCCAGCCCGGCGGTGGTCAGGCGCAGGTGCAGGGTCAGCGGCTGCGCGCCTATGCCGGGCAGATGCAGTGTGCCGGAGTCCGACAGCCAGCGGTAGGTGAAGTCCGGCGTCTGCTCCGGGGCGTAGAATCCGCTCGGCAGGAAGAGGCCTCCAGAGCGCGCTGCCATGTCGAGCGTGATGGCGGGGCGGACCTGGTAAGCGATGGTCACGGCGAGGGCGGCGGCAAGCACGAACAGCAGCGCGTCGGCCAGCAGGCCGAGCGCCGCGCGCGCGTTGAGCGCGAGCCCGCGGGCGGGCAGGCCGGCGCGGTCGACCGGGCGGTGTCGGGAACGGGTCGTGGCCATGGCCGGGCGAGCCCCCCTCTGCGTCCGCCGTCCCGAGCAGGCCGATCGGGCCGCCGGATGCGCAGGCCGCGGGGCCCACGACCGGGAGGGAGGGAGGGACGGCAAGGACCTTCCCCGGCCACGAAAGGCATTCGTGCCGGATCTGGAGCAAGATGGGGCCCACGGCCGGGGCGGCGTCAGGGCGCGGGGGCGATGCTCGCGGTGTGTAGGGCGAAGCTGAGGGCGCGCGGGTCCTGCGCCGAGGCACGCTGCGGCGGCGATTCGAAGGTCATGACGACCTCCGGCGCCCCGGTCGTGAGCGTTGCGGGCAGGGCCACCGTGTAGGTGTTCCAGCCGGGCGGCACCTGCAGCGTGGTCAGCACCTGGCCGCCCGCGCGCACGGTCACTGGGCGGGCGGGCGGCAGCGGCGCGGTCTGCGGCAGCGCGTTGAGCACCAGCGTGACGGTCGCGCCGTGGGGCTGGCCGCCCTGCAGGCGGATGGCCAACTCGGCGCCCGGCCCGGCCCAGCGGTAAGCGCGGCCCTCGGGTCCGTCTTCCCCGATCTGGAAGCCGCGCACCAGGCCGATGTCGTCCAGCCCGGCGGTCAGGCTCACGGGCGCGGTCACCGTCAGGTGGTCCCAGGCCCAGGCCTGCATGGCCGCGTTAAAGACGGTGGGCACGCCGCGCGTGACGTCGCGCGAGCGGTCGGCGCGGCCCAGTGTGCGCCAGAGATCGGCGAGCAGCGCGCGGGTGCGCCAGTCGCCCGGCTCACGGTCGAGCGCGCCGGCCCAGGTGGTCGCGGCATCCTGCGCCTGACCCAGCGCCAGTTGCACCGCGCCCAGGTCGCGGCGGATCGCCGCGGTCGTGCGGTCGAGGTCGGCGGCCGCCGCGTAGGCCGTCTGGGCGGCGGGCAGGTCGCCGGCCGCCTGCGCGCCGTGCGCCCGGGCCAGCGCCTGCTGCGCGGCCATGGCCATGCCGAAGCCGGGCAGGAAGGTCGGCAGGGCCAGCACGAGCCAGACGGCGGCGGCCGCGGCGCCCAGCAGCGCCGGCCGGCCGGGCCGGCGCCGGGCGCGCAGCCCGCGCACGAGCCGGAGCCCGGCGAACGCGGCGTAGACGGCAAGCAGGCTGAACAGCGGGAAGCGATAGCGGAACTCGTTGTGCGTGACCATGGTGGTCAGCAGGTAGCTCCCAACGACCGCGGCGGTCAGCCACCAGAGGGCGTCGCGCCGCGCGGCGATCCAGCCCGCGAGGGCCCCACCAAAGAGCAGCACCCAGCCCCACCAGGCGCCGAAGCTGTAGAGGTCGCGCGTCCAGGCGGGGAAGCCGGGCAGCTTGTCGCGCACCGGGTAGCCGAGTTGCGTGAAATCGTCGGGCGCCAGGCTGTCGACCAGGCGGCCGGGCATGCGCCCCAGGAACTCCGCCGGGTGGGCGAGGACCCACTGCCCGGCCTGCTGCAGAGCGTAACTGCCGCGGTCGGCCAGGTTCGGGATGGCGTAGAGGGCGGTATGGATATCGCCCTGCGTCATATCGCTGTTGTCGCTCCAGAGCACATAGTCCCCGGCGGTGTCGAGCGGCAGGAAGCGGCCGTAGTGGACGGCATTGCGCACCGTCCAGGGCACAAGGCAGAGCACCACGGCGACGACGAAGGCGGCGGCGGGGCCGAAGCGCACGCGCCGCGGCGCGCCGCGTGGCCAGAGCAGCCCGAGCACGACGAGGCCGAGCAACGGGATCAGGCTGGCGCGCGTGAGCAGCGCCAGCCCCGCGCAGACCCCGGCGCCCGCGGCCCAGACCAGGCGCGCGCGCGTGCCGGTCGCCGCCTCGGCGCGCAGCAGGGCGATCACCAGCCCCGTCAGCAGCAGCAAGAAGCCGGTCTCGGTCAGGAAGAGCGCCGTACTGAAGACGAGCGACGGCTGCACGGCCACGACGGCCGCGGCGAGCAGTGCGGCCGGCCGCGCCGCGCCCGCGTCCGCCGTGCCCGGCGCGGCCCAGCGCACGAGCGCGTAGACCGCGAGGATCGTGAGCAGCGAGAGGGCGATCTGGGCCAGCTGCAGGGCGATCAGGCTGTCGCCCGTCAGGCGGAAGATCCCGGCGGCGAAGACGATGAAGCCGGGCGGGCGCACCCAGATCCAGAGGTCGGGGATGCCCTGGCCGGCCGCCAGCGCCTGGGCCGCCTGCACGTAGTTGCCCTCGTCGCCGATGAGCGGGCTGCCGCCGTTGGCGGTCACCGCCCACAGCGGGATGAGGCGCAGGCCGAGCCCGAGCAGCAGCACGCCGCCGAGGCCGAGCCAGTCGGCGCGGCGCATCGCCGGAACGCCGCGGGTGGCCGGCACCGGAACGGGCCGCGCGGGCGGCGCGGCGGGCGGGGTCACGATAGACACCGCCCATTATACCATCTGTACCATCCGCGTCCGTTCGGGCGGGGCGCGGGGCACGCTTGTTGCGGGCGCATCCGGGGCGGCCGGCGCCACGGAGGGCACCGGCCGCGGAGGGGAGGCAGACCGATGTTGATCGGCCGCAACGTTCGCCTGGAGCCCGCCACCGTCGACTCGGCGGCGCTGCTGGCCGATTGGTTCAGCGACCCGGCGTATCTCGGGGACTTCAACCCGGTCTGGCCGTCGAGCCCGCAGGAGTGGGAGAACAACCTGGCCCACCCCGAGGGCCACGAGAACGGCTTCTACCTGATCGTCAGCAACGCCACCGACGAGCCGATGGGCGCCGCGGGCTACTTCAACCCGTTCACGCAGGCCGACTTCTTCGCCGGCCGCGAGATCTGGTACCAGGTCCACCCCCGCTTCCGGCGCCGGGGCATCGCCACGCAGACGGCCTGCCTGCTGGTCAACCACCTGTTCGACACGGTGGCCTTGCCGCGGATCCAGGCGACCGTGGCGGTCGACAACGAGCCTTCGTGCCGCGTGGTCACGGCGGCCGGGATGCAGCGCGATGGCGTGCTCCGCCGGGTCACCTTCCTGCATGGGCGCTACGTGGATATGTATCTCTTCGCCATCACCCGCGAGGATTGGAGCGACGAGGCGCACTACCGCGCCCACTGCCCACCGTTCTAGCCCCGCGCAGGCGCGACGCCACGCCCGTCGCTCAGCCCCAGGCGGCGGGGCGAGGCAGAGCAGCGCGGAAGGCGGTGTGGGGCGCCGCCCAAACCGCCAGCGGCTCGGCAATCTCGGCCGCCGACAGCAGGCCCCAGTGTGTCCAGGGAGACGCGACCACATGGGAAGCCGCGCCGGTCCACGGCGCCGGCTCGGCGTGAGCGACGGGCTGGTTGATCAGCCCGCCCCCGCGGGCGCGCATGTAGCCGTAGGGCCGCTGCGTCAGGAAGTGCTGCGCCGCGGTAGGGCCGGTCCAGCCCGGCACGGCCGGCGGGCGCACGCACAGCCCAACCGCGTCGACCCGCACGAGGCCGAGTGGGCCGCGCATCGCGAGGTGCAACGACCAGGCCGCATCCGCTGGTCCAGCAGGGACGCGGCCCCCGAGCCGGGTCGGCGCGTACCAGACGTGCGGCGCGAGCAGGCCCGCGAGGCCGGTCAGGACACGGCTGCTGACGTAGCTGCCGAAGAAGTAGACCGCGGGCACGTCCGGCGCGGCGGGGTGGCGAACATAGGTGCGGAAGTTGGCCTGCACCCAGGTGGCGTGCAAGCCGGGGAGCCCGGCGAGATGCGCCCGCCGGTTGCGTACGACCGCGAGCGCCAGGTAGGCCCGCGGCTGCCCCGCCATGCCCGGCCGGGTGTCGAGCACGAGCGGCGGCGGCACGTGGGGGCGCACCCGCGCCTCCGGCACCGCCCAGGCCAGCCAGAGCAGCGGCGCCAGCGGGTCGACGATCGGGTACAGGCCGAGGGCCACGGTGGCGCCGCTAGGCCGGCGGCCGCGCGCGCCAGAGGCTGAAGGCCAGTAGCAAGATCACCGCGAGCGGCAGGCCCACCACGGCGACCGGCGTCCACGCGTCGCCGCCGAAGCGCAGCGCCAGCCAGAGCGCCGCCAGTACGACGACCACGCCGGCCGCGACCTCCCAGGCATCGCCGATGAGGAAATCGTACCAGAAGAGGAAGAATCCGCGGATGACTTTCATTCGGACGCCAGCACCTTTCGCTCCTCGGCCACGCGCGGCCGCAACAGCCAGATCAGCAGCGCCGCTGTAACCAGGTAGAAGACCAGCAGGCCCAGGATGGCCAGGTCGGCGCCCGGCCAGGCCAATCCCAGCCCCTCGGCCGCCCAGAAGGTGCCGAACGAGCAGAGCATGATGCCCACGCCGAACTTCAGGTTGTTCTCGGGCACGCGGCTGAGCGGCCCGCGCACCACCACCGCGATGCCGATCACCACGACCGCGGCGAGCGCGGCGCCGAGCACGGCGGGCGTGTTGTCGCCGCTCGTGAGCCCGAAGGTGATGACGATAAAGACGACTTCCAGGCCCTCCAACAGCACACCTTTGAACGAAACCGTGAAGGCGGTCCAGTCCATGCCCTGCCGCGCTTCGGGCACCGCTTCCAGCGCGGCGACCTCGCGCTGGTAGATCGCCGTCTCGTCGTGCAGCGCCTTGAGGCCGGTGTAGCGCATGATCGCCTTGCGCAGCCACTGCAGCCCGAAGATCAGCAGCAACGTGCCCACGACCACGCGCAGCACGTCGATCGGGATGTAGGTTTCGAGCGCGGGCCCGAAGATGATGACGAGCGCGCCCAGCAGCACCGCGGCGCTGGCCGCGCCGATCCAGGTGCTGCGCCAGCCGCGGGTCACCCCGGCGGCGAGCACGAGCGTCACCGCCTCCACGACCTCGACCGCGCTGGCAAAAAAGCTGGCCACGAAGCCCAGCCACCAATGCATCGGCATCAGTTAACTCTCCTTTGCGTGCATATTCGCCTGCACCCGCGCGACGAGCATCTCGATCGCGACCCGGTTATGGCCGCCTTGCGGGACGATGACGTCTGCGTAGCGCTTGCTCGGCTCGACAAACTCCAGATGCATGGGCCGCACAGTCGCCATGTACTGGGCGATCACCGATGCCACGCTCCGGCCGCGCTCGCGGATATCGCGCTCGAGGCGGCGGATGAAGCGCACGTCGGCATCGGTGTCGACAAAGACCTTGATGTCCATGAGCTCACGCAAATCACGTTCCACGAGGATCAAGATGCCCTCGACGATGATCACCGGGCGGGGCGCCACGGGCGTCGTCTCGGGCAGGCGGCGGAAGGCGCGGAAGTCGTAGCGGGGCACGGCCACGGCACGGCCCGCACGCAGGGCCGCCACGTGGGCGGCGAGGAGCTCGTCCTCCAGGGCGTCCGGGTGGTCCCAGTTGATGGCCAGGCGCTGCTCGGCCGAGAGCGCACCGAAGTCGCGATAGTAGGAGTCCTGCTGCAGCAGCGCGACCTCAGTCGGCCCCACGGCGCGGACGATCGCGTCGGTGACCGTGGTCTTGCCCGACCCGGTGCCACCCGCGATGCCGATCACCAGGGGCTGCATGTCGCCGCCTCCTCCCACCTGCGAGATTCCGTCTTCATCGTACTGCAGAACCCCGGGCCTGACAAGCACGGGGGCCGATCTTTAACATCCCGCTAATCGGCGGTTAACAGCCGCGCGCGAGAATCGAGGCGTTGGGGTCTCGCAGCCGTGGGTACCGCGTCCGGGCAGGAAGCGAGGGCTGCGGGACTCTTGCATTGCCGGTACAAACGTGCTATAATGGGGCAGTACTTATGTTGAGTCGCGGCCCCATGTGACGCTTGGGGGCGTGCGATGCCCAGGATCGGTTGAGCTGCGTATGAATCAAGAAGCGACCTTCGCTTCACCGGTCATCGAACCGCCGGATCTTTCCTCCGCCGTTACCGGCACCCCGCCGGCGGACGGCCCCGCTTCCTCTCCCGCCTCCGCGTCACTCGCCACCGCCGCCCCTGTCACCTCGTCTCCCGCGCCGAACGCCCCCTTCGCCCACCGTGCCGAAGCGGAGTTTGCGCAGCTGCTCGACTATTACCAGATCGAGTGGCGGTACGAGCCCGACGTCTTCCCGTTGGAGTGGGAGGGCGACCGCGTGGTGCGCCAGTTCCGGCCCGACTTCTACCTGCCCGAGTACGACCTGTACGTCGAGCTGACCGTGATGAAGCAGAGCCTGGTGCGGCGCAAAAACCGCAAGCTGCGCCTGCTGCGCGAGCTGTACCCGGGCATCCAGATCAAGCTCCTCTACCGGCGCGACTTCCATCGCCTGCTGGCCGCCTTCGGCGTGCCGACCGACGAGATCGAGGCAGCCGGCGCCGCGGGCGCGCTGTCCGCCGGCCGGGCCGCCTGAGCCCGCCTGATGCCCGACCGCGCCTGATGCGGAGGCACGCATGACGGCGGCCAACGCCACGGCGGTCCGCCCCGACCCCGCTGGGCGGCTCGCGGCCGATATCGCCGAGGTACTGATCCCCGAGGCAATCATCCGCGCCCGCGTGGCCGAGCTCGGCGCCGCGATCACCGCCGCCCACGCGACCGGCCCCGCCCCCGTGCTCGTGGGCATGCTGCGCGGCGTCATGCCCTTCCTGGCCGACCTGATCCGCGCCATCGACCTGCCGGTGGAGATCGATTTCCTGGCGATGACGCGCTACGGCCCGCATGCCCGCGGCGGCGGCGGGCCCGTGCGCATCCTGAAGGACCTCGACACCGCCATCACCGGCCGCCACGTCATCGTCGTCGAGGATGTGATCGACACGGGGCTGCCCCTGAGCTTCATCCTGCGGATGCTGCGCACGCGCAAGCCCGCCGCGCTCGACGTCTGCGCGCTGCTCGACCGCCAGAGCGTGCGCCTGCTCGACATCCCGCTGGCCTACGTCGGCTTCCAGATCCCCGACCGCTTCGTCGTCGGCTACGGCCTCGACTACCACGAGAAGTACCGCAACCTGCCCTTCATCGGCGTGCTGCGCCCCGATCTCGCCCCGGCCGGTGGCTACTGGTAGACCGCGGGCCGGCGGAAACGACGAAGCGGGTCGCGCATGTGCTGCGCGGCCCGCTTGATAGCTTCGTTCGGGGGAGCGCTAGGCGCTCTCGGGCAGGTAGCTCGCCTCTTCGATCTCCTCGGTCTCGACGTCGCGCTCGGAGCGCGAGAGGAGCAGCGGCGGCCGGCCGTGCTGGATCACCTCGCTGGTGACTACACAGCGGCGCACGCCCTCCATCGACGGCAGTTCGTACATGATGTCGAGCAAGACCTCGTCGATGGTGCTGCGCAGGCCGCGCGCGCCGGTCTTCAGCTCGAGCGCGCGGTCGGCGACCGAACTCGAGCGCATCCGGGCTGAAGGCCAGCTCCACGCGGTCGAGCGCGAAGAACTTCTGGTACTGCTTGATGACCGCGTTCTTCGGCTCGGTCAGGATGCGCATCAGCGTGGCCTTGTCGAGTGGGTCGAGCGAAACGATCATCGGCAGGCGGCCGACGAACTCGGGGATCAGGCCATACTTGAGCAGGTCCTCCGGGATCACCTGGGCCAGCATCGCGGCGCGGGCAGTGTCCGAGTCGGGGTCCACCGGGCGGGCGAAGCCCATGGCGCGACCGCCGCCGACGCGCCGGGAGATAATCTCCTCCAGGCCCTCGAAGGCGCCGCCGCAGATGAAGAGGATGTTGCTCGTGTCGATCTGGATGAAGTCCTGGTGGGGGTGCTTACGGCCGCTCTGCGGCGGCACGTTCGCCACGGTGCCCTCGATGATCTTGAGCAGCGCCTGCTGCACACCCTCGCCCGAGACGTCGCGCGTGATCGACGGATTGTCGCTCTTGCGGGCGATCTTGTCGATCTCGTCAATGTAGACGATGCCCTTTTCGGCGCGGGCGATGTCGAGGTCGGCGGCCTGGAGCAGGCGGAGCAGGATGTTCTCGACGTCCTCGCCGACGTAACCCGCCTCGGTGAGGGCGGTGGCATCGGCGATAGAGAAGGGCACGTCGAGCACCTTGGCGAGCGTCTGGGCGAGCAACGTCTTGCCCGAGCCGGTGGGCCCGAGCAGCAGGATGTTGCTCTTCTGCAGCTCGACGTCGTCGCCGCGATTGTTGCTGGTGATGCGCTTGTAGTGGTTGTAGACGGCCACCGCGAGGACTTTCTTGGCCCGGTCCTGCCCGATCACGTACTGGTTGAGCAGCTCGTAGATGCGCTTGGGCTTGAGGATGTTGCGCCCGATATTCGGCTCGGGCTTGGCGGTGGTCGTCTCCTCCTCGTCGATGATCTCGCGGCAGAGGTCCACGCACTCATCGCAGATGTAGACCGAGTTCGGTCCCGCGATCAGCTTGCGGACGTCGTCCTGACTCTTGCCGCAGAAGGAGCAATGATACTGGGGTTTGCCGCCGCGAGTACCCGCCATGCTGTCGCCCTCTCCTCGGGACGCCCCGGATGGACGCCACGCTGCGCCCCCGGAGGGGCCGGATCACTCAACCCGGGTACCGGCACCCGGGAGTGCGGGGACGGGGCGCGCCCTGGAGGCGGCCCCGTCCCGCGCGGCTTAGCGTGCTTCGGCGGCGACGGCATCCTTGGCGGCCGCAGCCGACTCGGCCTTGCCGTCCTTGCCCGCAGCGCTCCCCTCGCCGATCGCGGCCATGGTCGTGATGACCTCGTCGATGATCCCGTAGTCGAGAGCCTGCTGGGAATCCATGTACAGGTCGCGATCGAAGTCGTGCGCGATGCGCTCGATCGTCTGGCCGGTGTGCTTGGCCATGAGCTCGCGGATCTTGGACTGCATGCGCAGCAGCTCGCGCGCCTGGATCTCGACGTCGGGCGCGTAGCCCCCGATCTGGCCGACGCCGGCCGGGTGCATGTGGATCGTCGAGTTGGGCAGCGCGAAGCGCTTGCCGGCCGCCCCGGCGCAGAGCAGGATGGTCGCCATCGAGGCCGAGCTACCGATGCAGATCGTGGAGACGTCGGGCCGGATGAACTGCATCGTGTCGTAGATGGCCAGGCCGGCCGTGACCGAGCCGCCCGGGCTGTGGATGTAAAGCTGGACGTCGCGCTCGGGGTCTTCGTAATCCAGGAAGAGCAGCTGCGCCACGACGATATTGGCGATGTTGTCGTCGATGGGCGTGCCGATGAAGATAATCCGGTCGCGCAGCAGGCGCGAGTAGATATCATACACGCGCTCGCCCCGGTTCGTGCTCTCCACGACGTAGGGCACGATGGCGTTCGGCGTGATTAACTGGCTCATTGCAAAACCCTCCTCGGGGGGTGACACCATTAAGTATACTGCAACGGGCGACCCAATAGCAATATACAAAATAGCCTATTTGTTCGAACTCGGGGTGGGCGGGCGCCGGGGGCGGCGCCGACCCGAGTGCCTACGCTTCGCTCTCGGGCGGCGGCTCGCCGGCCGGCGCCTCCGCGACGGCCTCGCCGGTGCCCAGCACTTCGGCCGCGCCGCCGGCCGTTTCCAGCGGCCCGGGTTCCTGCGCCGTGGCGGGCACGGCGCCGCCCGCGTCGACGGCGACCATATCAGGCTCCGCCGGGGCTTCCGCCGCCTGCGCCGCGTCCGGCGGAGTCGCACGCGCGGCTTCCGCGCCTTCGGCCGTGGCACCCTCGGCCGCTTCGGCCGTGGCGTCCGCGCCTGCGGTGTCTTCGGCCTCAGCGCCCTCCGCCGCGGCGCCCTCGGCCCCTTCGGTGCTTTCGGTGGGCGCGGGGGCGCGGCCCTCGGCGATCTCGACGATGCGGTCGGTCAGCTTCTTCTCGAACAGACGGTTGCGGCTGCGCTCGCGCTGCTCCTCCGTGTCGACCAGGGCGCGCAGCTGCTCCAGCTGCTCGCTCTCGCCGTACGGTGCGAGCAGCTGGGTGATGTCGGCTTCCACGTCCGCGTCGGTGACGACGACGCTCTCGCGCTGGGCGAGCTCGCCGAGCACAAGCAGCTCTTCGAGCGCCTCGCGCGCGGGACCATGCTGGGCCTCGCGCCAGGCCCCCTCGGTGGTGCCTTCATAGCTGAAATAGCGCGCCGGGGCGATGTGGCGGCGCTGGAGCTCCTGCGTCAGCCGCTCAAAGCGCCGGTCGATCTCCTGATCGATCAGGCCGTGCGACACCTCGACGTGGCTGCGTGCCTTGAGCGCGTCGATCACCGCGCGCACCTGGCGCTCGCGTGCGGCGTCCTCGGCCTCGCTGCGCAGGCTGTCGCGGACCCGTTCGCGCAGCGCGTCGACCGTCTCGGCCTGCGCGGCGCGCTGGGCGAACGCGTCGTCCAGTTCGGGCAGCTCGGCTTCTTCCAGGCCGGTCATCTTGGCATGGATCGTCGCTTCCTTGCCGCGCAGGTCCTCGTCGGTATAGGCCTCCGGGAAGGTGATGGCGAAGTCCTTCTCCTCGCCCGGCTGCATGCCGACCAGGTTCTCGTCGATGGCCTGCGGCCAGGCGGGGCCGGTGTGCTCACTCAACTCGAGCACCTGGCCGGTGCCGGTCATCTGGGTCACGGGGCCCTCGATGGTGAAGGTCTCGAGGTCGACCGTCACCCGGTCGCCCATGCGGGCGGGCCGCGGCTCGGCGGGCGTGTGCCACTCGGCTTCGCGCGCGCGCAGCCGCCGGATGACCTCCTCGACCTCGTCCTCGGTCACGGTGACCTCGTCGCGCGCCGCCCGCAGGTCGCCGTAATCGCCGAGCTCGACCAGCGGCCCGCGATCGAGCAGGACGCGCACCCGCAGGGGCTCCGTCTCCTCGACGTCGACGTCGATTAGCTCGGCGGACTCCAGGTCCTCTTTCTTGATGGCCTCGGCGATGGCCGGGGCGGTCAGGTTCTCGCTGGCCTCGCGGATTAAGGCCTCGCGGCCGACGTAGCGCTCGAATAGCTGGCGCGGCGCCTTGCCGGGCCGGAACCCGGGGATGTTCACCTTGCCGACGAGCCGTTGATACGTTTTCTGCAGGGCCGGCTCGATTTCCTGAGGCTCGAATTCGAGGGTGAGCGCCACCTGGCGGTCCGGCAGATCTTCGCGCGTGATTTGCACTGCTGATGTTCTCCTTTAGCAACAAGCGCGGCCGGGGGCCGCGTTCTGACCCGCATTATACCAGATCGGGCGCGATCTTGGGAAGGGCAGTCACGCTTGACGCGACCGGAGCCGCATGCTACACTGCGCATATGACCAGCGTGAACACGCCGTCCGCCACGCTCCTCATCGTCGACGACGAGGAGATCAACCGCCAGATGCTCACGTTGCGTCTGCAGCGGCGCGGCTTCACCGTGGTCACGGCCCAGAATGGCTACGAAGCCCTCCAGATCATCGCCCAGCAGCCGATCGACCTCATGCTGCTCGACGTGATGATGCCCGGCCTCAACGGCATGGAGGTGCTGCGCCTGGTGCGCAAGACGCGCCCCATCCTCGACCTGCCGATCATCATGACCACCGCGCTCGACCAGAGCCAGGACGTGATCGACGCGCTCGACCTCGGCGCGAACGACTATCTGATCAAGCCGATCGACTTCTCGATCATGCTGGCGCGCATCAACGTGCAGCTCGAGGTGCGCCGCCAGGCGGCCAGCGGGCCGCGCCGCCCCACGCCCGCGGCGGCCGGGGCCAATGCGCCGAAGGTCGGGCCCGGCATGGTGCTCGACGGCAAGTACCGCCTGGAAGCGGCGCTCGGGACGGGCGGCGTCGGCACGGTCTACCGCGCAACGCACCTGCTGCTGGGCCACAGCGTCGCGGTCAAGATCCTGCGCGCGAGCTCCGGCACCACGCCCGAGCAGCGCGCGCGCTTCCAGCGTGAGGGCATCGCGGCCTGCCGCATCCGCCACCCCAACGCCGTCGCGGTGCTCGACTTCGCGGTCACCGAGGACGGCATCACCTACCTGGTAATGGAGCTATTGCAGGGCCGGTCGCTGGCCGACGAGCTGCGCGAGGAGGGCATCCTGGCGCCGCCCCGCACCGCCGAGCTGCTCAGCCCGATCTGCGACGTGCTCGCCGAGGCGCACGCGGCGGGCATCGTGCACCGCGACCTGAAGCCGGCGAACATCTTCCTGCAGGCCGGGCGCCAGGGCGAGGTGGTGAAGGTGGTCGACTTCGGCATCGCCAAGCTGGTCGACGACGAGATCGCCTCCTACGAGCAGCCGCTGACGATGGCCGGCCACGTGCTCGGCACGCCCGCCTACATGGCGCCGGAGCGCCTGCTGCGCCGGCCCTACGACGGCCGGGCCGACATCTACAGCCTCGGCGTGATGCTCTACCAGATGCTCGGTGGGCGGCTGCCGTTCCACTCGCCCGACGGCGACCCGCTGAAGGTCGCCTTGATGCAGATCAACGACCCGCCGCCGTCGCTGCGCGAGCTCCAGCCGGCGATCTCGCCCGAGATCGAGGCGCTGGTGCTCGGCGCGCTGGCGAAGAATCCCGAGCAGCGGCCTTCGGCGGCGATGATGGGCCGGCAGTTCGCGGCGGCGGTGCGCGCCGACAACGGCCGGCGCCTCAGCCGCCTGCTCCGCCACCCGGTCACCCGCGCGCAAGAAGCCGCGGACGAGGCGGCGCAGGCCGAAGCCGAGGCGGAGGCCATGACTCCCGCCGAAGCGCCCGCCGAGCCCCCCCGCGAGTCCTGACCCGCGCGGCCGCTGGGGGCAGGCTTTGCGCCACGAGGTGCAGGCGCCGCCCCAACGAGAGGCTCCGGTGCGCGCCTCAACCGCCCATCCCGGTACTTATCAGGCCCGATCTTGGGGGCGCTTGTCGCGCGACGGGCGCCCTCCTACAGACGTTTCGTCCTTAGCTTAGTGCGAATCGTGCTTCAGCCGGGCCGTCACGCGGGACTGCTCCTGCCGGCCGCGCGAGCGGGCGGGGCAGCGCTACCACGCCCCTACTCCAGCTCCACATCGTGCGGGTGGCTTTCGCGCAGGCCCGCGGCGGTGATGCGCGTGAAGCGCGCCCGCGCCCAGAGCTCCGCGATCGACGCGGCGCCCGCGTAGCTCATGCCGCTGCGCAGGCCGCCGACCAGCTGAGTCAGCACCTCACGGGTGCTGCCCCGGTAGGGCACCAGCGCCTCCACCCCCTCGGGCACCACGTCGCTGATCCACTCGTCGTCGTCGCCCGGGTCCAGCGCTTCGCGGCGGCGGCGGTCGACGGTCGCGGCCAGCGAGGCCATACCACGGTAGTGCTTGTAGCGCCGCCCGCGCCGCGTGATCGGCCGCCCCGGGCTCTCGTCCGTGCCCGCGAGCAGGCCGCCGATCATGACCGTGCTCGCCCCGGCGGCCAGCGCCTTGGCCACGTCGCCGCTGGCCTTGACCCCGCCGTCGGCGACGATCGGGATGTTGTGCGCCTGGGCCGCCGCGGCGCACTCGCGCACCGCCGTGAACTGGCCCACGCCTGCCCCGGCCACAATGCGCGTGGTGCAGGCCGAGCCGGGGCCGACGCCCACCTTCACCGCATCGACCCCCGCGCTGATCAGGTCGAGCGTGCCCTCGGCCGTCGCCACGTTGCCCGCGATGAGCTCGACGTCGGGCCATTGCGCGCGCACCTCCTGGGCCACGTCGATCACCTGGTCGCTGTGGCCGTGCGCGATGTCGAGGACCAGCACGTCGGCGTCCTGCTCAAGCAGGGCCCGGGCGCGCTCCAGGTAGTCGCCGTGGACGCCGATGGCCGCGCCGACCAGCAAGCGCCCGCGGGAGTCACGCGCCGCCGACGGGTTCTCGCGGCCACGCAGCAGGTCGCGCGCCGTGATCAGGCCGACCAGCCGATCGGCCGAGTTGACCAGGGGCAGCTTGTCGACCTTCTGCTCGGCGAAGATCGTGCTCGCGCCCGCCATATCGACGTCGGGCGGGCCGACAACCAGTTGCGCCCGCGGCCGCATCACGCCCGCAACGGGCGCGGCCGGGTTGGCGGCGAACTGCACGTCGTGGGTACGCAGCAGGCCGACCAGCCGCCCCGCCGCGTCGACGACCATCAGCGTGCCGACGTCGTACTCCTGCATCAGCGCGGCCGCGTCGGCCACGGTGTCCTCGGGGCGGCAGGCGTAGGGCTGCTCGATCACAAAGTTCTCGGCGCGCTTGACGCGGCGCACCTCCTCCGCCTGGCGCTCGACCGGCAGGAAGCGGTGGATAATGCCGATGCCCCCGGCGCGTGCCATGGCGATCGCCATCGTCGCCCCGGTCACCGTGTCCATGTTCGCGCTGACGATGGGGATCTGCAGGCGGATATGGCGCGACAGCGCGCTGCCGACGTCAACCGCCTTGCGCGAGCGCACGCCCGTGCGATTCGGCACCAGCAGCACGTCGTCATACGAGAGCGAGAGCGGGATGGCGTCTTCCATGGGGGTTCCCTCCTGCGGAACGGTGGGGTGGACGCCCCGCCCGCGCGACGGCACGGGCGGGGCGGGTGCGGGGGCGGCTAGTGCGCCCCGCCGATGGAGTCGAGCGCGGTCGGGTTCTCGAGCGATGACGTGTCGCCCAACGGCTCGTCGAGATAGCGTTTGCGGATCAGGCGGCGCAGGATCTTGGCGTTGCGCGTGCGCGGGATATCGGCCACGAAGCGCACGGCGTGCGGCTTGAGCGCCTTGCCCAGCGCGTCGACAATGCCCTGCTCGATCTCGGCGCGCAAGGCCTCGCTCGCGGCGTAGCCGGGACGCAGCATCGCGAAGACGACGACCACTTCGCCCTTGAGCGCGTCGGGCACGCCGATGGCCGCCGCCTCGAGCACGGCCGGGTGGGCTACCGCCGCCGACTCGACCTCGGCCGGCCCCACGCGCTTGCCCGCGACCTTGATCGTGTCGTCCGAGCGGCCGAGGATGTACCAGTAGCCGTCGGCGTCGATCTCAGCCCAGTCGCCGTGGACCCAGAGGCCGGGCACGCGCGCCCAGTAGCTCTCCAGATAGCGCTGCGGGTCGCGCCAGAAGCCGCGCGTCATACCCGGCCAGGGCGCACGGATCGCCAGTTCGCCCACGGCGCCGCGCACCGGATGCCCGGCGTCGTCGACCACGTCGGCGGCCATGCCGGGCACCGGCGCGTTGAACGAGCAGGGCTTGAGCGGCAGCAGCGAGATGCACGAAAGGATGCCGCCCGAGATCTCGGTGCCGCCCGAGTAGTTGATGATCGGGCGGGTGCCCTCGCCGGCCACCTCGAGCAGCCAGCGCCAGGGATCGGGGTTCCAGGGCTCGCCGCTGCTGCCGAAGAAGAGCAGGCGGCTGAGGTCGTGCTTGCGCACCCAGTGCTCGCCCAGGCCCATCAGCGAGCGCACGGCGGTCGGCGAGATGCCCAAATGCGTGACGCCGTGGCGGGCGCACAGCGCCCAGACGCGGTCGGGCTCAGGGTAGCTGATCAGGCCCTCGTAGAGCAAGCACGTCGCGCCGAGCATGAGGCTGCCCGAGATGGCCCACGGGCCCATCATCCAGCCGATGTCGGTGATCCAGAACATGCAGTCGCCGGGCTGCACGTCGAAGGTGTGGGCCATGTCCTGCGCGCCCTTGATCGGGAAGCCGCAGTGGGTGTGCACGGCGCCCTTAGGCCGGCCCGTCGTGCCCGAGGTGTAGATGATCATGTAGGGGTCTTCGGCGTCGGTCTGCTCGGTCGGACAGTCGGGCGGCTGCGGGTCGACCTGCTCGTGCCACCAGAGGTCGCGCCCGGCGGTCCAGGGCACGGGCGCGCCAACGCGCCGCACGACGAGCACGTGCTCGACGCTCGGGCTGGCCGCGACAGCCTCGTCGGCGGTCTCCTTCATCGGCACCACGCCGCCGCGCCGGTAGAAGCCGTCGGCGGTGATGAGCAACCGGGCGTCGCAGTCTTGCAGGCGGCTGGCGACGGCGGTCGCGCCGTAGCCCGAGAAGATCGGGATGTAGATCGCGCCGATCTTCGAGACCGCGAGCGTGGCGACGGCGGTCTCCGGCAGCATCGGCATGAAGACGCCGACGCGGTCGCCCTTGCCGATGCCGAGCGCCTTGAGCGCGTTGGCCGCGCGGTTCACCGCGGCGTAGAGCTCGGCGAAGGTGAGCGTGCGCACGGTGCCGTCCTCGCCCTCCCAGGCGACGGCGCGGGCCGCGGGCCGCAGGCCCAGCGCGTGCTTGTCCACCGCGTCGTGGACGTAGTTGTAGCGCCCGCCGGGGAACCAGCGCGGCCACTCGACGCCGCGCGTCAGGTCGACCACCTGGGTGTAGGGCGTGAACCACTCGAGCTCGAGGTCCTGGATGACCGCGTCCCAGAACCAGGCGATGTCGGCGGTGGAGCGGGCCAGGAGCTCGGCGACGGTGCCGATGCCGTGGCGCTCCATGAAGCGGCGCAGGCGGCTGCGCTCGATATACGCGGGCGATGGCCGCCAGGCGATCGCGGGCGAATCGCTGTCCTGGCCCACGGGGATCGGGGATGCGCCGGCCGGCGCGGAGAGATCGGTCATAACAACAGCCTCCTCGCTGTGGATGGGCGGCGCGCGGCCGAGCGGCGGGCGCCGCCCTGCTGCCATGGTACACGCCGCGCCGCGGGCTGTCAAGCGTCGTGCGCGCCCCCGCGTGACGCGCTTGCGACGCCTGGGGCTTGCTGCTATAATGGGCGCCATTGCCGCACTCCCGGACACGGGGCACGGCCGGCTGGGGCGGCGCCGCGGAACCCGCGCCGGACCGGCGCAGAAGGACGGGGCACAGCCATGCAGATCCGCCTGCTGGGCGCGCATCAGGGCGAGAGCCGGACCACCGGCTTCATCTCCATCCTGGTCGACGGCGTACTGGCGATCGACGCGGGCAGCCTGACCTCCACCCTCACTTTCGCCGAGCAGGCCCGCGTCACCAACATCCTTATCACGCACCAGCACCTCGACCACGTCAAAGACCTGCCCATGATCGCCTTCAACACCCTGCGCACTGCCTCGATCGACGTTTATTGCCTGCCGGCCACGCAGGCGGCGCTCGAAGCCCACATCTTCAACGACGACATCTGGCCCCGCTTCCAGGAGATCCCCAGCCCCGAGGCGCCGAGCGTGCGCTTTCACTCCGTCGCGCCCGGGCACGACTTCGTCGTCGGCGCCTACACGGTGCGGCCGGTCGCCATCAAGCACTCGGTGCCCACCGTCGGCTACGCGGTGCGCCAGGGCGATCACAGCTTCTTCTTCAGCTCCGACACGGGCGGCGACTGCCACGATGCGTGGCTGCAGGTGCGCCCCGACGTGCTGATCACCGAGACGACCCTGCCCGATCGCCTCCAGGCCGCGGCCGACCAGTTCGACCACCTCACGCCCGCCAAGCTCGCGCGCGAACTGCGCGACTTCCGGGCCTTGCACGGCTACCTCCCGCGCGTCATCGTGGTCCACGTCGACCCGAAGCACGAGCCCGAGGTGCGCGGCGAGATCGCCGCCGTGGCCCACGCGCTCGAGGCGACGATCGAGGTCGGCTACGAGGGGATGGAAGCCACATTGTGACCGCGCCGCCGCCGGCCCCGGCCGGCCGCCTCCCGGACATCCGCCGCATCGCGGTCGGCAGCACCAATCCCGGCAAGATCGCCGCGGTGCGCCGCGTGAGCGCGCGCCTCTGGCCCGCCGCCGAAGTAGCCGGGGTGCGCGTCGACTCCGGCGTGGCGGTGCAGCCGCGGGGCGACGCGGCGGGGGCGCGGGGCGCGCTGCTGCGCGCCGCGGCGGCGCGCGCGGCCGCCGACGCCGACCTGGGCATCGGCCTCGAGGGCAGCACCGACGAGTTCCCCTTCGCCATGTACACCCTGGCCTGGGCCGCCGTGGTCGACCGCGCCGAGCGCGTGGGCCTGGCCTCGACCGGACGCTGCCCGCTGCCCGCTACCGTGGCCGCCGCCATTCAGGCGGGCGGCGAGCTCGGGCCCCTGGTCGACGCCCTGACGGGCGCGCGCAACACCAAGCACGACGCGGGCGCCAGCGGCGTCTTCACCGCGGGCCACACCGACCGGGTGACCTCGCTGGCGGGCGGGCTCATCTACGCCTGCGCCCCCTTCCTCACGCCGCAGTTCTTTGGGCCCGACGCGATGGGGAGGCTGCCCGCCGTGCTGGCGCAGATCGACGCCACGCGGCCCCTGCGCGCTGACTATACCGTCTGCTTCGTGCGCCGGCCCGACGGGTGCGTGCTGCTGCTGGCGCGGCGCTACCCGCCGAACGCCGGGCGGCTGAACGGCCTGGGCGGCGGCATCGAGCCGGGCGAGGACGCCCTGGCCGCGGCCACGCGCGAGCTGCGCGAGGAGGCGGGCCTGCGCGTCCGCCCTCACCTCGGCGCGCTGATCACGCTCTGGGAGGCGGAGCGCCTGGCCGCGGGCGCGCCAGGCATCTTGCTCTACGTCTGCCGCGCCGACGTGGACGCCGCCAGCGCGGCCCGCGTGCCTGCGGATTGCCTGGAGGGCCGCCTCGACTGGTACGACCCGCGCGACCTGGCCCGGTTGGCCCTGGTGCCGAACATCCCGATCTTCCTGCCGCCTTTGCTGGATCGCGCCCCGGGCGCCGGGGCGCTCAGCGGCACCTTCTGGTACGAAGCGGGCTGGCGCGGTGGCCACTACCTGCTGCACACGCCCGACGGCATGCGCGCCGGCCTCATTCCCGACTGACCCCGATTCCGGCGGATCTGGCACACCGTTTGCTTCTCGGCTCAGTGCCACCCGCCGCACAGCGGGGCCGCTAATCGGCATCTTCCCGGCGTCCGGTTGCGATCAGCCGGCAACTTGCTTGCGAGGGACCTTTATCTGTGTTAGAATCGTAGGGCAGCAGGGGCCGCCCGCTTGGCCAGCGGCTCGTCGCGGCGAGGACTCCGTGCACGGGCCTCACTGATCTACGCAGTTTGCACTTCAGGGCGTCCTCAGGGAAGCATGGTTGCCGTGCTGCCCTGAGGACGCTGCGCTTTACCCGGTCTCAGCGCTGATTTACGGCGCCTATTCGTACCCGGGGCACAACCAACTCGCGGGCTTGGCCGTATTACCATATAAACATAACCAACCGACATAACAGGCAAACATAACAGGCCTGCGGCGACAGGACAGACCCAATACGCGACATTTGCCGGAACGATGATGTGTGACGGCCGCGAGGGCGCGGTTGGAGGGAGATACCGCTCGGGAGACAACCAATCTGGGGAGGTCGGAGCGATTGGAGAGGCTGGAGAGCTGAATGTAAGACTAGTGTACGTCGTAGCAGGGACCGGAAAGGGAGAAAGGTGATCCGCCATGGATCTGATCCGTAAACTCGAGGAATTTCGGGCCCAAGAACAGGCACTCGCCTGGGAGGGCACTTTTGCCGACTACTTTGAGATTGTCAAGCAGAACCCCCATGTCGCCCAGCTGTCCCATGCGCGCGCGTTCAACATGATCATGTCGGAGGGTGTGGAGGTCGGCAAGCGCGGCGAGACGCGGTACAACTTCTTCAACGAGGAGATCTTCGGTCTCGATCGGCCCCTGCAGCAAATTGTCGAGTACTTCAACTCCGGCGCGCAGCGACTTGAGGTGCGCAAGCGCATCCTGCTGCTGATGGGCCCGGTGGGCGGCGGCAAGTCGACCATCGTGAGCATGCTCAAGCGCGGGCTGGAGCAGTACAGCCGCACGGACCGCGGGGCGCTCTACGCGATCAGCACCTGCCCCATGCACGAAGAGCCCCTGCACCTGATCCCGCAGAGCCTGCGCCCGGACTTCGAGCGCGAGTACGGCATCTACATCGAGGGCGACCTCTGCCCGCGCTGCCGCTACGACCTCGATCACACCTGGGAGGGGCACATCGAGCGGGTACCCGTGCGCCGCATCGCGCTGAGCGAGAAGAGCCGCATCGGCATCGGCACCTTCACCCCCAGCGACCCCAAGAGCCAGGACGTCTCGGAGCTCGTCGGCTCGATCGACCTGTCGACCATCGGCGAGGTGGGCTCGGAGAGCGACCCGCGCGCCTATCGCTTCGACGGCGAGCTGAACATCGCCAACCGGGGCGTCATGGAGTTCGTCGAGATGCTGAAGGCCGACGAGCGCTTCCTCTACGTGCTGCTCACGCTCTCGCAGGAGCAGAACATCAAGACGGGCCGCTTCAGCATGATCTACGCGGACGAAGTGCTCGTCTCGCACACCAATGAGAACGAGTACGTCTCCTTCGCGGCGAACAAGAAGTCGGAGGCGCTGCAGGACCGCGTGATCCTGGTGCGCGTGCCGTACAACCTGCGCGTCAGCGACGAGGTGCGCATCTACGAGAAGCTGCTGAAGCAGAGCGCGCTCGAGAACGTGCACGTCGCCCCGCACACCCTGCGCGTCGCCTCGGTCTTTGCCGTGCTGTCGCGGCTGGAGCCGTCGAAGAAGGCCGGCATGAGCCTGATGAAGAAGCTCAAGGTCTACGACGGCGAGGATGTCGAGGAGTTCAAGTCGAAGGACGCCAAGGAGTTGCAGGACGAGGCCCAGCGCGAGGGCATGGAGGGCATCTCCCCGCGCTACATCATTAACCGCCTGTCGAGCGCGCTGGTGCGCGAGGGCGTGACCTGCATCAACCCGATCGACGCCCTGCGCGCCCTGCGCGACGGCCTGGAGCAGCACACCAGCATCACGCGCGAGCAGCGCGAGCACTACTTGAACCTGATCGCCGAAGCCCGCAAAGAGTACGACGAGCTGGCGAAGAAGGAAGTGCAGCGCGCCTTCGTCTATTCGTACGAGGAAGCCGCCCGCACGCTGCTCAATAACTATCTGGACAACGTGGAGGCCTACTGCAACAAGCAGAAGCTGCGCGACCCGATCACCGAGGAGGAGATCGACCCCGACGAGCCGCTGATGCGCTCAATCGAGGAGCAGATCGGCGTCTCCGAGAACGCCAAGAAGGCCTTCCGCGAGGAGATCCTGATCCGCCTGAGCAGCCTGGCCCGCCGGGGGCAGACCTTCGAATACACCAGCCACGAGCGCCTGAAGGAGGCGATCGAGCGCAAGCTCTTCGCCGACCTGCGCGACGTCGTGAAGATCACCACCTCGGCGCGCACGCCCGACCCGGAACAGCTGCGCAAAATCAACGCGGTGGTCGACCGGCTGGTGCGCGAGCACGGCTACTGCACCGTCTGCGCGAACGCGCTGCTGACGTACGTCGGCTCGCTGCTGAATCGGTAGGACACGCCGCGCCGCACCCGGCCTGCCGCCGGGATGGCGGCGTGACGCCGTCGCCCGCCCCGGAGTATCGCCATGATGACCATCGGGCAGCAGGACTGGTCGCTGCACCGCAAAGGCCCGGCCGACCAGCAGCGCCACCAGGAAAAGATCAAAGAGGCCGTGCGCAAGAACCTCGGCCAGATCGTCAGCGAGGAGAGCATCATTCTGTCCGACGGGCAGAAGACGATCAAGGTGCCGATTCGGTCGCTCGACGAGTACCGCTTCCGCTACGACTACTCGAGCGGCAAGCACAGCGGCGCGGGCGACGGCAACTCGCAGGTCGGCGACGTCATTGGCCAGGCGGGCAATCCGCGCAAGGGCCGCGGCCAGGGCCAGGGCGAAGCCGGCGACACGCCCGGCAGCGACTACTACGAGGCCGAGATCTCCATCGACGAGCTCGCCGCCATGATCTTCGAGGATCTCGGCCTGCCTAACCTGGCCGAGAAGCGCCAGCAAGAGCTCGAGACAGAGGCGGTCCAGTTCGTCGACATCCGCAAGACGGGCATCCTGCCCAACCTGGACAAGCGCCGCACGATCCTGGAGAACATCAAGCGCAACGCCGCGAAGGGCGACGCGCACTTCGGCGGCGTGCGCACCGAGGACCTGCGCTACAAGACCTGGGACCAGCGCATCGAGCACCAGTCGAACGCCGTGGTCATCGCCATGATGGACGTGTCGGGCTCGATGGGCGAGTTCGAGAAGTATATCGCGCGCTCGTTCTACTTCTGGATGGTGCGTTTCCTGCGTACCAAGTACCAGCACGTGCGCATCGTCTTCATCAGCCACCACACGGAAGCCAAAGAGGTGACCGAGGAGGAGTTCTTCCACCGGGGCGAGAGCGGCGGCACGCAGGTCTCCTCGGCCTACGAGCTCGCGCTGCAGATCATCCAGGAGCGCTTCCCGCCCAGCCAGTGGAACATCTATCCCTTCCACTTCTCCGACGGCGACAATTTGCCCTGGGACAACGACCTCTGCGTGCAACTGGTGAACAAGCTGATGGAGGTCTGCAACCTGTTCGGCTACGGCGAGATCCGCGAGGGTTACCGCGGCTCGACCAGCACGCTGATGTCGGCCTTCAACAAGATCCGCGACCCCAAGTTTGTCGCGGTCACCATCAGCGACAAGAAGGAAGTCTACCCGGCGCTGAAGAAGTTCTTCAGCGAGCGCGAGGTGGCCGCCTCCTAGAGGGAACGCGCCCATGGACACGCACATGATCACCGCGCTGGAGCGGGCGATGGACGATATCTGGACCATCGCGCGCCGCTTCGGCCTCGATCCCTACCCAACCCACTTCGAGCTCGTGCCCGCGGCAATCATGTATGAGTTCGGCGCCTATGGGCTGCCGGGCCGCTTTTCGCACTGGTCCTTCGGCAAGGGCTACTATCGGATGAAGACGCAGTACGACTACGGGTTGAGCAAGATCTACGAGATGGTGATCAACAACGACCCGGCGTACGCCTTCCTGATGGAAACGAACGGGATCCTGCAGAACAAGCTGGTGATCGCCCATGTGCTGGGGCACGTGGACTTCTTTCACCACAACGCCTACTTCCAGCACACCAACCGGTCGATGCTCGACGCCACGAGCCTGCACGCCGAGCGCATCCGCCGCTACGAGTTTGAGCACGGCACACGCACCGTCGAGACGTTTCTGGACGCGGCGCTGTCAATCCAGGAGCATATCGACCCGCACCTGCGCTTCCGCCGCCGCGACGCCGACGAGCACCGCACGGCCCCACGCGCCGCGCCGACCAGCGAATTCGAGGACCTGTGGGACCTCGGCGAGGAAGGCGTGGCGGCTCGCGCCCAGGAGCGCCGCGAGCGCGAGAAGGCCGCGCACGCGCCGGCCCACATCCCACCCGAGCCCGAGAAGGACATCCTGCGCTTCCTGCTGGAGTACGCACCCCATCTGGCGGACTGGCAGCGCGACGTGCTCGACATCGTGCGGACGGAGATGCTCTACTTCGTGCCGCAGATGCAGACCAAGATCATGAACGAAGGCTGGGCCTGCGCGACCGGCGACTCGCTGGTGCTGACCGAGCAGGGCTTCACGCGCTTCGACGCCCTGCACGCCACTCGTGGCGCGGTGCGCGTGGCGGCGGGCGGGCCCGGCGAAACCCAGCCGGTGACGGACTATCACCTAGAACCGGCGGTACCCACCATCCGCATCCGCACGCGGCGCGGGCTCTCCATCGAGGGCGCGCACAAGCACCGGGTGCAGCGGGCCGACGGCACCTGGGCCTGCCTCTGCGACCTGCGCGCCGGCGATCGAATCGCGCTCGCCGCGGGCAGCAACGTCTGGCCGGTGGTGGAGCAGCCCATCGCCTTCGTGCCCGCGGCGCCGAGCCCGAGCCTGGAGGCCGTGGGCGCGCTGGCCGGCGTGTCGTCGTGGACGGTCATGCGCCACCGCGCGGGCCGCCCGACATTAAGCGCCGCGCGGATCGACGCCGCGCTGCAGACCGTCGCCTACCGACCGGGGATGACCGGGCGGGTGCTCCCCAGCCGCGCCGCCCTGCGCCCGCCCGCAACGCTCAACGCGGACCTGGCCTGGCTGCTGGGCTATTTCGTCGGCGACGGCAACGTGACCAAGTCGGGCATCGGCTTCACGACTGGCGACGCCGAGATCGCCGAGCGGCTGGTCACGGCCATCCGCGACGTGCTGGGCCTGCACGCCCGGCGCGACTGGGATCCCAGCCCCACGGGCGGACGCTGGCGCATCGTCGTCCACTCACGCGAGCTACGCGACTGGCTGCCCACCCTGGGCCTCGACCTGCAGGCGAAGGCACCCGCGAAACAGATCCCGGCGGCCATCCTGCGCTCGCCGAAGCACGTCATGTCGGCGTTCCTACGCGGCTACTTCGACGCCGACGGCTATGCCGGCAAGTATGGGGTCATCCTTTCGTCGGCCAGCCGGACGCTCGTGGAGCAGGTGCAGATCGTCCTGCTCAACTACGGCATCCTGTCCCGTCAGCGCCCGCAACGGGACGGCTGCATTCACCTGGGGATCCAGGGCGCGTCGGCAGCTGCCTTCCAGGAGGCGGTTGGCTTCGGGCTCGCCCGCAAACGCGACGCGCTCGATGCTTATCTCGGGCAGCACCAATGGTTCAAGCGCGAGTTGCGCGAAGACACCGTGGTCGCCATCGAGCAGGGCAGCGCGGACGTCTACGACATCACCGTCGCGGATGCGCACCGCTACGTGGCCAACGGCTTCGTCAACCATAACTCCTTCTGGCACGCGCGAATCCTGCGGGAGCTCGAATTGACCGACGACGAGGTCGTGGATTTTGCCGAGCTCAACGCGGGCGTAGTCGCGCCGCACCGGCGCAGCATCAACCCCTACCACCTCGGCTTGAAGATCTTCGAGGACATCGAGCGCCGCTGGGACAACCCGACCGCCGAGGAACGCGAACGAGGCCGTGAGCCCGGCCGCGGCCGCGCCCAGATCTTCGAGGTGCGCGGGCTCGACAACGACCTCTCCTTCCTGCGCAATTACCTCACCAAGGATCTCGTCGACGAGCTCGACCTCTACCTCTATGAGCGCCAGGGCAATGAATGGGTCATCGTGGAGAAAGACTGGGAGAAGGTGCGCGACGGGCTGCTGGAGGAGATGACCAACTTCGGCAACCCGACCATCGTGGTCGAGGACGGCGACTATCACCACAACCGCGAGCTCTACCTGGTGCACCGCCACGAGGGCCGCGACCTCGACACCGTCTACGGCGACAAGACGCTGCAATACCTCCACCAGATCTGGGGCCGGCCGGTCCACCTCGAAACCATCCTGGAGGGGGATCGCCTGCTTCTCTCCTACGATGGGACCAAGAGCAGCCGCACCGAGCTGTAAGCGCGAGCCGGGCGGCGCCACACGGGACCTGCGCGCTGAACGGGACCTCATCACCACAGGAGGTAGGCTATGCGCTCCCTGATTATGGCCGGACTCGCCCTGGCCCTCGCCTGGTTGCTCACTGGTATGCTCGCCGGCCGCGCGACCCCCGCGGCCGCCGGCCACACGACCCCGCCGTCGGACGGCGCGGTCACTGGGCTCCTGACCGACACGCCCGGCCCGCCGACGGAGACGCCCGGCTCGCCCACGGACACGCCCACGATGGTGCCCACCCGGCCGGGCGACACCGCGTCGCCCACGGGCACCGCGTCGCCCACGGTCACCTGGCCGCCCGGTGGCACGGCCACGCCCACCGCCAGCTTTACGCCCGCCCCGACGGTAGCCCCCGGCTGCGGCCCGGCCTGGAGCAGCGTGCCCCTTCCCGGCGCGACCCCGCTCGGCGTCAGCGTGGCGGCCGCCGGCGACGTGTGGGTCGGCGGCGCGGGCCGGGTGGGCCACTGGGACGGCAGCACCTGGCAGGCGGTGGCCATCCCGACCAGCGTGACCGAGGTGCGCTTCAGCCGCGAGTCGGCCGCCGCGCCGGACGACGTCTGGGGCTTGAGCAACGACGGCCTCGTGCACTGGGACGGCACGACCTGGAGTACGCTGGCGACGCCCACCGCGACCCCCGGTCCGTTCTACGGCGGCGACTACACCTTCAAGGCCCTCGCGGCGAACAGCGCGGACGACGTCTGGATCGTGGGCGCCTACTCCACCAATCTCTCCGAGATCAACCCCTACGTGGCCGCGCACTGGGACGGCAGCACCTGGCACGTGATCGAAGGGCCCACGAGCCCCGCGCCCGACGGTGCGGCGCCCGGCGGGGCGGCGAACCATGCCGCGTCACTCGTCGACGTGACCATCGTGGGGCCGGGCACCGCCTGGGCCGTCGGGTACGATCACTGGTCGAGCCCCAGCCCCTCGTTCAGCCACCCCCTGCTGCTCGAGCTCAGCGATGCGGGCGCGGCTCCGGGCCCGGACCTGACCCCCGACCCACAGGACCGCTATTTGGGCATCGCGGCCGAGAGTCCGCAGGACATCTGGTGGGTGGGCTACGGGACCAGCGGGCCGCTGGCCTACCACTATGACGGCACGAGCACGACGGCGGTCCCCGTCCCCGCCGGCACCGGGAACCTGGCCAGCGTGGTCGCGCCGGCGCCCGACGACGTCTGGGCGGCGGGCGATCACTTCGCCCACTGGGACGGCGCCCATTGGACCGTTCTGCCCAGCCCCGGGGTTGGCCAACTGGCGGCGGGCGATCGGTACGACGTCTGGGCGGCGGGCGTCACCGGCATCTACCACTGGCCCGACCTGCCGATCTTCACCGACGTGCAGAGCTACGATCCCTTCTACGCCTATGTGCAGACCCTGGCTTGCCGGGGCGACATCGCCGGCTATGACTGCGGCGGCCCCGGCGAGCCGTGCGACGGCGCGCACCGGCCCTACTTCCGCACCTATAACACGGTGACCCGCGGGCAGACCGCCAAGATCGTGGCCATCGCCGCGGGACTGAGCGCCACCCCGGCGGGCCAGACGTTCACCGACGTGCCGCCCAGCCAGCCCTTCTACACCTGGATCGAAGAGATGGCCGCCGCGGGCATCATCAGCGGGTACACCTGCGGCGGCCCCGGCGAGCCGTGCGACGACCACAATCGGCCCTACTTCCGGCCCTACGTCGACGTGACGCGCGGGCAGATGTCCAAGATCGTGGCGCTCGCCTCCGGGCTGAGCGGCACGCCCAGCGGGCAGACCTTCGCCGACGTGCCGCCGGGCCAGCCGTTCTACACCTGGGTTGAGCAGATCGCGGCCGCGGGCATCATCAGCGGCTACACCTGTGGCGGCCCGGGCGAGCCCTGCGACGCCGAACACCGGCCCTACTTCCGCCCGGGCGCCACGGCGACGCGCGGGCAGACGGCGAAGATCGTGGCGAACACCTTCTTCCCGGGCGGGGGACCCCTGGCGCCCAAGCCATAAGCCCGGCGACCGAGCCCGGCCCGGCCTCGCGGCCGATGCCGGGCGGGTTGGCGCTGTGGTATGCTGAGATCGGGGCAGCGGTGCTGCCCCGATTGCCGCTTTCCGCCACAGACCAGGAGGCTTTCGTGACGCTCGATTCCACGGTTCGGGCCCGCGCCTACGCGGGCGACGCCGACCTGCCGGCCATCGCCGCGCTGCTGAATTTGTGCGCGGCCCACGATGGGCTGCACGACCGCACGGCAGTCGCCGACCTGCGCGTCGTACTCACGCATCCCGATATCGACCCGGCGCGGGACCTGCGGCTCTGGGAGGACGCGAACGGGCGGCTGGTGGCCTTCGCCCAGCTTTGGGTCACGCCACGCGAGGACGCGACCGAGGGCGGGCTCAACGTCCGCGTCGACCCCGACGCGCGGGAGACGGGCCTGGGCGACGCGGTATTCACCTGGGGGACCGGGCGGCTGGCTGCCGTCGCGCGGGAGCGCGGCATGCCCGCCCTGCTGCGCCTGCGCGTGCCCGAGAAGGCGCCCGACCTGCGCGCCCTGGCCGAGCGCCACGGCATGACTGTCGTGCGCTACTTCTTCCGGATGGCCTGCCCGCTCGACCAGTCCTTCCCCGCGCCCGCGCTGCCGCCCGGCTTCACGCTGATCGACGGCGCCGGCCCGCGCGACGTGGCCGCCTGGGTCGCCGCCTTCAACCAGTCCTTCGTCGACCACTGGAACCACCACCCCGAGACTGTGGAGGCGCAGCAGCACTGGCTGGACGATCCGGCCTATCGGCCGGAGCACGATCTGGCCGCGCTCGCGCCCGACGGCACGCTCGCCGCCTTCTGCGTGGCCGGCGTCGACGCCGACGCCAACGCCCTGGCCGGCCGGCGCGAGGGCTGGATCCACCTGCTCGGCACGCGCCGGGGCTATCGCGAGCGCGGGCTGGGTCGCGCCCTGCTCCTGGCCGGGCTGCGCGTGCTCCAGGCCGAGGGGCTCGACAGCGCGCTCCTCGGCGTGGACGCCGAGAACCCGACCGGCGCGCTGGGCCTCTACGAGCGCGTGGGCTTCCGGCGCATCGAGACCACGACCGTCTACAGCCGGGATCTGCCGGAGGATGCCCCGTGACCTTCGACCGGGCGATCGTGGAGCAGCACTGGAAGACGGCTGCCGTGCGCCACCCCGACGGCTACTACACGCTGCAGACCGCGGACACGGGCGACGTGCCGGTGCGCCTCTTCTTCACGCCCGCGCTGCTAGCCGAGACGGAGGACACCCTCTACGCCCAGATCGTCAATGCGACGCGCTTCCCGGGCGTGAAACTCGTGGTCATCACGCCCGATGCCCACTTCGGCTACGGCGTGCCCGTCGGCTCGGTCATCGTGACCGACGGCACGGTGGCCATGGGCCCGGTGGGCTACGATATTGGCTGCGGGATGGTCAGCGCGCGCTCCAGCGTGCCCACCGGGGCGGCGACGCGCGAGCGGCGGCTGGCCTTCAACCAGGCGGTGATGGCGCGCGTGGCGCTGGGCGCGGGCGGTACGAGCAAGGCGCTGGGGCGCATCACCGAGCGGGAGTTCGAGAACCTGGTGCGGGGCGGGGCCGACTACTACATCGAGCGCTACCACCCGGCCGTGGACCGCAGCCGCGCCGAGCGCAACCGGATCCCCGTGGACGACGACTGGGCGATCCCCTACGGCGGCAAGGGCCGGCCGGAGCGCGGCCGGCACCAGCTCGGCTCGCTTGGTGGGGGCAACCACTTCCTTGAGCTGCAGCGCTGCGTCGAGACGGGCACGCTCTTCGTGCAGATCCACAGCGGCAGCCGCGGCTTCGGCCACGGCCTGGCCACCAACTATTTCGAGCTGGCGCGCGAGGGCATGGGCAAGAAGGCCCACATCGACCTGGGCTACTTCACGCCCGACTCGCCCTACCACCGCAGCTACCTGAACGCCGTGGCCGCGGGCGGCAACTTCGCGATCATCAACCGCCTGATCCTCTTCGAGCAGGTCGCCGCCGCTTTCGCCGAGGTCTTCGGTGCCGAATTGGAGCTGATCTACGAGATCAGCCACAACCTGGTGCAGCGCGAGGTGCACCCCGAGTTTGGCGAGGTCTGGGTGCACCGCAAGGGCGCCACGCGCGCCTTCCCGGCCGGCCATCCGGCGCTGGCGGGCACGCCCTGGGCGGAGACCGGCCACCCGGTGCTCATCCCGGGCAGCAACCGCGACTACAGCTTCATCCTGCGGCCGTTGCCTGGCGCCGAGCGCAGCGCCTTCTCGGTGAACCACGGCGCGGGCCGGCGCATGTCGCGCTCGGCCGCGAAGGCCAAGCTGTCGCAGCAAGCGGTCGACCGCCAGTATCGCGCCGACGGCATCGTGGTCAACGCCGACGGCCGCGTGCCCATCGACGAGTCGGACGCCTGCTATAAGCCGGCCGAGGAGGTCGTCGCGGCGGTGACCGAGGCCGGGCTAGCCGAGGTCACCTACCACCTGCGCCCGCTCGCCTCGCTCAAGGGCACGGACTGAGGCCGGCCCACGCCCATGCACGAGCGCCACGAGTACGAGCAATACTTCTTCGACGCCGCGACCCTGGACACGCTGGCCGAGGCGGTCGCGGGGTTCCCCGATCCCTGCTGCCTGTGCGCGCCGCGGCTGGGCGAGGCGCTGGAGCGCCGCGGCGTCGCCGTGCGCGTGCTCGACGTCGACGAGCGCTTCGCCGGCCTACGCGGCTTCCGGCGCTACGACCTCTACCGCCCGGAGTGGCTCGGCGAAGCCTACGGCCTGATCGTCTGCGACCCGCCCTTCTTCCGCGTCTCGCTGGCCCAGCTGTTCCGCGCCATCCGCCTGCTCAGCCGGGGCGACTGCACCCAGCCGCTGCTGGTCAGCTACCTGGCCCGGCGCGCGGCCAACCTCTGCGGCACCTTCGCGCCTTTCGGCCTGGAGCCCACCGGCTACCGCCCCGGCTACGTGACCGTGCAGGAGCAGGCCGGCCGCAACGCCGTCGAGTTCTTCGCGAACGTGCCCGTGCCGTTCCCCGGCACGCGGCGCGATTCCGGCTGAGTTTCCAGGACGTCGAGGGTCCATGGGCACCGGCGTAGTGGGCGCGCGGTAGCGGACCGCGGATCCGGCCCATGGGCATCGACCTGGCCGCCGAGTGCTATCGCCTGCTGCTCGGGCCGGCGAACCCGGAGCAACGGCCGAGCGCCGGGGTGTTGAACGACCTGCGGAGTCCGTCATTCGGTCGCCCTCGCTCCCGTCCCGCTGCGGCAGGCGGGGCGCAGCCTCGGGGGCTGCGCGGCGCCGGAGTCGGGAGATCCACCCTTGCCGGGACGGGCGGGCTGTGCTATAGTGAAGTACCCTCGGCCACAAGGCGCCGGGGGCGGCACGCTCGGCTCCCTGGGGAGCAGAAGGGCAGCACGTCCATGGCAGGCAAAGGCAAAGGCGGCAAGAAGGGCAAGGACAAGAAAGGGAAGTAACGCTTCCCGCCCGGCAGTCGCACCGCCGAGCGCCGGGTCTAGTCTAGACAGGTAGCACCTCCGCCCGGCGGGCCGTCGGGCATGTGCTACCTGTCGCCGTGTCTGGGGCGGCCCGCGGCGACGGCGCCCCGCGCCTACCCCTGCAGGAAGTCGAGCAGCGGGAAGCTGCCCTCGATGATGCCGGCCGGGTCGACGTGCATCCAGGTACGCAGGATGCTGCTGTAGACGCTGCGGAAGTCCATCTGGTTGGATCAGGTCGCCGTCGACCAGGGCGGTCAGGTCGGGCGGGCTGCCGTAGAAGCCGCCGCGCACCCCGCCGCCCAGCAGGAACATCGGCAGCGCGGTGCCGTGGTCCGTGCCCTGGCTGGCGTTCTCGGCCACGCGCCGGCCGAACTCCGAGAAGGTCATCAGCAGCACGCGGTCGGCCCAGCCGCTCTGCTCGAGCGTCGTGTAGAAGCTGCCGAGCGCGGCGTCGAGATCTTGCAGCAGGCGCTGATGCGCCCGGGCTTGCAGCGCGTGCGTGTCGAAGCCGCCCTGGGAGACGTAGAAGACCCGCGCGCCCACGTCGGCGGCGATGACCTTCGCCACGAGGGCCAGCGCGTCGGCCAGAGGGCTGCCGGCGCCCGCCTGGTCGGGCGTGACGTCGCCCACGATCTGCTGCAGCAGCCCGGCGCTGTCGAGCGCGTCGAGCGCGGCCAGGCGGACGTACTCCTCCACCCCCGCATCGGCCGGCGCGCTGCACAGGTCGTGGATCGCGGCGCTTTGCGCGTCCGCATCCCGGGCGAAGCGGCCGTCGGCGCGGAACTGGTAGCTGCGCGCGTTGGTCAGCGAGGGCACGATGGTCGTCTCGGTGTAGAGTGTGCGGGGCAGGCTGGAGCCGACGTTCAGGCCCCGCAGCCGGCACGTGGCGTCCTCACAGTCGTCGCCCGCGAGCATGCGGCCGAGCCAGCCGGTCGGCTCGGTCACGTCGGGTTGCGCCGTCTGCCAGATCTCCATGGCGCGGAAGTGCGACCGGTTCGGGTTGGGGTAGCCGACACTCTCGAGCACGGCCAGGCGGCCCCGCTGATAGAGCCCCTGCATCTGCGCCAGCGAGGGGTGCAGGCCCATGCGGTCGGTCAGGGGCAGCACCTGGTCTTTCGGCACCGCGAGATGGGGGCGCACGCGGTAGTACTCCGGGTCGCCGTAGGGGATCACCGTGCCGAGGCCGTCGTTGCCGCCGCTCAGTTGGACCACGACGAGGATGTTGCGCGCGCGGGCGTCGGGCAGGCTGCCTCCGGAGCCGCCGGCCGCGCCCGGCGTGGTAACCGCCGCGGCCGGGCTGCCCGCGCCGCTGAGCGCGTAGGCCGCCTTGACCAGGAACGCGGGGGCCACCAGGCCGAGCGCGGCCACCTGGATGCCCTGGGTCAGGAACTCGCGGCGGGTGAGCGGCATCGCGTCCTCCTAGTTCAGTTGATAGCGCGGGCTGCTGAAGAGCAGGCGCGCGACGCCGTAGAGCCGGGCCGGGCGCAGGTCGGGGCCCAGGTAGGCCAGCAGGCTCGCGCGCAGGTCGGGCGGCGCGGGCGCCTCAAATGCCAGCGCGCTCAGACCGTCGACCACCGTGGCGGGCGTCTGCCAGCCGGCGGCGGCCACCAGGCCGGGCACGCCGGCCACGGGTTGCCCGGCCAGTTGCAGGTTCAGTAGCTGCTCGACCCAGTTGGCGCGGGCGAAATAGGTGCCTGGATTGATCCAGGCGCGCCCGCCCGGCCAGCCGCCCACGCTGTCGGGGTTGTAGAGCGCCATGCCGAGCGTGTCCACGCTGCGCGCCAGCGAGCGCAGGATCGCCGCGGACAGCGTCGGGCGCAGCCGCTCCGCGGCGCCGGTCTGCTTAAGCAGGCCGATCACGAATTCGGGCGGGCTCTTGACGGTCTGGAAGCGCGCCCCCGGGCGCCCGGAACTCGGGGCTGAGCAGGAGGGCGCGCAGCATCGCGGTCAGGTCGTGGCCCGACTGCATGTAGATGCCGGCCAGGCCGGCAACGCCCGCCGGGTCGGGCGTATCGGCGACGAACCAGCGCCAGAGCTTGCCGGCCAGCCGCTCGCCCGTCGCGCGCATCCCGGCCAGGATCGCCAGCACGTCGTCGCCGTTCAGATTGCCCGTATGCCCGAGCACCGTCTTGACGCCGTTGTCGTGCAGCAGCGGCGCGAAGCGGAAGCCGCCGGTGCGCGTGGCGCCCCAGCCGGTGAAGGCGCGCGCGTTCTCCTTGACGTCCTGCTCGGTGTAGTGGCCGATGCCGATGGTGAAGAGCTCCAGGAGCTCGCGGCCCCAGTTCTCGTTCGGGTGGCCGCGCCGGTTCGTGTTGCCGTCGAGCCAGAAGATCATCGCCGGGTCGTGGGCCACGCCGCTCAATAAATCGTCGAAGCGGCCCAGCCCGGCGCGGCGGAACAGCGCGTTCTGCTCGTAGAGCAGCGCGGGCAGCAGCACCTTCTGGATGCCCGTGGCGAAGTGATTATGCCAGAAGAGGGTCATCTTCTCCTGGAGCGGGCGCTGCGTGTAGAGCATGCGCACGAGCCAGACCGCCTGGCCGTCGACCAGCCGCAGCGTGGGGGTCAGCGCGGCGGTCGCCTGGTCGACGAGCGCATCCGCCGCGCCGTCGTCGACCGTCTGTGGCGCGAGCAGGCGCTCGACCGCGCCCTCGTAGCCAAGCGCGGCGTAGGCGTCGAGCTCGGCCGGAGCGGCGCCGAAGCCGGCGCGCCGCAGTAGGTGGGCCACCTCCGCGCGATCCGCCGCTGCCATCCCGGTCCTCCTTCCCCCGGCGCGGGTCCGACCCCGCCGGTGGCTCCAGTGTAGCACGGGCCGGGCGCGCCCGGGTTAGGCGCAAGTTAGGGCCATGTAAACGCCGCGTAAAATCGACCCCCGGCGGCCTTGACAACGCGGGGGCCGCCTCGGTATAAACAGACGATACCGGCCCGGCGGCGAGGCAGGGCCGGGCAGGGAGGCAGCGGGTGAGCGGCAGCGAGGCGGGCACGGGGCACGCGGACGCGGGGCGGATGGGCCCGGCGCGCGAATTCGTGCACCGGCTGGCGACTCAGCCGCGGGTCTGGAACCTGCTACGCCGCGTGCTGGAGGCCAACTTCCGCGGCGAGAAGGCGGTGATCCGCCGCGAGCTCCTGCCGCACGCGGGGGCCGCCCCGCGCGTGCTCGACCTGGGCTGCGGCACAGGGGAGCTCGCCCCGGTCTTCCTGCGACACGGCTACGCCTACGACGGCATCGACGTCGACACGCCGCGCATCGCCTACGCCCGGGCGCACTTTCCGGGCGGCGCGTTCCAGGTCATGGACGCGGCGCATTTGGCCTACCCGGACGCGGCCTTCGATCAGGTCCTGGTGACCGGCGTCTTCCATCACCTGCCCGACGCCGTGGTGCGGGCCATCGTGGCCGAGATGCGCCGCGTGCTGCGGCCGGGCGGCCGCGTGCTGGTGATGGAGGACACGCCGCCTCCGCCCGGGCGCAACCCGCTCGGCGGGCTGGTGCACCGGGCCGACGAGGGCGGCTTCATCCGCCGTCCGGCCGAGTACGCCGCCCTCTTCCGCGGCTTCGCCGTGCGGCGGGCCTATCGCATGCGTAGCGGCGTCTGCGACTACCAGGTCTTCGTCCTCGAGGCCGCCTAGCGCCACAGGGCCGGGCGGCCGATTTCCCCCGGCGCACAGCCGCGCCGGGCCCACACGCAGAGGTGATGAAAGGCGCATGAGCAAAACCGCACTGATTATCGGGGTGTCATCGCAGGACGGCTCCTACCTGGCCGACCTGCTGCTCGAGAAGGGCTACAACGTCGTCGGCACGATCCGGCGCACCACCAGCCACCACCGCGAGAACATCGCGCATCTGTACGGCGCGATGCAGTTCGAGGTGGCCGACCTGCTGGACGGCGAGAGCCTGGCCCGCGTCATGATCGCGCACAGGCCCGACGAGATCTACAACATCGCCGCGCAGTCGGTGCCCGCCGACAGCTGGTCGCACCCGCTCTACACGGGCGAGGTCACCGCGCTCGGCCCCGTGCGCGTCCTGGTAGCAGCGCGGCACCATGCCCCCAACGCGCGGATTTACCAGGCCAGCACGCGCGAGATCTACGGCAACATCGAAGCCGGGTCGGCCGACGAGCAGACGCCGCTCGACGCAAACAACCCCTACGGCATCGCCAAGACCTATGCCCACATGATGGTGCGCTGCTACCGCGAGTTGTACGACATGTTCGCCTGCGCGGGCATCCTGTTCAACCACGAGAGTCCACGGCGCAGCCTGCACTTCGTGACGCGCAAGATCACCGCGGCGGTTGCCTGCCTGAAGAACGGGGTCGCCCGCCCGCCGATCGACGAGCTCGGCCGGCCGCTGATTGGCCCCGACGGCAAACTGCACCTCGGCCTGCTCGACGCGCAGCGCGACTGGGGCTACGCGCGCGAGTATGTCGAGGCGATGTGGCTGATGCTGCAGAACGATCGGCCGCGCGACTACGTCATCGGCACGAACGAGACGCACACCGTGCGCGACGTCTGCGCGATCGCCTTCGCCCGCGTGGGCCTCGACTGGGAAGACCACGTGGTCAGCGACGCCCAACTGCAGCGCCCGACCGAGATCAAGGCGCTCTGCGGCAACGCCGCGCTGGCGAAGCGGGAGCTTGGCTGGGCGCCGCGCACGGCCTTCCCCGACCTCATCCAGCTGATGGTCGACGCGGACCTGGAGCGCTTCCGCTAAGCGCCGCTCGCCGCTCAGCGGTTGTGGAAGAGCAGGCGGAAGACCCAGAGCGACAGGCTCTGCCAGGCGAGCACGGCTCCGACCACGCCGACGAAGGCGCGCCCGGCCCAGGCGTTGGGCCCCCGGCGGAGCACGGCCAGCAGCCACGCCCCGACCACCACGGCCAGCGGCGGCAGCACGTACCAGAACTCCTTGAAGGCCTGGTCGATCCAGAAATCGGCCAGCGTGATCAGCGGAAAGGTGAGCAGCCAGGCGCCGAGCCAGACGCGCGCCCACGGCGCCACCGGCCCGGCCCGCCGCCAGGCGAGCAGCAGCGCGACCGCGCCGGCGAGGCCCAGGCCGAAGATCAGGAAGAGGTTGTAGCTCGCCATCGCCGCGGCCAGGTCGCCGAAAAGGAAGCCGCTCAGGGAGGGGTGCAGCGTGGTCAGCTTGCCCTGCTCGGCCAGGGCGTTGCCGAAGGTTGGCAGCGTGCTGGCGATCACCAGGCCTGCATACTGGCCATAATAGAGCAAGAGGCTCAGCGCGCTCGCCGCCACGAGCGACAGGGCGAGCGCGGCCCATTGCCGGCGCTGCCCCGGCGCCAGGATCCAGCCCCCCACGAGCACCAGCACCAGCAAGAGCCCTGTGTAAGCCACAGCCACGGTGTAGGACAGAAAGGTCAGCGTCAGCAGGGCAGTCGAGATGAGCCAGACGCCCGGCCGCGCCAGCCGCGCCCAGAACAGGCATGTCACGGCGGCCCAGCACGTCACGAGCCACAGCGCCATCTGGGTCGGCCAGTTGGCCCACTGCAGCAGTAAGAAGCCCGCCGGGGTGACCGCATAGACCGCCGCCGCCGCGACTCCCAGCCGCGCGCCCGACTCCGGCGGGGCGGCCGGGCCCGCCCCCGCCGCCTCCGGTGCGCCCAGGCCGCGCAGCCCCGCGCCGCAGGCCAGGCCGAGCAGGAAGATCAGCCCGACCTTCAGGGCGTCGGCGAGCGCGCTCAGCACCGGGATGGTGAGCTCGATGCCGACGGGCAGCCAGGCCAGCGGCGCGCTGACCAGGTAGAAGAAGGGCGAATAGGGGATGAAGGCGCGCGCGGCGCCCCATTCCTCCTTCGGCATGACGGCAAACGCGAGGTTCGTGCCGAAGTACTGGTCCCAGGCGCGCCCGCCCTGCAGCACCTCCTTCATATACGTCACGTACTTGAGGTGGAAGTAGGCGTCGATGAGCGCCGCGTCGGGGTAAAGCACGCCCGCGATCTTGACCGCAGCCGAGACGGCGACCAGGCCGCGCAGCGCGGTCCAGGCCCACTCGGGCACCGTGTGCCCGCTGGCGCGCGCCGCCCAGCGGAAGATCGGCTCGGCCAGCCACACGAGCGCCAGGCTGAGCGCCAGCGCGACCAGCAGCCGCCCGCTGAAGACGGTCAGCCAGAGGCGGTCGACCGCCACGATCGCCGCGCACGCGGCCAGGAACCCGCCCGCGACGCCGCCCGCCCAGCGCGGCGGCAGGGTGACGCTGCGCACAAGCAGGTAGATCAGAGCGGCGGTCAGCAGCAGTTCGGCCAGCGTGGGCAGCGCGGGCAGCACCGGCCCGCCGGGGAAGTGGATGCGCGCGAAGTCGGCGTTGAAGCCGAGGGCGCGCTTCTCGCCCGGCGGCGCGAAGGTCGGCGCGGTGAAGTCGAGGCGCACAGCGCCGCCGGCACCGATCCAGGCCGGGTCGATCTGGATAGGATAGGACGCCGTCTGCGGCTGCAGCGCGAGCGGCGGCAGGGGATGGCCGTTGGCCGCGAGGGCCACGGGCAGCGGCGCGCTGTCCGGCGCGCGGCCGCTACTCAGTTGGAGATCGATCGTGAGCGGCGCCGTCGGGCGGCCCAGGCCGGGCAGGATGAGGGTGCTGCTGCCGCTGCTCCAGCGGAAGTCCGCGTCGCCCTGCGTCTCCGGGGCGTAGAAGCCCACCACCTCGCCGTTGTCGTAGCCGCTGCCGAGGTCGAGGAAGAGGGTGCGCGGGCTCTGGTAGGCCAGCGCCAGCAGCAGCAGCCCCACGCCGAGCGCGACCCAGCCGGCCCGCTCGCGCACGACCCGGGCGCTGAGCCGCACCCAGCCGTCCCATCCCGCCTGGACCGGCACATCCGGTCCCGTTCCGACACCATGCATCACCGCGCCCCATCTTACCACAGCGGCCCGGGGTCGCGCCAACGCCGCGCGCGGCAGCACTCGCCACGGCGGGCGACGGCCGCGCCTTGACAACCCCCCCGCGCAGGGTAGAATAGGGGCATGGGCCGCAACGGGGAAGGCCGGTATCTGCTCCACGTGCTGGCGCGACCGTGGTTCTGGGGCCTGATCGGGCTCGCGCTGGTTGGGGCAGTCGGGGCCTACCAGGTCCGCACCGGCTATACCGTCGACGTTGGCGGGCCGGGCGACGCCCTCTACGTGCGCAACTTCTACGCGCCCGTGCTCGACGCCGACGGCAGCCGCACCTATCGCCGCACCGACGTCTACAGCTACGTCGTCATCCCCGGCGTCGGCGGGGGCGCGCCCTATAGCGTCACCCTGACGCTCAACCCCGGCCAGGCCGCCGGCCCCGAGACGATCATCCTCAACGGCGAGACCTACCGGACGGGTAAGCTGCCCGCCGGCTGGCAGACCTACACCTTCGCCGTCGACGCGCAGCACCCCCACGCGCTCGCCGCGCGCGACCTCGTCGTCGAGCTCCGCGCCCCGCCAACCGGCGGGCTGGAGGTCGCGGCGGTGACGGTCGGGTCCGCCGGGCCGGGGCTGGTCGTGCCGCCCGTCCTGCAACTGGCCTACCTCGCCGCGCTGCTCGTCCTCGGCTACCTCTTCGTGGCTCGCGTGCAGGTCGCCGCCGCCGGGGCCGGCGCTGCCCGGCCGGAGCCCCGGCTGCCGCTCCTCCTCACGGCCGCGGGCGCGCTGCTGCTGGCGGTCGGCCTGGCCACGGTGCGTCTGCTGCTCGCCGCGCTGATGCTCGACTTCGTGCTGGCCGCGCTGGCGGCGCACGTGCTGCTCGCGCCCGTCTGGTGGGCCGGGCGGCGGCTGGCCGGCGAGGCGCGCATCGTGGGGCGCCTGCTGGCGCGGCCCGCGCCCTGGCTGCTCGCCGTGCTGACCGTCGCCGCCGCCATCGGGGCCTGGCAGGTGCGCCACGCCTACTCCATCGACGTCGGCAGCCCGGCCGACCAGGCCTACATGCAGAACTTCCACGACCGCGTCGTCGATCCCGACGGCCGCACCTACCGCACGTCCGACGCCTACGGCTACGTCGTGCTGCCCGGGATCGGCGGCGGCGTGCCCTATAGCGTCACGCTGACTGTGCGCGGCGCCGACTCCGGCACGCCGCTCACCGTGATCGCCAACGGGGTCACCCTGATTCTCGCAGCACCCGCTGACGACCACCTGGGAGACCATCCCGCTTAGCCTCGATGCCGCGCATCCGCACACCCTGGCGGCGCACGACCTCGTGCTCGAGCTTCGCGCCTCGCGCGCCAGCGGCGTCGACCTCGACCGCGTGACGGTGAGCGCGCCCGGTCCCGGCGTCATCACGCCTTCGTGGGGCGGGCTGGCCGACCTGGCCGCGCTCGTGCTGCTCGTCTACCTGCTCGCCGGGCGCGCACTCAGCCCCCTGCCGCGCGCCCCACGGATCGCACTGGCCGTCGCCGTGGTGGTCGCCGTGGTGGCGGTGGGATGGCTGGCGCTCGTGCACCTGCCGCTGACCGTCGCGCTACCGCACCTCGTGACCACGGCGGTCTTGACCTACGTGCTGCTGCTCGCCGCCGAGTGGGTGGCCGTCCGGCTGGCCCCCGCGCCCCCACTCGCCGCGCGGGGTGCCGCCGTGCTCGTGGCCGGCGCCTTCCTCGTGCGCTACGGCGCGATGGCCCTGCCCGAGAGCGTCATCATCGACATGCCGTACCACATGAAGTGGATGCACGAGCTCCTGGCGGGCAACATCGCCGCACTCACCGACCCGCACGGCGGCCTGAACGCCCCGCCCGGCGAGTGGAACCTGGCCGTCATCATCCCGAAGTCGCCGCTCTTCTACTTCGCGGCGGCGCCGCTGGCCTGGCTGCCCGGCGACCTGGAGACGGCGATCAAGGCGCTGGTCTGCCTGCTGGAAGCGAGCACGGTCCTCTTCTGCTACGCGCTGGCGGCGCGCTTCGGGCGGGCGCTCGGCGGCTGGCGCGCCGGGCTGGCCGCGGGCGCAGTCTACGCGGTCATGCCGCTCAGCTTCCGCGCGCTGGCCTACGGCATCCTGCCCACCATCCTGGCCCAGTGGCTCAGCGTTGCCTTCTTCACCGGCCTGCTCTACTGGCTGCCCGCGCTGGGCACCCCGGCCGGACGGCGCACTGCGGGGCGCATCCTCGCGGGGCTGGGGCTGCTGGTCCTGCTCGCCGCCGCGCTGATCGCCTTCCCCACCATCGCGGTCTTCGACACGGTCGTGCTGGGCGGCCTGGTGCTCACCTGGCTGCGGCGCCGCCCCCGGCGCAGCGTCGTCCTGGCCGGGCTGCTTGGCACCGCCTGGGTCGGCGCCATCGGCATCTACTATGGCGTGTATATCGTCGACCTGCTGACGCGCACCCTGCCCGAGCTCCTCGGCGCGCCCGGGGCGGGCACCGGCAGCGCGGCGCCCGCCCCGAGCACCGTGCACTGGACCGGGCCGCTCGACCTGCTGGGCTGGACGCTCGACTACCTGGTCAGCGCGCTGCCGCTGATCCTGGGCGGGGCCGGGCTGGCGATCCTGTGGGGCCTGGCCCGCCGCCGCGACGCGCCGCCCGACATCCGGGCTGCCCGGCCGCTGGCCGCGCTCACCGCCTGGTGGATGCTGATCCTGCCGGTCTTCCTGGTCGCGAACTACCGCTTCGACATGATCGGCAAGCATCTCTACTTCACCATGGTGCCGCTGGCGCTGGGCAGCGGCTTCTTCCTCGACCGGCTCGCCCAGCGGGGGCCCATCGCCCGCCGCTGGGCGGGCCTGCTGCTGCTGGCCCTGGCCGCCAGCGCCCTGCTCTTCTGGGCGACGCGGCTGGTGCAGGCGTCCAGCTAGGCCCGGCGCGCTCCGGCGCCCGGGTGGAGTTTTCCCCATATGCCCCAAATCGACGATCAGGCCTGGCTCGCCCGCGAGCAGTACAAGGACCCGACCAATCTGAACGCGCGCATCGCGATTCATGACCGCTTCAGCACAAACCCCTATCCCTGGATGCGCTGGGTCTTCGACCAGTTGGACCTGCCCGCAGAGGCGCGCGTGCTGGAGGTGGGCTGTGGCTCGGGCAAGCTCTGGGCCGAGAACGCGGACCGCATCCTGCCCGGCTGGCGCGTCACGCTGACCGACCTCTCGCCCGGCATGGTCGCCGAGGCGCGCGCCGCCTTCGCGAGCACCGGGCGGGCGGCCGGGGGCGCCGCAGCCGATGCCCAGGCGCTACCCTTCCCCGACGCGACATTCGACGCGGTGATCGCCAACCACATGCTTTACCACGTGCCCGACCGGCCGCGCGCCCTGGCCGAGCTGCGGCGCGTGCTGCGCCCCGGCGGCCGCCTGGTCGCGACGACCATCGGCGCGGGGCACATGCGCGAGCTCGATACCCTGCTCCAGCGCTTCGACCCCACGATCCCCGCGCTGTGGGAGCCCACGGCGGGCGGCCCGAGCTTCGAGCTGGAGACGGGTGCCGCGCAGCTGGCCCCGCACTTCACGGCGATCGAGCAGCGCGTCCAGCCGAACGGCCTGGTGGTGCCCGAGGTTGAGCCGATCGTCGCCTACATCGTCTCCGGCCGCCGCGCCGCCTGGGTCGGCGCGCGCCTGGACGCGCTGCGCCGCTTCGTCGCTGCCGAACTGGCCGCCCACGGCCCGCTGCAGGTGACCAAGGAGTTGGGCATGTTCCTGGCCCGCCGGACGGCGGGCTAAGTCGCGCGTTGCCGGGATCGCGGGTTTTTGGTAGAATGGCGCGGGGCCGCACCACGGGGCGGCCCCGCACCCGTCCAGACGGCAGACCACGATGCCCTGCCCCGGCCGCCTGGCCCGCTTCCGACGGCAACGGGGCCGAAGGAGAACCGAACCGTGCCCATCAGCACCCACACGTCCCCCAATCCCGCGCGGCGCTTCGTGCCCGCCGACCTCGACGCGAGCGATGTGCCCGCCGTCGCCGCCCTGTATCAGCGCCTGGAAGCCCGCTCCTTGCCCGACCGCGCCGCGCTCGAAGCCTGGATCGCCGACTGGGAAGAGCTCGAGGCGGTGGCGCACGAGACCTACACGCGCGCCGAGATCGCTATGACCTGCGATACGACCGACGAGACGATCGAGGCCCACTACCTGCGCCTGGTCGACGAGCTGCTGCCGCTGCTGGAACGCAGCACCTTCGCTCTGCAGCGCCGCCTGCTCGAACTCGCCCGCCGTCGACGCCCTCGACCCGGACGAGTACGGCGTCTGGCTGCGCGAGGTGCGGGCCCGCGTGGCGCTCTTCCGCGAGGCCAACGTGCCGCTGCTCAGCGAGGACCGCAAGCTGGCGCAGGAGTACGAGAAGATCATCGGCGCGCAGCAGGTCACCTTCCGTGGGCAGTCGTACACGATGCAGCAGATGGCGGTCTTCCTCGAAGACCCCGACCGCGCCACGCGTGAGGCCGCCTGGCGGGCCCGCGACGCCGTGCGGGCGGCCGACGAGGCGCGGCTCGACGACCTCTACGACCGCATGCTCGCCCTGCGTCGCCAGATCGCCCACAACGCCGATCTGCCCGACTTCCGCGCGTACCAGTTCGCGGCCATGCTGCGCTTCGACTACACGCCGGAGGACTGCCTGGCCTTCCACGAGGCCATCGCGGAGGAGGTCGTGCCGCTGGCGCGCGAGTTCTACGCGCGGCGTGCCCGCCTGCTCGGCGTAGACCGCCTCCGGCCGTGGGACCTGGCGGTCGACCCCGAGGGCCGCCCGCCGCTGCGGCCCTTCGCCACGGCCGAGGAGCTCATCGCCGGCTGCGGGACGATCTTCCACGCGGTCGACCCGCAACTGGGCGGTTTCTACGACGTCATGGCCGAGCAGGGCTTGCTCGACCTGGATAGCCGCCCCGGCAAGGCGCCCGGCGGCTACATGACCGAGCTCCGGGCAGCGCGCCTGCCCTTCATCTTCATGAACGCCGTGGGCCTGAAGGGCGACGTGGAGACGCTGCTGCATGAGGGCGGGCACGCCTTCCACTACTTCCTGGCGCGCGACCTGCCGCTGGCCGCCTATCACATGACCGGCTACGAGTTCGCCGAGGTGGCCTCACAGGCGATGGAGTATCTGACCCGGCCCTACATGGACACGTTCTACCAGCCGGAGGACCTGCGCCGCTTGCAGGACGAGCAGGTGCGCGCGTCGCTGGGCTTCTTCCCCTTCATGGCCATGCTCGACGCGTTCCAGCACTGGGTCTACACCACGCCCGACGCCGGCGCGGCGGCCCGTCGCGCCCACTGGCGGGCGCTCGAGGCGCGCTTCCGCCCCGACCTCGACTGGACGGGCCTGGAGGCCACGCGCGACAGCGGCTGGCAGTACCCCCACGTCTTCGACAGCCCGTTCTATTATGTCGAGTACGGCATCGCGCTGCTCGCCGCGTTGCGCATCTGGCTCAACTCGCTGGAGGACGCGCCCGCCGCGGTCGCGGCCTATAAACGCGCGCTCGCGCTCGGCGGGTCGCGGCCGCTGCCCGCCCTCATGGAGGCCGCGGGCGCGGGGTTCGGCATGGACCGCCCGGCCGTGCAGGCGGTCGCGCGCGGGGCCGCCGCGCAGATCGGCGAGCGCTGACGCCGCGCGGAGGCACGCATTCTGCGACGGGGTAAGTAGCCACCGGGCGCGCCCGTGGATCCCGGGCAAACCGGCCCGCGTATACTGTAAGTGAGAACACTCCGGCTCCAGCGGAAAGCGCTTATAATGGTAGCAGCAACCGGCCACGGGCCGAGGTAGGGGTTCTGAAAGGAGAAAACAGCAGTGGCAGAGCCTATTCATGTCGATGACGCCACGTTTCAGAAGGTGGTCCTGGAAAGTCCTGTTCCCGTCATCGTCGACTTCTGGGCACCGTGGTGCGGCCCGTGCAAAATGATGGCTCCCGTGTTCGAGGAGCTCAGCAAGGAGTACGGCGACCAGGCGCGTTTCACCAAGGTCAACACCGACGAGAACTATGACGCCGCGACGCAGTTCGGCATCCAGAGCATTCCCACCCTGGTGATCTTCCAGGGCGGCCGCGAGGTCAACCGCCTCGTCGGCTTCGCGCCCAAAGCGCAGTTGAAGCGGCAGATCGATCGCGCGCTCGGGCCCGTCGCACAGTCCTGACGTCCCCGGCTTTTTCGCACACGGTACCGGGATCCTCCGCCCGCCGGAGGGTCCCGGTTTTGTCTGTCCGGCACCCGGCCAGGCCCGTAAAGATCGCTTATAATACAGACACCGCGCGCCCGGCATGATGGCCGGACCCGACGCGTTGCGATCGCCGCCCGCCGGCTCCCGCCGGTTTGTCGATCCCCGCCTTTTCTGCATACCCCGCCCTGACCGGGCGGCCAAGGACCACGGATGAACGCCCTACCATCCCCGAGCACCGCCGCGCCGCCCCGCCGGGCGCGCGTCGCCGTGATCACTTTCTTCATGCTGCACGGCCTGATCTTCGCCAGTTGGATCGTGCGGATCCCCGACGTCAAAGCGCAGCTGGGGCTGTCGGATGGCGAGCTGGGGCTGGCGCTGCTCGGCGCACCGGTCGGCGCGGTCGCCGGCCAGTTCCTCGTTGGCCGGCTCCTTTCGCGCTACGGCAGCAAGACGATCACCACCGCGATGGCCGTCGCCTGGTGCCTGCTGTTCCCGCTCCTGGGGCTCGCGGGGCAGCTGCTGGTGCTGATGGGTCTGTTGTTCGTGTACGGCCTGCTGGCGGGCGGCTTCGACGTCGCCATGAACGCGCAGGCGGCAACCGTCGAGCAGCGCTACGGCCGGCCGATCATGGCGAGCTTTCACGGCACGTGGAGCGTCGCCAGCCTGATCGCGGCCGGCATCGGCGGCTTCCTGGCCGGCCACCACGTGCCCGTGGAGCTGCACTTCCTGGCCGTTGCGGGCGTGGTGCTGGCCGTGACCACCTTCGCGCAGCGCGCGCTCCTCGCCGACGTGCCGGTCCCCGCCGCGGAGCAGCCGGGGTTCACGCTGCTGCCGCGCGCGCTGATGCCCCTGGGCCTGCTCGCCTTCAGCGTCTTGCTCGTCGAGGGCGCGATCGGCGACTGGAGCGCCGTCTACCTGCGCGAGGCGCTCGGCAGCCCGCCCACGGAAGCCGCGTTGGCCTTCGTCGTCTTCAACCTGCTCATGACCGCCGGACGGCTGACCGGCGACCAGCTGACGGTGCGCGTCGGCCCGGCCGCGATGGTACGCGGCGGCGGCCTGCTGGCGCTCGCCGGGCTGCTGCTCTTCCTGTTGAGCCCACTGCCGCTCCCGGCGATTGCCGGCTGCGCCCTGATCGGCGCGGGGCTGGCCTGCCCGTTCCCGCTGGTGATCAGCGCGGCGGCGCGCAACCACAGCACGGCCCCAGGCCTGGCCATCTCGGCTATGGCCACCGTCGGCTACGCGGGCAATCTGCTCGGTCCGCCCCTGATCGGCGCCCTCGCCGAGCTGTTCACCCTGCGGAGCGCCTTGAGCGTGCTCGGGCTCGCCGCCCTGACCCTGCTTCTCCTCGGCAGACAGGTCACGCCCCGCCCGGCGCCCGTGGTCGCCGCCGAGGCACGCTAGCCGGAGTGTAAGTCCGCCCACCACAGCGCGGGCGGAAAGCGGCTATAATGGGGAGGCAAGCATTCGTGGTGTGCCTTCAGGGTCGGAAAGGAGACCGTACCGGTGGCCAAGCTTCAATCTATCGACGACGCGACGTTTCAGCAGGAAGTCCTGGCGAGCGCCACGCCCGTCATCGTCGAGTTCTGGGCGCAGTGGTGCCCGCCGTGCAAGCTCGTCGCCCCGTTGGTGGAGGAGCTAAGCGGGGAATATGGCGAGCGCGTCCGTTTCACGAAGATGAACACGGACGAGAATTACGACGTGCCCGCGCAGCTCGGCATCCAAAGCATTCCCACCCTGGTGATCTTCCAGGGCGGCCGCGAGCTCAACCGCGTCGTGGGCTACGCGCCGAAGCCGCAGCTGAAGCGGCAGATCGACCGCGCCCTCGGCGTCACCGCGTAATCCTGCCGCCTGCGCCGATCACAAGAACCGGGATCCCCAACAGATGAGGGATCCCGGTTTTCGCTGCCCGGCGGCCGGAGCCGCCCGGCCCTACTGGTCGCCGCCCTGCGTGCGGTCGGCGTGCGGGCTGTGATCGCTGCCCGGGCCGTGATCCGCGTTGGGGTTGGGGCCGACCTCATTGCGGGAAATCGCGGCGTCGCGGAAGTCGTTGTGGGGGTTGGCGTTGACGTCCGGCTGCTGCTCGGCGAAGGCGCCTTCGGTGCTGCGGCCCTGCCCCGTGGCATGCGCCGGGCCGGGACCGGCGGGCCCCCGGTCGGTGGTACCCTGGCTGTTGGGGCCGTCGCTGAACTTGCTATGGATCGGCGCGCCGCCGCTGGCCTCGTGGCCCTGATTGCCGGCCGCGTCGCCCTCGACCCGGCTCTTCAGGCCGACCTGGGTGTCGTCGGCCACCTGCCGTTCTTTGTCCTCGGGCACCTTCTGCCCGGCGTGGTGGCCCTCAATCGCGGTGGGCTCGGGCGGCGGGGTGTGACGGTCTTTTGGCGGATACCCGGCGTGGCTCATGCTATGCTCTCCTTTATGCCGCCGGAATAAGTCGGCGGGTTCATCCTCCTTTCCTGGCAAGTAATGTGCCAGACCGGTCGGGCGCGACCGTCAGGCCTCGGCGCTGAGCACCACGCGCGGCGCGTTCTTGCGCCAGCTGGCGGGCAGCAGCGTATCGAGCACGTCGTCGACGGTCACGACGCCGAGCAGGCGCTTGTCGTCGTCGACCACGGGCACGGCGAGCAGGTCGTACTTGTTGAGCACGGCGGCAACCTCGTCCTGCGGCGTGTCGGCGGCTACGCTGATCACCGGGACGGTCATGAAGGCGTGCACCGGGCTGTCGGGCGGCGCCAGGATCAAGGCGCGCAGCGAGATGACGCCGTGCAGGTGCTCGTCCTGGTCGACGACGTAGAGGTAGTTCGCCTCGACCTTGGGATCCTCGGCGCGCAGGCGCCCGATCGCGTCGGCAGCGGTGTGCTCCGAGCCAATGGTCAGGAAATCGGTCGTCATACGCCCGCCGGCCGTATCCTCGGCGTAGGACAGGAGCTCGCGTACGTCGGCCGCCTCGATCGGCTGCATGTGCGCCAGCAGCTCGGCCACGCGCTGCTCGGGTAGGTCGGCCAGCAGATCGGCCGCCTCGTCGGGCGGCATACGCTCCAGGATGTCAGCGGCGCGCTCGGTATCGAGCTGCTCCATCAGCGACGCCTGTGACTCGGGCTGTACCTCCTGCAGGGTGTCGGCGGCGGTATCGGTATCCAGGCTGGCGAGCAGGTAGCCACCGGCCGTCTGGTCGAGCTGCTCGACGATATCCGCCAGGTCGGCGGGATGCATCCTCCCGAGCTCTTTATGGTCGGTCTTGAGGGGGATGCCCGCGGGGCCGATGGCTACGGGGTCGAGCTGGGTCCAGGGGATGCAGCCGTTGCCGAGGGCCTTGCCGAGGCCGATCAGGCGCAGCATGCCGCTGGTCGCGCCCTCGAGGCCGAGGCGGCGCAGCATGGCGCGCGGCGTGGCGTCAATACCGACCAGGCGGAAATGGCCGTTGGTCGGCGCCAGCTGCAGGTCGTGCACGCGCACGACGCGGCGGCCGTGCGTATCGATGATCTGGCGGTCCATCACCTGATGGGCCAGGCCGATCTCGTCGCCGCGGGGCTCGTAGACCGCCAGGTCGCGCAGGCGCTCGCGGAGCACGATGCCGTGGTCGTCGAGCTCGGCGATGTCGACGGCCGCGATCAGGAAATCCTGGTTCTGGCGCCGCAGCTGCAGGGCCACGACGGCCGGGAATCCCTCCACGGGATCGACCAGGACGTCGACACACTTGCCGACGACTTCGCCCCGCCGATCGCGCACGGGGCGGTTCAGAAGCTGGCTCAAAAAGGGCATTAAAATCCACCTCCCTTCCTCTTGCCGATTGGGGGGGTGGTGGGCCCGTAATGCAGTCGCGGCCGGGACCGGCCGCATGGCTCAGGCGGCCGGTCGCACGGCGCCGGGGCGGAAACCCACCCGGGCTGCACGGACGCTGCCCCCTCCCTGGGGCAGTCGATGCGTTTGTCCGATTCTCGTTAGCGAAGGCGCCCACCTGGAGGACGAGTGGCGGAACAAGACCGCCGCGACCAGCGTGGGCTCTATACCGGGACCGGCGTCCATAAGCCGTTATCCTGCTCTTTCTATGGCGCACTCAGCGCCTGACCTCAGTATACGCGGGCGGCCGGCGCTTGTCAACGACGCGCATGACGGCCTCATCCGCGCGCCGCGGCGACCGCCCCGGGCGGCCCGTGTGGCCGCGCCTACCGGACGCAGCCCAGGCCGCGCCAACAGCTCAGCCGCCGGTCGGCGCGGGGCGTGCGGGCCTGGCCTTCGAGCGCGCCGAGGCTGCCCATGGCCGCCCAAAGGAAGTCGTCGACGGACATGTTGCCGGCCTGCAACAGGCGCCCCAGCAGGTGGGGCAGCACCTCGCGTACCAGCGCCATCTGCTGCTCGGGGGTCAGACCCTCCAGGAAGCGGTCAACCACTTGCTCCAGCAGGCGGCGGCGATCCTCTGAGGGCAGCGCGGCCAGCGCCTTCGAGGCCATGGTCTCCATCAGATGCACGCGGTCGGCCGGCTCCAGCTTGCTCAGGGCCTGGTCCAGCATGTTCTCGAGTACGCTCACCGACTCCTCCCGGGGCTACGGGGCATCACACATCGCCGGGGCCCGCCGTGGCACGACCCCGCCAGGATTACGAAAGGTTATAGCAAAAGAGATGCCTGCGAGCACGCGCGGGGCGCGGCCCTTGCAGGGAACGGGCGCGGCAAGCGGTGTATAATAACGATACGCCCCCGGGCGGCACCCCACACAGGAGGAATCGAATCATGAGCAGCAACGGATCTCTCGCAGGCCAGGTGGTGGTCATTACCGGCGCATCGAGCGGCATCGGCGCGGCGACGGCGCGCGCCTTCGCAGCGACCGGTGTGCGCCTCGCCCTCGGCGCACGCCGCGTGGACCGCTTGGAGGCGCAGGCGCCCGACCTCACGGCGGCCGGCGCCGCCGAGGTCGCCACCTTCGCCGTCGACGTGCGCGATCCCGCCGAGGTCGACACCTTCGTCGGTCAGGTGGTCGATCGCTTCGGGCGGGTAGACGTGCTGGTGAACAACGCCGGGCTGGCGCGCGGCACCGAGCACCTGGATGACACGACGCCCGTGGCCTGGGACGCCTGGAACGAAATGCTCGACACGAACGTGAAGGGCCTGCTGGCGGTCACGCGCCGTGTCGTGCCGGTCATGGAGGCGCAGGGGAGCGGTCACGTCATCATGCTCACCTCGATCGCCTCACACGACGTCTACGAAGGGGGCGGCGTCTACACGGCAAGCAAGCATGCCGCGCTGGCCATCGCGGAGACGCTGCGGCTCGAAGTCGCGGAGCACGGCATCCGCGTGACGGCCATCTCGCCGGGTCTGGTCGAGACCGAGTTCAGCGTGGTGCGCTACCGGGGCAACCAGAACGCGGCGGACAACGTCTATGCGGGCATGACGCCGCTGCAGGGCGACGACATCGCGGCGTGCATCGTCTTCGCCGCGAGCCGCCCGCCCCACGTCAACATCGACGAGATGATCATCAAGCCGCTGGACCAGGCGAGCGTACACAAGGTCATCCGCCGCCCGGCCGGGCCCTGAGCACGGTGCCCGCGCTGCCCCCGCCGCCCACCGGCCCGGCGCCCGTCGATCTGGGCCCCGAGCGCAGCTTTGGGTTCGAGCGGCTCGTCTTCTTCAGCGACGCGGTCTTCGCGATCGCCATCACGCTGCTGGCGCTCGAAATCCAGCTGCCGGACGCGCTCTTCAACACGTCGCCGATTACCTTCGGCGCGCTGATGGGCGCGCTCGTGCCGCACCTGTTCGCCTACGTGCTCAGCTTCCTGGTCATCGGCATCTACTGGACCTACCATCACCGCGTGTTTCGCTACATCCGCGCGTATGACCGGCGGCTGATCTGGCTGAACCTCTACTTGCTCATGGTCGTCGCCTTCATCCCCGTGCCCACGGGCCTCCTGGGCCAGCACGGTGGCGAGGAGGGCCCGGTCGTGCTCTACGCCGCCACCCAGACCCTTACCGGCCTGCTGGCGGGCTTGCTCTGGCGCCATGCCGTCGTCGCCCGGCTGATCGTGCCCGGGCTGTCGCCGACCATCGTCCGGCGCACGCAGATCCGCGCGCTCGGCATCCCCCTGATCTTCCTGCTCTCGATCCCCATCGCGTTCGTCGCGCCGGACGTAGCCTCGTTCCTCTGGCTGCTCAGCGCGGTCGTCGGGTTCCTCTCCAATCGCTTCCTGCCGGTCGGGGACGACACCGATCGCCCGCCCAGCGCGGAGGGATAAGGCCGGCCGGACGATCAGCCGCGGGCGCGTCACGCGGTTTGCCCGGCGCCGAAAGGCTGTGGTACAATGGCCTGTTGGGCGCCGGGCGCCCGGGATGATCAGGAGGGCGACGATACCGCCCACGCACTGGACGAGGATCAATGAACGAGCAGCTGTACGACGTGATTGTGGTGGGGGCCGGGCATGCCGGCTGCGAGGCCGCGCTCGCCGCGGCGCGCATGGGCCGGCGCACTCTGCTGCTCACGCTCAACCTCGACAGCGTCGCGCTCATGCCCTGCAACCCCTCGATCGGCGGGCCGGCCAAGGGCCACGTCGTGCGCGAGATCGACGCGCTCGGCGGCGAGATGGGCCGCAACACCGACCGCACCTTTATCCAGATCCGCATGCTGAACACCAGCAAGGGCCCGGCCGTGCAGGCACTGCGCGCGCAGTGCGACAAGAAGCTCTACCAGCTGGCGATGAAGACCGCGCTGGAGACCGCGCCGAACCTGGACCTGAAGCAGGGCGCGGCCGCACAATTGCTGCTGGAGCCCGCGGCGGGCAGCGAGTCCGCCGAGTTCGGCGCGACGCTCGATCCGGCCGCCGCGGCCGCCGACGCCGCGCTCGCCAACCCGCGCCGCCGCCTGCGCGTGGCCGGCGTGGTCACCAGCACCGGGCGCACCTATCGCGCGCCCGCCGTCGTGCTCACCACGGGCACGTTCCTGCGCGGGCGCATCATCATGGGCGACGTCACGGCGAGCGCGGGCCGCGCGGGCGAGGCGCCGTCCATCGCCCTGGCCGAGCACCTGGGCGAGCTCAAGTTCCCACTCGTGCGCCTGAAGACGGGCACGCCGCCACGCATCGACGCGCGCTCCATTGACTTCGGCCTGACTGAGTACCAGTTCGGCAGCCCGACGCCGCTGGCCTTCAGCGACACGCCAGTCGATCCGGTGCTGCGCCCGCCGCTGCCCACCTATCCCAATCCCGAGCCGACGGCCTGGCGGCCGCAGCTACCCTGCTACCTGGTGCACACCAACGCGGCGACGCACGCCGCGATTCGGGCGAACCTGGACCGCGCCCCGATGTTCAACGGCGCGATCGCCGGGGTCGGCCCGCGCTACTGCCCGTCGATCGAGGACAAGGTCGTGCGCTTCGCGCACAAGGAGAGCCATCAGCTCTTCCTGGAGCCCGAGGGCTGGGAGACGCACGAGGTCTACGTGCAAGGCGCGAACACCAGCCTGCCCGAGGACGTGCAGTGGGCCCTGCTGCGGACGATCCCCGCGCTGCGCGACGCCGAGATCATGCGCGTGGGCTACGCGGTCGAGTATGACGCAGTGCCAAGCACCGAGATCACCGCCGCGCTGGAGGCCAAGCGCGTCGCCGGCCTTTTCCTCGCCGGGCAGATCAACGGCACGTCGGGCTACGAGGAGGCCGCCGGGCAGGGCATCCTGGCGGGCATCAACGCGGCCCTGAGCACCCGGCCCGGCCTGACGCAGCCCGCCCCGACCTTCGCGGCCGCCGCGCCCGCGGTCTGGCCCGAGGACGCGCTGAACGCCGACATCACCCGCGGCGTCTGCGCGGCGATCGACGCCGGGGGCCTGCTGGTGCTGCCGCGCAGCCACTCCTACATCGGCGTCATGGTCGACGACCTGACCACGAGCGTGCTGTCGGAGCCGTACCGGCTCTTCACCTCGCGCGCCGAGTACCGCCTGCTGCTGCGCTCGGACAACGCCGACCTGCGCCTGACGCCGATCGCGTACCATCTGGGCCTGGTCGACCGCGCGCGCTACGAGGCGGTCGAGGCCAAGCGCGCGGCGGTGGCCGGCCTGCTCGCGCGCCTGCAGACGGCGCGCATCAACCCGCTGGCCGCCGAGGCGGCAATGCTGCACGGGCGCGCGGCTGGGACCTACCCGAGCGCGCCGTGACCGTCGCCGAGTACCTGCGCCGCCCGGCGAGCGCCTGGCCGGTGCTGCCCGCGCTCGGCCTCACGGATGATCCGGCGGTGGCCGAGCAGGCCACGATCGCCACGAAGTACGGGCCCTATATCGCCAAGCAGGAGGCCGAGGTGCGCCGCCTGCAGCGCGTCGAGGAGCGCCGCCTGCCCGGCGATTTCGACTACGGCGAGGTCCTGGGCATGCGCGCGGAGGCGCGGCAGAAGTTCGCGCAGTTTCGGCCGGCGACGATCGGCCAGGCGGCGCGCATCGGCGGCATTACGCCGTCGGACATCGCCGTCCTCCTCGTCGCCCTCGAGCGCGCCCGCGCGCCGCAAGGCGCCTGAAGGCCCCCGCGGCGCCCGGCACCTCCCGCCTTACGGCGGCGGACGTTGCCGCACCCCTGGACCGCCCCATCGGCGCGAACGTGAGCGCGGCGGGCCCTCCCGCTGGTCATCCTCAACGCGGTGAGCGATCTCCGCGCCAGGCGCTGGCTCATGGCCACCGCGCGGCGGGCGGAGGCCGGTTGTCCCGGATGCGCCTGCCTCAGGGCAGCATCGCGGAGTTGGAGATCCCTCACTGCGTTCGGGATGACAAAGGAGAGGCAGGGCGACCGGTGCTTCCCGTGACGTAGCGACCACGGCTCACTCCTCACCGATCCATCACGTTCGCGCCCATGCGGACTCGCCCCGCTGCAGGCCATCCGGTATAATGGCTCCATGTGCGGAATTGCGGGAGTCTGGGACCGGGATGGGGCCCCGGCGGAGACCGGGGTGCTGGAGCGGATGGCGGCGACGATCGCCCACCGCGGGCCCGACGGCGACGGCTTCTACGTCGACGGCCCGGTGGGCCTCGCCCATCGCGCCCTTCACATCATCGACCTCTCCGACGCCGCCTTCCAGCCCATGGTCAGTGCCGACGGCCAATGCGCGCTCGTCTACAACGGCGAGATCTATAATTATGTCGAGCTGATGCGGGAGCTGCGGGCCGATGGGCACCGCTTCCGCGGCCACTCGGATACCGAGGCGCTGCTCGCCGGCTACCAGGCCTGGGGCCTCGACTGCCTGGCCCACTTTAACGGCATGTGGGCCTTCGCCCTCTGGGACCGCGCCCGGCAGCGCCTCTTCCTGGCGCGCGACCGCCTCGGCATCAAGCCGCTCTACTACTGGTGGGACGGCCGCCGGCTGGTCTTCGCCTCCGAGATCAAGGCCCTGCTCACCCACCCGGCCATCACCGCCCAGCCCAACGGCGCGGCTATCGCCGAGTACTGGCAGGCGATGTACACCACCGGCGACCACACCTGGTTCCAGGGCATCAAGCGCCTGCTGCCGGGCGAGTACCTGCTGGCCGACGCCACGGGAATCCACGTGGCGCGCTACTGGGATCTGCCCACGGCCGAGGATCCGCCCGGCCGGTGGCCTACCACCTATGCGGCCGACGTGCGCCGCCTGCTCGACGACAGCATCCGCCTCTGCCTGCGCAGCGACGTGCCCCTCGGCGCCCACCTGAGCGGCGGCGTCGACAGCTCGGCCATCGTCGGCCTGCTCAGCGGCCAATTGGGCGATGTGCCCGTGCGCACCTTCTCGGGCGCGTTCGACGCCGGGCCCGCCTACGACGAGCGGCCATATATTGCCGCCGTGGCCGCGCGCTACCACACCGATCACCACGAGGTTGTGCCCGCGGCGAGCGACCTGCCCGCCGTGCTGCCCCGCCTGGTCTGGCACCTCGACGAGCCGGTTGCGGGCCCGGGCGCCTTTCCGCAGTACGCCGTCTGCCGGCTGACGCGCGAAAGCGGCGTGACCGTGGTCAACGGCGGCCAGGGCGGCGACGAGCTCTTCGGCGGCTACTTCGGCTACGTGCCGGCCTACCTGCGCAGCCTGGCGGGCGCCCTGCGGCGCCGCCCCAGCGCGGCGCTGCTCGGCGCGCTGCTCGGCGCGGGGGCACGCGTGCTGGCCCAGGCGCCGCTGCGCGGCGCGGCTCTGGGGGCGCTGCGCGCCGGGCGGCGCGGCCGCCTGCGCGCCGACACGGCGGGTGCGGCACTCCCCACGCTCTTCGGCCCGGCCCTGCGCGATCTCGACTACGCCCCGGCGGACGGCCCGGCCCCCGCGTCCGGCACGCGCTCCCCGCTGGGCGAGGCGCTGGCCTACGACGTGCGCCACTACCTGCCGGCGTTGCTGCAGGTCGAGGACCGCATGAGCATGGCCTGGTCGATCGAGTCGCGCGTGCCCCTGCTCGATTATCGGCTGGTCGAGCTTGCGATGCGCATCCCGCCCGAGATCAAGCTGCGCAACCTGGAGACCAAGGCAGTGCTGCGCGCGGCGGTCGCCGACCTGCTGCCGCCCATCGTGGCCGCGCGGCGCGACAAGAAGGGCTTCCCCACGCCGATCGCGCCGTGGTTCCGCGGGCCGCTGGCGCCGTGGCTGCGCGAGCAGTTGCTCGGCCCGGGGGCCGCGGCGCGCGGGCTGTTCGACGCGCGGGCGAGCCGCCGCCTGGTCGAGGAGCACGTCGCGGGGGACGCCGATCACAGCCGCGTGCTCTGGCAGATGCTCAACATGGAAAGCTGGTTCGCCCAGTTCGTCGAGGGCGCGGACGGCGCCGCCAATACCGCCGCCGGGATGGGCACACGGGCGCGGCCCGGCGTGCTGCGCTATCCCGGCGCCCTGGAGGCCGAGCATGGGGGTTGAGGATATGCGCGTCGAGTTGCGCCAGGTGTTCGCCGCGACCAACCTGCGCACCCATCCCGAGATCGATTTCAGCCTGGTCAGTCTGCCGCCCGCGGGCTATGCCGAGCTGCTCGGCGCGCTGGCCGCGGTGCACGACGGGCGCTTCCAGAGCGTCGTGCGCGAGCCGGCCGAGCTCACCCTGATCGCGCCGAACGACCTCTGGCTGCGCGTCGCCGGTCGCTTCCCGCACGCCACCGTCAGCACCGGCTGGAAGCTGATCACGCTCGACATCACCATCCCGCTCGACGTCTACGGCTACCTCGAAGAGGTCGCCCGGCTCTGCGCGAGCGTCGGCTCCTCGGTCATCGTGGCCGGTGGCTACTCGACCGACCACCTGCTGGTGCAAATGCAGCACTATCCCGCCGTGCTTGCCGCCCTGCAAGGCTTCGTCGACGCCTGCCGGGCGGCCTCGCGCACCGGCTGAGCATGCGCATCCTCTATCTCAGCCAGTACTTCCCACCCGAGGTAGGCGCCACGCAGACCCGCGCGTACGAGATGGCCCGCGGGCTGGTGGCGCGCGGCCACCACGTGACCATGCTGACCGAGGTGCCGAACCACCCCTCGGGCATCATCCCGCCGGCCTATCGCGGCAAGCTCTGGGAGCGCTGCCCGCTGGACGGCATCGACGTGATCCGCCTCGGCGTGATCACCTCGCCGCACAAGGGCTTCCGCGAGCGCATGCTGTTCTACCTGAGCTACATGGGCATGGCGATCGCCGCGGGGCTCGTCGTCGGCCTGCGGCGGCGCTACGACGTGATCTACGCGACCTCGCCCCCGCTGTTCGCCGGGCTGGCCGGCGCGGTGCTGAACGTGCTGCTGCGCACGCGCTTCGTCTTCGAGGTGCGCGACCTCTGGCCTGAGAGCGCGGTCGCGCTCGGCGAACTTAGTAGCCCGCGCGCTATCCGCCTGGCCGAGGGCGTCGAGCGCTTCTGCTACCGCCGGGCGCGGCGCATCGTCGTGGTCACGCAGGGCATCGCGCGGCGGCTGACGGCGCGCGGCATCCGGCCGGGGCGCGTGGCCCTGATCCCCAACGGCGCCAACGTCGACGAGTTCCACCCCGCGCCCGAGGTGGCCGCCGCGCTACGCCGCGATCTCGGCCTGGGCGACCGCTTCGTGGCGATCTATGCGGGCATCCACGGCGTGGCGCAGGGGATGGAGACGCTGGTCGAGGCGGCGCGGCTGCTGCAAGACACGCCGGAGATCGTGCTGCTGTTCGTGGGCGCGGGGCCGCGCAAGGCCGCGGTGGCCGAGCGCGCGGCGGCCCTGGGGCTGGCCAACCTGTGCCTGCTCTCCGAGCAGCCGCGCGCGGCCATGCCGGGCTATCTGACGCTGGCCGGCTGCACGATCGTGCCGCTTGCGCGACGAGCCGGTCTTCGCGGGCGCGCTGCCCTCCAAGCTGTTCGAGGGGCTGGCCTGCGGCACGCCGGTGGTGCTGAGCGCGCCGCAGGGCGAGGCGAGCGCGCTGCTGGCGGCGGCGGGCGCCGGGCTGGCCGTGCCGCCCGAGAACCCGGTGGCGCTGGCCGCGGCGATCCGCCACCTGCACGCCCATCCCGGCGAAGCGCGGGCGATGGGCGCGCGCGGGCGGGCGTTCGTGGTGGCGGGTTACTCCCGGGCGGCGCAGGCCGGCCGCCTGGCGGCGCTGCTGGAGCGGGTGGTGCGGGGGCGGCGAAGCGGTCAGCCGCCCGGGGCGGAGGCGGAGGCGCCGGTCAGCACGGCGATGTCGTCCCAGCCATAGGCGACCTCTTCGAGATCCGTACCGCCGATGGCGATGGTCTGACGGCGCATCGGCGTACCGCCCAGCGCGGCGTAGAAGCCGCAGGCGGGGTTCGCGGCCAGCACCCAGATGAGCATCGTGCGATGCCCGGCCGCCGCCAACCCCGCGGCCACGGCGCGCACCAGCCGCCGCCCCAGCCCCTGGCCCTGCGCCTCGGCCAGCAGGTAGACCGCGTACACCTCCCCGGTATAGATCGGGTCCTCACCACGCTCAGGTCCGCCCGAGGCGAAGCCCACCACGTGACCCGCCGCGTCGACGGCCACGACGACCGGCCCGGGCGCGGCGCCATCGCAGAGCCGGTTGCGCCAGACCTCGGCACGCCGGGCCGGCGCGAGCTCCGCCAGGAAGGCGTCGGGCACGATGCCGTGATAGGTGGTGCGCCAACTGGCTACATGGACTTTAGCGATCGCCTCCACATCGGCACAGGCGGCAGGGCGCACGGTGCACGGGCCGGCGGGCGCGCTCACGTCTCCCCTTCGCGGGCAGCAGCCTCGATGGCCTGCAGCGCGGCCTCGGCCGCGGCTGCGTCGGCCTCGCCTGCGGGCGTCGCGGTGTAGCGCGTGCGGTCGTAGGTGGCGGTCAGCGTGCGCAGCGGCGCGCGGGCAGTCGGGAAGACGCCCTCCAGGGCGGGCAGTACTTCGTCGGCGGTTTGCGCGGGCAGGCGCGTGAGATGGCGCGCCTCGGCGCGGGCCAGCGCGGCGCGGTAGGCGCGGCGCACGCGGACCGTGTGGCGATAGGCGGCCAGCCGCGCCAGCGCGTCCAGCGGATCGGGCGGGCGCACCGCGGCGGGGCTCTGCCGGCGCAGCGACGCGAGCACGGCCTTCCAGTCGAGCAGCGATTCGCGCTCGCCCTCGGCCAGCGTGCGCCGCCGCCGCTGGGCGCTGCCGAGCACGGCGCGCAGGATCAGCGCGAAGATGACCAGCGCGAGCAGGCCCCCCAGGAACCCGAAGACCCGCGGGTCAATCCCCGCCTGCGTGGGCTGGCTGTCGAGCAGCCGCTGCGCCTGGCTGCCGAGCGACTCGGGCGGCACGGGCAACTGCGAGCTTTGCGCCGGGGTGAGATGGATCCAGCCGAACAGGAAGTTGATCAGCATGAAGAGCACCCAGGTGATCGCCTCGACGACGAAAACAAGCACCACGCCCAGCAGGCCGACAGCCGTGAGCAACGGGTTGAAGAGCGCGGTCATGACGTCGCCCGCGAAGAGGCTGCCGATCAGCAGGCCGAGGGCGAGCACCACGGCAATCAGACTGAGCGAGAAGACGAACCAGCGCGTGCTAAGCAGTTGGTGGCTGCGGTCGCCCTCCATGCGGGAGCGGGCCAGGGCGAAGGCCGAGAGCCCGGCCAGGAAGACGCCGAAGCTGTCGCGCGTGAGCACCGGCGTCAGCGCGGGTGCGTGCCACAGCCAGGCAATCCCGGCGTAGACCAGGTACGTGAGCAGGATGCTACGGAAGCGCGTATAAACCCGCCCGAGCTCGAGCACCTCGCCCTGCAGGGTGCGCCACCAGAGCAAGAGACCGGCGAGCAGCACGGCGATCAGGCCTTGCGCGCGCAGGCCGGCGAGCAGCCCGCCCGGGCCCGTGATCGGCTCGGCGGCATAGAACTCGAGCCAGAGGACGGCACCGATGCTGGCCAGCGCGGCCACGCCGACCACGACGTTGTAGATCGCCGCGCCGGCCCGGCGGCGCTCGAGCGCCCAGACGACGCCGCGCGCCAGCAGGACGAGCAGCACCAGCGGCCACAGCGCGACGCGCGGCTGCCCGTCGGGGCGCGTGCTGCCCAGCAGGCTCAACAGCGGGTGGATCCAGAGCAGGTCAAGCAACGCGACCGCCAGGCCGAGGATTTCGGCCTGCGCGTCGACCCCGGCCACCTCGCGATCGGGTCCGGGTGCGTAGAAGCGGCGCAGCATCACGGCGGAGCCCCCGGGAAGAACAGCGGGCGGCGGGGGCGCAACGGCGGCAGGTCGGTGAGCGCCGGGCGGCGCGGCCGCGCCTCGGCCTCGTCGTCCTCCGGCAGCACGAGGTAGGGCGCGTTGGCGGGCGGCGGCAGATGGTAGAGCAGGAGCCCGGGCAGCGGCTCCGGCGGCGCGTCGGTGAGCGCACAGACCACCACGCGCAGCCCCCGCTCGCGCAGGCGCAGCAGCGCGCCGCGGGTGACCTCGGGCAGCACCGGGCAGATGGCGACGACCGTGCTGCCGTGCGGCAGGTTCTGCGTCTCGGTGCGCAGGATCTCGCTGAAGCCGCGGATCGGGTAGATGATCACGCGGGCGAGCCCTTCGAGCAGGCGGGTCAACTGCTCCGGGCTGTGGCTCGGCGCGATGCGGATGCTCTCGCCGCCGTCGGCCGCGGGCGCGTTCGAGATCAGGCCAAAGCTCCAGTGCTGGGACTCGGCGTAGCGCGCCAGCGAGGCGGCCACGACCACGGCCCACTCGACGCGGCGCGCGTCGATGCCCTCGTAGATGTGGATGTAGCTCTCGATGTTCAAGAAGAGCATCAGCGTGTGCGTTGTGGTCTGGTCGTAGACGCGCACCTGCAGCTGTTGCGTGCGCGCCGTGGCCTTCCAGTGCACGCGCTTGAACGGGTCCTCGGGCCGGTACTCGCGCACGCCCGCGGTGCGCATGGGATCCTCCAAGAGCTGCCGCTGGGCGCGAATGTCGCCGAAGGGGTGACGCGGGGGCAGGCCGAGCACCGGCAGGTCGAGCATCTTCGGGTAGACGTAGAGCCGCGCCGCCGCCGGCACCTCCTCCTCGCGGGTGAAGAGGCCGAAGATGTCGCCCGAGCGCAGCGTCACCGGGCCGAAGCGGTAGAGGCCGCGCGCGGCGGCGCGCACCGTGTAGTGCCAGCGAATGCGCTCGAACCAGCGCAGCGCCGTGGTATGCCCCAGGATCACCGCGCGGGGCAGCGAGGTGAGCTCGGGCTCATGGCCGACGAACGGCAGCGCCTTCGGGAAGATGTCGTCGGTCTCCAGCCAGGAGAGGGGCAGCAGCTTAAAGTTGGTCAGCGTGACGTCGCAGGCGACGGTCTCGCCCCAGAAGACGTGGTCCTCGTGGAAGCGCCGCTCGTAGCGGACGCCGGTGAGGCAGGCGCGCTGCCAGCCCCAGGCGATCGCCAGGGTGAGCCCGCCGAGGATGCCAAGCGTCACCAGCGCGGGCTGCTGGGAAAGCACGCCCGCACCCAGCACGGCGGCGACGATGTAGAGGTAGGAACGCCCGATCATGGCACATTATAGCACAGCCGGGCCGGCGCGACCGGGGGACGGCCGCATGCAGTGGGGCTATGGCGCAGCATGGCCTTTCGACCGGTGTAGGGTCGGTCCCATGCGCCCGCGCTGGGGGATGGCGCACTCCGTCGCAGACAGCCCCAGCGCGCAGGCGGCGCGCACCCTTCGTTTCTACACACGACCGCGCGGCAGGGCCGGATGGCCCCGCGCAAGTTGGCGGCGTGGCGACACTCAGCCCGCGGCGCGGGCGCGGATGCGCGTGATCGCCTCGGCGGCCGCGGAGCGCAGGCGCGTGCGCTGGCCTCCGGCACGCCCTGGCGCGGGGATCGCGGCATCGTCGGCCTGTTGGACACGCTCGAGGGCCGGAATCGCCGCGGCGTCGCCGACGGCACTCAGGGCCTGGACCGCCGCGTGGCGAACGGCAGGCGCGGCGTCGTCGAGGTAGGCCACGAGCCGCGGCGTAAGCGATCCCAGGTCCGCGGTATCGGCACGGGCGAGTAGTCTCAGCGCGGCTGCCTTGAGTACGCCACCGGGATCCGGGCCCTCCGGCGCGCCAGGCGTCGGGGGCTGGTCGTCCAGCACGCGCAGTGCGGCCGCGGTGGCCCGGGCATCGGGCAGGGCGGTGAGCGCCTTGAGGAAGGCGGCGCGCGCTTCCACCGGCTGGTCCGGATTGACGGCCTCCCGCGCCAGCGGCGCGATGGCCTGCCGTTCGCCCAGCCCCGCCAGCCGCAGGGCCGCCGCGTAGCGCCGAACGATGTCCTTGTGCGTGAGCAGCGCGATGCAGCGACGGCCGGGTCGGGCGCGGCCTTCAGCTTGCGCAAGGCCTTCTCGGCGCTCTCGACCGTCGCGGAAGAACGGCATCGGTCAGCGCCGTGGTGAGCGCCGGGAACAGCCAGCGGGCTCGCCCAGCGCGCCGAGAGCCCGCGGCCGCGGAGCGGCGCACCTCCTTATCGCGATCCTCGACGACGCGCACGCACAAGGCGGCGAGCGCCCGCCGGTCCTTGAGCTTGCCGAGCGAGCGCACGGCCGCCATGCGCACCCACTGGTTGCGGTCGGCGCACAAGGCGATGAGCGGCTCGACGGCGCTCTGGTCGCCCCGCACGCCGAGGGCGAGGGCGGCCTTGCGCCGCTCCGGTGCCTCGCGCGCGGCCGAGCGCCGCGAGCAGGTCGGGCGTGCTGCGCGCGTCTCTGCGCCGCGATCTCGTCGGTGGAGGGAGCCGGCGTCGCCGCGGACCGGGGCGGTAACGCGGCGAGCCGCGCGGCCGCCTCCGTCAGGTGGGCCAGCAGCTGATCGGCGACCGCGTTCGGGGCCACGGAGCTCGCCGCCGCGAGTTGGTCCCGTGCCGACTCGATGAGGGCGTCCAGACCACGGCGGTCGCCGTGGCGCCATTGCTGCATGGCCGACCGGGCCTGGTCCGGCACCTGGCGGCTGAACAGAAAGTGCTCCCATTGGGTGGCCCGCGGGCCCCACGCGCCGCCGTCGCGCAAGAGCGGCAGCGCCCTCTGCACGGGAGCGATCGCGGCTTCCCAATCGCCGTCGTCGAAGTACACCTGTGCCAGCGTCAACAGCGTCTCGCCAGTCTCGCGCGGCAGGCCGAGGGCCTCATAGATTGCGACCGCTTCGGCCAGCGCCGCCACGGAGGCGGCGTCATAGCCGGCATCCGCGAGCAATTCCGCCAGCGCGACGAGGGCCGGCGCCTCTGCTCGGAGGTCACGCGCGGCGCGGGCCGCATCCAGGTGCGCCCGGCCGTAGTCGACGGCGGCCAGGCGGTCGCCGGCTTTGCGGCAGACGAGCGCCAGCCGCCCGAGGGTTAACTGCTCACCGGCCGGGTCGGGCGCGCGGCGGCGCAGGGCCAGGGCGGCCTCCAGTTGCATTCGTGCCTGCGGATAGGCGGCGAGGTCCGCGTAGACCTCACCGAGCGCGTGACGGGTCGCCGCTTCGTCCGCGGGGACGCCGTGCGTCCCGAAGAGCGCCGCGGCCTCGGCCAGCAGTAACAGGGCGCCGCGCGGCTCTCCCAGGCGGGCGTGAGCGACGCCGAGGTGGTGCAGCGCGCGGGCCAGGCCGGCCGCGTCGCCGGTCGCCCGCCAGCGCACCACGGCGTCTGTCAGCAGCGCGACGGCCGCGGCCGGGTCGCCGTTTTGCAGTGCCGCGGCGCCTTGGTCACTCAAAGCCCGCGCGACGTCGGAATCGCGCGGGTCCGCGTCGGGGCTATCGGAAGCCATACCCCGTCCCTCTGAGTGCGCACGGCCGGCGGCCGCGCAGATCTCGCGTGTCCGGGAAGGCCGGGGCAACCCGGCACCATTGCGCTACGCGCATTATACAGCGACGCACCCGCCATGCGGCAAGTCCGCCGAGTACGCGGAGCGCGGCGCCGGCCCCCGTTCACCCGGTTGCACCTGCGCGCCACCCCACCGCACACCGCGGTGTGCTACGATCACCATGGGGCGAGAGCAGGCGCGGCACCAGGGGGTGGGAACCATGATCAACACGCACGGAACGGGCCCTGCGGCCGGCCGGGGCATGCGCTGGGTCGCCCGCGGCCTGGCCGTGGTCTGGGCGGGCGGCTGGACGCTGTTCGGCATCCTCGCCGGGCTGGGCGAGGGCGGCGACGCGGCCGCCGTCGCCGGGCATCTGGCCGTCCCCGGCCTGCTGTTCGTGGCCGCGGCCGCGATCGCCTGGCGCTGGGAGCTCGCGGGCGGCGCCCTGCTGGTGCTGGGCGGGCTCCTCACCCATGCCGTCTTCTGGTTCGCCACCACGGCGGAGGGCTTCGTGGTGCTCAGCCTACCCGCGCTCATGGCGGGCGGGCTCTTCCTCGCCGCCTGGTACGCCGGCCACGCGGTCCCGGCCGGCCCCGCCGCCCCGCCTCGCGGCAGACTCGCGCCCCGGCACTGAGGCCGGGTGGACTGCTCGCCGGCACGGTCGGGTCCCGACGAGATAAAGGAGATCGCGATGAACATTCCCACGGCAACCAGTCAGGAAGTCGTGCTCAAGGCCATCCCGCCGATCCACGTGGCGGCCATTCTGGGCACCGTTGCGAGCGTGGAGTGGATCAACGAGACGTTCGGCCGGCTGTACGGCACGCTGGAGGACTATGTGACGCGGCACGGCACGATGACCGGGCCCTACATCGCCCTCTACCTGGACTCCGGCACGGGCCCGCAAATGCGCGACATGCACGTCGAGCTTGCCATTCCGTACGCCGGGTCCGTCGAGCCTGATGCCGAGGTGCGTGTGTACGATCTGCCCGGCGTCGAGCAGATGGCCTGCCTGACGCACAAGGGGGTGTACGCGGAGATCGGGCACGTCTACGACGTGCTGTTCGGCTGGATCCAGGCGCACGGCTACCACGTGGCGGGCCCGATGCGCGACGTCTACCTCCACGCCGGCAAGGGCGACAGCCCAGATTTCGTCACCGAGGTACAGTGCCCGGTCGCGCCGTAGCGATGCCCGGCGGGGCGGCTAGATCACGAACGCGCCGTTCTCGTAGAACAGGTCGCCGTCGACGGTGATACGGCCCTCGCGCATATCGGCGACCATGTCCCAGTGGATCGCCGAATGGTTCGTGCCGCCCGTCTGCGCGTAGCTCTCGCCGAGCGCGCAGTGGATCGTGCCCGCCATCTTCTCGTCGAAGAGCACGCTGCCCGTGAAGCGGTCGACGCCGCGGTTCGTGCCGATGGCGAACTCGCCCAGGCGGCGCGCGCCGGGGTCGAGGTCGAGCATGGCGCCGAGGAAGTCGGCACCCGCCCCCGCCTCGAAGCGCGCGACGCGGCCCTCCTCGAACCAGAGGTGCACGCGCTCGACCACGCGGCCGCGATAGTGCGCCGGGTAGCTGAAGGCGATGTGGCCGGTTACGCTATGCTCCACCGGGCCGGTGAAGATCTCGCCCGAGGGGAAGTTGTGGTGGCCGTCGGAGTTGAGGAAGGTGCGGCCCGCGATGCTCAAGGTCAGGTCGACGTCGGGGCCGACGACGTGGACCTCCTGGCGGCCCTGCAGCCAGTCGACCAGGCGCTGCTGCATCGTGCCGAGGTCGCGCCAGGCGGCGATCGGGTCGGGCGCGTCGAGCATGCAAGCGCGGAAGACGAAGTTTTGGTACTCACTCAGGCTCATGCCGGCGTCCTGGGCGAAGGCCTGCGTGGGGAACTGGGTGAGGCAGTAGGGCCGGCCCGCCTCGCGCCAAGCCATGCCGCGGTTGTAGCGGCGGGCGGCCTGCTGCTGCTGTGCCAGGCGCTCCGGTGCGATGCCGCTGTTGGCGCGCGTGTTCTCGTCGGCATGGATGAGCAGCAGGGCGTCGAACGCATCCCAGAGGATGCGCCCGAACGGCGTGACGTTGGCCAGCTGGTCGTCGTCGGCGCGCTCGAGGACGATGCGGTCGAGCTCAGGGACCTGGAGGAGCACGGCGGGGTGCGCCTGCGCGCCCAGCACCTGCTCGTAGACGGCCGCGACCAGCGGCAGCGCCAGCGGCGTGGTGCTGATGCCCACCTGCCAGCCGGGCTGCACACCCAGCGCGTACTGCACCAGCACCTCGGCCATCTTCTCGACCCGTGGATCCTGCAACATCCCGTCATCCTCCTTGATTCGGCAGCAGCACGTGCACCGGCAGGCCCCATGCCGGCCGGCGGAGCGGCGAGGGCACCGCCACTGGTCCCCTCCTCCCGAGTATACACCGTGCGCCGCGGGGCGTCACACGCCCGCGGATCGGGCCGGCGGGTGCGCCAGATGGTTTGGCAAGCGAACGCGATCTGCGCTCGTCATCGCTCATGCTCCCGTCGCGTCTGCAAGACAATCTGGCGGCCCGGCCGGCAGCTCGGCCGGACCGCCAGCCGGGCGGACGTGTCAGGATGTCCCAGAATGTCACAGAATGTCCCTTTTTCGGGAAACTGGGGCGATCCCAGGCGTCGCAGAGGCGGCGCCGACAACGTATCCTTCGTCTTTACGGCTTAACTGAGAGATAATCGCGATGGGACATGGATGGGACATTTTGAGACGGGTGGACTGGCGCTGCCGGTCGTCGTTGGGCGAGGCCTGGGTGCGGGGGATCCGTGGCGTGGCCCGGGCCGTCGCGATCCGCGGGACGGCCTTGTCCCCGCGGGGCCGCCCCGGCCTACAAGCGATCCGGGCGACCCGCCGGCCATGGGGCGCGGCGGCCTCGGCGGACGGCGCCGGCGCCCGCAGCCGATTCCGGGCTACATGTCGGCTCACTTGAGGCCGGATCTCGGGGCGGCCGGGCGACCATGGGGCTCACCCCTCCACGGGCAGCGCGGTGCTCCGCGGGCACGATCTGCGGGTGGCATCCTCGCGCGACAGAGCGCGCGCCCACAGACTATCCCGGCTGCACCCGGGCTGAGCGGTCGGGGGCCAGGCCGGGCTGAGCCAGCTCCCACAGACGCCCGGCCCCCTGATTCCCGCTTACATCAGGCGCGATCTCGGGGGGAGCCGGACGGCACTGCGGGGCGGCCCCTACCGCGCCGGTCGCGCGGCCGGCAGGGGGCGGGGCGGCGCTGGGGATTGGTGCGAGGTGCGAATCCGTAAGGGCAACGCGCGGCTACGGGCGCTGACACGGGGGCCGGGGCGGCGGGGAATGGGCCCGGGGTGCGCCAGATGGTTTGGCAAGCGCGCGTGATCTGCGCTCGTCATCGCTCATGCTCCGGTCGCGTCTGCAAAACCATGTGGCGCACGCGCCGGCGGCGGCGCCCTGTTCCGCTGTGCACTGCCTCAATAGAATATTCTCGGAAGTTTCTTCCGCGTCGATAGTGTTCTCGTGAACCCGTTGTGCTCCAGCAAGAACTCATCCCGAGACCGCTAATCGGCATCCAGAGCCCGAAAGTACTTGACGAGACGGCGCACTCTGGTTATGCTGGCGTCATGCCGGATCGTGATAGTACTGAATGGCGACCGCCGCCGGGCCGGCTGGTGGCGATCCCCTGGCGCTGGGCCCTGGCGGGCGGCGTGGTGCTGGTCGCCGCGCTGGTGCTTGGCGGGCTGCTCCTCAGCGGCGGAGTGCACGACGACGCCACGGCGGCCTACCAGGCCGGGCAGGCGGACGCCGCCGCGGGTGACGTGAGTCGCGCCATCGCCGAGTACGACCGGGCGATCGCCCTGCGCCCCGGCTATGCCGCCGCGTACTACGCGCGCGGCGTGCTCTATCAGCAGAAGGGCGCCCCCGACGTGGCGATCAGCAGCTTCGACCTGGCGATCCGCTACGGGGCAACTGGCGCCGCCTACCTGCACCGCGCCCAGATCTACACCGTCCAGCAGCAATACGACCGCGCGCTGGCCGATTACGGCCAGGCGATCGCCCTGGATCCCGATCCGGCGGCGGCCTACTACGGGCGCGGCCTCCTCTACGCCCAGCAGCAGCAGCCGGCCGCCGCCGTCGCCGACCTGCAGAAAGCCCTCGCGCTCACCAGCGACCCCACCCTCCGCGACCAGATCACCGCGGCGCTCGCCGCCCTACCCCAGCCCTAATTGCCCCGCGCCCACCGCGCGAAGTTGATCAGCACGCGGGGATAGGCTATAATCGCGCGGACGCGATCGCGACGTTATAAGTGGGGGCGAGCCGCGCGCAGCCGCCGCGCGGCGGGGGAACCGTCACGGCCCGAAGGACCGGCATGAACGCACTGCAGCAATTCGAAGATTTCGTCGAGCGCCTGTTCGAGGGCTCGCTGACGCGCCTCTTCCGCAGCAGCGTGCAGCCCGCCGAGGTGGCCCGGCGCATCGAGCGCGCCATGGAGCACCAGCTCACGGCGGGCGTCGGCCGCGTCTACGCCCCGAACTACTTCCAGGTGCGCCTCAACCCCGCCGACTTCAAAGCCTTCGAACCCTATCGCGCCAAGCTGGAGCGCGAGATGGCCGGTTTCGTGCGCGACGCAGCCCAGGAACACGGCTGGGAGCTGCGCGCCGCCCCGCGGGTGACGATCGCGGGCAACGCCGAGGTGGCCCGGCGGAACATCGACGTCGACGCGCGCATGGCCGACGCGGCCGTGGCCGCCCCGGCCGCCATCGACTCGAGCGCCTACCAACCGACGGCGGCCATGCCCATCGTGCGCGCCGACGCCTCGGCCCCGGCAGGCCCGCGCGCCGCCGCGGTCCCCCCGGCCCAGCCCGCCGCGGCCCTGCAGCTGGTCAGCGGCGCGCAGGCGGGCACCATCGTGCGCCTGACCACGCCGCTGGTCACCCTGGGCCGCGAGCTTGACAACGACGTCGTGGTGGAGGATAGCCGCGTCTCGCGCCACCACGCGCAGATCCTCTTCCAACACAACCGCTACGCCATCCGGGATCTCGACAGCACGAATCATACGTTCGTCAACGGCCAGGCCGTGGCGACGTCGGTTCTGGCGCACGGCGACCGTATCTCGCTCGGCGGCTTCGAGTTACAGTTCATGCAATGACCAATCTCGCCAACCTGCCCTTCGATCTTGTCATCTTCCTGCTGCGCCTGGCCTTCGTCTTCCTGCTCTACTTCTTCGTCTTCCAGGTCGTGCGCACGCTCACGCGCGACCTGCGCCAGGTGCGGCCCGCGCCCCTGCCCACCAGCCCCTACGGCCAGGCGACGGTCGTCAACCCCGGCAGCACGGGCCTGGCGCCGGGCACGACGTTTAATCTGGAGCCGATCACCACGATCGGCCGCAAGCTGACCAACACGATCCCGCTGGACGATAACTTCATCTCGGGCGAGCACGCGCTGCTCACCTGGCGCGACGGGCGCTGGTGGGCCGAGGACTACCAGAGCACGAACGGCACCCGGCTCAACGGCGCGGAGATCACCCGCCCGACGCCCGTGCTCGACGGCGACATCTTGAGCGTCGGCGGGGTGCAGCTGAAGATCAGCCGCCCGGCAGGCGCGTGACGCGTCGGGCCGCGGCCGGGCTCCTCCTGCTGGCCGCCCTGTTCCTCTGCGCCACTCCAGCGGCCGCCCAGACCCCGGGCCCCGCGGTGACCATCGTGGCGCCCGGCGCGGGCGCCGTGGTCGACGGCAGCGCGGTCCCGGTCGTGCTGGCGGTCGCCGGGCCCACCCCGGCCTCCGCGCCGTCAGGCGCCGCGCCGATCTTCCACGTCACGCTCGACGGCGTCGAGGTGCTGCAGACGGCCGAGACGCACTTCACGCTGATGGGTGTGCCGGCGGGCGCGCACCGCCTGGACGTGACCCGCGACGACGCGCCGGGCGCGCCCGCCGAGGTCGCCTTCACGGCGCGCGCCGTCGCGCCGGCCCCGGGCGCCAGCTGGTTTCTGGCCGGCGCGGTCGCCCTGGCGGCCGTGGTCATCTTTGGCGGCCTGCTCGCGCTCTGGCTGCTCTGGGTGCGGCCCGGCCGCATGGAGCCCCTCTACGACGAGCCCCCGCCCCCCGACGTCCCGCCCCCCGCCGACGCGGGGAACTAGAACTCGTTTACCACCCGTTAACCTGTAGGGACCGATCGCGCCACCGGACGGGCGGATCGTGGGCGGTCCGCGACTTGCTTACTGACTTGCTTACAATAGAGAGTTGTGCTAACATAACATAACACGTGGAGGAGCGCGAGTGACGCGGCCCGAGATCAGGGTGAGGCAAACAGCATGAGCCAGTCAACAGACGAAACCAGGCGTCGTCGGAATCTGGATCAGGGCGTGATCGACGGGGACTCGGGGGAGCCGGCAGAAACGCAGTACGCGGGCTATATTCCCCGCGTGCCCCGGCCCACGACCGGCGTGCGCCCCGCGGCGCCCCCGGCCTGGCCGCCGCCCGCGGCGCCCGAAGAGCCCCTCCCCTGGGAGGACCGCCCCACCGTCGCCATGTCGAGCCAATCCGCGGCCGCCCCGCGGCCCGCCGCCACGACGGCTGCCCCGCCACGGCAAAGCGCCGCGCCCGCGTCACCTCCGCGACAGGCCGCCGCCCCGGCGGCGTCGCGGCCCGCACCGGCCGCCCCCGCCCCGCCGCCCTGGACGCCGCCCGTGGAGGAGGCGCCGGAGCACGCGCCCCGCCGCCCGGCCGTCTACGACCCGTCGCGGGTCAGCGCGGCCGCGCCGCCGGCCCGGCGCCGCCGCCGCTGGGTGGGGCCCGTCTTCGGCGTCCTCGCCGGGCTCATCGTCGTCGCGCTCATCGGCCTCTTCGCCTACGCGGGCTGGTACGACCAGCAATATGCCGGGCGCATCTTCCCTGGCGTGCAGGTGCTCGGCGTCGACGTCGGCGGCAAGACGCCGGATGAGGCGCGCGTGCTGCTGCAGAACCGCGTGGCCGACTTCGCCGGTCAGCCGGTGGTGCTCACCTGGCACGGCCAGCAGTGGCACCCGCAGCCCAACGAGCTCGGCATGCAGGTTAACCTGGACGGCACGGTCGACAAAGCCTATGCCGTGGGCCGCACCGGCAACCTGTTGGCCACCTGGGACGCGCGCATCGGCGCCGCCCAACATGGCGACGTCGTGCCGCTGTCGGTGAGCCTCGACGAAAATAACCTGCTGACCTACCTGCAGAAGCAGGTCGCGCCGCAGATCGATCAGCCGCTGCAAGAAGGCGACGTCTGGCTGCAAGGCGAGCAGGTGAAGACGACGCCCGCGCAGGAGGGCCGCAAGCTCGACGTCTACGCGGCCGTGCAGACCATCCGCACCAGCCTATCGCGCCTGGCCACGAGCGAGGTCACGCTGCCCGTGACGGTAACCACGCCCCAGGTGACGCAGGCCGAGGTCGATCAGACGTCCGGCGCGCTGAAGACGCTGCTCAGCGCGCCGCTGGTCGCCCACCACGCCGACAAGCAGTTCACCGTGGCGCCGCGCGACATCTCGCAGAAGCTGCTGAAGCTGCAGCGCCAGGGTCCCGGCGCGCCGCACCCCTTCGTCATCGCCTTCCAGGACGATAACCTGCAGGCGCTCGTCAGCAACTGGGCCGACCAGATTGACATGGCGCCGCAGAACGCCCGCTTTGCCTGGAACAACGGCCAGCTGGCCGTGCTGAAGGAGAGCCAGGACGGGGTGAAGGTCGACCAGACGGCCGCGATTGCGGCGATCAAGACCGGACTGGCGACGACCGACAAGCGCAACGTCGACCTGCCGATCATCACCTCGGCGCCAAAGGTCTCGAGCAAGGACATCAACGCCCTGGGCATCAAGGGGCTCATCGGCCAGGGCACCACCTCGTATAAGGGCTCCACCCAGGCCCGCTACACGAACGTCAAGGTCTCGGCCGACTACCTGAACGGCGTCGTGGTGCCGCCGGGCGACACCTTCTCCTTCCTCGACGCCGTGGCGCCGATCACGCTCGACCGGGGGTACGTCGAGGGCTACGTGATCGCGGCCGAGCGCACGCAACAGGGCGTGGGCGGCGGCGTCTGCCAGGTCTCGACCACGACGTTCCGCGCCGCCTTCTGGAGCGGCCTGCCGATCACCGAGCGCCACCAGCACGCCTACCGCGTCGGCTGGTATGAGAGCATGGGCGAGCCGGTCGGCTTCGACGCCGCCGTCTTCGACCCGGGCGTCGACCTGAAGTTCGTGAACAGCACGCCGGGTTACCTGCTGATCCAGACCGACATGTCGAACGACGAGCTCCACGTGAACTTCTACGGCACGAAGATCGCCGACGACGTGAAGCTGATCGGGCCGCAGGTCGAGAACGTGAAGGACGCGCCGCCGAACATCTACCAGGTCGACCCGACCCTGCCGCCCGGCACGACCAAGCAGGTCGAGACGGCGCACAAGGGCCTCGACACGACCATCACGCGCCAGATCATCAAGGGCGGCAAGGTGATCAGCCAGGACGACTTCTTCAGCCGCTTCGAGCCCTGGCCGAACTGGTATATGGTCGCGCCCGACGTGCACACGCCCAACCCGCCGCTGGCCGCGGCGACGCCGACGCCGAACCCGTAGGCCGCCGATGCCCGACGACGCCGCCCGCTCGGCGACCACGATCGTGCGCTGGGCGGGCGAGATCCGCGGCCAGGCGAGCGCGCTGCTGCACTACGCGACGAACGAGTATGACCGCGAACGGGCCCGCCGCCTCATCGCCCTCGCGGGCGAGATGATGGCCGCGGGCCTGGATCTGCCCGCCGCCGACGTGCAGGCGATCTTCGCGCGCCGGCTCGACTACCTGACCCCACTCTCGGTCGCCGACGCGGCCGTCTTCGACGACGCCGGGCGCATCCTGCTGCTGCAGCGCCACGACGATGCCTTGTGGGCCACGCCCGGCGGCGCGTGCGAGTTCGAGGAGTCGGCCGCGCAGACGGCCGTGCGCGAGCTGGCGGAGGAGGTCGGCGTCCAGGGCGAGGCAGTCGCGCTGCTCGGCGTCTGGGATTCGCGGCGCCACCCCTCGCGCTCGCCTTATCAGCTGTACAACCACCTCTTCCTCTGCCGCATCGTGGCCGGCACGCCGGCGACGTCGCCCGAGGCGCTGGCCGTCGGCTGGTTCGCGCCCGACGCGCTGCCGCCGCTCTCCGGCGGCCACACGGTGCGCGTCCCGCAGGCCTGCGCGCTCTATCAGGAGTGGCGCGCGACGGGCCACGTGACGCCCTATTTCGACCCCTGACCCCGCTCGTGCAGGAGGCTCGCCCCATGGCCACGCATCAATTCACGCCCACCATGTATCATCGCACCCTCGGCAGCCACCCGCCCGTGCTACACGTCGCGCCCGGCGACACGATCGTCACCACGACCGTCGACGCCTGGGGGCGCGACGCCGCGGGCGCGCAGGCCACGCCGGGCGGCAACCCGCAGACGGGACCGTTCTACGTGGACGGCGCCGAGCCGGGCGACACGCTCGTCGTGCGGCTGGAGCAGATCCGCCCGAGCCGGGCCCGCGGCGGCAGTAGCTCCGTGCTCGCGCCGAACGTGGTCGACCCGGCGGCCGCGCGCGATCTGCCCGAGCGGACGATCGTCGAGTGGGAGGTCGACCCGGCCGCGGGCACCGCGCGCCTGGCCGACCCGCCGCCCGCGCTGGCCGGGCTGGCCCTGCCGCTCGCCCCGATGCTGGGCTGCTTCGGCGTGGCCCCGCCGGGCGGCCAGGCCATCTCGACGGCGACCAGCGGCGAGCACGGCGGCAACATGGACTACCGCGGCTTCGTGGCGGGCGTGACGGTCTACTTCCCCGTCTTCGCCCCCGGCGCCCTCTTCCACCTGGGCGACGGCCACGCGGTCCAGGGCGACGGCGAGATCGTCGGCACCGGCATCGAGATCAGCATGGACGTGCGGGTGACCCTGGACCTGCGCAAGGGCTGGACAATCGGCTGGCCGCGCGGCGAGACCGCGGACTACATGTTCACCGTCGGCAACGCCCGCCCGCTCGACCAGGCGCTGCAGCACGCCACGACGGAGATGCTGCGCTGGCTGGCGCAGGACTACGGGCTGGACACCCGCGCGGCGAGCCTGCTGCTGGGCCAGTGCGTGGAGTACGAGGTCGGCAACGTCTTCGACCCGGCCTACACGATGGTCTGCAAGGTGCCGAAGCGCGTGCTCACCCAACTGCCGGCCGGCAGGCCCGAGGGTAGCGCATCGTAGCCCGCGTTGCGCCCGTGGGCACGGGCTCCGTCCCGCGATGGTGGCGTACAGTTCCGGCCCGCCGGCCGCCGGGATGTGGAGGAGCGGGCCGACCGCGAATAAGCAATGCGCTGCGCGCGAACGAATAAGCGAATGCGGGCCGGCAGCCGGATCGCCGGTAGCGAACCGCCCGGCGCGGCCCGCCGGCGTCCTCGGTCTCAGCCCCTCCTCACGCCCTCTCGGCCCCTCTCCCGAATCCGGGCGAGGGTTGCACGCCGGCGGCGGGCCGCCGGCGTTGAGGAGCGCCGCTGTCGCTGCGGCAGGGCGAGAAGACGGCCAGCCCGAGCTGCAGCAGCAGGCTGGCCGGCACGCTGACGACGGCCAGCGCGAGCGCGAGCGCGTAGAAGAGCGGGCCGAACCAGTACTGCAGGCTGATGGCCGCGGCGCTCGGACGGTCCACGTGCGCCCAGCAGGCGGCCGCCCGCCGCTCACGGCGCCTGCGTGGCCACCGGCGATACGGACGGCACGGGCGAGACGGCGGCGGAGGGCACGGGGCTGGGGCCCGGCGTCACCCAGGCACGTGTGGCCAGGTCGAACGTGTAAGTGACCGGCGGCGTGTGGTCGACCGTCGTCAGCGTGAACAGCGTGCCGGCGACAGTGGTGATCTGCACCGAGCCCACTTTGTCGGGGGTCCGGAGCAACTGGGTATCGTGGCCATGCTGGGTAAACACCGTCAGGATACCTTGATGTAAATCACCGGCCATAGCCCTCGCTCCCCGTCCGCACGTCGACCAGATGCCCCTCGTACCAACCGGCCCAACACGTGACGTACAGCGGCTGGAGAGCGTTGGCTAGGGCGCAGCCATCGAGCCCCAGGTTTGGGGCAGGCGTGGGGCCCGTATAGGGCGGCGGTGGCCCAGGCACCAGGGGTCGGTATGCCGGTGAGCGCCACTTGGGTTCGCAAGGCAACCTCGGTCGCGGCCTGGAGCAAGGCCAACAGCTCCTTCATGTTTAGAGTGGGGGTGGCTGGTCCCGGCGTGGCTGAGGCGCTTCGGTCACGGTCGGGGCAAATGTCGGAACGCGCTCGGACACTGCTTGCGGCGATCCAGAACCGCCGCATGCGACCAGGCCTATCGCCAGTGTGCCGCCGACGAGGCCCAGAACCCGCGCCCGAATGACGGGACGCTACATGGTAATACATAACGGATGTCCTCCCACGCGCAGCAGCGCTGAATAGGCCGTTAGGAACGCTATACGCATCGCTAATGGCAACTACTCGCACTGGAACCGTTGCTACATTTGATATCCGTGGACCAGTTAAGGCCCTGGCGTGTGTCAGGATCGCCATTGAGTTCCAGCCAGAACACTCTCCACGCTTCTTCCGGGCTTGAAGAACCGCCTGCTCTCTGTCTGGCTTATCCCGCAAGGGCTTGTCGCACACTCGCTCATCTCCCCGGCGCAGTACGCAGTAGCTGGTCGCTCTCGATGCTCCACCGCTTCACTCTGTTCCATTCCCTGGCGGACTGGGGCGAGTAAACTTCTGGCAGCGAGTAGGCCCAGGCCAAGCCATAAGAAACGTGGTACAGCTTGTCGACCGTCCAAGGTGAACAACAAACAAACGGCGGAACAACAGGCGTGGGCGTCCCCAGAGGAAGGGTCGGATAGCTATCAGTGCTACCAAAGTTATAGTAGCGCGAAACATTAGTGCTGTTGTAAGCCTCTGCCCACTGCCGGGTGTTGATGTAGCCCGTGTCGAAGCCAGGCTCCGCGTCTATGCCTGCGACAACGTTCACCTCCGAATAGGCTGCAATGTCGTTCTTGATCCGTTTCACCATTGCCGCCCACGCCGCGGCGTGCCCGGAAATTTCCACAGTCGGCGTTGGCAGAACAACGGCATTCAACTGGTTGTTTATGCCGACCGTCAGCGTAATGGATTGCACGGGACCCGGCACGTAAGCACAGCCGGGCACCGGCCCGTGGTAAGCGTCGTGGAAGCCCTTGGCAAACTTCTCGACCGCGTGCGTTATGTCGACAGGGCTAGCGGGCGTTCCGGTTGGTGTCGGGGTCAGGTCCGTTATGTAGGCCGTCGGCATGCCCGGTCCGACAAGCTCGGTGCCGTACCGGGGGTTCGACGGCGACCCGAGATTTTGCGGTTGCCCGAAGTCCAGGACGATAATACCCAAATCGCCCCGGGCAGCGGCGGTGCATCCTTGCGCATAGAAATCGTCCAGAGTAGCCGCATTGAGCTTGTTTTCGTAGTAGCTAAGATTGCTATGTGGCGCTGGCAGCGCCTGGATGCTCTCGGCCAACGTCTGGGAGGCGCCGTATGCATTGGCCACGTAGCTGCCTACGGCCCATGTGCTCGTGACGACGGCGGTGTTCCCGGGGATCGTCGCGATCCCCAGCAGTTGACTGCTCACCCCCGGATAGGGGCTCTCCACCTGCGCCCAGGCCGTGTCGTTCCAGCGCATGATCAAGGCCTGACTCGCCGAGGCCCCCGCCGGCCAGTAGGAGCCGGCCGCCCACACGTCTCCTTCCGTGTTGAACCACACGTGGTTCAGGCGGTTATCGGCCGCGCCCGGGTTCGGGCTGGGAATCACCCGCCAGGTCCGGCTGCTCGCCGGTCCGTCACCGTATAGGGCGAGCGTCTCGTAGCGGTCAGCACCGCTATAATAGTAGGAGCCCACCGCCCAGAGGTGACTATTGTCGTAGAAATCGATGCCGGTGAGATAGCCATCCGTGCCGACCGCTGGGGCACTAACGCTCGTCCAGCTGCTGCCATCCCACTGGACAATGTGCGGTTGGCGCGAGGGAGTCGTGCCCGTGTACCCTACCGCCGTCGCGTTCGTGCCCGAGCTCACCGCCACGCTGCTCAGGACGCCCCCGCCGGGCACCGGGATGGGGCCGCTCCAGTTTGACCCGTCGTAGGTGTAAATCGTGTCGCTCACCGTCACGACGAAATCGACCGTCCCGGAAATAACCGCCGCGTCACCGAGGCCTCCCGTCGCCCCGGAATCCGTCACCCTGCTCCAGGCGCTGCCGTCGTAGTGCAATACGCCGTGATCGCCCACAGCGTACACGTCGTCGCTACGGTTGCCCACCGCCACGACGCCGTTGAGCGTCCCCACGTCGGGATCGCCGGCGTGGCCGACTATGACGGACCACTGGGAGTTATTCCAGAACTCGACAAGGGAGCGCCCGCCCTGCTCGGTGATATCATAGCCGCCGACCGCCCAAATGTCATCCTGGGCGATGACCGCGCGCGCCAACGCGTTATGCAAGGCCCCCACATTCGGAGGTGCTCGTGCACCAGTCCGAGGCCGCAGAAGGCGGTCGGCAGCGCGGTGGGGGTGGGACTCGGCCCGTTGAGGATCGGGGTGCTGCTCGGATTACTTGGGCTCTCCAAGGCGATATACAGCCCATCCGCCCGATCCTCCAGACATTGACGAGCTCGATCGGGTAGAAGCCCGGCAACGGGAAGCAGATGCCGACTGGCCGTTAGCAGTTGCCGTCGTTCAGCCGACCCAGGATCGGAAAATTGCGAAAGGTCTCGTCGGATACGGGGTTGGCGTCAGCGGCAGCGGCGGGCTGTAAGTGCCGCCCACGCGACTTGGCTGGGGATTGCCGGGGATCCCGTTCAACGGGCCGACGCCCAGGACAAAGGCATTGTCCGAGTGCACCTCAAAGGTGATCTCGGCAGCCGCCGAGACGTAGAGCGTGGTGCTGAAGACCGCCCTGTATCCTGCCAGTACGCCCACCCCCGCCTGCAGCAATGTGGGCGTGGGCGCAGGGGCGGTTGCCTGGGCGGGGATCAATGCGCATGGCGCGCTCTCATCCGCGTCGGTCAAGGGATGGGTGTTGCCGCCGACGGGTGTGCCATTGCAGGTGAATCCGCCGGGCTGGTTGAAGTTGATGAGGGGAAACTCCTGAGTGAAGGCGGGCGGGATGGCGGTGCCCAGGTCAAATGATGTGCTGCCGCCATAGAAGAAGCGGCCGCCCACGTTCGTCACGTAGAGGGTGGGTGTGGTGTCGGGCACCAGGGGCGTGTAGTTGTCCATGCCTGGCGGAGTCGGCTAATCCGTCGGCGTCTCCGTGGGGTCTTCTTGCAGCAGTCCCGGGTAGACAAGCGCTCCGCCCAGCCGGACCCGATTGGCCCGCGCGAGCCGGCGCTGAGCAAGCTTCCGGCAAGAGGCCGCGCGGCGGCGACAACCAGCCCGGGATTCTCGCCCGCCGTCTGTCCACTTTGACTACGCGCCCCGAATGGACGAGCACCGCTCGGCCCGTCCATACCAACCTGACTGCCGCCGACAGAAACGCCAGGGCGGCCCCCCGAGCTGCCGGGATTCGTATCATGTGAGAAGAACGCCAGAAGCGAGAGGAGTGCTGCTGCCGCGAGCACAATGCGGAGGTATGGCGGGCAGCGCCGCCAGCAAAGCGCCAAGGTCCCCATTGGATGTTCCCCCTGACATAGACCTCGGCGTCGGATTGGCTCGCACGACCCAGGAAGCGGACTGTAGGGGCCCCAGTCGGAAGCTCAGCAGCGCTCCGACTGTGCGCGGATACGGTGAGCTGCCAGCCATATGTGTGAGGATTTGCCCTCGATGCACCGGGAAACTAGGCCCCGGTGCGGGTAACATGCGCTCAGTCGAGCGCAATGACGCGTTGTGTAAATTGGCTCGGTCCAACATTCTAGTGACTGTGGCAACCCGCCGTTACCGCGAGGTTGTCCGGCTTGATCAACATCATACCACCTGTCCGGAAAGTTGGTCAATGGCCTACGCCGGACCGAAGGTCCCGAGATCCGAGTACCCTACGCCCATCCGCAAACGCAGGTCTCACCAGCGAGGCGAAACATCGGGCCGCCTCGCGGCACCGGCACGGCGAGCACATTGCACCCGTATGAAAAATGAAGGACAGACACACGTCGTATATAGCGGTGCGCAACGGCGTCACCCGCGTCCCATGCAACGGGCTGCAAGCCCTCGAGGCGCCCTTACGACGCACCGATCGGTCGGCTAACCGGTGTCGTGGCCTACGGCCCGGGAGGTGCCCCCGGCGGCCGCGCGGCGGGCCGCCGGGTTGAGGCGCGCCGCGGTCTGCTGCGGCAGGGCGAAGAAGACGGCCAGCCCCAGCTGCAGCAACAGGCAGACCGGCACGCTGACGAAGGCCAGGGCGAAGGCCACGGCGTAGAACAGCGGCCCGAACCAGTACTGCCGGCTGATGGCGTCCGCGCTGGCGCGGTCCACGTGCGCGCCCAGCAGGCGGTCGCCCGCCGCGGCATAGCGCCAGAGCAGGTTGTAGCAGAGGGCGATCCAGATGCCCGTGCTGCTGTAGACCGCCGCGGCGACCGTCGCGTCGGGCCCCGGCAGGGCGGCGTATTCGGCGATCAGCGCCGTCGGGAACGGGAGCGCCGAGATGCCGAGCAGCAGCAGCAGGTTCAGGCCGAGCAGCGCGCTGTCGGCCCGCCGGATCAGCGTGAACAGGCGGTGGTGGTTGATCCACATGACGCCGATGGTCGCGAAGCCGGTGAGGAAGGCCAGATACTGCGGCCACTGCCCCAGCAGCGCCGCGCCCAGCCCGCCGGGCCCCAGCGCGCCGGGCGCGGGCACGCGGATCTCGAGCACCAGCAGGGTGATCGCGATCGCGTAGACCCCGTCGCTGAAGGCCTCGACGCGGCCGGTTTCCTTCTCGCCGCCGGGCCGCTCCCGGGCCGGCCGGTCGTCGGGGGCGGGACTCCACATCTGCGTACCCTCCTGGGACTGAGCTCCCCGCCAGCATAGCACAGCCGCCCCGCGTGCGCCATCCCGCGAGCGGGCAGCCGCGCACCCGCGTCACCGGCGGATCGGCCGGGCCGGGTCCCGCCCGAACGGGTAGGCGCGGGGAGGGCCGGGCGTGGTGTGCCGAGCAGGCACGCGGCGCGGGGATCGGGGTGGGTGGCAGGGCGGCGGTGGGGCGCGCGCCGGCCGGCGGAGCGGAGACGGGTGCCGCCGCGCGCGGCGCGGCGGGGGTGCCGGGCAGGGCGCCGGCGACGAGCAGCGCGACGGCCACCAGCGCCCCGACGAGTGTCACGGCCGCCCTTTGCGCCGACAACCCGGGTAACACCGCGCCCGGGCCTCCTGCTGGCTGCGTCCACTCCGAGTATAGCACGTGCGTCAGAAATGTGGAGTGAATGTGCGCAACGTTAACCCTACGTATACCGCCAAACGGCGTGCGCGGTGGTAAAATCGAATAGAACGACTCTGGGGCGCATGTGCCGGGGTCGCCGTGCCTGGGGCGCAGGGGGCCCGGGCACCGGCGCGCAGCCGCTGTGCATGTCGCGGGGCGTCGCCCCATACTGGAACCAGACCGGCATGCCGGCACCCCGGCGCGAGGCGGGCGAGGTGGCCCGCATCCGAGGAGCCAGGCGCGGACACAGCTATGAAGGAGGCTGACGATGCGGAGCAGCATGGTGAACCGATGGATCGCCGCCGGGCTGGTGGTCCTCGTCCTCGGGAGCGCGTTGTTGCTGGGCGGGGTGCTGGCCGCGCAGGCCGCCCCGGCGCGGCCTGGCGCCGGCCCGGGGGCGCGGCCCGGCGCTGCCACGACTACGCCGACCGCCCCGGCCCTGGCCACGGCGCCGGTCAGTGCCACCGCCACGCCGACCAGCACGAGCGTGCCCCCGCTGCCCGGCAGCCCCACCCCCGCCTGGTGGCCGGTCAGCAGCCCGGATATCGGGGGGCTGGGCGCCGTCACCGGCGTGGGCGCAGACGACGTCTGGGCGGTCGGGGGCACCGACAGCCTCCACTGGGACGGTAGCGCCTGGCGCCAGGTGCCGGTTCCCTCACCAACGCAGGGCGGCTCGGCTCCTTTGTGGAAGGCGAGCGCTGGGGCCGCCAACAGCGTCTGGGCGGGCGGCGGCATCCCGGCTAACTGGGGGCGCGCATATCGCGTTCTGGGACGGCCGGCGGTGGACCCTGATCTACTCCTACCTCAGGCCGCAGCGCCCCGACCCCTCGCCCGACGAGGAGGTGGAGGGCATCAGTGCCTATAGTAGCACCGACGCCTACGCCATCACCGTGTACGCCGGCTACTACGACGCCAGCACCGACCTCCTGCATTGCACGGCCACGGGCTGCACCCGCCTGACCACGTACGGCGGTCAGAATCTGATCAGCGCCGGCTTCGGAGTGGTCAGCTTTAGCCCGAACGATGCCTGGATCGTCGGGGCGCAAGGCGAAGCGTTCCCCACCGGCACGCCGATCCCCGGGGCCATGATCCTGCATTGGGATGGCCAGCGGCTGACGGTGCCGACCTACCCCGATGTCGGCGGGCTCGCGGCCGTGGACGGGGTTACCGCCGACGACGTGTGGGCGGTGGGGAACGGCGGCATCCTGCACTGGGACGGCCAGGCCTGGAGCCAGGTGCCGAGCCCGGCGGGGGCGAGCCGGGTCAGCGCCGGGGCGCACGACGACGCCTGGGCCCTGGGCGATAGCGGCTTCCTGCACTGGAACGGGCAGGCCTGGCAGCAGGTGCCCGGCGCCCAGGGCGGCCTCGCCGACGTGCTGGCCCTGGCCGGCGGCGACGCCTGGGCCGTGGGCATCGATGCCCAGGGGCACTCGCTGATCGAGCGCTACATCGCCCTGCCCGCCTTCACGGACGTGCCGGTGACCGCGCCCTTCTACCCCTACATCGCCTGGCTGGCCGACCACGGCTACGCCGGCGGCTACACCTGTGGCGGGCCGGGGGAGCCCTGCGGCCTCTACCCGCGGCCCTACTACCGGCCCGGCGCCGCCGTCACGCGCGCGCAGCTGCTCAAGCTGGTCGTGCTCGCGGCCGGCTGGGCCGGGCCGACGCCCACCAGCGCCACCTTCGCCGACGTGCCGCCGGCGCACCCCTTCTTCGCCGTCGTGGAGGCGGGGGCGGCGCACGGCATCATCAGCGGCTACGCCTGCGGCGGGCCGGGCGAGCCCTGCGACTCCCAACACCGGCCCTACTTCCGCCCCTACGCGGCGATCACGCGCGCCCAGCTGGCCAAGGTAATCAGCCTGGCGCGCGGCTACCCGCCGCCCGCGCCCGGCAGCCCGCCGACCTTTGCCGACGTGCCGCCGGCCGACCCGTTCTACAGCTACGTGGAGGCGGCGGCCGCGGCGGGCGTGATCAGCGGCTACGACTGCGGGGGCCCGGGCGAGCCGTGCCCGGGGCGCTACTTCCGGCCGGCAGCCGGGGCGACGCGCGGGCAGGTGGCCAAGCTGGTGACGCTCGCCTACAACGGCGCCGCGCCGCCAAGCCCTGACCGCGGCGGCTGCGCCAGCGTAGGCAACCGGCCCCGCATCCCGGCTGGGATGCGGGGCCGGCCGTTGGGCGGCGGCACCAGCCCGGGGTCACGGTGCGCCGGTGAATCGCCAGGTAGACGATCTCGGCGATCTGCCCGCGCGTGGTCGCCGCCCCAGTGGAAGGTGCCCTCGGCGTAGCCGCTGCGCGCGATGGTCCCGGGCGCCGCGCCATCCGGCGAGCGGGCGGCCGCGCACCCGCGTCACCGGCGGATCGGCCGGGCCGGGTCCCGCCCGAACGGGTGGGGCCGCCGACGGCACGCGCGCCGTATGCTACAGTGGGCGCGCAGGGCGCGGCGCCGGGTAGCCCGGCGCCCGCCCCCGCCGGCGGCGCACCGGCCCCTGCGCGAATCCGCGCCCAAGGACGCCTATGAGCGCATCACCCCGCGGCCGCGGAGGGCGCGGTCCCCACTTCGTCGCCGGCAACGGCGCGGGCCCGGCCCCGGCCGCGCCGGCCGCCCCACCCCCGCCCGAAACCTGGCGTGCGCGCGTCGCGCGCGGGCGCAAGAACTTCCGCGCGACCACCGCGGGCATTCCGCGCGCCGTGCGCCTTGTCTGGGAGGGCCATCGCGGCTACACGCTGACGATGGGCCTGCTGTCGGTCGTCGGCGGCATCGTGCCGACGGCCACCGCCTGGATCAGCAAGCTGCTGATCGACGCGGTCGTGGCCGCGGTGCAGCAGTCCACACCTGACCGCATCAACGCCGTGGTCACCCTGGTGGCCGCGCAGTTGGGCCTGTACCTCGGCAACTCGCTGCTGCAGACGGTGCGCAACGTCAACCAGCAGGCGCTGCAAGAGCTGACCGCCAAGCGCGTGCAGCTGATGATCATGCAGCACGCCAACCGGCTCGACCTCGCGTCGTTCGAGAACCCGCAGTTCTACGACGCCTTGCAGCAGGCGCAGCGCGAAGCGGGCTACCGGCCGGTGTCGATGGTCGAGGAAATCTTCACCCTGCTGCGCTCGCTGATCACCTTCCTGAGCATGATCGCCCTGATCGTGCGCCTCGGCTGGATCGTGGCCCTGGTCGCGCTGGTCGCGCCGATCCCCAGCTTCATCGCGAGCACGCGCTACGGCTGGCAGGGCTACCGCATCTCGCGCTGGCAGTCGCCCGACCGGCGGCGCATGACGTATTATCTCGACCTGCTGACGCGCGACACGTACAACAAGGAGATCAAGCTCTTCGGCCTGGGCGACCACTTCATCGCCCGCTGGGAGACGATCGCGAATCGGTTCTACCTGGAGAACCGCGCGCTCGCCCGGCGGCGCTACCTGATGGGCTTCGTCTGGGGCAGCCTGACCACGCTCGTCACCAGCGGCACCTACCTGTTCGTGGCCCTGCAGACGATCGCCGGCCGCCTCACCCTCGGCGACCTGACCTTCTACACCCAGGCCGTCGGCTCGGTGCAGTCGAGCCTGACCAGCATCCTGGGCGGCATCTCCGACATGTACGAGAACAGCCTCTACCTGAGCAACCTGTTCGAGTTCCTCGACTACCGGCCCACGATCACCAGCCCGCCGGAGCCGCGGCCGCTGGTGCGCCCGCTGCGCCAGGGCATCGAGTTCCGCGACGTCAGCTTCACCTACCCGGGCAAGACGGAGCCCGCCCTGCGCCACGTCAGCTTCGTGATCCGGCCCGACGAGGCCGTGGCGCTGGTCGGACAGAACGGCGCGGGCAAGACGACGATCGTCAAGCTGCTCACGCGCCTCTACGACCCGGACGCGGGCGTGATCCTGCTCGACGGCGTGGATATCCGCGAGTATGCCCTGCCCGACCTGCACGCCGCCATCGGCGTCATCTTCCAGGACTACGCGACCTACTTCTTCAGCGCGCGGGAGAACATCGGGGTGGGCCGGCTGGCCGAGATCGAGAACCAGCCGCTGGTGAGCGCGGCGGCGGCGAAGAGCGGCGCCGACGCGGCCATCGACCGCCTGCCCCAGGGCTACGAGACGACGCTCGGCCGCTGGTTCGACGAGGGCTATCAGCTGTCGGGCGGCGAGTGGCAGAAGATCGCGCTCGCCCGCGCGTTCATGCGCGACGCGGAGATCCTGATCCTCGACGAGCCGACGGCCAGCCTGGACGCGCGCGCCGAGTACGAGATCTTCCAGCGGATGAAAGCGCTGACCGAGGGCAAGATCGCGCTCTTCATCAGCCACCGCTTCAGCACGGTGCGCCTGGCCGACCGCATCTTCGTGCTCGAGCAGGGCACGCTCACCGAAGCCGGCACGCACGAGGCGCTGCTGGCGGCGGGCGGCACCTACGCCGACCTGTTCAACCTGCAGGCCGCGGCGTATCGTTAAGCCAGCCGTGCCCGCGGTGCTGGGGCGGTGCGCCGGACGGTGGGGCCGGTAATCGGCCGCGGGTGGCCATCAGCGATCGTCGTGGAGGAGTTCGGCGACGAATGCCTCGCGCTGCTGCTCATCCAGCGTATCCCAATCAAGGCCGTGCTCAACGGCCAGCGCCCGAATCCGCTCCTGGCCAGAGGCGGAGAGCGCGCTCCAGCCGGGCCACCACTGCCTCAACAAATAGCGGAGGGCCGTTTCTTGTTCACCGGGCGACAGCTGTTTCAGTAACTCGACGACCTGCTGCTCGGTCAAGCTGATCACAGGCATCAACGTGCCTTTCAGGTGCACTCACCGGATTCGCACCGACTGGAAGAACGGGGTTCTCCTTGACCCATCATACCCCATGCCAGGTGACCAAGACAGCCAGAGCGGAGTTGGCAGGGAGCGCGGGAGATCGCGCCGGATCAATCGGACGGCGGCATGGCCGAATCGAGGAATTCCGTGAGGATCGGCACCAGCAGGTGCGTGCGGGTCATGATCCCGTGAAACGGGGGCGCCCAGCCGACGTGCGTCGTGGCCGGGAGCACCGCGAGCGCCGAGGACGGGAGACCGGCCATGTCGCCATCCCCCTTGCCGCCGCCCAGCAGGCCGAAGAACTCGACCGCGTGCGCCAGGCGTACGCTATCGGCGTCGCCCACGAGGATCAAGGTCGGGGTCGACAGGCCCGTAACCGCGGCCGTCCAGTCGTAGTCGGACGTCACCAGTTGCCGCACTTTGGCGACGACGGCCGGCCAGGCGTCCGGCGACGGCGAGGTCTGCAGATACGCGGTGTGGATCGGCGTGCCGGCAAACGCCTCGGCGCTGATGGTGCGCATGGCCGCCCGGTCTTCCGGGTACCAGCCCTCGCCGGCAAAAGGAGTCGACACGAGCACCAGCTTGCGCACGATCGCCGGGTGCCGGATCGCGGTTTGCAGCGCGACGCCCCCGCCCAGGGAATAGCCGAACAGGTCGGCCTGCGCGAGGCCCAGGGCCGCGATCAGGGCGGCGATATCGTCCGCGAGCGACTCGAAGGCCAGCGGGCGATCGATGTCGGCGGTGTGGCCATGTCCCTGCAGCTCTACCGCGATGACCCGCCGCGTTGCGGCAAGCTGCGGCACCAGCGCCCCCATGGCTTCGATGGTCCAGAATGACCCGGGGATGACCACGAGCGGCGTCCCGCTATCTTGACCGTGGCTTTCGTAGTAGAGGTCCAGCCCGTTGACGTGGGCGTAGCCGGCCTGCGCGGTCTGGTTGGTGGCCATGGTACACGCTCTCCCTTGCTGCTGCGCGCTACTCTTCCGGCGCGCCCGCCCAATGCGGACGCCCGCGACCGGAATCCGCGTGCCTGCGCGACGGCACACACCGGGGGCAGAGCGTCACTGCACCGGGGGCGGCGGGGTGGGGTCGACAAAGCGCGCGACGGCTTCGAGCAGGTCGACGAGGTGGAAGGGCTTGGCGACGTAGCCCGCGGCGTCGATCTCCTGCGCCCAGCGGCGGGCGTCTTGCGCCGCCGTCATGACCAGGATCGGCACGGCGTGGCCCCGCTCGCGCAGCAGGCGCGCGAACTCCCAGCCGTCGACGACCGGCATGCGCATGTCGAGGAGCACGAGCGCGGGCTGCGCGGCCTCGACCGCGGCCAGCCCGGCGGCGCCGTCGGCGGCGCGGGCCACCTGGTAGCCCTCGAACTCCAGGATATCGGCCACCGTGGCCAGGATCTCGAGGTCGTCCTCGACGATGAGGATCGGGCCGTGGCGGCGTAGTTGCGACCTGGTGCCTTCAGCCGCCCGCTGCCGCCACACGGACTGCGGCAGCGGGTTCGGCGGCCACTGCGGCGGGTAGTGCCACGTGGAAGGTGGTGCCGCCATGGGCGCCGTTCCCGACCGCAGGAACTCTCCACCCAGATCCGGCCGCCGTGCTGCTCGACAATCCCATGGCAGATATAGAGCCCGAGTCCCATGCCGGCGAAGTGCCGATCGTCGACATTGCTGCCACGGTGGAAACGCTCAAAGACATGGGGCAAATCCTCTCTCGGTATGCCGATCCCAGCGTCGGACACGACCAATTCATTCCAGGCGCCGTCCGCGCGAACAGCCACGCGCACGACGCCGCCCTCGGGGCTGTACTTGACGGCATTCTCGACCAGGTTCTCCAACAGCTGGAGCATGCGATTGGCATCGTAGCGGCCCGTCACCGGCTCCGGCGCCGTCACCTCGCACGGATGGCGCGGTGTGGAGTGGTGCTCGCAGACATCGCGGGCCAGCGCCACGAGATCGACCGGGCTGCGCTCGCCGACCAGGCGGCCCTGCTCCGCGCTCGCGGCGTCCAGCAGCTCCAGTACCAGCGCCTTGAGCCGGTGGGCCTCGCGCTTGAGCTGGCGCAGCTTCTCGACGTCGGCTGGAGCTTCCGGGTCGCGTTTGGCGCGGCGCTCCAGCAGCTCCGTCAGGGCAACCAGCGTGGTGAGCGGAGTCTTCAGGTCGTGCGCGGCCGACGACAGGAAGTCTTCTTTGAGGCGGGTGGCTTCCTCGCGCGCCTGCACGCGCGCCGCCTCGTCGATCAGCGCCCGGCTCTCCAGGATCACGGCGGCCTGATCGGCCAGCAGCTGTACCAGGGTCAGATCCTCGTCGGCGAAGATCGGGGCGCGCGCCGCGTAGGCGGTGAGCACGCCGAGGCGGCGCTCGCCCGCCGTGATCGGCGCCGCCATGACGGCGCGAATCCGGTGGCGGGCCTCCGCCTCCTGCTGTGCCGGGCTGGCCGGCCGGATATCAGGCGAGAAGCGAGGCTGCTGGCGCTGGAACGCCTGCCCGCTGACGGTCGCATCGTCCGTCGCCACGGCAGTCGGACCGTCGGCGCCGTTGTAGCGCAGCACGCCCGCATCGGGATCCCAGAGGCCGATGCGGGCGCGGGTGGCGCCGAGCGAGGTGCCCGCGCCGTGCTCCAGTGCCGCGACGATCGCCGCGGTGTCCGGCAACCGCGGCAACTGGGCGGCACGCTCCAGGAAGAGGCGTAGCTCCGGCTCCTGCCAGGCGCGGCGCAGAACGGCGGGCGGGATGACGCCCAGGTAGAAGCTGACGGCCGAGGCGAGGCCCGCCAGGTCGGTCAGCATCGGCGTCAGCGCGCTCAGCGCGGGGACGGCCAGCGCCAGCCCCGTGATCACAAAGAGCAGTTCCAGCCAGAGACACCCGACAGCCATGGCCCACAGCCGCCGCCGCGTGACGCCGTTGGCCCGGCCGGCCTGGCGCACGAGCGCGACTGTCGCGTAGACAAGCAAGCCGACAACGTAAGCCATCTGTAAGACCGTGACCAGGGGTGGGCGGGGCGGGGCAAAGACGAAGGCGGCGAGCACGAGGAGCACCCCTGCGACCTCGGCGGCGCGCAGGGCCACGGCAGGCACGGCGGCGAAATCAGACGAGAGCCGCAGGAGCAGGTAGACCATGCCGAGCAGCAAGCCGGTGTTGATCGCGTTGGGGATGGGGCCCGCGTGAATGACGCCGAACGCCGCCAGCAGGCCGATGCCGATGATCAACGTCGGCGCGCTGAAGAGCAGCGCAATGTCCACGTCGGCCCGGCGCGGATGCCGGATGGCGCGCGCCGCGGCGACGAGGAAGACCAGGAGGTATATGACCCAGGCCAGATATTGGACGAACTGCTCAAGTGCCATCCGTGCTCACCTTTGGGGTGGCGGGTATGCGCCCGCGCGTCCGCGCCGCGCACGCCGACAGCCGCCCGCGCGGGCGCCGCGGGCGCTGAGCCCTAGCGGCCGGCGAGGATGGGCAGAACCAGACTCCCGACGAGCGGCTGCGACTGCTGGGTCATGTCCAGGAAGACGCCGCCGAGCACGAACAGCACGACGGTGGCCAGCGCCGTGAAGACCAGCGCCCCGGCCACCAGGGGCGCGGGCCGCACGGCCAGCGTGCTGCGCGGCGTCTCGAAGTACATGTACCAGATGATTCGCAGATAGTAGAACGCGCCAACGGCGCTATTCAGCACGCCGATCACCGCGAGCCAGGTCAGATTGTCGTTCACGGCCGCCAGGAAGACATAGTACTTCGCCAGGAAGCCGATCGTCGGCGGGATGCCGGCCAGCGAGAGCATCAGGAAGAGCATCGTCGCGGCGGGCAGCGGCGCCCAGGAGGAGAGCCCGCGGAAGGTCTCCAGATTCTCGTCGCCGCCGTTGCGTTCCAGCCAGATGATCAGGCCGAAGGCGCCCATGTTCATGAAGACGTAGGCGAAGAGGTAGAAGAGCAGGCTGGCCACGGCCTGGTTGGCGTTCGGCCCGCTCACCTGCCCCGGGTTGAACGCCGCGACAGCGATCAGGATGTAGCCCGTGTGCGCGATGCTGGAGTAGGCCAACATGCGCTTGACGCTGCGCTGCATCAGCGCGGTCACGTTGCCGAGCGTCATGGTGAGCACGGCCAGGATCGCCACGACCGGCGCCCACTGCTGCCAGGCCGGGCCCAGGCCCTCGATCAGGATGCGCACGATCGCCGCGAAGCCCGCCGCCTTGGGGCCGACCGACATGATCGCCGTGACGGGCGTCGGCGCGCCCTGGTAGGCGTCGGGCGTCCACATGTGGAACGGCACGGCCGCCACCTTGAAGCCGAGCCCGGCCACGAGCAAGAGGATGGCGAGCAGCAGGCCGCCGCTGCTGGCCGCTCCGGTGCCCACCAGGATGCGCACCTGGGTGGCGATGAGCGGGATGTTCGTCGTGCCGGTCATGCCGTAGAGCCAGGCCATGCCGTAGACCAGGATCGCCGTCGCGAAGGTGCCGAGCAGGAAGTACTTCAGCGCCGCCTCGTTCGAGAGCTTGTTGTTCCGCGCGAAGCCGGTCAGGATATACGTGCCGATGGACGAGAGCTCGATGCCGACGAAGATACCCGTCAAGTCCTGCGAGGCGGCCACGATCATCATCCCCAACGTAGCCAGGGCCAGCACCGAGTAGAAGTCGCCCAGCGGCATGCCCTTCTCCGCGATGTAGTTGGCGGCGAAGAAGACGCCGAGCAGCGCGGCCAGCAACGCCAGGATGCGCAGCCACAGCCCCAGCTTGTCGAGCACGATCATGCCGGAGAATGAGGTGATGGGCAGGTTGCCGGCAAAGAAGTAGGAGAAGGCGGCGATGAGCGCCAGCGCGTAGCCGGCCACGCTCACCCAGGTCAAGATCCCCCGCCGGCGGATCGGCAGGAAGAGGTCGGCCAGCATCAGCACCACGGCCAGCACCGTGACGATGATTTCCGGGACGAGCGTGGTCAGATCCGGCGTGATCTGGTTAATCGGTGGCATACAGACCTCGTCTCAGCGCAGCTAGTGGATCAGTCCGCTCAGGAAGGCCACCACGTGCGGCGCGTCCTGCAGGCTGACGGCGACCTGGTGCAGCAGCGCCGTGTCGCCCGGGCGGATAATGTCGAGGAACGGCCCGGGCACGATGCCCAGGAAGATGGCCAGGATCGCCAGCGGCACCAGCCCCAGCAATTCGAGCCGGTTCAGGTCGCGCAGGCCCGCCGAGGTCGGCTTGGGCTGCTGGAACATCACGCGCTGGAACATCCAGAGCAGGTACCAGGCGGCGAAGATGACGACGATCATCGAGATCAAGGATGCGACCCAGCTGGCGCGGAAGGCGCCCAGCATGACCAGGAACTCGCCCACAAAGCCGCTCAGGAACGGCAGCCCCAGGGATCCCAGTGTCATGAGCAAGAAGAGCGTGCTGAAGATCGGCATGCGGAAGGTCAAGCCGCCCATCTGCCGGATCTCGCGCGTGTGCAGGCGGTTGTAGATGACGCCGACGCAGAGGAACAGGCCGCCGGTGAGGAAGCCGTGGCTCAGCATGACGATCACCGCGCCGTCGATGCCCTGCACCGCGTCGGCGTATTGCCCCCCGGCCAGCCAGATCGCCGTGAACAGCCCCAGCGTCACGAAGCCCATGTGGCTCACCGAGGAGTAGGCGATCAGCTTCTTGAGGTCAGGCTGCACCAGCGAGACCAGCGCGCCGTAAATAATCGCGATCACCGAGAGCAGCACCATGAGCGGCGCGAGCGCGGCGGCGCCCTGCGGCACCATCGGCAGCGCGAAGCGGATAAAGCCGAAGCCGCCCATCTTCAGCAGCACCCCGGCCAGGATGATCGAGCCGGCGGTCGGCGCCTGCACGTGCGCGTCGGGGAGCCAGGTGTGGAACGGGAACATCGGCACCTTGATGGCAAAGGCGGCGGCGAAGGCCAGGAAGACCCACGTCTGGAAATCGGCCGGCAACTGCGGCGCCATGCGGGTGATGTCGAGGATCTCGAGCGTGCCCGTCTGCAGGTAGAGCGCGATGATGCCGACCAGCATCAGCAATGAGCCGGCCAGCGTGTAGAGGAAGAACTTGACGGCCGCATAGACCCGGTTGTCGCTGCCCCAGATGCCGATCAACAACGCCATCGGCACCAGCATCAGCTCCCAGAAGATGTAGAACAGGAAGAAGTTGAGGCTGACGAAGACGCCGATCATGCCCGTTTCGAGCACGAGGATCCAGATGTAGTATTCGCGCTCGCGCTTCTGGATCGGGTCCCAGGAGACGAGCAGCGCCACGAGGGTCAGCAAAGTCGTCAGGATGACCAGCAGCATGGCCACGCCGTCGACGCCCATGTGGTAGCGGATGCCGAGCGGCAGCCAGGGCACGTTCAGCGCGAACTGCATCTGCGTCAGCCCCGTGCCCGGCAGGATGCCCGGCGCGTAGTTGTAGGCGACGAGCATGACCAGCGACAGCACGAAGTCGATCGCCGCGCCGATCGTGGCGATGACCTTGAACTGCGGCCGCTGCCAGTTGGGCAGCAGCAGGATCCCCACGAAGACGAGCGGTAAGAACGTGAGCAGTGTCAGCAGGAACGGCAAGCCGTTATCGGTTTCCACAAGCGACCCTCACTCTGTCAGCGCCGGCCGGCCTAACGGGCCAGCGTGGCGATCAGCACATAACCCAGCAAGAAGAAGACGCCGACCACGATCGCCAGCGCGTAATTGGCCACGAACCCGGTCTGCATACGGCGTAGCGCCGCGCCGCTCCAGCCGTAGAAGCCGGCGACGCCGTTCACCAGCCCGTCGACGATGTTGCGATCGAACCACCAAAGGCCCATCGCCACGGCCTTGCCGCCGCGCACGAAGACGAGGTCGTAAAGCTCGTCGAAGTACCAGCGCATGCGCACGGCCCGGTAGAGCCCGCGCAGGTTCGTGGCCAGCGTTTCGGGCAGGCTGTTGGGCCGCCAGTAGAACAGGAAGGCCAGCCCCAGCCCGGCCAGGGCGAACAGCATGCTGATGCCCTGCAGCAGCAGCGTCTGGCTGATCTTCTCGGGCGCGTAGCCGCTCACCGGCACCTCGTTCATCACCTTGGCGAAGACGGGCTCCAGATACTGGTGGAACCAGCCCGCGTCGGGCGGGAAGCCCAGGAACCCGACCAGGGTCGTGGCCCCGGCCAGGATCATCAGCGGCACGGTCATCACCGGCGGCGACTCGTGCGGGTGCACCTGGGCTGGGTCCCAGCGGCGCACGTTGAAGAAGACCAGGAACACCAGGCGGAACATGTAGAACGCGGTCATGAACGCGGCGAGCCAGAGCAGCACGCCGGCCACGGCGCCCGCGGGGGTGCCCTGCAGGATCGCGCTGCTGATGATCTCGTCCTTGCTCCAGAAGCCCGCGAAGGGGAAGATGCCGGCGTTGGCCAGCGAGAAGATGATGAAGGTGGTCGCGGTGATGGGCATGTAGCGCGCCAGCCCGCCCATCCAGCGGATGTCTTGCCCGTCCTTGCCCTGCCCCTCCAGGTCGTGCATGCCGTGGAGCACCGAGCCCGAGCCGAGGAAGAGGCCGCCCTTGAAGAAGGCGTGGGTGAAGAGGTGGAAGATGGCGGCAATCCACGCGCCGACGCCCAGGCCGGCGAACATGTAGCCCAGCTGGCTGACGGTCGAATAAGCCACCACCTGCTTCAGGTCGGTGGCCGTGCAAGCGACGGTCGCGCCGATGAGCGCGGTGGTCGTGCCGATGAGCAGCACGACGAGCATCGCCTCGGGCGCCAGATGGAAGAGCGGGCTCGACCGCGCGACCATGTAGACGCCCGCGGTGACCATCGTCGCCGCGTGGATCAGGGCGCTGACGGGCGTCGGGCCGGCCATGGCGTCGGGCAGCCAGACGTGCAGCGGGAATTGCGCCGACTTGCCCATGGCGCCCATGAACAGCAGCAGGCAGACGATCGGCAGGTTGCCCAGCACGAAGTGGTTCATCTGCGTGGGCGCCATGTTGAAGACGTCGGAATAGGCCAGGGTGCCGAAGTTGATGAAGAGCAGGATGACGCCCGCCGTGAAGCCGAAGTCGCCGATGCGGTTGACGATGAAGGCTTTCTTCGCAGCGTCGAAGGGCACGTCCTTGCGCAGGAAGCCCTTGCTGTCCTCGAAGATGTCGCGCTTCTGATACCAGAAGCCGATCAGCAGGTAGGACGACAGGCCCACGAGCTCCCAGCCGACGAAGAGCACCAGGTAATCGCTGGCGAGCACCAGCACCAGCATGCTGAAGACGAAGAGGTTCAGGAAGGCGAAGAAGCGGGGCAGGCCACCGTCTTTCTGCAGCGCGCCCGCGATGCGCCAGCCGCCCGGCCCGCTGCGCGGCGCGGCCACGTCGCGCTGTGGCGCCGCCGTGCCCGAATCACCCGCGCCCGCCTGCGGCAGGTCGTGGCCGGGCGCCGTCTCGGCCGCGGGCTCGCCGTGCGGCTCGGTGCCGTGCCCGGCGTGGTGAGCCGCCACATCCGGGTCGCGCGCGTCGTCGCGCATGTAGCCGATCGCGAAGAAGTGCACCAGCGTGCTCACGATCGTGACCACCAGCAGCATCGTCGCGGTCAGGCCGTCGACATAGACGCCGATCGTCGGGTGGAAATCGCCCGAGGGGATCCAGGTGTAGAGCGTGTAGATGTAGCGGCCGTAGTCGGCGACGTTGACGGCCACCACGATCGACAGGAGCAGCGACAGGGTCACCGCCAGGCAGGCGATATAGGCGGCGAGCAGGCGCTGGCCGGAGCGCCGGAACAACCGGCCGCCCAGCCCGGTGATGAGCATCCCCACCAGCGGGAAGATCGGGATCAGCCAGCTCCATTCGCGCAGATCAGGCATGAGTCTTTCCCCTCAGCAAATCGTCGGTTCGGGCCGCGCGCGGCGCGGTCATTCTTTGAGCAGTTCCATCTCGGCCGGGTCGACCGTCGGCTTGTGGCGCACCAGAGCCATGATGATCGCCAGGCCGACCGAGGCCTCGGCCGCGGCGACGGTGACCACGAAGACGACGAACGCCTGCCCCGCCAGCGAGTCCAGTTTGGCGCCGAAGGCCACCAGCGTGATGTTCACGGCGTTCATCATGAGCTCGACCGACATAAAGATCACCAGCACGTTGCGCCGGGTGAGCACGCCGATCATCCCGATAGCGAACAGGATGCCGCTCAGGATGAGGAACCATTCGGTCGGCACCGGCGCATTGACGTCGTACGTTCCCATTCTGCCTCCCCTAAGGCTCGGGCTTGTCGCCGCCCATGGCCTTGATCTCCTCCGGCGTCGCGGCGTTGGTGTCATGCGAGGAGGGCGCAATCTCGCTCGGGTGGGCGGCCTCGCTCGGCGGCGAGCGGTAGTCGACTGTGCGCGACCCGCCCGCCACCACCGGCACGCGCGGGTCGCCGCTTTCGAGGTCCGGTCCGGTGTCCACACCCTCCACGCCGGGGATGCGGCCCCCAAGCACGCGGGCGATCTCGTGCGCTTGCGGCGAGGCGGGCACGAGCGAGCGGCCCAGGCTGATGCCGAGCGGGAAATGGCGCTCGACCTCGGCCACATCCTCGCGGCGGGCCAGCACGATGGCGCCGACGACGGCGACGAGCAGGATCAGCGAGGCGATTTCGAACGGCAGCAGGAAGTTGGTGTAGAGCTCGCGGCCGAGTGCGCGCGGCTCGCCGCCGAACTGGTCGATGCCCGCGACGGTCCAGTAGGCGCCCGGGTTGACGGCCGCCGTCCCGTTCGGCAGGGTGCCGCCCTGCTGCAGGGCCGGGGCGCCGGTCGCGCCGGCCAGGCCGATGATCAGCACGAGGAGCACGGCGATCACGCTGCCCAGGATCCACGCCGCCGCCGGTTGGATGCGGTGTGTCTCGCCCAACACAGGCCCCTCGCGGATCTGCAGGAGCATGATCACGAAGAGGAAGAGCACGAGGATCGCGCCCGCGTAGACCAGCACCTGCAAGACCGCCAGAAACGGCGCGTTCAGCAGCACGTACATGCCCGCCAGCTGGAACAGGACCACCACCAGCGAGACGGCGCTATGCACCGCGTCATTCCGGGTGATCATCAGCAGCGCTGCGCCGATTGAGATCAGCGACAGCAGCAGGAAGATGATCTGCGGAAACGACGGGATCGGTATGCTCATCAGCTAAACTCCCAATGCCTGGTGCGAACGTTGCGGGCATCGCCGGGCACGACGCCGCGGCGCGGCGCCTCCGGTCCGGGCTACTCCTTGATCGCGGTCTTGCTCTCGTCGCCGTAGGCCTCGGCGCCCGTGCCCGGCCGCTCCAGGGCGGCGGGGCGGCCCACCTGGGTCGGACGGGTGGTCTGGCCGGGCAGCGGCGGCCGCACGGGCACGCCCTCCAGCCGGGCGTTCACCTCGGCCATGTAGGTCTTGCCCATCTGCAGGATCTTGTGCTTGTCGTAGATCGTCTCGGCGCGGTTATCGGTCGCCATCTCGAAGTGGTGGCTCATCACGAGCGCCTCCACCGGGCACACCTCGACGCAGAGGCCGCAGTAGAGGCAGCGCGTCTCATTGATGTGGTAGTAGTAGCTGAACTTGCGGCTGTCCGGGTCGAGCGGGTCGAGGCCCTTCATGTAGTAGTGCTCGAACGGGTGCCACTCGTCCATGTGGTCCGCGCCGGGCGTCTCGTCCTCGATAATGCCGATGGTAATCGCGTCGACCGGGCAGATCTGCGGGCAGAGGCCGCAGCCCACGCACTTCTCGCGCCCCGTCTCGGGGTGGGGCAAGAAGCCCACGGCGCCCCGGAAGCGCGGCGACAGCTCGCGCATCGCGTCCGGGTATTCCACCGTTACCGTCTTGCCAAACATGGTCCGCAGGGTCAGCAAGAACCCTGTGAGCTGATCCGTCAATTCCATAGGTTACGCTCTCCTACAGGCCCTGGCGCAGCTCGATGCGGCGCGGTCCTTCCGCCTCCGCCAACCCACCCGGCGGCGGCAGCGCGGATCCGGTGCCCTTGACCGTGATCGGGCGGTCGGACTTGCCCCACCAGGTGCTGATCGCCTGGCGCGAGACGAAGAAGACGAAGCCGACACCCACCACGAGCTCTATCGCGATGAAGACGAGCCAGGGCCAGGTCTGCTCCAGGCTCCCGTGGAACAGCGGCGGGATATCGGGGTTCACGGCCTGCACGAAGCTGCGCAGGATGGCCACCAGCAAGATGTTAACCAGCACGACGGGCAGCATGCCCTTCCAGCAGAGGCCCATAAGCTGATCGTAGCGGAAGCGCGGGAGTGTCCAGCGCAGCCAGTAATAGAAGAAGATGAAGAAGGACATCTTCAGGATAAACCAGATTGGGCCGAGCGCCGCGCCGCCGATCGGGATGATCGGCTGCCAGCCGCCCAGGAAGCAGTACGCCGCGATCGCCGACACCGTGATCATGCTGATGTATTCGGCCAGGAAGAAGAGGCCGAAATGCATCGCGCTGTACTCGATGTGGTAGCCGCCGACGAGCTCCGATTCGGCTTCGGGCAGGTCGAAGGGCGTGCGGTTCGTCTCGGCGATGGCCGAGGTCAGATACGTCAGGAAGGCCACGGGCTGCAGCAAGATGAACCAGACGCCGGGCGTGCCCAGCAGCGCGCCGCCGAGGCCCGCGGGGCTGCCGCCCTGCGCCCGCGCGATGTCGTTGAGGTTGAGCGATTGCGACAGCAGCATCGGCCCAATGAGTGAGATGCCCATCGTCACCTCGTAGCTGACCACCTGGGCGCTGGAGCGCAGCCCGCCAAGGAGCGCGTACTTGTTGTTCGAGCTCCACGCGCCCATGATCAGCCCGTACACGCCGAGCGACGAGAGGGCCAGCAGAGCGATGAGCCCGACCGGGGTGTCCGAGATGTAGTACGGGATGGTCCGGCCGAAGAGGGTGATCTGCTCGCCGAAGGGGATGAAGGCGTAGGCCGCGCTCGCGGTGAACATGCTCACCATCGGCGCCAGCCAGAAGATCGCCTTGTCGGCACCGGCCGGAATGATCTCTTCCTTGCTGATCAGCTTCACGGCGTCGGCGACCCACTGCAGCAGGCCGATCGGCCCGGTGCGGTTGGGCCCCTGGCGCTGCTGCATGTGGGCGGCGACCTTGCGCTCGAAATAGGTCAGGAAGCCCATCGTGACGAGCACGAAGGTCAGGATGATCACCGCGACGATGAAGCGGATCAGGAGCCAGACCCAGTCGAAATTGTCCATAAACCCCCTCCCGAGGGATAGCCGGTGTCGGATCGGCGCGCCTAGTCAGGCGGCGGCGCGGCGTTGGCCGGGCCAAGCACGTACTCGGTCGCCGGGCCGGGGCCCAGCCGCGCGTCGCCGGTCGGCGCGCCGTAGAGCGGCGTGACGTCGATGGCGATGGCCTTGGCGCCCTGGGCGGATTGCTGTGCGGCGAGCGCCTGGCGCACCAGCGGGCTGCGGCCGGCCTGGGCCATGGTCATCGACAGGAAGGCAGTACCCTGCGGCACCTGCGTGCTGACCAGCGTGATGGCGTCGACCGGCCGGTTGTTTAGCTCCGAGTGGCCGTTGGCGGTGGGCGCGCCCGCCGCGGCCACGCGCACCTGCTCCACATCCTTGACGCCCAGACGGGCGGCGTCGGCCGGGTGCAGGTGGAGGCGGCAGTGCGGCTGCAGCATGGCCAGGCTGCGGCTGTGCCGGCTCAGCGTGCCCGTGCGATAGGGGAAGAGGCTGAACCCGACGATCATCCGCAACTGCCCCGGCGTCCCCGCGGCCGCTGGTTGCGGCGCGGGCGCCGGGCTGTAGCCGTGGCCCCGGATGCCGCCGTCCGCGTACAGGACCGCCGTGCCGCGGTCGCGCGCGTCGGCGCAGGGCCACTGTAGCCCCTCGATGCGTAACTGCTTGTAGGACACCGCGCCCGGCATCGGGATCGCGTCCTCGACGTAGAACGGCACGTCGAGCCGGCTGTAGCTGACGCCGCCGTAGAGCGGCACCATGCGGGCAATCTCATCCATGACGTCGGTCTGGCGGGGATAGGGCATCGATAGGCCGAGCCGGTAGCCAAGCTCGCTGAAGATCTGCGAGTCGGGCACCGCCTGGCCCGAGGGCGTCTTGGCGCGGCGCACGCGCTGCACGCGCCGCTCGGTGTTGGTGAAGGTGCCTTCCTTCTCGGCGAACGAGACCACCGGCAGCACCACGTGCGCCATCTCGGCCGTCTCGTTCATGAAGGGATCCTGTACCACCAAGAAGTCGAGCTTGCCCAGGGCGGCGCGCAGCGCGTCGGGGTCCAGCGCCTCGAGCACCGGATTGGCCCCGGCGATCCAGAGTGCGCCTAGCGATCCGTCGAGCACCGCCTGCATCATCTGCGGATAGTTGAGCCCCGGCGCCGTCGGCACGGGCACCGGCCGCGCCGGGTCCACGGTCCAGGCCGCGCCGAAGCGGGCGGCGTTCTCGGCGTCCAGCGGCGCATAGCCGGGCAGGCGGTCGGGCCGGCAGCCCATGTCGTTTAGACCCAGGCTGTTGGCGTCGCCGACCAGCGGGTTGACGCCGCCGCCCGCCCGGCCGACGTTGCCGGTGGCCAGGGCCAGGTTGCAGAGCGCACGCACCGCGCCGGGCGTCAGCGCGTAGGGACCACGCGCCGAGAAGATGATCGAGGCGGCGGGATAGCTCGGCGAGGGCGCGGTCGGGTCGGCGGGCTGGGCCGGGCGGGCGGTGCGGGCGCCGCCCGAGGCGTAGAGAAACGCCGCCTTCGTCATGTCGTCGACCGAGACGCCGGTGAGGCGGCTCACGGTCTCGGGGTCATAGGCCGCCAGCGACTGCACCCAGCCGTCGTAGCCGGTCGTGCCGTTCGCGCGCTGCGTGCCGAGCGACTCGCGCAGCACCAACTGGCTGATGCCGTGCAGCAGGATCTCCTCCGTGCCCGGCTTCGGGAAGAGCGATAGCGTCGCCCACTCGTTCATTTTGTTCCAGCGCGGGCTGATCACCACGACCTTGGCGTTGCGGATGCGGATCAGGCGCTGCAGGTGATAGGCGTAGACGGGGTGTGTCTCGTAGATGCTGTCGCCCACGAACATCAGGCAGCCCGCCTGCTGGCGGGTGTCGAGCATGTTGTTCGTCATCGCGCCGTAGCCGAAGGCCTCTTCGAGCACGGCCAGGGCCTCGGCCTCGGGGTAGCGCGCGTCGGAGTCGATGCTGTTGCTGCCCAGGCCCGCGCGCACCACCTTCTGCATCAGGTAGAGCTCTTCGTTCGTCAGCTTCGAGCCGGCGATCGCCGCCACGTTGCCCGCGTGCGCCTGCAGCTTCTCGGCCACGAGGTCGTAGGCCTCGCCCCATTCGGCGGTGCGGAACGTGCCGTCGGCCTGGCGGATCAGCGGCTCGGTCAGCCGGTCGCGCGCCGAGGGAATGTCGTGGGCGTAGCGGCCCTTCACGCAGATGATGCCGTCGTTGACGCCGACACTGTCCTGCGAGCGGATCTCGGCGAGCAGGTTGTTGTGCACGCCCGCCTGGAAGGTGCAGCCGACCGAGCAGAGGTCGCAGGTCGTGCGCGTCTTGCGCTGCTGCCAGTGGTGCACCGGGTGCATACTGACGCGGCTGCTGAGGGCGCCTACCGGGCAGACCTCGACGCAGGTGCCGCACTCCACACAGGGCGTGTCCATGAGCGACTTGCCGAAGGGCGCGTCGACCACGGTCTCGATGCCGCGCTGCACGAAGGCGAGCGCGACCGCACCGATCTGCTCGTCGCAGGCGCGGATGCAGCGCCCGCAGACCACGCAGCGGTCGCGGTCGAGGTCGATGGCGGGGGAGAGGCGCTCGGCGGGGCGCACGATCTTGGCGCGGCGGAGCTCCTTGCCGATGACGCCGTACTCGAAGCCGTAATCCTGGAGGCGGCAATCACCGTTGGCTTCGCAGATCGGGCAGTCGAGGGGGTGGTCGACGTCGAGGAGCTCCATGACCATGTGGCGCTGCTGCCAGACGTTGTCGGTCAGCGTGCGCATCTCCAGGCCCTCTTTGGCGGCGATGGAGCAGGAGATCCCGACCTCCCAGCCCTTGCGACCTTTCGTCTCGACACTGCACATGCGGCAGGCACCGAAGGCGCGCAGGCCCGGCAGGTAACAGAAGTTCGGGATGTCGATGCCGATCTTGCGCGCGGCGTCGATCATGTAGGTGCCTTCGGGCACCCGCACCTGTATCCCATCGATAATGACCGTGACGTCAGCCATAAGCCCTTCCTTAACGTAGCCTCGTGCTCGTGCTTAAGCCCAGCGCGGGAGACTCACCCTTGCGGCCCGACCCGCACGGTCGGGGTCTCGCCGACCGGGCGCCCGGCCGGGAGTTGTGGCGCGCCGCCTTGCCCGCTACCGTTGCCCAGGCGCCCGGCGAACTCCTCGTTGCCCACGGTGCCCAGCGTGGCCGCGCGGGTGCCCACGCGCGGCGGCAGGAACTCCGGCTCGTAGGGCGCGATCGCCTGGTTCGCCTGCTTGCGGCGCTGGATCTCGACCAGGCGCACACAGACGCCCGCCCGGCAATACTTGTCGTTGATGTGCTCCTCGAACTCGGGCCGGAACCAGCGGATGCCGCCCATGAGCGGCAGAGGCGCCGTCTGCCCGAGCCCACACAGCGACATCTCGACGACGTGCTCGCTCCAGCGCCACATCACGTCGAGGTCGTCGGGGCGCCCGCCGCCGAAGGCGATGCGGTCGCTCATCTCGAGCAGCGACTTCGTGCCGATGCGGCACGGGAAGCACTTGCCGCACGACTGGTAGCGGTTGAAGCGGTTGAAATAGCGGCTCATGTCGACGATGCAGACGCTGGTGTCGTAGACCACGTAGCCGCCGCTGCCCATCGTGCCGCCCGCGGGCTCCAGCGACTGGAAGTCCATCGGCAGGTCGAGATGCTGCTCGGCCAGGCAGCCGCCCGAGGGGCCGCCCGTCTGGATCGCCTTGAAGGGTAGCTTGCCCGTGCCGCCGCCGCAGGTGTAGACCAGATCGCGCATCGTGCGGCCCATCTCCAACTCGACCATGCAGACCCGCTCGATGTTGCCCATCAGGGTGAAAAGCTTCGTGCCCTTGCTCGAACTCGGTGCCCATCGCCGAATACCACTCGGCACCGTTCTTGACGATGTAGGGCACGTTGATCATCGTCTCGACGTTGTTCACGCAGGTCGGCAGGCCCCAAAGGCCCGCCTCGACGGAGCGCTGCAGGCCCTTGGCGCGGGGCATGGCCCGCTTGCCCTCGATGCCGAACATCAGCGCCGAGGCCTCGCCCGAGATATAGGCGCCGCCGCCCATCTGCACGTCGATGTGGCAGCTAAAGCCGCTGCCCAGGATGTTGTCGCCGAGCAGCCCGGCGGCGTAGGCCGTGCGCACGGCCTCCTTCGTCCGGTGGATCGCCAGCGGATACTCGTCGCCGACGTAGAAGTAGCCCCAGGGCGTGCCGCAGGCGAAGCACTGCATGATCAGGCCTTCGAGCACGGCGTGGGGGTCGCTCTCCAGCAGGCGCCGGTCCTTGAAGACGTTCGGCTCGCCCTCGTGCGCGTTGCAGATGACGTATTTCGGCGTGCGCTTGGCGCGCCGCGCGCCCGCCCACTTCACGCCGGTCGGGAAGCCCGCCCCGCCGCGCCCACGCAGGCCCGAATCCGTGACCGTCTTGACCAGGTCGTCGGGCTTCACATCGAAGAGCACGTGGCGCAACTGCTCGTAGCCACCGCGCGCGATGTAGTCGTCGATCGACTCGGGGTCGATGTAGCCCATGTTCCGCATGCAGATGCGTTTCTGCAGCTTGAACTCGTCGAGGTCCTTGGCCGCCGGGATGCCCTCGAAGCCCTGGGTGGAGTTGTCGAACTCCTCGCGGTCGAGCACGAGGAAGGCCCACTCCTGCTTCAGGTCGTGGTGCAGCAGCACGCTCTGCAAGAGCTCCGGCACCTTGTCGGCGGTAATCTGGCGGTAAGAGATGCGGGGCCCGCCCGGCAGGAGGATATCCACCAGGGGCTCGGCGTAATCGGCGCCGAAGTTGCCCGTGCGCCGCAGGACCGCGTCGACATGGTTGGTGTCGAGCCAGGCACGCACGGCGCGGAAGGTCTCGACCGCACCGTGGAAGACGTCGGACGAGCCCCAGCCGACCAAGATCACCGGCTTGCCGGCGTCGAGGTAGGTGCGGCGCCACAGGTCGCGCGCGGCGGCCTGCCGCTCCTGGAACTGCGCCACCGTGATCTGCGTGCGGGTATCGGTGTCCAGCGGATAGTAAGCCCCACTCATACGTGTTCGTCCTCAGGCGCGGCCGCCGCCCCCGCTTCGGGGGCGCCAAGCCGCGCGCCGTAATCGTCCATGCTCAGCGGTCGTGATCCCTTAGCGCTCGTCGCGAATGCCCCGGGTCGCCTGCCCGGTGTGGTGCGCGCCGGGTGGGTGCGGCGGCTCAGGCAGCGCGCTGCCGAGCGCGGCCGCGGGCGGGCCGAAGCCGTACGGGCCCATGTCGGGCTGATCGACCGCGTGGTCCGTCGCCTCCTCGCCCACCGGCTTGGCCAGCCACTCGTCCAGGATCCGGTTCATGCCCTCCGGCGTGACGTGCGCGTAATACTCGCCCTCGACCTCGACGAGCGGCCCCAGGTCGCAGGCGCCGATGCAGATCGACATCGGCACGTAGTTGATGCGCCCGTCCTCCGTCGTCTGGTCGGCCATGATGCGCAGCCGGTCCTCGATCACCTCACGTAGCGCGGTCGCGCCCCGGACGTAGCACGACGTCCCCTCGCAGGTGAGCACAGTGTGGCCGCCCGCCGGGCTGAAGCGGAAGAAGCCGTAGAAGGTGATCACGCCGTAGATCTCGGTCGTGCTGATCCCAAGCTCGGTGGCCATCTGGTTGACCACGGCCTCGGTCACGAAGCCGAAGCGGGTCTCGATCTCCTGGAGCACCGGGATCATCGCCTCCATCGGGTCGACCTGGTTGTAGCGCTCCAGGAGCTCGTGGATGGCGGCCGGCGGAATGACGCGAACAGCGGTCTGGGCCATCAGCGATCTACCTCACCCATTACCATGTCGATGCTGCCGATATCGGCGACCACGTCGGGCAGCATGCCGCCCTCCGCCATCACCGGCAGCACCTGGAAGTTTATGAACGACGCGGGCCGGCAGCGCGCCCGGTAGGGCGCGGAATCGCCGTGGCTGACGATATACCAGCCGAGCTCGCCCTTCGGGCTCTCGACCGCGCTGTAATACTCGCCGACGGGCGGGCGCAGGCCATAGATGGTCAGGATGAAGTGGCGCTGCATCGCCTCGATCGAGGTCATGACCGCCTCCTTGCCCGGCAGGGCCACGCGGATGTCCTCGGTCAGCACCGGACCGCCGGGGAGGATGTCGATCGCCTGGCGGATAATCTTCAGGCTCTGCCGCATCTCCTCCATGCGCACCAGATAGCGGTCGTAGACGTCGCCGTGGGTGCCCACCGGGATCTCGAAGTCGATGGCGTCATAGGCGGCGTAGGGCCGCGCCTTGCGCACGTCGTAGGCCACGCCGGAGCCGCGGAGCACGGGGCCACTGCAGCCCCACTGCACGGCCTCCTCGGCCGAGAGCACGCCCACGCCCTTGACCCGGCGCAGGAAGATTGGGTTCTCGGCCAGCAGGCGCTCGTACTCGTGGATATGCCCCGGCATCACGCGCAGGAAATCCTCCAGCTTCTCGAGGAAGCCGGGCGGGATGTCCTTCGGGAAGCCCCCGACACGCTGCGCGTTCAGAGTGATCCGGGCGCCCGTCTGCATCTCCAGCAGGTCGAGCACGAGTTCTCGCTCGCGCATGGCGAAGAGGAAGACGGTGACCGCGCCGAGGTCCATAACGTGGGTGCCCAGCCAGAGGCAGTGCGAGGCGATGCGCTGGAGCTCGGAGAAGAGCACGCGCAGCACCTTGGCGCGCGGCGGGATCTCGACGCCCATCAGCCCCTCGACCGCCTGTACGAAGGCCAGATTGCTCGTGAACGCGGCCACGTAATCCATGCGGTCGGTCCAGGGCACGAATTGGTTATACTGGCGGTACTCGCCGATCTTCTCGATGCCGCGGTGCAGGTAGCCGATATCCGGGATCGCCTTCTTGACGATCTCGCCGTCGAGCTCGAGCAGCACGCGCGCCACACCATGGGTGCTGGGGTGCTGCGGGCCCATATTGAGCAGCAACTCCTGGTCCTGGACCGGCTTGGACTCGCCGGCCAGCAGCGCGGCCGCCGCCTCGTCGCCGGCCTGCGGCTCCAGCGAGCGTACTTCCCAGGTGGCTCGTTCTTCGTCCGCCATTGCGTGTCCCTTCTTTTCACCAACCCTGGCGGGCCCGCGCGGCGCGGGCCCCCGCCGTCGCGGCCTAGTATCCGGCGAGCGGGTAGTCCTTGCGCAACGGATAGCCGACCCAGTCCTGCGGCAACAAGATGCGGCGCAGGTCGGGGTGACCGGCAAAGACCACGCCGAACATATCGTAGGCCTCCCGCTCCAGCCAGTTGGCCGTCTTCCAGACCGTGGTCAGTGTGTCCACCGTGTCGCCCTCGGCCACCGCGGTCTTGATGCGCAGAAAATGGGATTGCGAGAGGCTGTACAGCTGCACCACGACGTCGAAGCGCTCCGGGCGCGCCGGATAATCCACGGCGGTCAGGTCGATCATGTACTCGAAGCTACAGGCCGGGTCGTCGCGCAGAAACCGTGCCGCGGCCACCCAGGCGGGGCGGTGGAAGCGCACGGTCACCTGGTCGCGGTGCGAGGTCACGCCCTCGATCGCCTCGGGCATCATCGCGCGCAGGCGCTGCACGGCCACATGCGTCTCGGGATCGACGTGTTGTAGCGGCGGGGCAGGCTGCATCTTACACGCTCCGCGCCGCGACGTCGACCGCCGCCCGCTTGGCGATCGTCTCCGTGCTGATCTGCTCCTGCAGCTTCAGGATCCCATAGAAGATCGCCTCGGGGATGGGCGGGCAGCCGGGCACGTAGACGTCGACGGGCACAACCTCGTCGATGCCCTGCACGACGGCGTAGGTCGGGAATGGCCCACCCGCCGAGGCACAGTTGCCGACCGCGATACAGTACTTCGGCTCGGCCATCTGGTCCCAGATGGTGCGCATCACCGGCGCGAACTTCTTGGTTACGGTACCGCAGACGAGCATCACGTCGCTTTGGCGGGGCGAGAAGCGATAAAGCATGCCGAAGCGCTCGAGCATGTCGAAGCGCGAGATGCCGACGGCCATCATCTCGATGGCGCAACAGGCCGTGCCCAGGATCAACGGCCACATCGACGAGCGGTGGGCCCAGTTGAACAGAAAGTCGGTGGTGGTCGTGATTACCCCCGGCTTGAAGCGATTCTCTAAGACGCCCAATCGAACGCCCCCTTTCGCCACGCGTAGATATAGCCGACGACCAGCAAGACCAGGAACAGGATCATCTCGACGAGGCCGTAAAGACCGATGGCGTTGTAGGCGATGGCCCAGGGATAGAGGAAGACCGCTTCAATGTCGAAGACGACGAAGAGCATGGCGATGAGGTAGTAGCGCACGGTATAGCGCTGGTGCGCCGGCCCAATCGGGGGCATGCCCGACTCGTAGGGCGTCAGCTTGGACGCACGCGGGCGGTGCGGGCCGACCAGCCGGCTGATATTCCCCAGCAAAATCGCATTGGCCAGGCAAATCGCGACAAACAGCAGCACTGCCAGCCACTCAATCATCGTCGTCCTCCCTCGGTCTCGCGGCGGTCCGGCACGGCACTCCGCACGGGTGTGGGCCCGCGCCGGCAGGTCACATGTGCATTATATCACAATGTTTTGAGGGTGACAATCAGGTGAACGCCGCGAATATCGCGTTCCGCCGTGCACCGGCCCCCTGATCATCCGCGCCGCCCAAGCGCGCCCCGCTCCTCGGCGCACCGCATTGTGCCCGGTCGTGCTCCCCGTTGTCGTGCCGCTCCCGGTTCAGACCCCACCCCGGCCGCGGCGCGGGGGCGCCGTCGGCCTTCGCGCGGAGGCCGGGGAACGGCCGTGAAGTCAGCAAGTATCAGGCCATGACGCGCGGGCCGGAGGGCTCGTCCGCGGTGCTGTCGACGGCGGTGTCCAACCCGGCCGGCGAGGAAGCGCCATCCAGGCCGTGCTCGTGTAGTGTGTCGACCAGCGCCTCGCCCCGCTCGCGGAGCCGCGAGAGATCGAGGTCCATGCGCTTCACCCGGTAGAGCGTGTCCTCGGTCAGCCGCCGGTTGGCGGCCAGGATATCGGCCACCAGGCCGATCAGGAAGATCTGGATGCCGAAGACGAGGGCCAGCACGGTGGCGAACGTGGTGGGCAGGTGGCCGGTGAAGGTGCGGTACCAGTTGAAGTGCTCGTCGAAGCCCCAGTGGACGAGCAGCCAGAAGACGCCCCACAGCCCGATCAGCAGGAAGATGCCGGCGATGTAGGAGAAGATCTTGAGCGGCTCGTAGAGCACCCAGATGCGCACGATGGTCGCGACCGACTTCTTGAGGTAGTCGGGGACCGAGCGCACGAGCCGGGACTTACGGAGCACCGGGTTGGTGTGCACGGGCAGGTGGCCCACGGCGAGGTTCTTCTTCCCGGCCTGGATGATGGTTTCGAGGGTGTAGGTATAGCGGGTGATAATGTTCAGGCGCAAGGCCGCCTCGCGCGAGAAGGCGCGGAAGCCGCTCGGCGCGTCGGGCACGCTGGTGCCCGAGGCGGTGCGCACCATACGCGAGCCGAGGCCCTGCAGGAACTTCTTGAGCGGCGAGAAGTGGGCAATCTCCTGCACCTGCCGGTCGCCGATGACCATGTCGGCCTCGTGGGCGAGGATCGGCGCGATGAGGTCGGGGATGCGGTCCTGCGGGTACTGGTTGTCGGCGTCGGTGTTGACGATGACGTCGGCGCCGAGGCGGAGGCAGGCGTCGAGGCCCGTCTGGAAAGCGGCGGCCAGGCCCTGGTTGGAGGTGTGGCGCACGACGTGGTCGACGCCCAGCGCGCGCGCGACCGCGACGGTGCGGTCGCGGCTACCGTCGTCGATGACCAGGATCTCGACCTGATCCACGCCGGGAATGCGGCGCGGAATGGTCGGGATGGTCACCGGCAGCGTATCTTCCTCGTTGTAGCACGGGATCTGGACAATCAACTTCATGAAACGCGCTCCCCCCGCGGGCTCCGGCCCGGAGGTCTCTGGGCATTGTACCCCTGCGGGCGGTACGGGTCAAGCGCGGAGGCGGCAGGGCGGCCGGTGGCACGCGCACGGCCCCGGGATCGGCGGGCCGGCTAGGCCCGGGTGCCGCGCACCGCCCAGGCGCGGGCCAGCAGAGGGATCGTGCCGTCGGGGCGGATCGGCAGGGTGGCGCGCAGGTGGTCGCGCAAGGCCGCGCGCCGCGCCTCCGGCAAGGACATGAGGTAGCCGGGGGCCGAGCCCTGGCCGCCCAGAAACGGCGTCCAGTAGTCGTCAAAGTCCCGGAAATCGGTCACCACGTCGACGAGCGACACCGCGACATCCTGGAGCCCGGCCGCCTGGAATAGTGCGGTCAGCGCATCGGGCCGGCAGAGGGCGAAGCGCGTGCCCTCGTCGAGCGCGGCGGCGGCCGGGTCGAGCGCCGCCGCGGCATCCCAGAAGTAGCGCATGAACTGCATCTCACCCGCGTAGTCCCAGACGTAGACGGCGGCCGTCCCGCCGGGGCGGGCCACGCGGCGCATTTCGGCCACCGCCTGGGCGGGATCGGGCACGAAGTTGAGCATCAGCCCGGAGACCACGCCGTCGAAGGTGCCGGACGCAAACGGCAGGGCCTGCGCGTCGCCGACGGCGACGTGGGCCCGCGCATCGGGGAGCTGGGCCCGGGCATGCGCGGCATAGGCGGCCGAGCGATCCAGCGCGGTGATCGCCCGCGGCGCCGTCGCCTGCAGGATCGCCGCGCTTAACGCGCCCGTGCCGCAGCCCACATCCAGCCAGCGGGCGCCCGGCGGAATCGCCAGCCAGGGCACGAAGGCGGGGGCCACGCGGCGGCTCCAGCGGCCCACGTACGCCTCATACGCGGTCCCACCGGTCCAGGCTTCCAGGGGCGCGGTTGGTTCGCTCATGCCGCAGAGTATAGCGCGAACCCAGGGATGGAGCAACAGAGGGAGGGAAATCCGCTACTCGGGGATCCCGGCCAGCAGCGCGGCCACGGCCAGCGCATCCGCGCCCACGCGGCCATGGTCCTCGTAGGTCCACCAGGCCGAGAGCACGGCTTGCGCCAGGCCCCAGCCGCGCACCCGATCGCGCGGGAAGCCGCAGCGCTCGGCGAAGATGGCCACGCGCCGCGACAGCAGGCCGCGCGGGTCCGGCGTCTGGAGCAGCCCGGGCAAGGGGTTGCGCAGGAAAGCGCCGACCTCGTAGGCCGGCTCGCCGGCCACACCTTTGGGATCGAGGGCCAGCCAGGGCGCGCGTTCGGCGCCCAGGATGTTGCCCTGGTGCAGATCGCCGTGCAGCAGCACCGGCGGCGCCTGCGAGGCGAGCAGGTCGGCGAAGAGACCCGCCGCCTGGTCGACGAGCGCGGCCGGGAAGGGGCCGGTGGTGCCGCCGAACGCGGCGCGCAGGCGCGTGAAGCCGCGGCCCCAGTCGGCGGTCGTCGGGAATGAGTAATCGGCGGGCAGCGGCCGGTGGAGCGCCAGCAGCGCGCCGGCCGTGATCATGGCTGCCTGCGCGTCGTCCACGTGCGGCGCGTCCCAGAGCGCCGTGCCCGGCAGCAGGCGCTCCAGCAGCAGGCTGCCATCCTCCGGCACCGCGTCGAGCAGCCGGCAGATGCCGCGCCCGGCGTAGAGGCGCAGCGCGGCGATCTCGGTCTGGAGCTCCCGGCCGGGGTAGCCGACCTTGAGCACCACCGGCGTGCCGTCGGCGCGCGTGGCCGGCGCCACGTAATTGTAGGACAGCGCGAAGGGCGGGCCGAGCGTCAGGTCCCAGCGCCGCGCGCAGGCGGCCAGCAGGTTGGGCAGCCCGGCTAGCCAACCGTCCCCCGCCGCGCCGTAGACCTCGCGCATCGTCTGGGCGAAGCCGGCCGGGATCTCCTTCGGCGCGCTCAGACGGCAGCTCCCGCCGCGGCCGCGCGTGCCCGCCGGATCTGGGCGGCGTGATCGTGCGCGTGGGCCGCGTAGATGCGCAGCCAGGTCTCGACGGAGTAGGGCCCGCTCTCGCTGTGCGTGCCGGCGCGCGCCCATTCGGCCGCGTCGAGCCGATCCAGGAGATCGGCCGAGGCGGCGCGCACCGCGGCCAGCACGGCCAGCGAGGCGGCGATCGGCCGGTCGTAGTGCAGCCGCCGGGCGAACTCCTCCTCGTCGTAGCCCTGGATGATCGGCACGTCCTCGGCCAGCAACCGCCGCAGGCGGATGTAGGACGTGGTCTCGCTGTCGGCCAGATGGTGCACGATCTCGCGCGCCGTCCAGCCCTCGGCCGGGCGCGCGTCCAGCTCCGCCGCCCCGGCGCCCTCCAGTGCGGCGACCACCGCGGCGTGGCCCGCCCGGTACCGCGCGATCAAGGCCCGCCGCTGCTCCTCGGTCATCGGGTCCTCCTTCATCTACCTGTATCTGCCGCACGCGACGCGCGGCATCCCTCCGCCGCTCCGTGCTATACTGTACACGCGCCCGACTGAGGACGCAACCGGCCCGGGACGGAGACTGCCTGAGGCCGACGGGGGAGAAAGTTCGCGATGACCGTATCGTACTGGCAAGACCGCAGCGGCGAGGAGACCGTCGTCTGCGACACCTGTGTGGTGGGCGCGGGCATCGTCGGCGCGTACACCGCGCAGTGCCTGGTCGAGGCCGGGCAGGATGTGGTCATCCTGGAGGCGCGCCACGTCGCCGCCGGAGCCACCGGCCGCAACGCCGGCATGGTGCTCACCGGCCTGGCCGCCTACTACCACGAGGCGGTGGCGCAGTACGGGGAGCAGATCGCGCGCGAGGTCTGGCAGCTAACGCTGGCGAACCGCGCGCGCATGTTCGAGCTGGCGCAGCGCCACGGTGTGCCCTACGAGCAGAACGGCTCGCTGATCCTGGCCATCGACGAGGCCGAGGTGGGCGATCTGGAGCGCGCGGCGCGTGCCCTGGACGCCGCGGGCCTGCCGGGCGACTTCCAGCGTGGCGACCCGACCGGCCGCGGCTTCGCCGCCGCGCTGATCCAGCCGGGCGACGGCGCTACCCACCCCGCCCTGCTGACCGAGGCCCTTGTCGCCCACGGCGGCGCCCGACTGATCGCGCCGAGCGAGGTCTTCGCCATCGAGCCGGACGGCCCAGGCCTGCGCGTGCGGTCGCGCCTGGCGACGGTGCGCTGCGCGCAGGTGGCCCTCTGCACCAACGCCTACGCGCCGTTGTTCCATCCCTACTTCGCCACACTCGTGGCTCCGACGCGCGCGCAGGTCTTCGTCACCGCGCCGGTCAGCACACGCGTGCTCGACCGGCCGGGCTACGCCGACTACGGCTACGAGTACTTCCGTCAGTTGCCCGACGGCGCCTTCCTGCTTGGCGGCTGGCGTCAGCACTTCCGGGACGAAGAGGTGGGCTACGAGGACCGTGTGACGGCGGGGGTGCAAGCCGGGCTCGAGGGCTTCCTCGGGCGCTTCTTCCCCGAGCTCCGCGACGTGCCGGTTACCCACCGCTGGTCGGGCGTCATGGGCTTCTCGCGCGACCACATTCCCTGCGTGGGCCGGCTGCCCGACCAGCCGCAGATTGGCTTCGCCGTCGGCTTCACCGGCCACGGCCTGGGCTGGGGGCTGAAGACGGCCGAGCGCTTGGTCGAGCTCCTGCTGCACAACACGCCGCCCGGCTTCCTGGACGCCGCGCGGCTGGCGCGCTAAGCGGGGCGGGCCCGCGCCCTTTACGAACCGGCGCCACCCCTCGACCCGCTCCAGGGCGCGGTAGCGTGTATAGCGGGCGCCGGCATCAGCGTCCGTGTAGGGCAACCAGCAAGAGGAGCGGGCAAACGCCGAGGGTCGGATTCTCCGTTATAATCAGCGGATCAGCGAAGGCTAACACTGAGTAGAATGGAGTCCACGATGTCGGAGACAAGTGTACCAACGCCGGAGATCTTGACCCTCTGGGATCGGCTGACGCCGGAGCATCAAACGATGGTTGCCCGGCTCGTGCAGTCGCTGGCCGAAATCGATACAGAGGTGGAGGATCTCCTGGAGGAACCCGGCTTGATCCGCCGGGCGGACGAAGCACACGCGGCCTTGGAGTTGGGCAAGGACACCGTCATCCCGCTCGAACAGGTGATGACTGACCTGGGCCACAGGCGGCCGTGAGTTACGCCGTTGGCGTATCCAGTAGCGCCGCGCGGGATCTGCGGAACCTGCCGGCCCCGGTGCAACAACGGATTCTGGATGCGATCCTCGGATTAGCCGGCGATCCGCGTCCGGCCGGGTGTCGCAAGCTAAGCGGCCGGCCCGATTGGCGAATTCGGGTCGGGGAGTACCGGGTGATCTATACGATCAACGACTCGGCTCAAACAGTCACGGTTACCCGAGCAGTACACCGGAGGGATGCGTACCGCTGAGCGAATAACACCGTGGTCGCGAGTAGCCCGGTATTGGCGGGCGCGCCGGCGCCACCGGGTTGGCGGGGAACGGCCGCGCGCTTCGTGAGGCAGAGGTTCGCCGCCCGCAGGCACTGGGGCAGGCCCATGGCGCTGCCCAAGGCGACTGCCGGCGGCCGAGCGCCTCGTGGACCTGCTGCTGCACAACACGCCGCCCGGCTTCCTGGACGCCGCGCGGCTGGCGCGCTAAGCGGGGCACCGCCTCGGCAAGGAGGTGACTCATGGCGTCGGGGCGGCGAGAGGCCGCGCGCCGCCTGGGAGTCCTGACCGCGCTGGTCGCGGCAGGCGCGGCGTTCTGCACCGCCCTGCTGGGTAGCACGCCGGCTGCAAGTGAAGCCGGCTCCGGGCCGACATCCACCCCATTCCCGCCCGTCGCCGCAACCCCCGCTCCGCCCAGCACGCCCGTTGTCATCGGCGCCGCCGAAGCGCCGGTCCCGCTCTTGATTCTGCACGACTGGGAAGACGATCAGGTTGAGGCCGCCACGGGCATCGTGGCCGAGTACGTCCGCGCGCATCCCAACGTCAGCGTGCGGCTGGACCACTATCCCTACTGGGCGCTCGATATCCAGATCCACAACATGGCGCTCGGCGCGCCGTTCCCCTACGACGGCGCGGCCGATATCATCGGCCAGGGCACTTGGGCGATCGGACCCTACGTCCAGTGGCATGCGGTCGATCCGATCACGGGTATCGACGGCGTCGACGCCGCCTTCGTGCAACAAACCTATGCCCCGGTCGCGGCGCGTGCGGTGACGTACGACGGCGCACCGTACGGCCTGCCCGTCAACCTGGACCCGGTGCCGCCGCTTGTCTACAACAAACGCCTGATCTCAGACGCCGACCTGCCCCGAACGCTCGACGCGCTGCGTCGCGGGCTGATCGCCTACCCGCAGTCACACCCCGGCCAGTCCTATGCGGTCTGGAATCCCCGCAGCAGTTATTTCAACGCCTGGCTCTTCTACTCGGCCGGCGCCCCCTACGTCGACGCCGCCGGGCACCCCCAGCTTACCACGCCGGCAGCGCGCGCCGCGGCGGCGTACCTGCGCAGTCTCCAGGGTCTGCTGCCGGCCGGCATCGACGACGCACAGGTCGACGCCCGCTTCCAGGCGGGCCAGGCGGCCATCACGTTTCCCGGCCCGCGCTATCCCTGGTACTATGCGGATCTGCGGCGGGCCGGGATCGATTTCGGCCTGGCTCCGCTGCCCGAGGTCGGCTTCCCCGGCATAAGCGCCACTCGCCCGTTTGTCGACGTCTACGCCCTCCTGCTGATGCACGGCAGCCGGCACCCGGTGGAGGCCGTCGATCTGATGAAGTACTTGACCGCCCGCGCGGCGCAGATCCGGCTGGCCCAGGCACTGCCGCTGGTGCCGGCGAATCGGGCGGCCGGCACTGCCGCCGCACTTGATCCCGAGCGCACGGCCCTCTATCGCCAGGCGGCCGGCGGGTTCCTCTTCAGCGCCGGTCCCTATCTGCCGGCCGCGTGGGCACCGATGGACCGGGCCCTGGCTGCCCTGGCCGGCAGCGAGGAGGATCCGCCCGCCGTCCTGGCGACGGCCCAGGTAGCCGTCGCGACCAGCGTCGCGCGGCTGCAGCAGACACGGGGGGTCGACCTCAGACAGCACCTGCCGGCGAGCGGCGCCGGCCCGGGCGTGGCCAAACTGGTCGGCGGCGGCGCGCTCCTGCTGGTGGGCGGACTCGTGGCCGCCGGGCTGGGCTTGCGCCGAAGGCGGCCCACCGGCAATCGGCCGGGCTAGCGCTTGGGGGCCGCACGGCCGTTATGGGTCTGACTGTAAGAGTATAGGGGCGGTGCGTGACGCGACGCGCCGCAGGCTAGGGGCCTGAGCCACTGGTCCCGGCGGCCGCGGCCTGCGCCAGCGGCCGGTAGCGGGTGTAGTTGGCGTGCCGATCCGTGTCCACGCGGGTCGACCAGCAGCCGTTACCGCCCGTGCCCGCACATGTGGCAGCGGCCGGCTCGGGAGGGGGTGGACCCATCCAGCGCTGCAGGTGCGCGAACCGGCTGCCGTCGGGGTAGCGCCAGGTGACGCTCGTCGGGCCGACGTCGCCGCGCGAGGAGGACTTGGCCGTGCTGAACATGACCGAACCGTCGGCGCCGGGCGTGACGGTGGCGATGATGCGGATGTGGCCCGGGTGGTGCATCAGGTCGCCCGGGCGCAGGTCGGCCGGATGGTCGACCAGGGCAAAGGACCCGCGGCGCCGGCCCTCGCCCAGCATGCTCGAGCTCGTACCCGTGATGCTGAGCGGCGTGTAGCCGGGCGGCGCCGCCCCGCCATAGGCCTGGGCCATGATGCGGTTCAGGGCCTGCGCCACGAACCCCGAACAGTCGACGCCGATACCGTACTCGACCATCCACGCGTGCAGGTCCTCGGCGTCGGGGTGACTCTGGCCGTGTGTGGCGGGCACCAGGCCGCGGTCCACGGCATCTTGCAGGATACGATGCAGATCCTCGGGCGTGGACTTGCCGGCCAGCGCGCGGCGCTGCCCGCGCAGCACGCCGCGCACCGCCCGTGACGCGCCCGTCCGGTGTGTCTGCGCCGTCTCTAGACGGGTCCGCGACTCGGTCGCCGCGGTCGAGTTGATGAAGTAGGGCGGGCTGACGGCGACCTGCTCCGTGTGCGCCTCCCCGCCCTCCTGCCAGTGCAGCGTTACGGGGATGTGCTGGAACGCGGTCAGGAACGCCTCGATCTCGGCGGTCACGTCGGGCGGCGGGGCCGCGACGGGGGTTGAGGGCGGCGTGGACGGGGCGGAGGCACCACCGGCGGCCTCGGTGCCCTGCTGCGCGCCCCCTTCAGCGCCTTGCTGCGCGGCCGCCGCAACTACCGCCGTGGCCGCGCCGCCCGGATCGTCGCGCTCCTGATCCGGCACTGCCTGGCGCTGCAGCGGCACGGCAGCCGGGTCGCCGCGGGCGAGCAGGCGCTGTACCACGCGATTGCCATAAGTCCGCTGCACCCGGCGCAGCAGCGCGAGGCGCACGGGGCCGTTGCCGCGCGCGCGCAGGCGCGGGTCGCCGAGCAGGGCCAGGGAAGCGGGCGGCGGTGGGTCGGCGAGGCCGCTGCCGGCGCGCGCGTCCCCAGGCGCAGCCGTGAATGCGAGCGCCTGAGAATTGGGGGCGGCAAATCCCGCATCGCGGCTGGTCTGGATGGGCGGCGCCGCACGCTGGGCTCGCTGGGGTCCCTCGGATCCGGCGCTACGATCATCGGGCACGGCTCGGGTTCCTTGCCTATGGCGGCGTGCACGGGAGCCGCGCACGCCCGGGGAGCGGTTTCCGGTATTATAGCACGAAACTGCCCGATTTGGATGAACCCGCGGGCGGGGAGCGCGGCCCGGCGCCTGCTTGGTGCGACCGGGCGCCTTGTGGTATAGTGGCGAAGCGCGGCGCGGTCCGCGGGGCGCGGGGGAGGCGGGAGACACGGTGAGGGACGAGAAAGTGGTGAGCCTGGAGACGATCCTCCAGCAGCGGCCGGCGTGGCGCGCCGCGGGGCGGCGCGTCGTCTTCACGAACGGCGCGTTTGACCTGCTGCACGTCGGGCACACGCGCTACCTGCAGGCGGCGCGGGCGCTCGGCGACCTGCTCATCGTCGGCCTGAACAGCGACATCTCGGTGCGCGGCTACAAGGGCCCCGACCGCCCGCTGCTGCCCGCCGCCGAGCGCGCCGAGCTCCTCGCCGCGCTCGGGTGCGTCGACTACGTCGTCATCTTCGACGACCCGACGGCCACCCGCCTGGTGGAGGCCATCGCCCCCGACGTCTATGTCAAGGGCGGCGATTACGACGACTCGGAGGCCGGGGCGGCCGGCAAGCCGCTGCCCGAGGCCGAGGCGGCGCGCGCGGCGGGCGGCGAGGTCCGCATCGTCCCGTTCGTGGCCGGCCACAGCACCACCGGGCTGATCGAGCGCATCCGCGCGGGTGCGCGGGTGGGCGCCCCGGAGCCGCTGCCCCGGCGGCTGCGCGAGCCCGAACGCGGCGAAATGGCGGATTAGTGGCGGTCCAACGCATCGCCCGCGCCGCCGCCATCATCATGGCCGGCTCGGTATTGAGCCGCATCGTGGGCCTCGGCCGCGAGATGACCATCTCGTCGCTCTTCGGCCTGGGCGCCCGGGTCGACGCCTTCACCGCCGCCTCGCAGATCGCGACGATCTTCTACGACCTGCTGATCAGCGGCATGGTCAGCGCGGCGCTCGTGCCGGTGCTCAGCGAGTACGCCGAGCCGGAGCACCGGGCCGAGCTTGGCCGCATCGTCGGCATCATCCTGACGGGCGCGGTGCTCGTGCTGGTGGCGGCGATCGTTGTGCTGCAGGTCTTCGCGGCGCCGCTGGTCCACTACATCGCCAGTTGCCAGCCCACCCCCTGCCCCGACACCGAGTCGCTCGCGCTGGCGATGACCCACGTCACGCTGATCGGCGTGGTCTTCATGGGCGTGTCGGCCGTGTTCATGTCGGTCCACTATGCCCTGCACCGTTTCGTCTACCCGTCGTTCGCCATGTCGTCGCTTAACGTGGCGATCATCGGCGCGGCCTTCGGCCTCTCCTGGCTGCTCGACGTGCAGAGCCTGACCATCGGGCTCGTGCTCGGCGCCGTCTTGATGGTGGCAATCCAGTGGCCGGGCCTGCGCGACATCCCGATCCGCCCCAGCCTGAACTTCCGCCACCCCGTCGTGCGGCGCATCCTCGGCCTCTACGCGCCGATCGCGGTCAGCCTGGTGGTCAGCCAAATCACCCTGCTGGTCGACCGGCGCTTCGCCTTCGAGGCCGGGGTCGGCAGCGTCTCGGCGATGCGCTACGGCACCACGCTGATCCAGTTCGCGCTCGGGCTGGTCGGCGCGGCGATCTCGCTCGCGGCGCTGCCCTCGCTCTCGCGCCATTTCGCCAACCGGAACGACGACGCCTACCGGCGCACACTGGGCGCGGGCTTGCGCCTGGTCACCGTGATGGTGCTGCCCGCGGCGGCCGGGCTCTTCTTCCTGGCCGTGCCCCTGGTCAGCCTCGTCTTCCTGCGCGGCGCCTTCAACGAGGGCGACAAGTGGCTCACGGTGCTCGCGCTGCTCTGCTACGTGCCGGGGCTGCCCGGCGCCTCGCTCAACCAGGTGCTGATCTTCGGCTTCTACTCGCGCAAGAACACCGTAATCCCCGTGGCCGTCGGCATCGGCGGGGCCGGGGTCTACCTGGTGTGCGCGCTGGCGCTGCGCGGCAGCCTCGGCATGGCCGGGCTCGTGCTGGCGAACAGCGCGATGCTTACCTTCAACGCCCTGGTCACCGGCATCCTGCTCTTCCGCAACCTCGGAGGCCTGCGCGGGCAGGCGATCGGCAGCACGGCGCTGAAGTCGGCGCTGGGTGCGCTGCTCATGGGGCTGGTGGGCTTCGCCGTCTGGGGCTTGCTCGACCGGGCCGTGCCGGGCAGCAGCAGCCTGCCGCGCATGATCGTGCTGCTCGGCGTGCCCGCGGCGGTGGCCGGCCTCGTCTACCTGGCGGCGCTCTACGCGCTGCGCGTCGGCGAGTTCCGGCTCGTGCTCGCCCTGGTCGCGCGGCGGCTGCCTGTGCGGCCCCTCGTGCCCGCCGTGGCGGGCGCGGGCGCCGAGGAGATCGTCCAGATCGACGACGAGGCGCTGGACCTGGGCATGGGGACGCTGGAGATGGGCGCGGATCCCCGCCTGATTGACCTCGACCTTGCCAAGCCCGCCGACCCCGCCGCGCCGCCCCGGCCCGGCACCGGGCGCTGACCCGGGCCCGGCGCGGCACGCGTCAGAGCCCCTTCTGCAGGGCCAGCGGGTTGAAGTCGGTGCCGACGTCGAAGTGGTCGACGCCTTCGATCCGCTTCAGCGTGCCGACGATGGCGTAGGTCAGCGGCGTGGCGACGATCTCGTAGGCCGACTTGAAGAGCCACTGCGTCACGATGGTCAGCGGCAGGTCGAGGCCCGCCGTGCCGGCGAACGCGACCGTGATGAAGACGAGCGAGTCGAGGCCCTCGCCGACCAGCGTGCTGCTGATGGTGCGCGTCCACAGCCAGCGGCCCCGCGTGGCGATCTTGAGGCGGGCCAGCACGTAGGAGTTGGCGAACTCGCCGACCAGATAGGCCAGGAACGAGCCGAGCAACAGGCGGGGCGCGTAGCCGAGAATCGTGTCGTAGGCCGCCTGGCCCTGCCAGAAGGGCGCCGCGGGCAGCGCGCCGGCCACTACGATGGCGACGACGACCAGCGCGTTACAGGCGAACCCCAGCCAGATGATCAGCCGGCTGCGGGCGTAGCCGTAGACCTCGGTCAGCACGTCGCCGAAGAGGTAGCTGAGGGGGAAGATGATGACCCCGGCGGGCATGACCACGCCGAAGATGAGGACCAGCTTGACCGCGATGATGTTCGCCACGATCAGACAGGCGATGAAGAAGCCCGCCACCACCAGGAAGGCGGGCGACAGGCGCGGCGTGCCCGCCGCCGTCGCGACCCGCTCGGCCAGGCCGGGCGCCGCGTGCGCGTTATCCATGCTGCGATTTCCTCCTACGTAAGACCCTAATAGGTGACGTCTCACTCGGGTACACGTCACTGCGGCATTATACCTGCTGCGACGCCCCGGCGCGAGCTGGGGAACGCCGTGCGCAGATAGCGACGGGAGGCATGCCATGACCACGTTGGGGGTGCGGCCCTGGGCGGATGCCGGGGCGTTTGACGCGGCGGCGCCGGCCGCGGAGTTTCAGCGCGCCGGGCTGCCGCACTACGAGTGGGCCAATGGCCCGCACGACCGCTACGGCGAGCATACCCACGCCTATGACAAGACGCTGGTCTGCCTGGAGGGAAGCATCGTCTTCCACGTGCCGGGGCGCGGCGACCTGGCGCTGGCGCGCGGCGATCGGCTGGACCTACCGGCGGGCACGCCGCACGCCGCCACGGTCGGCCCGCGGGGCGTGCGCTGCGTCGAGGCGCACCACGCCGGCTAACGGCCGCGGGCGGGTCGTCGCCCCGTCCGCACGGACTAAAGCACTGCCTGCCGCTCCTTTGTCATGCTTCGCCTGCGGCTCAGCATCGCCGCACCGGGCGGCCTGCCCTGGGCGGCGCCGGGGCTGCCGGGATGCCCCGTCGGAGTGGCAACGCCTGCCTCACGGCCACATCCCGGCGCCGAGACCCTTCACCTGCGGTTCAGGGCGACAAGGGCGGAGGCGCGGCGACAAGGCCATGCCGCAGCGAGGCGGCGGCGTGCACAGCAGACCCCGACGTCTAGAGTTCGCGCCTATCGGTCAGCGCCAGGTCAGGTAGAAGAAGTCGCGCTCGGTCGGGGTGAGATACTGGCTGCGCGTGTAGGCCATGTCGGGCACGAGCGGATCGGCCTGCATCTTGCCCGAGGCATCGGGCGTGTAGTCGAGCCAGTGCACCCAGGCGCTGTTGATGTCGAGCTCCATGGCGTAGACCGCGCCCGCCTGCTGCAGGCCGGAGGCCAGCTCGTCGGCCGAGAGCGGCGTGCCGGCGGCGTAGATGAGGTAGCCGTCGGCCGTCATGCCGAGGCCGGAGCGCCAGACGTACATCTCGTCCAGCAGCGAGAGGCCCCACGTCGAGGTGATGTGGTCCTGGACGGCGATCGTGCCGTTGTCGATCATCAGCGGGCAGTTCTGCCGATAGCTCACCAGGTCGGTGGCGGCCTGCAACGTCTTCCAGCCGGCTAGCTCCACGCGGCCATCGGCGTGCAGCGCCAGGGTAGCGGTGTCGGGCCGCGGGTTCGCGGGCACGATCTGCTGCCCGTTGACCAGCATGCCGTAGTTGCCGTGGACCGACTTCCAGCCCCCGTTGAAGGCCGCCGCCAGCCGCGCCAGGTCGGACTCCGGCACCTGGCCCGGCCCCTGCGCGCCCCACGGCGAGACGGGCTCCTTGGTGCCGGCGACCATGTGCAGCCTGACGCGCCGCGGGTCGAAGCGCACCAGGTACATGAGCGCATCGGGCCGGGCGGGGTCCGGGCGCAGGTAGGTCTTCCAGAAGATGGGCGCCTGGTCACCGCTCGGCGGCGTCGGGAAGCCCTCGCTGGTCCACAGGCCCTCGCCGGCCATCGCGCCGTCGTTGATCGGCGGATAGAGCGGTGGCGGGGCCGTGCCGTCGTAGGCACCCGCCGCGGCCCAATCGGGCGGCGCGGGCGTCGGGTCCGCGACCGTCGCGGTCGGGGACAGCGCGGCGGCGACGGCGGTCGGCGGCGGGGGCGGCGCGGCGGGCGTCAGATCGGCCGGGACTGTCGGCGAGAGCGCGTGGCGCGTCGGCGTGGCGCGCGGTGGGCGCGGCGTACGCGTCGGCCGCGGGGTGGCCGTGGCGGTGGCCGTGGCCGGGCGCGGCGGCAGCGTGCTGGGGAGCTCGTCGATGACGCGCGTGCCGGGTGCGGCCGGCGTGGCGCTGGGCTCCGGCGTCGCCGTGTCCGGCGGCGGGATGGCCGTGGCGGTCGGCGGCGAGCCGGCGGCCCGGGCATCGGGGTCGTCGGACGGATCCGGTGGGGTAGTTGGGCGCGCGGCGGGCCGGCCGGCGACGGGCGTCGGCACCGCCCAGGGCGCCTTCACGCGGGGCGCCAGCCCCAGATCGCGCTGCCACTGGTGCGCCGTGTCGACCCAGCCGTAATAGGTCGCTTCGACCTGCGCCATGGCCTCCGGCCCGATGACCGCGCGCACCCCGTCGACCGCGGGCGGCACGATCTGGTTGCCGAAGAAATGCACCGTGAGCCACCCGCCTCCACCCAGCACGACGAGCAGTAACAGGGCGCGCCCCAGGCAGCCGCCACGGCGCGCATGGCGGCGGCCGGCGGGAACGGGAGTCAGTGTGGGGCGTGGTCTTACCATGACAACCTGCGCAGGGTGCTACAGTGGCTCACCGGGCTGCTGACCGTCACGGAACAGCCCGGCAACGGGGGGAACAACCGGAGTCATACCCGAGGCCGCTTCTCTCTTCGAGGATATGATACCGAAAAACGAGGCCGCCGTCAAACCGAATCCGGGCGAGATCGCGCGATCAGTGCAGCAGGTGCTGCGGCCCGTGACCGGGGTAGATCGTGCGGGCGCCGTGGGCGCGCAGGCGCTCCCAGCTTTGATGCACCGCGCCGCCTGGGTCCTCCGCCGCCGCCCAATCGGGGGTCAGGTCGCCGGTGAAGGCAGCACCGTCGTCGAGCACGAGGCTGACACTGTCGTCCGAGTGGCCGGGCGTGGGGATGATCTCGCCCGCGATGCCAAGGCGCGCCAGGAAGGCCCGGCTCGCGGCGCAGGTCAGCGGGACCGCGGCCGCCAGGTCGATCGGCTGGTAGTGGTAGGCGGGTTTCATGTGCGTGCCGAGCTGCCCGACCGCCTCACGCTGCGTATCGAGCACGATCAGGCGGATGCCGAGCGGCTGGAGCTCCTGGGCCAGCCCCGCGTGGTCGGGATGGTAGTGCGTCGCGAGCAGGTAGGGGATGGCGCCCAGATCGATCCCGGCGCGCTTGCAGGCGTGCTGCAGCTTGGGCAGCGTGCCCGGGAAGCCAACGTCGACCAGCAGCCGCGGCTCTGGGTCGGCGAGCACGTAGTAGTTGGTCGAGTCGTATCCGACGTTGACGATATGCACGGCTCTGCCCCCTGGCGCGTCCCCGCCCCTACGCCCCGGCGGCGCGGGTGCGGTATAATTGGGCATCCCGCGGGCGGCGCCAGGCCGCCGGGACGGCAAAGGATGATCCATGCTGGACGAGAGCGCGGCCCCCGCCCGCCGCCCCGAACCGGATGACCCCGGCATCGCCGAGCTTGCGCGCGCGCTCGAGGCGGTGCTTTTCGCGGCGCCGGAGCCGCAGACGCTCGACGCGCTGCGCCGCGGCCTCGGCGCCTCGGCCGTGCGCCTCGACGCCGCCATCGCGCACCTGGCCGCCGACCTGCGCGAGGCTGGCCGGGGCATCCGCCTGCAGCGGCTGAACGAGCAGGTGCAACTGGTCACCGCGCCCGAGATGGGGCCCGAGCTCGAGCGCTACTTCGGCTACGAGGCGGGCACGCGCCTCTCCTCGGCCGCGCTCGAGACGCTGGCGATCATCGCCTACCGCCAGCCCGTGACGCGGGCGCAGGTCGAGCAGGTGCGCGGCGTCGACTGCAGCGGCGTGCTGGCCACCCTGCTCAACCGCGGGCTGATCGCCGAGAGCGGGCGGCTCGACACGGCGGGCCACCCCATTCTCTTCAGCACCACGCTGGCGTTCCTGCGCCACTTCGGCCTGGGCAGCCTGGGCGACCTGCCGCCGCTGCCCGCCGCCGCGCCCGCCCCCGAACCCGAGACCTGAGCCTCGCGGCTCAGGCGCCGGCCGCGGCCTCGTGCGCCCGCAACTCGCCGATGACGCGCGCCAGCGTGGCGAGCGTGTAGTCCACGTCGTCCGCCGTCGTGCTCGCGCCCAATGTGAGGCGGACAGAGCCGCGGCCGATCTCGAGCGGCGTGCCGATCGCCCGCAAGACGTGGCTGATCTCCGTCGAGCCGGCGTTGCAGGCCGAGCCGCTCGAGGCGCAAATCCCGGCCAGGTCCAGCATCAGCAGCACGTCCTCGCCGCTCACCCCCGCGAAGCAGAAGGCCGCGCTGTTCGGCAGGCGCTCGGTCGGGTGGCCCTGCAGGTAGGCCTCGGGGATGCGCGCCTGGATGCCGGCGATCAGCCGGTCGCGCAGGGCGGCGACGCGGCTCTGGACCTCCTCGCGCTGGGCATAGGCGCGCGTCAGCGCCGCCGCCAGGCCGACGACGCCCGGCACGTTCTCCGTGCCCGAGCGCACCTGGTTCTCCTGCCCGCCGCCGTGGATCTGCGGTACCAACGCGGTGCCCGAGCGCACGTAGAGCAGGCCGACACCCTTCGGCCCATAGAACTTGTGCGCCGACAGCGAGAGCAGGTCGACCCCCAGGTCGTCGACACGCATCGGCAGGCTGCCGCCCGCCTGCACGGCGTCGGTGTGGAACGGGATGCCGTGGGCATGCGCCAACGCGCCGATCTCGGCGAGCGGCTGGATCGTGCCGATCTCGTTGTTCGCGTACATCACGCTGATCAGGCAGGTATCCGGCCGGATCGCCGCGGCGATGTCTTCGACCGCGACGCGGCCCTGGCGGTCGACCGGCACGATGGTCACGGCAAAGCCCTGGCTCTCCAGGTAGTCGAGGCTGTGGCCGATGGCGTGGTGCTCGATCGCCGTCGAAATGAGGTGCGAGGTGGCGTGGCCCGCGGCGCGGTGCGCGTAGGCGACACCCTTGAGCGCCAGGTTGTCGGCCTCGCTGCCGCTGCCGGTGAAGACGATCTCACGCGGCCGGCAGCCGAGCACACCGGCCACGGCGCGCCGGGCCGAACTCGAGCCCCTGGTGCGCGGCGCGCCCGCGGGCGTGCACGCTCGACGGGTTGCCGCCCCGCTCGGTGAAATAGGGCAGCATGGCGGCCACCACGTCCGGGTGGACGGGGGTCGTGGCGGCGTGGTCCATGTAGATGTCGCGAACGGGGGCAGCGCCGGTGTCCGGTGCGGCTACAGCGGGCGTGGTCATGGGGCGTTCTCCTTCTGGTGCGCAGGCCTACTGTCCATGATAACGCACGGCGCAAGGCCCGCGGATCGCGGGGGCGCCCCTGGCACGCCGGACGGGCGCCGCGTATAATCGGGGCAACGCCGCCCGCAGCCGGCCGCCGGCCCGGGCCCCAGGAGGATCCAGGCCATGCGTATGTCCCGGCTCTTCGGCCAGACTCTGCGCGAGGCTCCGGCCGAGAGCGAGGTCGCGAGCCACCAATTGCTGATCCGCGCCGGGTTCATCCGGCCACTCGCCGCCGGCATCTTCAGCGTCCTGCCGCTCGCGCAGCGCACCCTCGCCCGCATCGCCGGGATCATGCGCGCCGAGATCGACGCCATCGGCGGGCAGGAGATCCTGATGCCCGTGGTGCATCCGGCCGACCTCTGGAAGGAGACCGGCCGCTGGTACCAGATCGGCAGCGAGATGGGCCGCTTCCGCGACAAGAGCGAGCGCGACATGGTGCTCGCCATGACGCACGAGGAGGTGGTGACCGACCTCGTGCGCAAGGAGATCCGCTCCTACCGGCAGTTGCCGCGCCTGGTCTACCACATCCAGACCAAGTGGCGCGACGACCCCCGCCCGCGCGCCGGGTTGATCCGCGCCCGCGAGTTCACCATGCTCGACAGCTACAGCCTCGACGCCGACGCCGCCGGGCTCGATGCGCAGTACCGCGCGCACTACCAGGCCTACTTCAACATCTTCGGCCGCTGCGCCTTGCCCGTCACGGCCATCGGCGCCGACGTCGGCATGATGGGCGGCAGCCTGGCCCACGAGTTCATGTACCTGACGCCCATCGGCGAGGACACGCTGATCCTGTGCGACGCCTGCGGCTACGCGGCCAACCGCCAGATCGCCCGGTTCGCCAGGCCCGCCGCGCCGCCGGCCGTGCCCGCGCCGGTCGAGGAGGTGGCCACCCCGGAGACGGCCACGATCGAGGCGCTGGCCGCGCTGCTCGGCGTGCCGCGGGCACAGACGGCCAAGGCCGTCTTCCTGGTGGCCACGCCGGCCGAGGATCCCGCGGACACCGAGCAGTTCATCTTCGCCGTCGTGCGCGGCGACATGGACGTGAACGAGACCAAGCTGGCGAACGCGGTGCGCGCCCGCGACCTGCGCCCGGCGCGCGAGGAGGAGATCCGCGCCACCGGCGCCGTGCCGGGCTACGCGTCGCCCATCGGCGTGCACGACGCGCTCGTCGTGGTCGACGAGGCCGTGCGCGACTCGCCGAACCTGGTCGCGGGCGCCAACCGGGCGGGCTATCACCTGCGCAATACGAACGTGCCGCGCGACTACACGCCGGATCTGGTTGCCGATATCGCCGCCGCGCAGGCCGGGGACGCCTGCGCCGTCTGCGGGGCACCGCTGCGCGCCGTGGCTGGCGTCGAGGTCGGCAACATCTTCAAGCTGGGCAGCCGCTACACCGCCGCTCTGGGTGCCACCTATCTCGACGCGAACGGCCAGGCGCAGCCGGTGGTCATGGGCTCCTACGGGATCGGCCTTGGCCGCCTGCTCGCTTGCATCGCCGAGGAGCACCGCGACGCGCTCGGCCTGCGCTGGCCGATCGGCGTGGCGCCCTACGCCGTGCACCTGGCCGGCCTGCCGGGCGGGGCCGCCGAGGCGACGGCGGCGCGCCTCTATGCCGGGCTGCAGGCCGCGGGCGTGGCAGTGCTCTTCGACGACCGCGACGAGCGCCCCGGCGTCAAGTTCATGGACGCCGACCTGATCGGCCTGCCTCTGCGCGTGACGGTGGGCGAGCGTGCGCTGCAGCGCGGGGGCGTGGAGATTAAGCCGCGCAGCGGCGGCGAGGCGAGCCTCGTGCCGGTCGACGAGGCGCTCGCCACGCTACAGGCCATGATCGCGCGGCTCGAAGCGGAGGCCGCGGCTGGGGTCGGCCCGGTGCCCTACCGGGGCTGAGGCCGGGAAGCGGGCTTAGCCGGTGCCTGCCGCGAAGCAGGAGTAGATCGTCTGCAGTCCGGCCATGCCCTTGATCGTCGTCGGCATGAGCGGGCGGAAGCTGATCGGGTAGCGTGCCTCCGCCTCGGGGCGGCCGAGCACGTAGGCGTCGGTCTGCGTCTTCAGGTCGCCGGTGGCCCAGATCTGGCCGGTCGGCGCGAGGTCGGCCACGCGGCTGGCCACGTTGACCACCGGGCCGATGGCGGTGAAGTCGAGCCGCTGCGGCGAGCCGATGTTGCCCACCACCGCCTTGCCCCCCGCCATGCCGATGCCCATCCCGATGTCGCGGCCCAGGCGCTGCTGCCAATCCTGCTGCAGCGGGCGCAGCGCCGCCTGCATCGTCAGCGCGGCGGTGATGGCGCGCGCCGCCTCGTCGCCCTGCTTGCCCTGCACGCCGAACAGGGCCATGATGCCGTCGCCCAGGAACTTATCGACCATGCCCTGGTAGGCCAGAATCACCTCGGTCATGCGTGTGAAGTAGGGGTTGAGCACCTCGTTCACCAGCGCTGCCGCGCCCAGGTTCTCGCTGAGGCCGGTGAAGCCGCGCAGGTCGGCGAAGAGCACCACCAGGTCCATGTCGACGGGCTGGCCTGAGGGGACGCCCGGCGCCTTGCCGCGCCCCGCCAGTTGCTCGGCCACCACCGGGGCGACGTAGCGGGCGTAGTGGCGGTGCAGGTCGGCGTAGAGGTAGGCGTTCTGCAGCGCGGCCGTCGCCTGCGTCGCGAAGAGCTCCAATAGCTGGATCTGCTCGGGGCCGGGGCGGAGGCCGTCGGCGGGCGTGTCGAACGACAGCAGGCCGTAGAGGGCGCCGTCGACGGCGCGCAGCGGCACGAGCAGATTGTCCTGCGGCTGCCAGTGGTTGCCGACCGGCGCCCGGTGGACGCCCTGCCGCCGGTCGTAGGACGGCGTGTCGTCGGGGATGAGGTACGAGTCGCTGATGCGGTACTCGGGGCGCAGCAAGGCGCGCACGTCGGGCCAGCGGTAGACGGTGCGCAACAGGTCGTTGCGCAGCGCCGGGTCGGTCACCCCGGCGATCGCGGCGACGCGCAGGACCCCGGCGTCGGCGTCGAGCAGGTTCAGCACAACGCGGCCGAAGCCCAGCTGCTCGTGCGCCAGGCGCACGATCGTCTCCAGCATTTGTTGGGGGTCGGGGCTCAGCCGGAACTGGCCGCTGACGCGCAGCAGCGTGGCCAGGCGCTCCTGGTATTGCCGCAGCCGGTCGTACTGCTGCTTGCTGCGCAGCAGGTTCTCGACACGCACGATCAGCTCGTGCTCGTCGACCGGCTTGGCCAGGAACTCGTTCGCCCCCGCTTGCAGCCCGGCCAGCGTGGCCTCGGGCCCGCCCCGCGCCGTGAGCAAGATGACCGGGATGTGCGCGGTCTCGCGCCCGCCCTTCAGCTCACGCACCACGCTGACCCCGTCGAGCCGCGGCAGGCGCACGTCGAGCAGGATCAGATCGGGCGCCTCGCGCGCCACGCGCGTGAGCACCTCCGCGCCGTCGGACGCCGTACGCACCCGACAACCATGGAGCTCGAGCAGCCGCTGCAGATCGCGCCGCGCCTCGCGCGTGGAGTCGGCGACCAGAATGAGCGGGCCCGTCTTCGCCTCGTGTTGCATGCCAACCTACACCACTACGCCCGCCGCGGCGTGGAACCGCGGCCGGGGATCAACGGCCCTGGACGGTAACCGGACAGAACTGCCCGGCCATTATAGCACGAGCACCGGACTCGCCGCACAGCGGGCCGCCCGCCGGGGCATCGCCGGCGAGCACGTGCAGCCGGGGCGGATGGCCCGGCGGCACAAGATAGGGCCGCCGTCCGGGGATAACCCCCTAAATATTGTGGATAACCCGCCCCGGGCTGTGGATAGTTGTGGATAGTTGCGCCGGACCCATATCTAGTGGGGGCACCGCGCGCCCCGCCCGGCGCGGGGCCGGGCGGGGTGCCGGAGCGTCAGGCGCCCGGCGGCATGAGCGGCGCGGCCTCATGGTCGGCCTGCATGTAGCGGCGCCAGAGGCGCGCGGTGATCGCCGCCGGGTCGGCCGTGATGCCGTAGCGCGCGAAGTACTGGCAGACACGCGTGACGTCGCGCGTCAGGAGGTCACGGGCGTGGGGATTGAGCAGCGGATCGACCGCCTGTGGGAAGTCGATCAGCAGGGCGCGCCCCTCCCAGTAGAGGATGTTGTGCGCCGAGAGGTCCCCGTGGACGCAGCCCGCGGCGAACATGAGCTCGACGTTCCATAGGAGCCGGTCGAAGAGCGGCCGGGCCTCCTCGGGATCCAGCGTCACGCGCTGCAGGCCCGGCGCGGGGCTGCGCTCCGTGCCCAGATAGTCCATCAGGATGGCGTTGTCGCTCGCCGCGTAGGGCCGCGGCACGTCGGCGCCGGCCGCGTGGAGGCGGCGCAGCGTCTCGAACTCGGTCGTCACCCACGTGTTGTGCCGCAGATCCTGACCGAAGCGCGTTTTCTTCGCCAGCGCGCGCGCCTCGCGGCTGCGGTGCGTGGTCTTCCCCTGCTCGTCGAGCACGGCCCGGCCCTCGCGATAGATCGCGTCGTTGCGCAGGTTGCGGAACATGCGCGGCCGGTAGACCTTCGCCGCGATGAGCCCGGTGCCCGTCGCCGGGTGGGCGGCGCAGCAGTAGACCGTGGCCTCCTTGCCGCCTTTGACCTGCCGCAGCACGTCGAGGATCAGGTTGTCGTCGTAGAACGGGCCAAGGTAGGTCAGGATCCAGGCGTGCTCGTGGCGCGAGCGGCGTAGGACGGCTGGAAGCCACCCTCGGTCGCGTCGCCGGTCTCCACGAACTGCTGCGCCTCCTCGGCCTGGCTCCTCGCGCCGCCGGATCGAGGCGGCGCGCACGTATTTCGGCCGCGAGTCGGGATCTTTCGCCCACTCGCGCTCATAGTCATGCCAGACATTGCGTCCCACTAATGGTCTCCTTCTGTACCGGCCAGGACCGGCCGCGCGACGACGTCGGGCGCGGTGCGGCGGAGCAGCCGGGCGTAGATCCAGAGCATCGGCGTCTGCAGCAGCCCCGTGGTGGCGAGGGCCGCAGGCAGGGAGACGAGCGAGCCAATCAGGCCCACCGGCGGGCCGCCCACCACCTGAGCGATGGCGTTCGCCTGGTTCGTGAACGACAGCACGGTGGCGCGCACCGGCGCGTCGATGGCCCGGGTCACCCAGGTCTCGTAGAGCGGGCCCGCCATGCCCCCCAGCAAGCCGCCGGTGAGCAGGGCCGCCAAGGCGACCGCGAAGTCGCCCGCGAAGGCGAAGACGCCGACGCGCACGATCTGCAGGGCCTGCAGCACCAGCAGCACGCGCAGCACCGCCTGGTCGCGGCCGGTGCCAACCAGCCGGCGGATGAACTGGGCGCCGGCGATGCCCAGGATCATGCCCCCGATGTTGATCAGGCCGAACCAGGTGATCGGCGGCAGGCTGCCGAGCGCCGGGAGGTGGATGTCGATGAGCAGGTGGGCTTCCCAGAGGCGGTCATAGCCCTCGCTGGCCAGCCCGAAGACGGCCGAGAGGGCGAGGATCGACAGCAGCACCGGCCGCCCGCGGACGGCGCGCGCCCCGGCGCCCAGCGTGTGGCGCATGGCCTGCCAGGCCGTCCGCTCCTCACGGGGCGCCGGGTTGAAGCCGGTCTCGGGCATGGCGATCCAGAGGAAGCCGCCCAGCCCGATGTAGAGCGCGCCGCCCGCCAGGATCGGCAGGTTCAGCGCGATCGTGCCCAGGGCGATGCTGGCGACCGTGGCGATCACCGCGGCCAGCTGCCCGATCTGCGAGCTGCGCACGAAGACGTGGCCGACCTGTTCCTCGCCCACTTCGTCGGCGATCCAGGCCTGGCCCGCGCCGCTCAGCAGTGCCTCGCCCAGCCCGACGATCACCTCGCCCCCGAGGATGGCCAGGAAGGTCGGGATGGAGCCTTCGAGCAGCCAGCCGGCGCCGAGCACGAACATGCCGAGCACGACGGACAGCCGCCGGCTAAACGTATCGGCGAAGGCGCCGGTGGGCGCCTCGCACAGGAAGTAACTGCTTTCGAGCACCGTGCCCACGAGCACCAGTTGCAGCGCGTCGAGATGGACGGTCTGCACCTTGTACACCGCCAGCAGGGTGAACATGGTCGTATTGGCGAACGCCGTGACGGCGCTCAGCACCAGGTAGACGTAGTAGGCGCGCGAATGACGCACGGGCACCTGAGCCTCCAGTTATGCTTGGAATCCGGAAGGCTCGTGACGTGCGCGGGCGCGGCGCCGGCAGGGCGCCAACGAAGTAACCCAGCCCGTAGTGGGAAGCTACGGGGGCGTGAGGCGGCGGCGACACCGCCGATCAGGAGGGGACAGCGCCGGCGCGGGCCGGATCGCTGGAAAGGTCTGCCTGAGGGCGACGACTACCGCGGCTGTCCGCGGGTCACGAGCGACTCGATATAGAGATGGGCAAATCTTTGGCTGGCCATTCAGCACCTCCTCTGTGTCGTCGAGCCACACGGTCGCGAGCGCCGATTCCGGGAGGACCGGAGCGCCCTGCTCGCAGTATACCAGACCGCTGCTCCGGCGCCTATCCGTCTTCCGGCCGATCTGCGGGCGCACCGCCGCGCCTCTTCCGGGCCGGGCGGCTGACGCGGCTGACGCGCTTTGGCGCCGGCTGACGCTCTTGCCCCAAAGAGCGTCAGCCATCAATCGGGCTAATACGAGCGCAAATCTCGCGTTGGCTGACGCTCTGACGCTCTTTTGGCGGATCCGGGGTTATTTTAGGTGGCGCAGGGTTTGCCCCAGCGGCGCGTACTTATCCGCTCCCGCGCCATCCTCTTGTCATGTTGAACGCAGTGAAACATCTCCGCGCCGGACGGCTTGCCTTGGGAAGCAGCGCGGTATCCCGGGGCCTGGCCGGCGCGGCAGCGCCTGCGCCCGGGCAGCGCCCCGGCGCCGCGACCCTTCACCTGCGGTTCAGGGTGACACACGAGCCGCGCCGCAACCGGCCCCTCCGGCAAAGCCTGCGCACCCGGCGCGGTGCTCCTCAGTCTCGTAGGTGCGCGCCTGGCGTGCGGCGGCGCGCTTTGTGCTGCAGGGCCCGGCACCGGAGGCACCGAGCGACGCAAGCAAGGAGGATCGGGCATGAGCGCGGCGGAGAATCGGGCGGTGGTCGAGCGGCTGTGGCAGCTGTTCGCGGCGAGCGCGTGGGACGAGGCCGGCACGCTGCTGGCCGACGACTTCGTGGCCGAATGGCCCGACACAGGCGAGGTCTTTCGGGGACGCGAGAACTTCCTGAACGTGCAGCGCTACTATCCGCCTGTCGGCTGGCGCATCGAGCCGCGGCGCTTCATCGCCGAAGGCGACTGGGTGGCCGCCGATATCGCCGTGCCGAGCAACGCCGGGCAGTTCTACGTGGCCTCGTTCGCCGAGGTGCGCGACGGCCGCATCCGGCGCGTGCGCGAGTACTGGATCGAGGCCGGCGGCAGTCCCCGCCCCGAGGGGCGCGCCCAGTGGGCCGAGCCGCCCGGCGCCGCTCCGTGAGACCGAGCGGCGCTCCGTCGTTCGGCCGATTTCCGCCCGGCCCGGGTGGGTGCGGACGTCCCGGCGCTTGACAGTGCCCCGCCGCCGCGCTATAATTAGGCACACTTGAAGATCCAAACGTCGCGATCAGGACGAGTAGTGTGGCCGGCGCCCCAGAGAGGCCCGGTCGACGGCTGAAAGCCGGGCTGGTGGACGCCACACGAAAACCCCCTGGGAATGGCCGGTCGAAAGCGGGCGCGCCCGCCGGTAGAACCGGACGGTTGGCCCCGTTAGCGGCCGCGCTGAGTCACCCCGGCCCCGGCCGGCGTGAGAATGCGGGTGGAACCACGTGAGATCTCCCTCTCGTCCCGTCGGGCGAGGGGGTTTTTGTTTGTCTAGCGAGACGCGGGCGCGGGCGCTCCGGCAGGGCCGGGTCCACCGCCCCGGAGGAGGGCACAATGAGTCATCTAGGTGCGGAAGAGGAAGCGGCGGTCGACTACGCGCCCCATCCCTACGCCGTCGACGACACCCAGTCGGAGGAGGCGTACCTGGCGCGCATGCGCCACTCGGCGGCGCATCTGATGGCGGGGGCCGTGCTGAAGCTCTTCCCCGACGCCAAGTTCGCCATCGGACCGGCGATCGAGGACGGCTTCTACTACGACTTCGACCTGCCCCGGGCGCTCATGCCCGAGGATCTGGAGCAGATCGAGAAGCTGATGGGAGAAGATAAGGCCGCCAATCTCCCCTACGAATACGCGGTGATCAGCCGCGACGAGGCGCTGCAGCTGTTCGGCGACCAGCCGTACAAGGTCGAGCTGATCGAGGGCTTGCCCGCCGACGCGACGATCTCGACCTACCGGCACGGCCACTTCATGGACCTGTGCCGCGGGCCGCACGTTGCCTCGACGGGCGAGGTCGGGTCGGTCAAGCTGCTGAACATCGCGGGGGCCTACTGGCGCGGCGACGAGCACCGGCCGATGCTGCAGCGCATCTACGGCACGGCCTGGCGCAACGATGAGGACCTGACCGCCTACATCCACAAGGTGGAGGAGGCCGCGCGCCGGGACCACCGCAAGCTGGGGCGCGACCTGGACCTCTTCTCGATGCACGAGGAGGCGGGGGCTGGGCTGATCTACTGGCACCCCAAAGGCGGGCTGATGCGCGTGCTGGTCGAGAACTACTGGCGCGAGGCGCATCTGCGCGGCGGCTACGACATCGTCTTCTCGCCGCACATCGGGCGATCGTGGCTGTGGGAGACCAGCGGCCACCTCGGCTTCTACAAAGAGAACATGTACCCGCCCATCGAGATGGACAACCAGGAGTTCTACATCAAGCCGATGAACTGCCCGTTCCACATCTTGATGTACAAGACCCGGCGCCGCTCGTACCGCGAGCTCCCGCTGCGCTGGGCCGAGCTCGGCACGGTCTACCGCTACGAGCGCTCGGGCGTGCTGCACGGCCTGCTGCGCGTGCGCGGCTTCACGCAGGACGACGCGCATCTCTTCTGCCGCCCGGACCAGATGCACGACGAGGTGCTGCGCGTGGTCGACTTCTCGCTCGACATGCTGCGCACGTTCGGCTTCGACGAGTACGAGATCTACCTGTCGACCCGGCCGGAGAAGGCCGTCGGCGCGATCGAGCAGTGGGAGGCCGCGCAGGATGCGCTGCGCCACGCGCTGCAAGAGCGGGGCCTGCCCTTCCAGGTGGATGAGGGCGGAGGCGCGTTCTACGGTCCGAAGATCGACATCAAGATCAAGGACAGCCTGGGCCGCGCCTGGCAGACGACCACGATCCAGTTCGACTTCAACGAGCCGGAGCGCTTCGACATGACCTTCGTCGGCGAGGACGGCAACCCCCACCGCCCCTACATGATCCACCGGGCGCTGCTCGGCTCGATGGAGCGCTTCTTCGGCTGCCTGATCGAGCATTATGCCGGGGCGTTCCCGTTGTGGCTCTCGCCCGTGCAGGCGGAGATCATCCCGATCTCCGACGTGAAGCACATGGAGTATGCCCAGCAGGTGCGTGACGCGCTCGTCGCGGCGGGCCTGCGCGCCGAGATCGACGACTCGAAGGAGCGCATGGGCGCCAAGATCCGCCAGGCGCAGATGCAAAAGGTGCCCTACATGCTGATCATCGGCGACAAGGAGCAGGCCGCCGGCACGGTCAGCGTGCGCCTGCGCAGCGGCGAGGACCTGGGCCCGCAGAGCCCGGACAGCCTCATCGCGCGCATGACCGACGAGGTCGCGCGCAAGGCATAAGCGGCGCGGGGCATGGAGCTTGCTGTGAAAGCGCCCCGACCGGCCCCCTGGCGGCCGGTGGCAGGCGATAAAGGAGTGGCAGCGTGAGTGTAATCACCAAGACCCTGAAGTTCTCGGGGGGCGTCCTGCTCGGGCTGGGAATCGGCACAGTCACCGCGCTGCTGCTCGCCCCCCAGTCGGGCGAGCAGAGCAAGAATCAGATCCGCGTGCGCCTGGATGCGATCCTGGAAGCCGGGCGCCGCGCGCAGCAGCAGACGGAAGACGAACTGCAGGCGCGCTGGGAAGCCGACATCCACGAGCCGGGGACCAAGGCCAAGGAGCCACCCAAATCGCCGGCCGAGCGGACGCAGGAGGCCGAGCGCGAGAAGGCCGAGGCCGCCCGCAAGGAGGCCGAGCGCCATCTGGCCAAGGCCAGCCACGAGCTCGACAAGGCGCGCACCAAGCTGTAGCGCGTTGCGCCGGACAAGCCAAACCCGTTGCCTGGAGGCAACGGGTTTTCTTGTGTCTGCCGGTGTTGCGCCGCCGGGCGGCGCCGGGGTTAGCTCGCGAGTTCGGCAGGCTGCCGCTGCGGCTGCGGACGCGGCATGGCGACCAGCGACGGCGCGGGGCTGCGCAGCTGCTTCAGCGCGCGATGGCTCACCGTGTAGTAGCCGTTCTCGATCGTCGCCGGAATGGTCCCGCTCGCAATGGCCTCACAAATCTCGGCAAGCGTCAGCGCCTGCAATGGTGCCTGGGTCAGTGTGCGATGTTTCATGGCCGGTTCCTCCTGTGGACGGCGCCCTCGCCGCCTATCGCTGCGTCCTGGTGGGACGGGTTGCGCGGGCTCCCTCCCGGTTCTCCCGCGCCATGTTCTCCGTGGCTGAGCCCCAGCGGGCTTCGATGGCCCTAAAAGCAAGGAGCGTGCCATTTTCGTCTGGCCGGGGAGCGGACAGCAAAACGGGGAGGATCGTGACGATCCTCCCCGTGAAGTGCCGAGCGAGCGGCGGGCTTAGCGCCCGACGCGCACCGCGAAGGCGTAGTGCGCGGCCCAATAGGCCGACCAGAGATTGCTGATCTCCACGCCCGTGCTGTAATCGGCGGCGTGCACGATCTTGCCGTTGCCCATGTAGATGGCGACGTGCGAGATGCCCGCTCTGTAGGTGTTGGCGAAGAAGACCAGGTCGCCGGGCTGCAGGTCCTTGGACGAGATGCGCGAGCCGCTGTTGATCTCGCTATCCATGCTGCGGCCAATGCGGATGCCCGCCTTGTTGAAGACGTAGTAGACGAAGCCGCTGCAGTCGAACCCGGCGGGCGAGGTGCCGCCGAAGACGTAGCTGTAGCCGACGTAGCGCATGGCCACGCCTACGACGCCGCCCGCGATGCTGGCGGCCGTGCCGCGCGAGGCACCGGTGCGGGCCGGGACGACCTGCTGCGGCGCCGACTTGGTCGCCGCCTTCACCGGGGCCGACGTCTTGACCAGGTAATCGGCCGTCATCCAGCCGGTGATGTTGGAGCCGGCCACCTGATACCATTGCATGCCGCCGTTGCTCACGGGGCCCTGCTTCACCTGCATCACGGTGCCGGTGCCGGCCGTCGCGACGATCTTGCCGTAGGGCGTGCTGCGCACGCGCACCGCGTCGCCGCCCGTGTTGGCCACCTTGACGTAGCCGGTCAGCCCGGCGGGCGCCGCCGGAGCGGCCTTAGCGGCCGCGCCGCTGCTGGCGGCGAGATAGCGGCCGTCGATCCAGCCGACCGTCGAGCCGACGTAGACGCGGTACCAGCCGTTCGCCGGGCCCTCGACCACCTGCACGGTATCACCCTGGGCCAGCGTGCCCTTGACGTTGTAACCGAGGCCCGCGCCCTCGCGATAGTGCACGCCGCCCCCGCCGGTGTTGACGACCACGGCCGCGTGGTTCAGCACCACGCCCGAGCCGGACGACTGCGCCGGAGCGGCCTTGGCGGCCGCGCCGCTGCTGGCGGCGAGATAGCGGCCGTCGATCCAGCCGACCGTGGAGCCGACGTAGACGCGGTACCAGCCGTTTGCCGGGCCCTCGATCACCCAAACGGAATCGCCTTCCGCCAGGGTGCCCTTGACCGGGTAGTCGAGGCTCGCGCCTTCGCGGTAATGCACATTGGCGCCGTTCGTGTTCACCACGACGGCCGCGTGATTGAGCGGCAGTCCGGCCGCGGCGGCCGGTTGGGGCATCATCGTGAACAGGGCCGTTAGCAGCGCCATGCAGGCCAACACGCGTACGCCAGAGGTCCGTACTGCAGAGTAAAGTCGCATTCGAAAGACCCCCATCCTCCCTAAAGGTTTCGGACGTCGCAGCCCGCGGCTGCGCTCACTGAATCTCACTTGCTGCCGGCCGCTTCCTGGTACCTTGGGCCACGTCAGGAACCCGGCCGGGCATCGTTCGGTCTCCCATCGCTGCATCCCGGCCTGACGGGGCCAGGCGATCAGGCGACCGCGCGCGGCAAGTGGATCAAAGGGCGCAACGCGGTCGTTTCGCGCACGCCGGAGGAGAACAGCTGCCCGCAGCCGTGCAGGCGGCAGCCCAAGAGGGGGGTGAAGCGAGGATGCGAAGTGGCGCGAACAACGGGGGTTGCCGGAGTGGTATCCGGGGCAACGAGACGTCGCGCGCGACGAAGCCGCCGCGAGCGAAAGGTGAAGAGGAACCAGAGGACGAGCCGCAAAGGCTTGGGTAGGAAACTGGAGCGCTGACTGAACAGTACTTCAGTAATCAAGCTGGCTGAGTCCTCCTTCCGCCCCGTCCTCCGTCTGTAGACCGACAGGATCTAGGGCGTTTGTCCCTGTGGCTGATGGCAGAATAGCATAGGCCACCGGACAAGTCAAGAAGTCTCACATCAAAATAACGTCAACATACCGCGATCTCAGAGACTACGCGACCGCATGAGCGTGTTTATTCGGCGGCCGAATTGTAAAATGTGTCAATATGGGACCCACGTTTTCGTCTGTTTCAGTATTCTTGCAGCCAGCCCCATTCTTCGCGGGCGCGAATCAGCTGCAGGAAGTTGATCAGATAGTGGGCGACCAGCGGCGCGAGGAGGCTGCCGGACCAGAGGAATAGCCCGCTCAGCCCCATACCCAGCACTGCGGCGACGGTCACGCCCAGGGGGCCCTGCGGGCTGTGCATGCCGCCAAACACCAGGCCCAGCAGCACGACGAGGATCGCGGGCGGGACGAAGGCGCTGAACCCACCAAGCAAGAGGCTGCGAAACAAGACCTCTTCAAGCAGCACGGCGAGGAGCATCGCCGCCGGCACGCGCAGCCAGTCGATGCGAGTGCGCGGGAAGATGTTGCGCAGCACTACGGGCGAGTAGATGCTCTTGCCGTAGTGCGCGATAGCCCAGTGGGTGATCCCGTTCACGAGTACGGGCACCAGCAGGCCGGCGAGAATCCCGACCGCGAGGTCACTGCCGGGGTGTGCGAAGACCCAGCCGAAGCGCGCCGGGGGCAGTCCGCTGATCACTGCCAGGGCGACGCAGAGGAGCACGAGCGCGGCTTTCACCGCGTTCTCGATGGGCGCCAGCAGCAAGTTCTCGCGCAATGGGATGCTGCGCAGCACTTTCGCGCTCGTGTAGGTCGCCCAGGCGAGCCCCGCCAGGAGCGCCAGGGTGCCGCATATGAAGACGACGGTGGACACGCGGGCATTGTAGCAGCCGCCCCTTTCGGGTGTCAAGCCGCGGTTTGACACCACAGGCAAGGGGCAAGTAGAATCGCGGCAGATGAAGATCCAGCCCCCCGACCGGCGGCACGCCGGGGCCCGGCGCGCCCTGCCGGCGCTGCTGCTCGTCGCCCTCTTCCTGGGCGGCGGCGCGGCCATCCTGCCCCACGACGTCTTCTGGCACTCCGACGAGGGCGCGAAGTTTCTGCAGGTGGTCAACCTGCGCCTCAGCCCGGACGGCCTGGCGGGCGCGATCCGCTACCCCGGCCGGACGATCGACCCCGGCCTGCAGTTCGTCCCCTTCCACCCCAAGCAGTATCGCGCCGACGCCACGGGCACGATCTACCTGCAGTGGCCGATCTTCTTCGCGCTGCTCACCTGGCCGTTCTACACGCTGCTGGGTCTGGGCGGGCTGACCGCGCTGCCGTGGGCCGCCGCGCTGGCGGCCTGCTGGCTGAGCTACCGCCTGGCCCGAGCCATCGGCGCCCCCCCGGCGTGGGCCTGGGCGGCCGTGCCCATCCTGGGTCTCGGCACGCCGCTCGGCTTCTACAGCGGCGTCTTCTTCGAGCACACCCTGGCCGCCGCGCTCGTCGCGGGCGCGGCGCTGCTGCTGCTCCGCGGGCTGGCGTCGGGCGCCTGGCAGCCACTGGCGGGAGCGGGCGCAACGCTGGCCGCGGCGATCTACCTGCGCTCCGAGCTCTACGTGCTCGCCCTCGCGGGCGCGGTCCTGGTCGGGGGCGCGGCGCTGGCCGCCGGGGCGCGCGGCCGGCGCCCGGAGGCGCGGCGCCTGGGACGGGCGGCGGTGACGGTCGCCATAGGTCTCGTGCTCGCGCTGCTGCCGCTCTGGGCCTACTATATGGTCAGCGAGGGCGATCTGCTGCCGCAGCACGCCCTGTGGTACTTCGAGGGGGCGGCGCCGAGCGGCGACGCGGCGCCCGCCGGCCTGCAAGTGCCCGCGCTGCGTTACCTGGCGCAGGCGGGGCTCGGCGTCATCCCCGACTTCCTGGCCGGTCCGGCGGTGCCGGATGCACCCAGCATCCCGCCCAGCACGATCGCCGCGCTCATCGGCGGCACACTGGCCGTGCTCGCCGCGGCCGTGCCGCTGCGCCGCGCCCGGCGCCCGGCGGCGCCTCCCAACGCCGCGCCCGCCTGGGCGCTCGGCCTGGCCGTGGTGGGAATCGCCCTGCTTGCGGTCGCGGCAGCGAGTGTCTTGCTCAGCCCGCAGGACTACACCAGCCTGCACGGCTTCGTCCTCGCCGCGCCGATAGTCGTCTGCGCCGTCTTCGCCGTGGGCCCCGGCGCGGCCCCGCCCGCCGCGCGCCGGCTGGCCGCGCTGACGGGCCTCTACGTCCTCTTCCACCTGATCGTAATCAGCGCACTCAGCGGGCTCGGGCCGATCAGCCGCTACGAATGGGGCCAGCGCTATCTGCTGCCTGCCTACCCGCTGCTGGTCGCCCTGGCGGTGGCCGGGCTGGCCCGCCTGGCGGCCTGGGCGCGCCCGACCGCGCGGCCGGATGTCGCTGTGGCGGCGACATCACGGCTCCTCGCCCGGCTGGCCTTGGCGGGCGCGGCTCGTGCTGGTGCTGATCGGGGCGGGCTTCCTCGGCCGCGGCTGGAGCACGCTGGCGGCAGGCAAGGCCGAGGCCGAAAGCTGGGCGCATGCCGTGGCGGACGCGCCCGATCCGGTCGTGCTCACCGACCGCTGGTGGCTGCCGCTGGTGCTCGCGCCGCAGTTCTACGCGCACACCTGGCTGCTGGCCTCCGACCCGGGGGTCGCGGCCGCCTGGCCGGCGCAAGCCGCGCAGTCCGGCGTGGCGGCCTTCAGCACGGCCGCCTTCGCGCCGGACCTGGCGGAGACGCTGGCGGCCGCCCCGCACGTGGCGCGCGTCGGCCCGCCCAGCCCCCCCGCGGCGGGCCTGACGATCCGGCACGTGACCGTGTCAGTGGACGATCAGCGCCAACCAGATAAATAGCGTGACCAGGCTGAAGAGGAAGCTGCTGAAGACCAGTGCCGTGGCCAGGCGTTGATCGAGCCGGTATTGCGCGGAGTAGGCCAGGCAGAGCAGGATCGTCGGCGTGGCCGAGTTGATCACGGCGACAGAGCGCATGTCGGAGCCCATCTGCAGGGTGAATGCCAACCCCAGCGCCAGCAGCGGCGCGACGGCGAGCTTGATCGCCTGGGTGGCCACGACGGGGCGCCAGTAGGTCAGCAGCCCGCTGCCCACCAGGCTCATGCCCAGGTAGAGCATCATCAGGAACGACGTGGTGCCGGCCATCAGGCTCATCAGGTTGGTGAGCACCTGGGGCAGCGGGTCGTTGTAGAAGAGCAGGCCGATGAGCAGGGCGATGAAGGGCGCGGCGCGCGGCACGGCGAGCAGGTTACGCCAGCTAAAGCCCGCGCCTTCGCCATAGTACGAGGCGACGATCAGGCCGACGGTCACCAGGGCCACCAGCGTGCCGATCTCGCTGTAAAGCACGTGGCCCAGCAGCCCGCTGGGGCCGATCTGGTTCGACTGGACCAGCGCGGCGATGATCGGGTAGCCCAGGAAGGCGGTGCTGCCGAAGGTGGCGGACAGGATGAGCGCGCCCTGGGCCGGCCGCGCCAGGCGCAATTGCCGGCCAATTACCCAGGCCAGCAGGCCCGAGACGAGCATCACGGCGTAGGCCAGCAGGGGCATTTTCAGCAGATCGGGGGTGAAGGGGATGTTCTGCGTGCCGGCGCTGCGGATCGCCGTGAAGACGAGCGCGGGCAGCGTCAGCGTCATCACGACGCGTGACACCAGCGGCGCAACGTCGGCCGGCAGGATGCCGAAGGCGCGGAAGAGCGCGCCCACGACGATGACGCCGAACAGGGGACCGACCTGCTGGATCAGGGAAGCGAGGTTGGCGTTCATGCGGTCAGGCGAGACCCGGGAGCGCGGCCCGGCACGCCGCCCACACCCGGGCGGCCACGGCGTCGATGGGCCCCTCGCCGTCGACCACCGCAATGTTTTCGCCCGCCGCGCGGCCCGCGGCGATCAGGCGCAGGTAGTTCTCGCGGATCCGCCGGATCGTGCGGTCCTGCTCGTATAGCTCGACCCCACCCTGACGGCGGGCCATGCGCTCCCGGCTGACCTCCGGCGCCACGTCGAGGAAGACGGTCAGGTCGGGCGGGCGCGCCTTGCTGTTGAGCGCGGCCACCCAGTCGGGGTCGGCGGTCAGCGCCTGGTAGGCGAGCGAGGAGAGGCGGTAGCGGTCGCAAACCACGTCGACGCCGTGCGCCAGCCGCGGCGTGATGACCTGGCGCAGGTGGTCGAGCCGGTCGGCGGCGTAGAGCAGGGCGAGCACGTCGTCGCCGAGCGGCTCCCAGGCCGCGGCCGCCGGGCCCTCGTCGGCCGTGTGGCTGCTGAAGGGGGCGTAGCCGAGCCGCCGGGTGAGCGCCAGCCGGATGATCGCGCCCGCGGGCCCTTCGCTCGGCTCCTTCGTAACGTAGGCAGCACGGCCGGCGTGCAGCAAGGCATCGCGCAACAGGGGCGCCTGGGTGCTCAAGCCCGATCCGTCGGTGCCTTCCAGCACGATGAAATAGCCCTGCACCCCCGGCAGATCCGCCATGCTCGCCCTCCCGCGCCCCGTCGGCCGGCGCCCGCCTGCCGGCTCATTATAGACGGCACACGGGCTTTTGGCAATTGCCCCGCCCGGCCGGTCATTCCGGCCGCCGCCCGGTGCCCGGCCGTGCCGCCAAACCGGTCAGGCTGGGGGCAGCGCGCCGACGGTGGCAAAACCGCGACGCGTATACTATAATGAACCGCGGCCCGCGCCCTGCCGGAGCCGCCGGAACCTATTGACCCGTGCACCAGAAACGAGCCCAGCGCATGCCGGCCAGTCCCAGTCGCACACAGCGCAGTACAGTCGCCCCTCCGGTGCCGGACGGACGGCGGCGGCGGCTGAACATCCTCGGCGTCTACGTCGACGACACGCCCCTGCCCGAATCCGTGGCGCATTGCGCCCGCCTGCTTCGGGCCCGGCGCCCGGGCGCCGCGCAGATCGCGACGGTGAACCCCGAGTTCGTGATGCGCGCGCGGCAAGACGCGCCGTTCCGCGCCGTGCTCAACGGCGCCGCGCTCGCCACGCCCGACGGCTCCGGCATCATGCTCGCAGCCGTGATCCTGGGGCGGCCCCTGCGCGGGCGCACCACCGGCGTCGCGCTGAGCGAGGAGCTGGTCGCGCTGGCCGCGCGCGAGGGCTATCGCGTCTTCTTGCTGGGCGCGCAGCCCGGGGTCGCCGCTGAGGCGGGGCGCATCTGGGCGCGGCGCTATCCGGGCCTCCAGGTCGCGGGCGCCTATCCCGGGTCGCCCGGCGAAGACGAGCGCGACGAGATCGCCGCGCGCATCACGGCGGCCGAGGCCGACCTGCTCTTCGTCGCCTTCGGTGCCCCCACGCAGGACCTCTGGATCGCGGCGAACCGCGACCGGCTGCCGACCGTGCGGCTGGCAATGGGCGTCGGCGGCGTCTTCGACTATCTGACCGGGCGGGTGCCGCTCGCCCCGCCGATCCTGCGGCGCGCCGGCCTCGAGTGGCTCTACCGGCTCTATCGCCAACCCTGGCGCTGGCGGCGCATGCTGGCCCTTCCGGCTTTCGCGCTGGCCGTGCTCGGGCAGCGGGCCGGCCTCGTGCGCCCGCCCCGCCGCGGAGCCTCGGCGTGAGCCCTGCGCCCGACGGCCTGGTGGCCGTGCCCGTCGCCGACCTGCGTGGCGCGCCGCGCGCCGATGCGGAGTTGGTAAACCAGGCGCTGCTGGGCACGCCCGTGGTGATCGGCGAGGCACACATGGACGACGTGGGCACGCGGTGGCACGCCGTCCGCCTGCCCGATTACGCCGGCTGGATGCGCGCGGACGATATCTTGCCCGATGTGCCGCCTCCCGCTCCGCACGGCACCGTGCGCGTGGCCGTGCCCTGCACGCCGCTGATCTTGCCCGAGGGCGTCTCCTTGCCGGCCTATGCCGGCACAAGCCTGCCGCTCGCCGCGCCGCCCGAGGGATCCACCGGCCCCCTGCACGTCCGTTTACCCGACGGACGCACCGCCGAGGCGGACCGCGGCGCGCTCGTCCCACGGGACCCCGCGTCGCCGGGCCCGGCGGCCGCCGTGGTCGCGACCGCGCGCGCTTTCCTGGGCACGCCGTATCTGTGGGGCGGCATGACCGTCGCCGGCATCGACTGCTCGGGCCTGACCCAGATCGCGTATCGGGTGCAGGGCTACGGCATCTCGCGCGACGCGCACGAGCAATTCCACGAGATCGCCACGGCCGTGGAGCCCGAAGCGTGGCAGCCCGGCGACCTTATCTTCTACGGCCGCGGGCCCACCCAGGTGGTCCACGTGATGCTGTATGCGGGCGACGCGCACGTGGTTCACGCGAAAGGCAGCGCACGGGTCGTCGTGGAGAGCATGAATCCGGGAGACGCCGATTACCACCGGCGCCCCGACACCTATCTCGGCGCGCGCCGGGTCATTACGGCGCCGCCGGGTGAGGAGCAATTGTGACCAGATTGGGCAGGCCGGACGACGGGATGTCAAGCGACGCCCCCGAGTTCGACGACCCTCTACTGCGCGAACCACCCCAGCGTGCCCACCTATCTGCGCTGCGGCCGCTGTGAGAAGCCGATCTGCGCGCGCTGCCGGGTGGCCACGCCGGTGGGCTACCGCTGCTTCGAGTGCGCCAACATCACCTCGCTACCGACGTATGCCGTCAGCGGCTCCTACTACGCGCGCGCCATTGCCACGGGCTTCGCGACGGCGACGGTGGTCGGCCTGGTGTGGGGCGTGCTGCCCGCGTTCGATTTCTGGGCCGCCCTGATCCTCGGCGTGGCGACCGGGGAACTCGTCAGCCGGGCGGCGAACATGAAGCGCGGCCCGGGGCTGCAGATCGTCGCCGTCGCCGCCGCGGCCTGGGGGATCCTCCTCAGCCGCATCGTGCTTGCCTACGTGATCAGCGTGCCGAACCTGCTCAACGTCGTGGCCCGCCTCCCGGGCAACACCTATTCGCCGCTGCTGCGCGGCGTCCACCCCGGCGTCTTCGACGTCGTCGCCGTGTTCAGCCACACCGACCTCGTCGGCTGGCTGTTCCTGGCCCTGGCCCTGTTCCTGGCCTACATCCGTCTCCGTTAGCGAGCAACATCTATGGGAGTTCTCCTGGACCTGCTGGCGGCCTTCCGCGGCAAGCGCATCATCGTCCTGGGCGACGTGATCCTGGACGAATACATCCTCGGCACCCCGGCGCGGCTCTCGCGCGAGGCGCCCGTGATGGTGCTCGAGTTCAGCCGCCGCGAGGTGCTCGCGGGCGGGGGCACAGCGCCGTCCTGCAACATCCAGTCGATCGGCGGCCAGGCGCTCCAGGTCGGCGTGATCGGGGCGGATAAGGCCGGCGAAGAACTCCGGCTGGCGCTGGTCGTGAGCGGCGTCGACACGAGCGGCCTGGTGGTCGATCCCGGGCGGCCGACCATCCTGAAGTCGCGCATCGTGGCCCAGGGCCCGGCCCGCCTCCCCCAGCACATCGCCCGGGTTGATACGCTCGACCGCCGGCCGATCGACGGCCCGGTCGCGGAGCAGGTCATCGCCGTGCTCGAGCGCGAGATGCCCCACGCCGACGCCCTGCTGATCAGCGATTACCAGAGCGGCACGATCTGCCCACCGGTGGTGGCGGCCGCGCGCCGCCTGAGCGAGCGCTTCGGGACCATCATCACGGTCGACGCGCAGGGCGACTTCGGCAAGTTCCGCGGCGTCACCCTCTTCCGCTGCAACGACCGTGAGGCCGAGAACGCCCTCGGCAGCCCCCTGCGCACCGAAGCGGAGTTCGCCGCCGGGCTGCGTCGCCTGCGCGCTGACCTGCGGACGCGCGGCGTCGTCGTCACGCGCGGGGCTGCAGGCCTCTCCTTCGTCGACGCGGACGATACCTATCACCACATCCCGGTCAGCAACACCTCCGAGGTCTTCGACGTCACCGGCGCGGGCGACACCGTCATCGCGATGCTGACGCTCGGCCTCAGCGCGGGCGCCAGCCTCTACGACGCGGCGCGCCTGGCCAACTACGCCGCCGGCATCGTCGTGCAGAAGGTCGGCAACGTGCCGATCCGCCCCGACGAGCTCCGCCTGCGCATCCTCGCCAGCGACGACTGACCCGTCCCGCGCCCCGGCTCCGCCAAGTGACGGCACAGGAAGTGCCGGATGATCCGCCCGGGAACTCGCTGGCCCCAGCGCACGTCCTGAGAGCGACTCCCCACCGCGGGGAGCGGCAGGACGGCGCGGCCGCGCGCAAATCCGAGGAGGACACACGAAAACGATGCGAAGAATGACCCTGCTGGGGCTCTTGCTGTTGATCCCGGCCCTGTTGCTGACCGCGTGCGGCGCCGGGCCGACGCCGGTGCCGACCATTCCGGCCCCTACCCCCCAACACGCGCCGACGCCCTCGCCGTCGGCCGGCGAAAAAGCGCTGATCATCTATGAAGTCAGTGGCGGCATCGCCGGCATGCAGCGCATGCTCGCGATTTCCGGCAACGGCGATGCCGTCGTGACCGAGCACGGCACGGTCGTGGGCACCGGCCGGATCTCGAGCAGCCAGTTGGGGGACCTGCGGGCGCAGCTGGCGCGGATCAACTTCTTCCAGCTGCAAGACCGCTATGATCAGGGCGGGGTGGCCGATGACGTATATACGACGATCACCGATTATCAGGGGGGGCAGTCGAAGAGCGTCACGGTCGCGGAAGTCGGCGGCGCCAAGATCGTGCCCGCGGATCTGAACGCGCTGATCCTGCAATTGCGCGAGCTGTTGACCAGCATCCAGGCCTCGCTCACGCCGGGCGCCACGCCCCCGGTCATGGTCACGCCGCTGGGTACGGGCACGCCCGGCGCCGCGCCGATGACCCCCGCCATGCCCGTGGTCACGGGCACCCCGGGTGCCACGCCGTAGCCCCGCCCCTGCGGCGTGGGCGGCGCGGCTCAGCGCGGGCACGCAAACGCCGCCAGGTGCGTTATAATCGAGAGATACGAACCCAGCCAGCAAACCCAGCCCGAAGGAGTGGAGCAACATCACCATGCAAGTCATCATTCCGGCCGGTGGACTCGGCACGCGCATGCGCCCGCACACCTACAGCAAGCCCAAGCCGCTCGTCTCCGTCGGCGGCAAGCCGTCCATCGGGCATATTCTCGACGCGCTCGCCCCGCTGCCGGTTAACAAGGTCGTGCTGATCACCGGGCGGAACGGGGAGATGCTGCTGGACTACGTCCAGGAGCACTACCCCTACGAGGCCAGCGCGGTGGAGCAGAAGGTCATGCGGGGGCAGTCCGACGCAATCCTGCTGGCCGAGCCCGAGATTGACATGGACGACAGCCTGATGACCATCTTCTCGGACACGCTCTTTGAGGCGGATTCTGGCGGCCGTCCTCAACCTGGGCGACGCCGACGGAGCCGCCTTCGTCAAGGAGGTGCCCGACCCGAGCCGGTTCGGCATCGCGGTCAGCGATGCGCAGGGCTACGTGACGCGCATGGTCGAGAAGCCGCAGGAGGCGATCTCGCACGACGCCGTCGTGGGCATCTACTACTTCAAGCACGCCGGCCGGCTCTACGACGCGATCCACGAGCAGGTGCAGCGCGGCATCATGCTCAAGAATGAGTACTTCCTGGCCGACGCGATCCAGGTCATGGTCGAGCACGGCGCGCGCATCAAGGTGCTGCCGGTCACCGCGTGGGAAGACACCGGCACGCCCGACGCGATCCTGCACAGCAACCGCTATCTCCTGCGCAAGCTGCTGGCCACCGGGCCGCAGGAGCCCTACGTGCAGGGCAGCGCGCTCATCGTGCCGCCCGTCTTCCTCGACGCCGACGTCACCCTGGAGCACAGCGTCGTCGGCCCGTACGTCAGCGTCGGCAAGGGCGCCAGTATCCTGGACTCGGTGGTGACGAACAGCATCGTCGGCGCGGCGGCCCGCATCCGGGCGACCATCCTGACCGCCGCGCTGGTCGGCGACCGCGCGGTCGTCGAGGGCGTGTATCGCCGCCTCAATGTCGGCGACGACTTGCAGATGACGGTTGACCTGACCGGCACGATCGACGAGACGTTCAAGTAGGCCGGGCGGCACGAGTGGCACCCGAGAGCGGAGACCCCCCAAGCAAGCCGATGGAGTGGCTGGAATTGGCGGTCGACGTCGACCGCGAGGCCGTCGAGCCCGCGAGCGAGCTGTTCGCGCGGGTCGGCTATAACCAGGGCGTCGTCGTCGAGGAAAGCATCATCCCCCAGCCTGACGAGGACTACGTGGTCGACCCGGACGCGCCCGTGCAGGTGCGCACCTATATCGTGGCCGACGAGCACGCGGAGGACATCCGGCAGCGCCTGGCCGAGGCGCTGTGGCACCTAGGGCGGCTGCGCCAGGTCGGCGAGCTGCGCACGCGCCGCCTGAAGGAAGAGGACTGGGCCAACGCCTGGAAGGCGCATTACCGCACCACGCGCATCGGCCGGCACCTGGTCATCAAGCCGTCCTGGCTCGACTACACCTCGGCGCCGGGCGACCACGTGATCGAGCTCGACCCCGGCATGGCCTTCGGCACGGGCTTGCACCCTACGACCCGCCTGTGCCTCGAAGCCCTCGAAGACTACGTCACGCCCGACACGCGCCGCGTGCTCGACCTGGGTACCGGCTCGGGCATCCTGGCCATCGGCTGCGCCCGCCTCGCGCCCTCCGCCGAGATCGAGGCGCGCGACGTCGACCCGGTCGCCGTGGAAACGGCGGCGGCCAACGTCGGTGCCAACGGCCTGAGCGATCGGATCCACGTCGCGCGCGGCTCGCTCGACCCCGCCGCCCCGCTGGAGCCGCCCGGCGACCTGGCCATTGCCAACATCATCGCCCGCGTGATCATCGAGCTTGCGCCCGCGCTGGCGGCGGCCTTGCGCCCCGGCGGCGTGGTCATCACCTCGGGCATCATTGCTGAGCGCGGAGCCGAGGTCGACGCCGCGCTGCGCGCCGCCGGGCTGGTGATCCGCGAGACCCGGCAGGACGGCGACTGGCTGGCGATCATCGCCGCGCGCCCATGAGCCTGCCCCGCTTCTTCGTCGACCCCGCCCTACCCCTACACCCCGGCACCACGATCACCCTCCCGCCCGACGTCGCCCATCAGGCCGGCCACGTGCTGCGCCTGCGCCCCGGCGACCGCATCGTGCTGCTCGACAACAGCGGCGAGGAGGCGCTGGTCGAGCTCACGCACTTTGCCCGCTCCGGCATCGCTGGACAGGTGCTGAGCCGCACGGCGGCGCCGGGCGAGGGCGGGCCGGCGATCGTGCTCTATCAGTGCGTGCTCAAGGGCGAGCGCTTCACCTGGGTGCTGCAGAAGGCGACCGAGATCGGGGTGGCGGCCATCGTGCCGGTCGTCAGCGAGCGCACGATCCCGCCGCTGACCGAGGTGCAGGCGCCCGGCAAGCAAGAGCGCTGGCAGCGCATCGTGCGCGAGGCGGCGGAGCAGAGCCGCCGGGGCCGCCTGCCGCCGCTGCGCCCCGCCGTGCCCTGGGCCGCCGCGCTGGCCAGCGTGGCGGCGGGCGAGCCGGCCTGCGTGCCCTGGGAGGAGGCGGACGCGGGGGCCGGGGGCCTGGGACCGCTGCGTGTGCGCGTGCGGGAAGCGGGGCGCCTGCACCTGTTCATCGGCCCCGAGGGCGGCCTGACCCCCGCCGAGGTGGCGGCGGCGCGGGCGGTGGGGGTCGTGCCGGTGACGCTCGGGCCGCGCATCCTGCGGGCGGAGACGGCCGCGCTCGCGGCGCTGGCCGTGCTGCTGGTCGAATGAGTGCGGGCGCGCCGGGGCGGCGTGGCGTCTACCGGCTGGCGCTCGTCAGCAGCGGCCTGGGGTTGCTGTGGGGGGTCGCCACCTATGGGGTGCTGACCACCTGGCGCACCCTTCCCATCGTGAGCGACAACGGCTGGGGCACGGCGTTAGTCTGGCTGGCCGGCCTGATCGGTCTCCTGGCCCTGCTCGAACGCGGGAGCAGCCCGCTCGCCGCAGCCGGGGCCGGCGCCGCGTTCTGGGTCGCGGCCGTGGTCGGGTACTATGGGACCTACGTCGTGCTGGTGCTGCCGGGCGTCGGTCTGGACATCGGGCAGCCGAGCACGTGGCGCGGGCTCTGGTTTCTGCTGAAGGATTCCGTCGCGCAGTGGCTGGTGCTGGGCGGAGTGGGGGGCTTTCTCGGCGGCTGGAGTTGGGGCCAGGTGGCCCGGCGGGTGCGGCGGCGGCGAGCCTAAGCGGCCCCGGGCGCAGCCGGCAGGCGGACGGCCACGGCGCTGCTGTCGAACGTGCCGAGCTCGCGCACGATCAGCGACTGCGGCCGCAGGATCCGCAAGTGCTCCCAGAACACGCGGCCCCCGTGCTGGGCCGGCAACTGATTGGTCGTCTCGACCAGCAGGACGGGCTCGGGGTCGCCCGCAGCGCCGGCGCGGCGCAGCGCGGCATCCAGGAGCAGATCATAGGCCGCGAGCGGCGCCCGCGGGCGCACGGCGAGCGAGCGAATCAGGGCAGGACGCCCTTCCTCCACGGCCACACAACCCAGCAGGACCCGGCCCGCGCCCACACTCGTGGTCCGTTCGAGCAGCAGGAGCGCCTCCGGCCGGTCTTCCAGGCCGGTGAGGCTCAGCCCGGCGCGCAGCAAAAGCGCACGGACGCGCGGCCAGTCGCCGGCCCGGGCGCGCCGGATGTGCGCGCGTGCGACGCCGGCACCCGGGCGCGGGGCAGGCAATGCCGGAGGGCCATAGGGAATGCTGAGCATGTAGAACTCCTCGTCACCGGGTTCCAGGCCGTTCCGCGGACGGCAGCGAACCGACGCCAAACAAGGCGCCGGGTCCAAGCACTCCTTATAACGCCGCCGCTTACGGAAAGGTAAGGACGAGTTTGGTCTGAATTAACAAGCCGGCCGGCGCGGGCGTGGATCCCGCGGAGCGCCGCTTGCCGCCCCGCCGCCTTTGGGCTACAATACGGCCGGGGGACCTCCACCGAGGAGGCGTTTATGGCCCACGTCGCGTGGTTGGTCGACGTCGGATACGTCGTCAAAGCCAGCGATGGCAAGTTCCGGTTGGACTACATTCAAGCCGAGCAACTGCTCGGCGAACGCTGGGGGAGCGTCCAGGGGTATCTCTTCAACGGGGTCGACGCGGGCTACGGCATTCCTGCCGGGCTCCAGCGTTTCTATGACGCCATGGGGCGCCATGGCATGCACGTGCGGCTCCAGCCGATGGACGTCGGCCCGAGCGGCTTGACGCGCCAGCGCCGCGTCGACGTCGACTTCAGCGCCCATCTCGTGTGGCAAGCCTCGCTGCCCGACACGGCGGTGCTGGCGATCACGACCGGCGACCAGGACTTCGTGCCGGCGGTCGAGCTCGTGCGGCAGGCCTACGGCAAGCACGTGCTGCTGTTCACCTACGACGCCATGGTCCACCGCGATCTGGTCAGCGCGGCCAGCGAGTGGTGGAAGTTTGAGGACCATCAACCGCGTCTCGCGCGCGGCTAGCGCGGGGTACGCCCCTGCGCCTCGATCGCTTCGATGCGGCGGCCGGCCGGCCGATCACCCGGTTCCCCGGCACTGGGCTGATCCTGAGCCGTGTCGCGCGCACCGACGACACGGATCGGCTGCATGCACCTCGCGTCCGGCGGGCAGCGGCTAGGTATGGGGCGAGTCGCCGGCTAGCCGCCGGTCCGTCGGCCCGGGGCAGGCGGCGTTCTGGGCCGCGGGCACGGAGCACGAAGCGGGCACGGACACGGGCATGACAGCTATCGTCGTCGAGCGCGCGACCCTCGATCCGGCCCCGTTCATGCCGGATGCCTGAGCCGCGGCGCGCCCGCGGCCGGCTCCCAGGAGACACGCATGCCCGAGCGCATCTTCGATATCGTCGACGTCTTCGCCGAAGCCCCGTATACCGGCAACCAGCTGGCCGTCTTTCGCGACGGCCACTTGTATAGCGACGCCGCGATGCAACAGCTGGCGCGGGAGATGCACTTCTCCGAGACGACGTTCATCTTCCCGGAGGAGAGCCACGACACCACCTTCAAGGTGCGCATCTTCACCCCGGCGGCCGAGGTGCCCTTCGCCGGCCACCCCACGCTCGGCACGGCCTACGTGATCGCGCGCGAGATCCTGCAGGCGCCGGTGCCCTCCGTCACCCTCGATCTCGCCGCCGGAGCGATTCCCGTGGCGATCCACTACGACGCCGCTGGGGGGATCTCGCGCCTGACCATGCGCCAGCTGGCCCCCACGTTCGGACCGCATCTCGACTCGGCGCGGGCGGCCGCCATGCTCGGCCTGCCGCCCGACGCCATCGACGCGCGCTACCCGGCCGAGGAGGTCTCGACCGGCCTACCCTTCCTCATCGTGCCCGTGCGCGACCTCGCCGCCATGCAGGCCATCCAGGTCGACACGGCGCGCATGGCCGCGGCGCTGGCGCCGTTCGCCGCCGATGGCGTGCTCTGCTTCTGCCCGGAGACGCTGCGGCCGGAGAACGACCTGCACGTGCGCGTCTTCGTCCCCCTGCTCGGCGTGGCTGAGGATCCGGCGACCGGCAGCGGCAACGGCTGCCTGCTGGCTTACTTGCTCGCCCAGCGCTTCTTCGACCGCCCGCGCCTGGATCTGCGCGTCGAGCAAGGCTTCGCGCTCGGCCGCGACGCCATTCTGGAACTGAGCGGGGCAATCGAGGATGGGCAGTACCGCATCGAGGTCGGCGGCCAGGTGCAGCCGGTGGCGCAAGGCCGGATGCGGTGAATGCCGGCGAGGTATTGGGGGCGGCCCTCGGGCTGCTGCGGCGGCGGCGCGTGCTCGGCCTGGGCATGCTCGTCGCCCTCGCCGGCCTGGTCTACGCGGCCGTCTACGTCGTCTTCACGCTGTATGACCCCAACGCTTTCACCGAGATCGCCGACAGCCTGCCCGCCCGCCTGCCGCCCGCCCTGCCCGCCTGGCTCATCGGCGCCGTGCTGCTGCTGATCGTGGGCGGGCTCTGGAGCGAAGGCACGCTGATCCTCACCGCGGCGCGCCAGGCCGCCGGAGGGGCCGCGCCCGCGCGGCCCCGCGGGGCCGCGTTCGGCCGCCTGCCCCAGCTATTACTCGTGGCGGGGCTCGTCTGGTGGCCGGCCGCCCTGCTGCTCGCCCTGGCCGCCGGCCCGGGGCTCTACAGCGTGCTGAGCAGCCAGGACCTGTCGGGCGGCTGGGCCTTCGCGCTGTTCGGCAGTGTTTGCTGTACGAGCCTGATCTTCCTCGCCACCTGGGTGGTGCTCTGGCCCCTGCAGCGCTTAGCCAATTGCGCGCTACTGCTCGACGGCCTGGCCCCCGGCGCGGCGGCCCGCGCGGCGCGGCGCCTGTTCTGGGGCCGCTTCAGCAGCGTGCTCGGCCTGTGGAGCGCCTTGCTCGTCCTCAACGTGCTGCTCATCCTGCTGTCGGCGCTGCTTGCCACTGCGGCCGCGGCGCTGGTCGCGGGCCTCTGGGGCCTGCTCGACGGTGCGCCCGAGACGCTCGCGCTGGTGGTCACCGCCGGGGGCGCGGTGCTGCTGGCGCTGCTGCTGCTCCTCTGGGATGGGGCGGTCAGCGCCTTCAACCTGAACACCTGGGTGCTGGCCTACCGCGAGCTCCAGGCGAGCATCCCGGTCATCCTGCCCACGACCGACGGCGCGGCGCAACTGGCCGGCCGCCAGCGCCCCGAGGGCCCGGCATAGAACGGGGCCGGTCCTGGTGGACCGGCCCCGATCGCGAACGGTGCAAGATCAGGTTAGCTGAGCTTGTTGCCGCAGTTGGCGCAGAACTTCGTGCCGGGCTGGTATTCCTGGTGGCACTGCGGGCACTCCAGCTTCTGCGTCATGTTATAGCCACACTCGGGGCAGAACTTGGAGTTCGCCGCGATTTGCGCGTGGCAGTTCGGGCAGGTGATCTGGGAGGCCATGCCCTGCGAGTAGGCCGCGCCCGTCGCGGGCGTGACACCCTCCGTGCTGCTGGAGCCCGGGCCTGGCGGGGACTGCGGCTGCGGGCTCGGCGGGGGAGGCGGCGGGTTCTGCGGCGGCGCCTGCTGCTGTTGCTGTTGCTGCTGCTGCTGGAAGGCCTGGCCGAACATCTGGGCCATACCCAGCCCGAGTCCGGCGCCCGCGCCGAGGCCCGCGCCGGTGGCGGCCGCGCCCCCTCCGCCTTCGCCCTGGCCGATGTTGCCCATGGCCTGCGCCGCCTGGAACTGCATGTAGCGGTTCATGTCGCCCAGCGCGCCCATGCTCGAGCGCTGGTCGATCATCTTCTGCACCTCTTCGGGCGGCGTGATCGAGGTGATGAAGAACTGCTTGAGCTGCAGGCCCATGTTCGCGAAGTCGTCGGCCACGTTGGCCTTCATCGCCGCGCCCAGGGCGTTGTATTGCGCCGCCAGATCGAGCAGCGTCTTCATCGTCTGGCCAAGCGTGTTGTTCAGGCGCGAGACGATGATGTTGCGCAGATAATCGCTGATCTGGTTCGTGTCGACGATGCCCTGCGTGCCGACGATCTTGTTGACGAACATCTGCGGATCGGCCACCGCCATGGCGTAGGTGCCGAAGGCGCGCAGGCGCACGATGCCGAGCTCCGAGTCGCGGAAGGCGACCGGCTCCGAGGTGCCCCACTTCTGGTCGATGTGGTCGTTCATACTGACGAAGTAGACCTCGGCCTTGAAGGGGCTGTTGCCGCCGAACGGGATGTTGATCAGCCGGCCCAGCAGCGGGATGTTCTGCGTGCTCAGCGTGTGGCGCCCCGGCCCGAAGACGTCGAGGGCCTTGCCGTCGCGGAAGAAGACGGCGGTCTGGCTCTCACGCACGATCAGCTGCGAGCCGAGGCGGAACTCACCGGAGCCCGATTCCGGCACCCGGTGGACGAGCTGGGTCCCGGTGGGATCCAGAAACTCGATTACGTCAAGAATGGCCATGGATTCCTCCCCTTATGATCTCAAAAGCAACGCCGGGGGCAGCCGGGCGGGCCGCCGCGTGCCGGCCTACTGGCCCGTGCCCGAGGTGCCGCTGCCCGAGACCTCGCCCGCGGCGGGCGGCGGGTTGAGCGGCCGCGTCTCGCTGTCAGGGGGCGCCGCGGGCGCCCCCGGCCCGGCATACGGCTGGTAGGGCTGCCCGGCAGACGGCGCCGGATAAGGTGCGGGTGGCTGGTCGCTGGGCGCGCTCGGGGCCGCCGCGGGCGGCGGCGCGGCCCCGGCCAGCGGCGCGGTCAGCGCGGCACCCGTGCTGGTGCGGAACTTGTTGAAGTCGTCGGCGGGCAGCGCGTGACCCGACAGGATCACCTCGCTGCGCTGGTTCCAGGTTGTCAGGAGCGCGTCGAGCGTGCTGCCCAGCTGGGCGAGCGTGCTGTCGAGGCTGGGCGCGCTGGCGGCCGTGTCGGCAGGCGCGGGTCCGCTGCCTTGCTGCCCGGCCGCGGTGACCGCCTGCACGGCGTCGGTGACCTGCTGCAGGCCGCCGGTCAGTGCCGCGTCAAACGTGTAGAGCTGATCAAGCTCCGGCATGTCGACCTTGACCGGGTCGAATAGCCCGGCGTAGCCCTGGGAAGCAACTTCCAGCTTGTCGATGAAGCGCTGCAGCACGCCGGCCAGGCGGTCGACCTCGGCGATCGCCGTCAGGTGGCCGGTGCGCGCCAGCTGCTGCTGCACGCGGATCAGCGCGGCGTGCTGATCGCGGAAGCGCCGCGCCAGGTACATGCGCAGTTCTTTGTCGGCCTCGCGCCGCCGCTCTCGATCCTGATACCCGGTGTAGCCGGGGACCATATTCGCGATGCGATGCAGGAAATCCTGCGGTTTGTCGCTCTCAATCCGTCCCCGGAAATCGGGAATATCGGTCATTTCTGCACCCTCCTTGCCGGCCTCGGCCGTAACCGGACCGACGCCACTCTCGCAACCATTGTACACGATTTCTCGCGGCCACGCAGATCCAATCGCACGATATACGCGGCGGCAAGGCCGCCGGTTACAGGCTCACGGCGCCTAGTCGGGTAGCTCGGGCAGCGGCTCGGCCGGCCGGGCGGCCGGGCCGGCCTCGGCGTCGCCGGGCTGTAGCTCGCGTGTCACGCGGCGGTTCAGGCCAGGCAGCCAGTCGCCGGGCGGCGGGTGCGCCGGCCCGCCGGGGCGCGCGGCCAGGGCTGCCGGGTCGGCCCCCGCACCGTCCGCGACACTGGCCCAGCCCCACGGGAAGTAGTAGGTGGGCGTGGCCATCTGCGACCGGATGGCCGCGAACTGATCGGCGTAGGGCACGTCAACGCCGAGCGCGACGGCGTAGGGCAGGTAGTCGCCGAAGTGCTGCGCCGCGACCGCGGGGCCCTCGCGCTCGACGGCGTTGGGCAGGTCGCGCGCGAAGGCCCGCCAGCTTGCGGCTTCCGCAGTACCCGCGGCCGTGCGATACGAGACGAGGCCGGCGGTAACCAGCCCACCCACCGCGGCGAGCGCCAGCGCGACCGACCCGACCCAGAGCAAGGAGCCGTCGCCCGCCCCGATTACGGCGAGATAGGCCACGACGGCCGCCAGCACCAGGACGAAGGTCGCCTGGTTGCGCTGGCGGCGGCGGCCGGCGCCGGGGTCACGCGCCAACAGGCCGCGCACGATCAGCGCGCGGTACATCGCCGTGCCGACAGGCGGCAGGCCGGCGGCGAGGTCCTGCTGCAAATCGGAGAGGCGCACGCTGGGGCCGCGCCCGGCGAAGAGCAGATCGAGCACCTGCTGCTCGTAGGGCGCGGGCGTGCCCGCCTCCAGGCGGGTGTACTCGAAATCGTCGTGGGCCACGCCTAGCTGCACGCTGTGCGGGACCTTGACTTCCTCGATCCGCAAGTAGCCCTGGCGGCCCAGATCCAGCACGGTGGCCATGAGATCGCGCATCGTGGCGCGCTCGCGCAGCAACACACCCGCCAACCCGGCCGGCAGATCCGACGGCGGCCGGGGTTGCGGCGCGTCGGACGCCGCCGCGGCGGCCGCCGTACGGCGACCGCGGGCCCACCAGGGCGCCAACCAGACGGCAAGGGCGCCGAGCGCCACGCCCAGACTCACGAGCAGGATCGCCCAGGCCATGCACGGATCTCCTTGACGTATACAACACGACCCCTACGGCGGGCCACGGACGGCCGGCGCGGGGCGGCGGCTAGAACGAGCCGCCTCCGCCGCCCCCACCGCCTCCGCCCCCGCCGCCTCCGCCGCCGCTCCAGCCGCCGCCACTGCTGCTGCTCGGCGCGCTGGTCAGCGTGCTGCTGGCGCTGTTGATCATGCTGGTAATGCTGCTGTTCAGGCTGCTGATCGAGTTCACGACGGCCGCGTTCATGGCGTTGATCCCGCCCGGGCCCAGGTTCGGCATACCGCCGCCCGGCCCCGCGGCGTTGCCCGGACCGGTGAGGCCGCGCGCGCCGTAGGGCACACCCGGCTGCCAGCCCCAGGGATAGTAGTAGGGCGGCAGGATCATTTGGCCCTGGACGTTGTTGAACTGCTCCACGTAGCGGTTCTCGACGCTCAGCGCCACGGCGTAGGGCAGCGCGTTGCCGAGTTGCTGGGCTGCCTGGCCCACGTCGCCGAAGCGCTGGAGATCGGACAGATAGCGAGCAAAGGCCCGCCAGCGGGCCGCCTGCTCGGCGCCGAACGGCGTCTTGCGCGGCATCACCCCCGCGACGACCAGGCCGATGAGCCCGGGGATGGCGAAGGCGAAGGGGAAGATGAAGAGCGCCGGGGCGATGTCGCTCAGCATCGCGGCAAGGAAGCCGGTGATCGCGGCGAGCACCAGGAAGCCGATGGCGAGCGCCCGATAGAGACTGCGCGTGGTGTCGGGCCGCCGCGGGAAGTACTTCAGGTCGACCAGCGACTTGTACATCGCGCTGTAGATCGGCGGCAGCTTATTGTAGAACTGGTTCTTCAGGTCGGACAGCCGCACGGTGTCGCCGCGGCGGCCGAAGAGCGCGTCGAGCACGAGCTGCTCATGGGGGAGCTCCACGGTGCGGTTCAGCAGCGTGTACTGGAAGTCGTCCTGCTGGCCGGCGAACAGGCCGTGGCCCCGCTCCTTGATCTCCTCGATGCGCAGGTGGCCTTTGCGGCCGAGGTCGAGGATCGTCGCGATGACGTCGCGCACGTCGGCTTTTTCGTCGACGAGCGTGCCCACCAGCCCGGCGGAGAGGTCCGACGGCGGCGCGTTGAGGTAGTCGGCGACCATGCCGGCGGCCGGGTCGCGGCCGGCACCGTACCAGCGCATGATCCAGAACAGGATGCCGCCGACCAGCACGAGCAGCCCGAGCACGAGCCCGGCCAGATTGAGCCGGGGGCCCCACGTGTCGATGAATGCCTGCTGCTGGTCATAGCCCGCCTGCCAGGGTGCGGGGCTGCCGCTGATCAACCCGTGGGGCCACTGCAAGCGCACCTCCACGGTCTGGCCCGCGTCGATGGGTCCCAGGCCCGTGAAGGCGGCCTGTTGGCCGGAGAGCCGCACCGTGCCGAGCCCGTCCGGATAGGTCGCGGCTTTGACCGCCGGATCCGACAGGTTCACCGACGGCGGCATCGTGACGGTGATCGACGCCTGCTCGATCGTCGCGGAGCGGTCCGGCATGAAGGGGTTCCAGTAGAACTGGTCACCGCCGGAGTAGAAGCGCAGGCCGCCGTGCACGGTATAGCCGATGACCATCGTCTTCTGGGCCGGCGCCTGCAGCGTGCCGTAGAACCAGATGATGCGCTGCTGCGCGCCGTTGGGGATCACCTGGTAGGTATGCGGCGGGCCGTAGACGCCGTTGGCGACGTCGATCGGCGAGTTGTCTTGCCGATACGGGCCGTAACCGTTTTCGGTCACCGTGACGTCGGAGATGCCGGTCAGCCGGCTGGTGTCGATGTCGCGATAGCTCCCATGGAAGGTGCCCTGATCGAACACGAAGCCCTGCCGCTCAGTCACGGCGAAGGTGGAGTCCTGGTGGATGGTCACGGCTACGTCGTCCGAGGACCAGTGCTGTTCCTGGGAGGTCTGCGCCCGCGCGGCGGGCACGGCGACGAACGCCGGCACGGCGAGCGCGAGCAGCAAGAGCAGCAGCGCCGGGAGCGCGCCGCGCGGGCGCGTCCGGCCGGTCGGAAGGACCGGGGGTCCTGGATGTGGTATGCGTGTCATGCGTATCCCCTCCGCCCCGCAGGGCCTGTGTATTCGGGGGCCGGCCGGATGCCGGGGGGCCGGGCGCTAGAACGAGCCGCCCCCGCCGCCGCCACCCCCGCCGCCGCCACCCCCGCCGCCGCCGCCCCCGCCGAAGCTGCCGCCGCCGCCGCCCCCGCCGCCGCCGAAGCCGCCACCTCCGCCGCCGCCGAAGCCGCCGCCCCCGCCACTCCAGCCGCCACTCGGCGGGGCCGGGGTGCTCGTGAAGATGCTGCTCGCATCATTGATCATGCTGGTCAGCCCCGTGTTGAGGCCGGAAATGGCGCCGACGAGGCCCTGGTTCATGGCGTTGATGCCGCCGGGCGAGAAGTCGGGCGCGCGCATACCGCCGCCCACGGCCCCGGCGCCCCCGGCGCCGACTCCCGCGCCGCCCATAGCGCCGACCGGGCCGCGCAAGATGCCGCCGGGCCCGGGCATCCAGCCCCAGGGCACGTAGTACGGCGGCATCACGACGGGCGTCGTGCTCTCGACGCGGGAGAAGGCGTCCACGTACTGGCGATCGAGGCCGAGGGCCACCGCGTAGGGCAAGAACTCGCCGAAGCGCTGGGCCGCCTGCCCCAGGTCGCCGAAGCGCTGCAGGCCGCCCAGGTAGCGGGCGAAGGCGCGCCAGCGGGCCGCCTGCTCCGCGCCGAACGGCGTCTTGCGCGGCATCACCTGGGCCAGGATCAGGCCGAGGATACCGGGGATGCCGAACGCAAAGGGCAGCAGGAGCACGGCGCCGGTGTCGAGGCCGACGAACGGTGCGGCGCAGAGCGCGAGGAAGCCCGCGGCCAGGAAGCCCAGGCCGAGCGCGCGATAGCGGCCACGCGTCGCCTCGGGGCTGCGTGGGAAGTAGCCGCGCGTCACGAGCTCCTGAGACATGGCACTGTAGATGCCCGGCAGCGAGGAGTAGAAGCGCGCGCGCAGGCTGGACAGGCGGACGGTGCTCTGGCCGGGGTCGAACAGCGCGTCGAGCACGCGGCGCTCGAACGGCGCAACGTCGGGACCGCCGAGCCAGGTGTACTCGTAGTCGGCCTGCTCACCGCCGAAGAAGCCCGGGTGCGGCTCGCGCACCTCCCCGATGCGCAGGTGGCCCTGCCGCCCGAGGTCGAGGATCGTGGCGATGACGTCGCGCACATCGGTCTTTTCGTCGAGCAGCACGCCGACCAGCCCGGCCGGCAGATCGGACGGCGGCGCGTTCAGATAGTCGGCCACGAGGCCGGCGGCCGGGTCGCGCCCGGCCCGGTACCAGGTCCAGATCCAGAACAGGATGCCGCCGACGAGGACAAGCCCGCTGAAGACCAGAGTCAGCAGGGTCATCAAGGCGCGCCGCTGCTGGGCGGCGGCGGCCGCGGCGGCGGCCGCTTCCTGATCGGCCTGCAGCTGATCGAAGCCCGCCTGCCACGGCGGGGGACTGCCGCTGATCAGGCCATGGGGCCACTGCAGGCGCACCTCGACGTCTTGCTTGGGACCCAGCGAGCCCTGGACGGTGAAGACGGCCTGCTGCGGGGTCACCTTCACCGTGCCGATAGCGGCGGGATAGAATGCCGCCTTGGCCGACGGCACGGTCAGGTCGACGGCCGGCGGCATGTCGACGGTGATCGAGGCTTCCCGGATCTCGGCCGTCCGATCCGGCATGAACGGCGACCACCAGAACTGATCGCCGCCCGGGTAGAAGCGCAGGCCGCCGCTAACCGTGTACTGGATCACCATCGTCTTGGTGGCGGGCGCGACGACCGGCTCGTAGAACCAGACGATGCGCTTCTGGCTCCCGTTGTCGACCACCTGGAAGGTATGGGGCGGCCCATACTGGCCCGCGCTCAGGTTGATGGGCGTGTTGTCGGCCTGGTAGGCGCCTACCCCCTCCTCGCTGACGCTCACGTTGGTGATGCCGGTCAGGCGGCTGGTATCGATGTCGCGGTAGCTGCCGTTGAAGACCCCGGCGTCGAAGGCGAAGACCTGGCGCTCCGTCACGCTGAAGGTGGAATCGGGCTGGACCTGCACGGTGACGTCGTCGCTGGCCCAGTGCTGCTGCTGGTCGGCCGTGTCGGCGGCGGCCTGCCAGGGCGCAGGCGTGCCGGGGATCAAGCCGTGCGGCCACTGCAACTGGGCCACGAAGGTGTCATTGGGCGCCACGGGGCCGGCAGGCGTGAAGACGGCCTGGTGGGGCGCAAGCTTCACGCTACCCGCGTCCGCGGGGGAGACCGCCGCCTTGACCGCCGGATCCGACAGGTCGACGGACGGCGGCACGTTGACGGTGAGCTGGGCCTCGGCGATCTGGGCCGAGCGGTTCGGCATGAACGGATTCCAGTCCAGCTGGTCGCCGTTCGGGTAGAAGCGCAGCCCGCCGGTAACCGTGTACTGGATCACCATGGTCTTGCGGGCGGGCGCCTGGAGCGTGCCGTAGAACCAGATGATGCGCTGCTGCGCGCCGTTGTCGAGGACCTGGAAGGTCTGCGGGGGCCCGAAGCGGCCCGCCGCCAGGTTGATGGGGGTGTTGTCTGCCCGGTAGGCGCCGACGCCTTGCTCGCTGACGCTCACGTTGCTGATGCCGGCGAGCTCCGCGGTCGAGATATCGCGGTAGCTGCCGTGGAAGGTGCCGGAATCGAAGACGAAGGCCTGGCGCTCCACGACGTCGAACGTGCCGTCGTCGTGCACCGTGACGGTGACGTCGTCGTTGGCCCAATGCTGGCTCTGCGCGGTCTGGGCGTGGACGGCGAGCGGCGCGGTCGCCGGGGCGAACACGGCCAGCAGCGCGCAGAAGATCACCAGCAGGCCCGCCGCGCGGCGCCGCGCGGATGGGCGGGCGGCTAGCCCGCGGTCGGCGCGCTTGGCGCGCTCGGCGCGGTGGGCGCTGGGCCGGGGGTCTCGCCCGTCAGGAAGAATTCCGCTCCACAATATTCGCACTTGACTAACCCCTTGCCTCCCAGGGAGAGCGGCGCCCCGCAGTTGGGGCACTTGCCGGTGGACCGGATCTGCTGGGCCAGCCCGGCCGCGTCCCGCGAAATCAGCTTGCCGGCTTTCCAGTCCACGTAGCCGGTGAACAGGCCCTTGCCGACGAGGTCGTAGACGTAGGTCTTGATCTGCTCGACGCTGACGTTCATCTCGATGGCCAGATTGGGGATGGCCACCTCGCCCTGCGTGGCGACGGCGTTCAGCACCTGCTTCTCCTTGGCCACCTGGGCGTAGTCGCGCACTTCGCTGCGGCCGGTGACCAGGAAGAAACTCCGGCCCCGGCCAGGATGGCGCCCAGCAGCAGGCCGCAGCCGGACACGAGGGCGACGCTGCCGCCCGTCAGCTGGTTCGGCCCGCTTCCGCCGTTGGCGAAGGCATAGAGGATGAGGATCGCCGCGACGACCACGCCGACCCCGATCAGGATGCCGCCAATGAGCTTGCCCTGTCCAATCATCTGCGCCTGCTCCTCCCGCACTGTCCGCGCGCCGGCGCCCTCGGGCGCCGGTTCCGGCGGTCCGTTGCCGCCTCTTATATACGGCGGGCGGTCGCCCGGGTTACACCGCGCGCTTGAGGTTCTGTCTTACCGGCAGGGAATATCCGATCGATTCTTCGCCTTCATCATACTGCAAACCTGGGCCGCGGGCAAATGCTCCGGCGGTGGGAATCCGGTGGCCGATCGGTAAGATCGGGTGTACGTGGGCGGTGCGGCCGGCGCCGGAGGCCGCGGCAGGGTCCGAGAATGTCACAGGATGTCACAGAATGTCCCAAAATCCGGAATTCATCTGGTGCCTGTGTGGCCGATTATTCCTTCTGTTAGGCTTGATGTGGCAAGTGAGGTCAATCCTGGAGAGGCCGTGTTTGCGGGATTCGCGCTTGCAGCAGTGGTTATTGCGTGTACCATCGGGATGGTACAGGGCGTCGGGGTGGGGATTGCGGCGTCGCCCCGTGGCCGGCGCATCCCGGGGCGCGCGGTGGGGCGGCCGGGCGACCACAGGGGTCGGCCCTACACGGGCATCCCGGTCCTCCGGAGGCGGGATCTTGGGGCGGCGGGTGTCGCTGGGCGGAGCCCCTTCCTACAGACGCGGCTTGCTTGAGGCGTAATCAGCGCCGTTCGCCCAGGCGCGGGTCCGGCGCCGCCCCGCCATCCCGGCTTGCACCGGGCACTGCGGTCTGGGAGCATCGCCGGACTGAGCCGGCTCCCACAGACGCTCTTCCGCTCGTCGCGGCTGTCCTGGGGCGGATTCTTGCGGGGGCCTTGCCGGGGGGATGGCGTCCGGGCGGGGGATGCTGATCGGGCGGGATCTTGGGGCGGCGGTTGTCGCGGGGCGGAGCCCCCTCCTACAGACGATCCCGGCTTCCTTGAAGCCGGCGGCCACGTGGGGCAGCCCCTACCTGGGGTTCTGCGGCCGCCGCGGCCCTGCGGGGCGGCCGGTGCACCGGGTGGAGGCCCGGGATGCGGTATAATCGAGCGATCGGCACTTCGCAGAGAGGGGATCTCCGTGCGCACATCCGACGCGGCCCGGCCGGTGGACGATACCGCCGCGGCTGCTCCGGCGGCCGAGCCGGCCTCCGGCTACGGGCGGCTGGCCGTGTTTCTGGGGCCGCTGATCTTCACCGGGCTGATGATGACGACGGATACGCCGATCGTCAACGCGGCGCTGGCGCGGCTGCCTGACGCGCGGACGGCACTGGCCGCCTTCACCGTGGCTTACTCGCTGGCGCTGGTCTACGAGGCGCCGCACGTCATGATGATCGAGGCGGGGACGACGCTGGCGACGACGCGCCAGGCGCTCGCGCTGCTGCGGCGCTTCTACCTCGGCATGGCGGCGATCGTCGGGCTGGTTGGGGCGGGCGTCGTGCTCACGCCGATCTACGACGCGCTGGTGGGCGGGCTGATGGCGATCCCGCCGGAGGTGGCGGCGGCGGCGCGGCCGGGCCTGGCCGTGCTGCTGCTCTGGCCGCTGCCGATCGGCTGGCGGCGGCTGCACCAGGGCGCGCTGATCCGGCACGGGGAGTCGCGCGCGGTGGGCGCGGGCGCCTTGCCACGAATCGGGGTGCTGGTGGGCGCGACGCTGCTGCTGCTGGCGACGGTGGGCGGCAGCCTGCCGGGCACGGCGCTCGGCGCGCTGGCGATGCTGGCGAGCGTGACCGCCGAGGCGATCTACGCGCATTGGGCGGCCGAGCGCCTGCTGGCGGACCTCCCCGCGGGCGCGCCCGACGGCCGCGATCTGTCGCTGCGCGACCTCTGGACGTTCTACTGGCCGCTGGCGGGCACGTCGATCCTGAGCACGGTGAACCGGCCGGTGCTGAGCGCGGGGCTGGCGATCGCGGCGACCGCGGCCGGCGGGGGCGGGGCCGACACGGCGCTCGCGGCGTGGGGGGTCGCCTGGGGCATGCTCTTCCTGCTGAACGGCGCGACGCTGACGCTTGCAGCAAGTGGCCATCGCCTGGGATGCGCACGCCGACGCGGCGGTGCGGCGCCGGGGCGACCGGCTGATCGTGGCCGTGGGGGCGGTGTTGTCGGCGCTGGTGGCGCTGGCCGTCGCCACGCCGGTCGCGGCGGCCATCCTCGATGCGGTGTACGCGGTGGGGCCGGGTGTGCGCGACGGCGGCGCTGGGCGTGCTGGGGCTGCTGGTGCCGCTGCCGCTGCTCTTCGCGGCGGGGGGCCTGCTGCGCGGCAAGCTGATCCACCGGCGGCAGACGCGGCTGGTGCAGCGCGCGCAGGGCATCGACCTGGGGGTGCTGATCACGGTGCTGGTGGTGGGCACGCTGTGGCTGCTGCCCGCGCTGGGGCTGGGCGCGGCGCAGTTGGCCGCGCTGGCGATGATCGCGGTCTATTGCAGCGACCTGATTGTGCTGGGGCTGGGCGTGCGGGCGAACCCGCGCGCGGGGGGACGGTAGGGCCGTCGCCCCGACGCCGGCCGCGGCGCGCAGCCGGGCCTTCGCGGACCGGGCTGCCTCGCGGCGCGCGGGGCGGGGACGGGGTCCGGGCCGGGGGATGCTGATCGGGCGGGATCTTGGGGCGGCGGGTGTCGCGGGGCGGAGCCCCCTCCTACAGCCGCGGCTTGCTTGAGGCGTAATCAGCGCCGTTCGCCCAGGCGCGGGTCCGGCGCCGCCCCGCCATCCCGGCTTGCACCGGGCACTGCGGTCTGGGAGCATCGCCGGACTGAGCCGGCTCCCACAGACGCTCTTCCGCTCGTCGCGGCTGTCTTGGGGCGGATTCTTGCGGGGGCCTTGCCGGGGGGGATGGCGTCCGGGCGGGGGATGCTGATCGGGCGGGATCTTGGGGCGGCGGTTGTCGCGGGGCGGAGCCCTCTCCTACAGCCGCGGCTTCTTCGGCCTCGTCGGTGAGGGGGCATCGCCGGGGGGAGCCGGCGCGCACAGACGCTCTCCTCCCAGCGTTCGCGCGTTTCGGTCGGGCGAGTCGTGCGCCCTCGCCGCGAAGGGGAGCGGGCAGGGATGCGGCGGCCGGGCGGCGGGTCGGCGGGGAAACGCCTACCTCGCTGCGGCATCCCGGAGTTGGAGATCCCTCACTGCGTTCGGGATGACAAGCGGGGGTGGGGCGGCCGGGTGCGGGCCGCGCGCTTTGGCGGCGCGCCTACCGACGATTCCGGCTGTGTCGCGGCGGAATGGCGCGCGGCGGGGACGGGGTCCGGGCCGGGGGATGCTGATCGGGCGGGATCTTGGGGCGGCGGTTGTCGCGGGGCGGAGCCCCCTCCTACAGACGCGGCTGTCTTCGGGCGTGGTCGCCTGTCCCTCGTCCGGGCACGGCGCCGTCCCACCATTCCGGGTTGAACCCAGCACCGCGGTGCGGCGGCCTCGCCGGGCTGAGCCGGCTCCCACAGACGCTCTCCTCCCGGTGATCGCGCCGTTGCGGAGGCCGAGTTCGTGCTCGCTCGGCGCCATGGGGCGCGGGCGGGGATGCGGCGTCCGCGTAGCTGGTCCAGCCGGAAACGCCTGCCTCACGGCAACATCTCGGAGTTGGAGAATCCCTCACTGCGTTCGGGATGACAAAGGAGAGGCCGGGCGGCCGGGCACGAGCCCACGCGTTCGGTGTGCGGGGAGCCGACTACCGGCGATGCGCCTGGCTCACGGCAACATCTCGGAGTCGGAGATCCCTCACTGCGTTCGGGATGACAAAGGAGAGGCCGGGCGGCCGGGCCCGAGCTGCGCGCGGGCGGCGCGGGCCTACCAGACGCTCGCCGCGCGTTCGGGCGAATCGTGCGGGGCGGGGACGGGGTCCGCGCCGGGGGATGCTGATCGGGCGGGATCTTGGGGCGGCGGTTGTCGCGGGGCGGAGCCCCCTCCTACAGACGCGGCTGTCTTCGGGCGTGGTCGTCTGCCCCTCGCCCAGGGACGGCGCCGTCCCACTGTTCCGGCTTGAACCCGGCACCGCGGTGCGGCGGCCTCGCCGGGCTGAGCCGGCTCCCACAGACGCTCTCCGCTCATCGTGGCTGCTTTTATAGGCCGATTCTCAGGTCGGCGCCGCCGGGCGGCGACGGACGGCGCCCGCGGGGCGGGGCGATCAGCCGCCGGGGGGTAACGGCGGCAGTTGGGGAGCGTAGAGCCAGCTGTCGAAGAGCGGGTGCAGGGATTGGCCGCTGACTTGCTCGGCCACGGCGATGAAGTCGGCAGTGCTCGCGTTGCCGTAGCGGTAGCGGGCGGCGTAGGTGCGCAGGATCTGGAAGAACGCCGTGTCGCCGACGCGCAGGCGCAGCGCGTGCAGGGTGAGGCCGCCGCGCAGGTAGACGCTCAGGTTGAAGAGATCGTCGGGTGGGGGTGTGCCGGGTGGCGGGGGCTGCTGCGACTGCACGACGGTGTACATCTGGCGGATGCGCTGGTCCAACGCCGCCGGGCCGCTCGTGTGCTCCAGCCAGAGCCACTGCGCATAGGTCGCGAAGCCCTCGTTCAGCCAGATGTCTTGCCAGTCGGCCAGGCTCACGCTGTCGCCGAACCACTGGTGGGCAAGCTCGTGGGCCAGCACTTCGGACTCGCTGGTGCTGCCCTCGCCGACGGAGCGGCCGAAGAGCGACAGGGTCTGCGTCTCCAGCGCGAAGCCGAGGTTGGACTCGGCGACCACGCCGCCATACGCCTCGAAGGGGAACGGGCCGAAGCGATCGCTGAAGAAGGCGATCATGTCCGGAGTCTGCTGGAAGCCGGCGCGGATGGCGGCGGGCAGGCCGGGCGGGAAGTAGTAGCGCAGGGGCAGGCCGTTCGGGCCGGTGGCGGTCTGGCGGTCGAAGCGGGCGACGTCGATGGTCACCAGGTAGCTCGCGACCGGGTCGCGGGTCGCCCAGACGAACGTGTGCCAGGCGCCGTGGTCGATGGTCTGCTGCAGACGGCCGTTCGCCGCGACCGTGTAGGCCTGGGGCACGGTGATGCGCATGGTGTAGGTCGCCTTGTCGCAGGGGTGATTGTTGACGGGATACCAGGTGGAGGCGCCCGCGGGCTCGCTGGCGACGTAGATGGCGTCGCCCGTGTTGATCCAGCCCGCGGCGGGGCTGTTGCTGCCGTCGGTGAGCGGGTGGGGATTACCGCCGTACGTCACGGTCGTCGTGAAGGGCGCGGCGGCGGGGAGTGCGGTCGTGGGCGTGATCACCAGTTCGGAGCCGCGGCGCGCGAACGGGGCGGGCGTGCCGTCGACGGCGACGCGGGCGACGGCCAGGCCGGACAGGTCGAGGTCGAACGCGGGCAGGGCCTGGGTGGCGCGTGCGGTCATGGTGGCCGTGCCGGCGAGCGTGTTGGCGGCCACGTCGGCGGTAAGCACCAGGGTGTAGTGCAGGGCGTCGTAGCCGCCGTTGCCGAGTAGCGGGTAGTAGGGGTCGCCGAGGCCGGCCTGGGTGGGATGCGCGCCCGGCGGGCAGCCCGCCTGGGTGGCGGCCGGCGGCAGCGTGGGCGGAGGCGTGACCGGGGCGGGGACGGTGAGGGCCGTGCCCGGCACGGCGGGCGGGCGCTCGGTTGGCACGGGCGGGGCGACGGTCGCCGTGGCCGGAGGCCTGCGCGTGGCGGTAGGCGGCGGAACGGTCAGGGTCGGGATGGCGGGGGGAAGCGGGGGGGTAGCGGTAGCCGGGCCCGGCGAGGGCAGCGGGGATGTGGTGTCGCAGGCGGCCAGGGCCAACCAGCCGCCGAGCACCAGCCCGAGCGCGCCGCGCAGGCGGGATCCACGTGTTCGCATGTCTGGATACTCCCACGCCCGGACGGCCCGCACGACGGATTCCGGCCCGGCACGTTCTAGTTAGCGAAAGGTACCACCCGGCAGACCGAACGGTTCACGGGACCACCGGGCTGGGCCGGCCCATGCGGGACGCCCGTGCGGCGCGCGTGGGTAGGGAACAGGGTAGGGTATGGTATAATGGAACGCCGGGGCAGGTGCGCCCCGGCCAAAGGACCCGGCCATGCAGACCCCCACCGACAAACCTGAGATTCCCGCCGCCCCGGCGGCGCCCAACTGGCCGATCGTCCGCGACACCGCGGCCGGCCGGCCGGCCGTGCTCAACATCCGCACGATCCAGGAGAAAGGGCTGACCTGGATCGACATCCAGCGGCCGGGCCGGCAAGAGATCGACTGGCTGCGCACCCATTACCGCTTCCACCCTCTCCATCTGGAGGACGTCCTCAGCAAGATCCAGCGCCCCAAGCTCGACGAGCGGGAGGACTACATCTTCCTGGTGTTGCAGTGGCCGGTCTACAACAAGATCACGCGCCTGACGACGGCCAGCGAGGTGGACATCTTCCTGGCCAAGAACTTCCTAATCACGATCCATGCCGGGCACCTGCGTCCGCTGCTGCGCTTCTTCCAGCAATGCCTGGAGGATGAGGAGTTCCGGGCGCGCGTCATGCGGCGCTCCTCGGGCTACCTCTTCTACCGGGTGATGGATAAGCTGGTCGACTACTGCTTCCCGCCGCTGAACAAGATCGACCAGAACATCGAGCGGGTCGAGGACTTGATCTTCGAGCCGAACGCCAAGCCGCGGCGGACCGTCTTCGAGCTTTCGGTGATCCGGCGCGACATCATCGCCTACCGGCGCATCATCAAGCCGCAGATCGCCGTGATCGGCAGCCTGGACCGGCGCGCGACGGTGCTGCAGGAGTTGCTCGGCGAGGATATGCGCGAGTACTTCAGCGACCTGAGCGACCACCTGTCGAAGATCTGGGACACGCTGGAGGACTACAAAGAGGTCATCGACGGGCTGAGCGACACGAACAACTCGCTGACGAACACCCAGATCAACGAAGTGATCAAGATCCTGACCATCTTCTCCGTCATCATGCTGCCTCTGACCCTGGTCTCCAGCATCTACGGCATGAACTTCGCCGTGCTGCCGCTCAGCCAGCATCCGCTTGGGTTCTGGCTGGCCCTGGTGGGCATGTTCGTCATCGCCACCGCCATGATCGCCTTCTTCCGCTACCGGCACTGGATCTAGCGCGTGGCCATCGTTCCTGAGCAGATCCGTGACCTGGGGGCCGGGCTGCCCGCCTGGACGCGCCAGGCGGCGCTGGGCGTAGGCGCGCTCGCGTTGGGCGTGGCCGGGGGGCTGGCCGTGGCCGCGGGCAATCCGCTGATCCCCTTCGCCGTGCTGGCCGCGCTGCTGCCGCTGCCGTGGCTGCTGACACGCCCGCAGGCCGACCTGTGGCTGGTCATCGCGGTGATCACGCTGCTGCCGTTCGGCACGCTGCCCGCGAAGGTCGGCTTCACGCCCACCCTGCTGGAGGTCGGGCTGCTGCTGCTAGTGGGCGTGACGCTGTTCGCGCAGACGCGCGCGGCCGACGCGGTCTCGCGCGGCTTCGTGCGCACGCCGCTCGACGGCGTGGGTGCTGCTGTTCATGGGCGTGATCAGCTTCGCCTTCGTGCTCGGCCTGGCGCGCGACTCCAGCACGGACATCATCCACAATTATGTCAAGCTGCTGCTGGCAATCGGCCTCTTCTTCGCCGCGACGCAGGTCTTGCGCAGCCCGGCGGCGGTGATCGGCGCGGTGCGCGCGGTGATCGCGGGCGGCGGGCTGGCCGCCTTCGCGGGCATCGTCCTGTGGCGGCTGCCGCAGAGCCTGGCCACACGCTTACTGCTTGCCTTGCGGCCGCTCGGCTACCCGACCGATCGGGTGTTGCGCTACATCGAGGACGACCCGGCCAAGGGCGAGCGCGCGACGGGCACCTCCGTCGACCCGAACAGCTTCGGCGGGCTGCTGGTGGCGGTCTTCGCCTTCACGCTGGCGCAACTGCTCAGCAAGCGGCCCTGCTTCCCGCGGCCCCTGCTCGGCCTGTTCCTGGGGCTCGACGCGGTGGCCATCTTGCTCACGCAGTCGCGCGGCGCGTGGGTGGCGGCGACGGGCGCGGCGCTGTTCATCGGCGTGCTGCGCTACCGCCGCCTCGTGCTGATCATGGCCGGGGGCGGCGTCGCGGTGGTCGCGCTCGGGCTGGGGCGCAGCTACGTCGCGCGCCTGATCTCGGGGCTGCAGTTCCAGGATCAGGCGCAGATCATGCGGCTGAACGAGTTCGCCAACGCCGCGCAGATCATCGGGCGCTATCCGTTCTTCGGCGTGGGCTTCGGCACGGCCGGAGAGCTTGACCTGACGACCGGGGTCTCCAGCATCTATCTCACGATCGCCGAGCGCACGGGGCTGGTCGGGATCGCGGCCTTCGCGGCCGTGATCCTCGCCTTCTTCGTGCTGCTGCTGCCCTGGCTGCGGACGAACGCGGCCGCGCGGGATCCCGGCACGGCAACGCTGGACGCGACGGTGCTGGGCGCCGCGGCGGCGATTGTGGCCGCGCTGATCGTCGGCGTCGGCGACCACTACTACTTCAACATCGAGCAACCGCATCTCGCGGCGCTGTTCTGGCTGAGCCTGGCGCTCGGCCTGGCGGCCCGGCGGCTCCTGGTAGCCGGGCCGCAGCCTGCCGCGAGCGAGGCCTGATCGCGCCGCGCGGTGCCCGCGGGCGCCCCCGGCTTCACGTTCCCACGGAGGTTCGCATGGACACTGAGCCCGTCACCCTGGACAACGTCGCAATCCAGGCAATTCTGCCGCATCGCTACCCATTTCTGATGGTCGACAAGATCGTGGCGCTCGAGCCGGGCAAGCACGCGGTGGGCCTCAAGGCCGTGACGGCGAACGAGTGGTATTTCCCGGGGCACGTGCCGGGCTACCCGGTGATGCCGGGCGTGCTGCAGATCGAGGCGCTGGCGCAGGTGGCGGGCATCGCCGCGCTGAGCCTGCCGGAGAATGCGGGCAAGATGGGTTTCTTCGCGGGCATCGACCGGATCCGGTTCAAGCGGCAGGTGAAGCCGGGCGATACGCTGCGGCTGGAGGCGACGCTAACGCGCATCCGGCCGCCGATCTGCCAGGCGACGGTCGAGGCGAGCGTCGACGGCGAGGTGGCGTGCGCGGGCGACATCATGTTCATCCTGACCGAGGCGGCCGGGCTCGGCAGCCCGAGCGGCACGGCGGGCTGAGGCGCCGGGTCCTGGGCGGTCGCCGCCATCCTTCGTGCCGGGCGCGCGCGCCTGCTGCCCGCCGGCTACCGCGTGCTGAACGCGCTGTTCGCGCCCGGCGCGGCGCGGGGCACGGCCGGTGCGCACGGCGCGGCGGGTGCTCGTGCTCAAGCCGTGCTGCTTCGGCGACGTGATCATGGCGAGCGCGGCCGTCGCCGCGCTGCAGCGGGCGTACCCCACGGCGGCGATCGAGATGGCCGTCGGGGCGTGGTCGCGGCCGGCGGTCGCGGGCAACCCGCGGCTGACGGCACTGCTCGACGCCGACGGCGCGGGCGTGGGCGGGCCGGGGCGCCCCTGGCGCGGCACCCTGGCGCTGGCCCGGCGCCTGCGAGCGCGCCGCTACGACGTCGTAGTCGTGCTGGACCGATCGCCGCTGCTCGGGCTGCTCGCCTGGCTGGCGGGCGCGCCCACGCGCGCGGGGCTCGACAGCGCGGGCCGCGGGTTCGCGCTCACCCACCGCGTGCCCTGCCCGCCCGACGTCGCGCGGCACGAGGTCGCCTGGTATCTCGACGTGGTGCGCGCGCTCGGCGTGCCGGTCGACCCGGCCACGCGCACCGAGTTCTACCCCGCCGCGGCCGACCGCGCGGCGGCGGACGCCGTGCTGGCCGCGCACGGCCTCGACCCCGCGCGCGACCTGCTGATCGCCCTGCACACGGGCGGAGGCAGCAACCCCGGCATGACGCTGCGCGCCAAGCGCTGGGCGCCCGACCGCTGGGCGGCCGTGCTAGCCGGCCTGCTCGCCGCGCAGCCGCGGGCGCAGGTGCTGCTCGCCGGGGGGCCGGACGCCGAGGACCGCGCCGCGGCGGCGCGCATCCGCGGGTTGCTGCCGCCCGCCGCCCAAGGGCGCGCCCACGACCTGAGCGGCGCGCTGGATTGGGGCGCGCTAGGGGCGCTCTTCGCGCGCTGCCGGCTCGTGCTGGGACCCGACACGGGGGCGCTGCACCTGGCCGTCGCGGCCGGGACACCCGCGGTGGCCGTTTTCGGGCCGTCGGACCCGCGGCGCTACGCGCCCTGGGACCCAGGCGGGCGGAGCCGGGCGGTGGGGGGCGACGGCGGGGCGGGCCTGCTGGCGGCCCAGGCGCGGGCGCTCGACGGCGTGGCCTTTCACACCAGCGTGGCGGTGGAGGCCGTGGCGGCGGCGGTGGCGCAAGCGCTGGGCGATTGACGCGATTTCGCTTCCCGCAGTACAATAACGTATGTCGCCATCGCCGACCCGCGCCGCACCTCGCCTCGGCACGGCCGAAGCGTTGCACCGGCTGCTCGACCGTCTGGACCCCGGGCAGCCCCTCCCCGTGCTGCTGGACCGGCTTGCCAGCACGCTCGGCACGCTGCTCGGCGGGGCGCCGGTGGCGATCTTCCGGCCCGAGACTCGCCTGCGCGCATATGTTCCCATCGCCCAGGCCCACTTGCCCGTTCCGCTGGCGCCCGACCAGCGGCTCGACCCTCAGGACCTGCCCCTCGACGTCCTGAGCAGCCCGGCGGCCGGCGCCGCGGCACCAATCCGCCTGCGCCGCACGCCCGCAGCGCTCGCGCCCTTCGTACCGCGCCTGGCCGTGGCCCTGCACGCGGGCGGTGAGCGGCCGAGCGTCGTGCTGATCGGCGCGCGGCCGGACCGGCGCGCGTACCGGGCGGCCGATCTGGCGCAACTGGGGCTGCTGGTCGCGGCGGCCGGACCGCGCCTCGCCGCCGCCGCGCTCGGCACGGCCGATGCGCGCCACCGCCTGCGGCTGCAGACGCTGCACCGGCTCGGCGAGGAGCTCAGCGGCAATCTGGACGTCGAGGCCATCTGCCGGGCGGTTTACGAGCACCTGTGCACGGTGTTGCAGGTGGATTCCTGCTTCATCGCGCGCTACGACGACGAGCGGCACCTGCTCGTCTTCCCCTTCTGCATCGACGCGGGCGAGCGTTACAGCGTCGAGCCGCAGCCGCCGGGCGGCGGGCTCGCGTCGTGGATCCTGGAGCACCAGCAGCCCCTGGTGATCGAAGACCTGCTGCGCGACCTGCGCGACCTGGCCATCCCCGAGCGGCCCGACCGGTTCGGCACGATGCGCCCGAGCCGCTCGTGGATGGGCGTGCCGATGGTGGCGCAGCACCGCACGGTCGGCGTGCTGTCGGTGCATGCCTACGAGCCGGGGCTCTATCGCGAGGAACAGGTGCAGTTCCTGAGCACGGTGGCCAATCAGGTGGCCGGGGCGCTCGAGAACGCGCGCCTAGTCAGCCGGACGGGCACGGCGCTGGCCACCCGGGCGGGCCAACTCGCGGCGCTCGAGGAGATCGCCCGCGTGCTGAACTCCGGGCTCGACCTGGACCGGGTGATCCAGCTCGTCGTGGCGCATGCGGTCGAGGCCAGTGGCGCGGCCGGAGGCATCATGGCGCTGTACGACGCGCCGCGCCAGGCGCTGCGCCTGCTCGGGCAGATCGGCTACAGCGCGGAGGTGCGCCGCCAGAACAGCGAGATGCCGCTGCCGATCCGCCGGGGCATCATCGGCCGCGCGGTGCGGGAGAACCGCTCGCTGCTGGTGACCGATGTGGCCGCCGACCCTGATTACATCGAGATCTTGCCGGGCGTGCAGTCACAACTGGTGACGCTCGTCAGCCGAGGCAGCGAAGTGCTCGGGCTGATCAGCCTGGAGAGCCGCGACCCGGCGGGCTTCGGCCCCGAGCAGCGCGACTTCATCGAGCACCTGGCGGAGCACGCGGCGATCGCCATCGGCAACGCGCGCCTCTTCGCCGACCAGCGGCGCAGCCTGCGCGACCTGACCTCGCTGCAGGACCTGGGGCTAGCGCTGACCGCCAACCTGAACATCACGACGCTGCTGGAGGAGGCGGTGCGCGCGGCGGTGCGCCTGCTCGACGCGACGTCGAGCGGGGTGTTGCTCGTCGACGAGGCGCGGGTGCGGGTGGCGAATGTGCGCTGCTGGCGGCGGCCCGACAACCGGCTGGAGATCGGCACCTACGAGAGCGTGGTGCGGCCCGGCGGGCTGACCGACACGGTGCTACGCACGGGGCAGGGCGTCATCGTGGCCGACTCAGAGAGCGACCCGCGCGTGAACCCGGTGACGCGGGGCGAGGGGATCCGCTCGCTGGTCGCGGTCCCCATCCGGGCCACGCACGCCACGCTCGGCGTGCTCTTCGCGAACGCGGCGCACCCGCAGGCCTTCGGCACGGCCGAGCAGCAGCTGTTGCAGATCTTCGCCAATCAGGTGGCCGTGGCGGTGCAGAACGCGCGGCTGTTCGACGAGCGCCGCGCCTTCGAGCGGCGGCTGGTCGCGGAGAACGCGCGCATGGGGCGGGAGCTGATGACGGCCCGGGCGACGCAGCGCCGTCTGTTGCCCACGCTGCCCGCGGAGCCGGCGGGGCTGGCGGTGCACGGGCTGTGCTTGCCCGCGATGGAGGTCGGGGGCGACTACTTCGACGTGCTGCCGCTGGCCGACGGGCGCGTGGCGCTGGCGATCGCCGACGTCACCGGCAAGGGCACCTCGGCCGTCATGCTGATGGCGATGATCAAGACGGCGCTGATCGCGCAGGTGGCGGCCGACCCGCGGCCGGAGGCGGTCATCGCCGCGCTGAACACGCTGGCGGTCGAGCTCATGCACGGACAACTGGTGACGTTCTTCTACGCGCTGTACGACCCGGAGGCGCGGCGGCTGGCCTACGGCAACGCCGGGCACCTCTACCCCTACGTGCGCCGGGCCGGCGGCGCGCTCGAGAGCCTGGAGACGGGGGACCTACCGCTGGGCGCCGCGCTCCTGCTCGACCCGGGCGCGGCCACGGTAACGCTGGCGCCGGGCGACCTGCTGGTCCTCTTCTCTGACGGGATTGTCGAGGCGACCGACGCGGCGGGCCGGCTCTTCAGCTTCGACCGGCTCGAAGGGCTGCTGGCCGCCGCGGACCCGGCCGCGGATCCGCGGCTGCTTGTCGAGGATATCGTCGACCGCGTGCACTCCTTCGCCGGGGGCGCGCCGCAGGACGACGCCACGCTGCTCGTCGCCCGCGTAGAATAGCGCGACGGCCGGCGCGGGCCGTCGATCGCGAAGCACGCCCCGCGCCTACCCGCTCCCCGCGCCGAGGGCGGCGGCGAGACGGTCGTAGGTCTGCTCCAGCGATTCGGGCAGCACTTTGGTCTCCCCGACGACCGGCATGAAGTTGGTGTCGCCCGCCCAGCGCGGCACGAGGTGCAGGTGCAGGTGGTCGGCGATGCCGGCGCCCGCGGCGGAGCCGAGATTCATGCCGGCGTTGAAGCCCTGCGGGTGATAGACGGCGGTCAGGAGGGCGACCATAGCCTGGAGCTGGGCCATGAGCGCGTCGCGCTCGGCGGGGGTGAGCGCGGTGACGTCGGCCAGATGGCGGTAGGGCACGATCATCAGGTGGCCGGAATTATACGGGTAGCGGTTCAGGATGACGAAGACGGCGGGGGCGCGGCGGAGGACGAGGTTGCGCCGGTCGGCCTCGGGCGGGGCGGCCGCCGCCGCGCAGAAGACGCAAGCCTGCGTCTCGGTCGCGTCGGCGGTCGCCCCGCTCTTATCGATATAGGCCATTCGCCAGGGCGCCCAGAGCGTCTCCATGCCGCCCGGTCAGAGCTTCTGCCGCGGGTCGAGCGCGTCGCGCAGGCCATCGCCCAGGAACGTGAACGAGAGCGTGAGCAGGGCGATGCAGGTGGCGGGGATCCAGACCATGTGCGGGTCATTCAGGATCTGCGTATAGCCTTCGCTGATGATGCTGCCCCAGGTGGGCGTCGGCGGCTTGACGCCGATGCCGATGAAGCTGAGGAAGGCCTCGGTCAGGATATAGCCGGGCACGGCGAAGGTGGCGCTGACGATGACGGGCCCCAGGCTGTTGGGCAGCAGGTGGGTGAGCATGATGCGCCAACTGGGCGTGCCGATGGATCGGGCGGCCTCCACGAACTCTTTCTCGCGCAAGCTCAAGACCTGGCCGCGCACCAGGCGGGCGACCGTCACCCAGTCGACGATGGCGATGGCGAGGAAGATGAGCACGAGGCCGCCGAGCAGATTGGCGATCGCGGTATCGCGCAGCGCCGAGACCATGATCAGGATGAAGAGCAGCGACGGGAAGGCGTAGGTGATGTCGGTGATGCGCATCAGCAGGCTGTCGACCCAGCCGCCGCGATAGCCGGCGAGCAGGCCGATGAAGGTGCCGAAGAGCATCACGATGAACGTCGGGACGAGGCCCACGGCGATCGAGACGCGGGCGCCGTAGACGATCCGGCTGAGGATGTCGCGGCCGAGCTCGTCGGTGCCGAACCACCAGCCGGCCTTGCCGCCATCCTGCCAGAACGGCGGCAGGTCGACGCCGCCGTTGCCGCGATCGGCGCGGTCGCGGCTCTGGAAGACAGGATCGTGGGGGGCGACGATCGGCGCGGCGATCGCGATAATGACGAAGAAGGCGATGACGGCGATGCCGGCCAGGGCCATTTTGTTGCGGCGCAGGCGCCGCCAGGCGTCGCTCCAGAGGCTGCGCGCGGGCCGTGATTGGTCAAACGGGATTTCCTGGGTGATTGCGGCCATGAGGCACCTCGCCTAGCTACTCAGCTTGATCCGTGGATCAAAGAGACCGTAGGTCAGATCGATGAACAGGTTTGCCAGCACGATCAGCAGGGTGTAGAAGAGCGTCGTGCCCATGATCATCGAGTAGTCGCGCGCACTGATCGATGTGATAAAGAAGCGGCCGATGCCCGGAATGCCGAAGATACCCTCGACGATGAAGGAGCCGGTGATGAGGGCGGCGGCGAGGGGACCGATGACCGTCCAGACCGGGATCATCGCGTTCTTGACGATGTGGCGCAGGATGATCACGCGCTCCTGGAGGCCCTTCGCGCGGGCGGTGCGGATGTAGTCCTGGTGGAGCACTTCGAGCATGGCGGAGCGGGTGAGGCGGGCCAGGAGGGCCGCCTGGGGCAGGCCCAGCGCGATCGTCGGCAGAATCCAGGGCAGGAACTGCTGCTGGTACTGCACCAGCGTGGGCGCGACGGGCACGATTTTCAAGTTCACCGAGAAGATCAGCACCAGATAGAGCGATAAGACAAAGGATGGGATGGCGATCCCCAGCGTGGCGATAAAGAGCGCCAGGTAATCGATCCAGGTGTTCTGGCGCAGGGCGGCCAGGGTGCCGAGCCCGAGTCCGACGATGATCGCGAACAGGAGCGCCTGCCCACCGAGGCGGGCGGAATAGGGGAAATGCTCTTTCAGAATATCGGTAACGTTCTGATCCCGATACTGGTAGGACGGCCCGAGGTCAAAATGGAGCACGTTGCCTATGTAGGTCGTGTACTGCTGCCAGAGCGGGTCATTGAGACCGAAGCTTTTCTCCAGTGCCGCCTGCATGGCCGGATCCTTGCGGCGGCCCTCCTCCTGATCGAACGGGCCGCCGGGCGTCAGGTGCATCAAGACGAACGTGATGATCGAGACGGCGATCAGCACGGGGATGAGCGCCAGGGTGCGGCGGATGACATAGGCAGTCATGGCACAGTCTCTTTCCTATGATAGCGCCCGAGATCCAGGCGGGCCTGAAACCGGGGAGAGCCCCGACCCTGCTCGTGGCAGGGCCGGGGCGGGCGCCCCGCGGGGCGCCGGGACCGGGACGGGCGCTCACACGCCCGCCCCGGCGCCCGTTACTTCTGGATCGTGATGCTCTGAACCTGCTGGAAGCCGGGGAAGGTCTGATCCTGTGAGGTCAGCGCCTCCTTGGCGTTCTTTACGTACGGCTGGATCAGCCAGTCGGTCACGTCCCAGTAGAGGAAGACCACCGGGGCCTCGTCGGACAGGATCTTCTGCGCCTGGTTGTAGTCAGCCGTGCGCTTGGCGGGATCCTTCTCGATGTCGGCCGCCAGCGTCAGCTGGTCGAACTGCGCGTTCTTCCACCCGACGTGGGTGACCGTCGAGTTGGAGCGGAAGACCAGGCTCAGCCAGTCCTGCGGGTCCGGATAGTCCTGGCACCAGCCGAGGAAGAACATCTGCGGCGTCGTGGCGTCCTGCTTGGTCAGGGCGGTATAGGCCTTAGGCTCGACCGGATCGAGCTGGGCGTCGACGTTCAGGTTGGTCTTCATCTGCGACTGCACCCACTCCATCCGCTGCTGGTTGCGCGGGCTGTTGGCGAAGGTGAGCTTGATGGGCGGCAGGCCATTCGGGAAGTCGCTCTTCACGACCGCGTCGAGATCCGACTTGGCCTGGGTCGCATCGAACGGATACTGCTTGATGGTCGAGTTGTAGCCCGGGCGGCCCGGCGGGATGAAGCTATCGGCGGGCTGGCCGGCACCCTTAAGCACGACGTCAACATAGTCCTGGCGGTCGAAGGCCTTGGCGAAGGCCTGGCGCACCTTGATGTTGTCGAACGGCGCCTTCTTGGTGTTGAAGCCCAGGTAGAACGAGCAGGAGCCGGGCATCCGGGTGTACTCGGCCTTGAGGGTCGCGTCACTCTGGACGGTCTTCAGATCCTCGGGCGCAACCGTGATCCAGTCGAGCTCACCCTGGCGATACGCCTGGAACGAGATGTTGCTGTCGGTGATCATGCGCATCTCGAGGCGATCGATTTTGGGCTTGCCCTTGCGATAGTTGGGGTTGGCTTCCCAGATGGCGTTGCTCTGATGGTTCCACTGCTGCAGCACGAACGGGCCGTTGCCGATGTAGGTGGCGGGCTCGGTCCAGCTGTCGCCGCCCTTCTGCACCATATCCTGGCGGCTGGGCCAGCCAACCCAGATGGCGAGGATATAGGGGAAGTAGGTGACGGGCTTGTTCAGCGTAAAGGAGATGTGCGTGTCATCGGTGGCGTGCACGCCGAGGGCGTCCTGGAGCTGCTTCAGCTTCGCGGTATCGGTGAGCGTGGTAAACTCGCTGAGATCCTGCGAGCCCTTGATGTCGTAGGCCACGGAGGCATAGTCGCGGCCGGGCAGCGTGGGATCGAACAGGCGCTGGAAGGCGTATTCGAAGTTCTTCGCGGTCAGGGGGGTGCCGTCCGAGTACTTGAGGCCGCTGCGCAGGGTCGCGGTGTAGGTCAGGCCATCGGGCGAGACGTCGAGGCTCTGGGCGGCCGCGGGGACGGGCTCGAGCTTGGCGTTGAGCTCCATGAGGGCTTCGAAGGCGAGCTGGCCCCAGCCGATCTCGTTCACGAACGACATCTTCTGCGGGTCGGTCGTATCCGGCTCGCTGCTGATGTTGTAGCGGGCGATCACCTCACCCGGGCGGGGGGTGGGGGTGTCGGCGGCGGGCGGCAGTGTGGGGGTGCCCTCGCCAGTGCCGCCCCCCGCCGTCGTGGCGGTGGCGGTGGTGCCGGTCGTCGCGGCGGTGGCCGCGAGGGTCGGGGTCGCGGCCGCCGCGGCCGGCGTGTCCGTCGCGGCGCCGGTGGCGCCCGTGGTGTTGGTGGCGACCGCGGCGGCCGGGGTGTCCGTCGCCGGGACCGCGGCCGGGGTCGGCGTCGCCTCGGCTCCGCAGGCCGTCAGCAGCATGCTGAAGACCGCCAGGATCGAGACGGCGAGGAAGAAGAACCGGGATTTCATCAACTACTCTCCTCCTTCTACAGTGAAAACGATGAACCATCGATCGGCCCGCTCAGGCGAGCGGGGGCGCCATTCCTGACGCGCGTTGGCGGCTCCGGATCGCCGAGCGCCGGCCCCGTGCCCCCGGGGCGACGCCGGGCGAGGCGTCGAGAGTATTCCAGAGTCTGGGGGCCATAATACCACGCGGCCTGATCGCGGTCAAGGCCGCGGGACGGGAGCGGATGCGGTTCCGGCCTGGGATGGCGGCATGCCACGTTACTACCCTGCATAAATAGTATAGTGTTCCGGTAGAAGCAAGGTTCATTTGCAGAGCAGTCGCTGCGGCAAGTGGGCGGGCCAGGCCCAGCCGGAACGGATAGCAGTCCCGTGCACGCGCGCCGGGTCATTAGGCTGGCGGGCGAGCAAGATTTGCGCCAGGGATCGCGCCCGGCTAGCGCCCCAGGCGCAGCCGCCAAACCATGAACATGGCCTCCACGACGATATGCCGGCTCATCTTGCTCTGACCCACGCGCCGGTCGACGAAGATAATGGGCGTCTCGACGATGCGCAGGCCCTGTTTGTACATGCGATAGGTGACCTCGATCTGGAAGCCGTAGCCGTTGGCGTCCACATCGTCGAGGCGGATGGCCTCCAGCGCGGTGCGGCGGAAGCACTTAAAGCCACCGGTGAGGTCGTGGAACGGCAGGCCCAGCACGAGGCGGGCGTAGAGCGAGCCGCCCCGGCTGATGACGCGGCGGACCACCGACCAGTTGCGCGTGCCGCCAGTGGCCACGTAGCGCGAGCCGAGCACCACGTCGGCGCCCTCGCGGATGCGGTTCACGAACTGCGGCAGGTGGCGGGGATCGTGGGAGAAGTCGGCGTCCATCTCGAACAGCAAGGCGTAGCCGTGATCCAGGCCCCAATGAAAGCCGGCCAGGTAGGCGCGGCCCAGCCCCTCCTTCGCGGCGCGGTGGAGCACGAAGAGGCGATCCGGGTAGCGCTCGGCAAGGGAGTTGGCCAGGACGCCCGTGCCGTCGGGCGAGTTGTCGTCGACGACGAGGATGTGGAAGGGACCGACGGCGAAGATGGCCTCGGCCAGCGGCTCCAGGTTCTCCCGCTCATTGTAGGTGGGAACAATGATCAGCGCGCGCTCCGGCTCACCTATACTCACTATGGACTCCATTCCTTTCGGGCGACGCCGGCCCAGCCGGCGGCGGCTCGCCGCCGGCCCCCGGGACGAGCCATTGATAGGCGGTGTACAGCAACACCGGCAGGTTCACGGCGAGGGCCGAGGTGTACTGGATCACCGTGCCCCAGCTGTTGTTCCAGAGGACCAGATAGTCCCACACGAAATAGTTGGCCACGCCGCCTGCATTCATCACCAGCGTGCGCTTGGCCAGCGCGCTGCGGGCGGTCAGCGCGGCCACGGCCACGATCCAGCTCTGGTACCACGGCTGGAACCAGAGGGTGCCGAAGACGAGATAGACGAACAGGATGGCGTAGAACGCGTTGAAGGTGCCCGCAAGGATCGCGCCCCGGTCGCCGGGGCGGGTGCTGAGCAGCAGCCAGGCCGCCGCGGCGACCGCGACGACGCCGACCAGCGCGGTCGCCCCAGCACGCACCAACGCCATCGCCTGGGCCTCCGGGAGGCCGCCGGGCCCGGCGAGCCAATCCTTGAGCGAGTTGGGGATCGAGGCGGTGAACAGATCCTGGCGCGCCAGCACGCCGATGGTGTCGGGGCCGTGCCAGAAGGGCGCGTAGAAGACGGCTGCCGTCGTCAGGAAGGCGAGGCCGGCGCCGACGACCAGGCGGGCGGCGGGAGCATAGTCGCGCAGGGGGCGCGCGTCGGACGGACGGCGTAGCTGCCAGAGGGCGGCGAGCAGCACGGGCAGGAGCACCAGGGGCACGAACTTGGCGAGCACGGCCAGCGCCAGCGCGATCGGCGCCAGCAGCAGCCAGCGGCCGGCGCGCACGAGCGCCCAGCAGGCCAGCATCAGGAACAGGACCATGACCATGTCGTTGTGCCCATTGCCGGCGGTTTCCCAGAGGACGAGCGGGTTCCAGGCGAAGAAGAGCGCGCCGCGGGCGGCCCCGTCGGGGCGCACGCGCCGCAGGGTGGCATAGACCAGCAAGGCGGCACCGCCGTAGGCGAGCACGACGAGGCCCTTGAAGAAGATCACGACGCGCCAGAGGTCGGAGCCGGCGAGCCAGGCCGTGGCGGCGGCGAGGAGCTCCCAGACGGGGCCGTAGGGCGACGTGGTGCCGGCCCAGCCGCCCACGAAGGGCCGAAACGGGTCGGCGGCAAAGATCGGGTCGGCGGGCGCCCAGACGAAGGGGTTCTTGCCGTAAACGGCCAACTCGCGCGCGCGGAAGATCTGGTCGAAGAGATCGGCCGCGCCGGTGGGGTACATCAGGATCAGGGTGGCGTTGAAGAGCAGTGCGGCGCCGCCGAGCACGGCCAGATAGGAGCGGGCGGGGCGGGCCGGGCAGCGCCGGTAGGCGATGAAGTAGGCGGCGAAGCTGACCGCCCAGGTGACGGCGAACCAGTTCGCGCTGGCCGGCGTATGGCCGCTCAGGCGGTTGAGGTCGAGCAGGGGGTGGGTGACGTTGCCGGCCAGCGGATAGGGCAGGACGAAGCCGAGCGCATAGGCCCCCTCGGCAACCGCCGCGAGCAGCAGCAGCAGGGCGGTCTCGCGCCCGGCGCCCGGGGCGCGGCGGGGGGCCGGCGGCGCGGCCACCGGCTCGACCCTCGATTCCGTGGTAACGGTTGGTAGCATGTCCTATCCGGAGGCAGGCCGCCGTCTCCTACGCCCCGGCGCCCAGCGGCGCACCCCGCGTGATCCGGGGCGCCGCGCGCCCATCCTGTCCTGCGGCCCGCAAGTTCTAATAGTACAACATTCCGTCGGATATGACACGCGGGCCGCGCGATCAGCGGTAGGCGGGACGCAGGGTGCCGCGACGGAAGACCCAAACGAGGGCCAGGCCCGCGATGAAGCCGCCGATATGCGCGAAGTAGGCGACTCCGCCGCCGCCGCCCGTGCTCGGCACGGTGACGATGCTGCCCACGCCGCTGACCAGCTGAGTGACCGCCCAGAGGCCGATCATGAAGATCGCGGGCACGCGCCAGATGCCGAGGTAGCCCACCAGGACGCGCACGCGGGCCTGCGGGAAGAGGACCAGGTAGGCCGCCATGACGCCGGCAATGGCGCCGCTCGCGCCGATGCCGGGGATGGGTGAGCTCGGATCGACCAGGATCTGGGCGAAGTTCGCGATCAGACCGCAGACCAGATAGAAGACGAGGTAGCCCAGGTGGCCCATCGAATCCTCGACGTTATCGCCGAAGATGAAGAGGAAGAGCATGTTGCCGCCGATATGCACCCAACTGGCGTGCATGAAGATCGAGGTCAGCAGCGTCAGGTAGACGGGGAGGTGGATGCTCAGCAAGGGGATGCCCTGGCAGATCGCCGGCGTGCAATTGGCAAGCCCCAGATCGACGCCGTGCGTGATCTCGTAGGGCACGGTGCCGTAGGCGAGGACGGATTGGTCGGCGCCGAACATCAATTGGACGAGGAAGACCAGAATGCAGAGGACGATGATGCCGATGTTGACGAACGGGAGACTGGGTGAGGGCGGTGTCCCTTCATCGCCGACCGGAAGCATGCGGACCTCCTCAGGGGGTGGGGGTAACCGGGACGGGCGCGAAGACCGCGCCGCTCATCCAGAGAACGATCAACACAAGGACCAACAGCACGGCGACGACCACGATGAGGGCCGTCGGGTTGATGCCGTTCTCGGCGTCCGAGTCTTCCAGGGCCATGGACCCTCCGCCTTGGGGCCGCGGGGCACCCACACGGCTGCCTCTGGCCGCGAGGCGGCCAGAGGCGAACCGGACTAATCGATGTGACCGTGCCGGTCAGGGGCGCGGATCCCGCCTAGACGGTACTCCTGCCCTGTGTGACCATACGCACAATCCAGATGACGATGACGGCGCCGACGAAGGCGATCGGAATCGTGATGTACCAGGGATCGCCGGCAATGTTGTTGCCGAAGATCAACGAGGCCAGCCAGCCGCCGACGAACGCACCGATGATACCGACGATGATATCACCGACGAGGCCGTAGCCCCCGCGGCCCATGAACATGCTGGCGAGCCAGCCGGCAATACCGCCTACAATCAACCAACCAATAAGATCCAAGAGTGTCATGAGTGGTCCTCCTTATGCGAGTGTGGAGCCGGTCCGTGATTCGGACGCCGGTAGCGCGACCCCGTGGCGTGGTGGGCCGTGGCGTCGGCGTCCACTGACCTTATGTTATTGGACGCTAGAGCTCGAAGCCTGGTCGGCGCTCCGCCCTTCGCTCTTCAGCGCCTCTTGCGCCCGTTGCCCGGCCTGGCGACCCAGATCGGCCGCCGCCTGCTGGCCACTGCTCAGCAGCTCCTTGACGTATTCTTGACCGCGGTCGACCAGGATCGCCCGGGTCGCTTCCCCCTTGCGGGGGGCGAACAGCAGACCGGCGAGCAGTCCCAGCGTGAAATATTTGAGCGCGGTGCGTACACCTTTCAGCATAACCCGTATCGCCTCCTTTTACTGATGACCGTGCTCTCCGGTCGAGGGAGCTGTCTGCTCTCTCGCTCCGGTATAAGGCAGATTCTGTGCCAAGGCCTGAGTCTGCCCGGCAAGCTGATCCGCGCGGCGCTCGAGGGCGCGCTGTACGCGCGCCCGCAGATCGGTCCCGCTGAGCGGGGTGACGAGCAGGGTGAGCGCGGCGCCCAGCACCGCGCCGGCCACGAGGCCGAGCAGCGCGTCGTTGTCACCGCGTGCCGGAGGGGCGGCGCTCAGCCGGGCGACCGGCAGGGGCGCAACGCTCACCGGCGCCGAGGGCTCCACAGGCGCCGCGGGTGCCGGGGCGCCGGGCGCGGGTTCTCCGACTTCCGTTTCCTCTGCGAGAATCGACGACGTCGGGCACCGGGCGGTGGGGCACGCCGCCCGCCAGATCGTAGACGTCGGGCTGCCACGCGGGCTTCCGTTTCGGCATTGTTGTTCCTCCTATCCGCTCGGCACAGCCGAGATCGCGCGGCGATCTCAGCGCCGGACAGCCATGCGCCCCCCTCCTCTGCCCGGGCTGTCCAGGCTGCCGTTCCGCGGCGGGGCGTTTCCGCGAATTGAGGAGGGGCCGGACCCCGCGCCTCCGGGGTAGCCCCCGCGGGTTACGACTCCTCGGCGTCCTCCTCCTGCTTCTCCGGCCCGAGGATCATGTCGGTCAGCCGCGCGGCCAGCCAGGTCGCGGCGGTGGTCAACGCGAGCGTCAGCAGGCCGCGTACCAGCTTACGGACGATATCCTCTTCGCCATCGTTCACGTGCGTGCTCCTTCCTCCCATAGGGGCCCGCGGGGCCGCGCGGAACCCACGACTTCCTGCCTGGCCGGCGCTCAAGCGCCCGGATGGCGCTCCCCCGTGATGAGCCGGCCGATAAACCCGACGGCCGCGGCAACCGCGACCGCGGCGCCCAGCACGCCCGCGGTAGCTTCGGGCGGGGCCTGGCCGACAGGCCCGCGCACGGGCGGAGGACTCGGCCGCGCGGCGCGCTCCTGCTCCCGCTTCGCCGTGCGGGCGGCCACCACCGCGCGGCGTCGCGCCTCCGCCGCCTGCTTCGTGCTCTTGTGCTCGTCTTCGGCGAGCTTGCGGCGCTCGGCTTCATAGTCCGAGGAGAACTCGGCCCCGAAGATCAGGATCTGGCAGGCCAGGTAGATCAGGGTCTGCAGGGCGATGATGCCGCCCAGGGTGCCGTAGACGGCCTGGTAGTTGGCGAAATGGCCGAGGTAGAACGCGAAGCCCTGCTGCAGGATCTGCAGGCCAATCGCGACCAGAATGGCGCCCGGCCAGGCGTCCTGCCAGGAAACGCGACAATGGGGCAGGGCGCGAAAGAGGATCGCGAGCGCGAGACTCATCAGGGCGATCGCCACGAGGATATTGACGATCTGCCAGAGCCAGGGGAAGTCCCCGATGATGCCCCCCACCCCCGCCTGGATGCCGTTCAGGAGCGAGGAGACAACCGTCGAGGCGACCAGGAGCAGGCCGAAGCCGAGGACCATGATGAAGGCGACGATCTTGTCCTTAATGAGCCCCGACTTGTCCTGACAGCCCCAGGCGCGGTTGATCGCCTTCTCGAGGGTGCCGAAGACGCCGGAGGCGCTGAGCAGCAGCCCGATCAGACCGACAGCCGTCCCGATCCCCTTGCTCGCACCCCGGGCGGCGATGACGCTCGTGACCGTGGTGACGAAAACGTTGCCGGCCGCGGAGTTCGGATCGATCGGCAGGCTCCGCAGCACCCACTGCTGGGCAGCCTGCGGGCTGACTACGAGGCCGGCGAGCGAGACGAGGAACAACACGAGCGGGAAGATGCTGAAGAAGGCGGCGAAGGCCAGGGCCGCGGCCAGGTTCCCGCCATCGTCCTTGCCGTAGTCCTTGGCTGCCTGCATCGTGATGTTGGCGAGATTCTTCATCGGCAGCATGGCGTACCTCTCCGGATGTGATGGGCGCGGCGCGCGGCCGCGCCTCCCCGGAAGGGCGCCGCCGCACGGAGCACGTGCCCGCCAAATAATGAGAACCAGGAAAGCGGCCGCCAGTTACGCGACCGGCCCGGGGAACGCGCGATGCCGCGGCGCGCCCCCGACTGCCCGCGGCGCGGTACGGGGACCGGCGCCGGACGGGCAAGTGTGCGACGGCTTACGCAGGAGTCGGGCCACCGGGCGCGGCACGCCTACCGGCGCCGGGGCGCGCGGTCGCGCGGCCCGGGAGGGGCGGGGACGATACGGGGGACGATGGGCAACGCGGGGCTGCGGCGGGTTGCCGGAGTCGCCTACTCCTGCGGCTCTGGTGGCGTCAGTTGATCAGCCATCTCGTAGAGGCGCGGGGTGAAATCGACGCCGCATTGATCCAGCGCGTTGACCATCTCGAGGATGATCCGCACCCCGGCGAGGTTCACTTTGAGCCGCTGGGTGAGATGCTGGATGAACTGGAAGCGGTTGATGTCGTTCTGCGAGTAGCGGCGGCGCTTGGTCGGGGTGCGCGCCGGCACGACCAAGCCCTCCTCTTCGTAAATGCGGAGAGTGCGCGGGTGCATGCCCAGCAGGTCGGCAGCCACGCTGAGGGTGAAGACGGGGCGATCGGCGTTGATGGGGCTGACGGCGGTGCGTGAGAGGGGCACGTTGCGGCGCACGGCGGGCGCGGCGTTGTCAGTCGCGGCCGCCGCCCGGCTCTGGCCGCCCGGCTCACCCGGGTCGCTTGCGCGGGCGCGCGCGTCCTCGGGACTCGTGCTCATGATCGTAACCTTGCGGTGTGCTCCGGCATGATCTCCCCCAAGAATCCGGCACTCGGGTGCCACCTTCCCCTGTAGTTCGGTCATTGTTGATCATAGCACAGAGCTATTACGCTGTCAAGTTTTCAGGCAGTCGTGGATCCCTTTTTCAGTAGGAGAATGCGCTAATAGCGCCCGCGCCGGCCTCCGAGGAGTCCCCAAACCAGCCCGACGAGCAGCGCGCCGACGGCGGCCGGCACGAGGGCCACGCCGTCGAAGGCCGGCTGGGCGAGCGCGGGCACGCGGGCCGGCAGGAGGTCGCCGCCGACCCAGGCACCGAGATAGGCGAGGACCACCTCGCCGACGAAGCCCAGGGGGATCGCGCCGCCGCGGATGAGCTCGACCAGCAGGCCGGCCAGGGCGGCAATCAGCAGGAGCACGAACCAGTGCCCTGCGTCGCTGAAATTGATTGTGAAGCTCATGCTTTCCCAGGCCGCCCGCGCGGCCGCGTTAGGGGGTTCAGGGTATCAGGCCGACGGGCGCCACGCGCCGGGGGCGGCCCCCACACGCATCGAGGCGACCAGGCGCGCCGTCATCGCCGCGCGTCGCTCGTGGCGCAGAGCCTGCGGCGCCAGCCGGCGCACGCGGTAAGCCAGGTCGAGGAGTGATTCCAGCTCAACACGCTGGTCGGGGGTAGCGCGCTGCTCGAGTATCGCCAGGGGCGAGAGGCCCTGGGCCTGGGCGTCCAGGCAGGCTGCCAGCAGATCGTCCGTCTGCATTCATCAACTCCCTGTGCATGCGCGAGGGTCACGATTCTACGTTGGGATCCGACTTCAGCCATACGCACAGGGTATAACGCGCCGTCAAAAGCGGCCGTTACGGGAGACCAGAGCCGCAACCCGGGCCATAATCTGCCGCGCGGCGGCCGTTTTTGGCCGGCTGGGCAGCGCCTCGACCCCCGCCGCCGTGACCAACGTCACGGCGCTCTCGGCCGCGCCGATACTGGCGACCGCGTCGTTCGCCACGATCAGGTGCAGCCCCTTGGCCACCAATTTCTCGCGCGCATGCTCGACCAGGTGCTCGGTCTCGGCGGCGAAGCCGACGCGCACCAGATGCTCCGTGCCGGGGAGGTCGCGCAGCCCGGCGAGGATGTCGGGGTTGCGCGCCATGGCGAGCCGGAAGGTCTCCTGGCCCGGCGCCTTCTTGATCTTTTGCGCCGCCACCTCGACCGGCCGGAAGTCGGCCGGCGCGGCGGCCATGATCAGCGCGTCGGCGCCGACGACGGCGGCGCGCACGGCGGCCTCCAGATCGCGGGTGGTGCCCACCGGGACGGCCGTCACCCCGTAGGGCACGGGCAGGGCGACCGGCCCGTGGATCAGGACCACCTCGGCGCCGAGCTCCTGGGCGGCCTCGACCAGCGCCCAGCCCATCTGGCCGGAGGAACGATTGCCGACGTAGCGCACCGGGTCGAGCGGCTCCTGCGTGCCGCCCGCGGTGATGACCACGCGCCGCCCGGCCAGGGGGCCGTCGCGGCCGAGCAGCACGCGCAGGGCGCCGAGGAGCACGGGCGTCTCGGGCAGGCGGCCGACGCCGGTCGCGCCCGAGGCCAGCCGGCCGCTGCCCGGCTCGACGATCAGCGCCCCGCGCTCGCGCAGCGTGGCGAGATGCCCCTGCGTGGCGGGATGCGTGTACATGTGCTCCTCCATCGCGGGCGCGACGAGCAGCGGGGCGCGCGTGGCCAGGGCCACGGCCGTGAGCATATCGTCCGCCAGGCCGAGCGCCAGCCGCGCGATGGTGTGGGCCGTCGCGGGGGCGACGATCAGGGCGGCGGCCTCCTGGGCGAGGGCGACGTGGCCCGTGTCGGCGCCGAGCCAGTCCTGGAACAGGTCGGTGCGCACGGGGCGATGGGTGAGGGCGGCGAACGTGAGCGGCGTGACGAAGCGTTGGGCGCTCGCCGTCATGATCACGTCGACCTGCGCGCCCGCCTGGGTGAGCTTGCTGGCCAGGTCCGCGACCTTGTAGGCGGCGATGCCGCCGCAGACGCCGAGCACGATGCGCTTGTCTTCCAAGCCCGCCATCGGCCTCAGGCCTCCCGGTTCATTTCGTAGATCAGCCGCAGGCCCTCGAGCGTCAGGTCGGGGTCGGTGTGCGTGATCACGGGCGTCTCCTGGGAGATCAGCGCGCAGAGGCCGCCGGTGGCGATCACCGGCACCGGCGTGGCGTAGCCCGCGGCGTCAAGCTCGGCCTGCATGCGCGCGACGAGGCCTTCGACGAGGCCGACGTAGCCGAGCACGATGCCGGCCTGCATGCAGGCGACGGTGTTCTTGCCGATGACGGTGCGTGGCGCCACGAGCTCGACGGGGTAGAGGCGCGCCGCCACGCGGTAGAGCGCGTCGGCGGCGATGCCCATGCCGGGGGCGATCGCGCCGCCCAGATAAGCGCCGTCGGCGCCGACGACGTCGAGGGTGGTGGCGGTGCCGAGGTCGACGACGATGCAGGGGCCGCCGTAGCGGTGGAAGGCGGCGACGCTGTTGACGATGCGGTCGGCACCGACCTCGCGCGGGTTGTCGACGGCGAGGCGCACGCCGGTGCGCAGGCCGGGCTCGACGGTCAGCGGCGCGCGGCCCAGCCAGCGGCGGGCCATCTCGCGCAGGGCGGTGGTGACCGGCGGCACGACGCTGGAGACGATGCAGGCGTGCACGTCGGCCAGGGCCAGGCCCTCGGCGGCGACAAAGCCGGTCAGCAGGGCGCCCCACTCGTCGGCGGTGCGCGCGCGCTCGGTGGCGGCGCGCCAGGAGGCGCGCAGCGCCGGGCCGTCGTAGACGCCGAGGACGGTGTGGGTATTGCCGGTGTCAATCGCGAGCAGCATGGTGCTCCTCCGGCTCCAGCAGCCGGTTGTCGATCAGGCGCGTGCCGCGGCCGATGCGCACGGCCAGCGAGGCCAGCGCCCGGCCGTCGGGCGGGATGGCGTCGAGCTCGACCAGGGTCTCCGGGTCGGCCACGCTGACGTAATCCGGGTGGGCGAGCGGCTCGGCGGCCAGCACGACGGACATGGCGGCGCGCAGGGCGGCGCCGTCGCGCGTACCCGCCGCCCAGCGATCGGCGGCCGCCTGCAGCGCGCGCGTGAGGACGAGCGCGGCCTGCCGCTCCGCGGGATCGAGGTAGACGTTGCGCGAGCTTAGCGCCAGGCCGTCGGGCTCGCGCACGGTCGGGCCGACGGCGACGGCGAGCGGGAAGGCGAGGTCCCGCACCATGCGGCGGATCACCACGACCTGCTGGGCGTCCTTCTGGCCGAAGTAGGCGACGTCGGGCTGCACCAGGTGGAACAGCTTGGCGACGACGGTGGCGACCCCGGCGAAGTGGCCGGGGCGGGCCGCGCCCTCGAGCACGGTCGTCACCTCGCGCACGTCGACGTAGGTCTGGAAGCCGGGCGGGTAGATCTCCTCGACGGTGGGGATGAAGACCCAATCGACGCCCGCCTCTTCGAGCAGCGCCAGGTCACGGGCCTCGTCGCGCGGGTAGCGGCTCAGATCCTCGTGCGGGCCGAACTGCGTCGGGTTGACGAAGATGCTGACCGCCACGCAGTCGCAAGCCGCGCGGGCCTGGGCGACCAGCGAGAGGTGGCCGGCGTGCAGGAAGCCCATCGTGGGGACGAAGCCGAGGCGGGTACCGGGGGGCAAGGCCCGGCGCGCGGCCCGCAGGGCGGCGATGGTGCGGAAGACGTCCATAGGCATGGTCCTGGGCGGCGGGGCGACCCGGCGCGCTAGCGGGGCGTGCCGCCGTAGCGCAGGTCGGGCTCCGCGCCCTCGGCGCCGGGCGCCGCGCCCGCGCTGCCGTCGGGCGCGGCCCCGTCGAGGCCGGCGAGCACGCTCGGGTCGACGTCGATGGTCTCGGCTGGACCGGGGAAGGTGCCCGCCAGCACATCGGCCTTGTAGGCCCGGAAGGCGTCGCGGATGGCGGTGCCGATCTGGGCGTAGGGGCGGGCGTGCTTCGGCACGCGGTCGGGATACCAGCCGAGCAGGTCGTGGACGACCTGCACCTGCCCGTCGCAGTGCGGGCCGGCGCCGATGCCGATCGTCGGGATGCGCAGGTGGGCGGTGATCAGGCGGGCCAGGCTCGCGGGCACGGTCTCGAGCACGAGCGCAAAGGCGCCGGCCTCCTCGAGCGCGCGCGCGTCAGCCAGCATCTGGGCGGCGGCGCCGGTCGTCTTGCCCTGCGCCTTCCAGCCGCCTAGCTGGTTGACGGACTGGGGCGTCAGGCCGAGGTGGCCCATGACCGGGATGCCCGCGGCCACCAGGCGCCGGACCGTGGGCAGCGTGTCGGCGCCCTCGATCTTGACCGCGCCCGCGCCGGCCTCCTGCAGGAACCGCCCGGCGTTGCGCAGCGCCTCGTCGGGGTTGCCGCGATAGGTCAGGAAGGGCATGTCGCCGATGATGAGCGACGTGGCATTGCCGCGCACGACGGCGGCGGTGTGGTGCAGCATCATGTCCAGGGTCACCGGGATCGTCGTCTCGAACCCAAGCATGACCATGCCGAGCGAGTCGCCGACGAGCACGAGCGGGATCTCCGCCTCGCTCGCCAGCCGGGCGGTGCTGTAATCGTAGGCCGTGACCATGACGATGCGCTCGCCGCGCTTCTTCATTGCCTGGACCTGGGTGATACTAACGCGCATAGCTATTCGATGACCTCCAGGTTGACCAGCGGCACCAGCAGGCGGCGGCCGCCGCCAAGCTCCACCTCGGCAGCCAGGGCCGTGTAGCCCGAGTTCGAGCGGCTGCTTGCCGGCCGGCAGGGCGACGACCCGTCCGGTCTGGCCGAGATACGGGGCCATGAGCAGGCGCACGCGCGACCGGATGTTCAGCGGCGCGACGGTGATCCCGGCCGGCACGGGGCCGGCGGCCTGCAGCTGGGGCACGATGATCTCGGGGCGCACGACCCCGCCCCGCAGGCGCGTGGTGCCATCCACGTACGCTTCGGCGCCGTCGTAGCCGGCGAGGAGCTCCCAGGCCTGGGTGGCCATGGGGGCGCGGCCGAAGCCCTCGACCAGGATCAGGGTCAGCGGCGGCCCGGCGGGCGCCCCGACGCGCCGCGGCGGGAACTCCCAGCCGCTGCGGCCCATGCGCCAGCCCTGCAGGCCGTCCGGGAACGCGAGGAACGCGCGGAGCTCGAACTCGGGGATGCTGCCGACGATGACGGCGCGCACGTTGTGCTCGACGGCGCGCTGCAGCGCCGCGGCGCTGGTGGTGCCGCCGCCGAGCACGATCGAATAGGCCAACCGGGCGGTGACTCGCTCGGGCAGGAGCTCCTCGGCGGCGTCAGCCACGGCGACCTGCAGCACGCCGTGGCGCTCGCCGCCCACACCCGCGATGCCGCGGACGACGGCCGCAGGAGTTCTCGATGATCACGCCGCGGTAGGCGACCTGCTCGGCGACGAAACCGTTGAGGGCCGCGGGGAGATCGAGTGGCGTGCTCACCGGGGTGATGATGGCCTGGCCGGTGCGCCCGTCGTAGCGGCTGAGCACGCCGTCGATCGGGCTCTTGACGGCCAGGCGCCGTGCGAGGCCCACCCGCCGCGCGGCCAGCACCTCGCCCTCCTGCACGCTTGCGCCGACCTCTTTGCTGAAGGTCTTGAGGCCCTCGGCCGCCGGCACGCCGAGCACCGAGGCGACCTCGACCGCGCGGGGCATCCCCGGCAGCAGGGCGCGCGCCACGATGTCGTCCGGCTCGACGCGGGCGCCCTGGCGGACCATGATGTCGCCGGGGATCGGCAGCACACGCTCCTTACGCACGACGATGCTGGGCGCGATGGCCGGCTGGGCGGTGGGATAGTAGAGGCTCAAGGCGGTCATCCCTCTATTCCTCGCCCTGCTTGGGCCAGGACAATGGGGCCGTGCCCTTGCGCGGCGGCGGCGCGGGGCCCAGGCTGGGCAGGTTCAAGCGCTGCGCGACACTACCCGGCGGGGCCCACGGCGGCGGCTCGGCGGCCTCGTCGGGCGGCGGCGGTTCGGGCGTCGCGGGCAGCAGATCCGGCTCGGCGGCAGGCGCCGGGGACGTGCTCCAGCGCGGTAGGAGCGCCTCGGGCGGGGCCGGCGGCGGCTCCGGCGCCAGCGAGAAGGCGGAGGCACCCGTCCAGGCCTGCGGCGTGCCATCCATCACGACCGGCGCGGCCGGCGGAGCGGGGGGCGGGGCCGGGGCGGGGCGTGCGGCGACCGGGGGGCGCGCCGCGTCGAGCCCGCCGACCTCGCCGAAGGCCGTATCGCCGGCACCGCCTGCCGCGACCGGCCCGGCGCCGAACGACTCGCGCGCGGAGTAGGCGTGCAGGGCGCGGCCCCATTCGAGCAGGCGGGCGATGCGGGCCTCGGGGTTCTCGGGCAAGACGAGCGGGCGCCCGCGGGCGTCGATAATGAGGCCGATCTGGCCGCCCTTGATCTCCTCGCCGGGCTTGGTCTGCACCTCTTTGCCCGGCTCGTCGCGGCCGATGTGGAAGCCGGGGCCCGGCTTCACGCGCAGCGAGGCGCGCTGCTCGGGCCGCAGCGGCACCACCTCGATGCTGCCGTAGGGCACCTCGACGGTGAAGCTGCCGGCTTCGGCGTACTCGACCGTCACCTGCACGGCGACCGGCACAGCCGGCGCCACGGCGGCGCCTGCCTTCTCCGGGGCCTGCGCGGGCGCGCGGCCGTTGCGGGCCGGGGCGGCGCTCACCGCCGGGCTGCCGAGCGGCACGACGCAGGTGCCGAGCAAGACCAGGCAATCGCGGTCGAAGAGCGAGGCCGCCGCGCCCGGGTGGACCTGGGCAATGGCGCCGAGGGCCGCGACCATCTGCGTGGTGTCGAGGGCGATCTCGAGCGAGCCGACCGTTTCGCCGGTCGGCTCCAGCGCGTCGAGCAGGATCAGCGCGGCCTGGCCCACGCGCGGCGCGCTCGCCAGCAGGCCGCCCGTGCCCACGAGCAGGTCGTAGGCGCCGGCCGCCAGGCCCCAACCGGCGCGCAGATCGGCCAGCGCGGCGCGGAGCGCCTCGCGCGCGAAGGCGTGCTCGATCGCGAGGTCGCGGGTGGTCTGGGCCACGCCCAGGGGCCGGATCACGCGGTTCATGGCCCAGTCCTGCAGATCCTCGGCCGAATACTCGAAGGGCAGCCAGCGCAGGACCGCCGCGGGGCCGACGGCGCCGAGCAGGTTGCTGAGGCCCTGGGCGAGGCCGTGGTTGGAGCGCACCAGGACGCCGTACTCCTCGTCCTGTTTGCCCCCGGCGAGGATCACGGCGGTGTTGGCCGCGCCGACGTCGGCGGTCAGCACGTCGCGGCGGTACTCCACGCTGATGTAGCGCGTGACCAGCTCGACGGCGTGCAGCGTCGGCTCGATCTCGTGGCCCGTCCAGCGGCGCAAGCTGTCGAGACCGGCCAACTGGGGCAGCTGTTTCTGGCGGTAGAGCCCGCTGAGCGCCTCGCGCACGGGGCCCGGCTGCAGCACGCCGAGGCGGGGCTGCATATTGGGCAAAGCGACCAGGTTGGCCGCGTCGCCCAGGGCGTGCTGAATCGGGTCGAGGGCGGCGGGGTTGCCGGCGAAGAAGAGCAACGGCGGCGGGGCGACCTGGCCGCCCACCAGCGCGGCGTCTTCCTCGCGGCGGCGCTGGGCGGCGGCCGCGCGTACGATCACCTCGGCAATGCGCAGCAGCGGGCTGATCGGCCCGGAGTCGACGCCGCCCGCCACGAGCACGGCGTCGGGGGACAGGGTGAGCAGCTTCTCCACCTGGGTGGACGTCCAGGTCGGCGAGCCGGCCGGGCGGGCGCGCGGCCCGTCGGGCGTCTCGGGGACGGGCGCGTCGATGCTGATCGTGTCGAGCACGTCGGCGTAGGTGCTGGAGGCGGCGTTGCGCGCCGCGCGGGTGCTGTGTTCCTGGGCGATGCCGGCGACGATCAGGCGCAGGGCAGGCGCCGCGCTGCAGGTGGCGACCACAACGTCGACGCCGTGCCCGTCGACGTGCTGCGGGGTGACCACGCGGCCATCGTCGACCAGGCGGCGGCCGGTCGTCGCCTCCAGGTCGGCGATGGCCTGGTAGACGCCGACCGTGATGTCGGCAAAGGGGAGCTCGGCGGTTGTCGGCGCGGATCCGCTGCCGACGAAGCGATACTCGTCGGCGACGATGTCGACGAGCAGGGCGCGCGTGTACAGCGTGCCGCAGTCGATCGCCAGGATCGATTGGATCGGTTGATCTTCCAGCGCATCCATCGGCTTCTACCTACCTGCCTACGTGAGAAACCTGCCTACGTGAGAAACCTGCCTACGTGAGAAACCTGCCTACGTGAAAAGGTTGACGACCCCGAAAAGGAACTGCACGCGCTCCGCGAGGGTCGTGACGAACGAGACGAGCAGCGACCCGAGCGTGGCGCCGAGGGCCACGACGATCAGCCAGCGCCCGCTCTCGGCCACAAGCAGGCTCAGCCCCGCGCGGCCGCTCGTCGAGCGTGTGCTGAACTGGAAATAGTAGAGGCTAATCAGGACGCCGACGATGATGACCAGGTTGCCGAGCAGCACGAGCGGGTCGGCGACCGTCAGCGGCAGCATCGTGCCCGCCGCCTGCGGGATCAGGGTGCCGGTGAGGGCTCCGGCGATGGCGAGTGCCGCCACAGTGCTCAGGGCGATGTTGAGCGCGATCGTCGCGACGGCCAGGGGGGCCGCCAGGGCGCCGCTCACGCCCGGCCGGATCAGCCGCACGAGCAGGAAGAGGCCGAGCAGAATGGGCAGCCCCACCAGCACGGCGTTGAGGCCCGTCGGATTGCTCGCGACCTGCAAGACACGCGGGATCAGGACATTGCCCAACAAGAGCAGCGTCGCGTAGCCCAGGGCCACGCCGACGAAGATGTGCTGGGCCAGCCGGTACAGCGGGTTGTTACCCAGCAGGTAGCTGAAGACCATGAGCGTCAGGATGGCAGCGAGCACGCTGCCGATCACGGTGAAGTTCACGAGACTCTCCTGCGCTGGAAGCGGCGCCAGAGGGCGACCGCGAAGCCGACGATCAGCGCGAGCGCGACCACGAAGAGGCCGGCCGATTCCGCGTGCATGAGGCGGCCGAGGTCGGCGGACGGCACGCCGCCGCTGAGGCGCTGCTCCAGATCCTGCGCCCCGGCGACGCCGAACAGGCCGCCACGCAGGCGGGCGTTGCTGCCGGTCAGCGCCAGGTAGGGCTGAGCGAGGGGCCGCAGGCTCTGCGGCGCCGCCACCAGAACGGGGATCGCGACCTGGCGGGCGACCTGCTCAACCCAGAGGCGCAGCGACAACTCGCCGCCGGCCAGCACCACCACCGCGCCGAACTGCTGGAGCGTGGGCGCCGCCGCGATGATCGGCGCCCGGTTCAGCGCATTGCTGCAGACGAGGTCGTAGGCCTCGAGGTCGGCGAAGGAGCCGCCGGCCAGCCGGGCCAGGCCGGCCTCATTGCCCGGCACGTAGCCGAGATGGAGGTACTGTGTACCGTAGGGGCCGGGCCAGGGCTGCGGGAACGAGTTGCGGACGGCGCCGCAATCGACCGCAGAGGTCATCGTCGGCACGGCCTCGGCGGTGACCTGCAGCGCGAAACCGGCGCCCTCGGGCACGGTGCTCATGGTGACGAGCGGGTGGCCGCCGGCTACGAGCGCCCGCGTCACGGCCAGGCTCAGCGGATGCATCTCGCCGTAGCGCCCGGCGTCCCAGTCGTAGGCGAGCAGGACCGGCGCGCCGGCCGGCAGGCCCTGGAGCGTCTGGTAGAAGGCGGTGCCCTCGGCCGTGGGCGCCACGGTGGTGGTCTCGGGCGGCAGCGGCGTGAAGGCCCACATGCCGATGACCGCCACGAGCAGGATGAGATACACGATCCGCTCCGGCCAGACGCCGGCCGCGGCGGCGCGCCGCGCCGGGCGAACCGCCGGCACCGCGGGCGGGGCGGCCAGAAGCTGGTGGAAGACGTCGACGGCGCCGGGCCGTGGCGGCCGGGCGCGGATCACCCGTGCGGTCGCGACCGGCGCAGCAGCGGGGACCGCCACGGGCATGGCCGGGGTCAGGTCCGTGTCGACGCTGCTCAGGGCGCGGAGCCAGGCGGGCACCTCATCGCCGGGGGCCTCGACCGGCGCCGGGGCCGGGGGCGCCTCGGCCGCGGCCGGCTGGTTGGAGATGGCGCGCAGCCAGGCGGGCAGATCTTCCGCGCTCAGGAAGCTGCTGGACGTGGCCGTGCCGGGAGCCGGCGCCGGGAGCGGTGGCGGCGGCGCGGGCACCGGGGGAGCGGCCTCTGGCGGCGGGGCGGGCTCCGCCGCGGGCGGGGCCGCGGGCACCGAGGCGGGCGCCTCGGCCGCGGCCTCGGCAAACGGCGCAGCGGCTTCGGGCGCAGGCGCCGCGGGCTCTGCCGGCACGGGCGCCGCTGCGGTGGCCTCCTCAGAGGCCGCAGACATCTGCGTCATCCAGGCCGGCAGCGCGGATATGGCGGGCATAGCGGGCGGTGGGGCTTCGGCGGCCGACACCCCCTCGGCGGATCGCGCCTCGGCGGGCGGCGCAGCGGCTTCCGCCGCGGCCGGCTCGTTCATCCAGGCCGGAAGCTCCGCGTCGAGCTTGCCGGTCGACGGCACGCCGCCCAGGACCCCCGTCGCCCCGGCGTCGAGGTTGCTCGTCGGCGGCGTCTGCCCCCACTGTCCGGCGCCCGCGGTGTCGAGCACGCCGGTCGGCGGCGCGCCGAGCGCGCCGGTGGCTCCGGCGTCAAGGTTGCTCGCCGGCGGGACGTCAGCCAGGTCGTCGGGCAGCACGAGGTCGAGCTTACCCGTAGGCGAGCCGGGCACGGCGGCGCCGGAGAGGATGCCGGTCGGCCGATCGACTCCGGGGCCCTCGGCGAGGGCGAAAGCGTCCGGGCGGGCCGGCTCGTTCATCCAATCCGGCAACTCGGAATCGAGATTCGTCGCTGCCGACCAGCGGTTCCGCGGGCGCGGCCGGGGGCCAGGCGGGCGCCGCGGCGGCAGCGGGCGGCTCCGCGGGAGCAGGCAGCGCCGGGCCGACCATCCAGTCCGGCAAGTCGGTCTCGCCCGCGGCGTCCGGCTCGGACGGCAGGGACCACGCGGGAAGCGCCGGGGGCGCACCGGTTCCCCGGGTCGCCTCCAGGTCGAGCGGCGTGGTTGGACCGCTCATCCAGCCCGCCAGGTCGTCTTCCGTCTCGGCCGGCAGAGCGGCGGTCGAGGAGCTCAGCAGGGGCGAGACGGGGGGCCCATCCATCCACGAAGGCAGGGCGATCTCGGCGTCGGCGGGCATAACCGGCCCCGTCACCGTCTCGGCATCGCCGGGCGCGGGCTCCGGCATGCCGGGCATTGCCGGCAGCCCGGGCATGCCGCCCATCGCCGGCAGGCCCGGCATGCCGGGGACGCCGAACATCGACGGCATTTGCGGCGGCGCGGGCCGGTTCTCGGCGACGGCGCGCAGCCAGCCAGGCAATTCGATGCCGCCCGCGTTCGACGGTTCGGGCGCGGCCGGGGGCGGCGCGGGGGCGGGCGGGGGCGCGGCCGCGGCCGGGCCGGACGTGCCGCTGACCTCGTGCAGCCAGGCCGGCCAGGCAGGCGTCTCGGCCGGCGGCTCGGGCGGCGCCGCGGGGGACGGCGCGGCGGCGTCCGCCTCGGGCGCAAGCCAGGACGGCATGGCCGGCGGCTCGGGCTCGGCCGGGGCACCCGGTGGGCGGTTCAGCCAGGACGGCAGCGGCGTGCTGGGCGCGGGGGCGCTATCGGGCGTCACGGGCCGGCGCCACGCGGGCAGCGAGGGGTCGTCGGGCGGCGCGCCCGGCCCGGCCGGCGACGGAGGCGCGCTTTCGGGGCTCGGCACCAGCCAGGCGGGAATCCCGCCCGGGGTCGGCGGCTCTGGTGCCGCGGCGGCAGGCGGCGCGGGAGGCGGCGGATTCAGCCAGGTCGGGATGGCGGGCGGCGCGTTGGCGGGCTGGGCCGGCGCGGGCTCGTGCAGCCATGCCGGCATGCTCGGCGCGGCCGGGGGCTCGGGCGGGCGGGCGGCCGCACCCGAGTCCGGGGCGAGCACCGGCGGTCCCGCGGCGGGGGGCGCGGGGGATTGCCGGCGATCCGCGACCGGCGACGGGGCGGCTGCCGCGGCCGCGTTGTCGTCGCTGCGCAGGGCGTCGAGCCAGGAAAGCTCGGCCTCGCCGCCGGGCTCGCCGTGGGCGGCCAGGCGCGACCGTAGCCCTTCGCCCGGGGAGCCGGTCGGCGGCCGCCGCAGGGCGCTGCCGAGGCGCGCACCTAGATCCTGCCCCGCGCCCGCCGCCGGGGCGCCCGCCGGCTCGAGCCGCGTACCACAGCGGACGCAGAAGGCGGCGTCACCCGAGTTGGTCGTGCCGCAGGCGCCGCAGCGGCGCCCGGCCGGACTACCGGGGGCGGGGGGCGCGGTCAGCGGGTTGCCGCAGCGGGCGCAGCGGGTGCTGCCCGGGGCGTTCGATTGGCCGCAGTGCGCGCAGTACATGCCTCGTTCCTCAGCTCATATAGGGGCGATCTACCCCGATCAAGACGCGCACGCTGGTGGCAATCGCGCCGAGCGCCGCGCCCAGCAGGATCCCGCGCAGCCCTGCCAGACCCGGATAGCTCACGGTCCAGTTGGCCAGCGTGGCCAGGCCGCCCAGGGGCGAGCCGACAGCCGCGCTCCAGGGTGCCAGCCCCACCGCCACCACGACGGCCACCGCGAGAAGGACCCAGGCCGCGCTGGGACCGGCCCGCAGCGCCCGGAACGCGGCCGAGACGACGAAGAAGGCGAAGAGGGCGAACAGGCTCGTGCCGATGGGCTGGTAGACCCACTGGAAGACCCACTGCACCGCCGGGTCGCCGACGGTCCAGTTGCCGGAGAAGCCGAGCACCAGCACGATCAGCGCGCTGAGCACCAGCGCGACACTGTAGGGCCAGCCGTCCCGCTGTGCCACGACGCGGCTGATATGCACGCGCAGCACGTTGACGAAGCCCAGCAGCAGGGCGAAGACCGTGATCGTGACGGCCCAATCGCCGAAGACCTGCACCAGCACCCCGGCGTTGCCCGCCAGAAAGCTGCCCGCGAGCACGAGCACGCCGACGAGGACGCTGATGACGATATTTGCGGCCCCGAAGGGGGTGAGCGGGCGACGCGACATCATCGCCCTAACCCCAGCAGCGCCGGCATCGAGACGCCGGCCGAGGCGAGCACGACGCCGACGACGATCAGCAGCAGGACGAGGCCGCGCACGATGTCCTGGGTGAGCAGGCTCGCCTGGTGGGCCGGGTCGGCGTCCAGGTAGGCGCCCCCGGCGAAGATCTCCTCGCCGATCAGGGTGTAATCGGCGCCGAGGAGCATAGGCGCCAGGGCCTCGGGGTCGGTGGCCCCGGCCACGGCCGGCAGGCCGGCGCGCTGCTGCGCCTCGTTAACGAGCAGGTACTCGCGGCTCCACGGTCCCACCTGAACGGTGCTGCTGACGCGCTCGGCTTCGGCCAGGTTCGCGGCGGCCGCCGCGTAGGCCAGGGGGAAATCGTGGGTCAGCAAGCGGACGCCTTGCGGCCCGCCCTCGGGGCCGGTCGTCGCGCCCGGGGCGGGCAGGTCGCCCGCCCGGCCCGCGGCGGCGTAGCCCGCGGCGACCACGTTCTCGGCCAGCGGGAAGGCGAGCGCGCCGCCCGTCGTGGCGAGGACGGGGGTGCCCGCCTCGGCGCAACGCCGGGCCAGGCGCCCCATGATCTGGAGCCCGGCGAGGGTATCGGCGGTGACCCCGCTGGGGATGCCCTGCGGGCTGGGACCCGACGAGAGGTGCGTGGTGCGCCCTTCCTCGGCGGCCCGGCCGATGGCCTCGGTGGCCGCGCGGAAGGCCGGGAGCGGCCGCCAGGCCGTGAGCGGGCCGCGCCGCAGACGCGGCGTCAGGACCAGAATACCCAGGATGAAGATCAAGAGGACCAGGATCGCCAGTCCGTTAGCGATCAGCATGCTCTCCCTCCCCTGCGGGCCCGACGGGGGGCGAATCCAGCGCTTCCAGCGCCTCGACGAGGCGGCTGACGGCCGGGCCGGCGCCAAACAGGCTCAAAGCCGGTTGCAGGATCAACACGGCCTGGGCACCCAACCAGGCCACGGGACGGACCATCTCCTCCAGGGGGGACGTGAGGGCGCCCAGGCCGAGCCGCTGCAACGGCGGCGCCCAGGCGGGTTCGGCAAGCCGAACGCTATCTGTGGGGACTTGATCGCGTGGCGGGAACGTGCCGGGCACGCTCGCGGTTGCGCTGGGCGGGGCCATAGGGTTCCCCTTTGACCTGACTGCGCGCCCGGCCTGCGTCACGCCGGCCGCTCTAGCCAGGAATCCGGTGGATTACGGCCATTATAGTGCAGGCCCCTGGCTACGTCAAGCAGATACGCGGGCTCAACGCGCGGCGCTGTCAATCCAGATGGTCACCGGGCCATCGTTGACGAGCGCCACCTGCATGTTGGCCTGAAAGACGCCCGTCTCCACGGGCAGGCCCTGGGCGCGCAGTGCCGCCGCGCAGGCGGCGACGAGGCCGGCGGCGTGCTCCGGCGGCGCGGCATCGGTGAAGGACGGGCGGCGGCCCTTGCGCGTATCGGCGTAGAGCGTGAACTGCGAGACGAGGAGCACGGAGCCGCCGAAGTCGAGCAGTGAGCGGTTCATCTTGCCCTCGGCGTCCTCGAAGATGCGCAGGTTCGCGATCTTGGGCGCCAGGTAGGCGAGGTCGGCCTCCGTGTCGGCCTGGCCGACGCCGAGCAGGACCAGCAGGCCGGGGCCGATGCGCCCGACTTCCTGGCCGTCTACGGTCACGGCGGCCTCGGTCACACGCTGGATCAGCGCCCTCACGGCGGCGCCTCGGCCGGAGGCGCGGGCACGAGGAGGGCCACAGCGTAGGCGGCCATGCCCTCGCCTGTGCCGGTGAAGCCGAGCCCCTCGGTCGTCTTCGCCTTCACGCTCACCTGCGCGGCGGGCACGCCCAGCACGGCGGCGATGGCCGCGCGCATGGCGGGCAGGTGCGGGCCGAGCCGCGGCTGCTCGGCGACGACCGTGCTGTCGACGTTGCCGACCCGCCAGCCCTGGGCCTGCACGAGCGCGAGCGCGCCCGCGAGCAGCGCCCGGCTGTCGGCGCCCGCCCAGCGCATGTCGCTCGGGGGGAAGTGGGTGCCGATGTCGCCCAGCGCGGCGGCGCCCAGCAGGGCGTCGGTGACGGCGTGCAGCAGCACGTCGGCATCAGAATGGCCGGCCAGACCGCGCTCGAACGGCACAGTGATCCCGCCCAGCCGCAGGGGGCGGCCGGGCACGAGGCGGTGCACATCATAGCCGAAGCCCACCCGGGCGCCGGCCGGCAAGATGCCCGCGGGATCCGTCGACATGGCCTCTCCTCGACGGCGCCGCGGGGCAGGGAGCGCGGGCCGTCCCCGTGTATATAGCCCAGGCGCGCCCGCCTTGTCAATGACCGGGCGCTCAGGCTTGCAAATCGATCGCAACCTGCTATAATGACAGACAAAAGACGTGACGAGAACACGCGCGGCCCGCCGGCCCGTCCGGCGAGAGTGCCCGCGAGGAGATCCGTCGATGGATGAACAGGCCGTAGCAGACACCCACACGCTGTTGGCGCGCGGAATCAAGGCGGCCCAGGCCAAACAGAAAACGGAAGCCTACCGGCTGCTGGGCCTGGTCGTCGACAGCGAGCCGGACAATGTCCAGGCCCTGCTCTGGCTTGCCGCCGTCGCCCCCACCCCCCAGGAATCGCTCGCCGCGTTCCAGCGCGTGCTGGCGATCGCCCCCGAGAACGAGCCGGCGCGCGTGGGCCGGCGCTGGGCCGCCGGCCGGATCGCGCAGAGCACGCCGCCCCCGCCGTCCGAGGCGCCCGCGGAGCCGGTGACCAACGGCGCCACGGCGCCGGCAGCCGACGACACTGCGGCGCCGGTCGCCACGACCGCCGCGGCGCCGGGCGCCCGGCCCAGCCGGCCGATCACCGCCCCGCTGGGTCCCGCGCCCGAGACCCTCGAGATCCCCCCGCCCGAGGCGGAGGCGGGACCGCCGCCACGCCGCCGGCCGACCGCCCCGCTTTATGGCCCGCCCGCGATCCCCGATACGAGCACCGACGCGGAGTGGCGGGCGGCGGGCGACCTGGCCGTGCCGACCGATACGGTGAACTGGGACGACGACGGCGCGGGCCTGCAGAGCACGGCACCCACCGAGGCCGGCGCGCGCGGGGTCACGTGCCCCAATTGCGGCGCGCCGGGGCAGACCGGCCCCGCGTGTTCGCTATGTGCGACTCCGCTGGCGCCGCAGCCCGACGAGTCCACCGGCGGCGCGACACCCTCCGCGGCCGCGCCCGTCCCTGCGGCGCCGGTGCTGCCGGCCGAAGCGGTGGCCGGTGCCTACCCACCCGCACTGAGCCCGGTCGCGCCGCGGCCCAGCCTCTGGCCGCTGATGCTCGGCGGCTTGCTGGTGCTCGGCGGCCTGTTCGTGCTCGGCCTGGGGCTGGGCTGGTTCGGCGCCGGCGCGATCACGCGGTTCGACCAGGCGGGGCAGCGCTTCTTCGAGGCGCAGATTCAGCATGAATATGACGTGGCGGCCGGCCTGCTGGCCCCGTCGCTGAAGAGCCAGTACCTGCCCGGGCACGATCTCCCCCTCGTCCAGCTTGACGCCGCGCTGAGCGGGATGACCGGCGCCACCGTCGAATCGGCCCCCTGGGCCAACGACCCGGCGGGCACCATCGGCGAGTCGCTCGTAACCATCCAGCCGCAGGCCGGACCCCCCGTGCGGTATGAGGTGCATCTGGTCCGTGACGGGGACCAGTGGCTAATCGACCAGATCCTCCCATACCGGGGCACCGGTCCCTGACGCCGGGCCATGAAACGGATGAGCGGCACGTTCCGTTTTATGGATGGAGACCCGGCGTCAAGCCACGCACCGTCTAGCTACACACCCGTCGCCTAGTAGAGAGGACTGCAATCATTGCTTGATCCGCGCGAGATGGTCCCGGTGGAGGGAACCCCCGAGCAGAGTCTGGATCCGAACGAACTGGCGCGCACCATTGTGCAGGTTGCCGCCGACAAGAAGGCCGAAAACATCGTCATGCTGGATATTCATAGCCAGTCGATTCTGGCCGACTACTTCGTCATCTGCAGCGGCACGAGCGATCGCCAGGTGCGCGCCGTCGCGCGGGAGATTGAGGAACAGCTCGGCAAGCAGGGCCTGGACCCGTTGCATGTCGAGGGCATGACCGATGCTCATTGGGTGCTGCTCGACTACGGGTCCGTGATCGTCCACATCTTCGACCCGGCCACGCGCGACTATTATCGGCTCGAGAAGCTCTGGGCAGAGTCGCCCCGGGTCCTCGTCATCCAATAGCCGGCAGCCGGCTCGCGGCGCGCCCAACCGAAAGCGGGAGAACCTCAATGCTGAGTATGGGGAGCAATGGCTCGGAACCGAACTACCTGATGATCGGACTGGTCTTAGGCATGGCCGCCGGGTTCCTGGTCGGGGCACTCTTGATGCTGCAGGTGGGCCAGCAGACGTCGAGCACGTTGCAGGCGTGGCGCGCCCGGCTGCTCCGCGACGAGGAGCGCGTGCGCTTCGAGCTCCTGTCCCAGTAGGGGGCAGAGGCAGGCACAGAATCGTGAAGGCCGCCGGCTCAAGCCGGCGGCCTTCGTGGATCCCGGGGGCGGGTCAGTCGAAGTCGCCGCCCAGGTCGTCGTCCATGCCGCCCCCGGCGTCGTCGCCGCCGAGCTCGGGCTCCATGTCGTCCATGACCTTGTCGGGATCCTCGCCCGCCTCGATGCGACTGAGCGCGGTGTCAAAGCCGGGGCCCAGATCCTCGCCGGTCTGCTGCTGCATCTGCCGCGCCCAGCGGGCGATGCTGCGCGGGTCGTCCTCGTCGATCCCGGCCATCATGTCGTCCATGCCGCCCAGGTCGCCGCCGCCGCCGTACATGTCGCCGCCCCCGCCGTACATGTCGCCGCCGGGGCTCCCGAAATCGCCCGCGCCCCCGAAGTCGCCCGCGCCTTCGCCGCCGTCGAACGAATCGCCGGCCGAATCGGCCGCCGCGTCGTCGGCGCCGGAGCGGATGAAGCTGACCTTGGAGACCAGGCGCTCCAGGTGCGTCCCACCGCAGTGGGGGCAGGCGGCGGAGGCGGCGCCGCTCTGCGCGGCGCTGAAGGTGCGAAAGAAGACGCTGACCCGGCGACCGCAGTCGGGGCAGCGATACTCGTAGATCGGCATGCTTGGCTCCTCATCCTCCCAGAGACCGGCCGCGGGGCCGGCGATGTTCGCGCTCTATTGTACCATATTCGCCCGGATTCGCCCGGCGAAACTGGCATGCTTCCTGCTTCCGGACCGGCATCACGCTCTGTCGAGCGACAGGGCCGATCATCGAGGTGAGCATCCCATGGCGTCTCAACCCCACCCGTCCGCGGCCCGGGTCGCTACCGGCGCCGCGTATCCTATCGTGGTTTTCTCGCACCTGGCCTGGACGTGGGTCTGGCAGCGGCCACAGCACCTGATCTCGCGCATCGCGCGGGCGCACCCGGTGCTCTTCGTGCAGGAGCCGGCGATCGTGGAGGACGCGGGCCCGCCGCGCTTCCACGTCGAGCCGCCGCGCGACAACGTGACCGTGGCCTGGCCCGAGGCGAGCATCGCGCGCGCCGACGGCGAGGGCGGCTACAACGCGCTGGCCGGCCGCCTGGCGCGCGAGTGGATGGCGGCGCACGGCGTGACCGACCCGGTCTACTGGCTCTACACGCCGATGGCCGTGACCGCCCTGCCGGACGGCTTCGCGGGCGTCGTCGTCTACGACGCCATGGACGAACTGGCCGCGTTCCGCTATGCCCCGCCGGTGATCAAAGAGCGCGAGGCGGCGCTGATGGCGCGGGCCGACCTGGTGTTCACCGGCGGGCCGAGCCTCTACAAGGCGCGGGCCGGCCGGCACCCCAGCGTCCACTGCTTCCCCAGCGGCGTGGAGCGGGCCCACTTCGCGCAGGCGCTCGCCCCGGGGACCGTCGTGCCCGAGGCGCTGGCGGCGCTCCCCCGGCCGCGCATTGGCTACTACGGCGTGATCGACGAGCGGACCGACCTGCCCCTGCTGGCCGAGGTCGCGGCGCTGCGGCCGGCGTACCAGTGGGTCATGGTCGGACCGGTCGCCAAGATCGAGGAAGCGGCCCTGCCCCAGGCGCCCAACCTGCATTATCCGGGGCGGCAGGACTACGACGTGCTGCCCGGCTTCCTCAAGGGCTTCGACGTCTGCATAATGCCGTTCGCGCGCAACGAGAGCACGCGCTTCATCAGCCCGACCAAGACGCTGGAGTACCTGGCCGCGCACAAGCCCATCGTCTCGACGCCAATCCCGGATGTGGCCGAGAGCTACGGGGAGATCGTGCGCCTGGCGGAGACGCCCGAGGCGTTCGCGGCGGCGGTCGACGCGGCGCTGGCGGAGCCGGAGGCGGCGCGCGCAGCGCGGGTGGCGGCGGAGGACGCGGTGCTGGCCGGGCAGGAGTGGGACCGGATCGCCGCGGCCATGCTGCGCTTGATCGACGCGGCCCGCGCCGCGCGGACCGGCGCCGGTTAGGCCGCCGGTCCGGCCTGCACCCCAGTGAGGGCCTGCAGGATGCGCCGCCGGTCGACGATGCCGAGCAAGCGGCCCGAGTCGTCGACGACGGGCAGCGCGCTGAGGCGGCGCTCGACCATGAGGGCGATGGCGCCGGTCAGCGGCAGGCCGGCGCGGGCCGTGACCACGGGCTCCGTCATCACCAGGCGGGCGGGCGCGCTCGGTCCGCCGGCGGGCGCGAGCGGCGGCGCCCCCAGCCCACTGCCGACCAGTTGGAAGCCTTCCATCAGCATGCGCATGATCGTCACCTGTCCGGGCAGCGTGCCGCGCCGCACCAGGTCGGACTCCGTGATGATGCCCAGCACGCGCCGCTCCTGCGGGTCGCTGATCACGACGACGCGCCGCTCGCCCGCGCTGCCGACGACCGCGTCGATGACGTCGGTGAGCGGGGCATCGGGCAGCACGGCGGGCACGTCGGTCACCATCACCTCCCCGACCGTCCGGCCGGTGGCGGGCGGCAGCAGCGCGGGCGCCACCGGGCGGCCGCCCGGCAGCGAGCTGGCCGCGCGCAGCACGTCGAGCCGCGCCAGAATGCCGATGAGGCGGCCCTCGTGGTCGACGACGGGCAGCCGCTTGACGCCGTGCTGTACCATGCGCCGCGCGGCATCGTCGATCGAGTCCTGCGGCCCGATTAGCGCCGCGGGGCGCACGCCCATGATGTCGCGCGCCGTCTTGCCGCTCGCGCGCACAGCCTGCAGCACCTCGGCGAACCCGGCCGCGCCCTGATCCTGGATCGCTTCCAGCACGCTGCGCGGCAGGCCGAGGCCCTGCGCGCGCAGCAGGTCGCCGTCGGTGACCATGCCGAGCACGTGGCCTTCCGCGTCGACCACGGGCAGGGCCTTATACGGCTTGTTGAGCAGCATGGGCAGCAGGTCGGCCACCGGCAGGTCGGGCGGCACGCTGACGACGTGCGTCTGCATGATCTGGCCGACGCGCTCGGGCGGGCCGGTCACGGAGCGCGTGGGGTGATGGGTGTGGTAGAGCGCCACGTCGGTCACGGCGAGCGAGCCGCCGCAGGCCGCCAGCATGGCGTCGATCTCGGGTATCAAGGCGGCGATACGCTCGGCGCTGTCGATGGCGACGATCGTCAGCGGCACGACGCCGGCGCCGCCGGCCTGGCGCGAGCGGATCAGGCGGCCGCCCGCGCTGAAGCCCGCCACGCCGTGCAGCACGGTCGCGCCCTCGCCGCCCCGCGCGCGGATGAGCTCCAGCAGCGCCAGATAGAGCGGCTGCTCGCGCCATTGATCCTGCGCCCGCACAAACACCAGTAGCTGCTGCATCGCGCCGGCAGCCGGCGACCCGTCGTCGGTCATCGTACTCTCCTCGTCGAGCTAAGACGCCGCTACCCCCATTTGTTATAGCGGAGCAGGGCGCCAAATATCACGGGAGCCGGCCGCGGCCGTGGGGCCTCAGGGCGTGTAAAGCCAGATCTGCGTAGGGGGATCCGGGGGCGCGGGCGGCGGGAAGCGCTGCAGCAGGCGGAAGTGGGACGCATCGGCCTGCAGCGCCGGGCGCAGGTAGTTGATCGTGTGGGTCGACCAGAGGAAGCTGTCCTCGAGGATATAGGTGACGTGGTGCGCCGTGAGCCAGGCGGGATACTGGTCGGGCGGGATCTGCGGGATCAGCTCCGAGGGGCGATTGGCGAAGACCGCGGTGATCGAGGGCTTGCGCGCCAGCACCACGCTGCCGGGGGGGGAGTGCGCGCCCACCCAGACCGAGGCGCGCACGTAGAGCTGATCCTCGGCCGTCAGGTTGGGGGGCGAATCCTGCCCGGCCCAGTAGCGCAGGTTCTGGGCGATGGCGACCTGATCCTGGAACAGGTTGGGGATCAGCAGCAGCACGAGCAGCGCGGCGGTGCCCCAGACCGCCAGGCGCGGCCGGGGCCGGCGCAGCGCGCGGCCGAGCAGCCGGCCCAGGCTAACCAGCGCCTCGGCCAGGTAGTGGAGCAGGAACGGCAGCACCGGCATGAGAAAGCGGTCGCCGTTCCACCACCAGCTACAGAGGATCACCAGGTAGGCGGCCACGTAGACCTCGGGGAGCTCGACGCGCCGCACCAGCCGGATCGCGAAGCCGGCGACGACGCCGATCAGCACGAGCCAGCCGCCGACGGTGCGCAGGGGCCCGGACGGGTCGTCGGGCCGGGGGAAGATCATGGTGGGCAGCACGACCGTGCTGTACAGCTGGACGCGCGCGTCGAAGCGCTGCAACAGCTCGCCGGGGCCGCTGATCGTGCCGAGCTCGGGATGATAGGGGTCGCGCAGCCAGAAGGCCGCGGTGTAGTTGCGATCGGGGTTGCTGGCCGTGCTGAAGGCGGCCCAGGGGGCGGCCAGTGCGGCCAGCGCCAGCCCGAGCAGCACGGCGGCCCGCCAGCGGCGGCGCCACAGCAGCACGACGGGCGGCGCGGCGAGCATCGCCAGCCCGATGGTGCGCAGGTAGTAGGGCAGAGCGAGCAGGAGCGCCGCGCCCACCCAGGTGCCCCGCCCCGGCGGCCGGGCAGGCAGCGCGTCCCAGAGCCCGGCGTCCGCGACCCGGGCGGGCGGCGGGTCGACACGGCGCTGCCACCAGAGCAGGGCCAGCGCCGACGCGGCCAGGTAGGGCATCTCCGTCATGACGTCGTTCGTGTAGAGCAGGGCGACGTCGTTCACGGCGAAGAGGGCCACGGCGGCGAAGGCCACGGGGCGCGCGTGGCGCGCGCGGAAGAGCGCGTAGAGCAGGCCGAGCGCCAGCACGAAGGCCAGCACGGAGAGCAGTTTCAGCCAGGGCAGCGCTTCGAGCAGGTGGTCAGGGCCGAAGAGGGCGACGCCGGGCATGAGCAGCGCGGGATAGCCCCAGGGGAAGCCCGCGTTGTCGTAGGGGCCGCCGGTCACCAGATTGCGCGCGAGCAGCAGGTAGAGGGCGTTGTCGCCGTTCAGCGACAGGCTGTCGTTGAAGCGCAGGCCCGCCAGGAGCAGGCCGCCCGCGGCGAGCAGGGCCAGCGGCAGGCGCTCGCCGCGCGGGATGCCGCGCGCGGGGGCGGCCGGAGATGCGGTTGCAGGTGCCGATTCGCGATTCAATCGATATCCGTGGTCACATGCTCGCCCTTGCCCACCACCACGTTGAGCGCGTGGTCCTCCACCGTGATCGTCACCGGGGTGTGGGCCACGAGCCGGGCATCGCCGTGCACGGGGATGCGGCCCCGGCTCGTGACGGTGATCGTCGTGGCGCGGTAGTAGCGCATCTTGGGGTGGTATACGCGCCGGTTCACGCTCTCGCCCGTATGGGGGTCGTGGGCTTTGCCGCGCCCCAGGAAGGCCGCGGCCATGTGCCGCAGGAACTCCCACTTGCTGAAATTCTCGAAGATGATGACGTCGAAGCGGTGGTCGTTGACTTTGGCGTCGGGCGCGAGGGGGATTGAGTAGCCCCAATAGGGGCCGTTGGCCACCAAGATCGTGAGGGCACGCACGCGGATCGTGTGCCCATCGAGCGTGACGGTCATGCGATGGGGGCGGGCACGGATGAAGGTGCGCAGCACCTGGAACAGGGTCATGTAGGCGCCCTTATCCAGCTGATTGAGCAGCGGGAAAAGCTCGGCGTCGAAGCCGATGCCGGCCGTTTCGAGGAAGACGCGCCCGTGCCGGCCGCCGATCCGCCCGACGTCGATGCAGCTTACCTCGCCGTCGCGCAGCAGGGCCACGGCGCCCTCGAGGTCAAAGGGCACGTGGAGCATGCGGGCGACGTTGTTGGCGCTGCCCAGCGGGATGATGCCCATGATCATCGGCGTGTCGATCAGCGCGGCGGAGACGTCGTCGGTCGTGCCGTCGCCGCCGCACGACACGACCATGTCGTATTTCTCCTCGAGCGCTTCGAGCGCCAGCACGGTGCCGTCCTCGGCGGCGCGCGTCTCGAAGATGTCGGCGTGAATGCCCGCGGCGTCGAGCGCGCGGGCGACCTCGTTGGGCCCGGCCGCGTTGGTCGTAATCCCGGCCTTCTTGCCCGAGACGGGGTTCACGATCACCTTAACGCGGGCGTGCGGGTTCACGGCGAGCGGGGTCGGGCTGGCGGGCGCCTCGGCCGCGGGGGCACTCGAGTGCGTGCCGTCGTCGGGGGGCGGGGTTACCGCTGTGGTCTGGGTCTCGGTCTCCATGGGCTCCTACTGCCGGCACGGTGCGTCCGTCCGAGCGAACTCTGCTGGCCCCGTTATACAGCAAAAGGTGGGCCGTGACCAGCCGGCCGGGCGCGGCCCGCACGGGCTAAGTAGGGAGGTGGCCAAAGTTCGTACATTCTGCCTGCGTGATGGGCCGACAAAACTACGAACTTAGCACACGTACCTACTTAGCGCCCGGCGGCTGTTCGCGGCACATCGGCGTCGCGTCCTCCAAGCGACCACAGCGCCGCGCTGTTGGCGACCGCACCCAGTCAAATTCGGCCCGGCCGCGATCCGGCCTCGACCTGATCCGAACGTTGGATCGCCGATTGGTGCATATTGGGTGTTGACAAGGAACGGATTCGGTGATACGGTATGACCATAAAGGTGGGACCGAAAATTCACCTCCCCCGGGTCCGATAACACCATATTGCCGCACGGCGTCGCGCCGATATCGGGGTAGTAGAGCTACCACATGCCGCGTGCCGCCGCCGGCAAAGGTACCGCCCTGCTGGTGCCGATCATCGCGTCCATGCGGGGCGCTGCGGCAGCATGGGCTCGGCCTTCTATGCCCCCGGCGAGAACGGTGGTCGGGCCGATGTGGACTGCCGCTCATCGCGCAGCCGGGTTAAGTGGCGCCGCGCGCACTGCTCAGCGCATGGATGTGGCTCACTTGAGGGACCGCAGGCGGGGCAGCAAGCCGCGAGCTTGTACCGGCTTTGCCGCGAGCGACGCAAAGGTACTCGGACCGAGAGAGCCATGATGAGCCAACCCGCCGGCTCGTGCAGAGGTCACGATGAGCTACGACACCGAGGGGCGCAAGGTGGGCATGCACGACCCCGACATGGGCACCTGGAGCTACGGCTACGACCCGGCCGGCAACGTCCTCACCCAGACCGATTCGCTCAACCAGACGCTATACTTCGCCTATGATCAGATGAACCGGGTGACGGCCAAGTACTACGGCGCGGCCCATTACCCGAGCACGCCCGACGTGAAGTACTACTACGACAACGCCTTCGGCGACGCGAGCACGGCCCATTCCTGGGGCCGGCTGCGCGACGTGGAGGTGACGGTGCAGGGGCAGGGCAGCAATGCCAACGGGCACGGCTACCTCTACGACCCGCGCGGCCTGCCGGTGGCCGACGTGATCACCACGACCGCCGGCGCGCGCACCTACACCGTCGGCTACAGCTACGACGTGGGCGGGCGGCTGACCACGCTCACCTACCCCGACCCCGAGGCGACCCATGAACAGGTCAGCGTCAGCTACAACAGCCAGCAGATGGGCCTGCCCGCCGCCCTCAGCAGCTCCCTGGCCGGCACCTGGCCCGCGCTCAGCAGCACCTACAACGAGCGCGCCCAGCTCACCAGCCTCACCCAGGCCGCCTGCGGCGCCTGCGGCGACCTGCTCACCACGAACCTCAGCTACGACGACGCCACGACCCAGCGCGGCTGGCTCACCGGCGAGCAGGTGGGTGCCGGCAGCAGCACCCTGCTCGACCTGCAGACCCGCTACTTCCCCAACGGCGACGTCAGCAGCGTCAGCCAAGACGCGAGCGGTACCAACTCGCCCGTCTTCACCAACACCTTCACCTACGACACGATGGACCGCCTGGCCGGCGCCACCTCCACCCTCTACCCCAACGAGACCTACAGCTTCGACACGCTCGGCCGCATGAGCACGCGCTTCATCGGCGGCACGCCCTATGCCTACACCTATGGCGACGCGGCCCACGTCGACGCCCCGACGGCCTACCAGGGCAACAGCTATGGCTATGACGCGGCGGGCCAGCAGACCAGTGGGCCCGTGGGCGGGCGCAACGAGACGCGCACCTTCGACCCCGAGCACCGCCTGGCCCAGGTGACCACGACGGGCAACGCCAGCGCGACCATCGGCTTCGTGTACGACGGGACCGGCAAGCGGCTGCTGCAGACGGTCACCAGCCGGGGCACGACCACCACGACACTCTACATCGGCAACCTGTATGAGGAGCAGGTGGACGCCGACGCGGGCGAGCACGCGACGTACACGAGCTACTACTACCTGGGCAGCCCAGCTGCGTCGGGCTGCGGCGGGCTAACCAGGGGGACGCGAGCACGGACGGGGTGTACCGGCTGGTGGGCGACCACCTGGGCAGCGTGACGCTGCTGGTGGACGACGCCAGCCCGCCGGCCGTGGCCCAGCGCGCCTACTACACGCCCTACGGGCAGCCGGCCTACCAGTACACGGCGCACGGCTCCCTGACCAGCCGCAACTTCACCGGCCAGCGGCTCGACGCGGATACGGGGCTGCTGTACTACGGGGCGCGGTACTACGACCCGGGGCTGGCGTACTTCATCTCGCCTGACCCGACCGTGCCCAAGCCGGATCCGTCACAATCCCTCGAACGCATAGCCTATGTCCTTAACAATCCCCTTCGGTTCACCGACCCACTGGGCTATGGCCCCGATGACACATATGTGTTCGTGAACGGGTGTTCAGGGTCGGGCAGCGTAGGCTGCGACCCCAGCAAGGAGACATCCTGGGACGCGCTAGCCGCGCAGTGGGCCGGCTATCTCGCTTTGTTGAAGGCGGAGTACCTGTATCAGAAGTGGGGGCCCAAGGAACTGCTCTACGTTTGGCTGCGAAGCCATGTGCGGTTCCTCACTGTCCAGAGCGCGTCGAGCGGGGCAGACCGACTACAGCAGCTTCTCAGCGAAATCCCAGGGAATGGCGGAATCCACCTGATTGGGCACAGCCTGGGCGCCGCGGCGATCATGGAGTACCTGGCGCGGGCGCGCGAGTCGGAGGTCGCGCAATCGAACCCAGCCTTCGCAACCGGATTCTCAGTGACCCTCGACCCGAGGATAAGGAGTGCGGTGATGATCGATCCGGCCATGGGCTGGATGTGGGAGGCTTCAACGATTCCGACAGCCCGGTGCTGGCCCCCATAGGGCCCCACAGCCGTCTCACTCACCTGAACGACTTCCTCTCGAGACATAATGTCCAAGCCCTTGTTGTAGACACACTTGACGGAGTTGGACTTCCGTCGTCTCTGGGCACCGTGCCCTCGTACGGGGATCTTGCGGTAAAGACGCCCCTTGGAATGCCATATCCGCAGGGTCCGTATGGCAAGTCCAACTTCTACTGGTTCCTTCGGAACTTCACGTCCCGACACGAGTACAGCATGGCGAATGTCGACCCAACAGTGGACTTCCGACCTTTTGACCTACTGGAAGTAGGCGCCCACCCATGGCAAGCATCCGCGTGTGTTCGCTCGCGCGCAATCAGCCACATGTAGTCTCGGCCAACTGGCCGCACCTCATCGCTGGGGCCGGTCCTACCATGCGCGGGACGCCGTCGCCGGCATGGCCGTGGGGATTGGCCTGGTCCCGCCACACGCTCGGAACGAGGGCGCGCCCCACGACACCGTGGACCAAGTCCTGTTGCTACGCGGGCCAGCTGCCGGCGGTGGGGCAACTGGGGGCCGCTACGGGCTCTCCAGACCGGGCCAACGACGACCCGCCGATTCAGTCGGGCCACAAGAGGCGCCTGTAATGACGTTACCGCGCGATTCCCGGAGGACCAGCTACCATGCCGAAATAAGGCTCCCGCGGCGTCTCGTGGCCGCCTGGGCTTTCACCACCGCAGCCCCGGCGCTTCTGGCCAACACGCTCGCCCCCGCGTTCGGCGTCGGCCTGATGGGCGCGTTGTCACCCCATTCGGGCCCGATGGGGGTGTATCTCACCCTGCTGTCGGCCACGTTCGTGAGCGCAGGTCCCGCGGGTCTTGCGGCCTGGGCACAAAGCCTGGTTTGGGAGACGACCCTGCGTGACCGCCCGCGTTGGGCTTGGCCAACTGCAGCTGGCTACCTCGGCGGCTGGATTCTCAGCCTTATGCTTGCCTTTCCGCTCGTAGTGGCCTTCCTGTCGGCGCACGGACTGGCCCGGGGCGAGCCCGCACCGCCCGCGGTGATCGGGCCAGCCTTGGTCCAATACGGGGCGCTAACGGGCGCCGTGCTGGGCTTGATCAGCAGCGGGGCCCAGGCGTGGGCACTCTTCCGTTGGCGGGCGAGCGTGCCCATGGCGCTCACCTGGCTGCTGGTCGGCGTCGTGGCCTGGGCTCTGCAGGGGACCACGTTCTGGGTGGTCTATCTGGGCGCGGGCGGCCCACTCTGCCAGGGCTGGGACTGCCTGCGGGACCCGCGGGCCGGACCCCAACCCTCGCTGCCGCTGCTGATCGTGGCCTGGATCGCCGCGAGTGGCGTTGTTGGGCTGCTCACGGGCCTGGCCTTCGCCAGGATAATGCAGGATGAGCGGCACGCTGCGGCGCAGGTGGCGGGCACGCCTGAGGGTCGATAGCAGGTGCTGCAACCTTTGGTGACTGCAACCAACCCGCGCCGCGGTGCTGTATCGCGGCCCCTCCCAGCTCCTGTCAGGAGCGCTATTCGCGGCGGCCCGCGGCCGGCGTATCAACGCTACAGCTACGACGTGGGCGGGCGGCTGACCACGCTCACCTACCCCGACCCGGAGGCGACCCATGAACAGGTCAGCGTCAGCTACAACAGCCAGCAAATGGGCCTGCCCACCGCCCTCAGCAGCTCCCTGGCCGGCACCTGGCCCGTGCTCAGCAGCACCTACAACGAGCGCGCCCAGCTCACCTGCCTCACCCAGGCCGCCTGCGGCGCCTGCGGCGACCTGCTCACCACGAACCTCAGCTATGACGACACCACCACCCAGCGCGGCTGGCTCACCGGCGAGCAGGTCGGCGCCGGCAGCAGCACCCTGCTCGACCTGCAGACCCGCTACTTCCCCAACGGCGACGTCAGCAGCGTCAGCCAAGACGCGAGCGGTACCAACTCGCCCGTCTTCACCAACACCTTCACCTACGACACCATGGACCGCCTGGCCGGCGCCACCTCCACCCTCTACCCGAACGAGACCTACAGCTTCGACACGCTCGGCCGCATGAGCAGCCGCACCATCGGCGGCACGCCCTATGCCTACACCTACGGCGACCCGGCCCACGTCGACGCCCCGACGGCCTATCAGGGCAACAGCTATGGCTATGACGCGGCGGGCCAGCAGACGAGCGGGCCCGGTGGGCGGGCGCAACGAGACGCGCACCTTCGACCCCGAGCACCGCCTGGCCCAGGTGACCACGACGGGCAATGCCGGCGCGACCATTGGCTTCGTGTACGACGGGACCGGCAAGCGGCTGCTGCAGACGGTCACCAGCCGGGGCACGACCACGACCACGCTCTACATCCTTTGGCCACCTCCCTACTAGTAGTCCGCCACTGTGTTTTTGATGAACGCGCCTGCTTGTGGTACACTGGCCCCCCACAAGGAGGTGTTACCGATGAAGAAGAAGTATGTGGTCGCGTTGACCACCGACGAAATGATGTCCGTGAAGCAGTTGCTCAAGAAACTAAGGTGCCCGCGCGCAAGCTACAGCGTGCCCATATCCTCTTGCTGGCCCATGAAGGCCACACCGATGGCTTCATCGCCAAGGCTCTGCACGTCGGCACCGCCACCGTCGAACGCACCCGCCAGAAGTTCGTGGACGGCGGCCTGGAGTGGGCGCTCACCGAACGCCCTCGCCCCGGCGCCACCCGCAAGCTCGACGGCCACGCCGAAGCCTTTCTGGTCGCCACGGCCTGCTCCGCTCCGCCCGCGGGACGCGACGAGTGGACCATGCAACTGCTGGCCGACCGGCTGGTGGAGGTCGGCCTGGTGGAGGAGATTTCCGATGAAACGGTGCGCCGCACGTTAAAAAAAACGAAGTCAAGCCCTGGCTCAAGGAGCAGTGGTGCATCCCGACGGTGAGTGCCGAGTACGTCTGGCGCATGGAGGATGTCTTGGAGGAGTATGCGGCCCCCGCCGACCCGCTGCGGCCCCTGGTCTGCTTTGACGAACTGCCTTATCAACTGGTCAACGAAGTGCGCGCGCCCGTGCCCGCCGCACCGGGGCAACTGGAGCGTTACGACTATGAGTATCGGCGGGAAGGCACCTGCAATCTGTTTGTGTCCTTCGCCCCCCGGCTGGGTTGGCGGCATGTGGAGGTGACCGAGCACCGCACGGCGTGGGACTTCGCGGGGCAGATGAAATGGCTGGTGGACGAAGCGTTCCCGGAGGCGGAAGTAATCCGCGTGGTAATGGACAACCTGAGCACGCACACGCCCGCGGCGTTGTACGAGGCGTATCCGCCAGAGGAAGCGCGGCGGATCGTGGAGAAGCTGGAGTTCCACTACACGCCCAAGCACGGTAGTTGGCTGAACATGGTGGAAATCGAACTGGGGGTGTTGAGCCGCCAGTGCTTGGAGCGGCGCTTGGGGGCGATCGAGGTGGTGCGTCAGGAAGTGGCGCCGTGGGAGCAGCAGCGCAACGCCGCGCGGGCGACGGTGAACTGGCGCTTCCAGATCAGCGACGCGCGGGTCAAGTTGAGCCATCTCTATCCATCTCAATCATAGTGGCGGACTACTATTTTATAAAGGCAATCTGTATGAGGAGCAGCTGGACGCCAACTCGGGCGGCCCCGAGACCTTCACCGGGCTGTTGCCGCTACCTGGGCACCAAACTGGTGGGGCTGCGGCACGCAAGCCCAGGGGACGCGAGCACGAACGGGGTGTACCGGCTGGTGGGCGACCACCTGGGCAGCGTGACGCTGCTGGTGGACGACGCCAGCCCGCCCGCCGTGGCCCAGCGCGCCTACTACACGCCCTACGGGCAGACGGCCTACCGGTACACCGCGCACGGCTCCCTGACCAGCCGCAACTTCACCGGCCAGCGGCTCGACGCGGATACGGGGCTGCTCTACTACGGGCGCCGGTACTAAGACCCCGGGGCTGGCGTACTTCGTCTCGCCTGACCCAACCATGCCCAAGCCGTAATATGTCACAATCCCTCGAACGTATGGCCTATGTACTTAACAATCCCCTTCGGTTCACCAAACCACTAGGCTATGGCCCCGATGACACATATGTGTTCGTGAATGGGTGTTCAGGGTCGGGCAGCGTAGGCTGCGACCCCAGCAAGGATATATCCTCGGGACGCGCTAGCCGCGCAGTGGGCCGGCTATCTCGCTTTGTTGAAGGCGGAGTACCTGTATCAGAAGTGGGGGCCCAAGGAACTGCTCTACGTTTGGCTGCGAAGCCATGTGCGGTTCCTCACTGTCCAGAGTGCGTCGAGCGGGGCAGACCGACTACAGCAGCTTCTTAGCGAAATCCCAGGGAATGGCGGAATCCACCTGATTGGGCACAGCTTGGGCGCCGCGGCAATCATGGAGTACCTGGCGCGGGCGCGCGAGACGGAGGTCGCGCAATCAATACCAGCCTTCGCAACCGGATCTTCAGTGACCCTCGACCCGAGGATAAGGAGTGCGGTGATAATGAATCCGGCCATGGGCTGGATGTTGGGAGGCTTCAACGATTCCGATAGCCCGGTGCTGGCCCCCATATGGCCACACAGCCGTCTCACTCACCTGAACGACTTCCTTACGAGACATAATGTACAGGCCCTTGTTGTAGATACACTTGATGGAGTTGGACTTCCGTCGTCTCTAGGCACCGTGCCCTCGTACGGGGATCTTGCGATAAAGACGCCCCTTGGAATGCCGTATCCGCAGGGTCCATATGGCAAGTCCAACTTCTACTGGTTCCTTCGGAACTTCCTGTCCCGACACGAGTACAGCATGGAGAATGTCGACCCCAACAGTGGCTTCCGATTCTTTGACCTACTGGAAGTAGGCGCCCACACATGGCAAGCATCTGCGTGTGTTCGCTCGCACGCAATCAGCCAAATGTGGTCTCGGCCAACTGGCCGCACCTCATCGTTAGGGCCGGCCCTACCATGCGCGGGCCGCCCTCACTGGCATGGCCGTGGGGATTCCGGGCTGGTCCCACCAGAATCTCGGAACGAGGGCGCGCCCCACGACGTCGTGGACCAAGTCCTCTTGCTACGCGGGTCGGCTGCCGACGGTGGTGCAACTGGGGTCCGCTACTGGGCTCTCCAGACCGGGCCAACGACGACCCGCCGAGTTCCAGTCGGGCCACAAGAGGCGCCTGTAATGACGTTACCGCGCGATTCCCGGAGGACCAGCTACCATGCCGAAATAAGGCTCCCGCGGCGTCTCGTGGCCGCCTGGGCTTTCACCACCGCAGCCCCGGCGCTTCTGGCCAACACGCTCGCCCCCGCGTTCGGCGTCGGCCTGATGGGCGCGTTGTCACCCCATTCGGGCCCGATGGGGCGTGTATCTCACCCTGCTGTCGGCCACGTTCGTGAGCGCAGGTCCCGCGGGTCTTGCGGCCTGGGCACAAAGCCTGGTTTGGGAGACGACCCTGCGTGACCGCCCGCGTTGGGCTTGGCCAACTGCAGCTGGCTACCTCGGCGGCTGGATCCTCAGCCTTATGCTTGCCTTTCCGCTCGTAGTGGCCTTCCTGTCGGCGCACGGACTGGCCCGGGGCGAGCCCGCACCGCCCGCGGTGATCGGGCCAGCCTTGGTCCAATACGGGGCGCTAACGGGCGCCGTGCTGGGCTTGATCAGCAGCGGGGCCCAGGCGTGGGCACTCTTCCGTTGGCGGGCGAGCGTGCCCATGGCGCTCACCTGGCTGCTGGTCGGCGTCGTGGCCTGGGCTCTGCAGGGGACCACGTTCTGGGTGGTCTATCCTGGGCGCGGGCGGCCCACTCTGCCAGGGCTGGGACTGCCTGCGGGACCCGCGGGCCGGACCCCAACCCTCGCTGCCGCTGCTGATCGTGGCCTGGATCGCCGCGAGTGGCGTTGTTGGGCTGCTCACGGGCCTGGCCTTCGCCAGGATAATGCAGGATGAGCGGCACGCTGCGGCGCAGGTGGCGGGCACGCCTGAGGGTCGATAGCAGGTGCTGCAACCTTTGGTGACTGCAACCAACCCGCGCCGCGGTGCTGTATCGCGGCCCCTCCCAGCTCCTGTCAGGAGCGCTATTCGCGGCGGCCCGCGGCCGGCGTATCAACGCTACAGCTACGACGTGGGCGGGCGGCTGACCACGCTCACCTACCCCGACCCCGAG
>CAWARZ010000005.1:0-237880 GCA_963784695.1 uncultured Chloroflexia bacterium | reverse complement strand
GCAGCGTCAGCCAAGACGCGAGCGGTACCAACTCGCCCGTCTTCACGAACACCTTCACCTACGACACCATGGACCGCCTGGCCAGCGCGACCTCCACCCTCTACCCGAACGAGACCTACAGCTTCGACACGCTCGGCCGGATGAGCACGCGCTTCATCGGCGGCACGCCCTATGCCTACACCTATGGCGACGCGGCCCACGTCGACGCCCCGACGGCCTACCAGGGCAACAGCTATGGCTACGACGCGGCGGGCCAGCAGACGAGCGGCCCGGCCGGCGGGCACAACCAGACGCGCAGCTTCGACCCCGAGCATCGCCTGGCCCAGGTGACCACGACGGGCAATGCCAGCGCGACCATTGGCTTCGTGTACGACGGGACCGGCAAGCGGCTGCTGCAAACGGTCACCAGCCAGGGCACGACCACCACGACGCTCTACATCGGCAACCTGTACGAGGAACAGGTCGACGCCGACGCGGGCGCGCACGCGACCTACACGAGCTATTACTACCTGGGGAGCCAGCTGGTCGGGCTGCGGCGGGCGCACCAGGGGGACGCGCGCACGGACGGGGCGTACCGGCTGGTGGGCGACCACCTGGGCAGCGTGACGCTGCTGGTGGACGACGCGCGCCCACCGGCCGTGGCCCAGCGCGCCTACTACACGCCCTACGGGCAGCTGGCCTATCAGTTCACGGCCCACGGCTCCCTGACCCGCCGCAACTTCACCGGCCAGCGGCTGGATGCGGATACGGGGTTGCTGTTCTACGGGGCGCGGTATTATGACCCGGGGCTGGCGTACTTCATCTCTCCTGATCCCGCAACGGCCAGCTCCGCCGCCGAGGAGGCCTGGAACCGTTACATTTACACCCTCGGCAATCCGCTGCGATTTATCGATCCCTCCGGCTATGGACCGCAGGATTACTACGTTTTCGTAAGCGGCTGCTTCAAGGGCCCGGGTGCATCGGGGAATTGCAGCGGCAGCGCCGCCGCTTGGGGGGAGTATTACGACTATCTCCACGCGCTGTACGACAAGGGAGGGTGGGGCTACGCAGTCGATCCTGAGCGCACGCATGTCGACTTCGCAGAGTGGGCGGCGACGCATGTGATTTCCGTGCCTGAGGCGATTGGCGTTAACGATGGTCAGGACCTCGCCATGGAACTCATGAAGAAAATCCCAGAGACAGCCGCCGGGAAGATTTACCTGATTGGCCACAGCTGGGGCGCCGCGGCGATCTGGCAGTACCTTGACGACGCCTGGACCGCGGAACGAATGTACCAAAGCTGCTACCGCTGCAGCTACCGCAGCGGGCTGGCCTTTCTGGATCGCCGTATCTCCGACGTCACGCTTATCGACGGCCCAGTCGGGCTCTTTGACGAGCCGGGTTTAGGTGCGTGGGTGACGAGCAAGGGAATTAAGGCGATCAACGTCCAAAAGGAGGGCGATGCAGTCCATAGCGGCGCGATTGCCGGCATCTACGCCAACTATGCCGATGCCGATTACAGCAAGGATATCAACGGTCAGCCCCGGGAGACGCCGCAGTTCGTACCTTGTTGCAGCCCTGCGGACCCGCTGGCAGGGCCTAAGCAGGACTACAACGCCGGTGTGAGTGTGGAGTGGCACATGTTCACCTTCGGCAACATGGCCGTGGAAACTCGAGCGTTTCTCAGCACCGCATGGAAATGACGCCGACCGGGGCTGTCCGGTTGCGGCAACAAGCTGGGCGCTGCTCGTGGGCTGGCCGGGCCCGCGTAGTCCGGTAGGTCATATGCGGGCGCACGGGGCAAGCTGAAGATGGCATCTAAAGCTGAGGGTTGGCTCATGGACGGCGGGGAGGCGGCGCAACTGACGCACAACGAGCGGGAAGGAACTCAACGAGGCTGGGCAACGCTTGGCCTCTGGGCGATCGGCACGCTGTTAGGGTGGCATTGGGCGATCATCGGCGTTATGCTCGTCTATAGCCACACCGGCATAGGATCGGATGGTCTGGAGGTGATCGTCGGCCTTCCCCTGAGCCTCTCGCAGTCGCTGATCGGCGCAATCTTCCTTGCGACCGGGCAGGCCTGGGCCTTCGGGCGCCGGTTCCCGGGCGCGGTCGCCTGGGGGCTCACAACGGCAGGCGGTATGCTCGCCGGCGCCGCGGTCATCGGCATCATCGGCTTTCCAGTGATGCTGAGCGCGGTCCTGGCCCCCGATTTCCGCGTGGCGTGGCTCACGGGTGCGGGGATCCTGGGAGCACTGTTTGGGGGATCCCTGGGGCTCTGTCAATGGCGCGTACTGAGGCATGTGGTTGCCGGCGCATATTGGTGGATCCTCATTTCACTCGTCGCGTGGAGCGTGGGGACGGTCGTCTGCTGGGGCGCATTCATCGGCCTGGCCAACCCACCGGCCCTCCCCAACGCCTTCATGAGCCCCCTCGACGCCAGCGAGTCCCTTCCGTCGGTCGTTAGCTTGATCTCGGGAGGCCTGGTGATCGGTCTCGCGACCGGCGGGTTTCTGCGGCTCCTGGTACGGATCTCGGGGCCGATCGGGCGATGAGCGTTCCCTGCGCGGAGGGGCCGCCGTGTCCCGACACCCTGGCTCCGACGGCCTATCAGGGCCACAGCTACGGCTACGACGCGGCGGGCCAGCAGACGAGCGGCCCGGCCGGCGGGCGCAACGAGACGCGCACCTTCGACCCCGAGCACCGCCTGGCCACCGTGACCACGACGGGCAATGCCGGCGCGACCATTGGCTTCGTGTACGACGGGACCGGCAAGCGGCTGCTGCAGACGGTCACCAGCCGGGGCACGACCACCACGACACTCTACATCGGCAACCTGTATGAGGAGCAGCTGGACGCCGACGCGGGCGAGCACGCGACCTACACGAGCTACTACTACCTGGGCAGCCAGCTGGTCGGGCTGCGGCGGGCGCACCAGGGGGACGCGAGCACGGACGGGGTGTACCGGCTGGTGGGCGACCACCTGGGCAGCGTGACGCTGCTGGTGGACGACGCGAGCCCGCCGGCCGTGGCCCAGCGCGCCTACTACACGCCCTACGGGCAGCTGGCCTACCAGTACACGGCGCACGGCTCCCTGACCAGCCGCAACTTCACCGGCCAGCGGCTGGATGCGGATACGGGGCTGCTGTACTACGGGGCGCGGTACTATGACCCCGGGCTGGCCTCCTTCATCTCGGCGGATCCGATCACTTCTGATGCGTCCAAATCCGAAGCACTTAACAAGTATCTGTATACGCAAGCCAATCCGTTGCGCTTCATCGACACCACAGGTTACGCTGCCGAGGACTACTACATCTACGTGAACGGCTGTCTTGACCAGAGCAGCGGCGGCAAATGTGCCAATAGCGGTTGGGGAGAATACCTGCAGCTATTGCATCAGCTCTTCGATCAAGGAAACTGGGGTGTCATCGAGCTACCATCCGGGAGCATACACCACATTAGCTTTGAGCAGTGGGCGTTTCACGAAAATGGAGGGCATGTGCGGTTCGTCGGTGCGCCCGGCATCGACCGATTTGCCGGCGCGGATGCCATCCAGAAGGAGCTTGACAAGATTCAGGGGACGGGGTTCCACATCCATCTCCTTGGACACAGCATGGGTGGGGGGGCAGTGGCGGAGTACCTGTTAAGGGCACAGAGAGCGGCGAATTGGTGGACGGCTGGCGGGAACAGAGCCTTGGATCCCCGCGTAACCGATGCTACTCTGATTGATCCGTATATAGACTCGGGTCTGCTGAACGACGTGTCGATTGGGCCAACGATCAGGGGGTAAACGTCAAGACCTTCGACACGCAAGGCGACGGCGTGGGCGGTTGCTCAACGGCGACCAACTACTGCGAACCCAATCCGGACTACTCCGTTGATCTGCAGGGCGCGCAGCGCACGAGCGATCTCGCGCCCCACGGAACGGGATTCGCGTTGGCCCCTTCTTCGAAGGCCCTGCATACATACACCTTCACGCACGTGGCCGAACAGACGCAAAACTGGCTCCGGATCGTGTGGCAGTGAAGTCTGCTCAGTCTTTCATCGAGGCGGCACACCTGGCGAGGCCAAGAGAAGGCTGTGCCGCAGGAAGTAGCGGGGGCCACCGCATAGGGGGTAGTGCCGCTAGTCTCGGACATGTCGCCAGTAGCGGGCAACGATGGTCGACCAGGCGGGACGGGATGGCCGGAGGCTCATGCCGTCCCCCCAGATGGGGCGGGACGCGCAGAAGGTCGGAGCAGCACAGTCCGCGCCGCTGTATTCGTACTCGGCCATCGGGTGAGCTCGCTGCTGTTCCTACGCGTGATCGCCTTGATCGCGCAACGGTCGCCGATGGCGCCCTAAAGGAGCACCGCGTATGGCACTCGCGACCGATCCCGGACAACAAAGAGTAGCAATCGCCGTAATCGCCTTGTTTGTTGGCCTTGTTGCGATCCATCTGGGCCTCGCGTTCTGGATCGGGCTCACCACGCGCGGCGCACAGACATGGAAGTCACTCGCTGGGTTGGCCGCGGGAACCGCTGTCGCTTGGCTTGTGGTGGGTTTGGTAGTTGGATACGTGGTCATACTGGATAATCAGACGGCCATAATCGGGCCGTCCAGTGCGGCATTCGACCACACGTTCAGCGTGCCTTTTCAGTGGAATATCCCGGGCCGGTTCTTCAATGTCTCTTCAAGCGAGGTACCCGGCAATATTATAGTTATCTGCACGACCGGCGTTGTAGCACTCATCGCATACGTCCTAGCAGTCTTCGCAGCTATCTGTGCTCGCCTCTACTTGCGCGCCTCGGCCTGGCTGAAACGTTAGCCTAATGCGAAGCTTATGCAGCGCCGGTGGGCCAGCAGACCAGTGGGACCGTGGGCGGGCGCGCCGAGACGCGCACCTTCGACCCCGAGCACCGCCTGGCCCAGGTGACCACGACGGGCAATGCCAGCGCGACCATCGGCTTCGTGTACGACGGGACCGGCAAGCGGCTGCTGCAGACGGTCACCAGCCGGGGCACGACCACGACCGCGCGCTACATCCTTTGGCCACCTCCCTACTTAGCCGCGGGGCCGCATGTGCGGGAACAGGATCACGTCGCGGATCGACGGCTGGTCGAGCAGGACCATGGCCAGGCGATCCACGCCCATGCCGAGCCCGCCCGTCGGCGGCATGCCGACCATGAGCGCGTTCACGAAGTCGACGTCCATCTGGTGGGCTTCTTCGTCGCCCGCAGTGCGCGCCGCGGCACTCCCCGCGAATCGGCGGTACTGGTCGAGCGGGTCGTTGAGCTCGCTGAAGGCGTTGCCGATCTCGAAGCCCGTAACGAACGGCTCGAAGCGCTCGACCAGGTGCGGGTCGGTCGGGTGGCGCTTGGCCAGCGGTGAGATGGCGACCGGGTAATCCAGCATGAAGGTGGGCTGGATCAGGTTGGGCTCGACGAGCGCGCTGACCGCCTTGTCGAGGATCTGCGCCCAGCTCATGTCGGGTGCGACGTCGACGTGCAGGGCGCGCACGCGCGCGTAGAGGCCGTCGCGGTCGCCGTAGTAGTCCGCGAAGTCGATGCCGCTCGCCTCGCGCAGGGCATCGCGCATGGTGACGCGCCGCCACGGCGGGGTCAGGTCGACGTCGTAGCCCCGCGTGTGGATCTGCAGCGTGCCGACCACCTCCTGCGCCACGGCGACCACCATGCCCTCGACCAGATCCATCATGGTGTGATAGTCGCCGTAGGCTTCGTAGCACTCCATCATGGTGAATTCCGGGTTGTGGCGGACGTCGATGCCCTCGTTGCGGAAGTCGTGGCCGATCTCGTAGACCTTCTCGAAGCCGCCGACGATGAGGCGCTTCAGGTAGAGTTCGTCGGCGATGCGCAGGTAGAGGTCCTGGTCGAGCGTGTTGTGGTGCGTGGTGAAGGGCCGCGCCGTGGCGCCGCCGTAGAGCGGCTGGAGCACGGGCGTCTCGACCTCGAGGAAGCCGCGCGCGTCGAGATAGCGGCGCATGGCGCGCACGATGGCGCTCCGTCCCTCGAACACGCGGCGCACCTCGGGGTTGGCGAGCAGGTCGAGGTAGCGCTGGCGGTAGCGCAGCTCTGTGTCCTGCAGGCCGTGCCACTTCTCGGGCAGCGGGGCGAGGCTCTTGCCGAGGAGCTCGAAGCGCTCGACGTGGAGCGTCGGCTCGCCCGTCTTGGTGCGGAACATGTAGCCGGCCACGCCCAGATGGTCGCCCAGGTCGACGAGCTTCTTGAAGGCGTCGTAGTCGTAGGGCGGCGCGGCGAGGTCGTCGGCCCGGAAGAAGAGCTGCAGGCGGGCGGCGCCGCTCGCGATATGCGCGAACGAGGCCTTGCCCATGATACGCCGGCCGACCACGCGCCCGGCGGTCGCCACGCGCAGGGGCGGCGTGTCGGGGCCGGCGTCGGGGTGCGCCGCCTCCCACGCGGCGAAGGCGTCGAGCGCCTCCGCGGGGCTGTGGGTGCGGGCAAAGCGAGGCGGATAGGGATCGAGGCCGGCGGCGCGGAGCTGCTCCAGCTTGGCCAGGCGCTGCTGCTCCTGATCCCCAAATTCGAGGCCGGGATAAGCCTCGGCGCGCAGCGCGGGCTGCGCGAGCGGGTCGTCGTCCATCGTGATTCCTCGTGACGGCGACCCCGCGGGACCGGCGCGGCGGCCGGCACGCAGCGGCCGCCGGGTGGGGAGCGGGTCGGCCGACCCGCTCCGGCGGCTTACTCGATTTTCAGAATTACGAATTCCTGGGGGCCGGCGGGTGCATGCACCGTCACCGTGTCGCCCACGTGATGGCCCATGAGCGCGCTGCCGACGAGCGACTCGCTCGAGATCTTGCCCTGCCGCGGGCTGGCCTCGGCCGAGCTCACGATCGTCCAGAGAATCTCCTCGCCGCCGTCGAGCAGGGTCACGCGGCGGCCGATGCCCACGCGGTCGGCCCCGTTGCTGGCGTCGACCATGATGGCGTGGCGCAGCACGAACTCCAGGTCTTTGATGTGCGCGTCGATCTGCGCCTGCTCGTTCATGAACTCGTCGAGCTCGCCCGTTTCGTTGAAGCCGCCGAAGCCGGTCATGTGCCGGATGCTGGCGGCCAGCGCGGGCCGGCGGACCGTGCGCAGCTCCTCCAGCTCCTGCTCCAGCGCGTGTTTGCCGGAGGGAGTCAGATAGCAGGGTTTATCCCGATCAATCATAGCACTGCTCCCGGTTCTGCTATCCTGGATACGGGCAGATGTTCCGCGGCGGCAACGCCGGTGCTGCCCAGCCGAGCGTTTACGGGCCTAGCGGACTATCCATGGCGAAACTGCCGTGATGCGCCAGAACGGGTGAAGGTGCGCCTGGAGGGCGGATATACAGCCAGTGCAAGAGCCGGCGACGCTCGGCGGCGCGTTAACCCGATTATAGCGCAACTTCCCGGCCTTGTAAAGATACCCCGACTGCGCCGGTGCGGGGTGTAGGCCAGGATTTAGGCCGCGGGGTCCGGCTCGGCAACCCGCATAGGAGCGGCTCGGGTAGGGACAATTCCGCGCCGCGTGGTCCCCGAGCGAACGGTGGCCCAGTCACGCAGGATCCACTGCCTGGACGGGGTGGCCGCCGGCGCGCGTGCACGCCTGGCCGGTGAGCGCGCGCAAGGGGTCCGGGCGGAGGAACTGCTGGGTGCTGAGGTCGTAGTAGCGCGCCTGCCGGTAGTAGAGCCCGCTCTCCTTGTCCTGGTAGCCGCCCGTGTAGCGGAAGGGGTTGAGCAGGCTGCCGGTGCTGGCCGTCGTGGCGCCGTAGGCGTCGTACTGGTAGGTCGCCTGGCGGTCGCCGTTGGCGTCGCTCAGGGCGCGCACGCTGCCCTGGCGGGCCGCTACCACCCCTGGCTTTCTCGCGCCCCTATCCGGCCTCGTCCTGATTCAGGGCGGCAGCGGCGGCCTGCCGCACGATTTCCTCGGGATCTTCGCGTAGCCGCAAGAGCACCGGCAATTGGGCCTGGCGTTGAGGAGGCCGCAGCCAGCTGATTGCTCGTGCCGCGTTGGCCCGTAACTCGGCATTCACACTCTCGCTAGCGGCACGTAGGATGGCGGTATACTCGGGGCTCGAGTTGTAGCCAGCGATGGATGCCAAATCGGAAAGTTGGAGAAATTGGAAGTCATCGCCTGCGGCCACGCTCTTCCTCATGAGCGTCAGGAGATCTTGCTCCGTGTCACCGACGCGTAGGATCGCTTCGCGGGCGGCGCCGGCCGCTCCCGAGCCATCGGCGACCTCATAGAGCAGGGGCAGAATCGCGGAACGTGCCGCAGGCCCAAACCAGCCGAGGAGAATGCTCGCGAAATACCGAGTGCTGGGTTCATCCAGGCTGGAAACAAGCCCTGGGATAGACTGCTCGGGATTGCGAAGCAAGTCGACCAGCGCCCGCCCCACGCGAGTAGCGTTTGGGGGGCTCGGCTCGGTCTGCACTCGCTGTGTACAAAGGTTAGCAACAAGTTGAGGATCAAGAGGAACAGGCGCGACGCCTGAGCGGATGGCCTCGTTGATTCGATCAACCAGTTCATGGAGAAAGGCGATCTCTACGCTGCCCGAGCGTAAACCTAGTAAGTAGGCGACGGCCCAGTTCACTATGACCTCCAGTTGGTGCCCCAGCCCGGTCCTGATTCCCTAGCGCCCATACGTGTGCGCCGACGTCATGCGTAGCAATGTCTCCATCCGACCGTCTGAGCTTGCCGCAAGACCGGAAATCGGTCCAGCTCCGCCGCGCCGCCGCGCGAGCCAGTTGACCACGCGGTGACGCTGAGTGAGCCGTTACTTGGTTTTCCCGGTGTCGAGCCAGCCAAGGCCCAGGAACTGGGCAATTAGGTCAGCGGGTTGCAGCGGCATATCGATCACCAACGAGTGGTGGCCAGCCGCGTGGTTCCCATACGGGAGACCGTCGGGTATGTCAACGAAGTGTCCAAGCTGCGAGCCCTTGGGTAACTGCCAGACACGGCCCTTGACGGGCAATTGACTTGGGTTTTCGAAGGTGGACGCCCCGCCATCCCAGGGAGTGACATTCCCGTTGTTGTCCACGGAGAAGTCCGCTTTCTGGCCCGGCGCGGTTTGCCCCGCGATCCGTGGCGGCCGTGGCCCTGCTGTATTCCCAACTGCGTAAAGGTCCGTCGCGGAGCATCTGCCCCCGCCCGACCCCGGACCGGCCAGACTTGGGGGCTCGGCTGGCGGCTCCGCGGGCTCCTTTGGCTGCCCTGACTGCGATGCAAGGTGCCAGCCCGTTGTGGGATTGTAGACGTAGCCCGAGGAGCCCCCCTGCTCCCCCATCAACTCGATTTGGAAGCAATCGCCGCGATCCATGGCTGGATCGCAGCGCCCCGACGGATCCGTCCCGTTGACCGGCCTCCCGCCAACGTAATTGTACGCCTGCCCGGTCACCGCGAGCAAGGGGTCGACGCTCAGGAACTGCTGGGTGCTGGGGTCGTAGTAGCGCGCCTGGAGGTAGTAGAGCCCGCTCTCCTTGTCCTGGTAGCCCCCGGCGTAGCGGAAGGGGTTGGCGAGGCTGCCCGTGCTGGCCGTCGTGTTGCCGTAGGCGTCGTACTGGTAGGTCGCCTGGCGGGCGCCGTTGGCGTCGCTCAGGGCGCGCACGCTGCCCTGGCGGTCGGCGTGGTAGTAGTAGGGCGTGCCGGCCTGGACCTGCTCCAGCAGCATGCCGCCTGGGCCGTAGATGTAGCGCGTGGCACCATCGCTCAGCAGCTCCGGCAGCGGCTCGTTCACGTCCCAGGTGAACTGCGTCACGATCAGCAGGTCGGGGGCCGCGCCCGGCCGCGGGGGCGGCGGGCCGGGCTGGCTGTTGTACTTGCTCGTGCGCAGCCCGTCCCCGTTGTAGCTGTAGCGCCACCAGCCGTAGCTGGTCATTCGGTTCGCCGCGTTGTAGCCGTAGGTCAGGCTTTGTCCCGTGATACTGTCGTACTGACTGGTCCGGTTGCCGGCGGCATCGTAGCCCAGGCTGGTATCGTGCTGGGTCGTGCCGCCTTGGAGCTGCAGCAGGGTGCGCAGCGAGTTGTCGCGGGCGTAGCTGCGCGTCGTCGTGATCGGGGTGCCGCCGCTGAGCGTGGTGCTGCTCGCGAGGATTTCGGTGGCCCCATCGTAGTTCCACGTGCGCGTCGCCGGGCTGCCGCCCCCGAGGCTGTCGCCGGTCAGGCGGTAGCGCGGGTCGTAGCCATAGCTGTCGGTCCCCAGGCCCGACTCCGTCGTCGTGGAGAGGACCCCGATCGGGTCGTGAGTGTAGGTCTGGTTCAGGAAGACGGTCGAGGTCTTGGTCTGGGTGTAGGCCAGCCCGCTCATCTGGCCGGCGAGGTCGTAGCTGAAGCCCGCCCCTGACGTGGGCGTCTGGGTAGGTGATGCCGGTGAAGTTACCGTCGTGGTCAGGGTGTGGGACAGGATTTAGGCGAACATAACTCGAAACGGCGCCCCACGCACGGGATGTGACCCCGCCGGGGTGGCTCGCATTGGATCGGCAGCGGCGGATCCGGCGGTCCAGACTCGGCCAGCGAAGTTCGCCTATCCTGTCTAACCCCGCGCCCCGCCCGGCTGCCGTGCAACCGCCGCCGCGCCGGCCCGTTGCTACTGTAGAGGCCCTGCTCCCCTGTCCGTCCGAGCCATCGAGGAGGTACCGCTCATGCGCGCTGTTCCGTCCGCCCCGCGCCGGAGTTCCGTCCGCCGCCGCGTGCTGCTGCCCGCCCTGCTGCTGCCCGCCCTGCTGTTGTTGCTGCCGGTGCTCCACGCCGCGCCCCCGGCGCAGGCCGCGGCGCCGCCCGTCCGCTTCGCCTTCTACATTACCTACAACCCGAACTCCTGGACGGCGCTGCAGGCCCACGTCGACGCGCTCAACTACGTGTCGCCCTGGTTCTACAACGTCAACGCCGCGGGCCAGGTCACCGGCACCCCGCAGCCCTTTGTCAACGCCCTGCTGCACGCCCACGGGGTGAAGAACCTGCCGCTGCTCAAGAACACCGCGAGCTACGCGAACTTCCACCCGCTGGTCGCGGACGCGACGAAGCGCGCGGCCATCATCGCGCAGATCCAGGCGCTGATCGCACAGAACGGCTACGACGGCATCACGATCGACTTCGAGGCGATCAACCCGGACGACGCCGGCCTGGTGACGGCGTTCATGCAAGAGCTGTACACGGCGCTGCATTCGGCCGGCAAGACGGTGGCGATGGCTATCCCCTCGAAGTCGCACGACGTGAACACCGGCTGGGCGGGCGCGTTCGACTACCGCGCGCTGCAGCCTTGGGCCGACTACTTCGTGATCATGGCCTACGACCAGCACTATCGCGGCGGCGGGCCCGGCCCGATCGCTACGTTGCCCTGGCAGGCGTCCATCGCCGTCTATGCGGGCGCCACGCTCAGCCCCGGCAAGGTCATCTGGGGGGTGGGGGTCTACGGCTACGATTGGAACCTGACGCAGCAGCCGCGCCCGATGGCCGACCCGCGCACGTGGAGCGAGGTGCAACAGCTGGCCCAGACCTTCCACGGCCAGCTGGCCTTCGACGAGCCCAGCCAGTCGCCCAGCCTCGTCTACACGAACAATGGACAGAGCCATGTCGTCTGGTATGAGGACTCGCGCAGCTTCGCGGCGAAGCTAGGGCTCGCTACGCAGCAACACTTCGCGGGCGTGGGCCTGTGGCGGCTGGGGCAGGAGGACCCGGGCATCTGGGCACAGCTGGCGGGGTCGCCGCCTCCGCCGCCGCCGACGCCGCCTCCGGCGCCGCCGACGCCTTCGCCCACCGCGACGCCACCGCCCGCGCCGCCGAGCAGCGTCTGCAGCCCGATCGAGCCCTTCGCGAACACGCCCACGCGCGTCTACTTCCCGCAGACGGGCCACAGCCTGGGCGGCGGCTTCTACCAGTACTGGCTGAGTCACGGGGGCCTGGCCGTCTTCGGCTATCCGCTGACCGAGGAGTTCCCCGAGCGCAGCACCACCGACGGGCAGATCTACACCGTGCAGTACTTCGAGCGGAACCGCTTCGAGTGGCATCCCGAGCTCCAGGGCACGCCCTACGCGATCCAGCTGGGCCTGCTGGGCGCGCAATACACCGCGTCGCACATCTCCCCGCTGACGCAGTCGCACATCGTGCCAATCCCCGGGCGGCAGTTCTTCGCGGAGACGAATCATAACCTCGGCGGCGGCTTCCTGGAGTACTGGCAGGCGCACGGCGGGCTCACGCAGTTCGGTTTCCCGATCAGCGAGGAGATCTCGGAGCGCAGCGCGACCGACGGGCAGGTCTACACGGTGCAATACTTCCAGCGCGCGCGCCTGGAGTGGCACCCGGAGCACTCCGGCACGCCGCACGCGATCCAGCTGGGCCTGCTCGGCTCCTGGGCCCTGCAGCAACGCGGCTGCACCCCCTAAATTCGTGCGTCGCATCCATTGACAATCGCACATTCGTTCTGATATAATGGCCTGGTAGAACAGAGGTTCTACCAGGCCGTTGGGCATCCCCTTGATTCCGACCACGTCGTAGCGCTGTTCTCGCACGGCCGGGGAGGCGTTCGCTTCCCCGACCACTCGATAGAAAGCCGGCCCGGCGCCGCCCATGTCCGGTGCCTCGCCGGCCGCGCGCGGCCCGGTGATCACAGCAAAGGTGCTGCCGGGAGCCCCCGGCGCGGCGGGTGCCGTGCCGGTGCTAGGGGAGCAGGAGCAATGCAGGACTATCTGGATCAACAGGCGAATATCGTGGAGGACGTGCTGCGCGAGCACGCGCTGCCGGGCCGCGTGACCGGCGGCACGCTCTCGCCCCGGCTTGTCCACTTCGCGCTGGAGCTACCGCACGGCGCGCGGCTGGCCACGCTGACTCCCGCGCTGCCAACCCTGGCCGAGCGCCTGGGCGTCGACGCCGTGCGCCTCGCGCCCGACCTCGAGACCGGGCCGGCCCACGCTCGAAGTGCCCCGGCCCGACCCGGTGCCCGTGCGCCTGCTGCCGCTCGCGCGCAGCGTGGCCGACGCGGCCCCGCCGTGCGCGGCCACCATCGGCCAGGATGTGACCGGCGCGCCGCTGCTGCTGCGGCTCGACGCGCCCGAGGTCGGCCCCGTGCTCCTCTGCGGCGACCGCGGGTCGGGCAAATCGGCGCTGCTGCGCGGCATGGCGCTGTCGCTGGCCCTGCACAACGGGCCGGACACTCTGCGCCTGCTGCTGATCGACGCGAGCGGCCCGGCGCGCCGCGCGCCACGGGGCGGCGCCTGGGCGGGGCTGGAAGCGCTGCCGCATCTGGTGGGCGACGTCGCGGCCGACGCGGCCGAGGCGCGGCTGCGGCTGCGCTGGGTGCAGCGCCTGGCCGAGCGCCGTGCCGAACTGGCGGCCGACGGCGAGCCGATCGAGGGCGAGAACCTTGTGGTCTTGGTGGACGGCCTCGACGCCTTGCTGGACGGGCCCGACGGCGGGGAACTCGAGTTCGACCTGCCGCGCGATCGCGGCGGCGGGCGGGCTGGGCATCCATTTCGTGGCCGCGGGCAGTAATCCCGCTGTGGGCGATCTCTTGCCCTGGGGCGCCCGGCTGATCGGCCGCCTGGCCCACGGCGCCGCCGCGACGACGGCCGCCGGCATTCGGGGCACGGGCGCCGAGGGACTGCTCGGGCGCGGCGACTTCCTGGCCGTGCTCGGCGGCGACGTCGTCCGGCTGCAGGCGGCGCACAGCACCGCCGCGGAGGCGGCCCGCACGGCCGCGCTGCTGGGCGAGTGCGCGGCCGGCGCGCGCGACGCGGCTCCCGGGGACCTGGCGCTGCCGGAGCCGGGTGCGGATTCCGCACCCATCGACCGCCGCAAGATATGGAAAGCCGGGCAGGGAGCACTGCGCCTGCTGCGCTCGGGATGACGAGAGGAGCCCTGTAGATGAAGCGTTTCCTGGCCGCGATGACGATGCTGTTCGTCACGGTGATGGCCACCTGGGTGGCCTTCCGCCTGGCGCCCGAAACCTGGGCGATGATCGCCGGGGTTGTCTTCGGCCTGGTTGCGGCCCTGCCGATGTGCGCCATTGTGGTAATCTTGCTGCTGCGCGGCCAGTCCGCCCCCCAACGCGCCCCGCAGGAGCCGGTCTATGCGCCGCCGCCGTCGTATGTCGTGCTGAACGCCGAGCCGGGCCCTTATGGCGGCTACGTGGTGGCGCCGGAGACGGCGCGCTACGAGCGCCGGCTGCCCGCGCCCGCCTATCCGGCGCGGCCGGCGCCCGCCCCGGCGCGGCCGGCGGCCGGTCGCGCGGCCGCGCCCCGGACTTTTGTCGACCGCACGGACACGGCCTACCCGACCGGCCCGACGTGGGAGGCGACGGCGGAGGCGGACGCCTGGGAACCGGCATACGCGGCGCCGGAGTATGAATATGAGGACGCGGCGGAGCCGTATCGCACGTGGGAGCAGCCGGCGGCGCCCGCGGCGCGGGGGGCGCGCATCCTGGGCCGCTGAGCGGGCGGGCCGGTCGCTCCACCGGGTTCCGCGACGGGAGTGTGAGAAGAATGTACCTGGTCTGGTATGACGATTCGCCCAAGAAGAGCGTGCAGGACAAGATCGACGAGGCCGCCGACCGCTTTTATTATCGGTTCGGCCTACCGGCCGATCTGTGCCTGGTGAGCGAGGGCGCGGCGATCGAGCACCCCCGTCTGGAGATCCGGCACGCCCACTACGTCCGCCCGCACTACTACCAGGTCGGCCGCCAGGAGATGCAGAGCCCGATCCTCGGGCCCGCCGAGACGCTGGAGCCCGCGGAGGAGGCGCCACCCGTGGTCGTCGTGCCGGCGCCGGTCGTGGCCGCGATCGAGGCGCCCGTACCGGCCGCACCCCGTGCGCGCGCCCACAAGCCGCGCGCGGCGGAGGCGACGGACACACCCGCGCCTAGCCCGGCCCGGGGCCATGCCAAGGCGGCCGCCGCACCGGAGACCGCCACCTTGCCGAAGCGCGCACGCAAGCCCGCGGGTGCGACACCCGCTGAGGCGGCCGGCGAGGCCGCCACCGAAGCGCGCCCGCAAACCCGCAGGGCCGGTCGTGGAAGCCGCCATCGCCGAGCCGGCGCCGAAGCGCGCGCGTAAGCCGGCGCGCGCGACAGCGCAGGATGCCATTACTGCCTCTGAGCCCGCAGCCGCCCGACAGGGGCGCAAAGTAGCCGCGAGCACGGAGGCCGCGGCACCGACAGCGGACGCGCAAGGCCGCCCCGGTGAGCGCGGACGCCCCGGTGGAAGTCGCGCCGAAGCGGGCGCGCAAGCCGCCGGCGCTGCGCCGGAGGTCCCGGTTGCAGAAGCCGCGCCGAAGCGGACGCGCAAGGCCACCCCGGTGGTCGCCGAGCCCCTCGCCGAGACGGCGCCGAAGCGGGCGAGTAAAGCCAGCCGGGGTCGCCGAGACGCCGGCGTGAAGCGGCACCCAAGCGAACGCGCAAGGCGGCGGCGACGGCCGAGGCGCCCAGTCGTAGAGCCCGCCCCGAAGCGGACGCGCAAGGCCGCCCCGGTGGTGGCCGAAGCGCCGATGGAGGCCGCCCCGAAGCGCGGCGCGCAAGGCCGCGACCCCGGCGGCGGCGCCGGTGGTGGAGGCGGCACCCAAGCGGGCACGCAAGCCCCGCACGGCGCCCGTCGAAGCCGAGGCGGCCGCGGTGGCGCCGAAGCGAGCGCGCAAGCCGGCCGCGGGGACTCCTGCGGCCGAGGCAGCGCCGAAGCGCGGGCGGAAGGCAACGCTGGCCGCCACGCCGGTCGCGCCGGTGGCGGCGCCGAAGCGCCGGGGCAAGGCCGCGGCGCCCGCGCCCGAGCCGGGGCCGGTGCTACGCGCCGTGGCCGAGACGGCGCCCCCGGCGGCCGGGCGGACGGGCCGCACCCGCAAGGCGGCGAACGCGGCGCAGCAGATGCGCCTGTTCGACGAGCCGGAGGCCGAGGTGCTCACGCCCGCGCCGCTACGCCGGGCATCGTGAGCCGCCGATGACGAAGCGCCGCGGGCGGGAGGCCCATGCTCCCGCCCGCGGCGCTTTCCGAATCCGGTGGGTGGCCCCGGCGCGCGGGCATGCCGCGGCCCCACGCCGCCGCGCGGTGCGGCTAGAAGCGCGGCCGCCGCACGGGGATGTTCGCCGTCAGCTTGTCGACCGTCGAGCCCGGCGTCAGGATGACCTCAATGCCGTCCTGGTCGATGTCGACGTACTTCGAGATGACCGCGACGATATCCTCGCGAATGGCTTCGAGCACCTCGGGCGGCAGCTTCACGCGATCCTGCACCAGCACAAGCTGCAGGCGCTGCTTGGCGACCACCCCGCTGGCCACCCGGTTCCGGCGCCCGAAGAGATTGTTCAGGAGTTCCACAGCCTGCCGGCCCCTTCCCGGTCAGCGATGCCCGCGGCCGCCGCCGCCCGCCAGCCGTTTCCGCACCCGATCGAGCCAACCCCCCTCGCTGTCCAGCGCCAGGAAGGGGACCTCTTCGCCGAGCAGGCGGCGCGCGATGTTCGAGTAGGCCTGCCCGGCGCGCGACTGCCGGTCGGTTACGGCGGCCTCGCCCCGATTCGTGCTGATGACGATCGCCTCGTCGTCGGGCACAACCCCCAGGAGGCTGACGGCCAAGATCTCGATCACGTCCCCCTGGGTCATCATCTCGCCGCGGCGCACCAGCTCCGGGCGGATGCGATTGAGAATTAGCCGCGGCGAGGGCAGGCCCGTCGCCTCGACCAGGCCGATGACGCGGTCGGCGTCGCGCACGGCCGAAACCTCCGGCGTGGTGACGATGGCGACCTGATCGGCGCCGGCGATGGCGTTCTTGAAGCCCTGCTCGATCCCGGCGGGGCAATCCACGAGCACGAAGTCGAACTCGGTCTTCAGGTGATCGCAGAGCAGGCGCATCTGCGCCGGGTTGACGGCGGTCTTGTCGCGGGTCTGGGCGGCGGGCAGCAGGTAGAGGTCGGGGAAGCGCTTGTCCTTGATGAGCGCCTGCCGGATGCGGCAGCGCCCCTCGACCACGTCGACGAGGTCGTAGACGATGCGCTTCTCGAGGCCCATTACCACGTCGAGGTTGCGCAGGCCGATATCCGCGTCGATCACGGCGACCTTGCGGCCCAGCACGGCGAGCGCCGTGCCGAGATTGGCCGTCGTGGTCGTCTTGCCGACGCCGCCCTTGCCCGACGTAATCGTGAGCACCGTGCCAAGCGCCCGCGCGGGCGCTACCGCGCCCGTCACCGGAGGCGACGGAGCCGGCGGCCGGGGCTTCGGCGTGGCCGTTGTGCGGCGCCGCGGCGTAGGCCGCGGCGGCACCGTTGAGGTGCGGCAGGGATGTCGGGGGGATCGCCGGGTGTGGCGCCCGGCCGGTTCCGTTCGTCGTCATGGGCTACTCTTCCGTTCTGGATTGCGTAGTCGCGGCCACCGAGTCACGTGTCGCCGTCCCGACTCGGGAATGATACCCGAGATCGCGTGCGAATGCAAGCGCACCGGCGGGCGACTCATTCTGGACGGCGGCGGCCGGTCCAGGGCTCGACGAGGATCCGCCCGTGGACCACGTGCGCCATCTCGGGCGCGACCAGGGCGGCCGGCGCGGTGCCCCGGCTGACCACGTCGGCGATGCGGATCTGCGTCGGCGCAAGCAGCAGGGCGCAGACGACGGCGGCGGCGTCGCCGCCGGCCCCCGCCTGCACCATGCCCCGCAGGGCGCCCCAGACCACCACGTCGCCGGCCGCGACTACTTCGGCTCCGGCGTTCACATCGCCAAGAATGCAAACGTCGCCGTCGTGCTGAATACTCATGCCGGACCGCAGCGTCCGGCGGACAAAGAGGGCGGCGGGCAGGTCGCCCGACCAGGCCGGTTCCAGGGCGAGGTCGACGTCGTCGCCGGCCAGGGCGGCGAAGTCGGGCTCGCCGTCGGGGGTGAGCGCGGGCGGATCGGCCTCCAGGGCGCGCAGGCTGCGGGCAGCCCGGCGCGGGGCGCCGTCCGCCGGGTCAGCCGCCGCGGCGGCGAAAGCCGGCAGGCGGGCCCGCACGGCGTGGCCGCCGGCCACGGCGCGGGTCTGCGTGGCGGTGGAGACGATCATCTCCAGGGTCATCTCGTAGCCTGCCAGCACCGTCTGCAGGCCCGCGAACTCCGGCTCGTCGATGATCCGGGCGCCGAGGTTGGCGGTCACCGCGGCGCCCTGGAAGAAGGAGCGCCGGGCCGCGAGCCGCGCCCGGAGGTCGTCGAGCAGGGGGGCCCACGCGGCGCTGTCGTCCAGCAGGAGCAACAGCCCCGTGCGCACCCCCTTGATGATGACCCGATCGTCTTCTGCCATAGCCCTGCCTACTGCGCCTCCCCAGGATGGCGCGCGCGCGCTCGCGCACCGACCCGGCCATCGCCCATGCGGTGCACGGGGCGGGACCATCTTCGCGGGGAATTGCGGATGTCGGGGAAGGAGCGATTCATCAACGGGCCGGCGACCGATCGGGGCGGTGCGCCCCGCGACGAGTGAGGCGCGCCCCCAAGCGCGGGCCCACGGCGGTTCGACGAGTGCGGTCGGGCGGCCGGCGTCACACGCCGCCCAGGCGGGTCATGCGCCCATTATACCATACCCGACTGCGGGCCGGGGCGCGATCTGCGGCCAATCAGCGCGTGGTTCGCGCTGGGCATGGCTCCCGGCCTCAGCGCCCAGTCGATCACTCCGGCGGCTGGGGCTCCGGCGCGGCCAGCCCCTCCCCGGGCGGGCGGCGCACGATCGCGCCGGGTGGCGGGGCGGCGAGGGCGTCGCCCCAGTGGTGATCGGCGGCGGCGCGATAGGCCGGACGGTCGCGCTTGGGCACCTCGGGGTGGACGATGCCGTCGACGCTGGAGACGATGAGCTCGACGGTGCCCTTGTGGATCTGCGGCTGGTGGATCAGGCGGCCCCAGATCGGGGCGGCGGGGCCGAAGCGGGCGAGCGCCGCGTAGGAGAACTTGGCGTCTTCCCAGCCCGCCGTGCCCTCTTTGACGCGCCGCTGGAAGGCGGGCCGGTCGAGCCGCTGCGGGAAGTGGCACCAGTCGTCAAGCAGCGGGCAGGACCGATCGTGGGCGCAGGGTGCGATGGTGCGGGCGCCGCGCGGCACCATGGCGTCGCGCAGGGCGCGGATCACCGCGAAGCCCGCCGGGGTGCCCGGCTCGACGAGCAGCAGCACGCCGCGGCAGCGTTCCCAGGCCGCTTCCACAACCGCCTCGCGCGCGGCGGGATCAAGCTCGTTGAGCACGTGGCCGAGGACGACGAGATCGTACCGCTCGGTGCCCGGCAGGGGGCCGGCCCCGAGCACGACGCGCTCCCATTGCGCGCCGGCCACCGCCCGGTCGGGGCTCGCCTGCGCCAGCAGGCGGCCGAGATCCAGGAAAGCCGGCTCGCGCTCCCAGGCAGTCATCTGCTGGAGCGAGGGCCAGCACGCGGCCGCTGCCCAGAGGGCGGTGCCCGGACCGCTGCCCAGGTCGAGCAGGGTCCGCGGCCGCCAGGCGGGGATGCGCGCCGCGGTGGCAGCCATCGCGCCGTATAGCTGCGCGTAGGCGGCGGGCAAGATGAGGCCGGCGTAGCCGAGGGCAGCGGGCGCCCCGCGCGCCAGCGATCCCTCGCCGCCCTCGCGACCGGTGCGGTAGCGCGTGCTGAGATTGCGCGCCGCGCTCTTCCACTGCGAGCCCGGCACGGCGCGCAGCGCCGCCTCGACGGCGCTCTGCAGGGCGGGCGGCAAGCTAATCATGCCCGGCGCCTTACTGCCACTCCTCGGGCAGTCGCGGCGTGAACCGATCGGTGAGCCAGGACACGAAGCTGTAGGCCAGCGGCATCAGCGCCGTGTTGAAGAGCGCGGACGGCAGCAGCACGCCCTCGAGAGCGTCGAGCCAGGCGAAATGCTGGCCGCCCAGGCTGCGCACGCCGAGCAGTAGCAGGTAGTAGAGGGCCGTGCCGAGGAAGGCCAGGCCCAGCGGCAGCACCAGGGGCGCACGGAAGGGAATGGTTGTGCCGAGGGTGGCCAGGACGGCGACGACGAGCAGACAGACGGCGCTCACCCCGAGGGGCAGGCCCGCCAGCAGGTCGAGGAAGAGCCCGCCCGCGAAGGCCCAGATGGCGGCCTCGCGCAGGCCCGCCGTCATCGCGACGGCAATCACGAGCAGGACGACCAGGTCGGGGCGCACGTCGAGGTGGAGCACGGTGGGCAGAATCACCGGCAGCACGCTGGCCTGCAGCAGCGCCGCGACCAGCACGAGGATGAGGCCGACGAGCGTCAGCACGTCAATGCCCGTTGCGTGGGGTCGGCGAGGGCGTCGCGGTGGGCACCGGCGTCGCGGTGGGGATGGGCGTGCGCGTGGGGCGCGGCGTCGCCGTGGCCGGCACCGGGTAGAGCGGCGCGTTGGGGTCGGGCGTCACGCTGCCCGCGGGCGCCCCGGCGGGCGGCTGCACCGGCCGCGGCGCGGCGTTCGCGTCGGTCGCGCCGGTGATCACCAGCACCTGGTCGAGCGCATTGAGGTCGGCCAGGGGATAGGCTTCCGCCTGCTGCTCCAGGTCAATATCCTTCTGCTGAATGGCGTAGATCTGGCCGAGCAGCAAGCCGCGCGGCAGATTGCCGCCCAGGCCCGACGTCTTGAGCAGGTCGCCCTTGCCCACGTCGGCCGATTGCGCGATGTGCTTGACGAGCAGGCGGCCCCCGTGCTGGCTCTCGCCCCAGACCACGACGTCGAGATTGGTGCGGTCGATGCGGGCGGGGATCGAGCTGTCGACGTCGTCGATCAGCAGCACGGTCGCCTGGTGGGCGGTGACGCTGCGCACGATGCCGAGCAGGAAACCGCCGGGGCTGGTCACCGCCATGCCGAGGAGGACACCGTCGGCCGTGCCGCGGTCGAGGATCAGCTGGCGCGAGAGCCCGCTCGGGTCGCGTCCGACCACGAGGGCGGGCAAGCCGCGCAGGTCGGGGTGTTCCAGCTGGAAGCCGAGCATCTTGCGCAAGGTGTCGTTCTCGGCCTGCAGCGATTCAAGCTCGGCGTTCTTCGTCTGGAGCGCGGCGATCTGCTCCTGCAGGTCCGCGTTGCGGGCGCTCAGGGTGTGCATGTTGTTCATGGTCTCGACCCAGGTGTTGACGTTGTACGCCGCCTGGCTGAGGCCGCGCTGGATCGGGGTCACAAGCTGTTCGAGGTAACCGCGGACGGGCTGCAGCTGGGGAGTCTGGCTGAGCGCGATCAGGGCCAGGGCGAGCAGGACGCAGCTAACGACGACGGTCAGAGTCCGGGGGACTCCATCAGGCGATCACGTTGTTTCATGGGAGGCCTCGCGGCCGGGGGTGTCTAGACGACGACCCGACGGACGGCTGAGGTGCCGGCGAGCACGCGCGAATATTGCTCGAGCGATTCCACGATGCGCCCGGTGCCGCGGACGACGCAGGTCAAGGGATCCTCGGCGATCCGCACCGGCATCTTGGTCTCCACGGTCAGCCGCCGGTCCAAGCCGGCCAGCAACGCGCCACCCCCCGCCAGGGTGATTCCATTCTGCATGATATCGGCCACCAGCTCGGGCGGCGTCTCTTCGAGGGCCAGCTTGACGAGCTCGACGATGAGCGAGACGGGGCCGGTGGTGGCCTCGCGGAGCTCGACGCTCGACACTTCGACCGCCTTCGGCAGGCCGGTGACCAGGTCGCGGCCGCGCAGGGTGACTTGCTTCTCCTCTTCGAGCGGGTAGGCCGACCCGGCGGCAATCTTCGCCGCCTCGGCCATGCGCTCGCCGATCAGCAGGTTGTGCTCCCGGCGGGCATACTGGATCACGGCTTCGTCGATCTCGTCCCCGGCGCTGCGGATGCTGTGGTTGATGACGATGCCGCCGAGGCTGATCACGGCCACTTCGGTCGTGCCGCCGCCGATGTCGACGATCATGCTGCCGATCGGCTCCTGCACGGGCAGGCCCGCGCCGATGGCCGCGGCCATGGGCTCCTCGACCGGATAGGCTTCGCGGGCGCCCGCATGGATCGCCGCGTCGTGGGCGGCGCGCTTCTCCACCTCGGTCACGCCGGAGGGGATGCCGACCACCACGCGCGGGCGGGGCATCATCATGCGCTGCGAGTGCACTTTTTCGATGAAGTAGCGCAGCATGACTTCGACCATGTCGAAGTCGGCAATCACCCCGTCTTTCAACGGGCGGATGGCGATGATGTTACCGGGGGTCTTGCCCACCATGGCCTTGGCCTCGGCGCCGACGGCCCGCCGCTCGCGCGTCTTCTTGTCGATCGCGACCACGGACGGCTCGGAAATCACGATGCCTTTATGCTTCACGTAGACCAACGTATTCGCCGTCCCGAGGTCGATTCCGATGTCGCGGCTGAACAGCCCGAAGACCGCGTTGAGGGGTCCCACCATGAGCGTCACGTCTCCTTCGCCCTGCAGGGGCTTGCACACATGCTCTGGCGCGGTCCGCAAAAGGGGAAAACGTTAGTCTCGGATTCACGCAGACCCGCCCGCCCGATTATAAGTGACCGCCGCCGGAGTGTCAAGGCACGGCGTTCGCGGGCGCATGGGCGGCGCGTCTCAGGTCCGCGCCGCCAGCGGCGCGACCGCGGCGGCGAGCGCATCGAGGACGGCGTGCATGTCGGCCGCGGTGCACCAGCCGAGGTGGCCGACGCGCAGCAGGCGGCCGCTGAGCGCGCCCTGACCGCCCGCGATCTCGATGCCTTGCGCCCGCAGCGCGTCGAGCACGGCGGGCGCCTGGTCGAAGCGGATGGCGGTGACGGTGCGCGAGGCGATGGCGTCGGGCGCGAGGAGCTCCAGGCCGAGGTCGCGCGCGCCCGCGCGCACGAGGTCGCGCAGCGCCGTGTGGCGCGCGAAGATCGCCGCGCGCCCCTCCTCCATCATCAGCGCCAACGCGGCCTGCAGCTGGTAGAGCAGCGAGACGGCCGGGGTGTAGGGCGTCTCCCAATGCTCGGCGTAGCGGCGGGCGGCGGTGAAGTCGAAGTAGTAGCGCGGGAGCGCAGCCGTGGCGTGCGCGGCCCAGGCGCGCGGCCCTACGGCGAGCATCGTGAGGCCGGGCGGAGTCATCCAGGCCTTCTGCGCCGCGGTCACCGCCACGTCGACGCCCCACTCGGCGCAGCGGAGGTCGACGGCGCCGAGGGCCGAGACGCTGTCGACCAGCAGCAGCGTGTCGAACTCGCGGGCAATGGCGCCGATGGCCGCGACCGGGTTCTCGACGCCGCTGGAGGTCTCGTTATGCGTCAGCAGGATGCCGCGCACGTGGGGCTCTGCGGCGAGCACGGCACGCACCGCGTCCGGCTCAACCGCCTCGCCCTCGGGCCGGCGCAGGCGGATCACGCGCAGGCCGTAGGCCGCGGCGATGTCGGCGTAGCGGTCGCCGAAGTGGCCGCACGAGGGCGCGAGCACCACGTCGCCCGGCGAGAAGCAGTTCACGATAGAGGCTTCGAGCCCGCCAGTGCCGCTCGCCGGGAAGATCAGCACGGGGTCGGCCGTCTGGAAGAAGTGCTGCAGCCGCGCGGTGACGTCCTCCAGCAGGGCGTGGAAGGCGGCGCCGCGGTGGTTGATCATCGGGCGGCTGCCCGCCACGCGCACGGCGGGCGGCAGCGGCGTGGGGCCGGGGATGCGCAATTGGGTGGGCGCGGGCGCGCTCTCGTCGTCAGGCATGTCGGTCATGTCGGTCTCCCCTAGATCCCTTCCAGGCAGAAACGCCGCAGCTGCCGGCCGAAAGCCGCATAGGCGTCCTTCCACTCGACCTCGCCGCCGCGCACGAGCAGGGCGAGGCCCTTGATCACCAGGTCGCGGAAGGCCGGGTCGGCGAGCAGGGCCAGGCAGCCCTCGCGGCCGGCGGCGAGCACGAGCAGCGGCGCGAGGCTCGGGCAGCGGATGAAGACGTCGGCGGCCTGGCGCACCGGCTCGTGCGCGCGCACGCCGCCGAATCCGACGAACAGCTCGGCCAGGTGGCGGGCCTCGCAGTCGGTCGCGCCGTCGCCGGCCAGCAGCACGCCCCGGCGCCCGGGCGCCACCTCCGCGAGCACGGCGGCCTTGCCACCCGCCCGGCTCAGCGGATTGGCGGAGTTGTAGCCCGCGTACTCCCCGGCGCCGTCGAAGTGGAGCTCGTTGGCCCGAATCCGGTCGCGGCAGAGGCCGAGCGCGTCGGCGAGCGGCTCCAGCGCCTGGCGGAAGCTGCCGGAGACGAGCACGACCTCGATACCGAGGTGCCGCAGCGCGGCGACCACGGCAGGCGCGTCCTCGGCAAGCTCGGCGCGATAGCGCGCGGCGAGGGCAGCGACCTCGCCGGCCGTCGGGCGGATGCGGTCGAGGCGCGAGGCGAAGACGGCGTCCAGCGGCACCGCGCCGGCCATCGCCTGGTCGGTGAGGGCGGCGACCTCGGCGCGACAGCCGCGCATACCCGCAAGCTCGTCGACGCCCTCGATGCGGGTGAGCGTGCTGTCGCAGTCGAGCACGACGGCCTGGAAGCCGCGCCAGGCGTTCAGCAGGTTGGGCGCTGGCGCGGGCCACAGGCCGCGCTCCAGCACCTCGGGGTTGAGGATGTTGTCGGGCGTGTGGCCGCCGAGCACGGCGTCGACCTCGGCGGCGACCTCGAGCGCGCTCGCGCGCATGGCCTCGTGCGTGGTACCGCCGAGATGGGGCGTGAGGATGATGTTCGCCGCGTCGAGCAGGGCCAGATGGGCGAACGGCTCGACGGCGAACGTGTCGAGCGCGGCGCCGCCCAGGCGGCCGTCGCGGCAAGCGGCCAGCACGGCGGCCTCGTCGACCACGTGGCCGCGCGCGGCGTTGATGAGGAAGGCGCCGGGCTTCATGCGCGCGATCTCGGCCGCGCCGATCAGGCCGCGGGTGATGGCGGTGAGCGGCACGTGCAGCGTAACCACGTCGGCCCGCGCGAGCAGATCGGTCAGGCCGGTGAAGTGAACGCCCTCGGCGTCCTGCGGCCGGAAGGGGTCGTAGGCCAGCACGTCCATGTCGAGCGCGGCGGCCTTGCGTGCCACCTGCGTGCCGACCTTGCCCAGGCCGATGATGCCGAGCGTCTTGCCGCTCAGCTCGCAGCCGACGAAGCGGCTCTTGCCCCAGACGCCGTCGCGCAGCAAGCGGTCGGCCTGGGGGATGTGGCGCGCCAGGGCAAAGAGCAGGCCGATGGTGTGCTCGGCGGCGGCGCGCACGTTGCCGTGCGGCGCGTTGACCACGGCCACGCCGCGTGCCGTCGCGGCCGGGATGTCGATGTTGTCGACGCCGATGCCCGCGCGGCCGACGACGCGCAGCCGGCGCCCGGCCTCCAGCAGCGCGCGGTCGACGGCGGTGCCGCTGCGCGTGATCAGGCCGTCATAGGCGCCCACGCGGTCGAGCAGCGCGGGCCGGGGCAAGCCCAGGGCGATATCGACCGTCCAGCGATTCTCCAGCAGCGTGACCCCGGCCGCGTCGAGCGGCTCGGTAACCAGGATACGCATTGTCGTGTCCTCCGTCGCGGTCCGGCCCGGGGCCGGTCGCACCTACAAACAAAAACCCCGCACTCGTCTGAGTGCGGGGAGATCTGGGTGCGCCGGCTACCCGGGTACGGGGGCTACGGCAGGACAGGCGGCGCCTCAGATCGGTTGTCGGGACCGACGGCGGCTGGCCATCGGTCCCACGCGGCACTCTCGCGTACAGCAGACGTGCCCTTGTGGCTGCCGCCGGCCAGGTACCGGCAACCACAAGGGCGCATACTCGCGCTGTTCGACTGGGCCCCGTGGGACAACGGGATCATACACAGCTCCATCCGGAAATCGGGTGCCGGCCTCCAGTGGGCCGGTTCCCTGCTTGCGCGCATTATATCCGCAAGTTGCGTGCCCGTCAAGCCCCCCTTTCACCGGCTTGCCACCATTGTCACCAACCTCGGACCCGGGAACCGGGCAAAGTCGGTCTCCGGGCCGATTGACTCGGGCCCGCGGGTCTGCTAGACTCAGAGGGAACACCTGTTCTAGTCGCGGCCTTACCGGCCGCGACCGCTGTCTCACGGAGGTCCCGGGTGAGCAAACAAGAGTTCCATGTGGCCGGCGCGCACGCCTACGACCAGCGCAGCGCGCTGCGCTGGGTGCGCGCGCACTTGCTGCGCTACCCCGGCTTCCTGGCGGGCATGGCCCTCGCCATCATCGCCTCGAACCTGCTCAACGCCACCGTCCCCGCCCTGACCGGCCAGGCTTTCAACGCCGTGCTGGCCGGGCCCGCGGGCGGCGATCAGCTGTTGCCGATCGCCGCTCTGATCCTCGGCGCGGTGCTGCTCGCCGGGACGACGAACGTGCTCGGCCACTTCGCGAATGAGTTCCTGGGCAAGCGTCTGCAGCGCGACGCGCGCGACGAGCTCTATCGCAACCTGCTGGGCAAGAGCCAGACCTTCCACAACCGCCAGCGCGTCGGCGACATTATGGCGCGCGCCTCGGGCGATGCGTGGGCGCTCAGCGACATGATCGTGCCCGGCATCGACATCCTGTTTGACTCCTTCAGCGGGCTGGCCGTGACGCTGATCTTCATCGGCGTGCTCAACCCGCAGCTGTTGCTGGCGCCGGTGCTGTTCACGGTGGCGTTCGGCCTGGCGCTGCGCGACTACACCCACCGCCTGCAGCCGGTGTCCACGGCGATGCGCGGCCAGTACGGCACGATGAACGCCGGGCTCGCCGAGGCGATCACCGGCATCGACGTGGTCAAGGCGACGGCGCAGGAGGCACAGGAGCAGCGCAAGTTCACGGCGAACGCCACGGCGTTCCGCGACTTGTTCGTGCGCAACGGGCGCATCCAGGCGCGCTACCTGCCGCTGCTGCTGCTCGGCGTCGCCATGGCCGGGGCGTTCCTGCACGGCGTCCTCCTGCTGCAGGCGGGCGCGCTCACCGTCGGCGGCCTGGTGACATACATGGGGTTGATGTGGCAGATGCGCTTCCCGGCGGGCATCTCCATCTGGACCTTCAGCATCGTGCAATTGGGCCTCGCCGCGGCCGAGCGCTTCCTGAGCCTGCTGCGCGAGGAGAACGACATGGACGAGAACGCCGCCGGCCACGAGGGCACCATGCGCGGCGAGATTGTCTTCGACCACGTCACCTTCAGCTACGACGGCGTGCCCGTGCTGCGCGACATCTCGTTTCGCGCGGCGCCGGGGCAGACGATCGCCATCGTCGGCCAGACCGGCACGGGCAAGAGCACGCTGACCAAGCTGGTCAACCGCATCTACGACGTCGAGAGCGGGCACATCTTGATCGACGGCGTCGACGTGCGCGACTGGAGCCTCGACGCGCTGCGCGCCCAGATCTCGACCATCGAGCAGGACGTCTTCCTCTTCTCGCGCAGCATCCGTGAGAACATCGCCTTCGGCCTCGGCGCCCGGGCGGACGCAGCCGCGATCGTGCAGGCCGCGCACGACGCGCAGGCGCACGACTTCATCACCGGCTTCCAGGAAGGCTACGACACCGTCATCGGCGAGCGCGGCGTGACGCTCTCGGGCGGGCAGCGCCAGCGCCTGGCCATCGCCCGCGCCCTGCTGACCGACCCGCGCATCCTGATCCTGGACGACTCGACGAGCGCCATCGACAGCGCGACCGAAGATGCCATCCAGCGGGCGATCCGCCGCGTGCTCGAAGGCCGCACCACCTTCCTCATCACGCACCGGCTGTCGCAGATCCGCTGGGCCGACCAGATCCTCGTGCTCAGCGGCGGCCGGCTGGTCGACCAGGGCACGCACGACGCGCTCATGGCGCGCTGCGACCTTTACCGGCGCATCTTCGCCCCCTACGCCTCGTCTGCCGACGAGGCGGCGCCGGTCGCCGTGGGCGCGGAAGGAGGGCGCTAGCGTGGAGCAGGGCTGGAACCGCCGCCACGGCTTCGTCGCGCTTGACCAGGACGAAGCGGCCCGCCCTGCTGGCGCCCGCCTTCCCCGGGCGCGCGGTGGAGTCGATCGCGCCGCTGACCGCCGGGCTGGCGAACTCGAACTACCGGGTGCGCCTGGCCGGGCGGGAGGCGCCCGTGGTGCTGCGCTTCTACACGCGCGACGTCGCGGCCTGCCGCAAGGACGTCGACCTCGACGCGCTGCTTGGCCCCGACGTGCCGCGCGCCGCGATCCTCGACGCGGACCCGACCGGGGCGCGCACCGGCCGCGTCTACGCGGTGCTGGCCTGGATCGAGGGCGTCTCGCTCGCGGCGCTGCTGGAGCGGGGCGACTCGGCCGCGCTGCTCGCCGTCGCCCCGGCACTGGGGCGCGTGCTGGCGGCAATCGGCCGGCAGCGCTTCGCCCGCGCGGGCTTCTTCGGCCCCGGCCTCGTGGTCGATCAGCCGTTCGGCGACGGCACGGGGGACGTGCTCGGCCACGTGGAGGACTGCCTCTTCGCGCGGGGCGGCGCGGCCCGCCTGGGCACCGCCGAGGCGGACCGGCTGTGGGCCTTCATGCAGGCGAACGTGGGCGCCCTGGAGGCCGTGGCCGGCGAGGCGGCGCTGGTCCACGGCGACTACAAGGGCGCGAACCTGCTGCTGCACCCCACGGGCACGACCTGGGACGTGGCCGGGGTGCTCGACTGGGAGTTCGCCTACGCGGGCACGCCGCTGTTCGATATCGGCATCCTGCTGCGCTACGAGGCGCGCTTCCCTGCGGGGTTCGCGGCGGCGTTCGCGCGCGGCTACCGCGAGGCCGGGGGCCGGCTGCCGCCTGCCTGGCGGCACATCAGCCGCGTGCTCGACGTGCTCAACCTCTGCGACTTCTTGAGCGCGCCCCAGGCCTCGGACGTACTGATCGCCGACGTGCGCGCGCTCGTCGCGGCCACGCTGGCCGCCCCGCCCCCCGAGGAGGAGACCGCATGGGCTTCCTGATGGACGGCCTCGACGCCGATACTTACGACCGCAGCTACGGCGACCGCCGCCTGGTCGGCCGCATCGTCAGCTACTTCCGGCCGCTGTTGCGGCTGATGCTCGGCGTGGCCGGGCTCGCCGTGCTCAACTCGCTGATGGAGACGGCGATGCCGCTGCTGCTGGCCCGGGGCATCGACGTGGTCGGCCACAGCGCCGACGGGCTGGTCATCGCGGGGCTCGTGGGCGCCATGCTCGTCGCGGGCGGGCTGGCCTGGACCTTCAACTTCTTCCGCCAGAGGGGCACCGCCCGCGTGGTCGGCGATGTCGTGCTCAAGCTGCGCCTCGACGCCTTCGGCGCGGTGCTGCAGCGGGACCTATCGTTCTACGACGAGCAGCCCTCCGGCAAGATCATCAGCCGCGTCACGTCGGACACCGAGGCGTTCGCCACCGTCGTCACGCTGACGCTCAACCTGCTCAGCCAGATCTTCCTGGTGGTGCTGGTCGCCGCCGTGCTGTTCGTGATCAACGCCGAGCTGGCGCTGCTGGCGCTGGCCATCGCGCCGCTCATCGTGCTGGTCGCGCTCGGCTTCCGCCGGCTGGCGCGGCGCTGGACCCAGCGCGCCCAGCGTGTCGGGGCGCGGCTCAACACGGCCGTGCAGGAGGCGATGGCGGGCATCACGGTGGCCAAGAACTTCCGCCAGGAGGCGGCGATGTACGCGGGCTTCCGCGACGTGAACGAGCAGGCCTACGGCGTGAACGTGCGCACCGGCCTGCTCTTCAGCGCGGTCTTCCCGCTGCTCTACGTGGTCGCCGGGCTAGGCACCGTGGCCATCGTCTACTTCGGCGGGCAGCAGGTGGTCGACGGGCACATCTCGGCGGGCACGTGGTACCTCTTCGTGCAGGCCATCGGCGTCTTCTGGTTCCCACTGACCAGCATCGCTTCGTTCTGGAGCCAGTTCCAGCAGGGGTTGGCCGCGGGCGAGCGCATCTTCGCGCTGATCGACGCCGAGCCGCGCGTGCAACAGATCGCCGACGAGCCGATCCCGCAGGTGCGGGGCGCGATCACGTTCGACCACGTGGACTTCCGCTACACCGACGCGGAGCCGGTGCTGGAGGACTTCAGCCTGGCGATCCGCCCCGGCGAGACGGTGGCCTTCGTGGGCCACACGGGCGCCGGCAAGTCGACGCTCGGCAAGCTGGTCGCGCGCTTCTACGAGTACCAGGGCGGCCGGCTGCTGATCGACGGCCGCGACATCCGCACGCTCGACCTGGCGATGTACCGGCGCCAACTCGGCGTCGTGCCGCAGGTGCCGTTCCTGTTCAGCGGTACGGTCGCCGACAACATCCGCTACGCCCGGCCCAATGTGCCCGACTCGGCCGTGGCCGCGGTGGCGGCCCAGATCGGCGGGGGCGACTGGCTGGCGGCGCTGCCCGCCGGGCTGGACACGCCGGTCGGCGAAGGCGGACGCGGGCTCTCGCTCGGCCAGCGACAATTGGTCGCGCTGGCGCGCGTGCTGCTGCAGGACCCGGCGATCCTGATCCTGGACGAGGCGACGGCGAGCGTGGACCCGCTGACCGAGGCGCAGATCCAGGAGGGGCTCGACGTGGTGCTGCGCGGCCGCACGGCGATCGTCATCGCCCACCGCCTGTCGACGATCCGCCACGCCGACCGCATCCTCGTGCTGCGCGCGGGGCACATCGTGGAGGAAGGCACGCACGCCGGGCTGATGGCGGCGGGCGGGCACTACGCGCAGCTCTACAACACCTACTTCCGCCACCAGTCGCCCGACTACCGCCCGGGCGAGGGCTTCGTGCCGGTGCGCATCGGCGCGCCCGCGCTCGCGGGGGAGGTGGGGTGAGCCGGCGATGCTATGCCCCCGCCCGCGCCAGGCGCACGGGCAGCGTCACCTGGAAGCAGGTGCTGCCCGGCTGCGAGTTCGACCGTGAGGCGGCCGCGGTGCTTGTCGACGACGATGTTGTAGGCGATGTGCAGGCCAAGGCCGGTGCCCGCGCCGGGGCCCTTCGTGGTGAAGAAGGGCTCGAAGATGCGCGGCTGGACCGCGGGCGGGATGCCCGGGCCGTTGTCCTCGATCTCGACCACGACTTCCCCCGGCCCCGGGCGGGCGTAGGTGCGGATCGTGATCGCGCCCTTGCCGTGCATGGCGTCGATGGCGTTGTCGATCAGGTTCGTCCAGACCTGATTGAGCTCGCCCGCATAGGCGTCGATGCGCGGCAGGTCGGGCGCATACTCGCGGTGCACCGTCACGCCCTGCTTTAGCTTGTGGCGCAGGATGACCAGTGTGTTGTCGAGTCCCTCGTGCACGTCCACTTCTTGCACGGGCGCCTGGTCGAGATAGGAGTAGGTCTTGACCGCGCGCACGATGTCCGAGATGCGCGTGGCGCCCTCCTTCACCTCGTCGAGCAGGCCGTAGGCCGCGCAGCCCGCGGCCAGCCAGGGCAGCACGACGCGCAACTGCTCGGGCGGGAATTCTCCCGCCAGTGGCGCCAGGTCGGCGGGCTGCCAGCCCGCGCCCACCAGCACGGGCGCGCGCTCCCAGGCGTCGGGCACGCCTTGCTCGTCCAGCCAGGCCTCGACCTCCGACTCGCGGTCGCTGCGCGCCAGCGGGTCCAGCGGCGTCTCCTCGCCGCAGCGGTCGGCCATGCGCGCACGCAGCTCCTGCACGCGCGCCGCCTGGGCGGGCGTGAAGCTCAGCGTGTCGACCTGGGCGGCCAGGGCCTGCCACTCGCCGAGGAGCGTGCTAAGCAGGTCGGCGCTGCGGCGTACGGCGGCAGCCGGGTTATTGAGCTCGTGGGCCAGGCCCGCGGCCAGGGCGCCCAGCGAGGCCATCTTCTCCTGCTGCAGCAGCAGCGTCTGCGTGCTGCGCAGGCGACCGGTGACCGTGTGCAGGATCGCGCTCACCGCCGACGGGCTCCAGGCGAGGACCTTCTGGAAGGCCGATTGGCTGATCATGAGCAGGCGGCAGTCGGTCAGCGCGCGCACGGTGGCCGAGCGCGGCCCACCCTCCAGCAGCGAGCCCTCGCCGATCACCTCGCCCTTACGCCGCACCCCGAGGATCACGTCAGTCGGCGAGCCGTGCTTGGAGACCTCGAGCTCGCCGTCGAGCACCACGTAGAGCGCCTCCCCAGGGCTGCCCTCGGCCAGCAGCACCGCGCCCGCCGGGATCGCGGCGGGCTCGGCCATCGACGTCAGGCGGTCCAGGTCCTCCTCCGACAGCCCGGCGAAGAGCGGCAGCTGGCGCAGGAACTCCTTGGCCGTGGCCACGCGCACGGGCGCGCCCCCGCCTTCGGCCGGATAGAGCACGGTACCGTCGACGTAGCACCACATCCAGTCCTCGCCCGGCTCCAGCGAACGCATGATCGGGTGACGTGTCTCCGCGTAGTGGGCGCGGGCGTGCCGGTTGGGCGATTCGTCGCAGCAGCCGACGTGGCCGCAGGTCAGGCAGACGCGCAGGTGCACCCAATGGCTGCCCGTGCGCAGGCACTCCTCGCAGCCGCTGCCGCTCGCGGTCACATCTTTGATCCGGTCGAGATGAGTACAGGTATCGGGCATCGGGCTCCTTTGCGGGCGCGCTACAGCGAGGACAGGTACTGGTGGATGAACTGCACGGCCATGGAGCCCTCGCCCACGGCCGTGGCCATGCGCTTGACCGAGCGATGGCGCACGTCGCCGGCCGCGAAGATGCCGGGCACGCTCGTCTCCAGCCAGTAGGGCGCGCGGCGCAGGGGCCACTCGGCGGCCGGCTTGCCGTCGCGCAGCAGATCGGGCCCGGTCAGGATGAAGCCCGCCTCGTCGCGCGCGATGACTCCGGCCAGCCAGTCGGTGCGCGGCTGGGCGCCGATGAAGATGAAGAGCGCCCGTGCGGGCACGGGCGTCTCCGCGCCGGTCGCCGCGTTGCCGAGGGTGATCGAACTCGAGCCGCTGGTCGCCGGAGACGGCGGCCACGTGGCTGTTGAGCAGCACGTGGATCTTCTCGTTCGCCTCAATCTGGTCGACCAGGTATTGCGACATGCCCCGCGAGAGCGCGTCGCCGCGCACGATCATGTTGACGCTGCGGCAGTAGCGCGCGAAGTGCATGGCCGCCTGCCCGGCGGAGTTCGCCCCGCCGACCAGGTAGACTTCCTCGTCCCTGTAATTCGGCGCCTCGGACTGGGCCGCGCCGTAGTAGACCCCGGCGCCCGTCAGCCGCTCGACGCCGGGCACGTTCAGCCGGCGGTACGACACGCCGCTGGCCAGCACGAGGGCGTGGCAGCTGATCTCCTTGTCGTCGCCGAGGTGAATGATGCGGTAGGGATCCGCGATCCGCAGGCCGGTGACTTCCTGGGGCGCCAGGATCTCGACGCCGAAGCGCGTGGCCTGGGCCACGGCGCGGCGCGCCAGGTCGGCGCCGCTGAGGCCGACGGGGAAGCCGAGGTAGTTCTCGATGCGCGAGCTTGTGCCCGCCTGGCCGCCCGGCGCCTCGCGCTCCACGAGCAGCGTGCGCAGGCCCTCGGAGGCGCCGTAGACCCCGGCGGCCAGCCCGGCCGGCCCACCGCCGATGATCACCAGATCGTAGAACGGCAACGTCGCGTGGGTGCGGCGGCCGACCTTCTCGGCGATTGCCGCGATGTCGGGCTGGGCGAGCGCCGTGCCGTCGGGGAAGAGGACGACGGGCAGGCGCGTGTCGTCGCAGCCGGCCGCGCGCAGCAGCTCGGCGGCCTGCGGGTCAGTCTCCACGTCGACCCAGCGGTAGGGCACCTGATTGCGCGCCAGGAACTCACGCGTGTCGTGCGCCTGCGCGGACCAGCGCACCCCGACGATGCGGATGCCCTCGAAGGGCGGCTCGAAGCCTGCGCGCCAGTCGCCCAGCAAGTCGTCGAGCACGGGGTAGAGGTTCTGGTCGGGGGGGTCCCACGGCTTCATCAGATAGTAGTCGAGGTGCACGTCGTTGATGGCACGAATGGCGGCCTCGGTGTCGGCATAGGCGGTCAGCAGCGTGCGCTTGGCTTCCGGATAGAGGTTGGCCGCCTGTTCCAGGAACTCCACGCCCGTCATGTTCGGCATGCGTTGATCGACCACGAACAGGGCGACCGGCTGCCCGCGCGCCTGCAACTGCTGCAGCGCGTCGAGCCCGGCCTGGCCCGATTCGGCGCGCACGATCGCGTAGTCTTTGCCGTACTTCCGCCGCAGGTCGCGCTCGACGGCGCCGAGCACCACGGGCTCGTCGTCGACCGCCAGAATCACCGGCTTGGCCATGGAACCGCCTCCCCCTCTATGCTACGCGCCTCAGACAAGCGCCGCGCCCGCCAGCTGCTGCAGCCGGCGGCGGGCGTTCTGCACGAACATCCCGCAGAGCTCTTCGCTCTGGAACAGGCCGCGAATCTCCTCCAGCACCGCCTCGGCGGCCGCGCGCTTGGCGGCGGCCTCATCCGTCCGGCCCTGCGCGGCCAGGATCCCGGCCTGCGCCGCCTGCGTCTCCCAGACAATCGGGCGCTGGCCCTGCGCCTGCGCCAGCCGCTCGGCTGTCGCACAGGCGTCGAGCGCGGCGGGTAGGTCGCCGGCCGCGGCGTGCACCCGCCCGGCGGTCTGGTAGACCAGTGGACTGAAGACGCGGAAGGGCCGGGTCGCGTCCTCCTGCAGCGCCTCGTCGCGATAACGGGCGGCCTCGGCGGCCTGGCCCCGGGCCAGCGCGGCGAGCGCGGCGCCGGCCAGCAGGCGCGCGCGCATCATGTTCATCTGGATCGAGGGCGTCGTCAGCCCGCGCTGGAAGTAGTCCGCGGCCTGGTCCGCGGCGCCGAGGCCGAGGGCGCAGAAGCCGAGGTCCGCGTAGCCCGAGCCCGAGGCCGAGCGCCCGACCGGCGTGCCCAACAGCTCCAGCACCTCGGCGTGATAGGCCATGGTCTTGCCGGCCAGCTCCGGGCCGATCGTCAGGCAGGTCGTGCCCAGCTCGCCCAGCCCCAGAGGCAGCATGAACGGCGCCATGGGGCCGAGCACGCGCGACCGGGCCACGCTGCGCTCCTGCCACTCCAGGGCCGCCTCGTACTCGCCGCGGAGGCGATGAATCATGCCGCAGTTGTAGGCGGCGATCGGCGGCGAGAAGGGGCTGCCGATGCGCGTGGCGATCTCGTAACCCTTCGTGGCGTAGCGGTAGGTGGCATCCAGGTCGCCGATGCTGAGGTGGTAGAAGGAGTAGGACATGGCGTAGATTTCGGCCTGGCGCTCCAGGTTACCCGCCTCCTCGGACACGCGCAGGGCCTCCTGGGCCACCGCATAGCTCTCGGCATAGCGGCCCATCTCGGACAGCGTGCTCGAGCGGTGCGACAGGCCATAGGCCAGCTGGTCCTTGCTGTCCATGCGGCGGCCCAGGGCAATGGCCTGCTCCATGTAGCGGTCGGCGCCCGAGAAGTCGGCGACGGCGCCGCACATGTTGCACTTGATGTTGATCATCTCGTACAGGCCCGCCGCGTCGTCGGCGTCGCGGGCCTTCTGCTCGGCGTCGGCCAGGTGCGACTCGGCCTCGGGGAAGCTGCCCATCATGAAGGCCTGGAGGAAGGACATCTTGTTGAGCGCAGAGACCTCCATTGGCACGTCGCCGTGGTCTTGCGCGAAATGCAGCATCTGGTGGTAGTTCTCGAAGGCCCCGGGCACGTCCATCGAGAACTCCAGCGTCTTGCCCAGCGCTTCGTAGGCCCGCCGGGCAAGGCCGGGATCCGGCGCGTTCTGCACGATGTCGAGGGCCCGGCGCAGGTAGCCCGCGGCCTCCGTGCGCGCCCCCGCGCGCATCGCGGTCTCGCCCGCGGCCACGAGGAACGGCAGCGCGCGCGTCTCCTGGCGCGCCTCCAGGTAGTGGCGCGCGATCTCGTGCACGCGCTCGGGCTCGTTCGCCTCCAGGCATTCGCCCACGCGCACGTGCAGCGCCCGCCGCTTGCTCAGCAGCAGCGATGCGTAGGCCGTCTCCTGGGTCAGCACGTGCTTGAAGAGGAAGACGCGCTGGGGGACCCGGCTGCGCTCACGCACAAGCTCGCGCTTCTGCAGCGTGCCCAGCGCCGTGGGCAGCGTGTCCGGCGCGTCGTCGACCTGCTCCAGCACGTCGAAGCGGAACTCGCGCCCGACCACGGCGGCGGTCTGCGCCACGTGGCGGGCTTCGTCGTCCAGCCGGTCAAGGCGCGCGGTGATCACCCCGGCCAGCGTGTCGGGCACGGCGATGTTCTCGATCTCACGCGTGGCCCGCCAGTGCGCGTCCTCGCGGACGACGAGGCCCGCGTCGAGCAGCGAGCGGATCACCTCCTCGACGTAGAAGGGGTTGCCCTCGGCCTTGCGCAGGATGAGGGCGCGCACTCGCTCGGGCAGATCTTCAATCTCCAGCAGGTTAGCCACGAGTGTGCGCGCCTGGTCCTCGTCGAGCGGCTGCAGGGCTACGCTGGTGTAGGCGTGCCGGTACTCGCGGGCGGCGAGCTCGTGCAGCTGCCAGGAGGCATCCTGCGTATTGGGGCGGAAGAGTGCCACCACGCAGATCGGCGCGCTCTCCGTCAGGGGCAGCAGCGCCGTCAGGAGCTCCAGCGACGTGGGGTCGACCCAATGCAGGTCCTCGAAGCCGAGGACCAGGGGCCGCTGCGCGGCCAGCGCGGCGATGAGTGTCTGCACGGCCTGGAAGATGCGTCCGCGCAGCGCGGGCGGATCCAGGTAGCGCACCCGCTGCAAGTCGTCGCCCGTCAGCTTCAGACCGAGCAGGGAGCCGAGGAAGGGTGCGACCGCGGCCTCGGAATCGGGCAGCACGGTGCTCACCAGTGCCTGGATCTTCTCCATCTTGCCCGCGTCCGTGTCCGCGGTGCGCAGGCCGAAGCACTCGGTCAGCAGGTGGACGAAGGGCGCGTAGGGCGTGGTCGTCTCGTAGGAAAGCGAGCGGCCCTCGAGCCAGCGGATGCGGCCGCCTTCGCCGAGCACGCCGCGCTCCATCAGGCTGCGGCGCAGCTCGGCGACCAGGCGCGACTTGCCGAGCCCGGCATCGCCGATGACCGACAGGATGCTGCCCTGCCCCTCCAGCAAGCCGTCCACCCGCGCCTGGCAGGCCTGCAACTCGCGCTCGCGCCCGACCATCGGCGAGGCGAGCCCGGCGATGCCGCGCGTGGGCACGGCGCCCTCGCGCACCTCGAGCACCCGGTAGGCGGGCACCGGCTCGGCCTTGCCCTTCATCTCCAGCTGTTGCTCCGGCCCGAAGGTGAACAGCCCGGCGATCGTGTGCTGGGTCTGGCCCGAGATCAGTACGGTGCCCGGCTCGGCGGCCTGCTCCAGGCGCGACGCCACATTGACCGCATCGCCCATGGCGGTGTACTCGACCCGCAGGTCGGAGCCGACCTCGCCCACGACGACGAGTCCGGTATTGATGCCGATGCGCACGTTCAGGTCGAGGCCGTAGCGGCGGCGGATCTCGGCGCGGTAGGGCTGGATGCCGAACGCGATGTCGAGCCCGGCGAGCACGGCCCGCTGCGGGTCGTCCTCGTGGGCGATGGGCGCGCCGAAGAACGCCAGGATGGCGTCGCCCATCAGCCGCGCCAGCGTGCCCTCGTAGCGGTAGACCGGCTCGATCAGGTACTTGAACATGCCGTTCATGATCTCCGCCCACTCCTCGGGGTCGAGACCCTCGGCCATCGCGGTCGAGCCCTTGACGTCGCAGAAGAGCACGGTCACGACACGCCGCTCCCCGGCCATGGTGCGACCCGCGCGCGCCGACTCGAGTTTGCCGAGCAACTGCGGCGGGATGTACTGCTGCAGGTGGCGGAGCTCGGCGGGCAGCGCGGGGGCAGGCGGCGGCGCCGGAGCTGGGGCCGGAGGGGGCGGTGCGGCGCCCGCGGCGGCCGCGACGGCCGTGCCGCAGTTGTAGCAGAACCTCGCTTCAGGGGCCAGGCGCGTGCCGCAGGTCCGGCAGGCAATCTGCAGCGCGGTCCCGCAGTTGGAACAGAACTTGGCGTCGTCGCGGTTGGCGGTGGTGCACTGGGGGCAAGTAATCACGGCGGTCCTCCTGTGCCGGCCACGTCCGAAGCGGGCCGGAGCTGCATGCCAACACCCAGAGGCCGGTCGGCGGGATTCCGCATGCGGTTTCGGGAATCCCCCCGTGCTAATGATCAGGAGTATAGCACGGGTTTGCCGGGCGAGCAACCGCCGGCGCGGCGCGCGGCCCCCCGGCAGGGCGCCCAGCGTGCCCTGCTCCTAGTGTAGCAGCACCGGCCCGCGGTTCACCAGATCACCGGCTGCTCATTTGGCGCTCACTTTGGCCGGGGCCGCGTCACTCGATCTCGTCGTCCGTGGCAATGAGGCGATGGATGGCGGCGGCGACGGCGGTGTAGACCGGGGTGAGCGTGGGCAGGAAGGCCGCCGCGGGCCGGGCGAAGGACGGGGCGCCAAGGCCGCGCAGCAGCGCGGCCGGGTCGGATGGAGTGGTGATCGGGATGGCGAGGGCGTCGAGATCGGGGTCGCCCTCCCAGAAGCCGGGCGCCGGACCCGGCGCAGGCTCCGGCGCGGCGAGCGCCTCAGGCGGCTGCGGCACGCGCGCTTGCGGCGCCGCGGGCGCAGGTGTGGCGGGGACCAGGCGCGCGCGCGTCGCGGTCAGGAGATCGGCCAGGGCCGCCGGCTCCCGGCCGCGCAGCAGGGGCAGCAGGGCGGGGTCCGCGTCGAGTGCGGCGGCGAGGGCGTAGCCGAGCGCCGCGATGTGGCGGCAAGGCACGCGCTCGCCGCAGGCGCAGTCGGCGGCGAGGTCGCCGGGCCCCGGCAGGATGGCGATGCCCGCCTCCGCCAGCACCCCGACGACGGCAGGCGGCCACGGCGCGTCCGCGTCGGCCGCCAGGCCGCCCGCACGCAGCAGGGCTTCCGCGGCGGCGGCCCACTCGGGCGTGCTCAGCGGGCGCACGGCCAGCCGGGGCACGAACGCGCGGCCGTCCGGCTCGTGCACCGTCGCGGCCGCGGCGCCCGGCCGCACGGCCAGATCCTCCACCTGCCCCTCGCGGACGTAGGGCAGGCCCCGCTTCAGACGGACGGCCCAGCCCGCCGCCGCCAGCGCCTCGATCCAGCGGGCGCCCCAGCCCGCCATGCCGCCCCGGCCGCCGCTCATTCGTCGCCTCCTGCCGCCGGGTCGAAAGCCACGAGCGCGCCGAGCGCGGCGTCGTCGAGATCGGCCAGCCAGGATTCGCTCTCCCCCGCGCCGATGACCTGCGCGGCAAGCGCGCGCTTGCTCTCGATCAGCCGGTCGATGCGCTCGTCGAGCGTGCCCGCGGCGATCAGCGTGTGCACCAGCACGTTGGCCTGTCGCCCGATCCGATATGCGCGGTCGGTTGCCTGGCTCTCCACGGCCGGGTTCCACCAGCGATCGTAGTGGAAGACGTGACCGGCAGCGGTCAGGTTCAGTCCCACGCCGCCGGCCTTGAGCGAGAGGATGAAGACAGCGGGGCCGCCGGGCGCCTGGAACCCGGCCACGAGAGCGTCGCGCGCGTCCCGGGGCACGCCGCCGTGCAGGTAGAGCGGCGCCTGGCCGAGCGCATCCGTCAGGTGCGCCTGGAGCATGGTGCCCATGGTCGCGTACTGCGTGAAGACCAGCGCTTTGTCGCCCTCGGCCACCACCTCCTCCAGCATGGCGGTCAGCCGGGCGAGCTTGCCCGAGCGCCCGGCGAGGGCGCTGCCGTCGCCCAGGAAGAGCGCCGGGTGGTCGACGATCTGCTTCAACTGCAGGAGCAGGCGCAGCACGGCCCCGCGCCGGGCCGGGCCGCTGCGGCCCTGCAGCCGCGCCATGCCGTCGCGCACGGCCGCCTCGTAGAGGCTGACCTGCTCGCGCGTCAGGGTGCAGTAGACGGCCTGTTCCAGCTTCTCGGGCAGGTCGGGCGCGATGGTCCGATCGGTCTTGAGGCGCCGCAGGATGAGCGGACCCACCCGGGCGCGCAGCGCGGCGGCCGCCTGCGGGTCGGCCTCGCGCTCGATGGGCAGGGCGTAGCGGGCGCGGAAGGCCGCACGCGCGCCGAGGAAGCCCGGGTTCAGGAAGTCCAGGATCGACCAGAGCTCGTCGAGGCGGTTCTCGACCGGCGTGCCCGTCAGGGCGACGCGCCAGCCGGCGGAGAGGCGCCCGGCAGCCTGGGTGGTCGCCGCGTCGGGGTTCTTGATGTTCTGTGCCTCGTCGAGCACCAGCCCGGCCCAGGTGACGCGCATCAGGCTGGGCGCGTCGCGCGCGAGCAGACTGTAGGAGGTGAGCACCAGGTCATGCGCGGCGGCCGCAACGGCGAACGCGGCGTCGACCACGCGGCCGGGGCCCTGGTGCACCCAGACGCGCAGCGCCGGAGCGAAGCGCGCCGCTTCGTGCCGCCAGTTGCCGACCACCGAGGTGGGGCAGACGAGCAGCACCGGCCCCTCGCCCCGCCGGTGCAGCAGCAGGGCCAGCGTCTGGATCGTCTTGCCGAGTCCCATGTCGTCGGCCAGGCAGGCGCCGAGCCCGAGCCGGGTCAGCGCGGCCAGCCAGGTGTAGCCGCGCTGCTGGTAGGGGCGCAAGACGGCCTGCAGGTCGGGCGGCGGCGGCAGGGCGGGGGCGGCGGCGGGATCGCCGAGGCCCGCCAGCGCGGCGGCCACGGCGGGCGTCGCTTCGGCGGCGCCCGGCGCATCCAGCGGCAGGCCCGGAGGCACGTCCTCGCCGAGCAGCAAGCGGGCCACGGCGGCGAGCGGCTGGGGCCGGGCGGCCGCACGCGCCCAGAAGCGCAGCGCCGCCTCGACTTCGCCGGGGCGGAGTTCGACCCAGCGGCCCTGCACCTGCACCAGCGGCGTCTTCAGCGCGACGAGGCGCTCAAGCTCGGCGCGGTCGAGCACGACGTCGCCCACGGCGGCCTGCCAGTCGAAGTCGACCAGCGCGTCGGCACCAAGCAGCCCGGCGCCGCCCCCGGCCGCGCCTTCCCGCGCGGGGCCGGCCTCCGCCAGCCGCGGGCGGATCGCGGGGCGCGAGGCGGGGCGGCCCCACCAGGGCGGCACCAGCACGCCATAGCCCCCCGCCTGCAGAGCCGGCCCGGCATCGCGGAGGAAGGCGTAGGCGCCGCCGGTGTCCAGCACGGCGTGGATGGGGGCGGGGTGGCGGAGCGCGTCGGCGAGCGGCGCGAAGAGCCGGGCCGCGCCCGCCAGCCCGGCGCGCAGCCGCTCCGCGGGTGCCACGCCGCCGGGCACCGGGCCGCGCGGCCGGCGCGCGGCCTCCTGCCAGACCTGGCCGGCGGGCAACAGCAGGCTCAGGTCGTCGGTGGCCTGCAGCAGGAAGTGGAGCAGCCACGGGCCGGAGCCCCCGGTGGGCGGCTCCAGGCGGAAGCAGACGCGGTAGCCCGGCGTCCCCGGCGCGGGCTGCGCCGCGGCGACCCAGGCCGCGTACTCGCGGGCGAAGGCCTGCAGGGCCGCGGGCGGCGCGGCGACCGCGGGGTCCGGCCCGAGCAGGGCGAGCAGCCACTCGGCGCCCGCCGCCTGCGCGGGGGTGGCGCCGCCGGAGGGTGGCGGGGGCAAGGCCGCGGCAGGGGTCCAGTAGCGCACCGCGGCGGCGATGGTCGCCGCGAGGTAATCAGCCAGCAGGGCCGCGGGTGGCTGATCGGGCGCCGCGGCACCGGCCGCGCGGGGCATCGCCGCGGCCAGCCGGGCGACGGTCGCCTCCCCGGCGGTGTCGCCGGGCAGTGGCGTCCAGACCGCGCGAGCGGCGGTGCCGTCCACCGCGAGGGCGGGCAGATAGCGCCCGGCGGCGAGGCGCGCGGCGGCCAGGCGCGCGCCGACCTGCCAGAAGCGCAAGTCGGCGGCGGGGCCGTCGCCCGGCAGGCGCAGCAGCAGCGCGAGCGCGGCCACGGGGTCCAGTGCCAACGCGCCGGTGCGATACGGCCGCAGTGCGCCGCCGGGTGCGGCCAACGGATCGAGGCGCGGGGAGGCAGCCGGGGCGCCGTCGGCCGCGGCGGGCAGGTGCAGGGGCACGCCCGGCAGCCAGGTGCCCGCGCCCGCCAGCAGGCCGGTCAGGTGGGTCCGTGCGGCGAGCGCGGCCAGGGTGGCGCGCAGCGCCGTCTCGCTCGCGGCGAAGGGATGCGCGTCGGGCGCGGCGGGCGCCGCCGGGGCGGGCGCCTCCTCCGCCCAGAGCAGGAGGACGCCGCTTTGGGCGGGGCGGTCCGGCTGCCAGGCCGCGTGGAGCACCCGCCGCAGCGGCTCGGCGGAGAGCGGGGCGAGGACGCCGGCAAGCGCGGCGTCCGACGTGGGACCGGTCATGCGCGGCGCACGTTAGGCCGGGGCGCCCTGCACGTCGACGCGGCGGAGCTCGCCGGCCATGCGGCGCAGGTCCTCGGCCGCCGTCGAGACCGCGGCGCCCTCGGCGCTGGCGGTGCCCAGCGAGGCCACGATCTCGCGCATGGCCGTCGTCACCTGGCTGCTGGCCAGCGTCTGCTGCTCGGTCGCCTGCCGGATCTGCTGCGCCATCGCGCTGGCGCGTGCCGCCGCGCCGACGATCTGGTCGATCGCCTGCCGCGCCTCGTCGACCTGGCCGGCATAGCGCCGGGTCTCGGTCAGGCCGCGCGCGATGACCGACTTGGTGTCCTCGGTGGCGGTCTCGATCTCGCGCACGGTGGTCTGGATCTCGTCGGCCGCCTTCAGCGCCTGGTCGGCCAGGAGGTTGATCTGCTGGGCCACCACACCGAAGCGCTGGCCGCGCTCGCCCGCCCCGGCCGCCTCGATGGTGGCGTTCAGCGCGAGCAGATGCGTCTCCCCGGCAATGCTGTTGATGGTCTGCAGGGTGCGGCGGATGAGGCGCGAGCGCGAATCGAGCACGGTCATGTGCTCGTGCATCTCGCGCACGTTCTGCTCGACCTCGGCCATGGCCTGCACGCTGCTGCTCGCGGCGTCGCGGCCGCGGTCGGCGGTGCTGAGTGCGGTGCCCGCCGTGGAGTTCGACCGCGCTCGCCGTCTCGGCGATGTAGGCAGCCTGGCGTGCCAACTGCTCGACCGTGGCGGTGATCTCGGCCACGGCGCTGTGCTGCTGCTGCAGGGCGGCGGCCAGGCGCACGGCGTAGCCGGCCAGATCCTCGGCCGCCTGGCTGAGCCGGGCGGCCATGACGTGCTCGCGATCGTTGCGGGCGCCCATCGCCGCGTTGGCCCGACCCAGATCCGCCAGCCGCGCGTGCAGCTCGGTGCGCGCCTGCACCAGCTGGTAGAGCGCCGCCGCACCGGCCGTCAGGATCAGCAGCCAGACCGCCAGACCGCCCCAGCCGACGCGGGTGTAGACCAGGGCGGTGAGCAGGGCCGGCAGGTAGGCCAGCGCCTCGACGCCCCAACTGGTGCGCTGGCTGGCCAGGACCGCGCGGGCCGAGCGCCGCGCGCCGGTCTTGACCAGCTCGCTGCCGACGATCGCCAGGTCGTTGAGCACGCGGATCGCGATCAGCGCCAGCGCCAGCGCGACGAGGCTCAGGGGCGAGAGCTCGGTGAGCGGGCGTGTGCCGCCGGCCATCTGGTAGACCCAACCGCCTATCAGGCCCATGATCGCGTACATGCCGCCGTTGCGGAAGACGGCCCAGCCGGTTAGCCCGCCGCGCAGGCGCAGCCAGTGGGCATGCGGTGCGCACAGCGCCACGAGCCCGACGGCCACGGGCGGCAGCGTCAGGATGGCCGCGTAGTAGGAGGTGGCCTCCAGGCCCAGGTAGATGTCGCCGGGGAGCACGGCGCCCAGCATGCCGAAGAGGAGGGCGAGCGCCGCCAGCAGCAGGGTGTAGAGCCACTGGCTCGTGTCGAGGGGCGTCTGCGTGAGGCGCCAGATCAGCAGCGCGTAGCCGGTGAGCCCCAGGGCCAGCGCGTAGATCTTCCGGGCAGGCGTGTATGCTTCTTTGGGCATCGAACTCGCTCCATCCTTGTGGCGGTGTCGCCGCCCCGCGAGCGACGGGAGCAGATCGGGAGGTCGCGCCGGTTTGCGGCCCCAGTATAACAGGTTCGCGCCGGGCGCGTATATCACAATAACGTCTCAAAGCCGCATCGCCCGGCCCACGATCCGGCCGAGCGGGCCCAGCCGCGTTGACAAGGCCCGATCGATGCGGTAGGATGACCGCGGCTGCCGGGTGGCAGCGCCACAGGCCCGTGCAACTTATTCGCGGCAGGCACCGTGTCCGGCCGCGTGTGTGGACAGATGGGACAGCAACGCAACCAGCCAGGGTGGCCGCGTGCCGCCCGCCCGGGGCTCCTGCTCCTGAGCCTCGGCCTCTACCTCGGCATCAGCGGCTGCGGCAGCATCACGGTGCAGGACAGCACGCCGACGGCGCCGCCCACCGCGACGGCAGTCCGCAGCGCCGCGCATCCGGCCGGGTCGCGCCACGACCTCGCCATTCTCGGCGTCGATTTCGACCCGGGCCTGGACGTGCAAACCCTGCTCGACCACAAGCCGGTCAACCTCGTGATTGGCGTCAGCAACCAGGGCGACCAGCGCGAGTTGGCCGTGCAGGTACGCGCCGACCTCTGGGATGCCTCGGGCAGCCGGCTGCTGCTGCACGCCGAACAGACCGTCGACTCGATCGCCGCGGGCAACCTGCTCCCCGTGCACCTCACCTCGCGCGATACGCCGCCCTATTACACCCGCTACCACCTCACGGTCCAGATCGTGCCCGTGGCCGGTGAGACGAGCACGGCGAACAACAGCCGTAGCCTCGACATCGCGGTCAACACCGCGCACTGACCGGCCCCGCGCCGGGTCCTCGCGAAGCGCATAAAATAAGTGCGGTGCCGGCCGGCACCGCACTTTCATTTCGGGGCTGGAAGGGGCCGGGGTCAGGCCGTCCCGGCGGCCGGCGCCACGGCCGGGCTCTCGTCGTGGAGCTGGGCGTTGACGTAGGGATCGGGCCCATAGTAGCGGGCCTCGGCCGACAACATCGGAGCGAGAATGCGCTGCATGGCCATGACGTGGGAGCAGGTGCCGTTCTTGGCGAAGAAGCCGCAGTTGCAGTTCCAGGCGTCGCCGCTCAGGGTCACCTCGTGGGTCGCATTCTCACCGTTGAAGCTGATATCCAGGCTGCGGAAGGTGATGCGCTCGGGCTCGTGCTCATAGCGCTTGGCTTTGTCGATTTTACTGATCAGACTGGAGTTCACGGAAAACCTCCTCTGCTAAAGACCCACCGCCCATATACCAGGGGTCTCGACAACGCCGTGACCACAAGTCCAATCCGTGCCGTGTGCCGGATCGTTGCGCCGGCCCTACGGGAGCAGGTCGCTAAAACAGCATCACCGGCCGGAGACGCGCAGGTCTCACAGCCGGTGACGTGGCAGCAACTGCCGGGCTTGGGATGATGGCGTTTTGATCACTCGTGCGACCTCCCTGATTGGATCGGGTCACCCGCATTATACACCCCGCCCGGAAACCGAGTCAAGCGAACAGCGGCACCCATCCGGCGGACGAAAGTCCCGCGCGGAGCGGGGCAGCGGTGGTCCGGGGCTTGCTGTTGTGACGGCAACGGCGTGCCGGGCCCCGCCGTGAGCCGGGCCCAGCCGCGGAGTGGAAAGGAGTGCATGGCTATGGACACCGACGCACGCGCACTGCAGACCGCGTTGAACACGCTCCGGCAGCAGTATGGCGACCGGTTGGAGGGGTCGCTGGGCGACACCCAGGACGATCTGCGGCGCACGCTGGAGCAGCAGATAGGGGCCGACCCCGCGACGGCCGACCGCCTCGTCAAGAAGCTGACCGAGAGCGGCCGCCTGCGCTTCGTGACGGAGGACGTGGACGACGAGGACACCGGCGTGCCGGCCACCGGCCCCGTGCTTGCCATCCCCGGCACGACGACGGCCCAGAGCGGCGAGGAGTTCGTCGTGCCCGCCCCGGTGATCGGCACCGCGGTCAACCGGGGCGGCGGCCTCGTGGCCGAGAGCGCGGTCGCGCCCAACCCCGACTCGGGCGCGGCCGGCGTCGTGCCCTTCGGCGGCGGCGTGATGAGCACCCCGGCCACCGCGGAGATCGCCCCGCCGGGCACGCCGATCAGCCCCGAGGAATCGGCGCGCGCCGCGGCCGAAGACCGCGAAGGCGCGACCATGGGCCAGTTGGGCGACACGGGCGTGCCGAGCCCGCCAAGCACGCCGTCGGAGGCGCTGGTGGCCCACGGCGACAATGCCCAGGGCTACTGGCAGATCGGCTAAGAGGAGGGCCCGGCCATGACTCAGGACCCCGCCGGCAGCGCCGCCGCGCTCGCCACGCTGCAGGCGCGCTTCGGCGCGCGCCTCGCCGGGCCGCGGCAGCCCGGGCAGGTCACGCTGCGCCGGGCGGTCGAGGACGCGCTCGGCGTCGACGAGGCGGCCGCGGACCGACTGGTCAAGCAGTTATACGAGACCGGCCGGCTGCGCTACGTCGGCGCGGACGACGCCATGCCCGCGGAGCCCACAGGCGCCGTGGATATCCCCGCCGCGCTCACCCCGTCCGGCCAGGAGCGCGTCATCTCCTCGGGCACGACCGCGGGGGTCGAGGCGACGCTGGGCGGCATCGGCACCGTCTCCGGCTCCATCGGCGGCAGCCTGCCAGCGGTCGACGCCGGATACATCGGCCTGCGGGCGGCGTATCGTGATGCCGCGGGCGCGGACTCCGGCACCCCCGCCGAGGGCACCGCGCCCGCCGACGCGTCCCCGGGCTATTGGCAGATCGGGTAACGGGCCGCCCCGGGCCGCGGATCCTGCTCACGGGCGGCGGCACGGGCGGCCACGTCAGCCCGGCGGTGGCCGTGATCGCCTGCCTGCGCGAGCGCGGCGCGCAGACGGGCCGGCCCCCCACCCTGCGCTATCTCGGCAGCCGCCATGGCGTGGAGCGCCGCCTCATCGCCGAGATCGGCGTGCCCTACGTGGCGGTCGAGACGGGCAAGCTGCGGCGCTACTTCTCCTGGCGCACGCCTCTCGACCTGGCGCGCATCCCCATCGGCGTCGTGCAGGCCGCCTGGCAGGTGGCCCGCTTCCGCCCCGCCGTCATCTTCAGCACGGGCGGCTACGTCTGCGTGCCGCCGATCATCGCCGGCCGGCTGCTGGGCGTGCCGGCCATCACTCACGAGCAGACCGCCCGCTCCGGCCTGGCGAACCGCATCGCGGCGCGGTTCGCCCGGCGCGTCGCCATCAGCTTCCCGGAATCGGCCGCGGACTTTCCGGCCGGCAAGACGGTGCTCACCGGCAACCCCCTGCGGCCCGGGCTGGCGGCGGGTGACGCGGCGCGCGCCCGGGCGCACTGGGACCTGGCGCCCGATCGGCCCGTCGTCTACGTCACGGGCGGCGCGCAGGGTGCCCACGCGCTGAACGAGGCCGTGCACGCCGCCCTGCCGGCGCTGCTGGAGGTGGCGCAGGTGGTGCATCAGGTGGGTGAAGGGCCCGACGGCAGCGGGACCGACCTGGCGCGCGCCGAGGCCGGCGCGGCGGCGGACCCGCGCGCCCGCGCGGGCTACAGGCCGGTGGCCTTCGTCGGGCCGGAATTGGCCGACCTGTTCGCGCTGGTGGCGCTCGTGGTAGGCCGGGCGGGCGCGGGCACGGTCAACGAGCTCGCCGCGCTGGGCAAGCCGGCCATCCTGGTGCCGCTGCCGGGCACCGCCGCCGACGAGCAGACCGCGAACGCCGAGCGGCTGGCCGCCGCGGGCGCCGCGATCGTCCTGCCCCAGCGCGACCTCACCCCGGCGCGCCTCACCGCGGAAGTGCGCGATCTCCTCGCCGACCCGGCACGCCTCGGCCGCATGGCGGGCGCCGGCCACGCACTCGCCCACCCCGACGCCGCCGAGCGCCTGGTCGACCTCATCTACGCCGTCGCCGCCCGCCGCGGCTAACTCCGCGTAACCCCCGGCCCGGTAGACCCGGTGATTTCCCTCTGGTCACTGACCTGCTTTGAGGATTGCCCCGGCAAAGGGCGGAGCCGCCTTTGCGGGTTAGTGCCCGCCCCAGGTGGGGCGGGTGCCCTGGCCGTAGTAGGTGATGTGGCGGGGCTTGGCGTCGGGCGGGTCATTCAGGCCGCGGATGAAGAGGTCGCCCATCTCCTCGTAGACCACCTGGCTGCCGTCGGGCGATAGGTCGAAGCCGGTGATCTCCTGCTGATCGGGACGGAAGAGCGTGATCTGGCGCGTCGCGCCGGTCGCCACGGTCAATTCCTGCAGGCTGTCGTAGGCGGAGTCGGCCGTGCCGGGCACGGTGTAGTAGAGCCGCGTGCCGTCGGGCGACCAGGCGACGGGCGAATTGCGCACCAGGTTGTGCCGCAGCACCTGCTTCGTGGTCACCGCCTGGCCTGCGGGCGCCGCGAGGTCGGTCTCCAGCAGCAGGAGATCGGTGCCGTCGACGATCGCCACCTCGCTGGGGCGCGAGGGGTTGGCGCGCGGCCGGCCCAGCGTCTTGCTCGTGGCGGCGTAGACCTGGACCAGGTTGCCGCCGTCGGCCTGCATGTGCACGAGAGACGTCGCGTACTCGGGATTCTCGTTCGCAGGGTCGAACCAGTGCTGGCGGTAGAGGCTCCAGAAGCCGCCCCGCAGATCCCAACCCGGGTCGACGTACTCCGCGCCGCCCAGGCGCGGATCGAGCGTAATATCGGGCGCGTTCGCGGCCGCGCCCATGACCGGCGTGACCCAGGCCCAGCCGACCCCCGGCTCGCCCGTCGCCTTGATCCAGCCCCGGCCGGGCGGCACGTCGTTGAGCACGTAGCGGCCCGCTGCATCGGTAGTGGCGAAGCCGCGGCCGAGCCAGGAGACGACCACCGCGCCGGCCACGGGCTGCCCGTTCGCGAGCACGCGGCCCGTGACGCGCACGCCGGGCGGCGGTGTCATCATCGCCCAGACGCTGACGCCGGGGATCGCCGACATCACCGAGGGGAAGTAGCCGTTGTTCGGCTGGGGCAGCCCGGTGATCTGCTGCGCGCCGCGGCCCTGCGGGTCAATCGTGTACAGGTTCCAGGTGGCCAAATTGTAGAGGTCGCGGTACTCGCTAGCGAAGGCGACGGCCGTGTGGTCCGGGCTCCAGGATGGGTAATCCGACGCGGCGCTTGCCTGGTCGCGGGTGAACTGGGTGATCTGGCGCGGGGCCAGGCCGGAGGGGTGCACGAGGTAGAGGTCGCCGCTCAGGCCGAAGACGAAGCGCCGCACGTAGACGATGTCGTCGGGCTGCACGGGGTCGGGCGTGGGCGAGGGGCCGGGCGTCTCGGTCGGCACGGGGGTGCTGGTGGGCGTCGGCGTCGCCCCGCCGCCGAGGAAGCCGGGCCGCGAGCAGCCGGCCAGGGCGAGAGCGCACGCGCCGAGCAGGGCGAACGCCACACAGCAGGTGCGCAGGCGGAAAGGATGGACGGGCGGGCGGCCGGCCGGGCCGCGGGAAAGGTCGCGTGCTGCCACGAAGGCGTGCCCCTTTGCTGCGCGCGACCCGCCGGGAACTGAAGCGGCGGGTCGATCGGTTTATGTTGCATGGGATCGGCGGCGGCCCGACGGGTCGCGCTGGTGGCCGCCGTTCGGTATTATAGAGGTATGCCGCGGGCGATCGGCCCGCGCGTGCCTCCCGGCACCGGCAAACTATACCACGGCACCCGCGTTTGCTGCAAGATTCGGCGGCCGGTAGCAACGGACGTGTAATACTTTGCGCGGAGTGGCGTACTGATTCATAGCGGCGCGCGGCGCAACAGGCGGAGTCCCGACGAATGGCCTATGCTCGCGTTCATGAATAACCCGGCCGGCGCGCTGGCCAACGAGGCGGCGCTGCTGGCACGCGTGGCGGTCGATCCGGCGGCGTTCGCGGCGGTCTACGACCACTATTTTCCGCGCGTCTACACCTATGTGCGCTACCGGGTGCGCGACGCCGCGGTCGCCGAAGACCTGACGGGCACGATCTTCGAGCGCGTGCTGGCGGGCATCGCCGGGTATCGGGCCGAGCAGGCACCCTTCGCGGTCTGGCTGCTGGCCATCGCCCGGCACGCCGTAAGCGACCACCTGCGCGCCGAGCGCCGCCATCGCTGGCTGTCGCTCGACGTGCTGCACGACCGGGCGGCCGGCGGGCCCGCACCCGAGGAGCTCGTGATCGCGGGCGAGACGCGCGCCGCGCTGCTCGCCGCCGTCGCCCGGCTGGCTGACCGGGAGCGCGACCTGCTGGCCCTGAAGTTCGGCGCGCGGCTCACCAACCGGCGCATCGCCGAACTGACCGGGCTGAGCGAAAGCAACGTGGGAGTCATCCTCTATCGCGCCGTCGGCCGGTTGCGGGCCGAGTTGACTCCGGGAGGACCCTGATGACCGAATCCGAGTGGGCGGCCCGCTTCGGCCGGGATGTTGACGCCTTACTGGCGGGCGACCCCGCCGTGGCGGAGCCGAGGCCGGTGTCCGCGGCCTATGGCGGGCGGCTGGCTGTGGCTCGCGATCTGGCCGCGCTCGATCTCGCCGCGACGGCGACTGGCCGGGCCGCCCTGCGCGCCCGCCTGCTCGATCGCGCGGCACATCCGGCCGCCCTGCGCCGCCGGACCTGGCCGCGCCTGGCCCCGGTCGCGCTCGGCGCGCTCATCCTGGCCGGGCTGCTGCTCATGGCGCTGCTGCAGGGCCGGGGCGGCGCGGGTCCGGCCGGAGCGGGCGTGCTCGCGCTGACCGCGAGCCCGACGTTCGCGCAGGGGGCGACGGCTCTGCCCTTCGCGCCAACGGCGCGCACCGTGCCAATCGCCAGCACGACGCCCGGCCCCCTGCCCACGGCCGGGATGGGCGCGCCGGATGCGGCCCCGGCGGGCCGGATCGCGCCGGCCACGCTGCAGCCCGTCGCCGACTGGCTGCGGCTGCCCGGCGGCGGGGCGGCGCCCTACCTGCTGAGTTTGCGTTAGGGTTATGATTGTTGTAAAATAGACCAGCCTTCCAGCCGCGGGTTTAATCCCTATGCCCGGCGAGCCTGTGCAGGCCCGGTATTCGCCCGCATGGGTGCCTTGGTCCCGCTTCGCCCGGCGGCCGCGAGCGGCCCCGACGACCTATCAGTGCAAAAGGATCCCTCATGAAGACACAAAGCCGGAGTTCCAGCCGGCGCCCGGAAGCCCGCGTCGCCGCGGATGACGGGCCGGCGGTGAAAACCGGAACCCTGCCCATTCGGGCGACCGGCCCCCACCCCGCGGAGCCGGCCGCCACGACGGCGGCCGAGGACGGGGGCCGCTCCGGCGTCCAGTCCTGGCTGACGCTGGAGAACGGGCTGTATCTGCTCTTCTTTGTCCTGGCCCTGATCACGCGCTTCAGCGACCTGGGGTTCAAAGGCCTGCACCACGACGAGAGTCTCCACTCCGTCTTCTCCTGGCGCTATTATATGGACCAGGGGTACATCCACTCGCCGATGATGCACGGCCCCGAGCAGTTCCACCTCATCGACTTCGCCTTCCTGCTCTTCGGCGCAACGGACGCGACGGCGCGCTTTGCCTCGGCCTTCTGCGGGATGATCCTGGTGATGGGGCCCTTCTTCCTGCGCCGCCAGTTGGGCCGCTGGCCCGCGCTCATCGCCTCGTTCCTCTTCCTCATCTCGCCGACCATCATGTACTTCAGCCGCATGGCGCGCGAGGACTCGATCTACGCCGCGATGGAGATGATCTTCGTCATCGGCCTGTGGCGCTTCATCGACCAGCGCAAGCCGCGCGACTTCTACGTCATGTGCGCGGGCTATTCGCTGATGTTCACGATCAAGGAAAGCGCCTACCTGACGACGGCGATCGTCGGCTTGCTGCTCATAGGCCTGTTTGCCTGGCAGATGGGCCGCTGGATGTTCACCACCTTCCTGGCCTACCTGGCGGCCGCCGGGGGCCTGGGCCTGATCATCCTGAAGCTGCCGTCGACGCCCGCGCTCCCCAGCATTCCCGCGCAGGATCCGACCCCGCAGAACATCCAGACCTTCGTGGTCGCGCTGCTCGGCCACCCGCTGATCCAGGTGATGGCGTTCGTGACGGCGCTCTGGCTGGTCGTCTGGGGCTACCTGCTCTGGGACCAGAGCCGGCGCGTGCGGCAGGCGGCGCTGGCCGCACTGCCGGCCGCCCCCGTGGCGGACGCGGCGGATGAGGAGGCCGGCGAGGCAGCGGCGGTGCCGCAGACAGTGGCCGCGACAGCCGGCGGCGCCGAGCCCGAGGTCACCTACCGGCCCGCGAACGGAGCCGTCCTCGAAGCGCCGGCCCCCGGTGCGCACACCAATGGCGAAGGCACGAACGGCCACGACGATGCGCTCGCCGCCGACACGCTGGAAGACTACGACAGCTTCGTGGGCGAGGACCTGGAGGGCGAGCCCGCGCCGCTCGCGGCGACCGTCCCGGCGTCCCGGCGCCGCGTGGCGCCGCGCGCTCCGGCGCCCGACCTGCCCAACCTGTTCGAGCGTTATCAGCCGGGCTCGGTGCCCTACGCGGTGGGCTACCTGGTGCGCCACCCCGGGGTGTTCGGCACCGGCCTCGCCGTCGCGGTGATTATCTTCGTGGCGCTCTACACGAGCATGTTCACGAACATCAACGGCATCGGCACCGGCCTGTTCGGCTCGATTGGCTACTGGCTGGCCCAGCAGGACGTGCGGCGCGGCGACCAGCCCTGGTTCTACTACTTCATCGTGCTGCCCGTCTACGAGCCCCTGGCGATCTTCTTCGCGATCGTCGGCGCGCTCTACTTCGTCTGGCAGGGCGTGCGCGCTTTGATCTTCAACCAGCGCACGGCGGCGATTGTCTACGCGCTGGCCATCCTCTTCTTCCCCATCGCCATTCCGCTCTTTATCCTGACCATGCTGGTCAGTAGCTTTCGCAACGCGCGGGAGGACCTGCCCGTGGTGCCCGGCGCGACGACCGGCTTCAACGTGGGCAAGCCTGTCGACTTCGCCGAGTTCCGGCCGTTCCTGGTGCTCTTCCTGATCACCTGGTCGCTCGGCACGTTCGCCCTGTATAGCTGGGCCGGGGAGAAAATGCCCTGGCTGATGATCCACATCGCGCAGCCGCTGATCCTGCTCGCCGCGCTCGCGCTCGGCCAATTGATCAAGAGCATGATCCGCAACCGGCGCAGCCGGGCGTTGGCCGCGGCCTACGCGGCCGGTGACGAGGACGGCGACCGGCCGGTGCGCCGCACCTACAGCCGCAGCGGCCGCGTCTCCACACCCATCAACGCGGCGCCCAGCAACTGGGCACCCTGGTCGGGCTTCACGGCGCCCGCGTCCTGGTTGCCCTTCGTCATCTACCTGACGCTCTTCCTGGCCCTCTTCGTCTTCTGGGCGATGAACATCACCCACCGGGTGGTGAACAACGATTACCAGAACTGGTGGCAATTGCTGATCTGGCCGGCCCTCCTGCTCCTGCTGGCGGGCGCGTTCTGGAGCCTGGTGGGCGGCAGCCGTATCCTGCGCTACAGCCTGGTCGGCCTCTTCCTCGTGCTCGCCGTCTACGGTGTGCGCGCGGCGATCCAGCTGTCGTTCTACAACCCGATGGATGCCCGCGAGGTCGCCGTCTACGTGCAGACGAGCCCTTACGTGACCCAGGCGGCCGATGCCATCGACCGGCTCTCGGTCGATCAGACCGGCACCCGCGACCTCAAGGTCATCTACGACAGCCTGGCGTCGTGGCCCTGGGAGTGGTACCTGCGCGACTACAAGAACAAGCAGTTCCTGGCCAACGGCCCGGGCACCACGATCGACCCGTCCGTGGCGGTCCTGATTCTCGAACTCGGCCTGGTACGACAAGGCCAAGTCGGGGCAGGCGCCGCAGCTCGACAACTACGTCGGCGTCAAGTACCCCATGCGCTGGTGGTTCCCCGAGGACATGTATCGCAACTTCATCCCGGCGACGTGGGATGAGCTGAATCCGGCGCAGCCGACGAAGGCCGACGGCACGCCCAACTACCTGCTCGACGCGAGCGGCAAGCAGGTGAAGGGGCCCGTGCGCCAGATCGAGGGCGCGCTGGACTCCATCTCCTATACGTTGCGCACGCCGTCGGAGCAGGGCAAGCTCTGGAACTATCTCATCTATCGCCAACCGACCATGGCGCTCGGATCGACCGACATGGCGGTCTTCGTGCGCAAGGATCTCTATCCGCTGTACAACTACCTGGCCACGCTCGACTTGCCTAACTACGACAGCCAGCTGTCGCACTAAGGTCGCGTAACGCGCAGGGCGGACGCGGAGACTCCGCGCAGATCACCGGCGCACGGCAGTAACATCGCATACGAAGACGTCTGAAGGAGAAGTCGCTTGGAATCCACGATCAATCGCCGCCCGGCGGCCCGCATGTCGGTCCTCGATCAATCGATCGACCTGTCGCGGGTGAACTGGGCCGCCCTCTACTTCGGGCTGCTGGTGCTGGTTGTCGTCTTGACCCGCTTCTGGGACCTGGGCAGCCGCGCCCTGCACCACGACGAGTTGATCCACGCCTACTACTCGTACCAGTTCCTGAACGGCAATCCCTGGAAGTATGATCCGGCGTACCACGGGCCCTTCCTGTACACCGTGGTCGCGCTCGGCTTCTTGCTGTTCGGGGTGAGCGACGCCACGACACGCATCATGCCGGCCATCTTCGGGACGATCCTGATCCTGATGATCTGGTACATGCGCCCATATATTGGGCGCTTCGGCGCGTTGGCCGCGGCGACGATCGTGGCCTTCTCCCCGAGCATCATGTACTACTCGCGGGCGCTGCGCCACGACATGTTCGCCCTCGTCGGCACCTTCTTGATGTTCCTCGGCATCCTGGGCTTCATCCGCACGCATAAGGGCGCCTGGCTCTACGCTATCGCGGTCGGCCTGGGCATCGGCATCACCAGCCACGAGCTCACCTACATCAATACCGGCCTGTTCGTGATCTTCCTCGGCGTCGCCTGGGCCTGGCTGCGCTTCTTCGGCGCGCCCGCCGACCCCGACCGGCGGATGGAGGTGGACCCGATCGGCGAGGCGGTGGGATCGCTGCTGGAGCAACGCTGGACGGCGCTCGGCGCGTTCGGCGTGCTCGTGGGCATCTACGTCGTCTTCTACACGCACCTGATGACCGACCCGTCGGGCCTGACCGGCATCTGGCAGGGCTTTGCGTACTGGCTCACGCAGAGCGGCGTGGCCCGCGGCGACCAGCCCTGGTACTACTACGCGCTGCTGCTGGGACCGATCTATGAGCCGCTCGCCATCTTTGGGGGCATCGCCTTCCTCATCGCCCTGGCCGTCAAAGCCTTCCGCGGCACTGCCAGCTGGCCCGAGGATCTGCCGATGGCCGACTACGCCGAGGGGCGCGAGCTCCGCCGCCCGTCGGACCCGAACCGCACGACGCTGCGCGGCGCCAACGCGCTGATGGAGGGCACCGACGAATACGGCTTCGGCCTACCGTCGGGCGCCGTCATGGCCGGCTTCACCGTTTGCTTCCTCGCCTTCTGGTCGTTCGGCGCGCTCGTCGCCTACTCGATCGCGGGCGAGAAGATGCCCTGGCTGCTGATGCAGATCGCGCTGCCGTTCAGCCTGCTGGCCGGGGCCGGCGTGGGCCGCCTGCTCGGGCGCACCGATTGGCGCTCGGCCTTCCGCGAAGGCGGTCTGCTGCTCGGCGGCCTGATCGTGCTGCTGCTCTTCGGGCTGCAATCGTTCTTCGGCGCGCTTTCGGATGCGGGCGGGCAGCAGCAGGAGCTGCTCAAGGCGATCATTCTCGGCGCGTTCGTGATCCTGATGATCGGCGGCATCGTCTGGCAAGCCAACCGCATGGGCCGGCCGATCGCCTGGCGCGCGGGCATCCTGGCGCTGCTGCTCGTGATGTTCGCCTACGAGGTGCGCAGCAGCGTCATGACCTCGTTCCGCAACGGCGCCACGCCCGTCGAGATGATGGTCTACACGCAGACCGCGCCCGACGTGCCCGAGGTCGCCCAGCGCATCAGCCGCCTCGGTCGCGACCTCACCGCCTTCACCGACCGTAACACGAACGACGTGACCGGCGGCCGCGGCATGGACATCGCGCTCGACTCCACCGTCGAGTGGCCCTTCGACTGGTACTGGCGCGACCAGCTGAAGATCGCCCGCTTCCAGAAGGGCTCCTACACGTTCGCCGCCAACTCGCCCGTCATCATCGCGAGCCAGGAGAGCAAGGACGACGCCGCCTTCCAGCAGCAGGTGCAGGGCAAGTACCAGGAGACGCACTACGTGCTGCGCTGGTGGTTCCCCGAGGACACCTACAAGGTGGCGGGCTTCGTCGGCACCTACTTCGCCAACCTGATCAATCCCGCCAACTGGAGCGTGAACAGCGTGCCCGGCAAGTATCTACTCTACCGCGATCCGCCGCTGCCGCTCGGCTCGACCGACTTCTACCTGTACGTGCGCAACGACCTGGTGGCCGAGTTCGGCGCGCCGCTGACCGGCACCGGCGCGGCCCCGAACACCACGACGCCGCAGTCGTCGACCCCGCCGGCCAATAACGGCACGACCAACAAGCTGTTCGACATGGCGGCGCAGGGCAACGGCAACGGCCAGTTCAACCAGCCGCGCGGCATCGCCATCTCGCCGCTCGACGGCAGCTACTACGTCGTCGACACGACGAACATGCGCGTCGAGAAGTTCGCCAAGGACGGCACCTTCGTCACCGCCTTCGGCAGCGAGGGCTCGGGCGACGGCCAGTTCATCGGCCTCAACATCAACGGCAGCCGCGTCGCGGGCACCGGCCCGGGCGGCATCGCGGTCGATGCGCAGGGCAATGTCTACGTGGCCGATACCTGGAACCACCGGGTCGAGAAGTTCGACAAGGACGGCAAGTTCCTGATTACGTGGGGCTCGTTCATCGACCTGAACCCGCCGCCCGCGCCGACCCCGCCGCCGGCGGCCACGCCGCTGCCGGCCGATGCCAACACCCGCTTCTACGGGCCGCGCGACATCGCCATCGGCAGCGCGGGTGAGGTCTACGTGACCGATACCGGCAACAAGCGCGTGCTCGTCTTCGACGCGAACGGCCAGCCGCTGCGCCAGATCGGGCAGGGTGCCGGACCCAACATGGGCCAGTCGAATGGCCCCGACCAGCTGAACGAGCCGATGGGCGTCGCCCTCGACAGCCAGGGCAACGTCTACGTCGCCGATACGTTCAACGCGCGCATCAACGTCTTCGACAAGACGGGCCAGCCGCTGCGCCGCTGGTCACTGCCGACCGGCGCCTGGTCGCGTGACGCAGCGTTCCTGGAGCCCGGGCTCGCCATCGACGGCAGCGGTAACGTCTACGTGACCGACCCGGCCAAGCAGACGGTCTACAAGTACAGCGCCGACGGCAAGCTGCTCGGCAGCAAGAACTCGGCGAACAACGTGACGCTCGTGCGCCCCACGGGCATTGCGGTGACGAGCGCGGGCGACGTCCTCGTGGTCGACACCGACAAGAACGGCGTGCTCGATCTCGGCCAGATCGCCAATTCGGGCGGCTGAGCCCCGGCATCCCGGCATCCGGCGCCCGACCTCGCAGGAGGCCGGGCGCTGCGCTTTCGGCGGCGGATCGCACTCGTCGCGCACGAATTTTGGAATTCGTGTGAGGACCGTGTAATATTCGCGTGGATGGTTCGTCGTAATGGGTGAAGAGAGAAGAGAAAACACTCGCCGCATGAGAACTCCTTCCTGAAGAGCAGAAACCCCTCGCCTGGGCCGGCGGGGGGTTTCTGTATGTCCGGGGCGGTACTATCGTCCCATACGCGGCGGGACCAATCTCCCCTTCCGCCGCGGCCGGAGTTGCGCTATGCTGGGATCAGTAAACATCGTGGGTCGTCGTGGTCCGATGTTTCATGAGCTCTCCTTCCTCTGGCGCGAAGCCCCCTGCCCGGCACAGCAGGGGGCTTCACGCGTCCCCAGGGGCGCCCCTAACGGGCGCGACGTTGCGCGCCCCCGTCCCGCCCGCGTCCTGTGGAACCACGTGGGCCCCTCTCCGCGCCGGCAGGCGGCTGACGCTCTTGCCCTTGGCTGACGCTCTTTGGGCAAGAGCGTCAGCCATGTTTCTTCCTGCTATCAGTGGTGAATTGCGTTTGGCTGACGCGGCTGACGCTCTTTTGGGGGGCATGGGCTCTTTTTGCGGGGCGGGGTTGGATGGGGCACGGTAGTGCCCCGGCGGCCCGTACTGGCTGGCTCTCGGTCCTCCCCTTGTCGTGTTGAACGCAGTGAAACATCTCCGCGCCGGGCGGCCTGCCCTGGCCAGCGCTCGGCTGCCGGGATGCGCCTTGGCGTGGAAAGGCGGTACTCCGGGCAACATCGCGGAGTTGGAGATCCTTCGCTGCGCTCAGGATTGACAGGGGGGTGGGGCGACCGGGGCATCGTGCGACGTGGGGCGATCAGGGCCGCTGGTCGGCGGGGAAACGCGTTGCTCCCGGCCCTCCCCCTGTCATGTTGAACGCAGTGAAACATCTCCGCGCCGGGCGGCCTGCCCTGGCCGGCGCTGCGGCCGCCGGCATGCCGGCCGGCGCGGCAACGGCGGCCGCACCGCCGCATCCCGGCGCGGTGACCCTTCCCCTGCGGTTCAGGGTGACAAGCGGGGGCGCGGCGACGAAAGCAACCCACCGGCGCCTACCCCGTCGCGCCCGGCCCAGCGCGCCCGGGTCCATTTTGCCAAAATTCGTGCGCTTGGCGTATAATGACTTACACGACCCCCGTCCTAGCCAACGTCGGAGGCCTCGGTTTTCCTACTTCGGTACGAGCTTGAAGAGAGGAATCCTGCTCCATGAAAACCTATAAGACAGAGGATATTCGGAACGTGGGTGTATTCGGGCATGGCAGCGGCGGCAAGACGTCCCTCGTCGAGGCCATGCTCTTCAACGCCAAAGCCATTACTCGCCTGGGACGCGTCGAAGAGGGCAACACCACCACCGATTTTGACCCCGATGAAATCAAGCGCACCATGTCGATCCAGCTCGCTCTCGCCCCCCTGGAGTGGCACGATCACAAGATTAACGTGATCGACGTGCCCGGCTATGCCGAGTTCGTGGGCGAGGCCAAAGCGGCCGCGCGCGTGTCGGACGGGGCGATCCTTATGCTGGACGCCGTCGGCGGGGTGGAAGTGGGCGCCGAGCAGTCGTGGGTCCTGGCGAATGAGGCTCGGATCTCCGCCCGCCTGTTGTTCGTGAACCGCATGGACCGCGAGAACGCGGATTTCCTCCGCACCGTCGCCCAGGCACGCGATCTGTTGGGCAAAGGCGTGACGCCCCTGCAGCTGCCCATCGGCAGCCAGCACGATTTCCGCGGCGTCGTCGACCTGCTCCACGGCAAAGCCTACGTCTACAGCGCGCTCGACGGCAGTGGCCAGTTCCACGAGGCGGCCATCCCCGAGAACATGGCCAGGCCGGTGGCGGCGTTCCGCGAGGAGCTGATCGAGCGCGCCGCGGAGACCGACGACGACCTGACCATGAAGTACCTCGAGGGCGAGGCGCTGACCGACGACGAGATTATTCAGGGCGTGCTCAACGGCATCAAGTCGGGCAAGATTATTCCCGCCTTCTGCGGCGCGGCCACCTGCAACGTCGGCATCAGCCAGCTGCTCGACGCCATCATCACCTACCTGCCGTCCCCGGTCGATTGCGGGCAGGTCACGCTGACGCGCCCGGAGAGCAACGAGACCTTCCGCGTCGAGCCGAGCCCCGCCAGCCCGCTGGCCGCGCTCGTCTTCAAGACGCAGGTCGACCGCTACGGCACGCTCAGCTTCCTGCGCGTCTACAGTGGCGTGCTCCATTCCGACAGCAGCGTGCACAACTGCACGAAGAACCGCGACGAGCGCGTCGGCCAGCTGATGATGCTCCGCGGCAAGGACCAGCAGCCCATCGACGAGATCAGCGCGGGCGACATCGGCATCGTCGCCAAGCTCTCGGAGACCGAGACCGGCGACAGCCTGGCCGCGCCCGGCCAGCCCTGCCTCGTGTCGAGCATTGCCTTCCCGGCGCCCGTCTTCTCCGCGGCGATCACGCCGCGCACCAAGACCGACATGGACAAGCTCGGCCCGGCGCTCGCCCAGCTGACCTCCGAGGATCCGACGCTGCACACGAGCAAGGACCCGCTGACCGGCGAGACGATCCTGTCGGGCATGGGCGAGAACCACGTGCACATCGCCGCCGAGCGCATGCAGCGCAAGAGCGGCGTGACCGTGGACGTGGGCCTGCCCCACATCCCGTATCGGGAGACGATCAAGCACAAGGTGCCGCATTCGCTCTATCGCCACAAGAAGCAGACGGGCGGCCACGGCCAGTTCGCCGAGGTGGTGATCGAGCTGGAGCCGATGCCGGAGGCGGATGGCGAGTTCGAGTTCGGCGACCGCGTCGTCGGCGGCGTGGTGCCGAAGAACTACATCCCCGCCGTCGAGAAGGGCGTGCGCGAGGCGCTGGCCGAGGGCATTCTGGCCGGCTACCCGGTCGTCAACATCCGCGTCGTGCTCTACGACGGCAAGTTCCACCCGGTCGACTCGAGCGAAATGGCCTTCAAGATCGCGGCGGCGCAGGCGTTCAAGGACGGCGCGGCCCAGGGCCAGCCCATCCTGCTGGAGCCGATCTACACCTTGCACGTAAAGGTCCCCGATCGCTTCAGCGGCGACGTGATGAGCGACATGAACAGCAAGCGCGCCCGCGTGCTCGGCATGACCCCGCAGGGCAACGGCTACACGGTGATCGAGGCCACCGCGCCGCTGGCCGAGATCCAGCGCTACGTGAGCGACCTGCGCTCGATCACCCAGGGCCGCGGCACCTTCTCCATGGAGTTCGCCTCCTACGAAGAAGTGCCGTCGCATCTGGCGAACCAGGTGATCGAAGCGGCGAAGGCTGAGCAAGCAGCCCGCGCCGAAGCCGGGCACTAAGACCGGCCCCGCCGGACGCCGCCGCCCCCGCCGGGCGGCGGCGTCTTGCTGTCCGTTGCCGGCGAATCCGGCCCGCCACTCTCTTGACAGCGAGGGGATTTCGTAGTATTCTGTACTATATAGTCCACAATAACCGGAGGAGCGCACGATGGGACGGCCAAGCGACGCGCGGGAGCGGCTGATTACCGCGGCCAACGACGTCATCTACGCGCAGAGCTACGCGGCGGTGACCGTCGACGCCCTCTGCGCCGCCGCGGGCGTCACCAAGAGCAGCTTCTACCACTTCTTCTCCTCCAAGCAGGACCTCGTGCTCCGCGCGCTTGACGCCCAATGGCAGCGCCTGGAAGCGCTGGTGCTGCAGCCCGCGTTCGGCGCCGACCTCCCGCCGGACGGCCAGGTGCTCCGCTTCTTCGATCTGATGCAGGAGGGGCAACAACGGCTGAAGGGCCGCACGGGCCATATGAATGGCTGCCCGATCGGCAACCTGACGCTCGAGCTCAGCACGCAGGACGAGCCGATCCGCCTGCGCCTGGAGTACTTCTGGCGGCAGTGGCGGCGCTACTTCGAGCGCGCGATCGCGCGGGCGCAGGCGGAAGGCTGCGTGCCCGCGGATCTCGACGTGACCGCGATCGCCGAGACCCTGCTGGCCTACATCGAGGGCGTGGTCCTGCTCGCCAAGGGACGCAACGATCCCGCCCTGATCGGGAGCATGCGTACTCCGGTGCGTGCCCTGATGCAGTATCAGGAGGCGCGCGCCGCGTAGGCCGCTCTTTTTTTGGCGCGGTTTTGTACCGTTTGGTACACAATAGTCGCACGTAACGAAAGGAGTTGCAGCGTGACCAAGAGCAACCCCACAGGAACCCGCGCGATCGTTCGCGCCTACTATGACGCCTGGTCGACCGGGGACATGGCCGGTGCAGGGGAAACCCTGGCCGACGAGGTCGTGAACCCCGCCGCGTTCAACGGCTATACGGATGCGCCCGTGACCCGCGCCGCCTACCTGGAGGTTCTGTCGACCTTCTACAAAGGCGTGACGGGCTTCGACCTGATCAGCGAGCTGTACGGCGACGACGAGGCGACACTGGTCTACGACGTGCACACCGCGACGCCCGCCGGCACGATCCGCTCGGCCGAGCACTTCCGTCTGCGCGACGGCCGCATCCACACGGTCGTCCTGATCTTCGATACCGGTCGCCGCAACCCAGCGCCGCCGCCGGTGCCCCACGACTAGACGCCCCGGGCCGGCGGCGCTTTCCCGCGCGGGGGCGCCGCCACGCCGCCCGATCCCTGGAACCGTAGCGCCGAGAGGAGACCGCGCATGAGCAACAGCACCGGCCCCTACTACGTCGTCTTCTGCACCACCGCCTACGCCTCGTTCGAGGCGGCGCGGGCCCAGGCGCCCGCACTGATTGCCGAACACCTGGCCCACTCGCACGCGATGCATGCCGCGGGGGTGCTCGTGCTGGCCGGCGCTTTCCTCGACCGGCCCGAGGAGCCGCTGAGCACGATGGCCGTGCTGACCAGTCGCGAGGCCGCCGAAGCCTACATGGCGGGCGACCCCTTCGTGCGCGAGGGGATGGTGACGGACTGGCGGATCCGCCCGTGGGCGCGCATCTTCGGCGACACGCCCGCGTAGGCGGCCGGCGGCTCAGGGGATTGGGTTGGAGCGTCGGGTGAGTAGCGGCCAGCGGCGGTTAACCTGGAAGCGGGCCTTCATTTCGAGGTAGGCTACGATCTCGACAGCCAGCCAGAGCGACCCGACCAGATAGGCGCCGCCGACGTCGGACGGCCAGTGCTCGCCCATGTAGACGCGTGAGGGCCCGATCAGCAGCACGAGCAGCGCCAGCACGTCGAGCACCGCCGTGCGCCAGCGCCCCGGCCGCAGGTGGGTGAAGAAGATGTAGAAGAGGAAGCCGTAGAACGTGACGTAGTGTACCACGTGGCCGCTCGGAAAGCTGTTCTCCGTCAGCGTGTTCACCACGCGCACCAGATCGCGCGAGGGGCGCGGCCGCCCGACGCGATCTTTCACGGCCATCGTAACCACGTCGCCGCTCCAGGTCGCGGCGGTGAAGGCGCCCTCCATGCGGAAGCCTGCCGCCCACATCAGCCCGGTGGCCGTCAGCCGCGTGATCACGCTCGGCCACTGCCAACCGACCTCGCTGACCGCGTGCATCAGCACGTCGAAGAGCTTGTCCTTCTGCCCGGCCTGGATCAGGCGCGCCAGGCGGATATCGCCCGGCAGGGTGTTGTAGCGGCGCGCCAGGGCGGAGAGGAAGGCGGCCAGCATGACGAGCACCGCGTAAGCCACCGCGAAGTGACGCCCGCGATAGACCGCCCGGCGGGGTGAGACGGTGGCGACCTGCCCCGCCTGCTCGATACGCGCCTGCACCTTCTGCGCGGCGCGCTGCGTCGCCTGCGTGGCCTGCTGGGTTACTTCGGCGGCAGCCTGCTCGACCACGACGACGGTTTCGGCCGCGGCGGCCAGCGGCGCCGGCAGGGGCACGGGCGCCGGGGCCCCGGACGTCTCGCGCGGGACCGGTGCGCCGGGCACCGTGGCTTCGGGCATGTCGCAACCTCCAGGTGGATTCACGGAGCAGGGTGCAAAAAGCATGCCGCCCCGTTCGGCCGCTATGCGGCGCGCCCCGGGATGCGGACCGGGGTGCCGCGCGGCCACGCGGCACCCCGGATGCTGCCGGCGCGGGTCAGGACTGCAGCGAGCTAACCAGGGCGCTGTACTTCTCCATCATGGCCTGCGCCCGGTCGGTGCTGTGGGCTTCGGTGATGATGTGGAAGGTCGGCTGGTCGGCGTCGGGCAGGATCAGCGCCCACTCGTTGTCGTTCTCGACGACCTTCACGCCGTCGATCTGGGGGATCCGCTCATCGCGGTAGCGCTCGTTGAGCAGGCGCATCACCTTGCCCTTGTCTTCCCACCGGCAGGACACGTCCTTGCGGATCATGGTATAGGGCGGCAGATCGTCGATCACGTCGCTCAGCTTCACCTGCAGCCGCGCGGTGAGCTCGACCAGCTTCGCGGTGGCGAACATGCCGTCGGGCGCGGGGTGGAAGTCGGCGAAGGCGTAGGAGCCGTTGCCCTGGCCCGAGAGGTTCACGTCCGGCTGATCGGCGGCCTGGGCCAGCGCCGACGGCGTGCCCGGCGTGCGCACCACGTGGCCGTTCGCCCGCTCGGCGATCGTCTCGATGATGCCCGGCGCATAGACCGGCACCGCGACCGTGCCACCCGGGTAGAGACTCAGGTAGAGCGCCACGACGGCCGACACCAGGTCCATGCCCGAGAGCACGCGCCCGCGGTCGTCGACCACGTAGATGCGCTCGCCGCCGGTGTCGAGGCGCACGCCGAAGCCCGCGCCCACCGCCTTCGTGATCGGGCTGAGGCGGCTGATGCCCGCCTCGAACTGCTCGGGAGTCTGCACCAGGCTCGACTCCTCGATCGAGGCATTCAAGGCCACGACGTCACAGCCTAGCTGGGTGAGTAGCGGCGGCAAGACCGTGGCCGCGCTGCCCCCCCCGTAGTCGACGACGATGCGGTTGTAGGGCGCGCCATTCTGCACGGCCGCCACGTCGATGTTGTTCAGGAAGTCGTCGGCGTAGCGCTCGCTCACGCCCGTAGGATAGAAGATGCGGCCGATCTCGTCCAGGAAGACGCGGCGGAAGTCCTCGCGGAAGTAGGTCGTCTCGATCTTGCGCTCGGTGGCCTTGGCGAGCTCGAGACCGCGATTGTCGAAGAAGCGGATGTCGACCACGCGGTTGTCCACCGGCGAGAGCCGCAGATGCAGGCCGCCCGCCGCATCGCTAATGCGCGTCCAGTAGCGCGTCACCGGGATCGGCACCGAGCCCATGTCGGCGACGTTCAGGCCGGCCGAGGGCAGGCCGGAGATGACGGCACGCTTGAGCATGCGCGTGATGTAATGGGCGTCGCGGTTGACGGAGACGGTGCCCGCGCGTGACAGCGTCGCGCCGTAGGCCGCGCCCAGCTTGGCCGAGAACTCCGGCGTCATGTCGACGTTGACCACACCGGTGACTCCGAAGCGGCCGAAGAGCGTGCGGCGGCCCTGCGCGCCCCAGATCAGGCTCGTGGAGAGTGTCGCGCCCGTCTCGATCTCCTTGTCGGGCCAGACCTTGACGTTGGGCCGGATCATGGCGCCCGCGCCCACGGTCGTCTGGTCGCCGACGACGGCCCCCTCGAAGATCATCGCCCGGCTCTTGACGCTGACCTGGCGGCAGAGGATGGCGCCGTGCACCTCGGCGCGCTCGCCGATATAGCAGTTGCGCCAGATGATGCTGCGGTCGATCATGGCCCGGTTGTCGACGATGGTGTAGTCGCGCACCACGGCCGGGCCCTGGATCGTGGCCCCCTCCTTCACCTTGACGCCGCAGGCCAGGAAGATCGGGCCGCGGAGCTGCGCGGTCGGGTCGATCTCCACGTCCTCGTCGGCCCAGACACCCGGCGCCACCTGCTTGCCGGCGTGAGGCACGTCCACCCGGCCCTCGAGCAAGTCCGCCGTCGAGCGGATGTAGTCGGGGATGCTGCCGATGTCGCACCAGTAGCCGTCGGCCACGTAACCGTACATCGGGTCGCCCTTGGCCAGCATCATGGGGAATAGCTGCATGCTGAAGTCGTAGACCTGGCCCGCCGGGAAGTAGTCGAGGGCGCGCGGGTCGAGCACGTAGATGCCGGTGTTGACCGTGTCGGAGAAGACCTCGCCCCAGGACGGCTTTTCCTGGAACTGCTTGATGCGGCCATCCTCGTCGATGATCACGACGCCGTACTCCAGCGGACTGGGCATCCGCTTGAGCACGAGCGTGGCCATGGCGCCCTTGTCCTCGTGGAACTTGATCGCCTCGGTCAGATCGAAATCGGTCAGCGCGTCGCCGCTGATCAGCAGGAAGGTCTCGTCGAGCCACTTCTGCGCCTGCTTGACGCTGCCCGCGGTGCCCAGGGGGGTCTCCTCGACGCTGTAGTGAATGGTCATGCCGAGGCTGCTGCCGTCCCCGAAGTACTCCTGAATACTGTCGGCCATGTACTGCAGCGTCACGACGACCTCGTCGATCCCATGTTTCTTGAGCAGGTCAAGGATGTGGGCCATGACGGGCTTGTCGACGACCGGAACCATTGGTTTCGGGCGACGCAGAGTCAGGGGCCGCAGCCGGGAGCCTTCGCCCCCGGCCATTACAACAGCCTTCATGGGTGTACCTCCGTTTCGTACTCGGGGCCCGGCAGCCGGAGCGACGATCGTGCCGCGCCACGGCCGGCGGGTGCCGTGTACCTAGTCCCGGATATTCGGGCAAGAGCGCGTTTGGTGTCTGAGTTGGATTATACAACGCGGTTTGGAGCCGAGTCAAAACGCGTGGGCGCCGAACGAGCCCAACCTCAGGCCGCCTCGCGCGGGTTGCCGCCGCCGGGCCGGCCGTGCGATAATGGCGGCCGGGGCCGCGGCGCCCATGCCAGGACCAGGAGGGTCACCGACGCCATGCAATCTGCTACTACCCCGCGCCCCCCAGCCGCGGGCCCGCGGCCCGTGCCCCGATGAGCCGCCGACCGCGGCGCGGCGCGCGCCTCGTCAGCCGCCCGATCTTCGTCGCCGCGCTGCTGCTCTTCGCGCTCGGCCTGCTCGGCACGGTGGTGCATGTGCAGGGCCTCGCCATCCCGTCCGACATCGGCATCTGGAGCCTGATCTGCTCCAACGTGCTGCTGTTCATCGGCGCCTTCAGCCGCGAGATGTGAGCGGCGCGGGAACCAACTCCCCCGTTCGGACGTCATAAGATCAGCAACATGATCCGGCTAGGCGGAGCGGCACGGTCGCCGCTGCCGCCGTGGCGTCACGTGCTCGGCGATCATGGGAGTGCTGCCGGCGTTGGCAGGAGCGGCATCGCGCGCCCCACGCCCCCGGCTGCCCACCACGGCACGCCTGGCGGGCGATCTCGACAGGGATCGCAAAGTGCGCTATGATAAGGGTAGCGAGACACCGGAACCGGCGGTACCCGGTCCGTCGCAGGGGCACCTCTCCACCGTTGGGCGGTGGACTGCGTTCAGCACTCCACAGGACATGTACGCCGCGCGAGCCGCCGTTGGAAGGGGTCCGCGCCGCTAATCCCAAGCGTAAAGGGTGGCTCCTATGAAACACGCACGCCTCATTTATCTCCCCATGATCGCCGTGATGCTGGCCGGGGTGGCCCTGGCCGGCGCCGGCACGGGCACACCCGCGCCTGCCCGCGCGGCCGACTTCGCCGACACCGCGTTCCTGCAGACCTGGATGCGCACCGACGAGCCGGTGGCGGCCGGCGTCGTGCAGCGCTCCTGGTACTGGGGCCCCACACCCCGCTGCAGCACGCGCGAGACCTACGTCGACGCGCCCGACGGCAGCGGCACCCGCCTCGTCCAGTATTTCGACAAAAGCCGTATGGAGATCAACAATCCCAACGGCGACCCTAGCGCCCCCTGGTACGTGACCAACGGCCTGCTTGCCTACGAGATGATCAGCGGCCTGATGCAGATCGGCAACAACACCTACCAGACGCGCGGCCCGGCCGATATCCCCATCGCCAGCGACATGGGTGACCTCAACGCCCCGACCTATCGGAGTTTCCAGAGCGTCAGCAACACGCCGGCCGCGCAGCACTACGCCCCGAGCGCACTGGGGCAACCCGTCCTGGCCACCATCGACCGCGCCGGTAACGTCGGCGTCGATCCGGCCAAGGCCTACTATCCCAACACCGCGATCGCCCACTACAACGACACGACCCACCACAACATCCCGACCGTCTTCTGGAACTTCATCAACCAGACCGGGCCCATCTTCGTCGGGGGCCAGTTGCAGCAGGGCGCGCTCTCCGAGCCGGCTGACTTCGTGACCGGCTTCCCGATCAGCGAGGCCTACTGGGCGCGGGTGCTCGTGAACGGCACCGCGACCGACGTGATGATCCAGGCCTTCCAGCGGCGCGTCCTGACCTACATCCCGGCCCTGGCGCCGCCCTGGAACGTGCAGATGGGCAACGTGGGCGCCCACTACCTGCTCTGGCGCTACGGCGACCACGCCTGCCAGGCCATCGCCCCGGCGCCGCCCACCGTGACGCCGGTGCCGCCCGCGCCGCCGAACCCGCAGCCCAACGTGGAGCCGCTGTACCGCCTGTACAACCCGCGGAGCGGCGAGCACTTCTACACGATCGATCCCGCGGAAGTCAACGCGCTGCTGCACGACAGCTACGTGAGCGAGGGCACCGAGGGGCGCGTCTGGAACACGCAAGTGTCCGGCAGCGTGCCCTTCTACCGGCTGCTGTTGGCGCCGGTCGGCGGCCCCGTGCGCCACATGTACACCACGAGCGTCGTGGAGCGCAACGTGTTGATCGCGAATGGCTGGAAGCTGGAGTACGGCCCGGGCGGCGGGCCGGGTGCCGGCTACGTCTACAACAGCCAGGCACCGCAGACCGTGCCGCTCTACCGCTGGTACAATCCGAAGATCAACGACCACCTCTTCACGCTCAGCAGTGCATCGCTGACTTCGAACGGCTACTACGCGGAGGGAATCGCCGCCTACGTCGTGCAGCCCTAGACCTCGACGACACAAGCAGCGCAGGCCGGACCCTTGGGGGTCCGGCCTGCGACCGTGCTGGCGTGAGCGATGGCGGTTAGTCGTTCAGGTAGGCTTGTAGCTTGCTGCCGCCGAAGCGCTGGTGCCGCAGCTTCCGCAGAATCTTCGTCTCGACCTGCCGGATCCGCTCCCGCGTGATCTTGAACTCCTGCGCCGACCTCCTCCAGCGTCCGCTGCTTGCCGTCCACCAGCCCGTAGCGCAACTCCACGATCTTCCGCTCCCGCTCCGACAGGTTCGACAGCACCTTGCGTACTTCCTCGCGCAACAGCTGCCGCGACGCCTCTTCCATCGGCGTCGCCAGCCGCTCGTCCTCGATGAAGTCCCCCAGAAAGCTGTCCTCCGCGTCGTCCAGCGGCGACTCCAGCGACACCGGCTGCTTGGCGATCTCCATGATCCGCCGCACTTTGCTCGCGTGCACCCCCAGCGCTTCCGCCAGTTCCTCTTCCGTCGGCTCCCGCTGCAGGCTCTGCTGCAATTGGTGCGTCTCCCGTCGCAGCCGCGCCACCATCTCGCTCACGTGCACCGGCAGCCGGATCGTCCGCCCCTGGTCGCTGATCGCCCGCGTGATCGCCTGGCGGATCCACCACGTCGCGTACGTCGAGAACTTGAACCCGCGGTTGTAATCGAACTTGTCGGCCGCGCGCATCAGCCCGATGTTGCCTTCCTGGATCAGGTCGAGCAGCGAGAGGCCGCGGCCGAGATACCGCCGCGCGATGCTCACCACCAGCCGCAGGTTGGCCTGCACCAGCTCCTGCTTGGCCGCGATGCCGCTGTCGCGCACCGCCAGCAGCCGCTTCACCTCTTCCGCCGTGGCCGCCTCGCTCACCCCGTCAGGCACGACGACCGGCGGCGGCGCCACGACCGGCGCCAGCGGGCTGCGCCCGGCACCGGCCGCTCGCCTGCCACGGCGGGCCGCACCGTGCGGCCCGATTCGCGCCCGAGCCAGTCGGCCAGCCCCTGCGTGAAGCCCGCGGCGATGTGCTGCACGATCAGGACCGGCGTGGTGAAGCCGTCCGGCAGATTGAGCAGGATCGTGAGCAGCGCCTGGGGGCCCCCGGTCGAAGCGACGATCGCGACCACCTCGTAGCGGTGCCCGGCGGCCGCCCGCCCGTGCAGCGGCAGCGCCGTCCGGTCCACCAGCGCGCTCACCGGCCCGCCGGCCCAGGCGTGGGCCGGCAGCATGGCAGGAGTGGGGCGGGGGGCCGTGCTGCCGGCCGGCGGCCCGGTCGCCCGGCGCCCGGCTGGGCCGTGCACGGGCACGCGCGCCAGTATCTTCACGCGCTGGATCAGCTGGCGGCGCGCGCGCTCCCAGGCCACCTCATCCCGGCGAACCGGCTTCTCGAAGACGTCGAGGGCGCCCGCGTTCAGCATGGTCAGGCTGATGTTGACGTCGCGCCGCGTCAGCGAGCTCGTGATCACCAGGATCGGCAGCGGGTGGCAGGCCATCAGCTGCTCGACCGCCGTGAAGCCGTCGACGTGCGGCATCCAGACATCCATCGTCACGAGGTCGGGCTTGAGTCGCGGCACCATCTCGAGCGCCTCGCGGCCGTCGCGCGCCACGCCGACCACGCTAATCTGCGGATCGCTCTGCAGCAGCCCTGTCAGCGCGAGGCTGGCGAGGGGCGAATTGTCCACGACGACGACGCGGATCGAGTTGGGAATCATGGCGCCGGCGCCCCCATCAGTTGCGGTCCGTTTCCATGCCGCGCAGCCGGAAGACCAGGCGCACGCGGTACGGTAGGTCGAGCAGGTCGAACTCCTTGACCAGGTAGTCGTCGGCCCCGGCGCGGAACCCGGCGAGCTTTTCCTTGATGTTGCCCCGCGAGCTCAGCATCACGATGGGCAGGGCCTGGGTCATGGGGTCTTCCCGCAGGCGCCGGCACACCTCAAACCCGTCGATTCCCGGCATGTAGACGTCGAGGATCATCAGGTCCGGCAGCGTCTCGTGCACCTTCTCCAGCGCTTCCTCGCCGCTGTGGGCCACCGCCACGTCGTAGTTGCTGGCCTCCAGCTTGGCCTTGACGGCCTCGGCGACCAACGCGCTGTCGTCGACGACCAGGATCTTGCGTTTGTCCATAGCAGACACCTTTATCCCTAGTGGCTGCTTGGCGATCTCCATGATCCGCCGCACCTTGACCGCGTTCACCCCCAGCGCTTCCGCCAATTCCTCTTCCGTCGGCTCCCGCTGCAGGCTCTGCTGCAACTGGTGCGTCTCCCGTCGCAGCCGCGCCACCATCTCGCTCACGTGCACCGGCAGCCGGATCGTCCGCCCCTGGTCGCTGATCGCCCGCGTGATCGCCTGGCGGATCCACCACGTCGCGTACGTCGAGAACTTGAAGCCGCGGTTGTAATCGAACTTGTCGGCCGCGCGCATCAGCCCGATGTTGCCTTCCTGGATCAGGTCGAGCAGCGAGAGGCCGCGGCCGAGATACCGCCGCGCGATGCTCACCACCAGCCGCAGGTTGGCCTGCACCAGCTCCTGCTTGGCCGCGATGCCGCTGTCGCGCACCGCCAGCAGCCGCTTCACCTCTTCCGCCGTGGCCGCCTCGCTCACCCCGTCAGGCACGACGACCGGCGGCGGCGCCACGACCGGCGCCAGCGGGCTGCGCCCGAAACTCGACACGTGCACCGTGCTCGAGGAGGCCGACTCCGCCCAGTCGGGCACCGGGGAGTAGATGCCGAGCTCGCTCAACCGGGTATTGGCCTTACGCCCCTTCTCCATGCGGATCGCCAGCGCGGTCTCATCGGGCGCCTTGAGCAGCGCGGTCTTCCCGATCTCGCGCAGGTAGAGCCGCACCGGGTCGTCGACGCTGACCGCGTCGCCGTGCAGGGTCAGCTCGATCACCCGATCCAGGTCACCCTCTTCCGCCGCGGTTTCCTTGGCCACCACCGCCAGCTCCGCGTCGGGCGGCTCGGGCACGTCGCTCAGGTTCGGCGACGCCGGTAGGAACTCCTCCACTTCGGAGCCCGCCGCGTTTACCGGTGGCACGCCCGGCCCCTCGGCCGCCGCAAGCTCGGCCCGGTAGACGGCGTTGATGCCCTCGAGCATCGCCTCCAGCACGGCATCCGTCTCGGCCTCGGCCAGCACAGCGGCGACTGCCGCGAGATCGCCGCGCTCCAGGGCCGTGGTGTAAAGGTATGCGAGCTTTTCGCGCGCGGACACGCGTGTCGTGTTCATGGCAGGCTCCCTTCCACGGGGGGTGCATCGGGCCCGGTCCAGGCCGCCCGCAACGCCGCGACGGCGCGATAGAGCCGGACGCGGGCGTTGCCCGGCGTGCAGTGCAGGGCCGCGGCCAGGCGCTCGCCGTTCAAGCCGACGACGAGCGCGAGGTGAAGCACCCGCCGCTGGTCCGGCCCCACCCGCGCCAGGATCGTCCGCACCGCTTCCGAATCCTCCAGTGCGGCGCCGGGGTCGCGCTCGGTCAGCGTGGCGAGGAAGTCGAACAGGGCGCCGGATGTAGGCGTCCTCGCCCGGGGGCCCGAGCCCGAGCGGCAGTTCCCAGCGGTCCTGCCGCCACTGCGCGTCTCGCTGCCGGCGGATCACGTTGGCGCCGATGCCCAGCAGCCAGGCCCGCGGGCTGCGCGCCGGGTCAAACGTGCCGGCTTTGCCCAGGGCGATGATCGCCACCTCGGCGAGCACCTCCCCGGCCTGCTCCCCGGCCTCGGCGTAGGACAAGGGCAGCGCGCGGTGGAGATAGACCGCGAACGTGGCGCGCAGTATGCCGGCATCGGTCTCGATGCAGCGGCGCAGGATCCGGGCGCCGTCCTCCGGGGGGTCCTCCGATAACGCGACGACCACGTGTGCCTCCTTCCGCGGGCGCTGTGCGGGCCCAGCTACTAACTATTCCCGCAACCCGGCCCAAATGTTACAGCCGCGCCACGGGCCCGGCATGCCCCGCGCTGAGCCCTTCCCGCCGGGCGACGAGGGTGACGCTCTTTGGCCCCGGGTGACGCGCATGTCCCAAAGAGCGTCACCCATCATCTCTCCTTATGTTAGCGCAAATCTCGCTGCGGGTGACGCGGTGACGCTCTTTTCGGGGGGATGCGGGCTTGTATTAGGTGGCGGGGTAGGCGCATACCCCGCGGCACAAGCCCCCGCGCTCCCGGCCCCCCTGTCCTCTTGGGTGTAGCGGACGATCTCCGCGCCGGGCGGCCGGCCCTGAGCAGCGCCTCGCCTGTCGGGATGCCTGTCGGCGAGGTAGCGCCTGCCTCAAGGCGACCGCTCGGAGTTCGGAGATCCCTCACTACGTTCGGGATGACAACGGGGGGTGGGCCGGCAGCTCCGCCCGGCAACTGGCCGGGTGACGAGGGTGACGCTCTTTGGCCCCGGGTGACGCGCATGCCCCAAAGAGCGTCACCCATCATCTCTCCTTATGTTAGCGCAAATCTCGCTGCGGGTGACGCGGTGACGCTCTTTCCGGGGCTACGGCATTATCTTGGGAGCGCCGCTGCCCAAGCCCGGAAAGCGCCGCGGCCGGACCCTTCGGGGGTCCGGCCTGCCTCCGTCGGGACGGGGTGGCGATCAGTCGTTCAGGTAGGCTTGTAGCTTGCTGCCGCCGAACCGCTGGTGCCGTAGCTTCCGCAGAATCTTCGTCTCGATCTGCCGGATCCGCTCCCGCGTGATCTTGAACTCCTGCGCCACTTCCTCCAGCGTCCGCTGCTTGCCGTCCACCAGCCCGTAGCGCAACTCCACGATCTTGCGCTCCCGCTCCGAGAGGTTCAGCAGCACCTTGCGGACTTCTTCCCGCAACAGCTGCCGCGACGCCTCTTCCATCGGCGTCGCCAGCCGCTCGTCCTCGATGAAGTCCCCCAGGAAGCTGTCTTCCGCGTCGTCCAGCGGTGACTCCAGCGACACCGGCTGCTTGGCGATCTCCATGATCCGCCGCACCTTGACCGCGTTCACCCCCAGCGCTTCCGCCAATTCCTCTTCCGTCGGCTCCCGCTGCAGGCTCTGCTGCAATTGGTGCGTCTCCCGTCGCAGCCGCGCCACCATCTCGCTCACGTGCACCGGCAGCCGGATCGTCCGCCCCTGGTCGCTGATCGCCCGCGTGATCGCCTGGCGGATCCACCACGTCGCGTACGTCGAGAACTTGAACCCGCGGTTGTAATCGAACTTGTCGGCCGCGCGCATCAGCCCGATGTTGCCTTCCTGGATCAGGTCGAGCAGCGAGAGGCCGCGGCCGAGATACCGCCGCGCGATGCTCACCACCAGCCGCAGGTTGGCCTGCACCAGCTCCTGCTTGGCCGCGATGCCGCTGTCGCGCACCGCCAGCAGCCGCTTCACCTCTTCCGCCGTGGCCGCCTCGCTCACCCCGTCGGGCACGACGACCGGCAGCGGCGCCACGACCGGCGCCAGCGGGCCGCGCCCGAAGTTCGACACGTGCACCGTGCTCGACGAGGCCGATTCCGCCCAGTCGGGCACCGGCGAGTAGATGCCGAGCTCGACCAGGCGCGCGTTCGCCTGCCGGCCCTTCTCCATGCGGATCGCCAGCGCGGTCTCGTCGGGTGCCTTGAGCAGCGCGGTTTTACCGATCTCGCGCAGGTAGAGCCGCACCGGGTCGTCGACGCTGACTGCGTCGCCGTGCAACGTTAGCTCGATCACCCGATCCAGCTCGCCCTCTTCCGCCGCGGTTTCCTTGGCGACCACCGCCAGCTCGGCGTCGGGCGGATCGGGCACATCGCTCATGTCAAGCGCGACGGCTTCTTCGGGCGCCAGCTCCTCGTCGTCGTCGGCTAGCGCTGTCACGGGCGCAACCCCATTCTCCGTGGAGGCCGCAACGGCCTCCGCGTCCCGGCGGTGCGGGACGCCCGGGCGCGCGCTGCCGTTGCCGTTGGCGGCCGCCCGCGAGGACGCGGGCGTCTGCGTGCTACGCGCAACCCGGGGCCGCGAAGTTGGGGAATCGGGCATCACTGTGAACTCCTGGGGAACGTGGGCGCGAGTCGAACGCGTCGGTAGCCTGGCCTACTCGACCTCGATTTCGACGCGCTGGCGGCTCTGGCGGGCGGTGGGCAAGTCGACGAGGCGACTCTTCCGCTCCGTGTAGTCGCGCAGCGCTTCGCCGGCAACATTGAGTGCGATGGCGGCGCCCTTGAGCACGGTCGCCGCAAGACTGGTGAGGGTGAGTCCGGCCTCGCGCCCGGCGGAACGCACATGCGCCTGCGTTTCGGGCGGCAGCAAAGCCAGCGGGGCGAGCAGCACGTCGCCGAGGCCGGCGGCCAGGGCGGCCTCAGGCAGCCGGCGCGTCTCACGCGTGCGGGAGCCTGCCGCTCCTTCGTCGAGCGTCACTTCCGTCCCCTCGTCGAGCAGATCCGGCTCGGCCGAATCGTCTTTTCCGCGAAAAGGAATGGGTTCGCTCATGGCGCTTTCTCCTCGAAGCGCGGCCGGGGGTCGTGCTTCCCCTACACCCGGGAGGTCCCGGGTACGGTAACTATACAGCAAAGGCCGGTGTTTGTCCAGCAACTACGCGCGGAAGGCAACCCGCAGCTCGCCGCCGTTGAGCTTCGCACTCGTCGCGTGCAATGTCGCCAGCGCCCGCGGCAGGATCATGTTCCGCTTGTAGCTGCCGACCTGCACGATCAGCTCGTCGCCGACCTGCGTCATCTCGACGCTGCCCTTCTCAGCGAACGGCATCGGCAGGCGCAACAGATAGCCCTCGCCCTCCTGCTCGATCTGCGCCGTGCGCCCGGCGAAGAAGACCTGCGACGGATCCTGCGCCCCATAAATGGCATCCGCCATCCGCGCCAGCATGGCCATACCGACCACTTCCTGCTCGAACAGCGGCACGTCGAAGATTGGCAGCGGATCAAAGCTCTCGGCTACCAGCTGCCGATAGCGCACCTGGGATTCCTTCCACCCCGCGAAATACGCGTCGTTCACGCTGGCGGGCAAGACACGGTTGCAGACGATCAAGTCGGTCGCGTAGCCGAAGAGGTTGAGGTAGGTGAAGACGCGCTGCGCTTCCTTGACCACCATCTTCTCGGGGTTCAGCACGATGCGGACCGACGTCAGCTCCGGGTCGGCCAGCAGGTCGTGAATGCGGTCGATCTGGATCAGCAGGCGCTCGACCGAGTCGAAGAGGTTATCCTGCGGCATGGGGACGTTGGGCAGCATCACGCGCCCAACCGGCCGGAGCAGCTTGGCCATCTTGCGCTGCACGGGGAAGATCTTTTGCAGCCACCAGCGCGCCGCGTCGGGGAACGACAGCAGGCGTAGCGTGTCGCCCGTCGGCGCACAGTCGACCACGACGACATCGAACTGCCCGCTGTCGCGGTGCTGGACGATGCGCACCAGCCCGGCAAGCTCCTCAGCGCCGGGCAGCACGGTCATCTCCTCGGCCACCACGCCCTCGAAGCCCTGCGACGCGAGCAGCGCGTTCATATAGGTCTGGACCGTCACCCAGTGCTCGTCCATCTCATGGAGCACTTCGACTTCGTGCGCCCACAGGTTGGGCGCGATCTCCTGCGGCTCGGGGCCGAGCCGGCGGTCAAACGAGTCCCCGAGGCTATGCGCCGCGTCGGTACTCAGCACCACCGTGCGGTAGCCCTGCTGGGCCAGCCGCAGCGCGGTCGCCGCCGAGATCGACGTCTTCCCGACGCCCCCTTTGCCCGTGTAGAGTAAGACACGCACGCGTAGATCCTTTCCGCGGCCGCCCGATTGTTCGGCGCCGAGTTGCCCCCGATTCTACCATTGTTGCAAGAGCGCTGCAAGGTGCGGCCGCTGGGCGCGGCCGCTAGAGCCCGGCCGCCTCGGCGGACGGCGCCGCGCCGGCCGTCCCCGCGTCCGGGAAGTGCGCGTCGAGCCAACCGGCCATGCTGGCGAGCACCGCCGGGCTATCGGGGTCCCAGAACATGGTGTGCCAGACGTCGGGGAAGAGCACGATCTCCTTGTCGGTCGCCGAGAGCATGTGGTAGAGCATCACCGAGCCCTGGTAGGGCACGACGCCGTCCTGCTTGCCATGCAGGATGAGCGTGGGGCCCGACCAGCGCACGGCCGCGACGGGCGAGCGCATGCTCATCGCGCTGACGATCCACATGTAACGCCCGCTGACGCGGGGCAACACGAGCGGGTCGCGCTCGCGAGCCTCCAGCCAGGCGGTATCGCGCGAGCCGGCGAGCGCCGCGCGCCAGGCGCGCATCGCCGCGCCCTGGTCCTCGGTGTCGCGCCGGGCCTGGGGCGTGCGCCGCACCACGGTGAAATCGGCGACCTGGCGCGGGTGGATGAGGAGGCCGGGCGCCACGAGAATGAGCGCCGCGATGGGGCAGGCCTCGCGGATCATGCGACCCGCGTAGTTCAGCGTGAATAGGCCGCCCATGCTCTCGCCGATGAGGACGATCGGCCGCCCGGGGAAGCGCCGGCCGAGCCAGGTAACCACGGCGTGCAGGTCGAGCAGCATGGTGTGGCCGCTCACGAGCTCGCCGCGCGGCCCGTCGCTGCGGCCGTGGCCGCGGGCGTCGAAGGCGCAGAGCGGCACGCCGCGGCGCGCCAGGAAGGTGCCGAGCCGCGCGTAGGCCGCGCCGTAGTAGGCCACGCCGTGGTGCAGCAGGGCCACCGGGGCGTCGGGCGGGCCGGCGGCAGCCGGCTCCCAGATGCGGCAGGCCAGGCTCGTCTCGTCCGGCGCCATCACCCGCACGTCGCCGACGCGGGTCGCGGGTGCTTCGGTTGGGTCACTCATGGGGCGCGTCCTCGGGGCGGCCGGCCGCCTGCTCCGCCTCCAACTCGGCCAGCCAGGCGCGGTCCTGGGCACTCGAATCCGCGCCGGCCAGCAAGTCCGGGCGCAGCGCGAGCGTGCGCCGCAGGGCCTCGCGCCGCCGCCACGCCGCCACCCGGGCATGATGTCCACTCACCAGGATCTCGGGCACCCGCCGGCCGCGAAACTCGGCCGGCCGGGTATACTGGGGGTATTCGAGCAGCCCGCTCGCGTGCGATTCCTCCGCCGTCGATCCCTCCGCCAGCACTCCCGGCACAAGCCGTGCCGTCGCGTCAAGCACCACGAGCGCCGCGGGCTCGCCGCCGGTCAGCACGTAGTCGCCGATCGAGATCTCGTCGCCGATCAGCGCCGCGCGGATCCGCTCGTCCAGCCCCTCGTAGTGCCCGCAGATCAGCACGACGCGCGGTAGGGTCGCCAGCTCGGCGGCGATGCGCTGCGTGAAGACGCGCCCGGTCGGGCTCATCAGGATCACCGGGCGGCGCCGTCCCCGTCGCCGGCGCCGCCGCTTCCGGCGCGTCCGCCTCGGGCGCCACCAGTACCTCGGGCGGCGCACCCGGCCGGCAGATGTAGAGGCCCGCGGGGCCGAGCGGCTGCGCCAGCACGTGCGCGACCGCCTCGAAGAGCGGGGGCGCCTTCATCACCATGCCCGCGCCTCCACCGTAGGGGTAATCGTCGACGGTATGGTGCCGGTCATGGGTGAAGTCGCGGATCTGGTGCAGGCGCACGCCCAGCAGGCCCGCCTGCATGGCCCGCTTGAGGATGCTGGCGCCGAGCGGGCCGGGGAACATTTCGGGGAAGAGGGTCAGGATGTCGATCTGCATGGGCGCCGCCGGTCTAGGGCCTAGATGTCGTCGAACAGGGGGTCGAGCGGCTCGCCGGGCGCCGGCTTGCGCGGGGGCGCCGCGGGCCCGGTGCCGCGGCGCACACCGGGCGGGGGTCCCGCCAGCGGCCCGCGCGAGGCGGCCGGTTCAGGCGCTCGCGGCGCGGGTTCGGCGGGGCGCGGGTTCGGGCGCGCGCCGGGGCGCGCGGCCGGCGCCGCCGGGATGTCCGGGCCCAGCAGCGCGGCCAGCTCCTCGGGGCCCAGCTGCCCGAGCTGCTGCACACGCAGCTCGGCCCGGTCGAGCAGGTCGCTGCAATACTGCGCGAGCGCCATACCCTGCTCGAACCGCCCCAGCGCCTCCTCCAGGCTCAGGCCGCCCGCGCTTAGCTCGGCGACCACGTCTTCCAGGCGCTTATAGGCTTCTTCGTAGGCCAGATCGGCGGGGGCAGGGATCTCCACACAGGCTCCTTTATGGCGGCGAATCGACGGCGCACGCGGCCCCGCCGGCCGCACGGGCCCGGCAGGGTACGGGCGTATTATACCATACGCCGCCGTCCGGCCCGTATCGGCGCGAACCTGACGGCTTCGGGTGGCGCCGGCCGCCGCCCCGGTGCCGGGCGGGGCGCGTCGCCGCGCCCCCTGCTTGTCACCCTGAACCGCAGGTGAAGGGTCTCCGCGCCGGGGTGCAGCGCTGAGGCCGCCGTTGCCGCGCCGGCCGGCATCCCGGTGGCCGCAGCGCTGCCCCGGGCAGGCCGCCCGGCGCGGAGATGTTTCACTGCGTTCAACATGACAAGAGGGGCCGGGAGCGCGTGAGTGCGTGCTGATCGGGGCGCGCCGGGCCTACGGCGGCGGTGCCGTCGCCGGGCGCGGCCGGCCCGCGCGGGCCGGGACGACGCCGTCCTGGAGTTGGATGTCCAGAATGTCGCCCGGGGTCACCGCCGCGATGCTCGCGGCCACCTGGCCGGTGCGCCGGTTCTGCACAATCGCGTAGCCGCGCGCCAGGATCGCCGTCGGGGCGAGCGCGGCTAGCTGCGATTGCCGGCGCTCCAACCCCAGGCGCTGCACGGTCAGCGCGTGGCTCAGGTGCAGGCGCGCCGTCGCGGCCAGCGTGTCGACGCGCTGGCGCTGCTGCCCGATCTGCGCCTGCGGCGAGTAGCGCGCCAGGGCGCTGCGCTGTAGCGCCAGGGCCTGCGCGGCATCTTCCAGGAAGGCGTTCGTCGACTCCCAGAGCGCGTCGCGGAGCTCGGCGATATCGGCGCGCAGGTCGTTCACGTCCGGCGCCACCATCTCGGCCGCGGCCGAGGGCGTCGGCGCGCGCAAGTCGGCCACGTAGTCCACGAGCGTCGTGTCCGTCTCGTGGCCCACGCCGGCCACGACGGGCACCCGCGAGGCGAAGACCGCCCGCACCACCCGCTCGTCGTTGAAGGCCGCCAGCTCCTCCGGCGCCCCGCCGCCCCGCGCCACGATGATCACGTCGATCGCGCGGGCGCCGTCGAGCGCGTTGAGCCGGGCCAGCGCCTGCACGATCTGCTCCGGCGCCTCGTCACCCTGCACGAGCGTGGGCGCCAGGATGACCTGGGCCAGCGGATAGCGCCGCCCAAGCACCTTGAGGATGTCCTGGAAGGCGGCGGCGCCCGGCGAGGTGACGATACCGATGCGCCGCGGGAAGGCCGGCAGCGGGCGCTTGCGCTCCTCGGCGAACAGCCCCTCGGCCTCGAGCTGGGCGCGTAACCGCTCCAGCTCCAACGCGGCCGCGCCCTGCCCCTGCAGCTCCAGCAGGTCGACCATCAGCTGCACCGAGCCGGTCGGCTCGTAGAGCGTCACGCGGCCGTGGGCCAGCACGGCCAGGCCGTTGCTCGGGCGCACGGCCTGCCAGGCGGCTTGCGTGCGGAAGAGCACGCACTTGAGCTGGGCGTCGGGCTCTTTGAGGCTGAAGTAGTAGTGGCCGGATTGGGAGTGGCTGGCGTTCGCGATCTCGCCGGCCACCCAGCAGTCGGCGAGGGCTTCGTTGACCTCGAGCAGCTCGTTGAGGTAGGAAACCAGCTCGCCGACGGTGAAGATCTCCACGCGGCTAGCCTTCGGCGATCACCATCAGCGGCTGGCCGTACTCGACACCCTGGGCGTCGCGCACCAGGATGCGGGTCACGCGGCCCGCCACCTCGGCCTCGATCTGATTCATCATCTTCATCGCTTCGACGATGCCGATCGTCTGGCCGACCGTCACCTCGTCGCCCTCGACCACGAAGGGCCGCTCCATGGGCGACGGCGCGGCGTAGAAGGTGCCCACCATGGGCGAGACCACCAGCTGCTCCCCGGGGCCGACCTCGGGCGCGGTGGGGTGGGCGTGGCCGGGCACCGCGGGCAGGGGTGGGGCCGGCGCGGGCGGGGCGGCGGGCGCCTCGGCCGCCGGCACGGCGGCGGGCGCGGGCATCATGACCACGGGCGCCTGCGGCGGCGCCGGGGTGGCCGCCCCCCGCCGGATCAGCACGCGGAACGTACCGCTCTCAATCGAGAGCTCGGTGACGTCGGTCGCCGTGATGAGGCGCACGAGCGACTCGAGCTCGCCGTTGAGGGCGGCGAGGGTCGCGCCCGCGGCCTCGGGGGCCAGGGCGGGCAGGGGCGCCGCCTCGGCGCTCTCGTCGCGCGGCCGGCCGCGCTCCGGGCGGCGGTTGCCCTGCGTCTGGTCGCGCGGGCGGTCGATCCGGTTGCCGGAGGACTGGTCGTCCGGCCGGCGGGGCGGATCGCGGAAGGGATAGCGGGATCCTACCACAGGCTCACACTCGCTCGATATACCCGCCGGTGCGGGTGTCCACCTTGATCTTGTCGCCGATATTGACGAACAGGGGCACGTTCACCACGAGCCCCGTGTCCATCGTCGCCGGCTTGTTCGCGGCCGAGGCGGTATCGCCGCGCACGCCCGGCTCGGTCCAGGCCACCTCCAGCGCGACGGCGGTCGGTAGCTCCAGGTCGATCGCCTGGCCGTCATAGCTCAACAGGTCGACGCTATCCTGCTCGCGCAGATAGTGGCGCGCCGCGCCCACGTCCGCATCGCTCAGGGCCACCTGCTCATAGCTCGCGGTGTCCATGAAGTGATAGGTGTCGCCGTCGCGGTACTGGAACTGCACGGTCTGGCGATCCAGCTCGACATCCTCAAATTTCGTGCCCGAGGGAAAGGTGCGCTCGGTCGTGGCGCCGGTGCGCAGGTTGCGCAGCGTCAGCCGGGCGACGGCGCTGCCGCGGCCCTGCTTCACGTGCTGGTAGTCGAGGATCTTGTAGAGCTCACCGTCCAGCAGGATGATCGTATTCTTCTTGAGCTCGCCGGTCGTGATCATGGGCGACGGGTTCTCCGCGAGTTGGGTGGCGGGGCGCACCGGCCCCGGCGCGCCGCTTAGCTATAGGCCTCGTGCATCTGGGCGCGGGTCAACACTTCCGCGCCGTCCGGCTGCAGGAGGACCAGGTCCTCGATGCGCACCCCGCCCCAGCCTTCCAGGTAAATGCCGGGCTCGATGCTGATGACCGCGCCGCTGGGCAGCGCCGTGTCGGGCGAGCGCATACGCACGCTTGGGCCTTCGTGCACTTCCAGGCCGACCCCGTGCCCGGTGCCGTGGCCGAAAGCCTCGCCGTAGCCCGCCGCGCTGATGACGTCGCGGGCGGCGGCGTCGACCGCCTCGCCCGAGAGGCCGGCGCGAGCGGCGGCCTCGGCCGCGCGGTTCGCCTGGTAGACCAGGTTGTAGATCTCGGCGAACCGCTCGTCGTGGTCGCCCAGGCTGAGGGTGCGCGTCATGTCGGAATGATAGCCGTGATAGCGCGCGCCCATGTCGATCACCAGGGGCTCGTGCGTCCGAATGGGCCGGTCCGACGGCACGGCGTGAGCCATGGCGCTGTTCGGGCCCGCCGCGACGATGGTCGGGAAGGCGGGCGCTTCGGCGCCGAGCGCCACCATGCGCGCCTCGATGCGTCGCGCCACCTCGCGCTCGGTCATTCCGGGCTCGATCTCGGCGCTCACCTCGTCGAAGGCCTGGTCGGAGATGGCGATGGCCCGGCGCAGCAGGGCGAGCTCGGCGGCGTCCTTCGCGACGCGCTGCTGTTCGACCAGGCCCCGCGTCGGCACGAGCTCCAGCGCGGGCACCGCCTCGTGCAGGTCCTCGTAGCGGCTGTAGAGCAGGTGCTGCGCCTCGAAGCCCAGCCGCTGCAGGCCCAGCGCGGCCACCTGCGCGCCGAGCTCGTCGGCGCGGCGCGGGTCGCGCACGGCGACCTCCAGGCCGCCGACTTCGCCGCGCGCCTGGATGGCGTAGCGGCTGTCGGTCAGCAGGATCGCCCGGTCGGGCGTGATCAGCAGCATGCCGGCTGAGTCCAGCGGCGGCATATCCTCGCCGGTGAAGCCGCTCAGATAGCGCCGATTCTGCGGGTGGGTGACCAGGAAGCCGTCGAGGCCCACCGTGGCCAGGGCCGCGCGCAGGGCGGCGCGGCGCGCCGCGAAGGCGTCGCCGCCCACCTGGTTGCCCCGGATGCCGTTGGCCGATTCCGCGGTGCTCACGTGTGAATAGTCCCTCCCGTGCGTGGTGGCGCCGCCTGCCGGGGCGACGCGCCCGCGCATTATACCACACTCGCTCTGTTTGCGCACCCGGCACCGCAAGCGGGAGTGTAGGACAGGATTTAGGCCGCGGGGGCCGGCTCGGCGACGCGCGTCCGACAGGCTCGGGTAGGGATAATCCCGCGCCGCACGGTCCCCGAGCGAACGGGCGAATCACGCAGGATCGGTTGCCTTCATGGGGCTTCCGCAGGCGTGCGTGCACGCCGGGCCGGTGAGCCCGCGCAAGGGGTCCTGGCTGAGGAACTGCTGGGTGCTGGGGTCGTAGTAGCGCGCCTGCAGGTAGTACAGCCCGCAGTCCGCGTCCTGGTAGCCCCGCGCGCACGAATAACTCCCGTGGCGGGCCATGACGCCGTGGCACCGCGGCGCTTCGGCAGTTCCCCGCTAACGCGCACTTGGCCGCCGTGTAGCCCAGTCACGGCGTGACGCCTAATCGCTGCGCGAGTTCCGGCGACCTCAATGGATATAACGTCTCTTGTGGTACTACTAGGGCGATGTGCTAGTTCTTTGCGTTCCAGGCACCACACAGGCAGGCAGCGGGCGCAATAGTCTGAGATCATGCCCGATTTTCGTAGCTAGAATTCATCAGCACATCGCCCTACTAGATTTTGATAGCTTGATTCCTGGGCGTGGCTGCGCTGCGATTTAACGAAGTCAGAGATATCCTGTACGTCCAGAATCCACTCACGCGCATATAACGACAAGGCTTCCCCGCGGAGGCCGAGTTGCGGGGTGCGCCGGTCAATTCTGGCGCCCGAGGGAGTACGATCAGGATCCCACTGCAGTCGCACGGCGGACTGCTCCACGGCTGCTTGCCATTCATCGCGCGTGCGATAGAGTGTCGGCACGAATTGAGACGGTACGGCTTGGGCAAGAACGGTTTCAAAGGCGTTCCTCCTAATCCACACCGCCAAGATGACCTCCTGTCCTTCTTTCGTCCCCCAGCCAGATCGGTACATCATCCAAAGGAAGCTGGGCTTGATCCAACTGCATCCGCTCCAGGCTAAACTGCCCGCCGAAGTATTTGTTTCCAGCTGCGAACCGGCCGATTGGCGCGCGGTATGCCTGATAGACTACGACCGCTTCCTCGGTGTATTGAGCAAGTATCTGCGGGCCAGAGCTAGGCGCCGAAGCGACCTGATCCGCATAGGGGATAGTTACTAATTCCATCGGCTCGTCTTGCCTGATTAGGGGGTTGATCCGCTGCCTTACGGCGTGTGAGATGCCGGCCGTCGACTGATAACGATCGCTAAGCGAACCGGAAAGGCTTATCGCGAGGCATTTCAAGCACCACATGCCGCACGCCGGTCGCATCGTTCATGTTCTGGCCGATTTCGGCTACGACTTTGTTCGCGAGTACGTCGTCAATTGCACCATCATCTTCAAATGTGACCGCCAGGCCAGGCATCTCTTCGATCATCGTCACAGTGGCGCCGGCAATGCGCAGCGTCACCATGCCGGGCCAAGAGCCACTGACGATCTCGTATGCGACGGATCCTGGATACAGGAGGGCGGGAAGCTTGTCAGGTGGCAGATCCAGGATATCGCCGTCCTTCCGCCTTATGATGAACTCACGCATTTGCCTGCCCTTTCCTGGTCCTGCTGGTGCCCGCCGGACCACCGCGTGGACGCACTGACTGCGCCCTGTTCCATGTCTCGGTACCCGCGGCAGTTGCTCACCCTCGGTGCCGTTCTGCGCGAATGCTGCCCAAGGACGCTCATGGGGCGTACCAGCCGATAACCTCGTTGCTTGAGAGGTCCGGTCTTGCCCGTTGTTTGTACGCGTTGTAGAACTCGTGATGACTGGAACCTGGCCGCAGCGCGCCGATTTCTCTGTGCCCCTGCTCATCGTAGTCGGTATGGGTGCCGACCTTCTGGCGGAAGAGGTTGTGCCAGTGCTCCTCTTCCGCCAGCTGTCGCTCTGATAGCTGTACCACCAGGTATTTGAGGTCGGCGGACTCGCTTTGCTGCAGATCCTCGGTTGTCTGGAACCAGTACCTCCGGCCCCTATATTCCAAGACCCCGCTCGTAGGCACATCCCAGAAGCCTACGTGCCATAGCATACGGATTTCGTTCTTGTCCAGTTCAGGCACCTTCAGGTAGTCACTCGGCTGATTCAGGTCGGACAACTGCACTTGCCTTTCCTCCTGGTGCGTGGCCTGGCTGAGGAGCCCGCTGCCCGGCGTGCCAGCGCCACACAACAACCGGCGAGCTCCCCAGCAACAATGCTGCCCGGTCACTCTACTTCGGTATGAAACGCCCTAAGCCGCGTAGAATATCGACGAGACCGTATCTGCCGGCGGCCTCGAGAACTGGATTCTGCTGCACAATCGGCTTCGTTTGCGCCCACTTGAGCAAGTCGTATCCTCGGGCTGTAAGGTCTGGACCAAGGCGCAGCAGGGTGTGCCCAGGATCGTCGGCGGTGGGATCCAGATGCAAGGTAAAACCTGCTGTTGTAAGCTCGTCGCTGGCAAAACAGAATCCCTTGCCCTGCATGCTCCCCAACGACATCCCCGGATTGGGCCCGACCACATCGTTCACACGAGGAGTTCAGGGTATTTGCCGTGTTGCCGCCGTACCTATACAACAGGCGAGGAACCCCGCCTTCTCCCGTAGCCGCGGTCTCGACCACGGGGGCGAGCGTCTCCGCCTCAGTCACGGCGATCTCGGTGTTGTCCGCTGCGGTGGCTTCGATGATCTCCGCCCCGCCGGCCTCGATCGCGCCGCCGAGCAGGATGAGGCAGAGTGGGAACAGGGGGCCGATGCACTTGCCGCTCGGGTCGGTTGCGTTGGTCGGGCTGCCCGCGACATAATTGTACGCCTGCCCCGTCACCGCGAGCAAGGGGTCGACGGACAGGAACTGCTGGGTGCTGGGGTCGTAGTAGCGCGCCTGCAGATAGTACAGCCCGCTCTCGGCGTCCCGGTAGCCCCCCGCGTAGCGGAAGGGGTTGGTCAGGCTGCCGGTGCTGGCCGTCGTGGCGCCGTAGGCGTCGTACTGGTAGGTCGCCTGGCGGGCGCCGTTGGCGTCGCTCAGGGCGCGCACGCTGCCCTGGCGGTCGGCGTGGTAGTAGTAGGGCGTGCCGGCCTGGACGCATGCAGGCGCGGTGCGGGAGAGAGGCCGGGCCTACGGCGGATAGGAGGACGCGGCCCAGGTGAGGGCCGCATCGTTGGGCAGGAGTCGCTGGGCCATTTGCAGCCACGGGGTCTCGAGGAGCGGGATGTTCACGTGGACGAGTCCAGTATCTCGCTGTGAAAGCGCGCCGCCAGCCGGCGAGCTTCTTCTTCGCGGCCGCGCGGTACCGGCAGCACGATCACCTGCCGCCGGGCGGGACCGCCCTTCGAGGTGATCGGAAAACCGACGAAACGGATGCGCAGCGGCTCCGCTTGCTCAACCTGTACGTCTTCGAGCACATCCATCCCGGCGGCTAGTGGGTCCTGGGCATCCGGAGACGGGGCAACCGAGTACCCGGCGAGCGGCAGAGTTTGACCCGGCAAACGAACAGCCAGCGGCCCGATTGAGATCTCCGCGGGGCCGCGCTGCCGTCGCAGATGCGCCGCTTGGGCACGACAATAAATGTAGCGGATGTGGGCGCCGACCGTAACCAGCGTTAGCCCGACCACTATCGCCACGAGACCCCAACCCAGCAGACGGTTGGAGATGCCCGCGAACGCCAGGGCGCTCCCCATGAAGAGCAACGCCGCCAGCGCCGCGCCCGCTACGGCGTGCGTGGTCGCGCGCCGCAAATCCTGCTTCCACAGTTCGTAATCCAGCTTGGCCCATTCATCTGGGGCGTAGTGCCACCCGATCCACCACCTCTCGCGCGCAGCAGCCTGCAACGCCCGCGCGTACCGCGGGTAGTACGTTTGCAGCATCGTGTCTGTCCAGGCCCGCCTCATCGCTGACTCCTTGCATCGCGGCCCGACCCCAACCGTGTCCTGAACTCGTAGTCGACGTCAGCTACCAGCCAGGCAGCGTGCGCCAAGGCGCTGAGGGCGGTACAGGCAGCTGGCGCAGGATGTTCTCGAGTTCTCGGTCGAGATACGTGGCGAAGAAGTCTCCCAGATCTCGCGTGCTAAGTATCGTTATCGTATTGCTAGTCTCGGTATGTAGCTCCACGGGCGGGCCAGGGAGTGATACCTCCAATCCCACCCCGCAGGTCAGCTCGTGCACGGAGTTGTCAGGCGATAACTGAGCGTCGAGTTGAGCCAGATTGGGAAGGGGGCGGGGCGCGGGGGCCAGCTTCCAGCCGATTACCCACCGGCGCCCAAGAACAGGCCATCCAAGTCGTGTGCGCGATTCGCATCAACACTGCGCAGACCCAGTACTGAGCCCCAAACTGCACGATTGGGCGTGCCGACGGTGCCCCCCGGTGAAAACTGGACGGCCAGATCGAGGGGATCGTGGGGGCCAAACGCCGCGACAAAGCATAGGGACCCGTTGATCCCCACCTGAGCCACCGAAGAGTGGGAGACCCGCGCCCCCAACTTGAATGCACACCCCGTCGGTCTCCAGTCCCGAGGGATCCCGCCAGTTACCGGGCTGCCGCCGACGTAATTGTACGCCTGCCCGGTCACCGCGAGCAAGGGGTCGACGCTCAGGAACTGCTGGGTGCTGGGGTCGTAGTAGCGCGCCTGGAGGTAGTAGAGGCCGCTCTCCGCGTCCTGGTAGCCGCCCGCGTAGCGGAAGGAGTTGGTCAGGCTGCCGGTTCTGGCCGTCGTATTGCCGTAGGCGTCGTACTGATAGGTCGCCTGGCGGTTGCCGTTGGCGTCGCTCACGGCGCGCACGCTGCCCCGGCGCCCGGCGTGGTAGTAGTAGGGCGTGCCGGCCTGGATCTGCTCCAGCATCAGCCCGCCCGGGCCGTAGAGGTACTGGCCGGTGCCGTCGCTCAGCAGCTCCGGCAGCGGCGCGTTCACATCCCAGGTAAAGCCGACCGCAGTGAGGCCGGACTTGGTGGCGCGCAGGCCGTGCCCGTTGTAGCTGTAGGTCCAGATCGGGCCATACTTCGTCAGCTGATCCGCCTGATTGTAGGTGTAGCTCAGGTTCTGGCCCGTGATGCTGTCCTGCTGGCCCGTCCGGTTCCCGGCCGCATCGTAGCCGAAGCTGAGGTTGTGCTGGGTCGTGCCGCCCTGCACCTGCAGGAGCGTGCGCAGCGAGTTGTCGCGGGCGTAGCTGCGTGTCGTCGTGATCGGCGCGCCGCCGTTGAGCGTCGTGCTGCTCGCGGTGATCTCGGTCGCCCCATCGTAGCTCCAGGTGGGGCTGGCCGGGCTGCCGCCCGCGAGGGCATCCCCAGTCAGGCGATAGCGGGGGTCATAGGCGTAGCTGTCGGTCCCCAGCCCCAACTCCGTCGTGGTGGAGAGCACGCCCACAGGGTCGTGGGTGTAGCTCTGGCTCAGGACCACCGTGGACCCCCGGGTGTGGGTGTAGGCCAGGGCGTAGAAGGCAGACGGTCGAGGGTCCCAGGGAGCGCGAGGCTCCGCACGGGGCGGAGGGGCTCTGGGCGTATTGTAGTACGCGGGCGGGTCGTGTCGAGCGGCTTCAGCCCGGGCGGGCGAAGGGAGGGGGGATGCGCTGGAGCAAGGCGGGGTCCAGGGAGTGTTGAGCCTGCGGGCGGCGCGGATGAGTGGGCGGTGGGCGGAGATCTCGGCGGGCCCGCCCGCCCAGCCCCTCGCTGCCGAAATCCTATCCTACACCCGACCCCGCCGGGCAACGCGGCGGGCGGACCCATCCGGCCGGGGCCGGCGGATCCGCCCGTGCGGCGCGCGTGGGCGCGGCGGCTTATTGCGGCTGGACGAAGATGACCGTGAAGTAGTACATGCCCTTGCCGTCGACCGCCTGGCCGACCCCGGCGGTGCGCCAATTGCCCATCATGATGATCTTGTGGTGCTCGGCGCTGCCCATGAAGCCGGAGAAGGCCTGGGACTCGGTCTGCGCGGCCGGGTAGTTGTTCTGCGCGATGATCTCGCCGCCCATGGCGTAGGGGATGTTGCGTGCGCGCAGCATGTCGAGGAAGCTCTTGCCGTCGGGCGTGGTGTGCGAGAAGTAGCCGCGATTGGCCATGTCGGCCGAGCGGTCGCGCGCCAGCGCGATCACGGCCGGGTCGAGCGTGACGGCGCCGAGGCCGGCGCTCGCGCGCGCCGCGTTGATCTGCGCCAGCAGGGCCGACTCCATGCCGTTCAGTCCGGAGGCGGCGGGCGCGGCCGGAGCGGCGGGCGCGGCAGGCGCCGCGGGGGCGGCGGACGCCGGGTGGCGCTGCGCGTAGTCCTGCTTGCCCAGCAGTGTCAGCAGCACTGCGTAGGGACTACCCTGGTTCTCGGCGTGCCACTCGAAGCGCGCCCGCTCGAAATACTGCACGGGCAAGCCCTGCTCGGTGCGCACCTCGGAGATCGGGTAGCCGAGGATGCGCACGCCGCCGTGGCTGCGCCAGTAGCTCAGGAACGGCTCGGCCAGCGAATGGTGCGTCTGTGCGAAGTAGACGCGGCTCGCGCTATTGGCGAACGCCGCGACGGGCGCGAACGGCTGCGCGGGGCGGCTGAACTCGTCGCCCAGCCGGCTGAGCTCGACCGCGTAGTCGGTGCCCGCGTATTCGGGGTGGTACTCGAAGCGCTGGCGCTCGAAGTACTGGACCTGCCGCCCATCCTCCGTCATCTCGTCGGAGACCGGGTAGCCGAAGGTCTGCACGCCGCCGTAGGCCTGGAAAAAGCGCACGAAGGCGGCGCTGCGGATGGCATGGGATGTGCCGGGGAAGGTCAGCACCTGCGCGGGCGCGGCGGCCGCGGGCGTGGGCGCGCCGACAGCCGGCACGGCGAGCGCCAGCAGCAGCGCCAGCAGCAGCGCGGCGACGATCGGGCGGCCGGCGCGGCGGCGGGACGCAACGGGAGCGGACAGGGAAGCCGAGGGGACAGGAACGTGCTGCAACGGTAACTCCTTTGGCGGTTCCGACGCGCCCGAATGCGGGCGGGCCGGAGGCAGGCTAAGTGAGTCGGAGAATCTCAGCCGGATGAAAGGTCATCTGCGGACGGGCGCAACGCGGGATCGGGGCCCGCCGGGTCGCGCCTCCCGCGCTCTGGGTCATCCTACCAGAGCGCTCTGCGGATCGCCATAGCTAATATGGGCTGGAATCGGATGTCACCCGATTTTGGTCAGCGGCCGGACACGAAACCTGGGTCTCAGTCATCCACTTTTCCACCATCCTGGCCCGGACGTGGCAACTCGGGTATAATACTGGCAGGCGCCGTAATCGGGCGATTCCGGCACCCAAGTCGGTGGAAAACCGGAAAGAAACGGTGGATATCCGCCCGACGGATGTGGACAAGCCTGGGATATCTCCCCCCAGCTTTGTGGATAACGCCGCCCGGCCCACCCGCCAGGGGGACGGGACGCCGGAACGCGGTTTCCGCTGCCGCCGGGCCGCGGAAGGAGGAACGGATGCCAACCATACCTGCCGCCATGCTGAAACAGCTCTACAAGCGGGGGAGTCTGCGCAACGCCGGGCCGGGCTGGGAGTTCGCCATGCGCAATCACCTCGCCTCCGCCACCCTGGTCGGCATCGGGCTGACGCTCGACGGCGTCGAGGTGGCACCGCAGGCGATCACGGTCAGCCAACCCGAGGCGAACGTGGCGGTCCCCGCGGGCGCGATCACTCCGGAGACGCCGATCCGCTTCCCCACCCAGATCGCGACGATGGTGCAGGTCGCGGGCGCGCCGCTCGACCCGGGCAGCCACGATCTGGCGATTCGTGCCGACACGCGCGAGATCGGCCCCGTGACCATCGCAGTGTCCGACACCGTAGCCGAGTAGGCTGGGGGAGGCAGGCGGTGCGGCGCACGGTACTGGTGGACGGCTACAATGTGATCCGGCGCGACCCGGCGCTGGCCCGGCTGGAGCACACCAGCCTGGAGCTGGCCCGCGACACGCTGCTCAGCTGCGTCAACTCCTCCCGCCAGTTCCGCGACGCCGAGGTGACCGTCGTCTTCGACGGCGCAAACAGCGCGGCCGCCGGGGTGACCGGCAGCCGCGCGTTCCGCCGCGGGCGCGTGCGCGTCATCTTCTCGCCGCCCGGCCGCAGCGCCGACGACGTGATCCGCACGCTGGCGGCCCAGGCACCGCCCGGCGCACTGGTGATCACCGACGACCGCGAGATCCGCGACGCGGTGCAGCGCGCCGGGCAAGACACGGCCAACCTGGCGCCGCGCGCCGCGCCGCGCCCGGCCCCCGCGCCCCGCCCCCGGCCCAACGGCACCTGGCTCAAAGAGGACGACCTGGCGCCGGACCGCGCTGCGCCGAAGAAGGGCAACGGCCGCCGCGCGCCCCGCAAGCGCAACCGCCGCCCCACCGACCTCTCCTGGTAGACCACCCCGGCGGAGCCACGCACGCCTTGCATCGCCGCGGGGTATTGGATAGAATAGGCTCGCCTACCCATTCCGATGGCCTGCGGGCCGATTCCGGGTCCTGCCAACCGAATCCCTCGCCCCGTCGCTTGCCTGCGTGCCGGGCCGCCACGCGCCGGCGGGCGCTGCGTGCGGGCGTCCGCACGCGAAGGAGCGCGCCATGCCTTCCCGCAAGATCCTGGGACCCCTCTGCGTGCTCGCCCTCCTCGCCACGGGGCTGCTGCTCCCCACCGGCCGCGCGGCCCCAGCCCCGCCCGCCCGCCCCGACGTGGCGATCGACGAGTTCCCGCTGCCCGATCCAAGCAGCGCTCCCTACGCCATCACCGCCGGGCCCGACGGCGCGCTCTGGTTCACCGAGGAGAGCGCCAGCCGCGTCGGTCGCATTACGCTTGCCGGCACGGTTACGGAGTTTCCGCTGCCCGACCACAGTAGTCGCCCAATGGGTATTGCGGCCGGCCCCGATGGCAATCTTTGGTTTGTCGAAGCGACCGGCAACCGCGTCGGGCGGCTGACTCCCATCGGCAGCCTCACCGAGTTCCCGCTGCCCGTGCCCGATAGCGACCCCGAGGCCATTGTCGCCGGCCCCGATCACAATCTCTGGTTTACCGAGACCCGGCGCGGCCTCGGGCGCATCAGTCCGCGCGGCATACTCACCGAGTTCCCGCTCCCGACTGCGAGCGCCGGCCCCCTCGGCATCACGACGGGACCAGACGGCAACCTCTGGTTTGCGGAGCACGCAGCCTCCCAGGTCGGGCGGGTCACCCCCGCCGGCAACGTCCAGGAATACCCGCTCACCGCCAAGGACCGGACCCCCGTAGGTATCGCGCACGGCCCCGATGGCAACCTCTGGGTCGCCGAACGGACGGCGAACCTGGTAGCCAAGGTCAGCCCCGCGGGCCAGGTCCTGGCCGAATATGCCTTACCCGATCCGCATAGCAGTCCCACGCTGCTCACGGCCGGACCGGATGACCAGATTTGGCTGGGAGCCAACCCGGGCTACCTCAGTCTGGTCGCCCGCCTGTCGCTGACCGGCACGGTGACGCAGTACGAAGTGCCGACGGAGAACAGTGCACCCGTGGGAATCACCACCGGACCCGACGGCAATCTCTGGTTCACGGAGAACGCGGTCGGCAAGATTGGGCGGATCAGCGAGGTGGGGTATGGGGCGAACTGCCCGGTGCAGTTCGCCGACGTGCCCGCGGGCAGCCCCTTCTACGCCCCGGTGCTCTGCCTGGCCTGCCGCGGCATGCTCGCCGGCTACGCGGACGGCACCTTCCGCCCCGGCGCCCCCGTCACCCGCGGCCAGTTCGCCAAGCTCCTCGCCAACGCCGCCGGCTACTACATCACCCTGCCTCCCGGCTACCATTCGTTTGCCGACGTGCTGCCCGGCAGCCCCTTCCTGCGCTACGTGGAGAGTGTGCGCGTGCATTCGGCCATGCACGGCTACGCCTGTGGGGGCCCGGGCGAGCCCTGCGACGCGCAGAACCGGCCGTACTTCCGCCCGGCCGGCTGGGTGACGCGGGGGCAGGCGGCGCAGGCGGTAGCGAACGCGGCCCAGTGGAGCGACCCGCTGCCGCCCGACCGGCAGACGTTCCGGGACGTGCCGCCGGGGAGCCTGTGGTGGGCGGCGGTGGAGCGGGGGGCGCTGCACGGCATCCTGCACGGCTACGCGGACGGGACGTACCGGCCGGACGCGCTGGTGACGCGGGGGCAGGCGGCGCAGTTGCTGGCGGGAGCGTTCCTGCCGGGCTGCACGCCGCCGGGCGGGAGCGCGCCCGTGACCGTGCGCCCGCCGGGGCGGGCCGTAGCCGGTTGCCCGCCGGCCCCGCGCGGCCGTCGCGCTACCGCGGTCCTTGTTCCGCCGCGGCCCGCTATGCTATGATACCGGCATGTTCCTGCCCAGCTTCCGCTATACGCCCGCGATCACCGAGTCGCTGGCCGAGATCGAGCGCCTGGGCGCGCGGATCGACCGGCTGAACGTGACCGAGGCGGCGCTGGCGGCGGCACGGCGGCAGGCGCGCGCGGCCCGAGCCGCCGGGGCCGCCCGGCTCGACGGCGCCGCGGTGAGCCCCGCCGAGGCGGCCGCCCTGCTGGCCGGCCAGGCCGTGGCGCTGCCGCCCGCCGCGGCGCAGGCGGTGCGCGGCTACGCCTTCGCGCTCGAGCAGATCGCCGGGGATTGGCCCCCCGGGCGCGACGAGGCCGAGCTCCCCGTCATCGCGGGGCTCCACTTCTTCGTCAGCCACGACCCGACCCACCGCGGGCCCCTCGCCGGCTGGCGCCGCGCCCCCACCGCCCTCTGCGACGCGCGCGACGGCAGGCCGTTGGCGCTCACGCCGCCGCCCGGCACGGTGCGCGCGGAGCTCCAGGCGCTGACCGGCTGGCTGGGTGCGACACGCCACGCCGTGGCCCCGGCCATTCGCGCGGCCATCGCCTGCCGGCGCCTGCTGGAGATCCAGCCGCAGGAGGAGGCGAACGGGCGCACGGCCTGCGCCTACGCCGCGCTGCTGCTCCACCGCGCGGGCCTGCTGCCCCACGAGCTCCCGGCCATCGAGGCCGCACTGGCGCAGGATCTCGACGCCTTCTACGCCGCCCTGCTCGACGACGCCGAGGCCGGCGGCGAGATGACCGTCTGGCTTGAGTTTTACCTGGGCCGGCTGCGCGAGGAGTACCGCCGCGTGCACGCCGAGCTCCAGGCCGCGCCCCGCGAGCCTACGATCGACCTCCCGCGCCTCAACCCGCGCCAGCGGCGGATCCTGGAGCTATTGGACGCACCCGGCACCTCGCTGGCCAACCAGGAGTGCCAGCAGATGTTCAACGTCAGCCCGGTCACCGCCGCGCGCGACTTCCGCGAGCTGGTCGACCTCGGCCTCGTCGAGATGCGGGGCCAGGGGCGTTCTACTTATTATGTCAAGCTAATGGTGCAGGCGCACCCTGCTCTGGAATGACCGGCCGCGCGACGCCCCGGGCCGCCGGCCCGCGCGCCGCCCAGCCGTGGAGGCACCCATGACCGAATCGCAGAAGCCGGGGCCCCGGCTGCCCCCCGAGCACATCCGCCGTCTGATCGACGCCGCGGCGCATCCGGAGGCGCAGCCCGGCACCCCGCCCTCGCAACCCAGCCCGACCGCTCCGGCGCCCGTGCCCGCGGCACCGCCGCCCGCGCCCGAGCCGGCGCCGCGCACCGAAGCCGGCGCGCTGCACCAGCAGGCGATTGCCGAGATCCAGGCCGGCGACATGGCGGCGGCGCGTGCCCACCTGGAGCAGAGCCTCGCCCTGGAGCGCGAGGGCGCCGCGCCCGCCGACCTGGCCGCGACGCTGGTTATGCTCGGCCAGGTGCGCTTCAGCCAGGACGAACACGAGGCGGGGCTGGCGTTGGCGCGCGAGGGCCACGCCCTGCTCGACCCGGTCCGCGCCCGAGACCGCGCGGGTGCAGGAGATCGTCGAGCAGATGGAGGCGCTGATCCGCATGGACGCGCCCGGCGGCTCGCGCGACCTGCTGCGCCGCGGCATCATCGCCCTGCAGGCCGGCGACGGCGAATTGGCCGGCGAGCTGTTGGACCGCAGCCTCGAAGCAGCCGCCGCGGCCGGCGACGGCGCCGTCGCCGCCGGGGCGCTGCACCACCTCGGCCTGCTGCTCTTCTCGGCCGGCCATCTGGGCCAGGCCGAGTCGGCCGTGCGCGACAGCGTGGAACTCAACCGTGCGCTCGAGGACGAGCCCGCCCTCGCCGCGGGCCTGGCCCTGCGCGGCCAGATCGTCTTCGCGCAGGGCGACCACCGCGAGGGCCTGCGGCTGATGCGCGAGAGCTTGCTCACCTGGAACGCGCTCGGCATGACCCGGGAGGCGACCGCGATGAAGGCGCTGATCGCCGAGTTCAAGGCCGAGGCGGACACCGCGCCGAACCCGCCCGCCGATTAACCGGGGCCCGATCATGGCGCGAGCCCGGCCGTGGGGCCGGGCTCGCCGTTTGCGCAGGAAGTCTACTTATTGCCGAGTTGGGGGCCTTCCGCCGGGAAGCCTTCCATGCCGGGCACCTTCTGGTCCTGGGTGGCCCGCTGGCCGAACCAGTTCCAGACCTCGTCCGACTGCTGCTTGCTCCAGCCGAAGCTCTGGGTGAACCGATCCCACTCGCCGCGGTCCTGCTCGCTGAACTGCTGCTCCAGGTCGTCGAACGTGGTGCTCGACACCTGGTCGAGGATCGCGGGCCGGCCCTGGGCCGGGTGATCCTGTCCGCTGCTACCCTGTCCCTGTTGCTGCGTCATACTCTGCCTCCTTCATGGAAACTGCGGCACGCGCATGCGCGCCGGGGCAGGCCACGCAAGAGATATGCCACGGAGGGGGGCCGGGCTTACCGCGCGGCGACCCCCGCGGGCTCGGCGATGCGCTCGGCGCCGTGGTCGGGCAGCGGGCTCTCCTCGGCAATGCCGGCGCGCCAGCCGGAGTCCGGGGCCCCGTCCGCGTCCATCTCCAGCGCCAGTTTGGCGTCGAGCGGGAGCTCCATCTGCACGGGCATGGGGTAGTTGCCGCTGAAGCAGCCCTGGCAGAGCGAATCGCCCCGGCCCTCGTCGCGGCCCACGGCGATGAACAGGCCCTCCAGGCTGAGGTAGCCCAGGCTATCGGCGCCGATGTGCCGGCAGATCTCGGGCACGCTCAGGCGGTGAGCGATCAGCTCCTCGCGCCGCGCGGTATCGACGCCCAGATAGCAGGGGTGCATCATGGCCGGGCTGTGGATGCGCACGTGCACCTCGCGCGCGCCCGCCTTGCGCAGCAGCTCGACGATGGGCCGCGTGGTCGTGCCGCGGACGATGCTGTCGTCGACCACGACGACGCGCCGGCCCTCCAGCACCTCGGGCAGCGGGTTGAACTTCAGCTCGACGCCGCGGGCGCGCAGGCCCTGGTCGGGCTGGATGAACGTGCGGCCGATGTAGCGGTTCTTGACCAGCCCCTCGCTGTAGGGCAGCCCGGCCTGCTGGGCGAAGCCGATCGCCGCGGGGATCGCCGAGTCGGGCACGCCGATGACGATGTCGGCGTCCGCCGGGTGCTCGATCGCCAGCTGGCGGCCCATGGCCTGGCGCGCCAGGTAGTTCGAGCGGCCGCCGATCAGGCTGTCGGGGCGGGCGAAGTAGATGTGCTCGAACACGCAGAGCGCCTGCGCGTGGCCGGGGCTGGTCTCCCAGGCGGTCAGGCCGTCGGCGTCGATCTGCCCGATCTCGCCTGCCTTCACCTCGCGCACGAACGCCGCGCCCACGGTCTGCAGGGCGCACGACTCCGAGGCGGCCACCCAGGCGCCGTCGGGCAGGCGCCCGAGGCAGAGCGGCCGGATGCCGAACGGGTCCCGTACGACGTAGAGCGCGCGGGGCGTGAGCAGGGTCAGGCTGTAGGCGCCCTGCAGGCGGGGCATCAGCGCGCGGAGGCGCGCGACCCAGTCGCGCCCGGGCGTGTAGAGCAGCGCCTGCGCGACCACTTCGCTGTCGCTTGTGCCCTGGAAGGTCGCGTCGTGTTGTTGCAGCTCGTGCTTCAGCGCGACGGCGTTGATGATGTTGCCGTTATGCGCCAGGGCCAGCGGACCGAGCACGGGATCGTGCACCACGATCGGCTGGGCGTTGCAGGCGCGGTTCGAGCCGGTGGTCGAATAGCGCGTGTGGCCGATGGCCGCGCGCAACTCGGGGCCGCGGAGGCCGGCCATGGCGGTCTCGTCGAACGCCTGGGCCACCAGGCCCATGTGGGTATGCACCGTCAGGCCGGTGCCGTCGGTGGTCGCGATGCCCGCACTCTCCTGCCCGCGGTGCTGGAGGGCGTAGAGGCCGAAGTAGGTGAGCCGGGCCACGTCGGCCTCCGGCGCATAGACGCCGAAGACGCCGCAGGCCTCGTGCAGCCGGTCGTCGTCGTGGGAGAAATCGCTGGTCGGCATCGTCACCTCCGAGTGCTGCCTGAAATTCATGATGCGTCCGCCGCGCGGTCCAGCCCATGGGCCCACGCGCCGTGGGCGGCGACCAACGCCGTCCGCGCGAGCACGGTGCCGTCGCGCCGCAGGGTGAAGGTCGGGCCGCCCGTCGGGCCGAGCGGTGTGAGCGCCACGCCGTGCTCCGCCGCCAGGGCCGCCAGGGCGTCCAGCGCGTCGGGCCGGCAGGCCAGGCAGATGCGCGACGCCTGCTCGGCGAAGAGTAACACGTCGCCGCGCAGCGCGCCCGCCGGGTCGAGCGCGGCCAGGTCGAAGTCGCCGCCGGTGTCCCCGGCGATGCAGCCTTCGGCGAGCGCTACGGCCAGCCCGCCGTCGCTGCAGTCGTGCGCCGCGCGGGCCAGTCCCCCGCGGATGGCCGCCAGCGCGGCCTGCTGCACCGCCCGCTCGGCGGCCAGGTCGATCGGCGGCGGCACGCCGGCCTCGCGGCCGTGCACCGTCGCCAGGTAGGTGCTCGCGCCCAACAGCGCGCGGCCCCCGTCGCCGCCGGCCGGCGGCGCGGCCGCCGGGGCCAGCAGGCAGATCATGCTGCCCTCCGGCCAGGCCAGACCCGTCCGCCGGCTCACGTCGTCGAGCAGGCCCAGCATGCCAACCACGGGTGTCGGCAGGATGGCCTGACCCTCCGTCTCGTTGTACAGGCTCACGTTACCGCTGACCACGGGCGTGCCCAGCGCGGCGCAGGCCGCGGCCAGCCCGTCGACGGCGCGGGCCATCTGGTAGTAGACGGCGGGCCGCTCGGGGTTGCCGAAGTTGAGGCAGTCGGTGACCGCCAGCGGCTCAGCGCCCGTGCAGACGACGTTGCGGGCCGCCTCCGCCACGGCGTGCATGCCGCCCTGGTAGGGGTCGAGCTCGCAGAAGCGCGCGTTGCAGTCGGTCGTGAGGGCGATGCCCTGGCCGCGTGCCCTTCAGCCGCAGCACGGCCGCGTCGGCCTGGCCCGGCCCGAGGACCGTGTTCGTGCCGATGGTGTGATCATACGTCCGGTAGACCGGCGCCTTGCTGGCGATGTCGGGCGCGGCCAGCAGGGCGAGCAGGGCCGGCTCGTAATCGGGCACGGCCGGCTCGTCGGGCAGGATCGCCGCCCAGTCGGGGTGTTGGCGCGCGGCCAGGCTCGGGTCGGGGATGCCCTCGCGCACGTAGGTCGGGCAGTGCTCCGTCAGCAGGTCGGCCGGGATGTCGGCCACCTGCACCGGCCCGTCGAAGATCTCGACCCGCCCCGTGTCGGTCACCTCGCCGATCGCGGCGGCGTGCAGGCCCCAGCGCTCGCAGATCGCGCGCGCCTCGGCCTCGCGGCCGCGTTGCACCACCACGAGCATGCGCTCCTGGCTCTCGCTGAGCATCACCTCGTAGGGCGTCATGCCCTGCTCGCGGCGGGGCACCCGCGCCACGTCGAGGCGCACGCCCGCGCCGCCCCGGCTGGCCGCCTCGACGGCCGACGAGGTCAGCCCGGCCGCGCCCAGGTCTTGCATGCCGACGACGACGCCCGTGGGCAAGAGCTCCAGGCAGGCCTCGATCAGGCACTTCTCCAGGAAGGGATTGCCCACCTGCACCGCCGGGCGCTTGGCCTCGTTCTCGGCGTCGAGCGTGTCGCTGGCGAAGGTGGCGCCATGAATCCCGTCGCGCCCGGTGTCGGCGCCGACGAGCAGGATGGGGTTGCCGGGCCCCTCGGCGCGCGCGCTCATCAGGTCGGCATGGCGAATCACGCCGACGCACATCGCGTTCACGAGCGGATTGCCGCTGTACGAGGGGTGGAAGGCGATCTCGCCGCCGACGGTCGGCACGCCGATGGAGTTGCCGTACCCGCCGATCCCGGCGACCACGCCGCCGAAGAGGTAGCGCGTGCGCGACTCGGCCGGCGGTCCGAAGCGCAACGAGTTCGAGCAGGGCGATGGGGCGGGCGCCCATGGTGAAGATGTCGCGCACGATGCCGCCCACGCCCGTGGCCGCGCCCTCGACCGGCTCCACGGCGCTCGGATGATTATGGCTCTCGATCTTGAAGACGATGGCCAGCCCGTTGCCGATGTCGACGGCGCCCGCGTTCTCGCCCGGGCCCTGGAGCACGCGCGGCCCCTGCGTCGGGAAGCGCTTCAGGAGCGGGCGGCTGTTCTTGTAGCCGCAATGCTCGCTCCACATGGCGCCCGCCATGCCGATCTCGACGGTGTTCGGCGCGCGGCCGAGCAAAAAACAGAGGTGGGCGTACTCGTCAGGCGAGAGGCCCACCTCGGACAGGGGCACGGCCGGAGCCGGCAGACCCCGGTCGACAATAGAATGCGGCTCGGCGGCCATCCGGCTCCCTTTGCGCCGCGGCCCCCGGCCGGCCGGCGCCATCCTCCGCGCGGCCCCCGGCGCCCCATGCCCCGGGCGGGTTCCGCAACGTGTTTGCCTTATTATACCACAACGGGTAGGCAGCGGCCGGGGTGCGCCGGCCGGATATCGGTCCCGCGGCGGAGCCGCGGGCGGGCCCAATCTCCGTCTGGCGAACGATGGGCAAGCCAGGCCGCATCCACTATACTGCCGTATCACGAGGAGGAGTACCCGCCGATGAAGGCTCGCGACGTGGCCCTGCTGCTGGCCCTCGGCGCCATCTGGGGCGCCAGTTTCATGTTCATCAAGGTGCTGCTGCGCGAGCTCAGCCCGCTGACCGTGGTCGGCTACCGCCTCGGCCTCGGGGCGATCGGGCTGCTCGTCTTCTACGCGATCGACCGCATGCGCCGTCGCACAGGCGCGGCGCCTCCGCAGGCGCCGTTCCCGGTACGCCGCCTGCTCGGGCCCTCACTCCTGCTGGGGCTCGCCAACGGCATCATCCCCTACCTGGCTATCACCTGGGGCGAGACCGCCATCAGCAGCGGCGAGGCCGCCATCCTCAACGCGACGACACCGCTCTTCACGGCGATCATCATCCTGCTGGGCGCGCGGCACTTCGGCGGCGAGCGCACCAGCCTGATGCAAGGCGTGGGCCTGGTCATCGGCTTCGCCGGGGTCGCGGTGCTGGTCTCGGGCGGCTCGGCCGTGCCGGGCGTGGCGCCGGAGCAGGCCTGGTTGGGCGACGGCGCCGTGCTGCTTGCCTCGGCATCCTACGCGGTGGCCAGCCTCTACGCGCGGCGCGCCTTCGCCGGGCAGCCCGTCCTCTACCCCGCCCTGGGGCAGACGGTCAGCGCCGCGCTGGTCATGCTGCCGCTGACGCTGCTCGCGCCGCCGGCCCACGGCCTCTCGCTTGCCGCGATCGCCGCGGCGCTCACGCTGGGCCTGGGCGGGACTGCCGTCGCCTACCTGATCTACTTCTCGCTGATCGCCAGCGTGGGGGCGACGCGCACCGTCATCGTCACCTATCTGCTGCCGGGCACCGCGCTCATCTACGGCGCCGTGCTGCTCGGCGAGCCGGTGGGCTGGGTGGCCCTCGCGGGCCTGGCGCTCGTGCTGCTCGGCATCGCCGTCACGGGCGGGCTGCTGCGCGGCCGCTTCCGGCCGGCGGCGCGGCGCCGGGCGCTAGGGGGCAGCGACCGCTAGTGGCGGTGCCTCCTCGGCCGCCGCCTCGCCGACCGCGTCAAGCTCGACGGCCAGCGCGCTGAGCCGGTCGGCCGCCACGGCGACGCGTGCGCTGCCGCCCACCAACGCCGTCACTGACTGGGAGAGGGCGCGCAGTGTGGCGAGCACCTGGCCCGAGGCCGTCTGCTGCTGCACGGTGCCCGCCGCGATCTGCGCCGCCTGCGCGCTGGCCTGCTCCGCGATGCCGTGGATCGCCAGATGGGTCGCGCGGGTCTGGGCGGCCTCCGTGACGGCGGCCCCCGCCGCCGCGATCCCCGCGCGGCTGCTCTGCAGCGCCGCGACCGTCGCCGCCTGAATGTCATGCACCTGGGTCTGCACCTGCTCGCTGGCGACCCGGACCCGCGCCGCCAGCTCCTGGATCTCGCGCGCCACGATCTCGAACCGCCGGCCATAGGTGCCCGCCCCGGCCGCCTCGATCGTCGCGTTCAGCGCGAGCAGATGGATGCTGTCGCCCACCTCGGTCAGCAGGTCGGCGATCTGCCAGATCTGCTGCACGTGCGTGTCGACGATCTCCACGCTCTCGCCGATGGCCGCCACGCGGGTGCCCAGGTGCGCGACGGCGTCGCTGGTGCGATCGACCGTTGTCTGGCCGTCCGCCACCTGGCGCAGCACGCGCGCCGCGCTGGCGCTGACCTCACGGGCCGCCGCGGCGATCGCCTGCGCGGTGGCCGCCAGGGCGTCGACCGTGGTGGTCACGTCCTGCACGGCCGTCTCCTGGGCGCGCATCGTCTGGGTCTGATCCTGCACCGTCTCGGCCAGCGCGGCCGCCTGGGCGTGCATCGTCGAGGCCAGGCGGCGGGCGCGCTGCTGCTGCAACGCACCAGCTTCCGTCACGGCCCGGTCGGTCGCCTGGCGGCCGGTCTCGCGCATCGCCTGCGCCAGTGTGCGCTCCGCTAAGTAGGACATAAAGGCGATCAGGAAGAAGAAGACCGCGTCGCGCGCCAGGTAGACCGGCACGTCGAGTCGCCCTTGCGAGACGATCTGGCCCGCGGGATCGCGGGCCAGCCACTCCCAGGGCGCGTAGACGAGCGGCACGAGCAGCAGCGCCGCCGTCGCCAGCGCGGCGAACAGGAACGGCGCCTGCCGGCCGGCGATCAGGCCCCCGGCGAGCACGGGGATGGCGTACATGTAGGGCAAGAAGAGCAGCGCGCTGATCTCGTCGGGCTGGGTGAGCACGAGCAGCGTGAGCGCGGTCCAGAAGAAGCCGAGGAAGAGGTAGGCGCCCGCGCGCGGGTGGCCCTGAACGCCAAAGCGGATGGCGACCGCGCCGATCGCCAGCGCCAGCAGGATCACGCCGATGAGCACGACCGACGGCAGGCCGCGCCAGCCGAGAATCTCGACCGGGATGTACAGCGCCGCCAGAATGAGCACGCCCACGACCAGCGTATGCAGCAGGTGCGCGCGGCGGACGATGTCCGGATCGGCCGAGTTGATCGCCATGACGCGCCGCGCCACCGCCGGCAGCCGGCCTGTGTTCATCGTCCGCCCTCCCCGGTAGGCAGATTCGTGCTTGGTGGCCCGGTCCTGTAGCCGGGCAGCGGCCCCCGCCGTCCATTATAGCAGAACACGCGGGCCGGGGGGCCTGATTCAGGGGATAATTCCCGGACCCCGCGGGCCGGTTGACGCGGAGGCAGCGGTACGCTAGGATGGAGAGCAGGGACCGGGCTATCGGCAGCGCGCCCGACCGGCCCCGTGGTGTGCGGATTGTGGCGCCCGCACGCCGGTCCGGTTCACCACCACACGAAAGGCGTGCCATGCCGCACCCCCCCGATCCCGCGGACGACCTCGGCCCGGGCCTCGCCGGGCTGATCGCGCAAACCCCGCACGCCGCCACCCACGATCCGCCCTTCGCGCCGCCCGCCGATGCGGCCGCGCCCATCCAGGCGCTCGCCGCCGCGCTCAATGCACTCGTCGCGGACCTGCGCGCCGAGAAGGCGCAGGCCGACGCCGCCAGCCGGGCCAAGACCGAGTTCCTGGCCAACCTGAGCCACGAACTGCGCAGCCCGCTGAACGCCATCCTCGGCTTCACCGAGATGCTCGCCGAGGGCTACTACGGGCCCGTCGCCCCCGAGCAGAAGAACCGGCTCGACCGCGTCATGGCCAACGGTCACAGCCTGCTTGGCCTGCTGAACGAGGTGCTCGACCTGACGCGGATCGAGCGCGGCCGCGTCGAGATCCACCCGACGCCGATCGACCTGCCGCTGCTGCTGCGGACGGTCGCCGCCGAGCACGAAGCCGCGGTCGCCACGAAGGCACTCGCCCTACGGCTCGACGTAGCGCCCGACCTCGGCAGTGTGGACACCGACGTCGACCGCCTGCGCCAGATCCTGGGCAACCTCCTCGCTAACGCGGTGCGCTTCACGGAAGCCGGAGAGGTCACGCTGCGCGGCGCCACCCACCCCGCCCGGCCCGACTGGGTGCGCCTGGCCGTCGCCGACACGGGCATCGGCATTCCCGCCGCCGCGCAAGCGCACGTCTGGGAAGAGTTCTATCAGGTGAATGCAGCGCAGCGGCGCACGCAGGGCGGCGCCGGCCTGGGGCTGCCCATCTGCCGCAAGCTGACGCTGCTGCTGGGCGGCGAAATCGCCGTCGAGAGCACCGAAGGCGCGGGCACCTGCTTCACCGTGGATTTGCCGCGCACCGCCCCCACCCCGGCGGCCTAAGCGGCACCCGGCCGGCGCTGCTGCTCCAGCAGCGCGATGGCCTCGGCCACCTGCGCGGGCGTCAGGGCGTCGGCGTTCGTCGTCCCGAAGTGCTCACGGAGCCAGCGACGGTCCACGCCCACACTCCGCGCCAGCGCGCGCAAGTAGGTCACCGGGTCCGCGCCCGGGGCCGACGGGCCCGGCTCGCGGATCTCGCGGATTTGCCCGGCCTCCTCGCCCGCGTCGATCCCGCCCGCGCTCCGCAAGCGCACCTCGCCTGTTTCCGCGTCGACAATCACCGGCGCGTTCAGCTCCTCGGGCGTGTACATGCCGCCGATGCTATCGGGAAAGGCCAGGCGCGCGACGGCGCTGATGGCGCGCGCCCGCAGCATCGCCTGGGGATACTTCTGCCAGGCGGGATTGCCGAGCAGGCCGGCGCGCCGCGCGTCCTCGAGCGTGAACTCGAAGAAGTCCTCGGCGGTCCAGCCGCGGCGCTTGTAGGCGACCAGGCAGCGCGCCGCGGACGTGTCCAGGAAGTGCACGGCGTCGTCGCCGTGGTCGCGGTAGATCAGCGCGAGCATCAGCTCGGCGCTGGCGACCGGCTTGCCGTTGATGATCGCGATGTTGCTGAGCGCGTACATCGACGGGATGCGCAGCTCCCAGCCCTTCAGCATGACCGCCGCGGCTTTGGCCGCCGTGTTGACCTCACGCGGCAGCAGCCCGCTCTCAACCAGGATCGCGGCCTGCTCCATCATCATCTGCCATTGGGCGGTGCTGACCGTCGGGGCCCCCGGCGTCGTGGGGATCAGTTCGGTCGACATGGCAAAGACACCTCGCTAGGCCCCACTATAGCAGAACATCTGTTCGACGTCAAGCGGGGATGGCCCCGACGACGTTGACGCCAACGAGCCGGCTTGATAGAATCAGCGATACACGAGCGGCCGTCTCTCGGCCGGCCCGTTGGTGGGGCCGGCATGCACAGAAGGAGTTCCCCGATGGCAACAGCCCCCGACCGCCCCGGCGATCCCTCCGGCGAGCGCACGAAGTATCTGCTCGACGAATTGGCCCTACCACGCGCCTGGTACAACATCCAGGCCGACCTGCCCACGCCCGCCCCGGCCGTGCTGAATCCGGGCACCGGCCAACCGATCGGGCCGGCCGATCTGGCGCCCCTCTTCCCAATGGAGCTTATCGGCCAGGAGGTCAGCCAGGAGCGCTACATCGACATCCCGGCCGCCGTGCGCGACGTCTACCGGCTTTGGCGGCCCACCCCGCTCTACCGCGCCCACCGGCTCGAGCGCGCGCTCGACACCCCCGCGCGCATCTTCTACAAGTATGAAGGCGTCAGCCCCGTAGGCAGCCACAAGCCGAACACCGCCGTGGCCCAGGCCTACTACAACGCGGCCGCGGGCGTGAAGCGCCTGGCCACCGAGACGGGCGCCGGCCAGTGGGGCAGCGCCCTCGCGATGGCCGCGCGCATGTTCGGCCTGGAGTGCCAGGTCTACATGGTCAAGGTCTCCTACTTCCAGAAGCCCTATCGCCGCTCGCTGATGGAGGTCTACGGCGCGCGCGTGATCCCCAGCCCGAGCCCCGAGACGCAGGCCGGGCGCGCCGCGCTGGCGGCCGACCCCGAGTTGCCCGGCAGTCTCGGCCTGGCCATCTCGGAGGCCGTGGAGGACGCGGCGAGCCGCGAGGACACCAAGTACTCGCTGGGCAGCGTGCTCAACCACGTGCTGATGCACCAGACCGTCATCGGCCAGGAGGCGCAGCAGCAGATGGAGATGGCCGATGCCTATCCCGACGTGGTCATCGGCTGCACGGGCGGGGGCAGCAACTTCGCCGGCCTGGCCTTCCCCTTCATCGCCGACAAGCTGACCGGCCGCGCACCCCACCTGCGCGTGCTCGCCGCCGAGCCGAGCGCCTGCCCGTCGCTCACCCGCGGCGTCTACGCCTACGACTTCGGCGACACCGCGCAGATGACGCCCCTGGTCAAGATGCACACGCTCGGCCATGGCTTCATGCCCGAGCCCATTCATGCGGGCGGCTTGCGCTACCACGGCATGGCCCCGCTGGTGAGCCACCTGGTCGAGCTGGGCGCCATTCAGGCGGCGGCCTATCCGCAGAACGCCGTCTTCGCGGCGGCCGTCGAGTTCGCGCGCAGCGAAGGCATCGTGCCCGCGCCCGAGTTCGGCGCACGCGATCCGCGCGGCGATCGACGAGGCGCTGGCGGCGAAGGAAGCCGGCACGCCGCGCACGATCCTGTTCAACCTGAGCGGCCACGGCTTCTTCGACCTGGGCGCTTACGATCGCTACCTGGCCGGCGACCTGGAGGATTACGCCTACCCGGCCGAGGCGGTGCAGGCGGCGCTGGCCGATCTGCCGGCGGTCAAGGGGTAGCCGGGCCGCTGCGGCTGTTCGCGTGCCAGGAGGCGCACTGCCCGCGAGGCGGTGGCGCTTCCGGCGTCGACGAGGGAAGGATGAACTCGTGACTGACCTACCGGCGGTCGCCTTTCGGCCGCTGACGCCCGCCGACGTCGCGGCGCTCGAAGCCATGCGCACGGAGGCGGCCGACCCGTTCAACTGGGCCGGCTATCGCGACCCGGGCGGATTGGCCGAGGAGATTGCCCGGCACGAGACGCTGCACGCCGACGGCGGCAGCCCTCGCCGTCGTCGACGCCCAGGGCACCCTGCTGGGCGACGTCTCCTGGCGCCAGGTGCGCACCGGCCCCTCGCTTCATTCCTGGTGCTGGAATATCGGGATCGGACTGCTGCCGGAGCAGCGCGGCCGCGGCTACGGCGCGGCCGCGCAGCGCGCCCTGGCCGCGTATCTGTTCGCGCAGACGCCCACCGCGCGCGTGGAGGCCGAAACCGACGTCGACAACGTCGCCGAGCAGCGCGCGCTCGACAAGGCCGGGTTCACGCGCGAGGGCGTGCGGCGGCAGGCCCAGTGGCGAGACGGCCGTTGGCATGACATGGTCTTCTACGCCATGCTGCGAGGCGAGATCTGAGCCGGTAAGCGAGGGCGCCGGGGCGCTCAGTCCTGCCCGGCGGGCACCTCGCGCGGCGCTTCGGCGGGGGCCTTGCGCTCGGCGGGCACGGGCATCTTCACGTGCGCGGCCAGGCTGGCCGGGATCGTCGCCGCGATGTCGTTCGGGGGGTTGAGCAGCCAGGCCGTGCCCGGCAGGTAGAGGTCGGCGGCGTCGGTCTGCTTGCGCGTCACCTCGCGGGCCGAGTTGATGACGAACCCCGCGCCGTCGCGCGTGGCGAGGCGCACGAAGGTCTCGGCGACCACGGGGTCGAAGTGCGAGCCGGCGCAGCGTTGCACCTCGGCGATGACCTCGGGCAACGACTTGCCCCGCTGGTACGGCCGGTCCGACGCCATCGCTTCGACGGCGTCGCAGACGGCCAGGATGCGCGCCTCCAGCGGGATGTCGCTGCCGCGCAGGCCGTCGGGATAGCCGTGGCCGTCCCAGCGCTCGTGGTGCCCGCGCACGAACGGCGCCAAATGGCGCAGCGCGCGGCTCGTCTCGAGCAGGGCCGCGCCGATCGCCGCGTGCGTCTTGACGTACTCGTACTCCTCGTCGGTCAGCCGCGCCGGCTTATGCAGCACCTGCTCCGAGATGGCAATCTTGCCGATGTCGTGCAGGAAGCCTGCCTGCCGCACGAGCTCGATCTGCTCTGCCGGCAGCCCCATCTCGCGCGCGATCGCCGTCGCGTACGTCGACACCTGGGCCGCGTGCCCGCCGACGTAAGGGTCGCGTGCGTCGAGGATCTTCGCCAGCGTCAGGAAGAGCTCGTCGTTCAGCAGCTGGATCGCCTGGCTGGCGCTCACCACCTCGCGGTTGGCCTGCGCGAGCTCGACGTTCATGCGCTTGAGCTCTTGCATGCTCTCGCGGGTGCGCTCCACGTACTGCTGCTGGGCCTGGCGCATCATGAGCACGGGCAGGGTGAAGACCAGCACGCCGGCCGAGCCGAGCGCGGTATAGGCGATGTCGAGGAAGAGACCGATGACGCCGAGCACCAGGTAATGCCCGGCCAGCCACTCGAACTGCTTGTGCCAGCGCGGCAGAATTGGCGTGGCGGTCGAGAGCCCGATGGCGCAGGCCACCAGGCCCGTGTCGAGCACAAAGTAGATGAGGGCCGCGACCGCCATCGGGATGATGAGCAGCGGCAGGTTGGACACCTCGGGGCGCAGGCCGAGCGCGGCGATCACCAGGGCCGGCACCGTGCCGGCGAGCAGGTGGGTCGACCAGTTGAAGGCCGCGCGGTAAAGGGCGGGCCGCATGCGCACATAATGGGTCAGGGCCGCCGCCGCGGCGGCAATCGCGGCGCCGGGGATGCCGCCGAGCAGCGCGGCGGCGAAGATGGTCGCGGTCGCGACCGATGCCGTGTTGTCGCCGTAGACGTTCACCTGCAGCACTTCGAAGAGCGCCGTCAGGCCGGCGAAGACGCCGATCGCCACGTAGTCCGGCGGTGCGCCCCAGATGAGGCCCGCCAGCGTGGTGACGACGGCGGTCGTGATGACCACGCCGACGAACAGTGCCACGTGGAAGGGGACCGGGGTGGCGGCGGGAGCGGCGGCGGGCGTGGGCGCTTCGGCGGGGCGCGCCGGGGGCGCGGCGGACGGGATGGCCCCGTTGCTCGCACCGTCGTGGCCGGCGGGCGCGCGCTCGGCCTCCGGCAGCGGCACGCGGGTGCCGGGCAGCCCGGGCGCGGCCGTCACGGCACTCGGCGCGCGATCGACCGCCAGCGGTGCACCGGTCAAGGGCGAGGCCGGCGCGTCCGCCATCCGGCCGGCCCCGTCGCGTGGAGTCAGGCCCGGCACCGATTGCAGCTTGACGAAGTGCGGCACCTCGGAGGCGCAGACAACACAGTTGCGGCCCTGCAGCTTCGCCTGGTAGACCGCCACGTCGGCCGCATGCGTCAGCTCGTCGGTGGTCGTGGCGTCCTCGGGGAAGCAGGCCAGGCCGAGGCTCATCGTCACACTGATCGCCGTCTGGCTGCCGGGCACGTCGATCGCGCGCGTGGCCACGGCGTGGCGCAGCCGTTCGGCGATCGCCAGCGCCGCACTCTGATCGGTGTCGGGCAGGACGATGGCGAACTCCTCGCCGCCGAAGCGGCCGGCGACGTCATACTCCCGGATGCTTTCGTTGATCGTCCGGCCGATCTCCGCCAGCACCGCGTCGCCCGCCAGGTGCCCATAGGTGTTGTTCGTGTTACGCAGGAAGTCGAGGTCGGCCATGACGAGCCCCAGCGGCCGGCCCGATCGCTCCGCCCGCTCCATCTCGCGCACGAAGAGCTCGCCGAAGGCGCGGGCGTTGAGCAGGCCGGTCTTGCTGTCGGTGCGCGCCTCGTGCTTCAGCTGGGGCACGCGCAGGGCGCGATCGATCAATACCAGCGGCGTGAAGACGAGCAAGATCAGCCAGGGGTTCAGGTCCCAGAGCAGGGCGGCGGCGGCGCCGAGTGAGCAGGTCAGCACGTCGGGCAGCAGGTTATCGGCGCGGAGCGCCCCGGTCGCCTGCCAGGTCAGGCCGCGCGCCAGCACCAGCGCCGCGCCGTTCAGCGACTGCTGCAGGGCGGTGTAGATGGTGATGGCGCAGAGCATGGCAAGCAGCGGCAACGGCGAGGCGGTGCCCCCGGCGCTGGCGAGCAGCAGCTGATAGAGCGCGCCGGTGATCAACCCGGCGATCGTGTGCGTGATCAGCTGGAAGGAGTGGTTGGAGACGAGGCGCCGCCCCACCCCCGGACTCCAGTATTCCTGCGCCCAGTCGACCAGATGCGGTACGACGACCAGGATCACGAAGGGCCCCGGCGGCAGCAGGAAGATGCCCGCGAAGAGGAAGGCGAGGAACGGGCGGTGGCTGCTGATGACCACGCCACCGGCCACGCGGTTCAGCAACATCGGGGCGACCAGCTGGGTAAGTAGGGCGAGCCCCAGCAGGACGGCGAGCGGCAGAATCCAGGTAGCCGGCATGGTCAGCGTGGGGAGCACCAGCGCGACCAGCACGGCGCCTGTGGCGGGCACGCCCCAGACGTGGATACGGCTATTCCAGGTCACGGGCTACGTTTCCCTTCTACCCCGCAACGGCCCCCGGGAGATGGGCATCTCCCCTATGGCGGTGACGTCCTCTGCCGGTGTGCCCGCGCCCGGCGAACGGCAGGGGCGGCGGTGAAGCTGAGATGCGGCTGCGCGCCCGCGCGGCGGCCCCAACCCACGCCTGCTATTATAGCACACTTGCCGCAATCCTAGAATGGGTGTTGCTGCGTGCCCCACGATCGGCGGCTGTCGGGCGGGCCCAGGTCGGCCGGCGTGCCCCACAGCCCGTCGGGGAAGGCCGCCGGCAAGTGCACGGGCAGGCCCGGCGCGCCCCCGAGCGCATAGGTGATCGCCTCGTCGATGGCCAGCGCGCGGCCCTCCGCCGCGGCGTCCGCGATCAGCTGCCGATCCGGCTCGACCCGCGCCGCCGACACGCGCCGCTCGACGTCGGTGCGGCGCTCGGGCGGGCGGGGCGCGCCGATCTCCGCCCGGATGCTCTCGGCGGCGCCGCGCAAGCACGCCGCGCGGACCGGATCGCCCTGGCCCCCGCTGACCGCGGCCAGCCCTTCCAGGCAGACGGCCACGCCGTATTTCGCGCCCGCCTCGGCAAACAACAGCAGGCCTTCGGTGTAGAACGGGCCGCCCCGCGCGTAGTCGGTCTGCTTGCGCGCGAGCATGCCCAGGCTCTCCAGCGCGCGGGCGCTGTGCCGCTTATCGCCCAGCTGACGGAACAGCTGCAGGCTCTCGTCGAGTAGGGCGGCCGCCCGCGCGTACTCGCCCTCGTAGAGCAGCACCTCGCCGAGATGGTTGAGCGCCAGGGCCGTGCCCCACGCATCGCCGCTGAGGCGCATGTAGCGCAGCGCCTCATCAAAGGCCTCCCGGGCGGGCCCATACTGCCCCTGGCCGAGGGCCAGCGCGCCCAGATTGACCAGCGTGCGCCCCACCCCGGCGCGGTCGTTGATCGCGCGACGGAGCGCCAGGCTCTCCGCGACGCACTCCTGCGCCCGCGCGGCGTGGCCCTGGCGATGCGCGACGTTGCCCAGGCTGTCGAGGGCGTCGGCAATACCGGCCCGGTTGCCCTCGGCCCGGCGCAGCGCCAGGCTCTCCTCGTGCCAGGTCTGGGCGGTGGCATAATCGTCTTCGTCGAAGGCCAGGTTGCCCGCTGCGTGCAGCGCGCGCGCCCGCAGCTCCGCGGGCACCCCGCGGTCGCCGACCAGCGCGCCCTCCAGCCAGCTGCGGCCCTCGCTCACCGGGCCATGCACTTCCCAGAAGCGCGCGAGGGCTACGGCCAGGCGCAGCGCGGGCGTGAGGTCGGGCTCCTCGACGGCCCACGCCAGCGCCGTGCGCAGGTTGTCGTGCTCGCGGTCGAGCCGCCGGAGCCAGGCGGCCTGGTGACGGCCGGTCAGTCCCGGCGCGGCCGTCTCGGCCAGGGCCAGGTAGTACAAGGCGTGCCGGCGCGCCACCGTGGGCAGGTCGCCGCTGGCCACCAACTGCTCGCGCGCGTACTCACGCACCGTTTCGAGCATGGCGTAGCGCGACTCGCCGTCGTTCGAGACTTGTTGCTGCACGAGGCTCTTCGCCACGAGGGAGGTGAGCCCGGCGAGCACGCCGGCGCCGTCGGCGGCATCGGGCCCGGCCACCGCTTCGGCCGCCTCAACCGTGAAGCCCTGCATGAAGATCGCCAGGCGGTGGAAGAGCCGCTGTTCCTCCGGCTCCAGGAGCTCGTAGCTCCACTCCAGTGCGCCGCGCAGGGTCTGCTGGCGCGGGGGCAGGTCGCGCGCGCCGCCCGTGAGTAGCGTGAGCCGGCTCTGCAGCCGCGCGAGCAGGGCCGGCAGCGGGAAGACCCGCATGCGCGCCGCGGCAAGCTCGATCGTCAGAGGTAGGCCCTCCAGCCGCCGGCAGATCGTGGCGACCAGCGCGGCGTTCTCGGCCGTCAGCGCGAAATCGGGCCGCACGGCCTGGGCGCGCTCCACGAAGAGATGCACCGCCTCGTATTGCAGCAGCCGATCAAGATCGACCGTGTCCTGCGGATCGGGCAGGGCGAGCAAGGGGACGGGGAACTCGTGCTCGCCGTAGACGTCGAGCGCCGCCCGGCTCGTGACCAGGATCTTGATGTCGGGCGCGCCGGTCAGCCAATCGGTGATCAGCGGCGCGGCGGACGCCAGTTGCTCGAAGTTGTCGAGCACCAGCAGGGCCTGCCGTGTAGCCAGATGATCCTGCAGGCTGGCTCGCAGCGATGTACCGGAGACTTCCTTGATGCCGAGGGTGCGGGCCACCAGGGGCGCGATCAGGCGCGGATCGCGGAGGGCGGCGAGGGGCACGAACCAGACCCCATCGAGGAATGCGTTGCGCAGGCCCGCGGCGGCTTGCACGGCCAGGCGCGTCTTGCCGATGCCCGGCGGGCCGATGAGCGTCAGCAGGCGCACGTCGGCGCGGCGCAGTAGCGCCTCCACCGTGCTCACCTCGCGCACCCGGCCGACGAACGACGTGGGCGAGGTCGGCAGATTGGTTGGACGGCGGGTGTGCCCCCGGCCCCCCCCGTCGGAGGCGCCGTTGAGGCCCGACGGCCGGGTCCCCTCGCGCGAGCGGGCCCACTGGGTGAACTCGCGCGCCGCATCCCCCGTCAGCCCGAAGCCGCGCGCCAGATCGGCGGCCAGCTGCTTGGAGGGCCGGCGCTCGTCTGACTCGATTTTCCGGATGGTGCTCACAGAGCACGAGATCCGTTCCGCCAATTCCTCCTGGGTCAGGTCGTGTACGCTGCGCTGGTGCTTGATCCAGGAACCCAACGACACGTCGCCGTCCATAAGCGCCCCCCGCTCCGTGTCCTAGTGGCGTCACCAGCCGGCAGCCCGGGACATGCTTCGCAGAAGGCCCGGCCGCGGCACATAACATACTATACCACAACTATCGGCGGTATGTGGCGGTTTTTGTGGCGGTTCTGTGGCGGCAGCAGTGGCATCCCCTGTGCCGTTGTAGCGTTGTGCCCCCCTCGGCACGGCGCTAGAATGAACCTGTATCCAATCAGACAGCTTAAATCAGAGGTTTTCCACAGGTACACTGCGGTTTCTTCGTACGCAGCGCACTCGTGTCGCGCCGCACCCACAACCGCGCCGGAAGGAGTTCCATAATGGACCAGGTCATCACAGTCGCCATGCTGCTCGGTCTTACCTTCGTCATCGCACTCGGCTTGCGCAAGCCCACCGGGTCCCTCGTCGCATCCGTCAACTGGGAAGGTCCCGCCCCGGTGGCGCCCGTCCCGGCAACACGCAAGTCGCTCACAGCCGGCAAGGGGCTGGCCATCGTGGCCGTGCTCATCGGCCTCGCCTTCTCCCTGGCGCTGACCGGCAGCCAGGCCCAGGCCGCCACCGTCGCCTGCGTGAACTGGAACGGCGTCGAGCAGCCGCCCGCGGTCGCTTGCGTGAACTGGAACGGCGCGGAGCAGCCGCCCGTCGTCGCCGATTGTGTGAACTGGAACGGCGCGGAGCAGCCGCCCGTCGTCGCCGATTGTGTGAACTGGAACGGCGCGGAGCAGCCGCCCGTCGTCGCCGATTGTGTGAACTGGAACGGCGCGGAGCAGCCGCCCGTCGTCGCCTGTGTGAACTGGAACGGCGTTGAGCAGCCGCCCGCGGTTGCCGATTGTGTGAACTGGAACGGCGCGGAGCAGCCGCCCGTCGTCGCCTGTGTGAACTGGAACGGCGTTGAGCAGCCGCCCGTCGTCGCCGATTGTGTGAACTGGAACGGCAACCAGCAGCCGCCAGCGGCCGCCTGATCACCCGGCGCTCACGCGAACGCGCTCAGGAGGAGTGGAAAAAGGTCCCCGGCACGTGCCGGGGACCTTTTTGCGTGGTCAGGTGGCGCTAGAGGGCGCCGATAAGCCGCATCAGGCGCGCCTGCGCGGCCGCCGGATCGCCCACAGGCAGGCCGGTTAACAAGAGCTCGTCGAGGCCCGCCGCCAGGAGCGCCCGCAGGCGTTCGGCCACGGCCGCCTCATCGCCCATCACGACCAGGTTGTCGATCAGGCCGGGGTGGACGGCGCCGTCCTCGGTCAGCGGGTAACCGGCCGCGGCCCACATATTCGTATAGAAGGGCATGCGCGCGTAGACCCCGACGAAGCCCGCCGCGGCCGCCCGGGCGGCCGCGGCATCGTCGCCGAGCACGACGGGCACGTGGGCCACGAGCGGCGGCGCGGGGCGCCCCGCGCCGGCCGCGCCCGCCCGCAGCGCGGGTAGCGCCGTGTCGATCAGGTACTGGGCCGGGGCGTTCCAGGAGATGGCGCCGTCGGCGATCTCGCCGGCCAGCGCAAAGGCGCGCTCCCCGAGCGCGGCGATCAGCAGCGGCACGCGCGGCGCTACCGGCAGGCTGACGTGCGCGGTGTAGAAGGCGCCCTCGTGGTCGACCTGCCCCGCCCAGAGCGCCGCGCGCAGCACCGCCACGTACTCGGCCAGGTGCTCCAGCGGCGCCTCCATCTTGAGGCCGTAGACGCTCTGCACGGGCCGCCGGTGGCTCGTGCCGATGCCCAACCGCAGGCGGCCGGGCCCCAGCCCCGCCACCGTGGCCGCCTGCTGGGCCAGCAGCAGCGGGTGCCGGCCGTAGATCGGCACGATCGAGGTGCCGAGCCGGACGGTGCGCGTCTGCGGCATCGCCGCGGCGTAGGCCGTGAGCGCGTCGGTCGACGTTGGGTTCTGCGTGATCCAGACCTGCGGCACGCCGGTCTGCTCCGCCTGGCGGATCGTCTCCACCAGCGCGGGCGCGTCAAGCGCGCCGATGCCCCGCAGCGACAGGCCCACGCGATCGCGCAGCGGGCGCCCCGCGCCCGCCGCGGACGCATTGGGTGCGGCGGGCGGATGATTCGGTTGGTTGGCCATACTAACGCTCACTTCCTACAGCAGTGGGGACGGAGGCACGGGCGCCGATAGATCGAGCCGCGCGGCGATCACGGCCGCGGCGGGGCCGTCCGCCCCAACAGGACGGGTCCCCGCTATGCCTCCGGCGCCGGACCGCCCCGCACGGCGATGCATTCGATCGAGATCTGCAGCCCCCGCGGCAGTTGCACGACCGGGACCGATCGGGCCGGAGGGTTGGCGGGAAAGAACTCCGCATAGATCTGGTTGAGAGTCCCGAAGTTGGCCGCGTCCGCGCAGAAGATGGTCGTCTTGACAACATGGGCCAGGCTGCTGTCCGCCGCTGCAAGCACAGTTGCGAGATTCGCGAAGGCTTGCCAGGCTTGTTGCTCGAAAGTCTCGCCGGCCGGGCTGCCCGTTGCCGGATCCAGCCCGACCTGACCGGAGACAAACAGGAAGTCGCCCGCCCGGACGACCTGCGAATAGGGCCCGAGCGCCCGCGGCATGTTCGGGCCGAGGACCGGTGCATGCTCTATCGCCATAGCTGGTTCTCCTTCCGCCGTATCGCGCGCAGCGTATCCGGCGTCTCGCCTGATCCCCAAACCCGCAAGATCACAGCCCCGGCCCGCGACGGGGGCAGGCCGGCCGCGCGCCCACGGCGCGGCTCAGCAAGACTCACGCCAAAACGGACCGGACCCCGGCTTACCCCACCGGGCCGGCCGGGATGGCCCGGCGCGTGGCGAGGTGTCCCGGGCGAGAGAGCCGGATGGGGTAGCAAGCGCGGGCCTCTCGTCCCTTGGCGCCGGAGCGCCCTGGTGCTAGACTGGATTGTAGCGATCCGGCAGAACACGGGACAATGGAACGCGGGACAGTAAGGGACACAGGGATGATCTACCGCGATGCAGCAAGTTGGGCAGAGGCACCGCCCGCAACGGGCGCGCCGTCCTGGGGACCGGGCGGCGCGTCCGCCCCGCCCGCCGGCACCCGCCGGCCGCTGGCCACCAGTCCGTTGCGGGCCGACGCGCGCACCCGGCTGGCCGCCCTGATTCCCCTCCGCGCGCTGAGCGATCACCTCGGCGCGGCGCTGGCCATCGACACGCGCTCCTGCGACCAGACCTTCAGCCGCACGCACGCCCACGTGGCGGAGACGATCGGGCCCGACGCGGCCGAGACCGTGCTGCAACTGCTGCGGAGCCTCGGCGCGACCTGCGACTGCGAAGTCTACATCCTCCTGCACACCTGGCACCGCGCCGCGCGGCGCTGAGCACCCTTCCCGTACTCACCTGGCACGCGGCGTGCTGGTCCCGAGACCGGCAGATGCCGGCGCTCGGCTGTGGGACGACCTGCCGCGCGGCAGCCGGCGCCGGGAAGGAATGGCACCCACCATGTGGAAACCCCTCGCCGCTGGGGCCGCCGCGCTGGGCGGCGCGCTGGTCGCGCGCGGGCTGGCCGGGCGCGCCGCGCGGACGGCCCGGCCGCACCGGACGCAGACCGAATCGGGCTACCTGAACGCGCGCACGCGCATCCTCGTGCTCGGCGCCAACTTCGGTGGGCTGGCCACCGCGCTGGCGCTCGACCGCACCCTCGGCCGCCGGGCCGGCACCAGCATCCTGGTCGTCGACCGCGATAACAGCAGCCTCTTCACCCCCCTGCTTTGGCTCGTGGCCGAGGGCCGCGCCCTGCTCACCGACGTCATCGTGCCGGTCCGCACCTTCCAGCGCGGCCGCACCTTCCACGTGCTGCACGCCGATGTCACGGGGATCGACCTGGACGCCCGCCGCGTGGAGACGACGACCGGCCCGCGGCCCTACGACGTCCTCGTCATCGCGCTCGGCAGCCGCACGGTCATGCCCGACCTGCCGGGCCTGCGCAGCCACGCGCTGCTCTTCCACACCGCGGCGCACGCGCTCGAGCTGCGCAACCACCTGATCGACGCGGTCGAGCGCGCGCACCAGTGCGAGGACCCGGCGGAGCGCCAGGCCTGGCTGACCTTCGTGGTGGGCGGCGGCGGCGACACCGGCGTCGAGCTGGCCGCGATCATCCGGGCCTACCTGGTGCAGGGCCTGTTCGCGGAGTACCCCTGGCTGGCCGCGGCGCGGCCGCGCATCGTGATCGCCGGGCGCAGCCCGCGGCTGCTGCCCATGAGCGCGCCCGCCACGTCGGAGACGGTGCGCCGCGTGCTCGAGTCGGAGGACATCGAGGTGCGCACCGACACGGCGATCACCGGCGTGACGGACGGCGCGGTCGAGACGAGCGCCGGGCCCATCCCCGCGCATACGCTCTTCTGGGCGGCCGGGATCACCGCGCCGCCCGTCGTGCGCGCGCTGCCCGGCGAGCACGCGCCCAACGGCGCCGTGGTTGTCGACGACCAGCTGCGCGTCAAGGGCCGGCCGGAGGTCTACGTGGTCGGCGACGCCGCCTGGGCCGTCGACCCGCAGACCGGCACGGGCATCCCGCCGACGGCGCAGGCCGCCGAGCACGAGGGCGCCTACGTCGCCGCGGCGATCGCCGCCGCGCAGGCGGGCCGCGCCGCCCCACCCTTCCGCTTCCGCCCGCTGGGCCACCTGGCGCTGCTCGGCACGTGGACCGGCGTGGCCGAGATCGGGCCGTTCGTCTTCACCGGGCTGCCCGCCTGGGGCATCTGGCACAGCTACTACATCTGGCGCCTGCCGTCGGCGCGCAACCGGCTCTACCTGCTGCTGCACCTGGCGCTCTCGGCCGCCTTCGGCCCTGACACGAGCCAGGTGCGCATCGTGCCGGAGACCGCCGAGGGCTGACCGCGCCGCGAGATGACCGCACCCGCCCATCCCCGTTTTGGCCGGCCGCGAGTTCTTGTTTCCGCCCCGCCGTGGTGCTATGCTGGGATCACCAGAACTCCGCTGTCGGGAGCCTGCGGATGGCCGGGCCGCGCCCGCCGCCCACAGGGGCCCAGGGCCGATCGCACCGGCCGCGGCCGCGCATGCCATCCGAAGCCAATCGGCCCACTGCTGTACCAGGAGCGGTGAAAGGAGAGCGATGATGCGTAGCGGACGAATCCTCAAACACGCCCTCGTCATGGGCGTCTTCCTGATGACCCTGATCGCCGCGCCCGCGGCGGGCGCGACCGGCGGGGGCCTCGACCCGAGCACGCGGTTCTACGTACCCCCGGCAGACCATGCGGCGCACCAACAGATCGTGCAGCTGCACGCCGCGCACGACGACGCCGACGCGGCGCTGCTGCAGGCGATGGTCGACACGCCGCAGGCGGTCTGGTTTACCAGCGGGACGCCCCACGCGGTGCAGCAAGCCGTGCACCAGACCGTGAACCAGGCGCGGGCGCACCGCACCATGCCGGTGGTGGTCGCCTATAACGTGCCCGGCCGCGATTGCGCGCAGTACTCGGCGGGCGGCGCCGCCGACGGCGCCGCCTATCGCGCCTGGATCGACGGCTTCGCCGCCGGCCTGCGCGACGATCCGGCCGTGGTCATCCTCGAGCCCGACGGCCTCGCGCTGCTGCCGACCGACTGCGGCCAGCCGGACACCTACGATCGCGTCAGCCTGATCAGCTATGCCGCGCACGCCCTGCTGAGCGACCCGAACGCGCACGTCTACCTCGACGCGGGCCACAGCGCGTGGCACGCCGTCGGCGACATGGCCGTCCGGCTGTACAACGCGGGCGTGCTGGACGTGGCGGGCTTCGTCTCGAACATCTCGAACTACCGCGCGACGGACTACGAGACGCACTTCGACACCTGGGTCTCGCAGTGCCTCGCCTTCGGCACCGACCCGGAGGAGGGCGGCTGGCGGCTCGGCCACTTCGACTAGTGCGCCAGCCAGTACTATTCGCCTGACGGCCCGGTGGACCCGAACGACATCAGCACCTGGCACTACAGTGACCAGTGGTACACGGCGAACATGGGCACGGCCGTGCCGACGGCGCACTTCGTGGTCGACACGAGCCGCAACGGTCAAGGGCCGTGGGTGGTCCCGCCGCACCCGCCGGGCGACCCGCAGGACTGGTGCAACCCGCCCGACCGCGGCGTGGGCTACCGGCCGACGGCGAACACGGGCGTGCCGCTGCTCGACGCCTACGTGTGGGTGAAGATCCCGGGCGAGTCGGACGGGCAGTGCTCGCGCTGGGGCACGCCGCCGGTGGACCCGGTGCGCCAGATGGTCGACCCGCCCGCGGGGCAGTGGTTCCCCGACATGGCGCTCGAGCTGGCGCGCAACGCCAACCCGCCGCTGGCGCCGTAGCGACGGCGCGCATTCCCCCGGGCCCCCGCGGCATGGCGTCGCGGGGGCCCGGTTTGCTTTCGCCGCCCCCGTGAAGTAAATACTACGAACGAAACTGGCGGGGGTCCGCACGCCTGGATTCGCTCGGTGTTCTGACCGCTTTGTAAATACTATGAACGAAACTGGCGGGGGTTCGCACGCCTGAATCCGCCCGGTGTTCTAACCGTTTTGTAAATACTACGAACGAAACTGGAGGGGGTCCGCACGCCTGGATTCGCCCCTCGGGCGCGTGGCGGCCGGGGCACGCGCGCCACGGCCGATGGGTCATTCTTCTTCACATATTTGCTAACATCTGATTCTTGCGTACCCGTCGGGCGGCGGTGCGGGAGCATATTTTCCGCGGGGCATCAAATTCTGCTATAATGGGGCTGCCCGCTTGTACACGATCCCATCCACGCGAGCATAGACTGGGAGTCGGATGTCCATCAGCGGCCCCCCGATGCCCGTCGCGGCCGGCTTTATCCAGGACCCTGTCGGCGCGCATACCGCCCGCACTATGATGCTGGCCGAGCTACGGCGGCTCCTCGCGAGCGTGCCCGCCGGAGGCCGCCCCGGCGGAGTACCGCGCCGCGGTGGTCGGCGAGAACGTGCTGCTGAAGCCCACGGCGAAGACGCGGGCCAAATCCTTCCAGGTCTTGCGCGAGCTGTACGGGCTGGACCGGCGCATCCTGCTGTTCCGCGCCTTGCGCGATCTCTGGGACGACGACGCCGACGCGCAACCGTTGCTCGCCGTGCTGGAGGCGTGCGCGCGCGACCCGATCCTCCGGGCGACGGCCGAGATGGTGCTGGCCACGCCGGAGGGCGCGGGCGTGACCCCAGAGCAGCTGGGTGAGGCGATCAAGGAGCGGCTGCCCGGCCGGTATAACGTGACCACGCTGTTCGCGTCCGGCCAGCATGCGGCCTCGTCCTGGCAGCAAGCCGGGCATCTGCAGGGCCGGTTGCGCAAGGTGCGCGCCCGCGCCGTCAGCCGGCCGGCCGCGGTGGCCTACGCGCTTCTGCTCGGCTACCTGGACGGCGGGCAGGGCGACGCGCTCTTCCATACGCTCTGGGCGCGGCTGCTCGACGCGCCCGAGCACGAGCTGCGCAGCCAGGCGGTGGCCGCGGCGCGGCAGGGCTGGCTGGAGTACCGCGCCGCCGGCCGGGTCACCGAGCTGAGCTTCCGCTACCTGCTGCGCGAGGAAGGAGCCCCGGCGGAACATGAGTGAGATCGAGAGCCTCGCGGCGCGCTACGAGCAGTTCGTCGCCCTGCCGTGGGACCACACGCTGGCGGGGCCGCAGCGCGTCTGGTTCGCCGTCTATGACCCGGCACAGGAGCGGCGCCTGCGCCTGCGCCTGACCGAGTTCGAAGTGGCAACCAAGCGCGCGGGCCACGGCTGGGCGGCCGTCGACCTGACCGACAGCTTCGCCCACTGGATGGCCGGCCACGAGTACCGCGAGGCGTATTTCGAGCAGCCCGAGGATATGGACCTGGCGCTCGAGGACTACGCCGGCAGCGTGGCGGGCGAAGTCCGGGCGGCCTTGACGGCGCCGGAGGTGGACGACAACACGGTCGTCGCGGTCGTCGGCGTCGCCTCGCTGTTCGGGTTGACCCGCGTGTCGGCCCTGCTGGAGAAAGTCGCCCCGGACATCCGCGGGCGGCTGCTGGTTTTCTTCCCAGGGCGGCACGACGGCTCAAAGTATCGCCTGCTCGACGCCCGCGACGGCTGGGACTACCTGGCCGTGCCCATCACCGCGAAAGAGGAGCTGAAACGCGCATGCTGAAGAACCGCGATGTCTTCCTGGTCGATCCGGCGTCCCGGCCCATCCCGAACGGCGGCGTCACGAAAGTGGAGGAGCCGAGTACCGAACAGCAATGGGACGTGCTCCGCTACGAGCTGGAGAACTTCGTCTGCGAGGGCGAGTACCAGCGCGGGCTCGATCGCGTGCTGAACACCTACCTGTCCAACCTGGACAAGGCCGAACAGCCGGCCGCGTGGGTTAGCGGCTTCTACGGCAGCGGCAAGTCGCATTTCGTCCGCGTGCTCGAGTGCCTCTGGCGGGACGTGGCCTTCCCCGACGGCGCGACGGCGCGCGGGCTGGCGCGCCTGCCGAGCGATGTGGAAGACCTGCTGCGCGAGCTGACCACGGCCGGTAAGCGCGAGGGCGGCCTCTGGTCGGCGGCCGGCAAGCTGGCCGCCGGGGGCGGCAAGAGCGTGCGCCTGGCCCTGCTCGCCATCCTCTTTCGCAGCGCCGGGTTGCCCGAGCAATACGCGCCCGCCCGCTTCGTGCTCTGGCTGAAGGCCCAGGGCTACTACGACGCGGTCCGCGGTAAGGTCGAGTCGGAAGGCAGGGAGTGGGCGCGCGAGCTGAACAACATGTACGTCTCGCCGGTACTGGCGGGCAGTTTGCTGGCGGCGGATCCGACTTCGCGGCCGACGCCCGCGGCGTGCGCACGCTCTTGAGGGAGCAGTTCCCAACCCGCGACGACATCTCGGACGAGGAGATGCTGGCCCAGATGGACGAGGTGCTGCGGCAGCAATCGTCCACGCCCGGCAAGCTGCCCTGCACGCTGCTCGTGCTCGACGAGCTGCAGCAGTTCATCGACGAGGACGCCGGACGCACCCTGCCCGTGCAGGACGTGGTCGAGGCCTGCTGCTCGCGATTCGGCAGCCGCCTGCTGTTCGTCGCCACCGGCCAGTCGGCCCTGCAGGGCACGCCCCAGCTGCAGAAGCTGCAGGGCCGGTTCACGGTGCGCGTGATGCTCTCGGATTCCGACGTCGAGCGGGTGGTGCGCAAAGTGGTGCTGCAGAAGCGGCCCGACCGCGTGCCCGAGCTGAAACGGGTGCTGGAGAGCGCCAGCGGGGAGATCGATCGCCAGCTGGCCGGCACGAAGATCGCGCCGAGCAGCGCGGATGAGCGCGACCTGGTGGCGGATTATCCGTTGCTGCCGGCGCGCCGGCGCTTCTGGGAAGCCCTGTTGCGCGCGATCGACGTGCCCGGCACCGCCGCACAGCTGCGCACGCAGCTGCGCATCGTGCACGACGCGGCCGCCGAGGTGGTGGACCAGCCGCTAGGCAGCGTCGTGCCGGGCGATTTCATCTACGATCAGCTCAAGGGGGACATGCTGGAGAGCGCGGTCCTGCTGCGCGACACCTATACGCTGATCGAGAACCTGGCGAAGGACGGGGCGGACGGCCGGCTGCGCGCCCGGCTCTGCGCCGCCATCTTCCTGATCAGCAAGCTCGAGGCGAGCACCGGCCCGGCCGCGCTTGGCATTCAGGCCAAGGCGGACACCCTGGCCGACCTGCTGGTCGAGGATCTGACCGCGGGCAGCACGGCGTTGCGCCAGCGCATCCCCGCCGCGCTGCAGGCGCTGGTCGGCGAGGGGCGGCTGATGCTCATCGACGACGTCTACCGGCTGCAGACGCGCGAGAGCGCCGAGTGGGAGAGCGAATATCGGACCCGGCGCGGGCGCATCGCCGCCGACGACGCCCGCATTGCCGGCGACCGCGCGACCGCCATCCAGGCGGCCGTCCGCGAGGCGCTCAAGGGGATGACGATCACGCAGGGCGTCACCAGGACCGCGCGCCGCTTCGACCTCTACTTCGGCGCCGACCAGCCGAAGGCCGACACGGGCGCCATCCCGGTCTGGATCCGCGACGAGTGGGCCGTCTCCGAGCGGACGGCGCGCGAGGATGCGCAGGAGGCCGGGCCGGAAAGCCCGATCGTCTTCGTCTTCCTGCCGCGCCGCGACGCCGAGCCGCTCAAGGACGCGCTCGCCGCGGCGGCGGCCGCGACCGAGACGGTGCAGACGCGCGCCCGCCCGGCCACGCCCGAAGGCGAGAATGCCCGCGCGGCCATGGAGTCGCGCGCGCGGACGGAGGCCGAGCGGGTGAAGAGCCTCGTCGGGACGATCGTCGCGCAGGCGCGGGTCTTCCAGGGCGGGGGCAACGAGGTGCAGAGTTCCCCTTCGCGGCCGCGGTGCGGACGGCGGTCGAGGCCGCGCTCGCGCGCCTCTTCCCGAACTTCGGGCTCGCCGACCTGGCCGGCTGGGAGAAGGTGGCGCGCCGGGCCGGCGAAGGGGCGACCGATGCGCTCACGGCGGTCGGCTATCAGGGCGACGTCGAGAAGTATCCGCCCGCCATCCGGGTCCGCGACTTCGTCGGCGGGGGCGGCAAGCGCGGGCTCGAGGTGCGCAAGCAGTTCACCGGCGCGCCCTTCGGCTGGCCGCAGGACGCCGTCGACGGCCTGCTGCTCGCCCTGCTGGCGGGCGGCTTCGTGCGCGCGAGCCGCAACGGGCAGCCGGTCCCGGTCAAGGGCCTGGCCCAGGGCCAGATTGGCGTGACCGACTTCGTCAGCGAGGGCGTGACCATCTCGGGGACGCAGCGCCTGGCCATCCGCAAGCTGAGCGCCGACGTGGGCCTGCCCTGCAAGCCCGGCGAGGAAGGCGAAGCACTCCAGCGCGTGCTCGAGCGCCTGGCCGACCTGGCCGCGACCGCGGGCGGCGAGCCGCCGCTGCCGGCCCGGCCGAGCAGCGCGCTGGTCGACAGCCTGCGCGCGGCGAGCGGCAACGCGCAGATGCGCGACGCCTATGACGCCCGCGAGGAGCTGCTGAGGCAGTTCCAGGAGTGGAGCAAGGACAAAGCCGAGATTGCGGCGCGCCTGCCGCGTTGGAAGGGCCTGGAACAGCTCCTCCGCTACGCGCAGGGCACGGAGGCGGCCGCGCGGGTGCGGCCGCAGGTCGAGGCGATCCGCGCGCAGCGCAGCCTGCTGGCCGAGCCGGACCCGGTGCCGCCGCTCACGACCGAGCTGGCCGCCGCGCTGCGCCAGGCGCTGCAGGACGCGCGGGTGCGCCTGGAAGCAGACACCCGGCGCGAGCAGGCCGGCCTGGAAGCGCTGGCCGAGTGGCAACAGCTGGCGCCCGCCGATCGGCAAAGCATCCTGACCGAGGCGGGGCTGGGGGCGGTGCCGCCGCTGCAGCTGGGCACCGACGAGCAGCTACTGGACGCGCTGCAGGCGACGCCGCTGAGCAGCTGGGAGAACCGCAGCGCGGCCTTGCCGGAGCGAGCCGCCCGCGCCCGCCAGGAGGCCGGCAAGCGGATTCAACCCGGAAGGCGGTGCGGGTGCCGGTGCCGCGCGCGACCCTGCGCACGGAGGCCGAGGTGACCGCGTACCTCGCGCGCCTCCAGGAAGCCATTATGGAACAGATCCGGGCCGGCCGGCCGGTCATGCTCTAGACGGGAGAGACGCACGGGATGACGGTTCTGACGACGGACGACCGCGCCGCCCTGGAAAAGGCGGTGGTCGGGGCGCGCGACGCGGCGGAGGATGCGGCGCGCGCCGCCCTCCTGGCGCTGGCGGTCGACCGGCCCGCGCCCTTCGCGACGCTCGACGAGGAGCAGCGGCGGCTGCGCAACGCCCTGCGCGCCCGCGCCCGCCAGCTGGGCGACGGCGACCAGGACGCAGGGCTTCGATCCGCTCGTCGAAGAGATCGCCTACGAGCAGTGGCACCGCATGCTCTTCGCCCGCTTCCTGGCCGAGAACGACCTGCTGATGCACCCGGCGGCGTGCGCCGTCACGCTGGAGGAGTGCGCCGAGCTGGCGCCCGAGGAGGGCGCAGCCGACGCCTGGGATGCTGGCCGCCCGCTACGCCGAGGCGCATGCTGCCCGGCATCTTCCGCCGCGACGACCCGGCCGTGCAGGTGCGCTTCGCGCCCGAAGGCCGCAACGCCCTGGAACGCATGCTGGCCGACCTGCCGCCCGCGTCTTCACGGCCGACGACGCCCTGGGCTGGGTCTACCAGTTCTGGCAGAGCAAGAAGAAGGACGAGGTCAACGCCAGCGAGCGCAAGATCGGCGGCGGCGACCTACCGCCGGTGACCCAGCTGTTCACCGAGGACTACATGGTCACGTTCCTGCTGGAGAACTCCCTCGGCGCCTGGTGGGCCGCCCGCCATCCCGACAGCCCGCTGCGTCAAGATTCACCTACCTGCGCTACCGCGACGACGGCACGCCCGGCGGCGGGCACCTTCCCCGGCTGGCCGGACGCGGCCGCCGAGGTCACGGTCATGGACCCCTGCTGCGGCTCCGGGCCACTTCCTGGTCGCCGCCTTCGACATGCTGCGCCGGATGCGGATGGAAGAGGAGGGGCTGGGCGCGGCCGAGGCGGGCGATGCCGTGCTGCGCGACAACCTGTTCGGGCTGGAGATCGACCCCCGCTGCACCCAGATCGCCGCCTTCGCCCTGGCCTGGCGGCCTGGAAGACCGGCGGCTACCGTCCCCTGCCGGTGCCCAACATCGCCTGCTCCGGCATCCCGGTGCCGGGCAGTGGGCGGACTGGCTGAAGCTGGCCGGCGACGATGTGCGCCTGCAGCCGCGCTGGAGCGGCTGTACAACCTGTTCCAGCAAGCCCCGACCCTGGGCAGCCTGATCGACCCGGCGCACGTGCCGATGAGCGAGCGCATGTTCAGCGCCGACTACGAGGAGGTTGCGCCGCTGCTGGAGCGGGCGCTAGCCGAAGGAGCGTGCGCGGACGACCGGTCGCGGCTGTCCTCGGGCGAGCGGCAGAGGGCGTGGCGAGGGCGGCACAGCTGCTGGCGCGGAAGTACACGCTGGTGGCGACCAATGTGCCATATCTTGGCGCGCGGTAAGCAAGATCAGACGTGCTCAGATGATATTGCGACGACGCATCATCCTCGATGCGAAAGGATCTGGCGACCGCCTTCTTGGATCGCTGTCAGTCGCTTCACAGGCCCGGGGGGATCCTACGCTATTGTTACACCGCAGAACTGGCTGTTTCTGGGTCAGTATTCCGAGCTTGCGCAGAGATTGCTGCGCGAGCAAACATGGAACTTCTTGTCGTTGACTTGGTCCCGGGCCTTCGAAACAATCACTGTGGGGAGGTCGTCAAAGTCTTGCTCATTGCTGATCGAATTGCCTCCCAGACCAGCCATCACTTGTGCAGGTATTGACGTACGGAGACGCGATCATGAAGAGCGAAATGACGGCTGTTGACGTCTACGTCACCGACAATTGGCACCGCAGATAAGCTGAACTGCTCTTTGACAGATCCTGACGCCAGAGTTTCGACTGCAGAAGCTGTTGCAACTGCGTTACTCCTCGAGGTTATGCGCATGGTGTTACATGGCTTCGGACGAAGCGATTACCTCGGTTTATCAGGTGCTTCTGGGAAGCGGCTAATCGATGCCTTACGATTGGGAATTATTACACAGAGCACCGTCGCAGAGGAGCAGCCGTATGGCGGGCATGAGCAGATCGTCTACTGGCAGAACGGGTCGGGGATCTTGCATGATCTAGGGAAAGCAGCGTGGGCTGTTCGTTGCAGGGGGGATGGCCTGGGGCAAACCCGGCGTGCCGTATCAGCCAGATGGGTGAGCTTGCCTGCGCTCTTTACACAGGAGGATCTTCGACAACGAATGTGGCGGTCATTCTGCCGAAAAATCCTGACTATCTCCCTGCCATCTGGGCCTTCTGCCAGTCGCCGCAGTTCAACGAAGCCGTTCGTCGGATTGACAAGAAGATGAACGTCACCAACGCAACGCTTGTGAAAGTTCCCTTCGATCTGGACCTACTGGCAAGCGGTCGCCGATGCCGCCGGACCGCTGCCCGAACCCTACTCCAACGACCCGACCCAGTGGCTCTTCAAGGGCCGCCCCGACGACTCGACCGCGCCGCTGCAGGTGGCCGTGGCCCGGCTGCTCGGCTACCGCTGGCCCGAGCAGGAGCCGGACGCCCTCGACCGGCTGGCCGACGGGGACGGCATCGTCTGCCTGCCCGCCGTGGCCCGGGAGGCGCCCGCGGCGGAGCGCCTGCGCGCCCTGCTGGCCGCCGCCTACGGCGACGCCTGGTCGCCGGCCCTGCAGGAAAGCCTGCTCGCCGAGGCCGGCTACGCGGGCAAGGGGCTGGACGTCTGGCTGCGCGACGGCTTCTTCGCCCAGCACTGCGCGCCTGTTCCACAACCGCCCCTTCATCTGGCACGTCTGGGACGGCAACCGGGACGGCTTCTCCGCGCTGGTCAACTACCACACGCTGGACCGCGCCCGCCTCAACCGCCTGATCTACACCTACCTGGGCGACTGGATCGCGCGCCAGCGGGCCGACGCCGAGCAGGGCGTGGCCGGCGCGGACGGGCGGCTGGTGGCCGCGCTGGGCCTGCAGCACAGCTGATCGCCATCCGCGACGGCGAGCCGCCGTACGACATCTACGTGCGCTGGAAGCCGCTGGCCGCAGCAGCCGATCGGCTGGGAGCCCGACCTGAACGACGGGGTGCGGCTGAACATCCGCCCCTTCGTCACGGCGGGCATCCTGCGCAGCCGGTTCACGATCAACTGGAACAAGGACCGCGGCACGAACCCCGACGGCAGCGCCCGGGAGAACGACCGGCACATCCCGATCGCCGAGAAGCAGGCGGCGCGGCAGGCGCAGTAAGGAGACGACCCATGCTCGAGTACTGATGGTAGGGAGATGTAACGGCCGCCCGGCGACCAAGATTGACGCCTACCCGCGCACCGTCCGCATGTTGCTCAGCAACGTCAAGTACACCATCGACTACTACCAGCGCGAGTACCGCTGGCAGACGAAGCAGGTCACCGAGCTGATCGAGGACCTCGCCGGCAAGTTCCTGGAGAGCCACGACGAGGGGAACGAGCGCAGGACGTCGAGAATACGGCCACTACTTCCTCGGCTCGATCATCATCAGCCACAAGGACGGCCAGAACTTCATCATCGACGGCCAGCAGCGCCTGACGACGCTGACCCTGCTGCTCATCCACCTGAACAACCTGCAGCAGGACGCAGAGCAGACAGGGCCAGTTCGCCGACCTGATCTTCTCGGAGAAGTTCGGCAAGCAGTCCTTCAACCTCGATGTCGCGGAGCGCGCGCCTGCATGGAGGCGCTCTTCACCGGCGACGAGCTCGACGAGACCGACGAGCCGGAGTCGGTGCAGAACATCCTCGCGCGCTACCAGGACATCAAGGAGCTCGTTCCCGAAGAGCTCACCGGCGAGGCGCTGCCGTACTTCATCGACTGGCTGATCGAGAACGTCCACCTCGTCGAGATCACCGCCTACTCCGACGACGACGCCTACACGATCTTCGAGACGATGAACGACCGCGGCCTGTCGCTGACGCCGACGGACATGCTCAAGGGCTACCTGCTCGCCAACATCAACGACGCGCGAGAAGCGCGCACGCGCAACGACACTGGAAGACGCAGGCACGCGCTGGCCGAGCTCGGCAAGGAGGAAGATGCCGACTTCTTCAAGGCCTGGCTGCGCAGCCAGCATGCCGAGACGATCCGCGAGCGCAAGAAGGGTGCCGAGCCGCGAGGACTTCGACCGCATCGGCACCGAGTTCCATCGCTGGGTGCGCGATCACGAGGAGCACTCGGACTGAAGAAGAGCGCGGACTTCGTCCGCTTCATCGAGCGCGACTTGCGCTTCTACAGCCGCTAGTACCGAGGGCCTGCGGCAGGCCGCCGAGAGCTGACGTCCCGGCTCGAGCACGTCCACTCCAACGCGCAGTACAACTTCACCCTGCAGTACCCGCTGCTGCTCGCGCCGCTTGCGCCGACGACGACGAGGCAGACGTCGCTGCGGAAGGTGCGCTCGTGGCGGCCTACCTCGACATCCTGATCGACGGCGGCATCTGGAACTTCCGCACGATCGGCTACTCGACGATGCAGTACGCGATGTTCCTGGTGATGCGGGACATTCGCGGCAAGAGTGCCCGGAGCTGGCCGACGCTGCTGCACGGCGCGGCTCGACGACGAGGCACGAGACCTTCGCGAGCAACGATCGCTTCCGCCTTGCACGGCATGAACCGCTAGCAGATCCATCGGCTGCTCGCGCGCATGACCGACTACGTCGAGACGCAATCGGGCATGGCGTCGCGCTATCCCGAGTACGTCGCAGCGCGGCAGGAAGCCGCTACGAGATGGAGCACATCTGGGCCGACCACCCCGAGCGGCACAGCGACGAGTTCGCCCATCCGAGCCGACTTCGCCGAGCACCGTAACCGCATCGGCGGACTGCTCCTGCTGCCCAAGAGTTTCAACGCAAGCCTACGGTGCCCTGCCCTATCGCCGAGAAGCTCCGCACTACTCGACGCAGAACCTGCTCGCCCGCTCGCTGACCCCGCAGTGCTACGAGCACAACCCGGGCTTCCTGGCCTTCCTCCACCGGAGCGGCCTGCCGTTCGAGCCTTACGCCGAGTTCGGGAAGCATGAGCTGGATGCGCGGCAGGAGCTGTACCGCCATATCTGCGAGGAAATCTGGAGCGTGGAGCGCTTCCAGCGGGAGCTATCCTGAAGCCCCAGCCACGCCGCGACAGCAGCCCCAACCGATTCATTCCGCCTACTATCAGGATTAAACACTGATAACGCAACCTGACTCCTTGCTCGACGCCCTGGTCGCCGCCGTACAGGGCACCGCGAACTACAACCCGCTCGATCAGGAGGCGCCCGCCGCGATCCTCTGGCCCGACGCGGCACGCGCCTGGGCGCCGTTGCTGCCGCGGCTGCGGGCGCGGCTGCCCCTGCTCACCTGCGCGCCCTACGCGCCCGCGGACCGCTGCGGCCCGCCCGCCTGGCTGCGCTGCATGGTCGCCCGCGCCCTGCCCGAGGCGCCGCCGGAGGACGTCATCCCCGTGGTCTATCTGCCCGGCGTCGGCGCGCGGCAGCTACGCCGCCTGGACCGCGCCGCGCCCCGCCTGGCCGGCCTCACCGAGCTGGTCTACCGCAGCGTGATCTTCGCCCAGCCCAACGGCACCGGCTGGTCTCCCGCCGCGTTCTTCAGCAGCGCCGACGGCGGGCTGGACATCGCCATGCGCGACGACGCCGCGACGCGAGCGGCCCTCCGTCGCGTGTGTCGCCATTCCTCGCCGATCTGCCTCTGAATTATCTCCGCGCCGAGGCGCCCTGGAAGGCGGCGGACTTCGACGCGCTCGCCGGCTTCCACGCCGACCCCGCGGCCGAGGTGGCGGCCCTCGTCGCGGCCGGCGAGAGCCCGCGCCTGGAGTTCAAGTCGACGGCCCGCTGGGACGTCAAGCAGGGCACGCCCAGCAAGGTTATGGAGAAGGTGATTGTCAAGACCGTCGCCGCCTTCCTGAACAGCGCCGAGGGCGGCACACTGCTGATTGGCGTCGCCGACGACGGGACCGCCCTCGGCGCTGGACGAAGATTTGCAGACGTTCGAGCCCCCAACCGCAGCCTCGACTGGTACGAGACTAGCTGACTGAACGACTTGCTACTCGACACCTACGGCCACGAGTTCGCGCCTTACATCAAGGTCAGCTTCCCCAAGCTGGCCGGCATGACGATCTGCCGGGTCGACGTCGCGCCCGGGCCCCACCCCGCTATGTGGCCGACGGCAACGACGACATTCTCTACGTGCGTACGGGCAACGCCAGCAACAGCTTGCGGATGCGCGAGGCGGTGGCGTATATTCGGGATCGATGGGGCTGAGATGGCAGGGGGGAGCACGCAGACGACGGATTCGATCACATTCCTGGACGCGCTCGTCGAGGCGGTGAGGCGGGCGGGAATACAATCAGAATGACCAGGCGCCGCCCGCGGTCGTGCTCTGGCCCGACGGGGAACGCCAGTGGCTGCCGCTGCTGCCGCGGCTGCGGGAACGGCTGACCCTGCTGACCTTGACCCGGACGCCTACGCCCCGGCCGAGCAGCACGGTCCCGCCTACTGGGTCCGCTGTGTGCTCGCGGGCACGATGCCCGACGCCGGGCTGCCGGCTGGCGACCCCCCGGTGGTCTATTTGCCCGGCGTGAGCCGTGCCGACCTGCGCGCCGTCGAACAGTTCGCCGCGGCTGCTGCAGCCCCTGGCCGAGCTGCAATACCGCGGCGTTCTCTGGTCGCAGCGCAACGGCCGCGACTGGACCATCGCCGCCTTCCTGCAGGCGGCCGACGGCGGCCTCGGGTTCGAGGTCGGCGCCGACGCGGCGACGCGCGACGCCCTGGCGCGAGCGCTGCCCAGGTTGGCCGGCGAGCCGGTGCGCGACCTGCGCAAGGAGGCGCCCCTGCGCGCCCCCTACTTCGACGCCCTCCTCAACCCCGACGAGCCGCAGCCTGCTGCGCTGGCTGGACTATCCGCAGGGCTACCGGCAGGCGATCGACCCCGAGCCCTGGGCGGCCTTCGCGCCTCAGCCGACGCAAGTACGGCTTCGACCCCGAGGAGGATGGCCCGTCACCGCCGCCGGCCTCTCGGCGGCCGCGAGGGGCCCTGGGAGCGGTCTGGCACCGCTTCGCCGAGGCGCCGGCGCTCTATCCCAATCTGCCGGAGCGCCTTCGCGCGGCGCGCCCGTCGAATTTCCGCTCCCTCTTCGACGAGGCGAGAGCTGGCCACAGGACAACGAGGCGGGCGAGACGCAGCTGCGCGCAGCGCTGCCGGAGCTTCGCAACGCGCTGCCGGACGCGGCGCCCGCCGCCGTGCCCGGCCTGGAAGCCGAGCACGCCCAGCGCCGGGCGTGGGTGGGGCGCGCTCGGCCGGGCGCCGCTCGCCGCGGCCCTCGGCCGGCTCGCCGCCCTGGCCGAGGGCACCGCGGTGCCCCTGGCGGGATCACGCTCGGCGACCTGGCCGGCGAATACACCGCGCGGGGCTGGCAGGCCGACGCCGCGGTGCTCGACGCTCTCGCCGCTGTGGACCGGCCGGACGACGTGGGCGCGGTCAAGGCCGCGGTGTTGGCCCTGTACAGCCCTGGCTGGAGGCCGCCGCGCGGGCGCTGCAACGGGCGATCTGGCATCGGGCGGGCCCTGGTGCCGGACCTGGCCCCGCGCCGTGCGCTGGCCGCTCCCGGCACCTGCCTGCTCTTCTGCGATGGCCTGCGCTTCGATCTGGCGCGCGGCTGGCCGCCGCGCTGACTGCCCGGGGGCATGCCTGCCGGCTCCGGCGCGGCTGGCGCCCTGCCCACCGTCACGCCGACGGCGAAGCCGGCCGTCTCCCCCGGGCCGGCCGGCTCACCGGCGCGGGCACCCGGGCTCGATCCCAGGGTTGCGGCCGGCGGCCCCCGGCCGGCGCCAAGGCTCTGCGCAGTCTGCTCGCGGACGCCGGGTACCAGATTCTGCAGGCGACGACCTGGGCGACCCGCGCGGGCAGGCCTGGACCGAGTTCGGCGACATCGACTCCTACGGCCACGAGCACGGCTGGAAGGTCGCCCGCCACCTGGCCGCCGAGCTGCGCGCGCCTGGAGGACCGCATCGCAGCGCTGCTCGACGCCGGCTGGCAGCAGGTGCATGGTCGTCACCGATCACGGCTGGCTGCTGCTGCCCGGCGGCCTGCCCAAGGCCGAGCTGCCCGAGCACCTGACCGTCTGCGCAAGGGGCGCTGCGCCGTGCTCAAGGAGGGCGTAGCACAGACCAGCTGACCGTGCCCTGGCACTGGGACCCCGACGTCCGCATCGCGCGTGGCGCCCGGCATCCCCTGCTACGAGGCCGGCAAAGAATACGAGCACGGCGGCCTCAGCCCGCAGGAATGCGTCGTCCCGACGCTGATCGTCGCGAGGCGCCGGCGGCAGCGACCGCCGCGCTGGCGATCGCAGAATCACCTGGCAGGGCCTGCGCTGCGACGTGCGCCTGGCCGGGCGCGCCCGCGCTGCTGGTCGACATCCGGAGCAAGGCCGCCGATCCGTCCGCCTCGCTCGCCACAAGCCCGTGGGCACCCGGCGCCGACGGCAAGGTCTCCCTGCTGGTCGAGGACGAGGACTGGGGGGCCAGGCCGGCGTTGTTCGTCGTGCTGACGCAGGACGGCTCGGTCTGCGCCCAGGCCCACGACGGTCGGGGGCTAAACCGATGCAACTTGACGCCCTGGACCAGCCGGGCGGCCGAAGCGTTCGACGGCTACATCGTCCGCAAGGACCTGGCGCTCCGGTTCAGCGGGCAGTACCCGGTGCCGACCTACGTGGGCGAGTTCCTGCTCGGCCGCTACTGCGCCAGCACCGACGAGGAGCGAAATCGACGAGGGGCTGGACATCGTCGAGCGGCAGATGCGCGAACGCACTGTGCGCGCCGGCGAAGAGGAGCTGTTCAAGTCCCGCGCCCGCGAGCAGGGCTCGGTCAAGCTCATCGACCTGATCACGGCCCGCCTTGACGCCGCGACCGACTCCTACCTGGCCACGCTGCCCAGCCTGCAGCCTGACGACGTGCGCATCGACGCCGACATGGTGGCCGAGCAACGAACGCATGCTGACCGGCGGCTTCTACGCCGAGATCACAGCTCGAGTACGACGCGGCCATCGCCCAGGAGAAGAACGGCCGGCCCTTCGGCGTCAGCACTCCTGCGCCCGATCCAGCTCTCCAAGCGCGGCGTGCTCGACGAGCTGGCCGCGCGGCCGCGCAGCGTTCACGACCGAGGAGTGGAAGGCACTTCCTGCTGCGCAGCGTCGGCTTCGAGCCGGAGCAGCTCTCCGCGCCGCGCCCAGGATGTGCTCTTGCTGCGCATGGTGCCGTTCGTCGAGCGCAACTACAACATGGTCGAGCTCGGCCCGCGCGGCACCGGCAAGTCCCACCTCTTCCAGCAGGTCTCGCCCTACTCGCACCTGGTCTCCGGCGGCAAGGCGACGGTGGCCCGGATGTTCGTCAACAACGCCACCGGCCAGCGGGGCCTGGTCTGCCAGTACGACGTGGTCTGCTTCGACGAGATCTCCGGCGTCTCCTTCGACCAGAAAGACGGCGTCAACATCATGAAGGGCTACATGGAGTCCGGGCGAGTTCAGCCGCGGCCGGGAGAGCATCCGCGCCGACGGCAGCATCGTCCTGGTGGGCAACTTCGACGTCGACGTCGAGCACCAGCAGCGCATCGGCCACCTGTTCGGCCCGCTGCCGCCGGAGATGCGCGACGACACCGCCTTCATGGACCGCATCCATGCCTATCTGCCCGGCTGGGACGTGCCGAAGATGGACAGCCCGGCTCTTCACCGACCACTTCGGCCTGGTCAGCGACTTCCTCTCCGAGTGCTGGACGCAGCTGCGCGGCGAGAATCGGCCTGGCCGCCCTGCAGGGCCGCGTCACGTTACGGCGGCGCACTCAGCGGCCGCGACACCACGGCGGTCAACAACACGGTCAACGGCCTGCTGAAGCTGCTCTATCCCGACCGCGAGCATGGCGATCCCCGACGAGGACCTGGAATGGGCGGTGCGCCTGGCGCTGGAGTGCCGGCGCCGGGTGAAGGAGCAGCAGAAGCGCATCGGCAGCGCCGAGTTCCGCAACACCCATTTCAGCTACCAGACTGGGCGGGAGGGCGTGGAGCAGTTCGTGGTCACGCCCGAGCTGCAGAGCGAGAATCCATCGGCAGCGACCCGCTGCCGCCGGGCCAGGTGTGGGCGATCAGCCCGGGCGGCCCGACGAGAATGCCGGCCTCTACCGGATCGACGTGAACGAGGGCCGGCTCGGGCGTGCGGATCGTCAACGTGCCAGCGCCGGGGCCGTTCCGCGAGAGCGTGCAATACGCCGAGCAGAACCTGATGACGCGCGCGCAGGACCTGGTCGGCGACCGCGACCCGCGCCAGCACGAGTTCACGGTCCAACTGCGCGCCTTCGATGCCGCGCGAGCGGTGCCGGCCTGGGCTTGCCGGCCCTGCTGGCCCTCTGCAGCGCCCTGCTGGAGAAGAGCCTCAAGGGCGGCCTGATCGCCGTCGGCGGTCTGAACCTGGGCGGCGGCCTGGACCCGGTGCACAACGCTGTCAACGTGGCCGAGCTGGCGGTCGAGAAGGGCGCCGGCACGCTGCTGATCCCGTCTCCGCGCGCCGGCAGCTCAACGACCTCTCCGACGACATGGCGACGAAGCTGACATCCTCTACTACGCGGACGCGCGCGAGGCGCTGATCAAGGCGCTGGGGGATACGTAGGGCTTGCCCTGGCGGAGATGTTTCGCATGGCCTGGGGTGGTGATCTCACACCAGGAGATGGAAGTGAGGAAAGTGCCGATGGAGCGCCATGACTGGAGCCAGCTCAATCACCTGCAGATTGGTCGCTACGCCGAGTACTTCGTGAAGATGGAGTTCACCCTCTACGGCTTCGACGTCTACACGGCGGAGGTCGACGATCACGGCATCGACTTCTGCGATCTTCGCAGCGTTGGGGGCAACTACTACGATGTGCAGGTCAAAGCGGTCCGCGGGCTGAACTACCTCTTCTTCGCCAAGTCGAAATTTCCCCTCCGCCCGAACTTGCTGGCAGCGGTCGTGCTCTTCCCGCCCGGGCAGCCGCCCGACCTCTACCGATTCGCGCCACTCGGTGGGAGACACCCGATAAGCTGTTCGTCAGCCGCGATTATGCGGGGCTAAAGAGTGCGCCGGAATGGGGGCTGAACCTGTCGCAACAGAACGCGCCGTGGCCGCCGTCGCACCGATTTGCGGAGATCGTGCCGACGCTGAGGCTGGTAGAGGGAGCCACTTCATGATCATCCTGTCGCGCTTACAGGTACGCAACTTCAAGTCTCTCCGGGCGATCGACCTCGTCTTCCCGCGGGAGGCCAGCATCCTGGTAGAAGGGCTGAACGAGTCCAGCAAATCGACGCTCTTCGAGTTGGTCTACTTCGCCCTCTACGGCGAGCCGCTGGTCGCGGAAGAGACCGGATCCCGCGGGCGGGCACGCTACGATAGCGCGATTCACTACGAGGCCGATCAAGCTCTGGTCGCGCTGGACCTGGACGTCGACGGTACGGAGATCACGGTGACGCGGGTGCTGCGCCGGAAGCGGCCGGCGAAGGCGCACCTGCGCATTGCGCTACCCGGCGGCGAAAGCGAGGAAGTCGACGGGGCCCGGGCAGTCACGGACCGCCTGATTCTGGAACTGGGCAAGCTCGACAAGGAGTCGCTGTTGAATAGCTGCTTTGTCGAGCAGAAGAAGTTGTCGAAACTGGAGGATCTCCGCCGGCCCGAACGCCAGGGCTCGTTGGAGCACCTCTAGAATCTCGACAAGCTTCAGGCCCTCCAGGACGAATTCAAGGTGCGGCCCGCGAATACGGCAAGCCTTGGCGACGGCCAAGGACCGCTATCGCCTGGCGCAAATCAGGCGCGCATCCCCGAAATCGAAGCCGACCTGGCCGCGTTGGACAGCCGAAAGTCGCGGTGGATATCCACGAGGCCTTAGCGCGATCGCCGAGGCCGAGCGGGCGCTCGTCGACGTCCGCGACCGGCTCGCAGCAATCGACGCCGAGCCCCAGACCCTCCAGGGGCAATTGGAGCAGATCGGCACGCTCAAGGCCCACGAAGCACGCGTGCGCGACCTGGCACGCGTGCGGGAGCGGAATCGGCGAGCGGGAACAGCAAGTGGCGCAAGCGCAGGCCGAGCTGGCCAATCTGGAGCGCCAAGAGCGCGACAATCTGCCGCGCCTGGCCGCGCGCCTGGCCGCCCTGACGGAGCTGCGAGATGCACTGCAGCGGCGGGAATGCCCTGGCCGCCGAGCTGCGCGCCTGCGAGGAAGGGATCCGGGCCGCCGACGAAGAACTCGGCCGAGATCGCGCAGCACAAATCCGCCGCGCCGCAGCTGGTGACGCCGAATCCGGGCGGCGACGGACGAGATCGCCCAACTGCAAGACAGCGCATGAGCCCCCGACGAGGAGCGCGCGCGGACGGATGCCGCTGCCGCGGAGGCGCGCCTGGACGCGCTCCACCGCGTCGAGGCGCTGCTCACCTCGCGGCGTGACCTTGCAGCGCGCCGCGAGCGTGCCGAGGCGGAACGGGAGCGTGCGCGCGCCCTGAGCAGCAGATTATGCCGCGTTCAGCAGCGCGTCGCGACCACGACTGAGGCACTGACCGGTTATGCGCAGGACGCGGGAATCGCCGAGCAGCAGTACTCCACAGCGGCACGGGCGCGTGACGAACTCCGCGCGTTGCTGACCGCGCAGCAGGAGCGCGAGCGCGGAGGTCTCGAGGCGGCGCTTCGAGCCGCGGGGCGAGCCCGAACCCAGGCCGCGGATACGCGGACCTGCCAGACACAGTTGGCGGAGCGGGATACCCAGCACCAGGGCGCGTGCCAGGGGATGTCCAGGCGGCCGAGACAGCGTATGCACGCGCGACGTCCGTCGCCACCCACCTCGAGCAACTCGCGGATGCTTGGCATAGAGCAGGAGCGGGCCTATCCAGGCGCCCTACAGAAAACAGAAGAGGTGCGCGCCCCGGGCCGAGGAGCTGGCCCGCCTCCATGACGAGCGGGAAGCGGCCGCCGCGGACGAACAGCAGCGCGCGGAGGCCGTGGCCCATGCGGAATCCACTCATGCGGCTGCCGAACAGGCAGAGCGCGACGCGCGGGTTGCCCGGGCACGCAGGCTGGGGCACAAGGGCAACGAACAAATCTCGCGCTGGCAAGCAGCCGATCCGCCGGTCCCACTGTCGAGGACCGCGTGCGCAGCGCGGAACAGGCGCATGGAGCCGCGCAGCGGACGCTGGCCGGGGTGCAAAGGCGGGTACAACTCCTGGGCCGGTGGGGATCCTGGGCCTGCTGGTGAGCGCCGCCCTGCTGGTCGCAGGGATCCCTGCAGGCGTCGTAGTGTCGGTACTCGGGCTGGTCGTCATCGCCCTGGCGGCACGGCGCATATGCCGTCACGCGCCCCGCACGTGAGGCGCTGGACACGGCCACGCGAGATCTGGAGGCGGACTCGGCAGGCGGCGCTGCGACAGGCGGCAGAACGTGAGGCCGCCGCCGCGCTGGGCAGCGGTGCCGCGCGCGTCGCGGAGGCGGAAGCCGAGCTGCGCGAGCTGGACGCGCCCATCCGGAGAAGTCTGGCCGACGTGGAGGAGGCGATCGCGATGCGCCCCCAAGCAGACCTCACTGCGCTGCGCTCCGCTACAAATGCGGCGCGCAAGGACCTGGAAGGGGCGCGAACCGCGCACAAGGAAGCCGAGGTCCTGCGCGCGCGACTGGATGGGGAGATCGGCCGCCACCCGCTGTCGGCGAGCGGGGCATCGGCGCCGGAGGATTTGCCGGCGCTCGCCGCGGCGGTGCAGAAGGGTCGAGGCGAACTGGTAGCCGCCGCCCGGACCCATGCCGACGCGGGCGACTATCCTGCCACTGCTAATCCCGAGGCATGGGCCGACCCTGACGCGGATCGTGCGAGCCTGAACGCGCTGGAGACCTGAACCGGCGCATCCGCGACGCGCTGGAACAGGCGCGGACGTTTGCCGCCCAGGCCACCGCGACCGTCAGGGCGATGCAAAGCCAGGTCGCCCGGCACCCGGGCGAAAAAATCGCGGCACACCGGCTGAAGCGCCGGAGACTAGCGGCCGCCGTGGACGCCGGCCGCCGGGCGAAACGCCGAGGCGGTGCAATCCCATGGGGCCGCCGGTGCCCTGCAGGCGGGTGTGGCTGCCAGCGCTGGCACCTCCGTCACCTGGGATGGCAATCTCCTGGCGGCAATCGAAGCGGAAGCGGAGCGGCGCCGCGCAATCAGCGGACGCCGCGCGGGGGAAGGCCGGCGAAACCCGCGCCACGCGGACGGCCATCGAGGTCAAATCGCGCGGCACCCCGCCGCGGCGGGCAAGCGACCTGGTGGCGGCTTGCCGAGACCGAACTCCACAGCCTGGATAATCGAATCGCCGCGCTCGAGTTGCAGCTTGGCGACGCCGCGGCGCACTGCCAGGTCGAAGACCGGAAACCGAGTCCAGTTGCTGCCGCCCTGCGGGCGGAGGAAACCGCGCTTACGGCGGCCCACGCTATCCAGGCGGCCCTCCCCGCGCGCCGTGACAATATCCGCACCCGGCAGGAATACCTCGACGCGGCGGAACCGCGCCCTGGACGACGAACACACCTGGCAGGCAGAACATGACCCGCAGCCTGTCGAAACGCGGCGACGCGAGCTCCAGGACCAACTGGGTCCCGCGTACCACGGAACACGCCCAGCAAGCGGAGACCGCGATACCATGGCGGCGGAATCGCCAGTAGCGGCCAGAGCACGCAGCAGTCCAGCAGGCACTCGGGGCAGCCGCCGGTGAGCGCGAACGGTTGACCTCCCACATCGCAGAACGCCAGGAGCCGCAGGTGCGGGCACGTGTCGACGAACTGCGCGGTACGATCGAGGCCGACCGGACGAAAGGACAGCAGGTCTGGCAAGACTTACTGGGGGCGACGGCCGAACTGGCGCAATGGGGAGCAGAAATGCCGGACCTGCCGCAATTGCATGCGGCGGGAGCCGCGTTGGCCGACGAGAATGGCCCAGCAGGAGATAAGCCGCGGGTCCGAGCACGGCAGGGCGAGCTTCAGCGACTGCGCGGCGAGGCCGGGGCACGGCCACGGGATCAGGCCGCGAGCGACATGGGAATCACCCCGTAGAGGATCCACACGTTGCTTGCCTCGCAGGGCGTCGCGGCGGCGCCACGAACTCGGCGGCGATCGCCGCGGTCTTTCCATCTTGCGGGGAGTCGGCCCCGAGGATCGCAGGGGCGCTGGTGACCCGACGCGAGGCAACACGCGCTGACCTGGAAGCGACGCGACGCCAGGGCGCCGACCTCGAAAATTCTCGACCTGCATGGGGTCGCGCTGGACCAGACGGAGTGCGCGACTGCCGTGCACGAGCAGCAGCATGACGTCGACGTGCGGGGCCACGCCGGACACATCATCGGACAAGTGCGCACCCGGATGATCGAGCAAGTGCTACCGCATACCCAGCGCAACATGTGTCTGCTGCTGCCCAATCTGACGCTTGGGCGATACCGCGACTGCCGCATCACCGAGGACTACAAAATTGGAGGTCTCGGGATCAGCTGGCGGGCCGCTTCGTCGCCAATTACGTCTTCTCGGACGGCGCGCGCAATCAGTTCTTCACTCACCCTGCGGCTGGCGTTCGCACTCGCCACGCTTCCCCAGGAGCTGGGCACCACCCCGGGGTTCATCTTCCTCGACGAACCGCTCAGCGCCTTCGACGGGCCCCGGACCGAGGCACTCGTGGAACTGCTCACACATGGCCCCGTCAGGACCAATTCCTGCAAATCTTCGTTTTTGGTCATAACCGGCAGTTCAATCAAGGCGCCTTCAGGGGTCATCTGACGATGGACGGTGGGGCCATGGTGGAAAGCAATCTGGGAAGTGGCCAACGGGCCCGCGCAGGGCGCGCAGGGGCGCGCGCGGGCTAATAGCGGCTGAGGATGCGCTGGGTTGCTTCGGCGATCGCTTCTTGGGCTTCCGCAGCACCGCTATTCGCTCCCGCCGTAATCCGCGACGTATGCCAGGATCGCGTCCTGCTGCGATACGCGGATTCCGCGATCGGCAATTTGACGGCGCTCGTCCTCGAGCAGCAGGCCGCTGGTATCGACCGTGAGTTGAAACACATCGGGGTGGAGAATCTCAAATGGCGGGCACAGGGCAAGCTCACGTCATTGGTCGCAGGTAACAACGCCTTCAAGGCGCACTTTGAGCAGAGTCTCCGAAGTACAGACGGGACGTACCGCGGGCGATCGGCGCCACCGAGTGCATCAAGGGAATCCCAGTCCGCCCAGCAGGACCACCACCTCAGCGCGTGGCTGCGCATCCAGGTGAATGCGCTGTTGCGCCCGTAGCCCGCCCGGGCCCAACTCCAACGCGAAGAACCCGGATTGCGTGGCGTCCTCGCCGAAGGTCAGCCGCTCGGTGGCACCCGGGATAATGAGCGTGCGCTCCCCGATGTGGCGCACGGCGCCCCGATGCACGTCGCCCGCGATGGAGACATCCGGACCGGCCAGGGCGCCCAGCGTCTCCAGCCGAATGAGCGCGCCCCCGAAATCCGGCGCGTGGCCCTCGATGGGCCCGTGCAGCAACAGGAACTCCAGACGTCGACGTCGCCGGGCGGAATCGGCCAACGAATATCGGATAGCGGGTCGGTGCCCGGAGGCGCCGCCGGGTCGGGCCCCAGCCCGCCAATCGCCACGCGCATGCCCGCGGTCCTCTCCACCACGTCCGTCAGGATCTCGGTGGTGCTATCAAACAGGATCCGGCGGCCCAGCAAGTAATTTGTCCTCGGGGGGGTGTATCCGCCCTGCTCGCTGCTGTGCCATAGCGTCCTGCATGGTTCCCGGACACCGCGTACACCCTCACCCCCTGCTCTCACAGCCACATAGGCAGTGGGCCACAACACGCAAGATCCACGTTACGCGGGTCCGGTTCCGTGCAGAAGAGATCGCCCGCGATGAAGAGGATATCCGCGGGCCAATCGAGCGCGTACTTGACCACGGCCGTCGAGGAGTGGCGCAGGTAGTGGCGCCGCCGCTGCAGCTTCGCCGGGGACATGCGATCGTAGAACCTGCTCAGATGATTGTCGGCAGTCGCGACCGCCCGGATCACGCCTGAGGTCACCACGCTTCTTTCCTCCTCTCCCGCGGGCTGTGTTCCGGCGCGGGGAATCGCTTTCCGGCTGCTGTAGCGCGACGACAGGTTCCTCAATCGGAAGTCCCGCAGTGCCTGCCGAACACGCGCACCGCGTAACCCTCCTGGGCGCCGTCCCAGAGCAACTTTGCTGCATGCTGGTAACGCAGAATTTCCACAACACCGCGTGCTCGAAGACCAGGGGATCGTCGACAATCATGCGGAAGACGGTCTGCGATGCCAGGACAATGGACTTTAGCCGCGGCCGTGAGATGGCTACGTTGAGGCGATTTATATTCAGGAGGAACTCCGCCTCGGCAAGCACGTAGGCAGGATCCGAGGCCGTCGCCGAGACTGAGATGACGTCGCGTTCACCGCCCTGGTAACGCTCCACGGTATCCATCGCGTCGGCCGCGGCCAGGCCTGGGAACTGCGCGCGGAGGGCGGCCTTCTGCGCGCGGTGCGGCACTACTACTCCCAAGCCACGTGCGCCATCCAGACCCCAGAGACGTTCGCAGCGGCGATCACCGGTTTGGCCAGCGCGACCTCGATCGGAACTGCTGCTGCGACTCTGCCTCACTATGCTCCACGACAACTACAGGGTAATCAGCCCGGAGCACCGCGGCAACGAAGGGATCCACGCGGGCGGGCTTGGCGGGAGTACCTGGTGGCGACGGGAGTAGAATGGGATCCGTCGCGGTTGTAGATATGCTGGGCAAGGGAAGCGCCGTACCTGGTGCAGCCTAAAACTCTTATTGAGCGCCTCCATCGGGGAAGTGCTGACTTACGACCGCCTCGAATACCGACTGGTACGGCCGGTACGTGGTCGCGCTGCGCTTCCGTTCCTGCGTCCAACGGTGGGCAAGGATGGGGCCAGCTGGCGGTGGTCGCCTACGATCAGCACCTGCCCACTCGGCTTCAGGAAAGCCCCGGCAAGCACCGCCTCGGGCAGGCTAATCTGGCTCGCTTCGTCGATTGATCAGAAAGTCGAACAACTTGTTGGTCCAGTCGATCTTCTTGCCCTCGGGCGCTTTCACCATCCAGTATAGCCCGCCCGGGTGGCGCCGATGACGATGCGCCGGGTGCCGTGAGTGCGCGGCCCAAGGCGGCGAAGTCACGATAGTAGGCAAGGGGACGCACATGCGCGGGTAGATCTTCATCGGCCTCGGCCGTAACCTTGTAGACCTCGACGTCACCCGGTGCCCGGCCCACGCGGGTGGCGTGCAGGCGGTGGAGGCAGCGCGCGATGCTTTCGAGGACGAGGTTCGTCGCCTTGTGCGTACGCGCGCAGACGGCCACCCGGAGCGGGCGCTCATCACGCGCGAAGAGCCGCGCGAGCACCGCCCAGCCCAGCGTCGCCGTCTTCCCAGTGCCCGGCGGGCCCTGGATTGCCAGGACCGATGTCGTCCGATGCCCGGCGATGATCTGCTGCTGCCGCGTTGTCGGTGCGTGTGGTCTTTCGAGGTCCTGCACGGCCTGCAAGAACTGCTGATCGCGGCCTGCAATGGGTCCCGCGCTGCTGGCCACTGGCGGGGCGGTCAGCGCCTGGTAGAGGATATTCGTGTCGGCGGACGAATCGCTTCCATGTACTTGTCGAAGTTGAGGTCGTCCGCCATTTCGTCGAGGCTCCATTGTTCCCCCGCATTCGGCAGCAGCTTGATATCGTGGGGATACTTGAACTGGCTGCGGTAGCTGGTAATATCCAGGAGCTCCAGGTCGATCTCCTCATCGCCGAGGCGCTGGACAATCGCAACCCGCCCGCGCAGGATCTTCCACGGCGTGCGCCCATCGTGGGGATTCAGAACCATCCAGTCGCCTTCCTTGATACGCAGGATCTGGTTGGCTGCGTGCGCATCAGGCCTAGGCCGGTGTAGTCGATCCGGAAGCATGCGACTTTCCTATTGCCCACGTCCCGAACGGCTGTACAGACAAGCAAGAGGGCGCGGCCGGTCTGCGCGCGGCGCTCGATGGGGAGCGCGAAGAGGCCCAGGCGTTCCTGAAGTGCCACATGGTGCTCGAGAGCCAGGAACTCCTCGAGTGCCCGGGCGAGGCCGGTCGTAGCTGATCCGGCAGCTTCCAAGTTGGCCAAGCGCGCGGCAGATTTCGTCAGCGACTTGTTCTTTGTCCCCAGCGCACTCTCGATATGCGCCAGCCCACCGAGACGATGCTCCTGGAAGCGCATGATGGCTTCTTGCACGCTACGCCGATACGCCGCGATCGCTTCCTGATCACTTCGGTCGTCGGGGAGTTGTCTCAGGCGCCGTAGGCGTACTCGAGGGGAATATGTGAGTGGAAGCGGCTGGCCTTCTCAATCCAGACTCCATCCGGACGGCGCACGCTGTCGTCAAAGACGCGCAGGCGAAACACCGCGCGGAAGTTGTCGCGATCGGTACGCCAGCGAAAACCGAGGCGGGCCGCGACGTTGTAGAGATTCGGGCACGTGATCCCGAGGTTCCGACGGTCACGCACTTCGGTTGCCAGCACAGCGAACATGCCCTCTTCGAACGCGGAACTCGCCGTCAGGAGCTCAAAGAAGGCCGGAACCGTCCACAGGGCATCCCGGTGCCGCTCCAACGCATCCAGCCAGACCTTTTGCTCGTAGCCGTCGAACACATACAGATGTAGCGGCATCCGCTCCGAATCCTGTGCGGCACGCGGGATCGCCGCGAGGATGTCGTTGAGCGTGGCAAGCAGGAGCGCTTCCTCGTCCTCGTCGGTCGGCGGCCCTGGCGTCATATGGACGATCGAAATCGTGGCGCGTGGCCCCCGAATTAAGGCGCCGGTCAGGTAGATACGGTTCTGTACGTAGTCGTGCTGGGCATCCAGGAAGATCTTGACTGAGATCCGGGTTTGTTTCATCGGCGGGCAATGTGCTGATCGCGCCGTCAAGCAGATACGGGTAGGCTGTGGTCTCAGGCTCGAAACGCTGCAAGAGCGCGCGGGCGCGCTGCACGAGGCGATCCAGTTGGGGCCCAACCGGGGGACGGGCGGCCAGGGCGGCAACTACGTCTGCCTTCCCTGCCGCAGCACGGAAGAGCGTGTTCCAACCGGTTGGGCCGGGTAGCTCCTTCAAGCTAGCGACGTCGCGGACGGTCCGCACGCCTGCCTGGCGCAACGCCCGCACCTCGGCAGGCTGCACGTATGGTATGAGGGCGACATCCTGGCGATCCGCGCTTTTCGACCATGCAGAGCTCGTTGAACACGCACGCGTCGCACTTGTAGCTCAGGCTATACGCCAAATCAACTAAAGGCGCGCGCAGCACACGGGCTATATCGGCATCGTCCCCAGCCAGCAGATGGTCTAGCGTCAGGTCATAAGGCGCCAGATCGAACAGGTTGGCCGGATCCTCGAGCGCGGGCAGTGCCTGACCATCCCCTACTTTGAGGATGGCGCCCTGGCACCGATCCAGGCGCTCCTTTGCTGATGCCAACATGCTCCGCAGGAGCCGGCAATAGAAGGCGACCTGGAGGAAATACTCGACGTGGTCCTGGGCCGACGCCTTCAGATCGGTGACAAGCAGGTCGAGCCCGCCGCCCCGGGTGCGTGTGGCGCGGATAATATCGGCCCGACCGACACAGGGCCAGCCGCCGATTTCGCCCGCGACCGGCGCCTGTGTCAGGTAACAGGTCTCGCCCGACGGGAGGGCCACAAGCGCAGCAGTAGTGGCTGCGGCATCCTGATTGTCTAGCGCGTGAACCTGGCCGCCTAGGCCCTCGACGACCTGGCCTTCGAAGCGCTGACCTGCTGCTCGCAGCAGTGGAGATAAGGCTTGCTGCTCGACGTCCAGCGATTGAAATCGGCGCAGGAGATCCTGCAACTCGTCCCGACGCAGAGTCAATCGCAGGTAGCGCTCGCACCGTTCCAAACGCACATAGTGGCTGAGCGTCGTCGCAGAGATGGGATGGTCGAGCGCTGGCATATGGCGGCGCCCCTCCCGGGAACACCAGTGGTGATTAAGGCTGTCTGCACGCGAACTCGGGCTCCCGCATAATAGCACACTCTGCGACGCCGGACAATGCCCAATTGAAGGGCGACTTAATCACTCAACAGCAGGCTCGAACCGGTGGTACCCGGACAACACAGTCACGCTCGCCCTCCACGCGGAGCGCGTCCTGCCGGCGACCGCCGGCTGACGCTCATGGCGCCCGGCTGATGCTCTCCACGCAAAGAACACCATCCGTGTTTCAGGATCGTGCTAGACCGACTCGGTGAGGCCTGACGCGACGGACACGCTCCTGGAAGTCGTGTCTCGCGGGGCGTCGTGCTGAGTCTTGCAGGGCGTCTTTTGCCGTGCACCTCAAGGCCGGGGACACGACCCGCCCCCGCCTTGAGCCCCGCGCCCGCGGGGTGGTATAGTGGACCCGCGCCGCGCAGCCGCGGCCCGGAGGAGGATCCCGTGTTCGAGCAATGGCAGCTCCAGGACTTTGCGCCCGGCGCGGGCGAGGCGGCGGGCGCGGCGGCCGCGCAGGCCGGCACGACCGGGTGGATCCCCGTCGCCGTGCCGGGCGACGTGCACGCGGCGCTGATCGCCGCCGGCCGCATCCCCGACCCGTTCTACGACCGCAATGAAGACGCCTGCCGCTGGGTCGAGGACCGCGAGTGGTGGTACCGCACCACCTTCCCGGGGCCTGACCCGCCGCTCGCCTCCGACGAGCGGCTGCAGCTGGTCTTCGAGGGCCTCGACACCTTCGCCACCATCTGGCTGAACGGGCAGGAGTTGGGCCGCAGCGCCAACATGTTCCGCGCGGCCGTCTTCGACGTGACCGGCCAGGTGCAGCCCGGCGTCGCGAACAGCCTCGCCGTGCGGTTCGCCCCGCCGCTGACGAGCGTGGACGACGTCCCCGCGCCGCCCAACCCGCTGCCGATCGGCGACGCCCGCCGCGTGTGCATGCGCAAGGCGCAGTACGCCTACGGCTGGGACTGGGGGCCGCGCCTGCCCGGCCTCGGCATCTGGCGGCCGGTACGTCTGCTGCGCCAACGCCGCGCGGCGATCGCCGGGGTCCACGTCACCACCCGGGCACTGACCCCGGCCCACGACCGGGCCGACGTGCACGTCGCCGTCGAGGTCGACCGCTTCGCCGCGGCCGGGCCGCTGACGGTGGCGGTCACGTTGCCGTGGCCGGGCGACGCGGCGCCCGCGGCCGGCGGGGAGATAGTGCTGCCGGACGGGCAGGCCGCGGCGGCGATCGCGCTGGCGGTGCCGGCGCCGCGCCTCTGGTGGACGGCCGACCTGGGCGAGCCGGCGCTCTACACGCTGCGCGTGGAGCTGCGGCAGGACGGCGTCCTGCTCGCCTCCCAGGAGCAGGCGGCCGGCATCCGCACGCTCACGCTCGACCAGGCGCCCGACCCCGAGGAGCCCGGCACGCGCTTCTTCCGCTTCGTGCTCAACGGCGTGCCGATCTTCGCCCGCGGCGCCAACTGGATCCCGGCCGACTTGTTCGCCGGCCGCGTGCCCGCGGCGCGCTACACCGCGCTGCTGGAGCAGGCGCGCGACGCGCACATGAACATGCTGCGCGTCTGGGGCGGGGGCCTCTACGAGCCCGACGTCTTCTATGACACCTGCGACCGCCTGGGCATCCTCGTCTGGCAGGACTTCATGTTCGCCTGCGCGGCCTATCCCGAGCGCCCCGAGTCGTTCGTCGCCAACGTGACCGCGGAGGTGGCCTACCAGATCCGGCGGCTGCGCAACCATCCCGCGCTGGCGCTCTGGTGCGGCAACAACGAGAACCAGGTGACGTTCGAGCTGCTGGCGAGCTTGCCGCGCCCCGCGGGGGCCGAGGCGCCGGCCGCGCCCGCGCTGGAAGGCACCCTTTACTATGAGCAGATCATGCCGCGGCTGGTGGCCGCGCTCGACGGCGCGACGCCCTACTGGCCCGGCAGCCCATACAGTGGCCCTGGCGTGCCCGCCAACTCGCAACGGGTGGGCGACGTGCACGACTGGACGGTCTGGCACGGCTTCGACGACACGACGGACGTGCTGACCCTGTTCACCCAGGGCCCGCGGCCCGAGCAGGTGGCGTTCACGCGCTACGCGGAGGATCAGGGGCGCTTCATCAGCGAGTTCGGCATCCACGCGTCGCCGGTCTTCGAGACGTTGCGGCGCAGCGTGCCCGCCGACCAGCTTTACCACCACAGCCCGGCGCTGGACGCCCACAACAAGGACCAGCCCAAGAACAAGGTCGACCTGCTGATGGTCACGACGACCGGCCTGCCGCGCGACCTGGCCGAGTTCGTCGACTTCAGCATGATGACGCAGGCCGAGGGGCTGCAGTTCGGCATCGCGCACTTCCGCCGCCGCACGCCGCACTGCTCCGGCGCACTGATCTGGCAGCTGAACGACTGCTGGCCGGGCCAAAGCTGGAGTCTGATCGACTACTACGGCTTCCCCAAGGCGGGCTACTACGCCGTGCGCCGCGCCTACGCGCCCGTGCTGGCATCGTTCCAGGCGCTCCCCGACGGCGCGGTGGCGGTCTGGCTGACGAACGACACGCGGGCGCCGGTCACCGACACGCTGCTGCTGGAGTACGGCGACTTCGCCACGGGCGCCCACTGGCGCGAGGCGTGGCCGATCGCGGCCGCGCCGGGCAGCAACGCGCCCGTCGGGCGGCTGGCGGCGGGCCGCATCCCGCCGGGCCCGGATCGCTACCTGGCGCTGCGCGCGGCGGGCGACTCCTTCCCCGGGACCCGGCACTTCTTCGTGCCCCTGAAGGACCTGCAGCGCACGCCCGCCCCACCCACGGTCACGCTGACGCCGGACGGCGCCCACGCCCTGCGGGTGACGATCCAGGCGCCGGGCTATCTCCGCTACGTGCACGTGCTCGCGCCGGACGCGGCGACGCGCTTCAGCGACAACTACTTCGACCTGCTACCCGGCGAGTTCGCGCACGATCCGGGTCACGCACCCCACCGCGGCGCCGGCGCCGGAGGCGATCACGGTGGGGTGGCGGTAGGGAGGGGCGGGCTCCCAATAAGCATTATGCAGGAGCTGTCCAAGCCGACCGCGCGGCGGGGTGGCCCGGCAGCCTAAGCCTGCGGGCAACAAAGACGAAGCCCACCGACGGGGCTGTGACGAGGGCGTGGCGGCCGCGGGGCAGCCGATCTCGGCTGTAGGAGGGCCGCTCCGCCGCGCGACAACTGCCGCCGCAAGACCCCGGCCGGATGCACCCCCCGGCCGCCCTGCCGCCCCTCCTCGCCCCTGATACCCTGCACGCGTGTGAAGGGACTCCAACTCTCGGAAGGTGTATGAGAGGCAGACTCGTCCCCACCGGCGGGCTGCCCGGGCCCGCCGAATGGTCAGCGCCCGGCGATCCGATTCGGTCCCGGAGACGCTTACTCGCCGACGCCGTGGCACCGGCTTGCTTCCGAAAGCCTGCCGATGTGGCATCCAGCTGCTCGGCGAACGCGGCCCCAGAGGAAGCGGTCCTTGTCGCGCAGGCTCAGGCCGGGGGCGCCGCAGCCGCGACCGCCGCGCGGAAGGCCTGGTAGCGCGGCCAGAGACGCGAACCTGCGTCATCTCGGCGAGGCCGCGGAAGTCGCCGACCTGGGCGTCGCGAGGATGGCACAGACCCGGACGTCGTAGACCGTGAACTCCTCGGGATAGAGGACCGTCAGGATGGCCGAGGCCATGGGCAGGCGCAGACCCCACCTGTCGAATCAGGTCGCGCAGCCGGGCCTCGCCGGCCGGCAACGCCGCCAAGCCCGTGGTCAGCCGGTACACGGCGGTCTCCAGGTCGGCCTTGCCGCGCTTCAGCAGCGTCCGCGCCACCTTCGACTTCGCGCGGTTCGCCTTCCAGATGACGATGCAGAAGAAGTCGCGCGCCGCCAGATAGCCCCAATCCCGAAACCGCTGAGTGACGGTGCCGAAGAGGTAGGTCTCCAGGTCGAAGTAGGCGCGGTAGTCGGGCGGCGGGCCGGCGGCCGCCGTGCGTGCTGTGCCGACGTACTGCTTTGGGGTGTCCATACGCCGTGGCCTTTCGCTGCAGCCGAGCGGGCGGTGCGGGCCTCCACGTACGTGAACAGGAAGGTATCGTGCCGGTCGGGCGGTTAGGCATCGGCAGTCTCCTCCAGCGCGAGGGCGACCGCGGCGTCGAGCGACAGGGTCTGGCCTGCGGCCCACGCGCGCGCGAAAGCCTCCTCGCCCAGGGCGGCCCGGGCCGGGGCAACGGCGTGCGCCTGGGCCTCGTGTTCGCCCCCGTCGTGAGTGGCCGCCAGGCCGCGCAGCGCGCGGTCGGCCGCGCCAGCAGGCGGGTGCCCAAGGCGTGCCGCCCCAGCCCCACGGCGGTGGCTCCGGCGGCAACAAGGTTCCCAACCAGAGCGCGCTTCAATCGCTGGTCCCGGTAGAGCGGGTGCTCTCCCGGCACCAGGGGTTGCGCGCGCTGGTAGTCCCCCTCCGCCAGCGCGACGACCCGAGGCCGCGGAGCGCGTTGGCGTTCTGCGAACGAGTCGCCGAGTTCCCTGTAGAGGCTGACCGCATGAGCGAAATGCCCGCGCGCCGCCAGCAAGTCCCCGCCTCGTAGGTGGAGTGCGCCGAGGTAGCAAAGGGCCATGGCCAACGCGGTGCGGTCGCCGAGTGCCTGAAATAATGCTAATGCGTGCGTGAGGTGCTGCTGCGCGCTTGCGTCGCCCGCCTGCTGCAGCTCCATCCACGCAAGGTTAACCAGCGCGCAGCCCGCTTCCCACCGCGCGTCGGCCGCCAGCAAGTCTGACACGGCCGCCTTGTTGAGCGCGAATGCGTGGGGGACATCCCCAGCTCCCATAGGGCTGAAGCCACACCTCCCTGCATCCAGGCCCTCCCTACGCGATCGCCAGCTTGCGTGCACAGCTCGAGTCCGGCCTCGTAGTGGCGGCGCGCCGCCCGATAGTTGCCGGTCCAGGCCGCCGCGTTAGCGGCCACGTTGTGAGCCGCGGCGCGCGCCTCCGGCGGCGCCCCCGCGCCCACGGCCAGCAGCGCCTCCGCGATGGCCCCGGCCTCCACGAACGCGGACCGGCTAAACCAAAACAAGTAGAGCCCGGCCATGAGGTGTAGCCCCAGCGCGGCCGCCTGGGGCGCGGCCGGCCGCGCGCTCCTGCGCCCACGCCAGCGCCGCCCGCACATTATCCCGGTCGGCGTCCAACCGCGCGAGCCAACCTAGCTGCTCATGCCCCTTCAGGCCGACCCCGGCCTCCTCAGCCAGCGCGGTGAAGTAGGTCAGGTGCGCATCGCCAAGCGCCGCCGCCTCTCCGCTGGCCGCCAGTTGCTCGCGCGCATACTCATGGATCGTCTCCAGCATCCAGAACCGCGGCGCATCGTCGCGCCCCTCCCGCTGCAGCAGCAGGCTGTGGTCGACCAGCGCCATGACCCCGTCGAGCACGTCGCCGGCCGCGCCGACCGCCGCATCGCCTCCAGGGTGGCGCCTCCCTGAAAGACCGCAATGCGGCGGAAGAGCTGTTGTTGCGCGGGGTCGAGCAGGTCGTAGCTCCAGGCGATGGCCGCGCGCAGTGTCTGCTGGCGCGCCGGCAGGTTGCCCGCCCCGCCGGTGAGCACGGCCAGCCGGCGGTCGAGCCGCGCGAGCAGGGCCTGCGGCGGGAAGAGCTTGACCCGCGCGGCGGCGAGCTCGATGGCCAGCGGCAGCCCGTCGAGCCGCACGCAGATTCTCGGCGACGGCCGGGGCGGTGGCATTCGTCACGGCGAAGCCGGCCTTGACGGCGACGGCGCGCGCGATGAAGAGGCGCACCGCCTCGTACTGGCTCAGCGCCGCCGCCAGGTCGGGGCCGGCCGGGCCGGCGGGCCCGGCGCTGAAGCGGCCCGTGGCGTCGCGCGCGGGCACGGCCAGCGGGGGCACGGCGTACTCGATCTCGCCGTAGAGGTGGAGCGGAGCGCGGCTGGTGGCCAGCACTTTCAGCCCGGGCGCGGCGCGCAACAGCCGGTCGACCAGAGCGGCCACCGGCAGCACCTGCTCGCAGTTGTCGAGCACCAACAACAGGCGGCGGGCGCGCAGGTAGCTCTCCAGGGCGTCGACGAAGGTCTGGCCGTCGTCCGACCGCAGCCCGAAGATGCCGGCTATGGTTTCGGGCACGCGGGGCCGAGTCGGCCAGCGCGGCGAGCTCGACGAGCCAGCAGCCGTGGGGGAAGGCGTCGAGCAGGTCGGCCGCCGCCTGCAGGGCGAGGCGGGTTTTGCCGGTGCCGCCGGGGCCGGTGAGGGTGACGAGCCGCACGTCGCTCCGGCGCAGCAGGCCGTCGACCGCGGCCAGCTGCACCTCGCGGCCGATGAAGGCGGTGGGCTGGGGCGGCAGGTTGTTGGGCTGGGCGTCGAGCGTGCGCAGTGGCGGGAAGCCGTCCGGCAGCCCGGCGCCGGTCACCTGCCAGACGTGCTCAGGCACGATCAGGTCCTTGAGCCGCCGCGCGCCGCAGTCCTCGAGGGCGAGGTCCGGCGGCAGGGCGTCGCGCACGAGGGCGGCCGTCACCCCGGTCAGCAGAATCTGCCCGCCATGCCCGGCGTTCAGCAGCCGCGCGACGCGGTTGAGCAGGGGGCCGACGTAATCGTCCGCCCTTTCCTCAGCGGTGCCGGTGTGCAAGGCCATGCGCACGGTGAGCGGCCCCGGCTCGCCCCAGGGCTCGGCGGCGAGGGCGCGCTGGGCGGCCACGGCGGCGGCCAGGGCGGCGTCCGCGGTGGCGAAGGCGGCCTGGAAGGCGTCGCCGATCTGCTTGTAGGCCCAGCCGCCCTGGGCGGCGATGGCGGCACGGAGGATTGCCTCGTGGCGGGCGTGCGCCTGCTCCATCCAGGCGCGCTGATGCTCCCAGAGGCCGGTGCTGCCCTGCACGTCGGTGAAGAGGAAGGTGATCGTGCCGCTCGGGTGGTCAGGCATCGGGGACGGTCTCCTCCAGGGCGAGGGCCACCGCGGCGTCGAGCGACAGGGCCTGGCCGGCGGCCCAGGCGCCGGTGAAAGCCGCCTCGCCGAGGGCGGCGCGGGCGGCGTCCAGTGCGGCGTGGAAGGCGGCGTCGTCGACGGGCGGCAGCCGCTGCGCTACGGCCAGGAGCTGGGCTGCGGCCGCGCCGCCGAGACGCGCGGCGCGGTCGGGCCGGCCTGCGGCCGCGCTTACCTCGGCCAGGGCGGCCAGGGCGCTAGCCATTGCGGGCCGGCGCCCGCTGGCCTGGGCGGGGAGCAGGCTCTGCCGAAGCCAGGTACGGGCGGCGACCAGCTCACCCGACGCGAGAGCCATGCGCCCGCGCTCGTGACTTCACCAGGGTAACATGACCAACGGAGCTATGCTCCAGATAGCCATCCAAGCGAACGGTCCGCAAGCGTGCGGGCGCGGTCGGAATCGCCACGCCAACGGGCGATTCGCGCAAGGTGGACCTCCGTCTCGGCGCTTTCATCGGGTAGACCAGCAGGCTCGAACAAGGCGTTCGCCTCGCGGAGCAGCTCTTCAGCGCGGGCGTACTCGCCCAGGCAAGCGATCGTCTCGCCTAGGTTTACGAGCACTGTGGCGACTCGGTAGCTGAAGCCATTTCGACGGTAGAGGGTGAGCGCCTCTTCCAGATCCTCGCATGCGCGCGCGTAATTACCTGTCGGCGTTGCGATGCCGCCACGGTTTAGCAGGACAAAGGCGACGGCGACCTCTTCCCCGCTTCCACGGGCCAGCATGAGGGCCTCTTCGAGTGCGTCGTTGGCACCTCTTGTATCCCCCGTATCTGCCAAGAACCACCCTAGGTTGACAAGCAATTGGGAGAGCCCATCGGATTCGCTAGCCGGCGGTACAGAGTTTCCGCCTGCCGCAGCAACTGCACGCCCTGAGCGGAGTCACCCAGCATGCAGCGACTGACGCCCATCATGAATAGCCCGTTGGCTTCGCCTGCCGCCTCTCCAAGCGCACGGGCGGTCCCCGCCCCTTCCGCGGCGTGGGTGAAACTCGCCTCATAGTCGGCCGCCATAAATGCGAGGTTGCTGGCGTGGACGAGCGCCGTGCCGCGAGCCGGACTCGGCGCCTGTGTCGCGGGGTGGGCAAGAGCCGTCGCTAGCCAGGCACGTCCCTCCCGGGCCTCGCCTAGATTCCCCCACACTCCCCCAAGTGCGGCTGCCACGCGGAGTCCCGATTCGCCATCGTGCTGCTGCGCCCACGTCAGCGCCGCCCGCAAGTTGTCCCTCTCCGATTCGAACCGAACAAGCCACCACGCAGCCGGTGCCTCATCCAGGCTGGGCCCTCCGGCTTCGGCCAGGCTGCGGAAGTAGCCGAGGTGGGCGCCCGCCAACGCATCCCGTTCCCCACTCGTCGTGAGCTTCTCGCGGGCGTACTCGTGGATCGTCTCCAGCATCCAGAAGCGCGCCCCCCCGTCGGCGCTGGTCCGCTGCTGCAGCAGGCTGCTGCTCAGCAGCGTCTCCACCCCGGCGAAGACGTCGATCTGCAGCTGCCCATCATAATTGCAGACGGCCTCCAAGGCTTCCAGCGAGCGCCCACCCTGGAAGACGGCCATCCGCCGGAACAACTGCTGCTCCCCCCTGGTCAGCAGATCGTAGCTCCAGTCGATGGCCGCGCGCAGCGTCTGCTGGCGCGCTGGGAGGTCGCGGGCGCCGCTCGTGAGCAGCGTGAGCCGCTGGCTGAGCCGGCCAAGCAACTGCTCCGGCGGGAGCATCCGGATGCGCGCGGCGGCCAGCTCGATGGCCAGGGGCAAGCCGTCGAGGCGGGCGCAGAGCTCCGCAACGGCAGGCGCGTTGCGGTTGGTCACCGCGAAATCGGCTTGGACCGCGGCGGCCCGATCGATGAAGAGGCGGACGGACTCGTACTGGCTGAGCCGCTCGGGCGGCGGCAGATGCGCCGGGTCGGGCAGCGCGAGCGGAGGCACCGCGTACTGCTGCTCGCCCCGCAGGTGCAGCGGCACCCGGCTCGTGCCCAGCACGCTTCAGGCCCGGCGCCGCCGCGAGCAGCGCGCTCACCTCCGCGGCCGCATTGACCACCTGCTCGAAGTTATCGAGCACGAGCAGCAGCTGCTTGCCGCGCAGATAGTCGCCGAGCGTGTCGCGCAGGGGGCGGACGCCCTGCTCCTTCACGCCGAGCACCTGGGCGATCGTGGGGATCGACGAGCATGGGGTCGGTCAGTGGCGCGAGATCCACGAACCAGACCCCGTCGGCGAAGTCGTCGAGGAGATCCGCCGCCACCTGCAGGGCGAGGCGCGTCTTGCCGGTGCCACCCGGACCGGTCAGCGTCAGCAGGCGCACGTCGGGGCGGCGCAGCAGGGCCAGGGCCTCGGCGATCTGCGGCTCGCGGCCGATGAAGGCGTTCGGCTGGGCGGGCAGGTTGTTCGGCCGCGCGTCGAGCGTCTTCAGCGGCGGGAAGTCGGCGGGCAAGCCGTCGGCGACCACCTGCCAGACATGCTCCGGCCTCGTCAGGTCTTTCAGCCGCCGCTCGCCCAGATCCCGCAGCGCCACCCCGTCAGCCAGATGGTCGCGCACCAGCTCGTATGTCGTCGCCGTCAGCAGGATCTGGCCGCCGTGTCCCGCACTCATCAGCCGCGCTACGCGGTTGAGCAGGGGGCCGACGTAGTCGTCCGCCCGCTCCGCGGCGGTGCCGGTGTGCAGGCCCATGCGCACGGTGAGCGGGCCCGGATCCCCCAGGGCTCGGCGGCCAGGGCGCGTTGGGCGGCGACGGCAGCGGTGAGTGCGGCGGGCGCCGTCTGGAAGGCGGCCTGGAAGGCATCGCCGATCTGTTTGTAGGCCCAGCCGCCCTGGGCGGCGATGGCCGCGCGCAGGATCGCCTCGTGGCGGGCGTGCGCCTGCTCCATCCAGGCGCGGTGCTGCTCCCAGCGCTGGGTGCTCGCCTCGACGTCGGTGAACAGGAAGGTGACGGTGCCGGTGGGGTGGTCAGGCATCGGGGACAGTCTCCTCCAGCGCGTATCGCAGGGCCTCTTCCAGGCTGAGACCGCGTCCGGCGGCCCAGGCCTCCGCCCACTCTGATCCGCTCAGCGCTTCTTTGCTCGCCGCGACGTCGCGATCGTAGGTCGCGCGGTTGAGCGGGTCGGGGACCTCATTGTTTGCCTCTAGCAGCGCATGCGCGATCGCCAACAGCCGCACCCCTCTGGCCGATGCACCTGCGGCAACGGCCACGCCGCCAGCTAGGGCGAACGCGAGGGCTGCTGTAGCGCCGCCGAACCGGGCCTCCTTGTTCAGCATCAAGGCTTCCCGCGCACACGCTGCTGCTCGTGCCACCCTACCCTGTTGCAGATGCACGCACCCGAGACTATAAAGAGCGACGTAGGTTACATGGGTATACCCAACCTTTCGCGAAACTGCCAGAGCCTGGTCGAGCCAGTCGCCGGCGCCTGCGTAGTCGCCTCGGAGGCGCGCCAGTTCGCCCAGCTCCTCCAGCGCGTCAGCCGTGCCCATCTGGTGGCCAATCGAGCGCCACAAGGCGAGTGCTTCCTCGCACAAAACTTGAGCCTGCGCGTAATCACCCTGAAGTCTAGCAATCCAGGCAACAAGGCCAACGCTGTTCGCGATACTCCGCCTGTCCCCCGATTCCCGCGCCCGCATCACGGCTTCCTCTGCCATGGCAAGCGCACCGTCATAGTTGCCAAACTGCGCAGCGAATGATGCCAACGCTACCAAACTGCCCGCGATTGCTCGGGTATCGCCTAGCTCCCGCGACAGGGCCAGGCTCTCTTCAGCCAAGCGTTGGGCGTCGCGGGGATCCGCGGTGTAAAACGTGAGCTGGGCGAGGCTCAGGAGCGCGGCCGCGCGCGGCGTGCCCCTGGTCTCCGACCGGGACAGAGCCGCCTCCAGCCGCTGCCGCCCCTCTTGCATACGGGAGCCCATTAGCCAGAAATCGGCCAAAGCCGCGGTTAGCCGCAAGGCCTGGTCGTCCCCGGGGCCGGCCGCGCGCATCGCCCACGCCCAGGCCGCCCGCAGGTTGTCCCGCTCTTCCTCGATCATGGCGGGCCAGGCCGCGAGCCGGGTGTCGACCGGCGGCACGGTCGACTCCTCGGCAAGGGCGAGGAAGTAGGCGAGGTGCCGCCGCCTCAGCTCGTCCGCTTCGCCACTCGCCACCAACTTCTCCCGCGCAAACTCCTGGATCGTCTCCAGCATCCAGAGGCGGGGCTGCCGTCGGGGCCGCTCCGCTGCTGGAGCAGGCTGTTGCTCAGCAGCATCTCCACCCCGTCAAACACGTCGACCCGCAGTGGCCGTCGAAGTTGCAGATCACCTCCTGCGCCGCCAGCGTGGCACCCCCCGGGAAGACCGCCATGTGGCGGAACAACTGTTGTTCCCCCTGGATCCAGCAGATCGTAGCTCCAGCCGATGGCGGCCCGGAGCGTCTGCTGGCGGGCGGGCAGGTCCCGCGGCCCGCCGGTCAGCAGCTTGAGCCGCTCCCCGAGCCGCGCGAGCAGCGCCTCGGGCGGCAAGAGCCGGATGCGCGCGGCGGCCAGCTCGATCGCCAGGGGCAAGCCGTCGAGGCGGGCGCAGATCTCCGCGACGGCGGGCGCGTTGGCGTTGGTCACCGCGAAGTCGGCCTTGACGGCGACCGCCCGGTCGATGAAGAGGCGGACGGACTCGTACTGGCTGAGCCCCTCGGGTGGCGGCAGATGTGCCGGGTCCGGCAGAGCCAGGGGCGGCACCGCGTACTCGTGCTCGCCGCGCAGGCGGAGCGCGATGCGGCTCGTCACCAGCACGGCCAGCTGCGGGCAGGCGGCCAGCAGGGCGGCGACGTCGGGGGCCGCCTCCACTACTTGCTCGAAGTTGTCGAGCACGAGCAGCAGCTGCTTGCCGCGCAGATAGTCGCTGAGCGTGTCGCGCAGGGGGCGCGCGCCTTGCTCCTTCACGCCGAGCACCTGGGCGATCGTGGGGATCACGAGCGTTGGGTCGCTCAGCGGCGCCAGGTCGACGAACCAGACGCCGTCGGCGAAGTCGTCGAGCAGGTCGGCCGCCACCTGCAGCGCCAGGCGCGTCTTGCCCGTGCCGCCGGGCCCGGTCAGCGTCAGCAGCCGCACATCGGGGCGGCGCAGCAGCGCCAGCACGTCGGCGATCTGGGCTTCGCGGCCGATGAAGGCGTTGGGCTGGGCGGGCAGGTTGTTCGGCCGGGCGTCCAGGGTCTTCAGCGGCGGGAACTCCGCAGGCAGCCCGTCGGCGGCCACCTGCCAGACGTGCTCGGGCCGCGTGAGGTCCTTCAGCCGCCGCTCGCCCAGGTCCCGCAGCGCCACCCCGTCCGGCAGGTGATCGCGCACGAGCTCGTATGTCGTCGCCGTCAGCAGGATTTGGCCGCCGTGCCCTGCACTCATGCAGCCGCGCCACGCGGTTGAGCAGCGGCCCCACGTAGTCGTCCGCCCGCTCCTCGACGGTGCCGGTGTGCAGGGCCATGCGCACAGTCAGGGGGCCGGGCTCGCCCCAGGGCTCGACGGCAAGGGCCTGCTGGGCGGCGACAGCGGCGGCGAGCGCGGCGGGGGCGGTCTGGAAGGCGGCCTGGAAGGCGTCGCCGATCTGCTTGTAGGCCCAGCCCCCGTAGGCGGCGATGGCGGCGCGCAGGATGGCCTCGTGGCGGGCGTGGGCGGCGGCCATCCAGGCCGGGTGCTGCTCCCAGCGCTGGGTGCTCGCCTCGACGTCGGTGAATAGGAACGTGACGGTACCCGTGGGGTGCGTGGCCATACGCGGGTCCTATTGGCGCGGCGGCCGGCCGAGCGTTAGCCGGACGCACGCTGGTCAATCCCCCTTCGGCGCTGTTCTAGTATACCACGACTCGAGTGGCGCGCGGAACGCTGGTCGGATAGTCGGCGCCGGGATCGGGGGTAACGCCGGGTGGTGGGGCGGCGGTACCGAGCTGCAGCCACGGCCCCGTCGCACTTACCGCGCGGCGCGCGCCTGCGCCTCGGTGCAAGCGGCCGCGAGGAGCGGGGGCAGCGCCGGATCGGCGGCCGCCGCCAAGGTGCGCAGCTTCACATGCCGCATCCGTTTGCCGGTGCTTTCAGGATGTGCACCGGGTCCGGCAGGAGGGCGCCGTAGTCGAGGCTCAGCCGCACGTAGGTGGGCAGCACGCAGACGTACACGATCCGATCGCTGGGGGAGGGCCCGGCATTGAACGCGATGTGGTTCTCAGACGCGCGGAGCTCCGCGCGCGCCGCCGGCATCCCGGCCTGCACCCGCGTGCAGAGCGCCTGGCCGATCGCCTGGATCTCCGGCGGAAACCGGGCCAGGAACGCCGCCATCGCCGCCGTCGTCCTCGCGTACCTCGCCCGGTGCCCGGCCGCGCGGGCAGGGACCGGACGCCGGCTCCCCCAATGCAAAAGCCCCGGCCAGAGGTGGCCGGGGCTAACGCCGTGCTTTGCATGAGCTATTTTCGTGGCTGGGGAGCAGGGATTCGAACCCCAACTTACTGATCCAGAGTCAGCTGTCCTACCGTTAGACGACTCCCCATCGCGAGGTGAATTATACCAAAGGGGGCGGGTCCTGTCAAGCGCGGATCGGCCTGGCAGCCTGCCCCGGGCCCGGGGTATAATGGCCGCGTGACCCAGCTGACTCTGCTGCATACCAACGACTTCCACGGCGCCGTGGCCGGCATCGCCGAGGCCGCCACGCGGGCGCGGGCCATCCGCGCGGAGGCCGGGGCCGCCGGCCGGCCGTGCCTCTGGTGGGACGCGGGCGACGTCGAGGAGTGGACCGTGCTCGAGAGCGCGGCCAGCCACGGCGCCGCCATGTGGGCGCTGCTGCGCGCCGCCGGGGTGGACCAGGCCACGGTCGGCAACGGGCTACTGCTCACCTACGGCAGCGGCGCGCTGGCCGGCGCGGCCGCCGCGTTCGGCAAGCCCGTGCTGCTGGCCGGCCTGGCCGAGACGGCCACCGGCGCCGCGCCCGCCGCGACCACGCCGTTCGCCCTCTACGAGTTCGGCGATTGCACGCTCGGCGTCATCGGCCTCACCGTCGCCATCCGCGAGTACGCCAGCCTGGGCTTCCGCGTGGCCGACGCGCAGAGCGTGCTGGAGACCTGGCTGCCGCGCGTGCGCGCCGCGGGCGCCGACGTCGTCGCCGTGCTGTCGCACTGCGGCTCGGGACGCGACCGCGAGCTCGCCGCGCACTTCGGGTCCGCCCTCGGCTGGATCATCAGTGCGCATGACCATGCCGTCTACCCCGAGCCGCTCTGGGTCAACGGCGTGCCCATCGTCGAGACCGGCCACCGCGGCGCCTGGATTGGCCGGCTCGACATCACGCTCGACCGTGCGGGCGTGCAGGCGATCCGCGGGAGCCTGCTGCCGCTCGACCGCGCGGTGCCGCCCGACCCGGCCGTCGAGGCGGCCTGGGCCGCGCAGCAAGCCGCCCAGCAGGCCGGGCTCGACACGGTCGTCGCGACGCTGACCGCGCCCGCCCCGCTCGCCTACGACGCGGAGAGCCCGCTGGCCAACCTGCTGGCCGACGCGGTCTGCGCGCGGACGGAGGCGGACGTGGCGGTTATCTTGCCCGGCCACCTGCGACGCGGCCTCGACGCCGGGCCGGTGACGCAGGGCGACATGCTGCACGTGCTCGGCACGCCCACGCACCCAGCCGTGGTCACGCTCAGCGGCGCCCAATTGCGCGCGCTGCTCGAATGGCGGCTGCAGCCGTCCCACATGGCGAGCAAGCCGCTGCCGCTGCGCAACAAGCCCGCGGGCCAGCCCGCGGTCGCCGGGCTGCGGCTCACGGTCGACCCGGCGGGCGCGCCGGGGCACCGCGTCTCCGCGCTGACCCGATCCGACGGCACGCCGATTGCTCCGGACGCCCGCTACCGCGTCGGCTCGGCCTACTACGACCTGCATTTCGGGGTGCTCGACGAGCTCGGCCCGCCCCGGCCGGACGACCTGGCGCTGGCACCGGGCCCGCTCGGCCGCACCCTGACGGCCTATCTGGCCGCGCACTCGCCCGTCACGCCGCCCGGCGTGGGCCGCGTGCGCGTCCTCGACTCCCCCACGGAGGCCCCCGCATGAGCACCGCCCTTGAACCCGTCACCGTCCTGCGCCACGTGCAGGCCTACACAATGGACCCCGCCCAGCCCCGCGCGGAGGCGCTCGCCTGGCGGGGCCACCGCCTGATCGCCGCCGGCCCCGCCGACGAGGTGGTCGCCGCGGCCGGGCCGCGCGCCCGGCTGCTCGACGGCGGCGGGGCCACGGTCATCCCCGGCCTGATCGACGCGCACATCCACTTCATGTGGTACGCCATGGGCCTGCTGCGCGTGAACCTGGAGGGCACGTCCGGCGTGGCGGCCGTGCGCGAGCGCCTCGCCGCGCGCGTGGCGACGCTCGAGCCCGGCGCCTGGGTGCTCGGCGGCGGCTGGGACAACACGACCTGGGACCCGCCCGTCTTCCCGACCGCCGCCGACCTCGACCCGGTGACCGGCGACCACCCGGCCGTGCTCGACCGCAAGGACGGCCACTCGATCTGGGTGAACCACGCGGCGTTGGCCGCGGCGGGCATCACGCGCGACACGCCGGACCCGCCCGGCGGCCGCATCGGCCGCGACGCCGCGGGCGCGCCCGACGGCATGCTCTACGAGGGCGCGGCGATTGACCTGGTCGCGGACCGCGTGCCGCCCGAGAGCGCCGCGGCGCGGGACGCGGCGATCGACGAGGGCCTGCAAACGGTCGTCGCCAGCGGGCTGACGACGATCCAGGACGTCGAGTTGCCCGAGGCATTTGTGGGCTTCCAGCAGCGCGCGGCGGCGGGGCGCCTGCCGGTGCGCGTAGTCATGTTCCTGGCGCTGCCCACGCTGCGCGAGAGCATCGCCGTAGGCCTGCGCACCGGCTTCGGCAACGCGCGGCTGCGGATCGGCCCGGTGAAGATCTTCAGCGACGGCAGCCTCGGCTCGCGCACGGCGGAGATGCTCGCCCCCTTCGAGGGCACGGACGACCGCGGCGTGGCGACGATCCCGCAGGCCGACCTGGAGGCGGCGATCCTCGCCGCGAGCGCGGCGGGCATCGCGGTGGCGGTGCACGCCATCGGCGACGCGGCCAACCGGCGCGTGCTCGACGCCTTCGCGCGCGCCCGCGCCGTCGAGTCGGGCGCGCCCCGCCGCCCGACGGCGACGGCTACGCGCGCTACGCCCTGCGCCACCGCATCGAGCACGCCCAACTGGTTGACCCGGCCGACTGGCCGCGCTTCCGGCAACTCGGCGTCATCGCCTCGATGCAGCCCATCCACGCCACGTCGGACATGGCCATGGCCGACCGGCTCTGGGGCGCGCGGGCGGCGCGCGGCGCCTATGCCTGGCAGAGCCTGCAGGCGGCGGGCGCCCGCCTGGCCTTCGGCTCCGACGCCCCGGTCGAGACGTTCGACCCGCTCGCGGGCATCCACGCCGCGGTGACGCGGCAGCGGCCCGACGGCACCCCGCCCGGCGGCTGGACCCCGGACGAGCGCCTGTCGGTGGCAGACGCGGTCCGCGCCTACACGCTCGGCGCGGCCTACGCGGCCGGGGAAGACGACTCCAAGGGCTCGCTCACATCGGGCAAGCTGGCCGACTTCGTCGTGCTCGACCGGGATCTGTTCACGATCGACCCGGCGACGATCCCGCAGACGCGCGTCCTGGCGACGGTCGTGGGCGGGGCGGTGGTCGCGGGCAGCTTGTAGCGGCGGGGGCGCCCTGGCCCCGCGGCCACGCGGCCGGGCGGCCGCAGGGTGCTTATCCGGCCGGGTCTTGCGGCGGCGGTTGTCGCGCGACGGAGCGGCCCTCCTACAGCCACGCCCGGCTATCGGCGACATCCCCGATGGGCACGATCATCGCGGGGCGGAGACGCGCCCCGCCGGACGACCTGTGCTATAATAGCCCCCGGCCACGCCGGCCCGCCGCGCCCGCCTCCGCCGACTTCGGACGGCGCCAAACCCCAGGGCGTGGGCCAGAAAGCGACCATTCATGCCTGCCTCCCGGGTTGCGCGCGCAGCGGTCCTGCTGGCCTGCCTGGTGCTGCTCAACGCCTGCGGCGTCGTGGCCTTCGAGCCGCCGACGCCCACCCCGGTGCCCACCCCGACGGCCACGCCCGTGCCCCCGCCCACGGCCACGCGCCCGCCGCCCCGCCCGACGCCCACGCCGATCACGCCCGAGTTCGATTCAGCCCGACCTGCAGTCGGTGGTCGACATCGAGCGCCGCGCGGTGCTGGACGGCGACAAGGACGAGTACCTGAGCCAGATCGACAAAGGCGACCGCGACTGGTATCACTTCCAGATGGGCGAGTTCGACAACGATTCGGAACTGACCAGCGAGTACAGCTGCGTCCGCAACGTGCGCTTCGGGCCCGGCCCCGACACGGCGATGGCCGACGTGTCGCTCGATTCGTGCCCGGGCCGCTACCACGTCGGCATGTTCTTCCGCCGCATCGCCGGGCACTGGTACCACTCGCAGCCCGCGCTCGAGGAGCAGGGCCTGCGCGACACACGCACCATCGGGCCCTTCCACGTCACCTTCCACGCCATGGACGAGAGCTACCTGCCCGAGCTGGCGCGCTTCGCGCCCGCCGTCTATGACCGGGTCAGCACGTTCATGGGCATCACGAAGCTCGACGTGGACGTGAACCTCGTGTCGCGCCCGACCGACATGCCCGCGTCGGCGTTCACCACGATCGCCCTTTATTACCCGCGCACGCGCGAGATGTCGATGCTCTCGCCCTTCTTCTGGCCGAACGGCGACGGCACCGAGGCGCAGCTGGACGACGAGATCCGCACCACGCTGACGCACGAGTTCACGCACCATGCCGAGTTCGTGCTCGCCGGCCTGAACGTGCCCCACTGGCTGAACGAGGGCATCGCGGTCTACGTCTCCGGCGAGCCGACGACGGAGTACGTGCGCATGGTGCAGCAGTTCCAGATCGCGGGGGAGCTGGCCCCGCCCGAGGATCTCGACACGATGCTGCTCGACGGCGCGACGGCGCCCCTGGCCTACGCGGAGGGCTACTCCTTCGTCCACTTCCTGACAGGCCGCCTGGGCGACTCCTTCATCCCGGAGCTACTCGTCTCGCTGCGGCAGACCGACGACCTGAACGCCTCACTCAACCTGATGACGCGAAAGAGCCTGGACGGCTGGTGGCAGGATTGGCTGGCGAGCGTCAAGCGCTGACGCCGGACGGCGGCGCGCCCACCTGCTACAGCTGCGAGGCTGCGGCCGGGCTGCGCGAGCTATCGCCCGGCGGGGTCATCCTGCGCGAGCGCTACTGGCGCGTGGAACACGCCTACCCGTGCGGGCTGCGCGGCTGGCTGGTGATCGTGCTGCAGCGCCACGTCGCCGCGCTGCACGAGCTCACCGCCGCCGAGTGGGCCGCGCTCGGGGCGCTGCAGGAGCGGGTCGTGCAGGCGCTGCGCGCCGAGGTCGGCTGCGCCAAGGAGTACGTGGCGGGCTGGGCCGAGGCGCCGCACTTCCAGCACGTCCACCTGCACGTCATCCCGGTCGCGGCGGACCTGCCGTCCGACCTGCGCGGCCCGGAGGTCTTCCGGCTGCTGGGGCCGGGGGCGCCCCACCCCGTCGCGCCCGACGACGTGCGGGCGCTGAGCGCGGTGCTCGCCGCGCGGCTGGCCGCGGCTGCCCCCGACCCGGCGCCGCCGTCCGCCTGATTCCCCCGTTTGGGACAGAATGGCCCTTTCTGTCGAAAACTCGAGTTCACTGGGACTGAGAAAATCGTCCACCCCGGCACGGCGCTTGCCCCAGGGATTGGTACTGCTCCCTGAACGCGGTCTCTCGCGCCGGATGCCTTGCCGCCCGCCGGCGGGAGTCTCGTGCCCGGGTCCGCCGGTTGCCCCGCTGTCTCCGCCTCTCCCTCTGCCTCGCGCTCGCCGCGCTCGCCTGGGCGGCGCTGCCGGGGGGCGGCCGGCCCGCCCCAAGCCCCTGGCCCTCCCCTTGGCCATGCTGACTGCACATGACGCATCTCCGCACCGGCAGCCTACCCGGCGAACCCGCGAGGCGTCCGGGGAGCCGGCTACTGTGGCGGCGCTTGCCTCAGGGCAGCCTTTCGGAGTCGGAGATCCCTCACTGCGTTCGGGATGACCAGGGGAGGTAGGCCGACGGGGACTCCGGCACGTGCGGCGTCCGAGCAGCTGGTCGGCGCGGAAATGCCTGCCTCAAGGTAACATCCCGGAGTTCGGAGATCCCTCACTGCGTTCGGGATGACCAGGGGAGGCCGGGGGGCCGGGGGTATCCCGGCAGCCGCCCGGTGGGATTCAGGGCCAGGCGGACGGGCGGCCTCGGCGGACGGAGCCGCCTCCCACAGACGACCAGGTCCGGATTTCGGCTAGTGACAGGTCGGATTCTGAGTGAGCCGGGCGGCCCCGCGGGGCCGCGCCTACCTGCGGCTCTCCGGCATCGCGGCTTGGCTGGGGCCGGATCTTGGGGTGGCCTCGCCGGGTGGGGCCCGCGCCCACCGACGCTTTGGTGTGGTGGCAATGGGGCGGCGTTTCGGGTACAATAGTAGTTGGTGCCGGTGCGGCCGGTGCCCTTGTGCCTACCGCAAAATGCAATCTGAGGAGTCCTTTCGAATCATGTCAGTTCTTGTCAGCACGGAGCGTGTGGTGAAGTGCCCGACCAGCCACTGCCCGGGCTGGATTACGGTCCGCGACGACCGCCCGCAAACCGTGCCCTGCCCCTATTGCCGGGTCACCGTCAACACGCTGGCTTATGTCTTGGAGGGCATCGCGGACGACCCGGTGGATGCCGCCGCCGAGACGCGGCTGCCGCCCGCCGTGCACCAGGCGTTCAACAGCCTGCTGCTGCGCGTGGCCGGGCGCACGGGCGGCAACGTCTACCTGCGCCCCGCCGACCGCGTCATCGCCGGGCTGGTGCCGAGCACGCGCGGCGTCATCGTCGAGTACAACGTGGCGATCGGGCGGCAGGCCGGCCCGGCCGCGCTGGTCGCGCTGATCCTGCACCCCCTGCTGCATATTGACCTGCACCCGCGCGAGGAGAAGCCGCTCGGCCTGGCCCTGCGCGCGGGGGCCCGCGACAAGGAAGCGCTGCAGAACGCCGCCAACTACCTGGTCATCCTGATGGACCATCCCTGGATCGCCGCGCAGATCGCCGCGATCGACCCGGCCCTGCGCCTGGCCGAGCGCACCTGGGCGCTGCCCCTGCTCGGCATGCTCACCGGCAACGAGACTTTCTTCCCGCCGTATATGGCCGACCGCAACCGGCGCTGGATCGCCGAGCAGTTCGACGCGTCCGACGTCACGGCGCCGGAGCTGACCGAGGCGCTGGTCGCCCGCCTGGCCACGCTGAGCCAGCGCTTCTTCGCGGGCCAGCGCGAGGACCTGCGCCGCCTGCTGATCGCGCTCGAGCTCGCCGAGCTCGAGATCCGCGACCCCGCGCGCGCCCCCGGCTACCAGGAGGCCATCGCGGCCACGGGGCTGACGGGCGTCGAGGGCGCGGCGGGCATGGCCACCCACCTGGTGGCCGACCTGACTGCCGTGGCCGAGGAGGCGCCGCAGCCCGACCAGGCGGCCTTCCGGCGCGCGCTCGACGCGGGCCTGAAAGCGCTCGGCTTGCATACTGCGTTTGAAGTACAGACGCTAAAGAGCACATAATCACCGGCACGGCCGGGCCCGGACGGCGGCGCTCCGCGGACGCGGGGCGGACCGCCCGGCAGGGACAACGCCCGAGAGAGGATCACAATGTTTAAGTGGCTGGGCAATTTCGTCGACTCCCAGGATAAAGAGCTGACGCGGCTGCGCAAGATCGTCGGCAGCGTGAACGCCGAGATCGAGGCGCTGCTAAACGCGCAGCTCGCCGGGCTCGCCACGCTGCGCGCGGATATTCATACGCTGTTGCATCGCGAGACCGCCGCGGGGCGCGCCCTGCCCGGGCTGCTACACGGCGCGGTGGGCGCGAGCACGGCACAGATGGCGACCCTGACGGCGCAGGCGGGCGAGCTCCGCCAGGTGATCGAGAGCGGCGAGGTGACCACGCGGCGCCTCAACGTGCTGCTGGCCGACAGCCGCCAGCTGGCGCAGCTGGTGCAGGAGCTGGCGCGGCGCACCGGCGACCGCATGGAGATCGAGCAGAATATCGCCGAGCTGAGCACGCGCGTGGCCGAGGAGCTGCAGGAGCTGAGCGCGGACCGGCCGAACCTGAGCGCCATCGCCGAGCGGCTGGCCGCGGACAAGGGGCGCGCGCCGACGCCCGAGGAGCTGGTGCGGCTGGTCGATTCGGCCGCGACCGACCTGGGCGTCGAGATCGCCGCCTATTTCCGCCGCCTGCACGACCTGCTGACGGCGCTGAGCGAGGCGAGCGGCCTGCTCGCGCTGCTGGAGGAGGAGAGCCTGGCGGGCGGCGCCGCCGCGGCGGTGGACCGCGGACCGCACCCGCTGGAGGGCCTGGCCGCCGAGCAGGCCGGGCTGAGCGGCGCCCTGACGAAGCTGCGTGACGCGGCCCGGGGCCTCGTGGCCGCGCTGGACGCGCACGACCTGATGAAGCACCTGGAGCGCCAGGGGCTGCTGTTGCCCGCGGCCATCCAGGCGGCGCCGGGCCCGCTGCACGAGGCGAGCCGGCCGTCGAACGGCGGGGGCCTGTTCGGGCGCCGCCGCAGCAGCACGCCGGAGCCGCTGCTGCCGCAGGCGGGCGGGATCACCGGCGTGCCGCGCGCGCCGAAGGACGATCTGGCCGACCTGCTGACGTGGCAGGAAGGGGCCGCGGCCGCGCTGCTGGCGCTGGCCGCGCAGGCGCTCGACCAGACGGAGGCGCCCGCGAGCGCGCACAATACCCTCGTGGCGCTGCGCGCCCGCTACGACAGCCGGACCGACCGGCTCCAGGCCCGCATGGCGAGTGCGCGCGGGGAGCTGTTGCGCGGCCGCATGGCCCTGTGGCAGACGTACGAGGAGCGGCTGGCGGCCGAGTTCCCCGAGACGTCGGGCCCGTTCCTCGACCTGCTGGCCGAACTGACCGCGCGCCAGGAGGCGCTGCTGGCCGAGCTGGCGGAGCAGGACGAGGCGGGTCAGAACCCGCCGATCCGCGTCAAGCCGCTGCACCTGCAGGAGCTCATGACCGGGCGCGACGCGCTGATGGACGACTTCTTCCGCCGCTTCCACGCCGAGCTGCGCACGGCCGGCGAGCGCGAACAGGCGGAGCGCCTGCGCGCCATCGAGACGGAGTTCCGCGACGCCGAGCGCAAGCAGGAAGAGCAACTGCTGAACGGGATCCTGCCCGCCGCGTTCGCCACGACGTGGGACGCGGCGCGGCGCGCCATCGGCCTGCGCCCCGCCGACGTGCAGTTCATGGGCGGGATTACGCTGCACGAGGGCAAGATCGCCGAGATGAAGACGGGCGAAGGCAAGACGCTCGTCGCGACGCTGCCGCTGTCGCTCAACGCGCTCTCGGCGCGCGGCACGCATCTGGTGACGCCAAATGAGTACCTGGCCAAGCGCGACAGCGACTGGATGGGCCCGATTTATGCGCTGCAGGGGCTGACCTTCGGCGTGATCGTCAGCGAGATGACGCCGTACGAGCGCGTGGGCGAGTATCGCGCCGACATCACCCACGGCACGAATTCGGAGTTCGGCTTCGACTACCTGCGCGACAACACCGCGCCGGGGCCGGAGCACGTCGTGCAGCGCGGGCACCACTTCGCGGTGGTCGACGAGGTCGACAACATCCTGATCGACGAAGCGCGCACGCCGCTGATCATCAGCGGCCCCTCGCAAGACACGAACGAGGTCCACGAGAAGGCGGCCGCGTTCGCGCGCAATCTGGTCAAGGACCGCGACTTCGAGGTCGAGGAGAAGACCCGGTCGGTCGTGTTCACCGACGAGGGCGTCGAGCGCGCCGAGCAGTTCTTCCAGGTGAGCAACCTGTATCACCCGGACAACTTCATGCTGGTCTACGGCCTCGACAACGCGCTGAAGGCGCACGCGCTCTTCCGCCGCGACCGCGACTACGTGCTGATGCAAGAGGGCAAGATCCTGTCGCCCGGCGAGCGGCCGAACCCGAAGCACCCGGTCGAGGTGGTGATCGTCGACGAGTTCACCGGCCGTCCGATGGAGGGCCGCCGCTACTCGGAGGGCCTGCACGAGGCGATCGAGGCGAAGGAAGGCATCCACGTCCGCGGCGAGAGCCAGACGTACGCCACGATCACGATCCAGAACTACTTCCGCCTCTATGCCAAGCTCGCCGGCATGACCGGGACCGCGCTGACCGAGGCCGAGGAGTTCTACAAGATCTACAAGCTCGAAGTGACGGCCATCCCGACGCGCCTGCCGATGGTGCGCCAGGACTTCCCGGATCGGGTCTACAAGACCGAGGAGATCAAGTTCCACGCGGTGGTGGACGAGATCAAGGAAGTGCGCGAGCAGGGCCGCCCGGTGCTGGTCGGCACGGTGTCGATCGAGAAGTCGGAGCAACTGGCGCATATGCTCGAAGAGTTGGGCATCCCGCACGCGGTGCTGAACGCGAAGCAGCACGAGCGCGAGGCGAGCCTGGTGGCGCAGGCGGGCCAGAAGGGCGCGGTGACCATCGCGACCAACATGGCCGGCCGCGGCACGGACATCGTGCTCGGCTTCGGCGTGACCGAGCTCGGCGGGCTGCACATCATCGGCACGGAGCGCCACGAGAGCCGCCGGATCGACAACCAGCTGCGCGGCCGCGCCGGCCGCCAGGGCGACCCCGGCTCCTCGCGCTTCTACGTGTCGCTCGAAGACGAGATCATGCGCCGGTCGGGCGTCAATCAGACGATCGTCAACTCGCGGGTGTTCAACGCGCTGTGGGAAGACGATATGCCGATCGAGCACAACCTGATCACGAAGAGCGTCGAGACCGCGCAGACGAAGATGGAAGGCTACAACTTCGACATGCGCAAGCACCTCGTCGAGTACGACGACGTGGTCAATACGCAGCGCGACGTGATCTACAAGGAGCGCCGCTACGTGCTGACGCAGGGCGAGCCGCGCACGATCGTGCTCGACATGCTCGCCGAGACGGTGGACGGCATGGCCGCGGGCGGCGGCAGCCCGACGAGCCCGCTGGCCGGCAGCCCCAGCCGCAAGAAGGGGGTCGACGTCACGAGCCTGTTCAACGCCCTGAGCGACACCTTCAGCGAAGACGTCACCCGGCGGCTGGCCCACCACCTGCTGCGCGAGCACATCGCCGCGCTGATCGAGGCGGGCAACCGCGCGGCCGTGGGCGAGGAGCTGGCGGCCATCGCCGAGGAGTCGGCGTCGGGGCGGCTGGGCCTGATCGAGAACGCGATCGACCAGGAGCTACGCGGCTTCTTCCACGTCGACGACCCGATGTACGAGACGGTGAAGCACGCGACGTTCGACTACAACAAGCTGCTGCGGCAGATGACGCGGATCCTGCCGCTGCCGGCCGAGCTCTCGGGCGCCGACCTGGAGGGCATGGAGTACGAGGAAGCGCGGCAGTATTTCGACACGCTGGCCGCGGAGGAGTTCGACCGCCAGTACGCCGGGCTGCTGGGCCAGGCGCAAGAGGCAGTGCGGCTGGCGGCGCAGCGCGGCGACATCCACCACCTGGGGCTCGGGCAGGACGGCCGCGCCGACGGCGCCGGGCCCGCGGAGGAACCGGCCGAGCTCTCGGAAGCTGAGCAGGAGGCGGGCGCGCTGCTCGACCTGGTCGACCGGGCCTTCCCGCTGCAGCCCGCGTCGGCGGCCGCGCGCTTGCCGGCCGAGGCCACGGGCAGCATGGCCGCCACGACCTTGCCGCGGCTGATCAGCACGCAGCTGGAGCAGATTTACAGTGAAGTCCAGACCCGCCTGGGCGAGGACTTCCTGCGCCAGAACTCGCACGTGCCGCTGCTGGGGCTGGTCGACCACAGCATCCCGGCGCCGGTCTATCGCGAGATCGAGGACGTGGTCGGCGCGGAGGGGCTGGAGGAGCAGGAGCTCGTGCCGCTGGGGCAGGTGGAGCCGGGGGTGCGCTCGCTCGTGCGCGACGCCTTCGTGAAGCACCAGGAGTCGCGCTGGATCATCCACGTGATCGACCAGCTGTGGACGCGGCACCTGACGACGATGGAGCACCTGCGCCAGTCGATCGGCCTGCAGGCGTACGCGCAGAAGGACCCGCTGGTCGAGTACAAGCGCAACGCCTACGAGCTGTTCGAGGACCTGAAGGCGGAGATCCGCCAGCTGGGCACGCGCGTGCTCAGCCTGCGGCTGGAGCCCACGGCGGCGCCGGCCCCGGCGCCGCAGCAGACGCGCCAGGAGGTGGCCCGCAAGGCGCCGGCCGGGCGGCGCGAGGCGGCGCTGCAGGCGGGCAACCGGCGCGCGGAGGTCGCGGGGGTCCTCGGCACGGTGGCGGGCACGCTGCCCGCCGAGCACCCGACCGGCGGCGGCCGCAACGGCGGCCAGCAACCGCGCGGCAAGCGGAGCGGGCGCCCGGCGCCCGCGCGCGTGCCGGCAGGCGTGGCGGCGAGCACGGGCAAGGTGGGGCGCAACGACCCGTGCCCGTGCGGCAGCGGGCGGAAGTACAAGTACTGCCACGGGCGGTAGCGCCCGCGCGGACAGACGGGGCCGCCGGTGGGCGGCCCCGTCTGCATCCCGCGGCGATTCGGCCTCCGGGCGCCGGGCGGTGGGGCGTTGCCCGGCGGCTAAAGCCGCGGGCAACAGCGACGAAGCCCGCCTGCGCGGGCTCGCGACGAGGCGGCGCGATTCGGCGATCGAGGAGCCGGGCGGTGGGGCGTTGCCCGGCGGCTAAAGCCGCGGGCAACAGCGACGAAGCCCGCCTGCGCGGGCTGCGACGGCGGCGCGATTCGGCTTCCCGGCGGCGGGATCCGTCTGTGGGAGGCGGCTCCGTCCGCCGAGGCGGCCCGTCCGCCTGGCCCCGAATCGGCCGGGACGGGCGGCTGTCCGCCCCACGCCTCCGGCCCTTGCCCTTTGTCATGCCTGAGCACACGTGAAGCATCTCCGCGCCGCGGGGCCTGCTCGGGGCAAGCGCGCAGCGTCCGGGAAGCCGGGCGGCGCGCGTACGCCTGCCTCAGGGCAAGCTTTCGGAGTCGGAGATCCCTCACTGCGTTCGGGATGACATAGGGGAGGCTGGGGGAGCGGGCGTTCTCCCGGGTGCCGGCCGGCTGGATTCCGGGCCGGATCTTGGGGCGGCCTCGGCGGACGGAGCCGCCTCCCACAGACGTCTTGCCCCGCATCCCGGTGGGGCGGGGACCTGATCTTGAGGGGCATTGGCGGGCGGTGGCGCCTGACACGGCGATCTGGGCGCCGCCCCTTGCCGCTTTCGCCCTGCGCCCGGGCATAGGGATGACGAAGGATGGCGTTCCGGGCGCTTGGCCCCCCGCCCCGCGCCCGGCGCCTCCGGCATTGACAAATCCGTACAGATGTTCTATAATGAAGGTGGGAACCGGCCCCCCGCCGGGCCGTGGTGCGGCCGCCGGCCGCTCGCCGAACTAGCAAAGGAATTGTGTGATGGCGCGCCAGAATGTTGCATCCCTGGTCAAGAACGACCCTGCTGAAGACCCGATTGAGATCCGTAGCGCCCGCCTGCCGAAAGAGATGCCGCCCGCCGAGGGCGAGACGGCGACCGTGCCCGCGCCGCCCGAATTGGGCACGGTGGCGCTGAGCATCGACCCGGACGCGCTGCGCCGGATGGTGCACGCGGAGGAAGAGCGGCGGGAGATTATCCGCGAGTACATCGTGCACAACCTGAAGGCGGGCACCGACTTCGGCACGATCAGCACGGGGCGGCGCGAGAGCAAGCCGTCACTGTTCAAGCCGGGGGCGGAGAAGATCTGCCTGCTGCTGCAATTGCGGCCGCGCTTCCTGCCCGACGCCGCGTCGCTGGCGATGGCGGGCAACCGCGACGGCCTGTTCATCTACATCTGCCGGCTGATCGACCGGCAGGGCCGCGTGGTCGGCGAGGGCCGCGGGGCGGCCGAGCTCAGCGAGCGCAGCGGCTGGACGGTGAACAACGCGATCAAGATCTGCGAGAAGCGCGCCCAGGTCGACGCCGTGCTGCGCGTGGCCGGCCTGTCGGAAGTCTTCACGCAGGACCTGGAGGACGTGGACCAGCGGCAGGCGTTCGAGCACGAGAACGGCCCGGCGCAGGCGCCGGCCACCAACGGGACGCACGACGCGGTGGCCGAGGCGCCCGCCCGCTATGCCGCGCCCGCCGCCGAGTCCGACGACGCGCACGCGACCGAGCAGCAGGAGCGGACGATCCGCGGGCTGCTGCCGCGCGCGGGCATCGCCGAGGAGGAGCTGCTGGCCTCGCTGCGCATCGAGGCGATCGCGGACCTGAGCCGGGCCAAGGCGGCGCGGGTCATCGACCGGCTGACCGCGAAGGCGCGCGAGGCGAGCCAGCCGCCCTTCTAGCCTACCTATCCGCCATCCCGCCCGCCGGATCCCCTCGGGGATCCGGCGGGTTTTTGCGTGCCCGCCGGTGCCCGGCGATCTCCGGCTGAAGGTTATGGACAACGGAGATCGGTAACGGGGAGGGTGGGTGCTTATCGGGCGGGATCTTGGGGCGGCGGTTGTCGCGTGGCGGAGCGCCCTCCTACAGACGCGGCTTCCGCCATCCGGAATCGCTATCCCGCATCGCCAGGAGCAGCGCGCTGCCTGGCGCCTGAGCTTCGGCCGCGACAATCGATCGTCGTCGACCACCATCGGACCGAGGCCTCGCTCCGTCGTCCGGCCTTGCGCGCCTCCGTCGCGCGGTCCGGCGAGCACCGCGCCGCTCGGTCGGGAGACGGAGCCCACGCCTGTGCCGACGGCCACGCGGCCTCTGTCGCGCGGCCGGGGTGGCGGCGGCCAACGCGGTAGGCGGGGATCCCCCCATGTCCCGATGTGCTAAACCTGGCGCGGCGCTATGATGATGTCGTAACGAATGACCAATGCCGCAGAGCAGAGACAGGGGGAGAGGGAACCAATGTTCAGCAACGATTACGTGTTGGGGCAGATCAGCCGGCAGATGCAGGACGAGCGCCTGAAGGCCGCGGCCAAGGCCCGGCTGATCGAGCGCCTGGGGCGGCTCGGGCGCAAGCAGGCGGCCTGAGCCCCGGGAGCCGAGGGCTCCCAACAAGCAACCGGCCCGGTGGAACCACCGGGCCGGTTTTGCGTGCGCTAGACGAGCTGTTCGGCGGCGACGACCTGTTTGACCTTCTCGGCGAGCGCCTCGGCCATCAGGTCGTCGTCATTCCAGGGGCCGAGGCGGCGGAGCTCCACGCCGGCCGGGGCGGCGGCCTGCAGCGCGGCGGGGATGTCGTGCAGGGTGGTGATGCCGTCGGTCAGCATGCCGACGGGCAGCCAGAAGACGCACCGGCAGCCCGCGGCCGCCAATTGCGCGAGGCCCGCCGCGGGCGGCGGCTCCTGCCACCGCCACCAGGTGAGCACGACGTTGTCCTCGGCGAAGCCGGCCTTGATCAGCGCCTGGCGCACACGCTTGACGAAGGCCATCTCCTGGTGCTCGCGCTCGAGCGGATCGGGCGCGGCGGCACTGCCGGGCTTCGGCTGGTAGCGGCGAGGCGCGGCGTGGCCCTGGCCGATCAGCAGCAGGCCGACGGTGGCGCGGTCCTGGTCGTCGGTGGCGGCCAAGGCGCGGCGGACGATGAGCCGGGGCAAGAGCTCGGAGCTCCAGAGCGGGGCCGTCTCGCGCACGCTCACGCCGTAGCGGGCGAGGCGCAGGGGCGCGAGCAGGTCGCGCACGTGCAGGGCGGGGGGCGGGTCGGTGAGGCGAGGGTGGAGCACAATCAAGCGCTGGGCGCCGCCGCGGAGCGCTTCCTGCGCGGCATCGGCGAGCGTGGGCGCGTCGTTGTAGAAGGCCACGTAGAGGCGGTAGCGCTTGCCCAGCCGCTCCTGCACCTTCTGGGCGAGGCGGAAATGGACGGTGCGGTAGGTGTTCTGGCGAATCGCGGCATACTTGCGCTTGAGGGCCTGCAGCGCGAAGGGGCGGGCCAGCAGCGGCGGCAGGGCCTGGGGGTAATCGGCGGTCTCGAAGCCGCGCGCCGCGACGCGGGCATTGTAGTGCTCCGGCTCGGCGGGCACGTAGTAGAGGACGGCCGTCTTCTCGGCGCCACCGGCCTGCACGGCCGCGATGGCGGCCGGGTCGGGCAGCACGCGGTCGGGCGTCACCTGGTAGGAGAGCACGAAGAAGGTGGTGACGGCGTAGCCGAGGAAGGCGGAGAGGAGCAGGTTGAAGCTGTTGTAGACGTAGGTGGAGGCCGCCGTGTTGGGGCCGGCAGCCACGGCGCCCACGCCGAGCAGGATGCCGAGCGCGGCCAGGACGACGTAGAGGGTCTGTGTCTGGCGCGGGCCGATGAGGGCGAGGGCGACCATGCCGCCGGCCATCATGCCCATCACGACGGTGATCACCAGCGGAATAAACGCCACCCGGGCCTCCTCACGCGACGACCGGCGGGGCAGCGGGCCCCGGCCCGGCGGGTGCAGGGCGTTCCCCGCGGCGCCCGCGGCCCTATTATACCACCTTTTCTCGCAAGGCGGGCTAGACCGTGCGCGCGGGTTCGCGCACTGCGGGGCCGGCCCGGCCGGGTTCCCGGCGATCGCGGAGCCGGTCAGCAGGGATAGGCGTTTCCTGAGGCGAGATCCCGAAGTCGGAGATCCCTCGCTGCGCTCGGGATGACAGGGAGAGGCAAGGCAAGCGGGATACGGCGGGAGGCTCTGGGCGGCCGGGGCAGGCAGGGCGACCGGGCATCCCGCGGCGTGGTGCCAGCGCGCTGGGCCAGCGCGTGCGCGCCGGGGTGCCCCGGCCTTTCGACCGATGGGCGGATCGTTCGCCCGACCGTACCCGCGTCTCGGGCGCTTCGGTATACTACTTGAGGGCGATTCGGCCCCCGCCCAGATCCCAGTACCAAACGAGGTGACCCAAGCATGACTCTCGACCTGCGTCCCAGCACCGATACCGATACCGATACCCCCCCCGCCGCGCCCGCCGATCGGCCGGCCGTGGCCGCCATGCCGGCGGCCGCGCCCGTGCCGCCGGCCATCCGCACGGTCGACGTCTCGCGCGTCTACAAGCTGCGCGGCGAGAAACGGGCGCGCGGCGCGCCGCCGAAGACGCTGACCGCGCTCGACCACGTGAACCTCGAGGTCCCGGCGGGCGAGCTGTTCGGGCTGCTGGGGCCCAACGGCGCCGGCAAGACGACGCTGATCAAGATCCTGACGACGCTGCTCGCGCCGAGCGGCGGCACCTGCTATGTGGACGGCTACGACGTGGTGCGGCAGGCCGACGAGGTGCGGCGGCGCATCAACATGGTCAGCGGCGGCGAGACGAGCGGCTATGGCCTGCTCACGGTGACCGAGAACCTGTGGATGTTCAGCCAGTTCTACGGCGTGCCGACACGCGAGGCGCACGCCGCCATCGCCGAGATGCTGACGATCGTCGACCTGCAAGACAAGGCAAACGCGCGTGTGAGCAGCCTGAGCACGGGGCAGCGCCAGCGCATGAACTTCTGCCGCGGCTTCGTGACCGACCCGCGCGTCATCTTCCTCGACGAGCCGACGCTGGGGCTCGACGTCAACGCCGCGCGGCTGGTGCGCGACTTCACGCGCGACTGGATGCGCCGCTACCCGGACCGCACCGTGCTGCTGACCACGCACTACATGGCCGAGGCCGACGAGCTCTGCGACCGCATCGCCATCATCGACCACGGCGCGGTGCTGGCCTGCGACACCCCGGCGAACCTGAAGCGGCGGCTGCAGAAGCAGCCCATCTTCGAGATCCAGGCAGCGGGCATCGGGCCGCAGCACCTGCCCGCGCTGGAGCGGGCCGCGGGGGTGATCGGCGTGAGCGGCGAGGGCGGCGCGGGGACGAACGTGTACACGCTGAAGTTCGTGCTGGAGGATGAGGCGGCCATCGGCGCCGTGGTCGGCGCGCTGACCGCACAGCAGGGCCGCATCCTGACGCTGCAGAAGAACGAGCCGACGCTCGAGGACGTCTTCGTGCGGCTGGTGGGGCACGGGCTGGAGGCCGAGGCATGACGAAGCGCACGGGCTGGCGGCTCTTCCTGCAGGCGGCCGTGGCGCGCGCCTACCCGCGCATCTGGGGGGCGCACCGCGAGCCAAGCTGGATCATCTTCGAGATCCTCGTGCCGCTGATCAACACGGCCGCGTTCGTCTTCCTGTACCGCGCGCTGCACGCGCCGGAGGCCTACGTGGGCTTCGTGGTGCTCGGCGCGGTGATGGCGACCTACTGGCTGAACATCCTGTGGATGATGGCGTCGCAGCTGTACTGGGACAAGCAAGAGGGCTTCCTGGAGCTGTATATCATGGCGCCCGTGTCGATGATGGCGATCATGCTGGGCATGGGCGTCGGCGGGCTGTACCGCAGCACGATGCGGGCGGCGGCGATCGGCATCCTCGGCGTGGTGCTGTTCGGCGTGCAATTGGACGGCAGCCAGTGGGGGCTCGCGGTGGTCGTCTTCGTCGTGGGCATGGTCGCGCTGTACGGGCTGGGCATGCTGATGAGCTCGATCTTCCTGCTCTGGAACCGTGAGGCCTGGCAGGTGGCGCTCGCGCTGAGCGAGCCGGTCTTCTTCCTCAGCGGGCAGAACTTCCCGCTGGGCAAGCTGTTCAGCAGCCTGCCCGGCGTGCTGACGGTCGTGTCGAGCCTGATCCCGGTCAGCTTCGGGCTGGACGCGCTGCGGCAACTGCTCTTCCCGGGGCAGATCGTCGGGGTGCTGGCGCCGGAGACCGAGCTCGGGGTGCTCGCCGGGCTGGGGCTGATCTTCATCGTCGGGGCCTACTGGCTCCTCGGGCGCGTCGAATGGCTGGCGCGGGTTGAAGCGCGCCTGACGCTGCGCGGGCAGTAAGGAGGCCTGGTATGATTACGACTCCCCCGGCGCGGCCCGCCGACGGCCGCGCGCAGATCTGGCGCGAGAACGTGCGCACGTTCCGCCTGGCCGCCTGGCTCGGCTGGCAGGTCGAGGGCAACTGGGCCGACCCGTTCGTCTTCCTGACCTTCACGACGCTGCGGCCGCTGGCGACGGCGCTGATGCTCGTCGTGATGTACCAGGTGATCGCGGGCGGGGCGCGGGGCGACTTCTTCAGCTACCTGTACGTGAGCAACGCGTTCTTCGTGGTGGTCATCCAGACGATGGCCGGGCTGGCCTGGGCGATCTTCGACGACCGCGAATACTACAAGATGCTGCGCTACATCTACACGTCGCCCGCGCGGCAGTTCGCCTACCTGCTCGGGCGGGCGCTGGCGAAGGTGCTGATCGGCCTGCTGACCACGCTGATCCTGCTGGCGACGGGCGCGCTCTTCCTGGGGCTGCCACTGCGGCTCGACCACGTGGCCTGGGGCAAGCTGGCGATCACGTTCGTGCTGGGCATGGGCATCCTGACGGGCTTCGGCATCATGCTGGCGGGCGTGGCGCTGGTGCTGGCGCGGCACAGCGAGATGATCGGCGAGGCGACCGCGGGGCTGCTGCTGCTCTTCAGCGGCGCCTACTTCCCGCCCGACATCCTGCCGCCCGGCCTGCAGCAGATCACGCTGCTGGTCCCGGTGACGTACTGGCTGGAGGGGATGCGGCGCGCGCTCAACGGCGGCATCCTCATGGCGACCACAGACGGCGGACGGCCAGACGGTGACCGCGCCGATCAGCCCGCTGCTGGCGCGCGTCGACGACGGCACGCTGCTGCTCATCCTGGCGGGCAGCGCGGTCGCCAGCCTCGCGCTGGCCTTCGTGCTCTTCCGGCGGATGGAGCACGCGGCGAAGGAGCGCGGGGTGATCGACCAGACGACGGGGTACTAGGCGGGGCCGCATTGGCCGCCTTGCGACAGGCGCGCCGTGTGCTACGCTGAATCGAGAACACCGTCGCGCACCGCTACCGGGCGTGACGCCCCACACGCGGGCAGCCGGGACCCTTCCTGGCTGCCCGCGTGTGCGAGAGAACCCGGACGCCGAGGTGGGAACCGCGCCTCGGCCCCAAGTCCCGGAGGCGCGCAATGCAGCACGTCCTCGCCGGCCAACCCGGGCCCGCGCCGGGGGAGCCCGGTACCTCGCCGCCCCCGCCCTGGCGCGACCCCGCCCTGTATGCCCCGGCGCCGGTTCATCCGGCCTGGGTCCCGCCCGCAGCCGCTGCCGCCGCGAACGACTGCGTCTTCATCCGCGGGGGCTTCGCCGATCCCTGCACCCTGGCCTTTCTGCGCGCGCAACTCGCAGAAGACACCGAACGGAACATCACGCTCGTCGAACTGCCGGGCGACGCCCGCCCCCGGTCGCCCTACGAGGTGCCCGAGCTCTTCCCCGAGGTGCGGCAGCGCGAGATCGGCTACGCGCGCCGCCGTGTGGGCTTGTATCTGCTCTTCACGCTGCTTTCCGCGCTCGCATTGCTGCCGTTTGCGCTTGGCGACGGGCTAGCGCAAATCACGACGGATCTCCCGGTGTTGGGCCTGGGCGGGATATTTACGCTAGGCGCGCTCTGGGGCGTCCGTCGGGCCCACCGCTTCACACCCGCTGATGCACGGGCGCGCGGCGAGGAGGCGCGATACGCGGCCTGGCGCGCGCGCCATGGCCCGCGGGCCACGATCGCCCTGCTCCTGGGACTGCTGGTCGTCGGCTTTGTCGAGCTCACCACCGCCGCCGCGCACTGGTTTGGCTCGCCCGGCTGGTCTATCGCCGCTGTTGCGGGGCCGGGCCTCAGATCGTTGGCGCGCGGAGAGGTCTGGCGGCTGGTCACGGGCCTGGTGCTCAACGCCGACCTGCTGGTGTTCACCGCTGGGGCTGTCCTGCTCGGCTTTTCGCGATCGAGGTCGAGGCGTTGGCCGGGCGCGCCGTCGGGCAGCTGGTGGTCGCCAGCGGCGCCCTGGCCGGCGAGGCGACCGGCTTACTGTTCGATGCCGGCCCTGTGGCCGCCGCTCCGGGCGGCATCACGGCTCTCGCCGCGTTCCTGGCCACCCTCCGCTACTCGAACCGCGCCGCGTTCCCGCGGCAAACCGCGTGGCCCGCCCCGGTCATCGTGGCCGGATGCTATGTCGCTGCCGGGCTGGTTTACGCGTTCTTCGGTGATCCCTCGGTCTTCGACGGGGCACTCGGCGCCGTGGTGCTCGGCGGGCTCCTGTCCGGGGCGGCGCTCGGGCTGCTGCTCGTGCCGCGGCGGCCGGGGGCGCTGCCCCTGCCCGTCCCGCCGGCAGTCGATCTGCTCGGCCGGCCGAGCGGCGCGCTGCTGCTGGCCGGCGGCGTCGGCGCCGTCGTCGCGCTGCTCACCGCCGGCTGAGCGGCGGCCGCCGTCCCGGTAAGGACCGCACCGCGACCGGTGGGCGGGGAGCAAGTGACCAGACCGATCAGCCCGCTGCCGGCGCGCCTCGGCGACGGGCCGCTACAGCTATCCTGGCGGGCAGCGCCGTCGGCAGCCTCGCCCTGGGCTACCTGCTTTTCCGCCGCCTGGAGCACGTGGCCAAGGAGCGCGGGGTCATCGACCAGACGACGGGGTACTAGGCGGGGCCTCGTTCGGCCGCCTTGACGACGGGCGCTCCGTGTGCTAAGCTGAATCCAGAACACCGTCGCGCACCGCTACCGGGCGCGACGCCCCACACGCGGGCAGCCGGGACCCTTCCTGGCTGCCCGCGTGCGCGAGAGACCCGGACGTCGAGGTGGGGACCGCGCCGCGGCCCCACCGTTACGGAGGCGCGCAATGCAGCACGTCCTCGCCGGCCAAACCGCGCACGTACCGGGGGACCCCGGCGCCCCGCCGCTCCCGCCGTGGCGCGACCCCGCCCTGTATGCCCCGGCGCCGATCGATCCCCGCTGGGTCCCGCCCGCGCCGGATCCCGCCGCGAACGACTGCGCCTTCATCCGCGGGGGCTTCGCCCATCCCTGCACGCTGGCCTTCCTGCGGGCGGAGATCGCCAAGGACACGAACCGCGACATCGCGCTCGTCCAACTGCCGGGCGACGCCCGCCCCCGGTCGCCCTACGAGGTGCCGGAAATCTTCCCCGAGGTGCGGCAGCGCGAGATCCGCTACGCGCGCAGCCGGGCGGCCCTGTGGCTGTTTCTGCTGCTGCCCTCTGCGCTGCAGGCCCTGCAGGGGTGGCGCGACGGAGCACCGCCCCGCGATAACCTGGGTCTTGCTCTAGTCTCCGTTAGCGCGTTCTTCACGCTAAGCGCGCTCTGGGACACCCGCCAGGCCCGACGCTCCGTGCCGGCCGAGGTGCCGGTGCGCGGGGAGGAGGCCCGATACGAGGCCTGGCGCGGGCACCGCGACTTGCGTGGTACGCTCGCTCTGCTGCTCGGGCTGTTCGGCGTGCAGTTCGTCGAGTTCGGATCCGGAGTTCGCGCACTGGTTTGGTCCGGCTGGTTGGTCCATTCTTCCCGCCGTAGGCGCGGACCGCGAAGCCCTGGTAAGCGGGCAGATTCGGCGGCTGGCCACAGGCCTGGTGGTTAACCCCAACGCGCTGGTGTTCGCCGCCACCGTTCTTGTGCTCATATTATCCGCGGACGAGGTCGAGGCGCTGGCCGGGCGAGCGGTCGTGCTGCTCGTGTTCGCCGCCGGCGCCCTGGCCGGCGAGGCGGCCGGCTTGCTGTTCGATCCCGGCCCACTGGCCGGTGCGCCGGGCGGCGTGGGCGCCCTCGTCGCGTTCTTCGCCGTCCTCCGCTACGCGAACCGGGCCACCTTCCCCCCAAGGCCCTCGTGGCGTACGCGAGTTATCGTGGCCGGGTTCTTCGTCGCAGGCGGGCTGGTCTACGCGGTCTTCGTCAATCCCATGGTCTTCGACGGGGCGCTGGGCGCCGTGTGCTCGGCGGGCTCCTGGCCGGGGCGGTGCTCGGGCTGCTCCTCGTTCCACGGCGGCCGGGGGCGCTGCCCCTGCCCGTCCCGCCGGCGGTCGACCTGCTCGGCCGGCTGAGCGGCGCGCTGCTGCTGGCCGGCGGCGTCGGCGCCGTCGTCGCGCTGCTCACCGCCGGCTGAGCGGCGGCCGCCGCCCCGGTCAGGGCCGCACCGCGACGGCGACGGTGGGCGGGCAGCAGGTGACCGGGCCGATCAGCCCGCTGCCGGCGCGCATCGGCGACGGGCCGCTACAGCTCATCCTGGCGGGCAGCGCCGTGGGCAGCCTCGCCCTGGGCTACCGGCTCTTCCGCCGCCTGGAGCACGTGGCCAAGGAGCGCGGCGTCATCGACCAGACGACGGGGTATTAGTAAGCGCCGGCCCAGCAGCCGCGAGCCAGGTACGCAAGCGCAATCGCCCGCGTGCATGCCGCGCGACTACTTGCCCGGCTCTCTTGATCGAGCCTGCGCGTGAGTCCGCCGATCAAGTCGCGCATCCCGGCGGCCGTGGCGAGCGCAGGTCTGGTGACCCGGATCGCGGCTGCATGCGCGACCTAAACTCCTAGGAACTCGGGAGCATAACCTGCTGCGCCGGCGCCGCTAGCCGGGCGGAAGCGGGGAGGCCGATCAGGGCGGCGTGGGGAGGGGCAGGGCGGGCTGGTAGCGCAGGGCGAGGGCGCCCGCGGTGCCGGAACCGACGGCCCAAAGGTCGCCGTTGGGCGCGACGGCCAGGCCGAGGATCCGGTCGCCTGCCGGGCCGCTGTTGGGGCTGGGAACCACGCGCCAGGCCCGGCCGTCCCAGTGCTCGACCAGCGTCTGCCCGTCGGTTCCGCCCGCCCAGGCGTCGCTCGGGGTGCGACCGGTCACGGCGAGCAACTGATTCGTCTGCGCGCCGGGGCTCGGGCTGGCCTGCTGTTGCCAGTGCGTCCCATCCCAGCGCAGGATCAGCGTCTGGTCGCGACCGGCGGCGTCCACCGCCTCGCCCACCGCCCAGACGCCCCCGGCCGTCGCGCTGACCGCGTAGAGGCGATTGTCGCGCGCCCCGGGGTTGGGGCTCGGCACCCGCTGCCAGGCGCGCCCGTCCCAGTGCAGCGTGAGCGTTTGGCCGCCGGCCGTGCCCGCGCAGCGTGCCGACCAGCCAGACGTCATCCGGGGCGCGCCCGCTGACCGCGAGCGGATCCTGCAGCGCGGGCACCGGCAGCGCCACCTCCTGCCAGGCGCCGCCCTGCGCGTGGACGAGGAACGGGGCGCCCGACGCGCCGCCGACGCCCCGCAAGCCCACGGCCCAGACGTCGTCGCGGGCGACGGCCGCGACGCCGGTGAGCCGGTTCCACATGCGCGGGGAGTCCAGGGACTCCGTCGGCACCGGCTGCCAGGTGGGGCCGGCGCCGTGTAGCGCGAGGGTCGCTTCCCCAGCCGCACCGGCATACGAGCCGACGGCCCAGAGTTCGCCCGAGCCGGCCGTGGCCAGCGCGGCGAGTTGTGCGCCGGGCGGGCCGGTGTACGGCAGGCGCATCCAGGTCTGCCCGTCCCAATGCCCGACGAGTGCCTGCCCGGCGCCGCTCGCCGTGGCCCCGACGGCCCAGACGTCGGCGTCGGCACGCGCCACGACGGCGACCAGCCGGTCCCCCTGCGCCGACTCGGGGATGGGGATCATCTGCCAGCCGGCCGGGACGGGCGTCGGGAGCGGCGTGGGCGTCGGCGTCACGGTGACCTGGTCGACGGCCGGCGGGGGAGTCAGGCCGAGCGGCGCGGTCGAGCACGCGGAGCAGTGCGGCTTCGTGCCCGATCCCCGCCTCCCCGCCCGAGTCGACGGCGCTCCGGTAGACGATGTGGTCGGCGATACCCACCCAATAGGCGGCATTGTAGAGGAGCCCAAAGCCGGACGGGTCGGGCGTGGGCGCGACGTTGCGGTAGATGCGGCACAACACGCCGCTCACCGTTTCCTCGCCGGCCGGCAGGTATTGCCAGGGATCGCCGGCCGGGGGCAGCAGGCCATTGTGCTGGAAGTAGTCGCCAAGATCCTGCGGCAAGGCGTAGGCCGCCGGGCGCGGGCTGCGGATCCAGAGGGCGGCCGCGGGCGCGCGGGAGTAGACGACATCGTCGACTCGGATCGTTTCCTCGGCCGGCACCGGCGAGGTGGCGGCCACGGTCCAGCGGGCCTGGCGCGCGGGCAGATCCACCGCGGTTTCGTAGACCGTGGACGTGGCCGATTGGGGCGGCTGGGATGTCCGCTGGAGATCGAAGCGCTGAATGCGGGCCATCGCCGCCCGGATCGCGGGTAGCTCCTGGTGCAGCGGATCCGAGACGGGCGTGGCGGGCGGCGGGGGCCCGGAAAGCGCCGCGTCACACGCGGCGAGCAGGAGGCCCGCCAGCAGCGCCCCGCGGGCGAGCAGCCGGCCCACTGCCGCATGCCGGGAAGCCAGGGTCATGACGCCGTCCTCCATCACCCAGAACGCCGCAGCGCCGTGATTCGTTCCCGACCCCGCCCCGGCGCCGCCATCTGGCCGCTAGCCGGGCGGGAGCGCGGGCTGCGCGGCCGGGATGGGCGCGGGAGTGTCGCCGCGCAGGTGAGCGAGCTCGGCCTCCAGGCGGCCGAAGCCGCGCCCGGCGATCAGCCGCGCGGCGTGGGCCAGGGCGGCCTCCGCGGAGGCGCCGCGGGCCTGCTGGACGGCGGCCAGCCAGAGGTCGATCTGGGCCTGCAGGTAGATGGCGGGCACGCGCGCGGCGGCCCCGCGGGCGATCTCCAGCTGCCGGGCGGCGGCATCGAGGTCGCCGCGGCCCTGGGCCGCCAGGCCCAGGTTCGCCTGGTAGTTGGCGGCCTGCGTCAGGTTGCCCATCGCCTGCGCCTCGGCCAGGCCGCGCCGGAACCAGGCCTCGGCGCCGTCCCAGTCGTGCTCGGCCAGCGCGATCTCGCCGCGCGTGCTGTAGAGGTACTGGAGCGGCACGCGCAGGCCGCGCGCCTCGGCCTGGGCCAGCCCGGTTTCCACGTAGGCGTGCGCCTGGGCCAGGTCGCCCAGCAGCAGGGCGTGATAGGCGGTGTTGTTGTAGCTGAGCAGGGCCTGGAAGGTATCGCCCGCCTGCTCGGCGAGCACGATGGAGTCGCGGTAGGCCTGCACGGCGCCCGCGAGGTCGCCACGCTCGGCGAGCATGGTGCCGAGGGCGAAGCGGCCGCGGGCCAGCATGCCGGGCAGGTGATGGTCGCGGGCGAGGCGGGTAGCCTCGGCGAGCGCGGTCTGCACCTCGGCCAGGGGCCGGTCGGCGGCCAGGCGGCTGGGGCCGGTGAGGAAGCGGGCCAGGGCGTAGGTGGCCGGGTCCGCTTGCGGGTCGGCGTAGGTCAGGCTGCGCTCGATCCAGGCGACCGCCTCGGGCACGCGACCGGCGGGCATGAGGGTTTCGGCCACGCCCAGGCAGGCGCGCGCCGCGCCGGGCCGGTCGCCGGAGGCGAGGAAGGCGTCGAAGGCGGCCTGATAGGCGGTCCGCGCCGCGTCGAGGTCGCCCGACCAGAAGAGGGCGTGGGCCAGGTCCATCCGGCGCGCGGGCGCGGGATCGAGGTCGAGGGCCTGGCGGTAGAAGGCGATGGCCTCGGCGGGCGCGCCCAGGTCGAGGGCGCGCGACGCGGCGCGGGCGGCCATCCCGGCGGCGCGCGCGGGCTCGCCCGCGGCAGCGTAGTAGGCGGCCAACTGCCCGGCGACCGCGTCGGGGGCGCCGGGATGCGCCGCCGCGACGGCTTCGGCGGCGCGGCGGTTCAGGAAGGCGCGGCGCGCGGCGCTCAGATCCTCGCGCACGACGGCGGCCACGAGGGGATGCGCGAAGGCGTAGCGGCCTGCCTGCTCGACGAGGATCCCGGCGTCGAGCAGCACGTCGAGCGCGTCGAGGGTCTCCTCCTCGCCGCGACCGCTGGTGCGCCGCAGCGGGGCGAAGGCGATGCCGGGCTCGAGCACGGCGGCGGCCTGGAGCACCTGGCGCGCGGCGTCGGGCAGGCGCGCGACCCGGGCGCGGATGAGCTCACCCAGGGCGGGCGGCACGTCGCCCGCGGGCGCATGGCTCAACTCGATCAGGAAGTAGGGATTGCCGGCGCTCTGCTCACGGATGCGGTCGCGCACGGCCGGGTCGACTTGCAGCGCCGCGGCCAGGGCAGCCGACTCCGCCGCGTCGAGCCGGGGCGGCGCGAGGCGCCGGGCCAGGCCCTCGCGCGCCCAGCGCGCGGCCAATTGCACGAGCGCGGGCGGGGCGTCCTCGGCGCGATAGGCGGCGACCAGCAGCAGGGAGCGGCCCTCCAGGCGATGCACGAGGTAGTCGAGCCAGTCGAGCGTGGCGCGGTCGGCCCAGTGGACGTCGTCGACGAAGAGGGCGATCGGCCCGGCGTCGAGGGCGACCAGGCACTGGGTTATCGCCTCGAAGAGGCGGCGGCGCTCCTCCTCAGGGGGCAGCGGCGAGGGCGCGGGCAGGTCGGGCCGGGCGAGGCGGATGGTGGGCAGCAGGCGCGCCATCTCGGCAAGCCAGATGGAGTTGACGCCGGAGTCGGGCGCGGTGAGGCCGGCGATGCAGGCGGGGGTGCCGAAGAGGGCGGTCACCGGCGCGAAGGGCAGCGCGCGGGTCGAACTCGAGGCAGCGGGTCTCGAGCATGTCGACGCCCGCGGGCAGCGTGGCCGCCCACTCCTGCCAGAGGCGCGACTTGCCGATGCCGGTCTCGCCGGTGATCAGCACAACGCGCACGCGGCCCTGGGCCACCAGCCGCCACTCGTCGCGCAGGAACGCAAGCTCGGCCTGGCGGCCGACGAAGGGGGCGCGGCCGGCCTCGCCGCCATCGGCCGGGCGGCGCGGCGGGCGCGGGCCGGGGGGCGGGGCGGGCGGCGGCCCGAGGGTGCCCGCCTGAATCGCCGCGCGCAGGCTCTCCGTGGCGGCGAGCGGCTCCACGCCGAGCTCACGGTCGAGCACGGCGCGCAGCGCGTCGTACTGGCGCAGCGCCTCGGCGCGCTCGCCCAGCCGGGCGTGGGCCTCGATCAGGGCGCGATGCAGGGGCTCCTGCAGGTTGTCGTGCGCCAGGCCCTGGCGGGCGGCGGCGAGGACGGCGGGCCAGTTGCCCGCCGCGCGCAGCCGATCGACCAGGGCGCCGACCTCACGCAGGTAGACCTGCTCCAGCCGCTCGCGCTCGCCGGCCAGCCAGAGATCGAGCTCCGGGGCATCGCCGAAGGTCAGCCCGTCGAGGAAGAGGCCGCCGTAGAGGCCCAGCGCGGCGCGCTCCGCGTCGCTGCCGGCGTCGGGCGCCTGGGCCCCGGCCACGCGCCGCTCGAACTCCCACAGATCGACCCAGGCGGCCGGCGTGAGCGCGAGGCGGTCGTCGGGCGAGTCGAGTACGTCGTCGCCGAGGGCTTTGCGGATGGCCCAGAGGATGTTGCGCAGGTTCTTGCGCGCGGCGTCGGCCAGGCTCTCGGGCCAGAGCAGCGCCTGGAGGTGTTCGCGGGGCACAGGGTCGCGGGTGACGGCGAGATAGGCGAGGAGGCCGATGGCCTTGGCGGGCGGGAGATCGGCGGGATGATCGTCGTGCTCGAAGCGCGGGCGCCCGAGCAGCCACAGGCGCGGTGATGTCATGCCTGATTATAGCACAGCCGCCCGGCCGGACTTGGCGATCCGGCTTACTCTGTGCGGTGGCGGAAGCCGATGTTGCGCCCCGCGTTCTCGGGCGCGTCGTCGCCGGCCTGGGCCGCGGCGAGCGAGTCGCCGAGGGCCTTGACGAGGGCGCCCGCAAGGGCGTCGGCGGCCTCCATATAGGCGGGCCAGAGGCTGGGCGGCACGCGCTCGTCGAGGAGGCGGCCGAAGCGGGCCTGGTAGCTTTGGAGCTCGGCCGCACGGGCAGGGTCGCGGCTGCCCGGGCCGGGGCCGGGCGCGGCCGACGGGTAGCCGGCGAGCTCGTCGAGGGCGGCGCGGGGCACGTCGAAGACCTGGGCGATCTGCTGCAGGTAGCGCACGGTGGGCACCACCTGGCCGCGCCGCCAGCGCGAGACCTGCGCGTCGGCGACGCCGAGGGCGCGGGCCACGGCGGCCTGCGAGAGGCCGCGCTGTTGCATGGTGACGTTCAGCCAGCGGGCAAAGGGACTCAGCGGCTCGGGCATCGGGGGATCGCCTCCTTCGCCGCCATTGTACCGCGCGACGCGCACGGCGGCAAGGGGGCCGCGTGCGGCTTGCCGCCGCCCCCGGCCTGTGCTACGATCTGGGAGAACCCTTTAGATTCGCAGAAGGAAGGACACCATGCAATCACGCAATCCTCCCGCACCTCCCGCCGCCCCCAGCGGGCCGGCGATCAGCCCCGGGCAGGCGCTGCAGCGTCTGCTCGACGGCAACAAGCGCTACGCCGGGAACCGCACGCAGCACGCCGACGACCCGGCGGCCCGGCGCCTCGCCGTGGCCGCGGCCCAGCACCCCTTCGCCTGCATCCTGGGCTGCGCCGACTCGCGCGTGCCGGTCGAGCTCGTGTTCGACCAGGGCCTCGGCGACCTCTTCGTCGTGCGGGTGGCCGGCAACATGGCGGCCGATACGACGGTGCTGGCCAGTATTGAGTTCGCGGTGGCCGAGATTGGCGTGCCGCTGGTGGTCGTGCTCGGCCACGAGGGCTGCGGCGCGGTCGCGGCCACGCTCGCGGCGCTGCAGGGCACGGCGGTGCCGGGCCATCTCGACGCGCTGGTCCGCGCGATCCGCCCGGCCGTGGCGGCGAGCGGGCACGGCCTGGGCGATGCGCTCGACAATGTGGTGCGCGCCAACGTGGCCCTCGTGACGCGCGGGCTGCGCGAGTCGGACCCGCTCCTGCGCCCGGCGGTGCAGGCCGGGCGGCTGCAGATCGTGGGCGCGCGCTACAACCTGACCAGCGGGCTGGTCGACGTCATCGCGTGACGGCGGGGAGCGGGGATCGCGCCGACCCGCCGACACGCAGGTGCCGGGCGCAGCCACCTCGCACGTCGGCAGCGCTCCGTCAGCGCTGCTGGGCCCCGCCTCGTGCTGTTGACCGCAGTGACGCATCTCCGCGCCGTCACGCTTGCCCTGGGCAACAACACGGCGTCCGGCCGGCCGGTCGGTGCGGAAACGCCTGCCTCCCGGCAACATCCCGGAGTTCGGAGATCCCTCGCTGCGCTCGGGATGACAGGGGGAGGCGTGGGGGCGCACTGATCCGCAGCGCGCCGTCCGGCCGGCCGGTTGGTGCGGAAAGGGCTGACCCGAGACAAGATCCCGGAGTTGGAGATCCCTTGCTGCGCTCGGGATGACAGGGGGAGGTGTGGCAGGCGGAACGCGAGTGGGCCTCTCGGCCGGTGTCGCGCGCCGTTGCCACCATCAGGTTCGGGCCGCCGGCCCGGCGGCTCCCGGCCGCCGCGCATCGGCCACCCAGCCGCCGCGCCGCCACATGAGGTAGAGCGGCCGGTAGCCGAGCGCGGGCCAGAAGCGCGCGCCGGTGGGGTTCGTGGAGCGGTAGATCAGCCAGGTGCCGTGGATGGGGCCGTGGGCGGCCGCGCCGCCGCTGCGCGCCACCAGCGCGGCGTGCGTCGCGCTCCAGAGCGCGCGGCCGAGGCCCCGGCCCCGCGCCTCCGTTGCGATCATAACGTCGTGGATGAAGCCGACCGGCCCCGGCGGCAGCTGCGTTACGGTGGCCGGGCCCACATCCTCACGGTCCAGCGAGGCCAGGATGAAGCCGGCCGGGGAGTTCGAGGCGATCGGCGGGCACGGCGAGCAGCAGCACCCAGCGGCGCGGCTCGGCGAAGACCGTGCGCAGCACGTAGTCGAAGTCGTCGGCGATGCGGGGCGGGTGGCGGTCGGCGAAGGGGTCATTCGCCACGTGGTAGGCCGCCAGGTCGAGGTAGAGTGCGGTGAGCGCGGGGCCGTCGCCGCGCGCGGCGGGGCGGATGGCGAAGCCGGGCGGCGGCGGGGTCACGGGCGGCGCGGGATCGCGCGGGCGGTAGGCGAAGACCGAGGTGGCGCGGAAGCCGAGCGCGGTCAGCGCCGGATCGAGCCCGGCCACGGGCGGCACCAGCGACAGCACCCAGGGCAGGTCGGGCCCGACCGGCACCGCGGCCTCCAGCGCGTGGAACAGCATGGTGAAGACGGCGCCGGGATCCTGATCGGCCGCGGCCGCGAACTGGAAGAAGAGCTCGCTGGTCAGGTGGTCCTCGGGCAGCCACATCACCTGCGGGTCGTCGAGGCGGAACTGCCGCCGCCAGGCGCGCAGGTAGCCGATCGGCCCGGCAGCGCCGGAGGCGTCGGCCACCTGCGCCCACGAGGCGATCTGGTGCAGGTCGTCGCGCAGGACGCGCCGCGCTGCGCGCTCGGTCTCGGCCGGGACGCTCAGGCGCGGGTCGGCGGCATGCCAGCGGCGGTACTGGTCCGCCAGCACCGCCTCCAGCGCGTCGATATCCGCGGCGCGCAGGGCGCGGGCGGTCAGCGCCATCGACCCTCCGCCCGCGCCCGGCCCGGCCGGCTCAATCCTGCGCCGGCGGGGCCTGCTCGCCGGGGAGCACCGTGAAGCCGGGCTGCACCGCCGCTTCCATCAGCTGCTGGATCCGCCCCACCATCTCGGCCGGGTTGGGGTGCAGCCCCTCTTGCAGCAGCGCGCTGTCGTACAGCTGGTCGATCACCAGGTCGATGGTCGGGTCGTGCGGTGTGGCGTGCAGCCGCCCGGCCAGGTTCGCGATCAGCGGGCTGCCCGGGTTGATCTCCAGGATCTTCTTCGGCGCGACGAAGTCCTGCTCGTAGAAGCGCCGCACGCGCTCCAGGTCGCGGTCGGCGGCGCCGGGCGGCGAGACGAGGCGCACCGGGCTCGCGGTCAGCGTCTTGCCCTCCCGCACCTCCAGCACCCGCTCGCCCAGCACCTCGCGGAAGCGCAGCAGCAGCTGGGCAAGCTCGGCGCCCTCCACACGCGCCTCCGGCGCCTCCGTGCCCTCGGGCAGCGGCGGCAATTCGGCGTCCGGGTCGTCGACGTTGCGCAGCTTCTTGCCCGCGAACTCGTTCAGACTCACCGCGACGAAGCTGTCGACGGGCTCCACGAAGTAGAGCACCTCCAGGTTGCGCGCCTTGAACGGGTCGAGGTGGGGCGAAGCGGTGGCCGTGTGCCGGTTGTCGGCCAGCAGGTAGTAGATCTCCTGCTGCTCGGCGGGCATGCGGTCGACGTAGGCCTGCAGCGCGGTGAGATCGTCGCCCGCGGTCTGCGACGAGGGGTAGCGCAGCAGCCGCGCCAGGGGCTCGCGTGCGCCCGGGTCGGTCGCCACGCCCTCCTTGACGAAGACGCTGAAGGCGTCCCAGAAGGTGCGGTAGTCGTCCGGCGCGTCGGCGGCCAGGCGCTCAAGCTCGCCCTGCACCCGCCGCGTCAGCAGCGCGCGCATGCGCTCCATCACCCGGTTGCTCTGCATCTGCACCGTCTCGCGCGAGATGTTCAGGGGCAGGTCTTCCGAATCGACCACCCCGGCGACGAAGCGGAAATACTTGGGCAGCAGATCGGTGTTGTGCGGCTGGATCAGCACGTTGTGCGAGTAGAGCTGCAGCCCTTCCTCATGCTGCGCCTGGAAGAGACCCTCCGGCCGGTGGCGCGGGATGTAAAGCAGCGCGCGCAGCTGCACCGGCGCGTCGACCACGACGTGCACGTGCGCCAGCGGCCCCTCGGTGTCGAAGGTCAGCTGCTTATAGAAATCGGCGTACTGCTCCTCGGTCACCTCCTTGGGCGCCTGCCGCCAGGGGGCCGTCTGCTGGTTGACCGGCTTCTCCTGCCCCTCGACGTAGATCGGGAAGGCGATGAAGTTGGAGTGCTGGCGGATGATCTGCTCCAGCCGCCAGGGGCTCAGGAACTCGCTCGCGTCCTCGCGCAGCTTCAGCTCGACGACCGTGCCCCGCGTCGCCTTGTCGGCGGGAGCCACGGTGAAGGTGTTCTCGCCGCGCGAGACCCACTCCACCGCCTCCGCGTCGGGCTTGTAGGAGCGCGTGATCACGCGGGCCTCGTCGGCGACCATAAAGACCGAGTAGAAACCGACGCCGAACTGGCCGATGATCTCCGCACCGTGCTGCGGCTCCTCCTGCACGCGCTGCAGGAAGCTCATCGCGCCCGACTGCGCGATGGTCCCCAGGTTCTCGATCAGCTCCGCGCGCGTCATGCCGATGCCCGTGTCGCGCACGCGCAGCACCCGCGCCTCCTTGTCGACGCTGACGTAGATCGCCGGCTCGACCTCGGGGTCGAGGATGTCCTGGTTGGTCAGCTGCTCGAAGCGCAGCCGGTTCAGCGCGTCCGACGCATTCGAGATCAGCTCGCGCAGGAAGATCTCGCGCTCGGTATAGAGCGAGTGGGCGAGGATGTTGAGTAGCTGCCGGATCTCGGCCCGGAACTGCAGGGCCTCGGGCGGCGGCGCCTCGGGCGCGGCCGTCTCCGGCTGCGGCGCCTCCGGCGTGGGCGCCTCGGGCTGCGGCGCCTCCGACGTGGGCGCCTCGGGCGTGGCATCGCTGTCCGTCATACCAATACCTCCTGTGGGTCTGCCTCTGACCTATGGTCGTCAGGGTGGGTTATACACGACCGCCTGGGCGCGGGCCACTTCCTGCCCGCCCTGGTCGTAGCCGATCACCAGAATCGTGTGCCGGCCCGGGACCACCTGCCATTGCAGCTGGAACGTGCCCTGGCCCCCGACGTGCGTGACGAGCCAGCCGTCGACGTAGAGGTCGACGCGGGTCACCGGCACGTTCGGGCCGGCGGTGACCACGATAGGCAGCGTGCCGCCCCCGATCGTGGCCTGGTCGTCCGGGCTGGCGATGTAGAACTCGGGCGGCGGCGTCGCGGTCGGCGTCGGCGCCTCGCGCACCTGCACGTGCACCGACGCGCTGTTGGCGGCGCGCCCGGTGGGGCTGTAGGCCACCGCGCCGAGCACGTGGGTGCCGAGCGTGGCGGTCCAGTCGAACTGGTACGGTGCGGTGTAGACCACTGCCGCGCGCACGTCGTCGACGTAGAACTCGACGCCCGCCAGGCCCTGCGGCCCCTGCGCGTCGGCGGCCACCTGCACCACGTCGCCCGCGTTCAGGATGCTGCCGTCGGGCGGGGCGCTCAGGTGGATCACCGGCGTGCTGCGCTCGACGTCGACCGGCACGGTGTAGCGGCGCATGGCGCCCGTCCGCCCGATCACCGTCAGCCGCAGGGTGTAGATGCCCTCAGGCAGCGGGTTGGTGTCCCAGACGCCGAGGATGCCGCTGCGCACGGGGCTCGTGATATCGCCGCCGATCGCCACCCAATCGCGCGGGGCCGGGCCGGCGCCGTATTCGAGCAGGTAGTAGTCGAACGCGGCCGGATCGGCGGCGGCGCTGCCCGTGATCGTCACCTGGCCGCCCAGGCCCACGCCCGGCTGCGGCGCGGTGATGACCGCCTGCACGCCGGGGAAGTCGTCGTCCAGGATGGGCGTCGCCATGGGCGTCGGGTAGCTGATCGCTGATGGGCGGCGCCAGGCCGGGGATGGGCGTATCGGTGATGCTCGGCGTGGGCGTCTCGGTCGGCTCGGGCGTCGGGTTGCAGCAGATCGCGCGGGGCGGCCCGATCGGCTTCGCCAGGCTCGCCTCCCAGGCCGCGAACTCGGGCGGCAGCACGAGGTAGGGCCGCTGGATGACGTCCTGCGGCGGGCAGAAGTCGTTGGCAAGCTCGGGCGTGTCGTGCGCGATGCAGACGTTGAACATCTGGTAGAAGGTGTCCTCTTTCGTCGGCTGCGTGCCCGCGATGAACACCTCGTTGATCAGCGTGGTGTCGGCGGCGCTCGGCAGCAACCCCGACACCGCCGACACGGGGATGTGCACGATCCCCGGCGGCTCCTGGAATTCGATCGGCGGGCTCGTCTCCCCCGGCCGGAGCAAAATCTGCTCCATCTGGGGGTTGGCGAAGACTCCTTCCATGAAATTGTGCCAGATCGGCCCCGCGCCGCGCGACCCCGCGATCTTCGCCATCGTCGCATTGTCGTTGTTGCCCACCCAGACGCCGACGACCAGGTCGGGCGTGTAGCCGAGCGTCCAGCTGTCGCGATAGTCCTCGGTCGTACCGGTCTTGGCCGCCGCCGGGCGGGTCAGCTTCAGGGCGCTGTTCGGCCCGAAGATGAGGCTGCGCGCCTTGTTGTCGGACAGGATGTTGGTGATCAGGTAGGCCTGTTGGGGCGTGACCGCGCGCACGCCGTCGGCCCGGTCGGGGTCGAAGTGGAACAGGACGTTGTTCTTGCCGTCGCGCACTTCCAGCAGCGCCTCGGGCGGCATGTGCAGGCCCTGGTTGGCGAACGTGCCGTAGGCGCCGGTCATGTCGAGCAAGGTGACCTCGCCGCCGCCGAGCGTGAGGGCGAGGCCGTAGTGGCTGGGGTCGTCGTTCAGCGTGCGGATACCCATCTGGTGGGCCGTGTCGATCACGCTCGGGATGCCGACCTTCTGCAGCATCTCCACGGCGGGGATGTTCAGCGAATTGGCCAGCGCCTCACGCACCAGGACGGGCCCGCGGTACTGCAGGTCGTAGTCCTTCGGCTGATAGGGCGGCTGGCCCGGGCCCGCCGGGAAATCGGTCGGGATGTCGGCCAGCAGCGTCGCGGGCGTGTAGCCCTGCTTGAACGCCGTGACGTAAGTGAAGGCCTTGAACGAGGAGCCCGGCTGGCGGGGCGAAACGGCCACGTTCACCTGGCCGAACTGCGGGTTGTTGTAGTCGACGCTGCCCAGCATGGCCAGGATCTCGCCGGTGCGCGGGTTGATCGCGACGAGCGCGGCGTTGCTCGCCTGATCCGCCTGGAGGGCCTGCGACCTGCGCCGCCGCGACGGACTGCGCGAGGTTCTGGTACTGCAGGTCGATCGTCGTGAAGACCTGCAGCCCGCCCCGGTTGACCATATCCGGGCCGTACATATCGTCGAGCAGCGAGCGCACGTAGTTGACGAAGTGGGGCGCGAGCGGAGGACCGGCCGTGGCCGCCTGCGCCACCGGGTGCACGTCCTCGGCGGCGGCCGCGTCGGCCTGGTCCTGGCTGATGTAGCCCGCCTTCACCATCTGGCGCAGCACGTACTCCTGCCGCACCTTGGCGTCGTGGTAGTTGGTGTGGGGGTCGTAGAACGACGGCGCCTGCGGCAGCCCGGCCAGCAGCGCGCACTGCGCCAGGTCGAGGTCCTTGGCCGTGCGGCCGTAGTAGACCTCGGCGGCGGCCGAGGCGCCGTAGGCCAGCGAGCCGTAGTAGATGTCGTTCAGGTAGGTTTCGAGGATCTTGTCCTTGCTGTAGGCCTGCGTCAGCCGGCTGGCCAGGATCGTCTCGCGCAGCTTGCGCCGGACCGAAAGCTCGTCCTTCTCGGGCAGCAGCAGCCCGCGCACGAGCTGCATCGTGATCGTGCTGCCGCCGCTGGTGCCCTGCCCGCTCGCCGTAATGTACGCGCCGCGCAGCAGCCCGAGCAGGTCCACGCCGCTGTTCGCCCGAAACGTCGGGTCCTCGGCGGCGATGGTCGCGTTGATCAGGTCGGGCGGCAGCTGATCGAGGCTCAGATAGGTGCGCTTGCCGAGCCCGGGGTCGCTGATCTCGTAGAGCAGGTTGCCGTGCCGGTCGTAGATCTTGGTGCTCTGGAAGGTGACCCTGTCGATGTTGTTGATCGGCGGCAGATCGGAGGTGATGTAGGCGTAGCCCGCCCAGGCGACGCCGCCGAGGCCCAGCAGGAGCGTCAGGCCGAGCAGCAGCGTGCTGCCGAACAGCCCGGCGGCCAGCGTGGCCAGGATGCCCGCCACGGGCGAGCGGGGCGCGCGGATCCGGCGGAAGCGCGGCGTCTGCCGGCGCAGCACGAAGAGGGCGCGCGCCCGGCGGCGGGACGCCGGGCGGGGGCGCCGCGGGCGCGGCCGGTCGGGCAGCCGGCGCGTGGCGCCGCCGGGGACGCGCGCCGCCGCGGGGGGCGCGACGCGCGCCCGGGCGGGGAGTGGCGTGTCGTGGTCGGATGGCATAAGGTCGAAGCCGGGGTCCTACGGCGGCGGGCCGGGCCCGTGCCCCCCGCCGCCCATGCATGCGAATTGCCGCCGGCACGCCAGCGGAGGCGGTGCCGGGTCCGTCACGCGTGGTGACTCACCTATTATAGCACACGATTATAGCACACGCCTTCCGCCGCCAGCCAGCCGCAATCGCCCCGCGCCGCGGGCCGTAGCCCTACGGCGCGTTCAGCGGCGGGCAGCCGAGGGGCGCGCCAAAGCTGCTGTACCCGATGCGGAAGAACGCCTGCCCCGTCGCGGGCGGGCCGTTCCAGAGCACCAGCGCGCGCACGCGGTAGTCGCTCGCCCCGACGTATGCCTCGATCCAGGTATCGGCCGCGAAGCCCGGCGCGGGCTGCAGGCGCGCGCGCAGATGGTGCACCGTCACCGCGTCGCGCGCCTCCGCGCCCAGGTCCTGGGCGCTGGTCAGATCGACCTGGCCCAGCAGGTGCCAGTAGGTCAGCCAGGCGGGTAGCCCGGCCGTGCCCGATTGCTGCTGCCAGGCGCCGCCCGGGGTGCGCCGGTACATCACGCCGTCGCGCACCTGGAAGTCGGTCTGCGCGCCGTTGATTGTCGCGATCCAGCAGGCGGTGCCGTCCGCTACGGTGCCCGCGCTGAACTCCTGCGCCGCGGGCGGCAAGCCCTGGGCCGCGCCGAACGTGTAGGCCGAGGCGCCACCCATCGCCGCGGCGCCCGCCGCGAACCAGTCGGCCACGCTGCGCGGTGACGGGATCACGAGCGGCGTGGCGGTCGCCGCGGGCGGCGCCGGGGTGCCGGGCGGCACGGTCGCGCTGGGCGCCTGGGCCACCGCGGTGCTCGGGGGCGGCAACGCCGGCGTGCCCGGCGGGGGCGAGAGCACCATCGTCGCGGTCACGGCGCCCGCCGGGAACGGGGGCGGCGTGGGCACCACGAGCGCGGTGATGGCCGCGGCCGCGGGCGTGCCCGCGGGCGGCACGCCGCCCAGCGTCGCCAGCGCGGCGGCGGTGGCCGCGTCGACCGGCACGGCAGGGCCCAGCGCGCCCTCCGCCGCGACCGTCGCCTGCGTGCCCGGCGACAGGTCGGCGTTCTGCGCCCCGGCGGGCGCCGTGACGTGCGCTAGATGCGCCGACTCGGCCGGCACGGTCACCTGCACGTCGCCGTTGGACTGCAGCGCCACGGCGTAGGTGCTGCCCGTGCCGCTCACGGTCGCGGGGCCGGCGTTGACCGTCAGTTGGGCCGTGCGGCCGGCGGCGGCGCGCACCAGCGCGGTACCTTGCTGGAGCGTGATCACCACCTGGGTGCTATCGACCGTCGCGAGCCGGACGGTCGTGTCCGCGGCCAGGATCACCAGCCCGGCCGGGGTCTGCAGGCGCAGCCCGCCGGCCGCCCCCGTCCGGGCTTCCCCGCCCGGGACGATCGTCGCGCCGCTCGCCGCCGCCTGGTCGCAGCCGGCCGCCTGCGCGCAGGCGTAGGCCGGGCCCGTCGAGTCGACCACCTGGATGCCCGTGCCGCCCGGCGCCGGCCCACCGGTCGTCACCGCCGACGGCAGGCCCGCCGCAGCCGCCGCGGTCGCCGTGCCCGAGAGCACCGTCGTCGCGGTGCCCGAGAGCGCGACCGTCGCCGTCGGCGGCAGCCCCGCGACCGCCGTAGCGGGCACGGCGGTGCCGGAGAGGACGGCGGTTGCCGTCAGCACGGGAGTCTCCGGCACGCCCGCGATCGCGGTCGCCGGCAGGGCCGTGGCGGTGCCCGAGAGGGTGACCGTCGCCGTCACCCCGGCGGTTCCGGTCAGGACCATGGTCGCCGAGGCGCCGGCCGGCACGGACGCCGTGGCGGTGCTCGACAGGGCTGCCGTCGCCGTCATGACGGCCGTCCCGGGCAGAGGCTCCGCCGGCGTGGCGGGCAGCGTCGCCGTGGCGGGCAGCGTCACGGTAGCGGGCAGCGTCGCCGTGGCGGGCGCAGCAGTCGGGCTCGCCGGGAGCAGCACGGCGATCACTGGGGTGGGGCTCGGCACGGGCGGCGCGCCGTTCGGCGAGACGGCGAGCGCCCAGATCGCCACGGCGGCGATGAGCACGAGGAGCAGCAGGCCCACGATGCCGATCAGCAAGCCCGACCGGCGCCGCGGGGGCGGCGGTGGTTCGGGGGGCGCTTCCGCGGCGGGCGGCAGGGGCTCCGGCGGCGCTTCCGCGACGGCCGGTTCCTCCACGGGCGGTGGTCCTCCACGGGCGGTGGTTCCTGCGCGGGCGGCGCCGGCTCCATGACGGGGGCGGCTTCCGCGGGAGGGACGGCTTCCGCCGGCCCGACCGGCTCCGCGGGCGGGCCGGCGTCCACGGACGCGACGGGCTCCGCGGGCGGCGGCCCCTCGGCCGGGACGGGCGTGGGCTCCGGCGGCACCGGCGTTTCTTCGGGCGGCATGGGCGGCTCCAGAGACATGACGGGTTCCTCGCTTTCAGCCGAAGCGCGTCAGGCGCGCCCCGGCGTCGGGGTCGGCGCGGACCGCGGTGGGCGGCGCTGCACCCGGCCCACGCTCCCGAGGAGCAGCAGGACCGGCAGCGGCGCCGCCAGCAGATATACCCACCAGGGCAGGCTGAGCGCGAGCACGGCCCAGTCCCCGGGCGATCCGGATTCGTTGAACAGCCGCGGCAGTGCGTTCTGCGCGTAGGCGGCCACCGTGAAGGCCACGTAGCCGAACCCGCTAATCCAGTGCAGGGCGACGGCGGTGGCGCGCACGCCCGTCTGCCGCACGGGCCCCGTATGCGGGGTCGCCGCCTCCAGATCATGCGCCACCATGTAGCAGGGCAACGTGAGCAGCGGCAGGGCGACCAGCGTGACCGCCTCGGCCTGCAAACTGCCCGCGTTGAACGACGCGGCATTGCGCAGCGCGATCAGCAGCGCGGCGACGGCCAGCGCCAGCGTCAGCGTCGCCAGCACGGCGCCCGCGGCAAGCTTGGCGCCCCAGGTCGTCAGCACGGGCAGGGACAGGCGCCGCCCCGCGGCCGCGAGCAGCAGCACGAGCAGCACCTGATGCAGGTTGTACAGCGCGAGGCCGAGCCCGGTGAAGAACAGCAGCCCCACCAGGATCGTCAGCCCGCCGCCCTGCGCCCCCAGTGCCGCGTCGAGCAGCCAGGGGACGACGGCGAGCGCCAAACAGGTAGCGAGCAGCGGCAAGATGTAGGCCCGCAAGATCAGCCCGCCACGGCCGTGCTGCACCAGCACGGGGATGTCGTCGTAGATGACGTTGCGCTCCAACCGGCCCCGGCGCAGGCGCGCGCCGAAGCCGTAGTAGCGGCGCAGCAGGGCGGCCGTGGCCGCGCTCTGCTGCGCCGGGGCGCGCAGCAGCGTGTCGAGCGCGGTGTCGCGCAGCCAGCGGCCGAGCGGCGGCGCGATCCGGGCGGCAGCCTGGTCGAGCACGCGCGCCAGCGCGGCATGCGCCGCGGGCCCCTGAAACTGCCCGAGCAACTGGACCGCCTCCACGCGGTCCTGATCGCTGATGCCGTCCGGCGGCTGCCAGATCGTGCGCTCCAGCCCGGCGACCACCGCGGCGCGCAGGTCGTTCGCGGCGGCCGCGGTGATCGGCGCGGGATCCGGCTCGTGGGGGGCGGGGGGCGGCAGAACGATCATCGACACTTAGCTCCCGCCCACGGCGAGCAGCGCCTTCGCCGCGACCAGCGGGGCGCGCGGGTCGGGCTGCTGCAGCACCGCGCCGATCGCGGCGGCGGGCTGCGGCGCCACCGCGGCGGCCAGGGTGTGCAAGTCGTCCGCCGCCGGGGTCAGCGCCGTGCCCGGCGGCGCCAGCAGCGCGGCAAAATAATCCTGGTGCGTCAGGTGCCAGAAATGGACGGTCGCGCCGGTGGCCGGCGCGTCGAGGATAGTCGCCTCGCAGCCGAAATCGATCAGGTGGCCGCGGGGGTCGCCGACCAGCCCGCCCGGCGGCACGCCCGCGAACAGCGTGGCCGGGTCGGGCGCCACCTGCTGCCCGGCCCAGTCGCGCGGCACGGGGGTGCCCCGGTAGCCGGCCACCTGCATGGCCGCCGCGAGGCGCGCCAGCCCGGCCACCACCACCTGCCGCGGGAAGAGCGCCGCGTTCGCGCGGTCTTTCAGCGTCGCCCAGTCGAGCAACAGCTCCATGAACTGGCCGAACAGCGCCGACTGGCTGCTGAGGTAGCTGGGCGTCGTCGCGTCGGCGGGGGGCGGGTAATTGGCCGAGAGCTCGCTGAGCATGTAGAGCAGGAACGGGATCTGCCCGAGGCTGCTGATCAACGCGTCGCCGGCCTGCAGCCGCGCCAGCAGGAACGCGTCGCCCCGCTCCTGCAGGTAGGCCGTCATCTGGGCGATCGTCCAGGGATCGAGCAGCACGGTCTGGAAGCCCATGGAGTCGAGCGCACCCGTGTAGTCGAGCTGCCGGCAGGTGACGACCGTGCGCACCCGCGGGTAGGCGGCGAAGAAGGCCTGCAGCGCCGCCCGGCGTGCCGTCGTCCGGTCGGGCGCGGCGGGCGCGAGCTCGTTTAGCCCGTCGAGCAGCAGCAAGATGCGGCCTTGCTGCAGGTAGTCCTCCAGGGCATCGGCCAGCCAGGGGCTCTCGACGTGGATCGGCGCCTCGGGCGGGGCGAGGTTCGGGGGGTTGCGCAGGAAGCCGCGGAAGAAGTCGAGCAGCGGCGGCACCGGGTCCGGCCCGCCGTCGGCGTCGTAGTCGCTCAGGTCGACGAGCACGGGCAGCAGACCCAGCCCCGCGGCCGGATCGGTACATTGCAGGGCCAGATACTGCAGGTAGCTGCTCTTGCCCGCGCCCGGCTTGCCCAGCAACAGCACCTGGCGGTAGAGGTTGATCGCGCCCGCCAGCGCGACCGGGCGCCGCACGAGGGACCCGCGCGCCGGGCCCGCGACCAGCCGCCGCACCAGGGCGGCCGTGTCTGTCGTGATGAAGGGGCTGCTCTGCGCCGAGGCCGGGCCGAGGATGTATTGGTTGCGCCAGATGCGGTAGACGTCGGCGACCTGGAAGAGGTAGGCGCGCTCGGCATCGCCGTGGCCCGCCGTGATATACTGGTCGCCGCCCGCCACGGGCGCGTTGATGACGGTCGGCCCGAAGAACTCGTAGGTCGCGCCGCCGCCGGCACTCGTACCCCCACCCTGGCCGGGCGGGACCACGAAATCCGGCCGCGTGCGTGCCGGCCCCCCGGCCGGCGGCGTGGCGTCACCCATGATCCATCCTTCGCGGATCCGTCCATCCGCGTTTTATGTCGACCCAGCTTGCCCCGAGTATAGCACCATCCCCCCACCCCCGCAAGACCCGCGCCCCGCCGGGCGGTCCCCGCTTGCAAGTGTGCTATAATCAGAGGGTGAACGGTCGGTAAACGCTCGTGGCCGCGCCGCGGCGCGGCCAGAGAGGGGATCCGCCATGGCGCTGCGTCGCGGAGTGCTGCTGGTCACCCTGGTCCCCGTCCTGCTCGGCGGCGGGGCCGTCGCGGCGCCGGCCGGCCAGACGGGGCCGGTCCGGCTGCCCTATTTCGGCGACGACGCCTTTGCCGGCGTCTGGACTCGCACCGACGCGCTGGTCGCCGACGCGACCGTGGCGCGTAGCTGGGTCTGGGGTCCGCAGCAGATCAGCGGCCCCCTCGAAGAGCGCTACGACGGGCTGCCCGGAGGCAAACACCTGGTGCAGTATTTCGACAAGAGCCGCATGGAGATCAACGACCCGGGCGCCGATCGCAACACGTCCTGGTACGTCACGAACGGGCTGCTCACCGTCGAGCTCATTTCCGGCCGCATGCGCACGGGCCTCGCCCCGAATGCCTATGAGGACCGGGGCCCCGCGCAGATCCCCGTGGCGGGCGACACCGACGACCCGAACGCGCCGACCTACGCGTCCTTCCGCGGCGTCAGCAGCACCTCGGGCGACAACGAGCACCCGGCTCCCGACCGCACCGGCGCCGACGTGACCGCCGTGATCAATCGCGTCGGCCAGGTGAGCGACGATCCCGCACGCGCCCTGCCCGCCACCCGCATGGCCGCCTACGTGCCCGAGTTCGGCCCACAACGTGCCCGCCGTCTTCTGGGACATGCTGCACGCCTCCGGGCCCGTCACGCTCGGCGGCGGCACGGCCATCGCGCCGCTCTGGGATCCCTGGTACTTCGCCACCGGCTTGCCGATCAGTGAGCCCTATTGGGCGCAGGTCCGCATCACCGAGGCGGCGCCGGGCGGGCCGCAGGCCGTGACGCACTGGGTGCTGATCCAGGCGTTTGAGCGCCGGGTGCTCACCTACATCCCCGATTACAGCCCGCCCTGGGACGTGCAGATGGGCAACATCGGCAGCCACTACGTCACGTGGCGCTACCCGGACGGCTTGCCCGGGCAGGCGGTGGTCTACAACGCCGCCAGTGCGGGCGTCGTCTGCCGCGGGCGTGCCCCGGCGGGCGCGCCGTGCGACCGGGCCGACCCGGTGGGCCCGCCGCCGACCGCCGCCTACTACGACGACACCCTGCGCGCCGATGCCGCGGGCACGCTCAACGCCGCGACGCTCGCCGCGAAGTTCCGCCTGCTGCCGGGCGCCGCGATCCGCCTCAAGAACGCCGCCGATCTTAACCCGGTCGAGCGCTTCTTCCTGGAAAGCGGCCAGGCGCTCTTCGACCACCGCAACGGCGCCGGGGAGATCGAGATCGACTCGGGCAACACGAGCATCCGCCCGATCGACACGCAGTTCACCGTGACGCGCGATGCGGCCGGCGAGCTTAAGCTGGCGGTCATCGTGGGCGACGGCGGCGTGGAGGTGCGAAGCCCCACCGGCGTGACCACCATCACGGCCGGCAGCCAGGTGCGCGTCGGGCCGGCGGGGGTCGCCGAGTTCGCCGAGCCGCTGGATGCGATCAGCCAGCGCGCCTGGACCACTTTCGCCGCCCAGAACGACGTGAGCAGTCCGGTCGCGGGCTTTGACCTGACCCAGTGCGGCGCCGCCTCGTCCGCCTTCCTGCCGCCCGAGGGCGATAAGCGCCTGGGCTGCGCAGCGGGCGATGCCGCGTTCCTCGGCCCCGACGCGCCCGGTCAGGTGGTCCTCTTCGGTGGCGGCCTGCTGCTGTTCGATCCGCTCGACCAGAGCCCGACGGTCTACGCGCTCTACAATCGCAACGCGGCCGAGGGGGGCCGCACCTGGGAGGCCTTCGCGCTGACCGATTCCGACCCCACGGCGTTCCGCGAGCTCCACCCGACCGCCGCCCAGCGGTTGGGCGCTCGGCAGCAGACCTGTCCGACCGCACCCTGGGCCATCCAGCCCTTCGCCGGGGGCGCGGCCATCGCGCTGCCCGACACCAGCACCTGCGCCACGATCAGCCACGACCGGCGCGGCGCTCTATCTCGACGGCACCTGGGCGCCGTTCGACGCACAGGGGTTGCCGTGAGACGAACCCGGGCACTCGCCCTGATCGCGCTCGCCGGCACGCTGCTGCTCGCCGCCTGCGGCGGCGAGATCGCCACGCCGACGCTCGTGCCCACGGCCGCGCCCGGCGCGACCGCCGTCAGTGCGCCCGTCGCGAGCGTCTTCGACGCGACGGGGGGCGGCGGCGTCATCTGCCACGCGGCCGGCGGCACCGCCCCGTGCGACCCGGCCACCCCGCCCGCCACGGCCGGTGCCGACGACACAGTCAAGACCGCGGCTGACGGCACGGTGGGCCTCAGCACCAGCAGCGTCAAGCTGCGCCTGCTGCAGAGCGCAGAGGTGCGCCTCAAGAGCAGCGCCGATCTCGGGCTGGGCGACCGCTTCTTGCTGCAGGCCGGGGAGGTGCTCTTCGACCACGAGAACAGCACCGGGGAGGTGGTGATCGAGGCGGGGAACCTGCGCGTCCAGCCCATCGACACCAAGTTCTGCGTCATCGCGGAGCCGGATGGCGGGTTCAAGGTCGGCGTCTTCGGTGAGGGCACCGTGGTCGTCACGAACACGGCCGGCTCGGGGGTCGGCCCGAGCGCCACGATGCTCACCAGCAATCAGGAGTACGACCTGCCGGCCGGCGCGACCACGCCGCAGATCCAGCACCTGACGCCGTCGCTCCACGACCTGTGGACGCGCTTCGGCGTGCTCGCGCCCGAGCCTGCCGACACGGCCGCGCCCACGGCCACCCCGCTGCCGCCCGGTTACACCACCGCCACGCCGGGGGGCGCGCTGCCGGCGCGCACGGGCCTCCCGGCCCTGATCAACGCGACGCGGTTGCCGGTGCTTCCGGGTCAGCAACCGCCGACGGCCACGCCAACCTACGTGCCGATACCCATTAAGTAGCCGGGGCGCAAGTCCCGACCCCGCCCGCCGGGGGTCCGGCGGCACCTTACGTGCCAGGAGGAACCCAACCCGTGGAGGAAACACTCACCCCGTCGAGCCCCGCCGGGGCGCCGCACGCGACCGGGCAGATTGTCCAGGTCAGCATCTCGCCCGGCGGCGTCCCCAAGCTGCCCATCTCCGGCGCCGAACTCGGCCCGCTGGGGCTGACCGGGGATTCCCACCGCGACACCCGGAACCACGGCGGCCCCGAGCGCGCCGTCTGCCTCTACACCGTCGAGCGCATCGAGGCGCTGCAGGCCGAGGGCCACCCCATCTTCCCGGGCGCCGCCGGCGAAAACTTGACCACCGCGGCCTCGACCTGGCCGCGCTCGTCCCGGGCGTGCGCCTGGCCATCGGCGACGGCGTGGCCCTCGAGATCACCGGCTACGCCCACCCTTGCGAGAACATCGCGCCCTACTTCGCCGACGGCAAGAGCACGCGCATCTCCGTGAAGCTGCACCCCGGCTGGAGCCGCGTCTACGCGCGGGTGCTCCAGGGCGGCTACGTGGCGCCCGGCCAGCCGATTCGTATCCTGGCCGCAGCGCCCGCACCCACCGACGCGGACCCCGCGGAGGCGCGCGCCTAGCGCGCCCCGCCCGGCCGCGCCCGCCCGAGCGTCACCAGCACCACGCCGCCGAGGATCACCGCCATCGCCACGACGCCGACCGGCGTCACCGGCTCGCCCAGCACGAGCGCGCCCAGCGCCACGGCGACCACCGGGTTGACGTAGGCGTAACTCGTCGCGACCGTCGAGCGCACGTGGCGCAGCAGGTAGCCGTAGGCGCTGAAGCCGATCAGCGACCCGAAGAGGATCAGGTAGATCAGCGCGATCCACGGCGCGCGGGCCCGGCGGCGCGGTCACCTGCTCGCCGCCGAGCAGCCCGAGCGCCAGCAGGACGGCGCCACCCGCCAGCATCTCGACCGCGCTGGCCATCGCGCCGCCGGGCAGCGGCAGCCGCGGGCTCCAGACCGAGCCCAGCGCCCAGCTTATGGCGGCCAGCAGCAGCACGGCCGCGCCCAGCGGGCTGGCCTGTACGCCGCCCTCCAGGCTGAGCAGCCCGACGCCGACGAAGCCGAGCGCCAGCCCGAGCCACTCGACGCCGCCGGGCCAGCGGCCCCAGAGCCCGGCGAACAGCGCCGCCCAGAGCGGCACGGTCGCGATGCCGAGGGCCGCCAGGCCGGAGGGCAGCGACTGCTCCGCCACGCTGACCCCACCGTTGCCGCCGACGAGCAGCAGCAGCCCGACGATCGCGCCGCCGCCCCACTGCGCCCGCGTCGGCGCCGGGGCGCCGCGCAGCCGCAGGAACGCATACATGCCCGCTCCCGCCACCACGAAGCGCGACCCCGCCAGCAGGAACGGCGGGAACCCTTCCAGGCCGATGCGAATGCCCAGATAGGTCGAGCCCCAGATCACGTAGATCGCGAAGAGCGCGAGGCCCACCCCGAGGCGGCTGCCCGGCACAATCCCGCGCGACGGCGCGGCCGCCGGGGCCGCCGACGGCGGGCGCGCGACCGCCTCCGGCCGATTCATGAGACGCATGCCTTCGACATCCTTATCTTTTCCCCCGTCGCGTGCGCGCGATCTGCCCGGCGACCCGGGCGGCGCACCCGCCCATCATACGGCAAAACCCCGCCCAATTCCATCCGGCATCCGGACCTCCTGCTTCCGACCCCCGGCCGACCACGCCGGATCGGGCGGCCGGGCACCTGCGCGCCCCGTTGTGGTATAATGAGGCTATGCCGTTCTAGAACAGATGTACGGAGAGCGAGGAGCGACGTGGCCGATACCCCCATGCACCGCCAGTACAAGCGGATCAAGAAGCAGTACCCCGACGCAATCGTCTTCTTCCGCCTGGGCGATTTCTACGAGACCTTCGACGCCGACGCGTCCATCGTCGCCGACGTCTGCGACGTGGTCCTCACCAAGCGCAATTTTGCCAAGGGCGAGAACTTGCCCATGGCGGGCGTGCCCTATCACAGCGCGGAGAGCTACATCGCCAAGCTGATCACCGCGGGCTACAAAGTCGCCGTGGCCGAGCAGCTGCAGCAGCCACGCGCCGACGAGGAGACCGAGCGCCGCCGCATCCGCCTGGGCAAGAGCGAGTCGACGCTGACCGCCAACTGGGGGCAATCCGGCCCGAGCGAGACCGCCCGCGGGGACCTCGTCGACCGCCAGGTGGTGCGCGTCGTCACGCCGGGCACGCTGACCGAGCCCGCGCTGCTCGACTCGCGCCGCAACAACTATCTCGCCGCGACGATCCTGGAGGGGGACCGCGCGGGCATCGCCTACGTCGACATCACGACGGGCGAGTTCCAGGCCACCGAGATCCAGCACAGTGCCGAGCTCAGCGCGCTCGTGCAGCAGGAGCTCGACCGCCTGCAGCCCGCCGAGCTGCTCGTGCCGCAGCGCAGCCGCGGCGACGCCACGCGCGCCGACTACAAAGCCTGGGCCGCCGACCTGAACGGCGCCGAGGACGGTGCGGCCCCGCGCCGCGCGCATCACACCGAGAGTGCCGTGCAGACCTGGCGCGTGGCCGGGCACATCACGCCGACCGACGGCCGCACCTGGGCGCCCGAGCCCGCCCGCGCCGCGCTGCGCGAGCACTTCGGCGTCGCCGCGCTCGAGGGCTTCGGACTCGCCCACCGTGCGGTCGCCGCCCGCGCGGCCGGAGCCATCCTGGCCTACCTGCAGGAGACGCACTCGACCGCGCTGCAGCAGCTGACGCACCTCAGCACCTACTCGACCGAGGGCTACATGGCGCTCGACCCGCAGACCCGCCGCAACCTCGAATTGCTGGCCGGGTCGAGCGGCGACCGGCGCTACTCGCTGCTCTCGGTGATCGACGCGACGCTGACGTCCATGGGCAGCCGCCTGCTCGGCCGCTGGCTCAACCAGCCGCTGCTCGACCTGACCCGCCTGCGCGCCCGCCAGGAGGCCGTGCAGCAGATGTACGCCGACGAGGCGCTGCGCGGCACGGTGCGCGCCGCGCTCAAGGGCGTGCCCGACCTCGAGCGCCTGACCAACCGCGTGCTGCAGGGCATCGCGGGCCCGCGCGACCTGAGCGCCATCCGCCAGGCCCTGGGCGTCGTGCCCGACGTGCGCGCCGCGTTCGAGCAGGCGGGCGCGGCGCCCGCCGATGGGCCCGTAGAGCGCGGCCCGGTGATCATGGAGAGCGCGCCCGGCCGTCCCGCGCCGGGGCCCTTCGCGCCGCTGCTCGCCCGCCTGCAGCCCTGCCGCGAGGTGGTCGACCTGATCGCCCAGGCGATCGCCGACGACCCGCCCGCCGTGCTCGGCAGCGGCGACGCGATTCGGCCCGGCTACCGCCCTGAGCTCGATCAGCTGCGCGAGGCCAGCCGCAACGCGCAGGGCTGGGTCGCCAACCTGGAGGAGGCCGAGCGCGCCCGCACCGGCATCCCCTCGCTCAAGGTCGGCTACAACAAGATCTTTGGGTACTACCTGGAGGTCAGCAACGCGCACAAGGACCGCATCCCGCCGAACTACATCCGGCGGCAGACGCTGGTGAACGCCGAGCGGTATATTACGCCCGAGCTCAAAGAGGCCGAGTTGCTCATCCTGAACGCCAAGGAGCGCCTGGTCGACCTGGAGCGCAGCCTCTTCCAGGAGGTGCTCGCCGCGGTCGGGGCGCAGGCCGAGAAGCTGACGCAGGTGGCCCAGGCGCTGGCGCACATCGACGTCTTCGCGGCGCTGGGCGAGGTCGCCGTGACGCACGGCTACGTGCGCCCCGAGCTTGCCGCCGACGGCCCGATCCAGATCGTGCAGGGCCGCCACCCCGTCGTCGAGCACACCCTGCGCGACGAGGTTTTCGTGCCCAACGACGTCGACCTCGACGGCGCCTCCGGCCAGATCATCATCCTGACCGGGCCGAACATGGCGGGCAAAAGCGTCTACCTCAAGAGCATCGCCCAGATCGTGCTGCTCGCGCAGATCGGCGCCTTCGTGCCCGCCGACGCGGCGCGCATCGGCCTCGTCGACCGCATCTTCACGCGGGTCGGCGCGCAAGACGACATCGCCACGGGCCAATCCACCTTCATGGTCGAGATGGTCGAGACGGCGAACATCCTGAACCACGCCACGCCGCGCTCGCTGATCATCCTCGACGAGATCGGCCGGGGCACCTCGACCTACGACGGGCTGGCCATCGCGCGCGCCGTCGTCGAGTATATCCACAACCACCCGCGGCTCGGCGCCAAGACGCTCTTCGCGACGCACTACCATGAGCTTACGGAGCTCGAGCGGGTGCTGCCGCGGGTGCGCAACTACAACGTGGCGGTGATGGAGGAGGGCGAGGAGCTAGTCTTCCTGCGCAAGATCGTGCCGGGCGGCGCCGACCGCTCCTACGGCATCCACGTCGCCCGGCTGGCGGGGGTGCCGCGCAGCATCGTGCAGCGCGCGGGCGATATCTTGCGGGAGCTCGAGCAGAGCGGCAGCAAGGAGCGCCGCCGCGCCGCGATGCAGGACGCGCCGCCCGCGCCGGGCAGCGACGGCCAGCTGTCCTTCCTGGCGCCCGCCGCGGCCGCCGCGGCCCGCGGCCCCCGCGGCGCCGGACCCGCTCCTCGGCGAGATCGGCGACCTGCGCGTCGACGACATGACGCCGATCGAGGCGCTGGGCAAGCTCTACGAGCTCCGCGAGAAGGCCCGGCAGGCCGCGGCCGCCGGCCGGCCCGTCGGGTAGCGGGCCGACGCGCAGCCCGGACGCCTTGCAGGCGTCCGGGCACGCGATTCCCGCCGAGCCGCTACCGCCCGCAGCGCGGCGGGCGGCGCGGTGCCGCAGCCTTACGGCCCCCAGTAGTCGCTGTTCCAGCTCACGCTGTTCCAACTCACGCTGTTCCAACTGACACTATTCCAACTGACGCTGTTCCAGCTCACGCTGTTCCAGCTCACGCTGCCCCAGGTGATCGGGTCCAGGCCCGTCAGCAATAGCTGCGAGGCCGCAAGGCTGGTATTCGCGCTGAAGTGGCTCTGCCCGTGCACGGCCGCGTAGACGTCGAGATAGCCCGCGCCCGCGGTGAGCGGCCGATAGCCGGGCCAATCCCACAGGTTGTGGACCGCCGTGATCTTCAGCCGGAACTTGACCTGATCCGGTGTCAGGCTGGGTTCGTCTTGCAGCAACAGCGCGGCCGCCCCCGCCACCATCGGCGCCGCGACCGACGTGCCCGACATCCGGAAGTAATTCGGGTCCACCTGATTGCTCGGGTGGCTGCTCAGCAAGCCCGGGCCGCTCGCGCTCGGCAACAAGCCGACCACGTTCGTGCCCGGCGCCACCAGGTCGGGCTTGAGCCGGCCCACCTCGTCGAAGCCCGAGGCCGAGAAAGAGGCCATGGCGTCGTCGCGCAGATCCGGGGTGCCGCGGTCGTCCGTCGCCCCCACGGTGATGACGAAGGGGTCGTTCGCCGGGGCATAGAGCGCGCCCCGGCCGGTGTTGCCCGCGGAGACCACGACGACGATGCCGTCGAACCACAGGATCTCCACGGCCGCGTCGAGCGGGCTCGTGTTGTACGACTCCTGCACGCTCGCGTTCAGCGACAGGTTGACCACGCGGATGTTGTATTGCGCCGCGTGATCGTGCACCCATTGCAGCCCGGCGATGACATCGGATTCCGCGGATTGGCCCTGGTCGTCAGAGACACGCACGTTCACCAGCTGGGCATGGGGCGCAATACCCAGGTAGGCCCCGCCCGACAGGCTGCCGTCATCGCCGACAATCCCGGCCACGAAGGTGCCGTGGCCGTAGGTGTCCTGCCACGCTTGCGGGTTCCCGCCGGCGAAGTTCTGGTTGGCGACCACGCGCGCGCCGAGCGCCGGGTTCGGCGTCACGCCGCTGTCGACGATCGCCACGCCCACGCCCTGCCCCTGCAGGTAGCCCGGTGCCTCATTCCAGACCTGGTCGGCGCGGATGGCGCGCACGTAGGCGCTCTGCAGGTTGGTCGTGTCGATGCACTGCGCGCAGGCGGTACGCACGGCGGGCGCGTCGGGCGAGACCCAGCGGACGCCGGGCGCCGCGGCCAGCGCGGGCACGGCGCCGGCCGGCAGGTCGGCGGCGGCGGCGTGGATCAGGCCGAGATCCTGGCGCACCGTGCCACCCAGGCCGGTGATCAGGGAGGCGAGCGGCACGTCCGGCCCCGTTGCCTGCACGATGACGCGCACCACCTGCGGCGGCTGCTGCGCGGCCAGCGCCAGCAACGCGGCGGCGGCCCGGGGCGGTGCGACCGCCGGGGCCGGTGCAGGCACGACGGCGAGCGCCGTCACCAGAGCCAATACCACGGACCCCGCCCACCGGCGGATCCCGTGCGTCCCCCATCTGCCCATGAGTCCCTCCTGTGGTCCCGATGCGGCGCTCCCCCGGAGCGTCCGGCTCCGGCGGTGCAGCGCGCTGTCCCGCTGTCGGCCCGGCCGCCTGGCCGGCGGCCGGGCCCACTGCTCCTACGGCTCCCAGTAGTCGCTATTCCAGCTCACGCTGTTCCAACTGACGCTGTTCCAGCTGACACTATTCCAGCTCACGCTGTTCCAACTGACGCTGTTCCAACTGACGCTGCCCCAGGTGATCGGGTTGTTGCCGCTCCAGAGCATCTGGCTCGCGGGCAGGCCCGTGTTCGCGCTGCCCTGCACGGTCGACAGCACGGCCGCCTGGGCGTCCAGGTAGCCGGCCCCGGCGCGGGCCGGGTCGTAGGCCGGCCAGACCGGCGGGTCGTGCACGGCGGTCGCCATTAGCCGGTACTTGACCTGGTCGGGCGTCAGGCTCGGGCTGTTGTTCAGCATCAGGGCGACGGCCCCCGCAACCATCGGCGCGGCCATCGAGGTGCCCGAGAGGCGGAAGTAGACGGCGTTGACCTGATTGCCGGGGTGCGCGGCCATGATGGCGAACGTCTTGTTGCGCGGCAGCGGCGCCAGGATATGCGTGCCCGGGGCGACGAGGTCGGGCTTGGCCACGCCCGAGGAGGTCGCTCCGTAGGCCGAGAACGCCGGGATCGTGTCGTCGATCAGGCTGGGCGTGCCGTGGTCGTCGGTCGCGCCGACCGTGATGACGAAGGGGTCGTTCGCGGGGGGATAGATGGCGCCCTGGCCCTGATTGCCCGCCGAGACCACGACGACGATGCCGTTGAACCAGAGCACTTCGACGGCCGCGTCGAGCGGGCTGGTATCGGGGCTCTCCACGGCGGTGGAGTTCAGCGAGAGGTTGACCACGCGGATGTTGTAGCGGTCCTTGTTTTCCAGGAGCCACTGCAGCCCGGCGACCACGTCGCTCTCGTTCGCCGCGCCCTGGTCGTCGGTGACGCGGATGTTCACCAGGTCGGACTTCGGCGCGATGCCGATGACGCCGCCGTGCGAGCGCGAGCCGTTGCCCGCGATGACCCCGGCCACGAACGTCCCGTGGCCGTAGGCGTCGACCGAGTTGTGATAGGCCGGGTTGAAGTTGACGTTGGCGCGGATGCGCCCGGCGAGGTCGGCGTAGCGGGTCACGCCGCTGTCGACCACCGCCACCCCGATCCCGTGGCCGCGGACCGGGTTGTGGGGCAGGTTCCAGAGCGCGTCGGCGTGGATGGCCTGCGGGTAGGCGCTGGTCAGCCCCGAGGTATCGAGCACGCAGTTGCAGGTGCTGTCCTCGCGGGCTGCGGCCCGATGAAGGCGTAGCCTTCCTGGCTGGTGACACGCAGGCCAACCGCGTCATAGTAGACCTGTTCGGTCGGCCCAAGGCCGCGCTGGTCGACGACCAGTTGCAGGTCACCGGTGAAATCCGACCACTGCCACAGCCGCGCCGCGGTCACGTCGACGTAGATCGGACCGGCGTTCGCCGCCCCGACGTGCTGGTTGAGCACGTTATGGCCCACCTGCACGGTCCCGACGGTTTCGCCCGGCAGGCCGACCGACACGCGATGTGCCCGCCGACCGGCGCCGGCACGTAGGCCTGCAGCGCCACCTCGACCCGCGTGATCAGGTGGTTGGGCTGGGCCTCGACCACGAAGCCCGTGAACGGCGCGATCACCTCGACCGCCAAAGCCGAAGGTGCTGTTCGGGCCGTCGGTCCAGTCGATCATATTCTCGAAGTTGGTGAACTGCGAGGTCGGGTGCACCGTGCTGCCGCCGCCCGGGCCGCCCGTGTAGTTCGTGCCGCCGCCGCCGTGCGCCGCCCGCGATGACCTGGGCCTTGAAGTTCTCCGGCGTACCCGCCTTGTCGGCGTTCTTGTAGACGCCGGCATTCCCGTCGTCGACCGGCTTGATCCCCAGCGCGGTGTAATCGCCGCTGAAGCCGTCCGATATGTCGCCGCGCCCGACTTCCACGTCACGTTGAAGCCGGGCTGATCGGCGCTGAACTGCGCCGTCCAGGTCACGCAGTCGATTGCGGCGGGCAGATCCACCGGCGCGGTGAACGCCGCCCCGGTTGCGAAGGTGTTGCCCGCCAGACCCCAGGGCAGCCGGGTCACCCAGACGTTGGCGGCCGTGTCGAACGCGGTCGTCGCCTGCACCACGCTGCTGTCCCAGGTGATCTGCGCGTCGGGCAGCGGCACGCTGTACTGCGTGCCGCCGGCCGTGAATTGCACGCTCGCGTTCTGCATGAAGACGCGTGGCCGACGGGCACCGCCAGCGCATTCACCGACACCATCGTTGCTCAACCACATGGTGGTACCGGTCGGCATTGTGTGGTTATTGAAGTTCAGCGTGACAGGCTATCGCTCACCGCCGGCCCGGCGAGTTGGCCCAGGCGTTGAAGATCGTCGAGATGTCGCTGTGGGCGACCGGCGCGTTGAGGGAGACCGCGCGCACGCCCGGCGTGGCGGCGAGCGCGGCAACGTTGCGGGCGGGGAGGGTGGCGGCGAAGGCGTGGATGATGGACAGGTCTTGCGTGACCGTGCCGCCGAGCGCAGCCACGGCGGCTTGCGGCTGCGTGGCGCCGGCCTGCTGCTGCACGATGACGTTCACGGCGGCGTCGGGGTGGGCCGCGGCGTAGGTTTGCAGCGCCGGCTGAATGGCGTCGGCCGCCGCGGAGGGAGGAGTAGGGGGAACGACCCAGATTCCCGCCAGCAGGACGAGGACCCCCAGGGTCCGGGCGAGACGGCTCCATTGCCGAACATGCGGGTAGGGCATCGACGGGCCTCCACGTGTGCTTTGTTAGCGCGCTGCGCACCGGGGACGGGCCATCCCGTCGAGCGACCGGGCGGGGGCGGGACCTGTACCGCCAGCCTGGCGCGCTCTCTCCGATGCAGCATGCGCTGCGTTCGTACCGATCTAGGATCCGCGAACGGGTGGCCACTGCCCCTGAGACAATAAAAACTCGGCTCTGACTAGCGTCTAGAGCCGAGTTTCCGTCTTGCAGGGAGAGGTTTGACTGCACCCTCCGCTGATTTCGGTAACCCGGCTATCCACACGTGGACCCGTGGCTTTGCGTCCCTATCTCACGATAGGTTTGCGTTTTCGATCAGCCCTATGCACTTGGGCCGCGGTTCGCGGTCCTGTTTGCTGTCTCCTCGATTATAGCATGACCATCGGGGGCCGGATATAGGAAAGAAGTACCATGCCGGGGTCCCGTGCTGCGGTAACGTCGGGTAAGGTGCCCGGCTGGGGAGCTTGGCGGGCGGGCGCGCGGCCGGGCCGGCGCGGCTAGCCGGCGCGCTGCGCGACGGCTTCCGGCAGGTGCTCGCCGATGGGGTAGACGAGCTCGTGCACGCGCGCCTTCTTGCGCATCACCTCGCGCGCCGAGTTGACCACGAAGTGGTCGCCGTAGCGCTCGACCAGGCCGATGAACGCGTCGCAGACGGCCGGATCGAACTGGCTGCCGCGGCAGCGCTGCAGCTCGGCGACGATCTCGCGCGGCGTCTTGCCCACCTGATACGGCCGGTCGGAGGCCATCGCCTCGACCGCATCGCAGACCGACAGGATGCGCGACTCGAGGGGGATCGTGTCGGCGGCCAGGCCATCGGGATAGCCGCGGCCATCCCAACGCTCGTGATGGTGGCGCACGAACGGCGCGAGGTGGCGCAGGGCGTGGCTGGCGCTCAGGAAGTCGGCGCCGATCACCACGTGCATCTTCATGTGCTCGTATTCCTCGGGCGTGAGCCGGGCCGGCTTGTGCAGCAGGGTCTCGGGGATGGCGATCTTGCCGATGTCGTGCAGGAAGCCGGCCTGGCGCAGGGTGGCGAGCCGCTCGGCCGGCAGGCCCAGCGCCTGCCCCGTCGCGGTGGCATACGCGGAGACCTGCGCCGAGTGTCCGGCCACATAGGGGTCGCGCGCGTCCAGGATGCGCGACAGGGTGAGGAAGAGCTCGTCGTTTAGCTGGCCGATGGCGCGGCTGGCCGACACGATCTCCTGGTTGGCCTGACCGAGCTCGCGGTTCATGCGGGTCAGCTCCTGCATGCTGTCGCGCGTGCGGTCTACGTACTGCTCCTGCGCGTAGCGCATGATGACCACGGGCAGGATGAACAGCACGGCGCCGATCGGGCCAACCAGACCATAGGCGAGCGCGAGCATGAACCCGAGCAGGCCGAGCACCAGATAATGGCCGGCCAGCCACTGGAACTGCTGCCGCCAGATTCGGGTCGGGCGCTCGCCCGCCGCGAGGGCGACCGCGCCGGCGACCAGCCCGGTGTTCAACACGTACTGCGCCAGCGCCGCCACCGCGGTCGGCAGCAGCAGCCAGACGAGGTTGTCGACCGTAAGCGGCACGGCCATCACGGCCATGATGACCACGACGGCGGATCCGGCCAGGACGTAGGTGGCCAGGTTGAAGGCGGACTTGTAGAGGCGCGGGCGCTGCCGCAGGTAGTGGACCAGCGCGATGACGGCGCCGACGCCGAGCACGCCGGGCACGCCGTCGACCAGCGCGGCGGCGAAAATCGCCGCGACCGAGGCCGAGGTGGTGGCCGGGCCGTAAATGTTGATCTGGAACAGCTCCAGGAAGGCGGCCAGGACAGCAAAGACCAGCAAGGCCGTGAGGTTGTTGAGCGGCTGCAGGGCCAGCCCCAGCGCGGCGACGATCGCGCCCGCCGCGATCACGCCGCCCACGTAGAGGCCGAGCGCCCGGGCCGGGCGCGCGGGTGGCGCCGCCCCTGCCGGAGCGATCTCCGCGGCGGGCGCCTGCGGCGGGCTGCCGAGCGCGGCGGGAGCCGGTACGCCGTCCGCGCCGTCCGCGGTGTGGTGCAGCCGCCGCGATCCCGCCTCGATATCCACGACGGCCGGCGCCGCGCCCGCGGCGGGCATCGCCGGCAACGCCTCGTCGAAGAGGCGCGCCTCGATGCCCAGCATCTGCTCCAGCTGGGTGGAGTGCGGGATGTCCGTCACGCACACCACCCGGTCGCGCCCGGAGAGCTTGGCCTGATAGACCGCGATGTCCGCGGCGTGGAGCAGCGTGGCCTGGGTCTGGGCGTCGTGGGGGTAGCAGGCCACGCCGATGCTCATCGTCACGTAAATCGGCGTGGGGCTCGTCGCGACCACGAACGGCGTGGCGGCCACCGTCTGCCGCAGGCGCTCGCCGAGGGCCACGGCGGCCGGCGCCTCGGTCTCGGGCAGCAGGATGGCGAACTCCTCGCCGCCGAAGCGCGCGGCGATGTCGTGCGCGCCGACGGTCTCGCGGATGATCCGGCCCACGCCCGCCAGCACCACGTCGCCGGCCAGGTGACCATAGGCGTTGTTGATGTTGCGCAGGAAGTCGAGGTCGGCCATCAGCACGGCCAGCGGCCGGTTGAAGGCCAGGGCGCGCTCGAGCTCAGCCGCGAACAGATGGGCGAAGTGGCGCGCGTTGGCCAGGCCGGTCTTGCCGTCGGTCTGCGCTTCCTTCTTCAGTTGAGGCACCATGAGCGCGCGCGAGATCAGCGCGAGCGGCATGAGGGCCATGAGGCTCAGCCAGGGGCTCTGCAGCCAGAGGTAGGCCACCACGTAGCCGAGGACGAGCATCAGCAGGTCGGGCAGCAGGTTCTCGGGGTTGAGCACCTGCGTGTCGCGCCAGGTGACGCCGCGCGCCAGCACGAGCACCTCGCCGATCAGGAGGGTATTCAGCAGCAGGAAGGTCAGGATCACGAGCAGGGCGGCCACGATGGGCTGGGGCGCCAGGCCGACGGGCGGCCCCGCCTGCAAGCCGCCCGCGATCGCCCCCGCGCCCGCGCCGGCCAGGATGTACACCGCCATATTGAACGGCTGGATGTACCAGGCGGGCAGGTTCGCGGTGTGGGCCCAGCGCTCGCGCGCCCATTGCGCCAGGTGGGAGACGATGACCTGCAAGACCAGGAGGGGGAGCGGCAGCAGCAGGACGCCGGCCAGGAGGAAGACCAGCACGGGGCTGTAAGCGGTCGTGCCGGTGTCCGATTCGTGCTTCGTCTGGAAGACGGCCCGGAAGAAGAGGGCCAGCATCGTCAGCACGGTGAGCGCCGCCCAGGTGGCCCAGACGGACCATGGCTGGGCCAGATCGGGCAGCGACACGCCCGCGACCCCCGCGCCCGCCGTCAGGATTAGCGCGATGTAGAGCCACGCGCCTCGCGACATTGCATGCCCTCTCGGCCGAGAGTTAGGTGGCGGCCCCGCCGCGCCTGTGGGACGGAGCGCGGGCAGCGCATCGGAGCGGGGACTCCGCCGACGCAAAAGCCCGGCACCCCACCGGGGCCGGGCCCGAAACGCGCGGCACCCTGCCACTGCGCCGCGGAGACGGTCAACCCGGCGATGCCCGCGCGGGGCACCCGTGGCTTTGCGCCCCTATCTCACGATAGGTTTGCCGTTTCGCTCCTCGTTGTTCTGTTGGCCGGGCGCCGTGCCATATCCCGGGGCACGCCGTGCCCCCCGCCGACCCGGTACACCAGGCTCTATCGTAACACCGCGATGAGTTGAAAGCAAGAGGTAACCGGGGGTACAATGGTACTGGAAACCGCCGGGCGGGCCGGACGGGCCGGCGCCGCGCCGCGGGTCAGGAGGGGCGCCGCCCGCCGTGCGACACGCGGCTGCTGCAGAGGACGAGGTAGGGCGTGTGGCGGCCGGTGGAGATCGCCAGGGGGTTGCCCGCGCCGCGCTGGCTGGCGCTGAACACGAGGCCGATCAGCAGCTGGAGCTCGTGGAACGTGGGCTGGCGGTCGGTGCCGCAGACGGCCAGCCAGAGGCGGAGCTCGTCGGGATCGTCTTGCCCGGCGTGGTCGCCCGGCTCCAGCGCGACGGTCACCTGCAGGCCATTGCTGAGGACCGTCATCTGGCCGGCCGGCACGTCCATGCGGCCATGCCAGGCGGCGCGCACCCGCTGCACCAACTGCTCGACCCGGCGCTGATCGCCGGGCTCCAGGCTCATCACGACGGTCTCCTCTCGTCCCCGGGGGCCTCGGCGGGCGCCCCGGCAGCGCGCGGTCCGCATCTCGGGCCGCCACATCCCTCAGGCAAGACCCGCGCCCGGGCCTCCGATTAGAACAAGTGTACTGTGATCTTTGGGGCGTGTCAAGAGGGGCCGCCGGTCTGTTCGGGGGCCGGCTGGGGCCGCTCGGAAGCACGGATGTCCCAGAATGTCACAGAATGTCCCAAAATCCGGGTTTGCGTCGTCGGGTCCGGAGGGTCCGCCGTGGATATTCCTGCTACTATCAGCAGTAATCTCCGATCGGGCGGAATGCGGACGGCAGGGCGCGCGGGGCCCATCCGGCGCGGGATCCGCGGAATTATTCCTTTAGTCAGGCATTCCTAGTCGGAGATCCTCCTGTCCCATCCCTGGGACATTTGTGGGTCCGAGTGACCGAGGGCGTCTAATGATAACTATCGCTCCCGGTGACAGAACCCTGGCAGGGTGCCATGGGGCGCGTAGGGGTGCCCGGGCGGGGCGGCCCCGGCGGGCGCCGGCGCGGTGTTGGGCGCCCGCCCCGGCCTCTCCCCGGCTGCTCGGCGCGGAAAGCCTATCTCTAGGAACATCCCGGCGCGGGAATCCTTCACGTGCGTTCAGGATGACAAGGGGGAGGCGCGGCGACAAGTACGGCGGCCTGACGCCCCAGCGGGAGGCGCGGCGCTGTCGGGCGGAGTCGCGCGGGGCGGCGCGTCGCGGGGCAGAGCCCCTCCTGCAGACGGTCCCGCCTGGATCCGGGCTGGTAAGCAGGCCGAGTCTTCGAGGAGCCGGGTATGCTGGAAACGCCTGCCTCAGGGCGACATCCCGGAGTTGGAGATCCCTCACTGCGTTCGGGATGACAAAGGAGAGGTGGGGATGACAAGGGGGGATGACAAAGGGGGGATGACAAGGGGGAGGTGAGGGGGACTTGCCCGGGGCGGCGCTGCGGCGTCCGGGATGCGGGCCGGTGCGGCGGCGCCTGCTTCCGGGGAAGATTCCGGAAGTCGGAGATCGGTCACTGCGTTCGGGATGACAAGGGGGCGGCCGGGCGGCAGGGGCAACCCGCGGCGCTGCGGCGGGCGGGCAGCCCTGCGGCCCGGCGAGGTGCGGCGCCTGCGGCGTGCGCCGGCGTCTAGTGCAGAACCCGGCCCTTCCCTTGAATAGATACGCGGATTTAAGCAGGTTGACCGTGCTTCGAATCCAAGGCACTGCGCCGGACATGCACTAGTGGGTCACGCTGCAAATAGCTTGCCTTTTGGTCGGGTATTGGGGATACTGGGGCGGGAGGAATCGTCTATGCCCGCTCGCCAAAAAGTGCCGTTACGCCCGCTCTTTCCCTTGGAAGAGCAGGAATTAACGCGCATCGTCAACGCTACCAGCGAACGTCAGGATCGTGGTCGCCGTGCCCAGGCCCTCTTGGCCGTTGCCGCCGGGCACTCCTTTACGCAGGCCGCTGCCACTGCCGGCTTCAAGAGCGGCGATAGCATTGCCCAACTCGTCGTCCGCTTCAATCAGCACGGCTTGGGCGCGCTCGATATCGCGCCCGGCCGCGGCCGGCGGGTTCACTACAATAGCGCCGCCCGCACGCGCATCGTGCAAAAGGTGCAAACTCCTCCGGATCGGCGCCAAGATGGCACCGCCACCTGGTCGCTCTCGACCCTGCAACGCGCGCTCCGCACCGACGACCCCGCGTTCGCGCAGTTGGGAGCCACCACGATCCGCCGCGTGTTGGCGGAGGCCGACTATTCCTATCAACGCACCCGCACCTGGTGTCCCACCGGCACCGCCCAACGCAAGCGCAACGCCGGGGTCGTCACCGTGGTCGATCCCGAAGCGGCACTGAAAAAAAAGTGATTGAACAAGCGTATCGGCGGGGCGAGGCGCGCGGCTTGCCGGTCTGGTGTCAAGACGAAGCCGGGCCCTATCAAGCGATCCCGCAGCCAGGGGCCAGTTGGCAGTCGGCGGAGCAGCCCGCCCGACAGCCGCATGAATACATCCGCGGAGGGACGGCGAAGCTATTGACCTTGTTCCGCCCGGCCACCGGGGAAGTACGGGCGATCGGGGTCGAAGCGGCGCCCAATGCGGTGCTGCATCCCTGGTTGCAGGGCGAACTCACGCAAATCCTCGCGGAGCTGCCCCCGCCGGATGCGGCGGGCGAATGGGACGAGTGGTGGGGCTACCACTTGAACCGGGTCCTGCCGCCGCCGCGCCTGCTTTTGATTTGGGACAATCTGGCCGGGCACAAGAGTGACACGATGGTCGAGTGGTTGTTGGAGCACGGCGTAATCCCGCTCTATACCCCGCTGTCGGGATCGTGGCTGAATATGGCGGAGTCGGTCCAACGCATTCTGGTGCGGCGGGCACTGGCGGGCCAGCACCCGCAAACCGCGCAAGCAGTGATCCGCTGGTTGGAGGACACAGTGGCGGGCTGGAATCGCGCGCCGACCCCCTTTGTATGGAAGGGCACACGGCACGCGCGCCGACGCCACAGCCGGGTACGGCGCGTGGGCGGATCGGGGGCCGCTATTCCGAATGGCTACTCAATTGCGGCGTGACCCACTAGGAGGCGCGGCGCTTGGCGGCGGGGGCGGGGGCGGCCCAGGCGGGGCCGCGGCTGCGGGCGTGGCGGCCGACCTGGGCGTAGACCGCGAGCGTGGCCGCGCTCGCACGCTCCCAGGTATAGGCGGCGGCGCGCCGGGCGCCGCGGCGGGCCAGGTCGGCGCGCAGCGCCGGGTCGGCGTGCAGGCGCGCCAGGCCCGCCGCGATCGCCTCGACGGAGAACGGGTCGACCAGCAGCGCGCTGTCCGCCGCGATCTCCTCCAGTGAGGAAGACCGTGAGGTGAGCACGGGCGTGCCGCAGGCCATGGCCTCGATCACGGGCAGGCCGAAGCCCTCGTAGATCGACGGGAAGGCCAGGGCCTCGGCCAGCGTGTAGAGCGCCGGGAGGTCGGCCTCGGGCACGTAGCCGGTGAAGACGGCCTGGCCGGTCAGGCCGAGGCGCGCCACCTCGGCGTAGATGGGCGCGTCCTTCCAGCCGGGCTGGCCGACGAGCAGCAGCCGATGGGGCAGGCCGGCGGCCTTGAGGCGGGCGAAGGCCTGGATCAAGCGGACGAGGTTCTTGCGCGGCTCGATCGTGCCCACGTAGAGGATGTACGGCCCTGTCAGGCCGTAGCGGGCGCGCACGCGCGCCTGCTCAGCCGGGTCGGTCACCGGGCGGAAGCCGGGCGCCGCGGCAGCGCCGACCACGTGCACGCGCGCCGCGGGCACGCCGAGCCGGCGCACGATGTCGTGCCGCGCGCTCTCGGACAGTGTCAGGATGGCGGCGGCGCGGCGGGCCGCGGGCGGCACCAGCACGCGGTCGAGCACGCGCTTCTTCCAGTGGTGAAACTGGGGGGTCAGGAAGATGGTCATGTCGTAGATGGTGACGATCGACGGGCAGGGGCAGGCCAGCGGCGCCAGGTAGTTGGTGAAGTGGCAGAGCGCCGGGCGCGTCTCGGCCAGCGCGCGGGGCAGCGCCGTCTGCATCCAGAGGGCGCGCGGGCGCCGGAAGCGGCGGCCGTAGAGCGTCTCGGCGCCGAGCGGCGTCCAGGTGGCCCGGACGTCGCGGTTGACGAAGACCAGATAGTCGTGCTCGGGCGCCGCGCGCATGACCCCGCGCAGCAGGTGCTCGGTATAGTAGCCCACGCCCGACTTGTTGCCTTGCAGCGCCGTTGCTTCCACGCCGATGCGCATCACGGTACCCTCACGGATCGGTGGCGGCCGGGAGCGCCGCGGGGCGCGGCCCGGCCAGAGCGACCGCCGCCAGGAACCAGAAAGCGGTGTAGAGCGGCGTACTGAACAGGAAGTAGTCGACGAAGCCGTGGGCGAAGAAGGCGGCGAGGGCCGCCGTAGCGCCCAGGCCGAGCGCCCAGGCGGGCCCGGCGGGGGCGCGCAGCACGCGGCGCCCGGCCTGCCACAGGATCGTCGCCGCCAGCCAGAGGAAGGCCAGGCCGCCAGGCAGCCCCAGGTTGGCGAACATCTCCAGGTAGGTGTTATTGGTGTAGATGTTGGGGTTCCAGGTGGTCACGCCGGCATACGGGCCGTAGAGGTTGCGGAAGCCGTCGGGGCCCACGCCGGTGAGCGGGTGGGCCAGGAACATGCGGAGCGCCACGCGCCAGAGTTGGAGCCGCGAGACCGTCGCGGTGTCGGCGCCGGCAAAGCTCGCCACGTCGACCGGCGGCGCGCTGCCCGTGGGCGCGGGCAGCGGGGCCGCGATGGCGGGACCCTGCACGGCGACGACGGCGGCGCCGCCCTGGGGCGGGCTCTTGACCGAGAACCAGGTCACGCGCTCCTGCACGAGGTCCCACTGCAGCCGGTAGGTGCCCGGCTGGGGCGGCGCCTGCAGCGTCGCGGGCACGGTGACCTGCGCGCCGGGCGCCAGATCGTACGGCAGGGTGGTGCGCGCGCCCTCGAAGACGACGTAGTCCTGCCCGCTCGCCGTGGCCCAGTGGTAGCTCAGGTGCACGGCGAGGGGGCCCTGCGCGCGCCAGATCATCGGCCCGGCGTTGCGCACGGTCACCGGCACGGTGGCGGTCTGGCCCGGGGCGAGGGCGCCCAGCGCCGGGGCGGTCAGCGCGGCCTGATACCAGGCGCGGTCGTTGACGGTGGTCAGGCGCACGCTGAAGGCGGGCTGGGTGAAGACGAGATAGGCGCCCGCGGCCAGCAGCACCGCGAGCAGCAGGCCGAGCGGCCGCAGGACGAGCCCCGGGCCGCCCCCGCCCGGCGCGCGCCGGGCGCGCAGCAGGGCGAGGCCTGCCAGGGCGGCGAGGCCCGCGGCGAGTCCGACCAGCGCCGCGCGGCTCTGGGTCAGCAGCAGCGCGAGGCTGTAGACGCCCAGGCCGGCGACGAGCGCGCCCGGCCCGAGCCACGCGCGCCACCGGCGCTGCCCGGCCTCCGCCCGGCGCAGCCGCGCGGCGATCAGCGCGCCGAGCAGGACAGGCAGGGCCAATTCGAAGTAGAGGGCCGCGCCGTTGGCGTACTCGAAGCTGCCGCTCAGGCGCAGCACGCCACCCACGGTGGTCGGCAGCGGCTTGAAGGGCGCCAGCCAGGGCTCGACGTCCATCCAGGGCACGAACTCGAGCAGGCCCAGCACGGCGGCGCCGGCCCCGGCGGCCAGGAAGGCGCCCACGGCGGCGGCCAGGCGCCCCCGGCCGCGCAGCGCCTCCGACGCCGCCGCGTAGACCAGCGCGCCCATGACCAGCCGGTAGAGGTAGTGCCCGCCCAGCGCGGTGTATTCGCCGAAGGCCCAGGCAAGCCCTGTCGCGCCGACGAGGGCGGCGATCGGGGCGAGCAGCGGCAGCCGCCGCGCCCGGGCGCGCGCCGCCGGGTCGGCGGCCAGGGCCAGCGCCCAGGCGCCGACGAGCGGCCAGCAAAGCCGCCTCCAGGTCGGTCAACTGCAGCAGCGGCAGGCGGATGAGCGGCGGATAGCCGGCCTCGAAGGGGGCCAGCAGCAGCACGAGCAGCAGCGCGCCGAACAGCAGCCGCCCGCTCCACGCCGCCAGGCGCGCTCGCGTATCGGCGCGCGGCGCGGCGACGGCCGGCCACCGGGCCTCCACGCGCACATCGGCTTCCCGGCTCACAGCCCCGCCTCCCAGCCGGGCTCGGCGACGGGCGCCGCCACGGCGGGGCGCGCGCCCCGCCGCCCCAACGCGAGCGCGCCGCCCGCGAGCACGACCACCTCGGTGGCGCCCGTGGCGAGCGCCGCGCCGAGGATGCCGAGCGCGGGCAGCAGGGCCAGGTTCAGCGCGAGGTTGGCGATCAAGGCGGCGAGCATGAGCACCGCGTAGGCGCGCGTGCGGTCGCGGGCGATCAGCGCGTGGGTGAGGCCGTAGTTGAGGAAGAGCGGCAGGAGGGCCGGGGCCAGCGCCGCGAGCACGGGCGCGGCCGCCGCGTAGGGCGCGCCGTAGAGCAGGCCGACGATCGGGCCGGCGAGCAGGGCCAGCCCGGCCGCCGCGGCCGCGCCGAGCCCGCCGAGCAGGCCGAGCATCGGCGCGAGCACCGCGCCGCCCGCGTCCGCGCCGCCCGCCCCGCGCCGGGCCAGCAGCGGGAAGGTGGCCGCGAGCACGACGCCCGGCACGATCAGGGCGGGCTCGAACAGCTTATAGGCGACGCTGTAGACGCCGAGCGCCGCCCGCCCGGCGACCGCCGGGATCAGGAGCATGTCGACGCGGAAAGCGAGCATGCTGCAGAGGATCCCGAGGCCGATCGGCAGCTGTTGCGCGGCCTGCCGCCGCCAGTAGGCCCAATCGGGCCGCCAGACGGGCGCGACGGCGGTGCGGAGGCGCCGGTAGGCGAAGGCGGTTCCGGCGAGCATGGCGGCGTTCGCCGCGACCGCCAGGCCCACGACTCCCCCGCCGAGCAGGAGCAGCCCGGCGCCGAGCAGCAGGTTGCCGCCCCGCGCCACGAGGATGGCCGCCGCCTCGTCCTGCAGGCGGCCGAGCGCGCGGAAGCAATAGGCGCAGTATTCGAGCGCGCTGCCCGCGATCATGGCCGCGCCGACGGCCAGCAGCGCGGGCTTGTGGGCGACGGGCTCGAGCAGCACCAGCGCGGCGAGGGCGGCCAGGGTCGGGCCGGCGAGCCAGGCCTTGATGGCCAGCCCGCCGCCGACCAGTCGCCCGGCCGCGGCGGCGTCGCGCACGCTGGCGTCGGCGCCGGTGCCGTCGACCAGGCGCGCCAGCTCGCGCTGCACGAACAACTGCAGGCCGAAGTCGCTTACCTGGGCGAGCGTGTAGCCCGCGCTGAGGGCGAAGGCCAGGTCGCCGAAGTCGGCCTGGCCCAGCCGCCGGGCCGCGAGCCAGAGCAGCGCGTACTGGAGCAGCCGCCCGAGCAGGTCGGCGGCGAGTTTCCAGGCCGCGCCGCGGCCGAAGGCGGCGCGCAGCGGCGCGGGCCCGCCGCGGCCGGCGGCCGGCCGGATCGGGCGCCTCATGGGCGCGGGGTGCGGGGCCGGAGCCGGGCGATCGCCTGCTCCAGCTTGACGGCGGTGACGTTACTGCGGAAGCGCGCGTTGACATCGCGGATACGCCGCACGAGATCGGCGCCGAGCTCGGGCTGGTCGGCCAGCTCGGCGGTGATGAAGGCGAGGAGGCGGGGCTGGGTCTCGTCGGTCATGCGCAGGAGGTCGTCGATGGGCACGCCCGCGTCGCCGGCCGCGCGGGCGCCGGCCTGGACGACGTCGGGCGCGAGGTTGGCCGCGAGCAGCGCGGCGATGAACTGGTGCGCATCGGCGGCGGCCGTGGCCTGGCGCGCTGCGGGGGTCAGGCGGGCGTAGTGGCCGCCGGCCGCGGCCTGGCCCTCCGCGAGCCGCGCGGTGATGGCGTCTGTCTGGGTGCGCAGAAAATGCTCCGCCGAGTTGTAGTGCATGCGCCTGCTCCTTCGCCCCCCGCTCGCCTGACCGCGCGGCGGCCGGTTGTCCGGGCCTCCCTGGTCTGCACAACGCGGCGTGTGGGGGAAAAGTCGCGGGCGATGGGGTGGGGGGCTATTCGGCTGCCGAGGGGCGGGGCGGTCGCGGAGACCGGCCGCCCACGAATGCGGGCCAACGAATGCACGAATGCGGCGGCCCCGGACCGGCTGCCGGCGGGCGGGGCCGGCGCCCGCCGGCGGCCTGACCCAGCCCCGAGGGCTCGGTGCGGCACGGGCTATCAGCAGGAACATCCCGGAGTTGGAGATCCCTCACTGCGTTCGGGATGACAAAGGAGGGGTGGGGGCGCCTGTCCCGGGGCGACCGCGCGGTGTCTGGGGAGTCGGGCGGCTGGGAAGCGCTTGCTTCAGGGCAGCCGTTCGGAGTTGGAGATCCCTCACTGCGTTCGGGATGACAAAGGAGCGGTGGGGGCGCGTCCGGAGGCGCGCGGCGCCGGGGAGTCGGGCGGCTGGGAAGCGCTTGCTTCAGGGCAGCCGTTCGGAGTCGGAGATCCCTCACTGCGTTCGGGATGACAAAGGAGCGGTGGGGCGGCCGGGGGCGGTCCGGAGGCGTGCGGCGCCTGGGGAGAGTCGGGTCCTGCGGAGGGGCTTGTCTGAGGGCGGCTGTGCGGGGCGGGCGCGTAGCGGCGACTTGTCGCCGGATGGGCGGGCCGGAGCGGGCGGGGCGCGGCTTGACAGGGCGGGGCGGCGATGCTAGACTCGGGCGACATGGCTGATCTCCCCCCGCATCCCGCGCGCGCCCGGCGGTCGTGAGCTTTCCCCTCACGATCCTGCTGGGCGCGATCGCCGGCCTGACCATCTTCCTGGGCCTCCCGCTGGCCCGGCTGCGGCATCCGCCGCGCGGGCTGCAAGCCTTCCTCAACGCGGTGGCCACGGGCATCCTGATCTTCTTGCTGTGGGACGTCATCACGCAGGCGACGGAGCCGATCGAGGCGGCCCTCGACGACGCGCGCGGCGGGGCGCCGGGCGCGTTCGTGGGGCTGCTGGCGCTCTTCGTCGGCGGGTTCGGGGTGGGGCTGCTCGGGCTGGTCGCGTTCGAGAGCCGCTTCCTGCGGCGGCCGGTGTTCGGCCCGCCGGAGAGCGGCCCGGCGCCGCGGCAACTGGCGCTGCTCATCGCGACCGGCATCGGGCTGCACAACTTCTCGGAAGGGCTGGCGATCGGGCAGGCCGCCCGGCTGGGCGTGATCGGGCTCGCGGTCACGCTGATCGTCGGCTTCGGGCTGCACAACATGACGGAGGGCTTCGGCATCGCCGCGCCGCTGACGGCGGCCGGGCCGCCCCCGTGGAGCTTCCTCGGCCTGGCGGGGCTGATCGGCGGCGGGCCGACGTTCGCGGGCACGGTGCTCGGCTACGCGGTCGAATCGCCGCCGATCTTCGTGGCCTTCCTGGCGCTGGCGGCGGGCTCGATCCTGTACGTGGTGAGCGAGCTCTTACACGCCGGGCGCCGCCTGGGGCGGCGCCAACTGGCCATGTCGGGGGTGTTCGTGGGCTTCATGCTGGGCTACGGCACCGACCTGATCCTGACCTGGGCGGGCGCCTGATCGCCGGGCGGCTTACTCGCCGTCGGCGCCCAGGGTCCACCAGATGGCGGGCAGGGGCCACGGGTCGGCGGTCGGGCTAGCGGAGTCGGCGGGCCAGGGCAGCGGCGGTGCGGCGGGCACGGCGGCCGGTGGGTCGGGCGCGGGCGCAGCGGGGCTCGGCGCGGCGGCCGGCCGGTCAGGCGCGGGGGACGGTGGGCAGATCGGCAGGGAAATCCATCGGTGGTCCTCCGGCGGGGCGGGCCGGGTCAGGCGCCCCGCGCCGCCAGCCAGGCCAGCAAGGCGGTCCAGCGGGCGGGTGTTCAAGATGTCGGACGGCTCGGCCCAGGCGCGCCGGGCCACGGCCAGCCCATAGGTCAGATTCGCGAAGCCTTCGGGGTGGTGCGAGTCGGTGTCAACCGCCAGCAGCACCCCGGCCTCGATGGCGCGGCGGGCGTAGACGTCGTCCAGGTCCAGGCGCTCGGGCGAGGCGTTGATCTCGAGCACGGTGCCGGTGCGCCGCGCCTCGGCGATGAGCGCGTCGACGTCGAGCGCGCTCGGCGCGCGGCCCGTGAGCAGTTGCCCGGTGGGGTGGGCGATGATGTCGACGTGGGGGTTGCGGCAGGCCCGCAGCACGCGCTCGGTGATGCGGTCCGCGTCCTGGCGCAGGCCCTGGTGGACGGCTGCCACGACGATGTCGAGCCGGGCCAGCACCTCGTCGGGATAGTCGAGCGTGCCGTCGGGCCGGATCTCGAGCTCGACGCCATGCAGCACGCGGAAGGGCGCCAGCGCGGCGTTGACCGCCGCCACCTCGCGCGCCTGCTCCCAAAGCTGCTCGACGGTCAGCCCGCGGGCGATGGTCAGGCTCTGGGTGTGGTCGGTAAGCGCCATGTAGGCGTAGCCGCGGTCGCGGGCCGCGCGCGCCATCTCGGCGATCGTGGCCGTGCCGTCACTCCAGACGCTGTGGTTGTGCAGGTCGCCGCGGATGTCGTCCGCCGTGACCAGGTGGGGCAGCCGCCCCGCCGCGGCGGCGGCGATCTCGCCGGTGCCCTCGCGGAGCTCGGGCGCGATCCAGGGCAGCCCGAGCGTGCGGAAGACGTCGACCTCCTCGGGGCAGGCGAGGTGGCTGCCGTCGGGGCGCGTGAAGCCGTACTCGTTCAGCTTCAGGCCCTGGTTGAGCGCGCGGTCGCGCATCTGGATGTTGTGCTCGCGCGAGCCGGTGAAGTGGTGGAGCAGCGCACCGTAGTCCTCGGGCGGCAGCACCATCAGGTCGACGCGCAGGCCGTTGCGCAGACGCACCGACGACTTGCGGTCGCCGTGGCCGATGACCACATCCACGAGCGGCAGGGCAACGAAGAAGTCGATGATGCGCTGCGGCGCGGGGCGTGGTGCAGAGGATGTCCACGTCGCCGATGGTCGAGCGCCCGCGGCGCAGCGAGCCCGCGGGCTGGATCTGGTGAATGGGGATGCCGCTCGCGCGCAGCTGATCGATCAGCGTCTCGGCGAGCGGCCGCGCCACCGAGACGAGGACGCGATCGTCGCCCGGGCGCTGTTGCAGCGCGGCCAGGCCCTCGCGCAGCTTCTCGACCGATTTCGGCCCGAAGCCGGGCACCGTGGCCACGCGCCCGGCGTCGAGCGCCTCGGCGAGCGCGGCGACGCTGTCGACGCCCAGGGCCTCGTAGAGCGCGAGGGCGGTCTTCGGGCCGACGTCGGGGATGGCGGTGAGGGCGATCAGCCCCGGGGGGATCTCGGCACGGAGGCGGTCGTAGAAAGCCAGCCGCCCGGTGCGCAGGAGCTCGTCGATCTTGCTGCTGATCGCTTCGCCCACGTTCGGCAGGTCGCGCAGCTGCCCGGCGTGCCAGATGGCGCGGACGTCGTCGGGCATGTTCAGCAGCGTATCGGCGGCGCGCCGGTACGACTGGATCTTGAAGCGGTTCTCGCCTTTGAGCTCGAGCATCGCGGCGATCTCGAGCATGATCTCGGCGATGGTGCGGTTGGTGATGCCCGGCGCGGGCGCCAGGTCCGGGGGCGGCGCAAGGTCTTTCTTGGGCTTGGCGCTCTTGCCGGGCATCGAGGGTCAGGGTCCCGCGGGCTCAGGCGTTGTTCGAGGCGCCGGGCGTGCCGGTCTCGGCGATGCCGTGATAGCCCTCGCCGTCCGGCTGGCCGGCGGTCAGGTCGCCGAAGTCGGTCGTCTCATACTCGAAGGCCTCGTCGCTGAAGTCGGGCTCCTCCTGGCGGCGCAGGAAGACGAACGCGGCGGCGGCCCCCGCGGCGAGCAGCAGCCAGACGGGCAGGCCGAGGAAGCCGGTGCGCTTCGGGTGCGCGGCTTCTTCCACCTTGGCCTTGGTCTCGGTCACGACCTCGACCGGCTTCTTGCTCAGGTCGGCCGCGGCGCTGCGCGCCTTCTCGGGCAGGCTGGGCTGGGCGGACGATTCCTTGTGCTCCTGCTCTTCGAGCCAGCGGACCTCGTGCTGCTTGGCCTCGAGGTTGCGGCGGACGATGTTGAGCGCCTTGCTGTCGTGGATCTCGTCGAGGTGATCCAGATAGGTGTGGATGCCCTGCTCGGCGCCCTTGACCATGCCGCCGAGGCTGGCCGCGTCGCCGAAGAGGCCGGTGATCTTGCCCCACAGGCCCGCTTTCACCTTCCCCGAGCCCGCGCCGTACTCGATCGGCTCGCCGCCGAGCTCCACCAGGCGGTTGTTGAGCGCCCGCGCTTGCTTCTCGTGGTCGGCGAGGAACCGGCTGTACTGGCGCCGCAGCTTGCTGTCCTCGGTCTCGCCGAGCGCTTCTTCATAGGCCGCAATCGCCTGATATTCCACCTTCACGAGGTCCTCGAGCGCGTTCTGTGTCTGCTCGAGCAACTTATCAGCCATGGATTTGCCTCCTTAGCATACGGCACCCGCGCCTGTGCGCCGGGAGCCGGCCGGGTATGTGGGAATTCAACTGGTACCTGGTACGCGCCTGCGCAGGAACCCCGCAGGAGGGGAAAGGCAGGGAACAGTGATCTGCATTGGGGCTAGCAAGACTCATGCCAGGCAGACGCGGCCGCGCACAAAGAGCAACCCCCGGGCGTCTGCCCGGGGGTCATCGTTATTGGCGATCAGCGACGGCGGGGAGCGCTTGCCGACCGCGGCCACGTTCGACAAGCTCGTTACTGACTGCCCGTCCGCCCCTCGCCGCTGCAGGATTATTATGCCATCCGTAGCTTAAAGAAAGCTTAAAGTCGGCGCAGAGTTTGATTAAAGAAGCGGAGTTCCGGCCTTCGGTTGCGTAGTTCAGCCCGCCCCGCGGCCGGGGCCCACGGCGCGCGGCTCAGGGCACCAGCGCTGCGGCGATGCCGGAGCGCAGCGCGGGGTAATCCACGGCCGCGAAGTCCGTGGTGTCGACGTGGACGATGGGGCCCTCCAGCGGCAGGTCGGGATAGGCGCCCTGCTGTAGCTGGGCCACGAGGGCAGCGTCGTCCATGCGCGCGACGTCCACGTGGCCGGGATGGCGGGCGCCCGAGGTGGCGCGCGCCAGGTAGCGCGCCGCCAGCACCGGGCCGGCGGCCCGGCACTGCACCTGGTAGACCAGGCAGCCGGACTCCGCCTGCAGGGCCTGCAGGCGCGGGGTGGCCTGCTCGGGGTGGAAGTTGCAGTCGACGAGGATCGCGTGGCCGGCGGTCAGCGCCGTCGTCATCCAGAGGTAGAGCAGCTCCATCGTCGCGGCGCCGAGGCGGCGCGACCAGGCGACGTCGCCGATGCCGAGGGTGTCGAACAGGGATTCCTTGATCGCGTCCTTGGCGAGGAAGGGCAGGCCCAGGTCGGCGGCGAGGCGGCGGCCGAGCGTCGTCTTGCCGGTGCCGGGCGGCCCGGTCACCAGCACGAGCAGCGGCCGCAGCGTCGCCGCACCGGCGCGCGGCTCAGGACTTCGCGCCCGCGGCGGCCGCCGCGGGCGCGGCGGGTCGGCCTCGTCCGCCTTATCCGCCTTGGCCGCCTTGCCGTCCTCGTCGGCTTGCAGGCGGGCCGCGGCGGCCGCCAGCTTCTCCTGGAGCTCGCGCTCGGTGAGCTTACCCTCCTCGCCGCGCGCCAGCTTGCGGTAGACGTCGACCAGCTGGCGCAGCTCCTCGTCCGACAGGTCCTCGACGTCGATGAGCTCGTTGCGCGCCTTGCTGATGACGTGAATGATCTCGTCCAGCTTGAGGTGCAGCGCCTTGGCGTCGCGGTTCTGGGTGTTCTGGATCAGGAAGACCATCAGGAAGGTCACGATCGTCGTGCCGGTGTTGATGACCAGCTGCCAGGTGTCGGAGAAACCGAACAGCGGCCCGGTCACGAGCCAGACGACGATCAGGGCGACCGCGGCGAGGAAGGCCCAGCTGCTGCCGGTGATCTGCGCCACCTGCCCGGAGAACCGGGTAAACCACTTGTTCATGCACACTCCTTGCGGGTCCCCACGCCGGGCGGCACCCGTCCCGGCGCCTACGCGCGATGCCCCCGGCACGGGAGCGGCGACGGGGCGCGGCCGCGTGTACCGGAGTAGGACAAATGTCCTGTTACGCCGATCGCAAAGCAGCAACCGTGCCAGGGCGGGCGCGGCTAGGCGGCGTCGTCGGGGAGCGTGAAGCCGTGCGCGCGGAGCGCGGCGCGGACGGCCGCCAGGTCGGGCGGGCCGGCGCCGCGGGCGGGGGGTGCCAGCGTGAGCAGGGCGACCGTGCCGCCCGCGGGCAGGGGAGTCAGCAGGCCGGCCAGCGCGGGGTCGGCCAGCAGCTCGTCCATTAGCTCGGGGCGCTCGACCTCGACGATGGTGACCGTGCGCACGCGCGCCTGGCCGAGGTAGCCGCCCCAGGCTTTGACGCGGCGCGTGACGGAGTCGGGCAGCGAGCCGACGTGCCAGGCGGCCAGTGTCTCCAGCAGCGCCGCGACCGTCTCCGGCCGCCACTCCTGCGCGGCGGCGCTGGCGCGGACGGTGGACTCGTCGAGCATGAGCGTGCCTGCGGCGTCGGGCCGCGTGAGCCCGGCCAGCAGGCCGAGCAGGCGCAAGTCGGGCACGGGAGTGCGCCAGGTGACGCGACCGGCGGGGTCGAAGGTGAAGAGCGGCCGCGCGCCGGGCCGGCCCAGGTCGCTGGTGGCGGCCAACTCGCCGAGGGCCAGCAGGCGCCGGTCGAGGGCGCGGCGGGCGGCGGCGGGGCCGGCGGCGCCCGGGCGCAGCAGGGCGAGATTGGGCAGCAGGCGCTCGCCGAGCAGGGGCGCGACGTCGGGCGCGGCGTCGAGCCGGTCGAGCAGATCGGGCGCGGCCGCGGCGAGCAGCGTCGCGTTGCGGCGGACGACGATGCGCTCGTGGGCGGCAGCCCAGTCGCTGATGCTGCGCGTCACGTTCTGCGCCGGGCGGCTCCCCGTCGCGCGCTCGAGCAGCGCCAGGATCTCGGAGGCGGTCCAGCCCGCCTGCTGGGCCGCGTAGACGGACTCGCGCGTCAGCTTGAGCTCCACCACCTGGTCGGCGCGCTGCAATTCGGCCACCTCGCTCAGGGCGAAGACGGTCTCCTCCGGCACGTCGCCGACGACCAGGACCTGGAAGTTGGGCTGCACGACGACGCGGCCGCTCGGCGTTTCCGCCGCGAACGGCGCGAGCAGCGCCTCGGCCGTGTCGGGCGCGAGCAGCGCGCCCGCCAGCGCGCGGCCGAGCGGGGTCACGCGGAAGGCGGCGTCGCGGCCCGGCGCCCCGGCGCCCTCGACCAGGCCCAGCCAGGCCAGCGGGCGGGTGATCGCGTCGCGGATGGCCCGTCCCTCGGAGGCGTCCCAGAGATCGGCAGCCCGTCCGTAGCCGGGCGTGATCTGGAAGAGCACGGTGCCCACATCAAACGTCGCGTAGGGATCGGCGTCGGGGAGGGCCAGCCAGGCGAAGTGGCGCAGGCGGATCCAGTCGACGAAGGCTTCCAGCGCGATCCAGCCGTCGGGCAGGTCGCGGAGCAGGCGGAGCAGCCGGCGGTAGCCGCGCACCTGCATGTCCTGGGGCACCGCGCGGCCGGCCGGGCGCGCCTCGGGCCCCGGCGCGGCGACGGTCTGCGCCAGGTCGTAGGAGCCCTCGTCGATCCAGGCCTCCAGCACCTGCCGGCTCTGCTCGGGCCAGGGGGGCGCGAGGAAGGCGCGCATGCGCTCGGGCGGGCCCGCCTCCAGCCGGCTCTCGACCACCTGCAGGATGCCGAAGCGCATCGCCAGCACGCGCAGGAAGAGGAGGAAGGGCACGTCCGTCTCGTCGTTGAACTGGGCGCCGGGCTCCAGCACGCGCAGCACCTGGCCGAGGCGGCGCACGTCCGTCTTGCGCAGGTAGCCGGCCTGGGTCAGGGTCGCGGGCTTGTCGCGCAGGGCCGACCAGAGCAGGAAGAAGGCCCGCTGCAGGTGGCGGGGCGCGGCGGACTCGGCGGGGCCGGGCGCCGGGGTCACGGGCGGATCCGCAGGCGTGAGCAGATCGAGCAGGACCGGGCGGATCTCGGCCGGGATCAGCACCAGCCCGGTGAGGCCGAGGTCGTAGGCGGGCGTGTAGCCGCCGGACGCCGCCGTCAGGGCGAGCACGCGGTAGGTCAGCCCGGCGACGAGGTCGACCAGCTGGGTGCTGTGCTCGCGGGTCGGGTCGCCCTTCTGCTCGCGGTAGTAGCCGTAGTAGCGGTACGGGTCGTGCGCGGGACCGGGGATCACCCCGGCGGCGACGGCGGCGGCCTCGACCAGATCCTGGTTCGCCTCGCCGGGGAAGCGCAGCAGCACCACGAGCAGGGCGCGCTGCTCCGGGCTCAGCGCCTCCACGGCGCGGCGCACGCTCTCCGGGTCGGCGGCCGCGGCCTCGATCGCGGCGATCAGGGTGGGCTTACGCTGGTCCTTGGGCGCGAGGTCGCGGCCCTGGGCCATCTGGCGGATCGCGGCCGCGCTATAGCTGTTGAGCAGGGCCGGCAGCCGGCGTCCCAGCAGCGCCATGTCAGTCCCGCCCTCCCCGGCGCGCGACCGGCGGGGCCGAACTCGTCGATCGACGCGCGGCGTGTGGCCGGCGCGGGCGAGGTCGGCGAGCACGGCGTCGACCGCGTCCTCGGGCACGGCGATGAGCCGCGGCGAGAAGCGATAGAGCAGGTGGCGGCGCAGCCCGGTGACGGTGAGCAACTCGGTCAGCGTGAAATCGTCGCTGAAGCTGATCAGGGCGACGCCGGTGTAGAAGCGCAGGCGGCCATAGGCCGCCCACCAGGCCTCGACGCGGGCGGGCCACGGCGGGCGGCAGCGGATCGCCGCCCAGCCGGGTCAGCAGCGCGAGCAGGCGGGACGCGTCGAGGCCGCGATCGAAGGCGCGCCGCGCAGTGCCCGCCGTCATGACGTAGACGCAGAGCTCGGGGTCGAGGCGCAGCGGGTCGGCGGCGCGGGCGAGGCGCAACTGGTCGCCGAGAGCCACGGTCGCCGGGTCGAAGTCGAGCAGCAGTGCGCCCGCCGCCGGGCCGCCGAAGCGGAGCGCCGGGCCGCGCGTCCGCGCGCAGGGGCGGCCCGCCGGCAGGGGCTGGGCGCGCTCCAGCCCGGCGGGCCGCCGGCCGAGCAGCAGGCCGCCCAGGGGGGTGAGCCGCACGCCCGCGACCCGCGCCGCCGGGCCGCGCGCGCCGCTCCCCTCCAGCGTGGTCGTCTCGACCAGGCCGAGCCAGGCGAGCGTGCCGTTGAGCGCGGTCTCGGCGAGGCGGCCCCAGCCGCGCATCCAGTCGCTCGGGTTGCGCGCGTTGAGGTAATGGCCCGCGCCATTCCCGCCGACGCGCTCCAGCCACCAGCCGGGCCGCTCCCAGGTGCGCTGGCGCGGCTGGAGGTTGGGGAGGGCGGGGAAGAAGCCGCTGCACCGTGGCGAGCAGGGCGGGCGCGTCGTACCAGGCGCCGACGGGCAGCCAGGCCAGCACCTGGCGCAGCGCGTGGCGCATGCGCCCGGCCTCGTCGTGCATGACCTGGGGATCCAGATAGAAGGCGCTGCTGCTGCGGAAGAGGGCCACGCCCGGATTGCCGGCCAGCAGGGGCTCGAGCTCGCTCCAGGGCCACGACCCGAACACGACGTCGCGCAGGCTGTCGAGCCGGGCGCGCGCCGGGCGGGCCTGCCACGTGGGCAGGGCCTGGGGCTCGACCACGAGCGCGCCGCCCGCGCGGCCGAGCAGCCCGTGCGCTTCGGCCAGCGTGATGAAGAACCGCGCCTCGTCCGGGCCGCTGAGCCCGGCGGCGGCGGCGAGGCGCACCAGCCCGTCGCCCTCCAGGATGGGCTCGCCGACGGCGACCTGCACGCCGGGCGGGCGCTCGTCGGTGGCGTCGGCCGGGCGGCGCATCTCCTCCTCGCCGACGACGTCCCAGCGGCCGAGGACGCGGGTCTCCTGGCCGCGGTAGATGAAGGGGGCGACGGGGGCGAGGCGGTATTCGGCGCCGGCCAGCGCGTCGAGCAGTGCCGCGAGCTTGACGAGGGGCACGGCCTCGTCGAGCACCTCGCCGGACTCGACGCCGGCCCCGGCGCCCGCCGGGAGATCGCCGGTGTAGGCGGGGATCTCGGGCAGCAGGGGCAGGAGCAGCGGCACGAAGGCCTCGGGCAGATAGACGGTCGGGTCGTAGCGGCTATTGATCCCGGCCGGCGGCACGACGAGGCCGAGGTCGTGCAGGCGGACGAGCGCTTGCTCGATGCGCGACAGCGTGGTGTGGGTGAGCACCTGCTGGATGTCGCGGGCCATGGTGTGATGGTGGGTCCAGTCGAGCACGAGCGCGAGGGCGAGGATGGCCCGGGCGGGCTGATCGAGGGCGCCGACGATGCGGGCGTGGGCCTCGGGGTCGAGCAGATCGTCGACGAGCGCGGCCACGAGGGCGTCGCGCTGGCCGCCGCGCACGTGCAAGCCGCGGGCGGCGGCCATGCTGCGCAATTGGGGCAGCTTTTCCTGGGCGAGTAGCTGGGCGAGATCCGTGCGCGCGTTCGGCTCGCTTGGCACGAGCGCCGCGGGCGGCACGGCCACGTCGGGCAGCAGATCGCCGCGCGGGCGCGCGGGTCGTCGGGTCGTCATGGGGCTATTATAACAGGATCGCGCGGCGCGGCCCCAGCGGGCGGAGGCCGGTGGTTGTTTCAAGATCGGTAGCAAGATCGATCCGCGGGGCCTGTTTGCCCGCCAGGTCGAGCGGCCCCCGCCCCCGCGCCCCTTACGCCGCCCGCCTCAGCACCTGCTCCACCCGCGCCTTCCGCCCCGCCCGCCCCGCATTCGCCGCCCAGCACACCAGCCGGCTCACCCCCACCGCGCTCCCCGCCCGCTTGTAGCCCCGCATCCCCCGATACCGTTCCTTGATCCCCCACCCGATCGCTCGCTCACTCCCGTTGTTCGTCCCATCGATCCGCTCCCCACCCGGCCCCTGCCACCGCCGATAGCGCGTCAGCCGCGGCCACACCGCGGCCCGGTCCAACAACAAGAGCCGCAGCCGATACGCCACCGTCGCCTGCTCCCCTTCCCGCGGCGGCCGCGCCTTCCTATAATGCAGGTGCCGCTCGTGTAACTCCTGCTCCGCCCCCACCGGCCGCGTGCGCACCAACTCCGTCAGCCGCGCCAAGTCCGCTGCCGCCTCCGCTTCGCTGCTCCCGCACCCCGCCAGCGACCCATCGCGGTCCCCTTGGAGCGCCGCGCCCAGCTCGGCCACCAACTCCTCCGTATTGCGCCGCACGTGCGCCTTGCACACTTGGTGTGCCAGCCCCAACTCATCGACCACCGTCTTGAAGGCGTCGGCATCATCCGTGACCACCAGCTCCGCCCCGACGGCTTCGGCGATGGGCGCCAGCCAATCGCGGATGCTCGCCGTATCGCTACTCTCCAGGATGTCCACACTCAAGGTGATCCCGCTCAGGTCGTCGACGGCCACGCCGAGCGTGAGCCAGGTGCCCCCGCAGCAGACCGAGGTCAGGTCGGCGCCGAGCACGGCGGTGCGGCGGGCGCCAAAGACGGCGTCGCGGCGCAGGTCGGGCAGGGCGGCGGCCGCGGCCTGGACGGCACGATAGGCGCTGCTCTTGGAGAAGTCCAGGCCCAGGCCGCCGAGGGCATCGGCGACGGCGCCGTAGCTGAGGCCGAGCAGGTAGAACATGACGGCCAAGCCGCGCAGCCGGTCGGAGGTCTGGGCGGGGGAGACGCCGGGGGGATAGACGCGGAAGACGGTGTGACAGGTGCGGCATTCATAGCGGTGGGCGACGACGTGGGCATAGCGGGTATCGCGCAGCGGTTTGGGCACGGCTTGGCGGAAGGCGAAGGCGGTGCCGAGGCAGCCGGCGGTGGGGCAGGCGGTGGGCGGCGCCGGGGGGAGGGGCGAAACGATGGGCAGCAACATCTGCAAGCGCATGGGCAACCTCCGGGCAGATAAAAAGCGCGAGCCAGCTTCCGCGTATATGCCAGATTATATACCAAATTACCGCCCTTGGAACGACCACGAGGCCGCGGGGGCCAAAGCGGGGCGGGGGCCGCGGGGGGCCGCGTGGCGGAGCCCTGGTCCTGGACGATCGCGGCCGGTACGAATTGCAACTGCCCCCGCCGAACGGGCGCGGGTGGCACATGGGATGTTGACCGGGCCGGGGCGCCGCGCGTGGGCGGCGCCCCGGCGCCGAGGCGGCCTTCCTCGGCATTCCGGGCCACCGCGCAGGGCAGCCACGTGGGGCATTTGGTCCAACTAATTCGATTGGAGCTGTTATTAGTAGAGTCAGGCGCCGCATGATCGCGGCCTTGGAGCAAAACGGCGGCAACCCCAGGCGTGAATGATCCGCCGCGCTGGCCTGCCGGTGTTTAGACCGGTTCCGCGTTTGCCCTGTTTTAGGCCTAAAATGAATTAGTTGGGGCGAATGCCACGTGGCGCGGCCCCTACACCGGCACGCCGGCCGAAACCAGGCCTAATCGCTAAACCCCCCACATTCGTGCGGGCGCGGGGCGCGCCGATTTTGGTCTTGGCGCCTGGGGCGATGCTTGACGTGCGGGCAAGCGCGCCGAAAGGCCACCCGGCCGCCGGCGCCTCGACTTGCGCGCGAAGAGCCCGGAGAACGGCCTCCACCGTGAGTGGCGAGAGGACGACGGCTTCTCTGCTCAACAATCTCCTAGCCCGACGTAAGGATGAAGACACCGGCACCGTCAGTCATCGCTGACCGCAGCACTGTTACCGCGATTTCGAAACCCCGGCCGGCTTGAGCAACCCCCGTGTGTTCCGACACCCGCTGCAGCGCGATCTTATCCGCGTCAAGCCGGGCCAGCAACGCGACCACATCTGCCGCGGCGAGCCACCCGGCGGCCCCGCCCACAGCCTCGGGCCGCAATGCCCGCCACACCTCCCCAGGCAGGTGCGCCGCGGCGAGTTGCGTCGCCCACGCCGCGGCGAAGTCCTCAAATGGACGCCCCTTGCTTAGGAGTTCGCGGTCTCGCTGCGGCCAGGGGAGGAAGCGCGCGCTCTCGATGACCCACGTCCACTGCCCATCCTGGCCCGCTCCGCCACGAGCGGGCCATAGGCCCGCGTAGGCGAGTAACAGCAGCCACACGGCAATGGATTCCGGCCCCTGCACCGTCTGGGCAGGCCACTGCTCCAGAAGCGATCGGCGGTCCCAACCCCCACTATCTAGGGCGAGTTGCTGGACCAGTTCATGAGCATCGTAGGCGCGAAGGGCCGCGTCGCGCAGCGCCACGTAGTCGACCTGGTCTGCTCCGCGAACGTGCCTGGACAGGGTCGCCGCATAGTCCTCAGGGCGCCACAGGTACGCATCAGTAACGACGGCCATGAAAGCCTCCATCTTATCAGCCCGCGGTGCAACAGACGGCCCGGCAGGGCTGAGCTATCGGGCGTCGGGTGTGAAGGGGAGCCCCAAGTCGTAGAGCAACTGAGTCAGATCATGCCAGGTCGTTCTATCGTTCTGATCTAGTCCACTTCTCGTGAGCGCCCACTTCTCCAGCGTCGTGTTCTGCGAGGGCCCGGGTCGGATGAGGCAATGCCCGGGATCGTCAAGCAGAGGATCCAGCCTAACCTCGAAGCCATTATCGATCAGATCTCCGTATTTGAACTTCAAGCCTTTCTGGGGCGCCATGCTTACCGATAGACCGGCATGTGGCCCCTCGGTGTCCTTCAGCCGCGGAGTGACATTCGCTGGTGTCCGCCCGCCCCTCCGATAGAGGTACCCGGGCGGGAGGGCAGGCGGAGGCTCACCAGGCGCCGGCTCCGGGGCCAAGTGCCAACCAGTTGCCGGATCATATTGATAGGCCGAGGCGCCGCCCTGCTGTCCCATCAACTCCGTCTGGAAGCAGTCCCCAGGATCGTATGCAGGGTCACATCGCCCAGTGGGATCCGCCGCGTTGAGCGGGCTGCCCCCCACGTAAGTATACGCCTGCTGCGCGAGCGGGAGCAAGGGATCGCGGGTGAGGAACTGCTGGGTGCTGGGATCGTAGTAGCGCGCCAGCAGGTAGAGGAAGCCGGTCGCGCTGTCCCGCTAGGCGCCGGGAGAGCCGAAGGGGTTGTAGGCGGTGCCCGTGCTGCTCTGGCGGTGGTCGCAGGCGGCTTGTTAGTGGTTCCAAACGGGAAGACGGCCATGTCCGCCGCCCCGAGATATCCCGGTGCACGGCAGCCCGATGAGCGGGCGTAGAGCCGATTCAACTTGCTCTTTCACCTGGGGCCTTGCACTTTCATGTCAGTATACCTTGCGACCGCTAGCTCTGACGGGCGTTGAGCGGCCCCGGTTCTCGGGCACGCGCTCTTAGTGGTCTGGACGCCCGGGCCCCGCCAAAGGCGCCGCACTTCCCGCTTCGTCCTCCCATGTTCGGGGATTGCTCCTCGGCCGGGCAATCACTCCGTGGTGGCAAGAAACAGTCCCGACTGCGCTTGGTTCGCCGTATCCAGCATCCGTGCAAGCTCGTCCAGTTGGCGCTGAGCAGTCGGCCGGCTTATGGCAGCGGGCGATGCACGGACGGCCGCAAGCCGCTGAGCAAGATTCGTAACGTCCGCAAGATCGAGCCAGCCGGTGAGTGCCGGGGACTGCCCGAACCAGCACCACGATGGCCAATCCTCGTTCCGTAGCGGGCGCGCCACCGGGTCGGCGACGAGGGCGGGCTGGAGGAGCGCGCGTTGGGACCGGCCGTTCAACAAGAGCTTGGTATCCCGCGCGCTCCAGCCCGAGAGGTCGAGCACGTCAAGTAATTCCGTTCCGGTTAAGTGGAGATCCGATATCGGTTGCCAAAACCGAGCGAGGATGATCATGAGCCAGAAGTTGACGCGGGTCACCTCTTCTGGAAATTCCTCGGCCTCCCGACCAAGATCGGTGGGGTAGAAACGGTGGTTCTCGAGCAAGGGCCAGATCTCAGGGCGCTGGGTCACTATCTCTCCTGCGGCGGCGCGCAGGAGGCTCGTGTTGTTTTGCTCAAGTTGCCCGACGATCGGTGCGATCTGCGACCGAAATCCAGCGACGTCAAAGAGGTATCGAAGATGAACGACAGACATTGTGGTGTGCCCCTTGCCGATGAAGCATCCCCAGGCCTAGCTGGCGGAGCGGCGAACGATAGTCGGAAGAGCGCGACCTGTAATCTCGCTCGGTGTCCTCAACGCGCGGGTCCCCAGTCTACATGCTGCGGTGAACCACCAACCGTCTCGATGCTCGACCCAGACGGTCCTTTCACGTCAAGGGCCGGGGGCAGTGCCTCTCTTAACATCT
>CAWARZ010000004.1:0-482215 GCA_963784695.1 uncultured Chloroflexia bacterium | reverse complement strand
ATAGGGAACGTATCGCACGATGTCAAGCACCGGCCGCCCGCGCGGAGCGGCCCGCGCCGGGTCCCGCGGGGCCCGGCGCCGTTGACTGACCAGGAATTGGAATGGTAGAATAACCGTATGGATCGCCAGTCTCAAATCGACTATCTGCTGGAGCTGTACCAGCACCCGGAGCACAAGGGCACGATCGCCGACGCCGACGTGAGCCTGCAGGGGGGCAACCCCGGCTGCGGCGACATCGTCACGTATCACCTCAAGGTCGCGCCCGACGGCACCATCGCGGCCCTGCGCTTCGAAGGCGAGGGCTGCACCATCAGCCAGGCGGCCGCCGAATTGGTGGCCGAGCAGGCCGAAGGCGCCAGCTTGAGCGAGATCGAGGGGCTCAGCCACGAGGAGATCATCGACCTGCTGGGGCGCGAGGTGGTCATGAGCCGGCCGCGCTGCGCCACCCTGGCCCTCGGCACGCTGAAGGACGCGGTTAAAGCGTACCGGCGGCAGACCCCATCCGGCGATGCCGGCTAGCCGCGCGGCCGCGGGCTGACCGCGATGGAGCAGGACGTCCTCACCGCCGAACTGGCCGGGGCCGTGGCGCAGTATGGCGACACGCTGCTCTTCCTGGGCTTCGACCTGGGCGACGGACAGCTGCAGATCACCGTTTACCCCGGCTATCGCTTCCCCTCGGACGACCGGGTGCACGGGCACATCGGCATCTTCGACGTGCCCCTGGGCACCCCCTGGCCCGAGATCCTCGCCCGGGTGGACGCCATCGAGCACGACGCGATGGCCAACTCCGAGCGCTGCGCCCGCCTGCGCGCGGGCGCCGGGCGCCGCGCCTATAGCGCGCGCGGCGAGTCCCTCGACCGCGGCGCCGACCACATCGCCGACTCGTTTCGCGAAAGCTGGGCGGCTTTCTCGCTGAAGTTGGCCCGCGACGGCACGGTCACGCGTGGCGACATCCGCTTTGAGGGGGACCCGGACTGCGCCTTCCTCGCGACTTGGCGCGACCGGCCGTACACCGTGCGCGTCTACGATAGCGGCTCGCTGCTGGTGCTGCCGGGCGACCGCCGCGCCGAGGTCCCCTGACCCACTGCAGCGCCGCTACTCCGCGGGCGGCGCCGCGGCGGCCCGCCGCGCCACGCACTCCTCACACTCGCAGTTCTTGCGCAGATACTCGTAGGTATAAATGCCGCTGTTGTGGCCGTCGCCCCAGATGGGCATGAGGGCGTAACGGCCAACCTGACGCACGTCGGTGAGCTCGGTCTGCTCGGGTGTAAGCGTCACGGTGTGATCGAGCACGCCGGGCTCGCCCCACTCGCCGCGACACTCGGCGCAGGGGCAGAGCCAGCGCAGGTGCGTGATGCCGTGACGGCTGGTGTGGTCGTCGCTCCATTCGATGTAGACGGTCTGCGTGGCGTCTTCCGCCTCGACCGCCCGTGGCTCCAGATAGGCCATGCGTTGGTATCTCCTTGGCTGTCCTCGATTCTCGCCCTTCCATCTTACCCGGCGGCATGGGTACGTGTCCAGGAGCGCCGCAGGCCGGCGGGATGCAAGCGGCGGGGACCGGTGGTCCCCGCCACGATTGCGCAGGCTCCGGGCCCGGCTAGGCCTAGTAGCCCGGCCTGCGCGGGCTGGGAAGCCGCGGGGTCGGCTCGCGAGGAGCCGGGCGATGGGGCGCGCGGCCCTCGCCCCGGCCCCTCTCCCGAATGCGGGAGAGGGGCGCGCGGCTGCCGATGGGCAGCCGGGAGGTGGGCCGGGGCATCTGCGAGTGCCGCCTCCGCCCGGCCGGCACCTCACGTCCTCCCGACAACCACCCCCATTGCGTCGTCACCATCGTCACCATTGGGCGATTCCGGCTCATAGCAGCGCAAAGCAGGGTGACGACCCCGGTGGCGCCGTGCGGGCGCGCGGCATCACCGCCCGCGTCACCCGCGCCCCGCCCCCCGGGGCGCGCGGCCCCCGATGGGCAGCCGGGATGTGGGCTGGGGCGTCTGTTAGGAGCGCGCTCCGGCGCGCGAGGATGCTGCCGCCCCGCGCGGCCTGGCGGGAAGCGGGGTGGTGGGGCGGCTTTCCCCCCTCAACCCCGCCCTGTCCCCTCCGGGGCGAGGGAGTGCGATGCGGCCCTTTGTAAGCGGGCTCTGGGGATCGGCATTGGGTGGGCATCGGGCGCGATCGTGGGGCGGTGAGGGGCGGGAGACGCAGGGCGGCGGGGACCCAACGGTCCCCGCCGCCGATTACGCAGGCTCCGGGCCCTACGCCCTAGTAGGGCGATGTGCTAGATCGAATTCTAGCTACGAAAATCGGGCATGATCTCAGACTATTGCGTCCGCTGCCTGCCTGTGTCGTGCCTGGAACGCAAAGAACTAGCACATCGCCCTAGTAGCCCGTGACGTCGGTGTTGTCGAGGGGCGGGTTGTCGGTGACCGCGGGGGTCTCGGCATCCGACTCTTCCACGTCCTCGCCGATGCCGGCGCCCGCGGCGCCGCCGATGGTGCCGCCGATGACGGCCCCGACCGGCCCGCCGATGGCACCGATGGCCGCGCCGGTCGCGGCCCCCGCCGCGCCGCCGACTTCGCCACCGCCGGGGCCAGTCTCGGGCGCGGCCTTGGCCTCGTGGCCGAGGCCCGCGCCCGCCGCGCCGCCAACCGCCGCGCCGATGCCGGCGCCAAGCGGCCCGCCAACGGCCGCGCCGATCACGCCGCCGGTCACCGCGCCGGCCGCGCCGCCCGTGGTTTCAGGGGCTACGCTCTGGTGCTGCGCCGGGGGCACGGTGCCCGCCGGGTAGGCCGGAGGAACCGCCGCTTCCGTCGGGATCGCCCGGGTGGCGTAGGGATCCACCGGCGCGACGGTGCCTGGTGCCACCGGGGTACCCGGCACATAGGTGGCGTCCGTCGCGGCTTCCTGCGTGCCCTCGCCGATGGCGCCGCCCGCGGCACCGCCTGCCACGGCGCCGATGGCCGCGCCGACCGGCCCGCCGATCGCGCCGATCGCCGCGCCGGTCAGGGCGCCGGCCGCACCGCCGACTTCGGAGCCAACAGGGGCGGTGGCCGGCCGCTCGGCCTCGTGGCCCGCGCCCGCGCCGGCCGCGCCGCCAATGGCCGCGCCCGCGACCGCGCCGACCGGCCCGCCGACCGCGCCGCCGATGAGGCCGCCCGCGATCGCGCCGCCCGCGCCGCCGACCGCCGTCGCGCCGGTGGCGTCCGCACCCGGCGCCGCGACCTCGGTCCCATAGGCGTAGTTCGGGTTCTCGGTCCACAGCCCCTGGTCGGCGCGCAGGTCGCGCATCCCGTTCTGCTGCATGATCATGCGCACGTCGTTCTCGCGGGCCGGATCGGCCAGCACCGAGACGAGCACGCCACCACGCTCCACGCCCGCCTGGTAGAGCCGCGCCTCTTCCTCGGGCACGCCCGCACCGACGAGGGCGCCGATCAGGCCGCCGGTGGCGGCGCCGATGCCCGCGCCGAGCAGGGTCGCCGCGAGTGGGCCGGCCGCGACAATCGGGCCGATGCCCGGAATGGCAAGCGCGCCGATGCCGACGAGCAGGCCGGCCAGGCCGCCCAGGATGCCGCCGCCGACCGCGCCGGTGGCAACGCCGCTGCCGACGCCGGTGTCTTCGGCCACGGCGACCGCTTGATTGCGGTCGCGCATGGCGAGCGAGATATTATCCGACGGAATGCCGATCTCGCGCAGCCGCTGGATCGCGGCCTGCGCCTGCGCTACATTATCAAATAACCCTACAACTGTAGCCATCTCTGCCTCCTTAAGATATGCATGACGACTTGCATGCGCGCCCCCGCTGGATCGCGGTATGAGTGCGCCGATGGGGGCCGACTTCTTGTTGAGCCCGTCCGCGCAGCCTCCATGCAAAAAGCAAGTAGTATGCCAGATGCCACGGCGGGGCCTGGGCCAACCCCGCCCCCTCCGGCGGCGCGCACGGTCGAATGCCCGCGGCGCGCGTCGCATCCGGATAGCGCGGGCGGCGCGCGGTTCGCGCGCCGCTTGTGCCGTGGCGCGCGGTGTGCTACAATGGACGTACCTTAACAAGTGAGAGTGCAACGCCATGGCTGCCCCGCGCCCGGATGCGCGGAGCGACCAATGGGGGAAGCCGGTGCGAGACCGGCGCTGTGCCGCAACTGTGAGCGGCTCCCGAGGGAGCCGTGAGCCAGGATACCCACCATGGTGTTTGCTCCACATCCTTCGCGCGAAAGGGGGTGGGAGCGCCGGGCCTGGCCCGGATGAGCGATTTCGGGATCCAATCTGGACGATCGCCGCCCCTCTTCAGTCGAAGAGGGGTTTTTTGTTGCCCGGCGATGGCCGGGCGGGAAGGACAGGAACGATGCAGCGGAAACAGATACGGGCCTGGGGCGGCGCGGTCGCCCTGGCGCTCGCGCTCGCGGTCGGGATCGGGGCGGCGCCGAGCGCCGTGGCCGCCGCGCCCGGAGCGGCGGGTGGCGCGGCGCAAGAGGCCGCGGCCTGGGTGCTGACGCAGCAGCAGCCCGACGGCAGTTTCCCCGGGTTCGGGGTCGGCTCGACCGCCGATGGGGTCCTGGCGCTCGTGGCGGGCAATCCGCCGGGCGTCGGCGCGGCCGAGAGCAAGGCCCTGGACTACCTGGCCGGCCAGGCGGGCAAGTACGCCACGACGCCGGGCACGGCGGCCAAGCTCTGGCTGGCGCTGGAGGCCGCGCCGGGTGCCACCCAGGATCCGCACGCCTTCGGCGGCGTCGACCTCCCAGGCGTCATCAGCGCGGGCTATGACGCGACGACCGGCCATTACGGCAAGGACGTGACCGGGCAGGCGCTAGCGATCCTGGCCCTGGCGGGAGCGCACGCCCCCGTGCCGCCCGCGGCGGCCGCCTGGCTGGTGTCGGTGCAGGGGCCCGAGGGCGGCTGGGCCTTCGACGGCTCGACGGCGGCGGGCGCCGCCGACACGAACACGACCGCCGTCGTGCTGCAGGCGCTGGCGGCGGCGGGCCAGCCCGGCGCGCCGGCCGGCAAGGCGGTGGCCTACTTGCACGGGGAGCAGAACCCGGACGGCGGCTTCGCCTATCAGCAGGCAGCGGGCACGCCGAGCGACGCCAACTCGACGGCGGCAGTGATCCTGGGCCTGTGGGCGGCAGGTGAAGATCCGACGAGCGCGGCCTGGCAGCAGGGCGGCACGACCCCGGTGGCCTTCCTGCAGAGCCTGCAGAACGCCGATGGCGCGCTGCGCTACCAGGCGGCCCAACCCGCCGACAACGCGGGGGCCACCTATCAGGCGGTGCTCGCGCTGCCCGGCGCGGCGGCGGTCTATGCGACCACGCCGGCTCCCGCGGGCGGGACGGCGGGCATGCCGCGCACCGGTGCGGCCGAGGAGCCCGCGGGCCTGCTGCTGATCGCCGGGCTGGCCGCGGTGCTGCTTAGCGCGGGGCTGGTGGTGCGCCGCGCGCGGCCGGCGGGCCGCTAGGCGCCGGGGCCGGCCGTGACCACCCTGATGCTGCCGCAAGCGCAGACCGCGCCTCCGCCCATCGCCGAGGCGGCGACGTATCACACGCGCACGTGGCTGCTCTGGCTGGTCGCGGCCGGGCTCGGCGCGCTGCTGACGCGCAATCCGCTCTACCTGGTGCTCGTCGTGCTCGCGGCGCGGGCGGTCGACGCGGCGGTGGCCGGCCGGGCCGCCGCCGCCGAGCCGGCCGGCGACCTGCGACGCCACGGCTGGAGCTACTTCGTGCGCGCCGGGCTGGTCCTGGCCGCCTTCTCGGCGGTCTTCAACGGCCTGGGCGCGCATCTCGGCGCCACGGTGCTGTTCCGCCTGCCGGCCTCCTGGCCCATCGTCGGCGGGCCGCTGACGCTGGAGGGCTTCGCCTACGGCGCGCTCGCGGGCTTCGCCATCCTGGCCGTGCTGCTCGTGGCCGCCACGTTCAACACGAGCGCGGACACGTACGCGTTGCTGCGTGCCATCCCGCCGTTCCTGGCCCAGGTCGGGCTGGTGACGGCGATCGCCCTGGCCTACGTGCCGCAGACGGTCGTGCGCCTGCGTGAGATCTACGAGGCGCAACAGCTGCGCGGCCATCGGTTCCGCGGCCTGCGCTCCCTGCTGCCGCTGGTGGTGCCGCTGCTCGCGGCCGGGCTGGAGCGCGCTCTGCAACTGGCCGAGGCGATGGAGGCGCGCGGCTTCGCGCGGCGCCGCCCGGCCGAGGGGACCGGCGCGCGGGGCGGCGACGTGCGGCTGCTGCTGGTGCTCGGCACGGGCGGCATCGCGGTCGGCGCGTTCGGCCTGCTCTACTACCGCGACGCGCCCGGCTGGGGCGTGGCCGGGCTGGTGCTCGGCCTGGCGGCGATCGCTCTGGCGCTGCGCCGGCTGGCCGGGCTGACCCACCAAACCCGCTACCGCCGGCAGATCTGGCGCCCCCGCGACACCGTCGTCTCGGCCGCGCTACTCGTGTCGCTGGCGTTAACGGCGGGCACGGCGATCGCTCGGCCCGGCTGGTGGCTCTACGTGCCCTACCCCGCACTGGCCTGGCCGGCGTTCGAGCCGCTGATCGGGCTCGCGCTGCTGCTGCTGGCCGCCCCGGCCCTACCCTTGCTCTGGAGGCAAGCGTGATTATCACGGTCGACCATCTGACCTATACCTATCCTGAGGCAGAGCGGCCCGCGCTGGCGGACCTGAGCCTGCAGGTGGCCGAGGGCGAGTTCCTGCTGGTCATCGGCGAGTCGGGCGCGGGCAAGTCGACACTGCTGCGCGCGCTGAACGGCCTGGTGCCCCACTTCTACGGCGGGCGCATTGCGGGCCACGTGCGCGTGGCCGGAGCCGACCCGCTCGTGGCGGGCACGGCGGCCATGAGCGATCTCGTCGGCCTGGTCTTCCAGGACCCCGAGGCGCAGGTGGTGGCCGACACGGTCGAGGACGAGCTGGCCTTCGCCATGGAGAACGCCGGGTTGGCCCCCGCACTGATGCGCAAGCGCATCGAGGAGGTGCTTGACCAGCTATCGATCGCGCCGCTGCGCGGGCGGCGGCTGAGCACGCTATCGGGCGGCGAGCGCCAGCGCGTAGCCATCGCGGCGGTGCTCACGTTGCAGCCGCGCGTGCTCGTGCTCGACGAGCCGACCTCGCAGCTTGATCCCCAGGCGGCCGAGGAGGTACTCGACACACTGGTCAAGCTGAACAAGGATCTGGGGCTGACGGTCGTGCTGTCGGAGCATCGGTTGGAGCGGATTATCCAGTACGTCGACCGCATCGCCTACCTGCCGCCCCCGGGTGAGGGCTCGCTGCTCGTGGGCGAGCCCGCGGACGTGCTGGCGCGGGTGCCGCTGGCGCCGCCGCTGGTCGAGGTGGCACGCGCGCTCGGCTGGAGTCCTGTGCCGCTCAACCTGAAGCAGGCGCGCCGCTTGCTCGCGGCCGACCCGCGCTTCGCGGCCGCCGCGCAGTCCCCGGCGCCCACGCCAAACGGGCACAGTGCGCCACCCGCGACCGGAGTCACGCTACGGTCCGAGGGCGTGTGGTACAGCTACGGCGGGCGCGAGGCGCTCCGCGGCCTGAGCCTGGAGGCGCGGCCCGGCGAGGTGCTGGCGCTGATGGGGCGCAACGGCGCGGGCAAGACGACGCTGCTCAAGCTGCTCGTGGGCCTGCTGAAGCCCGCCCGCGGCCAGGTGCTCCTCGACGGTGTGTCCACGCGCCGCCTGGCGCTGGCCGACATCGTGCGCCGGGTCGGCTACGTGCCGCAGCGGCCCGACGTGCTGCTCTTCGCCGACACGGTCGCCGAGGAGATCGCCTTCACGCGGCGCAACCACGATCTGCCCGCCGAGACACCCGCCGTCGACGCGCTGCTGGCGCGCCTGGGCCTGGCGGGCTACCTGGCGCGCGACCCACGGCTGTTGAGCGTGGGCGAGCGGCAGCGTGTGGCGCTGGGCGCCATCCTGGCCGCCGAGCCGGGTGCGCTGCTGCTCGACGAGCCGACCCGCGGGCTCGACTACCGCCAGAAGGCGGCGCTCGGGCACCTGCTGCGCGACCTCGCCGCCGCGGGCCACACGATCGTGCTCGCGACGCACGACGTCGAGCTCGCGGCGCAGATCGCCGACCGCGTGGCGCTCATCGCCGAGGGGGCGGTGGTCGTGGAGGGCCCGGCGCGCGCGGTAATGGCAGACTCGCTGGTCTTCGCCTCCCAGGTGAGCAAGCTGTTCCGCGACCCGCGCTTCGTGACGCCCGCCGACGTGCGCGCCTTCGCGGCCGGAGCGGCGGGGTGAGCGCGGCATCCAGCGCGGCCCCCGAGACGTCGCGGCGCCTGCTGCTCGGTCCGAGTCCGGCGCTGCTGCTGGCGACCACGGCGGCCGGGCTGGTCGCCTTCCTCTACCCCTTCTTCCTGCCGCTGGCCTTCGGGCCGGAGAGCCTGGCGCACGCCGCCGACGCGCCGCTCATCTTCATCGTGCTGATCGGGCTCAGCCTGCTCGTGCTATTGGCCGACCTGGAGACGCGGCGGCTCGAACTCGCGGCAGGTCGCCCTGCTCGGCATGCTCGTGGCCACGAACGCGATCGTGCGCCCACTGCCGGGGCCGAGCGGCTTCTCGGCGCTCTTCGTGCTGCCTATTCTTGGGGGATATGTCTTCGGGGGCGGCTTCGGCTTCCTGCTCGGCGCGCTCTCGATGCTCGTCTCGGCCTTCCTGACGGCGGGCATCGGCCCCTGGCTGCCCTTCGAGATGTACGCCCTCGGCTGGGCGGGCCTGAGCGGCGCCTGGCTGGCGCGCGTCGCCCGCCCGGGGCGCGCCGAGCGCTGGCTGCTGGCGGGCTGGGGCCTGATCAACGGTCTGATTTATGGGGCGGTGATGGACCTCTGGTTCTGGCCGTTCCAGCTGCCCGCCTTCGCGGGCGACCCGACCAGTTGGGACCCGGCGGCGGGCCTCAGCGCCGCTGTGGCGCGCTTCCTGGCCTTCTACGCCGCGACGTCGCTGCCCACAGACGTGGTCCGCGGGCTGAGTAATTTCGCGCTCTTCCTGCTGCTCAGCCCGGCCCTGCTCAAGCTCTTCCGGCGCTTCCACTTGCGCTTCAGCTACACGGTCGTACCCGAGTCACTGGCGGGATGACGCAGGGGCGGAGGACTGTTGTCCCCCGCCCCTGCGGCCCGGCTTGGCGTCGGGTCTAGGCGTAGCGCGTGCCGCACTCCCCACAGAACGCCGCGCTCATGTCGGCGCGCGGGGTGTGGCAGTTCGGGCACTCGGTGACCGGAGCGGCCATGGCCGTCGCGGCGGCCTGGACGGCATCGCCCGCGGTGGTCGCCGTGGCGCCCTCGGCGGGGGCCGCGGGGCCGGGTGCCGGACCGGTCGGCGCATAGGCGCTCGGCGGCGGCGTGTAGGCGGGCGCGGGGCCAGTCGGCTGATAGGCGCCTGCCGGCGGGGTGTACGCGGCCGGCGCCGGCCCGGCCGGCTGGTAGCTGCCCGTGGGGGCCGTGGGCGGCGCGCCCGGCGCGGGCTGGCCATAGCCGCCTTGCGCAGGCGGGACGTAGGCGCCCGGCGCGGGCGGCGGGGGCGTGTAAGCCTGCTGCGCGGTCGGCGCGCTGGGCGCGCCCTGCGGCGGCTGCTCCTGCTTGATGGCCTCGGCCTCCTGCTCCAGCTGGGCGATGCGCGCTTCTTGCGCCTGGATCTGCTCGTAGATCGGCGCGGCCTCGATCGAGGGGGCGGCGCCACCCTTGTAGCTTTCCAGCAGGGCCTTGCCAAGGTTAAAGATCTGGGCGTCGAGGTCGCGACGCGCGTCCCCGACGGCACTATTGGCGCGGTTCTGGCGCACCACGCGCTCGGCCTCCCAGGCCGTGCGCTGCGCACCCTGGCGTACCTGGTCTAGAAATCCCATGGTAGTTCCTCCTGTGCAACGCTACTGTGCCGCTGCCTGGGATCATTGTAGCGCACGCCGCGCGGGAGCGTCAAGCGAAGGGCGGCGGAGCGGCGAGGAGCGACGGGGGTCCGCGCCCCATCACCCCGTGTAGTCGCGCCAGAGCCAGCGGAGCGTGTCCGGTAGGATGGCGCCGCCGTGGACCAGGTTGTGGCCGCCTTCGCCTACAACCAGCTGATGGTCATAGCCCCGGTAGGCCAGGGCGGCAGCCATCTGCTGATTGGCGAGCGGCCAGTTGCCGTAGACCACGTCGAGGTCGTGGGTGCCTGTCTGCAGGAAGACGCGGAGCGACTTCGCCAGAGTCTTGCGCACGATGCCCGGGTAGCGGTCGCCGCCGCGGATGGCGGTAAAGCTGCCGCAGTGGCTGATCACTTTGGAGAACTGATCGGGACGCTCCCAGGCGACCGTGAACGCGCAGATGCCGCCGGAGCTGATGCCGCCAATGGCCCGCCCGGCCGGATCCGGCGTGATGTTGTACTCCGCCGCGATGGGCGGCAAGAGCTCATCCAGCAGAAAGCGTGCGTAGCGGTCGCCGAGCGAGTCGTACTCCAGGCTGCGGTTGTCGGTGCCGCCCCAGCGCGGCATGCCCGGCCCCTTGTCGCCGGGGTTGACGAAGACGCCGATTGTCGGAGGCATGGCGCTCTGGGCGATCAGGTTGTCGAACACAGTCGGCGTCTGCGCCTCGGCGCCCAGGTAGAGCGCGCCGTCCTGGAAAACCATCAGCGCGGCGGCGTGCGCCGCGTCGTACTGCGCCGGCACGTAGACCCAGTAGTCGTGACCGACACCGGGATAGATCGCCTGGCTGGTCATGTGGTGCGGGGTCACCGTGCCGCGCGGCACGTCGGGCCGGGGCTGAGAGTTGGGGCCGAGCGTGTAGGGGCCTGGCGTGGTGTGGGCGGCGACCATGGTGGCCTGGTCGGCCCCCGAGATCGGGTCCATGGGCTCGTTGGTGGCGTCGCCGGGCATGGTAGCGGAATCGGACATCGGGGGCTCCTTCGGGCGAGCAGGGCCGCCGCGGTTTAGATGATCTTGCCGGGGTTGAGCAGGCCGTCCGGGTCGAACAGTACCTTCAGGCGGCGCATCCAATCGAGCGCCGCACCGTGCTCCTCGGCCATGTAGCCGCGCTTCACCAGGCCGATGCCATGCTCGCCCGAAGCCGTGCCGCCAAGGGCCAGTGCATGCACGACCAGCCGGTCGGCGAAGGCGTGCGCGTGATCGTAGTCCTCGGGCAGCACGGCCACGAGCGTGTGGAAGTTGCCGTCGCCGACGTGGCCGAGGATGCTGCCCTCCAGATCCATCTCGCCCAGCAGCCGCTGGGCGTGGGCGATGGTCTCGGGCACGCGCGCGAGGGGCACGGCGGTGTCGGTGATGACGCAGACGTGGCCGGGGTGCATGTTGACGAGGGCCCAGTAGGCCTGGTGGCGCGCCTCCCACTGCGCGGCCCGCTCCTCGGGCGTGCGCGCGGCGGTGATGTCGGTGGCTCCGGCGTCGCGCACCAGCGCCTCGATCAGGGCGACCTCGGCCTCCATCGCCGCCGCGCTCGACGAGTGGAACTCGAGGAAAAGGCCCGGCGCCTCGGGGTAGTCGCGCCCGCGGTAGCGATTGATGCTGCGCATGGTCAGCGGGTCGACGAGCTCGAGCCGCGCGACGGGCAAGCCCGCCGCCATGACGGCGTACGCGGCCTCCGCGGCGGCGGCGATGGTCGGGAAGAAGACGCGCAGGGTGTGGACGTGCTCGGGTCGCGGGTGCAGCCGCAGCGTGAGCTCGGTAATGACGCCCAGCGTGCCGGACGAGCCGATGAAGAGGTCCTTGAGGTCGTAGCCGCTGCTGGTCTTCTGCACCGGGCGCCCCAGGCGCAGCACCTCGCCGTTCGCCAGCACGACCTGCAGGGCGAGCGTGTTCGGGCGCATGCCGCCGTAGCGCACGGTAGTCGTGCCGCTGGCGTTCGTCGCGGCCATGCCGCCGAGCGAGGCGTCGGCGCCGGGATCGACGGGGAAGAAGAGGCCGCTGTGGCGCAGGGCGGTGTCGAGCGCGGTGCGGGTGACGCCGGGCTGCACGACGGCCAGGAAGTTCTCGGGCTCAACGCGCAGCACGCGGTTCATGCGCGAGAGGTCGAGGCTGAGTCCGGGCGCCGCGGCATCGGCGGGCACCAGGGCGCCCTCCAGGCTGGTGCCGGCGCCAAACGGAATGACGGACACCTGCTGCGCCCGGGCCCAGGCGAGCACGGTCTGCACGTCCTCGACGGTCTCGGCGTAGGCCACCGCGATTGGCGGGCGCACCTCCGGGAAGTTCTCGTCGCGCCCATGGCTGGCGAGCACGGTCGGGCTGGTGGTCACGCGGTCCGGACCCAGCTGGGCGCGGAGGGTGTCGAGTGGATCAGGCATGGGCGGCTCCTTGGCGCTACCGCGCCATTATACCCCGTTGGGCGGGGGCTGCCGAGGCCGGTCGGTCGGCCGCGGCCCCGGCCAACTGCTACGGCACCACGCGCACCGGCGTCATCTCCCAGTAGTCGCCGAGGGGGACGCCCGCGCCCGTGGTGGCCTGGAGGCGCTGCGCGCCCACGCGCGTGTAGAGGCCGACGATGAGACGATAGCTACCGGGGGCCGCGCCCGGCGCGATCGGCAGCACCAGCGTGTCCGTAACCACCTGCCCAGGCACCCAGTCGGTCGTCGGGTGGAAGCCGTGGCCCGGCTCGTCGTCCTTTTGCCCGATCTTCTGCAGCTGATCGTCGATCAGGTGCGTGAACTCCACGTAGCGCTCCGGCAGGCGCGCCGTCGTCTCCCAATAGAGCGTGACGCGCAGCGTTCCGCCGGGGTGCGGCTGCTCCGGCTGCAGCGTGTAGCCGCGCAGGTGGATCGTGCCGCCGAAGATCACGTCGAGCGGGTGCGCCAAGGGCGGCACGGCCACTTCCTGCCGGTGTGTCAGCTGCCAGATCGCGCCCTGAGGGAGGGCGGCGAAGTGGTCGAGGATGTCGGGCGTGCCGTCGAGCAGGTAGACCGGCCGGCCCTGCGCCAGCCAATCGTCCACGTAGTGCAGCTGATCGCCGGCCAGCAGGTCGTCGAGCACGACGGGGTAGAGATCCGGCCGCCAGCCCTCGACGATCTGGCGGTAGCGCAGCTCGTTGTAGCGCGCCCAGTCGCCGATGACGATGCCGTGCGGGCCGAGCGTCTGCAGGGCGGGCGCGGACCAGAACTCGGCCGGTAAGTCGTAGCCGTGGAAATCGGCGGCCGCGACGTTCTGCTGCGCCTGCAGCGCGGGCAGCGCCAGCAGCGCGAGCGCCGCCACGGTGGCTGCTCCAGCCGCCCAGCGCGGCGCCCCGGCCCCCCGAGCGCGCAGCCAGGACAGCGCCCAGGCCGCGGCCACGCCCGCCCACGTGGCGGCGAGCAGCACGGCCAACGCAAGGTAGTCCCCGATGACGTCGACGTCGTAGATGACCATCATGCCGGCCACGGCCAGGAAGCCGAGGCCGTAGAGCGCTACCACCGCCCCGGCTACTCCCACTGCCCGCCAGCCCAGCCGCGGCCGCCCGGCCCAGCCGAGTAGCCCGAGCGCCGCGAGTGCGGCGGTGGCTGCGCCCAGCGCGCTGGGGAAGATCGTCGCCGCGACGAGGCCCACGCGTGGCCCCAGCGGGTGCCGCAGCGTGTCGACGATGACCGGCCACGCGCTGTCACCGCTGACCTCGGCGACGAAGTTGGCCCAGGTGTTGGTGTACCAGGGCGTCGTGTCCGCGCGGAGCGGCACGTAGAGATAGGCTAGCCAGGGCAGCAGGAAGAGCCCCACGGCGCGCGCGGCCGCAGCCCGGCCCAACGGTGCGCCCTGGCGGATGCGCCAGATGGCGAAGACGGCGATGCCCGGCAGCAGCAGCGCGCTGCTGCGGTGGTGGCTGAGCATCAGGCCGGTGAGCAGTGCGGGCACCTCGATCGGCCAGGGCCGCCCGTCCGGCGCGGGCGCGCCCCAGCGCAGCAGCGCGTAGAGCGCCGCGGCGGCCAGCAGCAGGTTGAGGCTGTTGACCTCCGCGACCACGGCCGTCTGCCAAACCAGCGCGTGCGTGCCGGCGAGCGCCGCGGCCAGCAGCCCGCCCACGGGGCTGCGCGTCAGATGGACCACGGTCGCGTAGACGACGAGCAGCGCGGCCACGGCGCATACGGCCGAGAGCAGGTTCATGCGCCAGGCGACGCCGCCGAAGGGGAACACGGTGAGCCAGAGGCGTCCGAGCAGCAAGTAGAGGGGATAGCCGGTGGGATGCACGATGCCGAGGTTGTAGGCGGCGTGTTGGAATTCCGCGGAGTCGATTGTGCCGCCCAGGCCGGGGGCCAGGGTGGCCAGGTAGAGCGCCCCGCCGCCGAAGGCCACGAGGCCGGCCCCGGCGACTGTCGCGGCGGGCGCGGGCCACGCGCGCGAGGCGGCGGGGGCCGCGAGGTCAGGAGTAATCGCCATGCTGTCGGTCCGGCCGGAGGTGCCCCTGGGGCACGGCGCATCCGGCCTGTCGGAGGCAGTATACGCAATCCGCCCACCGCGGGGCAAGCCGCCGGGCGCGGCGCGGCACCCGGCGAGCGCCTCTCTCGCCGCACCCCGCTTGACACCACGCCCCCTGCTGCCCTACGATAGCAGGCGATGACCACCACGCTCGCCCCGGCGCCCGCGGCACCGGCCGGCGCCCCGGTGCAACCGGCGACCGCCCGCGCGGCCCCGCCCGGGCGCGACCTGGCGCTCTTCCTCATCCTGCTCTGGGGCACCGACTTCAGCGGCCTGCTGCACATCTACGGCCTCTCCTGGCTCTACGCCGAGCCGCTCTTCCTGGGCCTCGGCTGGGCCATGGTCACGATCGCGCTCGCGCTACTGCTGCTGCCGCCGGCCGGACGGCCCCGCTGGCTGCGCTTCCCCCTGCCCGACGCGGCGGCCGCCGGGGCGCTGCTGCTGATCGGCGTGCCTGCCGCGCTTGCCGCGGGCTTCCTGCTCGACGCGCTGCGCAACCCGCCCGCCTGGGTCGCCCGCATACCGCCGCCCGACACCAGCCTGGGCGGCCTGCTCGGCTTGCTCGTGCTGCAACTGGCGGTCCTCGGCGCCGGGCCCGCCCTCGCCGTCTACATCGCCTACCACCGGGACGAAGCGACCCGGCGCCTCTGGCTCGCCGTGCTCGCAGGCGCTTTCTGGCTGCTCGCCCTGGTCAACATGCTCTTCGACGCCCAGGTCGGCGCGCACGCGTCCGACACCTGGACGCGCATCCTGACGCTCGGCTGGCCGACCACGCTCGGCTACGCGGGGTTGCTCTGCGCGGCGGCGGGCCTGCTGCTGCTCCGCCCGACCCATTTCCTCGCCGCGGCGCTGGGCGGCGGGCTGGCGCTGCGCGTCGTCGGCCTGGTCCACATCCCGCTGAGCATCCGCCTGGGCGATATGCTGCCGCTTGTCGACCTGGCCGCGCAACGCCTCCTCCAGGGCCACGACCCCTACATCATCTACCAGATGCCCTGGACTCTGCCCCTCACCGACTGGCCCCTGGATCTGCTGACGTATCTCCCCGCCGCGGTCACGCACGCCGACCTGCGCTGGACCAACCTGCTCGTGGGGCCGCTGCTCGGCGCCTTGCTTGTCTGGGCGGCCGGGCGGCGGGGCCCCGGCCCGGCGGCCTACGCGCTCGGCCTGCTCTACCTCAGCCCGACCATGCTCCAGTGGGACCTGACCACCGCCGCGCCGCCCTACTGGCTCTGGCTCGGCGCCGCCTTCGCGGTCGCGGTCGCCGCGCCGCGCCTGCGCTGGGCCGACGCGCTGGCCGGCGGCGCCACCGGGGCCGCCCTGGCCGCCGCACCACTCGCCGCACCCTTCGCGCCCTTCCTGCTCGGCCACTGGCTGGCCACCGGGCCGCGCGTGGCCGTGCGGCGGCTCGTCGCGGCGGGCGCCGTCTTCGTCGTGCTGGTCGGTCCGTTCGTGCTGGGCAATCCGGTGGGGTTCTGGAACGGCGCGGTCGCCTGGTTCAACGACCTGCAACAGCTGCCGCTGCTCAAGTGGCAGACGGACCGCTCGTGGGCGTTCGAGATCGGCCTGGCCGGGCCCTTCTGGGCGAACGGGCTGCAGGACTGGCTCAAGCCGCTGCAGACCGCGCTGGTGGGCGGCCCGTTCGTGCTCGGCCTGGGGCTGCGGAGGCGGCCGTTGGCGCGGGCCGGCGCGGCGCTGCGCTGGGCCGCGGCGGCCTACCTGCTCTTCATGGTGGTCAATCCGGTGATCTGGCCCTACCTCTACGTCCCCGCCCTGTTGGCCCTCGTCTTCGCCCAGGTGCCCGCGGCCCTACGCGCCGAACAGGCTGAACAGTAGCACCGCCAGCACGACGAGCGTAATCCCCACGTAGAGCCCGTCCTTTTCCCACCAGAAGGCAAAGACCGAGAAGAGGACACGCGCCACCGGCGTGGCGATCAGGAGCAGCAGGCCGAACTGGATGATCCCCCGGCTGTCGCCGGAGAACGCGGCGCCCACCACGCCGGAGACGCCGCGCAGGGCTGCGGGCTCGCCGCGGAAGACCTGATACGCGGGCTGCCCACCGCCGTTCTGGAGCAGGTAAAGCGCGCCGCCCGCGGCGACGACCGCCGCCGAGATCAGCACCCCGGTGCGCAGCAAGTGCCCGATAATGATTTCGACCCTCAGGTCGGCCTCGGGCTCCATCCCCTCTGCCATCTCACAGCCTCCCCGTCACGCCGTTGAAGATCATCTCGAGCGCGAGCACCAAAATGACCAGACTGAAGCCGATCCGCAGCACGCGCACCTGCGCGCCGGCCAGCACCCGCGCCCCCAGCATCGACCCGGCGAGCACGCCGAGCATCACCGGCATCGTCAGCCCCGGGTCGATGTAGCCCCGTGCCAGGTAGATCCCCGCGCTCGCCGCGGCCGTGACGCCGATCATGAAGTTGCTGGTGGTCGTCGAGACCTTGAAGGGCAGGCGCATGGCCTGGTCCATCGCCAGCACTTTGACGGCGCCCGAGCCGATCCCGAGCAGGCCCGACAACGTGCCGGCGACAAACATCAGGCTGAAGCCTGCCGGGACGTGGTCCACGGCGTAGGCTTGCCGGCGCCCATGGATCGGGTAGGTGCTGTTCATGCGCAGCCGCCGCGCGATCGGGTCGCCCTCCCCCTCCTCCAGGTGATCGGGGCGGGGCCGGCTCGACAGGTAGGCCGAGAACAGCAGGACCAGCCCGAAGATGACGGCGATGAGCCCCGTCGAGACGACGGTGGCAAGGAAGGCCCCGACCAGCGCGCCCAGGGTGGTGGCGATCTCCAGGAACATGCCGATACGGATGTTGGAGAAACCCTCGCGCACGTAAGCCGCAGCCGCGCCCGACGACGTCGCGATCACCGAGATCAGCGACGCGCCAATCGCGTAGTGGATGTCGACCCCAAAGACCAGCGCCAGCAGCGGAACGATCACCACGCCGCCGCCCAGGCCCGTCAGGGCGCCCAGGAAGCCGGCCGCCAGCCCGCCCAATCCAATCAGCAGTGTGAAGAGCCCAATCGTCATCCATCCTGCTCTGCCAGGCGTGTCTGCCCGTCCCCTGGGCGCCGGCCGCTGGCCGCCGGACAAGCGGTCTTTACAACGGGAGCACCAGGCCGATTCGCACGGCCGGCGGCGCTCAGGCCTCCTCGTGCGGGGCGCGGCCGTTGCTGCCCGCGCGCGGCGCGTGCGATTCGAGCAGCGCCCGCGCGTCGCGCAGGTCGAGCGGCCCGCCGAGCAGCATCAGCGTGTCGCCGCGGTGCAGCACCGTCGCGCCGTGCGGCACCACGATTTCCCCCTGCCGGCGGATGCCCAGCACGAGCACATTCCCGGGCAGGCGCACCTGGCTCAGCGTGCGGCCGGCCAGCGCGCGGTTGTAGAGCCGCACGTCCAGCAGGTCCACGTCGTCGCTCTCCTCGGTCAGGATGCTAAAGGTCAGCGGGAAGCGCAGCGCGCTCTCCAGCGCGATCACCGTCGCCATCGCGGGTTGCACGACTTGCACCTGCAGCGTCGCGAGGTCGCGGGCGAGCCCCGGGTCGTCGACGCGGGCGATCACGGTCGGGATCTGGAACTGGGCCGTTGCCAGGCGACTCACGGCCAGCACCGTCTCCGGGGCACGGGCCAGCGCGACGAGCGCGCGAGCGTCGGCGGCCCCGGCGAGGGCCAGCACCGCGGCGTCCACCGGATTGCCGGCGATGGCCGTGTAGCCCGCCCGGCGCACCTGATCCGCCTGCTCCGCGTCGGCGCCGACGAAGACCACCGGCTCGCCCGCGCGCCGCAGCCGCCCCGCCAGCAGGCGCCCCTGCTGGTCGGTGTCCACAATGATGACGCCCTTGCGTTCACGTACCTGCCGCGCGCCCAGGATGCGCCCAAACAGCACAGGTGACACGGTGCAGGTGACGACGGCGACCAGGATGAGCGCCGAGTTGACCGACGGCGTGATCATGCCCGTGCTGAGCGCGATGGCCGACGCCGCGATGATGAGCGACAGGCGCGACGAGATCAGCGCCCCCGCCGCCCACGTCTCGCGCCACGAGAAGAGCTGCCGTAGCAGCAGCGCAGGCAGGAACTTGACCGCGTACGCCGCGACCAGCAGCACGCCGACGAGCGCCAGCGCGCGCGGCGACACAAGCAGCGCGGGCAGGTCGAAGCCCGCGCCCACCATGATGAAGAACAGCGGGATAAAGAATCCGTAGCCGATGGCCTCCAGCTTCTCGCGCAGCGGCGAGTTGGCCCCATGCCGGCTGACGCTGATGACCGCGCCTGCCAGGAACGCGCCCAGGATCACCTCGACGCCCAGCGCGTCCGACAGCACTACCCAGACGATCATCAGCGCGAAGGCGCCGCGCACGCGGAACTGCGCCGTCGCGTGGGACAGCTCTTCGGTGATGCGCGCCAGCGCGGGCCAGCGCCGCGTCCAGCGCCCGACCGCTGCAGCGGCCACGAACGCCACGAATAGGACCAGCACCAGCAGCAGGTCGAGCCCCGCGCCCCGATTGACGATGGCGATTTCGACACTGAGTAGCAGCAGCGTCACGAAGTCGCTGATGAGCGCGGTGATGAGCACGGTCTGCCCATAAGGCGTGACCGTCAACCCGCGCTCCTTCAGCACGGGCACCACGATGCCCAGCGACGTCGTGCTCAGGATCAGACCCATCAGCACGGGATTGCGCACCAGCCCCGCCGTCTCGAGGCCGAAGCCGATGCTGATGCCCAACGAGACCGTCAGCACGAAGATGATGCCGGCGAGGGGGATGGGGCGCGCCCAGCGCGACTGCCGCCCGTCGGCCCCTGCAGCGGCGAAGAGCGAGTCGAGGCTCACCTCCAGCCCTGAGAGGAACATCAGGAAGACGAAGCCGAACTCGGCCAGGAAGTCGAGGATCGGCGTCGACTGCACCAGGTTGAAGCCGCTCTTGCCGATGACAATGCCGGCCAGGATCTCACCGACCACGATGGGCAGGCGGATCACCGGGAGGCGGCTGACCAGCAGCGGCACGAACGCGGCGAGCACGGTGATGACGAGCAGGGGCACGAACGTGGAGGTGTTACTCACGGCGGTCCTTCGCGGTGTCGGCCAGTCCCGGCCGTCGAGCGATAAGCCGGATCGGGTGATCCGGAATGTCATTGCCGCTTAGCAAGGGATGTGCCGAGCGCGGGCATTGGCCGCTACCAGGGCGTTTCGCCCAAGGCGCGCAGCTCCTCCAGCCGGTCGCGGAGCTCGTCGGAGCACGCCTCGATCTCGGCGTCGGTCGGGCGGTGGTCGTAGAGCGCGTGCAGGTCCATCGGCGTCCCGTACGTGACGGTCAGCTTCGCGGGTCGCGGGAAATGGCTATGCGGCGGCAACGAGTGGTCGCTGCCCGCGATGCCCACCGGGATCAGCGGCGCCCGCGTGCGGATCGCCAGCCGCAGCGCCCCGGTGCGCAGCGCCTGCAGGTCGCCCGTCGTGCTGCGGTGGCCCTCGGGGAACATGCCCAGGATCTCGCCCGTCTTCAGCACGGCCAGCGCCGTGCGCAGCGCGCTCGCGTCCTGCCGGAAGCGGTCAACCGGGAAGGCGGCCCACTGCCGGATGGCCCAGCCAATCACCGGCACGCCGAATAGCTCCTGCTTCGCCATGAAGGCCACAGGGTGAACCGAATCGAGCGTATAGCCGACCAGGAACGGGTCGAGCATGCTTACGTGGTTCGCCGTGACAACGGCCGGGCCGTGGTGGGGGATGTTCTCCTGCCCCTGCACCCGCAGCCGGCAGTAGACGCGGAAGAGTGTGCCCCAGAGCAGGCGTCCGAAGCGATACCAAAACATGTTGTAGTGGTAACCCTCGGCGCGCGTGCCCGCTTTCGTGGTCCGTGCCATTCCTGCCCCCTCCGCGTGGGCTCTAGCGATATACGTACTGCAGATAGCCGTACACCACCAGCAGCACGAACAGGATACTGTCAAGGCGATCGAGCAGGCCGCCATGCCCCGGAATCAGGCGGCTGCTGTCCTTCACGCCGAAGCTGCGCTTGAGCATCGACTCGCCCAGGTCGCCGACGACCGCGGCGCCGCCGATGAGCAAGCCCAGCGGCAAGATGTGGGCCCACGGAATGGCCATCGGCCCCGCCAGCAGCGCCACGGCGACCACGCCGAGCACGAGTCCGCCCCAGAACCCGGCCCAGGTCTTGTTCGGGCTGATATGCGGGATGAGCTTGCGCCGCCCGAAGGCGCGCCCGGTGAAGTAGGCGCCGCTGTCGGCCGCAGCCGGCCCGAGCACGATCAGCGCGATCCACCAGAGCTCCCCGGGCGGCCGGTTCAGCTGCAAGGCGAAGCGCAAGATGCCGCCCGTGTAGAGCGCCCCACCCAGCGTGAGCCCCGCGTCGACCCAGCGCCGATCGGGACCCTGCCCGTCCTCTGCGTCCGGCGCCGAGCGGATGCCCAGCCAGAGCAACGTGAGCAGGAAGCCGAGCCCGGCGATAAGCAGCCCAGCCACGTCGAGCCGCGCGGGCAGGTCCGCGACCTGCAGGCCGGGCAGGCCGGACCACGGCCCCGCCCCCGGCTGCGCGGCCCACCACGCCCCCAGTGCGGCCACGGCGGCCGGGGCGGCCAGCCCCAGCGCCAGCACCACCCCGCCCGCGGCCCACGGCCGGAAGCCCCCGGCGCGCGTCATGCTGTAGAACTCGGCGGCTCCGATGCCCGCCGCCGCCAGAATGGCCACGACGAGCACGGGCCCGCGCAGCCAGGCGATCAGCCCGACCAGCGCCAGCAGGACCGCGCCGCTAATGATTCGCGTGCGCACGGAGGGGGCCGGGCTGTTGCCGTCGCTCGTTAACCGGATGTATACTGAGGATACCCGGCAGACACGGGAATCCCACGCAAAGGAGCGGCGCGATGGACCTCGTCAAACTGGGAATCCTGATACTCGCGGCATACCTGATTGGTGCCGTGCCCAACGGGCTGATTATCGGCAAGATGCACGGGGTGGATCTGCGGCAGCACGGCAGCGGGAAGATCGGGGCCACGAACGTCAACCGCGTCGTTGGGCGCCGGGCGGCCCTCGTCGTGCTGCTGCTCGACGCGCTGAAGGGCACGCTCGCCGTGCTCCTCGCCCGGCTCGCCGGCTGGCCCGACCCGAACGCCGAGGCGATCGCGATCGGCTGCACGGCCGTCGCCGCGCTGACCGGCCACATCTGGTCGGTCTGGATCCGCGTCTTCACCGGCCGGTGGGGCGGGGGCCGCGGCGTTGCGACCGGCATCGGCACGATGCTCATCGTCAATCCGTTCGTGGTGCTATTCGGGCTCGTCGTGGCGATCCCGGTCATCCTCATCTGGCGCTATGTCTCGCTCGGTTCCATCCTCGGCATCGTCGCCGGCTGCGCGCTGATGGTGCTGCTGGTGGTCCTGCAGCGCCTCTCGCCCTGGCTGGCCGTCTATGCCGTGGTGGCCGGCGCCTACATCATCATCATTCACTACGACAACATCCAGCGGCTGCTGACCGGCACCGAGCGCAAGCTGCACTGGGGCAAGCGCGCGGGCTCGTGAGAACCGCCGAGCCCAACGTTAGGGCATTGTAGCACAGCCCGGCCCCCCGCACAACCGCGCCTCCAGGTCCGACGGGCCCGATAAGCCGCGCGCCCCGCAAGCACGCGCAAAGGAGGGAGCACCCCCACCATGTGGCAGGTCGGCATCTTGACCCTGAGCGACCGCAGCGCGGCCGGCGCCCGGCCTGACGCCAGCGGCCCGCTGGCACGCACCCTCCTCGAAGCCGCCATCCCGGACGCGACCGTGGCCCGCGCGGCCGTGGTGCCCGACGACCGTGCCACGATCGAGGCCACCCTGCGCACCTGGGCCGACCACGACGGCCTCGCCCTGATCGTCACCACCGGCGGCACCGGCCTCGCCCCGCGCGACGTGACCCCCGACGCCACCCTGGCCGTGGTCGACTACGTCGTGCCGGGCCTCGGCGAGGCAATGCGGGCCGCCAGCCTGGCGGCCACCCCCCTGGCCATGCTCTCGCGCGCCGTGGCCGGCGTGCGCGGCCGCACCCTGATCGTCAACCTGCCCGGCAGCCCGAAGGCCGTGCGCGAGTGCCTGGCCGCCATCCTGCCGGCCCTGCCCCACGCGCTCGAGAAGCTGAGCGGCGATCCGCGCGAATGCGCGCCCGTGCCGCCCGAGCCCGCGCCGCCCGGCGCCTGACACACGCCCCTGTGGGCGGGAGTACCCAGAATGTCCCAGTCCGACGATTCCGCGGCCCCCGTCTTGGAGCTCCGTGTCGCCCTGACCGCGGCGGACTATGCCCGCCTGCTGGGCTTCTACCGCGACGCGCTGGGCCTCGCCCCGGCCGACAACTGGGACGACCCGCAGGCGGGCTCGCACGCCACGCTCTTCCGCCTGGGCTCCGGCGCGCTCGAGCTGTTCGACGAGGCTCACGCGGCAGCGGTGGACGCCATCGAGGTAGGTGCCCGCGTGACCGGCCCCATCCGCTTCGCGCTCCAGGTGCCCGACCTCGACGCCGCGCTGGCCCGCCTCCAGGCCCACGGCACCACGCCGCTGGCCCCGCCCGTCGTCACGCCCTGGGGCGACCGCAACGTCCGCGTCCAGGCCCCCGACGGCCTCCAGATCACCCTCTACGAGGCCGCGCCCGCCTGAGCCACGACACCCTCTGCAAAGATTATGGCTAACACTAGTACTAATCGCGCTGGGACGTTATCGCTTGACGGTGCAAGCCCCACAGACGGCAGGCCCACGGCGCGGCGCACCGGCAGGCCGGGAACCGGACCGGCCGCAGCCGCTTAAGCGGGCTCGCCCGAGTCCGCTCCCTCCGCGGCCGCGCGGTGCACCGCCGCCTCGGCCTGCTTCTCGGGGTGCGTGGCGAAGTAGTCGCACCACTCGCGCACGACGCAGACCGCGCAGCGCGGGTCGCGCCAGACGCAGACGCGCTGACCGTGCAGCAGCATGTCGCGGTGGAACGTCAGCACCTGGTAGGCGTCGTCGGGGTCCGGCAGCAGCGGCTGCAGCACGCTATGCGCCTGCTCCGCCGACACCTTCGGCCCGATCAGCCCCAGCCGCCGGCTCACGCGGTGCAGGTGGGTGTCGACCGGCAGCACGGGCCGCCGGCCCGCGAAGAGCAGCACGCACGCGGCGGACTTGGGCCCGACCCCCTCCAGGCTGGTCAGCCACTCCCGGGCGTCGGGCAGCGCCATTTCGCGCAGGAAGTCCAGGTCGAGGCTGCCGTACTGCTCCGTCACCGTCTGCAGCGCCTTCTTGATGCGCGCCGCCTTCTGGTCGGGCCAGGTCGTGCCGTGGATCGCCTCGGTGATCGCCTCCACAGGCGCATCGCGGAGTGCCTCCCAGGCCGGCCAGCGTTTGCGCAGCGCCTGGTAGGCCTCCCAGGCCACGGGGTCGGTGGTGCGGTGTGACAGGATCACTTCCACCAGTTGCGCCAGTGGGTCGAGGACCGGCCAGCCGGGTAGCCCGTAGGCCCCCGTCAGCAGGGCCAGCACGGCGCGGGCCTTGGCGCGCAGCGGGTCCGCCGCCGCCTCGGCGCGGGCGCGCGCCACCTCGGCGGCGATGGCGGTCGCGCCCGGTCCCGGGTGCGGCGCGGGCCACTTCTGGCGCGCGCGTTGATCGATCGGCGACATGAACAGGCCCTCCTCCAGCGCGACACCCGTCAGAGCGGGCAGGCGCGGCGGGATGTACAACGACACGCGCGCGCCGGGGGCACGCGGCCGGGACAAACGAAACCGGCGGGAGCATGGGCTCCCGCCGGTCGCGTGTGCATGATTGTGCCGCGTTACGGCGTCGCGGTGGCCGCGGCGCTCGCCGGGGTCTCCGTCGCCGCCGGAGCGGCCGCGGGCGTGTTCGTCGCCGCCGGAGCGGCGGGTGTGTCGGTCGCCGCGGGTGCGGCGGCCGGGGTGTCGGTAGCGGCCGGGGGCGTCATCAGCCCCGCCGGTGCGGTCGCGCCGGGCGGGGGCGTCGGCGCGATGATCACGGTCGCGGGCAGCGGCGTGGGCGTCGGCGGCATGACCGGCGGCGTCTGCAGCCAGGTGTTGAGCGGCTCGACGAGCGTGTTCGGGATCAGGTAAACGCTGTTCGAGTTGCCCGGGCGCACATAGTAGGCCGAGCCGTCGACGTTCGTCTTGCCGACAAACAGGCGCTGTTGGGGCGTCGTCGCCCCGCTCAGCACCAACGTCACCGTGATCGCAGGGGAGGCCAGGCCGTACTGCGTCAGGTCGGTGACGTTGTCGCCGATCTTGGTGCGCACGTCCGGCTTCTTGAGCGAGTTGGCCTCTTGCGTCACCGTGACGTCGTCGGCCGGTTGGTTTACGGGCGCGGTGATCTGCCAGTGGCCGCCCACGACCTGCAGCGCCACGGTGCTCGTGATGCTCTGCACCGATAGGCCCTCGGTCGTCGCACTGCTGTAGTCCCAGACCACCACGGTCGGCTCGGGGGTGGGGGTCGGCGGCGTGGCCGGGGTCGAGGTCAACCAGAATCCCGTCCCCGCCAGCACGAGCAGCACCACCGCGAGGATAATGATTGTGCGGTTACGTCCCGTCATCGTCTATCGCCTCCGCCACCATACGATGCCCCCGCCGATCAGCACCAGCGCGGGCAGGAAGACGATGGTACTCCAGGCGATGAGGTTTTGCTGTTCCACGGTCATGGTGAGCTGGCGCACGGTGGAGTCCGTGGGACGCACCGAGATCCGCTCCTCCGAGCTCGACAGCCAGTTGATCGTGTTGTAGAAGAGGTCCAGATTGCCCGGGGCCTGCGACGTCAGCTGGTCGCTGACGAAGTCGTAGTCGCCGATCACCACGAGCCGCGTGGTTTGCGTCTTGGACGGCGTGCTGTTCGTGAAGCTGTTGGTCGAGCTGATTGTCTGCTCGACGGCCACGCCGATGTTCAGCGGCGGCTGCGGCCCCGACGGGTCCTGCTTGAGCGTCTGCTGGCCGTTCGTCGTAGTCAGCACGGTGTAGACGGCCGAGCTACTGCTCTGCAGGAACGGCGTGGTCGTGAAGCCAGTGATCGGCGTCGACGCCGTGACGAACGGCTCGGCCGCCTGGAACGCCGTCGGCACGTTGTTCATATCCTGCGTGATTGCGAAGCTGGGATAGCTCGACTGCAGCACATCCACGGGGCTGGGGCCCCACAGATACTGGCTGCTCTGCTCGACCACGACACCGCGCGCCTCGGTCAGGCCGTACTTCTGCAGCAGGCCCGCTGGCAGGGGCGCGGCCAGCGGGTCGCCGATCATGAGCACGTGGCCGCCCCGGTCGAGGTAGTCGCTAAGCGCGCGCACCACCGTGTCCGACAGCGGCGATCCACTGGCGGGCGGCGGCACGATCAGCACGTCGACGTCCTTGACCGAGATCGTCGGGCTGACCACCAGGTTATAGGGCGGCAGCACGACGTAGTTCTCCTTGGTCAGCCCGCTGTTCGCCAGTGTGGCCGCGACCGATTGCGTGCCGCCCGAGCCGCTGAAGCTCGAACGGCGAAGGGATGTTCAGGATGGCGACATGCTTGGTGGTCGGGTTGAACAGCCGCAGCAGTGCCCCGGTAAAGTTCGTCTCGTCGAGCGTGGTCGCCACTTCGTGGTGCAGCCCGTTGTCGAACACCACCACATCGTAGCGCGTGAGCCCGTACTGGTTCGCCAGGCCGATCGCCTGGTCCGGGTTCACCACCTGGACCTTCATCTTGTTGGTGTACTTCTCATATTCCTTCAGCAGGTTGTCGGCCGTTCGCTGTTGGCTGACGTCCGTCGACTGCGTGCCGAAGAACTCGTAGACGGTTACGGTGTCCGTCAGGTCGCGCGCCACCTTGATCGACTGCGGCGAGAGCGAGTTGGTCTGCCCGGCCGTCAGGTCGGCGCTCAGCACCGCGGCGGGCTGGCGCTTGCCGATCTCGCCGTAGATCACGTTGATCGCCACGAGGATGCCGATGCCCATCACGAGGATGAGCGCCGTGCCGAGCACGTTGCGCGTGCCGCGCCCGGCCATCACCTCGAAGATTCCCGCCGGGTTCAGCAGGCCGAACGTGCCCAGGCCCAGCAGCGCCAGGATCAGCAGCACGCGGAAGACCAGGTCGAAGAAGTTGCCCGTGACCGCCCAGTAGAGGACGGTCCCGATCAGCAGGATCAGCCCCGCCCAGCCGGCGAACGTGGCGATCAGCGCGCGGGTGCGGCTGGTCTCGTCCGGGGCCGGCACGGTCGAATAGTCACTGCTCATTGTCGCACTCTCCGGGCTTCCAGGATCTGGATGGCGCCGAACAGGAAAGCGACCATCAGACTCAGATAGAACAAGATGTTCGCGAAGCTGACCACCCCGCGGCCGAAGTCGTCAAAGTGGTTTGTGACCGACAGCGCCGCGAGTGACTGGCCCAGCTGCCCCGGCACGACCGGGGTCAGGAAGCCGATCACCCAGAGCGCCAGCAGCGTGATGAAGGCGACGATGTAGGCGATGACCTGGTTGCCGGTGAGCGACGAGGTGAAGACGCCGATCGCCAGGAAGGACGCGCCCATCAGGTAGATGCCGATATAGCCGCTGAGGATCGGGCCCATATCGGGGTTGCCCAACAGCGACAGGATCAGCGGGTAGAAGAAAGTGAAGGCCACCATCACGAGCCAGAAGATCGCGGCGCCCAGGAACTTGCCGAGCACGATCTCCCAGTCGCGCACCGGCGACGTCAGCAGCACTTCGAGCGTGCCCGGTGCGCTGCTCCTCGGCCAGCAGGCGCATCGTCAGCGCCGGACCGATGAACAGCAACAGCACCTCGATGGTGCTGAACCAGTCCTGCATGCTCGCCTGCTGTGTCTGCAGCACGCCGAGCGCGAAGAACAGGCCGACGCCGAACAGCCAGAAGGCCAGCGCCACGTAGCCGATCGGGGAGACGAAGTACGAGCGCACCTCCCGGTCGGCGATGGTCCACATGTTTCTCATCGCCGGCCCCCCTTGCGCGGGCGGCGCGGCGCGACCGGCGCGGCCGGTGCGGCAGGCAGCACTTCCTCGTCGTACGCAGCCGCCTCGGCCTCGGCTTGCGCCGCGGCCTCGTCGGCGAACTCCTCGTACTCCACCTCTTGCTCCTCGTAGGCTTCTTCCTCGCCGGGCTCGAACAGCTCGGCCTCTTCGGGCTCCTCCATGTGGTCCTCCACGCTCGTCACGCGCAAGAAGACCTCTTCCAGCGTCGGCCGCATCACGCGAAGCTCCAGGAGCTCCCACTGCTTGCCGACGACGGCCTGGGCCAGCCGGCCGCGCAGGTCGGTCTGCGGCACGCTGATGACCTCGAAGGCGGCCGCGCCCGGCACGAGCTCCTCCGGCGCCTCCTGCAGCGTGACCGTCTGCACGCCCGGCACCGCCGTCAGGGCCGCCTGCACGGCGTCCGCCGGCCCGCGCGCGCTCACGTAGACGCGCTCGTTCTGCCCGGCGGCGTCTTCCGCCAGGTGCACCGGCGTGTCGAGGGCAACCAGGCGCCCGCGGTTGATGATGACCACGCGCGTGCAGGTCATCGAGACCTCGGGCAGGATATGCGTCGACAGGACGACCGTGTGCTCCTGGCCGAGCGATTTGATGAGCTCGCGGATCTCGATGATCTGGCGCGGGTCGAGGCCCACCGTCGGCTCGTCGAGGATCAGCACGTCGGGGTTATGCAGCAGCGCCTGCGCCAGGCCGACGCGCTGCCGGTAGCCCTTCGACAGCCGGCCGATGAGCTTGTGGGCCACGTCGTCGATCCGCACCTGCTCCATCACGTCCCAGATGCGCTCGCGCCGGGCCGCGCCGTTACGCATGCCCTTCAGCTTGCCCATGAAGTCCAGATAATCATACGGACTGATATCGAGATAGAGCGGTACGGTTTCCGGCAGATAGCCGATATGCCGCCGCACTTCCAGCGAATCCTCCCCGACGTCCACGCCGGCCACGCGGACGGTGCCGCTCGTGGCCGGCAAGTAGCCGGTGATGATCCGCATGGTGGTCGATTTCCCAGCGCCGTTAGGCCCGAGGAAACCCAGGATCTCGCCCTTTTCGACGGTAAAACTGACATCCTGGACTGCCGGACTGGGCCCATAGTACTTGGTCAGATGATCGACCTCGATCATGCTAGGGGTTCCGTCCTTTCAGCGATTGTTGGGTCAGGCTCGTGCGACCCATGGCGCAGTAGCCTGCGCCCGGCGCCCCCGGGCAGGCAAGGGGCGACCCCGGGAACCAGCGAAGAGGTGTTAGCACCATCCTACTGCTTTTGTCGGAGCGCCGCGCGCGGCTAGTTCAGCGCGGAGCGCGCGATGCCCCCAACCGCGGATTTATACGAAGCCCGATCCTTTGTCAAGGTTGATCATCCTTGTGGATCTCGCCGGGGTGCCCTCGCCGGCAGCGCGTCAAGCGAGTCGAAGGCGTGGCGCAGGTGCGGGATGACGATCGACCCGCCGACTACCAGGCCGACGTTCAGCGCGTCGATCACCTCGGCCGCGCTCCACCCGGCCTGCACGCACTGGATCAGGTGGTAATCGACGCAATCGTCGCAGCGCAGCACGAGCGAGGCGACGAGCCCCAACAGCTCCTTTGGTCCGCCCGGGCAGCGCACCATCCTGATACGCCGCGCTGTCCAGGTTGAAGAACCGGCGGATTCCGAGATGATCCGCCGCCAAAATGCGGGCGTTCTGCCGCTCCCGCTCCCGCCGAAACGCGTCCAGCCGCGCCTGAATCTCGTCCATCGCCCTATCCTCCGCTATCTCGCACGATCGCTAGTGACGAAGTCGCCGGCCGCGAGCCGAGCATACCCGGTCTGCGCCCGCACAGAAAGAACGGCGGCGTGCCCCGGAGAGCACGCCGCCGCGGCCGGAGAAGAGGAGCCGGCTTATGGCCCCGTGAAGGTGTCCGCGTATTGCAGGTAGGTCTGCGCCGAGCCGCTCGGGTAGATGTTGAACAGCGCGAAAATCTGATTGCTGGCGCCCGTCCAGATCATCATACCGCGGTCGAACAGCTGCCAGGCACCGTTGCCCCCGGTCTCGTGCGCCGTGGCCCAGCCCAGCCGGTCACGCACCCGCGCGCCCGTGCCCTCACACCAGATCTTGTTGAAGCCGCGCGTGGGCGTCACCAGGCCGCTCGGTGGGGTTGGTGTGCAGACGTCGGCCTGCCCATCCACGTAAGTGTCGTCGAAGCGCTGGTAGGTGCCGTCGTCGAAGAAGACGAAGATGGACGGGCCCGCCCACGGATAGCCGACGGTGTCGGGATGCGCCACCCATAGCATCGTGCCGTGCTGGAACGGCTGCACCGCCGTCTGCACCGACTGCTCGCCCTGCCACGGCTGCGCGCAGCCGATTGCGCTCGGCGAGCTCAGGGTGCTGGCCCCAGACTTTGCCGAAGCCGCGTACCGGCACCGACGAGCAGGTCGGCTGCACGTAGCGCCAGGTGTAGTAGGCAAGGCCGACATTGCCCATCTCGACCTGCCAGCCGGCGGGATTATCGGGCGAGTAGGTCAGCAGGCGGCGCTGGAAGGCCTGCACGAGGATTTGATGATCAACCCCGCCGACGCGGATCGTCGTCCAGAACGGGTCGGTGATCGGGTAGCCCATCACGTAGATCCAGTTCATGAGCGGGCCCTGCTGATACTGCCCGTTGGCGTAGATGGTGCCGGTCTGGTTCATGAACTGCCAGAAGACGTCGGCGATGTTGTGCTGCGTATCGGGGCTATAGACCGCGATGTGGGCCAGATCGCCCCGGCCGCCGGTCTGGGCGAACGTGCCGTTCTTGTCGAGCGTCCAGGTGATGGGCGTGCCCGGCGGCAGCCGGCCGTTATCGCCCAGGTGCTGCCCGCTGAACGGGTTGAGCGCCGCGTAGGTCGGCGCGGTCTGCTGCAGGTCGTTGGGGTCGCCCGCGATCGGGATCGTCGCCGGGTAGGCCTGCTGGAACTGGCTGTCGCCGACCTGGATCTGCCCGGTCATCATCTCGACGACCAACAGGCCGGTGGTGACGTACCAGGGGCTCGTCGGGTCGCCCGACGGGTTATTGATCTCCATCCGCGCTTTGTCGAAGTACTGCACGAGCCGCGTGCCGTTGGCGCCCTGCGCGTAGGGCTCCTGCTTCGTCGTTTGGGGCGCGGCGCCCCAGAGCCAGCTGCGCGTGGCCTGGTGGGCGGCGACCGGCTGATCGGCCCGTTCCCAGAGGCGCTGATACGCCGCGTTGGCGAATCCGCCCGCGGCGGCGGCCGGCGTCGCGGGGGCCACGGTGCCGGTCAGCAGCACCACGGCGGCCACCGCCAGCAGCGACAGGCCGCGCCCGCGGCGGGGAGAAAGCATCCGAGTGAACATGGGGAGCGCACCTCCTGGGTCGTGAGCGGCCCACCGGCGGTGTCCTCGAGCCGGCGGGGAGAGGGGAGTAGCGTGCCTCTCTCTACTGATCCTGACGAATCAGCGGCGCGCCGGTTCCGCACCCCGCCCGCCCCGGGCGAAGCGCCGTTCGCGGATGGGCCGGCTCACACGCCGACGACCGCCAGTACGTGGTCCAGGACCTCGGCCACCGACAGGCCGTCGGTGTTGACGATCACCGCGTCGTCCGCGGGCCGCAGAGGGGAAGTAGCGCGGGTGCTGTCGATGGTGTCGCGCCGGGTGATCTCCTGCAGGGTGGCGGCGTAGTCCAGCGTGGTGCCGCGCGCCTCCTGCTCCAGGAAGCGCCGCCGCGCGCGCTCGGCCGCCGAGGCGTCGAGGTAGATCTTGCAGTCGGCGTCGGGGAGCACGACCGTGCCGATGTCGCGCCCGGCCATGACCACGCCTGGCGGGCCGCCCGGCCGGCCGGCGGCCTCGGCCACGCGCCGCTGCTGGGCCACAAGCGCGCGCCGCACGCCGGGCCACGCCGAGATCTGCGAGACGGCCGCCTCGACCGCGGGCTCGCGGATCGCCCAGGTCACGTCGTGCCCGGCGATGTGTACGGTGTAGTCGCGGCCGTCCTGCTCGGCGGCGATCGGGCGGGTAATCGCCACCGGCAGCGTCTCGGCCAGCGCGGTCAGCGCCGCCTCGGCGTCGGGCGCGAGGCCTTGCTGCTGCGCGGCCCAGGTGATGGCACGGTACATCGCGCCCGTGTCGAAGAAGAGATAGCCCAGCCGCGCCGCCAGCAAGCGGCCGATTGTGCTCTTGCCCGAACCGGCGGGCCCGTCGATCGCGATCGTGCGGGGCCGGTCAGGCGTCGGGGTGCCGCCGCCCGGGGCGCCCTGGGCGCCCGGGACGGCCGGGCGGCCCGGGGCGGGATGGCCGGCCGGGCTTGCCGGACTTGCTGGGCCGGCCGGGCCGCGCGGGCGGGGGGGTTGCGGGTCGGACATGCGCCTCCTTTCGGCCGGGGTGGGACCCCGTGGCACGCTGCCCCGTGTGGGGCCGTTGCGGCGGGCGCGCGCCGCGTCCGGGCGGGCCGGGCCGCGGGCGCGGGCGTCGGGGCGCCGCGGGGACGCCTGCCGGGACGGCCGCCGGGATCTCGGGCCCCTCCGGGGACGGTGCCTCCGGGGTCGCCGCCTCGGGCGGCGCGCTCGCCGCACGCAGCGCCGCGATCTCGTCGGGCGTGAGCGCGCGCCAGCGCCCGGGCGCCAGGTCGCCCAGCCCGAGCGGCCCGACGCGCACGCGCCGGAGCTCCACCACCTGGCTGCCCACGGCGGCAACCATGCGCCGCACCTGGCGCTTGCGCCCCTCGTGGATCACGAAGCGATAGCGGCTGAGCGGTCCGGCGTGCGCGATGAGCTCGACGCGGGCCGGCGCCGTCGGCCGGCTCTCGCCGTCCAGCACCACGCCTTCGCGCAGCCGCTGCCGCGTCTCCTGGTTCAGGCGGCCGCGCACGACCACTTCGTACTCCTTGTCGACGGCGTAGCGCGGATGGGTCAGGTGGAAGGCCAGGTCGCCGTCGTTCGAGAGCAGCAGCAGGCCCTCCGTATCGGCGTCGAGCCGGCCGACCGGGTAGACGCGCGGTCGCGCCGGCACCAGGCTGACCACCGTCGGCCGGCCCTGCGGGTCCGCCGCGGTGCTCACCACGCCGACCGGCTTGTTCAGCATGTAGGTCACCCGCGCCGCCGCCTGCCTCCTGCGCCAACGCCGCCAGCGGCCGCCCGTCAACCGCGATGACGTCGTGCGCCGGATCGACGCGCGTGCCGAGCGTCGCCACGACGAGGCCGTTGACCTGCACCCGTCCGGCCGTGATCAGCGCCTCCGCGGCGCGCCGGGAGGCCACGCCCGCGTCCGCCAGCACCTTCTGCAGGCGCGTGCCCTCGCCTTCCGTCATACGGGCTCCCCGGCGCCCACAGGCGCCGCCCGCGCGGCCAGCAGCCGGTCGCGCAGGCGCCGAATCTCGGGCAGCTTGGCTTCGGCCGCGGCCACGCCCCGCGCGATGAAGGTCGCCGGGTCGTCGTAGACCACCGCGCTCATGCCATGCAGGTCGGGCTGGATGAACAGGTCCGGCGGCGCCAGCCGCAGGCGGTGGTCGCGCTGTGCGCAGACCGCGATGTCGAACGCCTTCGACAGGATGTCGAGCGCCACGGGCACCTTGTGCAGCATCGCGCGGTGGTACGCCGCTGGGAGATCGCCGACGCGCCGGTCCGCGTCGGGCAGCACGTCGACCGCCAGGGTCACCGTCGCGCCCAGGCGGTGCGCCACGTCCACCGGCACCGGATTCAGCAGCCCGCCGTCGACCAACCGCCGCCCGTTCACCTGCACGGGCGTGTAGATGCCGGGCAGCGCGGTCGTCGCCCAGATGGCCACGGCCACCGGCCCGCGGTTGATCACGATCTCCTCGCCCGTGTCCAGGTCGACCGCCGTCATGGCGACCGGCCGGAGCAGATCGGCGAAGGTGCGCTCGGCGAACAAGTCGCGCAGCCAGCGGCGGAAGCGGCGCAACTCGTAGATCTCGGCGCGCGGGGCGTGGCTGAAGCGCATCGGCGCGTTGTCGGCGGGCGTGTTGACCAGGTCAAGCAGCGCGCGTGCGTTGCCGAGCAGGCCATAGACCCCGGCGATGAGCCCGCCCATGCTGCTGCCGGTGATCAGGTCGATCGGGTAGCCCTCGCGCTCCAGCACCTGCAGCACGCCGATGTGGGCCAGCCCGCGCGATCCGCCGCCCCCGAGCACCAGGCCGCTCCGCGCAGGGGGGGCGGGTCCCCGTCCGTTGCCGTTCATGCCGCGCCCGCGTCTCTCTTCTCGATGCCCGCCAGTTGCCGCAAGGCTCGGGCCACCAGGCCGCGCACCAGGGTGACCTTGTAGGCGTTATGCTCCAGCGGCGTGGCCCCCTCGACGGCCAGCCGCCCGGCTTCAGTCGCCGCGGCCGCGTCGAGCGCCTGGCCCGCCAGCGCCGCCTCCGCCGCCGTCGCGCGCCGCGGCACCGGCGCCACCCCGCCGAGCGCGATCCGCGCCCTGGCCACCACGGGCGGGCCGTCGCCGCCGGGCGGGGTCTGCCAGGTCAGCACGACCGCGACCGACGCCAGCGCGAACGACCAGGCCGCGCGATCCATCGCCTTCAGGTAGGTGCTGGCGCTGGCCTCGGGCAGCCCCGGCAAGTCGACCGCGACGATCAGGTCCTGCGGGCCCAAGATGTTGGTGCGCCGGTGGTCGGGCTGCGGCGCCACAAAGTAGTCGCCGATCGGCACGGCGCGCTCGCCCTCGGCCGTCGCGATGCGCACCTGCGCGTCGAGCGCCAGCAGCGCCGTGGCCGGGTCGCCCGGGTAGACGCTGACGCAGCGGCTGTCCTCGGTGAAGATGGCGTGGTGCGAGTTCTCGCCGTGCCGTGCGTAGCACCACTCGCCGCCCTTGAGCCAGCAGGGGAAGTCGGGGCTGCGATAGTACCAGCAGCGCGGCTCCTGCGCCAGGTTGCCGCCCAGCGTGCCCATATTGCGCAACTGCGGCGAAGCGGCCAGCGCCGCGGCCTCGGCCAGCGCGGTATAGCGCGCGCGGACCTGTGGGTCACGATCCAGCGTGTCGAGCGTCACCAGGGCGCCGAGGCGCAGGCCGCCGTCCTGCGCGGCGATGCCCGCCAGGCCGGGGATGCGCTTCAGGTTGACCAGGCGCACCGGCTCGTGCAGCCCGGCCTTCAGCGTGGTCAGCAGGTCGGTGCCGCCCGCGAGGGGGCGGGCAGCCCAGCCGCCGTCCGCCGCGGCGGGCGCCAGCAGCGCCCGGGCATCACCCACGGTCGGCGCGTCTACGTGCTCAAACGGCTCCATCGGGTCCTCCCACCAGCGTGTTCAGCACGCGCTGGGGCGTGATCGGCAAATCGTAGATTCGCACGCCGAGCGCGTCGGCCACGGCGTTCGCGATCGCGGCGGGTGTCGGGATGATCGGCGGCTCGCCGATGCCCTTCGCGCCGAGGTGGTTCGCCCCGAAGTCGGGCTCGCCGATCCAGTCCGCCTCGATCTCGGGGACGTCGGGCAGGACGGGGATCTTGTAGTCGCCCAGGTTCGGGTTCAGCGACTTGCCCGTTTGCGGGTCGAGGATGCGCTGCTCAGTCAGCGCCAGCCCCATCCCCTGGATCACCCCGCCGTGGATCTGACTCGTGTAGGTCAGCGGGTTGATCACCCGCCCGGTGTCATAGACACCCGTCGTGCGCAGCACCCGCACCTGCCCGGTCACCGTATCGACCGCAACCTCGACGAACTGCGCGCCCCAGGTGGCGATCGGCTGCGGCGGGTTTGGCCCGCGGAAGCCCTTGCCGGTGATCTGGTAGTCGCCGATCTGCTCCAGCACGTCGGCGACCGCCATCTGCTCGCCCTCGTGGCCGATGCGGCGGATCTGCCCGTCGCGGATCTCCAGCCGGTCGGGGCTCGTGTCCATGAACGCCGAAGCCACGTCGAGCAGTTGCTTGCGCGCCTCGTCGGCGGCCATGCGCACGGCGGGCCCGGCCGACGCGACGGTCATCGAGCCGCCGCTGGGCGGCGCGTAGGGCTCGTTCGTGTCGCCGAGGTGCACGCGCACCTTCTCGATCGGGAAGCCCAGCGCGTCGGCCGCGATCTGGGCCAGCACGGTGCGCGTGCCCGTGCCCAGGTCCTGCGTGCCGCAGGCGACGTCGATGCTGCCGTCGGGCGTGATGCGGCACTGCGCCTGCACGGGCGGACCGCCGCCGCCACCCCACAACTGGCTGGCCATGCCGATGCCCCGGCGGACGGCATCCGCCGGGGGGCCGGCCGCCCGCTCCGCGGCCAGTGCCGCCCGCGTCGCCTCCCAGCCGAAGCGCTGGGCGCCCCGCGCGTAGCACTCGCGCAGGTGCTTAGCCGTGTACTCGTTGCCGGTGGTCTGGTCGAGCGGCGCGTAGTTGTGCAGCCGCAGCGCCAGCGGGTCCATGTTCAGCTTCGCCGCGAGCTCGTCCATCGCGCCATCGAGCGCCACCATGCCTTCGAGATAGCCCGGCGCGCGGAAGGCCGCCTGGCTGCCCGTGTTCGTGTGCGCGCCGAAGACCTCCACGCGCACGTTGGGCACCTGGTAAAGCTCCTTGGCGGGCCCCGTCACGGCGGGGGCCCAGGTGCCGTACGCGCCGACCTGGCAAACGACGCGATGCTCGATCGCCGTCAGCGTGCCGTCGCGCCGCGCCCCGATCTTAATGTGCTGGATTGACGGCGCGCGGTGCCCGGCCACCAGGTTCTCGGCGGTGCGGTCGAGCATCAACTGCACCGGCCGCCCGGCGGCACGGGCCAGCAGCGCGGCGATGGCCGTCTGCTTGAACAGCCCGAACTTCGAGCCGAACGCCCCGCCGATGTAGTTCTTGATCACGCGCACCTGGCTGCGCTGCAGGCCGAAGCGGTCGGCCATCATGTCGCGCACGGTAAAGATCGACTGCGTGCTCTCGTAGACCAGCAGGTCCGGGCCTTCCCAGGCCACCACGCCGCCGTGCGTTTCCAGCGAGTTGTGCATCTGCGCGGGCGTCGTGTAGCGGCTCTCCACGATGACGTCGGCCTCGCGGAAGCCCGCATCGACGTCGCCGCGGCTGTAGCGCTCGCCCGGCTCGCCGTCGTCGTTCTTCAGCACGTTGCCGTCCGGGCGCACCTGCGGCGCGTCGGGCCGCAGCGCCGCCTCGGGGTCGAGCAGCGGCGGCAAGACCTCGTACTCAGCCGTGATGCGCCGGACGGCGCGCGCCGCCGTGTCGGGATCGTCGGCGGCCACCGCGGCGATCTCGACGCCCTCGTGGCGGAGCTCGATCGGGAAGATCGCGGACGCCTTGCCGTGCCAGGGCATCGCCGTGGTCTCGTGCGTCAGCACGGCCCGCACACCCGGCAGCGCCCGCGCGGCGCTCACGTCGACGCGGATGAGCCGGGCGTGGGCGTGCGGGCAGCGCGCGATCGCGCCGTAGAGCATGCCCGGCAGGCGCACGTCCGACGTGAAGCGCGCGCCGCCGGTCACCCGCTCGACGCCGTCGACGCGGGGCGTGGCGCGGCCGATGTGGGTGAGGTCCGCTTCGGCCAGGGGCTGGGGCTCTTCGCCTTCGACGACGACCGTTTCCTCGTGGGTGCGGCCCTCCATCTCAACTTTGGTGCGGACGACGCGAACCATGCTTATGCCCCCTGTAGCACGCGGGCCGCCTGCGCCACGGCACGGCGGATGCCCGGATAGGCGCCGCAGCGGCACAGGTTGCCCGCCATGCCCTGCGCGATCGCGGCGTCGCTCGGCTGTGGGTCACGGTCGAGCAGCGCCTTCGCGGCCAGGATCTGCCCCGGCGTGCAGTAACCACACTGCAAGCCGTCGCATTCGAGAAACGCCTGCTGGATCGGGTGCAGCGTGCCGTCGGGCGCGGCCAGCCCTTCGATGGTCGTGATCTCGGCGTCCTGGCACTCGACGGCCAAGGTGAGGCAGCTATAGACGGCGACGCCGTCTCGCAGGACGGTGCATGCCCCGCACTGCCCCTGATCGCAGACCAGCTTCGTGCCCGTCAGCGTGAGGTCGACGCGCAGCGCGTCGAGCAAGGTGCGCGAGGGCGGTGCGTAGATGGTATACGCCTGCCCGTTCACGCGCAGCCGGATGGCGCCCGGCTCCGGCCCCGCACTACCGCCGGGGGCCGCGCCGGACTGCTGAGGTTCGGCCATATTGCACTCCTGTCGCAACGATGATTACGAGCGCCGTGGCGAGGGCGTGAGTTCCCCGCGTGTGGCCCGCTCCGGCCACTCCGCAAGCTCCGGGCCACAGTTGCCGCGCGACCGCGGCCGCGTCCGTTCGTCTATTATAGCATGAGACGGCGATTCGCCACGACCATCCGGTGGCGTCTGGGGGAGCGGGCGCCGGACAACGCGACCGATAGTGAGGAGACACTACCAGGGCTGTGCAGACCCGGCTATTGATCAGCCCGGCCCGAACTCGCTATAATTACGACGGCTCATTGACCACACTTCAGGATAGGGACTACTGCATCGTGACCTTAACCACCGGCGGCGGGCGCCGCGCTGTTGCGGCGCGGGGAGCCGCAACCTTGCTCTCCGTGCTCCTCATGCTCTCTGTGTTGCAGGCGGCGGGCGCCGCCGCATCCGTCCGCGCCGCCGGGGCGCGCGACGCGCCGGCTCGCGCCAGCGCCGCGCTCTCCTTGCCCTACAGCACGGCGCCCGACGTGCCCGACGCGGGCCTGCAGGCCATCCTTGACCGCGCCGTGGCCGGCGCCGGGGGCAACTGGGCGATCGTCGTCAAAAAGCTCGACACGGGCCAGTATGCCGCCGTGAACGCGCATTCCCAGGCCGAGACCGCCAGCCTCTACAAGCTCTTCGTCCTGTACGAGGTCATGCGCCAGCATCTCGCGGGCGATTTGGACTTGAACGAGCTAGAGACGATCACCGACGGCGACGCGGCCTACGACGAGAGCATCGGCGAGCTGCGCTGGACGATCGGCCAGCGTGTGCCCGTCTCCCAGCTGATCGACCAGATGATCACGGTGAGCGACAACACCGCGGCCATCGCCCTGGCGAACCGTGTGGGGCCCGACCTGGTGAACGCCGATCTGCAGCGCCTCGGGCTGAACGACAGCTGGCTCGACTGGCACGGCGGCGATAGCATGACCACCGCGGCCGACTACACCCACCTGCTCGAGCTCATTGCCAGCGGCCAGGTGCTCGACCGCGACGCCTGCCACTACATGCTCGACTTACTGGCGCGCCAGCAGATCAACGACCTGTTGCCCCAGGGCCTGCCCGGCGACGTGCTGATGGCGCACAAAACCGGGACGCTCGATGGCCTGCGCCACGACGCAGGCGTGGTCTACGGTCCCACCGGGCCCCTACGTGATCACCGTGCTCAGCTGGAACCTGCCCGACTCCAACGCGCCCTACACCCTGATGCCGCAGCTCTCGCACGACGTCTACAGCTACTTCACGAACCACACATTCGCGCCGTCGCGCTATTTCCCCGAGACGCAGCAGGTCGTCGGCCCGGCCTTTCTGCTCTACTACAACACGCATGGCGGCCCGCCCATCTTCGGCCTGCCGATCACCCGCGAAGAGCATGTCGGCGACCATATCGTGCAATACTTCGAGCGCGCGCGCCTGGAGCGGCCCGCTGCGGGCGGCGCGATCACACTCGGCCTGGTCGGCAGCGAGCTGATCGCGCGCGAGGGCCGGCACTTCGACCCCACGTCCCCCGCCGACCCGAACGACCCGAACACGCTCTGGTTCGCCGCGACGCAGCAGGCGATCGGGCAGCCGTTCCTCGACTATTGGCGCGCGCACGGCGGCCTGGCGATCTTCGGCATGCCGATCAGCAACATCGAGATTGAGCGGCACGACGGCCTGACGCTCCGCGTGCAGTACTTTGAGCGCGCGCGCTTCGAGCTACACGGCGATACCATTCAGCTGGGGCTCATCGGGAGCGAGCTGCTGGCGCACTCACGCTAGCTCGCCCCGCCTCAGCTTCACCCGGGACGACGCGGCCCGCCCGCCCGATACCCGACGGGAGGAGCTCCTGACATGCGATCCCCCTTGCGACCCCGCCGGACCGCGGCTGCTCTGGCGGTCTTACTGACCCTGATTGGCCTGCTCCTGGGCCTCGGCGGCTCGGCGCACGCCGATCCGCCCCGCCAGGGACTCAAGCCGCCCGTCCAGCCCACGCCCGTGCCCCCGCTGCCGTACACCGCCGTCGATCCGCACGGTAACGTCAACGTCGACTATGGCTTCACGCTCGCCCTGCGCGAGCACGACACCCGGCTGCAGCAGGACGGCTTCCAGTGGGCCGAGTTCGAGGTCGACTGGGGCACCAGCGAGCCGAACCGCGGCCAGTACGACTGGGGCAACGTCGACAACATCGTCAACGCGGCGGCCGCCGCGGGCATCGGCCTGATCCTGCGCGTCGACCAGTCGCCCGCCTGGGCCAACGGCCGCGGCAACCACGGCTGGTACCCGCCGCTGAGCGCGGGGGACTACGGCGCCTTCATGCACGCCCTCGCGCTACACGTGCGCGGCCGCCTGGCCGTCCCGCCCGTCTACGAGGTCTGGAACGAGCCCAATATCTCGGATAACTGGGGCGGCAATTGCCCCGATCCCTACGCCTACACCAATCTGGTCAAGGCCGCCTACCCGGCAATGCGGGGCGCGGATCCGAGCGCCCGGCTGCTGGCCGGGGCCGTCACCACCGTCGGCGCCCTGCCGCCCGGCACCCGCCCGAATACCTGCTCCATCGACGACCTGACGTTCCTGCAGGACATGTACGACGCGGGCATCCTGGACAACGGCGGCTACTTCGACGCCCTGAGCACCCACCCCTACGGCTTCGGCGACCCGCCCGAGGCCGACCCGCGCACGCCCGGCCGCACGCTCGTCTTCCGCCGCGCCGAGCTCCAGCGCGAAGTCATGCTCGCCAACGGCGACGCCGCGCATCACATCTGGATCACCGAGACCGGCTGGGCCATCGACCCGAACTATCTGGGCAACTGCCGCGTGCAGTGCCCCACCTGCTACGACTGGTACTTCACCTGGTCGCCCCAGCAGCAGGCCGATTTCCTGGTGCGCGCCTTCAACTGGGCCCGCTCCTACTGGGATTGGGTCGATACCATCGTCGTCTTCAACTTCGACTATGACCAGTCGTGGACCGGCACGTGCGACGCCTTCAACTTCTTCAGCGTGATCCCCGGCCCGAACGATCAGCGCCCGGCCGAGCAGGCCCTGAGCGCCAACCGCTTCGCGCCGCCGCCGACCTACACCGCGCTCCCGACGGCGACCCCGCGCCCCTCGGCGACCCCGCAGCCGACGTCGCTGCCCGATAATCCGCCCGTCGTCAGCCCCGCTCGGCTCGACCCGACCTATTTCTGGCAGACGGGCGGCCCGCTGACTGTGCAGCTGGACGCCAGCGACTCGGATGCCTCGCAGGTTGCCGCGGTCTACTTCCAGGTCACCTACCCGGACAACGCCACGCAGATCGTCCCCATGGACCTGATCAGCGGGACCCATGCCTCCGGCACCTGGCAGGGCACCTTCGCGGTGCCCAATCCGCCGCCTGACGGCGGCGACCAGACTTACGGCATCCTGGCCTGCGCGGTCGAGGACTACCCCTACCGGCGAGTCACCTGCGCCGACTCGGTGCCCCTTGTGGTCAGCACGACCCGCTTCGTCGACGTGCCGCTCGACTTCTGGGGCTACACGCCGATCGAGTACCTGGCCGCGAACGGCATCGTCTCGGGCTATGCCGACCACACGTTCCGGCCCTACAGCAACGCGACGCGCGGCCAGTTCGCCAAGATGATCGTGGTCGCCGCCGGTTGGCCCATCATCACGCCCGCCCGGCCCGACTTCGCCGACGTGCCGCCGCAAAATCCCTTCTACGGTGTGATCGAAACCGCTTATCGTGAGGGCGTGATCTCCGGCTACGCCGACGGCACCTTCCGGCCGAACAATGAGATCACCCGCGGCCAGATCAGCAAGATCATCAGCCTGGCCGAGGGCTGGTCCCTGGCGCCGCCGCCCACGCCCGACTTCACCGACGTGCCGCCCGAGAACCCCTTCTATCCGTTCGTGGAGGCCGTCGCCACCCGCGGCGTGGCCAGCGGCTACGCCGACGGTACGTTCCGGCCCTACAACGACGCGACGCGCGCCCAACTCAGCAAGATGCTCTACAACGCCATCCTGCTGCGCCCGACGCCCACCGCGACTGCCACGCCGACGCTCACCCCGACCGTGACGCCGACGGCCACCGCAACGCCTTCGCCCAGCCCGACCGTCACCGGCACGCCGCCGACCGCCACCTCCACGGTCACGGCCACCGCCACCGCCACGCCGCCCCCACCCCCTACGGCGAGCCCATCGGCCACGGGGACGACCGGCCCGGCGGTGCAGCCGCCCGGCGGAGGCAAGCGCGCGCCGTAGCCCCGCGAATCCGCCCGGGCCGGTCTACGACCGGCCCGGGCGCCGTGGCCGGGTTTGACACCCGATCGGCCGCATGATAGAATCCCTGCGCGAACCCAGCCCGAACGAGAGGAGCGCCGCGTGGTCCTCACCGCTATCATCCGCGATCCGCGCGTGCCCCGCGCGGCCGAGTCGCCCTTCTGCGCCCACCCGCCCGCGGCCCAGGAGGCCGTCTTCACCGCGCGCGACTACATCACCGGCGACCGCTTCACGCTGGAGCGCTGCCGCGCCTGCGGCCTCGTGCGCACCGCGCCCGCGCCGAGCGGTGCCGCCCAGAGCCGCTACTACCCGCCCGGCTACTATGGGCACAGCAAGCGCTATGGCGTGCTCATCGAGCGGCTCATCGACTGGCTCTACGCCTTCCGCACCCGTCTGATCGAGATCACCAACGGGCTGGAGCCCGGCCGCGTGCTCGACATCGGCTGCGGCCGCGGCCTGCTGCTCCATCAGCTGCGCCGCCGCGGCTGGGACGTCGCCGGCACGGAACTCAGCGAGGATAGCGCGCGCTACGCCCGCGAGGTGCTCCACATCGACGTCAAGACGGGCAGTGCCGCCGACCTCGCCCTGCCCAGCGACTCGTTCGACACGGTGATCCTCTGGCACGTGCTCGAGCACATCGCCGAGCCCGAGACCCTGCTGCAGGAGGCGGCGCGTATCCTGCGCCCCGGCGGCACCCTGCTGGTCGCCGTGCCCAACTTCGGCTCGCTCGAAGCGCGCTGGGCGCGCGCGCACTGGTTCCACCTCGACGTGCCCCGCCACCTGATCCACTTTACCCCACGGACCCTGCGCGCCATGCTCGAGACCGCCGGCCTGCGCCCGCGCCTGGTGAGCTACTTTGCCTCCGAATACGACTTCTTCAGCTTCGTGCAGACCGTCCTCAACAAGCTCGGCGTGCGCCACAACCTGCTCTACAACCTGCTGCGCACTCGCGGCGCCAAGGTGCTGAGCGACGAACGCGCCCAGGCGGTTCCGACGCGCGACCTCGTACTGACCTTCCTGCTGGCGCCGATCCTCGGCCTGGCAAGCCTGGCCTGGGTGCCGGCCGCGGCCCTGCTCGGCCAGGGCGCGACGATCACCATCTATGCGAAGAAGCCGCGGGCCTAGCGGCCGGCGATGAGCCGCCGGACCGCGCTCCTCCTCGCCGCGCTCGCGCTCGCCGTGCGCCTGGCCGCCGCGGTTATCTTCGACGCCGAGACCGGCGATATCCCCGGCTACCGGACCATGGCCAACGTCGTGCTGGCCGGCGACAACATCTACCACCACCGCGTCCTCTTCCCCTACACCCCGCTGACCCTGCCCCTGCCGGCGCTCAGTTTGCTGCTCGCCCAGGCCAGCGGCCTGTCGTTCGCCGTCGCGATCAAGCTCTGGCCCATCGCCGCCGACGTCGCGCTCACGCTGCTCGTGGCCGCGGCTGTAGCGCGCCGCACCGGCCGCCCCGCCGCCGCGCGGGCCGCGGGCCTGGCCTACGCGCTCAACCCGGTAGCGATCCTCACCAGCGCCTTCCACGGCAACCAGACCACCCTGGCCGTCGCCTTCGCGGTTGCCGCCTATGTCGCCACGCTGCGCGGCCCGGCCGGCTCGCGCCTCGCGGCCGTGCTGCTCGGCCTCGGCATCGCCGCGCGCAGCTTCCCCGTCCTGCTGCTGCCGGTCTTCCTCATCGCCTTGCCCACAAACCCGGGCCGCGCCGCCTGGCGGGGGCGTGCGACCTTCGCCGCCTGGACGCTGCTGCCGGTCGCGCTGGTCTCCCTGCCGGCGCTGCTGGCCGACGCGCCCGCCTACCTGCGCGAGATCTTCTCCTACAGCGGCTTCGTCGACCAGGGTTGGCTGGCGATCCGGCGCGCCTGGGGCGTGGTCTGGGGCCTGGGCGGCCCTGAGCCGGTGCCCACCGCGGCCACCCTGGCGCTCTTGCAGGCCAGCAAGTGGCTCGTGCTGGCGGCCTACGCCGCGCTGCTCGTCTGGCTGGCCCGCCGCCGCCCGCCGGTCGACCTGGCGGTGGGCTGCCTGCCGGCCTGGCTGCTCTTCCTCGTCGTCTACGGCGGCGTCAGCACGCATTACCTCGTCTGGGTCGTCCCCTTCGGCCTGATCGCCGCGGGCCGCTGGGCCGTCGCCTATAGCCTGGCGGCAGCCGCCGCCATGATCGGCTTCTATCTCACCTGGTTCCCCGCCATCCTGCTCGGCCCCTACGCCGCCGCGGCCCCACCCGCGGAGACCGCCTGGCGCGTCTATCTCGTCACGCTCATCGCCGCCTGGGCCGTCGCCGCCACCTGGCTCCTGCGCACGCTCCGCGAAGCCGGGCGGACCGTTCCCGAGCGCCGCCCGGCAGTGGGAGCGAGCGCCGCCCCGCCATCGTGACACGCGATCACACCGCGCGGCGCTGCCCTTTGGGCCAACAGATGAGTTTGCCAGCCGGAAGATGGAGTGCTATAATACCGGGCGGAATTCAGCACACCAAGCGGGAGAAAGGACGTGGAGAGCGCGGAAAATCGAACCGAACAGAGTGGACCCCCGGCCGGCCGGCCGGCCGGATCCGCGACGCCCGGCCCGCCGCGCCCGCACCTCACCGCTTCCGCCCCGGCCGGCGCCGCCGCGCGCCGGCCCGTTAACTGGCAGCGCCGCCTCGCCTGGCTCGCCGCTCCGCTGCTCATCACCGCGCTGCTCGTCGACATGCTCTGGTTCGCCCCGCTCGACCAGACCGCCGCCGCGCCCAACCCGGACGTGACGCCTCTGCCGCTTGCCGCCGTCGACCCCTTCGGCAGCACCGTCTTCCTCGAGCGCGAGGTCGATCGCTTCAAGAAGGACGAGACGGCCACGCTGCTCGGCCAGTCGGGCCTGCACTGGATTCGCCAGGAGTTCCCCTGGTCCGAGATCGAGTTCCAGAAGGGCCACTTCTTCGACGATAAGAATAACGTCAACTCCTGGGCCAAGTTCGACGAGATCGTGCGCCAGGCGCAGACCACGGGGCTGCAGATCATCGCCCGCCTCGACCGCCCGCCCGACTGGGCGCGCGCCCCGGGCACCAACAACGAGGCGCCGCCCGACGCGGCGCATATGGCCGATTGGGGCAACTTCGTCGCCCAATTCGTGCAGCGCTACAAAGGGCAGATCCATTTCCTGCAGATCTGGAACGAGCCCAATCTCGAAGCCGAGTGGATCCACGGCCGGCCGGTCAGCGCGGCCGGCTACGTGCAGGTGCTAGCGGCGGCGGCCCAGGCGGCTCGCGGCGTCGACCCGAACATCGTCATCCTCAGCGCGCCGCTGGCCCCGACGAACGAGAGCTACGAGCAGAGTCCCGGCAAAACCGACAACCTGCGCGAGACGGCCTATCTCCAGGAGATGTATCAGGCCGGCGCCGCCCAGTGGTTCGACATCATGTCGGCCAACGCCTTCGGCTATAACGATCCGCCCGAGGCCGACCCGGGCCCCGATCGCTACAACCTGCGCCGGGTCGAGTACCTGCGCGACGTGATGGTGCGCAACGGCGACGCGCGCAAGCCGGTCTGGTTCACCGAGTATGCCTGGGACGCGCCGAGCAGCGCCGTGCCGCCCGACAAGATCTTCTGGGGCCAGGTCACGCTGCAGCAGCAGGCCGACTACACAGTGCGCGGCATCCAGTATGCCCGGGCGCACTGGCCCTGGGCGGGCGTCTTCGTCATCTGGTACTTCCGCCAGGTCGGCGATATCGCCCCGACCGCCGCCGACTACTACTTCGCGATGGTCAGCCCCGACTTCGTGCCCCAGCCGCTCTACCGCGCCGTGCAGAGCGCGGCCGCCGGCCTGTCCGTGGCCGGCGACGGTCCCCACGGGCCGCTCACCGCGCCGGTCCACGTGGGCCCGGGCTGGGACCTGCAGGTGCGCCACACCGGCCCCGCGCCCGACACGCTCGACGTGCCGGTGCTCGTCTCGCGCGCGCCCACGGCCACCCTCACGATCACCTTCCGCGGCACCGATCTGACACTGCTCTTCGCGCCGCCCGATTCGGCCGCCCCGGCGACGCCCGCGCCCCATCTCGCGGTCACGGTCGACGGACAGACGGCGGGCGTGGCTGGCAATCTGCCGCGGGACGCGGCGGGCAAGCCCTATGTCGACCTGGCCGCGCAACCCAGCGCGCCCCCGGATCCGCCGCCCGCCGTGGTGCCCCTCACCGGCACGCAGGCCGTGCAGGTGGTGAGCGGCCTCGGCAACGAGCGTGCGCCGGGCGTGCACACCGTCACCCTGCGGCCGGACGGCCCCGGCGCCCGCGTGGCGGGCTACGTCGTCACGGCGCAGCGCTCCTACGTCGCCGTCGGTCTGGTCACCGGCCTGCTGATCCTGTTGCTTGCGGCCGACGTCGCCTGGCTGCGCCGCGGCCGGGGCGCCCGCCCGGCGTGACCGCGACGCGCGATCGGCCCCGTCCCCGCATTCGCCGCCCCGCTGCCGCCCCGCCTCCGCCGGGTGAGCGGACCAGCGCGCGCCCGGGGCTGGGCCGCGCGGCGGCACGCGTGGCCGCCCTCGCCGTGCTGCTGGCCCTCGTCCTCGGCGAGATCGGCGCGCTGGCCTACGTCGACCGGCTGGCCAACTTCGGCGTCACCTGGGGCCTCGACCAACAGCCGATTGCCGGCACGCAGGGCAGCCCCCTCGGCGTGAACGTCTTCCTGGAGAAGGAGAGCGACCCGGCCAACGTGCGCCGCACGCTGGATCTCGTGCAGGCGGGCGGCTTTCAGTGGATCCGCCAGGGCTTCCCCTGGAACGACATCGAGATCAGCGGCAAGGGCGACTTCGTCGACACACGCAACGGCGCGCCGAAGAGCGCGTGGGCTAAGTACGACTACATCGTCGATCAGGCGACGCAGCGCCACATCCAGATCCTGGCCCGGCTGGATGCCCCGCCCGCCTGGGCCCAGCCGCCGCCCAACTATCAGAACGCCTGCGGCGGCACGGCGGTCGATTTCTCGCACAGCCCGCCCGCGAATTTGTCGGACTTCGCCGACTTCGTCACCGCCGTGGTCAGCCGCTACAAGGGCCGGATTCGCTACTTCCAGATCTGGAACGAGCCCAACCTGATCGGCGAGTGGCCGCCCCAACCCGACGCCGCCGCCTACACCGCCCTGCTCAAGGTCGCCTACCAGGCCGCCCACACCGCCAACCCCGACGCGGTCGTCGTCATGGCGCCGCTGGCCCAGACGACCGCGGGCGGCTGCAACCCGAACGACCTGACGTTTCTCCAGGATATGTACACCGCCGGAGCCCAGCCCTACTTCGACCTCGCCAGCGTCATGGCCTACGGCCTGGCCAACTCGCCGCTGGACCGCCGCGCCGACTTCAATCGCATCAATTTCTCGCGCCCCGAGCTTGCGCGTGACATCATGGTGCACAACGGCGACGCGGCCAAGGGCGTCTGGGCCAGCGAGTACGGCTGGGTGAGCCTGCCGCCCGACTGGGGCGCCAACCCACTCAACAAGCCGGGCATCTGGGGCAATATCTCGGCGGCGCAGCAGGCGCAGTACCTCGTCGAGGGCTACCAGCGCGCCCGGGCCGACTGGCCGTGGATGGGCCCGATGTTCGTCTGGCACATGCGCGACCCGGCGCCGATCCCGCACGAGCCGCAGCCCTACTTCGGCATCCTGAACACCGACTTCAGCCCGCGGCCCGCCTACCTGGCGCTGCAGGCCTACAGCCGCCGCTTCCCGATCGCCGACATCGGCGCCGTGACGGTCGACAACCCGGCCTTCAGCACGAGCGGCGCCTGGCATGCCGCCGGCACGGCCGCGCAGCCGGCCCGGCAGGCCCTCGACCCGACGAGCACCGGCACACTCACCTTCGACGGCAACGCCGTCGCCATCGTGGTCGGGCCGGGCGGTGGAGGCACGCTCACGGTGACGGTCGACGGCGCGGCGCCACCGGGCGATGCTGCCGCGCTGATTGTGCCTGCGGCAGGCACCGCCGCCTTCCAGACCGCGGCCGTCCCCGGCTGGGGCGGGCCGGCCGCGCAGATCGCGGTCGCGGCGAGTTTGTCCGCGGGCCGCCACGTGCTGGCGTTCCACCTGGCGCCCGGCGCACCCCCGGTCACCGTGCTCGGCTTCGTCGTCGGCCGCGAACCGCCCAACGCCTGGGTCTACCCGGCGGGCTACCTGCTGCTGACCGCGCTCGCGCTCTGGCTGGGCGTGCGCACCACCTTCGCCGCCCTGGCCGTGCCGCCCGCGCTGCGCCGCGCCTTCGCCGGCCGCGCGCTCGACGCGCGCCTGGCCCCCACGGCCGTCTGGCTCGGCCTGATCGTCACGCTCGCCGCCTATGCGCTGATCCCCAGCCAGCGCGCCGCCCTCGGGCTGCTCGGCCTCTGGTTCCTGCTCGCGATCCTGCGGCCCGACCAGGCGATCGTCATCACCGCCGCCACGCTGCCCTTCTACGCCGCGCCGCGCGCCATCGGCTCCTGGACTTTCCCGCTGAGCGAGACCTGCCTCTGGCTCACGCTGGCCGCCTGGGCGCTGCACCGCGGCTGGGTGGCCTGGCGGGTCCGCGGCGCGCCCGCGCTCGCGGCGCCCGTGGCCGTGGCCCTGCCCGGCGTGGCCTGGCGCGAACGCCTGCGCGCCGCGCTCACCCGCGACCTGTTCGCGGGGCCCGCCGTCGCCCTGCTCGCGGTCGGCACCTTCTCCCTGCTGACCGTGGCCAACCCCGCCTACATCAAGGACAGCCTGCACGCCTATCGCTGGGTCATCGTCGAGCCGGTGCTATTCTACTTCCTCGTCACCGACCTGCTGCGCGGCACCCGCCAGGCCCTGCGCCTGGCCGACGCCTACGTCGCCGGCTGCGTGCTGGCCGCGGCCATCGCCCTTGGCATGGCGCTGCTCCACGTGCCCGGCAGCACCCTCGACGTGCAGGGCGTCACCCGCCTGCAAGGGCTCTTCTCGCACCCCGACAACCTCGGCATCTTCCTGGGGCGCGGTCTCGCCTTTGTCGTCGCCCTGGCCGTGCTGCTGCGCGCCGCCGGCGAGCGGCCCCGCCGGATCGCCTACGCGCTCGCCGGGCTCGTCATCGCCGTCGCCGTCTTCTTCTCCTTCTCGCGCGGCGCCTGGCTGGCCGTGCTCGTCGCCGCCGGGTGGACCGTCTGGCTGGTCGGCGGCCGCGCGGCGCGCGTCTTCGCGGGCGCGCTCGTCGCCGCCGGCACGGCCGTCTTTGCCGCCGCCGAGGCGCATCTGCTGCCCGAGCGCATCCTGCATACCGGCAGCGGCGTGATCCGCGTCGACCTCTGGCAGACCAGCCTGCACATGCTGCGCGACCACCCGATCTTCGGCATCGGCCTCGACCAGTTCCTCAACCAGTACCAGGGCCCCTACGCCGATCCGGCCCACCAGGCCGAGCGCTGGACCTCGCACCCGCACAACCTGGTCTTGGATTGGTGGCTCAGTTTGGGTATAATGGGTGTGCTTGTCGCCGGCTGGCTGGCCGTGCGGGTGGCGCGGGGCGGCTGGGCGCTGGTGCGCACGGCCGATATCCGAGGCCGCGCGCTCGCCGGCGCGGCGCTCGCCGGCCTGCTGGCGATGCTCGTGCACGGCCTGATCGACAACTCATACTTTCTACAAGACCTGGCCCTCACCTTCTGGCTCTTCTGCGCCTTCTTGCAGTTGCTATGGAAACAGGGCCCTGTGCCGCTCCCGCACGCGCCCGCGGGTGACGGCGCGCGACAGCCGGGCCGGGGGTGACGCCGGCCTTGGGCCCCGCTACGGCCGGGGCGCCGTCCGCGGCCGGCCCACCCGTCAGGAGGTAGCTTTGCGCATCATTGTCGCCGGAGGTGCCGGGTTCATCGGGTCCCATCTCAGCGCGGCGCTGCTCGCCGCCGGCCACGAGGTCGTCGTCCTCGACAACTTCGTGACCGGCAACCCGCGGAATATTGCCGCCATCGGCGAGAACCCGCGCTTCCGGCTGGTCGAGCACGACATCAGCACGCCGCTACCCCCCGATCTGCCGCCCGCCGATCAGGTCTATCACCTGGCGAGCCCGGCCAGCCCCGCCGACTTCAGCCGCATCCCGCTGGAGATCATGCTGACCAACAGCCGCGGCACGCACACCCTGCTCGAGTGGGCCGAGGCGCACGGCGCGCGCCTGCTCTTCACCTCGACCTCCGAAGCCTATGGCGACCCGCTGGTCCATCCCCAGGTCGAGGATTATTGGGGCAACGTCAACCCCGTCGGCCCGCGCGCCTGCTACGACGAGAGCAAGCGCTTCGGCGAGGCCCTGGTCATGACCTACGTGCGCGAGCGCAACCTCGACGGCCGCCTGGTGCGCATCTTCAACACCTATGGCCCGCACATGAACCCGAAGGACGGGCGCGTCGTCCCGAACTTCATGTCGCAGGCGCTCAGCGGCCGGCCCCTCACGGTCTACGGCGACGGCAAGCAGACCCGCTCGTTCTGCTACGTCGACGACATGGTGCGCGGTCTGCGCGCCGTCATGGATGCGCCGCCCGCCGTCGCGCAAGGCCGGGTCTACAACGTCGGCAACCCCGACGAGCGCTTCATCGTCGACTTCGCCCATCTGATCCGCGACCTCGCGGGCAGCGCGGCGCCGATCGAATTCCGGCCGGCCCTGGCCGAGGATCCGGGGCGCCGCTGCCCCGACATCACGCGCATCCGGACCGAGATCGGGTGGGAGCCGCAGGTGCCCCTGACGGAGGGTCTGGAGCGGACGCTCGCCTGGTTCCGCACGGTCCTGTGATCGCCGCCGCGCGTCGCACGCCCTGGTGGTATCTCCCGGTTGGCGCCGCGGCGGCCGGCGTGGCGGCGTTGCTGCCGCCGTTCGTCGGCCTGGCTCTCGCCGTCCTGGTAGTCGGCGGCACCATCGTGCTCGCGCGTCCGGTCTGGGGCGTCTACGCCCTGGTCCTCAGCGTGCCGGTGCAGCGCGAGATCTCCCTGGCCGGCCACGGCACGGCGACCCAGGGCGTCATGGCCTTCCTGCTCTTCGCCTGGTGGGTCTGGATGGCCACGCACGGCCGCCCGATCCGGCTGCCCGGCTTCGCGCTGGCCCTCGTCGCCTACCTGTCCGTGATGGCCGTCAGCCTGCTCGTCGCCGGCTCGCTGAACGCGGGCCTGGCCGAGATCGCGCGTTGGACGGTGGTACTTCTCTCCTTCGTCATCATCGTGAACACCGTGCGCACCCGGACCGAGATCACCGGCCTGGTCATCTGCTTCTTCGCGGGCATGCTCGCGGAGGCCTTGCTGGGCCTCTGGCAGTTCGTCACCAAGCAGGTGCCGCCGTCGTTCTTCGTCGGTCAGGGCGGGCCGCCGCAGGATCTCGCGCCGCGCGCCTTCGGCACCATCGGCGCGCCGAACTCCTATGCGGGCTACCTGAACATGACGCTGGCGCTGGCCATCGCGGTCAGCGTCTACCTGCTGGTCGGGGCCGCGCGACGCGCCTACGCCGCCTTCCAGGCCGACCGGAGCGCCCCGCCGCGCGTCTGGCTCGCGCCGGTCGCCCTCGCGCTCGGCGCCACCGCGGTCACCGGCCTGGCCGTCGGCGGCCTGCTGGTCAGTTTTTCGCGCGGCGGCCTGATCGGCCTCGGCTTCGGCCTGGTCGGCATGGCGATCGCGCTGGGGCGCCGCGCGGTCGCGGTGCTCGTCGTCCTCGCGATCGGCACGGGCCTGCTCGCGACGCTGGCGCTGGCCGGCGCCTTGCCGGCCGCCATCGACGAGCGCCTGATCACCGCCGTCTCGCAGCTACAGATCTACGACGTGCGCGGTGTGGAGCCGACGCCCGAGAACTACAACCAGGTCGAGCGGCTGGCCCACTGGGAAGTCGCCGGCAACATGTTCCTATACGACCCCTGGCTCGGCATCGGCGTCGGCAACTACAACCTGGACTTCGCGCGCTTCGGCGTCGAACGCTGGCTGGTGTCGCAGGGCCAGGCCCACAACTACTACCTGCAGGCGCTCGCGGAAACCGGCCTGGCCGGGCTCGTCGCCTATCTGATCGTGCTCGGCGTCGCCCTGCGGCGCGGCTGGCAGAGCATCCGCCGCGCCATGCGCGCCCGCGACGGCTGGGCCTGCGCCTTGCTTATCGGCGCCTTTGGGGTCGTCGTGACCATCGTCGGGCACAGCGTGTTTGAGGATTTGCACGTGCTGAACATGGGAATCCATTGGGCGGCCGTCATCTCGTTGTTCTATCTGGTGCGCACATGACGTGCTACCGGTCGCGGCCCTTGCCCCGACCTCTCCGGCGGGCGCGGGCCCGCGGGGGGCGGTAGCGTGGCGCCCGACCACGGGTCCGATCCCGGCCGCGCGGACCCGCCCCTGGGGGAGGAAAGTCCTATCAACGAACGCATCTCGCCGCCGTATCTCGACGGGAGCGCCGATCCGCCCGCGCTCGTGCCCCACGACGTCCGTGTCGCCGCCGAGCTGGCGACAACGCCCGAGGACGTGGCGCTTGCCGAGGCCGAAGCGCCCACGATCGCCGGGCGCGCCGAGGAGATCGCAGAAGACAAGTCGTGGCTGGCCCACCGCCTGCGCGACCCGCGCACGCTCCTCTCGTTCGGCCTGGCCATCGCCCTCTTCGCCTTCATCTTCACGCGCTTCGACCTCGACCCCGCCGCCATCTGGGCGACGATGCGCGAGGCGAACCTGGGATACTTCTTCCTGGGCTTCGGCATCTACTACCTGGCGTTCATCTTGCGCGGCGTGCGCTGGCAGACATTGCTCGCCAACGTCGGCTTCTCGCGCGCGCGCAACCCGAACGTGCCCAAGCTCGGCGGCCTGATCGAGATGATCTATCTCAGCTGGTTCGTCAACTGCATCGTGCCGGCCAAGCTCGGCGACGCCTACCGCAGCTACCTGCTCAAGCGCAGCGCCAACGTCTCCTTCTCGCGCACCATCGGCACGATCCTGGCCGAGCGCATGATCGACCTGTTCATCCTGTTCGGGCTGCTGCTCCTCTCCGGCCTGCTGACCCTACAGGGCCACCTGCCGGGCGTGATGAGCAGCGTCATGCTTCTCGGCGGCGCGATGATTGTCGCCCTGCTGATCGGGCTGGTCGTGCTGCGCGTCTTCGGCGACCGCGTGCTGCGCTTCATCCCGCACCGCTTCCGCGACCTCTACCTGAGCTTCCAGCGCGGCACGCTGCAGAGCTTCCGCCGCCGCTCGCTGCCCGCGCTGGCGCTCTACACGGCGGTGATCTGGCTGATGGAGGGCGCGCGCCTCTACTGGGTCGTGCAGGCGCTTGACGTGGGCCACCTGATCAGCCTGCCTGTCGTCATCTTCATCGCCCTGGCGAGCTCGCTGCTGACCACGCTGCCCTTCACGCCCGGCGGCATCGGCCTGGTCGAGGGCGCGGTCGTCGGCGTGCTCCAGCTGTTCGGCGTCGACAGCACGACGGCGATCAGCATCGCCCTATTGGACCGCCTGATCAACTACTGGAGCATCGTGCTCGGCGGCTTCATCCTCTATCTGATTTCGCGCCGCAAATAGGCGCGGGACCGCGGAGCAGCATGACGCACGTCGCCATCGACTACACGACCGGCGCCTGGCCCGGCGCCGGGGTGGCGCGCTACACCCGCTCGCTCGTCGCCGCGCTGCTCGCCGTGGCACCCGAGCACACCTACACGCTCTTCTACGGCGGCGCCGGTCTCCCGCGCCGCACGCCCGAGTACGCCGAGCTCCGCCGCCTGCGCGCCGCCTACCCCGTCCTGCGCGTGCGCGAGCTCCCCGGATCCGCCCGCCTGCTCGGCGTGCTCTGGAACCGCCTGCGCGTACCCCTGCCCGCCGACTTGCTGACCGGCCGCCCGGCCGTGCTGCACGCGCCCGACTTCGTGCTGCCGCCGGTCGCCCGCGCGCGCACCGTCGTCACCGTCCACGACCTCAGCTTCTTGGTGCTGCCCGAGGTGGCCGACCCCGGCAACCGCGCCTACCTGACGCGCGCCGTACCCCGCGCGGTGCGCCGCGCCACGTGCGTCGTCGCCGTCTCCCAGGCCACGCGCTGCGACGTCATCACGCGCCTCGGCGTGCCGCCCGGGCGCGTCGTCGCCGTGCCCAACGGCGTGGACGCGCGCTTCCGCCCCGGCGACGCCAAGATTGCGGCCGCCGACGCCGCGGCCGCCGCGCGCCTGGGGCTCCCCGCGCGCTTCCTCCTGCACGTCGGCACACTGGAGCCGCGCAAGAACCTCGTCCGCTTGATCGCCGCCTATGCGCGGCTCGTGGCCGACCGCGGCGATGCCGGCCACGACCTGGTCCTGGCCGGGCGCCGCGGCTGGATGGACGGGGCCATCTTCGCCGCCGCGGCCGCCGCCGGCCTGCGCGACCGCATCCGCTTCCTCGACTACGTGCCCGATCGCGATTTGCCCGCGCTCTACCGCCGGGCGACCGCGCTGGTCTACCCGAGCCTATACGAGGGATTCGGCCTGCCGGTGCTCGAAGCGATGGCCTGCGGCACGCCCGTCGTCGTCTCGCGCACCCCGGCCCTCGTCGAGCTCGTGGCGGATGCGGGCGTGACCGTGCCGCCCACGGACGAGGCCGCCCTCGCCGCCGCCATGGCCCGGATCGTGGCCGAGCCGGATCTGCGCGCCGCCCTGCGCGCCGCCGGCCCGGCCCGCGCGGGGGGCTACACCTGGGCGGCCGCCGCCCGGCGCATGGCCGCCGTCTACCGCGTCGTCGCCACGGCGCCCCGCAGCGTAGGGCGCGGCACGGGGAACGCCGCTTGCTAGGATAGCAAACGTAACGGGAGGGATCGCATGCAGAACCTGTTGGGACCGCGCGGCACGGCCGGCGACTTCTTTACCTGGTTCGAAGAAGCGGCGACGAACAACCTGGCCGCCGCCCGCATGCTGGACGAGCTGTGCCGGCACTTCGAGCAGCCCCAGCAGATGGCGGAGCGCATGCACGACCTCGAGCACACGGGCGACGACATCAGCCACCGCATCTACCAACAGCTCAACCGCGTGTTCATGCCCCCGCTGGATCGCGAGGACATCATCGAGCTGACGCGGGCGCTCGACGACGTGATGGACTATATCGACTCGGCGGCCGACGCGATGTACGTCTACAACATTCAGCAGCCCACCGCCGAAGCGCAAGAGCTGGCGGGGATCATCGTCAAATGCGCCGAGGAAGTCGCCCGGCACCTCCCCGACCTGCGCAAGCGTGGCACGATGGGGCGACTACAGGAGGGCGTCGTCGAGCTGAATCGCCTGGAGAACCTCGCGGACGACGTGCTCCGCCGCGGGCTGATCGACCTCTTCCACACGCCCCACGATCCCGCTGACATCATCGCCTGGAGCCGCATCTACGAGATGATGGAAGAGGTGACCGACAAGAGTGAGGACATCGCGGATGTGCTGCGCGGCCTCATGATCAAGAATGGCTGACCTCACCTTCACCCCGCTCCTGGTCACCCTGTTGGCGCTGTCCGTCATCTTCGACTTCATCAACGGCTTCCACGATACCGCCAACGCCGTCGCGACCGTGATCTCCACGCGCGTGCTCAGCCCCTGGGCGGCCATCATCATGGCGGGCGTCCTCAACTTCGCGGGCGCCGTAACCGGCACCGCGGTCGCGCAGACCGTCGGCAGCGGCATCGTGGGCACGCAGGTGCCGCTGCTCGCCGTCGCCTCCGCCCTGGTCGGGGCGATCCTCTGGAACGTGATCACCTGGTACTTTGGCATCCCGAGTAGCTCCAGCCACGCGCTCATCGGCGGGCTGATCGGCGCCGGGGCCGGCGCGCTCGGCGTCGGCGCGGTCCACTGGGATGTGCTCGCCGGGAAGGTGCTGCTGCCGCTGGTCGCCTCGCCCGTGGCGGGCTTCGTCATCGCCCTGCTGCTCATGAAGGCCTTTTACCGGATCTTCGCCACGATGGCGCCCGCGCGCGTGGGCCGGCTGTTCCGGCGCAGCCAGATTCTCTCCGCCGCCTTCATGGCCTTCAGCCACGGCGGCAACGACGCGCAGAAGACGATGGGCATCATCACGCTCGGCCTGGTCAGCGCCGGGGCGCTGCCGCGCTTCCAGGTGCCCCTCTGGGTGATTCTCTTGAGCGCCACGACGATGGCGCTGGGCACGGCGGCGGGCGGGCGGCGCATCATCCACACCATGGGCATGCGCCTGACCCATCTGGAGCCGATCCACGGCTTCACCGCCGAAACCTCCGCCGCGCTCGTCATCGAGACCGCGTCGCGCCTCGGCTTCCCGCTCAGCACGACCCACGTGATCGGCGCGGCCATCCTCGGCGTCGGCTCCGCGCGGCGCATGAACGCGGTCCGCTGGGACGTCGTCGGTAACATGGTGCGTGCCTGGATCTTCACCATCCCGACGAGCGCGGCGCTGAGCCTCGTCGCCTTCCTGGCCCTCCGCCTGGTCCTCGGCACGGAGTAGACGGGCCCGGCGCTATTGCCCGCGGGCACGAACCCGGAAGGCCTGAGGCGCGGGGGTCCACGCGGTTGTCCGCGCGCCGCCGCGCGTGCTACAATGGCGTATTCCGCCGGGGCCCCGGTCGCGCCCGGCCAATCCCAAGGAGACAACGATGTCCACACCGATGGAAGAGCTCCGCGCCATCCTGGCCGAGGTCAGCGATCTGCAGCACGCCGCGCAGGTCCTCAGCTGGGACCAGGTCACCTACATGCCGCCCGGCGGCGTGCAGGCCCGCGCGCAGCAGCTGACCACCCTGCGCCGCCTCGCCCACGTGCGCCTCACCTCCGACGAGGTCGGCCGCCTGCTCGACACCCTCGAGCCGGAGATGGAATCGGCCGACCCGGATTCCGACGACGCGAGCCTGGTGCGCGTCACGCGGCGCGAGTACGACCGCCAGCGGCGCCTGCCCGCCGAGCTTGTGGCGGCGATCAGCGAAGCGGGTGCGCTCGGCCGCGCCGCCTGGGCCGAGGCCCGCCGCCAGTCGGACTTCGCCGCCTTCGCGCCCTTCCTGCAGACCAACGTCGACCTCAACCGTCGCCTGGCCGACACGCTCGGCTATGACGTCGAGCCCTACGACGCGCTGCTCGACCGCGGCGAGCCCGGCATGACGGCGGGGCAGCTGCGCGCCCTCTTCGCCGAGCTCCGCGCCGCCATCGTGCCCTTGCTCCGCGCCGTCGGCGACCAGGACACGGAGGCCGCGACGGCCAGCCTGCACCGCCGCTACGACGAGCAGAAGCAGCTGGCCTTCGGCCTCGAGGTCGTGCAGCGCTTCGGCTACGACCTCAATCGCGGCCGCGAGGACCTGACCGCGCACCCGTTCTGCACCACCTTCGGTCCGGGGGACGTGCGCATCACCACGCGCGTCTACCCCGACTTCCTGTCGGCGGCCCTCTTCGGCACGATGCACGAGAGCGGGCACGGCATGTACGAGCAGGGCGTCGACCCGGCCCTCGCGCGCACGCCGCTGGCCCGCGGCGCCTCGCCCGGCATGCACGAGTCGCAGTCGCGCCTCTGGGAGAACCTCGTCGGCCGCAGCCGCCCGTTCTGGGCATACTGGTTCCCGCGTTTGCAGGCCGCCTTCCCCGACCAGCTTCGCCGACGTCGACGTCGACGCCTTCTACCGCGCCGTCAACACCGTCAGCCCCTCGCTGATCCGCGTCGAGGCCGACGAGGTGACCTACAACCTGCACATCCTCGTGCGCTTCGAGCTCGAGCTGGCGCTGCTCGACGGCAGCCTCACCGTGCCCGAGCTCCCCGAGGCCTGGAACACGCGCATGCAGGAGTACATCGGCCGCACCCCGCCGAACGACACCCTCGGCGTGCTGCAGGACGTGCACTGGTCGGGCATCGGCTTCGGCAGCTTCCCCAGCTACACGCTGGGCAACGTCATCGGCGCGCAGCTGTTCGCGCAGGCGCGTCAGGACCTGCCCGATCTCGACGCCCAGATCGCGGCCGGCGACTTCCGCCCGCTGCTCGGCTGGCTGCAGACGCACCTCTACCGCCACGGCCGCAAGTTCACGCCGAACGAGCTACTCGCGCGCATCACCGGCGGCCCGCTGAGCGCCGCGCCCTGGATCGCCTACGTGCGCCGCAAATTCGACGACCTCTACGGGATCGCCGCCGGATGAGCGGCCCCCCCGCGCCGTCCCCGCCGGCCCCCGGCCGCGCGGGGACGCTCGCGCGCTCCTTCCGCTACGCCTTCGCCGGCCTCGGCTACGTGGTGCGCACCCAGCGCAACTTCCGCATCCACCTGGCTGCCGGCACGCTGGCCGCGATCCTTGGCCTCGTCGTCGGCCTGAGCACGCCAGAGTGGGCGGTGCTCGCCACGCTGATCACCCTCGTGCTCGCCGCCGAGATGACCAACACGGTAGTCGAGGCGCTCGTCGACCTCGCCAGCCCGGCCTATCACCCGCTCGCCAAAGTCGCCAAGGACGTCGCGGCCGGCGCCGTACTGCTGACCGCCATCGGCGCGATTGTCGTCGGCCTCTTCCTGTTCGTGCCGCACCTGCGCCTGTGACCGCAGGCGCGCGGGGTGGGTTGCACCGCCTCGGCAACGGTGCTATAATCGCTTAAATATGTCAAGTTCCGCCCGGGGGTTGTGACGGCAGCCCCGCTTGCACCACAGATGGAGCCCTCGTAGATGGCCGGTCTCGGCGGCCTGCTCGTCGTCGTCGTCGGGCTGCTGCTCTTTGCCGGCGGCGTCGCACTGATCGGCTACCAGAATCTGGTCCGGCCGGACGGCCGGGCCGGCCGCGCCGCCGCCCTCCCCCCGCCCCGCAGCCGCCCCCGCCTGGTGGAGCCGTCTGACCGGCCTGCTGGGGCGCATCTCCCTGCCCCGGCCCGCCCGCCGCCCGGCCCCGCCGGCGCCTCGGGCGCCGCCCGCGATCCGCCCCGCGCTGCCGCTCGACGCCCACGCCGAGCGTCTGCAGCAACTGCGTGCCGACCGCGATTTCGCCGGGCCCGCCGCCGAGCCCGCGGCCGCGCCCTTCGCGCCTGCCGGCCCTGCGCCCGACCCGGAGCCGGAGCCTGGCCCGCCCGACGCGATCTTCGCGCCGCCCGGTAGCGCCCAGCGCCCGCCCGCCCCGCACGCTGCCGCGTCGCCCGGCACCGCCGCTCCGTACCCTGGGGTGTCCGACGAGGAAGAGGACGCGGCCTACGGCGCCACGGCCGTGAGCGCGGGCCCGCCCATGCCCTGGGATCCCCCGCCCGCCCCGGCCGCGCCGCCCGCCCAGCCGCCCCCGCCACCGCCTGCGCCCTGGGGCGACCTGGTGCCCGACGAGGAGCGCCTGGACGCCTCGGTGCCCCGCGTCGGCGCCCGCCCCCCGCGCGACACGACCGTCTGGCGCACCACCGTCGCGGGCACGGGCGGCCGCAGCCGCCGGGGTCTGGCCACGCTGCTCGGCGGCGTGGTCACCCTCGCCGTCGCCGTGGGCCTGATCGCCCTGTTGCTGCGCGGCAACGAGGTCATCGCGGGCGCGGCGCCCGGCAGCGCCCGGCTGCTCATCGCCGCCTTCGCCGAAGGCCCCACCGGCGCCGGCTCGACCCTCGGCCAGACCACCGCGCAGAGCATCAAGCTCGCGCTCGACAACGCGCGCACGCCCGCCGACCAGGCCCGCCTGCCCGTCGCGACCGTGGGCCTGATCACGAAAGCCGCCGACGCCCAGAGCACACTGAACCGCAACCAGGCCCAGGCCCTGCTCTGGGGCACCCTGCCCGACGGCGTGCACGGCCCCATCTCGGCCACGCTCGCCTGGCGCGACTCGCCGCGCGCCGACCCCTGGCAGCGCTACGGTGCGACGGGCCGCCTGCTCGTGCCCCCGAGCGTGCCCCTGCCCGACCAGCCGCTGACCGCCGCGCAGGCCCTCGCGCCCGCCCTGCGCGCGCTCCAGAACTACGAGGCGGGCGACTACGACGCCGCGCGCACACAGGCCGAATCCGTCCCGGCCGATGCCCCCGCGTCCACCCAGAACCTTGCCGCCTTCATCCGCGCCAACAGTCTCATCGCGACCGAGCACGCCGCCGACGCCGTGCCGCTCTACCAGGCGCTCGAAGCGCGCGGCTGGACGGGCGCGGCGCTCTACAACAACTGGGGCGTCGCCGCGCTGGACCAGGGCGACCTCGGCGCGGCGCGCGCCCGGCTGGAGCAGGCCGCCGCCCAGCTGCCGCCGGGTGACCAGGCCGCCGCCGTCATCGTCAACACCAATCGCGGCCTCGCCGCCCTCGACGGCGGCGACTTCGCGGCCGCCCAGACCGCTTTCGACGCCGCGCTAAAGGCCGACCCGCAGGCGGCCGAGGCGGCGCTGCAGCGCGGTTATCTGGCCTACCGCCGCGGCGACGGCGCCACCGCCACCCGCGACACGCTGACCGCGCTGGCCGCCGCGCCCGACGACCCCGCCGTCGAGCGCCAGCTGGGCCTGATCCAGCTGATGGTGCGGAATCCGGCGCAAGCCCTGACCCACTTCCAACGCGCCCTCGCGCTCTACACCAGCTGGGAGACGGCCCTGCGCGCGCAGGAAGGCGCGTCGGTCAGCCGCGCCGACCTGCGCAACGCCACGAGCGCCACGCAGCGCCTCGTCGAGCTCAACCATGAGCTCGGCACCACGCAGTACTACGTCGGGCTCGCCTACGCCGACATGGCCCGCGGCGAGCCGCCCGAGAACTTCTTCCAGTCGACCTGGCGCCACCTGACCGGCGGCCAGAACGACGCCGACCGTGCCATCGCCGCGTTCCAGGATGCCATCCGCCTGGACCGCGATCGGGCCGACGCGCGCTATCAGATGGGCTTGCTCTACCGCGCCAACGGCGATCGCTCCCAGGCCCGCGACGCCTTCGCCCGCGCCCAGCAGCTGGCCCCCACCGACCCCAATGCCTACGAGGCGCTGGCGTCGATGGACGAGGAGGACCAGCAGCCGCAGCAGGCGGTCGCCGAGTATCAGGCCCTCATCGCCGCCAACCCCGGCTACACGCCCGCCTACGTCGACCTCGCCCAGCTCTACCAGCGCACCGGCGATACCGCGGGCGCCGAGAAGACAAACAGCGCGCTGGTCGCCCAGCCCGCGCACACCCCCCAGGAGCACTTCACGCACGCCGAGGCCCTCGCCGCGCTCAACCGGCCCGACGAGGCCGCCGCCGAGGCGCAGGCCGCGCTCGCGGGCGACCCCACCATGTGGCAGGCGCATCTCTTCCTCGCCAACTGGTACGCGCAGAGCGGGCGCCAGCCCGAGGCGTTGGCCGAATACAACGCCGTGCTGGCCCAGCAGCCGGGCAACGTGGACGCGCTCTACGAGTTCGGGCCGGATCCTGGCCGCGCAAGGCCAGACCGACGAGGCGATGACGCGCTGGCAGCAGGTCGAGCGTCTGGACCCGCAGCACCCAGAGGTGCATTTCGCCCTCGGCGGGCTCTACGAGCAGAAGGCCCTGCTCGCCGACCCGCGCGGCGAGAGCGCCACCGCCCGGGCCCTCAACCAGCAGGCGATCCAGGAGTATGAGGCGGCGGCTGCCGCCCACGTCCACCTGCCCGATGCCGTCTATCATCTGGGCCGTCTCTACGAGACCCAGGGCACCTGGTCCAAGTCGGAGCAGCGCTACCAGCAGGCCACCCAGCTGAACCCCGACCTGGTCGAGGCCTGGCAAGGCCTCGTGCGCGTGCTGCTCAAGCAGCCCGGCCGCGACGCCGACGCGCTCAAAGCCGCCCAGGCGTTCCAGCAGCACGCGCCCGGCGATCCGCGCGCCTACCTGCTGCTCGGCGAAGTCTTCCTCTACCGCAACGACCCTAGCGCCGCGCGCACGCAGTACGAGCAAGTGCTCAAGCTCACGCCCGGCGACCCGCAGGCGCTGACGGGCATGGGCGAGGCGTTCCATGCGGAGGGCAACGACACGCAGGCCGTCCAGTACTACAACGCCGCCCTGCAAGCCGCCCCCGGCAGCGCCCCCGCCCTGACTGGCCTCGGCGACCTCTACCGTGACGAGGGCCAGTACGGCCAGGCGCAGGACGCCTATAATCAGGCCCTCGTCGCCGACCCGAACTACGCGCCCGCCTGGACCGGCCTCGGCCGCACGCTCGACAGCCTGCAGCAGGGCCAGGAGGCGCTGAAGAAGCTGGATCGCGCCATCCAGCTGGATCCGACCGATGCCGAGCCCGAGTACTACGAGGGCGAGCTCTACGCCGAGCGCAGTGTCTGGGACCAGGCCGTGCAGCACTACCAGCGCGCCGCGCAGCTACGGCCCTCCTGGGCCCTGCCCGAGTTCCGCCTCGGCCAGATCTTCCTGGACCAGAAGCAGCTGCCCGAGGCAGTCAAGGCCTACCAGCAGGCCGTCAAGGTGGAGCCGAACCTCGTCGAGGGCTGGTTTGGCCTCGGGCAGGCGCAGCGCGACCTCGGCAACCGGGCCGAGGCGATCAATGCCTACCAGCAGGCCATCCAGCGCAAGAGCGATTACGCCGCGGCCTGGCTCTATCTCGGCTACACCCTGGCCGAGGACGGCCAGCGCGACAAGGCCGTGAACGCCTTCCAGAACGCGCTCACCAGCGCCACGGACGACGCCACCATTCGCGCCGCCGCGCAGGACGCCCTGAGCCACAACCAGTGATCGCGCCCGCTCCCGCCCCGGCCGCGGCCGTCGCGCGCCCGGCGCGGCGCCCGCTCCGCCCCACGCTCGACCTGCTGCTCGTCGCCCTGGCCGGTGCCGCCTTCCTCGCCCTCACTCTCTACCAGCTCCAGCTGCCGGGCCTCTACTACGACGAGGCCTGGGACGCCGTCACCGCGATGCAGATCGTGCACGGGATTACGCCCGAGCTGGAGCGCGGCGCGCACATCACCCTGTTCGGCCACGCCTGGCCGCTCATGCTCGACGACTACCAGGGCATCGTCAGCGCCTACCTGCTGGTCCCGTTCTTCCTGCTCGGCGGCGTGAGCGTCACCATGATCCGCCTCTTCCCCATCCTGAGCGGGCTGCTCGCCGTCGTCCTCTGCTACTTCCTCGGCCGCGCCTGGTTCGGCCGCGGCACGGGCCTCATCGCCGCCTGGCTCTTCGCCCTCGCGCCCTCGTGGGTCTTCTGGAGCCGCCTGGGGGTCTACGTCGTCTCGGAGGTCGTGCCGCTGACGCTCGGCGCCTTGCTGGCCTTCACGGCCTGGTGGCGCGCGCCTCGCGGCCGCAACGGCTGGCTCTGGCTGGGGAGCTTCCTCATGGGCCTCGGCCTGGCCACGAAGCTGCTCTACGTCTGGCCCATCGGCGCCGTCGCCGCCTGCTACCTGCTGCTCTACGGCCGCACCCTCTGGGACCAGCGTCGCCTGGGCCTGCGCGCCCTGCGGCCCGCCTGGGCGGCGGGCGGCACGCAGACGGGCGCGGCGCTCGCGCTGCTGGGCGCCGTCGTCGCGTTCGGCATCGGGGCGTTCACGTTCCTGGCCTACAACTGGCAGACCCACGGCACCTGGCTCAAGATCCGCGGCAGCGTCCTGCAGACCGAGTACGGCACCAACAACACCACCGTGTTGCCGAACCTGTGGGAGGAGATGGACCGCTTCCGCGTGGTGCTCGACGGCGGCTACTTCTGGTTCCAGACGCCGAACGCGCTGCCCTACGTCGAGCCGCTGGCGCCGGTCGCCTTCGTGCTGGCGGCCGCCGGCCTGCTCGTCATCGCCATCGCCGCGCTACCCTGGCGGCCGGACGCGCGGCCGCCGCGCCCGCGCCAGATCGCGCTCGGCCTGGCCTACCTGCCCGCCGCCGGCCTGGCCGCCGCCGCCTTCGTCCGGCCCAACAGCCGCGCGGCGATCGCCGTCGGGCCCGGCGTGCTCGCCGTCGTGCTCGCCGCGGGCGCGGGCGCGGTCCTGCTGCGCGCCGCGTTGCGCCGTCCCGAGACCTGGGCGCGCCCGGCGGGCGGCATCCTGCTCGCCGCCACGATCGCTGCCGTGGTCACCTGGCTGCTCACCGGCGCGCCGGACGGTCAGGCTCAGGGCGTCTTCGACCTCCGCGTGACCGACCTCACCGGCGTCCTCTTCTGGCTCGGCCTGATCGAGCTTCTGGCCCTGCTGGGCTGGAGCGCCCCGGCCACGCGCCTGCAGCGGCCGCTGGTCGCCACGCTCGGCTTCCTGGCCGCCATCCTGGCCCAGAGCTTTCCGACGCTCTCCGGCCTCTGGCCGACCCATCTCGTGGTCATGCTGCCGCTGCCGCAGATCCTGATCGCCGGCGGCCTCGTCCGGCTCGCGACCGTCCGCGCCCGCGTGGCCGCCGCCCCACGGCGCGCGGCGGCGGCCACGAACGCCGCCCGGCCGCTGCTCGCGGGCCTCGCCGTGCTCGCGCTTGCCGGCAGCGCGCTCTGGACCGACGTCCGCTACCAGCAAGGGCTCGCCGCCACCGGCGGCCTCTACGCCTTCTCCGACGGCATCTACACCCTGGAGCGCTACCTGGCCAAGGCGCCCGACCAGCCCATCGTCGCCGCCGAGTGGGGTATCCGCCGCCAGCTGCAGATCCTCAGCGACGGGCAGATGGCCCCCGCCGAGATCTTCCAGTACGGCCCGAACAGCGACCCGGCGATCCTGGCCGCCTTCGACGCGGCGCTCGAGCAGACGTTGCAGGACCCGCGCACCCGCTACGTCTTCACGGCCGGCGACATCGGCCCCTACAACCGCTTTGCCGAGTTCACCCGCGTCCTGTCGACGCATGGCCTGGTGCCGTTCCAGGAGCACGTATCCTACATGCGCGACGGCCGCCCCATGTACGAGGTCTACACGGCCCGCCCACCCGCGCGCTAGCCGCGGTCCGGTCCCGCCACCCGCTGCCAGGCATCCCAGATCGCCCGGTCGTTGGGGAACGCCAGGGGCGGCAGCGCGTCCGGCGCCACGAAGGCCAACTCCGCCACCTCGCCCACCTGCGCGGCCAGCCCGGTCACGCCGCCCCGTACGGTCGCCCGATAGGCGATCACGACGTGCGCCTCGTCCGGCCGGCTGAAGACGCCGAGCAGCCCCGTCAGGGCGACGTCCAGGCCGGTCTCCTCCCGCACCTCGCGTACCGCCGCCGCCTCGACCGGCTCGCCGCGGTCGACGTAGCCGCCGATGAAGCCCCACTGCCCGCGCGCCGGCTCCATGTCGCGCCGCCCCAGCAGGATCCGCCCGCCGTGCTCGACCACGACCACCACGACGACCTTCGGGTCGAGAAACTGCACGAAGCCGCACGCCGGGCAGTGCGGCCGCGCCCGGCCCGCGACCTCCGCGGCCTCCAGCGGCGTCGCGCAGAGGGGACAGTAGCTGTAGGCCGCGTCCTTCATTTCGACCCTTCCTCCCGGCTCCCGGCACGCATCCGCCCGAGTCAGCTATACTTAGGCATAGTCTGTGCTTATAGTCTTACGAACAGACATTCCGGCGAAACGTGCCGGGCAGAACTCCTAAACATCGAGGTCGATCACACATGAAACGCTTAATAGAAACCCGGGCGCGAGTGGGGTTGGCGCTTGCGCTCCTGGCTGCCCTCCTGCTCAGTGGGACCGTGCCGGCGCGCGCCCAGACGGCTCCCCCACCCCCGACTACCACGCCGACCTACCCGACCGCCACACCCTTCCCGACGAGTACGCCGGGGCCGTATGGCTACCCTGCGACCACGCCCCTGCCGACCGGCAGCCCGACGGCCACGCCCACGCCGTGGCCCTGGGGCACGACGCCCGTCACGCCGCCGCTGCCGCCGCCCCACACGGGCCACCCGGCCGGCAGCCCCTTCACCGGCGTCCCGGTCGGCGCGCCGCCGCCCATCACGTTCGCCGACCCGGCGATCACCCAGACGGCGGGCATCTGGCTCGGGGCGATCGTGCGCTATTCCAACATCCGCACCGGGCCCGGCACCGAGTACCCGGTCAACCGCGCCTGGCCGGCGGGCCGGCGCGTGCTCATCTACGCCACCGTCCAATCGAGCACCGGCGAAGCCTGGTATCAGGTGGAGCACTACCCGAACCCCAACCTCTACGTCTGGGCGCCGCTCGTGCGCCGCATCGCGCCGCTCGACGTGCCGCCCGTGCAGCACACCGGCCCCTGGGTCGACGTGAACCTCACCCAGCAGACGCTGATCGCCTTCGAGGGCGCGACCCCCGTGCTGGCGACACAGATCTCGAGCGGCGAGGCGGGCCACGAGACGCCCGTCGGCAGTTGGCGCATTTACTGGCGCTTGACCAGCCAGGCGATGGACGGCGGCAACGCCAGCGCGGACACCTACTACAACCTGGCCGCCGTGCCCTGGGTGCAGTACTTCCAGTACGAAGGCGACGCGCTGCACGGCACCTACTGGCACGACAACTTCGGCACCCCGATGTCGCACGGCTGCGTCAACCTGACCTACCAGGACTCGAACTGGCTGTTTGATTGGGCGACGCTCGGCACACCGGTCGAGGTCCACTACTAAGCCGTTCGGTCCCACAGCAACGAGCGCGCCACCCGTGAAGGGTGACGCGCTCGTGGTGGCTCGGCCGAAGCCTGGTCAGCCGATCAGCCCGGCGGCCTGCAGCGCCGCCTCCAGTTGGTCGAGCGACTCGTACTCCGTGATCGCCTGATCGCCGATCTCGACCACCGGCAAGATCTCGTAGCCCTTGCGCCGGAACTCGATCATCGTCTCCATGTTCGCGCGGATGTTCCGCTCCTCGAAGGGCAGGTTCTGCGCGGCCAGATAGGTCTTCACCTCGTCGCAGCCGCTGCACAGCGGCCCGCTGTAGACGACGATGTGGGGCGCACGCGCGCCCGTTGGCTCTGCGGTCATGACGCCCCTCCTTGCTAGAAGCCCAGCTTCTCGCGCAGCGCCGGCACGAGCTCGGCGATCGGCACGCGCACCTGCGCCATCGAGTCGCGCTCCCGGATCGTCACCGCGTGGTCCTCCAGGCTGTCGAAGTCGACCGTGACGCACAGCGGCGTGCCGATCTCGTCCTGCCGCCGGTAGCGCCGGCCGATCGCGCCGCCCGTCTGGTCGTACTGGCTCATCCAGTGCTTGCGCACCTCGCGGTGGATTTCCTGCGCCAGGTTGGTCAGCGGCTCCTTCTTGGAGAGCGGCAGCACGGCCACCTTAATCGGCGCGAGCGTCGGGTGGAAGCGCAGCACCACGCGCGTCTCCTTCTTCTCGCCCACCTCCTCCTCGGCGTACGCGTCGACCAGCGCGACCAGTGCGATGCGGTCCACGCCGACCGCCGGCTCGATCACGTAGGGCAGGTAGTGCTCGCCCGTCTCCTCGTCGAAGTAGCGCAGGTCCTTGCCGCTCGCTTCGTGGTGCTGGCGCAGGTCGTAGTCGGTCCGGTCCGCCACCCCCTCGAGCTCGCTCCAGCCCATTGGGAAGCGATACTCGATGTCGGCCGTCGCCTTCGAGTAGTGCGCCAGCTCGGCGGGCTCGTGGTCCCGGATGCGCAGGTTCTCCGACCGGATACCGATCGTGCTGTACCAGTTGAAGCGGTCCTCGCGCCAGCGCCGATACCAGACCTCGTCCTCGCCCGGCCGCACGAAGTATTCCAGCTCCATCTGCTCGAACTCGCGCGTGCGGAAGATGAAGTTGCCCGGCGTGATCTCGTTGCGGAACGACTTGCCCTGCTGGGCGATGCCGAATGGCAGCTTGCGCCGCATCGACTGCTGCACGTTCAGGAAGTTCACGAAGATGCCCTGCGCCGTCTCCGGCCGCAGATAGGCGATCGCCGCCTCGTCCTCGACCGGGCCGACGAAGGTCTTGAACATCATGTTGAACTGCCGCGCCTCGGTCAGCTCGCCGCCGCAGTTCGGGCAGCGCGGGCCCTCGACGTGGTCGGCCCGGAAGCGCATCTTGCACTGCTTGCAGTCGACCAGCGGGTCGGTGAAGTGGGCCAGGTGGCCCGAGGCCTGCCACACGGCCGGCGCCATCAGGATCGCCGCGTCCATGCCGACCACGTCGTCGCGCTCCTGCACGTTGGCGCGCCACCACGCGGCCTTGATGTTGCGCTTCAGCTCGACGCCGAGCGGTCCGTAGTCATAGGTGCTCGAAAAGCCGCCGTAGATCTCCGACGACTGAAAGACGAAGCCCCGGCGTTTGGCCAGCGAGACCAGGGTTTCCAATTGCACTGGGTTTTCCATCGCCATCCTCCTCACACGTGGCCCGCCCCAGCGACCCGGGTGCGGGCGCTCAGATTGATTCGGCGGGCGAGGGCAACAAAAAAGCCCTCGCCCCATGCGAGGGACGAGAGGCCGGACGGCTCCCGCGGTTCCACCCTGCTTGGCGGCTGCCACGAGCCGCCCCCTTTCGGCACAGCCGCTGCGGGCTCAGGAGCGCCCTTCGCCTGGTTCGCCGCGCGCGGCTCGCACTCCCCCGCGCTCGCTGATCGGCCCCCCGGGCTACTCTTCTCCGTCACCGCCCTTGCGGGCTGTTCATCGCCTATGCGCCCAGTATACCCCAGCCGCGCCCCCGGACGCAAGCCGCCGCCGGGCGGAACCGGCTCTCGGTCGCCAGGCGGAGCCCTAGCCGGCAACGCAGCACATCGTTGCCGCCCGGCTCAGACGTCGCCCGACGCGGGCGTCCACGGCGCGAAGCGCTCCGCGGTGTACTGTAACAGGCCGAGCGTATCCGCCAGGTCCCGCGGGGCGATCATGCCCGTCGCCTGCTGCGCGCCGGGAGCCTGCGCGATCAGCGCCGCCCACGGCCGGCCGGGCCCCTGCGCCGCCCAGCGCGCTGCCCCCGGCTTCGAGGCCACGGCGCCCGTCTCCAGCGTGTACAGCAGCCGGCACAGGGTCAGCACCACGAAGGCGTGGTCCGGCCGGTGCCGCATCCAGTCGATCCAGGACGGGTCGGTCTGCGCCCGCCGCCACCAGCCCAGCGCGACCGCGGCGGACACGCGGCGCAGCGCGTCGGGGTCGACCGGAGGGACCAGAGTGGCGGGCGGCGGCCCGGCCAGCGCCACGCCATGGGCGCGCAGCGTCCAGCACTGCACCACCCAGGCGCCTTCCAGCGGCTCCCAGGCCAACGCCCCGCCCCGCTCGATCACCGGGTGGCGCGCGCCGGGCGGGCCGGGCTCGCGCAGCGCCGCCTGCGGGATGTAGACCGCTTCGACGCGGTCCCTCCAGGCGGACCCGCTCGCGGCGAAGCGCGCGTGGAGCGCCTGGAGCGCCGTGAAGCGGTCGGCCGCAAGCGCGCCGCCGGTCACCGCCACGAGATCGATATCGCTGCTGCGGGGATCGAAGTCGCCGAGCGCAAGGGAGCCCGCCAGGTACAGCCCGACCAGCTGATCGCCGAGGATAGCCCGGATCTCCGGGAGGAGAGAGCCCAGCACCGCGTTGACCCCGGCGTACGGTGTGGGCCCGCGCGGCGGGTTCATCCGTCCCATCCGCCGCGGCGACGCCAATCGGCTGCTCGGTAGCTCACGGGTCCCGCGCGGCGGGGCTTACCCCGCCTCGAACGTCAGCCCCAGTCGCCCCAGCATGAGGTGATCGCCGGGGCGCAGCGGCATCGGCGTGTTCGCCGGAATGCGCCGCTGGTTCAGCAGCGTGCCGTTCACGCTGTTCAGGTCTTCGAGGTAATACTGCCCGCCCCGATGTGTGATGCGCGCGTGCCGGCGCGACACCCCCTGCTCCAGCGCGCCGTGCGGGTTCAGGTCCACGTCCGGGTAGCTGTTGCTCTGCGCGTCCTCGCGCCCGAGGATGATGTCGTCGCGCGCCGGCAACGGCAGCTCCGCCTGGCTGGAGACGACGACGAGGCGCGGCGGGCGGCCCGTGGTGGGGGCCGGCACGCCGGGCGCGGGCATGGGCACCGGGGGCGCGAGCGGCGGCAGGCTGGTCGGCGGCGCCGTCACCACTGGCGAGTGCGCCGGGGCGGGGGCGGGCGCGGGCGCCGGAGCCGCGAACGGCGCCGGCATCGCCGGGTAGGCCGCGTCGGGCCCGCTCAACAGCGAGGCGCCGCAGTTATCACAATAGGCTTCCCCGGCAATCGCGGGAGTCCCGCAGACCGGGCAGGCTGTCTGCCCGGGGGCGGTCCCACCCGGCACCGGCTGATAGACCGGCGCGGCCGACGGCATCTGGGCGCGCACCGGCGCCCCGCAGGCGTCGCAGAACGAGACGCCGTCAGGCAGCTCGGTGTTGCAGCGCGGACAACGGATCATGTGCAGTGTCCTTTGGGTTCACGAGGCTATCGGTCCCGGGGCGCGCCTACCGCTCGCCGCCCGGCCCGCCGGGCAGCGTATCGAGGCGCACCGTTTTGCCACTCTGGAAGCGGATCGTCTTGCGCCCTTCCGGAGTCATTGCGCGGCCCTTCTCCAGGTTACTCAGCTCCTGCTGCACCGTGGCCGCCAGCTCGACGTCCCCCTGGTTCAGCAGGCGCGTCACCGCGTTCTGCAGCTTGCTGGTCGCGCCGGTCAGGTTGCCGGCCTCCAGATCGGCCAGTGCGCCCGTCTGCAGCTTGAACGCCGTGACCTTCTCGACCAGGTTCATCACGGCCGGGTTGCCCGGCGATTGCAGGTGCGGCAGCGCGCTGTACTCCAGCAGCAGGTCGGCCCGCGCGAGCTGGCCCGACATATGCGCCGCCGGGGCGTCATAGCTGATCGAGACCTGCGCGATGCGATAGGACCCCTGGGGGCGCGGCGGCACGACCAGCTCGAGCAGCAGCGTCTGCCCGTGGCCCTGCTCCAGGTCGCCCAGCGGCACCGCCGCATAGCGGCCGTCGGGGCCCGGCGCCAGCGGCAGGCTGGCGATCAGCGGGTGCACCCGGTAGATGGCGCGCGGCTGCACCGCCTGCGACGTGCGCACTTCCAGCCGCGCGTTCGTCAGCGCGACCGCCTGCATCTGCTGCACCGTGCGCTGGAAGTAGCGCGGGATCTCGTCGGCGCTGCGCACGTAATCGGCGCTGCCGCCGGTGCGCGTGCCGATCTCCTCCATCAGCTTGTCGTTCCAGTCGCGGCCGATGCCCAGGCCCACGATCGGCACGCCGAGCACGCGGGCCGCGTCGGCCTGCTCCAGGCAGCGCTTTTCCTTCTCGGTGATGCCGTCGGTCAGCAGCACCATGCGGCTGATGGGCGCGCCGGCCGCGCGCGCGGCCCCCGGCGGCAGGCGCCGCTGTAGCTCGGCCAGCGCGGCCTCCATGGCCGGCGCCATGCGCGTGCCGCCGTCGGCGTTCAGGTGGCGGATCTCGTCGGCAATCGCCGCGCGGCCGCCGTCCGTCACGCTCTGGCTGGGCACCAGCACCCGCGTGCGGTTATTGAACGCCACGACCGACAGGCTGTCCTGCGGCTGTAGCAGGCCGAGCACAGCCTGCGTCGCCTCGCGCAGCCGCTCGATCTTTGCCCCGCGCATCGAGCCGCTCCGGTCGAGCACCAGGCTCAGGTTGAGCGGCAGCGCCACCGCCGTGCTGCCGGCCTCGGGCCGGAGCTCGACGAGCGCGTAGACAAGCTGTTCGCTGGAGAGTACGGGTACGATGGGGCGCGCCAGGATCGCGCGCAGGTTCAATTCACCCGCCAAAGTGCCGGCTCCTTTCCTCCGCAAGCGCTGCCATTATACCTTTTACGCAGCGTGAGCGTCAACGTTTCATTGACAGCCTTCCGGGTTTCTGCTATGATCCCCGCAAGTGCCCAGGCGTGCCTTGTGGAGCAAGCGTACGCCGTTTTTGTTGCAACCCCCGGCGAGGCGACAGCACCTTTATTCGTCGCTCGCCGGACCGGAGCAACGCGACTTTGCATCAGGGCGCGCCGGCCAGGCGGTGCAGGTCCGCACTTATCGGAGGCGTAAATGAATAGCAAGATGTACATCTGGCTGGCCGGCCTGGTCGGAGGCGGGCTCGTCGGATGGGATGTCGCCGCGTACCTCGATCGCGTGCTCGGGGAGGACCTCCCGCGTGCCCTGGCCGTCATCCTCGTGTTCGCCGTCGCCGGGCTGCTGAGCCTCCCCTACCTGACGACCGTGCCCCTGCGCTGGCTGCGCCGCCGCCTGAGCCAGCTGGCGCCCGCCGACGTCATCGCCGCGACCACGGGCCTCATCCTCGGCCTCATCGTCGCCGCGCTCCTGTCGATCCCGCTCAGCCAGCTGCCCGGCGATATGGGCCGGCTCTTCCCCTCGGCCGCCGCGATCGTCTGCGGCTACCTCGGCATCTCGATCATGCTCTTGCGCCGCGCCGAGTTCTTCGACCTGTTCGAGGGTTTCCGGCCCGCCCGTGCGCCCGTCGACGGAGCCCGCCCGACCCGACCCACCGGCCATGCGCTACATCCTGCTCGACACCAGCACCATCATCGACGGCCGCATCGCCGACATCAGCCAGACCGGCTTCATCGACGGCGTCCTCCTCATCCCGCGCTTCGTGCTCAACGAGCTCCAGCGCATCGCCGACTCGTCCGACTCGCTGCGCCGCAATCGCGGCCGCCGCGGCCTGGAGATGCTCAAGCGCCTGCAGAAGGACTCCATCGTGCCGATCCAGGTCTCCGAGATCGACGCGGCGGGCGTGACCGAGGTCGACGGCAAGCTCGTCGCGCTCGCCCGCCAGCACCACTACCCGGTCATCACCAACGACTACAACCTGAACCGGGTGGCCGAGCTCCAGGGCGTGCGCGTGCTCAACGTCAACGAGCTCGCCAACGCGGTCAAGACCGCCGTGCTGCCCGGCGAGGAGATGCGCGTGCGCGTGGTGCAGGAGGGCAAGGAGATCAACCAGGGCCTGGCCTACCTGGACGACGGCACCATGATCGTCATCGAGAACGGCCGCCGCCACCTCGACCAGGGCGATATTGACGTCACCGTGACCCGCGTGCTCCAGACCGTCGCCGGCCGCATGATCTTCGCGACCGTCAAAGAGCCCGCGCGCGAGCCCGCATGACGCCGCGGCGCTGGAACGGCGCGGTCGTCGTCGCCGCGGGCGGCAGCAGCCGCATGGGCGGCGTCGACAAGCAGTTCGCCCTCCTGGCCGGCCGCCCGGTGCTCGCCTGGACCCTCGCCGCCTGCGAGCAGACGCCCGCCGTCGACGCGATCGTGGTGGTCGCCAACTCGCAGACGCAGGCGCGCGTCGCGGCCCTGGTGCGCGCAGCCGGCTTCGCGCGCGTGGTCGCCGTCGTCCCCGGCGGCGCCCGCCGCCAGGACTCGGCCGCCCGCGGTCTGGCCGCGCTCGAAGCTGCGGCCGCGCGGGACGGCGCGGCGCTGGACCTCGTGCTCGTCCACGACGGCGCCCGCCCGCTGGCCGATCCCGCGCTGATCGCCCGCGGCCTCGCCGCGGCGGCCGCCCACGGCGCCGCCATCGCGGCCATCCCCGTGCGCGACACCGTCAAGGTCGTCGACGCCGCCGGCCGGATCACGGCCACGCCCGACCGCGCCACGCTCTGGCAAGCCCAGACGCCGCAGGTCTTCCGCCACGCCCTGCTCGCCGCGGCCTACGCGGAAGCCGCCGCCCGCGACCTCGCCGTCACCGACGACGCCGCCCTCCTCGAAGCCCTCGGCCATCCCGTCCACGTCTACGAAGGCGACCCCACCAACCTCAAGATCACCACCCCCGCCGACCTCGTGATCGCCGAAGCCCTCCTCGCCGCCCGCCCCGCGCAGCCGGACGAATCGCCCGCCGCACCGCGCGCGCAATAGCCGCCCGCCGGCCCAGCCGCAAAGCCGCCGGGACGCGGCGGCAGGCGGGGGCTCCGCGACCTGTCGCCCCACCCCTCCCGTGTCATCCCTCACTGCGTTCGGGATCTCCGACTCCGGGATGCTGCCCTGAGGCCAGCGTTGCCGCGCCGACCGGCCACCCGGACGCCCCACCGCCGCCCAGGGCAAGCCGCCCGGTGCGGAGATGTTTCACTGCGTTCAACATGACAGGGGGAGGCCCGGCAGCACTTAACTTCGCAACTGGGGAGCCGCTCTTGTAGACGCGACCGCACCAAAGCGGTGAGGCCTGCACCAGCCGCCGCCACGTCGCGGAACGCACCGGTCGCCCCACCGCTCCCTTGTCATCCCGAACGCAGTGAGGGATCGCCGACTCCGGGATGCTGCCCTGAGGCCAGCGTTGCCGCGCCGACCAGCCACCCGGACGCCCCACCGCCGCCCAGGGCAGGCCCCGCGGCGCGGAGATGTTTCACTGCGTTCAACATGACAGGGGGAGGCCCGGCAGCGCTTTGGCCCGCGCCCACGGGGCGCAGCCCCGCGAGGAACGTGACCGCCCCGCCCGAACGGCGCCCCGCGGACGCCGCAGCGAAACCCGCCGGACTGCGCTACGCCTTCCCTCTTGACAGGGCGCCGAAGCGGTAGTATCATGTGGCCAACATACATATGTATGTGAGAGTACAAACATAAGCAGGATCATACGCGGGGCAAGAGGAGAGATCGCCATGCTATACCCGGCTACATTCGAGCTGCCGACCACCGACAAGCTCACGGGCCTGACCACCAGCCCGTACTTCCTCCATCTGCTGCGCGAGCAGCTGCTCCCGCAGGCCGAAGGCTCGGGCGACCCGCTTACCCTCGGCTTCGTGGACATCGACAACTTCCTGGGGGTGAACACCCGCCTGGGGCACGCCTGCGGGGACGAGGTGCTGCGCCAGGCGGCGCGCACGCTACACGGGATCCTGCCCGAGTCCGGAGTCGCGGCGCGCTACGGCGGCGACGAATTCGCCTTCGCCCTGCCCGACACCCGCCTCGACGACGCTTTCACGCTCGCCGAGGAGTTCCGCCGCCAGGTCGCCGGCCTGCGCCTGGCCGAGTGGCCCGACCTCGCCCTGACCTGCTCGATCGGCCTCGCCGCTTTCCCCAGCAACGGCCACCGCGAGCCCGAGCTGATCCGCGAGGCCGACCAGGCGCTCTACGTCGCCAAGGCCGGTGGTCGCAATAAAGTCGCCCTGCCGCTGGCCGACAGCCGCATGATCACCAAGACCAGTTACTACACGACCACCCAGCTGGAGCGCCTGGCCCAGCTGGCCCGTGACGTCAAGCGCAACGAGGCGAGCCTCCTGCGCGAGGCCCTCGACAATCTGCTCAAGAAGTACAACGACCGCCTGCACCCCCCGCCGCCCCGCCTGGCGCCCGGCGCCTGACACGCGCACGCGAACGGGCGGGGCGCCGCATCCGCGCAGCGCCCCGCCCGTCACGCACATGCCGCCGGGCTCCTAGAGCTCGAACGCCTGCACGAGGCGCTTCTCGGTGGTGCCCTCGATCTCCGCGGCCACCTCGACGTAGGGCTCCAGTCCCGAGCCCTGCAGCTTGTCCTTCAGGAGCTCGTCGAGCTGGAAGATGCCCGCCGAGTTGTTCATCGCGATCACGATACGCACCGGCTTCGTCTCCCCGTGGAGGATGTGCACGCTGTCGATCGCCGCCGCCGACACCGAGTGGATGTTCACCTGCCCCGCCTCGAACGGCACGCGCGAGCGGCCCCTGCGCGCTGCCAGAGGCCTGCGGTTGCCGCCTTCGCAAGGGCTGCCGCGGCTGACGGCGTTTGCGGGAATCAGAACTTTTACGCGGCGGCGCCGCAGCCGCGCTGGCGCGGCGCACCTTTACCGCCCGCTACAACGCGCCGCACCCGGCTCGCCCAAGCGCACGCCGGCCGCGACGCGGCCCTGCTCGCCGCCTACGGCTGGGCGGCCGATCTGCCGGATGCGGCGATCCTAGAGCGGCTGCTCGCGCTCAACCGGGCGCGGGCTGCCACCATCCGCCGATCGTGGCTTCGACATACACCGCGGAGGCGGCAAGTTCAGCCCCGGCGGTAACACCTGGTCCAACTTCTGGCTCGGGCGTCTTCTTGGCAACGGGGCCGACATGCTTGTGGGTATCGTGCTGATTAGCGGGCGCGGGCGGATTCGCAGCCGGAGATGCCGCCAGGACAGTTACTATGGACCTCAAAACAGGCGTGTATCGACCACCAAGGAGCCTCGACAGACAAGAATGTCAAGACACCGGCCTTGTTCGCACCACCGGGACCAGCGGCCCGTTCGCTACAGCCTCGGTGCTTACCACTACACACACGCAACATAAGCCTTGCAATCACTTGACAGGCGGCCAACTCGGTGCTAAATTATTGGTACAACATGTGCTAACGCGTACTACCTGTGGAACGCCGCACTGCCGTGTGATGGCGCTTATCACTGGACCGGCAATCGTGGACTGCTGTAGGCGTACCACAGGGCCCCTCGCGCCGACAGACCGCATACATTCGCAACCGCAGTTGAGCGCAGTCCGTTCGCCCGCATAACCGTCAGGGGGTAGACATATGGCTTCTATTAGACGCGGCCTGTCGAGCGCAATGTTGCTCGCGTTCGCCACTGTTCTGCTCGTCGTCCCAGGTGTCCAGGCGGCATCCAGCCCAGCAGAAGCGCGGAACCCGATCGCAAACTCACGTGTTCCTCTAGCCGCTTGGGCCGGTACCTTGTCCGCCATAGCACGTGACCAAGCTAATCCTAGCGTGCCGGCGCGGGAATACGGGGTGCAGAGTGGGCTCGACCCGTTGTCCTACTGCGGTAACTGCAAAGCCTGGGTTGACTGGTATGGGGGGGCAGGTGCTGGCAGCACTCGTTTGCCGAGAAACGAGTTGCTAAGCATTGCCTGCGATTACGGTGGGTGCGATCGCGTTGAGGTGGCGTTGTGGGCAAAGGACAATGCTGGGTCGTATGTCGAGGGAGGGTTCTGGCTCACCCCCGACAGCCTGGTCGGTGGTACGTTCTACCAGTATTTCTGGGCATACTATACGGCGACTGCCGGGTATAATTACTTTCCGATCCAGCAGATATTTCAGGATGACATGACAGACTACCTCGACGTAAGAGCCAGCTCGCTGCCTAAAAACCAGGCGTTTAAGGTAGATATCCGACCATGAGCAAGCAACGACACTACACAGCGGAATTCAAGGCCAAGCTCGTCCAGCAAATGCTGCGTGAGGAGCGCTCGGCCGGCCAACTGGCCGCGGAGCACGGCGTTCATCCCAACCAACTCTATCGCTGGCGCCAGATCGCTCTCGATGGCTTGCCCAATCTCTTCTCCGGCCAGACCGCCCAGGAGCAGGCCACCCGGGAGGCCGCGCACGCCCAGGAAGTCCATGACCTTTATGCTCAGATCGGCAAGCTGACCACGCAACTGACGTGGCTGGAAAAAAAAGCTGGGCTGCGCCCTCAACTCGCGCTGAGCGCCTGGCCCTGCTGTAGCGCGAGGACCCGGAGCTGCCCCTCAAGACGCAGGCGGCTCTGCTCAGCCTCAATCGCTCGGGCCTCTACTATCAGCCGAAAGCGCCAGCGGCCGAGGAGCTGGCCCTGCAAACGGCGCATCGATGAACATCTATAGCGTCCGCCGTTTTACTGCATTCGGCGCATCCCGCGCAGTTGCAGCGAGGAGGTGCGTTTGAGATGCGTCCATCACAAAGCCGTCGGCGCGGCATCATGCACGAAATCGGTCTTGGCCAGGCGGTCTATTGCCGGGGCCGAACCTGGAAGCGCGCCCACCAGCGCGCGTCTACGCCGTCGCGTTGCGTTTGCGCGCGACCATAAACAAGGTGCTGACCTTGCTCACCTCGACCCATAGCCAGCGTCGCTGGGCGCATTGACATCCAGCCTTTTACGTCCGCATAGACAAATGGCTGCCGCTCTAAGCTTGGTGGCCGTCCTTATCGACTGGTTCAGCCGCTTCGCTGGTCACCTGGGAGCTGGACGCACGCTGCCCAGTCCGTTCGATGTCGAACGAAGCCGTGAGCCGTCTGCTGTCTGCGCGTCGCTCAGGCGAAACCGGAAATGCTGCAAGGCGACCAGGGCAGCCATATTCTCACCATAAACGCCCGCAGGTCACGGCGCGCAGGCTGACTCGCACGCGGCGGGCGCATTGAGACACGCATCAGCATGGACGGCCGCGGGCGGGCACTGGACAACATTTTCGTGGAACGGCTGTGGCGGAGCGTGAAGTACGAGGAGGTGTACCTGCACGAGTACGCGAGCCCGCACGAGGGGCGGCAGCAGTTGACGGCGTCACTTGCGACTTCTAGTAATAATCGCCGGTTGCATCAGGCACTGGCCTACCGCACGCCGGCGGCGGTGTACTGCACCGCGGCGCAGCCAGGGGGCCCGCCGCAGTAGGGAAGCATGGGGCCGACGCCCCCGGTGGAAATGTGGACGGCTCTGCCGACCTGCCCACATTTTCACCGGGGCGGCGAGCGGCGACGGGCGGAGCTGCGGCCGGCCGGGCTGACCGCCTGGCCCCGCCTGAGAGCTAAAGCAGTCCTAGCAGAGAGGAGCAAATTCACCTTTCAAACCCGGGCTTTTCGTGTCTTGACAACGGGGTACGCTTTATACCTCGACGTAAGGAGCCGGGAGCTCGCTGCCTGTGGGTTCAACTCACGACCATATGGACATCTGCACATACCCGATTACGTACTGCGCCAATGACATCCAGACACCAGTACCAGCCGCGACGTTCTTCCATCTGGAGGATGGGACCCACCTCTACTTCACGCCGACATGCTGCTATACGCGGTTGGATAGCGACTTCAGCCTAAACGAGTGGTACGACAACCAAGGAAACTGGTATTATCAGGCGAATGACGGCACGTTCGCCACAAACTACACGCCGGCCTACCAGTTTCAGCAGTGGATCTGGCACCCGGGCCCGGGTACTCAAGGTGGTCTGTACGAAAACCGTTGCAAAGTAGGCGGGCCATACGATTGGTACTGCGAATAAATCCGCGTTTGCGCGTGTGGCTTACAGCAATGAGAAGAATCCGCCGCCTCGCTGACTGGAGGAGGATTAGATGAAGAAGTTGGTCTTGCTCATGGGCCTAACGATATTCGCCTTGGCTTTGGCATTGACACTCGCTAGCGCGCAGGCGGGCGCTAACCACTACGGGCCGGTCCCAGCGACGCCGAGTGGGGGGATCACCGCGCCGCCCGCACCACCACCGGCGGGGGCGCCCCCGCCCGGACCCACTCCCGTCATCGACGGTGTGCGGGCGGTTGAGCCACCTGTGTCCGAGGCGTCCATTCGGGCGTACATGTCTACGGCCACAGCGCGCGGAATGAGCGCTTCCCACGTACCCATGACGACCACCAGCATCGAGTTTTTGACGGTCGCGCAGCTACGCCAGAAGCTTAGTAGCCCGCTGTACCTGAGTTACTATCCGGCAACGGCGGGAGTTGCATACGTCCAATTCACGGGGCAGATGGTGGTGGATACGGGCGGATCCGGGAAGAACGCGACATATAGCACGAGCCACGGCTACATGCTGTTCGATGCGCGCACGGGGAATCTTGTTGCGGGAGGTGCGAAGTAGCCGGCGTCACGCCCTGGGCTTAGCGCTGCGGAGCCGCTTGCCATCCGGCAACCGTCAGCCTCCGCCCGGCCGCGAAGGTGCGACCCGTTGCGGGCCAGCGGGCAGCACGTCAAGATCGGGATGCTTATCCAGGAGCTCCGCGCAGATGCGGAGCCCCGCCCGTTTGCGTGCGCCGATCAGGCGGACTGTGGCCTACAACTCGAACGCCTGCACCAGGCGCTTCTCGGTGGTACCCTCGATCTCCGCGGCCACCTCGACGTAGGGCTCCAGTCCCGAGCCCTGCAGCTTGTCCTTCAGGAGCTCGTCGAGCTGGAAGATGCCCGCCGAGTTGTTCATCGCGATCACGATACGCACCGGCTTCGTCTCCCCGTGGAGGATGTGCACGCTGTCGATCGCCGCCGCCGACACCGAGTGGATGTTCACCTGCCCCGCCTCGAACGGCACGCGCGAGCGTCCCTGCGCCATGTCCAGCGCGTCGGCCAGCCGCACCACGCCCGCCTCCAGCGTGAGCGGCCGCCCGCCGCTGCGGTGCGTGATGATGGCATGCAGCGCCTCGGACAGCACCACGCGCCGCGTCGCGGGCGGGTAGAGGTCCTCCAGCAGCTCCTGGATCTTCGGCAGGGCCACGAAGAGGCTCATCTCCTCGTGCTGCGCCCGGTGGATCGACATGCCCGTGTCGTGCAGCAGCGCGCCGAGCACCACGACCACCTCGGCATCCTCGGCCGTCAGCCCGTGGTCCTTGACGATGTTGGGCGTCAGCCCGCCCGTGACGAGCAGCCGCAGCAGCCGCAGCGCGCTATTCGCCACGATGTGCATGTGCACTGGCCCGTGGTCGCTCATGCCCAGGCGGTCGACCGCGGTCACGTTTTGGCAGCGCCAGATGGCATGGAGGTCCTCATCCGCGTTGACCTTCTGGATCAGCGCCTGCAGCGTCGGGTTGTGCCGCGCGGGCACGCGGATCAGCTCGGCGGACGCCAGCGGCGCGCTGCCCGGCGGCGCCGGCGCCTCGGCGGGCACCGCGAAGCCCTCGGACGCTTGCACCAGCACCGGCTCCGGCGCCTCCGCGGTCACGTGCTCGACCTCGTCAGGCGCACGCGATTCGGTTGTCTCAATTTCATCTACCACAGCTTCCTTCCCCCTTACCCGCGCCTGCCGGCCGCCACCGGCCGGGGGCCAATCCTATTGGCGCGTCTTCAGGCGCTGCCCGCCTCTCCTTTGTCATCCCGAACGCAGTGAGGGATCTCCGCGCCGGGTGGCCCGCCCTGGGCGGCGCCCCGGCCGCCGAAAGCCCGGTCGGCGCGGCGATGCTTGCTCCAGGCAACATCCCGGCGCGGCGATCCTTCGCCTGCGGCTCACGATGACAAGGGGGCGAGCCGAGGACGCTTAAGTACGCGCCAATAGGGCCAGGCCCCCTCCGGACCTGCCGCAGATTATAACACGCGGGCACGCACAAAAACGACGGGCCGCTTCCGGCCCGTCGAAACGAACAAACGTAGATTGGGGCGCCGCCGCGCGGGCGGGGCGCCGGGGTGCGGCCGCAGGCCGGGCGCGCTCAGGCCGCGCCGGCCACCTCCGGCTCGCCGAAGAGCGATAGCTGGCGCGGCCCAAGCCGGTCGAGGCCGGCATCGCGCAGGGGCAGCAGGTCGCGCTTGCGCACCAACAGCTCCCGCCGATTGGGCATCCGCCACGCCCGCAGCCGCCCGTCGCCCACGGCCAGGCGGATATTCGCTTCGCCGACGCCCAGGAAGGCCGCGGCTTGCCGCGTGGTGAACAGCTCGTCGTAGCCGTACATGCCCCGACTCCTTTCCCGCGATCCGGGCGGCGCCGGGTCGGCGCCGCCCGCGCGGCCGCTTAGGCTGCCTGCTCGCCCTTCAGCACGTCGATGAACTGCGAGGCTTCCACCTTCGACAAGTCGCTCGGCCGGCAGCGGTAGAGCTCCTGGCAGCGCGCGTCCACTTCCTGTTCCGACAGGTGATGCGTCGCCCGGGCGATCGCGTAGATCGCCTTGAGCTGCTTCTCGGTCAGCGTGCCGGCCGGCCGGCCCGGTTCCTGGTGCGCCCGCGCGCTCGCCGCCGGCATCGCCACGACGCCGTGCGCCGGCTGGGACCAGCCGTCCGGCACCGGGTTCGTGATCGGCGCGTCCACGATCTGCGGCCGCGGGATGCCCGCCCGCGCCGACTCGGCGAAGTCGAAATCCCGGCAGAACTGCGTGCCGAAGCCCAGCGCGGCCAGCGCCCGGCCGATGGCCTTCGTCTCCGCCGCCTCGATGTAGTCGGCGAAGTCGTGCTCCGTCTCCGAGCCCCAGCCCGTCGCCGCCGCGCCCGTCGGCAGGGTCACCTCCGCGCGGAAGAGCGCGAAGCCCTCGTCATACTTCACCAGTTCGGTGCTGATGCGCGCCGTTGGGTGTTCGGTGCGCAGCCACAGCAGCCGCCACTTGACTTCCAGGTAGTCGCGCCCGTCGATCTTCGTCAGGTAGCGCGACGGATCGAAGCCGTCGAACGCCGCGGCGTCCATGTCGTCCGCGGCCGGCGTCGGGTCCAGCAACGTCATCTGCTCCCCCACGCCCGCAGTACCGCCCATCCGCTTCTCCATCTCCTCAGGTCCTCCAGCTAGTCACTCAATCTTCAGCTAGTACACAAACTCGGCGGCAATTCGAACTGATGTTCTACTCTCATTATACCGCGCCCATTACATCTATGTCAAGGGGCCGGCCGAAAGCGGAATCGGGGGCGCGGGCGAGGCCCGGCGGGCGCGGCCATGGCGTCCGGCGGCGCCATTCACCCGGCCGCGAGGCTGGGAACGGGTACGGGGCCGCCTGCCACGGCGACTGCCGCAGGAGCGCGCGATGGCGGCAACGACGGGGATCCCGCCCGAAGATGGGCGCTGTGCTTAGTGGCGATTCGCACAACGAGCCGTCCGAGAGAGGCGCGCTCTGCCGTGCGAGGATGTCGCCGCCCTGCCCGGCCAGCGGCACCGAGCGCCGGAGTGCGGCCAGGAGGGGCGGCTTCGGGGTTGCGGCGGCAAGCACCGCGCGGACGTGCATGGGACAGTGCGCAGGTACCCCCGAATCCCGCGCCGACAGCCAGACCGGGACGAGGGAACCCGGCTGCGCGAGTCCGCAAGGGCCGGCAGCCGCCGGCAGCCGCCGTCAGCCCCGGTACTGCCGCAGGCGCGGCACGAGCGCCGTCGTCGCGGCGACCACCAGCAGCACCCCCGTGCCGCCGAGCGCCGTGGCCGGTCCCGCGCCGATCACTTGCGCCAGCGCGCCGGCCTGCAGGTTACCCAGCTGCGGCCCCCCGGCGAAGAAGACCATGTTGACCGACGTCATGCGCCCGCGCATCGCGTCCGGCGTCACCACCTGGCGGATCGTCTGCCGCATCACCATGCTGGCCGTGTCGGCCGCGCCGGTGACCGCGAGCGCCGCGAGCGCCAGCAGGAAGTTGTGCGACAGGCCGAAGACGACCCCGGCGATCCCATAGGCCGCCACCGCCACCAGCACCACGCGGCCCTGGTGCTCCACCCGGCTCAGGAAGGAGAGGACCAGGCTGGTGCCGAGCGCCCCGACCGCCGTGGCGCTGTAGAGGACGCCCAGCCCGTCGGCGCCCACGTGGAATACCTGATCGGCGAAAACCGGCAGCAGCAACGGCGACACGCCCAGCAGCGTGGCGAAGAAGTCGAGCGTCATCGTCGAAGCCATGATCGGCGTGCGGCGCACGAAGCGCAGCCCCTCCACCGCGGCGCCCAGACTCACCTTACGTCCCGCCGTGGCCGGCAGCCGCGTCTGGATCAGCGCCAGCGCGACGATGACCGCGAGGAACGAGGCCGCGTCGACCGCGTAGACCCCGGCAGCGCTGCCGAAGGCCGCCAGCAGGAACCCGGCGACCGCGGGCCCGACGATCGTGCCCAGCTGTGAGTTGATATTGCTCAGCGTCAGCGCGTTGGCCAGGTGCTCGTTCGGCACCAGGTTGGGCACCAGCGCCGAGCGCGCCGGGTTGTCGAACGCGTTGGCGATGGCCCCGGCCGTGATGAAGGCGTAAATCAGCCAGAGGTTCACCGTGCCGGTCGCCGTCGTGACGGCCAGGATCGCCGAGAGCAGGAGCAAGCTGCCCTGCGTCACGAACAGCAGCCTGCGCCGGTCGACCGCGTCGGCGATCACCCCGCCGATCAGGGCGAACACCACGAGCGGCACCACGCGGAAGAGGCCCACGAGGCCCAGGGCCAGCTCCGACCCGGTAATCTTCCAGATAAGCCAGGCGGTGGCCACGATCTGCATCTGCGTGCCCATTTGGGAGACGGCCTGGCCCCCCCAGAGCAGCGTGAAATCGCGGTAGCGGAGCGAGACCGGGGCCTGAAAGCGCCGCGCGGGAGGCGCGGCGGACTCAGGGCGCGACGACGGCGCGGGCGCGGCCTCCGGCGGAGGCGCGGCCGCGTCAGGGCGAGGCTTCGTTTGCATATCGCTCTATTCTACCATGAGTCGTGCCAGGATCGTGGGGCCGGGCTTAGGTCCCGTCGGCGGTCGCGATCGGGTCCGGCGGCCGCGCGGCGGGGCCGGTCCCGGGTCCCGGCAGATGGCCGAGCGGCGTGAAGCCCTCGCCCATCACCTCGCGCGCGTCCCCCACGATGACGAACGCCTCCCGGTCGATTGCCCGCACCATGTCGAGCACGCGGTTAAGCTCCGCCCGCCGCACCGCCACCATTAGTACCCGCCGCGGCGCCCCTGAATAGCCGCCCGCGCCGTGCAGGAACGTCACGCCCCGCTCAAGCTCGGTCATGATCCGCGCGGCGATGAGATCGGGCGCGGGCGAGATCACGTAGATGAGGCGCGTATCCCGCACCCCCTCTTGCACCACGGTGACCGCCCGGCTGCTGACGTACGAACCGATCAGCGCGTAGAGCGCCCGGTCAGCCCCGAAGACCAGCCCTGCCAGCACGTAGACGCCGATGTCGAAGCCGACCAGCGACTGGTTGATCGGCAGCCCGCGCAGCCGGTTGAGCAGCAGCGCGACGATATCCGAGCCGCCCGTCGTGCCGTGGGCGCGCAGCACCAGACCGAGCCCGAGGCCGTCGAGCAGCCCGCCGTACAGCGTGTACAGGATCGGCTCTTGCGTGACCGGCGGCACCACCCCCCGCAGCAGGTCGATCAGCGCCGACAGCACGACCACGGCGTAGAGCGTGCGCGCCGCGAAGCGCCACCCGCCGAGCCAGCGCAGCCCGACGACCAGCAGCGGCAGGTTGAACAGGAAGTAGAGCAGCCCCACCGACCAGCCGGTGTAGTGGTCGACCACCAGCGCCACGCCCGTCAGCCCGCCCGCGAACACGTTGTTCGGCAGCAGAAACAGGTCGTTGGCCAGCGCCATGAGCGCCGTGCCCAGCGTGATCACCGCGTAGCCCTGCAGCATCGTGCGCAGCCGCTGCCACCGGCTGCGCCGCGGGCCGGAGGCCTCGAGCGCCTGCGCCGCCATCGTCGCGTCCCCTCCCCTCGGAGCGGCAAGCCCGGATCATCCCGCCGTGGCCCGCATCCCGCCGCCAGGGCCAGTGTAACACAAACCCTCGGCCGGGCCAGGGCACGGTGGCACGGTGGCGCGCGCATGCGGGCACCCGGTGCGCGCCGCTTGGAGCAGCGTGGTTAGCGTTGGGCGATATCGTAGGGGACGCCCGACGCCGCCTCCTCGTAGCGCGCCAGCACGAAGAGGAGCGAGGAGCAGCGGTTCAGGTAGCGCAGCACCTGCCCGGCGGGGAGGTCGCCCGCCTGCGCCAGCGCCACCGCCGACCGCTCGGCCCGGCGTACCACCGTGCGCGCCACGTCGAGCGCTGCCGAGCCCGGCGTCGCGCCCGGCAAGATGAACTTGCGCGGCATCGCCACCGCGTCTTCGAGCGCGGCGATGGTCGCCCCGAGCGCGTCGACTTGCGCCGCCGTGATGCGGTAGGGCAGGCGCTCGACCTGCGCCGTGGGCGTGGCCACCTCGGCCATCAGCAGATAGAGGTCGTGCTGTACGTCGCGCACGATCTCGCGCACGCGCGGCTGCTGCGCCAGCGCGCGCGCCAGGCCGAGCATGCTGCTCGTCTCGTCAAGCTCGCCATATGCCTGCACGCGCAGGTCCGATTTGAGCACCCGGTCGGGTCCGAGCAGGTCCGTATAGCCCTCGTCGCCGCGGCCCAGCCGCGGGCCTAACCGCCCGCCCGTCGCGCCCGCATCCGTCTCGTCTGCCATCGCCTCGCCTCCATGAGATCAGGGTCCGTCAGCGCCAGCCTAGCACGCGCCGCGCGAGCCTGTCAAGCCTGATCGGCCGCCCGACCGCCGCCCGTGATCCGATCCGCGCGCCGCGCAACCCGGTTGCCACCCGCCCGCGAATGGTGTACAATACGCGCCGTGGTAGAGAACACAGCTACGGGCGGGGCGTTCGGCCCAGCGCCGGTCACCGTGCTGGTCAACTTCCCCCTGGATGCCGCCGAACAGGCCCAGGTCCGGGGCGTCAGCCCGCGCGTCGACCTCCAGATGGCCATGGTGCCCGACACCCCGGACGCGCCCGCCCCCGGCGGCGGCCTGGCGACCGGCGGCTGGCACACCCGCGACGCCGCAGTGCTCGCTCCCGTGCTTGCCCGCGCCGAGGTCTGGTTCACCCTGCGCATCGTGCCCGAATGGGTCGACCAGGCGCCCAACCTGCGCTGGGCGCAGCTAACCAGCGCCGGAGCCGACCATCTGCTGCGCACCGACTTCTTCACGCGGCGGCCCGACGTCACGGTCACGACCGCGAGCGGCATCCACGCCACACCGATCTCCGAGCACATCATCGGCTACATCCTGGCCTTCGCCCGCGGCTTCCCGCGCGCCATGCGTGCCCAGGCCGAGCACCGCTGGGAGCGCTTCACGCCCGGCGAGGCCGCGGGCAAGACGCTCGGTCTCGTCGGCTACGGACCCATCGCCCGCCGCACCGCCGCGCTCGCCGCCGCCCTCGGCCTGCAGGTGCAGGTGCTGCGTCGCCACCCGGGCGCGGCCGCGGAAGGTCCGGTTGCGCGCTTCTACGGGCCCGACGAATTGCCCGCCCTCCTGGCGAGCAGCGACTACGTGGCCCTGGCCGCGCCGCTGACACCCGAAACCCGTGGCATGGTCGATGCGGCCGCCCTGGCCCACATGCGGGCGGACGCCATCCTGATCAACATCGGCCGCGGCGGCCTCGTGGACGAGCCCGCCCTGATTGCGGCGCTCACTGCCGGCCGCATTGGCGGCGCGGGCCTCGACGTCTTCGCCGAGGAGCCGCTGCCCGCGGAGAGCCCGCTCTGGGATCTCCCCAATGTGCTGATCACCCCGCACGTCGCGGGCGCGAATCCCGAGTACAACGAGCGGGCCACGGCGCTGTTTTGTGACAACCTGCGCCGCTACCTGGCCGGCGAGCCCCTGCAGAATCGAGTCGATCCGCACCGGGGCTACTGACCGATCCACGGGCCGCGCACGGTCAGACCGCGCACCAGGCAACACATATCAGCCGAGACCAGCCGAGACCAGCCTAGATCGGAAGCGAAACTCGTGGGGCGTATCTATATCGCACTCGACACCGAGGCCACCGGTCTGCGGGCGGAGGCCGACGAGATTATCGAGATCGGCGCCGTGAAGTTCCGCGACGGCAAGATCCTCGACCAGTGGCAAAGCTTCATCCGGCCCACCCAATCGATCCCCTACAAGATCACCGCGCTCACCGGGATTACCTGGAACGACGTGCGCCGGGCCCCGGCCCTGCAGGTCGCCGCCCCCGCGCTCGCCCGCTTCGTCGGCGACTACCCGATCGTCGGCCATTCGATCGAGATCGACCTGGCCCTGCTCAAGCGCCAGGGCGTTCCCCTGCGCAATCGCGCCTACGACACCTTTGAGCTTGCGACCCTGCTGCTGCCCGAGGTCACCGTCTACAGCCTGGCGGGCGTCGCCGCCGCGCTCGCCGTGCCCGTGCCCACCCAGCACCGCGCCGTCGCCGACGCCGAGATGGCGATGCACGTCTTCAATGCCCTCGTGCGCCGGCTCGAAGAGCTCCCCGTCGAGGTGCTGGCCGAGATCACCCGCGCCACCGCCGCGGCCGACTGGCCGCTGCGCCACCTCTTCCAGGACGTCGAGCACGACCTCGTCCGCACCGCCTTCGACCGGCCCATCGCCGTCGAGGGTGCGCTCGCGGGCAAGCTCGCCGCGGCGGGCTTCTCGCAGACCGAGTTCGACCTCGGCCTGATCCGCCCGCCCGCGCTCCCCGAGCCGCTGGAGACCGCCGACGTCGCCGCCGCCCCGCTCGACCTCGCCGCCCTCAGCACCGTGCTGGCCCCCGGCGGCACCGCCGAGGCCGTCCTGCCGGGCTTCGAGCACCGGCCGGAGCAGATCGAGATGCTCGCCGCCGTCGGCAGCGCGTTCAACACGAGTGGCAACCTGGTGGTCGAAGCCGGCACCGGCACCGGCAAGTCGCTGGCCTATCTGCTGCCCGCGCTGCAGTTCGCCGTGCAGAACAACACCCGCGTCGTGGTCGCCACGCACACCATCAACCTGCAGGATCAACTGTTCCTCAAGGACCTGCCCGCCGTGCAGCGCCTCCTCGGCGAATCGAACGGGGCCGACGCCCGCCGAGGACGACGCGGCGGAGCCCGAGCCGCAGCGCCGCCCGGCGCGGGCCGCGCGCAAGGCCGCGCACGCCGGGGCGGATGGCGGGGAGGAGGCGGCGCCGTTCCGGCCCGCCGTGCTCAAAGGCCGCGCGAACTACCTCTGCCTGCGCCGCTGGGGCAACTTCCGCAAACACCCGCCGCAAAACCTCGACGAGCTCCGCACGCTGGTCAAAGTGCTCATCTGGCTGCCGCGCACCGGCACCGGCGACCGCGCCGAGCTGCTGCTGGTCAACGGCGAGCCCCAGGCCTGGAGCAAGATCGCGGTCAGCGAAGAGGGCTGCCCGCTGCACGAGTGTATCCACAACCAGAAGGGCCTCTGCTTCTTCTATCGCGCCCGCCGCCTCGCCGAAGCCGCCCACGTGATCGTCGTCAACCACGCGCTCCTGCTCGCCGACATCGCCACCGAGAACCGCGTGCTCCCGCCCTTCCAGCACCTCATCATCGACGAGGCGCATCATCTAGAGGACGGCGCGACCGACCAGTTGGGCTACACCGTCGGCCAGAGCGTCGTGCCCGACCTGCTCGGCCTGCTGAGCCGCCCGCGCGCAGACCGCCGCGATGGCCTGCTCGCCGACCTGCAGCGCATCCTGACCGCGCCCACCGCTGCCTCCGACCTGCCGCTGACCGCGGCGGATCGCGCGCGCGTGCAGGCGCTGGTCGGCCAGATGCAGGCCGCCGCCGAGCGCGCCGTGGCGAGCAACCAGGAGCTCTTTGCCGCCCTCCATCGCATCCTCGAAGCCGGCAGCGAGGAGCGCAACGAGTACGACAAGCGCCTGCGCCTCACGAGCCCGGTGCGTAAGAACCCGCTCTGGGGCGAAGTTCAGCTCGCCTGGGACAACCTCGACCTGCTGCTCACCGGCCTGCTCGACGACCTGACCCGCCTGACCGCGCCGTTGGAGGACTTCGATCTGGCGCAGTCCGACGAGCTCGAGTATCTTGTGCCCGAGCTTCTGAGCCTCTGGCACAACCTGGCGCAAGCCCAGAGCCGCCTGCAGGCCACGCTCGCCAGCCCGAGCAGCGGCGCCGTCTACTGGCTCTCCTCGAACGCCCGCGATGAGACCACCACCCTGCACTGCGCCCCGCTGCACGTCGGCGAGCTCCTCGACCGCTACCTCTTCCAGACCAAGCGCACCACCGTGCTCACCTCGGCCACGCTCTCGACCGACGGCGATTTCGCCTACGTGCGCGAGCGCCTCGGCCTGCAGACCGCCGAGGAGCTTCATCTCGGCTCGCCCTATGATTATGTTAACTCCACCCTGCTCTACGTCCCCAGCGATCTGCCCGAGCCCAACCAGCCGGGCTACCAGCGCCAGTTGGAGCAGACGCTGGTCGAGCTCTGCCGCGCCACCCGCGGCCGCGCCCTGGTGCTCTTCACCTCGCACAGTGCCCTGCGCGCGACGTATCGCGCCATCCAGCGGCCCCTGGAGGAATCGGGCCTGCTGCTGCTCGGCCACAACCTCGACGGCTCGCGCCGCCAGTTGCTCGAGCGCTTCCGCTCCACTGAGGGCTGCGTGCTGATGGGGACCTCGTCGTTCTGGGAGGGGATTGACGTGGCCGGGGAGGCCCTGAGCGTGCTCGTAATCGCCAAGCTGCCCTTCCGCGTCCCCAGCGATCCCGTCTTCGCCGCCCGCAGCGAGCAGTTCGACGACCCCTTCGCCCAATACTCGCTGCCGCAGGCCATCTTGCGCTTCAAGCAGGGCTTCGGCCGCCTGATCCGCACCCGCCGCGACCGCGGCATCGTGGCCATCCTCGACAGCCGCGTGGTCACCAAGCGCTACGGCGCGACCTTCCTCAACTCGCTGCCGGTCTGCACCCTGCGTACCGGCTCCGCCAGCAACCTCGGCACCCAGGCCGAGGAATGGCTCGCCCGCCGCCCCATCAACTAGCGGCCGCGCAGCCCCCGTGGCGGGCGACCGCCGGTGGGCGCCGCGGCCGTCCCTCGGCGCGAGCCAAACGGCGGGAACGGGTCCACACCGGACGCAAGGCGCACGTCGCCGAACGCGCCTGTCCCCCCACCCCTCCCTCGTCATCCCGAACGTAGTGAGGGATCTCCGACTTCGGGATCTTGCCCTGAGGCAAGCGTTGCCGCGCCGGCCGGCCGCCCGGGTGCCTCCAGGTGGCCCCGGGTAAGCTCCTCGGCGCGGAGATGTTTCACTGCGTTCAACATGACAAGGGGGGGCCCGGGAGCCAAGCGTTGCCGCGCCCGGCGGCTGGGGAACCGCACGTCGCCGAACGCACCTGTCCCCCCACCCCTCCCTCGTCATCCCGAACGTAGTGAGGGATCTCCGACTCCGGGATCTTGCCCTGAGGCAAGCGTTGCCGTGCCGACCAGCCGCCCGGACGGCGCACATCGCCCGATGCAACGGTCGCCCCCCCCCCTTGTCATCCTGAACAACGTGAAGGATCGCCGACTCCGGGATCTTGCCCTGAGGCAAGCGTTGCCGCGCCGGCCGGCCGCCCGGGCGCCTCCAGGTGGCCCCGGGTAAGCTCCTCGGCGCGGAGATGTTTCACTGCGTTCAACATGACAAGGGGGAGGCCCGGCAGCCGCTGGAGGTTATGCACGGGGGGCCGGCGCCGATCAGGCGGCCCGGCAGCAGCGGGACTCATTCCGTCGCCCTTAGGTTGGGAGTTCTGACGGAATGAATCCCGGGGCCACCGGGCGGCGCGGAACGGCAGGCCGGCCGGTGTTATAATGCGGGCCGTGAATACCTTCCAGCGCTGCAACGACCCGTGCGGCCCCGGCGCCGGCGATACGATCCGCAACCGGACGGCGGCGCTCCGGCGCGCCCGGACTCGCGCCGGCGGTATGGCCGCACGCGACGGCGGGGGGAGTGCAACCCGGGCCCTGTCGGAGGCGAGCCGCGAAAGCACCCGCGTGCGCGCCCCGCAACGGTGCCGCGCGGCCAAGCAGCGACCGGTGCCGGATGCACGCCGCGGCCTCGGTCCGCGAACCCTGGCGCGAGGCGGCGCCCGCGGCCCGCAGCCCGGTGCCACAGCCCCGGCGCGGCCGCACGCCGCCGGCGGCGCCCGGGATGCGGCGAAACCCGGCGGACGGGACCGCGCGGCCGGGGCGCCGGCGATTTGAGCCGCCGCCTGGCCGCGTGGCGGGCCGGCGCGTCCTGGCGGTACCTGCTGACGCTCTACACGGTCGCCTGCCTGATCGAGGCCATGTTCTTGGGCCAGATCGGGGCCTTCACCCCGCTCTATTTGCCCCGGCTCGGCATCGCCCCGCAGGACGTGGCCGCCTGGACCGGCGCGATCGTCGCGATCTCCAGCCTGGTCGGGCTGCCCTTCCTGCCCTTCTGGGGCGCCCTGGCCGACCGCTACGCCCGCCAGCCGGTGCTCGTGCGCGCGTTTGTGGCGCACCTGGTCGCCGCCATTCTCGCTTTCCTGGCCGCCAACATCTGGGTGTTCCTGCTGGCGCGCGCCGTCATGAGTTCTCGCGCTGGGCATCACCGGCCTGATGCTCACCACGCTGGCGGAGCGTGTCCCCCCGGGCCGCACCGGCCTGGCCTTCTCCATTCTGAACAGCGCCTCGCCGGCAGGCGCTTTCCTGGGCCTGCTGCTCGGCGGCCGCGTGGTCGATCTGTGGGGCTTCCGCACACTCCTCGCCCTCGACTCCGGCCTGCTGCTGGGCGTCGTGCTCGCTCTGACCTTCGGCTACCATGATACATTCAAGGGCACCCGGCAGGGATCCCTCGCGCGGATGGCCCTGGGCTCGGTGGGGCTCCTCTGGGCTTCGCGGCGGCTGCGCGTCCTCTTCCCCGCGCTGTTCCTGCTCTTCGCCGGCTGGATGCTCGCCACCACCTACGTGCCGCTCGTTGTCGCCCGGCTGTACCCTGGGGCGGACGTGGCCACGGCCACGGGTCTCGTCATCGCCGGGGGCGGCCTGACCACCGCGCTGTGTGGTCCCCTGTTCGGGTCGCTGGCCGACCGCTGGGGCCACTGGCGCGTGCTGCTGGCGAGCGCAGGCGGCAGCGTCCTGCTCTGGCCGCTGCCCGCCCTCACCGGCGATATTGTATCCTTCGGCCTCGCTTGGGCCCTCGTCAACGGGGTAGTGGCCGGCACCTTCACCCTCTCGTTCAACGTCCTGGCCGACTCCACCACCCCGCAAACGCGGGGCCGGGTGATGATTTTCTCCTACCTGCCGGTGGTGTCCAGCCAGGCGATCGGCGCGGCCTTGGGCAGCGTTGTCACGCAGATCAGCCTGTTCGCCGTCTTTCCGCTGGCCGCGGCCCTGACCGCCGGGGGCATCGCCGCGCTGCTCCTGGCACACCGGCAGCCGGTCGCGGGCACGCCCGCGCGGGTGAACGGACCGGGTTGACACCCGGGATCGCTCCGCGGTCCCCTGCCGCCGGAAAATGTCTCCGTCACCCTTAGGATAGGAGTTCCGACGGAATGAATTCCGCCGCCGCCGGCCCGCCCGATCGGCGCCGGTCCCCCGGGCATAACCTCCAGTGGCTGCCGACGCGCACGCTGTCATGTTGCATGCTGTGCAACATCTCCACGCCGCGGGGCCTGCCCTGGGCAGCCTGGGGCGCCCGGGCGGCCGGTCGATGCGGCAACGCTTGCCTCAGGGCAAGATCCCGGAGTCGGAGATCCCTCACTGCGTTCGGGATGACAAGGGGGGTGGGGCGACCGTTGCCTCGGGAGACGTGCGGCGTCCGGACGGCCGACCGGCGCGGAAACGCCTGTCCCCAGGCGGCATCTCGGCACGGAGAACCTTCACTGGAGGTCAGGGTGACAAAGGAGGAGGCGCGGCGACGGCTGGAAAATGCATTCCGTCGGAACTTCTACCCTAAGCGCGACGGAATGAATGGCCGCCCGGCCTGCCGCCTCAGCGGTGATTGAACACTAGTGCGGCGGCGTCCTGGTAGACCTGCTGCCAATCCGACGACGCCTGGACCAGCGGGATCAGATCGTGGTCAAAGTCCCGCTTGAGCACGAGCGTGCCCACGCCGTAGCGCGCCAGCCGGGCTTCCCAATCGCTGCTGCCCTGGGAGATCGCCAGGTAATCGTCCCAGACTTGCGTCTGCCGCGCCTCAAAGCGGCCGTCGATGAACAACTGCTGCCGCGGGTAGAGCACCCACTCCAGGTAGCCGCCCCACTCCATGTAGTTGAACACCGGCCCGTGCACCGGCGCCGCCGCCAGCCATCGCCCCAGCGCCACCGGCGTCGTCGGCGCGAGCACCGCGTCCCCCGGCCGCCAGATCGGCGCCACCGCGACCGCCGCCAGCACCAGCAGCCCGGCGATCAGCCAGTTCAGCGCCGGGATCTCCGGCGCCGCGCCAACCGGCGCAGTCGCGGCCTCCGGCGGATCCGGCGTATCCGGCGCCGGGCCGGCCGGAGGCGCCGCGGCCGCGGCCGGAGCGGCGACGGCTGCCGGGAAGAGCCGCGCGGCCAGCGCCACGCCCGCCGTCGCCAGCGTTGGCGCGGTCACCCAGCCCCACCAGATGCAGTTGCGGATCGAGAGCAAGCTCAGGAAGCCGAACGCCGCCAGCAGCAGGCCTTCCTGCAGGCCCACCGGGCGCCGCGAGGCGAGCAGCAGCAGCGCCAGCAGCGCCACGTTGGCGAAGAAGAGGATTCCCGTGCCGTTGTACAGCGTCGGCGGCTGCCACTCGACGTTGAGCGCCCGTGCGGTCGGGTCGTTCGTAGCCGTGAAGAAGTACGAGATGATCCCGAGCCCGTAGGGGTTGGCGAAGGCCGCCAGCGCGCCCACCGCCATCGGCAGCAGCTCCACGCGCGCCCACTGCCGCCGCAGCCACGCCCGCCCCGCCGGATCGCCCAGCCGGGTCAGCAGCGTGCCCAGGCCGTAGAGGCCGAGCAGCGCCCAGCCGAGGAAGTAGCTGCCGTGCACGTTAACCCAGAAGACCATGATCGGCGCCAGCGCCCACAGGCTGCGCGGATGCGTGTCCTTGCGCTCCAGCAGCCACAAGAACGCCACGAACGGCACGAAGGCGAATAGCTGGGGCCGCATGCCGTAGTTGGTCAGCCCCGTCACGTAGGCCACCAGCACGGCGACCGCCGACCAGCCGAGCGAGCGGCTGCGCCGGTAGCAGACGGCGAACAGCAGGCCGTAGGTGGCCGTGATGATCGCCGTGCGCACCAGCAGCATCGCCGCCGGCCAGGCGCCATAGACCGCGTAGAACAACAGCTGCGCCAGCCACTGCGGGTTGCTGTAGGGCAGCCGCACGGGAGTGTAGACCAGCACGTCGTCGGCCAGGAACCGGCCGGTGGCGAACATGATCCGCCCGCTCGTCACGTTCCACCAGAAGTCGAACGGCTCGATCTGCGTGAAGCACTGGAAGATCCAGATCAGCGCCAGCGGCGCCAGGATCCAGAGGTGGCGGCGGCGCACCAGCCCGCTCCAGCCGAGGGCGCGCGCGGGCTGCGCCGCGCCGGTCAGGACGTCGGATGTCTCGCTCACGCGCGCTCCCATACCACCCGCCCGGTGCGGCCCGCGCCGCCCACGGCCATCGGCGGCGTCCGCAGCGTCAGGCGCGTGCCCTCCAGGCGGTAATAACGCACCTGATCCCCGCCGGCCCAGTTGGGGATCAGGCTCACCTCGATGTGATGAATGACTCGCTCCGCTTCGACCGTGTACCGGCCGGCGTACGACTGGTAGGTCTCGGCCGCCGCGGCTTTCTCCGCCGTCGACGCCAGCAGCCGGTCCGGCACCGCGTAGGCTGCCCGCGCCTCGGCCATGATCGCCAGGGCCAGGTAGCCGTCCGCCGTGTAGACCAGATAGCCCCGCGGCCGCGCGCCGTAGGGCCGGCTCACGGTGCCGTCCGGGCTCTCGATCTCGTACGAGATCAGCCGCCAGGTGCCGAGCAGCGGGTTGTCGGTCATGCGGGGTCACTCCCCGGCGGCGCGGTCGCGACCGCGCGCACCATCGCGCGCTTCGAATCGCGCGCGAACCGCCGCTGCAGCAGGCGCGCGAACGGGTAGCCGAGCCACACCCACGGCTGCTGTGGCCGCGAGAACGCGAGGATATCATACCAGACCGAGTTGTCGCCCGCCTGCCACTCCACGGTGAACCGCTCCTCGCCCCGCTCGACGTGCCCCGGCAGTGTGCCGTAGGCGAAGCCGAAGCGCCGCGGCGGCCCGGCCTCGTCGACGGTGTAGACGATGCGCGCCGCGCTCGCCGACCAGAACCCCAGGTGCCGCGCCACGACCACGACGGTCGCCCCGACCGCGATCGGCGGCCTGGGCGGGTAGACCGTCGCCCAGCCCAGGTGAAACATCTCCCAGCGCCGCACGGCCGCTACCGCCCGCCCCCAGGTCGCCGCGCCGCGGCCCAGGCGGACGCGGTTGTGGTCGATCCGGTATCCCGGGGGCGGTGTGGCGCGCGTCGCCCCGACGGCTCGATAGCGCCACGGCCGCCCCGCCTGCGCCGCCCGGAAGGCGCGCAGCCGCGCCCGCGACGGCCGCCACGGCAGCAGCACCCGTCAGCGCCCCGCCGCGTAGGCGTTGATCGGCCCGATCACCTCGGCCGCGAACCGCGCGATCCGGTCGAGCGCCGACACGGGGCCGAAGTCGAACAGGAAATGCGTCACGCCCGCGTCTACGAAGGGCCGCAGCCGGTCCCGCCATTGCGCCGATTCGCCGGGGGTGCGCGGCAGGCGGCAGAGCGTCGCCGACACGCTGCGTACGATCGCCGCCGGGTCGCGCCCCGCCGCCGTCGCCCGGGCGTCGAGCAGCGCGCGCTTGGCCGCGTAGTCCGCCGGGTCCAGCGCATCCATCGACCAGGCCCAGCAGTCCCACCAGTCGGCTTGACGCGCGACCACGTCGAGGATGCGCATGCCAAAGCTGCCGATGAGGATCGGCGGGGGCGGATCGGGCCGCGGCTCGCAATACGCCTCGGCGATCTGGTAGTGGCGGCCGCTGAAGGTCGGGGCGGGCGCCGTCCACATGCGCCGGATGATCGTCACCGCCTCCTCCAGCGCCTCGCGCCGCGCCCGCCCGTCCGGGAAGGCGAAGCCGTAGGCCCGGTGCTCCTCTGCGCGCCAGCCCGCGCCGAGCCCCAGCACCAGCCGCCCACCGCTCAGCGCCTGCAGCGTCGCCGCCATCTTCGCGAGCAGCGCCGGGTTGCGATAGCCGGCGCCCAGCACCACCGTGCCCACGCGCATCCCGGGGTAGCGCGCCGCGAGCCAGGTCAGCGTCGTCCAGCCCTCCAGCCAGGGGTCGGCCGGCGCGTCGAGCCCGAAGAAGTGGTCATACACCCACAGCGAGTTGAAGACGCGGCTGACGGCGGGCAGCACCGACTCCTGCTGCGTGATCGCCGCGGGAGTATGGCCGGTCTTCGTGAAGCCCAGAACCGGCGTGATCCAGCCGAATTGGATCGGGGGCATGTGCGCGGGCATATAGGCTCCTTGGTCTGCCCCAGTATACCAGAAAGGCCTGCCCCGCGGGGATCCCGGTGCTGGCATGATCCCTGCATGCTACGGATCCGCACCCACCCGCGCATTCCGTGCGTGAAAGGAGACCACCGGCGCGCCGCGCCACGCGCCCGCGCCGGAGCCACAGCATGTTCGGCCCGCTCACGATCGATTGGGGTAAGCTCTTCCTACCGCAAACGCCGATTCTGGAGATCTTCCTGCGGGGCACGGTCGTCTACCTGGCGCTCTTCACCCTCCTCCGCATCGTGCTCAAGCGCGAGTCCGGCTCCCTGGCCATGACCGACCTCCTCGTCGTCGTGCTCCTCGCCGACGCGGCGCAGAATGCCATGGCCGGCCAGTACACCACGATCACCGACGGCCTGCTGCTGGTCACGACGATCGTCGGCTGGAGCTACGTCCTCAACTGGCTCGGTTTCCGCTTCGCCTGGTTCCGGCGCTTCGTGCATCCGCCGCCCCTGCTGCTTGTGAAGGACGGCCGCCTGATCCGCCGTAACATGCAGCGCGAGCTCATCACCCGCGAGGAGCTGATCAGCCAGCTGCGCGAGCAGGGCGTGGAAAGCGTCGAGGACGTGCGCGAGGCGTACATGGAAGGCGACGGCCGCATCAGCGTGGTCGAGCGCGACAAGGAGCAGCACCCGCGCCCCGAGCGCCGCTCCTCGTAACGCCCCGGACCGCTTACCCGCCCGCGCCAGTCAGCGGCCGTAGAACAGCAGCAGCGTCCCCGCCACCCGCACCAGCGCGGCCAGGTCCCAGCCCCGCGCTCGTCCAGAGCCCCAGCGGCCGGTCATGCATCACCCCGCGGTTGTTCCCCACGAGCCGCACGAGCACCACGAGCGCCGGGGCCGGCGCCACCTGCAGGATGTTCGCCCAGAAGATGCGCATGATCGGGTGCAGGCCGATCGCCGCGAGGGCCAGGCTCGCCACCAGCGCCCCCGTCAGGATCAGGGTGAAGCCCTCGTCCTGCCACGGCTTGCTCGCCAGGCTCGACGGCCGGCCGAACGTGCCCGCCACGCCGTATGCCGAACGTCCGCTGAAGAAACGCGGGTGTCACAAGCCTCCAGGGCCGTTATGTGCCCGGAGATCAGTCGTACAGCGCGGCGGCGAGGTCGGCCAGCCCGGCCGCTTCGAGGCGAGCCGCGCGCCGGGCGCCCCGCCGCGTCAAGCTCCCGCAGCGCGTAGAAGTCGGCCACCAACTGCTCCAGTTCAGGGCCGGGCGGGTCGCCCGCGCGCGGCCGGGCGCGGCGCCGCAGGCGCGAGGGCAGCGTATCGTCGGCGCGGCGCGCGCCGCAGAGATAAGCCAGCCCCCGCTTCAGGTTCCAGATGCGGTCGCCCGCCGCCAGCAGGTCGGCCACGGTGCTGCGCACGCCGGTCGCCGCCGCGTAAGCGTCGAGGATGTCCGCCGCGTCGAAGGCGCGCCCCGCCAGGTGGCAGAACGCGAGCGCCATGCCGTAGACCTGGTTCAGGTTCTGCGCCTGCATCACCAGCAGCCCTTCGTCCTGGTCCTCAACCGGCAACCCGCCGTCGAGGCCCGGGATGGCCAGGCGCTGCGTGCCGCTCGCCGCGGCGTAGGTCAGGTCGGCGGTATGGCTCGCGCCGCCCGGCGCTGTGGCATACGAAAGCCCGAGCCCGCGCGTGGCGCGCGGGTCGTGCATCGGCGCCTCCAGGCGCTTCACCGTCGTCAGGAAGGGCGCCGCCGCCGGGCCCAGCCGGGCCGCCAGCGCCGCCGACCCGTCGGCCAGCCAGGCGCCGAAGCCCTCGCGCCGCGCGATGCGCGGCAGCAGCGCCAGCACCGTGTCCACGTCGCCCCAGCGCAGCGCCACCCCGTCCGTCTCCGCCGCCGTCAGTAGCCCCTGTTCGTAGCACTCCGTCGCGAAGGCGATCGTCGCGCCGCACGAGATCGTGTCCATGCCCAGGCGGTTGCACAGGTCGTTCGCGCGCGCCACCGCCTCCAGGTTGCTGTTGCCGATCAGCGTGCCGAAGGCCGCCACCGTCTCCGACTCCGGCCCCGCGCCCCGCGGCGTCCGATACGGTCCCGCCGTCACCTCGACCACGCGCTTGCAGGCGATCGGGCAGGCGTAGCAGGTGTGCCGCCCGGCCAGGATGCCGTCCGCCATCGCCGCGCCACCCAGCCGCGCCGCCGCCTCGTGCCAGTCGGGCGACTCGCGCCAGTTGCCCACCGGCACGTCGCCCTCGTACATCCCGAGCTCGAGCGCGCCGCCCGTGCCGTACTCGTGCAGGTTGGCCAGCACCAGGCTGTCCTTGATCCGCCCGAGCATGCGCCAGCGCACCGTCCGCAGCAGCGCCGGGTCGGCCACGGGCGCGGGGCCCCGGCTGCCCACGACGACGATCGCCTTGACGTTCTTGCTGCCCAGCACGGCGCCCAGGCCGCTGCGCGCCGACAGATGCGCCTTGTGATTGATCAGCGCCGCGAAGCGCACGCGGTGCTCGCCCGCCGGCCCGATCGTCATCACCTGCGCCAGCCGCCGCCGCCCGTCCGGCTGGACGAGCGCGTGCCGCGCCGCCAGGATGTCGGTCGCCGCGTAGGCGTCCTGCCCCCAGACGTCGCCCGCAGGCAGCAGCGCGACCGTTGAATCCGCGATCACGAGATACGACGGCTCCGGCGCCGCGCCCGTCAGCACCAGCCCGTCGTAGCCCGCGAACTTGAGCTCGGCGCCGAAGTAGCCGCCGCAGTTCGACTCGCCCCAGAGATCCGTCTGGGGCGAGCGTGCGGACACAGTGAAGCGCGGCAGGCCGGGCAGGCGGCTGTCGGTCAGCGGCCCGGCCAGCACCATGAAGGGGTTGCGCGGGTCAAACGGCGCCACGTCCGCCAGCCCCGGCCCGAGCCACTCCCAGGCCAACCGGGCGGCCAGCGCGCTGCCGCCGATCCAGTCGCGATAGAGCGCGGCGGGCGGCGCCCAGACGTCGGCGCGGCCGGCGCTCAGGTCGTAGCGCAGGATGGCGCCACGGTAGCCGGGCAAGTGCGTGTCCATACACCCAGTATACCGCACGCGCGTCGGGCGGTGCGCCGGCAACCTGACGGCGGGCGGGCGCGGGAACGTCGCGGACGGGGATGGACGGGGCGCGGGGCGGCCGGCCGGTTAGCTCTTGCTCAGGCGCACGCCCTGCAGCTTCAGCTGCACGCGCCGCTGCCCCTGCCATTCGTCGAGCTCGACGTGGTACATCACGTCGACGCGGGGCAGCGACGCCAGCCGGGGCTGCCACTCGGGGCCCATGCCGAAGCCCACCGCGCGCACCGTGGGCCCGGGCATCTCGCCCTGGGCCAGCGTGAGGCAGAGGGTCCGGCCGTCCTTGCCGTTGGCCCGGCTCTCGGTGACCTGGACATTGCGCGCCACGAACAGCGGGCGCTCGTTCGCCGGCCCGAAGGGCTCCAGCACCGCCAGCTCGGCCAGCAGCTCCTCTGAGATCTGGCCCAGCGGCAGCTCGTAATCGGCCTGCAGCTCGCCCTGCAGCTGCGAGTCCTCCACCAGGTCGCTCTCGACCAGCTCCTGCATGCGCACGCAGAACTCGTCGTAGTTGGCGTTCGACAGCGTCAGCCCCGCCGCGGCCTTGTGTCCGCCGAAGTGGTCGAGCAGGTCCTCGCAGCAGGTCAGCAGCGCGTGCAGGTCGAAGTGCCGCGTCGAGCGGCCGCTGCCCCGGCTGACCTCACCCTCGTCGACCAGGACCAGCGCGGGCCGCGCGTACTCCTCGACCAGCCGCGCCGCCGCCAGCCCCACCACGCCAATGTCCCAGCTTGGGTCGCGCAGGATGATCAGCGGCTGCTCCGGCGGCAGCGCCGCCACCTGCCGCCGCGCGTCGGCCACGATCCGCTGCGTCACCTCCTGCCGGCGCGTGTTCTCGGCGTTCAGCGCCTGCGCCAGCCGGCCCGCCACGCTCGCGTCCTGCGTCAGCAACAGGTCATACGCCATGCGCGCGTCGTCCATGCGCCCCGCCGCGTTGATCCGCGGGGCCAGGATGTAGCCGATCGTGTACGTGCTCACCGACGCGGGCGCCACCGACGCCGCCTGCAGCAGCGCCAGCAAGCCCGGGCGCCGCGTGCCGCGCAGGCAGGACAGTCCCCACAGCACCAGGCTCCGGTTGGCGCCCGTCAGCGGCGCCACGTCGGCCACCGTGCCGATCGCCACAAGCTCCAGCAGGTCGTTGTTGCGCAGCCCCGCGGGCTTCCCCAGCCGCTCCACCAGCGCGCGCACCAATTGGTGCGCCACGCCCACGCCCGTCAGGTCGGCGAAGGCGTCGGCCCGCTCCCCCAGCTTCGGGTTGATCAGCACGGCGTCGGGCAGCTGCGCGGGCACGCGGTGGTGGTCCGTGACGATCAGGTCGAGGCCCTGCGCGCGCGCGTGCGCCACCTCGTCCACGTTGCTGATGCCGCAGTCGACGGTGACCACGAGCTTCGCGCCTTGCGCGCTGAGCGCGTCCAGCGCCTCCTTGTGCAGCCCGTAGCCGTCGCGCTTGCGGTGCGGCACGTGGATCAGCACCTCGCCGCCGAAGGCGCGCAGCGCCTGCGTCAGCAGCACGGTCGAGGTCACGCCGTCGGCGTCATAATCGCCGTAGACCGCGATCGGCTCCTTATCGCGCAGCGCCCGCGCGATCCGCTCGACCGCTTCGGGGATGCCGCCGATGGCGAAGGGGCTGGGCAGGGGGGTGCCCGTCGGGTTGAGGAATGTCTCCAGCTGTGTGCGCAGCATGTCGAGCGTCGTCGGCGCCTCGCCGGTCAGCACGTGCGGGTCGATGATCGCCCGGTTCACGAGCAGCTGTAGCTGCAGCGGGGTCAGCCGGAAGTCGGCCAGGGCGCTCTGCAGCCCGGCCAGCACGTCCGGCTTCAGCTGTTGGCGTTTCTTCCACCGTTTGGGTGGGGCTTCCACGAGGGTGAGCTCCTTCGGCGACGGAGGCATGCCGCCACCGGCCGGCGCGCGCCGGCCGGCCGCCCCGACCAGGGGATCAGGCGAGGCCGGCGAAGAGGTCCGTCTCCGACTCCGCGGCCGGCACCCGGCTGCGCACGAGGCTGAAGTGGTCCTCGCCAAACGCCACCTGCGCGATGTCGCCGGGCATGGTCAGGAAGAGCCCGTCGGCCATGAACTGCGTGCGGTGGCAAGCGAAGGCCGCCAGCTTGCGCGGCACGAACGCGCGCACGTCCACGCGCGTCGTCACCGGCGGCGGCTGATACGGTGGCGGCTTTTCGGCCGGCGCGTCCTCGGCGACCGCTTCCTCTTCGCTGCTGTGCTCCGGGTCGGCGGCGGACTCCTCCTCGTCGTCCCAGGGCCAATGCAGCCCCCGCGCCAGGAACATCTCACGGGCCTGCTGGAACAGCTCTTCGGGCCAGGCGGTGTAATACAGCTTCGCGGGCGCCCAGGCGGGGCCGAGATCGGGCCGGTAGGCCGGGTCGGCGGCCAGATCATAGGCCGCCCGGGTGATCTCGTTCGCCGCGATGTGGTCCGGGTGGCCGTAGGCGCCGAAGTCGTTGTAGGTCACCAGCACCTGCGGCCGGTGCTGCCGGATCAAGCCGACGAGCCGCGCCGTCGCCTCGTCCCGGGCCGCCTGGTGGAACGACTCCGCGTGTGCGTTGGCCGGCGTGCCCGCCATGCCCGAGTCCCGATAGCCCAGGAACTCCAGCACGTCCACGCCGAGCGCGTCGGTCGCGCAGCGCAGCTCCCCGGCCCGGATGGCCGCAAGCTCCGGCCGCGCCGCCTCGGGGTCGAGGTCCGGGTCGTGGATCTCACCCTCCTCGCCGCCCGTGCAGCAAACCACCACGGTCCGCACGCCGCGGTCATGGTACAGCGGCAGCACGCCGCCCGTGAACACTACCTCGTCGTCGGGGTGCGCGTGCACCGCCATGAGGGTCAAGGGCGCGGCCACGCCCGGATTACCGGCAGGTTGGGTTGTCATGGCCCGATTATAACACAACTGCCCGGGCGCGGGCGTGGGCCGGCACACAGATCCGCCGCGTCCGGCCCTTGACAACCGCGAACACCTGTACTATCGTTATGCCAGACCCGGCCCGATCCGGCCGGATACATGGGGCTGGAGGAGAGAGACCGCGTGCAAGTCACGGCCCTGGCCAGCGGCAGTTCCGGCAACGCCTATCTCGTGCGCGCGGGCGATACCGCCGTGCTGCTCGACGCGGGCGTGCCCGCCGCCGCCCTCGAGCGTTACATGCGCGCCCAGGGCGTCGCGCCCGCCGCGCTCGCCGCCATCTTCGTCAGCCACGAGCACGTCGACCACGTCCGCGGCGCCGGCCTGCTGGCTCGCCGCTACCGCATCCCCATCGTCGCCAACGCCGCGACCCTGCGCGCCGCGGCGACCAGCCTGGGCACCCTGCCCGAAGCCCTGACGCTCGCCGCCGGCCAGGAGTGCCGCCTCGGCACCCTCACCGTGCGCACCTTCCCCCTGCCCCACGACGCCGCCGACACGGTCGGCTTCCGCGTCGAGGCCGAGGGCTGCTGCGTCTGTGTCTGCACGGATCTGGGCGAGCCGTCGCCCGGGCTGGACGAGGAGCTAGAGGCGGCCGATTCTGCTGGTGCTCGAAGCCAACCATGACCTCGACCGCCTCTGGCGCGGGCCCTACCCGCCGGCCCTCAAGCGCCGCGTGGGGGGACCACGCGGCCATCTCTCCAACGGCGCCGCCGCCCGCTTGGCCCGGACGCTGGCGGAGACCGGCCGGCCGCGCGCCATCTGGCTGGCGCATCTCTCGGCCGTGAACAACGCCCCGGCGCTGGCCCATGCCGCGGTCGCCGGGCCCCTGGCGCGCGACGCGGCCGATCACTGCACCGTCGCCGTCGCCGCGCGCGACCGCCCGAGCCTGGTCTGGCACAGCCCGCCGGCCGGGCTCGCGGTCCCGCCGCGTCCCCGCCCCGCGCGCGCCGCCGCGCCGGCCCCCGAGCGGGCGCCCGCGCAGCTGGAGCTACCCTTCTGAGCCGTCCTCCGAGCGCGTCGTCGGCAAGTAGATCGGTGAACGTGCTGCCCTCGCCCGGCACGCTCGCGACCTCGATGCGCCCGTGGTGCAGCTCCACGATCTCTTGCACGATGTATAGCCCGAGCCCCATGCCGCCGATCTGCCGCGCGTCCACGTTCGGCGCGCGGTAGAAGCGCTTGAACAGCCGCGGCAGCGCCTCGGCCGGAATGCCGATGCCGTGGTCGGTCACCGCCAGCCGGACCTCGTCGCCGCTCGCCTCGCACGTCAGCTCGACCGCGCCGCCCTGCGGGCTATACTTGATCGCGTTTTGCAGCAGGTTCTGAATGACCTGCTCCAGCAGCAGGTCGTCGCCCGTCACCCAGAGCGGCCGTGTCCGCGCAGCGCAGCGTGATCACGTGCCGGTCGAGCGCGCCTTGCAGCTCCTCGGTCAGCCGCGGCACGAGCACATGCAGGTCCACCGGGGCGAATGTCAGCACGAACTGGCCGGTCTGCAGCCGCGACAGGTCGAGCAGCGAGACGATCAGGCGGTGGAGGCGCCGCGTCTGCTCGTTGAGCACGCTCAGCGCCCGCCGGTCGCGCCCCTCGCCGTCGGGGGTGCGCGCCGCCCGGCGCTGCAACAGCTGCACCGACGCCAGCATGGCCGTGATCGGGGTCTTGAGCTCGTGGGCGACGACGGAGAGGAACTGGTCGCGCAGGTGCAGCGCCTCGGCGGCCTCATGCCGCAGCCGGGCGTTGTCGCGCGCGAGCGCCAGGCGGCTCGTGACGTCCTCGGCGACGAGCAGATCCTCGGAGCCGAAATAGCGCCCGGCGCCCATCGCCAGAAGGATCAGCACCCCGTGCACGCGCGGCCCCCGTCCGCACCGGCACGATCAGGCACGACTGCGGCCCGCCCAGGCGCCCGGCGCCCTCGCCCACCACGGCGGCGCGGGCCTCGCCGGTCTGGGGGATGAGCTCGGCGCCGGCCGGTACGCACCGCGCGGGCGGCCGGCTCCCACCGCAACAGGTCCGGCAGGCAGCCCAGGCCCGGCCCGCCGCAGCCGTCCGCCGCGCCCGCCAGCGCCGCGGGCGCGAGCGCGCCGTCCGCCTGCAGCACGTCGATCCGGCACAGGTCGGCCAGCCCCGGCACGATCAGCCCGGCGACCGCCTCGAAGGGGACTGCGCCGTCCGCGGCCTCGGCCAATACGCGATTAAGCTCGGCAAGAAACAAGAAGGGGCGGCGCGTCGCCCACCCGGCGGCGTGCCCATTCTCGGGAGAATCGAGCGAGCTGAAGGGTCCGGCCTCTGCCGGTAGCTCGCCTGTGCGTTCCTGCACCGTCCGCTCCAACCCCCTGGCGTGGCTTGAGGCGGACTCGCCGGGATCCGGTTCCCCCGGCGACACTTCCTGGTGGCCCGAGCAGGTCAGCCGCTCCTCCGCGCTGCTCCTCCCGCCTCAGGCCCATTATAGCATAAACGTGCCGAACGTGCGGTTGGTGCGCTCCGGCGCCGGGGCGTCCCGATCAGGCGCGGCCGTGCGCCACCAGCCAGCGCGCTCGCTGCTCGCGCGCCACCGCCGCGTCCGTCACCTGATACCGCGCTAGGAACGCCGCCTTCTCCTCGCGGAACGTCCCGGCCACGATGCTCGCCCGGATGCGCTCGGCCAGCCGCACCATGAAGCGCACGTTATGGATGCTGTTCAGCCGGTAGGCCAGCAGTTCCTTCGTGCGAAACAGATGGTGCACGTAGGCCAGCGAGAAGGTCCGGCAGGTGTAGCAGTCGCAGCTCCGGGTCGATCGGCCCGTCGCTCCGGGCGAAGCGCGGGCTCTTGACCGGCAGTCGCCCCTCCGGCGTCAGCAGCGCGCCGTTGCGCGCCAGCCGCGTCGGCAGCACGCAGTCGAACATGTCGACGCCCCGGTCGACCACCTCCCAGAGGTCCTCCGGCGACCCCACGCCCATCAGGTAGCGCGGCTTGTCGGCAGGCAGCAGCGGCGTCGTCACCTCCAGGATCTCGTGCATCAGCGCCTTCGGCTCGCCCACGCTCAGCCCGCCGATCGCGTAGCCGGGGAAGTCGCGCGCCGCCAGGAAGGCCGCGCTCTCGCGCCGCAGCGCCGGGTAGACTCCCCCCTGCACGATGGCGAACAGCGCCTGGCCCGTGGCGCCGTGCGCCGCCTGCGCCCGCACGGCCCAGGCATGCGTGCGCGCCAGCGCCTCGCGGTTGTACGCCTCGTCGCTCGGGTAAGGCGTGCACTCGTCGAGCACCATGATGATGTCCGCGCCTAGCTGTTCCTCCAGCGCGACGACGCGCTCCGGAGTAAAATAGTGCCGCGACCCGTCGATATGCGAGCGAAAGGTCACGCCGTTGTCGTCGATCTTGCGGTTCTGGCTCATGCTGAAGACCTGGAAGCCGCCGCTGTCCGTCAGCATCGGCCCGTCCCAGCGCATGAAGCCGTGCAGCCCGCCCAGTGCCGCGACGACGTCCGCGCCCGGCCGCAGGTAGAGGTGATACGTGTTCGCCAGCACACAGCAGGCGCCCAGGGCGCGCAGGTCGTCGGGCCCCAGCGCCTTCACGCTCGCCTGCGTGCCCACCGGCATGAACAGCGGCGTGAGGCAGGTGCCGTGCGGCGTCGTCAGCCGCCCGGCCCGCGCGGCGCTCCCCGGCGCCGCGGCCTCCACCGCGAAGGAAAACGCGTCATTCGTAGACAATGGCTGGTGAATCGTGCCTCTCTAGTGCCGGCGGACGCACCCCGCCCGCCATTACCGTCGCCCGGCCCGCGCGGGCCGGAATCGTGAGGAAGCCGCCCGCATGGACCCGCTCACCCTCGCCCTGTTGCTCGTCGCCGCGGGCGTCCACAGCATCTGGAACCTGCTCGCCAAGCGGGCCGCGGACCAGCAGGTCTTCCTCTGGCTCGCCCTGCTCGCCGCCGCCGCGCTCTACGCCGTCCCGTGGGTCCTGACTGCCGGGCCCATCGGCGCCCCCGGCTGGGCCTTCATCCTCGGCTCGGGTGTGCTTGAGGCCGGCTACTTCATCGCCCTCGGCCAGACGTATCGCCGCGGCGACCTGTCGGGCACCTATCCGCTCATTCGCGGCACCGCCATCCTCACGGCCACCGCCCTCGCCGCGCTCGCGCTCGGCGAGCGCTTGGCGCCCGCCGGGATCGCCGGGATCGCGCTCGTGCTGGGCGGCATGTATACCGTCCACGTGCGCGCCCTCACCCGCGCCGGGCTGCTTGCGCCGCTCGCCGCGCTGCGCGCCGCCCCCAGCCGGTTCGCCGCCGCCACCGGCCTGCTCACCGGCGTCGCCGCCGTCGTCGACAAGGCGGGCATCCGCTACGTCAGCCCCTTCACCTACCTCTATCTCGTCTTCCTGGTCGCGGCGCTGCTGCTGGCGCCCGCCATGCTCACGGCCCGCCGCGCCGCGCTCCGGCGCGAGTGGGCGCGCAACAAAGGCCCGGCGATCGCGGTCGGCTTCATGTTCCTCGCCGCCTATCTGCTGGTGCTCTTCGCCCTCCAGCGCGGCCCGGTCGGCTATGTGGCCGCCGTGCGCGAGATCGCCGTCGTCTTCGCCGCGCTGCTCGGCACACTCGTGCTGCGCGAGCCGTTCGGGCGGCCCAAGGTCGCGGGCGCCGTGCTCATCTTCATGGGCATCCTCGGCATCGCCCTCGCCCCGTGACCCAGGCGTCCCGCCGCGGGATCACAGCACCCGCTCGCCGTATTCCGGTGCATCGACGATCCGCCCCGACAGCCAGAAGCCCCCCTCCACCACGCCGCCGACGGCAAGCGTGCCCCGCACCAGCGCCGGGTCGGCCACGATGTCGATCTCGCCGCCGAAAGTCCGCACCTGCGCCCACCAGAATGCCTGCCCGCCCGCCGGGTTCACCCGCTGCTCCGCGGCCAGCACCCGCCCGGTCAGGATCGCTTCCGCCTGCGGCGGATCGCGCGGCGCGCCATTCGGCCCGGGCGTGAACAGCCCCGACGGGATAAACGACTCGGACGCCAGGCGCGGTTGCGCCGTCGCCCGCTCCTCAAACGCCGTCTCGCTCGGGTACGCCGTCAACTCATGCGCGAACGCCGCCACCTGCACCGTCACGATAGCCGGCAGCGCCAGCCCGCCCCAGGTGCCGAAATCCGGGGCGTCGAACAGCAGCGGGTAACTGCCTCGCGTCGGGTCGTCCTCCGGCGGATCGGCCCAGCCCCGGAACGCGCCGTCCAGCGCGCTCCCGCCGCCCGCCGTCACGCGCTCGGTCAGCCCCACGCGCATCCGCGCCGGCCCACCGAAGTGCGGATTCGCCCCGAGCACCCGCCCGGTCAGGTCCAGTTGCCCCCACAGCTCCGCGCCCTCCCCGGCATCCCAGTGGCAATATACCCCGCCCGCCACCGAGATATGCTGGCCCACCCGGCACGCCCGCTCCGCCAGGGCAACAAACGCCTCCGGCGACTCCGCCCGAAACCCGATATCCGACAGATGACTCGCCATATCCACGTCCCTTCCGCCGCCGCGCCCACAGCCGGCCGCAGCCGCCCGGCGAACGCCGTTAACCCCAGCCCGAAGCCCCCGCCCTCGCCCCTCACGGGGCGAGCGCGTGCTGAGGGGCGAAATCCGCCCTACCACCAGGCTGCCCCTAACCGGCATGGTCCGCGTCCCAGCCCCCGCAGGGGGCTTCGTTGCTGTTGCCCGCACCTTTAGGTGCCGGGCAACGCCCGACCGCGCTGCTCAAGCCGCGGCGGCCCCCGCCTCCAGCGCCAGCGCGATCTCCTCCCGCACCCAGGCGTCGGGCTCGACCGGCAGGCGATCCCGCAGCGCCGCGCGCGCCGCCGCCCCGCCGATCCGCCCCAGCGCCCACGCCGCGTGCCCGCGCACCAGCGCCGGCTCCTCGCCGAGCACGCCGATCAGCGCCGGCACCGCCACCGGATCCCCGAGGTTCCCCAGCGCCACGCAGACGTTGCGCCGCAGCCCGGCCCACTTCGCGCGCCGGATCGGGCTGCCCTGGAAGCGCGCGCGGAACTCCGCCTCGCTCAGCGCCAGCAGCGGCAGCAGCGCCGGGCTCGACCCCACCTCGGGCCGCGGCCGGAAGGCCGCGTGGTCTGGCGGCGGGCGGTCCGCGTTCACCGGGCACGCCTCCTGGCACAGGTCGCACCCGAAGATCCAGTTACCAACCAACGGCCGCAGGTCCCGCGGGATCGGCCCTCGCAGCTCGATCGTCAGGTAAGAGATACAGCGGTCGTTGTCGATCACCCCCGGCGCCAGGATCGCCCCCGTCGGGCACGCCGGGATGCAGCGCGTGCAATGCCCGCAGTGGGTGCGCAGCGGCGGGTCTGGCGGCAGGTCGACGTCGAGCAAAAGCTCGCCGAGCAGCACCCACGAGCCGTAGGCGTGCGTGAGCAGGTTGCTGTTCTTGCCGTACCAGCCGAGCCCCGCCCGTTGCGCCACCGCCCGGTCCGTGATCCGCGCCGTGTCGGCCAGCATCCGCGCATCGACCGGCCGCCCTAGCTGCCCCTCCACGAAGGCGTGCAGCGCCCGCAGCCGCTCCCGGAAGACCGCGTGGTAGTCCTCGCCCCAGGCGTAGCGCGCGATGCGCCCGTGCGGCGCCCCCGGCCGGGTCGCGTCCGTCGCGCCGCGCGTCAGGTAGCTGATCCCCAGGGCCACGATACTGCGCACGCCCGGCTGCAGGCGCGCCGGGTCGGCGGCCACGTCGGCGCGCTCGTGCGTGAACCAGGACAGGCCGGAGAAGAGCCCCGCCGCCACCCGCTCGTGCAGTACCGCCGCCGTGGCGGGGAAGGGCGCGCCGGTCGTCACGCGCACCAGGTCGAAGCCCAGCGCCTGCGCCTCGGCCACGAGCGCCGCCTTCAGCGCGACCCCGTCCAGCGTCGCGGGCTCCGGCATCAGCCCGCCGGCTCGGGGGCCGCGGTCGCGCCCGCTGCCGGCGCCGCTGGACGCCCGGAGGCCGCCACCTCATCCGCCGCCGCGTCCAGCACGGCGGCCAGCAGCCCGTCCGCGCCGTCCGGCATGGCCGGGCCCAGGCAGGCGCTCCGGTACGCGTCGATCACCTGCGCGACGATGCGCGCGGCGTCGAAGCCGCGGGCATCCAGCAGGCGCTGCAGCCAGGTGATTTGCTCGGCGAAGAGGTCCGGCGCGTCCAATTCCACGGCGAACGCCAGGGTAGTCACCAGCCGCACGCATTCGTCGGCTACCAGCCCCGTCGCCAGGTCGAACCCGACCACCTCGCGCGGCCACTGCCCGGCCAGGCGCGTGGCCACCCGCGCGCCAATCGTCTCCTGGCTCGCGCGCAGGGCATCTGCGTAGGCGCGCCGCGCTGATCCGCCCGCCGCGCCCTGCTTGCTCTTCGGTGGCATGGGCCCCGCCTTCCTGGGTCCCGCGGACCCCGCTCCCCCGGTAGGGGACCGTCTGGTTCACTCATTCTCACGCAATTATACCGATCCCGCGACTCCTGCTGCAACGCGCGTGCCGCCCCATGGCCGAAAGCCAAACCGGCGCCCCACCGCGGGTGGAGCGCCGGCCGCGGGAGCCGATCGGCTTACGGCCCCACACGCACGACGTAGTCCGCCGTCACGGGCACCCCCTGCCACAGGAACTGCAGCCATGTCTTGTAGAGCCCCGGCTTCTCAAATGTGTACTGGAAGCTGAAGTCCGGGCCCAGCCCGGCGAGCCCACCCGCCGGCGCGTTCATCGTGACCGGCGTGCCCACCGCCTGGCCGCCGGGGCCCAGCGACACCGAGTTGCCCGTCTGCGCCCCCGCGCCGCCGCCGCTCGTCGGGTCGTACTGCCCGTTCGGCACGTTCGCGCCGAGCACCTGGGTGTAGAGGTGCGCGAACGTCTCGCCGTCCGCGCTGACGATGTACAGCTGCCCACCCGCGCCGTCGAGCGGCGCCACGTCGGTGATCGGCCTCGAATTGCGCACGGTCGTCAGCGTGTAGTGGAACGTGGCCGGCTGCCCCGCCGTCAGCCCCGCCGTCCCCGTGTCGAGCGACACCACGACGCCGAAGAACGACTTCGAGCGGGGCGTCGGGCTCTCGACCAGTGGCGCGGGTTCCTCCAGCGAGGGCGGGTTCGGCCCGAAGGCCACGCTGTGCGTGTAGATGAGCGTCTGCGTCGGCGAGTAGCCCGAGGTGAACTCGGCGTAGAGCCGGTAGGCGCTCGGGCTGCCGAAGCGCAGGTTGACCGGGTACGAGCCGTTGACCGGCACCACGTCCTTGCCCGTGCTGAAGGTCGTCAGATCCTGGCTGACGAGCGTCGTGTGCACCACCGCGTCGTGCACGAGCGGCAGGTTCACCGCCGGCTTGCCCGTCTGCTGGTCCGTGAACGTGTAGCTGAACGTCGCCTTGTTGTCGCGTTGCAGCGTGGGCGGGTCCAGTTGCAGGCTGACGGCATACTGGCCGACGGACGGCGGCGCGTGCTGCACGGTCGGCCCGTTGCAGGCCGGCAGCAGCAGCGCCGCGCCCAGCACAACCAGCAGCCCGGCGGCGCGGCCCCGTGCCCCGGGGCGATTCGCCAGGATCGACGGAACGGACATGCGGTCTCGCATAGCTCTCCTCGCCAATAGATCAAGAGCGGTCAGCCGGGACGCCGGGGGGCGTCGAAGCCTGCCGGGCCGCCACGATGCGCAGGATCATCCGGCGCAGCCGCGGCTCCAGATCGGGAGGCAGGCGGGCCGGCTCCACATAGCGGTAGCCGGAGATCTCCGCGTTCGGCCGGAACGCGCCGCCGTGGGCCCGGCAGAGATAGAATACCTCGATGAGCAAGCGATTGGGGTGTGTCTCGACCGCGAGCACGCGCTCGACGCTGACGTCCAGCCCGGCCTCCTCGCGCACCTCGCGGATCACCGCCTCGGCGGTCGACTCGCCACGGGCGAGGCCGCCGCCCGGCAGCCCCCAGGGATAGCGGCCCTTGTACGTGTGCCGCAGCAGCAACAGCCGCCCCTCGGCGTCGAACACGAGCCCCTGCACGCCCACGACGTACTTGCTCCCGACCAGCCAGTAGATCCAGGAGCGCATCCGCCGCGGTAGCGGGGCGCCGCCCCACAGGCGCAGAACCACGCCCTTCAGCGGCTCGAACCGGTCCAGCCACACGCTCAGCAGTATAGCATGAAAGCGCGGGCCGGGCAATCAGGTTTGCACGTGCCGCACGACCGTGCACCCGTTCAGCGCCAGGTGATACAGGAAGATCAGATGTAGCAGATCGCCCGCGTGCGGCAGCGCCCCGATCGCCGCCGCCGCCGCCACCGGCAGGTCGTAGGTCTGCACGCAATCGGCGGGCACGATCACGCGCGCCGGGCGGTCCGCGGCGTTCGCCCGCAGCTTCAGGAACATCCCCAGTTGGTACAGGCACAGATCCGTGCAGTCCCCCACCGCCAGGAAGGTGTCGACCGGCGCCTGGGCCGGCGCGTCCAGCCAGGCCCGCAGGTCCGTCCCCTCGGCGGGCGAGATGCTGTTCTTGCCCAGCACCACGAACGAATTGGCCGGCGGCAGCGCCTGGAACGCGGCCACCGTCTCCGCCTGTGGTGTGCCGCGCACGCAGTGCGGCCCGAACTGCGCGAACTCCGGCGCGTGCGGCGCGTGCGCCTCCTGCACCAGCACGAACCGCGTCACGCCCGCCGCATGCGCCCCCCGCATCAGCGCCGCGATCGGATCGACGATGCCCGCGATGCGCGGACTGCTCAGCGGCCCCTCATAGCAGAAGCCGTTCACGACGTCGACCGAGATCAGCGCCGCACGCTCCGGGTCGGGCACCGCCGCGGCCAGCGGCACGGCCGGCAGCGCGTCATACCAATCGGCCAGCCAGACCAAAAACGGCGCGCCCGCCGCCACCAACTGCTGCCCCGCGCTCGCCGCGCGCACCGCATCCGCCGCGCCCTCGGTCTCGGTCGTCATCATGTGCCCTCCGGGCGCGCGGTCAGGGCTGGTCGCCCGCCGTGGCGCCCCATTCGTACCGGCCTTCTTCCACGAACCGGTACAGCTGCGCCGGCCGGTGCGCCCCGCGCACCTGCGCGTGCGGCACCGGCTCGATCACCGGCGTCCGGCTGTGCAGCATCTTCTTGCTGAAGTTCTGCTTGTCCAGCTGCCGGTTCAAGATGATCTGGTACGTGTTGCGTAGCTGCGTCATCGTGAACTGCTCCGGCAGCAGCCGGAAGGCGATCGGCGTCCAGTCGAGCTTGCTGCGCACCCGCCGCAGCGCCACGTCCAAGATGCGCGCGTGGTCGAACGCGAGCTCGGGCAGCGCGTAGACCGAGAACCAGCGCACGGCGGCCGCGTCGCTGCCCGCCCGCAGCCGCCGGTTCACGTCGGCGGGCACCAGCGCGAAGTAAGCCACCGTGATCACCCGTGTGCGCGGGTCGCGGTCGGGCGCTCCGAACGTATAGAGCTGCTCCAGGTAGACATCCTCGCCCGCCAGCCCCGTCTCTTCCTCGAGCTCGCGCCGCGCCGTCTCGTGCAGCGACTCGTCCAGGTGCACGAAGCCGCCCGGCAGCGCCCACATGCCCGCGTAGGGCCAGTGCGCCCGCTGCACCAGCAGCACGCGCAGGTCGGCCTCCTGGATCGTCAGGATCACCAGGTCCACCGTCACCGACGGCCGCGCGAACCGGTTCGGGTCGTACGCCCGCGCCTCGGCCGCCTCCGCCGCATGCTGCCCTTCGACCGCCCGCTCGTCCCGCATCTCGCTCAATTCGTGTCTCCTCGACACTTATCATAGATCGCTCCCGGCCCCGCGTCAAGCGCCGATCCGCGCCCGCACGCGTGCCGCCGCCGATCCGCGAGAGGCGTTCGCTACGTATTGACGTTATAGCACGGATTTGCTAAGATTGAAGATACCGGATGGGGTGCCTCGCCGCCCCGGCGCCTGGCGCGTCCTGTGGACGCCCGGTCCGGCGCGCCGCGCGGCGGGCACATCGCAAGTTACTGAGAGGAGCTTCCTATCACCAAGACACTGCGGGTTAACGATCGCATCCGCGCGCGCGAAGTGCGCGTTATCGACGAGAACGGCGAGCAAATGGGCATTATGTTTGCGCGGGATGCGCTCATCATGGCCCGCCAGCGGGACCTCGACCTGGTCGAGGTCGCCCCCAATTCCGTGCCGCCCGTCTGCCGGCTCATGGACTACGGCAAGTTTCGCTATGAGCAGACCAAGAAAGAGCGCGATGCGCGCCGCACCCAGCACAACGCCGTCATCAAAGAAGTGCGCATGAAGCCGAATATTGACGAGCACGACCTGGAAACCAAGGTCAAGCAGGCCAAGCGCTTCCTCGGCGAAGGCGACAAGGTCAAGATCTCGGTCGAGTTCCGCGGCCGTCAGCTGACCCACACTGACATCGGCCGCGACCTGCTGAACCAGGTCGCCGTGCTGCTGGCCAACGAGGCGCTCATCGAGCAGCAGCCCAAGATGGAGGGCCGCAAGCTCAGCATCCTCGTGACCCACAAGCCGCAGCCGGTCGCCAAGCAGCAGGCCCCGCGCCCGCGCCGCACCGAAGAGGCCGCCGAGGTGCCGGCCGCCCCCGAGGCGCCCGCCCCCGCCCCCGAGGCGCCCGCCCCCGCCGCCGCCGCCGCCCCGGCCGAAGGGCGCCCGCCCGCGCCCGGCGCGTAACCGCCCGGTGTTCCGGCCCGCCGGCCTTCTCCGCGGAGCAGCCTCGCTGCTGCTCCGCGTCTTTGTATGCCCGCCGCGCCCCCGCCCCGGATGTGGTATACTGGACCGATCCCGCGGGCCGCGGCCCGATCCCCGCCCGCGGACAGCCGCCACCGCCCTCGGTCCGACCGCGCCCGCCGGCCGGGGCCGCGCCGGCCCCGGCCACGACCTGATCAGGAGAGACCGATGACGACTCCCACGAGAGAGACGGCGCCGCTTCCGCCCGCCCCGCCGGCCGGCACGCCCCGCGTCGTCGTGGTGATGCCGGCCTACAATGCCGCGCGTACCCTCGAGAAGACCTACGGCGACCTGCCCAAAGACCAGGTCTTCGAGGTCATCCTCGTCGACGACGTCTCCTCCGACAACACGGTCGAAGTGGCCCGCCGCCTCGGCCTCAAGTGCGTCGTCCACGTCCAGAACCGCGGCTATGGCGGCAATCAGAAGACCTGCTATCTCGAAGCCCTGCGCGACGGCGCCGACATTGTCGTCATGCTGCATCCCGACAACCAGTACGACGCCACCCGCGTGCCGGCCATGGTCGCCCCCATCGCCGCGGGCGCCGCCGACATGGTCCTCGGCTCCCGCCTCCTCGGCGGCACTAGCGCCGCCCTGCAGGGCGGCATGCCGCTCTGGAAGTTCGTCAGCAACCGCTTCCTGACCACCGTCGAGAACCTCGTCTTCGGCACCCGGCTCTCCGAGATGCACACCGGATATCGAGCCTACAGCCGCCGCTTGCTCGAGACCATCCCCTTCTTGCTCAATTCCGACGACTTCGTCTTCGACAGCGAGGTCATCGCCCAGGCGGTCGCCCACAAGTTCCGCATCGTCGAGGTCTCGGTGCCCACGCGCTATTTCCCCGAGGCCTCCTCGGTCAACTTCCGGCGCAGCGTCGTCTACGGCCTCGCCACGCTGAACGTGGCCCGCCGCTACCTGCTCCACCGCACGGGCCTGCGCCGCTACAAGCAGTTCAGCAAAAAGCTGAAAGACGTGCTGGCCCGCCATCACCAGCAAGCGATCCTGCGTGATACGCTCGGCCACTAACCGGCTAGTGGGAGAACACGTTGCTACGCGATAAGAAGTTCTGGATCGGGGTCGCCGTCAGCCTCTTCTTCCTCTACCTGACCTTCCAGAAGGAAGATTTCGGCGCCATCGGCGCGTCTCTGACCAAGGTCCAATACTGGGCGCTCCTGCCGGCACTCATCGTCTATTTCGGCGGCATCTGGCTGCGCGCCCTGCGCTGGCGCGTCCTGCTCTCGCCGATCCGCACGGGAGTCCGCCCCTACAGCCTCTACAAAGTGCTCGTCATCGGCTACATGGGCAACGACATCTTGCCGGCCCGCCTCGGCGACGTCATCCGCGTCTACGTGCTCAGCCGCCGCGAGAACGTCACCAAGAGCGCCACGCTCGCCACCATCCTGGTCGAGCGCATCTTCGACGGCCTCACCATGATCGGCTTCCTGGCCGTCTCCGCCCTCTTCGTAACGCTCAACTCCGAGCTCGAGAACGGCCTGCGCGTAACGTCGATCTTGTTCGTCGTCGGCCTGCTCGTCTTCGTCTTCCTGGCGGCCTCGCCCGAGCGCATCACCACGCTGGTCCAGCTGCTCCTGGGTCGCAGCCCCCTCGGCGCCGTCGTCCCCGAGTCGCTCCACGAGCGCGCCTTGCACATCACCTCGTCGTTCGTCGCCGGCCTCGCGGTCCTACGCAGCTGGCGCGGCGTGCTCAGCGTGCTCGGCCTCTCGGGCGGGGCCTGGCTCTGCGAGGCGGCCATGTACTACATGATCGGCGCCTGGGGCTTCGGCCTCCACCTGCCCGTCTCGGCCTACACCATGACCACCGCCGCCGCCAACCTGGGCACGCTCGTGCCGTCGTCGCCCGGCTACATCGGCGTCTTCGACGGCATCGCCAAGGTCGTCCTGGTCGGCATCTTCGGCCTCACGCCGACGAGCCTGGCCCTGAGCTACGTCGTCTTGCTCCATGCCGCCCTCTACTTCCCGGTCACATTCTGGGGCCTCTACTACATGGTGCGCGAGAGCGTTTCCTGGGGCGAGCTTGCCGCCCTGGAGAACAAAGAGGCCCACGGCGAGGCCTCGGTCGACGACGAGGACGAGCGCGCGGTCCCGGGTGAGCGCCCCGCCCCCGCACCCCGCGCCGGCCCGCCGGCCGAGCCACCTGCCGGGCCACCCGACGCCCGGCCCGCCGCCCCCGCGGCCGCCCACCGCAACGGCAAAGGCGCCCTACCGGATCACGACAAGAACGATATCACGCCGCCCCGGCGGCCCTGACACGCGGCCACCGACTTCACGCGATTCATGCGGTTTATGCTAAAGGAGTAGTCGTTTCGTGGACCCTTTCCAAGCCATCGTGCTCGGTCTCGTGCAAGGCCTGACCGAGTTCATCCCCGTCAGCTCTTCGGCCCATCTGATCATCGTACCCTGGCTCTTCGATTGGCAGGACCCCGGCCTCACATTTGACGTGGCCCTGCACATGGGCACCCTCATCGCCGTGCTCACCTACTTCTGGGCCGACTGGGTGCGCCTGATCCGCGCCGCCCTCGCCAGTCTGGCCGGCCGCCAGGTCGTGACCGCGGGCGGCACGGCCACCATGACCGGCGCCGGCCCCACGGCCGGCGGCTGGAACTGGCGCTCCCTCACCGCGACGCCCGACTCGCGCCTCGCCTGGTTCATCGTCCTCGCCACGATCCCCGGCGCCATCGCCGGTGTGCTCGGGGAGAAGAAGCTCGACGAGATGTTCCACGGCACCACCCCCGCCGCCCAGAACACCGGCATCTTCATCATCGGCCTCGTGATGATCGGCCTGGCCCTCGTGCTCTGGATCGCCGAGCGCACCGCGCGCCACGTCCACACCATGGACCAGCTAACGCTCGGCCAGGCCATGATCATCGGCCTCGCCCAGGCATGCGCGATCCTCCCCGGCGTCTCGCGCTCGGGCAGCACCATCACCGCCGGCCTCTTCCAGAACCTGACGCGCGAGGCCGCGGCCCGCTTCAGCTTCCTGCTCGGCACGCCCGTCATCTTCGGCGCCGGGGTCAAGAAGCTCTATGACACCCTGCAGGCGGGCGGCATCCCCTCCGGCGAGACAAGCTCGTTCATCATCGGCTTCCTCGTCGCGGCCGTCAGCGGCTACGCCACGATCTACTTCCTGCTGCGCTTCCTCCAGCGCAACTCCACGATGCCCTTCATCGTCTACCGCATCGTGGTCGGCGTGCTGCTCATGGGCCTGGTGCTGATCGGCTTCCGCGCCTGATCCACCCCGGGAATCACAAAGCGGCCGGCGGCATCGTGGAGATGCCGCCGGCCGCGTCGTCTGCGGCGCGCCGCGCGCTTACGACTGGTCGTCCAGCCGCTGCGTGTTGCCGTCGCCTTGCGGCCCGGACCCGGCGCCGTGCCCGCCCGTCCCGGCCGGCGGCTCCTGGTTGAGCGCGCGCGTGTCGCCGCTGCCCGCCGCCGACTCCGGCGGCGCGTGCGTGTGCGACGCGTCCGCGCCGCCCGTGCCCGTGCGGCTGCTGCCCATGGCCGCCATGCGGTCGCGCTGCTCCTTCATCATCTGGTCGATGCTGCGGGTCATCGTCTCCAGCAGCGTGCGCACCGCGGCCATGCCCTCGCTCGCCGCGTTGCGCGCGTGGCGGGCCGTGTCCTCCGGCAGCGCCTGCAGTGGGATCTGCGCCAGCGTGCCCGGCATCTTCACCAGCTGCTCCAGCAGATCGCCCGCGGCCTTACCCATCACTTCGATCTGATCGCGCAGCTCCTCGCGCGGATCCTGCCCGCCCGAGCCCGTGCGGCCCCCCGTGGGCCCCTGCGTATTATCCATCCGTGAAGCTCCTTTCGTGACCAGGCCCCGCCCGGTCGGTTCGCCTAGCGACGTCAGCGGAATGCGTGGCGAGCCCACCTATCCGGGCGCCCGCCGTCTACACCACTACATACGCAGCCCCCCACGCAAATGTTACGCCGCCCGCCGCGCCCGCGCCGGCGCCATCCCGCGGCCGGCACCCGGCATATAGCCGGCGACCATACTGGGCAAATCCCGCGCCGCCGCAAGATTCGCCTCGGGTCAGCCATAATCGGCTGTAGGAGCGGGCGCCGTCCCAGGACGCGCCGCCCAAGGCAAGCCGCGATGCTGAGAGGCGGGATTGGGCGCGCGATTCGGCGAAAGGGGAGCCGCTCGGTGGAGCGTTGCCCGGCAGCTAAAGCCGCGGGCAACAACGACGAAGCCCCCTGCGGGGGCTGGGCCGGCGGCGAGTTGGCCTCCAGGGAGGCCCTCGGTGGGGCGTTGCCCGGCAGCTAAAGCTGCGGGCAACAACCACGAAGCCCCCTGCGGGGGCTGGGACGCCCGATCGGGCGGGCGCAAGCCGGGATGTTGGGCCGCGGCGTCTGTGGGAGCCGGCTCCGTCCGGCGAGGCTGGCGCGCCGCGCGGCCGGGGATAAGCCGGAATCGTCTGTAGGAAGCTGCTCAGCCAGGCGACCCCCGCCGCCGCAAGATCGTGCTCCGCGGAAGGCCGCATCGCCGGTCGTAGGGGCGACCCCCACGCCCCGCATCCCGGCGCACCGCGTGGCCCGCGATCCGCCGGGATGCGGGGCGCGGGGACGCGATCCGGCCTGCTGGGAGCCGCCCGGTGGAGCGTTGCCCGGCAGCTAAAGCTGCGGGCAACAACCACGAAGCCCCCTGCGGGGGCTGGGCCGGGCGCGAATCGGCTACGGGGAAGCGGGGCGGTGGGCGTTGCCCGGCCCAGCCCGCGCGATCGCGCTGCCCACAGGCCGAAACCCGCTGCCGCGCGCCCCTCATCCCCCCGCCAGGAGCCCCCCCACCGCCAGCCCCCCGAGCGCGCCCGCCAGCGCGCAGGCGGCATTCACCACCTCGTTGTCGACCCCCGCCCAGCCCCGCCGCGCCACCGTCGCCGTCCCGCACGCGTGCGTGCGCCGCTCCGTCTCCACGGCGCACACCGGACACCAATACAGGCGCTGCACCGTCGCCCCCAGGGCCGAGTCGACCAGGCTGCCGAGCACCCCGCCCACCAGCCCGGCCACGATCAGCCCGCCGGCCGCACCGGCGAGGCCCGCGCCCGGCGCGGTGAGCCGCAGCGCCCCGGCGGCCAGCCCGATCAGCGCCGCGCCCGCGATCCCGGCCAGCAAGCCCAGCCCGCTGATCCCGCCCGACGTGCCCGGCGCCACCACCCGCCCGGTCGTCACCAGGCGCGGCGGGCGGCGGCTCAGCACGCCCAGCTCGGTCGCCCAGGTGTCTGCCGTGACCGCGGCCAGGCTGCCGGTGTACGCCGCCCAGAGCGCCGGCTGCCAGGCCGCGGGCGCCGCGGCGGCGCCCACCGCGCAGAGGGCGGCCACCCCGCCGTTCGCCAGCGCCTGCCCCAGGTCGCGCCGCCCGCCCTTCGCGAACGCCCGCGCCGCGTCCGCCTTGCGCGCGGCCCGCAGGCCGACGCGGCTCAGCGCGCTCGACGTCACGAAGAAGAGCACAAGCAGCAGCCCGCCGCCGAGCCCACCGGCCGCGAACGCCGTGGTGCCCACCAGCACGGCGCCGAGCATGCCCCCCGCCGTCAGGCTGCCCGCGAGCAGCGCCAGCGCGCCAATCGCCGCGCTCAGCGCCAGGCCCGCCGCCAGGGCCCACGGCCCCATCCGCCCGCTGTCGAGCAGCCAGAGCACCAGGCCCGCGCCCAGCGGGATGCTGAGGTTGTCCAGCCCGCGCGGCGCGATCGGCTCCAGCAGCGCCGCGACCACCGCCACCAGCGCCGCGAGGCCCAGCGCGCTCGCCCAATCGTAGCGGTCGGGCGCCAGCAGGGCCAGCGTCGGCGCCACCGTCAGCAGCGTTGCCCCGGCCAGGGCGAGGGACCCTTCCAGAGAGCGGGCGTGCCCGGCGATGCGGTAGCGATGCCGCCCCCACGCCCGCCCGACGATCGCCGCCGCCGCGTCGCCCCAGGTCAGCGCCATCATCGCCGCCGCGGCGAGATACGGCCGCCCGGCGCTCCAGAACACCCCCAGCAGGATCGTGAACGAGACCATGAACCAGACGGTGCCCAGCCCCTCGCCCCGCGCCGCGTCCATCGCCGGGATCAGCGTGCGCCGCGCCGACACCCAGTTGATGCCGATGAACGCGGTCGTGGCGATCAGCGCCGCCCACCAATGGTCGAACAGCGCCAGCGCCCCGAAGACCCACATGCCCGCGCCGATGTGCACCAGCTTGCGCGTGAACTCGGCGGGCAGCCGCAGCCGCCGCCGCAGCATCTCCGCGACCACGAGCAGCACGACGGGATAGGCGAAGCTGAGGACCAGGCCGAGCCAGTCCCGCCCGGTCACAGCGGCTCCCCGGTCGCCTGCCCGGCCATGGCTTGCATGTGCAGGCGGATCAGCCGCCCACTCGGCGGCTGCACGTCCGGATCGGGCGGCACGAAGATCGACTCGATGCCGAAGCCCTGCAGCCGCGTCCGGATCGCCCGCAAGAGCGCGCGCTGCCGCGCGTCCGGCAGCGCCCCGTCGGGCCCCAGCGTGAAGACCTGCGCGCGGCCCTCCACGATCACGCTCTCCCACGGCTGCCCCGGGTCGGCGCTCGGGCTGCAATCCAGGTTATCCACCTGCACGCACACCCCTTCCGGGTGCTCGCGCAGCGCCGAGGCCAGCGCGCTGCCGTCGCCGGGGTGGTAGAACCAGAGGTCGTTGCCCTCGATCGCGTACCACAGCGGCAGGCAATAGGTCCGTTCGCGCGACGGGTGATAGCAGCCGACCCGCGCCAACGGCCGCCGCTCCAGCAGGGCCCAACAGGCCTCGCGCCCCAGGTGGATCGGGTGGCTGCGCGGCCCGATGCCCGCCAGCCGGTGCGCCGGGTGCACCAGCGCCGGCCCCGCGTCGAGCAGCAGCCCCGGCCACGACCGCCCGCTCACGCTGCGCAGCCGCAGCCGCCCGACCACGGGCGCCCGCGCCGCGTCGCCGTGCAGCGCGCCCGGCCGCGGGATGTGCTGCCGGATCCACGACACCGCCTGATGGCTGGTCCGCTCCGGGTACTTCGTGAACATCGCCATGACGACGCTCGCCCGGTCGCGCAGCCCCGCGACCTCCGAGAAGTCGCCCCAGGCGCACACACTCGTCCAGCCCGCGCCCTCGCTCAGATCCAGCTGGAAGCAGACCCCGCGCGGCGACGCGCGCAGATATTCCAGCTTGCGACCCGGCGTCGTGATCAGGTAGATACTTTCGTCGCGGTGGAGGAACTGCAGGGGGAGCACATAGCAGCGGCCGGACCCGCCGGCCGCGTCCGGGGCATAGGTGGCGAGCCGGCCAAACGGAGCGCCGTCGAGCAGCGCGAAGATCGCGCTCGCCGGCAGCTTATCCGGGACCCCGCCCGTCTCCGTGCTCACGCCGCCAGCATAGCACAGCCCCCGCAAACCCGTCAACCGGCGCCCGCGGCGCCGCTCCCGCCCCCGCGCCGCCCCCAGTGCGGCGCCCTAGCCGCCGGGACGTTACCGCGTCGTCTGTGGGAGCCGGCTCCGCCCGGCGAGGCCCCCTCACCGCGCGGCTCGAATCCGGCCGGGATGGCGGGTCGGACGGCGGGAGCGGGGCGGTGCGGCGGCTCTCTCCCCTCACCCCCGCCCTCTCCCCTCCGGGGCGAGGGAGGGCGATTCGGCCTGCGGAGCGGCGCGATCGCCCCCGGGAATCGTCCCTGGGACCGGGCGCTGCCCCGTCTCGGCCCCCCGCGGGGGCTTCGTCCTTGTTGCCCGCAGCTTTAGCTGCCGGGCAACGCTCCACCGCGCGGCCCCGCGGCAGGCCGACGCCGGCTCCCCTCTCCCGAAATCGGGAGCGGGGCGGCGAGGCGGGCGACCCGGCCCGACTCCCCGGGGCGCGGAACTTGCAGCGCCGCGGCAGCGATCACCCCAAGGAGGACCCACCATGCGGAGCTGGCAATACAGCGCGTTCGGCGGCCCCGAACAGCTGCGGATGGTCGAGAGCGAGACGCCCGCGCCCGGCCCCGGCGAGGCGCGCGTGCGCGTCGCCTTCTGCGGCGTCAACCCCGTCGATATGACCACCCTGCGCGGCCGCTTCCCCGACCTCGAGCGGCCCCACATCCCGGGCAGCGAGATCGCCGGCACCGTCGACGCCTGCGGCCCCGGGGTCGAAGGGCCCCAGCCGGGCGATCGCGTCGTCGTCGCCTTCCGCCTCTTCTGCGGCCGCTGCTGGTACTGCATCCACGGCCGCGAGATCCAGTGCCTGGTCTATACGCCCGCCCCGGTCCTGGCCGTCTACGGCGTGCGCACCCAAGGCGGCTACGCCGAGTACGTGATCGCCCCCGCGCGCAACCTCGTGGCCGTCCCGCCCGAGGTGCCGCTGGCCGATGCCTGCGCGGGCACCGTCGACGGCGCCACCGCCTACCACCTGGTCGATCGCGCGGGCGTCGGGCCCGAGGAGCAAGTGCTCGTCGTCGGCGCCACCGGCGGCGTCGGCTCCTTCGCCGTGCAGTTCGCCCACCAGCGCGGCGCCGTCGTCTGGGCGCTGGGCCGCGGCCCCGAGGCCGCCAAGCAATTGCAGGCCTGGGGCGCCGCCGCGATGATCGACCGCGAACAGGAGGACGTCGGCGCCCGGCTCCATGAGCTTACCGGCGGGCGCGGCGTCGACGCGGCCATCGACCCGATCGGCGCCGCGACGTGGGAGATGAGCACCGGCGCGCTCGCCAACGGCGGCCGCTACGCCACCTGCGGCGTGCTCACCGGCGCCGAGGTCACGCTCAACCTCGGCGCGCTCTACACCCGCGAGCGCCAGATCATCGGCTCCATGGGCGCCGACCGCGGCGACATCGCCGATACGCTGGCCGCGCTCGCCCGCGGCGCCGTGCAGGCGCCACCCGCCCAGGTCTTCCCCTTCGAGGAAGCCCCCGCGGCGATGCAGGCGCTCGGCCGCCCCGGCCGCATCGGCAAGGTGCTGCTACGCGTCGCCGGGGAGTGAGGCCGCCGCCGGGCGGAAGCTGAGCGCGGAGTAGATCTCGCGCAGGAAGCGGCTGGGCACGGTCGCCAGCAGGCGCGTGCCGGCCAGGCCGCCGCGCGCCGCCAACGCCGCCCAGGTCGGGTAGCTCATCGGGTAGGGCACCCACACGTTGCCGTGGTCGGCGTTGTACTCGACCAGGATGAAGCGCCCGCCCGGCCGCAGTCGCCCGGCAATGCGGGCGAGCACCGGCTCCTTGTGGCGCACGTAGTGCAGCGAGTTTGCCATCACCACGCCGTCGAGCGGCGGCAGCGCCGGCAGGTCGGTGAAGTCCGCGGCGAGATAGTGCGCGGTCACGCCGGGGAAGCGCGCCGCCATCGCCCGCTCCTGCGTGCGCAGCGCGCCGCGGTCGCGGTCGACCGAGTAGATGACGGCGCCCGGGCCGAGCAGGTCGGCAAGGGCCAGCGTGAACGCGCCCTCGCCCGAGCCCAGGTCGGCCCAGACGCCGCCGGGGTCGCCGATGCCGGGCCGCAACAGCCCGACGTGATCGGCGTGGTTCACATCCCCAGGATCTTGTGGCCCAGCCGCTCGCTCGGCCCGCCGCCCAGCGCGTGCGCCATCTCGACCACCAGCGCCAATTCGGAGTCGGAGCAGCCCGCCTGCCGCGCCGCCATGGCCGCGCCCGCCGCTTCGGCGGTCGCCAGGCGCACCAGCGCCATGCCGAACAGCAGCAGCGCCCGCGTCCGCGAGTCCAGCCCGGCCGCCTGCACGGCCGCGCCGATCGTCTCCGCGCTCTGTGCGGACCCGCCCAGCCCCGAGAGATCACCGCTCGGCACGGCCGCTTCGGCGCTCACGTCCGGCGCGGGCGCGGCGGCGCCGGCATCCGGCATCGCGGGCGTGGCAGGGGCCATGGGCGGCTCCGCCGCGGCCATGCGCCCGGTGTCCTCTATCGGCCCCATCGTCGCGTCCAGCGGCGAGGTGATCGGCCGGCGGCGCGCCGGGGCCGGCGCCTCGGTCGCCGTCTCCTCGTGCAACACGGGCAGCATCACGTCGAACCCGGCCGGCCCCTCGCCTTCCGGCTCGGCGGGCGGCTCCTCCGGCGCGGGCGCCGGCCCGCCGGCGCGGGCGGCGGGGCCATGGGCGGCGGCATCGGCGGCGGCCCCGGCGGCGGCGCGGCCATGGCCGCGGCGAACGGTTCCGGCGCCGCGGGGGCCGGCGGCGGCGGCGGCACCGGAGGCGCCACCGCGTTCCACAGCTTTTGCAGAAAGCCTTGCTTCTCCGCCGGAGGCCCGGGCGCCGGCGGCGGCGGGGGCGCCGGTGCGGCCGGGGGTCCGGACGGCGTCCAGGCGACGCGCGGGCTCCAGCCCGGCGCGTCCGCCGCGGCGCCCTCCTCGGCCGGGGCCGCTGCGCCCTGCGCGGCCGGCGCCGGCGCGGCGGGCGGGGGCGGGGGCGCGGGCGGCATCCCGCCGAGCAGCGGCTCGGCCTCAAAGCCCGCCTCTTGCAGCCACGCCACCGTCTGCGGGTCCGCCGCCTGCACCAGCACCCGCGTCGTCACGCCCAGCAAGGCGCTGTGCAGCCGCTCGGCGGCATACGGCCCGTCGATTGGATCCGCGTTCAGCGGCACCCGGATCAGCATCTCCGGGTCTTCCTGCGCCAGCAAGCGCATCGCCTGGGCCACGTAATCCAGCGATTCCCCGGGGGCGATCTCGTAGGTCTGCATTCTGCCCTCCTTCCGGCCGCCCGGCGACCGGCGAGTGCGGGGCGCTCAGCGGCAGTCACGCGCCGCGAGCATCTCCGTGCCAAGATGGCCCAGCAGGATCTCGTAAGGCGTCCCGGCGTTCTCCGGGTGCCACTCGAACCGGGCCCGCTCGAAGTAATGCACCAGGTCCCACGCGCCGTCCGCGGGCGACGGCCGCGCACACCCGTCGCCCCGCGGACCGCCGCACTGCATCCGTGCCGCGCGCGCCCGCCCCGGGCACGCCCGCCCCCGACGCTGGGAATGCCGCTGTTGCGCTACCCCGTGTCCAGCGCCGAGCGCATGCACAAGAGAGGTCCGTTTCCGCCGGGCGCGGGGCAAGACTCAACATAACATGGGCACCCGACAGCCTCATGATACTACAAAGCCCCCGCAAAGACAATAGCCGCGCCCGCCGCCCGCCCCACCCCAAGATCGCGCCGCAGGGACGCCGGAAGGCAGCCGCAGGGATGGGCGGCCCCCGTGGCCGCCCGGCTCCCGCAAGATCTGGCCTGCGCCCATCCGGGATGGCGGCATCGGGCGGGAGTGGGCACGCGATTCGGCGGCAGGGAAGCGGGGCGGTGCGGCGTTGCCCGGCAGCTAAAGCTGCGGGCAACAACAACGAAGCCCCCTGCGGGGGCTGGGACGCCCGATCGGGCGGGCGCAAGCCGGGATGCGGGGCCGCGGCGTCTGTGGGAGCCGGCTCCGCCCGGCGAGGCCCCCACACCGATCGGCCCGGGGCAGGCCGCGCGGCTCCCGGGGGATCTCCGCTCCCCCACCTCGCCTTTGTCATCCCGAACGCAGTGAGGGATCTCCAACTCCGGGATGCTGCCTCAAGGAAGGCCTTTTCACCCCGGGGAGCCGCGCGGTGGGGGCTGAGACGATGGGCGATTCGGCAGCCCGGGGGCCGCGCGGTGGAGCGTTGCCCGGCAGCTAAAGCTGCGGGCAACAACAACGAAGCCCCCTGCGGGGGCTGGGACGCCCGATCGGGCGGGTGCAAGCCGGGATGCGGGCGGGGCCGTCTGTGGGAGCCGGCTCCGCCCGGCGAGGCCCCCACACCGATCGGCCCAGGGCAGGCCGCGCGGCTCCCGGGGGATCTCCGCTTCCCCACCTCGCCTGTGTCATCCCGAACGCAGTGAGGGATCTCCGACTCCGGGATGCTGCCTCAGGGAAGGCCTTTTCGCCCCGAGGAGCCGCGCGGTGGCCGCAGCGCCGGCCTCAGGGCCGGCCCCCCGGACTCGGAGATCCTTCGCCTGCGGCTACTCTGAAAATAGCTCGCTTGTCAGGCAGCCTCCTTCGGCTTGAGGATCACTTCATGGCCCATCCGCTCCAGGCGCCGCACCAGCCCCCGCGTGATGCGCTCCTTGTCCCGTTGCTCGTAGTAGTCCCCGCCCAGCTCCGCGTACTCCTTCCCCTCCGCCAGCACGTGGTACACAATGCGCAAGATACTGTGCGCCACCGCCACCAGCGCCTTGCGCTTGCCGATCCGTTTCGCCAGCCGCCGATACTGCGCGCTCAGCACCGTGTCCTTCGTGTGCGCCGCCCCGTGCGCCGCTTCCATTAGCCCCTGCCGCAGCCACGGGTTGCCATGGCGCGTCGTCCCCCGTTGGCGGTGCCCCGCGCTGATGTGGTTCCCCGGGCAGAGCCCCGCCCAACTCGCCAAGTGCCCCGCGCTCGGGAACCGGCTCATGTCCGCCCCGACTTCCGCCAGCAGCACCTGCGCCGTCCGCGCGTTGATCCCCGGGATCCCATCCAGCCGCGCCACCTCGGCCGCCAGTGGCTCCATCTGCTGCGCAATCGCGCTCGTCACCCGCTCCACCGCCTCGTCGTAGAAGTCGATCTCCGCCAGCAACTCCCCCAGCAGGAAGCGCTGCTGGGGGCGCAGCCGCCCGGGCAGCGCCGCCTCCAACTCCGCCCGCTTCTCCCGCATGCGCCCGCGCGCCAGGTTCGCCAACACCGCCGCGTCCGCCTCGCCCGCCAGCAGTGCGTCCAGCATCGCCCGCGCCGAGACCCCGGTGATGTCGGTCGCCACGCTGGCCAGCTTGATATTGGCCTCCTCCAGCAACTTCTGCAGCCGGTTGACCACCCGCGCCCGGTCGGCGATCACGGTGATGCGATGGCGCGTCAAGGCGCGCAACTCGCGCTGGGCGGGACTGGGCACGAAGCTGGAGCGCAGCAGCCCGTGGGCGAGTAGGTCGGCGATCCACTCGGCGTCGCGCACATCGGTCTTGCGGCCGGGGACGGCCTTGATGTGCTGCGCGTTGACGACCAAGAGGCTCAGGCGGCCTTCGAGCAGGTTATAGACGGGTTTCCAGTAGACGCCGGTGGACTCCATCGCGGCGTGGGTGCAGCCGGCGGCGGTCAGCCAATCGCCGAGGGCGAGGAGCGCGGCGGTGGTGGTGCCGAAGGTGCGCACCTCGAGGCCCGGGTGCTCGGGGGTGGGCGGGGTGCGCAGACAGGCGACGACCGACTTCTTGTGGACATCGAGCCCCGCACAGCGGGGAAAGACCAGTTCCATGGCAGACCTCCGTACGCGTGCCAGCGGCAATAAGGATCGGCGGTCGCCAGCGCGGAGGGCCCACGCATAAACAGAGTCTACTCTGCGTGCTTCCGCCCGAAGGCGGAGCGACAAACAACGGTGCCTGGGGACCCTCGGGTCATACTCAGGAACGGGCTCGCGGCACCAGCGAAGGCGCGACCGCGGGCACGCTGACGACCGCGGGCGGGTGCAGCCATTTTCATGCCCTCCGGTGAGCCGAGGGTCATGGATACTCAGGATGACAAGGGAGTGGCGCGGCGACGCGGGGTGGCCGACGCCAAACGGGGCGGGCGGGCGGCCCGCGCCGGGTCAGCCCGCGGTGGCGGCTGGTGCCCCGCGCAGGCGGCGCAGGAAGGCCGCCGCCGCCGCCGCCTCGTGCCCCGGCGCCTCCCGCAGGTGGTCGATGAGCGCGCTGGCGAAGACCGCGCCGTCGGCCAGGCCCGCCAGCGCCGCGATGTGCTCCGGCGTGCTCAGCCCGAAGCCCACCGCCAGCGGCAAGTCGGTCTGCCGCCGCACCCGGGCCACGTAGGCCGGCAGCGTGGCCGAGAGCGCCTGCCGCGCGCCGGTCACCCCCGTCAGCGAGACGCAGTAGAGGAAGCCGCTGCCCGCCGCCGCCACCTGCGCCAGCCGGGCGTCGCTGCTCACCGGCGAGACGAGGAAGATCAGCCCCAGGTCCTGCGCCCGCGTCGCGGCCAGCAGGTCGCCCGCCTCCTCGGGCGGCAGGTCGGGCACGATCAGGCCGTCCACCCCGGCCGCCGCGCAGGCGGCCACGGCCGCCGCCACCCCGCGCCGGTGGAAGGGGTTGTAGTAGCCCATGAAGAGAATCGGCGCCGCCACCTGCGGGCGCACCGCGCGCACCAGGTCGAGGCAGCGCTCGAACGTGATCCCGTGCTGCAGCGCCACCTGGGTGGCGTGCTGGATGGTCGCCCCGTCGGCCAGCGGGTCGCTGAAGGGGATGCCGATCTCGATGAGGTCGGCGCCCGCGTCCGCCAGCGCGCGCACGATCGCTTCGCTCGTCGCCTGGTCGGGGTAGCCCGCGGCGGCATAGGGGATCAGCGCCACCTCGCCGCGCGCCTTGCTGGCCGCGAATGCCGCGGCGATCCGTGCGGTACCCATCAGCGCTCCTCCTCGCGCGGCGCCCCGGCCGGCAGGGCGATGCCCAGCGTGCCGGCCACCGTGTAGATGTCCTTGTCGCCCCGGCCCGACAGGTTGACGATGACCGCGGCCTCCGGCCCAAGATCTCGCGCCACCCGCCGCCCGTAGAAGACGGCGTGCGCCGACTCCAGAGCCGGGATGATGCCCTCCAGGCGGCACAGCGCGTGGAAGCCCTCGAGCGCCTCCGCGTCGGTCGCCGCGACGTAGGTGGCCCGGCCGCTGTCCTTCAGGTACGAGTGCTCCGGCCCGACGCCGGGATAGTCCAGCCCGGCGGAGATCGAGTAGGTGTCGAGCACCTGCCCGTCGGCGTCCTGCATCAAGTAGGAGCGCGCGCCGTGCAGCACCCCCGGCGCCCCGGCCGACAGCGGCGCCGCGTGCTCTCCGCTCGCCACGCCGCGCCCGCCCGCCTCGACGCCGATCAGCCGCACGCTGGAGTCGCCGATAAAGGGATAGAAGATGCCCATCGCGTTGCTGCCGCCGCCCACGCAGGCCACGACCGCGTCGGGCAGCCGCCCGATCTGCGCCAGGCTCTGCGCCCGCGCCTCCTGCCCGATCACGCTCTGGAAGTCGCGCACCATCTGCGGGTAGGGGTGCGGCCCAACGACCGAGCCGATGATGTAGAAGGTGTCCTCCACGTTCGTGACCCAGTCGCGGATCGCCTCGTTGATGGCGTCCTTGAGCGTGCGCCCGCCGGTCGTCACCGGGCGCACCTCGGCGCCCAGCAGCTTCATGCGGAAGACGTTCGGCGCCTGCCGCGCGATGTCGACCTCGCCCATGTAGACGATGCAGCCCAGCCCGAGCAGCGCGCAGGCGGTCGCGGCGGCCACGCCGTGCTGGCCGGCGCCCGTCTCGGCGATGATGCGCTGCTTGCCCATGCGCTTGGCGAGCAGCGCCTGCCCCAGCGCGTTGTTGATCTTGTGCGCGCCGGTGTGCGCCAGGTCCTCGCGCTTGAGGTAGATCCGCCCGCCGCCCGTCTCGGCGCTCAGGCGCGTCGCGTGGTAGAGCGGCGTCGGGCGGCCCACGTAATCGCGCAGCAGGGCGGCCAGTTCGGCCGCGAACGCCGGATCGGCCTGCGCCGCCGCGTAGGCGCCCGCAAGCTCGTCGAGCGCGGGCATCAGCGTCTCGGGCACGTAGCGCCCGCCATACGGGCCGAAGTGGCCCTGCCGGTCGGGCAACGTGGCGCCCGCGGGCGCCGGGTATACGGTGGTCATGTCTCGGTCCCTCTCGCTTGCGTCAGAAACGCGCCAATCAGGGCCGCGTCTTTGCGGCCGCCGCTCTCCACCCCGCTGCTCACGTCGACCGCCCAGGGGCGGACGGCGGCGAGCGCGGCGGAGACGTTGGCGGGCGTCAGCCCGCCGGCCAGCATCAACGGGCCCCGCGCGGCCAGCGCCGCCGCGAGGTCCCAATCGGCCGCGCGCCCGGTGCCCCCGTAGGCCGCGCCGTGCTGGGCGTCCAGCCCGATGAGCAGGCGGCTGCCCCACGGCCCGCGCAGCACCCCGGCCGCGCGGTCGGCGGCTGCCGCGGCCGCCTCCCAGGCGGCCACCTCCGCCAGGACGGCAGCGCGTGCGCCGGCCCGGGCGCGCAGCATCCGGATCACGGGCCGGCCGAGGGCGGCGAGCAGCGCCGCGTCGGGCGCCTCGTCGCCGCTCAGCTGCACCACGTCCAGCCCGCAGGCCTCCGCGATCGCCGCCATGCGCTCCGGCGTCTCGTTGACGAAGACGCCCACGGCCCGCGGCGCTCGCGCGCCCCAGGCCCCACGCATGCCCGCGATCAGCACCGCGGCCTGCTCCGGCGCGATGCGCCGCGTGCTCGGCGCGAAGACGAAGCCGGCCAGCGCCGCGCCGCCCGCGGCCGCCGCCTCGACGTGCGGGGCCTCGCGCAGCCCGCAGATCTTGACGACCGCCGCGCCCGGCCCCGCCGTCATGACGCGGGCGCCTCGCCGGCCAACCCCGCCAGCGCCCGCAGTGCCGCGCCGGGATGGTCCGCCGTTACCAGCCGCTCGCCGACCAGGATGGCGTCGACGCCCCAGCCTGCCAGCCGCGCCACGTCGGCGGGCGTGTGGATCCCGCTCTCGGCCACGAGCAACGCATCAGGCGGGCGCAGCCCCGCGAGCCGGCCCGTCGTGTCCAGGTCCACCGCAAAGGTGCGCAGGTCGCGGTTGTTGATGCCGATGATGTCCGCTTCGGCCTCGATAGCGGCGGCCATCTCGGCGGGATTGTGGACCTCGACCAGCGCGGCCATGCCCAGGTCGGCGGCGTAGTCGCGCAGGCTGCGCAGCCAGGCGGCGTCGAGCAGCGCCGCCAGCAGCAGCACCGCGTCGGCCCCGGCCGCCCGCGCTTCGAGCAGGTCGTACTCGTCGAGCAGGAAGTCTTTGCGCAGCACGGGCAGCGACGTGGCCGCCCGCGCGGCCGTCAGGTCGGCCAGGCTGCCGCCGAAGAACGCCGGCTCGGTCAGCACGGAGATAGCCGCCGCGCCGTTCGCGGTGTAGGTGCGGGCGAAGGCGGCCGGGTCGAGGTCCGGTCGCAACGGCCCCTTGGACGGGCTGGCCCGCTTGATCTCGGCGATGATCCGCGGCGGGCCGCCGGGTAGCGGCCGCGTGATCGCGCCGCGGAAGTCGCGCGGCTCCGGCGCCTGTTCGGCATCCCGCTCCAGCAGCGGCACCGGGCGCGCCTCCCGGTGCGACGCCTGCGCCGCCCGCTTGGCGGCTACGATGCGGTCGAGGATGCTGTCCGCGCTCACGCCGGCACCTGGACAGACGCCGGCAGCGGCCGGCCGTTGCTGCTCGCGATGAAAGCGTCGAGCGCGCGCGCGGCCGCCCCGCTGTCGATGCTCTGCGCGGCGAGCGCCACGCCCTCGGCGAGGCCGGCCGCCTGCCCGCCGACGTAGAGCGCCGCCCCGGCGTTCAGCAGAGTCACGTCGCGGTGCGGGCCGGGCGTCCCGGCCAGCACCTGGCGGATCAGCGCCGCGCTCTCGTCGGGCGGCCCGCCCCGGATCGCGCTGACCGGCGCGGACCGCAACTGGAACTCCTCGGGCGTCACCGTGAAGCGGCGCGGCTCCTGGCCGTCGCGGATCTCGTAGCAGATCGTCGGCCCGCTCAGCGCGATCTCGTCGAGGCCGCCGTCGCCGTGCACCACGAGCGCGTGCCGCGTGCCCAGCCGGGCCAGCGCCCGCGCGATCGTCAGCGCGGACCGCGGGTCGGCCACGCCCAGCACCTGCGCCTCGGCGCCCGCCGGGTTGGTCAGCGGGCCGAGCAGGTTGAAGACGGTGCGCACCCCAAGCTCGCGGCGCACGGGTCCGACGTAGCGCATCGCCGGGTGGTAGTTCAGCGCGAACATGAAGCCGAGCCGCAACTCCGCGAGCGTGCGCGCCACGTCCTCCGGACCCAACTGGATGTTCACGCCGAGCGCCTCCAGCACGTCCGCGCTGCCGCAGCGCCCGCTCACGGCGCGGTTGCCGTGCTTGGCGACCGTGGCGCCCGCGCCCGCCGCCACACAGGCCGCCGCGGTCGAGATGTTGAACGTGAAGCGCCCGTCGCCGCCCGTGCCGCAGGTATCCACGAGCACGGCGCCCTCCGGGCCCGCGACGTGCACCGCGTGCGCGCGCATGACGGTGACGAAGCCCGCGATCTCGTCCTCGGTTTCGCCCTTCATGCGCAACGCCGTCAAGAACGCGGCGATGAGCGGGCTAGTGGTCCGGCCCTCCATGATCTCGCTCATGGCCGCCTCCGCCTCCGCGCGGGTCAGCGATTGGCGCTCCAGCAACTTGCCCAGCGCTGCCTGGATCATTCTGCGCTCCCTTCCAGCGACCGGCCGCGCCGCGGCGGCCGGCAGCCAACACAAAGCCCTCGTCCCCAATCAGGGACGAGGGCCAAAGCCGGCTCGTGGTGCCACCCTAGTTCCGCCGGCACCGCGCCGGCGAACCGGGCGATGCGAGCGCTCATGACGCGTACCCTGCCGCGGGCATGACCCCGCCGGTCGATACGCGGCTCCGGATAACGGGAGAGCAGGCCCGGCGCAGTCTACTAGGGCCGCAGCCCGTTCGGTGCGCGACTCCCAGATCCATTCGCTGCCCGCGCCGGCGCCGGCTTCCACCCTCTCCGGCTCTCTGGATCCCCGCTTGGGCAGGTACTCGTTCTGTTCACGGTCGTTGCCGATTCAATTGTGCGGCCATTATAGCAAGGCCCGGCCCGCGGTGTCAAGGGCTGCCGGCCGCGCCCACCGCCACGCTCGTCGCCAGGCTGCGCTCGAAGGGCAGACCGGCGGCGTCGAGGCCGCGCACCGTGACGGCCACCGGGGCGACGCCGCGGCCCGCCGGCAGCGTCACGCGCACCGTGTCGCCGCTCGCGCTCGCCGCCTGGGGCTGTACCGCGCCGTCGACCCGCGTGGTCACCTGCAGGTTCTGCAGGGCGACCCCGCCGTCGGTCGCCGCCAGCGTCCACGTCAACGTGCCGCCCGGGCCCACCGCCGGAGTCTGCCCGGGCGCCGGGACGAGCTGGATGGCGAGCGGACCGGCAGTCTCCGCGACCAGCAGGTAGGCGCCGGGCCGGCTGCTCTCGCCGAGCGAAAGCGCGCCGCCCGTGCGCATCTCCGCCGTCCAGGCGCCGGGCGCCGGGTGGTCGACGGCGAAGAGGTGCTGGACCGCTCCGCCGAGCGGCTCGCCCGGGTTGCCCGGCTGCACGGCGCTGGGCGCGACGAGGCTGCCGTCGGGCCCGCGCAGCGCGACGCTCACGCCGGGCGACGTCAGCACGGCCAATTGCAGGGCGCCGGCCCCGCTCTCGACCGGGAACGCCTCGACGGCCGTGCCGGCGACCGGCCCGCCGCGCAGCACGGCCCCGGCGGGCAGCGCAGGCGCCGCCGGCACCGCCGGGACGACTGGTCCCGGCTCCGGCGAGTCGCCGCGCCACAGGCTGCCGACCACCGGCATGATGCGGCTCCAGGTGTAATGCCCCGTGGGCAACTGGTCGTGGTCGAGGCTGCCGTCGGTGAAGACGTGCACGCCCAGCGGGTGATGCGCGCTGTCGAGGGTGACCGCGCCGTCGTTGGCGCCCCAGAAGCTGAGATACGCGCCGCCATACCAGAGCGCGCCGAAGATCGAGCCGTGGCTGGTGCCGGCCGCCGTGCGATAGTGCACGTAGCCGTTCTCGGGCCGGGGGTCGACGGCGGCGCGGAAGGCCGCCATCTGGCCGGTCTGCAGGGAGTAGACCGCGGCGTCGCGCTGGCCGAGGATCGCCGCGAGCCAGCCGCCCCACCAGCTATAGGCCAGGTCGGCCAGCGGCGAGCCCCAATTGGGCGAGCCGAGCTGGAAGAGGGTCTCGACCTCCGGCGCGGCGCCGTACTCGACGACCGCGGCGTTGGTGTCGAGCCCGCCCTTGCTGTGCGCGACCACGTTCACCGCAGGCACGCCGTAGTTCGCGGCGATGGCGGTCAGCTGCCCCGCGAGCATGGCGCCGTTCGCCTCGACACTGCCGCCCGTGCCGCCCGCGTCAATCAGATCCACGAAGGCCGTGCGGAAGCCGCCGTAGTAGGCGTCGGCGTACATGTCGTTGCCGTTGGTCCACCAGGTGGACGCCTGGCCGTGCAGCCCCTGGACGAAGACGAGGACGGGCCGGCTGCCGCCCCCGCCGGGCGGCACGGCGCCGTAGTAAATGGTGCCCGGACTGCCCAGCGGGGCCAGCCCGACGGCTTGGGGCGCGGGCGGCGCGGGGAGCGCCGCCGCCTGGGCGGGCACGCGCGCCAGCGCCCCCGCCGCTACCAGCATCCCGATCGCCACCGCCTGCCGAATCCGCGTCGCGCTGCCGCCCATGGCCGGCTCCTTTCCTGAGCAGGCGCCCCGGGCGCGGACCTACGCCGGGCACGCCCCACCACCGCGCACCGGTCCTCGGAGAGATCAACGCGCGAGCGGGCCCAGCGGTTGCAGGGCGGGCCGGGCTAGCGGCGATTATTGATGATCAGGGCGCCGATGACGCCGGGGATCCAGCCCAGAATGGTCAGAATGATGACGATGATAATCGACCCGCACCCCTTGTCGATGACCGCCAGGGGTGGGAAGATGATGCACAGTAACACGCGCCAGATACTCATGGTAACCTCCTCGCTGCTACCCGGCCTGCCTGCCGGGGGGCCGTCGCGGCCCACGCCGCGCGTGAAGCAGGGAGTGTGCCGAGGACGCGGGCGGCCCGGGGCCGGACGGCGGAAGCGCACGCCCCGGGCCGGGAGCAGCCCGCGAATCGTGAACAATCCGGCGTGCGTGTATACCGGACTTGCAACCAGGGAAGGCTAAACTCGGGGCGAGGGCGGCCGGCAAGGGCGCGGGCCGGTGTTCAGGCAGGTTGGGCACGTGCCGCAACAAGGAGACCCCAGATGCGAACGAGCCATAGGGCCTACTCGGAAGAGGCCGGCGATTTTCGGCGGCTCGGCCGGTTTCTCATCGCGCACGAACCAGCGGTTCGCGCCTACTCCACGTGGTCGCTCGGCCGGCTGGTGGACTGGAAGTATGGGCTTTATGACGACAAACGCACGATGCCCGGCTTCTGTGAGCGCAATGCCCAGCTCTGGTTCGATGCCTTCGACGAGCCGGTCGGGTTCGCCGTCTCCGAGAGCGGGGACGCCGGCTTTGCCGTCATCACCCTGCCCGGGTATCGGTTTCTCTTCCCGCAGATCCTCGCCTGGGTGCTGGACCGCTGGGGCGCCCGGGGTCCGCGCATGACCTGCGAGATCACGGAGCAGCAGGGACTCGAAGCCGCTGCCCTCGATCGCGCCGGATTCCGCCGGGCGACCACGTTCGCCACACGCGAGTTCGACCTGACGGCGGAGGCGCCGCTCCGCGCGCCGCTGGAGCCCGGCTTCACCATCGTCGATATGGCCACCCACCCCGACTACCGCGCCCAGCGCATCCTGCGCGACGATGCCTTCAGCAACCGCCCGGAGCCGGCCGGCGAGGTGCTGCAACAGGAGCTCCGCTTCTACAACTACACCCACGAGGGACCGATTTACCACCCCGAATGTGACCTGTGCGTCATGGCGCCGGACGGGCGCCTGGTGGCCGGCTGCGAGGCGCTGATCGACGCGCACAACGCGGCGGCCGACGTCGAGCGCGTCTGCACCCACAGCGCGTTCCGCCGGAGGGGGTTCGCGCGGGCCGTCATCCTGGCATGCCTCGCCCGCCTGCGCGACATGGGCCTGCGCCGCGTCTACATCACGGGATACAGCCTGGAAGCCCTCGCGCTGTACGGCTCACTCTGCGCCGCGGCCGAGTCGCGGGCCTGGGTGTACGTGCGGCAGACGAATGCGGGCGCCGAGACGCCCGGAGCCGCCACGCTGCGGGCGCCGCTGAAGTAGCGGGGCCGGCGTCAGCCGGCGGGGCGGCGGCGCAGGCGGGCGATCGGCCCGGGCTCCGGCGGGGGCTCGCTCGCCAGGGAGATCGGCGGCGGCTCGATGCGCACGGAGGCGCCCGGGCGGGACGCGCGCGCCGAGGTGAGCACGGCGCGCGTGATGGCCAGGGGCAGCGTGGCGCCGTGCACCTCGGGGCCCCATTCGAGGCCGCGGGCGACGCGGCAGGTGGAGTAGGTCAGGTCGAGCAGGAACCGCCAGCCCTGGACTTCGAGGTAGCGCATGAGGGCGCCGGCCGCGCTGATGTCCGTGCTCACGGCCGGCAGGCTGGCGCCGGCCCGGCGGAAGCCCGGCCACTGCGCCACGACCAGGGCGTCGAGGACGGGGCCGGCCGGCAGGCCGTTTATGTCGGGCTCGGAGGGCGGTTCCATGCGCCCATTGTAGCATGGCCCTTCGGTCCGGCCTACGCCCGACAGTCCCGGCCTTGCCACCCGATCGGGTCCCCCGCCGGGGACTTGGCCGGTGGGAGGCGGTAGACGCTCCGCGCCGAGCGCAACGGAAGTTCGAACCCGGGGCGAATGCGGACCCAGACGCCAACGCCCCTGGACGACCTTGCGTCGCGAATGACCGCTCCTAGTTGCGGCGCCCGGGTCCGAGCAGGTGATGCATGATGAGCTGATATGCCCGATGCGCTTTCGCGTTGCTGTGAAACTCGAAGTCCCATTCCCGGGCGCCGGCCATCACCGTGAGTTGGCTACTACCGGAGAAAGCCATGCCGCCCGTGTCTTCGCTGCCCAACGCCGTGATCTGCGTGTAGGGTAGCGAGAGCATGAGCCGGTGCTTCCGGATTCCCGAGCGATCCACGTCCATGAAGATGAGTCGACGATCCGTAATGCCGACGAACCCGGTGCCCCGCCCCTTCTCGTCAAAGACGGCCAACAGCACTTCATCCGGCAGGCACGCGGCGCGTATGCGCTCCATCTGGTGCTTATTGTCGAACTCGGTCTGATATTGGACCTGAGACATGGCATCCTCCTCGGGACATACCGCCTGGAAGGCGGTTGCGCTACGCGTCTGAGATATGGGCGCCTCGAATTGCGCGTGCATTATAGGCAGCCAGGCGACGTGGTGTCAAGCAGGGGTCGCCCGACAGTCCCGGCCTTGCCACCCGATCGGGCCGCGCCGGCGGGGAATTGGCGGGGTGTCCACGGGGGCGCATGCTCCCATCCGCCCGACAACCACCCCTCCTACGGCGTCACCATCGTCACCATTGCCCGATTCCGGCTAATAGCAGTGCAAAGTGCGGTGACGACACTGGTGGCGCCGTGCCGATGCGGCGCGTCACCACGGCGTCACCCGCGCCCCCGCCCCCAGGGGCGGCAGGGGGCGTGGGGTGGGCAGAGGGCCGGCCGGCGGATGCCGGGGCGCGCGGGCGGGGGACCGGGCCGCCCACGAATGCGGCCGACGAATGCACGAATGGTTGGGGCCGCATCCCGGCCGCATCCGCGCCGGCCGGGCGGGGGCCGGGCCGACCACGAATAAACGTATGCGCCTCGCGGCGCGCACGAATAAACGAATGGGGCGGACCCCCAGCCCGCGGGCCGCACGGCGGCAGGGGCCTCCCCTCGTCGCCCTACCCCGACCTGTCATCCTGAGATGGCTGCACCGCCCGCGGTCGTCAGCGTGCCCGCGGTCGCGCCTTCGCTGGTGCCGCGAGCCCGTTCCTGAGTATGACCCGAGGGTCCCCAGGCACCGTTGTTTGTCGCTCCGCCTTCGGGCGGAAGCACGCAGAGTGAACTCTGTTTATGCGTGGGCCCTCCGCGCTGGCGACCGCCAATCCTTATTGCCGCTGGCACGCGTACGGAGGTCTGCCATGGAACTGGTCTTTCCCCGCTGTGCGGGGCTCGATGTCCACAAGAAGTCGGTCGTCGCCTGTCTGCGCACCCCGCCCACCCCCGAGCACCCGGGCCTCGAGGTGCGCACCTTCGGCACCACCACCGCCGCGCTCCTCGCCCTCGGCGATTGGCTGACCGCCGCCGGCTGCACCCACGCCGCGATGGAGTCCACCGGCGTCTACTGGAAACCCGTCTATAACCTGCTCGAAGGCCGCCTGAGCCTCTTGGTCGTCAACGCGCAGCACATCAAGGCCGTCCCCGGCCGCAAGACCGATGTGCGCGACGCCGAGTCGATCGCCGACCTACTCGCCCACGGGCTGCTGCGCTCCAGCTTCGTGCCCAGTCCCGCCCAGCGCGAGTTGCGCGCCTTGACGCGCCATCGCATCACCGTGATCGCCGACCGGGCGCGGGTGGTCAACCGGCTGCAGAAGTTGCTGGAGGAGGCCAATATCAAGCTGGCCAGCGTGGCGACCGACATCACCGGGGTCTCGGCGCGGGCGATGCTGGACGCACTGCTGGCGGGCGAGGCGGACGCGGCGGTGTTGGCGAACCTGGCGCGCGGGCGCATGCGGGAGAAGCGGGCGGAGTTGGAGGCGGCGCTGCCCGGGCGGCTGCGCCCCCAGCAGCGCTTCCTGCTGGGGGAGTTGCTGGCGGAGATCGACTTCTACGACGAGGCGGTGGAGCGGGTGACGAGCGCGATTGCGCAGCAGATGGAGCCACTGGCGGCCGAGGTGGCGCGGCTCGATGGGATCCCGGGGATCAAGCCGCAGGCGAAGGATCTCCAACTCCGGGATGCTCCCCTGAGCACAACGCTTCCCCACCGTCCAGCTCCCGGTAGCGCGAGCGCCGCCCAGGGCAGGCCGGGCGGGGCGGCGATCCTTCGCCTGCGGCTCCGGATGCCAGGCCGCGCGGGCGGGGCGCATGGCCGCCCGCGCCGCGCGGCGCCTAGCCCGCCTCGTCGTCGCCGTCGAGGAAGGCCGCGGCGCGCGCCGCGTAGCCGGCCAGCGCGGTGGCCGTGGCGGCCAGCCCCGCGGGGTCCGCGCCGGGCACGGCGGCGGGGCCGGGCCGGGCGGGCGGCGGGAGGGCGGCGCCCGCGGGGGCCCCGGCGGAAATGGTGCTGCTCACCCCAGGGGGTGGAGTTTGAGCAGCATCGCGGGGCGCGGGGGCGGCGCAGGCGGCGTAGCGGAACGGGTCGCCCTTGTGCCCGGTCCCCGTGCGGCGGAGCCGGCCGGCGGCCACCAGGCGGGCGAGGACGCGCTGAATCGTGGGGCGGGTCATGCCGCCGGATTGGGCCACCAGGGTCTCGACGGTCTGCGCGGCCGCAGCCGTGGCGGCGAGGACATAGGTTTCCGCCTCGGCGGCCGCGACGGCCGGATCGGTGCCCAGCGCCACGTAGCCGGCCGCGGTCCGTTCGATCACCAACTCCGTCGGGGTTTCGTCAAAGCGGCTCAGCGCGGAGAGTTTGCGGATCGTGGGCCGGACGGCGCCTTCCGGGCGGATCAGCTGCAAGAGAATGTCGGACGCGCCGCCGTAGGCGGTGCTGCCCCGGGCGCTGTCGCCCACGGCGCCGCCGGACTTGCGGTCGTGGCGCAGGAGCAGGACGGCCAGCCCTTGGGCGGCGGCCTTTTGGAGCGGGTCCATCGCCTCGAGGGCGGCCCCGGCATTGTTTTCGGCATCGCCGCGCAGCCCGGCCCACTGGCCGAGGGTGTCGACGACGAGCAGGCCCGCGCCGCGCGCGAGCGCATCGGCCGTGGCGGCCTGGACGATGTCGGGCCAGCCCATGCGGCCCGCGACCTCGGCCCACAACACGGCCGACACGCGGTCCTCGGCGGCGAGCCCGGCGCGGCGCAGGGCGTCGGAGAAGCTGGCCGGGTTCTGCTCACTCAGCAGCAGGACGCCGGTGGGGGTGGCGGGCTCGCCCAGGAAGGTGCCGCCCCGGACGAGCGCCGCGGCCATGTCGAGCGCCCAGGTGCTCTTGCCGGCCTTCTTGATGGGGCCACTGAGCTCGGTGATGACGCCACGGGCCACGAAGCCGGGCAGCAGCCAATCGGCCCCGTCGGGGCTCAGCGCCACGATCTCGCGGGCGGTGCGGATCGGGAGTCCATTGCTGCTCAAACTCGCGCCCCTAGGGTGAGCAGGAAGCAGCGGGGGCGGCGGGGCGGACGCCGCCGGGGCCACCCGTGCCGCCCGTGCCGCCAGGGCCACCTCGGCCAGGGCCACTTCGGCCAGGAGCGCCAGCTCGGACGCGCCGTGCCCCGCGTCGAGCCAGTCGGACACGTCGCCTTTGGGGGGCAGATCGGGCAGGGGCAGCACGGCCACGGCCGCCGCCGTGCCCCGCAGCGCCGCCGCGACCTCGGCGGCATGGCGCTGCCCGACGGGGTCGTGGTCGGGCAACACGACCACGCGCCGCCCGGCCAGCAGCGCCGCGCCGCCGAGCGGCCATTGGCCGGCGCCGCCGCTGTTGCAGGTCGCCACGAAGCCCGCGGCGGCCAGGCGCTCGACGTCCTTCTCGCCCTCGGGCACGAAGACGACGGCGCGCGGGTCGGCCGCCTGCAGCTGCGGCAGGCGATAGAGCGTGCGCTCGACGCCGTGCACGTCCCAGATCCAGCCGCCCGCGCCGTCGGGGCGGCGCTGGCGGAAACTCTTCTCGCCGCGGCCCCGCTCGCGGCGGACCACCTCGTAGAGCAGGCGGCCGTCGGCGGCGAAGTACGGGTAGGTGGCCGTCTCCCGGAAGCCGTCGCGATCGGGCCGGCCGGGCGCGCGCGGCGGGAACAGGTCGGCGGGCGCCGCGCCGAGCGCGGCGAGCACGGCGGCCGGGGCACACCCGGCGTGGCAATGCAGCAAGATGCGCCCCTCGGCGGCCTGGCGGAAGGTCAAGCTGGGGCGCCGGTCGTCGTGGGCCGGGCAGGCGGCGGTATGGCGGGAACCGCGGGTGGTGTGGCCGGGCAGGGCGCAGAGCCGCGCCCACAAAGTGTCAGCGCTCACGAGTAGCACCTCCTCCCGCGCGGCGCGCGGGGTGTCACGTCGACCAAGCGAGCCGGGGACTAGCGCTCGCTGCCAGGGGAGCCGGGGCGGCCGGGCGGGCGCCGCGCGGGGCGGGTTCGCGGGAGGCATGGCCGCTCCTTCCGGTGCGTGCGGCCGGTCGCCGGGGGTTCCGGGACCATCCCGGAGGGCGCCGTCCATGAGGTCTATTCTATCAGAACTGATGTTCTCTTGTCAATAGTTTTGTCCAAATTGTTACGAAAATTGTGCAAACGGTCCGGGAGGCGGCCCGGCGCGGTGGGAGGCCGGGGTGGGGGCGGATGCGGGGGGCCGGGGGCGGCGCGCCCGCCGCAACTCGAACGCGGGACCTACTGCTTAGAAGACCTGCGGGGTTCGACGGCTGTGCTCGTGTGTGGCCGGGCCGGCGGAATCCGCCCAGTTATCTGCTCCCCGCCCCGGTCACGGCCGCCGTGCTACTAATCCGCACAAGCCGCCGGGCTAGGGCACACTCAAATCCACGGTGACCGCGTCACTGCTGAACAGCCCGGCGTCGTGGATCACCAGCGTGACCGGCGCCGCATCGGCGGCCACGTCGAAGATGAGCAGCGCGTGGGTCGTGCCGCGTGGGACGATGGCTGCCGTCAGGGGATCCCGCCGGGCCTGCTGGGCGGCGCCGGCGGCGACCATCCCGTTGCCGTCCGACAGTTCGGCGTAATGCGCCCCGTGATCGTCGTCCAGGCTGAAGCGGAAGGTTTCGGCCAGGGAGCGCGTCGCGTTCTCGGTGTTGGTCGCGTCCAGGTAGATCACGGCGAATGTCCCGCTCGCGCTGACCTCGTTGCCGAACTCCGACCAGGCCATCGCCTTCTCGTGCAGGATCTTCGCCGTCGAGATCCGCCAGCCCTGGAAGACGAAGGTGGACCCGAGACGTGGCGCCGGTAGCGCGGTCGGTGCGGCGGTCGGTGCGGCGGTCGGCGTGACCCCCTGCGGCGTGGGGCTAGGCCCGGCCGCCCCCGTGGCGGCCGACGGGACCGGGGGGGCGGGTCCGGCCACGGCCGCCAGCCCCGCTACGACCAGCACGAACCCCACACAAGCGAGCCCGGGGACCGCGAGCGCCCAGCCCAGCCAGAAAATCGGGCGCCGCCGGGGCCGCAGGGTGCCCGCCGCGGTGAAGGCGGCCAGACTGGCCGGGTCGAGGCGGAGCCAGCAGCGCCCGCACGTGACCTGGCCGGGCACAATCAGCGCGCCGCACTGGGGGCAACGATAGTCGGGACTGCGATTCATCGGCACGGCCTACGGCATCGCCGCGTCGAAGGCCGCCGCCTGGTCCGGAGTTCGAATCCTTCGCCAGGCGTAGAAGCAGCGGGCCATGGACAAAGTCGTACTCCGCAAAAGCGGGCAGGGACTTGCCGATGCCCTGAATGTAGTCCGCCCGGGCCTGCGCGGCTGCTTGGTCCGGCCAGAGCTCCAAGCCGCCCCCGTCGCTGACCTCAATCGCGGTCGGGTCGGCGGGCGCGGGCAAGCGGCTGTCATGCCAGGAGAGCTTCGCAGTGTACTGGTTGGGCCGGCCGAGCAGGTGATTCGGGTCCGTGGCGGCTGTATAGGTCGTCACTTCCGCAATGGGCAAGCCAGCGGCCTTGAGTGCGGCCAACGCCGCATCCATCGGCGGCATGGCCGGCGTCGGCGTGCTTGTCGGCGACGCGCCGCACCCGGCGAGCAGGAGCAAGAGACCGATTAAGACGAGGCCGCGTTGCATGACACCCTCCTTGGTCCGTGGTGGCCCGCCCCGCCGCGGACGCTGGAATTGAAGCAGGTTCGCTCGTGGACACACTGGTCCGCCGGACGTGATCGCGCATAAGGCAGGAACAGTGGAGGGACAGGCGCGCCCGTGGGGATTCGAACCCCGATGCAGTCCCGGAAAGGTGGCCCATCCAACTCCACAGTTCCAGCTTGCCGGCGTTATGCCTGGATTGGACAGACCCTGGATCCCACCCGACTACTTCTCCACATAGCCACTTGCGAAGGTCGCTACTTTCGTCACTGGGGCTACTTGGTCGCCGAAGAAGGTTACAGTGAACGCCGCCGTCCCGTCAGGTGGAATAGTGTCCAGGTCGGGTGAACCCTTGGCAACCGCTGCGAGCTTCCCCTTAGCATCATACCCTGTTACTAGCACGCTTACGCCGCTTGCTGTTTGCTTTCCCGTGTTGTGAACGCGGCCCGTGACCTTGGCCGAGTTATAGCCGGAAGCCGGCGCAAACTTCATGCCTTCTACCTTCAATCCGTCGGCCGGTGGAAAGATGATGAAGCCACTTGGGTCATAGGTCTTAAACTGCCCATTCACATTCTCTTTCGCTGGCTTGCCAGTCGGTTTGCCGAGCGATACCTGGAACGGTGCAGTCGCACCGGGCGGCAAATACACGAGCGCCAGCAGGTAGTCCGAACCGCTAGCCACAGTGTCTCCATTCGCATCAGTGGCATCGGCAGTCACCTGGATATCACTGGCAAGTGCTTGCCCTTTGTTCTGAACTTGCCCGATGACATTCAAGCCCCCAAGAGAATCGGTATAACTGCTGAAGTTCAGTACCTGCACGTCCGCGGCTGCTGGCGGGCTCGTGGCAGTAGGCGGTGGGACGGTCGCTGTTGGCGGGGCAACAGTGGCTGTCGGCACGAGTGGCACGGCTGTGGCCGTGGCGGCTGGGGCAGCAGCCGTCGCCGTGGCGACGACAGGAATTGTGTTCACCGGGGCCGCAGTCGGTGTATTTGCTGGCCCGACTGTGGCGACAACCGTAGGCGCGGTTACGGGTGCGCCCCCGCACCCCGCAAGCAACAAGAGCGTCCCAAGTAGTACGAAGCCGCGAAGCATCAGAAAGTCCTCCTATTGACGTGAGGTCTGCCCCATCTCAGGCCGAGTCTTGCGCCGCGTGCGGCGTTGTGTGGAACCTCGGTATTCACGAGGCTCTACCACGATTCCGGTTTCGCCTGTGCGGGAGACGCGTGGACGAACCTTCGCTTAAGCGCCCGACAATGATCCACCGTTGTCTACACCCAGAAGAAGTTGGCCGCACGGTCCTGTGAGGTCCCTGGAGAGCGGTACGGCTTCCATCGGGCGTACTGTAGAGCGAGGGGCGCGCCCGGACAGACTCGAACTGTCGACCTACTGCTTAGAAGGCAGTTGCTCTATCCGACTGAGCTACGGGCGCCTGGGTTCCCCGGAATTATAGCCAGCGGCGCGCGCGGGTGTCAAGCGGGGCGCCCGGGCGTGGTCGTTTCAAGGGCGGTAATCTGGTATATAATCTGGCATCGATGCGGAAGCGGACTCGCGGTTCCTACCTGCCTGGAGGTTGCCCATGCGCTTGCAGATGTTGCTGCCCACCGTTTCGCCCCTCCCCCCGGCGCCGCCCACCGCCTGCCCGACCCGCGGCTGCCTCGGCACCGCCTTCGCCTTCCGCCAAGCCGTGCCCAAACCGCTGCGCGATACCCGCTATGCCCACGTCGTCGCCCACCGCTACGCATGCCGCACCTGTCACACCGTCTTCCGCGTCTATCCCCCCGGGGTCTCCCCCGCCCAGACCTCCGACCGGCTGCGCGGCTTGGCCGTCATGTTCTACCTGCTCGGCCTCAGCTACGGCGCCGTCGCCGATGCCCTCGGCGGCCTGGGCCTGGACTTCTCCAAGAGCAGCGCCTATCGCGCCGTGCAGGCCGCGGCGGCCGCCCTGCCCGACCTGCGCCGCAACGCCGTCTTTGGCGCCCGCCGCACCGCCGTGCTCGGCGCCGACCTGACCTCCGTCTGCTGCGGGGGCACCTGGCTCACGCTCGGCGTGGCCGTCGACGCCCTGAGCGGGATCACCTTGAGTGTGGACATCCTGGAGAGTAGCGATACCGCGAGCATCCGCGGCTGGCTGGGCCCCATCGCCGCGGCCGTGGGCGCGGAGTTGGTGGTCACGGATGATGCCGACGCCTTCAAGACGGTGGTCGACGAGTTGGGGCTGGCGCACCAGGTGTGCAAGGCGCACGTGCGGCGCAATACGGAGGCGTTGGTGGCCGAGTTGGGCGCGGCGCTCCAAGGGGACCGCGACGGGTCGCTGGCGGGGTGCGGGAGCAGCGAGGCGGAGGCGGCGGCGGACTTGGCGCGGCTGGCGGAGCTGGTGCGCACGCGGCCGGTAGGGGCGGAGCAGGAATTACACGCGCGGCACCTGCATTATAGGAAGGCGCGCCCGCCGCGGGAAGGGGAGCAGGCGACGGTGGCGTATCGGCTGCGGCTCTTGTTGCTGGACCGGGCAGCGGTGTGGCCGCGGCTGACGCGCTATCGGCGGTGGCGGGGGCCGGGTGGGGAGCGGATCGATGGGACGAACAACGGGAGTGAGCGGGCGATCGGGTGGGGGATCAAGGAACGGTATCGAGGGATGCGGGGCTACAAGCGAGCGGGGAGCGCGGTGGGGGTGAGCCGGCTGGTGTGCTGGGCGGCGAACGCGGGGCGGCAGGGGCGGAAGGCGCGGGTGGAGCAGGTGCTGGGGCGGGCGGCGTAAGGGGCGCGGGGGCGTGGGCCACCCGGCCCGGCGGGCAAACAGGCCTCGCGGATGGATCTTGCTACCGATCTTGAAACGACCACGCCCCGGCGCCCCGGGTCGGCAGCGCCCCGGGTCAGGCTGCACGTGGAGCACCGGAGCGCTGCGCCGCTGGGCCTGCCCGCGGCGGCGCTCCGGCCGCCGGGGGCTCCCCGGCCGCCGCCCGGCCACCCCGAGGTCGCTCCCTCACCTCCCGCTTGTAATCCTGAGCGCAGCGAAGGATCTCCAACTCCGCGCGGCCGGCCCTGGGCCCAACGCTGCGGCCACCGGGCGGCCCCGCGGCGAGGAAAGGCCGTCCCTGAGGCAGCATCCCGGAGTCGGAGATCCCTCACTGCGTTCGGGATGACAAGGGGAGGTGGGCGGACTTGCTCCGGGGAGCGCTCCGGGCACCGGCGGCTCCGCGGCGAGGAAAGGCCGTCCCTGAGGCAGCATCCCGCAGTCGGAGATCCTTCGCCTGCGTCTACTCTGAAAATAGCTCGCTTGTCAGGCAGCCTCCTTCGGCTTGAGGATCACTTCATGGCCCATCCGCTCCAGGCGCCGCACCAGCCCCCGCGTGATGCGCTCCTTGTCCCGTTGCTCGTAGTAGTCCCCGCCCAGCTCCGCGTACTCCTTCCCCTCCGCCAGCACGTGGTACACATTGCGCAAGATACTGTGCGCCACCGCCACCAGCGCCTTCGCTTGCCGATCCGTTTCGCCAGCCGCCGATACTGCGCGCTCAGCACCGTGTCCTTCGTGTGCGCCGCCCCGTGCGCCGCTTCCATTAGCCCCTGCCGCAGCCACGGGTTGCCATGGCGCGTCGTCCCCCGTTGGCGGTGCCCCGCGCTGATGTGGTTCCCCGGGCAGAGCCCCGCCCAACTCGCCAAGTGCCCCGCGCTCGGGAACCGGCTCATGTCCGCCCCGACTTCCGCCAGCAGCACCTGCGCCGTCCGCGCGTTGATCCCCGGGATCCCATCCAGCCGCGCCACCTCGGCCGCCAGTGGCTCCATCTGCTGCGCAATCGCGCTCGTCACCCGCTCCACCGCCTCGTCGTAGAAGTCGATCTCCGCCAGCAACTCCCCCAGCAGGAAGCGCTGCTGGGGGCGCAGCCGCCCGGGCAGCGCCGCCTCCAACTCCGCCCGCTTCTCCCGCATGCGCCCGCGCGCCAGGTTCGCCAACACCGCCGCGTCCGCCTCGCCCGCCAGCAGTGCGTCCAGCATCGCCCGCGCCGAGACCCCGGTGATGTCGGTCGCCACGCTGGCCAGCTTGATATTGGCCTCCTCCAGCAACTTCTGCAGCCGGTTGACCACCCGCGCCCGGTCGGCGATCACGGTGATGCGATGGCGCGTCAAGGCGCGCAACTCGCGCTGGGCGGGACTGGGCACGAAGCTGGAGCGCAGCAGCCCGTGGGCGAGTAGGTCGGCAATCCACTCGGCGTCGCGCACATCGGTCTTGCGGCCGGGGACGGCCTTGATGTGCTGCGCGTTGACGACCAAGAGGCTCAGGCGGCCTTCGAGCAGGTTATAGACGGGTTTCCAGTAGACGCCGGTGACTCCATCGCGGCGTGGGTGCAGCCGGCGGCGGTCAGCCAATCGCCGAGGGCGAGGAGCGCGGCGGTGGTGGTGCCGAAGGTGCGCACCTCGAGGCCCGGGTGCTCGGGGGTGGGCGGGGTGCGCAGACAGGCGACGACCGACTTCTTGTGGACATCGAGCCCCGCACAGCGGGGAAAGACCAGTTCCATGGCAGACCTCCGTACGCGTGCAAGCGGCAATAAGGATCGGCGGTCGCCAGCGCGGAGGGCCCACGCATAAACAAAGTCTACTCTGCGTGCTTCCGCCCGAAGGCGGAGCGACAAACAACGGTGCCTGGGGACCCTCGGGTCATACTCAGGAACGGGCTCGCGGCACCAGCGAAGGCGCGACCGCGGGCACGCTGACGACCGCGGGCGGGTGCAGCCATTTTCATGCCCTCCGGTGAGCCGAGGGTCATGGATACTCAGGATTACAAAGGGGAGGTGAGGCGACGACGGGAGGCACCCCCGGCGGCGGCGCGACCAGCCGGCGCGGAGGCGCGACCAGCCGGTCCCGCGGCCGCGCGGGTGACGAGCGGTGACGCGCCTCTACCGCACGGCGACACCAGTGTCGTCACCCTGTTTATCCCTGCTACTAGCCGGAATCGCCGCATGGTGACGATGGTGACGCCGTAAGCGGGGTGGTTGTCGGGAGGATGGGAGATGCCGGGCGGCCGGGGCGCCGGGCCCAGGCCCCGCCCCGGCGGCGGCGCCTGCGCCCGGCCCGCTCGCCCTGACCATCCACTCGGCCTTCCCTGCGGGCGATCTCCCCGTCGTCGCCGGCCCGATTACGCAGCGCGACTTTGACGCCTTCCTGCTGGAGCAGGTCGCCACCGCCCACCGCCGCCGTCCGGCACTGCGGGCAACCATCCACGCCCTTTAAGCTCCCACCCTGCTTCGTCAGGGTGCTTAATCGACATGCTGCACACCAACAGGGACCGCCGCGGCCGTCCCTTTTCGCATCCGGAGGTCACGCTCATGGCCCGTCGTGCCAGCATTGCCCGCGCCGAAGGTAAGCCAGGCCGAGTGCAAGATGGGGGGCGTTATTCCCTTAGACCCATCCGACCGCTGGGGGAGCGGATCAGTGCAACGGAGCACCAAAACTCAGCGTAGCCCCTAATATTACAACGACGGTTCTGTAGTATACTGATGGCTGTGATCTTACGCCCTTCGCCTTGGCGTTGCCTATGACCCCCGACGACTTGGACCGGGTCGCCGCCTCGTTTACTACCTTTCACGCGCAGTTCGCCCGCTTCTTTGGCCGCCGCGAGGCCCGCGAACGTAGCGAACAGTATCTGCGCGCCTTGTTGGTCCAGCATGCCGACCGCCGCAACGCCGAGAACCTCGCCGAAGCCGTGGACGGGGCCACCCCCCGCGTCTTGCAACGCTTCCTCACCGAGGCCCCCTGGGCGCATCGGCCCGTGCTGGCCGCCCTGCAGGGGTTTCTCGGCCCGCGCCTGAGTAGTCCCGACGGGGTCTTCATCGTTGATGAGACCGGGGCCGCCAAACAAGGTACTCATTCGGTGGGCGTCGCCCGCCAATACTCCGGCACCCTGGGCCGCGTCGACAACTGCCAGGTGGGCGTCTATTTGGCGTATGCCTCGGCGCGCGGGCACGCCCTGCTCGATGGGGATTTGTACTTGCCCCAGGAGTGGACGGACGACCCGAAACGCTGTGCGGCAGCGGGCGTACCGCCCACGCAGACGTTGCAGACCAAACCGGCCTTGGCGCTGGCGCTGCTGAAGCGGGCGCGGGCCGCCGGCCACCTGCAAGGCCACTGGGTGACGGGGGATGCGGTCTATGGCAGCAGCCCCACTTTGCGCGATGGGTTGGACGCCAGCGGCTTCGCCTATGTCCTGGAGGTGCGCCGCGACGAATTGGTCTTTACTCAGCGCCCGGCCACGGCGGTACCGGCCTGGCGGGGCCGGGGCCGCAAGCCGACCCGCGAACGGCGGGTGGCGGAGAGTGCCGCGCCGCAAACGGTGGCGGAGCTGGCCGCGCAGATCCCGGAGCGGGAGTGGCAGACCCTGACGGTAGCCGAAGGGGCGCAAGGCCCGCGGCGTTATCAGTTCTATCGGCGGCGGGTGTGGGAGTGTCGGGCCGACTTGCCGGGGCGGGAATGCGGGTTACTGGTGCGCCGCAAGCTCGACGGCAGCGAGCTGAAGTACTGCCTGTCGAATGCGCCGCTGAGCACGCCGTTGCTGAAGTTGGGGCAGGTAGGGGCCTCGCGGTGGCACATCGAAACCGAGTTCGAGTTGGAGAAAAGCGAGACGGGCTTGGTGGAGTACGAGGTGCGCAGCTGGACGAGTTGGTATCACCATATGACGATGGCACTGTTGGCGGGGGCCTTCCTGTTGCAAATGCAGCAGGAGTGGGGGGGAAAGATGCCCCAGGTGACCCGGCCGCAAGTGAGCCGGGTGGTGCGCGAGTTACTGCCGCAGCGGGAGTGGACGCGGGAGGAGTTAATCGGCTGGCTGCATGAGACCCAAGAACGCAACGAGCGGGTCAAGCGCGCCCATAGTAAGCGGCGGGCTCTGCAACAGGTCAAGCTCGATTCCTCCTAAAGCGTCGTTGTAATACTAACAACCGAAACATTGATTGCGGTGCGGATTTTGGAACAGGCCAGCATAACGGCTTACGCACGCGGCGCGTCTGCGGGAACGCACGCCCGCAGCCGTGCCAGAACCGGAGGGTTATGGCACTCAGGTATTGATATTACCATGGCTGCCAGTTGCGGCGCCATGCGGTATGCTCTGCAAACAGTGGCGGGCCCGCTCATAGGAGCGGGCCCGCCACTTGAAGGCGCTGGATTGTGCCGCGCGCTTACTTGCTCGCGAGTGTCCGCCGCATGCGGGAGGCGAACCACCTGCGGCGGGCCTGGCCGGCTTCCCCCAGCAACCTCTGCTGCAGCACCTGGCCTTGCTGGATCGCCCCGTAAATTTCATTAAACATACGCGTACTTTTCCTCTCTGGCAGTGCTTGCGCACCGGACCACAACGACTTCTCGTGGCTGGCATCGCGCATCGTTGCGTCGCGCGAGAGGCAGACTCGCTAATGTCTCCCACTCCTCCTACGGAAAGCCCAATCCTTAAACTCCGTTGTCACTGCTAATAGTATAGCCCGCAGAACCATCCGCTGTATCCGTAATCGGACTGAGAGGTTTCTCCACGTCCGGGGGAGCCGCGGCCTCCATCGAAAGAGGGAGCCCTACGCCCGGGACATGGCGCGCCGCAGCAGGATAGCAACCCATAGAACCCCGGCCCACCCGCGGCCGTGGGCCTAAGAATCCGGCGCGGAGTTCGACCAGCCCCGCACGCGCCCCGTAGAGCGCGGCCTGGGTGCGGCTGGCGACCCCGAGCTTGGTCAGCAGATTATGCACGTGGGTTTTGACGGTCTGCTCGCCGATCCCCAGCCGCCCCGCGATCTCCTTGTTCGCGAGGCCCCGGGAGAGGAGCCGCAGCACGGCCGTTTCACGCTCCGTGAGGGGCTCCGTGAGTTCGGGCGCACGGACCCCGCGCATCAGGCCGGCGAGGGCGACCGGTGAGAGTTGCACCTGGCCTGCGGCGGCCGCGATGATCGCGCGGCGCAGTTCTTCGGCCGTGGTGTCCTTCAACAAGTAGCCGATCGCGCCGGCGCGTACTGCGGCCACCAGGCGCTCCTCGTCCAGGGCGCTGGTGAGGATCAACACCTCGGTCGTGGGTAACTCGGCGCGCAGCGCAGTGGTGGCAGCAATGCCGTCCATGCGCGGCATCACCAGATTCATCAGCACCACGTCGGGATGGACCTGGCGAGCGCGTTCCAGCGCCGCGATGCCATCCTCCGCCTCACCCACGATGGCGATCGTCGGATCGTCGGCCAGAAAGACCCGCAGACCCTGGCGCACGACCTCATGATCATCGACGATCAATACCCGAATGGGGCGCGCTCCGCAATCCTGCGCTTCTGTGTCGCCTGTATCCATGATGTTCCTTGCCGGGCGGGGTGCTGCGACGATGGAGACTCAACGAACGGTTGCCTGCGGGACCGCCTGATCATGGGTCAGGGTCAGCTCGAGCGCCTGCCGCAGCTGATCCTCGTCACACGGCATGACCAGATAGCCGGCCACCTCCGGCTGTACCGCCTGGCGGACCCGCGCGATATCGCCGAAAGCCGTCAGCAGCAGGACGGGAGCGACCGGGTCCCGGGTCAGGGCGGACGCGACATCCAGGCCGGCCAGCGGGCCGGAGAGGTGTAGCTCCAGGAGCACCAGATCGGGGCGGAGCTCACGCGCCAGGGTGATGGCCCTCGGGCCGTCGCCGGCTTCGCCTACCACCTGATAGCCCAGCGCCTGTAGCAGTTCGCCCAGGTCCAGGCGCACAATCGAATCGTCGGCGACGATCACCAGACGAGTGTGCGACATAGCTAGCCCTCACTGACTCCGCGTGGCGGGCCCTACACAGCGGCTGCCTACGCCAACGCCTTCCGCAGGCGCCGGGTCGGCTCGCCGGGGAACACCGCGCCCACTCGCGTACGTAGATCGCCGGCACCCCTTGGGGCAGGCCGGCCGCAACCAACTCGACAAAAGGAAACCGCCCGCCCCAGGCCCGCGCGACCTGCACCGCAAGCGGCAACCCTGCCCGGCAGGCATATGGCTGCAAAGCCTCCCAGGTCAACCGCTGGTTTTCCGTGGCCGCGCGATCGAGCCGGGTGGCAAGATCCCTCGATATACCCACGCTCTCCGGAGGGGGCGGTGCCGACGGGTGCTGCCCAGCCCCAACCACTTCGCTAAGTTGTCGAATGCCATTCGCTCTCCTCGGCGCCTCGAAAGGACGAGTATACGCGCCTCTTAGCCTACAAGAATACCCAATAAACCGGGGAATCCCGTTATACCCTTGTTGCGTGGCGCGGCGTGCCATCCCCGCGGGGTTCCGGCGTGGAACCGACCCCTGGCTCGTTGAGCTGGTGGTCGATGACGTAGCGCATCGCGGCGGTTCGCGAGGACACGTCCAGCTTGCGGTAGATGAGGTTCAAATAACTCACCACCGTATTCGTGCTGATCACGAGCCGCTCCGCGATCGCGGTGTTGGAGAGGCCGTCGGCGACGAGCAGGAGCACCTCCAACTCCCGCCGGGTCAGGCCGGCGGGCAACTTTGCGGCCCGTGCGCGGTGCTCCAGTAGACTGTGCGCCAGCTGATCGGGCGATAAGAGTTGCTCCAAAGGTAGCCGGCGCCCGGCATCCCAGGCCGCCGCGAAGCTCTCGGCGCCCAGAGCGTCGCGGGCGGCTTGCCGCAACGGGGCGCGCTCGGCCGGCTCGACCGGGTGCTGCTGGGAGTCCGCCGCTTCGCGCTGGCGCGCACCGGCGCCCCACAAGCGCACGGCCCACCCGGCTTTGCCCCGGCGCACCGCCGCATCGGCCAGTTCCTCCAGACAGCCAATCATCGTCGCCACTGCCCCTGCCGCCTGGGCATTTTGGAGGCAGCGCAGGGCCAGCGCCAGGGCGGTCGTGTAGTCCTGCTGATAGAGGGCCGTCTGGGCCAGGAAGAGACAGGCGCGGGCTACGCCCCGCGCGTCGCGCAGGCGGCTGAAGAGCGCCAGACTGCAATCCAGCAGCAGCCGCGCCCGCGCCCAATCGCCCCGGCGTAAGGCGAACTGCCCGTAGGCGCACAAGATGTATCCGGCCGGCCAGGCCACCTGCCGCGCTTCCAGGCGGGGGATCTGGCCGTCGAGCAGCACTTGCGCTCCGGTCTTATCCCCCGTCGCGGCCAGCGTATCGGCGACCAGCAGCAGGGTTACTTCGCTCAGGTAGCGGTCGCCCGCCTCTCGGTAGAGCGCCTCGCTGCGCTCCAGGCGCAGGCGCGCGTGGGGGAACGCGCCCAGATAGAGAGACAAGGTGCCCGCTGTGCCTTCCACGCTCGCCAGCACCCAGGGGTCGGCGCTCGGGCGCACGAAGGTCGCGATTCCGTCGGCCTGCGCCTGGGCCGCGGCCAGGTTCCCCTTCAGCAAAAAGAAGAGTGTGAGCACCTGCCCTGCCCGCACAAACCCGGCGTGATCGTCACCGGCGGCAGCGAGAGTCATACTCTCCTCCAGCCAGACCCTGGCGCGTTCGCCCCGGTCCAGGTGAATCGCGAAGAGGCCGGCCGCGAACAGGGCGTTGCGGTCTTCCGGCCGGGCCTCGCCGGGAGGGCGCAGGCGCAGGGCCTGCTCCGTCCAGTTCAGCCCCTCGCTCAGCCGACCGCGCATGTACCAATAGCGGCCCAGGGCGCCGGTGAGCTGCACCGCGCGCACCGCATCCTGATTCGACAACAGATAGTTGAGCACGGCACTCAGATTCAGAGACTCCTGGTCCAGGCGGGCCAGCCAGCTATCCTGCTGCCGCCCGTCCAGCTGGGGGGCGGCCTCCAGCGCCAGCGCGAAGTAACAGGCGGCATGCGCCTCCTCGATCGCCGCCAGCTCGCCGCTGCGCACCAACGATTCGAGAGCATACTCGCGCACCGTTTCCGCGAGGCGCAGCCGCGGCGGGGACATGGGGGCGTTCACGGGCAAGAGCAGGCTCTTGTCGATCAAGGAGGCAACCACCTCGAGGAGGGGGGGGCGGATATCGCCAGGCGCGGCGCACACCGCCTCAGCAGCCTCCAGAGTACAGCCGCCGGCAAAGACGCTCAGCCGGCGCAAGACCACCTGTTCAGCTGGGTTGAGCAGATCGTGGCTCCAATCCAGCGTCGCCCGGAGCGTCTGCTGCCGGGCGGGGCGATCCGGCCCCCCCTGGGTCAGCACGGCAAGGCTGTGTTCCAAGCGCTCCAGCAGGGTCTCTGTGGACAGCATACGGACGCGGGCAGCAGCCAGTTCGATCGCCAGGGGCAGGCCCTCCAGCCGGGCGCAGATGCGGGCGATGGTGTGTAGGGTGCGCGCATCGAGCGGGAGGCCGGGCCAGACCAGCTGCGCACGTTGGACGAAAAGCTCGACGGCGGGATAGTGCAAGAGGCTCTCCGGCGCGGGCAGGTGGGCCGGATCCGGGAACAGGAGAGGAGCGACGACCCAGGGGTGTTCGCCACTCAAGTGGAGTACCTCGCGGCTGGTAAGGAGCATCTTGAGCCCGGGGCAGGCGCCCAACACGTCGACCAGGAGGGGCGCGGCCCCGACGACCTGCTCCAGGTTGTCGAGGACGAGCAGGATCTGCTTAGCGTGCAAACGTTCCTTCAGGAGGTGCGCCACCGAGCGATAGCCATCCGCCGGCAGTCCGAAAGCGCGCGCTACCGTAGTCAGCACGAGCTGCGCGTCCCGCACGGAATCGAGCGCCAGAAAGTACACGCCATCGACGAAATCGGCCTGGAGACCGGCGGCGACCCGGAGGGCAATGCGCGTCTTGCCAATGCCGCCAGCACCAATCAGGCTCACCAGGCGTACGTCCGGCCGGCACAGGAGGGCGGTGACCCCCTGCGCATCCTCTACGCGGTCGACCAGGGACGTTAAGGGGATCGGCAAGGGCGGGGGAGGAGTTAGCTCGTCGTCGCAGGTTGCCTGGTCGGTCTGGTTGGATCGCGCAGGTAGCCAGGCCCCGTCAGAGTGCCCAGACGCCAGGACGAGCGAACCGTCAGGGCCATGGAGCATCGCGGCAACGGCATTCAGACGCGCCAGCGTGACGTCGTCGGACTTCCCAATGTAAGCACTGGTCAGTTTCCCCTGGCGCTTCCGGTAGGCATACCAGTATGAACCGCTAGACCGCTCCTTCCGGCGCACCGTGAAAGAGGCCGCGGTGGTCTCGACCCGGAACGAGGACTGCGCTGCGAGCCAGCTAAACCACTCAGCAGATTCGACGTGGAGGGCTGGCCTCTCTAGATCGCCCGCAGTGTACAGCAGCCCCTGGCGTACTACGGGGGGTGTGCGGTTGCTCAATCTAGCGCCTCGCATGTTTCAGTGGTTGCCCAACGGTTGCCCAAACTGCAGCGGTTGTCCAACGGTTGCCCAAGTGCCGGCGATTGTCCACGTTACTGAGGTCCCCCGGCGCTTGTGTCAGGTGCAGGGCTATGACTCGGCAAACTGCGAATAGCTATGCTGAAGCGATTACACCGAGCCTCCTTATACTAGAGCCTCCCTATATTATACGTATAACTTAATGGGGCTAAAAAAGGGGGCTTCTTGCCCCGCTTTCGTCCTATCGCCACAAGTTGGCGGAGGAGCCTTGCCGAAATTCCTTGACAAGTTATACGTATAATGGTAGTATAGCAGCAAGTCTGATGAAAGTCAATACCTTAACCTCTCGAAATCTTCGGGATAGGGAGGCAACCGATGGCCCGTCGCAGCAGCAAAGCGGCAAGCAGGGAGAACCAGGAGAACGGGAAGCTCTTGCCCACGCGACCCCCGACCAGTTCAGACGTGGCCCGCCTGGCCAACGTGTCGCAGGCCACGGTTTCGCTCGTCCTGAACAATGCAGGGGGCGATAACCGCTACAGCGAGGACACCCGGCAGCGTGTGCGGGCGGCCGCCGAGCAGCTCGGCTATGTGCCGCATGCCCTGGCCCGCTCGCTGCGCGCCGGGACACAGCAACCTGGTGCTCTTGCCCTTCATAGCCTCCAGTACCCATGCTAGCGGCGTTGAGTTCCAGCAGGCGATCGCCACGCGCCTGGATGAGTTGGGCTATACGGTGCTGCTCCAGGTGATCCAGGCGCGACCGATGCTGGCTGCCGCCCAGGTCTGGGCCTCCCTGCGCCCCGTTGCCGTGCTGCTCCCGGAGGAATCGCTGACGAGCGACGCGGTCGAAGTATTGCGCCGGGCGGGGGTCCAGGCCATCGTGGCCATGTCTGGTACACCATCTACGCTCGTGCCTACGGCGTTGATCAACTTCACCTCCGTGGGCCGGCTCGCCGGCGAGCACCTGGCGAGCAAGGGCCATCGGCACATTGCCGTCCTGGTGCCCCGTAACCCCCGGATTTTGTCTCTCGGGCTGCAGCGCTTGCAGGGGGTTGAAGAGGTCGGGCGCCGGCAGGGGCTGCAGATCGAGCGGGTCGATCTGAGCTACGATTTCGCCGAAGCGCAACGGCTGGTGGAGCGCTGGCGCCAGGGTCCGCGGCCCACCGCCGTCTTCACCTACAACGACGACTACGGCACGTTGCTGATGCGCGCGCTACAGGACACGGGTATCCGCATCCCGGACGACGTGGCGCTGGTTGGCTGCGACGATCTCCCCACCTGCGAGCTCCTGCGGCCCCGGCTCACGTCCATCCGCACCGGTCCCGCCGAGTACAGCGGAAAGTTGATCGCCGATTTTCTGGATGGCCTGATTCGCGGTACTGTAACGGGCCAGGAGGTGCTGCACATGCCTGATCCCGAGTTGATCGTCCGGGACTCCAGCTAAGCAACGGGCGCAACCTGCCGCGCCTGTTCCGGGATTCTTTGGTCTCCGCGCTGCCAATCCCCGGCGCTGCCTGCGTAACCCGCCTGGGCGCGCTTCCACTGTACCAGCCCGGCCCCCTTTCCGGCACCGCACCCCGGCCCCCCAAATTCCATGATCCCCCGGCGGCTGCGCGCCTGGCATATTCCCAGGTTTTTTCAGTATTCTTGCCGGCCACTCGGCGGGTATACTCTGCTCTAATCACCCGACCGCCAACTGTCCCGGACGGTGCGGGCCGCGCAGCCCCAAGGATGATGTTGCCCTTCATTCACAGAGGAGGAGGCCGATGTTCAAGCGAATCCTGTCGTTCTGGAGTTTGTTTCTGGTATTGAGCATGCTGCTCACCGCCTGCGGCGGCGCCGCAGCGACGCCGACGCCCGCGAGCACCCAGGCGACGGTAACGACGGGCAGCACCGGCGCGGCGACCGCCGCGGCGCCCGGAACAACCGCGGGCGGCGCCACCGGCACCGCCGCCCCAGGTACTAACCCGGGAACCGTGGGGCCGCCGGCCACCACCGCGGTGCTACAGCGGACGGACATCGCGCAGTCCTTCGTGCGCAACTTTAATCCGTTCGCCAGCCGACCGCTGGTCCCCACGCTCGCCGGTATCTATGAGCCGCTGATGATCTACGACATGGCCAAAGGCGAACTCGTGCCCTGGCTAGCCGACAAGTACGCGTTCAGCGCCGACAACAAGACGCTCACCTTCACCCTGCACGACGGCGTGACGTGGTCCGACGGCCAGGCTTTTACCGCCAAGGACGTGGCCTTCACCTTCGATCTGCTTAAGAACAAGACCGGATTGCAGGGACCGGGCCTGCAGGCCGTGGGCGCGAGCGGCTACATCGACTCGGTCGCGGCGCCGGACGACAAGACCGTGGTCTTCACCTTCAAGCAGGTTAACACCCCCGGGCTCTACGACATCATCCAGCAGAACATCGTGCCCGCGCACATCTGGAAAGACGTGGCCGACCCGGTCAAGTACACCAACGATAATCCGGTCGGCACCGGCCCCTTTACCCAGGTCACGGTCTTTCAGAACCAGGCGTATCAGGTCGACAAGAACCCCCACTACTGGCAGGCGGGCAAGCCCTCCTTTAACGCCATCCGGGTCACCGCCTACGCCAGCAACGAGGCCCAGGTCGTGGCGATCAACGACGGCAAGGTCGACTGGTCGGGCGCCTTCATCCCGAACATCCAGCAAGCGGTGCTGTCCAAGGATGCCGCCGACTTCCACTACTGGAATCCGACCGCCGGCGCCACCGTTCTGCTGGAACTCAACACCACCCGCAAGCCGTTCGACGACGTGACCGTGCGCAAGGCCATCAGCATGGCGCTCGACCGCCAGCGGATCGTGACCGTGGCGATCAGCGGCTACAGCCAGCCCGCCGATGTCACGGGCCTCAGCCAGGGCTACTCCGCCTGGAAGGTCGCCGACCCGAGCGCGCTGGGCGATTGGACCACCTACAACGCCGCTAAGGCCAACCAGATGCTGGACCAGGCCGGTTACAAAAAGGGCAGTGACGGCATCCGGACCACGCCCGACGGCAAGCGGATGAGCTTCACGCTGCTGATGGTCAACGGCTTCAGCGACTGGATCTCGGCCGGGCAGATCATGGTCCCCAACCTGAAGGCCATCGGCGTCGACGTGCAGCAAAAGATGATGGACGTGAGCGCCTGGCTCGGCACGCACCAGAAGGGCGACTTCGACGCCTCCTTCTGGGTCGGCTACAGCAGTCCCACCCCCTACGCTGTCTACCGCAACGTCATGTCGAAGTCCACGCTGGTGCCGGTCGGCGATATCGCCAGCGCAAACTACGCCCGCTATGACAGCACCAAGGCGGACGACCTGCTCACGCAGTTCGCCAGCACCGCGGACGTCGGCAAGCAGAAGGAGATCGGACAGCAGCTCCAGCAAGTCTTTGCCGACGAGGCGCCGGCGATCCCGATGTGGCCCGCTCCCGTCTATGAGTTCTACAGCACCAAGAACTTCACCGGCTTCCCGGACAAGGACAATCCCTACGCGCTCGGGTTGCCCAACGGCGCAACAAATCCCGAGTGGTTGCTCGTCCTGACCACGATCAAGCCCAAGTAAGGAGCGTGCCGAGTGACGGGCTGCCGGCTATTCGCGATCAGCTATTAGCTAGCAGCCCCGTCGCTCAGCACGCAGCACCCGGATTGGAGATGCAGCGATGCAATATATTCTGCGCCGGCTGGGCTTCTACTTGATCGCACTGGTTACGGCGACCATCATAGACTTCGTCGCCCCGCGCCTGTTACCCGGCGATCCTGCCGCCGTCATACTGGGGCAGAGCAGCAATCTGACCCCCGAGCAGATCAACGATTTGCGCCAGGCCCTCGGCCTGACCAACGACCCGCTGCCCGTGCAGTTTCTCACCTTCCTGGGGCACGCGGTGCGGGGGGACTTCGGCGTCTCCTATTCGTACTTCCCGGCGCGGGTCACCGACGTGATCGGCACGGGCCTGGTCTGGACTCTGCTCCTGGGGCTGGTGGCCCTGATCATCAGCTTTGTGCTGGGTAATGTCCTGGGCATCTTCGGGGCCTGGCGGCGGCAGGGCCTCATCGATACGGTGATGCCGCCCCTGCTGATCCTGATCGGGGCGTTCCCGCCGTTCTTCCTGGGCCTGGCCCTGCTCTATCTGATCGCCCTCCAGTTGCACCTGCTGCCCACCAGCCATGCCTTCGAGGACACGCTCACGCCGGGCTGGAGTGGCGACTACGTGCTCTCCGTCATTCAGCATCTGCTCCTGCCGGCCTTCGTGATCGTGCTCGTGTCGATCGGCGGCTGGGCGCTGGGCATGCGTAACGTCATGGTCGGGATCCTCGCGGAGGATTACATCACGATGGCCGAGGCCAAGGGCCTGCGCCAGAACCGCATCATGTTCTGGTACGCCGCCCGCAACGCCATGCTGCCTTCGATTACCGGCTTCGGCATCGCCTTGGGCTTCCTGCTGAGCGGCCAGATCCTGATTGAGCAGGTCTTCTCCTACCCCGGCCTGGGCTTCTTGCTCGTCAACGCCGTAGGGGCGCGCGACTATCCGCTCATGCAGGGGCTGTTCCTGATGATCACCGTGGCCGTCCTGCTCGCCAACTTCATCGTTGACGTCCTGTACACCCGGCTCGACCCGCGCGTGCGCGTCGCCTAACAGCGTAGAGGAGATAACTATGGACTCCCAAAAGCGAGCCCAGGACTCTCAGGGTGCGCCGGTGGTGGCCGGTACGCCGCTCGAACCTGTCGAGCCGCTGCCCGGACTAACCGCGCCGGTGCCCGACCGCGTCGAAACGTCGGTGGATCGCCCGATGGAGGAAATTGAGGTTACGCCGGCCGGCCAGATGGTGGTCGTGCCGGTGGTGGCCGCGCGACCGCGCGACCGGCTGGCGTTCCTGCGCACGCTGGCCGGCAGCCCGAAGGCCCGGGTCGGGGCCGCGATTGTGCTCTTCTTCGTGCTGGGTGCGCTTCTCGCGCCGCTGATCGCCCCCGGAGACCCGGCGGCGTACGCCGGCGCTCCTAACCTGCCGCCCTCGGCGCAGAACCTCTTGGGCACGGATTCGCAGGGCCGGGACGTGTTCCATTTAACGGTTTGGGGCGCGCAGGCGTCGCTGGCCGTGGGCTTCGGGGCCGGCGTGTTGACGGTCTTCATCGCCACGCTGATCGGAATAATAGCAGGCTACTTCCGTGGTCGAGTGGACGATCTGCTCACGTTGCTCATGAACCTGTTCCTGGTCATCCCCGGCCTGCCGCTGCTGATCTTCCTGTCGGCCTACCTGGCGCCCAACAACTTCACGGTCATCTTCGTCCTGGCCCTCACCGGCTGGGCTTTCGGCGCCCGTATCGTGCGGGCACAGACGCTGGCGGTGCGCGAGCGGGAGTTCGTCAACGCAGCCATCGTCACCGGCGAACCCGACTCCTACATCATCGTCAACGAGGTGCTGCCCAACCTGACCAACATCGTCGTCGGCAGCCTGGTTGGCTCGGTCAGCCACAGCATCGCCGCCGCGACCAGCCTTGCCTTCCTGGGGCTGACCAGCACGACCGACGTGACCTGGGGCACCAACCTGTTCTGGGCGCAGAACGGCGGCGCGCTGTCCATCGGCGCCTGGTGGACCTTCGTACCCTCCGGCCTGGCCGTCGCGCTGGTCATCTTTGGGCTGTCCCTGATCAACTACGGCATGGACGAAATCACGAATCCGCGTCTGCGCGCTGAAAGGGAGCTGCGAAATGTCGTCAAGAAAGCCTTCTCCAGCCGAGTCCGCGCCACCCCGGTCCTCCGGCGCAGTAACTAAGGCGGGCCCCAGCGCGCGACAGCCGACGGAAGGTAGCGGGGGCGCCCCGAGTGCCCTGCTCGACATCCGTGACCTGTGCGTCGAATATCTGACGCCGGGGCATGGGCCCGCCGGGGCGGTCCGCGCGGTCGATGGCGTGTCTTTCGCCATCGCGCCCGGCGAGGTCTTTGGGCTGGCCGGCGAGTCGGGCAGCGGCAAATCCACCATTGCCCACTCGATCCTGCGCGTGCTGCGGCCTCCGGCCCTGATTACCGGCGGGCAAATCCTCTTCAAAGGCCGCGATGTGCTGGAGATGGGCGAGGACGAGATCGCGCAGGTCCAGGGCGCGGAGGTGTCGCTGTTGACCCGCCAGGATTTCGAGCCGGAGTCCTCCTCGCTGGAGGCGTTCCGCTGGCGCGACGTGGCCATGGTCTTCCAAAGCGCGCTGAACGCGCTAAACCCCGTGATGAAGATCTCTGAGCAGATCATGGACGTGCTGACCACGCACCAGGGGATCTCGAGACGCCAGGCGCGCGCCCAGGCGGCGCAACTGCTGGAGATCGTCAACATCGACCCCGGTCGGCTCAACTCCTACCCCCACGAGCTGTCGGGCGGGATGCGCCAGCGGGTGGTCATCGCCATCGCCCTGGCCTTGCATCCGCCCCTGCTGATCATGGACGAGCCGACCACGGCCCTCGATGTCGTGGTGCAGAAGGATATCATGCAGCAGATCGGGCGGCTGAAGCAGCAACTCGGCTTCTCGGTGCTGTTCATTACGCACGACCTCTCCCTGATGGTCGAATTCTCGGATCGCATCGGGATCATGTACGCCGGGCAAATCGTGGAACTGGCCGGGGCCAAGGAGATCTTCAATAACCCCCTGCATCCCTATACGCAGGGCCTACTGCGCTCCTTCCCGCCGCTGCACGGCGCGCGCCGGCGCTTGACCGGCATCCCCGGGTCCCCCCCGAACATGGCCGACCCGCCGACGGGGTGCCGCTTCCACCCGCGCTGTACGATCTGCCACCCGCAGGAGACGGCGGCGCCACCGCAGTTGCGCGAGGTTTTGCCCGGACACTGGCTGCGCTGGCACCCGGGCATGCCCCTGCCCGGCGGGGCGGGGCAAGCAGTAGAACCCAATGGAGAGAGGGGAAAGGGACAAGCATGACCACGCAAACCTTGCCAGCAGGTGCGGTGCCGACCTCCGACGCGCGCGACAAGGAGATCGTCCTTGACGTGCGCCATCTGACCAAGCACTTCCCGGTGGGCAGCCCGTTCCGGCCCCGCTACGTCCACGCGCTGAACGATGCGTCCTTTACCATCGCCCGGCGGCAGGTGGTGGCCCTGGTCGGGGAGTCGGGAAGCGGCAAATCGACGGCGGCGCGCCTGATCGCCCGGCTGATGCCGCCGACGCGCGGGCAGATCCTCCTGCACGGCCAGGATGTCCTCAAAACCGAGCCGCGCCGCGCGTCGCTGGCCTACCGCAAGGCGGTGCAGATGATCTTTCAGGACCCCTTCGGCTCGATTAATCCGTTGAAGACGATCGGCTACGCCCTACAGCGCCCGATGGTGCGGCACGGCCGCCTGAAGGGATCGGGAATGAGCGCGGTGTATGAGCTGCTGGAAACGGTGGGCCTCACGCCCCCCCAGGACATCGCCAATCGCCATCCATACCAGCTCTCCGGCGGCCAACGCCAGCGGGTGGCGATTGCGCGGGCGCTGGCGGTGCAGCCGGAGATTATCCTGGCCGACGAGCCGATCTCCATGCTCGACGTGTCGATCCGCATGGGCGTGCTAAATCTGATGGGCCGGCTGAAGGATGAGCAGGGCATCGGCTTCCTGTACATCACGCATGACCTGGCCTCGGCGCGCTATATCGCCGACCGGACCATCGTGCTGTATGCCGGCCACATGGTCGAAGGGGCAGACAGTATCGAGATGATGGACCAGCCGGCGCACCCGTACACGAAACTGCTGATTTCGGCCGTGCCCGACCCGCAGTCGGCGCTCTCGACGACGGACCATGAGGTCCGCGGCGAGGTCCCGTCGTTGATCGACCCGCCGCCGGGCTGCCCGTTCGTCACCCGCTGCCCCTATGCGCTGGCCGTGTGCCGCACGGTCATGCCCGGACGCGAATATGTCGGCAGCGATCACTGGGTGCGCTGCCACCTCTACGGGCCCGGCGAGGGCCAGGACGGACCCAAGACGCCGGCGACGGCGCCGAACGCTCCTCCCGGCGGGGCGGGCTGACCGGCGTGGGCGGGCGGCAACGGCGGCCGGGCCGCGCGATGGTCAGGTGAGGCACGGCCATGAAGAGCGAAATCGGAGTGCTGATCGTCGACGACGATCCGATCTTTTGCCTGGATCTGCGGGATCTACTCGGCACGCTGGGTTGCCTGATCGTGGGGGAAGCCGGGAATGCGCAGCGGGCGATCGCGCTCGCCCGCAAGCTGCGGCCCGATCTGGTCATCATGGACGTCCGGCTGCCGGGCGCCACGGATGGCATCGCGGCGGCCGAGATCCTGACCAGCGACCGGACTGCCGCCGTCTTGCTCGTCACGGGCTGTAGTGACCTGGATCTGGCGCAGCGCGCCGCCGCCGCAGGGGCCACCGGGTATTTGCTCAAGCCGCTGACGGAAGACATGCTGCGGCCGGCGATGCACATCGCGTTAGCGAGCTTTCGCCACATCCAGGCGCTGCAGCAAGAGGTGTTGGGCCTGCGCGCGGAGCAGGAGACGCGCCAGCTCATCGAGCGGGCGCGGGATGTGCTCATGAGCGCATATCACCTGGGCGCGGAGGAGGCGTCTGCCCGCATCCGGTCGGCAAGTACGACGGCGGGCAAGTCGCCGCGCGCCGTCGCCGAGGCGATCATCCTGGCGCAGGAGGTCGGGACCCGAACGGACTGAGCCGCCGGCCCGAGGGCCAGACGAAAAAAGCAGGGCCGGCACCCGGCAAAAGGAGCGCATCGTGCTTTATCCCCAACAGAACGACTACCGCAACAAGCTCGACCTCTCCGGCATCTGGGACTTCCAGATCGACCCGGAGCGCATCGGGGACGGGGAAGGCTGGTTCAACGGCCTGACCCATTCGCGCCCGATAGCGGTGCCGGGCAGCTGGAACGAGCAGTATGCGGATCTCTTCAACTACCTAGACCTGGCCTGGTACGTGACCCGTACCTACGTCCCGCACGGTTGGCAGGGTCAGCGGGTGTTCATCCGTGTCGGCTCGGCCAACTATCACGGCACGATCTATGTCAACGGCACGAAAGTTGGCGAGCACGCGGGCGGGCACCTGCCCTTCGCCTTCGAGATCACGAACCTGGTCCGCTGGGATGCGGCGAACGTTATCGCGATCGGCGTGGAGAACGAGTTGAAGCCGACGCGGGTGCCCCCGGGCAACGTGGACAGCCCACCGGGTCCGGCCGCCCTCGTGCCGCGGACGACCTTTGACTTCTTCCCCTTCGCGGGCATCCACCGCCCGGTGCTGCTGTACAGCGTCCCGCAGACCTATATCGACGATATCACGGTCGTAACCACAATCACGGGTGCCGACGGCGTGGTAACGGTCACGGCCCGGCTGAGCGCGGTGGTGACGACCGACGGCCGTTGCACGCTGGCGGGCGGCGCCGCGCCGATCGCGACACGGCTGCGGTTCCAGGGCGGGGTGGCCGAAGTAAAGCTGAAGGTGCCGGCGGCCCGCCTCTGGTCCGACAAGGATCCCTTTCTCTACGACCTCACCATCTCGACCGATGACGACCGCTATGCGCTGCCGGTTGGCATCCGCACCGTGGCGGTGGACGGCGGACAGATCCTGCTCAACGGCCGGCCGGTGCAGTTGAACGGCTTCGGCCGTCACGAGGATTTTATTGCGAGCGGTAAGGGCCTGAACCTGCCGCTCCTGGTCAAGGACTACGCGTTGATGCACTGGACCGGCGCCAACGCCTATCGCACCTCGCACTACCCCTACAGCGAGGAGGAGATGCATCTGGCCGACCGGGCGGGCTTCCTGATCATCGACGAGCTGCCCGCCGTCGGCCTCTTGTTCGAGAATGAAGAGAACGCAGCCATCCGCCTGGGCACGTGCCTGCAGCAGCTCGGGGAGCTGGTGGCCCGCGACAAGAACCATCCGAGCGTGCTGATGTGGTCGGTGGCAAACGAACCCCTGCCGCTGGGCTGGAGCTTCGCGCAGATGGACAATGCGTCGCCGGGCGGGAGCGCCGCGGTCGCGCGGGGCAAAGAGTTCCTGGATACGCTGCTGCGCCGGGCCCGGGAGCTGGACCCGACCCGGCTGGCGACGCTGGTGACGATGACGGGTAGCCCGCCGGAGTGGACGCCCGAGTGCGACGTGGTCTGCATCAACCGCTATTGGGGCTGGTATGTGCTGGGCGGCGACCTGGACAAGGCGCTTGCCGCGCTGGACGCGGAGCTGGATTCCCTCTGGGAGACCTGGCACAAGCCGGTGATCGTGACCGAGTTCGGCGCGGACACCATGGCCGGGATGCATGGGCATCCCAATGTCATGTGGACCGAGGAGTATCAGGCGGAACTGATCCGGGGCTCCCTCGCAGTGGCGGCGCGCAAGCCCTACGTGGCCGGGATGCAGGTGTGGAACTTCGCCGATTTCGCGGCGGTACAGGGGGTCATGCGCGTGGGCGGCCTGAACATGAAGGGAGTCTTCACGCGCACACGCACGCCCAAGATGGCGGCGCACGTTTTGCGGGAGTTCTGGGCCCCGCGGAGTGAGACTCCCACGACGCAAGCGGTGCCCGAGCTGCTGACGGTAAGCTGATGGACTGGACGCTCTCGCCCGACCGCTGCTTTCACGCGGACCCGGCACAACGCAGCGTAGCCCGCGAACTGTACGCGGCCGTCAAAGATCTGCCGATCATCAGCCCGCATGGGCACGTGCCTCCCGCGCTGCTGGCCGATCCGGCGGCGCGCTTAGGCACGCCCGCCGACCTGTTTATCATTCCGGACCACTACGTCTTCCGCCTGCTCTACAGCCAGGGCGTGGCACTCGCAGATCTCGGCGTACCCAGCCGCGACGGCACGCCGGTGGAAACCGATCACCGCCGCATCTGGCAGCGCTTCGCCGAGCATTTCTACCTCTTCCGGGGCACGCCGACCGGCCTCTGGCTGGCCGACGAGTTGGTCAACCTCTTCGGGGTCCAGGAACAGCTGAACGCCGAGAGCGCCGGGCGTATCTATGACCACCTGGAGGCGCAGCTGGCGCGCCCCGAGTTCGCGCCCCGGGCCCTGCTGGAACGCTTCCAGATCGAGTTGCTCTGCACCACCGACGCGGCCACCGACCCACTCGAACAGCACCGCCGGCTACGGGCCGCAGGGCTGAGCTATATCCGGCCCACCTTTCGGCCTGACGCAGTGGTGAACATCAGCAGTCCAGCGTGGCGCGAGCAGATCGGGCTGCTGAGTGCGGTCTCGGGCGTTGACGTGACGGATTACGTCAGCTACGTGCGGGCGCTGGAGCAGCGACGGGCGGTGTTCAAGGAGCTGGGCGCCCTGGCTACCGACCATGGGGTGACGACACCGTACACCGCGCGCCGGGACGGGGCAGAAGTCGCCGCGATCTTCGCACGAGCCTTGCGCGGCCTGGCTACCGAAGACGATGCGGCCGGCTTCAGCGGGCACATGCTGATCGAGTTCGCCCGCATGAGCGCCGAGGACGGGCTGGTCATGCAGTTGCATGCCGGCAGCTTCCGCAACCACAACACGACGGTCGCTGCGCAGTTCGGGCCGGATAAGGGCGCCGATATCCCGGTGAGCACCGAGTGGACGCGCAATCTGCGCCCGTTGCTCAATGAGTGGGGCAACGATCCGCGCTTCCGGCTGATCGTGTTCACGCTGGACGAGAGCACCTACAGCCGGGAGCTGGCGCCGCTGGCCGGGCACTACCCGGCCCTGCTCCTGGGCCCGCCCTGGTGGTTCTTCGACAGCCCCGGGGGCATGCGCCGCTACTTCGAGCGGGTGATCGAGACCGCCGGGCTGTACAACACGGCAGGCTTCAACGACGACACACGGGCTTTCGCCTCGATCCCGGCGCGGCACGACGTCTGGCGGCGGGTGAGCTGCGACTGGCTGGCCGGCCTGGTGGTCCAGGGGCTGATCGCGGAAGACGAGGCGCACGAAATGGCCCGCGCGTGCGCCACCGACCTGGCAAAACGCGCCTACCGCGTCCCCGATCCCGCAGACTGAAGGAGATCATTGCGCTCAGGGTTACCCGGCTGCGGTCCTTGCGCACGGCAAAGAGGAAGGTTGTAACGTGGTAGATCCGCAAATAGATAGGCAGTCAGGCGGGGGCGGTGCCGAAAGACCTGCTGCAGCTGAAGGGGCTACGGAGCACCTGCGGCAGTTGTTCAGCCTGGCGGGGCAGGTGGCGATCGCGACCGGGGGCACGGTGGTCTGGGCGGGGGGCTGGCGCGACCAGCCGGCGCGGCGGCGCGGAGCCGCCCGAAGCGCCGGAGGCAGCCGGACCGCATTCGTATATTCGTCCCGTATTCGTATATGCGGGGTCGGACCGTCCCCCGCCTCCGACTCCGCGCGGCCGGCCCTGAGCCCAACGCTCTGGCCACCGGGGGCTCCCCGGCAAGGAAAGGCCTTCGCTGAGGCAGCATCCCGGAGTCGGAGATCCCTCACTGCGTTCGGGATGACAGGGGAGAGGTGGGGGGACGAGGGGAGGCACCCCCGGCGGCGGGGTGACCAGCCGGCGCGGCGACGCGGGGCGGACGCCGGCCTCCGGGGCCGGTCCCGCCGCCCCCGCGGGGCGCGGCGCGGGTGACGAGCGGTGACGCGCCGCGCCCGCACGGCGACACCAGGGGCGTCACCCTGTTTTGCGCTGCTATTAGGCGGAATCGCCGGATGGTGACGATGGTGACGACGTAAGGGGGGTGGTTGTCGGGAGGACGTGAGATGCCGGCCGGCCGGGACGCCGGGCGCAGGCCCCGCCCCGGCGGCGGCGCCAGACGCGCCCTGGCCGCTCCGGCGCGCTAGACGAAGAGCTCGCTGCGGCGGCGCCAGACGCCCCAGGCGCCGAGCAGCCCGGCCAGCGGGAAGAGCGCCGCGGCGTTCTGCGCCAGCGTGCTGTTCGTCGCCACGTTCGAGGCGATCTGATCGAACGGCGTGCGCGCGATCTGGCGCAGCGCGTCCGCGTCGGCCACGACCTGCGTGAAGGCCTGGTCCAGCGCGCCCGTGCTCAGGTCACGCGCGGCCGCGGGCTGGTTCTGCTGCAGATCCGACGCCAGTTGGCCGTGCAGCTGCAGCCATTTGCGGTAGTCGGCGCGCAAGGTCTCGTAGGCCTGGGCCTGGCCCGCGAAGTGCACGTTCGCGATGAGCGGGGCGCGCGGCAAGCCGAATTTCACCTGGCCGGTCAGCGCGGTCTGCAGCACGCCCGGGTCGACGTTGCCGGAGGCATCGAGGAACGGCGTGGCCGTGCAGCCCGAGTCACCGCAGAGCGTCTGCTCCACCAGGAAGTTGTACTGGTCGAAGCTGGTGAGGCGGGTGGCCGCGTGCGTCGGGTCGAAGATGGCGATGCTCTCCAGCGCGCGCTCCTGGCTCATGAGCGCGGCCAGGTCTTGCACCCCCGCGACGTTGTCATAGGCCTCGCGCACCATCACGCGGATGTCGGCGGTCGCCGTCTGGAGCTCGCTTTGCAGGCCCCAGGTCAGGCCCAGGGTCAGCAGCAGCGCGAGGCCGAGCGGCCACGACCAGATATAGTGCATGCGCCGCACGGCGGCCAGGCCGCCGAGCAGGAACAGGGCGAAGAGCACGGCGGTGCCGATCAGCGCCCAGCGCCAGGCCTGGATCTGGTTCGCCGCGTTCGCGTAGGTCGACTCCATGTCCTCGACCTTGACCGCCTCCAGGCCGTTCAGCGCCGGGATCAGGCGGGTGTTGAGCGTCTCGCGCGCGGTCAGGAAAGCCGTCCCGGCCGCATCGGGCTGATTCGCCGCCACATAGGCGAACATGGCGCCGATCTGCTGGATGTAATCGCTCGCCGCGGCGTCGGCCGCGCGGAAGACGTTGCCCTCGCCCTGCACCGGGTCGCTGAGGTTGCTCCAGGAGATGCGTGAGGCCTCGCGGAAGTCGGCCCAGCGCCGATCGGCGAAGGCTTGCGCCGTGCTGCGCGGGGTGCCGGTCGTCGCCAGGTAGGTCGCGGCGGCGCCCATCTGGTCGAGCACCGCGGCGCGCGCCTGCAGCGCCGCATCCACGCTCACCGAGCCCTGGTCCACCAGGGCATGATAGGTCGCGTGCGTGGTCCCGTTCGCCTGCCAGGCGACGATGCCCGCGACGATCGCGAAGGCGATGCAGGCCGCGCCCAGGGTCAGCATGCGGCGGCGCTGGGACTGCACCCGCGGGTTGGCGTGCAGCGCCGGGGCGGCCGGGGCCGGCGGGACGGCGGGCGGGGCCGCGGGCGCGGGGGCGGGCGGCGGCGCCGGGGCGGTCTTCGGGGTAGCGATCGCGGGTCTCCTCTCGTCAGGCCTACGGCTGCAGCTTGCCGGTGCCGGCCAGTAGCTTGCCGGTCTTGCCCGTGTGCAGCTTGCCGGTCTTGTTCACCGCCGCGTTCGCGTCGGTCGAGACCAGCCGCCCCGTCTGCGGATTCACCACCGTGCTCAGAATCGCGGCCTGCGGGCTGTTGATCTCCTGCGCCTTGCGCAGCGCCGCGCTCAGCTTGGCCGTCGCCTCGTCCACGGCGCCCACGTCGAGCAGCGCGAAGCCTTCCTTCGACAGCGAGCTGATCTCTTCCTCACCCGTGTAGTGCGCCAGGTCGGGATCCATCGAGATCTCGGCGGGCGTCGCCACCCAGCGCATGAAGAACCAGGCGCTGCGGTCGAGCTCCATGGTGTAGTCCTGCCCGCCCTGCGCGTAGACCACGCTCGGCACGAGCATGCGGAAGGGGATGCCGATGTTGCGCGGCACCGTGTCGACCTCCACCACGAACTTGGGCTCTTCTTGCCCAACGGCGCCGACCGGGATCATCCAATGCTGCTCGTCCAGCTGTTGGGCCGCGCGGTCCTGCACCGAGGGGAAGACCTGGCGCACGTTGCGCACGCTCACGCCCTTCGGCGTGTTGAGCACCAGCCGCACGTTGCTCGCCTTCGTGCCGCGCACCTCGGCGAAGAGCTCGGCCACCGCCTCGCCCAGGTGCCGCGTCTCGGGCACCACGTCGGCCTCGCCGCCGGTGCTGTGCGCGATGCGGCGCAGCTGGTCGGCCTCCCAGCCGCTGCCGATGCCCCAGGCGTCGACGCGCATCTGCGCCGCCGCCAGCGTCTCGGCGGCGTCGTAGGCATCGCTGATCGGTTCGGCGCCCTCCTGCCGCCCGTCGGTGATCATCAGCACGCGGCGCTCGTACGAGGGGTAGCCCGCCGCGGCCTGCAGCTCGACCCGCAGCCCGCTGCCCAGCGAGGTCGCCCCGCCCGCGCTGATGGCGTGAATGCGCCGGGTGAGCTCGGACATCTCGTGCGCCAGCGTGGCGCCGGTCATCGGCGGCGCGAGCTCGTGCGCCAGCGTGCTGAACAGCGTGATGTGCACCACCACGTCGTCGGTCTCCGGGACCGCGCGCAGCAGCTGCAGCAGCGCTTGCTTGGCCGCCTCCAGCTTCGAGCCGCTCATGCTGCCCGACTGGTCCATGACCACGCCCAGGAACACGGGCACGGTCTCGCCCGCGACGTCGTCGGCGGCCACCGTGTAGAGCGTGCGCGCCGTGCTCTGGCCCTGGAGCACCTGGGCTTCAGCCGGATGGGGGGTTACGCGAAAGCTGGGCATGACCGGGTTCTCTCCTCTCTACTGCCGACGCTACTGCCACTCGTCGATGTCGAAATAGATGCGGGCCAGAATATCCTCGCGGTCGGGGGAGTCCGGCGCGCGGTGCAGATAGCGCCGATAGGCCTCGCGCGTGGCGTGCCCGATCTCGCGCGGCCGGTCGGCCGCGTGGCGCGCCCCGTCCGGCCACTCGGTATTCGCCGGCAGCCGCTTGAGCCGGGCCAGCCGGTAGGCGGCGTACCACCAATCGGCGGCCAGGCGGTAATAGTGCCGCGACTCGGTGCGGTCGGCCAGGCCCGCGATGGCCCGCGCGGCCAGGCTGAGGTCGTGCAGCATCTCGGGCGGCGCCGGGCGGCCGCTGCGCAGCGCCGCGGCATTCTGGTCCAGGTAGGTGTCGATCCGGGCGACGTACAGCTCGATCAGCCGCAGCTGTGCGTCGACGTAGCGCACCGCGTTCTCGTTCACCGCGTCGAGCACGGCGATCGCCCGATCCGACTCGTTCAGCGCGACCAGGCTGTCGGCCCAGCCGAGCACCGCGTCGGCGTTCGCCGGGTCGGCCGCGACCACGCGCTGATAGAGCTCGGCCGCGGCCGTATACCGCCCGGTCGCGCGGTAGATGTCGGCCAGCGCCTGCTTGGGCAACACCTCGCCCGGCACCAGCTTGGTCAGCTCCTGGTACTGCTTCTCGGCGGTCGCGTAGTCGTGCTGCGCCTCGGCCGCCTGGGCCTGCACGATCAGGGTGCGCCAGCGGGTCGCGGGCGTGCTCAGGCGCTGCGCGCGGTCGAGCTCGACCTGCGCGTCGGTCGCGTTGCCCACGTTCGTCAGCGCGGCGGCGCGCAGCAAGTGGCCGTCGATGCTGGCCGGGTTCGTGCGCAGCGCGGCGTCGATCTGCGTCAGCGCCTCGGGGTAGCGCCCGGCGGCCATCAGGTCGCGCGCCGCCTGCAGCGCGGGCGCGGCCGGGTCCGTCGTGCTGAGCGACGGCAGGGCGGTGATCCGGCCCGTCGTCGAGCTCAGCAGCTTGCCCGTGAAGAGGGTGCTCTGCACCGGGATCAGCGACTGGGCGAGGCTGCTGGTCGAGACGCCGCTCAGCTGCGGCGTGCCCGCGACGCGCGCGCGCTGCTCGCCCTGGATGAAGCGGTTGATGCCCTCCAGCTGGTCGAACAGCTCGTCGACCGTCTGGAAGCGCACGCTCGGATCCGGGTCGCGCCCGCGCACGACGAAGTCGTAGATCTCGTCCGAGACCGGCCAGGACGCGTGCGGCGGCGCCAGGATACGCTGCTCGGCCACGTCCACGCCGAGCAGCGCGGCCAGCGTGCTCGCGATCGTGAACAGGTCCATCGTGGGCGGCTGCTCGCAGATGCCGCCGATCTCGGGCGGCGCGTAGCCCTCGGTGCCCCAGGCTTCCTGCCGCTGGCCGGGGACGTACTCGATCGCCGTGCCCAGGTCGATCAGCACCTGGCGCTTCTCGCCGCTGGGGTCGTCCACCTGGATCACGTTGCCCGGCTTGAAGTCGCGGTAGACCACGGGCGGCTTGCGGTGGTGCAGGTACTCGAAGGCGCCCCGGATCCCCAGGATCAGGCGCACGGCCTCCGCTTCGGACAGCGGTCCGCCGTTCGACTCGTACATCTGCTTCCAGCCCATGCCCTGCACGTACGCCATGACGATGTAGGGGATGCCGCCCTCGTCGACGATGTCGTAGATGCGCACGATGTTCGGGTGGTCGAGGCGGATCAGCATCTCGCGCTCTTCCGCCGCCGCGGCCAGGAGATCGGGGTCGTCGGTGTTCAGGATCGCCTTGACGGCGACGGGCCGGCCGTCCGGCTCCTCGCGCGTCTTCAGGTGCGTATCGACCGCCTTGTAGACCGCGCCCATGCCGCCGCCGCCGATGACGGAGACGATGCGGTAGCGCCCGGCCAGCACCTGGCCCGGCTTGAGCGCGGCGGCCGTGACGGGCGCGGCTGGGGCGGCCTTGTCGCCGAAGCGGTAGCCGCACTCCTTGCAGAAGCGCGCGTTGGGCCGCTGGGCCGCGCCACAGCGGGGGCAGACCGCGGGCGAGCCCGGGCCGCTCGGCGCATTCGCGGGCGTCGCGGCGGCGGGCGCGGCCGCCGCCGTCAGACCGGTGCTGCGCGCCGCGGCCGCGAGCGACGCGCCGCAGTTGGGGCAGAACTCGGTGCCGGGGCGCACGGGCACGCCGCAGACCGGGCAGGCGGTCATGCCCGCCGTCGCCGCGGTGCCCGGGGCCGCCGTCGCGGCGGGGGCCGTAGTCACGGCCGGGTCCGGCGTGATCGGGCCCGACGACAGCGACATCGGCGACCCGCACTCCGGGCAATACCCGTCCGACGGCACCACCATCTGGTGGCACGAGGGACATTCCTGGGGCACGGCCGTACTTTGCGCCTGTTTCGTTGCCAAGACCGGATCTTCCTCTCTGAACTGCGTCCCGGTGCCGCGGCCGGTGCGCGACCGGGCCGGAGACGGGCGGGAACGCTTGCGGGCCGGCTCCGAGGTCGCTATACTGGAAAGTGGCCGGCGGCACCCGTCCTAGTATACTCAAGTTTGCGCGACCTTGCACGGGGATTGCGCCCCGGGCCTGCCGTGCCGGCCCGGCTGCAACGCCGTCGCAGTAGATTACGTAGTGGGTGCGGGATCAGGTTACATCCTCCGTAGAAAGGTGCGTACTATGAGGTCGCGGTCGCTTGCCGCCAACGCCCTGGAAATCCTGCGCCCGGTGCTGGCCGCGGTCGTGGTCACGGCCGTGCTCCTGGTCGTGCTCACGCCCTCGCTGCGCTTCTCGGCCGCGCCCGATCCGAACGTCGTCCATCTCTATTCCAGCGTGCCGATACACGACTACAGCAGCATCGTGCACGGCATCCAGATGGCGGTCGACGAGGCGGGCGGCAAGGCCGGCAACCTGACCGTCGACTACGTGCCGCTGACCGACGACAAGCAGCAGCCTGACGGCAGCTACCACTGGGACGCCGACGTCGAGCTTGCCAACGCCCGCCAGGCCGCCGCCGACCCGCAGGCCATGGCCTATATCGGCACCTACAACAGCGGCGCCGCCAAGATCAGCATCCCCGTGCTGAACCGCGTCCACCTGGCGATGGTCAGCCCCGGCAACACCTATCCCGGGCTGACGAAGCCGAACACGGGCACGGCCGGCGAGCCCTGGATCTACTACCCGCTCGGCATCCGCAGCTATTTCCGCGTGGTGCCCGCCGACGACCTGCAGGGCACCGCGGCCGCCGCCTTCGCCGCCAAACAGTTGGGCGTGCATTCGGTCTACGTGCTCGACGACACCGAGCTGTACGGCCACGGCATCGCCGTGATCTTCGCCCAGGCCGCGGCAAGCCTGGGCGTGACCGTGGCCGGCGGCCCCGAGGGCATCGACGTCCGCGCGACCTCCTACACCGACCTGGCCCAGAAGATCGTGGCGACGCATCCGGATCTCGTCTACTTCGGCGGGGTCACCGAGAACCACCCGGCGCTCGTGCTGCGCGACCTGCGCGCCGCGGGCTACACGGGCGGCTTCATGGGCGCCGACGGGATCGAGAACAACGACTTCATCCAGCAGGCGGGCGCCGATGCCGCGGGTGGCAGCGGGGCCTACGCGACGCTGATCGGCCTGCCGGCCAACCAGCTAGCCGGCCCCGGCGCCGACTGGTACCAGCAGTACAAGGCCAAGTACCCCAGCGACAACAACGAGGACTTCGCGCCCTTCGGCTACGAGGCGGCAAAAGTCGCGCTCCACGCCATCGCGCAGGGCGGCACCGACCGCGAGGCGGTGCGTGCCGCCATGGCCACCACCAAGTCGGCGGACCTGCCGCCGCCCCACATCCTCGGCGAGTGGCAGTTCGACGCCAACGGCGATACCTCGCTCGTCAACATCAGCGTGCTGAAGATGGGCTCCGCCTGGGACTACCAGGGCGGCATGATCTACGACGCGGCGGCCCAGACCTGGTCGTTCCAGGCCAAGTAGCCCGCGCGCGGCGCCCTAGCTGGGCAGGAGCTCCAGCACGACGTAGCTGTCGTGCGCCGTCGGGTCGCCGCTGAGGAAGTACGGCACGCCCGCCGGGTCGCCCATGTAGACCTGGTCGCCGGGGGCCAGCGCGAAGGTCGAGTTGGGGCGGATGGGCCGCACGCCCGCGAGCTGGGACAGCGGCACGAAGCCGCCCTGCCCCGCCGGGCGCACCAGCGTGTCGGTCTCGACCCCGGGGCACGGCCGGATGGTCACCACGCCGTCGGCGCCGATGCCCAGGAAGCACTGGTTGCGGTGCACCAGGTACTGCTTCTGCCCGCCGATGTCCAGCGGCTGCACCCACTGGCGCAGGTCGACGTCCACCCCGCTGCCCGTCTCCTGATTTGGCCGGCCCACCAGGTATTCGCCCGCGTGCGTCAGCGTGAAGCCCTGCGCGGCGTCGGCCTGCCCGTTGCGCACGACCCCGAAGTGCGCGGTGGCCGCGGGGGCGGCCGCCGGGCCCGCGGCCGGTGCCGCCCAGGGCGGCGGCGGCGCGGCCGGCGCCGTCCAGGCCGGGGGGGGCGCGGCGCTCGCGCTCGCGGGCGGGTTCCAGGGGGCGGGGGCCGCGGGAGCCGCCGCCTGCGCATCGGCCTCCGTGAGCAGCCGCCCGCAGTTCTCGCAGTACTTGCCGACTTCCTGCTGGTCCGCCCCGCAATCGGGACACACAATATACACGCTGGCGCCTCCTTACCGGCGGATCTACGGGGATCGCGGCGCCCGGGTTGCAGCCGGCGGGCGCCTTGCCCATTATACTGCGCGAATTGCCGCTTTGCATTATAATGACCGCAGCAAGCCATCACGCAAGCCATCTTGCAGGGCATCTTGCGCTCAAGGCATCTTGCAAGGCATCTTGCAAGGCATCTTGCAAGGCATCTTGCAAGGCATCTTGTTGGAGGAAGTTCTCATGGCGGATTCGTTCGCGATCCGCGTCTGGTCCAAGAGCCTGCCCAGCCGGCAGCATCCCGAGCGCGACGAAGACCTGGGCTGGTCCGCGCCGAACGGGCGCGCCCACGCCGTGGTCGACGGCATGGGCAGCGCGCGGCGCCGCACCCCGACGGGCGAGATCGGCGGCGAGCACGCAGCCCACGCCATCGGCGAGGTGCTGGCCGCCCGGCTCACGGACCTGCCGGCCGATCTGGCGGTCGCCGACGCCCGCGACCTGCTCACCGCGACCGTGCTCGAGGCCGGGCAGCGCATCTTCCGCGACATCAACCAGTCGGGCCACATCCCGCCCGAGCAGGTGCCCGAGGGCAAGACGGTCGAGGACGTCATGCCCGCCGCCGTCATGACCGGGGCGATCCTCTGCGAGAACGCGCGCCACGCGGTTATCGGCCAGAATGGCGACACCCGCGCCTATCTCTATTCGGACGGCGAGCTCATCTTGCTGACCGAGGACCAGGACGCCGTGCAAGGCGACCACGAGAGCGGCTTGCTGAGCGACGAGCAGGTGCAGGTGATCCAGGACACCCTCGACTCCTGGGACGGCCGCGACATCAGCGCGCTTGATCCCGTGACCCGCCGCTACTTCGTGCAGCGCAACCTGGTCTTCGGCGAGGTCGGCGACAACCCGCAGACCCCGCCGCCCGTGCTGTCCGTCATCGAGCTCCGCCCTGGCGACCTGCTGCTGCTCTGCAGCGATGGCGTCTACGCCAACCTGACCACGGCCGAGATCCGCGACTCCCTCGGCCTGATCGACCCGGCGGCCGCGCTGGTCGACCGCTCCGATGCCCGCTCGGCCGAGCGCACCCTGCCCGACCCGTCGGACCTCAGCAAGCCCTACAACTACCGCGCCCACCAGGACGACATCACGGCCATCGTGGTCAAGGTCGAATGGTAGCCCCCGCCCGGCGGGCGCCGCAGCGCCGCGAGGTGTGCCCATGGTCGTGAACACCGGCCTGATGATCATCCTCGTCGGCCTGGGCATCGCCACGGGCCTGATCGGCGCCCTGCTGGGGCTGGGGGGCGGCATCTTTCTCGTGCCCGCGCTGACCCTCGGCCTCGGCCTGCCCTTCCCCCTCGCCGCGGGCACCAGCCTCGTCTCGGTGGCCGCCACCTCGGCGGGCGGGTCGAGCACCTACGTGCGCACGCGCGTCGCCAACATCCGCCTCGGCATCCTGCTGGCGATCGCCACCGTGGCGGCCGCCGTTGCCGCGTCGTTCCTCGCGCGCGCCATCGACGAACACATCTTGCGCGCGCTCTTCTCCGTGCTGCTGGCCTACACCGGGTGGACCATGCTGCGCGCGCCGCGGCGCGATGCCCCGCCCCCGCCCCCGCCCCCAGACCCCGCGGACGACCCCTGGCACCTGACGGCGAGCTACACGGATGCCCGGGCCGGCACGGTCACCTACACGCCGCGCCGCCTGCCGGGAGCCATGGGCGCGAGCCTGCTGGGCGGCGCCATCTCGGGCCTGCTGGGCGTGGGCGGGGGCATCGTCCAGGTGCCGGTCATGCACCTCCTGATGGGTATGCCCCTCAAGGCGGCCACGGCGACGAGCTCCTACCTGATCGGCCTGACCGCCACCGCCAGCGCGCTGGTCTATTATGCGGGCGGCCGCATCGACCCGATGATCGCCGCGCCGACTGCCCTCGGCATCTTCGCGGGCGCCCGCCTGGGCGCCTACCTCGGCGGGCGCCTCTCCACCCCGGCGCTCAAGCGCATCTTCGGCGTAGTCGCGCTCCTGGTCGCGCTGCAGATGCTGTTGCAGACGTTCAACGCCTGCCCCTGGTGCGCGGGAGGCTGACGATGGGCGAGGTCCGGCGTGCCGATCCCTCCGGCTCCGACAGCCTCTACAGCGTGGTGCGCTGGACGCTGGTCGTCGGGATCGCCCTCAGCCTGACGCTCATGGCGCTCGGCCTGCTCGGGGCCTTGCTCGATCCGGCCGTCGCCGCCCGGGCCGGGCAAGTGCTGCCGGTCGACCAGCTACCCGCCGCCCTGCTGGCGGCCGATCCCATCGCCGCGCTCGACCTCGGGCTGCTCACGATCCTGTTCATGCCGTTGGTGCACCTGACGGCCTCGGCGATCGTCTTCCTGCGCCGGCACGACGCGCGCTATGCGGCGGCCACGATCGTCGTGCTGGGCATGCTCATCCTCGGCGCGGTGCTCGCCGGCCTGCGCCGCTGATCCGGGCGCCGGGCAAACGGAAAGCCGGACGGTCCTTGCGAACCCTCCGGCCTTCGTCCTCCAGTCATCCGTTCCGAAGAACTTCAACTGAAGTGCCCTCATCATAGCACCGCAGGCTGGGCCTGTCAAGCCTTTTATCCACTACGTTTTCCACCACCTTATCCACCGGAAATGTGGATAGCGGGCTCAGGCGCGTCCGCTGGGCGCGGCGGGAGGCGCAGCTGCCTGCCCATGCGTCATGGGGTCTGCGTCGGGAGCGGGGAGACCGCGGCGGTCGGCGACACCGCGGCTGACGGCGACGGGCCGGGCGTAGGCCCGCTCACCCACTGGCGCGTGGCCAGGTCGAAGACGAAGCGCGCCTGGTTCGCCGGGTCGCGCGGCGCCACGGTGACCAGCGAGCCCGCGATCGACTCGATATGGATGTCGCCCACGTTCACCGGCGGCTTGTACATGATCGAGGAGCTGCTGCCCAGATGCGCGTTCACCGGCTCCGGGCAGACCAGCAGCAGGCTCTGTGGCGGGGGGTTGTAAGGGTTGATCCCGCCCCCGGTGTAGCCGGCGCCCACGAAGTACCAGGCGCCGTTCACATAGGCATCCCCGCAGCTCGGATACTGCGGCAGGCCGTCATGATGCGGGGGGTAGCACCCTACGTCCCTGATCACGCCCACGCCATATGTGGGCGTGGGCGGCGGGGTGTAGGGAACATCGGTTTCGGTCGGGGTGAGGGCGATGGCGGTCAGGTGCTGGCTGTACGAGATCACGAGTTCGGTCGCGGCGGCGGCCACCGTCGGATCCATGAACCAGCCTGATGGATAGCCCGCCTTGAACTCTTGAAACGAGACCGTGGCGTCCTCCGTGGGCGAGAGGGGCGTCAGTGTGTCCGTCGGGACGGCGGTAGTGGTGGCGCTGCTTACTGCCGTCTCGGACAGCTGCACCGCCGCCGGCACGGCGGGCAGGGACTGAACCCCGCCGCACGCGCTAAGCAGAATGACAACCAGCAGGTCGCCCAGCATCGCCCAGATCAGGATCGTCCCTTGTAATTGACGAGTGTTCATGTCCTCGCAGTCCTTGTATCGCGCCGGCAAGGCACATCACGCTCGCGGTGATTGCCTCGGGGTGAGGTGGCGAGAGCGGGTCGCGGCTGGCGTGGTGCTCGCCGGGCTGCGCCGCTGATCCGGGCGCCGGACAAACGGAAAGCCGGACGGTCCTTGCGAACCCTCCGGCCTTCGTCCCCCAGCTTCCGTTCCGAAGAACTTCAACTGAAGTGCCTTCATCATAGCACCGCAGGCGGGACCTGTCAAGCCCTTTTATCCACCGCTTTATCCACGAACTTATCCACCGCGATTGTGGATAGCGCGCTCGGCGGCGCCTACGCATCCCACGTCAGCCGTGCCGTCTGTGCCCCCGGGGCCAGCCGTTGGCGCGGCGCTTCGCCCGTCCCGCGCAGGGCGGGGGCCGCGACGACGTAACCGCCGGGCGGGCCGGCGCCGGACTCCGGCGTGACCGCCAGGTCGAGGGTGCGGGCAGCCGCGTCCCAGCGGGCGGTGAGGGTGATCGGGCCGAACGGAGTGGGCGCGCGCTCCAGCGCGAGGGCGCCGTCGCGAGCGAGCCAGTCCGCCGGAAGGCCGGCCAGCAGCATGAGCCGGTCGCCGGACGCGTAGAGCAGCAGGTCGCGCACGAGCAGGATCCAGGCGGCGGAGGCCCAGCCCTGCGCGCCGTCGCCCGCGCTGCCGCCGCCGGTGCGCGGGTCGATGACGCCGGGCCAGGTGTACGTCGCGCTCGCCCGGCCCAGCAGCCGGTCGACCCAGCCCCAGGCGGCCGCCGGATCGGTGCGCAGCAGGCACGCGGCCACGAGCATGCTCAGGGCCGGGCTCCAGCCGTGCGCCAGGCTGGCGCGATAGTAGAGACCCTGGTAGGTGGCGACGCGGTCCAGCGCCGCGAGGCTCGCGGGCAGGCGCGGATCGTCGGCCGGGAACAGTTCGAGCGGCCACCAGGCGGCCAGGGTCCCGGCCATGCCCGCGTCGGCGCCCCGGCCGGGCGCGGCGGGCAACGCGCCCTCGTCCGTCGCGGCGCGCGCCAGGCTCCGCTCCAGCGCGCCCGCCAGGCGCACGGCCTCCGTGCACCACGCGGTGGCCGCGGCATCATGACCCAGCCGCCCGGCGATCCGCGAGGCGGCCTCCAGCCCGGCCAGCGCCCAGAGGTTATCCCAGTAGTAGTAGTCCGGCGGGCCGAACAGGCCGCCCGCCGCGCTTGCCGGCAGCAGCCCCCGGGCGCGCGGTGGCCGCCGCCCGTGCCGCGCCGCCGCCAGCCGCGCGGCCCCGGCCTCCACCGCGGGCCAGAGCGCCGCCTCCGCCGCCGGATCGGGCGCCAGCCGCGCCACGCGGTCGAGCGTCCAGAGCGCCTGGCCGGCGGCGACCGGGTCCTCGGCCGCCCCGCCGCGCGCCAGAAGCGCCGGATACCCGCGCAGCACGGTCCACGCCGCCGCGCCCTGCCCGGCGATCGCGAGCGCGGGCAGCATGAACGCCGCGTCGCGGAAGCGGAAGGTGTGCGCGTTCGCCGGGCCAGGGGCGATCCACGATCCGGCGTGCAGCACGAGCAGATGCCCGATGCTCGCCCGCCACGACTCCTCCAGCCGCGTGTCCGGCGCGCTTAGCTGCGTGCCCGCGTCCAGACGTGCCGTCCAGGCGGCCGTGCCCTCGCCCTTGAGCAGCGCGTAGGGCCGCGGCGCCGTCGGAGCGGCCGCCGGGGCCGGGGGACGCGCGCGCGGCGCCGAGGGGCAGGAAAGCCAGGAACTCGGCCTCCTCCCACGGCGCGATGGCGTAGCGCCAGCCCGCGACGCCCTGGCAGAGGCCGGCCGCGTTGGCCGCCGCGCGGCGGCCGCGCAGCCCCGGCAGCCGCGCCGCCAGGTCGCCCCGGTCGCCGGGGTCGCAGTCCCAGGCGTGCGGCTCCGGCAGCAGCACGGCCGCCGTGCGCGCATCGGCGCTGAAGGCCGCGCCGCGGTAGCGGATCCGCCGGATCGGGGCCAGGCCCTCCGGCCCGAACGGCCGCAGCGCGAAGTAGAACCAGCCCGTGGCCGGGTCGTCCGACAGGTTGAAGACGACCGCCTGCACGGCGACCCAGGCGAGCGTCGCCTGCCGGGTCGGGCACGGCGACCCAGGCCTCGGTCGCCAGGCGCAGCGAGCCGTGCTCGAAGGCCGTGGCCACGACGGGCAGGCGCCCCTGCAGGCGCTGCCGGATCGCGCCCGGCGGCTCGCGCGCCGCGGCGAGGAGCGGGCCGCCGTCGGCCTGCACCCAGGCGTCGAGCGACGGGCCGGGGTAGCGCGGCGTCACCAGGCCGTGCGGGTCGACCAGCGCGATCTCCGGCCGGCCGGGCAGGCCGATCGGCGTCCAGTTGCGCGCCGTGGTGTTGGCGACCAGCCGGCTGCGCGCCGCGGCGGCAAAGCCCGGCGCGTGCGGGTCGGTCTGCGCGCGCATCCAGGCGGGCACGAGCCAATCGGGATGCGCGGCGAGGAACTGGTCGTTGCGAAGCGCCTGGGCTTCCGGCCCCAGCACTGACTGGGCCGGTGCGGAGGCGCACGCGGGTCACGCGCAGCAGGCGGAGCACAGCCCGCGTGGGGCGCCGTGCGCTGGGACCCGAGGCGTCAGGCACCGGGCAGGCCGGCGGCCGCGGCCACGGGGTTGCCGGGCGCGCCGCCGAGCGCGGCGATCTCCGGGGCGCGGCTGCCCGCGGCCTCCAGCGGCGCCACCACGTCGACGCGCAGGTCGGGCACGAACGAGCGGATGATCTCGAAGCCGCGGCCGTGCAGCGTGTAGGCGCCGAGCGCCGCCGGGATCACCGCCGTCTCGCCCTGGTGCAGCGTCGCGCTGCCGCCGTCGTAGGCGATCGTGCCCTCGCCCGCGCTGCAGAAGAGGCAGTGCAGGCTGCGCCCGCCCGTGTCCGACGGGATGTCGCCGTGCACGGTGAGGTGCTGGTAGACGAAATACGGGCAGGCCACCAGATAGGTGATCGTGCCTCCGGCCACCGTGAGGTCGAGCGGCCGGCTCTTGCTGAAGCCGGGCGGCCCCAGCTGCATCACGGCCAGCCCCTGCTCGATATGCATCTCGCGCGGGCGGCCCCAATCGTAGAGCCGGTAGGTCACGTCGGAGTTCTCCTGGATCTCGGCCAGCAGCAGGCCGCCGCCGATGGCGTGGACCGTGCCCGCGGGCACCAGGAAGGCGTCGCCCTTCTGCAGCTCCACTTTGCGCAGCAAGGCTTCGATGCTGCCGTCGGCGAACGCCGGGCGCACCTCCTCGCGCGTCACCGGTCGCGTGAAGCCGTGAATGACGTAGGCGCCGGGCGTGGCGTCGAGCACGTACCAGGCTTCCGTCTTGCCGAAGGCCACCCCCTCGACGCGGCGGGCGTAGTCGTCGTCGGGGTGCACCTGGATCGAAAGCAGGTCGTTCGCGTCGAGGATCTTGAAGAGCAGCGGCAGGTCGTTGCGCCCGCCGGACTGCACGGCGTACCCCAGGATGCCGCGCGGATTCGTCGCGACCACCGAGCCCAGCGTCCGGCCGGCGAGCGGGCCGTTGCGTACCGGGTTATCCGCCCCCATGCTCCAGCTTTCCCCGATCGGCCCGTCGGGCAAGGCCGCCCCGACCACGTCGGCCAGGCGGCGGCCACCCCAGACCCGCTCATGGAACAGCGGCTCCAGCAGCAACGGATAGGCCTCGGCGGGGGCAGTGGTCATGCCGGATTCTCCTTCTTGCGCATGATGGCGAAAAGCTCATTGCCCGCGCGCTGGGGCACGGAGCGCGCGGGCGGCCGCATCGTCAGGATCTCGAGCCGGGTCGCGAACAGGCGGCGCACCTCCTCTTCACTGGTCGTGTACGGCGGTCCACCGGGACGCCCGTGCGTGAAGAAGAGCGCAATATAGGTGCCGCCCGGGCGCAGGAGGCGCGTGACGAGCGCGGCGTATTCGTCGTCAAGCTGCGGATTGAGCGCCGAGAAGCAGGTATGCTCCAGCACGTAGTCGAACGACTCGCGGTACGCCGGCGGGCAGCGCGAAGATGTTGCGCTCCTCGAAGCGCACCCGGCCGGTCAGGTCGCGCTGGCTGGCGGCGGCGGTCGCCTCGGCGACGGCGGTCGGCGCGAAGTCGATGCCGACGACGTCGAAGCCGTGCGCGGCGAAGAAGATCGCGTCGTGGCCGCGGCCGCTGCCCGGCACGATCATGCGGCCGGGCGGCGGCGGGTCGGGCTCCGCCAGCAGGTCGACGAAGGCCGGCGCCGGCTGCCCGATATCCCAGCCCGGCTCGTGCGCCCGGTAGTGCGCGTCCCAGTGCTCCGGGTTCGCGGGATTGTTGCGTGCCTCGACCGCCGCGCGGTCCGCCTCGTCGCTCACGTTGCTCCTCCTCCGGGCAGGCGCCCCTGGTAGAACGCCAGCAGCAGCGCCGTCAGGCTCAGGCCGTCCGCGATGGCGTTGCGGTCGATCAGGTCGCGGACCGCCGCCACGCTGAACCAGCGGGCCGCGCTGATCTCGTTGGTGTCCTGAATCGCGCCCGTCTGCGCGACCCCCGCGGCCAGGTAGAGCACGAACAGCTGGTTGCTGCTGCCGATGCTCGGCCGGTAACGGCCGAGCAGGTGCAGGCGGCCGCCGGTGCAGCCGCTCTCCTCGACCATCTCGCGCCGGGCGGCCGTCTCCTCGTCCTCGCCTGCCTCGATCCCGCCGCTCGGGATCTCCCAGCCGTGCTCCTCACTGATAAAACGGTCGTGCTCCACGAGCATTACCTGCCCGGCCGCATTGACGGGAATCACGCCGACGGCCGGGCGGGGATAGTCGAGCATGTGGTGGCCGGCGATGGTCGACCCGTCGGGGAGCCGCACCCAGGCGCGGTGCACGCTGATCCAGGGGCTGGCGTAGACCGTCTCGCGGCGCAGCACCTGCCAGCGGCCGTCGTCAGGCGGCGGATCAGGCATGGGGGCGGTTCTCCTCCCGTCAGTGTGATGCTCGCTCAGGTGTGATTATCAGGGTTCTCAACGACAAATCCTTCGAGACAATAGACCGCCATCTAGCGCCGCTCTTCGATTATGACCTGCGACAAAGGCTTGCCTTTGGCCTTGACAGGCGTGCGGTCTCCCTTGGGTCTGACTCTGGAAGGCGCTCTGATCTCGGCAAGCAAACCTTTCTCAACCAATCGCTGCTCGAATGCTCGCTCGGCCCGTTCGTCGGATGACTCCGGCACTGAAAGCGGCCGTACCTCAACCTCCGTGCCTTCTTCGAGCCGGGCATTGTCGGGCAAGACCACTACCTTATTTCTTACAACACCCCGATATGTCGTCCTAGCAAACGCCTCTCCTCTCCGGGGACCTGCCCGTCCGCGCTGGACCGCCGGGCGCCAAGCCCGTCCCCGTCCGGCGGCCGGCATTCGCCTGCTCGCTCGCGTCCGCGCGATCCGGCGTCCCAGCCCCCGCAGGAGGCTTCGTCGTTGTTGCCCGCAGCTTCAGCTGCTGGGCAACGCCCCACCGCCCCGCTCCCGTTCGGCCGAATCGCCCATCGTCGCAGCCTCCCCGCAGGGAGGCTTCGTTGCTGTTGCCCGCAGCTTCAGCTGCTGGGCAACGCCCCACCGCCCCGCTCCCGTTCGGTCGAATCGCTGGCCCAACCCCGCCCCCCATCCCGGCGGTTATCGGGCGCGATCTTGCGGCGGCGGTTGTCGCGGGGCGGAGCCCCCTCCTACAGACGATCCCGGCTTCTTTGCGGCCGGGCGGTGCGGGGACATCCTCGCGTGACGGAGCACGCTCCCACAGACGCGCCCGGTCCCCGGCCGCCAATTCGCCGCCCGTCCCAGCCCCCGCAGGGGGCTTCGTCGTTGTTGCCCGCAGCTTCAGCTGCTGGGCAACGCGCGACCGGCCCGCTCCCCTTCGGTCGAATCGCTGGCCCAACCCAGCCCTCCATCCCGGCGGTTATCGGGCGAGATCTTGCGGCGGCGGTTGTCGCGGGGCGGAGCCCCCTCCTACAGACGATCCCGGCTTCTTTGCGGCCGGGCGGTGCGGGGACATCCTCGCGTGACGGAGCACGCTCCCACAGACGCGCCCGATCCCGCTTGCGCCTGCGGCACGTCAGGCGGGGCCGGGCGCCTGCAATTCCGCCCACGCGGCGTCCACTTGCGCCAGCAGGGCCGCCCGGCTGCCGCTGTTGTCGAAGACGCGGTCGGCGCGCGCCACCTTCTCGGCCTGGGGGCGCTGGGCGCGCACGCGCAGCCACGCCTCGTCCTCGCTCAGGCCGCGGGTCGCCACCAGCCGGGCCACCTGCTGCTCCGGCGGCGCGGTCACGACCCAGATGCGGTCGCACATGGCCGCCAGCGGGCTTTCGAGCAGCCCAATCGCGTCGATCACCACGACGCGCTGCGGGGCCGCGATGAGGCGCCGGGCGATCTCGTCGCGCACCAGCGGCCGCACGATCGCTTCGAGCCGGGCCAGGGCCGCCGGGTCGGCGAAGACCTGGTTGCCGAGGGCGCGCCGGTCGATCTCGCCATCCGGCTGCACGATGCCCGGCCCGAACGCCTCCACCATCGGCGCGTAGGCCGGTGCGCCCTGGCGCTGCAGGTCCCGCGTCACCACGTCGGCGTCGATCACGCCCGCGCCGAGCGCGGCCAGCCGCGCCAGCACGGTGCTCTTGCCGCAGGCAATGTTCCCCGTCAGGCCGATCAACAGCTTGCCGGGCGCGCCCGCCGGCCCTAGCTCGCCAGCTTCTCCCATTCGCCGATCTTCTGCTCCAGCTCTTCGGATAGCTGCTGGTACTCGGTGCCCAGGTCGGCCACCAGGGCCATGTCCTGTGCCGCGCTGGCGGCCTGGAGCTCGGCGCCCAGCATGTTCAGCCGGCCCTCCAGCGTCTCGATGGTCGCCTCGACCTCCTGCAGCTTGCGCGCCGCCGCGGCACGGGCCCGCGCCGCCGCCCGCTCGGCGTCCTCACGCCGCCGCTGCTCCTGCCGCGCCTGCGCCGCCGCCTTGGCCGCGCGGGCGGGGGCGCCCACGGCGGCCGGCTCCGGCTCGCCGACCGCCTCGCGGCGGCGCCGGGCGAGCTCCTCCTGATAATCGCTGTAGTTGCCCTCGAAGGCGCTGATGCTGCCCTCGCCCAGCACCCAGACCTGCGTCGCCAGGCTGTCGATGAACGCGCGGTCGTGCGACACGAAGAGCAGGGTGCCCTGGTAATCGCCGAGCACCCCCTCCAGCGCCTCGCGGGCGTCGAGGTCCAGGTGGTTCGTCGGCTCGTCGAGCAGCAAGAAGTTCGCGTCGAGCAGTGTCAGCTTGGCCAACGCGACGCGGCTGCGCTCGCCGCCGCTCAGCGCGCCCACTCGCTTGTAGACGTCGTCGCCGGTGAACAGGAAGCGCGCCAGCAAGTTGCGCGCCGCGCCCTCGGTCATGGGCAGCGTGTGCAGGATCGTGTCGATGACCTGCTGGTCGGGGTCCAACCCCTCGTGCGCCTGCGCGTAGTAGGCGACGTGCACGTTGTGGCCGAGGTCGACGGCGCCCGCCAGCGCCGGGATCTCGCCCAGGATCGTGCGCAGGAACGACGTCTTGCCCGCGCCGTTCGGGCCGATGAGTGCCACGCGCTCGCCCCGCTCGATCTCCAGGTCGGGGCAGCGCACCAGCGCGAGGTCGCCGCCGGGCCCGCTGCCGTTGCCGCCCGGCCGCCGGTAGCCGACGACCAGGTCTTCCGTGGCGAGCACGATGCGGCCGCTGCGCAGGTTGGCCTGCAAGTTGAGCTTGAGGCTGGCGTGACTCGTGGGCGCCTGCAGGCGGGCCAGGCGCTGCAGCCGCTTGTCGCGGCCTTTCGCCTCCTTGGAGCGCTGCCCCGCCTTGAAGCGGCGCACGAACTCCTCGGTCTTGGCGATGAACTCCTGCTGCGCCTCATACTCGGCCAGCCGCTGCTCCAGACGCGCCGCCTTCAGTTCCAGGTAGCGCGTGTAGTTGCCGGGGTACGACTCGAGCCGGCCCGCGTCGAGGTCCAGCGTGCGGCCCGTGACGCGGTCGAGGAAGCGGCGGTCGTGCGAGGCGCAGAGGAGCGTGCCGCGCCAGCCCTGCAGGAAGTTCTCCAGCCACTCGATCGCGCTCAGGTCGAGGTGGTTCGTCGGCTCGTCGAGCAGCAGCAGGTCGGGCCCGGCGAGCAGCACGCGGGCCAGCGCGGCGCGCGTCTTCTGCCCGCCGCTCAGCTTGGCCAGCGGCATGGCGAACTGCTCGGCGGTGAAGCCCAGACCTTCGAGCACCTGCTCGACCCGGTGCTCCATGTCGTAGCCGCCGATGAGCTCGAATTGTGCGGTGACCGCCTCGTAGGCGGTCATCAGGGCATCCCAGGCCGGGCCGGTGTGCGGGGTGTTGGGCGCCGACATCTCCGCTTCGAGGCGGTTCATCTCGGCCTGCAGATCGCGAATCTCGCCCAGCGCGTCGAGCATGGCCTCCCAGAGCGTCGTGCCCGGGGCCGGCGGCGGCCCGCCCGCCAGCGAGCCGAGCCCGGCCACCTCCTGCGGCAGGTAGGCCAGGTGCAGCCCGCGCGCGCGCACCACCGTGCCGGCGTCGGTATCCGGCTCTTCGAGCCCGGCGAGGATCTCGAGGATCGTCGTCTTGCCGGCCCCGTTGACGCCGACCAGCGCCGCCTTCTCGCCCTCGTTCAGCGTAAAGCTCACGCCCTCGAAAATCGGCACGAGGTGGAAGGTCTTCTTCAGGTCGAATACGCTCAAGACTGCGTTAGCCATAAATCCCAGTTCTACGTGCGCCCGGACAGCCGGCCGGACGGCCCCTGTGGTGGCCGCCCTACTCCAGCGCCCAGCCGCGGATGACTTCGAGCAGGCGGTGGTTGGTGAGGTCCAGGTGGATAGGGGTCACGGAGATGAAGCCGTTCGCGACCGCGTAGCCGTCGGTCCCCGGCTCCTGATGCGCCAGCGGGATGTCGCCGCCGATCCAGTAGTAGGGCCGGCCCCGCGGGTCCAGCCGCTTCACCAACTCGTCGCGGTAAATGCGGCGCCCCAGGCGCGTGACCTGCACGCCCTGGATCTCGGCCGGCGGCAGGTTGGGCGCGTTCACGTTGAGCAGCACGCCGGGCGGCAGCCCGTGGCGCGCCACCTGGCGCAGCAGCCGCGCCGCGAAGGCCGCGGGCGTCTCGAAGTGCCAGTCCAGATAGTCCTCGATTGAAAAGGCGATGGCGGGCATCTCCGAGATGACTCCTTCCATCGCCGCGGCGACCGTGCCCGAATAGGTGATGTCGTCGCCCAGATTCGGTCCCTTGTTGATGCCGGCCACGACCACGTCGGGCCGGTAGCCCAGGAAGCCGAGCGCCCCGAGGGCCACGCAGTCGGACGGCGTGCCGTCGCTGGCATAGACCGTCGTGCCCTCCCACTGCCGCTCGGTCACCCGCAAGGGGCGATCCATCGTCTTGTTGTGCCCGGCGATGCTCCAGTTGCGATCGGGCGCGATCACCGCGACCTCATGCTCGTCGTGCAGTGCCCGATAGAGGGCCAGCAGGCCCTCGGAATCAATGCCGTCGTCGTTCGTGAGCAGAATCCGCATCCGTACCTGTCCTAATCGTCGTCATCGTCGTCGTCACCCATGGCCGGGCCTTCGGTGGCCTCGAGCCAGGCCGCGGCCTGCTGCACGGCGTCGTAGTGCGCGCCGGGCAGGTCGAGCGTCTCAAGCTCTTCCAGCGGCACCCAGGCCGCGCCGGCGTGCCCCGTGCCGCGGCTCTCCTCCAGGTGCGGCGCGAGCGGCCCGGTAGGCTGCACCAGGTAGAAAAGCTCGACCACGTGGAAGCCGGAGGGCGGGCCCGCCGCGGCGGATGCCACGAACGAATCGGCCCAGTAGATCGGCGGCCCCGCGCTGAACGTGAGCCCCGCCTGGGCTTCGACGCCGCGGTGCAGCGCCTCCGCCGCCGCCTCGGCGGCCCGCACCGGCCCGCCGGGCAGCGCCCAGTCCGCGGGGCGGGCCCCGCGGATCAGCAAGACCTGGCCGCGGTCCGGTGTGAAGGCGATCGCGTAGACGGTCGCCCGCAACTGGATCCGGTCGCGCGGCACCGCCACCGGCCGGCCCGCGGGGTCATAACAGGTCACCGTGTCCTGGCTCGCCATCGCCCCATCCTCCTCACCGCCGGCGGGCACGGGCCGCGGGGCCACGCCGGCAGAGTGACTTACCCGCCGCCGATGCGCTTCCAGCGCGGGCCTTGCGGGGTGTCCTCAATCTCGATGCCCTGCGCCAGCAGTTCCGCCCGGATCGCGTCGGCGCGCGCCCAGTCACGGGCCTGGCGCGCCGCCTGGCGCTCGGCCAGCAGGGCCTCCTGCGCGGGCGACAGCGTGTCCTCGCGGGACAGTTGTGCCTGCAGGTCCAGGCCGAGCACGCGATCCCAATCGAGCAGCAGCGGCAGCGCCGCGGCGGGCGCGCCCCGGCGGTTCGCCTCGGCCACCAGGTCCCAGACCGTCGCCAGCGCGCGCGGCATGTTCAGATCGTCGTTGATCGCCTCGACAAACTGCTCCTGGAAGGCCGCCGTCCAGGTCTCGGGCGCGGCGTCCGGCGTCGCGCCCGGCCCCTGCTCGCCCGCGCGCCGCACGAAATCGTAGAGCCGGGCGAGGGCGCGCGCGGGCGTGTCGAGCGAGCTCAGGTCGCTGCGGAAGCTGAGCGCGCTGCGGTAGTGCGCGGTGAGGCACAAGTAGCGGAACGCCAGCGCCGGATAGCCCGCGCGGATCACGTCGTCCAGCGTCACGAAGCCGCCCAGGCTCTTGCTCATCTTCACTTCTTCTTCGACCGTGACCGTGTCGGCGCCTTCCTGCCGCGTGATCGGCTGGACCATGCGCAGGAACTCGCCGTGCAGCCAGTAGCGCGCCAGCGGCTGCCCGGTGCAGGCCTCGGCCTGGGCGATCTCGTTCTCGTGGTGCACGGGGATGTGGTCGATGCCGCCGCAGTGGATGTCGAACGTCGGGCCCAGGTACTTCATGCTCATGGCCGAGCACTCGATGTGCCAGCCGGGGAAGCCCTGGCCCCAGGGGCTGGTCCACTGCTGCAGGTGCTCGGGCGCGGCGCGCTTCCAGAGCGCGAAGTCGAACGGCCCGTGCTTCTCGGGGTTCACCTCCACGCGCGCGCCCGCCTCCTGGCCCTCCAGCGAGAGCCGGCTCAGGGCGCCATAGGCCGGAAACTTCGCCACGTCGAAGTAGATGCCGTCGCTCGTCTCGTAGGCCACCCCCTTGTCGACCAGGCAGCCGACCAGTTTGATCATGTCGTCGATGTGCTCGGTCGCCGGGCTGACGATGGTCGGGGGGAGGCAGTTGAGCGCGCGGTAGTGCTGGAAGAAGGCGTCGGTGAAAAAGCGCGCGATCTCGGCCGGCGTCTTGCCCGCCCGGCGCGCGCCGACGGCCATCTTGTCCTCGCCCATGTCGGCGTCCGACGTCAAATGGCCCACGTCGGTGATGTTGATCACGCGCGTGACGTCAAAGTTGTTGTACTGCAGCACGCGCACCAGCACATCTTCAAAAATGTAGGTCCGCATGTTGCCGATATGCTGATAGTCATAGACCGTCGGCCCGCACGTGTAGATGCCCACGCGTGGCGGATCGATCGCCACGAAAGGCGCTTTGGTGCGGGTCAGCGTGTTATAGAGTTGCACGACCATGCCGGTTTCGCTCCTGATCTGCCGAATGGCGCCGGCCGGCGCGAACGGACGAGCCGCCCGCGCCGCACGGCGCGCGATTTGCCGGAATTATACCCCATCGGCTGGGCCTTGAGTAGACGCCTTTCGACCGATATTCGGCAGGCGAGCGCGGGACCACGGGTGGAGGCCGGGCGACGGGGCAGCCCGGCATACAGGCGGGCGCGGCCGGCGGCGCGCCGGGCGGCGCGCGATCTCCACTGATATAACGGATTCCCGTGCGGGCCGGATCGGGCAGCCCGGCCGGGGGCGCGCAAGGAGTATAATGCAGCATGGTTCAGCAACCGCAGGAGGACCCGCCCCGTGGACGCGCGACGTGAATATGGCCGCGCGGGGCGGCCGCGTGCCGGGGCCTCCGACATCGCGCGCGAGGTGGCGATCGAGCGCCGCCGCGAGCGCGCCGCCACCGAGCCCTTCTCCGTCGAGGCCGAGCGGCCCGACGAAATCCTCGGCTTCTACACCGTCACCGGCAACAGCGGCATCCCCTACACCGTCGAGATCCGCGACCCCGACCGCTTCCTGAACCGCTGCTCCTGCCCCGACTACCAGGGCAATAATCTGGGCACCTGCAAGCATATCGAGGCGGTGCTCAAGCACCTGCGCCGCCGCCACGGCAAGCGCTTGCGCGCCGCCCGCGAGGCCCTCGTCGAGCGGCGACGGCTGCACGTCCACGTCGCGCTGGCCTACGACCACGGCTGGCACCTCGCGGCCGAGTACGACGACTCGCTCGACCTCGGCCTGCTGCGCCTGGTCAACCACTACCTGCTGCCCCACGCCGACGAGATCAACGCCGACCCGGCCGCCTTCGCCTTCCGGCTGCGGGCGTTCCAGGAGGAGGTGGAGGAGTACGGCGGCACCATTACGGTCGACCCCGACGTCTGGGAGCACCTGGCGCAGGTCGGCCACCGGCAGGCGCGCGCGCAGGAGCGCGATGCCCTGCTGGCGGCCGTGCAGGCGGGCGCGCGGCGGCTCGATCTGCTCCGGGTGCCGCTCTATCCCTTCCAGCTGGTCGGCACCCTCTTCCTGGCCTTCACCGAGCGCGCCATCCTCGCCGACGACATGGGCCTGGGCAAGACGGTGCAGGCGCTCGCGGCCGCCCACCTGCTGCGCGAGCAGCACGACATCCGGCGCGTGCTCATCGTCACGCCCGCATCGGTCAAGCGCCAGTGGGGCCACGAGATCGCGCGCTTCTCCGGCCTGCCCGCCACCATCGTCGGCGGCAGCCGCGCCCGGCGCGCCAAGCAGTATGCCGATCCGGGCTTCTTCGTCGTGATCAACTACGAGCTGGTCCTGCGCGACTTCGAGCAGATCGTCGCCCTGGCGCCCGACCTGATCGTGCTCGACGAAGCGCAGCGCATCAAGAACTGGCAGGCGAAGACGACCCGGCGCATCAAGGAGCTCGTCTCGCCCTATGCCTTCGTGCTCACCGGCACGCCGCTCGAGAACCGCCTCGAGGAGCTCTACAGCGTGGTCGAGTTCCTCGACCCCCGCCTGCTCGGTCCGGCCTGGCAGTTCCTGGCCGAGCACACCATCCAGGACGCCTACGGCGCGATCACCGGCTACAAGAACCTGGAGGAGGTACGCCACACGCTCGCGCCGATCTTCCTGCGCCGCCGCAAAGCCGACGTGCTCGACGAGCTCCCGCCGCGCATCGACAACCTCTACGCCGTCGCGCTGTCCACCGAGCAGGCGCGGCTCTACCGCCCGCTGGAGAAGGAGCTCCTCGACCTGCTGCGGCAGCCCGAGTGGGACGCGGCCCTGCGCGGCCGCGTGCTCGAGCTAATTACCCGCCTGCGCGAGCTTGCCGACTCCGCCGCGCTCATTGACCCGAGCGCCACGGCCTCCAGCAAGCTCGACGAGCTCGCCAGCATCGTGCCCGACCTCCGCACGGAGGGCCACAAGATCCTCGTCTTCAGCGAGTGGGAACGCATGACCCGCCTGGCGCAGCAGGCGCTCGACCGCCAGGGCATCGCCAGCGTGCGCCTGTACGGCGCGCTCAGCAGCAAGGCGCGGGAAGACGTTATCCGCCGCTTCCAGGAGGACCCGGACGTCGGCGTCTTCCTGAGCACCGAGGCCGGGGGCCTGGGTCTCAACCTGCAGGCCGCGAGCTACGTCATCAACCTCGACCTGCCCTGGAACCCCGCCCGGCTGGAGCAGCGCATCGCCCGCGCCCATCGCATGGGCCAGGTACACACGGTCAACGTGATCAACATCCTCGCCGCGGGCACGATCGAGGAACGCGTGCTCGACGTGATCTACGAAAAGCAGGCGCTCTTCACCGAGCTGTTCGATACGGATATCGACACGATCAACCTCGGCGCCGCCGCCCAGATCGACCAATTCCGGGCGCTCGTCGCCCAGCTAGTCGCGCCCGAGCCCAGGGCAACCTCGCGCCCATCCCGACACCGCGCCGCGGCGGGATAATGGTCCTAGCGAGACCGGGACCATTGTCGCCCCCGCGAGTGCACTTCAGGTGTTGACGGCACCCCTGCCAATCTGATAAGCTCTTCTTTGGGCGCGATTCACGGCGCGCCACAGTCCAGACGGCGACCAGCCGGGCGCCCAGAGAGAGTCATGACCCGGTCGTTCCGGGTTGCTCCCAGCACTCCACACCTTACGCGGAGGCCGCGGTGACCAGCCTAGTCGAAACGTTGCGCCCGGGGCGCATCCTGGTGGTTGACGACCAGGAACCGAATGTGCGCTTCCTGGAACGGCTTCTCGCCCATGCCGGCGCGACGGAAGTCCGCTCCACCCTCGACTCGCGCGCCGTGCCGAGCCTCGTGCGCGACTTCGAGCCCGACCTGATCCTGCTCGACCTGAGCATGCCTTTCGTCGACGGCTTCACGGTGCTTGCCCAGTTGCAGACCATGCTCCCTACGGGCACCTACCTGCCCGTGCTGGTCGTCACCGCCGACATCACACCTGAGGCCAAGCGCCACGCCCTGCGCGCCGGGGCCCGCGACTTCCTGACCAAGCCGGTCGACCCGATCGAGGTCATCCTGCGCAGCAACAACCTGCTCGAAACCCGCGCGCTGCACCAACAGCTGCAGCTGCAAAATCAGCGGCTGGAAGAGAAGGTCCAGAACCGCACCCGCGACCTGCACGATGCCCATCTGGAGACTCTGGAGCGCCTGGCGATGGCCTCCGAATACCGCGACGACGCCACCGGCGAGCACATCCACCGCGTGGGCCGGCACGCCGCGCTCGTCGCCCAGGCGCTCGACCTCCCGCCGCACGACGTGTCGCTGATCGGCCTCGCCGCCCCGCTCCACGACATCGGCAAGATCGGCATCCCCGACCAGATCTTGCTGAAACCGGGCCGGCTGACCGCCGAGGAGTTCGAGGTTATGAAGGCGCACACGACGATCGGGGCGCGCATCCTGGCCGGCGGCCGCTCCGATCTGGTGCGCATGGCCCGCGACATCGCCCTCTGCCACCACGAGCGCTGGGACGGCACGGGCTACCCGCGCGGCCTGCTCGCCGAGGCGATCCCCATCGCGGGCCGCATCGTCGCCGGTTGCGACGTCTTCGACGCGCTCACCCACACCCGCCCCTACAAGCCCGCCTGGTCGGTCGAGGACGCGCTCGACGAAGTGGGGCGACAGGCGGGGCGCCAGTTCGACCCGGCGGTGGCCGAAGCCTTCCTCTACGTGGTGCGCGAGACCGTCGCGCCGCGCGTGGACCGTGCCCAGCCCGCCTGACCCCCGCGCAACCTCAGGCCCAGACCCGCCGCAGGAACGCGCGCGTCTCGCGCGACATGTGGCTCCCCGTGTAAATGTGCCGCTCTACCGGGAAGCGCGGCAAGGCCCGCGTAATGGGGGTGCTTGTCGTAGGGCAAGCCTGCCAGCGCATAGCCCGCCACCCAGGTGCCGGGCACCTCTTCCATGCGCGCCGTCGCCTCGTCAGGCGGGCAGCCTGCGCCCGCCACGACGCGTGTGTGCGCCGTCAGATACGCGCCGGGCGCGGCCGCCCGCGCGGCCCATGCCGCGCCCGCCCGCCGCAGCGGCACCCAATTGACCGGCGCGTCGATCGTGCACAGGCTGGCGATGCGCGGATCGAGCGTGTAGCGCCGCGCCGGGATGTGCTGCCGCCGCGGGTCGCGTGCCTCGGAGTAGAGCGCCTGCGGGTCGGTGTACAGCAGGTACTCGAGGATGGCCGCGCCGCCCGCGCTCGTGCCGAAGAGGTGGATGCGCGGCGCGCCCGGGATCTCCGCCAGCATCGCGGCGACGCGGCCCGCGCCGGTGCGCAGGTTCTGCGTCGATTGCGCCACGTGCACGTGCCCAGGCACCCAGGCGGCGAACGGGAGGGCCCCCGGCCCGGCGGCCGCCCGGTAGAGATCTTCCAGCAGGCCGGCATATTCGCCGAACGTGTGCGTGAAGTCGATCTCCGCGCGGCACCCCTTGACCACGCAGCCGTCGATGAACAGGTACCGATCGTCCACGCCCATAGACCGCCTCCTCAGCCCAGTGTAATCGCATAGCGCGTGCCCCAGCGTGGCGCCCACTCCGTCCGGCCGGGTGCTGGGGGCGCCGCGTCCACCGGCACCCCGCCCGCCTCATGGGCGCAACGCGAAACGGAGTTCCGTAGCCGAGATAACGCCGAAAGCCCGTTCGAAGGGCGCGCCACGGATGCCGAGCGTGCGCACAGATCGCCTGCCCGGCCGGGGCGGCGCGGGCGGCAGCGCCAGGCACTCCGCGCGCCCCGATCATCTTTCGTGCCGCCATCGGACCGTCGTGGCCCGATCCGTGCAGAGCGACCGGGCAGAACGGGCGCCCCCGGTTCGCGCGGGGTGCCGCGATGAGGACGCAGCATGTCGGAAGGCCCCGAAGTACAGCGCATCGCGCGCGAGCAGGACGCCGCCCTGGCGGGGGCGCACCTGCTCGGCGTGACGACCAACCTGCGCAAGGCCCGCGCCTGGCTGGACGCCCACCCCGCCGCCGTCCACGGCCAGCCGATCGCCGGGATCACTGCCTGCGGCAAGCACATCCTCTGGCGCATGGACGACAGTCTCTGGTTCCACTTCCACCTGCTCATGTTCGGCAAGTGGGAGAGCTATCCGCCCGACGCCGCCGTGCCCTACGACCGCACGACCCGCGCCCAGATCCTGACCGACCGCCGCCTGCTGGCCCTCTGCAACGGCCAGGTCTTTGACGCCGGCTACGGCGACCCCTACGCCCAGCTGCCCGCCCTCGCCGCGCTCGGGCCCGACATCTGCGCCGTGCCGTACGATGCGGCGACGTTCCGCGCTCGCCTGCTCGCGCCCGCCCAACGCGAGCGCGAGATCGGCGAGGTGCTGCTCGACCAGACCATCGCCAACGGGGTCGGCAATTATCTCAAGTCGGAGATCCTATTCGAGTGCCGCCTTGACCCGTGGCGCCGCGTGGCCGACCTGACCCCAGCCGACGTCGCCTGCCTGGCCGAGACGCTGCCCGCCATCGGCGCCCGCGCGCTCGCCGACCGCGGCTGGACGGTCACGCCCGAGGTACGCCGGCTGGTCGAGGCGGGCGTGCTGCCGGGTGGGCGTGGCCGCCGCCACTGGGTCTTCCGCCGCACGAACCAGCCGTGCCGGCTCTGTGGCACGCCAATCCGCCAGCGTCGCCAGGGTCCACCGCCGGGCCGCTGGACCTTCTGGTGCCCCGCCTGCCAGGCCGCCACCGCGGCCCCCGCCGCGGCGCACCCCGCCGCCTGAGGAGCCGACCCGCCCATGCCCCTGATCCGCCTGCCTGGCCTCGTGGACGTGCACGTGCATCTGCGCGAGCCCGGCAGTGAGCAGAAGGAGGACTTCGCGACCGGCACCCGCGCCGCGCTGGCCGGGGGCTTCACCCAAGTCCTCGACATGCCGAACAACCCCGGCGCGCCCACGATTACGCCCGAGGCGCTGGCCGACAAGCAGGCCCGGGCGGCGGCGCGCGCCTGCTGCGACGTCGGCTTCCACTACGGCGCCACGCCCACCAACCTGGCCACCTACCCGGCGGTCGTCGACCAGGTCTTCGGCCTCAAGCTCTACCTGGACCACACGACCGGCGCGCTGCTGGTCGAAGGGCTCGCCCCTCTGCTCGCCATCTGCGCCGCCTGGCCTTCGGGCAAGCCGCTGATCGTGCACGCCGAGGAGCGCACGGTCGCGGCCGTGCTCGGCGTCGTCGCCCTGCGCCCGCGGCGCGTGCACTTCGCCCACGTCAGCCGCGCGGCCGAGATCACGCTGATCCGCGAGGCCAAGGAGGCCGGCCTGCCGGTCACCTGCGAGGTCGCGCCGCACCACCTCTTCCTGAGCGACGCCGACCTGCCGGACCTCGGCCCCTACGGCCTGATGAAGCCGCCGCTGCGCACCGGCGCCGACGTCGACGCCCTCTGGGCGAATCTGCCCGTGGTCGACGTCATCGCCACCGACCACGCGCCCCACACGCGCGCCGAGAAGGAGTTCGGGCACCCCGGCCTACGGCGTGCCCGGCCTGCAGACGGCCCTGCCGCTGATGCTGACCGCGGTCGCCGCCGGGCGCCTCACCCTCGACCGCCTGGTCGCGCTGATGGCCGGCACGCCCCGCCGCCTCTTCGGCCTCCCCGCCGAGCCGGACACCTACGTCGAGGTCGATCCCGCCGCGGTTTGGACGATCACCGCCGCGGACCAGCAGACCAAAGCCGGCTGGACGCCGTTCGCCGGCCGGCAGGTGCAGGGCCAGGTGCGCCGGGTCGTCCTGCGCGGCGCCGAGGCCGTGCGCGCCGGCACGGTCCGTCGCCGCGCCGGGCCGCGGGCGGGTGCTGCGGCCCTGACCGGGCCGCCACGCCTGGCTCCGCGCCCCGCCCGGCCGGTCACAGCATCACTACTCGCCAGGCAACTCCCCATCAACCGGGTACTTGCGGACTGAGGTCATTGGCGGCTTACCGCGTTCTACCCCGATTCCGAGACGGCAGCGGCGCAAACTGCGCTCAGCAGGTACACCTGCGGGAGCCCCGGCGAACCGTGTGACTCCCAACATCGCCCCTACTTCCGGCAGGGCAATAACGCGACGCGCGGGCAGATCACCAAGATCGTCTACCTGTCGGTCACCGGGCCGACCCCGCACCGATCCGCCCGCGCCGGATCGCCATAGCGCGCACGGGCAGACGCGAGCGGCCGCCGGGGGGTCTTCCCCGGCGGCCGCTTCCCTTGCGGATCCGCCTGCACGCTTGCGGCCGGTCGCCCGCGCTCCGTCCGCCCTTACCCCAGGCGGCCGAGCACCGCCGCCATGAGGGCCATGCGGATGTACATGCCGTTCTGCACCTGGCGGAAGTAGTAGGCCCGCTCGTCGCGGTCGATGCTCGCCGGGATCTCGCTCACGCGCGGCAGGGGGTGCATCAGGATCATGTCGGGCTTGGCCAGGCGCATGATGAGCTCGTCGACGATGTAGCTCGCGCTCGCCTTCTGGTACTCGCGGCCCGCGTGGATCTCGGCCACCGGGCGGAGGGCGTCCGACGTCTCGACGTCGAGGTATTCCACCCGCGTGTTGAAGGCGCGCAGGGCCAGGTCTTCGAGATGCTGGCTGACGAAGCGCTCCTTCTGGACGCGGGTGACGTAGAGCACGTCCAGCGTGCCGATGGCGCTCATCAGGTCGGTCGTCTCCGTCACCTCGATGCCGCGCGCACGGGCGAACTGGATGTACTCGTCGGGCATGGCCAGCGTCTCGGGCGCGATGCAGACCACGCGCACGTGGTCGCCGTCGATGGCCAGGAGCTTGATCAGCGAATGCACCGTGCGCCCGTTGCGCAGGTCGCCGAGGAAGCCGATCGTCAGGCCCTCCAGCTTCGGGCCGAAGCGGTCCTTGATCGTGTAGAGGTCGAGCAGCGCCTGCGTGGGGTGCTCGCCGATGCCGTCGCCCGCGTTGATGATCGGTACCCGGCGCCCGACCTGCTCGCCCAGGTCGTCGGAGGCCTCGGCCGCCTCGGCCGCCGCGCCCTTCGTCGGGTGGCGCAGCACGATGGCGTCGGCGTAGCAGGCCACCGTCTTGACCGTGTCGGGCAAGCTCTCGCCCTTGGTGACCGAGGAGTAGTGGACTCCCCCCGCCGTGCTGAGCACGCGGCCGCCGAGGCGCCGCACGGCCGCCTGGAACGACAGGTCGGTGCGCGTGCTCGGCTCGTAGAACAGGTTGCCGACGATCGCGCCCTCGAGCGCGTTCGAGCTTTGGCCCGACTCCACCATCTGGGCGAAGATCTTGGCTTGTGCGAACAGCGGCTGCAACAGGGCCGGGCTGAACTGCTCCACGCTGAGGATGTGCTGCTGGTGCAGAGTGCGTAACTGCTCGCCGCCGCGCTCCGAGATCGACATGGTCACGCCTGGTCCCTCCCCTACCAGATTTCCCAGTCCTCCGCCGAGCCGAGGACGGACGAGATGCCGCCGTGATAGACGCCGTAGCGGCCGCGGAAGTAGAGCAGCGGCACGGCGTCGCTCGCGTCCGCCGCGAGCACTTCGCCGAGGATGATCACGTGGTCGCCGCCGGGGTAGACCTGGAAGACGCGGCACTCGGCATGCGCCAGCGCGCCGTCCAGCACCGGCAGGCCCGTGGTACCCGGCCGCCAGCCGACCCCGGCGAACTTGTCGGGCTCGCGCGAGGCGAAGCGGTGCGCGATCTCCCGCTGCGCCTCGGTCAAGATGTTCACGATGAACTCGCCCCGCTCGGTGATCGCCGACAGGGTCGCCGATTCGCTGTTGACGCAGACGAGCAGCAGGCGGGGCTCAAGCGACAGCGAGCTCATGCCGCTGGCGGTGAAGCCGCGTGGCTCATCCGTGCCGTCCAGGGTCGTGACCACCGTCACGCCGCTGGCAAACGAGCCCATCACCCGGCGAAACAGGTCGGTGTCTATCGCCATCTGCTACCCCTCGCGCGATCTGGAGCGACGCCCCGGGCCGGCGCCACGGCTAGTATGCGGGAGCCCGCGGCCGCTGTCAACCGGGCGGGGCCGGCGCGGCGGCCGGGCCGGATGGGCGCGCCCAGGCCGCCAGGAAGCCCGGCAGGGCGCCCGGCGGCGCCTGGCCCAGGGCGGCCCAGCCTGGTTGGGCGGCCAGGCCCGCGAGCAGGAAGCCGCCCGCCACCTCGGTCGGGCTGTGGCCCATCGGGTAGAGGGCGACCAGGCCAAAGCCCGCCGTGAAGGCCGCGGCGGCAGCACCCAACACCCGCGCAGCGGGCCGGACCAGCGGCAAGCGCCGCACCGCCGCAAGCAGCAGCAGGCCGAGCGTCGCCCCGGCGGCCGTGTGGCCGCTCGGGAAGTTGCCCGCGTACCAGCCGTCGCCGACCGGCAGCGCGATATGCTTCAGCAGCCAGACCGCCCCGGCCACGGCCAGGAGCAGCCCGGCCAGGCGCGCCAGGAGCGCCGGCTGCCGCCGGTAAAGCCCGGCTAGCCCGCCCGCGATCAGGGCCATCTCGCTCAGGGCGAGCGCGGCCGCCAGGATGCTCGTGCCGCGGACCCGGTGAGTCAGCGTCCAGGCGACCAGCGGCGCGTCGACGGCCCGCGTGGCGCCCCAGCCGACCAGCAGCCAGAGGCCCAGTAGCGCGAGCGCCGCGCCGATCAGGCGGGCGCGCCGGCCCACGCGACGACGGGATTGCGCAGCACGCCGATGCGGGAGACCTCGCTCTCGAGCACGTCGCCCGGCCGCAGGTACTCCGGCGGCGTGCGGAAGTGCCCGACCCCGCCCGGCGTGCCCGTCGCGATAATGTCGCCGCGCTCCAGCGTCATGCCGCGCGACAGCCACTCGATCAGCTCGGCCACGGGGAAGATCATGTCCGACGTCTCGGCGTGCTGTTTGACCGTGCCGTTCACGCGGGCGGTCACCTCTAGCTGTTGCGGGTCGCCGAGCTCGTCGGCGGTCACAATCCAGGGGCCGATAGGGCAGCTGGCGTCGAGGCTCTTGCCCAGGAAGAACTGCCCGCCGTGGGCGTACTGGATGTCGCGCGCCGAGACGTCGTTCAGCACCATGTAGCCGTAGACGTGCTCGAGCGCCTGCGCGCGCTTGATGCCGCGCCCGCCCACGCCGATGACCACCGCAAGCTCAACCTCCCAGTCGATCTTCTCCGACACCGCCGGGTCGATCGGGATCGGGTCGTTCGGCCCGATGACGGACGACGGCGCCTTGGTGAAGATGGTCGGCTTGTCGGGCAGCGTCTTGCCCTGCTCCAGCAGGTGCGCGGCGTAGTTGTGGCCGACGCAGAGCACGTTGCGCGGCGGCCGCGGGATGGGCGGCGCCAGGCGCACCGCGTCGAGGCGCGGCGCCGTGTCGAGTGCGTGCCGGGGTAACAGCTCCAGCATCTCGTGCAGCCGCACGGTACCGCGGTCGCCCATGGCGATGAGCCCCAGCATATCGGTGGGGAACGGCTCGCTGGGGGACTCAGCCATTCCGCGATGTCGACCACCTGCTCGCCGTGGACCAGGCCCAGGCGCAGCTCGTCGGCGGCGTGATAAGTCAAGAGACGCATAGTTAGCTCCTGCACCAAGAGTGAGCGCGCCGATCGCGCCCCGTGCGCGGCTGCAGCAGGATGCGCGCCGCGGAGACCTCGCCGAGGAGATGGTACGGCGGTCTCCTGCAGGGAGATGGCGGCGCGAGCAGATCGGCAGGCATGGGCAACAGGGAAGCGATCGCCCCAGGGCCTTGACGGCCAGGCACGATGCGTGGTACAATGCCGGCTAGATGATACTGAATATCATTACCGGAGACGAGCGCGGATAGCGGGAAGCGTGGGACAGATGCCGGACGTCGAGACATTGCTGCGGGGGCTGGAGGGCCACGGCTACCGCCGGACGGGCCCGCGGCGCCGCCTGCTTGCCGCTATCGCGCGGCGCACGGCGCCCTTCACCGCCGCCGAGCTCGGGGCCGCCGTGCAGGACGAGGATCCCGGGATCGGCCGGGCCACCGTCTTCCGCACGCTCGACCTGCTGGCCGAGCTTGGGCTGATCCAGCGGCTGGCCGACGAGACAGGCGCGGGCGGCATGAGCTATCTGGCCTGCGGGCCGGAGCACCACCACCACCTCATCTGCACGGGTTGCGGCCGGGTCGACGACTTCACCGACAGCGCGCTCGAGTCCCGTATCGCCGAGTCGGCGGGGCAGCACGCCTTCGTGTTGCAGGACCACCGGGTCGACCTCTACGGCGTGTGCGCGGACTGCCGGCAACCGGAGGCGCACCCATGAGGGCGCCCGCGCGGAGGCGCCGGAGCGGGCGCGGCGCCGCGGCCCTGCTGGGCCTGATCGTGCTGCTGCTGGCCGCCTGCAGCCCAAACACGGCCGCCGGGCCGCCCCCGCCCACCCCGGCCCCGGACAAGCTGCACGTGGCCGTGACCACGACGCAGATTCGCGCCATGGCCGAAGCGGTCTCCGGCGGTCTGGCGCAGATCCTGCCGCTCTTGCGCTCGGGCGAAGATCCCCACGCGTACGAGCCGACGCCGAGCGACGCCCGGCTGGTCGCCGAAGCCGATCTGGTGCTGAAGCACAACATCGGCCTCGACCGCTGGCTCGACAAGATCATCGAGAACGCCGGCGGCCACGCCCGGGTGATCACCGTCACCGCCGGGATCCCACTCGCGCCCGGCGACGCGCAGGAGCCCGCGGGCGACCCGCACGTCTGGTTCGACGTGACCAACGCGATGACGATGACGCGGAACATCCGCGACGCCCTGGTCGCCGCCGACCCGGCGAACGCTGCCGCCTATCAAGCCAACGCCACGAGCTACCTGGCCCAACTGCAGGATCTGGACGCATGGATCAAGACCCAGATCGCGACGATCCCCGCGGACCAGCGCAAGCTCGTCACCAACCATGACGCCTTCGGCTACTACGCGCGGCGCTACGGCCTCACGGTCGTGGGCTCGGTCGTCCCGAGCATGGACTCGAGCGCCGAGCCGTCGGCGCAGGACCTGGCGCACCTGATCACGACGATCCGCGCTGAGCACGTGCGCGCGATCTTCCTGGAGAGCGCGATCAATCCGAAGCTGGAGGACCTGATCGCGCAGGAATCCGGCGTGCAGGTGGTCGACACGCTCTACGGCGACACGTTGGGGCCGCCGGGCAGCAGCGCCTACACCTACATCGGGATGATGCGCTATGACACCGACCGGATTGTCGAGGGACTGAAATGACCGACACCACAACCCGCCGGGACCCCGCCCTACCCCCGAACGGCCGCCCGCCCGCCGCCCTGCTGCGCAACGTGACCGTGGGCTACGGCGGGCCGCCCGTGCTCGCCGGCGCGAACCTGACGCTCGATTGGAGCTTGATCGTCGGCGTGATCGGGCCGAACGGCGCGGGCAAGTCGACGCTGATCAAGACGATCCTGGGCATCCTGCCCGCGCGCGGCGTCGTCGAGATCGCCGGGCACGCGGTGACGAGCCACGCGGCGCGGCTGCGCATGGGCTACGTGCCGCAGCGCGAGGAGGTGAACTGGGAGTTCCCGGTCGACGTCGCCTCGGTCGTGCTGATGGGGCGCACTGCCTGCCTCGGCTGGGGCCGCCGCCCGGGCCCGCGCGACCATGAGCTCGTGCACGAGGCGCTCGTGCAGGTCGGCATGGAAGACTATGCCACCCGGCAGATCAACCAGCTGTCGGGCGGCCAGCAGCAGCGCGTCTTCCTGGCGCGCGCCCTGGTGCAGCAGGGCGACCTGCTGCTGCTCGACGAGCCGCTAAACGGGGTGGACGCGGCAACGCAGGAGATTATCGGCAACCTGCTCCGGCAGCAGCGCGGCGAGGGGCGCACGGTGATTATGGCCACGCACGACCTGGAACTCGCCGCGGCGTGGTGCGACCGCATTCTCCTGGTGAACCACGCGATCATCTGCTACGGCCCGCCCGCCGAGGTGCTCAACCCCGACATGCTGCGCTCGTGCTACGGCGGGCAGACGCTCGTGGTGCCGGGGAACGGCGACGGGGCCGCGACGGCCCGCCTGCTGGTGCCCGACGTGCACGGTGGGCCCGGCGGCCACACCCATCCGCACACTCACGCGCCCGGCGACATGCACAGCCATCCCCCGGCGAACGACCCACTCGGCCGGGGTCCCGAATCGCAACCGTAGCCTGGAGGGCCCCTGATGTTTGACTGGCTGATCGCCCCGTTCCAGTTCGCCTTCATGCAGCGTGCGCTGCTCGAGTCGATCCTGATGGGGCTGACCTGCGGCGCCATCGGCAGCTATGTGGTGCTGCGCGGCATGGCCTTCCTGGGCGACGCGCTGGCGCACGCCATCTTCCCCGGCGTGGTCATCGCCTTCTTGCTCGGCGCGAACCTGTCGCTGGGCGCGCTGCTGGTGGGGATCCTGACGGTGCTGGCCATCGGCTCGATCGCCCGGAATCGGCGCGTGTCGGAGGACAGCGCCATCGGCGTGCTCTTCACCGGCGCCTTCGCGCTCGGCATCGTGCTGATCAGCCAGGTGAAGGACTACACGGGCAACCTGGCCGACTTCCTGGTGGGCCAGGTGCTCGGCGTCTCGAACTCCGACCTCGTGGTCAGCGGCATCGTCGCGGCGCTCGTGCTGGCGGGGATGATTTTCTTCGCCAAGGAGCTCATCCTGATCGCCTTCGACCGCGAGATGGCCGAGGCGATGGGCCTCCCCGTGGCGCTACTCGACCTGGGGCTCTTACTCGGCATCGCGCTGACGATCATCGTCTCACTGCAGGCGGTGGGCAACATCCTGGTCGTGGCGATGCTCGTGACTCCCGCGGCGACCGCCCGCCTCTGGACCGACCGGCTCACGGTGCTGATCGTCCTGAGCGCGACGCTGGGCGTCATCGCCGGGGTCGGCGGCCTGCTGATCTCCTACTATGCGAACACGGCGACCGGCGGCACGATCGTGCTGGTCATCACGGTGCTCTTCGGCATCTCCTTCGTGGTCGCGCCGCGCCACGGCTGGTTCGCGCGCCGGGCGGCGGGGACCGGATGACGGCCTACCGCCGCTCGACCACGCGCACGGCTTTGCCCTCACTGCGCGGCACCGCGCCCGGCGGCTTGAGGTGGACGGCCACGTGCAGGCCGAGCACGCCGAGCAGGCTCTCCTCGACGCGGCGGCGCAGATGCTGCACGTCCTCAACCGTGTCGAGCGGGTGGTCGCCGATGGCCGTGCCGCCGACGGCGCGCAGCGTCGCCTCGCTGACCTCGATGTCCACCCCGAGGCGCGGCATGCTGCCGGTGCGATCCACGATCACCTGGTAGTGTGGCGCGAGTTCGGGGTGCGTCAGCAGCACGCGCTCGATCTCGGACGGGAAGACGTTGACGCCGCGGATGACCAGCATGTCGTCCGTGCGCCCCTTGACACGGCTCATGCGCCCGTGCGTGCGGCCGCAGGGGCACGGCTCCGTCGTCCAGCTGCAGATGTCGCCCGTGCGGTAGCGGACGAGCGGGAACGCCTCTTTCGTCAGGCTGGTGAAGGTCAGGTCGCCGGGCGTGCCCTCGGGCACGGGGTCGCCGGTGGCGGGGTCGAGGATCTCGACCAGGAAGTGGTCCTCCCAGACGTGCAGCCCGCTGCGGCCCTCGCGGCACTCCATCGACACGCCGGGGCCGATGATCTCGCTCAAGCCGTAGATGTCGAGCGCGGTGATGCCCAGCCGGCGCTCGATCTCGTCGCGCATCTCCTCGGTCCACGGCTCCGCGCCGAAGACGCCAATCTCCAGGCGCAGGCTGCCGGGCGCCACGCCCGCGGCCTGCAGGTGGTCGGCCAGGTTCAGGGCATAGGAGGGCGTGCAGGTGAGCACGCGGGGGCCGAAGTCCTGCAGCAGCATGACCTGGCGCGGCGTGCCGCCGCCCGAGACAGGCACGACGAGGCAGCCCATGAGCTCGGCGCCGTAGTGGATGCCCAGGCCGCCGGTGAAGAGGCCATAGCCGTAGGCGTTGTGCACGATATCGCCCGGCACGACGCCCGCCGCCGCGAGCGAGCGGGCGCAGACCTCGGCCCAGGTGGCAAGATCGCCGCGTGTGTAGCCGACGACGGTCAGCTTGCCCTTAGTGCCCGACGAGCCGTGCACGCGCACGACCTCGGACAACGGCCGGGCGAAGAGGCCGAAGGGGTAGTGCTCGCGCAGGTCGCTCTTGCGGGTCGCCGGGAAGCGGGCGAGGTCCTCGAGGTCCTGCAGATCGCCGGGGCGGACGCCCGCGGCGTCAAAGCTCTCGCGGTAGAAGGGCACCTGGGCGTAGACGGTGGTGAGCGTCTCGCGCAGCCGCTGTAGCTGCAAGGCGGCAAGCGTCGCGCGCGGCAAGGTTTCTGCTTCGGGGTTCCAGTACATGGCCACGCTCCTTTGCGGTCCATCGAACGGCCAGGCGCCGGCCGGCCGCTGCCGGCGTGGCCGCATTATAGCATGCCCGGCCGCGCCCGGGCAGCCGGCGCCTGTGCTATAATGCGCTAGCCTGAAGGGAAGGGACACCCCGACGCATGAAAATCATTGATATCTCCAACACGATCCGGCCCGGCATGGTCACCTGGCCGGGCAACCCGCCGGTCCACCTCGAACGCGCCGAAAGCATGGATCGCGGCGACGCGGCGAACGTGTCGGAACTCGACATGGGCGTCCATACCGGCACGCACGTCGATGCCCCGATCCACTTCGTGCCCGGCGGTGCGGGCGCCGAATCGCTCGACCTGAACGTGCTGGTCGGCCCCGCGCTGGTCGTGCGGCTGGACAACTCGGTCGCCGGCATCACGGCCGCCGTGCTGGACGGCTGCGCGATCCCGGCGGGCACCGAGCGCGTGCTCTTCCACACGCGCAACTCGCGCTACTGGGCGGCAGGCGACACGCAGTTCCACGAGGACTTCGTGCCCGTGGAGCCCGACGGCGCGCAGTGGCTGGTGGATCACGGGGTGCGGCTCGTCGGCGTCGACTATCTGTCGGTTGCCCCGTTCGGCAACGGCGTGCCGACGCATCGGATCCTGCTGGAAGCCGGCGTGATCCCGATCGAGGGCCTCAACCTGAGCGGCGTAGACGCGGGTCTGTACCAGCTGGTCTGCCTGCCGGTCAAGCTGGACGGCAGCGACGGCGCGCCCGCGCGCACGATCCTGATCGGCTAACGCTCGGCCACGGCGCCGGGCAGCACACGGCCCCGCGACCTGCGGGGGCCGGAGGAGGAGTAGGGCCAGCGGAACCTGGCGCAAGCTCGCGGCCGAGCTGATCGGCACGTTTATCTTCTTCTTCATCGGCGCGGGCGCCATCATCACGAATGAATACAGCAAAGGCGCGGTCGGGCTGATCGGCATCGCCCTGGCGCACGGCATCATCCTCGCGATCATGGTCTCGGCGCTCGGCCACATCTCGGGCGGGCACTTCAACCCCGCGGTGACGGTCGGCATCCTGGTGGGCCGCAAGATCGAGCCGCTGCTGGCGCTCTACTACATCATCGCCCAATTGGTCGGCGGCGTGCTGGCGGGGCTAGCGCTGCGGCTGGTCTTCGCAGAGAGCACCTGGGGTCCCGTGCACCTGGGCACGCCCGATGTGGCGCGCGACGCGGCGGGCAACGCGCTGGTCGGCTTCGGCCAGGGCACGCTGCTGGAAGCGCTGCTGACTTTCTTCCTCGTCTGGGCGGTCTACGCCACCGCGGTCGACCCGCGGGCCGTGCGCATCGCGGGCTTCGGCATCGGCCTGACGGTCCTCGTCGACATCCTGGTCGGCGGACCGCTGACCGGCGCGGCGATGAACCCGGCGCGCGCCTTCGGCCCCGCGCTCGCGGCGGGCTACTTCCCAATCGAGCAGCTGATCTACTGGATCGGCCCGCTCATCGGCGGCGCAGTCGCCGGCTGGCTCTACACCTATCTCTTCCTGAGTACGCCCGACGTCGCCCCGCCCGCGCCCGGTCCCGAGTTGGACACGACACCATAGCGCGTCATCGCGCAAAGGGAACGGGCCGCCCCGGTGGGGAGCGGCCCGTCGCCGTGTGCCTGAGCAGACGCCGCGGCTACCAGCGCTGGCGCGACGCCGGGGAACTGCGTTGCATGTCGTAGCCCGGGTCGTGGAAGTGCTCGAAAGCCGAACTCGATGGCCACGCGGCCGGGGCCGAAGAGGCGCAGCCAGAGGTAGCGCTCGCCCCAGGAGCGCCAGCTGCGCCAGGTGCCGCCGGGGTGCTCGATGTGCAGTTGCATCTGCACCGTCGTGTCCTTGTAGAGCAGCGCGGTCGGCTTGACCAGCACCGTCTCGTTGGGGCGCAGGTGGCGCAGGAAGACGTTGCCCTTGCCGTGGATCAGCACGAGGCCGGGCACCTGCGGCGCGAAGAAGCGGTCCATGTACATGCCGAGCGGGTAGTGCGTCTCGGTCTCGTCGCCGTTCTTCGTGCTGAACCAGATGCCGGTCTGGAACCAATCGTAAGCCACGGCGCCGGTCGCGACCATGAAGACGTGCTCGCGCATGTCGACGGCCTGGCCGGGCTGCAGCGGCAGGGCGATCATCTCGCCGGGCGCGTCCTTCGAGAAGGCGATGTGGCCGGGGCCCTGCGCCTGCGTCATGATCAGGGGCAAGCCCGCGAAGAGCCGCTTCCAGCCGCCCTTCATCGACATCGTCGTGACGGTGACCGCGGGATCCTTCCAGAGCAGCACATGGTGCGTGAAATAGACCGAATCGGCGGCGGCGAGGTTCATATCGGCCACGGGCACGTAGGTGCCCTCGATCTGGCAGTACGACTGGCCGAATTGGATGCGGGCCATGTCCTTGATGCCGGGCATCTCGTACCAGCCGGAGGTGTCGGCCACCGCCCGGACGTCGACCGGGGCGCCGCAGGCGGGGCAGCTGACGCCTGTCCCGTCGCTGACCGCGCCGCACCAGGGGCAGGTGTAGCTGCGCGCGGGACCCCCGGCGGCCGCGGGCGGAGGCGTTCCATAAGTGGTCATTGCGCTTCTCCTCCTCGGGTCATTCGGTGTGGTGGTGAACGTACATCGACTGGATGCCGATGCGGCCGGGGCCGGTCATGCGGGCCAGGTTCATGCCGGTGCCGCCGAACAGGCCGGACGTCAGCTTCTGCGTCTCGACGTTCATGGTGACGGCGGCGTCCTTGTAGAGGAACGCGCCCGGCTCCAACATCACGTTCTCCCCCGGCTGGAGATAGCGTTCGAAGACGTTGCCGTAGCCGTGCAGCAGCAGCAGGCCGGGGGCGTTCGTGGTGACGAAGCGGTCCATGAACATACCCTGGCCCCCGAAGAGGATGTTGCGCAGGCCCTGGATGCGCACGTAGGAGTAGGCGATCTGGTGCGAGGCGAGCAGGAACGAGTGCTCGCGCACGTCGAGCTCCATGCCCGGGTGCAGGGGCATGACCACGAGCTCGCCGGTCTGGTCGCGCGAGAAGGCCACGCGGCCGGGGCCGTGGGCGATCGTGACGATAAAGGGCATGCCCGCGAAGGCGCGCTTCACGCCGCCCTGCAGCGGCATGACGGTTACCGGCGCGCTGTCGTCCTTCCAGAGCAGCACGTGGTGCTCGAAGAAGACGGCGTCGCCCTGGGCCAGCGTCATCTCGGCCACGGGCACGATCTCGCCCTCCACCTGGCAGGTGCTGTTGCCGAAGTGGATCTCCGTCATATCCTTGATGCGGGGCGCCTCGCGCCAGCCGGAATCGCTGACCAGATTGCGCACGTCGAGCGGCGCGCCGCAGGCCTGGCACGCGGTGGCGTTGGGCAGGTTCTGCGTGCCGCACCACTCACACTGTATGCGCTGCAGTGGATCCATGCGTAATTCTCCCTTGCCGCCCCCGCGCAGGGGAGCGGTCCTAATACCGTGCAACGGGCCGCGTCGCCAGTATAGCATACCGGCCAGGCCCCGGGCGGGGCTTCGCCCTGTTTCAATGCGACGCGCGGGGTGGGGGTTACGCATTACCTGGCGGGTAACGCCGCGGGCAACCGCGGGCAGGTGGGGCCCGGGCGGCGGGCTCGAGCCCGCCGCCCGGCGTGCGGGGTCCGCTAGAGCGGTATGGCGTCGCGGAGCACGCGCTCGCGCATGCGCGGCGGCAGCGAGCGCTCGGTGACCAGGTCGACCCGCCGCCCCAGCAGATCCTCCAAGTCGGCCCAGAGCCGGACGAATCCCATGCTGACTTCGGGCTCCACGTCGACCACGAAGTCGACGTCGCTGTCCGGGCGGGCCTCGCCGCGCGCGACCGAGCCGAACACGCGCACATTGTAGACCCCGCATTGCTTCGCCAGGGCCAGGATCTGCTCGCGCCTGTCGCCGATGATCTCGTCGATTCCCACACCAGATCCTCTTGAACGTGCTCTCCCTGACCACCGCCGGGATTCTAGCGCCCCGCCCGGTGCGCCGTCAAGCGGGCCGCGGCGCGCGGGCAGGCACTTCTGAGCCCCGCCGCGGGCGCGATCCCATTGCACCCACCCCCGATCTGTCGTATAATGCCGGGGAGAGCGCAGAATCGCGCTTGCTGAATGAATAATCCCTAGGCAATAGGAGTCACGATCATGGCCTACGTGATCACAGAGCCGTGCATTAACACGAAGGATGCGTCCTGCGTCGACGTGTGCCCGGTCGACTGCATCCATCCACGCAAAGACGAGACCGACTTCGAGAGCGTGCCCCAGCTGTATATCGACCCGGACGAGTGCATCGACTGCGGCGCGTGCGAGCCTGAGTGCCCCGTCACCGCCATCTTCCCGCAGGACGACGTGCCGGTCGAGTGGACCAACTATACCCGGGTCAACGCCGACTATTTCAAGAAGTAAGCCCGGCGCCCGCCGCCGACCCGAACTGACGAGAGGCCAATCCGAGCGGGAGCGGCCTCTTGTTGTCGCCATTGCCGCCGTTATGCCCGAGATCCAGGTCACCCTCTACGCCAACCTGGCCCGCGTGCCGCCCGGCGCCCGCCACGGCCGCCCCTTCCCCGTCGCCTGGGAGGAAGGGCAGACGCTGCACACGGTGCTGGCCCGGCTGGCCCTGCCGGAGGAGATCGTCCGCCATATCTTCGTGAACGGGCGGCGTGTCGACCTCGACTATGTGCCCCACGCGGGCGACGCGGTCGCCGTCTTCCCGCCCCTCGCCGGAGGCTGACCCGCCCCATGACTATCGACGAAGCGGCCGACGCCTTCAAGGGCGAACTCCTCGCCAAGTCGCCCCGCACGCTCAAGACCTACAGCGCCGCCCTGCGCGCCTTCCGCCTCTTCCTGCAGGCGCAGAGCATCGCCCCCGCCACCGCCGCCGTGACGGACCTGCGCGAGGACCACGTGCGCCAGTTCCTGCTCAGCCTCTATCGCGAGCCCGGGCGCTACCGCGAGCCGAGCAAAGCCGAGAAGGCGCACCCCGGTGCCGCCCTGCGCAGCGCGGCGCCGTTCGCCGAGCGGACCGTGCGCACCTACGTGACCGCGATCAACCGCTTCTACAGCTTCCTGGCGCGCGAGGGCTATACGTCGCCGAACCTGGAGGTCGTGCGCGAAAAGCTGCGCGCCACGCGGCGGCGCTATTCGCCCAGCATCCCCTTCGTCGGCACTGAGACGATCGAGAGCATCGTCGACCACGTGAAGCGGCGCCCCGTGCAGGCGCAGCCGGTGGCCGAGGTCAAGCGGCGCCGCGACATTGCGCTGATCGTGTTGCTGGCGCGCACCGGCCTGCGGCTGAGCGAGATCTGCAACCTGCAGCGGCGCGACATCCGCCCGAACGACGGCCTGCTGCTCGTGCGCGGCGGCAAGGGCGGCAAGGATCGCGTGGTCGATATCAACGAGGAAGTGATCCGCGTGCTGCGCGAGTACTGGCGCCTGGCCGACGCCCAGCGCGCCCCGCACGACACCCGCCCCCTGGCCGATCTGCCCGCGATCGCCGGGCACGACAAGCGCTCGCCGCTGCTGCAGCCCATCTCGCCCAAGACCGTCGAGCGCATCGTCAAGGGCTTCGCCGACGACCTGGGCATCGGCGAGCACATCACGCCTCACTCCTTCCGCCACGGCTTCGCCACGGTGCTGGTCGAGAACGACGTCAACCTGCGGCTGGTGCAAGAGCTTCTGGGCCACGCGAACCTCAGCACCACGCAAGTTTATGCCCACATCAGCGACCGCGACCGCCGCGACGCCTACCAGCGCATCTTCGGCCGCTGGGGCAGCGGCGCCGACGCCGCGGAGGGCGCGCCCGAATCCCCGCAGCCGGATTCCACAGAAGCGGGTGACGAAACTATTGACAACCGATAGCTTTACTGCTATCATAGCGATAGCGCAGGTTTAGCCAACGAAACCTTCGCGTTCACGGCCACCTCAGCCAAGGAGGTGGCCTGGCTTTTTGTTAGGGCCCGGCGTAGGCCCGCTCGCCGGGCGCCGCCGGCCGCCGGTCGATTGTGACGCTGCGAACCGCGACTCCCCCCAGGTCGCGGTTTTTGTTATAATTGAGGGATTGCGCAGGACACATCGGCCCGGGACACGTGCCGGCGCCACCCGCGTGATACGCGCGTGCGAGGATCACGCGCCCTGTTGGATTTGTTTGATCGATGTGGTTGATCCGGTGAAACAGCGCACTCGCGCGGCGGGTGGAGATGAGAACCTATGACTGAGAACGTAACCGTGGAGAAGACCGGCAGCGAACGGTACGACCCGCTGGAGATTGAGGCGCGTTGGCAGGCGCGGTGGGAGGCCGACGGCCTCTACCACGTCGACCTGCAGGACGAGTTGCGCCCGCCCTATTACTTCCTGACCATGCTGCCGTATCCGAGCGGCGACCTGCACATCGGCCATTGGTTCACCATGGCGCCGAGCGACACGCGCGCGCGCTACCTGCGCATGCGCGGCTACAACGTCTTCTTCCCCATCGGCTTCGACGCCTTCGGCCTGCCCGCCGAGAACGCCGCCATCAAGCGCAACATCCACCCGAAAGAGTGGACCTACGCCAACATCAAGAACATGCGCGGCCAGCTGCGCTCGATGGGCGCGATCTTCCCCTGGGACCACGAGGCCGTCACCTGCGACCCCGAGTATTATCGCTGGAACCAGTGGTTCTTCGTGCAGATGTTCCGGCGCGGGCTGGCCTATCGGAAGTTCGCGCCGGTCGATTGGTGCCCGTCCTGCAACACGACGCTGGCGCGCGAGCAGGTCGTCGGCGAGGACCGCCACTGCGAGCGCTGCGAGACGCCGGTGATCAAGAAGGACCTGCACCAGTGGCTGTTCAAGATCACCGACTACGCCGAGGAGCTGCTGGACTTCAGCAAGCTGGAGTGGCCGGAGCGCGTGCAGACGCTGCAGCGCAACTGGATCGGCCGCAGCGAGGGCGCGGAGATCACCTTCGCGGTCGCCCGGGCCAACGGCACCACCGCGCCGGTCACCGTGTTCACCACCCGGCCCGACACGCTCTGGGGCGCGACGTTCCTGGTGCTGGCGCCGGAGCACCCGCTGGTCGCCGAGATCACCACGCCCGCGCAGCAGGAGGCGGTCGCCGCCTACGTGACGCAGACCGGCCGTCAGAGCGAGATCGAGCGCCTGGCTGAGGACCGCGAGAAGACGGGCGTCTGGACCGGCGCGACCGCCACGAACCCGGCCACGGGCGAGTCCGTCCCGGTTTGGATCGCCGATTACGTGCTACTGACCTACGGCACCGGCGCCATCATGGCCGTGCCCGCGCACGACGCGCGCGACTTCGCCTTCGCGCGCAAGTATGACCTGCCCATCGTGCCCGTCATCGCCGAGGCGCCCGGCGCTCCGCTGCCCGACCCGGCGGCCATGCCCGAGTCGTACACCGGCGCGGGCGGCGTGATGGCGCACTCCGGGCCGATCGACGGCGCGCCCGTGGGCCACGAGCCGGGCCAGAGCGTGCCCGCGGCCATCGCCTGGCTGCAGGCGCAGGGCACCGGCCAGGGCGCGGTGACGTATCGGCTGCGCGACTGGCTGATCAGCCGCCAGCGCTATTGGGGCACGCCGATCCCGATCGTCTACTGCCCGACCTGCGGCACCGTGCCCGTGCCCGAGGACCAGCTGCCCGTCACGCTGCCCGACGACGTCGACTTCCTGCCGACCGGCGAGAGCCCGCTGAAGCTGCACCCGACCTGGCGGTTCACCACCTGCCCGGAGTGTGGCGGCCCCGGCGAGCGCGACACGGACACGATGGACACCTTCGTCGACAGCTCGTGGTACCAGTACCGCTACCTGAGTCCCGCACTACGCCGCGGGCATGTTCGACCCGGCGGCGATGCGCTGGCTGCCCGTAACCTACTACACGGGCGGCATCGAGCACGCGACGATGCACCTGCTGTACACGCGCTTCTGGACGAAGGCCATGCGCGACATGGGGCTGGTGCCCTTCGACGAGCCGATGACGCGGCTGTTCAACCAGGGCATCATCCTGGGGCCCGACGGCCAGCGCATGAGCAAGAGCCACGGCAACGTGGTCGACCCGGACGACCTGGTGCAGGCTTATGGCGCCGACGCGGTGCGCTGCTTCCTGATGTTCATCGGCCCCTGGGACCAGGGCGGTCCGTGGAACAGCCAGGGCATGGAGGGCATCACGCGCTGGCTGGGCCGCGTCGGCCACGCTGGCGCAGGCGCCCGCGGGCACCGGCGCGGCCGCGCCCGCTGCCGAGCAGGCGCGCGGCCTGCAGCGCCAGCTGCACCAGACGATCCGCTCCGTCGGCGAGGATACCGACACCTTCCGCTTCAACACCGCCATCTCGGCGATGATGGAGCTGACGAACACGCTGCGCAAGACGCGCGACGAGCTCGCGGGCACTGCCGTCTGGGACGAGGCGCTGCGCACGCTGCTGCTGCTGCTGGCGCCCTACGCGCCCCACCTGGCCGAGGAGCTGTGGGCGCAGCGCGGCCAGCCCTACAGCATCCACAACCAGGCCTGGCCGGAGTGGGACCCCGCGCTGGCCGCCGAGGACACGGTCGAGATCGTGGTGCAGGTGAACGGCAAAGTGCGCGACCACGTGACCGCGCCCGCCGGGGCGGCGCCCGCCGCGCTCGAACAGCTGGCGCTGGCCGCGCCCCGCGTGCAAGAATGGGTCGCGGGCAAGCCCGTCCGCCGGGTGATCACGGTCCCCGGCAAGCTGGTCAACATCCTGGTCTGATCGGGCCCGGAAGGTCCGGCGGCTTTCGCTCCGCGACCCTGGCCCGTTTCCCAACCGGACGAGGGAACACGATCTGGCCTGGCGGCAGCCGGAATGCCCGGGTCGGTGCGGCCCCTGTGGCCGCCCGGCCGCCATACCGGGCGGCCGGGATTGCGCCGGGGAGGCCGGGCGGGGGCAGAGCAGGCGAAGATAGGTGGCGCGGCCGGGGCCGCGCGACGCGATGGGGCGGACGGCGTCGTCCGCCCGGAGAGGGGACACAATGGCTGATCTGGGGATTCTGGCCTCTTACGCCCATCCGGACGATGAACAGGGCGTCACCGGCACGCTGGCGCGCGCCGCCCGCGCGGGCATCCGCACCGGCCTCATCTGCGCCACACGCGGCGAGCTCGGCGAGATCGCCGACCCCGCCCTGGCCACGCCCGACAACCTGGGCACCGTGCGCGAGGCCGAGATGCGCTGCGCCGTCGAGACGGTCGGCATCCAGCACCTCTGGTTCCTCGACTACCGCGACTCGGGCATGGCGGGCACGGCGGGCAACGCCGACCCGCGCGCCTTCAACAACGCGGACGGCGAGGAGGCCACGCGCCGCATCGTGCAGATCATGCGGGAGTTCCGGCCCCAGGTCGTGCTCACCTTCGAGCCGAACGGCGGCTACGGTCACCCCGATCACATCGCCATCAGCCGCTGGACCACCGCCGCGTTCCACGCCGCCGGGCAGGCCGACGCCTTCCCTGAGGCCGGACCGCCCTGGGCGCCCGCACGCCTCTTCTACGCCGCCATCCCGCGCAGCGGCATGCGGCGCTTCGTGGAGTTCCTGCGCGAGCACCAGCCGGACAGCGCGTTCGCCCAGATCGATCCCGAGCAGATGGGCATGCCCGACGAGGAGATCACCAACACGGTCGACGTCTCGGACCTGGCCGACCTGAAGGCGGCGGCGCTGGCCTGCCACGCCACGCAGTTGCCGCCCGACAGCCCCTTCGCGCGCCTGCCGGACGAGGTCCAGCGCGCCTGGCGGAGCCAGGAGTTTTTCGCGCTGGTCGCGGGCACGCCAATGCCGCCGGGCGCCGACCCGAGCGACCTCTTCGCCGGGCTGCCCGCGAGCTAAGCCCGCCTACATCCAGCTGAGCACGGAGCCGCGCGCGGCGAACGCGTCGGCGCAGGCGGCCGAGCAGAAGGGCTTGCGGAAGATGGCCAGGCGGCTGCGCTGCACCGTGCAGCGCGGGCAGACCCGCCGGCCGCACGCGGCGCACGTGTTCATCTGCGCGGCCGGGTAGAACCGGCCGCAGGCCGCGCAGTAGACACTGCCCGCCACGGGCGCGCTCACCACCTGCAGCGGCGCCGTGCCCTGGGCGGGCCGGCCCTGCAGCACCTCCACCGGCACCGTCTGGTCGCGCAGCGCCAGCGTGAGGCTCCAGCGCGGCAGGTGCAGCAGCAGCGGGTCGTCCCCCTCCAGCGTGAGATGCTTGCGCAGCGGCCGGCAGGCGCGCGTGTAGCTGCGCCCGTTGGCCCCGCGGTACGTCACATCCTGCGTGTGCGCCGTGATGATCTGCTCCTGGATCGCCGTGCGGAGGTCGCGGGCGCTCTGCGTGAACGCCAAGACCGCACTCCCGGCCTGATCTGGAGCCGTCGGCGCCAACGCCGGCCGCTGCGCGGCCACAAAGGCGGCCACCGGCGGCTCCAGCACGCGGCCGGTCACGCCGTCGAGCACGGTCGCCCCGGTGGCATCCACGCTGTGCAGCACGCGGCCGCCGGGCCCGGGGAACTGCGCCGCGAGCCGGTAGCCTGCCAGGGCCAGCGGCACAAGCTCGACGCGCGCCGCGCGTACCTCGACCGCCGCGTCGGGCGGCAGACCCTCGATCGCCTGGGGCAAGCAGCGCCGCAGCGCGGGCAGCAGCGCGGCCTCGTCGAGCACCGGCACGGTGAGCAGCGGCGGCGGCCCGGCGGCGGCCGGGCGGCGCGCGGGCCGCGGGCTGACGCGGCTGCGGCCGGGCTTGAGCAGCCCGGCCAGCGCGGCCTGCACGTCGGCCGCGCCCGGCCGGGCCGCCGCCTCGGGCGCGAGCATGGCGGCGACCAGGTCGTCGAGCGCAGGCGAGAGCTCGGGCCGCAGGCTGCGCAGCGGCGGGAAGCTGCCCACGCGGCGGATCAGGTCCAGGTTGAGCTCGCCCAGGCCGTTGAAGGCCGCCGTGGGGTCGCGGCCGGTCAGCAGGTGGTGCAGCGTCGCGCCGAGGGCGTAGACGTCGGAGCGCGCCTCGGCGGCGAGTGTCCACTGCTCCAGCGGCGTGTAGCCCGCCGTGCCCGCCGCGCTGGTCTGACCCGCGGCGTCGGCACGCAGCGCCGAGGTGGTCGACGGCAGCGCCTTGGCCAGCCCGAAGTCGACCAGCTTGACGCGCGCCTGCCCGTCCACGATGATGTTCGCCGGCTTGATATCCCGGTGGATGACCGGCTCGGGTTGCTGGCCGTGCAGAAAGGCAAGCACGTCGGCGATGGCCGCGCCGTAGCCCAGCGCCTCACCCTCAGGCAGCGGACCGCCGGTGCGCAGACGCTGGTCGAGGTCGAGCCCGAGCACGTACTGCATGATCAGGAACTGGCGGCCCGCCTCGGCGAAGAAGTCGTAGACCTGGGGCAGGCCGGGGTGTTCGGTGCTGAGGCGCGCGAGGATGAGCGCCTCCCGCACGAAGTCCTGCTCGGCGCGGCGGCGCTCGGCTGCGTTGGGGAAGTGGCCCTGGAGCTCCTTGGCAACGCAGGCGCGCTGCAGGCGCGTGTCCTCGACCTGATAGACCGCGCCGTTGCCGCCCCGCCCCAGCAGGCGCACGACGCGGTAGCGGCCGCCGTGGATCGCGGCGCCGCGGGGCAGCACGGCCCCACCCGCCAGCAACAGCGACCCGCAGTCCGGGCAGTAGCGCGCCCCGGGGCGGGTCGGCCGGCCGCATTGTGAGCAGAAGGCCCCACGCATGCCGCGCGCTCCTCTCCAGGCCGCCCTCCCCCGCCGGACCGCCGCCCGGGCGGCCGCGGGCGGATCCCCGCATTATACCATGCCGGGCCGCCCCGGTTCCCGCGCCGTCACCCGTATCCACCGGGCCCTATCGCGGCCTGGTGGACGTGATCTGCTACGCCTGCCTGGTCGGGCGCGCCTGCGGCTGCGTCGCGCTCGTGAGCTCCTTCGCCAACCTGGCGGGGGGATGCTTATCGGGCGGAGTCTCGCGGCAAGGGTGGTCGCGGGGCGGAGCCCCCTCCTACAGGCGCGCCCGGCCCCCCGCCGGCCGAATCCCTCCCCACCCAGCCCCCGCAGGGGGCTTCGTTGCTGTTGCCCGCGGCTTTAGCCGCCGGGCAACCCCCCACCGCCCCGCCCCCCACCAGCCGAATCGCCCCCCACCCAGCCCCCGCAGGGGGCTTCGTTACTGTTGCCCGCAGCTTTAGCTGCCGGGCAAGGCCCCACCGAGCGGCTCCCCTCGCCCCGAGGGTGGGGCGCGGGTGACGCTGGCGGGGACGCGCCGTGCCCGCACGGCGCCACTCGGGTCGTCACCCTACTTTTCGCTCCTATTAGCCGGAATCGCCCAATGGTGACGATGGTGACGAGGGAGTGGGGGTGGTTGTCGCGAGGACGTGAGATGCTGGCCGGCGCAGCGGCGACCCGGATGCTGGTCGGCGAGGAAACGCGTGGCCCAGGGGCAAGTCCCCCTACCTCTCCGTTGTCATCCCGAACGCAGTGAGGGATTCTCCGACTCCGGGATGTGCCCCTGGGGCCCACGCTTCCCCGCCGGGCGGCATCCCGGGCGCCGGGGCGCTGCTCTGGGCCAGTCCCCTTGGTGCGGATATCCTTCGCCTGCGGCCCGGGATGACACGGGGAGGCGCGGCGACACGTACAGCGCGCCCGCGGTGGGATGCTTATCGGGCGGAGTCTCGCGGGGAGGGTGGTCGCGGGGCGGAGCCCCCTCCTACAGACGCGCCCGGCTTCTTTGCGTCCGCGCGGTGTGGGGACATCGCCGGACTGAGCCGGCTCCCACAGACGGCGCGCCGCGCATCCCGGCTTGCTGGGGAGCGGAGCGGTGGGGCGGCCGGGCGACCACAGGGGTCGCCCCTACCGGGGCATCCCGGTGCTTCGAGGCACGATCTCCGGGCGGCGGTTGTCGCGGGGCGGAGCCCCCTCCTACAGACGATTCCGGCTTGCTTGGGGCGGGGCGGTGTGGGGCGGCCGGACGACCCTCGGGGCCGGTGGCCGACACCGCGGGGTTGCGCCACCAGGATCGATTGTCCGTAGTAGCACCGGGCAACAGCCATACGGCCGCCGGGTTTGCTTGACAAGCCCTGGATCCACGCGTATAATGAGGACGATTAACGGATAGCCTCCCTGCTGAGCCATTGGGCATTCCCTGCCTGGTACGCACACTTGATGGGGGTAGGGGCGATGGCACCGGCGCGAAAGGGGGGACAGATATGGCTGAAGTTATTGTAGGCGACCACGAAAGCTTCGAGAGCGCGTTGCGGCGGTTCACGAAGAAGGTCCAGGCCGACGGCATTTTGCGCGAAGCGAAGCAGCGCCAGCACTATGAGAAGCCCAGCGCGAAGCGGAAGCGGAAAGCTGCTGCCCGCCTGCGCAAGGCGAATCGCCGCGGGTAGGCGGCCGGCGGGGTACACGCTCCCGCGCCCGCACCGGAACCCCAGGGCCGCGGCGCGGCCGGGCCGGCGGCGGGCGCGGGGCTTTCTCACCCCCCGGATCTGGGGGACGGGACACGATGACGATCGAAGAGCGCCTCATGGCGGACCTCAAGGATGCCATGCGCGCGGGAGCGGCGGGGGAACGGCGCAAGTCCACCATCCGCATGGCCCGAGCGGCGATCCATAACATGCAGATCGCCCTCGGCCACCCGCTGAACGACGCCGAGACGATTCAGGTGTTGCAGCGCGAGGTCAAGATGCGCCGCGACGCCGTCGACGAGTATGCCCGGGTCGGGCGCGAAGATCGCGCGGACCTCGAGCGGGAGGAGATTGTCATCCTGCAGGACTATCTGCCTGCAGAGATGACGCTGGAGGAAGTCACGGCCGCGGTGCGTGAGGCGATCGCCGAAACCGGCGCAACCAGCGTGGCCGAGATCGGCAAGGTCATGCCGCTCCTGATGCAACGGCTCAAGGGCAAAGCCGAGGGGCGGTTGATCAATCAAGTTGTGCGCCAGCAGCTTGGAGGTTAGCGCGGCCATCCGGCGCTGACAGGAGGTGCCATGCCCAATCACCTCGTGCCTGGGTTACACCACCCGGCAACCCCAGCCGCTCCTCCGAGCGGGGCCCCCGACGAGAGCGCGCGGCACCGCGGCTCCACCCGTTACCTGAACCTGTTCACCCTGGGACTCATCGTCGTCCTGGGGGCCATCCTCTCGCTCCCGCTGGCCTTGCCGGGGCGCGTGCAACTGGCCGAGGGCCAGCCCGCGCCATCCGACATCTACGCCCCCCAGTACTTCCGCTACGAGAGCACGGTCCTGACCAATCAGGACCGCGCGAACGCGCGTAACGCCGCCGGGCCCGTCTACGACTACAACGGCAGCCTGGTCGAGAGCCAGCGCAGCCGCCTCAACGACCTGCTTACCACGATCGAGAATATCCGCGGCACCGGTGTAGCCCCCGACCCCAGCGCCGCCGCACGCCTGAGCCAGATACCTGACGTGCAACTGACACCCGACGACGTGACGGCCGTGCTCGACGCCACTCCCGAAGCCTACAGCCGCCTGCGCTACGACGTGCTCCGCGTTTTCGATAACCTGATGATCAGCGGCAAGATCGCCGATACCGCGCAATTGGATCGCCAGCGCGCCGACCTGCCGCTGCTGTTCACCTCGGAGCTTAGCCTGCCGGAGCGGAACGCCGCCGCCGATATCCTCAGTCCCTTCCTGGTCGCCAATCTGACGCTTAACCAGGAGAAGACGACCGCCGCGCAAGACGCGGCCGCCGCGGCGGTGCAGCCGCGCATCGTCGAGGTGCAGAAGGGCGAGATCATCCTGCGGCAGGGCCAGATCGCCGACGCCGCCGCCATCGAGAAGCTGGAGAAAGCCGGCCTGCGTAACCCGACGGTCAGCGCCGAGAACGCCGGGGCGGTCTTCGGCTCCGTGCTGATCCTGCTGCTGCTGCTCCACTTCTACCTGCTGCGCCTGCAGCCGCACGTCTGGAGCCACCAGCGCTCGCTCATGCTGCTCGGGCTCGTGCTCACGGCGCCCACGCTGCTGATGCGCGTCACCGTGCCGGGGCATGCCGTCTGGCCCTACATGCTGCCGGTGGCCGCCGCGAGCATGCTGGTCGCCGTGCTGCTCGACGCCAACCTGGCGATCGTGATCACCTTCGTGCTCGGCGTCTTCGCCGCGCTGCTCACGCAGGGCGGCTTTGACCTCGCGCTGTTCTACGTCGTGGGCGGCATGGCCGCCGTCTTCGCCATCTGGCGGGCCGAGCGCATCAGCACCTTCGTGCTCTCGGGCGTCTACGTCAGCGCGGCCTCGCTCGCGGCGGTGCTGCTGCTGCGCGTCATCGAGAACCAGCACCTCGACCTGAACGCCATCGGCGTCATGGCTATCGCCGCGGCCATCAACGGCGCGCTGTCGGCCAGCCTCACGTTCGCCACGTTCAGCGTGCTGGGGAGCATGTTCGGCATCACCACGCTGCTCCAGTTGCTCGAATTGGCCCATCCCACGCAGCCGCTGCTGCGGCGGCTGATGCACGAGGCGCCCGGCACCTATCATCACAGCCTGGTGGTGAGCAACCTGGCCGAACACGCCGCCGAGCGCGTGGGCGCCGACCCGCTGCTCGCCCGCGTGGCCGCGTATTACCACGACATCGGCAAGCTGCAGAATCCGCACGTCTTCATCGAGAACCAGTCGGGCATGGAGAACATCCACGACACGCTCGACCCGGAGACCAGCGCGCGCATGATCCGGGCGCACGTACCCGACGGTGTAGCCCTGGCCCAGCGCTCGCGGCTGCCGCGCCGCATCATCGACTGCATCGCCCAGCACCACGGCACAACCGGGATCCAATACTTCTACCGCAAGGCGCTGCAGGCCGACCCCACGGTCCAGGAGGCCGACTTCCGCTATCCCGGCCCGAAGCCACAGACCAAGGAGGCGGCCATCCTCATGCTCGCCGACGGCGTCGAGGCGACCATTCGCTCGGTCGTGCAGGCGGGCAAGCTGGAGAACCCCGGCCCCGCCGTGGCGGGGCTCGAGCCCCCACCCAACAGCCTGCGCGGCGTCATCCGCCGCATCTTCCGCGAGCGCTTTGAGGATGGCCAGCTGGACGAGTGCAGCCTGACGATTCGGGACCTGCGCGAGATCGAGGAAGCCTTCTACGGCATGCTGAACGGCATCTACCACCCGCGCATCACCTATCCCGAGAAGCCCAGCCCCGTCGCTGTGCCCGCCGCGGCCGCCGTGCTGCCCGCCGCCGCGCCGCCGCGCCGTAGCTTCCCGCTGCGCCGCCTGCCGGCCGCCGCCCTGGCCCCCGCCAACGGCCTGGCCGATGGCCTCATGCCCGCCCCGGTGGCCGCGGCCCCGAACCTGGTCGCGCCCATCGGCGTGACCCCGCCTGAACCGGAGGGAGCCCATGCCGGCCCAACCGACACCGCCTGAGCCCGCGGCCCCGCCGCCGACGCTCGAGAGCGCCGACAACTACTGGATCAGCGTGCAGGTGGGCGCGCCCTACGAAGCCGAACTCGACGTCGAGCGCATGCACCGGCTGGCCTGCTTCGTCCTCGAAGCCGAGGGCCGGCGCGAATCCCTGGAGGTGGGCGTGACCGTCACCGACGACGCCGAGATCCACACGCTCAACCGCGATTACCTGGGGCACGACTACCCGACCGACGTGCTGTCGTTCGGCGCGGGCAGCGGGCCGAGCGCAGAGGCGCCACCCCCGGACGCGCCCGAAGAGGGCATCGAGGCGGACATCGTGCCCGCGACCGAGTACGTCGTCGAGGGCTACGAGGGCGACCTGGAGCCCGGCGGCGCCGACCTGCCCCTCGTCGAGCCCGACGAGTCGGAGCAGACCGAAGGCGCGGACAGCGACATCGCGCAGGCCGCCGCGGTGCAGTTCGTCACCCCGCCCGGCTGGCCGCGCTACCTGGGCGACGTCGTCATCTCGTACGACACCGCGGCGGCCCAGGCCGGCGACTACGGCCACTCTCCCGCCGCCGAGGTGGACGTGCTGCTCGTGCACGGCCTGCTCCACCTGCTCGGTTACGACGATCAGGCGCCGGAGGACCGCGCGCGCATGCACGCGCGTCAGGACGCGCTGCTGGCCGCCTTCGCGCAGTCCGCATGATCGCGCCGCCCGGGTCCGGCGCCGGGGCGCGCCCGCGCGCCTGATGCGCCTGCTCTTTCTCGCGCCGCAGCTGCCCTTTCCACCCGCCCAGGGCGCGGCCATCCGCAACAGCCGGCTGATCGCCGGCCTGGCGGAGGCGCACGCCGTCAGCCTGATCACCTTCGCGCCGCCCGGCGTGCCGCCCGGCCGCTGGGCCGGCGGCCGCCTGCCGCCGATCCCCGAGCTGCCGCCCCTGGCCGCACTGATCCTCGTGCCCTGGCCGGGGCGCTCCACGGCCGCCCGGCTGCGCACGCTGCTGCTCACCCCCCTGCCCGATATGGCCCAGCGCCTGCACGCGCCCGCGCTCGCCGCCGCCGTGCGCGCGCATACCCGCGCCGTCGCCTTCGACTGGGCCATCGCCGAGGGCATCGAGATGGTGCCCTACCTGGCCGCGGTCGCCGCGCCGCCCGGCGCGCCCGCCCCGCGCCGCCTGCTCGACGCGCACAACGCCGAGTACCTGTTGCAGCAGCGCATCTTCCTGGCCGACGCCCGCACGGCATATCGCCCGCGCGCCGCCGCCGGAGCCGCCTACTCGCTGGTGCAGTGGCGCCGCCTGCGCCGCTACGAGGGCGCCGCCGTGCGCGCGGCCGATGCGGTCACCGCCGTGTCGGAGGCCGACCGGCGCGCGCTCGAGCGGCTGGCGCCGGGCCAGGCGGTGACCGTCGTGCCGAACGGCGTCGACCTGGTGCTCTGGTCCCCCGCGGAGGTGCCGCCTGACCCCGCCGTGGCCGCGGCGCGCGGCCCGGGCCCGCTGCTCGTCTTCGACGGCAGCATGGATTTCCGGCCCAACGTCGACGCGGTGCGCTGGTTCGCCGCGGCCTGCTGGCCGCGCATCCGCGCCGCCTACCCGACCGCCGTCTTCGCGATCGTCGGCCGCAACCCCGCGCCGGCCGTCCAGGCCCTGGCGCGCCTGCCCGGCGTGCGCGTCACCGGGCCGGTGCCCGACCCGCGGCCCTGGGTGGCCGCGGCCGACGTCTACGTCGTGCCGATGCGCATGGGCGGCGGCGTGCGCCTGAAAGTGCTGCAGGCGCTGGCACTCGGCCGGCCGCTGGTCAGCACGACGCTCGGCGCCGAAGGCGTCGACCTGCAGCCCGGCCGCGATCTGCTGATTGTCGACGGCGCCGGAGCCTTCGGCGAGGCGGTCTGCACGCTGCTGGCCGACCCGGCGCGCCGCGCCGCGCTTGGCGCAGCCGCGCGGACGGCCGTGGCGCCCTACGCCTGGGAGCGCATCGTGCCCCGCTTCGCCGCGGTGCTGGCGCAACCGCGACCGGGCGCGGCCCCGCCCGTCCCGGCCGCGCCAGCACCGCGCGTGTCGCTCGTGATGACGGTGCGGAACGAGGCGGCGAGCATCGGCGCCGTGCTCGAACTCGATCCGCGCACAGACGCGGCTGCCCGACGAGGTGGTGATCGTGGACGGCGGCTCGACCGACGGCACGCCCGAGCGGATCGCCGCGGCGACCCGCGACGCGCCCTGGCCCACGCACGTAATCTGCATCCCCGGCGCGAACATCAGCGCCGGGCGCAACGCCGCGATTGATGCCGCCCAACACCCGCTCATCGCCGTCACCGACGCGGGCGTGCGCCTGCAACCCGGCTGGCTGGCCGCCCTCACGGCCCCCTTCGCCGGGCCGGACGGCCGCGCCGTCGACGTGGTCGGCGGCTTCTTCGCGCCCGACCCGCGCACAGTGTTCGAGCGCGCCATGGGCGCGACCGTCCTGCCCACCCTGGCCGATGTGCGGCCGGACCGCTTCCTGCCGTCCAGCCGCTCGGTCGCCTTCCACCGCGAGGCCTGGGCCGCGGTCGACGGCTACCCCGAGTGGCTCGACTACTGTGAGGATCTGGTCTTCGACCTGGCCCTGCAAGCACGCGGCTGCCGCTTCGCCTTCGCGCCCAACGCGGTGGCGCTCTTCCGGCCGCGCGGCAGCCTGGCTGCGTTCTACAGGCAGTACTACCGCTACGCGCGGGGCGACGGCAAGGCCGGCCTGTGGCGCAAGCGCCACGCCATCCGCTACGCCACCTACCTGGCGGCGCCACTGCTCGCAGCCGGCGCGCGGCGGCGCCCGTGGCTCGGCGCGCTACTGCTGGGCGGGGCGGCCGCTTACTGCGCCACGCCCTACCGCCGCCTGCGCCCGTGGCTCGGAGGCCTCACGCCGGGGCAGCACCTGCAGGCCGTCGCCTGGGTGCCGGTGATCCGCGCCGTCGGCGACGTCGCGAAGATGCTGGGATATCCGGTGGGGGTGTGGTGGCGGCTGGGTCGGGGCGCTCAGGCGACGGCGTCGCGCAGCAGCCGCACCACATCGGCGGCCGACGAGCCGAGGTAGCGCGCGCCCATCTGCTCGGCGAGGCCGCGGTGGCGGTTGAAGACGGGGCCGCCGTAGGCGAGCAGCGGCGCGCAGCCGGTCTGCGCTTCCAGATCGTCCAGCATGGCGTGCAGGGGCAGCAAGTTGGCCGCGGTGTTCGGCCGCGTGGCCGAGCAGCAGACGGCCACCGGCCGGGCCATGCGGATCAAGCTGACCAGGCTGTCGAGGGGCACGTTCTGGCCCAGGTAGACCACGCGGAACCCGGCGCGGCGCAGGTAAAGCGCCAGGATCAGGCCGCCGATCTCGTGCAGCTCCTCGGGCGCACAGGCCACCAGCACGAGCAGGCCGTCGACGTTGAACGGGCTGCCGTGCAGCAGATTGGCCAGGCGCGTGCGGAAGAAGGCGCTGGCGAAGTGCTCCTGCGCGACCGACCAGTCGCCCTGCATCCACTTCTCGCCCACTTGCAGCAGTACCGGCTGGATCAGCTCCTCGACCACCTGCTCGACGGTGTAGAGCCCCAGCGCCTCGGTCAGCACCTGCGACGCGCCGCTCTCGTCCATCTGGCCGAGCCGGGTCAGGATCTCTTGGGTCAGCGCGGCGGACGAGCGCGGCCCGGCGGCGGGCGTGGCGCGCGCGGGCGGCTCCCAGGCCAGGCCCACCGTCTCGATGCCCCGCCCCGCGTCCTCGCGCGCGCGCAACAGCTCCGACGCGCGGCTGATCGTCATGCCTTCCTCGACGCGCGCCTTCAGCCACCGAATGGTGTCGACGTCGCGCGCGGAGTACATGCGGTAGCCGCCCTCGCTCCGGCGGGGCGACGGGATGCTGTAGCGGCTCTCCCAGCGACGGAGGGTGTCCGGCGCCACGCCCGTCAGGCGCGAGACCGCTTTGATGTTATAAACTCCGGCATCCCGGTTATCGGCCAACCGCATACCTCACGCGCGCACAGCGCCCTGCTGATCCTGAACACATCTTAACACGTGGTTCAGGGTTTGTCAATGCTTTCGCGAACAAGCGCGGGGTAGCGAGCGGGCGGCGATCAGCCGCGGCCGTCGTGGGGCACCGGCCGCGCCGCGGCGCGGATGGGGTCGAACGCCTGATTGACCTGGGAGAGGAGTGCGCCGACGTCGAAGGGCTTGGGGAGCGCGGCCCGCGCGCCCATCTCGATCGCGATCTCGTGCAAGCGCGGGTGCGCCGAGATGAGGATGACCGGCATACCCTCCCAGCGCTCGTCGCGGCGGAGGCGCGCCAGCAGCTCGGCGCCGCTGACGCCCGGCATCATCAGGTCGAGCAGCAGCAGGCCCGGCGTCTCCAGGCTGACTTCCTCCATCGCCTGATAGGCGTCGCAGGCCAGCCGCACCGCGTAGCCCTCGTCGGCGAGGATACTGCTGATCAGCTCCCGAATCAGTTCGTCGTCGTCCACGACGAGCACGTCCCGTTGCATAGCCCCTAGTGTATCACATTCCGCAAGGGTCCGAAAGGGGGTAAGGTGCCGGTAATGGGAACGCTCCAGTGGGTGCGCCGGCTTGCCCACACGTTCGGGCATTCGGGCGGACGGAGGGCCTTACGGCCCCAGCGCGCCACGTACGCGATGCGGGGCCGGTTCAGGTCTGAACCGGCGCGGTCGTCGGACCTGCGGCGATCCCACGACGGACACGACTTCCCCCGCCCCCGCTAGGGCATCTGACAGGCGCTCCCGCTCGCCACGGACAGGTAGACGATCTTGGTGATCTGCCCCCGCGTCGCCGCCCCGCCCGGGCGGAAGTACGGCCGCTGCTGCGCGTCACACGGCTCGCCCGGCCCGCCGCAGCTATAGCCGGAGACCACCCCGCGGCACGCCGCCATCTCGGCAAAGGTGTAGAAGGCTGACCCCGGCGCCACGTCCGCGAACGTCCCCGTCGCCGGGTCCTGCAACGCCCAGCCCGCCGCGATCGCGTCGATCTTGGCCAGTTGGCCGCGGGTCACACCGGCGTACGGGCGGAAGTAGGGGCGATTCTGGCCGTCGCAGGGTTCACCCGGCCCGCCACAGGTGTACCCGCTCACGATGCCGGCGGCGGCCGCTGTTTCGACCACCGGGAAGTAGGGGGAGGCGGCTGGTACGTCGGCGAAGGTGTAGCCCCCGGCGGGCGGCGTGGTGATCGCCTGCCCGAAACCGAGCACGACGATCTTCACCTGCTGCGCCCGAGTGGTGTTGGCGTAGGGGCGGAACGTGCCGTCCGCGTAGCCGCTGATCACGGCGTGACAGGCCAGGTAGCGCACGGGCGTGTAGAAGTAGTCCGCGGGCTGCACGTCGCTAAACGCGGCGTCGCAGGGCGTCGGCGAGGCGCGCCCCGGCGTCGCGGTCGGCGCGGCGGCGTGCCGGTGGCGGCCGGCGACGCCGTCGGCGTTCCGGTCCGCGACGCAGCGGGCGTCGGCGTTCCGGCGACGGCCGGTGACCCGCGTGGCCGTCGCCGAGGGCGTGCCGGTCCCCGATGGGGTGGCCGTGCCGGGAGGCGTGGGCGCGGCCGTCGCGGTGGCGGGGGGCGGGGGGCAGGTCGGGATGTAGCGCAGGATCAGCGTCGCGTCCGGCCCCGCGTAGCCGGTCCAGTAGTAGCCCACCGCCCAGAACGTCGCCGCGCCCGGCGCCGCGGCCACGCCCTGCAGCGTGCTCCAGGAGTAGGAGGGCGTGTCGACCATGCGCCAGGTCTGCCCGTCCCAATGGCCCGCCAGCACCTGGGCACGGCCCGTCAGCAGGTCGGCCCGCGTGCCCACGGCCCAGACGTCGTCCGCCGCCCGTGCGGCCACGCCCGCCAGCGTGTCGCCGTGCGAGCCATAGGGCGACGGGCCCGGGAAGGCTGTCCAGGCGGTGCCATCCCAGTGCTCGGTCACGCTGCGCTGCGTGGTCGGGTCGCCGCCGACCGCCCAGACATCGGCGGGGCCGAGTGCCGCCACGCCGTTCAGGCTGTCGCCGGGTAGGGCATCGGGCACGGGCGTCCAGGCGCTGCCGTCCCAGTGGAGCGTACCGCCCGCGCCAACGGCCCAGGCATCGGTGCGGGACAGCGCGGCGACGCCGTAGAGGGCGCCGGTCGCGGGGACGGCCACGGGGCGCCACTGCTGCCCGTCCCAGTGCTCGATCAGCCCGCCCCCGCTGCCCGTATCGCCAACCGCCCAGACGTCGTCGGGCGCGCTGCCCGCCACGCCGGAGAGCCGGCCGGTGCCGTCGCCGCCGCCCGGGACGACGGTCCAGGCCTGGCCGTCCCAGTGTTCGAGGAGCACGTAATTGGTCGCGGTGTAGTAGTAGCCGGCGGCCCAGACGTCGGCGGAGGCGAGAGCGGCCACGGCGTTGAGCTGGAGGAAGGTGGCCGGGGGGTTCGGGCTGGGCACGATGGTCCAGGTGGCGCCGTCCCAGTGGAGCATGAGGGTGGCCGGGACGGCGTAGTGTTCCTCGCCGACGGCCCACAGATCGTCGGCGGCGGGGCCGGCGACGGCGTGCAAGCCGTCCTCCTGACCCGGGATGTTCGGGCTCGTCACTTGGTCCCAGTGCAGCACGCAAGGCGTGGGCGTGGGCGAGAGGGTGGGCGTCGGCGTCAGACAGGCGCCGGGGTAGTATTCCGTGAGCGCGGTCGTGTTCCCCGCCCCGCCGACGGCCCAGGCCGTGCCCGGCGCGGGGGCCGCAACCCCGGCAACGCGCTGCCGCCCGCTGGACTCTCGCTCGGCACGACCGTCCAGCTTTGCCCATCCCAGTGCTCGATCAGGGTGACGTAGGTAGCTGTCCAGAGATGTAGCTACCGGCCGCCCACATGTCCTCGGCATTGCTCCCCGCAATCGCGTCGAGGTCTTGGGCTCAGAGTCCCTGGACTGGGGTTAGCCACTACTTGCCACTGGCTACCGTCCCAACGCAGCACCAGGCGACTGATCGGGACGCTAGCGTGTAGCCGACCGCCCAGGCCGCACCCGGCCCGCGGCCCAGACCCCGAGGAGGGGTCGCCACTCGTCGGATTGGGACTGGGCACGACGTCCACTGCTGCCCGTCCCAGCGCTCGATCAACGTCTGGGACGATCCGTGGCGGCCCCTAAACCCCACGGCCCAAACCTCGTCCGACCCGGCCGCGGCCACACTCCGCAATCCGTTGCCGTCTGCACTCGGATTAGGACTGGGAATAATGCTCCACTGCCGGCCGTCCCAGTGCTCAACGAGCGTCTGATCGGAAAGGTACACCGAGGAGCCGGCGCCGCCGACCGCCCAGACGTCGTCGGCGCTGATCGCGGCCACGGCCAGCAGGCCGGCGGCGGACGTCGCGGGGTTGGGGCTAGGAACGATAGTCCACAGGCTGCCGTCCCAATGCTCGATGAGGGTCTTGGCGCTGCTGCCGGTGGGGGACCAGCCCGACGGCCCAGACGTCGGCGCTGCTGAGGGCCGCCACGCCAAGGACTCAGTGTCGGGCGCGGCGGGGTGCGGATTCGGATTAGGGACCAGGTGCCACGCGCTGCCGTCCCAATGTTGGATGAGGCCCAGGGTGCCCGTCGCGCTGCTGGTGTAGCCGACGGCCCAGATGTCATCCGCGGCACGCGCGCTGACACTCTCCAAATTCGTCCCACCGGCGTTAGGAACGATGCTCCAGCAGGCGCCGCCCATCGGCCCGGCTGCGCCGGGGGGGCGGGGCCGGCGGGCGCGGCGCGGCGTTGGGCCACCGGCCAGCGCGGCGACGACGAGGCCGGCGCCCAGCGCACCCAGGAGCAGGCGGAGCGCCCCGACGGCGAGAGTGCGGAACATGGCCGAGGCTCCTCTGCCGACCGGCCCTGCGTGCCGGCCCACCTGAGCTCGTGGTCAGTTATGGCTGTGGTTTGCCTGCTGATTATAACACCTGGGTCGGACTTGTAGCGGCGCGGCTCTGGTCCGGTTCCACGACGAATCCAGGCTGCGATCAGGCGAGCCGCCGGCTACCCCTGCCCTCTGCGACGGACAACCTTCCGGCTCGGGAACCCATCCATCCGGCGGCTGCGGACTGCTATTCCCCACCGCCGGTCCACGACGGACCGCCGGATGCCGGATGGGTGGCACGCTCCTTGACTTAGCCGGCCGAGCAGCAATATAATAGGCTTGACAAGGAAGGGAAGTAGGACGGTCCAAACGGGCGGGTGCGGGCCGGCCGCCGGAGACAGGAGACGACGCGATGGATGTTGCCCTGATCGAGCGCGCGCGTGAGGGAGACGAGACCGCGTTTGCGGCCATTTACGAGCACTACAGCACCCCCATCCATCGCTACGCCTACCGGCTTCTCGGCAATTCCGAGCAGGCTGACGACCTGACCCAGGAGACGTTTATCCGCGCCTATCAGAACCTCGACCGGCTGGGCCGCGATCCCAATTTGAGTGCCTGGTTGTATCGCATCGCCTCCAATGCGTGCCTCGACGCCCTGCGCCGCCGCAAGCGCATCCAGTGGCTGCCGATTCTCGACCACGCCGACCAGAGCCGGGAGTTTACGACCGACGATTTTGCGCCCCAGGTGGTGGAAGCCGAAGCCGTCCGCCACGTGCTGGCGGACATGCCCCCGGCCCTGAGCATGACTCTGGTCTTGCGCAGCAGCGAAGGCTTTTCGTGCGAAGAGATCGCGGAAATCATGAACGTCCCCAAAGGCACCGTCTTTAGCCGGTTGGCCCGCGCCCGGGAGCAGTTTGCCCGGCTCTACGCGCGGGCGGGCCGCGAGGATAAGGGATGACCTGTGCGCGGTATCGCGCCCTCATTTCACGTTATCTCGACGACGAACTGACAGCCCGCCAGCGGGCCGATTTGCTGGACCACCTCGAGCACTGCGCCAGCTGTGCCGCCGAGTTGGCCCGCTATCGGCAAGGCGACCTTCTCTTACGCAAGCTGCCTGAGGGCGAACCGGACCCACAACTCAAAGCCGAGATCCTGCGCGAGACGCGCCGCCCGCGCGCCCGGCGCGGGCGCCGGGCCGTCTGGCTGCTCACCGCGGGTGGGCGCGCGAGCCCCCGCGTCGTGGCCGGCGCGCTGGCCGTCGTCGTGCTGCTACCGGTCGCGGCCGGGCTGGTGTTCGCCGGCCTCACCCGCCCCGCGGCGGGCGCGCCGTTCGGCTTCGTCCCGGCGCCGCCCACGCCCACCGTGCCCGCGCTCGACGTGCCGTCCAGCCCCACCCCCGAACCGCCCGCCCCGCTCGCGCCGCCGCGCGTGCTCACCGTCAGCCCCTACGACGGCGCCGAGAGCGTGGACCCGCGCGCCACCCTGTTGCTCAGCTTCGACCAGCCCATGGATCGGCACTCGGTCGAGCAGGCCCTGCAGATCACCCCGCCGCTGCCCGGCACCTTCCAGTGGGAAGCCGATAACCAGGTGCGCTTCCGCCCCGACTCGCCGGGCCTGCTGCGCGGCGTGCAATACACCGCCACCCTGGCCGAGGGCGCCTACAGTCTCGCCGGGGGCACCCTCCCCGGCAGCAAGAGTTGGCACTTCCGCACGGTCGCCGGCCCCACGCTGCTGGCGGTCGCCCCCGCATCGGGCGCGAGCGACGTGGCGCCAACCGCCACCCTCGTGCTGACCTTCAGCCGGCCGATGGATCAGCAGACCGTCTCCACCCGGCTGCATCTGGAGCGCCCGGCCCGCGACCCGACCGGCGATCCCGGCGCCGGCCCCGCCTGGCAGCTGACCGGCCAGGCCACCTGGTCGGCCGACAGCCGCATTCTCTACTTCGCCCCCGCGGCCCCGCTGCCCAGCGGCCCCGTCCGCGCCGTGCTGACGACCGGCATCCGCGACGCGAGCGGCGGCGCGCTGCCCGCCGCCGACTGGTCCTTCACCGTGGCTCCGCCCGCCAACGAGGTCGCTTTCGAGGGACCGCGCCTGCAGACGATGATGCCCGGCGGCCGGGGCGCGGAGTTGGCCTACACGGCCCCGGTGGACCCGGGCGACCTGCGCGCCGGGTCGATTCGCTTCGCGCTCTATCCGCTCACCGAGGCCGATCTGGTCAGCCGGCTGCCCTGGATGCAAGCCGGTACCGGCCCCGACGCGCCCTGGCCGCCGCTGGCGCCCGGCAGCGCGCCGGCCATCCGCACGTGGACGGGCCGCACCGACCGCGCGTCGGGCCAGGCAGCCGTCACCGGCCCCCTCACCACCACGATCCCCGCGCGCGAGCCCGGCCTCTACCTGCTCACGGCAGACGTGGCCGGCGGGCAGGGCGACCAGCGGCTGATCGCGCTGAGCGACCAGGGCGTGCTCCTCTGGAACAGCGGGGGCCGTTGGGTCACCTGGGTCAGCCGCCTGGCCGACGGCGGGGCCGTCGCCGGGGCTCACGTGCGCCTGTACGACGCCGCGGGCGCCCTGCTCGCCGCCGGCACCACCGACGACCACGGCCTCTACGGCGCGGCCCTGCAGCCCGCCCAACTCCCCGCCCTGGCCGTGGCCGAGCACAACGGCAACGTCGCGCTCGCGCAGCTGGACGACGCCGCCGCGCGGCAGGCCGTGGAGACCGGCGCGGGCGACCTCGACGCCACCGTCGTACTCGACCGGGCCGCCTATCACCCCGGCGACAGCCTGCTCTTCAGCGCGGTCGTGCGCCCGCCCGTTGCCCCCCTGGCCGACGTCGCCGTGGGCGTGCACCTGCGCGACGCCGCCCATCGCGAAATCGGCACGTTGACGCTGCAGCCCGATCCGCGCGGCGCGGTCAACGGCGCCTTCACGCTGGCCCAGGGCCTGCAGCCGGGCCTCTATGAGCTCGTGTTCACGCTGCCTGGCTACGCCTGCACCCGCCCGGTGCCCGTCGCCGCGCGGCCCCCGGCCAATTCGCCGGCCGCCCTGCGGCTGAGCATTGTGCCCGACCGCCCGATCGCCTACGCGGGCGATACGCTCACCGCGACCCTGCAGGCGGGCGACGCGGCCGGCCATCCGGCCGCCGGGGCGGTGGTCACCATGACGTTGCAGGCCGCGACCAGCGGGGGCGGCGACGATCTGCGCGCCGCGCCGCCGGTCACGGCGACTCTCGACTCCCGCGGCACGGCCCGTGTGCCCGTGGCGATCCCCACCTGGACGATCGGCGGTGACAACGCCATCCGGCCGCTCGTGCTGACCGGGCACGTCGCGGACGCCCTGGGGCGCACGGCCGGCGGCGTCGCCCTGATCCAGGCCGCGGCCGGCCGCCTCACCCTCACGCAGACCCTCGCCACCCACGCCTTCGCGCCCGGCGCCACGACGGTGCTCACGCTCACGGTGCGCAACGCGGCGGGCCGCCCGGTCGCCGGGCAGGTCATCACGGGCGGTCTGTACACGGCCAATCCCGGGGGCGATACGCTGCCCGGCGAGGGCTCGCGGCTCGGCGAGCTCAGCACGCGGACCGGCACCTCCGGGGTCGCCACCGCGACGCTCACGCTGCCGCTGCAGGGCGTCTTCCTGGTGCGCTCGACGATCACGGACACCACCGGCAGCGCGATTACCGCCTCGACGCCCGTCTGGGCGTGGGCCCCCGATAGCACGGTGCCCTGGGCCATCGCGATGCGCGACCCGGGCGACGTCTCGCTCACCGCCGATGCGGACGCCTACGTCCCCGGCGGCACCGCCCACCTGTTCATCGCAACAGGCGCGGCGGGCGGTGGCCTGCTGATCACCCGCGTCGAGGGCCGCGTCGTCGCCGCCCAGCCGATCCACTTCGGCGCGGGCGGCGCGCCGGTGGACGTGCCGATCCCGGCCCAGCTCGGCGCCGCAACCGCCGTCGACGTGACCTTCGCGCGCTTCGTCCCGAACGACGGCGCGCCGCAGCTACAACAGGCCGCGATCTCCCTGCCTATCCGGGCCGCGGCAAGCGCGCAGCCCGCGCTCACCCTCTCCGGCCCGCCCGACGTCGGCGGCTACACCGCCGGCACGACCCTGACCGTCGGGCTCGCCGCATCGCCCGATCTCGCCGCGTCCGGCGCGGAGGCCCTGCTGGCGCTGGCACCCGTGACGGCCGATGCCGCCCCCAGCACCGCGCCGGCGCCGCTCGCCGCAAGCTGGCCCGGCAACGCCCCCGTTCCCGACAGCGCGGCGGTGCAGACCGGCCGCCCCGTCTACTGGGGAGCGGACCTGGTGATCGACGAGACCGGCCGGCTGACCACGACGGTACGCCTGCCCGACCAGCCTGGCCTCTGGAGCCTCGACGCCTGGGTCTTCGACCCCCACGGGCTCGAACATCAGCGCCGCCTGATCCGCGTCACGGCGTCAATCGACGCGGCCCTGCAGCTGCCGTCCACCCTCGTCGAGGGCGACAGCACGACCGCCGTGGCGATCCTGACCAACAGCCAGGCGCTCACGACGACGGTGGACGTGCGCCTGGAGGTGCCATCCGGCGCCGCGCTGGAACTCGCCGCGCCCGCCGTGCAGACACTGCGCCTCGGCCCGGGTGAAGTCCGCGCCCTCGCCTGGCCGGTGCACGCCACCGCCTCCGGCACGACCCAGGTGCGGCTCGAAGCCGGGCTGAACCCGCCGGGCGTCACGCTGCAGCGCGAGCAGCGCGTCGACGTCACCCCCTACGGCACTACGGCCACGCAGACCCACGCCGGCACCGTCGGCGACGCCGAGACGATCACGATGTCCCTGCCGCCCGAGCTCGACGCCGGCAGCGCGGTGCTCGAGGTCCGCTGCGCGCCGACGCTCGCGGCCGTGCTCGCCGACAGCCTGGCCAGCCTGACCCCGCCCACCGATGCGGGCGAGCGCGGCCCCGTCGAGACGACCGCCGCGCGGCTGCTGGCGTCCGCCACCGTGCAGGCCCTGTTCGCCAAGCAGGGGCAGGATGCTGACGCGCTGCCGCCAGGTCTGGCCGCCGCGGCCCGCCTCGACCTGCAGTACCTCTACAGCGCCCAGCACGCCGACGGCGGCTGGGGCGCCTGGGCGGACGCGCCGGCCGACCTGCCGACGACGCTACACGTGCTTGAGGCGCTGTGGGAAGTCAACCACGACGGAGGGACAGTCGATGCGGCGACGACGGGCCGCGGCCTCGTCTGGCTGCAGCGCGCGGCGACTGCGCCGGTCGCGCCCGGCCCGCGCGTCGACAGCACGCTGACCGCGGACGAGGCCACACGCCTCGCCGAGGCGGTCTATGTGCGCAGCCTCTACGGGCAGGAGGAGAGTGCGGAGCTCGACCGCCTGCTGGCCGTCGAGCCCGCGCTGGCGCCGCGCGACCAGGCGCTGCTGGCGCTCGCCCTGGCCCACGCCGGCCGGGCGGGCACCGTCCGCCTCGTGCTCGACCGTCTGGGCGCCGCCGTCGACGCCTCGACCGCCGACCCGGTCGTCCTCGACGCGCTCGCCACCGCCGACCCGGACGGCAGCCACGGCCCGGTCGCGGACCTCGTCAGCGCGCTGATCGCGGCGCGCGTGGGCGCCGGGTGGGCGACGCCCGCCACGACGGGCGCGGCCATCCTCGCCCTGAGCCACTACGCTGCCGTCGCCCCCGACACCCCCGTCACGGGCAGCTACCGCGTGGTGGTCGACGGTCAGGTCGTGCGCGACGCCACCGTCGGCCCAGGCAGCCGGACCACTCGGGTCGACGTCTTCACCGTGCCGGGGTCGCGCCTGCACTCGGGCGATAACCCGGTCCAGTTGGTGGCGAGTGGCATGCACCTCTACTACAGCCTCCGCGTGCAAGCCCGCCTGGCGCGCGACGACAACCCGATCCCGAGCACCAGCGCCGCCGGGGCGCCGATGGGCCTGCTGCGCGTCTACGAGCCCGGCCCGAACGGCAGCACCACGGTCGTGTTGACGATGACCAGCGCCACGCCGGTCGGCCCCGTGCACGTCGATGATGTCCTACCCGCCGGGCTTATCCGCCTCGGCGGTGGCACCCTGACCGCCGCCCCCGGCACGCCCGCCCCGCCCGCGGCCGCTGTCGAGGCGGTCGGACCCCAGACCGACGGCTTGCACCTCTGGCTGGGCGCCCTGCCCGCCGGCACCTACGTGATCACCTATCCGGCGGCGCCGGTCGCCCCCGGCAGCTATAACGCGCTCCCGGCCCTGCTGCAGGAGGTCGCCGACCCGAACGTCTGGGCGCAGACCGGCAGCGACCTCGTGACGGTGACCCACTGACCCAGCGCGTCCGCCCGCGCGGCAAAACCACCGTACCGGCAGGCGTGAATCGCCCGCCGCCGCCTGCCCGGATGCGGCCTCCGGCAGAGGCTGGTATAATGGGCGCGGGGCGGACCGTGACGCGGATCCGCGCCTGACCTCGCCACCCCCGGCGCGCCGCGATGCCTGCCGGCCGGTCCTACTCGTGGAGGAGCCATGGAACGATTGATTGTGGAGGGCGGCCACGCCCTCAGCGGCGTGCTGCGGCCCGCCGGCAACAAGAACGCGGCCCTGCCGATGGTCGCCGCCTCCCTGCTGACCGATGAGCCCATCGTGCTCGAGAACGTGCCCGAAATCGGCGACATCCGCGTGATGCTCAGTCTCTTGCAACAACTGGGCGTCGAGGTGGAGCAGGGCGACCACCAGGTGCGCCTGCAGGCGCGCGAGGTACAGCCCCGCGCGCTCGATCAGGATCTCTGCCGCCGCGTACGCACGTCGCTGTTGCTGGCGGGCCCGCTATTGGCGCGCTGTGGCGAGGCCCAGGTGGGCCTGCCGGGCGGCGACACGATCGGCCGCCGCCGCAACGACACGCATCTGCTCGCCCTGCAGGCCCTCGGCGCCACGGTCGAGGTGGCCGACACGGAGTACCGCTTCCACGCCGCCGGCCTGCACGGCGCGGAGATCTTCCTCGACGAGGCCAGCGTCACCGGCACGGAGCAGGCCCTGCTCGCCGCCTGCACCGCCGCGGGCGTGACGATCATCCGCAACGCCGCCTCCGAGCCGCACGTGCAGGACCTGGCGCTCTTCCTCAACAGCCTGGGCGCGCAGATCAGCGGCATCGGCAGCAACGAGCTTCATATTGAGGGCGTGCCCCGCCTGCACGGCGGCACCTACCGCGTCATGTCCGACCACATGGAGGTCGGCTCCTTCATCGGCCTGGCCGCGGTCACCGGCAGCGAGATCCTGATCACCGACGCGGTGCCGCAGTATCTGCACATGACCCGCATGGTCTTCGCGCGCCTCGGCATCCAGGTCGAGGTCCGCGGGCAGGACGTCTTCGTGCCGGGCGGCCAGGACCTGCGCGTGACGCCCGACGCCCACGGCGGCATCCTGAAGATCGACGACGGCCCCTGGCCCGCCTTCCCCAGCGACCTCATGAGCATTGCCCTGGTCGTGGCGACGCAGGCCGCGGGCACCGTGCTCGTCTTCGAGAAGATGTTCGAGAGCCGCCTCTTCTTCGTCGACAAGCTCATCGGCATGGGCGCCCAGATCGTGCTCTGCGACCCCCACCGCGCCGTGGTCGTCGGGCGCGCCCCCCTGCACGGCGATGAGCTGGCGAGCCCCGACATCCGCGCCGGCATGGCGCTGCTGACCGCCGCGCTCTGCGCCCGCGGCACGAGCGTGATCCAGAACGTCGGCCAGATTGACCGCGGCTACGAGCGCATCGAGGAGCGCCTCGCGGCCGTCGGCGCGCGCATCCGCCGGACCGCCTGAGCGCGGCCGGCCGCCCGCTCTGATATACTAGGGGCTGTTCGAGGAAAACCGTGGGCCCGCCGCCTGGGCGGGCCCTTGCCCGCAAGGAACGTCATGTCCATCGAGAATACCGGCGCGGGCGCCGGCCATCCGGGCGAGGAAGGGGCCCAGCCCGCGCCCGGCTGGAGCCTGCGCCCGCCCGACCGGCGGCGCTTCGCCATGCGCTACACCATCGTCGACTCGCAGGGCTCCGTCAGCTTCGTCGCGCCCTGCCACGGGCTGAAGGCCCTCACGGCCGCCTGCGCGGCGGTCGCGCCCACCACCGCTGAGGCCCTGCTGACCGCGGCCGGCGACTACGACTCCGAGATCCGCGACACCATTCTGAACGGGCTCCGTGTCTTCGACGAGCACAACGTGCCGGGCGACTACGCGGCGATCCACGCCGCGCTGGCCGCCCCGCCCGGCGCGACGCCCGAGTTCCCCGTCTTCCGCGTGGTCGACGAGGTGACGCGCGAGGCTAGCCTGGCGCCGGTCAAGGCGGGGCTCGTGCTGTTCAACTTGAAGCAGAAGCGCATCGTGCAGCTTCAGAACACCTACGCCGACGTGCTGCGCGAGGACCGCGGCCGCGTGCGCCGGAACGGCCGCGTGACCGGCCGCTTCTACACCTACCGCCTGCCGCCCGACTGGCACATCCTGCCCTGATGCCCCCGCCCGCCGCGCCCCCGCCCGCCCCCCTGGCCGGCGTGCGCGTGCTCGATTGCTCCCGCGTGCTCGCGGGCCCCTTCGCCACAATGCTCCTCGCCGACCTGGGCGCCGACGTGATCAAGGTCGAGCAGCCGCACGGCGACGAGACCCGCGCCTGGGGCCCGCCGTTTGCCGGCGGCGAGGCCGCCTACTACCTGTCGATCAACCGCAACAAGCGAAGCCTGGTGCTCGACCTGAAGCAGCCGGAGGGCCGGGCCACCCTGCACCGCCTGGCGGCCCGCGCCGACGTCTTGGTCGAGAACTACCGCCAGGGCACTCCCGCCGCCTGGGGCATCGACTACGACTCGCTGCACGCCCTCAATCCGGCGCTCGTCTACTGCAGCATCTCGGGCTACGGGCCGGTGGGCCCCCTGGCTGCGCGGCCGGGCTACGACTTCGCCGTGCAGGCGGCGGGGGGCCTGATGAGCATCACGGGGGAGCCCGACGGCGCGCCGATGAAGCTGGGCGTGGCCATCGTCGACCTGCTGACCGGCCTGTACGCGGCGAACGCGATCCAGGCCGCCCTGCTGGCGCGCGAGCGCGGCACCGCGCCGGGCGGCGCGCACGTGGAGGTCTCGCTGTTCGAGTCGGCGTTGGCCGCGCTGATCAACGTCGGCCAGAACGTGCTCGTGACCGGGCACGACGCCGCGCGCTACGGCAACGCCCACCCCAACATCGTGCCCTATCAGCTGTTCGCCGCCGCCGACGGCTGGCTGGCCGTGGCGGTCGGCAACGACCGGCAGTTCGCCGCCCTGGCAGCGGCGCTGGGCCACGCCGGCTGGGCGGCCGACCCGCGCTTCGCGACCAATCCCGCCCGGCTGGCCCACCGGGCGGCGCTGATCCCCGCGCTCGACGCCGCGTTCGCCGCGCAGCCGGTCGCCGCGTGGTGCGCGCTGCTGGAGGCGGCGGATGTGCCCGTGGCCGCGGTGCAGACGGTGCGCGAGGCGCTGGAGAGCCCGCAGGCGGAGGCGCTGGGCCTCGTGCGCACGGTGGCGCACCCCACGGCCGGCGCGATCCGCGTGGTCGGCGCGCCGCTGCGCTTCGACGGCGCGCTGCCGCCCATCCGCCGGCCCCCGCCGCTGCTCGGCGAGCACACGGCCGAGATCCTGGCCGAGCTAGGGCAGGCCCCCGCCGGGGAGCGCTTAGGGCGGGGTCGGGCAGCGCGGCGCCTACCGCCGCCGGTTGTCGGGATCCTCGCCGCTCAGCCGGTCGCTGAGGAAGCCGCCCAGCAGGCTGCGGACGACGCTGTGCGAGCCGGACGGCCGATTCGCCGCGCGCTCGGCCTGGGCCTCCGGCGTGAGCGCGGCCTGCGGGTTCACCCACGACGTGCGCGCGTTGCGCCCGCCGATCAGCGTGTGCCCGAGAGTCCGGCCGGCGCCCGCCTCCAGGTCGGCCGGATCGCTGTCGGCAATCAGGTCGCGGAGCTCCTGCAGCGCCACCTGGTAGCGGTCGATCCAGCCCAACAGGTACGCGCGGTTGGCCACCAGGTCGGCCCGCACGGCCTGCACGTCACTGGAGGCCATGCGCGTGCCCTCGCGGAAGGCCCCACCGGCCAGCGGCGCCATGTCGCGCCACGACGGGCTGGCGCCCAGCAGGTGCATCAGCGCGAAGCTGGAGACGACCGGCAGGTCGTGCAGCGCGGCCTGGAAGCTGTCATGCTCCAGCGGGTCGGTGAAGTAGGGCTGTGCACCGACCGCTTCGGCCATGCTGATGACCTGGTTCACCGCCGCCTCGCTCGCGCTGGGCGCCGGCATGATGCAGTAGGGCGCGCCCTCGAACAGGTCGGCCGCGGGCGGCTCGTCGATCACCTCGTCCGGCTGCAAGGCGGGCGCGGGCTGGCGGCGCGGCACGGGGTGGCCGCCCACGAAGTTCACCTCGGCGGGCAAGAGCTCGGCCGCCCACTGCAGCACGAGCTGCTTGTTCGGCGCCGTATCCGTCACCGTGGCACCCGCGGCAAGGTGCGGCGCGATGCGCCGGAAGACGTCGTACACCTGCCAGGTGGGCGTCGCGACGATGACGAGGGGCGCGTCGCGCACCGCCGCGCCCAGGTCGGCGACGTAGCGGTCGATCGTGGTGCCCTGCAGGCGGCTCGCGTCGCGCGGGTTCATCGTCGGGTCGGCGCCGACGATCGTGAACCGCCCCTCGCGGCCTTCGCCCTGTTGCATATACTGGTGCAGAGCCAACCCGAGCGACTGCCCCACCGTGCCCAGCCCGATAATCGTGAGCTGTGTCATCGTCGCGTCCTTTCCGCTGCGCGCCTCACCCGCGCCTCATCCGCGCGAGAGAAAGAAGAACTCGGCCAGCGCCAGCACCACGAACAGGAGCAGCGCGTTGAGGCCGTTGAAGACCGAAAACATCACCATCCCCAGACAGGCGACGCTATAGGCGGCGAGCAGACCGGCCTGCCGGATGGCGCGGCGCACGTCCTGGCGCCGCGCGCGCTGCGTGAACAGGGCCCAGCCGAGCGCGTGCAGCGGCAGCGTGAGCCCCGCGAGCAGGGCCAGGAAGAGCAGGGCCAGGAAGCCGGCCACGACCGCCAGGCTATCCGGCGCGCCCGCGTCGGGCGGCGGCACGAAGATGATCACGTAGCCGAACGCGGCGGTGACCAGCGTGCCGAAGATCCAGAAGCGGCCCATCCAGAGCGCGCGCGCCGTCGCCCAGAACACGGCCAGCGGCCCAAGCACGAGCAGCGCGTAGACGAGCAGCCGCAGCGGATCGAACGGGTCGGCCAGCGTCTCGACGGGCCGCAGCGCCAGCAGGCCGCCCAGGCCCAGCAGCGCGCCCGCGCCCGCCAGGCCCACGCCCCAGAGCGTGCTCGGCGCCGGGCCGGGCCGCGCGGCCTTCCGCCGCGCGGGCGGCGGGCTCGCGTCGGACGCGGGCGGCGCCGGGGTGGGCGCGGGGGCAGGGCGCCGCAGGCGGGGCACGCGCCCCCGGCGGGCGGCCGCCGCGGGTGCGGCGGACGCGGGATCCGGAGGCGGCGGCCGGAGCGCCGCCGGGCGGCACGGGCACGGACGATCGGGAGTCAGGCATCAGTTCACCATAGCAATCGACCCGCTCGGGGTCTTCACGACGTCAATCCGGGACGAAAACTCATCCTTCAGCTCGTCGAGGTGGGTGATCACGAGGATCTTCTCGAAATCGGGCTGGATGGATCGGATCGCCTGGACCAGCCGTTCCCGGCCCTGCGCGTCCTGCGTGCCGAAGCCCTCGTCGATGATCAGCGTCTGTAGCTGCGCGCCCGCCCGGCGGGCCAGCAGCTTGCTCAGCGCGATGCGCACCGCGAAGTTGATGCGGAAGGCCTCGCCCCCGCTGAACATCTCGTACTTGCGCGCGACGCCCGCGCCGTCGGTGATCTTGATGTCGAGCGTCTCGATGGTGCTGTCGCGCGTCTTGGCCTGGCGCTGCGTCTCGAACGCCAGGTGCATGCGCTGGTCGGTCATGCGGCCGAGCAACGTGTTCGCGTCCTCGGCGAGCTCCGGCACCACCTGCTCGATGATCATCGCCTGCACGCCGCTCTTGCCGAACGCGCGCGCCAGGTCGTCGTAGGCGCCCTTGTCGGCCAGCACCTGCTGCAGCGCGGTCGCCTTCTCGGCGCGTTCGGCCTCGTCGGCGACCACCTGCTCCAGCTGGCGCTGCAGTCCGCCCTCCTCGCCGACCAGCCGCTCGACCAGCCCGTGCGCCTCCCGGCGGGCCCGCTCCTGGGTGACCACCTCTACGCGCTGGGCCTCGATTCCCGCCACCGCCTGCAGCAGGCGCGCTTCCTCGGCGCGCTCGATCGCGAGGCGCGCGCGGTGGGCGGCCAGCGCCTCTTGCTCGTGCGCCAGCTGCTCCCGGTCGGCGGCCTGCCGCTCCTCGGCAACTTGCAGATCGCTGCGTCGCTGCTCGAAGCTCGCCAGCCCGCGCAGTTCAGTGCGCACCTGCTGGTGCGCCACGGCATCATACGCCAGCGCTCCCAGATCGGCCTGCACGGCCTTGAGCTCCGCCTGCTCGGGCTCCGCGTAGGCCCCGCGCGTCAGGCGCTCGGTCACCGCCGCGAGCGCCGTGCGCTCGGCGGCGATGCGCGCGGTCGCCTCGTCGATGCCGCGCAACTGCTCCTGCAGTACGCCTTCCCGACGCTGCTCCTGGGCGCGGCCCTGCAGCTTCCCGGCCAACGCGTCAATCTGGGCCGCCAGGCCGGTGATCTGGCCCTGCACCTCGTCGATGCGGCGCTTGTTGGCGCGCCATTGGCGCCGCCGCTGCTCGACGTCGCCCTCATACCCCTCGCGGACACGCGTGCGCGCGACCGGGTCGAGGAAAGCGCCGCAGAGCGGGCACGGTACGCCGCCGTGGTCATGCGCCGCGTCGGCGGCCGCCAGGGCCGCGTCGAGCAGCTGCAGGCGGGCATTAATGCCGTCCGCCTCTTCCTTCAGCTTCTCGTTCGCGCCCTGCAGCCCGGCCAGATCGCGCTGCAGCGCGTCGCGTTGCTGCTGCTGCGCCTCCCACTCCCCTTGCACGGCCTCGAACTCGGCGAGGCGCGTCCGGATCGCCGCCACCTTGCGCTCGCACGAGTTCGCGCTCGGCCACGCGGCGCTCTTGCTCGTCGATCACCTGTTGGTGCCGGCTCTGCTGGTTGGCCAGGCCGCTCCGCTCCCGCTCGACGGCACGCTCCAGGTCGTGAATCCGCTGTTGCAGCGCCGCGTGCTTCCGTCCCCGCTCGCCCAGGGCATCGTCTTCTCCGCGCAGCTGCTGGAGCCGCGCGTACCCCGCCAGGATCGCGTCCCGTTCCGCCAGCACCTGCGTGTAGTAGGCCAGGCGCCCCTCCAGCTCGCCCATCTGATGCAGCGTCTTGCTGACGTCCGACTCGTACTGCGCCACGCGGCCCTGCGCGTTCTTGAGCGCCAGGCTGTCCTTCTCCATGCCCGACAGCCGCAGCTGCGCCTGCGCGGCGGTGGCCTGCGCCGCGGCCAGCTGCGCGCGCGCCTCGGTCAGGTACGTCGCCAGCTCGCCGAGCCGCGCCTCATAATCCGACTTGAGCGCGATGCGCCGATCGAGCTCGTCGATCGCCCCGGTGAGCCCGCGCCGCGTCGCCCTCGCGCTCGCGGGCCCGCTCGCGAGCGCGCTCGGCCAGACGGTCGTACTCGTCGAGCCCCAGGATCTTGGCCAGGATGTCCTTGCGCTCGGTGGGGTTCTTCGTCGTGAATTCGTCGGCCCGGCCCTGGCGTAGGAAGGCCGAGTTGATGAAGGTCTCGTAGTCCATACGCAGCCGGGCGGTGATGATCTGTTGCGTCTGGCGCACCGTGTCGCCGCTGATGTCGCGCCAGCCCAGCGCGGCGTCGTGCACCTGGAACGTCACCTTGCCCGTGGTCGTCTTGCCGCGCCGCGTGCGCGTGCGCAGCACCCGGTAGGCCTGATCGCCCAGCGCGAACTCGAAGTCGACGTTCATCTCCGTCTCGCCCTGGGCGATCAGGTCCTCGTCGGCGATGTGCGCGGCGCTTTCGCCCCACAGCGCCCAGGTCATCGCGGTCAGCAGCGCTGACTTGCCCGCGCCGTTCTCGCCCGAGAGACAGGCCGTGTGCAGCGGGGCGAAATCGATCGGGGGGCCCGCGTCGCGGTAGCTCATGAAATTGCGAAGGGCGAGACGAAGGGGGATCATGCGGCGCAACGGCTCCTCTAGGCGCGCGCTCGGCGCGGGCGTCGGGTTCCGGGCGGCGTCACACTCGGGAGCGACTGGGCGGTCACTCGCCGCCGGCACCGGATACTGAATTATACCATAAGCAGGCGGCGCCGGTTCGCCGCCCGCGCCCAACCCCGGCGGTTCGCCCCGCCCGGCAAACCTATCGGCACGGGTGTCCCTATTGCGGCAACCGCGCGGCGGGCGCCGCGCGGGCCAGGTTCCACCGACGATCCGGGGGCGCGATTCTCGGGGCAGCGCTGCGCCTCTGCCGGGGGCCTGCCCGTACTCGGCTCGCTGCACCTCTCCCTGTCATCCTGAACAACGTGAAGGATTCTCCGACTCCGGTATCTTGCCCTGAGGCAGCCCTTTTCGCGCCGATGGGCTCCCCAGGCGCCCCAACGTTGGCCTGCCCAGGCCCTTCGGCACGGAGACCCGTCAGGTTGGTTGGGTGACGAGGGGGGCCGGGGCGCTTGAGTTCGCGCCCCGGGATGAAGGCCCGGCCCCCGATTCCCGGTGGAACCGGCACCCCACGCGGCGATTGACGCTCGCGCGGGGCAACGGGTATAATCGGGGGGCGCGCGGCGGCCCCGATCCACGGCGCCGCGCCTGGAGAGAGGATCCCTGCATGGAGAAGGACTGGGTAATATCGTTCGGCGGGCTGGCCCGCTTCGGCCGCGCGATCTGGCGCCACCTCTGGCTGATCCTGGGCGTCACCCTGCTCGCGGGCGTCGTGGTCGTCGTCCTGAACGCGCTCGCCGCGCCCGCCTACCAGGCCGAAAGCTGGGTGCTCATGCGCACCGCCGGCACCGGCGCGCAGCAGGTGAACCCCGTCGGCGGCGACGTCACCGCCATCGGCGTCGCCCTGGGCAGCCGCGCCGTCGAGGCGCTCGTGCTGGCCGATCCGGATGCCGCCGCGCTCCCGGAGGCCGACCGGCAGCCGGGCGTCCTGAACACGCACGTCGACGTCGCGATGGACTCCCGCCCCGACCTCACCTCGCACATCATCGTGATCAACGCGACCGAGCCCACCGCGGAGGACGCCGTTCTGCTCGCGAATCTCTGGGCCAAGCATTCGGTCGAGTTCCTCAACCAGTATTACGTCGGCAACACCGCGAGCCTGCAACAGCTGCAGGCGGCCGCGAAGGCCAAGTATGACCAGGCCGAGCAGGCCTACGAGGACTTCCTGACCACGAGCTCCGTGCCCGAGCTCCAGGCTCAGGCCGACGCCCTCGATCGCGCCCTCGGCGACTTCCTCGACGTCGCGCACGCCGGGCAGACCGGCGCCTACCTGGAGCAGCTAAAGTCGCACCAGCGCGATCTCGCGGCGCAGTACGCGCTGCAGGAGAAGCTGCAGCTAGCCGTCAGCAATGCCCAGGCGCTCAAGACGGCGATCACCGGCAGCGCCGCGCCCGACTTCGGCAACAGCATCGCGCTGGCCGGGCTCCTGGCCACGTCGAGCAGCCTGGTCCCGACCGGCACCCTGCCCGTCCAGATTCAGGTGACCGCCCCGCTGACCGGCACGACCGCCCCCGATCGCGCGCAACAACTCCAGCAGGTCGACACGCTCCTCACCTTGCTCCAAACGCAGGCCCAGGGCGTGCAGACGCACATCGCCGACCTCTCGCAGGCGCTGCAGACCACGCAGCCCTACACATCCACCGCCACGACGCCTCCCGGCCTGGACGCACTGATCGCGCAGGATCGGGATGCAAACAAGGCGTTGGCACACGCCGACGCGATCAAGCAACAGATGCAGGCGCAGCGCGACGCCTACCTCAGCACCTACACCGACCTCAGCAAGCGCCTGGCCGACGTGACCTCGGGCCTCAGTAGCCTGAACCAGGCGAATCAGATCGTACAAGCGACCACCCAGCTGAGTGAGCGGTCGCAAGGGGTGGGGCGCGCGCTCGTGAACACGCTCGTCGCAGCGCTGGGGCTGATGATCCTGCTCGTGCTCGTGTATGAGCTGATCGCGCCCGGCCGCCAGATCGCCCGAGAGCTGTTCCGCCGCGGGCGCGCCACCCAGCGCCCCGCGCCCTCGGCGCAGTAGGGCGACACCCGCCTCCGCGAAAGAACCACGGCCCGGCAGAAGCCGGGCCGTGCTGCGTCAGCCGCCGCCGTAGACGAGGTAGACCGGGTCCGGGCCGATGGACGGCGCGCCGGAGTCATGGGCGATCGGCGCGCCGTAGAGGTCGTAGGCGGCCGTGGGCGTGCCCTGCGACAGCGTGGGCACGGCCGCCGCGTCCGTCTTGCTCCAGATCACCCAGACCTCGTCGCCCGACCGGCCGAAGGCCGCGCCGGTCAGCGTATCCGTGCCCAGGTCGGCCAGCCCCAGGCTGCGCGCGAAGGGCCGGTTGCCCAGGCGGTTCACGAGCGTACGATACGCGCTCAGGGCGGGCTTATGCGACCAGTCGCGCCGCGTGAGGCCCGTTTGCAGGAAGATCTGCAGGCCGGGGTTCGTGCTGTCCCAGTCGTGCAGGGTGAACCAGGTCATCATGCCGATGCCCCCGGCGAATCCCTCGACGAAGGTGCGCACCAGGAAGCGGCTCTGCACCGCCTCGCTGTTCGGCGGCCAGCCCGGCGCCCGCCAGCGCGGGTCGGACGAGGAGGTCAGCCCGACCTCCGTGCAGACGATCGGCTTGTCGATGCCCAGGCTCTGCTCCAGCGTCCGCAGCGCCGCGGCCTTATCGGCCACGGACGGGAAGTGCGGGTTCTGCGGATAGTAGTGGAAGTTCAGGTAGTCGAAATAAGCGGCGCCGCCGGCCGCCACCACGTCGCGCAGGAAGTTGCGGTTGAAGGGCCCGGGCGGCTGCTCGTCCATGAACCACTCGTAGGCCAGCCCGCCGATCAGCACGCGCGCCTGCGGGTCGATCGCCCGCAGCCCGGGGACCGTGGCGCGCAGCATCGCGGCGTACATGTCGCCGTGTAGGCCCCAACTGGTCTGATGGTCGGGCGGGTTGGCCGAGTCGGGCTCGTTGAAGAACTCCCAGAAGTGCACGTTATAGGGCGGGCGGCTGTAGCGCGTCGCCATCGCGGCGACGAGGTCGGCCATGCGCGAGGCCGGCGCCCGGTCCATCGGCCCCGCCGCGTCCGAGCAGGCCCACGAAGGGCAGCCCTGGATCGAGACGATGATCTGGATCCCCGCCGCGCCGAGCCGCCCCAACGCCGCGTCGTAGGTCGCCCAGCGATAGGCCGGCGGCGCGACGTTGGTCGGCTGGATCTGCGACCAGGCCACGTAGAGGCGCACCACCTGCACCCCACCGGCCTGCAGCGCCGTCACCGCCTGCGTGCTGCTCTGGTCGACCGGGTCCACGGCGAAGCGCGGCAAGGAGATCGGCGCAAGCGCCACGGGCGTGGCCGTCGGCACCGGCGTCGCTGTGGCGGGCGGCGGGGTCGGCGACGGCGGGATCGGGGTGGCCGTGGCCGCGGGCACCGGGGTAGCCGATGGGCGCGGCGTCGGTGCGGCCCCCGGCGCGGTCGCCGTCGGCGGCTGGGGGGGTGCCGGTGTGGGCGTTGCCGCGGGCGCGGGGGCCGTCGGCGGCTGCGGCGTCGGCGGTAGCGGCGTCGCGCTGGGCGGCGCCGTCGGCGGCTCCGGCGTCGCCGACGGCTCCGGCGGGGTCACCGTGGCGGGCGCCGGGGGCAGCGTGTCTGTCGGCGGCAGATCGGCGCGCGTGGCGGTAGGCGGCAGGGGCGGCACCGCCGCGGGCGTCATGGTTGCCGGATCGACAGGCCGCGTCGCCGTTACGGGAACCGGCGTGCGCGTCGCCGGAGTGTCCGCGGTCGGCGACGCCGTCACCGCGGGGGCGACGGTCGGCGGCGGCAGCACGGGCGTCGGGGGCGTGTCGCCGCCGACCGAGCAGCCCGTGAGCGCGAGCAGCAGCATCCCTGCCGGCAGGATCGCCCGCAGGCGGGTCAGGCGGGGCCGCGTCATGGCGCGTTGATCGCCGTCTCGATCATCTTGGCCAGTTGCGCGCGCGTCGCGTTGTTGCCGGGCCGGAACGTGCCGTCACCGTAGCCGCTCACCACGCCGTGCTGGAACACCGCCTCGACATAGCCGTACAGCGGGTAGCTGCGCGGCACGTCGCTGAAGTCCTGCGGGCCGCCGTCCGGCGCCACGGGCGTCCAGCCGCGCGCCAGCGTCAGCATCTTGCTCAGCTGGCCGCGCGTCACGCTGGCGTTCGGCCGGAAGTAGGGCCGGTTCTGGGTGTCGCACGGCTCGCCCGGCCCCCCGCAGCTGTAGCCGCTGATGATGCCGTGCGCCGCGGCCGTCTCGATCACGCCGTAGTACGGGTTGTCGGCCGGCACGTCGGCGAAGACCTGCCCGCCGCTCGTGTCGATGGGCCAGCCGAGGGCCAGCACGATCATCTTGCTGATCTGGGCACGCGTCGTCGAGTTGAACGGGCGGAACGTGGCGTCGGCGTAGCCGCTGATGGCGCCCCGCTCGACGAGCAACTCGACGAACGGCTCGAACCAGGAGTCGAGCGGCACGTCGACGAAGCGCGGCGGCGCGTCCAGGATCACGTAAACCGGGTCGGCGCCGAGCGGCACGTCGACGACCCCGTCGTGCACCGTATAGCCGATGGCCTGGCCGTAGACGTCCACAACGGACGAGACGGCTGTGGCGGGCCAGGTCGTGCTCGCCGTGCCGGACGGCGTCCACGCGACCACGATGCCCGTGCCGTCGGGCCGCGCGAACGCGTAACCGGACGCATCCGTACTGCCGCCGAGCTCGGCGGCGGTCAGCGGGCGCAGAGGCGTCGCCGTCGTGAGGTAGCCCGCCGCGACGGTATAGGCGGTATAGGCCGGCTTGGGCGAGTTGTCGGCGGCCAGCAGACCGTCGCTGGCGAACGAGCCGTGGTTCGGGTCGTTAAAGTCGTGGAGCGGGAACCAGGTGACCGTCTGCAGCCCCTGCATCAGGCCCGCGGTGTAGGCCTCGACGACATAGTCGGCCTGCGCGGCAAGCGATCCGCCATAATTCGGGTCACTCGGCGCGCCGGTCTCCGTCCAGATTAAGGGCTTTTGGACGCCCGCACTCGCCAGCGTCTGCCGGATGGAGTCGACCGCGGCGCCCAGCGTCGGCCACGCCGGGCTGGCCGGGTAATGGTGGAAGTTGATCGCGTCGGTGAAGGGGCCGCCGCCCGCGGCCAGGAAGTCGGGCAGGAAGCTGCGCACGAAGGCGCCGCCCTCGTCGGTGAAGAAGTCGTAGCCCATGCCGCCCATGATGACGGCCGCGTCGGGCGAGGCGCTCGTGATGATCTGCCGGTCCTGGGCCAGCACCTGCGCGTATTCGGCGGCCATCATACCCCAGTTGTCGACCGTGTCGGGCTCGTTGTAGATCTCCCAGCTGCGCACGGTGTACGCCGGCCCGCCATAGCGGGCGGCAGCCGCCGCCACGAAGTCGTAGTAGCGCTGCACCGGCACGCGGTCGACGGGGCCGTTGCCCTGCGACGCCGCCCAGCTTGGGTTCGCGGTCAGCAGCACCTGCACGTCGAGGTGCGCGTCGGCCAGGGTGGTCAGGGTCGCGTCGTCATGCCGCCAGTCGTAGGGGCTGGACTCCGTGGGCTGCACCTGGATCCAGCTGAAGTAGTAGCGCACCAACTGGACGCCCGCCTGGTGCATCGCCTGGGCCTGCGCCGGCGTGATCACGTCGAGCGCGTCCACGCTGAACCGGTCCGGGGGGATTGACGCATGCGGCGTCCGGGGGCCGAGCGGGGCCGCGGCGACGGGTGCGAGCGCCGGAGCGCTCAGCGCCACCGCGAGTCCGAGGGCGGGCCATACGTTTCTGAGCTTCATACGCGAAGCCTCCTTGTACGACGACTGCGACGACGCGGGCGGTCTTTCCCGCGGGGCAGTATACCAAAATCGACAAGACAGGCACAAGTATGCTAAGCTAGCACTACAGCCGTAGCAATACATGGTGCCGAGCCGGACGGCGCTTATCGTGGGACCGGTTGGCGCATGCCTGGTGCCTGCCCTTCCGTGCTGACCGGTTCAGGACTTGCCAGGCGGCCGATCGTTTGCGCCACACCGGGCGCCATAACAGCCGCCTGACCGCTGGTACTGCCAAGGGCATTCGTTCCTCGAGATCTTGCAAGGCTAAACGCCTGAGAGACAATCGGCAAAGACCTACACGGGGAGGGCTCCCTTGTTGTCAGTAGGGTATAATCAGGCGATGACGATGAGCGAACGAGACATGAGGGCAAGGCCCGGCGAGATCATTCCTTTCGGCACCTATCCGCAGACAGCAGACGGTGCAGACAGAGCCCCCATAATGTGGCGGGTGCTGCAGAATTCGGGTACCGAGCTGTTCCTGTTGAGCGAGCACATTTTGGACTGCAAGCGGTATCACCGAGCGTATGCCGATGTTACGTGGCGGGACTGCGATTTGCGGAAGTGGCTGAACGAGGAGTTTTATGACGCGGCCTTCAATGCCGCCGAGAAGGAATCTGTCACGACGACCCGGTGCACGGACAACGGCGAGGGTAGTCCGGACACGGAGGACAGGGTATTCTTGCTCGGCGTTGCCGAGGTCAAGGCACTGACCGATGTGCACGGCAAGGAATCCGGCGGCACGAAGCGCCAATCGGTAGGAACCGAATTCGCCAAGGCAAGGAAAGCCGATGGATGCCGTTTGTATGTGTATAACCTGCGCGGCGAGGACGATTACATGACCCAAAACGGCGAGAAGGTCGGCTGCTCCTGGTGGTGGCTGCGAACCCAGCCCCGTAGTTTGTCACGCGCGGCTTTCGTCGGCACCCGCGGCAGCATCCGCGGCTACTGTCGCGTCAACCGCGTCTCCTACGGCGTGCGCCCCGCGGTAAAACTCAATCTACAGGGCTAAAGAACGTGACATTCCACGGGCTTCCCCTTCTGAGTTTTCGTAAACGTACGACTCTCTTAGCCTCAGAGAATGCAACATCTTGCACTAACGAGGCTAACGCTTGACGAACAATTCACGGAAATCCGCAACCGGGGGCCGTAGTACTCGGATCCATCTCGCGGCCCGCACGGCGCGGGGCGCGCGATCCGCCGCCGGAACCGGCATCGCGCGGATCCGCGGACCGGCGCGGCCGCCCCGGCCCTGACATCCGCCACCGGGAGTCCCGCACCACCTATGCGACAAGTCCTCCGCACGCACGGCCTCGCGCTTGCCGTCTGGGTGCTCCTCCCGCTCGCCGGCCTGCTCGCACTCTGGGCCGCCGCCCTCGGCACGCTCAACCAGACCTACTATCCCGACGCCACCGGCATTGCCGGGGAGCTGTTGGCCGGCCACAGCGTCGGCCAGACGTTCATCGCGCAGCACGACGGCCTCTCCGCCGTCGACCTGCAGCTGGCAACCTATGCGCGCGCCAACCCCGGCGACGTCGTCCTGCACCTGCGGGAGAACGTGACCAACACGCTCGACCTGGCGACGGTGCGCGTGCCCGCCGCCGCCATCGCCAACAACGCCTGGCACCGCTTCGCCTTCCCGCCCCAGCCGCACAGCCGCGGCCGCGCATATTATGTCGAGCTGGAGGCGCCGAGCGGCGCGCCCGGCCAGACGATTACCGCCTACTGGGCGCTGCAGCACGGCGACCCCTATCCCTACGGTCGCGCCACCTACGACCGCGCCCCGCTCGACGGCGACCTGACCTTCGGGCTGCACTACGACCCGCCGCCCGGCGCCCTCTGGGCCGATCTAGCGCGCACGATCGCCTCCCAGATCCCGGGGCGCATGCTGCTCGGGCTGGCCGGCGCGGCGCTGGCCGGCCTCGTCGCGCTCGTGCTGCTCCTCGTCGGCAGCGTGCGCGGCTGGTTCACCGGCCGGGCGGCGCGCCGGGCCCTGCTCGCCGTCCTGCTCGCCGCCGTCGCGCTCGCACACAGCCTCGGTTACATGATCGTCGTGCCGCCCTGGCAGGGCCCCGACGAATTCGCCCACTACGCCTACAGCGCTCTCCTAGCCGGGGGCTACGGACCGACCGACGGAACCGCCCCCGCACGCGCGGCCCGCGCCCGCATCGAAACCGGCATCGAGGCCGCCATGGACTCCCGCGGCTTCACCCGCACCGTCTCCTGGTACCCCGTGCCCGGCGGCCCGGCGAAAGGCTTTATCGATCAGCCCGGGTCCTCTTCGCTGTTCTGGGAGACGCGCCAGCCCGCCGTCTATTATGAAGCGGGCGCGGCCCTGCTGCGTCTCTACGCCGCCGACCCGACGACCATCCCGGCCGACGTCGGCCTCTGGCTCGTGCGTCTCACCTCGGTGATCTGGAGCCTGGGCGTGGTGCTCCTCGCCTGGGGCTGCGCCGTGCTGCTCGCGCCCGGGCCGCGGCCGCGCCTGCTGCACGTCGCGCTGCCGCTGACCATCGCGTTGCTGCCCATGCGCGTCTTCATCGACAGCATGGTGAACAACGACGTGCTCGCCGAGCTGGCCGTCTCGCTCGTCGTGCTCTGCGTCGTCGCCTGGCTGACCCGGCGGAGGCCGTTCGGACTCGCGGGCCTCCTGTGGGCCGTCCTCGGGCTGGTCGCCATCGTCGTCGCCCTGCGCACCAAGGCCACCACCACGGCGGCCGTCGCGCCCGCCCTCGGGGGCGCCGCGCTGCTCGGCGCCTGCGTGCTGCAGAGCCGCGCCGTCGCGCGGGGGCGGCGCGCCTGGCTGGCCGCTGCCGCGGCCACGCTCCTGGGCGGCGCGGTCCTGGGCGCGGCGCTGCTCGCGACCGGCATCACCACCGGCCCTGCCGCCCTCGCCTGGCGCCTGCCGGACGGCAGCTTCGCGCCCCGCGCCGCCGATCCCGCCGCCCACGACGGCGCCGACGTGCTGCAGGTCACGCGGGCGGCACCCGTCAACCAGCTGGTCGACCTGCCGCCCGCCCCCGGGCCGCGCGACCTGACGCTGCGGGTCTGGGCGCGCCCGGCCCCCGGCAGCCCGCCCGGCCGCGTGACGCTGACCCTCCGTCCCGACAGCCCCCCGCTGACGGCCACGACGACCGGTGTGCTGACCTGGACCACCGCGAGCGCCGTCTGGCAGCCGCTGACCGCGACCGTCCACCTGCCCACCGGGCTCACCCAGGTGCGCGCGCAGGTCAGCGCCGACGCCGCGGCCGAGGTCGACGATGCGACCCTTGCCGCGCCCGGCGACCCGGCAGGGACCAGCTTGGGCCTGCGCAACGGCGGCATGGAGCAGGCCGCGGTCGTCGTCCGCCCCGGCTCGGTCCTCGACGGCATCCTCGCCCGGCTGCCGGCCCAGTTCGGCGCCGCGAACATCCTGGAAACGGCGCTGAACCCGCAAGGCTTCGACAAAGCGGCGCTCACCGGCTCGTACCTGACCGACGAGTTCCACTCCTTCTGGGGCTGGTTCGGCTGGCTGGGCCTGCCCGAGCAGTTGCCCGGCGCCCAATACACCTTCTGGGCGCTGGTGAGCCTCGCCGGCCTGGCCGGCTGGCTGCTCGGCTGGGTGCTGCGGCCCCGCTGGGATGCCCGCGTGCGCGTCTTCGGCCTGGTCACGTTGCTCGTCTTCCTGGTCGCGCAGACGGTCACGGTCGTCCGCCAGATGACGCTGCTGGCCGTCGCCAACCTGCGCGACTTCCCGCAGGGCCGCTACCTCTTCGTGCTGATCATCCCGCTCACCTGGCTGCTGCTGGTCGGCCTCGGCTGGGCACTCGGGCGCGTGCCCCGGCGCGGGCGCGGCCTGCTCGCCGCGCTGGGCCTGCAGCTGCTCCTCTGGCTCGCCCTCTACGCCCTGCTCGTGCTGCTCATCCCCTACTACTACGGCCGTTTCTAGCGCGCAAGAGCCGAACCAACGTGAAGCAACGAATACGGCTCAGGTTAGGCGCCGGACGCACTCCGTCGCCCCTCACGGGGCGAGGCGGGGTGAGGAGCGAAAGCCGCCGCCACCTCCCGCCCCCATCGCCGGCCCAGTCGCCGCGACCTCATTCGTGTATTCGACCGCGGCATAGCCGCATTCGTTTATTCGTGTCAGCCCCCGCCCCGCGCTTGACAAAGCCTCCCACGCTGCCTATACTACGGTACAGAGGAGTCCCTGTCGCACGGCAGGCCATGCTGATACGCAGGGGATGCAGGCGGCCGGCTGCGGCCGCCTGATTTGTGTAAGCGCGCCGGGTGCCCGTGCCGCCCGCGCCGCCCGCGCCGAATGAGAGAGCGTGCCAGACCAGAGCCACATTCGCAATTTCTGCATCATCGCCCACATTGACCACGGCAAGTCGACCCTCGCCGATCGCCTCCTGCAGGTGACCGGCACGGTGCCCGAGCGCTCCATGGTCGAGCAGGTGCTGGACAGCATGCCGCTGGAGCGTGAGAAAGGCATCACGATCAAGGCGCGCGCCGTGCGCATGCGCTACCAGGCCGCCGATGGGCAGGAATACGAGCTCAACCTGATCGACACGCCCGGCCACGTCGACTTCACCTACGAGGTCAGCCGCAGCCTGGCCGCCTGCGAGGGCGCCCTGCTCGTCGTCGACGCGGCGCAGGGCATCGAGGCGCAAACGCTCGCCAACGTCTACCTCGCCCTCGAGCACGACCTGACCCTCATCCCCGTCGTCAACAAGATCGACCTGCCCAGCGCCCAGCCCGAGCTCGTCGCCGCCGAGATCGATTCGGTCATCGGCCTGCCCGCCGAGGACGTCATCTACGCCTCGGCCAAGGAAGGTCGCGGCGTGCCCGCGATCCTCGAGGCCATCGTGCAGCGCGTGCCGCCGCCCACCGGCGCCGGCGACCGCCCCCTGCGCGCGCTCATCTTCGACAGCCATTACGACGCCTACAAGGGCGTCATCGCCTACTGCCGCGTCGTCGACGGCGAGGTCCACACCGACGAGCGCGTGCGCATGATGGCAACCGAGGCCGTCGCCGACGTGCTGGAGATCGGCGTCTTCACCCCCGAGATGACGCCCACCGGCGTGCTGCGCACCGGCGAGGTCGGCTATGTCGCCACCGGGCTCAAGACGATCAGCGAGTGCCATGTGGGCGACACCATCACCAGCGTGAGCCACCCCGCCCCGGACGCCCTGCCCGGCTACCAGCCGGTCAAGCCGATGGTCTTCGCGGGCATCTATCCCGTCGACACCGTCGCCTATCAGGACCTGCGCGACGCGCTCGAAAAGCTGCAACTCAACGACGCGTCGCTCATCTACCAGCCCGAGAGCAGCACGGCCCTCGGCTTCGGCTTCCGCTGTGGCTTCCTCGGCCTGCTGCACATGGAGATCATCCAGCAGCGCCTCGAGCGCGAATACGGCCTCGAGCTCCTGACCACGGCCCCGAGCGTCGAGTACCAGGTCACCAAGACCGATGGCACCGTCCTCCGGGTCGACAACCCGGCACACATGCCCGACATGACCGCTATTCAGACGATGGAGGAGCCCTGGATGTCGATCCAGGTGGTTACCCCCACGCGCTTCATCGGCGCGATCATGGAGCTAGTAACCTCGCGGCGCGGCCTCTATCAGAAGACCGACTATCTCGACGAGACGCGCGTCGACCTGGTCTACGAGATCCCGCTGAGCGAGATCATCGTCGATTTCTACGATCAGCTGAAGTCGCGCACCCAGGGCTATGCCTCGCTCGACTACAGCTTCCTGGAGTACCGCGCCGCCGACCTGGTCAAGCTCGACATCCTGGTCAACAGCGTGCCGGTCGACGCCCTGAGCATCATCACGCATCGCGACAAGGCCACGTACCTGGGCCGCCAGTTGGTCGAGCGCCTGCGCCGGCTCATCCCGCGCCAGATGTTCGACGTGCCCATCCAGGCGGCGGTCGGCAGTAAGGTCGTCGCGCGCGAGACGATTTCCGCCATGCGCAAAAACGTGCTCGCCAAGTGCTACGGCGGCGACATCACCCGCAAACGCAAGCTGCTCGAGAAGCAGAAAGAGGGCAAGGCGCGTATGAAGACCGTGGGGAGCGTCGAGATTCCCCAGGAAGCCTTCCTCGCCATGCTCAGCCTCGAAGAGGACTGAACCGGGGCGGCTCCGGGCTCCCAAGCAGGAGTCCGGCCGCGCGGTTCCGACCCGGTGATCGGCGCCACGCCGGCACCGCCTAGATGGGGACCATTATGAGCTTCGACAAGCGACCCAGCTACGACGACGAGGAGTACGCCCCGGCCGAGGCGTACGCCCCCGCGCCTGCCGCCGAGTGGGACGACGAGGAGGAGGCCTACGACGACGAGGAATTCGCCGCCGCGCCGCCCCCGCCCCCACCACCGCGCCGCGCCGCCGCACGGCCCGCGGCCCCGCCGCCCGCGCGGTCCCCGCGCCGCGTGGAGCCGCCCCCAGCCCGCGGCGCCCGCCGCGTCAGCCCGCCAGCGCGCCAGGGTGGGCGCACCCCGAAAGGCGTGCGCGTCTCGGCCAGCCGGCCGGCCGCCGCCGGGCGCCCGCGCTGGCTGATCCCCGCGGTCCTCGTCCTGCTGGCCATCCTGCTCGTGGGCGGCGGCTCGGTCTTCCTCGCCCCGCCCGCCGCGCCGCCCTTGCCGCCCGCCGCCGCGGCGACCGTGGCCGCCCAGTCGACTGCCCTCGCGCCCGTCGTCGGCGGCACCCAGGTCAGCACGAATGGGCCGCCGGGTGTGGCCGCCACCGTCAACGGCAAGCCGATCACCGTCGCCGCCTGGCAGGAGCGCCTCCAGGCCGCCGAGCAGCAGTATGGCGACCAGTTCCACCTCGACTTCGGCGGCGACGTCGGCAAGCGCATGGTCGACGTGCTCAGCTTCGACGTCCTCGACGAGATGATCAACTTCGAGGTCTTGATGCAGCAGGCCAAGAAGGACAACCTCATCCCGAACCCGACGCAGGTCCAGGATCGCTACAACCAGATCCAGACCCAGACCGCGCAGTCGAACCAGTCGTGGCCCGACTTCCTGGCCAGCCAGCACATGAGCGACCAGGAGTTCCGCCAGCAAATTGTCGACGCCTTCACCTACCTGGTGATCGCCGACCAGCACACCCAACAGGCGACGAGCGACACGGCCAAGGCGCAGGCCCTCGCCGACTACATCTGCAGCACGCGCACCAACTACGACGTGCAGGTCTACGTCAACTTTATCGTGCCGCAGCAGCCCTGCTCGAGCGCCCAGGAGCTACCCGGCGGACCGCCGGCCAACCTGACCATCCCGGCCGGAGGCACCGTGCCCACGCCGGTCGAGACCGGGGGCCCGCCCTCGCTCACGCCGCAGCAGTAGGGCCCACAACTAGGGGGAGGATATGGAGCCGCAAGACCGCGCCGCGGCGCGCGCCGTCGCCCTGGACGCCGCCCGGGCGGCGGGAGAGATTGCCCACCGGGCCTTTCTGCAGCCCCGCGTCATCACCGCCAAGGGGACGAACGACATCGTGACCGAGGTCGACGTCGCCGCCGAGGAAGCCATTGTGCAGCGCATCCGCGCCGCCTTTCCCGACGACGGCATCCTGGCCGAGGAGCGCGGCCGCCGGGCCGGCGGTAGTCCCTATCTCTGGATCATCGATCCGCTCGACGGCACGCACAACTACGCCGCGCAGTTGCCGTTCTGGTGCGTGTCCATCGCGCGCTACAATACCGCGACCGCGCAGATGGAGCTCGGCGTCATCGCCGACCCCTTGCACGACGAGGTCTTCGTCGCCGAGCGGGGCGCGGGCGCCACGCTGAACGGCCGGCCCATCCAGGTCACGGCCAACACGAACCTCGGCCAGAGCGTCATCGCCTGCGACCTCGGCTACGTGCAGGCCATCTCGGCCCACATGCTTCAGGCCGCCGTCGAGGTGCAGCCCCAGGTCCGCCGCCTGCGCATCCTCGGCTCGGCCGTGCTCGCCATCGCCTATGTGGCCTGCGGCCGCATCGACATGTTCTTCCACCTGCACCTGCAGCCGTGGGACCTCGCCGCCGCCTGGCTCCTGGTCGAGGAAGCCGGCGGGCGTTGCACCACCTGGGACGGCACCCCCACCCGCTTCGACGACCGCGAGTTGGTCGCCGGCCCGCCCGCGCTGCACGACGCGCTCGTCGCCCTGCTGGCCGACGTCCGCCGGGAGGGCCGGCTGTGATGCGCCGCCTGCTGCCCGTGGTGCTGCTCGCGCTGCTCCTCGCCGCCTGCGACACCGCCCCCGCGCCCACCGGCCCGCCCGCCACCGCCACTGCCGTCGTGCCCGCCGGGCCGACCGGCACGCCCACGGCGGTCCCGTCGCCCAGCGCCACGCCCGTGCCCACCAGCACGCCCATCCCGACCAACACGCCCGTGCCGACGCCGACCGAAGGCGCCGTGCGCACGCCCGTCGGCGGCGCCGCCGGCCCCGAGTTCATGGCCGCGCTGGCGGCGATGGACGCCGCGCCCACCTACCGCTACACCGTCCGCCTGGAGCTCGGGCCCGTGGCCACGCGCTTCGTGCTGACCGGCACGGGCGCCTACGCCGCGCCCGCGTCCTACGACACGAACTTTGATGCCCTCGGCTTCAACACCGAGATCCTGGTCATCAGCAACACCACCTACGTGCGCAGCTACGGCCGCTGGCAGCAGGGGCCGCCCGGGCCCACCCTCTATCCCATGGGCGCCCCGCCCGCCATCCCCAGCGTGGTCGGCCTGGCGACCTATGCCATCGACGCGGCGCTCGTCGGCGACGGCAACGAGCAGATCGACGGGCAGCCCGTCCGCCACTATCATTTCCTGCTCCGCGCCGGCAGCCTGCTCGGCCCGGCGCCCGGCCTCGGCACCGCCGGGGGCGATCTCTGGACCGAGGCCGCCACCCACCGCTTCCGCCGCCTCGTGCTCTCGTTCGGCAACTCCGGCGCGCCCGGCGACAACGACGGCCGGCTCCAGATGGACTTCCAGGACTACGGCGCCGCCATCGTGCTCACGCCGCCGCCCGTGCCCTGATTCCGATTCTTGACAAGCGGCGCGGTCTGGGGCCATAATGCAACCGGACTGATGCGCCGCAGAGGAGATACCTGACTATGTTGCGATATTTCCGGCTGGCCCTGCTTTTGGGCCTGCTGGCCGGCTTGCTGGGCGCGCTGGCCGCGTGCGGGGACACCCCCACGCCGACGCCCGTGCCCACGCCGACGCCCAGCCCCATACCCCCCACCGCGACGCCCGTGCCCACCGCCCCCAGCGGCGGCACCACCGGCACCGCCGCGAGCGCCGCCGATCTGCAGCTGATTAGCGACGCCATCACCGCCACCATGCGCGTCGACAGCTATCACTTCAGCGGCACCATGCAGGCACCCGGCTTCATGACCGACACCACCGTCGTCGGCGACTACAAGAGCCCCGACGCCGCCCATCTGACCGTGCAGGGCGCGGGCACGACGCAAGAGATCATCAACGTCGGCCGTACGAGTTATGTCAAGAACCCCGACGGCAGCTGGACCAGCGCCGACCTGAACGCCGCGGCGCAGAGCGCCGGGGGTGCGGGCGCCCTCGGCGGCCTCGGCGCCATGGCCGGCGGCCTCGACCCGACCCAGGCCACCAACATCTTCGGCCTCATCGGCCGCTTCGCCTCGGGCATCAACAGCGCCACCGTCGTCGGCCCCGATACCGTCGACGGCGTCGCCGTCACCCACTTCGCGGTGCCGGTCTATCTCGGCAACCTGATGGGCACCGGCGGCAGCACCACGCCCGGCGAGACGCCGCTCGGCACGGCCGACCTCTGGATCGACCCGGCGACCAAGCTGGTCCACCGGCTCGACCTCCATCTCGATCTGACCGATCTGATGCGCGCCTTCACCGCCTTCGGCCCGACCGTCGGCCCAAATCAGCCGTCGCCGACGCCGCTGCCGCCCGTGCGCATCGCGGTAACGCTCGCCCTGAGCAACTTCGGACAGGTTGGCCCGATCACGGCCCCGGCGAACGCCACGCCCGCCGCGATCCCAAATCCGCCCGGCGGCACCCCCGTGCCCTGAGCCCGCGCCGGGGCGTAGCGCGGGCGCCCGGGGTTCCGTTCTAATTGCGGACGATCACGAGCACCACAGGCGATATCAGCAGGAGGAAGGGCTCTCCCAAGCTTATGGATAAGTCTTTCATCATCGGCAAACTCAACGAGATGCTCGCGCTGGAGCAGGGGCTCATCGAGATCGAGCACATGCTCGCGCGCAAGTCGCAGGTCGCCGACCTGCGGACCGCCGCCGACGTGGCCGCGCGCGACGACGAGCGCCACGCCCTCGCGCTGCAGCGCATGATCCTCAACATCGGTGGGCACGTCCAGCCGCCGCCGATGGAAGGCCGGGCCTGGATCGAGGCCCTGATCCGGGCCGTCAGCGTGGAGCGCGACGAGCTCGACCGGCTCAGCCTCTACCGCATGCTCAAGCTCCGCTCCATGGCCGGCGACGAGGTGATGGACGTGGCGCGCCGCGCGCTCGGTAACCCCCCCACGCTCGAGACGCTCATTACCGTGCTGAATGAGGACCGCCAGCACGCCGCGCGGCTGGCACAGATCGAGGCCGGCGTCGCCGCCAACGCCGCCGTGCTCTAGGCTCGGCACGCCGCTTGCAGTAACCGTGTCTGCGCTCCTGGGCGCCGGGATGGGCCCGGCGGGGCCGGGCGTGGTCAAGAGGAAGACGTGATGCCCTCGCAAGAATTGGATCTGGGGCCCGTGCTGGGCCTACAAGCCGAATCGGTTGGTGTCCCCGGGCATCGGACGTTCCGCATCGAGGCGCATTCGAGCCGCGGCTCAGGGCGCCTCTGGCTGGAGAAGGAACAGCTCCAGGCGTTGGCGGTTGCCATCGAGGAGTTTCTGGCCGAGCTGCCCAACAAGCCGCACGGCACTCCCGGTAGCGGAGCGTCCTTGCCGTTCAGCGGGCAACCCACCGTCGAGTTCACCATCGGGCGCCTGGCCCTGGGCTACGACCCCGAGAAGGACCTCGTGAGCCTGGTCGCCCGCGAGTTCGCCGAGGAGCCCGAGGAGTCGGGCCAGGCCCTGCGCTGCCAGGCCAGCCGCGAGCAGATGCATGCGCTGAGCCGCCAGGCGCTCGAAACGGTGGCCTCCGGCCGCCCGCGCTGCCCGCTCTGCAACACCCCGCTCACCGGCCCGACCCATTGGTGCCCGCGGAGCAACGGGCACGCCCCGCTGCCGCACGAAGGCGACTAGCCGCCCCGCATGCCGCGCCCGCCCCTCGGCGGCGCGCGGGCCTGCGAGCCTCGGCGCGAGATGAACGGCGTGGATTATCCCGGCGCCCTGGCCTATCTCTACAGCTTCACCGACGCGGAGCGCCACCCCGGCTTGCTGCCCGCGGGCGTGCACGATCTTGCCAAGGTCCACGCCTTCTACGACCGTATCGGCCGCCCCGAGACCGCCTACGCCACGATCCTGGTGGCCGGCAGCAAGGGCAAGGGCTCGACCGCTGGCTACCTGGCCGGCGCCCTTCGCGCCGCGGGCTACCGCACCGGCCTCTACACCCAGCCCCACCTGACCAGCTTCCGCGAGCGCATGCAGGTCGACGGCCGCCTGATCGCACCGGACACGCTGGCCCGCGTGGTCGCCGCCATCGCGCCGCTGGTCGCCGCCCAGCACGCCGACGCGCCCGCGCTCGGCCGGCTCAGCACCTACGAGATCAGCACCGCGGTCGCCCTGCGCTACTTCGCCGAGGAGCGCGTCGACTTCGCCGTGCTCGAAATCGGCCTGGGCGGGCGGCTCGACGCGGTGAACGCGGTGCGCGACCCGCGCCTCTCGATTATCACCTCGCTCAGCCTCGACCACACCCAGGTGCTCGGCGACACCGTCGAGCAGATCGCCTTTGAGAAGGCGGGCATCATCCGGCCCGGCTGCCCCATCGTCAGCGCGCCCCAGCCGCCCGGCGCCCTGGCGGTCATCCAGGCCGCGGCCGCCGAGCGCGGGGCACCGCTCTACGTCGTCGGCGCCGACGTGCGGCTGCCCGGCACGCCCGCGGCGCCCCTCGACTGCGCGGCGTCCGGCTACGGCCGTGCCCCCCGGCGCGGCCAGACGGCGGCGCTGGCCTTCGGCGAGCGCCTCCGCGCTGCCGCGGGTGCCGCGGACCCCGGCCCCGTCCTGGAGCTTACCCTGCCGCTGCTTGGCGCCCACCAGCAGCGCAACGCCGCCGCCGCGGCGGCCGGGGCGCTGCTCCTCGCCGGGGCGGGCGCCGATCGCCTTACCCCGGCGGCCATCCGCGCCGGCTTCGCCGCCGTCATCTGGCCGGGCCGCCTGGAGATCGTGCGCGAGCGCCCGTTGCTCGTGCTCGACGGCGCGCACAACGGCAACTCGGCCGAGCAACTGGCCGCGGCCGTGCGCCAGAACCTCTGCTACCGCCGCCTGATCCTCGTCCTCGGCGCCATGGCCGACAAGGACCTGGCCGCCATCCTCCGCCCCCTGCTCCCGATCACGGACATGGCGATCTTCACGCAGGTCGATCACCCGCGCGCCGCGCCCGGCCCCGCGCTGGCCGAGATCGCCACCGGGCTGGCCCCCGGCGCACCCGCGGTGCGGGTCGTCCCCGGCGTCGCCGCCGCCGTGGCCGCCGGCTTGGCCCTGGCCGGCCCGGACGACCTGATCCTGGTCACGGGCTCGCTCTACGTCGTCGGCGACGCGCGGGCCGCACTGGGTTTGGGCCCGCCACCCGATCCACCTGCCGCCGGGTGAAAGGCTTCCTGGCGGGCCGGCTGCTCGTCGAAGCGGGCGCGCGCCTGGGCATCCCCGTCACGATCGAGCCCGAGTTCGGCTACGTCGGCCGCATCGCCCGGCCCGACGGCGGCGTGTCCTATTTCCGCAACACCAACTTCGACCTTAACGGCCAGGGCTCGGCCGAGATCGCCCGCGACAAAGCTTACGCCGCCGCCTTCCTGGCCGCACGCGGCTACCACGTGCCCGAGGGGCAGACCTTCTTCGCCCCACGCATGTTGCGCTGGAGCGGCGCCACACGCGACGCGGCGGCCGCGCAGGTCTACGCGCGCGCGCTGGGCTACCCGGTCATCGTCAAGCCGAACAACGGCAGCCAGGGCCGCGACGTGGCCCGGGTCTATACTGGCCGTGAGTTGGCGACCGCCCTGCGCGCGATCTTCGCGCGCGAGAACGTCGCCCTCGTCCAGCCCCCGGTCCCCGGCGACGACTACCGCTTCGTCGTCCTCGACGACACCCTCGTCTGCGCCTACCGGCGCCGTCCGCTCGCCGTCGTCGGCGACGGCCGTGCGACGATCGGCGCGCTCCTCGAGCGCAAGCACGCCGCCTTCGCCGCCTCCGGCCGCGACACCACCGTGCCGCGCGGCGACCCGCGCATCGCCGCGACGTTGCGCCGTCAGGGGCGCGATCTGGCGACCGTGCCCGCACCGGGCGAGCGGGTGGAGCTCCTGGCGAACGCGAACCTATCCACCGGCGGCGAGGCGGTCGACGTGACCGGCGAGGTCCACCCGGCGATGGCCGCGCTCGCGATCGGGGTGACGCGCGCGCTCGGCCTGCGCCACTCCGGCGTCGACGTGCTGACGCCCGACCCCGATCAGCGCCCCGCCTGGGCGCTACGTCGTGCTGGAGGCCAATCCGGCGCCGGGGCTCGACCACTACGCCCATCTCGGCCCGGAGCAATACGCGGTCGTGACCGCGCTGTACGAGCGGATTCTGCGCGCGATCGTGGGGCTATGAGCCGGGGTCCGGGCCGGAGCCCGTGCGGCGCGCGAGGAAGCGCCGCGTGAAGAAGACCGCCGCGAGCACGAGCAGCGCCAGGTAGAGCAGCGGCGCGATGGGCGCCAGCCAGCCCTGCACCTGCGGCCAATTGGCCCCCAGCAGCCAGCCCGCGACCAGCAGCCCACCGTCCCAGACGCTGCTGCCCAGCGCGGTGTAGAGCGCGAAGCGGGGATAGGGCATCCGCGCCAGGCCCGCGGGCACCGAGATCAGCGTGCGCAGCCCCGGCGTGAACCGCCCGACCATGACCATCAGCGGCCCGCGCCGCGCGAACCAGGCCCGCGTGTGCCCCAGGTCGTCGCGCGAGAGCAGCACCCAGCGGCCCCAGCGGTCGAGCAAGCGCCCGATGAGCGGCTCGCCGCCCCAGCGCGCAATGCCGTAGAGCGCCGACGCGCTGACCACCGAGCCGCTCACCGCGGCCAGGTAGAGCAGCGGCAGGCTCAGCCGCCCCTGCCCGGCCAGGCTGCCCGCCAGGGGCAAAATGAGCTCCGAGGGGATGAGGGGAAGAAGCCCTCCAGGGCGATGAGCGCGCCGATGCCGGGATAGCCCAGAACGGCGATGACGTGCTGCACCCACGCCACCACCTCGCCCAGGTCCATCAGCCGGCGGGCTCCGGCGCGCGATCAGCCACGCGCCCCGGCGACCCGGTCCGCCTCCGGCCCGGTCACCGCGTCGACCGCGAAGCAGGGCACGCGCCCGCGCACCTGGGCGATCAGGTCGAGGTCGAGCGTGGCCCGCAGCGTGACCTCATCGTCGTCCGCCTCGGCCACGACCGTGCCCCAGGGGTCGATGATCTGCGAGTGCCCGCACCACTGGTTGCCGTCCCCCTGCCCCGTGCGGTTCGCCGCGACGACGAACAGCTGATCCTCGATGGCGCGGGCGCGCAGCAGCGTCCGCCAGTGCTCCAGGCGCGGGTGCGGCCACTCGGCGGGCACCCAGAGGATGGCGATGCCCCCCATCGTCAGCGCGCGCGCCGCCTCCGGGTAGCGGATGTCGAAGCAGATCAGCTGGCCCCAGCGGCCATGCGGCGTCTCCACGGGCGCGGGGTCGGCGCCGGGCGCCATATAGCGCGGCTCGTCGAGCAGCGGGAAGAGGTGCTGCTTGCTGTAGGTGCCGAGCACGCCGCCGTCCGGCCCGAGGACGTAGCTGGTGTTGTAGATGCCGCCCGCCCGCCGCTCGGCGATCGACCCGGCGACGAGGGTGACGCCATGCTGCGCGGCGAGGCGGCGCAGGCGTTGCACCGTCGGCCCGTCAGGCGGCTCGGCCAGCCGCGGCATGGCCGCCCAGTCGTAGCCCGTGGTCCACAGCTCGGGCAGCAGAATCGCCTGGGCGCCCTGCCGCGCGGCCTCCCCGATGCGGGCTTCAGCGCGCACCCAGTTCTTCTGCACCTCGCCCGAGCAGACCTCCATCTGCACCACCGCCACGTCCAATCCGGCCATCGACCCCTCACCTTCTACCGGCGCCCGGCGTTATCCCATCCATGCAGCCGCCAGCCCGAATCCCGGTCCGGCCACATCCCGCCGATTATAGCACACCGCTCCGCGCGCTCGCTACCACCAAGCAGGGCCGCCCCACCGCGCCGATCCGCCTGCTATCGGCCCCACATGTCCGTGCGAGGGGCAGCACCCGATAGGCGCGTACTGAACGGCCGGCCAAAGACCCAGTCGGGTGGGCAAAGGCGAGAGACGTCTCGCTCGCCCCGCCTCCCCTTGTCATCCTGAGCCGCAGGCGAAGGATCTCCAACTCCGGGATCTTCCCTTGAGCCAGCCCTTTCCGCGCCGATCAGCGGACGTGAGGCCCCAATGCTCCCCCGGGCAAGTCCCCCCACTTCCCCTTGTCATCCTGAACGAAGTGAAGGATCTCCGACTCCGGGATCTTGCCTTGAGCCAGCCCTTTCCGCGCCGCCCACCCGCCCGGCGGCCCAAACGTTGCCCGGGGAAAGCCGCCCGGAGCGGAGATCCTTCGCCTCCGGCTCAGGATGACAGGGAGGAGGGCCGGGAACGCGTAAGGGCGCGCCAATAGGGCCCCACCGCGCGACCCGCCACCTCACAAACGGGCCGGCGGAATCCGGAATGGGCAGTCGAGGGGCGCAGCCATGGGACAGGAGTTTGTCCCAGGCCCCTCTCCTACAATTACTCCTATCATTAGTCCTGATTCGCACGTCATGCCGCCATGCGGACGCCTGGCCAGGCACATTCATTTCACAATTTGGGACATCCTGGGACATCCTGGGACATTCAGCCCCCAACAGCCCGGACCGCAGGCGCCCGCGGCTCCGTCGCGGTACTTGATTCCTACCGGGCTGTGGTATAATGAGGGCTGGCTACCAGGAGGGCAGCAGGAGCGGAGACGGACGCTCCGCCGGGACTCCGCCCGCACCCCGGGCCGAGCGCCGGCTCCCGGACAGCGCGCACCGCGGCGCGCCGGGCCGGACACCCTCGCGGCGCGCATCTTGCTTTGGCAGGACCGAAAGCTTGGCGTCGCCCGGGAGTTCCACTAGGCGCCAGGCACGAATTCCAACGCGGCGCGGCCGTAATTCTTGCAGTCGGGAGCAATTCTGTGCGCACTCAACCACGTAGCTCAGAGGTGGCCATGGGCGTGCCCCTGCCCCTCGATGCCCCCGTCCTCGCCCACGCCGCGGTCACCCCCCGGCGCGCCGCGCGCTGGCCCTTGCTCGTCACCCGCCTCCTCATCGACGCGAGCCTGCTCAACGTGGCCTTCCTCGTCGCCTACTACGCCCGCTATCAGCTGCGGCTGATCCGCGTCGTCTTGCCCGAATCCGACATGCCGCTGGCGGCCTTCCTGCCCATCGAGATCAGCCTGACCGTCGTCACCCTGGCCGTCTTCTACTTCAAGGGCATGTATGCCCAGCCGCGCGGCGCCTCGCTCGTCGACCAGATGACCAAGGTCGCGGGCGGCGCCATGACCAGCGTAGCCATTCTCATCCTGGGCAGCCTGCTCGTGACACCCACGCTCAGCTCCCGCCTGATCTTCGCCTTCTTCTACGCCGCGACCCTGGGCATCTTCGGCGCCGAGCGCCTGGCGTTCAAGCGCTTCCGCATGTGGCTCTGGAAGCACGGCATCAACATCCGCCGCGTGCTCGTCGTCGGCGCGGGCTATGCCGGGCAGCGCATCATGAAGGACCTGATGGAGCGGCCCGATTTGGGGTTAAGCCTGGCGGGCTATGTCGAGGACGAACAGGCCGAGGGCGGCTGGCAGGTGCCCATGAACGGGCACGGCTACCCGGCGCGCCTCGGGCGGCTCGACGAGGTCGAGCGCGTGATCAGCGCGGGCCAGATCGACGAGGTGATCATCGCCCTGCCCGCCATCGCCCACCCGCGCATCGTCGACGTGATCGAGCGCTGCCGCCGCTACCGCCTCAGCTTCCGCCTCGTCCCCGACCTCTTCGAGATCCGCTTCAACGAGGTGCAAATCGATGCCCTCAACGGCATCCCGCTGATCGGGCTGAAGGACGTCGCTCTACAGGGCGGCAATCTGTGGATCAAGCGGGCCATCGACGTCACCCTGGCGCTCGGCATCATCCTGATCACCTCACCCATCCTGATCGTCGTGCCGCTGCTGATCAAGCTGGAGCGCCCGCGCGGCCCGGTCTTCTTCACCCAGGAGCGCGTGGGCCGGGGCGGGCGCCGCTTCAAGTTCTACAAGTTCCGCTCGATGCGGCCCGACGCCGAACAGCTGAAGGCCGCGCTGCTCCCCCATAACGAAGCCCAGGGCCCCATCTTCAAGATGCGCAACGACCCGCGTGTCACGCGGGTGGGCCGCTGGCTGCGCCGCGCCAGCCTCGACGAACTGCCACAGGTCTTCAACATCCTGGCCGGCGACATGAGCTGGGTCGGCCCGCGCCCGCCGATCCCCAGCGAGGTCGAGCAGTACAACGACTGGCACCGCCGCCGGCTGGAGATCACCCCCGGCCTCACCGGGCTGTGGCAGGTCAGCGGCCGGAGCGACCTCCCCTTCGACGATATGGTAAAATTAGACCTCTACTACGCGGAGAACTGGTCGCTGCTCTTCGATCTGAAGATCATCCTGATGACCATCCCCGCGGTGTTGAGGGGAGACGGTGCCTATTAGGCGGCGGCGCGAGGGCGGCCTCGTCCGGCGTCCCGGGAACAGACCATGCGAGTGGCCCTCGTCCACGACTATCTGACCCAATACGGCGGAGCGGAGCGGGTGCTGGAAGTCCTCCACGCCCTCTATCCCGACGCCCCGGTCTACACCTCGGTCTACGACCCGGACAGCATGCCGCCCCAGTTCCGCAGTTGGGACATCCGCACCTCGTTTATGCAGCATCTGCAGTTCTTCCGCCACCACCATCAGCGGGGGCTGCTCCTCTATTCCACCGCCTTCGAGCGCTTCGACTTCAGCGGCTACGACCTGGTCATCAGCAGCAGCAGCGCCTGGGCGAAGGGTGTCATCACCGGGCCACACACGCTGCACGTCTGCTATTGCCACGCGCCGATGCGCTTCGCCTGGCACTACCGGGAGTACTTGCGCGGCGAGCAGGTCGGGCGCCTGGGGCGGCTGGTCTTGCCATTTATCCTGGGCTATGTTAGACTCTGGGACGAGGTGTCGGCCCAACGGGTCGACAGCTACGTGGCGAATTCGCGGGAGGTCGCCCGGCGCATCGGCAAGTTCTATCGCCGCAGCGCGACGGTGATCCACCCGCCCGTCGACGTCATGACCTACCGGGTCGCGGCGGCGCCCGACGACTATTACCTGGTCGTCGCGCGGTTGGTGCCCTACAAGCGGCTCGACATCGTCATCGCGGCCTTCAACGAGCTGGGCCTGCCCCTGAAAGTCGTCGGCCGCGGCCGGCAGCAGCGGGCGCTGGCGCGTATGGCGGGGCCCAACGTCGAGTTCCTGGGTGGGGTCGATCAGGACCGGCTGCGCGATCTGTATGCCCACTGCCGGGCGCTGATCTGGCCCGAGGCGGCCGACTTCGGCATCGCGCCGGTGGAAGTGCAGGCGGCCGGGCGGCCGGTGATCGCCTACGCGGCCGGCGGCGCGCTGGAGACAGTCATACCGGGCGAAACCGGGGTCTTCTTCCACCAGCAGACCCCGGCGGCGCTCGCGGCGGCCGTGCGGGCCTTCGACCCGGCGCGGTTCGACCCGGCCCGCATCCGGCGCCATGCCGAGCAGTTCGACGTCGCCGTCTTCATGCGGCGCATGTCCGAGTTCGTCACGGCGGCGCTGGAGGAGATGCACCGCGAGGGCGGCACGGGGCTGCCGGGTCGGCAGCCGGTGGCCGATTCGCCCGCCGGCCAGGCTACCGTGCCGGCGGGGAGCGGCCCCAGCGCCGCGCGCTACCCGCAGTAGCCGGACGCGGCCAGGGTTTCGGCAAGAAAGGATCGACGCAGCTTGGAATTGCGCCAGTACTTCGCCGTCGTGCGACGGCGCTGGCCGTTGGTTGCAGTCATCGTGGTCCTTACGGCGCTGGTCAGCGCCGGCATGCTGTTCACCCAACGCCCCGTCTATACCGCCGCCGCCCGCCTCGCCATGCGCCAGGTGGACTTGCCCGCGCAGCTACCGACCCCCAACGAACCGGGCTTCTACTCGTTCGACAACTACTACAACTGGTACAGCACCGAGTTTCTGGCCGACGACTACACCCAGATCGTGCCCAGCCAGGCCTTCGCCGAGCGGGTGGTGGTCGAGCTCAAGAAGCAGAACCTCGACTACTCGGCCGGCGCCGTGCTCGGCGCGCTCTCGGCCACGCGGGTCCACCGCGAGCTCACCATCGCCGCCAGCACGGGTGACCCCGCCAGCGCGGTCGCCATCGTCCAGGCCGGCGTGGCCGTGCTGACCGCGATCAGCGCACCCGACGGCACGACGCCCAACCTGAACGGCGTCACGATCCACGACCAGGCCCTGTTCGCGGCGATCGACGTGCCCACCGGCGCGGGCTCGAATCGGTCGCGCCAGGTGACCAACGCAATCATCGCCCTCGGCGTCGGTGTGGTGCTCGCGCTGGCGCTGGCCTTCCTGGCCGAATATCTCGACACGACCCTGCGCGACAGCGCCGACGCCGCACAGGTGACCGGACTGCCCGTCGTGGGCGCGATCCCCGTGCGGCGCTGAGACGCCGCCTAGCGGGCCGGCCGCACGCCGGCCGCCGGAGCCTATGCAGCTCGAACTACGCGACTATCTGAATGTCTTGCTGAAGCGCTGGTGGCTCATCGTGCTGGTGGCCGCGGGCGCTGCCGCGGCCGGCTACGGCTACAGCAAGCTGCAAACGCCGGTCTATCAGGCGACGGTGACGCTCCAGGCGGTGCCGAACATCGACGACAATGCGCTGAACATGTTCCTGCAGTCGAACATCGCCGGGTACGCGGCGGGCCTCACCAGCCGCGACTTCGTCACCGGCGTGCTCGCCTCCAGCCACGGCCAGCTTGACGACCTGACGCCCGACCAGGTGCTCGGGCGCATCAAGGTGCAGCCGCAGCCCGATTCGCACCTCATCGTCATGACGGTCGACGATACGGACCCCGCGCGGGCCGCCGCGCTGGCGAACGCCCTGGCGAGTGCCTACGTGCTGCAGCAGCAGGCGCAGGAGCAGGCGAAGCAGAGCACGGGCAAGGTCTTCCTCCAGCAGATCGACCAGGCGCGCCCGCCCGCGCAGCCGTATCAGCCCCGCCCCTTGCTGACGGCCGCGGCGGCGGGCGTCCTCGGCCTGGTGCTCGGGCTGCTACTGGCCTTCGCCCTCGAATTCACCGACACCACGCTCAAGACGGCGGATGACGTGCAGCGCTACCTGGCGCTGACGACCGTCGGCCTGATCCCGGCGCGGAAATAGAGAGGAGCCACCCCTGGACGCACCCACGAACGCTGCCCCGAACCGGGCGCCGGCCGGCGAGGGCAAGGACCTGGTCATGCTTGCCGACCCGCAGTCGCCGGCTGCCGAGGCCTACCGGACGCTGCGCGTGAACATCCAGTTCGCCAGCCCCGACAAGCCGCTGCGCACCATCCTCGCCACGAGCACGAGCCCGGAGGACGGCAAGTCGACCACGCTGGCTAATCTCGGCATCGCGCTGGCCGAGACGGGCGCGTCCACCCTGCTGATCGACGCGGACCTGCGGCGCCCCCACCTGCACCTCCTCTTCGGCCTGCCGAACGAGGCCGGACTCACCAGCCTCGTGCTGGCGGGCGCGACGGGTGCGCCCACCCCGGCCGATCTGCCGATCCAGGCGACGCAGGTGCCCAACCTGGGCCTGCTGAGCAGCGGCCCGGTGCCGCCGAACCCGGCCGAGCTCCTGGCCTCGCGGCGCATGGCCGACCTGCTGGCCCTGCTGGCCGAGCAAGCCACCTACGTGTTGATCGACACGCCGCCGATCATCGCCGTGGCCGACGCGGCCGTCCTCGCCCCGCGGGTCGACGGCGTGCTGCTCGTGGTGCGCGCGGGCAAGACGCGGCGCGACCTGGCGGCGAAGGCGCGGCACATGCTCGATCAGGTCAAGGCCAACATCCTCGGCGTCGTGCTCACCGACGCCACGCTCGAAGGGCAGGCTTACGATTACTACGGGAGGAAATAGCACGCCCGCCCGGCCCCCTATGATCGACATTCACACCCACATCCTGCCCGGCATCGACGACGGCGCCGAGACCCTGGAGGAAAGCGTCGCCATGGCCGTCGTCGCCGCGGCCGGCGGCACTACGGCGATGGTCTGCACCTCGCACAGCGGCGAGTGGCTGGAGATCGGGCCGCAGGCGACGATGGTCGCGCAGATGGCGCCGGTGCAGGCCGCAATCGGCGCGGCGGGCGTGGCGCTGCACCTCTGGCCCGGCCTGGAGATCTTCCTGACGCCCGAGACCCCGGCGCACCTGCGCGCGGGGCGGGTCTGGTCGCTGGCCGGCAGCCGCTACCTGCTCGTCGAGCTCCCCTACGAGCCCTGGCCGCCCTACGCCGAGCAGGTGCTGTTCCAGCTGCAGGTCGACGGCTACGTGCCGATTCTGGCCCATCCCGAGCGCTATACCGCCATCCAGCGTGACCTCGGGCTGATGGGACGGCTGGCCGCGCGGGGCATCCTCGGCCAGGTGACGGCGGGCGCCTTCGCGGGGCGCTGGGGCGACACGACGCGCCGCACCGCGGTGGCCCTCACCGAGCAGGGCCTGGTACAGATCCTCGCCTCGGACGCGCACAGCGCGGCGGGCCACCGCCGGCCGGATCTGGACGAGGGCTACCGCGCGGTGGCGGCGCTGTTCGACGCGCCCACGGCCGAGTTCATGGCGGTCACGGCGCCCGGCCTGGTGCTCGCCAACGCCGACCTCGCGCCCGACCCGCACCCGGCCGCGCCGGGGCGCTCGCTCTTCGGCCGCCTCTTCGGCCCGCGCTCCTGAGCCCCGGTCGCCGGCGGCCCCCCGCCGGATCCCGGTCGCACGCCGGGTGATTCCTCTCCGTGACCAGTGCGCCATACCCACGCGCCGGCACCGCGCTCACCGCCCCGCGTACAGCTGCCGGTAGACGGCGTAGTTCGCATAGACGATCTCCACGTACGTCTGCGTTTCCCCGTAGGGGATGTTGTCGACGAAGAGATCGGGGTCGTCGCGGACGGCGCCGCCCGCCCAGTTGGGCACGTTGGCCGGGCCGCCGTTGTAGCCCGCGAGCGCGTAGAGGATATTGCGATCGAAGCGATCCAGCGTCTGGTTCAGGTAGTAGGCGCCGAACTGCACGCCGACCGCCGGACGATACAGCAGGCTCGGCGCGAAATCGGGGATGCCGAGCGCGCTGGCGATGCCCGCCGCCGTGCCCGGGATGACCTGCGTTAGCCCGCGCGCATCCGACCAGGACTGGGCCCGGGGGTCATAAGCGCTCTCCTGGCGCATCAGGGCGAGCAGCAGCAGCGGGTCGACGCTCTGGTCCGCGGCCACCTGGCCGACGAGGGCGGGCCAAGCCAGCGGGTAGACCATCTCCTGCGCGGCGCGGGGCAGACCGGCGACGCCCGGCGCCTGCCCCGCCGCCGTCGCGGCGCCGCGCAGGTGGTGCGTGAGCGAGTTGGCGAGCCAGGGCCAGCCGGCGTCGCGCGCCGTCAGCGCCAGCGCGGCCAGGGCCCTGCCGTCGCGCTGCCCTTCGAGCGTGGTGCCCAGGTCGTCGAAGGCCTGGGTGGTCAAGTCCCAGAGCTCGACGTGGGCCAGGGCCAGCGCGCGCGTCGTGTCCGCGTCGTGCGGCAGCGCGTCCGCCGCGCCCGTGGGCACAGGGGTGGGCACGGCGGCGGCCGACCACCCGGCGGCCCAGCGCAGCAGCGCGGCGTCGTCCGCAGCCCGTGCCGCGGGGTCGGGCGTGAGCGCGGCCGCGACCGCCGCCTGCCCGGCCGCGCGCGCGTCCGCGTCGTCGCGCGGCACGAGCCCGGCCGCCGTCAGGTGGTCCTGAGCGCGCTCGCCCCAGAACGTCGGGTAGGCGGCGCCCTGGCGCCAGGCAGCGGCCGCTGCGCTGCTCTGCCCCTGCTGCTGGAGGCACCAGGCCTGCCAGAACAGGGCCCGCGCCCGCAGCGTATCGTCAGCGCCCGGCGCCTGCGCCGCAGCGGCCCACTGCGCCGCGGCCCCCGCCAGGTCGCCCTGGCGCCGCAGCACGAGGCCCGCCTGGTCCGCGGCAGCCGCGGCGGCCGGGCTGTTGGGGAAGTGGGTGCTCACCTGCTGATAGTGGGCGAGCGCACTGGGCGCGTCGCCCGCGGAGGCCGCGACGTTGCCCCAGCGCAGCAGCGCGTCGGGCAGGCGCGCGTCCGTGGTGTAGACCTCGGTGAACGCCTTCAGCCATGAGTTGGCCAAGGTGCCGTTGTCGAGCCCCTGGTAGCTCAGCGCGGTGTACCAGGCGGCGGTCGCCCGCGTGACGCCAGGCGGCTCGTCATCACGAAAGGCCGCGCAATCCGTCAGGGCCTCGTCATAATGGCCCGCGCTGTAGGCCGCCCGGCAGGCCAGATCGTAGGGCACGCGATCGGAGCCGACGACTTCGGCGTCGGTCGCCAACAGCTTTTGCACGGCCTGATAGGCCGCGGGCTGATCGGGCAGGTCGTGGACCAGCGTGGTCAGGCGCTGCTCGCCCTGGGTCGTGTCGTCGGCCTGCAGGTAGGCGTTGCCGGCGGCCAGCAGCATCTGCGCACGATAGGCCGGGTCGTGCGCGGCCTGGGCGATCGCGTCGTACCAGGGGGCGGCCCGGGCCGGGGCGCCCGCATCCGACTCGATGCTCGCCAGGCGCGCCCACGAGCCTAGCCGGTCGAGGCGCGTGGTGGCGCCGCCCAGGGCCGACGTGAGCAGCGTGCGCGCCTGATCCGGGTCGCCCGCAGCGACCGCGGCGTCGGCGGCGAGGTTCAGGGTGGTGGAGCGCAGCGGACCGGCGACGGGCGCGTAGGACAGCCACTCGGCCAGTGCGGCGCGCGGGCGGCCGGCAGCGAGGTGGGCGCGGCCGGCCCAGAAGGCGGCACGTAGGCTGCGCGGATCGGCCGGATACGCGTCGGCGAAGGTGTGGAAGGCCTCGATCGCGGCGTCGTAATCGCCGTTGTCGAACAAGCTGATCGCCAGGCGCCAGCGCGCGGCCTGTACGGTCGCCGCCGGGCCGCCGGCCGTCACGGCGGCCCCGTAGAGCGAGATCGCGTCGGCGTAGCGGCCCTCCGCCTCGGCGCGCGCCGCCGCGGCGAGCGCGGCGGGCAGCGGTGGATCGGGCTGGTCGGGCCGGTCGGCCGTCGGGGTGAGGCCGGGCGTTGCGCGGCCGCCCGCGGGGAAGAAGGCCGCGGCGGGCGGCGCGGTGGCTTCGACGTGCGGCGTGGCCGTGGGCCGCACAGGTAGGACCCCCGCGCCGTGGCGCGTGACCCACCAGCCGGCGGTCAGCAGCAGGAGCAGGACGACGCTGCCGGCCAGCACGAGGCCCTGCAGGGCCCGGCGGACGCGAGCCCGCGGGCGGGGTGCTGCGGGCGCGGGGCGGGCGCGCAGCCACGCCGGAGATTCGGCCGCCGGCTCCGGCGGCGGCGCCAGCGCGGCGTCGAGCGCGTCCAACACCGCGGGTGAGACGGGCGGCGGGGCGGCGCCGGGCGCGGCGCGGGCGCGGTCGCGCGGGGATGGGGGCTGGGATGGCGTGCTGTGACTCATGGCCGGGCCTCGTGCGGCAATATCGGTGCCATGGGGCCGGGCCCGTCCGCCGGCGGCGCCCATCGGCAAAAGACAGAGACCGGGTAACGCCCGTCACCCGGTCTCCTTGTCTACTTACGATCCGTCTCGCGGCACGTCAGTCGAGGTATTCCTTCAGGCGCCGCGTTTCCTTGGCGGCCCGCAGCTTGGTGAGCGCCTCGGCTTCGATCTGGCGCACGCGCTCGCGGGACACGCCCAGTTCCTCGCCGAGCTCGGCCAGGGTGCGGTTGTAGCCGTCCTCCAGGCCGTAGCGCAGCTGGATCACCCGGCGCTCGCGCACCGTGAGCGTGTCCAGCATGTCGGCCACCTCTTCCTTCAGGATCTGGTGGCTGGCGGCCTCGGCGGGGGCCACGGTGTTGCGGTCCTCGATAATATCGCCCAGCGAGGCATCCTCTTCCTCGCCGATTGGCATCTCGAGCGAGACAGTCTGCTGCGACGCGCCGACGATCTGGCGCACCTTGTCGGCGGTGATGTGCATCGTCCGCGCGATCTCGTCGGCGGTCGGCTCCCGCCCGAGCTCCTGCTGCAGGCGGTGCGAGACCTGGGTCAGCCGGCCGACGGCCTCCACCATGTGTACCGGCAGGCGGATGGTGCGGCTCTGGTCGGCGATAGCCCGCGTGATGGCCTGGCGGATCCACCAGGTGGCGTAGGTGCTGAAGCGATGGCCCTTGCGATAGTCAAAGCGGTCGACCGCGCGGAGCAGGCCGAAGTTGCCCTCCTGAATGAGGTCGAGCAGCGAGATCCCGCGCCCCGCGTACTTGCGTGCCACGCTGACCACGAGGCGCAGGTTGGCTTCGATCAGCCGCCGCCGGGCCGCGACTCCGCGCGCGAACTCGAGATGCAGCCGGTGGCGTTCCTCGTGACTGAGGCCCTCCATGGTTTCCAGGCACTGCAGCGCGCGCTTGCCCTTCTGCATACTGATCGCCAGAGAGATCTCGTCAGTAGCAGAGAGGAGTGAGACTCGCCCGATCTCGCGGAGATACATGCCGACTGAGTCTTCGGCACTCTTGTGCTCGAAGCTTGAAACCGGCTCCAGATGCAACAGCTTGTCGTGCTCATCTCCGCCCAGACCGTGCTCCTGGCCCTCGTTCAACTCCATCACTGCGCGCTCCTCTTCCACTAGCTCCAGATCCGCGCTCGCCGGCTCATCGCCCTCGAGCGCCTGAAGGTCTAGGTCTAGGTCCTCGATATCGTACACATCGTACCGCGTCACGGCATCCATCACGGTTGTCACCACCCTGCAGACTCGTCCGGGCAAGCCGGCGCGAGGCGCGACGGCTGCTGGTGTCCGTTCCGGGTTCGGTTCCTTTCTTGGCTAAGTGTTTGGTAGCCTCCACAGGCGGTCCCGATCCATGGCGCGTAGGCCCACCCGCCCACGCGGCGGCTGAGCCCTTCCACCATATAACGTTACGAGCGGTGCAATAGTTTCACAATCATTAGATACGCCGGCTCACGGAGGGTGTCCGAGAGTCGGCGCAATAAGACATTCTATGCCACACTATATTTGTATCAGATTTCACGAACCCTGTCAATACGAGTCACATAAACGATGCATTAACAGGGACCATTGGCGGCCCCCGCCAGGCGTCGCGGCGGCGGAACGCCCGCATGATCCCACACTTCTACCACCCCGGCGGCCGGATGGTTCACTTGGGAGATCCGGACGGTGCGAACGCGCGGCCGCCTCCGGCGCCGCGCGCGTGCCCCGTGGCGACTATGGGGGCGCCACGTGGGGCGTGCGCCGAGCTCATCCGGCAAAGCGCGCGAACGGTAGGCGAGAATGCCCCGGCCGCTTGGCGCCGCGGCGCGAATTGACACTCCCCCTGCGATGCGGTATAGTTATTGGACCGGATTAGTCGTAGGATCAGCAATATGTCGGGACAACAGCAAGTGAGCGGGGCCGGCGCCGTGCCCTTGGAAACGGGGCCCGCGAACGGCAAGCATGAGGCAGGCGGAAACGGGGCCGCACCACCGCGGACCCCGCTTGCCCCCGGCCGGAGCGCCCGGCCGGCCCGCGGCCGGGGCGAACCCCCGCCCTCCGCCCTGGCGCTGCGTCTGCCCTCCGAGGCCACCCGCCACCCCACGCTGCCCCAACTGCTCGACCTGGTACGCGTGCATTCGCAGCCCAGCGCCGAGGATCTGGCCGCCATCGAGCGGGCCTATCACTTCGCCGAGGAGGCGCATGCGGGCCAGACGCGCGAGAGCGGCGAGGCCTACGTACGCCACCCGCTTGCCGTCGCGATCATCCTGGCGGAAATGCGCCTTGTCGACCCCGAGACGTTGCAGGCCGCCCTGCTGCATGACGTAATCGAGGACAGCGCCCAGGTCTCGCGCGCCCGCCTGGCCGTGGAGTTCGGCGAGGGTGTGGCCGCGCTCGTCGACGGCGTCACCAAGCTAAGCACGCTGCCGAAGACCGCGCGGCTGGACGATCCCGAGAAACGCCTGTCGGCCAAACAGCAGGAACAGGCCGAGACGCTGCGCAAGATGTTCATGGCCATGTTCGACGACATGCGCGTCGTGCTCATTAAGCTCGCCGACCGCCTGCACAACATGCGCACCCTCGACGCCACCGCCCCGGAGAAGCAGCAGCGCATCGCCGCCCAGACCCTCGAAATCTACGCCCCCCTCGCCAACCGCCTCGGCATGTGGAACATCAAGAGCGAGCTCGAAGACTTCTCCTTCTACTATATGCACCGCACGGAGTACGAGGAGCTCGTCGCGCAGATCCAGGAGCGCAAGGAGGCCAGTTACCGCTACCTGCAGCGCGTCATCGTGGCGCTGAAGAAGGCGCTGGACGAGGCGGGCATCGAGTGCGAGATCAAGGGGCGCGCCAAGCATATCTACTCGCTCTGGCAGAAGATGCGGCGCAAGAACCGCACGTTCGACCGCATCTACGACGTGCTCGGCGTGCGCATCATCGTCAACGAGGTCCAGGACTGCTACGCCGCGCTCGGCGTGATCCACACGCTCTGGCCGCCCATCGTCGGCGAGTTCGACGATTATATCGCGGTGCCTAAAGAGAGCATGTACCAGTCGCTGCATACCGCCGTCTGGGCCATCGACAACAAGCCGCTCGAAATCCAGATCCGCACGCACAAGATGCACGAGATGGCCGAGTTCGGCATCGCCGCGCACTGGCGCTACAAAGAGGGCCAGCGCACCGGGCGCCGTGACCGCGAGTACGAGACGAAGATCGCCAGCCTGCGCCGCCAGATGGACTGGCGCCACGACATCGAGGATGCCCAGGAGTTCGTCGATTCGCTGCACTCCGACATCTTCCAGGACCACATCTACGTCTACACGCCGCGCGGCGACATCATCGAGCTCCCGGCGGGTGCGACGCCGATCGACTTCGCCTTCCGCATCCACACCGAGCTTGGCTACCAGTGCGGCGGCGCCATCGCCAACGGCAAGATCATCACCCTCGATACGCCGCTGCAGAACGGCGACATGGTGACGATCATCAAGGACCGGCGGCGCAAGGGGCCCAGCCGCGACTGGATCCAATCGGGCCGGCACTACGCGACGACGGCGACGGCGCGCCAGAAGATCAGCCAGTGGTTCCGCAAGCAGGCGCACGAGGAGAACGTCGCCCAGGGCCGCGAGATCCTGGAAGCCGAGCTCAAGAAGCTGAGCATGAGCGACATGGCGCCCGCCGAGATCCTGGCCCTCTTCCCGCGCTACGAGACGCTCGACCGCCTGCTGGAAGCCATCGGCAACACCGACATCAGCCCGGCGGCCATCGCCGCCAAGCTGACGCCGCTGCGCACCGTCGCGCCGACCACGCGCGTGCCCGTGCCGAGCACGCCCGACGTGCCCACGCTCGAGCTGGAGGGCGCCGGCAACCTGCTCAGCACCATCGCGCGCTGCTGCAAGCCGATGCCCGGCGACGAGATCATGGGCTACACCACGCGCGGCCGGGGCATCACTGTGCACCGTGCCGACTGCCACAACATCATGCATCTCAAAGAGGAGGACCGCGAGCGCCTGGTCCGCGTCGGCTGGGGCGGCATCAAGGGCCAGCGCTACGTCGCCGCCGTGCGCATCGAAGCGCTCGACCGCGTCGGCCTGCTGCGCGACGTGACGACCATCCTCGCCGACGAGAAGGTCAACCTGAGCGACATTCACACCGGCCCGAACAGCGGCGGCGGCACACAGCTCATCACCGCCAGCCTCGAAGTCACAGGGGTCGATCAGCTCTTGCGTGTGATGAACCGCATCGAGAGCATCAGTGGCGTGTACGACGTCCGCCGCGAAATCCCGCGCGACAAGCCGCGCGCCTGAGCCACCACCTTTGCCACCGGGAGGACCCGCAGATCCATGCTCCCTAGCCCTATCATCGTGCAAATCGGCAGCTTCGCGCTGCGCTGGTACAGCCTGCTGATCGTGCTCGGCGCGGTCGTGGCCGCCTGGATCGCGACGCGCGAGGCCCGCCGCCGGGGGCAAGACCCGGAGAACATCTGGCAGATGCTGCCCCTGGTGCTGGTCCTCGGCATCGTCGGCGCGCGCCTCGGCTGGGTGCTCGTCAGCCTCGACCAGCTGCGCCCCGAAGGCTGGCAGCACATCTTCTACGTCTGGGAAGGCGGCCTGAGCATCCAGGGCGCGCTGATCGGCGGCCTGGCCGGGATGGTGCTCTTCACCACCCGCCGGGAGCTGGACTTCTTCGAGTGGGGCGACATCGTCATCCCGGGCGTGGCGCTCGCGCAGGCCATCGGGCGCTGGGGCAACTTCTTCAACCAGGAAGCCTTCGGCGCCCCCTGCACCCAGCCCTGGTGCATCCCCATCAGCGATCAGGTGTTGCAGAGCAATCCGGCGTTCCAGCAGTATGTGGGCACGGGCACGCGCTTCGCGCCCACGTTCGCCTACGAGATGATCTGGGACCTGGCCAACTTCGCGCTGCTCGTCTGGCTGGGCCGCCAGCGCCGCGCCGAGCTGCGCACCGGCGACCTGCTGTGGGTCTACGCCATCTTCTACTCGATCGGCCGCTTCTTCATTGAGGGCATCCGCCTCGACAGCGCGACGCTGAACGGCGTGAAGGCGCCCGAGATCTTCGCCCTGCTGACCATCGTGATCGCCTGGGGCGCGCTCATCTACCGCCATCGCCCCGGCTCGACCGCGCCCGTGGCCGTCGTCGCCGCCGCCGAGGTGGGGGCCACGGACCTGTCACGCACGGTCGAGTGGGAGGAGCCGTTCTACGCGGCCGACGGCACGCTGGTGGAGGCGACCGAGTACGCGGTCGACGAGGACATCACCGGCCGGCCGGTCACGCCGGTGCCCCATCCCGTGCCCGTGGTCGCCCAGTCGCAGGAGCCCGAGGGCGAGTGGGCGCTCGAAGAAGGCGTATTAGGGAGCAGACCGCTCCCGTAGGATTGCCGCCGGCCGTGGCGCCTCAGCGCAGCTGATGGCGCACCGCGGCGCTCACCAGGTCGACCAGGAACGTGAGCGCCATGTAGACGAGCAGCGTGGTGAACACGCTGCGGTAGTCGAACGCCGCAAGCTGGTCGGCGAGCAGGCGCCCTAGTCCACCCGCGCCGACCAGACCCACCACCACGGTCGCCCGCACGCAGACCTCCCACCGATACAGGATATACGCCAGGTCTTTCGTGAGCGTCTGCGGCAGCACGCCGTAGAGGAAGACCTGCGCGCCGCTTGCGCCCTGCCCCTGGAGCGCCGCGGGCGGGCGCCGGTCGACGTGCTCGGCTACCTCGGCCATAAGCCGGCCCAACACGCCCAGGTTGTAGAGCCCCAGCCCAACCGCGCCGGGCAGCACGCCGGGGAAGAGGACGAAGAGCACGAGCAACGTCCAAATGGCCTCGCCGAGCGCGCGCGCCAGCAGCAGCCCGCCGCGGGCGGCCACCAGAACGGCCGCGCCGCCGAGCAGGCGCGTGACGCGGGTGCGCCCGGCCTCGATGATGCCGCCCGGCAGCCAGAGATTGCTCGCAGCCGGGAAGGAAAGCAGCAGCCCGCCCGCGCCCGCGATCGTGATGGCCAGGATGGACATCGCCAGCGTCTGCGCGGCGATGGGCAGCAGCCGGGCGACCAGGGGCGGGCTGAGGTTGGGCGGGAAGCTTTCCTGCACCACCTGGCCAAACAGATGCAGCGCCCGCGGCGCGACCAGGTGCGCGGGATCCGCCCCCACGTACCAGAACGAAAACGGGATCAGCACCCCGAGCGCGACCAGTGAGAGGCGTACGGCCCAGTCGCCCTGGTAGACGCGCGGCGGGCGGCGGATGCCCTGCCGGTCGGGCGGGCCCTCGACGTGGCGGTCGACCGCCAGGCGGCGGTGCAGGAACGAGCTCCACAGGTCGGTGCTCCCGCTCAGCGCGATGAGCAGGTAGAGGAAGGTCCAGACCTGCTCGTAGTGTAGCGCCTGCAAGCTGAGCAGGATCTGGAAGCCCAGGCCCCCGGCGCCAATCAGCCCGAGCACCGCGGCAGCGCGGATCGAGCACTCCAGCCGATAGAAGGCGTAGGCGAGCAGGTTGGGGAAGGCCTGCGGCAGCAAGGTGTAGGCGACCGCCTTGAAGGGCGGCACGCCGCTGTTCACGAGCGCATCGAGCGCCGCGCTCGGCGTTTCGTCGAGGATATCGGCGAAGACCTTGGCCGTGATCGCGCCGTAGGGGATGCCGATGCCCAGGATGGCGCTGAGCGGGTCCAGGCCCAGGATGTCGATGAAGATCAGCGCCCAGATGACTTCATGGATGCCGCGCGGGACGGCGAGGACGGCGCGGACGGCGAGCCAGGGCGCCCGTGAGGCGCGGAACCAGGGCACCTGCGTCCGCCGCTCGCCGCCGACGAGACGCCACCAGGTCTCGGAGGAGAGCAGGCCGCCCGCGAGGCCGATGGCGAGGCTGAGCGTGGTGCTGCCGACCGCGTAAGCCAGCGTCACCAGGGCCGACGGCAGGGCGAGGTTGAGGATCACCGGGCTGAGGTCCGGGTGCACGGCGGCCAGGACGAAGCGCCAGGCCAGCGGCCAGCCGCCCGGGTTGACCAGGGTGCCGCCGAAGAGGCCGCCCGCCCAGGCCGCCCAGCCGAGCACGCCGAGCAGGATCAGCCCGGTGAGCGTGCGGCGATTGAGCGGCGAGGGGCGGGCGACCGGGCGCGGCCGCCGTTCGGCGTCGACGGCGGTCGTCGTCATGGCGGCGCCTCGGCCCGCTCGATGCGGTAGAGGCCGGCCACCATCGCGTCGGTGACCGCGCCGCTGGGGCAGTCGAAGGCCACGCGGCCCGCGCGCAGGCCGACGATCCGCGGGAAGTGGCTGCGCGCGAAGTGGACGGCGTGCACGCTGGTGACGAGCGTCTTGCCGCCCGCCGCGCTCAGGTCGCGCAGCAGGTCCATGATCTCGCGGCCGCGCTCCGGGTCCAGGCTGGCGATCGGCTCGTCGGCCAGGATCACGGCCGGGTCTTGCACGAGCACGCGCGCCAACGCGACACGCTGCTGCTGGCCGCCCGAGAGCGCGCCCGTGCGGGCGTAGAGCTTGTCGGGGATGCCGACCTGGTCGAGCACGCGCGCGGCGGTGCGCACGTCGCGCGGCCAGGCCAGCGAGACGAGCGCGTGCAGGGTCGACCAGCGGCCCAGGTGGCCGGCGTTGACGTTGTGGATCACGCGCAGGCTGTCGACCAGCGCGAACTGCTGGTAGATGGTGCCGATGCGGCGCTGCACCTGGCGCCGGGCGCGCGGCCGCAGGCCAGTCAGGCGGCGGCCGAGCACCCAGACCTCGCCGCCGGAGGGGTCGAGCGTGCCGTTGAGCAAGCGCAGCAGCGTGCTCTTGCCGGCGCCGCTCGGCCCCACCAGCGCGACCTGCTCGCCCGCGCGGATCTCCAGGTCAACGTCCGCCAGCGCCGTGACGCCGGAGAAGGTCTTGGAGACGCCGCGCAACACGAACACGGGTTCGTCGCCCATCGCGCTAGGGCGCCGGTGTGGGCAGCAGGCCCAACTGCGCGCCCACCGCGGCGATCTGGTCGTAGTTGCTGGGTTGGGTTGGCACGAACTTCTTGGCGCCGAAGAGATCCAGGATCGCCTTCTGGTCGGGCTTGCTCGCATCCAGGTTGAACAGCGCCTGCTGGATCTTGGCGATAAAGCCCGTGCCGTAGCGTTGCTCGACCTGCGGGTTGACCACCCAGTGATAGTCGTGGAAGGCCGGGGTAGTCCAGATCAGCTTCACCGTGCTGGTGTCGACCGTGCCCGCGGCCACGCGGCTCTGCCAGACTTGCTGGTTGAGCGCGCCCGCGTCGAAGGTGCCCGCCTGCACGAGATCGATCGTCTTATCGTGTGAGCCGGAATAGCCCGGCTGGCCCTTCAGATCGCTCAACTGGACGCCGTTCTGCAGCATGTAGTAGGCGGGCATGAGGAAGCCGGAGGTCGACGAGTTGCTGCCGAAGGTGAAGGTGTGGCCTTTCAGATCGGTCAGGCTCGTGATGCCGCTGGCGACGTTGGCGATGAACACGCTGTGGAACTGGTCGTCGATGTCGCGCTGGGCGATGGCCTGAGCGCCGGGCACCTGCAGGCGGGCCTGGACGCCGGTCAGGCCGCCATACCAGACCAGATCGAGGTCGCCCACCTTGAACCCGGTGACAGAAGCGGTGTAGTCGGTCACAGGCTTGTATTGCACCGGCACGCCCAGTTGCTGCGACAGGTAGGTCGCGACGAGGCCGTAGAGGCGCTGGAGCTTGTCGGGATCCTGATCGGGGATCGCCGAGATGACGAGGGGCTGCGTGGTCGTGTTGCCGGCAGGCGGGGCGCCGCACGCCGCGAGGGCGATCACGGCAACGCCAAGCAGGGCGGCTCCCACGAGCCGCCGCGGGTTACTGAGTTTCAAGTGAGTCTCCCGTTTCCATAGGCGCAGGCGCGGGCGGCCACACGGCCGCCGCCCCACGCGACTCGGTCCGCGGTGCGCGCGGCAGGGCACGCGCACCGGCGTCAGGCCCGGCCCGGCGAGCGGGCGGGCAGGCGTGGATTGAGCCGCGGGTTCTCCCGCGAACGGCAACGGAGACGGGGAGGAGGAGCTAGCGGAGGATCAAGGAACCCCCGATGCCCCGCCCGCCGGTCCATGGCCGGCCGGGGAGCCCGCGTTCCTCACGTCGCATCCAGCGACGAGGGGCGGCGACTCAGGCCGGCGGCGCGGCCGGCCGGCGCAATGGCGTCTGGGGCATCGCGTGTTCCTCCTTTCCGCAAGACTGGGGTTGCGGCGCGGGCCGCGGGGCCCGCGCTCAGGGAATCAGCTTCAGTCCGGCGGGCAGGCTCGATCCGTCGAGCGCGCCGACGGTGACCTGGCGGATCACGCCCTGGCGGTCGATGAAGAAGCTGGTCGGGATCGGGCCGACCCGATACAGGTCCTGGATCTGGCCGTCGTCGGGCAGCAGCGGATAGGTCAGCCCAAACTCGCGCTGGAACGAGTCGATCACGTTCGGGTCACTGCCCACCGCGACGCCCAGGATCTGCAGCCCCGGGCCGGGCCCCGGCGCGGCGGCGGTCACCTGCTTGTAGGCCGACTCGAGCACCGGGAGCTCGTTGCGGCAGGGCTCGCACCAGGTCGCCCAGAAGTTCACGAGCACCGGGCGGCCCCGCAGGTCCGACAGGCCCAGGACCTGGTTGTCCATGGTGCGCAGCTTGAAGTCGGGCGCGGTCGCGCCGACGCGCGGCGCGACGGGCTCGTCGGGGACGCCGAAGCGCTCGACCTTGCTCGTCTGCTGCAGCTGAGTCACCCAGTCGTTGATCGCGCTCTGCTGCGCGTCGGGCGTGGTGGCGTTCGCCGTGACCTTGAGGCCGATGTAGGTGTTGATCAGGACCACGTCGTGCTGCTCGGCGAGCAGGTCGGCGCGGGTCAGGCCGTAGCCCTTGAGCGCCGTATCGAGGTCGGCCAGCGACTTGTTCTGCTGCGCCAGCAGGTTCGCCACGAACTGCTCGACGTCGGCATCGGTCACCTTGATGCCCGCGCGGGCGGCGTCCTGCGCCTTCATGCGCCGGTCGATCAGGCTCTCGAGCACCGAGAAGCGGCTGGGGGTCTGCTCCTGACCGGTGAACAGGGCGGTCAGCGCACGGTTGATCAGGATCTCCTGGTCGACGTCCGCGTTCGTGATGTTCTGGCCGTTCACGCGGGCGAGCACGCCCGGCGGCGCGGCGCTGTAGAAGGAAAGCGCGAAGGCGCCGACCAGGACGAGCAGGGCGACGACGAGCACGCCTGCCAGCACGCGCTGCTGCGTGCGCATGCGACGGCGCGGCGCCGCGACAGGCGTCGCGAGGCGGCCGGGCTCGCGCGGCGGCGGAGTATGCTCGACCGGCGCATCGTTGACGGCGCGCCCACCACGATGGATGTCGACCTGGAAGCCCGGATCGGGCGCGGGAGCTGACGTGGAATCCTTCATGTCCGCGTCACACGCCCAACTGCCACTGGGGCAGCAGCTGGTTGAGCCACGTCACGCGGTCGAACATCAGCAGCCCGCCCATCAGCAGCAGCAGCGCGCCGCTGATGATGCTGATGGGGTTGAGGTTGGCCAGCAGGGTGCGCCCGGCCATGCGCAGGTCGAACGACATCGCCATGACGCGGCGCAGCAGCAGCGTGACCTGGCCGGCGAGCAGCGCGGTCAGAATGAAGGGAATACCCAGGCCGAAGGAATAGGCGGCGAAGAGCGGCACGGCTTGCGCGGTTTGATCCTGCATCGCGAGCGTGTAGAGCCCGGCCAGGAAGGGGCCCACGCAGGGCGTCCAACCGAGCCCGAACCCGAAGCCGATGAGCATGGAGCGCCAGTAGCCGGGCGTGCTGCTGGGGCGCACGTGGTCGCCCAGGCGGCGCTCGTAGTTGAGCCAGGGGATCTGGAAGACGCCGAGCGCCTGCAGCCCGAAGATGACCAGCAGCACGCCCGCGACGACCTCCATCTGGCGGCGGTACTCAAAGACCCAGTCGCGCACCACCCCGGCGCTCGCGCCAAGCAGCACGAAGATGACGGTGAAGCCGGCCACGAAAGCGAGCGCGTGCAGGAATACCCGCCAGCGCGGCGCATCGACCCGCCCCGTGCGCTGCACCGTGGCGCCGCTCATGTAACCCAGGTACACGGGCACCAGGGGCAGCACGCATGGGGAGGCGAACGACACGAATCCCGCCGCGATGGCCAGGAAGAAGCTGCCGGTTGTTACATCCACGGGCGATCCCTCGCTTCAGGCAATCAGGTTGAGGTGGCCGGGCGCGCGCGGTCAAGGGTGGCGGCGCGGGCGCGGGTCAGCTGGGCGGCGGTGCGGCTTTCGTCGAAGGCCACCTGCACCCAGGGGTAAATCAGCCGGACGAGCGCGAAGCCGAAGAGCGCGCCCGTGATGATGCGCAGCCACCAGTTCAGCGTGCCCACCGCATCGCCCACCGAGAAGCTGCCGAAGACGCCGCCGGTGAGCATGTCGAACCAGGCGTTATCGTCGCGCAGGCCGAGCAGATGGGTCATGCCGTCGACAGCCATTGGCGTGATGAGCAGCGCGAAGGTCTGCAGGCGGATGGGCGTGCGCATCCAGGCGAGCGGCCCGCCGGGGCCCCGCGTGCGTGCGCGGGCGTAGAGCAGGCCCATCACGAAGACGGTCACATAGATCGCGTCGTCGCGGAAGCAGTTGGCCGCCTGGTAGCCGAACAGGTAGCCCGCACGCTCGGGTAACTGGTGGCAAAAGAACATGTAGGCGGTGTAGATCGGGTTGGCGAGGCGCCACCAGCCCAGCGCGGCAAAGACCGGCGCGAGCCACGGCAGCGTGATGAAGATGCCAACCATCGTGTTGGCGGTCGCCAGCCAGTGGCGGTCGAGGCCGCGCCCCAGCCGGTCGAACCAGCCCAGGATGCCCCGGGCGGGTGCCGAGGGCGCCGCGTAGGGATAGGGGTAACCCGCGGGCACGCCGGGGCCGGGCGGGACCGCCGCCGGGGCCGCGGGCGCCGGGGCGGGCGCGGCGGCCGTCGCCTGCCCACTGCCCGCGCCTGCCGCGACGGCCAGCGGGGCCGGCTGCGCGGCCGCCACCCCCTGGGCCAGCGCGACGCGCAGCCGCGCCACGTCGAGCGACTCGGGCGCGTGCAGCGCCGGCCCGCCCTCGACGGCAACCACCGGGATCAGGTAGCGGTAGGCGGCGTAGAGATCCTGGTCGTCCAGGATATTGACCTCGTCAACCCCCCACGCGCCCGGGGCGGCCGCCAACAGGGTCTGCAGGGCGTAGCGGGCGTGGTCGCAAAGGGGGCAGTTGGGCTTGGTATACAGGGTGATGGTCGGCATGCTCAGGCTGGTGCTGCTTTCGGGTCGGTTCGCGGTGCCGCGGGCAGGTGGCGTTCGGCACGATCGCGCGCGATTCCTCGCGATTCGTCCCATTATACCTGCCGGTTCCGCGCCGCGTCAACTCCCGGGCGGCGGTCACACGCTGCGGACCTGGCTGGGCACGTGGTCGGCGACGTCGGCGCCGGGCCTGGCACGCAGCGGGCTGCGTATGTTACAATGGCAGGGCCATACCCGCCGCAGTGGCGCGGGCCGATCGTGCGCAGGACCGTGGCGCTCCAGCGGCGTGATGCACGCCCGCCGGCTCCCGCGCCGCACGCAGTCAGCAGTCAAAGGAGACTTCCCATGGTATCTACGGTGCAGCCGGAAACTGCCACCCAGCAGCGCCCCGGCCCGAAAGCCGGCGCCCTCGTCGAACGCGACAAACAAGTTATCTCGCCCTCGTACACCCGCAGCTACCCCTTCGTGATGGACCATGGCAAGGGCAGCGAAGTCTGGGACATCGACGGCAACCGCTTCGTCGACTTCACCGCGGGCGTCGCGGTGCTCGCGGCCGGGCACGCCCACCCCGCCGTCGTCGAGGCCATCACTCGCCAGGCGCAGAAGTACATCCACATGGCGGGCACCGATTTCTACCTGCCCGAAGCGGTCGATCTGGCCGAGACGCTGACCCGCATCACCCCGGGTGCCTACGACAAGCAGGTCTTCTTCACCAACTCGGGCACCGAGTCGACCGAAGCCGCGATGAAGCTGTGCCACTACGCCACCGGCCGCCCCTGCTTCATCAGCTTCCTGGGCGCGTTCCACGGGCGCACCTACGGCAGCATGTCGCTCGGCTCCAGCAAGGCGCTGCACCGCTCGCGCTACCAGCCGCTGCTCGCGGGCATCTACCACGCGCCCTATCCCGACCCGTATCGCCCGCCCGTTCGACGTGCCGACCGAGCGCCTTGGCCGCGCCTGCGTCGACTACATCGAGCACGAGATGATGCGCCACCTGGTGCGGCCCGGACGAGGTCGCCGGCATCTTCGTCGAGCCGATCCAGGGCGAGGGCGGCTACATCGTGCCGCCGGCTGATTTCTATCCCGCGCTGCGGGAGCTGTGCGACAAGTACGACATCCCGCTTGTGGTCGACGAGGTGCAATCGGGCATGGGCCGCACCGGCAAGATGTACGCGATCGAGCACTGGGGCGTCGTGCCCGACGTGATCCAGATGGCCAAGGGCATCGGCGGCGGGCTGCCGCTCGGCGCCATCGTCGCCCCGGCAAGCATGATGGCGAAGTGGGTCTCGGGCGCGCACGCCAATACCTTCGGCGGCAACCCGCTGGCCTGCGCGGCCGCGCTCGTCACGATCGACCTGCTCGAGACCGAGCTTATGGCCAACGCGACGACGGTCGGCACGCACATGCTGGAGCGCCTGCAGACCTGGCCCGGGCGCTTCCCGTTCGTGGGCGACGTGCGCGGCAAGGGGCTGATGCTCGGCATCGACCTGGTCGAGGACCGGCAAACCAAGGAGCCGGCCCACGACCTGCGCGACGCTATCGTCGACGAGGCGTTCCACGCCGGGCTGCTGCTGCTCGGCGCCGGCCCAGGGGCCATCCGCCTCTGCCCGCCGCTCATCCTGACCGAGGCGCTGGCCGACGAGGGGCTGGACATCCTCGAAACCGCGATGGCGCGCCACAGCTAAACGCCGTTGGGCGCTCGCGGACACACGACCGCCGTCTCGGATGAGACGGCGGTTGTGCTGGATTGCCCCGAGGCCGGACTACCGCCCGGCCCCACCAACAGAGGCGCGCCAGAGGGCGATCAGGTGTTCGGGGCGCGGGACAACATGTACTTGTAGCCGAAGTAGACCGCCGCACAGAGCACGGCGACCACGACGGCGGGGACGAGCGCGCCAAGAACCGCCCCGAAGACCGTGCCGCCCGACAGCGGGTTGAAGCTTACCGAGACCGCGGCGACAATCGCGAAGACGAGTGCCGGCAGCCACCAGATCATCCTGCGTACGAACGCGAGCCGCTTGTCCGCCACATTAACCTCCATGGTTCACCTCCACGAGTAGACGCGCTCCGGCGCCGAACGGGCCAAGTGTGTAGAAAGATAAGTCCGATCGTGCCCGCGGGGGACGCGTATCCGCGTGCGCACTCACACACCAATCGTAGCATGGCGATTCAGGAGCGTCAATAGCCCAAACGGGCTACCAGGCATGGCCACATGGTCACCGACCTGCTGCCCGATCACGACAAAGGCGCGCCCCCTCGGGGGCGCGCCTGCGCCGTTGCGCCGGGCGGCCGTTAGGCCAGGGCAGCCAGCCGCACCTCCAGCACCACCAGGCGGTCGCGCGCCGCGCTCAGCTTCTCGCGCTGCATCGCCACCACGGCCGGCTTGGCCTTGGTCACGAACTGCTCGTTGCCGAGCAGCGCCTCGATGCGCCCGATCTCGGCCTGCGTCTGCTCGGTTTCGCTCCGCAGCCGTGCGGCCACGGCGTCGAGGTCCACAAGCCCGGCCAGGGGCAGGGCGATGGCCACGTCGCTCACCACGAGCGAGGCCATGCGCCCCGTCGCCGCCTCGGCCGGCAGCGCCGCCCCGATGATCAGGCCCTCCGGGTCAAGCCCGGCCAGGCGGATCAGCAGGGCGCGCTGCGACTCCAGCAGATCGGTCTGCGCGCCCGCGCCGAGAATGGCGCGGATGCGCCGTCGCGCCAGCGCCGCCTTCTCGCCCTCCGGCGCGTCCTTGATCGCCTCGGCCCGCGCGTTGCGGATGCCGGTGATGATTGCCATCAGCAGGCCGAAGTCGCGCTCGGCGTCCGGGTCGGCGGGCACCTCGGCGGGCTGCGGCCACGGCGCCACCATAATGCTCTGCGCCTCCTTGTGCAGGTCCGGCTGATCGGCCGGGCGGCCGAGCAAGAACTGCCAGAGCTCTTCGGTCACGAAGGGCATGAACGGGTGGAGCAGGCGCAGGCTGCGCTCCAGCGTCCAGCGCAGCACGGCGAGCACGTCGGCGCGCGCCTGGGCGTCGGGCCCATTGAGCGGGCCCTTGGCGTATTCCAGATACCAGTCGCACAGCTCGCCCCACAGGAAGTCATAGATGAGCCGCCCGGCCTCGCCGAACTGGTACTCGTCCATCAGCCGCTGCACGTCGGCGGCGAGCGTGTGCTGCCGCGAGAGGATCCACCGGTCGGCCAGCGTCCAGCGCTCCGGCGGCGGCAGCGCTAGTGCACGGCTCTCCGCCTCGGGCACGCGACGCGTGCCGGTCGCCGTGTCAAACACGATGAAGCGCGTCGCGTTCCAGAGCTTGTTCGCGAAGCGCTGCATGCCCTCCAGGCGCGACTCCGAGAACTTCATGTCGTTGCCGGGCGTGGACCCGGTCGCCAGGTTGAAGCGCAGCGCGTCGGTGCCGTACTTGTCGGCCGCCTCGAGCGGGTTCACCGTGTTGCCGAGCGTCTTGCTCATCTTGCGCCCTAGCTCGTCGCGCACGAGACCGTGCAGGTAGACCGTGTGGAACGGCGGGCGACCGGTGTTCTCGATCCCCTGCATGATCATGCGCGCCACCCAGAAGAACAGGATGTCGTAGCCCGTTTCCATCACGTCGGTCGGGTAGAAGTACTCGAGGTCAGGCGTGTCGTCGGGCCAGCCGAGCGTGCTGAACGGCCAGAGACCGGACGAGAACCAGGTGTCGAGCACGTCGGGATCCTGGGTGATCTCCGCGCTGCCGCAGATCTCGCAGGTCTCCACGGTCGCCGGGTCGGCCGCGCTCGCGAACTGGTGGCCGTTCACGCAGGTCCACACCGGGATGCGGTGCCCCCACCACAACTGACGGCTGATGTTCCAGTCGCGGATGTTCTCCATCCAGTGCATGTACACCTTTTGGAAGCGCTCGGGCACGAACGCCACGTCGCCGTTCTGCGCCGCCGCGATGGCGGGCGCCGCCAACGGCTTGATGTCCACGAACCACTGCTTCGAGATGAGCGGCTCCAGCACCGAGTTGCAGCGCTCGCAGTGCGGCACCATGTGGGTGTGCTCTTCCGTCTTGACCAGCAGGCCCTGCCCGGCCAGCGCCGCCAGCACCTGCTCGCGCGCCGCCAGCGGCTTGAGGCCGGCGTAATCCCCGGCGTTGGCGTTCAGCGAGCCGTCGGGGTTCATCAGATTGATCGACGGCAGGTTGTGGCGCTGCCCGATCTCGAAGTCGAGCGGGTCGTGCCCGGGCGTGATCTTCACGGCGCCCGTGCCGAAGTCCCGCTCCACGGCGGCGTCGCCGATGATCGGGATGGTCCGCCCGGTCAGCGGCAGGTGCACCATACGGCCGAGGAGGCCGTTCCAGCGCGGGTCCTCCGGGTTCACGGCCACGGCCGTATCGCCGAGCATTGTCTCGGGCCGCGTCGTCGCCACTTCGATGCCGCCATCGCCGTCCACGAACGGGTAGCGGATGGTCCAGAGGTGGCCGGGCGTCTCCTCGTTCTCCACCTCCAGGTCGGACAGCGAGGTCATGCAGCGCGGGCACCAGTTGATGATGCGCTCACCCTGATAGATCAGGTGCTTGTCGTAGAGGTGCTTGAACACGGTGCGCACGGCGCGCGCGGGCCCCGGCTCCATCGTGAAGCAGGCTCGCGTCCAGTCGCACGACGCGCCCAGGCGGCGGAACTGCGCGCTGATGATGGGGATGTACTTGCGCATCCACATCCACGCCTGCTCCAGGAACTGCTCGCGGCCGATGTCGTGACGCGTCAGGTCGCGCCGGGCAAGCTCCTTCTCCACCACATACTGCCCGGCGATGCCCGCGTGGTCGAAGCCGGGCAGCCAGAGCGTGGCGTAGCCCTGCATCCGCTTCCAGCGGATCATGATGTCCTCGATCGCCAGGGTCAGGGCATGGCCCAGGTGTAGCTCGCCCGTCACGTTGGGCGGCGGCATTGTGATCGTGAACGACGTCTTGTTGGGGTCGCGCGTGGGCGTGAAGTAGCCCTGGCGCTCCCACCAGTCGTACCAGCGGGCCTCGACCGCCTCGTGGGAGTAGGTCTTAGCCATCTCCCCGCCGGCCGGAGCCGCCGGGGCCGGCGCGGCCGGTTCCGGTGTCGTGTTCAATTCCCAGTCCTCCCCATCCGATTCCAAAGCATCCCAGTCGTATAGCTCGATGAGGCGGCGGCGGGGCAAGGCCCGGCCGCGCTCCCGCACGAGCGCCTGTAAATCAAAGCGTTTGGCGGCGTCCATGGTCGTGTCTCCTTCATGTGGCTGGTTGGGTGTTGCGTCGTCGCAAGTTCGTCCGTCCAGCCGGAGACCGCCGCGGGGGCTGACAATCGGCCCCCGCGTGCTCCTCGCCACCAATACGTATTGTCGGTTTGCCTGCGCATCGTCGTCGATCCCGGGCGCCGCGACGCCCCGCCCACGCGGGCAACAAAAAACCCCCTCGTCGCATAAGGACGAGAGGGACCGGCCCTTCGTGGTACCACCTTAGTTCTGCCGCGCGCCGGATCGCTCCGGCCCCGCGGCACTCTCCTCGCGCTAACGGGCGACTCCCGGGCGCCGCTACCACCCTCGCGGGCTTCGCGGTGCCGACTCCCAGGCGACGTTCGATCCGTGCACACCTGCGGGGCTTGCAGCCGGTGGCGCCCGCTCTCTGTAAGGTGCCGAGCCGGATCTACTCCTCCTGCTCGACGTCTTTGCTATGCAATTGCGTTACAATTATACCCGGCGCTCCCGCCCGTGTCAATCCGTCGGACGACGGAGCCCGGCGGTCGCGCACCGCACCCCAGCGAGGAGGTTCCCGTCATGCCCGCGCCCGAGATCGCCCCGAAGATCGCCGCCTTCCTGCTGGCGCCCGCCGGGGCCGCGGCGCTGGCGCGCGCCGAGTTCCTCCCCGCGACCGACCACAGCCGCCTGGCCGACCTCAGCACCCTGCGCCGCGATCTGCCGCCCGCCGTCGCCGGGGCCGTGTGGGAGCAGGTGCGCCTGCGCCGGCAGGCCGCGACCAAGTTCGAGCGCGCTGCGGCCATGCTCCTCACGCCTGCGGGCCTGCAGCAAGCCAGTGCGGCGCCCGTCGCCGCGCACCGGGCCACGCGCTTCGCCGGCCGCCGCGCCGCCGACCTCACGGCCGGCATCGGCGGCGACGCGGTCGCCCTCGCAGCCACGGCCGCGCGCCTCGTCGCGCTCGACCGGGACTCGGTCCGCCTGCGCTTCGCGCGGCACAACCTGGGCGTGTACGGCCGCCTGGCGGACTACGTGGCCGGCGACCTGCTCGCGTCGCCGCTGGCGCCCGGCGCGATCGACGCCGCGTTTTGCGACCCCGGCCGGCGCGGCCCCGCGGGTGCACGCGTGTTCGACCCCGCGGCCTACGAGCCGCCGCTCGCCGCCATCCTGGCGGCCTATGCCGCCGTCGATCTGGCCGTGAAGGTCGGGCCGGGCATCGACTACGACGCACTGCTGGCGGGCGGAACAGTGGGCGAGGTGGAGATCGTCTCGCTCCGCGGTGACGTCAAGGAAGCCGTGCTCTGGACGCGCGGCCTGGCCACACCCGGCGTCCGCCGCCGCGCCACGCTGCTGCCGGAGGGCGCCACCCTGACCGACGCCGACGTGCCCGACACCTGCCCGGTGACCTCGCCCCAGGCCTACCTCTACGAGCCCGACGGCGCCGTCATCCGCGCGGGCCTGGTGCGCCCACTGGCGCAGCGACTCGGGCTCGCCCAGATTGACCCGGAGGTCGCCTACCTGACCGGCCCGGCCCCGCTGACGACGCCCTTCGCGCGTGGCTTCGCCGTCGACGAGGTGCATCCCTTCAGCCTGAAGGCCCTGAACCGGCGCCTCGCGGCGCTCCAGGTGGGCCGGGTCGAGCTCAAGAAGCGCGCCTTCGCCGTCGAGCCCGAGGCGCTGCGCCCGCGCCTGCGTCTGCACGGCGACGAGGCACGCACGATCGTCTTCACGCGCCTCGGCGCCGCGCCGACGATGCTGATTTGCCGGCCGCTGTAGCCGGGGACGCGGCGGGCGCCGCGTCCCCGGCTACAGCCTCAGCGCATGTGGAACTTCTGCACGGTGTTATTGCCGCCGTCGCTGACGTAGACATCGCCGGACGCGTCGACGGTGATCGAGCCGGGGAGCTCGAACTGGCCGGATCCCGTGCCCCAGGCCCCCCAGTGGGCCAGCAGTTGGCCCGCCGCGTCGAACTCCTGCACACGCGGCACCCCGTGGCTGGGCACCTCGCCGCCGTCGGTCACGAAGATGTGGCCCGCCGCGTCGACCGCCACGGCCAGCGGGAAGGACAGGCCGGTCACGGGCGTGCCAAGCGGGCTGCCGTTGTCGTCGTAGACCTTGACCCGGTTCGTGCCGTAATCGGCGACGTAAACGTGGTCGTGCGCGTCGACAGTCAGGAAGCCGGTGTTCACCAGCCCGCCCCAGCCGAGCAGGAAATGGCCGCTCGGATCGAACTTCTGCACCCGGTTGGCCCGGTCGTCGATGACGAAGGCGTTGTCGTGGCTGTCGTAGGCCAGGTCGATCGGGTGGATGAACTGGCCGTCACCGCCACCGCCCGCGCCGAACTGGCCGAGATACTGACCACGCGAGTCGAACTTCTCGACGCGGGGATGCCCGCTGGACGTGGCGACCGCGCTGTCGGTCACGTAGACGGAGCCCTGGCTATCGACCGCGATGCCGGCGGACTCGCTGAAGCTGAACTGGCCGGGGCCCTCGCCGTGACTGCCCCAGCTGAGCAAGTAGTGGCCGGCGGCGTCGAACTTCTGAATGCGATCGTTGGCCATGTCCACGACATAGAGGTTGTTCTGGGCGTCGAGCGCGATCCCGCCGGGGCTCTTGAACGCGCCCACGTCGCCGCCCGTGAGGCGCCAGACCACGTCGACGTTGGCGGCGGGGCCGCTGGTGGCCGTGGGCGCCGCGGTGGGCGCGGCCGTCGGCGCAGGCGTGCCGGCGGTACCGTGGCGATCGCGGTAGCGGAAGGTGCCGAGCTGCGAGAGCAGCACGTCGTAGGGCGGCTGGTTCTCCGGGTGCTGCTCGAAGACCGCCCGCTCGAAGTACTGTACCGTGTAAGGTTTGCCGTCGAGCGCCGAGACCTCGGTGAACTCGTCGGAGATCGGGTAGCCCTGCTGGGCCAGCCCGCCGTGCTCCTGCCAGTAGCGCTGGAAGACGCCGCCCAACCGGTGGCCGGTCTGCGGATAGAGCACCGAGCCCGCGTCAGTGCTCGGCGTCTGCTGCAAGGCGCCGGTCGGATACTTCTGCTGATACTGGTAATCGCCGAGGAGTGTCAGCAGCACGTCGTAGGGCGGCTGGTTTTCCGGGTGCTTCTCGAAGACCGCGCGCTCGAAGTACTGCACGGTGTAGGTCTGGCCGTTCGTGTCGCTGACTTCCTGGAGCTCGCCGGAGATGGGATAGCCCTGCTGGGCCAGCCCGCCGTGCTCCTGCCAGTAGGTCAAGAAGCGCCCGCAGACCGTCTGCCCCGTCTCGGGAAACGTGCGGCAGTCGCCCTGAGCCGCCGCCGGATGGCCCGCGCCCCCCGGGCCCGCGAGGATGAGACCGGCCACTATGGCCGGCAACAGCAACCCGGTGCCCACCAATCCAATCCCCCGATGTCGCATCGCGCGATTCCTCTCACTGCTCCCCCGTGGGGAACGCGCCGTGGCGCAGTGCGCGCCCCGGCATGCCCCCACGGCCGGGTGGACGTGGGGGCCGATCACCCGTCCAAGAACTATTGTAGATCAACGGCGGGGCGTGGGATGAGCAGATCTACGCATTTTCCGGTGCGCCGACCTTACCGGCTGCCGGGGTGCGCGCGATGGGCGGCGACGGGGCGCCGCGCGGCCGGGAGATCGGAGGCGCGTGGGCAGCCCCACACAGCGGCGACCAAAGGCTTTGGACCGGGCCAGGCGCGTGGGGCCCAGGGCCCGCTCGCGGCGCCGGCGACGGGCTAGAAGAAGTCCGGCATGAAGGGCCGGGGAATGGCGAACATTGCGTCGGCCCGGGCCAGCGCGGCCGGGTCATGCGCCGCGAGCAGGCCCAGGCCCACCGCCTGTGTGGGCGTCAGGTAGCCCGTATACAGCTGCGCCAGCACCCGCGCGTCGAGGATCAGGTCGGCGTCGCCCGCGGCCGGCGTCACCATGCCGTGGCCGTCGGCCACCTCCAGCAGGTAGCCCGTGGGCTCGGCACCGGGCTCCGGTCCGGTCACCTGTAGCGTGAGGTAGCCGGCCGCCTCCGGCGTGTACGGCCGCGCCTCCAGCGCCGCCGGCACGTCGACCAGTCGCAGCATGAAGCCCGGTTCCACCTCGATCTTGACCCGCGGATCGGCCAGCAGCGCGAGCAGCCGCGAGTCCTCCGGCTGCGTGAGCCGCACCTGCGATGCCTGGCTGTCGTGGTTGCGCAGGAAGCCCAGCGCGACCATCCGCGCTTCGACGTCGATGGCAATGAGCTCGCGGACGCGCAGGTCGCGCTCCCAGGGGCCGGTTTCCTTGAGCGTGTAGATCACGTAGGCGCGCGGCGTGCCGGCGGAGTCGCGCCAGTAGTAGACGTCGAGAGGCGTGCGGCCGAGGCGATGCGCCCGCCACCAGGCCGGGTCGCGCGCCATGGCGCCGCTGCGCCCGGCTGCCCAGCGCTCGTAGAGGCGCTGCAGCACGGCCAGATCGGCATCGGACACCTGGGGCTGGCCCTCGGCGGGTGGCTGCGTGGCCCGCCCCGCGGCAATCCAGGTGCCCTGCGGCGGCACCACCGGCAGGCGCTCGATCGGGATGGTGTAGACGTGGTTGTCCGAAGCGTGCGCCCAGCCGTAGCGCTTGTAAAAAGGGAAGTAGAAGGGATAGAGCGCCGAGATCGGCTGGCCTGCGTCGCGCATCTCGGCCAGCACCGCCGCCAGCAGACGGCCGACGTAGCCCTGGCGGCGCCCCTCGGGCGGCGTGGCCACGCCGGAGATGCCGCCCGTGGGCACGGTGCCCGGCCCGAACCAGACCGCCATCGGCAGCCAGATCAGCCCGGCACGCATCTCGCCGTCGACGAAGAGCCCGCGCACCACCTCCGGCGGGGTGTTCGCGCGCCAGTGCTGCGTATCGGGCGGCGGCACCTGGAAGGCCTGCGCGGCCATCTCGAAGTAGGTGTCCATCTCCTCGGGACGGGGCGGACGGATCGTCTCGCTCATGCTCCAGCCTCCTCGGCAATCCACGCCGACTGCGGCGGCGTGCAATAGGGCCCAGCGCAGTCGGGGTGCCAGTCAACGCCACCCCGCACGGGCCAGCCCAGCGCGGCGAGCGCCGTGCGCACGGCGCAGAGCGGCAGCCCGACGACATTCGTGTAGCAGCCGTCGACGCGCTCGACCAGCGCGCCGCCCTGGCCCTGCACAGCATAGGCGCCGGCCTTATCCAGTGGCTCGCCCGTGCCCACGTACCAGGCGATGCGGTCCGGGTCGTTGGCGTGCATGCGCACGGCGCTGCGCACGTAGCCGTACTGCGTCACCGCCGCCTCGCGCGCATCGGCACCCGGGCGCGCATAGACGAAGGCCCAGCCGGTGATGACGAGGTGCGTGCGACCGCTCAGCCGGCCAAGCATCCGCCGCGCGTCCTCCAGGTCGACGGGCTTCTGCAGCACGTCGCCGTCGAGGACGACGATGGTGTCGGCGCCGAGGATCAGCGCGTCCCGCCCATCCACCGTTGCGGCGGGCGCGACGGCCAGGGCCTTGCGCCACGCCCAGAGTACCGGGTGGTCCTGCGGGGGCACGGCGAAGGGCGCGGGCAACTGCAGCGGGGGGAAAGCGCGGGTCGGCTGCTCGGCGGCACCCTCCTCAGCCCCCGAGGCCAGGATGGTGAACCCGGCCGCGAGGCGACGCAGCAGCGCCTCGCGCCGGGGCGAGGCCGAGGCGAGCACGAGCCGCGGGGGCAGCGGCACTAGCTCGCCTCATCCGGCGCGGCCACCGCCACGCCCGCCTCATCGCTCAGTTGCCAGCGCAGCCAGGCCTCGACGAACGGATCGAGCTCGCCGTTCAGCACGGCGTCGGTGTTGCTCGTCTCGTAGCCCGTGCGCAGATCTTTGACCAGCTTGTAGGGGTGCAGCACGTAGTTCAGGATCTGGCTGCCCCAGCCCACGTCGACGTGCTCGCCCCGCAGCCGCGCCGTCTCTTCGGCGCGCTTGCGCGTCTCGATCTCCCACAGGCGCGCACGCAGGATGCGCATCGCGAACTCGCGGTTCTGTAACTGCGAGCGCTCGTTCTGGCACGTGGCGACAATGCCCGTCGGGATGTGGGTCAGGCGCACGGCGGTCGAGTTCTTCTGCACGTTCTGGCCGCCCGCGCCCGCCGACCGAAAGACGTCCATGCGGATGTCGTCGGGGTTGATCTCGACCTCGACGTCGTCTTCGATCTCAGGCAGCACCTCCATCAGCGCGAAGGACGTGTGCCGGCGGCTCGACGAGTCGAACGGCGAGATGCGCACCAGGCGGTGCACACCGCTGAGGAAGCGCGCGTAGCCGTAGGCGTCCTTGCCCCGCAGGGCCAGCGTCACGCTCTTGATGCCCGCTTCCTCACCCTCGGTCAGATCGAGGATCTCCGTCTTCCAGTTGCGGAGCTCGGCCCAGCGGGTGACCTCGCGCAGGAGCATCTCGACCCAGTCCTGGGCTTCCGTGCCACCCTCGCGGGCATAGAGGGAGACGAGCGCGTTGCGGCTGTCGTACGGGCCGCTGAGCACCAGGTCGAGCTCCAGCCGGTCGAGTTGCGCCAGCAGCCGCGCGGTGTCCACTGCGACCTCGTTCACGACCTCCGCGCTCTCCTCGGCCACTGCCAATTCATACATGTCGCGCAGGTCGTGTACCTGCGCCTCCAGCGCGCGCCACTGCCCCACCTGATCCTGCAGGGCGGTGCGCCGCTGCATCACGGCCTGGGCGGTCTGTTGGTCGTTCCAGAAATCGGCGCCCGTGGTGCGCCGCTCAAGCTGCGTTATCTCGGCTTCTTTCCCCACCAAGTCAAAGACGCACCTCGATTTCCTGAATGCGCTGGTCGATCTCGTTCAGCGTATCGACGAGGTTTTCGGTCGTTACGGTCGTCATGTGCTGCTCCTCCATGCCCACAAAGGCGTGCCTGAAATGGTCCCCGCAGTATACCATGCGGTCCGGTGCGGAACAAGCGCTCGCTGGGCCGCTGCAGTGCGCGGATCGACCGCGACCCCGTCGGGCAGATTCCATGCCCAGCCACGCCCCTTCCCGATCGGGGCCGGCATACGTCCTGCTCCCCATCCCCGACCGAAACCGCCGCGCGGAAGCGCGGCAGAGGAGGGATCATCCGATGGGACATCAGCACGACAAGGAGCCTGTGCACGATCTCGGCAAGCTAACGGAACACCGCGGCGACGAGTGCCATCCCGGCGGCAAGGACTTGCGGGCCGGCCGCCGCCGCGAGCACGCGCCGAGCGGCGGCCGCGGCAGCGGCCACAGCACCTGATCGGGCGCGGGGCCGGAGACACGACGCGGCGAGCGGATGTATTTCCGCTCGCCGCGTCAGATGAAGCCCGGAGGTCAGGCCGGGCGCACGGAGACCGCCGCGTCGGGCCGCAGCCCCACGTCGAGCGCACCGACCGCGGCGACCGCCTGCTCGTTCGGCGCCGTCACCAGGTGCGGCTCGAAGTGCTGCATGGTGATGCAGTTGGTCGGGCAGATCTGGCTGCAGAGCCCGCAGCGGATGCATAGGTTCTCGTCCATGATCATCGCCGCGCCCGCCTTCCAGCCCCGGGCTTCCATCAGCCTGGGCTCGAACGGCGTATTATTGATGCTGTCGATCAACTCCAGGTCGGCCATGTGGATGACGTTTACGGGGCAGACCTCGACGCACGCGTTGCACAGGATGCAGTTGTCGCCGTCGACGAAGATGTTTAGCTGGCACTGCAGGCAGCGCTTCGCCTCTTCGAAGGCTTCGTCGTGCGTGAAACCGAGCTCCACCTCGGTCGTCAGGTTCCAGCGCCGCTCCAGCGGCACCATCGGCATTTCCTGCCGCGGCACCGCGTCGTAGTCGTCGCCTTCCACCAGACGCCGCTGCATCGTGTCGGCCGTCCAGATCGAGATCGGCTGCCAGCTCATGCGCACCGCCGCGTCCTGGGGATACTCCTGGCGCACGGTTTGCGACTGCGCCCACTCCTCCAGGCTGCGCGTCACGTCGAGGTGGTAGTCCGACACGTAGTCCTGGTAGGGCACCAGTGCGAACTCGGCTCGCAGGGTCACCTTCTCGTCGGCAGGCTGGGCGCCGCGCAGCCACTGGTCCATCGCGATGGCTGCCTTGTGCCCGTCGCCGATTGAGGCGATGATCGTGCGCGCGCCCGCCGTGTAGTCGCCCGAGGCGAAGATGCCCGGCACGTTGGTCATCCAGGTCACCGGATCGACCTGCGGCCGGTTGCGCCGCGTCACCTTGACACCGGCCTCATCCAGCCAGCCCACGTCGGAGTTCTGGCCGGTCGCGGCGACCACCGTGTCGACGTCGAGGATGAATTCGGTCCCCGGGATCGGCACCGGCCGCCGCCGCCCTGAGGCGTCGGGCTCGCCGAGCCGGTTGCGGATGCAACGCAGACCCACGACCTTGCCCTCCGACACGAGCACCTCGGTCTGCGAGACGAGGAAGCGGAACTCCACGCCCTCGATCTCGGCCTCGCGCGCCTCCTCTTCGTAGATCAGCATCTCGTTGCGGCTGCGGCGGTAGATCACGTAGACCTTCTCCGCACCCATGCGCAGCGACGAGCGCGAGCAGTCCATCGCGGTGAAGCCGCCGCCGATGACCGCCACGCGCTTGCCGACGACCGGGTAGCGGTGCAGGTTGATGCGCTCCATGTAGTGCAGACCGGGATAGAGGCCTTCGGCGTGCTCATAGTCCTCGCCGGGCACTTCCATCTGCTGGGGCACCTGTGTGCCGCAGGCCAGCAGCACGCCGTCATACTGCTGCTTCAGGGCCGTCAGCGTGACCGCGTTGGCCTTGCCCGACTCGATAAGCTCGGGGGTTATCGTCTGTCCGATCGGCGTGTTGACCCGCACCTCGACGCCGAGCGTATCCAGGTACTGGTTGATCTCCTCGCGGCACAGGTCCCGCGGCAGGCGCCACTCGGGGATTCCCGCGGTCAGCATGCCGCCGATGGTCGGCAGCGCCTCGAAGATCGTCACGCCGTAGCCCATCTTGGCCAGATCGCGCGCGGCGGAGACGCCCGTCGGCCCGGAGCCGACCACGGCCACGCGCTGGGTCTTGGTGCGGGCCGGGCGCGTCCACGGGTGGCGCTCGCTGCGGTTGTCCGCCGCGGTGCGCTTCAACCAGCAGATGGCGATCGGCTTGTCGACGCGACCCCGGCGGCACTCCTGCTCGCAGGGGCGGGCGCAGACGCGGCCCAGGATGCCCGGCACGACGTTGTCTTCCAGGTTGATCCGGTAGGCCTCGTCGTAGTCCTCCGCCGCGATGTGCGCGATGTAGCGCGCGACGTCGGTATAGGCCGGACAGGCGTACTGGCAGGAGATGTTCGCCAGGAACCACTCGCTGTCGCCCGTGAACAGCTTGTAAGGACGGGCCTCGTGCTCGGCGTGGCCCACGCGGCTCTCGGACCGCACGAGGGCCATCAGACGCATCCGTTCTTCCGCCATCGTTGCCTCCTCAGGTGTGGGGAGCGCGGCGCGCAGGCCCGCCCCGTGCGCGGATCCGCGCGATCAGCATACCCCAGCCCAGCCGCAGCATCCAGCCCTGGTCCTCGATCGTCGAATCGGGGCCGTGGCCGGGATAGAAGCGGGTGGCTGGGGCCAGGTCGGCCAGGCGGCGCAGGCTTGCGTAGAGCGCGTTCTCGTCGCCGCCCGGCAGGTCGGTGCGGCCCATGCCCTGGTCGAACAGGGTGTCGCCGCTGAACAAGACATCTTCGTCGGCTTCGTACAGGCAGCAGGAACCCGGCGTGTGGCCGGGCGTGTGCAACACCGTGAAGCGATAGCGCCCCACGGGCAGCACCGCGCCCTCCGTTAGTGCTTCCGTTGGCGTGCTCGGCGCGACCGTGATCGGCAGGCGCGTGGCCTGCCGCTCTGGGTGCTCCAGCCACCCCGCGTCGGCGGCGTGCACCAACAGCGGTGCATGCGTCAGCGTGACCAGGCGCGCATTGTCGGCGATGTGGTCCCAGTGGCCGTGCGTGTCGACGATGCGCATGATGCGCAGGCCGTGCGCCGTGGCGCGGTGCATCAATTCGGCCGCGCTGTCGAGCGGCGCGTCGACGATCATCGCTTCCCCGGCCGCCACGTCGGCCACAAGATAGCCGTTCGTCTCGACCGGCCCAGCCGTGACCGTCTCGATCAGCATCTCGTCAGGCTCCCCGCGCCGCGTCGAATCCCGTGCCATCAGCCGCTCCGCCGCCGGTCGCGCGCGGCACGCATCTGCACCAGGCGCAGAGCGCGCCCCTGCGGCGCCGGCCCGCCGTGGCGGGCCGGCGGGCCGAGGACACCGCTCGCGCCGAGCGTCGCAGGCGCCAGAAGCGTGATCAGCAAGCGGGCAGGCTCGGGTGAGCGGTTCAGCAGCCGGTGCGGCTGGCCGGGGGTCCAACTCAGGGCATCGCCCGCGGCCAGGTGCACCACGGCCCCTGCCTGATCGGCATCACAATGGCCGCGCACGACCACGAGGCTCTCCTCCCCGGCGTGGTGGTGGCCCGGCTCGCCGAGCGACGTGCCGGGCGGCAGGTCGACCACGAAGCTGCGCAGCAGGCTGCCGGGCGGGCTGATCTCCTGGACGCTGGGCGCCATGGCCGCCGCGGCGCTCAGCGGCCGCAAGTGGCCAAGCTCCGGGCGCGTGATGTGTGCGCCCTCGCCTGCCTCCGGGGGCGCCACCAGGGCGCCGCGCACCGTGTGCGGCGCGGGCGCGGCAGCGGCCGAGCCCAGCAGGTCGACCACGGTCAGCCCGAGGGCGCCGGCCAAGCGCTCGAGCGTATCGAGCGAGGGCGACGTCTTGTCGTTCTCGACCTGGCTGACGAACCCCTTCGAGACGCCGCCGGCCTCCGCCAGCGCCGCGAGGGTCCAGCCTCGCCCTTGCCGCGCGGCCCGCAAGCTTCGTCCGACCCGCACCGTGCGCTCCCTTCCGCCTGTCGCTCTCCCGGTGTTTGCTCCAGCCAAACTCCGTTTGGCCCCACTATACTTCAGACGCCACGGCACGTCAAGAGCGGAGCCGGGGGGAATCCGGGCGGATGGGGCGGTTGCGCGGGTCCCGGCGGGATAGAGCGGTCGAGCGGCGAGCCGGCCGCGCCGCCGAGATGGATGTTCGGACTAATGGAGGGCGCGATCGTCCTGCGGAGAGCGCTCCGCCGCGCGACAACCACCGCCGCGAGATCCAGCCCGATAACGGGCGCAGCGGTGGGCGGAGCCCCGCTCCACCGCAACGCGCGGCGCACAGGCAGTTGCCACTGGGGCGCTTTGCACCCAGTCTGCGCCGCGCGGGACGGCGCCGCGCCGCGCTAATGGGACAGGATGATCAGGCTTGGGTCGATGCCGCTGGCCACCGCGCCCGGCTGGCCAAGGCGCACGCGCCAGATCTCCGGCCCGAGCTCCAGGTCCTCCCAGGTGAAGGCCCCGGCCCAGCCCGCCTGAAACTCGTAGTAGAGCGGGTTTGTGTCGCGGTCGCTGACCAGGATGAACAACTCGCCCGGCTGCAGGGCGCTGAAGGTGTCGAGGATCCACTCGTGGCGCTGGGCGGGCAGCAGCGTGCGCACGTCGAGCACGGCCGGCGGCGCGGCCGGGCGTTCGGTATGCACCTCGTGCATCCCGGCCAGGATGCGGCGCTGCTCATCCGCCTCGACAAGCTGCTCGAACAGCGGCAGGTAGAGGCGCTCCTCTTTCTCCAGGTGCAGCTGCATCACCGCCTGCAACTGCAGGCAGAGCCGCTCCAGGTGGGCGCGCAAGCCCGCGTGGTCGGCGGTGGGCGCGGCCGCCAGCGCCTGCACCGTCACCCGGATCTGGCGCACGTACTCTTCGAGGAACTCGTGGTCCACACTCATCGTCGCGGTGGCCCGGCCGTGGTGGCGCAGCAGCCGGTCGAGGGCGGGATAGAGGAAACGCTCCTCGCCCACGGCGTGCGGCAGCAGGTCCTGCTCCAATAGCTGCAGCAGGGCCGTGGGGTCAGCGTCCGGCCGCCCGGCCAGGATCGCCGTGACATGGCCGTCGAACGCCGCCATCAGCGCCTGATGGTGCTCGTGAATGGCGTCACTGGTGTCGCTCATGCTCGTGTCCTTCCCGGAGCGGGGCGAACCCCGCAAGTGCCGGCCGGCCGGCCGGTGGGCGGCGCAGGCGCGCGCGGATCTCGCTGCTTACACTTTACAGGAGTGCGGTGGACAGTCGGGACGACGGCCGGTGACGGATCGGTGAATGCCCGGCGCCGCGCGCCGCCGGATCTCCCGGACGTCCACCCGCCGTCACCGGCGCATACACCTGAACGTGCTAGGATTGACGTGGTACAACAAACCCGGCCGGCGCTCCGGAGCCGGCCCATGAGGAGGATAGGGAATGACAAACGCAAAAGACCTTTGCCTAGAGCCTGCGCGCGGGCCGCTGGCCGCCGCGACCGCGGCTGTGCCGGGCGAGCCCGCGACCCGGCCAGCGGCCCCGCCCCTGGCCCGCGTCGGCCGCCTGGCGCCCGATTTCGAAGCCGGCGCCTTCGTCGAGGGCGCCTTTCGCAACCTCAGGCTCTCTGATTACCGCGGCCGCTGGGTAGTGCTCTGTTTCTACCCGGGCGATTTCACCTTTGTCTGACCGACGGAACTGGCGGCAGTTGCCGCCCGGTACGATCGGCTCCAGGGGCTGGGCGTCCAGGTCCTGGCGATCAGCACGGATAGTCGCTTCACCCATAAGATCTGGCAGGAAGCCGAACTGGCGCGCATGGTGCCCGGCGGCGTGCCGTTCCCGATGCTCAGCGATGCCGGAGGGCGCATCGGACGCATCTACGGCGTCTTCGACGAAGAGGCCGGAGTTGACCTGCGCGGCCGCTTCATCATCGATCCCGATGGGCTGATCCAGGCTCAGGAGGTGCTGACGCCCTCGGTCGGGCGCAACCCGGACGAGCTCATCCGGCAGATCGAAGCCTTCCGCTACGTGCGCGACACCGGGGACGCCACGCCATCCGGCTGGCATCCGGGCGAGCCCGCGTTGCATCCCGGCCCGGATCTTGTGGGCCAGGTGTGGAAGGTCTGGCAGCCGGCCCTGCCCGCAACGCACCGCTAACCGGCACGCCGGCCGCCCGCGGGGCAATGGAAACGGCGCGGCCCGCACGGGGCCGCGCCGTCCGCGCAGGTGCGCAAGTGCCTAGCGGGATTGGCCGGAGTTGGGATCGATCATCAGGCCGGAGACGTCCACCGCCTCGAAGTCCGAGGCGTGCAACTGCTCCAGCGCGTGCAGCGTGCTGTTGCTCCAGCGGTCGTCCGCCAGCCCGTCGATGTCGATCTGTCCCCCGCTGCCGTCCGTGTCCGCCAGGATCATCCCGTAGTCCTTCAGTGCCTGCAGGATCACCTGCACTTGCTGTGAGTACCCGGAGATGTCCACGCTCGCCTTCAGGCGCAGCCGCGAGCCCATCGGCAGCGCGTCGGAGCCGCTGCCCTGGCCGTCCGAGTGCCGCGCGGGCCAGATCCAGCTATGGCTGACCGCGTCGTCCGGGGCGGTGAAGCGGATGGCATGGTGGATGGCGCCCGCCTGCACCTCGTCGTAACGCACCAGCCCGGGATAGATCGGCAGCCCTGCCGCGTCCGCCGACGTCCACCCGTCCGGCCGCAACGCGTTCGACGTCAGGTGGAAGATGCTCCCCTGATCGGCGTTCCACGAGCCGTCCGCCTGCGGGTAGGCGTGATACATCTCGTACAGCGTGCACGTGTCCAGATCCTCGACCAGCACGTGCCGGTCGCCCCCGCACGTCTGGCAGCCCTCAATCGGGGCATCCGTCGGGATGGGATAAGGCCCGGGGTCGCTCTGCTGGCCGTAGGCGGTGAAGTGGATGGGCACCAGCGGCTGATTCTGCACCGCCACGAAGGGCTGGCCGATGTTCTGCCCCTGCCAGCAGCACGCCCCGAAGCCCGGGTGTAGGATCGTCCCGCTGCCGCCCAGCCGGGCGATGTACGCGCTGGAGGATGCCGCCGTCGGGACCGCGCTGACGTTGCGGTTCCAGATGCTATCAGCCGGCAAGATCGGGCACTGGCCCGGCGGCGGCGGCGTCGGGCTCGGCGGGCGCGGGGTCGCGGTCGCCGTGGGCGGCCGCGGGGTGGCGGTGCCCCCCGGCGGGCGTGACGTCGCCGTTGCGTTCGGCGGCCGCGACGTCGCGGTGGCGCCCGGCGGCGGCGTGTTGGTCGGATAGGTGACCGGCGTCCCGACAGGGTGGATGGTATTGCTCACGATCTTGCTCACCTGCGCCCGGGTGGACCCGGCGTTCGGACGGAAGTAGGGGTCCTGGCCGCCGTTGCACGGCTCGCCCGCGCTGCCGCACTGATAACCCGTGAGGGCGCCTTCGGCGTAAGCCCGTTCGACATACGCAAAGAAAGGGCTCGGGGAGGGGACGTCGACAAACGTCGACGTGTGCGGCAGGCGGTCCTGCCAGTCGTAGGCCAGCGCCATGATCTTGGCGACCTGGCCGCGGGTCACCGCCGCCCCCGGCCGGAAGTAGGGGCGGCGCCGGCTGTCGCAGGGCTCACCCGGCCCGCCGCAGGTGTAGCCGGCGATCCAGCCCCGGGTCGCCGCGACGCTGATCACGTGATAGAAGGCCGAGCCGGCGGGTACGTCGGCAAAGATCGGCGACGGCGGATCCGCGGCATCCGCGCCCGTCGCCAACACCATCACCTTGGCATACTGCGCCCGCGTGATCCCGTTGTACGGGCGGAAGGTGCCGTCCTGATACCCGGACAGAATCCCGGCGTGATACAGGTCCATCACCGACGCATAGAACCAGGCGTCGGGGCAGACATCGCGAAACGGGCTGCCCGAGCAGTCCGCGGCCGCCTGTGCGGGCGCGGCACTATGGGTACCCCCCACGACGAGCGCCGCCACGATCAGCGGAAGAAGGGCCGGCCACGAACGCCGGCCGGCCGCACGCGGCCGCCTGCCGGCAGACACTATGGGAGAAGTCAAGGGGTTGAACATACATGTCCCTCCGTCTAGGACGCGAACGTCGGGCGCATGATAGGCGTGCACCGGAGTCCGCGCTGCATTCGAGCCTGGTGGGGACAACACCCTCTCCGCCTGCTCGCCGCAGCCGCGACCTCGTTCCGCAAGTCGATGCGGGTGGGCCTCATAGCATCCGGTGCCGGCGCCTGGGTACATGGTGCCGACGCCAACGTCGCATCGATTCGAGAGCGCCGTTGCCGGATTGCGTAACGGCGCGGGCGCGCCTTCTCAACGGCGGGCCGGCACCCGCCATGGCGCATCATATCGTGCTGGGTCTGCGGACCCGGAAGATCGGGCCCGATCTCACGTCCGCGGGGAAAACGCGGACTCCCAACCGACGCCGATGCGGTTACGTGTTCCTCCGGCAATCGTGACTCTCCATTCGCGGGCCAGTATAGCCCAGCGCAAAACCGGGCACCAGCCACCGGTGACTTCGCTGTGACCACCCCCAGACAACCCACGAACCTTACCAAATCAACTACGTGACGTCCCATTCTTGGCCTCCGGGACCGCCCCGCAGCCTTACCAACGGGGCCGATCCGCCGGATTCTGTTATGCACCTGTGACCCCAGGACGCCTGGGCCGCCCGGGAAGCAGCCCGGCCACAGGAGCGTTCGCGCTCCTGTGGCCGGGGTTCCCACCTTACCGCGATTGGCCGGAGTTCGGGTCGATCATCAGGCCGGAGACGTCCACCACCTCGAAGTCCGAGGCGTGCAACTGCTCGATCACGTGCAGCGTGCTGTTGCTCCAGCGGTCGTCCGCCAGCCCGTCGATGTCGATCTGTCCCCCGCTGCCGTCCGTATCCGCCAGGACCATCCCGTAGTCCTTCAGCGCCTGCAGGATCACTCGCACCTGTGGGGTGAAGCCCGAGATGTCCACGCTCGCCTTCAAGCGGAAGCGCGAGCCCATCGGCACATCGGTCGATCCGGTGCCCTCGCCGTCCGAGTGGCGCGCCGGCCAGATCCAGTTGCGGCTCACCAGCGACACGTCGGCCGTGAAGCGGATGGCGTGGTGGATCGCCCCCGCCTGCACCTCGTCGTAACGCACCAGCCCGGGATAGATTGGCAGCCCTGCCGCGTCCGCCGACGTCCACCCGTCCGGCCGCAACGCGTTCGACGTCAGGTGGAAGATGCTCCCCTGATCGGCGTTCCACGAGCCGTCCGCCTGCGGGTAGGCGTGATACATCTCGTACAGCGTGCACGTGTCCAGATCCTCGACCAGCACGTGCCGGTCGCCCCCGCACGTCTGGCAGCCCTCAATCGGGGCATCGGTCGGGATGGGATAGGGCCCGGGATCGCTCTGGCTGCCGTAGGCGGTGAAGTGGATGGGCACCAGTGGCTGGTTCTGCACGGCCACGAAGGGCTGGCCGATAGCCTGCCCCTGCCAGCAGCACGCCCCGAAGCCCGGGTGTAGGATCGTCCCGCTACCGCCGAGGTGCGAGATGTAGCTACTGGACAGGGCCACGGTCGGAACCGCGCTGACGTTGCGGTTCCAGATGTTATCGGCCGGCAGGACCGGGCACTGGCCCGGCGGAGGCGGCGTCGGACTCGGCGGCTGGGTCGTGGCCGTTGCGGTGGGCGGGCGCGGCGTGGCCGTTGCAGTGGGCGGCCGCGGTGTGGCCGTGGACGTGGGTGGATGTGGCGTTGGCGAGGCGCTCGGCGGATGCGGCGTGGCCGTCGCGCTCGGGATGCGCGTCGGCGTGACGCTCGGCGGCCAGGACGTCGCGGTCGCGCCCGGCGGGTCCGTCGGCGTGGCGCTCGGCGGCCAGGGCGTCGCCGTCGCGGCGGGCGGCGTGGCCGTGATGGCTGGCGGATCCGTTGGGGTGGCGCTTGGTGGCCACGGGGTGCGGGTCGCGGTCGGCGGGCGCGGCGTCCGGGTGGGCGTCGGCGTGCGGGTCGCCCCCGGCGGCACTACCGTCGCAGAAGCCGTGGGGACGGCGGCCGTGCTGCTCGCGATTGGGACCGGCGCCGTCGGCGTCGCGGTGGGCGGGCGCGGCGTCGCGGCGGGCGGCGGCGGCGGCGTCGGCGTGCGGTGCCCGTGCCCGCGGCTGTTGCTGACGATTTTGCTCACCTGGGCGCGAGTTGAGGATGCACTCGGCCGGAAGTACGGTGCGTTGGCCGCGTTGCACGGCTCGCCGGGCCCGCCGCAGCTGTAGCCCGACATCGTGCCCTCGGCCGCGGCTTGCTCCACGAAGGCGAAGAAGGGGCTGCCAGGCGGCACGTCCACGAACGTGGCCCGCGCGGGCATCGGATCGTCCCAGGCGAAGGCCAGGGCCAGCATCTTCGCCATCTGGCCGCGCGACAGCGCCGCGCCGGGACGGAAGTATGGGCGGGCCAGGGCGTCACAGGGCTCGCCGGGCCCGCCGCAGGCATAGCCGGCGATCCAGCCCTGCGCGGCCGCGAGGGCAACCACATGGAAGAAGGGGTGGCTCGCCGGCACGTCGGCGAAAGTTGGCGCGGACGGATCGGCGCCGGTCACCCCGGTCGCCAGCACCAGCACCTTGGCAAACTGCCCGCGCGTGATGCCATTGTAGGGGCGGAAGGTGCCGTCCTGGTAGCCCGAAAGCACGCCCGCGTGAAGCAGGTCCATGACGGGCGAATAGAACCAGGCATCGGGGCAGACATCGTGGAAGGGGCTGGTGTCGCAGTTGACGGCCGCGGCCGACCCGGCCTGAACCGGCAGACCGGCCGTGGCCAGGATCAGGGCCGCGAGCAGCGGCGCGAGCACGGCCCAGCCGCGCGACCGCCGGACGGGCGGCGGGCGGGGTGGGCGGACATGCGGGATCGACCCGGGATGCGGGGAATGCTGTGACATCGGAGCCTCCACTGTGGACACACGCGGAAATTCGGCGGCCTGTGGACCGCGCGGCGCTGAGGGCTGTCCTGTGGAAGTTTCCGGAGCGGCCTGTTCCGCGTGCCGATGCCGGCGCCCTATGGTTACATTATCAACCCGGTAAGGTTGCGGGCATATAGGAAATGAGGGGGAGCGCTGCTAGCCATATCCGGTTATACCAAGACCCCCGGTACCAGGACCTTAGTCCCACCGGGGGTCGCTTTCCGCCGCGCTGCGTGCCCGGCAGGGCGGCTCAGGGTTCGGCGCTGATCAGCCCCTGCAAGCCCGCGAAGAGCTTGGGCCCGATGCCCGGCACGTCCTGGATCGCGTCGATGCTTGCGAACACCCCGTGCGCCGCGCGGTACGCCACGATCCGCTCCGCCAGCACCGGCCCGATCCCGGGCAGCGTGGCCAGGGTCGGGGCGTCGGCGCGATTGATGTCGATGGGCCCGGCGGGGGCCGCCGTCGCCGCAGGTGGGACCGCGCCGCCCGGTGCGCCGCCCGGCGCGGAGGAACTCGCGGGCCCCTGGCGCGGCACGGCAATCTGATCGGCGTCGTGCACGCGCGCCGCCAGGTTGATGCGCTCCAGGTCGGCGTCTGGCGCCGGGCCGCCCGCCGCCTGCAGCGCGTCGAGGATCCGCGCGTCGGCCGGCAGCGTGTAAACTCCCTCGTGCAGCACCGCCCCGGTCACGTAGACCGTTGCCGTCTGGCCGCCGGCGGGCGGCGCGGGCGCGAGGGCGGCAGGGGATGGCGTGTTGCCGCGCGGCGGCGCGGCCGCGACCGGTGGTGTCACCACAAGCACCGCGCCCGCCGGAGTGCCGCCGGTGAACCAGCCGAACACAAGGATCACGCCGATGCTGCTGGCCAGCGCCAGCAAGGCAAGCCCCAGAGAGACTTTGTGGGTCAGCAGCCAGCCAGTCATGGCCGCCTCCGTGGAGCGGGACAACGGGCCGGCTCGGGCGGCCCGACCGGGCGCGCGGGACCAGCAGCGCGGCCCGTGGCGCGTGGTGCGATCACGGCACGTAGCCCAACCGGGCTTCCAGCCGGGTCTTCACCCGCGGCCACTCCGCGGCGATGATGCTGAACATCACCGTATCGCGAATGTAGCCGTCGGTCAGGATCATGTGCTGGCGGAGCACGCCCTCATATACCGCGCCGAGCTTGGCGATCGCCCGCCGGCTCTGCTCGTTGCGCGAGTCCGTCTTCAACTGCACGCGCACGGCGCCCAGCGTCTCGAACGCGTGGCGCAGCAGCAAGTACTTGCTTTCGGGGTTGACCTGCGTCTCCTGGAAGGCGCGCCCGATCCAGGTCGACCCGATCTCGAGACCGCGGTCGGCCGCGCGGATATCCAGGTACGTGGTGGCTCCCGCCACGGCGCCGTCGTCGCGCATGCGGATAAGGAAGGCGAGGCCGGCCGGGCGCCGGACCAGGCGCTCCACATAGGCCGTGAAGCCGGGGAGCGACCAGTCGGTGGGCGCGGGGCTGTACTGCAGGAGCGCGGCATCCGTTACCGCCAGCAGCGCGGCGGCATGCTCCAGTTGGAGGGGTTCCAGCCGCACCACCCGGCCTTCCAGCGTCACAGGGGAGACGTCCATGGGCGGCATTATAGAAGGCCGTTCCAGCCCTGTCAAGCCGGATCTCGCCGTCAGGGTCGGTTTGTGGTATGCTGGAGACGGCAGCCCAGGATCGCCAATTGCCGTTGCAGCAATGTCGCCGCACCGCTCCAGGAATCGCACAGCGCCGTGCTCACAGGCCTGCCGGATAGAGGCATGGAAGCACTAGACACAAGCGGGCTGCCGGCTGTCGTGGGACAGCCCTGATGAGGAGGAACATCGATGGGGGAGCAAACGACGAGCAAGATCCGGCGCCTCGGGGTGCTGACAGGAGGGGGCGACGTTCCCGGGCTGAATGCCGCGATTAAGGCGCTGGTCTATCCGGCCGCGCGCATGGGCATCGAAATCACCGGCCTGCGGGCGGGCTGGGAGGGCATCACCTTCTTGAACCGCGCCCGCGGACGCGAGGCGCTGATCTTTCGCCCCGCAGAACCCAGCACCTGGACAGGCGGCTACCTCGTGCCGCTGACTCGGGAGAACACGCGCGACATTGAGCGCCAGGGCGGCACCGTGCTGCAGTCGACGCGCACCAACCCGGCGCGCACGCGGGTTGCCGATTTGCCGCCCCACCTGGCCGCTCGCGGCGAGGGGCTGGCCCGCGACACGCGCATCGACCTGACCGACGAGGTGCTGGCGAACATGGACTTCCTGGGGCTCGACGGCCTCGTGGTCATCGGCGGCGACGATACGCTGAGCTACGGCGCGGTGCTGGCGAAGCGCGGCGTGCCCGTCTGGGGCGTGCCGAAGACGATGGATAATGACGTGCCCGGCACCGAGTACGCGATCGGCTTCCAGACCGCCATCAGCCGCGCGGCCGAATTCATCAATCGCATGCGCTCCACGGCGAGCTCCCACAGCGAGACCGTGCTCTTCCGCATGTTCGGCCGCGATGCCGGCTTCACCGCCCTCGAAACGGGCATCGTCACCTGGGCAGACCGCCTGCTCATCCCCGAAGCGCCGGCCAACATCGATCGCCTGGCCGAGCTCATCGCGATCGACCGGCAGAATCCGCAACACTACTCCATCGTCATCATGTCGGAGGGCGCCAATCTGGGTGTGCCCGTGCCCGAAGTCGGTTCCGCCGACGCCTATGGGCACCGCAAGAAGGCCAACGTGGCCGAGTTCCTGGCCGATCAGCTGAGCGAGCGGCTGCCGCACGTGCGCTTCCTGCCGGTCGACCTCACTTACATCCTGCGCAGCGGCGAGCCGGAAGTCTTCGACAAGCACATGGCCATCTTCTACGCCACGCTGATCATGAACCTGGTGCAGGACGGCATCCACGGCGTGATGGCGGCGCAGCGCAAGGGCCAACTGAGCTACACCGATATTCCGGGCAAAGATCTGCCGGCCCGCCGGGTTAATCCCGCGGACTACAACGACGAGCGCTATCGCCCGAACTTTGAGCAGATCCGCGGCCCTTACGTGCCGCAGTCGCAGTAAGGCTTGCGCACGGACGGCGGACGTCGAGCGCATCCGCCGCGGGCGCCGAGGGCAGCGGGACGGGACGAATGCTCCGTCCCGTTCCCTTTCATACCGGCGGCGCCTCACCCCGGGCTGCCCCCGCGGACGGACGGCGGCCACCCGCAGGAGCGGGCCGCGACGCAGGCTCGCCACCGGCGATCGCGCATCGAGGCAGCCGCAACATCGCGTGGAATTGCCGGCTGTTCCGCCAAACCGATGCCGAATTGGTCGCCAAAGGGGTTGACAACCGATCCGTGATCCCGTATAATATCAGAGCCTTCGGGGAGTGCCCCGCAGGGGACAAGATCAGACCGCAAGGACCGTGCATGCGCCAGGAGCTGTCTCGCTAATCGAATACCGACCCGCGATAGCCGAATAGCGTCTGCGCGAGGCTGGAACTTCGTTCGAGCCTCTTTTCTTGCCCACTTTCCAATCCCGCTGTCCAGGGGACCCTCGGTCCCCGCCTGTCCGTGCAGGCGGCGACCGGCGGTTCACCGGACCCGTCCCCCCTTCGCGGCCGGGCGGTGTACCTTTCCAACCGCATACTTTGTCGACATCTGATGCGGGAGTAACTTCCCGTATCGCCGATGCGGCTCGCCAACGAGCCGCGTCGCCCGCGCGCGGATCTTCCCGCGTGCGGTCCATGGCGGTGCTGGAGCAGCGCCCGGGCCTCGCCGGGCCGGTGCCTGCTCCCTGCTCCCGCCCGTCACTCCGCTTCGGCCCCGAGTGTGGCCGCTGCCCGCGGCCCGCCCGAACGCGGGGCCTCGTGCCGAAGCCCAGGGCGAGTGACACAATCTTCTAAGAGCGCAGGGTGGATGCCTTGGCGTCGAGGGCCGATGAAGGACGTAGCAACGCTGCGATAAGCCTCGGGTAGCTGCTGGCTAGCGTATCCGGGGATCTCCGAATGGGGCAACCCCCCTGGTTTCATCACCAGGGACCCTAGGGTGAACACATAGCCCTAGGGGGGCAACCGGGGGAACTGAAACATCTCACGTACCCCGAGGAACAGAAAGCATTCCCGTAGTAGTGGCGAACGAACCGGGACCAGCCTAAACCGACCTCCGCGTGATAGCCTGCCGGCGTTGCGGAGGCGGGGTTGTAGGACCTTCTCCTGTGCGGCAGCAACAGGACGGAGTTACCAAAGGTAGGCTTAGGCGAACGGCCTGGGACGGCCGGCCAGAGCGGGTGACAGCCCCGTAGCCGAAAAGCGTACCCCTCCGGAAGTGTTCCTGAGTACCACCCAACACGTGGAATTGGGTGGGAAGCCGGGCGGACCACCGTCCAAGGCTAAATACCCTCGACGACCGATAGCGAACAAGTACCGTGAGGGAAAGGTGAAAAGTGCCCCGCAAGGGGGGTGAAATAGACCTGAAACCCTGCGCTTACACCGCGGTCGAAGCACGATCTCCGCGCTCGCGGAGCCGTGTGACGGCGTACTTTTTGTAGAACGGACCGGCGAGTTACCCTTCGTCGCCAGGTTAAGCCGCAACAGGCGGAGCCGCAGCGAAAGCGAGTCCGAATAGGGCGTGCGAGTGGCGGGGGGTAGACCCGAAACCGAGTGAGCTACTTATGGCCAGGGTGAAGCGCCTGTAACAGGGCGTGGAGGCCCGCACTCACCAGTGTTGCAAAACTGGGGGATGAGCTGTGAGTAGAGGTGAAATGCCAATCGAACTCGGAGATAGCTGGTTCTCCCCGAAATGCATCTAGGTGCAGCCTTCGGCAGCCAGGATGGTGGAGGTAGAGCACTGAATCGGCTAGGGGGCTTTGGCTTACCAAACCGAATCAAACTCCGAATGCCACCACCCCCGCCGGGGAGTGAGACGGCGAGTGCTAAGATCCGTCGTCAAAAGGGCAACAGCCCAGACCATCAGCTAAGGTCCCTCAGTTTCCGCTAAGTGGGCAAGGCGGTCGGATTGCGTAGACAACCAGGAGGTTGGCTTAGAAGCAGCCACCCTTCAAAGAGTGCGTAACAGCTCACTGGTCGAACGTGGTCCGGCGCCGACAATCCATCGGGGCTCAAGCGGAACACCGAAGCTATGGACCCGCCGCCAGGCGGGTGGTAGGGGAGCGTTCCGGCAACAGAGAAGGCCGACCGGAAGGACGGCTGGAGTGGCCGGAAGTGCGAATGCCGGTATGAGTAGCGTAATGGCGGTGGAAATCCGCCACACCGAATGCCCCAGGGTTCCGAGGCAAGGTTGGTCCGCCTCGGGTTAGTCGGGCCTAAGGCGAGGCCGCGAGGCGTAGCCGATGGACAATCGGTTGATATTCCGATACCACTGTTGGTTCGTTACGAGCGATGGGGGGACGCAGAAGGGTAGGCTCCGGGTCCGCAAGGGCCTCCAAGCCGGTAGGGAGCGCGCCGCGGGAAATCCCGGTGCGCGATGACCGAGAGGTGACGGGGAGCCGGGTCGCGAGACCCGGCGCAGGAGTTGAGCCCAGGCTGCCAAGAAAAGCCTCTAGCCAGAACCGCGGTGTCCGTACCGCAAACCGACACGGGTGGGCAGGTCGAACAGACCCAGGTGGACGGGCGACCCTTCGTTAAGGAACTCGGCAAATTAGTCTCGTAACTTCGGAAGAAGAGACGCCCCCGGCGGTGAACGCCCTAGCGGCGGGAGCGGCGGGGGGCCGCAGAGAAATGGCCCAGGCGACTGTTTAACAAAAACTTAGGTCGGTGCCAACAGGTAACTGGACGTATACCGGCTGATGCCTGCCCAGTGCTGGAAGGTTAAGGGGAGAGGTGCAAGCTTTGAACCGAAGCCCCAGTAAACGGCGGCCGTAACTATAACGGTCCTAAGGTAGCGAAATTCCTTGTCGGGTAAGTTCCGACCCGCACGAAAGGCATAACGATCTGGGCACTGTCTCAACGAGGGACCCGGCGAAATTGAATGGCCCGTGAAGATACGGGCGACCCACGACAGGACAAAAAGACCCCATGGAGCTTTACTACAGCTTGCCATTGCGTCGGGGCGTGTCATGCGTAGGATAGGTGGGAGCCGGGGAACCGTGGCTTGCGGGCTGCGGGGAGGCAACGGTGAAATACCACTCTTGACACGTCGTGACCCTAACTCCGGGCCGTGATCCGGCCGGAAGACAGTGGCTGGCGGGTAGTTTGACTGGGGCGGTCGCCTCCCAAAGAGTAACGGAGGCGCCCAACGGTCCCCTCAGGCGGGATGGTAATCCGCCGGTGAGTGCAAAGGCAGAAGGGGGCTTGACTGCGAGGCAGACCCGCCGAGCAGAGACGAAAGTCGGGCTTAGTGATCCTACGGCGCCGCGTGGAAGGGCCGTAGCTTAACGGATAAAAGCTACCCTGGGGATAACAGGCTTATCTTGCCCAAGAGTTCACATCGACGGCAAGGTTTGGCACCTCGATGTCGGCTCGTCGCATCCTGGGGCTGGAGTCGGTCCCAAGGGTTGGGCTGTTCGCCCATTAAAGCGGTACGCGAGCTGGGTTCAGAACGTCGTGAGACAGTTCGGTCTCTATCCGTCGTGGGCGCAAGAGAGTTGCGGGGAGCTGACCCTAGTACGAGAGGACCGGGTTGGACGGACCGCTGGTGTGCCAGTTGTGGACAACCGCAGAGCTGGGTAGCCACGTTCGGCACGGATAACCGCTGAAAGCATCTAAGCGGGAAGCCGGCCCCAAGATGAGCTCTCTCACTGCGCAAGCAGGTAAGACCCCGGGCAGAGAACCCGGCAAAGAGGCGGCAGGTGGAAGCGCGGTAACGTGTGCAGCCAAGCCGTGCTCATGGTCGAGGGATTGTGTGCTCACCCCGGGCTTCGGCACGCGGCAACGCGGGGCCAGGGAGCGGGGGAGACGCGCGGGAGCAGCAACAGCGCCATGGAGCGGGCAGGTGTCGACGAAGCATGCGGCACAACGGTGTAAAGTTGAGACCCGTGGCAAGAGCGTAGCGGACCCACCCAGTCCCATCCCGAACCTGGTCGTGAAACGCTACAGCGCCGATGGTACTGCCTCCTCAAGGGGGTGGGAGAGTAGGCCGCCGCGGGTCTCTCTTTGTGTGCCTGCGCAGACGCCCGAGGGGTAACCCCTCGGGCGTTTTTTGATTCTTGGGCCGGGAGGCGGCTGCGGCCGGGCGCGCGCCGCGATTCCGCCCCGCGCGGGCATGGTTCTGGCTCTTGACTTAGCGCACTCTAACTTCTGTATAATGATCGCGCCGTCGAAACGCCGCAATCGCGAAGGATCGGAAATGAACATAGCAAACGATCACACCGGCCTGGAGGACGCTCCCGTGATGGCGCGTTGTCCGCAGTAAGGTGTACCCCTTTGTCAAGACAGAAAAATGGCCGCCTGAAAGGTGAATCTGCTCCTTTCTGGCTTTCTGGTCGCTGTCGGGCCGGCCCTGCGGCCTAAACCCGTCCGTCGTCCGCGGGGGTGGACCGGGGGACCGGTTCCTAGACCGGTCCCCCGGTCCACCCCCGCCCTCCTACCCCCCTGCGGCGCCGTGCACTTCCGCCGGGGTCCGGTAGGCCAACGCTTGATGCAGCCGCCGTTCATTATAGAAGGCCAGATACGCCGTCAACTGCCGCCGGGCCTCCCGCGGGCTGCTGTACTCGTGCAGATACACCTCCTCATATTTCACGCTGCGCCACAGCCGTTCCACGAACACGTTGTCCAGCGCCCGGCCGCGCCCATCCATGCTGATGCGCACCCCGGCGGCCGTCAGCAGGTCCGTGTACTGCGGGCTCGTGAAGTGACTCCCCTGGTCGCTGTTGAAGATCGCCGGCGTCGCCGTCGCGAGCGCCGCTTGCACCGCCCGGGTCACGAACGGCTGCGCCAACGTTTGGTCGAGTTCCCAACTCACGACGAACCGGCTGTACCAGTCCAGCACGGCGACCAGGTAGAGCCACCCGCCCGGCAGGCGGATGTAGGTGATGTCCACACTCCATACCTGCCGAGGCCGGGTGATCGCCAGCCCGCGCAGCAAGTACGGATACACCGCCGCCGCGTGGGCGCGCTTACTGGTGTTCCGCCCGGGGACGATGGCCGCCAAGCCCATCTCGTGCATATGCCGGGCGACCGCTTTATGATTAACGCCCTGCCCTTCGCGCTGCAGTTGCGCCGTAATCCGCCGTATGCCGTAGAAGGGCCAGGCGGTGTAAATCTCGTCGATGCGCCGCTTAAGCGCCAACTCCTCCGGCGTTGGCGGGACCGGTTGGTAGTAGAGCTGGGAGCGGTTCAGGCCCAGCAGGGCGGCCTGGCGCTGCAACGCCAGGTCCGCCCCCTGCCGCTCCAACAGGGCGATCCGCTGGTCCCGGCTCAGGCTGGCAGCTTTTTTTTCAGCCAGGTGAGTTCGGTGGTGAGCCGGCCAATTTCGGCATAGAGTTGCTGGACCTGCTCAGCGTGCGCCGTCTGGAGTTCGGCGAGCTGCCGGGCGGGCTGATGGGCAAAGAGTCCCGGCAAGCCGGCGAGGGCATCCTCGCGCCAGCGGTAAAGTTGATTGGGATGGATGCCATGCTCGGCGGCGAGTTGGCTGACGGCCTTTTCTTCCTTGAGCATGGCCAGCACCAACTGGGCCTTGAATTCGGGGGTATGCTGTCGTCTCATGGCGTCATTCTACACCTTCCGAGCCGCCACTTTGTTGTCCGATTTCTTGGGTACATTATACAGACCACTGCCGCCGGCAGATCGCCGGAGACGTACACCGTACAACAGGCCGCCGCCCTTACGGGATTGAGCGAGCATACACTACGGTACTACGAGCGCATCGGGTTGATCCAGCCCGTGCAGCGGCAGCACAGCAGCGGCCATCGCCGGTATGGCCCGGCCGACCTGGCGAGGCTGGAGAGCCTGGCCTGCTTGCGCGCGACCGGCATGCCCATCGAGCAGATGCGCCACTACTTTGCGCTCCGAGCCCGCGGGGCCGATGCCGCGGCCGAGCAGCAGGCACTCCTTACGGCGCACCTCCAGGAGCTCCACCGGCGCATGGCCGCACTCCAACACCACATTCAGTACGTCGACCGCAAGATCGACTACTGGCACGCGATTGAACTACAGGATGAGCCGGCGGCGGCGCGGATTGCACTGGAGGTGCACGAGCTGGCGCGCGCAACCACCGGCGAACGCGGCCAAGCCCCCGCAGGCTAGCCGACGAGAAGGCCAACAACCATGAAAGCAACGCTGATCTATGGCCCCCGTGATATCCGTTTCGAGACCGTGCCCGACCCGGAGCTACGGATGCCCACCGACGCCATCGTGCGCGTGACGGCATGCTTGTGTCTGCGGCTCGGACCTGTGGCGCTACCGCGGCATTGTCCCGGTGCCGCAGCCGGCGCGCATCGGGCACGAGTTCGTGGGCATCGTCGAGGAAGTCGGCGACGAAGTGACCACCGTGCGGCCCGGCGACTTCGTGATCGCGCCCTTCTGGGTAAACGACGGCACCTGCATTAACTGCCGCCACGGGATCACGCCGTCGTGCTTGAACGGCTGCGGCTGGGGCGGGCGCGATCACTGGGGCTTTCCGGTCGACGGCGGGCAGGGCGAGATCGTGCGCGTGCCGCTGGCCGATGGGACCCTGGTCGCCACCCCGGAGCCGCCTGACCGCGCGCTGATCCCCAGCTTGCTCTCACTCTCCGACGTGATGGGCACCGGGCACCACGCCGCGGTGGCGGCGGGCGTGGCGCCGGGCACCAGCGTGGTGGGCGTGGGCGACGGTGCGGTCGGGCTGTGCGGGGTGCTCGCGGCGAAGCGGTTGGGCGCGGCGCGGATCATCGCCATGTCGCACCACCCCGACCGTCAGGCGCTGGCCACGGCGTTCGGCGCCACCGATATCGTGGGCGAACGCGGCGCGGCGGGCGCCGCGGCGGTCAAGGAGATGTTGGATGGCATCGGCGCCGATTCCGTGCTGGAGTGCGTGGGCACCGCCGTGTCCATGCAGCAGGCGATCGACTCGGTCCGACCAGGCGGGCACATCGGATATGTCGGGCTGCCGGCCGGCGGCGCGGCGCTGCCGATTGAGCAGATGTTCCGCGCCAACATCGGCGTGGCCGGCGGCGTAGCACCCGTGCGGGTGTATCTACCGGAACTGCTGAAGGACGTGCTGGCAGGCCACATCTATCCGGGCCGAGTCTTCGATCTGGAATTGCCGCTGGCCGAGGTGGCGGATGCCTATGCCGCCATGGACGAGCGCCGCTCGATCAAGACGTTGCTGTGGCCATAGTGACCCAGCAGCGCAGTATAGCGGCCAGGGTTTCTGGAGGAGAACCGATGCAAAAGCGCAAACTCGGCAACAGCAACCTGGAAGTCTCGGCCCTCGGGTTCGGCGTGATGGGCATGAGCCAAAGCTACGGGCCGGCGCCGCCCAAGCCAGAGTTGATCGCCCTGCTGCGTGCCGCGGTCGATCGCGGCGTCACCTTCTTCGACACAGCCCAGGTCTATGGCCCGTTCACGAACGAGGAGTTGGTGGGCGAGGCGTTGGCTCCAGTTCGGGACCAGGTCGTGATTGCCACCAAATTCGGCTTCGATTTCGAGAAAGGGGGCTTGAATAGCCGGCCCGAGTACATCAAGCAGGTGACGGAGGACTCGCTCCAGCGGCTCCGCATCGAGGCGATCGACCTCTACTATCAGCACAGGGTCGACCCGGATGTGCCGATTGAAGACGTGGCGGGCGCAGTGAAGGAGCTGGTCCAGGAAGGCAAAGTCAAGCACTGGGGCCTGTCTGAAGCCGCGGCGCAGACCATCCGGCGTGCCCATGCGGTGCTGCCGGTCACGGCTGTGCAGAGCGAGTATTCCCTCTGGTGGCGCCGCCCGGAGGAGGAGGTCCTGCCCACGCTCGAAGCGCTCGGGATCGGCTTCGTACCTTACAGCCCGCTGGGCAAGGGCTTTCTCACGGGCAAGATCGACGAGAACGCCGCGTTCACCGCCAACGACATCCGCAACACCATCCCCCGCTTTTCTCCCGAGGCCCGGAAGGCGAACCTGGCACTGGTCGATCTGCTCCAGAGCATCGCGCAGCGGAAGCACGCGACACCTGCCCAGATTGCGCTGGCGTGGCTGCTGGCCCAGAAGCCGTGGATTGTGCCCATCCCCGGCACGCGGCGACTGGAGCGCCTGGAGGAGAACATCGGTGCCGTGGACGTCGAACTCACCGCGGAGGATCTGCACACCATCGAGAGCGCGGCTGCGCAGATCTCCGTGCAAGGGGCCCGCTACCCGGAACACCTGGAGCACATGACCAATCGCTGAGCGGGCGAGCCGGGGTTTCGCCGTCGCACGCCCACGATGCGTAAAGACGGAACGGAAGTGAAAGGAGCATGATCATGAGCATGGCCTTCGAGCATGCGGAAGACTTGCCGGCGCGGGATGGAAGCGCCGACAACTTCACCGGCACAGTCCAGGTTCGCCCAATTGCGGCGGCCGAGGGGCAGCCGATGAACGTCGGTCGGGTGACCTTTGGGCGCGGCGCGCGCACGCACTGGCATACCCACTCCGGCGAGCAGGTGCTTTACTTTCTGGAGGGGCACGGGCGGGCGCAGCTGCGCGGCGAGCGCGCGGTGGATGCCGCGCCCGGCGATGTGGCCCGCATCCCGGCGGCCACGGAGCACTGGCACGGCGCTCACCCGGACGAGCCTACGGCGATGTCGCACCTGTCAATCGCCTCGGGGACTACCACCTGGCTGGAGCCGGTGTCCGACGAAGAGTATCGCGCGGGCTAACGGCTCGGCGCGACGCAGCGGAAAGCGACCGCTGATAGCTTCGAGAACGGGGGCTCCAAGACCACCGTTTTCCGGGCAAAACGACGCCCGAGGGGTTGCCCTCGGGCGTGCGCAATTCGTTGCGCCAGGTAGAGGCAGGCCCTACCGCGGGAAGAAATAGCGCTCCCGCTCGCGCGCCTGCTCGTAGGCTGCCCGCGCCTGCCGCGCCGACTCCACCTCGGCGACCTCGGCCACCGGTACGTCCCACCACGACTTGTAGCCCGGCACGCGCTGCTCCCGGTCGACCGGCACGACGATGACGGTGGTGTGGTCGCTGCCGCGCGCTTCCTGCAACGCGGCGTGCAGCCCGGCGCGGTTGCTCGCGCAGAGCACGTGCGCGCCGAGGCTGGCGGCGTTCGCCGCGAAGTCCACGGGCAGGTAGTCTCCGCCAAGCGCGCCCGATTTGTCGCGCAGGCGGTACTCCGTGCCGAAGCCCTGCGCGCCGACCGTCGCGGATAGCCCGCCGATGCTGGCGAAGCCGTGGTTGTCGAGCAGGAGGATCGTCAGCTTGATCCCCTCCTGCACGGCGGTAACGATCTCGCCGCTCAGCATCAAATAGGAGCCGTCGCCGACCATCACGTAGACGTCGCGGTCGGGCGCCGCCATTTTGACGCCGAGGCCGCCCGCGATCTCATAGCCCATCGTCGAGAAGCCATATTCGAGATGGTAGCCCTTGACGTCGCGCGTGCGCCAGAGCTTGTGCAGGTCGCCGGGCAGGCTGCCCGCCGCGCAGACGACCACATCGCGGGGCGCGCTGAACTCGTTGAGCACGCCGATGACCTCGCCCTGGCTGAGCAGCGGCCCGTGGTCGAGGTGGTAGATGCGGTCCACCTCGGCGTCCCAGTCCCGCTGGAAGGTCGCGACCCGGGCTCGATATTCGGCGCCCGTGTCGTAGCCCTCCAGTAGTGGCAGCAGGTCCTCGAGCACCACGCGCGCATCGCCGACGAGCGGCAGGGCGGCGTGCTTGTAGGCGTCGAACTCGGCCACGTTGACGTTGACGAAGCGCACGTCCGGGTTCTGGAAGGCGGTCTTCGAGGCGGTGGTGAAGTCGCTGAGCCGTGTGCCGATTGCCAGCACGAGGTCCGCCTCGCGGGCCAGGATGTTCGCGCCCGGCGTGCCGGTGGCACCGATCGCCCCGAGCGCCAGCGGATGGTCGTAGGGCAGCGCGCCCTTGCCCGCCTGCGTCTCGCCGACGGGGACGCCGGTTGCCGTCGCAAAGCGCGCGAGCGCGTCCTGCGCCTCGCTATAGATCACACCGCCGCCCGCGACGATCACCGGCCGGCGCGCGGCGCGGATCGCCGCGGCGGCCGCCTGCAGCAGGTCGCGGTCGGGCCGGGGGCGGCGGATGGGCCACACGCGCTTCGCGAAGAACTCGGCCGGATAGTCGTACGCTTGCGCCTGCACGTCCTGCGGCAGCGCCAGCGTCACCGCCCCGGTCTCGGCGGGCGACGTGAGCACGCGCAGCGCCTCGGGCAGCGCGGTGAGCAGTTGCTCGGGCCGGTTCAGCCGGTCCCAGTAGCGCGAGACGGGCCGGAAGCAGTCGTTGACCGACACGTCCTGCGAGCGGGGATCCTCCAGTTGCTGGAGCACGGGCGCGACCTTGCGGCCGGCGAAGAGGTCGCCGGGCAGCAGCAGCACGGGCAGGCGGTTGACGGTCGCCGCCGCCGCACCGGTGATCATGTTCGTCGCGCCCGGGCCGATGGAGGTGGTGCAGGCCAGCGTGCGCAGGCGGTTACTCATCTTGGCGAAGGCCGCGGCCGTGTGCACCATGGCCTGCTCGTTGCGGCTCTGATAGTAGCGGAAGGTGCCGGCGCGCTGGTGCAGCGCCTGGCCCATACCGGCCACGTTGCCGTGGCCGAAGATGCCGAAGATACCCGCGAAGAAGGGGTGCTCCGCGCCGTCGCGGCTCACATACTGCTGCTCGAGGAAGGCGACCAGCGCCTGCGCCATCGTCATGCGTTGAGTGTCCATCGTTGCCTCCTCATGGGGCCGCCGCGCCTGGCGGCGCGCGACGTGCTCTCCCGTGCCTGGTCCCATTGTACGGCGCCTGCGACTGCGGGCGCAAGGCGGGCGCGGCCGGTTGCCGCCGGGCCGCCGGTTGGTGCATACTGAAAGGAAAGCCGTACGCAATGGAATGGAGAGCAGCATGACACAGGAACCCGGCGCCGCGCCCCTCGGCCCGCCCGTGCGCTGCCGCGGCGTCCGCGGCGCCACCTTCGTCGCGGCCGACACGCCCGAGGCGATCTGGGAAGCCACGCGCGAGCTCCTGGCGGCGGTCGCGGCAGCCAACCACATCGACCCGACCGACATCGCCAGTGTCTTCTTCACGACGACGCCGGATCTGCGCAGTGCCTTCCCCGCCCGCGCCGCGCGCCAGTTGGGCTGGGTCGACGTGCCCCTGCTCGGCGCGACCGAGATGGACCAGCCGGGCGCGCCCACCCGCTGCATCCGCGTGCTGCTGCACTGGAACACCCCGGCGCGGCAGGACGAGATCGTCCACGTCTACCTGCGCGGCTCCGACGTCATGCGGGCGCACGATCCGCCCTCGCATCTGGCCGGGGGGCCGCCGCTGCATCCCGTCGCCGAGCCCGGCGATGAGTAGCGGCGCCCATCTGGTGGACGCGGGCGGCGAGCCGCCCTGGCTGGCCGGGGCCACGGTCGCCGTGGTCGGCCTCGGGCTGATGGGCGGGTCGCTGGCCGGCGCGCTGACCGGGCGGGACGGCCGGCCGCGGCGCTGCACCCGGGTAATCGGCATTGTGCACAGCCCGAGTGCGCGCGAGGCGGCGCTGCGGTGGGTCGATAGCGCGACCGCAGATCTCGCGGCCGTGGCCGACGCCGACCTGGTGGTGCTCGCCACGCCGGTGCGGCGGATCCTCGCCCTACTGCCGGAGGTCGCCGCGCGGATGCGGCCGGGCGCGCTGCTCACCGACCTGGGCAGCACCAAGGGCGCGATCGTCGCGGCAATGGCCGCGCTGCCGCGCGAGATCCTGGCGATCGGCGGCCACCCGATGTGCGGCAAGGAGGGGGGCGGGCTGGCGGCCGCCGATCCCAGGCTGTACGAGAGCGCCCCCTTCGTGTTCTGTCCCGTGCCCGGGCAACCGATCGAAGCGCTGGCCCACGCGACGGCCCTGGCGCGGGCGCTCGGCGCGCATCCCCGGGTGCTCGACGCGGCGGCGCACGATCGCGCCGTCGCCGCGATCAGCCACGCGCCCTACGCGGCGGCCGTGGCCCTCGTGCGCGCCGCCGAGCAGGCCGCCGCGGGGGGCGACGAGCCCTGGGCGCTGGCGGCCGGCGGCTTCCGCGACACCACCCGTGTGGCCGCGGGCGAGATGGACATGTGGGTGGACATCCTGCTGACGAACGCAGGCCCCGTGCTCGAACAGCTCGCCTGGCTGCGCGCCGACCTCGACGCCCTGGCGGCCGCCGTCAGCGCGGGCGATGAAGCGGCGCTCCGCGCCTTGATCGGACCCGCGCGCCGCCGCCGGCGCACGCTCTTCGCTTGATCCATTGACACGGTTCCGGCCGCGCGCGTATACTGCAACTAGATTCCGGATCCAGTCTGCCCCGTGATCCGAATTGACGCACGCACAACACCACTTCCTAGCTCACCGGGATCGGCCACCCGGTTCATACGGAGGCAGCCGTCACCCATGGCCCACTGGAACTTTCTCACCAACCACGGACTCGTCCTGCTCAGTATCGCCAAGCAGCCCCACAGCACCACGCGGCAGATCGCGGCCGAAGTCGGCATCACCGAACGCGCCGCCCAAAGCATCATCGCCGACCTCGAGACCGCCGGCTATCTGACCCGCCGCCGCGTCGGCCGCCGCAACGACTACGACCTGCACCTCGACCGCCCGCTGCGCCATCCCGGCCAGGAGACGCATACCGTCGCCGATATCCTGAACCCGCTGGTGCAAACCCGGCGCCGCACGCGGGCCGCGCGCGCGGTGCCCACGCTGGAGTCGCCGCAGGAACCCTTCGCGGCCGCTTCCTGAGGACGCGTATGACCACCTGGGGTCTGATCGGGCTGGGCAAGATCGCCGACGTGCGCCTGGCGCCCGCGTTCGCGCAGTCGTCCACGGAGCAACTGGTCGCGGCCGCCGGTCGCGACGCGGAGCGGACCCGCGACTTTGCCGAGCGGCACGGCCTGGCGCCGCGCAGCATCGACGATCTGCTCGCCGATCCGGCCATCACGGCGGTCTACATCGCGGCCACCAACGACCTGCACGCGCCCTATACCCGCGCGGCCGCGGCGGCGGGCAAGCACGTCCTCTGCGAGAAGCCGCTGGCCCGCACGGTCGACGAGGCCGAGGCCATGATCGCGGCCTGCCGCGCGGCGGGCGTGCTGCTCGGCACCGCCTTCATGATGCGCTACCATCCGCTCCACCAGGCGGTGCGCGAGCTCATCGCCGCCGGCACCCTTGGCCGGCTGCTTCAGGCGCGGGTGCAGTATGGGTTCGAGCTCCGCCCGGGCCGCCAAACCTGGCGCATCGACGAGGCGATCGCGGGTGGCGGCCCGATCATGGACGTCGGCAGCCACGCGATCGACCTGTTGACGCTGGTCACCGGCCGCGCGGTGCAGGAGGTGAGTGCCTTCACTGCCCGCCAGACGCTGGCCGGCAGCACCGAAGACGCGGCCGTGCTCAACCTGCGCTTCGACGGCGACCTGCTCGCGCAGGTCAACGTCGCCTTCAACCTGGCCTTCGCCCCCACGCTGCTCGAAGTGCACGGCACGGCGGGCAGCGTCGTGGCGCGCGGCACGATCGGCCAGGTGGCGGAGGGGCAGGCCGAGGTCATCGCCGCCGACGGCCCGCGGGCCCTGCCCTACACGCCGCGGGATCTCTACCAGGCCGAGATCGAGGCGTTCGGGCGTGCCGTGCGCGGCGAGGCCCCGCTGCAGCAAACGGCCGAGGCGGGCCTGCGCAATCTGCTCGCGCTGCGCGCCGCCTACAACTCGGCTGCCGCAGAGGGCCGCGCCGTAGCGACCGGCGGCGTCCCGGCGGTCGGCGGCTGAACCGCCGCCGAGCCGCGTGAGCGCGGGAGGGGCAGCCCCGCCCCGCGCTCACGCGGCCTGCTCCATCGCCCCCGTCATCACGTCGGTCAGCACCCCGTAGACCGCCGCCCAGGCCGCGCCGACTTCCGGCGTGAACGCCGGCCCCAGCCCTTGCTCCAGTGTCCAGAGCAGCGCCGCGCCCACCGTGGCGAAGTGTTCGGGGCGCACGCCGTAGGTGGTGTGCCGCCGCCCCAGGTGCGCCACCGCGGGCACGACGACGTCGAGCCGGTCCAGGTTGGCGACGGCTACGCGCAGCATGTCCATGAGCTTGCGGCCCTGGTCCTCCATGTCGCCCCTGAACATCGGCCGCAGGCTGGGGTCGAGCGCGAACAGGCGCCCGTAGAACAGGGTCGCCGCGGTGCCGGCGATCGGCAGGACCTGCGCGAACGAGGTCTGGACGAGGACTTTTTGTTCCGGTGTCATTGCTCTCCTCATTTCTCCCATGCTAGCCGTTCGATGAGACAGCCCATCTGCTGCGCTCCCCTCTATTAGAGCAGGAAGCAGGCGGGCGCAGAAGGGCGTGGTGGTACGGCGGGCGGGACATGAGGTGGGACAAAACACGCGAACGCGCCTGCGGGCGTGCAAGCGCGATCAGGAGAGCTTTGCAGAATAGGGGGCAACTCGACACACCGCCTTGGATGTGGCATGATCTGATTGTCAGATCCAACCACACCACCCCAAGGACAGTGTGCCATGTCTATCCTATCATACTTTTGCAGCAGTGACGACTTCGCGCTCCCCGCCCTGCCCCCTCCATTACGCCCCTGGCGCCCCGTCCTACTGGCCTGGTTGCTGGCCCTCCTCGACTGCTTCAGCCGCGGTGTCTCCCGCTCGCTCGTGCGCCGCTTCCCCCAGCATCCGCTCGTCCGCCTCCATGCGCTCTATGACCCCGCCGCCGTGGTGCAAGCCTGCGCCCGCTACCACCATCAGGCTGGTCCCGGCCACAAGCCCACCTATCCCGTCGCTCTGCTGGTCCGCGCCGAGATCGTGCGCACCTGGGCCGGCTCCTGCTCCGACCTCAAGCTCGAACAACTCCTCGCCAGCGATTCTCATCGCCCGCTGGTTCTGCGGGCTGGCGCTGTTTGACCCCAGCCCCGACCACACCACCCTCAACCGGTTCCATCGCTGGCTCGCCGCCCACCAGCCGCGCGCCCTCTTCGCCGACGTGCTTGCCTTCCTCGACCAGGTGGACCCCGAAGACCCGCGCACGACCCCGCAAATCGCCGACACCTTCGCCCTGGCCTCGCCCGCGACGCCCACTGGCCCCGCCCTCCTGCTGTTGCGCCTCTGCCAGCAACTCGTCACCCAGTACCAGGAGGCCGCGCCCCGCAGCGCCCCGCTGGTGCTGAGCCCCATCGACTTGCGTCTCCTCGCCCAGTTCCCGCCGCTGTACAGCCCCGCGCAGCGCACGGTCGCCCTCGCCCAAGCCGTCGCGCTCGCCACGGCCCTCAGCACCGCCATTCGCCCCACGCTGCCCCACCTCACGCTCCCTTGGCGCACCGTGCTCCAGGCGCAAATCGACTTGCTCAACAAAGTCGTGGCCGATGAAACCACGACCGCTGCGGACGGCCAGGTCGTTGAGCGCCCTCACGGTGCGAAGGGTCCCTACCGCTTGGGCAGTGCCACCGACCACCAGGCCACCTTTCGCCGCCATGACCCCAAGCCAACCAGTTTTGGCTACAATCCGGCCATCGCTACGACCACGACGCGCATTCGGGCGGCTGTCGTGCTGGACGGTTGCTGTCCCGACAGCGCCGCGCCCGTCGCCTTACTCGCCCAACAACAACAAGCCGCCCTGCCGCTGCCGGAAAAGCTGATCATGGACCAGGCCGCCGGGCATGGCAAAACACGGGCCGCCGTCGCCAGCTGCAGTGGCGGACAGACCCAGATGGTGGCCCGTACACCGCAGGCTGGTAGTTATGACGCCCGGCGCTTTGGCGGCGAGGATTTTAAACTGAGCGGGGATGGCACGCGTTGCACCTGTCCCAATGGGGTGACCAGCGACAAAGTGTATCAGAATGGCGCAGGCGACGGGGTGAGTTTTCGTTTCACCGCCAAGCAATGCGCGGCCTGTCCCTTGTGGGGACAGTGCCGGGCGCCGCAGAGCAAACCCACGAGCCACCGCACGGTGTACATCAGCCCATACCTGGGCCACTTACGGGCGGCGGCAGCGTTCAACCAGAGCCCCGCCGGTAAAGCCTTATTGGGCGAACGCTGGCGGGTCGAGCCGACGGTGGCGTGGCTCACGCGCTACGATGGTTGTCGGCGGGCGCGGCGCGTAGGCAAGCAAGCGGCGCAGCTGCAGTTATATCAAGCATGCGCGGTACGTAACCTGTGGCGGTGGTTGGCCCGGGTGGCGCAGGGCCACACGCCCCTGCCGGAACAACACAAGGGCGCAGCGCGCCCATAAAGTGACGTTGGGGTTAACAAGGGGGGCGAAGTGCCGGCAAAACGGACCAATGGGGTGCGAAAACCGGCTACGACGACGCGAAAACCGGTAAATCCGGCCAACTACTGCATGAAGTAGCGGAGAAAACGCACCCCGCAGGCACTTAGGGACCCCTCAACTGCAATTCTGCAAAGCTCTCGATCAGGAGAGGGATTCGGAAGGCGGCCAATCCCGGCCGGGCGCTAGAGGGCGGGCGGCTCCAGCTTCTGCGTAGACGCTTCCGCGGGCGCACCCGGTGCGACGTCGGACGGCCCGCGGCCGGGGCGCTTGAAGATCAGGTAGCTGGTCTCGGCCGGCCAGAGGGGCTGCACGCCCACGAGCTCCCAGCCGTCGGCGCCGAGCACGTTCATGGTGCGGCGCGCGAAGGAGCTGCGCCGTTCGTCGCTGGCGATGAAGGTCTCCTCGCCTTCGAGCGACGCGCGCCCGCGGAAGTCCATATACACGACTTTATATTCCCAGGAGGTCATCGGGATCCCTTTCCGGAGCGCCACGTTCGGCCGGGGCCCGGACAATGTGGTGCCCGGCCTGGACCCGCCCACATGGGTCCGACCGGGCTCTCTGCGTCTCATTATGCCGCCCCGGCGCCCGCGCCGCCTCTGCCGTCGGCAGAGAAGCCGCTCTGCCAAACGGCAGAGATGCCCCGGTCCGCCATTAGATCAGCCCCTGCGCGCGGGCGGCCGCCACGGCGGCGCCGCGGCCGCGGCCGACCACGTGCAGCTTCTGGTACAGGTGCTCCAGGTGCGACTTAACCGTGCCGGGCTTCAGGCCAAGCTGCGCGGCCATGGCCTTCGTGCCGTAGCCGGACGCGAGCAGGCGGAGCACATCCTGCTCCCGCGCGGTCAGCCGCTCGGGCGGCGGCGGATCGGCGGCCGGGCCGCGCAGGCGCGCGGTCAAGCCGGGGGGCAGCAGCAGGTCGCCGCGGGCGGCGGCGCGAATGACCCGGCCGAGCTCGGGCGCCTCGGCCTGCTTCAGCACGTAGCCGCGCGCGCCCAGGCGCAGGGCCTCGATCAGCGCCGCGTCCTGGTCGTACGTCGCCAGCACAATTACGGCCGGTGGCGCGGCGGCGGCGGCCAGGCGGGCCAGCACGGCCAGGCCATCCGTCTCGCCCAGCTGCAGGTCGAGGAGCAGCACGTCGGGCCGGAGCGTGACCACCTCGGCCAGCGCGGCCCCGCCGTCAGCCGCCTCGGCGATCACTTCGATCTCCGGGTCGCCTTCGAGCAGGCGGCGCACCCCGGCTCGGGCAAGCGGCTGGTCGGCGGCCACGACCACGCGCACGCGGCGCTGCGCGCCAGGCGCGCGGTGCGCCGGCACCGGCGGGACGGTGGCTGGGCGGTCGTACGGCACCACCGCCTCCACGAGCGTGCCCACGGCCCGCCCCGAGGCCACGCGGAGCTCACCGCCGAGCAGGCGGACCCGCTCTTCCATGCCGAGCAAACCGTAGCCGGTCAGATCGAGGACGGGGCTTTCGAGATCCGGAGCGCTAGGCACGAGGTAAGCACCCCGCAACGCGGGCGCATCGGGATCGCCGCCCGGCGCCGGGATCCGCCCGGCGAGGGGGTTGCGGCGGTCGAAGCCCTGCCCATCGTCCTCGACCGCGAGGATCACCTGCGGCGCGGCGCTGTCGTACTCCAGCCGCACCTGCACGCTGCTCGCGGTGGCATGGCGGCGCACGTTTTGCAGGGCTTCGCGCGCGATTTGCAGCAGATCTTCCTCGGTCTCAAGCGGCAGCGCCACGGGCGTGCCGGCCAATTGGAACTGCTGGCGCAGGCCCGCCGCGCCGGCCTGACGTGCCAATTCGGCCGCGAGCGCGCCGGCCAGGTCGCCCCCGGGCAGCGCCGCGGGATGCAAGCCCAGGATCGTGCGCCGCGCCTCCTCCAGTCCGGTCGCGACCCGATCCTGCAGCCGGGCCAGATCCGCGGCCGCACCCGCCGTATCGCCGCCCGCCAAATCGCGCTGGGCCGCGGCGATCTCGGCCCCGATCGCGGTCAGCGTGCGGATCACGGTGTCGTGCAGGGCGCGCGCGAGCCGCGCGCGCTCGGCGGGCGGGGGGCCGGCGACGAGGGCCGGCGCGTCGCTGGCGGCGGGGGCAGGTAGCGGCATGAGGTCCTCCGGGCCAGACAGGCGTCCCCACGCGGGATGCGGGGCAGCCGGCGGCCGTGTCAGGCAAAGTATACCAAAAGGTAGGACCGTTCCCAAAACCGCGCGCACCCGGGCCATTTCGGGTGCCACGGCAACGCAAACCGCCAGGCAGGAACGCCAGTCCGGCGCCCGATCGCCGTTGACAGCGGTAGCACGCCTGTGCTATACTCCCGGGCAAGAGATACGCTGCCCGTCTTCCCATTCTGCCGAATCGTTGCCGGAGGCCGCCCGATCGACGCCGCTCATTTCCGCGATCGCATGCGCACCCTGGGCCTGCGCCCCCTCACGCGGTCCGAGGCGCCACCGGCCCTGCCCGCCGACCGGCCGCCCGAGGTCCTACCGCCGGCCGGGGCGCCGCCCCGCGCGGTCGTGGCGCCGCCCGGCGCTGACCTGCTCTCGGCAGCGCTGCCCGGCACCTGGCAGGAGACGGCCCACGGGCGCTGCTTCGTCGTCGAGCACCGCTACGCGCTGGACCACGAGCACGGCCGCGTCCCCTTGGCCCGGCTGCTGCACCTGCCCGACGATGTCCTCGCCCAACTGGGGCGCAACGCCGCGCTGGCGGGCGTCGACCGCCGCCGCCTCCTCTTCTTCGACACGGAGACCACCGGCCTCGCGGGCGGCACGGGCACCTACGTCTTCCTGGCCGGGGTCGGCTTCTTCGAGGACGACACCTTCGTGGTCCGCCAGCTGTTTCTGCCCGACCTGGAGTCGGAGCGCGCCCTGCTGGCGGTCTTCAACGACCTGCTCGGGCGCAGCGCCTGTCTCGTCAGCTTCAATGGCCGCACGTTCGACTGGCCGCTGATGGAGGCACGCTTCACCCTCAGCCGCATGCGCCCGGTGCAGAGCAGCCCGCTGCATCTCGACTTGCTGGCGCCGAGCCGCCGTGTCTGGAAGGACTGGCTGCCCTCCTGCGCGCTCGGCACGATCGAGGACCACGTGCTGCACTTCCGCCGCCACGGCGACGTGCCGGGCTGGCTGATCCCCTCGCTCTACTTCCAGTACCTGCGGACGGGCCAGATTGCGGCCCTGCTGCCCGTCTTCGAGCACAACCGGCTCGACGTCGTCTCGATGCTGGCGCTGGCGGGCCACCTGGGCGGCCTGCTGCACGCGCCCGAGGAGGCCGACCTGCAGAGCGCCGAGTGCTACGGCCTGGGCCGGTTCCACGAGGATCTGGGCCACTACGAGGCCGCCGTGCGCGCCTACGAGCGCGCGCTGCGCGGGCCGATCAGCCCCACGCTGCGTGGCGCCACGCTGCAGCGGCTGACGACGGCACACAAGAAGCTCAGCCAACACGAGGAAGCGCTGCGCATCTGGGAAGAGCTGATCGCACGCGAGACGACGCTGATCTTCCCCTACGTCGAGCTCGCCAAGCACTACGAGCACCACACGCGCGAGTACGCCCAGGCCGCTGCCCTCGTCGAGCGGGCGCTGCGCCTCTGCGCCGACCCCTGGGTGCGCGCCACCGCCCCCCGATCCACGTACGCCGATCTCGAACGGCGACGCGCGCGGCTGCAGCAGAAGATCAGCCGCCACGCGCCGCCCCCCGCCGACCCCTAGCCGCGCCCCGCGTTGGGCGAATGCGCCCTAATACGATATAATACTGAAGGCCTGTTACACGGGCCCGGAATCAACATGCCTGTATCGCGCAACCCGACACCTGGAACGAGACCGCTCCGATCATGAGTTTGACCTGGCAAGACGAGCTCCGCCATAGCGTCCGCAGCGCCGCCGCCCTCCGGCAGGCGGCGGGTAGCGCCGTCGCCCCCGACCTGGAGGCCGTGCTCGACGAGTACAAGATGGCGATCCCGCCCTACTACCTGCGGCTGATCGACTGGGATGACCCGGCCGACCCGATCCGCCGGCAGGCGGTGGCCGCGCCGGGCGAGCTTGTCACGCTGCCCGAGGAGCTCCACGATCCCATCGGCGACCGGCGCTGGTCGCCGGTGCCGCGCCTGACCCACCGCTATCCCGACCGCGTGCTGATCTACCCGACGTACCTCTGCTCGATGTACTGCCGCTTCTGCTTCCGCAAGGAGCAACTGAACGAGAGCGAGTCGGGCTACCCGCACGACGATCTGGCGCCCGCACTGGCGTACGTGGCCGGGCACCCCGAGGTACGCGAGGTGATCCTGACCGGCGGCGACCCGCTCGTGCTCGGCGACGACAAGCTGGCGCGGCTGCTCGCGCGCATCGACGCGATCCCGCACGTCGAGGCGATCCGCATCCACACGCGCGTGCCGGTCACGCTGCCGATGCGCGTGACGCCCGAGCTTGGCGCAGTGCTCGGATCGGTGCGCATGCTCTGGATCGTGACGCACTTCAACCACCCGCGCGAGCTCACGCCCGAGGCCGTCGCCGCCTGCCGGCTGCTGCATCGCTCCGGCGCGCACCTGCTGAACCAGAACGTGCTGCTCAAGGGTGTGAACGACCGGGCCGCGGTCCTGGCCGAGCTCTATCGGGGCCTGGTCTATCGGGCCGGGGTGAAGCCCTACTACCTGCACCACTGCGACATGACGCGCGGTGTCGGCGGCTTCCGCACCACGATCGCCGAGGGGCAGGCGATCATGAAGCAGCTGCGCGGGCACATCTCCGGCCTCTGCCTGCCGACGTATGTGCTCGACATCCCCGGCGGCGCGGGCAAATCGCCCCTCGGGCCGAGCTACATTCAGGCGCGCGACGGCGACCGCTGGCAGATTGAGTCGTACACGGGCGACGTCTACGAATATCGGGATACCGGCACGTGACGACGCGGCCCACCTGGCAGCGCCTGCGCGAGGAACCGGGCCTGCTGCCTCGCTACCTCATGCGCGAGCGCGTCATCCGCGCCATCCGCGCGTTCTTCCAGGCGGCCGATTTCCACGAGGTCGAGACGCCGCTGCTGGTGCCGGTGCCCAGCATGGAGCCCTACCTGGAGGTTTTCGAGACCGAGCTCGAGGACGTGCGCGGCGGGCGGCAGCGCGCCTTCCTGACCAACTCGCCCGAATACGCGATGAAGCGCCTACTCGCGGCGGGACTGCCCCGGATCTTCCAGATCTGCAAGGCCTTCCGCAACCGTGAAGATACGGGACGGCGCCGCAACCCGGAGTTCACCATCCTTGAGTGGTATCGGGCCGGCGCGGACTACCGGGCGATCATGGCCGACTGCGAGACGCTGCTGACCCACCTCTACCTGGCGACGCGGCCCGGCGCGGATCCCGACGCAGCGCCCGCGCCACCGCCGCCCGGCGCGCGCCTGCGCCTTGTGTATCAGGGCATGGAAGTTGATCTGACGCCGCCGTGGGACCGGATCAGCTATCGTGACGCGCTCGCCCGCTACGCCGGGGTCGACCTCGACGCGGTGGGAGAGCGGTCCGCATTGTCCGCCGTGATGCAGGCGCGGGGCTATGCCGTCGGCGACGCCCCCTGGGACGAGCTCCTGGGCCAACTGTACGCCAACGAGGTCGAGCCGCACCTGGGCCAGGGCCACCCGACCATTCTCTACGACTTTCCGCTGGCGATGGCGGGCCTGGCCCGCCGCGCGTACGATCCGCGCTACGCCGAGCGCTTCGAGTTCTTCTGCGCCGGGCTGGAGCTCGGCAACGCCTTCTCGGAGCTCAACGACGCCGCCGAGCAGCGGGCTCGCCTGCTGGCCGATCAGGCCGCGCGCCGGCAGATGGGCAAGAAGCAGTTCGCGGTCGACGCCGACTTTCTGGCGGCGCTGGAGGCGGGCATGCCGCCCGCCGGGGGCATCGCGGTCGGCGTCGACCGCCTGATCATGCTCTTCGCCGACGCGGCGTCCATCCACGACACGCTCTGGATGCCCGGGCGCGAGCTGTTCGGCCCGCCCCTGGCCGGAGAGTGAGCCGGCCGCGCCTGGGCTGACAAGCGCAGATTACCAATGGAGTGAAGGAGTTACGCATGGCACGAGTTTCAGCTGATCAGTTTCGCCGCGGCCTGACGGTGGTCTTCAACGACCAACCACATCAGATGCTCGACGTCGAGTTCGTGAACCCGGGTAAGGGCTCGTCCTTCTATCGGACCAGCCTCAAGAACCTGGGCACCGGCCGGGTGCTCGACTTCACCTTCAAGTCGAACGAGTCGCTGGAGGAGTACGAGGTCTACACGCACGAGATGCAGTACCTCTACAACGACGGGGAGACCTACCACTTCATGCGCCAGGACACGCTCGACCAGTACCCCGTGCCGCGGGACGTGCTGGGGCTGGCGGCCGAATTCCTGGTCGAGGGCGATGTCTACCAGATCCTGATGCACGGCGAGGAGTCGCTCGGCATCCGGCCGCCCAAGCGCGTCGTGCTGACGGTCACGGCAGCCGAGCCGGTGGTGAAGGGCTCGACCGTCTCGGGCGTGAGCAAGAGCGTCGTGCTGGACAACGGCGTCACCATCTCGACCCCCGGCTTTATCAAGGAGGGGGACAAGGTGGCGGTGAACCCGGAGACGGGGGAGTATATCGAGCGGGTGTCCTAGTAGGGCCGTTCCGTGCCTGCCTGCAGGCATTCGAGGATGGCGGCTTCCAGCACGTCCAGGTCGTAGGGTTTCTCGATGAAGCGGCAGGGCGCGGCGGCCGCGATCACGGCCAGATCCTCGGGGCGGCGCGAGCCGGAGAGCACGATCACCTGCACGTGGCGCAGCGCGGGATCGGCGCGCAGCGCCTGGAGCAGGGCCAGCCCGCCGTGCGGCGGCACGTTCAGATCGAGCAGCACGAGGTCGGGGGTGCGGGCGCGCACGTGGGCGTAGCCGGTGTCGGCGTCGGCCGCCTCGCAGAAATCGGCGGCGACGATGTCGGCGAGGAACTCGCGGAGGAGCAGGCGCTGCTCAGCGCTGTCCTCGACAAGAAGCACGACCGGTGCGGACGATGCGGTAGCCATGCGCGGCCTCGATGGTCCTCCGAGCAAAGTACGACGAGATTCAGGGTAGGAAACGGGCCCAAACACGGCCACCCGGAGGGCCGGGGCCACGGGAGATCGCGTCCAGGCCAAGTTCATGCTACGGAGCGAGGAGACACCGGCGTCTTCCCGGCTATAATCTCATTATACGCAAACTCGCGGGCGCGTCAAGCGCCCGCGGATCGCGATGGGTGAACGGTATGGGAATGCATGGCGGCGGCTGGTGGTCCTACATCCGCTACGACGAAGAACAAGATCGCCCGCAGATCAGCCTGGCGCTGCTCCGGCGCATCGGCACCTACGCGCGCCCCTATCGCGGGCGCACCGCGATCATGCTGGTCACGATCTTCGGGATCACGCTGCTCTCGCTGATCCCGCCGCTGCTCTTCCGCGACCTGATCGACAACGCCCTGCCCAAGCACGATGCCACGCGGCTGAACTGGCTGGCCGTGGGCATGATCCTGGTGCCGCTGATCAGCGGCGGGCTGGGCGTAGTCCAGCGCTGGATGGCCGCGCAGATCGGCGAGGGCATTATCGCCGACCTGCGGAGCAGCCTGTTCACACACCTGCAGCGCATGTCGCTGCGCTTCTTCACGAACACGCGCACGGGCGAGCTCATGTCGCGCCTCAACAACGACGTCGTCGGCGCGCAGCGCGCCGTCTCCAGCACCATGGTCGACATCGTCTCCAACATCGTCAGCCTGGTCAGCGTGCTCACGATCATGCTCTTCTTCGAGTGGCGCCTGACCCTGCTGGCCGTCGCGCTGCTGCCCATCTTCATCTTGCCGGCGCGGCGGGTGGGGCGCGTCTTGCGCACGATCATCCGGCGGCAGATGCAGATGAACGCCCAGATGAACGCGCTCATGAACGAGACGCTCAACGTCAGCGGCGCGCTGCTGGTCAAGCTGTTCGGGCGGGCGCGCGACGAGAACGCGCGCATGGCCCAGCGCGCCCGCGCCGTGGCCGAGACGGGCATCCAGCAGGCGGTGGTATCGCGGGGCTTCTTCCTGGCCCTGAGCCTGACGAGCGCGGCGGGCACGGCGCTGGTCTTCTGGGTCGGCGGCAATCTGGTGCTGAGCGGCGCCTTCACCGTCGGCACGATCGTGGCCTTCAGCTCGTATCTTGCGCAGCTGTACGGCCCGCTGACCGCGCTGACCAACTCGCGGCTCGACTTCGCCACCTCGCTCGTATCGTTCGAGCGCGTCTTCGAGGTGCTCGACCTGCCGGTGGAGATCACCGACAAGCCGAACGCGGTGCCGTTGGGCAACGTCCGGGGGCTGGTGCAGTTCGAGCACGTGACCTTCGCCTATCGCGAGGCCGCGTCGGCGACGTCGTCGGCCGCGGCCGCGCTCAGCGCGGTGACGCGCTTCGGGCAGGCGAACGTGCTCAAGACGATCTCGGAGGACGCGGGGCCGCGGCGCAACGGCGCCCCGGCCGCGCGCCTGCCGGAAACCACCGCGGTCGCGAACCCCGACGACGCCGAGGTGCGCTACGCCCTGGAGGACGTCTCCTTCACCGTGCGCCCGGGGCAGCTGGCGGCGCTCGTCGGGCATAGCGGTGCGGGCAAGACGACGATCACCTACCTGCTGCCCCGGCTCTACGATGTGACTGCGGGCGCGATCTGCATCGACGGCTGCGACATCCGCGACGTGCCGCTTGACAGCCTGTCGGCGAACATCGGCATGGTGACGCAGGAGAGCTACCTCTTCCACGACACGATCCGGGCCAACCTGCTCTACGCCCGGCCGGACGCGAGCGACGAGGAGATCCGCGCCGCCTGCCAGGCCGCCAACATCGACGAGTTCATTCTCGACCTGGCGGACGGCTACGACACGGTGGTCGGGGAGCGGGGCTACCGGCTGTCGGGCGGCGAGAAGCAGCGTGTGGCCATCGCGCGGGTCATCCTGAAGAACCCCCGCATCCTGGTGCTCGACGAGGCGACGTCGGCGCTGGACAGCCGGACCGAGGCGCTGATCCAGGAGGCGCTGGAACGCGTGATGGAGGGCCGCACCAGCCTGGTCATCGCCCACCGCCTGAGCACGATCCTGGCGGCCGACGTAATCCTCGTGCTCGACCATGGGCGCCTGGTCGAGCAGGGCACGCACGCCGAGCTGTTGGCGCGCGGCGGGGTCTACGCCGCGCTGTACGAGACGCAGTTTCGGACCGCGAACGAGGCGCCCGCCGGAGGCGCCCGATGACCGGCCCGCAGCCGCCCGCGCCGGACCTCGTGCACATCGGGCAGGTAGTCTTCGCCGCCGACGGACGGGCCCGGGCGCTCGCCTGGCAGGGCCGCCGCTACCCGATCGCCGGAGACGCCGCGGCCCAGCAGGCGGCCGGCGCGGTGGCGCGCGCGGCGAACCTGTACCTCGACCCGGCCACGCTGACGCTGTACGACGACCGGCGCCGGCCTGTGGGCCACTGCCTGCCGGCGGAGGACTGAGGGATGGCCGAGCTGACCGTCAGCATGTCGGGGCGCGAGACGCCGGACACCTACCTGATCGGCACCTGCGCGCAGTGCGGGCACTGCTGCGAGCGCATCCTGCTCGTGGAGCCGGACCCGGAGACCGGCGCGGAGCGCGATGCCTCGGCCAGCGACACGCCGGAGATCGTGGAGATCCGGCAGCACCTGGTCGTCGCGTACCACCGGGCGGACGGCGTGCCCGTGTGGCGTTGCCGCAACCTGCGCTGGTATGACGGCAAGGCCCGCTGCGGCATCTACGAGACGCGGCCGCGCATCTGCCGGGCGTTCCCTCTGCACAACGAGGGCGACCTGCCGGAGGGCTGCAGTTACCGGTTCGTGCGCAAGGACCGGCTGATTCCCCTGAATGTCGCAGAATGTCCCAAAACTCCGACTTAGGTCCCCGCGAAGTTTCACAGTTTCATGAAACTATTGACATTTCCAGGCGCGGCCGCTATAATGAAGGGGTCAGGGCCGCGTGGCGGACTTGGCGCGATTTCGCTAATCCGGCGGGGGTCCGGGTAGGCGCCCGGCGTGCTGGGCGCGGCCGGACCCTCGCCGCTGTTCGCGCCCGGGGGGCGCGAGGAGGTCTCAGACCCATGGCAGCCGGTGCCGGTGCCCCATCGGGCACCAGCTTGAAGTCCTTGCTGGCGCCGATTCGGCCGCAATTGGACGCCGTCGAGCACAAGCTCCGCTCGACGGAGGAAGACGAATTCCCCCTGCTCCGCCTGGCGCTCGACCGAGTCTTCGGCAGCGGCGGCAAGCGCCTGCGGCCCGCGCTGGCCGTGCTGGCCAGCCAGGCGGGGCCCGAGCCGGTGCTCGAGCGGCGCGTGGTGGCGCTTGGGGCGGCGATGGAGACGCTGCACACGGCCAGCCTGGTGCACGACGACCTGATCGACAACGCGAGTGTGCGCCGCGGCCTGCCGACGCTGAACGTGTGGATGAGCCCGGCCGCCACCGTCCTCGCGGGCGATTACCTGTTCGCGCGCGCGGCCATGTTGATCACCGAGACGGACAATGTGCCGGTGATCGCGCGCTTCGCGGACAGCCTGCGCCGCCTGTGCGACGGGGAGCTGCGGCAGCTGCTGCGCAACGCCTTCACGACGATCCCGGGGCTGGCGCAGAGCCTGGGCGTGGAGCTGAACGGGCACGGGGCCGCGACGCCGGGGATGAACGGCCACGGCACGAACGGCGCGCACGCCGCGCCGGGCCCCGGCGCCCCGCCGACGCTGGAGGAGGCGCTGGCGATCCTGCCGTCGGACGACGAGTACGAGCGGCGCATCACGGGGAAGACGGCGGCGCTGTTCGCCACGGCCTCCGAAACGGGTGCCATGCTGGCGGGCGGCAGCGCCGCGGAGGTCGCCGCGCTGCGGGATTACGGGCTGTGGCTGGGGCGCGCCTTCCAGGTGGTGGACGACGTGCTCGACTTCACGGCGAGCGAGGCGGAGCTCGGCAAACCGGTGGGCAGCGACCTGCGGCAGGGCCACGTGACACTGCCGGTGAGCCGCTTCGCCGCGGCGCACCCCGAGGAGTGGCGCGACTGGGTGGCACGCGTGCCGCCGCTGCTGAAACGCACGAACTATGTGTTCGGGCCGGCACCCGAGGGATCGGGCAAGCGGAGCGCGCTACCGGCACACGAAGCGGCCATCGCGGAGCTGATCGGGCGGGTGGCCGGCTCGGAGGGGGTGCCGCTGGCGCTGCAGCGGGCCGCGCAGTATGCGCGCGCGGCGCAGGGCGCCCTGCAGGCGCTGCCGGAGAGTGCGGCGCGCGACCTGCTGCATGGGCTCGCGGAGTACGTGGTCGAGCGGTCGTATTAGGCCGCGCGGCCGCCCGCGCGCTTACTGGGCACGACGAACCGGGAGGATGGGTCCTCCCGGTTTCGTGCTTTCGGGCGGGGGCCTAGAGCTCGCCGGAGGGCTGACCCTTGGGCGGCAGGGCGGGCGCGGCGGGCTGCAGGCCGGTCATGGCCTGGTCGGGCGGCTCGTCCTCGTAGCCGACATAGCCGCTGCTGGGCGGCAGGGTGTAGGTGTGGTAGCCCAGGATGTATTTCTTGATGTGGGCGTAGTCGTCGGGCGGCAGCTTGCGCTCCAGGAACTGGAGCATCGTGTAGGCGACTTTCTCGGAGGTGGCCCAATCCATGGACGCCGTTTCGTAAATCTCTCGGACCAGTTCTTGAATCATGCGGCGGCTCCTCGATCTTCATTCGCGCCTTCCGGGGGCGCACTGCGGCATCATCGTAACGCAAACGGGCCGGGCCGTCAAGCGGGTCGATGGTCGTCCGCATCTTGGCCGGCGGCTCGCCGCTCGTGCCGTTGAGCCCGGCGTGTATCGGGCGGGATCTTGGCGGCGGCGGTTGTCGCGGGGCGGAGCCCCCTCCTACAGACGACTTCGCCTCCCATCATCGCCGGACTGAGCCGGCTTGCACAGACGCGCGGCTTCGTTTGGGCGGGGCGGCCGGGCGGCCTCGCCGGACGGAGCCGGCTCCCACAGACGTCTGCCCCACATCCGGGCTCGATTCCAGGCCGAGCGGGCGGGCGGCGCGTCGCGGGGCGGAGCCCCGTCCTACAGCCGGTGGTGCTCCCTGCCGTTTAGCATGGGGGGTGCCACGGGCGGGGCGGCGGGGGATCGTGGTATACTGGGGCGCGCCCTGCCCGGCCGCGCGTCGCCGGGTGGCGCGGCGATCGACGACGCGCTGCTTGTGACGCCCTGTGATACCGCCTGTGCATCCTGACTCCCAGCCTCCCCTGCCCGCTCCCACCGCGCCTGTGCCCGGGGCGGAGTCCGCCGCTCCAGGCGCAGCGGACCGGCGGCCGCCCGCGCGCGCGCCGGTTGGGGATGGCGCGGCCGCGGGCGCCGTGGACGCCCGGCGCGCCCTCGCCGTGGGGGTTGCGGGGCTGGGCGTGGCGCTGATCGGGCAGATGGCGCTGGATCGGCGGACCCTGTTCGGGCCGGTGCCGGGCTGGCTGCTGCTGAGCGCCGGAGCGGTGCTCGCCGCGACGGGACTGGTGGGCGCGGGCGGATTCCCACGGCGGGCCGCGCCCGCGGTCGCCGGAGCGCTGCACGGGCCGGGGCGGCGCTGGGCGATCGCGGCGCTGGGCGGCGCGCTGCTGGTGCTCGGGGCCGTGCCCGGCTTCGTGGGGCTGGCGCAGACCGATGGCCACGCGGCGGGCGGCAGCCTAGCCTGGGGGCTGTGGCTGGCCGGCGCGGTGGTGTTCGCGGGCGCGCTGGGGGTCGGGCATGGACCGGGGCCAGCGGCGGAGGCGCCCCGGCCGCTGTGGCGCCGGCTGTGGCCGTGGCTGCTGATCCTGGCCGTGGCGGCCGGGCTGCGCTTCTACGCGCTCGATCTGGTGCCGCGCGGGCTGTGGGCCGACGAGTTGATCGCGGGCATGCAGGCGGAGCAGATCTGGGACACGGGCTGGCGTCCGCTGTTCATCGGCGGGCAGAACGGCGAGCCCGCGCTCTATCTCTACCCGATCGCGCTGCTGATCCGCCTGTTCGGGCCGACGATCTTGCCGATCCGGCTGCCGATGGCGCTGGCGGGCACCGCGGCGGTCGCGGCCATCGGCTGGCTGGCGCTGCCGCTCTACGGGCGGCGGGCCGCGCTGGCCGCGGCGGCGATTCTGGCCGCGATGACCTGGGAGATCAACTTCAGCCGCATCGGCTTCAACGCGATCTGGTCGCTGCCGGTCGACCTGCTGGCGGCGGGCTGCCTGGTGCGCGCGCTGGCGACGGGGCGGGTGCGCTGGTACGCCTGGGCGGGGCTGCTGCTGGGACTCGGTTTTCAGCTGTACTACATCTCGCGCGCCTGGCTGGGCCTCATGGTGCTGCTGCTGGCCTATCGGCTGCTGACCGAACGCGGGCTGTGGCGGCGGGCGCGCGGCGGGCTGGCGATCCTGCTGGCCGGGCTGCTGATCGGCGCGGCGCCGGTGCTGGTCTACGCGCTGGTGCAGCCCGCCGACTACGCGGCGCGCGCCTCGACGGTCGCCGTGACCGCGGCGATCCAGCAGGCAGGCAACCTGAGCCCGCTGGGCAGCAGCATCCTGGCCCACCTGGGCATGTGGAACCTGGCGGGCGACCCGAACGGGCGACACGACCTGCCCGGCGCGCGGATGCTCGACCTGATCACCGCGGCGCTGCTGCCCTGCGGCCTGGCGATCGCCCTGCTGCTGGCCTGGCGGCAGCGGCACGGGCGCGTGCCGGCCTGGCCCTACCTCTTCCCGGCCGCAGGGCTGTTCGTGCTGCTGGCGGGCGGGATCCTGTCCGCGCCGGACGAGAGCCCGCAGGCGCTGCGCACGCTGGGCGACACGAGCGCCGTGGCGCTGCTGGCGGCGCTGCCCGTGGCGGGGCTGTGGCGCGCGCTGCCGCGGCCGGTGCGGCCGGGGATGCCCGCCTGGGGCACCGTGGCGGTCGTGGCGATCCTCACGCTGATCGTCGGGGCGAACGCGCGCCGGTACTTCCTCGTGCAAGAGGTCAATCCCGACGTCTACAAGGCCTTCTCGACACCGGCGCGGCTGGCGGTCGAGATCGTGCAGCAGCAGCCGCCGACGACCGACGACTTCCTGGCGATGGGCCTCTACGAGCAAGCGACGGTGCAGTATCTTGCCGGGCACCGCATCGGGACGGCGTTCACGAGCCCGCACGAGACGCCCCTGCCCCCGGGCGAACCGGGCCACGCCGCGCTGCTCCTGCTCGACAACCGCAACACGGCCACGCTCGACTGGCTGCGCACACTCTACCCGCACGCGACGATCCGCAGCATTGAGGGGCCGGCAGGCGGCAACGCGCTCTTCTTCAGCGTGCTCATCCCCGCGGCCGATCGCAACGCTCAGTATTATGTCAACTTAACCTTGCGTGACGCGGCGGGCGTGCAGGTGACGCGCGCAGTGACCGACGGCGTGACGCTGGACTGGGGCGCCCTGCCCCTGCCCGGACGCCACCTGGCCGGTCACCGCGACCTGGCAAGGCACGCTGCAGCCGGGAGCCACCGGCCGCTATCACCTGGCGGTCGCGGGGCGAACCAACGCCGCCTCGCTGGAGATCGCCGGGCGGGCCTTCGCCGCCGCGGGCAGCGACGCCGACCTGATCGCGGGGCGCTACCCCTTCACGCTGACCGTGCGCGCGGACGGCCCCGGCGCGCCGACGCAATTGCGCTGGGCCGGGCCGCTGACCGGCACCGCGACCGTGAGCGCGACGCAGGTGATCACGCGCGGCGCGCTGCTCGCGCCCGATCTGGGCGTCCACGGCGTCACGGCGAGCTACCGCAACAGCCCGGACCCGAGCGCGCCGGTGGATCTCGTGCGGGAGGAGCCGACGCCTAGCTGGTTCTTCTTTTACACACCCTTCGGGGTGACGCCCTTCGTGGGCGAATGGCAGGGCACGCTGCTGGCACCGAGTACGGGCACGTACGGGTTCGAGGTCGACATCGGGGGGCGGCCGGACTTGTGGCTGGATGGGCAGGCGCTGCAGTGGCAGCCCGCGGGCCTGAGCGCGCTGAACGTGCCGCTGTACGACGCGACCGTGGCGCTGACGGCGGGCCCGCATACGTTCCGCTTCCGCGACATCGCGCCGGGTTGGCGCGAACCGTGTATACTGTTCTGGACACCCCCGGGGCAGACCCAGGCGGTGATCCCGAACAGCGCTTTCCTGCCGGACCTCTGGCGGCGCTAACGCGCATGTGACACGCCGGGATGACAGGCCGGCACGGACGGGCCTGAGCAGGAGCCTACGCTATGAGTCAGCCGTCGCGGCGGCTGGGAATCGGGACGGCGGCAGCCGTCTGCGCACTACTGATCCTGGCCGGCGGCGGACTCGGCTCCGCCGGCTCGGTCGCCGGGCCCGCACCCCAGCCGGCCACCCCGGTCGCCGTCCTACCCAACGGATACGCGCTCAACCCCTCGGCCGACGCGGCGGTGGTCCCCGGACAGGTCGTGGTGCGCTTTCGCTCGGGCGGGAGCACCAAGGCCGACGCGCAGACGAACGCGCAGAACGTGCTCAGCGCGATCGGCATGACCGCCACGGTGCGGACCGAGCTTCTGACGCCGAACAGCTACGTGCTGAACGTGGCGTCGGGGCAGGAGCAAGCGGCCGCGCAACTCCTCGGGGAGCAGCCGCAGGTCGAGGCGGCGAGCCCGAACCTGGTGCGGCACATCCAGGCGGCGGCGGTGGTGCCGAGCGACCCGCTCTACCCCCAGCAGTGGGCCTGGCCGCGCGTCGACGCGCCCGCCGCCTGGAGTTGGCCTCAGGTGCCGGGCGTGCTGGTGGCGGTGCTCGACACGGGGCTCGACCTGAACCACCCGGAGTTCTCCGGGCGCCTCGCCCCCGGCGCGAACTTCATCACGCCCGGCGCGGCACCCCAGGACGATAACGGGCACGGCACGCACGTCGCGGGGCTGATCGCGGCGGGGGCCAACAACGGCATCGGCGGCGCGGGCCTGGCCTGGCAGGCGCGGATCATGCCGATCAAGGTGGCCGACGCGGCGGGCAACCTGACGAGCGCGGCCTGGATCAACGGGCTCGCGCTGGCCGCGCAGTATCACGCTCAGGTGATCAATATGAGCTTCGGGGGCGTGAGCTACAGCAGCGTGGAGCAGGCGGCGGTCACGGACGCCTGGAACAGCGGCGCGGTGATCGTGGCCGCGGCGGGCAACGCGGCGGATTCGGGCAACCCGGTGGAGTACCCGGCGGCGTATGAGCACGTCATCTCAGTCGCGGCGGTGGGCAACGACAACACGCGCGCGTACTACTCGGAGTCCAACCGCTTCGTCACGGTGGCGGCGCCGGGCGGCAACGCGCACTTCAGCAACGACCCGCCCGATCGGTTCATCCTGAGCACGTGGCCGCAGGGGCTGAACGGCAACGTGCAGCAGGGTTACGGCCGCGAGATCGGCACGTCGCAGGCGGCGGCCATCGTCTCGGGGCTGGCGGCGCTGATGTTCAGCACGGGGCCGGGCTGGACGAACGCCAGCGTGGTGCAGCAGATCACGCACACGGCGACGGATCTGGGCGCGCCCGGGCGCGACGACGCCTACGGGTACGGGCTCATCGACGTGGCCGCGGCCATCGCGGCGGCGCCGGGCTTGCCGCCGCCGACCCTGCCGCCGCCCCCGCCCGCGCCGCCCAGCGTCACGCCGCGGCCCACCGCCACGCGGGTGCCGGCGCCCCCGCCGACCGTGGCGCCGCCGACGGCGGTGCCGACGCGGCCCCCCGCGCCACCGACCGCGGTGCCGACACGGCCCCGTGACTGTCTCTATGCGGATGTCTGCGCGGGGGTCGACTGGTTCGCGCCGTTCGTGCAGGACCTGGGGCAGCGCGGGCTGCTGCACGGCTACCGCGACGGCACCTTCCGGCCGGAGGCGCTGATCACGCGCGGGGAGGTGACGAAACTGCTGGTGCTGGGCGCGGCCCTGCCGCTGGGCGGGCTCGACGGGCCGCACTTCGCCGACGTGCCGCCGACGCACCCCTTCTATGCCTACATCGAGACGGCGTACGCGGCCGACATCTTGCACGGCTACAAGGACGGCACGTTCCAGCCGGACGCGCCGGTCACGCGGGCGCAACTGGCCAAGCTGCTGGTGCTGGCGCAGGGCTGGCCGCTCGACGACCCCCCGACGGTGGCCTTCCGCGACGTGCCTGCCGGCAGTGCTTTCTACTACTATGTGGCGACGGTGGCGGCGCTGCAGGTGATGCCGGGCTACGCAGATGCGACGTTCCACCCGGACGTGCTGGTCTCGCGCGCGGACGCGGCGCAGATCGTGGACATCGCGCTGGCGACGTATCGGCCTGCGGTCGGCCGGGGGCCGTAGCGCGCGAGGCATGGGGCGGCTTTCGCCCCTCACCCTAGCCCTCTCCCCTCACGGGGCGAGGGAACACGATGCGGCCTGTGGGCCGGCGGGATGGTGGGGGACGGGCCGCCCACGAATGCGGCTGCGCCGCACCACGAATGCACGACCGGCCGGCCAGCATCCCGGTAGAGAGGGCGCCGGGGCGCCAATGCACGAATGCCGCCGAGCGTGCCGGCCATGCGCCAGTTGGGCGGTCGGGCGGCCTCGCCGGACTGAGCCGGCTCCCACAGACGAACGCAGGATCCCGGCTGGTAGCAGGCTGAATCGTCGCGTCGGCCTCGCCGGACTGAGCCGGCTCCCACAGACGTCTGCCCTGCAGCCCGGCTGGTAGCAGGCCGAATCTTCGGGCAGCCGGGCGGCCACGCGGGGCCGCCCCTACCTGGGGCGCTTGGGCAACCCGGCTTGCTTTGCGCGGGATGCTGGGACGGCGCGTCGACGGGTGGAGCCGCCTGCTACAGGCGATCTCGGCTCGTCGCAGGCCGATTGCCGGGCGCGTCGGTCTTGCTGGAGCGAGCGGGCTTGCGAAAACGAGGGCCGGTGCTGGGGCGTGTCCTGCGTGAATCTGCTTTGACGGGCGTGGGCGCGGTTGCTTATAATAGCGGGGTTGCCCGCTGGGGGCGCTGGAAAGGGCCGGCCGTGGCGCAGGATCGGGCGCGCGATGCGCGCGTGGACGATTGGGATATTCTCGACGAGGCCGGGGCGGGCGCGGGGCCCGCCGCACCGGGCGCCCGCCCGGCCGACGCCAGCCCGCCCGGCGTGGCGGGTGCCGCCCCCGCGGGGCTGGGCGCTGAGCCGGTGGAGCGGGCCCTCTCGTGGGGCGAGGTCTTCCGGGGCACGCCGCTGTGGGTGTGGCTGATCGGTGGGAGCGCGCTGTTCCTGCTGTGCGCTATGTTCGCCATCGTGATGCTGATCATCGGCTTCACCCCGTAGGATCGCGCATGACCGCTCCCCCGGTTGCTCCCGCCGCCGACGAGGCCGCCCGCCGGGTCGCCCGCAACATCGGCAGCCCCTTTGCCGCGCAACTGGTGGTGCGCTTCTTCAGCACGGCCTATTATGCGCTGCAGGTGCGGCTCATGGCCGCCCCCGGCCAGGCGAGCGAGCTCCAGCAGTACATCATCGCGATGCTCATCTGGACCTACGCCAGCGCGATCGCCGACTGGGGGCTGGGGACGTGGCTGACCCGCGAGGTGGCGGCGCACCGGGCCGACCCGGACGGCCCGGCGGTCGTGCGGCGGCTGTTCGCCGAGACGCTGGCGGTGCGCCTGGGGCTGGCCGTGCTGGCGCTGCTGCCGCTCGGCCTGGTGGCGCTGAGCGGACCGGGGACGGCCGTGCTCCAACTGACCTCGGCGGGCACGACGGCCGTGCTGCTGCTCGGGCTGTCGCTGCTGCCCGGGGCCTTCTCCAGCGCCGTGACCGCGCTCTACAACGCGCACGAGCGGCTCACGGTGCCCGCGGGCATCCAGGTGGTCACGATGGTGGTGACGGTCGCGCTGGGCACGGGCAGCCTGGTGCTGGGCTGGGGCGCGCCGGGGCTGGCCGCGACCGCGCTGCTGGCGTCGACGGGCACGGCGCTGCTGTTCAACCGGCTGCTGCGGCGCGACTTCTTCCCGCCCACGCTGCGCTGGGACGGGCCGGTGGCGCGGCACATGCTGCGGCAGGCGTTCCCCTTGATGCTGAACGGGCTGCTCATCACGATCTTCTTCCGCTTCGACCAGTTCATCATCAACTACTACTACGCGGCTGACGTGCAGATCTACGAGACGGCGTACAAGTTCATCAACGTGACGCAGATCATCGCGCCGAGCGTGGTCTTCGCGCTCTTCCCGGCGATGGCGCACGCGGCGCTGCACGACCGGCCCGCGCTCGTGCGGCAGTATCGGAGCGCGGTCAAGCTGCTGCTCGTGCTGAGCTTGCCCCTCGTGGCGGGCACGATCGTGCTGGCGGACCCGCTGATCCTCATCTTCACGCTGGGCAAGCCGGGCTACCTGCCCTACGCGGCCTGGGCGCTCTCCATCCTCATCTGCTACCTGCCGTTCAGCTTCATCAACGGGGTGACCACCTACGTGCTGATCGCGCTGAACCGGCAGGCGCGGCTCGTCTGGGCCATCGGCGCGACGGCGGTGTTCAACATCGGGGCCAACCTGCTGCTGGTGCCGCCACTGGGCATGTACGGCGCGGCGCTGGTCACCATCCTGTCGGAGCTCGTGCTGCTGGGGCCGTTCCTGCTGTGGACGCGCGCCGAGCTAGGGGGCGCGGCGCTGCAGCCGGGGCGTGCGGGCGTGGGGCTGCTGATCGCCGGGCTGGCGCTCGGCGGGATCACAGCGGGGATCGCCGCAGTCGGGCTGCCGCCGGTGCTGGGGCTGGTCGTGGGATTAGCCGCCTACGCGGTGTTAGTGCTGCGGCTGGGGGTGATCCGCCCGGCGGAGCAGGCCCGCCTGCGGGCGCTGGTGCGGCGGGGGTAGGATGGGGTGGACGCGCACCCAGAGCAGGCGCGCCAGAAACCCCAGGATCAACAGCGCGGCGAGCCAAGGCATGGGGCTCGTGGCGCCCGCCGTGCCCGGCCCGTCTCCCGCGACCAGGCCCGTGCTGCCCGGGTCCCCCGCATCGCCCAGGGTCCCGGCGACGCCATGCGGCGTATGCGTGGGGTGCGGGGTATGCGTCGGCATCGGCGTGTGCGTTGGCTGCGGCGTGCGGTCCTGACCGGGCGGGGTGTGTGCCGGGCGCGGTGTGTCGGTCGGCGCGGGCGTGTCGGTCGGCTGCGGCGTGCGGTCATGGCCGGGGGGTGTGTGGCCCGGCCGCGGGGTATCGGTCGGCTGCGCCGTGTTGGTCGGCATGGGTGTATGTGTCGGCATCGGCGTGTGGGTCGGCATCGGCGTGTGGGTCGGCACCGGGGTGCGGACCTGGCCCGGTGGGGTGTTCGCCGGGCGCGCCGTATTGGTGGGCCGCGGCGTGCGTGTGGGCACCGGCGTGTGCGCCTGGCCGGGAGGCGTGGCGGGCGGGCCAGGTGTCTTCACCTGACCGGGCGGCGTCGCGGCAGGACCGGGTGTCTTTACCTGGCCGGGCGGCGTGGCGGCCGGACCGGGCGTCTTCACCTGGCCCGGCGGCGTGGCGGCTGGGCCAGGCGTCTCGGGCGGACCGGGCGTCTTCACCTGGCCGGGCGGCGTGGAGGCTGGACCGGGCGTCTTGGCCTGGCCGGGCGGCGTGCCCGGGGGCCCCGCCGGGATGGTGGTGGGGATCACGGGCACCGGGGGAGACCCCGGGAGCGGCGGCGACGGCGTGTCGGTCGCGGCAATGAGCGCCGAGGCGGCGGCGACCGGCGACGGCACGCCACCGGGGCCCGGCGCGGACGGGGTCGTGCCCGCGACGATAGGTGGCGTGGGCGTGGCGGCGGCCAGCGGGGTACCCGCCAGGGTGGCCTCCTCGGCGCTCACGCCGGCCACGGCAGCCTGATAGGCATGGCCTCCGGGGCTCGTCGGGTCGCTGGTCGCCAGGGCGGGGGCGATGGCCTGAACGGCGGCCGATTCCTCGGGCGTGATCTGGGCGAGGAGGGCCAGTGCCTGTTGGCGCCCGGCGCCGGTAGCGTGGGTCAGCGCGGCCAGGCCCGCCTGGGTATCGTGGCTCATCAGGTCGAGGGCGACCGCGGCCTCAGCCGGGCGACCCCGCGCGGCGAGGATCTGCACCTCGGCGGCGCGATGGGCAGCGGCGTTGAAATGGGCCTGGGCAAGCGACGCGTCGTCACGGGCCAGGATCACGGCGAGCGAATCGCCGGCCAGCTTCTCGCCGTAGAGCGGGTCGCCGGGCAGGCTGGCGGCGGCGACAGGCAGGGAGGCGAGGAAGCCGCCGACCAGCAGCACCACGGCGGCGAAAGCCAGACGGGCGCCCCAGCCCCAGCGGCGCGGGCCGCGCAGCCAGGCGCGGGGCACCTCGCCAGGGACACGCCCGTTGGCGGCCGGCGCGGCGCGCAGTTGGCCGGCGGCGACGAGCACCTGGGCGCGGCGCTTGGCGCGGACGACCGGGTCGGGCGCGGCGGCGGCTGTCGACGTGCTCCAGGTCGGCGGCCATCGTCGAGCATCGGAGCGAGTGTGGTGCGATACTCCGGGTAGCGATCGAGACAGCGCTCCAACCCCTCGTAGGGGAGGCGTTGGAGGCAATCCTCGAGCGCATCCTCGATCGGCGTATCCATGCGAATGACCCTCTTAGGTCCGGCGCCGCCCGCTGCCCCGCCCCGGCTCGGGCGGCGGCTGCGGCGGCTGTAGCCACCGGGCCAGATTCTGTAACGCGCTATACTGTAGCGCTTTGACCGCGCCCTCCGTACGACCGAGAATGTGGGCCACCTCGGCGTTGCTCAGACCGCCGCCGAACTTCAGGGCGATGACCTGGCTCTGCAGCTCGGTCAGCCGGTCGAGCGCCCCCCGCAACTGGCCCCGCAACTCGGCGGCTTCGGCGGCGACCTGCGGGTCGCCGGTGTCCGCAATGAGCACCGACGCGAGCGGGTCGATATCGACCTGGGGGCGGCGCGTCCGCCGGCGCAGGAAGTCCACGACCTGATTGTGGGCAATGCGATAGAGCCAGGAGGCGAAGCTGGATCCTTGCCACTCGAACCCGCGAATTGACTCGACCATGCGCAAGAAGACCTGCCCCGTGAGATCCTCGGCCTCGTCCACACTGCCGACTTTGAACAGGACATAGCGGTAAATACGATCATAGTAATGATCGTACAACCACCCGATGGCGTTGGTGTCGCCGCGGCGCGCACGGTCGACCCAACCACGCTCGTCGTCCTGCACGGAGCGCCCTCCCGCGCATGCGCTGGTCCATCCCTAATAACGTCGCTCCCCGCCTGAAGATAGGATGATTCGGGGAGCGAACGGGAAGTCGTGTTCCATCGTTACTATAACAGATAGCGCTTGATTTGGGCAGGCACGCCGCCGGGCGTCCCGGCGCCGCCCGCCCCGCACCCTGGATAGGTGGTCCCACATGAGCACACAACTTCTCCCCCCGAACGTCCAGCCGCCGCCCCCGCCGGACCACGACACGCGCCGCCTGGGGCCGCTGCAGCGGTATACGCGGCGCGGCTACCTGCTCTTCCATCTGCCGTTCACGCTGCGGCTAATCGGCCGCTGTCTGCGCGACCCGCGCTCCGGTGCGGGGGCCAAGCTGCTGTTTCTGGGCGTCACGGGGCTGCTGCTGCTCGTGCTGCTGGTGCCGGAGGCGGGCGCGGACGCGCTGGCGCTGCTGGTGCCGGTCGTGGGGCCGCTGTTCGACCTCTTCGGCGTGCCGTTCGAGGGCGCGGTCGACTGGGGCTTCCTGATCGTCGCGATCCCGGCGCTGCTGGGGCTGTTCCCGGCCGAGGTGGTGCGGCAGCACATCCTGGAGCTGCGGGGCCAGCTGCCGCCGCCGCGCTAGGCGGCGCGCTGCGGCCGCGCGGCGCGGCTTGACAGGGTGGAGGGGAGCACGTAGAATCAGACGGCAGCCGGCCCGCGCCGGTTGCGATTCTGATTCGGAGGAGTCTTTCGCGCCATGTCGCAGCCGCCGCCCACCGGCGCCGATCCGTCCCGCCCGTCCCCTGCCCCACCCGCGCGCCCCGCCGGCGCCCCGCCGCACCGCACGCTGGTCGTCGGGCAGGCGGGGGGCCCAACCCCGGTGATCAACAGCAGCCTGGCGGGCATCGTGGCCGCGGCGCAGGCGGCGGGGTTCGCACGCATCCTGGGCTTACGCTACGGCGTGCGCGGCTTGCTGAACGGGCAGCACGCCGACCTGACGGGCCTGAGCGCGGCCGAGCTTGAGACGCTGAGCCGCACGCCGTCGTCGGCGCTCGGCGCGTGCCGGCTGAAGCTCAACGCCGAGCAGGTGGCGACGGCGTTCGCCGCCCTGTCGGCGCTGGAGGCGGACGTCTTCCTCTACATCGGCGGCAACGACTCGGCGGACACGGCGCACCGGCTGGCGGGGGCCGCGGCCCGCGCGGGCGCACCGCTGCGCGTGCTCGCGGTGCCGAAGACGATGGACAACGATCTGCCCGAGACTGACCACTGCCCCGGCTACGGCAGCGTGGCGCGCTACGTGGCGACCGCGACGCTGGAGACGACGCTGGATACGCGGGCCATGCCCGAGACGTACCCGGTGAAGCTACTCGAAGTGAGCGGGCGCTACGCGGGCTGGATCGCCGCGGCGGGGGCGCTGGCGCGCACGGCCGACCCGACCACGCCGCATCTGATCTACGTGCCCGAGCGGCCGCTCGTGCTCGAGCAGTTCCTGGAGGACGTGCGCGCGGTGGTGCGACGCGAGGGGCACTGCATCATCGTGCTCAGCGAGAACCTGACCGGGCCCGACGGCGCGCGGCTCGATACGGGGCCGGCGCGGTTCGTCGACCCCTTCGGCCACGCCTATTACCCCGGCCCGGCCGACATGCTCTGCCAGGCGCTGCTGCGCGCGGGCATCCGAGCGCGCTTCGACAAGCCGGGGACGCTGCAGCGCATGGCGGGCGCACTGATCTCGGAGGTGGACCGCGAGGAGGCCTGGCGCTGCGGCGCCGCCGCCGTGGCGGCGGCCGTGGACGGCGCGACCGACCGCATGGTTGCGCTGGAGCGCGTGAGCACGGCGCCCTATCGCTGCGAGACGCGCCTGGTCGACCTGGGCGCGATCGCCAACACGGAGCGCCTGCTGCCCGACGCCTTCCTGGCCCCGGCGGGCAACGACATCACGGCGGCCTATCTCGACTACGCGCGGCCCCTCATCGGCGGGCCGCTGCCGCATTACCTGCAATTCGCACCGCCGACGCCCGGCGTATCCGCGCCGGACGCCTGAGCGGTGGGCCCGGGCCGCGGGCCAGGCGCGGGCGCCGGCCTTCCAGTCAAAGGAGACTCATCATGACCCTGAAAACGATCGGCGTTGTCGGCGCGGGAGCCATGGGCAGCGGGATCGCGCAGGTTTGCGCGGCCGGCGGCTACACGGTGATTATGCACGACCGGGCCCAGGCGTACGTCGACCGCGGGCGCGCGACCATCACGAAGAGCCTGGGGCGACTCACGGAGAAGGGGCAGTACACGCCGGAGGAGCGCGACGCGACCCTGGGGCGCATCACGCTGAGCACCGATCTGGCCGACCTGGCGGCGGCCGACCTGGTGATCGAGGCGGTATTCGAGAAGCTAGAGGTCAAGACGGAGGTGCTGCACCAGCTCGAACTCGATCTGCCGGCCCGAGGTGATCCTGGCAAGCAACACGTCGTCGATCTCGATCACGAAGCTGGCCGCGGCGACCCAGCGGCCGGCCCAGGTCATCGGCATGCACTTCTTCAACCCGGTGCCGATCATGCAACTGGTGGAGATCATCCGGGCGCTGCAGACCAGCCAGGAGACGTTCGCGGTGGTGCGCGACCTGACGCTGCAGCTGGGCAAGACGCCAGTGGAGGTCGAGGACTCGCCGGGCTTTATCGCGAACCGGGTGCTCATGCCGATGCTGAACGAAGCGATGTACGCGCTGCAGGAAGGCGTGGCCTCGCCGGAGGACATCGACACGGCGGTCAAGCTGGGGCTCAACCACCCGATGGGGCCGCTGACGCTGGCGGACTATGTGGGGCTGGACGTTTGCCTCGACGTGATGGAGGTGCTGCACCGGGAGATCGGGGACCCGAAGTTCCGGCCCTGCCCGCTGCTGCGGAAGATGGTGGACGCGGGGTATCTGGGGCGGAAGTCGGGCCAGGGGTTCTATAAGTATTAGGGCGCCGAGCACGCAGCGCACAGCACGAGGGGGCTGCCGCCGGCAGCGCACAGCACGAGGGGGCTGCCGCCGGCAGCCCCCTGGGCGCGCCAGGCGGGTCGGATATCCGGTCACGCGGGCTGCGGCGTGAGCGGCGGTGCGGGCGGTGCCGGCACCGGCGCGCGCGCCTGCAGCCAGGCCGCGATCTCCGGCGCCGTAACGCCGGGCGCGGACATGACGTCGAGCCGGGTGCCGGCCGGCAGATCGCGCTGCATCGCGGCCACTGCGGACTCCAGGTCGGGACCGTCGGCACCCTGCAGCAGCAGGATCGCCGCAGGGCCGGGCGCCGCCGGTGCGGCGGTCGCGGCCGGCGCCTGCGCCGGGGCGGGGCCGCGCACACGAAGATCGGCCCGCAGCACCGTGACGTGGTAGGCCAGCAACACCACGGCGGTGAGCGTCGCCGCCAGCGCCCAGCTCATATCGCTCACCCAGGTCACGGCCGGCTCGCCAAAATTGCGGAGCAGCTGGTAGAGCAGCCAGGCGGCGCTGCTGAGCAGTGACACGACGGTCGCGAAGAGCACCACGAGCAGGTAGAGCCGCCGCGGCAGCGTCTGGCGCGCCGTCTCGCCGTCCGGCGCCAGGGCTTCTCGCTGCATCGGCCACCAGCTGAGTACCCAGGCCACGCCGCCGACCACGACCAGGGTGGCCACCAGCGCGACCTGATCACCCCACTCGCGCTGGCTCAGATTGGTCGTCGCGCTCCCGCCCAGCAGGCCGTCGACCAGCAACCGCAGGGTATCGGCGACGCCCACGGCCAGCATGCTCAGCCCAAGCAGCGCGATCAGATAGTAGTACAGCCGGCGCAAGGCGGCCGTGACCGCAGGGCCGGCGACCGGCAGTCGGGCGTCTTGCTTGAGGATCTGCCAGTGGTAGGCCCAGAAGACGCCGTAGACGAGGGCGGTCAGGATCGGGCCACCGGCGGCCGCGAGGATCGGCTCCCCGCTGCCGCCGCGCGGATCGCTGCCCCAGACGAGGCGAAACAGGCTGTTCAGGAAAAAGGCGAGGTTGGCGAGCGTGACGGCGACCGTCTGCAACGTCACGCTGTAGAGGTAGACCTTGCGCAGCACCGAGCGCTGCTCGTCAGGGTCGCGCGCCACGCGGCGCTGGACCTGCCACCAGTGCCAGGCCCACAGGCCCCCGGCCGTGATGAGCCAGGCAATGCTACTGGCCAGGGGCACGGGCACGCCCGTGGTGCCGGCCGCCCACGGCAGATCGCCGCCGGTGAGCATCTTCCAGACGAAGCCGAGCAGCGTGGCGGCCTGGATCAGCAGGGCCGAGAGCAGCACATAGCCGGCGAGGTAGAAGTACCAGCGGCGTACGGTGGCGGCGGGCCCGGTTTCGGGCACGACCCGGTCGTCCTGGCCGCGAACGCGCCAGTGGTAGAGCCAGGCGAGGCCATACACGAGCAGCTGCGCGCCACCCGCGATCCGGATTTCTGCGGGGGTTGCCCCGAAGTCGGAGCCGTCCGGCTGCAGCGTCGTCCGGATGAGGTCGGCCAGCGCGAAGGCCACCTGCCAGAGCGCAGTCGCCATCACGCCGTAGAGGAACAGCTTGCGCAGGACCGAGCGCCGCTCGGCGGCGGCGTCCGGGTTCGCCGAGGCCACCCCGCGCTGGGCGAGCCACCAGTGGATGGCCCAGACGACCCCGCCCACCACGAGCATGGCCGCCCAGAGGCTGAACTGCTGCCGCGCGTTGTCGCCGCCGAGACCATAGCGGTCCACCGGGATGCCCAGGGCCGTGCGGAGCAGCAGCTGTAGCAAGTTGCTGGCGCCCGCCAGCACCATGAGAAGGCTGATATAGCTGACTGCGTATAGATAGACCTGGCGTGCGACTCGCATGGGGTCCTCCTTCCGCGGCCCGTCCCGCCGCGCGCCGCGGCTAGGGCTGGTACTGGTAGGGGAGATCGGTAATTCGCCAACCCGCGGCATCCCGATGCAGGGTAAAGGTCTCATCGCTGGTCCACTGGCCGGCGCCGCCGAAGGGGCCCGGGTTGGCATCGTAGTGGGTGATGACGACCGGCACGACGGCGACGTCGCCCCGCGTGGTCTCGGGTCCGATGCGGCTGCTATCGCCCGCCTGTGAGTACCCGTAGCGCGTCCCGCCCAGGTTGTAGCTGACGAACGCCGCGCGCGCCGGCTTGTCGGGCATGGAATCACTCAGGAGATTATAGGCGGTATCCGGATCATGGTTTTCCAGCGCAGCATAGAACTGCTGCACGGTGGCGCCGGGCGTGCCGGCGGGCAGCGCGGGCATCGGTTGGCGCGAGAAGACGACGGCCCCGCCGGCCAGCAGCAGCAGGGCGCCAAGCCCGAACAGGATGGCAAGCAGGAAGCGGTCGGCCTGCGGCCGCAGCGCGGGGGTGGTAGTGGGAGCCATAAAACGGCCCTCCTTGTGCGCGGGCACCGGCGGGCGGCCGGCGGCACCCGGCCCCGTTTCCCGGGAGGCGCCCGGCTGCCGCCACGTGGGCGCACCGGATGCTCCCGCATTCAGTATAGCACGCCGATGTGAACATCGAGGTAGACCGGGGGAACGGTTCCGTCAACGCCGGAGGCGGCGGGCCCGCCCGCGGACGAGAGTCGGGGGTGAGGGCCACCCGCCGTCCCACCATCCCGGCGCGTATCCGGCACCCGGGCGGCGGCCTCGCCGAGCGGAGCCTGCTCCCCCCCGCCCGGACCAACGCCCCGCTAATGCAGCGTGGCGTTGGCGTCTTGCTGGGCGGTGGCGAGGTCCTGGTGCCACTGGCCACCGCCTGGACGCCGGCCGGATGATGTCCCGGACCTGCTGATCAGTGGTCACCTTCGGCTCGGACCGGGTGGCCGACGGCCGGTTGGCGAAGGCGACGCGCGGGCGGGGCTCCGGCTGCCAGGCCGCCTGCAGGCCCACACTCTGTGCGGGCGGATTTGTACCCGCGCGGTCGCCGCGCACCGCGGCACGGGTGGCGAAGGTGACGGGGACGGAGTGGGCCGTCATGGTGGCGCCGGGGGTGCCGGTCGCGGGCCGCGCGCCCGCAACCGGCGATGGGGGTGGCGCTCGCGAAGTAGGCCGCCGTGCCCGCGGGGGCGGTGGCGGCCTGGGCAGCGCTCAGCGTGGCGGTGGGCGGGATGGGGGTGACGGTGGCTGGGCCGATACTGCAGGCGCCCACGATGGCGCCGCAGGCGAGGATCAGCAAGGCCAGACCCAGCGCCCGGGTAATGACAAAACTTCATGGCGAACTCCTGTCGTCGGGCGGGCCGCGGCAGGGGGGCGACAAGACACGGGCGCGCCTCGCGGCGTGCCGTGCGCGAACCGCTTCCGCAAGTGCGTCGCCATGAACGGGCGAAAGCGACCGCGCCGGGAGCATGGCTCCCGGCGCGGCGTGGGACCGGCGTTGCCGCCGGTGGGGATCGGCGGTTGCCGCTTATTTCAGCGTGGCGTTCGAGTCGCTCTCGGCCTGGCTGAGCGCGTCGGCCGGGCTGGCGGTGCCGGAGACGACGGCCTGGATGGCCTGGAGGATGATGTCGCGCACCTGCTGGTAGGAGCCCACCTTGGGCTCGGCGGCCGTGGCGTACTGCAGATTATCGAAGGCGCCCTTCAGACGGGGCTCCTTTTGCCAGGTGGCCTGCAGCGCCGGGTTACTCGCGGCCGACTTGCTGAGGGGCAGGTAGCCGCTAGCGGCGGCCCAGCGCGAGGACTGATTCGGCTCGGTGAACCACTTGACGAACTCCCAGGCCGCGCGCTCGCGCTCCGTGGTGGTCTTATACATGATCACGTTGCCACCGTAGATGGTCGTCACCGGGGTGCTGACGCTGCTGCCGTGCGGGATGACCGTCGTCGCCCAGTTGAAGTCGTAGTTCGGCTGGTCCTTGGGATAGTAGCTCTTGATGTAGGACACGCCCGTGCTGGAGCCGACGAAGAAAGCGGTCTTCTGGTTGGCGAAGTCGATCTCGTATTGGAACTTGCCGGGCTCGGTCGTGGCGAAGTAGCCGTTGTTCACGCCGTCAGCGAGCATCTGGAGGTACTGCTGGCCGGCCGGGTTGTTGAAGGTGAAGGCGGTGTTCGCGTCGTTCATGATGCTGCCGCCCAGGCTGTAGACGGCGGCGATGAACTCGGAGGTGCCGGGCTCGAACTCGAAGCCGACGGTGCCCTTGCTCGCATCAGTCACGGCCTTGGAGTTGGCCACGAGCTCATCCCAGGTGGCGGGCGGCTGGTTGATGCCGGCGGCCTTGAGCATGTCCATGTTGTAGTAGAGCATGGGCATGCTCTTGGTGAAGGGAAAGCTCCACATCTTATTGTCGAGCGCGGGGTAGACGTTGGTGCTGATGAACTGCGGGAAGATGTCGTTGAGGTCGGTCTGCGAGTAGCCGCTGGGGCCGTTGACGAAGTCGTCGAACGGCACGGTGACACCGGACTGCACGAAGCCGGGCAGCCAGTTCTCGTAGCCGACGGTCAGGTCGGGGAGCTCGCCGCCCGCGCTGGCGGCCTGGACGGCCTTCAGCAAGTCGTCGTAGGTGTTCTTGAAGGTCGGCACGACGGTGATGCCGGGGTGGGTCTGGTTGAACTCGGTGATCAGGCCGTTCAGCGCGGTCTCGTTAGCGCGGCTCTGCGTGTGCCAGAAGTTGACCGTGACGTTGTTGAACGTCTCGTACTTGGCCTTGGCCTGGAAGGTGCCGAGCTGGCTCAGGAGCACTTCGTAGGGCGTGCCGGCGTTCTCGGGGTGCAGCTCGAAGACGGCGCGCTCGAAATACTGCACGGTATAGGGCTTGCCGTTCAGGTCGCTGACCTCGGTGAATTCGTTGGAGATCGGGTAACCCTGCTGGGCGAGCCCGCCGTGGCTGTTCCAGTAGTCGAGGAACTTGCCGCCGACGGTGTAGCCGGTCTCGGGGAATTTCTGCGCGTTGGCCGCGGTGCTGGCCGTCTGGTTCGGCGCGCCGGCCGTGCCGTACTTCTGCTTGTAGCGATAGGTGCCGAGCTGCGACAGCTCGACGTCGAAGGGGGGCTGGTTCTCGGGGTGCTTCTCAAAGACGGCGCGCTCGAAATACTGCACGGTGTAGGGCTTGCCGTTCAGGTCGCTGATCTCGGTGAATTCCTGGGAGATCGGGTAGCCCTGCTGGGCCAGGCCTCCGTGACCGTTCCAATAGTCGAGGAAGGTGCCGCCGACCGTGTGGCCCGTTTCGGGGAATAGCTGCCCGGGGGTGGCCGCCCGGGTCGGCGCGGCCACGCTGCCCCAGAGGGACAGCACGGTCAGCCCGGCGATGATGCCCGATAGGGCGCGAATCCAACCTGCTTTCATGTTGTTCGTCTCTCCTCCCGTGTAGATGCTCCGCGGGCCCCGGCACTCCGGCCCCGCCAACCGCCAACGATTCTACGCGACTCCTGTTAACCGGCGATTAACAGCCGGCCTCAACCGCGGATGCCGCTGCGGGCGATCCCTTCCACGAAATAGCGCTGGGCGACGATGTAGATCAGCACGATGGGCAGGGCCGTGAAGGTTGAGGCAGCCATCAGCAGGTGCCAATCCGTCGGGCGATCGGCCGAGACGAAATTGGACAGGCCAACCTGGATCACCTGCAAATCCGGATTCTGAATGACGATCAGGGGCCAGAGCAGCGCGTTCCAGCTACCGACGAAGCTGAAGAGGCCCGCGGTGATCAGGGCGGGGCGAGCCAGCGGCATGGCGACGCGCCACAGGTACTGCAGGCGGTTCGCGCCGTCCAACTGGGCCGAGTCCCACAGGTCGCCGGGGATGCCGGCGAAGAACTGCCGCAGCAGGAAGATGTTGAAGGCGCTGGCCGTCCAGGGGATGATCAGCGCCGGGTACTGGTTGTACCAGCCGAGGTTCTTGATGATGACGAAGTTGGGGATATAGCCGGCCTCGCTGGGGATCATCATGGTGGCCAGGATGAGGATGAAGATGACGTTCTTGGCGGGGAAGCGGATCGACGCAAAGGCGTAGCCCGCCAGCGTGGAAGTGACGAGGACGCAGGCGGCGACGGTGAGGGCGACGAAGATGGTGTTGAAGAAGTAGCGCCCGAACGGGGCGGCGGTCCAGGCCTCGACGTAGTTCTGGAACTGCCAGGAGGGGATGAGCACCCGCCAGAGGGCCGTGCCGGTGGGATAGCCGCTCGCCTCGGGCAGGGTCTTGAGCGAGGTGATGATCATCCAGACGAACGGGAAGACGACGATCAGCGCGCCGAGCGTCAGGATCGCGTAGATCAGCCAGCCCGCGCCGCCGCGCCGGCCGCCGGCCGGGGCGGTGCGCGCCGGGACGCGGGTGCCTTGCAGACTGTCGGTTGCTTCCACGCCGCCTCCTCTAGTAGTTGACCCGGCTGCTCAAGAAGCGCACCTGGGCGATGGTCAGCACCAGGATCACCGCGAAGAGCACGATCGCGATGGCCGAAGCGTAGCCGAGGCCCAGGTTGCTGTAGGAAAACGCCGCCTTGTAGAAGTACAGGGTCAGCACGATGGTCGTATTCTGCGGGCCGCCCGAGCCGACGGGCACGCTGGTGCTGAAGACCGGCGTGAACGACTGGAAAGCGCCGATGGTGCTGACCACGAGCAGGAAGTAGGTCGTGGGGGTCAGCAGCGGCCAGGTGATGTGGCGGAAGAGCCGCCAGCCCGTGGCACCGTCGACGCGGGCGGCGTCGTAGAGCTCGCGCGGGATGTTGGTCAGCCCGGCCAGGAAGACGATGGTATTGAAGCCGAGCAGGCTCCAGACGGCCAACGAGATGATGGTCACCAGGGCCAGGCTGGGCCCCTGCGCCCACGGCGGCCAGATGGGGCCGTGGGGGGCAAAGATCAGCTGGAAGATGCCGCGGGGCTCCTGGAGCCACTTGAGCGAGCCCAGGCCGAGGCTCTTCAGCACGGCGTTGGCCAGTCCGCCGGGCTCCTGGCCCTGGGGCGCCCGGAAGATCCACTGCCAGACAGTGCCGGCGACGACGAGCGAGGTGACGTAGGGCAGGAAGTAGATGGTACGGTAGACGGCGCGGGCGCGGACGATGCGCTCCAGGAGCACGGCCAGCACAAGCGAGATCGAGAGGCCGAAGAGGATGGTGCCGGCGGCGTACCAGAGCGTGTTGGCGAAGGCCTGGAAGAAGACGCGGTCGTGGAGCAGGCGGTCGTAGTTCTGCACGCCGACGTACCAGTCCTGCAGCGGGATCAGGCCCTTCGGCACGGAGAAGCGATAGAAGCTGAGGAGGATGGCGTAGAGGATAGGGAAGAAGTGGAAGATGGCGAGAATGGCGACGGCGGGGAGAATAAAGAGATAGCCGGTCAGTGCTTCCCGGCGGCGCCGTCCGGCCCGCGCGCGCCGCATCTCCCCGCTTTCCCGCGGCACCGTCAGCGCCGGGTGCCCGACCTCTGTCATGCCCGTCTGCGTCCTCCTGGGACCCGTGCCCGGGCGCTCCCGCCGGGCCGCTGCTATGGTATCACACTTCGGCCGCGCGTGCCAGGGGATGCGCCCGCGCGGCGCCGGGGCGGGGAGGCGAACGGGCCTAGCGCGGCCGGGAATTCGCGATCCCTGGGGATTGTAGCAGGCGCGCGCGGCGCTGTCAACCGCGGGGGTGGGGCGCGCGGCGGGGAGCCAGGCCCACCACGACCAGACGAACGCCGCTGCGTTGCTCATCAATATACGAGTGGGGCGACCGCGTGCGCGGTAGGACTCCGAGAAGCGCGGCGGCCGAGGAGCGCCGCCTCGTCACCACCGGGCCCCTTCCCTCACCGGGCGACGGGAGCCTGCTCACGGGGATCACGGCTCGGGTTCGGCCGAACCGCGCGGGGCCGCCGCAGGGCGGAGCCTGCTCTGACGGCAGCGGGACCGCGCGCTAGAGGTCGCGGCGGGTGAAACTCTACATGCCGAGGAGGCGGGCGACGAGGCCATAGGCGGCGGCGTAGAGGGCGACGGTGGGGTCGGGGGCGAGCAGGGCGGGGGCGTTCGGTGAGCACCCGGTCGAGCCCGCCGCAAGCGAAACGTCGGCGAGTATGCTCGACCGGGCGGTGCCGACACACAGGCTGCGGGCGGTTGCGCGAGCGGTATGGCCCTCATGGGCCAACAAGAGACTATGGCAGCGCGGCAGCTTGCGAGCGGACAGTTTATCCTCTTTGAACAGCCCCTGCAACGCGGCCATTTCGTCCTCATTCGGGCTCGCGATATATTTCTTCACCACCGCGGGCACCGCCGGCTGGTGCTTCAGTGTACCAGCCGGCGGTCCGCACAGCAAAAGCAGCGGGGTGGCCTACGAGTTGCATCACTCTGTTCGGTCGCATCAGGGGGAAATGTGGTTGACGTTTAGGAACACCGTGGTGTATAATAGCGGCAGGCAGCACCATGCGCCGGACTACCAGACGCCAGCAACAGTATACCGGGCGGAGCGAGCGCCACAGGAACCAGCCGCCCCGGACGTGCCCCGCGCCGACCCCATTGGGAGTGTGGACGGATTCTCCGAACCTGCCCGCATGCCCCAGGCAAGAGCGACGGCGGAGCTACGTCCAAGAGCATGGTGCCGTCCGAGAGCCCACGTAACACCAACAGAGAGGAGGCGGTTGGTCTTCCCCACCCCGGAACCGGCGCCTTGACCGCGGGATACCCATGCCTTTGACGGTCAAGCGGGCCCACCCCCCGGGGCGTATCGCAGGCCACGCACGTCAGCGTCAACGCGCGGACGGCGTGCATAGGCCGACAATCGCAATTCACCACAGGATTCACCACAGGATTTATACCAGGTGTACAGCCATCGTGAGACATCAGGAGCCTTTCTGGTCTGAGATGTCCACGGTACTCGGCGCTGCCACCGAAGCGCAGGCGCTATCAGGGGTGACTGCGCTCGGCTTCCGGCGCGCGGAGCAAGAAGCGCAATACACTGACAATGATGCAGTGAAGGAGCAAATCAGTGAAACGGTTTAACGGTGCACGTTTTATCACCCTGCTGCTCTCGCTTGGAATGCTGAGCAGCATGATCTTCGGGAACGGAGCCGCCGGGGCCATGGTGCCCGCCCCTGCCGTGAGCGGCGGCGCGCCCGCCAAAGCCGCGCCGGCGCCGCAGCTCCCCGCAAGCGGGACGACCGTTGTGACGGCCGTCAACATGCAGGGCTGGGCCTTCATCAACGAGGGCGGCAACGGCTACGGCGCGCTGGTCACCGGTCCGGGCCTGCCGCCGCGCGGCAACGGCAGCGTCGCCCTGACCATCGGTCCGGATGGGAAGGAAGACATCGACACCCAGCTCTTCGCCGGTGTCCCCCTCAGCCAGATCACCGACCTCACCTACTCGACCTACGGCCCGAACAGCACCCAGGCGGTCAGCCTGCAGCTGGACGTCAACTACGACGGCGTCAACCACTGGGAAGGCCGGCTGGTCTATGAGCCGTACATGAACGGCACCGTCCTGCCGAACACCTGGCAGCATGGAACGCGGCGGCCCCGTCCGCGCGGTGGTGGGCATCGGGCAGCCCCGGCAACACCCACTGCGCGCAGGCAACGCCCTGCACCCTGTCCCAGATTCTCGGGTACTGGCCCAACGCCACGATCAGCGCGGCCGCGGCCGGGGGTGAGCTGTTGCTGCGCGCCGGTGGGCCCTGGCCCGCAGGCACCTACAACGCGGATGCCCTGACCGTGGGCGTGAACGGCAACAACACGACCTTCGACTTCGCGAACCCGCGGATTCTGACCGTCGACGACGACCACGTGCAATGCCCGGCGGCGCCGTACACCGCCATCCAGCCGGCCATCGACGCGGCTTCAGCGGGCGACATCGTGCAAGTCTGCGCCGGCACCTACACCGAACAGCTGACGATCACGAAGGCTATCACCCTCTCCGGCGTCGGCAGCGGCACGGTGATCCAGTCGCCCGCCACGCTCGCTCACGCAGTTCACGACCGGCTCCGGGCCGAAGAAGCCCATCATCTTTGTCAATGGCGTGAACGCCACCGTACAGTGATCTGACTGTCGACGGGCTGGGCCTCGGCAACGCGAACAACGCGATGGTTGGCGTGGCCTACTACAACGCGGGCGGCACTATTGACCACACCACGATCGTGCACGTTCGCAACACACCGCTGGACGGCGTGCAGGCCGGCGTGGGCATCTATGCGTACGTCGACCAGGCTCCGACCTGGACGCTGAACGTCACGAACAACTCCATCAGCGACTACCAGAAGAACGGCATGGCGCTGAACGGCACCGGCCTGACGGCAAACGTCTCGAACAACACCGTCACCGGCGCGACCGGGACGACCGTCAACGCGCAAAACGGCATTCAGATCGGCTTCGGCGCGATGGGAACGGTCTCCCACAACACGGTGTCGGGCAACTCGTATACGCCGGGCACTGATACCGGCGCGGGGATCCTGTTCTATCAGTCGACCGCGGACACAAGCGGCAACACGCTCCACGAGAACCAGATCGGCATCTCGCGCGCGGAAAGCAGCGGCACCGACACCGGCAATAGCATTGACGCCAGCGCGGCGGGAACCGGCGCGAGCGCAGTTCTGGGGGATCGTGGCCGACGCGCCTCCGGCCAGACCGGCAACCCAGCCCCTTCGGCGAAGGCGCCCCGCAGCGGCCGGCGCAGCAGCCGCAAACCAATCCGGTCCAAACCAACACGGAGACCGGCAACATCCTCACCAGCGACGGGAGCACCGGCGGCGTGGGGATCGAGACGGACGGCGGCTACGGCTGGTACGGCACCTACGACATCAACTTCACCGCGAACGGCAACACGATCGACAACTGGGACAACGGCCTGGTCGTCTACCAGTGCCCGAGCAGTTGCGCCGCGAGCAACTTCACCAGCGTGTTGGCGACCCGCAATACGGTCACCAACAACAACATCGGCATCTTGGTGGACGGCGGCCAGATCACCGGCCCGATCCACGTCAACAACAATCACATCCAGGGCAATGCCCTCTACGGCATCCGCAACACCGCCACCCAGACGACGGTGGACGGCAGCAACAACTGGTGGGGCGCGACCGGCGGCCCGACCCTGGGCGGCACGCAGCCGGCCAGCACCGGCGACACGGTCGGCACCAACATCACCTACAGCCCCTATCTGACCGGGGTAGACTACGCGCACTGGCAGCCGAGCGGCGCGATCACCGTCATCGCTCGGCACCACCGTCACTCTCGACCTGCTGATCAATGCGACCACGCAGGCGGCCGTGGGGCAGCAGAGCTACCTCACCTTCCCCGCGGGCCTGCTCCAGAACGTCGATCCGAACACCGGCAACCCCAGCACCACGCTGGTGCCGGATACCACCACCTTCCCGCAGGTGCTGCAGAACGTGGCCGACAACACCGCAGGCACAGATCGCCTTTGCGTCGGGCGTGATCGTCGGGAATCCCCGGCGTTGGACGAGTGACTTCCGCGTGGCGCAGGCCACCTTCGCCGCCACGCCGTCGGCGACGCGGTGATCCACTGGCAGTTCGCGCCGCCGGACCCGGCCAACCGCAATAGCAAGATCGTCGACAGCGCCACCAACACCGTGAGCGATCCCACGCTCTACCAGGATTTCACCATCCATGTGGTGCACCCCACGCTCGTCGGCCACCTGCAGTGGCAGGGCCGCCAGGCGCTTTACGGCCAGCCTGACCCGCACAACATCCTGCCGCTGACCGTGACGCTGATCGATAGCTCGAACAACAGCCACTCCTTCTCGACCGCGACGGACGCCGGCGGCAACTTCTCGGTGGACGTGTTCGGCTTGCCGACCGGCAGCTACACGGTGCGCGTGAAGGGTCCGCAATACCTCTCCACCAGCGCGACCGTGAACCTCACGGGGGCGTTCAGCACCTCGGTGGAGATGGGCCTGCAGCCGGCGGGCGACGCCAGCAACGATAATCTCGTCGATGTCACCGACTTCGCCATCCTCCTGGCCACCTTCGGCAGCGACAGCGATCCGCGGGCGGACTTCAACGGCGACAATCTCGTCGACGTCACCGACTTTTCGCTCCTGGCCGGCAACTTCGGGACGGTCGGTAACCGGCCCGGCAAGACTGCATCCAAGCAGACCGGCGGCAGCGCGGTGCTGGAGCTGCGCCCGCAGGGCAAGGCCCCGGCCAACGGCGGCACCGTCCACGTGGGCGACAGCTTCACCCTGGAGCTATGGGTGAACGCGCAGCCCGGCACCAAGCGTGGCCGGCCAGCAGAGCTACCTCAGCTTCACCGGAAGCGCGCTGCAACTGGGCGCCTCCAACATGGCCGGACCGGCGGCCGGCGGCATCGCTTCCCTGACGGCCAACTCGACGGTGCTGGGCACGACGCTGGAGAACGTGATCTGCAACGGCGTGCAGACCTGCTCGTACAAGGGCACCAAGGTGCCCGTGGGCTCGCTGGCCTTCGCCTCGGGCACGCTCACCGGGACACCCGGCACGGGCGCGTTCCGCGTCGGCACGGTGACCGTCCACGCCACAGCGCCCGGCAAGGCGGTGCTGCACTGGCAGTTCAGCCCGGCAAGCCCGAGCACGCGCAATACCAAGATCGTGTCGGCTAGCGGCGAGACCGTCAGCCAGAGCGGTCAGTTCGTCGACTATGTGCTCAACATCCTCCCGGCGGGCAAGTAGCACACGCCGGACAAGTCGGTAAATCAGCAATCGGCCTCGATGCATAATCCTGGCCACCACCTGGGGAGCGGAAGCGATTGCTTCCGCTCCCCAAACCATATCCGGGCTACCCCTACAGGTCGCGGCGGGTGAAGCTCCACATGGCGAGGAGGAGGGCGACGAGGCCGTAGGCGGCGGCGTAGAGGGCGACGGTGGGGTCGGGGGCGAGCAGGGCGGAGAACGGGGAGAGGAACTGGGCAGAGAGGCCGCCCTTCGGCTGGAGCAGCGACGCGGCCAGGCGCCAGAGCACCTCGACGGGCAGGACCATGCTGACGGCGTTGCCGAGGCGCACGGCGGTATCGGCGTTCAGCAGCGAGCCGATCTGGGACACCCAGGTGCCGATGAAGGTGACGCCGTAGAGCATGAAGAGGGCGACGCCGTTGGGCAGGGTGGCCAGGCGCGTGCCGCCGAGCAGCGACAGCGAGAGCAGCACGAGCGCTTCGAGGCAGAGCAGACCCACGGCGAGTCCGGCGTTCGGCGGCAGATAGCCGACCTCCGCGTTGGTGACAAGGATCACGCCGCCCGACAGGGCGATGACGTAGAGCAGGATCATAGCGGCGTAGCCGAGCCACTTGCCCGCGACGATCTGCCAGCGGAAGACCGGCTTGGTGACCATGGTCTGGATGGTGTGCGACCCGATCTCGCCCGCGATCGCGTCGACCGAGGCGAAGATGGACAGCATGACGACCAGGCCGTGGACGACGTAGAGCCCGGCCAGCAGCAGGAAGTTGTAGGCCTGGGGGCGCAGGAGGGCGGAGAGCGTGGGCGGGGTGTCCATCTGCTGCTTGATATAGGCGAAGCCGAAGCCGTACATGAGCAGGAAGATCACGCTGAGCAGGAGGCCGATCAGCACCACCCAGCGCCGCCAGGCCTCGCGGAAGGTGAGCCCCGCCAGAATCAGGATCGGTCTCATTGGCCGCTGTCCTCCGTGCCGACAATCTCCAGGAAGATTTGCTCGAGCGACGCGCGATGCGGCGTCAGGGCGTAGACGCGGGTGCCCGCCGCGACGGCGCGCTCGGCAATGAGCGGCAGCAGCGCCTCGTCGGGCAGGGTCAAGTCGAGCACCGTGGTGCCCAGCAGAGCGAGGGGCGCCGGAGCGCCGGCCGCCGCGAGCGCCGCGGCGCCGTCGCGCGGGGCCACCCGGATGTCGAGCGCGCCGAGCGCCGCCTGCAGCGCGGGCGTGACGGCGTCGACGCGCAATTCGACCTGCAGATGGCCCGCCTCGACGTCCTGCAGCGCCAGCGTGCGTAGCACGCGGCCCTCCCGGATGAAGGAGACGCGATCGCAGGTGGCCTCGACCTCGCTCAGCAGGTGCGAGTTGAGGAAGACGGTGGTGCCCTGGGCCTTCAGATCGCGGATGATGGTGCGCACGAGCATGCGGCCGAAGGGGTCGAGCGCCGACGTCGGCTCGTCGAGGAAGACGAGCGTGGGCTTGTTGAGGAGCGCCTGAGCCAGCCCGATGCGCTGCAGCATGCCCTTCGAAAAGGCCGACAGCGGCCGGCGCGCGGCCTCGGTCAGGCCGACGAGGTCAAGGAGCTCGGGGATGCGGCGGCGGCGAGCGTCAGGCGCCATGCCGTAGAGGCGAGCGTGCAGGTCGAGGAACTCGGCCGCGCTCAGCCACTCGTGGAAGCGGAAGTGCTCGGGCAGGAAGCCCATGTGGGCGAGCGCGGCGGGCCGGCCCGGCGGCTCGCCGAGCACGCTCGCCTGCCCGCCGCTGGGGCGCACGAGGCCGAGCAGCATCTTGACCGCCGTGCTCTTGCCGGCGCCGTTGGGGCCCAGGAAGCCGAACACCTCGCCGCGCGGCACGGCCAGGGTCAGGTCGGCCACGGCGACCTTGTGCCCGTAGCTCTTGCGCAACTCGGTGGTGCGGATCACTACGTCATCCATGCATTGCTCCTACCGGCGCGCCTCACGGCGGCACCGCGAAATCGCCCGTGACCAGGCAATGGTCGCTGCCGCGCGGCGTGCAGTCGACCGCGGCCCCCAGCGGCTGCACGTTCGGGCTGCTGAGCAGGTAGTCGATGCGCAGCAGCGGCGGCAGCGTGTCATTCAGCAGTGCCGTGCGCCACGTGGCCCCCACGCCCTGGCCGACTTCGGCGAAGGCGTCGTGCAGGCCGCGGGTGACGTCGGCGTAGCCCGGCTCACGCGGCGTCGTGTTCAGGTCGCCCGCGATGATGACCGGCCGGCCGGCCGCCAGCGCGGGCGCGACGAAGGCGCGGACCGAGGCGAGGCGGGCGTCGCGGGCGCGAGCGTCGTAGACGTCCAGGCTCGGGCACGGGCCGCGGCAGCGCTCGGCCGGCGGCGGGTGCGCGGCGACGACCAGCAGATCCTGCCCCGCGGGCAGCGTGACGTCCGCCCAGATCGCGCGGATCGGATCCCAGACGCCGGGCGGTGTATCGAGCATGCCCGCGGTCGTGATCGGGTAGCGGCTGAACAGCACGACGCTGGCGACCGGGTCGCCGCGGACAGCGTGCTCATAGGGATATGCCGCCCGCAGCACCGGGTCGGTGTCCATCCAGCGCCAATCCGCCTCGTCGACCGAGACGATGTCGGCCGGCCGGCTGCCCAACAGCGCGTCGACATCGGCGCGGCGGCCGCCCTCGCGCACGTTCCAGGTCATGACGCGCACGCGGGTGGCGCCGGGCGGCGCCGCCGCCGAGACGGCCCGCGGCCAGGGCACGAAGCGCACCGCGAAGACCACGGCGCAGGCCAGCAAGGCGATGCGCAGCGCCCCCATGCCCCGCCCGAAGGCCAGAGGCACGGCGAGCAGCAGCGGCAGGAACAGCCAGGGCGCGAACACCTCGCCCAGGGCCAGCCAGCCGTCGCGCTGCGGCCAGGCGATCTGCTGTGCCGTGAGCGCGAGCAGGGCGCCGGCCGCGAGGATAGCGACGGTCGCCAGCACGCGGTGGGGCCGGGAAACCGGCATCGCTTCCCTCATCCTCTCCTGCCCGCCCCGGCCCGGCCCGCCCGGACCCGGCGCCCGACACGTCTCCACTCTAGCGCAGGAGGCCGCCCGGGCGCCAGGGCCTGAGGCCGGGGGCCGAGGCACCCGGGTGCTTGACTAGCGATGGAGCCGCCGCAGGAACTCGGCCGAGGCGGCCAGGCCCTGGAAGACGTTCGCCAGGTGCATCTTCTCATTGGGGGCATGCAGGTTGTCATCGGGCAGGCCGAAGCCCATCAGCACCACGGGCGCGTGCAGCGCCTGGGCGAAGAGCGAGACGATCGGGATGGAGCCGCCCAGGCGCGTGAAGACGGGCGGGCGGTCGAAGACGGTGGCGAGCGCCTGCGCCGCCGCGCGCATGACGGGCGTGTCGGTCGGCAGCAGCACCGCGGCGCCCGCGCCGTAGATCTCGACCTCGGCGGTCGCGCCGGGCGGGCAGAGCGCGGCCACCTGTTGCCGGAACGCGGCGACGATGGCCTCCGGGTCCTGGTCGGGCACGAGGCGCATGCTGATTTTGGCCATTGCCTGGGCCGGGATGATCGCCTTGCTGCCCTCGCCCGTGAAGCCGCCCAGAATCCCGTTCGCGTCGAAGGTGGGGCGCGCCCAGGTGCGCTCCAGCACGCTGTAGCCCGGCTCGCCGATGAGGGCGGGAGCGCCAATCTCGTGCTCGCGATAGGCCGTCTCGTCGAACGGCAGCGCGGCCCACTGGGCGCGCTCCTCGGCGCTAATCGGGCGCACGGCCTCGTAGAAGCCGGGGATCTGCACCCGGCCGTCGGGCGTCTTGAGGCCGGCCAGAATGTGGGCCAGCGCCTCGACCGCGTTCGGGCCGGCGCCGCCGTAGAGGCCGGAGTGCAGGTCGTGGCGGCCGGTCTGCACGCGCAGTTCGCCGAAGACGGCGCCGCGCAGGCCAACACAGATGGTCGGGATACCGGGCGCGAACATCGGGCTGTCGCTGATCAGCACGGCGTCACAGGCCAGGTCGGCGGGGTGGGTGCGCACATAGGCGTCGATGCTCTCGCCGCTGACCTCCTCCTCGCCCTCGATCAGGAAGCGCACGTTCACGGGCAACGCACCGGTCGTGCGCAGGAGGTCGGCGACGGCGCGCATGTGGATGAACAACTGGCCCTTGTCGTCGGCGGCGCCGCGGGCGTAGATGTTGCCGTCGCGCACCGTCGGCTCAAACGGCGGGCTCTGCCAGGCGTCGAGCGGCTCGGGCGGCTGCACGTCGTAGTGGCCGTAGATCAGCACCGTGGGCTGATCGGGCGCGCGCAGCCAGTCGGCGTAGACAAGCGGGTGGCGCGCGGTCGGGATGACCTGCGCGTGGTCAAGACCGGCCGCAGCCAGGTAATCGGCGACCCACTGGGCGGCGCGGGCAATGTCGCCCTTATAGGCCGAGAGGGTGCTGATGGAGGGGATGCGCAGGAAAGCGCTCAACTCGGCGACCACTTCTTCCTGCGCCCCGGCGCCCATGGCGCCGGGCATATCTGTCGTCATCCAATTGTCCTTTCTGCGGCCCGGCGGCGCGGCCGGGCCCTAGACGATGCCGAGGATCAGCGGCGGCGGCTGCACCGGCGCGTCTTGAATCGTGAACGCCGCCGCGACGGCGTCCCGTACGCGATCGACCGCGTCGCGCGTGCGGGCGTGGATCTCGAGCAGCGGCTCGCCCACGGCGACCGTTTCGCCGATCTTGCGGTGGAGCACAAAGCCGACCGCGTGGTCGACCGCGGCGCCTTTGGTCGCCCGCCCGGCGCCCAGCGTGACGGCGGCCAGGCCCAGCGCCTCGGCGTCGATGGCGGCCACGTGGCCGCCCCGCGGGGCCGCGACCGGCGCCACGAACGGCGCGGCGGGCAGCCGCTCCGGGTGGTCGATAACTGCCGGGTCGCCGCCCTGGTTGGCGACGAAGGCGCGCAGGCGAGCCAGGGCCTCGCCGCCGGCGAGGCCGGCGCGCAGCAGGCGCCCCGCGGCCACCACGTCGGGCGCGCGGTCCGCCATCAGGAGCAACTGGCTGCCCAGCGCCAGGGCCAGGTCGAGCAGGTCAGGCGGACCCTCGCCGCGCAGGGTGGCGATCGCCTCCCGCACTTCGAGCGCGTTCCCGATCGCCAGGCCGAGCGGCTGGTCCATGCTCGACAGCACCGCACGCACGTGGAGGCCCGCCGCGGCGCCGATGCGCACCATCGCCTCGGCCAGCGCGCGGGCGTCGGCCTCCGTCTTCATGAAGGCGCCCGGCGCCGACCTTGACGTCGAGCACGATGGCCGAGGCGCCCGCGGCCAGCTTCTTCGACATGATGCTGCTGGCGATGAGGGGCAGGCTCTCGACGGTGCCGGTGACGTCGCGCAAGGCGTAGAGGCGGCCGTCGGCCGGGGCCAGGTCGGGCGTCTGCGCCGCGACGACGAGGCCGACGTCGCGCACGCCGGCTACGAACTCGGCGTCGCTCAACTGGACGCGGAAGCCCGGGATCGACTCGAGCTTGTCGATGGTGCCGCCGGTGAAGCCGAGGCCCCGGCCCGACATCTTGCCGACGGGCACGCCCGCCGCGGCGACCAGCGGCGCGACCACGAGGGTCGTCTTGTCGCCCACGCCGCCCGTGCTGTGTTTGTCGACGACGAACGGCGCGGCGTCACGCAAGTCGAGCCGGCGGCCCGACTCGACCATCACCTGGGTCAGCGCAGCGGTCTCCTCGGGCGTCATGCCCCGCCAGCAGACGGCCATCAGCCAGGCGGCCATCTGGTAGTCGGGCACGGAGCCGTCCAACATGCCGCCGATGAGCCACTGGAGCTCCTCACGGGTGTGGGCGGCGCCGTTGCGCTTGGCCACGATCAGATCGACTGCACGCATGTTTGCTCCTCTTCCCGGGCGCAAGGCGGTCAGGCGCGGGGTGCCCCGGTGGGCGGGCGCCGGGCCTGCTGCACCCGCTTGCGGCGGGTCCGGCCACGCACGCCGCGCACCTCGGGCCACGCCGGGCCGCCCTCGCCCGGCGCCTCCCAGCCCTCGGCGGCCGGCGGCGGGCGCGCAGGCGCGTGGCCGAGCGGCTCCAGCAGCGAGAGGTCGCGGTTGCCGAGCAGCGTCGTGAGCTCGACGACGGCGCCGCCGCGCAGATAGACGCGCGGTAGGCGCCGGCCGAGATGAGTCAGTAGCTCATAGGCGATGGTGCCGGCCAAATCGGCCAGCGTCTCGAAGCCGGGGCCCTCGGGGTCGGTGCCCCCGGCGACGACGACCGGGTCGCCCTCGCGCACGCCGGGCACATCCGTCACGTCAACCGTGATCTGGTCCATGCTCACGCGGCCGACGACCGGCGCGCGGCGTCCGGCGATCAGCACGAAGCCGCGGTTGGAGAGCGCCCGGTGGTAGCCGTCGGCGTAGCCGACCGGGATCAGGCCGATGGTGCGCGGGCCGGGCGCCTGGTAAGTCCGCCCGTAGCCGACGGTGTCGCCCACGTCGAGGTGGGCGAGGCGGGCAATGCGCGCCCACAGTGTGACCGCCGGGCGCAAGGGCACGCCGCCGAGGCCGGGCGCCGGCAGGTGGCCGCTGATGAGGATGCCCGCGCGCACCAGGTCGAGGTGGGCGGCGGGCATCGTCAGGATCGCACTGCTGCTGGCGGCGTGGAGCAGGCGGATGGCGTGGCCGCGGGCGGCCAGGCGACGGTTCACCGCGAGCAGGCGCTGCAACTGCCGGGGGGCGAAGTCGTCGACCGGGTCCTCGGCGTTGGCGAAGTGGGTGTAGAGGCCCTCGAGGCGCACGCCGCGCACGGGCGCGACGGCGTCGGCCAGGGCGAGGAGCTCGTTGGCGTGGCGGCCGAAGCGGTTCAGGCCGGTGTCGAGCTTGAGGTGGACGGGGGCGCGCACACGGCACTGGAAGGCCACCGCGGCCAGGGCCCGGGCCACCTCGAGGTCGTTGAGCGTGATCGTCAGGCGGGAGGCGACGACCTGCGGCATCTCCCAGGCCGTCGAAGGGCCCAGGACCAGGATCGGGGCGTCGATGCCGGCCTGGCGTAGCTGGACGCCCTCCTCGACCGACGCGACGCCCAGCCAGGCGGCACCGCCCGCCAGCGCGGCCTCGGCCACGGGCACGGCGCCCAGGCCGTAGGCGTCGGCCTTGACGACGGCCATGACGCGCGTGCCCGGCGTGACCCAGGCGGTCAGGGCGCGCACGTTGTGGCGGAGCGCGTCGAGGTCGATCTCCAGCCAGGCGGGGCGCCCCTGCCAGCGCGGCGGCTCGGGCGGCCGCGCGGCGGGGACCGCCGTCTCGGGCGCAGCGACCGGCGCCCGCCCGGGCCCGGTCATCCCGGCGGCTCGGCGGTCTCGCGCAGCACGTAGGGCAGCGCCTCGGCGATGTCGCCCGCGATCACGCCCGCCGTGCCGAGCTCGTGGGCCACCCACTCGCCGGCCTGGCCGTGCAGGTAGACGCCCACGACCGCGGCGTCGAAGGGCGCCAGACCCTGCGCCAGCAGCCCGGCGATGACGCCGGCCAGCACGTCGCCCGTACCCGCGGTGGCGAGCGCGGCCGACGCGGTCGGGTTGACCTGCACGCGGCCGTCGGGCGCGGCGATCACGGTGTGCGCGCCCTTGAGCACGACAATCTGCTTCCACTCCGCCGCCGCGGCGCGCGCGGTACCGATGCGGTCCGCCTGGATGGCCGCGATGTCGCCGCCGTGCAGCCGGGCCATCTCGCCCGGGTGGGGCGTCAGGATGCTGTTCTCCGGCAGGTGCGTGGCCCAGTCCTCGATCTCGGAGAGGAGATTGAGGCCGTCGGCGTCGATCACCAGCGGGGGCAGGGTCGCCAGTTCTTCCTCTTTCCCGGGAGCCGGCGTCTCCGCCGTGGACTCCACGGCGCGGCGCACAAGCCCGAAGCCCACGGTGCGCTCGGCCGGGCGGCTGCCGCCCGCCCCGGTGCGGTGGGGCGCCGCGAAGCCGACGTGCCGCTCCGCCCCGGCGCGAGCGGCGATGGACGCCGCGCTGTGGTCCTGGAAGATCTCGCGCACGAAGGCCAGCGTCTCCTTCTCGCGGCCGAAGCCGTTGCCGACGAGGAGCGCTTGGTACGGGCGCTTGGCGAGGGCCTCAAAGAGCGGCGCCACGGCGCGCTCGGTCAGCACGCCCATGTCGGCGGGCAACGGCAAGAAGGTGCACTCGGTGAGCTTGGCCGCCACGATGGGCAGCAGGTCGATGGGCGTGGCCAGCGTGGCGAGGCCAACGCCCACGCGCATGGCGCCGAGCGTGGCGAGTACGCCCGCGCCGATGTAGTTCAGCGACCCGGCCACGATCAGGACGCTGCCGAAGGTGCCCTTGTTGGCGTCGGCCGGGCGCGCGGGCAAAAGGGCGCGCACCTGCTCGGCCGTGGTCTCGGTCACCTGTAACTTGTCGGTCAAATCTCCTACTCCTATGTCTCCCAGGACAATCGTGCCGGCATAGGCGGCGCCCGGGAAGAGGTATAATCCGCGCTTGGCCAGGCCCAGGGTGATGGTGACCTGCGCGGGTAAGGCGACGCCGCGCACGGCGCCGGTATCGGAATCAATGCCGGTGGGCACGTCGACGGCAAAGACGGGCAACGGGCGGGCGGTGCCGGCTCGCGCGCGGACGGCGTCCGTCACGGTCGCCAGCAGCGCCGCAAGCTCGCCCTGCACAGCACGCTCGAGGCCAAAGCCGAGCAGGGCGTCGACCACCGCGCCGGCTTGCTGCAGCAACTGTGCCAGGCGTGCGCCGCCCGGGTCCGAGGCGGCGGGCTCCAGCGAGCACGCCGGCCGCGCGGGCGGCGGCCGCCGCGGGATCGGCTTCCGGAGGCGCTTCACGACGGTGCCAGACGTAGCAGGCGACCGTGCGCCCGGCGTCATGCAGGAAGCGGGCGGCCCAGAGGCCATCGCCGCCGTTGTTGCCGGGGCCGACGAGCACCAGGATCATGGCGTCCGGCGGTACGCGCGCGGCGACCTCATCGGCCACCCGGTGGGCGGCGCGGTCCATGAGCACGGGGCCCGTCTCGCCGCGCTCGGCGGCGCGCGCCTCGATCCCCCGCATCTCGGCGGCCGTGACGAGCCAGGGGCCGGGCAGCGCGGGGGCGCTCACGAGGCGGGCGCATCGCCCGAGGCGACGACGAAGGCGATGGCGAGCTCGCGGCTATGGGTGAGGCTGATGGCCCAGCGGGTCAGGTGGATGGCCGCGGCGCGCTCTTGCGCCCCGGCGTGCAGGAAGATGAGCGGCTTGCCGCGGCGGTCGGACAGGATCTCCATCTCGCGCCAGCGGATCCCGCGGATGCCCGTGCCAAGCGTCTTCGAGATCGCCTCCTTGGCCGCGAAGCGTGCCGCAAGCTCGGGCACGCGGCCGCGGCAGAACCGCTGCTCGGTGGGAGTCCAGACGCGGTCGAGGATGGGCTGCCCCCAGCGTTCGATCGCCGCCGCGATCCGGGGGATCTCGATGACGTCGATGCCGCATTGGAGCAGCCCGTCGTGCGCGTCGGCCAGCGTGAGGCCGGCGAGCTCCAACCAGGGCGGCTCGCCGGCCAACGCGCTGGGGCTAAACTCCCCATCCGCGGTCACGGCCGGCCCACGGAGTGGTACTCGAAGTCCTGGCCGCGCATCTCGGCGGAGCTGAACATGTTGCGGCCGTCGATCAGCACGGGGCGGCGCATGCTCGCGCGCACGCGGGGCATGTCGAGCTGCTTGAACTCGTTCCACTCCGTCAGCAGGAGCACGGCGTCCGCACCGGCCGCCGCCTCGTAGGCGTTGCTGCAGAACTGGGCACGGCCGTCGACGACCATGCGGGCATTGGCCATGGCGACCGGGTCGTAGGCCTGCACGTGGGCGCCCGCCGTGATCAGATCCTGCAGGATGCCGACCTGCGGCGCCTCGCGGATGTCGTCGGTGTTCGGCTTGAACGACAGGCCCCAGATGCCGATGTGCTTACCGCTGAGGTCGCCGCCGACCACGCGCCGCACCTTGTCGATAAAGAGATTGCGCGCGTCGCGGTTGATATCCATGACCGCGTTGAGCAGCTGCGGATGGCAGTTGTTCGAGGCGGCCATGTGGGCCAGGGCCTTGACGTCCTTCGGGAAGCACGAGCCGCCGTAGCCGATGCCGGCATCGAGGAACTGATGGCCGATGCGCTTGTCGTAGCCCATGCCGAGGGCGACCTGCTTCACGTCGGCGCCGAGCGTCTCGCAGATATGGGCGATCTCGTTGATGAACGAGATGCGCGTGGCCAGGATCGCGTTCGAGGCATACTTGATCATCTCGGCCGTACGGATATCCGAGATGATGATGGGCGCGTTCAGCGGTTCGTAGAGCGCCGCGACCTTCTCGCTGGCGACCGGGTCGGACGAGCCGAGGACGACGCGGTCGGGGAACATGAAGTCGCTGAGGGCGCTGCCCTCGCGCAGGAACTCGGGGTTCGAGACGACCGAAAACTTCAAGCCGGGGCGGATGTGCTCGCTCACCAGACGGGTCACCAGGTCGCCGGTGCCGATCGGCACGGTGCTCTTGTTGATGACGATGAGATCGTTGACCGCGTGGGTGCCGATGGAGCGCGCCGCGGCCTCGACCTGCGACATATCGGCCGCGCCGTCCGGGCCCTCGGGCGTGCCGACGGCGATGAAGACGAAGTCGACGCCTTTCAGCCCCTCGGCGTAGTCGGTCGTAAAGTTGATCCGGCCCGCCTTGATGTTGCGCTGCAACACTTCCTCGATACCAGGCTCGTAGATCGGCGAAATGCCCTGGCGCAGCCGCTCGACCTTCTCCGGGACGATCTCAATCCCGAGGACCTCGTTGCCGAGATCGGCAAAGCAGGCGGCGGTCACCAGACCCACATAATTGACCCCGACAACACTGATCTTACTCAAGAACGGCCTCCTTTATCCTTCCCTGTGGTAGAACCAAACACAGATCGCGGCCCCACACGGCACCCGGCATCCGCCGGGCTACTTGGCGATTAACGACAGCTTGGATACCGACACGTCGAAGCTGTTGCCCTCCACTGTTATTTGGACGGAGTTGATCCGTGCCGGTTGCGGTGATTGAGTCATCAGGTCCCAGGTCCCGGCATCCGGGGGTGGCAGATCGGTCCAGTCGGCCACGCGTAGGGGAACCAGCGCGGCCCCCGGATCGAACTCGGTCGTCAGGGGACTCGGCTGCGCGTAGAAGCTGCGCTGCCAGGTCTGCTGGCGCCCCTCGGCATCGCTGTAGATGACGCTGATGGTCAGCGGCCCGTTGCCCAGCGGAGGGGCCTGATTTTGCGGATAGACCACGCGCACGGAAGCATGCAGCAACAAGGATTGGTAGAAGTTGACCGCGCGGTCCGCCAAATCCTGGGTGAGGGTGACCTTGGGGGTGCCGGCGGAGTCCTGCGGCCGGGAGAAGCGCGCGGTGTATTCGACCTCCCCGCCCAGCGTTTCCGTATCGACTTCGGCCGCGACGCCCTCCGCTTGCAAGACCTGGCGCGAGGGGCTGAGGCTCCAGCCCGGCGCCAGCAGCGATGGCGCCTGGCCGGGATCGTTACGCGCCTTGAAGTCGCCGTTCGTGATCAGCTCGGCTTGCGCGAACTTGGAGGCGAGGGTCGTGCCGTCGGCATAGGTCTGCAGCATCTGGCCGAGCGGGACGGGCAGCGCGGGGCCGTTCGTGCGCACCGACACCTCGCCGAGCTGCGTCGCCACCGTCATCTGCAGGCTGCCGCCCGGCGGATCGGGCACCGTGATGAGCGCGGCGCTGCTCTCGGGAATCGCCACCACGGTCTCGCCGTCCGCGCTTACGATATGGAACTTCATCGACCCATAATCCTGGAGAGCCGCGGTCGCCGCCTTGATGCTGCCCCCGTCCTGCACAATCTGAATGTCCTTGAACTGATCGAGGAAGCGGCTGGTACGCATTACTTTGAGGGTCACGGTGCTACTATAGTACAGCTGTACGGTGCTGCCGTCGAACAGCCGGATCAAGGCCTGCGTGTCCTGCCCGGTGCTGACCGAATCGCCCTCGTTCAGCACGGTGCTGTCGGTGACCAGAGTCCAGTTCCTGGTCCGCGCCCGGCGCACCTCCAGCTTGGTGCCGTAGGCGATCTCGACGGTCGCCGTGTTGGCCTCATACGCATGCTGGCTGTAGCGCACCGCGGCCACGCCGAGGCCCACGCAGACCACGCAAAAGGCGACGAAAGCCAGGCTGATGGTCAGCCAGGCCAGCCGGCGGAAGTGCTGGGTGCTGTCCGCCGCCCGGCCGGGCGCACCGCCTGCGCCCTCGGCCGCCAGGCTCAAAACCGCACCTCGAAGCGCGCCGCCTCATCGCCCCGGGCCGGCGCCCACTGGGCGTCGACGTGAGCGATGTGCGCCGCGTGAGGCCCGCGCCGCAATTCGGCGAGCAAGGCACTCAGGTCGTCGCGCGGCCCCTCGGCGACGACGAGCAGGCTCCCGTCCGGCTCGTTGCGCACAAAGCCGGCGAGGCCCAGTTGCCGGGCGCGGTCGCGGGCAAACATACGAAAGCCGACGCCCTGCACCAGCCCGTGGATGCGGGCCTCTAGTCGTGCGGTCGCGCTTTCCATAGCCTCATATTCTACCCGCCCAAGGGGGCCGGCGTCAAACGCGCGCGGCCTCGCCGGTGGGCGGGGGCAGCGCCGCCCGCGCGGCCAGGGCCCGCAGCGCGGCGTCGGCCGGGCGATCGGCCGCGGCGGCGAGCACGAGATCGGCCAGCCGGCCGCGCGACTGCGCCCAGACCATCAGATCGAAGGTCTGTTTGCGCAACGAGTCGCCGCCAGTGATCGTGGCGAGGTTCTCGCTCAGCTGCAGCATCACGAACTGGCGGAGATCGTCACCGCTGGGATAGGCGCCCAGCAGCGCGGTCTGCAACTGCTGCATGCCCGGGCCGTCGAGATGGAAGTTAGGGTCGGGGCGCGGGGCGGCAGCCGCGGGGGACGCGGGGGACGTGGCGGGCGGCGCGGCACCGAGCGCACGGGCCCGCAGGCGATCGTGCAGGCTGCCCAGATCGGCGCCGAGGCGCGCGCCGGGCACCAGGGCCATCGCGTTCTCGATCACCGTCAACACGGGCCAGGTGCCATCGGGCAAGGGAGCCCAGGCCGGCCCATCGACGGCGGTCAGGATGTTCGCGACGTGGACGGCGGGCGCGTTCGCGCCGCTGATGCCGTTGCGCAGGCCCGGCGGCAGGTCGGCAAGGAGGCCGCGGCGCACGTCGGGGTCGTCGACGCCCGGCAGCTGCAGCAGCAGATTGGTCAGCTCTTGTCGATCGTCGCGTGTCAGCAGGCCCACGCCGCCCTCCTTCTCCTCGCCACGCTGCGGCCGCGCCCCGGCGGCGGGCCACGGCCCTATCATACGCCGACTCCGAGTCCCAGGCAAGCCCCTCACGCCGGCCGAGGTGTTTCCCCTTCATTCACCCGACACACATCTGATTCTCACCTGCTGGTGATAGGATACCAGCGCACCAATCGAATGGGCGGATGATTCGGGCGCGCGCGGACCGCCCGCTAGTTTTGGCACGTGCGCGGCGTTGTTCTGCTTGAGGACCTCGGCGGCCTGTCACTTGGGGGGCAGCCGCACGATATGGAACGTAGCAACCTAGCATGGCACAAAGCCAGGCCCCGACAACCGATTCGCGCGGCGGGCGCCCCCTGATGGACGACGCGACGCTCGTGCCTGCCCTGCAACGCGGGGAGGCGAGCGCCGTGGCTTACGTCATGGAGCGCCACGCGCCCGAGCTGTACCGCTTCGCGTGGTACCACGTGCAGGACCCGATGCTGGCCGAGGACATCGTCTCTGAGGTGATGATGCGGATGATCAGCCGGATTGACGGCTACGTGTTGGGCAACGCGCCGTTCCAGGCCTGGTTGTTTCGCATCGCGCGCAACCTGATTGCCGACCATTATCGCGCGCGCAAGCGCCGGCCGCAGATCTCGTTGGAGGGCTGGCTGACAGACGCGCCGGGAGCGGAGCCGCACACCGCGGAGCTTGGGATCGACAGTCTGCCGGACCGGGAGGAGCTCCTGGCCGGGCTGGCGGCCATCACGCCGGAGCAGCGGCAGGTGATCCTGCTGCACGTGGTCGGTGGGTGGGAGATGCCGCAGGTGGCGCAGCTGTTGGATCGCAGCGTGCCTTCCGTGGAGAGCTTGTATTATCGGGGGCTCAAGGCCCTGCGTCGGGCCTTGACTTCGCGCCGGTGGGCGCACGGCGCCGGCCCCGGCTAGAGGAAAGTGATGGGCATGTTCCAGCGTCAGCGCGTGGAAGAAGCCTTTAGCCGCGCGTATCGGGAAGTCGCGGCGGGCCGGAGCATCGAGTTGGTGCTGGCCGAGCACCCCGAGCATGCCGCCGAGTGGGAGCCACTGCTGCGCGTGGCCACCGAGGTGCGCCGCGAGGTGGTGCCGCCCGAGCTATCGGCGGACGCGGCGGCGCGGATCGAGGCGCGCGTCCTCGCCGCGGCGGCCGGCCGCCAGCGGAGCGTAGTCGTGCCCCTCCTGCCGCCCGGTCGCTCGCACGGGGTGGCCGTGGCCCCGCTGGCACCCGGCCGCGACGGCCTCGCCCCGCGACGCCCAACGGCCTGGGGACTTCGGCCGGGATGGGCGACCGCCCTTGCGCTGGTCCTGCTGGTGAGCGTGGCGGCGGCCCTTGCCGCCTTCTGGCCCCGGCCCACCTTGCCGGCGCCCTACACGGTGACCGGGGTTATCCGCGAGATGCAGCCGGCGGCCTGGGTCGTCGGCAGCCAGGAGATCGCGATCGATCCGGGCACGCAGATCACGGGCCGGCCGGCGGTCGGCGTGCAGGTCGCCTGCCTGGTGCAGACCAGCCCGGCGGACTCCCGCCTGCACGCGCTGACCGTGCGCGTGATCGCGCTGCCGCCCAGCCCGACGCGTGCCGCGCCGAGCCCGGCCCCGGCGTCGCCGACGCCCGGCGTGCCATTGCCGATCGTACCCCCCGCGCCCTCGCGCGAGCCGACGGCCCCCGCCACGTCATTGCCGGCCCCGCCTGCGACGGTCACCCCGCTGCCGGTCCCGGCGACCGTGACCGCGCCAGGCGGGCCTACCCCGCCGGCGGGCGGCGGCGTGCCGGGCAGCCCAGGCGCCACGGTCACGGCCATCCCGGTGCCGCCGATCCTCGCCAGCGCCACGCCGCCGCCCGCCCCGTCCCGGCTGCCCGCGTCCACCGCCACGCCCGTGCTGCCGGCCAGCCCGACGCCGCCGGGTGCCTCGCCAACGGCCGCCCGTCCCGCGCCGCTGCCGACCGCCACGCCGTCGCCCAGCCGCACGCCGCGCCCGACCGCGACGGCCGCGCCGACGGCGGCGCCCGAGCCGACCGCCACCGCCAGCGGCACGCCGACGGCGGCGCCCACGCGGCCCCGGCCGACCGCCGCGCCGACCGAGCCACCCACTGCCGAGCCCACGGAGCCGCCGACCGCGACGCCGGTCTCGCATCCGCACCCGTCGCCAACCAGCGAACCGACCGAACCGCCGCCGACGGCCGAGCCGACCGAGGCCCCGCCGACCGCCGAGCCGACGCAGCCCGCCTCGCCGACCGCGGAAGCGACGGAGCCGCGTCCGACCACGGAGCCGACCGAGCCGCGCCCCACCACCGAGCCGACCGCAGCGGCCTCGCCGACCGCGCAGGCAACTGAGTATCCGCCGACGGGCGAACCGACCGAGGCGCACGCATCGCCCAGCCCCGAGGCGACCGAGCCCCCGCACGGCACGCAGGAACCGCACGACACGCCGACGGTGGGGCCGACCCCGCAGACCGCGCCCGGGCCGTCGCCCTGAGCGGCGGCCGGCGCGGGTGCGGCCAACATAACAAGAGGAAGGGCGGCCATCGGGCCGCCCTTCCTGGTTTCGCGCCGGTTACCCGCCCGGTTCTAGCACTCGCTGTGGCCGCACGGGCACTTCTTGCAGCCTTCCACGTGCATGAGCGTGGCGTTGCCGCACTCCGGGCAAAGATCGCCCAGCGGCGCGGAGGCCACCGGCAGGCGCGCGGGCAGCGCCCGGGCCGGCGGCGGGGCGGCCGCGGGGGCGTCTGCCGGGTCGTCCTCCTCGCCAGGCTCCGGGAAGTAGTGCTCCTGCAGCATCTTGGCCAGCGCATCGGGCACGGACAGCACGCGCTGGGCGCCGAAGCCCACGGAGCGGCTGCCGCCGATGCCGCGTAGTTGGTCGATCAGGATCTCGACGGGGATGCCGGCGCGCAGGGCGATCGAGAGCAAGCGCCCGATCCCCTCGGTCATAGCCATCAGGTCGGAGCCGGCTTTGCCGAGCACCACGTAGGCCTCGCGGGGCAGGTTGTCGACCTCGCTGACCCAGAGGCGCACGGTGCCCTGCGGGCTGTTCATGCGGCCCATCCAGCCGCTCAGGTCGCCCTCGGGCAGCGGCCGGGGCAGCACGGGCGCCGGCTTGGCCTCGTTGACCGGCGCCTGCTCCTCGGCCTGGCGCACCTCGGCGGCGATGGTGTGGCCGTTGTGGCCATTGTGCCCGTTGCCGTTGTGCCCGTTGGCCGCGGCGGCCGCCACGGTCAGCGGCGCAGTCGGCTCGCCAGGTGCGCTTGCCACGCCCTCGGGCTTCTTGGCCACGGTGCTCATGGGCTGCTCGGCGCGGCTGCCGTCGCGGTAGATGGTCACGCCCTTGCAGCCCAGCCGGTAGGCGAGCTCGTAGACCTCGCGGACCTCGGCCTCGGTGGCTTCGGGAGGAAAGTTCACCGTTTTGCTACACGATGCTGTTGACTGTGTACTCGTGTGCCTCCTCCACCTCGATGTCATAGAGCGGGAGGCTGCCCGCGTCCTCGACCATCGTCACCTTGAATACCGGCGTGGCGTCCGGCCAGCCATAGCGACGGGCCAGCACATTCGAGCAGGTGCGCGGGCGACGCTGGTGGATCGAGCGCAGGCCGGTGTAGCCCGGGTCGCCGGAGGCCAGCCGGGTCGCTGCGGCCATCGCCCCGTCGAGCAACACCTGGTAGGCCGCATAATGCACCGGGCCGTTCTTATGGGGCTCGACCGCGACGATCTGGGCCTGCATTTCGTTGCTCACGAGCACACCGTAGGACCAGGCCGCGCTCTGCGGCACCCACTTACGCTGCTCACGCACCAGCGGCAGGCCGAAGCTGTGGCAGAGCGCAGCCACGCCCTTGGCCAGCTCCTGCGACATCCCGGCATAGACCACAAGGCCCCGCTTCTCCTGATAGTAGCCGTCGAGCGTCAGACCGCGCAGGAAGGCACGCTTCTCTTCGACACTGCCTTGCAGGATTGCGTCCGGCACGCGCTTGGCATACGCGCCATTGCCCAGAATGCCCAGGATCCAGCGGCAGAGCCGGCGCGAGGTCAGCGTCTGCGTATGCACGCCGTTACGTGGATCGACATAGAGGCGCGGCTCCAGCCCAAACAGCTCCCGGGCCAGATAGACGAACTCTGCTTCCACGTAGGGGCTAATCGTCGTCAGGCCTACCGCCCCCGTTGCCTCCGTCAGGTGGCCGTCTGCGGCGATCATGCCGAGGAACGTGGCCAGGTTGGCCGACATTCGCTCGGGGACGCGCACCTCGTTGGCGCGCGTCCGCGCCACGTCCGGAGTAGGCAAGACGGCTCCGCCCGCGGTGTGCTGGGCAACGAAGCGGCCGACTACCAGGTCGCCGGGCTGCAACTCGGCCATCAGCCGCCATCCATCCGAGGTGAGCACGCGGTGGCTGGCGGTGGCCCCAGTTAGCTCGGCCCCGTTGTTCAGCCGGATGCGTGTCGCGGGCTTCTCGCCGGCATAGTAGTGACCAGTGATCCGGTAGCCGCCGATTGTGATCTCGCCGGAGAGCGGCACGAACGTGTCCGGCGCGTCGGCCGTGCTGAACACTCGATCGGGACCAGGCCGTCAGACGTCGCGATGAGCGTGCCCGCAGCGAGACACTTCACTGCATTATCAGTCGACCCCTGGAAGGCGGCCTGCATGCGCGCGTGCCACTCGGGCGAGACGTCGCGCGCGGTCACGAAGACGCGCTTGACCCAGTCGGGGACGCCGGGGATATCCGCCAGGGTGCCTGTCGCGGCGACCTCCTCCATGAGCGCGGGACTGTAGAAGCCCTCGGCGCGGGCCACGTCCTCGAAGATCTCGTTGACCTCGAGCAGTTTATCCTTGTCCATGACGGTGCGCATGAAGGCGAGCGAGAAGAGCGGCTCGATGCCGCCGGAGGCGCCCGCGATGATCGAGATCGTGCCGGTGGGGGCGATGGTCGTGACGGTCGAGTTGCGCAGCGGGCGCACGCCCTGGGCGTTCGGCCAGTGCTGGCCCTTGGGCCCGTAGATGCTCTCCTCCCAGTTGGCGAAGGTGCCGCGCGCGCCGGCCATCTCCTCGGAGGCCGCCTTGGCGCGCTCGTCGATGAAGGCCATCAACTGCTCGGCCAGCGCGATCGCCTCGTCGGAGTTGTAGGGGATGCGCAGCTTGTAGAGCAGGTCGGCCCAGCCCATCAGGCCAACGCCGATGCGCCGGTTGCGGGTGGTCATCTCCTCGATCTCGGGGATAGGGTACTTGTTCATCTCAACCACGTCTTCGAGCATGTGCGTGGCCACGTAGACCACCTCGCCGAGCGCGTCCCAGTCAACCGCGGTCTTGCCGTCGCGCTCGACGATCAGCCGGCCGACGTTGATCGAGCCGAGGTTGCAGGCTTCGAAGGGCAGCAGGGGCTGTTCGCCGCACGGGTTCGTGCTCTCGACGACACCCAACTGCGGGGTCGGGTTGGAGCGGCTGTCGTTGATGCGGTCGATGAAGACGATGCCGGGCTCGCCGGTCTGCCAGGCGTTGTGCACGATCTTATCGAAGAGCCGGCGCGCGGGCACGGTGCGCACGACAACGCCGGTGCGCGGGTTGATCGAGCGCGTGCTCGCCGTCGCGCTCGACCTCCTGCATGAACTTCTCGGTAATCGCGACGGACACGTTGAAGTTGGTCATGACCGCGAGGTCGTTCTTCATATCGATGAACTCTTCGATGTCGGGATGGTCGATCGACAGGATGGCCATGTTGGCCCCGCGGCGCGTGCCGCCCTGCTTGATCGCGCCGGTGGCGGCGTCGAAGACCTGCATGAAGCTGACCGGGCCGCTGGCCTTCCCCTTCGTGGTCATCACGATGTCGTTCTTCGGTCGAAGTCTGCTGAACGCGAATCCCGTTTGTATCATCGCCAGGCCTATTGGCCCGCCGCGTAGGTGTTCCATTCGGCGACCGAGAGGTCAAAGTAGGGCTTGGGCGTCGGGGCGCGCTCAACACGCGCGATTTGTTGGCCGCTGTCGGCGGCCCGCCGGAGCAGATAGGCCAGCGCGGCGTCGTGCGGCTCGACCTGCGCGGCGATCGCGCGCAGACTGTCCCGGCGCACCCGGCCGTACTCGCTGTGCGCCCAGCGATTGAGCTCCATAGCCAGGGGCCCGGGGCCATTCCCCGCGTCGCCACGGTTCCTCACCAGGCCCAGCGCTTTCAGGCGATCGCGCCAGGCGCGGAACGGGAGGCAGATCGAGGTCTGCTTGCGGCTGTCGCTGGCGAGACGCGTGCGGCGCAGGGTGTTCGCCAGATAGGGCGCCAGGTCCCGCGCCAGGTCGTTGACCTGCGGCAACGGGCAAAGCTGCACCGTGTGGGTGTGCAACCGGCCCTTACCGTGCGGTGCCATCGTACGCACGACCGGCTGGTAGCCCAGCAAGCTGACCAACGCGGCCAGATCCTGCACCATCGCCTCGCTGACGGACGTATAGGAGGGGCTGCCGTCCGCGGCCACATAGCCGTCGCTGTCGAGCAAGCCCGCCAGGAAGGCGCGAACCACGGACAACGGCGACTTGGCAATCACCTCGGGCACGCGGATCAGGTCGTCCTTCGGCCCGAACTTCTCCAGCCCGCAGGCTTCCAGCAGGGCGTGGACGAACCGCTGTGTGAGTGTTGAGACCGAGAGCAGGCCCCGCGCATCTTCCTGCATGGAGACGTGGATGTCGAGGCGAGCCAGGACGGCCTGCACGCGTTCGAGCACGTCGCGCGTGCCCGAGAACCAGCGCACGCGATACTGCGCAGCGCCGGCACGTAGCCGAAAGAGCCGTCGCCGAGCGTAAAGCCGATCAGCCAGCCGAGATCCGGGTCGACGGTGAGGCCGCCGGCCGTGCGCGTCTCGTGATAGGGCCAGAAGGCATCGGGCCGCTCCGGGCCGAGGACGACGTCGTCGGCACGAGCGCGTCGGCCCGTACCTCCACGAGCTCGGTGCCGCGCAGCACCATGAAGGGGTGCCAGTCGCTGGTCTGCACCTGCGCGCCTTCGCGCATGGTGATCAGCACCTGGTGCTCGGCCGGCACGTCGAACCGCCAGACATGGGTTACCGAGCGCAGGCCCGTCTCGCCCGTGACCGGGTTCATCGCCAGGTCCGATCCCCAGGTCCTGCACGTCATAGGCGATCCCGCGCCCGAAGCCACGCCCGCGCGGCCGTCGGCCGTCGCGCGGTTCACGAGCACTTCGATCGGCTCGATGCCACAGAAGGTGGACCAGACCCGCGCGTCGCCCGCGATGCAGCCACCGCCTGTCTGGTGGATAAGTGCTTGATGACGCACGGTCGAGAATATCTCGCCCAGGTCGTCGGGCACGGGCAGGACGAAGCAGGCGCTCAGCTGCTGCAGGGGGCGGCCCGCGTTCATCAGGGTGGGCGAGTTCGGGCAGGAACTCGAGCGAGCGCATCAGCCGGTAGAAGCGATCCTCCCAGCCCGCCACGTCGCCGCCGTAGCGGCCCTCCGCCTGCGCCAGGTTCTGGGCCACCCGATGGAACATCTCGTCGGGGGCCTCGATCACCTGGCCGGTCTCGTCTTTCACCAGATAGCGCCGCTCCAGCACTGTGAGGGCATTCTTCGCCAACGGCACGCTGGTGTCGGGCTGATGCTTCAGGACGGGTAGCGCCTGCGTCTTTGCCTTGCTCATAACCGATACTCCTCAAGCAGAATAGACAAAAGGCGACCGCGCCGGCCCCCGTGCGTCACCCGGGGCGGTCTAGCGGTCGCCGGCTGCGGCGGTATTACGCTGCAGTAATGCCTGGATGGCCTGGCCCATCTCGTTGAGGTCCGCGAAATTGAGATAGACCGAAGCGAAGCGGATGTAGGCGACCTGATCGACCTCGCGGAGGCGCTGCAGGATCAGCTCGCCGATGCGGGGGGAGGGCACTTCGTTGACGCCCAGCTTGAACAGGTCCGTCTCGACGCCATTGACCACCTCTTCGATGGTCTCCGCGCTGATCGGACGCTTGGTGCAGGCCAACTGCACGCCGGCTTCAATCTTGCGCCGGTTGTATTCCTCGCGCACGCCGTCCTTCTTGACGATCATCAGGCTGACCGGCTGCACCCGCTCATAGGTCGTGAAGCGCTGGCCACACGAGCTGCAGCGCCGCCGGCGGCGGATGCCGTCGCTGTCGGGGGTCTCCCGGGTATCCAACACCTGCGAATCGCCACTATGACAATAAGGACAGCGCATCGTCACTCACCCGGCGCCCCCAGCGGGCGCCACTCCCCACGCGACCAACGCCAAGGCCGCCGATCCAACACCGGCCCGCCTTGCCAATCCACTAGATATAGGCTCCTGATACATCCGGGGCACAACATCTAGGTGCATTGTAGCACTCCGCCTCCGGTCTGTCAAGACTTTTTTCCACGGATTCATGCACAGGTTATCCACCGGGACCCCGGGTTATCCACAATGACGCGGCCGGCGGCGACCCTGCCGGGGCCGCGTGCGGGGCCTGCCCGGGCGGCACCGCCAGGCGGAGGCACCGCGCGCCGAACGTCCGTGGAGGATGCACCAGATACGACGGTGTCGATACATGCCGAGCCTCCCGTGGGTGCTGCGCCCCGCCCCGTTCCTCTACTTATATATCCGTGGCCGGACGCGATCCGCGGAACCGCGGCGGCACAGCCGGCCCGCGCGCGCAGAGTTAATCCAAATCTTCATTTTCTTAATCCGTTGGCGAATACATCGAAAGTCGTAGCCGCTACCCCTTGACTTTCTTGCATTTCTGTATTAAGATAATTCAGTAAGGCATTACGAAAATCAATCCGCGGGACCCGCGGGGTGACAACGCGAAGGAGGACAACATGAACCTGGTAATTGCGAACGTGCAGGTCAGCGTGCGGCGCGCCCCCCAGCGGACCGAGTCCGGGGACGACCGCCCGACGCGGCTGGAGCGCGAGGCGAACCGCAACGAGCAGTTGGCGCAGCTGGACCAGAAGCGCGAGCAGGTGCGGCGCGACTACATGCTGCAGGGGGGCCGCTAATCATGGCGGACGCCCCCCGCTACCCGGTCCCGGGCTCCTGCCCGGTTTGCGGCAACGAGCTCGCGGTGACGCGGCTCCGCTGCGGCCACTGCGGCACGGCGGTGGAAGGCTTGTTCAACCTGGGGCGGTTCTACTATCTGACCCGGGAGCAGCAGCAGTTCATCGCCGTGTTCGTCAAGTGCCGCGGCAAGATCAAGGACGTGGAAGAGGAGTTGGGCATCTCCTATCCGACCGTCGTTGCGCGGTTGGATGAGGTGATCGGGGCACTGGAACCCACCCAGGCCGCCTCGCCCGCTCCCGCGGTCCCGATGCCGGCACAGATGAGCGAGGACCAGCGCAAACTGATCCTTGACGAGCTGAGCGCGGGCCGGCTGACCTCCGAGGAGGCCCTATCCCTGTTGCAGGGGCAGGACCTGCCCGCTCTCGACGACGCACCCAAGGGCGCGGCCCCGGCGGCCGGCGAGGAGTAACCCATGAGCAACGCCCAGGCGCGGCAAGCGCCCTTCTATAGCGTGCTGGCCTACACCGGCTTCCGCCGGCTCTGGGCGGGGCAGGTCATCTCGAACGTGGGCGACACCTTCACGGCGATAGCCCAGCTCGTGCTCGTCAACGCGATCACGGGCAGCACGCTGGCCCTGGCCGGCATGGCCATCGCCCTGGCGCTGCCCCGCCTGATCTTCGGCCTGCTGGCCGGCGTGGTCGTCGACCGGCTGGACCGCCGCCAGGTGATGATCGTCTCCGACGTGATCCGCGCGGTCGCCGTGCTGCCGATGGCATTCGTGCACCAGCCCGACCAGATCTGGATCTTCTACGTGTGCGGGTTCCTGACCTCGGCCGTCGGCACGCTGTTCAACCCGGCCAAGACAGCGCTGCTGCCCAAGCTCGTGCCCGAGTCGGAGCTGACGCGCGCGAACGCGCTCTCGCAGATGACGCTGATCCTGGCCACGCTGGCCGGGCCCCTGCTCGCGGGCTTCGTGCTGGAGGCGACGTCCGCCTCGGTCGCCTTCATCGTGGACGGGATCTCGTTCGCGGTCTCGGCTGTGACGATTATCCTGATCGCCGCGCCGCCGCACGAGCGCGAGTCGACCGTCCCGAGCGGCGACCTGCGCACGATGGTCCGGCACGTCCTGGGCGAAGCGGCGGTCGGGTTGCGCGCGCTTTTCGAGACCCCGGCCGTACAGGCGGTGGCGCTCGTCTTCTCGGTCGTGATGCTCGGCGTGGGCGCGATCAACGTGCTCGCGGTGGCCTTCCTGACGCGCAGCTACGGCGTGGGCGCGGCGGGCCTGGGCATGGTCATGACGATGGAGGCGATCGGCATGATTGCGGGCAACGTGGTGCTTGGGCAGTGGCTGAGCGCCGTGCGGCCCAGCCGGATCATCGGCGCCGGCCTGACGATGACCGGGCTGACCCTGGTGCTGCTGCCCTTCATGCCGGCCTATCCCCTCGTGCTCGCGCTCTGCGTGCTGCTCGGCCTGGGGATGGCCCCGGTGGAGGCCGTGTCGCAGACGCTGGTGCAGACGGCCGTGCCCCAAAGCCGCCTGGGTCGGGTCAGCGCGGGTATGGACACGCTGATCACGGTCGCCAACCTGGTCTCGATGAGCCTGGCGGGGGTGGCCGGCGCCCTCATCGGCATCGGCAACGTGTTCGTCGTCGGGGGCGTGATCACGATCGCCGCGGCGGGCCTGGCCGTCATGCTGCTGCGCGGCACCCCGGCGCCCGCATCCGTCGCGGTGCCGGCCGGCGCTCCGGCAGCCGAGGCCTGAACCCATAGTCGCCGGCCGCCGCGCCACAGGGGCATCCGGCAACAAACTGGGAGTCCCAGAGCGATCTGGAAGCAGTGTTATCACGCGGTTAGTGAGAACCTAAGAGGAGCAAGACAATGAGCGAAGAACAGATGCGTATCTTGAAGATGATCGAGGAGAAGAAGATCTCGGCCGAAGACGGCGCGAAGCTGCTGGGCGCGTTGAACGCGGCCAACAGCGCCCGCGAAGCGGCGGCCGAGGCCCGGACCGAGGCGCAGCGGGCGCGGAGCGGCTGGCGCTTCCCGGACATGCCGGCCCCGCCGTCGCCGCCGAGCCCCCCGGCCATGCCGCCGTTGCCGCCGTTCGACCCGTTCGAGGAGGCCTTCAGCCGCCGCGGCCGGCGCGACGAGGCCCGCGAACGGCGCCGCGGCCGGCGCGACACCGAGCCGCTGGAGAGCGAGACCCGGCGCAGCGGCGGCCCGCGCTTCTTCCGCATCCGCGTCACGGATCCGGACAACGAGCGCACGATGGTGAACGTCAACCTGCCGATCGGATTGATCAACTTTGGGCTGAAGTTAGCGGCCCGCTATATCCCGGAGGATGCCGGGATCGACCTGGAGACGATTAACCAGGCGATCCAGGAAGGCGCAATCGGGCGCATCATCGACGTGCAGGAGGGCACCGAGGATGCGCCGGGCCCCCGCGTCGAGATTTTCGTCGAGTGATCCCATTACCCGCCCGCGATTCGCTTTGGGCAGGTGGCAATCAAGCAGCAATAAAGGAGCGAGCAATGAGCGATACCAAGAGTGCGAACGGTCTGCGGTTCGAGTTGTCGGGCGAGCAGACGCCCCGTGTGGTGATCCAGCACGTCAGCGGGGATATCACCATCACCGGCTGGGAAGAGACGGCCGTCGCCGTCCGTAGCAAGGACGAGGACGCGGACCTGGGCGAGATCCTGACGGTCAATCAGCAGGGCAACGAGCTCAGCCTGGGCGTGGATCCGACCGGCAGCGCGATGCGCCACAAGATGCGCCATCTCGACGCGGACTTCAGCCGCGGTTGGGAGGAAGTGCGGAAGGTGATGCGGCACTTCGGCCAGGGCCTGCACGTCGACCTGGAGCTCGCGGTGCCCTACACCTGCGATTTGACCGTGCGCACCATGAGCGGCGACGTGAAGGTGCGGCGCGTGCAGGGCAAGGTATTCGTCGAGACCGCCAGCGGCGATGTCGAGCTGAAGGAGGTCGAGGGGAGCGTGCTCCTCAAGTCGGCCAGCGGCGACGTGAAGATCGCCGGGATGCGAGGCCGCCTGGGGGCGCGCACGGCCAGCGGCGACGTGAATGTCCGTGATGCCGAGCTGGCCGCGCTCAACCTCGGCACCGCCAGCGGCGGCATCGACGTAGCGGCGGTACTCCGGCCCGCCGACGACTACGAAGTGCAGTCGATCAGCGGCGACGTGCGGCTGGTGATCCCGGCGAACACCCGCGCCCGCATCGACACCGAAACGCTCAGCGGCGACGTGGACTGCGCCGTGCCGCACGCGGTCGAGCGCCACGGGCGGCGGCAGCGCACGCTCGTGCTGAACGGCGGCGGCGACACGCAGGTGCGGATGCGCACCACAAGCGGCGACATCGAGATCGGCGCCGGGGCGGCTGACGCGGGCGCCACGACACCCGTGGAACCCGAGGCGGCCGGTGAGACGGGCGGCGCGCCCGCCCAGACGCGGCGGTTCAGCGCCGAGCAAGTGCAGGAGGCGGGCAGCGCCCTCTCCGGCCAGGGCGAGCACTTCCGCGCCGCCGCGGCCGAGGCGGGCGCCGGGGACCCGGCGCCGACCCAGCGCCTCGACGCCCAGGCCGCGCCGCACAAGTCGGCTGAGATGGCCATCCTCGAGGCGATCGAGCGAGGCGAGATGTCGGTCGACGAGGGCCTGCGCCGCCTGAACGAGCTGGCGGGCTAAGCCCGGCGCATCCGGGGCGGGGCGCGTTGCCCCGCCCCGGATCGTATTTCCGGCACCGTGCACCATCCGGGAATACCTGCTACAATGCAGCGGTAGCACGTGCACCTGTAGCTCCCCGCCGCCCTCACGCGCGCGAGCGAGCGCCCCTTCTTGAGACCCAAACACCGGCAGACGGCCGCGGCTCCGGCCACTCTACCGTCTGCCGCGCAGCACGCGGAAAGGGATGGCATGAGCGCAGCGGACGCGCATGAGATCGAGCCGAGCAACGAGCCGGGGACCGTGTACGAAGTGCACGCCGCGCCGGCCCCGGAGGCGGCGGCACCGCCACCGGCCGCCCCACGCCGCCTGCCGCCCCTGTGGCGCAACCGGAACTACATGTTCCTGTGGGGCGGCCAAGTTGTTTCGACGCTCGGTAGCTCCATCTCGGGCATCGTCTTCCCCCTGCTGATCCTGAGCCTCACCAACTCGGCCGCGGCCGCGGGGATCGCGGGCGCCTTCGCCACGGTGCCCTATGTGCTCTTCAGCCTGCCGGCGGGCGCGCTCGTCGACCGCTGGAACCGCAAGCGGGTGATGGTGATCTGCGACACGGGCCGCGCGCTCAGCCTGGCCAGTGTGCCGATCGCCCTCTTCTTCGGCGTGCTGACCATCTGGCAGCTTTATGCCAACGCCTTCATCGAAGGCACGCTCTTCGTCTTCTTCAACCTGGCCGAGGTGGCGGCGCTACCCCGCGTGGTCGCGAAGCAGCAGCTCCCGGCGGCGACAGCCCAGAACGAATCGTCGTTCGCCACCGCCGCGCTGATCGGGCCGTCGCTAGGCGGATTCCTCTACCAGGCGGTCGGGCGCGCCTTGCCGTTCGTGCTCGACGCGGTCTCCTATGCGATCTCGGTGGTCTCGCTGCTGACGATCCGCATCCCCTTCCAACAAGAGCGGGCGGCCGGGGCCCCCCGCAACCTGCGCGGCGAGATCATGGAGGGCCTGGGCTGGCTCTGGAATCAGGGCCTCATCCGCTACATGGCCTTCCTGACCGGGGCGCTGAACTTCGTCGGCGCGGCCATGGGCCTGATTATCATCGTGCTGGCGCGCAACATGGGCGAGGGCGAAGCGGCGATCGGGCTAATCTTCAGCATCGGGGCGATCGGCGCGATCATCGGGTCGATCCTGGGCGGGCCCATCTCGCAGCGCTACAGCTTCCGCCAGGTGATCACGGGCACGGTCTGGCTGCAGGTGATCCTGTTCCCGTTGTTCGCCCTCGCGCCGAACATCTTCCTGCTGGGCGCGATCGCGGCCGTCATCTCGATTAACACGCCGGTATACAACGTTAAGCAGTTCAGCTACCGCGTCGCGCTGATCCCCGACGCGCTGCAGGGCCGGGTCAACAGCGCCTTCCGCCTGCTCGCGTTCGGGTTCCAGCCGCTCGGCTCGGCGGTCGCGGGCTTCCTGTTGCAGGAGACCAGTACGACCACCGCCGTGCTCTTCTTCGCGGCCTGGCAACTGATCTGGGGCGTGCTGACGCTGCTGAACGGGCACGTGCGCCACGCCCCGGCGGCGCTGCGCGATCAGGAGACGGAGGAAGCCCCCGCCCCCGCGCCTGCCGCCCCGGTCCCCGCGCTCCCCGCCGGGGAGTCGGCCGCCGCGCTGCCCACAGTCGCACCGGCCCCCGCGCTCGGCTTCGCCGCGGCCGACCCGGTCCTGGGGGCGACCGCCGATCCGGCTGCGCAGGAGCCCCCCGCCCCGGGCGACGGTTGGTCGCCCACAGCGGAGCCCGCCAATCCCGGCGCGTCCAAACCGGCCACCGCGATCGAGCACGGAGCGGCCGCCGCGGATGAGCCGTTTGTCGCGGAGACGGCACCGAGTGCGGCGATGCCCGAGCCGGCCCCGCCGGTCGCGGCGCCGCCGCCTTCGGATGAGGAGGCGCCCGTGGCCAACGAGGAGACAGCGGTGCCGGCTGGGGTCGTGGGGGAGGCGGTGCCGGAGGACATGACCGCGCCCAAGCCGGAGAAGGCCACACCCTCGCTGAGCCCCTTCGATCCGGGGGCGTTGCCGGCGGGTCCCATACCGGTGAGCGCGCTACCTAGCTGGCCGCCGCCCCCGGCCGTGGTGATCGCGCCTACGCGGCTGCCGCCCGGGCCCGGTGTCCTGAACCCGAGCCCGCTGGCCGCGGCCGAGGTGCCCGTGCCCGACCTGCCGGGTGCCGAGGAGCCGGATCCGGATGAGGAGCCGGCCTACACCTTCACCCGCTCCACCAGGCCGCTGGTGTTGCCGCCCGCGGTGAGCGCCAGAACCGCCCGACGCCCCGGCCCGGGTGCCTGAGGTGGCGGAGAACGGCCGCGCGCCGCAGGAGCCGCCGGAGGAGCCGGCCTCCGCGACGGTCACCCGGCACACCGTACCGCTCGGCGTGATGCCGCCGCTGCCGCTAGGCACGCGCGAGTCGCGGTCGGCGGCCGAGGTGACGTATGGCCGGGGCCTCGCGCCCTGGCCGGCGGCCTGGACGCGCTATGCCGGCGTCTACCGGCTGCCGGGGGTGGCCCGGCTCGACATCCGCGTCGTCGACAATGCGCTTGTCGCCGTGGCGGCCAATGGCGGGCGCGTCGTCTTCCGGCCCGAGGGCGGGCGCGCCTTCCGCATGGAAGGCGGGCCGCTGGCCGGCCAGATCGCCGTGTTCGCCCCGCCGGATCACACCGGCGTCGTGCCCTGGGTGCAACTGGGATCGTACGTCTTCGAGCGCGTATAAACAGGTCGCGCGCAGCCGGGGACAGGCAGGAGGCAACGGATCGTGCCAATCCTGGGCTATGAGGGCCACGTTCCGGTCGTCGGGCGCGACTGCTACGTCGCGCCGACCGCGATGCTGATCGGCGACGTCACCCTGGACGACGGGGTGAGCGTCTGGTTCGGGGCGGTGCTGCGTGGCGACGTCGCGCCGATCCGCATCGGGCGGAACAGCAACATTCAGGACGGCACGATCATCCACGGCGAGGCGGGCTGCCCCACGGTCGTGGGTGCCGAGGTCACGGTGGGGCACGGCGCCATTCTCCACGCCGCGATCGTTGGCGACCGCGTGCTGGTGGGCATGGGCGCCGTGCTGCTCAGCCGCTGCCGCATCGGCGCCGACACGATCCTGGGCGCCCGCGCGCTGGTGACCGAGGATACCGTGCTACCGCCGGGGCAACTGGTGCTGGGGATGCCCGCGCGGGTGCGGCGGCCGCTGACCGAGCCGGAGCGGGCGGGCATCCGCGCGTCGGCCGATCGGTATCTCGGCTACGCGCGCTGCTACCGGGAGGCCGCGCCGCCGGAAGGCTGAGCGCGGCCTCCGGATACGCAAACGGCCCCTTCCCCGGCAGGGAAGGGGCCGTTCGTTGCAGGCACCAAGCGGATCAGGCGGTGCGCGTCTCGGTCGCGGCGCGGCCGCGGCCGAACCAGTTCCGCCACTCCCGATTCTCCCAGACGACCAGCAGCAGGCTGGCGTTGAAGATCGAGGAGTAGGTCCCCGAGATGATGCCGATCAGCAGGGCGAGCACGAAGTCACGGATCGACACGCCGCCGAACAGGAAGAGCGCGAAGAGCGTGAAGATGACCGTCAGCGAGGTGTTGATCGACCGGGTGAGGGTCTGCACCAGGCTGTAGTTCACCACCTTGTCGTAGCTGTCGAACCGGCGCTTCAGCATGTTCTCGCGGATCCGGTCGAAGACCACGATCGTGTCGTGCACCGAGAAGCCGACGACGGTCAGCAAGGCGGTGATGAACAGCGAGTCCACCTCGATGTTGAACAGCTCCCCGAGGATCGAGAAGATGCCGACGACCACGAGGACGTCGTGCAGCAAGGCGATGAGGGCGCAGACGCCGTAGCGGACCGCGTTGGGCACGCGGCGGAAGGCATACCAGAGGTAGGCCAGGATACCGAGCGAAGCCAGCAAGACGGCGCCGATGGCGCGCTGGCCAACCTCACCGCCGACGCTCGGGCCGACCGTGTTGAAGTCGATCTCGACGCCGGGATCGAGGCGCGCCGTGGTCGCCGTCGTCGCCGCGGCCGGCGCGGGCGTGGTACCGGCCGCCGCCGTCCCGGTGGTGGTGGCGGTGGCCGTGACCGGCACGCCGGTGTTCACTGTCGTCGTCGTGACGCTGCCGGCTACAACGCCCTGAGCGACGAGCAGGCGCGTGAGCTGCTCTTTCTGGTCCGGGCTGATGTTGGCCATGCGCATGATCACCGTCGGCGTGGTTACGCCGTTGACCGTGAGACTGGCGTTCTGCACCGTCGCGCCCTCGTAGCCGTTCGCCTTGAGCAGCTGGGCCACGTCGTTGCTGACATCCACGGTGCGGTTCTTCGGCACGACTTCCCAGTAGGTGCCGCCCGTAAAGTCGATGCCGACCTTCAGGCCGAAGGCGAACAGCGAAATCACGCCCGGGATGATCACGAGCAACGACACCAGGAAGAAGATATAGCGCTTGCCGACAATGTCAAACATGAGAAGGTGTGCTCCTACACTAGCGAACGACTAGCGGACGGGCTGCACGCCCCCCTCCGGGGGCGGCGGGGCCTGCGGCTTGGGCGCGTCCATGCCGAACCACCACTGGTTCTGCGACAGGCGCCACCCGACGATGACGCGCAGGAACGTGCGGGTAATGGTCACCGCGGTGAACAGCGAGACCAGGACGGCGATGAACAGGGTCAGGGCAAAGCCCTTGATCACGCTGGCGCCGAAGAAGTTCCCGAACCAGTAGAGGATCAGGGTGATGATCACCGTGGTCATGTTGGAGTCGCGGATCGACGGCCAGGCGTGGTCGAAGCCGGCCTCGACCGCGGCACCCAGCGTCTTGCCGCTGCGGAGCTCCTCCTTCATGCGGGAGAATATCAGCACGTTGGCGTCGACGGCCATACCAATCGACAAGATGAAGCCCGCGATGCCCGCCAGCGTCAGCGTGACCGGCAGGGTGCGGAAGATGGCGAACGCAATCGACGCGAAGATGAGCAGCGCGACGTCGGCCAGCAGGCCCGGCAGGCGGTAGAAGAAGAGCATGAAGAGCATAACCAGGCCGAGGCCGATGATGCCGGCGACCAGGCTGCGCTGCACGCCCTCGGCGCCCAGGGTCGGGCCGATGGTGCGGTTCGAGACGACGTCGAGGCCGATCGGCAGCGCGCCGTAGCGCAGCTGGATGGCCAGGCTCTGCGCGTCTGACGAGGTCATGTGGTCGATCGTGCCCTGGCCGTTGGGGATCGCGCTCTGGATGACCGGGCTCGCGATCACCTTCTTGTCGAGCACGATCGGCATGTACTGGCCGACGTGGGTGGAGGTGTACTGGTTCAGCTTGTTCGGGCCGTCGCCTTTGAGCTGGAACTGCACCTGCGGCGTGCCGTTCTGCGGGTTGATGCTCGCCTGCACCTGTGTGCCGTCGATCTCGGCGCCGGTCACCACCACGGGGAAGACCTGCCCGTTGTTATAGGTGGTGAAGTTGGTCGTGCCGGCAGTTGAGGAGACCGTAGCGGTGTTCGTGACCGTGGTCGTCGACGTGACCGGGGTGGTGGAGCCGGGCGTGCCGTTGGCGGCCAGATAGGCGGCGATCTGATCGGCGGTCGGGGGCCCCTGGCTGGTCGTCACGAGGGAGCCGACCGGGATCGGGTTCGCGCCCGCGTCGATCCACTCGAGGTAGCCCGTCTCGCGCAGCGTCTTGATCACGTCGTCGGGGTTCTTGACGCCGGGCAGCTCGACGAGGATGCGGTTGTTGCCCTGCACCTGCACGAGCGGCTCGGACACGCCGATGCCGCCGACGCGGTTCTCGATGACGTCGCGCGCGGCCTGCAGGTTGCTCGCCTGGACATTCGGCTCGACGTTCGTCTGCGGCTGCGCCTGCAGCACGACCTGCACCCCGCCCTGCAGATCGAGTCCTTGGATGATCGGGAAACTTTTGTTGATGCCGATGAAATTCAGGCTCGCCCCGGGCCAGAAGTTAATCCAGCCGGTGACCAGAACCAGCAGCAGGGTCACCCCCAGCCAGGTGGAGATATTTCGACGCAAGGCAGGCTCCTCTCAAGGTGCTACGCCGGTTGACCGATGGTGGGGAACCCCAGGTGGTGGGCCCCCACTATGTGCAACGTTTGATGTCGCCGATTGCTGACAGCCGTGGGAACCGCAGGCTACGGAGGTAGACAGGGGATTCCAACTGTGGACCGTTGCTTCAGCGAGCAAAAAAGCAGCGTCCGAATAGGACACCGAGAACAGATTATAAGCCATTTAGGCTTACATGTCAACTTGGATCTCGGCAGCGCGGGGCGGGATCCACGGCCGCGCGGCGGCGATGCCCGAATAGCAGGCACGCTTGACACGGCACGGAGCGCGGGCCTATAATGCGCTCGCCATTGGCCCCGGCGCCACCCACAGGATCGGCGCCGGTCCCGGGGAGGAACCACCGCTTTTGCCGTATCGCATTCTTATGGTGGCGCCGACGTCCTTCTTCTCGGACTACGGCGGCCACATCCGGATCCTAGAAGAAATCCGCGGCCTGCAGGCGCGGGGCCACCAGATCACCGTTTGTACCTATCATACGGGCAGCGCCGTGCCCGGGATCGCCATCCGGCGCAGCCTCGACGTGCCCTGGCGGCGCGGCGTGCAGGTCGGCTCGTCGCGCCACAAGATCTACTTTGACGCGATGCTGGCGCTGACCGTCTTGCGCGCGGCCGCGGCTACGCGGCCGCACATCGTGCACGCGCACATGCACGAGGGGGCCCTGCTCGGCTATCCCGTGCGCCAATTGGCGCACGTGCCCCTCGTCTTCGACTACCAGGGCAGCCTCACCGGGGAGATGGTCGACCACCACTTCCTGCGGCGCGACGGGCGCATGTACCGGCCGACGCGTTGGATGGAGAGCCGCATCAACTACCTGGCCGACGCGGTGCTGACCTCGTCGGAGAACGCGGCGGAGGTGCTGCGGCGGGAATACGCCTATCCGGCGACGCGCGTCTTCCCGGTCATCGACGCGGTGAATACCACCGCCTTCCGCCCGGCCGTGACGGCGGAGGCGCAGGCGCGGGTGGAGGCGCACCGCCAGGAGCTGGGCATCCCGCCCGACGTGCCGGTGGTTGTCTACCTCGGCTTGCTGGCGGCCTACCAGGGCACGGACCTGCTGCTGCAGGCGGCGCGGCAGGTGCTCGACGCGTTGCCCGAGACGCGCTTCGTCATCATGGGCTTCCCCGGCGTCGATAGCTACCGCGCGCTGGCCGATTCGCTGGGGCTGAGCCACCGCGTGGTCTTCCCCGGCCGCATCCCCTACCCCACGGCACCCGACTGGCTGGGCATGGGCACGGTCGCCGTGGCGCCGAAGCTATCGCTGACCGAGGGGGCGGGCAAGATCCCGCTCTACATGGCGATGGGGCTGCCGACAGTCACCTTCGACACGCCGGTCAGCCGGGAATTCCTGGGGCCGCTGGGGATCTATGCCACGCGCGGCAGCGCCGAGTCGCTGGCGGCGCAGCTGATCGCGACGCTGCGCGACGCGGAGGGCCGGGCGGCGCTGGGCCCGCGCCTGCGCGCGGTGGCGGTGCGGGATCGCTCGTGGGACGTGGCGATCCAGCGCATCGAGGATGTCTACGCCCAGGCGCGCGCCTGGCGGCTGCACGCGCGCTTCCGCGGCCACACGCCCGTCTCGGCCCGGCGGTCGCCGATCGGGCACGAGTAGGCGCGCGCGCAGGCCGACCCGCCGCGCCGATGCGGGGCCGGGGAGGGGTGGGGCCAGCGATTCGGCCGAAGGGGAGCGGGGCGGGCGCGCGTTGCCCGGCAGCTCGAGCTGCGGGCAACAACAACAAAGCCCCCTGCGGGGGCTGAGACGGGGGGCGATTCGGCCTGCGGGGATCAGGCATCGTCTGTGGGAGCGCGCTCCGTCGCGCGAGGATGCCGCCGCACCGCGCGGCCGCAAAGAAGGCGCGATCGTCTGTAGGAGGGCGGCTCCGCCCCGCGACCCCCGCTGCCGCACGACTCGGCCGGATCCGCACCGCAATGCTCCCCAACCCCCCAAGGCCCCGTGCCACCCCCTTGTCATCCCGAACGCAGTGAGGGATCTCCCACCGTCCCGGCACGGCCTACCCTGGGCAGCGCTTCGCCCGCCGGGTCGCCCTTCGCTGCGGAAAGGCCTACCTCAAGGGAAGATCCCGGAAGTCGGGAGATCCTTCACTTCGTTCAGGATGACAAGGAGAGGTAGGGAGGCCTGCCCTGGGCAGCGCCCCGGCTCCTGGGATGCCCCGCGGCGCGGCAGCGCCTGCCTCCCGGCGGCATCCCGGAAGTTCGCGAGATCCCTCACGGCGTTCGGGATGACAAAGGGGAGGTGGGGCGACAAGGGGGGGCCGACGCCCGATGGGGCGGTCCGCCGCTCGCCCGACGGGGCGGGCCGCCGACGCCCGACGGGGCACGAGTAGGGCGGCAGGGGCAGGCCGCCCCGTCGGCGCGACGGGGCGGTTCGCCCGCTCGCCCGGCGGCGGCGGCCCGCCCGGTGGGGAGCGGGGACATCTGCCCGACAAGCGCACCCGTTACGTCGTCACCCTCGTCACCATGGTGTGATTTGTACTGATATAAGGCAAAATCGTGGTGACGACAACGGCGCGCGGGGGCGTCACCCGGGCGTCACCGGGCGTCAGCCGGGCGTCACCGGGCGTGACACCGGCCCGGAGCGCGCCGGCCCGGCCGGGTTTGCGCGGCTACACGCGGATCGTCTGCCACTTGCCCTGGCGCCAGCGCCAGGCGACGAGGGCGGCGCGGGCCGCGGCGTCGGCGACGTAGACCATGTAGATGCCGGGCAGGCCGAGGCCCAGGCCGACGCCGAGGAACCAGCCGACCGGCAGGCGCACCAGCCAGATGCCGATGGCCGAGGTGATCATGGGGTAGCGCGTGTCGCCCGCGCCGCGCAGCGCGCCCGCCAGCACCGAGTTGACGGCCATGAAGGGCTGATTGAACGCGATGATGCGCAGCACCTGGGAGCCCAGATCGATCACGGTCTGGTCAGAGGTGAACAGGCTCATGAGCGGATCGCTGAAGACGGCGAAGAGCAGGCCGGCCACGCTCATCTGGATGACGCAGCTACGCATGGCGAACATCGCGCTCGCCTGGGCCTGGCGGATCTTGCCGGCGCCCAGGGCTTGCGCCACGAGCGTGGTCGCGGCCACGGCGAAGCCGAAGCCGGGCATCAGCGACAGCTGCACCACGTTCATGCTGGCGCGCTGCGTGGCGTAGACCTCGGTGCCCAGGCTGATCACGATCAGGCCGTAGAGGGTGACGCCGAGGGAGAAGAAGAACTGCTCCAGCGCCGTGGGAATGCCGATGTTCAAGATCCGGCTGACGAGGGGCCGGTCGAACCGCCAGCCGCCCCGGGCGCGCAGGTTCACCGGCGTATCGGGCCGCATCAGCACCCAGAACAGGATCGCGCAGCCGACCAGGCGGGCGATGGCCGCCGCGAGGGCCGAGCCCGCGACGCCGAGCGCCGGGATGGGGCCCGCGCCGTAGATCAACCACCAGGCCAGGACGGCGTTGACGGCGTTGATCATCGCGGTCACGTACATCGAGGTGCGGGTGTTGCCGGCGCCGCGCAGCGCGGCCGAGCCGACGAACATGCCGGCCAGGAACGGCGTGGCGAGCGCGCTGATCTGCAGATAGATCGTGCCGTCGTCGGCGGCGCCCGCGTCGAGGCCGAGGGCGCGCACGAAGGGGTAGGCGCCGACGAAGAGGATGGCGCCGAGGACGACCGAGGCCGCGCCGGCCACGAGGATCGACTGCTTGAGCGCGCGGCCCGTCTCGGCGGGGTGGCGTGCGCCGATGGCCCGGCCCACGAGCACGGTGGTGCCCATGACGGCGGCCGACAGGAAGGTGGTCAGCAGGTACATGATCTGCTGGCCGCCGCCGACGCCGGCCAGGGCATCGGTGCTCAGATGGCCGACCAACGCCGTGTCGACGACGCCGACCATGGTTTGCAGGAAGTTCTCGACGATGGAGGGCCAGGCGAGGGTCAGCACCTCGCGGCGCAGGGCCTTCTGCTCGGGCTTGGTGAGCGGGGTGCCCGCGACGTGCGCGGCCAGCTCGGGCGGCTCGGCGACGGGCAGCACGGGCTCGACGGCCGCTTCGCTGGCGCGGGCGGCCGGCAGGTTGGCGACGAGGCCGGGCGGCGGCTCGGCGATGACCCGGCCCGAAGCCGAGTCACGCGCGTCCGGGGGAGCTTCCGGCTCCCCGGCCCGTCGCCCGTGGCGCCGCTCCGCGCCGTCGTCCGCTCTGCCCACGCCCGGTCCTTCTTTCTAAATCGCGTGCTACAACGCTTACCGGCCGGCCAGGGGCGCGCCGTCGTGCGGCCCGGCACCCCGGCGGCTGTGCCCGGCATCTGATGATGGCGGGCGCAGCGGCAGGCCGCCCCGCCCGCGCGGGGAGGCGCCTGCCGTACTGGGCGGCGGTCAGCCGCCCTGGACGCTGAGGATGGACGCGACGGCAGCGGCGAGGCCGCGCCGGGCCACCGTTTCCTGCTCCTGCGTGCGCAGGTTCTTGAGCACCACTTCGCCCCGGGCCAGTTCGTCCGGCGTGACGATGACGGCCAGCGGGATGCCCAACCGGTCGGCGTACTGCAGCTGCTTGCCCAGCTTCTCGTCCGGGTTGAGGTAGATCTCCGACGGGATGGTGCGGCTGCGTAGCTCGGCGAGCAGGCCGAGGGCGGCGGGCAGCATCTCGCGATTATACGGCGCGATGAGCACCTTGCTCAGCGAGGCACCCGGCTCGGCGATCTGCAGGCTTTCGAGCACGTCGATAATGCGCTCCAGCCCGAGGGTGCTGCCCGTGGTCGGCAGATCGCGGCCGCTGAACATGCCGACGAGGTGGTCGTAGCGGCCCCCGCCGCCCAGCGATCCGATCTTCGGCTCCTCGACGTTGATCTCCCAGACCGGGCCGGTATAGTAGTCGAGCCCGCGCGCCAGCGTCGGGTCGATCCGCACGCGGCCGGCCGACGGGGTCATCAGCGCCAGGTACTCCACGATCTCGCGGAGCTCGCGCACACCCTCGAGGCCCGCCGGATCGTCCGCCAGGCGGGCCTCCAGGCTGGTGAGCACGGCCGCGTTGTCGCCCGTGGCGGCCGTGGCGAAGTCGAGGGCGCGCCGGGCGGCGTCGGGCTCCACGCCGTAGCGCTCCATCGCGGCCAGCACGCCTTCCGGGCCAATCTTGCCCAGCTTGTCGAGCGCGCGGAAGACGGAGACCTGCTGATCGTCGGGCACCCCGGCGTGGCGGGCCATGGCGGCGAGCAGCTTGCGGTTATAGAGCAGGACGCGGTATTCCGTGAAGCCCAACGTGTCCATCGACTCGGTCAGGATGGAGAGGATCTCGGCATCGGCGAGCATGCTGGCGCTGCCGACGATGTCGATGTCGCACTGATAGAACTCGCGGTAGCGGCCGCGCTGGGGCTTCTCGGCGCGCCAGACGGGCGCGATGTGATAGCGCTTGAACGGGAAGACGATCTGGTGCTGGTAGAGGCCGACGACGCGGGCGAGCGGCACGGTGAGGTCGTAGCGCAGGCCGACGGCGCGGCCGCCCTGGTCCTCGAACTGGTAGAGCAGGCGCTCTTCCTCGCCGTATTTGCCCATCAGGGTTTCGAGATACTCCAGCGCCGGGGTGTCGAGCGGCACGAAGCCGTGGCGCTCGAAGATGTCGCGCAGCGTCTGGATGATGCGCTGGCGCAGGATCATCTGGCTCGGCAGGAAATCGCGGAAGCCCTTCAACAGCTGGGGCTTGATGGAATCACTGGGCATCGACTGGCCTCTCCATCCGGGTGGCGGCCGGCGAAGCAAGCGCCGGGCATCGCAAATCTGTGCAATATAACGCCGCCAGGGGCCTGGTGCGCACGGCCCGCGCGACAGCATGAGGCCGGCAGTTGCGCGGCCGGCCCTCCGAATTATAGCACACGCGCCCAAACGGCCCCGCATGCGCGCGGACACGTCCCCCCGATCGTTATCTTGTTGAGGCCGGGCCTGCGTGCCCGGGGCACCGCCGGCCACCGACGACAAGAACCGCCGCACCCTGCCCCGCTCCGCCGGGACGGCAGCGCGGCGGCAGGAGGGAGCACCGGCCCGTGCCGATTCTGGACATACAGCTCGGCGACGTCTTCCGCATGCGCAAACCCCACCCCTGCGGCAGCCTGGAGTGGCGTGTCTACCGCACGGGCGCTGATATCGGCATGATCTGCCTCGGCTGCGGCCGGCGCGTGATGCTGCCGCGCAGCACGTTCGAGCGGCGCGTGAAGACGCTCGTCTCGCGCCCGGCGCCCGCCGCGACCGGCGAGGAGGACGTCTGATGGCCGCGGCCGTCGCCGACCCGCCGCGCTCGACCGCGCCCAAGGAGGCCGGTTTCCGCGCCGTGCTGCGCAACCGCGCCTTCCTCGATCCTCTGGATCGCGCAGATCATCTCGCAGCTGGCGCAGCAGATGATCAACTACGCGCTGCTGGTCGAGGTCGCCACGCTGTCGCACTCGAGCACCGCGTCGGCGGGCATCATCCTGACCTTCACCATCCCGGCGGTGCTGTTCAGCGCGGTCGCCGGGGTCTACGTGGACCGGCAGTCGAAGAAGTGGATGCTGGTGATCACCAACATCATCCGCGGCTTCGTCGTGCTGGCCTTCCTGGCGACGGTGGCCATGCCGCGGATCGACACGGCCACGGGGCTGGTGGTGCTCTACTTCACGATGCTGATCTTCGCCTCGGTGAGCCAGTTCTTCGTGCCGGCCGAAGGCGCCACGATCCCGCTACTGGTCGACCGGCGCGAGCTCGTGGCGGCGAACGGGCTGTTCAACCTGACCTTCACCGCGGCGCAACTGCTCGGGTTCGCGTTTCTCGGCCCGCTGTTCGTCGCGCTGATCGGCTTCCAGTGGCTCTACCTGGGGCTGTTCGCGGCCTACGTGCTCTGCGCCTACCTGACGTGGCGGCTGCCCGAGCGGGCCGCGCGCCGCCCGCCGCCACCCCCGCCCGGCGTCCGCCGCGGCGACAAGCTGCGCCAGGCCTGGACCGACCTGCGCGAGGGCCTGGTGGTCATCCAGGCGGACCCCGGCCTGATCACCGCCATCGTCTACTGGGCCGTGTCCATCGCCGTCTTCATGATGCTCGGCGCGGTGGGGCCGAAGTTCCTGATCAACGTGCTGCACATCAGCCCGGACAACCTCTACTTCCTCATGGTGCCCGGCGGGCTGGGCCTGCTGCTCGGTGTGCTGCTCGTGGGGCGCGTGGCGACCGAGGCGAACCGCCCGGCGATGATCAACCTGGGGCTGCTCGCGGCGGGCGCCGGGCTGCTGCTGCTGGGCATCACCCACCCCGCGCTCGGCTGGATCGCCGGGATCCTGGGCCAGCCCCCGCCACCCATCTGGCTCACCGAGACGGTGATGGGCGCGCTGGCGTTCGTGCTGGGGCTGGTCAACTCGTTCATCGCGGTGCCCGCGCAGACCGTGCTGCAGGAGCGCACGCCGGAGGAGGTGCGCGCGCGGGTGCTGGGCACCTTCTACACTGTGTCCAACGCGATCCTGATCGTGCCGATCCTGTTCGCGGGCGGCATGGCCGACCTGCTCGGCGCGGTGCAGACGGTGGTCGCGATCGCGGTGCTCGTGCTGCTGGTGGCCATCGTCGGGTTGCGCTACCAGCGGGCGCACGCCGGGCTGCTGACCGGCCTGGCGCCGGCTGAGGCGGCCGGCGCGGCGGATGCACTGCCAGCCGGGGAGGATGCGCCCGGGCCGGACGAAGACGACCGGGGCTTGCTCGTGGAGGAGGCCGGACCGACCCGGGGCGCGCGACTTTGATCGGCGGCGCGGGGCGGGAGGGCAACTTCCGCGCGGTGCTGCACAACCGGCCGTTCCTGTACCTCTGGATCGCCCAGATTCTCTCACAGCTGACGCAGAACATCATCAGCTTCGCGCTGATAGTGGAGGCGGGGAGCCTGGCCGGCGGGTCGGGCACGGCGACCGCGGGGGTGATCGTCGCGTTCTCGCTGCCGGCGATCCTCTTCAGCGCGGTGGCCGGGGTCTACGTCGACCGGCGGCCGAAGCGGCAGGTGCTGGTGGGCGCGAACGCGCTGCGCGGGCTGATCGTGCTCGCGTATATGTTCCCCACGGTGCTGCCCGGCCTCGGCTCGGACTGGCAGCTGGTGATTCTGTATGCGACCACGCTGCTCTTCGCGTCGGTGAGCCAATTCTTCATCCCGGCCGAGGCGGCGGCAATCCCGCTGCTGGTGGACGAGGATGAGCTCGTGGCGGCCAACGGGCTGTTCAACCTGACCTTCACCGCGGCGCAGCTGCTCGGGTTCGCCTTTCTCGGCCCGGTGCTGGTCGGCATCCTGGGCAACTTCGGCTGGCTGTTCGCGGTCTTCGCCGCGATCTTCGGCCTCTGCGCTTACCTCTGCCGCCTGCTGCCCCAGCGCGAGACCGTGCCGGAGCACGTGGCGGGCGAGACGGCACGCGCGCGCCTGGCGACCACGCTGGCCGAGCTGCGCGAGGGCTGGGCCTTCATCCATGCCGACGCGGCGCTGACGACGGCGATCCTCTACTGGGCCGTAGCCCTCTCCACGCTGATGATGCTGGCGACGATCGGCAACAGCTTCCTCACGACCGTGCTGCACGTGAACCCGCAGCACCTCTACTTCGTGATGGTGCCGGGCGGCGCGGGGCTGGTGGTCGGGGTGCTGCTGGTGGACCGTGTGGCCACGCGCGGCGAACCAGCCGCGCCTGATGAACCGGGCGCTGTTCGCCGCGGCGGCGGGCCTGCTCATCCTCGGCCTGGCGCACGGCACGCTGGGCCTCGGGGCGCGGCTGCTGGGCCAACCGGAGCCCTCGATCGTGGTCACGCAGGTGGTCATCGGCGTCGTCGCCTTCGGCCTGGGCCTGGCGAACTCCTTCATCACGGTGCCCGCGCAGACGGTGCTGCAGGAGCACGCGCCGCCCGCGATCCGGGCGCGCGTGTTCAGCGCCTTCTACACGATCTCAAACGCGATCCTGATCGTGCCGCTGCTGCTGGCCGGCGGGCTGACCGACCTCATCGGCGTGGTGCAGACGATCGTGCTCATCTCCGTGCTCGTCTTCCTCGTCGCGCTGGTCGGGCAGCGCCTGGCGGCCGGCGCGGCGGGGCCGGAGCCCGTGCCGGTCGCGGGCGGGGCGACGGGGGCGGAGGAGTGAGGCCGGCGGGGTGGGCTGCGCGTGCCCATCCCGCCGATAAGCACACATCGGGGGTCGTCACCCGCGTCACCATCGCGCGATTACGGCTTAGCTGTAGCCCGAAACGATGGTGACGCGGGGGTGGCGGCGGTGACGGCGCGGGGGCGAGCGACACCGCCCCCGCGGCCGGTCGCGGGCCCCGGCTACGCGGCCGGGGCCTCGGCCGGGAGGGGCGGCAAGGCCAGCGCGGCCGCGCCGGCCCCCAGGCGCAGCGTGACGCGGCGGCTCCCGCCGTGGCCCGCGCGCTCGCCCGTGCGCACCTCGATCCCGACCCGGCGCAGGCTCGGCGCGATCTCGTTCAGCGCGCCGGTCAAGTGGGCGGCCGAGCGCGGCCAGTTGCCGCGCAGCAGGGTCTTGCGGGGCATGTACTGGCTGAGGACGGCGTGCAGCGCCGTCGGGGAGCCGCTGAAGGTCTGGTCGGGCTGGCCGCGCAGCCAGCTGTAGAGCGCCAGCGCCCAGGGGGTGCGCTCGAGCACCAGCAGGTAGGAGTCGCGCTGGTCCTCGTCGTAGGCGGCGAGGAAGCTGCCGAGCGAGCGGCCGAGGCCCGGCTCGCAGGCCGTCGCCCAGCGCGCGAAGTCGGCCATGCGCGGCAGCTCGGGCACGACGACGGTGTCGCCGAGGCGCAGGCCGGAGGCCACGCCGTCGAGCAGGCCGCCGAGAATGCCCGGCGCCGCCGCGGTGAACCCGGCCAGCAGCTCGCGCTCGGGCCGCCGCTGCGCGGGCGGGATCGGCTCCAGGCGCAGCAGCAGCGCGCGCTCGAGCAGGTCGCCGCGGGTCACCACCTCGGCGATGCTGGTCAGGATGACCGGGCGCTCGGCGGCGATCACGAGCTGGTTGGCGTTCGTGTAGAGCTCGCGCACGCTGATGCCCCCGCCCGTGGACAGGCGGCAGAGCGCGTTGGAGAGCCACACCGGCAGGCGCGACAGGTTGTCGGCCGTGACCACCCAGTTGTTCAGCGCGGTGATCATGAGGTCGCGCACCGACTCGGGCTCGGCGTGCAGCGGGCTGCTCGTCGGGTCGACCAGGGTGCGGACGATGCGCGCCAGGCTGCTCTTGGCCGTGCCCTGCTCGCCGGTGAGCAGGAGCAGGGGGTAGGGCCCGAAGGGGCAGAGGGCGGCGACGAGGAAGGCGAGCAACAGCGCGCGGTCGCGGTCGCTCGTGACGTTGACGAAGTCCCAGAGGGCGTCGACGCGGCCGGGCACGGGCTCGGGCAGGGCGCCCATGCCGCGGGGGCGCACGAAATGCACGGGCGGGCAGGCGCAGACCTCCCAGCCGGCGGCCGTGATGCGCACGGCGCGCCAGGTGGGGTCGCCCAGGTCGAGGTAGAAGGCGCCGGCATGGGCGGCCACGCGCAGATGCACCGGCTCAGCGGGCCCCTCGTAGAGGGCGGTGCCCGTCAGCTCGGCGATCGCCTCGTCGAGCACCGCGGTCGAGGGCGTGCGCTGCTCGGTCGCGTAGAGGCTGCGCGCCAGCCAGAAGCGGAAGCCCGCGCTGTCGAGCGCCCAGGTCTCCTCGTGGTCGCCGGCGGTCACGCGCGCGTAGGCGAAGCCCTCGGGGCTGTGGAAGAAGTGGGCGCCGGCGGCGCCGGCCTGGCGCACGAGCCGGTGGGCCGCGGGGGCGCGGCGGCCCGGCGCGGAGGGGGCCGCCGCGCGGGCGGCCGGCGCGGGGGCGGGCGCGGGCGTGGCGGCCGCCGTCAGCGCGGCGACGGCGCCGCCGGCCGCCAGGTAGTCGTCGAGGCCCACCTTGGCGCCGCCGGGCCCCGGCGGGATGCGCACCACCTGCACCTGCGCGCCGCGCCGCCCCAGCACCGCGCTGAGGCGCGCGCAGGCCGCGGCCACCTGGGGCTTCTGCGCCGCGTCGCTGTCGAAGGCGACGTAGACGACGCGGTCGCGCAGGGCGATCAGCTCCCAATCGGGCAGCAGGGTCTGGCCGCCCTGGGCGTTGGTGCCGCGGAAGTTCCAGACGCCGAGCAGCGCGACGCAGCAGAGGCCGGCCGAGACGGCGGCGTCGGCCTTGCGCGCGCCCTCGGTGATCCAGAGGGGCACGTGCGGGTCGTCGAGCGCGGCGCGGGCGCCGGGCGGCACGTCGACGATGACGTGGCCGCCCGCGGGGGTCTCGTACTTCACGGGGTCGCCGTCGCGCAGGCGGGGCGTGTCGGGCCGGAACTGATAGGCGGGCTGGTGGCCCTCGACGTCGTGCAGGGGCACGAGCAGGCCGGGCGCCCGGCACTGCGCGGGGGCGAAGCCGAGCGCCGCCAGGTCGGCCGCGCGGGTGATGCTGCGGTAGCCGCGCGCGGCGGCGACCAGCGGGTGGATGGCCGAGGCGGCGAGCAAGGCCGCGTGGGCGGGCCGCAGGGCGGCGCCGTAGACGTGGGGCGCGGGCGCCGGCTGCCGGGAGGTGCGGGCACGCCTAGACATGGGAGACCTCCCGGGCCACCGGGTGCGGGAAGGGCAGGCCGCAGCGCCGCGGGGGCGCCGGCCGCACGGGCACGGGCCGGCCGCGGGGGCGCCGGGGCACGGGGCGGGCGCGCCGCGCGGCGGCGCGCTCCTCCAGGCGCAGAGACAACACCGAGCGACGACAGGGCAAAGCGAGAGGCGCGGATCATGGCAGAACGCTCCTTCGTTGAGGGATGGCGGGGGGCCCGACCCGCTGTCGAGCCTGTCCGCCCACCACCCATATTAGCACAAATGTTCGCCGAATGCAATAGCTACGGGGGCCAATTTTATCCGGAAAGTGACCAATAGTACCAGCAAGTCGGGGGCGCGCGGGATCGGGGGGTGGCGCGCGGTGACGCCCCGGTGACGGCCCGCGGGGCGGGTGTCGTCACCCCGATTCCGCCTACCGTGCGCCCGAATCGCGGCATGGTGACGCTGGTGACGCCGCGCGGGGGATGGTTGTCGGGGGGATGGGTGCGGTGGTGCTGGCCTGCGGGGGCGGTGCGGTGCGGCGTTGCCCGGCAGCTAAAGCTGCGGGCAACAACAACGAAGCCCCCTTGCGGGGGCTGCGACGCCGGGCGATGCGGGGGCTGCGCGGGGGGGATCGTCTGTGGGAGCGCGCTCCGTCGCGCGAGGATGCCGCCGCACCGCGCGGCCCGGGGCGGCCGCGATCGTTGGGCCAGCGTTGGGCCAGCGATTCGGCCAAAGGGAGCGGGGCGGTCGAGCGTTGCCCAGCAGCTAAAGCTGCGGGCAACAACAACAAAGCCCCCTGCGGGGGCTGCGAGGGTGGGCGATGCGGCGGCTGCGAGGGGGGCGATGCGGCGGCTGGCGGGCGGAGCGGTGGGGGGCTTTCGCCCCTCCCCCCGGCCGCTCCCCTCCGGGGCGAGGGAGCACGATGCGGCTTCCCATAGGCGCGATCGCTCGGGGGCGAGTCGTCTGTGGGAGCCGGCTCCGCCCGGCGAGGCCGCTGCGCCGCGCGGCCGGGCGGGCGCCGGGATGGGGGGCGGGGGCCGCTGGCCGCGCCGCTCCTTTGTCATCCCGAACGCAGGGAGGGATCTCCAACTCCGCACGGCCGGCCCGGAGCCGGCGTTGCCGCACCGCCCGGCTCCCCGCCTGCCGCGCGGCCCATGCATTCCGCCGGAACTCCCCCGCTGCGCCGGGGCGGCAACGATGCCGGTCGGGACCGGCCAGGCAGCCGGGTGTTGGGCGGGCATGTGCAGTCCGGTATAATTATCCATGGGGACACGAGCATGGCGCTCACCGTGGCGCTCAATAGGCAGGGTGGTGAAATGGGGAAGTTATGTATTTGTTGCGGAGAATTACCGGCACTTCCGGAGGAAGTGCGGAAACTGATACCGAATATACAGGCGGGGCTTTGTGGCCCCTGCGGGAACGCGGGTTGCGACGGCGTAACGTCGTGCCAGGTTCCCAAGGAGTATCGGGAACAGGTGCGTCAGCGTCAGGCTGGCACATTGGCGCACGCGCACGAGAAAGAAGCAGTGGAAGCAGCGTGGGAGGCGGCCGAGGACCAAGAGCGCCGCTGGTTAGAAGGGGCGGCGCAGCGCGCTGCTCAGGGCCGGGCAGGGTTCCCTCCAGGTCAATGGGTTCGGATCATGGATAATTACTGGTGTATGGGGATCGACACGCCTATCGGGATAGTCGTAGCAAAGGTACTCAAAACGGATCAATCGCTCGGCTTTTTAGCGCGGGCGCAGGTGACCCATCCACGCTTACCGCGCTTTGCGCGTCTGGCCATGGGCAGCGTGACGCCGCTGTTGTCGTTGTCTCAGGCGCAAACCGAGGCTGAATCCCTGGTCAGAAAGCTGATTACCGCCGAGCCATTCGTTACGTGGGACATTGGTAAGTCGGGGATGGTTGACAATGATCCCGAGGAGCCGCCAACAGCAGCGGAGTCATAGGGTGCGCTGCACCGTCAGGCGTGTTCTGCCGGTAAGGGAATCGCGCAATTGCCCACCCCACTGACCGTTGCGTGGTGCGTGTTGCGTGAGGAGATACGCGGGCCGACGCTGGGGATGCTCTTTCTCGCCGGATTCGTAGCGATAGGTAGGACCTTGCGGTCTTTCCCCGGCGCCCCCACGCCGCCCGGGCGCGGGGCGGGACGACGGCATGCGGCCGACATCCCCCCGACGACCATCCCCCGCGCGGCGTCACCAGCGTCACCATACCGCGATTCGGGCGCACGGTAGGCGGAATCAGGGTGACGACACCCACCCCCGCGGCCGTCACCAGGGCGTCACCCGCCGTCACCACGCGCCGCCCCGGCGGCGGGGCGGATGCCCCTTGACTCGAACAGATGTTCGGTGTATAATGGGCGCATGTTGGCAACGATGTGTGGCAATAGGCCCGGCCGGCCCCGCGCGGCCGGCCCCCCTGCGGCGAGGTGCCCATGCCTGTTTCGTCCGGCCAGCTGGCCGACCTCAAGCGCCAGACCGATCTCCTGCGGCTCATCCCCGACCTGCGCCGCGTCGCGCGCAGCCACGGCGGCGAGTGGGCCGGCCCCTGCCCCTTCTGCGGCGGCCGCGACCGCTTCCGCGTGCAGCCCTACCACCCGGCCGGCGGGCGCTGGTGGTGCCGCCGCTGCTCGCCGACCGAGCACTGGGAGGACGCCATCGCCTTCGTGCGCCGCCGCGACGGCTGCGGCTTCCGCGAGGCGGTGGCGCGCCTGGGCGGGCCGCCCGCGCCCCCGCCCGGCCGGCCGGCGGCGCCGCGCCCGCCGCCGCGCCCTCCCGCGCCGGCCGCGCCCCCTGCCGCGCCGCTGCGCGCCGGGCCGGTGCTCGCCGTCTACGACTACCGCCTGCCCGACGGCCGGCTCTGCTACCAGGTGCTCTACCCGGCGGCCGGCGGCCCGCGCCTGCGCCGCGCCACCGCCCGCGGCTGGGTCTGGGCCCCGCGCCCGGCGCCCGTGCTGCTCTACCGCGCGGCCGCCCTCGCCGCGGCCGACCCGGCGCGGCCGGTCTGGCTCGTGCCGGGCGAGCCGCGCGCCGACCGCCTGGCCGCCCGGGGCCGCCTGGCGACCGCGCTGCCGGGGGGCGCGCCGCTCTGGGGCCCCGCCTGCACCGCGGCGCTCGCCGGCCGCCGCGTGGTCGTGCTGCCCGGCGCGGGCGCGGCCGCCGCGGCCCACGCCGCCGCGGTGGTCGCCGCGCTCACGCCGGTCGCCGCCCAGGTGCGCCTGCTGCCCCCGCCCGGCGGCGCCGCGCCGGGCGGGCGCCCCGCCGCCGCGGGCGCCGGGTGAGCGCGCCGCGCCGCGGGTGACGCGCGGTGTCGCGCGGGTGACGACAGTGGCGGGGGTGTCGTCACCCATGTTTCGTCCTCAACGCAGTCAGAAACGGCGATGGTGACGATGGTGACGCCCTGCGCGGGGTGCTTGTCGGGCGGATACGGGGCGCGCCCCCGTTCCCGCCGCTGAGGGCGGACCGCGCGCCGCCCTGCGGAGGCGGCCCCACGGGGCCTGGAACCCCCCGTGCAGCGCTTCCGTATACTCGAGTGATTGCGGGTTGCCCGCCGTTGCTTTATAATTCGTGGGAGAGACCGAACCTCGATCGGCCGGGAGCCGATCCGGCGCCAGGCCCGGCCCTCCGGCCCGCCACCGTCTGGAAAGGACGAGGCCATGCGCATATTTCGATTCCTCTACCTGAGCTGCCTCGCCGCCGGTTATCTCCTGCTGCTTCTGGCGACCCCGCTACAATCCTGGGCCGCCGGGCCCGCCGCCCCGACCGGGGCCGCCGCGGCCGCGGGCGCTCCCGTGGCCCGCGTGCTGACCTTTGACGCCGACGTGAACCCCGTGACGGCCGGCTACGTGCAGCGGGGCATTCAGGCCGCGGAGGCCAACGGCGACGCGATCGTGGTCATCCTGCTGAACACCCCCGGCGGGCAGCTTGAACTCGATGGAGCAGATCACCCAGGACATCCTCAACAGCACCGTGCCGGTGATGGTCTACGTCTCGCCGCACGGCGCCTGGGCGGCCTCGGCGGGCATGTTCATCACGTATGCCGCCCACGTGGCGGTCATGGCGCCCGGCTCCAGCATCGGCGCGGCCCACCCGGTGATCCTCGGCAGCACGGGCACGGCGCCCTCCGCCCAGACCACGCCGGACCCGAACAGCAGCGATGCGGCCGAGCTCCAGAAGGTGACCAACTTCTCGGTGGCGCACGTGCGCAACCTGGCGATCCTGCGCGGGCGTAACGCCGATTGGGCCGAGCAGGCGGTCCGGAACAGCGTGGCCCTCACCGCGCAGGAGGCCGTCGACCAGCACGTCGTCGACTACATGGCCTCGACGTTGACCGACGCGCTGAACCAGGCGGACGGGCGCCAGGTGCTGGTGGGCAACGACATGGTGACGCTGCACACGCAGGGCGCCACGACCGTCGACATGCCGATGAACAACATCGAGTCGCTGCTGCAGGTGCTGACGAATTCGAGCCTGGCCTACACGCTGATCACCATCGGCGGCCTGGCACTGACCGCCGAGGTCTTCAATCCGGGGCTGATCTTCCCCGGCGTCTTCGGCGTGCTGATGCTGCTGCTGGGCCTCGTGTCGCTGGGCATGCTGCCCGTCAACCTGACGGGCCTGGCCTTCATCGTCTTCGCCTTCGTGCTCTTCATCGCCGATCTGTTCATGACCTCGCACGGCATCCTGACGGCGGGCGGCATCGCCTCGCTGGTGCTGGGCGGCAGCCTGCTGATCGACACCTCGCAGGAGCCCGGCGTGCCCGGCGTCGACCCGATCGAGATCTGGGCCATCGCGCTGACGATCGGGGCGGTCTTCTTCTTCGGCATCTATAAGGCGGTCGCGGCGCGCCGGATGAAGCCGACCACGGGCATGGAGGGCCTGGTCGGCAGCCTGGTGCAGGTGCGCACGGCCGTGGCGCCGCAGGGCATGGTCTTCGCGGACGGCGCGCTCTGGCGGGCCGTCAGCACGGGTGGGCCGCTGGCGCCAGGCCAGCAAGCCATCGTGACGGCGGTCGAGGGGCTGACGCTCCGCGTGCGCCCGGTGCCGATCGCCGGTGTGGCGAACGTGGATGAGACGCCGACAATTCCCCTGGCGGGTAGCTGACGGTGCATTTGGGAGGGTAATTCAATGGATGGCTTATTGGCCTCACTGGGCGTGCTGATCCCGGTCCTGATCATTCTCTTGCTGGTGATCAGCGCGTCGATCAAAGTCGTGCAGGAGTATGAGCGCGGCGTGATCTTCCGCCTCGGCCGCCTGGTCGGCGCCCGCGGCCCCGGGCTCTTCTTCATCTTGCCGGTGCTCGATCGCATGGTGCGCATCGACCTGCGCGTCATCACGCTGGAGGTGCCGCCGCAGGAGGTGATCACGCGCGACAACGTGACCGTCCGCGTGAACGCGGTGCTCTACTTCCAGGTGGTCGACCCGAGCCGCGCGGTCACCCGCGTGACCGACTTCGTGCGTGCCACGCTGCAGATCGCCCAAACGACGCTGCGCTCCGTCCTCGGCCAGTCGGAGCTCGACGAGATGCTGGCCCACCGCGAGGCGATCAACCAGAAGCTGCAGCAGATCATCGACGAGCAGACCGAGCCCTGGGGCATCAAGGTGACCATCGTCGAGGTCAAGGACGTGGAGCTGCCGCAGTCGATGCAGCGCGCGATGGCACGGCAGGCCGAGGCCGAGCGCGAAAAGCGCGCCAAGATCATCCACGCCGACGGCGAATATCAGGCCTCGCAGATGCTGGCCGACGCGGCGAAGGTCATCGGCTCGCAGCCGGCGTCGATCCAGCTGCGCTACCTGCAGACTCTGACCGAGATCGCCACCGAGCGCAACTCGACAATCATCTTCCCGGTGCCGCTGGAGCTGTTGAGCCTGATACCGCGCGTCATGCCCGCCGTCAACGACATGATGGTGAACCCGCGCGAGAGCCCCATCCCGGTGCCGCCGTTGCATTCGGCCACGGGGGAGCCGGCCCGCGCGAGCAGCGCCATGGCCCAGACGCGCGGCCCTGCGACCGATCAAGCGGACCGCCTCATGCCGCCGAGCGTCGTGCCGCCCCCGGCCGGCCCCGGCTCGGGCACGCCCGAAGGCTAACCCTGTAGCCGTGCCCCATCACGCCCCGGCCGGAGCAACTCCTCCCGGGGCGCGATGCTGCCACTAGAAAGGCCGCCCGCTCTATGCCCACCATCACCTTCCTCGGCGCCGGCAGCACCGTCTTCGCCAAGGACCTGCTCGGCGACATCCTGCGCTTCCCCGAGCTGGCCGGATCGACCATCCGGCTGTTCGACATCGACCCGGAGCGCCTGCGCACCTCCGAGGGCGTGGCCCACCGGCTGGCCGCCCGGCTGGGCGCCCGCCCCACCGTCGAGGCGACCACCGACCGCCGCCACGCGCTCGACGGCGCCGATTACGTCATCAGCATGTTCCAGGTCGGCGGCTACCGTCCCGGTACCGTGACCGACTTCGCCGTGCCCGCGCGCTACGGGCTGCGCCAGACAATCGCCGACACGCTTGGCATCGGCGGCATCATGCGCGCGCTGCGGACCATCCCGGTCCTGCTCGACATGTGCCGCGAGATGGAGGCGCTCTGCCCGGACGTCACCTTCCTCAATTATGTCAATCCGATGGCGATGAACTGCTGGGCGCTGCAGCGCGCGACGCCCATCCGCACGGTCGGCCTGTGCCACAGCGTGCGCGGCACGGCACGGCGGCTCGCTCGCCTGCTCGACATTCCCTACGACGAGATCACCTATCTCTGCGCCGGGATCAACCACATGGCGTTCTATCTGCGCTTCGAGCGCGACGGCGTCGACCTCTACCCGCGCCTGCAGCAACTCGCCGCCGAGGGGCGCGTGCCGCCGGACGACCGGGTGCGCTTCGACGTGCTGCGCCGGCTCGGCTACTTCGTGACCGAGTCGAGCGAGCACTTCAGCGAGTACGTGCCCTGGTTCATCAAGCGCGACCGGCCCGACCTGATCGCGCGCTACAACATCCCGCTCGACGAGTACATCCGCCGCTGTGAGGACCAGATCGCGGGCTGGCAGTCGCTGCGGAGCACGCTGGAAGACCCCGACCCGGCGGCGTTGCCGCGCTACGAGGATGCGCGGCGCGAGGCCTGGCTGCAGGAGGTAGCAGCCGCGTCGCCGCGCGAGGCGGCCATCCTGCGCGCGGAGCTGGCGGCGTCCTTCGGCGGGCGGCCGGTCCGCCACTCGGGCGAGTATGCCTCGGAGATTATCCATGCGATGGAGACGAACGAGCCCGCGGTGATCTACGGCAACGTGGCGAACGCCGGGCTCATCGCCAACCTGCCGCCCGGCTGCTGCGTCGAGGTGCCCTGCCTGGTCGACGCGGCCGGCGTCCAGCCTACGCACGTCGGCCTGCTGCCGCCGCAGCTGGCGGCGCTGATGCAGACGAACATCAACGTGCAGGGGCTGACGGTCGAGGCGGTGCTCACGGGCAAGCGCGAGCACATCTACCACGCGGCCCTGCTCGACCCGCACACCGCGGCCGAGCTCGACCCGGAGCAGATCACCCAGCTGGTCGACGACCTGCTGGCGGCGCACGCCGGGTGGGTGCCGGAGTTCCAGTAGGAGGCGCCGGGCGGGATGGCGGGGCGGGGGTGGGCCGGCGCCTCGGCCGCAGGGGGCGGGGCGGTGGGGCGTTGCCCGGCAGCTAAAGCTGCGGGCAACAACAACGAAGCCCCCGCCGGGGGCTGAGCCGGGCGGCGATGTGGCTCGCTGGGGGCGAGTCGTCTGTGGGAGCGCGCTCCGTCGCGCGAGGAGGCCGCCGCACCGCGCGGCCGCAAAGAAGCCGGGCTCGGCTGTAGGAGGGGGCTCCGCCCCGCGACAAGCGCCGCCCCAAGATCCCGTCCGATACCCACCGGGATGCCCGGGTAGGGGCGGCCCCATGTGGCCGCCCGGCCCCCGTACCGCCCCGCTCCCGTGCACGCCGGGATGTGGGGATTGGGATTGGGCCAGCGATTCGCCCCCAGGGGCGACGGCCCGGGCGCGCGTTGCCCAGCAGCTAAAGCTGCGGGCAACAGCCACGAAGCCCCCGCCGGGGGCTGAGACGGGGGCGATTCGGCCGGCGGGGATCGGGCCCGTCTGTGGGAGCGCGCTCCGTCGCGCGAGGATGCCGCCCCACCGCCCGGCCCAGGGCCGCCGGGATGGTGGGGGACCGGCCCACCACGCATACCCGAATGCGGATGCGCCGCGGACGATTACACGAAGGGGACGCGTCCGCATCCCGGCTGGCGGGGGAGCGGGGCGGTCGGGCGGCCGGGCGGCCACATGGGGCCGCCCCTACCCGGGCATTCCCGTGCTCGGGGGGCACGATCTCCGGGCGGCGCTTGTCGCGGGGCGGAGCCCCCTCCGACCGACGAGCCCGGCCGCCTTGGGCCGCGCGGTGCGGCGGCCTCCTCGCGCGACGGAGCGCGCTCCCACAGACGATGCCCCGCATCCCGCAGGCCGAGTCGCCCCCCGTCTCAGCCCCCGGCGGGGGCTTCGTGGTTGTTGCCCGCAGCTTTAGCTGCCGGGCAACGCGCGCCCGGGGCGTCCCCCTGCGGCCGAATCGCTGCCCCCCACCGCCCCGTCTCGCCAGCAGGGCACAAAACGGCCCCCCGCCGACCGGCGGGGGGCTGCGTCGCGCGGGGCTCAGGGCGTCTTCTTGAGCGCGCTCTCCGTGTAGACGTTGTCGAAGTTCCAGAGCATCCAACCGCTCGTGCCGAGGCGATCGGCCGTCGAGATCTCGCCGCGCACGCGCGTCTCCTCGTACTTCACGCCGTTGAGCGTGAAGTCCTGCAGCCAGGGGCGGAGCTGGGCGTTGCTCTTGAGCATCTTGGCCTGCGCGGCCTGCAGCGTGTAGGCGACGACCTCCGAGGGGTGCTCGGCGGGCTTGTCGAAGCCGAGGAATCCGTCGGCGTAGTGCGAGGGATAGGCCATCGGGCAGATATAGTCGAGGTTCGTGACAAGCTCCTCGAACTGCTGGCCGATGCCCAGGTCGTCGGTCACGATCGGGCTGAGGCCGAAGACGTCGGCCGCGATGAAGGCCCCGGTGGGCGCGAGCGCGGTGTGCGCCTGCTTGAGGAAGCCGCTGATCGCGGCCGCGCGCGTCTCGCCGCCGGTGGCGCCGTAGTCGATATCGCCCAGGTTGCCGTCCGACGGGAAGCGCACGTAGTCGAACTGCACCTCGTCGACCCCGGCATCCGCCACTTCCTTCGAGATGGCGATGTTATAGTCCCAGACCTCCGGCTTGTACGGATTCGCCCAGTGGTGGCCGTAGGCGTCGACCCACGGCCCGCCGGCGCTCTTGCTCTGCAGCGCCCACTCGGGGTGCGCGGCGACCAGCTTCTCGTCCCAGAAGAGCGCGAGGCGCGCGATCACGTAGATGTGGTTCTTGTGCAGCGTGTCGACCAGGCTGTGCAGGTCGCCGATCATCGGGTCGTCGGCGCCCGCCGCCAGGACCTGGGGCACGGTGCTCTTGTAGAGCACGTAGCCCGTGGTGTCGGCCTTGACGTCGATCACCATGGCGTTGATCTCGGTCGTGTTGGCCAGCTGGATCAGGCCGAGCAGCTTGCCCGGGGAGGCGATCGTGTCGGCGTTCACGTAGACGGCGCGGGCGCTGAACGGCGTGAGGGTCACGTCGACCTGCGCGGTGCGGCCGGGATCGACGTGGGCGACCTCGTAGCCGGGCATCTTGACGATGAGCGCCCGGTGGGCGGGGTCGATGCCGCTCATCCGGAACGTGCCGTCGGCACCCGTGACGACCACGACGGAGCCCGCCGCCACGGTCGCGCCGGCCACGGGCCGATGGGCCGCGTCGAAAACGGTACCGTGCAAGGCGTCGGGCACGAGGCGCACGTCGATGCCGCTCACGCCGGAGGCGGTCACCTGCTGCGGCGCGTAGCCGGGCAGCGTGACGCGGATGACCGGGTTGGCGGCGGCCAGGTTCGCCAGCGTGAACACGCCGTCGGCCGTGGTCGTCGTCGTGAAGACGGGCAACGGTGTCAAGGTGGCGGTATCCGTGCTGATGCCCGCCACGGTGACCGCCGGGGTGCCACTGGTCAGCACCCCGACGTTTTGCGCGACCGACGTATCCGGCCCGGCGGCCGCCAGCACCGCCACCTCGGCGCCCGGCAGCGCCTGGCCGGTGTAGGAGTCAATCACCCGGCCGCTGATGTTGATGGCGGCCGCCGGCTGGACGACGCGCGTCAGCAGGAGGCCGATCAACGCGAGAAGGGCGAGGAACAGGTACGGCGCGATGTTAGGCCCGCGCTCCCGCGTGGGTGCGCCTCCTCGGCCGTAGTCCGAAAAATAGCGACGCCGCGACACGCGACCCTCCTCCTACTACCCGCAGTCCGCCCGGTTACTTCGGATTGAAGCCATTGTAGTAGATGTTGCTGGGATCCCAGAACATCCACCCGTCGGCGTTGGTCTCCTCGGCCGCCTGGATCTGCAGGCGGTAGAGGTGGCCGTCGTAGACGAGATGGTTCCAATCGAAGCCCTGGAGCCAGGGCCGATACTGCGCGCGCTGCCCCGCCATCCGCTCGATCCACGTAGACCCCGGCCTGATGGATGATCTCGTAGGGGTGGGCGTTGGGATCGGCAAAGCCCGATTCTCCCGCGCTGAAGTGCGAGGGGTAGATCATCGGATCGATGTAGTCAGTATAGCCCACCATCTTCGGAAAGACCTGGCCGATCGACGCGTTCAGCGGTTGGCCGTTTTGATCGGGCCAGACGGTGTAACCGAAGATGTCCACTCCCATGAAAGCGTCCGTCAAATTCAGCATGTTATGTGCCTCCATGAGGAACTGCTGAATGTACTGACCTTTCGTCGTGTCGTCGGCCGTCTGCGAGAAGCTCATATCGTCCCAGGTCTCGCCCGGCGACGGATCGGACGGGAAGCGGATATAGTCGAACTGGATCTCGTCGAAGCCGAGACTGACCGCCTCGCGGGCGAGGGCGAGCGGGTACTGGCGGGCGGCAGGGTTGGTCGGGTCGAGCCAGCGCTGCTGGGCCATGTAGCCGCCGGTCCAGGGCTTGCCGCTCGCCGCGCTGAGCACGGCCAGGTTGGGGTTGGCGTCGGCGACGGCGGGCTGCATGAACGTCAGCACGCGACCGATGACGTAGATCCCGCGCTTGTGGAAGTTGGCGATGACGTCCTTGATGTTGGGCAGCACGAGGTCGACCGCGCCGCTGTCGAGCGCCATCTGGACGTTGGTCTTGTAGACCAGGCGCGAGCTGTCGTCCTGGATGTTGAGGACGATGGCGTTGAGCTCGGTGGTATTCTCCATGTCCATGATCGGCTTGTAGAGCGGGTCATACGCGGCCGCGTTGGCGGTGAGGTAGAGGGCCTTGGCCTGGAAGGGCTGCAGGGCCTGGTCCAACGTGGCGGTGTCGGTGATCGGCACTTTGGTCAGCTTATAGCCGGGCATCTTGAAGGTGACGATCGTCTGGTCCGGCACGTTCTGCATCGTGTAATTGCCGTCGGCGTCGGTCACGGCGAGGATCACGTGGTCGTCGGCGTAGGGCGTCGGCATAATCGGCGGCGGGGTGGGCGTCGGCGGCACGGGCGTGGCGGTCGCCGCGGTGAGCACGCCGGTGGCGGTCACCGGGGCGGTGTCCGCCGGGACGGCGGTGGCGGTCGTATCCGCCAGCCGGAGCAGCGAGGCCGCCACCATACGCGGCGGCAACATCCCGCTCGCGGTCACCGTGGCGGTGGCCGTGATCGGCGGCGCCGCGGGAGTGGATGCGCCGGGCGTCAGGTCAACGCGCACGAGCACACCATAGAGGGGCTTGCCGGTCTTCGCATCCGTCACCCGGCCGCTCAGGGTGGTGGGCCGCAAGCGGATGTCCACCGACGGGCTGCTGCCGCTGTCGAGCGTGGCCGGGGCATAGCCCGCGGCGACCGCCTGCACGTCGGATCCGGGCGGCACCACGCCGAGATCAAAGTCGCCCGCGGGGCCGGTGTCGGTGGCGGCGCCCGCGCCGGTCACGTGGGCGCCGACGATGGGCTTCCCGCTGACCGAATCGAGCACGTGGCCGACGAGGGTGCGCGGCTGCGGCGTGGGGCTCGGCGGAGCCGCGGTCTCGGTCGGGGGGGCGGGCGGCGCGGTCGGCTGGGCGGGGGCCGCGGCGGTCGCACTGGCGGCCGGGGCGATCGGCGTGGTGTTGCTGGAAGGGGTGGGGGCCAGCAGGTCACAGCCCGCCACGACTAGCGCGAGCATCAGTACTCCCAGCAGCGCCGCCGAACGATAACGCCATGGGGCACGCGGACGCGGAGCAGAACGATGGAACATGGATCCTCCTGGGCATGGGCTCGTCACAAGCGGCGCATGGTGGCTCGGGTGAAATCTTAATCGAACCACAGGGCGCATGTCAAGGAAACGTTTGTGGCCGCAAATGAGGATGCGTGGGCGCCGGTCGGGCAGGCACCGGGAATCAGCGGGCCACCGGGGCCCTGGCCGGGGCCCGCCATTGGACAATCGTGTCGCGGCCCCGGGCTTTGGCCGTATACAGGGCCCCGTCGGCATGCTCAACCAGCTCCACGGCCGAGGCGGAATCGTCCGGGAAACAGGCGATCCCCTGGCTGACCGTCGGCGCGGGCAGCGGCCGGCCGGCCGCGAAGGACATGGGCATCTCCGCCAGGGTTGCGCGGATGCGCTCCGCCACCTGATGGGCGTTCGCGCATGAGGCCCCCGGCAGCACCACGCCAAACTCCTCGCCGCCCCACCGGCCGATGTAGTCGGTGCTCTTGACGTGCCGGCCGATCGCCCGCACGACCTCACGCAAGATAACGTCGCCGGCCTGATGGCCGTAACGATCATTGTAATCCTTGAAGAAATCGAGGTCCAGCATGATCAGGGCGACGTCGCCGCCCGCCGGGTGCGCGACCGCGGCGGCGATCTGCGCCAACAGCTCGGCATGATTCAGGGCGCCGGTCAGGCTGTCGTGCTTGGCCTGCTCGCGCGCGGCCGCGTGCAGCCGGGCGTTCTCCAGCGCGAGGGCGACCTGCGCGCCGATCGCGGCCAGCAGGCTCAGATGCTTCTCATCGTAGGCGTAGGGCTGCACGCGCTGGGCGGAAAGCACGCCGATCAGGCGGTCCGCGACGACGAGCGGCACGCCCACGTAGGACTGCGTGGCCTCGCCGTAGGTCGAGTCGGCAAAGGGCAGATCGGCGATCTCCTCGTCCCAGTGGCGCACGAGCAGCGGGCGCGCATACTCGACGATCCAGCCGGCAGCCCCCGACTCCCCGGGCGCCAGCGGCGGCTCGTGCGGCAGATCGACGCCATGATCGCGCATCACGACAAAATCGAGGAGTTGGGTTTCGGGATCCCGGAGGGCCAGCACGAGCAACTCGGCGGCGAGCACGGCCTCCACCTGATCCGCGATCTCGCCGAGCACCCGTTCGATCTCCAGGCTGGAGGAGGTGGCCAGGGCGATGCGGTAGAGGCTGCCCATCTCACGGGCCGCGCGCTGCGCGTCCTCGTAGAGCAAGGCACGCTCGATGGCCAGGCCGGCCTGGCGGGCGCAGGAGTGGACGAGGTCCAGCGTGCCGGGGGCCATGGTGTAGGGCACGTTGAAGCTCAGATTGAGCAGTCCGACGGTCGTCGTCTTCGAGCGCAACGGCACACTGTAGAACGAGCAGGTATCCGGGCGGATCAAGACCTGGCGCAGGCCGGGCACGGCGTCCACCGCGGGCGCGAAGAGGCCCGTGCCGCCGTCGACCACGGCGGCGAGGAGGGGATGGTCGGCGGCCAGGGGGGCCAGGCGGTAGGCGGCGAGGGCGCCCGCGCTGAGGCCGGCCGCCGCGCGGAACTCGGCCTGGCCCTGCGCGTTCAGCAGCATCACCGAGCAGCCGCTCGCGCCCAGCAGGCTGGAGAGCTCGTTGACGACCTGCTGCAGCGTCTGCTCCAGGTCCGGCGCCCCGCTGAGGCTGTCGCTGAAACGGTACAACGTGCTCAGGTCGTGCAGCTGCCGGCCGATCAGGCCCTCGCCCAGCTGAATCCGCTGCGCCAGGCGGTCGGCGACCCAGGCGAGCAGCCAGAGGATGCCGGTCAAGGTGACCACGTGCCAGTAGTAGCTCGCGGCGGCTCCGGCCGGCGCCACGGCGAGCACGCTGTTCGCCGGGGGCGGCAGCACGGTCCGCTCGAGCACGACAAGGGTGCCGTAGAAGGCGGTGCCGAGCGCGGCGGCGACATAGGCGCCCCGCCGCGGCATGATCACGATCCCCGTGATGACGAAGAACGCATACAGGATGATGACCGGGGTGGTGGCGCCGCCGACGAGGTGCAAGGCCACGGTGAACAAAAGCAGATCGGCGGGCAGCTGAAGCACGCGCGCCCACGCCGCCCGACTGGGCGGCTGCCGGAGGGCCGGACCGCGCAGCCACCACTGAAAGCCGAGATTATACAGCATGACGAAGGCGGCCAGACCCGTGACCGTGCCCAGCACCTGGAGGCTGACCATTCCGAACAGCTCGAGCGCCAGGTTGAGCGCCAGCAACGCGGCGAGCACAGCCCAGCGTAGCTGCACCGACCACCGGAGGACAGCCATATCGCCGAAGAGCGCGAAGTACTCCGGGGTCGGCAGCACCGGCGTGTCGTCGGGCCGGGTGGTCGGGGCGCCGCGGGGAATGGGGATCAGCCAATGCAACAAGCGTCCGAGTGAGGCTTGCCGTGATGCCGCTTGTTGATCGGTCGGAGGCCGTATACGCATTGACAGGGTTCGTGACGCGAACTGCCCCACCGGCCAGGGATCCCGCGGCTACCTGGAGCCTGCTGGATGCCACGAGCCGGCGACGCGTGGTATAATAGGTAGGTTTTGGGCGCGTCGCGGACCCCGGCCCTTGGGTGCGCGTCACCCCACAATGCGTATTTTACACGATTTCGTGACCACTGGAAAGTGCACTAATGCCATTCGCAGCAGGAGTAGACATCGCATCCGACGGCGGATGTTTCGCCCGACGCCGAGATTGGACCCAACACGCGGGTCTGGCACCAGGCGCAGATCCGGGAGGGCGCCCATCTGGGAGCCAACTGTATCGTCGGCAAGGGTGCCTACGTCGACTTCGGCGTGCAGATCGGCGACAACGTCAAGATCCAGAACCGCGCGAGCGTTTATCATGGCGTGACGCTGGAGAATGGGGTCTTCGTCGGCCCGCACGTCGTGTTCACAAACGACAAGCAGCCGCGGGCGATCAACCCCGACGGCAGCCTGAAGAGCGATGCCGACTGGGTTGTCGGCACCACGCGCGTGCGCACCGGCGCGGCGCTGGGCGCGGGCGCAATCGTGTTGCCCGACGTGACCATCGGGCGCTTCGCGATGGTCGGGGCCGGCGCGCTCGTCACGCACGACGTGCCGGACTACGGCCTCGTGGTCGGCCAGCCCGCGCGGCTGGTCGGCTACGTCTGCCCGTGCGGGGCGCGGCTGCCCGGCGGCCCGGCACCGCATCGCGAGGCCATCTGCCCGCAGTGCGGCACGACCGTCGCGATTGGGGGGCCGGCATGAGCGGCACGGCCCCGGCCCGCCTGCGCGCCGCCGTCGTCGGTGCGGGCGCGATGGGCCGTAATCATGCACGGGTCTATCACGATCTGCCCGACGTCGACCTCGTCGGCGTGGCCGACGCCGACCCGGCGACCGCCGCCCGCGCGGGGGCCGCCTTCCACGTGCCGCACTTCCAGGACACCGCCGCGCTGCTCGACGCCGTGCATCCCGACCTGGTGTCGATCGCCGTGCCGACGATGCACCATTTGCCCGTCGCGCTCACGGTGATCGCGCATCGCGTGCCTCTGCTCGTCGAGAAGCCACTGGCCTATACCGTGGCCGAGGGCGAGCAGATCATCGCCGCTGCCGCGGAGGCGGGCGTGCTGCTCGCCGCGGGCCACATCGAGCGCTATAACCCCGCGCTGACCGAGCTCAAGGCGCGCTTGCAGGCAGGCGCGCTGGGCCGTGTCTTCCAGATGCACGCCCAGCGCCTGGGCCCCTTCCCCGCCCGCGTGCGCGACGTCGGGGTGGTAGTCGATCTGGCCACGCACGACGTGGACATCATGCGGTATCTCACCGGCGCCGAGGTGACGCGCGTCTACGCCGAGACGGCGCGGCGCATCCACACGGAGCACGAAGACCTGCTCTCCGGGCTGCTGCGCTTCGACGACGGCACCATCGGCGTGCTCGACATCAACTGGCTCACGCCGACCAAGATCCGCCAACTGACGCTGACCGGCGAGAAGGGGATGTTCCAGGTCAACTACCTGACCCAGGACCTCTACTACTACGAGAACGACTACATCCGCACGGAGTGGGACACGATCAGCACGATCGCGGGCGTGAGCGAGGGCAACATGATGCGCCTGCGCATCGACAAGGCGGAGCCCCTGCGCCGCGAGATCGAGAACTTCGTCGCCGCGGTGGGCGGCCGCCCGGCGAGCATTGTCGCCGGAGCGGACGCGCTGCAGGCGGTGGCCATCACCCAGCAAATCGTGACCGCCGGGCTCACCCACCAGGTGGTTGCAATGCAACCGGAAGGATCCGATACCTCCTCATGACTACTGCTACCCCCACCCTCGACCTGGAGCCCCACGTCGGGCCCGGGCCGGATGGCGCCGTGGCCGTCGTCGGCCTCGGCAAGATTGGGCTGCCGCTGGCCGCCCAATTCGCCGCGCACGGCCGCACGGTCCTCGGCTGCGACATCAATCCGGCCGTGGTGGCCGCGGTCAACGCGGGCGCCTGCCCGATCGTCGAGGAGCCGGGGCTGCCTGAGGCGATCGCCGCCGCGGTGGCCGTGGGCCGCCTGCGCGCCACCAGCGACACCGCCGCCGCCGTGGCGGAGAGCGCGGTCGTGGTCATCATCGTGCCGGTCATGGTCGACGAGACGCACGCCGTGGATTACAGCGCGATCGACGCCGCGACGCGCGCGGTGGCCCAGGGCCTGCGCCCCGGCACGCTGGTGGTCTACGAGACCACCCTGCCGGTCGGCACGACGCGCGGGCGCCTGGGCAGCCTGCTGGCGGCGGGCTCGGGCCTCACGCCCGGGGCCGATTTCCACCTGGCGTTCAGCCCCGAGCGGGTCTACAGTGGCCGCATCTTCCGCGACCTCGTCAGCTACCCCAAGATCGTCGGCGGCGTGGACGCGGCCAGCACGGCGGCCGCCGTGCGGTTCTACCTGAGCGTACTGGACGGCGCCGAGGTGCGGGCCATGCGCGACGCCGAGACGGCCGAGCTTGTCAAGCTGCTGGAGACGACCTATCGCGACGTGAACATCGCCCTGGCGAGCGAGTTCGCGCGCTACGCGGCGGCCCGGGGCCTGCCCATCGACGAGGCCATCGCCGCCGCCAACACCCAGCCGTTCGCCCACATCCACCGGCCGGGCATCGGCGTGGGCGGCCACTGCATCCCGGTCTACCCCTACTTCCTGATCGGCGATGACGCGGCCGGCGACCTGACGCTGCCCCGTGCCGCGCGCGCGGCGAACGACGCGATGGCGCCCTGGGCGCTCGACCGCCTGGCCGCCGCGCTGGACGGGCTAGCCGGGCGCCGCGTGCTGATCCTGGGCTACAGCTATCGCGAGGACGTGAAGGAGCCGGCGTTCACGGCCGCGCGGCCGCTGATCCGCGGCCTGCGCGCGGCCGGCGCGGTGCCGCTGATCGCCGACCCGCTGTTCACGGCCGGTGAGCTTGCCGAGACCGGGGCGGAGCCCGCGACGCTGGCGCCGCCGCCCGCCGCCGACGCGCTGATCGTGCAGGCGTATCATCGCGCCTTCGCGCCGATCGATTGGGCGGCGCTGGCCGCGGCGGGCGTGCGCGTCGTGCTCGACGGGCGCAACATCCTCGACCCCGGCACGCGCGCCGCCATCGCGGACGCGGGCATGCGCTACCTCGGCCTGGGCCGGTGAGCCGATCCCGCCTGCGCGTGCTGCACGCCCCGACGAACATCGCCGGCATCGCCGGACTGCTGGCGCGCGCCGAGCGCGACCTGGGCTACGACGCCCGCGCGGTCGAGTACATCTCGCGCCGCGCGGCCTTCGAGACCGACGCCAGCCTGCACCTCGAGGGGCGCGGCCCGCTGGCGCGAGGCGTCGCGGTCAGCCGCTTCGCGGCGGCCGCCCTGCGCCGCTACGACGTCTTTCATCTGTACTTCGGCAACACGCTCTTCCCCTGGCCCTATCCCGACCTGCCCGTGCTGCGCGCCCTGGGCAAGCGCATCATCTACCACTTCTGCGGCTGCGACGTGCGCAACCGCGCGCGCAACCTGGCCACCCAGGCGCTCAGCGGCTGCAGCGAGTGCGTCTCGCTCGTCTGCCTGGGGCGGCGCCGCCCGCCGCTGCGCTTCGCCGACGCGGTCTTCGTCTCCACGCCCGACCTGCTGGCCGACGTGCCGGGCGCCGTGCTGATGCCCGGCCCGATCGATCTCGACCCGCTGGCGCCCGGCCCCGCCGCGCACGGCCCCGGTCTCGGCGGCCGACCCGCTGCGCATCTTGCACGCGCCGACCGACCGCGAGATCAAGGGCACGCGCTACGTGCTGGCGGCCGTCGAGCGGCTGCGCGCGGCGGGCTACCCCGTGGCGCTGCAGGTGCTTGAGGGCATCCCCGCGGCCGAGGTGCCGGCCTTCGTCGGCACGGCCGACATCGTGGTCGACCAGCTCATGATCGGTGCCTACGGCACCTTCGCGGTCGAGGCGATGGCCACCGGCCGGCCGGTCGTCTGCCGGATCCGCGATGACCTGCGCGCCTACTATCCCGCCGACCTGCCGATCGCGGACGCCGACCCGGCGACGATCTACGCCACGCTGGAGCGGCTGGTGCAGGACCCCGAGGAGCGGGCCGCGCGAGGCGCCGCCGGGCCGGCCTACGCGGCGCAGGTCCACGAGATGCACCGCGTGGCCGAGGCGGTTGTGCCCTACTACCGGCCCGTCGCGCCCGCGCTCCGCGGCGCGGGCCAAGGAGAATGCCGAGCGTGTCCCCCGTGTCTGAGGCTACCCCCGGCGGCACCGCACGCCGCATCCTGATGATCACACAGGATGTCGAGGTGACGCCGCGCATCCTGCGCGAGGCGCACGCGCTGATCGACGCCGGGCACAGCGTGCGCATCCTGACGCGCAGCGGCGACGCGGAGGACCGGCAAGGCACGGTCGAGGGCATTCCCGTCGAGTGGGTGGCCGTGCAGGGCCGCGACCCGCGCTTCGCCTGGCTCTACCGGCTGATCGGCCGGCGGCGCGGCACCGCGGGCGCGGCGCTCTGGAGCGTGCTGACCGGACGCCACACCTTCACGCTACGTGCCCTGCCCCGCGCACTTGCCGCCGAGGTCGACGTGTATCACGCGCACGACCTGAACAACCTGGAGATCGCCTACCGCGCCGCCCTGGCCACCGGCGCGCGGCTGGTCTACGACGCGCACGAGCTCTTCCCCGAGATCGCCAACCGCTGGATCCGCCTGCGGCGCGGCGCCTGGACGCGGCTCGAGCGCGAATTGCTGCCCTTCGCCGACCTGGCGATCACGGTGAACGAGTTCATCGCCGAGGAGATGGCGCGGCGCTACCACTGCCCAACGCCGATGGTGCTGCTCAACTGCCCCGACCCGCCGCCGGGCTTCGACGCCGCCGCGCCGCACGACCTGCTGCGGGCGCGCCTTGGCATCGCCGCGACGCGGCCGATCGTGCTCTACCAGGGCTGGATGGCCGAGGGCCGCGGGCTGGAGGATCTGGTGCGCGCGGCGCCGCTGCTCGCCTGCGACGCCGCCGTCGTCTTCATGGGCTACGGCGACTATCGGGCGCGGCTCGAGGCGCTGGCCGCCGCGGGCCCGGCCGGCCGGGTCTACTTCCTCGACGCGGTGCCCCACCGCGAGGTGCTGGCCTACTGCGCCTCGGCCGACGTCGGCGTCATCCCCTACCAGGCGGTCGACCTGAACAACTACTTCACCTCGCCGAACAAGCTGTTCGACTACATCCAGGCCGGCCTGCCGATCGTGGCGAGCGACTTCCCCTTCCTGCGCACGGTCATCCTGACCCACGACCTGGGGCGCGTCGCCCGGCTGCGCGATGCCGCGGCCTACGCGGCGGCCATCAATGCCGTGCTCACGCTGCCCGACGGCGGCGCGGCCCTGCGCGCCAACCTGCGCCGGGTGGCGCCGCGCTACACCTGGGCCGCCGAGGCGCCCAAGCTGCTCGCCGCCTACGCGGCGCTGGACGCAGAGCCGCGCCCGGCGACCACCTCCGCGTAGAGCCGCGTGAGCGCGGCGACTACGACCGGGCGGCTGTAGCGCGCGGCCGCGGCGGCGGCGATGGCGGCCGGGTCGTAGCGGTCGAGGTGCGTCAGCAGGTCGCGGATGGCCGCCGCCAGCGCGGCCGGGTCGCCCGGCGCCACGATCAGGCCGTTCGACGCGTCGACGACGTACTCCGGCCCGCCGCAGCGCGTGCTCACCACCGGGCGGCCGCTCGCCAGCGCCTCGATGAGCACGACGGGGTGCGCCTCGCGCAGGCTGGGCAGCACGAGCGCATGGTGGCGCTGTAACTGCCCGGCCACGACCTCCGAGGGCTGGATGCCCCAGAATGTCACCGTTTCTCCCAACCCGAGCGATGCCGCTTGCGCCGCGTACTCCGGCCGCAGCCGGCCGTCGCCGATCAGGTCGGCGTGCACGGGCAGGTTGCCGTCGTCGCGGATGCGCGCCAGCGCGGCGAGCAGGTCGGGCACGCCCTTCTGCGGCGTGTCCATCAGGCCGACGAAGAGCAGACGGTAGCCGGACTCGACCGGGGGCAGCGGCGTCGGGGTGAAGCGGGCCGTGTCGACCAGGTTGGGAATCACGACGAGCGGCGCGTGGCCCGGGAAGGCGGTCGCGATGCGGTCGCGCTGGCCCAGGCCCACCGCGACGATGCGATCCACGCCGCGGAACGCGGCGCCCGCCATCCGGCGCAGGCCCGGTCGGTGCAGCCACGAATTGAGCTCGCTGCTGTGCTCGGTCAACACGACCGGGATGCCGAAGAAGCGGCGCACGACGGCGGCGCCCCAGCCGGCGGGCACGGCGACGTGGGCGTGGATCACGTCGGGCGCGAAGTCGCGGCGCAGGCGCCGCACGGCGCGCAGCAGCGTCCAGAGGTAGGCGAACTGCCAGAGGCCGGGCCGGTTGGGCACCTCGATCACTTCCTCGACGTAGCCGCGCTCCCGGGTGACGTGGCGCCGCGGCGGGCGCCGCGTGCCGCGGGGCAGCACCTCCAGGTAGAGCACGCGCACGGCGTGGCGCGCGGCCAGCGCCTCGGCCTGGCGGCGCACGAAACTGCCGAGGATCGGCCGGGCGGGCGTCGGGTACCAGGACGGCAGGATCAGGACGCGCATGCGGCGCTCAGGAGAGGTCATGGGCGAAGCGCCGCAGGCCCGGCACCCGCTGGAGCACCGCCCGCAGCACGCGCCCGTAGTCGCGGAAGTCGGCGGCGCGCGGCAACAAGACCTGGCCGACCGGCAGGCCGGAATCGCGGGCGAAGATCGCCAGGGTGCAGGCCGCGGCGATCCAGTAGGTCAGCGTCGAGGCGAGCGCGCCGCCGAGGATGCCCTGCCAGGCGATCAGGCCGATGTAGAGCGGAATGCTGACGCCAAGCTCGATCCAGGAGATGATCGACAGCAGGCCGGGGCGCTCCATGCGACTGACTATGTAGGTATTCAGCACGAGCATCGCGGCGAAAGCGGGCGTGCCCAGCAGCAGGATGATCAAGGGCAGCACGGACACCGCGAAGGCGTCGCCGTAGAGGAACGGGATCAGCCAGGGGCTGAGGAGGCCGAAGGGCAGCGCGGCGGCGAACATGAGCAGCAGAGCGGTGCGCGTGACCTTGGCCGTCAGCAGGGCCGACTCGGCGCGGGGTAGCTGGGCGATGCGCGCCATGGCCGCCGAGCCGAAGGCGCTCACCGGCACCCACAGCTTCTCGGCAAGCGACACGGAGAGCGAGTAGTAGCCGAGCCCGGCGGTGCCCACGAGCACCTTGACCGCGTAGGTGTCGAAGTCGAGGAAGAGGTGGTGCGCGATGCTGGTGCCGTGGCCGCGCAGCCCGAAGCCGAGCATCTCGGCGAGCACGGCGCGCCGGGGCGGCCAGGCCGGGCGCTCGACCCGCAGCGCGATCACGAACATCGCGACCGTGGCGACCGCGGTGCTGGTCGCCCAGGCCAGCAGGAAGCCGGGGATGCCGCCTTGGGCGATGCCCACGATGGCGATCATCAGCAGGGTGTTGCCGAGGTTCTGCGCGAGGCTCACCTGGTTCATCAGCACCACGCGGTTCAGGCCGACCATCATGGCGTTCCAGTACAGCTGGTAGATGAGCAGCGGCACCAGCAGCAGGGCCACGAGCAGATAGCCATAGGGCACGCCGGAGAAGATGTCGGGCTGCAGCACGGGGAAGGCGAAGCTGACGACGGCCAGCCCGAGCCCCCCGGCAACCAGAGCGACCAGGACGGCCACGGTGTGCACCGTGCCGAGGCTGTAGCGCCCGCGGGCGAGCAACGTGCTGCAGGCCACCCCGACGCTGGCGTTCAGCACGTTGGCGAGCACGCTGCCCGTGGTCGCCAGCAGGACGTAGACGCCGCGGCCGTCGGCGCCGAGGCTGCGTGTCAGCACGATGCTGAGGATGATGCCGAGGCCGAAGACGGCGACGTTGGTCGCCATCCCCGCGAGCATGTTGCGGCCGACGCTCACGCTAGTGAATCCCGCCGGTCAGCAGGCTTGCCCAGTAGGCCGCCTGCCGGGCGGCGGCGCGGCCCAGGCGGCGGCGCGCGGCGATCCAGAGCGTGCGGTCCGCAAGCAGGGCCGGGTCACGCCGCAGCCCCACGCAGCGCGTCGCGTAGGCGGCGCCGGACGCCGCCCTCGCGCTGCAGCGCGAGGACCAGGTGCGCCCGCGCGCGCCAGCGGCGCGCCCAGCCGCCGGGCAGCGGCTCGCCGCGCAGGCTCGCCTGCACGAACTCGATGGCCGCCTGTGCAGCCGGCCGCGAGGGGCCTCCCGGGTCCGAGGCGATCAGCGACTGCAGGAAGCGCCCGCCCGCCACCCGCGCGGGCGCCACGCGCGCCGCGGCCCGCACCTGCTCCGCGGCCGCCTCGGCGCGCCCCAGACCGTAGTACATGGCGGCGGCGGTGGCGTGGCGCTCGTAGTAGGCGCGGCTGCGGACCCGCCGCGCGGCGGTGGGCAGGTCGGGACGCGCGTAGACGCGGTCGAGCATGCCGAGCCAGGCGGGCAACATGGCGTCGGGCTTGCGCACCGTGTTGGCGCCGTGCAGGCGGTACTCGGCCAGCGGCTCGGCGAGCGCATAGAAGCGGTGCCCGGCCAGGGCCAGTTGCAGCGCCCAGTACCAGTCGTCGGCGCCGTTCAGCGCGGGGTCGAGCGGCCCGGTCTCGGCGAGCAGCGCGCGGGGGAAGAGCACGGTGCAGGGCGAGATGGGCATGGCGAGCAGCAGGCGCGGCAGCGGGGCCCAGAGGCCGGGCCGCACGCGGACGACGCCCGTGCGCCGGCCCGCGGCGTCGATGTGGTAGAAGCTGGAATGGACGAGCGCGGCGCGGGGATGGGCCTGCAGCGCGGCGACCTGCTCGCGCCAACTTGTGCGGCAGCCAGCGGTCGTCCTGGTCCAGCCAGGCGATCAATTCGCCGGACGCGGCCGCCAGGCCCGTGTTGCGGGCCGCGGCCACGCCGCCGTTCGCGGCGCGGCGCACGAAGCTGGATGCGGTCGCCGTAGCGGGCGGCAATGCCCTGCGTCTGCGGGTCGGGGAAGCATCGTCGACCACGATCACCTGCAGTGCGGGGTAGGTTTGCGCGAGCGCGCTGTCAATGGCCTCGGCGAGAAACGGGCCCGCCCGATAGGCGGGGATGATGACGCTGACCAGGGGGTCGGTGCTGGAACGTCGCATGGTCGTCTGTCCCGAGTATACGGAAACGCGGAATCTGATTCAAGGCCGGGAACCGGCGGGGCCGCGCAGCGTCTCCGTGCGTCTATGCAAACGGGGTGCGGGGCTGCGACGCACGGTTGGCGGGGCGGCCTCCACGTGTTCCTCGCCGGGGCGTGGGGTGGTTCGGGGGCTTTCGCCCCTCACCCCCGCCCTCTCCCTTTGCGGCGCGATGGCGCAGGATTCTTCTATCTTTAGGGCGATCGTCGGGAGAGATGGTCTCCGGGCGCCGGCTCAGTCGGACGATGGTGCTCCAACGATCGGCCCGAACACAGCCCCGATCGACTGTAGGAGGCGGCTCAGCCCGGCGACCCCCGCCGCCCCAAGATCCGGCCCGATAAACATCCCCTGTCCGCCGCGCGCCGCGCATTCCCAGCAGATCCGCACAGCCGCGATTCAGGTAGGGGCAGCCCCACGTGCCCGCCCCGCCGCCACGCCCGCCCCACTCGGAGTCACCCGCCCAGGTGCCCGGGTCATCCCCGGCGATTCGGCATCGATAAGCCGAACCAGAGGAGCATCCCGGTGCGGAGATCCTTCGCCTACGGCTCAGGATGACCGAGGGGAGGCGCGGCGACGAGGAGACGGCGACGGGCCGAGAAGGGGCACGGACGGGACGAGGTCAAGCCGAATCGGCGCGGCACCGCCCGCACAGATCTGGGCGCGCACGGCCGGCAAGCCCACGGCCCGGTGTGGCCCCTCACTCCCGCCGGTGGAGGCGCTGGGTGAGGGTGGCGGCGAAGTAGGAGCGCGGCTGGAGGCGCGCGAAGAGGCAGGGGGTGGGGCTGGTGGTGATGCGGATGGCGTCGCCGTTCTCCAGCGGCACGTGCGCCTGGCCGTCGACGGTCAGGTAGGCGGCGTCGTCCGTCGTGATGTCGAGCTCGATCTGGCTGTCGTCGGGCAGGATCAGGCTGCGGATGATCGTCAGGTAGGGAGCGATCGGGGTGACGACGATGCTGCGGAGCTCGGGGTGCAGGATCGGGCCCCCGGCGGCCATCGAGTAGGCGGTCGAGCCGGTCGGCGTGGCGCAGATCACGCCGTCGGCCACGTACGTCGTGACCTTCTGGCCGTTGACCATGAGGGTGCAGTCGACCACGCGCGACAGCGAGGCGCGGCTGGCGACGACGTCGTTCAGCGCGTCGAAGGCGTGCAGGGCGGCGCCGTCGCGCCAGAGCTCGGCGTGCAGCATCGAGCGGCGCTCGATCCAGTAGTGCCCGGCGAGCACCTGGGGGATGCGCTCGGCGGCCTGCTCGGGCCCGATCTCGCTCAGAAAGCCGACGCGGCCGAGGTTGACGCCGAGCAGCGGCACGTGCAGCGGCGCGGCCAGGCGCGCGGCGCGCAAGATGGTGCCGTCGCCGCCGAAGGCCAGGATCAGGTCGAGGCCATCCCATTGGGCGATCGTGTCCGGATCGGGCGCCTCGGGGCACTCGACGGCGGTCACGTGGTGCGCTTCGAGGATGCGGCCGACGGCGGCAGCCACGTCGCGCCCGGCCGGGATCTTCGGGTTGACGACGAAGCCGACCTGGTGGATCGTGCTCATGCCGCCCCCTCCCTGGTGGGGGCCGCGGCCACCGCCGCCGCGATCGCCGCGTCGACGTCGGGCAGCGCCGCCTCGGGCCGGGCGCGCTCCAGGTAGGCGAGGAACTCGACATTGCCCGCGGGGCCGCGCACCGGCGAGGGCGCCAGCCCGGCCACGGTCAGGCCGAGGGCCAGCCATTCGGCGACGAGCCGGGCCAGCACGGCGCGATGGACCGCGGGGTCGCGCACGACCCCGCCCTTGCCGACTTCGGCGCGACCGGCCTCGAACTGCGGCTTGACGAGCAGCACCATCCAGGCATCCGGCCGGCTGACGCGCAGGAACGCGGGCATGACCAGGCTGAGGGAGATGAAGGCGAGGTCGGCGGTGACGAGCCCGACCGGCTCGGGCAGCGCGTCGAGATGGCGCACGTTCACGCCGTCCATGACGACGACGCGCGGGTCGGTCTGCAGGCGCCAGGCCAATTGGCCGCGGCCGACGTCGGCCGCGTAGACCCGCGCGGCGCCGGCCTGTAGCAGCACGTCGGTGAAGCCGCCGGTGGAGGCTCCGGCGTCGAGGGCGACGACACCGGCCACGCGCGGGGCGAGGCCGAAGGCGGCGAGGGCGCCGGCCAGCTTGAGGCCGCCGCGGCTGACGTAGGGCAGGCCTTCCTTGACCTCGAGCACCGCCTCCAGCGGCACGGGCATGCCGGCCTTATCGGCCCGGCGCCCGTCGGCGGTCACCAGCCCGGCCATGACCAGCGCCCGCGCGCGCTCGCGGCTCTCGGCCAGGCCGCGTTCGACCAGCAACAAGTCCAGGCGTTGCTTCCCTTTGGGCATAAGTGTGTCCGGGCGGGCGCGGTCACCCGCTTTGGCGGGCCTGCAGCCGCTCGAAGGCGCGGCTGTGCAGGTGGCAGATGGCGATCGCCAGGGCGTCGGCCGCGTCGTCCGGCTGCGGGATCGTCGCCAGGCCCAGCAGCATCCGCACCATCTGCTGCACCTGGTCCTTAGTCGCCTTGCCGTAGCCGACGACCGATTGTTTGATCTGCATCGGCGTGTACTCGGCGATCGGCAAGCCGCAATGGGCCGCGGCCAGCACCGCGACCCCGCGCGCCTGGCCGACCGAGATCGCCGTGGTCACGTTGCGGCCGAAGAACAGCGCCTCGATCGCCACGGCGCCCGGCTGGTACTGCCGCAGCAGGTCGACCAGCCCGGCGTAGAGGCGGGGCAGCCGCTCGACGAGGGGCATGTGCGCGGGAGTGCGCACGGCGCCATAGTCGACCATGCGCAGCCCCGTGCCGCCCGCGCCCGTGACGCTGCCGCCCGGCTCGCCGGGCGCGGGCTGGGCCACCAGCCCGTAGCCCATGATCGCGGTGCCGGGGTCGATGCCGAGCACCAGGTCCGGGTCGACGGCGGCGAGTGGATAGAGAACGGTCGCGGTCTCCGGCACCTGGGCGCTACTCGAGTGCGGCCAGCTGGGCGTCGGTCAGCTCGAGGTTGCTGAAGACCTGCTGCACGTCGTCAAGCTCCTCCAGCCGCTCCACGAGCCGCAGGTTCTGCGCGCTCTTGTCGTCGTCGAGCTGGATCGTCGTCTTCGGCACCAGGGCGCGCTCGCTCGAGGTCACGTTTAGCCCCGCGGCGGTCAGACCGTCGGTCACCGTTTTCAGGTCGGTGAAGTCGCTATAGACCTCCATGATGCCGTCGTCCAGGTTCGCCTTGACGTCGGTCGCCCCCGCGTCGATCGCCTGGAGCTCGGCGTCCTCCATGTTCTGGCCGGGCTCGAGCTCGACGGTGATCAGGCCCAAGGTGTCGAACATCCAGGCCACGCTGCCCGCCTCGCCGAGGCTGCCGCCCGCGCGCGTGAAGGCGGAGCGGATTTCGGCGACCGTGCGATTGCGGTTGTCGGTGAGCGCGGCGATCATGAGCGCGGTGCCGTTGGGGCCGTAGCCCTCGTACATCACTTCCTCGAAGTTGTCGCCCCCGGCGCCCGCGCCGCTGCCGCGGTCGATGGCCCGCTTGATGTTCTCCATCGGCATGCTCTCCGCCTTGGCGCGCTGCACGGCGAGGCGCAGGCGGAAGTTGGAATCCGCGTCGCCCCCGCCTTCGCGGGCGGCGACGGTGATCTCGCGCGTCAGCTTGGTGAACAGCTGGCCGCGCTTATTGTCGGTCATTTCCTTCTTGTGCTTAATGGTTGCCCATTTCGAATGTCCAGACATCCTGGCGCATCCTCCTTTTGACGCAAAACCTACGACGCGCAACCGGCTGAGACGCTGCAACCGGACCAGCCAGACCCGGGCCCACCAGGCAAGAAGGGGCAATGCGGCCCCCGGCTCCGTTGCCCAGGGCGCGAAGTGTGCTTCATTATACACTGGCCTTCGCGCGCCGCGCAACCGCGCGGGCCTAGCTGCCGACGCCCGGCGGGCGGCGCGGCGGCGCCGCGTTGACAGGTTACGCGTGCCCCGCCTATAATCGGGCCAACCAACCGGCCGCCACGACGGTTCCCCGACGCGGTTGCCGGCCCCGTGGACAGGAGCGGCACACATGCGCGAGATGATCACCTTTCAGCGCGGGCCGGTGAAGTTCACCCTGCGCGTGGTCGCCGTCGTGCTGCACCACGACGCCGTGCTGGTGCACCGAGCCGCCCCGGATGACTTCTGGGCGCTGCCGGGCGGCCGCGCGGAGCTCCTCGAGTCTGCCGAAGAGACGCTGGTGCGCGAGATGCGCGAGGAGCTCGGCGTCGCGGCGCACGTCGAGCGCCTGCTCTGGGTGGTGGAGAACTTCTTCACCTTCCGCGGCCGGCCGCGGCACGAGCTAGGCCTGTACTTCCTGGTCACCTTCCCGCCCGACTCCCCGATCTACCGGCAGGTGGGCCCGTTCGACGGCGAGGAGGAGGGCGTGCGGCTGATCTTCGAGTGGCAGCCGTTGGACGCGCTCGCGGGCTTCCGCCTCTATCCGACCTTCCTGCGCAGCCGCCTGCGGTCCCTGCCGTCCGGCATCGAGCACATCGTGCACACCGACCCCGTGCACCCCCGTCCGCTCTAGCGCGCCGGGCGATCCGCTGACCCGCGGCACCACACCTGTGGTATAATCGCGACAGTCTCACGCGCGACGGCCCGGCGGCCCCGGACCGGCGCACCCCGACGGCGGGCAGCCGGCCCTTGCGCCGCCCGCCCGGCCATACCCGGCATCAGCCATCAGTTCACAGGAAGGAAGCAGCATGAAGGCACTCCGCATCCGTCTCTCCGCGCGCCTCACCGCCACGGCCCTGGCGGTGGCGCTACTGCTCAGCGCCCTCTGGGCCGGCACGGCCGCCCAGGCCCGCCCTGCCGCCGATCCCCCGGCGGCCAGTCCGCTCGCCAAAGTCGCGCCCGAGGTGCTGACCGCCACCGCGAACGGCGGGCAGACCGCGGTCGTGGTGCTGCTGGCCCAGCAGGCCAACCTTAGCGCCGCCTACGGCATGGCCGACCAGGATGCCCGCGGCTGGTACGTCTACAACACCTTGCGCACCCTCGCGGCCGGCAGCCAGGCGCCGCTCCAGGCCTACCTCAAGGCCGAGGGGCGGACCTTCACCTCCTACTGGGCGGCGAACATGCTCGTGACCACCGCGGACCGGCCGCTGGTCGAGGCCCTGGCCGCGCGCGCCGACGTCAGTCGCGTCGAGTCGAACGCGCCGCAGCGCTGGATCGAGCCCGCGGCCATCGCCAACATCCAGCCCGCGCCGGAGAGCCCCAATACCGTCGAGTGGGGCGTGCAGAACGTCAACGCGCCCCAGGTCTGGGCCCTGGGCTACACCGGCCAGGGCATCGTCATCGCCAACCAGGATACCGGCATGCAGTGGGACCACCCGGCCATCAAGCCCCACTATCGCGGCTGGGACGGCACCACCGCCGACCACAACTACAACTGGCACGACAGCATCCACGACAGCACCGGCAACCCCTGCGGCAACGACTCGCCGTTCCCGTGCGACGACGCCGGCCACGGCACGCACACGACCGGCACGACCTCGGGCGACGACGGCGCCGGCAACCAGATCGGCGTGGCGCCGGGCGCCAAGTGGATCGGCTGCCGCAACATGGACGCCGGCACCGGCACGCCCGCCCGCTACACCGAGTGCTTCCAGTTCTTCATCGCGCCGACCGACCTGGCGGGCAACAACCCGAACCCGGCGCTGCGCCCGCACGTGATGAACAATTCGTGGACCTGCCCTGCCAGCGAGGGCTGCGCCGCGGACACGCTGGAGACCATCGTCAACAACACGCAGGCCGCGGGCATCTTCGTCGAGGCCTCGGCCGGCAACTCCGGCCCGGGCTGCTCGAGCGTGAGCGACCCGCCCTCGATTTACTCGGCGTCCTTCTCCACCGGGGCGATTAACAGCACCAACCTGCTGGCCAGTTTCAGCAGCCGCGGCCCCTCGACCTTCTACACGCCGAACCTGCTCAAGCCCGAGATCTCCGCGCCCGGCGTGAACGTGCGCTCCAGCGTCCCGGGCAACGCCTATGCCAACTACTCGGGCACCTCGATGGCCGGGCCACACGTCGTCGGCGTGGTCGCGCTGCTCTGGTCCGCACGGCCCTGGCTGGCGCGTGACATCACCGAAACCAAGACCATCCTGGAGAACACCGCCAACCCCGACGTAACCGTCAGCCCGGTGCAGACGTGCGGCGGCATCCCGAGCAGCCAGATCCCGAACAACTCGTTCGGCTATGGCCGCGTCGACGCGCTGGCCGCCGTGAACTCGGTGCCGAACGAGACGCCGACCCCGGTGCCGACCGACACCCCGGTCCCGCCGACGGATACACCGGTCCCACCCAGCGCGACCCCGGCGCCGCCGACCGACACGCCGGTCGTCCCGACCGCGACGCCGATGCCCGCCGACACTGCGACCCCGGTCCCGTCGACTCCGACGCCCGTGCAGGCGACCGCGACGGCGTGCGCCATCAGCTTTAGCGACGTCCATTCGACCGACTACTTCTATCAGCCGGTGCTCTATCTGGCCTGCCACGGGGTGATCAGCGGCTACAGTGACAACACCTTCCGGCCGTACAACGCCACTACCCGCGCGCAGATGGTCAAGATCGTCGTCCTCGGCTTCGGCACGCCGATCACCACCCCGCCGGCCGGAGGCTACAGCTTCACTGATGTGCAGCCGGGCTTCCCGTTCTTCGACGTGATTGAGACGGCCGCCGCCAACGGCATCGTCAGCGGCTATGCCTGCGGCGGGCCGAATGAGCCGTGCGACGCCAACAACCGGCCGTACTTCCGGCCGTACAACAACGTGACCCGTGGCCAGCTTTCCAAGATCGACGTGGTCGCCGCCGGCTGGACGCTGCTCAACCCGACCGACCGGACCTTCGCGGACGTGCTGCCGAACACCGCCTTCTACACCTTCGTCGAGACCGCCGCGCAGCGGGGCGTGATCTCGGGCTATACCTGTGGCGGCCCGGGTGAGCCGTGCGACTCCCAGAACCGGCCCTACTTCCGCCAGGGCAACGACGCGATCCGCGGGCAGATCGCCAAGATCGTCTATTTGTCGCTGTCGAGCAGCCAGTAGACCCCGGCGCGAACCGCGGGAGGGGGCGTGCGCGTGCGCACGCCCCCTCTCTTTAGTCGCCCGCGCGGCGGCGCCCGGCGACCGGGAAATCGCCCCGCTGGGGGACACTTCCGGTGGCATGCCCCGGCGACCTGTGATATAATCCGGCCAATCTCATGCAATGCAGCCGACCCGTCACGGCGCGGGCCCCGCTGCTCCCCCGTAGCGCAGGCGTTGCGCGCACCCGGTCGCCTGGCTACCCAGCCCGCAATTCACCCGAGGAAGGAGTCCTTATGCAGAACTCGCAGATCCGTGTAGCGCCGCGCGTGGCCGCCGCGGCACTGGCGGTCGCCCTGATCCTGACCGCCCTGTGGGCCGGCAGCGCGGCGCAGGCCCGCTCCGCCGCCGACCCGCCGGCCGCCAACCCGCTCGCGAAGGTCGCCCCGCAAGTGCTGCAGGCGACCGCGAACGGCGGCGAGGCGCCCGTCGTCATCATGCTGGCCCAGCAGGCGAACCTGACGGCCGCCTATGCCATGCCCGACCAGGACGCGCGCGGCTGGTACGTCTACAACACGCTGCGCAGCCTCGCCGCCTCCACCCAGGGGCCGCTCCAGGCTTACCTCAAGTCGGAGGGCCGGCAGTTCACCTCGTACTGGGCGGCGAACATGATCGTGACTACTGCGGATCGGCCGCTGGTCGAGGCCCTGGCCGCGCGCGCCGACGTCAGCCACGTCGATTCGAACGCGCCGCAGCGCTGGGTCGAGCCCGACTCCATCGCCAACGTCCAGAACGCCCCCGATAGCCCGGACACCGTCGAGTGGGGCGTGCAGAACGTGAACGCGCCCGCCGTCTGGGCCCTGGGCTACACCGGCCAGGGCATCGTCGTCGCCAGCCAGGACACCGGCGTGCGCTGGACGCACAACGCGCTCAAGCCGCAGTATCGCGGCTGGAACGGCACCACGGCCGACCACAATTACAACTGGTGGGACGCCATCCACGACAGCACCGGCAACCCCTGCGGCAACGACTCGCAGCAGCCGTGCGACGACTACTTCCACGGCTCGCACACCACCGGCAGCGCCGTCGGCTCCGACGGCGGCAGCAATCAGATCGGCGTCGCCCCCGGCGCGCAGTGGATGGCCTGCCGCAACATGGACCAGGGCACCGGCACGCCCGCCCGCTACAGCGAGTGCTTCCAGTTCATGATCGCGCCGACGGACCTGGCGGGCCAGAACCCCAACCCGGCGATGCGGCCCGACGTGATCATCAATAGCTGGGGCTGCCCCACGAGCGAAGGCTGCACGACGCGGGCCGAGCTCGAGACGATCGTCAACAACACGCAGGCGGCGGGCATCTTCGTCGAGGTCTCGGCCGGCAACTCCGGCTCGGGCTGCTCGACGGTCACCGACCCGCCCGCGATCTACTCCGCGGCGTTCTCGACCGGCGCCATCGACAGCAGCAACACGCTGGCCGGCTTCAGCAGCCGCGGCCCGTCGACCTACTACACGCCGAACCTGCTCAAGCCCGAGGTCTCGGCACCCGGCGTGAACGTGCGCTCGGCGAGCAACAGCAGCGACAGCGCCTATACGACCGCGAGCGGCACCTCGATGGCCGGCCCGCACGTCGTCGGCGTCGTGGCCCTGCTCTGGTCGGCGCGCCCGCAACTGACGCGTATGATCAGCGAGACCAAGACCATCCTGGAGAACACCGCGAACCCGAATGTGATCGTCAGCCCGGTGCAGACGTGCGGCGGTACCCCGAGCAGCCAGATCCCGAACAACTCGTTCGGCTACGGCCGCGTCGACGCGCTGGCCGCCGTCAACTCCGTGCCGCTCGAGACGCCGACGCCCGACCGCGACCGGCACGCTGCCGACGGCGACGCAGACCAGCACCCCGACCATCACCCCGACGCCGACCGCGACGGTCTGCGGCTCCACGGCCGACTACGTGTACGCCACGGCCACGGGGACCATCGTGCCGGGCGACACCCTGGTGCCCGGCTCGCAGTGCGACGACTGCCTGGCGCCGATCACCCTGCCCTTCGCCTACACGCTGTACGGCCAGACGGCCACCAGCGTGGAGGCCAGCTCCAACGGCCAGCTCGACTTTGTGACCGGCGACAGCCAGTACGCCAACTCGTGCCTGCCCGACACGGTGGCCAGCTATGCCATCTTCCCGAACTGGGACGATCTGGACACCAGCGGGACGGGCCACGGGGTCTATACGTCGGTCACCGGCGTGGCCCCGAACCGCATTTTCAACATCGAGTGGCGCGCCGAATATTATCCCGCCACGGGCACCGCCAACTTCGAGGTACGGCTCTACGAGGGCCAGAGCCGCTTCGACCTCGTCTACGGCACCATGAGCGACGCGGGCAACGGCGCGACCGTGGGCGTCCAGAGCGACACCGGCAGCCACTACACCGAGTTCGAATGCAACACCGGCGGGCTGACCAGCGGGCTAGTCATCACCTTCACGCAGCCGGGCTGCGGCGGCAGCACCGAGACGCCCACGCCGGTGCCGGGCACGCCCACAGCGACCGCGACCACCGGCGGGCCGACCAGCACGCCGCTGCCGCCGACGGCGACCGCGACCCCGGCCGGCTGCCAGCCCGGCCCGTGGACCGTCGCCGACCCGCGCCCCGCGGCCGTCGAGGGCACCACGATGGACCACGACGGCACCTACGCCTACGCGGCCGGCGGCTACGACGGCACCGACGTCACCAACTACTTCGTGCGCTATAACCCGGTCGCCGACAGCTGGGACACGCTGACGCCGATGCCTACGCCGGCCGACGGCACGGGCGTCGTCTACAGCCCGGTCAACAACAAGGTCTACGTCTTCGGCGGGGCCGACGGGCCGGGGAACGCGGAGGACGTCACGCGCATCTACGACGTCGCCGCCGGCACCTGGTCGCTGGGCGCGACAATGCCCGGCCCGCGGAACCGCTACGCCGCCGTCGGCTACTACAACGGAATAATCTACGTCGTCGGCGGCAGCACCGACCTCAGCGGGACGACGGCCCAGCCCAACACCTGGAGCTACGACCCGGCGACGGACACGTGGGACACCAGCCTGATGGATATGCCGACCGCGATCGGCGAAGCCGCCTACGGTATCGTCGACGGGCACATCTACGTGCTCGGCGGCAAGGACACCACGCAGACCACCGTCGACACCGTCTACGACTATGACATCGCCACCGACATGTGGACGACCAAGAGCTCGGTTGAGCCCGTCGCGGTGTCTCAGGCCGGGCGCGCGGTCGTCGACGGCCGGATCTGGGTCTTCGGCGGCGACAACGGCCTCTCCAGCCGCCGGACCCGGCGGGCCGATGCCCCGGCAGTCGAGCTCAGCGTCACGCAGATCTACGACCCGAGCAGTGACACCTGGAGCGCCGGGCCGGACCTCAACGTGGCGCGCTATGGCGTCGGGGGCACGTATCTGGCGCCGTACATCATCAGCAGCGCGGGCTACACGGCGGCCAACGAGGAGAGCGTGACCGAGGTCATCGTCGACACCTGCATCACGCCGACGGCCACGCCGGTCGCGGGCACGACCACGGCGACGCCCACCACCGCGCCGCCGACCGACACGCCGGTGCCGGGCGCGAGCAGCACGCCCGCGCCGACGAACACCCCGGCGGCCCCGACGGCGACGCCCGCCGCCACTGAAACGCCATGCGCGCTGCCCTTCAGCGACGTGCACGACGACCGACTACTTCTACGTGCCGGTGCAGTACCTCTACTGCCACGGCGTGATCAGCGGCTACGCCGATAACACCTTCCGGCCGTACAACTCCACCACCCGCTCGCAGATGGTCAAGATCGTCGTCCTCGGCTTCGGGGTCCCGATCACCACGCCCGCGGGGAATCGCTACACCTTCCACGACGTGCCGCCCAGCTTCCCGTTCTTCGACGTGATCGAGACGGCGGCGGCGAACAACATCGTGAGCGGCTACGACTGCGGCGGGCCGGGCGAGTCCTGCGACTCCCAGAACCGCCCCTACTTCCGCCCGTACAACAACGTGACCCGCGGCCAGCTGTCCAAGATCGACGTCGTCGCGGCGGGCTGGGATCTGCAGAACCCGCCGAGCGGCTCGTTCGCGGACGTGCTGCCGAACACCGCCTTCTACACCTTCGTGGAGACGGCCTACTGCCACGGCATCATCTCGGGCTACGACTGCGGCGGCCCGAATGAGCCCTGCGATCCCAACAACCGCCCGTACTTCCGCCAGGGCAACGACGCCACCCGCGGGCAGATCTCGAAGATCGTCTACCTATCGATCACCGGCAATCCTGCCTGCGTGCTACCGACCGCAACCCCCTAGAGCGGCGCGGGGCCGGGCAACCGGTCCCGTGACCACCGCGGCACAGGGGCGCCCATGGGCGCCCCTGTGTCGTGCCCGGCCCCCCGCAGCCAAGCGGACCTCCTCCCCTATACAATCACCGATCCGCCTGGTATAATGTGCCCTGCCCGGGCCCCCGCGGCCAGGCGGCCGGGTAACCTCGAGCACCGCCCCCATCTGGGGCCCGATCAACCCCCGCACAAGGCATATCTGCGGAAGGAGTCACTTCGTGAAACGCGTAGGGGTACTTATCGCGATCGGCATCGCGCTACTGCTCAGCCTCGGCGGCGCCGCCGCTTGGGCCCAAACCGCACCACCGCAAGCCGGCCCGGCGATCCATCGCCTGGTCGGCTATGCCGGCAAGATTATCGCCGTCAAGCCGCCCGGCGCCTGGACCGGCCAGGCGGGCCCGGCCGGCGGCCCGGTGGCAGCGTCCGGGCCGTCGGGCATCCTGAGCCTGCCGGTCTTCGGCACCGACGTCAACATCATGCCCGGGAACGAGACGGTCATCGCGTCCGATCCCACCCGGCCGCTCTACTTCGTTTCCGGCAGCAACAGCACCTATCGGGGCTTCACGAGCAACGGCGGGCAAACGTGGAGCGTCACGACACCGAGCGGGATCGGCGATCCGGCGGCGACCTACGACGGCACCGGCAACGCCTACTTCGCGCAGCTGTCGACCGGCACCTGTCCGGATCCGGCCGTCGTGTCGCACTCGAGCGACGGCGGCGCCACCTGGGGCGCGCAGGTCACCGCACTGAGCGACGCGGACCCGAGCAATCACTTCATCGACAAGGAGTGGATCACCGCGGATCGCACGCCCGGGAGCCCCCACTTCGGCCGCGTCTACGTGACCGCGAGCTCCTTCTACGCGCCCGGCTGCAACCTTGGCGCCTACATCGACGACCGTGAGGTCATCGCCTACTCGGATAACCAGGGCGCCACCTGGAGCACTCCGGTCACGCTGAGCGACGCCTCGCACGACCAGGACCAGTTCACCAACCCGGTCGCCGCCTCCGACGGCACGCTCTACGTCAGCTTCCAGTACCAGAACTGCACCTACAACTGCAGCAGCAGCATCCCGATGTACCAGATGATCGCCAAATCGACGGACGGCGGCGTGAGCTTCAGCCCGAGCATCACCGTGACCGGCCAGCCGATCACGCCGACCGGTGCCTTCAGCGGGGGCTACCAGTACCTCTACGCGTCGAGCCCCTCGTCGGGCTTCCGGCACAACGACCAGGAGATCCTGGGCGTCTCGCCGACGAACCCGAACGAGGTCTATTCGCTCTGGACCGACGGGCGCTTCGACACCACCTTCGTCTACAACAGCGTCACCGGCCGCCACGCCGACATCGTCTTCAGCCGCAGCACGGACGGCGGCCAGACCTGGAGCGCGCCGATCAAGGTGAACGACACGCCGAACGGCGACGGCACGGACCAGTTCTTCCCCTGGATGGACGTCGGGTCCGACGGCACGATCCACGCCAGCTGGATGGATCGCCGGGCAGGTGGGTACACGTATCGGGAGTACTATGCCCAGTCGACCGACGGGGGCTTGACCTGGTCGGCCAACATCCCGGTCGCCGACACCGGCGGCACGCCCAGCAGCTTCATCGGCGATTACAGCGGCCTCGCCGTGAACCACGATAACACGCGCGTGCTGCCGATCTGGACCGACAGCCGCAGCGGCCAGCGCGCCTACACCGACCCCGGCAACCTCGGCGCGGCCGCCACACCGACCGCGACGGCGACGGCGGCCCCGCCGACCGACACTCCGGTCCCGCCGACGAACACCCCGGTCCCGCCAAGTAGCACACCGGCGCCGCCCACCGCGACCCCCGTCCCGCCGACCAACACGCCGCCTGCCGCGACGGACACCCCGGTGCCGCCAACCGCTACGCCGAGCGCGCCGACGGCGTCACCCGTGCCGCCGAGTGCGACCCCGGCCGCCACAGACACCCCGGCCGCCGCCACGTCGACGCCCGCCGCGACTGAAACGCCGTGCGGCATTACCTTCAGCGACGTGCACATGACGGACTACTTCTACCAGCCGGTCGAGTATCTCGCCTGTCACGGCGTGATTAGCGGCTACAGCGACAACACCTTCCGGCCGTATAACGCCACCACCCGCGCCCAGATGGTGAAGATCGTCGTCCTCGGCTTCGGGCTGCCCATCGTGACGCCCGCGGCCGGCAACTACACCTTCGCCGACGTCCATCCCGACTTCCCGTTCTTTGACGTGATTGAGACCGCGGCGCACGACAACGTGGTCAGCGGCTACAGCTGCGGCGGCCCGGGCGAGCCTTGTGACTCGAACAACCGGCCGTACTTCCGCCCGTACAACAACGTGACCCGCGGTCAGCTGTCCAAGATCGACGTCGTCGCGGCGGGCTGGGACCTCCAGAACCCGCCGAGCGGCTCGTTCGCGGACGTGCTGCCGAACACGGCCTTCTACACCTTCGTGGAGACGGCCTATTGCCACGGCATCATCTCGGGCTACGCCTGCGGCGGCCCGGGCGAGCCCTGCGACCCGCAGAACCGCCCGTACTTCCGCCAGGGGAACGACGCCACCCGCGGCCAGATCGCCAAGATCGTCTATCTGTCGATCACGGGCGCGCCGGGCTGCGCGGTTCCGGCGCCCTGACGGCAGGGCGGGGGGCGCTCCACGCGCCCCCCGCCCCCCACGCTGAATCACCCGCAGAATCAATAGAACGTGGGTGTCCAGTTGTCCGGATATGAGGGTCCTGTTCACGCGATATCCCCGCTCCGTCCGGCACCCCTTTCCCGCTCCGGGCGCTTGACACCGCCAAGCGAGCCGCGCTATAATGGCCCTACTCAGCAACCGGCGGCCACCCGCACTCTTTGTGGGGGCCCCTGTGTCTGGCGCCGGACAGCCTCGGCTGCCCGGTGGCCGTGCCGAACTCTGGTCGAATCGTTTCCGTCGGCAGACCGCCGTTCCAGCCCCCCACGCCTCCTCGGAGGCAGTAACGGGGACGCGGGGTCTGCGCACTGCCCGGCCGAGCTGCCGCAGGCAGCAAAGAAAGGAGCACGCCGGAGAACCTGTGCAGTTCCTCCATGCCGACCGGCGCGGTCTGCCGGTGCGGGATTGCCCGTAGCGGGAACGTCCACCCCGCTGATGTTACCGGCATCGGAGCAACACGGCGGGCAGCAACGCTTCTCATTGCTGCCCAAACTTCATACCCAAGGAGCGGAGACTCATGAACAGGCATACCTGGCGATTCTGGGCCGCGGCGCTGATCGCGCTGCTGGCCCTGGCTGGTATTGCGACCGGGGCGAACGCGGCCTTCCCCGGCGCACCGGCTGCCAGCCCGGCGACCGATAAGCAGGCGCCGAGCACCAAGCCCGAACAGATCGATTGCAGCCAGATTGCGGCCCTGGGCATCGATCGGCAGATGAACATGCACGCGAGCGAGATCCTCGCCCGCTGCGCCGACCAAAAGACGAACCCCCCGGGCGGCCAGATCACCACGAACAGCGCCGGCAGCACGCTGGCCAGCGCGCTCAGCCCGGCGGTGTATGGCGGGGCGGACGTCAACGTCATCTTGCCTGACGGCACCTATCCCCACGTGACCCAGTCCGAAAACATGACTTGGGCCCACGGCAACACCGTCGTCTCCAATTACAATGACTCCCGCACCGGCGGCACCTGCTATGGCGGCATCAGCTGGTCCACCGACGGCGGTGCCACCTTCGCCCATGCCTCCCCCGACCCCATTTGCTCGGGCCACGGCACCAACTACGGTGACCCGATCGTCGTCTGGAATAACGTCCTCAACCTCTGGTTCGCGGGCGACCTCGCCACCGGCTGCGGCGGCCAGGGCATCGGCCTCTGGACCTCCCCCAACGGCAGCACCTGGACGGTCGGCGCCTGCGCCCATAACGGCTCCTCCGACGACCGCGAGAGCATGTGGGTCGACAACAACCCCTCCAGCCCGCACTACGGGCGCATGTACATCTCCTGGAACAACTTCGCGGTCGGCGTCGGCGCGCTCTCCGTCGTCTACTCCGACAACGGCACGACCTGGACTCCCGCGACCATCGACAACAGCTCCACCTTCTACCGGGATGTCCAGATCACGGGTGACCTGAGCGGCAGCGGCACCGTCTTCGTGGCCTCCATGGACGAAGGCGGGGGCGGCCTCGCCCAGCGCACCAACCATATGTTCCGCTCGACCGACGGCGGCGCTACCTGGACCAACGCCACGGTCGCGCCGCCCGCCTACGGCCCGGGCCGTGCCATCAGCGGCTACTTCGCGCTGATGTTCTCGACCATCTGGCGCCACGAGGGCTGGGGCGAGCCCGCCGCGGTCGGCAACACGGTCCACCTCGCCTGGGCGCAGTGCGGCTCGGCCACGACCTGCAGCGGCGCGAGCGACCACGGCGACATCTACTACAGCCGCTCCACCGACAACGGCACGACCTGGTCGGCGCCGCTGAAGATGAACACGGACAGCGGCACCGCGATGCAGTGGCAGCCCTCCCTGGCGGCCACGGCCAATGGCGCGGTCTATGTCGGCTGGTATGACCAGCGCGAGGTGAACAGCGGCAACGACCTGAACTGCTCGCCGGGCAACGCGGCGCAGCCGTGCTACAAGCGCTACGGGCGCCTGTCGCTGGACAACGGCGCGACCTGGCAGACCGACATGCCCACGGGCGACGTGAACAGCCCCCTGCCGGCGCAGCCGGACAGCGCCGTGCAGACGACGTATGAAGGCGACTACGACTACATCGCCGCGGACGGCGACAGCATCTACGACCACTGGACCGACGGCCGCGTGACCATCAGCGGTCAATCGCAGCAGGACGTCTTCCTGGACAAGATCAACGGGGCGGTGGGCACGCCGACGCCGACGGTGACGGGCACCCCGCCGACCGCCACGCCGACGAACACGGCAACCGAGACCCCGACGGTGACCCCGACGGTCTGTGGCGGCACCGCCAACTACAGCTACGCGACCGCGACGGGCACGGTGGTGCCGGGCGTCGATTTCGTCACCGGCTCCAACTGCGACGACTGTGACTCCACCATCACGCTGCCTTTCCCGTTCCGGCTGTATGACCACACCTACACCACGGCGAACGCGAGCTCGAACGGCCGGCTCGACCTCGAGTTCATCAACGAGCCGGGCGGCTACTCCAACGAATGTCTACCGCCCTCGCCGAACCTGGCCCCCTACGACTACACGATCTTCCCCTACTGGGATGACCTGTATGGGCTGAACGCCGGCTATGGCGTCTACACGACGACGCTGGGGTCGGCCCCGAACCGCATCTTCGTCATCGAGTGGCGGATGCAGTACTTCCCGGGCAGCGGCACGGCGAACTTCGAGGTGCTGCTGTACGAGAACAGTGACACCGCGCGCTTCGACGTCGTCTACGGCCAACTGGACAACGGCGCGAGCAGCGCCACCGTCGGCGTCATGCGCGACAGCACGATCTATACGGAGTACGAGTGCAATGGCAGCGGCGGCGCGCTGAGCAGCGGGCTGCAGCTCATCTTCACGCAACCGTCCTGCGGCACCCCGCTCCCGACCAACACGCCCGGTGGCCCCACCGCCACCTCAACTCCGATCGCGACTCCGACGGAGTGCACCGGCGGCCCCGCCGGCTGGATTGCCGGCCCGAACCTGCCGACTCCGCTCGTCCGGGGCGTCGGCGTCTTCTTCCCGGCCAACGGCAAGTTCTACACGATGGGCGGCCGCCAGAGCGACACCGCGGGCAGCGACATCCTCACGCCCTATGAGTACGACCCGACGGCCGGCACCTGGACCATCAAGAGTGCCACCTTCACCGACAACATGGTCAATAATATGGCCTGTGGCGTCGTGACCCAGGGCGGCACGCCCTACATCTACTGCGTCGGCGGCTCCGCGGCCGGCGGCAGCACGTCCGCTTCCCGCGTCGTCCGCTATGATCCGACCACCGACACGCTGACCACCATGGCCGGCGATGACTGGCCGGGCAACACCGACGGCGCCATTCTGCCCGGCGGCTTCGCGGTCGCCAACAACAAGCTCTACGTCTTCGGCGGCTTCGACATCAACATCGGCATGGTCACCGCCATCTGGGAGTATGACCCGAATGCCGCCGGCAGCCACTGGACCCAGAAGTCCGCGGTCCTGCCCGTCGGCGAGGGTTACATCCCGGCGACGACCATCGGCGGCATGATCTACATGGCCGGCGGCTCGACCTGGGACGGCGCGACCATCAACGACACCGACAACAGCTACAAGTATGATCCGACGGCCGATACCATCACGACCATCGCGACCATCCCGCGCGTCACGGCCGAAACCCGCGCCTTGACGCTTGGCGGCCAGATGTGGGTGATGGGCGGCGGACGCACCCCGCCGAACCCGAGCAACGAAGTCGACATCTACGATCCCGGCACCGATAGCTGGTCCATCGGCGTGCCCTTCACGACCCCGCGCCGGAACGCGGCGTCCGACACCGACGGCTCGGTCATCTGGCTGGCCGGCGGCTACGCGGCCGACGGTGTGACCCCACTGCAGGACATGGAGGTCTTCACGCCGAGCTCCCCGTGCCCGACGGAAAGCCCGACCCCGGCTGGTCGCCGACCGACACCCCGACTGCGGTCGTCCCGACCGACACCGCGACTTCGGTCCCGGTGAGCACGGATACGGCGACCCCGCCGCCCGCCGCGACGGATACGGCGACCCCGCCGCCCGGCGCGACCGACACGGCGACCCCGCCGCCCGCCGCGACCGGAACCCCGACGGTGATCTCCGGCACGGCGACGCCCACGGAAACCCCGTGCCCGATCACGTTCACGGACGTGCATACGACGGACTACTTCTACGTGCCGGTGCAGTACCTCTACTGCCACGGCGTTATCAGCGGCTACGCCGATAACACCTTCCGGCCCTACAACTCCACCACCCGCTCCCAGATGGTCAAGATCGTCGTCCTCGGCTTCGGGGTCCCGATCACGACCCCGCCCGCGAGTGGCTACACCTTCACTGACGTGCAGCCCGGCTTCCCGTTCTTCGACGTCATCGAGACGGCGGCGGCGAACAACATCGTGAGCGGCTACAACTGCGGTGGCCCCGGCGAGCCCTGCGATGCGCAGAACCGCCCGTACTTCCGCCCGTACAACAACGTGACCCGTGGCCAGCTGTCCAAGATCGACGTCGTCGCGGCGGGCTGGGATCTCCAGAACCCGACGGACCGGAGTTTTGAGGACGTGCTGCCGAACACCGCCTTCTACACGTTCGTGGAGACGGCCTACTGCCACGGCATCATCTCGGGCTACGACTGCGGCGGCCCAGGCGAGCCCTGCGACCCGCAGAACCGCCCGTACTTCCGCCAGGGTAACGACGCAACGCGCGGCCAGATCTCCAAGATCGTCTACCTGTCGATCACGGGGACCGGCAGCTGCAATATCCCGACGGTGACACCGTAAGGTCACGGCGGACTGCCTTCCGGCAGTCCGCCGCTCACCCCTCGGGGGCCCGGGCCGTGGCGGCAGCGCCACGGCCCGGGTCATTTCATCCCCGCGACCGCAAACGCCACCTGCGGCGATTTGCTATAATGGTCGCGACCCGGGTGCGCGCGGCCCGGAACCCGCACTCGCCGGCTAGACCACCACCCCGGCTCCCCGTCCCGCCGGGACCCGCCAGAAAAGGATGCTCGCATGCCCCACATCCCCGTCCGCGTCCCGGCGGCCCGCTGGGCCGGCTTGCCCTTCGCGCTGCTCGTCGTCCTGCTGGCCCTTGCGCCGCTGCCCGCGCCCGGCACGCACGCCGGGGCAGCCCCGCCGCTACAGGCGCTCGGCGCGCCGCGCGTCACGACGGCCGCCGACGAACAGATGAGCCGGCTGGCCCCGGCGCTGCAGCAGGCCGCCGCGGCGGCCACCGACCCCGACACGCTGCTGCCCGTCATCGTGGTCACTCAGGGCACCTACAGCGGGCCGCGCCTGACCGGCGCTATCACGCGGCGCCCCGACGCGCGCGGGCTGGTGTTCACCTCCGGGCAGGTGCCCGCCGGGCAGGTCGCCGGCCTGGCGCGCGCCACGAACGTCGTCAGCGTGCTCTCCGGGGCGCCGCCCCCGCCACCGATCGTCCCCGGCCTGGAGAGCCGCGTCCGGCCCCGGCCCGATCATGCGGGCGCCCAGGCGCCGGGCGCCGCGCCTGTGCCCCCGGCCGGCAAAGCCGCCCCGGCGGCGCCCGCCCCGCCCGCGGCGGCGGGCGCAGGCGGGGGCGCGAGCCCGGATAGCTGGCACACGGTCGACGTGCAGGACGTGCGGCCCGCCTGGGATGCGGGCTATCGCGGCGACGGGGTGAACGTCGCGGTGATCGATTCGGGCGTCGATTTCGGCCACCCGGACCTGATGAACACCTATGCCCGCGTGACCGATCCGGCCTCCCCCTACTACGGCTGGCCGCTCGCCTTCGACCCGACGTCGATGGAGCTTTACGCCAACGGCATCGTCGGCGACCTCAACAACGCCATCCAGGCCTACGGCTCCTGGTATGTCGACACCTCGGCGGTGATCCAGGGCGAGTCGGGCGTCTTCACCACGGTCGGCGCGACGCCCAGCGCGATGGTGCCGATCACCCATACGTATCAGATGCCCGGCACCAGCCTGAGCGGGCGCTATCACATCGGCATTCTGCCCGACGAGCATCTCGCGTTCGACCGCTACGGCGAGTACGTCGCCATGGTCGTGGCCGACACGCACCAGGCCGGTGTCTACGACACCGTCTACGTCGACCTGCTCGACACGCACGACATGCGCCAGGCGGCCGTGCTGAGCAAGGGCCACGAGGTCGGCACTACCGACCTCGACCACGACGGCGTCCCCGACCTATCCACCGGCATGCTCTACTTCATCGCCGACGGCCGCCACTCGGTGCCCGGCAGCGACTGGCTCTACGGCCTGCCGGCGCCCGACAACGGCAGCCTGGTCGCGATGATGGGCTCGTACGACTACGCGGAGGATCACGGCACATCGTGCGCGTCGTCCATCGTCGCGCAGGGGGTGATCGACGGCGACAATGGCGGCATGCGGCCGCCCTACAAGCCGGCCGGCGTCGGCGGCATGGTGCAGGGCATGGCGCCGCACGCCAAGATCGTGGCCATCGGCAACGTCTACCGTACCGGGCAGGCGATCTACGACGCCTACATCCTGGCGACCTACGGGCTCGACGGGCGCCCGAACACGGGCGACGAGCCGCAGATCGCCTCGCTCAGCTTCGGCTTCGACGGCGGCGTCGACAACGGCTGGGACTTCCAGTCGCGCTATCTGGCGCTGCTGCAACTGGACAACCCGCAGATCAGCTTCGTCGCCGCGGCGGGCAACGGCGGGCCGGGCTACGGCAGCGCCACGCCCCCGGCGGCCGGGCCATCGGTGATCAGCGTCGGCGCCGCGACGCAATACGGCGAGACGACGACCTTCGACCCGATCTCCTCGACGCGCGGCATCACCTGGGGCGACGTGCAGCCCTGGTCCGACCGCGGCCCCTCGGTGCTGGGCAACCCGGTGCCGATGGTGCTCGCGGTGGGCGCCTGGGGCACCGCCGACGTCGCGCCGAACTACGCCCGTCACGGCGCCATCGCCTACGACGTGTGGGGCGGCACGAGCATGGCCACGCCCGTCACGGCAGGCGTGCTCGCGCTCGGCTACCAGGCCTACCGCCAGGCCACCGGCCACTGGCCGAGCGCGAGCACGGCGCGCACGCTCCTCGCCTCCTCGGCGCGCGATCTGCATTACGACGTCTTCAGCCAGGGCGCCGGGCTGGTCGACGGATGGCGCCTCGTCCAGTTGGCCGCGGGCCAGGCGGGCCTGCAGGTGGAGCCCGTGCGCTGGACCCCGGGCCAGAGTGCCCCGGCCTTCGCGGGCTACCTCGTGCCCGGCGCCTCGGACAGCACCGTGCTGACCCTGACCAACCCAACCGGCGCGCCGATCCAGGCCACCGTCGCGGCCGAGCAGTTGCAGGAGGTCGGCCACTACGACTGGACGGTGGTCACCAACAACAGCCGGGAGTCGGGCGCGTCGTTCACCCGACCCGATTACTTGCAGGACATCACCGGCATCATCCCGGCCGATACGGACCTGATGAAGGTGCAGGCGGTCTTCACCTACACGCAGTTCACCGCGAGCGCGCCGAACACGCCCTGGCTCTTCTGGCGGAATACGTGGCGCCTGCTGACCTACGATTGGACCGACAAGAACGGCGACGGCCGGCTCTGGCAGGACCTCAACGGCAACGGGGCCGTCAACGACGGCGAGGTGCAGACCGGCGAATACAACCGGCTCTGGTACTCCTATCCCAAGGGCGACATGATGGAGGGCTTCGTGGAGCAGCCCCTGGCCCGCGTGCACGACGGCCTCTTCGTCGGCCTGCAGCACGCCGATGCCTCGGGCGACGTGCCGAGCACCACGATCCACCTGCACCTCACCTTCTACCACCACCAGCCCTGGCCGCTCGCGCAGGTGAGCGCCGCGCCCGTCGTCGTGCCGGCGCACGGCAGCGCGACCACACAGGCCAGCATCCAGGTGCCCGCGGACGAGGAGGCCGGCACCTACGAGGGCGCCCTGCGCGTGACCTGGAACGGCGGCGACCACGGCCGTGGTGCCCGTGGCGCTCAACGTCGCGCTGCCCGCGCCCACGGGCACCTTCGGCGGCACGCCGCCCGCGCCGACCACCTACGACAATGGCCGGGTGAGCGGCGACCTCAACTGGGCCTGGCGGGCCGACTCCGGCGAGTGGCGCCACTTCTTCGCCGTCAACCCGACCGCCCCGCCGCCGCACACGTACCTGTGGGTGCATACCGTCTGGCCGCACTTCCCGACGGACATTGACACCTTCATGCTCGGCGCCGCGCCGTGGGACTACTTCTCCAACGTCGCCCCAGCGGTATTCGGGCCCTATGACCTCTGGGGCATGGGCGGCAGCACGTATAATTACGAGGGCAGCGGCCAGTGGCAGTGGGCCACCAACACCGGCACGACCGCCGAGTGGGTGAGCGGCACGCTGACCCAACCGGGCCTCCACGAGGTGGTGCTGCACAACGTCTGGTATAGCGGGGCGGACTTCAGCGAGCCCTTCACCGGCACGCTGGGCACAGCCACGCTCAGCACCGACCAGATCCAGCTCGACACGGACCAGACCCACGCCACGACCACGATCAGCGTCACCACCGGCATGACGCTGCCGACCGGCCTGGCGGTCACGGGCTATGGCCTCAGCCGCCGCACCGTGACGCACGACCTGCCGATCCAGGCGCAGGGCACGTACTTCGACGAGATCCCGCTGAGCAACACGGCCTCGGTCGAGTTCAGCACGGCCAGCCCGGCGCCGATCGACCTCTACCTTTACGTCGACTACTTCGACGGCCAGCGCTGGAACTGGATCGCCGGGTCGGGCGGCGGCGGCCCCAACCAGTATGTGCGCATCGAGCCGGTGCGCGACGGGCGCTATCGCCTGCGCGTCGACGGTGGCCTCAACATCCCGGCGGGCGGCAGCACCTTCGACCTGACGGTCAAGGCCGTGCGAGGCACCGACGTAACCGTCGACCCGGCGCAGGTGCCGGGACCGGTCGCGCCCGGCACCACGCTGACCTTCACGATCGGCTTCGACCAGCCGGGCCTCGCACCCGGCGTCTACGACGGCAAGGTCTTCGTCGGCCCGCCCGAGGCGCCCGCGCTCATCTCGCTGCCCATGAGCGTGGTCTACGGCCACCCCACCCCGGAGCCGACGACAACGCCCTATCCCTGCATCCCGGAGATCGACGACGTCGCGCACGACAACTGGGCCTGGCCCTACGTGAGCAGCCTCTTCTGCCGGGGCATCATCAGCGGCTACCTCGATCACACCTTCCACCCGGGGCAGCGCACCAGCCGGGTGCAGTTCCTCGCGCTGCTCGCCCGCGCCGAGAACTGGCCGCTCGTCGCGCCCGCCACGCCGACCTTCGCGGACGTGCCGCCGACGTTCTGGGGCTACGACTACATCGAGACGGCCTACGCGCACGGGGTCGTCGCCGGCTACGCGGACGGCACCTTCCATCCGGTCGATTATGTCAACCGGGCGCAGGTCGCCAAGATGGTCGCGCTCGCCGCCGGCTGGAGCGGCACGCCCGTGCCGCCGGGCACGCCGCGCTTCAGCGACGTGCCGCCCAGCGACTGGGCCTACCCGTTCGTGGAGCAGGCGGCCGCCCACGGGCTGATCTCCGGCTATGCCGACGGCACGTTCCGCCCGGCCGGCTGGGCGACGCGCGCGCAGATGGCCAAGATCGTCTACAACCTGATCGGCCCCTGAGCGAGGCGCCCGAGGGAAGCACGAGGGCCCGGCCGCGCGGCCGGGCCCTTGTCGTGCGCGGGTGCGGGCTATGCGGGGCCGGCGGGGCGCGTGGCGGCGAAGAGGGTACGGCGGAAGCCGTAGAAGACCGGGCCTGCCGGCCAGAGCGCGCGCAGGCGCGCGCGGTAGCGCTCCAGGAAGGGCGCGTGCAGCGCCGCGGGCAGCCGCTCGAAGTAGGGCACCAGCGTCGTGCCCTGGGTCCAATCCGCCAGGGCGTCGGCGTCGGCCAGCAGGTGCGGATAGACCTTCTCGAAGACGACGAGGTCCGTGCCGCCTGCCTGGAAGAGCAGCGTGGCGTAGGCGTCGATGCCCAGCACCGGCGACTCGCGCGTCCAGCCGCCCAGTGCCTCGCAGAAGGGCGCCTCGCCGGCAATCTCCGCGATGAGGCGGTGCGTCGCATGATCGTGGTTCGACGGGAGTTGCACCGCCAGGCGCCCACCGGGCCGGCAGAGCCCGAGCAGGTGCGGCACGAGGTGCGGGTGGTCGGGCACCCACTGGATGGCCGCGTGCGAGAAGACGACGTCCCACGCCCCCGCCACCGTCTCGATCGTGCCCGGCGCGAAGCGCAAGCCCGGCCGTGTTAGCGCCTCGGCGCGCGCCAGCATCTCGGGCGAGCTGTCGATGCCGAGCACGCGGCTGTCGGGCAGCGCCTCCGCCAGGCGCCGGGTAAGCTCCCCGGTGCCGCAGCCCAGGTCGACCACGTCGAGCCCGGGGCGCTCGGCGATCAGCGCGAGCAGGTCGGCGAAGGGCGCCGCGCGCTCACGTTCGAATTGCAGGTAGCGGTCTGGATTCCAGGGCATGGCCGGGATCATCCTCCTTCGTCGGGATCCGGGGGCGCTATGCGTGCGCACCCAGGCGCGCAGCGCGTCGGCACTATGCAGCACGGGGATATCGGTGGGCAGCGCGGCCAGGAAGCGCGCGCCGTAGGAGCGCGTGCCCAGCCGCGCGTCGCAGACGGCGACCGCGCCGAAGTCCGCCTCGCCGCGCATCAGGCGGCCGAAGCCCTGGCGAAAGGCGATCAGCGCCAGGGGCAGCAGATACTGCAGGAAGACGTGGCCCTCCTGCTGCTCCACCTCGGCGCTGCGCGCCGCGACCATCGGGTCGCCCAGCTGCGGGAAGGGCAGCTTGTCCATGACGACGAGGCGCATCCCGGGCAGGTCGACGCCCTGCCACCAACTGCGGCTGGCGAAGACGGCGATGCGCGCGTCGGGCGCGGCCTCGGCGAAGACGTCGCGCACGCGCGCCGGGCTGAGCTCCCCCTGGCGGACCAGCCGCCAACCGCCCAGGCGCAGCACCTGCAGCCGCTTCCAGATGGCGTCGAGCGCGCGGTGGCTGGTGAAGAGCAGCAGGGCCTTGCCACCCGCCGAGTCGAGCAGCCGGGCCATCTGCATAGCAAGCTCGTCGAAGTAAACGGCGTCGGCGCGATCCTGCCCGGGGACGGGCGTGAGCACAAGACGCGTCCGTTCGGCGTAATCGAAGGGCGAGGGCACGACGAGCTCGTGCGGGCGGGCGTCGCTCAGCCCGAGGCGCTCGCGCACAAAGCTAAACGAGTGGCCGTCCGACAGCGTCGCGCTGGTCAGGATACTGGCCTGTGCTTCCCACCAGCCGGACAGGTAGGGCGCTACGTCGAGCGGCAGCGCCAGCAAGGTGTAGCCGGGCGGATCGGCGTCGGCGCCGCCCGACTCGACGTGGTAGACGAGCAGCGGGTCGTCGACCGCGGCGATGGTGCGCAGGCGGTCGGCCAGATCGGCGCCCTGGCGCGCCAGCCGCTCCAGCGCCGTCTCCTCCACCCCCGCCGCGCGCAGCACCTCGTCGGGCAGCGCGAAGGGCGACTGCTCGTGGGCGTACTCACGGCCGGGCTGGCGGTGCTCCGGATCGAGGTCCCGGGCCAGCGCGTCGAGCGCGTCGGCCAGATCGAGTCCGGCGAGCAGCGGGTGATCCAGCCGGGTGGCTTCGGGGCCGAGGCGGGCGGCCACCTCCTGGTCGAGGCGGCCCAGCGCGGCCACCGCATCCTCCCAGTGGCGCTGGTCGGTGCGGAAGCGGACGGGCGCGCGGTCGAGGAAATGGTGGATGGCGGCCCCGGCGGCGCTGAAGCCGAACGCCTGCGTGGCGGCATCCTCGAAGGCGTGCGCCTCGTCGATGACCACGCTGTCGAAATCGCCGATCATCAGCCCGTTGGGCAGGCTGGCGTGGACCGCCAGCAGCGCGTGGTTCAGGATGACGATCGGGGCCTGAGCGGCGCGCATGCGGGCGGCCATGCCGAAGCACTCGAAGAAGTGGGGGCAGGCCGTGTGCGGGCACTCGACGGGCTCGGTGCTCAGGCGCGCGCGGAGGACAGGCGGCAGGGCCAAGCGGCAGCTCGTCGAACTCGCCGTGGTGCCCGCCCGAGGCCAGCCAGGCCTGCAGCGCGGGCAGCTCAGGCGCGGGCGCGGGCAGCGCCGCCTCCGCCGCCACGGCGGCGCGGCAGACGTAGCTGCCCAGGCCCTTCAGCGTCGTCCAGACGATGCCGGGATAGCCCAGGTCCTGCACCAGCGCGTTGATGCGCGGCAGGTCCTGAGTGCTGAGCTGATCCTGCAGCTGCTTGTGCGACGTGGCGATCAGCGTGCGCTTGTCGTCTTCCAGCGCGCTGAGCGCGGCGGGCAGCAGATAGGCGATCGACTTGCCGACGCCGGTGCCGCCCTCGACGAGCAGACTCCGGCCCGTGTCGACCGTGTGCGCCACCGCGCGGGCCATCGTGCGCTGGCCCTCGCGCGGCGTGTAGCCCGGCCAGACTGCGGCCAGGCGGTCGAGCAGCGCGGGGACTTCTTCCCAATACATAGGCTCCAGCCTCACTTGGCCGCATTATACCGAAAGCCGTGGCGCGCTGCACGACGGGGCGCGAAGTCTGCTATAATGAGCCGAACGATTGGTCCGCACGGGTGCCGGCCGCGCTGAGAGGAGTAGGCTGTGATGCGACGCGTTTTCAGCTACGTGTTCTTTCTTCTGGGCCTGGTGGTCATGATCCTGAGCATTCTTAATATCTTCAAGCTGATCATCCTCGACGTCGACACGTGGGTCGCCGTCGCGATGGCTGCGTTTGGTCTGATTCTCTGCCTGATTGCCTTCTTCATGCTCAGCCCCGAGGGGGATCAGAATCCGGATGAGCTAGCCTGATCCAACGTGTGCACGTTTTATGCTCTATATGATGCCGTAGGACGACCCAGGCGGCTCGAGCGATCGGCTGGTCCCTGGGGAGATCGGCAGGGCCGAACTGAGGTGGATAAAACCCTTTCGGACGGTCGCGCGTTCTAGTTATTGTGAAGTGTGCCACGCCACCGAGATTTGCCGCGGCGCCAAGGAGTTTGGACATGTTCATCCTGCTATCGCAGTCGCTGATAGAGAAGCTCATCAAAGCCGTTCAAGGCTTGGCTGACGCCGTGACCCCGCGGCCGGCCCCCGTCCCGGTACCCATCCCGGTACGTGCCGATCCGCCGCGTGTGCGCCGCTGATTCCATGCCGGTGCCCGGCCCGAGACGACGAGGTGGGGCTCCCCGCAGCGGGGAGCCCCTCGCGTTTACCCCGCGGGACCGGGCCGATTGCACCCTGAGAAGGAGGACTGTGTGGCCGAGTGGGTCCGTGTGGCCGCCGCCGACGACGTGCCGCCCGGAGACAAGCTGGCAGTCGCCGTCGCGGGCGAGGACATCGCCATCTTCAACGTCGACGGCACGGTTTACGCCATCGGCGACATCTGCACCCATGCTGAGGCATCTCTCGCCGAGGGGGATTTCTATGACGAGATCGTGGAGTGCCCGCTGCACGGCTCGCCCTTCGACGTGACGACGGGCAAGGCTCTTGGCTTGCCGGCGATGGGCAACTCCGGCAAATATGCGGTCAAGGTCGCGGACGGGGACATCTTCGTCGACCCGATCCCCGATCACGCCGCGGCGTACCCGCTAACCAACCGGTGGCGCGGATCGTGATGAGCGGGAGCCGAGGAGGGACGCGCGCACCGCGCCGTCGGGACACCACCTGATGAGTTTGCTCAATCAGATGCTGGCGTACGCCGGCGCCAATACCGACCGCTTCTGGCAGGCGCTCAGCACCCACCTCACGCTCAGCGGGCTGGCGCTGGCGCTGGCGCTCGTGATCTGCATCCCGCTCGGCGTCTTCACCAGCCGCCGGCCGGCCGTTGGACGCGTCGTGCTGAACGCGGCGGGTATCGGCCGCGTGGTCCCCAGCATCGCCGTCCTCATGCTGCTGCTGCCGATCCTCGGCGTCGGCTTCCGCCCCTCGCTGGTCGCCCTCACCCTGCTCGCCTGCCCGCCCATTCTGATCAACACGGACGCGGGGTTGCGTGCCATCGACCCCGCCATCCGTGAAGCCGGGCAGGGCATGGGCCTGGCGCCCCTGCAGCTGCTGCGGGAGGTCGAACTGCCCCTGGCGCTGCCGGTGATCCTCACCGGCGTGCGTACCGCCACCGTGGAAGTTATCGCCAGCGCAACCCTGGCCACCTTCATCGGGGGCGGCGGCCTGGGCCAGTTCATCGTCGCGGGATTGGCGCTCTCCAACAACGCCATCCTGCTCGTGGGCGCGCTGCCCATCGCACTGCTGGCGCTGTTCGCCGAGGCGGTGCTGGCCTGCGGTGCAGCGCCACGTCAGTCCACCCGCCCCGGCGATCGGACGGGCGGACGCCGTTTGAGTATCCAGAGGAGGAGAACCCCATCATGCGTACCAAGCACATTACCAAGCATACGGGCCTGATCACGCTGCTGCTCGCGGCCGGCTTGCTGGCCTCCTGCGGCGCGAACCCCACGGCCACGCCCGGCACGTTGCCGGGCGCCACCGACCTCACTCCGACGAGCGGGAGCGCGCCCGCGACGAGCAAGCCTAAGGTGATCGTCAGCTCGAAGAACTTCACCGAGGAGCTGATCGTCGGCGAGATGTACGCGCTGCTGCTGCAGCAGGCCGGCATTCCGGTCGAGCGCAAGCTGAACCTCGGCACCTCCGACATTGCGCAGGCGGCGCTGATCAAGGGCGATATCAGCCTCTACCCCGAATACACCGGCACGGGGTTGCTCGTGGTGCTGAAGTACACCGGGCCGACGATCAACGACTCCCAGCAGGTCTACGACAAGGTCAAGCAAGAATACGAGCAGCAGTTCCAGCTGACCTGGCTCGACCAGTCGCCCATGAACGATACCCAGGCGCTCGCGACCACGAAGGCAGTGGCCGATAAGTATAGCCTGAAGACGCTGTCCGACCTGGCACCCAAGGCCGCTCAGCTACGCCTCGCCTCGATCCCCGAGTTTCAGGACCGCACGGACGGGCTGCCCGGGCTGCAGAAGACCTATGGCGGCTTCAACTTCAAGAGCGTGCAGGTCTTCGACATCGGCCTCAAGTACCAGGCGCTGCTCGACGGCAACGCCGACGTGGCGGTGGCCTTCAGCACCGACGGCCAGATCGCGGGCGATAATCTGATCGTGCTCGACGACGACAAGCATCTCTGGCCACCCTATCACATCGCGCCCGTAGTCCGCGACGACGTGCTGGCCAACTACCCGAAGATCGCCGACGTGCTCAACGGCCTGGCGCCGAAGCTCACGAGCGACGCGGTGGCCGCGCTGAACTGGGAAGTCGACGGCAAGAAGCGCGACTATGCCGACGTGGCGAAAGAGTTCCTGACCCAACAGGGCATGCTGACGCCGACCAGCAATCAGTGATGCCCGAGGCGGCGATCGACTTCGAGGGGGTCCGCAAGGTCTTTCCGGGGGCCGGGCGGCCCGCCGTGCAGGACGCCAGCTTCGCGGTGCCCAGCGGCCACCTGGTGGTGCTGCTGGGCCCCTCCGGCTGCGGTAAGACAACGCTGCTCAAGCTGGTCAACCGCCTGATCGAGCTGACGGCGGGGCGGATTCTGGTCGAGGGCGCCGACACGCACGGGGTGCCGGTGGCCGCGCTGCGCCGCCGCATCGGCTACGTCATCCAGAGCGTGGGCCTCTTCCCGCATATGCGCGTGGCCCGCAACGTCGCCGTCGTGCCCCGGCTGCTCGGCTGGGACGACGCGCGGATCGCCCGGCGGGTCGACGAGCTCCTCGAGCTCGTCGGCCTGCCGCCCGACGAATACCGCCGTCGCTACCCCGCCCAGCTATCCGGCGGCCAACAGTCACGCGTGGGCCTGGCGCGCGCCCTCGCCGCGGATCCGCCCATCATGCTCATGGATGAGCCGTTCGCGGCGATCGACAACATCACCCGGACGCGGCTGCAGGACGAGCTCCTGCACATCCAGCGCACCGTGCGCAAGACGATCCTCTTCGTGACGCATGACGTCGACGAGGCGCTGCGCCTGGCCGACGAAATCGTGGTTATGCGCGAGGGCCGGGTCGTGCAGTACGACACGCCGCTCGCCCTGCTCAGCCGCCCCGCCGACGCCTTTGTGGCCCGCCTGCTCGGCGCCGACGACATGGTACGCCGCCTCAGCCTGATCCCGGCCGGCAGCGCGGTCGAGCCCGTCCAGCCGGGGCTGGTGCCCGAGCCCGCGCTGGCGCCCGGCGATAGCCTGCGGCAGGCTCTGAACCTGCTCTTGGCCACCGAGCGTGACGCCCTGCCCGTGCGCGACGCCGCGGGCACCCTGATGGGACAGATCAGCCTCGCGCGGGTGCGCGACGTCGCCGGGCGGCCGGAGGTGGTCCGTGACGCCTGCTGACCGCGCGTCCGGGCGCGTCACGTGAGCCGGCCCTTCCAGATCGTGGCCCATCGCGGCATCGCCGGGGCGGCACCGGAGAACACGTTGCCCGCGTTCCAGCAGGCACTCGACTCCGGCGCGGACGCCGTCCACCTCGACGTGCGCCTCACTCGCGACGGCGTGCCCGCCGTCTATCACTACGTCTACCTGGAGGCCGCGACGACCGGCGCGGGGCCAATCTTCACCCATTCGTTCGAGCAGATCCGTGCGTTCGAGATCCGCGGCACCGGGCCCGCGGCGGCCGTGCCCTGTCGCATGCCTACCCTGGCCGACGTGCTCGAGCTCTTCGCCGGGCAGATCGGGCTGGAGATCGAGGTCAAGGGCCCCGAGCCCGAGAGCGCGACCGCGGTCAGCGCGCTGCTGGGCCGCTTCCGCCGCTTCTGGGACACCGTCGAGGTCACCTCGTACGAGCCCGCGCTGCTGCTGGCCGTCGGACGCGCCTGCCCCGGCCTGGCCTGCGACCTGCTCTTCCCGCGCTCCGAAAGCTGGATGGAGTCGGACACGGCGGCGTATCTCGCGCTGCAGCGGGCGCGGCTGGCGGGCGCCCGGGCGGTGCATCTCCATCCCGCGCAACTGGCGCCCGACGTCGTGGCCGCGATTCGGGCGGGCGGCGTCGACGTGCACGCCTGGGACGTGAACGACGAGGCGGCGCTGACCGTCGCCGCCGAACTCGGCATCCCGCGCGTCTGCACCGACCGCTTCGAGCAGGCCTACGCCTTCCGGGCGCAGTATGCGGCCCGCCGCGCCGGGCTGGCGGCCCGCTTGCAGGACGGCTCATGGACTACCTGATCAACCACTGGGACCGCGTCGGCCCGCGCTTCGTGGAGCACCTGCAGCTCTGCGGCCTGACCCTCGGCATCGCCCTGCTGATCGCCCTGCCGCTCGGCCTGCTGCTTAGCCGCTATCCGCGCCTGGCCGGGCCCGTGGTCGTCATCCTCAGCATCATCTACACGATCCCCAGCCTGGCCCTCTTCGCCTTCATGATCCCCTTCCTGGGGCTGGGCACCACGACCGCCGTGACCGCGCTGGTGGCCTACTCACAGTTCGCGCTTGTGCGCAACGTCATCGTGGCCTTCCGCGGCATCGACCCGGCCGTGCTGGAAGCCGCCCGCGCCATGGGCATGACGGCGGGCCAGGTGCTCCGGCAGGTCGAGATCCCGCTCGCGCTGCCGATTATCCTCGCGGGCATCCGCATCGCCGCGCTGGTGATTATCAGCCTCGCGACAATCGCGGCCTGGATTGGGGCGGGGGGGCTGGGTCAGATCTTGCTGAACGGAGTCAGCCAGAATCACCCGTCGGAAGTGCTGGCGGGCGTGATCTGTGTCGCCGCCCTGGCCATCGCCACCGATATGGTGTTCCGGCTGATCGAGCGCTGGGCCGGAGCCTACCGCCGCCCGGCCGTGCCGGAGCGCGAGCAGGTGGCCGAGGCGGATCTGCCGGAGCACATGTGACCCCGCCTGACCTGAGGAACCCGCCCATGACCACCGCGTCACTCCCCCCGCCCACCACCCCGGCTGCCCGGCCGAGCCTGCAGAGCAAGATCTTGCGGCTGGGAGTCCGGCTGATGGGCCTCGGGCTCGCTGGGGCCGGGGGGCTGTCGGTCGGGGCGCTGCGCGCCTTCGTGCGCACGGGCGCCGCCGCCACGCGCCTGCCCTTCGGCGCCCGCACCCGCCGCCAGACCGCGGGCGGCGTACCCGCGCTGTGGATGCGCCTGCCGCAGGCCGGCCCGGGCCCGGTGATCCTCTATCTGCACGGCGGCGGGTTCATCCTCGGCTGGGCCCGGCCCCAACTCGGCATGCTCGCCCGCATCTGCCGCGCCGCCGGGGCCCGCGCGCTCGCCGTCGACTATCGCCTGGCGCCCGAGCACGCCTTTCCCGCGCCGCTCGACGACTGCCTGGCCGCCTACCGTTGGCTGCTGAACCGCGGCGTTCACCCCGAGCACCTGGTCATCCTGGGCGACTCGGCCGGCGGCACGCTGACGCTCGCCACCCTGCTGGCCCTGCGCGATGCCGGCGACCCGTTGCCCGCCGCCGGGGTCTGCCTCTCGCCCGCCACCGACCTGACCGGCGCCGGGGAGACCCTGCGCAGCAATGCCGGCCGCGACGCCGTGCTGCGGCCCGCACTCGCCGAGGTCATGGGCCGTGCCTATCTGGCCAATCAGGATGCGACCGACCCGCTGATCTCGCCGCTCTACGGCGACTTCCACGGCCTGCCGCCGCTGCTCATCCAGGCCGGTAGCGATGAGCTCCTGCTCAGCGATGCCACCCGCCTGGCCGACCGGGCCCGCGCCGCGGGCGTCGACGTCACGCTCTCGATCTGGCCCGGCATGTGGCACGTCTGGCACATCTTCGCACCCTGGCTGCCCGAGGCGCGGCGCGCCATTGCCGAGGCCGGTAGCTACATCATCCGGAACACGCGGGCCGCGCCCCTGACCCGCACCACCGCGCCTGCCCCGCATTGAGATAGACCAACCATGCTTCGACACCATCCCGCGCCCGCGTCTCGCCGGGCGCCCCGGCCGCTCGCGCTCGGCGCGCTGCTCGCGCTCGCGCTGCTCGCCGCCTGCACGACGGAACCGACGCCACCGCCCGCCGCGCCCACGCCCTCCAGCCCGCCAACAGCCGCCCCCGCGACGGCCACGACGGCGCCCACCATCCCGTCGACGGCCACCGCCCGCGCTGCCACCGCCACGGCGTTGCCGACCCTTGCGCCGACGCTCGCGCCCAGCGCCACGCCCGTGCCGCCGAGCCCCACCAGGCCGCCCCCGACGGCCACGCCGCCCGCACCGCCGACGGCGACCACCGTGCCCCCGAGCGCTACGCCGCGCCCGCCCAGCGCGACTCCAGCGCCGCCGCGCCCCACGCCCGCGAGGCCCGCACCGCCCGCCACCGCCGCGCCGAGCGGCCCGGTGCTGCTGGCCACCGGCTTCGGCGCCCCCGACGACGTCGCCGTGGACCCGCGCACCGGCACGATCTACTTCGGTGACTTCGGCAACGGCGCGATCAACCGCGTGGCGCCGGGCGGGGGCAAGCCCGTGGTCGTCGCCTCCGGCCTGCGCGACCCCGAGGGCATCGTCGTACTGCCCGACGGCGCGCTGATCGTGATGGAGCAGACGACGAATCGGCTGCTGCACGTCGACCCGCAGACCGGCACGCACAGTCTGCTGCGCCAGTTGCAGAACAACACCGGCCAGGACGGCGTCGACGGCATCAGCCTCGACCCGACCACCGGCCGTGTGCTGATCCCCGACAGCCCCAACGGCCGCCTGCTGAGCATGCTGCCCGACGGCAGCGACCTGCGCACCCTGGCCACCGGCTTCACGCGGCCGACCGGCGCGGCGCGCCTGCCCAACGGCGACCTCATCGTCGCCGACGAGTTCGGCAACGCGCTTGACCGCGTCAGCCCCGGCGGCAAGATCAGCCCGATCGTCAGCATATTCCAGCCCGACGACGTGGTCGTCGACGCGCAGGGCATCGCCTACGCCAACTCGTTGGGCGGCACGATCTACCGGGTCGACCCGGCCACCGGCCGGCGCACCGTCCTGCTCGCCGGGCTGCAGCTACCCCATGGGCTCGCGCTCGACCCGCAAGGCCAATTGATCATCGCCGAGGCCACGCGCAACCGCGTGTTCCGCCTGGCACCGTAAGCGCCCGGCCCGGGCGGCCGGGCGCGAAGTTTGTGCACTTTGCGCAAGGCCCGGCGCCCCCGCTATGGTACACTGAAGGCACGTAGCTCGAAGGAACTGCCCGCTCGCCATGCCCGCCGATTACCGGGCCCTGCTCCGGCAGGCGCTGGAAGCCGATCCCACCGTCGCCGCGGCGCTCACGCGCACGCTCGACCCGGTGCGCGCCTACGACCGCGCCCACGACGGCGACCTGGTGCACAGCCTCGACGTTTACTTCGCGCAGGGAGAGAACCTCAGCCAGGCGGCGGTCGCGCTCTTTCTGCACCGCAATAGCCTCTACTACCGGCTGGGCCACATCCAGGCGCTGACCGGTCTGACATTGGACGACGAAGCCGCGCGGGTATGGCTGCATCTGGCCATCCTCCTTGAGCGCGGTCTGGCCCATAGGGAGGAGGACGGGGTCGATGAAGGCGGAAACGACGCGCATTAGCGCGCGCAACCGGTTACCCGGTAAGATCACCGCGATCAAGACCGACGGCATCATGGCCCAGGTCGAGCTGCAGGTCGGCGACAACCATATCGTGGCCATCGTCACCGCGGAAGCGGTGGCCGACCTCGGCCTGGAAGTCGGCCACGAGGCGGTGGCCATGATCAAGTCGACCTCGGTAATGCTCGTCACCCGCGAGGGCGGCATCGCCGGACTGTAAGACCACGCGGCCCGCCGGGGTCGTCGCACGGGAGGATTTGTGGATCAGCAAGAACGAGAAGCCCGCCGGGGGCGACGGTTGCGCGCGGCGCGCTGGGCCGCGCTCGGCGCCCTGGTGGTCCTGGCCGGCCTCACTCCGTTCGTGGCCGGCGCCTGGGCCGCGGACCCCGCCTTCGCCGACCCGGCCTTTCAGCGCATCTGGCACCGGGTCGACGGCCCCGTGGCCGACGGCAAGGCAACGCGCGGCTACGTCTGGGGCCCCCAGCCGGGCGCGGTCAAGCAGGAGGCCTACGCCGAGGGTGTGGGCGGCGTGCGGATCGTGCAGTACTTCGACAAGAGCCGCATGGAGATCAACGACCCGAGCGCCGACCCGAACGGCCCCTTCTACGTCACCAACGGCCTGCTCGCCGTCGAATTGATCACCGGCCGCCTGCAGATCGGCAACCACCAGTTCGTCCAGCGCTATCCCGCGGAGATCCCGCTCGCGTCGGATACGAACGACCCAACCGCGCCGACCTACGCCAGCTTTCGCAACCTGCTCGGCCCGGCCCAGGCGCGCGGGGGCCAGGCCCTCACCGACGTGCTCACCCGCGACGGCAGCACGACCGACCAGCCTGCGCTCGGCAGCGATCCGCAGGCGGTCGTCGCCTACTACGAGCCCGCTACCCAGCACAACATCCCGGCGGCCTTCTGGACCTACCTGCACGCCCCGGAGCCGGTCTACTCCGGCACGAACCTCATCACCGCGCCGCTGAGCGAACCCTGGTTCTACAGCGCGGGCTACCCGATCGCCGAAGCCTACTGGACGCACGTCACGGTCGCCGGCCAGGCCAACACACTCGTGCTGGTGCAGCCCTTCCAGCGGCGCGTGCTGACCTATGTGCCGTCGGCTCCCGCCGGATTCAAGGTGCAAGTGGGCAACATCGGGCAGCACTACTACGACTGGCGCTACAACGACGCCGGCAAGCCGCAGCCGACCGCCACACCGCCGCGCGCGGCGACCGCCACGCCGCTGCCCTCCCTCGGCCCCACGGGGCTGACGATCTTCGCCGCCGCCTCGCTGCAGGAATCGTTCACCGCGGCGGGCAAGGCCTTCCGCACGGCCAACCCGAGCGTCAGCGACGTGCAGATCAACTTCGGCGGCTCGCAGGCACTTGTCGCCCAGCTCCAGCAGGGCGCGCCCGCCGACGTCTTCGCCTCGGCCGACAAGACGACGATGGACCACGCCGTCGCCGCCGGGGTGATCGACGGCGACCCGCAGGTGCTCGTGCGCAACGCGCTGGCCGTCGTCCTGCCCAACGACAACCCCGGGCAGATCACGGGCCTGAAGGACCTGGCCCGCCCCGGCGTGAAGATCTCGCTGGCCGATCCCAGCGTGCCCGTTGGCAACTACACCCTGCAGGTGCTCGACAAGCTGTCGGCCGACCCGGCCTTCGGCAGCGACTTCAAGCAGCAGGTGCTCGACAATGTGGTCACGCGCGAGGACAACGTCCGCCTGGTGCTGACGCGGGTGCAACTCGGCGAGGTCGACGCGGGCATCGTCTACCGCACCGACGCCCAAGCCGCCAACGCCAACAGCGGCGGCACGGTGCCGCCCGTGCAGACCATCGCCATCCCGGATCGCTTCAACGTGCCGGCGATCTACTTCATCGCGCCCGTCAAGGGCGCCCCGCACGCCGCCGCCGCGCAGGCCTGGATCCAGTACATCCTGTCGGATCCGGGCCAGGCCATCATGAGCCAGTATGGGTTCCTACCGCCCGGTGCGCCCTGACCTGCCCGGCCGCACGAGCGGCCTGCTGGAGCCCCGGGCGCGGGAGCGCGCGCTGCCGGCGGCGCCTGATCGGCCGGTGTCCCGGCCGGTGGGCGGCAGCGCCTGGGCGGCGCTGGCCGGGCGTGCCGCCGTGGCCGCCGCCGCGGGCCTGGCCGTCGCGTTCATCACCCTGCCGCTGCTGGCCCTGCTGCTGCAGGTGCCCACCGATGCCTTCGTGCGCTACCTGCGCGAGCCCGTGGTGCTCGATGCCCTGCGCGTCAGCGTGCTCGCCAGCCTGGGCAGCCTGGCGCTGATGCTCGGCTTCGGCACCCCGGTCGCATACGCGCTGGCGCGCTGGCGCTTCCGCGGCCGCCGCCTGGTCGAGACAGTGCTGGAGCTACCGCTCGTGCTGCCGCCCGCCGTCGCGGGTGTGGCCTTGCTCTTCGCCTTCGGGCGTCGCACCCTGATTGGCGGCGTGCTCCACGACTGGCACCTCGACATCGCCTTCAGCCTCGCCGCCGTCGTACTCGCGCAGACGTTCGTCGCCGCGCCGTTCTACGTCAAGTCGGCGCGCGTCGGCTTCCAGGCCGTGCCCCGCGAGGTCCTCGAGGCCGCAGCCACCCAGGGCGCGGGCGCCTGGCAGAGCTTCCGCCACGTCGTCGTGCCGCTGGCCGCGCCTGCGCTGACGGGCGGCGCGATCATGGGGTGGGCGCGCGCCGTCGGCGAATTCGGCGCCACGATCCTCTTCGCGGGCAACTTCCCCGGCCGCACCCAGACCATGCCGCTGGCGATCTACACCGCCTTGCAGGCCGACATCAACGTGGCCATCGTCCTCGCCGCGATCCTGGTCTGCACCTCCTTCGCCGTCCTGCTCACCTTCAAGCTGCTGACCGGCCGCAGCGTCGACGTCCTCCCCGAATAGCCCCGGCTCCCGGCAACCCACTGCACCGCCCGCACCCAACCGGCCGGCAGCCACGCCCGCCGCGGGATCTGGCACGTGCCTTGCTTGTGAGTGAGGCGAATCACCCGCCGGCAGGGCAGTTCTCCGCCGGACTCTATACCGAGGTGACACCCGCGCGATCCCACACCGGGGTAATCGCGCCCGTCAAATCTACATCGCGTCGTACTTATCCGTATCGTAGGAGGTAGCTGTAAATGCGTTCTATCCGAAACTGGCTCGCGCTGACCCTGATGGGGCTGGGCGGGCTGTGTCTCATGTTGGGCTTCGCGGCCCTGCCCGTGGCGGCCGCACCCGCCGCTCAGGTTGCCACCGCCACGGCGGTCGCCACCGCCATGGCCACCACCACCGCCATGGCCACGGTCCCGATGACCGGGACCACCGTGGCCACCGACACGATGACGGTGCCGGGCACGACCACGCCCGGCGCGGCGACCGGCGGCGCCCAGGTGCTCAACCTGAATGCCGGCGAGACGGCCACGCTGCAGATCCGCGGCTTCTGCCTGGATCCCGGCAAGCCCTTCCCCAACGCCTTCGGCCAGCCCGCCGTGGTTGCGACCGACACCATCCGCTCCGCCCTCTATTACGCGGTGCAGCAGGGCTACGACCAATCGAACCCCGACCAGGTGCAGGAGGCGGTGTGGTATCTGCAGACCGGCACGTGGCAGCATCCCAGCCACGATCTCGGCCAACAGATCGTCAACGCCGCGCAGGGCATGACGCCGCCGGCCGCGCCGGCCGGCACCTCGGTGCTCGACGCCCTGGGCGCCCACAACGTCAGCATGCAGGTCAGCTTTAGCCCGGCGCCGGGCACCGCGCCCGGCCAGGCGTTCTACGGCGACGGCACCATCCAGGTGACCAACTCCGGCAGCAGCCAGATGCAGGTCTACCTGCCCTTCGGCACCATCTTCCCGCCGGCCGACCCGACGACCCAGCGCCTGGTGGCCTTCGTGACCGGCACCAACCAGACGCCGACCCCGGCCGCGACCAACTCTCCGGCCGGCGACCAGCACGCCGTTCCCGACGACCACTGCGGCCGCGACCAGCACGTCGTTGCCGACTGAGACGGCAGCGCCGACGAACACGGTGGCCGCGACGACGACTCCGTTCCCCACCGCGACGAGCGCGCCCACCACGACGCCCGTCGTGCCCAGCCTGCCTAAGACAGGCGCGGGCGACACGGTTCTGCCCGGGGCGCTCATCCTGTTCGGCGCCGGCTTCGCCGCGCTGATCGCCGGACTGGCCCTGCTGCGGCGCCGGGCCACCCTGCGGTAGCTGCTCGCGCGGCCCGCATAGCCAACCGCCCCGATCCCGGCAGCCGGGATCGGGGCGGTTTCGTGTGCGCGCTGTGGTGCTACTGGAACAGGCAGAAGTAGATGACCAACTCGTGCCCGCTGACGGTGCCGTGTACGGTCAACGCCCAGCGGCCCGGCGTGTTGGAGAAGACGCCGGCACCGGTGTCGATTGGGTAGGGACCGAGCACGCCGCCGGGGTGGATGTAGATACCGGGCACGCCCTGCGCTGCCACCGGAACCCCGGCCGGCGTGGTGAACCAGGCGCGCGTCTTCTCGCCTTGACGGAAGTTCCACGCGGTGATCTCGATCGTGCTGCCCAGCTTGGCGACCGGCGGGTCCGCCTGCCCGTCGACGCTGCCCGCCGCGCTGCACTGCGCCGTGTTCGGCGGCGCGGTGTTCGGTAGTGTCGGCAAGATGCGGAAGTGGACGATGGCTTGCACCTGGCTGCTCACCCCCTGCATCGTCACCGCCCAGTCGCCGGGCGAGGTCGAGATGTGGCTGGTGAACGAAACGTCGTGCGTCATGCCGTCGGCCCCGGCGGTCACCTGGAAGCCGGGCGTTTGCACGTGCCCGTTGGGCCAGGTGAACCAGACCGAGACGGTTTCGCCCGGCTGGAAGCCGGAGCCGGTGAACTGGAAGACGGTCTCCTGCGGCCCGCAGGCCGGGGTCGGCGGTCGGCGTTCTGGGAGGCTGGGATGCCGGAGCAGTCGGTGCTGACGCCGGGCGGCACCTGCGGCAGCGGCGTGCCGCCCGGGATGGGCAGCGGCGTCGCCGTCGGCGCGGCGGGCGACGTCGGCGGACCCGGCGGAGGGGCCCCGCCACCGTACTGTGCCTGATAGCGCAGCGTGCCCAGCTGCGTCAGCAGCACGTTGTAGGGCGCGGCGTTCTCCGGGTGCAGCTCAAACACCGCGCGCTCAAAGTACTGCACCGTGTAGAGCTTGCCGTCGAGGGGGCTGACCTCCGTGAACTCGTCCGAGATCGGGTAGCCCTGCACCGCGAGGCCGCCGTGCTGTTCCCAGTAGGTGCGGAACAGGCCGCCGAGGCTGTGCCCCGTCTCGGGGAACGCCACTGCATTGTCGGTGCTTGCTTGCTGGCCGGGCGCGCCGTTCGGGTAGAGCGCCTTGTAGCGCAGCGTGCCGAGCTGCGTCAGCAGCACGTTGTAGGGCGCGGCGTTCTCCGGGTGCAGCTCGAACTCGGCCCGCTGGAAGTACTGCACTTGGTAGCTGTGCCCGTCGAGCGGCGACACTTCGGACAGCACGTCGGAGATGGGGTAGCCGAACTGCGCCAGCCCACCGTGGGCCTGCCAGTAGCTGAGGAAGGGGTCGCTGACGGTGTGGCCCGTCTGGGGGAAGGTCGTGGAGGTCGTTTGCGCCTGCCCGGGGGCGGGCGCGACGAACAGCAGGCTGAGCAGGCCGATCCCGCTCAGGACACGCAATAGCCAGGCCATCGCGCGCATGGTGGTTCCCTTTCCGGCAGGGGGCGGATCCGGCCCGCCTGCCCATGTGCCCCACGCCGGGGGCACGCCCACGGCCGGCGGCGAAGTCACTGCGGCCGGGATGCGGATCATGAGCGCCGGGCGCAAGGGGTCGCGCGGCGGGTAGCGCCCACAGGGGCTACCGGAGTGGTGCCGGCGGACGGCACCCGGGCATCCTGCGCCGCCGTCCGCCCCGCGACCGGAGCGGCCCGGATCGGCCCAGAATCCCCCGCCATTGTACCACGCCCCCCCGTCCGCGACAAGCACGATCGCGGACAGGTGTGCTATCGAGTCAACGCGCTACCTCGGCGGCGGTTGCCCAGTTGCGCGCGCGGCCCGACCGGAGTATGATCGGGGCGTCCGCGGCCCACGGCGGCCCCGGCCCCATATGGACGGGCTGGGGAGGAGAGCGCATATGCGAGGATCGATCCGAGGCGGCCGGCGCGCGGCCGGCCTGCTCCTGCTCGCGCTGGCGACGGCGCTGCTGGCGCTGGTCCCTGGCCCGGCGCCGGGCCACGCCGCCGACCAGGCCCAGCATTGGGACCACGACACCGTCACGGCGACGATCCATACCGACGGCACCTTCGACGTCAGCGAGCGCCAGGAGTTCGTCTTCGACACCGGCGACTTCCACGGCAGTTATCGCGACATCGACACCAGCCGCCTGACCGATATCTCGAACGTCTCGGTGACCGAAGACGGCGTCAGCAAGTACGACCTCGACTTCAGCGACTACGACCTCGCGAACGGCGTTTATGGCCCGCCCCACACCTACCAGGTCGTTGACAACGGCACGGACAGCACGCGCATCATCTGGTTCTATCTGCCCTTCAGCGCGCCCGATCGCAAGACTATGATCGTCAACTACACCGTCAGCGGCGGGCTGCGCTACTACCCCAGCGGCGACGAGTTCTGGTGGACGCCATTCATACCCAACCGCAGCGCCCCGATCGATCACGCGCAGCTGATCGTTAACCTGCCGCCGGGCGTCGACATGACCGCGCCGGCGGCCCACGTTACGCTCTACCCCAACGACCGCGTCTGGACCAGCCGAGTGGAGGCGCACCAGGCCGTCTTCACTGCCACCGGGCCGGTGGCGCCCGAAGCCGACTACGAAGTGCGGCTGCAGTGGCCGCACGGCCTGGTGGCGGGCAGCGCCGCGCCCTGGCAGCAGTACGAGGACAACGTCAAGCCCGTGCTCGACTGGAGCCTGCTGATCGTCAGCGTCGTGCTCGGCCTCGGCGGCAGCTTCTACTGGGTGCGCCGCTGGTATCAGGCAGGGCGCGACCCCGTGGTCGGCCCGGTCGCGGCTGAGCTCCCCGCGCCCCCGTCCGACCTGGCCCCCGGGCTCGTGGGTACGCTGATCGACGAGAAGGCCGACGTGCGCGACGTCGTCGCCACGATCCTCGACCTGGGCCGGCGCGGCTTCCTCCGCATCGAGGAGATCCACGACGACAGCGGCCCGCTGCGTACGGATCACGCCGACTTCCAGTACACGCGGATCGCCGCCGGGGAGGCACGGCCGTACGAGCGCGCGGTGCTCGACGCCCTCTTCGCCGGCCACGGCGACACGGTGCACCTGTCCGAGCTTAAGAACCACTTCTACACGAGCCTGCCGGCCATCTATCAGGCGATGTACCAGGGCGTGGTCGAGGCCGGCTACTTCCCGACCGCCCCCGACGTCGTGCGTGGACGCTACTCCATCTGGGCCGGCAGCTTCATCTTGCTCACGATCCTGGGCATCATCGGCGCGTTCGCCGGGCTGACACGCCTGACGGCGTTCGTCTGGCTGCTCGTCGGCGCCCTCGGGCTGAACGCGCTGACGCTGATCGTCGTCGCCGGACGGATGCCGCGCAAGACGGCCAAGGGCGCCGATGCCGCCGCGCGCTGGCGGGCCTTCGGCAACTACCTGGCCGGGCTCCAGCGCTTCGGCAACGTGCCCGAGGCCGCGCAGCGCGTCGGCGACTACCTGCCCTACGCCGTCGCGCTCGGCGTGTCGAACGAGTACATCGCGCAGTTCGAGGCGACGCCGGGCACGGTAGTCGCCGGGCCGGCCTACTACGTCCCCTGGCAGGGCGCGATGGGCCTCGGCAGCAGCGGGGGCGGCGGCGGCCTGGGCAGCATCAACAGCGCCAACGCCGGCATCGTCGGCTCGATCAGCAGCCTGAACTCGAGCATCAACAGCATGATCAACAGCGCCAGCAGCAGCCTCGCCTCGTCGCCCAGCAGCAGCGGGGGCGGCGGAGGCGGCGGTGGGGGCGGCGGTGGAGGGGGCGGGGGCGGCTCGTTCTAGCCGCCCGCCGCTCCGGCGCGCCCTACGTGCTGCGGCCAACTCGGGAGGACCCGCATGACGCTCATACCCCCAATTCGGCGGATTCCTGCAGAACCTTGCCCAGATGCGCGACGCCCGTAGCGGGCGGTCGTCCAGCTGGGACCAGACCGGGCGGAACCAGGACTACTGGATCATCCCGCCGGGCGAGTCGATGGTGCTGGCCGACCTCGAAGGCCCCGGCTGCATCACGCACCTCTGGATGACGCAGTTCTGCCGCCGCGTCATCGGCCCCGGCGTGGTCGACCCGGTCGTGGGCAGCTATGAAGACCCCGTGTTCGAGATCCCGCCGGGGATGGGCGGCACCTGGGAGACAGTCGACCCCTTCTACTACCGCAAAGTGCTGCTCAAGATCTACTGGGACGACCAGGACCACCCCGGCGTGCTCGCCCCCCTGGGCGACTTCTTCGGCATCGGCCACTCGATCCCCGGCAACTTCGCCGCGCTGCCGATCACCGTGTCGAGCGGCCCGGCGGACCGCTACACCTTCGGCGGCAACGCGGCGCTCAACTGCTACTTCCCGATGCCGTTCAACCAGCGGGCGCGGGTCGTAGTCGAGAACCAGAACGACGTGCCCTACGGCCAGTACTTCTACGTGGACTACGAGCTCTACCGCGCGCCGCTCGGCGACGACGTGGCCTACTTCCACGCCCACTGGCGGCGCGAGAACCCCTGCGCGGGCTGGGGACCGCAGCTGCCGGTCAACAGCCCGGAGACGAACATCCCGAACCTGGACGGCCGGCAGAACTACCTGGTGCTGGAGACCACGGGCCGCGGCCACTACGTCGGCTGCAACCTGGCCGTGGCGTGGCGGCACGGCAGCTGGTGGGGCGAGGGCGACGACATGATCTTCGTCGACGACGACACCTGGCCGCCCAGCCTGCACGGCACCGGCAGCGAGGACTACTTCAACCAGGCCTGGGGCATGCAGGCCAACGCCTACCCGATGAACGGCTCGGCGCTGCACGAGAGCGTCATCCCGGGCTACCAGACGAGCTACCGGTTCCACCTGGCCGACCCGGTGCACTTCGGGCAGCGGATCCGGGTGACGATCGAGCACGGGCACGCCAACCACCTGGCCGACGACTGGAGCTCCACGGCCTACTGGTACCAGACGCTGCCCTCGCCGGTGCGCGAGGTGCCGCCGGTGGCGGAGCGGCTGCCCGTGCTGCTGGCCGCGGCCCCGCGCCGCGCGCCGGGCGTGCCGGCGGCGCCCGCGGTGGCGCGCACGGCGCAGATGCGGCTGAACCTTGCCCAGGCGGAAGCGGCCTTCCGCCGGCACCTGGAGCAGCGCAACGCGGACCTGGCCCGGGACATCGAGCGGACCCGGCGGTCGGCGCTGGCGAACGCCGAGCAGGCCCACCGGCTGCGGGCGGCGTTCCGGTGACCCGGGGCAGCCACCCGGGGCGCGGATGTCCCAGGATGTCCGCAGTTTGTCCCACAATCCGGATTTGACCGCCGGAGCTAGGCGTGGGGCAGGGCATCCACGGCCGGGCTGTTGGCTGATCAACGCTAATGCCAGCCGTAATTGTGGTGGGACATCCTTGGGACATTTGCGGCGCCGGGGCGGCGCTCCGGGAACCGGTTCGCGCGGATGTGCCTCACTCAAGGCAAGATCTCGGAGTTGGAGATCCCTCACTGCGTTCGGGATGACAAAGGGGGCGGTGGGGGGACTTGCCCCGGGCGGGGCTGCGGCGGGTATCGGGCGGGATCTTGGGGCGGCGGTTGTCGCGTGGCGGAGCGCCCTCCTACAGACGATGCCTCCGGGCGATCGCGGCTGTCGGTCGTGCGGGTCGCGCTTCCTCGCTCCCTGTGGGGCGGCGGTTGGGGAGCCGGCGGTCGCGGAGGCGCCTGGCTCAGGGCGAGATCTCGGAGTTGGAGATCCCTCACTGCGTTCGGGATGACAAGGGGGAGGTCAGGCGGCTTGCCCTGGGCAGCGCCCCGGCTATCGCGCGGCGGGTCGGTACGGAGACGCCTGGCTCAGGGCGAGATCTCGCAGTTGGAGATCCCTCACTGCGTTCGGGATGACAAGGGAGAGGTCGGGATGACAAAGGGGGTCCGGCGACGGGGGCACGCCGTGACGGGGGCACGCCGCGACGGCCGTACCCCGCGACGGTGGTACTCCGCGACGAGGGCGCCCTGCGACGGGGCGACGCGCTGCTCCGGCTACGCCGATTTGTTGAGTTCGGGTCTTGGGGCGGGGCGGGCGGCCTCGGGTTCCTCTGGAGTTTTGCGGAGACGGGGGTACAATGGGGGGACGGGACGCGCGGCGGGCCGGCGCAGTCGGGCGCGGGCGGAAGGCGCGCGGCAGGAGGCTATGTAGCGGTATGGCGGCAGGGAGCGAGACGGCTGTAGGGGGCGAGACGGCTGCAGGGGGCGAGACGGCGGCGGGGAGCGGCACGGCGTGGTATGGTGGCGTTGAGGCGGGCGGGACGAAGATTGTCTGCGCGATCGGGCGGGGGCCGGGGGCGATCGCGGCGGAGACGCGCTTCCCGACGACGACGCCCGACGAGACGCTGGCGCGCATGCTGGCCTTCTTCCGCGAGCAGGCCGGCGCCCATCCGCTCGCCGCGGCCGGCATCGCCTCGTTCGGGCCGGTCGATCCGGACCCGACGTCGCCGACCTACGGGTACGTTACCTCGACGCCGAAGCCGGGCTGGGCGAACACGGACCTGGCGGGGCCGATCGGGCGGGCGCTCGGCGTGCCGGTGGGCTTCGACACGGACGTGAACGGCGCGGCGCTCGGCGAGCACCGCTGGGGCGCCGCGCAGGGCCTCGACACGTTCGTCTACCTGACGATCGGCACGGGCGTCGGCGGCGGGCTGATGGCCGCGGGGCGGCTGGTGCACGGCCTGGTGCACCCGGAGATGGGGCACATGCGCATCCCGCACGACCGGGCGGCCGACCCGTTCCCCGGGATCTGTCCGTATCATGGCGACTGCCTGGAGGGGCTGGCCTGCGGGCCCGCGGTGGCCGCGCGCTGGGGGCAGCCCGCCGCGACGCTGCCGCCCGACCACCCGGCCTGGGCGCTGGAGGCGCACTACCTGGCCCTGGCGGTCGTGAACCTGGTGTGCACCGTGTCGCCGCAGCGCGTCATCATGGGCGGCGGCATCATGGACCAGGCGCAGCTTTTCCCGCGGATTCGGGAGGACGTGCAGACGCTGCTGCACGGCTACGTGCAGTCGCCCGCCATCCTGACCGGCATCGCGGACTACATCGTGCCGCCGGGCCTGGGCGGCCGAAGCCGGGGTGCTCGGCGCCATCGCCCTGGCGCAGCAGGCCGCGGGCGACGCGGCCCGGACGTCGGGCGCGTAGGCGCCGGGCGCGGGGGCGTTTCCGGTTTCGGCCCGCGCGGGCCTATCTATGTGCCGGGCGCGGGTGCAGGGAGCGCCCGCCCACGAGAAAGGGAGCGGACATGACGACGTTGAGCCCGGAGGCCTTCGGCCGCGCGCGCGAGGCCATCATGCGCACCGGGCGGCCGCTGGAGCAGGCGCAGTTCCGGCAGGAGTTCGAGGGCGGGTCCGCGGACGCGGTGGCCGCGGCGCTGGGCGCGTATCGCAACGCGGACGGGGGCTTCGGCCACGGCCTGGAGCCGGACGCGCAGACCCCGGCGTCGTCGGCGCTGCACACGGGGATGGCGCTGCGGCTGCTGCACGCGCTCGACCGCCCGGCCGCCGACCCGTGGGTGGCGGGCGCGGTGGCCTATCTCCGCGCAGCGTTGGATCCCGCGACGCAGGTCTGGGCGATCATGCCGCCGGAGGTGATGGACGCGCCGCACGCGCCGTGGTGGACCGCCGAGGGCGACAGCCTGGCGCAGAGCTTTGGCGGCTTCCGCCTGAATCCGCGCGCGAGCATCCTGGCCCAACTCTGGCACTACCAGGCGCTCGTCCCGGCCCCCTGGCTCGACGCAGTGACCGCGGACACGGTGCACGCGTTCGCCACGCAGCCGGGCGCGTGGCACGATCTGCTCTGCGCAGTGGAGCTGGCCGACGCGCCGGCGCTGCCGGACCGCTACCGCGCGCCGCTGGCGGAGCGCGTCCGTGCCGTGGCGGCGGATCTGGTCAAGACGGACCCGGCCGCCTGGGGGAGTACGGCGGCCAGCCGCTGACGGTGGCCGCGCGCCCCGACTCGGTGCTGGCCCCGACGTACCGCGCGGCGATCGATCCGAACCTGGACTACCTGATCGCGCAGCAGCAGCCGGACGGCACCTGGGGGCCGAACTGGTCCTGGGGCGGGCTCTACCCGGCGGCCTGGGCGCAGGCCGCGCGGGCCTGGACGGGCTTCCTGACGCTGGAGAATCTGCGGACGCTGCGGGCGTGGGGGCGGATTGAGTAGCGTACGGTGCGCTGCCGTGGGGCGCCGGGGACGGAATTCCGCAAGCGCGGACCCGCGCGACGGCTGCCCCCCGGCCGCCTGGCCGTCGGCGATCCCGCGTGGTCACGAGTAACGCCAGTTGGACCAGCTCCGTGCATCCCTAAGGAGGGACTCCGTGAAGAAACAAGCAGTAACGGGTGCCGTTCTACTTAGCGGTGTTGTTATGCTGCTGGTCCTCTGGGCGCTTTTCGGGGGCAGCCCCTCGCCCAACGCCGCTAGCGCTGCCGTCCCTTCGGATGTACCGCGACGCACCGATGGCACCCCCATCCCGCTGACTTCATCCAATCTGCTGGGGAAGTCGCTGGCGGAGATTGATCAAATCACCCTGCGAACGGCGCAACTCGAGCAGAAAGTGGGCAGCGGCAGCCCGCAGGTCCTACTGACGCGGCCCGTCAAACCTGCGGACTTGCCGGCCCTGGGACTCGTCTGCATGCCCTCCGGCTATACTTATGAAGAACCGCCTTACGTTTTGGTCATCCTGCGCGGTGATTTTCAGTTGGCGCTGATGACCGGTCCGGCGGATCGAGCACTATTTGGTGTACGTTTGGGATCTCTGGGCGGGGATGCCTGCCCATACCGAATGGTCGTTGGATGGGCGAACTTCCGCATCGCGCTCAACGATCCCTCGTTACCGCAACGGTCATCGCCCATGACCATTAGCTGTCCTGCCTATACCGGGGCCAAGCTTCACTATGGGGATACCCCGCCGACTTGCCCCCCTGGCACCCCGGCGCCCTTTGCCACCGACGCGCCCCCACCGACTCCGCGGGCCGGCCCGTCGCCGGTTCCCACTCCGGTTCCGACCCAGGCGGCCCCGCTGCCCTAGCCGTTGCGCGGCGCGCACGGGGTGGGGAGCACGCGCCTCGTTCGGGCAGATGCGCGCCGCCCGCGTGCACCGCGTCGGCTCCAATAATGCAACCGCCCAGTTACGTGTTATAAGCCGGGCGGGCGCCCCACTCCCTCACCGCACGGGCACGTACTGCAGGGTGCCGACCTGGCGGACGAGGCCTTTGAGCTCGAGCATGGTCAGGGTGCTGCTGACCACGGGCATGGGCAGGCCGCTGCCGCGGGCGATGGCGTCGATGTGCTGGGGCTCGGCGTTCGGGGTCAGCCAGGCGAGCAGTTGGCGCTCGGTCGGGTCCTCGGGCAGGGCGAGCACCGCCTGCACGTGCTCGGCCACGAGGCCCAGCTGGAGCTCTTCCAGGATGTCGTCCACGCTGGTTACGCACTTGGCGCCTTGCTCAAAGAGCGCGTTTGAAGGCTGCCCAAATTGCGCCTCCTACAGCGCCTTCCGGTTGGCAAGCGAGATAAAGTCTTCGAGCGACACCAGGCGAACTAATTCATAGTCGCGGATGTAATCGCGAAGACCGTGCTTCAAGTAGAAGTCCCGTATCGTCCAACCGGGACCGCCCAGCACAAGGTAGGCATAGGGAAATCGGCCCTCACTGCCCCGCACCGCGTGTATCAGCTTGATGACCTCATAGGGGACTTTCTCCTCGGCGGTTCCCGAAACCTGTTGCCACTTGACGGACACGGGCACCAGTCCTTGCGCGGTTTCGACCAGGACATCCACTCGATGCTTCCTGCCCTTGATGCTTGTGCCAATCACCTGCTGCATGAAGCAGCTGTACCCGTTCTTCTCCAAAGCGGGCTTCATGATCGATTTTAAGCACGGCTCCCGTGGTCGTGTTACCCGGACTTATCGCGCAATCCTCTCGTGGCGAGCATTTCCAGAGCGGGCGTGCGATCGCCGTTGCAGGCAATCATACGAGGCGCACGAAGCGTGGTTATGTCAAATTCCAGGCCGCGATAGAGGTCGGGACTCGATCGGTAGCTTGATTTGACGCGACGACGGGGCCGGGATGCCGCGCCAGCCACTCGGCAAGCCGTACCTGGTCCTTCCAAGAGAAGCCACCGGGGCTGTAGGACGTGAACTCAACATCGTACGGCGGGTCGGCATACAGGAAGTCAGTCGGCTGAACCCCGACACTGGCGAAATCGCCAGTCGTAAAGGTCCAACCGGATAGAGCTTCAGCGTATCGTGTGAAATCCGTCGTGTAGCTTATCGTCTTGTATTGGCCAAACGGGACATTGAATTCACCTTTACTGTTAAACCGGCAGAGGCCGTTGTAGCAAGTGCGGTTCAGGTAGTAGAAAAGCTGCGCGGCTTCACTGCTGTCTACTTCTCCTGCCCCGACTAGATCGTTGAACCGCGTACGCTGGCGGTAGAACAGCTCTTTGTCGTTCGCCATTTCGACGCTCACGACCAGTCCACGCTGCAGCCAGCGGTAGAAGTTGATCAGGTGGATGTTGCTGTCGTTCAGGAGAGCGTGCTGCGGCATCAGGCTTAGAGTTACGGCCATGCCACCTACAAATGGCTCGACCAGTCTTCTATGCTTGTGCTGTTCCCACAGCGGCGCAAGGGCAGGTATGAGCCAGCGCTTGCCGCCCGCCCACTTGAGGGGCGGCGAGAGCTCGGTTGGCAGAAAGCGGCTTTGATGCACTGGGTCCATTCCTTATACCGGATCGATGTCGCCACGGGCGGTCTCTCGTCCGGAAGCAAAGCAGGCGGGCCATGATCCTCGCCCCGCC
>CAWARZ010000003.1:0-655751 GCA_963784695.1 uncultured Chloroflexia bacterium | reverse complement strand
TACCGCCGATGCATAGAGCCCGTCGTCCATGACTGCAAATACGTGAGTTGGCGATAACACCAGCACGAGGACAAAACATAGCATTGTAAGCATCAGGAGATTTTCCCAATCCCGATGACGCCTGTAGAGGTACCGCGCCACGAAAGTCCTTCGAGGTCTACCTTGTGTGGCCGTTAACATGCATTGTCCTCAGCGCCCGGACTCATCGGCCTTGGAAGCATAATCACATCCCCATCCATAACTCCGTCCGAGGGCCTCGGCACCGGAATACGCGCGCGCCAGGGTGAGCGGAGACGCGAATTTCAGGGCTCCCAGCCGTAGAATACACAGTGGACGGCACCTGAGAGAATACGACAAGAGGGTTAGGCGTGTCGGGACGATGATACCAAAGACATAATAATCAACACGATGGCCGCAATCGACAGAGGAGCACCGGATACCACGGGCGCTATAAATTCCGCCTCGGGCAACCGCGTGCAGGGCGCGCCAGAGAGCGGCGCGAGGCAGCCCGTGCCGAACTCCGCAGACCCGACCTGGCCCGACGTTCATCTCACCAAGTTACCGTGTGCCCCTCACCACCCCGTCCTGCACCAGCAGGTAGGACGCCCGCCAGGTGAAGCCGCCCAGGCGGCTGAAATACGGCACCTGCCCGATCACATGGTAGCCGGGCAGCGGCGTCTCCTCAACCTCATACGGCAGCGGCAGCAGGTGGCCCGGCGCGTCCGACAGCTGCGGGCGGAAAGGCAACAAGGTGCCGACCGCGTCGAAGAAATGGGCGCCCTGCCACTCGAACCCCCCGCCGATATCGTTGCGATCCACCCCCTGGGCCAGCAGCTGGTTCGCGCCGCGCCAGTGCGCCTTGGCCCGGTCGGCAAAGTCGGCCTGCGCCAGCACGGCGAAGAGCGCCACACCGGCCAGCAGCGTCCCGGCGGCAATCCCCGTGCGCCCGCCGGCGCGCGCCAGGCGGAACAGCAGCGGAATCAAGAGCATGGGCAGGACCGGCAGGAAGTAGCGGTCGTAGGGCCGGGACGTCCAAATGGATCCTAGCAGGAACGCGAGACCCAGAATCCAGAGAAAGTCGAAGCGCGTCGCGGCGCGGTGCCGCCCAAGCGCCCGCGCGCGCGCCTGCAGGTAACTGCCCACCCCTGCCAGCAACCAGGCGGTGAGGGCAAAGCCGCCGACGGTGAGCAGCGCCCATACGGCCGGCACCAGCAGCGGCGGGGCCGCCTTCGGGGTCCCCGTCAGGATGAGGAATCCGGCACTATCCAACACGCTGTAGCTGTGATCAAGGGGAAATCCGCCCAGACCGTCGACCCGCAGATAGGAGACCAGCATGAGCACCCATAGGGCGGCGGCCGGCAGCACCCAGGCCCGGCGGGCGCGCAGTTGCAGGAGCAGTGGCGCTACCGGCAAGAGCCACAGGCCGAAGATGCAAGACAACAGCAGCACCTGGATGATCTGGGTGCCGAAACCTCCAATCAGGCCGGCCAACCCGGCCCCTCCACCCAGCCCGGGGAAGCGTACCGGCTCGTCGCTTCTTCGGCCACGGGATTGCCGGCCTGCCAGGCCACGTAGATAGCGAGGGCCAGGAAGGGCGGCACCGCCAGCAACAAGCGGCGCCGAGTTCAGGCCGCCGGACAGGACCAGGTAGGCCAGGGCCGCGAGCGGAATCAGCACGCCCAAGCTGCCGCACCAGTACGGCCAACGTGGCGAGCAGCATGCCGATCAGGAACCAGCGGTCGTCGCCGTCCTGGAAGGCGCGCACCAGAGACAACGTGGCCGCCAGCACGAGCGTGAGGAAGGGCACGTCGCTCATGAAGCTGTAGCTGAGGTGCAGGTAGATGGGATTGAAGAGCAACACGAGCGCGCCGAACAGCGCGGTGCCGGGCGGCAGGCTCAGGCGCCGCAGCAGACCGTAGAAGCACAGGATCCCTGCCCAGGAGAGGACCAGTGTTGACCAGGTGAGCGTTGTATAGCTGTAGCCGAAAAGATCGGCAAAGACCGGCCCCACCAGGCTTGAGCGACCAGGCTGGTGACTGACCACATGTGCGCCGCGAAGGCGCCCGTGACCTGCATGTGGCGCACGACCTGCGCATAGATCCAATCGTCGATGATCGGGTAATCGCGGACGGGCGATAGCAGGGCCACCAGGACGCCGTAGACAGCGGTGAGCAAGCCGAGGTGCGCCCAGTCCCGGCGCACCAGGGTGACTGCACGACCGCGCCAACGGTGTGTGCCCCACGCCATGCACCCGACGACTCAGACGGCGAGCCGGGGCTAGGACCCGTTCGAAAGTCGATTAATTTGGCTGGCAGGCTCTGTTTGCTCATAGTCCGGCTCGCGTTGCCCTCCTCTTGGCTATCAACCCGGATTATACATGCGCGCGGGCCCCTGTACCGCACGCTCTACGCGAGTAAGATATGCCGTCTCCGGCGGCCCGAGCATTCTGGCCCCACTCACAGGGCGATAGGCTCACGAGCAGTGGGTTGTCGGCTTGGCCACTTGAGCGATGGGATCAACCAAGCCACTACCGCCAGCATGAAGAGCGCCGGCAGTTTGATTTGCTCCGGCAAAAGCCAGGTGAGGGCCGGCCAGGCAAGCGCCCAACCCGACCAGCACACGGCCAAGCCAACTGGCCGCCGGGTCGGCAGGCCCGCAAGCAGGAATGCGCCGGCCACGACCCAGAACGTGAGGTCGTGGCTGATAGACCGGGCTCGCGAGCAACATCACCAGAACGGTCAGTGCGATCAGGCGCGCTCCGGCCGGGGTGCGCAGAGTGGGCAGAGGTAGGCGCCACCAGAGCAGAGCGGTCGCACCGGCTAGTAGCAGGGCCGTTCCGGTCTGCAGCGCGTTGGCCCCGGGGGCGTCGACGCGAGGGATCAGCGTGAATAGCGCCTTCAGATTGCGACTATTGATCGCCTCAAATCCGTGGCCGCTCGTCTTACTCAACACTTCACGACCTAACGTCAACCACGCGACAATCCAGTCAGGTCCGGCCAACATCGTCGAGACGGCAATCAAGCCCAGGCTAGTGATCATCAGGCCACCGAGCGCCCGCCAGCGCCGGCTGGCCAGTCGTGCCACGCCCCAGATGGGCAGGAGTTGCGGCTTCAGCCCGAGCAGGCCGAGCAGCAGTCCAGCCTCCCAATCGGCCCCCCCCCGAAGTGCGAGTAGCGCTAGGGTTAGCGGCAGGCTGAGCAGCGCGCTCGTCTGTCCCATTCCAGGTCCCAGATCAAGGGCAGGAAGCCCGCGGCCGCCACAGCGAACACCCAGCCGTCCCGTGCTGGGAAGGCCAGCCCGCGCAGCAGAATGATTAATGCAGCCGCGAAGGCCGCCCCACAGATAAGTATCCACGCGGCGAATGCAGCTTCCGTGGGCCAGGTGACGGTCGGCAGCAACAACCCGGCGAGGACGGGCCAGTAATGGTAAAGGAGGCCGCCCGCGAGTTGAGGGTACGGGGCGATCAGCGCGTTCTCAGCCGCCTGGTGGGCGTCGACATCGTAGATCTGGGAGGCTTGACCCGCCGCCAACTGCTGGGCCGCGGCAAACCAACTGACGAAGTCAGTCTGCGCGAAGTAGGCCCGGGGGGCCGGTTGCTGGGCGACGAAACGCGCCCAGAACAACAGATTGAACACCAGGACAAGGACAGCGACGAGCGCCCCGGCCGTCCAAAGAAGTGGGGGGCGCCGGGTGGGAACGTGCGACACCGCGAGGCTCGCTCTCATCTCCGGGTGCTCTCTGCTCGTCATACGTCCACTCCCCACATGTACGTCCACCACGCCTGGTTGCCTACGGCCCGGCGCCTTGCCGTCGTGACTGCCGAACCGGCAGAACATGGACAGGCCGGCACGCCACACACAAGGAGCTTGAGCCCCGGCAGCGTGCAGCGCGGTTGTCCGAGAGTGGTAGCCGATGCGTGAACCGAGTCAAGCAAGTGCGGACTGTGTGCACTGAGAAGGATACCACAAAACCGGGGTACGGCAATAGGGCCAATCCAGGCTATGGACGCCAGGACGAACGTACTATAACAGGTGTTCCTCGCGACGGCTCGGGCCTAGCGATAGAGGGTCCCGTACACGCGCATGCCGCGCGGGTCATGCTGCGGGAGAACGAACAAGCGCCACCGGAGAAGCGTACGGACGCAGCCATCCCGGAAATGATGCCGGTACAAGCGGCGCAACGTATGGCGACCTGACAAGCACACACAGGACCCGATCAGCCGCCCGCGGGGGGCGTGACCGCAAGAGCAAGAGTAGCCCGATGGGCAACAACGGGTTCAGCGTGCTGGCGATACCCAGCGCGTGCAGCGCCAGGGTGAGCACGGGCAGCAGCCACAACAAAGCCAGGTTCCAGAAGAGCGGGCGGTCCAGACGGTAGCCGTTCGCGCGGAAGCGCCAGAGGTAACTCCCAGCCACGAGGACCAGGTCGTAGGCCAACGTATAGGGCAGCCACAGATAGGCGGCCACCATGCCCTGCTGTACTGGGACGAAAAGCGGTTCCGCATTGAGGCGGGCACGCCGCGCTCGCCAGAGGCGCCAGATCAGGGCCAGATAGAGTGCGGCCAACGCAGCCAGGAGAGCCCACCCCAGCACGTGAAGGACCGAAGAATCGCCCCCCAGATTGACAAACATGTCAGCCGGGTTGAGCTTGTTGTAGCGCTCCTGACTTACCTCCGGCAGCAACTTGCCGAGAAAGGAACCAAGCAGGTGCATGCCCAGCAGTTCGGGGACCAGCAGCAGGCCGATGATGCTCAAGCCGGCACCCAGCCATGCGCGACGGGGAGCCACGACCAAGATGGGTAGCTCGACGGCGAGCATGTGCGGCTTGAGCACGGCCGAACCGAGGAACAGTCCGCCCACGAGCGGCCGGTCGCGCCGCAGCGCCCAGAGCCCAAGCGCCTGCAAGAAAAAGATCAAAATGGCGGACTGCCCGATGACCAGTCCCCAGGCCAGATCTGGCGATAGGTAGGCTGCGCACGCTACTGCCGCGCGCCAGTCAGTCAAGCGAAAATCGAGGGCACGGAGGGTAGCGATTACTCCCCCGACAAGCATCGCTGATTCCAGCATGAGCCATACCGCACGCGCCGGTTCCGGCGGCAGGGCCGTCAGTGGAGCAAAGATGAACAGCAAAGCTGGCGGCTGGACATAGAAGGATACCGTGTAGGGATCGCTACCTGTAACCAGGCGAAGAGCTGCAGGGTAGTAGAACTCGGCGAAATCCGAGGCGTGCGAATTAGTGTAGAGAGGTATCAGCAGCAGTGCGGCGTAGAACGCGAACGCCGCGAGGGCCAGCAAGATGAACGCGATGCCCCAGTACCCAATGGCGAGTGCGCGTGCGGCAAGCGAATGGGATCTGATCGGACCAGAGACGGTCTGTTCGTTCGGATTCCGGCACTTGCATTACGGCAGGCAGCCTTATCAGACGGCGCAACTGGCCCGAGCCGGCGAACATCGGGTCACCGATGTGACCTGTGCGTCTGCTTCGTCTTCGCGGTGCATGGCTGCGGATAGGGGGCCATCGAGAGTGCACCCTGCTGTCTTGGCGCTTCAGACAAGTGCCTGTGCGCGTAGGCGGAGGGGTCCCGAGGGAACCCGGTGACAGGCGTGCGCGCCCTCCTCGTCCCAGCAGACCATCGAAGGGGATGTGCCGCCGCGGCAGCAAAGCTGCGTGCGGAGCCGAACGGTCCCAGGTCAGGATACCACAACGCCGCCGCGCTGCGAAGGGCCCGATCGGGCTATCTGCTTCACGACGAACGTACTATGTTGGGCGAAGCGCCAACCCGGCACCCAGGCACGCTGCGATAGGTGGCCCTGGGGCTGGTGGCGCGCTGTCCGGCTGTCCGGCGAGGCCGGCCTGGCACCCCGCGCCCCGATGCGGTACAATGAGCCCAGACATGTCCAACCCCGACCTGGAGGCGAATACCCGCGTGCCTGAGTCCCCCGCCCTGCCCCACCCACCGTCCGCGCCCGGCGCCCACCTGCTGCAGGGCCTGAATCCCGCCCAGAAGGCCGCGGTGCAGATGACCAGCGGGCCCGTGCTGATCATCGCCGGGCCCGGCAGCGGCAAGACCCGCGTGCTCACCCACCGCATCGCCTACCTGGTGGCGGCGGGCGGGGTCGACCCCTATCGCATCTGCGCGGTCACCTTCACGAACAAGGCGGCCAAGGAGATGAAGCACCGGCTCGAAGGCCTCTGCGGCGCCGACGCCGCGCGCATCACGGTCGGTACCTTCCACGCCCTCGGCGTGCGCATGCTGCGCCAGGATATCGACAAGCTGGGCCTCGACCGCGATTTCGCCATCTACGACGACGACGATCAGCTGGGGCTCGTCAAGCAGGCGCTCAAGGACCTCAACTTCGACGAGAAGCAGTATGCGCCGCGCGCCGTGCTGAGCTTCATCAGCCAGGCCAAGAGCGCGCTGCTCGATCCGGCCGGGGCCGCGCAAGCCACCGAGACCTACTTCCAGGAGATCGCCGCGCGCGTCTACACCCGCTATCAGGAGTCTGCTGACCCGCAACCGCGCGGTCGACTTCGACGACCTGATCCGCCTGCCGATCCGCCTGCTCGTGGAGCATCCCGGCGTGCGCGACAAGTGGCAGCGCCGCTTCGACCATATCCTGGTCGACGAGTACCAGGACACCAACCATGCGCAGTACATGCTCGTCAAGCTGCTGGCCGAGCAGCACCGCAACCTGTGCGTTGTTGGCGATCCCGACCAATCGATTTACGGCTGGCGTCAGGCCGATATCACCAACATCTTGAACTTCGAGCGCGATTATCCCGACGCCAAGATCGCCCTGCTGGAGCAGAACTATCGCTCGACGGCGACCATCCTGCATACGGCCCAAAGCGTGATCAAGCCGAACACCGAGCGCAAGGAGAAGGAGCTCTGGACCGAGAACCCGAACGGCGGGCCGATCACGGTCTACGAGGCCTATGACGAGAACGACGAGGCGAGCTACGTCGCGCGCGAGATCTCGCGCGCGGTGAAGCGCGGCCGGGCCCACTGGCGCGACTACGCCGTCATGTACCGCATGAACGCGCAATCCCGCGCCATCGAGCAGGCCTTCCTGGGCCACAACGTGCCCTACCAGATGGTCGGCGGGATCCGCTTCTATAGCCGCAAAGAGGTCAAGGACGTCCTCGCCCTGCTGCGCCTGATCCAGAACCCGTTCGACAGCGTCGCCTTCGCCCGCGCCATCAACAACACGCCGCTCGGCAAGGGCATCGGCGCCAAGACGCTGGGCGACCTGGACCGGGCTGCGACGGCGCGCAACGTGCCGATGTACACCATGCTGCAGCTGCTCGGCGAGGAAGCCGAGAGCCCGGCCCCGCCGACCCTGGGGCTGTCCAGCCCGCGCCTGCTGCCGGTGCTGCACCGCCTCGACTCCTTCATCGCCGCCCGCGATGAGCTCGCGCTGCCCGACCTGCTCGAAAAAGTGCTCGAGGACCTGCGGCTGGGCGAATCGCTGCTCGACGGCTCCGACGAGGGGAACGAGCGCTGGCAGAACGTGATGGAGGTGCGGACGCAGGCGAACAACTACGCCGAGCTGCCGCCGCCCGAGGGTCTGGCGCGGTTCCTCGAGGACGTCGCGCTCATCTCCGACCTGGACAATATCCAGGAGGAGAAGGACGCGGTTACGCTGATCACCCTGCACGCGGCCAAGGGGCTGGAGTTCCCGGTCGTGTTCATGGTCGGGCTCGAAGAGGGCCTGCTGCCCCACAGCCGCTCCATGGACTCGCTACACGAGCTCGAAGAGGAGCGGCGCCTGGCCTACGTCGGCATCACGCGGGCCCAGCAGCAACTCTACCTCATCTACGCCTTCCGCCGCATGTTCTACGGCGAGACGCGCACGGGCACGCCCTCGCGCTTCCTGCACGACGTACCGCCCGAGCTGGCCCCCGGCATCGAGAAGATCCAGCGTGCCGCCCGGCTGGGCATCCCGAACGGGACCGCGGCGGCACCGCGGACGGGCGGGAGCCGCGCGGGCCGCGGCTTCGGCGACGAGCCGACCGGGCGCGTCTTCGGTGCGAGCGGCAGCAGCGGGGGGCGCAGCACACCCAGCCGCCCGACGCCCCCCGCCCGGCACGTGCCCACCCCACCGGTGCCGCCGCGACCCGCGCGCCCGGCGGGCGGCATGCAGTGGAAGGCCGGGGACAAAGCGCGCCACCCGACCTTCGGCGAGGGCATCGTCGTGCAGAGCAAGTCCACGGGCGGCGACGAGGAAGTCACGATCGCGTTCGCCGGGCACGGCATCAAGCGGCTGCTGGCCAGCCTGGCCCACCTGGAGCGCGTCTAGCGCGCCAGCGGCTCCCGGGTTGCGACGGGCGCACCCGCCGGCACCACCTCGGCCACGGACGGCGCCCGGCGGTGGAGCAAGCCCGACCAGGCCCAGAAGACCGCGACGAGCAGGATGGTCATGTACCACGGCCCAACCTGCACCGGGCCGATCCCGGTCACCCAGATCTGGGCCGCGTAGGCCGCCAGCGGCCCGACCACCAGCAGCACGTCCAACAGCCGCAGCCGCACGGGGTTCCCCATTCCGTCCGCCCGCGCTGACTGCCCCGCGCGCCACAGCATGCAGCCCGCCAGGAGCGCGGGTACTGTGTCGTGCAAGTAGAGGTAGGGGCTGATCAGCAGCCCGGCTAGGATCGCCCCAGCCATCCGCACCTCGTCCGCCGTGGTCGCCGGGCGCCCGGTCGCAACGCCGCGACCCGGTGCGCGCAGATAGAGCGCAACGATCGCCGCCACGCCCAACAGATCCAGGCCTATCAATAGCCCTAACGTGACTGCACCCTGATCACCGCCAGACAGGACGGTCAGCAGCCCGCGCCAGTTGCTCATGGCGTCGGGATAGTTGCTCAACTCCTCCCCGCTCCCGCTGAAGCCCGTTAGGAGGCGCAGATACGGCAGCAGCCAGTTGCCCACGACCATCAGCGATCCGGCCAAAACGGCCGCCGACCCGGCGATGAACACGGCCAGGGTGCGCCAGCGGCGAGCGAGAAGCAGAGCCAGCAGGGGGAGCAGGATCAGGTGGGGCTTGGCGAGCCCAAGCAACAGCCAGGCACCCGCACGCCGCTCGTGACCTGCCCGTAGCGCCAGCACCATCTCGACCAGGCCCAGCAACACGACCAGCTGGAACTGGCCTTGCAGCAATCCCAGCAGCAGCGGAACGAACGAGGCGACAATCAGGACCAGCGCGATCCGTTCATCCCGGCGCGCGGCGGTCGACGGAACCAGCCGGAAGAGGACGCGCGCCACGATCGCCACGTTGATGAGATCCCAGAGGACGAACGCGACGGGGTACGGAAGCGCGCCCAGTGGCGCGAGCGCGACCGCCATGTATGCCGGGTAAATGAAGGGCAAGAGCAGGGACCGTGTGAAGGGGGCGATGGCGGCATCTGTCAGCGTGCGCTGCAGGGCGAGGTCATAGACCGCCGCGCCATGTCCGGTCACCACGGCGCGCGCACCGATGTAGACGCTCAGGAAGTCGTAGCGGTAGGCGTAGGCCAGGACGCTGGGTACGTGGTCGACGTAAAGAAGCCAGATCCCCAACACGCCCAGCAGCAGAACGCCATAGACCAGCCAGAGGAGGAGTACGGACCCGTGGGGGTGCGCGGCGTCGGTTGGGACTGAGGGGGCGGCGTCCATTATCTCTCCTTCGGCAACAGCCCTGCCGGCGTACGCGGGCACCCGGCCGCCCACATTATAGCGCGCCGGGCGGGCCGAGTCTATCGGCGGCACCGCGTCCACTGCCGAGTGTACAGGCTTGTTTACCCCACCGTCACCCGGGCTGTCACCCGCGCGCGCGATACTGAGGGGTGGTGACGGCGCAGTCCCCCTGGGGCGGCGCCGTTGCCGTGACTACCACCACCCGCGGGGACGCGACGCGTTGCCTTGCAGCCGAGACGGATTCTCTGCTACAATCGAAATGACGTCTATCGCGCCCTATCCGCGCAAAGGAGAATTGCATGGCAACCGTGACGAATCCGGCCACCGCTCCCGCCGGCGGCCCGACTCCTGAAGCTCCCCTCAGCAGCCCCCAGCACAAGTGGGTGTATCTGTTCCCCGAAGGCAACGGCAAGATGAAGGATCTGCTCGGCGGCAAGGGCGCCGGGCTGTCCGAGATGACCAACGCGGGCCTGCCCGTGCCCCCCGGCTTCACCATCACCACCGAGGCCTGCCGCGCCTACTACGCCAACAACGAGCAGTTCCCGCCCGGCATGTGGGACCAGGCATTCGCCGCCCTGCACGTCGTGGAGCAGGAGACCGGCAAGAAGCTGGGCGATCCCGAGAACCCGCTGCTCGTGTCCGTCCGCTCCGGCGCCAAGTTCTCGATGCCCGGCATGATGGACACCGTCCTCAACCTCGGGCTCAACGAGCAGACGCTCAAGGGCGTCGTCAAGCTCACCGGCAACGAGCGCTTCGCCTACGACGCGTACCGCCGCTTCATCCAGATGTTCTCCAAGATCGTGCTCGACATCCCGGCCGAGCGCTTCGAGAAGAAGCTCGACGAGATGAAGGAGCAGGTCGGCGCGAAGTATGACACCGACCTGACCGCTGAGAACCTGCGCGATCTCGTGGGCGAGTACAAGGCGATCGTCAAGGACGCGAGCGGCAAGGACTTCCCCGATGACCCGCTCGACCAGCTACGGCTGGCCATCGAGGCGGTGTTCGCCTCCTGGAACAACCGGCGCGCCATCACCTATCGCGAGCTGAACAAGATCCCGCACGACTTGGGCACCGCCGTCAACGTGGTCAGCATGGTCTTCGGCAACATGGGCAACGACAGCGGCACGGGCGTCGCGTTCACGCGCAACCCCGCGACCGGCGAGTCCGCGCTCTACGGCGAGTTCCTGATGAACGCCCAGGGCGAGGACGTCGTCGCCGGGATCCGCACCCCGCAGAAGATCTCGCAGCTGCAGGACGTCCTGCCCGACGTCTACCGGCAGTTCGGCGACATCGCCCACCGGCTCGAGCAGCACTACCGCGACGCGCAGGACCTCGAGTTCACCGTCGAGCGCGGCAAGCTCTACATGCTGCAGACCCGCTCGGCCAAGCGCACCGCCGCCGCCGCCGTCAAGATGGCCGTCGACATGGTGCGCGAGGGCCTGATCAGCAAGGAAGAGGCGCTGACCCGCGTCGAGCCGAGCCAGGTCGTGCAGTTGCTGCTCCCGCGCTTCGATCCGGCCGCGACCGAGGCGGCGCGTAACGAGGGCCGCTTGCTCGCCAAGGGGCTCAACGCCTCGCCGGGCGCCGCCAGCGGCAAGGCCGTCTTCGACGCCGACCGCGCCGTCGAGATCGGCAAGCAGGGCGAGCCGGTGATCCTGGTCCGCCAGGAGACCAACCCCGACGACGTGCACGGCATGATCGCCGCCAAGGGCATCCTGACCGCGCGCGGCGGGGCCACCAGCCACGCGGCCGTGGTCGCCCGCGGCATGGGCAAGCCGTGCGTCGCGGGCACCGAGTCGATCAAGGTCGACCAGGAGACCCGGCAGTTCACGGTCGACGGCAAGGTGATCCACGAAGGCGACGAGATCTCCATCGACGGCACGACCGGCGAGGTCTTCGCCGGACGCCTGCCCACCACCGCGACCTCGTTCAAGGACGAGACTGACCTGGTCGAGCTCCTCTCCTGGGCCGACGAGGTGCGCAAGCTGGGCGTCTGGGCCAACGCGGACTATCCGCGCGACGCCGAACGCGCCATGGAGTTCGGCGCCGAGGGCATCGGCCTCTGCCGCACCGAGCACATGTTCTTCGAGGAAGAGCGCCTGCCGATCGTGCGCCGCATGATCCTCGCGGCCGGCGATGCCACCCGCCTACTCAACGCGCGGGCGCGGGCCGAAGCCGCGCTGAGCACCGCGCCGTCCGAGCGGCGGGCCGACGCCGAGGCCGCCGCCAAGCAGGCGGGCCAGGCCGCCGATGAGTCACCCATCGTGCAGGACTATCTCGACGCCCTGCGCCACCTGGAAAGCATCCAGACCGGCGACTTCGAGGGCATCTTCAGCGCCATGGGCGACCGGCCGGTCGTCGTGCGGCTGCTTGACCCGCCGCTGCACGAGTTCCTGCCCGCCCACGACGAGCTCCTCGCCGCCGTCAGCGAGATGCGCGGCGCGGGCAAGACCGACACGCCCGAGTATCACGAGAAGGAGCATCTGCTCCAGGTCGTCGAGGGGCTGCGCGAGCAGAACCCGATGCTCGGCCTGCGCGGCGACCGCCTCGGCATCCTCTATCCCGCCATCTACGAGATGCAGGTCCGCGCGATCCTGACCGCGGCCAGCAAGCTGCAGCAGGCGGGCAAGCCGGTACACGCCGAGATCATGATCCCGCTCACCGGCACGGCGCAAGAGCTCGCAGTGATGCGCACGCTGGTCGACCGCGCCGCGGCCGAGGTTGCGGCGGCGCAGGGTGGGCCGGTCGCGTTCAAGTACGGCACCATGATCGAGGTGCCGCGGGCGGCGCTGATCGCCGGCAAGCTGGCCGAAACCGCGCAGTTCTTCTCCTTCGGCACCAACGACCTGACCCAGACGACGTTCGGCTACAGCCGCGACGACGCCGAGGGCAAGTTCCTGCTGCAGTACGTCGAGATGGGCGTGCTGCCCGTGAACCCGTTCCAGACGCTCGACACCGAAGGCGTCGGCCGCCTGATCGAGATCGCGGTGACCGAGGGCCGGGCGACGCGGCCCGACCTCACGGTCGGCATCTGCGGCGAGCACGGCGGCGACCCGGCTTCGATTGCCTTCTGCAACCAGGCCGGCCTCAACTACGTCTCGTGCAGCCCGTTCCGCGTGCCGGTGGCCCGGCTGGCCGCCGCGCAGGCCGTGCTCGCGACGACGGAGCACGACCGCTAACCCGCAGCACTGCCGCGGACAAAGCATGCCGCGAGGGCTCCCAGGTTCGACCTGGGAGCCCTCGTGGACTCGCCCTTTGCACAGCTCGCTCGCTGTTCTGCTATAATACCGCTGCGCCAACCGGCGCGCCATAAGCGAAGTCTACACATCCGGGATCCAGATCCGCTGGGCCCGGGCCGCCAGACGGGGGGACGTGCCGTGAGCTACGCGGTCTGCGAGCGCTGCAAGCAGGGCTATATGTTTCCGACCGAGCTACAGAGTTATGGCCAGCTGACCGTGAGCCGGTCGGGGCTCTCTGCCATCAACACGCCGGCCCGTGCCCACACCTGCGGAGGCTGCGGCTACACCGAGATCTATGCCGCCGACGCCAGCAAGCTTCGCCCCGCCGACTATCCGGCCACGCCGCCCGGGCGCGACCGGAAGTAACCGCCCGGCCGCCTACTTGATCTGGATCGTCAGCGGGCCGCGCCCGGGGGGTGCCGGGCCGTTGTCTTGCAGCACGAGGATCGCATGCGGGCCCGGCTTCTTCAGTGGGGCGACGGCAGCCGCCGGAAGCGATGCCGTCCGGCCTCGACGACCACAAAGGCGGTCTTCAACTGCAATTCGGGGTATAACTCTAGGACACGCCGCAGTTCCGCATGGACGGCCTGCTGGTTCGCGCGCAGCATGCGGAGATACAACACCCCAGCACCGAGGGCTTCGAGGAAGACAAGGGCACCAAAGTCGCGGTCTCGGGTTACGAAGATTCGATCCTGTTCCCCGGCGATTCGAAGCAGATCGGCATCACTGGCCTGCGACGCGCCGATCTGAGACGCGGTACTGACGTCATGCCCCAGGTCGCTGAGGAAGCGCACGGTGGCCGCGTAGACGTCTTGATCCAGGAGAAACCTCATGCCGAGGCGGCGATGTGGATATCCTCGGCCGCCAGGATCTCAATGGCGTACTGGACACAGGCGCGGATGTCTTCCGGGTGCAAGTCGGGATAGTAATCCCGAATGATCTCCGGAAAGGCGAGACCTTCGGCGACCAATTCGAGCACGTCCTGCACGGGAATCCGCGTTCCGGCGACACAGGGTTTGCCGAAGTGGATGTTCGGGTTGACCTCGATTCGTGCCTGCACGCTTGTCACCTCCAGGGCTCCTCCCATTGTAGCCGCTTTTCCCAACGGGCGCTGGCAGACGCCGTCCTACTTGATCGGGATCGTCAGCGGCCCGCGCCCGGGCGGGGCCGGGCCGTTGTCTTGCAGCACGAGGATCGCGTGTGGCCCCGTGCTTGGCACGTACAGGCGGCTGGCGGAGGGCCCGACGATCACGTTCAGCGCGGGCACCGACTGCAGCACCACCTCATCCGGGTTCACCAACTGCCCACCCGTTGTGTAGGCCAGCACGTGGCCGGGCGCCGTCGGCATGGCGATGTAGAGCCGCCGCCGGGCCGGATTCACCGCCAGAGGGCAAGGGCAGTTGTTCATGGTCATCGAGGCGACGGCCTTCTGCGTGGTCAGGTCCAGCACGACGAGCCGCGGCACGAGCGGCACGGTTTGCGGCTGGCGCCAGGCGTAGAGCATGTGCGTCGTCGCGTCGAACGCCGGGAAGAGCGGCTGGAAGCCCAATTGGATGGGCTGGCCCGCCTTCAGCGTGGCCATGTCGATCGGCAGCAAGCCGTCGCGGCCGGTCAGATAGAGCGTCCCGCCGTCCACGAAGGCGCTGTCGGCCGACCAGCGCGCCGGTATGTTGATGTAGTCGCTGATCGCCGCCTTCAGATTGAGCACGTGCATCTGCGCGCCGGTGCTGCCCGGCTGATCGCTCTCCAGCCCGAAGAGCCGCGTGCCGTCCGGGCTCAGGAAGGCGCGCTCGACCGGGATGCCCATGTTGTAGGCGCGCACCAGGGCCAGCGTGTCGCTGTCGAGGGCGACCACGCGGCCGTTGCCGCCCACCACGTAGACGCGATGGTCGGCGGCGCGCGGCACCACCACGGGCGGCACCAGCGGATTGGTCGATAGACCGGTCGGCTCGAGCGGCGCCTCCTTGACCTTCGTCAGGCTCGTCTCGTCGTAGACCTGCAGCACGCCGTTGCCCTGATCGTCGACGCTCACCACGTAGAGGCGGTGCGAGTCGGGATCCACGGCGGCCGGCAGGGCATGCGTCCCACCACTCGAGTCAATCGAGCCGGCATAGACGACGCCGAGCGGCGTCGGCGTCGGCGTCGGCGAAGGCGGCACCGGGGTCGGCGTCGACGTCGAGGTGGGCGTGGAGGTGGGGGATGGCGGCGGCAGAGTGGCCGAGGGCGGGGGCGCCGCGGCCGCATCGGTGGGCCCCGCGGGTGCCTGGGCGACCGCGGTGGGCACGCCGGCCGGGGGTGCGCTCACCGGCGTCGGCGACCCGGGCGCCACGTCGAGCGTGATCCCGAAGGGAGGCCAGCGGAGGTTGTCGGTGAGGGCAAGCGCCCCGCCGATCACCACCACGAAGAACAGCAGGACCAGGAAGGTCCCCAAAGGCGTAAGCCGACCCATATGCGCGGTATCCTCTAGCTAGAGTGCGAAGGCCGCCTGAATCGCGGGCGTCAGGCGCACCAGGAAGTCATGCAACGGCTCGAGCGCCAGGCCCAGGACGAACCAGAGCGGCGCGTAATCGAAGCGCGTGTAGCCGCGCCAATGCCAGCGGGCGCGTCCGCGATAGTCCCAGGGGCAGTGCCCGGTCAGCCGCGCCAGCAGCCAACCGCTCAGGGCCTCGACCCCCATAATGCCCGCAGCATAGATCACTCCACGAAGCGGCCAGACCACTCCGGCGCCCCGCAGCGTATCGGCCAGCGGCTCGTAGAGCGGCGCGATCAGGCCGTACAGCGGAAACATCCAAAGATAGCTGGTGCCGGGCAGGCGCCAATCGATCGGCCGCCGCTTGGGTATCGCGGTCCAGATGATTTCCAGGCACCAGCCCAACAGGCCGTAGATCAGGAACCGGATCGCCATATATTTCCCACGCGGGCGGCCGCGTCTCCCGGGCGCCAGCATACCATACCGGGCGATGGCCCGCAAGGCAAGCGCGCCGGCCCGCCTGGCACGTCGGCACGGGCTGTGGTATAACGGACCGATGCGCCAGCAGATCGAACAGCTCGTGCGCGCGACCGAGGCCGCGCGCCAGACCCACCGCGACACCGACGCCGCCACGAATCCGGTCGCCTGGGCGCGCTCCGACCAGGCAGTCATGGAAGCCACCGGCCGCCTGGCCCACGCCGTGCACGACGCAGTGCGCCGGCTCGGCCTGCCGCGCGAGCTTGGGCGGGCCCTGGCGGGCACGGGCTTCGGCATCGGCCGCCTGGCCTTCGACGCGACCGACCTGCAACTCCACGCCGAACTCGACGGCGGGCCGGAGAGCCCCACCGAGCGCCGCCGCGCCGCCGACCCCGCCGTCGCGGACCGCATCCACGCCATCCGCGACGAGTTCTACAGCAGCACCGGCGTCGAGATCGCCTTCCCCTACGACCAGCTGACCGGCGCGTAGCGCGATTCCCCGCCCGCCGGGAGTGGGCGGATGCAGACGCGCGGCTGTGACGGGCCAATGAGGATCCGGCAGAGGTGCGGGTGCACGCCCAAGGTCGCGCATATGGAAGTGATGACGCTGCAGGCGTTCGAGACGGCCCACGTCGAGTGGCAGCAGCACGACGCCCCGTTCCAGGTCCTGTACCCTGCGGTACAGCCCCCTGAAACAGCGGGTGGAGGTTGGGATCCGCGCTTCGGCAGAGGCTTCCGGGCTGACTTTCAACCCCCGCTTTTTGGTCGAACCCCCGGCGCCCGCGGCATTGACAACACGCGCCGCCCTGTGCTACTGTAGCGAAAAGTCGCGTACCTCAGCACAAAAGCCCGGATTCCTCGCCACGTGGACGGCGCGGCCCGATGCGCCCGGCCCGGCGCGCCGCCGTACCCACGCGAGGCCGGATGCAGTACAATGGATCCAGGCCGGCCGCGCGGCCGGCGCAGACAGGAGGAGGGGTCGCATGAAGAGTCGGTTCAAGGTCCTCGGCCACCCTGCACACCCGTTGCTGGTGGTCTTTCCGCTCGCGTTCTATCCCGGTGGCTGCCCTCGCGGAGGTGCTCTACCTGCTGCTGACCGGCGCCTTCGGCTACCACAACGCCGACACCGTGCTGAACATCGACGTCGGCTTCCTGTGGCGCGCCGGGTTCTGGCTGCAGGCCATCGGGCTGCTCGGCAACCTGGGCGCGGCCCTGCCCGGGCTGGTCGACTGGTTCAACATCCCCAATGATGCCCCGTCGAAGGACAAGGCCACCTTCCACATGACCACCGGCCTGACGCTGGCCGGGCTGAGTGTGCTCAGCCTGTTGCTGCTCAACTGGGGCGTGCCGCCGGCCGGCTGGACCCTGCCGCAGGACCTGTGGCTGTTTGTCGGCGTCGGGCTGAACATCTTCAACGGCCTGATCCTGGCCGGCTTCCAGGGCTGGCTGGGTGGCGAGCTCGTCTACCGCCACGGCATCGGCGTCGAGCAGACCGACGCAATCGATCCGATCGCGGTCACGCCCGGCGCGGTCACGCCCGGCGCGGGCCCGGTCCAGGACAGCGTGTTGGCGGGGACGCGGCTGCCGCCCCAGTAGGAGACCACCGATCATGACGCCTGCCCGATCCTCGGCGCGCCGGTCGCGCGCAAGCCGCCCGATCGCCGCGATCTTGGCGGCGCTGCTGCTGGTCCTCGGCGCGCTGCCGGCCGGCGCCGCGCCGCCGGCCCAGCCGGTCATCTTCGGCGACGGCTTACTGCCCGCGCCCGGCAGCACGGTCGCCGCGGGCGGCGTGGTGATCGGCTGCACGGTCAACAGCGCGCTGCCGGTCGCGACCTACAGCCTCGCCGTCGACGGCACCCCTGTGCCGACGACGATCGGCGAGGCGGGGCCGCCCTGGGTCTTGCGGGCCACGCCGGTGCTCCGCGCCGGCACGCACCAGGCCAGCGCGGTCGTGACCGACAGCGCGGGGCAAGCGGGCGGCTGGACCTGGACCTTCACGGTGGCCGGCGCCGTGCCGCCTCCGGCCGCCACGCCGACGGTCGCGCCACCCGGACCGACGCCCGCCCCGCCGCCGCCATCCGGCGCTGGGCCGGTGATCACCCCGATGGCCCCGGTGGGCGGCTGGGTCGTGCCCGAGGGCAGCCAACGCATCGCCGTGCTCTTCGGCACCGATAAGGGCTGGCAGAGCCGCGAGGTCACCCTCGACGGGCGCGCGCTGACCCTGCACTCCGAGGGCGCGGCCGCGGGCAGCGAACTGCTGGCGGCCACCGTGCCGGTGATGCCGGGCCTGCATACGGCCGTCGCGACGGGCACCGACACGGTGGGGCACCAGAGCCGCACGGCGTGGACCTTTCTGGCCTCGGGCCCAACCAACGACGGCGCGCTGCGCCTCGCGCCGCTGGCGCCCACGCCCGGCCTGACCTTGACGAGCACGACCGGATTGCACCTGGCCGCCCGTCTGGCCACCAGTGCCACGGTCGCCACGACCGGCCTGCTGCTCGACGGCCAGGCCCTGCAGGCGCAAACGGCCGGGCGCGCGAGCGGCGTGCTCACGATCACGGCCGCCGCGCCGGCGCTCGCGGCCGGCGCGCACGAGGTGCGCGTCCAGGTCGCCGACACGCTAGGGCACGCCCAGGCCATCGCCTGGCAGTTCTACGTGGGCGTGCCCGCCCCCAACGCCGCCCGGGTCTACTTCCCCGCCACGGGCTTCTCGGTGCTCGGGCCGTTCCGCGCCTACTGGGCGAGCCTGGGCGCCGCCGCGCTGCCCACGCTCGGCTACCCGATCAGCGGCCTGCTGGTCGAGCGGCTGAACGACGGGCACATCTACACCGTGCAGTATTTCGAGCGGGTGCGCCTGGAGTGGCACCCGGAGAACGCCGGTACGCCCTTCGAGGTCCTCTACGGCCTGCTCGGCACCCACTTCCACGCCCCGGATCCGGCCATCGCGGCGCCCGCGCCCGCCCCCGGGCAGCGCTTCTTCCCCGAGACCGGCCATTTGGTCAGCGGGCCGTTCCTGGCCCAGTGGCAGCAGGGCGATGGCGTGCGGAACTACGGCTACCCCATCAGCGAGGCACTGCAGGAGGTGTCGCCGACGGATGGCCGCGCCTACCTGGTGCAATACTTCCAGCGCGCGCGCTTCGAGTACCACCCGGAGAACATCGGCACGCCATACGAGGTGCTGCTCGGCATGCTCGGGCGCCAGCTTTACGCCGAGCGCTACTCGGCGCCGTAGCCCGGCCGCGGGCAGCAAAACGCCCCGGCGGATGCCGGGGCGGGGCGCGGAGCAGCGAGCCGAGATCTTACTCCAGCGTTTGCACCGGCACGGCGGCCGGCTCGCCGGACGGGATCTCGACGGCGGGCGAGCGCAGCGCGCGGTCGGACAATCGCGGCTGCGCCGGCACGCGCGGGGCGCGCCGCGCGGCGGCCCAGGGCATTCGGTGGCTCGCCGCGTGCCAGAGCACCCGGGCCAGCGCGCGGGTGTCGTCGAGCAGGTAGCGGCGCCACAGCCGCCGTGGCTCGAGCACGAGCCGGAAGAGCCATTCCAGGCCGAACCGCTGCCAGGCCTCGGGCGCGCGGGGCAGGCGCCCGGTGATGAAATTGAACACGCCGCCGACCCCGATGCAGACCGGCACGTCGAGGGCCTGCAGGTTCTGATAGATCCACTTCTCCTGCTTCGGCGTGCCGAGGGCCACGAAGAGCATATCGGGGTGGGTGGCGCGGATCCGCTCCACGATCGCCGCGTTCTCGGCGGGGCCGAACGCCTCACATTCGGGCGGCGCGTAGGTGCCGGCAATCCGCAGGCCGGGGTAGCGCTGCTCCAGCAGCACCGCCGCCTCGTCGGCGACGCCCGGCGCCGCGCCGAGCAAGAAGAGGCGGTAGCCTTGCCGCGCGGCCAACTCGGCGCAGCCGTAGATCAGATCGGTGCCGGTGATGCGCTCCGGGAGGGCGCCGCCAATCAGGCGCGAAACCCAGACGAGGGGCATGCCGTCGGGCACCGAGACGGCCGCCGCGTTGAGCAGGTGGACGAACGCTTGATCGCGGTGGGCAATGTTCAGGAAGTCGACGTTAACGGTGACGATCTGGTGCGGGACCCCCGACTGGACGTAGGTGTCGATCTGGGCCAGGACCTCCTCGCGCCGGATGCGATCGATAATCACACCCATGATCTCGGTGTAATTACGCACCGGCGCCGTGAAGAAGGCCGGCGTCGTCGAGACGTCGTCCGGCACGGAGTCGCCCCGCTGGGCCGTATCGGCTTCGCAAAGGGCCATGCGAGCCTCCTTGTAGTACTACTATCAGTGATGTTGTTTGGTGTGAAGTCGTGCGGGCGATCGCCGCGACGGTGGGGCTCGTCCTGTGCGCCCAACAGTTAACGGACCCTGCCGTACGCCGTTACGCGATGGCCGGATTCGGCGGTTCGCCCATTCGAACGCTTCCGGCTAAGGCAAGTTCAGTGCCAACAGGGGCGTGGGTCCCTCCGCTTTGGGCAGACGGCGGCCCGGGCGTAACAGAGTGCGCGCACCGGCGCGTTATAGTGTGCGGCATATTCTCAATTCAGGGAGAGAGAGGAATCCTTACGCATGAATAGATTAAGCCGCCCCCGGGCACGGGGCCTGATGGCGGGCTGCCTGGGGTTGGCGCTGGCGCTGACCCTGCTGACCGCCGCGCCGCCCGCCCAGGCGCAGACGCCGCCGCAACAGCAGCCCGCTGCGGGCGTGCTGTCGAAGAACGGCCAACAAGGTGTCTCCTTCGTCCAGACGCCTAGCGCGCCGTTCGGCTCGCCCGCGTCCTTCGCGTCGCTGCGGAAGCTGCAGGCCACCGGCGCAACGTGGGTCTCCGTCGTCGTTCCGTTCCGCCAGAGCACGGCGGACGCCAGCGAGTTCTACCGGGCGGCGACCGACCCGACCGACAACAACATCGCCCGCATCATCGACTACGCCCATAGCCTGAACATGCGCGTGATGGTGCAGCCGGTCGTGCTGTCCGACGACGGCATCTGGAGCGGCTGGTTCGGCCCGAAATCGCCGAGCGACTGGTTCCTGCACTATAGCGAGACGATCGGCCAGTACGCCAAGCTGGCCCAGCAGACGAAGGCCGACGAGTTTTGCATCGGCACGGAGTTCTTCTCGCTCACTCAGCCGCAGTATTCGAATGACTGGCGCCACGTGATCCAGGTTGTGCGCACCTATTATTTCGGCCCGATCACCTACTCGGCCAACTGGGGCGACAAGAAGAACCCCGAGTACGCCACGATCGACTGGTGGAACGCCGTCGACTACATCGGCATCTCGGCCTACTTCCCGCTCTCCTGGAACGACTTCACGACCCCCTCGCTGGCGCAGGGCTGGCTCAGCTACACCGACCCCTTCGGGGCGCACGCCGTCGGTCAGACCTTCCACTGGAAGGATGCCATCGCGGCGGTGCAGGCCCGCTGGAACCGGCCGGTGCAATTCACCAAGATCGGCTTCGCCTCCTATGCCAACTCGCCCGGCCGCTGGGACCTGCGGCCCGATCCGTATCTCGAGCTCAGCGTGCAGGCCAACGCGTATAATGCGACGATGCAGGTCTGGGGCGCGGTGCCCTGGATGACGGGTATCTTCTGGACGCCCTGGTACAGCGACCCGAATGCCGGCGGCCCGCTCGACAACGGCGAGACGCCGCAGAACAAACCCGCGGAACAGGTTTTGCATAGGTGGTTCACGCACTGAGTCCAGTGCCCGGCCCGGCCGGGTCCGCTGCCGCATAGGCACGGGTGCCGGCCGTCGAGGCCGGCACCGCCATCTCTCCGCCCCGACGGCGGACCCGGTTCCATTCTCGTCTGATCGATCACGGCCCGGCGCGGGTCGCTCGAAAGGAAACTTGAGCAATGCGTGATTATCTGGAGACGTTCTTCCGGCGCAAGTGGCTCTTCTTCGTGCCCTTCCTCGCGGTGCTCGCGGTCGCCGTCGTCGGCGGCGTGTACACCTCCTGGGTTTACGAGGTGCAGGCCCGGCTCGCCGTGCAGTCGAACCCCGTGCTCGATCAGAGCGGGCAGCAACTCAGCATGCCGCCGGCCACGGCGCAAGACGAATACACCCGCCTGAGCGCGCTGCTGCAGACCGACGACTTCCTGAAGCGGGTCATCGACAATGTGCCCGCGCTGAAGGCCCAGGCCGACGGTCCGGCGCAAACCGCCGCCCTCGTCGGCGCCCTGCGCACCAACTTGAACGCCTGGTCGCCCGCACAGGACCTGATCACCTTCCGCTATCGCGACCGCAACCCGCAGATCGCGCAGCAAGTGGTCAGCCAGACCATCGACATCTTCCTGGCGCAGCGCTATCAGGACCGCGTCGGCAGCGCGAACCAGGCCATCGCCTTCCTATCCCAGCAGCAGACCGACTACCAGGGACAGCTGCAGCAGGCCTCGACGGCGCTGAGCACGTGGGAGAACGCCCACCCGCCGGCCACGCGCACGCAGCTCGAGCAGTCGGCACAGCTGGAGTACCAGCGCCTGCAGACCAACTACCAGACGGTCCTCGGCCACCTGCAGTACATTGGCGGCGAGCTGGAGAAGGCGCGCTTCACCAAGGCGAAAATGGAGGCCGAGCAGGCGCAGACCTATCAGGTGGTCGATCCGCCCGGTCGTGCCGCAGAGCCCGGCGCTCTCGGTCAGCAAGCTGGGCGGGCTGATCCTGGTTGGGCTGGCCGTGGCCATCGGTCTCGGCATCAGCGTGATCGCCATCGCGACGTGGTTCGGCGCGGGGCGCCGTGCCGACACGACGACGGCCCTGCCCGCCTGGCTGAACCGGATGATGGCGCAAGAAGAGCAGACCGCATGACGCTGATGCTGCCGCTGCTGGCGACCTTCCTGATCGCCGGCCAGATCGTGCGCAAGTGGGACGCTCGGGCGATCGTGGTGATGCTCGGCTGGATCACGATCCTGGTCGGCATCCACATCTTCGTGCTGCATTGAGCCGGCCCGGCCCTAGACGAGAGCACCCATGAACGATTCGATGGCGCTCGGCCAGGCCGGGCGCCGCCTCCGCGAGAGTACCGGCGGCCGCGCGCCCCTGCTGCGCGAGCGGCCTCGCCCCGCCGCGCTGATCGCCCTCGGCCTGTTGGGCGCGCTGTTCGGCTGGCTGGCCGTGCTCAGCGGGGGCGACCTGACGCTCCTCGCGCTGCTCGCGGTGATCCCGCTGGCGGGCATGATCTGGTATCGCCCCGTCTTCGGGCTCTACCTCGTGCTGGCGGCGGGCCTGCTGCTGGAGCAGTATGCCATCGACGGCCTGGCCGATCCAGTCACCGGGCGGATCCCCTTCTTCAGCAACATCGGCGGCACCGAGGGCTGGAATGCCTGGACGCACGCCAACCTGCCCTGGCTGACGGCGAACCCGCTCGAGATCCTGCTGGTCTTCATCGCGATCGCCATGGTGGTGCGCAAGCCGAAGACGCAGCGGCTGCGCATTGGGCGACTGGGGGCGCCGCTGCTGCTCTTCCTGCTGGCCGTGCTCTTCGCCTGGGGCTTCGGGCTGCTGCAGGGTGGCGACTTCAAGGTCTCGCTCTGGGAGATCCGGGCGCTCTTCTACATGGGCGCCTGCTACCTGCTCGCCGCCAACCTGATCCGCACGCCCGGCCAGGTGCGCATCGTCGGCTGGATCGTCATCGGCACGATCGGCATCAAGGCACTGCAGGGTGTCTACCGCTACGTCGTGCCCTTCCACGGCAACCTGACCGACATCTACGCCATCACGGGGCATGAGGACGCGCTCTTCTTCAACACGCTGCTCCTGCTCGCCGCCGCGCTGGTGATCTACGGCGGCCCGCTGCGCGCGCGCGTCGCGACCTGGCTGCTGCTGCCCTTCACGGTCTTCACCATCCTGGCCACGCGCCGCCGGGCCGCGCTCTTCGCGCTGCTGGTCGGCGGCGCCGCGCTGCTGTTCACGCTGCCGCCGCGGCACCGCGCGCTGCTGCCGCGCATCTTCGTGCCGCTCTTTCTGGTGGGCCTGATCTACGTCGGCGCCTTCTACAACAGCACCGCCACGATCGCGAAGCCCATCCAGATGGTCAAGTCGCTCTACCAGCCGAGCGATCCGCGCGACGTCTCCTCCAACGAGTACCGCAACCTGGAGCAGTACGACGTGATGATGACGATCCGGCGCAACCCGATCCTCGGGCTCGGCTTCGGGCGGCCCTACGAGATGCTCGTGCAGTTGCCGCCGATCCCGTTCCCGCTGCGCGACTACATCCCCCACAACGAGGTCCTCTGGATCTGGCTGAAGATGGGCACGGTGGGCTTCATCATCTTCTGGCTCTTCATCGCCTCGGCCGTGGTGCAGGCCAGCCTCATCCTGCGGCGGCTGAAGGATCCCTTCTTCCAGAGCCTGGCGGCCATGATCCTGACGCTCGTGCTCATGCAGGTGGTCGTGTCCTACGCCGACCTGCAAATGACCTTCTACCGCAACATGATCTATCTGGGCGTGATGCTCGGGGTACTGGTGCGCCTCGACGTGCTCGACCCGACGCTGGCGCGCCTGCGCGCCCGCGCCGCCGCTACTGCCCCCGCCGCGCCGCTGCCCGTAGCCGGGGCTACCGCCGCGCCGTCCTCGGTGAGCTAAGCCCTCGCCCCCCGGCCAGCAACTCCGCACGTCTGGAATCAGACACCCCGTTGGTGCCGCGCGGGGCGGCGTGCTATAATGCGGCACGCTGGCGTCGTGTCCCCACATGCGTGCCTCGTGGATCGCGTTGGCTGGGCTGCCGGGCGAACACCGCCGCGCAGGTAGGAGGAAACCTATGACCGATAAGCAAGCCCCGGAGTCGCCCGCGCCGCCGGAATCCCCGCCCCGCACCGACCTCTCGCCGTTGCATCCGCCCGCCACCCGCAGCGGTGACGCGCGGCCGCGAGCTACGCGTTGGCCCGGATGGCGTCATCGACGAGCCCAGCGACGACGACCGGCCCCGCACCGACGACGACCTGGATCCCGCCGACGCTCCCTGATTCGGGCGCTCCTGAGGAGACTCCGCGCCCTCAGCCCCGCGCGACGCGCAGCAGCGTGTCGAGGACGCGGCGCGCGCGCTCGGCGTAGGTGTAGCCCGCCGCGGCGCGCGCGGCGGCGGCGCCCAGCCGCGCCGCCAGATCCGGGGCGGCAGCCAGGCGCGTCAGCGCGGCGGCCAGGGCGGCCGCGTCGCCGGGCGGGAAGTAGAGCGCGTCGTCGCCCAGGATCTCGCGCAGGGCGGGGAGTTCGCGCAGCACGATCGGCCGCCCCGCCGCCATGTACTCGAACAGCTTGAGCGGCGACGCGGTCAACGTGGTCACCGTGTCCGGGATGACGAGCACGTCGGCGGCGTAGAGGTAGGGCGCGACGGCGTCCGGCGGCACCTGGCCCGGCAGCAGCACGGCGGCGGGCGCATCGACCGGGATGTCCGCCGGATCGGCGGCCACGGGCAGGCCCAGGTCCGCGGCCTGGGCGCGCAGCGCGGCGACCTCGGCGGGGCGCCCGCCCGCCAGCACCAGCCGCCAGGGCCGCGCTGCCGGCGCCTGGGCGGCGGCGGCGGCGAAGGCGGCGACGAGCAGGTCGAGCCGCCGGTAGGCGAAGGTCAGCCCGGCATAGCCCGCGATGAAGGCATCCGGTGGCAGGCCCAGCGCCGCCCGTGCCGCGGCCTGGGCCATGCCCGGGTAGCGGTCGGCGTCGTAGGCGTCGGGGATGACGTCGACGTCGGCGGCGGGGCGCAGGCCACGCGCGGCCAGAAACGCGCGGAAGGTCGCCGTCAGCGAGACCAGGCGGGCCGGGCGCCGAATCGTCACGCGGTCGATCGCGCGCCGCCAGCGCGCGAGCCCCGCGCCGCGCGCCGCCGAGGGGTTGGTCTGCTCCAGATCGTGCACCTCATAGACGATCGGCGCGCCCGCCAGGGCGCGCGCGCGCAGCAGCCAGTAGGCCACGACCGAGTCGCGCACGTAGATCGCCGCGAAGCCCCGCCCCGTGAGCCGCCGCCAGCCGAGCCAGGCCAGCAACTGGGCGCTCCAGGCGGTGCGCTCCAGGTAGGAGAAGGCGCTGGCCTTCCAGAAGCGCGTCAGCTTGTTGATCGGGATGCGCGGCAGGTGGCGCACGGCCGGGCCGAGCGCCTCGGCGAAGCGGCTCGGCTCGCGCAGCCAGCGCGGGATGACCAGCGTGACCGTCGCGTCCCGCGCGGGCGCCTGCGCGGCCAGGTGGCGCATCGTCTGGAAGGTCTGCACCGCGTTGGCCGCCTGCAGCGTCAGGCTGAGCGGGTAGGCGACGTAGAGCAGGGCGACCGGCCGGGTGCCGGGCGCCGGGGCAGCGGCGCTCACGCGGTCACCCGGCGGTAGACCGCCTCCAGCCGGTCGACCACGGCGTCCCAGGTGAAGAGGCGCGTGACGCGGGCCAGCCCGGCGCGGCCGAGCGCGGCGGCTGCGGCCGGATCGGCGAGCACGCGATCGAGCGCGGCGGCGAGCGCGGCGGGATCCTGCGGCGGCACGAGGTAGCCGGTCACGCCGTCCTCCACGACCTCGGGGAAGCCGCCGAAGCGGCTGGCGACGACCGGCCGCGCACAGGCCATCGCCTCGCAGAGGGCGATGCCGAACGTCTCGTTGACGAACGAGGTGGCGGCGAGCACGTCGGCCGCGTGATAGAGCGCGATGAGTTGGGCGCGCGGCACGTTGCCGAGGAAGCGCACGCGATCGGCCACCCCCAGGCGGACCGCCAGCGCCTCCAGGTCGGGCTGGTAGGGCCCGCTGCCCGCGATCCAGAGGGTGACGCTGGGCGTCGCCATCTCGGGCAGCGCCTCGATGAGGTACTCCACGCCCTTCCAGCGCACCAACCGCCCGGCGAAGAGCACGACGGGCGGCCGGGGCGGCGCGGTCGGGGCGCGCGGGCAGGCCCAATGCGGCGAGCGTCTCGGCCATATCGGCGGGCGGGCAGGCGGGGAACTGCGCCGGGTCGACCCCGTTGTAGATCACCTCGGGGCGGATGCCGTAGCGGGCCCGGATCTGTCCCGCATTGAACGCGCTGCACGAGACGGCGGCCTGCATCCAGCGCGTGAAGCGCCGGTCGCCCAGCCAGAAATCCTTGCCGTGGCAGCCGAAGACGGCCCGCGCCCCGCTCAGCCGCGCCAGCGCCGCCACGGGCAGGTCGTAGGGCTTCTGGATATGCACGATGTCGTAGCGGTGCGCGAGCAGCCACGGCAGGCCGCAGACGGCGAACGACCAGCGTTCGAGCAGTTTGGTCAGCGTGTACTGCCGCCCCAGCAGGGGCAGGCGCCGCCAGACGGTGCGGTCGAGATAGGGCAGGGTGACGACGCGGACGCCCGGCGCGGCCTGCCGCTCGGGCCCGCGCCCGCCGATCACGTCGACGCGGGCGCCGCGCGCCGCCAGCCGCGCCGCCACCTCCCAGACAAACGTCTCCACCCCGCCGACCTTCGTGGTCGTGGTCACGTTATACAGCGCGATCTTGAGCGGGCGCCCGGCCGGGGAGGGTGCAGTCATGTCCTCCGAGTGTACCACGCTTTGCCCGGCGGCTCAAGCGACGGCGCCGTGCCGAGGGCTGCCGCTGTGGTCGTCCTGGCGGGTGGAGAATCGGCCTGGGACAGCCCGCGATCGCCGGCAGGAGGCGGCGCAGCCCGGCGACCCGCGCCGCCCGAGGATCCGGCCCGAGAACCGCCGATCCGGCCGGCGGCCGTGCGGAGGAGCGCGCTCCGTCCCGCGTACCCGCGCATCCACGTCGCATCCATCCACCACCGGCCCTACGTCGTCACCCGCGTCACCATGCACTGATTATGGCTGGATGCAGCCGGAAACGTGGTGACGACGTGCTCGAAAACGCCGTCACCACGTCGTCACCACGTCGTCACCACCGCCTGTTCCCGCCCGCGGCCCTGCCCGGGGTTCTGACGCGCCGGGCAGGGGGCGCGGATGGATCGCGCGGCCGCATCTGCCCCCACGCGGGGAGGAGACACTGCAGTCAGGACGACGCTCACAATCAGCGCGGAGCGCGCGGCCCCTCACCCCGGCGCAAGCGTGACGCCAGACCCCGCCTGGTCTGACGGGTAGAACCCCGCCGCGCCCTGCCCGTGCCCGTGTGCGCCGGTCGCGTCCGACGGAGTTCCGCGTTATAATGAGTCCAGCAGCCGGTAGCCAATCGGCTTGGCTGTGCCCTGGCCCGTATCCGCAGAGGAGACGATCGTATGGCTCTCACAATCGGCGCCGAGCCGGTGCCGCTCCAGATGGATGCCCGCGGCACGATCCGGGTGGGCGGGACCCGCCTCACCCTCGACACGATCGTCGCGCTGTACCGGCAGGGCGAAACAGCCGAAGAGATCGCTCGCAGCTTCGACGGCCTGGTCCCGGCCGATGTCCACGCCATCCTGGCCTTCTACCTGCGGCAGCAGCGCGAGGTCGACGCGTATCTGGCCGACCAGGAACGGCAGGCCAGCGCGATCCGACAGGAACTGGACGCCCGCCAGGGTCCGAGCCCGCTACGCCAACGCCTGGGGGACCAAGCCCTCCCGCCCGGATCCTGAGCGGTGTGGCGCCTGGCGCTCGACCACAACTTCAACCGAATGCTGTGGGCCGCCGTTGAACGCCAGGTTGCGCCCCAAGTCCTCGACGTGACCCAGCTTGCCCCCGTCGGTCTGGCTAACGCGCCGGACGAGGAGGTGCTGGCGTGGGCAGCCGATCAAGGCCGAATTCTGCTGACCCACGATGCCCGGACGATTCCGCCGCTTGCGTACGCCCGCGTAGCTGCCGGGCTGGCCATGCCCGGTGTCATCGTCGTTCAGCAGCGCGCTCCTCAGGCGACTGCCGTCGCCAGCCTGTCGCTAGTGTTGTTAGCGAGCGTGCCCGATGAATGGACTGGGCGCGTTGAGTGGCTTCCCTACACGTCGCCCGGGTAGATCGGAAGCGCCCGGCTACGGGATTCCGGGACCATGCACCGACCCGGCGTCGTCTCGGCCGGATGCCTCTGACGCGCAACCTGATGCCTCGGCGCCGGTTTACTGGCGGATTCCAGCGCGTGAAGCGGCTGTCGTCCGCCTCACTCCTGTATCCGTACCATCCCCTCCGGCTTGCCGTGTACCGCGCTCACTCCAGCGCGAGCGTGACGCACAGCCCCGGCGTGGTCCGACGGGTAGAACCCCGCCGCGTCGGGCGTCAGGCCGACGCGGGTCGCGGCCACGACGCGCAGCCCCGCGCCCGGCGACAGGAAGACGTAGTCGAGCCGCAGGAAGGGATCGGGCGTGGGGAAGGTGGGGCCCGGATCGCCGGGCGCGGCCGCGGCCCAGGCGTCGACCCAGCCCGCGGCGCGCAGCCGCCCGATCGTCGCACCGTCGGGGAGATCGTTGCAGTCGCCCGCGAGGACGCACGGCACGGCCGGGTCGCCTGCCAGCGCCGGGTCGTCCAGCAGCAGGGCCACACTCCGTGCCCGCGCCTCCGCGTCGAGCGAGAGATGTATGTTGACTACGCGCAGCGGCGCTGCCGGGCCAAGCAGATCGACGGCGAGGGCCAGGCGCGGCACATCCCTGGCTGCGCGGCCCGCGTGGGGCAGCGCGCGCGCCGTCTGCCCGGTCACGGTCCAGCCGGGCGCGTAGAGGACGGCCTGGCCGTGCTCGGCCACGCGGCGGCTCGACCGCGAGGCCCGCGCGTAGACCGCCTGGTAGCCCGCGGCGGCTTCGATCTGGTGCGCCTGGTTGGGCGCGCCCGGCGCTGCGTCGGCGTCCGTGGCCGCCTCCTGCAGCAGCACGAGATCCGGCCGCAGATCGGCCAGCGCGCGCAGCACGCCCGCGCGGCGGATCGCCCAGCAGGCGCCGGGGCCCGGGCGCGGCGCGTCCGCCGGGTAGTCCGCGACGACGGCGCGCGGCGGGCTGTACGTCCAGGGCACGCTGTACTGCCAGAGATTCCAGGTGAGGAGCGAGAACGGCGCCGCGGCGCTCACGGGCAGCAGCCGATCGGCGTGTACCAACGGCTCGCGATGAGCAGCAGCACGAGCGCCTGCGCGGCCATCAAGCCGAGAATCTGCCAGCGCGCCAACCGCCCCTGCCCGGTCGCCTGGTAGAGGGCGAGGAGGCCGATCGGCATCAGGAAGATCCAGATGCGCCCGACCTCGGCGCGCACCGCGCCCGAGATGTCGAGCCCGAGCACGATCAGCCAAAGGAGCAGGTCGTAGAGATTAACGTGCGCCGCGACCGTCGCGGCCACGCGGCGCGGCCACGCGGGTGGTGGGGGCGGCGCGAGCATGGTGTCGCCGGGGCCGGCGCCCGCCGCCGCGGCCACCAGCACCCGCCGCCGGAAGAGCAGCAGCAGCAGCGCCACGACGAGTGGCAGGCCGACGAACTGCAGGAAGTCGATCAGGTTGAAGATGACCCAGACGTCGTAGGGCCGCCGCGCGGTGATGCCGCTGAGCTGGATATAGAGCGCCAGCGGCACGACGTCGGCGAGCGGAAAGCCGGTGGCGCCCCAGAGCAGCGCCCAGGGCACAGCGGTGCCCGCGGCCACGGCCCCGAGCCAGAGCAGCGCGCGCGGCCAGGGCAGCGGCGCGGCGAGCGGTGCGCCGGGCGCGCGCCAGAGGCCAAGCACGCCCAGGGTGGCGAAGACGGCGAAGGCGGCCAGCGGCACGGCCAGCACCCAGAGGCCGAAGGAGAGATAGAGCCCGGAGGCGAGCAGCACGCCCGTGCCGAAGCCCCACCAGCCCTGCCCACGCGGCGCACGCAGCCCGAGCAGCGCCAGGTAGAAGAGCAGCGCCGCGAGCACGGCGTAGAGCGGGTCCAGCTCAGGCGTCATGACCATGGGGCCGGGCAGCAGCAGGCCGAACGCCGCCAGCCGCAGCGCGAGCGCCGGCCCGGCCAGCAGGCGCGCCAGCCCGTAGAGCGGCAGCACGATCAGCGCGGCCCCGGCCAGCAGCGCATGCCCGCCGAGCAGCGCCACGATCGCCTGCGCGGGCGGCAGCACCGGGGGACTCGCGCCGAGCAGCCGGACGAGGCCCGCCTGGATGCCCGCCTGCCAGGCGAAGGGCAGCGCGCCGATCGCCTGCATGGGCAGCCAGTAGAGCAGGATCGGCCCCGGCGGGTGGGTGCGGCAGTGGCCGCAGAGCCGCGTCTCGCTGCGGTCTTGCAGGGCGACGAGGTAGCCGCCGAAGAGCCGGTCGGGGTCGTCGGTCTGTGTGGCCGAGGTGAAGAAGCCGGTGAACGAGTTGTCGGCGATGCGCGTGGTCAGCAACTGGTTGGGGTGCGGGTCCTTCAGCCAGAGGGCGCCCCACTGCAGCAGGTAGCCCAGCACCACGAGCCCCGCCAGCGCGACCGCGGCGGCCGCCGCCCGGCGCGCCGCCCGGCGCTCCCAGAAGACGAGCCAGCCCAGCCCGAGCAGCCCCGCGCCCAGGATCACGCTCCAGCGCCAGCGCGGCGCAGGCGGGATGAAGGGCCAGGCCCAGCCGGAGGGCGGCTTCAGGCTGTAGACGCCCCAGCCGCGCAGCGCCTGCATGGGGTCCCAAATGCTCGCCGGCTGCAGGCCGGCGCCGGTGGGTGGGGGCGCGTACTTCGTCCCCGCGGGCGTGGGCAGGTCGAACCAGATCGCGATCGCGTAGAGCAGCAGGGCCGCGGCGGCGATCCAGGCGCCGCGCGCGCGCAGCAGGCGCAGCACGTCCGCGCGCCAATCGGGGTCCAGGTGCAAATGCATAGCGCGCCAATTATACCTGAGGGGCGCGGCGGGGGACAAACGGGGTCAGCCGGTCCGTCTCGCGGCTCAGAACAGCTCCGTCAGCCGGCGCCGCAGGGGGCGGAAGCGGGGACGTTGGGTGTCGCCGGGGAGCAGCGCGCGCAGCGCGGTGTCGAGCGCGGCCGTCTGGGCGCGGATGCGGGCGCGCAGGTCGCCGGAGAAGGCGGTCGGCGCGAGGGGCCGGCCGATGCGCAGCACCAGGCGGCGGCCCAGCCAGAGCACGCTCGGGCCGGTGAGGCCCACCGGCAGCAGGGGCACCCCGGTTAGCTGGCTGAGGTGCGCCGCGCCGTGCTGCAGCGGGGCCAGCGTGCCTTCCACATGCCCTACCTGGCCCTCGGGGAAGATGAGCAGCGAGCCGCCGCGCTCCAGGATCGCCGTCATGACGGCCAGGGCCTCGCGGGGCTTGCCGCGGTCGAGCGGCACCAGGATCTGGAGGCGGTGGAAGAACCAGGTGCGCGCGGGCGAAATCGCCTCCACCTCGCGCTCGGCCAGCACGTAGATGCGCGGCTGGACCGGGAAGTAGAGCAGCACGAGGAACAAGTCGGCCCAGCCGAGATGATTGGCGCAGATAATGACCGGCGTCGGGGGCACGGCGCGGCGCCCGATCACGCGCACCCGGAAGCAGGTGCCAAAGAGCGCGCGGAGCAGCGCCCGGATCACGCGCACGCCGGAGCCGGCGTGGGCCTGCTGCTCCAGCGGGGCGCCCGCGCCCCGCGTGGCCGGCGCCGCTTGTGATGTGCGCATCTGCCCGCCTCTCACGAGTCCGGCGCCGGCCGGCGCGTTCCCGCATACGACGGGCGCTTCGTGTGTCGGGGCATTATAGCACGGCGCCGGCGGAGTGGGGCCGCCCCGCTGTCGCGGGACGACGCCCGCTCCCCGATAGGCGATACCGCCCCTCGCAGCAGGCACGTTCTTCGTCTCAGCCCGCCGCTACCCCGGCTTCTCCAGCCGGACCTGGAAGGTGCCTTGCCAGCCGAAGCGGTAGACGCGGTAGATCGGGCCGAGCAGGCCGAGGCGGCGGACCGCCTCCAGCAGGTGGCGGCGCACCCCCGTCAGTTGGCGGATCTCGCCCTGGCGCAGGCGCTCCTCCACCAGGTCGACCGCGCGCAGGCCATGGCGGCGCGCCAGCGCGGCGAAGCCCGCCCAGGTGTAGGTGTTGAGCGCCGAGAGCGCCTGGCGGTCCTGCAGCAGGCTACCCGCCTCTTTCGAGTGGCCGGCGCGGCGGATGATCGCCTCGGCCCAGGGACGCGGCAGCCAGTTGATGCCCGGCAGGTGGTAGTGGGCGTCGCGGAAGGCGAAGCGGTTCGGTGCGCTGGTCAGCGCCGCGCCGCCCGGCCGCAGCACCCGCGCGATCTCGGCGACCACCCGATCCGGGTCGGCCACGTGCTCGATCACGTCGAGGTTGATCACGGCGTCGAAGGCCGCGCTCGGGAAGGGCACCGCCTCGCCCGCGGCGACCAGCAGCGGCAGCCGCAGGGCGTAGCGCTGCGCGCGCAGCCGCGCGATGCGGCAGTAGGCCGGGTTGTAGTCGAGCGCGATGACGGCCGCGCCCTCGCGGGCCAGCGCCACGGCCAGCCCGCCCATGCCGCTGCCCAGGTCGAGCAGCCGCTGCCCGGCGAGCGTGCCGCCGACGGCCGCACGCACGCTCGCCACGTTGCCCGCCTGGTAGTCTTCCTGCCGGATGCGGCGCTGGCGCCAGGCGGCGTAGTCCTTGCGCCAGCGCATGTGGCCCAGCCACGGGTCGATCGCCGCGGCAAGGGCCTGCTCGAGGGCAGGGTCGGCCATGCCTACGGCTGCGCGCCCGGCGGCAGGTGGCCGTAGCGCCACTGGTAGTATTGCAGGCCCACGTTGCCGAACTGCACGTTCCACGGCGCCTGGTAGGCCGGGATGTACGTCAGCACCTGGCGCTGGAACGCCTGGATCATCACGTCTTGCACCTTGCCCGCGACCGACATGCGCGTCCAATACGGCTCCGTGATCGGGTAGCCCACCGTGTAGACCCAATCGAGGATCACCGCGCTGTGATAGCCGCCGCGCGTCCACACCTTGCCCGTCTGGTTCAGGAAGTTGAAGAAGACCTCCGGGATGTTGTGCCCGGTCTCCTTGGCATAATAGCCGATCCGCTCGGTCGCCGGGAAGGTGATGTGCCCGATCTGGCCGTCCGCGCTCAGCGTCGCCGTCACGGGGCTGTGCAGGGCGGGCGCGGCCTGGTTCTCGCCCGCCAGCGAGGCGACCGTGGCGAGCGTCGCGAACGACGGCGCCGGGTTGGCCGCGCCGTCGCCGCCGATGGGCGCCGTCGCCGGGGGGTGGCTCTGGTATTGCGTGGGGCCGATCTGGATCTGCCCGCTCAGCATCTCGACGACGAGCAGGCCGTTGGTCACGTAGGCCGGGTTGCCGTTCGCCGCCGGATTAAGCTCCATCCGCGCCTTGTCGAAATACTGCACGAGCCGCGTGCCGTTGCCGTAGGGCTCGTGCTCGACGGCGCGGCCCACGGGGCCCCAGATCCAGGAGCGCGCGGCCCCGCCCTCCTTGACGGGGCGGTCCACCCGTTCCCAGACGTCGTAGAAGAGCGGGTCCGGCGTGTCGATGAGCGGGGTGCCGGTTGGCGCGGGCGGCGGCGTCACCGCGGGCGTGCCCGGCGGGGGCGCGGGCTGGGTCGGCGCGGGCGGCGCTGTCGGCAGCGCCGTCGGGGCGGCGGGCTGCCCGCCCGTCAGCGTCAGGCTGGGCGCGTGGCCGCTGTCGATGGGCGGGCCCGCCGTGCCGGTGTCCAGGTCGATCAGGTAGATCTCCTCGGGGTTGAGCCCGCCCGGCATCTGCGGTGCGCGCGCGGCCACGACCGTGCGGGCGTCCCAGTTGACGTCGTAGCCGTCGGCCAGCGACTCGTACTGCAGGTGGCCCAGCAGGGTGGCGGTGTTCTTGCCCGCGCGGTCCATCCGGATCAGGCCGACGTCGACCGGGCCGTAGGTGTAAACCCGGCGCAGCACCACGAGGCGGCCCTGCGGGTCGAAGCGCGGCCAGAGATACTCGACGGTGCCCGGCGTGGCGCCCTGGTCGATCTCCGGCGCCAGCGTCGTGAAGTGGCCCGTGCTGGGGTCCAGCATCAGGATCTCGCTGTTCTGCCCGGGCACCTGGCGGATCACGGCAACGGCCGAGCCGTCGGGCGCCACGGCCGGCGGGTAGCGGTCGATGCGGGTGCCCTGTGTCGTCACCTGGCTGCCGAGCACGCGCGCGTCGCTGCCGTCCGGGCGCATGCTAACGACGTCTGTGTCGCGCGCCGGCCCACCGCCCACCAGCCGCCAGTTATGGTTGCGATAGAAGACCACGCGCCCGCTACCCGGTGCCACGCCGGGCAGCCGGTCGTCGGTCATCCCGCTGGAGATGGCGTGGGCGTTGCCGCCGTTCGCGTCCATCGCGAAGATGTGGCTCGCGGTCACCGCGCCCTCGGTCGTGCTGATGACCTGATGCTCGCGGATCGAGGCGAAGACGATCTGCGTACCGTCGAGCGTCCAGCTCGGGTAGTCCGAGCTCCCGTCCTGCGTCAGCTGGCGGCGGTCACTGCCGTCCGCGGCGATCCGCCAGATGTTGTGGTCGGGCCCGGTGAAGGCGATGACGCCCGCGGTGCTCTGCGCGCGGGCCGGCCCGCCGGCCAGGGCGATCAGGGCGATCAGCCCGCCGGCCAGCAGGGCCAGGATCAGCGCGGGCCGGATGGCACGCGCGGTCCCGGGCGATCGGACAAACCATGACGGATCGCGATGCATGGATAGCTTCTCCTCTCACGAGCCGGGGCCGGGCGCCCGCCTGCGGCCCCCGGCCGGCCTACGGGCGTGCCCGCTGGTAGAGGCGGAAGTCCTGATCGCTGGCGAGCAGCGTCCACTGGGGACTCTGTTCCAGCGCCTGCAAAGCGGTGCGGCCGTCCGGCAGCTTGTTGAACTCGATGGCACTGGCGTCCGGGTCGACCAGGATGTACTGCAGGTCCTTGAAATCGCTCATGCTGTAGGGCGAATTCGGCCCGGGCGGGAAGTTGTACAGGTACCTCCTGGGCAACAGGTGCGGCGCCAGGAAGCTGGACGCCGCCACCGGCGCGTCGGCCGGCACCATGGCGACGAGCCGGTTGGCCGCGGCGACCCGCGCGTCGGTCTCGTGGTAGAGCGCCGTGCGCAGCACCGGGTTATGCAGCCCCACGTTGGCGGCGAGCGCCACCCCGAGCAGCGCCACGGCCGGCAGCGCCGCGCGCACGGGGCCCGGCGTCGCGCCGCCTGCCCGGCGGGCCAACAGCCGCTCCAGCACCTGGTAGCCCGCGACCGCCGAGGCGACGATGCCGACCGTGATCAGCAACTGGTAGTGGCTGCGGTAGTCGGTCTGGATCGGCCGCCAGGCGATCAGGTTGAGCCCCAGGATCGGCAGGGCGAACAACAGCCGCGCGGGCGCCAGCAGCGACAGAAACGCGAATGGCGCCAGCATCGCGCCCAGGTACTCCAGCTTGTGCACGTCGCCAAACATATAGTTGAACGTGTACAGCGGGTCCTTGAGCAGGTTGCCGAGAATCATCCCGGGCGTGCAGCCCCAGTGCAGGTAGTAGCCCAGGTTCGGATTGCCGACGCCGGGCCAGGCGTTCGCGATCTGGCTCATCGGCACCGGGCCGGTGCAGGGCCCCGCGGCCACGTGCACGAACGCGGGCACGACGAACACCATCACGAGCACGAAGTAGCCGGCCCCGAGCGCGCCCGGCACCAGCACCCAGCGCCACCCCTTGCGCGCCGCCAGCGCGAAGACCGCGAACATCATCAGCACGAGCGCGGAATCCTCGCGACAGAGCAGTGCCAGGCCCGCGCTGAGCACGAAAGGTGCCATCCGTTCCTGTTCGAAATAGAGCAAGGCGAACAGTAGCAGCACCGTGGAGAATATGCGCATCTGGAACGGGTCGAGGTCGGCGTATTCGACGGTCGGGTAGAGCAGCCAGGCCAGCCCGAAGGCCAGCGCAGGCAGCGGCCGGCCCAGCTTGGTCTTCGCGAGTTGGTAGACCGGCCACGCGCCGACGGCCACCGCCAGGATCTGCACGAAGAAGAGTGGGATCGGCGAGGGCAGCAGCGCGTAGAGCGGCACGAAGACCGCCAGCAGCGGCATCCAGTCGATCGCGCCCCAGATCGTGTCGGCGAAGGTGAAACGCAGGTCCTCGAAGGGCCGGCCGTGCACGGTGTTCCAGATGGCCTGCTCGTAGTCGACCTGATCGTAGCCCTGGCCGTAGTGCTGGTACTTGTAGACCGAGGCGGCGAAGAAGATCACCAGGTAGAGCGCCATGCCCGCCAGCAGCAGGCGCGGCGCCTGGCGCTCGACCCAGAGGACGGCGCCGGCCAGGCGGCCGGGCGGCGCGGCCACGCGGGCGGCCGGGGGCGCGATGGGCAGGGCGGTGCTGTGTTCGTTCATACCCCTAATGATACCGTGTCAGGACCAATGGGATCCAGATCGTGAGGAGATGCCAGGCCAGCGCGCCGCCGAAGAGCACGCTCCAGGCCCGCCCCGCGCCGCCGCGCGCGCCCACCCGCGCCAGCAGCGCCCCGGCGCCCACGGCCACGACGGGCGCGAGCAGCAGCGGGTAGCGGATGTTCTCGCCGACCGCCAGGCTGAGCGCCGCGAAGACGAGCCCCGCGCCGGTCAGCGCGGCGGCCAGCACGCGCAGCGCCCGCCCGCGCGCCGGGCCGCCCACCCAGCCGGCCGCCGCCGCCAGGATCGCCGGGACGCCGAGCGTCGGGTCGAGCCGCCGCCCCAGCAGGTCGAGGAACGCGGCGGCGGGCGCGGCGGGCAGACTCGCGCCGGTGTCGGTGCCCCCCGCCGGGGCGAGCAGGATGTCGAGGAAGTGGACGTAGTAGACGGCGAGTGCCGCCAGCCCCGCTGCGGCCGCGGCCCCCGCCACCACGAGCGCGCGCCGCCGCAGCGCCGCCGGGCCGAGCAGCAGCGCGAGCGCAACGAACAGTCCGCCTACGGCGACGGCGGCGATCAGCAGGCCGTAGGCGCTCAGGAAGGTCAGGAAGAAGCCGAGCGCGAGCAGCGCCGCCCGCGCCCAGCCCGGGCGCGGCGCCTTCAGCAGCCCGGCCCAGGCGGCCAGCGTCCAGCCGAAGACGGCCGAGGCGAACAGGTAGGAGTAGTTGCCGGGCGAGAAGTAGACGAACGACGCGGGCAGCAGCGCCGCCACCCAGGCCGCCGCCGCGCCCGCGGCGGGCCCGGCCAGCAATGCGCCCACGTAGGCGACGGCGAGCACCAGGCTCGCGTCGAGCAGCGCGCCCGCGAAGCGGATCAGCAGCGACAAGTCGGGCACCAGCCAGGCGAGCGGCGCCACAGCCAGGTAGGGCAGGGGCGGATAGGGCTGCGGCGTGTTGTTCGGCAGGTAGCCGGTCCAGACCCAGGTGCCGCTCAGCACCTTCTCGACGTTGTGCACGTGCAGCAGGATGTCGCTGCTCAGGAACTGCGGGTCGACCATGCCGCCGAAGCGCAGCACGAATGCCGCGGCGAACGCGGCGCCCACCGCCTGTGCGGGCCCGAAGACCGGAGGGCGGTCGGCCCGCGCCGCCGCGCCGCCGCGCACGCCGAGCGCGCGTGCCGCCGCCAGCCCGCCCAGCGCGAGCGGGACGGCCCAGAGCAGCAGCACGGGCGCCTCGGGCGCGAGCAGGCCCAGGTCAGGCCGCGCGGCGACGGCGCCGAGCGCCACGGCGGCGGTGCCCGCGGCCCCGAGCCACGCCGCGGCCCGCGCGCTACCCGTCAGCCGCCAGGTCAGCAGCCAGAGCAGGCCGAGCGCGGCCGCCCAGCGCGCCAGATCGGCGGGCGGCGGCACCACGCCGGGCCGCAGCCCGAGGTCGACCGGCGTGACCGTCGCCCCCAAGACCAGCACGCCGAGCGCGCGCGGGTCACCCGGCGGCGTGAAGGTGGTGCTGTGCAGGTGGATGGCCAGGTCGCCATCCCAGGGGTTCCCCCGGCCGACAGCGATGCTGTAGTCCCGCAGGTCGTTCGTGACGGGCAGCGGGAAGACCTGGCCGTGCACGGTCGCCGTGACGACCGGCGGCGGCTGTCCGACCGGGCGCCCGCCCGCCAGCCGCAGCGTCACCGTCACCGGCACGTTGCCCAGCCCCGGCCAGACGATGTCGCTCGCGGCCTGGCTCCAGCGGTAGGTGAAGGGCGGGTTCGGGTTAGCCTTGGGGTCGGGCTCCTTGGCGTAGAAGTGCGCCACGTAGGCGTTGTCTTCGAGCCCCCCGGCGTCCACCGTGTAGACGCTCTTCGTCTGCCAGGCGAGCGTCCAGACGACGCCCGCGGCGATCAGCAGCGCCCACAGGCCCGGCGTGCGCAGGCCGCGGATCAGCCAGGCGCCCTCGCGCCGGGCGGCAGCCGAGAGAGCGGCGCCCGGCCCGGCCGGGCGGTCAGACCGTGCGGCAGCCACCGGCTACGGGCGCTCCCCGGGGCCGCCGGGACATGCCGCGGCCGCGCCCTGCCGGCCGAAACCTGTCATCCTGAGCGCAGCGAAGGATCTCCAACTCCGCAATACTGCCCTGAGCAAGGCGGTTCTGCGCCGACAAGCTGCAAGGACGCCGGGGCGTTGCCCGGGGTAAGCTCCCCGGCGCGGAGATCCTTCGCTGCGCTCAGGATGACAAGGGGGAGGGCCGGGAACGGGGATGTGCGCGGGCGGAGATCCTGCGCGCAGCGCCGGATGACGGGGGGGAGGACCGGGAACGGGGATGTGCGTGGGCGGAGATCCTTCGCTGCGCTCAGGATGACAAGGGGGAGGACCGGGAACGGGGATGTGCGCGGCGGGGAGGGGCCGCGGGCGCCGGGCGAATCGTAGCGGATCGGCGGGGGACGGCCGTCTCGGGGGCATCGGGATGCGTATCGGGCCGGATCTTGGGGCGGCGTTTGTCGCGGGGCGGAGCCCCCTCCTACAGCCGGTTGGCGCTACCTGCAACCTTGCCGGCGCCGGACCGCCGGGGGACGGAGCCTCCTCCCCCAGACCAGCCGGCGGCGCGGGCGGATGGGACGGGGCAGCGGCGATCACGCCTGCTTGTTGAGGGCGCGGCGGGCCAGATCGCTGCCCGGATCCTCGGTCGCCGCGAGGAGCTCCATGAGCTCGTTGAAGTCGTCGCGGCTGAAGCGCAGGAACATGTCGATGCCGCGGTTAAACACCTGCACGAAGCCGCGCACCTGCTCCAGGCGCGCCCGCAGCTCGGCCGTCTCGGCGGCCTGGGCGCCGTTGCTGTGCGCGGGCGTGGGCAGCAGCGACAGCGTGTCGGAGAACGCCTCGATGATCGGCTCGACCTCGCGCTTGCGCCGCTCGCGCACCACGTTCTTGAACCAGCGCCAGGTGTCCTCCTCGGCCACGTAATACTGCTTGCGGTCGCCTTTGCGGTGCTGGCGGTGCACGACGCCCCAGCTCATCAGCGCGCGCAGGTTCATGCTGACGTTGCCCCGGCTGATGTTCAGCCGCTCCATGATCTCGTCGGCCGTCAGCGCCTGGCCGGTGATATAGAGCAGGGCGTGGATCTGCCCCATGGTCTTGTTCAAGCCCCAGACCGTAACCAGGTCGCCCCACTCGTTGATGAAGCGATCTTGCACGGCTTCGACCGACTCCGGCATACCATTCCCCCCGCGTCGCGACGGCCCCGCCGGCACCGGGCCGCAGAACCTTCAATTCGAATTGAAAGTATTGTAACACAGCACGGTGGGAGAAGTCCAGACCAGCGGGCCGAAACGGTGGCGTAGGGCCAGGCAAGCCCCGCGCCCGTGCGGGGCCGCAAGGTGGCGGAATGGGGCTGGAAGGCGGTCGTCCGCGCGCCGGGCTAACTGTGGCGCTTGCCTGGCCCGGAATGCCGGCTGCCGCGACCCGCGGCCCGGCGGCCCTCCGGCGTGGCCCAGGGCTCGTCGTTCCACTCGAGCTCCGTGCGCCCGATCAGCACCGTGTCGCCGGTGGCCACGCCCGCCTTGCGCAGCGCCGCGCTGATGCCGCTGCGCTCCAGTACCGTCTGCAGCCGGTCCAGCGCTTCCTCGTTCTCCATGCGCGTCATGCTGACCACGCGCTCGATCTTCGGTCCCTGCACCCGGTAGAAGCCATCCTCCACCTTCGTGATCGTGAAGGCATCCTCGTTCGGCGTGGCGCGCAGCGTGTGCAGCGCCTCCTCGGCGGACGGGGGCGCGGGGGGCGCCGCGGCCAGCGCCTCGCGCGGCGGAAGCTCGGCCAGAGCGCTCGCCAGGCGCCGCACGAGCTCGTCCACGCCCTCGCCGGTCGCCGCCGAGATGGCCACCACCTGGTAGCCGTGCGTCGTGAACCAGGTGCGCAGCTTCGGCCAGCGCTTGCGCGCCTCGGGCAGGTCCATCTTGTTGATCGCCACGATCTGCGGGCGCGTGGCCAGCACCGCGCTGTAGGCTTCGAGCTCATGATTGATCCGCGCGAAATCGGCGCGCGGGTTGCGCGCGCTGGGCTCGCCGCCGAGCGCCGCCACGTCGGCCTCCGTCATGCCGGGGAAGAGGCCCGAGGCGCCGTCGATCACGTGGACGAGCAGGCGGCAGCGCTCCACGTGGCGCAGGAACTCCAGCCCCAGCCCGGCGCCCTCGCTGGCGCCCTCGATCAGCCCCGGGATGTCGGCCACGACGAACGTCTGCCCGTCGAGATCGACCACGCCCAGCTGCGGCTCCAGCGTGGTGAAGGGATAATCCGCGATCTTCGGCTTCGCCGCGCTGATGCGGCTCAACAGCGTCGACTTGCCGGCGTTCGGGTAGCCGATCAGGCCCACGTCGGCGATCAGCTTGAGCTCGAGCAGCACGCTGCGCTCCTCGCCCGGCTCGCCGTTCTCGGCGATGCGCGGCGCCTGGTGCACCGACGTGGCGAAGTGGACATTGCCGAGCCCGCCCCGCCCGCCGCGCGCCACCACGAGCTCTTGCCCCGGCTCCATCAGGTCGAACGACTCCTCGGTCAGCACGGTCGGGTCGAGGATGTCGCGGTCGACGACGGTCACGAGCGTGCCGGGCGGCACGTCGAGGGTCAGGTCGGCGCCGTTCGCGCCGTGCATCTTCTTGCCCCGGCCGTTGCCGCCGTCGGGCGCCTTGAAGTGCTGGCGGTAGTGATAATCGAGCAGCGTGTTCAGCTGGGGGTTGGCGCGCAGGATGACGGAGCCGCCGCGGCCGCCGTCACCGCCGTCGGGCCCGCCGAAGGCGATGTAGCGCTCGCGCCGGAACGACGCGCTGCCGTCGCCGCCCTTGCCCGCCTTTACGTCGATCTTGGCCTTATCGTAGAACATGCCGGCGATTCAGCAAGTTCCGGGCCCCCCGGGCCCCGCAGTCTCCGCCGCGAGCCGGGCGCCCGCACGGCGGATTGAACTCCTGGTCGGTGGCGTGGGTCATGGCCGCCTCCGCTTCCGCCAATGGCAGCCAGTGGGGGATGTCGCGCTCGGGCGGCTGGGGTGCCGCCGAGTCGTGCGCCGGGTCGGCGGCGATCAGGTAGTGGTCGACGATCTTGGTGGTGGGCCGCCCGCTGCGCCCGGTGATCGGGTAGCGCGCGGTGGCCAGGAGCCCCCGGATCTGCCCGCGCACCCCCGTCTCCTCCTCGACCTCGCGCAGCGCCGCGGCTTCGGCCGTCTCGCCCGGCTCGAGGTGGCCCTTCGGCAGCGACCAATCGCCGTAGCGCGGCCGCTCCAGGCAGAGCACTTCCCAGCCGCTCCCGTCGGGCGCGGGCCGGTAGACGACGCCGCCCGCCGAGTGCTCCTCGTCGCCGTGCGGCGTCTGGATCGTGTAGCGTGAGCTCATGGCGCCTCCGCCGCGAGGTGCAGCAGCGCATCCCAGCCGGTCAGCACGACCTCGGCGCCCGCGGCCGTCAGCACGGCGGGGGCCGCCGCGCCCCAGGCCACGCCGATCGCCCGCATCCCGGCGGCGCGCGCCGCGGCCATATCGCCCGGCGCGTCGCCCACGTAGGCGGTGCGCCGCGGGTCGGGCACGTGCCCCAGCCGTTGCAGCGCGCAGAGCAGCGGGTCGGGCGCAGGCTTCGGGCGCGCCGTGTCCTCCAGCGCGACCGTCGTGTCCACGGTAGGCCCCAGGGCGAAGAGGTCGACCCCCCGCATCATGATGTCGCGGCGCTTGCTGCTGACCACGCCGAGCAGGCACCCGGCCGCGCGCAGCCGCGCCAGCATCTGCGGCGTACCGGGCACCAGCCGGGCCAGCTGGTCGTGCCAGAGCCCGTTGTGCTCCTGATAGGTCGCGAAGAGCACGGCGCCCTGGCCCGGCGCGTAGGCCTCCAGCGCGTCGAGCAGCGGCAGGCCGATCGTCGGCAAGACCGCGTCGCGGGCGATGGCCGCGCCGCAGTGCGTCGCGGTAGCGTGCTGCCAGCTGCTCACGATCAGAGTCGATCGTATCGACGAGGGTGCCGTCGAGGTCGAAGAGGACGACGTCAAGCATAGGCGGCCGGGCGGGGCGGCGTCGTTGCCGCCCGCGTCCTACTCCAGATAGTCCTTCAGCTTCTTGGCGCGCGCCGGGTGGCGCAGGCGGCGGAGCGCTTTGGCCTCGATCTGCCGGATGCGCTCGCGCGTCACGCCGAACTCGCGGCCGACCTCCTCGAGCGTGCGCGAGCGGCCGTCTTTCAGCCCGAAGCGGAGCTGCAGCACCAGCCGCTCGCGCTCGCTGAGCGAGTCGAGCACGTCGGCCACCTGGGCCTTCAGCAGGTGGTTGCTCGCCGCCTCGGTCGGCGCGAGGGCCTTGTGGTCCTCGATGAAATCGCCAAGATGCGTGTCGTCTTCCTCGCCGATGGGCGTTTCGAGCGAGACCGGCTCCTGGCTGATCTTCAGGATCTCGCGCACGCGCTCGGGCGCCATATTCAGATCCTGGGCCACTTCTTCGGAGGTCGGCTCGTGCCCGAGCTCCTGCGATAGGCGGCGCTGGGCGCGCACCACGCGGTTGATCGTCTCGACCATGTGCACGGGGATGCGGATCGTGCGCGCCTGGTCGGCAATGGCGCGCGTGATCGCCTGGCGGATCCACCAGGTGGCGTAGGTCGAGAACTTGAAGCCCTTGGTGTAGCGGAACTTCTCCACGGCGCGGATCAGGCCGATGTTGCCTTCTTGCACCAGGTCGAGCATGGTCATGCCGCGGCCGATGTATTTCTTGGCGATGCTGACCACGAGCCGCAGGTTGGCCTCGGTCAGGTGGCGGCGGGCGTCCGCCGAATCGGCCAGGATCTCGTTCCAGTAGTGGCGCAGGGGCGCGGCCATCCCGGCCAACTGGGCGCCGAGATCGGCTTCAAGCGGCCAATCCCACAGGTCGATGCGGCTACGCAGCGCGGCGGGCAGCAGCTCGAACAGCAGCAGCGTATGGCGCAGGCCGTCCTCCAGCTCTTGTGCCGAGATGCAGACCCGTGCGGCGATGCCCTTGACCACGGCGGGCTCGAGCTGCGAGGTGGGGATGACCGCCGTCAGCATTTCGCGGCGGGTGGCGGGCAGCGAGCCGCCGTGCTGCGCGCAGTAAACCTCTTCCGCGAGCGGCCAGGCCCGCCGCAGCTCGTGGTAGACGTGGCGGCAGATCATCGGCCCGGAGATCGTCGCCGCATCGCCCAGGCCCATCTCGGTGAGCTGGGCGATCAGTTGCTCCAGGAAGACCCCACGCTCCATGCGCTTAGCGAGGGCGATCTCGGCGTCGGCCGTCAGCAGCGGCACGCGCCCGATCTCGCGCAGGTAGAGGCGCACCGGGTCGTCGACGCCGATGCCGTCGAGGTCGGCGCTGAGGTCGACCGTGAGCGCGGTCGGGTTGCCGGCGGGGGGCACCGTGCTGCCGCTCCAATCGCCGTCCTCCACGATCTCCACGTTGAGGTCGAGCAACTCGGCGTAAATCTCGTCGACCTCGGCGAGGTGGCTCTCGGGGGCAGGCTGCACCTGCAGGATCTGGTCGGGGGTGACGAAGCCCTGGCGGCGGGCGCGCTCGATCAGCAAGGAGATGCGCAGGTCAGCGTGCGCCGGGGGCGCGCCGGGCGCCGGGGGGGCCGCGGCGGGCGCGGAAGCCGGGGCGTCCTCGGCGCTGTGCAGGAGCTCCGTCCAGGCGGCGGGCGGCGCGGTCTCACCGGGCCGTCCGGGCTCGCGGGCGTAGACGGCCGGCTCCGGATTGGGAGTGCTCACCACTTCCGCGCCCGGCTCGTCGGCCGGCCTGTAGCGTTTCGCCATGAGTGTCCTCCTCTGTCAGTCCTGCAGGCTGAGTGTCGCGGGCCAATTACTCAGTCGTGTTCTGATGCACAGTCTGGATGGCTACTGCCGGGTCGGTGTCACACGCTGGGTGCTCCTCTCTCGCGACGGGCGCGCCCGCCGGCACGCCATTCAGTCGCGGCTATCGCGGAAGACGGTGCTGCGCGTGGGCTGGTTGCTGGGCGCCTGCAACAGCTGGGGCCGCATCTGGTCGAGCAGGCGCGCGTCCTCCAGCAGACGGGCGCCCGCCTCGGGCTCGGCCTCCGCGCGCAGCTGGAATTGCTGCACCCAGAGGCGATCGTTGAAATCGTTGAGCCGCGCCACCCGGTTGGTCACTTCCTGGGCCAGGTTGAACGGGCGGAGCGGCGGCTCCTGCTCCGCGCGCGCCAGCAGGTAATCGCAGTGGCCCTGTAGCGCGGGGTCGAGCGCCGCGCGCACCGCGGCGGGGGCAATCTCCGGCGGGGCCAGGCTGCCGGGCGGCAGATCCTCGGTCAGCGCGAGCAGCGTCTCGAACAGGATGCGATTCTCGCTGCGCGTGAAGCAGTCGAGCGCGGGCGCCTCGGGGATGCGGGCGACCTCAGGGTAGCGCAGCAGCAGGGCGACCAGGTGCTCCTCGGGCGTCAGTTCGCGCGCGGGCGGCGGCGCCGGCACGACGGCCGGTGCCTCGGCGGCGCGGCGCCGGCCCGCAGGCACCCCGCTCGGCGCGCGCAGCACCGCGTGCTCGACGGCGGCCACCGGCGTCTGGGTCAGCGTCGCCACCTTCTGCACGTAGTGGGCGCGCTGCACCGGGTCGCCGATCGCGCGGATCAGCGCCGCGGTCTGGCGCACGGCCTCGCTCTTGCCATGGGCGCTGTGCAGGTCGAGCGCGCCGGCGACCACGTCGATGAAGTGGTCGGCCACCGGCTGCGCCCCGGCGAGCAGCCGGTCCCAGGCCGCCGGATCCTGCAGCAAGAGCTCGTCGGGATCCTGCCCGCGCGGCAGCGCCATGATGCGGATCTCGGCGTCGAGGCGGCGCTCCACGCCGATCATGCCCCGCGGACCCAGGATCGGCACGCGCTCGCGCTCCATGGTGCCTTCGAGCACCTCGGCGCCCTTCAGCGCGGCCAGGTCGCCCGCCGCGTCGGCGTCGAGCGCGAGCACGATGCGCTGCGCCGCCTTCTTGACCAGCGCCGCCTGCCGGTCGGTCAGCGCGGTGCCCGACGCGCCCACCACGTTGGCGTGGCCCGTCTGGTGGGCGATCAGCACGTCCATGTAGCCCTCGACGATCACGGCGGTGTGCGCACTCTTGATCGCGGGCAGCGCCTGGTCGATGCCGTAGAGCGTGGCGCCCTTGTCGTAGATCGGCGTCTGGGGCGAGTTCATGTACTTCGGCGGCCGGTCGTCGAGCGCGCGCGCGCCGAAGCCGATCGTCCGCCCGCGCGTGTCGCGGATGGGGAACATGATCCGGTGGCGGAAGCGGTCGTAATAGCCCGCATTCGTGCCGTCGCGCTCGATGATCAGGCCCGCTTCCAGCAACTCGGCGTTGTTGTAGCCCCGCTCGCGCAGGAAGTTGGCCGTGGCGTCCCAGCTATCGGGCGCGTAGCCGATGGCGAACCCGGCGATCGTCGCCTCGCTCAGGCCGCGCTGCGTCGTGTAGGCCCGCGCCGTTTGGGCGCCCTCGGCGGGCGAGCGCAGCAGCAGGTTGTGGTAGAACAGCGCGGCGGTCGCGCAGGCGCTGTACAGGCGCTCGCGCTGTCGTTCGGCCTCCGCCTCGCCCTCGTCGCGCGGCGCGAGGTCGACCCCCGCCTGCCGGGCCAGCCGCCCCAGGGCGTCGCGGAACTCCAGCCCCTCGGTGTTCATCAGGAAGCCGAAGATGTCGCCGTTCGCGCCGCAGCCGAAGCAGTGGTAGCTCTGCGTCTCGGGGAAGACGATGAAGGAGGGCGACTTCTCCCCGTGGAAGGGGCAGAGACCCTTGAAGTTGCGCCCGCTGCGCTGCAGCGCCACGCGCGGCTGCACCACGTCGACGATGCCGACCCGGCTCTTTATTTCGTTGATCGCGTCGTTGTTGTTCGCCACGCCGGATCCTCCGCCGGTCAGATCGACCAGAGACGAGGTACGTAAAGCTGGCTGAACTGCTCAATCGCGAACTGGTCCGTCATGCCGGCGATGTAGTCGACGACAATGCGCTCGCGCGGCTCGTCGCGCGGGTTGCGCCGGAGCTCCTCGGGGATCTCCTCGAGGTGCTGGCAGTAGTGGCGGAAGAGGGCGTGGATCACGCCGTGCACCCGGTCTTCTTCGCCCTTGGCGGGCGATCCGATGTAGACGCGCTCCAGCAAGAAGGCCTTGAGCTCCTCGGCGGCCGCCAGCACCGGCGGCGAGAAATGCAGGTTGACGGCCCCCGGGTCGGGCAGCGGCTCCCCCTCGGGCGGGTAGGCGACGGCCCAGTTGACGCGCACCAGATCGCAGACCATCGTGTTGATGCGCTCGGCGTGGCTGTTGCCCAGCACGGCGACCGCCCGCGCCGGCAGGTCGATCGGGTGCAGGATCTCGGCCCGCATCGCATCGTCGATATCATGGTTGATGTACGCGATGCTGTCGCTGATCTTCTGCACCTTGCCCTCGAGCGTGCCCTGGCCGGAGCCCTCGCCCCGCATCCCGACGCTGACCGGCGTCGAGTCGGGCAGGGCCATGCGCACCTCGTAGGTCAGGTTCAGGCCCCGGCCGTCCTTGGCCAGGTAATCGACGATACGCAGGCTCTGGTCGTTGTGCCGGTAGTTTGGGTCGAAGACCTCGCGGATCGCTTCTTCGCCCGCGTGCCCGAACGGCGCGTGCCCCAGGTCGTGCGCCAGCGAGATGGCCTCGACCAGGTCCTCGTTGAGCCGCAGCGCCCGGGCCACCGTGCGCCCGATCTGGGCCACCTCCAGCGTATGCGTCAGGCGCGTCCGATAGTGGTCGCCGGTCGGCGCAATGAAGACCTGCGTCTTGTGCTTGAGCCGGCGAAACGCTTTCGAGTGCAGGATCCGGTCGCGGTCGCGCTGATAGGCGGTGCGGATCGTGTCGGGAGGCTCGGGCCGCAGGCGCCCGCGCAACTCGGCGGCTTTGGCCGCCAGGGGCGAGAGACGGAGGAATTCCTCGTGTTCGGTGCGCTCGCGGACCTGGGAGTCGTTCATCAAGGGGTGCGTTCGCCTCTCGGGTTTGCTTACCGCTGTCACAGCGACACTCCATTATAGCAAATCGGCCGGGTTGTGTATAGGGGGTGAACAGATGGAAGGGCACGCGAACCGGGGGTGGGGCTTTCCGACCGCGCCTGCCGGCCGCCCCGTCGCCGCGTGCGCAAACCCCCAGACCGCACGCCCGATCTCTGGTAGATCACTCCGGTGGCGCGCTTCTCCCGGGGCGCTGCCTCACATCGCGCTACCCGCCTACCACGCCCCGGCCGGCGGGCCCCGCGTCACTCCACGCCAGCCGCCCCGCGCGCAGGTCCGCGAGCAGGTCGCGGACCCAGGCGAGTTCGGCCAGCAGCAGCGTACGGCCGTACTCGGATTCGACCAGGAAAACCCGCGGCACATCGGCGGACGCGGCCGCCAGCAGGGCGGTGATCCGGACGATCTCGGCCTCCAGGGCGCCGGCCCGCCGCTCCAACTGGAACTGCGCCTCCTCGGGCGAGAGCATGGTCAGATGCGCCAGCGCGGCGGGAAACTCCGGGAATTCGCGCGCCGGGCTCGCCAGCATCGCGCGCATCCAGTCGAGTGCGGCGGCGCGGCCGGCCGCCGTGAGCTCGTAGACGGTGCGCTCGGGCCAGCCCTCCTGGCGCGTCGTCTCCTGCACCCGGATCAGGCCGTCGCGCAGCAGCCGCTCGATGGTCTGATAGAGGCTCGCCCGCTGGCGTACGTTGATCACCTCATCCTTGCCGCGCTCCTTGATCAGCTGCTGCATGCGGTAGGGGTGCATGGGCGCCTCGTACAGCAGCGCCAACACAGCCAGCGCGATGGGCGAGCGGCGCGCCGGCTTAATGTTTGGCATCGGCGGGCGCCTCCTCGGCGCCGAAGAAGCGGTGCAGCACCGGCGCGACGACCTCCGGCCGGCCGCCGCGGTCGCGGTTGCCCGAGCCCCCATGCCCGAGGCCGGGGAACGTGACCCGCGCGGCGTGCGGCAGGATCCGCTGCAGCGCGTCGAGGCTGGCGCGCAGGTAGGCCGGGCTCTTGTCGCCGCCGAGGAGTAACACCGGGATCCGCACGGCGCGGAAGCGTTCCAGCCCTTCGCTCGCTTCCGCGATCAGCGCGAAGTCGTCGTGCAGAGTCGGGGCGAGGGCCTGCATTGTGACCGCACCCGGGGCAGCCTTCCGCGCCTCGGCGGCCATCCCCATGCTGGTGAGCCCCACCAGTAGCGGGCGGGGAATCAGGTTGAAGATCGGCGGACCCATCTGCGCGCCCTTCATACTGGTGACGAGCGCCGCGGCCACCCGACCCGCGGCCATCTCACGATCGTAGCGCGTCAGGATCGCCGTCGCCGCCGCCCGAGACAGGGAGAGCGGCGGCTCGTAAAGGGCGATCCGCGCGATGCCGGGCAGGGTGAGGGCCGCGCTCAGGGTAATCACGGCGCCCGAGCTCACCCCGAAGACATGGCGCGCACCGGTCGCCGCCAGCAGCACGCCCAGATCGTAGATGTTCGCTCGAATGCCGGCGTCCGGCCCGAAGGGGCCGCTCAACCCGCGGCCGCGCCGGTCGGGCAGGTAGACCGTGAAGGCACCCGCCAGCGCCTCGGCCAGTTGCATATGGCTCTCGGCCAACTCCATTGCGCCGTGCACCAGTACCAAGCCCGGGCCCGTGCCCATCCGGCGATAGCCGAGCGCGACGCCGTCTTTGGCCGTGACGGTTCCCGTACGATAGACCGCCCCGGACATCGCGGGGGCGGGTTCAGTGCTAACTGCCATGGTAACTGCTCCTTTCGCCATCTCCACCTGCTGCCGGATCGCGCCGGCAGAGCCGCGTGATAGTCAAGAGTATACTAGTAATATTATGACTAATCAATCGGTCTTGAGACGGAGATCCGATGCCCAGACGGCGTGCAGCACGCCGCAGCGCTCGGGGGCGCGGGAAGTCGGCGCCGGATGGTCAGGGTGTGCAGACCGCGCGGGCGACCAGGGTATGCATGCGCCGGGCGGGTCCGTCCGCGAGCGGTGGGCCGTGGCCGCTGCAGAGCAGCGCCGGGGCGAGCGCCGCCAGCCGCGTCAGCGAGCGCACGTCCTCGGCCATGTCAACTGTCCAGGTGGGCGAGGGCAGGCGCAGGCCGCGGCCGTTCACCGCGACGTCGCCACAAAAGAGCAGCCGCCGCTCCGGCTGCCAGAAGGCGACGTGGCCCGGCGTGTGGCCGGGCGCGGCGTAGACGCGCAGCCCGCCCAGCACCTCAGGCAGCCAATCGCCCTCATCCAGCACCATGTCCACGCGCGCGGCCGGCAGGCGGCCCGCCCAGCCGAGGCGCCGCAGCAGCCGGGGTACGACCGCGCCCGGCCGGTGGGGCACGATGGCGCGGCCCTCGACGACCGCCCGGTCAGCCGCCCCGGCGTAGACGCGCGCCCCGGTGGCCGCCTGCAGGCCGGCGACGCCGCCCGCGTGATCGGGGTGCGCGTGCGTCACGAGGATGCGCCGCAGCGCGCCGGGCGGGATGCCCGCCCGCGCCAGGCGGCGCAGGATGAGGCGCCCGGCGCCCGGCAGCCCGGCATCGATCAGCGTCACCCCGTCCGGGTCGATCAGGCAGTAGACACGGCCGAGGCCCAGGCCCGGGATGCTGTAGACGCCGGGCGCCACGGGGCGCAAACCGGGCCGGTCGCCGGCCAGGGAGTCATAGTAGTCATGCGCGCTTGCGATCATCGGTCGTTCCTGCTCCGTCATGGCTTCGCGGGCATCCGCCACGGGACGCGTACCGGCTTCCCGGCCCACGGCCCGCAGACTCGCTATGCTATAATACCGGCGATGCGGCCGCGCCGTGACGCGTCGCCGCGCGATAGGAGCCCGCATGCCCGACCCTTCCCCTGACCCCGACCGTGCCGCCGGCCTGATCGTCACCGGCGCTGCCGAGGTCGTCACCCTGGCGGGCGCGCCCGGCCCGCGCCGCGGCCCCGCGCAGGGCGAGCTGGGCGTCGTGCCCGATGGCGCGGTGGCGATCCGGGGCGACCGCATCGCCGCCGTGGGCCCGCGCGCCGCCATCCTGGCGGCCTATGCCGGCCCCGCGACCACGGTCGTCGACGCGGCGGGCGGCGTCGTCACCCCGGGCCTGGTCGACGCGCACACGCACCTGGTCTTCGCGGGCACGCGCGAGCAGGAATACGAGCTCCGCCTGCAAGGCGCCGACTACCTGGCGATCCTGGCGGCCGGCGGCGGCATCATCAGCACGGTCCGCGCAACCCGCGCGGCGAGCGCCGAGGCGCTGGCGGCGGGCATGGTGCCCCACCTGCGCACCATGCTCGCCTACGGCACCACCACCGTCGAGGTCAAGAGCGGCTACGGCCTGAGCACCGCCGACGAGCTCAAGAGCCTGGAGGCCGTGCGCCTGGTCGCGACCGGGCAGGTGCCGGCCGGCGACCCCCGCCCGCTGCCGCGCCTCTGCCCGACCTTTCTCGGGCGCCCACGCCGTGCCCGAGGAGTACCGCGACCGCCCCGACGCCTACGTCGACCTGCTGGTCGAGGAGACGATCCCCGCCGTGGCCGCCGCCGGGCTGGCCGAGTCGTGCGACGTCTTCTGCGACGCGGGCGCCTTCACCGCGGCGCAGGCCCGCCGTGTGCTGACCGCCGCCCAGGCGGCCGGGCTGGGCGTACGCCTGCACGCCAACGAGTTCGCACGCATCGGCGCGGCCGACCTCGCCGCCGAGCTCGGCGCCTGGTCGGCCGATCATCTGCTCGAGCTCGACGCGGCCGAGATCGCCGCGCTCGCCGCGGCCGGCGTGGTCGCCACGCTGCTGCCCGGCACCGGCCTCGGCCTCGGCCACTACGCCCCGGCCCGCGCGCTGATCGCGGCGGGCGTGCCGGTTGCCCTGGCCACCGACTGCAACCCCGGCACCTGCCTCTGCGAGAACCTGGGCCTCATGATCTCGCTGGCCTGCACCGCGATGAAGATGACCCCCGCCGAGGCGCTCGTCGCCGCCACGATCAACAGCGCGCACGCGCTCGGGCCGCACTGGGCCGCGCGGGTCGGCAGCCTGGAGCCCGGCAAGCAGGCCGATCTGGTCATCTGGGACGTGCCCAACTACCGCCACATCCCCTACCACCTCGGCGTGAACCTTGTCCGCCAGATTATCCGCGGCGGCATCCTCGCCTGAGCAAGGCCCGCCGCGGGCGGCCCCGGCATCGCGGGCGCCTGCCCCGGGCAGCACCACAGGGCCACAGAAGCGTGAGCTTTGCAGAATCGGCGAGGACGGAGCAGGGCCGCACTCCGTCGCGGCATGCACCTTTCGCCCAGCCTCTCCTTTGTGATCCCGACCTCCCCCTTGTCATCCCTCACTGCGTTCGGGATCTCCAACTCCGCGCTGTCGCCCTGAGGCAAGCGTTTCCGCACCGACCAGCTATGTGGACACCGCGAGGTTGCCCAGGGGAGGCGCCCCGGCATGGAGATCCCTCACTGCGTTCGAGACGACGGAGAGGGTCGGGCGCGCAAGTGCGCGCCAAGGCGGCCGCGCCCCGCCCGGGAACCAACCGCCGCCGCCCGGCGTCCTCTCAGTGTTGCCGGCAGAACCGAATCCCGAAATCCCTTGCAGCATTACTGAGGAGGCACCACATGGAACGTCTGAGTTTGCGACAGTCTATAGGGCGCCGCTGGGGGCGGGGCGGCGCGGCCCCGGCACCCGATTCGCCGGCCCCGGCCCCCCGGGCGCGCCGCCCCCGTTCGCGCGGGCTGCTGATTCTCTCCCTGATCCTGATCGGCGGGCTGCTGCTGGCGGGCGCGGTCCGGCTGGGCACCGCCCGCCCCGGCGGCGTGCTCGAGATCGATCCTGCAACGTCCGGCAGCCCGCCCCTGGCCCCCGACCAGCCGGCGACCGCGCCGAACCTCGGCCTGAGCGACGCCACGGCCAAGGGCACCGCGGGCAATCTGGCAGCCGGCAGCGCCGGGACGGCATCCACCGCCTCGTGGGACCGCATGGTCATCCGCACCGCCAAGCTGGGGCTCGTCGTCAAGGACGTGAGCGCCGCGCTGGAGCAGGTGCGCGCCCTCGCCGATGCCCATAACGGCTACGTCACGGAATCCGACAGCCATCAGGACGGCGACTACACGGTCGCGAGCATCACCCTGCAGGTGCCCACGCAGGAGTTCGACGCGGTCATCACGCGGCTGCACGCCCTGGGCCTCAAGCCCGCGCAGGAGACGATCAGCAGCAGCGACGTGACCGACGAGTACACCGACCTGCAGTCCCAGCTGCGCAACCTGCAGGCAACCGAGGCGCGCCTGCTCGCGCTGCAGGCCAAGGCCGATCAGCTGACCGACATCCTGACCATCGACCGCGAGCTCCGCCAGGTGCAGGGCGACATCGAGCAGGCGCAGGGCCGCATCAACTACCTGAGCCAGCGCTCCGCCATGTCGACGATCACCGTCAGCCTCACCCCGGAGACGCTGCCCGTGGCCGTGACGCCTCTCGCGGGCTGGGATGCCGCCGCCGTCGTGCAGCGCGCCTGGTTTGCCTCGCTCGACCTGCTGGCCGGCGCAGCCACCGTCGTGATCACGGCGGCCGTGTTCCTGTGGTGGACCGTGCCGCTGGCGCTGCTCGCCGCCTGGGTGCTGCGCCGCCCGCGCCGGGCCGCCGCCTGAGCGCCTACTTCAGCGCGTAGACGACCAGTTCGTCCGGCGCGAAGGCGTCACGGAGCTCGGGCCGGACACTCGCAATCCACAGGGGCGCGTCATAGATGCTCGGCTGGAGCCCCGTATAGACAGGGCTCCAGTCGGGCAGGCCGGCGAAATAGGCCCGCGTGGCCGGCCAGTCGGCACCGTAGGCGCTCGCGGCCACCACCGCGTAGCGCACGTGCCAGCTGCGCAGCAGCGCGAAGGCCGCCGGGCTGGGGAAGCCGGCCAGGATCGGCCGCGCGGCCGCGAAGCCGGGCGGCTCGAACGTCTCGTAGCCGTAGGCCAGGGGATGGCCGTAGGCGGTGCCCGCGTAGAGCGGGGGCCCCGCGATGGCGGAGTCGAGCGGCAGACGGATCACCGCGCCCGGCGGCTGGGCGGCCAGCCAACCGGCGACCGCGTCGGGCGCCACGCGGCTGAGGCCCCACGTGTAGGGCACGCTCCAGAAGTCGAACAGTACAGCCGCCAGCAGCGCCCCGGCGAGCAGCCGCCGCGCGGGCGGCGTGCGCACCCAGGCCAGCAGGCGGGTCGCCCCGAGCGCGGCCAGCATGGCGACGCTGAGCGTCACCACGACGCCAAAGCGGGCGTAGGCGCGGATGCTGCTGAACCCAGGCACCCAGTCGAACAGCCAGCGGCCCGGCAGCGTCACCGCGGCGCCCCCGATCTCCAGCACCTGGCCCGGCAGCACGCGCAGGCTGAGGCCGAGCGACAGCAGCAGCGCGCCCGCGCCGAGGATCGCCCAGATCCAGGCGCCAAAGCCCTGGCCCCGGCGCGGGCGGCGCGCCAGGGCGACGGCCGCCAGCGCCAGCGCGGGCAGCCCGAGATAGAGTGTGTCCTCGATGATGTTCTGATCGGCGTGGGCCTGCATCGCCGCGGCACCCCAGAGCGGCTGCAGGTCGTTTGGGATCAGGTAGTCGAGCAGGCTGGCCGAGTTCTCGTCGGCCGCCTTGGCCGAATAGGTCAGCGGCGCCTCCTGTGCCGCGCCCGCGGCGGCCAGCAGGCCCGGCAGGATGAGGCAGCCGGCCACCCCGGCGAAGCCCAGCCCGGCAAGTAGGATGCGGCGGCGGCCGCCCTGGATCAGCCCCGCCGCGCCGCCCCCCGGCAGGCGCAGCAGTAGATAGCCGCCGAGCAGCAGCACGCCGATCAACGCGTAGTACCACGCGGTCAGCGCCAGCAGGGCAAAGCAGAGACCGGCGAGGGGCGGGGCCCAGCGCCGGCCTTGCAGCGTCCGCTCCACGCAGTAGAGCATGAGCGGGAAGCCTTGCGTTGCCGCCATCTGCAGGTGCCCCGCGGCCTGGCCCAGGCGATAGGGCGCCAGCATAAAGACCACGCCGGCCAGCAGCGCCGCCGGCCGCCCCACCCCCAGGCTGCGCGCCAGCAGATAGGCGCCAAGCCCACTGAGCACGAAGCCCCCCAGCAGCACCAGGTTGTAGCCCGCCGCGTCGCTCCAGACCAGCGCGATCAGCGCGCCCGGCAGCGTGTTGGGCAGCGTGGGCTCGCCCCGGCCGAAGTTGAAGCCGAACGGGTAGAAGACCTGCGGGTCCGAGAACAGGTTGGCGTGCGTGAGCAGCGCCTGCTTGACCCACCAGATCTTGTAGAGGAAGGCGAAGTTGTCGCCGGGCCAGCCGGGCACGGCGTCGCCGAGATGCAGCGCGAGCGGCCAGGTGGCGAGCACCGCCAGCCCCGCGAAGCCGGCAACGAGCGCGCCGCCCCGCGCGATGGGGCCGTGCGGCAGGCGCCGCAGCCGGGGCGCCAGGCCCGCGGGCAGCGGCGCGACGACGAGCAGCCAGGCGGCCGCGCCCACGCCGAGCGCGCCCCCCAGCACGAGCAACAGTGCGGGCAAGGCCGCCGCGGGCACCAGCCAGGCGAGCGCCCCGACCAGCGGCACGGTGAGCAGCGCCGCGCCGAGGGCCGCGCCATCGCCCCAGCGGCGCGCGGGCAGCCAGACCAGCGCGGGCAGCAGCAGCGCGATCAGGGAGAGCAAAGGGGCCGGCCAGATCAGCCCGCCCGGGCCCGGCGCGGGCGCCACGCGCACCCCGGCCAGCGCGACCATGAGGCGGCGGCGGTCACCCGGGCCGGGGTAGAAGCTGTCGTTCACCGTGGTCGCGCGCAGGCCGACCGTGTTCTCCAGCCCCACCTGGCTGGGCGCCGTTACCGCCACGTCGGTCCAGCCGCCCGTCAGCGCCGGGATCGCCACGGCGTCCCCGGCCACCACCCGCACGCCGGACGGGGCGGCCATGCCCGCGGGCCGCGGCGCGGCGAGCGTCAGGGTGTAGACCTGGCGCGCGGCCAGGGCGGGCACCGGCACGGCGGCGGCCGGGCCGCTCCAGCGGAACGGCACGTTCCCGGCCCCCGTCTCGACGGCGTAGAAGCCGCCCGGCGCCAGGCGGGGATCGGCGGGCGCGACCGCGAGTGGCGGCAGCAGGGCAAGGCGCAGCGCCAGCACGGCGAGCGCGCCCGCACCGGCCGCGACGAGCAAGAGGGACGTGGCGACGCGGACACGGCGCGACCGGGCAATAACGGCCGCCGAGGTGGGAAGCGCGGGCGCGAGGGGCGACATGCCGCGATCATACCACAACCGCCGCTTCGTTGCTGCACCCCGTGCCCCCGCGCCGCCCCGCCGCGCCCCGGGCGCCTGGGTCGAGCGTTGTTGCACGGCCTGGACGTGTTCAGTTATAATACGCCTGTGTTGCCACACAGAAACGGCATATAGTAAGGAGTCGTGACGTGAACCGCCTGAAACAAATTCGTGAGCGCAAGAGCATGGCCCTCGCATTGCTGAGTGCCCGGACCAGCATTCCTCTGCACGTGCTCGAGGACTATGAGGCGAACGAAACCGAGATCGCGCCCGCCCACATGAAAGCGCTGAGCAAGGCGCTGTGGGTGAAGCCGGACGAGTTGGTGGTCCCAGGTGGGGTCGCCGCCGGCCCGGCGACCGCGCCCCCGGCCACGCCCGGCACCGCCGCGGCCCCCACCGGTCCTGCGATGGCTACCGGAGCCGCTCCCGCTCCGGCGAGCAGCTATAGCGCGCCCCGGTCGTATGCGCCCGCTGCGTCTTATGGTGCGCCCCGGCCCCCGCGGCCCAACGGCGCGCCGGCCCCGGCCGATGCGGGCCGCGGCGGCCGCCCGGGCGGCGGGCGGCCCCGCCGCGAGCCCGTCGTCATGCCCGCGACCGACGGCCAGATCACCGAGATCATGCGCCTGGCCGCGCGCCTCAACCTGAGCACCGAGGAGATCGAGGAGGAGTTCGGCCGCAGCATCGACAACATCACCCGCTTCGACGCGCGGGAGTGGATCAAGAAGCTGCGCGAGGACGCCATCGCCAAGGCGCCACCGGCCAAGGTCCACTTCGGCCAGTGGCCCGGCCTGAAAGAGGACCGCGAGGCCGCCTATCTGGCCGAACAGCGCGACGAGAACGCCACCCTGCAGGTTACGCTCTTCAACGGCGAGGTCTTCACCGGCCGCATCGTCGACTTCACCCCGTACACGATCACCGTCGAGCGCCCCGACGCCGAGGGCGGCGAGCAGGTCGTGCTGCGCAAGCTGGCCATTGCCTACTACCAGCGCAACGGCGCCCAGCAAGCGCCCGCCGAGAACCCCGGGGCGGCCAAAGAAGTCGCGCCCTTCGCCGAGCCTAGCGTGCCCGCGTTCAGCGCGCCCGCCGAAGGCGCCACGGCCGGCGACGGAGGCGCGGAATGAGCCTGAGCGACTATCTCAAGTTCTTGCGCGCCGCCAAAGGCGGCGTCACGCCCTGGGAAATCGCCGACGCCACCGGCCTGTCTTCGAAAGACGTGCACCTGCTCGAGGTCAAGCACCGCCGCATGGGCGAGGACGAGGCCATGCTGACCAAGCTCGCCGAGTACTTCGCGGTGCCCGTCACGGCCTTCACCGATCGGCGCGACAACTTCCGCAAGCGGTTCACGGGCTTTGTCGCCGACCGGCAGCGGTCGCAAGAAACGGTCACCCTACGGCTCGAAAGCGGCCAGGAGCTTACCGGCACCATCGCCTGGTTTGCGCGCGAAGCGGTGGCCCTGACCCCCGAAGGGGGCGACCCGGAGACGCCGCTGGTCATCCAGCGGGCGGTCGTCGCCGAATGGCATTAGCGTGTTGCCGTGCCCGACCCCGCGCCTAGCGAGAAGATCTGGTACCTCAAGCGGATCAAGATCTTCAGCGACCTGGACGACCGGACCCTCGAATCCCTGGCGACCAAGGTAGGGCACAGCCGGTTCCGCCGCCGCGAGACGATCTTCACGGCCTGGGACCCCAGCGACCGCGTCTACCTGCTCAAGAGCGGGCGCGTGAAGCTGTACATGCTCTCGGACGACGGGCGCGAGATTACCCTCGCCATCATGGAGCCCGGCGACGTCTTCGGCGAGACCGCGCTGGTCAATCCGGCCGCGCGCCAGGTCTTCGCCGAGGCCCTCGACGACACCACCGTCGCCATGCTCGGCCTGGCCGACTTCGAGGCGCTGGTGCGCGACCGGCCCGACGTGGCGCTCAAGGTCACGCAGGCCATCGGGCGCCAACTCATCCATACCCAGCGGCAGGTCGAGAGCCTGGCCTTCGCCGACGTCAGCACCCGCCTGGCGCGCTTCCTCGTCGAGCAGGTGGGCACGCACGGCCAGCCGCTCAACGGCGGCGTGCCCGTGCGCCTGCCCCTCGCGCTGACGCACCAGGAGATGGCCAACCTGCTCGGCACCACGCGCGAAACTCTCACCTCCACCCTCAACCGCTTCGTCGACGCCGGCCTGCTCGCCGTCGAGGGCCGGGGCACGCTGCTCGTGCTGCAGCCCGACGCCCTGCGCGGCCGCGCACACGTCGAGAGCTTTGCCGATGATTGACCGCCGCCCGCGCCGCGCGCTCGCCCCCTCGGCCCGCCGCCCCGTCACCTGCGGAGGCCCCACCGCCCGCCGATCCTGCCCGGCAGGAGCGCGCGCGCGTCTACGCGGCCATCCGCCGCCGCCTCTTCTTCGTCGACCTCGCCGTCGACGCCGCGCTGCTGATCCTGTTCCTGGCCGGGGGCTTCTCCGCCGGCCTGCGCGACCTGGCCGAACGCAGCGCCCCGCCGGGCGCCTGGTGGCTGGTCGTGCTGATCTACCTGGCGGTGCTCGGCGTCGGCTACACCCTGGTCGGCCTGCCCCTCGGCTACTACAGCGGCTACGTGCTGCCCCACCGCTTCGGCCAGGCGCACGAGTTGCGCGGGCTCTGGGCCGCCGACCAGATCAAGGGCCTCGTGCTCGAAGCAGGGCTCGGCCTGCCGCTCGGCGTCGCGCTCTACGCGCTGCTGCGCGCCTTCCCCACCACCTGGTGGCTCTTCATGGCCGCGCTGCTGATCGCGATCACGATCGTGCTCGGCCAGTTGGCGCCGGTGCTCTTCATGCCGCTCTTCAACCGCTTCACCGCGCTCGAGGATGGCGACCTGCGGCGCCGCCTGATGGCCATGGCCGCCGCGGCGGGCAGCCCCGTGCGCGGAGTCTATGTGATGGACATGAGCCGCCGCACGAACGCCGCGAACGCCATGTTCACCGGCATCGGCCCGACCCGGCGCATCATCCTGGGCGACACCCTGCTCACGCAGTACACGCCCGACGAGATCGAGACCGTGCTGGCCCACGAGCTGGCCCACCAGGTGCACGGCGACCTCTGGCGCGGCATCGCTCTGGAGGCGGCGCTGATCCTCGGCGGCCTCTGGCTGGCCGGCCTGGCGCTGGCGGCGGGCGTCAGCGCACTCGGCCTGCGCGGCATCGCCGACCCGGCCGCCTTGCCGGTCCTCCTGGCCGTGCTCGGCGTCTTCGGCCTGGGGCTGCTGCCGGTGACGAACGGCTACTCGCGCGCGCTCGAGCGCGCCGCCGACGAGTACGCCCTGCGGACCACGCACAAGCCGCGCGCCTTCCAGACGATGATGGCCAAGCTGGCCGACCAGAACCTGAGCGAGGCCAACCCGCCCGCCTGGGTGCGCTTCCTCTTCTACAGCCACCCCCCGGCCGCCGAGCGCATCGCCGCCGCCGAGCGCTACCTGGTCCCGCCAGGCTAGGGGCGACCCGGACACGCGCGCTGCCCCGGGCGGGCGAGCGACGCCGAACGCCAGGGAGCTGACTCCCCGGCGTTCGGCGCTCCCGTGATGGTGGAGCGGAGACCGCCCCGCACCGCCTGTCGTTAGCTGCCGCCCGTGTAGGTGAAGAGGAACAAGGCGGTATCGGCGCCGCCGTAGTCGTAGAAGGCGACGATATCCGGGGTCCCATCGCCGTTGAAATCACCGGCGAGCGGGGTGGTGCGCGCCCAACCCCAGTTGTTGGTCCCACTGAGCCATACCCGATGGTCCTTGACCGCACCCGCCGCGCCGGTGAAGAGGAACAAGCCGGTATTGTCCGCGCCGTAGTCGTAGAAGGCGGCAATGTCCGTCGTCCCATCTTGCGTGAAGTCGGCGGCGACGGCCTTGGTTTTCGCCCAGGTCCAGTTATGAGCCCCACTGCGCCAGACTTGCTGGTCCTTGACGACGTCGGCTTGCTTGGTGAAGAGGAACAGCGCGGTATCGGCGCCGCCGTAGTCGTAGAAGGCACCGATATCCAGGATCCCATCGCCGTTGAAGTCCCCGGATACCGGCAGCGTATTCGCCCAGCTCCAGTTGTGGGGCCCACTCCGCCAGACCTGCTTCTGGTCCAAGCCGGTGCCGTTGTAAGTAAAGAGGAACAGGGCCGTATCGTTGTTGCCGTAGTCGTAGAAGGCGGCAATATCCGTCGTCCCGTGTTGCGTGAAGTCGGCGGCGACGGCCTTGGTTCTCGCCCAGCTCCAGTTGTGCGGCCCGCTGCGCCACACCAGCCGCTCCGCGAAGGCGCCATTTTGGTACGTGAAGAGGAACAGCGCGGTATCGTCGTTGCCATAGTCGTAGAAGGCGGCGATATCCGGATTGCCGTCGCCGTCGAAGTCGCCCACCAGCGGCTTGGTGTTCGCCCAGCTCCAGTTATGGGGCCCGCTCCGCCAGACCTGCTTCTGGTCGAAGCCGGTGCCGTTGTAGGTGAAGAGGAACAGGGCCGTATCGTTGTTGCCGTAGTCGTAGAAGGCCGCGACATCCGCCGTCCCGTCGCGGTTGAAGTCGCCCGCGACCGCTTTGGTGCGCCCAGCATCCCACTGCTTGGCGCCGCTGCGCCAGACCTGCCGGTGATCGAAGGTGCCGAGCGCGCCGGACGGGTATTTGTCATGGTAGCGGAACGTGCCCAGCTGGCTCAGCAGCACGTCGTAGGGTGGCTGGTTCTCGGGGTGCAGCTCGAACACCGCGCGCTGGAAGTACTGGACGGTGTACGTTTTGCCGTCGAGGGCACTCACTTCCTGGAACTCGTCGGAGATTGGGTAGCCCTGCTGAGCCAGGCCGCCGTGGGCTTCCCAATATTGGCGGAACTTGCCGCCGATCGTGTGACCGGTTTCCGGGAAGTTGCGCGGGTTGTCGGTACTGGCGTGCTGGTCTGGGGCGCCGGTGGGATACCGCTTGTTGTACTCGAAGGTCCCGAGCAGCGACAACAGCACATCATATGGCGCCTTGTTTGCGGGATGGAGCTCAAACACCGCCCGCTCGAAATACTGGACCGTGTAGGTGTTGCCGTCGGTGTCGCTCCGCTCCTGTATCTCGTTGGAAATCGGGTAACCCTGCTGGGCCAGCCCGCCATTGGCATTCCAATAGTCAAGGAATCGGCCCGAGACCGTCTTGCCCGTCTCGGGAAACGTGCGCTGATTTGCCTGGGCCGTCGCGACCGGACTGGGGGCGAAAAACGTCCCGCCGAGTAGCGCGAGTGCCAACAGCACAGAAAACCACCGGAACTTGTTAAGGAATATGCCTCCCATGATGCCCGTCCTTTCGCCGAGGGCGCGTCTAGCCCGCCCATCGTGCCCGCCTGGGAATGTCGCGCGCCAGGCAGGCCGCCGCATTTCGTCAAAGCATTCTGCCAACAATGATCTGCGGTTTGCCGGTTGCGCCGGCGCTTGCAGGGCAGCGCGCTACCCTCCAATGGCCACGCTTCGGGCCTCGTTCAACCGGTAGGGCCCGCTGCCCGGCCGGCTCCTCCGGCCCCGGCTGCGAGCGGGGCGCTTCCTGCGGGCTGAACGACCATGCCGCCCGGGAGCCGTCCCCCGGCGGAGCAGCATCCCGGCGCACAGGCGGAACCCACGACCCGGGATCCCCGGGATGACCAACACGCTGGCGGCGCCGGGGCGCTCGCCCCCACGGGCCACGCGGCGGTCAGGTGATGCCGGGGCACGACGGCGCAGTGGAGCGCACCTGCATGCTCAGCAGTTACCGGGGATTCCGGCAGGGGACGTAGTTCAGGATGGCGGAACGGTCAAAGCGAACGCGCGCAAGCACGAAAGCTCGGAAGAGGGCACAACGAAGGCGGGCAAGGCGAGCATCCAGGCGGGTCGGCCGGCATACGCGACGAGCCGCGGCCACGGCCGCACCTGGCCGGCACACGGGCCGGCAGTTGTCCCACCTGTCTGACGCAAGCATACCACACCTACCCCGCTCGTGTCGACGCCGCGCGCGGCCGTTCCCCCGAGAACCGGGGGAAAGCGCAGGCCGGCGGCGCGAATATGACGGGTGCGCGAACCGGAGGGTCACTTGCCGCGGGCGACCGCGCTCGGCCAAATCGGGTCCCGATTCCCGGTGGAGCCGCGGGGAACCGCCCCGGTGTCACCCTGCGTTCACCCATTGTCACCCGACCGCGGCTAGTTGCCACCCGACGTACAGGATTTGTCCTGGTTGCATGCGCTATCTGCGTCTGGTATAATGATAATTGTGCGCCTCGGAAGCCGCGATGATGGGGTGAGTGGTGCTCACGGGAGGATTAACGCGCCGCATGGCGGAATATGTGACGACGATCGGGTTGGAAGTGCACGCGCAGCTTCTGACCGCGAGCAAGATGTTCTGTGGCTGCGCGGCCGAGACCCACGGGGCAGCCGCGGTAGCTCCCAATACCCATACCTGCCCGATCTGCATGGGCATGCCCGGCACGCTCCCGGTGATTAACGCCGCAGCCGTCGACCTCGGCGTGCGCACCGCGCTCGCCCTGCATTGCCACATCAGCCCCTTTAGCAAGTTCGACCGCAAGAACTATCCCTACCCCGACCTGATGAAGGGCTACCAGATCTCGCAGTACGACCTGCCCCTTGCCACCGACGGCCGGCTCGAGATCGCCACCCCCGCCGGGCCGAAGCGCGTCGGCATCATCCGCCTTCATCTCGAAGAGGATACCGCCCGCCTGCTCCACCGCCAGGACAACGGCACCGCCTACTCGCTGATCGACGTGAACCGCTCCGGCGTGCCGCTGATGGAGATCGTCAGCGCACCCGACATCGCCTCGCCCGAGGAGGCCGTGCTCTATCTCCAGCAATTGCGCCGCATTTTGCAGTATCTTGACGCCTCGACCGGCAATATGGAAGAGGGGGCTTTCCGCTGCGACGCCAACGTCTCGGTGCGGCCCGTGGGCCAGGCGGCGTACGGCACCAAGGTCGAGATCAAGAACATGAACTCGTTCAAGGCGGTGCGGCGCGCGCTCGAATACGAGGTCGAGCGCCAGATCGCGGTGCTCGAATCGGGCGGCCACGTCAGTCAGGAGACGCGCGGCTGGGTCGACGAGCGTGGCGTCACGGTCAGCCAGCGCAGCAAGGAGTACGCGCACGATTACCGCTACTTCCCCGAGCCCGACCTGCCACCGCTGACCTTTCGCCCCGAGCAGGTCGCCGAGGTGGCGGGGAGCCTGCCCGAGTTGCCCGCCGAGCGCCAGGCGCGCCTGGAGCAGGCGTTCGGCCTGCCCGCCGCCGACGCCGAGCGCCTGATCGACGCCCGCCCGGTGGCCGAGTATTTCGAGGCGGCCGTGGCGGCCGGGAGCCCCGACCAGGCCCGCGGGCTCGCCAACCTGGTCATCAACGACGTCCTGAAGGACGTCCCGGAAACTGAGAGCATTGCCGAGTTGCCGCTCACCCCGGCCCGCCTCGTCGCGCTGTTGCGCCTGGCGGACGCTGGGGTGATCACGCTCAGCCAGGCCCGGAGCCTGGTGCCCGAGATCATCCGCTCCGGCCAGGAACCTCGGCAACTCGTAGAGGAGCGCGGGCTCGCCCAGATCAGCGATCCCACGGCCCTGGCGCCCATCGTGCGGGAGGTAATCGCCGCGAATCCCAAGATCGTCGACGATTACCTGGGCGGCAAGACCAGCGCATTGAAAGGGCTGATCGGCCCGGTCATGCGAGCCACGCGGGGCAAAGCGAACGCCCCCGTCGTGGAAGCAGTGCTGCGCGAGCAGCTTGAGAGCCTGGCGCCCCCCGGCGCCGGCACCGACTAACACACGCCAGCTAGTAGACTCGATGACGAGGAGGATTTATTCCTATGGTGGACCAAATGCAGGTCAAAGGTGACCAGACGCCGGTTTCGCACGAAGCCAAACCGAATCCCTTCGAAGTAGCCCAAGAGCAGATCCATATCGCGGCCCAGCTGATTAACCTGGATCAGGGGATGGAGGCCATTCTCCGCCAGCCCGAGCGTGAGCTCCACGTGCACTTCCCGATCCGCATGGACGACGGCACAATCCGCGTTTTCGACGGCTTCCGCGTGCAGCATAGCACGGCCCGCGGCCCGGCCAAGGGCGGCATCCGCTTCCACCAGGACGTCTCGATCGACGAGGTGAAGGCGCTCGCCACCTGGATGACCTGGAAGTGCGCGGTCGTCGACATCCCCTATGGCGGCGGCAAGGGCGGCATCGTGGTCGATCCCAAGCACCTCTCGATCGGCGAGCTTGAGCGCCTCAGCCGGCGCTTCATCACCGAGATCCAGGGGATCATCGGCCCCGAGCGCGACATCCCCGCGCCCGACGTCAACACCAACAGCCAGATCATGGCCTGGATGATGGACCAGTACAGCCGCAACCGCGGTTATCCCGTCCCGGGCATGATCACCGGCAAGCCCCTGCCGCTGGGCGGCTCGCTCGGCCGCAACGAAGCCACGGCCCGCGGCCTGCAGTTCGTCGTGCGTGAGGCGGCCAAGGAGCGCGGCATGTCGCTCCAGGGCGCCACGGTCGTCGTGCAGGGCTACGGCAACGCCGGCAACATCGCGGCCCGCCTGCTCGCCGATGACGGCGCGCGCATCGTGGCCGTCAGCGACAGCCAGGGCGGCATCTACGCCAAGGACGGCTTCGACCCGATCAAGGCCCTCCGCTACAAGGAAGAGCACGGCTCGGTCGTCGGCTTCCCGAACACCGAGCGCGTCAGCAACGAGCAGTTGCTCGAGATCCCGTGCGACATCCTCGTCCCGGCGGCCCTCGAAGGCCAGATCACGGCGGATAATGCCGATCGCATCCAGGCCAAGATGATCGCCGAGGCCGCCAACGGCCCGACGACTCCCGAAGCCGACCGCATCCTCCATGACAAGGGCATCCTGATGCTGCCCGACATCCTGGCGAATGCCGGCGGCGTGACCGTTTCCTACTTCGAGTGGGCCCAGAACATCCAGGGCTTCTACTGGACGGAGGAAGAGGTCGACGAGCGCCTGCACCGCATCATGGTGCGCGCGTTCGGCAGCGTCTACGAGACGGCGCACCAGCACAACGTCGACATGCGGACGGCCGCCTACATCGTGGCGATCCGCCGCGTGGCCGAGGCCGTGCGCCTGCGCGGGATCGCCTAACCCGCGGCGTCCAGCCGGCGGGCGGCCGGGGCTCTACTCGGCCGCCCGCTACCCTTCGCGCACGAAGCACCTCGCCCCCCGGGGCCGAGGTGCTTCGCGCTTTCGGCACCCTCACGTCCGGCATAGAACCTGCTTTACGCCCGGATGGACCGGCGGGGGTGCGCACGGCAGAGGCCGGTTCGGAAAGGCACGGATGCTACCGGCAGGCACGGTATTGGGGCAGCGCTATCCGCTGCTCGAGAAAATCGGCGAGGGCAGCGCGGCGGTGGTATACCGCGCCGAAGACCTGCGGCTGGGCCGGGACGTGGCGGTCAAGGTGCTCCGCCCGGCCTACGCGGCCGACCCCGAGCAGGCCGCACGCTTCGAGCAGGAGGCGCGCGCCGCGGCGGGCTTGGCGGCGCCCAACATCGTCGACGTCTACGACTACGGCCGCGACGCGGGCGCAATCTATCTGGTCATGCAGTACGTGGCCGGCGAGAACCTGCGCCAATACCTGCAGCGCCGCGGTCCCTTGCCGCCCGTCGAGGCCGCGCGCGTCGCCCTCGCCGTCAGCCGCGGCCTCGAAGCCGCCCACGCGCACGGCATCATCCACCGCGACGTTAAGCCCCAGAACATCCTGATCGACCGGCAGGGCCAGGTGCGCCTGACCGATTTCGGCATCGCCAAGGCCCTCGGCGGCCCCGGCCTCACCCGCGTGGGCATGACCTACGGCACCGCCGCCTACCTGGCGCCCGAGCAGGCCACCGGCGACCCCCTCGGCCCGCCCACCGACGTCTACGCGCTTGGCATCGTGCTCTTCGAGATGCTTTGCGGGCAGGCCCCCTTCCGGGCCGAGAACGCCGCGGCTGTGGCCTACCAGCAGGTCTACGCCGCGCCGCCGCCGCTCGAGGGCTGTGCTCCCGCCACCCCGCCCGCCCTGGCCGCGATCGTCACGCGGGCGCTGGCCAAGGACCCGGCGCAGCGCTACCCGAGCGCGACCGCGCTCGCCGCCGCGCTCGAGTCGTTCCTGCAGCAGCCCACCGCGCCGGCCGCGACGCCCTCCGCGCCGCTCCGTGCGTACACGCCCGTCACCCCCACCGCGCCGACGGCGCCCTACCCTGCGCCGCCCCCGCCGCCCGCGCAACCGACCCTGCGGCCGGGCCGCTGGATCGCGATCCCGCTGATCGCGCTCGTGCTACTCGCCGGCCTGATCGGCGCGCGGTTCATGGGCGCCGGGCCCGAGCCGCCGACCCCGGGGCCGGGCGGTGTCCTCCCGCCGAGCGCCACGGCCGCGCCCACGGGCCTGCCCGCCGTGCTCGCCTCGGCGACCGCGGCGCCCAGCCCGCTCCCGCCGACCCCTGCGCCGCCCGCGCCGACTGCCGCGCCGCCCCCACCATCCGCCACGGCGGTCCCGCCGTCGGCGACGCCCGCGCCCCCGGCGCCCCCCTCCGACACCCCGGCGCCGCCCGCCACCCCCGCGCCGTCCGGCGGCGGCGGCAACGGGCGCCCCGTCTTCGACACGCCCACACCGCCCACCGGCGCGCAGGGCCACGTCGCGCTGGAGGACGTCGCTTTCACCGGGGGCTATCGCTATCCGCCGCCCAGCGTCTACGATGGCCGCACGGCTGTCTGGGTCTACGGCCAGGGCACCGCCTTCGCGACCATGACCGCGCCCTTCCTGGTGCCCAACCAGCCGAGCGGCACGGCCCAGTTGCGCATCGTGGGGCTGGACTCCGAGGGCGCGCAGAAGACGCCGCTGCGCCTGCTGATCAACGGCCAGGTGATCTTCAACGGCGCGGACCCGCTGCCGAACGACTACAGCCCGAATCAGGGCAACTGGGGCAGCGCCACGTGGACCTTCCCGGCCACGCTGCTCCAACCCGGCAGCAACACGCTGACCGTGGAGAACCTCTCGCCCTCCAGCAACCTGGGCATCCCGTTCATCATGGTGGATTCCGCCGAGCTCACCTGGCCGCCAAGCGGCTGACCCATCTCGGCCCCGAGCAGCGCGGACCCGCCCGCGAACCCCCGGCGCCGCACGGCCGGGGCGCGGTAGGGGCGCCCCCATGTGGCCGCCCTGAGTGGTGGAGATCCCGCCCAGTTGCAGCCGGGATGCCGGGGCGGGACGGCTGACCGCGAGCCGCCCGGTGGGGCGTTGCCCGGCAGCTAAAGCTGCGGGCAACAACAACGAAGCCCCCTGCGGGGGCTGGGACGACGGATCGTGCGATCGCAAGCCGAGAGCGGAATCGTCTGTGGGAGCCGGCTCCGCCCGGCGAGGCCGCCCCACCGACCGGCCTGAAGGCAGCCGAGCGGCGGGCCCGGACTGGGGAAGCGATTCGGTGGAAGGGGAGCGAGGCGGTGGGGCGTTGCCCGGCAGCTTTAGCTGCGGGCAGCCACCACGAAGCCCCCTGCAGGGGCAGGGACGGGGGCGAGTCGGCTGACCGCGAGCCGCCCGGTGGGGCGTTGCCCGGCAGCTAAAGCTGCGGGCAACAACAACGAAGCCCCTTGCGGGGGCTGGGACGACGGATCGTGCGATCGCAAGCCGAGAGCGGAATCGTCTGTGGGAGCCGGCTCCGCCCGGCGAGGCCGCCCCACCGCCCCGCCGCCGCTCGCCGGCCAGGCCTCCCGACTGCATTTTCGTGCCGCGGCCCAGCCGCATGCGTTGATTCGGCGTCGGCCGGATCTCCACAAACGATCGCAGCGCGAGGTAGGACGAATCGCGCCCCCGCGCTCCGAAGGGGCGAGGGCGGGGGGTGTGGGAAGAAAGGAGCGGGGGCGCGGGCGCCTGGCTTCAGGTGCCCGCCAGGAGCCGGCGGAGGGGCGCCTCGCTCGTGCGCTGCGCCACCGCGATCACCTCGTCGCCCGCCTGCAGCACCGTCGCGCCGTTCGGGATCATCAGCGCCCCGTCGCGCACCAGCGCCGAGATGACCACGTTGGCCGGCAGCGTGACCTCCGTTAGCGACTTGCCGACCACCAGCGAATCCTCCGAGACCGTCGTCTCGACGATGGTCATCTGCGCGTGCTTCAACGTCATCAGGTGCACCAGCGGCCGATCCGGGATCATCTGCTCGATGAGCGACAAGATCACGTTGGTCTGGCTGACGGTCACGTCCACGCCCAGCCGGCGGAAGATCTCTTCGTTCTTGGGGTTGTTCACGCGGGCGATCGTCTTGCGCACGTGGAAGCGCTGCTTGGCCACCTGGCAGATCACGAGGTTGTCCTCGTCCTCGCCCGTCACCGCAATCACCACGTCGGCGCGGGCGGCGCCCGCCTGCTCCAGCGTGCGCACCTCGCAGCCGTCGCCCTGCTGCACCACGGCGCCGAAGCGGTCCAGATAGGTGTTGACCTTGCTGGGGTTCTTCTCGATCAACAGGATCTCATAGCCCTCGTTGACGAGAGTCTTGGTCAGGTAGTAGCCGACCTTGCCGCCGCCGACCACAATCACATACATACGGTTGTTCGTCTCCCGACGGGCCACCGGCCCGTTGCAGCCGCCCTAGCGGAAGAACCGCTGGCGGAGTGAATGGGCCGGATGGCCCGCGGCCGGTGCGTCCGTGCCGGGCTCGCCGGCCAGGCTGCCGGTCACCCCGGCCAGGGCCGGCGCGGGCGGAGGCAGGTGCGTCGGCTCGACCGTCCGCGCGTCCGGCTCCACGCGCGGCGTGTGCGCGTCCACGCCCGAGCTCACCGCCTCGTAGATGCGGTTCGACACCAGCGTCGTCGGGCACAGCGTCTCCATGCCCATCTGGTGATACGTCTCTTCGCGATCGGGCTCGTAGACGCGCGCGATCACGCGCGGCACCTGGAACATCAGCTTGGCGATCTGCGCGGCCATCAGGTTGGCGTTGTCCTGGTTGGTCACCGCCAGAAAGATGTCCGCCTCCTCGATACCCGCCGACTTCAGCACGTCCTCGTCGATGCCCGTGCCGCTGACCGTGCTGCCGCGAAACTGCGGGCCCAGTCGGGCAAAGGCCTCGGTATGCAGGTCGACCATGGAGACCTCATGGCCTTCCCGCTCAAACAAACGCGCGAGCCGGGCTCCCACCCGGCCGCAGCCCATAACCACTATCTTCATGAGTCCACCTTCACTTCGTCGCCGGTTCCGGTTGCGGACCCCGGATCACCAGTACCCGGCATGGCGCGTTCTTGAGTACGTAGGGCACCGTGGAGCCCGGGCTGAACTCGCCGTGGCGCCGTCGATACTCGGCGCCGATGATAATCAGGTCGGCCCCGCGCTCGACCGCCTCGTCCACGATCGCCGCGCCCGCCGATCGCGCCTGCAACATCTCCGGCAGGATCTCGATATCCCGCTGGCGCGCCACGTCCTCGGCTTGCAGCAGCACGTTTTCGCCGTACGCGACCTCGTCCGGGAGCTCGGCGTCCAGCGGCAGCGCCTGGGGGACCTCGACGACGTGGATGACCTCGATTTTACTGCGCTCTTTGACCCGTCGCTCGCCCAGCGGCACCGCCATCAAGAAGGCGATGTGGAGAACTTCGGTGTCGAGAGAACCACCCGTCAGGGGCACTAAGATCGATGCTAATTTCACTCCGTCTCACCCCGCGCGAAAAATCGCGCAACCCAATGAGTATACCATGCCGGCAGATCCCACCGCAAGACATGGGCCGCCGCGCCTCAACCGGCGGGCGGAGGCACCCCGCGCTCCGGGTCGGCAGTGGGTACCGCCTCCGCCCGCAGGGCCGCACGCAACACCTCGCTCATATCCTCGACCAGCACGAACCGGAGCTTGCGTCGCACCCGCGCCGGGATCTCGTTGAGATCCTTCTGGTTCTTGCGCGGCAGCACCATCGTGGTGATCCCGGCCCGGTGCGCGGCGAGCACTTTGTCCTTCACCCCGCCCACCGGCAGGACTTTGCCGCGCAGCGTGATCTCGCCCGTCATCGCGACCTCGCGCCGCACCGGGCGCCGCGTCAGCGCCGAGATGAGCGCCGTCGTCATCGTCACTCCGGCGGACGGCCCGTCCTTGGGAATCGCCCCCGCGGGCACGTGGATGTGGATGTCCAGCTTCTCGAAGCGTTGGGCGTCGATGCCGTAGCGCAGGGCCCACGAGCGCGCGTAGGAGAGGCCCGCCTGCGCCGACTCCTTCATCACGTCGCCCAGTTGCCCGGTCAGCAGCAGGTTGCCCCGGCCCTCCATCACCGTCACCTCGACGCCCATCGTGTCGCCGCCCACCGGCGTCCACGACACCCCGGTCGCCAGGCCCACCTCGTCCGCCTGCTCCGTCGTGCCCCAGGAGTAGCGCGGCGGGCCCAGGAAGTGCGGCAGCGTCGCCTCGCGTACCAGGAAGTGCCGCCCCGTGCCGCCCAGCGGCAGCGGCGGCGCCTCCTCGCCCGCGGCGACCGGCGGCAGCGCTTCGACCACCCCGCGCGCGATCTTGCGGCAGATCGAGCCGATCTCGCGCTCCAGGTTGCGCACGCCCGCTTCATGCGTGTACTCGCGGATCGTGTTGGTGACCGCGCCCTCGGTGAAGCGCACCTGCTCCAGCAGCAGCCCGTGCTCGCTCACCTGCCGCGGGATCAGGAAGTTCCGCGCGATGTGGAACTTCTCCTCCTCCGTGTACCCCGGCAGCTCGATCACTTCCATGCGATCGAGCAGCGCGTCGGGCACCGGGTCAAGCTGGTTCGCCGTCATGATGAAGAGCACGTGCGACAGGTTGTAGGGCACGTCGAGATAGTGGTCGCTGAACGCGTGGTTCTGCTCCGGGTCGAGCACCTCCAGCAGCGCCGCCGAGGGGTCGCCGCGGAAGTCGGCCCCCAGCTTGTCGATCTCGTCGAGCATGAAGACCGGGTTCACCGTGCCCGCGGTGCGCATCGTCTGGATGATGCGGCCGGGCAGCGCGCCGATGTAGGTGCGCCGGTGGCCGCGGATCTCCGCCTCGTCGCGGATGCCGCCCAGCGAGATGCGCACGAACTTGCGCCCCAGCACCTGCGCGATCGAGCGGCCCAGGCTCGTCTTCCCGACGCCCGGCGGCCCCACGAAGCAGAGGATCGGCGCGCGCAGGCGGCCTTGCGCCAGCCGCCGCACCGCCATGTACTCCAGGATCCGCTCCTTGACGCGCGGCAGCCCGTAATGGTTCGCCTCCAGCGTGCGCGCCGCCTCGGCCAGATCCAGCCGGTCGGTCGTGCGCTGCGTCCACGGCAGATCGGCCAGCCAGTCGAGATAGGTGCGGATGATTCCCACCTCGGGCGCCATGCCCGGCATCAGCTGCAGCCGCTCGAGCTCGTCGAGCGCCTTCTGCTGCACCTCCTCGGGCATGCCCGCGGCCAGGATCTTCGCGCGCAGGTCCTTGCCCTCGCGCGTCTGCAGGTCCTCCTCGCCGAGCTCGTGCTGGATCGCCTTCATCTGCTCGCGCAGGTAATACTCGCGCTGCGACTTGTCGACTTCCTTCTGCACCTCGTGCTGGATACGGCTCTCCAGGTCGAGCACGTCGACTTCCTTCGCCAGCACGATCGACAGCTGCTGCAGGCGCGCGCTCGGGTCGGCCAGCGCCAGCAGCTCCTGCCGCGTCTCGGTCGGCAGCGACACGGTCGACGCGACCAGGTCGGCCAGCCAGCCGGGCTCGTCGACGTTCAGCGCGGCGACGTAGGCATCCTCCGGCAGCGCCGGGCTCATCTTGACTACTTTTTCAAACAGCGCCAGCACCGCGCGCATCATCGCCTCGCTCGCCAGCGACGGCTCGGCCGGCTCGGCGATCACCCGGCCGCGCGCCCGGAAGTAGGGCGTCTCCTGCGTGAAGCCGGTGATCTCGACGCGGCGCTGCCCCTGCACCAGCAACGCGGTCGTGCCGTCGGGCATCTTCAGTGCGCGCCCGATCGCCAACTCCACGCCCACGGAGTACAGATCGTCGGGCGTGACGTCGTCGATGTCCGGATCGCGTTGCGCCACGGCGAGCAGGTGGTGGTCGCCCGCCACCGCTTCGGCCACCGCCTGCACCGAGACATCCCGGCCGACGAAGAACTGGCTCAGCATGTGCGGGAAGATGACCATGTCGCGCAGCGGGATCACCGGAAGCTCGACGGTCGGGCCCCCCGGATGGCCGAGCGAGTCGCCGCCGAAGTCGTCGGCGGGCGCGTCGAGCGCAAGCTCGACGTCGAAGGGAGCGTGGGGGCGCGCCTCAAACGGCACGGTGGGGCGCGTGTGGTGGGGGGGCCGGATCGTCTTGCGCCGGCCCGACAGCGCCCGCGGCCGGTCCCGCGCCGGGAGAAGGGGGTGCGCGGCGGGGCGCTCCGGGCGAGGGGTCCGGGCAGGCGCCGGGTCAACCTCGCCCGCGTCTGCCTGGTCGATCACTTGCGAACCGGGGAGGTCCGCCGAGCCGGCGTCCTTCTTACGTCGGGGCATGCACGCTACCCCCGAGAACCGGCGGGCCTGGATTGTCGATGACGTTCACCACTCCAGTATAGTCGAGCCTCTGCGGAGCGTCAAGCGCCCCGCGCGGCCCGCGACCGGGGCGGCAAGGTGGCCCTCTTTATGCTATCCTTTCCGCGCACGATGTTTTGCGCAAAACCAGGATTTGGTGTACAATATTGGGGGAGACTGACCGCCCGCTAGAGGAGGAACCGCAATGATTGAAGCGAAAGTCGACAGTATCCGGGTCAGCCTGGTGACTCAGCAGCGCGTGGTCATCCTCAAAGACCTGACGATGGAGCGGTATCTGCCGATCTGGATCGGCCCTTGCGAGGCCGATGCCATTGCCTTTGCCATTCAGGAGGTGCCGATCTCCCGCCCCTTGACGCATGACCTGCTGCGCACGGTCATCGAGGAGCTCGGCGCCCAGGTCACGCACGTCCTCATCAGCGACCTGCGCGACGATACCTACTTCGCCCGCCTCGTCCTCGACGTGCACGGCCGCCACGCCGAAATCGACTGCCGCTCCAGCGATGCGATCGCCCTCGCGGTGCGCGTGCATACCCGCATCTACGTCGACGAAGGCGTGATGGAGCGCGCGGGCGTCACTCTCGAAGGCGAGCCGGTGACCGGCGGCAGCGAAGCGGCCGGCACCCACCCGGAAGACGCCGGCCCCGCCGGCCCGCGCCCCGACGACGAGCGCCTCTCGATCTTCCGCGATTTCATCAACAGCCTGGACATCGACGATCTCGACCGGCCCCGCCCCGAGGATCGCGAACAGCGCTAAGGGCTACTTCAGCAGGGGGCTGGTTCCGCCCCAGTAGCCGCGGAAGTGGTCGTAAAAGAGCCAGTTCTGCGCATATCCGGCCCAGCGGCCGTAGCGCTTGCGAAACGCCTCTCCCACCCGTCGATAGCCGGCGCCGGACACTCCTCCGGGCGCCGGCTTCGTCGTGTCCGCGGCATCCCCCCACAGCTGTTGTGCCACCTGCCAGATGTGCGTGTCGACCGGCACCGCCTCGGTGTGATCCAGGCTGAACAGGCAGACGCAATCCGCCACCTTGGGCCCTACGCCCGGCAGCGTGGTCAGCGCCGCGTGCGCCGTGGCGTAGGGCGCGCCACGCAGCGCCGCCGGCCGCACGGCATCGGGCGCCTGCAGCGCGCGCGCCAGCGCGACCAGCCGCCCCGCCCGATAGCCCAGCCCGGTGGCCGCCTGCAACGTCGCGGGGTCGGCCCCGGCGAGCGCGTCCAGCGTGGGAAAGGTGTGGTAGACCCGGCCGTCGACGGTCGCGATCGGCCGGCCCAGCGCCGCGCTCAGCCGCGCGATGCCGGCCACGATGCGCGGCACGTTGTTCGCCGTGGAGCAGACGAACGAGAGCAGGCACTCGACCGGGTCCTGCCGCATCAGGCGCAGGCCCGGCGCCCGGCCGATTGGCCCGGCCAGCCCGGGGTCCGCGGCGACCAGCGCCGCCTGGATGGCGGCGAGGTCGACGTCAAGCAGGAAGAGGTCGCGGATGAGCGCGGCGGGGTCGCCGTCGCCCGTGGCCGCCCAGGTGAGCCGGGCGCCGTCCTGCCGCAGCGTGAGCACCTGCGCGCGGGCCACGCCGCGCCAGGCACCGTCCGGCAGGCGCGTCCAGCGGAACGCCTGGCCGGAGGCCAGCGTATCGTCCAGCGAGAACTGGGCGGGATCGTAGGTGCAGCCGGGCACGCGGGGCGGGTTAGGGGAGATCCCCGAGCGAGTGGCTGCTCTGCCCGGCCAGGTCGACCATCATCATCCGCTCCGCGCCCCCTTGGGCCGTCGGCTCGGAGTAGAAGAGATACTGCCCGGCCGGCGAGAGGCGCAGGCTGCCCGGCACCGGCGTGCCGCTCAGGTCCATCACCTGGGCATCGGCCGGCGTCCCGAGCACCTGGCGCAGGTAGGCTTCCGGCCGGCCGGCCGTCCAGGCCAGCGCGGCCATCGTGCCCGCGCCGGTGATCTGCAGGTCGGTGCAGGTGCTCCCCGGCAGATCGGCCACCGGCGCCAGCGCGCTGCCGCCCGGCCCGGCCAGGCGCAGCCGCTGCAGCTGCTTGCCGGTCACGAGCAGCAATTGCGCGGCCGTGTCGCCCTCCGCGGGCGGCAGCCAGGCGTACTGCGTCAGCCCTAGCAGGCCCCCGGCGGCCGGCAGCAGCGACTGCAGCCCCTGCCCGTCCGGGTGGACGCCGTACAGCACCGGCCCGCCCTTCTCGGTCACCAGGTAAGAGATCCACAGGCGGTCGGGCGAGACCGCCAGCGCGCTCGCCGTGCTCACCACGGCGGGCTGCCCGCTCAGATCGGCCACCAGACGCGCGGCGGCCGGGCCGCTCGCCGCCAGGCGGTAGAGGCCGAACGGCCTCGCGGCGCTGTCGCCCCCGCCCAGCGCGACCACTTCCTGGTCGCCGTACCAGGCGATCGCCTGGACCGCGCCCGGCGCCCAGATCACCGTCTCGGCATCCGCGGCGGCCGACAGCGAGCGCACCGCCACCTGCCGCGAGCCGCCGTCGCTGCCCGGCTGCCCGAGCAGCAGAGCCACGTGGGCCAGGTCGGGCGAGACCGCGAAGGCGACGACGCGGCCGCTCGTGGTCAGTTGCCGCGGCGCGGCGCCGCCCGGGTCGAACTGCCAGAGGTCGCCCGCGTGCACGTAGAGCAGCGGCGCATAGCCCGCCGGCTGATTGGCCGCGCCCGTCGCCGGCTCAAAGCTGCTGAGCACCAGGTCGGACACGGCGCTGCCCGTGCTCCCCGTAGCCGGGGGCAGCGGGTGCGTGCTCGACGGCCGCGGCGGCAGCGCGACGTCCAGGCTGATGCGGTAGACCAGCGCCCCGGCGAAGAGATAGGTGGCCTTGCGCTGCTGCGTGGCCGTCTGGCTCTGCAGCGTGAACCCGCTCAGCCCGGCCAGCGCCACCGCGACGGGCGTCGCGTCCGCCCCCGGCTCGCCCCAGGCGCGCAGCAGCGTGCGGTTGGCAAGCACCGCGTCGGGCGACAGGGCGGCCGAATTGTCGAGCACGTCCAGCGTCAGCGCCGAGTTGGCCGTGTCGCCGTCGCTGCGGCTCCAGGGCCGCACCAGCCGGCGCGCCAGCACGCCCGCGACCGGGATCGTGCTCGCCGTCCACCAGCCGCCGGGATACTGGAACTGGTAGCCGTACGTCGCGTCGCGCACCGTGTGCACCTGCGCCGGGTCTTCGCTCGGCTGCCAGTAGGCGGTCGGCACGGCGTCGGCCGGGCCGAGGCCCGCGAGCGCGGTCGGTTGCGCGGGCGGCAGCGCCTGCTGGCTGATGGGCACCGGGCGCGTCGGCACGGCCATGACCGCGAGGCGGCTCGCCGCCGTCCCGGTCGCGTCCGCGGCCAGCCGGCTGGCCGCCGTGCTCGTCGCGTAGGCCACCGGCATCGACGGCCCATTGCCGCTGATCTGCCAGACGACCAGGCCCGCCAGCAGCACGATCACCATGGCAAAGGCGCTGACCAGGTTGCCGAGGAGGATGTTCCGCCGGGGCGCCGCGCGGCGCGCGCGCTGCGGCGCCGGCTGGATGATCCGGCGCGTGATCGGCACGTCCTGGTCGGGCGTGTGCAGCGCGTCGATCGCCGCGAACAGGCGGCCGCGCAGCTCGGAATCGGGCTGATAACGGGGCAGATCGCCCACCCGAGTCCGGAGCACCCGGAACTCCACCAGCCGGCGGCTGCAGGCGGTGCAGGCGCCGATATGTGCTTCCACCTGCGCGCGCTCGTCAGGCGCTGCCTCGCCATCCACATACTTCGACAATAATGGCCGGCACTCGGCACATCTCATTGCTCGGTTTCTCCAGTCAATGCCTTGTACGCCTTGATGAACTTTTCTCGCCCGCGGAAGACACGCACGGCCACCAGGTTGGGCGCGATGCCCAGCATGGCACCGATCTCTTTATACGAAAGCCCCTGGTGCAAGTGCAAGACCAGCGCGATACGATGGTCGGGCGGCACGGCCTGCAACGCCCGGTGCACCGCGTCCTGGTTCGGCACGACGGTCCCCGGATCGCCGCCCGCCGCGGGCGGGTCGAAATCGTCGAGGAAGGGCACCCAGGTGATCCGCTTGCGCCGCCGCAGCGCGTCGAGCGCCGTGTTCGTGGCGATACGGTAGAGCCAGGGCGCCAGTTGCAGATCCTCGGCGGTGCGCGACAGGGCCTGATACGCTTTGAGGAAGGAATCCTGCGCCAGATCCGTGGCCTGCTCCCAGTCGCCGACCACCCGGTAGAGGTAATTCACGATCGGGGTCTGATAGCGGTCGAACAGCACGCCGAAGGCCTCGCGGTCGCCCGTGCGGGCGCGCGCCACCAGGTCCGCCTCGTCGATCGCGGCGGCATCGCCCGCCGCCACGGGAGGCGCGGTTTGGGGCACTGCGGCCGGGGGCGAGGAAACGGCCCGGCGGCGCTCAGCCGCCACGTCGGGCGCCTCGTTGCGCGCGCCCGGCGCACGGGTATGGCCTGTCATGATGTACGCGTTGATCATCCTCGGCGGCCCTCGGGATCACAGGTGGCATGCGCACCCACAGCCGGTCGATTGCGTCGTTGCAAGCACCCGGCCGGGGGTCGCCGCACGGTTGCGGATACCACTTATATGACGCCGAAAGGCCCGACAATATTACACCTTCACGATCTCGCTCTCCGTCCGCCGCGCGGCCGCACGGGCCGCGGCGCGCCGCCGCGCGCGCGTCCGGCCGGCCGCCAGGGCCCCGATCACGACCAGCGCCAGCACTCCCGAAACCGCCCCGCCCAGCCAGTCGGGATGGCCCACCAGCGCCTGCACGCTCGCATCCTCGGCCATCAGGTTGCCGGCCACCACCAACAGCACGACGGCCCCGACGTAGATCAGCCAGGGCAGCCGTTCGAGCACCCAGGCGACGGCCGTGCCGCCCGCCATGATGATGCCCATGCTCAGGCTCAGCCCGATCAGCAGCAACAGCACGTCGCCGTGCGACGCCGCGCCGACGGCCAGGACGTTGTCCAGGCTCATCGTCACGTCGGCGATCATGATCGTGCGCAGCGCCGCGCCGAACGACAGGACCGGCGCATCGCCGCCGTCCGCCGCCTGCTCCGTGCTCGGGCTCAACAGCCGGTAGGTAATCCAGGCCAGCAACAGGCTCCCGCCGGCTTCCAGCAGGGGGATCTGCAGCAGCAGCGAGGCGATCGCGGTCAGGAAGACGCGCAGCAGCAAGGCGGCTGTCCCGCCCAGGATGACGGCCTGCCGCTTCTGCCCGCTCGGCAGCCCGCGCACCGCCATCCCGATCACGAGCGCATTGTCCCCACTGAGCAGCAGATCGATGATCGTGATGCTGAACAGGCCGGCCTCGAAGCTATTCACCCGGCCCCCTGACTCCCGCGCTCCCCTCCCGCACCGCCACCGCCGCGCCGCCACGCGCCGCGCCCGTCCGGTGCTCCACCAGCCACCACGTCACGCCGACCGCCAGCATGCAGGCGATCGCCCCCGCCGCGATGCTGATCGGCATGCTGGTGGCGTGCGCCAGCGATCCCGCCAGTAAGGACCCAATCGGCGTCGTGCCGGCAAATACCATCATATATACGGCCATGACCCGGCCGCGGAGTTCATCCGGCACGGTCAACTGCACTGTCGTGTTCGCCGTTGCACTGAACGTCACCATAGCCAGCCCCATCAGCATCAAGAGCGCGAGCGAGAGCGGATACCACGACGAGGCCGCGAAGGCCAGCAGGATCACGCTGAACGCCCCCGCCGCCGCGATGACCAGGTGCTTGCGCGTCTGCCGGTTGAAGGCCAGCGCCAGCCCGGCCGCCAACGATCCGACCCCCATGATCGACATCATGAAGCCGTACCCGCTCGCTCCCACCTGCAGCACGTCGCGCGCCATCACCGGCATCCAAACGCTGAAGTTGAGCCCCAGCGTGCCGAGCGCCCCGACGAGGAAGATCAGCGCGAAGACCGACGGCGTGGCCCAGATGTAGCGAAAGCCCCCGCTCAGATTCGTCAGGAAGCCGCCCTGCCGGCCCCAACCCTCCGCCGGAGCGGCCTGCGCCCGCGGGCTGAAGAACGGCCCGCGCATCATGAGCAGCCCGGTGATCACGGCCAGGAAGCTGACCGCGTTCAGGAAGAAGCAGCCCGCCACGCCCACCAGCGCGATCAGGATCCCCGCGATGCCCGGCCCAATGATGCGCGCCGCGTTGAAAACCGACGAGTTCAGCGCGATCGAGTTCATCAGGTCCTCTTTGCCCACCATCTCGACCACGAACGCCTGGCGCGTGGGCATATCGACCGCGTTGACCACGCCCAGCCCGGCGGCAAGCACCAGCACGTGCCACAACTGTACCGTGCCGGTGGCGACCAGCACGGCCAGGATGACCGCCTGCACCATCAGCAGGCTCTGTGTCGCCACGATCACGTTGCGCTTGGGCAGCCGGTCGGCGAGCGCGCCGCCGAAGACGGAGAGGAACAGCACCGGCGTGAACTGCAGCGCGCTCGTCACCCCGAGCATCAGGTCGGCGTCCTTGCCCGCCAATTGCAGTACCAGCCACGACTGGGCGACACTCTGCATCCAGGTGCCAATCAAGGAGATCAACTGCCCGAAGAAGAACAGGCGATAGTTGCGGTGGCGCAGCGCCCGGAACCCGTCGCTGAACTTCGCCCGCAGCGGCACGGGCTGGGCCGGGGTGCGCACAGTCGGCACGTCCGATGCAGGCGTCGCGGTTAGCGGCGCGGCGGCCGGAGGCGGGGCGGGCGCGTCGGAGCGGGGCGGTCTATTGGTTGTCTGCGCCATACATGATACCTTCTCTTCTGAAGCGTGCGCGGCGGGGCGCCGGGGGCGCCAACGCGAGCCGGTGGCCGCCCAGCATGGGGGCCCTGGGCGCCGGTGCTCGCGAAAGAACGCGCACCCTACCGTAAACGTTACGGCCCCGACGGGCGGTTTCGCGCGGCCACGCCCGGCCCCGGTGGATAAGCCCCCGCCGGGCGTGGAAAAGTCCGTGGATAAAGTCGTGGACAGGATCGGGATAGCTGTTTGGGGCCGGCGGCACATTTGTGCTATAATACCGTCGGTTCATGGGCATCCGGACCCGATGTGCCCCGGCGGTAGCGGGGCGCTGCGCGGCCTTTCCGGCTAGCGAAGGAACCATGAATCGCCGTTCGGCTGTGCGGCCGGGGTCTCCCGGCCCACCCACCATCCGGGTAGCGCGCCCTGAAGCGGCGCTCCCGTTAGAGGAGTTAGTATTCACCGATGAAAGTCATCTTGACCGAGGATGTGGCCAAGGTCGGCCAGTCCGGGGATGTCAAGGAAGTCGCGAACGGGTATGCCCGCAACTTCCTGTTTCCCCGCAACCTGGCCATCCCTGCCACCAAAGGCGCCTTGCAGGATATCGCCAACCGGCGGGACACCGCCGCGCGCCACGCCAGCGCCGAGATCAACGCCGCGCAAGCGGCCGCCGACCGCCTGCGCGACCTGACCGTGCTGCTCTATGCCCGCACCGGCGAGCAGAACCGGCTCTACGGCTCGATCACTGCGGCGAACGTCGCCGAGGCCCTGCGGGTGCAACACGACCAGACCGTCGACCGGCGCCGGATCAAGCTCGACAGCGCGATCCACCGCACCGGCACCTATACCGCCACGATCAGCCTGGGACATAATCTCAGCGTCCCGTTGAAGCTGATCGTTGAGCCTGAGACCGCCCAGACGGGCGCGCTGACCTCCGTGGCGGCCAGTGCTCCTGCACCGCCGCCGCCGCCCGCCCCGGTCGCCGAGGCCGCCCCGGCTGAAAGCGCGATGGCCGAAGCCCCCGTAGCGGAGACCCCGGCCGCCGAAGCCCCTATGGCTGAGGCCCCGGCCGCCGCAGCCCCTGAGGCGGAAGCCCCCGTGGCCGAAGCCCCTGTGGCTGAGGCCCCGGCCGCCGCAGCCCCTGAGACGGAAGCCGCGGCCGCCGCAGCCCCCGAGGCGGAAGCCCCGGCCGCCGAGGCAGCGACGACCTTCGCCCCCGAGGCGGAAGTCCCGGCCGCCGAAGCGCCCGTCGCGGCCGCGCCCGAGGCAGAAGCCCCGGCCGCCGAGGAAACCCCGGTGGCCGAGGCCCCGACCGGCGAGGAGCCGGACGCGGAGACTCCCGCGGCCGAAGAGACCGAGCCGCCGGTCGCCGGCTAGCGCGGCGCGGCGTTCGTCAGCGGTTAGTGGCCTGCGTTGGAATGCCGGCTGCTAACCACCAGGCAGCACACTAACCACTGACTATGGCTATCTCACTCACGAACAACGCGGGACTCTACTCCGGCGGCGGTCCGTCGCCGGAGCGGCCCGTCCCCTACGATCTCCTGGCAGAAGAGGCCGTCATCGGCTCCCTTCTGCTCGACCGCGACGCGATCATCAAGACCGCCACGTTCCTCCAGCCCGCCGACTTCTACCGCGAGGCGAACGGCTGGGTGTACGAATGCGTGCTCGATCTCTACCATCGGCGCGAGCCGCCCGACCTGGTCACGCTCACCAGTGAGCTCGACCGGCGCGGGCGGCTCGAACCGATCGGCGGCCTGCCCTATCTCGCCGGCCTCATGCATCGCGTTCCCACCGCCGTCCACGTCGAATACTACGGCCGCATCGTCGAGCGCACCGCCACCCTGCGCCGCCTCATCACCGTCGGCGGCCGGATCGCCGGCCTCGGCTACGAGGAAGGCATGGAGCTCGGCGACGTGCTCGACAAGGCCGAGTCCCTCCTCTTCGGCGTCACCCAGCGGCAGGGCTCGCAAGACTTCAAGGCGATCAAGAACGTGCTCGAAGAGTACTTCGACCGCCTCGACAGCGTGCAGCGCCAGCACGGCAGCGTGGTCGGCGTGCCCACCGGCTTCCACGACCTCGACCAGCTGACCGGCGGCCTCCAGCCCTCCGATCTGGTCATCGTGGCCGCCCGCCCCTCCGTCGGCAAGAGCAGCTTCGGCATGAGCGTGGCCTACAACGCCGCGCTCCAGTTCCGCCGCAGCGTCGGCATCTTCAGCCTGGAGATGTCGGCCGAGCAGCTGGTACAGCGCTTGCTTGCGATCGCCAGCGGGGTCGAGGCCCAGCGCCTGCGTCTGGGCTACCTGAACGACACCGAGTGGCAGAAGCTGAGCGACGCCTTCGGCCTGCTGGCCGACGTGCCGCTCTACTTCGACGACAGCGCCGGCCTGAACATCACCGACGTACGCAGCCGCGCCCGCCGCCTGCAGGCCGAAGCCGGGTGCGACCTGCTGATCGTCGACTATTTGCAGCTGATGAGCGGGCGGCGCAGCGATAATCGCGTGCAGGAGGTCTCCGAGATCACGCGGGGCCTGAAACAGCTGGCCCGCGAGCTCAACGTGCCGGTGATCGCCATCTCGCAGCTGTCCCGCGCCGTCGAGAGCCGCACGTCGCACGTGCCCATGCTCAGCGACCTGCGCGAGTCGGGTTGCCTGGCGGGCGAGACGCCGGTCTACCTGCCCGACGAGGGCCGGTATGCGCCCATCGCGGCGCTGGCAGGCCAGGCGGGCTTCCGCGTGCTGGCGCTCGACCCGGCCACCGGGCGGCTCGAGCCCGCGCCCGTCAGCCGGGCCTTCGCGACCGGCGTCAAGCCGGTCTTCCGGCTCACGACCGCGTCGGGGCGGAGCCTCCGCGCGACGGCTAACCACAAGTTCCGCACGCTGCGCGAGTGGCGGCGGCTCGATAGCCTGCAGGTCGGCGACCGCATCGCCCTGCCGCGCGACGGGGTCGGGCGCCGCGCGGAGACGGCGGCGCGCCGGGACGCCCGTCTCGCCGCGGACGGCGGCGCGGCCACGGCGGTCCTCGCCGATCCGCTCGCGCCGGCGACCACCGGCGACGTCTACTGGGACGCGATCGTGTCCCTCGTGCCCGACGGCGAGGCGGCCGTCTACGACCTGACGGTCGAGGGCCTGCACAACTTCGTGGCCGGGGGCCTCGTCGTCCACAACTCGATCGAGCAGGACGCCGACATCGTGATGTTCATCTACCGGGAGGAGCTCTACAACCCGGAGACGGAGCGCAAGAACATCGCCGAGATCCACGTGGCCAAGCACCGCAACGGCCCGATCGGCGTGGTGCCGCTGTACTTCCAGCACGCCACCACCCATTTCGCGGATCTCGAGGTCTACCGCCAACCGTAACCGGCGCCTGACGCCTGACGCCTGACCCCATGCCGGAGTGACGCCGGCGCGACCAGGGCCCCGCCGGGGAGTCCGAGGAGCATATGTTTAGCGGCTTCCGGAGTGACGAGACGCGCATCCAGATCCCGGAGAGTTTCTTCTCCGCGGTGTTGCCCCACATCACCAACCTGGCCGAGCTCAAGGTCACCTTGCACATCTTCCGGCGCCTGGCCGCCCAGGTGGGCCAGCCCCGCCTGCTGAGCGATGCCGAGCTTGCGGCCGACGCCGAGCTCGCGGCCGCGCTGACGGCGGGCCGCAACCCCCGGCCGGCCGAGGAGTGGCTGCGCGAGGGCCTGGAGCTTGCCGTGGCCCGGGGCACCCTGCTGCACCTGCTCGTGCGGCCCGAGGATGGCGCCGCCACGCCGGAGTCCTGGTACCTGGTCAACACGCCCTTCAATCAGCGCTGGGTGGGGCAGTTCGATGCCGATTCGTCCGGCGGGGGCCAGGCGGCCGCCGAGTGGCTGGCCCTGCTGCGCGCCGAGCGGCGCGCGGCGCTGGCGCCCCAGCCGCCGATCTCGCTGGGCGCGCCGCCGCGCCTCCGCGTGACACACCCGCGCCCGAGCATCTTCGAGCTCTACGAGCAGAACATCGGCGTGATCACGCCGCTGCTCGCCGAACAGCTCGCCGAGGCCGAAGAGACCTATCCGCCCGCGTGGATTGCCGAGGCGTTCACCGAAGCCGTGAACTACAACAAGCGCAGTTGGACCTACGTGCGCCGCATCCTCGAGAACTGGGCAGCAAAGGGAAGAGACGATGGAACGCGTGGACAAGATACTGGCCGGCCTCTCGATCCCGGTAAATACCTCTCCGGGAAGTACGCCCACCTCTTCGGCCCCAAGTGAAGTCTGCCCGCTCTGCCACGGGGCGGGCTACCTGCGCATGGAGGCTCCCGTCGGCACGCCCAACTTCGGGCGCATGCTCCCCTGCCGCTGCAAGGTGAGCGAGCTCGCCGAGCGCAACAGCGGCCCGGTCGACCGCCGCTTCAGCAACCTCGAGAGCTTTGCCGGCAAGACCTTCGCCACGTTCGACCATGCCGTGCCCGGCACCTACGAGGTCTTCACCACCTGTCTCCAATATGCCGCCAACCCCAACGGCTGGCTCTTCCTGATGGGCAATTACGGCTGCGGCAAGACCCATCTGGCCGCGGCCATCGCCAACGAGGCGCTGGAGCGCGGCCTGCAGACCTACTTCGCCATCGCGCCCGACCTGCTCGACCACCTGCGCGCGGCCTACGCGCCCAGCAGCGAGGTCTCCTACGACGAGCGCTTCGACGCCGTGCGCACCGTGCCCCTGCTCGTCATCGACGACCTGGGCACCGAGAACACGACCGCCTGGGCCCGCGAGAAGCTCTACCAGATCTTCAACCACCGCTACAACGGCCGCCTGCCCACCGTCGTCACCTCGAACGTCGACCTCGACGCCCTCGACCCGCGCATCGCCTCCCGCCTCTGCGACCAACAGTTGTGCCGGCACGTCTTCATCACGGCGGGCGACTACCGCCAGCGGGGCATGCCGCCGCGCGCCCCCGAGGGGAACGCCCGCGGCCCCGGCCGGCCCCCCGGCCGCCGCACCCCTCGCGGCTAGCCCGCCCGCGCTCCATGGGGTGTTCCCCGGGACGCTAAGCCTCGATTACCTCTACTGTTAGCCCAATATGCGCGGCGCGCCTGGAACGCGCCGCGGGGCCAGGCGTGGAGATCGCGAATTCTGGGGAAAACGGGGGAATCCGCCCATCCCGCCCTCCCCCACGCCCGCCCGCTGCTACCGCGGCGCGCGACACTTGTGGTATACTAGGGCAACCGGACGCGCCCCCGCGCCCGGCGCTTGCGGTTGACACCCGGGCACGTGCGGCAATCCAGGGCAAGGAGGCGAGGAGTGGCGGGCAACAAGGCGGCGTTCGACGCGGCAATGAAACGGGCCCAGGACTACACCTTCGAGAATGCCTGGGAGAAGGCCCTGCGCGAGTACCAGCGCGCCCTGGAAGAATTCCCGACCGACCCGACCGCCATCGCGAACCAGGCCCAGGCGCTCTTTCGGCTCCAGCAATGGACCCCGGCCCTGGCCGCCTACCAGACCCTGCTCGACCTCCGCCCCAACGACCCCTTCCTCCTGAACCGCGTCGCCGAGTGCTATGCCAACCTGCGCCAGGTCGCGCCCGCCGAGCGCACCTACATGCAGGTGGTCGCGATCTACGCGTCGCAGAACCAGGTGCGCGAGGCGCTCGCCGCGCTGCGCAGCCTGCTCGAGCTCAGCCCCCGCCACCGCCAGGGCCGCGAGCGCCTGGCCGAGCTCTATCGCGAGCTCGGGGAGCGCACGCTGGCCAGCCAGCAGTACCTGATCCTGTCGCGCCAGGCGCTGGAAGGCCCGCCGGAAGACCTCGACCTGGCCGTGCACCAGGCCGAAGACGCCTTCAACATCGACCCGAACCATCCGGAGTCGCGCAACTGGCTCTACCAGCTACGCCGCCGCCAGGCCGAGACCAGCGGCACGCAGTTCGACGAGGCCACCCTGCGTGTCACCGGCCACCAGAAGCCGGGCACGGGCCCCGATCTGCAGCAGATGTTCAACCTCGCCCTGCAGTACCAGGAGCAGGGCCAGTTCGCGGCGGCCCGCGTGCAGTTCGAGGCCGCAGCCGCCGCCGGGCTCGATTCGCCCGCCTTGCACTACAGCCTGGGTCTGCTCTACCAGCAGGAAGGCGATCTCGACGCGGCCATCGGCCGCTTCAAGCAGAGCGTGGCCGACAGCGAGTATGCCATGTCCAGCTATTACGCGCTGGGCATCTGCTATCGCGACCTGGGCGAGGTGCTGGAGGCGACGCGGGCCTTCGAGAGCGCCGTCGAGCAGGTGAACCTGCTTGAGGTCAGCCGGCCCGAGGTGACCGACCTCATCGAGCTCTACGAATCCGCGGCCGGGGCCAATATCGCCGCCGGCAACCTGCCGCGCGCGGCCAGCCTCTACGCCACCCTGGCCGGCTTCCTGCAGACCCGCCGCTGGCAGAGTGGCGCGACCGAGCGCATCGCCGCCCAGGCGCAGGCCCTGAGCGAGGAAGGGCTGACCAACCGGCTGCAGAGCATCGGCGGCCCGGCGCCGGACCCGGCCCCGCCGCCGCCCTTCGCGGCGCCGCCCGCCATACGCGCCGCCGGAGCCACCGTGCCGCAGGCCGCGATGACGACCGGCCGCACCCGCCAGTCCGCCATCCTGCGCCCGATTACCGATTTCCTGCGCGAGTTGCAGTTGCGCGGGCCCGGCGCGCCGCCCGCGGCGATGCAGATCCCAAGCGGCGACGGCCCCGCGACCACGAGCCTGGCGACGCAGATGCACCTGCCCGAGCTCAACGGCGCTGACCTCGCCGGCCCGCCCGTGGACTTGTCCCATTTGCCGGCGATGGTGCCCGCGCCCGGTTTCGCGACCGGCCTGCTCGCCGACGTGGGCCTGCCCGCCGACCCCGAAGTCGGCGCCCTCGTCGACGTGATTGACCGCCTGATTGCCGAAAAACTCTGGATGGCGGCGGTCGATTGCTGCTTCGAAGTCATCCGCCTGGACCCGGAGTACCTGCCCGTCCACCTGCGGCTCGCGCAGATCATGCACGCCCAGGGACGCATGGAAGACGCCGTGGCCAAGCTGCAGTCGGTCATCGACACCTACCTGGTGCGCGGCGAGCTCGACCACGCGGTGCGCGTCTTCGAGGAGCTGATCGCGCTCCAGCCCGACAACATCAACATCCGCATGCGGCTCATCTCGCTCTTCATCGACCTCAGCCGTCCCGGCTCTGCCGTCGCCCAGTACCTCGACCTGGCCGAGCTGTTCTACACGAGCGGGCAGCACGAGCGGGCCATGGACGAGCTCCGCCGGGCGCGCACGCTCGCGCCGCAGCACGTCGTCGTCCGCGCACGCATCGGCCAATACCTGCTGCGCGACGACAAGCCGGAGGAGGCGCTGCCCGAGTTCAGCCGCGCTTTGCAGGTCGACCCGGAGTACCCGGCCGCCCTGGTCGGCGTCTTCGTCAGCATGGCCATCCTCGGCAACGAGACCGAGTGGGATGTGCTCGAGACGATGCTGGGCGTCGCCGCCCGGCTGGACCGCCGCCGCGAGATGGAGGAGCAGCTGCGCGGGTTCGCGCTGACCTACAGCCGGCCCGAGCTCGAGTACGCCCGCGCGCTGGTGAACGACCTGCCCCTCCCGGCCGACGAGATGGATCCGGCCGATCGCGAGGCGCTGGAGCAGCAGCAGCTGCACGCCCAGTTCGACGCGCTCGACGCGGGCCTGCGCCTGCTGCCCGCCGGGGACCGCAGCCCGCTCGCGCTGCTGCTGCGCTTTCGACGCGCGCACCTGGCGGTGGCCCAGCGCGACGGCGCCCGCGCCGTGACCCTGCTCGGCGAGTGCCTCGGCCTGCTCGACAGCGGCACCCCGATCCGCACGTCGCGGCCCAACCTGGCCTTCATGAAGCTGCCGACGCATCTCGACATCTACCAGCCGCTGGCCCAGGCCTTCGTGGCGCAGGGCGACCCCGGCCGCGCAGTCGAATGCCTGCAGCGCGCCAAGGCCATCGCCGCCTACGACCGCGGCATCTACACCATGCTGGCCGAGCTCTATTTCCGCCAGGGCCAGCTAGGCGCCGCGCTCACCGCGCTCGACGAGCTGATCAACCATTATCAGGAGTTGGGGCAGCTCGAAAAGGTGATCGAGACGCTCGGCTACATGGCGCGCCTGGCGCCGAACAACATCACCGTGCGCCAGAAGCTGGCCGACACCTACCTGAAAATCGGCTATCTCGACCGCGGGCTGGCCGAGCTCGACGCGCTGGGCGACCTGCAGCACAAGGCCGGCCGGGTCAAGGACGCGCTACACACCTACCAGCGCAGCGCCGACATCTACTGGCAGATGGGCAACTTCCCCCAGGCCTTCACGATCTACGACCGGATCGTGCGCCTGGCCCCCTTCGACGTCGACACGCGCCAGCAGCTGATCCACCTCTACATCACGAGTGGGCAGATCGCCGCGGCCGTTTCCGAGCAGAAGGTGCTCGCCGACCTCTTCTTGAAGCAAAAGCGGTCGAAGGAAGCGATCGCGGCGCTGCATGAGCTCATCGCCCTGGCGCCGAGCGATCCCGAGCCGTACTATGCCCTGGCCGAAGTGCTGGCCGCGCAGGACGAGTTCGGGCAGGCGGCACGGCTCTACGGCCGCCTGCGCCGTCTGGAGCCGGCCAAGGATGCGCAGCTGGCCGCGCTGCAGACGGAAATGCAGCGACGGGCCAAGGAGAGCCGCCCCCAGCCGGCCGGGGGGAGGTAGCGGCTTATGCCCCAGCTCAACTGGGTCCTTTCGCGCATCACCACGAACCCGGCCAATCTGCTCGACCTGGCAGCCGTCACCCTCATCTTCTACTGGCTCCTCTCCGTCTTTCGCGGCACCCGAGCCACCATGCTGGTGCGCGGCCTGGTGATCCTCTGGCTCGCCACGGCGCTGCTCGGCACCGTCTTCCAGCTGACCACGCTGTCCTGGCTGATCCGCAACTCGGGCATCGCGCTGCTGGTCGGCATCCCGATCATCTTCCAGCCCGAGCTCCGGCGCGCGCTGGAACAGCTCGGCCGCACCGGCGCCTATCTCGCGCGCCCGCGCCGCCACACCGGCGACGTCGTCTCAACCATCGACGCCATCGTCGAGGCCTGCGCGCAGTTTGCGCGGGCCCACACCGGCGCGCTCATCGTCATCGAGCGGCAAACCGGCCTGCAGGAGTATGCCGACCGCGGCGTCCCGCTCGACGCCGACGTCACAAGTCAGCTCATCGCGAGCGTCTTCTATCCGAATTCACCCCTCCACGACGCGGCGATTATCATCCGCGGGACCCGGATCGTGGCCGCCAGCGCGGTCTTGCCGCTGAGCGACCAGGTGCTCGGCACGCAGCATTACGGCACCCGTCATCGCGCGGCGCTGGGCATCTCGGAGCACTCGGATGCCGTCGCCGTCGTCGTCTCGGAGGAAAAGGGCACGATCGGCGTGGCCACGAACGGCCGCCTGGTCGGCAACTTGACACCTGAGCGCCTACGCACAGTCCTCGCCGGGCTGCTTAACGTGACGCTGCCCCGTGAGGCTTAGCTATGGAGACCCAATCGACCCCATCAACTGACCCGGCGGCCGCGGACCCCGGCGTCGTGCGGCAGAACGGCCACGACGGCGCGGCGGCCGCGCCGCCCCCCGCCGTCGTCGCGGATGCCCCGGCGCTCCCGGCGCCGCCCGCCGAAGCGCCGCCCGCCCCCCCGGCGCCGCCCGCCCCGGCCGTGCCGCGGCTCAACCGGCCGCGCCCGCCCGCGCCCCGGGCCCGCACCTGGCCCGGCTGGGAGCGCGTCATCCGGCTGCTGCTGGCGTTCACGATCGCCTTCCTGCTCTGGCTGTACGTGCTGAACCTGGAGAACCCGGCGGCGTCGACGACCTTCACGCTCGTGCCGATCACCGCGCGCGGCCTGGAGCACAACCTCAGCCTGTCGAGCGACCTGGGCTCGGCGACCATCACCGTGCAGGCGCCGCAGGACGTGCTGGCCCGCCTGCGCAGCGCCGACTTCACCCCCTACGTCGACCTGGCGGGCAAGGGGACCGGCACCTATCAGCTGCCCGTACAGGTGGCCCAGCCGCCGAACACCTACGGCATCTCGATTGACCCATCCCAGGTGCAGGTGCAGGTGATCGAGGTCAGCGAGCAGAGCTTCCCGGTGCAGGTGCGCGTGCAGGGCGTGCCGGCCATCGGCTATCAGATCGAGACGCAGCAGGTGCGGCCGACCAACGTGCTGGTGCGCGGCCCGCGCGACCAGGTGGCGCGTATCGACCAGGTAGTCGCCGAGGTGGACGTCGAGGGCCGCCAGGGCACACAGCAAGGCGACGTGCAGCCGCGCGCGCTCGACTTCGCGGGCCACGAGATCCCCGGCCTGCAGTTCGACCCGCAATACGTGACGGTCGTCATCGCCATCCAGCAGCTGTTGAACTACAAGACGCTGCCGATCCACGTGCCCGTGGAAGGCGTGCCCGCCGCCGGCTACGGCGTGACCGACATCGTGGTGCAACCGACTACCCTGACCGCCTACGGCTCGCCGAGCGTGCTCGAGCCGCTCAACGTGCTGGAAACGGCGCCCGTGTCGATCTCCGCGGCCACGCAGACGATCGCGGTCAACATCAGCGTGTCGCTGCCCAAGGGCCTCACCCTCTACCCGCCCGGCAGCGCCAACCGGGTCCAGGTGCGGGTCGAGATCGCCGCGCTGAGCACCAAGACCCAGGTCAGCGTGCTGGTGAAACGGATCAACCTGGCGCCGGGCCTGATTAGTATCGAGTCACCCGACCGGGTCGACATCACGGTCAGCGGGCCCTTCGACGCCCTGCAGAACCTCAGGCCCGACAGCATCCAGGCGGTGCTCGATCTGAGCGGCTACAGCGTGGGCACCTACAAGCTCGCGCCGGTGATCACCCTGCCGCCCGGCGTGGCCTGGAAGGATACTTCCCCCTCCGAGGTGACGGTGACGATCAGCCCGGCGCCGACGGAAACCCCGGCTCCGACCGCCACCCCGCTGCCGAGCGCCACGCCCACCCCGCTGCCGCCGACCGCGGCGCCGACGCTCGGCCCGCAAGTCGCCGGGCCGCAGCCGACCGGAGCCGCGACCGTGCCGCCGGCGCCGCCCGCGAGCACGGCCACGCCGGCGCCCACCGCCACCCCGGCGCCGGGCGGCCGGGCCACGCCCACGCGCGGGCCCTGATCGCCGCCCGAAACGCGATCAGGCCGGGGGCCCGCCGAATCGAGTTCGGCAAGCCCCCGGCCTGTCTGTGGTCTATAACGTTCGGGTGAACGGCGCGGTCAGGATTGGCCGAAGCGCCCCTGGCCGGGGGGTAACGGGCCCTGTTGCGTCAGGGCGGGCAAGAACAGCGCCAGATCCAGCTCAGGAGTCAGGTGGGCGATGTGTTCGAGTGATAGGCAGTCAATCACACTCTCCACACCCGGCACTTGGCCAATCGCCCGGTCAATCCAGGCTTTTTGGGCCGCGGTTCTTGCGATACCCTCTAGATAGACGACGCCGCCGTCGACTTCCGCGTGCACCATGTCGATGTCGTCGAGCATCGTGGCCAGCATCCGGCGCACGGCACGCGTGATATCGGTATCGCTCATCGAATTAGCCTCCTGCCGCCCGGCACAGGTCAGGGTCGCGCGCCCCGCGGGGCAAAGTAGAACGGCGCCGGCCGGCTCATATGCACTTACATACTGCATAAGGCAAAAAGCATGCCAGTCCCCCGTTCAGCCTGCTCGCAGGCGCGGCGGGCTCAGGCGCGACCGCCGCGGACGGCCTGCAGCACCCAGGCGACCACGCGGCCGCCGCCGGCCTGCGGCATGAGCCGGATGGCGGGCGGCAAGAGGGGATGGGCCAGGCGGAGGCCGCCGCTCGCCGCGTCGAGCAGGGCCTGGCGGGCGGGCCCCCACTCCAGGCCGAAGGCGGCGCGCAGCCGCGGCGGCAGCAGGCCCGGCGTGAGCATGCGCATGAGGCGGATGCCGGTGCGGGGCACCAGCGCAACGGGCGGGTCGAGCACGGCCCAGGCCAATTCGCGGGCCGTGTCGGTGACGGTGAGCACATCACTCGCCAGCATGCCGGCCATATAGCGCCGGAAGGCGGGCAGGTCGGGCGGGATAATTGCCGCGGGGATGCCGAGGCGGCGCGCGAAGACCGTCGCGTCCGCGTAGAAAGCCGCGCGCATGCCGGGCGTCAGCGGCGCGACGAAGCGCTCGTAGGTCAGCAGGCTGGTGTCGATGAGCGTGGCCTGCACCCAGAGCTTGAGCGCGGGATCCTGGGCGGTGTAGGGCGTACCCGCCGGGAACGGCCCGGCGGCCGCCGCCAGCCGGCCCTGCACGGGCACGTGCGCGCCGTGGAAGGCGCGGATGACGACGCGGCCGGTGGTCCGATCGCCCAGGCAGAGGGCCAGCATCATGTCGAGGGTGCTCTGCAGGCGGTGCAGCGGCTCCTCGCGGAAGCGGCTGTGGTCGGCCACGCCCGCCGCGACCAGCGGGTGGGCCAATTGCAGCAGCAGCGCCCGCCCGCCGCCCAGCAGCCCGGCCGACTCCTGCACCACCCGGCGCAGGGCGCTCTCGGGCCCGAACAGGGGCGCCTCGCCGCCCCGCTCCTCCGTATGTGTCTCGCTCGCCATGCTCATCCCACGCGCTCTCGGCCGCCTGCTGTCCTCTTGTGCCTGCCTGGATCCCGTAGCATAAACGACTCCAGGGCACGGGAATTTACCCCCGGCCCCTTATTGTACCGAATCGGGGCGAGGCACCGTGCGGCGGGCGCCGAAACCGGGCGCAGGATCCCTTGGGACGGGGACTGGCCGGCTACCCCTCATCGACGGGGGCACCAGGGTCCTACACTCCATGGGCATCCCGCCGCGCACGGGATCGCGGCAATCGGGAACGCTTGCTCAGTGGAACGCTTCCCGAGGAACTCTGTTCGGCGCCCGCCGGCGGCGGGTTAGGCGCGCCGATCAGCCCAGCTTGGGCACCGCTTGCGCCGCCGCAATGGCCTCTTGATAGATCGCGTGCGTCCCGCAAACATCCTGCATCGCGGTGTGCGCGGCATGGCGCGTGGCCTGCGCGGTGTGGAGTTGGACCTTCCAGATCCGGTGGCTCTGGGTGTTCGGCTGCCAGTGCCGCAGCGCGTTGGCGGGAGCGCAGGTCGCAAGAAAGGCCCGGGCGGCCGCCACTTGTTCAGATGTAACCATCACAGTAACTCCTTATTCGATGAATCGTCATGCGACGAGTCGTCGCGGGGCACGTCCTCCGGCCGATCCCTGAGGCGCGCCCCGCGGGCGGCGCCCAGCAGCCGGCCCCGGCCACGTGACAACGGATTGATGCTTGCGCTGGCGGGCGGTGTGACCGCCCGCCTGGGATGGGCGGGGCCCCCGCGCATGACGGGACCCGCGGCGGCCTCAGCCGTTCAACAGAGGGCAGATGCGCGGAATCCGCGACGAGGAAGGGGGCGGCGCGCGAAGAAACGGGGGAACTGAAACCCGTGAGAAAGCATATACCCTGCTGATTCAATTATACACCAGATGTCAAGGCAGCCCTGCCCGCCCCGCCACCGCGGGCGGGGCGCCGCCCGTCCAGCCCCTACCGCTCGCTCCGCACCCACACCTGCCGCCCGTCGGTCAGCACCTCGACCGTGCCCTGGCGGTCCGTCCGATACGTCGGCACGCCCGCCGCCGCCAGCAGCGCGATCGTGCTCGGCGCCGGGTGGCCGTAGGGGTTGCCCTGCCCGACCGAGATGACCGCGACGGATGGGTGCACCGCCGCCAGCAGGGCCGCGCTCAGCCCCGTCGCCGAGCCGTGGTGCGGCACCTTCAGCACCTGGGCGCCCAGCTGCGTTCCGGCTCGGTGGCAAGGACCTGTTGCACCGCTTCCGTCTCGATGTCGCCCGTCAGCAGCAGGCCGACGCTGCCGTAGGTGAGGCGCAGCACCACCGACGAGTTGTTGATGTCGGAGTGCGTGCCGCTGAGCAGTTGCGGCGGCGGGTAGAGCACCTGCATCCCGACGCCCGGCTCCAGCGTGAGCGACTGCCCGGCGACCGCCCGCGTCACCGGCACGTTGCCCAGCGCCAACTGGCCGTGCCAGGCGTCCTCCAACTCCGGCACCCCGCCCTCGAACGGCGTCTCCAGCACGGCGTGCACGCGGTACCGCCGCAGCGCCTCGATCAGCCCCGTGATATGGTCCTCGTGCGGATGGGTGAGGACCATCAGCGCCAGGTCGCGCTGCCAGAAGGGCAGATGCGTGCCCAGTTGCCGGGCGAGCAGGGCGGCGTCGGGCCCGCCGTCGATCAGCACGTCCTGCCCCTCCGGCGTCTGCACGAGCAGCGCGTCGCCCTGGCCGACGTCGAGCGCCCAGAAGTGGAGCAGGCCGTCGGGCCGCTGGGCGAGCACCACGCCCAGGAGCACACAGGCGAGCGCGAGCGCGGCCAGCCCCGCCAGCCAGGCGCGGTCGGCCCAGGGCAGCGGCCGGCGCGGCACGGGGCGATCGGGCGGCGGGTCCATCGGGCGGGCTCCTTCGACGCGAGCGGCGATGGTGATCGGGATCGGCGCGTATTATAGCACACGGCCGGCCCCCCGCGGCGGGAGGCCGGCCGTGGCTGCGAAGGAGGAGAGGCTCAGACCACGCCGGTCGGCACCAGATACCAGTAGGCCTTGTTAAAGGCCAGCTTCTGGAAGTGCACGATCGCCGTCGGATCGGCGACCTGCGGCGGGCGCGAGTAGTCGAAGTCGAGCAGGCTGGCGCGCCCGTGGCCGGCTTCGAGGAAGCACATCACGTGGCCGGCATACTCCGCATGCTTCGGGTCGGGCGCCGTGCCACGCAGGGCAGCCGTCAGGCGCTCGACGATGACCGGCGCCTCGAAGTGCGCCGTGCTGCCCGCCTTGCTGATCGGCAGGTCGGTCGCGTCGCCCAGGGCCCAGACGTTCGGCAGGTCGCCCACCTCCAGCGTGGCGCGGTTGGTGTGCAGCCAGCCCTGCGCGTCGGCCAGCGGGTGGCCCTCCAGGAAGGCCGCGCCGCGGTGCGGCGGCGTCATGATCAGCAGGTCGTAGGGCAATTCCGTGCCTTCCAGGCTGCGCGACCACGTGCTGCGCCGGATCGACCTCCTCCAGGTTGAAGAAGGTCTCGATCTGCACCCCGCGCGCTTCGAGCATCGGCTGGGCCACCTCGGCCACGCTCGCGATGCTGAAGACGCGGTTGATCGGGTAGGTGTAGGTGATCTGCGTCTGCGCGCGCAGGTGGTGCTGCGACAGGTACTCGTCGAGCAGGAAGGTGAACTCCAGCGGGGCGACCGGGCACTTGTGCGGCAGGCCGCCGATGCCGACCACGATGCGCCCGCCCTGGAACTCTTCGAGCGCGGCGTGCAGGCGGAAGGCTCCTTCCTCGGTGTAGAAGTGGTGGGCGCCCTCGGCGAAGCCGGGCACGTCCTCGGGCGTGACGCGCGACCCGGTGGCGATCACCAGGTAGTCGTAGGGCACCGCCGTGCCGTCGTCAAGCGTGATCCGCTGCTCGGCGGCATCCAGCGCCGCGACGGCGCCGATGGTCAGGCGCACGCGCGAGCGCAGCAGCCCGCGCAGCGGGCGGCTGAGGGCGCGCGGGTCCTGCCGGCCGAAGGGCACGTAGAGCCAGCCGGGCTGATACAGGTGGCGGGCGCTGGCGCTGATCAGCGTGATCTGCGCCTCGCGCGGGCGCATCTTGCGCGCCAGCAAGTTGGCCACGAGCGTGCCACCCGTGCCGCCGCCGAGCACGACAATGCGTTTCATAGCCGAGGTCTCCTGCGCCGCTACTTGATCTTGCGGCAGACGAAGCGCATGGCGCCGGGCACCGGCTCGGCGCCGAGGAACTCCTGCTGCGCCTTGGCGATCCAGGCCGGGATATCCTTCTGGCTGCCCTCATCGCTCGACAGCACGGCGATCACGTCGCCGACCTGCGCCATCTTGACCTGGCGGATAAGCTCCATCAACGGGCCGGGGCAGAAGCTGCCCCGCGCGTCGATCTCTTTGGTAATGGTGAGGTTCTCCATCGTCGGCTCCTCCGCGCACGCGGCGCTAGATGAACAGGGTCGTGCCGCCCTCGGCCGCCTGAATGAAAGTCGCCACCCCGGTGATCTCGCTCACAACCGGCTCGAGGTCGCTCAGCTGCATATCGAAGAGATCCATCGTGGCGCCGCAGGCCACCACGTTCACGTCGCCCACTTCCATCGCCTGCTGGAGCACGTCCATCCAGGCCGGCACCTTCTTGACCTGCATCATCTCCAGCGCCACGCCCGCGTAGGGCTCGAAATCCTTGCTGAAGGTGGTGTTGGTCTTCCAGGCATCTTTGCGGAAGGCAATCACGCCGCCGAAGGTCAGAAAGAGGGTGACCTTCTTGTCCATCGCCGCGGCCCCAGCCACGAGGGTCATCGCCGCCATCAGCTTATCCACCGTGCCCGAGAAGAGCACAATCGCAAATTTCTCGTCTTCCACCGTCCGTCTCCTTTCGCCCACGACGCGCCACGGTCAGACCGGAGTCCCCCGCCGAGCGGGCGCGCCATAACATGTTTCAGTCTAGCGAAGGATGGTTGCGGCTCGCGTGGAAGTATGTGTACGCGGTGTGACAAATGGGGGGATGTCGGGGAAACGGGCGGGGCGCGCGGCGGGCTCAGCGGCGGGCGGCGGCGGCCAAGTCGGGCGGCAGAGCGCGCTGCCAGGCCACCTGCGCGGCCAGCCCGGCGCGCAGCGGCATCTGCGGCACGAAGTCGAGATCGTGTTCGGCGCGCGTCGTGTCGGCCAGCGTGCGCGACTGCTCGCCCGGGCGCGCCGGGCCCCAGCGGCGGATGGCCGGCTTGCCGATGATCGCCTCCAGCAGGCCGATCACCGCGTTCGCGCTCACCTCCTCGGCACCGCCGATGTTGTAGACGGCGCCGCGCTGGAAGCGCTCCTGTGCCCGGATCGTCGCCTGGACGACGTCGCTCGACGTAGGTGTTGCCGCGCAGTTGCGTGCCGTCGCCGAAGATGGTGATCGGCTGCGCGTGCAGGATGCGGTCGACGAAGATGTAGTAGCCCATGTCGGGCCGCTGGCGCGGGCCATACACCGAGTAGTAGCGCAGCACGGTGGATGGCAGGCCGAACTGGCGGTCGTAGGTCTGCACCAGGTGCTCGGCGGCCAGCTTGGTGATGCCGTAGGGCGAGACGGGGTGGGGCGTGGTCGTCTCCGGCCCGGTCACGTCGGCGCCGTAGATGCTCGACGTGCTGGCGTAGAGGACCTGGCGCACGCTGCCCGCCGCCCGCGCGGCGTCGAGCAGGCGCTGGGTCGCCAGGATGTTGCAGGTCATGTAGAGCGAGAAATCCGTCCAGCTGAGCAGCAGGCCGCCCATGGCCGCGATGTGGAAGACGACCTCGACGCCGTCGAGCAGGGGCGCCAGGTCCGCGGTGCGCAGGTCGGCCTCGTGGAAGGTGAAGCGATCGTGGGCGCGCGCGTCCGCCAGGTTGCGCTCCTTGATCGCGCGCGGATAGTAGGGGATGAACGCGTCGACGCCGACGACCTCGTCGTCGCGCGCCAGCAGCGCCTCGGCCAGATGCGAGCCGATAAAGCCCGCCGCGCCCGTCACCAGAACCTTCACCGGCTGCGTCTCCTTCCGTCGGGCCGGGATCCCGCCCGCCCGCGCCAGCGTAGCACAGCGGCCGCGCTCGCGTCAAGGCTGCCCGTGGGTGATGACGATTAAGTCAGCGCAAAGGCGTGAAGGGCGCGAAGGATTCCAATAGGATCCGTCACGTGTGGCGCGGAGACCGCTGGCCGAAGGCATAGAGCCGCCCGAGCGAAACCCCTTGATGGGTTCACTGCGGTCTTTGCGTCTTTGCGGTGAAATCCCGCCGCCTCCCGGGACTGTGCTACAATGGCGCCACGGCGCGGCGGGGAGCGGCCCCCCGATCCGGCGCCGCGGGGATCGGCCGATGACGCTATCTCCTGTCCAACCGGCGGCGCAGCAGGTAGGGGCGCGACCGGCGGCCCGGGCATGGCTGGCCCGGCCGGCCGTTGCGGTCGCGGGCCTGACTCTGCTCGGGCTCGCCCTGCGCCTCTACCGGCTCGACGCGCGCAGCCTCTGGCTTGACGAGACGGCCACGGCGGGCGCCGCCGGCCTGCCCGGCGTCGACGCGGTCATGGCCTATGCGCACCAGTGGATCGACGCCGCGCCGTTGATCTACCTGGTCACCTGGCTGCTCGGCGGCCTGGGCGGCGGGGAGGCCGGCGTGCGCCTGCCCTTCGTGCTGGCCGGCGCCTGCTACGTGCCCGCGCTCTACGTCCTCGGCGCCACGCTCTACCGCCCGCGCGCCGGCCTGATCGCCGCGGGGCTCGGCGCCGTCCTGCCCTTCCCCATCTGGTACAGCCAGGAGGCGCGCTACTACGCCTTCCTGCTGCCCCTCACCACGCTGCAGATGACGCTCGCCTTCCGCGCCGCGCGCGACTCGGGCCGGCGCACCTGGGCCGCGCTCGCCATCGTAACAATCCTCAACCTCTACACCGACTTCCTGGCCGTCGCCGCCAGCGGCATCGCCGCGCTCTTCCTGCTGTTGGCGCTTGGCGCCGGGGTGATCGGGCGCCTGCGCCGCCGCCCCGCGGGGCCGGGCGCCGGGCGCCGCCTCGCCGGCCAAGCTCTCGGGCTCGGCGTGGTCGCCGCGCTGATCTGGCTCGCCTATCAGCCGCTGGCGCCCTGGCTCGCCGATTTTCTCGCCCGCGACCAGGGCGGCTTCGCGCGCCTGCCGCCGCCGCCTGCCGCCGTGGGGCCCGCGGCGCTCGATCTGCTCAGCCGGCTGGATTTCCAGGGCCCCCTGCTGCTGCTCCTCGCCGCCGGCATCGGCGTGGCGGGCGCCTGGGCCGTGCGTGGGCGCGGCGCGGCCGGGGCGCTGCTGCTGCTCTGGCTCGGGCTGCCGCTCGGCGCCTTCGTCGTCCGCGGCGACCCGGGCATTCTGGCCGCGCCGCCGCGCTACTTCAGCGTGCTCCACCCGGCGCTCGTGCTGCTGGCCGCACTCGGCGGCGACGGTGCCGCGCGGCTAGCGGCGGGTGCGGGTGCGGCTCGCCGGCTGCTACGCCTCGGCGCGGCGCGCGCCACGGCAGTGGCCTACACGGCGCTCGTGTTGCTGCTGCTCGCGCAGGATGCGCCCGCGCTGGCGCAGTCGTACGCGCAGCCGAAACAGGACTACCGGGGCATGGCGCGGGCCATCATCGCGGGCAGCCCGCCGGGGAGCGTCGTCTTCGCGCTAGGCAACCCGCGCCTCTTCTTCTTCCCCGGCCCGCTGACAATACTACCTGGCGCTCGACCACGCGGCGATCCCCGTGCTCGACAGCCGCACGCTCGACTATCCACTCGCCCTGCGCATGGTGGGCGGGGGCGGTGCCGTCTGGGGCGCCGTGCAGGCCGCGCTCACCCCGGCGCAGCAGCAGCGGGCCGCGGCGTTGGGCCTGGCCGTCACGCCGCTCGCCGACCTGACGCTGCTGCACCTCGCAGCGCCCGGCGCCCCAGCGCAGGCGCAGGCCGCCGCGCTGCTGCGCTGGGAGGCGCCCGACGACCCGTCGGCCGTGCCGGGCCTGGCGCTACTCGACGCCGCACGGCCCGCCGATCCGCCCGCGCCCAACCTGCTGCCGCCGCCGTCCATGTCCGTGGTCTTGCGCGGCCAGGCGTCGCCCCACGGCACGGAGCCGCGCGACCGCTGGGCGCTGTTCGCCGGCACGGCCCTGGCGCCGGGCGGCCCGGGCTTCCTGCTGCACCCCGGCGGCGAGGTCAACGTCACGCTCGCCACCGCGCGGGCCGTGCCCGGCCGCCCCTACACGCTGCTCTTCCGCGTGCGCAACGGGGCGCTGGCGGGCGAGCAGCGCGTCTACGTGACCGCCGAGGGCGCCAACCGCCGGCCGCTCGCCACCTTCCCGACCGGCGCCGGCTACCTCTGCCCGCGGGCACCTGACTGGGCCCCGGGCGGCTTCGCCTTCGTCATCCCCGCGGACACCCAACTGCTCACCGTCTGGCTGCGCGCCCGCGGCACCGGCACCGCCGAGTTCGCCGACGTCGCCCTCCGCGCGGCACCTTGACGGTATTCACCGCAGAGACGCAGAGGACGCGGAGGTTATCTGAATGACGAGGAGGATGATGACCGTTCCGTGCACGTGGGAGGGACGCATCCGCACGCCGCCGAGATTGCGCCGCCGGGATCACCCGGCAGACTCCCAAGCAATCTTCGCGTCCTTTGCGTCTCTGCGGTGAACCCGGCCCCGTCCTGCACGAACCTCTGCGTCCTCTGCGTCTCTGCGGTGGAATTCTATCTCCGCCGCACCGAACGCGGGTCAGGCAAGCTCGCGCAGGATGGCCTCGCGGCGCTCCCAGAGGCGGTAGGCGATCAGCGCCAGCAGGCTGGTGCCGGTGCTCCAGTAGATCAGCACGGCCCAGCCCGAGGGGCTGTCGGTGCCGCTGAGGATGCCGTGCAGCAGGGCGAGCACGAAGACCGCGTAGCTGGCGTAGTGGATGGCCCGCCAGGTGCGCTGGCCGATACGGCGCCGCACGTAGAAGGTCAGCGTGACCACGATCAGCGCGTAGAAGCCGATCTGCCCCAGGCCAACTTCCAGCGGGCGGTAGCCGCTCGCGCCGAACGGGATCACGATCTCGGGCAGGCTGTAGCCGATGAAGGTGTCGCCGAGCAGCAGGATGGCGTGGCCCGCCGCGAAGGCGAGCGCGAGCAGGCTGGTGTGCTCGTGCAGCGCGAACGCGGTCGGCCCGCCGGGCCAGAGGCGCGCCAGCCGGTTGCTGATCACGACGCCCGAGGCCATCGAGAGCCAGAGCAGCGCGTAGGCCGAGAAGCCGCTCGTGCGCACCAGGTACCACAGGCCGCGCGGCTGCGGCCCGGTCACCGCCGTCTGCACGGCGAGGCCGAAGCGCGGCAGCACGAAGACGGCGAAGACGCCGCCCAACGCGCCGCCGATCAATAACGCAAACAGCGCCGCCGGACTTACCAGGGCGCTGTCGTCGTCAGGGGTTGGCGGGAGATACCGGCCCATCACTGCACCATCCGGACGAGCCTCAGCGCGACGACCGGGTGCGCGTGAACGGGCGGAAACTCTGCGAGGGCAAGGTCCCGGCCTGCGGGTTCTGTTGCTGCGTGCCGGAGTTGCCGAAGAACGGGAACGGGTTATTTGTCTGTGTGTTCGGGGTCTGGTTCGTCGCCGCGGGAGCCTGCTGCTGCGGCACCTGGTCGCCCCGCCGCGGCAGCGTCGCCGCCGCGCTGGCCGCGGGCGCATCGCCCACCGCCAGGACCACCGCGCCGCCGATCGTCGCGGCCAGCGCGGCCACGGTGATCAACGCCTTCATATCCGAAATGTCGCTCGACCGCTTCGACGTACGCGAAGGAGCCATAATTATCCTTCTCCTTGTAGGCCCGGATAGCGAATACAGCGTGCCTGCCCGGGCAGGTTGAATAGGTTAAGTATAAGGTCCGGATTTTGGGAGCGATACAGAGAAGGGTAAGAATCGCGTAAGGATTTACGGTACACTAGGGTGCATTTGCGGCACGATCGCGCCGGCGGCGGAGGGGCAGGAATTGCCGCGGCGGGCCAGGCGCCGCGGCCCACCGCGGGCCGCGGGCGCCCGGGCGGGTCACTTCAGCCGCTTGACGATGTGCCAGCCGTAGGGGCTGGTGCGCGGATCGTAATCGGCGATGCCGACCTCGCCCACCTGGAGCGGGAAGCCGGCGTTGCCGAAGGCGGGCACCATCTGGTCGCGACCGTACTCGCCGCGCGCCGGGGCCACGCCGCGGTTGCTCATGCCGTAGATGCCCGGCGGCGAGTTGTCGGTGTACTGGCGCACCAGGGCGTCGAAGTCGCCACCGCCCTGCGCCTGGCCGAGCAGGTCGTAGGCCAGGGTCTTGGCTTCGTCTTTGCTCCGCTTGATCGGCTTGCCCGGGACGCTACCCTGGAACCCGATCAGGATATGCTGCACCTGAATATGCTCAGGCTCGCGATTTTGCATCAGAATCCTCCCGGCGGGGCGGGAGTGACGGGCCGCCCCGCGCCCCGCCGAACCTTCACGATCCATGCCACGCGCCCGCCGTCAGGCGGCCTCGCCGACCGCGCCGCCGACTTGCGCGGGCAGGCGGTTGCCCGAGTTGAGGATGGCCTGCTGCGTGTTCGTGCGCGCCAGGATGATCGCGCCGACGATGAGCAGCACGATGATCGACAGGATGGCCTGCCGGTACGAGCCGGTCGCCTGCACGACGACGCCGAACAGGAACGGCCCGATCCAGGACGTGCCGCGCTCGGAGATCTCGTAGAGCCCGAAGAACGCGGCCTCCTGCGTGCGCGGGATCATGCAGGAGAAGAGTGCGCGCGACAGTGCCTGCGAGCCGCCGAGCACCAGCGCGATGGCCACGCCCATGCCCAGTGCCTCCTCCGGTGTGCGCAGGAACGCGTAGGCATAGATGACCACGCCGCACCAGATCACGAGCGACAGCAGGATCGCGGACCTGGTGCCCAGCCAGCCGGCCAGCCGCTCGAAGAGGAAGGCGCCCGCGAAGGCCACGAACTGCACCATCAGGATCAGCCCGAGCAGGAACGTGGTGTCGACCTTGAGCTCCTGCGCCAGGAAGACGGCCGACATGGTGATGACCGTCTGGATGCCGTCGTTGTAGAACAGGTAGCCGACGAGGAAGCGCAGCGTGTGCGGCAGCCGCGCGAGCGTCCGAAACGTCAGCGCGAGCTCGGAGAATCCGATGGTGAGGTAGTTCTGCCCGGGTGGCAGCGCCTTGGCGGGCGCGCGCACCTGCAGGCGGCGGAACGTGATCAGCGAGAAGCCGGCCCACCATACCCCCGCCGACAGCAGCGAGATCCGCGCGCCCAACGCCTTGTCGATGCCGATGCTCGGCCCGACGGTCAGCAGCACCAGGTTGAGCGCCAGCAGCAGGCCGCCGCCCATGTAGCCCCAGGCGAAGCCCCGGCTGGAGACCTTGTCGCGCTGGTCCTCGGTCGTGATGTCGGCCAGGTACGCGTTGTACAGCACGATCGAGCCGCCGAAGCCGAGATTCGCCAGGATCAGCAGCAGCGCGCCGAGCAGGTACAGATTCCCGGCCACGAAGAAGAGCAGGCAGGTCGAGATCGCGCCCAGATAGCAGAAGAGGATCATCAGGCGCTTCTTCAGGTTCGTGTAGTCGGCGATGGCGCCGAGCACCGGCAGGAAGAAGACCTGCAGGAGCACCGACAGCGAGATCGAATAAGGGAAGAGCGACTCGGCGGTCACCGTCAGCGGCCCGAGGCGCAACGCCACACCGCCCTCGCCGACGGCCGCCTGGGCCACGGCGGTCAGATAGGGGCCCATCAGGGCCGTGATCACCGTCGTGCTGAAGACGGAGTTCGCCCAGTCGTACATGATCCAGCCGAAGATCTCGCGCCGGTCGTTAACCGGTGCCCGCTCCGCGGCCGCCACGCTGCGCTGCATGCGCCTATCCCTCCGTGCCGCGCGGGCCCGCTTCCCGGGAGCCGGTCTCCCGCCGCCCGCGCGGCGCCATTATAGCAGGTCGCCGCGCGGTATGCCGGGCACGCGCCCAGACGGCCATGGCAGTCCGGCCCCGATCCCGCAAGCCACGGTGCCCCGGTTGGTGGTATAGTGGAAGGGAGCGCTCCCACAGCGGGGTAGGCCCCTTGCGGCGAGTGCCCGGCCGGGTCCGGCCGCTGGAGCCGCCCCGGCCATCCGCCATCCGCTACCCGAAGGAGCTTAGTTCGTGACCATGGACACTGCGCGCGCCTTCCCGCCCGATTTCGTCTGGGGCGCGGCCACCGCCTCCTATCAGATCGAGGGCAGCCCCGACCGCCGACGGCAAGGGCGAGAGCATCTGGGATCGCTTCAGCCACACGCCCGGCAAGATCGCCGACAACACCACCGGCGACGTCGCCTGCGACCACTACCGGCGTTGGGCGGACGATATCGCGCTGATGCGCGAGTTGGGCCTCGACGCCTACCGCTTCTCAATCGCCTGGCCGCGCGTGCTGCCGGAGGGTCGCGGCCCGGTGAACGCCGCCGGGCTCGACTTCTATGACCGCCTGGTCGACGCGTTGCTGGCCGCCGGCATCCGCCCCTACGCGACCCTCTACCACTGGGATCTCCCCCAGGCGCTGCAAGACGCGGGCGGCTGGCCGGTGCGCGCCACCGCCGACGCCTTCGCCGGCTACGCGGACGTGGTCGCCCGGCGCCTCGGCGACCGCGTCGCCGCCTGGATCACCCACAACGAGCCCGCGGTCGCCGCCTACCTGGGCTATGGTCTGGGCATGCACGCCCCCGGCCTGCAGGATCTCGGCGCCGCCATCGCCGCCAGCCATCATCTGCTGCTGGCGCACGGCCTGGCCGTGCCCGCCATCCGCGCCGCCGCCCCCGGCGTGCCCGTCGGCATCACGCTCAACCTCTGGCCCGTGGAGCCGGCCACCGACTCGCCGGACGACCAGACCGCCGCGCGCCGCATGGACGGCATCCAGAACCGCTGGTTCCTCGACCCCCTGGCCGGTCGCGGCTACCCGGCCGACGTGCTGGAGCAGATCGCGCCGCTCGCGCCGCCGGTGCAGCCGGGCGACCTCGCCACCATCGCCACGCCGATCGACTTCCTCGGCGTCAACTTCTACCAGCGTGAGGTCGTGCGCGCCGACGAGACCGCCCTCATGGGCTTCTCCGACGTCAAGCCCCCGGGCGAGTACACGGCGATGGGCTGGGAGGTGCACCCCGCCTCGCTGACCGACATCCTGGTGCGGCTCCAGCGCGAGTACCCCTTCCCGGCCTACTACGTGACCGAGAACGGCGCCGCCTTCGCCGACACGCTCGAGCCGGGCGACCAGGTACACGACCCCCGGCGCCAGGCCTACCTGGAGGGCCACATCGCGGCCGCCGCGGATGCCCGCGCCTCCGGCGTGAACCTGCGCGGCTACTTCGTCTGGTCGCTCATGGACAACTTCGAGTGGGCCGAGGGCTACAGCAAGCGCTTCGGCCTCGTCTACTGCGACTACCCGACCCAGCGGCGGATCTGGAAGGACAGCGCCCGCTGGTATCAGCGCTTCCTCGCGACCCGGTCCGTCCCGGCATGACCCGGCCGGGTCCGGCACGCCGGCCCACCCGCCGCTGGTGGGGGGTGGGCGCCATCGTGCTGCTGGCCGGGGCGGCACTGCTGGCCGCCGGCCTGTTCGGCACGCCGCGCCCCGCGCTGCCGCCCGCGCGCGCGCCCACTCCCACCCCAGGAGGCACATCTGTCATGGAATCCGCGACTCCCGCCGCGACCCCTGCCCTGCCCGCCATCCCGGCCGCCGCCTGGCGGCGCGCCGTCGGCGCGTATCTGGCCGATCCCGGCCGCAACCTCGTCGGCCTGCCCGGCAACGGCGACGACGGCTCCGTGCAGGGCGCGCCGATCGGCGGGCTCGGCGCCGGCAGCATCGGCCGCACCTATCGCGGCGACTTCGCCCGCTGGCACCTGGCGCCCGGCACCGACCGCTACAACACCATCTGGGCCGACCAGTTCAGCCTGCGCGTCGCCCGGCCGGACGGCACCCCGACGGCTCAGGTGCTCCTGCCCGCGCACCCCGACGCCGGCCTCAGCGCCTGGCACTGGAACCTGCCGCCGGACGCCGGCACCTACGCCGCGCTCTACCCGTTCGCCTGGTACACCTACGACTCGCCCGCGCCCGGCATCGCCCTGCAAGCCCGCCAGTTCTCGCCGGTCATCCCCGGCAACTACCAGGAGAGCAGCTACCCCGTCGGCCTCTTCGAGTGGACCGTGCGGAACACCGGCACCACGCCCGCCGACGTCAGCCTGCTCTTCACCTGGGAGAACCCGATCGGCACGGACGGCCCGGACCTCAACTCGGCGGGCAACACGAACCGGATTCAGACCGACACGCTCGACGGCGCGCGCATGCTCGGCGTGGTCATGGGCCGCGGCGCGCCCGACGGCGGACCCGGCCCGGCCGCGGTGCAGCAGGCCTGGGACGGCCAGTTCGTCATCGCCGCGCTCCAGACGCCGGGCGTGACCCTGAGCGCGCTCGGCCGCTTCCCGGCGCGCGGCGACGGCGCCGCCGTCTGGGCGCCCTGGGCGCAGACCGGCGCCCTGCCCGGCACCGACGACCCCACCCCGGCCACCGCCAGGGATCCGATCGGCGCCGGCCTGGCCGCCCAGGTCCACCTGGCGCCCGGCGCCACGCAGCAGATCACCTTCGTGCTCGCCTGGGACCTGCCGCTCATGCAGTTCGGCCCGCCCGACCAGCCCGAGCAGTGGTACCGCCGCTACACCGAGTGGTTCGGCAAGGACGGCCACCACGCCTGGGACCTCGCGCGCACCGCCCTGACGCAGGCGCCCGCCTGGGCGGACGCGCTGACCGCCTGGCAGGCCGGCATCCTGGCCGACACGTCTGTGCCCACCTGGTACCACACCGCGCTCTTCAACGAGCTCTACGATCTGGTCGACGGCGGCACGATCTGGGAGAACGGCCGCGTCGGCGACCCGACGCCGAGCGCGCACCGCTTCGCCTACCTCGAATGCTACGATTACCCCTACTACGACACCCTCGACGTGCGCTTCTACGCCTCGTTCGCCGAGCTCATGCTCTGGCCGCAGCTGGAGCTCGGCGAGATGCGCGAGTTCGCCGCCACGATCCCCCAGACCGACCCGACGCCGCAGCAGGCGCGCGACCCGGCCCATCCCCTGGTATCCGACCGCAAGGTGGCCGGTGCCGCCCCGCACGACGTCGGCGCGCCCGGCGAGGCGCCCTGGACGCGCATCAATGCCTACGACTGGGAGGACGTGAGCCGCTGGAAGGACCTGAACAGCAAGTTCGTGCTGCTCATCTACCGCGACTACATGGCCACGCACGACCTGGCCTTCCTGCGCGACACCTGGCCCGCCGTGCAGCAGGCCCTCGCCTACCTCAAGGCGATGGACCAGGACGGCGACGGCATCCCCGAGAACGAGGGCTACCCCGACCAGACCTACGATACCTGGACGATGCAGGGCGTCAGCGCCTACTGCGGCAGCCTCTGGCTGGCCGCGCTCGAAGCCGCCGCCGCCATGGCCGACGAGCTGCAGGCGCCCGACGCCGCGGCGCAGTACCGTGCCTGGTTCGCCCAGGCCCAGCCGCGCTTCGAGGCCGCCCTCTGGAACGGCAGCTACTACGACTTCGACACGAGCACGAACGTGCAGCACGACAGCGTGATGGCCGACCAATTGGCCGGCGAGTGGTACGCCGAGGCGACCGGCCTGCCGCCGATCGTGCCGCCCGCGCACACGCAGTCCGCCCTGGCCACCATCTTCCGGCTCAACGTGCAGGGCTTCGCGGACGGCGCGATGGGCGCGGTCAACGGCCGCCGCCCCGACGGCACGGCCGACACGAGCGACACCCAGGCCCAGGAGGTCTGGACCGGCGTCAGCTACGCCCTCGCCGCCTTCCTGCTCCAGAACAACCAGGACGCCATCCGCCTGGGCCACCGCCTACGGCGTCTACCACGTGACCTACGAGACCAAAGGCTACTGGTTCCGCACGCCCGAAGCCTGGAACGCCCAGGGCAACTTCCGCGCCCAGATCTACATGCGCCCCCAGGCCATCTGGGCTATCCAGTGGGCCCTCGCACGCCGCGGGCAGTGACGCCGCGCGTTCAGCGCAGAGGCGCAGCGAACGCCGAGGATTTAGGGAAGGAGACGACGCGCACCGCAAGGACGCATAGGGCGCACAGTTCGATTGCGGGTTTCCCGGGTGGTTCCAGCCGGTGCGTTCTCAACGCCGTGCAAGCATAGCCCTCCCCGGCCACCCGACGACGCGCAACATCCAACCATCAAAAGGCCCTCCGCGTCCTCTGCGTCTCTGCGGTGAAATACGGAGTCCTCTCCGTGTCTCTGTGTCTCCGTGGTGAACCCCCGCAGTTGTGCCCCCAGGCGAACAGATGTACAATAAGCGCATGGAGCCGCGCGTCATCATCCACGCCGACCTCGACGCTTTCTACGCCTCGGTCGAGCAGCGCGACCATCCGGACCTGCGCGGACGGCCCGTGGCCGTCGCCAACGGCAGCGCGCGGGGCGTGGTCGCCGCGGCCAGCTACGAGGCGCGCCGCTTCGGCGTCCGCTCGGCCATCCCGGTCGCCCGCGCGCGCACCCTCTGCCCCGACCTCGTCGTCGTGCCCGCCAATCACACCCTCTACCACGCCGTCTCGGCCGACGTGCACGCCTGCTTCCGGCAAACCACCGCGCTCATCGAGCCGATCGCCCTCGACGAGGCCTTCCTCGACGTCACCGCCGGAGCGCCGACCATCGCCGCGGGCGAGGCCGTCGCGCGCGAGCTCAAGGCAGCCGTGCGCGCCGCCACCGCGCTGACCATCAGCCTCGGCGTGGCCACGGGCAAGATGGTCGCCAAGATCGCCTCCGACCAGTCGAAGCCCGACGGCCTGCTCGCCGTGCCCGCCGGGCAAGAGGCCGCCTTCCTGCGCGACCTGCCCGCGGGCGTCATCTGGGGCATCGGCCCTAAGCGCCGCGAGCAGTTGGCCGCCCTCGGCGTCACCACTGTCGGCGACCTGGCCGCGCTCGACCTGGCGCCGCTGCAGGTTCTCTTCGGCCGCACGGCGACCGAGGTTCGCGAACTGGCCCAGGGCCGCGACCCGCGCCCCGTCGTGCCCGACCGCGAGACGCAGTCGATCAGCAGCGAGACGACGCTGGACGAAGCCATCCTGTCGAGCGACTGGGCGGCCGTGGTCGACGTGCTCGACGGCCTGGCGGCCGAGGTCGCGGCCAGCGTCGCCGCCGAGGGCCTGCTGGCGCGCTGTGTCGCCGTCAAGATCCGCACGGCGGACTGGCGTATTCACTCGCGCCAGCGCACGCTGCTCAGCCCGACGGCCGCCCCGACCATCGTCGAGCGCGCGGCCCGCGGCGAATACCGGCGCTGGGAGCGCGAGCGCCGTGCGGCGGGCGCCCGCGGCCCCGTGCGCCTGGTCCTGCTCGGCGTCCGCGCCTCCGACTTCATCCACGCCGACGACCCGCGCCAATTGGGCCTGTTCGAGCAGCTGATCGGCTAGCCGCCGCCGCTCAGGTACGCCCCTCGTGCAGCGTGCTCACCGCCTTCGCGATGCGCCGCTGCCGCGTCTCCGGCGTCTTGGCATCCGCGACGTTGAGCACGAAGCGCTGCCGGTTGCTGTAGGAGAGGCCGTCGAAGAAGCGCCGGGCCTCGGGGTCCGCGTCCAGCGCCGCCGCGAAGTCGGGCGGCACGCTGATCTCGCGCGGCGCGGTGTCCAGCTCGACCTCGACGTCGACCGTGTCGCCCGCGGCAACGCCCGCCTGCGCCCGCACCTCCGCGCTCACCGGCAGCAGGAACTCCCCACCCAGCGGCGCGATCGTGGAGCGATAGGTGTAGCCGCGCAGCGTGACACGCACAGCGGGGCGCTTGCCCGCCCCCAGGCCCTCGACGACCTCGGGCGGGACGGGAATGCCGGTGGCGGTCTTGCCGCTGAGTCGAATTGTCGACTGAAACTGCATTGTGATCTCCTTCCATGGGGGCAAGTTCGGGATGCCGACTCCCGCGGCGATTATACTCGCGCGAGACCAGGCGACACAGCAGGCGCGCATGCCGCCGCGATCGAGGCTGCGCTGCCATAACCGGAAGCCCAATGCCGATATTACTATATGGTGTGCTATAATAACAATCCGGCCGCATCCCCGCGCCGGGGACCGCGGTGCCCGCGACGACCGCGCGCTTGCGCTAGTCCGAAAGGTCGGTGCTTCCCATGCTCCACGGAGTTCTCCTTCCGCCTGCTGCACAACCCGCCCCTGGACGAGATCACGGCCCTCTTCACCCGCCTGCGCGCCGACGGCGCCGATTCCATCGCGATCATCCCCCACCACTACGTCTCGCTCGATCCGGGCACGCCCAACCTGACGGAGCCGCCGTCCGATTGGCAGCCGCGCTGGTTTATCTGGCCCGACCTCGGGCAGGACCCGACGCATCCGTTCCACAACACCCCCGAGCCCGAGCTCGTGCTGGCGGCCTGCCAGGCCGCGGCCGGGCTCGGCTTGCGCGTGCTGCTCAAACCCCACATCGACTCCTACCAGGCCGCCTGGCGCGGCGACATCTCCGTCCAGGCGCGCACCGCCGACTGGGTTTGGGGCTACCGCAACCGCTTCCTGCAGCGCTATATCGACATCGCGCGCCAGGTCGACGGCGCGATCCTGTCCCTCGGCTGCGAGCTGTACACGGTCACGAAAGAGCTCGGCCCCGAATTCTGGATCGGACTGGCCGAGTGGGTGCGCGGCCAGGGCTTCCGCGGCGCCCTGACCTACGCCGCCAACTGGGGCGGCTGGGGCCCCGACGCCGAGTATCGCCGCCTGGCCGACCTCTGGCCGCACCTCGACTACATCGGTGTCGACGCCTACTTCCCGCTCGTGGCGCCCGGCACCCCCCCGCCGCCCGACGTCGCGGGCCTCGACGCCGCCTGGCACCGCCGCGGCCTCGCCGCCGACTGGTGCGCGCCCATCGACGATGACCTGATCGCCCTGAGCCGCGCCACCGGCAAGCCCCTGCTCTTCACCGAGATCGGCTACCCGAACCACCAGTTGGCCGCCGAGGATCCGATGCGCGACCCGCTGCCCACCGACGTCCGCGACGACGACCTGCAGCTACGGCTGACCCAGGCCTTCCGGCAGCACTGGGGCGGCGTGCGTGAGCTTAGCGGCTACTTCTGGTGGGAAGCATTCCTCGACCAGGCGGCCAAGCCGCCGATCAGCCACGACATCCTCGGCCAGCCGATCGAGCCGGTCGTGCTGCAGCCGCTGCCCGGCGAGCCGGTCGCGCCGCCGATCCAGCCCCCCGCGCCGCCGCCGGCCCCGCCGCCGCCCACGCCCGCCCAGGTACTGGCCATCCACGGCGTCCACGGGCCGAACGCCCCCTTCACCGCCTTCGCGAGCCAACCCGGCGGCCCGCCCGAGGGCGCCGCCGCCGCCTGGCATCGCGTCGTCAGCACGCGGGCCAGCTGGATCAAGCTGCTGGCCGAGGACCACACGCGCGCCGACGCCGCGCAGGCCCACGCGCTCGGCCTCAAGGTGATCGTGCGCGCCGCGGGCGAGGCCATCGTGCACTGGGAAGATGTGCTGAGCCTGATCCAGCAGTACCAGGGCGTCTGCGACGTGATCGAGGTCGGCAACGAGCCCTTCCCCACGAGCGCCTATCCCACCTGGGAGACGCTGCTCTGGAACCACGCCTTCTACCTCGACGCCGTCCTGCAGCATTGCGCCCCGGTCGCCCACGCCGCGGGCATCATCCTCTGCACGCCCGGCTGGCAGGCCGAGCGCGATCCCCCGCGGGTCGGCACCCGCCTGTCGGGGCCCGGCGGCGACTACGAGATCGACCAGAAGCTGGCGACCCGCCTGGCGACGATCTACGGCCAGTTCGACGCCATCGGCGTCCACTGCTACAATGTCGACGTGCTGGCCATCGACCCGATCTTCGCCCACATCGACGCCTGGCACACCGCCTTTCCCAAACCCGTCTATCTGACCGAGTACGGCATCGCCGGCCGCTTCCTGCACGGCGTCGCGGCCGGCGACAGCGACGCGGTCAAGGCCGCCCGCTACGCCGACTTCGTGCGCCGGCTGGCCGCGCTCTCCTACGTGCGCGCCGCCTGCGCCTTCCTGCTCAACGGCACGCCGCAGTTCGCCGCGTTCAACGGCGGCAGCTATGACCCCGCGGGTGTGAACAGCTACTGGCTGAGCGAGACCGCCTGGACCGTGCTCGGCAACACGGTGGCCACGCCCATCCCCGTGCCCGACGCCCAGGCGGGCGGCACGCGCGGCCCCGACGAGTCGGGCCTGCGCGACCTGTTCACGGCCGGGCCCCCGCCGCACGTCGGCTGGGCCGACCGGCCCCACGGCCCCGACTTCCCCGTGGCCGGTGTGCCGACGATCAGCCCCGCGGTCTTCGCCGGGGTGCTGCAGAGTCACGCCAGCCCGGCGCTGCAACAGGGCGACTCCCTGGACTACTACACCATCGCCCTGCAGCGCGGCGTCAACCCGGCCGTGGCGCTGGCCTTCTTCGAGCACGAGAGCCAGTGCGGCACGGCCGGGCCCGTCGCCGCGGCGGGCGCCAACAACTGGGGCAACCTGCGGCCGAGCACGGGCGGCGGCCTCGGCCGCGCCGTGCGCAAGGTGACCACGCCCTTCGGCCTCTTCCGCGGCTACAACAGCTACGCCGACAGCCTGCAGGACTGGTGCGACCTACTGCTCGGCCCGCTCTACGACGGCAAGTCGATCCGCGCGGCGCTGCAGATCTACGCGCCCGCGACCGACCAGAACGACCCGAACAGCTACGCGAGTATCGTGCTGCGCCGTATCGCCGAGTGGGACCGCGCCAGCGGCGAGTTCGACTTGCCGGGCACCGGCCCCGCCGTGCCGCCCCCGCCCCCGGTCGACTTCCCGCTGCTGGCCGCGCCCTCCATTCCCGAGCAGACCTTCACCGCCGCCCTCGCCGCGGTGCAGAGCCCCGTGCTCGCCGAGGCGCCCGGCGCCGACTTCTTCAACCTCTGTGTCGCCAACGGCGTCGACCCGGCCGTCGCGTTGGCCTTCTTCCAGCTAGAGACCAACTGCGGCACGGCCCCCGACGCCATCGTGCACCAGAACTGGGGCAACCTGTGGGACCTGCAGGCCAACGCCCTCGGCACCTATGACCGCTGGCTGCTCGGCCTGCGCGACTGGTGTGCCCGCCTGCAAGGCCCCGCCTACACCAAGGCGGGCCCGCCCACGATCCGCAGCATCGTGCCGATCTACCGCCCCGCGCTCGCCCGCCGCAACGGCAACGACTGGTACATCGACCAGTTGATCCAGCGGATCGAGGCGCTGCAGGCCGCGCCGCGCGCCCTCGCCGACGTCACCTTCCGCGCCCTCGCCACCCCGGCCCAGTGGATCGGCGCCAGCGCCGGCAACTACACCGTGGGCCGTCGCGGCCAGAAGCCCATCGCCGTGGTCAACCACGAGATGCAGGGCACCCTCAGCGGCACCGTCGACGCCTTCTGGAACGACGCGCACCAGGCCAGCGCGCATTACGGCGTGAGCAAAGACGGCAAGATCGTGCAGTTCGTCAAAGAGGAGGATATGGCCTGGGCCAACGGCCCGATCCGCAACCCGAACCTGGCCGCCGTGCCCTGGATCGCCGACGTCGACCACGCCGGCGGCAATCCCAACCGCCTGACGATCAGCATTGAGTGGGAGGGCGCCCACGAGGGCACCTGGGGCCAGGTCGCCTGGGGCGGCGAGACCTTCGGCGTGCTCCAGCCGGGCAGCGTGCAGCAGTGGTGGGCCCCGACCGACGCGCAGTACGCGGCGGGCCTGGAGTTGATCCGCGACATCTGCGCGCGCTGGCAGATCCCCTTCGACCGCGCCCACATCTGCCGCCACAGCGACTTCGACGCGGTCACCAAGTGGTTCTGCCCCGGCCAGGGCTTCCCGATGCAGCGCATCCTCGACGAGCTCCTGCCGGCCCCCGCACCCGTGCCCACGCCGCAGCCGCCCGCCCCGGTGCCCGCGCCGCTGCCCCAGCCGCCCGCGCCGCCCGCCCCGGAGCCGGCCCAGCCGCCCTGCCCCGCCGCCGGTTCCCGGCCCCATCGCCGGGCCGCCCAGCCCGCCGCCCGCGCCGGAGCCGGAACCTCCGGCGCCCAAGCCCGCGCCGCCCGACACGCCGCAGCCCCCACCGCCCGCGCCACCGATTGGCTATGCCTTGCTGAGCGACCCGACGGTCCCGCGCGAGACCTTCGCCGCCACGCTCGCCGCCGTGCAGAGCCCCGTGCTCGCCGAGCAGCCCGCCGACGCCTACTTCAACCTCTGCGTCGCCAACGGCGTCGACCCGGCCGTGGCCCTGGCCTTCTTCGAGGAGGAGAGCAACTGCGGCACCACGGCCGGCGCGGCGGAGCACAAGAACTGGGGCAATCTGTGGGATCTGGCGACCAACGCCCTCGCCACCTACGACTCCTGGCTGCTCGGGCTGCGCGACTGGTGCGCCCGCCTGCAAGGTCCCGCCTACATGGCGGGCGGCCCGCCGGCCGTCGCGACCATCGTGCCGATCTACCAGCCGCTCGGCGCCCGCGCCGACGGCGTCGACGCCTATATCAGCCGCATCTGCGCGCGCATCGACGCCCTGCGCGGCCTCACGCGCGGCCTGGCGCCGCTGGGCGGCCTCCGCGACGTGCTGGCGCCGGGGCCGCAGGCGCCCGCCGCGGCCACTCCGCCCGACCGCACTGACCCCGCGACCTGATCCTTGCCGCCGGAGCGCATTAGCGCGCTCCGGCGGTTCGTTTATGCCGAGGAGAACCCCGTGGAGATTGTGCTGATCGCCGCCGTCAGCCTGGACGGCAAGCTTGCCCGCGACGCCGCCCACCTCTCCGACTGGACGTCGCCCGAGGACAAGGCGCAATTCGTGCGCGAGACGCGCGCCGCCGGGGTGATGATCATGGGGCACAACACCTACAAGACGCTGAAGCGCCCGCTGCCCGGGCGGCTGCACGTCGTGCTCACGCGGCAACCCGAGGCGCAGGCGGCCATCCCCGGCGCGGTCGAGTTCACCGCCGCGTCCCCGGCGGCCATCGTCGCCGATCTCGCCGCGCGCGGCTACACCCGCGCCGCGCTCGTCGGCGGCGCCCAGGTCAACGCCCTCTTCCTCGCCGCGGATCTGGTCGACGAGATCCGGCTGACGGTCGAGCCGGTCATCTTCGGGCAGGGGATCGGCCTGTTCGCCGGGCCGCCCCTCGCGCGCCGCGCCACGCTGCTCGACCTGACGCCGCTCAACGCCAATGCCTTCGTGGCCCGCTACAGCCTGCGGCCGGTCAGCCGATGAGCGCGGCGATGTAGGGGTAGGGCGCGCGGGCCTGATAGTAGAGGATCTCGCGGGCGATCCGGTTATGCGGGTTGCCGACCTTGAGCGAGGAGCCCGCGCCCGCGCTGATCACCAGGCGGCCGAGGTCCCAGAGCAGGTTCAGGATGGCCGCCACGCCGATCTCGGTCGCCTGCGGGTCGGTCGCGGGCGCGTCGAGCATGCCGCGCAGCCCGCCGCAGATGCGCTCCAGACGGGCGCCCAGGCGGTCGACCACGGCGAGCGTCTCCGGCGGGGTGTAGGGCGTGGCCGCGCACATCTCCAGTGCCTCGCGCGCCAACCCGGCATTGAACCCGCGCAGCGGCGCCTCCACCCCCTCCATCGCCGCCCGCACGGCCGTGCGCGTCGGCGGCGCCGTGGCCAGCAGGCCCTCCGTCACGTCGAGCGCCGCGAACGAGGCGGCGACGGTGCGGCTGCCCCCAAGGACGATCAGGTCCATCGGCGGCGAGAACTGCACGGCGGGCGGGCCGAAGGGCACCACGGCCAGCGCCAGGCCGTCGGCCGGATCGCGCGCCGCGTCGTCGCCCGCGACCAGCGCGTGCGTCATCAGCCCGGCGCCGCTGAACCAGGGCGCCGTGCCCCGCATGAAGACGCGCCCGTCCGCCCGATAGGTCTGCACCGGCCCGCCCGGGCGGCGCGTGGCCTGGCTGCTCGCCAGCCCGAGGATTGCCGTGCCGCGCGCGCAGGCGGCGAGCAGGTCCGGCGCGTTCGGGCCGCCCCAGCGCGCCAGGAACGGCAGCGCGGTCAGGTGCTGCGCGTAGAGCAGCGCGGTGACGCCGCAGCCCGCGCCGATCGCGTCGCAGACGTCGAACAGCGCCCCGCCCGAAAGCTCGAGGCCGCCGTACGCCCGGGGCACGCGCGCGCCCCAGAGGCCCCGCGCGGTCAGCGCCCGCAGCCCCTCGACCGGCAGGCGCCGCTCCTGGTCGACCGCCTCGGCGTGCGCGCGCAGCGTCGCCGTCAGCCCGGGCAGGTCGAGCCCGGCCACCTCGGCGGCGGGATCGGCCGGCGCGGCGGCCGTCTGGGCGGTGTCGATTTCGTTCATGCCGGCGTCCTCCCGGCCAGATGGGCTTGCAGCGCGGCCACGGCGTCCTCGGGCGTGTCGACCAGATGGAGCAGGGCCACGTCGGCCGGCTCGATCGCCAGGTGCTCGGCCAGCGCGGTGATCGCCGCGCGCCACGCCCGCCCGACCAGGATCAGCGCCGGGCGCGCGGGCAGGGCGTCCCGCTGCAACAGATTCCAGGCCAACGCCACCTCGACGAGCGTGCCCACGCCGCCGTATACGGCGATCAGGCCCATGCCGTCGACCAGTTGCTCGAGCCGTGCGTGCAGGCTCGCCGTCGCGATTTCCTCGGTCAGCCAGGGGTTGGGCGTGCGGCCGGCCGCCCAGGGCGTGACCGTCACGCCGACGGCCTCGCCGCCCGCCTCGCGCGCGCCCTGGCTGGCCGCGCCCATCGCCCCCATGTAGCCGCCCGTGCAGACGGCGAAGCCCGCCTCGCCCAGCAGCCGCCCGAGGCGGCGCGCCTCCTCCCAGGCGGGGTCGCCCGGCTGCGAGTAGGATGTGCCGAAGACGCTGATGCGGCGGTTCGCCGCCATAGACGCTGCCTCCCGTGCGCGCCGCCCGGCGCCCGCCCGGCCGCGCGCAAGCCAAGGGGCCGGGGACGAAGCACGCCTCGCCCGCCCGGCCCCCGTCCGAATCATCCCGTGGCGCTCAGGTCGTCGGAGCCGTCAGCGCGCCGTCGTCGTTGTGGGCCGTTTCCCACTGCGGGCTCTGCTCCGATCCGCCGGCCGCCGCGCCGCTGCCCGGCAAGCCGAGGTTGTGCTGCACGCCCTGGATCACGCCCTGGGCGTAGTTGAGCTTGCGCGGCACCTCGCGCGCCACCACGTGGCTCACGTGCACCGCCTGGTCGCGCAGCAGCGCCTGGCGCCGCCGCCCCCGGTCCGGATCGAACAGGTAGGTCAGCCCGGCGCCGAGCGCCGCGCCGAGGGCCAGCCAGCCCAGGTGGGCCCAGAAATGCGACGGGTGTCCCCCGAGCGCCTCGATCGCCTGCGTGCGCGCCTCGTCGGCCACGCTCGCCGCCTGATCGGCGGCCTCGGCAGCCAGCCGGCGGCCGGCGCGGTTCAGCTTACTGCTCATGGTGGTACCTCCCAGCAAGAGGCCCCGCGGCGCGGGGCCCGGCTCAGATCGTTGGTCCGCTTGGTAGCAATAAGCGTGCCGTTTTGCGCATCGCCGCCTTGACCCGGACCGGCCAACCGGCGGACCTGTTAGTTGCGCCTGCGCCCCGTGCGATCATAGGTCCCGAAACTCAGGGACTATCGGATTCGGAATAGTACTTGACTATACTGCTCTGAGAGATGTAGAATCACACTATCCATCAGCGTCCGATAGTGCGATCAGCCGCCACTAAACGCGTCGCTCGAAGCTATAGATGGCAGTCTTGCATTTGGCTGTGATTTACCTCTGCTCGTCTGTACCGCATTACAACTCGTGATTCCGCTCGGCGTTGCGATCAACTGCAGGCCTGTGATCGGTGCCGAGCCGATTTGATGCCCCGGCTCCACGGAGTTCCCACGATCCGTCGGCTGCTGAGGTGAAAGGGTACACGCATGAATTACCCGCATCCTGTCGCTGATCGGCGGGGAAGACTGGTTCCCATTGTCTTGTTTGCCGTTGGCATCCTCACGATTTGGGCTTCCCAATCATCCCGCGTCTTTGTCTCCGCTTCCGGATCAACCATGCCCGTTGCTACTTCACGTGCGGAGGTTTCCCCTCCCAAGCTGGCTATTGCCAGTGCGCAGCCCGTCGATGCCTCGCTTCGTGCATCCGCGGACGAGGTCGGCGCGACGACCAACAACGTGCTCGTGAAGTTGTCGGCACCAATTCGGCAGAATCTCTCGTCGTCGGGCCCGGGCCGCGGCGTGGTTTTGTCTGCTCCCAGCGTCACCCGGACACCAACGCCCAGCCCGACTGTGCGGGAGCGGTACGGGATCATGGGACCGCTGGACGGTGGACCCACATCCTTGCCGACCAGGAGCGCGCCTATCGACGCCGGGCCAGATGACCCGCAGCTTCCCGTCGGCACGCCGACTGTCTATATTACAGATGTTGAGGGCCGCTTCTTCTATAACCCCGGAGGTCATCCCTATTTTGATATCGCCACCCAAACATCGCCGGCCTTTGTCCAGCAGTTCCCCGTCCTGAACTTCAACCCGACGGCCGGAGTTACATGTGCAAGCACGCCGATTAATGGAGATACTCGGCCCCTTACGGACGTGAATGAGAGCCCGAGCTGCACACCCATCCCGGCGCAGGCCACCGCTCCCCCACCCACACCAACGCTGCAGGCCGGCATCACCCCGCTTGCGGCATTCGAGGCAGTATTCAGCAGCACGATCTATGTATCCCAGGCAGCGGACATAGAGTTCAATATCGAATACGACGACGGGTTCATCTGGGGCATCGGCCCGCTGAACGGTGTTGCGGGCGGGCCCCAGCCCGAGTTCCGATCCGGGACGTTCGAGCCGCCGCCCCCTTCCACTGCTACGCCATGGCCGACCACGACGTTCCGCAGTTATCTGGTGGCCTCACAATACGTGGAGGGGTACGGGCAAGGCTCAGTCACCATTCGATTTCCGGCGGCTGGGTTCTATCCTATTGAAATGGACTACGCCGAGAACGGCGATGGCGGGCTCAATATAACCCTGGAGAATCCCACCGGAACACCGCTCTCGAACGGGCCGAGCCCGACCGCTACCGCGACGTGCTATGCTCCGACCGCAGAGCCGACGTATCCATGGTGCCCACTCTCGCCGACACCGGCCTCGGCACCCTCACCGCCTGCCTACACGAATAGTTACTATGTGCGAGCCACGAATACGCCGGGACCAGGTGCCACGTCAACGCCGACGGGCTGGACAGGCTATTGGTACACAGCAGGAGTTAAGCAGGCCGACAACATGATGACGGCCGGGCCGAATCGAGGAGTCGTCATCCTCGATTTTGGGAAGCCCGCGTTCAATTACTACGATGATCAGGTCCCCAGTAACGATCTGTGGGGCGCGAAGCTAGTTCCTACCTGCCAGGATTGTACGAGCTATTACATTTCGGCAGAGGATATCGAGACAATAGTACTCGCGTATGCCGAGGGATTCTCGTATGAAGCACAGCATTCTTCTTCCACACATCAGCCAAACATCCAACTTGCGATCGGAACGAACAATTTCCTCGATACGATTCATCCGCCAGTTCTCACGCCGGGCCAGTTTCGCCGGCACGGCCAGCACTGGGGCGCGATGATCAACGAGGTAAGTTCAATACTGGCGAATGATTCATCGTGGGTAACAGTCCAAGGCGCGGATGATATCGAGTTTGGGTGGAGTGATCAGGAGCACACCCTGAGTTGGGCCCAGGGTTTCGCAGAGGTTACGCGTGCAGATCAAGGTCACTCTGCTCATTACTACTACTCCTACAGCGATTGCGCCGACTGCTATCCTCCGGGCGATCCAAACAAAACTCAATTATGCGCGGTGGAGGCCAACTGGTGCTGGGATATAGACGCGGCGGTTGCAGCCCACTGGGCCAACCCGGCGGCACTCCCTCTCCCGCAAATCTATCACGCACCTCCCTACGCGGACCAGTCCGCGCAGTGGGCCTGGCTTAGCAGCTACTCGGCAACGCACAGTATCTGCTTTCCTGACTACAACGTGCAAAGTAGCGGCTACCCGATGCTTTTCCTAGGCATCACCGGCAGCCTGCCGAATCTCTCGCCCGGAACCGCGTGGCAGGATCTTTGGCGGGCGATCCCGGGCTATAGCTGCACGTCCGGATACGAGGACTTCCTGCAGTACATAACGACCGTTGACTACTTTATCCATAGAGGAAAGAGAGCAGACAGCCGTGAAAGAACCGAAAAGCGATCGCGCGAGGAGATTCCGCGTGGCCGTGATAACTGGAGGCCTGGGCCTCCTGATCCTGGCAGTTGGTGTGGTAGCCGCGCGGGCGACACAACCGCCCACACTCTCCGTGCCGGCCTACGGCGCCTCGTCGGCCACCGCAACGGAGACGCCACACCCCGCGCCAACGGCCCCGGCGACGGCGACCTGGGGCTACCTGGATGGCCTGCGAGCCACTGCGGTGGCCATAGCCGCTGCCTTGCCAACGGCCAGCCCCTTGCCCGGCTGGCCCCCGGATAAGGAGGGTGGCTTCCAGCAGGAAGACCTGATGAAACGCGCCTACGCGACGGCCAACGTCTTGGACCCGACCCCGCCCGGCTACCACATCCCATACCCGCCGACCAGCGCCGTACCCGTGCCCACAGAGCCGATCCGCCCGCTCGGCGCCGGGACCGTTTACGATGACAGCTTTGATCCCGTGTTTTCTAAGCAAATGCGTATTGCGAACAAGTGGTGGGAACCGGTTGGCGATGGAACTCTTGTTGTCCTGGCCGGCAGTGGGTACCAGATCAGGGACGCGCAGCAAGGGGGGCTGATAATTGTTATGGAGGATGCCCAGCACAAGCTCACGGGGTCCACCGAGAGCTATCTGACGCCCAGCCGCCACGGCTACGTGCAGGTCGTCGATGCGGTGGGCGAGCGCCTGACCTTGCGGGCTGAGGACGGCACGCTCTTCTACTTCGACGTGCCCTCGCGCCAGTGGGTCAGCCCGTAGTCAGCGGTGCGGTCGGGCAAGATCCTCGCGGGGCGGAGCCGCGCTCCCACAGACGAACGCGCCTTCGTGCCGACATCCCGGTCGGGCAAGATCCTCGCGGGGCGGAGCCGCGCTCCCACAGACGAACGCGGCTTCCGAGAAACATCCGGTCAGGCACGATCATCGCGGGACTGAGCCGCGCTCCCACAGACGAAAAGGTCCGCTGCCGGCACGATTCGCGCCCCCCTCTCCCGAAGTCGGGAGAGGGGCAGGGGGGTGAGGGCAGCCCGATTGCGGGAGAGGGGCAGGGGGTGAGGGCAGCCCGATTGCGGGAGAGGGGCCGGGGGTGAGGGCAGCCCGCTCAGCCCGCCGCGGGGGCGCCCACGCCGGCCGTGGGCTGCGGCGTCGAGGGCGCGCCCGGCGCCAGGTCGATCAGCGCGACCAGGCGGTCGGCCAGTTTGATGCTGTAGTTCTGGCCGCGGTCCTGCGGGTAGACCTGGAACATGTTGCCCAGGTAGAGATTCGGGATGGGCGTGGTCAGTGGCGGGATGTGCGCCTCATAGTCGCGGCTGACCACGGGCTGGGCGAAGGGCGCCTTGAAGACCCACGAGTTCGGTCACCCACGATGGGTCGAACGCCGGGTTCAGCTTCTTCAGGTGCGGCAGGAACTCGGCGATCGTCTCGGCGTCGGACTGCTTGAAGTAGCGGTGGTCCATCGGCAGGTAGTTGCCCAGGTAGAGCAGGTGCCGTCCCCCGTAATCGCTCGTCGGCATCAGGTTCGTGTGCTCGACCGCGGCCAGGAAGGGGAAGCCCGGGTCGTTGATGTTCATCCAGTAGACCCCGTCCATCAGCGGTCGATCCAGCGCCAGGATCACGCAGTGGGCCCCCAGCGCGCTGCCCCAGTCGTAGCGGCCCAGGTAGCGCTCAGGCAGGCCCTCGGTCAGGCGCGTGAACAGGCGCGTCGGCAGCGTGGCGATCACCTTGTCGTAGATCTCATGCGTATCGGCCGTGTCGATGCGGATCGTGCCGTCGGGCTGCGGCGCGATGCGCGTGACCGCCGTGCCCAGCCGGATCTCGCCGCCCGCCTTGCGGATCTCCTCGCCCAGCCGGTTGTAGATCTGCTGGAAGCCGCCCTTCAGGTAACCCAGTTGCACGCTGCGGCAGTGGATGCGCGCCCAGAACCAGGGCGCCGCGACCTGCGGCGCGAACTTGCCGAACTTGGACTCGAGCAGCGGGCCGAAGAGCACTTCGTAGACCTGCTTGCCCATCCAGCGCTTGATCCACTGCTGCGCGCTGCTGCGGCGCAGGCGCCGGTAGTCGGGCTCGGCCTTCAGGTAGGCCACGCCCGCACCGAGCCGCAGGCGGCTGAGCAGCGAGAGGGGCTTGAAGCGCAGCACGTCGGCCACGCCGCGGAAGGTGCTGTAGACCTGGCCGTGGTAGAGCGTGCCCGTGAACTGGTCGAGCCAGAGCAGCTTGTCGCTCAGCCCCAGCTCGGCGATCAGCGCCTGGATCTCCTTATCCGAGCGGAAGAGGTGGTGGTAGAACTTCTCCAGATAGGCCGTATCCGGCCCAGGCCGGAAGCCCGCCGCCAGCCCGCCGAGCTCGTGCTCCTTCTCGATCACTGTGACCTGCGCGCCCCGCTGCGCCAGCCGGTGGGCCGCCGTCAGCCCCAGCGCGCCACCGCCCAGCACGGCCACCCGCGTCTTCTCCGCCATGGATGCCATCCCTTTCCCAGGACCACCGCGCGGCGCCGCCCGGGAAGACGGCAAGAAGCCGGGCGTAGGTGCCCGGCTCCAGCCGTGTCCGCGGGCGCGCCGCCGCGCTAGGGTCTGTTTTCAAACCCGCTATAGTACGCTCAATCGCGTCCGGCGCCCGCTTGTCGCGCGTGCGGCACCGGCTCGAAGCGCGTGTTGGGCCGTGCAGACAAGCCGTCACGCCCGTCAGCAGTCGAATACTGACCAGCAGATCTCGTTGCGCAACCGCTGATCCTCCAGGACGAGTTCGCGAATCGCCTCGGGGAGCTGTTCGCGCTGCCAACGGCACTCGAGCCGGCCGGCGTCCTCACCCTCGCATCCGGGGGCGGCCGCACGCGCGGCTTTGATTGCGTAGGCCGCAGCCCCGAGCTCGTGTGCGGCGACATGCGCGACCACTGCGGCTTGGCCGGCCGCATACGCGGCATGGCGCGCCGCTCCGCGCAGATCCCGGGCCGCCCCCATCGCATGGCCGCCCGCCGCGCGGGCCTGCGACATCTTGATCTCGCCGCGCACCCATGCCCGAATCTGCGCGATCGCCTGGCGGGGCCGCGGGTCCGCGGGCTGCACCGACTCGAAGAGGGGCAGAACGTGCTCGGCGCACGCGGCCGCCCACAAAGCCAGGAGCCGGTGGTCGGAGTCCGTGAGCGTCCCTCCGCGGCGGATGGTGATGAAGCGGGGGTCGCGGTCTTTGGGGAGGATCACGGTTGCACCCGGCCTGTTGCCGCTGCCCAACGCGTCGTGTCCCGCAGGCCCGGCAGAACGACGCCCATCGACCAGTACTGCGGCGACACGTAGTGCCTACGCCTCTCCAGTCTACAAACACCCATCGGGGAGATCGGGGGCGACTTTAGGCCCCGTTTCAGCGCATGCTTGCCCAGTGTCGCGGTCGTGCTAGTCTTCGCTATAAATGTCGAGCGTGATGCTGCCCTCTTTCGGGTCGAAGCCGGGGTAGGGATAGCGGGTGTCCCACTGGTTCAGCCGGCGGGCCTCGTCGCGCGTGTAGACATCCAGGCCCTGGTGCCGGTACTTCTCGTAGGCCTGGCTGTAGGCGCCGCCCGGCGGGCCGTCGCGCCGCACGCCGTCGCTGCTGTAGGTGCCGTAGTGCACCGTGACCATCGGCGCCTCCGCCTCCTCGCGCACCATGGTCGCGATCGGCGGCCGCCAGCGCTCGTTGGCCAACAGCTCCTGCTCCAGGCGGCCGCGCACGGTGAGCACGTAGGTCTTCTTGAGGACCCGCTCGTACTCCGGCTCCGGCAGCTTGGGCTTCTTCTTAAAGAAAGGTAACATCCGTGCGCGTCCCTCCCCGGCGCCTCACGCGGCGCCCTCCCATATTAGCACAAAGCCCCGCGCCTTGTCAAAACCCGCGCGCCCCCGATTCCTGGTGGAACCGCGGGCGCGCGTCTGGGCGCGGCGCTGGGCTCTAGCTGAGCGCCTGCTCGTATTCTGCGTGCCCCACCGCCCCTTGTCATCCTGAACGAAGCGAAGGATTTCCGCCTCCGGGATCTTGCCTTAAGGAAGGAAGTTTCTCATCTATCGGCTCCCCGAACGCCGGAGTACTCATCGGGGCGAGCCCCACCGCCCCTTGTCATCCTGAACGAAGCGAAGGATCTCCGACTTCGAGATCTTGCCTCAAGGAAGGACTTTCCTCATCGACCGGCTCCCAGGCCGCCGCGATGTTGCTCAGGGCAAGCCCCGCGGCGCGGAGATGTTTCACTCCGCTCCACAAGGGGAGGCTCGGCAGCGCTTGAGTTCGCGCCCAGGCATGAACGGCCGGCCCCCAATTCTAGGTGGAACCCGCGGCCGCTCAGCGCAGCGTCGAGGGCAGAATCCCCAGCTGGCTGCGGTACTTGGCGACCGTGCGCCGCGCCACGCGGATGCCCTCTTGGCGCAGCAGACCGACGATCTCGCGGTCCGTCAGCGGCCGGCCCTCCCGCACGACAATCTCCTTGATCACGTCCTTAATACTAAGCGACGCGGTGAAGAAGTCCGAGAACGGGATGACCTGCCGATTCGGCAGCATCACGTACTTGCCCGCCGTGGCCCGGCTGACCGTCGACTCGTGCAGCCCCGTGCGCTCGGCCACCTGCGCGCGGGTAAGCGGACGCAGATGCCGCACGCCGTGCCGCAGGAAGTCCTCCTGCACCTCGACCAGCACCTTCGCGATGCGCTGCATCGTCTCGCGCCGCTGGTTGATGTTCGACATGAAGAGCTTGGCGCGCGCCACGTACTGCTGGATGTGGCGGCGCTCGTCCTCCGAGTAGTGCTGCTCCCGGCTCCGGACCTCCGCGGCGAGCCGGCTGTACATCGGGTTCAGCCGCATGTAGAAGCGCCGCGATTCCATCACGTCGATGGCAAAATCGCCCTCTTCCAGCTTGATCACCACGTCGGGCGAGACGAACTGCGCGCGCGATGGGCTGCCCCACGTCTGGAAGTCGGCCGCCTCCATCACCGGGTACGGCGTCAGGTGCGCCTTGATGAAGTCGCGCGCGGCGCCCACCTCGTCGGTCGTGATGCCCATCTTCTGGGCGATGAAGCCATACTTGTGCGTGCCGAGCTCGTTCAGATGCTCCCGGATGATCGTCCGCACGTGCGGCGGCTCCGGCATATCCTCTTCCGCGACCATGTGATCCAGCTGCAGCTCCAGGCACTCGGGCAGGTCGCGCGCGCCGATGCCCGGCGGGCCCATGTGCTGCAGCTCTTCCAGCACCTGCTTCACCCGGGCTTCGTCCAGGCCCAGCCGCCGGGCGATGTCTTGATAGGGCTGCGAGAGATAGCCGCGGTCGTCGAGGCTGCCGATCAGGAAGTCGGCGACGAAGACGTCCTCGGGGTCGAGCACGGTGCGCAGGTCGGCCAGCAGCCGCTCGCCGAGCGTGCGCTCCGCCGCGACCAGCGTCATCGGGTCGAAGTCGTCGTCGCTCGCGGAGGCATAGGTGCCCCCGACCACGTAGTCGTTGTAGGGATAGTCGTCGAAGCTCGGCCCTTCGCTCTTGGCCTGGGCCCCGTCCGGCACGGCCTGCTTGGCGCAGTTCGCGCACGCCCCGCCCCGCAGCTGCTCGCCGCAGATCGGACACGTTTGGTGCTCCACCACCTCGAAGGCGGGGTTGTCCTCGGCCTCCTGCTTGATGGCCTTCTGCAGATCCATCGACGACAGGGACAGTATCTGATTGACGGCGATCAGGGTGGGGGACACCCGAGCCCCCATTTCGGGGGACATTTCAGTGGTGAGATCCAGATCCACGGTTCCTTTCTCCTGTCACCTGCGGCGCTGCCCGGTGCCGTGCTCCGGCGGATCCGACACCCCACCCCGGACCTCCCAACAGGACGGCGGCGGCAAGAAATGGGGCTCCAGTCAGCGTGGTTTGGAACGCGCGCGAAGGGATTCCAGCATGGACAGCGCGATTGTCTCAACGCCCTAATAGCAACCCTCGTGCCAGGAGGAAAGCGGTGGCTGTAGCAAGCGAGAACTCCGGTGTCTTGATACCGCAGTATCTCTCCGTTGGAGGCCGGATTTATGACGTGGACGAGGCGCAATTCGCGCGCGAGACACGATCGGATATTCGCCGTGAAGACTGCGCAGGGGCGCGCGCCGCGCGGGGAGGAGGCGGCCCGCCGGCGCATCCCACATCCGGCCGTGGAGAAGGGCCCGAGCCCGGCGCGAATCCTGGCCGACCGGCGAGCGCGCGCGCGCCAAAATCGACGCGCGCAGCCCGCGCGACAGATACACAGGGCCCTGCGTGGGCCGCCCGCCCGAGCTTCGTGGTGGACTGACTTAATTTGACAGCGGGGCGCCGCTTGCGGTATAGAATAGTGACGTCGTGGTGGAGCAAGGCGAACAGCACATGACGCCCGCGGCGAATGGGCCGGCCTGCCGTCTGGGTCACGGTCCGTCGCCCCATAGATCCCGCGGATTCAACCTGCGCGACACGACGCGCTGGCCGTTACCCAGCCCGGCACGTCGTGCAACCCGAATCACGCCTCAATTCACCGATCGCCGTCATCTAGAAGGAGTGGTCGGATGCGGAGCCACTGCGCGGTACGGCCGGATAGCAGGACAGCGCCCGCTCCTGATGTGCGGCGGGCCGCCCTGCTCGTGGCAGTGGTGGGGTTCCTGGTGGTCGGGGCTGCCGTGGCCCAGGGGTCCGGGCCGGCCGCCCGCGGAGCGGCGGCTGCGGGGAGGGTGGCAGGGCTACCGCAAGATCAGGTAGTCGCGGCAACCGGGCAAACCGGCCCCTCATCGATCCCCCGCGGCCTTGCGCCGGATCCGGCCGCGCCTTTCGCGTTGGCGGGCGGCGCGTCCGCCACGGCCGCGGCAAGCCCCTCGCCAACCCAGGCGACGACCCTCTTCTCGCTGCCCAACAAGGATGCGCTCGGGTACGGACCTGACGCACTCGCCGATGATGCCATGCGCGGCTTCGGGGTGGCCGCCGATGGGAGCCTGTGGATCGGAAACTATAAAGACCAGGCGGTCACGCTCGCGCACGTGAGCGCGGCAGGCGCGCCCATCGACATCGACCGCATGGATCCGTTGGACGATCAGATGCAGCCCGGCGTCTGGGAGCGAATTTATGATGTGCAGGTGCGGGGCAACGATCCCTGGCTCCTGATGGGCCGCCCGGCGCAAGCGAGCATCGCGCGGCTCGACGGTCTCAACTCGGCCCTTCCCACCCTGGCACGCTACCCATTACCCCAGCGCATCGACGACCTGGATGTGGGCGATCTGCTGATCAACCAGGCCCTGGCTTTCAGCTTCGGCCCGTCGGGCGAGGTGCTGCTCTCCTGGGATAGCCCCGACGGCAGAGTCGCCGTCCTGGTGGACGCCACCGGACAGGCGACGCCTTTCCACACGGATGCCGACGGCAAAACCGCGATCGCATCGCAGACTTACTACCCCGGAGCGGGGCCGGAGACAGGACGCACGTACAAGGCGTACCTAGCGGGTGCCCCCGGCACGTCGCCGGTCGGATTCGTCGCGGCGGGGAGCACCACTGTCCGCATGACGGCCGATTCGCCGCTTGCCGGTGTGCACCTGTTCAACGTGGCCGGCGACGGCAGCTTCTACGTGCTCGCCGACCAGACAGGGGGGAATCCGCGGGTCCGCTACGCGACCGTCTTCCACTACACGGGCAACGGCCGGCTGCTCGGTGCGGCGCAGATCCCGGGAATCGGCACCTACGCGGCCACCATGCGGCGCCTGGCCCAGGACCAAGGCGGCAGCCTCTACGCGCTGGTCCCGCAGGCCGACGGGGTGGCCATCCAGCGGCTCGTTCTCTCCCCGGCGTCATCCGCGCCGGCCACCCCGGTCCTACCCACGCCGCGCGTGACCCCGACGCTCCCGCCGTACGTTCGGATCCCGACCCCCACGGCTACCCCGGCGTCGCTGGACGTGCTCGCCCAGCGATCTACGCTGATTGTCGAAGCGGAAGTCGTGCCCGGCGACCTGGACCGCGCGCGCACGCACCAAAGCATCCGCGTCTTGCAGTGGCTTGGGCCGGCCCGCGGCGGCACCGAATTCCTGAACGTCGAAGAGGCACCGGCCGAAAACGACCGGATCTCGCTGGGCAGCGGGCACTTTGTCTTCTTTCTTGAACCCAATCAGCGGGTGTATTGGTGCCAGGGAACCGAGGACTTCTACCAGATCACGGGTGGGCTGCAGGGTATTTACGAGATTCGGGGCGGCGTTATCGCCTGGGCAGGGCTGCGGCAGTATGAGGGTTGGAGCGTCGCGCGGTTGGAAGCGGCGCTGCGCGCGCTCCCGCCCACACCGGCGCCCCCCGGCGACGCCCAAGCCGGCCAAGAGACCCCGAGTGGTACACCGGCCGATCCCCTGGCCGACCTGGCGCGCTTCGTCAACTCGGCCGATATGATCGCCGAGGTCGACAACCCATATTCCGGGGCCGCCACGGGCACGGTGATCTACCACTTTCGCGTACGGGAGTGGCTGAAGAGACCGCCCGGCAGTTTCGGCAACGATATCGGCTTCGATACGCATTGCGCGGCCGGGAGAATCAGTCGGGGCAGCGGGCACTACATCGTGTTTGTCGTGCAAGGGGACCCAGCGGCGAGTGGCTGGCTGCGCGATAGTTATTTGGCGGGCGGATCGGCGGGCGTGTACAGCATCTTGGGAGGGGTGGTTGAGATGGGGCGCATGAACTACTTTCAGGGCTGGCCGCTAGACCGGTTCGAAGCCGCCATCCGCGCCGCGCTCGCCGCGCCGGGCGCGGCGGACCCCGCGCTGCGCAAGCCCTACCCAGAAGACCCGACGGGCAAGGGTTAAGGGTATCGTGGACAAAGCCGTGACGCCGCCGGATCCCTCCTCTGATTCCACTGCCGGATTACCGGCGCCCGTACGTCGCGCGCAGCCGGAGGTCCCCCAGCCACGGTTCCGATCCCGGCGCCCCGGGCCACTCCTGCTCATACTCCTGTTCCTCGCCCTGGGGGCAGCCCTCGGGCTGCTTGTCTACGCGGGGCAACAACAGGCCACGTCGCGGCCCGGGGCCGAACAGACGCGGGAAGCGGGGCAAGCCATCGGGTTGGCCGGGCAGGAACCTGTGGCAACCCCCCGGTATGCCGGCCCGACGGCACACGGGACCCGGGTGGCTGCTCCGACAGCCAAGGCGACCAGCGTAGCACGCGACAGCGGCGGAACTATTGGCGCGGTGGCCGGCAGTTCTGCAACGGCAGGCGCCGCGGCAACCCCCAGAACCGCGGGCCCTGTGCCGCCAACGGGCACGCGCCGGCCGGCCCCGCCGCCGCAGAAGGTGCCGCCGAGCGCGACGCCGAGCCCCCGTCCGTTTTGGCTGCCACTCCTGTCCCCCACGCCGAGCGTCGCGTACCGGCGCCTGACCCTCGGCGATGGCCGGGCGCCGGTATTGGCGGCGGCCTTCAGTCTGGAAGCCTACGGCGAGGAGGATCCGGCCAATGCGCAACTGCTGACAGCGAGTGCCGACGGCACCGCCACGCTATGGGACTCCCCGTCGGGGCGCGTGCTGCGCGTCCTGCCGGCGCGCGGCGGAGCCGTCTGGAGCGTGGACTTCGGCGACAACGGACGGTTACTGACTGCCGGCGCGAGTGGCACCGTAAGCCTCTTCGCCGGGTCGGGGGCGCCGCTGGTCTGGCAGGCACACGCCGGAGGGACCTACATGGCGCGTTTCAGCCCCGAGGTGCCGGCCCGCTACGTGGCGACAGCCGGCGCCGACGGGACGGCGCGCATTTGGGACGCGGCCGGAGGTAAGCTCGTGCGCACCCTCGCGGGCCCGGAACCGAGCGACGCCCTCTACAGCGCCGAATGGAGCCCGGACGGGCAACACCTGCTGACCGCTGGGGCCGACGGCACCGCCCGCATATGGAACGCCGCGACCGGGGGCGTGACGGAGACGCTGCGCGGGCCCAGTTCCCCCGTGCCTCTGCACGATGCCACCTGGAGCCCGGACGGGCGGCAGGTCGTCACGGCCGGTGACGACGGGCGCGCCATCATATGGGATGTGGCGTCCGGCCAACCGGTGCTGACCCTGCAGGGCCACACCGGACCCGTGCTGCGCGCCTCCTACCGCCCGGATGGCAAGTACCTCGTCACCGCGAGCCGGGACGGCACGGTCCGGGTGTGGGACGCAGCTAACGCGGCGGAACTGCTGATCCTGCGCGGCCACAAGGGCGCCGTCCTGAGTGCCGGCTGGAGCGCGGACGGCAGCCGGGTCGTCACCTCCGGCGAGGACGGACATATTGACATCTGGGGTGTTTGGCTCGTGGGGAAGGGACCGGTGTTCACGGGCCACACAAACGAAGTCACCGGCGCGGCGTACAGCCCCGATGGCCGAACGGTGGCGACGGGGTCCATCGACGGCACGGTCAGACTGTGGGATCCCCGCACCGGCGAGCAGGTGCGTGTGTTCGACAGCGGCACCGGGACGCCCTACTTCCTGGTCAGGCGGGGCGGCGTGCGGAGCGTCGCCTGGAGTCCCGATGGCCGCCGGGTGCTGGCCGCACTCGTGGACGCGACGGCGAAGGTGTGGGACGCGGCTACCGGCGCCTTGCGCCTGACCCTGAAGGGGCACGCCGCCGGGTTGAGTCAGGCGGCATGGAGTCCCGACGGGCGTCGGATCGTGACCGTGAGTGGGGACAAGACGGCCCGGGTATGGAACGCGTCCACCGGCGCCCAGATCCTGGCGCTCCACATCCTCACCGCGACATTCACCAGCGTCGCATTCAGCCCGGACGGGGGCCGCCTCGCGATGGGCGACGCCGACGGCACGCTGCGGGTGTGGAACGCCACGACCGGCGCCCTCTTGCGCACCCTGAACAGCCCCGCCGGCCTCCTGTCCGTCCCTGACTGGAGCCCGGACGGTTCCCAGATCGTCGCCGGGTGCCGGGATGGCACGACCCGCATCTGGGCCGCGTCTACCGGCCGCGAGGTGCTGTCGCTGGCGGCAAGAGCGGACACCGCGCGGTACAGCCCCGACGGGCATCGACTCGTGACCACCGAGGCCCTCACGAACAACGTGACTTTCCTGGGATGCGACCACTGGCCGGCAGCTCGCCACGCTAACCTACCCCGGCCAGGTGACCGGCGCCGTCTACAGCCCGGACGGGAGGTGGGTTACCATTACCGACATGTATCGTTACGCGGCCGAGTACCTGGTGCCCACACAAGCCCTTTACGCGCCGATGCCCTGACTGCAGGGAGACGGGGGCAGGAACAAGCGGCGGCTGTTTCGGCGGCGTAGGTATGGGGATCCGCTGCGTACGCCGGAGATGTTCGCGGCTTTGTGAGCAACGTCCGCGCTGGAAGAACAGGGGAAGCCCTGGGGTGCCGCGGTGTGGACGCCCGAGTAACGCCGCTTCCGCGGGGATCGGGCACGCGCCACCGCCCGGCCGCCCCCCGCCTACGACTCCCGCAGCAGCCGCAGCACCTCGGCCACACTCCAGGCCTGCGCGAAGCAGCCCCGCGGCCGGAACGGCGGCATCGCGTCGTAGATCTCGTTCAGACTGCCGCTGCAGTCGATCGCCAGCTGGCGCTGCAGCGGCGCGAGCAGCCGCCGGATCTCCCCCGCGCCCCGGTGCTCCCAGCGGCGCAGCGCGTCGCCATAGGCCCCGATCAGCCAGGGCCAGACGGTGCCCTGGTGATACGCAGCGTCGCGCACCCCGCGCGTGCCCGTGTAGACCTTCACGAAGCGCGGATCGCTGGGGGCAAGCGTGCGCAGGCCCACCGGCGTCAGCAGCTCGCGCCGGACCACGGCGAGCACGCTCTGCGCCTGCGTCGCGTCGATCAGATCCGGCTCCAGCGAGAGCGCGAACAGCTGGTTCGGGCGCAGGCTAGGGTCGTCCATGCCGTCCGGCCCGTCAACCACGTCGTAGAGGTAGCCGCCCGCGGCGTACCAGAAGCGCGCGCGGAAGCTGGCGCGCACCCGATCGGCCAGCGCGGCATACGGCTCGGCGAGCGGTGGGGGCGTGTCCGGCCCGGACGGCGGGGCCGGCGGCGCGCCGAACTGCGCCTGTAGCTGCGGCTCAAGCGCCGCCATAATGCGCAGCGCGTGGTACCACAGCGCCTGGATCTCGACCGGTTTGCCGTGGCGCGGCGTGAAGACCGTCTCCTCGTACTTCGCGTCCATCCAGGTCAGCTGCACGCCCGGCTCCCCCGCCGCGAGCAGCCCGTCCGCCGGGTCGACGTGGATGCCGAAGCGCGTGCCCGCCACGTGCCAGCGCACAATGTCGACCAGCTGCGGCCAGAGCTCGTGTGCCAGGGCGAGGTCGCCCCCAGCGCGCAGGTAGGCGGCGATCGCGTGGAAATACCAGAGCGTGGCGTCGACCGTGTTGTACTCCGGCGGCGTACCCTCATCGGGGAACAGGTTGGGCACCTGCCCCTGGTCCACGTGGCGCGAGAAGGTGCGCAGGATGCGCGCGGCGGCCTCCAGCCGCCCGGTGGCCAGCGTCAGCCCGGGCAGCGAGATCATCGTGTCGCGGCCCCAGTCCGTGAACCACGGGTAGCCCGCGACGATCGTGCGCGGGCGGCTCTCCTCCACCGTCCAGGCGTCGGGCGGCGGCGGGGCCGGCGGCTTGGCCGGCAGGCTGCCCAGGCGCTGGCGGCCCGGCGGGGGCGGGCTCACCGCGCGGGTGTAGGTCACCGGGGCGGCCGCGGCGGGCGTGGCCGCGGCCACCGGCGCCGCGGCGCCCGCCGCGGCCTCGCGCAGCACCAGGAACTGGTCCGCGGCGCCCACCAGTTGGGCGACAAACGCCTGGCCGTCCGCGTCCTCGGTGGGGTCGGCGGCCTCCTGCTGGGCTGCGCTCGGCAAGACCCCCGCGGCGCGCAACACCCGTTCATGCCGCGTCAGCGCGCGCTCCAGCGCGGCATCCGCGTTGCGGTCGACCTGTGCCGGCTGCTCGGCCGTCGCGATCAGCGTGAGCGACTCGCCGGCCTCCAGCCCGCTGCGGAACACGCCCGGCAGGTAGAGATCCTCCAGGTGGTCCATGCCGCGCTCGCGCTCCGTGCGGTAGAGGAAGTTCCAGTACCAGACCCCCGACGGCGTGAACGAGGCCCGCGGCGTCCCCAGGAGATAGAAGGGGCGCGCCTCGGGCGTCGCCTTGATCGTGCAGCCCCCGCCGATGGGCAGCGCCGTCACCCCGAAGTTCCAGTCGAGGTTCCCTTTGGTCAGCACATGGTGATCGCGGTAGTTGACGAACGGCCGCACGATCAGCGTCAGCGGATAGGGGCTTTCGATCACCCGGTAGCGCACGTAGGTCGTGTTGCGGCCCGCCTCCATCCAGATCGCCTTCTCCAGATAGGCGGGGCCGACCCGGTAGGTGAAGCGCGGGATGCCGCGGTCCAGACGGAACGACTCGAGGTGCACGAAGCCCCCGGGATGAATCCGCTCGTCCTGGTACTCGTTGGCGCCGAGGAAGTAGGTGACGCCGTCCATCTCGACTTCCTCGTCACAGTTCGCGAGGAGCTGGGTGCGCGCGACGGGCGGGTCGAGGGCCGCGATCAGCAGGCCGTGGTAGCGGCGCGTATTGATGCCCGGCAGCGTGCCGGCCGCGTAGCCGCCGAGGCCGTTGCTCACCAGCCACTCGTGGGTAATCGCGGCGCCGAGGTCGAGGCAGATGTTGCGGCCCAGTGTGATCATGGTGGTCAGCTCCTCCCGCCAAATCAGGGGTGCGGGCGACCAGGGGTTCACGCCGCACGCGCAGCGGTGCCCGCGACGTCCGCCGTCCCTGGCTCATTCTACTCAGGCCCCGCGCCTATTGTCAAGCGTGCCCGGCTGGCAGGGGCTCCTGCGATCGGCTATAATGGCGAGTGGTCGGCGTGCGGGCACAGGCGCAACGGCGGCCTGCCCCAGGCCCACATTGAAAGGGAGAACTCGCATGTATACCGTCACTTTGATTCCGGGCGACGGCATCGGCCCGGAGATCAGCGACGCCACCCGCCGCGTGCTGGACGCCACCGGGGTGCCGCTGCAATGGGATGTGCAGGAAGCCGGCGCGGCCGTCGCCGAAGAGACCGGAACCGCTCTGCCCGATTCCGTCCTCGAGTCGGTGCGGCGCAACCGCGTGGCCCTCAAAGGCCCGATCACCACCCCCGTGGGCAAGGGGTTCCGCAGCGTCAACGTCGGGCTGCGCAAGGCGCTCGACCTCTACGCCAACGTGCGCCCCTGCAAGACGCGCCCCGGCGTCCGCTCCCGCTACGACAACGTCGACCTCATCATCGTCCGCGAGAACACCGAGGACCTCTACGCCGGCATCGAGTTCAACGAGGGCACGCCCGACACCGCCGAGCTCATCGCCTGGATCGCCGAGCACAACGGCGCGCGCATCCGCCCCGACTCCGCCATCAGCATCAAGCCCATCAGCATCACCGGCAGCCGCCGCATCGTCAAGTTCGCCTTCGATTACGCCCAGGCCAACGGACGGCACAAGGTCAGCGCCGTACACAAGGCCAACATCATGAAGGCGACCGACGGCCTCTACCTGCGCGTCGCCGAAGAGGTGGCCAAGGAGTACCCCGACGTCGCCTTCGAGAACGTGATCGTCGACAACATGTGCATGCAGTTGGTGCAGAAGCCCGAGCTCTACGACGTCCTCGTGCTGCCCAACCTGTACGGCGACATCATCTCCGACCTCTGCGCCGGCCTCGTCGGCGGCCTGGGCGTCGCGCCCGGCGCCAACATCGGCAACGACGTCGCCCTCTTCGAGCCGATCCACGGCAGCGCGCCCCGCTACGCCGGCCAGAACAAAGTCAACCCGATGGCCATGATGTACAGCGGCGTCATGATGCTGCGCTATCTCGGCGAGCAGCAGGCGGCCGACCGGCTCGAAGGCATTCTCAACTCGCTGATCGCCGAGGGCCGCTACGTTACCTACGACCTGAAGCAGAACCGCGACGACCCGACCGCGGTGACCACCTCCGCCGTCGCCGACGAAGTCATCCGCCGCCTGCAGGCGTAGCCGCCGGGATGGCGGCCGGGCGGCCACATGGGCCGCCGCAGGGTCCGACCGGTCACCAGCCGGGATCCTGGCCCGAGATCGTCTGTGGGAGCCGGCTCCGCCCGGCGATGGTCGGCGGAGATTCCGCCAGGGCGCAGCCGTCGTCTGTAGGAGGGGGCTCCGTCCCGCGACAACCGCCGCCGCAAGATCGCGCCCGATACCCGCCGGGATGGGGGCGGGACGTTCGTTGTAAGGGCGGCCCATGGACCGCCCGGCCGCCGCGAGAGGCGGCCGGCGACCAGCCGGGGCGATGGCCCGGGATCGGCTGCGGGAACGGGCTCCGTCCCGCGATGGTCGGTGGCCGAGACCCATAAGGGCGGGCCCGCCCGAAGGGACACGACAGGAGACAGCAGGGCCGACTCGGGACGGCGGCGGGCCAGCGCCGGCCCGGCCCGCGGCGCCCCACCAGCCATGCGCATCGCCCTCAACGGCTTCTTCTGGGACCAGCCCCACACCGGCAGCGGGCAGTACCTCCACCGCCTCTGGGACGCCTTCCCCGCCCTGCCCGAGAGCGCCGGCCACGAGGTCGTGCTGCTCCTGCCGCCCGGCACCGCCGCCCCACCGCCCCCCGGCCCGGGCCGGCGCGTGATTCGCGGCGCCCCCGGCCCCGTCGCCGGCCGCGGCCCCGATCTCGCCAAGGTCTGGTGGGAGCAGGTGGGCGTGCCCGCGCTGGCGCGCCGCCTGGGCGCCGCGGTGCTGCACACCCCCTACCTCGGCGCGCCGCTGCGCGCCCCCTGCCCCCAGGTCGTCACCGCGCACGACCTCATCCCCTGGGTGCTGCCCGCCTATCGCGGGCGCCGCGCCGTGCGCGCCTACCTCGTGCTGACCGCGCGCGCCGCCCGGCGAGCGCGCCTCGTGCTCGCCAACTCGCGCGCCTCGCGCCGCGATGCGCTGCGCGTGCTGCGCCTGCCGCCCGCCCGCGTGCGCACCGTCTACCTCGGCCTGGAGGCCGCGTTCGGCGCGCCACTGCCCCCCGCCGAAATCGCCGCCACCCGCGCGCGCTTCGATCTGCCCGCGCGCTATGCCTTCTACATCGGCGGCTTCGACGCCCGTAAAGACGTGCCCCTGCTGCTGCGCGCCTGGGCCGCCGCGTTGCCCGCCCTCGCGCCGAGCGCGGGCCCCGGCCCCGTGCTGGCGATCGCCGGCACCGTCCCCCCGCCGGGCGGCCTCTTCCCCGACGTGGCCGGACTCGCCCGGCGGCTGAGCCTGCTCGGCGGGCCGCGGGGCGATGCCGTGCGCTTCCTCGGCCGCGTCAGCGAGGCCGACAAGCGCCGCCTGCTGGCCGGCGCCGACGTCTTCGCCTTCCCCTCGCGCTACGAGGGCTTCGGCTACGACCCGCTGGAGGCCATGGCCGCCGGCACGCCCGTCGTTTGCGCCGATACCAGCGCCCTGCCCGAGATCGTTGGCGACGCCGGGCTGCTGCTGCCGCCCTGCGAGGTCGACACCTGGGCCGAGGCCATCGTCCGCCTCTGGCACGATCCGGCCCTGCGCGCCGATCTGGCCGCCCGCGGCCGCGCCCGCGCCGCGCGGTTCACCCCGGAGACGACCGCGGCGCTCACCCTGCGCGCCTATCTCGACGCCGCGGCGCGCGGCCCGCTGCGCGGCCCCTGCCCCTGATTCTGGTATACTGAGACGTGCCCTACCACCCGGAGAGTTCGATGCCGCTGGCCCCCCCGGCCCGGCGCCCCCGCGTGCTCTGGATCTGGCACGCCGCCGTCGTCGCCGAGTACCGCAAGCCGATCGCCGCGCTGGCCGCCACCGGAGCCTGGGACATGCACCTGCTCGTGCCCGAGGCCTGGCCCGAGCGCGCGGGCGAGATGGTCGCCCTCGAACCGGGGCCGCCGGCCGGCTACGCCATCCATCCCCGGCCCGTGCTCTTCTCTCACCATTATTATGTCTACTTGATCCCCGGCTTGCTGCGCGCCCTCGGGCGCCTGCGCCCCGACATCCTGCACGTCTACGAGGAGCCGCACAGCCTGCTCGCCTTCCTCATCCTGCTGCTGCGCCCCGCCCTGGAGCGCGCCTGGGGCCGCCCGCTGCCCGTGCTGCTCTACGCCGCGCAGAACGTGGTCAAGCGCTATCCGCCGCCGTTCCGCTGGTTCGAGGCGGTCAGCTTCCGCCGCGCCGACATGATCCTGCCCTGCGGCGCGCTCGTCGCGGCCACGCTGCGCGCCAAAGGCTACCGCGGCCCCCTGCGTACGGTGCCCCTGCCGGCCGACCCGGCCGTCTTCCGGCGCGACCCGGCGGCGGCCGCCAGCCTGCGCGTCGCCCTCGGCATCCCGGCCGCGGCGCCGATTGTCGGCTACGCGGGCAAGCTGGTCGAGGAGAAGGGCGTGGCCACCCTGCTGACCGCCTTCCTGGATCTGCCGGACGGCGACGGCCCGACGCCGCACCTGCTGCTGGCCGGCGGCGGCCCGCTGCGCGGCGCGCTGGCCGGCCAGGCGGCCGCCGCGGGCGCCGGCGGGCGCGTCCATTTCCTCGGCGCGCTCGGCCACGACGACCTGCGCGCCGCCTTGAGCGCGGGCGACATCTGGGTCGTGCCGTCCGAGAGCCGGGCGAACTGGCGCGAGCAGTTCGGCCGCGCGGCCGTCGAGGCGATGGCCGCCGGCAACGCCGTCGTCGTCACCGACTCGGGCGAGCTCCCGCGCGTGGTCGACGGCGCCGGCCGCATCGTCCCCGAAGGCGATGCCCCCGCGCTCCGCACTGCCCTCGCCGCCTGGATCGCGGATCCAGAGGCGCGCGCCGCCGCCGCGGCCGCCGGGCGCGCCCGCGTGCTCGCCTGCTACACGCCGGAGCAGGCCGCCGCCCGCTACGCCGCCGCCTACCGCGCCGTCCGTGCCGCGCGGCACACCCGCCGCGCCCCCCGGGCGGGGAAATGCGCGGCGAGGGTAAAAGTGTAACAAAGTGTCCCAAACCCTGCCCCCCCGGTCCCCCACCCGCCTCGCCCCGCTGCAGGTCGGGCTCGGCTTGCTGCTGGCCGCGGCCGTCGTCTGGTCCGTGGTCGCCACGCGGCCCGGCCTCGACTGGCGCGCGGGCGAACGGGCGCTGGCCGGCGGGCACTATCTGGCGGCGGTGCAGGCGCTGGAGGCGGCGACGAACGAGGCACCGCCCGGCGTCACGCCCGGCTACGACACCACGCGCGCCCACCTGGCGCTTAGCTGGGCGTATCTCGCGCGGCGGGATTACGCGCGCGCCGCGGCCGTGCTGCCCGAGTCCGGCGGCGACCCGACGCTCGGACCGGCCGTCCTGCTGCAACGCGGCCGCATCGCCGCCGCCCAGGGCGACCGCGCCGCCGCGACCGCCTGGTTCGGCCAGGCCGCGCAGGCCGCGCGCGACCCGACGATTGCCCGCGCCGCGCGCTGGCACGCCGCCGAGCTAGCCTGGGCGGCCGGGGACCCAGGCGCCGCGGCGGCCTTCGCCGCGCTGGTCGCGGTCCCCGCCCTGCCGCACGACCCCTATGCCGCCGCGGCCTGGCTGCGCCTGGCCGAGGTCCGCGCGCCCGCGGACCCCGACGCCGCGCGCCAGGCGCTCGCCTCTGCCCGCGCCGCCCTGCCGGTCGATCCGATGCGCGCCGCGGGGCCTGACCTCGGCCTCGCCGCCCTCGACCTGGGCGAAGGGCTGCCCGCCGCCACCCTGACCGACAGCCTCGACCGGCTCGACGCCGACCTGCGCGGCGCCGCCGGTCTGCAGGGCACGGGCCCTGCTGTGCTTGACGTCTACTGGGGGCGCGCCCTCGACGCGCTCGAAGCCTGGCCGCAGGCGGCGGCCGCGCTCCAGGCCGCCGTGCAGGCCGACCCGACCCTTGCCGACGCCTACGCCTACCTGGGCCTCGCCGAGGAGCGCCAGGGCCACGACGGCCCCGCCGAAGCCGCCTACCGCACGGCGCTGCGCCTCGCGCCCACCCACGACCTGGCGCGCCAGCTCCTCGCGCGCTTCCTGCTCGCCCACGGCCGCCTCGCGGAGGCGGGCACGCTGATCGACGCCGTGCTCGCCGCTACCCCCGACAACGTCGTCGCGCACCTCGACCGCGCCGATTGGGCGGCCGCGCAGGGCCGCTACGACCTGCAGGCCACCGAGCTCCAGGCGGCCGAACAGGCGCAGCAGGCCCACCTCGCCGCCGGCACGGCCACCCCCGCCGAGCGCGACCTGGACACCGCCCTGCTGCTGGCGCAGTTCTACTTCACGGCCGGTGCCGTCTACCACGATTGCAGCTTGGCCCGCGACGCCGCCGGGCGCGCGGTCGCCCGCCGGCAGGGCGCGCCGGAGTACGACGCGCTCGGCTGGGCCGAGCACCTCTGCGGCGACGACGGCCCGGCGCGGACCGCACTGGCGCGCGCCGCGGGCATCGACCCGCGCGATCCGTCGACACAGTATCACCTGGGGGTGGTCTTGAAGGCGCTCGGTGAGCCTGGCGCGCGGGCGGCGCTCGACGCGGCGCGCGACCTCGATCCGGGTGGCGTCTGGGAGCGTCGCGCCCTGGCCGCGATTACCGCGCCCTGAGCGCGGACGCCGGAAGCCGGGCGATCAGGGCGCCGGCTGTTGGAGGTTGCCCCAGAGCCCGCAGCCGCCCGCGGGTGCGCCGCAGCCCGCGCCGGGGGCCCCCGCGCCGCCCCAGAAGGCGGCCGCCCCGGGCACGACCAGGATCGGGTCGCTGCCGTCCGGCCGGAGCGCGTAGAGGCCCACGCCGCCCGCGAACGACCCTAGCGCCAGCAGGCGCTGACCGTCGCGGGTGAACGCCGGCACGCGGCCCGGGATCCCCACCTGCGCCGTCAGCGGCAGATCCCGGCTGGCCGGGACCCGCGCCACGCCGGACCCGACACCGCTCAGGTCGAGGATCTCCAGCCGCCGCGTGGAATCGTCGCCGGCCGGCGCCGCGGGCAGGTAGCCGACGAGGGCCTTCTGCCCGTGCGGGTCAAAGGCCAGCCATTCGGCCACCGGGTAGCGCGACTCGGCGAGCGCGCGGCCTCCGACCAGGTCGTAGAGGACAAGCGATACCGGCTGATCGGCCGTGGCGCCGAAGGTGGCGGCCAGCACCGGCCCGCCGCTGACCGGATGCAGTTGCAGCAGGGGCGCCTCCGGCGCGGATAGCGTGCGCGGGCTGCCCGCCTCGGGCCAGACCTGCAGTGTCGTCTGCCCGCCGGCCCGCAGCAGCGCGACCGCGGTGTGCGTCCCGGGCAGGAAGCCGGCCTGGAGCGGCAGCGTCTCCGAGATTCCCACCGTCACCTGCCGGGTCTCCAGCACGGTCGACGCCGGCGCGCCGTCCGTACGCAGGTCGTCAAGCACCAGCGTGAGCGTCGTCGGGGCGGTGGCGGCGCCGTTCGGCACGCTGCGGCGCACGTAGAGCAGGAACTGCCCGTCGTCGCTGAAGGCCGCGCCCGAGACCTCGGCCGGGTCGGTCGCCAGCGGCACGCGCTGCCGGCCGAGCGGGTCGCTGAGCAGCAGCTGGCTGTCCATCTCGCCGACGGCCGGCAGGATCAGCCGGTTGAGGAGCAGCCGCCCGTTGGCCGGGTCGATCGCGCCCGGCGTCTCACTCAGCGGCAGGGCCTGCGCGGTGGCCATATCATAGTAGTAAGTCTGGCCGTCGGCGCCCCACCAGAAGCCCTGGCTGTCCTGGCGGAACTGCGCCCAGAGCGCCCCGGTGATGTCGCGGTACTTCTGCGCGAGCGAGTCCAGGCGGCCATCCGTCAGATCGAGCAAGAAGGGGCCGGCCCGGTCAGTGCCGCTGATCAGCGCGCCGCTGTAGACCGCCCACCGGGCGTCGGGCGACACGGCCAGCACCTCGGAGTCGACGTCGGTCCAGGGCAGCCGGTGGGGCTCCGCGCCGTCGGCTTGCGCCCACCAGAGGCTGACCGCGCCCTCGGGGCCCGGCCGCAGGTAGAAGAGCGGGCCCGCCTCGGCGCGGGCGGTCTGCAGGCGGGTGAGGACGTCGCGGTAGGAGATCTGGACGTCGGCGGCCTGGCGCAGGGCGTGGGCCGCGTCCCACCAGGCGCCGGAGTCCGCCGCGGCGACCCCGGCGGCGTACTGCGTGCGCAGGGTGGTGACCTCGGGCAGCAACCGGGCGTACTGCTTCGCGGCATCGCGGTAGGAGCCCGCGTCCGCGAAGGCGTCGAGGGCGCGGTCCTTGTCCCCGGCGGCCAGCGCGGTCTGCGCCTGGCCGTAGGCATGCGCCGCGCGGGCGCGCTCGGCGTCCTGCACACCACCCACGATCGCGACCGCGACGATGACCAGCAGGATCCCGGCGCCGATCAGCACCTCCCAGCGCGGGAAGCGGTTGAGCGGGGTCGCGCGGATATCCTCGGCCGTCACGGGCGCGTCCGGGTCGAGCGAATTGCCGCACTCGCAGCAAAACGTCATGCCCGGCCGGTTGGCCGCACCACAGGTTGGACAGCGCATCGGAGTCTCCTCCCCTTCTATTATATACTACAAGACCAACCCCTCCACGGCTCACCGCCGGCCAATCATGCCGCGAATCCGCCTCGCCCCTCTTGCGGCGCGGGCCGATCCGGCATATAATTGGCTTAACATAACCCCAGGTGCAGGAGGAGCTATGCCAAGCCGACCCTCCCGGGCGGGAGCGCCCCGATGAAGCGGACCATCCCCGACCGGTTCATCCACCGCGTGCTGGAGCCGGGGCCCGTAGTCTTGCTGACCGCCTCGGTGCGCGGCCACGTCGACGTGACCACGGTCTCCTGGGCCATGCCGCTGAGCGCCGACCCGCCCCTGCTCGTCATCGCCGTGGAGCCCGAGCACCACATCCACGACCTGATCAGCCGCAGCGACGAGTTCACGATCAACGTGCCCCACGCAGGCCTGATCCGCGAGGTCCAGCACTGCGGCCGCGTCTCCGGCGCCGACCACGACAAGCTGGCCGAGACCGGCCTGCACGCCGTCTCAGCGCGGCAGGTGGAGGCGCCCTGGATTGACGAGTGCGTGGCCCATCTGGAGTGCGGGGTCGTGGCGCGCAGCGAGCAGGGCGACCACACGCTGTTCGTGGCCGAGGTGCTGGCCGCCTGGGCCGATGAAGATGCCTTCGCGGAGCGCTGGCGCCCGGCTCAGGAGGCCGGCCGGTTGCTGCACCATCTGGGCGGCACGCTCTACACGGCGGGCGACCGCGAGGTCGACGCGGGCGCGCCGCCCGCGCCCGAGGAGCCGGCTACGTGAGCCGCAGGCGCTGCGTGTGGCGATAGAACGCCGCCAGGCCGCCCTGCTCGGCCGCGCCGATCTCGACCGTCTGGCGATCGTAGATCGCCTGCACGGCGGATTCGGGGATGCCGGCTTGCGCCGCGGCCGCGGCCAGGACCGTCGGCGCCTGCTGGCGGGCCGCCGTGCGGCTCTCCTGGAACGCGTGCACCACGGCCACCACCACCTCCGGCGTGTCGAGCACGGCCGCACGCAGCACGCCGAGCGCCCAAACCATCGGCGTGCCGCTCAGCACCCACCAGGCGCCGCCGAGATCCTCCGCATAACCCACCAGTGCCGGGTCGGGCGCCGCCTCCGCGGCCGCTTCGGCCGATCCGCCGCGCGCGCCGCGCTCTTCGGCGGCCAGGGCACTGGGACTGAAGCGCGCTTCGTAACGCAGCCAGGGGGCCCGCGCCGCCACGGCCGCGTCGCCCGCGAGCAAGCGCGCCGGGGCCGTCCCGGCCTCCGGCGCCGCGCCAGGCGGGTCCACGGTCAGATCGATGCTGTAATAGGGCGAGGCGAGCACCTGGAGCAGCGTCTCGGCCACGCTCCCGGCCGCGTCGGGGCCGACCGCTACGTGCTGCCCGTCGAGCGCGTCGACCCGCGCCGGGCTCTGCAGCACGGCGTAGCTGTTCGCGCCCGCGGCGGCCAGGCCGATGCCCGGCATCACCTCCACGCCCGCGCGCAGCCGCGCGTAGGCGCGCGGATCGATCAGCCCGCCGTCCACACTGCCGGCCGCCAGCGCGTCGGCAAGCGCGGCGGGCGGCAGCGCCACGAGCTCGAGCCGCACGCCCGTGGGATACACCCAGCCCGCCTGCAGCGGATGCAGCAGCGGCAAGAGGTGTATACTGTCGGTATAGCCGAAATGCAGCACATCAGACGCCATGGACCACCTCGAGTAACGCGCGATTTCGTTCTATTATACGCGATACCCGGAGCGGGAGCGAGCACAGCCGTGCGCAGGGGGAACCGCCGATGAAGGTCTGCACCAATCCGGATTGCCTGTCCTATCAGCAGCGCCGCGTCTTCTACGACACCGATGCGGTCTGCCCGCGCTGCGGCGAGGTGCTGGTCGACCCGAATCTGGCCGCCGGGGAGCCGGCCCCCTACCCCGCGTACGCCGCCACCGCGCCCAGCCCCGTCGTGCCCGCGTCGGCGCCGCGCGTCACGAGCGAGATGGCGATGCTCGGCGCCGCGGGCACGCTGGTGCTGGCGTTCCTGATCGTGGCCGTGCTGGTCACCATGGGCCTCGGCCACCGCAACGCCGGCGCCCCGGGCGCCCTGCCCACCTACGTGCCGCCCGGCTTGAACACGCCGCTCCCGACCCTGCCGTCCACGCAGCTTGGCCCCGCCGGCACGGCGACCGCCATCGCGCTGGCCACGCTGGCCGCGCAGCCCACGCCCGTCGGCGGGCTCGTCCTCCCGCCGACCGCCACGCCCACCGGCCTGAACACCAGCGGCCTGCCCACCCTGCCGCCGCCGCTGGGCGGCGGCGCGACGCCTGCCCTGCCCCCGCCGCCGTCCGGCGCTGGAGCGACCGTCGTCGTGCAGACGTGCGCGCGCATCGAGGCGGGCCAGCCCTGCGCCGTGGTCACCACGTACAAGCCGAGTGACACCTTCTACCTGGCCGTTGAAGCGACCTTCGGGACCAATGCCGCCCAGGCCGTGCGGGTACGCCTCTACGGCCCGCCCAACGGCGAGACGCAGTTGCTAAACCAGGATCAGCGCAACACGCCCGACCGCGACGGCCGCTTCTGGGTCGGCTTCGCCTTCTCGCCCACCGCGCCCTGGCAGCCGGGCACCTATCGCGCCGACGTCTACCTGGACAGCGCCACCACCCGCGCCGCCACGATGACCTGGACCGTGCAGTAAGGCCGGGCGCCGCGGCTCAGCGGTAGCGCCGCCGCCGGTGCAGCAGGTGCTTGACGCCCGTGCTGATCACGTCGGCGATCGTGTGGCTGGCCCCGCCCAGCACGAAGCCCACCAGCGACAGCGCCACCAGCCCCGGGTGGCGATTCAGGTAGGCGCCCACCCAGACCGCCGTCCGCCAGCTGGCGCCCGTCGGATCGAGCGGGTCGAGCAGGCTGACGAGCCAGAGCGCGCCCAGCAGCAGCAGATACATCACGCCGCTGAAATAGACGATGCGCAGCGCGGGCCCGATGACCAGGCCGTGCGACCAGATCGCGCGGTGGTGGATCAGGCGCTGATAGGGCCACCAGAGGAAGCGGAACCGGCCCCAACGCAGGTATGGCCCCGAGTGCAGGTCGAGGTCGCAGGAGAAGAGCAGGCCCGAGACCAGATACGCGCTCGCCAGCACGCCGGCCTGCCCCGCCGTCATGCCGGGTAGGGCCATGGTGAACGGCGTGGCACCGGCCGCGGTCACGACGGTGATGATATCGTGGGTGCGTCCCCCGGGCATAAATCGGGCTCCTGTGGGAAGATTCGGCCGCGTCGTCCCCGATAATAGCACAGGTGTGCTACCGCCGTCAAGCAAAAAAGACCCCCGGCGCGGGCCCGGAGGCCGCCGCGCCGGGGGCTGTACTCGCGAGTGCTTACTTGGACTGCTTCCGAAGGCGTGAACCCGCGGCGGAAGTAGCGGATCAGCAAGACCACGACGATCAAGCCCACGGCCAGGTAGAGCGGGAACTCGCCGCCGGTCTTAGGGTTGGGCGGATTGCCCGTCGGCGTAACGTTGCCCCCGCCGCCCGTGCCCGTGCCGCCACCGCCCGTGCCCGTGCCGCCCCCACCGATGTTACCCGTGCCGCCGCCGCCCGTACCCTGACTGCCGCCGGGCGCCGTGGTGGCCGTCGGTACCGGCGTGCTCGGCACCGGGGTGCTCGGCACGCGGCTGGCCGTCGTCAGCCAGTCGCTCGGTGAATTGCTATCCTTGCCAATCGCCATGCGGAAGAACGACTGGTTCGCCGCCGCATCCGGTGGCTTGATGCCCGGATTCCAGAGCATGGGCTGGAACGCCGCGTAGTTCGTCCACGAGGAGCTCGGCGTGCCCCAGTTGAGCGAGTTGATCGCCGCGCCGGTGTCGTCCTTCAGGGCGAGCAGGTCGGCGCTGCCGTCGAGGCCGTTCGCCGGCCAGCCGCTCAGCGCGTTCGCCTTGAACTTCGCCAGGCTGAACGAGTTGATCGTCGTGGTGGGCAGGCTGAGGCAGGTGCCGCTCGTGCAGATCGACCAACCGGTGAGCGTGATCGGCCCCTTGGTCATGTTGTACAGCTGGAACCACTCATCGGCGGGGCTGACCGAGTTGTAGACGTCGGTGATCTCGATGGTGGTCGATTGCGCGTACGCGGGCGTGGCGCCCAGCAGACCCAGCATCCCGCTCAGCAGCGCCAGGGACAGAGCGAAAGCGAACGACGCACGTAGGAAAGTCCGCACGGATCCTTCTTCCTTTCTGCTGCAGCCTGGGACACGGCCCGAGCCCTGCGGCTCGGCGATGATGCAGCACCTCGACGGTACAACTCCGGACGGCGTGCGCACCGACGTCGCCGCATGCCACTGGAGGGCGCAGAATGAGATGAGCGGAAGCACGTAGCGGGTGTATCGCAGGCCGAAAAGCGAAAGGGACAAGAGACTACACCACGCCGCTCTTGCTCGCCAGGTCTACATAAAACTCTAGCACAAGATCTTCAATATGTCAAGTACCCAAATTGGCTATATTGGCCAGGAAGATCTGCAAGATGCGCGCGGTGGCGCCCCAAATGTCGTACGGGCCATATTGGTAGTAGTGGATATCGTGCCGGCCCCAGGGGGTGTCGCGGGGCTCGCGGCGATAGATGGCGGGGTCCTGTAGCCCGGCCAGCGGCACCTCGATCACCTCGGCGACCTCATGCGGGTCGGCGACGAAGGCGGGCCGCGCGGCCGCCCGCCCCACGACCGGGGTGATCAGGTAGTTGCTGACGACCGTGAAGACCGGCTCGAGCGTCGCGATCACCTGGACGGCCGACGGCGGGATCGCCAACTCCTCCTGCGCCTCGCGCAGCGCGGTCGCCACCGCGTCGGCGTCCTCGGGCTCCCGACTGCCGCCGGGCAGCGAGATCTGCCCGGCGTGGTGGCGCATCTCCTCGGGGCGGCGCGTGAACACGATCGTGTCCGCCCCGCTGACGGGATCGGGGTAGAGCAACAGCAGCACCGCAGCGGGCCGCGGCGCGGCATCGGGACGCGAGTCGGGCGGGCCTTCCGCTGAGATCATGCTATCCTCATAAACCACAGGGTGCGTGGAGCGTCAGTCCCGGGTATTGTGCGCGAAGAGCCGCCTCGCTGTCAAACCAGACCAGATTGGCGGGGGCGAGGCTATGCCAGGCGGGATCGCCGGCGCAGTAGTAGTACTGCCGCGCCTTCCGGCTGACGACGAAGCGGCCGGGCAAGCCGGGCGAGGGGCCGGCGGCCGGCGTGCCCGGCGTGGGCACCGCGGTGGCGGCCCGCGGCGTGTGAGTTGACGCCACCGTACGCGTGGGGCGGGGCGTATGCGTCGGCGTCGCCGTCCGCGTCGGGCGCGGCGTGTGAGTAGGCGTCGCGGTTCGCGTGGGCCGTGGGGTATGCGTCGGGCTGGCCGTGCGCGTGGGCCGGGGCGTGTGTGTCGGCGTAGCCGTGCGCGTCGGCCGCGGGGTATGCGTGGCCGTGGGCGGCCGGGGCGCGGCGGGTGGCACGGTGGGCGACGCGGCGGCTGCTCCGGCGGGTGCAGCGGTGGCGGGAAGGGCCGGGGGCGAGGGCGGCCCGGCCGTGGGCGGTAACGTCGGCGGCGATGTAGGCAGCAGATAGCGGGGCTGCCCGGCGACCGGCGACACGGTCGCGGGCGGCGCCCCTGCCCCATCGGGCGGCGCGGCCATAGCCGCAGCGGGCGGTGGCGTCACGATCAGGGGCGAGTCGGGCGGGCCCCCACAGGCCGCCAGCGCGCAGAGCGCAGCACAGCCGAGGAGCAGGCGGCAAAGCAGGGCAAGCATCCGGGCAACCTCCGTCGGCCGGGATCGCACCCGACACAGACGGGTGCACCGGCGCGGCCATTCTAGCAGCGCCTCTCCGGCCTGTCAATTGTCCCGCGCGGCAGGACGAAAGCCCGCCGTGACTCGCCGCCTCACGGAACTTACGGGCTGGGCGGTTCGTCCAATATACAGAGCATACTCGCCGCGCAGAAGCCACCAAGCGTGGTGGCGCGGCACACTTCATGTCCGGCCGCGATCGGACGCACTCGATGGAACGAAGGTGAGGACTCAGGTGAGAAGCTATCGACTATTCGCCGCCCTGATCGGGCTTATGCTGCTAGCCGTGCTGGCCGGCTGCGGCGGGCAAGCCGGCGACGGCGGCACCCCCCTGCCCATCACGACACCCGCTGCCATCAGCACGCCCACGCCGCCCCCGACCGCGACTAACACACCCGCGCCGCCTCCGACGGCGACCAACCTACCCGCGCCGCCCCTGACGGCCACGAGCACGGCCGAGCCGCCGAGCGCCACGAGTACGCCGGTCCCAGCCCAGCCGACCGCGACGCCGGTGCCGCCTACGGTCGATCCCACGGCGACGGCGACGACAGGTCCGGTGAATTACACCGTGCAGCCGGGCGATAGCCTGTCGGGCATCGCCGCGCGCTACGGCATCAGCCAGGACGTGCTGGCCGCGGCCAACGGCATCACGGATCCCAACCGCATCTACGCCGGGCAGGTGCTGACCATTCCCGGCCCGGACTGGACGCCGCCGACCGCGACGCCCGTCCCGCCGACCGCGACCCCGGCGCCGCCCACGGCCACTCCGGAACCCACGGCCACCCTGCCGCCCGCGGGCACCGTGGTCCAGTACACCGTGCAGCCGGGGGATAGCCTCAGTGCCCTGGCCCGCCGCTACGACACGACCGTCGACGCCATCGCCGCCCACAACCAGATCGACAACCCGAGCCTGATCTTCTCGGGCACCGTGCTGACGATCGTCGTGGGCGACAAGACGACCCGCCCCGCGCCGACGGCGACGCCGACCGCCGTGCCGCCCACGCCGGTCGAGGGCTCCGGCGGCTCCGGTACGAAGTGGATCGAGGTCGATCTGGCCACGCAGACGCTGCGGGCCTACGAGGGCGACACGGTCGTCTATCAGACCGCGGTGTCGACCGGCGTGCCCGCCTACCCGACCGTGCGCGGCACCTTCCATATCTATCAGAAACTGCTCGCCGACGACATGCGTGGCGGCAGCGGCGCGGACGCCTACTACCTGCCCAACGTGCCCTATGTGATGTACTTCTACACCGGCGGCTACGCGCTGCACGGCACCTACTGGCACCACAACTTCGGCCACCCGATGTCGCACGGCTGCGTCAACCTGCCGACTCCGGCCGCCGAGTGGCTTTTCTACTGGGCGCCGCTCGGCACCACCGTGCAGGTCCACTGATCGCGTGATCGCGCGCGGGCCCACCCCAATCGCGGGGTGGGCCCGTTGCGGGTACGCGCCGCCTCAGCCCACGGCGCCCGAGTCGCCCTGGGCAGCGGCCGCCCCGTAGACCGCCATCGCGGCGGCCACGCCCGCGCCCGCCGTGACGGCGTGGCCGTGCGTCGCCAGCATGAGCTCGAACGCGCCGAGCAACTCCAGCACGAACTCCTGCCGCGCGCCGTAGCCCATCAAGCCCACGCGCCAGATCTTGCCCCGCAGGGGACCCAGCCCCCCGCCGATCTCGATGCGGTGGTGGTCCCGCAGCGCCGTGCGTCCGGCCGCCTCGTCCACGCCCTCGGGCACGCAGACGGCGTTCAGCGGCCAGAGGCTGACCGATTCGTCGGGCAAGAACGGCATCCCGAGGGCGGCACAGCCCGCGCGGAACGCCTGGTGCTGCAGCCGGTGGCGTGCCCAGCGCTCCTCCAGCCCCTCGGCCACGAGCAGATGCAGCGCCGTGGCCAGGGCGTAGACCAGCGGCGCCGAGATGGTGTGGTGGTACTGGTGGTCGGCCCAGTAGCGCGCCAGCAGGTCGGCGTCGAGGTAGTAGCTCGACGGCGGGCGCGGGCGGGCGCGCAGGCGCGCCAGGGCGCGGTCGCTGAAGGTGATCGGCGCCAGGCCCGACGGTGCGCCGAGGCACTTCTGCGATCCGCTGTAGCAGGCGTCCACGCCCCAGGCGTCGACCTCGACCGGGTGCCCGCCGAGTGAGGTGACCGTGTCGAGCACGAACAAGGCGTCGACGTCGCGGATCGCCTCGGGGATGCCGTCGAGCGGCTGCAGCACCCCCGTCGACGTCTCGGCGTGCACGAGCGCCACCGCTCGCGGCTGGCCGCGGCGAATGGCCGTCGGCCAGTTGCGCGGGGTCGATCGGCCGGCCCCAGGGCGCCTCCACGCGCTGCACCTCGGCGCCCAGCCGCTCGGCCACGGCGCAGAGCCGCTCGCCGAAGTAGCCGCAGACGCCGACGAGCACCTGGTCGCCGGGCGCCACGGTGTTCAGCAGGGCGGCTTCCATCCCCGCGCTGCCCGTGCCCGAGACGGCGAACGTGGCCGCGTTGCGCGTGCGGAAGACGTGGCGCAGGCTCTCCTGCACCCCGGCCATGATCTCGAGCAGCGCCGGGTCGAGATGCCCGAGCGGCGGCAGCCCCAGGGCCTGCAGCACCTGGGGATCGACTTCGCTGGGGCCCGGCCCCAGCAGCAGGCGCACCGGCGGCGCCGGGATCGGGGACGGCACGCTCGGGGTCGCGAATTGGGTCATTCCTCCACCTCATTTCAAGATCGCTAGATGGCGGGCCGGACAGCAGGAAAGATGCCCTCGGGCTGAGCACCTACCGGGCACAACGAAGCGAGCCGCTCCCGAGGGGGAGCGGCTCGCGTGTGGCGCGCAGGCGAACGCTACGGCAAAGCCGTCGTCGTCGCCGAGGGCGATTCCGTCACTTCCGGCGTACCGGTCGCCTCAGGCGTTTCGGTCGCCTCAGGCGTTCCGGTCATCTCGGGCGTCCCGGTCATCTCGGGCGTGCCCGTCATCTCCGGCGTCCCGGTCACCTCGGCGGTGCCGGTGGCAACGGCCGTGGTGCTCGGCGCCGGGGTCGGGGCCCCGGCGGCACAATGGCCGGCGTCCTTGTAGCGCCAGTCATAGTAGTGCTGCCCGATGTTGGCCATCTCCACCTGCCAGCCGGGCTGGTAGGTCGGCACGTAGGTGAGCGCGCGGCGCTCGTACAGCTGCACCATCACGTCGGTCATCTGGCCGTTCACGCTGGCACGGGTCCAGTAGGCCTCGCTGATCGGCCGGCCGCTAGCGTAGAACCAGGGGTTGATCAGCTGCTGAGTCGTGATCTGGCCGTTCACATAGACCGGTCCGCTCTCGTTCAGGAACTGCCAGAACACCCCGGGGATGTTGTGGTGGGTCACGTCGTCAAAGTACGCGATCTGCGTGCCGGTATAGGTCGTCTTCGCCGGGTCGCTGCCGACCACGCCCGCGGAGTTGATCGTGGCCGTGACCACCTGGCCCATCATCGAGGACGCGAAGTGATCGCCCAGGGTCGTGTTCGAGACGTTGACCATCGACGCGTAGGTCGGAGCAGTCGTGTCGCCCGGATCGCCGGTGACCGGGATACAGGCCGGGTAGCGATTCTGGTACGTCGCGTTGCCGGTCTGCATGCGGCCGGACACGAGCTCGACGGTCAGCAGGCCGTTGGTGACGTAGAACGGGCTACTGGGATCGGCCGACCGGTCGTTGATCTCCATACGGCTCTTGTCGAAATACTGCACGAGCCGCTGGCCGCCGGAGGCGTCCTGATCTTGTTCCATCAGCCCGGGCGTGTTCGGCGCCGGGCCCCAGAACCAGGTGCGGTTCACGGTGTGATTCGCCACCGGCAGATCGGTGCGCTGCCAGGTCGCCTTGAACGCGGGATCCGCGAAGTCATAGCCGTTGGGCCCGGGCGTCTGGCCGGGATTGGCGGTCGCGACCGGGCTAACCGTCGTGACCGGCGTGGTCGTCCCGAGCGGGATCGTGGTCTCGGTCGGGCTGGTCGTCTCCATCGGGGACGCGGTCGTTCCCGGGCTGGCCGTCTCCATCGGGCTCGGGGTGATGCCGGGGGTCGCGGTCTGGGCGAAAGTCATGCCCGTGAAGAGCGCCGGTAGCATCAGTGCCGTCAGAACCGCAAACAGGCGGTGTTTGATATGACTCACTATGATGTTCCTCCTTGTATCACTGACGTGAGAGTTGCGTGGCCCCCTGAGGGGCGGTTCTCGCGGATGGCACAGCCAAGCAGCGCGCCACCAAAGAGTCATCTCTTAGCAACATTCGTACCACATCCGATAGTAGTGGGCCGAGACCCTGGCCGCCCCCGCGGGGCGCCACGCCGCGGTTGACAAGGCGCGCCCGCATGGACTACGATGAACTGCTGATTGGCGCCGCGCCGCACGGGGGACCGGGGGCCGGCCGGTCGGCGGAAAGGTGGAACACATCGGTGGATACGTCGACAAATACGCCGGCCGCGATTCTGCCCACGGGCCGCATGGCCGCCTCGCTGGACGAGGCGCTGACCGAGCCGCTGCTCGATGGGCCGGGCCTCGGCGAAGCGGTGATCCGGCTGAATGACCTGGCGGGGATGGACTTCGCCGCGGTCGCGCCCTCGGGCCACGAGATCGTCCTCGATACGGATCCCGGCGCGGGCGGGCACGAACGCGGCATTCATCCGCTCGAGATGGTGCTGGTCGCCCTGGCGGGCTGCACGGCCATGGATGTCATCTCGATCCTGCGCAAGAAGCGCCAGGTGGTCACCGACTACCGCGTCCGCGTGGCCGCCACGCAGCGCGCCGAGCACCCCCGGGTGTACACGCGCATCGTGGTGCAGCACGTCGTGAGCGGGCCCGAGGTCAGCGAAGTCGCCGTGGCGCGCGCCGTCGAGCTCTCGGCCACGCGCTACTGCCCGGTCAGCGCCATGCTCTCCCAGGCCTGCCCGATCACGCACCAGTACCGCGTCGTGTTGAGTGCAAGCTTGTAAGACCGGGCCGATTTTGGTATAATTAGCAGGTGACGAAGCGTGAGGCGGGTCGTCGAGACCTCGCGGTGAACCGCAAGGCCTTCCACGACTACAGCATCGAGGAGACGATCGAAGCCGGTCTGGCCCTCGTCGGCTCCGAGATCAAGTCCTTGCGCGACGGCAAAGCGAACCTGCGCGAGAGCTACGTGCGCGTCGAGCAGGGCGAAGCCTGGTTGTTGAACGCCCACATCGGGACGTACCCCCAGGGGGGCACGCACTTCAACCACGAGCCGCTCCGCCGCCGCAAGCTGTTGCTCCACGCCAACGAGATTGTCTATCTGCGGTCGAAGGTCGAGCAGAAGGGGATGACCCTGGTGCCCCTGCGCATCTACCTCGCGCACGGCAAGGCTAAGCTCGAGGTCGCGGTCGCGCGCGGCAAAAAGCTCTACGACAAGCGCGAGGCGCTGGCCGAGCGCGAAGCCGAACGCGACCTGGCCCGCGCGGTCCGCGGCAAGCTTTAACAACCGAATCCGGCCGGCACGGTCGCCGGCCCCACCCATAACCACCTGGGGATGCATGGCTTCGACAGGGGGTGAGGTTGGGTGATTGCAAGCCGAGGCGCTCTCACCTCGCAAATCCAGAGCAAAACAACAACTGGCAATCAGCCTGTTGCTCTCGCTGCCTAGTTAACTAGCTCCAGCGACGTCCGCCCGTTCTCTTCCCGGTAGAACGGATCCGGGCGCCATGAACCGGGATGCTGCCTCGGGGACCGCCCGATAGCCGAGGCTTAAGCCTATCGGACTGGCGATCCGGCTCTCCGTCCGTGGAGAACCGGAAAGTGACTCAAATATACGCGGACTAAGCTTGTAGTATATCGCCGGCTGAACTTTCTGGACGGGGGTTCGATTCCCCCCATCTCCACCACCCGGTGCGCCGCGCCCTCCCAAGAGCGCGGCGCACCTTTTTGTGTCCGGCGCCGGGCCGGAATGTAAGCGCGCCCCCTCCCGCGCGTGCCCGCCGCCTGCTATAATGGAAGGCCAGGCCCGCCGTTCGCGGCGCCCGGCACCCGCGAATTCAGTGATCGTGCCGCCGGCATTCCAGGGACCGCGCCCGGCACGCAGAAACGAGGAACTACCGTGGCAATCACCGCCGAACGTTTTGCACAAGGAATGACTTTCGCCGAATACATGGCCCAGATGCGCGAGAAGCAAGAGGCCTTCGCGGCCAACTACGCCGAGGCCGCCATCCCCGAGGCGGCGCGCGCCGTCGTCTGCGCTCTCGACACGCGGCTCAACGTGCTCGTGCTCACCGAGGATTGGTGCGGCGACGCCCGCACCTACGTGCCCGTGCTCGGGCGGCTGGCCGAGTGCGGCCCGGGCTGGAACGTGCGCATCTTCTACCGCGACGCGAATCTCGACCTGGCCGACCAGTACCTCAACCAGGGCAAGTGGCGCTCCGTGCCCGTCGTCGTCTTCTTCGACCAACAGATGCGCGAGCTCGGCCACTTCATCGAGCGGCCCGCCCAGGCCAACGCCGAGCGCCAGACCGTCATCGACCGTGTGGCCGCCGAGCACTCGGAGGTGCAGGCCGGGCGCACCTACAACGAGCAGACCGAGGAGGCGCGGGCCTTCCTGGCCCAGCCTCTGCGCGACCTGTACCGGGAGCGCAAAGCCGCCTGGCAAGCCGCCGCGATCGACGAGGTCGTCGCCGCCCTCCGGCCTCGCCGGGTCGCCGCCTGACCGGCGCCCCGGCCTACTTCCCGGTGCGGGCGCGGGCCACGCCATCGTCGACGAGGCGCCGCGCCCGGTCCAGCCCCCGCCGGGCGCCCGGCGTGAAGCGGTGGCCCTGAATCTCGTGGTACGAGACGAAGAAGTGGTCGATCTCGTGCAGCAGGTTGTCGCTGATCTGCTCGATCGACTGGACGTCGCGCTGGTCGTGGGACACGAGCGCGACGGCCAGCAGGCGGTCGTTGCGCACTTGCTTGCCGTCCTCCTCCTGCGTCGCTTCGAGCACACCCACCAGGCGGGCGGGCACCAGGCAGCCGGGGAAGGCCGCGGCAGTCCATCAGCACGAGCACGTCGAGCGGGTCGCCGTCGCCGCCAAGCGTGGACGGCACGTAGCCGAAGTCGTAGGGGAAGACGGCGCCCGCCGGTAGGACTTTGTCCAGCCGGAAGATGCCCAAGCTGCGGGTCGTACTTGAACTTGTTGCGGCTGCCCCGCGGCGTCTCGATTATCGCGTTGAGCGTGTCGGAGCCGGGGACAAAAGCCGGTAGATCGGCGTAAGGGTCGCGCGCGTTCGGGGCTGCGGTCATAGGGACCTCCGTTCGCACTGGGCTCCGGCACCGCGCGCCGGGCAGCGATCCGGATAGCAGGCCCCATACCATGACCCGGCGGAGGAGCGCCATGCCCATGGACCGGACCCCCTGGGCCGATAGCGAGGTCGCGGCGCTGGCGGATGAGATCCGCGCATCCATGGAGGCCCTGCCCGCGCGCACCACCCCGGCCGTGCGCACGATCCACCGCGCCGTCGCGCCCCGGCTGGCCGCCGCGCCCCCGGCGACGGTGCTCGCGCTGGCCGTACCGGCTGATCGCCCTCCCCGACTTCAACTACCGCTTCCTGGCCTACGAGCTCATCGCCGCGCATCGCTCGACGCTGCGCAGCCTGGGGCCGGAGACGATTACCCGGCTGGGCCAGGGGATGGACCGCTGGGAGGCAGTCGACACCTTCGCGCCGCTGCTGGCCGGCCCGGCCTGGCGCGAGGGCCAGATCGCCGATGCCCTGATCCACGCCTGGGCGGCCTCGCCCGACCGCTGGTGGCGGCGCGCCGCGCTCGTCAGCACCATCGGCCTGAACGTCCGCGCCCGCGGCGGCCGGGGCGACACGCCGCGCACCCTCGCCGTCTGCACGCTCCTCGTGGCCGACCGCGACGACATGGTGGTGAAAGCCCTCTCCTGGGCCATGCGCGCGCTCGTTCCCCACGATCCCGCGGCGGTGCGCGCCTTCCTGGCCGATCACGCCGCGACGGTGGCGCCCCGCGTGCGCCGCGAGGTACGCGCCAAGCTGGAGACCGGCCTCAAGAACCCTCGGCGAAGTACGCCCGCAGGCGATCCAGCGCCTCCGTAAGGTCCGGCACCCCGATCGCCCCATAGGACAGGCGCAGATATCCCGGCGCGGCGAACGCGGTGCCCGGCAGCACCAGCACCCCCGCCTCCCGGATCAGCGCCTCGGCCAGCGCGTCGACCGGCCGACCGTCGAGCACCCGCACGAACGCGAAGATCGAGCCGTACGTCTCGTGCCAGGCCAGCGCGGGAATGCGCGCCAGGCCCGCGCGCAGCACCGCCCGACGCGTCTCCAGTTCCGCCCGCTGCGCCGCCAGCGCGGGGTAGTAGTCGGACTCGAGCACCGCCGCGACCGCGTGCTGGCTGATCACCGGCGCGCAGATCACCAACGTGTCCTGCACCTTGAGGCCCTGCGCGATCACGGCCGGCGGCGCGAGCAGGTAGCCGACCCGCCAGCCGGCCATGCCGAAGGTTTTCGAAAAGCTGCCGATGGTCACCACGTGCGGGCGCAGCACCGGGTCCGCGATCAGCGAGGTGTGCCGCGCGGGCGGATAGACGAAGTACTCGTAGGTCTCGTCGACGATGATCGTGATGCCGCGTGCGACAAGCGCGTGCGCGCAGGCGCGCAGCGCCGCCGGGTCGGCGACGGCACCCGTGGGGTTGCTGGGCGTGCTGAACAGGATCGCCCGCGTGCGCGCCGTCACGTGCGGCGCGAGGCGCTCCCAGGTCAGTTGGAAGCCGTCCTCGGCGCGCAGCGGCGCCTCGACCACCGGCAAGCCGGTCAGATGCGCGGCCATCTCGTGGTTGAAGTAGTAGGGCGTCGGCATCAGCACCTCGTCGCCCACGTCGGCGCACGCGAGCAGGGCCAGCGCGGCCGCCTGATTGCCCCCGGCGGTGACGATGATCTCCCGCTCCGGGTCGACGGCCACGCCCGCGTCGCGCTGCCACTTGGCCGCGATGGCCGCCCGCAGCCGCGGCAGGCCCGTGTCCGCGCTGTAGACGTGGGTCGTGGGCGCGGTCAGCGCGGCGCGCGCGGCGGCCAGGGCGGTGAGCGGCGGCGCGAAGCCGGTGAGGCCCTGCCCCAGGCTAATGACGTCGTGACCCTCCGCGCGTATGGCGTCGGCCAGGGCGCTGAGGTCGCTGATGGTGGGCGCGGCAGTGGTCTCGCACGCGGCGTGAAAGATACATGGGCATCGCCTCGGGGTCAGGCAAGCACGGGCCCGGGCGCGGCGGCGCTCAGCGGCGCACGCGCGCGTCGCCCACGCGCCGGGTGACGCGCACCTCGTCGAGGTGCTCCAGGAAGGGCACCGCGTACTTGCGGGTCGTGTTGAACAGGTCGCGCAGGTCGGCCACCGCGATGCTGCCCCGCTCGTCGATGGTCTGCAGAATCCGGGCGACCATGCGGTCGTAGGTCGCCTGATCGTAATAGATGTCCGGTGCGACGCGGACCAATACGCCCTGGTCCAGCAGCGCCGCGGTCACCTCGGGGTCCACCCCGATCTCGGCGGGCGCGGGCGGGCTGGTGGGGTTGGCGGCGAAGGCCGCCCGTAGGCGCGCCACCTGGTCGGCCGCCGCGCCCGTGAAGGCCACGTTGTGGTCGGGCAGCCGGTAGGTCGTCGCGTCCTCGGCCAGCAGGCCCTCTGCCACCGCCCGCGCCGTGACCGCGCTGAATACGCGCGGCGTCAGCCCGATCCGGCTCTTAAGTTCCTCTTTGCTCAGCCCCCGGCGCAGCGGGTACTGCGCGTGGTATCGCCCGACGGCCTCCTGCAGCCGCCCGGCCAGCGCGTTCCAGGCGGCGTGGCTCATCACGAGGGCCGTGGGCGGCAGCGCGCCGGTCTCGGCGGGCGCGCCCAGGCGCACGGCATCGCCGGAAGCGAGCGTGGCGGCCAGGGCGGCGGCCGCGAGCGCGGCGGGCAGCCCGGTCGCCTCCAGCACGGCACGTACCTCGCGCGCCTCGCCGCCGAGCGCCTGCAGCACCAGTTCCTCCGGGGTGCCGCGCTCCAGCGTCTCCAGCGCGCGCAGCACCGCCGGGTCGTGGCGCCGGTGGCGCCGCGGGTGCGCGTCCACGATCACTCCACCGCCGACGGTCAGCGACGGCGAGGGGCGGCGCAGGATGAAGCGGTCGCCCTTGACCACTGCCACCGGCGTCGCCAGTCGCAGCGTCGCCCAGGCGGCATGGCCGGGCTCCAACTGGTCGGTATCGAGCAGGGTGAGCCGGCAGGAGCTTTCCGCCGCGCCCGCGAAGACGTCGAGCAGGGCGTTGGTGCGCAGGGGCTGGGGCGCATCGGCGAGCAGGTGCAGGCGCACGTCGAGACGCACCGTCGGCGCGAGGGCCCCAGGCAGCGCGAGCACCTGCCCGCGGTGCAGCGCATCGGCGGGCACCCCGCCCAGGTTGACCGCCACGCGGCTGCCGGGATGTGCCGTCTCGACCTTTTGCTTGTGGCTCTGCAGCCCGCGCACACGCCCGTGGATCGCCCCGGGCACCACCTCGACCTCCTGCCCGACGTGCAGGCTGCCGTCGACCAGCGTGCCGGTGACCACGGTGCCGAAGCCGGCGATGGTGAACACGCGGTCGATGGGCAGGCGCGGGCGGCCCTTGTCCAGCCGCGGGGTCGTGCCCTCCAGCAGGTCGGCGAGCGCCGCCTTCAGCGCGTCGAGCCCGGCGCCGGTGCGCGCCGATACCGCGACGATGGGCGCATCCGCCAGCGTGGTGCCCGCCAGGCGCTCGCGCACTTCCTCCTGCACCAGGTCGAGCCAATCCTGATCGACCAGATCGCGCTTGGTGAGCACGACGAGTCCGCGGTCGACGCCGAGCAGGTCGAGGATGTTCAGATGCTCGGCCGTCTGCGGCATCGGCCCTTCGTCCGCCGCGATGACGAGCAGCGCCGCGTCGACGCCGCCGACGCCCGCCAGCATATTCTTGATGAAGCGCTCGTGCCCGGGGACGTCGACGATCGAGATCTCCTGCCCGCCCGGCAGCGGCAGCCAGGCGAACCCGAGATCGATCGTCATCTCGCGCTCCTTCTCTTCCTGGAGGCGATCCGGATCGATCCCGGTCAGGGCCTTGACGAGGGTGGATTTACCGTGGTCGACGTGTCCGGCCGTGCCAATCACATACATAGCACCCCCATTGTAGCCGGATCCCGCCCGCCAGGCAAACCCGGCCCGGCGCCGCGCCGGGGGCGACAGCGATCCATGGGATCAGCCGCAATCGTCTGTGGGAGCTGGCTCCGCCCGGCGACCGTCGCCCCACCGCGCGGCCCAGGGGCAGCCCCGATCGTCTGTAGGAGGGGGCTCCGCCCCGCGACGCGCTGACGCAAGATCGGGCCCGTCGACAGCACCACCGTGGGGACGCGGCGTCTGTGGGAGCCGGCTCCGCCCGGCGAGGCCGCCCGACCTCCCCGCTCCCCGGCAGCCGAGCCGGTGCAGGGGGGGTGCGGGGAAGTGCAAGAGTTCTCCCCGAATCGCCGGCAGCCAAGAGGGATTCGGGATGACAGTAGTAACAAACGGGCTGACGGCCTGTCCACCCGAGCCGTCAGCCACCGTCAGCGCCGTGATCCGCCGGACCAGGCCCCTAGCCGAGGCCCGGGGCGCGCAGGATCGTGTAGGCCAGCAACACAAACAACTGGGCCAGCGCGGCCACGCCCGCGGCCACCAGCGCCTGCTTCCGCGAGATCCGATACAGGCGCTCGGTAAAGAGGAGGGTCAGGTAGGCCGTCCAACCGAGGAGTGCCAGCCAGCCCAGGAAGATCAGCACAAACGGGGCCTTGACCACGATCAGGGCCAGCACGACCACGAAGCCGACCAGCCGCGGCAGCTCCAGGTAGGGATACGCTTGCAGGGCCGCGGCGAAATCGCCGTTGCCGAGCAGGCTCTCGCCCAGCGCCTGGATGGCCAGCGCCACGAACGGTAGCTCCAGCAGGCCGAACACCAGCAGCGTGCCCGTGCCCCAGATGAGGCTGGGGGCCGCGCTGCTCAGCCAGGGAATGCCGCCGTTGAGCAGATTATCGATCCAGAAGAGGATCAGCGGTACCACGGCGAGGCCCAATTGCATGCGGATGAGCCCGCCCCGCGAGAGTTGGGGGCGGGCCGCCGCCGCGGCCGCGGCGGGCGCGGCGCCGAGCATCGGGTTGTAGTCGTCGACGGGCGGCACCAGCGCGTCGACGCGCGCCAGCGGGGTCATGGTCATCTCCACGACGGGCATCGCCACGTCTTCGACCAGCAGATCCTCCACGCGCAGGCCCGGCGTGGCGTGCATGCGCGCCTGCAGGATGTCGCGGGTGATGTCGTCGAAGCCCTTGATATCGGAGGTGTAGAAGACGCCCGACTTGAATCCCAGGCCGGCGAGCAAGGCATAGATCAGGTGCTCGGGCGAGAGCGGCACGCCCGCATACTGCACGAAGAGCACGTAGCGCTCGCCCGGCAGCGCCCGCGAGTGGATCTGCAGGATGCGCTCCCAGGGCAGCACGCGCCAGCGCACGAACTCCGTCACGGCGAGCCCCTCGGGGCGCACCTCCAGGCTGGGCAGCGCGTCGGCGATCAGCGCCCCCGTAGCGATCGTGAAGAGCAGGCCGGCGAAGCCGCCGATCAGCAGCAGCAGCGTGTAGCTACTCCAGGGCCCCAGCGCGACCGCCCGGCTCACGGCGTTGACCAGGTTGAGCACGCCGAGCACGATCAGGCCGTAGCCCAGGCCCTTGACGGGGACCCAGAGCCGCCAGGAGTAGACATACCGGGGCGCGCGCGCCGTCTTGGCCGCGCTCACCGTTTTCGCCGCGCGGGGCGCCTTCGTCCGGCGGCCCCGCGCGGGGGCGGCGACGGGCGCGGCGACGGGCGCGGCGACAGCGGGGGCCGCGGCCCCCACCGGCATGGGGAAGCCGTCGACCACGTAGGTGGGCACATTGGAGCGAGCCGCGCCGGAGGGGAGCACCTCGGCGGGGGCAGGGGACGCCTTATGGCGGAAGAGCGCTGGCACTGGGGAGGGCCTCCTTTGCCCGGCACGCGGGCCTCGTTGGGGCACGCCGCGGGCGCTCTCCGGGGGTCCCGCGCCTACCACCGCCGGATCGCGTCTCGTTCTTTAGTTTATCATGACCTTATCAAATTAGGCAATAGCCCATTTGGGGGGCTCCCTATAGCCAACTCCGGTACCATTTCCACTTTCCATTCACCTGGTTCTGTGATAGAATAGGGACACAGTGGTCTGGATCCCCTTCCACATTGGTCGATCGTGCGAGAGAGGACGTTGACCAGCACCCCTCAACACATCGCGGCGGCCCGCGATGGCGGCGTAAGGCTTGACAGACGATTCAGGAGGGTAGAAGAGTAATATGCAGAAGAAGCTCATGATAATCGCGAGCCTGGTTGCGGTACTCGGGCTGGTGGCGGCAGCGGCCGTCGCCCTCGGCCAAGCGAGCCCCGCGCAGATGGCTGCCGGCGACCCGGACCTGCTGGTTCCGGGCACCACCTATCATGCGGATGCCAAGTGGCAGGCGCAGCCCGTGAAGGGCGCCCCCGCGGTGCTGCCGTGGAGCAACGTCCGGGTCAACACCGACACCGGCACGGCCGCCCAGAACGAGCCGTTCGCGGCCGTCGATCCGCATAATGCGCAGCACATCGTCATTGGCGCCAATAACTGGGCGCCCGGCTCCGGGCAGTTCGTCGTGTATGCGTACGTCAGCTTCGACGGCGGCCAGACCTGGCAGTCCTCACAGCCGTACGTCAACCGGAATGCCAGCCGCCTGAACGCTGCCGACCCGACGGTCGCCTTCGGCGCCGATGGGTCCGTCTACTTCGCCTTTGTGGCCTTCTCGCCGGCTCCCGGCGCGGTGGCCGTCAGCCGCTCGATCGACGGCGGCCTGACCTGGGCGTCGCAGAGCTGGGCCACCAGCTTCGCCGGCGAGGCCGCGGACAAGCCCGCGATCGCGGCGACCCCCAGCGGCCTGCAGCTGTTCTATCAGGGCAGCGCGCTCTACGCGCGGTCCTCGGCTGATAACGGCTCCACCTGGAGCGCCGCCGCCACGATCGACGTCGGTGGCCGCAATGCGGCGCCCGTGGTCGACGCGGCCGGCAAGGTCAGCGTCTTCTACGCGACCGCCAACAGCATCCGTATGGCCCGCGCGACCGGTGGTCGCGGTGGCTATTCGGTCAGCACCGTCAGCAGCGTCACCCCGCTGCAGCCCCGCGCAGCGCAGTATCGCGCGAGCATCTATCCCGCCGCGGGCGTCGCTCCCAACGGCACGCTCTACGTGGCGTGGGCCGATGGCCGCAACGCCGGCCACGGCAATGACATCATGCTCAGCCAGTCGAAGGACGGCCGCACCTGGACAGCCGCCCGCGTGGTCAACACCGACAGCGGCAACGCGGATCAGCTGATGCCGGCGCTCGGCGTCGGGGCCGATGGCTCCGTCACGGTCGCCTGGCTCGACACCCGCAACGACGCCAGCAACATCAACTATGACGTGTACATGGCCCGCGCGACCGACGGCATCCACTTCGGCGCCAACACCCGCGTGACCAGCGTCTCGTCGAACCCGAACAACGACCCCGACCTGCAGGGCTCGCTCATTGGCGACTACTTCGCCATGGCGGTCAGCAGCGGGACGGTCTACCCGGTCTGGACGGATACGCGCAACAACAACGAAGACATCTTCATCGCGCCGATCCACGTCTCGGGCATCACCAACTAGCCGTACGTCCGCCCTCCGGCATGGCCGCGTGCCGGATCGCGGTCGGACGCGCCGCCTCGACCCCGCTTCCGCCGCTGGTGGAAGCGGGGTTGAGATTTGCCCCGGGGCGCCGTCGGCCCGCGGCCCGGCCGGCCTAGAAGGACTCCGCCGCACCCATGCGCACCCTGCACCCCCGTCTTGCCCTCGCCCCCGCCGTCCTCATCCTGGGCGCCGGAATCCTCTGCCTCCTGCTGCCCGGCACCAGCCGGGCGGCCGCTCCGCCGGCCGATGGTCTGCCCGTCTGGGGGCCCAACACCCGCATCCACCCGCCGGGCAGCCCCAACGTCAACATCCAGCGCAATTTCTCGATCGCCATCGACCCGGCCCACCCCGACGACGTCGTGGCGGGCTACGACAGCTGGAACAACTACCTCACCAACAGCGCCTACGCGCGCAGCACCGACGGCGGCGCCACCTGGAACACCGATTGGTTCTACGGCCCCTGGCTGGGCGACATGCAGCCGAACGGCAACACCAGCGTTGTCGTCGACCCGCAGGGCACCTTTTACTACGCCTCGCAGGTGCTTAGCAACAGCACGTACGGCTACGCCGTGCTGACGACGACCGCCGCGACCGCCTGGAGCACGCCTGTGCCCATCGTCGTCGCGCCGCCGGGCGACTACTACGACGAGGGCCAGCTGGCCGTCGACCGGCGCACCAGCGGGCCCAACGCGGGCAGCCTCTACTTCGTGGCGCGCTACTTCACTAACAACGCGCTCGGCATGGTCGTCCGCCATTCGCGCGACGGCGGGGCGACCTGGAGCGGCGACGTGCTCATCGGCGACCCCGATCACCCCTATGTGCGCGGCACGCAGATCGCCGTCGGCCCCGACGGCACGGTTTACGTCATCTTTGCCTTCCTGCAGAACAACTACCAGGTCAACGACCCAGAGTTCTACCTGACGAAGAGCACGGACGGCGGGCTCACCTGGAGCCGCGACATGCCCGTCGACCCGCCCATCACCAAGGTCGGCGCCATGGACGGCGAGGGCCATGAGCTCCTCCTGCCCGCCGACGACAGCCAGCACGGCGTGGTGGTCATCACCGTACCCTATCTCGCCGTCGCGCCCGATCAGCCGCAGACGCTGTACGCCACCTGGAACGACGGGCGCTGGGAGCAGCCCTTCGAGATCTACGGCCATACCGGCCAGCACGGCGATATCGCCTTCAGCCGCAGCACCGACGGCGGCGCCACCTGGAGCGCGCCCGCGCGCGTGAACGACGACCCGATCGCCAACGGCGTCGACCAGATGGACCCCGCCATCGGCGTCAGCCCGAGCGGCACCATCGGCATCACCTGGCTCGACCGGCGCCTCGATCCCAACCACTTCCTCTATGATGCCTTCTACAGCCAGTCGACCGACGGCGGCCTGACCTGGAGTGCCAACCAGCGCGTCAGCGAGGTCTCGAGCAACCCGCTGGCCGTCCCCGACGGAGAGCTCAACGGCCGGCTGGGCGAGTATGGCGCCCTGGCCTTCGGCACGGACTACGTCCTGCCCAGCTGGATCGACTCGCGCAACGGCCGCGTCGAGGATTTCTACGTCGCTCGGGGCTATTTCAGCGGCCCGACCTCGACCCCGTCGCCCACCGCCGTGCCGCCCAGCCCGACGGCGACCGCCTCCCCCACCCTGGTCCCGCCGACGGCCACCCCGGCCCGCCCCGACCCGCCCAGCTTCACGCCCGCCCTGCCCAGCGCCACGCCTGTCCCGCCCAGCGCCACCCCGTGCGCCGTGACCTTCGTCGACGTGCCGCCCGATGCCTACTACGCCGCCCCCGTCGCCTGGCTCGCCTGCCGCCACGTTCTCAGCGGCTACGCCGACGGCACCTTCCGCCCCTTCAACACGACGACCCGCGGCCAGCTCACCAAGCTCGTCGCCCTCGGCTTCGGCTGGCCCCTGCAGTCCCCCGCCACGCCCACCTTCGTCGACGTGCCCCCGTCGCAGCCCTTCTATAGCTTCGTCGAGACCGCCGTCGCCCACGGCGTCATCTCCGGCTACGACTGCGGCGGCCCCGGCGAACCCTGCCCCGGCCGCTACTTCCGCCCCGGCGCGGATGTGACCCGCGGGCAACTGGCCAAGATCCTCATCAGCGCGCAGGGCGCGCCGCCTGGCACGCCGACGGCTCCGACCTTCGTCGACGTGCCCGCGACCTCGCCTTTCTTCGGCTATATCGAGCAGGCGGCGGCCGAGGGCATCTTGAGCGGCTATGACTGCGGCGCCCCCGGCGAGCCCTGCCCCGGCCGGTACTTCCGCCCGGGCACCAGCGCCACCCGTGGGCAGTTGGCGAAGATCCTCTTTAATGTGCTCACCAGGCCCTGACGCGCGCGGCGCGCGGAGCCGGGCCCGATGAGCCCCGTGAGCGCGCTGCGCGGCCTGATTCTGCTCGCCGCGGGCCTGCTCGCCGTCGTCGCGCTGCAGGGCGGCACGGGCCGAGCAGCGCCCGCGCGCCCCGCCGCGCCGCCGATCTGGGGCCCGAACGCGCGGGTCAACCCGCTCACGAGCGTCACGCCGAGCGTGCAGCGCAATGCCGCGCTGGCCGTCGACCCGGCCAACCCCGATCGCATCGTCGCGGGCTACGACAGCTGGGATCCCGGCGCGACCTATAGCGGCTACGGCATCAGCACGGACGGCGGGCGCACCTGGGCCGGCGGGCGCTTCTACGGCCCCTGGATCTCGGACGCCATCCCCTTCGGCGAGCCCAACGTCGCCGTCGACCAGCACGGCATCATCTACTATTCCTGCCTGGCGACCGGCAACCAGCAGGGCAATAGCGCCTATATGGTGCTCACCAGTACCGACGGCCTGGCCTGGAACCCGCCCGTGCCCGCCGTCACCACCCGCTACGACGAGTACTATGATCAGGGCCGGCTGGCCGTCGATCTGCACATCAGCGGACCCTACGCCGGACGCATCTACCTGCTCGCGCGCTACTCCAACATCGCGCGCCCCGATCAGGGCCTGCGGCTGCGCTACTCGACCGACCAGGGCCGCACCTGGAGCGCCGACGCCGACGTGGCCGATCCGCCCTTCCCGTTCAGCGAGGGCCCGGCCCTCAGCGTCGCGTCCGACGGTACCCTCTACGCCGCCTACGAGACCAACCCCTACGACGCGCCCGATCTCTACCTGCACCGCAGCACGGACGGCGGCGCCACCTGGACCGCGGGGAGCCTGATCGGCGGGGCGCCGATCGCCAAGGTCGGCGCTATCGATCCGGAAGGCATCGAGCTCTTGCTGCTCGGCGCGTCGGACCGCGGCTTCCGCGTCAGCAACACGCCGGCCATCGCCGTCGACCGCGCCGAGCCCGGCACCGTCTATGCCGTCTGGAACGACGGCCGCTGGGACTCGACCTTTGACTATTACGGCAACACCGGCCGGCACGGCGACATCGCCTTCAGCCGCAGCACCGACGGCGGCGCCACCTGGAGCGCGCCCGCGCGCGTGAACGACGACCCGATCGCCGACGGCGTCGACCAGTTCGCGCCGACCATCGCCACCGGGCCGGACGGCCGCATCGGCGTGACCTGGTACGATCGCCGCGCCGATCCCGATCACCGGCTCTATGCCCTGGAGTTCAGCGAGTCGACCGACGGCGGCCGCACCTGGAGCACAAACACCGCCGTGAGCGATCAGCTGAGCGATCCGCTGGCGCGCACCTTCTTCGAGGGCAACGGCGATCTCTCGGGCTACAACGCATTGGTCTACGGGCCGGACTTCCTGCTGCCCACCTGGGTCAACTCGCGGGCCGGCGCCGCCCAGGACATCTACACTGACCGTGGGGAGATCGCGCCCCCGCCCAGCGCCACCCCGTCGCCCGCGCCGGTGCCGCCCAGCGCGACGCCCATCCCACCCAGCGCCACTCCCGCGCCGCCCAGCGCCACTCCCGCCGCGACCGCGACGCCCTGCGACCTCAGCTTCGGCGACGTCCAACCGGCCGATTACTTCTACGAGCCCGTGCGCTATCTCGCCTGCCACGGCGTCGTCGGCGGGTATGCCGACGGCACCTTCCGCCCCTACAACGCCACCACGCGCGGGCAGTTGAGCAAGCTCATCGTCCTGGGCTTCGGCTGGCCGGTTCAAACGCCCGCCACGCCAACCTTCGTCGACGTGCCGCCCGGCCAGCCCTTCTACGGCGATGTCGAGACGATTGCCGCGCACGGCGTCGTTAGTGGCTATGATTGCGGCGGTCCCGGCGAGCCCTGCCCCGGCCGTTACTTCCGGCCCGGCGCGAACGTGACGCGCGGCCAGCTGGCCAAGATCGTCGTCGGCGCGGCCGGCTGGCCGCCCCTCACCCCGCCGACCCCGACCTTCGCCGACGTGCCGGCGGGCGCGCCCTTCTTCGGCTTCGTCGAGCGCGCGGCGGCGCAGGGGATCCTGAGCGGCTACGGCTGCGGCGCTCCGGGCGAGCCCTGCCCCGGGCGCTACTTCCGCCCCGGCGCCGGCAGCACCCGGGGGCAGTTGGCGAAGATCCTCTTTGGCGTTCTGCAGATGCGGATTCGGTAAGGGGGAGTGGTTAGCGGTCCGACGTCCAGCCCGCCTGGCCAGCCGCGCGCAGACCGCAGTAGGCGTAGAGGGCGTCGTAGACGGGCAGCATGCGGCGCACGATGGCCGCGTCGTCGCCCTGGCTGAGCGCGGCGATGCCGTTGGCGATCGCCCAGAGGCCGTAGTGCTCCGTGCCGTCCTTGGCCCAGCCCACCTGCTCGGCTGTGCGCACTGTCTCCCCGAAGAGCACGAGGGCCGGGTCGCCGTCCAGGCCGTAATCGGCCAGCAGGCGCGGGAAGTTCACCCGGTCGGGCGGCAGGGTGGCCGCGCTGCCCGTCCAGGCGTAATCATGAAACGAGCGCGCCCCGGCGGCGACCGCGGCAGCCAGGGCGTCCGCGGGCAGGAACGCGAAGGTGGCCTCCGGGTCGATGAAGCGCAGGATCAGCCAGGCGCAGGCCGTCCGGTCGAACTTCACGCCCTGGCGCGTCACCCACTTCACGCGCCCGCCTCCGCCACAGGCGCCACGCCCGCGTAGGGCAGGCACACCGGCGTGCCCGTCACCGGGTCGCGCACGATCGACGCGCGCACGTGGAAGACCTGTTCCAGCAGGGGTGCGGTCAGCACGTCCGCCGGGGGGCCGTCGCAAACGATTTTGCCCTCGTTCAATGCCACCATGCGGTCGGCGTAGCGGGCTGCCTGATTGAGGTCGTGCAGGACGAGCACGATGGTCATCTGGCGCTCCACGTTGAGCCGCTTGACAAGCTCCAGCACCTCCAGCTGGTGCCCGATGTCGAGGAACGTCGTCGGCTCGTCGAGCAGAAGCACAGGGGTATCCTGCGCCAGGGCGAGAGCAATCCAGGCACGCTGCTTCTCTCCCCCGGACAGACTGTCGAGCGGGCGGTGGACGAAATCTGTCATACCGGTCAATCGCACGGCGTCGCTAATGACCGCGTAGTCCTGCTGGCGGAGCATCCTGAGCGGCCCCGCGTGCGGGTAACGGCCTTGCTCAACCAATTCGCCCACGGTCACCCCGGCAGGTGCCACAGGGCCTTGAGGCAGCACCGCGATCTCCTGCGCCACCGCTGAGGTGGCCATGCGCGAGATCGCTTTACCGTTGAGATAGACTGCGCCGGAGCTTGGTTGCAGGAGGCGGGCGAGCGTCTTCAACAGCGTAGATTTGCCGGAACCGTTCGGCCCGACGAGCGCGGTGATATGGCCCTCCAATAACTCTAGGGAGAGGCCCTCGACGACGAGACGCGGGCCATAGCCGATATTGACCTTAGCCGCCTGGAGCACCGGGCTGTGGCCGTTGTGGTGCCCGGCAGTATCTGGGCCGGCTGCCGGCGCGCGCGCCGGTCGGGGGCGGGTGCCGTTCCGCGGAGTATCGCTCATTTCATCCTCGCTTCATGCCCCTGCGCAACAGGTAGATCAGGAAAGGCGTGCCCACAAGCGTCAGGACCGCGCCGACCGGGAGTGGTACTGTCGTATTGATTAGCGTGGATGTCAGAATATCTGCCACCGTGAGTATGATCGCACCGATGATGACGCTCAAGGGGAAGACGCGCCGCGAATCGTTCCCAACCAGCCGGCGCGCAATATGGGGAGACATCAGCCCGATGAACCCCAACCCACCGACCACCGAGATCGGCGCGGCGGTGAGCAGCACCGCCACGAATAGGAGAAGCAGCCGTGCCCGCTCAACTCGCAGACCCAACCCCATGGCGATGTCGTCACCCAGGTGAAGGACGTTGGCGACTCCCGCGCAAGCAAGACCCACCGGTAGGGCAAAGGCGGCCCACGGCCAAAGGGTGTCCCAATGTTCCCAGGTGTCGCCGTTGAGCGAGCCGATAAGCCAGGTAAGAATGGCGCTGGTGGCGTTTTGGTTCACCAGCAGGATGAGGGACGTAAGCGACCGCATGATGGCGCTGACCATGACGGCAATCAAGATCATGCGGATCGTGTTGGTTTGCCGGTCGCGCCCCCGGCTCATTACGTACACGAAGCCTGCCGTGAGGATACTCCCCGCCATAGCAACCGCAGGGACGCTGAGGTCAGGCGGGGCCACGCTGCGGTAGAATAGCTGGCGCGAGAGCCAGAGTACCGCGAAGAAGACCGCGCCGGAGCTTGCCCCCGTGAGGTCGGGATCGGCCAGGGGGTTGCGCGTAACGGCCTGCATAATCGCGCCTGCGAGCGCGAGCATGGCCCCGGCGAGCAAGGCTACAAGGGCCCGGGGCAACCGCAATTCGTGGATGATTGTATAGGTTACACTCTCAACCTTCTGTCCGGTGAGCACTTTGACGATGTCCGCCACGGAGATATCTGCGGTGCCGATATCGATGTGCGCGATCAACAGGCCCAGGAGAATCAGCAGGCCCGACACAATGACCAGGGGGAAATTGCGCACCAGAAACGGCTGGCCCCCGGGCACAGGGGCACGGGCACGAGGGGCGTTGGCCGTATTCGGGGAGGCGCTGATGGTGGAGGTGCTCATCGCAGCGGTCTCGCGCCGGACAACCGCCGCCGCATCAATATCACGAGCACCGGCCCGCCGATCAGCGTGGTCCAGAGCCCAACCGGCAGCTCGATGGGGTTGAAGAGGTTCTTCGCCAGCAGATCCGCCCCGACCAGCAGTATCGCCCCGAGCAACATCGCCACCGGCAAGACGACCCGCGCATCGGTGGTGCCCATGACCCGTCGTGCGATATGGGGGCTGACGAGGGCGACATAACCTATCGGGCCGGCGACCGCGACCACCGCCGCCACCATCGCAGACGCTACGGCCATGATGAGGAGCCGCCACCGGACCACGCGTAAGCCCAAGCCCTCGGCGACTTCGTCGCCCAGCTGAAGGAGGTTGAGCGGCCGCGCCATGATCAGCGCCAGGGGCACACACACCACCGCCCAGGGCCAGAGCAGGTTCACATAGTCCCAGGTCCGGTTGGCAAGGCTGCCGAGCAGGTAGAGGTAGAGGAGTTGCACGTCGGTTTGCTCGCCCAAGCTTACCAGCGCGATGATGCCGGCGTGCAAAAGGGCACTCACCGCAACACCCATGAGAATCAGCCGTACAGGGTCGCCCAGGCGGCGCATCGAAAAGATGGCGATGCTTCCCGCGAGCATACCCCCCAGCAGGGTCGCCACCGGGTACAACTCCCACGGAACAGGGATATAGAGAATGATGATCGCCGCCATCACCAGGGATGCGCCGCTCGAGACCCCGAGTAGCTCCGGTCCGGCCAGGACATTGCGCATCGAATCCTGGAACATCGTGCCGGCCAGCGCCAGCATGCCCCCACAGAGGATGCCCAGCACCTCGCGCGGCAGCCGCAATTGCGGCACGACGATGTGCGCCAACCGGCTGCCACCGCCCTGCAAGACCACCAATAGCTCGGAGAACGATAACTGCGGATCGCCGAGCATCAGGCCGATCGTGACAACCACGGCAAGGACGAGAACCAGGCAGGGAATCACCCAAATCAGGCGACTGATCCGGGAAGAGCGATATAGGGGTTGCGTTTGGATGGCTGTGGACATAGCAAACAGGGGACGGGGATCAGGCACAACGCCTGATCCCCGCGCCGGCTTCCAATTATACCCTTACGGGAGCGGCTTGGTAAAGGTGTTGGGGTAAATCTTGCTCATCGCATCGTCGAGAGCCAGGCCCAGGGAGATGAGGCCGCGTCCGGTAACGTAGTTCGAGAAGCTGACCTCGTATACTCGATGGTTCTGCACCGCTTTGAGCTGGCTCCACAGCGGGTTCTTCGCCAGTATGTCCGAGAGATGGCCGGTGGCACCGGAGCCCTGGGTGATGGACAGGATCACGTCGGGATCTTTGTCAAGCAGCTTCTCAAGCGAGTACTGGACGGTGCCCGGTTCCTGGTCAGGCGAGAGCGGACCCCCCTCTGTCGGCCACGGATAGTTCGTAGCCGCGGAGAGCACGCTGCCTGGCATGGAGGGCGAGGTGAAGACGCTGAAGGTCGTGCTGTTGCCGAAGATGAGCACAGGCACCTGGTTGTTAGGCGACAGCGCCCGATAAGCGTCGATCTTGGCGTAGAATGCCTTGATGGCCTGCTCGCCATTGTAGACCTTGCCGGTCAACCGGGCGAGGATCCGCAGATTGTCGATGGTGTCCTCGAAGTGGGTGGGGTTGATGATGAAGACCGGCGCGATCTTCTCCAGGGCCGCCCGCTGCGGGACGAGGTTCTGGAAGGCTACGATGAGGTCGGGCTGAACCTGGGCGATCGTCTCCAGGTTGGGAGAGCCAAAGCCGCCGCCGATGGCGGTGATGGTCTTGTCGGGACCCCACAGGTAGGGCTGCTTGTAGAGGGTGTCGCTGACGGCGACCGGCTCGACGCCGAGCTGGTAGAGCGCATCTTCGCAAAAGCCGGTCAAGCAGACGATCCGGGTGGCTTTCTGCGGGAGCGTGCGGGTCTGTCCGGTCCAGTCCGTATAGGAGAGATCGGTCTGATCCTTGTACTCAGTGGAGCCAAGGAGAGAAAGTTGTACGTCGTTCGGGTCCTGGTTTTCGGGGTGCAGTTCGAACACCGCGCGCTCGAAGTACTGCACGGTGTAGGTCTTGCCGTCGGTCGGGTTGACTTCCTGGAACTCGTTGGAGATCGGGTAGCCCTGCTGGGTCAATCCGCCGTGGCTCTCCCAATACGCGCGGAATCTGCCGCCGAGGGTCATGCCCGTTTCAGGGAACACGTAGGGATTGTCGGTGCTGGCCTTGGCATCGGCGACACCCTGGGGATGAAGCCGGTTGAACTGGAAGACGCCGAGCAGCGAGCCCTCGATCTCGAAGGGCGTGCCCGCGTGTTCGGGGTGGTCTTCGAGCACCATGCGCTCGAAGTACTGCATCGTGTAGGTCTTGCCGTCGGTCGGCGAGACGCTCTGCATCGCGTCGGTCAGCGGCAGGCCGATCTGGGCCAGGCCGCCGTGACTGTTCCAATAGTCCAGGAACTTCCCCTGCACCGTCTTACCGGTTTGCGGGAAGGTCTGGGAGTTGGTCTGCGCCGCACTGGGCGCCGCGAATGACAGCGACGCCAGCGTCATAACCAGCAGAGCCACGATCCCAAGCCAGCTGAATTTGCGATGTCCCACGGAAACTCCTCCTCAGCATTCGTGTAAGTATAGCCGATTCCTCCACCATGCCACATCTGCGCCCGTTGCGGCGCCCCGTCTCTGCTATAATGGGCCGTCAAGACGGGGCCGGGCGCGCGATCGCGACACGCCTGACGCCGCGGCCCGGGCTACGGCTGGGGGGAAGGAACCACGGACGTCAAGTCCGCGCCATTATATCAGCGATGTGTTCTCATGTCAAGCCGAGGCTGTTCATGTGCATCATGTTATGATATAATGGCCGCACGTTCCAGAATCTCTATTGGCTCAGTATATCATCTTCCCCGCGCAGTAGTTGAAGTAAGCGTTCTGATATATTCTTTATCGCTGAAGAATATTCCTTGTGCGGGCTCATCTGCCCGGGCAAACAGGAGGAGGCTCCTATGAAGTGGATCACTCGGCCGCGCGTGCGGCTCGATCGCTGCGCCTGCGCCTGGCTGATCCTGCGGCGCATCGACCCCGATGCGGTGATCGGCTTCGTCGAAGCCGAAGACATGGACGCCGCGATCGAAGAGGGCGCCCTACCGTTCCACAACACCACGCTCGAAGAGCCCGACCCCGGCGAGCGCATCAGCTTCGAGATGCTGATCACCGAGTACAAGCTTGACCAGGCCGACCCGGCCCTCGTGCTCATGGGCGAGATCATCCACGGCGCCGAGACGAACGACCCGGACGCCCTGCCCGAGGGCGAGGGCCTGCGCGCGATCACGAAGGGTACGAACGCACTGGTGCACTCCGACGAGGAGATGGTCGAGCGCATGCTGCCCATCTTCGACGGGCTCTACAGCTACTGCCACCGCCGGGTGCTCGGCCAGCGCGGCTGGGCCAACGCCGAGCCCCGCGAGCACCGCGCCGCCCCGGCGTCCGTGGCCCCCGGCGTGTGACAAAACAGAGAGCCGGCCCGGGGCCGGCTCTCTGTCGGAAGGAGAAGGTGAATGCTTCGGCATACCTGGATCCGCCGCATTCGCCCATATCTTATCAGAACTACCGCCGGTTTGTCAAGTGCTTTTCCGGCTATTCCGGTGCGATATTTGCTCATTTTTTACTGTCTGTTCACCCGATTCTATTACTCTCGCCGCCAAGTTTATAGAACTGCGTACATAATGTGCGCGAAGAACATTCTATTATATTCATGTGCAACGCCCCATCCCGGGGCGTCGTAGACCGCCCAAGGCCGGGGAGGCAAGCGAACCGATGAGCAGCGAGGACGCCCATCGCCACGATTGGTTCTGGGAAGGCAATATCCAGGCGCGCGTGCTGGCCTACATGCAGGAGGAGGAGGATTTCGTCATCCTCAGCCCGGGCGAGCCGCTGGCCGCCGAGCAGGGCCTGGAGATCGTCGCCGAGCGGCCGGCCGGCGACCGGGCGGTCCACCGGCTGGTGAGCGTGCGCGGCTGGCCCAGCCCCCTCTACAAGCGCGGAGCCCTGGCCGGCCAGCCGCGCGTCACCCGCCCCGAGGTGACCGCCCGCGGCTGGATCGCCCAGGCGGTGCTCGATCTTGCTCTCGGCCGCGGCGCCGACCCCGACATCCAGCTCAGCCTGGCCCTGCCGGCGATGGCCAGCTACATCCGCTATCTGCAGCGCCTGCGCTGGTTCCTCGCGGCCGCGCGCGTCTCGGTCTATCTCGTCTCGCAGGAGGGCCGCGTCGCGGTGACGCCGCCGGGCGCGCCCCCCGTCAGCCTGTTCGCGCCGCACGCCGTGCCGCCGGCCGTGCCCGGCACGCGCCGCAAGCTGGGGCTGCCCGGCGCCTCACGCATGCAGCTGCCCCTGCTCCACGCCTTGCTCGCCGCCGGGGGCACCGCGGGCCGCGCCGCGCTCATCTCCGCCGTCGCCCGCTGGTTCCCCGACGTGCCCCAGCCGCCCCCCGTCGAGTTCGGCCAGCGCCTCTCGGTTGCCCAGCGCACCCTGCAGGTCGACGGTCTGACCGAGGCGGGCCAGCGCGGCGTCTGGCGCATCACGCCCACCGGCCGCGCGCTGCACGACGCCCAGTGGGACGAGTGGCGCACGAAGGAAGGCCTGCCGTTCAGCGGCGACTAGCACGCCGTGGCAGGTTCCGCGGCCGGCACGGCATCCGCCTCCGGCTGCGCCCACTCCTCCACCAGCGCCAGGCAAACCGCCACCGCCTCCGCCATATCCTCCAGGCTGACCCACTCCAGGGGCCCGTGCACGTTCTGCATCCCCGTGAACAGGTTCGGCGTGAGCAGCCCGCGCTCGGTGAGCTTGGAGCCGTCCGTCCCGCCCCGGATCGGCGTCGAATCCGGCGCGATCCCAACCGCCTGCATGGCGCGCGTCGCCACGTCGACCGGGCGCATGTCGTCCTCGATCCAGTAGCGCATGTTCCGATACTGCGGCGTGATCGTGCAGGTGATCCGGGCGCGCGGCTCGGTCGCCTCCACGGCCGCGCACGCCTGCCGCAGCAGCGCGCCGAGTGCCGCCAGGCCCTCGCGCTCGAAATCGCGCAGGATAAAGGCCAGGCGCGCCTGCGCCTCCGAGCCCTGCATATCGGTCAGGTGGATGAAGCCCTCGCGGTCCTGGGTGGTGGCCGGCGTGCGCGTCTCCTTTGGCAGCAGCATGATCAGCTTCGCGGCCAGGTGCTGGGCGTTGACCATCTTGCCGTAGGCCGACCCGGGGTGGATCGATACGCCCGTAATGATAACGACCGCCTTGTCGGCCGAGAAGCTCTCATAGGTCAGCTCCCCGCGCTCGGCCCCGTCGAGCGTATAGGCGTAATCCACGTCCAGCGCGTCCAGATCCAGATGCTCGATGCCGGTGCCGATCTCCTCGTCCGTCGTGAAGCAGAGCCGGATTTCGCCGTGCCGGTGCTCCGGCTGCGCCAGCAAGGTCTTGGCCAGGGTCATGAGGATGGCCACGCCGGCTTTGTCGTCGGCGCCCAGCAGGGTCGTGCCGCTGGCCGTGACGATGTCGTCGCCGATCTTCTTCTTGAGGTACGGCGAGTTGTCGGACGACAGCACCTGGGTGGGATCGTCCGGCAAGACGATTGGCGCGCCGTCGTAGGCGCGGTGGATGATCGGCTTGACGCCGGCCCCCGTGAACTGCTGCGTCGTGTCGACGTGAGCCAGCAGGCCCACGCGCGGCGCGGTCGCGCCCGGAGTCGCCGGGATGGTCGCCAGGGTGAAGCCGCTGTCGAGCACCCGCGCATCGCGGGCGCCCAGCGCCTCCAGTTCATCCCGCAAGAGGTGGAGCAGATCAAACTGCTTGCGCGTGCTGGGCACGGTGGACGACGTGTTATCGCTCTCGGTATCGATCTGCACGTAGCGCACGAAGCGATCGGCCAGATCGGCCACGAAATCGGCGGACGAATTGGTCATGATAGGCTCCTGAAGTCAAAAAGTGACGCCACAGGCGCGGCGCCCGGGCGCGGTAGCGACCTGCGTACCCCTGCCATTATAGCCCATCGCCCCCTACCCGGCACCCCGCCCGCGCCGCCCGGCGAGGCCACCGCGCGAATTGGCTCGCCGACAACCCCGATGCCGGACGTCTGTAGGAGCCGGCTCCGCCCGGCGAAGCCCCCGCACCACCCCGCCTGCGGGCAGCCGGGACGGGAGGACGCCGCGTCTGTGGGAGCCGGCTCCGTCCGGCGAGGCCCCCGCACCACCCCGCCTGCAGGCGGCCCCGATCGTCTGTGGGAGCCGGCTCCGCCCCGCAAGGCCACCGGGCGTATCCCCCGCAAGGCAGCCGGGATGCGGGCGGGGCGTCTGTGGGAGCCGGCTCCGTCCGGCGAGGCCGACGGTCCGCGCGGCCTGCTACGCCCCGGGATGCTGCCCGAGGATTCGTACGTGCCTCGGCCCCATGCGTGGCCGGCCCGCCCCCCACGGCGGGCCGCAAGGAACGCCCAGTGCCCCTACGCCGAGGGCGGCGAGGGCGTGGGCTGCGCCGGGGAGGCGGGCGCGGCCGCGGCCGGCGGCGTCAGGGCGCGCCGCCCGAGCAGCCAGGGCGCCCAGGCCAGCATCAACGCCGCCGCGGCGAACCCCGCCCACGCCCCGAACCCGAACGTCGCGCCCGACCCGAAGCTGCTCCAGAGCCAGCCGCCGATCACGTTCGCCGGCAGCGCCACGAAACCGGTGACGCCGTTGAACCAGCCCAGCGCCGTGCCGCGCTGCGCCTTCGGGATGAAGTCCGTCACCAGCGCCTTGCTCACCCCGTCGGTGGCCGCCGCGTAGATGCCATAGATCAGGAAGAGCACGATCACGTTCCAGCTTTGGCTGGCGACGGCCCAGCCGGCATAGACGATCCCAAACGTCACGTAGCCGAGGATGAGCACCGGCATGCGGCCGAAGCGGTCGCTGAAGGCGCCCATCGGCGTCGCCAGCAGGGCGAAGACGATGTTGTAGCCGAAGTAGACCAGCGGCACCGCCGCCAGGGCGTGCTCCAACCCCTCGGTCCGCAGAAAGATGAAGGCGTCGGAGGAGTTACCCAGGGCGAAGACCGCCGAGATGGCGGTGAAGAGCCAGAAGCGCGGCCCGAGCGACCGCATCTGCGCCCAGCGGTCGCGCCGCACGGCCGGCTCCCCCGGCAGGACCGCGGCCGCCGTCGCGGCCGGCACCGCGCGCGGCTTCTCGCGCAGGAACAGGATCAGCACGAGCACGCCAAGCACGCCGGGGATCGCCGTCCAGGCGAAGACGGCGCGCAGATCCTGGCCGTTGAGCGCCAGGATCCCGAAGGCCAGCAGCGGGCCGATGGCCGCGCCGAGCGTGTCCATGGCGCGGTGGAAGCCGAACGCCTTGCCCCGGTTGGCCGGGCCCGCCGAGTCGGCCAGCAGAGCATCGCGGGGGCTGCCGCGCAGGCCCTTACCCACCCGGTCGACGAAGATGAGGCCCAGCGCCTGCGGCCACGTGCCGGTGAGGGCCAGCAGCGGCTTGACGCCGTTCGACAGCGCGTAGCCCCCCAGGATCAGCGGCGTGCGGCGCCGCACCTGGTCGGCCAGCCGCCCGGAGAAGATCTTCAGGATGCTGGCCGTGCTCTCGGCCACGCCCTCGATCAGCCCGGCGAGCGGCAGCGGGGTGGCCAGCACGCCGACCAGGAAGATGATCCGCACAGGCACGATCATCTCGCTGCTGATGTCCGTGAAGAGGCTGACCAGGCCCAGCACGAAGACGTTCCGCGTCAGCCCGGCGAGCACGCCGCGACGCGCGGACGGCGCGGCAGGATCGGGATCGGGCGCGGGGCCGGGCGCCGGGGGCGCCTCCGCTTGTCCGGGGTTGGTTGCCATCGGCGCTATTATAGGGGATGCAGGGAACCGGCGCCAACATGCCCCAAGCACCCGGGCGCCCCCAGCGCCCGCCGCCCCAGCCCACGCCGCCCCAAGACCCCGCCCGAAGGCACCCGGGATGCCGGGCGGTCTGCGGCAGCCACCCCCGCCCGGCGAGGCCGCCGCAAGATTCGGCCCGGGTTCAGCCCCGATTGTCTGTAGGAGGGGGCTCCGCCCCGCGACAAGCGCCGCCCCAAGAATCGTGCTCCCGGAGCACCGGGATGCCCGTGTGGGGGCGACCACAGGGGTCGCCCGGCCGCCCCACCACCCCGCGCCCCAGCAAGCCGGGCTGCCGGGGCGGGATCGTCTGTGGGAGCCACCTCCGCCCGGCGAGACTCCCCCACCTCCCGCCGCCTCGCGCTCCTACAGCCGATTCGTGCGCGTCCCAGCCCCCGCAGGGGGCTTCGTTGTTGTTGCCCGCAGCTTTAGCTGCCGGGCAACCCCGCCCCCCACCGCCCCGCCCCTCGACTGCCGAAGCGCCGCCCCGGCGCAGCCCCCGCAGGGGGCTTCGTTGCTGTTGCCCGCAGCTTTAGCTGCCGGGCAACCCCCCGCCGCTCCGCCCCCCTACAGCCGATTCGGGCGCGTCCCAGCCCCCGCAGGGGGCTTCGTTGTTGTTGCCCGCAGCTTTAGCTGCCGGGCAACCCCCCACCGCCCCGGCACCGCGCCGGGCCTCCGGGCACGCGGGATCCCGCCCCCGCGGCCGCGTTGACAGCCCCGCGCGGCCTTTGGTATAGTGACGCGAACGGAAGGCCCGGCGGCCTCCCGCACATCCCCGCCGAGCAAAGGAGCAGGCCCCATGAAATGGATCACCCGTGAGCGGGTGCGCATCGACCGCGTCGCGGTCGCCTGGCTGGTCCGTCGGTTCGTCGACCCCGATGCCGAGTTCCTCTTCGCGCCCGGCCCGGCCGTGCTCGAGCGCGCCCAGGCCGAGGGCGCCATCCCCTTCGACGTGCCGGGCGCCGAGTTGACCCACCGCGACGACCGCTGCGGCTTCGACGCCGTGCTCGCCAAGTATGGCCTGGACGATCTGGCCCTGGCGCGCCTGGCCGATATCGTGCGCGGCGCCGATGTAGCGGCCTGGCGGGGCCGATTTCCCGAGTTCCCGGGCCTGGCCGCCATCGTGAAGGGCTTCTTCCTGCTGGAGCAGCCCGACGCCCAGGTCATCGCCGCGCAGCTCCCGCTCTACGACGCGCTCTATCGCTACTGTCAAGAGCAGGTACAGAAACAGGCCTGACGGTTACACCCTGTGATTTCGCCACCCCCTTCGTCCGACGAAATGCTGCCCGCGGCGGCTGATCCGGCGGCGGCTCCCGCGGCGCCGGCCGCGCCCGCCGTCGAGCCGCTCTACGGCTGGGTCTTCCTCACCGGGCTCGCCGCTATCATCGCGGTGGTCGACCCGATCGTCGTCGACCTGCAGCCGCGCCTCTGGCTTAGCGCCGCCCTGGTCGTCGCCGGGGCCGCGCTGATCGCCCTGGGCCAGTGGCGCGGGCAGATCCTCGTGCGCTGGGCCGGAATCGCCGTGCTCTGGGCCGTGGTCATCGCCGGCATTGCCACGCAGATCAGCCCGCTGGCCCAGGTGCCCGGCCAGGTCTGGGGCCCGCGCGGCCTGCTCATCTGCATCGCCGTCCTCGGCTGGACCTTCTTCCTCAGCCTGCCGCCCTGGCTGCGCAACGGCGTCGTCGCCGTGGCCATCCCGACCATCGCCCTGTTCGCCATCCTCTGGGCCACCGCGCCGCCCTACAGCCGCAACGCCCTCGTCTACTGGCTCGCCGCTGACTCCCACGGCACCCTCTACGCCAACGACGTCGACAACGGCGCCATCTGGGTGTTCCAGAACGGCGGCGCCATCGGCAAGCTCTGGCCCCGCCGCGGGACGGTCGGGCAGCCCGGCCCCGGCTTCGTCCCCGTCGGCGCGGGCAGCGAGATCACCACGCTCAGCGGCCTGGGCCCGCAGCCCACCCCCAGCCCCAACGGCATCAGCGAGCACGAGTTCCTCTTCTGCGGCCTGGCCGTCGACCCGCAGGATCACCTCTACGTCGCCGACCCCGAGTACTACGTGATGCGCGTGTTCGCCCCCAACGGCCAACTAACCGCCACCTGGCCCCTGCCACGCTCGTTCATCCCCGGCCGCGGCTGCCTCGCCGCCGACCAGGACCACGTCTACCTGGGCGACAATCACGCCATCATCTATGTCTACGACCACGCGGGGCGCCTGCAGCAGGAGTGGGACCGCGACGACCTGCCCATCGGCATGAGCAGCGCCGGCAACGGGCGCCTGCTCGTGCTCCAGCAGAAGGCGGTCGTCACCCTCAGCTATCCCTCCGGCCAGGAAGTGAATTGCTTCGCGCTACCGGCGCCGCAGGGCGACCTCCAGATCCCCTACCAGGCCATCCTCGGCCTGCCCGACGGCGGGGTCATCGTGACCGACGTCAGCGCCAATTTGGTGCGCCCCTACGGGCCGGACCACCAGCCGCTGCCCACCTTCGGCGGCCACGGGGGCTGGCCGGGGCAATTCGCCGGGCCCGCGGGGCTGGCCGCCGACGCCGAGGGCAACATCTATGTCAGCGACTTCATCTCCCACGTGATCCAGCGCTTCACGCCCAACGGGGCGGTCACCGCCGTCTGGGCCTCGCCCGAGGACGAGCCGGGCGCCGAGTAGGCCCGCTCAGGGCGCCGTCAGCACGTTGTAGAGGATCTTGCTGAGTTGCCCGCGGGTGCTGCTCGCGCCCGCCCGGAAGTAGCGGCCCGGACACGGCTCGCCGGTCCCCCCGCAATCGTACCCCGCGATCACCCCGTGCGCCACCGCTTGCTCGACGAAGCCGAAGAAGGGCGAGCCCGCGGGCACGTCCACGAAGGTCGGGGTCGGCGGCGTCAGCGGCGGCCAGCCGGCCGCCCCGACGACGATCTTCGCCAACTGCCCCCGCGTCACGTCCGCGCCCGGGCGGAAGTAACGACCCGGGCAGGGCTCCCCCACGCCGCCACAGTCATACCCCGCGATCACCCCGTGCGCCACCGCCGTCTCGACGAAGGCGTAGAACGGCTGCGACGGCGGCACGTCCTGGAAGGTCGGCGTCGCCGGCGTCTGCAAGGGCCAGCCGAAACCGAGGGCGACCAGCTTGGTCAGTTGGCCCCGCGTGGTCGGGTTGAACGGACGGAAGGTCCCGTCGGCATAGCCACTGATAACGCCCCGGCAGGCCAGCCATTCCACCGGCACGGCGTAGTAAGCATCGGGCGGCACGTCGCTGAAGGTCACTGCGCACGGTGACGGCGTCGCCGTGGGACCCGGCGGCTGCGGCGTGGTGCTCGGCGCCCCGGTGGGCACCGGCGTCGCGCTCGCCGCCCCCGTGGGCACCGGCGTCGCGCTCGGCACCGGGCTGGGCGAACCGGGCGGCACCGGGGTCACGCTCGCCGTGGGCGTGGTGCTGGCCGGCCGCGTTGGGCTCGGCGGCGCCGGGGTCGGGCTGGGCGGCGCCGTCGCGCTCGGCGAGGGCGTCGCGCTCGGCACCGGCGTGGGTGTGGCCGCGCCCGGGAAGACACCCCGGTCCGTGTAGAAGTTCTTGGCCCGCCCGCCGCGCGTGTCGATCCAGCTGGGCAGCACGTAGTCCGGGCCGAAAGCCAGCGCGCTGTACACGCCGACGTCGCTGTTCAGCTCGCCGTTAACCACCGCCAGCGGGTCACTCGACTGGTCGCTGACGCGCTGGTTCGGGCTCCAGGTCACGCCCCCGTCCGTCGACTGGCTGTAAAAGAGGTCGTACAGGTAATGGCTCGGGTCGACCCGGCGATCGTACCAGGTGACGCCGATCATCCCACCCGCCTGCACGGCAATCGTCGGCAGGAACTGGTCGACGCCGTTGCCCGGCGCGTCGTCGTTGACCCGGATCGGGGCGCTCCAGGTCGCGCCGCCGTCGACGCTCCGTGCGAACAAGATGTCGCTGTGCCGCCCGGGGTGGCCGAAGAAGGTGAACGATGTCTCCCAGCGACCGTCGTTCCACACCGCGTAGAGCGTCTGCGGCTGATCGGGCGCCACCGCCAGATATGGCGTGTTGGTGATGCGCACGCCTTGCTGATTGTCGTTGCCGAGCAGCATCAGCTCATGGTTCTCGGCGTCCAGCGCCCCGACGTGCGTCTGCAGGCCCCCGGCGATCGGCTGGTCGCCGCTCCACGTCACCCCGCCGTCGGTGCTCCGGTCCACGTAGAGGCTCGGGTCATTGCCGAGGAACCCGCTCGTGAGGTAGGCAAAGGCAACGTAGACCGTGCCGTCGGGCCCGACGCCGATGCTGGGGCCATAGGCGTAATTGTGCGCCGGATCGGAGATCGCCACCGGCGGGCTCCACGAATGCCCGTGATCGCGGGAATAGGAGAACCAGAGCCCCTGGGCGTCGTTGGTGAAATAGCGCGCCACGAAATAGAGGCTGCCTGCGTTCGGCCCGCTCGTCCGCGGATCGACGGCGATCTGCCCCTGGTCATAGTAGCCGGTGCTATCCGCGTGGAGGATCATCGTCGGCGCGCCCAGGGGGCTGCCGTGCGTCGCAGTAAGCACCGCGAAGCCCATCTGCACGTTGCCGTAGAACTGCGAGGTGAAGTAGAAGGTCCCTTGCGCGTCGGCGCCCACGCTGGTAAAGCCGTAGGGACTGCCGTCGCCGAACCAGGGGCCATAGAGCCAGTCGCTCTGCCAGGTCCGCCCGCCGTCGGTGCTGCGCGCATACATCGAATTGCTCGGCGCGCTGTTCCAGGTATCGAACCCCGCCAGCACGTCGTCCGGATACGCCGGATTGATCGCCAGCGAGAAGTTCTGCGCGACGGCGAGCACGTTGGATGGGATGGAGTCGACGCGGATGTCGGTCCCCCACTGGGGCGGCGGCGCCGGGGCCCCGCCCGCGGTCGCCGGAGCGGGCCCGGCGAACACCAGCAGGCCCACGCCCACGGCGACGAGGGACAGGATGATCAATGGATGGCGATGGGGGTGTGGCATGGCAATCCTAGCAGGTCGAAACAGTACGAGGTACGAGTCCCATTGAAGCCGCGTGAAGCCTGGGTGCGTGCGACGCCGAGCCGAGGCCGTCGGACGGCGACCGCCCCTATTGTACAATATTCGGTCCGCCGCTGCACCGCGCCGCGCGCCTGGCGGCGGCGCGCGGCCCAGCCGATCAGGGCGCTAGGGTGCAGTCGCAGGACGCCGGCCGACGGCGTCCCTTCGACGTATCAAATTGCAGTTATTACTCATGCTAGTGGTAAAGTCACGATCAACGCCTCGCCCGTGCAGCGGATAACACCCCCCGGGCTTTCGCGCGCGAGGGACATTCTGGGGAAAACGGGGGCGCCCCCGCCGGGCTCAGCCGCGGTGGAAGCGCCCGGGCAAATGTGGTACAATACGATGTTCGCGCGCACGCGCGCCGTTTCGGATTTTGGCTCATCTCACGAGGTTCTGCATGCCCTACAATCCGGCCAACCCGTTGATTGTACAGAGTGACCGCTCTATTCTTCTGGAAGTCGATAACCCCCTTTATGAAGCCGCCCGCGACGAGCTCGCGCGGTTCGCGGAGTTGGAAAAGAGCCCGGAGCACATCCATACCTACCGGGTCACGCCGCTCTCGCTCTGGAACGCGGCCGCCTCCGGCACGACGGCCGGCGAGATCAACGCCGCGCTCGCCACCTACAGCAAGTTCGACCTGCCCAGCAACGTGCTCGCCGACATCGCCGACTACGTCGGCCGCTTCGGCCGTGTCAAGCTGCTGCGCGAGGACGGCCGCCTGCTGCTGCGCTCCGACGACGCGCTGCTCATCACCGAGATCCAGCGCAACAGCCACGTGCGCCTGTTCCTGCGCGGCCCCGTCGACGAGCACACGATCGAGGTCGACCCCGCGGCGCGCGGCCACGTCAAGCACGCGCTGGTCGAGTTCGGCTACCCCGCCGAGGACCTGGCGGGCTACGTCGACGGCGCGGCCCTCGAGTTCGCGCTCCGCCCCCTGAGCGTGAGCGGCGAGGAATTCGCCCTGCGCGACTACCAGCGCGACTCGGTCGGCGCCTTCTGGGCGGGCGGCAGCAGCCGCGGCGGTAGCGGCGTGGTCGTGCTGCCCTGCGGCGCGGGCAAGACCGTCGTCGGCATGGGCGCCATCGAGAAGGTGCAGGCGAGCACCCTGATCCTCTGCCCCAGCACTACGGCCGTGCGCCAGTGGATCCGCGAGCTCCTCGACAAGACGACTCTGACGCCCGACCAGGTCGGCGAGTACAGCGGGGATCGCAAGGAGATCCGGCCGATCACCGTCACGACCTACCAGATCATGACCTACCGGCCGTTCACCGTGGACGCGGAGACCGGCGAGCTTGGCGAGTTCCCCCACTTCCAGCTGTTCACCAGCCACGACTGGGGCCTGATCATCTACGACGAGGTCCATCTGTTGCCCGCGCCGGTCTTCCGCGTCACGGCCGAGATCCAGGCGCGCCGCCGCCTCGGCCTCACCGCCACGCTGGTGCGCGAGGACGGCCGTGAGGAGGACGTCTTCTCGCTCATCGGCCCGAAGAAGTTCGACGTCCCCTGGAAGGACCTGGAGCAGCAGGGCTGGATCGCCACCGCCGAGTGTACGGAGATCCGCGTCAAGCTGCCGCCCGCCGATCGCCTGGAGTATGTGCTCGTCGACGATTCGCGCATCAAGTATCGCATCGCCGCCGAGAACCCGCTGAAGATCGACGTGCTGCTGGCCCTGCTGGAGCGTCACCGCAGCGCCAACGTGCTGGTCATCGGCCAGTACATCGCCCAGTTGAAGCTGATCGCGCACACGCTCGGCGCGCCGCTGATCACGGGTAAGACGACGAACCAGGAGCGCGAAGAGCTCTACGGCCAGTTCCGCGACGGCGCGATCAAGCTGCTGGTCGTCTCCAAGGTAGCGAACTTCGCCATCGACCTGCCCGACGCGAACGTCGCCATTCAGGTCTCGGGCACCTTCGGCTCCCGGCAGGAGGAGGCGCAGCGTCTCGGCCGCATCCTGCGGCCGAAGGCCGACGGCAGCGCCGCCCGCTTCTACACCCTGGTGACCCGCGATACCAAGGACCAGGATTTCTCGGCCAACCGCCAGTTGTTCCTGACCGAGCAGGGCTATCGCTACACGATCATTGACGCGCACGAGGTAGTGCCCGATATCGACGACAAGATCGCCGCGGAGCAGCGCATCCTGGAGGAGGAGGGCCCCGAGGCCCTGCGCGCCCAGGCTGTGGCCCGCCGCGAGGCCGTGCTCGCGGCGACGGCCGCCGGCGAGGCCGCCGCGCCCGCGGCACACAACGGCCACGGCCCGGCCCCCGCCGGGGACGAGGCGCCGCGCAAGCGCCGCGGGCGCCCGCCGAAGGTGCGCCCGGAGGGCGGTCCGCCCGCCCCGGCGCGCCCGACCGTCATCTCTGACAACGGCGCCGCGGCGGCGCCCACCGGCGAGCATGCCGGCCCGGCGCGGGGGCGCGGCCGGCTCCGCGTCATCAAGTAGCGGCCGCCGGCCGCCGGCCATTCGCGCGCCTTAGCACAGAGAGAAGGGTAGCAGCGTGTCCGTTATCGCCGTCCTGGGGTGCCAGTGGGGAGACGAGGGCAAGGGCAAGATCGTCGACATGCTTGCCGGCCAGGCCCGTGTCGTGGTTCGCGCCAACGGCGGACCGAACGCCGGGCACACCATCGTGGTGCCCGAAGGCACGTTCAAGATGCGCCTCATCCCCTCCGGCATCTTCCACCCGCGCGCCATCTGCGTCATCGGCAACGGCGTCGTCGTCGACCCGGCGATCCTCATCGAAGAGATCGACATGCTGAAGGCCGCCGGGCTCGACATGCGCCGCTTGCTGATCAGCGACCGCGCCCACGTGATCATGCCCTACCACCGCCTGCTCGACGAACTCGAGGAGCAGGACCGCCAGACCGCCGGCGGCGAGGGGCTGGGCACGACCAAGCGCGGCATCGGGCCGGCCTATGCCGACAAGACCGGGCGCATGGGCATCCGCATGGCCGACCTGCTGCAAGAAGAGACGCTGCTGACCAAGCTCTCGGCAGTGCTCAACGACAAGAACCGCGTGCTGACCAAGATCTACGGCCGCGAGCCGCTGCGCCTGCACGACATCTACCTGCAGTTGGTCGAGTACGGCCACCGGCTCAGCCGGCACATCATCTCGACCGAGCTCGTGATCAGCCGCGCGCTGACCGCGCGCCAGAACGTGCTGCTGGAGGGCGCCCAGGGCGCGCTGCTGGACCTCGACATCGGCACCTACCCCTACGTCACGTCGAGCAACCCCACGGCCGCGGGCCTGTGCGTCGGCGCGGGCCTGCCGCCGCTGGCGCTCGACGGGGTGCTCGGCGTCTACAAAGCCTACCAGACGCGTGTCGGCGCCGGGCCGTTCCCGACCGAGCTCCACGGCGAGCAGGCCGACTTCTTACGCCGGCAGGGCGGCGCGGGGCACGAGGAGTTCGGGACGGTGACCGGGCGGCCCCGCCGGGTCGGCTGGTTCGACGCGGTGGCCGGGCGCTACATCGCCTCCGTCAACGGCCTGACTTCGCTCGCCATCACGCGCCTGGACGCACTCGACCAGATGCCGACCATCCGCATCTGCACCGGCTATCAGGTCAACGACATGATGATCCGCAGCTTCCCCGCCCAGATCGCCACGCTCGAGATCGTGCAGCCGGAATACGAGGAGCACCCCGGCTGGCTGACGCCGACCGGCGAGTGCACCCGCTGGGAAGAGCTCCCGAGCAACGCGCGCGCCTACCTGGCCCGCCTGCGCGAGCTCCTCGGCGTGCGCATCGACATCGTGTCGGTCGGGCCGGATCGGGCGCAGACGATCCTGCTGCGCGAGCCCTTCGACGCGCTCCCCGCCGCCGTCAGCCGCCTGGTCGAGACGGTGCAAGAGCGGCGCAGCCTGACCGTCGACCGCTGAGGCCGCCTCGATGAGCGCTGCGGGTGCGGTCGACCTGCTGCCGATCGTCGCCGGGGTCTTGCGTGCGGCCACGCTGCCCGCGGGCCTGATCGTCGGCGGCAGCGCGGGCGCCGTCCGGCTGCTGCGCGGCCTCGGCGCCGATCCCCGCCCCGCTGAACGCGGCGGCACGCCGTTTGACCGGCCCCCTGCTCGCCTGGCTCCTGCTCACCGCCCTCCCCATCGCGACAGTCGAGGCGATCTGGGAAAGCGGCGCGCCCCTGTCGCCCAGCGTGGTCACCGATCTCGTGCCCTACGTGCTCGTGCAGACGCTGTCCGGCCTGGTCTGGATTGTCTACGTGGCCATCTTGCTGGTGCTCATCGTCCGCTGGGGGCGCGGGCACTCGCCCGGCCTCATTGGCAGCGCGGCCCTGCTCGCCGCCTGGCCCCAGATCGGCCACCTCGCGCCCAACTTCGCCGTGTTTGACCCGGACTCGTGGCTGGATCTGGGCTCGCTGGCCGCGCACCGCATTGGGGCGGCCCTCTGGCTGGGCAGCCTGAGCGTGCTGCTCGTCTGGAGCCGCCCCGGCGGGCCCGCCGCGCGTCCCTGGGGCGCGGCCTTCGCGCGCCTGGCGGTGCCCGGCGCGCTGCTGCTGGTGGCCGGCGGCCTCGTCACGCTGATCGACCACGGCGGCTTGGCGGCCATGCTGACGCCCAGCCCCTTCGCCCTGCTGGTCGATCTGAAGCTCCTGCTGCTGCTCACGATCGGCCTGCTCGGGCTGCGCCACTTCCGAGCCCACCGGCGCCCGGACGCGGCCGTGCCGCCCCGGACGCTCGTGGCCGAGGCCGGGCTGGCGCTGCTGGCCGCCATCCTCGGCGCCGTGCTGGGCGTGCTGCCCAGCCCTGTCGTTTAGGGGAGCCCTATGTTTGCCGCCCGTGCCACCTGGGATCTCGCCGACAACGCCTGGGCCGCGCGCCTCGCCGCCCGGCGGCGGGCCGGCGCGCCCCTGCTCGACCTGACCGACTCGAACCCCACGCGCTGCGGCTTCGACTACGGACGAGCGGGCTGGGGCGCGCTGGCCGACCCGGCGGGGCGCGCCTACCAGCCGGCGGCGCCGGGCCTGCTGCCCGCGCGGGCGGCCGTGGCCGCCTACTACGCCACCCACCGCGTGCCCGTCGACCCTGCCTCGGTCGTGCTCACCGCCTCCACGAGCGAGGCCTACAGCTTCCTCTTCAAGCTGCTGGCCGACCCCGGCGACGCGGTGCTGGCCCCCCTGCCCAGCTACCCGCTGTTCGAGTACCTGGCCCAACTCGACGGCGTGCAGCTGCTGCCCTACCCGCTCCGCTACGACGGCGCCTGGTATCTCGACCTGCCCGCGCTCGCCGCGGCTTGGACGCCGCGCACCCGCGCGGTCATCGCCGTCCACCCGCACAATCCCACCGGCATGTATCTCAGCCGGGCCGAGCGCGACGCGCTGGTCGCCTTCTGCCAGGCACGCCGCCTGGCGCTGATCGTCGACGAGGTCTTCCTCGACTACGCCTACGGCCCCGATCCGGACCGCGCGCCCGTCCTTCGCCGGCACGCAGGAGGTGCTGACCGCCACGCTCAGCGGGCTCTCCAAGCTTGCCGGCCTGCCGCAGCTGAAGCTGAGCTGGATCGTGGTGAGCGGGCCGCCCGATCTGCAGGCCGCCGCGCTGGCGCGCCTCGACGTCATCGCCGATACGTATCTCTCGGTCGCCACGCCGGTCCAACTGGCACTGCCCAGCCTGCTGCGCGCCGGGCGCCGCACCCGGGCGCAGATCGGCGCGCGCATCCGGGCCAACCGCGCAGTGCTGGAAGCGGCGCTCGCGGCCGAGGGCCTGGCCCGCGTGCTGGCGGCCGGCGGCGGCTGGTACGCCGTCGTGCAGGTGCCGGCCGTGATCTCGGAAGACGCCTGGGCGCTCACGCTGCTGGAGGCCGACGACGTGGTGGTCCACCCCGGCTACTTCTTCGACTTCCCGGCAGGCTGCCTGCTGGTCGTGAGCCTGCTGCCTGAGCCGGCGGTGTTCGCCGAGGGCGCGGCACGGTTGGCGCGCCGCGTGGCCGCCGTGACCGGCGGCGCGGGTCCCGGGCCCGGGGCCGGGGATGCGCCGGAAAGGCGCCCCTGACGATGTTCCGAGCGCACCCATCGTACGGCTGCCGGCGGACGGTTACCCGGTCCTGCGGACCTGACGCCGCGGGCGTCGCCCGCCAAGGAGACCCCATGAGCACAATGGAACCCGATCAGGATCGCGTCGACGAGTTCGTGGGCGCGGCCCACGGCGATTTCGCCCGCGTGCAGGAGCTCCTGACCGCCCATCCCGGCCTGCTGCACGGCAATGCCGTCTGGACGGAGACGGCGATTGAGGCGGCGGCGCAGATGGGCCGCAGCGACATCGCGGAGTATCTGCTGGCGGCCGGGGCGCCGCTCGACATCTGCACCGCGGCCGTGCTCGGGCGGGCGGGCACCGTCGCGGCCCTGCTCGCCGCCGATCCCGGCCGGGCGCAGGCCACCGGCGCGCACGGCATCCCCGCTCTCTACTTTCCTGCGATCGCCGGGCGGCCGGACATCGCCGCGCAGTTGCACGCGGCGGGCGCCGACGTCAACGCGGGCGCGGGCGGCACGACGCCGCTGCATGGCGCCGCGCTGTTCGGGCAAACCGAGATGGCCGCCTGGCTGCTCGACCATGGCGCGGCGATCGACGCCGCCAACTATGAGGGCCAGACCGCCGCGCGCGGTCGCGCGCGCCCAGGGCCACCAGGCCGTTGCGGACCTGCTGGCGGCGCGCGGCGCGGCCGGCTAGGCGCCGCGCACCGGCCGGCGGCTCAGTCGGCGGGCACCAGCGCGGCGGCGCGCAGCCGGCGCACGTCGCGCGCCGGGGGCACGCCGAACTGGCTCTTGTACTCCCGATTGAAGTGCGCCGCATCGTGGTAGCCCACGCGCGCGCCCGCGCTGGCCGCATCCAGGTCTTCGCCCAGCATCAGCCGCCGGGCCTCCTGCAGCCGCAGCTGCTTCTGGAATTGCAGCGGGCTCATCGCCGTGACGGCTTTGAAGTGGTGATGGAAACCGGAGACGCTCATGCCGAGCTCTCCGGCGAGTTCCTCGACGCGTAGCGGCTGGGCAAAGCCCCGGCGCAGCCGCTCGATCGCGCCGGCAATGTGCGGCGTATAGCCGCCCAGGACGGCGAGATGCCGCAACCGGGCGCCCTGCTCCCCGGCCAGCAGCCGGTAGATGATCTCGCGGGTGATCAAAGGCAGGAGCACCGGCGCCTCGGCGGGGGCATCCAGCAGCCGGGCCAGCCGCACGACCGCGTCCAGCAGGTTCGCGTCCACCGCGCTGACGTCGGCGGCGCGCACATCTGGGCGGCGCGCAGGCGCCGCATGCCCAGCCTCGACCATGACCGCGCTGACCAGCGCCGGGGGCAGTTCCAGGCGCAGGCAGAGGTAGGGCTGCTCCCGCGATGCTTCGAGGACCCGGAAGATACCGGGCAAGGCGACCGTGGTCAGCAGGTAATGGGTGGAGTCGTAGCGGTAGGGCCGCTCGCCCAGCAGGACCTCCTTGCTGCCCTGCGCCACGACGGCCAGCGAGGGCTCCAGCACGCCGTGCACCGGCTGCTCCGGCACCGAGACGCGGCTGAGCGCAACCCCTGGAAAGGGCTGCACGGTCCCATCCTCGACGACGCTCCGCGCGACGCGCTCGACCAGCTCCTCCCGGTTGGCGTGCATCCGCGCCGCCTCGCGCTCCGCCTGCCGGCGCGCCCCATCCATCGGATCCATAGGTACCTCTTGGCGCACTGCCCCGGCGCCGATCCGCAAGACTTGCAGGATCACACAATGATCCTGAAGGATTATTCTACCACCCCGTGGCCCCGGGTGCCCATAATTAGCAGCAGGCATTAGCAACAGGCAAGAGTATCGCAGTGCACAGCAGGAGGATCGCATGGATGGCACGAAGGTTTGGTTCATTACGGGCGCGGGCCGGGGCATGGGCGTGGAGTTCGCCAAGGCTGCGCTGGCGGCCGGTAACGCGGTCGTAGCAACCGGGCGCAACCCCGATGCGGTGGCCCGGGCCGTCGGGCAGGCCGGGGATCTGCTGGTGGTGAAGCTGGACGTTACGAGGCCCGCCCACGCACAGGCAGCCGTGCAGGCGGCGGTCGACCGCTTCGGCCGCATCGACGTGCTGGTCAACAACGCCGCCAACTTCTATGGCGGCTACTTCGAGGAGCTCACACCCGCGCAGATCGAACACCAGGTGGCGACGGCGCTCCTTGGCCCCATGAACGTCACCCGCGCCGTGCTCCCGGTGATGCGCCGGCAGCGCGCCGGTCACATCATCGCGATCTCGTCCGGCGCCGGCCTCTCCGGCTTCGAGTTCAACACCGCCTACGCCGCTGCTAAGTTCGGGTTGGAGGGCTGGATGGAGTCGCTGGCGCCAGAGGTCGCGCCATTCGGCATCCACACCACCATCGTCAATCCGGGATTCTTCCGCACGGAGTTGCTCACCCCGGAATCGACGACGCTCGCCGCGCCGTCCGTCGCCGACTACGCCGAGCGCAACGCCGCCCAGCAGGCCTGGTGGGCGGCCCAGAACGGGCGCCAGGCCGGCGACCCGGCCAAGCTGGCGCAGGCGCTCGTTTGGATCGCCGGCCGGCAGCCGCCCCCGCGTCGCTTCCTTGCCGGCGCCGATGCCGTCGCGGTCGCCGAGCAAAAGGTAGCCGAGCTCCAGGCGCAGATCGCGGCCTACCGCGACCTTTCCACCTCGCTGGCGGTCGACGACGACTAATCGCGCGCGGTGCTGTTCTTGCACGGACCGACTCCGGCGCTGGCCAGGGGGCCGGCGCGCCCGGCTCCGCCGGCCAACCTGCCGGAGAGGCGGCAGAGCGTCGCGTCCTGCGCGTCCGGCGCGCGCGACGACCATCAAGCCCGTGTCCCGCCCGACCACTTAGTACCTGAGGCAAAGGAGATCATACGATGTCTGACCACGCGAAGCCGCAACCAAGTCCCTACCGCGACATTGCTCCGGCGCTGGCTGACTACACCGAAAACGTGCTGTTCGGCGATGTCTGGGAGCGGCCCGGCCTGTCCAAGCGCGACCGCAGCTTGATCACGGTCGCGACCCTGGTCGCGGGCTACCGCACCAACGAGTTGCCGTTCCACCTGAAGCGGGCACTCGAAAACGGCGTCACGCGGGAGGAGCTGATCGAGCTGATCACCCACCTGGCCTTCTACGCCGGCTGGCCCGTCACGAACACGGCGGTGGGGATCGCGCGGCGCGTGTTTGCGGAAAACGGGGTGTGAGCCACGCACCCCCGATGAGCGAGGGGACTATCGCGGCCGAACCACGTGTCTGCAGCCTCCGATCGTGCGGCAGGGCCGGGCGCGCCAGACACCGGGGCGAAGCCCACCACAAACCAGGAGTATCGATCATGCAAGGAACCATTCTGTACGCCCCGCGCGACGTGCGCTTCCAGGAGCGTCCCGACCCGACGATCCAGGAGCCGACCGACGCGATCATCCGCCTCACGGCGACCTGCGTCTGCGGGTCGGACCTGTGGCCCTACCGCGGCGTCGAGCCGGTGGCCGAGCCGCGGCCGATGGGGCACGAGTACGTCGGCATCGTCGAGGCGGTGGGCAGCGAGGTCAAGCGGATCAAGCCCGGCCAGTTCGTGATCGGCTCGTTCTTCGCCTCCGACAACACGTGTCCCATCTGCCGGGCCGGCTATCAGAGCCGGTGTATCCACGCCCAGGGACTGGGCGCCGAGGGCACCCAGGCCGAGCGGGCCCGCATCCCGCTGGCCGACGGCACGCTGGTCGCGACGCCGGACATCCCGCCGGCCGACCTCGTCCCGAGCCTGCTCGCCGCGTCCGATGTGCTCGGCACCGGCTGGTTCGGTGCGGTCGCCGCGGAGGCGGGCCCCGGCAAGACGGTGGTGGTCGTGGGCGACGGGGCGGTCGGGCTGCTGGCGGTCCTGGCGGCCAAACAGCTGGGCGCCGAGCGGATCATCGCGATGAGCCGGCACGAGCCGCGGCAGCGGCTCGCCCGGGAGTTCGGCGCGACCGAAGTCGTCGCCGAGCGCGGTGAGGCCGGCGTCACGCGGATCAAGGAGCTCACCGAGGGGCTGGGCGCCCACTCGACCATCGAGGCCGTCGGCACGCAGGAGTCGATGATGCAGGCGATCCGCTCCACCCGGGCGGGCGGGCACGTCGGCTACGTCGGCGTCGCCCACGGTGTGGAACTCCCCGGCGACGAGCTGTTCTTCGCGGAAGTGCATCTCCTGGGCGGGCCGGCGCCGGTGCGCCGCTTCCTGCCCGATTCTGATCGACCGGATCTGGAACCGCACGATCGATCCGGGCAAGGTCTTCGACCTGGAGCTACCGCTGGCGCAGGTCGCCGAGGGCTACCGCGCCATGGACGAGCGCCGGTCCATCAAGGCGCTGCTGTGGCCGTGAGGCGCGGCCGGGCCGGGTAGGCCCGGGGAGCGCGCGGTCTTCATGGGCGATCGACACGGGAAAGTGAGGAAGGACATGCAATACGCACGCTTGGGCCGCACCGGCCTGGAAGTCTCCCGCATCTGCCTCGGCTGTATGGGCTTCGGCGACGCGTCCCGCTGGATCCACCAATGGGTGCTGGACGAGGAGCACAGCCGGCCGATCATCCAGCGCGCCGTCGAGCTCGGCATCAACTTCTTCGACACCGCCAACGTCTACTCTCTCGGCCGGAGCGAGGAGATCCTGGGGCGCGCGTTGCACGACTTCGCCCGGCGCGACGAAGTCGTCATCGCCACCAAAGTGCATGGCCGCATGCACGAGGGGCCGAACGGCGCCGGGCTCTCGCGCAAAGCGATCCTCAGCGAAATCGACGCGAGTCTGGCGCGCCTGGGCACGGACTACGTCGACCTCTACATCATCCATCGCTGGGACTACGAAACGCCAATCGAGGAGACGATGTCCGCGCTGCATGACGTGGTGCGGGCGGGCAAAGCCCGGTATATCGGCGCCTCCGCCATGTGGGCCTGGCAGTTCCAGCGGGCGCTCTACACCGCCGAGGAGCACGGCTGGCCCCGCTTCGTCTCGATGCAGGACCACCTCAACCTGATCTACCGGGAAGAGGAGCGCGAGATGCTGCCCCTCTGCCGCGCCGAGGGCATCGGCGTCACACCGTACAGTCCCCTGGCGTCCGGCAGGCTGGCCCGCGACTGGACCGCGGAGCCGACCCTGCGCTCCGAAACCGATCAAGTCGCCAAGAGCAAGTACGATGCGACTGCCGGGGCCGACCGGCAGGTGGTGCAGCGGGTTGCGGAGACCGCCGAGAAGCACGGGGTATCCCGCGGGCAAATCGCCGTTGCCTGGCTGCTGCAGAAGCAACCGGTCACGGCGCCGATCGTGGGAGCAACCAGGACCGCGCACCTGGAAGACGCGGTTGGGGCGCTGGCCGTCCACCTGAGCCCGGAGGAGGTCGCCTACCTGGAAGAGCCGTATGTGCCCCACCCCATCGTCGGCCATGAGTAAGCCGGCGCCCCGCTTCCCCACCCCAACGGGCCGCTAGCGCGGGAGCGCCCGCCCCGGGTGCGGCACCCCGGGACGGGCCGCGCGGCGGCGGCGCCGTGCATCCCCCGCGGGGTGCGCCGCCCCGTGGGCGGGCGCCGCGTCGCGCGGGCGCGGCCCCCGCGCGGGACCCCCGCGAGGACGTCTCGTTCTTGACACTGCGCTTACTGGGGTGCTATAATCCGGCTAGAGTCGGTCCTCCATTATGTAAACGGCCAGGCAGTATTGTGTCGCCTGTTTGGCCCGGAAAGTACGCCCCATGCTCCGCATCCTGCACCTGGCCGACATACATCTGGGGATGGAGAATTACGGCCGGGTCGACCCAACCACCGGGCTCTCCAGCCGGCTGGGGGACTTCCTCTACAGCCTCGATATCGCGCTGGATTACGCCATCGATCACCAGTTCGATCTCGTGCTGCTCGCCGGAGACGTCTACAAGAACCGCGACCCGAGCCCCACGATCCAGCGCGAGTTCGCCCGCCGCATCCGCCGCCTCTCGCAGGCGGGCATCCCGACGTTCTTGCTGGTCGGCAACCATGACCTGCCGAACACGTGGGCGCGCGCGCACACCGTCGAGATCTTCGACACGCTCGCCGTGCCCAACATCTGGGTCGCGCACAAGCCCGGCATCACGGTGATCCCGACCCCGCACGGCCCCGTGCAGATCGCCGCGCTACCCTGGGTCACGTACCACACCATGCTGACCAAGGACGAGTTCCGCAGCTACCCGCACGACCAGCTGAACCAGGTGATGGCGGATAAGATCGAGCAGGTGATCGACGCCATGGCCGAGCAGCTGGACCCCGCACTGCCGGCCATCTTCACCGCGCACGCGGCGATCCACGGCGCCCGCTTCTCCTCGGAGCAGAGCGTCTCGCTCGGCCAGGACGTGCTCCTGCCGCTGGGCATGATCTGCCGGCGCGAGTTCGATTACGTGGCCCTGGGCCACATCCACAAGTATCAGGTGCTGGCCAGCGACCCCCTCGTCATCTACCCGGGCAGTCTGGAGCGCATCGATTTTGGGGAGGAGCGCGACCCGAAAGGCTTCGTCACCGTGACGCTCGACGAGCAGGCGCCGCGCGGCGCGCGGCAGGTGGAGCACGAGTTCCACGAAGGCGGCGCGCGCCGCTTCCTGACGCTCGAGGTTCACACGAACGGCGGCGACCCGAACGCCACGGTCATCCGCAAGCTGGAGACACACGCCGACGACATCCGCGGCGCGATCGTGCGGGTGATCATCAAGACGACCGCCCAGCAGGAGGGCCTGCTGCGGGACGACGAGATACGCAAGGCGCTGACCGAGGCCGCCTATGTGGCCTCCGTCAGCCGCGAGATCGACACCCCCCAGCGCACGCGGCTGGGCGAGCACAGCATCGAACAGCTCACGCCCCGGCAGGCCCTCGAGCTCTACTTCAGCACGACCAATGTCCCGCGTGACCGGGCGGAGACCCTGCTGGGCTATGCGGGCGACCTGATCGGCGAACCAGCCGAGTAACCTCCAGTGCGGCGCGCAGCTAGCGGAACGGGTGCAGGGCGCTTATGTCGGACCGCGGGCCGGTCAACCTGACTCTACAAGAAGCCTACAACCGGGCGAAGAGCGCCCTGGATGCGGGCGCGACCGCGCGCGCCATCGCGATCGTGCAGCACATCCTGCGCTACTATCCCCGCTACGTCGACGCCTACCTGCTGCTCGGCGAGGCGCACGTCGATCAGGGCCGCGCGGACGACGCGCTGCGCCTGTTCACCCACGTGCTGCAGGTCGACCCGCAGAACGTGCTCGCGCGCATCGGCCGTGCCATCATCGCCGAGGACCGCGGCGAGATTGAGGCGGCGATCGACGAGTACGAGCGCGCCTTCGAGATCGACCCCAGCATCCCCGAGCTCCGCGGCGAGCTCCTGCGCGTCTACACGCTGCGCTACGGCAGCGCGGGCGCCACGATCCGCACCACGCCGAGCGGCCTCGCCTACATGCACCTGCGCGCGGGCCTGCGCGACGCCGCCATCAGCGAGTTCAGCCAGGTCATCCAGGCCCGCCCCGACCGCTGGGACCTGGAGGTCGCGCTGGTCGAGGCCCTGTGGCGGAACGAACGGCTCGACGACGTGGAGGTCGTCGCGACCGACATCCTGGCCGCGCACCCCTCCTGCATCAAGTGCAACTGGCTGCTCGGCTACCTGCACTGGACGACGGGCCGCACCCCAACCGGCCGCGAGTACCTGCTCGACGCGGTCGCGCTCGACCCGACCTATACCGTCGCCGAACGGCTCTGGGCGGCCACGCCCTGGCCGCTCGACCGGCGGTTGACCCGCGCGCAGCCGGCGCGCATCCCCACCTGGTCGGCCGAGGAGCTGGCCGCGGCGAACGTGCGCGCGGGCCTGCAGGGCCTCGTGCTCGAAAGCGCGACCGCGGCCCCGGAGCCCGAGCGCCGCCGCGTCACGCAGAAGTTCGCCGCGATGCCCGGCCTGCCGGAAGCGCCGCGCACGTCGCGCGCCCCGACGACGCCGCTGACGGAGATGCCACCGCTGCCGCCCGAAAGCGGCGCGACCGCGCCCGAGAGCGCGGTCGAAGCGAGCGCCCCCCCGGCTCCGGAAGTCCCCGCGGCGAGCGAAGTCGCGGCGGTCGCGGCCACTCCGGCGGAAGCCGAACCCGGCCCGCCTGACGTGCAAATGGAGTGGTTCGACGAGTGGGCGGCCCTGGCGCTCGCCGCGCCTGCGCCGCCCGAGGCGAGCGCCGCGCCGTCCGGCGCACCCGCGTCCCCGACCGCCGAGGCGCCCGAGCCGGCCGAGCCGGAGCCCCTGCTGTGGGGCGAAGCGGTCAGCGCGCCCCCGCCCGAGCTCTGGGCGACCGTGGGCGCCGCGCCGGAGCCCGAATCCCCGCCGGGCGAGGAACGGGACGAGGGCACCGGCACGCCGGACATCGACATGCCCGCCGTCTTCACCTGGCACCCCGGCCTGCAAGCTTTCGACGCCGCGGCGGCGACCACGCTGGACGCCGAAGACCTGGAGGAGACGCCGTCCGACGCGTTCGCCGCGGCGCAATCCCCGGCGACCGAGGCGGCTACCGCGGAATCCGCGCTCCAGGGCGCACCGGTAGAGACGCCGCCGCCCGAGTTATTGGCCGGGCTGGCCGCAGGGGAACCCGCGCCCGGCGCCCTGCCCGGCGCGGGCCCTGAGGCGCAGGCGCAGGCTACTCCCGAAGCCGCGGAGGGCGAGCCCGGGCCGGAGGCGGGGCAGGCAAGCAGCATTGAGGCCGGCGCGGCGCCCGTCGAAGCCCCGCCGGAGGCGAGCGCCGCCGCGGGGGAAGCAGAACCCGCCCCGGTCGGCCCGGCCGAGGAAGCCGGGCCAGCGCCAGAGACTCCGGCCCCGGCCGCGGAGAGCGGGGTGATCCTGGAGGCGAGCCCGGAGGCGGCGGCGCCGATTGTGTTGCCGGAGGCCGTCGCCCCGGCGCCGGTCGAGGCGGAGGCCGCGGGCCCGCTGACCTGGGTGCCCGAAGTCGGGGCGGAACCGGCCGCGCGGCAGCCCGACGCAGGCGCGCCCGCGGCGCCATCCGCGATTGCGCAGGCTCCCGCAGAGGAGCCGCCGCCCCCCATGGCGGGCGAGATCCCCGGGGCCGCGCCGCCGCCTGCGCCCGAGGGCGCGGATGCGGCAGCGGCACCGCCCGCGCCGCTCGCGGCGGCATCCGGCGACCTGGGCGCCCCCGACATCGAGGTGCCCGCGGTGTTCGCGCCGGCGCCCGCCACCGGCGCGTTCGACGCGCGTGCGATTCAGGCGGTGGCCGCCGGGGCCGGCGCGGCGGCGACCACGACCGCGCCGCCCCGCCGCGAGCCGGCCCACTGGCGCATCGGCCGGATCCTCGGCCTGCCAATCGCGCCCCACGCCGAATTGCCGCCCGAGCCCGCGGCCGAGGCGGCCGCGCCGGAGGCACCCGAGCCGGCCGGCACCCCGCCCTGGGAGATCGCCGCGGCGACCGGCGCCGAGGAAGCGGCAGACACCGCGGCGGCATCCGACGACGGCGGGGGGACGGCTACCATCACGGAACCCGAGGACGACCCGCTTTGGGCGATCCGCGCGATCCCGCTGGATGAGGATGAGGCGGACACGAGCGAGCCCGCGCCGGATGTGCCCCCCAGCACAGGCATGTCCGGCGACCTGGCGCCCGAAGCGAGCGCGCTGGCCGCGGATCCCACGTCTGCGGAGGCCGCGGAAACGGCAGGCGCCGCCGTGGCGGCAGCGGATCCGGCCACCCCGGCCGAAACCCTGGGCCCGGCCGCCGTGCCCCCCGAACTCCCCGCAGATCCCGAGGCCGGCGCGGGCGACCCGGCGGCCGGCATGGAAGAGAGGGCAGCGCCCGCCGATGCGCCGGATCCGGATCCCGTCGGGGAGGCGCCGGCGGCCGGCCCAGGCACGGAGGGCGACGGTGGGGCGACCGCGCCCAGCGCGCCGGCCGAGGCCGAAGCCGCGCAGGATGGGCCGGCCGCAGCGGACCCGCGCGCGGCAATCATCCCGGAAGCCCCGACGGCCGAGGCGGACGTAGACACGGCCGGCGACGGTTCGCCGGCCGGTGACCCGCCGGCAGACGGCGCCGCAGTCGCCGCCGCGCTCACCGGGGCCGCGGTGGCAGATATGCTCGCCCCGGAGCCGCCCCGGCCCGCCGGATCCGGGCGCGGGGGCCGGGGATCGCGCGCGCAGCGGCGCGCCCGGCGCAACGCGCAGGCGGGTGCGCCGGGCGCGCCCGCGCCCCGCCGCAAGGGCGCGCGGGCTGCCGTGGGCCCGGTCGACCCCCACCCCACCGGCGCCGAAGCCGGCGCGCCGGAGGCGGCGGCGGCGGCGAGCAGCACGGCGGAGCGCCCGGCGGATCCGGCCGCAGGGGCTGCGAGCACGGAGGCCCCGGTCGCCGCACCGCCGCCCGGGGCGCGCGAGGATCCGGCCGGCGCGGGTGAACAGACAGGCGCGAACGCGGCGTCGAGCGGCTGGGAGGAGAACCCCTACCTCGATTGGCTGGGGGGCAACCTCCTGCTCGACATGGCCCCCATCCCACAGGAAGCCGGCACACCCTCGCCGGAGGACACGCCGGCCGCAGTCGCCGCGCAGGAGCAGGAGGGAGGCACCCCCATGGCGCAGGACGAGGCAGAGCAGGCGCGGGCCGCGCAGCCCATCGACGAGCTGGCCGCCGCGGTGCCGGCAGCGGCCGGGGCCGCCGCCCCGCCGCCCGCCGGGGCGGCGGACGAGCCGCCCGACGAGGACATCTTCGCGTGGATCGGCCACGCCGACCCGGTGCTCGAAGCAGATGAGGGCGACTTCGCCGCCAACGTGCCGGCGCCGCGCCCCTATGACCCCGCACCCGTGCACGCCACCCCGCCGGGTCCCGCGCCCTATGAGGATCCCGAACCGCCGGCAGATGGGGCCGACGACTACGACCTGGAGGACTGGCTGGGGCGCACCTCGTCCGATATGGAAGCAGAGATCTCCGACGACGAAGCGGGAGACGCGTCCGCGGGCGCGCCCCTCGTCCTCGCCACGCACGCACGCGAGGCACACTCCGGTGAGTCGGGCGCCGCCCGCGAGTCCACCGGCACGCCGGCTGTTACCCAAGAGGAGGGCGACATGGCTCCAAGCTACAAGGAAGACGACGACCAGGGACGCCAGTTCGATTTCGATTGGGATCACGAGGCGCTTCCCGACTACTTGAAGCCCTTCCTGATGGACGAGCCGGGGCAGGCGACCTCTGTCGCGGCGGCGCCGCCCGAGGCCGGCCTGCCGGTGGATGCCGCGGCCGAAGTGCCGGCCGCGCCGCCGGAGGCGCCTGCCCCGGTCGCGCCCTTCGCGGCCGCCCCGGGCCCGCCGCCCGGGCCGCCCATGCTGCAGCCCGACGACTTCGAGGTCGACCGCCGCCGACGAGCTGGATTTCGCCGACCTGCCGCGCTTCGACTTCGACGCCATCGCCGCGGGCGACTTTGGCTTCGCCGACAACGAGGAGATGCCCGACTGGCTCGCCCCCGAGGGGGGGACCACGCCGGCCGCCGCGGCGCCGGCCGCGGCGGAGGACGACTCCGGGCTCCCCGACTGGCTGCGCGATGCCGACGCGGCGGCCGAAGAGCCCGAGACCGGCACCCCGTGGCTGGGCACAGGCCCGGCCGGGGGCCCCGGCACGCCCGGCGCGCCGCCCGCGCCGTTCCTGGGCGGCATGATCCCGCCGGTGCCACCGCGCGCGCCCGAACCGGGCGGGAGCAGCGCCGAGGCGCTGCCCCCGGGCGAGAGCAGCGCTGCCGCCATGCCGCCGATCGAGAGTAGTGCCGAGGCGATGGCTGTGGTCGAGAGCAGTGCCGAGGCGATAGCCCCGGCCGCGAGTGGGGCAGTGCCGGAGGCCGGGGCGCCGCCGCAGGAGGCCGCGCCGGACGAGCGCGGCCCGGCCGCCATGGCCGAGGAGCCGGCCGCCGCATCCGAGGCGCCGGAAGCCGGGGAATCGTTCGACTTCGGCGACCTGCAGCCCTTCCAGTTCAACGCCGAGGCGGCGCCGCCGGACGTCGGCGCCGACGCCGACGATTTCATCGATTTCCTGAGCGTCAGCGCGCCGTTTGACGGCGAGGACGCCGCGGAGCCGGCGGCCCCGGCCGCGCCGGCCGCGGAGGCCGGACGTGAGTTCGAGATCCCCGCGGACATCGAGCCGTTCTCCTTCGATAGCCTCGAATTGGAGCCGGCAGCCGCGCCCGAGGCGCCCGAAGCCGCCGCGCCGGCAGCGCCAATGGCCGCCGAGTGGCCCCCGGCCGAGCTGTCGGAGGAGCCCGACCTGGCCGACGTTACCGCATTCGGCGGCGATGAGTTCGACTTCGAGCCCTTCATGTTCGACCAGGCCGGCGCCTCTGCTGCCCCGCCGGCCGCACCGCCGCCCGCGCCCGTTGCCCAGACGGCCATGGACGACCTCGACTCCATCCAGCCTTTCTCGATGGATTCGCTCGAATCTCGACAACCTGCAAGAGGGCGGTTGGCCCTCGGCCGAGTCGGCGCCCGGCCCGGTGGCGATGCCGTTCAGCCCCGAGGAGGAAGACGCGGCGGCCCCCGGAGACGTCCATCGCTACTCCTGGCAGCGCCCCGCGGCCCAACGGCCCGTGGAGGCCGCACCCACCCCACTGGGCGAGAGCGAGGACTCCATCTTCGCCAAAGCCAAGCGGCGCAAAGAGGAGCTGGCGGAGCAGATGCGCGCGGAAGCCGCCGCCCGGGGTGAGCCGCCGCCCAGCACGGGCGAGATCAGCGCCGAGATGGCCGAGGAGCTACGCTACTGGGCGATGCCCGAGGACGAGACGCCGAGCGCCGAGGCCGCCCCAGCGGCGGAAGCCCCGAGCGACATGTTCGCCGACATGCCGGTCGAGCCCTTCAGCTTCGACGAGGCGAGCATCCTGGGCGGCCCGGTGCCCGCGCCGCCGCCGGCCGCGAGCGGCATAGGCGCGCCCACGCCGGAGTTCGGCGCGGAAGCCGCCGCCGCGGCGCCGCTCGACTTCTCCGATCTCAGAGTTCCAACCCTTCAGCTTCGACGAAGCGACGATCCTGGAGAGCCCCGGCGCCCGGCCGCCCGCTGCCGAGCCGGCCTCGGCCGCGGCGCCGGAGATGCCGGCGTTCGCCGCCGAGGCGCCCCCCGCAGCCGAACTGGAAGGTGCGCCGCCGCCCTCCGCCGAGCACGATCTGCTGGCCGATTTCGCCGACCTGCAGGTCATGCCCTTCAGCTTCGACGAAGCCGGCATCCTGTCCGAGACGCCACCGGCCCCCGCCCCGAGCGCGCCGGAGCCGGCCGCGGCGGCACCCGAGGAACCGGCCGCGCAGGCGCCCGCCGCCCTGCCTGCCGAGGCCCCCCTCACGACCCCGCTCGACTTCGCCGACCTGGAGTTCGAACCCTTCAGTTTCGACGAAGCGACAATCCTGGAGAGCACCGCGACCCCGCCGCCCGCCGCCGCGGTGCCGCCGGCACCCCCGGTCGCCGAACTGCCCCCCCTGCCGGCGGAGGCACCGGCTGCGGAGGCGCCCGCCGCGCCGGAAGTGCCCGCGGCAGGGGCTGCCGCGCCCGGCGCGCAGGCCGCCATCGAGGACTTCGACTTCGGCGACATCCAGCCCTTCGACCTCAGCGCGCTCGAGCTTACGCCCGAGGAGCGCGCCTACCTGATGGGCGACGCGAGCGGCGATACGCTCGAAGCGACGGCCGGCCAGGCGCGGGCCGCCACCGAGGCGACGCCGGTCGAGGAGGCCCTCGCGGACGAGCCGGCCGCCGAGGACGCAGGCGGGATCCTGGAGCTACAAACACTGCAAACCTACGTCGCCGAGCGGCTGTCCACTCAGGACATCCAGCCGTTCGCCTTCGACGAATCCGCATATACGTCACCCATCGGGGAGGATGCGGAGGAGCCGCCCGCCGCCGCGCCCACCGCACCGCCGCCACCCGCCGTTCCGGCCCAAGCGGCGCCCGAGCCGCGCACCGCCGCGCTGCCGGAGGAGCCGTCGCCGTTCGCCACGGAAGCACTGGGCGCCCAGGACGCGGCGGAGGCCGGCGCGGAATCGCCGTCGCCGTTCGCGCTGCCCGACGAGGACCTCTTCGGCGCGGAGAGCTGGACCGAGATGTCGATGGACCGGATCTTCGACTTCAACGCCTTCTCGCCGGAGACGGCGGCCCTCGGCGCCGAACAGGTGGAACCCACGGAAGCACTGTCGGGCGATATCACCCGCGCCTTCGGCGAGGCTGAGATGGCGGCGTCGCCGGGCGATTCACCCGCGCCTTCGGCGAGGCCGAGGTAGAAACACCGGAACCGATGGCCACCGCGCCGCCGGAGGTAACCGCCGGCACCGAGGAAGCTGCCGCGGTCGAGGTGCCGGCCATGCCTGCCGCGATGGAGCCGGCGGCCGCGGCGCCGGCCGAAGCGCCCGCGGCGCCCGCCCCGGCGCAGCCCGCGCCCGCCCCGCTGAGCGACCCGATCGACGAGCTCGTGCGCCGGCTGGAGGAAGCGCCCGACGACACGGCAACCCGGCTGGCGCTGGCCGGCGCGTACGAGCAGCGCGACGACTACACGCACGCCGCCGAACAGTATCGCAAGCTGATCAAAGGCCGCACGGTCCCCGCCCCGGTGCTCGATATCGTGGCAGAGAACTTGCGCGATCTCGTCGACAGCCGGCCCGACGACCCCGCCCTGCATCGGCTTCTCGGCGACGTCTACATGAAACAGGGCCAGTTCCAGATGGCGATCACGCAATACAACTGGCTGCTGGCGCAGGGCGGCCACTAGCCGCCCGCGGCCCAGCGGGGCGCGACAGCGCGGGAAGAGCGGGACCCTACGGGTGAGGAGGACCGGTGCGTTGAGGAAGATTGTTGAAGATCTGATCCGGGTCGACGGAGTCATCGGGAGCCTGCTGGTCGGGAAGGATGGGCTGGTCGTGAGCAGCACTTTGCTCGAAGACGAGGATGCCGAGGCGCTGGGCGCCATCGCGGCCGCGATCTTCGGCACGGTGGCCAAGCACGCCGAGCGCATCGGCGTCGGCTCCCTGCGCGACACGATCATCGAGGCGACCGAGGGCTCGATCCAGCTGGTCGAGGCCGAGGACCTGATCCTGGTGGCGATCGCGGAGAAAGGCGTGAATCTCGGCATGGTCCGCATCGAGATGCGCAAGGCGGCCCGCCGGGTACGCGAGGAGATTCCCATCTAGCCCGGGCGCTTGCCCGGGGGTGTTGTAAGAACAAGGAGTAGGACAACGTTGGAACGGACACTGATTATCCTGAAGCCGGATGCCGTGCAGCGCGGGCTGGCGGGCGCCATCCTCACGCGGTTCGAGCAGCGGGGCCTGAAGATCGCCGGCATGAAGATGCTGCAGGTGCCGGAAGACCTGGCGCGCAAGCACTACGCCGAGCACGAAGGCAAGCCCTTCTATCCCGGCCTCATCGACTACATCACCTCGTCGCCGGTGATCGCCTTCGTGCTCGAGGGCAAGAACGCCACCGGCGTCACGCGCAGCACCATCGGCGCGACCAACCCCGCCAATGCCGCGCCCGGCACCATCCGCGGCGATTTCGCCGTCGAGACCGGGCGCAACCTGGTCCACGGCTCGGCTGACCCGGAGGCCGCCACCCGCGAAGTCGCGCTCTGGTTCGCGCCCGACGAGCTTTACACCTGGTCGCGCGCCACCGACCCCTGGATCCAGGAATAGGCGCCATTTGCTGACATCGGGCCCCGCGCGGGCCGGGACTCTAGAGCCCGGCCCGCGCCCCGCATCTCCCCGCCTCATCCGTCGCGCGCCTCTCGATCTGCTTATCGCCGCGGGCCTGTTCGTGCCCGCCCTGCTGCTGCGCGCCTGGGGGGTGCACTGGTCGCTGCCCTACGTCGGGCACGTCGACGAGCCCAAGATCGTCGACGCGGCCGTGCACATCATCAAGACGGGCGACCTGAACCCGCATCTCTTCATCTGGCCGGCGCTGGTCGTCTATCTCCAGGCGCTGGTCGACCGCGTGCAGGTCTTCCTCGCCACCTGGCAGGGCAGCCTGCCGGGGCCCGCCGCCCTGCCCGACAGCAACCACATCTTCGCGCTCGAGCCCGGCCTCTACCTCTGGGGGCGCACGATCAGCGCGATCATCGGCGCGGCGGCGGTGGCCGGGTGCTACGCGCTCGGGCGGGCGATGTTCGGCCGCGGGGCCGGGATCGTCGCCGCGCTGCTGTTGCTCACCTCGCCGCTGCACGTCGAGTACTCGCACTATCTGGTCACCGACGTCACGATGGGCGCGCTCGGGCTGGCCGCCCTGGCCGCGGCCTGGGCGCTGGCCGCGCGGCCCACGACCCGCCGGGCGCTGCTGGCGGGCATGGCGGTCGGCCTCTGCGCGGGCGCGAAGTACAACGGCGTCTACGTGGGCCTGACCGTGGCGCTTGCCTGGGGGATCGCCTGGCGCCGGGCGCGCGGTCCGCGCCGGGCCCTGGCTGGGGCGCGCCGCGGCGATCCTGGGCGCCGCGGTCGCCGCCTTCCTGATCACCAACCCCTACGTGGTGCTCGACTGGGGCGAATGGTCCCGCGGCTTCCTCTTCCAGGTCAACGCCTACCTGCCGGCCACGCGGCTCGACCAGGTGGCGACCGCCGCCGGCAAGCAGGTGGCGGCGCTCTGGGCCACCGACGGCGTCTTGCTGGCCGCGGGCGCGGCCGGCGCCCTGATCCTGCTCGGCGACGCGCTGCGGCTGCGGCGCCTCGACGCGCCCGCCGTGCGCGCCGCCTGGCTGCTGCTGCCCTTCCCTGTCGTCTATACCCTGCTGATGAGCCGCTTCACCGAGGTCTACGAGCGCAACCTGATCATCACGCTGCCGTGTCTCTGCCTGGCGGGCGGCTACGGCGCCGCCCGGCTGGCGGCCGCCGTCGCGCGAGTGCGCCTGCCCGCCGGCCGCGCGGCCGCGGCGTGGCGCAACCCCGCGCTGATTGCGCTGATCCTCGGCCTCGTGCTCGCCGCCGAGCCGGCCCGGCGCAGCGCCAATTTCACCCTCTATATGGCCATGCCCGAGAGCCGCAATCTGGCCTGGGCCTGGCTGCAAGACGCGCTGCAGGCCGGCCACCGCGCCGCGGTCGAGCTCCATCCCTGGCAGGTCTGCGCGCCACCCCCCTACCCCTGCGCCGCCCCCGACGTCTACGACCCGGGCACGCAACTGACCGTCCACCCGCCCACCTGGTACGCCGCGCACGGCTACGACTACGTGCTGCTCGTCGGCACGAGCGACGCCATCGTGGCCAACCCGAGCGCCGAGGGCCCGCGTGATCCCGCCCAACTGGCCCCCTTCCACGCGCTGCCCCTCGTGCGGGAGTGGCCGGGCGACCGCGCGGGAGACAAGGGCCCGGACGTCTGGGTTGTCCAGACGGGCGCCGCGCCCGGCGCCGTCGCGGGCATGACGCCGAGCGGCGCGCGCTTCGGGGCGGTCGCCGCACTGGCGGGCTACGCCCTCGGCCCCCTGCCGACCGCCGGGGCCGCCTGGGACCCGGCCACCGGCCCGGCCCCCGCCGCAGCCTACCGGCCCGGCGCCGCGGCCGGCATCCGCCTCTACTGGCGCGCGCTGCCGGGCGCCGCCACCACCCCGGGGAACTGGACGGTCGCGCTGCACCTGCTCAACACGGGCGGCGCGACGGTCGCCCAGGTCGACGTGGTGCCGATCAGCAGCGGCCGGCTGCGCCCGGTCGGCGCCTGGTATCCCCACGAGTTCCTGGCCGGCAGCTACGATCTCCCGCTCCCCCCCACCCTGGCGCCCGGCACCTACCATCTCACGCTGGCGCTCTACGACGCCCCCAGCGGCCCCGGGCTGCCGGTCCAGCCGGCGGGCGGCGGTGCGCCGCTGCCCGCGCTCGATCTGGGCGCACTGCAGGTCACGCGCTAACGCCGCGCAGGTCCGCAGTTCTCAGTGACCGATTATCGGGATCCCATTATGTCCATTTCCGGGCGCGGCTCCTCAATAAAACCTTAGGATGCGGCCTGAATCGTCTACGGATGGAAGGTCAAAGCCGATCATACGAAGTGTGCTGCGTCTCCGCGCATCTCCAAGCAGACTCATGAATGCGAACCTTACATCTTGACAAGAGTACGTAAAGAGTATATCATGGACGCGAATCATGCTGGCATAGCCTGCTATGGCAGCCATGGGTTTGCTTGTTGTCAGGGTAGTTGGCAGGCCAGCCGGCCCTTGCGGCCATCCCTGGCCCGGCATATCGGTGACGATATGCCGACCGTGTTCACGGGCGCTACCCTGCCTTTCGGGTTAACGCTTTCGTCCGTCGAACCTTAAAAACTGCATAGGAGGTAGACATCAATGCCCACGGATTCTTTCTGGTGGGCTGCCTTCATCTTACTGCCGGTGGTCGCGGTCCTTGTGACCATCGGGATAATGAGGCAGCTCGCCCGTAAGAGCGCGATCGCCGCCGGTGAACAACTAGCCGCAGTGGAAAAAGGCGCCGCGGATCGCGTCAGGCAAGCACAGGAAGAAGCTCAGCGCGTCCTCGATGACGCGCGGACCCGGCAGAAAGAGATGGGACTGCAGGCCCAGGAAGAACGCCTGCGCATGCGGTCCGACCTGGAAACCGAGTTCCGCGAGCAACGGGGCCAGCTACAAGCCTTCGAGCAACGCCTCCAGCGCAAGGAAGAGACCCTCGACCACAAGATCGAGGCACTCGAAGCGCGCGAGCGCAAGCTCCAATCCCGTGAAAAGGAGAACGAGCAAGCGCGCACAGCGCTCGAAGGGGCCCAACAAGAGCAACAGCGCGCCCTGGAGCGCATCGCCGGGATGACGGCTGACGAGGCCGGCGCCCAGCTGATGCAGCAGGTCGAGCAAGAAGTTGCCCAGGACGCGGCGCGGCGCGCTCGCGAAATTGAGCTGCAAGTTAAAGAAGACGCGGACATGCGTGCCCGCAAAGTCATCTGCATCGCCATCGCCCGCGCGGCGTCCGACTATGTCCCCGAGATCACCGTCAGCACCGTGCCGTTGCCCAACGACGAGATGAAGGGCCGCATCATCGGCCGCGAAGGCCGCAACATCCGCGCCCTCGAAAAAGCCACGGGCGTCGACCTCATCATCGACGAAACGCCCGAGTCCATCACGCTGTCGGCCTTTGACCCGGTGCGCCGCGAAATCGCGCGCCGCACCCTGCTACGGCTCATCGCCGACGGCCGCATCCACCCCGCCCGCATCGAAGAAGTCGTCGCCAAGGTGGAACAAGAGATGGAGGTCTTCATCCGGGAGGAAGGCGAGCGCGCGGCCTACGAGGCCAACGTGCAGGGCCTCCATCCCGACCTCATCAAGCTGCTGGGCCGGCTCTCCTTCCGGACCAGCTACGGGCAGAACCAGCTGCACCACGCGATCGAGTCCTCGCAGATCGCGGCGGCGATGGCCGCCGAGGTGGGCGCCGACATCAACGTCGCGAAGACGGCCACCCTGCTGCACGATATCGGCAAAGCGGTCGACCACGAAGTCGAAGGCCCGCACGCCCTCATCGGCGCCGATATCGCCCGGCGGCTCGGCCGCTCCCAGAAGATCGTCCACGCCATCGCCGCCCACCACTCCGAAGAAGAACCGTTGACGGTCGAGGCCTGGATCGTCCAGGCCGCCGATGCCCTCTCCGGCGGACGCCCCGGGGCCCGCCGCGACAGCGTCGAGCACTACATCAAGCGCCTCGAAGCCCTCGAAGGCGTCGCCCACTCCTTTGACGGCGTGGAACGCGCGTATGCGATCCAGGCCGGCCGCGAAGTCCGCATCCTCGTCAAACCCGATCGCGTCGACGACCTCGGCGCGATGCGCCTGGCTCGTGATATCACCAAGCGGATCGAGGAGAGCCTCGAGTATCCCGGCCAGATCAAAGTCACGGTCATCCGCGAGACGCGGGCCGTCGATTTTGCGAAGTAAGCTACCACCAGCCCGTCCCGCGCGCGCCGCCTGCCAAGCGGCGCCCCCGCGGCACGGGGGCGCTTCGTCGGAGGCCGGGGCGTCGCCGGGCACGATCCGGTACTGGAGAAAGCCATCACCATCTGCACCGCAAACCTCTCTCACGTTTCCCCCCCTTATGCCGCCCCCTGCCGGGCCAATCGTGCCCCCGGTAGATCGGCATCCAACCGGCTGTGCCAAGGAGCAGTGCAAGACTATGGGCCGCACCTACGACGACCTGAACCTCAAAGACATCAAGATCGAACCGGGAGTGCGCTTTCCGCCGGAGGCCGACGCGGAGACCCGGCGGACCGCGCCAGTCAGACTAGAGACGCCACCCGAGCTCCCGCGAGAGTTGTTGCATCCCGTGCCGGTCGTGGGCGCGCACCCCGCCGCGATGCTAGATGGCGCGCTGGAACCTGAGACACACGCCGACGACGGCGAGGAAGTGCTCAAGGTCTCGGCGCATTCGCGCCCCAGCGCCGTGGCCGGCGCGATCGCCGGGGTGATCCGCCATGTCGGTCGGGCCGAAGTCCAGGCCATCGGCGCCGGCGCCACCAACCAGGCGATCAAGGCCGTCGCCATTGCCCGCGATTATCTGGCGCCCAACGGCATCGATATCGTGTGCATCCCCGCCTTCATCGACGTGACCATCGCCAACGAAGAGCGGACCGCCATCCGCCTGGTGATCGAAACCCGCGGCTAGCGCGGGCCGCCGCCCGCCCACCGCCCCCTGGCCCGGCGCCCCGCCTCCAGCGCCGCGCCGCCGCAGTGCAGCGACCCCGTCCGACAGTCACCTGCTCGGACGGGGTTTTCTTGTGGCCCGACGGCTCGCCGGAAAGGACTCGCCATGTCTACGATCGACCTGCATTCCCACACCACCGCCTCCGATGGCCGCCTGACCCCGGCGGCCCTCGTCGAGCTGGCCGCGGAGCGCGGCGTCACCACCCTGGCCATCACCGACCACGACAGCGTCGCCGGGCTGCCCGAGGCGCGGGCGGCCGCCACGCCCCGCGGCATCACGCTCATCCCCGGCGTGGAGTTCGGCTCCGACCTGCCGCACGGCGAGGTCCATCTCCTCGGCTATCTGTTCGACCCAGCGAACCCGGCCCTGCTGGCGCGCCTGGCCTGGCTGCGCGAGGGCCGCATCGAGCGCGGGCGCGAGATGGTGGCCAAGCTGGTCGCGCTGGGGGCGCCGATCTCCTGGGAGCGCGTGCGGGCAATCGCCGGCGGCGGCTCCGTCGGCCGGCCGCACGTCGCGCAGGCCCTCGTCGAGGCCGGCCACGTGGCCGACAACAACGAGGCCTTCTCGCGCTATCTCACCTGGGGCGGCCCGGCCTACGTCCCGCGGCGCCGCATGACGCCCGAGGATGTCATCGCCCTGATGCGCGCGGCCGGCGGCGTGGCCGCGCTGGCCCACCCGGCCCATATTCCCGACCTGGAGACGCGGCTCGAGCCCCTGGCCGCCGCCGGCCTCGTGGGGCTCGAAACGTATTACGGGGAGTATGACGCCGCCACCATTGAGCGGCTCCTCGCCCTGGCCGAGCGCTTCGACCTCGTGCCGACCGGCGGCAGCGATTATCACGCGCGCGACATCAAGGACCACGCCATGCTCGGCGGCGGGCCGCCCGTGCCCGCCGATACCGTCGCGCGCCTGCGCGCCCGGCGCCCGCCTACGGCGAGCCCAGCATGAGGTAGACGATCTTGCTCACCTGGCCGCGCGTGGCCGGGGCGTAGGGCCGGAAGGTGCCGTCGGCGTAGCCCGAGAGAATCCCGTGGTAGAAGGCGGTCTCCACGAAAGTGTAGAAGGGATGATCGGGCGGCACGTCGCTGAAATCCGGCTGGTCGGGGCGCAGCAGCAGCCAGCCCTCGGCCAGCGCCACGATCTTGGCGATCTGGCCGCGCGTCACGTCGTTGCCCCACCGGAAGGTGCCGTCGGAATAGCCGTCGATGATATTATGGGCGTAAGCGTTCTCGATGTAGATGTAGAAGGGGTTGCTGGGCGGCACGTCGCTGAAGTGGCTGGTCGTGGGCGTCTGGATCGTCCAGTCCTCCGCCAGAACCACGACCTTGCTGAGCTGCCCGCGCGTCATGTTGGCGTAGGGCCGGAAGGTGCCGTCGGCATAGCCCGCGAGCACGCCGTGGCAGGTGAGATAGCGCACCGCGGGATAGAAATAATCGGCCGGCGTCACGTCGCTGTAGGATGACGCGCAGCTAGGCGTCGGCGTGAAGGTCGGGACGCCGCCGACCGGCGTGGGCGTCGCGGTCGCGAGCACCCCGCCGCAGCCGACCGCGTCGACCGTGCTGACCTCGCCGTCCTGATAGCCCCCGACCACGAGCAGCAGATGGCCGTTGCTCGCGTAAGCGGCCGCGAGAGTGCGGCGCGCTACGGTAAGCGGCGCGATGGCCGCCCAGGTCTGTGCCGCCGGGTCATAGCGTTCCACACTGGCCAGCGGATGATCCCAGCCGCCGCCGAAGACGTAGAGGTAGCCTCCACACGGCTGCCCCGTGTCCACCCCGATGGCCGCGGCCCCGCCGCGCGGGGTCAGCAGCGGCGGCCCCGCGGTCCATTGGTCTGTCGCGGGGTCATAGATCTCCAGCGTCCCCAGGTCCACCGGGTTGTTGGGATCGGCAATGCCGCCGGCCACGTAGACCAGCCCGTCGACCACGGCCGTCGCGGCGAAGGCGCGTGCCGTGGGCATGGGGGCGCCGGTGGACCAGCGGCTGCCGGCGGGCCGGCCCGGGTCGTAGATCAAGACCGTGCGGGTCGCGGTGACGTTGTCCGCGCCGCCGATGACCAGCAGCCGGTTGCCCACGGCGACCACGCCCGCGCCGTAGCGCGGCGCCGGTAGCGGATCGCTACCCACAACCGCCGCCGTGTCGTCCAGCGGACTGTAGGTCTGCAACTGGTCACTCGCCGCGCCGTCGAAGCCCCCCGGCACGTAGATGGTGCTCCCGATGACCGCGCCGCTCACATTGCTGACCGGATGCACCAGGGTGGTCCGCGCCGTCCAGGTATCGGCGCGGGGGTCATATTCGTCGATGGGCAGGTTCCGGTTATTGTCGAGCGTGACCCCCCCCAGCATGTAGACTCGCCCGTCGAGGGGGAAGTCGACCAACGCCTGGCGCGCGCGCGGCTGGGGCAAGGGCTGGCGCCCGACCTGGTTGTTGTTGAACGTGGTGATCGTGCCCGTGCCCGAGAAAGCACAACTGCCCGACAGCTGCGCGGTCGCCACCAGCGAGGTGACGTCGGCTTCGCCGAGCGGCGTGCCGTCGGGGATCTGCACCTGCACCGTGACCGTCACGCCCACGCCCGGCGCCAGCACCTGCGTATCGACCGGGCTGATTTGCGTGGGCCAGTTGTTGTTCTGGGCTTCCAGATGGAAGGCGGCGGCCGGGCCGACGCGATTGTAGAGGTGCAGTGTGTAGGTCACGGTGGTGCCGGTTTGGCCCGCGCCGTTGATCGACCCCGGCACGAAGTCGGCGCCCGGCTGGTCCACCTCCGTATCGAGGTGCACGGCCTCGGTCAGCGGCCAGACCGGGTTCTGTGATGCCACCGTCAGCGTGGTGACGTTCGTGGCGCTCACCGGCGCGTCAGGCGGCACGATCATGCCGACGCTGAAGGACACACTGCTGCCCGGCAGCAGGCCGCCCGTGTTCGTCGGCGTGACGACTGAGCCGAAGATGGGATTGCTGTCGGCCACGGAAAGCTGAAACGTGGTCGTCTGCGTGAAGGGATTGGTCACCCGCCCGCTATAGATGACGCTGGAGCACGGCGCGGTAATGGTGCCCTGATCGCCGGGCGAGACCAGAGCCAGGAAGCGCACCGCCATGTTCGAGGAGAGCGCCGGCTGGAAGCTGCTGTACATCAGCCCGATGGTCTGCGCATAGTTCTGGATGCCGATGACCGACGTGCTGCCGTTGCCGTCCGCCCCGCTCAGCGTGCCGTACTGGAAGTCGATCTCGTTGCTGTTCTCGTGGAACACGATTTCGGCGTTCATCATGCTCGTCGGGTCGTTGTAGAAATAGCCGTTGCGCCACTCGACCACGAAGGTCCGGGCCGGCGAGGTGCCGAAGGTGCCGGCATAGACGCCGCCGCCGACCGTCGTGGTGAGCACGAGGTCGTCCCAGAAGGGCGCCACGGTGGCCGGCGGGGCATCGACGTTGGGCAGGTTGTAGTTCTGGTAGCAGGGGTTCGACGGCTCCAGGCAGCCGCCCTGCGGGATGTAGGCCAGGCCGTTGGTGTTCAGCGTCAGCGTATAGGCCGTGCGGTCGTAGATGCTGATCGGGAAGGGCAGGTTGACGGTGGTCGTCATGTCGTCGCCGGCCAGGATCAGGTTGGGCGCTGAGATGTAGTTGAAGATCGGCCCGTGCGGCTCCGTGCTGTCGCTCACCATATAGCCGTAGGCATCCGGGCCCCCGACGCGCTCGGGCACCTGGAGCACGGGCGGCGCGCCGCGGGCCGGGTCCTGCGCGGCGCGGGGCGGGACCGCCGGGATCGGCGCCGGGCCAAGCGGCTTGCCGGGGTGCCGCGCGGGCGGCGGCGTCGCCGGAGCCGCCTGGGCGCCGCCGCGCACCACGGCGCCGAGCGCAGGCAAGGCAACCAGCAGCAGCAGGGCCGAGAGGATGCGGGGCCGGAGGAAGACGGAATCGCGCACGGGTGGCTCCTTCCAGGAACAGGCGGATTGGCGTGCTCCGGAGGGAGTCCCGTGCCGGAGTCTCTCCTCGCAGTATACCAGATCAGGTCCGGTGGAGGCGCCCGAGGGCGTGCGTCAGGTGCCGGACGGACGGGCCGGCCCGCTGGGGCGCAGCCGCTCCAGTTGCTCCGCCGTATAGGCCGCGCTGATGAACATGCACGGGGCAAGCCAGCGGGCGGGCGCGCGGGTCACCTGCGGACCGTAGTGCGCGCGCCGCACGGCGGCCGGTAAGCCGGCCAGATCGCGATTGGCAAGGGCCTCTGCAGACAGGAGCATCGACAGCATACCGCTGTACTTCGGCCTGAGTAGGCGGATAGCGGCGCCAGGAACAACAATATGGGTGGGGATAGGCGGCTTCAGCGACCGGGTGCGCAACCGGGATTTGAGCGAGGCATGTGCACGAGTGGCGGCGGATGGGCCGCGACTGCCTGATGGGGACGGCGGGCGTTCTCACCGGCCGAACTGCGCCGTCTCCGAGTGGATGGTTCGCAACGTCGCGTGGCGTAACTTCCTGAGCATATGGCACCAATAGGGAATTGCCGGGACGGGAGAGGTAAAGACATGAGCGCATATGTGCTTGGTTTCCAGGACATCGACGGAACAAAACGCAAGCTCGTCGGAGGTAAAGGGGCGAACCTGGGGGAACTCGGCAAGATGGAAGGCATAAGGGTACCGGACGGCTTTTGTCTTTCTACCGCAGCCTACAAAAGAATCATCGGGGAAGCGCCCTCCATCCACGAATTGCTTGATCGACTAGCGCAGCTAAATGTGGGTGACCGGGATAGAATCGCTGGGCTGAGCGGCGAGATCCGCCGGCTCATCGAAGGGGTAGCCGTCCCTGCAGACATCCGTGAAGAGATCGCCCGCTTCCTGACCAGGCTCGGAGAAAGCGGCGCCTACGCAGTACGCTCCAGCGCAACCGCCGAGGATTTGCCGGCGGCCTCCTTTGCGGGCCAGCAGGATACGTATTTGAACATTGTGGGCGAGCCGGCCATCCTGGAGCACATCAGCAAGTGCTGGGCATCGCTCTTTACCGAGCGGGCCGTAACTTACCGCCTTCAAAATGGCTTCGACCACCGCGGGGTCTATTTGGCTGTGGTTGTTCAGCAGATGGTCTTCCCGCAGGCGGCGGGAATCATGTTTACTGCCGATCCGGTCACCGGCAACAGGAAGGTGCTATCCATTGATGCGGGCTTCGGCCTTGGCGAGGCCCTGGTCTCCGGGCGGGTAAACGCGGATACCTATAAGGTGCGTAGCGGCAGGGTGATCGATAAGAAGGTATCCACCAAGAAGCGGGCGATTTATGCCCTGAAAGAAGCAGGCACGCAAGAACAGGAGCTTGAGCCTGAGAAGCAGAACAGGCAAGTGCTGGCGGACGCGCAGATTTTGCAGCTTGCGCGCATAGGTAGAAGAATCGAAGAACATTTCGGTTGCCCCCAGGACATTGAATGGTGTCTGACTGGTGATGGGTTCTATATCGTCCAGAGCCGGCCGATCACAACGTTGTTCCCCATCCCTGAAGTGCGCGACCAGGAACACCACGTGTACGTCTCGGTCGGCCACCAACAAATGATGACCGACCCCATCAAACCGCTGGGACTCTCGTTCTTCCTGCTAACGACCCCCGCGCCCATGCGCCCAGCCGCCGGCAGGTTGTTTGTCGACGTCAGCCAGCAACTCGCTTCGCCTGCCGGCAGAGAAAGCCTGCTGCATGTCATGGCACAGCACGAACCGCTCATGAAAGACGCGCTGGTGACCCTCATAGAGCGGGGGGACTTCATCAAGCCGTTACCAACCGCTGAAACCGGCGGGGGTCCCGGCAAGAGCAACAGAGTCGTGGCGCCCGCGCGTTTCGATACACGGACCGAGTACGACCCCCGCATCGTTTCCGCCTTGATCGCGAATAGCCAGGCGTCGATAGACGAGCTAAAGCGGCAAATCGCGACGAAATCGGGCAGCGATTTGCTTGATTTCATTCTGGAAGATATCCAGCAACTGCGGAAAATCCTGTTCGATCCACGAAGCTCGGCTGTGTTCATGACTGCCATGAACGCTTCCGCATGGCTCAATGAGAAAATAGAGGAATGGTTAGGTGAAAGAAACGTGGCAGACACGCTTTCGCAATCCGTGTCCAACAATATCACGTCGGAAATGGGCCTGGCGCTATTAGATGTCGCGGATGTTATCCGCCCGTACCCGGAAGTCGTCGAGTATCTGCGCCACGCAAGAGATGCCGGCTTCCTGGACGGATTGGTGCACGTTCACGGGGGGAGCGAGGCCCGCGCCGCGATCTATGCGTATCTCGGCAAATACGGGATGCGCTGCGCCGGAGAAATTGATATAACGCGAACCCGTTGGAGCGAAAACCCGGCTACGCTCGTCCCTATGATTCTCAGCCACATCGAGAACTTCGAGCCTGGCGCCGGCAAGCGCAGGTTCGAGCAAGGACGGCAGGAGGCCGCCAGGAAAGAACAGGAGTTATTGGATCGCTTGCGGCGGTTGCCCGGCGGCGAACGAAAAGCCGCAGAGACAAGACGCGTGATCCGCCTGCTGCGGAATTACATCGGTTATCGCGAATATCCGAAATACGGCATGATCAGCCGCTACTTCGTTTATAAGCAGGCGCTGCTAAGCGAAGCCGCGCGACTTGTAGCGGCGGGCGTCATCCATGAGAATGAGGACATATACTTGCTCACGTTCGAAGAGCTTCGCGAAGCTGTACGCAGCCACACACTCGATTACGAGATCATCAGCAAACGAAAAGAGGAGTACCAGTTCTATGAGAAGCTGACGCCCCCACGCGTCATTACGTCCGACGGCGAGATGGTTGCCGGTAAGTACAAACGCGAGAACCTCCCGGCGGGAGTTCTTGCGGGGCTAGCGGTTTCCTCCGGAGTGGTCGAGGGACGGGCGCGGGTCCTCGTGAATATGGAAGACGCCGACCTGGCAGATGGAGATATCCTGGTCACTACCTTTACGGACCCCAGCTGGACACCGTTGTTTGTATTGATCAAAGGCCTGGTCACCGAAGTTGGCGGGCTGATGACCCACGGAGCAGTTATCGCGCGTGAATATGGCTTACCAGCCGTTGTCGGAGTAGAAAACGCCACCCAATTGATAAAAGATGGGCAGCGAATCCGTGTTCATGGAACAGAAGGGTATGTAGAAATCCTATAGTGTGGCTTACTGATGGGAGCGTCGCGATCTTAATATCCACCGCGTTCAACGAAACCGTGAATGCGGTCCGGCTTATGTTGTAGTCGCGCTATTGTCCGGCGCAGTTCGTGGCGGCGTTCATCCTGATCATGGCCGGTGACGTTTCGCAACTCGGCATACTTCAACGGCCCCCCACTACTTCGCCGGTGTTCAGGCCGGGCACGTAGCCCGGCAGCTGCTCCACGTGCACCGCTCCCGCTTCGCCGGCCAGGAAGGCTTGCCCGTGGTGGTCATGATGGATCGGCGCGCCGTCCCAGATCACCAGCAACTTGCCAGCCCCACCACGCGACATTTGTTTCAAGAAGCCGGCTACATCGTTACCGCGGTACGCTCGATCTTGCAGGTGCGCCAGCAGTGGGCCCTGTGCGGTGATCCTGCTGATTACCGAAGGATGGTCGCGCGTGATTTGGTCAGCCGCAGCGAATTGCGCGACGTCGCGGCGGGCGGCGGCACCCCGGCCGCCCGCCGGGAGCAGGCCGAGCGCCGCCAACCGGCTGACGCCCCGCGCGACCTCCGCCTCCGGCTCGCCGCCGTCTCGCCGCCCGCGGCGCCGCTTTCCCCGGTGTAGCAGAGGCGCACCACCGCGACAACGGGCCGAAGGCCCGGCGCGGCCGGGACCATGACGAACCGGCGGTCCCCCAAGTGGGGACCGCCGGCTCATCGGCCCGGCTGGGCGCGATCTTAAGTCGGCCAGGATCCCGGCGCCGAGTGGCTGGTGCTGCCGAACTCCGACTCGTTCGGGCCCATAGCGGGGCCCTCGCCGGTCGGCACCTGGCCGGTGTCGAGGTCGGGCGTGGATACGGCGGGCAGGCCGATGCCTTCGCCCGGGTCGCCGGTGGCCGCGCCGCCGACCCCCGCGCCGGCCTCGTAATCGCCCTCGGCCGTCGCGGCGCCCTCGCCGCCCGTGGGGCTGCCCCAGCCGCCCGTGCCGCCGCGCAGCCCGGCCGTGCCCTGTTCCTCGGCGCGGGGCGAAGCCGCCGGCACGGCCGGACTCGCCGCCCGCGGCGCCGCGGTGCCGGCCGTACGCCCGCCGGGCTGCGCCGGGGGAGCACCGCCGGCCTGCGGCTCGCTGGTTTGCGCGCCGGCCGTGCCCACACCCGGCGCCGCGGGCGCGCCGCCTTCCGGCTGCTCCAGATCCTCCGGCCGCACCCGGCCGGGCGCGTCGAAGGCACTGAGCCCGCCCACGCCGGGCGCCGTCGACGTGCTGCCGGCCGCGGCGTTCACGTAGAGCGAAGGGCCGTGCGCGCCGCCGCTCTCGCCCTCGGCCGGGCTGACGCCCGGGCCGCCCGCCGCCGCAGGCGTGCCGGCATTGGGCGCGGGCGTGCTGCCCCCACCGGTCGTCGAGTTCCTGGCCGCGCGGGCTACCGCTATCCATGGCGCGCGCCTCGGGCTGGTCGCCCGTTTCGAGCCGGTTCGGCTCGGGCGGCGTGCCCGCGGCTTCCTGCGCGCCCTGCGACTCGGTCGCGGCGAAGCCGGTCGCCCCGGGCGTCGGCGTAATGTCGGTCCCGCCGTAATCATGATGCGAGCCCGAGACGCGGACGGTCTGAGAGGTGCCCGCGGTCTCGTCGTTCGCCGGATAGCCGGTGCCGTGCGCCTGCTCGCCACTGCGCGCGCTATAGTCCGTCGAGTTGCCCGCCCGTTCGCCGGCCTGGCCGGGCAAATGCGCGCCCGCGCCGCCGGTGCCGGCCGCGGCGCTGTCGACGATCTCCTCGCCGGGCACGGGGCTGGGCGCGCCCTCACTGCCGCTGCGGGTGCTGCCGCCGAGCGATCCGGCGCTCGCGCCCCCCGTGGCATATTCGCCGCCGCCCTCGTGGCCGCCTTGCATCTGGCCCGCTCGGGCCCAGGCGGGCGGTGGCGTGGCCGGCGGCATCTCAGCTGGTGCTGCCGGCCGGTGCCCAGGAGGTGGAGGATGCCGGCTGATCCGCGGCCGCCGTGCCCGACTCGGACGGCGCGCCACCCCGCGCCAGGCCGGCGCGGGCCGCGCTCGGCCCATACGCGCCGGTGTTGCCGGGGCCCACGCTCTGGCTGGTCGCGCCCTGCACCCGGGACGGCTGGTTCTCCAGCCGCGCGCGCGTTTCCTTGCCCACGTCCGTCCCCTTGTCGGCGTTCATGCGCTCTTCCCGCGTCGGCTCCGGTCCCGCGACCCCTTCGGCCAGGCGCTTGAAGCGATCCAGGTCCTCCTCGACGCTGCGCGCCATCTCGCCGGTCACGCTGGCCACCAGGCCGACGAACCAGCTTGGCTCGTACTCAATCACCACCTGCATGAGCGTCACGTTGCCCTGCGCGGCCAGGTTGACCGCGCCGGCATTCTCCGCGCCGCTCGTCGAGCGCCAGGTCACCGACCGGTTCGGCACCATGCCGACCACCTTGGCGTCCCACTCGACATCGCGCCCGCCCAGCTTGGCTTTCCAGTGATAGGTATTGTCGCCGGTCTGCGTCACCGACTCCACGTGGTGCATGAAGCGCGGGAAGCGCTCGAAATCCGTCCACAGCTGAAAGACCCTATCCACCGGTGCATTGACCACCAGTTCTTTCTCAACTCGCATCGGGAACCTCCTTGTTCAGTGCGTCCGGCGGTCCGCCTGCTCGACCGTTTCCCGCACCGCATGACCTGGTCCCGCCGGGCGGTCCAGTCGAGTCCGTTAAAGCAAGATATATGCCCGATCGGGCAGGAGGTTCACGGGGCGCGCAGGCGTTCTCAGGCGGAGCGCGGAGGGATCAGGAGGCGTGCGGAAAGTGGCGGCGCCACCAGGCGCCCAGCGCGGGCAGCGAGTCGACGACCAGGTCGGCGGGACCGGCCTCGCCGGGCGCCTGCAGCGATTGGCCGCCCGGGCGGAAAGCGACGACGAAGGCGCCGGCCGCGCGGGCCGCCTGCAGGCCGCGCGGCGAGTCCTCGACCACCAGGCACGCCGTGGGCGGCACGCCCAGCAGATCGGCGGCGCGGAGGAAGACGTCGGGCGCCGGCTTGCCGTGCGCCACCATGTCGCGGCCGGCGACGGCCTGGAAGGAGTCCGCCACGCCGAGCGCCGCGAGCGTGACGGTAACCCAGCGCTGGGGCGAGGTCGAGCCGACCGCCAGCGGCACCCCGTCGGCGCGCAGCAGGTCGAGCAGAGGCAGCAGCCCCGGCATGGGCACGGCCTCGGCGGCGATGACGGCGCATACCGCGTCGTCGTAGCGGGCCAGGTAGTCCTCCAGGGAGCCGGAGAGGCCGCGGCGCCCGCGGATGGTCTCCCAGGTATTGCGGGCGGAATCGCCGATGTACTGCACATACTCCGCGGTGTCGAGCGTGTGGCCCTCGGCCTCCAGCACCGCGCGCATGGCCTTCAGGTGCAGCGGCTCGCTGTCCACGAGCACGCCGTCCATGTCGAAGATCACGGCGCGGATCGCGGCCGCGCGGTCGGGATCAGTGCGTGGCATAGGCGCGCTGCACGGCCGTGCGGTGGGCGGCAAGCTCCACGGCATCGTCGAGCGGCGCGAGCGCGACGGCGCCGTGGCGGCGGGCCAGCGCCTGGGTCAGCAACACGTCGGCCAGGCGCGGGTTCTTCGGCAGCAGCGATCCGTGGATCCAGCAGCCGTAGGCCGTCTTATACTGCGCGCCCTCCTGCCCGTCGCGCCCGTTGTTGCCCGCGCCCACCAGGCAGCGGCCCAGCGGGCGGCAGCCGGGGTTGAGGAAGGTCAGCCCGCTGTGGTTCTCGAAGCCGACAAGCTCGCCAGCGATCTCCGTCTCGACCACCACGTTGCCGATGAAGCGCCGGTCGCCGCCGGCCGAGTAGGCGTCGAAGAGGCCGATGCCGGGGAGCTCGGGCCCGCCGGGCGGCCGGTAGTAGTGCTGTAGGAGCTCGTAGCCGCCACAGATGCTCAGGATGACCGCGCCGCCCTCGACCGCCTCGCGTAACTGGGCCGCTTTGCTGCCCTGCAAGTCCTCGGAGACGGCGATCTGCTGGCGGTCCTGCCCGCCGCCGAAGAGGTACAAGTCGTCGCGCGCGATGTCCAGCGGCTCGCCGATAGTGGTGGCGTGCACGTAGACCGTGATGCCGCGCCAGGCGGCGCGCTGCTGCAGCGTGATCATGTTCCCCCGGTCGCCGTAGATGTTCATCAGGTCGGGGTAGAGGAAGTGGAGATGCAGGTCCATGGGCTTACCTCCCGGCCGGGCCGGGCGCGCCGGCCGCGTCCTCGACGGCCGCCACGCCGTCGGGGCAGAACGTGAAGGGGATCACCTGGAAGCCGGCGCCGATCAGCACCGCGGCGACGGTGGCCCGCCGGGCCGGATCGCAGGCCAGCACGACGCAGCCGCCCCCGCCCGCGCCGGTCGCCTTGCCGCCGAGCGCGCCCGCCCCTCCGGCGAGCGCGAAGATCCGCTCGATGGTCGGGGTCGACACGCTCGGGTGCAGGGCGCGGAACGCCCGCCAGGCGTCCGTCATCAGCGGGCCCAGCGCGGCCACGTCGCCCGCCAGGAGCGCCGCCTCGGCCGCGTGGCCGAGATCGCGCAGGCGCCGCAGGTGACCGATCACGGCCGCGTCGCCATCCCGGTAGCGCGCCATGATCGCGCCGAGCACGTCGCCCGAGATGCGCGAGACGCCGCTGTAGCAGAGGAGCAGCGCGCCGGCCAGAGCCTGTTGCGCGGCCGCGGGCACGGCCAGCGCCCGGCGCGTGACGCCGCCGGCCGCGAAGTGGAAGCCCTGGAAGCCGCCGAACGCCGCGGCGTACTGGTCCTGGCCGCCGCCGGTGTTCTGCAGCTTGCCCGTCTCCAGCCGGATGGCCGCCTGCGCCAGCCGCGCGCGGTCGGGCGCCGCCGCGCCCTGCAGCCGGGCGAGCGCGGAGAGCAGCGCCACGCTGACGGCCGCGGAGGCGCCCAGCCCGGCGCCCGAGGGCACGTCGGTGCGCACCGTGATCTCGACGCCGTCGCGGAACTCGGCCAGGTCGAGCGCGGTGGTCAGGAGGCGCAGCGGCGTATCCCGTACGAGAGCGGCGTAGCCGGGGTAGACCTCGCGCCGCCCCAGATCGTCGGAGCAGAGGACGATCTGCGGGTCGGCGCGCCGCCGCGCGTGGACCGTCGCGTAGAGGCCGATGGCGCCGTTCGCCACGTAGCCCCACTCGTCGGTGCAGAAGGGCGCGACGTCGGACGGCCCGCCCGCGAAGTCGACCCGCACGGGCGCGCGCACCGTCACGGCGGCGATCACGGCTACTGCTCCCAGAACTGGCTGACCCAGCCCCGCTGCTCCAGCAGGCCGCGGAAGGCGAGCATGGCCGTATAGGTCGGCAGGACGTCGAGGGTGGCGCCCGCCGGCAGGGCCGCCAGGGTCTGCGCCAGCGCCGCGTCAAGCTCCGGCACGACGGTGATACAGGCGGGATCGAGCCCGGCGTACTTGAGGCGGTTCGCCATATCGGTCGCGCGGATGCCCGCGCAGGTGGCCGCCGCCACGCGCCCCGGCGCCGCCAGGATCTCGAAGTCGACGTCCCAGAGCCAGGAGACGTCGCGGCCGTCGGCGATCAGGTCGTTGAGGATGATCAGCAGCCGGCGCGGCGGGGCCGGGGCGGCGGGCGCGACCGGCGGGAAGAGCATGCGCAGCACTTCGTTGAAGCCGACCGGGTTCTTGACCAGCGCGAGCAGCAGCGCCTTGCCCGTAGCGCCCGCCGCCACGCGCTCGATGCGGCCGAAGGCCGCGCGGAAGCCCGCCAGCCCGGCGCGGATCGTGGCGGGCGCGACATCCAGGCTCAGGGCCGCCGCACAGGCGGCGAGGCCGTTGTAGGCGTTGTAGAGGCCCGGCACGCCGATATCCACCCCGAAGGTCGTGGGGCCGGCCTCCACGGTCAGGTGGACCGAGTCGGTGCCGTGCAGCGTGACCTCGGTGGCGCGGATATCGGGCTCCGGCCGCTGGAAGCCGCACGCCGGGCAGGCGTAGTGCCCGAGATGCGAGAGCAGCACCGCGCTGTAGACCAGGCGCCGGCCGCAGATCGGGCAATCGATGGCGTCGGCCGCGTGGGGCAGGGCCGGCAGGGCCTGGCGCGTGTCGGCGAGGCCGAAGTAGCGCACGCGGGCCGGCGTGGCCCGGCCCAGCACGGCCACGCCCGGGTCGTCGGCGTTGAGCACGACGGTGCTCCGCGGGCTCAGGTGCGCCAGGGTCTCGCGCCAGCGCCGCTGCACCGTATCAATCTCGCCGTAGCGGTCCAGTTGGTCGCGAAAGAGGTTGTTGATCAGGATCAGGCGGGGGCGGACCTCGGCCACGACCGCGGGCACCGTCGCCTCGTCGACCTCGAACAGGCCGCTGTCGGCCGGCAGGCGGCCGCTCAGCCGGCTCTCCTGCACGAGGGTGGCGATCAGGCCGCGCACCAGATTGGAGCCGGAGCGGTTGTGGATGGGGTGCCAGCCCGCCGCCGCCAGCACCGCGCCGAGCATGCGGCTGGTGGTCGTCTTGCCGTTTGTGCCCGTGACGATGAGCGAGCCGCGCGGGAACTGGCGCGTCAGCCGGCGCAGGATCTGCGGCGCGATCCGCCCGGCGACGAGCCCCGGCAGCGCCGTACCGCCGCCGCGATGGAGCAGCCGCGCCGCCTGGCCGGCGCCCCGCGCCGCCGCGATGGCCGCGACTTCGCGCGGGCCGATGCCTTTCACCATAGCGGCTGCGTCACCGCCGGATCAGCTCGCCGCGGGCGCCGGGATGCAGCAGCCGGGCGCACGACGGGCAGTAGACGAACTCCTGCCCCACACGCGCCGTGCGCATCGCCCCGACGGGGATTGTGACCCGGCAGGCCTGGCAGATGTCGTGCTCGATGCCCGCCACGGCCACCCCGTGCTTGGCTTTGCGCAGCCGCTCATAGAGTTGCAGGTCGGCCCAGGGGATGTCCGGCAGCATCTTCTCGCGCTTGGCGCGCAACACGCGCAGCTGCGAGTCGATGCCGTCCTTCTCCTCCAGCAAGCCGTCCTGGTTGCGCTGCCACTCCGTCTCCGCCAGCTCCAGCGCCGCGCTCGCCGCGGCCACGTCGGCCTGCCGCTGGTCGACGACGTCCATCGCTTCGAGCAGCCGGTCCTCGCGCTCCGAGCGCACGGTGCGCGTGTGCGCGACGTCGTGCTGGATGGCGACCAGCTCCTTGGGGTTCTTGATCGAGCCGTCGTAGAGGCGGGCGCTCTGCGTCTCCAGGTGCGCGCTGAGCTCGTCGACCTCGCGGCCCTGCGCGCGCATCGCCGTCTGCGCCTCCGCCAGCGCGGCCGCGGCGGCGGCGTGCGCCTCGCGCGCGGCGCGCAGACGCTCGCTCTCGCCCAGCGCCTGGTTGATGGCCAGGGCGCGATGCAGGAGATCATCCGCCTGGCTGTCGACCTGCTGGAGCTCAAATAGCTGCGTGGTTCGGCTCATGCCGCCCTCCTCTGCTGGGGTCCGCGCGGGCCGCGGCGTAGCGCTACCATACCAGATCCCCCCGGGCGTTGGCAAGCCCCCGCGCGGCGCCCACCGGCGCAGGCCCGCGCTGGTCGGGCGCGCCGCCCTCACCCCCGCCCGTCGCCCGACAACGGGCGAGGGGCGCCGAATTCGGCCTGCTCGGAGCGCGTGCGTCTGTGGGAGCGTGCTCCGTCACGTGAGGATCTTGCGCGACCGCGCGGTTCCCGGAAGGCCGGGATGCGGGCGCGACGTCTGCGGGATCTCGCATTGCCCTGCGCGGATCGCGCCCAACCGCTGAGTGGCAGGCGGACCGCACCGGTGGACGACCCGCGCATGATCCGGGGCGTTCGTTCACATCCTCCACCACCCCCACGCCGTCACCCGCGTCACCGGCCCGTGATTGCGGCTGGGTCCAGTCAGAAAAGTGGTGACGACGGGATCTAAAACTGCCGTCACCACGCCGTCACCACATCGTCACCACGCGGGAGAGCCCCCGGCCGCGGCGGGCCGGTCGCGGGCGCCGGGCGGGGCGTCGGGCGGCCTGCGGTTGATGCCCCGCCCACCCGGTCCGCGCGGCCCTCGGGGACGGCAGGATCGGCCCGCGGGGCGCGCACGGCGCAGCAGGACCCGCGCGGAAACGTTACAAGGATGGCGCGCCAGTGCGCGCCGCGCCAACGCGGCCGATCGGGGCACGCCCGGCGGCCGTCCCGCGGCGCGGCCGCGACACGAATGAGGGGTAGGAGCAGATGCGCAGAAGTGTGGGCTGGGTGCTACTGGTTGTCGTCCTGCTGTTGGGCGCGGGCGTGGCCGTCGCGGCCCTGAACCTGTCCGGCAAGACGATCGAGATCCGCGTGGTCGACATGGGCACGGCGAGCCCCACCCCGGCGAGGCCGGTGGGCACGCCGGCCGCGCCCCCGCCCGGCACGGCGCCGCTCCCGACGCCCCCGGCCTCCCCGGCGGCCGCGAGTCCGTCCCCCGCCCTGACCGAGACCCAGACCACCGGGGCCACGCCCGCCGTGACCACCACCCCGCCGGCGAGCCCGGTCGCGGTCGCGACGAGCGTCCAGGGCCCGTCGGCCACGCCCATTGTCATCGACGGCACGCCGGGGCCCCACCCGTCGCCGAAGCCGGGCGGCACCCCGCCGACGGCCACCCCGACCCTGGCGCCGGGCACCCTCGTGGAGTACACGATCCAGCCGGGTGATACCTTATCCGGCATCGCCGTGCGGTTCGACACGACCGTCGAGGCCATTGTTGCCCGCAACCATATCAAGGACTCGAGCAACATCCTCTGGGGCTTCCCGCTGCAGATCGTCGTCGGCGAGCAAACGCCACCCACCGCCCTGGCGAGCCCCTCCACGCAGCCCGCGAACCCGACCCCGCCCGCCGGCCGCCACGGGCGCCGTGCCGACCCCCGCGCGCGTGCCCACGCCCACGCCCACACGCTGAGCCCGCCGGCGCCGTCGCACAGGTAGCCGGGCGTCGTGCCCGCGCCCTGCCGCATGCCCGTCAGGCGGTTGCGGGCGCCGTAGGTGTAGACCTGGGTAGCGTCGGCGGTCCGGTTGCCGGCCGTGTCGTACGTAGCTCTGCACCTGATCGGCAGCGTGGTAGCTGTAGCTGGTGATGTCACCGTTGAGGGCCGTGCTGGTACGGTTGCCGGCCAGGTCGTAAGTGTAGGTGTAGACATCGCCGGAGTTCTCCGTCGCCGAGACCACCCGCTGCAGCGCGTCGTAGCCGTAGGTTACCGTCCCCTCGCCCGGCCCTGCACCAGGCCCAGGGGCGGATCCGCTCCCCAATTCCAGCCGGACCGCGCCGGGGGCGTCGGTGCCTTGCACATACTGCCCGCCCGAGTTATGCCGCAGGCGCGGGTACAGCCCGGCGTTCTGGGCCATCCAGGCATGCCAGCAGGCATAGGCGTCCCGCTCCTCCTGCGTCGGGCACGCCCGGCCCATGTCGGACGCTTCACTAGATAAGCACTTGTTCGGGGGCGGGAGCACCCAGCCCCTTCCCGGCCGATTGCCGCATTGGCCCAGCCGAGAGGGTCGCGATTGTTGACCGGATCATCGTTCCCGTACAGGTACCCGTCCGCGCTGAACGGATCCGCCGGTCCGCGCGGCCAGCAGGTCGCGGAATATGGTCTGAATTAATTGCCCACTTAGTTACAAGTGCGCGAGTAGGTCCAAAGAACAATCCGTTTCAAGCGCAATTGTGATCAAATTACCTCGTATGAGGCTTTTTCAGTGAACGCCGCTCGTGATGTGGCACGCAAGATCGCCTGAGCTGCAAACCGGGGCGGTCGCGGGCCTTCTGGAGTTGCGCCTGTTCATACGGTGAGGATAATCTTGGCAGCGCCGCCCTTTTCGGCGATTGCCTGCGCCTCGGCGGCATCGGCGAGCGGCATGATCCGCTCCACCGGGATCGCCAACGTGCCGTCGCGTACCGCCTCTGCATAGCGCAAAATCGTTGCGGGGATGACGGGCGCGACAACGACATTGATCTGAATGGTTGGATACAGCGCAGCGTTGCGCGGGTTTTGCATTGGGAAACAACCAAACACCCCACCGTCCTTGACTCGGGCAAGGAGCAGGCCGGCGCGCGCCCCACCGACGATGTCGGCGACGCAGTCGACGGGCGCGAGTTGTTCAAGCGCTGCATCATCATCGATAGCGAGGGCCTCGCTCACGCCGGGAAGTTGGCGCGCGGCTTCCAGTCGCCTGCCACGCACGCCGGCAATAACCCGCGCCCCGATCTGCGCTGCCGCAAAGACCGCGGAACGACCGACGGCACCTAAAGCCCCAGTGATAAGCACGGTCTGGCCGGATTGGACCTTGGCACCAAGCCGGATCATCGCATCGCCCGTGACGGTGACCAATGGCAACGTAGCAGCGATGGTCATGTCCAGACCCGCCGGAATCTTGACGAGGTCGGTGGTTTTGACGGTACAGAGTTCGGCATAGGTACGCCGGGCGACAGCCATGATCCGGTCGCCCGGCTCGAAACCGGAGCCTGGCTCGGCGACCGCGACAACGGTACCCGCCAGGTCGAGGCCGGGGATATAAGGGAACTCTACCGGAAGGAAATTCTTGACTGCGCCGGAGCGCACCCGCCAATCAGCAGGGTTGACGGTGGTGGCGGCGACGCGTACAAGCGCCTCGCCTGCGGCGGGTTTGGGATCTGCAACGTCTTCGTAGCTGAGCGCTGACGCGGGCCCGTACTCGTGAAGAACAATCGCTTTCATACTACTCCTCGATTTCTTGAGAGTTGTTTCTGGTCGTACAGATGTGTTCGCGAACAGCTATCGCAACAGGCCGGCACGAAGCGAAGGCCGGCCCTTCCCGGTTGCCCGGTGACAAGAATGATTTTCGTGATCATTTGCAAGGACAACGCGAAGCGCTTCGCGTGGTCCTCCACTTTGTTCAGTAACAGAACCGGGCGTCGTGAAGAGGGCCTTGCGTGGCGCCTCAGTTGTTGAAGTAGTTCGCTTCGACGTCGGCGAGCAGTCCAGGATGTACAGGCTGCCAGCCCAAAAGTTCCCGGGTTGCTGCGCTCGACTTGGGCATGTCGCGCCCCACCACCATGCCGAGAAAAGGACCAAAGTGGCCTTCCGCCTCTGCGGCGGGGATGCTGACCACCGGCAGGTGCAGCCGCCGCCCGATGAGGCTGGCAATGTCGATGAACGGCAATCCCTCATCGCCGACCCCGTCAAGCTGCGATCTCGCCGGAGCGCTTTCCAACGCCAGGCGGTACAGGTTCGCCGCATCGAGCCGATGCACGGCGGTCCAGCGGTTGGACCCATCGTCGATATAGGCGGAAACGCCCTTCGCCAGCGCGACACCTATCAGCCGCGGTATGAAGCCGTGCTTGTCGCCGGCGTCGTGCACACTCCGCGACAAAGCTACGACCGCGGATCGCACCCCTGCCACTGTGAGCGCCGCGTTATCCGACGCCTCCCCGCGGAAGTGCGCGGTGGTTATGAACGGCTTGCCGCTGCCTTCGAGCGCCGCCCCCAGTGCCTCCACCACGCCCAGATCGCCCGCGAGCGCGGCGGCGAAGTCCGCGCCGCCGTGCGGAAACGCCAGGTGAATAAGGCCGTCTGCTGCCGCCGCTGCGGCGCGCAGGCTGTCCAAGTCGTCAAGGTCGCCGCGTACGGCCTCGGCCCCGGCGGTCAGAAGGTGCGCCGCGCCCTCGTCTGAGCGGGTCAGACCGATCACGCTATGCCCGGCGCCGATCAGTTCACGAACGACGGCGCTACCGATAAATCCCGTTGCTCCGGTGACAAAAACTCGCATGGGAATGTGCTCCTGCTCATGGTAAAATAAGATGCGTCGGCAACAAAGTGAGGGCTCCTCCTTTTATTATAACGGAGGTATCCTCATGTTGTCAAGGGGCATTCGCTGGGGGGAGAAAGGATAAGCGGTTAATGAAGGAGCCAAGACCGGCCCGCCGCCCCATGCGCGCTGACGCCCAGCGCAACCACGCCAGCCTGCTGAACGCGGCGCGCGGCGCGGTTGCCAAGCAGGGCGCTGACATTGTGCTGGAGGACATCGCCAGGTCGGCGGGGGTCGCCATCGGAACGCTGTACCGCCACTTCCCTACCCGCCAGGACTTGCTCGAAGCGGTATTCCTGGATGAAACCAAGGGGTTACTGGCGCAGGCTGAAGAACTCGTCGGCGCGCCGGATGCTTTCGACGCGCTGATTAGCTGGCTGCGGCTCCAGATGGACTTCGCGGGGCTCGGGCGAAGCATGGGGGCCGCCATCCTGGCCTCCAAGCAGGTTGAGGGGACGAGAATCTATGCGGCGACCAAGGCGATGCACGGGGCGGGTAATGCGCTGATGCGCCGCGCCCAAGCCGCCGGACAGATCCGCGCGGATGTGCAGCTTGTGGATGTGATGCGCCTCGTCTACGGGATCGCCATGGTGAATGACCGTGTGGCTGACGCTGCGGGAGCCAACCGCATGCTCGATCTCGTCATCGCCGGCATCAGCACAACGCCGAGTCGGGGTTGAGAGATGGTAGGGCCGACGTGGAGGCGCGCCGTGATCACCCGCGCCAGCGCCTCGTAGCCGTAGCCCACCGTCCGCGTCGCCGCCCCCAGCGTCTCAGTCACCACCGCCGCTTAGTTCAGTGGGGTCAGCGCGTACTGGAAGTTCGCGACGGTGTGGCAGTTCGCCGCTCCGCACACTGGCGCGTCGTTACGTCCCGTCGGGCGGGCCCGGCACACGTCGACGGGCTGCAGGCCCAGCCGGAGGCCGGCCCCGAGCGGAGCAAGCGGGGCCGGAAGCGCCGTGGCAACACAGGCCCACCCGAGAGCCCAAGGAGGTGGTCGGCGCCCTGCCGCCGTTAGTCGCGGGGCGCTGTGTAGGCGGCGAGAGCCGCCTCCGCCTCTGCGAGTTCTTCCTCCTGGTGTCGGAACCAATAGCCTTCTTCCTGGTCGTCAATCTGGCGTCGGTAGATAGGCGCGAGATACGCGCGCCAAGCCCGCAGCAGGCGAATAGCCTCGTGCGCAAACTGATCCAGCGGGACCTCGGCATCACGTAGCGCGATGAGTTCATCTGAAATCCGCAGTGTGAGCAGGATCCTGTTGTGCGGTGGATTGGCGCGCATCGTCAGCGTCCAAGCCCCGCTTACCCAACTCGCATTGGCAGAGCCACCGGCAAGCAGACGCGGGAGGTGGATTACGACTGTGCCCAGCGTCATGAACAGATACGGTGACGATACGCGGGCGGACGCGTCCTCGCCGTCGAGGTATATGTTCAGGAACCCTGGCTGATGGAGGTAATCACGCGGCGGCTCATACTCGTCCGGCACAAAATCTAGCCTGATTTCGCGGAACGGCCCGCTGTACACCTTTCGCGGTGGATGATCCCAGCCGCCCATTTCTACCTCCCGCTGTGGACAGGATACGCAGTCATGACCTTGTCGTTCAGCACTTGCACCTCGATCTCGCCCCACGTTGGATCCGTCCATGTGTACACCCAGTGGCCATACGCACCCGGTTCGCGCACCCCATTATGCACCGTCTCCGCTATCAGATCCACCACGTCCCCAACCTTCATCGTGGGAGAGAACCACGTATCGTCAAGCCCGGAAGGCGGAATTGTGCGGGTGAAGTGGCGTCCGATCGTGTGATACATGTCGGCAACCGACAGAGTGATCTGCCGCCCCTCCCTGTCGGTCATCGCACGGTAGATAGTCTTGTCGGCGGCCGCAATCCCTTGCACAATGCCGTTCAGTTCAGTGCCGTCCCGAGCGCCGAGGCGCTGGATGCGTTGATAGAGTTCGAGGTCGTCATGGAGCAGATAACGCAGGACGCCGTTCACCAACGGTAGGTCATTACCGCCCCGAACCGCGCGCTCGATGTCCCGGGCGATCTTGCCGGACACGACGGGCAGGGTGGCCGCCACGACCGTCGCGCACCACTGGGGCGAAAGGTAAGGCACGTCCTCGTGCATGATGGCGTCATGCCCGCTGACAATGGTGAAGAGGTCGTTGAGGTCGCCGATGCCCGGGGTCATGCTTAGGCCGGTGCGGAGCCAGTCCTCACGGGTCCGCTCCTGCTGCGCAACCCACTCGTCCAGGGGCAACGCGCTTTGGCCCGCGCTGTACGAGGCCCAGTAATCCGCCAGCAGCCGCGCGCAGGCAGTCACACGCGCTGCCCCAGCATACGGCGCAGAGCTAGGTATCAAATAGCAGCCTTGCCCGATCTCGTCGCCCGTGGAACTCATCGCATCCGAGGGGATCCGTCCGGTTGACCGGATCATCGTTCCCATACAGATACCCATCCACACTGAACTGATCCATCGCCCGCGCGGCCAGCGGGTCGCGGCTCAGGAAGGCGCCCGCCGTCGTGCCGTACCAGCGCGCCCGCAGCTGTACCAACCCCAGCGAGCCATCCTGCGGCTCCCCCGCGAACCCGTAGTCCGCCGGCGCCACCCCCTCCGGCGTGCCCAGCGGGTCGTAGTTGTAGGTGCTCTCTAGGCCACTCCCCTCGACCAGCCCCCGCACGGAGCCCAGCCAATCGGGCAGGTACCAGACGTAGTCCCCGCTGGTCTGCTGCGCCACCTCCTGGCCCCAGCCCCGCACGTACCATGTGCTGCTCGTGCCGGTCGCCACCTCCCACCGTTACGGCCCCCCGCCATCCCCGCAAATCGTTGCGATCGCGGCCCGTTTGGCCTATAATGGCCCACACGACTGCGAGGAGCACATGCCCGACCTGGCCCTCTACCTGCTCGGCTCGCCGCGCATCGAGCACGACGGCGCGCCCGTGCCCGTCGACACCCGCAAGGCCATCGCCCTCGTCGCCTACCTGGCGGCGACCCGGCAGCCCCACACGCGCGACACGCTGGCCGCGCTGCTCTGGCCCGACTACGACGAGTCGCACGCCCGCGCCGCCCTGCGCCGCACCCTCTCGACGCTCAAGAAGGCGCTGCCGCTCCCCGCGCTGCACGTCGGCCACGACACCGTGGAGCTGCGGCCGGATGCCGGGCTGCGGATCGACGTCGAGGCGTTCCGGGATGGGCTGGCCGCCACGCAGACCCACGGCCACGCCCCGGCCGCCGTCTGCCCCGCCTGCCTCGCGCCCCTCGCCGCCGCCGTCGCCGTCTACCAGGCCGACTTCCTCGCCGGCTTCAGCCTGCGCGACAGCCCGCCGTTCGACGAGTGGCAGATGCTGCAGGCCGAGCGGCTGCGGCGCGAGCTTGCCGGGCGCGCTCGAACGGCTGGTGCAGGGCTACACCGCGGCCGGCGACCCCGACCGCGCCCTGCCCTACGCCCGCCGCTGGGTGGCGCTCGACCCCCTGCAGGAGCCGGCCCGCCGCCGCCTGATGCTGCTCTACGCCTGGACCGGCCGGCGCGCCCAGGCCCTGCAGCAATACCGCGAGTGCGTGCAGGTGCTCGACGCCGAGTTGGGCGTCGCGCCGCTGGACGAGACGACCCGGCTGTACGAGGCGATCAAGGAGAACCGGCCGCCCCCGCCGCCCAGCGCGCTGCCCGAGCGCACGCCCCCGCTCGCGCCCGGCGCCCCGGCCACGCCGCCCGGCCCCGGCGCGCCCCTGCCGCTGGTCGGCCGCGCCGCCGAGTGGGCCACGCTCGCGGCAAGCTACGCGGGCATCGGCGCGAGTGGCCGGGTGCTCGTGCTGGCCGGCGAGGCGGGCATCGGCAAGACGCGGCTGGCCGACGAGCTCCTGGCCCACGTGCGGGCGGCCGGCGCGGCCACCGTCGCCGCGCGCTGCTACGAGGGCGAGGGCAGCCTGCCCTACGCGCTCGTCGGCTCACTGCTGCGCGCCGCCCTGGCCCAGCCCGCCGCGCGCGCCCGGCTGGAGGCCCTGCCGCCGCCCGTGCTCGCCGAGGCCGGCCGCCTCCTGCCCGACCTCGCCGCCCCGCAGGCCGGGCGCCCGGCCCCGCCGCCGCTCGACAGCCTCGGCGCGCAGACGCGCTTCTTCGAGGGCCTGCGCCAGGTGCTGCAGGCGGCCACCGCCGGCCCGCGGCCCGGCATCCTGCTGTGCGACGACCTGCAGTGGATCGACCCGGCCTCGCTCGACCTGCTCACCTACCTGGTGCGCCGCCTCGACGCCTGGCCCGTCGCCCTGCTGCTCACCTGGCGGCCCGACGACAGCGCGGCCGTCCGCCGGCTGACCGACCTGCTCAGCGCATCCCGCCGCACCGGCCCCGTCACGCTGCTGACCCTCGGCCGGCTCGACCCCGCCGCCGTGGAGGCGCTGGTCCGCGCCGCCACCGGGCCCCGCCCGCCCGGCCGGCCCGACCTCGTCGCCCGGCTCTACGAGGAGACCGAGGGCCTGCCCTTCTTCCTCGTCGAGTATCTGGCCGCGCTGTCGGCCGGGGAAGGCAGCCCGGATTGGGGCTTGCCCGGCGGCGTGCGCGACCTGCTCCGCTCGCGCCTGGCCCACGTCGACGCGACCGCCCAGCAATTGCTCAGCACGGCCGCCGTGATCGGCCGCTCCTTCGACTTCGACACGGTGCGCGCCGCCAGCGGCCGCAGCGAGGACGAGGCGGTGCGCGCGCTGGAGGCGCTGCTGGCGAACGGCCTGGTGGTCGAGATGCCGGACGGCGGCGCGGGGGATCTGACCTACGACTTCGCGCACGAGAAGCTGCGCGTGCTCGTCTATGAGGAGACGAGCCTGGCCCGGCGGCGGCTGCTGCACCGCCGCGTGGCCGAGGCGCTCGCCGAGCGCGCCCGCCACGCACGCGACGGCGGCGCGCTGGCCGCCCAGATCGCCTACCACCACCAGATGGCCGGCAACGACGCCCAGGCGGCCGAGTTCTACCGCCAGGCGGGCGAGCACGCCCGCCGCCTCTACGCCAACGCCGCCGCGCTCGACCACTTCCGCCTGGCGCTCGCCCTCGGCCACCCCGATGCCGCCGCGCTCGACGAGGCCATCGGCGACCTGCAGACCCTGCTCGGCGAGTACGGCGCCGCGCTGGCGAGCTACGAGACGGCGGCGGCCCGCGGCACCCCCGCCGCCCTGGCGCGGCTCGAGCACAAGCTCGGCACCGTCTACCAGCGGCGCGGCGAGTGGGACCGCGCGGAGAGCCACTTGAGCGCGGCGCTGGCCGAGCTCGAGGCGGCCGGGGCCGCGCCGGGCGAGCAGGCGCGCCTCTACGCCGACTGGAGCCTGCTGACGCACCAGCGGGCCGGGCGCGCCGCGGCGGACGTGGCCGAGGCCCAGGCGCGGCGCGCGCTCGCGCTGGCCGAGCAGGCGGCCGACACCCACGCGCTGGCCCAGGCCTACAACATCCTGGGCATCCTGGCGAGCGCGGCCGGCGACCCGGCCCGCGCGCAGGCCCATCTCGAGCGCAGCCTGGCGCTCGCCGAGGCGCTGGGCGACCCGGCGATTCGGGCCGCCGCGCTCAACAATCTGGCCCTGGCCTGCGCCGCGGCCGGCGACCCCGCCCGCGCGATCGCCCTCGCCGAAAGCGCGCTCACCCTCTGCATCGCCCAGGGCGACCGTCATCGCGAGGCCGCCCTGCACAGCAACCTGGCCGACCTCCTGCACGAGGCGGGCGACTCGGCCGCGGCCATGACCCACCTGAAGCAGGCCGTCGTCATCTACGCCGAGATCGGGGTCGAGGCGGGCGACGTGCAGCCGGCCGTCTGGCGCCTCGCGGAGTGGTAAGCGGCTAGAAGGCCGTCTCCAGCGCTGCCTGGGCGGCGTAGTAGCCGCACATGCCGTGCACGCCGCCGCCGGGCGGGGTCGAGGAGGAGCAGAGGTAGAGCCCGGGCACGGGCGTGGCGTAGGGGTTCAGGCTCGGCGTGGGCCGGGTGAACAGCTGGCGCAGGCCCGCCCGGCCCCCGTTGATGTCGCCCCCGACGTAGTTCGCGTTATAGCACTCCATCGCCTGCGGCCCCATGACGTGCCGGGCCAGGATGCGGTCGCGGAAGCCCGGCGCGAAGCGCTCGATCTGCGCCTCGATCCGCGCCGTCATGTCCGTCGTCCCGCCCGACGGCACGTGGCAGTAGGTCCAGAGCGTCTGCAGGCCGTCCGGCGCGCGCGTCGGGTCGAACAGGCTCGACTGCACCACCAGCACGTACGGCCGCGCCGGATAGCGCCCCCGCCCGACCGCCCGCTCGCTCGCCACGATCTCCGGCAGCGGCCCGGCCACGTGCACCGTGCCGGCGCGCCGGCAGGCCGCCGCAGTCCAGGGCACGGAGCCGTCGAGCGCGTAATCGACCTTGAAGACGCCGGGGCCGTAGCGGAAGCGCCCCAACTGCCGCCGGTAGCCGGCCGGCAGGCGGTCGCCCGCGATGCGCAATAACTGCCGCGGCGTGATGTCGCAGAGCACCGCGCGCGCCGGGGGCAGCTGGTCCAGGCTCTCCACCCGCTCGCCCGTGACGATCGTGCCGCCAAGGGTGCGCAGGTAGGCGGCCAGCGCGTCGGCGATGGCCTGCGAGCCGCCGCGCGGGATCGGCCAGCCGACCGCGTGGGCCAGGATGCCGAGCACGAGCCCGAACGCGGCGCTCGGCGGCTCCGACAGGGGCAGCATCGCATGGGCGGCCATGCCGCCGAACAGCGCCCGCGCGGGCGCCTCGCGGAAGACGAGCCGGGCCAGCAGGTCGGCCGGCAGCAGCGCCGGGATGCCGAACCGCAACGCGGCCAGCGGGTGCCGCGGGATGCGCAGCGGCCCCAGCACCAGCGGGCTGATCTTCGGCCAGTCGCGCACCAGCGGACCCATCAGCCGCCGGTAGGCCGCGCCGTCGCGGCCCAGCCCGGCCGCCGTCGCCGCCACCGACCGGTGGAGCACCGCCGCCTGGTCGCCGCCCAGGGGGTGCGCCAGCGGCAGGTCCGGGTGGATCCACTCCAGGCCGAACTGCCCGAGCGGCAGATCCCGGAAGAAGGGCGAGCCCAGGCCGAGCGGGTGCACGGCCGAGCAGACGTCGTGCAGGAAGCCGGGGAGCGTAAGCTCCTTCGTGCGCGTGCCGCCGCCGACCGTCGGCGCGGCCTCGACGACGAGCACCGACCGGCCGGCGCGCGCCAGAGTGATCGCGGCGGCGAGCCCGTTCGGCCCCGCCCCCACGACCACCGCATCGTAGCGCGACTGAGTCTTCGTCACCCGCTCCCTCACCGCGGCGCGCGGCGACGAACCGCGCGCCAGGGCGCCCCGAGCATGTAGAGCGACGACGTGATGACCGAGCTCTTGAACACGTTGCGGGCGTGCCGCCACTGGACCTTGGGGTCGACGCAGATCTGGCGCATCTGGGGCGCGGCATCCACGCCGAAGTAGGCGGCGAGCGCGCGCAGCGTGTCGTGCCAGAACCGGTCTTCCTGCCGGCTGCCGAACATGCGCAGGCCGATCTCGGTGATCGGGTCGCTGGCCCGCAGCAGGGCCTGCGATTGCGCCACGGTCACCCCATCGGACTCATAGGCGCTGAAGGTGATCCAGGCGGCCAGCATGTGGCCCTCCGGCGTCATGAAGGTGAACGACTCCTCGTCGGCGTAAATCACCATGATGCCGGTCGAGAGCTTCATGCCGCCCGGCATGGCCAGGTTCAGCACGGCCACGTCGCCGAGGTTCACGCCCGTCAGCGGCGCGTAGAACCGGTTGCCCGGCGGCCAGAAGCGCGGGAAGTTCTCCTTCCAGGCCTTGATCACCGCGGCGGGCGTGACGTCCGCACCCTGCAGGCGCACCGAGTAGGTCTTCTGCCACATCGGGCCGAAGCCCCGCAGCGGTCCGGTCAGCTGGCGGCCCTCGACGTTCAGGTTGATCGCCCCGGCCGGCACGCCCTTCACGCGCAGGTGCCCCGGATCCGCGGCCCAGTGGCCCGCGTCGCGTGCGGGCTTGTTCCCGGGAGTTGATGGTGACTGGGTCATGCAAGGCCTCCTTTTGGCCGCCGCGTCGGACGGCGGGTCAGACCGCCGCGGCGAGCGCCGCGGTCTCGTCGGGATAGACGCCGATCGCATCGGTCAAGCGGGTTAGCTCGAAGATGTTCTGATAGTGCTCGCTCAGGCCGCAGGCCAGCAGCCGCTGCTTCTGGCGATTGAGCCGGATCAGCACGGTGACGAGCAGGCCGATGCCGCTGCTGTTCATGTACTCCAGCCCGCTGCAGTTCAAGAGGATGGCGCGGGTCCGGGGCGTCGCCGCGGTCGTGATGGCGCTCATCAGCGCCTCTTCGGCCGCCGCCGTTATGTCGCCCTGAATGTCGATAACGCTGACGGTCGGCACCGGCGTGCGCACCTGCATCAGCACGTTGGCCTGGGGCATCACGAGTCTCCTTTCCTGGTCCGATAATTGGGCGGTTGATCAAGCACGGTCGGAACGCGCGTGCCGGCGGCCGGGGCCGGCCGGCCGTGGTCAGGGCGCCGCGGCTTCCAGCGCGCTCACCTCGTCGGGGAACACGTTCATGAAGTCGGCCAGCCGCGTGATCTCGAAGATCTCGACATAGTGCGGGCTGAGGCCACAGGCCAGCAGCCGGCGGTGCGTCTTGCGCGCCCGTGCCAGCAAGCTGACGATGAGCGCGATCCCGGTGCTGTTGATGTAGTTCACCGCGGTGAAGTTCAGCACGATCACCTCGCCCTCGCGGCTTTCGGCTTCGGCATAGGCGGCATTCAACACGTCCTCGGCGGCCGCGTTGATCTCGCCCTGCAGATAGATGATCGTGGCACTCGGCTGATGCCGTACACTGGCTTCCAGAGTCTTAGCGACCATCGCGAGTCCCTCCTTCCAGGCGCACCACCAGCGCGACCGTGTGCCGGCCGGGTTCGCTGGTCACGCGCATGTCGTCGACCAGGTTCTTGATCAGGAACAGGCCCCAGCCCCGCGGCGTCTGCTGCTCGGCCAGCTTGGCCTCCAGGTCGGGCGTATCCGGCTCCGGGATGACCTCCGCGCTCCCGTGGTCGGTGATGAGCACCTCGACCGTCTCCGGCGTGCCCAACACCTGCAGCGCCACCGGCTTGTCGGCCTGATAGTGGTTGCCGTGTTCCATCGCGTTCATCGTCGCTTCGGCCACCGCGGTCTTGAGCCGCTCCAGCCGGCGTGTGCTGAGGGTCCACGGCGCCCCGGCCGTCTGCAGCACCTCGGCGACCCGGTCGGCCGCCTGGCGCTCGTTGTCGGGCACGCTCGCCACGGTCCATTCGCCCAACAGCCGCGGCGTCTCATCCGCCAGGGCGGTCGCCCCGGCAGTATCCGTTGTCTTCATGGCCACTCCCGACCCCACGGCGCGCTCCAGCGCGACCAGGGTCACATCATCCTCCTGCTCCCAGCCGGCCCCGGTAAAGCCGGCAAGCTGGTCGAGCAGGAACGCAATCAGCGGGCGTCCCGCCCGATCGACGGCGAGGAGCTGCTGCAGGCGCGGGAAGCTGAACATCTCGCGCTGCGGGTTGTGCGCCTCGACGATGCCGTCCGTGTAGAATAGCAGCGTGTCGCCGGGCGCCAGCCGCGCCTCTTTCTCTTCATAGACCATCCCGGGCATCAACCCGAGCGGCATGCCCCGTGCGCGCAGCTCCGCCACGCCGCCGGCCTGGCGCATGTAGGGCGGATCGTGGCCCGCGTTGGCATATTCCAGCACGCCGGTCGCCGGGTCGAGGATCGCGTACAGGCACGTGACGAACATCTTCGGCGGGATGTCCGGGCAGAGCTGGTCGTTGGTCTGCCCCAGCACGGTCCCCGGCGCGGCCCCGCTCTGCGCGGCGCTGCGCAGCATGCTGCGCGTCGTCGCCATCACGAGCGCGGCGGGCACGCCCTTGTCGGTCACGTCCGCGATCACGATGCCCAGCCGCCCGTCGTCCAGCTGCAAGAAGTCGTAGAAGTCGCCGCCGACGGCGCGCGCGGGCTGGTAGTAGGTCTCCAGCGCCCAGCCCGGCAGCGCGGGCAGGTCCTTCGGCAGGAGGGTCTGCTGGATCAGCCGCGCCACGCGCAGCTCCTGCTCCATGCGCTCCCGGTCGCGGGCTTCGGCCTGCTGTTCCTGCACCAGCTGCGCCACGCGCACGGCCGGGGCTGCCTGCGTCGCCAGGTTGGCGAGCAGCCGCCGGTCGTCCGCCGAGTAATCCTGCTCGCTCAGGCGCGGCCCGAGGCTCAGCAACCCGACGAGCTCGCCCTGGGCGACCAGGGGCACGGCGATCTTCACGCCGGCCGCCTTCAGCGCCCGGAGGGCCGGCGAATCCATCTCCAGCTTCTCGATCTCCACCACGCCCGGCGCGCTCACGAAGTAGGCGACGATCGGGTCGTTCGGCGCGATCTCGACGCCGGGGAGGGGAGCCGCTAGGGGCCGCGCGGCCGCCGGTTCCGCGAGTTCCGCCGGGCGGGCGCCGCGGCGGGTGAGGCTTTGCCTCACCGTCTGGATCAATGTTGCCATCATGTCTCCATTCTACCAGCCGGGCGTCTCTCAACCGTTACGATAGCCGTTACGATGCGCCGCGCCCCTACGGCTCCTCGTCCTCGGGCGCGCGCCCGGCCACCCAGAGGCTGATGCCGGCGGGCTGCATCGTCGTTTCGACCACGCCGACCAGATGGGCCGCCAACGTGTCCAGGTCGACCTCGTGGCGGAGCGCGGCCGCGAAAGTCGCCAGCGTGCGCTCCACGTCATATTGGCTGCGATAGAAGCGGCGGTCGACGGCGCGCTGCACGCCCCGGCGCAGCGGCAGGAACAGCGCGGCGACGACGAGCGTCGAGGCCACCACCGCCAGGTCGCTGCCCGCGCCGACCAGCGGTTGCAAGACGGCCTGCAGGGCGGCCACGCCGCCGAAGTAGATCGCGGTCAGCAGCACCGTCACGAGGCCATAGACCAGCGAGCGCCGGATCAACACGTCGATGTCCCACAGATGGGAGCGCAGGATCGCCGCGCCGAGCGCCAGCGTGATGGCCACCGCCGCCAGGTAGGTGCCAATCGGCGCAAGGAACAGGCCCACGAAGGTGTCGGACGCGGCGAGCGCGGGGAACCACTCCGTCAAGAGGGGCGCGCCGAGGCCCAGCACCAGCGCGCCGACGAGCCCCGCCACAGCCCACTTCGTTTGCTGGCGCTCGGACGCCGCGGAGACGCGCAGGTAGCGGTAGATCTGGGCCGCGGTGCCGGCCAGCAGCAACACGACCATCAGCAGTCCATCGAACGGGCCGCCCCATTGCCCCGTCGCCGCTTCCCACCCGAGCACGATCGCGCTGCCGAGCGCCGCCGGCCCGAGCGCCCAGCGCGGCACCGGCCGGCCGTCGGGGAAGAGGAACAGCACGAGCGCCAGGATCGGAAATGCCGCCGACACGAGGAAGAATCCGGCCGCGGCGAGCGGCGGGAACCAGCTGTCCAGGGCGACCATGGCCGCCCAATTGACGGTCAGGCCCAGCGTCACGAGGCCGACCGACACCAGCAGGGCCAGTCCGTCGGCCGACCGGCGCAGGAAGATCAGCAGGCCCATGGCGACCGTCAACAGCATGATCACGCTGTTGGCCAGCAGGCGATACAGGCCGTAGAACGGCAGGGTCACGCCCAGGTGCGCGAGCCCGGCGGCCTGCGCGGGCGTTAGCTGCCAGAGCTCGGATGCCAGGTTCGGGTCGGGATGCGGAGTCACCGTCATGAGGGCTTGCCAGAGGGGGATCATCCCCACCAGACTGAGCGCCAAACCGCCCAGCAGCACGGCCCACCAGACGACGTGGGCTAGCCGCAGCCACCCGCCATGCAGGCCCAACGGGCGGATCGCTGCGGCCCCCGCCGCGCTCTCCACGGCCGGCTGTACCGCCATCAGCCCGTCCCTCCGCGCCCCGTCGTTCCTGCCGCCGTCTGCCGGGAGCGCACGTCGCTCGGCACCTGCGGATCCTCCCGGAGGCCGTGGTCCTCCCGCCCCACCGGCGGTCGGGCCACCCAGATGCCGATCCCGGCGGGCTGCATCGTCGCGTCGACCACGCCGAGCAGGTGGCCGGCCAGCGCGTCCAGGTCAACCTCGTGGCGCAGCCTGGCCGCGAACGCTTGCAGGGTGCGCTCCGCGTTGTACTTGTTGCGGTAGAAGCGCCGATCGATCGCCCGCTGCACGCCCCGGCGCAGCGGCAGGAACAGGGCCGCCACCACCAGCGTCGAGGCCACGACGGCCAGGTCGCTGCTCGCGCCGACCAGGGGCCGCAACGCGGCCTGCATCGCCGCCACTCCGCCGAAATAGACGCCGGTCAGCAGCAGCGTCACCAGGCCGTAGATCAGGGTGCGCCGGATCAGCACGTCGATGTCCCACAGGCGGTAGCGCAACACCGCGATGGCCAGGAAGACCGGGATGAAGGCGACGCCGATGTAGGGCCCGACCGGCACCAGGAACAGCCCGACAAACGTGTCGGGTGCGGCGAGATCCGGGAAGAAGGTGGCAAGCGCGTGGGAGCCGAGGCCGAACACCAGGCCGCCCGCGATGCCCACCAACACCCACTTGGTCTGCACGCGCTGTGACACGGTCGAAACGCGCAAGTAGCGGTAGATCTGGGCCGCGGCGCCGGCCAGCATGAGCACGTCGGCCACCGCGCCGCCCCCGGGCCCGGCCCAATCGCCGAAGATGACTTCCCAGGCCAGGATGACCGCCCCCCCCAGCGCCACGGGCCCGGGCGCCCAACGGGGCACCGGGCGGCCGTCCGGGAAGAGGAAGAGCACCAGGATCAAGACCGGCAGAGCCAGCGCCGAGATGAAGAACCCTGCCATGACGGCCTCTGGCCGCCAATCGGCCAGGGCCGCCATGCCGGCCCAGTTCACCGCCAGCCCCAGGGTCACCAGCCCGAACGACAGCAGCAGCGCCAGCCCGTCGTCCGGCCGGCTGCGATAGATTAGCAGGCCCATCGCAATCGTGGTGAGCATGATCGCGACGGTCGCCAGGAGGCGCAGCACGGCATACGCCGGCAGCGTGAGGCCGAGCCGCCCCAGCCCGGCGGCTTGCTCCGGCGTCAGCTGCCACATCTCGGGTGCCAGGTTCGGATCGGGCTGCGGTGTCACGGTCAAGAGGTGCTGCCAAAGGGGGATCATGCCGAGCGCCCCCAACGCGAGGCCCGCGACCAGTGTGGTCCACCAGATCCCGTGTGCCAGCCGCAGCCGGCCGCCGTGCAGCCGCACCGGGTCCCGGCGCCCCGAACGGTCGCATTCGGCGCGTCGGCCATGCTGCACCTCCTCCCACATCGGCTTCCGCGGGCACCGATCGCCCCGCACTGCCCATTCTACCATCCACCCGTCGCCCAAGCGTTACGGTGAACGTTACGAACCGGCACAACCGGTCTCATCCGTGGTCACATCCTGTGCTATAATATGCGGAACGCGGCGGTGCGCCGGCATCCCGCAACCCGCTTCCAGGAGGTCTGTCGCTCCGGCCATGCCCCGCCCATCCGGTGCCAACCCCATACCCGACGCATCCGCGGGCTATGAATCGTCCCTCGTGCCGCAGGCCGGCGCGGGCGATCTGGAGCTCGAGACCGTGCGTGCCTACCTCGCGACGCTCGACGGCGAGGCCGGCCGCCACGCCCCCGCCGCGGAGCCCGGCGACCAGCAGGCCGTGGCGGCGCGGCTCGATCGGCTGACCACGCTGGGCTACGGCGCCGGGCGCGCCCCGGACTGGCACCCGACGGTGGCCGGGCTGCTCGTGTTCGGCCGGGCGCCCCATCATTTCTTGCCCCAGGCGCAGATCAAGGCGGCGCGCTTTCACGGCAGCGACGTCACCGGCCTGATCGTCGATCGCGCCGAACTCAGCGGCCCGGTCGGCCCGCTCATCGAGGCCGTGACCCAGTTCGTCGCGCGCAACATGCACGTGAGCAGCGTCATCAGCGGCGTCTATCGCAGCGACCTGCCGGAGTACCCGATTCAGGCCGTGCGCGAGGCGGTGACCAACGCGGTGGCGCACCGCGACTACAGCATCCCGGGGCAGAAGGTGCAGGTGCGCCTCTTCGACGACCGCATGGAGATCGAGAGCCCGGGCGGGCTGGCGGGGTCGGTCACGATTGAGACGCTGGAGCAGCGGCGCTACTCGCGCAACCCGCGCCTGGCGCAGGCGATGTACGTCTTGCGACTCGTCGAGGAGATGGGCACGGGCATCCGCGCGCATCCGCCGCGCGCTGACGGAGCTGGGCTCCGGCGCGCCCGCCTTCACCGCCGACGCGCTCGGCTTCCTGGTGCGCCTGCCGGCCCGCCCGCCGGAGACGCCCGCGGCATCCGACCGCGCCGCCGCGCCCGCCCCCGCCGCCGCGGCCCCGCCCCCCGCGCCGCCCGATCCGGCGCAACAGCGCAGCGCCGCCTGGCTGCGCGCCGGGCTCAGTCCCCGTCAGGCCACCGGGCTGGAGCACGCCCACCAGACCGGCCGCCTCACCAACCGCGAGTACCGCGATCTGCACGGCGAGCTCAGCGACGAGGCCGCGCGCCTCGATCTGGCCGACCTCGTCGAGCGCGGCTACCTCCTCAAGATCGGCTCCAACCGCGGCACCTACTACATCCTGCGCGATTAGCTCCGCCCGCGCGATCAGCTCCGCCCGCCACCCTGCTCGCCGTGCGGCCCGCCCCACCCCGCCCAGAGCAAGCCCCGATCGTCTGTAGGAGGGGGCTCCGCCCCGCGACGCGCCGACGGGAGATCGTGCCGCCGGAGCACCGCGATGCCCGTGTAGGGGCGACCCCTGTGGTCGCCCGGCCGCCGCACCGCCCCGCTCCCCAGCACGCCGGGAGCCCGCCCCGGTCGTCTGTGGGAGCCGGCTCGGTCCGGCGAGGTCGCCAGTCCGCCCCCTTCGGGAGAAGCCGGAATCGTCTGTAGGAGGGGGCTCCGCCCCGCGACAACCGCCGCCGCAAGACCCTGCCCGATAAGCATCCCCACGCACGCCCACCGCCCAACCTCACCCCGCCGGACCGCCGGCCGGCCCCGAAATGCCTGGCTCAAGGCAACATCCCGGAGTCGGCGGGGCGACCCCGCCGCAGGCGCCTGTCCCCGACCCGGCATGTTGAGTCCCGATCTATCAACATGGACACGCGCCGCCAAGCATCCCCATGAGAATGTCCCATCAAATTAGGGCTGATACTAGTGGTAGTGAAGAGAAGTGACCCGCCGCCCAGGCACGCGCAGCGCCCAGGAACCGCGAAAATGTACCAAACTGTACCAAACTGTACCAGACAGCCCGTGGTTCCCCGGCCGGGCGCCTACGAGGGGAAGTTCGGGCCGCTGCCCAGCAGGAAGAGGTAGAGCATCTTCCCGGGGAGTTGGGGGTCGCTCGGGTGCAGCAGCTGGCGGCTGAAGCGCAGGAACCCGGTCGTGGCCTCCAGCAGCGTGCCCAGGCCGCCGTCGAGCAGCGCCTGCACGTCCGTCCAGACCAGGGCGAACTGCGTGCCGGGCAGCGAGAGGAAGCCTTCCCACAGGGAGTCGGCGAGGGCGTCCCAGTCCTCCTCGACGCCGCGGCCGGGCGGGTACGGCAGGTCGCGGGCGGCCTGGGCAAAGAAGGTGCCGCGGTCGTGGATCGCGGCGCCGTCGAGCCGGAGGGCGTGGACGTCCGCCGCGGCCAGCGCGGCCTCGAGCGCGGCGAGGTCGGCCTGGGCCAGCAGGTTCAGCAGACGCCATTGCCCCGAGTTCGGGCACGGCCATGGGGCCTCCTTGTCGAAGCGGCCCGCGCTAGGCCAGCAGTCGGCGGAAGCTGGCGTAGTGGTCGGCGGTGTAGTAGATGTGCTCCGGGTCGCTGTCGTCGGCCTGCGTGCCCGCCACGAGGCGGCGGGAGCCATGGTACGTCCCGACGTCGGCCGGATCCTTCTCGACGTAGTACTCTTTGTAGCCGCCCGCCCCGGCGACACCCGGCAGCCGGCCCTGGTTGTTGTCGAAGGGGTCGCCGAACTTCGCACCATTGTCGTGACTGAGCGTGGGCTGCGGGCCACCGCGGATGTGCTTCAGCGTCGCCTCGACACTCACCTTCTCCTTCGTGCCGCCCAGGTCGGCCAGGCGCACGGTGGCGATCGTGGCGCCCGCGTTGGTCTTCAGGCCGCGGGCTTTGGCCACGCCGGCCGCGGCATAGACGTCGGCCTTGCTGGTCACGGTGTGCGGCCGGGCGAAGAGGTCCTTCGCGGCGCGCACCGTGGCCGCCTTGGTCACCTTGCTCTCCGCCTGCTTGCCGGCCAGGTCGTGCGCGAGCAGGCGCAGCTCCAGCGGATCCGCCACGGTGGCCTCCAGCTGCACCAGGAAGGCGCTGTCGGGAACCTTCTCCAGCAGGAAGGCCGTGTCGCCCTTGCTGGGCGTGGCCAGCAGCGCGGCGACGTCGGGGCCCTTGACGGCGGCCGGCTTCAGCAGCTCGGCCACGGCCGCCGCGTCGTCGTCCCGCTGCTTGACGAGCGGCAGCGCGCTGGCCGGGCCGACCTTGGCGAGCACATCCGGCAGGTCGTTGTCCACGTCGCCGTGCGTCGCCTCCAGCAGCGCGGCCAGCTGTTCGTCCTCGCCCGGCTTGGCGACGGCCAGCAGCGCCTCGACGTCGTCCGCCCGATCCTTGCCCACGGCACCCAGGATCCGGTTGAGGTGGGTGATCGTCGGCACGCGCGCCACGAAGGCGGCGAGCGTCTCGTTGCTCTCGCCGGAGAGACCCAGGAGGCGGCTGTAATTCGCGCCCAGCTTGGCTTTCAGGCTCTCCCGCAGCTTACGCTGCGCCTCGACGTCTTGCTGCTCGGCGGCCTCCTGGGCTTCCTTCAGTTTCCGCGCGGACTCCTTGGCCGCCGCCGCCTGGCGCGTCTTGGATGCGGCCTCGCGGAAGGACTTCTCGATCGCGGTAATACGCCGCTCGAAGTCCTGAATCTGCGCCTTGTCCAGCAGGGCCGCGGTATCGCGCGCCCGCTCCAACTCGGTCTTGATCGCCCGGCGCTCGGGGATCATGGGCGGGAAGGCCTTGAAGTCGATCTTCAGGCCGGTCAGGGCATCGCCGACCCGCGCCAGGAAGTCGTTCACGCGGTCGTTCTTCGCCGTCAGCTTGTCGCCCCAGATGCGCGCGGCCTCGGTCTTGGCCGTCTCGGCGTCCTTCCCGATGTCGTCGAGCTTCGTAATCAGGGCGGGTGCCTTCGTGTACTCGACGCTCTTGTTGTCCCACTCGTCGAGCACGGCGGTGATGGCGTCCAGCGACGGCTTGAAGTGGCCCTTGGCTTCGGAGTCGGCATAGCCCGCCTGCAGGTCCTCGAGCTCTTTCTTCCGGGCGAACAGCTCCGTGTTGAACTTGCGGTCGAGCTCTTCCCAGGTCCCTTTGGCCTTATCGTCCTTCCAGCCGATGAGGCCCCAGCCGGTGCCCGTGCCGCGCGAGAGCGTGCGCTGGACGCGGACCGGTGCCGGCGGCCGGGCCGGCGCGGCGGCGGGATGGGCGCGCAACGCGCGCTGGACGGCGCGATTGCCCTGGGTGCGCTGGAGATGGAGCAGCGTGGCCTGGCGCAGCGCGCCGTTGCCGCGGCCGCCGATGGCGGGGTGGGTCAGCAGCAGGGGGGCGGCGGGCCCGATTGGGCCGAGTCCGGCCGGCGCGCGGGACGCGGCGCGCTCGGCCGCCGGACGCTGAGTCCGCGGCGCGCTCGCCGGCTGTGCCCCGTGATTCGGGCGCTCGCCCATGCGCTGCCATCCTTTCGACGCCTCCCGGCGCGGCCGGGGATCCCACCCGCGCGCGCACAAGCGGCGACGCGCTACCGTCGATGGGGTAGCTCCACTATAGCATACGAGTTCAAGACCGCGCGGCGTCCGGCCCCGCGGGCTAGAGGCGGGCGCTGGTCACCACCCAGAAGAGCCAGAGCACGCCGCAGATGCCGACGCTGGCCAGCGGGAGCCAGAACGCCAGCACGAAGGCCAGCAGATAGACGGGCAGGCCGACGAGATTCGCCCGCGTGCGCAGGCGCACCTGCGCCCCGGAGATGCCGGGCCGCAACAGCGGCCGCCGATAGGCGGCGGCCCACCAGAGCAGGATGTAGGCGGCGGCGATGAGCACAAAGAGGCCCGTGTAGACGGCTGCCGCCGTAGGCGCGGCCGGCTCCAGCAGGTAGTCGCCGAGCAGGGCGGTCGGGAAGGGCACCAGCGTCACCAGCAGGAGCAGGAAGCCGTTCGCGAACATGAGCACCGCGTCGTTGCGCTGCACGAGGCGCAGCATCGAGTGGTGGTTCAGCCACATGATGAGGATCGTCGCGAAGCTGATCAGGAAGGCCACGTAGGCGGGCCAGCGCGCGGCCAGCGCGGCGGCCAGATCGGCGGCCGAGAAGGGCCGGCCCGCGGGCGCCTCCGGCACTTTGACCAGGTCGAGCACGAGCAGCGTGACGGCGACCGCGAAGACGGCGTCGCTGAACGCTTCGAGCCGGCCCGTCTCCTTCTCGTCGGCGGCCGCGACCTCGGCCGCCGCGCGCGTCTCGTCGATCATCCGGCCTCTCCGTTGCGGGCACCCGCCACGCGGGCGTGCCGCATGCTTACCAGTAGGTCAGGCGCTGCAGCCACCACTCGCCGGCCGGGCGAAAGCCCAGCTTGCGGTAGACGCGCGCGGCAGGCAGGTTGGCCGACAGATAGAACAGGCCAATCTCGCGCACGCCGCCGGCAAAGAGCGCACTGCAGAGGGCGGCCACGCAGTGCGCCGAGAAGCCCCGGTTGCGATAGGCCGGCACGGTGGCCACGCCGCCGATCATCGCCACGTCGTCCGCCTCGGCGCTACTTTGCGCGGCCGAGACGACGATCCCGTCGTGCTCGATCAGGTAGAGGGTGCGCGATTCCAGCTGCTCCTGCAAGCGGGTGCGCCAGGCGGCGCGGGTCGGCAATTGGGCCAGGCTGTAAAAGCCGCGGATGTAGAAGTCGATGAGCCGCTCCATGTCAGCCGGCGTCGCCCGGCGGGGGGCCGGGGTGTGGGGCGCCGGGGGGATGCAGAGGTCCGCGGGTGTCAGGCGCTCGAAAGGGCAGCGGTCGACGCCGCTGACGCCGCGCGGCGGCAGGTGGGCGAGCAGCGGCACGACGAAATCGCGCGGGCCGCTCAGCAGGTTGATGCCCAGATCGGGCAGGGCGGTACCGAGCGCGGCCGCCTGCGCGGGCGTGCGCCAGAACGCCCAGCCGATGCCTTCATCGCCGACGAGCGCCGCCGTGACCGGGGCATCCCCGGCGCCCGGCGTGCCGATCGCGCGCGCCCCGGCGGCCTGCAGGCCGTGCACGCGCAGGTGGTCGCGGGCATAGGCGGCCGGCAGGCCCGCCTCGGCCAGCAAGCGGTCGAGCGCCGGCCAGTCGGCGGTCCCCAGGGGACGGGTAGCAGAGTCCATTGGGCCCATGATAGCAAACGGCCGCCGCGGCGGCAACCGCCCGCGGGCGGGCTCACCAGTGGCCGGGTAGCTCCTCGGGCGGCGCGGGCGGGCCCGGCGTCTCGGGCACGGCCAGCGCGGCGACGGCCGGATTGTAGTGGACGGGCGGCAGCGTCGTCAAGTCGAAGGCGGCGATCCGCTCGGGCCCGAGCGCGACCACGGCGGCGCGTACTTGGGCGGCGTCGGCCTGCAGGCGGGCGACGTCGACGCCCAGGCAGCGCGGCGCGAACGGCGCCAGGTAGCCCTGGGCCGACCCGAGCAGGTTCAGCGTGCCCCGGTAGTTGCCGTGGCCGAGGTGGTAGAAGCCGATGCCGACCTGCAGGATGCCCTGATAGAGCCGGCGGATCGGGTGGGGCTCGCGCATCCAGATCGCTTCGAGCGTCTCGTGGCACTCGAAGTAGGCTCCGCGGTTGAACTCCGCGATGCCGGTATAGAGCGCGGCGGGTGGGGCCGCCGCGCAGGGGTCGGATGCGGGGCGATCTGGCATAGAGCTTGCTATAGCAGGCAGCGCTTAGGAAGCGCACCTCGTGTCATGGCCGGCCCCCGGAACCGCGGTATCTACCTCGCGGGAGAAGGCAGCCGGCGGAAGGAGTTCCCACTCATGGCGTCCTGGAAGGCAACTCTGGCCCGATTGCTTCTCTCGACGGCATCGCTCACCATTCTCGCTTCGCTCGGCGCGCTGATCGGCGCCGTCGGCGGAGCCGTTGTCGAGCTCATGCTGCAGGCCATCGTCGGCCTCGCCGTCCCACCGCTTACCGTGATTCCCCCCTGCATGGCCGTCGGCCTGTTGGGCGGCGTCATCTGGGGCCTGACGATCCTCGTCCAGCACCGCGCCCCGGCCTGACCGAGGGGCCGAAACGCGCGCTCCCGAGGCGACCTCTGGGGGCACCGTCGGGAGCCGCGCCCGAACCGCGCCCGGCCGCTGCCCGCGGGCAGCGGCCGGCGCGGGAGCTTACTCCACCTGCAGAACCATGGCATCGCCCTGGGCGGTGCCCGAGCAGATCGCCGCCAGGCCGATGCCGCCGCCCCGGCGGTGGAGCTCGTTGATCAGCGTGACCAGCAGCCGCGCGCCGCTCGCCCCGATGGGGTGCCCGAGGGCAATCGCGCCGCCGTTCACGTTCACTTTCTCCGGATCCGCGCCGAGCCGCCGCGCGCTGATGATCGCCACGCTGGCGAACGCCTCGTTGATCTCGATCAGGTCGATGTCGTCGATGGTCAGCCCCAGCAGCTTCAGCGCGTTCTGCGCGGCCATGGCCGGGGTGTAGGCCAGGTAGGGCGTGTCCCAGGCGGCCTCGCCGTAGCCGAGGATGCGGGCCAGCGGCTTCAGGCCGTGCGCCTTGGCGAACGCCGCCGAGCTCACGACCAGGGCGCCCGCGCCATCATTCAGGCCGGGCGCGTTGCCCGCGGTGATGGAGCCGGTCGGGCTGAAGACCGGCTTGAGGCGGGCCAGCCCCTCCAACGTCGTGTCGGCCCGAATTGACTTCATCCTGATCCACGACCAGGGGCGGCCCCTTCTTCTGCGGGACGGCCACGCCGACGATCTCCTCGGCGAAGATGCCGTTCCGCTGGGCAGCAGCGGCGCGCTGCTGGCTGCGCAGCGCGTAGGCGTCCTGCTCCTCGCGGCTGATGTGCTCCTCGGCGGCGACGGAGGAGCCGTGCTCGCCCATGTGCACCTGCAGGATCGGGTCGGTCAGCCCGTCGTAGACCACGCCGTCGATAAGCTCGCCGTTGCCCATGCGCTGGCCCCAGCGGGTGCCGCGCAGATAGTAGGGCGCGTTGCTCATGCTCTCCATACCGCCCGCGACGATCACGCTATGGCGGTTGAGACGGATCAGGTCGCCCGCGAGGCTGACCGAGCGCATGCCGCTGGCGCAGACGCGGTTGATCGTGTCCGAGGTGACCTCGCGGCCGAGGCCGGCCTTGAACCCGGCCTGCCGGGAGGGCACCTGGCCCAGCCCGGCCTGCACGACGCAGCCCATGATCGTGTGCTCGACCGCGTCCTTGCCGACGTCGGCGCGGCGGATGGCTTCGCCGATGACGGCGGCGCCCAAGTCGACCGCGGTCAGGGGCAGCAGGCTGCCGCCGAACTTACCGAATGCCGTGCGTACCGCGCCCAGAATGACCGGGGCGTCTTTGTCACTCGCCATGAAGCGTTTCCTTTCCCACCTGAGGCCTCAGCGCCCCAGCGCGCTGACCGAGTCGGCCACCTGCGTACGCTCGTAGCCGGGCGCGGGGGGCGGCGGGCAGCGATAGGCGAACTGCTCACGATAGCCCAGGCCGTACTCGCCCTGCATCACCGTGTGGATCTCGCGCGTGCCCTCGTAGATCACGGCACCGCGCGCGTTGCGCAGGTAGCGCTCGACCGGGTACTCATTCGAGTAGCCATAGGCGCCATGGATCTCGATCGCGTCGTTCGCGCTCTCGAATGCCACGTTGCAGGCGTGCCATTTGGCCAGCGAGGTCTCGCGCGTCGTGTACATGCCGTAGTTCTTCATCCAGCCGGCGCGGTAGCAGAGCAGGCGCGAGGTCTCGATGCCGTCAACCATCTTGGCGATCATCTGCTGGACCAGCTGGAAGCGGCCGATCTCGCGGCCGAAGGCGGCGCGGTCGTGGGCGTACTTCACGCTGGCGTCGAGGCAGGCCTGCGCCAGACCGACGGCCCCGGTGCCGACGGTGAAGCGGCCCCAGTCGAGCGCGCTCATGGCCACCTGGAAGCCCTCGCCCTCCTCGCCGACGCGGTTCGCGGCGGGCACGGGCACGTTCTGGAAGATCAGTTCGCCCGTGTTGCCCGCGCGCACGCCCAGCTTGCCGTGGATCGTGCCCGTGCTGAAGCCCTCGTAGCCGCGCTCGACGATGAAGGCACTCAGGCCGTGGTGCTTCTTGCTCTTGTCGGTCGAGGCGACGACGAGGAAGTTGTCGGCGACGTCGGCCAGGGAGATCCAGAGCTTGGAGCCGTTGAGGATGTAGGTGTCGCCACGGCGTTCGGCGGTCGTCTGGATGTTGCCGACGTCGGAGCCGGCGCCGGGCTCGGTCAGGCCGAAGGTGGCCAGCTTATCGCCGCGGGCCTGCGGCACGAGGTACTTCTGCTTCTGCTCTTCGGTGCCCCACTGCAGCAGGGTCAGGCTGTTGAGGCCGACGTGCACGCTCTGGGTGACGCGGAAGGCGGTCTCGGCGCGCTCGAGCTCCTCGCAGATGAGGCCGAAGCTGATGTAGTCGAGCCCGGCGCCGCCGTACGCCTCGGGGATTGGGCCGCCCAACAGGCCGAGGCCGCCCATCTGCTTGAGCGCATCCCAGTTCAGGGTGCCATTGGCGTCATGCTCGCGCGCGTAAGGCACAATCTCCTTCTGCGCGAAGTCATGCACCATCTCCTGCACCGACCGATTCTCTTCGGTCAACGAAAAATCCATCCAACACTCCTTCGTGTCGGCGGCCGGCCCCCGGCCCGCCCGTGATTCATGGGGATCCCGCGCGGCACCTGGGATCGCGCGGGGCGCGGCGGGCACACGCCCGCACGGTAGCAGTATACGGGGGGGTTTCCGGGGCTGTCAAGCCGGGGCGGCCCGTCTGGGCGGCGAGCGCGGTCAGCAGCGCGGTGGGGCGGCTTTCGCCCTGGAGTGAACCCCTGTGACCGGACCAGGCTCCAAGGGTGGTTGTGCCGCCCTGCCCACGCCATACGGGTTCTGGGTCACAGGAGGGCACTCCAGAGTCCAGCTAGCGGACGATACCAGCTCGCGTTACCGCGGGTCTGCTGCTCTGATGCTTGATAGATATTGTGGCTGGTGTCATAAACATCCCATTCTGCGACACGCTGTCCAACGGCCGCATGGACAGTCAGGTGCAGTAACCCGCTGGTATCGATTACCCATACCCCCGGATCCGGCAGAACCGTGCCCGGTTGCGCAGGTTCGTTATAATGGGGGCAAGCATAGATGAGCTTAATCCGGAGCGCCTGCCATGCACGGTAATTACTCCGCTGGAAACACCACTCCCTTCGTCGGGCGAACTAAGGAGCTAGCCGACCTCAGCGCCCGGCTGGCAACTCCCGCCTGCCGCTTGCTGACCGTGACCGGGCTGGGGGGCAGTGGCAAAACGCGACTGGCGCTCGAAGCCGCCAAGGCTCTCGCCGCCCATTTTCCCCAGGGCACTTTCTTCGTCGGGCTGCAACCGGTGATCCGGGGCGACCTGCTCGTGCCCTCAATCGCGCAAGCGGTGGGCCTGATCTTCTACGGCGAGGGCGAGTCGGAAGCCCAGTTGCTCGAATATCTGGCCGAGAAGGCGTTGCTGTTGATCCTCGACAACTTCGAGCACCTGCTCGACGAGGCGGAACTGCTCAACTCGATCCTCAGCCATGCTCCCAGCGTGAAGATTTTGGTCACGTCGCGGGAAACATTGAATTTGCGCGAAGAATGGCGCTACCCGCTAAAGGGGTTGGCCACGCCACCCAGCGTCTACGTTTCGAGGGATACACTGGCGGAATATGGCGCGGTGCAGCTTTTCAGTTACCACGCCCGCCGTGTCCGACCCGACTTTGATCCGATCAGCGAACACGAATCGATTGTTCGCATCTGTAACATGACGGCGGGCCTGCCGCTGGCCATCGAACTGGCGGCTTCCTGGCTCAAAGGCTTGAGTGCGGCGCAAATCGCGCAAAATATGCTGCGCAACCTCGACACTTTATCAACGACGCTACGCGACGTAGAACCGCGCCATCGCAGCATGCGGGCCGTTTTCGATCAGTCATGGCACTTGCTCTTGCCAAATGAGCGCCTGATCTTTGCGCGCCTATCAGTGTTCCCCGGCGGCTTCGGCATCGAAGCTGCGCACCAAGTCACCGGGGCCGACTCCTCCGACCTGGCCTTGCTGGTGGAGAAATCGCTATTGCAGGTGGAATTGGCGGACCGCTTCACCATGCACGAGATGCTCCGCCAGTACAGCACGGGCAAACTGAGCGAACTGGGAGAAACGGAAGCAACTTACGAACGGCTGAGCCGCTACTATGCCGGGCTGATGCGGCGCTACGAAGCAGGGTTGATGCAGCCACACCAGCTTGATGTGCTGCGGGCGATTGAGCGAGATTTCGCGAATATCCGCCTGGCGTGGGACTGGTCGGTCAGAAATGGGCAGGTGCCGCAACTTGCCGCGATGCTGCACGGACTCTACCTCTTTGGCTTCTTGCGTAGCGGCTACCGCGAAACGATCATGATTTTCCAGAGCACCCTCGAACAACCGATCACAGACACGCCGTTTCACGGTCGCCTGCTGGCGCGGCGCTGGGGCTACCTGCATTGGTGGTATCAAGCCGACTACGGCGAGGCGCTGGCGAACATCGTGCGCGCCAGGGAGATCGCGCAGGTCGAAGATGATCGCTTCGAAATCGCCTTCTGCAATCTCATGGCAGCCTACGCCATGACCAACATGCACCGCTATGACGAAGCACGCACGCTGCTTGAGACCAGCAAAGCGCAGTTCGAGTCGATCAACGAGCCTTATTACGTTTGCTGGGTCTTGCACCGCCTCGGCTATATCTACGCCAACCTCAACAACACTGCGTTAAGCACCACATACACCGAACAAAGCCTTGCGCTTGCGAAGATCACCCATAATCATGTGGCCCAGGTTATCTGCCTTTATAATCTGGGCTCGGACTACATCCTCGGAAGCGATTACGTGCGCGGCCGCGTCTATTGCGCTGAGGCGCTGGAGGTCGCGACCCAGCGCGAACACCAGGGACAGATCGCGCACGCACTCAACTTGTTGGCGGTGTGCGATTTTTGCCAGGGTGATTTCGGCGGCTGTCGCGAGAAAGCAGAACAGGGGCGGGCGATCATGGAAGAAATCAACATGCTTGCCTTCCAGCATTACAGCCTTTCACTGCTTATCCTGCTGGCTTGCCGCAAAGAGGACTATGACGAGGCCGCGCGGATTCGCGAGTATGGCAAGCGGCTGAGCACTAACACGATGGGTTACCAGTTACTCCACTGGGCGCTCGCCGCGTTATCCTGCGGCCTAGGCAACCCGAGGGAGGCGCGGGTCCATGCCCAGGAGTTGCGGCAACTGTCGGACAGAGGCATGAGCAGCCCCACGCCCACTACTTGGCTCGCGCCTATCGCCGCCTGCATCCTGGCCGAAACTGATGCCGGCAAGGCGACCGAGTTGCTTGCGTGGGTCTTCGCCTATCCCGATACCGCCATGCAATGGGCACGCGATTGGCCCTTGATTAGCCGGCTGGATCTTCGACTGCGATCCACTCTGTCCGATGAGGCATACCGAATGCACCGGGAACGAGGCAGGGCGTTCAGTTTCAGCACCGTCACGCGTCTGCTGGAGCAAGAGTTCGGAGCGGCAAGCGGTGACAATACACAGCAGCTCTTGACGGCGCGCGAGATGGGTGTCCTGCGCCTGATGGCGTCGGGCCTGACCAATCCCCAGATCGCGGCTGAACTAATCATCGGTGCGGGCACCGTGAAAACTCATACCCTCAACATCTACCGCAAACTCGACGTCGCCAACCGCACCCAAGCGATAACCCGCGCCCGGGAACTGAGTTTGCTCAACCCCTGATTCCTGCGCGCTGCCACCCGAAACCTTCAATCTACCAGCGGTTCTACCAGTTGGTAGATGCCCTGGCCCCTGGCAATCTGCTATCCTGAAGGCATGCGGCGTGGGAATGTGAACAAGCACGGCTTCCCGTAATTCTCCCGTCGGCACGGATTTGACGTTGAGGCCGCGGTTGCTACATGTTGCAGAAGGAGCAAGCATATGGCACTTTTCATGGACATTCACCAGCACGTCGAGGGCTTGACCGAGGATGCGGTTGCGCAGGCCCACCAGGCCGATCTGGCTACTCAGGAAAAGTATGGCGTGAAATACCTGCGCTATTGGTTCGACGACGCCAGTGGCAAGGTCTTTTGCCTGGTGGAAGCTCCGACCGAGGAAGCCGCCATCGCCGTTCACCGCGAGGCGCACGGTTTGGTCGCCGATGAGATCATCAAGGTAAGAGAGGGCGTCTAGTCGCGCAAACCGCGCGATATCGCGGGCAGACAGCCGTACCTAGACGGCTGTCTGCCTATGCGTGCTCCAATGCTCGGACGTTTTCAGGGCGTGGCACGCAGCTTCACCCTGGATAAACATCAGGGACCTGTTCCAGTCGTCTGTCCGCAGGTCGTACCGAGAATGGATACTACACTCAAGTTACTTTGCCCTTCTTCACAGCAATGGTGTTTCTGAGCCGCATACCGGAGCCCGCTCCCCTCACGGGGCGCGGCAACAGGGGGCGGTAGTGGACGGGGCCGTGGGGCGGCTTTCGCCCCACCGCGCGTTCGCCCACGCCCGGGACGCACACCGGGAAGGTTGTCGGGCCGCGGGTTTCCGGGGCTGTCAAGCCGGGGCAGCGGTCAGGTGGGCGCAGTCGTTCCAGCCCTGGAGGCGCCCGACCAGGGCGCCGGCCTCGCGCGTGAAGGCGACCTCGGTGATGCCGCAGTTGCCCAGCGGGCCGGGGATCGCGAGCCCGTTGGGGTCCACGCAGAGACCGTGGCGCACCGCCAGGATGACGCCGCCGTGGGCGACGACGGCGATGCGGCGGCCGTCCTTGCCGGCGAGCACATCCTCCAGCGCGGCACGCACGCGGGCGATCAGCGTCACGAAGTCCTCGCCGCCCGGGAAGGCGACCGTGCGCGCCCCCGCCAGCCAGCCGGTGACGATGCGGTCATGGTAGGCCCAGACGGCATCGGTCGGCGGCACATCCTCCAGGATCCCCACGTTCATCTCGCGGAAGCCCTCATGGACCGTCACCGGCAGATCGAGCCGCGCGGCGACGATGGCCGCCGTCTCCTGGGCGCGCTTCAGCGGCGAGCTGTGGATCTCGTCGATGCCCTGCGCCGCCAGGCGCGCGGCCAGTTGCTGCGCCTGGGCCACGCCGCGGGGCGTCAGCGCGTAATCGACATGCTTATACGAAAATTGGCGGGTCAGATTGGCCGGGTTCTCCCCGTGCCGGATCAAGAGGACCGTATTCACGTCGCGGGCATCCCATCCTGTTCCAGATCTACCGGGCGTGCGGCCGCGCCGATCGCGCCGCGCCCCCATCCGCTAAACGCGGTGGGGGCGGCGACGGATCCGAGCCGGGCGCGGGGGTCAGGGCTGGGAGCGCGTGAGAGCGTAACAGGACCAGGCCCACTGCATGCCCTGGTGCCAGGCGGCCGCCGTGGCGAAGATCTGGGCCTTGGCGGTGTAGATGCTCTCGGTGCGGTAGGGATTCCACCAGCCCCGCCAGGTGGAGGGCGCATACTGGAAGAGGCCGATCCAGCGGCCCCCGCCGCCCACGGCCAGCCGGTCGCCGCCCGACTCGCAGATCATGACGCGGTACATCCGCGTGGTCGATTCGGGATAGGGGTACATAGCGCGGGCTTCGGTGATCCACTGGCGATACTGCTGCATGGTCGTGAGGGCCGCCGGGGCCGCGGCGGCCGCGGGCCGCGCCAGCAGGGGCAGGGCGGCCGCGAGGGTCAGGACGATCAGCAGAACGCGGACGGGAAAACGCATGCGAACCTCCTTCGTCACAGTGCGGAAGAGACGCACTGCCGAAACAGATCCTACCACAAGCGTAAATCGCCGCACAAGCATTCGCGTCGAATCGTGACCCTTCTGTGACCCCCGGCGCACTCCGTCGCACGATGTAGGCGCCCATTCGGCCATCCGGCGCTTGATTCGGCCCGGGCGGAGTGGTATCATTTTTCGGCTATCCACCTGAACAATCGGCCCAGTATCCCGCTGGAACAGCCCCGGGGAAAGGAGTCGAAGGAGCATGCCCACCACGCTGGACGACGCCGCCACCCGCTTCCTGGCCCGCCCGCGCCGCGCCGCCGATCCGGCGGCCGAGGATCGCGAGATCCGCAAGTTCGTCGGCGCGATCGGCCTCACGCGCGCCTGCGCGGCCCTCACGCCGGGCCAGATCGAGGACTACGAGCGGCGCTTCGTGCGCGGCGGCGCCGCCGATACCGACCTGGCCCGCGCGCTGCGCAGCAACCGCCCCGCGCAGGAGCACCTGCGCCACGTGCAAGCCTTCTTGCGCTGGCTGGCCCGCGAGCACCTGACCCCCAGCAACCTGGCCTCCGTGATCAAGCTGCCCGCACGCGCCGCCGCCGGCACGCCGGACAAGAACCTCTACCTCGACAAGAGCCTGCGCCTCAAGTCCAAACCGGAAAGCTTCTACCACCCGGCCCCCGATCGCCCCACCGCCCGGGTGCGCCTGGGGATCGACTTCGGCACCTCCAACACCAGCGTGGCCCTGTTCGACGGGCGCACCGTCCGCCTCTTCCCGATCGACCCCGCGCACTACGCGCCCCAGACCTGCCGCTCGCTGCTCTACATGCGCCGCGGCGGCGACCGCTTCATCGGGCGGGAGGCGCTCAAGCAGTATTTCGGCGACAACACCGACCGGCCGCATCGCTGGGTGCGCCAGATCGTCGGGCAGCACGAGTACGTCGCGGAGTTCACCAAGGTGGGCAACTTCTACCTGGAGGTGGACGAGGCGGAGCCGGGGCGCTTCTTCGAGTCGCTCAAGACGGGGCTGCGCACGCACATGACGCTGAACACGCTGCTGATGGACCCGCCGCCGCCGAAGGGCACGCCGCCCTCGGGCACAATGTACAGCGTGGAGGACCTGATTGGGGAGTTCCTGGCCGAGGTGAAGGAGCGCGCCGAGGCGGCGCTCGGCGGGCGGGTCGACGAGATCTATCTCGGGCGCCCGGTGCACTTCTCGCTCGACCCTGAGGTGGATGCGGCCGCGGCAGAGCACCTGCAGGCCGCTGCGCGGCTGGCGGGCTTCAGCGGGGTCGCGTTCGAGTATGAGCCGGTGGCCGCGGCGTTCAACTACGAGAGCTCGCTTAGCGCGCCACAGCACGTGCTCGTGTTCGACTTCGGCGGCGGCACGCTCGACGTCACGGTGATGCGCCTGGGCGGCGGGGATCCCGCGCGCATCCTGAGCCTCGACGGGGTGCCTATCGGCGGCGACGACCTGGACCAGCGGATCATGGAGGGCAAGCTGCTGAAGTACTTCGGGCAGGGCGTCACGATCGGCCCGGGGCGGCACGACTTCCCGCGCCACATGCTCGAGCGCATCACGCGCTGGCAGACGGTGCGCGAGCTGCAGAACCAGACGACCCTGCAGTTCCTGCGCGAGGCCGAGCTCACGGCGAGCAGCCCGCGGGCGGTCCGGGCGCTGCGCACGCTGATCACCTACGACCTGGCCCTGCCGCTCTACGAGGAGATCGAGCGGGCCAAGATCGACCTGTCGACGCACGAGGAGGCGCAGATCCGCCTCTTCAACCGCGACATCGCGATCAATGAGCGCATCACCCGCGGCGAGTTCGAGGCGCTGATCGGCGCCGAGCTGGCGGCCATCGGCGCCTGCGTCGACCGCGTGGTCGCCGCCGCGGGCCTGGCGCCCGAGCAGATCGACGTGGTGCTGCGCACCGGGGGCTCCTCCTCGATCCCCGCGTTCGTGCGCCTGCTCGAAGCGCGCTTCGGCCCGCGCAAGAATCCGCCGCCAGGACGTCTTCACCGGCATCGCCGCCGGCCTCAGCATCGCCGCCTACCGCAGCCTGGGCGTGCCGGCGTCCTGACGGCCCACGGCGGTCAGCCCAGGCCGTCCGGGGCGTCGCGCTCGAAGCCCGACAGGTTGATGTCGAGCAGCTCCAGCGAATCCGGGCTCTCCTCCACCAGCTGGAGCTCCTGCTCAGCTTCGTTCAGGATCTCGATGTTCAGGCCGACCGCCTGAAGCTCCTTGACGAGCACCCGGAACGCCTCGGGCACGCCCGCCTCCATGATGTTCTCGCCCTTCACGATCGCCTCGTAGGCCTTCACGCGACCCACCACGTCGTCCGACTTGATCGTCAGCATCTCCTGGAGGATGTGGGCCGCGCCGTAGGCTTCCAGTGCCCAGACCTCCATCTCGCCGAAGCGCTGCCCGCCGAACTGCGCCTTGCCGCCTAGCGGCTGCTGGGTCACCAGGCTGTACGGGCCCGTCGACCGCGCGTGGATCTTGTCTTCGACGAGGTGATCGAGCTTGAGCATGTAGATCTGGCCGACAGTGACGGGGTTGTCGAACGGCTCGCCGGTGCGCCCGTCGTACAGGATCACCTTGCCGTCCAGCGGCAGGTCCGCGCGATCGAGCTCGCCGCGGATGACGTCCTCCCCGGCGCCGTCGAAGACCGGCGTCGCCACGCGGTAGCCCAGCCGCTCGGCGGCCCAGCCCAGATGGGTTTCGAGCAGCTGGCCGATGTTCATGCGATGCGGCACGCCGAGCGGGTTAAGGATGATGTCGACCGGGGTGCCGTCGGGCAGGAAGGGCATGTCCTCGACCGGGAGGACCCGGCTGACGACGCCCTTGTTGCCGTGGCGCCCGGCCATCTTGTCGCCGACGCCGATCTTGCGCTTCTGCGCGACCGAGACGCGCACCGTGGCGTTCACGCCGGCCGACAGATCGTCGCCGCTCTCGCGGCTGAGCACCGTCACCTCGACCACCTTGCCGTGGCCGCCGTTGGGCATGCGCAGGCTGGTGTCCTTGACCTCGCGCGCCTTCTCGCCGAAGATCGCCCGCAGCAGCCGCTCCTCGGCACTCAGCTCGGTCTCGCCCTTCGGCGTGATGCGGCCGGCGAGGATGTCGTTGGCGTGCACCTCGGCGCCGACGAAGACGATGCCGCGCTCGTCGAGGTCGCGCAGGCTGTCCTCGCCGACGTTCGGGATATCGCGCGTGATCTCCTCGGGCCCGAGCTTGGTGTCCCGCGCCTGCACCTCGTACTCCTCGATGTGGATGCTGGTGAAGACATCCTCGCGCACCAGGCGCTCGGAGATCAGGATCGCGTCCTCGAAGTTGCCGCCCTCCCAGCTCATGTAGGCGACGAGCACGTTGCGGCCAAGCGCGAGCTCGCCGCCCTCGGTCGCCGCGCCGTCGGCCAGCACGTCGCCCACGGCCACGCGGCGGCCGGGCGCCACACAGGGCCGCTGGTTGAGGCAGGTGTCCTGGTTCGAGCGCACGAACTTCTGCAGGGCGTAAGTCTGGACGACGCCGTCGTCGCCGCGCACCTCGACGGCGCGTGCGTCGACCGCGACCACCTCGCCGGGCGCGCGGGCCAGCACCACCTGGCCGGAGTCGCGCGCCGCCTGCGCCTCCATGCCCGTGCCGACGATGGGCGCTTCCGGCACGAGCAGCGGCACGGCCTGGCGCTGCTGGTTCGCGCCCATGAGCGCCCGGTTGGCGTCGTCGTGCTCCAGGAAGGGGATGAGCGCCGCCGAGACCGAGACGACCTGGCGGGGAGAGACGTCCATGTAGTCGACGCGGTCGGCGGGCTCGGCCAGGAACGCCTGGTTGTAGCGCACGGCTACGCGCTCCGCCGTGAGCTCGTCGTGCTCGTTGAGCCGGGCGTTGGCCTGGACGATGACGTAGCGGTCCTCGACGTCGGCGGTCAGGTATTCGATCTCGCGCGTGGCGAAGGGCGCCACGGGGATCTGCGTCAGCGGCAGCCGGGCGAGCGCAGCGGCCAACGCCGCGTCGACGCGGGTGCCGGCGGCGCCGACGTCCGCGCCGGTGACGGGGTCGCGCACGTCGCCGCGCAGGCGGCGGCCGATTAGCTGCTCCGGCACGTTGTCGACGGCGTGGCGCACGCGGCGATACGGCGTCTCGATGAAGCCGTAGGGGTTGAGCCGGGCGTAGGTCGCGAGCGAGCCGATCAGGCCGATGTTCGGACCTTCCTGCGTCTCGATCGGGCAGATGCGCCCGTAGTGCGAGTTGTGGACGTCGCGCACGTCGAAGCTGGCGCGCTCGCGGTTCAAGCCGCCCGGGCCGGTCGCGGTCAGGCGGCGCTTGTTGGTCAGCGCGCTCAGCGGGTTGGTCTGGTCCATGAACTGCGACAGCTGCGAGCCACCGAAGAACTCGCGCAGGGCCGCGGTGAGCGGGCGCACGTTGATCAGCGCGGCGGGCGTCAGCGCCTCCGGGTCCTGCACGGCCATGCGCTCCTTGACCACGCGCTCCATGCGCAGCAGGCCGACCCGCATCTGCTGCTGGACGAGCTCGCCGACGGCGCGGACGCGGCGGTTGCCCAGGTGGTCGATGTCGTCGGGGCGCCCCTGCTCGTTGTTCAGCCGGATCATCGTCAGCACGATGGCCGCCAGATCATCGGGCGTGAGCACGCGCAGGGTCGCGGACGCGTCCTGGCCGAGCCGCCCATTTAGCTTGTAGCGGCCGACGCGGCCCAGGTCGTAGCGGCGCGGGTTGAAGAGCATCGACTGGAGGAGGCTCGTGGCGTTGTCGAGGGTGGGCGGGTCGCCGGGGCGCAGACGGCGGTAGAGCTCGACCAACGCCTCGTCGCGGCTATGCGTCGGGTCCTTCGCGCGGGTGGCCTGCAGGTAGTCGTGGCCCGGGCCGATCGCCTCGCCGCAGAGTGCCGCCAGCGCCTCGTCGTCACCCCAGCCGAGAGCGCGCAGCAGGATCGTCGCGGGCATTTTGCGTCCGCGGTCGATCTTCACCGAGAGCAGGTCCTTGCTCGACGTCTCGAACTCCAGCCAGGCGCCGCGGCTGGGGATCAGCTTCGCGCCGAAGAGCTTGCGGCCGGTCGCAGGGTCGTCGGCCGCGGTGAAGTAGACGCCCGGCGAGCGCACGAGCTGGGACACGACCACGCGCTCCACGCCGTTGATCACGAAGGTCGCGCTGTCGGTGAGCAGCGGGAAATCGCCCAGGAAGATCTCCAATTCCTTCACCTCGCCGGTGGCGCGTACGACCAGCTGAACGCGCACGCGCAGGGGCGCGGCGTAGGTGGCGTCGCGGCGGCGGCATTCCGCCACGTCGTAGCGCGGCGTGCCGAGCGCGTAGTCGAGGAAGCGCAGTTCCAGTTGCTTCCCGGCGAAGTCCTGAATGGGCGAGATCTCGTCGAACAGCTCACGCAGGCCCTCCTCCAGCAGCCAACGGAACGACTCGCGCTGCACGCCGGCCAGGTCGGGCAAGGGCATGACGGATGCCAGGCGGCCGAAATTGCGGCGGCCGGGCGCCGCGGCGGGCGGGGCCATCGGGTCGACCGGGCGATCGCTGGGCATGACGGGGTATGGACGAGTGGGGACCATGGGTGACCTCCTTGCGGCTACGGGGACGGCGCGCTCTGCGCTCGGGGCGCCTGCCCAGTATACCGCGGGGCCCCCGCGCGAAAATCGGGCGCGAGACGGTTTTTTTTACGCCGCGGATGCGGTATACTATATACTGAGGGGAACTCGCGACGCGCAGGCCCGACCACCCGGCCGGATTCGCTGCCCGTCGCCACGCCAGTAGGCATGACCTCCCCGGGCGCGCGCCCCGGGGACGGCCCCCGATCACCGGGGCCGTCTGCCGGCCCGACCTCTCCTCGTCATCCCCACCGCTCCGCTGTCATCCCGAACGCAGTGAGGGATCTCCAACTCCGGGATCTTCCCCTGGGGCACGCGTTTCCGCGTCGAGCAGCATCCCGGCAACCGAAGCACCGCCCAGAGCAGGCATCCCGGCGCGCGAGATCCCTCACTGCGTTCGGGATGACAAAGGAGAGGCAGGCAACGTTTGAGGACGCGCCAATGACGGAAGGCCCGGCGGCGCGGAGATGTTTCAGCGCGTGCAACACGGCCTGGGGGAGCGCCAGGAGCGCTGCCGGGCGCGCCGATACGCGGCACGACCGACCCCCGGACCGCTTAGGCGCCCGCCAGCCCCGTGCCGCCCAGCACATCCAGCGTGATCCCACCCTGGGGCGGTGCCGCCAGCAGCGGCAGCGCCGCGGCAATCAGCGGCGCCACGCCTGCGAGCCCCAGCGAGGCGTCATGGGCGGCCTGGCTGTCCCAGACCTCGCTGACCCAGATGCGGTCGGCGTCCCGGGCGTCGCGGCCGACGAGATACAGGCGGCAGCCGGGAGCCAACTCCATGAGCCGGGCGGCTTGCAGCAGAATGGCCGCCAGGGCCCCGCCCTGCCCCGGCTGCGCCTGGAAGCTGCCGACGAGCCCATAGCGCGGGGGTGCGGTCTCAATCATACGGGGTTTCCTCCTTGCAGGGCTACGGCGCGGCGGTCGAGACGGGGTCGCGCCGGAACAGGGCAGACTCGTTCATCTGCAGAACGGCGGCAAGGGCGGGGTTGGTTCTCGGGCGGCGGGCGGGGCGGATCGCCGGGCACACAGAAGCCCGAGCCCCTTGCGGGGCTCGGACGGTACCGTTCCGTCCCGGCGGGGACGCCGCTAGACGACGCTGTCCGGCAGCGCCAACGCCGGAACGGGCGGGGGCTCGACAACCAGGCGCTCACAGGGGAGCATCGACTTCAGCGCGGCCCGGCAGAGCGCCAGCGGGATCGTCTCGCCATAACCTTCCGGCTGGCTCGGTCCCTTGCCTTGCAGCGCGCAGCGCACGCCGGTCAGATCGATCCAGACGTGCCAGCCGCTTGTTTCGAGCTGATGAAATAACATCCGCGCCGCGGTGTGGTCCGTACTGTACGCGGGAATCCCCTCACCGTCGACGCCCTCCGTGGAACAGGCATCGAAGAACCAAGTGGCGACCAGGGCATCCAACGCACGCCCCGGCGGAAGCGCATCAATCACGAATGGGTGCAACGGCTTCATCGTGTCCTTCCCTCGTGTGGCCCCGTCGCGTAGCACAAGCCGCAGACGGGCTATTTGCAGGTGTCTCCTGCGCACAGCATAGCGCAGCCGGGCTTGCTTTGCGAAGAGCCCGTTAGTCCCGCTTCTTACCGGACTTTTCTCCTACCGGTCCTGGATGGGGATCGGGACCCTTGCCGTGCGCGCGGTAAGGTGGGCGCCGAGCGGAGGGATCGAGGGACGGAGCGGGCGGCGCGGGCGCTATAGGCCCTCCGGCACACCCATGCCGCGGAGCTCGTCGGTCGGGTCGCGCTCCATCAGCGCGGCCAGGGCTTGCAGGGGATGCTTGCCCGCGAAGAGGATCTGGTAGAGCTCCTCGGCGATCGGCATCTCGACGCCGTGGCGGGCGGCAAGCTCGCGGGCGGCGCGGGTGGTGGGCACGCCCTCCGCCACCTGGCCCGTCTCCGCGTGGAACTGCTCGATCGTCTCGCCGCGCATGAGGGCGGCGCCCAGGCGGCGGTTGCGGCTGAAGGGGCTGGCGCAGGTGGCGATCAGGTCGCCGACGCCCGCCACGCCCGCGAAGGTGAAGAGGTTGGCGCCCTCGGCCACGCCGAGGCGGGCGATCTCGGCCAGCCCGCGGGTGATGAATGCCGCCTTGGCGCTGTCGCCCGCGCCCATGCCGTCGCCGATGCCCGCGCCCAGCGCGATGATGTTCTTCAGCGCGCCGGCCAGCTCGACGCCGACCAGATCGGTGTTCGTGTAGACACGATACGGGCCGCCGGTCAGCGCCAGCTGCACGGTCTGCGCCACCGCGGGATCCTCACTCGCCGCCACCGCGACGGCCGGGCGGCCGGCCGCGACCTCCTTGGCGATGTTCGGCCCGCTCAGCGCGGCCACGCGTCCGGCGTAGGCCGGCGGCACCACGGCGCGGATCACCTCGCTCATGCGGAAGAGCGTGCCGAGCTCCAGCCCCTTGGCCGCGCTCACCAGCAGCGGGCCGGCCGCGCCGTCGGGCGGCAGGTACGGCAGCAGCGTGGTGACGTTCGCGCGCATGGTCTGGGCGGGCACGACGAGCAGCAGCAGGGCACAGCCTTCCAGCGCGGCGGCCGGGTCGGCGCTGACGTGCAGCCCGGCGGGGAAGGGCACGTCGGGCAGGAAGCGCCGGTTCGCGCCGTCCGCGCGCAGTCGCGCCGCCTCCGCCGCGTCACGCGCCAGCAGCATTACAGAGCGATCCCCGCGCGCCAGCAGGATCGCGAGCGTGGTGCCCCAACTGCCCGTGCCGACCACGGTGATCGGGGCGGATTCCGCGGCAGTCATGCGCCGAACAGCCCGACCGCCGCCCAAATCAAACAAGGATCGTGCATCATCGCCCTCCTTCGCGTGCGCAGGACGCCGGGATACCAGCAGCTTCCGCGCCGTCGCGGCGTGCTTCCATCATAGCCAATCGGCGGGCGCCCGTCCATCCCCGGGCTACACCCGGCGAGGAGCGATTGCGCGCGCGCGCGGCCTCGGCTACAATAGGGCAAGCCTGGTATCGCCCAGCGCGCGCACGATGCCGGGCCGGGCTACGGACGAGCGGCCCGCACGGGGAGCACGCGGGCGGCCCCGCGGGCCGAGGACACTGGAATGGACGCGCTACCGAAGATCCGCGTGCTGATTGTGGACGCGCAGGCGCCCAACCGCGAGCGATTGGCCGCGCTCCTCGCTCAAGATCCGACGCTGACGATCGTGGGCGCCGCCGCCGACGGGCCCGCGGCGCTGGCCGCCGTCCCTCGCCGCGCCCCGCACGTGGTCATCCTCGACCTGCACCTGCCGGGCGCGCGCGGCGTCGAGACGATCCGCCACTTGCGCACCGCCTACCCGAGCGTCTATGTGCTGGCCCTGACGGCAATCCCCGACGACGCGGAGATCCGCGACGCGCTCCAGGCGGGGGCGAGCGGCTGCCTGCCGCTCGACCTGCCGGGCGCCAGTCTCGTCGCCGCGGTCAAGCAGGCGGCGCACGGCGCGCCGGTGCTCGACTCCGCCGTGGCCCGGCGGCTCGCCCCGCGGCCGCCCACCGGCCCGCTCGTCCTCCCCGCCCTGTCGCCGCGGCCGCCCACCGGCCCGCTCGTCCTCCCCACCCTGTCGCCGCGCGAGCGCGAGGTGCTGGCACTCATCGGGGACGGCCGCAGCAACCGGGAGATCGCCGTCGCGCTGGCGCTCGGCGAGGGCACGGTCAAGACCCACGTGCACAACGTGCTGCAGAAGCTCGGCCTGCCCGACCGCGCGGCCCTGGCCCGCTACGCCGTCCAGGACGACTGAGGCGCCGAAAGCACGAGTCGGGGGCGGCGCTGGGCCGCCCCCGACTCGCTGCGCGTCCGTGCGCGGGGCGCTACGGCGCCGTCACGCAGAAGACGCCGATCGATTCGTGGTTACTCTTGAGCCCGTGGACCGTGATCGCCCAGCGGCTGGGATAGAGCCCCGTGCTGCGCAGTTGCAGCGTCGCGCTGCCGCTCGCCGGGATCGTGAGCGTCTGCGGGGAGCCGAACACGGCCCCGTCGCCGTCGGTCAGCCAGTAGCTGGCATCCTCGCCGCCCTGGAAGCCCGTGACATGCAGGCTGAAGACGGTGCCCTCCGGCCCGCTGCCGGGCGTGACCGTCGCGTCTTTCTGGCCGTTCGTGTCACAGGCCTGGGCCGGGGGCGGCGTACCGCCGGCCTCCGGGGTGGCCGTCGGCGTGGCCTTGCCCGTGATGCGGAACCAGACGATCGACAGATTGCCCGACGTCTCGCCCTGATAGCTGATGGCCCAGATGCCCGACGGGTCGCTCGTGAACAGGTCGAGGATGCTGCTGTCGAAGACGTCGTCGAGGGCACTGCCGTGGTGGCCGATGTCCAGTGGGGCCGGGGTGCCGGCTACCTCCCCGTCCGGCAGCGTGATCCAGGTGCTGATCTTCTCGTCCGGCGCGTAGCCGGTGAGGTGGATCTGGAAGACGGTGCCGATGGGGCCGCAGAGCGGCGTGACGCTGCCGTTCTGCCCGGCGGGCACGCCCTGGTCGCAGGCGACGGGCGGCGTGGTCGGCGCGGGCGCGGGGGTGCCGGCGGGCGCGGTCGGCGTGGTGGGCGGGGCCGTGCCGCAGCCCTGACCCTGGTAGCGCCAGCCGTAGTAGTGCTGGCCCACGTTGCCCATCTGCACCGCGAACGGCGTGCCGTTATACGCGGGGATGTAGGTGAGCACGCGGCGCTCGAACGCCTGGATCAGCACCGCCTGCTGCTGGCCGGCGATCTTCACATTCGCCCAGTAGGCCTCGGTGACCGGCAGGCCGCTGGCGAAGTACCAGGGGTCGTTGATCGGACCCGTGGTGTACTGGCCGTTCTGGTAGATGACGCCGCTGGCGTTGAGGAAGTCCCAGAAGACCTTCGGGATATTACGCTGGGTGATCGGCTCATAGTAGACCAGGTTGACCCCGGCCACGGCCGCCTTGCTCGGGTCGGCGCTCAGGTTGCCGGCCTTGTCCACGACGGTGGTTGCCTTCTGGCCCACCTGATTGCTCTTCGGCTGGCTCATCAACTGCCCGAAGGTCGCGTAGGTCGGCGCGTTCGTGTCGTCAGTGTCCGAGGCAAGCGGGATATCGGCGACGCAGCGCTGCACGAAGTCGTTGTTGCCGACCTGCATGCGGCCGGTCATCAGCTCAATGGCCAGCAGGCCGTTGGTGACGTAGAAGGGGTTGTTCGGGTCCGCGCTGGGGTTGTTGATCTCCATGCGGCTCTTATCGAAGTACTGCACCAGGCGCTGGCCGCCGGGCGCGTCGTTGTCCTGCTCCATCACGGAGAAGCCCGGGGTGGGACCCCAATACCAGGAGCGATCGGCCTGATGGTCGGCCACCGGCTTGTCGGTGCGTTCCCAGGTGCGCTGGAAGGCCGGATCGGCGAAGGTCGCCTGGGCCGCGGCCGGCGCCGGTGCGAGCTGGCCGGCGCCCATCAGCAGCAGGCCCAGCGCCGCGACCACGCGCCCCGCGCGAAACGGAAGTTGCATCTGCGATCTCCTTCTGATCAGAGCATGATAGGTCGAGGGTCCCCGGCCGCTCTGCCGGCCCCCGGGCCTCCGTGCCGGGGCCGCACGGCGCGGCAGCCGCATCGCGCTTAAGGCATCCAACCTCGCGCGCGGACGTCGTCGACGCCGAGCAGCCCCAACAGCACTTCGTTCGGCGTACCGGCGAACTCCGGATGGAGCTCGAACCGGTTGCGCTGGAAGTATTGGACCGTGTAGGTCTTGCCGTCCGTGGCATTCACTTCCTGGAACGGCTCGGAGATGGGATAGCCGAAGATGGCCAGGCCGCCGTGCGCCTGCCAATAGGCGTAGAAGGGGCCGGAGAGGTTATGCTGGACCGGCGGGAACCAAACGTGCGTGGCGTCGGTGGGCGCCGCGACGCCGGGCGGGAAGCTGCGGTCCTTGGTCAGTTCCACGCCGAGCAGCCCGAGCTCGACTTCGTTGGGCGTGCCGGCGAACTCCGGATGGAGCTCGAACCGGTTGCGCTGGAAGTACTGCACGGTGTAGGTCTTGCCGTCGGTCGCGCTGACCTCCGGGAACTCCTCAGAGATGGGGTAGCCGAAGACCGGCAGGCCGCCGTGCGCCTGCCAGTAGGCCAGGAAGGGACCGCGCAGGGTGTGCTGCACCGGGGCGAAGTAGGCGAGCGAGCCGGTCGACTGCGGGGCGGGCACCGGGTCGAAGGCGGCCGGGCGCCGCGCGGCGAGGGCGAAATCAACCTCGTCCACGCTGTCGGGCGCGCCCGTTACTGACACGGTGCGCGGGTTGGGAAACTGGTAGCCGCTGGACTTCAGCGCCACCTCGACGGTGTACTGGCCGGGCGCCAGGTGATCGAAGACGAACAGGCCCGAGGCATCCGGCTGGATGTCGCGCGAGGGCAGGCCGTTCTGCGGCAGCAGCAACACGTCGACCAGGGCCGGCGGCGGGCCGGTGACGGTGCCCTCGATCTTCGACTGGTTGTTCGGGGCCGGTGCCGGAGTGGGGGCCTTCGGCGGGCCCGGATGCGGGCCCTGAGGCGCCTGCTGCAGCGCATGCAAAATGTTCACGCGGCCCCAGCCCGACTTTGTGTCGAAGCCGGGATCGCCGATGTCGTCGGACGTCTGCTCCAGCAACTGCTGCACCTGATCGGGGCTCAGCTTGGGGTTGACGGCGAGGACGAGCGCCGCGGCGCCCGCCACCATCGGGCTGGCCATCGACGTGCCGCTCTCGCTCTGGTAGCCCGGCTGCTTGTTCGTGACCCAGGTGCTCAGGATGTTGATGCCGGGCGCGGCCAGGTCCACGTAGTCGCCGTAGGACGAGAAGCCGGCCACGCTGTCGCGCTGGCTGCTGGCGCTCACGGCGATGACCTCGTCGTAGCCCGCCGGGTATTGGGGATGACCATCCGGCGCGTTGCCCGCCGCCGCGACGATGACGACGCCTTTATCGTGCGCGTAGATGATCGCGTCGTGCTCGGTCTGCGTCGAGAAGTCGGCGCCCGCGCTGATGTTGATGACGCGCGCGCCGTGGTCGGCGGCCCAGCGGATGCCCTGGGCGAAGTCGTAGGTGGCGCCCTGGCCCTGCGGCGCTCAGCACCTTGACCGGCAGGATCTTGCTCTGCCAGGAGAGGCCGGCGATGCCCTGGCCGTTGTTCCCCTGCGCGCTCGCGATGCCCGCGACATGCGTGCCGTGGCCGTTGTCGTCGTAGGCATTGTCGTTGTTGGCCACGAAGTTATAGCCCGGCAGCACGCGCCCGGCGAACTCGGGGTGGTTGTTCGCCACGCCCGTGTCGACGATGGCCACGATCAGGTTCGGGTCGCCCGTGGTGATATCCCAGGCCGATTGCGCCTGCATGGCCGTGAGCCACCACTCCTGGTCGGGGTAGCGGGTGTCGTTGGGCACGAGGTCGGCCCGCACGACATAGTCGGGCTCGGCGAAGGCCACCCGGCCGCTGGCCCGCAGGGCGGTGACGGCGGCGGCGACGTCGAGGCCCGGGCCGCCTCGCAGCGCGACGACGCCGTCGCCGTCGGCGGGGCCGGTGGCCTGCAGGTGCAGGCCGGCCAGCACGCCGTCGAGGGCCGGCCAGCGCGAGCCGTTGTGAAGCATGCCGCCGTCGAGCAGCGTACGCGGTGGTGTACGGCTTGATCAACACCCGGCCGGGGACCCAATCGTGCGGGACCGCCGGCTGGACCGGCCGCCTGTGCCGGGGCGGCGCCGGACGGCGTGGACGGAACGCCGAGCACGAGGGCCAGGGCCAAGACGGCCCCCAGGCCCGCCCCGCCGAGGAGCCGCGCCAAACGATTGCGCATGGACTATTCCTTCCCACAGTGGTGCAGCGGGTGATCCGTGTGACAAGGGTGGGCAGGGCCGGCTGCCCGGGGGCCCGGGTGCCGGTCCAGGCGCGGGAGAGGCCCGCAGAGGACGCGTCGCTCGGGCCCCGTGGGCCCCGGCGCTGCGTTCCCGGAGCCACACGGGATTATACCATAACTTCAACTTCGCGCGGCGGGCCGAAGCCGCCCCCGCGGCTAATCGGCGACACGGTAGGCCGGAATGGGGCGGCCGGGTCCCGACGCGTTCAGGGCCGGCGCTCCAGGCGCATGCGGATGCCGTCGCGTGGGCGCAGGGTCACGGCGGGGGCGAGGACCACGGGCGGCCCCGGCGCCCGTCGCAGCCGCCAGCGCTGCGCCAGCGTGGCCAGCACGAGCACGCCCTCCATCCAGGCGAAAGACTTGCCGATGCAGAGCCGCGGCCCGCCGCCGAAGGGGAAATAGGCGAACTTCGGCCGGGCGGCGCGCGCCGCGGGCGTCCAGCGCTCCGGGTCGAAGCGGCGGGGGTCGGGCCAGAAGCGCGGGTCGCGGTGCGTCACGAACTGGCTGAGGAAGACGAGGGCACCGGCCGGCAGCGCATAGGGGCCGAGCGTGGCCGGCACCGCGGCCCGGCGCACGAGCGTCCAGGCGGGCGGGAAGAGCCGCATAGATTCGGCCAGCACCATCTCGGTGTAGCGCAGGCGCGCGAAGTCGGCCGCGGTCGGCGGCCGCCCGCCGAGCAGCGCGTCGAGCTCGGCGTGCAGGCGCGCCTCGACGGCCGGGTGGCGGGCCAGCAGGAACCAGGTCCAGGTGAGGGCGTTGGCGGTCGTCTCGTGGCCGGCCAGGAAGAGCGTCATCGCCTCGTCGCGCACCTGCAGATCGGTCATACCGCGGCCGTCGCCCGCGGTATCCTCGGCGGCGAGCAGCAGCGACAGCAGGTCGCCGCGGTCGCCCGACGCGCGGTGCTCGGCGATCATGCGGTAGACCGTGGCGTCGAGGCGCGCCCGCGCCGCCGCGAGCCGGCGGTTGCGGGGCAGCCAGGTGATCTTGTCGATCTGGTTGATGAAGGGCACGGCGCGCGCCTCGGCGAAGAGGCGCATCGCCGTGGTGACCGCGGCCCCGATCTCCGAGGCCTCACCCTCGACGTCGGCGGCGAAGAGCGCGCGGGCCACGATGGTCAGCGTGAGGCGCATCATCTCCGCGCTGGCGTCGATCGTGGTGCCGTCCCGCCAGTGGGCACTCAACGCCTGGGCGGCCTCGGCCATGATCGCGCCATAGCCCTCGACGCGGCGGCGGTGGAACATCGGCTGGATCAGGCGGCGCTGGCGCAGGTGGAAGTCGCCGGCGCTGGTCAGCAGGCCCTCGCCCAGCATCCGCTTCAGCTGCGCGGCGCCCAGGCCCTTGCGGAAGGTCTGGTTCTGCGTGACCAGCACCTCCCGGATGTAGGCAGGCTGATTGACGAGATAGCCCGTGGCGGGGCCGAGCGAGAAGCGGGCTACGTCACCGTAGGTCTGGCCGAGGCGGGTCAGGAAGCGCAGCGGATCGTCGCGCAGGGCGAGCAGATGGCGGCCCGGCAGGCCGCGGCTCGGCCCCGGCACTCGCGGCCGGGGCAGCGTCGTCGTCATCAGGGTTCTCACTTCCCGGGCGATCGGGCCGGGGCCGCGATCCGGCCGGCGCCACGCTGTAGCACCTGGTCCGTATTACAATACGGCCGAAGCAGCCGCGATGTGACGGGGTGCCCGGACGCGGGACCGGATCCGGGGCAGCAGCGCGCCCGGCCCCACGGGGGGACCGATCGCATGGCGCGCCCCGCGTCAGCCCGCCGCGACCGTCACCGCGGGCAGCCGCAAGCGGACGGCCTCGGCGACTTCGGCCGCCCAGGTGCCGGCACGTGCCGCCTCGCCGTCGGCGAGCGGGCCCTCCATGCCAAGCACCTGGAAGCTGCAGGCGGGCACCATCAGCCAGCCGCCCTTCTTGACCAGCCGCCGCGCGATGCCGTCGGCGGCCGAGCCCGTGAGCAGCCTGGAACCCGGCAAGCGGGTGTCGAACACGGCGATCGGCAGATCCTGTACGGCGTCGGGCGCGAGCGCGTCGAGGAAGGTCCGCATCGCCGGGCTGATACCGTGGACCTGGGTCGGGCCGCCCACGACCAGGAGGTCGATCCCCGCGAGGGCGACCGGCGCGGTGGCAACGGCCGCCACCTGCACCGTGCCGTGCGACTCCAGGGCCGCCGCGACCGCACGCGCGATCCGCTCCGTGTTGCCAAATCGGAACTCATAGACCACGAGTGCTTTCATCTCGGGCCTCCTCTCCACCGGCCATGCGCCGGAAATGCACCAGGCCCCGCGGCCGTGGGAACCCCCAGTGTCATCCTAGCACGCACCGGTAACCGCCCCGGTAGATCTGCGTGGCAGATGTGTAGCGGACCGGTAAGAGGCCGTCGCCGGCCGCCACCGGCCGTCACGCAATGGAGCGAATAGCGACAATTCGTCGAAAGCGGCGCTACTACCCTCTTGTATTATTGAAGAGCTTATCGTATAATGAGAGCGGTTGAAGTCGGCAGTGATGCGGTCGCGCGAAATCTCCCCTGTGGGCCCCTCAGACACGTGGGATGAGACCTAGCTCCGGTATCCTCGCAGAGTCTTCTCCAGACGAATTGTCCGTTCTTATTCACACGTATAACACAGGAGTTCCTTAAACCGATGCCGGACATGACTTTGACATGCCGCGATTGTGGCCAGTCTTTCGAGTTTACTCAGGGTGAGCAGGACTTTTACAACAGCAAAGGGTATTCGCAGCCGTCGCGCTGCGCGTCGTGCCGCGCCACGCGCAAGGCGCAGCGCTCAGACAGCTACAGCGACAGCGACAGCGGCTACGGAAGCTACTCCGGAGGCTACAGCAGCGGCGGGGGCTATGGCCGCTCCGAGCGGCAGATGACCCAGGTCACCTGCTCCAACTGCGGCAAGCCCGCGCAGGTGCCCTTCGTGCCGAGCGGCGACCGGCCGGTCTACTGCTCCGACTGCTACAGCCAGATGGGCGGCGGCGCGTCGCGCAGCCGCAGTCGTTACTAGAGGCGCAAGCCGGAACTGAGGGACGGAGCCAGGAGGCGGCTCCTGGCTCCGTTTATGCCTGGAAACCGCAACTGCCGGCACATCGTATGCTTTATGTAATCGCGGGAGATTGGCCCCGGCCGTGTGTGCGCCGGAGCGACAGCAGCGATCGTCCCCAGCACCCAGAGGAGAACCGAACCATTGCCTAGAAAGTCCAAGTACAACAGTTATCGCAAGCCGCGATCGTCGAGCCCGGCGACCACGACGGTGCCGCGCGGGCCCCGCGCGCCCACCGGGGACGTCATCGCCGTCGAGGGCAAAGTGTTGGAGTGTCTGCCCAACGCGATGTTCACCGTGGAGCTGGAAAACGGCCACCGCGTGCTCGGTCACATCTCGGGCAAGATGCGCATGAACTTCATCAAAATCACCCCGGGCGATCGGGTCACCGTCGAGCTGTCCCCCTACGATCTCAGCAAGGGCCGCATCACCTTCCGCTACCGCTGATCCCGCGGGCCGCTGCCCCGCACCGGCGCCGCCGCTCCGCGAGGTTCCTGCGGGGTGGGCTGCGGCATCCCCGGCCGCGCTACCACTCGCGTGAAATCTTGACACCAACCCCCGGCCGTGCTAGGATGGATCCAGCACGGCAATTTGCCTGTGCGCGGCCCCCGCCCCTTCAGGCGGGTCTCGATTCTACGCCATCCAGTTAGCTGGGAGAGAAAGGGAGTCACGGCCATGGGCGACAAGAGTCCGAAGGACAAAGAGAAGAAGAAACCGAAAACCGACAAGACGACGACGCCCAAGAAGTAAGTGCGGCTACCACGCCGGACCCGAGCCAGAAACCCGCCCCGGCGGATGACTCGGGCCCGGCATTTTCATGCACCGGCAAAGGAGATCCCGCCCCATGACTCAGACCTCCGTTGAATCCCCCGGCGCCGCGCAGGCCTACGCCGCGCGGCTGGCGCGGCTGCGCGCCCAACTCGGCACGGCTGGCGTGGGCGCCTGCCTGGTCGGGCCCTCGTCGGACCTACAGTACCTGACCGGCCTGAACCTGCACGCCTCGGAGCGGCTCTCGCTGCTCGGCGTGCCTGCCACCGGGCCGGCCTTTCTCCTCGCGCCCGCCTTCGAGGCCGCCGGCCTGCCGGCGCTCTCCGCCGACATCACCGTCGTGCCCTGGCAGGAAACGGACGATCCGGCGGCGCGTGCGGCCGCGCTGCTCACCGCGGCGCTGCCCGGCGCCACCGCGCCGATCGCCGTCGGCGACCGCCTCTGGGCCGTCTTCCTGTTGCGCCTGCAGGCTGCCCTGCCCCAGGCCCGCTGGATCCCCGCGGCGGGCGTGCTCGACCCGCTGCGCGTGGCGAAGGACGGGCAGGAAGTGGCGCTGCTGGCCGCGGCCGGCGCGGCGGCCGACGCCGCCTTCAGCGAGATCGTGCAGTTGTCCTTCGCCGGGCGGAGCGAGCGCGCGGTGGCGGCCGACATCGCCGGCCTGCTGCGGCAGCGCGGCATCGCCGTCGAGTGGGGGCCCATCGTCGGCAGCGGCCCGAACGGCGCCTCGCCGCACCACACGGCGGGCGACCGCGTGATCCAGGAAGGCGACCTGGTCGTGCTCGACTTCGGCGGCGTGCTGAACGGCTACAACGCCGACATGACACGCACCGTCGCCGTGGGGCGCGAGCCGGACGCCGAGGCGCGCCACGTCTACGACCTGGTCTATGCGGGGCAGGAGCGCGGAGTGCAGGCGGCGCGGCCGGGCATCACCGGCGAGGCACTGGACGCGGCGGTGCGCGACTTCTTCACCGCGCAGGGCTACGGCGCCTACTTCACGCACCGGCTGGGGCACGGCGTCGGGCTCGACGGGCACGAGCCGCCGTACATCGTCTCGGGCAACCAGGCGCCGCTGGCGCCGGGGATGGCCTTCTCGGTCGAGCCGGGGCTCTACCTGGCCGGGCGCTTCGGCGTGCGCATCGAGGACGTCGTCGTGCTCACGGCCGACGGCGCGCAGCGCATGAACAACGCCCCGCGGGAACTGGTAATCGTGCGCTAGCGCCCTGACCGCACCGGTACGGTTGCAGCGCCCCGCCCGGCCCGCCGTGGCGGGGCGCGTTGTTCCGTTCTGCGGATTCCCGGGGCCCCGAGCCTCCCGGCGGGCCACTCAGCGGATGATGTCGCGTGCGGCCGCCAGCGCGATGAGGCCGCCGCCGACCAGCGCCACCCCGGCCAGACGGGGACCCCGCACGACCAGGACCGCTCCCGCGGCCAGCGCGCCGCCGCCGATCAGCGCGCTGATCTGGTGGACCCGCGCATCGGCCTCAGCCTCGGAGAGCCCGTGCTCCACGAGTGTCCACTTGAGGATCGTCCCCCCATCGACCATCGGCACCGGGACGAGGCTGGTCCCGAAGATGAACCCGTGGCCGAGGACGACGACGCCGGCCAGGTCGTGCGCGATCGAGCCCGGGGCGGTGACCCGGCGCCCCAGCAGGCCGAGCAGCAGCGCGAGCAGGTTGGCGACCAGCCCGCCCGAGGCGCGCAGGCGGTGGGTGCGGGGCGGCACAGTGTTGTCGAAGTAGAGGGTGCGCGGCATGCCGGCCGTCAACCGGATCTCGTCCATCGGGGTGCCCGCGAGGCGCGCGCTGACGGTGTGCCCGAAGACGTGAAAGAGATCCGCCGAAAGGCCCAGCGGGAGGACGAGCGCCATCCCGCCCAGACGGGCGCCCCAGCCGCGGGCGGCCCAGCGCCGCCCCGCCAGCCAGATCAGAACGCCGGCGACGAAGGCCATATCTGCCCAAAACGCCGGGGCGACTTTGACCGGCACGCCGTTGAGCCGGAACAGCATCGGCGGCCCGGCGGCCGCGGGCCGGGGCGTCATCGCCGGGCCCCCGGCGCGCGGTGCTTCGCGTGCGCACGGTTCACCAGGCGCCAGCACTCGTAGTCGTTGCGGACCTCCGTCGCGAAGTAGTGCCCCGCCGAATTGGCCGTGCGCAGGGCCGCGAACGCGGCCGGCGGCACATTCAGATAGCGATAGATCCGGTGGTTGCGGAACTCGATCTCCAGCGTGCGCGTGGCGGGGTCATAGCCCGCCGTGAGGATCACGCTGGAGTTCGAACGGCTGCCGTTGCATCGTCCTGCCCTCCCCCTCGCCAGTTGCCGGTTTTGACAGGCCCGGACCGGGCCTGGTATAGTTACCTTGGGCCGGTGCGGCTGCGCCGGCCGGCCCCCGGGAAACTGCGGTTCCCCGAATGCCGTTATCTGTAACGGAGTAGTGTGATGTAAGGTGCGCCGAGGGTGCGGCGTTAGGATCTACGGAGTACCGTAAAGGGAGCAGAACCACCGCATGGAGATCAAGCTGGCCCGCGAGATGGGCATGTGTTTCGGCGTGAAGATGACCCTCGACCGCATCGCGGAGGCCGGGGAGGCGCACGAGCGCATCGACACGCTCGGCACCCTGGTGCATAACCCGCAGCTGGTCGAGCGGCTGGCCGGGCGGGGCGTCGAGGTGAAGGACGGGCTGGAGCAGGCGGCCGCGCCCGTCGTGGCCATCACCGCCCATGGTGCCGCGCCCGATATCGCCGCCCGCGCCCAAGCGGCCGGCCGCACCGTCATCGACACCACCTGCCCCCTGGTCACGCGCGTGCAGCAGACCGCGAAGCGCGAGGCCGACGAGGGCTCCTGGGTGATCGTCTACGGCGACAGCTTCCACCCGGAGACCAAGGGCATTCTCGGCTGGGCCAACTCGACCATGGACGGCACGGTGCCGCCGGTGCCCGGCAGCCTGGCGGCGCGCAAGCCGCTCAAGAACCAGCGGCGCGGCATCTGCGCCCGCAGCGTGGCCGACATCGACGCGGCGTTGGCCGCCGCCGGCACCCCCGACGCCAAGGTGACCCGCCTCGCCCTGCTCTCGCAGACGACGATGAACGTCGAGTGGTTCAAGAAGTTCGTGACCGAGGTGGTCGCGCGCTTCCTGGAGTTCGGCACGGAGATCCACGTGCACAACACGATCTGCCTGCCGACCGCCAAGCGGCAGCCGGCCGCCGAAGCCCTGGCCCAGGAGTGCGACATGGTGATCGCCGTGGGCGGCTACGAGAGCGCGAACACGCGCCACCTGGCCGAACTGGCCGCGCAGTACGGGCCGAGCCACCACATCGAGCGCGCCGAGGAGCTTGACCCCGCCTGGTTCGCGGGCGTCGAGACGGTCGGCGTGACGGCAGGCGCCAGCACGCCCGATTGGGTCATCCAGGAGGTCGTCGAGGCGATCCGCACGCTCGACGCCAAGCTGCAGGCCGCCGTGCCGGCCTGATCGGCCCGGCTCAGACAATCGCCCGGAGCGGTCTCGCTCCGGGCGTTCGCGCTTTCCGCCCCCCGGCGCGCTCAGAGACCGCGCGTGGCCAGCATCTCCCGGGCGGGGCGGCGATCGCCGTTGCAGGCGATCATGCGGGGCGCGTCGAGCACGCGGATGGTGAAGCCCAGGTCGCGGTAGAGCGCGAGCACGCGCGGAGTCGCCTGGTTCGAGGCGACCACGGGGCCGGGGTGGGCGGCCAGGCGGCGCGCCAGGCGCTCCTGGTCGGCCCAGGTGAAGCCGCCCGGGCTGTAACTGGTGAACTCGACGTCGTAGGGTGGGTCGGCGTAGACAAAGTCGTCGGGCCGCAGGGCAAGGGCGGCGAAGTCGCCGGATGTGAAGGTCCAGCCGGCGAGCGGCGCCTGGTAGGCGCGGAAGTCGGTCGTGTAGGCGATGCGGGCATAGCGGCCGAAGGGCACGTTGAAGGCGCCGCGGCGGTTGAAGCGGCAGAGGCCGTTGTAGCCGGTGCGGTTGAGGTAGTAGAAGAGCGCGGCCGCCTCGGCGCCGTCCGCGCCGCCTGCCGTGATCAGGGCGTTGAAGCGATCGCGGTAATGGTAGTAGACGGCCGGATCGTTGGCCAGGGGGATGTCGACGACGAGGCCCTGCTGCACGTGGCGGTAGAAGTTGATCAGGTGGGGGTTGGCGTCGTTGAGCAGGGCGGCGCGCGGCGCGAGGCCCAGGGCGACGGCGAGGCCGCCCACGAACGGCTCCACGAGTGCGCCGGGCGGCGTGGGGCGCCCAGAGCGGCGCGAGCACGGGTACCAGGCGGCGCTTGCCGCCCGCCCACTTCAGGGGCAGCGCCAGCGATGCGGCGCGAGGCCCAGCGCGACGGCGAGGCCGCCCACGAACGGCTCCACGAGGCGGCGCGCGGCGTGGGGCGCCCAGAGCGGCGCGAGCACGGGCACCAGGCGGCGCTTGCCGCCCGCCCACTTGAGGGGCGGCGCCAGGCGCGCCCCGCCACTCCCCGGTTCGGTCCGCGAATCCGCCGTCTGCACAGCGGCAGTCTACCACGCCCGGCGGGGGCGGGCAAGCATGCGGCGGGCGGCTAGCTTTCCTCCGGCTCCATGAAGTTGCGCGCGAAGATGCAGGCCGCCAGCCAGATCGTGCCGGCCGACCAGGACGCCAGCACGTCGGTCGGGTAGTGCACTTCGAGGTAGACCCGGCTGAGCCCGACCAGGCCGGCCCAGAGCAAGGCCGGCGCCCAGAACCAGCGCGCCGCCGGGTGCCCCGTGCAACTGGCCGTGCCGGCTGGCCAGGTAGGCGATGCCGCCATAGGTCGTCAGCGAGGTGAAGGCGTGGCCGCTGGGGTAGCTGTAGCCGCGTCGCGGGCGCGCGGCGCAACTTCAGCGGCGGGCGTGGGCGGTGGAACAGCGCCTTGAGCACGGGCACGATCGCGCCGGACCCGGCCGCGGCGGCGGCCAGCGTCACCGCGTCGGCCTGATGGCCGCGCACGAACAGACCGATCACGCCGGCCGACCCCAGGGCGGCCAACTCCAGCGGCCCGCCCGTGTGGGTCACCGCCAGGACCACCTGGTCGCCCCGCGCGCTCTGGATTTGCCGCGCGGCGTGCAGGCCCAACTTGTCGACCTGCAGAAACTCCTGCTCCATGATCTCGTCGCTGATCTTGAGGAAGACGAAGACCCCGGCCAGGCTGGCGCCCAGCCCGATGGCGAGCGCCGCGGGCGGCGCGCCCAGCCCGGTCACCATTCTCTTGAGATTCATCACGGCTGCTTGTGTCCTCTCCCCCGCCGCGTATCGTCTGCCGGTCGCGCGGCTCCGGCGGGCAACAGCCCTACAGCAAGCAACCTGCGTGCCGGGCCGACGGGCCGCCGCGCCGCGGCCGTTCACCGGGCGGTCACCGGCGTTCACGCCGGACGACACCGGGTGGTGCTACAGTGGGCGGATAGAGCGAGGAAGCGACGATTCGCAGGAGGGGTCTGTCATGAAGACGACGAACGACGAGACGATCGGGGTCGTGGCCGCGATGCTGGTCCTCTTTTCGGCACTGCTGGACCCGATCGTGACCGTGATCGTCACGGCCGGGGCGCTCGTGGTATTCCTGATCCGGATGCTGCGGCGCGGGGGCGGGCAGCCGGTGGCCTGAGCGGCCATCAGGCATCCCCGGCGGCGCCCGGGCGGCAGAGGCCCGAGAGTGGGCACTCGTAGACGTTGCGCAGGCTGCAATAGCGCCGGTAGAGGCCGATGAGGCCCTGCTGCTCGCGGGCGCCGAGCCGGGCCGCGCGCGCCCGCGGCCCCAGCGTCTCGCGGAGCATCGCCCGCGTGACCGCGTTCTCCCCCGCGCGCGGCGCCGCCGCCCAGACGGCGCGCGCCGTCTCCCCGACCCCCGCATCGCCCGTCTGCGCGCTCCAGGCGTCGAGGAAGGGCAGCAGCACGTTGACCAGCAGGTCGGCGGCGCGATCGGGGCCGATCAGGTCGGCCTCCTGCCCGGCGCGACTCAGCGGCGCGCCGAAGTCGCTGTAGGCCCGCCAGAAGGCGCCCTGCCCGACGACGCGCAGCCGCGCCAGCCAGCGCGCCGCCTGCTCGGCGGGCGCGGCGGGCGCATGCGCCTCGGCGACCCAGGGCGTCAGCAGGCCACCCGGCAGCAGGGGCGCCAGCAAGTGCGCGAGCGCGGCCACCCGGCGCGGGGGCGCGTTGGCGGGGCGCCCGCCCGCGAACTGCCAGGGCGGGCCGGCGGCGGTGCCCGCCAGCAGATGGCCGAGCAGCGGCCGCAGCGCCGCCCACTGGAGCTCCAGCTCCTCGCCCTGCGCGGCGCTCTGCCAGTCGAGCGCCCGCTCCCGGGCGCGCTGCGACGGCAGCAGGCCGGCGCCGCCGAGCAGCGCGGCTTCGAGCACGGCGGTGCGGTCGGCCAGGGGGCGATCGGCGGCCAGGATGCGCAGCAGGGCCACCGGCAGGCGCGCCGCGAGCGCGGTGAAGGGCGCGCGGTTGGCGGAGTAGCCGAGGGCATCGGCCAGCGCGGCGTAGAGCACCTGGGCGGCGGCATCCTCCTGCTCGTGGGCGGGCACCTCGCCGAGCGCGACCGCCAGGGCGCCCTCGAAGCGGGCGCTCTTCTCGGCGAAGCGCGCGTCGCCCGCGGCGGCCAGGCGGGCCCGCACCTCCTCCAGCGACCAGTGCTGCGTGCGCTCCCAGCAGGGCTCCTCCGAGAGGTCGGCCAGCGGGTCGGGCAGGTCGAGCGCGGCCAGCGCGGCGGGATCGCCGAGGATATGCGGCCCGAGGACGAGGGTCGGCACCTCACGGCCGGCGGCGGTGCGGGCGCGGCGCGCCTGGTCAAGCCGGGCGGGCTCGGCACCGGTGCCGAGCGTGTAGACCACGTGGAGCACGACGTCGTTATAGGCGGGGTCGGTGTGGTGGCCGTGGGCGTACCAGTCGGCGGCGCGCAGGTGGAGCTCGACGTCGCCGCGGCGGGGCGCCTCGTCGCCCAGGGCGACGATGGCGCCGCGGAAGTCGGGGCCGGGGCCGCCCGCCCACTGGCCGCGATAGATGACGGCGACCGGGGCGTGGGCGGTCGTCCAGAAGGGCCCCTGCAAGGGGCGCTGGGCGTTCCAGATGGCGGCGAGGGTGCGCTCGTGCAGGGGCAGCGGCTCCTGCAGGCCGGGCGGGCCCATGCCCGCGGCCGAACGGGGCCACTCCACCGCCGACGCCTGCCGGCACATCGCGCCACCTCCAGGGTGAATCCGGGCTGTCTCAGGGCTACAACGCCGCGGAGTATAGCACAGGCGGGGGTCCGGCGCAAGCGGGGCCGGACGGCGCGGTTAGCCGAGAATGTCCCAGAATGTCACAGAATGTCCCAATTTTCGGATTTGGCCCCCGGATCTGAGCGTGGGGAGGGGCAGCCGCTGGCGGGTCCGTGTTAGATAAGGGCTATTATTAGTCGTAAAGCGGATGGGACATCCTTGGGACATTTCCAGCGCCGGGGCGGCGTTCTGGGAGGCGGTTCCCGCAGATGCGCCTGGCTCAAGGCAAGATCTCGGAGTCGGAGACCCTTCACTTCGTTCAGGGTGACGAGGGGGTGGGCAGGGGGACACGGCGGCACGATGACGCCGTGGCGGTCGGGGTGACGAGGGGCCGGCTAGGTGGGGGCAGGGCGGGAGCGGGCGGGGCTTGAGGGGCGGCGACGGGCCCCCAGTCCGCCGTCGCTGCCGCAGGCGCGCGGGGGTGCCGGCAGGGGAAGGGGCCTGGTTAGGGATGGGCGGAAAGATACGCCATCCGGCCGATTGCCTTAACAGAACTTTTGTTCTATAATGGAGCTATCGTTCTCTTGACTCCGTCGCGAGCCGTTGGCCCCTTTAGCAGACCTGGAGGAACCCCCGTGGCGAGCCATCCCATCGTGCACTTCGAGATCCCGGCCCAGGACGTGGGCCGCACCGCGCAGTTCTACGCCGACGTGTTCGGCTGGCGGCAAGACTCGGCCAACCCGTTCAGCTACATGCAGCTTTTCCCGGCGGAGGGGCCCGGCGGCGCCGTGATCCAGCCCGGGCCGCAGGACTCCGGGACGGAGGCGCCCGCGTATGCGGTGGAGAGCGTCCTCCTGTATATCGGCGCCGACGACATCGACGCGAGCCTGGATCAGATCCGGACACACGGGGGCGAAGTGATCGTGCCGCAGAGCGAGATCCCCCAGACCGGCTGGTTCGCCATCTTCCGCGACCCGGCCGGCAACCAGATGGCCCTCTTCAAGCCGATGCCGCGGGGCTGAGCGCGGCCCGCCCCGGGCACCCGCGTGCGCACGGCCGGGGGTTGGCCCCGCCTGCGCCGCCCGGGTCGTCCGATCACCCGATCCTATATATTCCCCATATATTAAGTGGAGGAACCGATGGCGAATCATTCGATCGTGTACTTCGAGATCCCGGCCCAGGACGTGGGCCCCACCGGGCAGTTCTATGGCGACGTGTTCGGCTGGCGCCAAGAGCCCAACGACGCGTTCCCGTACGTCCAACTTCATCCGCAGGAGGGCCCGGGCGGTGGCGTGACCGCCACGGGCGAGGGCGCCGACGGCGCGCCGGCCTATCCGATCGGCGAGGTGCTGATGTACATCAGCACCGAGGACATCGAGGCGTCGCTGGCGGCGATTCAGGCGCACGGCGGCACGGTCGACACCGGCAAGACGCCGATCCCGGGCATGGGCTGGTTCGCACTGTTTCGCGATCCGGCCGGGAACCGGCTGGGCCTGTTCAGCGAGGGGCCGTCGGGCGGCTGAGCGGCCGCGCCGCTTGTTGATCGCCGTGGCATGGCTCCATAGGGGCCATGCCACTTGGATTCTCCGCCCCACCCCGACTCCCGGATCGCGCCGCGGCTGTGGTATACTGCGCTGAATCGTAGTGCAGTTTCGGCGCCGGGCAGGGGGCCCGGCGCCGGCACGTATCGCTGCCATCTAGAGGAGATTCTGCTATGCGCATGCCGCGTTACGATATCCGGAATGACGGCGCCGGGCCGTATGCCATCTTCTACTGTGACACCTGTAATCGCGAGTTCCGCAGCCAGCCCGACATCGGCAACACCGTGGCCAAGGACGTCGGCCGCGCGGCGCTCGGGGGCTTCCTGCGCAACATCCCCGTGGTCGGCTACTCGGTGGCGAACAGCGTGGAAGACCCGCGGTACACCTACAAGATGAACGCCGATCAGCTGAACGCCGCGTGGGCGCAGGTGGCGGAGAACTTCCACGAGTGCCCCACCTGCAAGCGCGTGGTCTGCCCGAGCGACTGGGACGCGCAGGCGGGCACCTGCACGGCGGACAGCCCGCGCCGCGCCGAGATCGCGCAAGCGCAGGCCGAGCAGGCGGCCGGGATGGTCAAGGGCTTCGCGGCGGCCTTCGGGCTCGACCGCGCGGTGGCCCGGGCGACCGACGCCGCGCAACGCGCCGCTGCGTCGCTGGCGCACTGCTCGCAGTGCGGCGCCCCGGCCGCCGCGGGCACGAAGTTCTGCCCGCGCTGCGGCGAGGCGATGATCCAGCCGGCGCCCGTGGCGGCGGTGACCTGCCCCAGCTGCCGGACGCCGCAGGCGCCGGGCACGGCGTTCTGCACGAACTGCGGCACGAAGATCCCGCCCCCCGCCGCGGCGCCCGCCGCCGGCCCGATCCCCTGCCCGAACTGCGGCGCCGAAGTGGCCGGCAAGTTCTGCGGCGGCTGCGGCACCAAAGTCCGCTAGCCGCCCCGGGGGTCAGGACGCGGGTGCTTCCTGGCCCTCGGGCGCGGGCGGCGGCGACGCCGACGACAGATCAGCGGACGGTCTAGCCAACCGACTGGTTCCGGATCGGAGCAGAAGCAGGACCAGCACAAAGGAGCGGTTTCACCTTCAAACCCCGCCTTTCGTGTCTTGACAACCGAGTGCACCTTACTGCCTGTCTCGCACTACTTTCGCGCTGCCAACCGCCTTCGCCTCAGATGCCTCTCCATGAAAGGAGATGGGCCAAGGGCTTATGGCTTGGGAGACATAGGGCACTCCTTAGCAAATAGTAGAACCACCGACTACACAACAGACCAGCGCGGATTGGGAGGGGGCGCCAGTGTTATCGGCCGTAGGATACCAACCCCGGGCAAACGGCTGCCCCTGGATTGCGGTATTCGTCAACTAATCTCTTGATAGCGGGTTGATTTACTGTTATGCTAAGTAAAGTACGAGCAGGCACGGAAGTAGTGATACCAGAGACAAGCAAGTGTATGTCGATCTGGGGCAGCTTCTGGCGGGAAGGGAACAAAGGCATGAAAATGCGCGTCCTTGTTCTAGCGGCGATGTTTTTGCCCCTAATATGCCTTGGCGCGTCGGCATTCAATCCATCCAAGGCGTTGGCGTCAGGAGCGTGTCCGAATTACACAGACTCGTCGAATACCGACTACTACTGTACTGGCGTAACGCACCTGACTAGTGCTGGAGCGATCAGCGGCTATAGCTGTGGCGCCGGATGTGTATTCTTTGGCCCCTACCGAACCGTCTCTCGCTCGGAATTCGCAAAGATGATCACCGTCTACTTCGGCAAATGCAACCCGTGTGATACCTCTGGAGGGCCGCACTTTGCGGATACTCCGCCAACTGATCCATTCTATCAGTGGGTTGAGGAGGCGTACCACTGGGGGATCATCAGTGGTTATAATGGCAGTGGTACTAATCCTTGTACCGGTCAAACAGAAAACCCCAACCTGCTCTATTTCCGTGGCTGCAACACGTTGGTTCGTCGGCAGATGCTGAAGTTTACGTCGAATGCGGCCGGCTTCAGCGATAACACCTCAAACATGTCGTCGCCCTATGCAGACCTATCCACTGCCGATCCGTTCTTCAGCTATATCGAAAGGTCCGTAATGCATGCCACAGACGTGGAGTGGCCACCAAATGATCCATCGCACCCGGTATGTGGGTACAATTATCAACCGTGCTTCTTTCCACTTGCATCTGTGCTCCGTGCAGATGCTGCAATGCAGATCTTCATGGCGCGTGACCTATTAAATTACGGGCAGGAGTTCGCGCAGAGGCGCGAGAGTACGACTGCAGGCTGGGACCTAGTACAAGCTGGGGCGTCAACTCCGCTGTACAATTCAGCTCTTGCTCAAGGTGACTTCATCGCGGCACCTATTGCCATCACCGATCGCTATAATGGTAACTTCGCGGAAGGTGGCCCTGAGGAGTGGACCAATGGAACGTCGGTCTACTATGCCCCTTACTACACGTGGAGAAGCTGGACGGGAAACGGCTTTGCGCAGAGTACAGGGTATTCCCTTACCCCTGGTGTCACCCATACCTTTTATCTCGTAAACTACAACAACCAATGGCAAGTGAACTTCTGTCCGTCCGGGTGTGTACAGCTTGCACTGAGCGGATCGCTATTTCAAATGCCCTACGCCGCAGTTGGAGCCGAGACCAGCAGGCTCACCCTGGGTAGCGGCACCATCAACATTTCCAGCTTCACCCTAAGGGTGCCTGGCGGAAGTTCATACCAAACCTGTTATGATGTGACGCAGACACCTTGGTTCAAGATGCACAGCTCGCCCCCGAGCACCTGCAATTATGGGAACTGGAGCATGAGCTACGTTCCTTAAGGAGGAACGCGCGATGACACTCAAGAAACGGGACGTGTGGCTAATAGCCACGGGGTGCCTGATCCTCAGCTTGCTGTTGGTCGCGTGCGGAACCGAACTGTATGCGGGTAACGGCACTGAACGGCCCCTCCGGACAGATGGCACGCCCATTGCCCTGGACAACAACACGCTTCTTGGCAGCTCGCTTCAGGAAATCGGACAGCGTGCACAACGAGATGCGGCAATACGGCACGAAGTATTGGGCGGAACTCCTGAGGTTGTATTGACCCGTTTTGTCAGCAGACAAGACCTACAGGAACTGGGGCTTAACTGCTTGCCGGATTGGGGATACATTGAAGAGCCTCCGTACGCTCTAGTCATCCTTAAAGGCAGTTTTCAAGCAAACTTCCCCGGTACCCAGGCCATAAGGCCGCCTTCAATCACGCACATTGCATACGTGTACGATATTTGGGCAGGACAAATAACGACGGTCGATGCGTCTACCGACCCAGGCCACTTTAAGAAGGCACTAAACGACGCCAGAATGCCGGATCCCGTGGCGGCCCCCATGGCTGAGTGTCCGCCTTATGCGGGTAAGAGGTTGCACTACGGGTCCGTGTTGCCAACGCCCGTCTTGACGCAGGCTCCTTTTGAGCCGCAGCCAACGCAACAGCCGGGACCTGTCTCGACGGAAATGATGCCGATTCCGATGCCAAGCAAGTAACATCCAGCCTGCCTCGTCCGATGAAGAGGCGTCGTCATAGCGTCCTACCGCCCGTGCCGTTGGCCGCGACCGTCCCTGGCGCTCACGTAGATGAGCACAGATGACATCGAGGCCTCGCGAACCGAGATCCAGGCCCATGGAGGCACGGTCGACACCGGCAAGACGGCGACCCCGCGCATAGGCTGGTAGACCCTGTTCCGCGACTCCTCCGGCAACCGGTGCGCTCTGCTTAGCGAGGGGCATTCGGGTGCTGAACCAAAGCCCCGTTCGCCGATCGGCGTGGCGTGTCTCCCTCGGGGGGCATGCCACTCGGATTTTCCGCTCCCTCCCGACTCCCGGACCGTACCGCTGATCGGGGACACTGTGCTGCCTGCCCGAGCGATTGGGACGCGCAGGCGGGCACCTGCACGGAGGACAGCCCGCGCCGCGCCGAGATCGCGCAGGCGCAGGCGGAGCAGGCGGCGGGCGTGGTCAAGGGCTTCGCGGCGGCCTTCGGGCTCGACCGCGCGGTGGCCCGGGCGACCGACGCCGCGCAGCGCGCCGCCGCGTCGGTGGCGCACTGCTCGCAGTGCGGCGCCCCCGCCGCCGCGGGCACGAAGTTCTGCCCGCGCTGCGGCGGGGCGATGATCCAGCCGGCGCCCCTGGCGGCGGTGACCTGCCCCAGCTGCCGGACGCCGCAGGCGCCGGGCACGGCGTTCTGCACGAACTGCGGGACGAAGATCCCGCCGCCCGCCCCGGCCCCGGCCGCCGGGCCGACCACCTGCCCGAACTGCGGCGCCGAGGTGGCCGGCAAGTTCTGCGGCGGCTGCGGCACGAAAGTCCGCTAGCCGGCCGGCCGGGGGTCAGGACGCGGGCGCGTCCTGGCCCCCGAACGCCTCGGGCGCAGGCGGGGCGGGGGCCGGAGTCGCGGTCAGGTCTTTCTCCATAAACACGAGCGCACGGTAGCCCCAGCGGCGGCGCGTGAAGTGCGTGCGCGTGCGGGCCTGGGCGCGGAAGCCGTGGCGGGTGTAGAGGCGGATGGCGCCGGAGTTCGTGTCGACCACGTGGAGGGTGAGGCGGCGCGTGCCGGCGGCGCGCGCGGCGCGCTCCAGGTGGTCCAGCAGGGCGTTCCCGAGGCCCAGGCCCTGCCAGGCGGGGTCGACGGCGAGCGAGGAGATGTAGGCCTCGTCGCGGTCGGGCTCGTGCTCGCCGCCGACGAGCGACAGCAGCACCAGCGAGCGCAGGGCGCGCCCGAGCGACTGGCGTGCGCGCAGCCGGTGCCAGACGGCCGCCGTTTCGCCCATGCCGTAGCCCAACTGCCCGGAGAATCGGAGCAGGCCGGCGCCGTGGATGGCGCCGGCCCGCGTGCCGACATAGCATTGGATGCCCGGCGGGAGCACGGCCGCCAACTGGGCGGCCAGCGCCGGGTCGTCGCCCAGCGCCGGGCGGTATTTCGCCGCGAAGCCCGCGGCCAGGACCTCGCCGACCCGCGCCTCTTCGCCCGGCGCCACGCGCCGCACGGTCCACATCAGTCGCGGCGGCTCACATGTTCGAGATGTTGGTGCCGCTACCGAGATTGCCGATGCTGCCGAGGTCGGCTGGAGATGTCACGCGCGGCGCGCAGGTTCGCCTCGGGGGTATCGACCGCGATGGAGCAGGCCGGCCCCAGGATCCAGCGGCGCCCGCCCGTCTGCACGTCGGCGGCGCGCGCCTCGGCGTTCACGTGGGCGTGGTCCTCATTGCGCAGCGTCTCGTTGGTCAGGCCGCCGATGACGACCTTCTCGGTGCGCTCCTGCACCTCGTGGAGGGTGGGATTGCCCACGGAGCCCACGGCCCAGTTGATCGCGTGCACGGGGTAGTCGGCCAGGGCAAACAGCAGGTTGTTGTTCTTGCAGACGTGGAGCACGTTGAAGGCGGCGGATTGGGCCGCCTCCAGCACGCGCAGGTCGTAGGGCCGGCCGAACTCGGCGTACTGGTCCTCGGTCAGCATGTCGCGCGAGGCCCAATCGGTGGTCGCGAAGAAGATGCCGTCGGCGCCGGACTGCAGCAGGGCCTGCACGAAGGGCACGAAGGTCTGCGTGATGACCTCGAGCGCGCCGTGGACGGCCTGCGGGTCGCGCTGCATGTGGTCCAGCAGCGTGGCGTTGTCGGGCACGAGGTCGGCCGCGATAGAGAGCGGGTTGAAGACGGTCTCGAGCGCGTACTCCTTGTTGCCGAGCGCCTCGCAGATGCGATCGACGACCTCGATCTGCTCGGCGAGGGGACCGGAGTCGACGGGGAGCGGGCGCAGCTTGGCCCAGTCGGCGACGTCGTGGATCGGGACCGCGGTCACGACCGGCTTGATCAGCGGCTGCCCGCTGAAGCGTAGCTGCACGCCCCAGCCCTCGACGTGATACGAGGCGCGGGGGTTGATCTTCATCCAGTCCCAGTCCCACTTGGCCTGCCAGGCGAGCATGGCGCCGGCCAGGCCCTCGGCCGTCTCTTCGGATTCGTAGAAGTGGCGCCAGAGGCTCACCGGCACCCGATCGACCGGCTCATTGCGCAAGACCGCGTCGATCAGCGCTTTCTTACTCGTTTCAGCCATCAGTGTTTCGGCTCCTTTCGCGCGCCGTTGGCGCACGCCGGCGCAGCCAGCAGGAATCATACCACACGACGCCTGGCGGCAGGCGCTGAGCAGGAGGCGCACGGGGCGCCGGATCGGCTACGGCGCGGCGGTGACGGCAGGGGCCGGCGGGGCGAGCGCCAGGGCCTCGGCGACGGCCGCATCGAGGGGCAGGGCGGCGCCCGCGGCCCAGGCGGCATCCCAGGCGGCCGGATCGATCGTGCGCCGGGCAGCGGCCAGGTGCCACTCGTAGTCGGCCAGGTCGGCGGCCTGCAGATGGCCGCCCATGCCGCCGATGAGCGCGTCGGCGGCGCCGAAGAGGCGCGCGGCGGTCGCCCCGTCGCCCGCGGCGCCGGCCACGCCGGCGAGGCCCGCCAGGCAGATGGCGACGCCGAACTTGATGCCCATGGCGTCGAACAGGCGCAGGCTCTCGGCGAAGGTGGCGGCGGCGCGGGCCGGGGCGCCCTGGCGCAGGACGGCGTGGCCGAGGTTGTGCAGGGGCATGGCCATGCCCTCTTTGTCGCCCAGGGCCTGCCAGAGGGGCAGGCTCTCCTCCAGCAGCGAGACGGCCGTGGCATAGGCGCCCTGCACGCGGGCGACCTCGCCCAGGCTGACGAGCGCGCCCGCGATGCCCGGCGTATCCTGCTGGGCGCGGAAGATCTCGAGCGCCTCGCGGTAGAGCGCCGCGGCGGCGGCCGTGTCGCCCGCGGCGAGGGCCACGGGGCCGAGGCCGCTGAGGGCGTGGGCGATGCCGCGCTGGTCGCCCAGGGCGCGCAGCAGGGCGAGGCTCTCCTCCTGATGGGCGCGCGCGGCCGCGTAGTCACCCCCGGCGGCGGCCTGCTGGCCGAGGTAGTAGAGCGCCTGGGCGGCGACCCAGGGGTCGTCGAGGGCGCGGCCGAGGGCGAGGCTCTGCTCGTAGAGGGCGCGCTCCCCGGCGAAGTCGCCCGCGTCGCCGCGCATGAGGCCGAGGCCGAGCAGGACGAGGGCTTCTCCGGCGCGATCACCCGCCTCGCGGAAGATCGCCAGGCTCTCCTCATAGCGCGCGCGGGCGGCCGCCGGGTCGCCCTGGCGCCAGATCGAGCGGGCGGCCCAGTAGAGCGCCTGGGCGCGGCCGGGCGTGCGGAGATTGGCGGGGGCGATGCGCAAGGCGGCGTCGAGGTGCGCGCGGCCCTCGCTAAGGTAGCCGCGGCGGAACCAGAACCAGCCGAGGGCGCCGACGAGGCGGAGGGCGGCATCGGCGGCGCCCGTGGTGAGCGCTTGGGCCAGGGCGGCGCGCAGGTTGTCGTGGTCGCGCTCGAGGCGGGCGAGCCAGAGCGCCTGGGCGGGGCCGCGCAGGGCGGGCACGGCCGCCTCGGCCAGCGCCAGATAGGCGGCGAGGTGGGCGGCGGCGGCCCCCGGCTGCTCGCCCGCGGCGGCCAGCTGCTCGGCGGCGAACTCGCGGATCGTCTCGAGCATCGCGATGCGCGGGGCCTCGGGGTCGGTCTGCGTGTCCAGGGCGATCAGGCTCTTATCGGCCAGCGAGGCCAACTGCTGCAGCAGATCGGCGGGCCGGGCGACGCCGGCCACGGCCGCGACGGCGTCGAGGGCGGCGCCCCCGGCGAAGATACCGAGGCGGCGGAAGAGCGCCTGCTCGGCGGGCGGCAGCAGATCGTAGCTCCAGGCAATGGCACCACGAATGGTCTGCTGGCGGGGCGGGAGGTCGACCGGGCCGCCCTCGAGCAGGCGCAAGCGGCCGCCGCCGGACGTGAGCCGGGCCAGCAGGACGGCCGGCGGCAGGGCTTTGGTGCGCGCGGCGGCGAGCTCGATAGCCAGGGGCAGGCCATCCAGCGCGCGGCAGAGGGCGACGACGGCCGCGGCATTCTCGGGAGTCAGGGCGAAGGCGGGCGCGGCGGCGCGCGCCCGGGCGACGAAGAGCGCCACGGCCTCGTAGGCGAGCAGGGCCGTGGGGTCGGGCGGGGCCGTCCCGGGCGGCAGCGCGAGGGGCGGCACGGGGAACTCGTGCTCGCCGTAGAGGTGCAGAGGCTCGCGGCTGCTGGCCAGGACCTTCAGGCCGGCGTCCGCCGTGAGCAGGACGGCGATCTGCGGCGCGGCGGCCAGGATCTGCTCGCAGTTGTCGAGCACGAGCAGCACCTGCCGGCCGCTCAGGGCCTCAGTCAGGCTGTCGAGCAGCGGGCGGCGGCCGGTCTCGCGCACGTCGAAGGCGGCAGCGATGGCGGGCACCACCAGGCCAGGATCCTGCACGGAGGCCAGCGGCACGAAGACGGCGCCCTGGGCGAACGCCGGGTCGAGCGCGGCCGCGACCTGCAGGCTGAGGCGGGTCTTGCCGATGCCCGGCGGCCCGGTCAGCGTGAGCAGGCGCACGTCCGCCGTGCGCAGCAGGGCCGCGGCCGCCGTGACCTCGCGGGCGCGGCCGATAAACGCGTTGGGCGGGGCGGGCAGGGGGCGCCGCGCCCGGCCCGCCCCGGCCACCGCCGCGGGTCCGGGCAGCGGGGGCAGCGGCGCGCCGCGCGCGAAGCGGACGAAGGCGTCGTGCTGGGGCGCGGGGACGCCGAGCACGACGGCCAATCGCGCGGCAACGGCGCGGGAGGGCCGGCGCGTGCCCGTCTCGACCTTGACGATGGTCTCGAGCGAGTAGCCGGCGCGGGTGGCAAGCTCGCGCTGCGTCCAGTCGAGGGCGCGGCGGCGCTCCTTGAGCCAGGCGCCGAAGGTGGGGTTGGTCTCCATGCTTGCCGCCGCACTCCCCGGCGCGACCGCGCCGCGTGTGCAAGGAATTGTACGATCGCGTGTACAGGCTATTATAGCATGACTCCGCGCTTTTCCCGCCGCGCCGGTGGTATGCTGAAGGTAGCCCCCGCCGGCCACCGTGGGCCCGGAGGCGGCTGACTGGAAGAAGGAGCCGACGCCATGCAGCAGGACGCCGCCCGGGCCGAGGCCCGGCATGCCGCGACCCGCACCTATCTGGCGGGCCTGATCGCGGCCTGCATCCTGGGGATCGCCGCGGGCCTGGGCGGCCCGGCAGCGCTGGCCGCCCGCCCGGCCGTCGCCACGGCCACGCCGACCCCGGCCGCGCCGACGCCCACGCCGACCAGCCACCGGGACACGCCCTCGCCGACCCGCTCGGCCACGGCCACGGGTACCCCGTGCCCAAGCTGCCCGACCGCCACGGCGACCGTAACGCCGGCCTGCAGCGGTAGCTGGCAAATCGTCGGCAGCCCCGACCCGCCGGGCCTGGGCGCCGGGCTGGCCGCGGCCGGTGGGGTAGCCCCCGACGACCTGTGGGCCGCCGGCTCCAGCATCAGCGCGGACTCCACGGTCCACCCGCTTATCGAGCACGGGGACGGCACGGGCTGGACGATCGTCCCCGGCCCGGCCCTGGCGGACCAGGGCGCGCTGCAAGCGCTCGCCGCGGTCGACGTGGACGACGTATGGGCCGCGGGGCAGCACGACGACGGGACCATCCATCCGCTGATCGCGCACTGGGACGCGAATGCCTGGGCCGTCGTGCCGAGCCCCGACGCGCCGGGGCGACAGATCTACGCGCTGGCGGCGGCCGGGCCGGCCGACGTCTGGGCGGCGGGCAGCGGCGGCCTGGCCGAGCACTGGGATGGCGCGGCCTGGAGCATCGTGCCGACGGGCACGAGCGCTGACCTGTGGGCGCTGGCGGCGCTGGGTCCGGCCGACGTCTGGGCCGTGGGCGGCAGCGGCAACGACACCCTTACGCTCCACTGGGACGGCAGCGCCTGGGCGACCGTGGCGAGCCCGAACCTCGGCACGGGGCACAACGAGCTCCGGGGCATCACGGCGATCGCGGCGAACGACATCTGGGCGGCGGGCAGCTACCAGACTGACGTCGCCTACTACCGCACGCTCCTGCTGCACTGGGACGGGGCCACCTGGACCGCCACGGCCGGGCCGAACGTCGGCGCGGGGGACAATAGCCTGGTGGGCATCCGCGCTGCCGGGCCGGCCGACATCTGGGCGGCCGGCGAATACTTCGACACGACCACGTACCGCCCGCTGACTCTGCATTGGGACGGGGCAACCTGGACCACGGTCGCCGCGCCCGGCGAGGGCGGGCTGGAGAGCCTCGTGGCGTTCGGCGCCGGCAACGTCTGGGCGACGGGCTACCACTGGAGCCCGAGCAGCGCGGGCACGCTGGTGGAGCAGTGGACGATCCCCTGCCTCGTCGGCCACGCCGACGCGCACGGGCACGCCGCCGACCGCAACGCCGAGCCACACGGCCACCCGCACGCCGACAATCACGCCCACCGTGGCGCCGACCCTCACGCCCACGGTGACGCCGACGCCCACGGAGACGGGCACGCCGACGGCGACGCCGAGCCCCACCTCGACCGTGACCGGCACGCCGCCCACGGCGACGCACACCCCGACGGCGACGTGGACGCCGCCCCCGCCGACCGTGACGCCGATCGGACCGACGGCCACGGGCACGCTACCGCCCACGATCGGCCTCTGCCTGGTCAACGAGAACAGCGCGGCCACAAGCTGCACGGCGCCGGCCACGTACGACTTCACCTTCGGCTTCCACGTCTACGCGTGGGGCGGGGTCGAGGCCTACCTGACCTACTACTTCGAGGTCGCGGCGACGCCGGACGGGCCCTGGACCGGCCTGGACCAGTACAGCGAGCAACGCACCCTGCCGCTTGGGGACAGCCAGGTGCCGGGCAGCTTCACCGAGACGACGATCCCGGACGGCTACTACTATTACCGCATCCGCCTGGACGGCAACAGCTGCGGCAATCCGCTCTACGGCACGACGCCGCCCACGCCCATCTGCACCCGGCCGACGCCGACGGCGACGCCGAACTGCGCGACCGGGTGGAACGCGGTGGACAGCCCGAACAACGGCACGGCGGACAACGGGCTGAACGCCGTGGCGGCCGTGGCGCCGGACGACGTCTGGGCGGCCGGCACGACGGGGCTGTCCTACACGGCGGGGCAGACGCTGCTGGAGCACTGGGACGGCAGCGCGTGGCGCATCGCGAGCAGCCCGAACCCCGGCAGCGACGACAACCGGCTCAACGCGATCGCCGCGCCCGCGGCGAACGCCGTCTGGGCCGTCGGGAGCCAGGTGAACGAGGGCGCCGCCCAGACGTTGACCCTGCACTGGGACGGCAGCACGTGGACGGCGGTGCCGGCGCCGAACCCCGGGCAGCGGCGAGAACGTGCTGGCGGGGCTGGTGGCGCTGAGCCCGACGGACCTGTGGGCGGTCGGGCACTATCGGGACGGGTCGATCGGGCCGATCCACACGCTGATCCTGCACGGCGACGGCACGACGTGGACGCAGGTGCCGAGCCCGGATACCGGCCTGCCGTACAACGCGCTCGCGACCGTCGCGGCCGGCGGGCCGCAGGACGTCTGGGCGGCAGGCGCCGCCACCACCGCCGGATCGAACCCCTCCACGCTGATCGAACACTGGGATGGCAGCACCTGGCAGATCATACCCAGCCCCAACCCGAGCGGTGTCGACGACTGGATCTCAGGGCTCGTGGCCCTCGCGCCCGATAATGCCTGGGCGGTGGGCAGCTACTTCGACTTCAACCTCGGCTACCAGACGCTGATCCTGCACTGGGACGGCAGCACGTGGACGCAGGTGGCGAGCCCGAACGTGGACGGGGGCTATAACTACCTGAGCGCGATTGCCGGGACCGCGAGCGATCTCTGGGCGACCGGCCTCGTAGACGGCGGCGGCACGCTGGTGCTGCACTCGACGGGCGGCGGCTGGACCATCGTCGGCAGCCCGAACAGCGGCGCCCGGGCCAACGCGCTCGTCGGCTTGGCGCGGCTCGGGCCGGCCGACGTGTGGGCGGTCGGGCACTATCAGGACTGGCTGGACGCCTACCGCACCCTGACGGAGCACTTCACCGGGCCGTGCAGCACCGCGACCGCCACCCCGGCGGCGCTGCCGAGCGCAAGCGTGACGCCGACCGCCGCGGCCACGCGCTCGCCGGAGGCCACCGCGACGGCCGCGCTGACGGCCACTCCGGCGCCGCGTGCCAGCGCGACGGCAGGCCTGCCGACCGGCACGCCGGTGCCCAGCGCGAGCGCCACGCCCGCGGCCAGCGCGACGCCGTGCGGCCTCGGGTTCAGCGACGTGCAGCCGGCGGACTACTTCTACCAGGCGGTGCAATATCTCGCCTGCCAGGGAGTGATCAGCGGCTACGCGGACGGCACGTTCCGGCCGTATAACGCCACGACCCGCGCGCAGATGGTGAAGATCGTCGTGCTCGGCTTCGGGATCCCGATCGCCACGCCGCCGACGCCGACCTTCCGCGACGTGCCGCCCGCCAACCCGTTCTACGCCGTCATCGAAACCGCGGCGGCGCACGGCATCGTCAGCGGCTACGCCGACGGCACGTTCCGGCCGTACGCCGACGTCACCCGTGGGCAACTGGCCAAGATTGTCGTGGGCGCGGCGGGCTGGGATCTGCAGGCCCCGCCGCGCGGTTCGTTCGCGGACGTGCCGCCGGGCAGCGCCTTCTACCCGTTCGTGGAGACGGCCGCCTGCCGCGGCGTGATCGTCGGGCTATCGCTGCGGCGGGCCGGGCGAACCGTGCGACGCTACCAGTCGCCCGTACTTCCGGCCGAGCAACCCGGCGGTGCGCGGGCAGATCGCCAAGATCGTCTATGGAGCGCTCGGCGCCGCACAGGAATGCGCCCCGCCCCCCGAATAAGGAAGGAGGCACGCCATGACAGCCCGCATCGACCGCGGGCGCGCGGCCATCCTCACCGGTCTGATCTTGTTACTGCCGGCCTTCGCAGCCGGGGCGGGCACCACCCGCCTGCCGGGTGCCTGGGCGGCCCCGGCGAGCACGCCCACTGCCACCCAGGCACCCGCCGGAACAGGCACGGCGGCATCCTCGCCGACCAGCACCCGCACGCCTACCGCCACGCCGGCACTCGGCCTCAGCAGCCCCTCGCCCACCGCGATCCCGCCCTCGGCCACGCCGACCTGCGCGCCCGGCTGGCAGCAGGTGGACAGTCCGAACGCCGACGCGCGCTACAACGCCCTGCAGGGCCTCGCGGTCCGCACGGCCGGCGATGCCTGGGCGGTGGGCTCGTATTATCCGGACGCAGGCGGCGAACTGACGCTGATCCTCCACTGGGACGGCATGCAGTGGAGCCTGGTGCCCAGCCCCAACCGCGAGCCGGCCCTGTTCAACCGGCTGAACGCCGTCGCGGCGCTCGCGGCCGACGACGCCTGGGCGGTGGGCCAGACGGTCGTCTCGGGCGAAACGCAGGCGCTGCTTGCCCACTGGGACGGGGTCGCGTGGCGACTCGTGAGCAGCCCGGATCTGGGCACGACGTCGGCGCTCCTGGGCATCACGGCGCTGGGGCCGCAGGATATCTGGGCCGTCGGGTACTATGGGAGCGATTGGCCCCCGCAGGCCCTGGCCCTGCACTGGAACGGCCAGGTCTGGGCGATCGTGCCGAGCGCGACGGTGCCGATGGGCACACTCAGCGGGGTCGCCGCGCGGGCGCCCGACGACGTGTGGGCGGCCGGCTACCGGGCTGCCGCGGGGACGCCCCAGACGCTGATCGAGCACTGGAACGGCAGCACGTGGACCGTGGTGGCCAGCCCCAATGTGGCGGGGGCCGACAACGTGCTGCGCGCGGTCGCGGCGCCGGCCGCGAACGATGCCTGGGTCGTGGGAGTTTACCACGTGGGTGGGACCGAGTACACGCTGACCGAGCGCTGGGATGGACAGCACTGGACGATCGCCGGCAGCCCCAACCCGAGCCCCGGGGATAACAGCCTGTTCGGCGTCGTCGCGCCGGCCGCCGACGACGTCTGGGCTGCCGGCTATACCGGCCCCTATCTGAGCCATGCTCCCCTGATCCTGCACTGGGACGGCACTGCCTGGCGCGTGGTGGCCGGCCCCAGCCCGGCCGTCGACGCCGACCTGGTCGCCGTCGCCGCGCTGCCGGGCGACGACATCTGGGCCGCCGGCGCCTACGGCGACCCGCCGCTCACGTCGGCAACGCTGGTTGAGCGCTACACCAGCCAATGCGGCACCCCCCCGCCCGCACAGGCCAGCGCAACCCCCGCACGGACGGCGACCGCCGGGCCGCCCACCCCCACCCCCACCGGCACGCCCACGACCGTGGCCAGCCCTACACCGTGCGCGCTCAACTTCGCCGACGTGGATCCCGCGGAGTACTTCTACGTACCCGTCCAGTATCTTGCCTGCCGCGGCGTCATCAGCGGCTACGCCGACGGCACCTTCCGGCCGTACAACGTCACCACGCGCGGGCAGATCGCCAAGATCGTCGTCTTCGGCTTCGGGATCCCGATCGCCACGCCTGCCTCGGGCGCCTACACCTTCGCCGACGTCGCGCCGGATCACCCGTTCTTCGCGGTGATCGAGACGGCCGCGGCGCACGGCATCGTCGGCGGCTATACCTGCGGCGGGCCGGGCGAGCCGTGCGACTCCCAGCAGCGGCCGTACTTCCGCCCCTATGCCGACGTGACGCGGGGGCAGTTGGCCAAGATTGTCGTGGGCGCGGCAGGCTGGAGCCTGCAAAGCCCGCCGAGCGGTACATTCGCGGACGTGCCGCCGGGCAGCGCCTTCTACGCCTACGCGGAGACAGCGGTCTGCCGCGGCATTATCTCCGGATACACCTGCGGCGGGCCCGGCGAGCCGTGCGACGCCACCAATCGCCCGTACTTCCGGCTGGGTAACGCGGCGGTGCGCGGGCAGATCGCCAAGATCGTCTACCTGGCCCTGACGGCGGGGACCGCCTGCGGGCCGTAGTGCCGGGCGGGCGGCGCGCCTTGCGCGCGGGAGCGCGCGCCGCCTACTCGGGGGACCCGGCCGCCGGACCGGCGAGGGCCGCGCAGCGCTCGCGGGCGTAGGTCCAGGCGGAGAAGGGGCAGGGGGCGGCGCCGCGGACTACGACGAACGGATCGTCGCCGAAGTTGGCGTACTGCTCCCAGAGCGCGGCGGCGGTGAGGCCGGGGCGGTAGGCGGCGGTCAGCCAGTCGTCGACGATGCGGCAGGAGGCGGCAACTGCCTCGGCGCAGGTGGCGAAGCCGCCGTGCCACGTCCGCGCGCTCGCGTCGTAGGCGTGGAAGTTGTCGTCGACGAAGACCTGATAGGGAGCGTCGTCCAGGTGCGCCATACCCCATTGTAGCGCGGCGGCGCGGCGGCGTACAAGCCGGCCCGGGCCGCCGGACGCCCCATCGCCGGAACACTGCGCCGCCCGGGCGCGTCTTATTACCAGATGCACTGCTTGGCCCTTCCCGATGATTGCGCCATCTCGGAGTTCGTGTCTGTAGGACACATCTGGCTGAGGCCACCCGCACGTGTATAATACGAGCGGGCGGCGCCGCAGCCGTGGCCCGGATCTGGATGTAGGCGGGGGCGGGGGTGCCCCGGGAGCGCGGCGCTTCCGCGGCCGGAGCGGGCGGGCGAGGGCATCGCCGGGCGGAGCCGGCTCCCACAGACGATCGCGCGGGCCCGTTGGCCGCGGCGCAGAGAGAGAGGACGGAGAAATGCCATGTTGCACATCAAAGGATCACTCGTCATGCTGATCGGCGCCGCGGTGCTCCTGGTGGGGTGCGCGGGCACTCCGGAACTGCCGACGCCCGCGGGGGGTGCCCCGGCGGGCAACCCTACGCCGACGGCGCCCGCGCTGCCGGCCGCCACGGCGGCGCCGACGGCGACCTCGGGCATCAGCGGCCCGATCGTGGGGACGTCGGTGCCGGGAGGCGGGCCGATCACCAGCCCGCCGCTGCGCGACATCACGCCGACTAACCCGCTGACGCCGGGCCCGCCGATGACCCCCGGGCCGGACGGCGTGGTGACCGTGCAGATGAACGACACGGGCCGGACGGTCCACCTGCACGTGGGCGACCGGCTGCAACTGGCACTGGCGACGTCGTATGACTGGACGGTGACCGTGCGCGACCCCAGCGTGCTGGCGGTGAACAACCCCGGCACCCCGGGGCCGGGCCAGGCCACCTACCAGGCGGCGGCGGCCGGCCAGACGGTGCTGCAAGCGGACGGATCGCCCGCCTGCCGCAACGCCACCCCGCCGTGCGGCATGCCGGACCGTCAGGTCCTGCTGACGATCATCGTCCAGTGAGCCCATCCGCCGTCAGCAGCGCGCGGCCCGCGCGGAGGGCGCGCTAGTGCGCCGCCGTGCCGGGCGGCCGGGGCGCGCCGCCGTGGCTCGCCGTGGAGACGCTGGCCCTGGTGGGCGGGTCGATCAACGCGCTGCGCCTGCTGGCCGACGCGCCGGAGGCGCCGCCTGTGCGCCACGCCGTCCCCGCGCCCGACGGCACGCCCGCCGATCCGCCCCCGGACGCCCTGGCCGCCTGGCCGCGCGTCTCGATCATCGTGCCGGCGCGCAACGAGGAGCGCAACCTGCCGGCGCTGCTGCCGAGCCTGATCGACCAGGCCTACCCGCGCGACCGCTTCGAGGTGATCGTCGTCGACGACCAGTCGACCGACCGCACGCCGGCCATCCTGGCCGGGTTCACCGCTGCGGGCGGGCCGCTGCGCGTGGTGCCCGGACGACCGCTGCCGCCCGGCTGGAAGGGCAAGCCGTGGGCGATGGCGCAGGGCGTGGCGGCCGCGCGGGGCGACTGGCTGCTCTTCACCGACGCCGACACGGTACACGCACCGACGGCCCTGGCGACCGCCGTCGCCGACGCGGTGGACCGGGGCGCCGACCTGTACACGATCATGCCCGCGCCGGTGCTCGGCAGCCCCGGCGAGCGGCTGATCATGCCCGTGGTGATGCTCGGCATCCTGACCTTCTTCGCCCCGGCGCGCGTCAACGACCCGCGCTCGCCGGTGGCCATCGCGAACGGGCAGTTCATCCTGATCCGGCGCAGCGTCTACGACGCCGTGGGCGGCGCGGAGGCGGTGCGGGCCGACATCGCGGAGGATCTGGAGATGGCGCGCCGGGTGAAGCGCGCGGGTTATCGGCTCGTGCTGGCGGACGGCAGCGACCTGATGCGCGTGCGCATGTACACCAATTTCCGCGAGACGTGGGCCGGGTGGCGCAAGAACGTGCTGCTGTCGATGAAGAAGGAGCCCGCGAGCGGCGTGCTGCAGGTCGCCGCGCTGCTGATCGGCGGCATCCTGCCCTTCGTGCTCTTCCCGCTCTACCTGGCGCGGGCGCTCGGGCTGGGCGCGCGGCCCGCCCCGGCCGCGCGCTCCGCGGCGGCGCTGCTCGGCGTGCAGATCGTCACGCTGCTGGTCATCAAGCGGCGGCTCGACGCGCGGCTCGGGCTGCCCTGGGGCTGGACCTTCGCCTACCCGCTGGCCACGTTCGCCTTCCTCGGCATCTTGCTCGACAGCTTCTGGCGTCTGCTGAGCGGCCAGGGCGTCACCTGGAAGGGCCGGGCCTACACGGAATAGCCGCCCGGCCGCGGGGCCGCGCCGGCCTAGCTGGAAGCGAGAATCCGCATGACTGACGAACCGCGCGTGACGCTGGACCCGGCCGCGGCGACCCTGGAAGCGGCCGGGGCGCCGGGGGCCTACACGGTGGGGCTGGCGCAAATCAACCCGGCGCTGGGCGACGTGGAGCGCAACGTCGCGCAGCACTACGCCTACATCGAGCAAGCCGCCGCCGCGGGCGTTGACCTGCTCATCTTCCCCGAGGCCAGTCTGACGGGCTACTACCTGCAGGACCTGACCGCCGATGTGGCGATGCGCGCCGACGCGCCGCTGCTGCGCGGCCTGGCCGCCGCCGCCGCCGCGCGGCACATCGACCTGTGCGTCGGCTTCATCGAGGAAGACGCGCGCTACATCCACTACATCAGCCAGGCCTACTTCAGCGAGGGCACGCTGCGCCACGTGCACCGCAAGGTCTACCTGCCGACCTACGGCATGTTCGACGACATGCGCTACGTGGGCAGCGGGCGACAGATCCGGGCATTCGACACGCGCTTTGGGCGCTTCGGCATGCTCATCTGCGAGGACTTCTGGCACATCTCCTCGCCCTACCTGCTGTGGCAGGACGGCGCGGACACGCTGCTGCTGGTGTCGGCGGGCCCGGGGCGCGGCGTGCGGCCCGGCGACGATTATCTGGACACGACGCAGGAAGTCAGCCTGGCGCACCGGATGTTCGCCGAGTTCTTCACGACCTACGTCTTCCACTGCAATCGGGTGGGCTACGAAGACGGCGTGGCCTTCGGGGGCTACAGCACGATCTTCGGGCCGAGCGGCGAGGAGCTGGCGCGCGGGCCCCACTTCGACGAGACGCTGGTCACGGCGCGCATCGACCCGGACGCGATCCGCTGGAAGCGCCGCAGCCTGCCCATCCTGCGCGACGAGAAGCCCGAGATCGTGCTGCGGGAGCTGCAGCGCATCGTCGACGGGCCGGACCGCTAAGGCCGAAGGAGATTATTATGTCAACTATCGCGACCGCGGCCGCCGTGCAGGAGCGCCTGGCCATCGCGCCCGAGCTCACCCGCCGGCTGCTGGTCGAATTCATCCGCAACGAGACGCGTAAGTTCGGCTTCGAGAGCCTGGTGCTCGGCCTGTCGGGCGGCATCGACTCGGCGCTGGCGGCCTATCTCGGCGCGGAGGCGCTGGGCGCGGAACACGTCTTCGCCGTGATGATGCCCTACGCGAGCTCGTCGCCGGAGAGCCTGGCCGACGCGCAGCGTGTGATCGCCGACCTGGGCCTGCCGCACACGGTGGTCGAGATCACGCCGATGGTCGACCCGCTCTTCGCGCGCTTCCCGGACATCTCGGCCGGGCGCAAGGGCAACGTGATGGCGCGGCAGCGCATGATCATCCTGTTCGACCAGTCGCTGGCGCGGGGCGCGCTGGTGCTGGGCACGTCGAACAAGACGGAGATGCTGCTGGGCTACACGACGTGGTACGGCGACAGCGCGGCGTCGATCCAGCCAATCGGCGACCTGTACAAGACGCAGGTGCAGGCGCTGTCGCGCGCGGTGGGCGTGCCCGCGGCGATCCTGGAGAAGCAGCCGAGCGCGGACCTGTGGCCCGGGCAGACGGACGAGTCGGAGCTCGGCATCAGCTACGCGGAGGTCGACCCGGTGCTCTATCTGCTGGTGGACGAGCGGATGCCCGCGTGGCGGATCGTGGAGCTCGGGTTCTCGCGCATGCTGGTGGATCGGGTGACTCGCCTCGTGCGGAACATGCAATACAAGCGGATGATGCCGGTGATCGCGAAGGTGGGGTCGCGCACGCCGGGGATCGATTTTCGGTATCCGCGGGATTGGGGGCACTGAGCCGGGGCGGGACCGAACCGGCGCGCATATACGAATGGGCCCGCGGCCCGGGCGAATACCCGAATGGGGTGCAGCAGCGGGGTAGCCGTTGCCGGCGATGCGGTCGAGCAGGGTTGCGACTCCATGACCGGCATCGCGGCTTGCCCCGGGCGCGATCCTGCGGCGGCGGTTGTCGCGCGGCGGAGCGCCCTCCTACAGACGATTTCGGCTTCCCCCGAGCCGTCCGGTGGGGCGGCCTCGCCGGGCGGAGCCGGCTCCCACAGACGCGGCACCCCGCGCGTCCCGGCTTGCCTGGGGCGGGATCTTGCGGCAGCCGGGCAGCCACATGGGGCTGCCCCTACAACCGACGTCTCCGCGCCATCCCGGCTGCGGGGCGCTGCGATCGCGCTTCGGCCCGCTAGCCGCACCCGGTTAGAAGACGGTCTCGGGCCAGTCGAGCATGATGGCGCGGACTTCGGCGCCCTGGGGGACGAGGGTCTGCTCGGCGGGGACGACGAGCATGGCGTTGGCCTGGGTGAGCGAGGTCAGGATGCCGGAGCCTTGCTCGCCGGTGCTGACGGCGGTCAGCGTGCCGTCGGGCTCGCGGGTGACGACGGCGCGGATGTAGTGCTCCCGGCCGGATTGATTGGGGATCGGCTCGCGGACGCGCACGGTGACCTGCGGGCGGGTCACCGCCGTGCGGCCGAGCATGCGCAGCACGGCGGGGCGCCCGAACTGCTCGAAGCTGACCAGCGAGGAGACGGGGTTGCCCGGCAGGCCGAGCAGCGGCACGCCGCGGACGACGCCGAAGGCGAGGGGCTTGCCCGGCTTCATGCGGACCTGCCAGAAGTGCATAGCGCCTTCGCGGTCGAGCACGTCCTTCACGACGTCGTAGTCGCCGACGGAGACGCCCGCCGAGGTGACGAAGAGGTCGGGCGCGGTCGCCAGGCCCTCTTCGACGCGGGCGGTGAGCTCGGCGACGGTGTCGCGGGCGATGCCGAGCAGGATGGGCACGCCGCCCGCCTCGCGCACCTGGGCGGCCAGGCCATAGCTGTTGCTGTTGCGGATCTGGCCCGGGCCGACGGGCGCGCCCGCCTCGACCAATTCGTCGCCGGTCGAGAGGATGGCCACGCGCGGGCGGCGATGGGTGAGCACCTGAGTGCGGCCGACCGCGGCGAGCAGGGCGACCTCGAAGGGGCGCAGCACCGTGCCCGCCGCGAGCACGATCTGGCCGCGCCGCACGTCCTCGCCCGCCTGGCGCACGTTCTCGCCCGCGGCGACCGCCTGGTAGACCTGCACCGCGCTGCCGGCGCCGTCGGCGCGCCAGGCCGCGCGCGCGGCGGCGTCGGGGGCGGGGCCCGCATGGGCGGCCCCGGCGCGCAGGGCGTCACCCTCGCTGGTCTCCTCGAAGCGCACGACGGAGTCGGCGCCCGCAGGCAGCGGCGCGCCGGTCATGATGCGCAGCGCCTCGCCCGCGCCGACGGCCGCGCCGGAGACGTAGCCCGCGGCGACGTTGCCGATCACCTGTAGGGTGCGTGGCGCGGCGGGGGTGGCGCCCAGCGACGTCGGCGGCGCGCACGGCGTAGCCGTCCATGGCGGAGTTGGCGAACGGCGGGATGTCGATGTCGGACGCGACCGCTTCGGCCAGCACGCGCCCGGCGGCCCCCAGCAGATCGGTCGGCTCGGGCGGCAGCGGCGCGAAATGGTCGAGGATGTAGGCCAGGGCCTCGGCCACGGTAATGCTGGTCAGCTTCGTGGTGCTCAACGCGGTTCCTCCCTCGGGGGCGCCGGCCGGATGCCGGGCGCCGGATCGTCTGCTGCCATCTTACGTCGAAGCGGCGGTAAAGTCCACCCCGGCGCGCGGGGCCGGGCGGGATGGCGGCGCCGGGCGGCGGGGAGGGCGGGCCGCTTTCGCCCCTCACCCCGCCCGCGCTCCGCGCGGGGCGCGGGAGTGCAATTCGGCCTGCCTTCGGCCGGGTCTTAGGGCAGCGCATCGCCGGGCGGAGCCGGCTCCTACCGACAATCCCGGCTTCCCCCGGGCCGAGCGGTGCGGGAGCCTCGCCGGGCGGAGCCGGCTCCCACAGACGCCCCCATCCCGGCTTGCCTTGGGCCGAGGCTTGGGGCGCCGCGTCGCACGGCGGAGCGCCCTCCTGCAGCTCATCGGGGCTGACCCTCTATGCCCTATTCGAGAAATGGGTAGGAGGCGGAAGCATCGCGCAGGGCCGAGCGAGGCGGCCCTACCCTGTGGTCCTCGCGGCCGCCGTTCGACCCATCCGGAGCGCCTTCGGGTACGGGCACCGCGGTGCCGCCGGCGCCGTCCCCGGCGGGATCCGCGTCGGGTGCCGCAGCCGCGGCGGCCTGGCGGCGGGCGCGCACGGACGTGCGGCCGGCGTACTGGCCAGGGGGATCGGTGCCGCTGGGGGAGTAGCGAGCGTCGGGCGGGCCGCCGACGTTGGGCGGATAGGGCGCGCGCATGGCGCGGCGGCCGTGGCTCCAGAAGAAGAGGCCGGCGGCGCCGATCAGGACCAGGGGCAGCAGGCAGAGCCACAGCAGGGTGCCGCCCAGGGTCAGGCCACCGACTGGGCGGGCCGAGGGCCCCGCCGTGGGGTTCGTGGCCGGCAGCGCGCGGCCGCCGTCGCGAACGGTGGCGTCGAAGGCCGCGCGCGTCGGGGAGGCGGGCGGCGTGCCGGCGCGCAGCACGTCCGGTGCTGCCCCGCTAATTTTCGGCGGATCCGGCGGGGGCGAGGGCCGGCGCGCCGTCCCGCAGAATGACGAAGGCGGGCGGGGTCGGGGCGGCGCCCATGCCCCAGGGGAGCATCAGCCCGAGCCCCAGGGCCAGGAGGATCGGTATGAGTTTGCGCACGGGGTCGCTCCTTTGGCTCGACAGGCTCAACGATAGACTACCGGCCCTCCCGCGCCCGTGACGCCCGGCACCGGTAAAGAGCAACATACATGCCGGGTCGCGAACCGGACCGGTGCGCGCGTTGACGCGTGCGCGGCGCCTATGGTAGACTGGCCGCATGGATCGGGACGCGGAGGCGCCGGAGGTGCGCGGCTACGAGACGGATCGCGCCGGCCGGCGCCTGCTGGTGCTGGCGAACGGCGAGTTGACGCTGGCGATCGATCCGGCCGCGGGCGGCCGCTGGGTCACCTGGGAGCGCGCCCGGCCCGACGGCCCGCCCCAACAGCTCCTGCGCCCTCTCGGCAGTCCCCCACCCACCGCGCCCGCGGTGCTGACCAGCGAGGGAGGCGCGCCGGAGATCCAGGCGGCGCTGGGTCCGGCCTCGCCGTCGGGCCTGGCCGACCACTTCCTCCCCCTGGGCACCACGCAGGTGGACTTCGCGCGCGGCGCCGCGCGCGAGATCGGCACCTTCGCCGCGGCGGCCTGGGAGGCCGAGCAGTACGCTCCGGCGCGCGGGCAGGCAGAGGTCGCGCTGCAGAGCGTGGGCGGGCTGCGCGGCGCCCGGCGGATCACGCCGCTGACGGTGCTCAAGAAGATCACGCTCGGCTCGCCGGAGAGTGAGATCAACATCCACTACCGGATCGAGAACCCCGGGACAAAGCCGGTGCAGGTGCTCTTCGGCGTGGAGATCTGCTTCGCGCTCGACGCGGCGGCACAGGCGGCGGAGGGGGTCTACGAGATCGACGGCGCGCGGCAGCGGGGCGGCTACGACGTGGCGGGCGTGGCGGCCGGGACGACGAGCGTGGCCCTGCGCGATCCACAGCCGGGCGTGACGATCCGGCTCGGCTGGGAGCGCCCGGCGCGCGTCTGGATCAGCCCGAGCCCGGCGGGCGCCACCGGCGCGGCCGTGGCGGGCGCGAGCGTGCTGCCCATCTGGGACCTGCGCCTGCCGGCCGAGGACAACTGGGCGGTGAACCTCTGGGTGCAGGCCGGGCCGAGCGGGCCGGTGGCGCCGCTGCCGCCCGAGCTCATCGCGCGCGTGGCGCGGCGCGAGTCGGAAGACGAGCCGTGGAAGTGAGCCGATGAACTGGGTCGACGTCACGATCGTGACGGCGCTGGCGGTGGGCGGGGTGTTGGGGCTCTTCTGGGGCTTCATCCGCCAGGTCGCGGCGACGTTCGGGCTGGTGCTGGCGATCTTTCTGGCCGGGGCGAACTACAAGGCGCTGGCCGCGCTGCTACACTCGGACTCGGGCGGCGGGCTGATCGCGGACCCGAACGTGGCTAACCTGGTCGCGTTCGTGGCGATCGTCATCGGCGTGAGCCTGGCTGTGGGGTTCGTCGCCTCAGTGGTGCGCACGACGCTCGGGCTGCTCTTCCTCGGCTGGCTCGACCACGTGCTGGGCGCCGTGCTCGGGGTGGTGCAGATGGCGCTGCTGATGGCGGTGATCATCATCGGCGCGACGCTGTTCCACGTGCCCGGGCTGACGGATGCGATCCAGGCCTCGGCCCTGGCGCCGTTGATCGCCCAGCCGCTCTCCTTCATCACGAACTGGCTGCCGCCCGAGTTCGGGATCGTGCGCTTCCTCTGGAACTGGAATCATTAGGGCCGCTTCCGGCCACCCCTGTGGCGCGCCTTACCGGGGCGCGGCGGGATCCGGCGCGGGGTCGAGCGCCGCCAGGTGGGCGATCGTGTTGAAGCGGTGGACGACGGCCGCGCCGCCGGGATCCTGGTGGATCTCGGTGATGCTGCAGTTGCCGACGACGAAGCGGCCCCAGTATTGCCAGGCGCCCGTCTCGCAGATAGGAGACGTAGCTGGAGATGATGCCGCCGTGCGTGACGACGAGCAGGGCGGCGTCGGGCGCGTGCGCGGCGGTCAGGCGGGCGAGCGTGGCCGCGATGCGATCGTAGAAGGCCTGGCGGGTCTCGCCGCCGGGCCAGCCGAAGGTCAGGTCGTCGGGCCGGCGCCAGCGGGCCAGCAGGTCGGGGTGGGCGGCCTGCCAGTCGATGTCGAGGATCCCCTCGATGGCCCCGAAGTGCATCTCGCGCAGACCCGTCCTCGCAGATCACCGGGCGGCCGGCGACCGGCGCGAGCAGGGCGGCGGTGCGCGCGGCGCGGCGCAGGGGGCTGCTGTAGAGGGCGGCGACCGCCGTGCCCGTCTCGGCGAACAGGGCGCGGAGCGCGGCGGCGGTACACGCCGCCTGGGCCTCGCCCCGGGGCGTGAGGGCGGAGTCGTACCAGCCCTGCATGCGGCCCGCCAGATTCGCTTCGGATTCGCCGTGGCGCACGAAGTAAAGCCGCATCGGGGATCCGCCTAGAGCAGGGCCAGGTCGGGGTTCGCGACTAACTCGGCCGGCGAATCCTCGTCGTCCAGGTGCCCGACCTGATTGAAGGCGACCAGGCAGCCGACCGACCAAAGCTGGGGCGCCTGCTCCTGCGTGTCGTCGACGCTGTACTCGACGTGGGTGATGCTGCAGTTCGCGGCGTTGTAGACGCGCGGGCCGGCCGGGTCGTCGAGGCCGGCGTTCGTCAGGAAGGCCTTGATGACGCCGCCGTGGGTGACGACGACGAGGTTGTCGGCGGCGGCGTGCTGGGCGATGAGGTCGGCGAAGACGCGGAGGACGCGGGCGCGGAAGGCGCGGCGCGTCTCGCCGCCGGGCCAGCCGAAGTCCTGATTCGCGCGATCCTCCCACGCGGGGACGAGATCGGGCCAGCGCGCCTGCCACTCCTCGCGGCGCAGGCCCTCGACGGCGCCCGCGTGCATCTCGCGCAGGTCGGGCACGACGATGGGCGCCAGGCCAAGGCTGGCACCGATGCGCTCGGCGGTGACGCGGGCGCGCTTCAGCGGGCTGGTATAGAGGGCGGTGATGCACTGCTGCTGGCGTTCGCAGTAATCGGCGAAGAACTCGGCGGTCTTCTCGGCCTGGGCCACGCCGCCGGGCGTCAGCGCCACGTCGTGCCAGCCCTGCAGGCGGCCGGACTGGTTCCAGTAGGTCACGCCGTGGCGCACGAGGTAGAGGTTCATTCGGCGGGCTCCTCCCGGCCGGGGCGGCCGTGCTGATAGTAGGCGCACCAGCGGGTCAGCACGCAGATCTCGCAGCGGGGCCGTGGGGCCTTGCAGACCTCGCGGCCGTGCTTGATCACGTTCAGGTGGAAGGCGTAATACCAGGCGGGCGGCACCTCGGCCTCCAGCCGATCCTGCGCCTGGGCGGCGGTGGCCTTGTCGGGCACGAGGCCCAGGCGGCGGGCCACGCGGTGGACGTGGGTGTCGACCGGCATGGCCGGGCGGCCGCAGGCGAAGAGCAGCACGCAGGCGGCCGTCTTCGGGCCGACGCCGGGCAGGGATCCGAGCCAGGCGTACGCCTCGGGCACCGGCAGGGCGCGCAGGAAGTCGAGGTCGAAGCTGCCGCGCTCCTCCCAGATCTGCCGCAGCACCGCCTGGATGCGCGGCGCCTTCTGCTGCGCCAGGCCGCCCGACTGGATCGCGGCGGCGACCGCGGCCACCGGGGCGTCGCGCACGGCCTCCCAGGTCGGGAAGGCGGCGCGCAACTGGGCGAAGGCGCGGCCGCTGTTCAGGTCGGAGGTATGCTGCGAGAGGATCGTGAGCACAAGCTCGTCGAGCGGCGGGTGATGCGGGCCGCCAGGTGGGCTGCCCGTAGCAGGCGAGCAGCGCCTCGTAGATGGGGGCGATCGGCGGAGCGGACTCGGGCGGGGCGGTCGCCGGTAGCGTCTCCGGCGTATAGGTGACCTCATGACTATGAACACGCATGGACCTATTATACCCGACCGGCGGGGGCGGGGCCAGCCGCGCGCACCGGAGCGCCGGCGCATCGCAGCCGTTGTCAGCGGCCGCGCCCTGCCGCCGCGGGTTCCCGGGCCGGATCGGACCAGACTGTAACCGCGCGGTGAGCGTTTCGTGATTGTTTGCCGCCCGGCGCGTGACCGGTCCGGCGTATACTTGGATGGCGGCCCGCAACCCGGGGCCGGTCAGCCATAGGGCTGGAGGCCATCAGTCCCGCGCCGGCCGCCTCGATGCACGCGGCCGTGGCGCTGCCGGGGTCGCGGGCGGGTGCTGCAGCGATGCCCGGTTCGCGCGCGAGCGCGTCACCGCCATGTCCGGGCCGGCCCGGGAAATCGGCGGTTCCTCGCGCCGGCGCGGACCCCGGAGGAACCATCCCATGAGTTCAATCCAGTACGCCCGTGGCCGTCGTTCTACGTATCGTGCTCTTCGTCGACGGCGTCGTGTTTCTCGCGGCCGCGCTCCAGAATTTCGGCCTGCAGATCCCGCTGGGCTTCGCGGATCTGAGCTTTCCGGTCCCGATCTGGCAGGCCGGCATCGGCGAGGCGGTCATCGCGCTGACCTTGCTTGCCGCCGCCGTGACGGGGCGGACCAGGCTCGCCTGGGTGGCGTTCTGGATGTCGGTCCTGGGCATCATCTTCGGCCTCGCCTCGTCCAAGGTCCAGGGCCCGGCCCGCGAGATTCACCTCATCCTGGTGCCGCTGGCCGTGCTCGTCTTCGCCCTGCTTCTGGGGCTGCGGCAGCAGCGCCGGGGGGCGCGGAAGCGTCGTCGCCGGGTGCCCTGCGCGGAGGGATCGCGATGAGCCTGCCTCCCGACACCCTCCCCGCACGGCGGCCGCCGCTCGCGACCGTGATCTGCGGGCTGCTGGGGGTGGCCGCCGTGTCGTTTGCCTGCGCCTCGGCCATCCACATGGGGCTCACGGTCACGCTGGGGACCGTCACGATCGCGGATCCGTTCCCGGGCGCCGCGATTCCCGAGGCGATCCTCGCGGTCGTGCTTGCCGTCGGCGCGGTCACGGTGCTGCTTCGCGCGCCCGTCCGCTGGGCCGTGGCCCTGGCGGCGACCCTGTTCGCCTTCCTCGTCACGGTCTATGGCTTGACCATCACGGTGGGCGCGGGGCGGACGGCCGATATCGCGTACCACGTGTCGGTCCTCGTGCTGTTGGGGATCACCGGCGGGCTGCTGCTGCTGCCGGCCGGACGGCGGGCCCTGGCAGGCTAGCTCCTGCGCCGTGGCCGTCCAAACAGAGCACCGGCCGCCCGCGGGACCCCGCCCGACTGCGCGCCCGCTTGGCACGGGCTGGGTCCTGCCCGCCCTGGGCGCAGGTCCAGAGGGCAGCGCGCGTGCCAGAACTCCCCGACACGCCCCGCGATTCGCGAAAAACAGGTGCTCCGCGTCCAAAGATAAGTGGTTTCCACGCTGCGGCGCGCCGCCGGCCCGGCTACGATGGTGAGGATCGCCCGCCACGCAGCGGAGCGGCAGAGGACGACCGTCCGGTAGCGAAAGGAGCACCGACCATGACGACACAAGAAGCGCCCCGGACACCGCAGCCGGCGTCACTCGATCTGCGGGGATTCACATTCAGCCCACAGGCCACGCTGATCCGCCCCGGCGACGCGGACTACGACGCGGCGCGCCACGTCTGGAACGGGCGCGCCGACCGGCACCCGGCGCTGATCGTGCGCTGCGCCACGACGGACGACGTGGTGAGCGCCATCCGGCTCGCCCGGCAGCACGGCCTACCCCTCGCCGTGCGCGGCGGGGGGCACAGTGTGGCCGGCTTCGGCACGTGCGACGGGGGCGTGGTGATCGATCTGGCGCCGATGGCGGCGGTGAACGTCGACGCGGCCCGGCGCCGGGCCCGCGCGGGCGGTGGGACGACCTGGGGCAGGTTCGACCAGGCGACGGGCGCGGCCGGGCTGGGGACCACCGGGGCCATGATCTCCACGGTCGGCGTGGGCGGGCTGACCCTGGGCGGCGGCTTCGGCATGCTGATGCGCAAGTACGGCCTCGCGGCCGACAACCTGCGGGCGGCGCAGGTCGTGACCGCCGATGGGGCGGTGGTGACCGCGTCGGAGACGGAGCACGCGGACCTCCTGTGGGGCCTGCGGGGCGGCGGGGGCAATTTCGGCGTCGTGACCGCGTTTGAGTTCGATCTGCACCCGATCAGCACGGTGCTGGGCGGGATGGTGCTGCACCCGGCGGCGCACGCGGGCGCCCTGCTGCGGTTCTACCGCGACTTCGTCGCCACGACGCCCGATGAGCTGACCACGATGGTCTTCTTCCTGACCGCGCCGCCCGCGCCGTTCGTGCCGGAGTCGCTGCACGGGCGGCCCGCGGTGGCGATCCTGGCCTGCTATGCGGGCACGGGTGCGGAGGCCGAGGCGGCCGTAGCGCCGCTGCGGACGGCGTGCGACCCGGCGGCCGACCTCCTGCAGCCGCTGCCCTACCCGGCGTTGCAGAGCATGCTCGACAGCGCGGCGCCGGCCGGGCTGCAGAACGACTGGAAGGCCGCCTACCTGCCCGCGCTGTCCGACGCGGCGATCGCGGTGCTGGTGGAGCGCGCGTCCGCGATGGCCTCGCCCCTGTCGTCCGTGCACATCCACCACCTGGGCGGCGCCGTCGCGCGGGTGCCGGAGCAGGCCACGGCGTTCGCGCACCGCGGCGCGGCGTTCGCGCTGAACATCCTCCCCGCCTGGACCAACCCGGCCGAGTCCACGGCGCACGTCGGCTGGGCCTACGCGCTGTGGCAGGCCATGCAGCCCTACGCCGCCGAGGGGGTCTACAGCAACTTCCTCGGCGACGAAGGGCCGGCGCGGGTGCGCGCGGCCTACGGGGCCAATTACGCGCGCCTGGCCGCGCTGAAGCAGCAGTACGATCCGGAGAACATCTTCCGCGGGAACCAGAACATCCCCCCGCAGGCGGAGTAAGGCGCCGCCCGCACCTCGCGCGCCGCCCCACCCCGGGCGGCGCGCGATCCGGCATCCGGCCTCGGGGCAGCGCCATGCCACGAAGCCCAGGCCGCCGGCCGGCTGCCTGCGCTTGCCGCAGGCCCGGCCGATGGGCTACAATGACACCAGAAACTACCGTGCCGCAATTGACCGGCGATTGCGGCGCCGCGCGTCACGCGGGAAGCAGGTGTCATCATGGCGGAGCCGGAGAACCTACACGCAGGACCTCGCCCCAATCTACCCCCGCAGCTGACCTCCCTCGTCGGGCGGGAGCGCGAGGCGGCCGCCATCGCGCGGCTGCTCGGCGACGACACGGTCCATCTCCTCACCCTCACCGGGCCGCCGGGTATCGGCAAGACGCGGCTGGCGATCCACGTGGCCGAGGGCGGGCGCGGCGGGCTGCCCGACGGCGTCTGCTTCGTCAACCTGGCTCCTGTCGCCGACCCGGCGCGGGTGCTGCCGGCGATCGCGAATGCGCTCGGGCTGCGCCAGCACGGCAATCAGTCGCCGACCGAGCGGCTGGAAGCGTACCTGGCCGACAAGCGGATGCTGCTGCTGCTCGATAACTTCGAGCAGGTACTGCCGGCCGGGCCGGCCGTCGCGCGGCTGTTGCGGGCGGCGCCCGGGCTGCAGGTGCTCGTCACCAGCCGCGAGCTGCTCCACCTGTCAGGCGAGCACGCCTTCGTCGTCCCCCCGCTGGTGCTGCCCCCCGTGCTCGCGCCCGGGGGCGCGCAGCGCGGACTCGCGCCCCCCACGCTCGAGCAGCTGGGCGCGTATCCGGCCGTGCAGCTCTTCGTGGCGCGCGCCCGGGCCCTCCAGCCCGATTTCGTGCTCGACGCCGCGAACGCCCCGACGGTGGCGGAGATCTGCCGGCGGCTCGACGGGCTGCCCCTGGCGATCGAGCTGGCGGCGGCCCGCGTGCGCCATCTACCGCCTGCCGCCATCCTGGAGCGGCTCGGCCATCGGCTGGAGGTGCTAACCGGCGGCGCGCGCGACCTGCCGGACCGCCAGCGCACCCTGCGCGCCACGATCGCCTGGAGCTACGCCCTGCTGGACGACGCCGAGCAGCGGTTGTTCCGGCGCCTGGCCGCGTTCCGGGGGGGACGCACGCTGGCGGCGGTCGCGGCGGTCTGCGATGCCGACCAGGATCTGGGGCTGGAGCCGCTGGCAGGTACCAGCTCGCTGCTGGATAAAAGCCTGCTGTTCCGCACGGCGGGCGTCGACGGCACGCCACGCTATGTGATGCTCGAGACGATCCACGAGTTCGCGCGAGAGCAGCTGGGCGCGAGCGGTGAGGCGGCGGCGATCCAGGAGCAGCACGCGCGGTGCTTCACCGCGTTGGCGGAGGAGGCCGAGCCCCGAATCAAGGGGCCCGACCAGGGGGCCTGGCTGGAGCGCCTGGATGCGGAGCAGGACAACTTCCGGGCCGCACTCGACTGGAGCCAGGCAAACGATGTCGGGCTGGGGATGCGGCTGGCTGCCGCCCTCGGCACGTTCTGGAACCGCCGGGGCTATTCGCACGAAGGGCGCGAGCGGGCGCTGGGTATGCTGGACCGCGCGCGCGAGGCGGCGCTCCCAGACACGCCCGCCATGGCGCGGGTGCTGGGTATCGTCGGGGTGATCGCCTTCCGGCAGGGCGATTTCGTGCTCGCGCGCACCCTCCTGCGGCGGAGCGTGGACCTCTACCGGGCGCTGGCAGACCCGAACGCCACCAGCGGCCTGGTCGAAGCCCTCAACATCTGGGGGATCGTCGAAAGCCGGCTGGCGGATTTCCCGGCGCGACGCCGGCTGCACGAGGAGGCGCTGGCGTTGGCGACGGCGGCGGGCGACCGCTGGAGCGCCGCGCGGTCGCTGTATCAGCTGGGGCACACGGCGCGCCGGAGCGGAGACGATGTCGAGGCCCGGGCGCGGTTCGCCGAGAGCCTGGCCATCTTCCAGGAGCAGGGGGACCAGCAGAACGTCGGGCTCGCCCTGCTGGGGCTCGGCCAGGTCGCCGCGCGCCAGGGCGACCTGGCCACCGCACAGGGACTGCTCGAGCAGAGCCTGGCGATCTTCCGCGCGCTGGGCGACACGTGGGGCGTGTCCGGCGCGCTCTACAATCTGGGCCGGATCGCGCAACGCCGGAAGGACTACGCCCGTGCGCAGGCGATTCACGAGGAGAACCTGGCGTACAACCGCGAGTTGGGCGCGAAGAGCGACCTGGCCGAAACGCTCGAGGAGCTGGGCCGGATCGCCTACTTCCAGGGCAACTACGCGCGCGCGCAGGAGCTGCACCAGCAGGCGTTGATGCAGTGCCGGGAGCTGGAAGACAAGGTCGGAATCGCGATCGGCCTGCTGCATGCGGGCGGGGTCGCGGCGGTGGCGGCTCGGGCCGCGACCGGGCGGCGCGGTGCGCGCCCGGCGGGCCGGACGCGCTCGATGGCGCCGGTGGCGCAGGCGGTCCAGGTGATGGGCGCGGCCGAGGCGCTGGCCGGGCGCCTCGGCCTGCAGTTCGACGCGGCGAGCACGGAGCTACGCGAAGCCTACATCCGCGCGGCCCGGCGCGCGTTGGGGCCCGCGGGCTTCGTCGAGGCCCGGCGGCGCGGCCAAGCGCTGACCCCCGACGCAGCGGTGGCCCTGGCGTTGCGGCTTCCTGCGCCGGGCCCGCCGCGCCGGGCCGCGCGGGGCACCGGACCCGGCGCCCGGCTCACGCGGCGCGAGCGTGAGGTCGCCGCGCTCGTGGCGCAGGGCCAGTCGAACCGCGAGATCGCGGAGGCGCTGGTGATCACCGAGCGCACGGTCGAGGGCCACGTCAGCCACATGCTGGCCAAGCTGGACTTCCGCTCGCGCGCCCAGATTTCCGCCTGGGCGGTGAAGGAGGGCCTGACCGGCGCGTCGTGAGCTGGACGCGCGACACGCGCGTCGCCCGCCCTTGCCGCGCGCGCGAGGGATAAGCTACAATGACACCAGAACGATAGGGCCGCAGTTGGCCGGCGATTGCGGCGCCGCGCGGCCGCGGGAAGCAGGTGGTAGCATGGCTGAGCGGGCGCATACGCGCGCGGGACCGCTCCAGTCCCTCCCCACGCCGTTGACCTCGCTGGTGGGCCGCGCGCCCGAGATCGCCGCGGTCGGACGGCTCCTGGGCGAGGACGGCGTGCGCTTGCTGACCCTGACGGGGCCCCCCGGCATCGGCAAGACCCGGCTCGCCATCCACGGCGCGGCCGGCCTCCACCCGCCGCCCGCCGACGGCGTCTGCTTCGTCAACCTGGCCCCCGTCGTCGACCCGGCACGCGTGCTGCCCGCCATCGCGACCGCGCTGGGGATGCGGCCGCAGGGTAACCAGCCCCTGGTGGATGTGCTGGCCGCGTTCCTGGCCGAGCAGCAGATGCTGCTGCTGCTCGACAACTTCGAGCAGGTGCTGCCGGCCGGGCCGGCCGTCGCCCGGCTGCTGCAGGCAGCGCCCGGCCTGCGGGTGCTCGTCACCAGCCGCGAGCTGCTCCATCTCTCCGGCGAGCATGCCTTCGTCGTGCCGCCACTGGCCCAACCCCCGGTGCTCACACCTGAGAGCGGGCTGGGCCGCCTCAGCCCGCCCACCTTCGCGCAGCTGGCCGGTTACGAGGCGGTGCAGCTGTTCGTCCAGCGGGCCGTGGCGCTGCAGCCCAACTTCGCCCTCGACGCCGCGACCGGCCCGGCCGTGGCCGAGATCTGCCGGCGGCTCGACGGGTTGCCGCTGGCGATCGAGCTGGCGGCCGCGCGGGTGCGCCATCTACCGCCTGCCGCCATCCTGGATCGGCTCGGTCACCGGCTGCAGGTGCTGACCGGCGGCGCGCACGACCTGCCGGACCGCCAGCGCACGCTGCGCGCCACGCTGGAGTGGAGCCATGCCCTGCTCGACGACCCGGAGCGCACGCTCTTCCGGCGCCTGGCCGCGTTCCGCGGCGGGCGCACCCTGGCGGCCATCGAAGCGGTCTGTGATGCCGGGGGCGATCTGGGCGTCGAGCCCCTGGCCGGGGTCAGCTCCCTCGTCGACAAGAGCCTGCTGTCTGCGGTGCCCGGACCGGGGGGCACGCCCCGCTACGTGCTGCTGGAAACCCTGCACGAGTTCGCGCGCGCGATGCTGGCGGCAAGTGGGGAGGAGGCGGCGGTGCGCCACCGGCACGCGCGCTACTTCGCCGCGCTGGCCGAGGACGCCGAGCCCCGGCTGCGGGGGCCTGACCAGGCGGCCTGGCTGGACCGGCTGGAGGCCGAGCAGGATAACTTCCGGGCGGCGCTCGACTGGGCGGCCGAGGAGGATATCGCGCTCGCCGTGCGGCTGGCCGCCGCGCTGGGCACCTACTGGAGCCGTCGCGGGCCCCTGCCGGAAGCGCGGGAGCGGACGGCCGCGATCCTGGCGCGCGCCGAGGCGGCCGGGCTACCGCGCACCCGCGCCGTGGCGCGCGCCCTGCACACGGTGGGGCTGATCGCCTTCCGCCAGGGGGATTTCGTGCTCGCCCGATCCGTACTCCAGGAGAGCGTCGATCTTTACACCGCGCAGGCGGATCGGGCCGCCGCCGGCGGCCTGGTCGAAGCGCTCAACGTGCTGGGGGTCGTCGCGGGCCGCCTGGGCGATATGCCCGCGCGACGCGCGCTGCAGGAACAAGCACGCGCCCTTGCCGCCACGCGCGGGGACACGTGGGGTACCGCCCAGGCGCTTTGTCAGCTGGGGCATACGGCGCGGATCTGCGGGGACTTGGACGAGGCGCAGGCGCGGTTCGCCGAGGGCCTGGCGATCTTCCAGGAGCACGGCGACCAGTTCAACATCGGGCTCGCCCTCGTCGGGCTCGGCCATGTCGCCGAGCGCCGTGGGGACCTCACGGCCGCGCAGCAACTGCTTGAGCAGAGCCTGACGATCTTCCGCGCGCTGGGCGATCCCTGGGGGATTCACGGTGCGCTGTACAGTCTGGCCTGCCTCGCGCAGACCTGCAAGGATTACCGCACCGCAGAGGCCCTGCACGAAGAGAGCATAGCCTACATCGACGTGCTGGGCGCGAAGAGCGACCTGGCGGATACGCTCGAGAACCTGGGCCGAATCGCCTACTTTCAGGGCGACTATGCGCAGGCGTTGGAGCGGTACCAGCGCGCGCTGGCCCGGTTCGGCGCCCTGCACGACCAGATCGGCAGCGCGCTCTGCCTGCTACACGCGGCCGGCGTGGCGGCGGTGGCGAGCCGCGCCGCCGCCGGGCGCAGCCGCCGGCCGCGCGCAGCCGCCGGCCCCGACGACGGGGGCGCCGGAACCCAGGCGGTGCGGGTGCTGGCGGCGGCCACGGCGCGCATCACGCGCCTCGGCATCCAGCTCGATCCCGCGACCGAGGAGTTGCGCCAGGCATACCTCCGCGCAGCCCAGGGTATGCTGAGCCCGGGCGCCTTCGCGGCGGCCTGGCGCGCCGGGCAGGCTCTGACCGACGACGAGGCCCTGGCCCTGGCGGCCGGCCTTCCGCCGCCCGAACGCGACGGGCGGCGCAGACCGGTCGCGCTGCCCCGGCGGCCGGCGCGCGGCTCACGCGACGCGAGCGCGAAATCGCCGCCCTGGTGGCCCAGGGCAAGTCCAACCGGGAGATCGCGGAGGCGCTGGTGATCACCGAGCGCACCGTGGAAGGCCATGTCAGCAACCTGCTCGCCAAGCTGGGCTTTCGCTCGCGTGCGCAGATCTCGGCCTGGGCGGTGGCGCACGGCCTGACCCCTACGCCCGCCTAGCCCGCCGCCCCCCGCCGGTACCCGCGCCCCCACCGATCCCCCCGCGACTCTCCCGTCGCCAAAGACACGTGCCCCCTCCCGAGAATCCCCGTGTTTTCCACGGTGTACCGGCGCGCCTGATCCGGTAGCCTGGACTTAGCGGCCTTAGAGCTTCGCACACCGTGAGGTGTCGCATCCGCGCAACCGCGCCCCGCGTGAGACCATTCTCGCGCAGAGCCGCGCGATCGATTCTGGCCGACGTATCGTGGTCGTCGACGAGCGGGTGGCCGCGCCGACGTCACCGCGCGGGGCGCGCCCTATCTCGTCACATCAAGGAGGTTGTTATCATGTCGGAACAAACCAGCGTGCAAACACCGCGCAGCCGCGTTGCCGCCGAGTCCCAGACGGGGCGGGTTGCCGCGCTCATCTACGGCGGCATCTGTTACGCCATTTTCTTCGGAACGTTTCTCTATGCCATTGGCTTCGTGACCACACTCGTGGCCCCCAAGACGATCGATAGCGGGCCGGCCGGCTCCTGGCTGCCAAGCCTGATCGTCGACGCGTTGCTGCTCGGCCTGTTTGCGATCCAGCATAGCGTCATGGCCCGCCCGGCCTTCAAGCGCTGGTGGACGCAGTTCGTGCCGCGCACAATTGAGCGGAGCACGTACGTGCTGCTGGCGAGCCTCGCGCTGATCCTGCTCTTCTGGCTGTGGCAGCCGCTGCCGCAGGTCGTCTGGGGCGTCGGCGGATTCGCGGGCGCGCTGATTCAGGCGGTGGCGCTCGGCGGCTGGCTGATCGTGCTGTTGAGCACCTTCATGATCAGCCACTTCGACCTGTTCGGCCTCCGCCAGGTCTACATGAACCTGCGCGGGGAGCCCTATGCGCCGCCCGGCTTCCGCACGGCCTACCTCTACCGGTTCCTGCGCCACCCGATCATGCTCGGCTTCCTGATCGCCTTCTGGGCGGCGCCCGTCATGAGCGCGGGCCATCTGCTGTTCAGCGTCGCCACCACGGGCTACATTCTCATTGCGCTGCAGCTTGAGGAGCACGACCTTACGGGGTACTTCGGCGAGACGTACCGCGCCTACCGGCGGCAGACGCCGATGTTCATCCCGCGACTTGGGCGGCGATCGTAACGGCCGCCGGGGGCCGGTGGCCGGCGGGGTAGGAGCGGAGTCAGCGCGCGGTGTAGGTCATGCGCCGCGGCGCGCGGACTCCGCCGGGCGGTCCCGCGGCGGCCCCGCTGCGCCAAACACACGTGCTCCCCCCGAGAATCCCCGTGTTTTCCACGGTGTACCGGCGCGCCGGATCCGGTAGCCTGGACTCAGCGGCCTTGAAACTTCTCGTATAGGAGGTAACACCATGGCATATCAACTTGAGGGACGCATGCTCGAAGTCTGCACCTGCAACGTAATCTGTCCCTGTTGGGTGGGGGAAGATCCCGACGGCGGGGTCTGCGACGGGCTGATCTCGTATCAGATCGACAAGGGCACCATCAACGGGCTCGACGTCTCGGGGCACAACTTCACCGTGCTGTGCCACATCCCGGGGAACATCCTGCAAGGCAACTGGCGCGTCGTGGCCTACGTCGACGACCAGACCACGCCGCAGCAGCAACAGGCCATCCTCGACGTGTGGACCGGCAAACTGGGCGGGCCGGCGGCCGATCTCGCCCAACTCATCGGCGAGGTGGCGGCGGTGGAGCGCGCGCCGATGACCTTTACGGTGGTGGACGGCAAAGGCGCGATGGTGATCGGCCGGCAAGTGGACGCCGCCCTGACGCCGTTGCAGGGTGCCACGGGGGCGGCAACCACGATGCACGACACGGTGTTCACGAGCATCGCGGGGGCGCCGGCCTACGTCAGCAAAGCCGACCACTTCAGGGCGGACGCGCCGCCGCTAGGCATGAAGCTCAACGTGACGGGCCACAACGCGGTGCAGGGCAGCTTCCGCTTCGAGGCCGCCTGATCCCTGGGCGGGGCGGGGCCGCAGCCGCGCGGCCCCGCCCCCGCCGTCGTCACAGCCAAAGGAGACCGATATGTGGGTCCGAGTCAATACGCAGAAACCGCTCCTGGTCACGCTGGTCGGGCTGACGGCCCTGGCCTGGCTGGCGCTGGTGCTGTGGGGCCTGTCGCCCTACGCGCGCTTCCTGAGCCATGAGTCGCTGGAAGGGCTGCGCCTGCAGGACAGCGCCCCGGTGCTGGCGATCATGGTCGGGGGTTGGACGCTGATGCTGGTGGCGATGATGCTGCCGACCACCCTGCCCCTGCTGACGCTCTTCTACGGCCTGGCCGCCCGGCGTCCGCAGCGCACGCGGCTGCTCGCCCTGGTGGTCGCGGGCTACCTCGGCGTCTGGGCGGCGTTCGGCCTGCTGGTGCATCTCGGGGACCTCGGGGTGCATACGCTCGCCGACCTCGTGCCCGCGCTCGGCGACGACGGGCTGATCATGGCGGGCACGCTCATCGTAGCCGGAGCCTTCCAGTTCAGCACACTCAAGTACCGCTGCCTGGATAAATGCCGCTCACCGCTCAGCTTCATCACGGAGCACTGGCGCGGAGACCGGCAGGGACGGCAGAGCTTCCTGCTCGGCGTGCACCACGGCGTGTTCTGCCTCGGCTGTTGCTGGGCGCTGATGCTGCTGATGTTCGCGGTCGGCATGAGCAGCCTGGGCTGGATGCTCGTGCTCGGCGCGGTGATGGCGATCGAGAAGAACATGTCCTGGGGCCGGCGGCTGAGCGCGCCGATCGGGGTGCTGCTGCTGGGCGTGGGGGTGCCGCTGTTCGTGCACGGCCTGTTGTTGCTATGAGCCGGGATCGGGCGGCACCCTCGGGTCGCGCGGCGTTCCGCCCATCGCGGCGCTTATCGGGCGGGATCTTGGGGCGGCGGTTGTCGCGGGGCGGAGCCGCCTCCTACAGACGCGGCTTCCCTTGGGCAAGATCTCCGGCGGGCCATCGCCCGGCGGAGCCGGCGTCCGCCGCCCCCGCTGCCGAGCGCGGCTTGCGGGCGGTTGCGGGGGGCGGGCGGGCTATGCTAGAATGGGCACGCGGTCCGCGGCTCCGATCCTCCAGCAGCGCGCCCCCGGCGGCGCCGTTCCGAACGAAGGATTCTCCCCCATGCCTCTGCGGCGTCCCACCTGGCTGCTTGTCCTGGTCGTGCTCTGCGGGATCCTGGCCGGGCTGCCGGCAGGGCCGGCGCGCGGCGCTGCGGCGGGCGCCGCCGCGCCCGGGCCCGCACCTGACCCGGCATTCGGGATCGACGGCGCGATGCGCTGGCCGGCGTGGGGGACGTTCGCCCAGCCCGCCGCCGTGGCGCGGCAGGCGGGCGCCGCCTGGGTGCGCGAGGACTTCGCCTGGGGGCTGATCGAGCCGCACCCCGGGCAGTTCTCCTGGGAGGCGACCGACCGGCTGGTCGACGCGCTGCAGGCGCAGGGCCTGCACATCCTCGGCATCCTGTCATACAGCGCCGCCTGGGCCGTGCCGGGCGCGGGGGCCGGCGCGAGCGGCATCAGCTTCCAGGCGCCCGACCTGGGGCAGTACCGGGCGTTCGTGCAGACGCTCGTCGCGCGCTATCGCGGCCGGGTGGCGGCCTGGGAGGTCTGGAACGAGCCGAACAGCGCGCTCTTCTGGCAGCCCGCGCCCGACCCCGCCGCTTACGCGGCGCTGCTGCAGACGGCCTACGGCGCGGTGAAGGCGGCAGACCCGGCCGCGCAGGTGCTGACCGGGGGCATGAGCGGCAACGCGGTGCCCTTCCTCGAAGCGATGCTGGCGGCGGGCGCGGCCAACAGCTTCGACATCCTGGCGCTGCACCCCTATGCCGTGCCGGTCGACCCGGCGCAGGGCCGCGCGCAGAGCAGCCCGGACACGCATAAGCTGGCCACGGTCGAACTCCCCAAATACCGCGCCTTCCTCGCCCGCCATGGGCTGTCGCGGCCGATCTGGGTGACCGAGATCGGCTGGCCCGCGGCCGACTGGCAACTCGATCCCGACACCCAGGCCGCCTACCTGGCGCAGGCCTACGCCCTGCTGCTCGGCGGCGGTATCGCGCAGAAGGTCTTCTGGTATAGCTTCAAGGACGAGGGCGCGGCCGCGGGGCAAAGCTGGGGGCTGCTCGGCTGGGGCGGCGGCGCCCAGGACCTGGGCGCCGCGCGGCCCGCTTTCGCGGCCTACCAGGCGGCGGCGCGCATCCTGAGCGGCGCGCAGCCGCTGCCCGCGGCGCCGCCCGCGGGCGCGCAGACGCTCGACGCCTTCGAGGCGCCCGCGGCCTGGCATCGGACTTATGGCCCGGTGGGCAGCCTGGAGATCAGCGGAGACACGAGCCACGGCGGCGCGCACGCCGGCAAGCTCGCCTACCAGTTCAGCGGGCCGAACCAGGCGGTCGACGTCGCGCCGCCCGCGCCGATCGCGGTGCCCGGCCGGCCGGCGCGGCTCGGCCTCTGGGTGCGCGGCGACTCGTCAGGCAACTACCTCAGCGTCTGGCTGCGCGACGCCACCGGGGCGCTGTTCAAGCTGCGGCTGGGCGCCATGGACGCCGGGGGCGCGGGCTGGCAGTATCTCGACGCGCCGCTCGACGGCTACTTCTTCCCCTGGGAGGTGGCCGGGGGCGGAGGCGCGGCGCCGCAGTTCCCGGTCAGCGTGGTGGCCCTGCGGCTGGAGAACACGCCCGACGAGCCCGCGGGATCCGGCGTGGTCTACGTGGACGACCTGACCGCGAGCCCCGGCCCGGCGGTCGACGACGTGCGCTTCGCGCGGCCGGGCGGCGACGTGGTCGACGTCGTCTGGGCAGACCACGCCGGTGGCCGTCGCCGTGGCGCCGGGCACGACGATCCGCGACCGGCGACGGCAACCCCGGCGGGACGCCCGGCCTGCCACGCGTCACGATCGGGCCCGACCCGCTCTACCTGATCCACCCGGCCGGAGCGGCGCCCTACGTGGCGGCGCCCGGGGCCGCGCCGGGCAGCCCGGCCGGGTGCCCGCCCGTGGCGCGCACGAGCGGCAGCGGCGCGACCTACTTCCCGCAGACCGGGCACACCATCGCGCCGCACTTCGCGGCCTACTGGGCGGCGCACGGCGGGCTGGCCATCTTCGGCTACCCGATCAGCGAGGCGTTCACGGCGCCGGCCGCCGACGGCGGGGTCTACGAGATGCAGTGGTTCGAGCGGGCGCGCTTCGAGTGGCACCCCGATGCGCCGGGCGACGGCGTTCTGCTGGCGCGCCTCGGCGCGGACCCGGCGGCGCGGCTGGGCGCGGGGCCGGCGGCGCGGCTCGCGGGCGCCGTCTGGGTGCCCGAGACGGGGCACAACCTGGTCACGTTCGCGACGTGGTGGGCGCAGCACGGCGGCGTGCCGGTCTTCGGCTACCCGCTGTCCGAGGAGCACGCTGAGGTCAATCCGACCGACGGGCAGACCTACACCGTGCAGTACTTCGAGCGCAACCGGCTGGAGGCCCACCCGGCGGCGGGCGGCGGGCCACCGGCGGTGACGCTCGGCCTGCTCGGCGCCGAGAGCCTGCGGCAAGCGAGCTGCCTGCCCTGATCGCGCAACGCGGTACCGCCCCCGGACCGGCCGGTCCGGGGGCGGCGTCGTTTGGGGGGCGGAGGATCAGGCGGTTAGCGGGGCGAACAGGAAGGTCAGCGTGTCGGCGAGCGTGTCGCGCCACATGGACCAGCTATGGCCCTGCGGCGGCTCGACGTAGAAGACGGGATAGCCGGCGGCGGTCAGGGTGGCGTGGAGCGCGCGGTTGGGCGTCAGCAGGTCCCGGCAACGGCCCTTCGCATCGGAGTTGAAGCAGGAACTCATAGCGGCCGGTGACGAGCGCGAAGCGCAAGCCCGGGGGCGTGCCGCCGGCAAAGGACTCCAGCGCGTCGAAGGGCACGCGCCAGGGCAGCGTGCCGACGGCAGCCGAGGGCGCGGCCACAAGGCCGAACAGGTCGGGCCGCTCGGCGCCGAGGTAGAGCGAGATCAGGCCGCCGAGCGACGGGCCGATGACGGCCGAGCGCGCCGGGTCGCGCGTCAGCGCGTAGGCCGCGCGCACGGCGGGCATGAGCTCGTCGCCGATGAAGCGGGTGAAGCGGGCGTTGCAGCTGTACTCCTTGCGGCGGTCGACGGGCGGCACGAAGATGCCGACGACGGGCGGGATCGTGCCCGCGGCGATCAGGTTGTCGAGAATGGTCGCAGCTCCGGCGAAGGAGAGGTACTCGTCGCCGTCGTGGAAGAGGATCGAGGGATAGGGGCCGCGGGCGGCGGCGTACTCGGCCGGCAGGTAGACGGTGTAGAGGCGCGTTTGGCGCAGGGCGGCGCTGCGCATGGCGCCCGGCACGAGGTGCCCGGCCGGGCCGCCCGGCGTGGCCCAGGTCACGGCGGGGCGCCGGTAGTCAGGCATGGCGAGCTCGCAGTGCGGCCCGCCGCCCGCGGGGGCGACGCGCAGGTTTAGCGGGTCGGCGAAGGAGACCGCGCCGGACGGCGTGGGCGCGTCCGTGTAGTACAGGTAGCCCAGGCGCGCATCCGGCTCGAAGTCCTGGGCCACGTGCAGCAGGCCGCCGCCGAGGGGCGCGAGCGGACTCTTGCGCGCATTCCAGCCGTTCCAGTCGCCGCCGACGCCGACGGCGGCAGCGGCGGGCGCGCGGTAGACGAAGTGGGCCGTGGTGCCCTCGACGATCGGGAAGCGGCCGGCGTGCGCGGCCAGGTAGGCGTCCGCATATGTCTGGGCCGTAGTCGTGGAGCCGAGCGCCTGCAAGCGCTCGGCGAAGGCGGCGAAATCCACCGGAGTGGCATCAGTCATCGTGTCTCCCTTCACCGGCCGGGGCCGGCGCATACAACAAGCCCACCGGCCGCGGCCGGAGCCGGCAGCCGGTGGGCACGCCCCGCGGTGGGAGTGGGCTACTGGATGCCGCGGGCCGCCAGGTCGGCCAGCAAGCCGGCCATGTCACTGGCGCCCTGCGCCATCTGAGTGGCCGCGGTCGTGGCGTCCGCCCAGTTCTGGGCGCCGACCGCGGTCTGCGCCGACAACACGGCGCTCTGCCAGTCCGTCAGCCCCTTGATTAGCTGCGTCTGGACGGACTGCATGTCCGCCGGAGGCGTCAGCGCCTGGGCCTGAGTCAACTGGCCGTTCAGGAAGGTCGCGGCCTTCGAAAGCGCGTCATTCACCGCGGCCGTATCGACCGTGCCGCCCGACGCGCCCGTGGACGCGGCCGTGTTCAGGCTCTGCACCACGTTGCTGAGCTCCGGCGCGTTCGCCGTCGCGGTCGCGATGGTGTAGACCTTCTGCAGATAGGCCCGGTCCTCGGCGCTGAGCGAGCCGCTGACGGCCGTGGTCACCGCGGTGGCCGCGCCGCTGACGGCGGTGGTGGCGGCGGTGGCCGCGCCGCTGACGTTGGTCGGCAGCGCCGTGGCGGTGGCCTCTGCGCCGCCCATGACGGACGTGGGCACGACGGTGGGCAGCGCGGTGCCCGCGTCGGTGGTGCTGCACCCCAGCGTGAGTGGGATCAGCACGAGCAGGCTGAGAATCGCCCAGCCGAACGTTTTCTTCATGATTGCCTCCTTACAGCTCACATGCCCCGCCGGTGGCCGATGCAGGTCGATGAAACCCACGCCTGCTCCCCGCGAGAGCCGCATGTCAGCTTATCAAGGAAGGCAAGTTCTATGCCGGGGCCGGGTGCGGCGCGGCGGCTGGCGCTCCCGGCCCGCCCCGGGCATCTTGAGCGCCAGCGAAAGATCTCCGCACCGGGGAGTCTACTCTGGGCAACCGCGCGGCGTCCGAGCAGCGGGTCGGCGCGGAAACGCCCTGCTCACGGCAAGATCCCGGAGTCGGAGATCCCTCACTGCGTTCGGGATGACAAGAGAGCAATAGGGCGGCAGTTGCATCCCGCGACATGCGGCGTCCGAGTGGCGCGGCGGCGAGTCGCGCGCAAGTGGCGCGTCCTGCGTGGGCATCGTCGATCCGTGAAGGCGGCGCCTGCGTAGATCCGCTGCAGCGGCTAGCGCCCGAGCAGCAACGGCAGGCCGAGGGCCAGCGCCGAGAGGACCAGCAGGCCCGCGGTGGCGCGGTGGATGCCGGGCGTGGCGCTCAGGATGCGCAGGTGCACCGGCACGATGCTGCCGCCCCGGCCGGTTACGACGCCGCCCGTGACGACGGGCAGGCCGCGCGCGAGGCCGTAGGCGGCGCCGAGCAGCGCGCCGGCCCAGACGTTGCCGAGGGCCAACTCCCAGGCGAGGAGCACGTAGAAGGAGGTGAAGGGAATGAAGGTGAAGACCCCGGCGCCGATGGTCAGGCCGAAGGCGACCGCGCCGAAGAGCGGGCGCCGGGCGATCCACTCATTCGGCACCTGCCACTTATGCTCAGGGTGGGGCAGGCGGACGATGCCAAGCTCGTGCAGGCCGTAGGCCAGGCCGAGCAGCCCGGCGAGCACGAACAGGACGACGGCCGGCAGTACGTGCTCGAGCGCCCCGCCAATCGCGGCGACGAGGCCGCCGACCAGGGCGCCACTGAGCGCGGATGCCGCGATGTAGAGAACGCCGCGCGCCACCCAGAACGTCCAACGCCGGTGCCTCTGCCCGAGAGGCATGATCACGGAGATCATGTTGACCCCTCAGGCAGAGGAGGTCATGGCCAGCCCGGTCAGGATCGCCAGGATGAGGCCGATGACAAGGAATCCGTCCGTCATATGTACCAGTCTTGCCGCCTGTGCACAGCGCGATTCAGTCGGTGGCGTGCAAGGGCGTGGAGGAGATCTGCGCGCAGCCGCAGGATGAGCCGTCGCTGCAGGTGCAGTCACAGCAGGTCCAGAAGCCGCCGCTGCCCGCCGACGTCCAGCACCCGTTCGCGTAGAACGCGTACCAGAGCGTGCAGGTGACCACGTGGCCGCCGTTGAGGTGCTCGTAGCAGTTGCCGCCCTGGCAGCCGTCGGGCTGATTGATCCCGCTCAGGTTACAATAGGGGCCCGGCGGCGCGCAGTTGGGCGTCATCGGGGCCGAGGCGGCTACCGGCCAGGGCGCGGGGCGCTTGCCCCCGTCGCCGGCCGCCTGCGCGACGCCGCCGAGCATCCGGCCGCTCGCCAACCCGGCCACGGCCAGGAAGGCGCTGCTGCCCGCCCGTTTCAGGAACGAGCGCCGGTCGAGCGTACGCGCCAGCTCCTCGCTGGCGAAGCGCGTCCAGCGGTCGAGCACCGAGCCGCGCGCCGGGTCACTATTGCGCACCGAGGGATCCGTCATCAGGTACCTCCACTAATCCGCCGCATGCAGGGGCGTGGCCGAGAATTGCGCGCAGCCGCAGTGCGTGCCGTTGCTGCACGAGCAGTCACAGCAGGTCCAGAAGCCGCCGCTGCCCGCGGAGGTCCAGCACCCGTTCGCGTAGTATTGATAGTACAAGGTGCAGTTCACCACCTGGCCGCTGCTCAGGTGCTGATAGCAGTTGGCGCCCTGGCAGCCGTCGGGCTGATTGACGCCGGTCAGGTTACAGTAGGGGCCAGGGGGCGAGCAGTTGGGCGTCATGGGGGCGTTGGGGGCCACCGGCCAGGGCGCGGGGCGCTTGCCGCCGTCGCCGGCCGCCTGTGCGACGCCGCCGAGCATCCGGCCGCTCGCCAGCCCGGCCACGGCCAGGAAGGCGCTGCTGCCTGTCCGCTTGAGGAACGCCCGGCGGTCGAGCGTGCGCGCCAGCTCCTCGCTGGCGAAGCGCGCCCAGCGGTCCAGGCGTGAACGGGGCTCCGTGTCCGGGCTAGGGGACTGATCGGCCATTATCATCCTCCGCTAATCCACTGCGTGTAGGGGCGCGCCCGAGAACTGGGCACAGCCACAATGCGATCCGTCACTGCACGAGCAATCGCAGCAGGTCCAGAATCCGCCGGAGTCGGCGGCCGTCCAGCATCCGGCGGCGTAGTACTGATAGTACAGCGTGCACGTGACGACTTTGCCGTTGTTGAGATGCTCGTAGCAGTTGGCGCCCTGGCAGCCGTCGGGCTGATTGACGCCGCTCAGGTTGCAGTAGGGCCCCGGCGGTGAGCAATGCGGCGTCGCGTACGGCCCTGCCGCGGCGGGCCAGGGCGCGGGGCGTTTGCCCGCGTCGCCGGCCGCCTGCGCCACCCCGCCGAACATCCGGCCGCTCGCCAGCCCGGCCACAGTCAGGAAGGCACTGCTGCCCGCCCGTTTCAGGAAGGCACGCCGGTCAAGGGAACGCGCCAACTCCTCGCCGGCGAACCGCGCCCAGCGGTCCAGGCGCGAGGTCCGTGCGGAATCGGGCACGTTCTGATCCATCCACTCACTCCTGCGCCGTGTGCGGGCTGCCGGCCGGTTGGGGCGCCGCAGGGTAGCCCCAGGCGACCCGGACAACGGGCGGCCGGAACCCGGCTATTATAGCACGTCCGGCCCGTCCGGTCTAGTGGGCGCGATCGCGAACTTACGTGTGCTGTGGGGCGGGCGCGGCCGCCGTCGCCTTGCCGTCGAAGATGTCGCGATACCACTCGAGCTGGTGCTTCGTGTTGACCAGCCCCTTGGCCTTGATCACCCCGGCCGCGTCGATCATGAAGAGGAAGGGGGTGACGCGCACGCGGTAGTTGTCGTTCAGGCCCTCGCGGTAGGAGAGCACCGGCAGGGTGACGCCGGTCTCCGCCTGGAACTGGGCGCTCTCCTCGGGCGTGGCCTGGTTGAGCCAGAGCACCTCGAAGTCGCGGCCGGCGCCCGCGGCGAAGTCCTGCAGGCCGGGCAGGAGGCGCCGGCAGGGATCGCAATGGGGCGAGCCGAAGAGGAGCAGCACGTTGCGGCCGCGCAGCGCGCTGAGGCTCAGCATACGGCCGGCCGTGTCGGGCAGGGCGAAATCAGGCGCCGTGGTGCCGACGGCGAGGCCATCGCGCGACACGCCCGAGGCGCTGCCCAGGTAGAGGATGCCGAGCTGCCGGTAGAGCAGCAGGATGAGCAAGCCCTCGCCGATGACGATCAGCCAGAGGACGATGAAGCTGATGAGCCAGATGCCTTCCATGGAACCCTTTCCGCAAAACGCCCGGCCCGCGGCCGGCGCCTCAGAATGCGCGCAAGAAGCCGCGAATGGTCGCGAGCAAGCCGCCGCCGAGCACCACGACCAGGACCGTGATCACCGCCAGGAAGAAGACCGGCACCGCGTTCACCGCGCCGGGCAGGCCGGCGGTGCCGCCGCCGAGCGCGTCGAGCGCCAGGTAGGGGACCGGCTGCCAGGCGACCAGCGCGGCCAGCGCGAGCAGGACGACGTTGCGCACGACCGTCACGGGGCTCAGGCTCTCCTGGGCGATGCGGCCGAAGCAGTGGCAGGCCGTGCGCTGGCCCTGCCGCAGGTCGGCGACGATGACGGCCGTGAAGACGAGCAAGATCAGCGCGGCGACCAGGGCGGCGGCCTGCAGGACGGCGCCCAGCAGCAGCAGGGCGCCGACGAGTGCTTCGAGCCAGGGGAGGCCCCGCGCGCCGAGCCGGGCGAGCACGGGCGGCAGCCAGGCGCGGTCCGCGAAGGGCGCCGCCGCTTCGGCCGGATCGCCGATTTTGCCGAGGGCGCCCAGCAAGAGGACCCCGCCCAGGGTCAAGCGCGCGAAGAGGATGAGGTAAGGTGAAGTCAGCAAGCCGTCCATACAGTCCCAGTGCCGGGACGCGCCGTTCGGAGGCGCGCCCGGGCTCACTATGCCGCTCATTATAACAAGCCGTCGAAGCGGGAGTCAATGCCCCGGTGGGCGCGCCCGCGAGCGCGCCGTGCCCGTATTATACCGGAGGCGCGGCGCGGAGTCGAATCGGGCCGCGCCTCCGGGCAAGAAGCGGGTCTGGTGCGGGTTCGCAAGCCGGCCCGGCGCCTGGCGCATAGAACCGCAGTCCTTTGCTCGAGCGCCACTTTGTCATCCCGAACGCAGTGAGGGATCTCCAACTCCGGGATCTTGCCGTGAGGCAGGCGTCTCCGCACCGACCATCTGCGCGGTTACACCCAGGTTGCTCCGGGTAGGCCCTGCGGCGCGGAGCTGTTTCACTTCGTTCAACATGACAAGGGGGAGGCATGGGAGCGCTTCATTGCACGCCTACGGCTGAATCGCGCACGTCTGGTAGCCGGTGAGGCTAGGCGGCGCCGTTCGCGGCGGAGTCGCCGTGGAGGAGCGCGGGATGGGCGGCCAGGACGGCGGCCGGCGGCCCGGCGGCCACGACCCGGCCCTCGTCCAGCACGATGAGGCGGTCGGCGCGGCGGAGCACCGCGGGGCGGTGCGCGACGACAAGGCAGGCCGGGCGGTCGGGCAGAGCGAGGAGGTGGTCCCACAGCTGCCGCTCGGTGGTCACGTCGAGGGCGCTGGACAGGTCGTCGAAGACGAGGAGCGCGGGGGCGCGGACGAGCATGCGCGCGGCGGCCACGCGCTGCACCTGGCCGCCCGAGAGGCGCACGCCCCGCGCGCCGACGGGCGTGGCCAGGCCCGCGGGCAGCGCGGCCAGGTCGGCGCCGAGCACGGCGGCGTCGAGCGCGGCGGCCAGGCGATCCGCGGGCACGTCCAGCCCGAGCCGGACGTTCTCCTCCAGCGTGGCGCTAAACAGCTGGGGCACCTGGGAGGTGTAGGCGCTGTGGGGCGGCTGGAAGAACGCGGCCGGGTCGAGCACGGGGTCGCCGTTCCAGCAGATCGTGCCGCCCTGAGCGGGCAGCAGGCCGAGGAGGGCGCGCAGCAGCGTGGTCTTGCCGGCGCCGATGCGGCCGGTGACGACGACCAGCTCGCCCGCGCCGACCGTCAGCGCGACGTCGCGGATGCCGCGGCCGCTCTCGGGGTAGACGTAAGTGAGGCCGCGCACCTCCAAACGGGCGGGCGCCGCAGGCGCGGGCGGCGGCGGCGCGCTGGACACCGGGAGCGGGCCGCGCAGCGGCAGCGGGTGGGGCGCGACCAGCGTGCGGGGCGGCGCGCCTTGCAGCAGCACGGCCATGCGCGCGAAGGCGACGGCGGTCTGGCGATAGTGGGCCAGGAACATGCCGAAGAACTGGGTGAAGTCGCTGACGAAGCCGAGGTAGTAGACGAAGAGGGCGAAATCGCCCACGGTGAATTGCCCGGCGTGGATCGCGCCGGAGGCGAGCAGGAGGATCAGGCCGGTGCCGAGGCCGACCGTGTTGGCGTAGGTCGAGTTCGAGGATCTGGGAGAGCAGGCGGTCGCGCAGCATCCAGCGCTGCCGCGTGGCGTTGAGCCCGGACAGGTGGGCGAGCACGGGCGCCTCGGCGCCCGCGACCTGGATCGCCTGCACGGCGCCGAACAACTCGCCGAGCGCGCCGGTGACCTCGGCGGTGGCCTGGCTGCCCGCCTGGCGATAGTGCTGCAGGCGCGTGCTCGCAGCGCGGGCGGCCGCGATGACCCCGATGAGCGGCAGGAAGACCAGCGCGGTAATGGTTGCGTCGATGGAGAGCAGGATCAGGCAGGCGCCGACGGCGAAGAGGGCGTTGCCGATGAGGTCGAGGGTCCAACTGATCGCGTCCTCGGCGTGCTCGGCGTCGTCGCGGAAGCGGCTGAGGGCGCTGCCGGGCGCCTCGGGCAGGGCCTGGGCGCCGGGGCGCGCGAGCACGCGGGCCAGCAGGTTGCGGCGCAGCAAGGCGCTCATCAAGAAGCGATGGCGGATATCGGCGAAGGCGCCGCAGAACTCCAGGACCACGCGAGCGAGGCCGATCGCGGCGAAGAGCGCCACATAGCCCCAGGGACTGGAGTCCGCCGGGGCCGCGCCGCTGAGCGTATCGAAGAAGGCGCGCACGACCAGGCCGGGCAGCAGCGGCGTTGTGTGGATCACCGTCCAGCAGAGGGCGTCGACGGCGTAGAGACCGGGGCGGTAGCGGATCAGCGCCCAGAGGTATTGCCACGTCTTCACGCGAGCACCTCCGTGAGCCCGGTGCGCAGCAGGCCCGCGAAGGCCGAGGCCGGGTCGGCGGCCAGGGCGGCGCGGTCGCCTTCCTCGCACGCCTGGCCGTCCTCGAGGATCAGGATGCGGCCGGCGCGCGCGACGGTGGCCAGGCGGTGGGCGATGATGATGCCGGTGCGGCCGCGCAGCAGGCGGGCGATGGCCCCCTCCACCAGCGCCTCGGTGGCCGGGTCGAGCCGGGACGAGGCCTCGTCGAGGATGACGAGGCCGGGGTCGGCCAGGAAGATGCGGACGAAGGCGAGTAGCTGGGCCTCGCCCGCCGAGAGGCCACCACCCCCGGCGGCGAGCGGCGTGTCGAGGCCCTGGGGCAGCGTGGCGTACCAGGGGCCGAGGCCCAGGTCAGCGATCACGGCGAGGATGCGGGCGTCGGGGACCGTGCGGTCGAAGAAGGTCAGGTTGTCGCGCACCGTGGCGGCGAACAGCTGTACCTCCTGGGTGACGAGGCCGACGTGGCGGCGCAGATCGCGCAGCGGCACGTCCGGGAGCGGGACGCCGCCGAGGCGGATCGTGCCGGCGGTCGGGTCGTAGAAGCGCGCCAGCAGGCGGGCGATGGTGCTCTTGCCGCTACCGGTGCGGCCTAGCAGGCCGAGGACGGTGCCGGGCGGCAGCGTGAACGTGAGGTCGCGCAGAACGGGCGCCTCGGCCTCGTAGGCGAAGGTGACGGCGTCGAAGCAGATGCTCGGGGCGCCGGGCGGCAGCGCGGCCGTGCCGCTATCGGCCAGGGCGGAGCGCGTGTCGAGCAGCGCCTCGACGCGGCCGATGGCGGCGCCGGCCTTCTGCAGATCCTGCAACTGGGCGCGGATCTGCTCCAGCGGCCGGTTGAGCAACTGGACGTAGTAGAAGATGACGTAGGCGGTACCCAGCGTGAGGGTGTGGCTGCTCCAGAGCCAGGCGATGAGGCCAAGGGCGACGGCCGTACCGATCGCCAGCAGGCCCATCGTGCTTGACCACATGCTGTAGCCCGCCAGCGAGGCGCGGAATTCCAGCGGCCACCAGCGCTGCAGCAGGGTATGGAAGCGTGCGAGCACGTAGCCCGTGGCGCCGTTGGCGCGCACGTCCTCGGTGCCGCCGAGCACCTCGCCGAGGAAGCCGTAGAACTCGGCGCTCATCTGGCGGACGGCCGCCCAGCGCGGGATGGCCCAGGCCTGCAAGCCGAGCAAGACGGCCAGCGCCGCAACCGCGAAGACCGCCACGGCAGCGCCGACGCGCCAGTCGACCGCCCAGAGCAGGCCGAGCACGCCGAGCAACAGCAGCACGTTGCCGAGCAGGTGGATGACCAACTGGGAGAAGAAGTTGCCGAGCGCGGTGACGTCGCCGTCGACGCGCTCGATGAGCTCGCCGGGGGTGCGCGCCTTGTGGAAGGCGAGATTGAGACGCAGGCAGTGGGCGGCCAGGTCGAGGCGCAGGGCGTTCGTGGCGGTCCAGGCGACCTGCTCGCTCAGGTAGGTGGCGCCGACGGCGAGGACCTGCGTCACCAGGGTGGCGCCGATGAAGAGCAGCGCGGCGCCGACGAGCCACGACAGCGGGTCGCCCGCGGTCGCGCTGTCGAGGAAGACGCGCACGATCTGGGGGTTGAGCAGGTCGAGCGCGATGGTGCCGCCCAGGGCGACGGCGAGCAGCACGACGCGCCCGCGTTGCGGGCGGAGGTAGTGGGCCAGCAGGGCCCAGTATCGGCGCAGGGGCATGGCCATCGATAGATCTCCGGGCGCCGATCGCGGCGCAGGGTTTCGGACCGAGCGTACCATGCCGCGCGGCCGCGCCGCAAGCGCCGCGGCGGGGGATCCGCCTCGGTCGCGGGACGGAGATTGGGCCGCGCCCCGGCGGCGGGTGGCGTATAATGGCAGAGTCCGGCGCCGGACGGCGCGCACGGGGCGCGACCCGCCGGGACGCCGCCACTCAAGGAGGAGTTATGAGCCAGGATCGCTGGACGGCCGTAGACGACTATCTCGCCGGCCTCTTCCCCAGCCCGGATGCCGCCCTGGACGCCGCGCTGGCGGCAATGGCCGAGGCGGGCCTGCCCGCAATTAACGTCACCCCGGCGCAGGGGCGGCTGTTACACATCCTCGCGCGCGTGCAAGGCGCGCGCCGTATCCTCGAGATCGGCACGCTGGGCGGCTACAGCGCGATCTGGATGGCCTCGGCCCTGCCGCCGGACGGGCAGATGGTCACGCTGGAAGCCGACCCGCACCACGCCGACGTGGCGCGCGCCAACCTGGAGCGCGCGGGGCTGAGCGACCGCGTGACCATCCGCCTTGGCGCGGCGCTCGACACGCTGCCGCAACTGGCCGCCGAGGGCGCCGGGCCGTTCGACCTGGTGTTCATCGACGCGGACAAGCCGAACACGACCAACTATTTCGCCTGGGCGCTGCGGCTGACGCGCCCGGGGAGCCTGATCCTGACGGACAACGTGGTGCGCGACGGCGGCATCGCGGATCCGGCGAGCACGGATCCCAGCGTGCAGGCGATGCGGGCCTTCCTGCCCGCGCTGGCCGCCGAGCCGCGCGTGACCGCGACGGTGATCCAGATGGTCGGCAGCAAGGGCTACGACGGGATGGCGTTCGCGGTGGTGAACGGGGAGGCGGGGTAGGATCTCCGCGCCCTGCGCATTTGCCCCCGCAACTCCACTGCCCGCGCCAACGCTGCCCGGCCGGGCGGCGCCGTGGTGGGGGAGCAGGCTGACCACGAATAAACGAATGCAACTACGTTGCGAGCGAATAAACGAATGGTTTGGGGCACCACGGCCTGCGGGCCGCGGGGCAGGCTGGGCCGAGGGTGCGCGCGGGCTCTCGGTGAGCGGGGCGGTCGGGCGAGATCCTCGCGTGACAGAGCGCGCTCCTACAGACGGCCAACCTCAACGCTGCTCTAGTCCCTCGCGCGATTCCTTGCTCCGGCAGCCCACCGCGCGGCTTTGGCCGCCTGGCCGACCGTGCATTCGTTGGAGCGAATGACGAGTCGTCGAGCGAATACAGGCAGGGTAGAATCAGGGGAGCGGCGGCCGGCGGCCGCCGCTCTCGTTTTCGTCCCGGCAGGAGCCGGGGCTCAGAAGCCGAACTGGGCGCTGTAGACCTCATCCGGCGTGCAGATCTCGACGCTGTTGCGGGGGTTATCCGGGACGCGCGGGAGGGTGAGCGTCAGGCGGAAGGCGCCGGTGCCGTCAGTCGTCACGCGGCCGAGTTCCTGGTCGGCCGCGCCGGGACGATGCATCTCGGCACAGAGGCCGACGAGGCCGGGCCAACCCACCCCCTCGATCTGGAACGTGCCGCCCTGCGCCGTCTTGCTCAACATGGCCCACGGCAGATAGCGGATGGAGGCCTGCGTGCCGTCCGTGGTGATCGCGCGGATGCCGAGATCGGACCGGCCGGCCCAGGCGGCGTCGGGCGCCCAGGTCACCTGGAAGGTGCCCGCCGCCGCTACGGGCGCGGGCGGGGCCGCGACGGGCACGTCCAGCGTGCCGTCAGCGGAGAAGACGCGGACGACGACGGTCTTTCCGGCGCTCCAGCCGCTGCCGCGCACGCGATAGCTGACCTTGCCGTTGGTGCCCTGGAGCCGGATCACCTGCAAGGGCAGGCCGCCCGGCACGATCCGCGGGGCCGCCGGGCCCACCCAGAGCCCGGTCGTGGCCGACGGGCCGTTGGGTACGGTGGCCACGAGGATCAACTGGCCCGCGTTCGCCCAGCGGGGGCTGAGGGTGAACTGGCGGGTGAAGCGCCCGGCGGCGTCGGCGGTCACGCTGCCGAGCGACTCCTCAATGCCCGTGCGGCCCAGGCCGAGCGTGACCGGCGCCCCGGCCGGCCAGTTATTGCCCCGGATGGTGGCCAACTGGCCGGCGACGAGAGAGGTGGGGGTCACGGCAAGCGTGGGCGCGACGGGCGGGCCGGGCGTCGGCGTGGGCGCGACCGGCTGGGTCACATAGTAGCGCCCCTCCACGCGAAGCTGGCTGACGGGCTCGAGGGCGACGAGGTGGACTTCGCTGAAGGCGGCAAGCTCGGGCCGGATCCAGACGGCGACGCTGAAGCGGCCGGCGCTATCGGTGACGGCGCCGATCCCGGGCCAAACCTCGACCTGGGTCGTGGCGCCGTGGAAGCCGATGCCGATGTTGCGGTTCGCCGGCCAGCCCGCGCCGGAGAGAGTGACGTTGACCGCGACCGGGCCGTGGTCCGGCGTGATCTGCAGCGTGGGCTGCCCGACGACCGTGACGCGCTCGGCGGACCCGGCCTTGACGCCGCCCGTCGCGACGGCGATCACGGTGAACTGGGCGCCGGACGGCTGGCTGCCGATGCCCAGGTTCACGTCAAAGGCGCCCTGGTGGCTGGTCTGCGCCCAGTTGAGCCAGGTGGTGGCGCCGCTGTGCGGGACGACGAGGCCGAGGTGCACCGCCGTGGCGGCGGGGAAGCCGCTGCCCCAGACGCGGATCGTGCCATTGGGCACAACCGTGGCCGGGGAGACGTGGACTTCGGGCGCGTAGGTCAGGTGGAAGGTCTGCGCGGCGCGGATGGCGCCGCCGTTCGCCTTGGCTGTGACCGTGACGTCGCCCAGCAGCGCGGCGTCGTCGGGCAGCGTGGCGCGCGTGGTGAAGGCGCCGTTCCCGTCCGCGGCCAGGGTCGCCAGCGTGCGGGCATAGCCGGCTGCCGGCTTCTCCATGCCGAGGACGACCGCGGCGTGCGCCGGGAAGTGCTGGCCGTTGATGGTGATCACGGTCGCCGCGCCGCCCTGCGTGGGATCGAGAGTGATGCGCGCGCCGGGCCGGCACGGGCGTGGGCACGGCGGTGGGGGTCGGCAGCACGGCGGCGCCGCCGTAGCGCCAGTCGAAGTAGGCGCGGCCGACGTTGCCCATCTCGACCTGCCAGCCGGGCGGGTTGTCGGGCGCGTAGGTGAGGATGCGGCGCTGGAAGGCCTGCATCAGCACCCAGTGATCCTGCGTGCCGACGTGGATGCGGATCCAGTAGGGCTCGGTCAGCGGGTAGCCCATCGCGAACAGCCAGTCGACGACGAGGTCGTTCTGCACGTAGCCGGTGTCATGATACGTGGTGCCGCGCTGGTTCATGAACTGCCAGAAGACGTCGGGGATGTTATGGCCCAGCGTCGGGTCGTAGGCCGCGTAGCGGCTGTAGCCGGCCAGATTGTCGAGGCTGCCGACCGTGCCCCAGCGGTTGAGCGACTCGCGAATGGGCTGGCCGGTGCGGTCCGGCGCGCGGTGGTCATTCTGCAGCGAGGCGACGGCGGCGAGGGCCGCGTAGGTGGGCGCATCCCCGCTGGTGGCGGTATCCCCGGCGACGGGGATGTTCGCGGGCGCCACCTGCACGAAGGCCTGATTGCCGACCTGTACCCGGCCGCTGATCATGTCGACGACCAGCAGGCCGTTGGTGACGAACCACTCGGCGTTGCGGTCGGCAGCGGGGTTGTTGATCTCCATGCGGCTCTTGTCGAAGTAGGTGACCAGATGTTGCCCGCCGGAGCCTTCGACATACGGCTCGTAGGCGGTGTAGAAGCCCGACGGGCCCCAGGTCCACGAGCGGGGGGCGACACCGTCTTGCACAGGCTTATCACAGTGGTTCCAGCAGTGCTGGAAGGCCGGGTCGGCGAGGGCGGCAGGCGCCGCGGCGGCCGGCGGCCCGGCGGACACAAACGGTGCGAGACACAACACCAGGCTCAGCAGCACGAGCGTGCTGCGCACGACATGGTTGTGGGCTAACATTTCCCGGCCCTCCTCGGGATCTCCATCTCCTCGCCCGGCACCCGACGTCTGCCGAGCCCTCCCATCGACAAAAAACCGGCCCGCGATCCGGCCGGCATCCCTATCCGCTCCCCGAAACTCCAGCGATCAGATATGCACCCGGATCCCGCGGCGCCCGCACCCGCACGAGGGTGGTCGTGTGCCCGGTGCCGGGCACCCTCACCCAGTATCAGCATAGCGCGAGCGGGTTACATGGGCGGTGTACGCATGTGAGGGGGATAGCAACAAACCGGTGACACCGGCGGGAAAGATCGTGACGCAGGGACGATCGGGTGGCGGGGGCAGGGGCGGCGGCAGCCCGGCGCCCTCAGCCCTCCGCGGCGAGGCGGGCGACGACGGGGGCGTCGGCGGCGGGATAGGCGTAGGCGGGCAGGTCGGACGGGGGAACGCTGCTGGGCAGCTACTGCCATGTCCGCTTGTCCTACCACGCCGGGCGGCGTACAATAAAGGGGAGCTGCTACACGACACGACGCGCCAAAGGGAGACCGCCTGTGCCTACTATTGAAGCCATCTATGAAAACGGCGTCTTTCGCCCACTCCAGCCCGTCGCCCTACCAGAGGGGGCCCACGTAGCCGTCGTCACCCTCGAGCCGCGGGTGCCGGGGGAAGCTGCGGATCCCCTGGTCGGCGCGGAACTCAGCGCGCTGCTCGACGAGATTGACCGCTTGCCCCTGGAAAGCCCGCCGGATCCCAGCCTCTCCGCCACGTACCGGGAGACCCTCTATCCCAAACGGGACGCCAGCCTGTGATTTTCGTGGACACGGGAGCCTGGATCGCGCGGTTCTATCCAGCAGATCAGCATCATCGAGCCGCCCGGCACTGGTTCGCGCAGAACGGGCAGCCACTACTGACTACGGATTATGTCATTGACGAGGCGCTGACGGTGTTGAAAGCGCGCGGGGAACCGCGTCGGTCGCTCCAACTCGGCGCCCTCTTCTTCTCCGGCCAACTCACACGTATCTACTACCTGACGGAAAGCGATATTCTGGGTGCGTGGCAAATCTTTCGCCAGTATGCAGACAAAGACTGGAGCTTCACCGACTGCACGAGTAAGCTCGTCCTGGAGCGCCTGGCGATCGCGCAGGCCTGTTCCTTTGATCAGCATTTCCGGCAGTTTGGCACGGTCACCGTCGTCCCCTAATCTCCCGCTCGAGGAACCTGGGCACGTTGCGCTAGCGCAAGCCGTGTCCGCTTCGTCACGTGCCTGCTGTAGCAGACGCATCTGCCGGCGCGAAGGGATCGGCAGGTAGGTTCCGCTCGGATCGGCTCCATGCGCTCTGCTCGAAACAGGCCAGTCGAGGTAGACAATCGGACCGGGCAAGCCGCGGCTGCGCGCCGGATCGGCCGGCCCGGCCCTCAGCCCCCCGCGGCGAGGCGGGCGACGACGGGGGCGTCGGCGGCGGGGTAGGCGTAGGCGGGCAGGTCGGGCGGAGCGACCCAGCGGTAGGCCTGGCCCCAGAGCAGGCGCAGGGGGCCGCTGAGGCGGCGGCAGCGGTAGAAGAGGAGGCGCACGGCCGGGCCGTCCGGGTAGCGGTGCTCGACGACGGCGTAGAGGGCGTCGACGGCGATCGCGACGCCGAGCTCCTCGGCGATCTCGCGGACCAGCGCGGCCTCGGGCGTCTCGCCGGGCTCGAGCTTGCCGCCGGGGAACTCCCAGAGGCCGCCCATCGCCGCGTCGGGCGGGCGCTGCACGATCAGGATGCGCCCGTCCTCCTCCAGGATGGCGGCAGCCACGGCGATCATGCCGGGCGGCAGCGGAGCGGTGGGGGTGGGCGCGGCCGTTATAGGAACAGCTCCAGGTATTGCTGCAGCGCGGCGGCATCGCCCGGCACGACGGTGGCGCGGCACCAGTCGACGAGCAGCAGATCGTGGGTGGTCATCAGGCGGGCGACGCTGGGCAGCACGGCCTGGGCGGTGGCCGGGAGGCCGGGCGTGAGGGCCAGGCCGAGCACGCGCACCTGGCCGTCGAGGTGCTGGCCGTAGACCGTGAGCGGGCCGGCGGCGAAGGCGAAGCCGCCCACGACCAGGCCGTCGTGGCCCCGATAGCCCACGCCGTCGTAGAAGGCCGGCGCCGGATCGAAGCAGGCATAGACCGCGTCGAGGGTGAGGGGGTCGCCGATGGGGAAGTTCATCGCCTTGCGCACGTGGATCTCGCGGAAGCCGAGCACGGGGCCCGCGGGCACGCTCGCCTCGCGGTAGATGCGCGTCACCTCGGCCAGCGGCACCTGCACGTCGGCGGCGTAGCGCGCGGCGACGAGCTCGATCTGCCGCCAGTCGTCCTCCAGGATGTCGAACGTCTCCAGGCCGCGCTTGCTGGACTCCGGCACGATCGCCGGCACCTGGTCGCAGATGGTCGGCAGGCTGTAGAGGATGGTGTCGGGCGAGAGGAGAGTCTCGTTGCCGAGGCGCTCGAGGAGCAGCACGAGCCGGCCGGTGCGGCGGTAGCCGGCGGCGTCGGGCGGGTCGGCGGCGACGACGCGCCAGTCCTGCCCGTCGATCTGCAGCGTGGTCTCGACGTCGAAGCGCGCCGGCAGCGCGGACGCGGACAGATCCTCGACCGCGATCTCCTTCTCGGTGCCGGATTCGCGCAGGACGACGTGGATGACGGGGGCCGGGTCGGGCATGGACGGGCCGGCTCCCTAAACGGCCTTGAATTGCTCGAACGGCTGGCGGCAGCCTTTGCAGTAGTAGATGGCCCGGCAGAGGGTGGGCCCGAAGGCGTTCTCGAGCAGGGTGTTGCGCGAGCCGCAGTAGGGGCAGGCGACGATCGGCTCCAGGCGGATCTGGGGACCGCGGGGCGGCGGCGCGAAGCCCGACTGGCGCAGGCGTTTCCGCCCCTCCTCGGTGATCTGCTCGGTGGTCCACGGGCGGTCGTGCGTGACGCGCACGGTCACCGGTACCGCGGGCCAGAGCGTGGCGAAGTGCTCGCGGATCTGCTCCTGCATCAGGTCGAGGGCGGGGCAGCCGACGAAGGTCGGGGTGATCTCGACGGTCAGGCCCTCGGGCGTGATGGTGACGCCGCGGTAGATGCCCAGGTCGACCAGCGACAGGTTGGGGATCTCGGGGTCATAGACGTCGCGCAGAGCCTGCTCGACGTCGGCGGGCGTAATTTCGGTGCCTGTGGTCATCGTGCCATCCTTTGGGCGGCCGGGCGATCCCGGCCGCGGTTACCAGCGCGCCGCCGGGTCGATGCGATAGACAATCGTCAGCTCGTCCCAGAGCGGGTCGAATTCGGGCGTATGCTGCCCCACACGGCCGCCCGCCTCGGGCGGCGGGGGCACCGGGGGCAGCGGCACGCCCAGATCGGCGAAGAAAGCGCCGACGCGATCCTGCCAGGTCGCGGCCAGGGCGCTGTGCGGCTGCGCCAGATAGCCGGCCTCGAGCAGCAGCGCCTCGCCCGGCAGGGGGGCGAAGAGGCCGGCGGCGGCCGTGACGGCCGCGGGCAGCACGGCGTCGAGCCGGCGGCGCGCCTCGGGCGTGCCCTGGGCCAGGCGGCGCATCCAGGCCGCGCCGTGCATGGCGTGGTACTTCTCCTCGCGGCGGATCTTGCCGACCACATCGGCGAGCGCCGTCATGCGCGACTCGGCCAGGGCCTCCAGACGCAGCTGGTCGTACTGGTCGTAGAGGAACTGGCGCACCAGGGTCCAGGCCCAGTTGGTGCGCGGGAGCTCCACGAACTGGGCGTTGCGGAAACCGGCGGGCGGCCGCCCATAGGCGAGCGTGTCGGGATCGACGCCCACGCGCGCGCCGAGCAGCGTGTAGAAGAGGCGCGCGTGGCCGATCTCGTCCTGCGACATGGAGCTGAAGGCCACGTCCTCTTCGAGCATCGGCGCGATGCCGGTCCACTCCGAGTTGCGGTAGCCCAGGATGAACTCGTCGTCGGCGAAGGCGAGCAGGAGGCCGTTCAGCGCGGCCTCGGCGTCGTGGGGCGCGGCGGCGTCGAGCGCGGCCAGCCAGGCGGGCAGCGCGGGCACGGGGCCCGGGCGCGGCAGGTCGAGCGTGGGCTGCACGTCGAACGCCGGGCTGGGCAGGACAGCTTCGACGCCCTGGCGCGCCGCCTCGGCGACGGCGTCGGGCGTGGCGGTGGTGACCGCGGAGAAGCGGGGCACTTCGGCCGCCGGGTCGCTCGGGTGGGTGGGCTCAGACATCGCTCGGGATCTCCATCGCGGCGCGGCGGCTGCCGCGGGCCTTGCGGCCGGGCGAGCCGGGGATGTCGCCCTCGGCATGCGCGCGGGCCGCGTCGAGCTTATCGCGCACGGTGTAGCCCTGGACGATCCGATACGAGCGGTCGACCGCGGGCGGGTGGAGCAGGTCCGTATCGACGATCTCGCGCACGGCGGCGCGGGGCACCACCCAGATGCGGATGCTCTCGTCGCGGCGGCCGTAGAACTCGCGGGCGTAGAGCTCGGCCATGTCGGGGTCGGGCGCGGTCAGGTTGCCGGCATGCTCCATGGGGCGGCCGGGCCGCTCCTGGCGGAACACCTCGTAGATGGGCCAGGTGGCGCCCGAGCCGGTGGCCGGATGGCGCACGCCGTCGGGAGTAGCGGCCGGGGCCTCCGGCGCGTCGGTGATCGTCATCGTCGGTCCTCTCCGAGCGGCCGCTAGGCCGCCATGCGCTGCGCCAGCACGACGGCGCGCACCCAGTCGGTGTCGGCGTAGGACATGCGGCGCAGGGTGAGCCGCTCGGCCGAGCGCGGGCCGTGGCCGGTGACCACCGCCTTGAGCTGGCTCCAATCGGGCTCGCCGTAGACCCAGTGGCCCGCGTCCTCGTCGAAATGCAGCTCGGGGTCCGGGATGGTCAGGCCGAGCTCCAGGATCTTGGGCACGTAGCGGTCGAGGAATTCAGTGCGCAGCATGTTGTTCGGCTTGGCCTTGATGCGCCAGTAGAGGTCGCGGTCCTTGGCCGGGTCGGTGGGCGGGCCGTGGAAGTGGATCAGCGGAGTCCACCAGCGGGTGAGCGCGTCCTGCAGGATGGCGCGCTGGGCGTCGGTGCCGCTCGCCAGGGTGACCACGCAGTCGTAGCCGTGCTTGATGTGGAACGACTCTTCCCAGCAGATCTTGGCCATAGTGTGAGCGTAGGGCGCGTAGCTGCTGTCGAGCAGCGCCTTCTGCGACTGGATCGCGGCCGCGTCGACCAGCCAGGCGATGATCGCGACGTCGCCCCAGGAGTAGGTCGGGTAGTGGAAGACGTTGTGGAACTTCGTCTTGCCCGCCAGCAGGTCGGCCAGCATGGCCTCGCGCGACTTGCCGAGGTCCTCGGCGACGCGGTAGAGCAATTCGGCGTGGCCGACCTCGTCCTGCACCTTGGCCGTCAGGGCGAGCTTGCGCTTGAGGGTGGGGGCGCGGTTGATCCACTCGCGCTCGGGCAGCACGCCCATCAATTCGGAGTTGGCGTGCATCTCCACGAAGCGCAGCACCTGGATCCGATACTCGTCGGGCATCCAGTCGCCCGCCTCGACCTTGCCGCCGCCCTGCACATAGGCGGTAAACTCGGCCACTCGCGCGGCGTCTTCCATTCCTGCCTCCTCTCGGCGTCTGCCGACCGTGGGCGCGCCGGAGCGCGCCGGTTTCTCTTGCTTGTCGTTCGTTAGCGGATGCCCGTGGCGACCCGCTCGTCCAGCGCCATCTCGGTGTCCGCCGCCACGTGGCGCAGGCCCGCGATCAGCATGTCGGCCATGCGCGCGGCCACCTCGTCCGCCGACCAGGCGCCGTCGGGGCGGAACCACTGGTAGAGCCAGTTGCCCGCCGAGAGCACGAGCACCGCGCCGAGGCGCGCATCGGCGCCCAGGAACTCGCCGGAGTTGATGCCGTCCTGGATGCAGCGGCGGAACAGCGCCTCGTAGCGGTCGCGGGCGGCGGCGATCTCGGCGCGGCGGGCGGGGCGCAGGAAGCGCCACTCGTCGAAGAAGACGGTCGCCGTGTCGAGGTTGCGCGCGACCACGTCGACGTGGGCGCGGAGCATGGCGCGCAGGCGATCGGCGGCGGGGCCGGGGCGGGCGACGAGCGGGGTGACCGCGGCCAGGAACTCGGCCGCGGCACGCTGCACGATCTCCCAGAGCACGTCTTCTTTCGAGTCGATGTGCGCGTAGAGGCTGCCGCCCTGCAGGTGCAGGGCGCCCGCGATGTCGCGCATCGTGGTCGCGTGGTAGCCCTGGCGGCTAAACATCGCCCCCGCGGTGCGCACGATCTGTTCGCGGCGTGCCGTGCTGTCCATACCCCTCTTCGTGATCCCCGCTCAAAACTAACGCTTGTTAGGTCTGTCCCATTGTACCATGCGGGGCGGAGGCGCGTCAAGCGGGTGCGCCCCCGCGCCCTCTTGGCGCGTACGTGGGCGTCCCCGCCCGCCCCCGGTCTCCTGCGCCGCGGGCGAAGGATCTCCGCGCCGGGCGGCCTGCGCTGGGACGCATTGCGGTCACCCGGGCCGCTGGTCGGCGTGGTGGCGCCTGCCTCAGGGCAGCATCCCGGAGTTCGGAGATCCCTCACTGCGTTCGGGATGACAACGAAGAGGCGCGGTGAGCTGGCCCCATCGCGCCCGGGGAGGCGGCTGACGCGGCTGACGCTCTTGCGGGCCGGCTGACGCTCTTGCCCAAAAGAGCGTCAGCCATCTTCTCGGCTAACATTAGCGCGAATCTCGCGTTGGCTGACGCTCTGACGCTCTTTTGGCGGATCCGGGGTTATTTTAGGGGCGGGGCGAGCAGGCATCTGCGCGGGGCGCTCCCACATCCCGGCCTGCGGCCGCCGACGCAGTCGGGCGGCCTCGCCGGGCGGCGCCGGCGCCCCCAGACGGCCCCGCCGCCCATCCCGGCCGGGCGCAGGCCAGATCTGCAGGAGCCGGGCGGCCCCGCGTGGCCGCCCCCACCGGGCCTGGGCATTCCGGCGGGGTTCGGGCGGAATCTTGGGGCGGGGGCGGGCGGTCAGGCGGCGGGGGCGATGGGGCAACTGCCCTGCGTGTGGAAGTGGCCGCTGCGGAACTCGTCGGCCGGGTAGTCGCGGATGGCGGCCACGGTCTCCAGCGTCAGGTCGGGGTGGAAGTCAACGCGCTGGGCGGGGTCGTGGGCGTAGTGGCCCTGGCAGACGAAGACGGTGAGCAGGCGGGAGCCGAGCAGGCGGGGCATGGCCTTGAGGAGGCGCGGCTTGTCTTCGACGAGGACGTAGCGCTCGGCGACGAACCAGTGCAGGATCTCGTCGACGTGCTCCTCTTTGTGCACGTAAATGAGCAGGTGGCCCTCGGCCGCCGCGGCGATGCCGCTCTCTTCGACCTTGCGGCGCTGAAAGACCGGGTCGCCGTCCGTCAGGATGACGTTCGTGCCGATCTGCGCGGTGTAGCGCAGCGCGTCGAGGGCGCCGGGGTAGACGTAGCGCTTGAAGTCGACGTCCTCGAAGACCTTGCGCACCCCGGAGCAGACCGCCGGATCGGAGCACTCCTCCTCGAAACGCCGGATCGCGGTCGGGATGTCGACCACGTCCTCCTCGCGGCGCACGGTCTCGTAGATGCGCCAGAAGAGCGCGCTCCAGCGGGGGCCGAGCAGGGCATGCAGCTGCGCGTCGACGTCGGCTTTCAACTGATCGTTGTTCAGCAGCGTGTTGTCGACGTCGTAGAGGAAGACAAGCTCCGGCACCTGCGGAGCGGGGCCGGCGTTAGCCGGCGATGGGGTGCTCATACACGGTGACTCCCTGGGCGCCCGCGACGATGACGCGCCGCGTCAGCCCGATGAATATGCCATGCTCGACGACGCCCGCGATCGCTTTGATCTGGGAGGCGAGCGCGGGGGCATCGGCGATGGCCGGCCAATGACAATCGAGAATAAAGTTGCCGCTATCGGTGAGATAGGCGTTGTCGGGATCGGCGGGCAGCGGCGGGCCCGCGGGCGCGGCCGGCAGGCGGCGCAGGGCCACTTCCGCCCCGAGCGCTTGCACGTAGGCGGCGGTGTGGTGCCAGCCGAAAGGGATGATCTCGACGGGCACGCGGCCGTGCGTGCCGAGCCGGGGGACGATCTTGCTCTCGTCGACGATAATCACCTCGACGTCGGTGGCCGAGGCGACGATCTTCTCGCGGAGCAGGGCCCCGCCGCGGCCCTTGATCACGGCGAAGGTGCGCAAGTCGACTTCGTCGGCGCCGTCGACCGTGATCGCCAGGCGGGGCTGCGCGTCGAGCGGCGTCAGCGGGATGCCGAGCTCGCGGGCGCGCGCCTCGGTGCGCTCCGACGTGGCCACGCCGAGCACCTGCAGGCCCGCGGCCACGCGCGCGGCGAGGGCGCGCAGAAAGTAATCGGCCGTGGTGCCCGTGCCCAGGCCCACGACCATGCCGTCCGTGACGGCCATGACGGCGCGCTCCGCCGCTTCCTGCTTATAGATGTCCGCCGAATCCGCCATGCCCCGCGGCCTCCTTATCCCGGCGCACGGGGTCCCCGGGGCCGCGGCCGCACAGCCGCGCCGCCCGCGCAGTGCACCGGCGCCGTCTCGCTGCTCAGCATTATGTATGCCGTGCCCGGCTCAGCCCAGTGGCACGGGCCCGGGCCCCGACCAGAGCGGCGGCGGCGCCCCTGCGGCGGACGGCGCGGGGGCGGCCCCCTCGCCGGCCGACGACTCGAGCATGTAGACCGTACGCTCGAAGCGGGGCTCGCCGTCCGGTCCGGCCGGGGCGCCAAACTGGTCGATGCGCCGGTAGGTCGCCACGGGCTGCCAGGCCACGCCGGCCGCCCAGGCCAGCACCGTCGCGGCCACGACGCTGCCGTTCTCGTCGCCGTCCGCATCCTCGCCGGGGCCCGCCTCGTCGTCAGGCGCTTCCGCCGCATCCGCGTCCTCGGCCGCCGGGCCTTCCGCCGCGTCGCTCCGCACATACCAATCGAGCGCCGCCGGGAGGCCGACGAGGGCCCGCGGCATGCCGGATGTGTCGGCCAGGCCGGGGGCGAGCGGCCCGACAAAGGCCAGCACGCCGCCCGCGGCGTCGCGATCGATCATGAACAACTCGCCCGTCCACGGGTGCCGCACCAATTGCGAGCGCAGTAAGTCGCTCTCCTTCGCCGTCTCCATTGCGCGTTCCGCCTCCTTTGCGTGCGCCGCCCCCATCTCGTAGATGCCGGGGTCCGGCGCGAGCCGCGTCCTTGCTGATTGTAGCACAGGTGCCCGGCAATGTAACCCCCGGCCGGGCCTGCGCGTCTAATAGATGTGGGCGGCAGCGTGGCCGCCAAGCCGGGTCGTGCCCCGCGATCGCCGTGGCGGCGCGACTCCAGACCACAGGGAGAAGGACAATGTCGTCATGAACCGAACCCTGCAAGCTGATGCCCCGGCGGCACCCATCCCCCGGATCGACGAGGACTCCTTCGACACGATCGTCGGCCAGGCGGGCGCGCCCGTGCTCGTCAATTTCTCGACCCACTGGTGCACTCCCTGCCGCATCATGAACCCGATCCTGACCCGGCTGGCGTGCGAATACGCGGGCCGGGCGCGTTTCGTGGAGGTCGACGTGGAGATGAGCCCCGCCGTGGCCGAGGCGCTGCAGATCCGCACCGTCCCGACCCTCGCGCTCTTCATGGGCGACCGCGTCGTCGCGCTGACCCGCGGCGTGCTGCCCGTGCCCGCGCTGCGGCGCTGGCTCGACGAGGCGTTGGAGCGCGTGCCGGAAGCCGCGATCGCGTTCGAGTCGGCCGTCTAGGCGCGCCCGGCCGTCCGGGCCCACCCAACCGCACACTCCCCAGAACCCGGCGCCTGCCGGGTCAGTCCCTTTTTGCGCCGCCGCAGTCGCGGCAGCGGACCTGACTCTTCCCCGCCGCCTCCCATCCCCCACATGTTTCGCGCTCCCGGGATCCGCCGATCTCGCGCCTTACCCGAATCGTGAATCACCTGCATGTGCTACAATGGGAGGAGCGCCGCGCGGGCACCGGGGCCCCCGCGGGCCGATGGAGGGGAGTTTATGTCGCAGGACAGCAATATCGCCGCCATTCGGGCCCTCTACGCGGCCGCGGCCGCCCAATATCAGGATGAGGCGCGGATCCGGGCCGAGTGGCCGCCCGACATGCCGGCCGCCCTGGTGCCCACCCCCCAACTGGCCATTGCCGAGATCGCCGCGCTCGACGACCTCGTCGCGGTGCGCACGGGGCTACCGGGCAGCATCGACTTGTTCCGCGTGCGCGGGGGGCAGGTGCGGGGCTTCTGGTGCCTGGCCGATCCGCCGCCACGCCTGCCGCTTGCCGCGCTGCTCGCCGCGGGCCCGCCCGACGCGTAGGCCGGCCGCCCATCCGGGCCCAGCGCGGATCGGTGTTCCCCACGGTTCCGTCTCAGCAGAGTTGTCCCGGATAAGATAGATCCGGCAGCCGGACTCCGCGCTGCCCGCGACCTTCGTCACTTTCCCACGACCGGAGAGGAGATGCGGATGGATCGGACTCGATCTCGGCGCCGCGCGCCTGGCGCAGCAGGGGCTCGTGGCGCCGCGGTTTGCCGGCGCGGCCGACCTGGTGGCCTGGATGGGCGCGGTGCAGGGACAGGACTACCTGATGGCGCTCTGGGGCCTGGGGCAGCGCGTGGCCGGCGCCACCGAAGCCGCGATCGAGGCGGCGGTCGCCGACTACAGCCTTGTGCGGCTCGGCTTCATGCGCGGCACGCTGCACTTCCTCCCCGGCCGCGACTTCCGCTGGATGGTCGCCCTGCTGGGGCCGCAGATGCGCCGCACCATCGCGTCCGCGAATCGGATCCACCACCTGGGGCTGGACGACGCGACGCTCGCGCGCAGCAACGCCGTGATCGTCGAGGCGCTGCGGGGCAGGCGGCTGCTGACGCGCCCCGCGCTGTCCGACGTGCTGGCCCGGGCAGGCATCCCGCAGGACGGCCTCGCGCGCACGCTCACCAGCCGCCGCGCGCAGGCCGACGGGCTGATCTGCTTCGGGCCGCGCGAGGGCAAGCAATACACCTTCGCCCTGGTCGACGAGTGGGTGCCGGCGGGGCCGGACCTGGACGGCGCGGCGGCGGCGGCCGAGTTCACGCGCCGCTACTTCGTCAGCCATGGCCCGGCGACCCTGGCGGACTTCGCCTGGTGGGCCGGCTTCACGGCGGGCGAAGCGGCGGCGGCACTGGACACGGTGCGGGGCGCGTTGCTGGCCGAGGAGATTGCCGGGCAGACCTACTGGCGCACGGCGGACCCCGTGCGCGTGACCGGGTCCGCGCCGCGGGCCTGGCTGCTGCCGAACTACGACGAGTACCTGGTCGCGTATCGCGACCGCGGCGCCGCGCTGGCGCGGGTGCAGCGGCACGGAGTGGCGCTGAGCAACGAGGCGATCTTCCGCCCCACAATCGTGATGGACGGCCAGGTGGTGGGCACCTGGAAGCGGACGGTGCAGCGCGCCGCCGTCGCCGTCGACCCTGCGGGTGCTGGTACCGCTGGCCGCCGCGGAGCAGGCGGCGCTGGACGCGGCGGTGGCGCGCTACGGGGCCTTCCTGGGGCTGCCGGTGACGGTCAGCGGGCGGGGGGCGTAGCGGCGGGCCTGAGGCGGACGCTCCTGCTCAGTCGCGGCGGCCGGCCCAGCGGAACCAGCCCGTGCGGGGGCGGTCCGCCGGCCCCGCGCCGCCGATCACGTTCTGGAAGTAGTAGCTCAGCACGAGGAAGACGCCACCGAAGCCCATGAAGAGCAGGACGCGCCAGAGGGGGTCGAGGGCGGTCAGGTCGACCAGGAAGAGCTTGGCGACGACGAGCAGCAGCGTGCCGATGCCCGCATAGATCAGCGGCATCCGGCGCCCGGCCCCGAGCCCGGCCCCGAGCAGGATCAGGCCGACGAGGCCCCAGGCGATCGTGATGTACGCCTGGCCGTTCTCCAGCGGGGCGAGCTCGCGCCAGAGCAGCCCGAGCAAGCCCACGAGCGCGCCGAGCCAGTAGAGGGGCCGCGTCTCCCGAGGCAGCACGAGGAAGCCGAGCGCGGCCAGGGCGGCGAGGAACGTGGCGTCGATCAGCGCGCGACCGTTGAGCAGGGCGAGCGTGCCCGCCTGCGCGCCGGCCGCGCGGGCGGCGAAGATGCCGAGCGCCGCGAGGAGGATCAGGGGCGCGGGCACCATGGTCTGGAGCAGCGGGAAGTCGGCGGGATAGAGCCGGTAGAGCAGGATGAGCAGCGCGGCATAAGCCGTCCAGGCCAGCACCGTCAGGCCCCAACCCTCAGGCAGGCTATGTAGCTGCACGGCCAGCCAAAGCACGAAGACGACGTGCACCCCGAGGCGATACCAGTCGGCCGTATGGCGGGATGCGGCGGCAAAGGACGTGGCGGCGAGCAGGGCGATCACGGCCAGGTCGGTGGCGGCCGCGGCCCAACCCGCGGCGCCGGGATCGAACGCGACCAGGTCGAAGAGCAGGCGCAGCAGCAGCCACCAGCCGGTACCCAGCCAGAGCAGATGGCCGGCGACGGCCGTGCCGCGGTCGCCAAGCCACCGGGCGAGGTAGACCAGCGCCGTGGCCTCGGCCGCAAGGGCGAAGATCAGGGCGTCGCCCTGCAGGATCTGCACGAGCGCCCAGAGCTCGAGCAGGATGTCCATCATGGCGTGCGTGTACGCCAGGGCCGGCAGGCGGCCGCGCAGGGCCCAGGCCACCAGCGCGTAGAGCGCGGCCGGGCCGAGGGTGATCCAACCCCACTGCTCCGTCGTCACGAGATCGGCCCAGACGAGATGCGAGAAGCCGAGCGTCAGCAGCGGCGCGCTGATGGTCAGCACGTGGACCTGGCGGCGCAGCAGCGCGTCGAGGTCGGGCATGGCGGGGATGACAGGCACGGCCCAGCGCTCGGGCGCGCGGGCCACGAGGAGCGCCCGCAGCACGGACAGGCCCCAGAAGGCGAGCAGCATGAAGACCGCGCCCGCCTGCAACGCCCAGCGGTCGGCCAAACTCAGGGTGACGGGGTAGGTGCTCGTGCCGGCCAGCCAGCCGAGGGTCAGCACGGCCCAGCCGCCCGCGTAGCTCAGCCAGAGCAGGCCGCGCCAGCCGCGGAAGAAGGTGATCCCCACTGCCCCCGTGAGGACGACGCAGGTATAGCCGACAAGACCGGGAATGCTGTGCGTGTCGGTCGGCAGCACGAACGGCGTGAGCAGGCCGCCGGCCACGCCGACGAGCGCCAGCACGCTGGTATCCTGGCTGACGGCGAGCACGAAGGCCAGGAGCGTGACACCGCTCATGAAGCCGGAGGCCCAGGGGTAGTCGACCAGGTGGAAGAGCGTCCAGGCGGCGAAGCCGGTCACGTAGTAGGCGGCCATGCTGCCGCCGAGCAGTACCTGGCTGTAGGCGCGCCGCGAGCGGCGAAAGGCGAGGCCGAAGCCGAGCAGCACGGTGCCCAGGATCAGCCCGAGGATCACGCGCACCGGCTCGGTCAGCCAACCGCGGTCGATGGAGTACTTGAAGAAGAAGGCGAGCCCGAGCAGCAGCAGGCCGATGCCGAGGAACTTGAACCAGAACTCGCCGCTGCCGAGGATATCGAAGTGGAGCAGGAATGCGGGCGGCGTGGGGGCGGGGCGCGGTGGCAACGGCGGCGGCAACGGCCGCGCGGCGTCGGGCGCAGGAGCCGCTTCGGCGGCCGGCAGCGCCGTGGTCGCCTCCGGGGCGGCGACCGGCGGCTCCGCGGCGGAAGCGAGGTCGCGCGTGGGCGCGGGCTCGGGCGGGGCGGGCAGGCGGCCGGCGCGGAGGCGCGCGAGGTCGTCGCGCAGGCCGGCCAGCGTGGCCGCCAGGTCGGCATCGCGCGCCTGCAGCGCCTGGAGCGCGCTCTCCAGCCGGGCGAGACGGGCCTCAATGTCGGCGTTGCCGTCCATGGCACCTCCCCCGGCGGCCCAGCCGCGCAGCACCCGCATGCGACGCACCGGTCGCGCCTCGCCGGACAATCACGCCGCCCGTGCAGCGTGACTCGCCCGCGGGTCTATCCATCTATCATAACAATTCCGGACCCGTGTTGCAGCGATCGCAGCAAGAAGCCGGCAGACTACAGCGCCTGGTAGTAGCGCACGCCCGGCAAGCCGGTGTAGCCGGCCTTCTCGTAGGAGCGACGCGCGGGGGCGTGGCCGGGGTCGCCGCCGGTGGCGACGACCGCCAGCGTCATGCCCGCCGCGCGCATCTGCTCGAGGGCGAAGGTGTTCAGCCCGGTGCCGATGCCCGCGTTCTGGTAGGCGGGGTGCACGGCGAGCAGATCGACTTCGCCCTCGCCGGGCGTGACGTCGAGGACCACGACGATGAAGCCCACGACCCGCCCACCCACGCCGGCCACCCAGACGTGGTGCTCCGCCGCGGTGCAGGAGTCGATCACGGTCTGTCGCTGCCGTGCCGGCCAGTCGGGATAGAGGCGCGGGAAGATCCGCGGGCCGAGCACCTGGGCGAAGGAGTCGAAGACCGGCGCCCAGGCGGCCAGGGAGAGATCGACCACGGCGTCCAGGTCGGCAGGCGTGTAGGGACGAATCTGGTAAGCGGTCATGATGAGTCCTATGCAGCCGCAGCCGCGCGAGGCCGCCTCATGAGTTCGGCCAGCGCGGGGCGGCCGTCGCGCCAGGTCCACTCGGTGTCGAAGATGAACTGGACGACGGCCTGCCGCCGATCCACCCCCCAATCGCGCCACTCGGTCAGGCAGGCGTGGAAGGCGTGGGCGGTTGCGCTGTCCGGGTGCGCCAGCAGCGCGTCGAAGCGGGCCTGGAACTCGGGCGGCTGCTCGGGTGCGCGGCGGAGCTCGTAGGTGAACCACTTGTGGTAGGGAAAGAGGATGCGGTTGTAGGCCAGGATCAGCCGGCCGCCGAACAGGGTCAGATGGGTCGTCGCCCAGCTGAGCAGGTAGGGGTCGGCGCGCTTCTCGGCCTCGTCCACGAACCAGGTGAGCAGGTCGACCTGGCTGTAGAAGGCGCGCATCTTGGCGGCGCGCGCGGCCTCGGGATAGACGGGGATGCGGGCGAGCAGATCGTCGAGGCCGGCGACGCGCGAGAAGAGGACGCGCACGTGGCTGAAAGCGGCGCGGGCCGGCTCGCTGCCGTGATCGGCCACCTCGGCCAGGAAGGCCAGGTCGAGCCACTTGCCCTCGGCATAGCCGCCGGGCCACGGGGTGGCCTCGCGGCTGAAGTACTGCAGCTCGCCGCTCGCCTGCCGGCGGGCGAACTCCTCGGCGGTGGTGATCAGGACGAAGTCGACGTCGGATTCCGGCTGCTCGCGCCCCTTGGCGATCGAGCCGCCGAGGAGGAGGGCCAGGACGGTTGGGTCCGCCTGTAGCTCGGCGGTCAGCTGCGCGATGGCGCGCTCGTGGTGCGGGTACATGGATCGGCTCCTCGGGGCGGCGCGCGGACGACCGGGATCCCCGCGGGATAGCCCCACCGGCGATGGGTTACGGGACCCGACTCGTGCGAGCGCGATCTGAGGGCCCCGCTGCGATTATAGCAGCGGGGACGCCGACTGCCCAGGGGCGCGGAGCGCAGGCGCGTCAGCGGGCGTAGCGCGGGGCGGCGCGGGCCCGGGCGCGCGCCGCCTCGGCCACGCGGTCGTGGGCGGGCGCGTGGGTCTGCAGCGCGCCGAGCAGGGTGCGGCTGGCTGCGGCAATCTCGTCGACGGCGGCCTCGAAGGCGGCGGCGTTGGCCTGCGAGGGGGTGCGGAAGCCGCTCAGCTTGCGCACGTACTGCCGGGCCGCGGCCCGGATCTCGTCCTCGGTCGCGGACGGCTCACAGTTGAACAGGGTCTGAATGCTGCGGCACATAAACGATCCTTTCGCGCGGCGTGGGGCCAGACGGAAGCGGCCGCCACGCGTCGATCCGCGCGACCACCAGACATCATTATAGCGCGGCGACCCGACCCCGCGCCTCAGTCGTCGATGGCGGCGTAGACGGCGGTCCAAAAGTCGCGGCAGACGGGCGGCGGGCTGGGCGAAGTCCAGGTGGTCTGCGTCATCAGAATGCCGGCCAGGTCTTCCCGGGGATCCGAGTACCAGGAGGTCCCCAGGCCGCCGTCCCAGCCGAACGCCCCGGCCGAGGGCCCAACCGCGTCCTGCCGGGTGAGGACGGCCATGCCGAAGCCCCAGCCGTGGCTGTCGAAGTAGTCGGGCACGAGGCCGGAGACAGCCTTCTGCGCGGGCGTCAGCTGATCGGCCGTCATGAGGCTCACGGTGGGCCGGGCCAGCACGCGCGTGTCGCCGCGCCGGCCGCCGCGCAGCAACATTTGCCCGAAGGCCAGGAAATCGTCGGCGGTCGAGACCAGCCCGGCCGCGCCGGACGGGAAGGCGGGGAGGCGGCTCCACTGGCCGCCCGCTGCCGGGTCGGAGACCGTGAGGCCGCCGCTGGCCGGATCGGTCGCGTAGCCGGTGGCGAGGCGGGCAATCCGCGCGGCCGGCACGTGGAACCCCGTGTCGCGCATGCCGAGCGGCCCGAAGAGGCGCTCCTGCAGGAACGTCTCGAAGGGCATCCCGGAGGCGCGGGCGATCAGCACGCCCAGCACGTCGGCGCCCGTGTTGTACAACCAGCGCTCGCCCGGCTGGTAGGCGAGCGGCAGCGTGCCCAGGCGGCGCATCCACTCGTCCACAGCGGGCGGCCCGGCGGGATTCGGCGGGCCCTGGCCGAGCTCCAGCGTGTCCATGGCCTGCTGGATGGGATAGGGGTCGGGCCAGCGCCAGACGAGGCCGAGCCCCATGCGGAAGGTGAGCAGGTCGCGGACGGTGATCGGGCGGGCCGCGGGCACGGTCTCGTCGAGCGGGGCGTCGAGCCGCGCCAGCACGCGGCGATCGGCGAGCTCGGGCAGCCAGGGATCGACCGGATCGTCGAGCCGGAGCACGCACTCCTCGACCAGGATCATCGCCGCCGCCGCGGTGATCGGCTTGGTCATCGAGGAGATACGGAAGATCGTGTCGCGGGCCATCGGCGGGGCGTCGGGGGCGAGGGCCAGGTGGCCGATCGCGTCGACGTGCACGGCGTCGTGGCGCGCGATCAGCGTGACGAGCCCGGGGACGGCGCCGCGCGCGACGTAGCCGGCCATGATCTCGTGCAGGCGCTGCAGGCGCGCCGCGGAGAATCCCCCATCGCTCATGAGAACTCCTTCCTTGCGCTTATGCGGCGCGGCTGCCGCGGCAACGCCGGGCGCCGCTCACTTGCCGATGCGGAAGCGCAAATCCGTCCGCCCCGGCGATTCGATCGTCTCGACATATTCAAGCGCGAGGGACTCGAGGCCGCCGGGCGGAAAGAAGCGCAGGCCCGCGCCGAGCAGGATGGGCACGAGGCCAATCAGGAGTTCGTCGGCGAGGCCGGCGGCGAGGATCTGCTGCGCGGTGGCGGCACCGCCCACCACCTGGACGTCGCGATCGCCGGCCGCCGCCCGGGCCTGCGCCACGGCGTGCGCGACCCCCTCGGTCACGAAGGATGACACGTCAGGTGTGCGTTCTGGCCCTTCGGCGGCGTGGCCGGCGGATGATGGGTCAGCACGAAGATCGGCACCTGGTACTCGTAGCCGGTGAGGTCGCCCGCGGCCATGTCGTAGGCGTGCCGGCCCATGATCACCGCGCCGGTGTCGCGGATGGACTCCTGCAGGAACCGCGTCTCGCGGAGCGCCTCCAGGTTCGGGTACAGCGCTGCCACGCTGCCGGCCCGGTCGTTGATGAAGCCGTCGAGGGACATGGTGGTGCCGACGACAAGTTTGCCGAGGGTCATCGCGGTCTCCTTTCGCTCTGCCGCAGTATACGGGATGTATCGCCGGGCGGGGAGCCGGGGCGGAAGGGGCGAGGGATCGCCACGGCGGCGCCCCGGCGTTCCCTAATGACTATTGGCGATGAAGATCGGCAAACCGTCGGCGGACGGGTGGGGAGACAGGCCGCCCACGAATAGGGGGCACGAATGCACGAATGAACAGGCGAGAAGAAGGCTGAAATGAGGCGGTTTCGTCTGTGGGAGCCGGCTCAGCCCGGCGATGCCGCCCTACCCCGCGGCCCGCTACCCGCCGGAGCCGCGACGGGGCATTCGTGCCTTCGTCGGCGCGGCGCAGCCGCATTTGTGGGCGGCCTGCTGCCCCGCCCCGCTGCGCGCCTAGCTCTTACCGATCTTCAGCGGCAACAACCATCATGGCACCGGCTCGGCGTGGAACCAAGCCGACCACTGGCGTGCGAATACAACGACGTTGTGGCCCAACATACGAATGGCGGGGCATGCGCCCGTGCGCGCGAACTTAGCAGATGTGCGGACCGCGGCGGGGGCCGCCCCCTGGCGGGACTCCGCGGCGGGCGCGCCGGGTGACGCACTGGTGACGCACGGGTGACGCATCATCGGGGCCAATGCGTCACCCTGTTTACGGCTAGCGCTAGCCGGAATCGCGGTATGGTGACGCTGGTGACGCTCTGATGGGGGTGTTTGTCGGAGGAATGTGGGATGCGGCCCGCCAGGGCACGCTGCTGACGCCCCCAATCCGGTAGGTTCGCGCCCACGGGGCAGCCGCCCCTGCCTGCGGGCAGCGCAGCGGTCGGGCAAGATCCTCGCGTGACAGAGCGCGCTCCCCCAGCCGTCCAGCGTCGCCGCCGCTCCGGCGCCTGGCGGGATTCTCCGAATCCGGCCGGCCACCTGCTGCGTTGGCCGCGGGGCAGCCGGTGCCTTCGTTCTTATGGCCCGGGTGTCGAAATCGGTACCATTTCGGTCGGCACAGGCCCCATGATCTGGGTCGGAACCGGCTGATAGGGAGCTGGCGTCACGACCTGCGTCGGTGGGGTATCGCCGTAGTGCAATCGTTTGCCTGTATACGGCGGACATGTCTGCGTTTCACGCGAGGTCGGATCGGGCAGGGTGGCGTCGTTTAGGGCCTTCTTATAGTGGCCGGGGTCCGCTCGTTGCATCAACTGAAATGACCTGGCCCGCCCACAGGTCATAGACAAAGGCGATGTATGGCACGGCGAGCGGCGGTCCACTGCGCATCCCAGGCAAGTTGGCTTGAAGATCCCCCTTGAGGATGACGAGTGCGTACGGGGGCTCCTCAATGGTTCCCCAGTCAACCAAGCAGCTCAAGCCCAATGCAGGCAGGTCCTGCCTCTTCACGAAGCGCGTCAAGGCGACCTGAGGTGCCCCGGTTCGCACGTCGCCGCCCTGCAACGCATCCTGCTGCGCGCGCTCTCCAATCGCCTGCGCCGATTTACCGAGCAACGTCGCGCTCGTCAGGGGGATTGGAGTCCCGTCGGTCCGATAAGGCACGCCGGATGCACCGCCGACGAAAGCTGAGTAGCCACAGGAGCTAACGAGTATGCTGAGGACTATGCCGCCTATCGCGAGTCGCACTATATCACGCTTTGTCATCACCATTACAAGCTTCTCCTTATCTCGACTTTGTGCTCTCTTGCCAAAGCGGGCTGGGCCGAAGCGTCTGCAAGCGCGACAGCACGGAGTTATTTGTAGGTCGAACGAGCACAGCGGTGTGGGCGAAGTCCCAAGCGTGAGCACAAGCGTAAACGGCCATGTGCGTGATCGCGACAGGAAGGCTGCGCAGCGTCCAGGGACATGGTGGTGCCGACGATCAGCTTGCCGGTGCTCATGGGGAGCTCCTTTCCCTGTGCCGTAGTATACGGTATGTATCGCCGGGCGGTGGGCGGAGGCGGAAGGGGGTGGGTGGCACACGGCAGCCGATCGCTGGAACACCCGCGCTGGTGAACGGCCCGGGTTGAACTCCGGGATCGTTCCGCGGTCCCCTGTCGCCAGGCAATGATTCCGTCGCCGTTAGAATGGGAGTTCCGACGGAATGAATTGTGGCCCCGGTGGCGCCCGCCCCGGACGCCACTCATTTCGTCGCCTTACGGTTTTTGACGCTGGAGATCGGTAACCCGGACATCGAGGTGGGCCGATATGCTGGGGCGGTGGGGGAGCAGGCTGACCACGAATACGCGACCCCTCATGGCCGATTCCCATCGTCCAAAACGATCAGGAGATCCCGGTCAGCATCAGGCAGAATCGCGTACAGGCACCGCGAGACGGATCCCCCGCCTCCCGGTGACCAAGCCTTGACCGAGATCGCCGGACTGACTCAGACGCCGGACCGGGCGCGGAGATCCCGCAGCCGGGCACGTAGCGGGTCGGGCCGTTGCGTGGCTTCGATACTCGCCCGGATTTCCTCAGCCGCCCGCTGATGCGCGGCCAGGTAGGCGTCGACGTCAGCCTGGTTATACAGGTAGAAGCTGATCACTGCGCAAACGTCGGCCAGATCCAGGGTGGGCCACTGCTGGACGATCTCCTCGGCACCAGCCCCGTCTCGAAACGCGGCGATTACCAGATCGAGGCCGACACGTGTGTTACCGACCCGCAGCACGCCGCCCGCGTCGGACCGCAGGGGCACCGGCAGATCAGTGATGGTCAAAGTCATGGCAAAACCTCCGCGCCGCCCGCACCGGGCTCAAGCGACGTGATCCACCTTCATGACGAATTCGGCGCTCATTGAGCAACAAGCCGGACCGAACGTCAGGTCTGAACTGCCTCGTGACAAGTGATGTCACGATCCTGCACCCACTGTGCCGCGCGGCGACTCCCAGAAGCGGAGATTCCGACGGCTGCTCACGTCTCGCTACAGACCAAAAGACCTGCCAGGCCCCCTACTTCCGCATGGTCACGAAGTAGGTGCCGGCGGCCTGGTCGATCAGGAGGGGGGTGAGCTGCGGGGGGAGGGCCTGGTAGCGGGCCAGGCCGACGAGCTGGCGCAGCAGGTCGCGGGGGTGCACCGCGCGCAGCGGGCGGCTGTGCTTGCGGTAGTGCTCGGTCAGCAGGTAGGCCAGGCCCTTGTCGTCGTAGGGCACGCCCTGGCGCTGGCACTCACCCATGAAGATGTGGCGGAACTGCTCCAACGTCGGGTCGGGCATGGCGAGCTTGTTCTGGATGCGGCGCAGGAATGCCTCGTCGACCAGGTCGGCCGGGTCGAGGTTGGTCGAGAGCACGAGGAAGAGCTCGAAGGGCACCTGCAGCTTCTTGCCGGTGTGCAGCGTCAGGAAGTCGATGTTCTTCTCGAGCGGCACGATCCAGCGATTGAGCAGCGCGGCGGGCGACATCTGCTGGCGCCCGAAGTCGTCGATGAGGAAGACGCCGTTGTTGGCTTTGAGCTGGAAGGGCGCCTCGTAGAAGCCCGACTCGGTGTGGTAGATCAGGTCGAGCGTCTCCATGGTGAGCTCGCCGCCGACGACGACCACGGGGCGCTGCGTCTGCACCCAGCGGCGGTCGGGGAACTCGGCGGTGCGCGGGTCGGCGATACCGCCGAGGCCGGTCGGGTCGCCGCCGCTCGGCGTCTGGAAGGGCACGGGCCGGTGCAGGTTCAGGTCGAAAAACTGGATGATCTGCCCATCGGCCTCGAGGGCGTAGGGCACGGCGATGCTGCCGCCGAGCATGCGGCCGATGCGCTCGGCGAGCATGCTCTTGCCGTTGCCGGGCGCGCCATAGAGGAAGAGCGAGCGGCCGGCGTTGATCGCCGCGCCCACCCGGTCGACCAGATCCTGGGTCAGGATCATGCCCTGCAGGGCGGTCTGCACCACGCTGCGGTCGATGCGGTTGCGGCGCTGGGCCTGGATCAGCACCATCTCGATGTACTTGTTGAGCGCGACGGGCGCCGGGCCGACGTAGGCCGAGCGGCGCAGGGCCGCCTCGGCGCGGTCCATGCCCTTGCGCGTCAGGATGTACTGGTAGCCGGCCTCGCCGATGCCCGCCGTGCCGGTGACCTCGCACAGCTCCTCGCGCTTCAGCGCCGCGACGGCCTGGTCCACCACGCCGTAGAAGGTGAGGCGCAGGCGCGCGGCGAGCTCGTGGCCGGTCAGGTAGCTGGTGTAATAGAGTGTTTTGAGCACGAGGTCGCTGATCAGGCTCGGATTGAGGCCCGCGGCCGCGGTCGTGCGCGGCTCCTGCAGGTAGGAGATGATGGGCGGGGGACCCGGCGGCGCGGCGGACGGCGGGGGCAGTGGGCTGGGCGTGCCGTTCGTGGCGGGCGGCGCGGGCGGGGCCGCCACCGCTGCCGGGGCGGCTCCATCGGCGATAGTGGCGGGCACGATCATATCCATCGTGTCGGCCGGTGGATCCTCCAACGATCCGCTTTGCTGGAGCCGATGGATCAGAGGACTCACTGGGCGATCCTCCTTGGCGTGGCGCGAATCGCCACGGACATCGAAATGCGCGGCGCCCGGCCGCCAAGGTGCAATGCAACAACGAGGCCCTGGCCCGTGGGTCCGGCCCCTTGCGGAGTATAGCAGGTCCCACAGGCGCTTGTCAATTGCTGCTTCTCTGGGGCGGCAGCCGGACGGTTCCCGCGCGCGCCGGGCGGCCGGAGCCGGCCTGTTGCCCAAACCGTCACCCGCGCATACCGGCACATACAGTGTCGCGCGTTATGCTGGACTCGGGAGAGTTTGCCGTGCGCTCGGGCGAGGCGCGCCGTGGGCGCCTGCTCCCCGAGCGGCTACAGCGGCGGGAGGAACAGCCCATGACACGAGACGCAGCGGAAGCCCTGATCCACCGCATCTACGCCGCCTTCAACGCGCACAACCCCGCCCTGCTCGACACCCTTTTTGCTGAGGATTACGTCGACTACTCCGTCGGCTACGGAGGACCGCTCGACCGCGAGGGGGCCAAGTGGGCGGTGAGCGACTACATCCGGGCCTTCCCCGACGCGCACTGGGAGATCACCGACCTGCTCGTCGACGGCGACCGGGTGGCCTGGCGTGAGACGTTCACTGGCACGCACGGACGCGAGCTCCATGGGATCCCGCCGACCGGCGCGCCGGTGCGCGCGGAGGGCATTAGCCTGGCCACGCTGCGCGACGGGCGGGTCTGGCGGCACTGGAGCATCTACGACAGCCTCGGCATCATGCAGCAAATCGGCGCGCTGCCGTACCCATTCCCGCCGGGCGCGCACCTGCCCGCAAGCACGCCGCGGAAGGGCTAAGAGGGCCACCATGCAGGCACTGGACGTCGACCGCCCCACCGCCGAGGTGCGCGATTGTCCCATCCTGGGGCCGGATCGGTCCTGGCGCGGGCTCTACCGGGCGGGGGCCTGGGCCGCGGGCCTGTACGTGCTGCTGATCCTCGTGCCGGTCGTGCTTATAAACGTCGCGCCGCTGCCGCCGACCACGGGTGGCGCGGCCATCCTCGACTACATCGCCGCGCACAAGGCCGTCTATCTCGTGGAACTGGTGGCCTTCGTCGGCCTGAGCCTGCCCGCGCTGGTGGTCTTCCTGGCGCTCTCGGCGGCGCTCAAGCACGGGGACCGGAGCCTCGCGGCGCTCGGCGGGCTGATCGGCGTCGCTTCGGAGATCGTTGCGCTCGCCCTCGGCAGCAGCCCGCCGTCGCTCCACCCGGCGCTGATCTCGCTGAGCGACCAGTATGCGGCGGCCACCGAGGCCGCCCCCCGCGCCGCCCTGGCGGCGGCCGCCGAGGGGCTGGTGGCGGTGAGCAACGCGGTGAGCGCGGCGGGGATTCTCACCGCGTTGGGCATCCTGCTCCTCTCGCTGGCGATGCGCAAGGGCGGCTTCCCCGCGGGCGTCGCCTGGCTCGGCATTGCCACGGGGGCCGTCGGCATCGTCAGCGAGGCGCTGCGTGATCAGATCGGCGCCGGCTACTATCTGTACGGCCTGCTGCTCCCGGCCTGGTTTGTCGCATCCGGATGGCGGCTCTACCGCCTGGGGCAGGACCGTACTGCGGGGTGATCTGCCGGCCCGCGGGACGGGTCCTGAAGGAGTCAGAGCGATGGCGGACACGATTCTGGTGACCTATGCCAGCCGGACCGGATCGACGGCCGGCGTGGCGCAGGCGATTGCCCGAACGCTGACGGACTCGGGCGCGGCCGTGACGATCCTGCCGATGGGCGAGGTGCGCGACGTGATGCCCTACCAGGCCGTGGTGGCGGGCAGCGCCATCCAGGGCGGGCGGTGGCTGCCCGAGGCGCTGGAGTTCGTGGAGATGCACCGTGGCGCCCTGTCGCGCAAGCCCTTCGCGGCCTTCCTGGTCTGTATGACGCTGGCCTTGCCCGATGCCGAGAAGTATCGGGCGCACGTGGCAAGCTGGCTGGCGCCGGTGCGTGCGCTCGTGCCGCCGGTCAGCGAGGGCCTGTTTGCCGGGACGCTGGAGATCGGCAAGATTCCTGCGCTCTTCACGCGCCTCCGCTTCCGCCTGAGCGTCGCGCTGGGCGTCTGGGCCGAGGGCGACCACCGTGATTGGGGCGCCATCCACGCCTGGGCCGCGGAGATCCGGCCGCTGTTGGAAAGCTGACGGACGGGGGGGCGCCGGGCGGCAAACACGCAGATGCCAGACATATCAATCCGACCATTGAGCCCCGGGGAACTGCACCGCGTCGCGGAGATCGACGTGTCGGAGCGCGGCACGATCGTCTATCGGCAGATCGGCCGCACGGCTGAACCGGTGTCCGAGACGTGGTCCCGGCCGCCCAAGAGCCCGGCCACCTGGAATCACCATATCGCCGGATGGCGGCCGATCCTCGCGGAGGGCGGCGCGGCCATCGGCGCGTTCGCGGGCGCACGGCTGGTCGGGATCGCCGTGCTGAGGCCCCGCTTGTCGGCGCGCATAGCGCAACTTGACGCACTGTTCGTCGACAAGGACCACCGGCGCCGGCATGTGGCGCGGCGCCTCGTAGAGGAAGTGGCGCGGCTGGCCCGCGACCGCGGTGCGACGGCGCTCTACGTCTCGGCGACGCCGTCCGAGAGCGCAATCGGATTCTATCGGAGCCAGGGCTTCACGCCAACTAACCAGGTGAACGCCGCGCTGTACGCGCTGGAACCGGACGATATTCATATGATCAAGCCGCTGTGACCACACGGGAAACACCCCGGGTGCGCGCACGGGAGAACGACAATGCAGACGGAAACCGGCCCAGATACCTGGCTCAGCAGGCTCAACGCCGACCCGCGGCCCTGGCTGCTGGAGGATGCCACCCCAGCCGTCCGGCACCTTACTCTGCGCGGGCTGCTCGATCGGCCGGAGACAGATCCCGCAGTGAGGCAGGCCCGGGCGGCCGCCATGCGCAGCGATCCGATCGCCTCCATCCTGGCCGCGCAGCACCCGGACGGCTACTGGGTCAAGCCGGGCCCGGGCTACTCGCCCAAGTACACCGGCACGGTCTGGCAGCTGATCTTCCTTGACCAGCTGGGCGCCGATCCCGCCGATCCGCGGGTGCAGGCGGCCTGCGACTACGTGCTCGCCCACACCGCGACGGAAGCCGGCGGCCTGGGGTGCTCGGGATCCACGAACGATCAGCGCCCGCCCGGGCCGGCCGCCGTCATCCACTGTCTGAACGGCAACCTGCTGCGCGCGCTGATCGGCTTCGGCCGGTTGGCCGACGGGCGGGTGCAGCAGGCGATCGACTGGCAGGCGCGCGCCATCACGGGTGAGGACTTCGCGCTGCGCTACCGCTACTACCGCTCGAGCGCCAGCGGCCCGGACTTCCGCTGCGCGGCCAACGAGGGGCTGCCGTGTGCCTGGGGCGCGATCAAGGCGCTGCTGGGCCTGGCCCGCATCCCCACGGACGCGCGGGCGCCGCACGTGGTGCGAGCGATCAGCCGGGGCGCGGCCTTCCTACTGGGGCGCGACCCGAGCGTCGCGGACTACCCGATGGGCTGGGGCAACACCCGGCCGAGCGGCTCCTGGTTCAAGCTGGGTTTCCCCTCGGGCTATGTGGCCGACGTGCTGCAGAACCTGGAGGTCTTGTGCGAGCTAGGTTACGGCGGGGATCCGCGCCTGCGCCCGGCCGTGACGTGGCTGCTGAGCAAGCAGGACGCGCAGGGGCGCTGGAGGAATCAGTACGCGTATAACGGCAAGACCTGGGTTGACTTCGAGCGGCAGGGCGTGCCGAGCAAGTGGGTCACGCTGCGCGCGTGCAGGGTGCTACGCGCTACGCAGACGGCGCCGGAGGCCACGGCGCCCGTCCGGTAGGCGGATGCCGATCCGCCAGGAGGATCAGATGACTGCTTCATTGCCGACCGCCGGGGCAGGGCCGCAAGCCGCCTGCCCGGATGCCCTGGCCGCGGAGATCCGCGCGTACTGCGCGGCGCACGCCGACCCCCGGGCCGTGGCCAGGTATGCCCGCTACTTCACGGAAGGCTATGATGCCTACGGGGTGCCCGAGAGCGCGCTGCACGTGCAGCGCCAGGCGTGGCTGGCGCAGTATCGGGAGCCGTTCGGCCTGGCGGGCTTCCTCGATCTCGGCGACCTGCTCTGGGCGAGCGGCAAATATGAGGCGGGCTTCCTGGCGATCTACTTCGCCGGCACGTTCAAGGACGCTTTCACCCCGGAGACGCTGGACCGCCTGGGGCACTGGTTCGCCCTGGGCGTGCGCAACTGGGCGCACTGTGACGTGCTCTGCGGCGACCTGCTGGGCCGCTTCCTCACGCGCGGCATCGTGCCGCTCGACGCTTTCGGGCCCTGGCGCGAGTCGCCCTTCAAGTTCCAGCGCCGGGCGGTGCCGGTGACGATGCTGGCGCTGCTCAAGGATGCCCCGGATTACGCCCGCCTGCTGGCGTTCATCCGCCCGCTCATGCAAGACCGGGAGCGCGTGGTGCAGCAGGGCACGGGCTGGTTCCTGCGCGAGGCGTGGAAGCGCGCGCCGGAGCCGGTGGAGGCCTTCCTGCTGGAGTGGAAGGACTCCGCGCCCCGCGTCATCTTCCAGTACGCCACGGAGAAGATGACCGCGGAGAACAAAGCGCACTTCCGCAAGGGCAAGTAAGCAGCGGTGCGCGGCGGGCCGCCGCTCAGCCGCCGTAGCTCGCGCGCATCGCGGCCATCGCCTCGGCCACCGGCTTATCGGGGGTGTAGACGCCGGAGCCGGTGACGAGCACCTGCGCGCCCGCCGCCACCACCTGGGGCGCCGTCGCCGGGTGGATACCGCCGTCGACCTCGACGAGGCAGGAGAGGCCGCGGGCCTGGATCTGCTCGCGCAGGCGGTGGATCTTCGGCAGCATGCTCGGGATGAACTCCTGGCCGCCGTAGCCGGGGTTCACCGTCATGATCAGCACGAGGTCGACGTACTCCAGGATCTCCTCCAGCATGACCAGCGGCGTGGCGGGGTTGAGCGCTACGCCCGCCTGCTTGCCGAGCTGTTTGATCTGCTGTACCGTGCGATGTAGATGCACGGCGGCTTCCTGGTGCACGATAATCAGGTCGGCGCCCGCCTCGGCGAAGGCCTCGATATGGCGCTCGGGCTGCACGATCATCAGGTGCGTTTCGAGGAGCATCGAGCTCACGCGGCGCACGGCCTCGACGATCAGCGGGCCCATCGTGATGTTCGGCACGAACACGCCGTCCATCACGTCGACCTGCACGCGGCGCGCGCCCGCCGCCTCGACGGCGCGCACTTGCTCGCCCAGCCGCGTGAAGTCGGCCGAGAGGATCGAGGGGCACAGCTGCACACCGGCGGGCGCCGGAGCGGTCATCGCGACAGCTCCGCCGCGGCCGCCTGGTCCAGCATCCAGGTCAGCCGGCCGTCGACGGGCTGCACCTGTTGCGCGGGCAGTGGCGCGGCGCCGGGCGCGGGGTGCAGCACGCGGCGGACGGTCCCGGCCTTGTTCGCGCCCGCAACCAGGAAGACCACCTGCGCGCCCGCGTTGAGCACGGGGAAGGTCACGGTGAGGCGGTCGACGGGCGGGGGCAGGCGGCCGGGCGGCGACGCGACGACCAGCTTGTCGGTCACGTCGAGCGCGGAGTGGCCGGGGAAGAGCGAGGCGGTGTGGCCGTCGTCGCCCAGGCCGAGCAGAATGAGGTCGAGCCGGGGCACTGCGCCGGTCGCGAGGCCAAAATGGGCGATCAGGTCGCGCTCGGCGTGCCCGGCGGCCTCCTGCTCGCTCGGGAAGTCGGTCCGCATCGGGTGGATGTTCTCCGGCGGTACCGGGACCCGCGAGAGCAACGTCTCCTCGGCCATATGGTAGTTGCTCTCCTCGGCGTCGAGCGGCACCCAGCGCTCGTCGCCCCAGAAGAAGTGGATCAGCGGCCAGGCAATCTGCTCGCGGTAGGGCGGCGCGGCCAGCAGCGTGAAGAGCGCGCGCGGCGTCGTTCCGCCGCTGAGCGCCACACTGAAGGTGCGGTACTCGGCGGCCGCGGCGGCGGCGAGGCGCGCGAAGAGCGCGGCGGCGCGCTCCGCCAGGTCGGCCGGATCCTTGGCGATAATCATCTCGGTGTCAGCCATGGTGGTGTATACCCTGCGTTGCGCCGGGCCGCCCGCGGCCGCGCGGCGCGCTAGAAGCGCGGATCGAAGCTGGAGCGGCGCTGCTCGAGCCCGTACTGGACGCTGAGATCGGCGCGGCGGCGCAGCGGCAGGCTGGCCCAGGCCATCGTGCCCGCGGTCTGCAGCGCCTCCTCGTAGATCGCGTCGTGGCCGAACAGCTCCAACTCGGTGTCGAGCAAGGTCGTCTCGTCGGGCCGGCTGTGCCGCACCTTGTAGAGCGCCGGCTCTTCGCCTTCCTGCTCGACGGTGCACTCGACGAACATGTCGTCGGCGCCGTGGGTCATGCGGAAGGTGCGCGGATTGACGTCGTTGGTCGTCAGGCTCACCGCGACCAACCCCTGCTGGTCGATGCCCGGAGGCGAGACGGCGCGCACGTTGACCGGGATCGAGCGCATGCCCTGGTGCAGCGTCAGCAGCATATCGCCCGGGCTGCCGTGTCCCGCGGCGGCCGCACTGGTGTGGAACTCCCAGTTGAGCCGGGTGGCCAGCCACCCGGCGAACAGCAGCGCCTGCACGGGGTTGGGCTCCGTCTCGGGGGCCACCGCGTATTGGAGCTCCATGCTGCCGATGTGCCACAGGCTAGCCGTGTAGTCCGGGTTGTCGAAGAGATGCGCCAGCGCCTCGCGCCAGCCCGCCAGCCGGGCCCAGTTCATGTCGCTCGGCGCGTAGCGCGCGTGCTCGCGCTGCGACGGGCCGGGCACCAGCACGCGCGACAGCCCCAGCAGGCCGCCGAGCGGGTCGGGGAACCCGGCCGAGTCGACGATGAGCCGGTCGATGCTGTCTTCGAGGTTCGTAAGCACGACGTTGGAGAACGGCATGCCCTGGGCCCACCAGAGGAAGACCGGCAGATCGGTGATGAGCAGGTTGAGCGCGATGGTCGACGCGCGGTAGAGCGCGGTGGGGCTCTGCGCCGAGATGGTCACCTGCTCACAGCAGACCTGCTTGCCGGTCGCCGAGGCGATCTGGCAGTGCGCCGACATCGTCGCGTCGAGGTCGGTGTCGTCCGCAGGCCCGGCCTCAGTCACGGCCGCGCCGTTGGATCCGGACTGATTGACGATGAGCACGGTACGGCAGGGATGGCGGCCGGTCACCCGGCTGACGACGGCGGTCACCTCGTCGGCGCGCGCATCGTCCTGGCAATAGGCCACGAGGTTCATGGCGCGCATGAGCGTCACGGAGACTTTGCCCTCGTGCTCGCCGCCGCTCGTGGTCGACTTCCAGATCTCGATCAGCGCGCGGTTGATCTGCTGGACCGGCACGGGGACCGTGCCGCCGTCCACCAGGTCGCTCAGCGCGTCGGCGCTGTAGCGGTCCGGCTCGGCCGACTGATCGGCCTGCGCGACCGCGTCCAGGTTGACGTCCTCGATCACGCGCTGCTTGCCGGGGTCCATGTTCGCGTTCGGCGCGGTCGAGTAGGTCGTGGGCGGCTCCGGGGGCGGCATGGCCGTGCCGGCGGCCGGGTTCTCGACGGGCGGCAAGGTGGAGCGGGTGGGCGCCGTGGCCCCGGGGCGGGTGGGCAGCGTCTCGGCGGGCGGGGGCATCGCCTGGCCCCGATGCTCCTCGGCATCCGGCGCGGGCGGCGACTGATTCGTCTTGTCATCCATCAACGGTTCTCCGATTCTAGCGACAATGCGGGCGGCGCCCCTACAGGCGGCGCCACGTCCGGCCGTCGCGAGCGAGCAGGCGATCCGCCTGCTCGGGTCCCCAGCTCCCTGCCTCGTACTTCGGAATGTCGGCCGCGGCTTCCTCCTGCCAGCCATCCATAATCGAGGTGACGATCTCCCAGGCCTGCTCGACTTCGTCGCGGCGGGTGAACAGCGTCGAGTCGCCGAGCATCGCGTCGAGCAGCAGCCGCTCGTAGGCGTCGGCGGGCTCCACGCCGAACGAGGTGCCGTAGCGGAAATCCATGTTCACCGGCCGGACCCGCATGAGCGGTCCCGGGATCTTCGACGCGACCTTGATCGTGGTGCCCTCGTCCGGTTGAATGTGGATCACCAGGCTGTTCGGCTCCAGGCCGTCGGTTGTGCGGCGGAAGAGCAGGTGCGGCACCTGCTTGAACTGCAGCGCGATCTCCGTGGTGCGCTTGGGCAGGTGCTTGCCGGTGCGCAGGTAGATGGGCACCCCTGCCCAGCGCCAGTTGTCGATGTACAGCTTCAAGGCGACGTAGGTCTCGGTAATCGAGTCGGGCGGCACGCCCGGCTCGGAGCAATAGCCCGGCACCGGCTCGCCGTTGATCGCGCCCGCGCTGTACTGTGCGCGGACGGTGCGGGCGGCAACCGCCTCCCGCGAGAAGGGGTGGATGGCGCGCAGCACCTTCACCTTCTCGTCGCGCACGGCGTCGGCGTCGAAGGCGACCGGCGGCTCCATCGCCACCAGCGATAACAGCTGCATCATGTGGTTCTGGACCATGTCGCGGATCGCCCCGGCGTGATCATAATACTGCGCGCGGCCCTCAATACCCAGGCTTTCCGCCACGGTCAGCTGCACGTTGTCGATGTACTGCCGGTTCCAAATCGGCTCGAAGATGATATTGGCGAAGCGGAAGACCAGCAGGTTCTGCACCGTCTCCTTGCCCAGGTAGTGGTCGATGCGGTAGATCTGGCGCTCGCTAAAGACCGCGTGCAGCTGGCGGTTGAGCTCGCGCGCGCTGCGCAGGTCGCGGCCGAAGGGCTTCTCGACCACGATGCGGCTCCAGCCCGCCACCTGGTTCGGGTCGCGAGTCGACTCGCGCGAGACCAGGCCGACCGCGCCCAGGTTGGCCGCGATGACCGGGTAGGCGTCGGGCGGCGTGGCCAGGTAGAACAGGTAGTTATGGGGGATGCCGCGCTCTTCGTCGATTTGCTTCAGCCGGGCACGTAGCTGCTTGAAGCCATCCACGTCGTGGAACTCGCTCTGCACGTAGTACAGGCCCTGGGCGAACGTCTCCCACACCTGGGGCACCACCGGCCGGTTGCGCGAGAACGAGTTCACGGCCGTCAACATCTCGGCGCGGAACTGGTCGTCGCTCTTGGGGCGGCGGGCCACGCCGACGATGCCGGTGGCCGGCGGCAGCAGGCCGTCGAGGGCCAGGTTGTACAGGGCCGGGGTCAGCTTGCGGTGCGTCAGGTCGCCCGTCGCGCCGAAGATGACGACGATGCACGGCTCGGGCGTGAGCTGCTGACGCAGGCCTTCGCGCAGCGGGTTCACGATGGTTGGGCGTTGCATGGCTCTCCCATAGGAGGCGATCGCGTCAGGGTGATCGCCCATCGGCGGCTACCGGGCTGCGGCAGCCGCCCCGGTCAGATTGGGCGGCAGCGGGGCGCCGGCCGGACGCGCAGGCAGGCATGGTCGCCGGACGGCGCGCGTCGCCGGCCGCTAGTGGTCCGTGCCGCCGGCTTTCGGGATCACCGGCTGGTCGGGCGAATAGCTCACGCCGCTCGACTTGCCGCTCTCCAGCTGCACCGCGTGGCCGCCGAACTCGTTGCGCAGCGCGGCGACGACCTTGGCGCTGAACAACTCGGGCTGGCGCGAGGCGAAGCGGGCCAGCAGCGAGGCCGTGATGACGGGCGCGGGCACGCTCTCGTTGATCGCCTCCTGTACCGTCCAGCGGCCCTCGCCCGAATCCTCCACGTAGCCCCGAATCGAGCGCAGATCGGGCTCGCGGGCGAAGGCGCGCACGGCGAGCTCGAGCAGCCAGGAGCGAATGACGCTGCCGTGCATCCAGGTTTCGGACAGCTTGGCCAGGTCGACGTTGAACTCGGAGTGCTGAATAATCTCGTAGCCCTCGCCATAGGCCTGCAGCATACCGTACTCGATGCCGTTGTGCACCATCTTGGTGAAGTGGCCCGAGCCGCTCGGCCCCGTGTGCATATAGCCGTCCTCGGGCGCCAGCGTCTTGAAGGCGGGATCGACGTAGTTGAAGGCGTCGTCGGAGCCGCCGATCATCATGCAGTAGCCGACGGTCAGGCCCCAGATGCCGCCCGAGGTGCCCACGTCCATGAAGTGGAAGCCCTTGGCGGCGAGCTCGTCGTGGCGGCGCATCGAGTCGCGGAAGTTGGAGTTGCCGCCGTCGATCAGGATATCGCCCTGGCTCAGCAGGGGCACCAACTCGGCGATCAGGTCGTCGACCGGCTGGCCGGCCGGCACCATCATCCAGATCACCCGCCGGGGCGGCAGCTGCTTCACGAGCTCGGCCGGCGTGTAGGCCGCGACCGCGCCCTCCTTGGCCACCTCGTCGATCTTGCCTTTGCTCCGGTTCCAGGCAACCACGCGATGCCCGCCGCGCAACAGCCGGCGCACCATGTTCTCGCCCATGCGCCCGAGCCCCATAAAGCCGATATCCATCCGTGTCTCCTTCTGGGTCGCCCGCGACTACTCGACGGGCGCCTCGGCCGGCAGCGCGGCGTCGACGAGGTCGGCGGCCTGCTCCAGCCCTTCTTCCGTATTGGTCAGGTGCAGCCGCAGCACGCGGCGGCCCTTGCCCACCAGTGCCTGGATGTCGCCCAGGGCTTGCGCCCGGATCAGGGTGCCGAAGCTGTAGCCCATGTCCGGGATCTTGAGATCCGCCGCGTCGTCGGCCGTGATCACAAGGAAGACCCCCGTGTTGGGGCCGCCCTTGTGCAGCTGCCCGGTGGAGTGCAGGAAGCGCGGGCCGAAGCCCAGGGTCGTCGCCACCCGCAGCTCGTCGCGGATCATCGTGCGCATGCCCTCCAGCTGCTCGATGTTCTCGTCCGACGGCTCGACGTAGGCCAGGATCGCGAAGTAGTCGTGCGGCTCGACGGAGTCGAACAGCTCGGCGAGATAGCCGGCCAGGGGGCCGGATTCGGCGCGCACGGCGGCGCCGCGTCCATCGGCCGAAGCGGGCGCGCGGCCGTTGCCCGCCGCCGCCGGGCGCGCGGCGCCGGTGCCGTAGGCGAAGAGCTCGATCGCGCCCTCGTCGGCGGTGGGCGCCTCCTCGGGCAGGCGCCCGCGCAGCAGGCGCTGCGTGTTCTCCTTGCTCTCGGTGACGTTCGGCTCGTCGAACGGGTTGCTGCCCAGGATCTTGCCGGCGACCGCGACGGCCATCTCCCAGCGGAAGAACTCGCCGCCCAGGTCGTAGGTATCGCGCAGCGGGAAGGTGATCACCGGGAACCCGTCGTCGATCAGCCGGTCGACCGCGGCGTCGTACTCGTCGACATGGTCCTCTTCGAGGCGCATGTAGACGAACAGGCGGTCGGCGCCGTAGACCTCGGGCGGGCCGACATCCTCGCGGGCGATCGGCACCAGGCCCTTGCCCGCCTTGCCGGTGCTCTCGGCGATCAGCTGCTCGGCCCAGTCGGCGAAGCTGTCGACGCCGGGCGTGGTGATGAAGGTGACTTTGTCGCGGCCCGCCTGCGCCAGCGTGCCGAGCGCGGCGCCCAGCCAGACGCCGGGGTTGTCGGCGGCGGCCACGCCCGGGCCGCAGCGCAGCACGAAGGTGTAGGCTACCTCGAGCAGCTTGTGCAGGTCGACGCCCATCAGCGCCGCGGGCACAAGGCCGAAGTAGGAGAGCGCGGAGTAGCGCCCGCCGATGTCGGGCGGGTTCTCGAAGACCGCGCGGAAGCCGTGCTCCTGCGCCAGCGCCACGAGCGGCGATCCCGGATCGGTGATCGCCACGAAGTGCTGCCCTGCCGCCTCGGCGCCGACCGCGGCCCGCACCCGGTCGTAGAAGTAGTGGAAGAAAGCGTTCGGCTCGATCGTCGTGCCCGATTTGCTCGACACGACGTACAACGTGCCCTTGGGCGGCAGGCCGTCGCGGCAGAGGGCCACCACGGCCGGATCGGTGCTGTCGAGCACATAGAGCTCGGGATAGCCGTCGGCCGTCTCGAACTCCACGCTGAAGAGGTCGGGCGCCAGGCTGCTGCCGCCCATGCCCATCACGAGCACGCGCTCGATGCCGTCCTTGCGCACGGCGTCGGCGAAGGCGTGCAGGCGGTCGGCCTCGCCGATCATCTGCTTGACCACGTTGAGCCAACCCAGCCGCTGGGCGATCTGTGCTTGCACGGCCGGGTCGGCGGACCACCAGGAAGCGTCCTTGTTCCAGATGCGCTCGGCCGCGTCCGTCAGATCACGGAGTGTGCGGTCGAGCGCTGGCTGAAAAGGGCCGAGGTCGGTCTGCTCGCTTTCCTGGCCCTGGTGCAGCGCGGCACACTTCTCGGCCAATGCGTCGTTGAGCGTCTCGTACGATTTCGCGAAGCTGGCGACGCCTTCGTCTTCCAGCTCCTGCATCACCTCGTCCATCGAGATACCCGCCGCCACGAGGTCGGCGATCACCTGATGGGCCGCCGCCATGTCCTGGTCGACTGTGCGCGCCACGGTGCCATGGTCGCTGAAGGCGACGATGGTGGCGTTGGGCAGGGTGTCGACCGTATCCGGGCCGATCAGGTTGTCGACGTACAGCGTGTCGGGGTAGGCAGGGTTCTTGGTGCTCGTGGAGGCCCAGAGGGGCCGCTGCACATGGCCGCCCGCCGCGGCCAGTTTCTGCCAGCGCGGGCTCGCCGTCTCCTTCTGGAAGAGCTCGTAGGCGATCTTGGCGTTGGCGATGGCGCCCTTGCCCTTGAGGCCGCGCAGCCGCTCTTTCGTGGCCGCATCCGACGCATCGGCGATCAGCTCGTCGAGCATCTTGTCGACTTTGCTGTCGAAGCGGCTGACAAAGAACGAGGCGACCGAGTAGATATCGTCGATCGGCTTGCCCTCGGCCACGCGCCGCTCCAGACCCTTCATGTAGGCGTCGATCACGGTGCGGTAGCGCTCGAGCGAGAAGATCAGCGTCACGTTGACGTTGATGCCCTCGTAGATGGCCTGCTCGATCGCCGGGATGCCCTCGGCGGTCGCCGGGATCTTGACCAGGATGTTCGGCCGCTCCAGCCGCTGTCCGAAGGTCCGCGCCTGGGCGACGGTCTGCTGGGTGTCGCGCGCCAGGTCGGGCGTCACCTCGATGCTGATGTAGCCGTCGAGATGCTGCGTGCGGTCGTAGACCGGGCGGAAGATGTCGGCGGCGTCGCCGATGTCTTTCAGCATGAGCTCGAAGAAGACCTGCGACGGGTCGCCGCACGAGGCGTAGACGTCGCGGATCTGGGAGTCGTACTCCGTGCCGCTGTTGACCGCCTTCTCAAAGATGGTCGGGTTGCTCGTGACGCCGACGATCCCCTGATCGATCACGTTCTGGAGCTCTCCCGACTGGATCATGGCACGGCTGATATTATCCTGCCAGGGCGCCTGGCCCTGCTCAGTATAGAGCCGTTGCAGCTTCGTTTCAGTCATAAACGCTCTCCTTACGTGGGAACACCCGCGGGCGGCGCCCGCGAGGCCCCGCCTCCTCGCTAGCTCTGCTTGTGGGCGGGGCTCTCGTTCCCCGTCTCGCTGCCGCCGGGGCGCTGCTCCAGCTGGCGCTCGTGCGGCGCGGCGCCGCGGCCCTCGTGCGGGCCCGGATGGGTGCCTTGCCCGCGCGGGTGGGCCGGGCGGCCCAGGACGGCCAGGGCCCACTGGGCCACGTTGTCGGCCGTCAACCCGAACTCCTGCATGATGATCTCATAGGGCGCCGAGGCGCCGAAGTGGTCGACCCCAACCGCGTGGCCCTTATCGCCGACCCAACGAGACCAGCCAAACGTGCTCGCCGCCTCGACCGAGACGCGCGCCGTGATCGCGGGCGGCAGCACGGCGTCGCGATACTCCTGGGGCTGGGCCGAGAAAGTCTCCCAGCAGGGCATGCTGACGACCCGGGCCTGCACGCCCTGGCCCTGCAGCTGTTCGGCCGCCTGCATGGCCAGCTGCACCTCCGAGCCCGTGCCGATCAGGATCACGTCCGGCGTGCCGTTCGGCGCGTCGCGCAGCACGTAGGCGCCGCGGCCCACGCCCTCGGCGAAGGGCTTGACCGTCTCGGCGAAGATCGGCAGCTTCTGCCGCGTGAGCACGATGAGGCTCGGGCCCGTCGTCCGCTCCAATGCGGCCCGCCAGGCGCCCGCCGTCTCGTTCGCGTCGGCCGGGCGGATGACGTGCAGGTTGGGCACGGCGCGCAGCGCGGGCAGCATCTCGATCGGCTGGTGGGTCGGACCGTCTTCGCCCAGGCCGACGCTATCGTGCGTGAAGACGAAGATGGGGGCGATGCTCATGAGCCCGGCGAGGCGGATCGGCGGCCGCATGTAGTCGGAGAAGATCAGGAATGTGCCGGTGTAGGCGCGGATGCCGCTCAGCACCATGCCGTTGGCGGCCGCGCCCATGCCGTGCTCGCGCACACCGAAGTGCAGGTTGCGGCCGCTGAATTCGTGGTGGACGACGTCGCCGTAGCCCTTCAGATACGTGTCGGTCGACGGCGCCAGGTCGGCCGAGCCGCCGATGAGCAACGGCAGCTTGGGCGCGAGGGCGTTCAGCACCTTGCCCTGCGCGCTGCGGGTCGCCATGGGGCCGTCCTTGGGGCCGAAACTCGGCAGCGCGTCGATCCAGCCGTCGGGCAGCGTGTTAGCGCACATGTGCTGGAACTCGGTCGCCAGGTCGGGGTACTTGGCCGCCCACTGGTCGTAGGTCTGCTGCCAGGCGGCCTCGGCCTCCTGCCCGCGCTGCACCGCCTCGCGCATGTGGTCGAGCGCCTCCGGCGGCACGTGGAACGTCTCGTCGGGCCATGGCCAGCCGAGGTTCTCCTTGCTCAGCCGCACCTCGTCGGGCCCCAGCGGGTTGCCGTGCGCCTCGGCGGAGTTCGCCTTGTGCGGGCTGCCGTAGCCGATCTCCGTGCGGCAGACGATCAAGGTCGGCGCGTCGAGGAAGTTGCGCGCCGTGCTCAGGGCCTCGCGCACCTGGGCCATGTCCATGCCGTCGATGCGCAGCACGTGCCAGCCGTAGGCCTCGAAGCGCTCGCCCACGTTCTCGCGGAACGCCAACTGGGTGTCGCCCTCGATCGTGATGTGGTTGTCGTCGTACATCATGATCAGGCGGCCGAGGCCGAGCTCCCCGGCGAACGAGGCTGCCTCGGAGGCGACACCTTCCATCAGGTCGCCGTCGCTGCAGATGCCGTAGACGTACCAATCGACGGGGTAGAGGCCTTCCTTGTCCTGGTTGAAGCGCGCGGCGAGCAGATGCTCGGCCAGCGCCATGCCGACGGCGTTGCCGAAGCCCTGGCCCAGCGGGCCGGTGGTCGTCTCGATGCCCGGTGTCAGCCCATACTCGGGGTGGCCCGGGGTAATGCTGCCCCACTGCCGGAAGTTCTTCAGATCGTCCAGGGAGACGTCGTAGCCCGTCAGATAGAGCATCGAATAGAGCAGCATCGAGGCGTGCCCGGCCGACAGAACGAAGCGGTCGCGGTTCGCCCAATGCGGATTGCGCGGGTTATAGCGCAGGAACTCGGTAAACAGGGTATAGGCCATTACGGCGGCGCCCATGGGCGTGCCGGGGTGCCCCGAGTTCGCCTTCTGCACCGCATCCATCGCCAGCGTCCGGATGGTATTAATCGACAGCTCCTCCAGACGGCTGAGTCCTAATTGCGTCATCGGATCTCCTTCTCGGTGTAAAACACGTGGCACTCCGCGGATCCCCGGCGGCAAGCACCTACCCTTCGTGGAAAGGCGTTGACAGGACTCAGCACGCCTCGTGCCAGCGTCCCACCGTGCGGGGGCGGGTCGATCAGGGGGCGACGAGGCGGGCGTAGAGAGCCTGCTGGCGGGCCACGGCCTGCGCGTACAGGGCGGTATGCTCGGGGTGGGGGGTGTAGGTGGTGCCCAGGGCCGCGGCGGGGTCGGCCCCCGGCGGGACGGCGCCGAGCACCTCGAGGGCGAGCAAGGCGTTGCCCCGGCTGCTCGCTTCGGCCTCGGCCGAGGCGCGCACGGGCAGCCCGAGCACGTCGGCCATGATCTGCATCCAGGCGGGCGAGTGCAACAGGCCGTTGCCGCTGGCGATGAAGCCCTGCGCCTCCGGCACCTGGGGCGCCAGCGCCGCCTGAATGAGCGCGAAGCGGTAGGCGACGGCTTCCAGGCCCGCGCGCAGGATCTCCAGCGCGGTCGTGTCCATGCGCAGGCCGTGGATCGTGGCGCGCGCGTCGGGCGCCCAGCCAGGGCTGCGCTCGCCCGCGAAGAACGGCAGCAGGGTGAGGCCGTGGCCGTCGGGCGGCACCGCCGCGACCGCGGCCTCGAGGTCGGCCGCGCCCAGCGCCAGGTTCTGCTCCATCCAGGCGTACACGTTGCCGCCGTTGCTCAGCGCGCCGCCCAGCAGGCCGCGGTGGCGATCGACGCGATAGAGCCAGAGGCCGTCGGGGACCGCGGCCACCGGGCCCGGCACGACGACGCGCATCGCGCCGGTCGTGCCGACCGTCAGCGCGATCTCGGCGGGCGTGCTGCACCCGCTGCCCAGGTTCGCCGTCGCGCCGTCGCCGACGGTAGGCAGCCAGGGCACGGAGGCCAGCGCGGGCCAGCGCGCCGCGTAGGCGTCGGTGAGGCCGCGCAGCGGTGTGTCCACGTCGACCAGCGGCGACAACTGCTCGGCGCGGATCGGCAGCAGGGCCAGCGTCTCGGCGTCCCAGGTCAGCGTGCGGCGGTTCAGCATGCCGGTCCACGAGGCGACCGAGAGCGAGCAGGCGCGGCGGCCGAAGAAGCGCAGGTAGCAGTACTCGCCGATCGACATCCAGGCCTGAGCGGCGGCCAGGAGCGCGGGCGCGGTGCGCTGCAGCCAGAGGAAGCGCGGCGGCAGGTAGCTGGTGTGGATCACCGTGCCGGTGCGCTCGTGCCAGGCCGCCCGGTCGACCCGCGCGCGTAGCGCGGCGGTGTCGGGCGCGGGGCGGGTGTCGGAGTAGAAGTAGACCGGCGTCACCGGCGCGCCCGCGGCGTCGACGCCGAGCACATTGCTGACGAAGCTGCACGAGGCCACGGCGCGGATCTCGGCCGCCAGCGGCCCGGCGGCGTCGAGGATCTGGTCGATCGCCTCGCCCAGCCGCGCCAGGATCTCGAGCGCGTCCGCGGTCACGCCGCCGTCGTCGGTCAGGGTCAGGGGATAGGTGGCGCGCGCCACGAGCCCGGCCACGTCTTGCCCCCGCGCGTCGAAGACCATGACGCGGATCGACGACGTGCCGAGGTCGAGGCTGAGCACGAGCGGGCGTTCGGCGACCCGGCGGTCAATGGTCGGCATCGATCTCCCCTCCTGCGGGCCCGTGCGGCGCCAGCAACGCGGCGCGCGCCGCATCCGCCGTCAGCCCGGCGGCTTCCAGGCCGATCGGCACCTGCCAGGTGGCCGCGTGTACAAGCTCCGTGCCGTCGTCCTCGCGCGTGATCGTCTGCTCCCAGCCCAGCAGATCGGCGCCCGCGGTGCGCGTCACGCGGCTGCGCAGCAGCAGGGCGTCGCCGGGGCGGGCCGACTGCAAGAAGTCGACCGTGTAGCGCGCGCCCCAGAGCCGCAGGCCCGGGCCGCCTACGGGCGTCAGCGGCAGCCCGGCCGCGGCCACGGCGGCGGCCAGCGCCTCGTCGAGCCAGGTCAGGTAGACGGTGTTGTTGATGTGCCCGATCGAGTCGGCCTCGTGGCGCTCGGCGTGGCGGCGCTGGGTGAAGACCGGCCCCGACGCCGCGGAGGCCATCCCCTCCGGCTCCGGCGGCAGGGCGAGCGACGGGCCCGGGGCGAGCCACTCCAGCAGGTCGGGCCGGATGGCGATTGGCGCGCCGCGCACGCGGTCGACGTAGACCCAATCGGCGATGGCCGCGGCGACCGGCCGCCCGGCGGCGTCGCGCACTTCGTAGTTGCGGCTGCAGCGCACGCGCCGGACGTTCGAAACCCAGGTGGTGACCGTGCAGGCGCCGGGGAAGGGCAGCGCGGCGGTGCGCGCCAGCGTCAGCCGGCGCACCACCCAGGCGGTGCCGCGCTCGCGGTACCAGGCCTCGCCGAAGCCGAGCGCGTCCGAGGCCTCGCGGGCGGTCTGCTCCAGGTAGGCGGCCAGCCCGGCGGGCGGCACCTCGTTCCAGCCGTCGACGTCGAAAGCGCGCACGGTCAGGTGCGCGATGCGCTGTGTCGTCATACCCGCACTATAGCATACGTCCGGCCGCAGCGACCGTAATCCTGCCGCCAGCCCGGCGCAACGGCCGGGCCGATCCGGCGGCACGGCGCCTGCAAGACCCGGCTGCGAGCCGGGCCGCGTGCCCGGAAGGAGGCCGCTATGGACGCACGCCAACTCGGGGCCACGCGCCTGACCCTGCGGCAGGGCGACATCACGCGCGTCGCCGCCGGGGCGATCGTCAACGCCGCCAACGCGCACCTGGCCGGGGGCGGCGGCGTCGACGGGGCGATCCACCGCGCCGGTGGGCCCAGCATCCTGGCCGAGTGCCGCCAGATCGGCGGCTGCCCCACGGGCAGCGCGGTCGTCACGAGCGCCGGCCGCCTGCCCGCGCACTATGTGATCCACGCCGTCGCGCCGCGCTATCACGGGCGGCCCGCCGACGATGATCTCTTGCGCAGCGCCTATGCCACCGCGCTGCGCCTGGCCGACGAGTTGGCGGTGGAGACGGTCGCACTGCCGTCGCTGGGCACGGGCGCCTACGGCTGGCCGGTGGAGATCGCCGCGCCGATCGCGCTCGACGCGGTCGCGGCGCACGTGCGGAGCGGCACCCGCCTGACCGAGATCCTCTTCGTCCTCTATACCACGGACACCTACGCCGCGTTCGCGCAGGCCCTCGCCGCCCTGCCCGACGCCCCTGCGCCCGGGGAGTAAAACCCGAGGCGCGGCGCCGCCTTGTCGCGCGGGGGCGCTATGCTATAATGAGCCATGCAACCGATTGAACGCATCCCCACGGGCGCGCTGGCCGAGGCGCGGCCCGTGCCCGGCACGCGTGCCCCGGCCACCTGGCTGCGCGTGCCGATCTATCCGACCACGGCGACCACGGTCTTACTGGTCTCGCTCGTCGTCGTCTTTCTGATCGAGATCTGGTATAGCGGCTCGACGGCGCCCGCCGACAGTGCGCGGGCCATGTACGACCTCGGCGCCAAGATCAACGGCCCGATCGTCGCCGGGCAGTACTGGCGCCTCGTCACGGCCATGTTCCTGCACGCCGACATCCTGCACATCGGCTTCAACGGCTACGCCTTGTTGATCTTCGGGCAGCAGATCGAGCGCTTCTACAGCTGGCCGCGCTTCCTGGCCATCTACTTCCTGGGCGGCCTCGCCGGCAGCATCGGCTCCTTCGCCTTCAGCCCGGCCGAGTCAGTCGGCGCGTCGGGCGCCATCTTCGGCCTGCTGGGCGCGATGGGCGCCTTCTTCTGGCTGCACCGCCGCCTGCTGGGCACGCTCGCCCGGACGATGCTCTGGAACGCGCTCGCCATCGGCGCGCTGAACCTCGTGCTCGGCTTCAGCCAATCGGGCGCGATCGACAACATGGCCCACCTCGGCGGCCTGGTCGGCGGCACGCTGGTCGGGTTCGCGCTCGCGCCGCGCTATCGGCCGGGCCGCGTGATCGGCCCCGACGAGCGCCTGCTCGAGGACAGCCTGCCGCGCTGGGTGCCCCCGGCCGTCGTCATGATCTTCCTGGCGATCGAGATCCTGCTGTTCGCGCTCGCACTGGCGGTGCAAAAGGGCGCGCTCTAGTGCGCGGATCGGTCCGTGCGCGCGCGCTGCGCGTGCTCTTTCCCCCGCGCCGCGCCACGCCCGCCGCCAGCCCGCCGCGCCGCATCCTGATCATCCGCCCCGACCAGATCGGCGACCTGCTCTTCGCCACGCCCGTGCTCGCGCGCCTGCGGGCCGCCTATCCGGAGGCCCACCTGACCGGCCTGGTCGGGCCGTGGGGCCGCGCCGTCTGGGAACGCCAGCCCGCGCTCGACGCGCTGGAGACGGTGCCCTTCCCCGGCATCGTCGCCCGGCCGCGCCGGCCCTGGGAGCCCTACACGCTGCTGCGCGCCACCGCGCGGCGCCTGCGCGCCGGGCGCTATGACTGCGCGCTGATCCTGCGCTTCGATTACTGGTGGGGCGCGCTGCTGGCCGAGCAGTCCGGCATCCCCCGCCGTTGGGGCTTCGCCCTGCCCGCCGTCACGCCCTGGCTGACCGACGCCGTGCCCTACCAGCCGGGGCGCCACGAGGTGGAGCAGGACTGGACGCTGGCCGCCGCCGCCACGGCCGGGGCGCCGGGCGCCGGGCCCGCGCCGCCCGCCGACCGCGCCGCCGGCTGCCCCGCCCTCCGCTTTGCGCTGACCGCGGAGGACCGCGCCGCCGCGGCCGCGCTGGTGCCGCCCGAGGCCATCGGCCGCCTGGTCTGCATCCACCCGGGCACCAACGCCTCGCGCAAGCTGTGGACGCCCGCCGGCTGGGCGGCCGTGACGCGGCACCTGCTGGCGCAGGGCAGCGCCGTCGCCTTCACCGGCAGCGCGGGCGAAGCGCCGCTGATCGCCGCGATTCAGGCGGCGCTCGATCCCGCCGCGCGGGCGGCGGCGCCGAGCCTGGCCGGACGCACGACGCTCGGCGCGCTGGGCGCGCTCTTCGCCGCCAGCCGCGCGGTGCTCGGCGTCGACAGCGGGCCGCTGCACCTGGCCGCCGCGGTGGGCACGCCGACGCTGCGGCTGTACGGCCCGAGCGACGAGGCGGTCTGGGGACCCTGGGGCCCAGCGGCGCGGAATGTCGTCGTGCGCGCGCCCGGCACCCGGCCCGGCCGCTTCCTCGACCCGACCCGCCAGAGCCTGGAGGGCGGCCCTGAGATGCTGGCGATCACGCCGGAGCAGGTGATCGCCGCCCTGCCCCGGGTGCTGGAGGCGCGCGTATGAGCACGCCGGCCGGCGGGTCCGGGCTGCGGATCGGCATGGACGCCAGCCGCGCCGCCAGCGGCGTGCGGACGGGCACGGAGCACTACAGCGCGCGCCTGCTCGCCGCGCTGGCCGCGGATCCCGCCGCGGGGGCCGATCGGTTCATTTGTTATGTCAATTCAACCGAGCGCGATCCGGCGGCGCTGTTCGGCTTCGGCCTGCCGCCCAACTTCACGGTGCGCGCCATCCCCTTCTCGCGCCTCTGGACGCACCTGCGGCTGAGCGGGGAGATGCTCACGCATGCGCCGCGCGTGCTCTTCGTGCCCGCCCACGTCGTGCCGCTCGCGCACCCGCGCACCGTCGTCACGATCCACGACCTGGGCTACCTCTACTACCCCGAGGCGCACACGTCGTCCTCACGCTGGTACCTTGATTGGTCCACCCGCTACAGCGCGCGCGTCGCCCGGCGGGTCATCGCCGTGTCGGCCGCCACGGCGCGCGACCTGACCGCGCGCTACGGCGTGCCCGCCGCGAAGATCCGCGTGGTGCACCACGGCGTCGACCCGGCCTTCCGCCCGGTGACCGACCGCGCGGCGGTCGATGCGGCCCTGGTGCGGCACGACCTCGCCGGGCCCGCGCCTTATCTGCTCTTCGTGGGCACGCTGCAGCCGCGCAAGAACCTCGGCATGCTGGTGGAGGCCTTCGCGCGCATGCGGGTCGCCTGGCCGGAGAGCGCCGGGCCCGCGCCGCGCCTGGCCCTGGGGGGCAAGAAGGGCTGGCTCTACGACACGCTGTTCGCGCAGGTGAAGGACCGGGGCCTGGAGGATGCCGTGCGCTTCCTGGGCTACGTGCCCGACGGCGACCTGCCTGCGCTCTACAGCGGCGCGGCCGCCGCGGTGTTGCCCTCGCTCTACGAGGGCTTCGGCATGCCCGCGCTCGAAGCGCTCGCCTGCGGCACCCCGCTGCTCGCCGCCGACGCCTCCTCGCTGCCCGAGGTGGCGGGCGACGCCGCGCTGCTGCTCGATCCGCGCGACCCCGAGGCCTGGGCCGCGGCGATGACGCGCGTGCTGACCGAGCCGGACCTGCGCGCCGACCTGGCGCGGCGCGGCCTGCCGCGCGCCGCCACGTTCACCTGGGCGCGCACGGCCGCGGAAACGCTCGCCGTGCTGCACGAGGTGGGCGGCGCGGCCTGAGCGGGCTCAGCGTACGAACAGCGCCGCCAGATCGGGCGCGTGGCCCAGCACCCAGCGGGCGAAGGCGATCCCCGCCGCCTGATCGGCCAGCGCGGCCTCCGGATCGGGCAAGAAGCCCGCCTCCCCCACCCAGTAGAGCGGCACGCGCGCCAGCAGGCGTGGCAGTGCGGCAACCTCCTCCGCGCTGAGCGGCTGGGGGGCGGTCGCGTTGTACGCGGCCAGCAACGCGCGCGAGCGCGGCCACGGCAGCCGCTCGGGCGGCGCGGGCCCGCCCAGCCGCTGCAAGGCCCAGTAGAGCGCGTAGGCGACCTCGTAGGCGCGCTCCCGCACGCCGAGGAAGTCGAAATCGAGGATGGCGACGACCGTGTCGCCCTGAAACAGCAGGTTGGCGCCGCCGTAGTCGCCGTGGATGGTCTGCTGGGGCAGCAGCGCGTCCGTCGTCGCCCAAGCGGCGGCCAGCGGTTCCAGCAGCGCCCGGGCCGCCCGCACGGTCGCCTGGGCGGGCGTGGGCGCCTCACCGCGCGCGGGTACGCCGACACGCTCGGCCAGCGCGCCCACCCAGACCGCCAGTTGCTCAGGCGTGGCGTAGTTGCTCACGCGCGGCGGCACCAGCGTCACCGGGTCGACGGCCGCCGCGAGCGCCGCGTGCAGGCGGCCGAGCAGCGCGAACGCCGTCGTGTAGCGATCCCAGCGATCGGCCGTGCCGCCGTGCGGCACGAAGGGCGCGCACTCGACCAGGCGGTCAGCCCAGGAGACGAAGCCCGCACCGTCGGGCGTGCGCCGCGGCTCCGGGACGGGGAAGTCGGCGGCCAGGCCCTCGCGCACGGCCTGCACTTGCGCCAGGCGCTCCGCCGTGACCCAGGGGCGGTGCACGCGCAGCACGAAGGCGCCCGCGGCCGACTCCACCTGCACGTTCAGGTTGTAGGTGCCGCCCAGGTCGCGGGTCTCCTGCACCGGGCCGAGGGCAAAGGCGGCCGCCGCGTCGAGCAGCGTGGGGTCGTAGGCGGCGCGCGAGCCGAAGGGCGGCGGGGAATCCGGGAGGGTCACGGGCGGCGACTCCGCTAGTAGCCGAGAGCCGGGCCGATCGGCACCGCGCGGCCCGCGAGGGCGGCCCGGCGCGCGGCGGCGCGGGCGGCGGCCGGCAGCGGGTGCACGTCGGCCAGCCGGCGCAGTGTCGCGCCGAGCACCCGGCCGACGGTGAGGTGGTCCATGCAGGAGCCCGCCGGCAGCGTGCGGCAGCGGTCGTCCTCGTACTTAAACGCCTGCTTCCAGCACGAATCGCAGCTCGCGGGCTTGCGGAAGGGCGCCACGAGCGCTTCGCCGCGGCTCGGGTCATACGGGCCGGTCACGTCGGGGTTGGTCGGCCCGAACAGCCCGACCCAGGCCACGTCGAGCGCCGCCGCCATGTGCAGCAGGCCCGTGTCGACGCCGACCACGACGTCGCAGTGCGGTAGCAGCGCGGCCACCCGGTCGAGCGGCGCGTAGATGGGCAGCGCCGCCGAGTTCGGCCGCCGCGAAAGCCGCGGCGATGGTGCTCGTGTCGGGCGGGCGGTCGACGAAGACGATCGTCTGCACGTCGGGCGCGACGGCGCGGAGGCGCGCGTCGAGCGCGGTCCAGCGCTCGAGCGGCCAGCGCTTGATCTGCATGTTGGTGCCAGGCACGAAGGCGACCAGGGGCCGCGCGGGGTCCAGCTCCTGCGCGGTCAGGAACTCGGCGGCCCAGGCCTGCGCGGCCGGGCGCAGGGTGAGCGTGGGCCGGCGCGTCTCGGGCGGGATGGTGACGCCGAGCGCACTCTCGAGTTCGCCGGCCAGACAATCGATCGTGTGGACCACGTCGGGCACGGCGGGGATCTGGGGGGTCCAGGAGCGGCGGAAATCCATGGCGCGCTCCCACGCATAGAAGCAGTTGATCACCAGGTCGAACGGACCCAATTCGCGGTCCCAGGCCGGGCCGGCCAGCCAGGCGACGAAGGCCTGGGGGAGCAGCCAGCGTACCCGGGGCATCACCTTGCCGGGCACGTTGTTGAAGGCCGCCGGCTTCACCACGCGTACGGCCGGATCGTTGGACAGCGGGGCGCCATGCTCCGACGCGGCCACGCTGACCGTGGCGTCGGGGAACCGCGCCTGGATCGCCGGCAGCAGCGCCTGCATGTTGATGAAATCGCCTATGCCGTCGGCGAAGGGAATGACGAGGACACTCCGAATCCCGAACACAGCCGTTCCTCCTGGGCCTCCTGATTGTACATGATTCACCGGGAGCCGACAATTGCAAGCCCTGTGCCCCCGCGCGACCTGCCAGTCGCGTCCGGCCGCCCAGATCGGGCGCGCCCGCCGGGCAGCCGCTTGTCCGGCGCGCCCCCGCTCGGCTATAATGAGGCGCCATGCTACCCGCCGCCCCCCGCATTCTCTGCGTCAAGCTCGCGGACATCGGCGACGTGCTCCTCTGCACGCCCGCGATCCACGCCCTGCGCGCCCGCTACCCCGCCGCGCGCATCGACCTGCTCACGCCGCCGTCGTCGGCGGCCGTGCTGCGCCACGCGCCCGAGATCGACGAGGTGCTGGTCTTCGACAAGTTCCCGTTCGACAGCCTGCGCAGCCTGGTCGACCCGGGCATTGTCGGCGGCGCGGTCGCCTTCCTCGCCGGCCTGCGGCGCCGCCGCTACGACGCCATCCTGATCTTCCACCACTATACGCTGCGCTTCGGCGCGCTCAAGTTCGCCGCGGTGGCCCTGGCCGCCGGGGCGCGCCTGCGCGCGGGCGTCGACAACGGGCGCGGCTGGTTCCTGACCGCGCGCGTGCCCGACCGCGGGTTCGGCGCCCAGCACGAGGCCGACTACTGGCTCGACGTCGCGGCGCGGGCCGGCGCGGCGGCCCGCCCGTCCGATCGCCGCCTGACCATCCCGATTATGCCCGCCGACCAGGCCGCGGCGGACACCCTGCTGGCGGGCGCGGGCCTGCCCGGGTCCGGGCCGCTGATCGCGGTCCACCCCGGCGCGGGCTGGTACAGCCCGGCGCGGCGCTGGCCCGCCGCCCACTTCGCCCGCCTCATCGCCGGGCTGGTGCAGGACCACGGCGCCGACGTGCTGATCGTCGGGGGACCCGACGAACGCGATCTGGCCACGGGCGTGCGCGACGGCGTGCCGGAGCCCGCCCGCGCGCACGTCCACGCCATCGCCGGGCAGACTGGCATCGCCGCGACGGCAGCCCTGCTCGGCCGGTGCCGCCTCTTCATCGGCAACGACAGCGGGCCGCTGCACCTGGCCGTGGCCGCCGGCACGCCCGTGCTCGCCATCTTCGGCCTGAGCAACTGGCGCGCGTTCGGTCCCTACGTGCCCGGGGCGCCCGACCGAGCGCGAATCGTGCGGCAGGCGCTGCCCTGCCAACCCTGCCTCTACCGCGGCCTCGACCTGGGCCTGCGCGACGGCTGCGGGCCGCGCCCCTGCCTGACCGCGCTCCGCCCGGAGGCCGTCGCCCGCGTCGCGGCCCAGATGCTGGGCGGCGCCTGAGATGCTCCGCGTCGCCTTCGACGCGCGCATGGTCTACTACCGGCGCGCCGGCATCGGGCAGTACAGCATCCACCTGCTCGCCGCCCTCGCCGCCCTGCCCGCCGCCGAGGCGGGCGATCTGCGCGTCACGGTTCTGCAAAGCCGCAAGGATCCCCAGCCCATTGTTTCCGGCGACCCGCGCTTCCGGTGGCGCGGCCTGGCCACGCCTTGCCACCACCGCTACGAGCAGGCCGGGCTCGCGGCCGAGTTGGCGCTGCTGCGCCCGCGCCCGCAGGTGCTGCACAGCCCCGACTTCATCCCGCCGTTCCGCCGCCCCTGCCCGGCCGTCATCACGGTACACGACCTGGCCTTCCTGCGCTTTCCGGATTTGTTGACCGGCGAGAGCGCGCGCTACTACGGGCAGATCGGCCGCGCCGTGTCGAGCGCCGAGGCGATCATCGCCGTGTCCGAGAGCACGGCCGCCGACCTGGTAAGCTTCGCCGGGGCCGACCGCCGCAAGATCTACGTGATCCCGGAGGCCGCGGATGCACGCTTCCACCCCGGCCCAGGATCGCCCCCGCAGTCGCCCAGGTATCTGCTCTTTGTCAGCACGATCGAGCCGCGGAAAAATCTGCCCACCCTGCTGGAGGCGTATCGCCAGGTGCGCGACGCCGGGCGCGTGCGGCCCCTGCCCGATCTCTGGGTGGCCGGGCGGCGGGGTTGGCTTTACGAAGAGAGCCTGGCGGCCGTCGCGCGCCTCGGGCTGACCGCGCAGGTGCGCTTCCTCGGCGAGGTGGCGCCCGACGCGCTGGCCGATCTCTACCGCGGGGCGCGCCTCTTCGCCCTGCCGTCGCTCTATGAGGGCTTCGGGCTCGGCGCGCTGGAGGCGCTGGCATGCGGCACGCCGGTGCTGGCCAGCGCGGCAGGCGGGCTGCCCGAGGTCGTCGGCGACGCGGGCATCTTGCTGCCCCCGCGCGATCCCGCCGCCTGGGCTGCGGCTCTGGAACAAGTCTTGCTCGATCCCGCCCGCGACGCCGCGCTACGCCGCGCCGGCCCGATCCAGGCCGCCCGCTTCTCGTGGGCCGCCACCGCCCGCGCGACCCTGGCCGTCTACCGCGCGCTGGCCTGAGCGCCGGGCCGGGGCTGGCCGCCCGGCGGCCCACGGCGTATAATGCCCCGAAGGATGGGAACCCTGTGACCAGCAACGCACCGCTGCATCTGATCGTCGGCCTGGGCAACCCCGGGCCGAAATACGATCGCACCCGCCACAACGCCGGCTTCGCCGCGATCGACGAGCTCGCGCGCCGCCACGGCCTGGATTGGCGCGGGCGGCAGGCGCGCGCCGAGATTGCGCGCGGTACTATCGGCGGGGTGTCCGTGGTGTTGGCCAAGCCCCAGACGTTCATGAACCTGAGCGGCGAGTCGGTCAGCGGGCTGCTCCACTGGCACAAGCTGCCGGTGGCGCGCCTGCTCGTGCTCTACGACGACCTCGACCTGCCGCTCGGCACGATTCGCGTGCGCGCCCGCGGATCGGCCGGCGGGCACAACGGCATGAGCTCGATCATCCAGCATTTGCGCACGCAAGAATTCGCGCGCGTGCGCATCGGCATCGAGCGGCCGCCGGGCGGTGGCGACCCGATCGGCTGGGTGCTTGGGCACTTCACGAAAGAGCAGGCCCAGGAGCTGGCCCCTGCCCTGAGCGCCGCCGCCGACGCGGCCGAGTTCTGGCTGGCCAACGGGATCGACAAGACGATGAACGCCTTCAACGGCGGCGCCGCCGCGGGCAAGGAGCCCGAGCCGCAGCGCAACAGCGGGCGCGGCGAGACCCAACCCGACGCCGCGACCGCGCTCCGCCCGGCCGAACCGCCCACCCCGCCGGCCGACGCAGTCCCGGCCCCCGCTGCAAGGCCTCGGCGGCGAGATCGCCCGCCTGCGCGCCCGCCTCGGCCGGCACGGACCCGCTGTGCCTCCCGAGTCTGGCGAAACAGGCATCTAGCCGGTTGATGAAGCGATTTTGTTATGTTTCTGACGCGATTCGGTTATGATTAGCTCGGAAGATCATCCGGTAGCCGAACTGACCAGCGTCTCGAATGAGGCGGAGGCGCCCCCGATTGGCGCGGCCGGCGAGCAACTGCAGTGGGCCTTCGTGCACGGGGCGGTGGGCAACGGGGACTTCTGGGAGCTTGTGCGCGCGGACTTCCCCGGCGCCTGGATCGTCGACCTGCCGGGCCATGCTGCGGGGCGTGCCCGCCGCTCCGGCGCCGCGCCGCCCGCCCCGCCTGACCCGCCGTTCGCGCGCGTCGAAGACTACGCGGACTGGCTCATGGCCCAGATCGCCGCGGCCGGTGGGACGAACGTGGTGCTCGTGGGGCATTCGCTCGGCGGGGCGATCGTGCAGACGGTCGCCGCCCGGCAGCCGCCCTGGCTGCGCGGACTGGTGCTCTCGGGCACCGGCGCGCGCCTGCGGGTGGCGCCCGCGCTGGGCGCCCTGCTGCGCGCCGACTACCCCGCCGCGGTCGACTGGCTGATCGACCACTTCTTTGCGGGCACCCTCTCCCCCTACCGCCGGGCGGGCATCCGCCGCCAGATGCTCCGCATCCCGCAGGCAGTCGCGCTCGGGGACTTCGCCGCCTGCGACGCCTTCGACCTGCGCGCCGTGCTGGAGCAGGAGGCGATCGCGGCGCCGGCCGTCGTCCTCTGCGGCGACGCCGACCAGATGACCCCACCGCGCTACAGCGAGTATCTGGCCGCGCACATCTCCGGCGCGGTGCGGCGGATCGTGCCCGACGCGGGGCATCAGGCGCCCGTGGAGCAACCGGCCGCCTGGAGCGCCCTGGTGCGCCAGGGCTGGGCGCAGGCTACGGGGAGCCGTCCGGCAGCGGCGACGTGACGGGGGTAGGCACGCTCGGAGGCAACTGCACGGTGTTGCCGACGGCGATGGCGTGGCGGCGGAAGTAGCCCTGGTTGACCTCGAGCGCGTCCACATAGGGGCCCGCGGGCTCGTGGAGCGAGAGATCGAGCGGCTGCATGTCCTGCAGGTCGATGATCCGCAGCCGCGAGTCGATGAAGGCGATGCTGAGGGGCAGCAGCGTGTCCTTCATCCAGAACGGCACCGTCGTCTCGCTCGGGAACACGAAGATCATGCCCTGATCCTCGGCCATGGCCGTGCGGTGCATCAGACCCGTCTCCTGCTGGTCCGGCGTGATCGCCAGTTCGACGTAGAGCGCGACGGGCGTGCCGGCGGTGTTGGTGATGACCAGCCGCGGCAGCGCCGTATCGGCCGTGGGCGCCGGCCCGGGCGTGCCGGGAACCGGCGAGGAGGCGGGCGGGGCGGTTGGCGGCAGCGGCGCGGGCGTATAGGGCAGCGGGGTACGCAGGTCCAGGCCGGGCGTGCCGGGGGCGGGCGGCGCCGGACCAGCGCAGGCGGCGAGCACCAACGCGAGCGCGAACGCGAGCAGCCGCCGACCTGGCGCGCGGGCGGGCGGGCGAGCCGGCCTCATTTCTTCCAGTAGTCCCCGATAGTCGCGTCGGCGACCACCGGCACCTGCGTCAGGATCTGTTCGCCCGCGCGGATCATCTCATGCTCGACGATCGCCTTGACGTCCTCCGCCTGCTCGGCTACCACCTCGACCACGATCTCGTCGTGCACGGTGTTCACGAGGCGCGCGTCGTAGCCCTGCAGCGCCTGCCGCAGGTAGACCAGCGCGATCTTCGTCATGTCGGCGTTGCCGCCCTGGATGGGCGAGTTCTTGCCCTGGCGCTCGATCGAGCCGATCTTCGTCCGGTAGTCGGGGTCGTCGCGGCTTGGGATGTCGTAGAAGCGCCGCCGACCTAGCGGCGTATCGCTGTAGCCGCGCCGCACGGCCTCGCGCGCCGCCTTGTCGAGCCAGCGCTGAATGCCGGTGTAGGCCTGGAAGTATTTCTCGATCAGCGCGCGCGCGTCCTCGGGTGTGACCCCTAGCTGCACGGCCAGCGAGCCGGGCCCGCGGCCGTAGGCCAGCCCGAAGTTGATGGACTTCGCGGCCGAGCGCTGCGTCTTGCTCACCTGGTCGAGCGGCACCTGGAACATCTGGCTCGCCGTGATAGCGTGCAGGTCGCCGCCGCTGCGGAAGGCCTCGACGAACGCCGGGTCGCCGCTCAGCTCGGCCAGGATGCGCAATTCCGCCTGACTATAGTCACATGTCACAAGTTTGTAGCCCGGCGCGGCGATGAAGCAGGAGCGGAAATCGGACGTCGCCGGGATCTGCTGCACGTTCGGGTTGGTGCAGGAGAAGCGGCCGGTGTCGGCGCCGTACTGGTTGAAGTCGGGGTGCAAGCGCCCGGTCTTCTCGTTGATCAGCTTCAGCAGCGCCTCGCCGAAGGCGCTGAGCGTCTTCTCGTGCGAGCGATACTCCAGGAGCTTCTTGATCGCCGGGTGGTCGCCCGCCTTGACCAGCGTGGCCTCGCTCGTGTCCGGCAGCGCCACGCCCAGGCGCCCGAAGACGTCGATCAGCTGGGGCCCGCTGTTCAGATTGATGGTCGGCACGCCGAACATCGTCGCCTGCAGCGCCACGGGCGCGAGCAGGGCGTTGAGCTCCAGCGCCGCCCGGTCGCGCTCGACCGCCACGCGCTCGAGGATGCCACGCCAGTGCGCCGTGTCGATCTGTACGCCGGCCAGCTCCATGTCGCCGACCGCGGCCACGCACTGGAACTCCAGCTCGGCCACCTGCAGCATGCGCAGGCGCTTGAGCTCGGCCAGCTGCTGCTGCTGGATCGTGAACATGATCAGCGCGTCACGCGCCGCGTAGGTGAGCTGGGCTTCGGAGAGGTACTCGTCGCCCCGCGCGCCGACGAAGCTCTTGCGGATCGTCTTATCCATCACGATGTCGGCGTACTTGGCGGCGAGGCTCTTCAGACTGATCTCGCGGCTGCGGCCCGCCGTCAGCAGGCGCTCGGCGAGCATCGTGTCATAAACGTTGGCGAGCTCGATGTGCGCCGTCTGCTTCAGGATCTTGTAGTCGAACTTGGCATTCTGCAGCAGCTTCAGACTGCGATCGCCCTCCAGGATCGGCTTCAGCGGCAGGGGGTCGACGCGCTGGCAGTCGACAATGTAGGCCTTGTGCGGCGTCGCCACCTGCAGGAGCAGCAGCCGGGCGGTGTACGGATCGAGTCCGTCCGTCTCGGTGTCGACGCCCAGCACCGGCTCAGCGCTCAAGAGCGCGGCCACTTCGACCAGCCGGCTGGCGTCCTGGACCAGCTCGTACTGGACGTCGCTCAGGCCCTCATCCGCCCGCACGGTAATGACCGGCGCCGCGCCGTCATGGCCGTCGCCGTCGGCGTCCGCGGTCAGAGTCTCCGTCAGGTCAAAGAGAGCCACGGGCCCACTGGCCAGGAGGTCGGCGACGGCGGCCGTCATGGGCGCGGCGGCGACGGCGGTCGCGACGGCGGCGAGCGGCGTCGGGGCGGGCGGCGTGTGCCGCGGTGCCGGCGCGGTCCGGGGGCGGGCCGCCTTACCGTTGCCCCCACGCCCGGCGCCGTTCCCCTGCGCACGGTCCTTGGCGCCCGCCTGCTCGGCTTGCCAGGCGTGCCAGAGGTCGAGACAATAGTGGTCCGACAAGGGTGCCTGGGGTGGCAGCACGGGCGCCACGTCGAGCCAGAGGTGCTGCCAGGCCAGCGTCAGGGGCACGTTATCAGGCGCCGGGCAGATCGGGCAGACGGCAAAGTCGGTCAGGTAATAATGCTGGCAGACGCGGCAGAATTGGAATCGATGCGTGTAGCTTGCGGCGGGAAGCGGGGTGGCGCAGCGCTCGCACATGGGGATCGGTGCCCGGCCGGCCTGGTAATGCGCGGGCAAGGGCGTCCAGTGGTTGCAGTGCGGGCATGGCGTGCGCATGGTGGGTCTCCGGCTGCGGACGAGGGTATCGCCCCATTATACGGGATCGGCCGCCGGGCGGCAATGCCCGACGGTACTGGAGTTATGTCAACTAGATCGGGCGCTCCCCCTGCTCGTTCGCCAGGAAGGTCAGGGCCTGTTCCAGCAGCCCGGTGTTCGCCGGGAAGGCACTGCGCTCCAAGGCGAGGTCCGCCGGGAACCAGCGGGCGTCGGCAACCTCAGACAACTGCGGGGTCACGGCCTCGCTGAGGGCGCGGATCAGGAAGAAGTAGACAGTCTTGTCGATGAGCAGACCCGACCGCCGGTAGAAGTAGCGGGTCTCGCCGAGCAGGTGCCGCACCTCGCCGTCGACGCCTGTCTCCTCGCGCACCTCGCGCTTCGCCGCCGCCTCGGGGGTCTCGCCGCGCTGCACCAGGCCCTTAGGGAAGCTCCAGCGACCCTGCCGGTCGGCGATCATGAGGATCTGCCGCCCGGCGGCGCCGCCGCGGTAGACGACCCCGCCCGCAGACGTCTCAGCAATGGCCATCGGCTTCGATCTCCGCACCGAAATTGCGAGTTATGCACAAAACGGTGGATAACATCTGGATAACTTGCTTAACACGACTGTTCTGGGTGCCCAGAACGGCCGGCTACGACGCGGCCGGCCCCCGCATGCGGGCGCGGATGGCCGCCCCGGCGGCGGCCGCCGCCTCGTCGAGCCGGACGGGCCCGACAGTCCACCGGTCGCGCGCACAGGCGTCGAGCGGCCGCAGCGCCTGCCGGCCGCCAACGTCGCCCAGGGCGCGAATGGCGGCCAGGCGGGGCATCGGGTCGGCGTCGCGGAGCACCTGGAGCAAGACCGGCTGCGCCACGGCCCCCTCGATGCGCGCCAGCGCCTCGGCCACGGCGGCGCGCACGGCAGGCACCTCATCACCCAACAGCTGCTTGAGGGCGGGCACCGCATAGCGGTCGCCGATGCGGCCCAGCGCCAGGGCGGCCTCCTGCCGCACGCCGGAGTCGTCGTCGGCCAGCCGGCCGAGCAGCGCGCCGGAGGCGCCCGAGGACTGCAACTGCCCCAGGGCGGCGCAGGCCGCCCGGCGCACGGCCACTTCGGGATCGTGCAGCAACGACAGCAGCGGCACCAGCGGGCCCGGATTGCCCAGCCAGGCGATCAGCCCCGCGGCGACCTGCCGGGTCCACGGGTCGCCCGCATGGAGCGCCGGCACGAGCACGGCGTGTGCGTCGGCGATGCGGTCCGGGTCGGTCCTGACCACCTGAAGCAGCGCGTGGCCGATTTCCCAGCAGACCGGGTCCTCGCTCTCGATCGCGCCCGCCACGAGCGCCTGCACGGTCGAGGGATCGGCGATCTCGGCCAACGAGAAGGCCGCCTCGCGCCGCACGTCGGGTGAGCGATCGTGCAACGCGTCGGCGAGCGCGGTCAAGACGCTCCGCTGCCAGCGGGTGAAGGCGCTGCCCTGCGGCAGCGGCGGCCGGTCCATCGGCACCAGTGCCTTGGCGTGGAGGGCCTGAAGGGCGTGCGCCGCCTGCCACTGGACGAGGGGCGCCGGATCGGCCAGCGCCTGGACGAGCGCCGGCACCGCATGGGCGTCGCCGACGCGGCCGAGGCCCGCGGCAGCCAGGGCGCGCTCCGGCATCTCGCCGGTCGCGATGAGCGCCAGCAGGTCGGCGCGCAGCGCACGACGTTCGGCAGGGCTGGTTGCGTGCAGCGTCAGGAGCCGGGCGCGCAACGTCGCAGCATCCACGCTACGGGGTCGCCTGCTCGGCCAGCTGGCGGGCCTGGCTTACCCAGTCCGCGATATCCGCGCCGTGGATGCCGTCGGCTTCCAGGCGCTCCGGATCGGCTTCGGCCAGCTGGCGATAGCTGTGGATGCCCAGCTCATTTAGCCTAGTCTGGAAGACCGGGCCGATTCCGCGGATCACGGTGAGATCGTCGGAGTTCGTGGGGGCGGAAGCGGGGGCCTCCGCCAGGCTCGCGCCGGGGCCGACGCCGGTATCGTGGTCCATTTCAGACATTTCGGGCGCCTGCTCCATGCCGAGCGGCGCGGGGTCGCTGAGGGGGACCTCGAACTCGATCGGGATCTCGTCTTCCAGATCCTCGTCGTCGTAGTCCTCATTCATGCGGGACCACAGGTAGAACGCGAGCGCGGCGAACGCGCCGGCCAACCCCAGCCGGACGATCCAGCGTTTCATGTTACAGACCTCCTCTTATATCACGAAGGCGCGCCTGTGAACTGCAGTGCGCTGCCGGACTGGGCCTGGAGCAAGGAATATACCAGCACGTCGAGTGGCTGGACCCTTGGCGGTGGCCGGATGTTTCACGTGAAACGTGCGAGGACGGCGCAATAGTGGGACCCGGCTCTATTATACACCATTCCTGTTTCACGTGAAACATCCTCACTCCAGGCAGCTTCGCACATGCCGTTGGTCAGCGGTCGTCGTGCTTCCGGATCGCCGCTTGGTGCGCAACATCCCGCATGGCACTGTAAGCGCGACGCAGGCGGCTGTTTCACGTGAAACACCGCCCGCCGCCGCGCGAACGCGGGTGCACGGCGCCCGCCCCGGGTCCGAATGCAACCTCGCCACTGTTTCACGTGAAACAGTGGCGAGGCGCCAATCAAATAAGCAGCGAGCGGTGAACCAGCGGCCCCTGCCAGGGAGAGCCGCCGAGAATCACCGCTGGGCCAGGTGCATCGGCATAATCACGTGCAGATAGCTGTCGCTGCCCACCGGTTTGAACACCCCGGGCGCACCCGGCGTCTGCGTCTCGATCGCCACCTGGGCGGTGTTGATCACGCCCAAGACGTCCATCACGTAGCGCGCGTTGAACGCAATCTGCCCCTCGGGCCCATCGATCAGCGCGTCGAGCCGGCTCTCGTTGTCGCCAACCTCGGCGGCGTTGGCGGTAATCGTCAGCATGCCGGGCTCCAGCTCGCCGGCCGGCATCGTGGTCAGCTTGACCACACTCGCGTTGTCCCGGGCGAAGAACGAGGCGATCTTCATTGCCTTCTGCAGCTCGGTGGTCGTCGCCACGGTCCGGGTCGTCCACTTGCTCGGGATGATCTGCGTGTAGTTCGGGAAGTTGCCGTCGACCAGGCGCGAGGTGACGTTGAGGGTGCCCGCATGGAACAGCACCTGATTGCGGTTCGGCGTGACCGTGATCTCGACCTGGGCGTCGTCTCCGGTGGCTTCGGGCAAGACCCGCGCCAGCTCTTCCATCGCGCGGGCCGGCACAATGATCCGGACCTCGCCCTCGCTGCCCACGGCCTGCTCCAGCTCGGCCGTGCGCACCGCCAGGCGGAAGCCGTCGGCGGCCGCCATGGTGACCTGTTGGCCCTGGAAGCCGAGCAGAACGCCGGCCAGCACCGGCCGATTGTCATCGCGCGAGGCGGCGAAGCTCACCTGCGTGATCATGTCGCGCAGCAGGGTCGCCGGCATGGTCACCAGCGGCGCACCGCTCAACTGCGGCAGGTTAGGGAACTCCTCGGCGTCGATCCCGCGAATATTCGCCTCGAAGCGCGCGCAGGTCAGATGCACGTTGTAGTTGCTCGGATCGACGGTGAAGGTAATCAGGTCGTTCGGCAGACTACTGACGAATTCCTGGAGAAGCCGCGCCGGGACCGTGATGGCCCCCTCCGTCTCCACGCTCTTGCATGGCAGCCAGTAGGTAATCCCGACGTCGAGGTTAGTCGCGGTGAGCTTGAGCTGACCATTATCGGTGGCAAGTAGGATATTGTTCAGCACCGGCAAGGTGGTGCGCGTGCTGACTGCTTTGCCGACGATATTCAGACCCCGGTTCAGCTGCTCCTGGCTACACACGATCTTCATGAGGTGCTCCTCTCGTCACTCGAGTGAACATGCCTGGGAAGGCTCTACCATTATAACATATCCCAGCCGGGGGATACAAGTACTTCGTTGCCCGTTCTGCCGCCAATCCGGCGACGGATTTGACCGGAGCTGCGACGGGCGATGAGCGTGTCCGGAAGGTAGGGCGGTGGATTGTGCATGGTCGCGCTTCGTTGTTTATATCTTTCATATTATATATGGATGATTCCGTAGTACTCGTAGTAGGGGCTGTGGATTTGTGGATAACTGGGGATTCCGTGCCTGGAATCGGCCCTGGCGGCCTGCGGATCCGGTGGAAAAGCGCGGGCAGTTGTCCACGAGCCTGCCCCGGTTATCCACGACGCCTGGCCGGCTCCTCCTGCCGGGCCCAACTTATCCGCAATTCGTGCCCCGCGAATCCACGGCCGGAGGCCGGTTGTCCCCGGCTATCCACCGGCCTATCCCCGATCTATCCACAGTGTTATCCCCAGGCGGCGGGCTTCCCGAAGCTCCGGGTGGGACAAGTGACCGCCAACCGGGGAGTTGCCGGTGGAGATCTGACGCATCCGTTATCAGGAAATATGGATGCGATCGCTGCCGAAAACGGAGAGACGAGGCATCCCGGTTAGCGACGTTTTTTGGTAACTTATCCACAATAGGTCGCAGTTATCCACAATAATCGGGGGGTTTTACACATTTTTATGTTTACTGCCGGGTCGGACGCGGCCTACCGGGGTCGGCGGCGGTGGAAATGATCGGGCCGGATGGTGACATGGCTGTCAGCCATCCGGCCCGCATGCCGGGGTGGCGGAGGCTAGTGGACGACTTCTCCGTAGAGCATCTGCCGGATCGCCAGCACAGCCTGCCGGATCTGGTTGTCGGTTTCCTTGGCCTTCTCGATCTTGTCGCAGGCGTGCATCACGGTGGTGTGGTCGCGGTTGCCGAACTCGGCGCCGATATCGCTCAGCGAGGTGTCGGTTTCCTCGCGGATGATGTACATGGCGATCTGGCGGGGCACCACGATCTCGCGGCTGCGCGACTTGGCCTTGAGGTCGTCGACGTCCATGCTATAGAAGCTGGCGACCGTCTCGACGACCCGCGCCGGAGTGATCTGGCGGCGACGGTTGTTCGCGGCCAGGTCGCTGAGGGCCTGCGCGGCCACCTCGACGGTGAGCGGCTTCCGGTTGAGCATGGCGAAGGCGATGATGCGGTTCAGCGCGCCCTCGAGCTCGCGGATGTTGCTCTGCACCTTGTGCGCCACGTAGTCGATCACGTCGCTCGGCACGGGGATCTGCTGCGATTCGCCCTTGGCGCGCAGGATCGCCGTGCGCGTCTCGAGGTCGGGTGGCTGCACGTCGGCGATCAGGCCACCTTCGAAGCGCGAGCGCAGCCGGTCTTCCAGGGTCAGGATCGCCTTGGGCGGACGGTCGCTGCTGATCACCAGCTGCTTGCCGGCACCGTGCAGGGCGTTGAAGGTGTGGAAGAACTCCTCCTGCGTGCTGTCCTTGCCGGCGATGAACTGGATATCGTCGATCATCAGGATGTCGATCGTGCGGTAGCGGCTGCGGAACTCCTCGTTGCCGTGATACTGGATCGCGTTGATGAGATCGTTGGTGAACTTCTCGGACGAGACGTAGAGCACGCGCAAGCCGGGGTAATGCTCCAGCACGTAGTGGCCAATGGCGTGCAGCAGGTGCGTCTTGCCCAGACCCACACCGCCGTACAGAAAGAGGGGGTTGTAGGCATGGGCGGGATTCTCGGCCACGGCCATACTGGCCGCATGCGCCATCCGGTTACTGGCCCCGACGATGAAATGCTCGAAGACGTACTTCGGATTAAGCGGTGTCGATTCTTCCATGCTGATCTCCGCCTGGCTCGCGATCTCGCGCCGGGCCGGGACGGGATAGCGCCCGTTGCCGGCGGCGTTCCGCGCGGGTCCTCCTGGTTTCGCTCCTCCTGTTTTGCTCGTACCGCTATCATACCCGGTCCGGCCGGAGCCGTCCAGCGCGGGGATGGCCACCAGCGCGGGCGCGACCGGCGCAGCCGTCCCGGGCGCAACGGCGCCGCGATCGAGTACGGCGACCGGCGCAGCACCCTGCGCCATCGCCGAGGCGCGCTCCACGGCGGGCGTCGGAACGAAATAGGCGTTCCCTTGCCGCACGACGAAGCGCACCTTCAACGAATAGCCCGCGAGCTCACTCAGCGTGCGCTCGATCAGAGCCTGCACGCGGTTCTCGACCCACTCGACGGCAAAGCTGTTGGGCATGGTGACCACGACCGTGCCGTCACTAAAATCGGCAATACTGCTGGTCCGCAACCAGGTCTCATATTCCTTGCGGGCGACCTGCTGTTGCAGAACGCTCAGGGCCGCTTGCCAGAGCTGTGTTGCATCCACGGTTCCGCTCCTATACACATAATGCCCAGCGCTATCCAATCAAACGGGGTTGCCGTGCCTGTGTCGGGATCCTCGCCGGTGCTGCCACCTCAAGCACGCCGCGTCGCGGCCCGCTGCTCCGAGGGGTGCCTCTACTATAGCAGGTTGGGTAAGGTCTCGCAAGCGATTCCCTCCACACTTTCCATAACAATCGTTTATATCGTCCGCGGCTTTCCCGAATCATTATCCACCATGTGGACAGCCACCGAACCGTTTTATCCACTTTTCCACAATGCAGGCAGGATCGCGCAGCTAGACGTCTGTATTTAGTAGAAATACGCGGACCATATGACAGATCGGTACTAAATATCCAGACGAGCGATCCGCGGCTCGTCCGAGAGTTATCCACAATTCCCGTGCATAACCGGGGGAGAACTGACCAAGATATGCACATCCCTGGGGATATCTTTCCAGCACGCACGCCCCGGGCACCAGCCAGCCGGGGATTTTTCGACCGAAAATATCTCCAGTTGTGCAGGGAAACACGCGAAGCGGAGAGATCATTCCGGGCCTTCCCGTAACGCCGTCCGGTGCGTTCGGCGCGAGCGGCCGACCTGCGGTCGCGCGCACGGTCCCGGTCTCCGGCCGCACATGCGGTGGCATGTGTCCTGCCCAGCGATGGCCCGTGCTTATGGTCCGGGCGCCGGGTTGACAACCGCCGGGGCGGCTCATCGGGAATAGGACGCGAATGCGTCTGCAGGAGAGGGGAGCGCGCATGCCTTACCGGGTGGCCCACGGCACTCCGCCGTGGGGGCCGGCCGGCGGCGCGCGTGCCCGCGCATGACGTGGTCTGCCGTCGCCGGCGTCGCGATCTTCGTCGTGACGCTTGGCCTCATCATGTTTCGGCCGCGCGGGCTGTCGGAAGCGCTCGCCGCGCTGGGCGGCGCCTCGGCGATGCTGCTCACGGGGCTGGTCAGCCTCGACGAGGCGGGCAGGCTGCTGGTGGCGAACCTCAACGTCTTCGGCTTCTTCCTCGGCCTGATGGCGATTGCGGCGCTCGCCGACAGCGCCGGGATCTTCGCCTGGATGGCAGAGGTCGCCGGGCGGACGGCCCACGGCAGTGCGCGGCGGCTCTTTGTCAACGTCTTCCTGGTCGGCGTGCTGATCACGGTCTTCCTATCCAACGACGCGACCGCACTGATCCTCACGCCGCTGGTGTACACGCTGGTCGTGCGGCTGCGGCTGCCGCCGTTGCCGTTTATGTTCGCCACGACCTTCATCGCCGATACGGCATCGTTCGTCCTACCGGTCAGCAACCCGATCAACATTCTCATCTTGCAGGCCTTCCCGCGCGACCTGGGGACGTATCTCGCCCACCTGTTACCGGCCGCCGTGTTGGTCATTGCCGGTAACATCGGCCTGTTTCTGCTGATTTTCCGACATGACATCGCGACCGGCTTCGATCCGACACGCCTCGGCGTGACCCCGTCCACCCATCCCGGTTTGCTGCGCTACGCGCAAGTCGTGCTCGCCGGCATCGCGCTGTCCTATATCGTGGCCGGCTGGCAGCAGTGGCCGCTGTCGATCGTGGCATTGGGCGGCGCCCTGGCGCTGCTGGCCGGCGCGCGCTTCTATGGTGCCTGGACTCCGCACCACTGGGCACGTGAGATCGCCTGGCCGATCTTCGGCTTCATCGCCGGCATGCTCGTGGTGGTGCGCGGCGTCGAGCAGATCGGCCTGACGGCGGCTTTCGGCCAGGCACTGCTGAGCCTGGCGGGCAACAACGTCGCCCTGGCGACGGCCGCAACCGCCTTCGGCAGCGCGCTCGGGGCGAACCTGATCAACAATGTGCCCATGGCGCTAGTGCTGATCTCGGCCCTCGGCGCGGCGGGCGACGGCGGGGCGGTACACACGGCGGCGGTCTACGCCGGCATCCTCGGCGCGGACCTGGGCCCCAACATCACGACCGTCGGCTCGCTGGCGACTATGCTCTGGCTGCTGATCTTGCGGCGCAAGGGGCTGGAGGTCTCCTCCTGGACCTACTTCCGCCTCGGCATCACCGTGACGCCGCTGCTGATCCTGATGGGCGCTGCGGCAATCTGGCTCACGTTGCGCTGAAACCGATGGCCCACCCTGTGCAGCGCGCTCCGGGGATACCGTGGAGGATACCGGGATGGGCGAGCAACGGGAATTGGCGCTACTCTGTCTGAGCGGCCTGGATACCGAGGAGTTCCTCGACCATGCGCTGCGCCGGCTGGTCAGTCCGTTGTGGCGATTCGCGTTGCTCTACGTGATCGACACGCGCCCCGTCGAGGAGCTGGGCTACCACCGCATGGCCCTGTTCCGCGGCAGGCTGGCGCCGGAGCGGTTGGCCGAGATCACGGGCGTCGAGGATCAGACCGCACAGGAAGTGATCGCCGAGGCGCGTGCCGATCTGCTGGCGCGCCGGCCCGGCGTGGAGGTGCAGACGCAGCTGGCGCGCGGCCGCCCGGAGCACGAGATCATCCGCGTCGCCGGCGAAATCGCCAGCGACCTGATCGTGGCGGGTGCGCGGTTCAAAGGCGGTTCGCGGCCCGCAGTCGGTCCGCCAAGCGTCGGCCACGTCGCGCGCTTCGTGCTCGACCACGCGCCCTGCGACGTCTTGCTGCTCCGCTAGCGAAGCACCCGCCCGTCGGGATTCGGCCGCCCCATAGAAGCCGGGTAAGACCCGCCCACGGAGAATCCCTGCCGGATCCCCCGCGATTCCCACAGGAATCCCTGGAGAATCCCCGAGGAATCCCAAAGGAATCCCCCAGATAGACCAAATGGTTATCCACTTTATCCCCAGGTATTCCACCGGACGGTGGATAACTTGTGAATAATGGCGCGAGTGTCGGGGATTCAGCGGGCCGCTCGGGCGCGGGGACGCAGCCGGGCGAAGAGCCCGAGGCGCCCGCGGTGGTAGAGCCACCATTCGAGAGCCAGCAGCAGCAGCCCCAGCGCCAGCACCCACGGCCCGACCTCGGTCGTGCCCTGGCCGGCCGCGCCCCCCGCCACGGATTGGCCTTGCAGCGCCAGCACCGGCTGGGGCGCGATGTCCGACTCCTGCCGGTCGAGCAGGTTGACGGCGAACCAGTCGGCCGGGCCGAGCGGTTGTCCGTGCGCCAGGGGCTGCACGCGGTAGAGGCCCGGCTGCTCGGTGTCGCCGAACGAGAGGCCCGGGCGCACCGCGAGCGTCACGGCGGTGGGCCCGCCGGGCGGGGGCTGCACGGTCACCTGATCGGCGCCGGGGCCGGGAGCCAGGGCGAGCGCGTTGCCCGGGCGCACCAGGGGTGGCGCGTCGACGGTGCTCGCGGGCGCGAGCCAGCCCACCAGGTTCGCGACGAGGATGGGGAAGGCGACCTGCAGCGCCAGGTCGGAGCGGTGCAGGTCGAAGGTCAGCGCGGCGACGCGCCGGCCGCCCGTCTCGCCCGCCAGCAGCAGCGGATCGCCGGCCGTCGAGCGCACGAGCACCTGCGCCCAGGCGGGCGCCGTCACCCGGCGCGCGCTCGCGATGTGCACGCCGCTCCAGTCGACGTAGCGGAGGAGGGGACTACTCGCCTCCACCGCGCCGATGGTCGGCGCGTCCACCGTGCCCGAGACGGGCAGCAGCGCCGAGTCGGGCGGGTCGAGCAACAGCAGGTTGCCCGCGGGCAGCGTGGCCGGCAGGTAGCCGTCAAAGACGGTCAGCGCCGTGCCGGTGATCGGCCGGTAATCGGCCGGCGCCACTTGGGTCGCCAGCACCTGCGGCAGCAGCGCCAGCGCCTTCTCCATGAAGCTGTTGCCGGGGCTCACGAGCATCGTCGGCACGGTGGCCGGCGGTGCGCGTACGGCCCAGGCGGTGTTGTCGAGCGGCAAGAGGTCGGGGATCGCCAGCGTCGCGGTCACCAGATGCGTGTCGAGGGGCAGGTCGGTCAGCGTGACCGCGGTATCGACCCCGGCGGTCAGCGTGATCGGCCGCGAGTCCCACAGCCGGCCGTCGACCGTGACGCTCAGCAGGCCCGCCGCGGGCGCCGGCCCCGGATCGGCCAGGCTGACAAAGAGTTGCGGCCCCTGCGGCGCGTCGCGTAGCGCCAGCGCGGTGATGGCCGTGTTGTCGGCGTGCGTGCCGACGGGCAGATAGTGCACGGCCGCGTTCACCGCGGGCAGCGCCGTGTCGCTCAACGCGCCGTCGCTGATCACGTAGAGCGTCGTCGGCGCGCTCTGGGCGGCCGCGGTGGCCAGCGTCAGCGCGCCGGCCATGTCGCCCAGCCCGGCGCCGGGCCGCAGCGCGGCGATCGCGGCGTGCAGCGCCGCCTTGTCCTGCCCGCCGCTGAGCACCGTGGCCGGCGTGCTGCCGGCACGGATCAGCGTCATGCGCGCGTCGGGCGCCATGCTGTCGACCAGGCCATCGGCCAGGCCCTGCCCGCGGGCGAAGCGCGTCGTGAGGCTGCCGCCGTCGCCGCCGTCCCCGGCCTGCATGCTGGCCGAGGCGTCGAGGATCACGACCAGGTTGCCCGAGGGGCGGCCGCCGCCTTCGAGGAAAGGCCGGGCCAGCGCCAGCACCAGCAGCGCCAGCACGAGCAGCTGCAGGTAGAGCAGCCAGTTGCGCCGCAGTCGCTGCCAGGGCGCGTTCGCCTGGCGGTCCTGCAGCACCTGCCGCCAGAGCTGGCTGCTCGACACGACGATCTCCTGCCGCCGCAGGCGCAGCATGTAGAAGATCAGGATCGGGATCGCGAGCAGCGCCAGCAGCAGGCCGGCCGGCTCCAGCAGCCCCATGTCAGCTAATGACGCCGCGGCGTCGCAGATAGTGCAGGACGAGCTCGTCGAATGGCTGGTCGGTGGTGATCGGCATGTAGTTGATGCCCCGGCGCCGGCAGTAATGCTCCAAGCCGCCCTGCCAGGTCGCCAGCTTCTCGGCGTAGAGGTCAAGCAGGCTGCCGTCGATCGAGACTTCCTGCGTCTGGCCGGTCTCGCTGTCGCGCAGGCGCAGGTCGCCGAGCAGCGCCAGATCGGGGTGGACCTCGGCGGGCGCCAGGATATGCAGCACGTGGAGCTCGTGGCCCGCGGCCTGGAGCGCCGCCAGGCCGTCTGTGCCGCCCTGAGGGGTGAAGAAGTCGCTCAACAGGAAGCAGATGCCCGGGTAGCGCGCGAAGGCCGCGTAGGCGCGCAGCGAGGCGTCCAGGTCCGTCTCGCCGCCGGGGGCGATGCCCGCGATGAAGCGCAGCAGGTCCACGGCGTGGCCGCGGCCGCGCACGGGGGCGAAGCGGCTGATGTTGCCGCGGTGGAAGGCCGCGACCGTCACGCGGTCGAACCCGGCCAGCCCGATGTAGCCGAGCGCGGCGGCGGTGCGCTTGCTGTAGATCAGCTTGTTCTGGTCGGCCGAGACGCGCGCGGCCGCGTTGCCCGGGGCGAGTGTGCCGCCCAGGCCGAAGACCGGGCGGTTGTCGCCCCAATCCATCGACTTGCTCGCGTCGAGCAGCACGTGGACGGTGATGTCTTCTTCCTCCTGATAGAGCTTGAGGAAGAGCCGCTCCAGGCGCGCGTAGGCGTTCCAGTCGACGCGGCGCAGGTCGTCGCCGGGGGCATAGTTGCGGTAGTCGGCGAACTCGATCGAGGTGCCGCGGTGGGTGGAGCGGCGCTCGCCCTTCATGCGCCCCGGCCGCATCTTGCGGCTGACGATGCTCAGGCGGTCCAGCCGCTTGAGGAAGTCGGCGTTGAAGAGGGTGGTATACGCGGCGCCGTGACTCGCCGGGCTCGAGGTCATGATTTGCTCCTACTTGACATAACTGGACAAGGCGCCCGGCAGCGCGTGATATCTGCGCTCTCCGTCCGGCCTTCAAATACCTATAGCGAGAGCCGGGCCATGCGGTTCACCGGCCCGCCTCAGGGCCCGGGCGTGGGTTGGATCGCGCTGAAGTACTGGCGCACGAGGTCCTTCATCCCGGCCGGGATGTAGGTCGTGTCGAGCGTCTTCTGGGCCGCCTGGTTATAGGTGCCGTAGACGTCCTGGTAGGGGACGGTGGCGGCGCCGCCGCCCTGCGGCTGCCCATTGACCGTGCCCACGCTCGTGTCGCCGCTGTTGGGCCGCGCCGTCAGCCCGACCGGCGTGCCTTGCGCGTTCAGCGTGCTCGGCGGCACGGCCACCGGGTCGACGTGCTGGTTGCCCGCGCCCGAACCGCCGGGGGTGTTGCCCTGGCCCGGACCCTGCCCCTGACCGCTGCCCTGACTCCCGGGGCCAGACCCGCCGTTCTGTCCGGACCCCGGCATGGCGACCGGCGTGCCCTGGCCCGGCGTGCCGAGCACCAGCACGGGCGTGCCGGTGGCACCGGGCGTGCCCGGCGGCACGGTGCCGCCCAGGGCGATCGGGGAGCCGAGGCTCAGCGGCGTCCCGCCGGCCAGCGGCGTGCCTCCCCCCGCCAGGGGCGTGCTGCCGGCCAGGGCAGTCTGCATGGCCGCGGGCAGCGGCGAGCCCATCGCGCCGGGCGTACCGCCCGTGCCGGGTGTGCCCCCGGTGCCCGCCCCCCCGGCGGCCAGGGCCGTCTGCGCCGCGACCGCCGTGACCGTGGCATCGGCGGTCTGCCCGGCGGTGCTCAGGTTGTTCTTGCTGGCCTGGATCTGGGCCAGCGCCTCGTTCAGCTGTTGCTGCGTCGCCAGATTGTTGCCGGTCGCCGCCACCTGGTCGGCCAGGTTCTGCAGCGCCTGCTGCGCCGCGGCGGGGTCGCCCTGCTTCAGCGCCTGCGCGGCCTGGTCCAGTTGGCGAGCCAGGGCAGGGTCGTTCGCGGCCGCGTCCTGGGCGGCCTGCGCCAACTGATCGGCCAGCGCCTGGCGCGCGTCGGGGCTTAGCTGAGCGGCGCCGGCCGCCGCGTCGCGCAGCGCCTGCGCCGCCGCGTTCGGGTCCTGCCGGCTCAACGCCTGGCCCGCCGCCTGCAGCGGTCCATCCTGGGCGGCCAGCCGGCGGCCGAGCGCGTCGAGCGCGGCCTGCTCGGCGGCGGCCTGGGCGTCCAGTTGCTGCTGCAGCGCAAGCTCCGCGGCGCTCAGGCGCGCGGTCGCCTGCTCACGGCTCAGGTCGCCGGCCGCCAGATCCTGCTGGAGCTGCGCCAGCTGATCGAGCAGCGCCTGCCGCGCCGGATCGTTGGCGCCGCCCTGCGCGGCCAGATCCTGGCGCAGCTGCGCGATGCGCTGCGCTTCGGCCTGCTGTTGCTGCTGCACGGCCGCCTGCGACTGGTCGACCGGCGCGGGCACGAGCAGCGCGGCCACGAGCGCGGCCAGGAGCAGCAGCGGCAGCACGAGCGTGCGGCGCGACGGGGCCAGCGGCAGGCGCGCCGGCAGGTCGGGCAGCGCCGCGGCCAGCGCGGCCCGGGCGTCGGCGTGCTGCGCGGCCGTCAGCGCGGCGACCTCGGGCGTCGGGTCGGGCCCGGTGGGTACCAGCGCCGTCGCCACGCGCTCGTCCAGCCCGAGCGCGGCGTCGGCGCGGCGAGCCGTGACCGCCGCCGGGCGGGGCCGTGCCCAGGCATAGGCGCTCCAGAGCGCAACCGCGATCAGCACGATCGCCGCCCCGGCGAGCGGCACGCTCGCGAGCGGCACGACGGCCGTCAGGCGCGCGAGCAGCGCCAGGCCCAGGGCCGCGAGCAGCCCCGCGGCCACGGCGGGCGCGATCCCGCGCGCGGCCTGCTGCAGGCGCAGCCGGCGCTCGACCTGCCGGAGGCCGGCCTGCAGGCTGGGCGCGGGCGCCTCGGCGCGTGGCGTCACGGCGGTGGGCATCTCAGGACTCTCCAGCGGGCGCGGACGGCTCCGGGGCAGGCGGGACCGGCGGTGGCGCGACGGGCGGCGGGGCAAGCGGCGGGGAGCCGGCCGGCGACGCGGGCACGACGGTGCGTGGCGGCGGCGCGTGGCGGCGCACCGGAGGCAGCAGCCGCGTGCTGATCGCGAGCAGGATGGCGCTGCCGAGCAGGGCGAGCAGGCAGTAGACGAGCCAGGGCTGCACGATCGGCACCGTCTGCCCGTTGACCATGTCGGTGAAGAAGAACAATGGCTTGCCCGACTGCAGGTAGTTCTCGCTGATCGCCATGGCGATGAGCGGGTTGCTCGACAGCCAGAGGCCGGAGAGGTAGAACCAGGGCACCGTGTCGGTGATATGACTGGAACCGGGCCCGCTGCTCATCACCGCGGTCGTGACCGTCCAGATGAACGGCGCGCCCAGCAGCAGCACCAGCAGCGTGCCGTAGGTCAGCACGGTCGAGGCGACGGTGCTGCGCATCAGCGTCGACCAGAAGAAGCCGATGCTGCCATAGAGCAGGGCGGCGAAGATCAGCACGATGAGCGCGCCGGCGATCTCCTCCGGCGCCACGCCACCGAACATGAACGCCAGGCTGGCCAGCGGCGCCACGGCCAGGATCAGCAATAGCAGGAAGGCCAGCGCGGAGATCATCTTGCCCAGCACGATCGCGCGCGGGCGCAGCAGCGTGGTCATCAGCAGGTCGAACGTCTGCCGCTCGCGCTCGCCCGAGATCGCGCCGACGGTGAACGCGGGCGCCAGGAAGACCACCAGCAGGGTCTCGAAGATGACGATGCCGTAGAGCAGGTCGCGGCCGATGTGCTGATCGTAGGGGTTCTGGAACGATTGCGTCGCCGAGACCAGCCAGTAGGTGAGCAGGCAGAAGAGCGCCAGCACGGCCAGGTAGACGGTGAGCACGACGATCGACCGGGCGCCGCGCATGCGGCCGCGCAGCTCTTTGTTGACCATCGGGTTTGCGGTCAGCAGCGTGCCGGCCCACGTGGCGGGATCTCTCATTGGATCAGGCCTCGCGTCGTGCTCAAGAAGATATCCTCCAGGTCACTCGTCTCCTCGCGGAAGGTGACGACCGGCACCTCGTTGCGCACCAGACTCACCAGCAGCGCGCTCAGTAGGCCGTCGTCGCCCAGCACCCGCGCGCGCAACAGCCCCGGGCCGTCGGGCGCCGCGGCCAGGTCCGCGGCCGGAGGCACCGGCGTCTCCGCCGGGGGGGCAGGCACCGGCTCCGGCACGGCCGCGGCTAATGCGGGCGCCGCGGCGGGCAGCCAGGTCACCTCTTGCACGCCCGGCACTGCCCGCAAGACCTGGACCGCGCGCAGCCCGCGCCCCAGCACCTGGATGCGTACCTCGCGCGCCGGCTGCAAGTGCCGCAGGATCTCGTCCACGCCGCCGCTCACCAGCAGCTGCCCTCGCTCGATGATGCCCACATGTGTGCACACCTCGGCGAGCTCCGTCAGGATGTGCGAGGAGATCAGGATCGTCTTGCCCAGCTGCCGCAGCTCCTTCAACAGCTCGCGTAGCTCGATGCGGGCGCGGGGATCCAGGCCCGAGGCCGGCTCGTCGAGGATCAGCAGCGCGGGGTCGTGGATCAGCGTGCGCGCCAGGCCCAGGCGCTGCTTCATGCCGCGCGACAGTTCGTCGACGTAGCTGTCGCGCTTGCTCGCCAGCCCCACGATCGTCAGCAGATCGTCGATCATGGCCATTTGCCCGGCCGGGGGCACCTGATATGCGCCCGCGAAGAAGGCGAGGTATTCCCAGACGCGCATGTCGTTGTACATGCCGAAATAGTCGGGCATGTAGCCGATCTGCGCGCGCACGCCCTGCGGGTCGCGCGAAAGCTGCGCACCGGCCACCCAGGCATCGCCGGCGGTCGGCGCCAGCAGCGTGGCCAGGATGCGCATCGTCGTCGTCTTGCCTGCGCCGTTGGGCCCGATGAAGCCGAAGATCGCCCCCTGCTCGACGTCCAGATTCAGGTCGTGCAGGGCGGTCAGCTTGCCGTACTGCTTGCTGAGGCCGCGGATGCTGAGGACCGTGCTCATGGCGCCCGCACCCCCTCGGCCCGTAGGTCCAGCCGGCGCAGGACGATGATGCCGCCGCTGCCGCCCGCCTCCAGGCGCACCCGCACGGCCCCGTCCTGCGCGATATAGGGCGCGGGCGCGCCAAGCTGGCCCTGGAAGCTGCCCAGCGGGGTCACCGCGTTGCCCGAGGCGTCGAGCACGTCATCCCAGGCCTGTGTCCGCCAGTTGTAGATCGTCAGGCGCGGTATTCCGCTCGGCGGGCCGCCCTTATCCTCCGCATAGTCGAGCGTCAGCCGATCGACCTGCACGTTCGCCGGCAGGTGGAACTCGAACGTCGCGCTGTCCATCACGGCGCCCGGCGCGCCGGGGGCGGTGGGGCCAACCTGGCCGTCGACCACTTGCCGGGGAATCTGCGCCGGGCCGAGCACCACGCGGCCGCTCGTCTGCCGCACGGGCAGGTGCCCCGCGACCAGCACGAGGTCGTCGCGCACGGGCGACTCGCCCGCGATCTGCGCGGCGACCGGGGCCGGCGCGCCCCAGCCCACCACCCAGACCTCGGGGTCGCCGGACTGGGGCGGGCGGGCCTCGAACAGATAGGCCAGCAGCGCGGCGCGACGGCGCTGGGCGCGCGCAGTCGGGTTCGACGGCGGTGGGTAGGCGGCCACCTGCACCCCGGGCACGAGCGCGGTCAGCATCGTCTCCAGGTCCGCGCTCTGATCCGCCGTCAGCTGCACGGCGGCCTGCTGGCCCGGCGCCAGCGCGCCGAGGTGCTGCACGCTGCCCCCGGCCACCACGGCCACGTCCTGCAGCGCGGCCGTGCCCTGGTTGGTCACCATGCCGCTGATCGTCGCGCCGCTCATCGTCAGGGCCGCCGTGTAGGCGGGCTGATACGCCACGTCGGTCTGGGCCAGAAAGCCGCGCAGCGCCCACGTGTCGACGTGCAGCGCCGGCACCCCGCTCGGCGTGCCTTGCGTGATGGCCGGGGGTCCGCTGCTCGGCGGCCCGCCGGCCATGCCGTCGCCGCCGACTTCCGACAGCCGGACGTCGCCCGGGAAGCGCAGGTCGTAGGTCGCGCGGTTGGGCGAGAAGACGCCGACGAAGCTGTCGACCGTGGCCACCGGCGACCCCGGGTCGCTCTGCACGAGCGTGGCCGTGGTCAGGCGCAGCGCCCCGCCTTTGCTCTGGTAGCCGATCAGGTAGGCACCAACCGAGAAGATCACGATGAGCAGCGGGATCGTCACCCAGGCCAGGTCCGGCCGGCGGCGGCGCCGCAGCACGAGATAATTGACCGGCCCGACGATCAACACGTAGACCAGCAGGAACCCGGCGAGCAGGCCCACGCTCGGCAGCTGGAGCGCCGGCAGGTCGAAGGGGCTCAGGTCGCCGAAGTAGAAGGACGAGCCGATCCGCCGAAAGCGCCGAACGGGTTGTTGGCCGTGCGCCGCAGGGCGGCGGCCGAGGCCTGCACGGCGCGGCCGCCCAACACTTGCGCCCAGAATTGGGGTGCTCCGCTCCAGCCGGGGAAGGGCGGCTGCCCCGGGTCGACCGCCAGCACCACCACGGCGCCGCTGCCCAGCGCGCGCTGCACGATCAGCGGCTGGGCGGGCGTCCCGGCGAGTACGGCCGCGCCCCGCGCGGCGATGGGCTGCAGCGCGCTCACCGGCACGCCGCTCGCGGGCGGCGCCGCGGCTTTGGCGAAGGTGCCCAGCGCCGCCAGATCGGCCGCGCTGCCCGGGTCGCCGACCGTGGCGGGCAGCAGGTCGGCCAGACCGGCGGCCGTGGCCGATCCGGTCGTGCCGCCGGCCACCACGAGCAGCCCGCCGCCGGCCACCCAGCCGCCGAGGGCCTGGCGGGCGGCCGCCGAGAGCCGGCTCGTATCCGTGCCGGCGACGACCAGCGCGTCGAGATCGGCTAGCGCGGTCGCGCTCTCCGGCAGGTCCGCCGGCGCCAGATGGGCCACGGTGACCGGCTGCGCGGCGCCGGCCGCGCCCTGCGACGTGCCCGAGAGGGCGTTCAGCAGGTCGGGCTGATCGCTGACGACGCCGAGCAAGAAAGCGTCGTTCAGCGGGGTGAGCGTGGCCTGCTGCTGGAGCACGGTGCGCCCGTCCTGCACCAGGCGCACGGCGAGCGCGTGCTGATAGGAGGCGGCATAGGTGTAGAGCGTGATCTGCTTGCGCGCGGGCGCGGGCAGGCTCACGGGCCGGCTGTAGGTCGCCACCACCGCGTCGCTGCCCGTGCCGATCGCGTCGACCTGCACCGCGCCGTCGAAGGTCGCGCCGGTATTGCTCAGCGTCACCTGGATGGGGAACCACTCGCCCAGCTTGTAGTAGCCGCCGTAGGCCGGCTGCACGGTCATCGTCAGCCCGGCCGGCTGGGGGGCGGGCGCGGCCGCGGCGGGCAGTGCCATACCCAGCCCGAGCACCAGCACGAGCGCCAGCAGGGCCCCACGGCGTCGTTTCACAGGCATTCTCCCGGACGTCATATACAGAAAGACGAAATCGACGACGGCAATGTTGCAGCGCCCGGCTACCAGAGGGGCCAGTTATCGGGAGGAGGCGGCGGGGGTTGCGGCTGCGGCTCGGCCCGGCGGGCATCCACGTAGGTGCGCAGCCATTCCTGAATATCCCGATCCCATTGCGTCTGCTCGCGCTCGCGCTCGGCCTCGATGCGCAGCGAGACCTCGTGCAGCACGTTGAAGGGCTGGGGCACGCCCGCGAACACAAAGGACGTCGCTTCGCCCGGCGTCTTGATCACCACGTCGCCGAAGCGCAGCAGGTTCGGCAAGATGCCGATCACGCTCACCGTCGCGTCGACCACGCGGCGGATCTCCGTCTCCTTGACGGTCTGATTCAGCTTGAACGGCAGCGTGTCGCGGCTGATGACCCGTTCTTTGGTCACGATGTACTCGTCGTTCCGCCAGTCGGCCCACTGCCAGAGGACCGCGGCGATGGCGAACACGTACACGAACACGCGCAGGATGCCGAGCACGGGCAGCACCGGGTTCGCCGCGCCCAGGCCCATCGCGTTGCCGATGGCCCCGGCGAGCAGGCTGAGGATCTCGAAGACCACGATCACGCCGACCGGCACCAGCTCGGCCTGCAGCAGATACCACCAGTGCTTGTGCCAGACCACCTGCAGCCCGTCGCGCCACGGCCGGTGGGGGAAGATGACGTTGAGCCAGGTGTAGCCCGTGCGGGGCGAGGGCGCGATTTGCACGCGGCTGGGCTGGGGCGGGAGGGGCGTGCCGTAAAGGATATTGCGCACCACCGCCTGCCGGTACTGCTCGCGCGGCGCGGCATTCGCCGCGCGCACGCCCTGCTGCATCGCCAGGATGACGTTGCGCCCTTCCTCGGCGTCGCGCTCGCTCACATCCTCGAAGACCACCTGGCCCAGGCCCGCGGTGTCGACCATGAGCGTCGCGACCTTCAGCGCCTTGCGGATCGGCGCGTTCAGCGCGGCGTAGCGGACGATGACGTTCTGCACTTTGCCCATCGGCACGTCGCGCAGCGTGCGCCGCAGGCCCGGCGTCTCGATGTTCATCACCACGCGCTGGCCGGTGATGATCAGGTGGTCGGCGCGCCAGTCAATGTAGCGATAGATGCCGATCAGCACGATCAGCAGCAGCCCGCCCGTGACGACGAGATTGCCGGCCGTGCGCACCATCTGCACCCAGCCGGTGGCGCCCGGCGGCGCGAGGAGGTTGACGGCGCCGAACAGGATCGCCACGACGGCGAGCAGCAAGATGGGTAGGCCCAGGCTGCTCGTGAACACGATCCAGTGGCGGTGGAAAACGGCGTAGACGTCTTCGTTCTTGGGAACGTCGCGGAAACGGGCGCGGCGGCGGGCGCCCAGGGGGCTGAGATCAGCCGGCGAGGAGGGCGTGTCAGGCCCTGCCGGGACGGCACGTGCCATATCCGCACCTTTCCAGGAGAACGTGTATGCCGCCGGGGCCGGCCGGACCACGGCGCGGGCGCTGCGCCCGCGGGTCACACCGTGCCGGAATCGCCGCGCACCCCTGCGGCAACTGACGATCGGCTGTTCTCATCGTATCTTACTACCATTACTGGAGCGCGTCAACCACGGATACCGGCGGATGCCTGCGCCGGTTTTTTGCTATAATAGGCCGCAAGGGCCGTGCGCCCGCGCGGTCGCGCCGCGATCGCCTGGACGCGGCCGGGGCCGAGAGGAGTGGAAGTTTATCTGTGCGCACCTTATGGCTACTCAAGATTCTGCAATGGATCGTCGCCCGGCTGCCCGTCTGGCTGGGCAACTGGATCGCCGATCGGGTCGGCGACCTCGCCTGGTATGCCGCCCCGCGCTCGGTTTGCGCCGCGCGCAGCAACATGCGGCACGTGCTCGGCCCCGACGCCTCGGAGCGAGTGGTGCGCCGGGCCGCGCATGGCGTCTTCCGCAACGTCGTGCGGAACTACTATGACCTGCTGCGCGTCGGGCGCATGAGCGACGCCGCGCTCGAGCGGGTCATGGAGTTCGATTGGGAGAGCCTGGAGGCGGTGCAGCGCCTCGCCGCCGAGGGCCATGGCCTGCTCCTCGTCACGCCCCATCTCGGCGCCTTCGATATGGTCACCCAGGTGCTCGCGCGGTATAACCTGCCTATCCTGATGATCGTCGCCCATTTCCGCCCGGCCGCCGTCGCCGAGTTCATCAACCAGTTGCGCGGGCAGCGCGGCGCTGAAGTCGTCTGGATCGACACCGGACTCGCGGCGCTCAAGCGGGCCATGCAGAGCCTGCATCAGGGCCGCCTCGTCGCTTTGCTGCCCGACCGCAACATGGACCGCAGCGGCGTCATGATCCCCTTCTTCGGCGACGATACCGTGGTCGCCACGGGGCTGGCCAAGATGGCACTCCGCGCGCGCACGGCCGTAGTGCCCGGCTTCTGCTTCCGCACCGCGCGCAACCGCTACACCGTCTTCTTCACGCCGCCCATCTTCCCCCCGCGCGAGGGCGACGAGGCCACCAAGGTCGCCGCGCTCACCCGGGCCGTCTTCGCCGTCTTCGAGCAGCAGATCGCCCGGCATCCCGACCAGTGGACCCTCTTGCAGCCCGTCTGGCCCGATGCTCCGTGCCCGCCGGACCCCGGCCTCGCGCCGGCCTAGAGGTAGCGATGGCGAACCTGATCACGCTGGCCCGGGTCGTGCTGCTCTTCGCGACAATCGGCCTGATCTACCTGCGGCAACCCTGGGCGGTGCTGCTGGCGAGCGGCCTGACCGTGATCGTCTTCGTCAGCGACGCCCTCGACGGCTACGTCGCGCGCAAGCGCGGCCGGGCCAACGCGGCGGGCGCGGTTATCGACATCGCGGGCGACCGCGTGGTCGAGAATATCTACTGGGTGGTCTGCGCGCACCTGAACCTGGTGCCGATCTGGGCGCCCCTGATCATGATCACACGCTCCTTCGCCGTCGACGCCGTACGCAGCCTGGCCCTCGCCGGGGGCAAGACGGCCTTCGGCAAGCAGACGATGATGGAGTCGCGGCTCGGCCTCTGGCTGGCCGCCTCGCGCTTCAATCGCGGGCTCTATGGCGGGGCCAAAGTGCTGGCCTTCGTCTACCTGCTGACCGAATACGGCTTGCTGCTCTGGGCCGAGCAGGATCCCGTGCGCTTCGCCGATTGGGCGGGCGCCTGGTCGACCGTCAACCTGGTCGGCCAGATCCTGGCCTGGTTCGCCGTCGCTTACGGCCTGGCCCGCGGGCTCGTCGTCATCTACGACGCCCGCCGTTACTACCTGGAGCCCAGCGCCCCCTGACGCTGGGGCGCCGCGCGCCCGAAAGGAGGCGCCGGACTCGTGCAGTCGCGCCCGTCCCAACCGACCACCCCGACCGCCATCGCCGCCGTCTTCGACGTCGACCGCACGCTGCTGCCCGGCACCACGAGCGAGCGGATCTTCATCCGCTACCTCTTCCGCCACCGCGTCATCGGCGTGCGCACCCTGACGCACATGGCCGTCTATCTGGCCGCCTCGCTGCCGCGCATGGGCCCCATGGAGGCCATCCGCCGCCGCCGCGTCTACCTGGCGGGGCAGCCCGCCGACCGCGTCATGGCGCTGGCCCGGCAGTGCTACACGGAGGAGATCCACCCCCGCATCTCGCCCGCGGGCCGGGTCGCCGTGGCCCAGCACCACGCCGAGGGCCACATCACCGTGCTGCTCTCCGGCTCGCTCGACTTCCTGATCGCCCCGATGCAGGCGGACCTCGGCGCCGATCACCTGATCGCCACGCACATGGCCGTGGAGCACGGCCGCTTCACCGGCGCCATCACCGGCCTCTGGCCCTACGGTGACACCAAGGCGCTGCTCATCCGCCACTTCGCCGAGCAGCACGGCGTCGACTTCCCGGCCAGCTATGCCTACGCCGACCACCACAGCGACGAGTCGGTGCTCGCCCTCTTCGGCAACCCGGTGGTCGTCAACCCGAAGACTAAGATGCAACAGATCGCGGAGGAACGCCAGTGGCCGACCCGCCAGTTCTGACTTCACGCCGCGCGCGGCGTTTCGGCGCCGGCCTGGCCGCCGGCCTCGTGCTCGGCTACAGCCTGCGGCGCGGCACCCAGCGCCTGCGCCCCACGCTCGACCGGGTCGCCCACCGCGGCGGCGCCGCCGACGCGCCCGAAAACACCCTGCCCGCCTTCACCCAGGCGCGCGACGCCGGCATCCCCACCTGGGAGCTCGACGTCCAGCTAACGACGGACGATGCGCTCGTCGTCTTCCACGACGAGACCCTCGACCGCACGTCGACCGGCCACGGTCCCCTGGCCGGGCACACGCTGGCCGAGCTCGAACAGCTCGACGCGGGCGCCTGGTTCGACTCGCGCTGGCAGGGCACGCGCATCCCCACGCTCGAGCAGGTCATCGCCCTGGCCCACACGGCGCCGCACGGCGGCGCGCGGCTCCTGGTCGAGATCAAGAGCCCTCACCTCTATCCCGGCATCGAGCGCCGCCTGCTCGCCGTGCTCGACACCGCGGGCTACACGGACCGGGTGATCGTCATGTCGTTCGACGGGAGCTCGCTGGAGCGCGTGCGCGAACTCGCTCCCGCCGTGCGGCTCTGCCACCTGACCGGGCCCTCCGTGGTGCTGCCGCTGCACCCCGCGGCGGACGCCGAAGTGATCGGCCCCTACTGGCAGGTGCCCGCCCTCGACCCGCTGGTGATCGCGCTAAGCCACTGGGCCGGCCGCATGGTCTACCCCTGGACGGTCGACGACCTGGCCGCGGCCCGCTGGCTGCGCTTCTGGGGCATCGACAGCATCACGAGCAACCGCCTCGACGTGCTGCAGGCACTCGCCTAGCGCCGCGGGGTGCGGACAAGCGGATCGCGAATAGACGAAGGCGCCTGACGGCGCGAGCGAATGCGCGAAGGAGGCGGAGCCGGCACGCGACATGAATCGCGCGCCGCTACGGGGCGTGCACGGGCGCGTCTTCGGCAGGCTCGCCCGCGTGCGCTGGCCGCTCGATCCGCGCCTGTAGCGCAGCCGGCGCCAGTCCGGAGACGCAGCGAGGCGCGGGCGCGCGAGAGCGGTGCCCCGCGCGCCCGCGCCTCGCGCGCCCGCTGCGCGCTAGCGCCCGCCCCCTAGCAGGCGCGCCAGCCGGCGCGCCACCCCCGTGCCGGTGCGCGGCGCCGCAGGCGCGGCCTGCCTGCCGCGCCGGTATGCCGCCGCTTCGCGCAGCAGTTCTTCACGCCGCGCCCCTGCCAACTGCTGATAAGTGTAGTCGTCCCACATCGCCCGGTCCTCCATCCGCGCAGGGCCGCGCTCTGCAACCCTATCGTGTAACTCCCTAAACCGTAATTACCGGTTACAGGATCATTATAGATCGGAATCTATAACCCGTCAATAGAATTTAGCGGGTTAGACAGAAGATCCGGCGAACGACCGAGGCCGGGCTCCGTCTACCGGCCGGGTGTGGGCAGGCCCCCGGCCCCGAAAGCGCGCGTGCCCCGAGTCCCAGCGGACTCGGGGCACGCGGCCGGCCGGCGAGCTTGCGGCCCGCGCCCGGCTAGGGGTGAATGCAGAAGTAGACGATCGACTGGTGGTGGCTGTAGGCGCCCTCGAAGGTGAGGGCCCAGCGCCCCGGCGACATACTGGTGTCGGTCGGGACGTCGAGGTAGCCGCCGCCGGATGCGGGGATCGAGCCGCCCGGCGAAGCCGTGCCGTACACATTGCCCGATGGGTCGGTGAACCAGAACGAGAACGGCTCGTTCGGCGTGAAGTTGTAGATCTGGACGCGGATCGTCTGACCGGCCTGGACCGAGGTCGGCGTGGCCGAGCCGTCGACGGTGCCGCTGGTGTCGCAGCCCTGGCTGGGTGGCGGCGGCTGTGTCGGCGCGGGCGGCGGATTGCCGCCGCCGCCGATGTTGGCGCACTCACCCTCGGTGCGCGCGATGTAGAACCAGCCGATCGACTGGTGCTTGCTGTAGCTGCCTGCCCAGGTCATCGCCCACCAACCCGGCAGCTGCGCGAACGCGGGCGTGGTCGGGATCTCGAACTGGAAGGAGCCGTCGCCCGGCGCCGTGAACGGCGGGCTTGCCGTGCCGACGACGCCGCCATTGGGCGCCGTGAACCAGAACGACAGCGGCTCGTTCGGCGTGAAGTTGACGCCGTAGAACGTGAAGTGCGTGCCCGCCACGCCGCAGACGGGGTCGATGCGCGCATCCTGGTTCGTGTGGCCGCCCTGCGGCGCCGGCTGCGGTGTCGGCGATGCGGCCGGCGGCGGATTACCGCCCCCACCGCCATACTTGGCCTTGTACTGGAACGTGCCCAGCTGGCTCAGGAGCACGTTGTACGGCGGCTGGTTCTCGGGGTGCTTCTCGAAGACCGCGCGCTCGAAATACTGCACGGTGTACGGCTGGCCGTTGAGGTCGCTGACCTCGGTGAACTCGTCAGAGATGGGGTAGCCCTGCTGAGCGAGCCCACCGTGCTGCTCCCAGTACGCGCGGAACGCGCCACCCACCGTGTGCCCGGTCTCGGGGAACACGCGCGGATTGTCCGTGCTCACGTGCTGGTTGGGGGCACCCCCGGTCCCATACTTGGCCTTATAGCGGAACGTGCCGAGCTGGGAGAGCAGCACGTTGTAGGGCGGCTGGTTCTCGGGGTGCTTCTCGAAGACCGCGCGCTCGAAATACTGCACGGTATAAGTCTGCCCGTTGAGGTCGCTCTTCTCCTGCATCTCCTCCGAGATGGGGTAGCCCTGCTGGGCCAGCCCGCCGTGCGCCTGCCAATACTGCCAGAAGTCGCCGCTGACGGTGTGTCCGGTCTCGGGGAAGGTGTGCGAATTGCCCTGGGCCTGGCTGGTGCTCGGCGCGCCCAGCAGGAGGCCGAGCAGGGCCAGCACGCCAAACAGCCGGAGGGCCGTGGAACGCTGAGTCATGGGGATTCCTTTCTTCCTGTAGCAGGTTGCCTGTAGCAGTTTACCGCGACGGATCGGGAAAAGTGGGTGGGCGCTGCCGCGCGTCCCACGGCGATCCGTCGGGTGCGCGCTCGCGGCATGGGGGGCGCGCGAGGATCTGCGGCCGCCTCCTTTCGTGAATGGGGATGCCCGCGCCGTTTCCGCCCGCGCCGCGGCGGGGCCACGCCGCACGCGCGTTCCTTGGCGAAGATCGGGACCCGGGACCGGTGAGTGACAGAGGCCCGCCGCTACGTTGCGGGCAGGATGTGAGAGCCGGCCCTCCGGCAGACAAGTTGGGACACGCCGCGCCACGGACGGGCCAGGAAGGCACGCCCATTATAGCAGGCCCATGGGGGAGTGGTCAAGAATTGGGCTCTATCCGCGGCATTTATCGCGCGACGGCTTTGCCCCAGAGGTCATATTCGGTGGCCTGCTGGATCCGCACCGGCACCATCTGGCCCGGCTCCAGCCCCGGCCGGCCCTTGACGAAGACGAGGCCATCGACCTCGGGCGCCTGGCGCGCATAGCGGCCGGCCAGGATCGGGCTCTGGCGGCCCCGCCCGTCGGTCACCGTGCCGGTACCCTCCAGCAGCACGTCGACCGTCTGGCCCACGCGCGTGGCGTTCTTCGCCGCCGAGATCTGCTGCTGCAGTTGCATGGCCTGGCGGTAGCGCCGCTGCTTCACGCGCTCCGGCACCTGGTCGGGCATCGTCGCGCCGGGCGTGCCCTCCTCGGGCGAGTAGGTGAACATACCGACGTGGTCGAACTGGATCTCGGTCAGGAAGTCGAGCAGCGCCTGGAACTCGGCGTCCGTCTCGCCGGGGAAGCCCACGATGAAGGTGGAGCGCAGGGCGATGTCGGGCATGGCGGAGCGCAGATCGGCGATGAGGCGGCGCACGCGCGGGATGTTGTTCGGCCGGCGCATGCGGCGCAGCGTCTCGGGGTGGCCGTGCTGCAGCGGCATGTCGAGGTACTTGCAGACCTGGGGCAGCCGCGCCATCGTCTCGATCAGGCCGGGCGTGATCTGGGTGGGGTAGGCGTACATCAGGCGGATCCAGCGGATCGCGGGGGCCGCTTCCACCGTGGCCTCGAGCAGTTGGGCCAGCCCGTCGCGCAGGTGCAGGTCGGTGCCGTAGTAGGTGCTGTCCTGCGCGATGAAGATCGCTTCCTGCACGCCCTGCTCGGCTAGCTCGCGCACCTCGTCGGCGATCTCGGCGATCGGCCGGCTCACGTGCTTGCCGCGGATCGTCGGGATGATGCAGAAGGCGCAGGCGTGGTCGCAGCCCTCGGAGATCTTGACGTAGGCGCTCGCGCCCTGCGGCTTGCGGCGGAAGCGCTTGAGCTCGGCCGTCGGCTGCACGGGCGCCAGCAGCGCCTGCTCGATGCTGGCCACCTGCGCCTGCATGGCCGCCACCGGGTCCTCGCCCGCGCGGCGCGTGGGCAGCCGCCCGGCGGCTTGCTCGGCGCGCAGGTGGTCGACCAGGCGGGCGATCTGCGGCCACTGCCGCGTGCTCAGCAGGCCGTCGACGCCCGGCACCTGCGCGGCGATCTCCGCGCCGTAGCGCTGCGTCGCGCAGCCTGCGGCGATCAGGATCTGGTCGTCGCGCTTTTGCGCCGCGAGTTCGGCCAGCGCGGTCAGCGACTCGCCCGTCGACGCCTGCAAAAAGCCGCAGGTGTTCACGATGAGCACGTCGGCGTCGTCGGGCGCCTCCGCGTCGGCGTAGCCCGCCTCGGCCAGCATCTGGCCCATGCCCTCGCTGTCAACCGAATTCTTCTCGCAGCCCAGCGTCACGATGCGATAGCGGGGACTCGTCGTTTGCTCCATACGCTCCTGTTCTTGGGCCCGGCGCGGCGCGCTAGCGGTAATTGACGTACTGTAGTGGCACCGGGTAGGTCTCCTCCTGCTCGCGCAGGAAGCGGATCACCGCCTGGAGCTCGTCGCGGCTCTTGGCCGACACGCGCAGGGCGTCGCCTTGCACCTGGACCTGCACCTTCGGGACCGAGTCCCGAATCTGCTTGCCGATCTTGCGGGCCAGGTCCTCCGCGATGCCCTTCTGCAGCGTCACGACCTGCCGATACGTGCTGCCCGCCGCGGGCTCGGGTGTGCCCCACTCGAAGATCTTGAGCGACAGCCCCCGGCGCAACGCCTTCGTCTCCAGCAGATCGTGGATCGCGGACAGGTGCACCTCGCTGTCCGAGGTGATCACCAGCCGCGTGTCCTCCAGCTTGATCTCGCTGTGCGAATCCTTGAGGTCGTAGCGCGTGCGCATCTCGCGCTGCGCCTGGTCCACGGCGTTCACGAGCTCCTGCCGGTCAAAATCCGACACGACGTCGAAGGACGATGTGCCTGCCATGCCTGTCTCCTTCCGGGGCGCCGCGCCTGGGGCGCCGCCGGGCTACTGAATGACGCGCTCGTTCCCCGCCGCGTCCCATTCCTTCGTAATCACCGTCTGGGTCGGGTCGCCCGCCAGCCCGCGGTCCTGGCCGTTCACGTTCACCCAGGTGATGTCGCCCCGCGCGAAGCGGATGCGCACCGTGGTCGTGCCGGTCCAACTGCGGCTCGACCCGGCGGCCAGCACGCCCTGCCAGGTCGTCTTGCCGTCGACCGTGACCAGCATCCACGCGTTCTGGCTGCCGACCGTCACGGTCACCGTCACGCCGTTCGAGGCGCCGATGGTGGGTGAGGGCAGCCCCGCGACGGCCGTGCCGCTCGGCGGAGTCGTGCCCGGGGTCAATTGCGGCGGGTGGTCGGGCTGGCCCGCCTGGTTGCCGGGCCCGGGCGTGCCGGGCCGGGTCGGGATCGGGCTGGGGCCCGGCGTCGGGAACGGCGTCCAGACGGGCGTCTCGCCGACGAGCACCGTCGGCAGATTGAGCCCGGGCGCCGTGGCCTGCGGCGGCGCGGTCGGCGTCGGCTGCGTGGCGGGCACGGCCTGGAACCCGCTTAGCGTGTTGTAGCCCAGGTAGGCCAGGATCAGCAAGACGAAGGCCAGCAGCCCCATGAGCCAGAAGCTGGGCGCATAGCGCACGCGCGTGTCGATGGGCGTGGGGCTCAGCGGCTGGATGCGGATCGGGGGCCGCGGCGCGGGCGCCGGGGGCGTGGCGGCCCGCGGGGCGCGGCCCCGCTTATGCGCCACGGCATCGCGCGTGTCGTACGCTGTGATGATCGCCGTCGGATCGAGGCCCAGATACGTGGCGTAGTTGCGCAGGAAGCCGCGCGTGTAGACGTCGCCCGGCAACACGCTGTAGGCGTCTTGTTCGATCGCCTCCAGATACTCAGGGCGAATGTGGATTGTGCGCGAGACCTCGTCCAGGGGCAGGCCCAAACTCTCGCGCGTCTGTCGCAGGACTTCTCCAGGCCCGGGCATACGCAGTCAGATCTCCAGCATTAGGTCGTGGTCACGCCAGGGGCAGGCGCCCGGCACGCGCTCGTGCCGGCAGGCTATTATACCGGATAGTGGAGACGCGCGGCAACCGCCGCGGCCGTGCCACGCACGGGCGCCGCAGCGTCTCGATCAACAACCTGACCTATGCTAGGTGTAAACAGGCGATGCTCAGAGAATCCGCGGCGCGCCTCCCGGTGCCGCCTCAGCCGGGCGCGTCGCGGGCCAGCAGCGCGGCCGCGGCGGCGATGGAGTCGCGGGCGTCCGGGTCCTTTGCCTCGGCTAGCGGCACCGTGGCGCGGCCGAGGCAGCGGTAAAGCTCTCCGGCGTCCGGGTCGAAGGCGTCGAGCGCGGCCAGGTGGCGCGCGATCGTGCCCGCGTCGCCGCGGCTCAGCGGACCCGTCAGTGCGAAGGGTAGGCCCAGCGCCTGCAGGTTGGTCAGCGTGCCGCGCAGCAGCGGCAGCAGCGCGCCGACCGCGTCGGTTGCCGGCAGCCCGCACTCGGCCAGCAGGCGCGCGGCGGTCCCCGCGAGGGTCACCGCGTAGTTCGAGGTGATGACCGCCGCCGCATGATACAGCGGCTTGGTGGCGGGGTCGAGCCGCAAGGGCGCGCCGCCCAGCACGGTCGCCATGCGTTCGAGCACGGGCAGCAGATCCGGATCGCCCTCGACGCCGAAGACGATGCCCTGCACGCGGGCCACCGCGATCGCCACGTCGGCGGGGCGGGCCGCGAAGGCCTGGAGCGGGTGGAACGAGCCGGCCAGGCTGCCCGCCTGCCGCGCGCAGTCGAGGATGCTGCTCGGCAGGGCGCCGCTGCAGTGGACGACGGCGTGGCCGCGCCGCCAGCCGTGCCCCGCGCAGATCTGGGTCACCGCGCCGTGGATCGCGTCGTCGGGCACGGTCAGCAGGGTCAGTTCGGCCTGCGCGGGCACTTGCGCCGCGTCGGTCGAGACGCCGCCCGGCGGCACGCCCGCCAGTTCCGCCAGGCGGCGCGCACTCGCCTCCGACCGGCTGGCCACGGCGACCACGCGCACGCCCGCCGCGGCCAGCGCGGCCGCCAGCGTCTGCCCGCCCTTGCCCGCGCCCACGAAGCCGACTGTCGGCAGGGCCTCCGGCGGAGTCGTCTCCATTACCGCGCCGCGCTCCATCGCGCCCATGGTCCCTGATCCTTGCTCCGGCCCGCGGGCCGGCGGCTGCCCTCACGCCGGGCGGCCACAAACACGCCCGCGCCGCGAGATCGCGGGCGGGCGCAGCAGGCCGGAGCGCGAGGGGCCGGGACGGGGCCGCCGGGATGGCGCTGCGCGCCCGCTGGGTCGCGCGCGGTCCGGTTCTGGCCGGCCGGCCTCTCTGAGGATCCTCCCTGCCATCTCGGTCGCCATCGCCCGGCGATCTGAGTGGAACTCATTCCTATTATACCACCGCGCCCAAACGGGCTCGGGGCGCGATCTGGTGCGTATCTTGCTCCCCGACGTCGCGGGCGCCGGGGCGCCCACCCGACATTCCGGCGACCGACCACAGAGGCGCGGAGAGGCCAAGGAGGGCGCACATGGTGAAACTGGGTGGGAAAGCGGGGCCCGCGCAGGACCCGCCGCAGGCGCGATTGGATTGCGCCGTGGCGGCCGATCAGGCGGGCTTCGACCTGCTCGACGTCAGCGACCACTTTCAGCCGTGGAGCGAGTCCGGCCAGGCGTGCTTCACCTGGACGTGGCTCGGCGCGGCCGCCGCGCGGACGCAGCGCATCACGCTCGGCCCCGGGCTGACCTGCCCGATCCTGCGCTACGAGTCCGCCGTGGTCGCCCAGCCGGCGGCCACGCTCGGCGGTCTGGCGCCCGGCCGCGCCTAGCTCTGCGTCGGCACGTCCGCTTTGCCCAGCAGTACATCGATCTGGGCTTCACGCACCTGATCTTCCACGCGGCCCGCTCCGACCAGCAGGCGTTCATCGCGGGCTACGCGCGCGACGTGCTGCCGCGCCTGCGCCAGGAGGCCGCCGTCGCGCGCTGATCCTGCCGCGCGCCGCGCACAAACAGAAACCCCCCGCCGGCCCAGGCGAGGGGTTTCTGCTCTTCAGGAAGGAGTTCTCATGCGGCGTACGTTTGTGTTCGTCCGTCCACCTATTACGACGTATGTGTTTCCCCGGATATTACACGCTTGTTACTCGTTTCGCCCGAATTCGATCGCGCGCCGTGCCCGCGCGGGCTGGGGCAGCGGGCGCCGGATCCGCGGCGGCACAAACAGAAACCCCCCGCCGGCCCAGGCGAGGGGTTTCTGCTCTTCAGGAAGGAGTTCTCATGCGGTGTACGTTTGTGTTCGTCCGTCCACCCCTTACGACGAACGCGTCTCCCCGAATATTACACCCGTCCCCGAATTTGCACCCGCGCCCGCCTTATCCCTCCGCCGTCGGGGGATGCGCCGCGAAGTAGGCGCGCAACTGCGCGGCGTAGGGCCGCCGCTCCTCGGCGGTCGTGGCGCGCCGGGGCATGCCGTAGAGGTTGTCGCCCACGTAGCGCGGGAAGACGTGCAGATGGTAGTGCCAGACGTCCTGGTTCGCGCCCGGCTCGTTGTGCTGCCGGGTCGACACGCCGTCGCAGCCGTAGCACGCCTTCAGCGCCAGCGCGATCCGGCGCGCCATACGCCCGATCGCCGCGCCCAGCGCGTCGGGCAGGTCGTACAGGTTCTCGACGTGCGCGTTCGGGATGATGATCACGTGGCCCCTGTTGTTCGCCCAGAAGTGCGATGGGATGAAGGCCGTCACCTCGGCGTCGCGGTAGACCACGTCATCCTGCGTGGTGAGGGCGCTGGGGTCGCCCCGCGCGAGGCGGCAGAAGGGGCAATCGTAGCCGGGCGGGGCGTGGTTGTACATGCGGCCTTCCTTCCGCGACGGGCTCGGCCACTCGGCGGCTGCGGCTATTCCTCCAGCAGCCGGAGATCCAGCACCTGCTCGCGCCGGAACGCGTCCAGTTGCAGGTAGGTCCGCGCCACGTCGAGCAGCGCGTCGACCGGGATCAGCCCGACGACCTCGCTGTTGGCGATCAGCACGCCGCGGTGCGCCGCCTCGGCGCGCACCAGGTCGAACGCGCGGGCGACGGGCGTGCGCGTGTAGTCGAGCAGGTTCATCGACACCTGCACCTGGCTCGCCGTGGTCAGGTCCACGCCCATAGCCTGCACGTTCACCAGCCCACCGCTGCTCTCGCGCACCGCCCGCGCGATGTCGCGCGCGATGGCCAGGTTGTCGGTCGCCAGGTTGATGTTGTAGGCGATGAGCGGCGGCCGCGCGCCGACCGCCGTCGCCCCCGCGGTGGGGTGCAGCCGCGGCGGCCCGAAGTCGGGCGCGCGTTCGGGCTCGCTGATCGCCTGCTTCAGGCCCTCGTACTGGCCGCGCCGCACGTCGGGCAGGCGGCGCCGCGTGGGGGTCGTCGCCGCGGCGGCGTAGAGGTAGACCGGCACGCCAAGCTCGTCGGCGATGCGCGCGCCCACGCGGCGCGCCAGCGCCACGCACTCGTCGAGCGTCACCCCGGTGACCGGCACGAAGGGCACCACGTCCATCGCGCCGATGCGCGGGTGGGCGCCCTCGTGCTGCTCCATGTTGAGGTGCTCGATCGCCGCCGCGGTCAGCCGGAAGGCCGCGTCGGCCACCGCGTCCGGCGCGCCCAGGAAGGTCACGACCGACCGGTTGTGGTCGGCGTTCGAACTCGACGTCGAGCAGCCGGATGCCCGGCAGGCCGCGGATCGTGTCCACGATCGCGGCGATCACCTCGGGCCGCCGCCCCTCGCTGAAGTTCGGCACGCATTCGACCAGTGCTTGCATGGCACTCCTCTCGCCGCTACGCGGGCCGGTCCAGCCGCCGGATGCCCGCCGCGCCCAGCACGATCCCCAGGGCGCTGACGGCGATGACCCCCAGCATGCCCACCCAGACGTTCTCCCCGCTGAGCGCGTAGCCCAGCAGCCACAGCCCGAACAGGATCAGTGCGACCGTCAGCAGCGCCGCGACGGTGGCCAGGGCGAAGCCGGGCCGGGTCGAGAGCCGCCGCTGCAGGTAGACGCCGAACCAGATGAGCCCGATCAGTAGGGCGATCATCGTGACCGGGTCGTTGCGCGCGGTCAGCCAGAAGAACGCGGCCATGCCCGCGAGCACGGCGCAGAAGCCCGACAGCAGCAGCAGCCAGGGCAGCGCCTGGCGCCACTCCCCACGGCGCAGGGCCAGCCAGAGGCTCCAGGTGTCGATCTCGGCCAGCGGCGGGCGGCGCGACGGCGCAGGGCGCATGCGGCGTCAGCCCGCCAGCCGCGCCACGAGCGCGGTCGCGACGGTCTCAGGGTCGATCTCGCGGGCGACCAGGCGATCCCCGGCGTCGGCGAACGCCGGATCCTGCGCCAGCAGCGCCTGGAGCCGCCCGGCGATCTGCTCCAGCGCGCGGTCCAGCACCTCGGCGGTCAGCCGGGCGCGCGCCCGGGCGGCGCGCCCGCCGGTCTCCTCCAGGTGCGCGCGGTGGTGGGCGACCGCGTCGAGCACGGCGTCCACGCCCTCGCCGCGCGCGGCGACGGTTTGCAGGATGGGCGGCTTCCAGCCCGCGGATGGCGTCAAGCTGAGCATCGCGCGCAGGGTCGCCGCCAGCCGCCCGGCGCCCTCCAGGTCGGCCTTGTTCACCACGAGGATGTCGGCCACCTCGAGCACGCCCGCCTTGATCGCCTGCACGTCGTCGCCCAGCCCCGGCACCTCGATCAGCAGCGTCGTATCGGCCAGCCCGGCCACCGCGACCTCATCCTGGCCCACGCCGACGGTCTCGATGATCACCCAGTCGAAGCCGAAGGCGTCGAGCACGCGCGTCAGAATCGCCCGTGGCCGCGGCCAGCCCGCCGAGCGTGCCCCGGCTGGCCATGCTGCGGATGAAGACGCCGGGGTCGCGGTGGAACTCGAGCATGCGGATGCGGTCGCCCAGCAGCGCGCCGCCGCTGATCGCCGAGGTCGGGTCCACCGCCACGACGGCCACCAACTCGCCGCGGGCCCGTAGCGCGCGCACGAGCACGGTCGTCAGCGTCGATTTGCCGGTGCCCGGCGGCCCGGTGATGCCGAGCAGGTAGGCGCGCCCGGTCCGCGGCGTGATCGCGCGGAGGAGCGCGGCGGCCCCCGGCCGGCGGTTCTCCACCTGCGTCAGGGCGCGGGTCAGCGCGAGCCGCTCCCCGGCCAGCAGGCGCGCGGCCAGGCTCTCGGCGGGGGCAGGGGACGGGGGGCCGGGCTCGGGGACGGCGCTAGGCCGCATCGTCGGTCAGCGGGCGCACGTTCTCGCGGATGAACTGCACCGCCTCGTCCATGCTGGTGCCCGGCCCGAAGACGCCTTTGATGCCCATCGCGCGCACGGGCTCGACGTCGGCCGGCGGGATAATGCCGCCCGCGCAGACCAGCACGTCGTCGAGGCCGCGCTTGTGGAGCTCCTCCATCACGCGCGGAAAGATCGCCAGGTGCGCGCCGCTCAGGATCGACAGCCCGACGGCGTCGACGTCCTCCTGCAGCGCCGCCTCGGCGATCATCTCCGGCGTCTGGTGCAGGCCGGTGTAGATCACTTCCATCCCCGCGTCGCGCAGCGCGCGCGCGATCACCTTCGCGCCGCGGTCGTGCCCATCGAGCCCGGGCTTGGCCACCAAGACCCGGATTTTGCGTGCCGTCGCAGTCGTCATCTCTCTTGCCTCATCCCTTCGATTGGGATCCCGATCATCCCCGACTCATGGGGTCACTCATGTTCGTTACCGGGCACATGCGCCGCATATATCAAGGCTGCTTGCATATCTTTCGGCTGTAGCCGGGGATACTCCCGCAAGATGTCCGCTTCCGGGATGCCCTGCGCGACCAAGCGGACCAGCAGATCCACGGGTATGCGTGTGCCGCGAATAACAGGCTTCCCGGTCATGACGCCGGGATTTAGCTCGATGCGTGGATAACGGTCTTCATCCTGCATTACAGTGCGTCCCCCTCCGGCGGCTGCCCCTTACCCCACCGGCGCCGCGGTGGCTGCCCGCGCCGCCCGCCACTCCCGGATCATGCGGGCGTGCTGGGGATAATGGTGGTAGGTGTCCATCCGCAGGCGATGCCGGAAGCGCGTTTCCCGCACGATGAGCTCCTCGGGCACGCCTGCCAGATAGGCCAGAAGCCGGGCGTGCACCGCGTCCATCTGCTCGCGCAAGTCGGCGAGCGACAGGGCGCGCTTCTGCTCCGTGCGCAGCGCGTTGAACGCGTCGATGCCGCCATACGTGGCGTAGCGGAGCGCCGGCTTGCCCTCCGCGATGACCGGCAGGTACTCCAGGCACTCCTCCTCCCACGTCATCACGTGCGCCAGCACGTCCTTCACCGACCATTCGCCCGCCACCCCGGGCTCCGTCATTTCCGCGTCGGACAGCCCGGCACAGGCCGCGGCCAGGTCCGCCCACGTCGTGTCGAGCTTAGTCCGCAACTGCTGCCTGTTCATTCTTCGCCCTCGCACACCGCCGCGGCAATCCCCCGCGCGCGGCTCACTCCGCATAGATGGGCCGCTTCATCACCGCCAACGGCAGCCCCACCATCAGCAACAGCGCCTCGGCTCCCAGCGCCAGCCCGGCCCCTCGTCGCCGCGCCGGCACCCCGGTGCCTCGCGGGGCGCAGCTCGATTGCCGCCTACTTAAGCGTTCCCGGCCCTCCCCCTTGTCATCCTGAGCCGCAGGCGAAGGATCTCCGCGCCGGGCGGCTTGCCCTGCTCAACCTCGGGGCCCCGGGTGGCCGGTCGGCGCCGAAAGGGCTGCCTCAGGGAAAGATCCCGAGTGGAATCTGCCAGAAATAGCCCCGCACGGCTGTTTTCATCAATCAATCTGGCGCCCCGTGGGGCGGCATCGAGGCTTCACTTCGTTCAGGATGACGAGGGGAGGCAGGGCGACCGGGGCCTGTCGTGCCTTTGTCCCGCCCAGCGCTGTCCTTGGCCATCCGCTGCGTACGCGCCCATAGGGCTGGCGCCCCCTCCTACAGCCGAGTGTCCGGCGGCATCCCGGCCCATCTCCCGTCTCAGCCGCCGTAGGGCGGCTTCGTATTTGTTGCCCGCGGCTTCAGCCGCCGGGCAACCCCGCGCGACCGCCCCGCTCCCCCGCAGGCCGAATCGCCTCCCATCTCAGCCCGCGCAGGCGGGCTTCGTATTTGTTGCCCGCGGCTTTAGCCGCCGGGCAACGCACCGGGTCGCCCCCTACACCACCGTGCTGAACGCCTGCACGCCGAAGACGCTGCGCAGCACGTCGGTGGTCTCGCCGAGCGTGGCATAGGCGTGGGCGGCTTCGATCAGCGCGGGCATGATGTTCTGCTGCGGGTCGGCGGCCGTCTGGCGCACGCGCTCCAGCGCCGCGGCGTGGCGGGCCGGGTCGCGCTCGGCGCGGACGCGCGCCAGGCGCGCCATCTGCCGCGCCTCGCCCTCCGGATCCATCATCAGGATCGGGATCTCGACCGGCTCGTCCAGCACGTACTCGTTGACGCCCACCACCGTCTTGCGCTCGGCGTCGACCTCGCGCTGGTAGGCGTACGACGCGCGGGCGATCTCGTCCTGGAAGAAGTTCTCCTTGATCGCCGGGATCACCCCGCCGAGGGCCTTGATCCGCTCGAAGTAGGCGTACGCCTGCCGCTCGAGCTCGTTGGTCAGCGCCTCGACGAAATACGAGCCGCCCAGCGGGTCGATCGTGTTCGTCACGCCGCTCTCCTCGGCGATGATCTGCTGCGTGCGCAGGGCGATGCGTACCGCCTTGTCCGACGGCAGCGCGATCGCCTCGTCCATCGAGTTCGTGTGCAGCGACTGCGTGCCGCCCAGCACCCCCGCCAGCGCCTGGATCGTCGTACGCACGATGTTGATCTCCGGCTGCTGGGCCGTGAGCGAGCAGCCCGCCGTTTGCGTGTGGAAGCGCAGCCAGAGCGAGCGCGGGTTCGTGGCGCCGAAGCGCTCCTTGAGCTCGCGCGCCCAGATGCGCCGTGCCGCGCGGTACTTGGCGATCTCCTCGAAGAAGTCGTTGTGCGCGTTGAAGAAGAAGCTGAGCCGCGGCGCGAACTCGTCCACGTTCATGCCGCGCTTCACGGACTCCTCGACGTAGGTCAACCCGTCGGCCAGGGTGAAGGCGAGCTCTTGCGCCGCCGTCGACCCCGCCTCGCGGATGTGGTAGCCGCTGATCGACACCGGGTTCCAGCGCGGCATCTCCTTCGCCGCGAACTCGATCGTGTCGACCACCAGCCGCATCGACGGCTCGGGCGGGTAGATGAAGGTGTTCTGGGCGATGTACTCCTTCAGGATGTCGTTCTGCAACGTGCCGCCGAGCAGCCCCCGCGCGATGCCGCGGTTCTCGGCCGCCGCGATGTAGAAGGCCCAGATCACCGGCGCTGGGCCGTTGATCGTCATCGACGTGGTGACCTGGTCCAGCGGGATCCCGGCGAACAGGATCTCCATGTCGGCCAGACTGGAGACGCCGACGCCGCACTTGCCGAACTCGCCGTAGCTCAGCGGGTCGTCGCTGTCGCGGCCGTAGAGCGTCGGGAAGTCGAAGGCGGTCGACAGGCCGGTTTCGCCGTGCTCCAGCAGGTAGCGGAAGCGCGCGTTCGTCTCTTCGGCGCTGCCGAAGCCCGCGAAAAGGCGCATCGTCCAGAAGCGGCTGCGGTACATCGTCGGGTGGACGCCGCGCGTGAAGGGAAACTCGCCTGGGAAGCCCAGATCGCGCGCGTAGTCGAAGTCGGGCAGGTCGGCGGGTGTGTAGAGCCGCCGGATCGGCTCGCCGGAGACGGTGGTGAAGGGGCCGTTCGCCTCCGGCAGCTTCGTCAGCGACCGCTCCACGGTCGTCGCCTCCCAGCGGCGCGCGGCCTCGGCCAGCCGGGCGATGCCCTCGCCCGCGGGCGCCTCAGCCGCGTGGCCGTTGGTCCCATGCCCGTTGGCGCGCGCCTTGCCGTTGGTGTGCTGATCCTGATCGGTCATCGTCTTACTCCTTCGCCTCCGGCGCGGCCGCCTTGAGCAGTTGCCCGGCGATCACCATGCGCTGCACCTGCGAGGTGCCCTCATAAATCTCGGTAATCTTCGCGTCGCGGAACATCCGCTCGACGGGATACTCCTTGACATAACCATAGCCGCCGTGGATCTGCACGGCGTCGTGCGCGCAGCGCATCGCCAACTCGCTGCAGAACAGCTTCGCCATCGCGGCCTCGCGCGTCACGCGCTCCTGGCGATCCTTCAGCCAGGCGGCGCGATAGAGCAGGGCCTGGCCCGCCTCGATCCCCGTCAGCATGTCGGCCAGCATCATCTGGATCGCCTGGAATTCGGCGATCGGCTGCCCGAACTGCTCGCGCTGCAAGGCGTAGTCGCGCGCCGCGGCGTAGGCGCCCTCCGCGATGCCCAGGCCCTGCGCCCCGATGCCGATGCGCCCGCCGTCCAGCAGCGACATCGCCAGCTTAAAGCCCGCGCCCTCCGATCCGAGCAAGTACCGGGCCGGGACGCGCGCGTCCTCGAAGATGATCTGGGTCGTCTCCGACGCCCGGATGCCCATCTTCTCCTCGCGCTTGCCGACCGTCAGGCCCGGCGTGCCCTTCGGCACGACGAACGCGCTGATGCCCCGCGACGGTTTCACGCTCCGGTCGGTCACGGCGAACAGGATGTAGACGTCCGCGCTGGCGCCGCTGGTGATCCAGGTCTTCGTGCCGGTGATGCGATACTCGTCGCCCGCGCGCACGGCCTGCGTGCGCATGCTCGCCGGGTCGGACCCGGCGTGCGCCTCGCTCAGCGCGTAGGCGCCCAGCCACTCGCCGCTCGCCAGGCGCGGCAGGAACTCGGCCCGCTGCGCCTCGCTGCCCCAGCGCAGGATCGCGTAGCCCACGAGCGAGTTATGCACCGAGATCACCGTGCCCAGCGCGGGCAGCACCTTGTTGATCTCCTCCAGCATCAGGATGTAGGAGAGGGTATCCGCGCCGACCCCGCCGTACTCCTCCGGGATCAGCATGCCCGCGAAGCCTAGCGCGCCCAACTGGCCGAAGACCTCGCGCGGGAAGTACTCCGCGGCGTCCCAGGCCTGGGCATGCGGCGCGAGCTCCCGCGCCGCCACGTCTCCGGCCAGCTCGCGGATCTGAAGTTGTTCCTCGCTGAGATCCCAGTTCATGCGGTCGCTCGGCGGGACCGGGCGGGTGGGCGGCCGGGCCGCGGCCGGTGGCCGGGCGGGCGCCCGCGCCCTCAGGCCCGCGCCGCCTCCTTCAGCAGGTTCCGCGCGATCACCAGGCGCTGGATCTCCGACGTGCCCTCGCCGATCGTCGTCAGGCGCACGTCGCGATACATCCGCTCGACCTCGCTCTCGACGGCGTAGCCCATGCCGCCGTGGATCTGGATCGCCTGGTACGCGCATTCCTCGCCGGTCTCCGAGGCGAACAGCTTGGCGATCGCCGCCGCCTGGCTGTAAGGCCGGTGCTGATCCTTCAGCCACGCGGCCTTGTAGACCAGCAAGCGGGACGCTTCCAGCTTCATCGCCATGTCCGCCAGCTTGAACTGGATCGACTGGAAGTTGGCGATCGGCTGCCCGAACTGCTCGCGCCGCATCGCGTAGGCGACCGCCGCGTCAAACGCGCCCTGGCCCAGCCCGATCGCCATGGCCCCGATGCTGATGCGCCCGCCGTCGAGGATCTGCATGAACTGCTTGAAGCCGTCGCCTTCCTCCCCCAGCAGCGCGTCGCCGGGCAGGCGCACGTCGTCGAAGAAGAGCGCCGAGGTGATCGACGAGCGCAGGCCCATCTTGTCCTCGTCGCGGCCATAGCTGAGGCCCGGCGTGCCCTTGGGGATGATGAACGAGCTAATGCCCCGGCTGCCCTGCGCCGCCCGATCCGTCTTGGCCGTCGCCACGATGACCCCGGCCACGCGGCCCGAGGTGATCCACTGCTTGCGCCCGTTGATCACCCAGGCGTCGCCGTCGCGCTCGGCGTAGGTCGCCGTGCCACCAGCGTCGGAGCCCGCGTTCGGCTCGGTCAGCCCGAAGGCGCCGAGCATCGCGCCCCGCGCCAGCGGCACCAGCCATTCCTGCTTCTGCGCCTCGTTGCCGAAGAGGTAGAAGGGCGACGCGCCGAGCGAGGTGTGCGCCGCCAGGATCAGACCCAGCGAGCCGTCGATCCGGCTGATCTCCTCGACCGCGATCGCGTACGAGATGGTGTCGCCGCCGGCCCCGCCGTACTTTTCGGGGAAGGGGACGCCCATCAGGTGGAGCGCGCCCATACGGGCGATCAGATCGTCGGGGAAGGCGTGCGTGCGGTCCCGCTCGATCGCTCCGGGCGCGACCTCCTTCTCGGCGAAGTCGCGCACCATTTCGCGGAACAGCTTGTGTTCCTCGGATAATTCGAAATCCAATGCAGTGCCTCCTCTGGCCCTCCAGCGGCCTCCGCGTCGAGGCGCTGTTGCACGAACCCATGCCGCTACCCCGAATTATACACGACGCGTGCCCCCGGAGTCACGCGGCGCCCGCCGTTGCCGCGCTGCCCGCGGCTGCGCTATACTGGTACCCGGTGCCCCGGGGGCACGCGCGGCCCGCGGCCCTGAGCCGGGGCAGGAGGAGACGACAGGTGGAGGATGTGCTGACAGCCCTGGGCGACGCCGGCCTGGTGCCGGTGGTGAAGATCGACCGGGCGGCGGATGCCGTGCCCCTGGCCGAGGCGCTGCTGGCTGGAGGCTTGCCCGTGATGGAAGTCACCTTTCGCACCCCCGCAGCGGGCGACGCGATCCGCCGCATCGCGCAGGCGGTGCCTACGGTGACCCTCGGCGCCGGCACCGTGCTCACCGTGGCGCAGGCGCAGGAGGCCGTGGACGCGGGCGCGCGCTTCCTCGTGTCGCCCGGCTTCGATCCGGCCGTGGTCGATTGGTGCCGGGCGCACGGGATCCCTGTCGTGCCCGGCGTCGCGACCGCGACCGAGGTGCTGGCCGCGCTGGGGCGGGACCTCACTCTGCTGAAGTTCTTCCCCGCCGAGGAGCTGGGCGGCGTGCGGATGTTGCAGGCGCTGGCCGGGCCCTTCCCGGACGTGCGCTTCATCCCGACCGGCGGCATCACCGCCGCGACGCTGCCCGACTACCTGCGCCGGCCGAACGTTATCGCCGTCGGCGGTAGCTGGATGGTCGCGGCGCGCCTGATCGCGCAGGGGGCCTTCGGCGAGATCACCCGGCTGGCCGCCGAGGCGGTCGCCGTGGTGCGAAAGGTGCGCGGGGAAGGGGTGGCCGGCGGATGACGCGCGTGGTGACGCTGGGCGAGATCATGCTGCGCCTGAAGGCGCCCAACCAGGAGCGCCTGTTTCAATCCCCCCTGCTGGAGGCCACCTTCGGCGGCGGCGAGGCCAACGTGGCGGTCTCCCTGGCCCAATTCGGGCTCGACGCGGCGTTCGTCACCGTCGTGCCCGCCAACCCGATCGGCGACGCCTGCCTGGCCGAGTTGCGGCGGCACGGGGTCGACGTCTCGCGCGTCGTACGCGGCGGCGCGCGGCTCGGGGTGTATTACCTCGAGAACGGCGCCAACCAGCGCGGCTCGCTGGTCGTCTACGACCGCGGCCATTCGGCCTTCGCCGCGGCCGCGCCCGACACATTCGACTGGGACGCCGTCTTCCAGGACGCCGCCTGGTTTCACATCACCGGCATCACCCCGGCCATCAGCGCCACGGCCGCGGACCTGGCGATCGCGGCCGTGCGCGCGGCGAAGGCGCGCGGGCTGACCGTGTCGTGCGACTACAACTACCGGGGCAAGCTCTGGAAGTACGGCAAGCAGGCGCCGGAGGTGATGGCCGCCCTCGTCCGGCACGTCGACGTGGGGATCGCCAATGAGGAGGATTGCCAGGAGGCGCTCGGCATCACGGCCGGCGCCGAGGACTGGCAGCAGGATGTCCGGTCCGGCGGCCTGGACCTGGGGCGCTACGAGGCGTTGTGCCGCCGGGTCTTCGCGGCCTTCCCGAACCTGCGCTACCAGGCGATCACCCTGCGCGAGAGCCACAGTGCGAGCCATAACGGCTGGTCGGCGTGCCTCTACGACGGCGCGCAGTTCCGGGTCGGCCCGCGCTACGAGATCACCCACATCGTCGACCGCGTCGGCGCGGGCGACGCGTTTGCCGCCGGGCTGATCTACGGCCTGGCGACCGCCCTGCCGCCCGAGGCGGCCCTGGACTTCGCCGTGGCGGCCTCGGCGCTCAAGCACTCCATTCCGGGCGACCTGAACCGCGTCACGCTCGCCGAGGTGCGCAGCCTCATGGCGGGCAACACGGCCGGGCGCGTTCAGCGCTGAGGCGCCGCCTGCCGGGCCGCGCGTCGTGGCGCGCCCGTGCCCGCAAGGAGAAGAAGCATTCGTGATCGAGATCGCCGAGTTCTTGCCGCCTACGCCCACGCCCGTGTGGACGCTCGCGAAGCAGGCGGGCGTGGACTGGGCCGTCGGCGGCCTGCCCGCCGCCGACCCGACGAGCGCCGCGGGCGCGCCCTGGGACTACGCGCCGCTTCGCGACATGCAGCGGGCGTACGAGCGCGGCGGCTTCCGGCTCGGCGTGATCGAGGCGCGCCCGCCGCTGAACAAAGCCAAGCGCGGGCTGCCGGGCCGCGACGAGGAGATCGCCACGGTCTGCACGCTGATCGAGAACATGGGCAAGCTCGGCGTGCCGGTCTGGTGCTACGAGTGGATGACCGACTTCAACTGGGTGCGCACCAGCACGACGACCCCCTCGCGCGGCGGCTCGCTGGTCACCAGTTTCGACCGCGCGGCGCTGCCCGACGCGCCGCCCTCGGCGCTTGGGCCGATCTCCGAATCGGAATTGTGGGACAATCTGGGATATTTCCTGCGCCGTGTGGTCCCCGTGGCCGAGCGCGCGCACGTCAAGCTGGCGATGCATCCGGACGATCCGCCGCTCTCGCCCATTCACGGCGTGGGGCGGATCATGCGCAGCGTCGCGAACTTCCAACGCCTGCTCGACCTGGTGCCCAGCCCGATGAACGGCATCACGCTCTGCCAGGGCAACTTCACGCTGATGACCGGCGACCTGCCGGGCGTGATCCGCGCGTTCGGGCGGCAGCAGAAGATCTTCTTCGTGCATTTCCGTGACGTGCGCGGCACGCCGGAGCGGTTCGAGGAGACCTGGCACGACGCCGGCCAGACCGATATGCTGGCCTGCATGCGGGCCTACCGCGATATCGACTTCGCGGGCCTGCTGCGCCCGGACCACGTGCCGACGGTGGCCGGCGACAGCAACGCCGCGGCGGGCTACTCGGCCTTTGGCCGCCTGTATGCCCTGGGCTACATCCGCGGGCTGCGGCAGGCGGTGTACGCGCAGGCCTGAGGGCCGGACCGGTCACGCGCGATCCACGCGTACAGGGAGGGGAGACAACTGATGCGCATTGCCGTCACGGGGACGTCCGGCCTGATCGGGCGCGCCGTCGTCGATCTGGCGCTGGCCGAGGGGCACGAGGTGGTCGGCATCGACCGGGTGGCGCCGCCCGAAGGCGCCGCGCGGCCGGGCGTGACCGCCGTCACGCTGGACATGGCCGGCTACGCGGAGGTGCTGGGCGCGTTGCGGGGCTGCGACGCGCTGGTGCATCTGGCGGCGATCCCGACGCCGAGCCACAATCCCGACCACGAGGTGCACAACAACAACGTCGTCGGCAGCTACAATGCGCTGCGCGCCGCCGCGGAGACGGGCATCCGCCGCGTGTGCCAGGCGTCGAGCGTGAACGCCATCGGCGCCTCCTACAGCCGCCGGCCCCGCTACGACTACTTTCCGCTCGACGAGCAGCACCCGACCTATAACGAAGACCCCTATAGCCTGTCGAAGTGGATCTGCGAGCAGCAGGGCGACTCGATCGCTCGCCGCTACGAGGACATGCACATTGCCAGCCTGCGCTTTAGTTGGGTCACCCCGCGGCCCTACCTGGCGGCGGGGGACAACACCGCCGTGATCCAGGCACGGGTGCGTGATCTCTGGGGCCTGACGTTGCTGGACGCGGCCGCCCGGGCCTGCTTGCTGGCGCTCACGGCGGACTTCGGCGGGCACGAGGTCTTCTATATCGTGGCGCCGCACACGGTCGTCGATACGCCCTCGCTCGCCTTGAAGGAACGCTTCTTTCCCGACGTGCCGCTGCGGGGCGACCTGCCCGGCCGCAGCGGCTTCTTCAACTGCGAGAAGGCCACGCGGCTGCTGGGCTGGCGCCATGACGAGTAGAGGAGCCTGACACCATGCGCGTGCAACCGTCGCGCGAGGACCTGATCGCGTTGACCTCCCTGAACCCGTTCGAGCGCTTCCCGGACGGCCGCCCGCGCGTGCCCGACGACCTGCTGGAAAGGATGGCGTTGGTCACGACCGAAGAGGCGTGGGGGGTGCTACGCGAGCACGGCTATCCCCGGCAGTTCGAGGGCAACTGGCGGGAGACTCATCCCGGCCGCGTCACGGTCGGCCGGGCGGTCACGGCGCAGTTCCTGCCCCACCGGCCCGACTACCACGACGCGGTGCAGCGCGCCGGCCTCGCCGAGGGGCGCGGGGCCGTCGGCGGACAGAACTCCTGGATCATCGAGACGCTGGAGCTAAACGACGTGATGGTGGTGGATATCTTCGGCAAGGTCAAGGACGGGACCGTCGTCGGCGATAACCTGGGCACCGCGGTAGGGCGGCGCACGCGTGCCGGGGCGGTCATCGACGGCGGCATCCGCGATTACCAGGGCCTGGTGCGGCTGAACGACGTGAACTTCTACGTGCGCGGCGTCGACCCGACGGCCATCGCCGACGTGACGCTGGCCGGCCTCAACATCCCGATCCGCATTGGCGGCGCGACCGTGCTGCCCGGCGACGTCGTGCTCGGCACGCCGACCGGCGTGATCTTCATCCCGCCGCACCTGGCCGAGGCGGTCGTGGCGCGGAGCGAGGAGATCCGCGTGCGCGACGAGTTCGGCAAGCTGCGGTTGGCCGAAGGGACGTACACCACCGGCGAGATCGACGTGCCTACCTGGCGCGCCGATATCCAGGCCGATTTCGAGGCGTGGAAGCAGGCCCGCGCCGGCTCGGGCTCGGAGGCTTCGTGAGCGGGGCGAGGGGCCGATAACTCCCCCCGGCCCGAGGACTACGTGCGCGCGGCCTCACGCCCGAGCGCGCTGCGGATCACCGATCTGCGCACGGCGACGGTCGGCTGGGACGGCTGGCGCTTCACGATCGTGCGCCTCGACACGAACCAGGGCCTCAGCGGCTACGGCGAAGTGCGCGACGGGGCCAGCAAGACCTACGCGCTGCTGCTCAAGAGCCGGCTGCTGGGCGAGAACCCCTGCGATGTGGACCGCCTGTTCCGCAAGATCAAGCAGTTCGGGCATCATGGGCGGCAGGCCGGCGGCGTCTGCGCGGTCGAGATGGCGCTGCTGGACCTGGCGGGCCAGGCCTACGGCGCGCCTGCCTATGCGCTCGCGGGCGGCAAGTTCCGCGACCGCGATCCGCATGTACTGCGATACGCCGAACGAGCCGACCGGCGAGGCGATGGGCCGGAAGCTGGCCGAGCGGATTGCGCGCGGCTACACGATGCTCAAGATGGACCTCGGCGTGCAGCCGCTGATCGGCGTGCCGGGCGCGCTGTCCTGGCCGCAGGGCATGCTGCCGGGCGATCCGGCCGCGGCGGTCGAGCGGCTGGTGAATATGCACCATCTGATGCATCCGTTCACCCACGTGCGCCTCACGCCGAAGGGCATCGCGCTGATCTGCGAGTACGTGGCCCAGGTGCGCGCCATTGTGGGCGACGAGGTGCCGATCGCCGCGGATCACTTCGGCCACATCGGCGTCGACGACTGTATCCGGCTGGGCCAGGCGCTGGAGCCGTACAACCTGGCCTGGCTCGAAGACCTGGTGCCCTGGCAGTTCACCGACCAATGGGTGCAGATCGAGCGCGCGCTGCACACCCCCGTGGCGACGGGCGAGGACATCTATCTCAAGGAGGGCTTTCTGCCGCTCTTGCAGGCGCGGGCGGTCAACGTGGTCCATCCCGACCTGGCGACGAGCGGCGGCATCCTGGAGACGAAGAAGATCGGCGACCTGGCGCAGGAAGCCGGCATCAGCATGGCGCTGCACATGGCCGGGACGCCGATCAGCACGCTGGCGAGCGTGCACTGCGCGGCCGCCACCGAGAACTTCATCGCGCTGGAGCACCATTTCACCGAGGTGCCGTTCTGGGACGACCTGATCGCCGGGGTGCCAAAGCCGATCATTCAGGGCGGCTACATCGCCGTGCCGGAGGCGCCCGGCCTGGGCTTCCGGATCGACGAGGCAGCGCTGCAGGCCCATCTGCTGCCGGAGAGCGGCGGCTTCTTCGCGCCGACGCCCGAGTGGGACACCGAGCGCAGCTGGGACCGCCTCTGGTCGTGACCCAGCCCGCCGTTGCCGCCCGCCGGGGGCTGCGGTATACTACGGCGATGCCTGATCCCCCAACCGCTGCCGCGCCCTTCGTGCTGGCGCCCGAGGTGGCCGCCGCTGCCGCCGCCGGGCGGCCGATCGTCGCCCTTGAGTCCACGGTCATTGCCCACGGGCTGCCCTGGCCCACCAACCTGGAGACCGCGCAGGCTTGCGAGGCCGCCGTGCGCGACGCAGGCGCCGTGCCCGCGACCATGGCCGTCTTCGGCGGTGTGGTCCACGTCGGCTGCGACGCCGCGCAGCTGGAGCGCCTCGCGCGCGGCACCGGCGTGGCCAAGCTCAGCATCCGCGACCTGCCCCTGGCCCTCACCACGGGCGCCGACGGGGCCACGACGGTCGCCGCCACGCTGCATCTCGCCCAGGCGGCCCCGGCCACCATCCGCGTCTTCGCCACGGGCGGCATCGGCGGCGTCCACCGCGGCTGGGCGCAGACGCTCGACATCTCGGCCGACTTGCCCGTGCTGGCGCGCGCCTCCTGCGTCACCGTCTGCGCGGGCGCCAAGCTCATCCTCGACCTGCCCGCTACCCGCGAGTGGCTCGAGACGCACGGCGTGCCGGTCCTCGGCTGGCAGACCGACCAGTTCCCGGCCTTCTACACCCGCGAAAGCGGCCTGCGCGCCGACGCGCGCGTCGAGGACGCGGCCCAGGTCGCCGCCGTGGTGCGCGCCCGGCAGGCGCTGGGCCTGCCGGCGGGCGCGCTCGTCGTCGCGCCCATCCCGGAGGTCGCGGCCATCCCGGCCGCGGAGATCGCCGGGGCCGTCGCCGAGGCGCTGGCCGCCGCGGCCGCGCAGGGTATCGGCGGCAAGGACCTCACGCCCTTCCTGCTGGGGCGCCTGCATGAGCGCACGGCCGGACGCAGCCTCCAGGCCAACATCGCGCTGCTGCTGAACAACGCGGCGATCGCCGGCCGCATCGCCGTGGCCCTGGCCTGAGGGCGCGGCCCGTGGCATCCCCGGCGCCCCTGGCGCTGCTGACGCTCGGCGACCTGCTGCTCGACGTGCTCGTCGAGGGTGATTTCCGGCAGGAGTACGACAGCGCGGGCACGGTCCAACTCTATCCTGGCGGATCGGCCGCCAACTTCGCCTGTGCGGCGGCCGCGCTCGGCGCGCGGGTGCGCTTCGTCGGCCGGGTCGGCGGCGATGCCGCGGGCAGGCTGCTGTTGCAGGATCTGCGCGATCGCGGCGTCACGGCCAGCGTGCGCGTCTGCCCGGATCTCGCGACCGGCACCGTGCTCGTGCTGCGCAACGTCGAAGGCCCCGGCAGCAGCCGGATGTGGTCGCACCCCGGCGCCTCGCGCACCCTCGCGCCGGCCGATTTCGATCCGGGCTGGTTCGCCGGCCTCGACGGGCTGCACTTCACCGGCTATTCGTTCCTGCGGCCCGAGCCGCGCCCCGCGGCGCTCCGGGCCCGCGCGCTGCTGCGCGCCGGCAGCCCGGCGGCCTTCTGCAGCCTCGACCCGAACCCCGGCCACCTGCTGGCCCGCACCGGCCCAGCGTGGTTCCGCGCGCTCATCGCCGGCCTCGGCGTCGACCTGCTGCTGCCGAACCGCGAGGAGGGCGCGCTTCTGGCCGGCGCCGACGATCCCGCCACGATTGTCGACCGCCTGCTGGACCTCGCATCGCTCGTCGTGCTCACGCTCGGCGCTGACGGCTGCCTGGTCGGCTGGGGCGCCGAGCGCCGCCATGTGCCGGCGTGGCCCGGCCCCGTCGTCGACACGACGGGCGCGGGCGATGCCTTCGCCGCCGGCTTCGTCACCGCCTACCTGGCCGGTGGCCGCGACCCCGTGGCCGCCGCGGTCGCCGCGACGCGCGTGGCCACGGCCGTCGTCGGGCGGGCGGGCGCGCGGTAGCGGGCGGGTGAGCGGCCCGGGTCACCCCGTGGACCGCTGTGACCAGCGGCGCCCTCCGGCCAGCCGGGCGCGGCGGATGAAGATGGCGATCGGGCTGTCGCGGGCCGGCGCATTCTCGGCCCCGGCGGCCTGCTGCGCCCGTTGTGTCCGGGCGGCTTCGCGCAGCAGGTCGGCGCGGTGCTCATGGCTGAGCTCCGTTGTGGCGTAGGAGTTCTCCATGCCGAACCCGGCCACGTCGTCCCCCAGTGCGCTTTGCACCGCGGCGAGGTCGGCCCCGGTCACCTCGTGCTCGGCGAGCACCTCGCGTGGGATCACGTAGTAGCGGGTCGACGAGTCGACCAGCAGCAACACTTCCTCCCACTCCACGGTGTCACGACGTTCATTGCTCATCGGACGGCTCCTTTCGCGTGCGTTTGTGGCGGGTCGCGGGATGCCTGGCCCGGCGGCAGGTCGCCGCCTGTCGCGGCCATCCCTCGACTCCATTAGAGCACGCGCGGCTGTTGCGCCGGAAGGTAATCCTGGTACACCCGGAACCTTACCACCGGCAACAACCCACCGCCCCGCCCACCACGGTCAAAGCCGCGGCGCCGGACACAACAAAGGAGCCCCACCGAAGTGGGGCTCCCTCGCTAGGACGCTGAGTGACCGGTGAACTACAGGGCGCTGCTGACCGTCGAGAAGATGTTATTCACGGTCCCGCCGAGCAGGGCCAGAATGACGATCACGACGATGGCGATGAGCACGAGGATCAGGGCGTATTCCACGAGGCCCTGGCCCTTCTTCCGAAGATCGTTGAGCTTGCGCATTTTGGGTTCTTTCCTCCAAGTTGATATTGAACGGATAATAGCAGGCAGATAACCGGGCCCGAATGATTGCTCTTGGGTGGCTCACGGTGTCGCCGTCGAGTCTTATCATACGGGAGGAACCGGGCGCGCACAATAGCCCGCCGGTCCTGGATGGTCGCGTTTTGGGTAGTACCTTTCACCCATGGCCGCGCGTCACCGGCTGGCCGGCATCGCAAGCGCGCGGCCAATGGCGGTGTAGCCTGCTTCGGCCCAGCTCACCGGATCCGCCGGCCGGGGACCCACCTCCCGGGCGGAAGCGCGAGATACGACAAAGGAGCCCCACCGCAGTGGGGCTCCTTTGACGCTGGGTGACCGGCGAACTACAGGGCGCTGCTGACCGTCGAGAAGATGTTATTCACGGTCCCGCCGAGCAGGGCCAGAATGACGATCACGACGATGGCGATGAGCACGAGGATCAGGGCATATTCGACGAGGCCCTGGCCCTTCTTCCGAAGATCGTTGAGCTTGCGCATTTTGGGTTCTTTCCTCCAAGTTGATATTGAACAGATAATAGCAGGCAGATGACCGGGCCCGAATGATTGCTTTTGGGTGGTGCTCGGTCTTGCCGTCGAGTCTTATCATAGGGGACGCGGCTGCTCCGCACAATAGCCCGCAAGTCCTAATTCGGCGCGCCTGGAATAGTACTTTCAGTCCAGCCGGGCGGAGGGGACCACGGGCCGCACGGCGCGCCGCGCCGGCCCGGGCCGGCGGACGGCGTGCGACCCGGGGGACACAACAAAGGAGCCCCACCGTAGTGGGGCTCCTCTGAGCGGCGCGTCAGGAGGATTAAAGCGCGCTGCTGACTGTCGAGAAGATGTTATTCACGGTCCCGCCGAGCAGGGCCAGAATGACGATCACGACGATGGCGATGAGCACGAGGATCAGGGCGTATTCCACGAGGCCCTGGCCCTTCTTCCGGAGATCATTGAGCTTGCGCATTGTAGGTCTTTCCCTTCATTGATGAGAAGAACAGATAATAGCGGGTCGAACACCGGGCCATGATGATTAGTTTGTTGTGGCTTGCGATGTCGCCGTCGAGTCTTATCATACGGGAGGACGGCGCGCAATACAATAGCCCGCAGGTCCCAAAGGGTCCCCCGCGGGCTAGTACTTTACGCCTATAAAATCATCAGGAATGATAAGGTTGTGCCTATTCAGGCGTCGATGCGGCGGATATTCGCCCTCGGCTACTCCAGCGGAAGGACCACGGTCACCTTGGTGCCGCGCCCCACCTGGCTCTCGATGCTCAGCTGGCCGCCCAGAATCTCGACCCGCTGGCGCATCGAGGCGATGCCGAGCGCCCGCGCCGAATCCGCGCGCGTCGCCAGGTCGTCCACGTTGAATCCGCTGCCGTCGTCGTCCACCGTCATCCGGAGATCGCGCGCTTCCTGCTCGATGGTCACCTGGGCGTGCGCGGCATGCGCATGCTTCGCTACATTGTTGAGCGCTTCCTGCACCACGCGGAACGCCGCCACTTCGACCGGCCGCGGCAGCCGGCCCTTCAGGCCCGACACGCTCACGTTCACTTCGATCTTGTGCTTGTCGATGAACTGGCGGATATACCCCTTCAGCGTCGGCTCCAACCCCAGGTCGTCCAGGATCATCGGCCGCAGGTCAAAGATGAAAGCGCGTGTCGCCTGCAGCGTCGCGTTGACCATCGACTTCAGCCCGGCGAGCTCCATCCGCGCGCGTGAGATGTCGATGTCGAGCAGGCGCTCGCAGATCTCCGCGCGCAGCACCAGGTTGGTCATCGTCTGCGCCGGCCCGTCGTGCATCTGCCGCGAGATGCGCAGGCGCTCGTCCTCCTGCGCTTGGATGACCTGCGTGACCACTTCCTGCGGGCTCACCTCGCGCACGGGCGCCTCAAGGCGCCCGCTCAGCGGGCGCGACGGGGCCGGCGTCATGGGGACCGCGCCTTCGGGCAGCTGCAAGACGATATCGAGCGTGCGCTGCACCCGGTTCATCATCGCGCGGGTCGCCTGCTTCTTCGCCTGCAGCTGCTCGACCTGGCCGCGCATCATGAACATACGCATATCGGTCTCGTGCGCGGTGTTGTAGATCGTCTTCATGTCTTGCCGCGTGTAGTTGTCCAGGTTCAGCTCCATGTCGCGCACGCGGCTCTTGATCGATCCCTCGCGCTGGCCCAGCTTATCGATTTCGCCCTGGACCTGCCGCAACAGCAGGTCCACCTCGTTGTTCTCCCGGCTGAGCATTTCCTGATCCTGGCGGAGCTCCTGGATCAGACTCCCGATCCGCTCCTGAAACTCGGTGGCGGCGTTCAGCCCACTGGTGTTCGAGATCATGCCTGCGTCTCCCCTTGTGCGCCATACACCACCGGTCTCGCCGGCCGGCAGATCGCCCCCGCGGCGTGTGCGTTGCCTCTATTATAGGCATCCCCACCCCCCGGCGCAACAACTGCGCACATCCGGCCGCCCGGGCCGGCGGCGTCAGCCGGCGCTGTCGACCGCGGCCGGGGTCGGGCCTGCCCGATTGTACTCCTCGAAATGGCGGAAAGCCTGCACCGCCAGCTGGATCTCGTTGAGCGCCGTGTAGGCCTGGCCCAGGTTGTAGTAGGCTTGCGCCAGACCGGGCGCGCGGGCCACCGCTTGCTGCAACGCGTCGACCGCTTCTTCGAGCCGCCCCGCGCTCTTGTAGGCCAGCCCCAGCTGGTTGTAGGCCTCGGCGTCGTCGGGGCGGAGCCCGATCACGGCGCTGAACTCGCGGATCGCACCCGGGTAGTGCTGCGAGGCGCTGTAGGCGACCCCCAGGTTGTAGTGGCCCTCAGCCAGCTCCGGGTGCGCGTCGACGAGGCGCTGGAAGACGCCGATGGCCGCGTCCAGCTGCCCGGTCGCCGCATAGGCGGTGCCGAGCCGGTAGAGCGCGCGCGGGTGGCCGGGCTCCAGGTGTAGCGCCGCGCGATAGGCGGCAATCGCTTCCTCGGGCTGGCTCAGCGCGTGGTACGCCAGCCCCAGGTTGTAGTGCGCCTCGGTGAAGTCGGGCTTGCGTCGCACCGCGGCCTCGAGCTCCTGCACCGCGCGCACGTAGTCGTGCAGGTCCTTGTAGGCCACGCCGAGCACGTAGTGCGCCTGCGGATCGTCGGGGGTCAGGGCGACCATCTGCTCGAACTCGCCGATCGCCTCGGGCAGCCGGCCCTTGGCCACATAGGCGACGCCGAGGTTGTAATGCGCGGCGGCATGGTCGGGCGCGTATTGCAGGGCGCGCTGGAAGGCCGGGATGGCCGCGTCGAGCCGGCCCTGGTGCACGTAGAGGCTGCCCAGGCCGTAATGCGCCTGCGCGTCGCGCGGATCGCGCTTCAACTGCTCCTCCAGAATCGCCAGTGCCTCGGGATAGCGGTTCTGGCGCCGGAAGATCGCCGCGAGCTCGTGTGCCGCCCCCGCGATCGCCGGGGTGCCCATGAGGGCGGCCTGCAGGTGCCCGATGGCGCCCGCGTCGTTCAGCCGCGCCAGGCTGAGTCCCAGGCGATAATGCGCCTCCGCGTTATGCGGCTCCAGCGTCAGCGCCTGCCGGAACTTCTCGGCCGCCGCCTCGTAGCGCCCCTCGCCGTACTCAGCCAGCCCGAGGTTAACGAACGTCTCGGCGTTCGCCGGCTTCAGCGCCGTGGCTTCCTTGAACTGCGCGACCGCCTGGTCGAATTGTCCCTGGCTCTTGTACAGCACCCCAAGGGCGTAGTGGGCCTCCGGGAAATCCGGGCGGAGGCGCAACGCCTCGCGAAACGCGTCGGATGCGGCGTCGATCTGGCCGTCGGCGTTGAGCACGAGGCCGTAGTTGTAGTGCGCGTCGGGGTTGGCCGGCCGCAGCTCCAGGGCCTGCTGCAGCGCCGCCCGCGCCTGTGCCAACAGCTCCTCGCGCCGTGGGGCGTGCCCCGCGTCGTCCGGCGCGTACATGCCCGCCAGCTGGTTGTAGAGCGCCGCCAGGTCCATATAGACTTCGGCGTACGCGGGGCGCAGGCGCAACGCTTCGCGGAGCTCTTGCTCCGCCTGGTCGGGCCGGCCCGCCCCGCGGTGCACCAGTCCCAGGGCGCGGTGGATCTCGGCGCTCTGCGCGTCCTGCGCCAGCAGCCGCCCGAAGAGGTCGGCGGCCTCGACGAGCCGGCCGCGGCTGAGCAGCACGACGCCGAGGTTGTAGGCACCGTACGGCATGTGCGGATTGATCCGCAGCGCCGCGCGGATGCGCTCGTGGGCCTGGTCCAGCCGGCCGAGCGCGTGATAGGCCAGCGCCAGGTTGTGCTGCGCCTCGGCCAGGCGCGGCGCCGTGGCGATCGCCTGCTCGTAGGCGTCGGCCGCCGTCGTCGCGTCGTGCAGCAGATAGGCCGCGTTGCCGCGGTAGAACTGCGCCACGGCCACGGCGCTCAGGGCTGTCTCCGGAGGGTTGTCGTGCGCCACGATCGCCGTGATCAGCGACAGGTTCCATTCGTTGAGCGCCGCCTGGAACCGGCCCGCTGCATAGTAGCCCAGGCCGGTCAGCAGGCTGAGCACGATCTCCGGCGCGCTGCTGGCGAGCGGCCCGAGGGGGAAGGCCCGCAGGCCGGCCAGGTGCATCTCGCCCTCCTCGGCCTGGGCGCGCGCTTCCAGATCGGTCAGCACGACGACGTTGGCCCACAGCGCGGCCGGCCGCCCCGCGCGCAGCACCCCCCACAGCACCACGTCGGCGGGCACCCGCGCGCCCAGCGCCCGGGCACTCGCCCCGTCGGTGGCGCAATCGACTTCGGTGCAGACCAGGGCGGGCATGCCCGGTGCGCTCCAGCGCGTGTTGAGCACCTGCACCAGCCAGGCGGTGGCGCCGAGGGGACTCTGCGGCATGCGCGGCGGGCGCGGTCCAGGCCCGCGTACCGCCTCGCCGTTGCCGCCCGGCCCGTTGAGCAGCGGGGGGCGCGCCAGCACCTCGCCCGCGCTACGCGGGCCTGCCGTGCCGTTGCCGCCGGGCGGCGCCGCGGCGGGTAGCGCCGGGACGCGCGCGGGCCGCGCCGCGGCGGGCGCCCGGGTGGGCAGGGCCGGCAAGTTGGTGGGCAACAGCGCGCGGATCTGGTCTGCGGCCGAGCGCGGGCTGGGCACGACCTGCCAGCCGCCGTCGGCCGGCTGCCACTCGCCCAATTCGGCGACCGCCAGCACGAATTGCCCGGCCGGCGGCTTCACCTCGGGCAGATTGAGGAAAACCCAGCTGATCAGCAGGACCGCGCCGCAGAGGACTTTGAGTGCTACCCAGGGGCCGCGCAGCGCGCTCGTCAAGGGGACCGGCGCGGCCAGATTGAGGATCACGACGACCAGCACCAGTCCCACCAGGGCGAGGCCCGCCCAGGTCAAGAGGCCCTGCAGGGTTCGGGTGCTGCTGCGCATGGCGGCAACCCGCCGGTGGCGCCGGCACGCCTAAGGGTTGGTCGAAGGTGGGCGAGACGGCAGGGCGGGGCGGCCGTCACCGGCCCTCCGCGGCGCCGCGCCGCGGGGGCACCGGGCGGGCGGCCTAGCCGAAGTAGCCGAGCTCGTCCTTCGCGTCGTCGCTCATCATCGCGGGGTGCCACGGCGGGCTGAAGACGATGTGCATCTGCACGTCGTCGATGTCCTCGAACCGGCTGAGCGCGCGGCGCACGTTCCCCACGATCTCGGGGCCGAGTGGGCAGCCCGGCGTGGTCAGCGTCGCCGTGATGTCGCACGTGCTGTTCGCGATCTCGATGTCGTACACCAGCCCCAGGTCCACGATGTTGATCCCCAGTTCGGGGTCGTAGACTTCCTTCAGCGCCTCGCGCACATCCTCGACGGTCGTCTTTGCTTCGGTAGCCATTGCCCTTACTCCCGGGCGGCCCGGCCACGTGACGGGCTGCCCCTATTCGTCAAATAAGTAGGTCAATTCCTGATAGAAGCGGATCTCGTTGTCCGCCAGCTTCGACTTGACGTACTCGTGCCACCAGCGGTTCTTCTCGTCCAGACTCATGGCATTGTCTTGCAGCAGGTCGAGCGGGACGTTGACGCGCAGCGCCCGCGCCGGGATAATGTGGCGCGTGATGCCCGTCGGCACCCGCAGCCCGGCCCGCGCCAGCGCCAGGATCTCCTCCGGCCGGTACGGTGGGAAGACGACCAGCGCGCTGACGTCGTCGTAGTCGTCCAGATACTGCTCGATCGTGTCGCCGCTCACCCGGTGGATTGCCGTTTCCGCCCGCCCCCGGTAGAGCCCCACGATCGCCAGCAGCAGCCGCGTCTCGACCTCCGGGTCCATCACCGGCGCGGTCAGCAGATAGACCTCGCCGGCCGGCTCTCCGTGCGGCGGGTGGACCAGATAGGCCGCCGCCTGCCGCGCCGCCAGCGCGCGCCGCGCCTCGGCCGGGCTGCTCGGCTGCACCTCCAGGCCGGGCAGGGCCGCGATCGCCGCCAGCAGGGCGTTCGGCTCGATCCCGGTGATCAAGTGGTTCCAGGTCGTGAGCGCCACGCCGGGCTGATCATAGCGCACAATCTGGACCAGCAGGTCGCGCGCGCCCGCCTCGCCGAGTGCGGCGGTACGGTTCGCGCCATCCATCACCATGACCTGCCCGCTGTCCGGGATCGGTGTGACCACCACCGGGTTTTTCAGCCGCCCGTCCGTCGTGATGCGGCGGCGCAGCCGCTCCACGCGGCGCGGGTCGGCCTGCTCGTGCGGCACCACGTCGGCCAGCGCGACGACGCGCAGGTCGGGCAGGCCGCCGGGCACGGCGGGCACGGCGGGCACCGGGCCGGCCGCCCCGGCCGGCGATGCGCCGATCGCCACCTAGTCGGCGTCCTCGTCCACGTAGGAGGTGACCGGGATTCCCGCCTGCGTCAGGGCCATCTTGACCCCGCGCAGCGCCAGCAGCGCGCACTTGAGCCGCGCGGGGCCGACTTCGACCCCGAGCAGGTCCATCATGTCGCGCCGTGTCAGCGCGGCCGCCTGGCTCACCGGCATGCCCACGAGCTCATCGCCCAGCATCGAGGCGCTGGCCTGGCTGATCGCGCAGCCGCGGCCCGTGAAGGCCACGTCGCGGATCAGGCCGTCCTCCACGATCAGGTCGATGTTCAGGCGGTCCCCGCAGAGCGGGTTATCCACCTCGGTCGACACGCTCGGCTCCGCCAGGTGCCCGTGATGGTGTGGCTCCCGATAATGTTCTAGAATGACTTCCCGATATAACGAGTCCATACGCCTATTGTACCCGATCCCCCGCGCTATCTCAACCGTGCCCAGGCGTGGGCCGCGCGGCGAGAAAGTGCGGATCCCGCCCAACCGTGCAGGTCAGGCGGGATCCGGCGGTGTCCCGGAGCGACGGGCGGCTCAGCCCGGCGGGGCCTCGGCGTCCGGCGCGTCGGGCCCGAAGACCAGCGCGGTCAGCGCACGCAGGCCCTCCGCCAACGCTTCGGCATCGGGCCGCGGCACCGGCGGCTGTTGCCAGCGCGCTTCCAGCCGCGCCACGATCGCCGCCGCCCCCGCACCCCGCGGCGGGCCGGCGGGCGGGGCGGGCAGCGCCAGCCCGGCGGATGCCAGCACGGCGGGCGCGACCGCGATCGGGCTGCCCGTGCGCACGGCCAGCGCCAGCGCGTCGCTGGGTCGCGCGTCGAGCGCGTGCATCGTCGTGCCCTGTCGCAGGCGCACGGTCGCGTGGAAGGTGTCGTCCTGCAGGCTGCCGATCTCGATGGCCTCGACCGCGCCGCCGAGCGCCGCGATCACCGTCGCGAAGAAGGGGTAGGTGACCGGGCGCGGTGTGGCCACCTGCCGCAGCCCCAGCGCGATGGCGATCCCTTCGGCGGGGCCGACCCAGATCGGCAGCAGCCGGCCGCCCGCGGCGTCCCAGAGCACGACGACATACTGCGGATCCGGCTCGGACCCGCGGGCGACCACATCGGCGATCTCCACCGGGACCAGGCCCGTGCTTTGTGTGGCAACCATGATCGAAAGGCTCCTTTCGGGCGGCGCGGCGGCGGCCGGCGCCGCGTAGTGCGGCCGCAGTTGCGTGCGCAGCCGGTGCCGCGCCTCGTGCAGGCGGCTCTTCACCGCTCCCACGGAGATGCCCAGCCTGGCCGCGATCTCGTTCAGGTGCAGCTGCCGGTAGTAGAACAGTACGGTCGCCGCCCGGATGGGCGGGGGCAGCGCTTGCACCGCGGCGAACACCCGCGCCTGGAGCTCGCGCGCTTCGGCCAGCAGGGCCGGGTCGGGCGGCGCGGCGCCGAACGGCAGCGCCTCGAAGCGCACCCCGCCCGCCAGGCTCTCCAGCGACGCCGGGCCGGGCCCCGCCTGCGCGCGCAACGCGTTGCGGCACACGTTCAGCACGATCCCGTAGAGCCAGCTGCGGAAGCGCGCCGGATCGCGCAGCCGGTCGAGCGACAGGTAGGCCGCCAACAGCGCCTCCTGCGCCAGGTCGGGCGCCTGATCGCGGCCCACGACGCGCGCGGCGATCGCCTGCGCCAGCGGCGTGTAGCGCCGGAAGAGCGTCTCCACCGCCGCCGCGTCGCCCGCGCGGATCCCGGCCACCAGGTCGGCGTCGCCGCGTGTGTCCATGCGCCTCCTCGCTGCGAGTGTCTGGGATGTAGTGGTGATCCGGCGGGGAAAGGTTGCCGCGAATCAGGGGGCGACCGGATCGGCGTCGGGACGCCGGAAGACCAGGCAGTAGCTGTGGTCGTAGCCGTAGCCGTAGCGGTCCCAGCCCACGACGATCTCGCCGTCGAAGCGCAGCACCGCGCCGACGGCCCGCGCCAGGTCCCAGGCCAGGGGCGTCACGCCGGAGGCGCCCTTGAGGTTCGCCGCCTCGATCACGACCCGCGCGTGCGGCTTCATCAGGGGCACCATTTGCGCGTAGATGGCTTGCATAGCGTCCAGATAGGCCGCATAGCCGCGCCCCGGTGCGGCATAGGCCGCGAGCGGGTCTTCCGGATCGTCGCGCCGCATGTAGGGCGGCGAGGTCATCGACAGGTCGAATCGCGGCAGGCGGTAGTCGCCCAGGCGGCGGGCATCGCCCTCCACGACGGCTTCGGGGCGGCGCAGCAGCGTGCGCATGTAGGCGACGCGCGCGGGGTCAAGCTCCAGGCCCACGGGCACGCGCCCCAGCGCCTCGGCCGTCAGCAGGGTGGTGCCGAACCCGGCGAACGGGTCGAAGACCACGGCGCCGGGCTGGGTCCGCTCATCCAGAAAATGCGCCACGAGTGCCTCGGTATAGCGGACGTCGTCGGCCTGGAACGCCGCGGGCAGCGCCCGTGCCTGTGTGTTGGTCAGTTGGAGAAAGGTGCGCATGGGCCGCCTCCGGTCCGGGGTGCATTGCGCGCGCGCCCCTGGGTTTGGGCCTACCTTACCACAGAGGAAACGCCCCGCGTCGCGATTCCGTAAACTCAACGGAGCCCGCACGCCGCCGGCCGCGGCCCGGGTCCTGCTATACCGCTCAACCGGTATATCTGCACGCAACTCCTCGCGGCGCGGACGCGGGCCGGGCCGCCCAGTCATCGGGTCCAGTGAGGTTGCACCAGGAAATGTACGCATCCACCACGTCGCCCCGCACGGCGAGCGAACACGACCCTGCCCGGCTGGCGAAGCTGGGCATCGCGGCGGGAGTCCTGCTCGTCTTCTGCGTCGCCGCGCTGTTCCTCGGGAGTGAAGGGGTCACCTTCGTCGTCGCGGGCGCCACCGTCTTGCCGTTCACCGCGCTGGCCGTCCTGGCCTATCTCGGCGCCGAGTACGTCTGGGCCCGCGTGGCGGCCATCCTCTGGCTGATTGGCCTGGTACTCGGCTACGCCTTCTTCACGGCCGCCGCGGGCCTGCTCGGCCTCCCCGGTCTGCAGGTGACCACCGGCGCAGGGCTGAGCGCCGCCCAGTGGACGCAGGTGGGCGGCATCCTGCTCGGCGTCATGATCACCGCGGCGCTCGGCGGCCTGACCGCCATCCCCGCGGTCCGCACGGGCCTGGCGCGCCGGCTGCCGTTCGACCCGCGCGATTTCGTCGACTCGATCGCGCTCATCGCCGTGGTCAGCCTGCTGCTCATCGGCTTCGTGCCTCTGCTCGTCCTCGCCGCGCCGCCGCTGCTCACCATGCTGACCAACTCCAGCACGAGCGCCGACCTGGCGAACAGCCAGTCGAGCGCCGAGCAATTACGCACGCAGGTCTACACGCTGGTCTGGACGATCCCGAGCGCGATTCTCGCCGTCGGCTACGGCGTGCGCCGCTCGCTGGGCGCCGCGCTCACGCGCCTGGGCCTGGTCCGTCCGACGCTGCGCCAGGTGCTTGCAGGGCTCGGCATCGCCGTGCTGGCCGTCATCGCCTCGCGCGTCCTCGACATGGGCATTGGCTGGCTCTGGCCCACCATGGGGTGGCCGCAGACCAACGCCGCCGCCTTCAACAACCTGATCTCCTTCGCCTTGAGCCCGGTCGGCGCGATCGTGCTCGGGGTCACGGCGGGGCTGGGCGAGGAGGTCGCGGTGCGCGGTGTGCTCCAGCCGCGCATGGGTATCCTGCTCTCCAACCTCTTCTTCACCAGTCTGCACGCCTTCCAGTACAACTGGGACGCCCTGCTCAGTGTCTTCTTGCTCGGCCTGCTGATGGGCTTCGTGCGCCAGCGGACCAATACGAGCACGAGCGCGATCGTCCACGGCACCTACGACTTCTTGCTCGTGGCGCTCACGCTCGTGGCGATTCCCTGGCTCAGCGGCTGACGGGCCCGCCCGCGAAGAACGCGTGTGTATACGCCAGCCCGGCCACCAGGCGGTCGATGTCGGACTCGAGGGTGTAGACGTAGAACGAGGCGCGCGCCAGCGCCGGCACGTCGAAGCGCTCCATCAGCGGCTGGCAGCAATGATGCCCCGCTCGGATCGCGATGCCGCGCGAATCGAGTACGCTGGCGATGTCGTGCGGGTGGATCTCCCCGAGCCGGAACGAGACCACGCCGCCGCGCGCGTCGGCCGGCGGCCCGTAGATCTCCAGGTCGGGCACCGCCGGCAGCCGCTCCATCGCGTAGCGCGCCAGGGTCTGCTCGCGGGCGTGCACGTGCGCCATCCCCAGGCCGGTCAGGTAGTCGACCGCGGCGCCCAGCCCGATCGCCTCGGCGATCGCGGGCGTGCCCGCCTCGAACTTCCAGGGCAGGTCGTTCCAGGTCGATCGTTCCAACGTCACGCGGCGGATCATGTCGCCGCCGCCCATGTAGGGCGGCATCGCCTCCAGCAGCGCCCGGCGCCCGTACAGCGCGCCGATGCCCGTCGGCCCGAGCATCTTGTGCCCCGAGAAGGCCAGGAAGTCGGCGTCGAGCGCCTGCACGTCCACGCTCAGATGCGGCACCGACTGCGCCGCGTCGACCAGCACGACGGCGCCCGCGGCGTGCGCCGCCGCGATGATGGGCTCGATCGGGTTGACCGTGCCCAGCACGTTGCTCATCTGGCTGATCGCCACCAGCTTGACGCCCGCCAGCAGCCGCTCCAGGTCGTCCAGGATCAACTGCCCCTGGGCGTCGACCGGGATCCAGCGCAGCGTCGCGCCGCGCTCCTCGGCGAGTAACTGCCAGGGCACCAGGTTGCTGTGGTGCTCCATCTCGGTGAACAGGATCGCGTCGCCCGGGCCGACGTGCGCTCGCCCCCACGTGGCGGCCACGAGGTTGATCGCCTCAGTGGTGTTGCGGGTGAAGATGATCTCGCGGCTCGACCGCGCGTTGACGAAGGCGGCGACTTTCGCCCGCGCCCCCTCATACGCCGCCGTCGCCTCCTCGCTGATCTGGTAGACGCCGCGGTGCACGTTCGCGTTCATCGTGCGGTAGTAAGTGTCCATCGCCGCCAGCACGGCTTCCGGCTTCTGCGAGGTCGCCGCGCTGTCGAGGTAACAGAGGGGATAGCCGTGCACCTCCCGGCGCAGGATGGGGAAGTCCGCCCGGACGGCCGCCCAGTCGGGCGGGCTGGTGGTCGCGGGGGCCGGGACGGTTGCGTGAGTCATGATCGTGCCTCAATTCGCCTGTGGGTCGCCGTGGTCGGTGGCACGGCCACGGATGCGTTGTTTCGGGTGGAAAGCCACAGAGCCGGCGCGCAGGCCCCGCGAGGGCATGCCGCCGGCTCGGATGCGGGCCGGCGCGCTTACGCGGCCGGCACCTTGGGCAGCGCTACCTTGGCCTGGATCTGCTCCCGCACCAGGTCGCGCATGCTCTCCAGCGGCATCTCCTGCAGCACTTCCTCGAAGAACCCCCCGACGATCAGCTTCTCCGCCTGCACGCGCTCCAGGCCGCGGCTCTGCAGGTAGAAGATCTGGTCCTCGTCGATCTGGCCGATCGTGGCGCCGTGCGAGCAGCGCACGTCGTTCGCCATGATCTCCAGCCCCGGGTCCACGTTCCCCTTGGCCTGGTCGCTCAGGAACATGATGTGGCCCGACAGGTACGAGTTGGTTTGCTGGCCCGCCGGCTCCACGCGGATCATGCCCTCCAGGCCCGCCTGCGACTGATCGCGCAGCGCGCCCTTGAACAGGATATCCCCGGTGCAGCTGGGCGCCGTGTGGTGCGTCAGCGAGTAGAGGTCGAAGACCTGGTCGCCGTGCGTGAAGTAGATGCCGCGCGTCTGCGTCGTCGCGCCGCGGCCCGCCAGCGCGGTGCTGATGGCGGCCCGCGTCACCCGGCTGCCCAGGACGCCGAACACCCAGTGCATCCGCGCATCGCGGCCGACCTGCGCGCGGCGATACTGGAAGGCGTAGACCTCCGGCCCCCAGTTCTCGATCGTGAAGTACTCCACCTTGCTGCCTTCGCCCAGGACGACCTCGAGCACGCCGCTATACGCCGCGAGTGCGCTGACGTCCTTCACCACGGGGCTCAGCCCGTCGCCGCCGGCCGAGCGGAACTCCTCGACCAGCCGGACCTCGCTCAGCGCCTCGGCGATGATCAGCGTGTGGTTCAGCGTGATCGCGCCCGTCGTGTCGAGCGCCAGCAGGCTGTGCAGCGGCACCTCGACGACCACGCCGCGCGGCACGTAGAGGAAGGTGCCGCCCGTCCACAGGGCCGCGTTCAGGGCGGTGAACTTATCGGTGCCCGGCGCCACCTGCTGCGACAGGTACTTCTCGACCAGCGCGCCGTGCTCGCGCACCGCCGTGCCGAGGTCGGTGAAGATCACGCCCTGCCCGGCCGTCGCCGCGTCCAGGTGCCGCGTGACCAGCTCGGCGTTGCGCTGCACCAGCAGCCCGCCGTGCTCCTCCTGCAGCGAGAAGACGTCGGCCGGCAGCGGGCCCGCGCCCGCCGGGGCGGCCGGATCCAGCGCGTCGAGGTGCACGGCACGGATGTCCGTGTTCCACCATTGGCCGATGCCACGGCTGAATTTAGGCATGGGCAGCTGCTCGTAGAGGTCGAACGCCGCCAGCCGCTGCGCCCGCAGCCAATCCGGCTCGCCGCGCGCCGCGCTCAGCGCCGCGACGGCCGCGCGCGAGATCGCCTCGCTCGTGCCGATCGCCGCCGGGGCCGCCGTGGGGGTCGCGGTCTCAGGCCGGCTCATGGGCGGCCTCGCTCTCCCCGGCCAGCACCGACTCGGGCAGCCCGAGCTCCGTGCGCAGCCACTCGTAGCCCTTGACTTCGAGCGCCTGTGCCAGCTCCGGCCCGCCGGACTGCACGATGCGCCCGTCGACCATCACGTGCACGAAATCCGGCTTGGTGTAGTTCAGGATCCGCTGGTAGTGCGTGATCACCAGCATGCCGATGTTCGGGCCGCGCAGCGTGTTCACGCCCTCGGCCACGATGCGCACCGCGTCGATGTCGAGCCCCGAATCCGGCTCGTCCAGCATGGCGATGCGCGGCTTCAGCACGGCCATCTGCAGGATCTCCAGCCGCTTCTTCTCGCCGCCCGAGAAGCCGTCGTTCACGTAGCGCGTGGCGAAGCTCTCGTCCATGTGCAGCAGCGCCAGGCCGTCGCGCAGCGTCTTGCGGAACTCCTTGATCGCCGGGACCTTGCTGGGTGCGTGGGCCGCCTTCGCGGCCGCCTCGGCCGTCTCCGCCGCGTTCGGGGCCTGGCCCGACAGCAGATCCTCGTCGCTGATCTTGCGGCGCTCGCGGTGCAGCGACACGAGCGCGGTGCGCAGGAAGTTCGCCACGCTCACGCCCGGGATCGCGCTCGGGTACTGGAAGGCCAGGAACAGGCCCAACTGCGCCCGCTCGTCCGGCTTGAGCGCCAGGATATTCTCACCCCGGAACATCGCCGAGCCCGCCGTCACCTCGTAGCGCGGGTGGCCCATCAGCGCGTTCGCCAGGGTCGACTTGCCCGAGCCGTTCGGCCCCATCAGCGCATGCACCTCGCCCTCGCGGACCGTCAGGTTCACGCCCTTGAGGATTTCTTTGCCGTCGACCGCGACGTGCAGGTCGGTGATGATCAGCGCCTGCGCGCTGGGCGCGGTCGCCGCGCCGGTTTGCGTTTCAGTGTCCATCTACTGCTTGGTAATCCTTTCCTCAATGAGTCGGGGGCTCCCGTGGGGGAGCCGGGCCCGCCCGCGTGCGGGCGGGGGCGCAAGCCGGCGCGCCCCCAATCGGGCGCACCCGCCGCGCGGTTGCCGTCGTCTCCAAATAGGCCGGGCGGCTAGGCCCGGCGTGCGGCCGGTGGCCTCAGCCGCCCGGCTCCGCCGCCGCGGGCTCGCGCGCGGCCGGCACGGGGCGGGCGCTCGCCGCGCCCCGCACGCTGAACTGGCAGGCGTTCGCCCCGTCCAGCATGCACGGCCCCAGCTGCACCTCGGCGTCGAGCAATTCGGCGAGCATCTGCTGCTCCATGTCGCAGATCTCCCGGTGCTCCTTCACGACCGCGAAATAGGGGCACGTGGCCGCGTGCAGCACGAAGCCCTCGGCGCTGCGCGTCACTTCCGTCGCGAATCCCTGCTCGACCAGCAGCCCCGCCAGGCCGTAGAGCTTGTCTTCCATCTCGCGGCCGGTCACGGCGCCGGCATAATCGGCGGCCAGGCGCCCGCTCACGCGCTCCAGCAGCTGCGCGTAGCCCTCGGGCCCGTAGAGCCCCAGGATCTCCTCCAGCAGCAGGCGCGCCAGCGTGCCGTAGGCCTTGGGGAAGAGCTCCTGCGCCTTGTCGGTCAGGTGATAGACGTAGAACGGCCGCCCGATCTCGCCGCGCACCCGCTCCGCGTCCACCACGCCCTCGGCCAGCAGATGGCTCAGCTGCTCGCGCACCGCCGTGGCGGTCACGCCCAGCGCCAGCTCCATCTCCTTGATCGACGCCTGCCCCCGCTTCTGCAGGAGCTTGAGGATCGCCGTCCCGGGGCTGTTCTGCGGTAAACCCGTGTGCTGGTCCTGATCCGTCGCCATCCTCGGCTCTCCTTTTCCGTGCCTCCGCCCCCGCGGCCCGCCGGCCACTGCCGGCCGGATCGCGCGACGATCCACCAATCATTATACAGGACCCCCCGAACCCTTGTCAATTTCCGCAGCCGCATCTGCGAAAACCCGCAAGCCCCGCCGCACCGCGATGCTCCCGCGCCCGTCGGGGGAGCCCGCGCCGCCGCGCGACGCCCCAGGATCCTGCCGGGGGAAGCCGGGACCCGCTGTAGGAGGGCGCTCCGCCGCGCGACACCCGCCGCCCCAAGATCGTGGCCCGGGATGCGCTGCTGCGCCGGTTGGAGGGGCAGCCCCGCGGGATCCTGTTGGCGGGTGCCCCGCCACTGGTCGCCAGACCGCCTCCTGGGTCGCCAGGCCGCCCCAAGTCGCCGCGCCGCCCCCTTGTCATCCCGAACGTAGTGAGGGATCTCCGCGCCGGGCGGCTTGCCCTGGGCAGCACCCCGGCAACCGGGATGCCGGTCGGCGCGGAAACGCCTGCTTCAAGGCAGCATCCCGGAGTCGGAGATCCCTCACTGCGTTCGGGATGACAAGGGGAGGTAGGGGGCTTGGCCGGGGCAGCGGTGCGGCGGCCCGCCTCCTTCTCGGCCGGGCGGCTGACGCGGCTGACGCTCTTGAGCCGTGGCTGACGCTCTTGGGGCAAAGAGCGTCAGCCATTACCTGCGCTAGTACTAGCGCGAATCGCGTGTTGGCTGACGCTCTGACGCTCTTTCGGCCGATCCGCGGTTGTTTTAGGGGCGGGGAGTGCGGTGCGGGGTGGGCGCGGACAGCGCTCAACCGAGCGCGGGCGCGGGCCCCAATCGCGCCCTCACCGGCCGGCAGGCCGCCTCCGCATCCCTGGGGCACGGACCTTGCGACAGCCCCGAACGGGCGCCGGACCGCGTGGCCCGCGCCCCGACAGACCCAGGATCAGGAGAAGGGAGTGCCACGGCATGGCAGTGCAATTCGGCGTCTTCGTCCCGCAAGGCTGGCGCATGGACCTGGTCGATTTTCCGGACCCCGTCGACAAGTACGAGGCCATGACCCGGGTGGCCCGGGAAGCCGATCGCCTCGGCTACAACTTCATCTGGCTCTACGACCACTTCCACACCGTGCCCACTCCCGAGCGCGAGACCGTCTTCGAGTGCTGGATGAGCACCGCCGCCCTCAGCCGCGACACCCAGCGCGTGCGCATCGGCCAGATGGTCACCTGCAACAGCTACCGCAACCCCGCGCTGCTGGCCAAGATGGCCTCCACCGTCGACGTGCAGAGCCACGGCCGCCTCATCTTCGGCCTCGGCGCCGGCTGGTACGAGCACGAGTACAACGCGTACGGCTACCCCTATTTCGACGCTCCCACCCGCCTCAAACAGCTTGGCGAGGCCCTGCAGATCATCCACGCCATGTGGTCCGAGGATTACGCCACGTTCGAGGGCAAGTACTACCAGGTGCGCGGCGCCATCAACGAGCCGAAGGGCGTGCAGCAGCCCCACCCGCCCCTCTGGGTCGGCGGCGGCGGCGAGAAGGTCACCCTTAAGCTCGTGGCCAAGTATGCCGACGGCTGCAACATCGGCGGCTGGGACCCGGACGTGTACCGCCACAAGTTCGACGTGCTGCGCGGCCACTGCGAGACGGCCGGCCGCGACTACGCCGCGATCAAGAAGACCGGCGAGGTCTTCCTCTACCTGACCGACCACCCCGAGCGCGTCGACGCCGAGATTGGCGGCCTGAGCGCCGCGCTCCAGGAGGAGGTCCACAGCCGCTTCCTGGTGGCCACGCCCGCGACAGCCGTCGAGCGCCTGCAGACCCTGGTCGCGGCCGGCGTCGAGTACTTCATCGTCTATCTCTGGCGCGCCGCCCACCTGGAGTCCGTCCAGCAGTTCGCCGCCGACGTGCTGCCGGCCTTCGCGGGGTAGCCGGGCGGGCCATTACGGGCTCGCGCCGAGGGGTCTACCCTGGTTCATGACCGGCGTGCAGCTTCTCGGCGCCGAGGAGCTTGCCCCGGGCAACCTCGGAGACTTCCGGCGGCTGGTCGGCGCGGAACCGCCTGCTTCGGGCAGCATCCCGGAGTCGGAGATCCCTCACTGCGTTCGGGATGACAAAGGGGAGGTAGGGGAGCCTGCCTTGGGAAAGCGCGCGGCGTCCGGCCGGCCGGGTGTTGCGGGTGCGCCTGCCTCAAGGCAGCATCCCGGAGTCGGAGATCCCGCACGCACGTTCGGGATGACACCGGAGAGGCAGGCTGGGAGCGGTGTCGTTCGCGCCAATGCGGCGGGCGGCCGCCCCGGCTACAGGTGCGGGCGCGCGGCCACCGGCCCGATCGCCAGCGTCGTGCTTTCCGCCTCCAGGATCGTCCCGATGCGCGCCGCTTCCGCCGCCAGCGCCGCCTCCGCGCCCGCCGCCAGGGGCACGACCGGCTCGACCCCCACGGTGATCGCCGCGCCGCGGCCCTGGCGCTCCCACAGCCCGGCCACCCGGCCGGCGATCAGGAGCTCCGGGAACTGGCTCGGCGTCGTCCGCGGCGGCACGCGCGCCCGCCAGGCATCCGTCACCAGTTGGTCGCGCGGGAAGCAGCCGATGACGTAGCTGTCGAAGTGCGGCAGCAGGCGCGGCGCGCCGTCGACGGGCAGCGGGGGCGCCGGCGCTCCCGCATCCCGCAGCAGCAGCGCGCGGTGCCCCGCGACGTCCACCGGCTCGACCTCGGCGGCCAGGCGCGCCGCCAGGGCGCGCGCGTCGGCGGGCGGCAGGTAGAACCACTGGGCGAAGTCGCGCGCGGTCGCGGGGCCATAGGCGCGCAGGTAGCGCCGGAAGACCTCGGCGAGCGCCGTCTCGGGGTCGACCGCCGGCTGGGGGCCCAGCCAATCCTCCGGCCGCACATAGGTGACGCGGTTCCCCTCGGGCGGCCCGTAGACCAGCAGCCCGGCGAGCGCCGCATCGCCCAGGGCCAGGCGCCAGCGCGGCCACGTGCCGCCCCAGACCTCGACGTCCTCGACGCCCGCCCAGGCGCCCGCGTGTCGCACCACGGCCGCGCCGAGATCCTGCAGCGTCAGCGGCCCGCCGGCCAGCGCGGCCGCGAACGCCCGGCGCAGGTCCGCCCCGCTGCTCGGCGGCCAGCCGGGAAGGCCGGCGCCGTTCCGAAGCCTCCGCGGCCGCGCGCAGCGCGGCGGTCCAGAAGGCGAGCTCCTCGGCTGGGAAGAGGTGGATCGTGCCGCGGATGCCGAAGGCCTTCACCAGCGTGCGCTGCTCCCAGAGTGCCGCCTGCACCGTGCGCCGGGTCACCCCGTCGACCCGGATGCCGATCGCCACCTCGGCGGCGGGCATCACCTGCGCCTGCACGCCGCAGATGCGGCCCACCACGGCCGCCAGATTGGCGGCCGGGGCGCGCGTCAGCAGCGTGTGCGCCGCCAGCCGCCCCGCCCAGACGGCATCCCAGGTCAGCGTCCGCATCAGGCCGTGCCGCCCGGCGACTCAGGCGCCGGCGCCCAGGTAGGCGCGCCGGACGGACGGCCGAAGAACACGCGCGCGAGCATCGGCGGGGTGGCCAGGGCGCTCGGCGGCCGCAGCAGGTTGATCATCGCCACGGAGCGGAGCGCCACCCGCGGATCCCGCGTGATCCGCGCCGGCACGCGACCGGCGGTGAGACCCGGCACGCTGCCGCCGATCACGACGGCTTGGCCCCGCCGGGCTCGTTCGCGGGTCGTGCTCACGTGGGGCTCCTTTCCCCCCGGCGGATGCCGGGTCATCTGCTCCTTCGAGTTTACCAGGCGCGTCAAGCCGATACGGCGCCGTCCCTTGCCTGAGTCGGACTCCGGCCGATCTGGGGTGTGCCCCGTCGGCACGGCCGCCGGGGCACACCTGGCGCGGGGGATCTTGGGGGGCGCGGCCCCCACCCGACGATCCCGGCTTCCAGTGGGCCGGGCGGTGCGGGGGTCTCGCCGGGCGGAGGCGGCTCCCACAGGCGACCGCTCATGGACGATCCGGGCTGCCCATAGGCCGCACAGCGCTCCCCTCTCCCGAATTCGGGAGAGGGGCTGGGGGTGAGGGGCGGCCACCGGCGGCTGAGCGCCTGCGCCACACAGTCCCCAACACCGGTTGGCGCCGGCACGCCCGAAACGGATGGCAACCAATTTTCCGCGCCCTCTTGACAAGCCCCGCACCCCGCGCTATAATCGGGTTACTAATCCGAATTACTAATCCGGTTCATCTAGGAACGGCAAGCGACTGCCGCTTGTCCACTGCCGAGGAACGCCATGCCGAAGTCGCCGAAGCGCACGAAGACCCGCCGGCCGTCCATGTACGACGTGGCCCGTGTGGCCGGTGTCTCGCAGACGACCGTTTCCTTCGTCGTCAACGACGTCCCCGACGCGAACATCCCCCAGGAGACCCGCGATCGCATCCATGCCGCGATCAAGGAGCTCGAGTGGCGGCCCAACGCGCTCGCCCGCGGCCTCACCCTGCAGCGCTCCCACACCATCGGCTTCATCTCGGACGAGATCGCCACCACGCCGCATGCCGGCAAGACCATCCAGGGCGCGCAAGACGCCGCGTGGGCCACCAACCGGCTACTGCTCGTCGTCAACACCGACCGCAACCCCGCCATTGAGCGCGACGCCATCGAGACGCTGCTCGAGCGCCAGGTCGACGCCATCATCTACGCTACCATGTACCACCAGCCCGTCACTCTGCCGCCGAGCATCCTGCAGGTGCCGGTTGTCCTCCTCGATTGCTTCGTCGACGACCACTCGCTGCCCGCGGTCGTGCCCGACGAGGTGCAGGGCGGCCGCGATGGGGTCGAGCAACTGCTGGCGAAGGGCCACCGGCGCATCGGCTTCATCAATAATGTCGACCCGATCCCGGCGACATTCGGCCGCCTCGACGGTTACCGCCAGGCGCTGGCCGCCCACGGGATCCCCTTCGACGCGCACCTCGTCTGTGCCTACGTGTCCTCTGCAGCGGGCGGCTACGAGGGCGCGATGGAGTTGATGCAGTTGGCCGACCCACCCACCGCTCTCTTCTGCTTCAGCGACACCGTCGCCATGGGCGCGTATGACGCGCTACGCAAGCTGGGCCGCGCCATTCCCGGCGATGTCGCCGTCCTCGGCTTCGATAATCTGGAGCTAATCGCCGCGCAGCTGCATCCGCCGCTGTCGACGATGGAGCTGCCGCACTATCAGATGGGGCAGTGGGCCGTGCGCCGGCTGCTCGACCACGCGGCCGAGTCCGGGCCACTGGCGCCGGTACAGGAAAAGCTGCCCTGTCCCTTCATCCCGCGCGCGTCTATCTAGCTCCTTCGTCCTTTAGTCGAGCTTCGTGGGTTTGTCAATTGGCTCAGTCTATCGCGTTGCTAATCCGGATTAGTAGGCGACGCACCGACTGAAAGGAGGTGGATGCTCCCGGCTGATCACACCGCTTGCCCGTTCTGACTATTTGCCTATTGCATCGTCCTTGTTTGGTCCGAGTTCCTGTTGACTCTGGAGAAAGGAAACGCCCGTGAAACGATCGCTCTTTTCGCTGACCCTTGGCCTGCTGGTGCTGTCGACGCTCCTCACCGCCTGCGGCGGCGCGGCGCCCACCGCGACGACTGCACCGGCGCAAGCCGCACCTACGACCGCGGCAATGACCGCGGCAACCGGGACCCCGACGGCGGGTCCCCTGCCTAACGGGACCGCGGCCGTGGCGGACCAGCCGACCAACACCCCCGCGCAAGCCGCGGCCGCCGGCTCGCCCACCGCCGAGCCGACCGACACCGCCATCGCCGGTCGCACCCAGCTGACACTCTGGACCCACTCGGCCGGCAACGCCGCCGAGCTGACCCTGCTGAAGCAGGAGATCGCCGACTTCGACAAGGCGCAGAACCAGTATCAGGTCGTTTACCAGGCCTTCCCGCAGGGCTCGTACAACGATTCGGTGGCGGCGGCGTCCGTCGCCAACAGCTTGCCCTGTATCCTGGACATGGACGGACCCACCGTCCCGAACTTCGCCTGGTCCAAGTACATCATCCCCTTGCCCGATACGAACAACACCCTCGCGGGCTTCAACGATGCCGCGATCGGCAAGTTCCAGGGCAAGACCTACTCGTTCGGCCAGTTCGACGTCGCCCTGACTATCTTCGCCCGCAAGTCCATCCTGGACAAGTACAATATCCGCATCCCCACGATCGACAAGCCCTGGACGCTCGACGAGTTCAACCAGGCGCTCCAGACGCTGAAGGCATCCGGCAACTTCGAATATCCTCTCGACCTGAACGCCCAGAACACCGGCGAGTGGTGGCCGTATGCCTATTCGCCCATGCTGCAGAGCTTCGGCGGCGACCTGATCAACCGCAAGACCTACACGACCGCCGAAGGCGCGCTCAACGGGGCGCAGGCGGTGGCCTGGGGCAAATGGTTTCAGGGCCTCTTCAAGAGCGGCTACGTCAACCCGAAGCCCGCCGACGATCAGGCCTTCCTGCAGGGCCGTGTCGCGCTTTGGTACGACGGTAGCTGGGGCGCGGACGACGTGGTCAAGAAGTACGGCGCCGATGCGCTCTTCCTGCCGCCGCCCGATCTCGGCACCGGCCCCAAGATCGGCGGCGCGTCGTGGCAGTGGGGTATCAGCAGCGCCTGCAAGAATCCCGACGGCGCCTGGCAGTTCCTACAGACCGTGGCCAAGCCCGAGAACGTCGCCGAGTATTCGAAGCTGACCGGGCTGATTCCCACCTCGCAGGCGGCTGCCGCGCTGACCGATAAGTACGGGCCCAACGGCGCCTACCAGATCTTCTTCCAGATGGCGCAGAAGTTCGCGGTGCTGCGCCCGGCCACCCCGGCCTATCTGACCATCTCCGCGCAGTTCGAGAAGGCCGCTGAGGCGATCCGCGACGGCGCCGACGTGCAGAACACGCTGGATGATGCGGTGGATGCGATCAACCGCGATATCACCGACCACAACGGCTACGGCTTCGGCCAGTAGTGCTTGCTGCCGGTCACGCGGTATTCGCACATCGGGATCGGGGGAGGCGGTCCGCACCCGCGGTCGTCTCCCCGGACCCCGGCAGATGGAGGTGCTAACATGGCAAGTACATCAGCGGCTCCTTCGCTGACTCCGCAGCAGGTGCCCCGGCACGCCCACCACAGCGACATCTGGTCCGCGCTGCTGCTGGGAGGGCCGGCGTTTATCTTGCTGCTCGTCTTCCTGATCGGCCCGTTCTTCATGGGTTTCCTCTACAGCTTTACCGACGAGCGGCTCGTGTCGCCCACACCGGCACAGTTTGTCGGCACGCGCAACTACGAGCGGCTTCTGGGCATGAACGTGCTGACGCTCCAGCCGATCACCGATCCCCAGACCGGCCAGCCGGAGCGCGACGCACAGGGCAACCTGCAGTATCCCCGCTCGCGTACGTATACCCGCGACCAGGCCGCGTACCCGCAGTATTACGGCCTGACCGAGTGGTTCAATGTGGACCTGGGCACCACGCGCTACGTAGTGCTGGCCGCAGACCCGACCTTCCTACACTCACTGTTCAACAACATCTTCTTCGCCATCGTGGTCATACCGCTGCAAAGCGGGCTAGGCCTGATCCTGGCGCTGCTGGTGAATGCGCGGCTGGCCGGGCGTAACTTCTTCCGCACCATTTACTTCAGCCCGGTGGTCACGTCGATGGTGGTGATCTCCATCATCTGGACCTTCCTGTACGAGAAGAACGTGGGGCTGATGAACCAGTTCTTGCGCACGCTGACCTTCGGCCAGATCGGGCCAGTCGACTGGCTCGGCGATCCCAACATCGCCATGTGGGCGATCATCATCATGTCCGTCTGGCAGGGCGTGGGCTTCCAGATGGTGCTCTTCCTGGCCGGATTGCAGGGGATCCCTGATTACCTCTACGAAGCCGCCGCGCTCGACGGCGCTAGCGGCTGGCAGAAGTTTCGCCACATCACCTTCCCTAGCCTGCGCAACACGACCGTGTTCATCATCATCACAATCACCATTGCCGCGTTCCAGTTGTTCACCCAGGTGTTCGTGATGACCAACGGCGGCCCGAACGGCGCCACCAGCACGGTGACGTTCGAGATGGTGGACCAGGGGTTCCGCCAGCAGAACATCGCCTATGCGTCGGCCATCTCGGTCATCTTCTTCCTGATCATTCTCATTATCTCCGTCGTCCAGCGGCGGCTGCTCCGCAACCAGGAGGCATAAACGATGGCATCACCCAGCATCTCCCCCACCCAGACCGGCGCGGTGCCGGCGACGACGGTTCGGTCGCATATGGGGCGCCTGCTCGTGACGAAGGCCCTGCAGTACGGCATCAACATCCTGCTGGTGTTCGTCTTCATCTTTCCGCTGCTGTTCATGTTTATGTCCTCGTTCAAGCAGAATGACCAGATCTTCGCCGATCTGCGCTCCATGAACGCCTTCCTGCCGGTGGGCAGTCTGTCGCTGGTCAACTACAACGACGTGTTCGCCAACAGCAAGTTCCCGCTCTTCGTGCTGAATTCTATCGGCATCTCCGCGGTCACCATCATCGTCGGGTTGATCGTGAACAGCCTGGCGGCCTACGCCCTCTCGCGGCTGCGCTGGAAGGGCCAGAAGGTGGTCCTGGGCGTGATCATCGCCACGCTGATCATTCCCTTCGAGACCATCGCGATCCCGCTGCTGTTGCTGGTCGCCCATCTGCCTAATGTCACCTTCAGCAACGGCATTACGCTCGGGCAGGGCTGGCTCAACAGCTATCAGGTGCAGATTGTGCCCTTCATCGCGGGGGCCTACTCGATCTTCCTGTTCTATCAGTTCTTTCAGGACATCCCCCAGGATCTGGACGAGGCGGCGTTGGTGGACGGCGCGAGCCGCTTCGGGATCTACCGGCATGTGATTTTACCCAACTCGCAGCCGGTGTTCGCCACCGTGACAATCCTGACCTTTTTGAGCACCTGGAATTCGTTCCTCTGGCCAATCATGACGATCCAGAGCGAGCAATACCGGCCGGTCATGGTGGGTATGCAATACTTCTTCCAGCAGACGCCGCAATGGGGCCAGATCATGGCCTACGCCACGCTGGTGACCGTGCCGGTGCTGGTACTCTTCCTCGTGTTCCAGGGGGCGTTCGTCAAGAGCATCGCCACGACGGGCCTGAAATAACCATGACGAATCAAGCGACCCATCGTGAGTCGGTAGCGCAGGCGGTCCGGGCCCACGATCCGCAGCGCCCGCAGTACCACTTCCTGCCGCCGTCCGGGTGGATGAACGACCCCAACGGGCTGATCCAGTGGCAGGGCACATACCACCTGTTCTACCAGTACAATCCCGCGGGCGCCGTCCACCGCGCCATCCACTGGGGCCACGCCGTCAGCGCCGACCTGGTCCACTGGGCCGATCGGCCGCTTGCCCTCGCCCCCACGCCCGGCGGCCCCGACGCCGACGGTTGCTTCTCCGGCTGCGCCGTCGACGACGGCGGCGTGCCGACGATCCTCTACACCGGTGTGCGCGGGCCGGCCCAGCGACCCTGCCTCGCCGTGGGCAGCCCCGACCTGCGGACCTGGGTCAAGGATCCCGCCAACCCCGTCATCCCGGAGCCGCCGCCCGACCTCGACCTCGTCGCCTTCCGCGATCACACCGTCTGGCGCGAGGACGGGCTCTGGTACCAGGCGATCGGCTCCGGGATCCGCGGCCGGGGCGGCGCCGCGCTGCTCTATCGCTCGCCCGACCTGCGCCGCTGGGAATACCGCGGCCCGCTCGCCGTGGGCGCCGCCGCCAACCGGACGCCCCCGTGGACCGGCACCATGTGGGAATGCCCCGACTTCTTCGTCCTGGATGACCGCCATGTGCTCGTCGTCTCCGTCTGGGACGACGGCGACCTGTATTACCCGATCGCCATGGTCGGCGCCTATGCGGGCGAGCGCTTCACGCCCGCCACGACCCGGCGGCTCGACTTCGGGCGCAGCTTCTACGCGCCCCAATCGATGCGCGACGCGGCGGGCCGGCGCCTGATGTGGGGCTGGCTGCGCGAGGGCTGGGACGCCGCCGCGCAGCGCGCCGCCGGCTGGTCGGGCGTCATGTCGCTGCCCCGCGTGCTCACGCTCGGCCCCGGCGATACCGTCGAGACCCGGCCGGCCCCCGAGCTTGCGGCGCTGCGCGGCGCGGCCCACGCCTGGCGCGACCTGGCCGTGGACGGCGTGATCCCGCTCGACGGCGCCCAGGGCGACACGCTCGAGATCCTCGCCGAGATCGACCCGGGCGATGCCGCCGAGATCGGGCTGCTCCTGCGCGCCGCGCCCGACGGCGCCGAGCAGACCCGCCTGGTCTACGACGTCCGCGCCGGAGAGATCGTCCTCGACACGACGCAGGCGAGCCGGCGCCCCGACGTCGCCGGTCACGTCGACCGCGGCGCGCTCGCGCTCGCGCCCGGCGAGCCGCTGCGCCTGCACGTCTTCCTCGACCGCTCGGTGATCGAGGTCTTTGCCAACGACCGGCTGGCCGGCGCCGCCCGCATCTACCCCTACCGCCCTGACAGCCTCGGCGTCGCCCTGCTGGCGCGCGGCGGCACCGCCCACGCCCGCACGCTCGACGTCTGGGCGCTCGAACTCGATCTGGCCGGAACCGGCCGAGCCGGCCTGAAAGCGCCGCGCCCCCGCGCCCGCCATATCGGCGGGGCAGGGGCGCGGTCCGGTGCCGGCGCGATCGGTCAGGACTGCTCGGGCGGCGGAGCCGGGTCGGGCGGGGCCTCGTGCCCCGCGCTGGCCTCGCGGAACTCGCGCATCCCGGTGCCCAGGGTCTTCCCCAGGTCGGCCAGTTTGCCTGGGCCGAAGATGATCAACACGATCGCCAGGATGACGATCAGGTGGGTGGGTTGGAGTAAGCCGTCAAACATGAATCACGCCTCCCCGGCCCCGTTGGGCACGCGCGGATCTCGAAGAATCCCCGGGGGCCGGTATTGTTATCGCCTCAGGTCTGTGATTCCGTATACGGCGGGCCGCAACCGGGCGGATTGCCCGGCCTACCAGGCGCCGAGCAGCAACAGGGTGAGCGCGGCCGCGGCGCCCGTGAACAGGAAGAGCCAGAGCAGCGGGCTGCGCCGCCAGACCGCCCAGCCGGTCGCGTCACGGTCGGCCACGGCGGTGAATGCCAGCACGCTGAGCGCGCCGATGAGCAGCACGCGCCAGACCGCCGTGCCGACGAGCACGTAGACCACGGCGAGCACGACCGCCAGCAGCGCGGGCGCCAGCAGCCCGGCGAGCGCCACGCGCGCCGCCGGGCCCAGGGCGTCCCAGCCGCGCCAGGGCATCCAGGCCGGGCTCGCGGCCGCGGTGCGCGTGCGCGGCGCCACGGGCGTGGCCGTGCGCCGCACCGTCGCCGTGGTGCCGCGCCGGCCGCGGCCCGTCCCGCCGGCCGGGGCCGCGACCGTGACCAGTCGCTCCGGCGCCGTGTCCGCGCCGTCGATGTGTTCGGCGGCGAGCGGGTGGCCCGGGGCGGCGTGCGCGTAGGTCGTGACGAGGCGGCCGTAGATCAGCCCGAGCGGCGCGCCCACGATGCTCAGGATCAGCCCGAGCGGCCAGAGCCGCGTCTGCACCTGGCCCGGCCGGGGCTCGCGGCGCACGACGAAGCGCTCCGCGCCCTCCTGCACGGCCAGCGCCAGCAGCGCCGCCACGAACGTCAGCGGCCAGAACGCCACGGCCAGCAGCGGCTGGTTGCCGGCCAGGGCCCAGCCCCAGCCGAGCCCGCCGATCACGGCCGCGATCAGCAGCACCCACCCGAGGCGCCACGGGCGCACGCTCAGCGCCGGCAGTTGGGCCTGCAGCCGCAGCGCCAACGCGCTCAGGATGCTGCCGGGCGGGGGCGGCGCCGTGCCCTCGGCCGGCACGGCGATCTGCCGCGGCGCGAAGATCAGCGTGTGCAGCAGGAGCAGCAGCAGCGCCATGATCGCCGGCAGGCGCGTGCCGAAGTCGACGGGCGCCGTCACCGGGGCGCCCAGGGGATCGGGCGCCGGGATCAGGCCGGCGCCCCAGCGGAATGCCGCCGGGCCGCCCGCCACGCGCGCCGTGGCCAGGTCGCGCAGCACCGTCAGGATGCCGCCCGGTCCCTGGTCGAGGGCGGCAACCGCCAGGTTGTGCGCGGCGGCCAGGCTGCTCGGATCGACCTGCAGGCCCGCCTCAAACGCCTGCTGGGCCCGCGCGAGGTCGCCCGCCGCCGCGAAGACGAGGCCCTGGTTGGTGTGGGCCGCCGCCATCTCGGGCGCCACCTGGGTCACCTGCTGGTAGCGCGCGGCGGCCAGCGAATCCGGGCTGCCTTGCCGGCGCAGGTAGTCGGCCTCGGCCATGCGGAACTGCACGGGTGCTTGCGCGCCGTTTGCCGCCAGCGACGGCAGGTGGGCCGTCGCGGCCTGCGCGGCCTCCCAGGCCGCGGCCACGCGGTAGAAGGGCGCCGCCTGCGGCGCCGCGCTGCCGGACTCCAGCAGGCGCGCCAGCGCGTTGTAGGCCGTGGCCGTCGCTCGGTCGGGCGGGAGCGGCAGGCTGCCGCCGGCCCCGGCCATGGCCTGCGTGATCGGCGCGACGGCCGCCGCGGCCGTCTGCGGCGTGAGCGTGCGCACCCAGCCCAGCAGCAGCGCGCCCGCCGGGGGGCCCCCGCTGACCGCGCTGGACGGTTGCAGCCGCGCCTGCGCCTCGGCGGTTAGCCCACCCGCCGCATAGAGCAGCCCCGCGTAGTAGCGGAACCAGGCCGCCTGCGCGGCGTCCTTGCCGCTGCCCTGCGCCTCGGTGCCCGCGGCCAGTTGGCGCACCCGGTCGGTCTGCCCCTGCCGCGCCAGCGCCTGCATGCGCACCACGTTCGCGTTCAGCACCATCTGGCCGACGCTGCGCTGGTAGGCCGAAGAGTTGGTCAGCTTGCCGTAGGTCAGCGACAGGTCGGCTTGCGCAGGGTCGAGGCCCACGGCACGGATGGCCGCCTCGCTCTCCGTCACCGCGCCGCCGGCATCACCCGCCGGCCAGCAGTGCCTGCGCCAGCCCGGTGTGATAGGCCGGGTCGTCGGGCGCGCTCTGCAGCGCCGCGCGGAAGGCCGAGGCCGCGCCGCCGGGCTGGCCCTGCATCAGCAGCAGGCGGCCCAGATCGTACTGCAGCCGCGGCTCGGCCGGCACGCGATCCACCAGGTGGCGCACCAGGGCGAGCGCCTGCGGGGCGCCCCCCTGCAGGAACGTCAGGCGCAACTGCTTCTCGTACAGGCCCCATTCGACCCCGCCGCTGCCGTCCTGGATATCCTGGTAGGCGGTCAGGGCGCCGGTCACGTCGCCCTGCGCGGCCAGGGCATCGGCGATCCCTTCCCGGATCGCCGGGCTCCAGTCGGTCGGCGTGCCCGCGTCGGCGGTGCGCCAGATGGTCAAGGCATCCGCCGGATTGCCCAGGCGCAAGAGCGCCACGCCTTTATAGAACTGCGCACCCGCCATGTCGAACGTGCTGCCGCTTGCCGGCGCCAACGACGGGTTGGTGATCACCTCGTCCATGCTCGCCGCGGCCTGCTGATAATGGCCGAGCGCCAGGTGCAGCAGGGCCTGGTTGTACATGTAGGGCGCCTGGACCCGGCCCTGCTGCACGGCGATGTCCACCCAGAAGAGCGCCTTGCGCAGATGTACCTCCTGGTCGTGGCCCTCGCTGCTCGCCGCGCGCAGCGTCTCGACCACCGCCAGGCCGTTGGCCGACCACGCGTCGCGGATCGTGACGAAATACTGCTCCATGCTGTCCCAGCGGCTGGGCCCGCCCGGCTGCACGCTCTCGCTCGCCGGGTGCGGGCTGCCGTTCGACTGCTTGGCCCCCTCCGGGTCCGTGTCCTCGATGATCATCGCGCCGCCGATCGCGCTCAGCGCGTCGGCCGAGCCGGGCGCGGCGCGCAGCACGGCGCTCTTCGGCGCGGGCAGGATCAACTCGCGCTCGGCGGCGGCGGGGTAATCGAAGATCGAGTCGGCGAGGGTCGGCGCCGGCTGGCCGTCGAACGGAGGCAGCGGCGGGGGCGGCGCGGCAGCGGTCGTGCCGGCCTGGGGCGCGAAGGCGGCCACCAGCAGCATGCCGATCAGCAGCACGGCGGCGATGCCGCGGTAGCGGTCGATGGGGAGCGCCGGCAGGCGGGTCGTCACCTGAGCGGGCGTGCGCGTGGACATAGGCTTCGGCAGTCTTTCCAGGGGTTAGCGCGGCACGAAGCGCGTGCCGTCCCACTTCCAGATCGTCGTGCGCGTGGCGTCGTCGACGACGACCTCCGCGCGCCCGTCATGGTCGATGTCAATTAGCTGCACGTCGCTCTGCCCCTCGAACTCGGCGGGCTGGTCGCTCGTGGCGCCGGCCGGCCGCATGGTCAAGGGCGCCGCGGTGCCGTTGCGCCAGGCGTAGAGCCGCAGGGCCACGCCCGGCAGGGTGGTGCCCGCCGTCGGCGTGATCTCGGTGCGCAGTTGCAGGATCGGGGTCGGCGGGCTCGTGTTCAGCAGGTTCGCGCCCTGCATGCTCGTCGGCAGGGGTGAGGCCCGCCCCGGCACGCCGCTGCCCGGGGTGCGATACTGGATCTTCCAGGTGGCCGACACGACGTCGAAGGCGGCCACGGCCAGGGCCGACCGCGTCCCGGTGAACGGCAGCGTCGCGAAGGGCACCTGCTGCGTGCTCGTGATGCCGGGCACCGAACTGACCGTCAGCAACGCTTCCTTCGGCTCGCGGCCGTCCAGGTCGACAAAGTCTTGCTTGACCAGCACCGCGTTGCCCTGGTCGGCGAGGAAGATCAAGGGGTCGAACAGGTTATAGGCATCGGCGACGGTGAGCGGGATGCGCGTCGGCGTGCCGGCCGGCCCGGGCGTGCTCGGCCCGGGCGGGATGAGCCCGGGCAGGCCAGGCGCCGGGAGCGGCGTGGCGGTGTCCGCGGCGGCTGGGGCGCCGAACGCGGCGGGCGTCGCGCCCCGGCTGTGCAAATCGGCGGCCTGGCCGCAACCGCTGAGAACGATGAGCAAGGCCAGCAGCAACACGCTGCCCTTCCCAATCCGGGCGCCCAAGCGAAGGCTGTGCATGAGTCTCGGGGTCTTCCTAGGTTGTGCTCTGATGTCCGGTGTGTCCGGGGCCGCATACCCGGCCGGGCGTGTGGCCACGCACCGGCGCGCAATCGTTCGCCATTGTACCACGTCGCTTCCGGCCGATCAAGCCTGCCGCGTCCGCCGCCTGGTTGCGCCGGGGCCGCGGGCGGCTCTGCTCTTCTGACGGACGGCAGCGCGGCCGGTTGCGCGGGTCTCCGGCGCGCGGGGCAGGCGGGGCAGGCGGGCCCCCATATGCTATACTGCCGCTGACACCCCGCGGTTCGACGGCCCGGCCGCGCGAGAGGAGCCGCCCCATGGATCACCCGCCCAGCTATCTCACCCATCTCGAATGCGCCGTCTGCGGCACCGTCGTTCCCGCCGAGGCCGTGCAGCATCTCTGCGCTTGCGGCGGCATCCTGCTGGCCCGCTACGACCTGCCCGCGCTCGCCGCCGCGGTGCCGCGGGCCGCCGTGGCCGCCCGCTCCTGGACGCACGGCCTCTGGCGCTACGCCGAGCTCCTGCCCGATCCCGGCCCGGCCGGGCCCGTCACGCTGGGCGAGGGATGTACACCTCTCCTGGCGCTGGACTGGCTCAGCGCCGAGCTCGACGCCGCGGTCAGCATGAAGGACGAGGGGCTTAACCCCACCGGCACTTTCAAGGCGCGCGGCGCCGCCGTCGGCGTGACGCGGGCGCGCGCCCTCGGGGCCGCGACGCTGGCCCTGCCCACCGCCGGCAACGCGGGCGCCGCCTGGGCGGCCTACGGCGCCCGCGCGGGTCTGTCCGTCGTCGTCGCCATGCCCAAGGACGCGCCCGCCGCCGTGCAGCAGGAGGTGCGCCTCTACGGCGCGCGCCTGCACCTGGTCGACGGCCTGATCGGCGACGCCGGGGCCTGGGTCGCCGTGGGCGTGCGCGAGTCGGGCTGGTACGACGCGAGCACGTTCAAGGAGCCGTATCGCCTGGAGGGCAAGAAGACGCTCGGTCTGGAGATCGCCGAGCAGACCGGCTGGCAGCCGCCCGACGTCATCCTCTACCCCACGGGCGGCGGCGTCGGGCTCATCGGCCTCTGGAAGGCCTTCGCCGAATTGCAGGCGCTCCGCTGGATCGCCGCGGACCGGCCCGTGCCGCGCCTGGTTGCCGTGCAAGCCGCCGGCTGCGCGCCCGTCGTGCGCGCCTGGGAGGCCGGCGCCGCCACCACCACGCCCTGGGCGGGCGCCCAGACCCTCGCCGCGGGCCTGCGCGTGCCCGGCCCGCTGTCGGGCGGCCTCATGCTGCGCGTCCTGCGCGAGACGGGCGGCACCGCGCTCGCGGTCACCGACGCCGAGATTACGGCCGCGGTGACCGAGCTGGCCGCCCACGGCTGCTGGGTGGCGCCCGAGGGCGCGGCGCTGCTGCCCGCGGCGCGGCGTCTGCGCGCCGCCGGGGCGATTGCGGCAGGCGAGCGCGTCGTCCTGCTCAACACCGGCGCGGGCCTCGTCTACGGCGCCTGACGCGCACTCCGGCACGACGAAGGGGACGCGGCCCGCGGGCCGCGTCCCCTCTGCTATCTGGAGCGATCCGGCCTTACGGCGTCGGCGTCTCCAGGCCCAACCCGCCGAAGTCGGGCATCGCCAAGGTCGGCGTCGCCTCCACGATGTAGTCCGTCGGCGCGGGCGGTATCGTGATCGACGAGTCGTTCGGCTTCGAGATGGTCAGGTCGACCTTAAAGCTCATCGTGTCCGGGATGGGCGTCGCCGTCGGCGTGCCCGGGCCCGGCGAAGGCTCCAGACCGGCGAACATGCCGGTCAGCAGGCGGATGAACGGCGCGAGGTCAAGGTTCATGCTGAGGCGGCGCACATACTTCGTGCTCGGATCGATCCACAGCTCCGTGCTGCCGAGCGACATCGTCGCGGCGCCCGGGACGCTGCCCGTGTCGCCGCCCATCAGCGCGCCCGCGTCGATGGTGCCGATGAAGTGCCGCGTGGACGTGCCGTCCACGGTCGCCGTGCCCGCGTCCTGCAGCTGGGTCATGCCGGCCAGCAGCGGGGAGAGCGAGCTGAGCAGGTCCGCGTTCGAGGTCAGGTTCACCGGGTCGGTGGGGTTGGCGGTGCCGGTGTCGGAGACGAGCACCCACTTGCCGTCGGGCTGCTTGTCAAACGTCTTGCCCCCGGTCGTGATCTCCTCGAACGCTTGCCCCCCCATCGTGCCGGTCACGTGGGCCTTATCGGGCGCCACATAGTCGCCTTCCAGCTGGCCGGTCGCCGTCATCACCGAGCCGCTCACGCTGGCGGTGAAGTGGTAGCTCTTGAGTTGCTGCGTGGCGGTCAGGGCGTCGGTGATGAACTGCATGTCGGCCGAGGTGGCCATCATGCCGCCGGGCACCGCCGTCGGCGCGCCGCCGGCCATGCTGGTCGGCATCGCGCCCATCTCAGCGGTCGCGGTGCTCTCCGGCATCATGGCCACCGCGGTGTCCGTGGGCGCCGGGGCCACCACTGCCGCCGTGTTCGTCGGCGGCACCGCGGTGTCGGTGGGCGGCGGCGGGACGGGGGTGTTGGTGGGCGGCGGCGGGACGGGGGTGTTGGTCGCCGGCACGGCGGTCGCCGTCGGCGGCGGGGGCACCGGGGTGGCCGTGGGCGATTCGCCGCACGCCGCGATGCCCACCAGCAACAGCCCCATTAGCAGCAGCACCACGCTGAAGTGTACTTTCCTCATGGATGGCCTCCTTGTTTATGCTCCTGTCAGAGATAGGTTGGGCGGCGCGCACGCCACCCCTGTCACGACGTCGTGCACCTGGACGAAAGTCTGCGGCGCGGTGCACGCGCGCCCTTGCCGCTGCCGGCGGGCGATCGGTGCGGCCCGCTGCCCGCGTGCCGCGCCCGCGCATCTTGCCCGCTGCGCGCTCGCCGCCCCATAGGCTCGGGCGGCGGCCCCGGCAGGCCTCCGATCGGCCCGCCATATCTATAGAGAAGGAATTGCGTGGAGTTACGGGTAGGGGATCCCCGCCGTTCCATGCCGCCTACAGCTTCTCGATCCCGAGCTCGGCCACCTCCTCGCGCGCCGGGTGGTGGACATGCTCCCGCAGTTGGCTCACGGTCCCGGCGGCGACAGGGGCCAGGGCCGCATCGGCGTCCGCCCGCATCTCCCGCAACGATACCCGCTGCGCCAGAAACACCGGACCGCCCACGATCAGAGTCGCCAGCAACTGCCCCGCATGAAAGACCAGGGCAAAGGCGACGGCGAGTTCCTTGTCGATCCCCGGCAGCACCAGCACCAGCGCCGTGAGGATCAACGCTTCGTAATTCCCGATGTTGCCCGGCATGGCCGGGATCAGCAGGCCCAGGTTCACGACGGCCGTCATCAACAGCAGCGCGCTCCAGCCGGGCAGCGTGATGCCGAAGGCCGCCAGCGCCGTCCCGAACATCCCCGCCACGACGAGCCAGACCAGCAGGGAGATGAGCGCGCTCTTGACCAGCGGCCCCGGCCGCTCGAAGACGCGCAGGCCCGCGCTGAAGGTGTGCACCAGCCGCACCGCCAGCGCGCCCACCCGTGGGGGCACCGGCAGGATGTCGACCAGCCGGGCCGTCAGCGCCACCGCGCGGTCAGCCTGCCACTGGAACAGGAGCAGCCCGCCCAGCACACCTCCCAGCACGACAAGTGCCACGGCGCCCAACTGTTCCGCGCCGGTCCCGATCTGCAACGCCGGCAGGCCGATCACCAGCAGCACGAGCAGGGCCAGGCCGTCGAACAGCTTCTCGATGACGACCGTGGCCAGGATCGTGGTGCGGCTGAGGCCCGTGCGCTGGTGCATCAGGTGGGCGCGCAGCAGGTCGCCCGCGCGGGCGGGGAAGAAGGTATTGAAGAAGTAGCCGGTCATCATCTGGCCGAAGAGGACCGGCAGGCGGGGGGGCGCGGTGGGGATCAGCGGGGCCAGCAAATAGCCCCAGCGCCAGGCCATGCCGGCGTACGCCGCCACCATGGCCACCATCGCCAGGGCCAGCAATCCCAGGTTTACTTGCCCGAGATGCCCCGTGACTTCATCCCAGCGGACGCCGCGCAGCACCAGGTAGAGGCAGACGGCGCTCACGGCGACGCCGGCCAGGACTTTCTTCACGGTGGGCTATGCGATCCCTCTATTTGCCGTTGCCGAAGAGCCCGCGGCGCGGCGTGGCGGCGTTCGGCCCGGCCCCACCCTCGCCCGCCGGCACGGCCTTGCCGTGCGGCTTGCCCCGGCGCTGGTAGGCCTCTTCGAGGATGTGGTCGATGTCCTCGTTCGTGAACAGGTAGGCTTCGCTAATGGTCCGGAAGCCCTGCCGATTCGAGGTATAGACCAGCCCGCGCACCAGGATGCCTTCTTCCAGCTCGATGATGCACACTTCCTTGAAGTTGTGCTCGTCGATGAAGTGGCCGATCGCCCGTAGGACATCTTCGTAGTCAACGCGGCCGGTCCCCGTGTAATTGAGCATCCTTAGTCCTCCACCTTTATGACTGGATACGGGGCGAACGTCGGCGCCCGCGATGCCCGCAGCCCATCTGCACCCCTGCGCTCACGTATGCCCGCGGATAACGGAAACCGGAGCCTGCCCGCGCTGTCTCGCTCCGGTGGGGCCACGGGCCGGTGCTTCGTCCGGCCGTGTCCAGCACCTCATCAGAGCATGCCGGGCACATTATAGCACACCACGCAAGCGCCAGGAAAGCCGCGCGATGGCGGCCCGGGCGCGTTACTCGTGCTCCGCGCCGACCGCCGCCGGGGATGGGCCCGCCAGCACGCGGTTGAGCTCTTCGCGCATCTGGGCGTCTTTGGCCACGTACTCCACGAAGTAGCGGAAGACCGGCTCGCCGTACTCGCCGACGAGGCTGTCCATCACGTTCTTCACGACCAGGTTCACGAACTCCGTCTCGTTGAACGCCGGGGTGTAGACGAAGCTCATGCCCGACCTTGCGGCGGCTGAGGATGTGCTTGTCGTACAGCCGGCTCATCGTCGTCATCACCGTCGTGTAGGCGATGTCGCGGTGCTCGCGCTGCCGGGTGGCTTGCATCTCGTGGTGCACGTCGGCCGCGGTGGCCTGACTGCGCTGCCAGACGATCTCCATGATCTGCGATTCGAGCGGGCCCAACACTTTGGTGATGCCGTCCTGGGCCGGATTGAACTTGAACTTCACGGTTCCGTTACTGGCCGCCATGCTGCGTATCCTCCGCTTAGGGCTGTGGGGGTCCGGTGAGGCGAACCGGGCACCCTCGGACGCCCTGTTGCTGGGCGAAGACAGTGGCCGAAGGTGAGGAGTCCCGATCAGGCTCTGCCATACATTCTATTACAGATCGTAGCAAATGTACAGGGCGTTCGGCCGAAACGCGGCGCTTCTGCCCCAATCCGCCGGGGTTCCATCGAACCGGGGGTGGCAATCGCCGGCAAGGGCACGCACGTAACACGCGCCTGCGCCGCCGGATCAGCTGCCGGCGGGCCCGCGGCGGCCTGCCTGCGTTACCGCCCCTGGTCATCCCGAACGCAGGGCGGCATCTCCGACTCCGGGATGCTGCCTGAACCAAGCCCTTTCCACCCCAGCCATCTGCCCGGTCACCGCCCGGCCAACTGGCCCCCTTATCATCCTGACCTCTCCGTTGTCATCCCGAACGCAGTGAGGGATCTCCAACTCCGGGATCTGCCCCTGAGGCAAGCGCCTCCGTGCCGACCGGCGCCCGGGCGCCGCGCGCTCACCTCGCGTCGGCTCCCCCACCTCTCCGTTGTCATCCTGAACGAAGTGAAGGATCTCCGACTCCGGGATCTTTCCTTGAGGCAGGCGTTTCCCTGCCGACCCGCCCCCCAGCCACCGCCCCGCTACCCAGGGCCAGTCCCCCGACCTCTCCGTTGTCATCCCGAACGCAGTGAGGGATCTCCGACTCCGGGATGCTGCCTGGACCAAGCCCTTTCCACCCCAGCCATCTACCCGGTTACCGCCCGGCCAACTCGCCCCCCTTGTCATCCCGACCGCTCCGTTGTCATCCCGAACGCAGTGAGGGATCTCCGACTCCGGGATCTGCCCCGGGGGCACACGCTTCCCCGCCGCGCAGCATCCCGGCAGCCGCAGTGATGCCCGGGGAGGGCCGGGAACGGGTGGGTTTATGCGGACGAGCATTGCCGCCCGACCTGTCGCGTAGTAGGGCGTTCCGCACGGGCACGCCGCCAAATCGCACCCCCGCTGCTTGGCGGATCCGCGCCGGGCGCGCCCGGCGCAACGGTCGTCTGCCGCAGCACTTTCCCGCAGATCAAGTACCAAGGTACTCGCATCCGGGGCCGCCGGGGTAATCGCGGACGACCACAGGGCGGGTGCATGGTGTAAAATGGCAAGGCAGTACCGCGATCTACCCATCCCCAGCCTCGGGCCCCACGGGCCGGAACAGGAGTGACCATCCATGCGCACCCGCCTCGTCTACCTGGCCGCCGCCCTCATCCTCGGCACCCTGCTCCTCGCGGGGCGGATCGGGCCGGCGCTGCAGGCCGCGCCCGCCGGGCCCACCGGCTGCGGCCCCGGCGCCTGGACCACGCAGGCGCCGCTGCCCCAGGCCGTCGTCGGGCCCGCGGCCGTCGCGCTGGGGGGCGCGGTCTACAGCTTCGGCGGCTGGGGCGCCAACGGCACGGTCGCCAACTCCTACCGCTACGACCCGGCCGCCAACACGTGGACGCCGATTGCCCCGCTGCCCGTGCCGCTCGGCCTGGGGGCCGCCGTCACCGACGGCACCTACATCTACCTCGTCAACGGCAGCACCAATGTGCCGACGCCGGTCGCGGCCCTCTACCGCTACGATCCGGTGACCGATAGCTATACGACGCTGGCGGCGCCGCCCCAGGCGACCCTCACGCACGCGGCCGTCTATCTCGGGGGCGAGATCTACCGCATCGGCGGCCAACTCGCCTCCGGCGGGACCGACAGCGTCGACGTCTACGACGTGGCGATGGATACCTGGGCGCCGGTGGACACGGCGGCCGCCTACCCACAGGCGGTCTGGGGCCTCGCCGCCGTGGGTGACGGTGGCTACATCTACGCCGCGGGCGGCTTTGCCCCGCCCTTCACCGCGCTCGACAAGACCTACCGCTACGATCCCGTTGCCAACACCTGGGATGACGCCGCGGTAAGCGATCTGCCGTCCGTGCGGGGCGTGGCCGCGAGCGGCGTCCTGGGTGGGCAGTGGATTCTGGCGGGCGGCACGGCCGACGAAAGCAGCGCGTTCGACACCGTCGTCGTCCTCGACCTGGCCGACCCGACCGGAGCCTGGACGGATTTGCCGGCCATGCCCGTCGGGCGCATGTACGCGACGGGCGCGGCGGGCGCCGACCGCTTCTACGCCCTGGCCGGCGCCGATGCAACCCCGGCGGCCCAGGCCGACAACCAGCAGTACTTCCCCTGCGGCCTGCCCGCCAGCCCGACGCCGACGGCCACGCCCGTCCCGCCGACGGTGACCGCCACCCCGCCGGCCGGCGCGCCGCCGAGCGCCACCGCCCCGGTCCCGCCGTCCGCCACGGCGACCCCAGCGCCCCCGGCGACCGCCACGGCCACGGCGCCCGCCGCGACCGCCACGGCCGGGCCGTCGGCCACCGCGCCGCCGGCCGCGACCGCCACGCCTCAGCCCTCGGCCAGCGGCACGCCCGCTCCGAGCGAGACGCCCTGCGCCCTCAGCTTCAGCGACGTGCCGCCGAGCGACTACTTCTACGGGCCGGTGCTGTACCTGGCCTGCCACGGGGTCGTCAGCGGCTACGCCGACGGCACGTTCCGGCCCTACACGAATACCACGCGCGGCCAGCTCGCCAAGATCGTCGTGCTCGCCGCGGGCTGGCCGATCGACACGAGCGGCGGCCCCCACTTCGGCGACGTCCCGGCGAGCAATCCGTTCTACGGCGTCATCGAGACGGCCTATCACCACGGGGTGATCAGCGGCTACGCGGACGGCACGTTCCGCTGGGGCGCCGACGTGACGCGCGCGCAGCTCTGCAAGATCGTCGTGCTGGCGCAGGGCTGGGCCCTCGACACGAGCGGCGGGCCGCACTTCACGGACGTGCCGCCGACGAACCCGTTCTACGGCGTGATCGAGACGGCCTACCACCACGGCATCATCAGCGGCTATGCCGGCGGCAGCTTCCGCTGGGGCGCGGACGCCACGCGCGGGCAGATCGCCAAGATCGTCTACCTGGCGGTGTCCCCGGCCGCGCCCTGAGTCCCCGCGGGGCGAAAGCAGCGCCGCCGGCCCCCACGGGCCGGCGGCGTCTGTTTGGGCGAGCGCCGGGCTAGAACTCGGTGCCGCTGCTGAAGGTGAAGGCGCCCAGGCGCGCGGCGGGCACCAGCGTGCCGCCGAGCATGCCCTTCTGCAGGCGCAGCGTGTCGCTCAGCGTCGCGTGCTGGAACGCCTCCAGGATGTTCTGCGTGAAGCGCAGGTTCTTCACCGGCCGGGTGATCTGCCCGTCCTCGATCAGGAACGTGCCGTCGCGCGTCATGCCGGTCAGGATGGAGTAGAGCGGGTGGACGATGTTCACGTAGTGGCAGCGCGTCACCCAGAGGCCGCGCTTGATGCCCTGGGCCAGGGCGGCCTTCGGCGTCGTGCCGGGGGCGAGCACCAGGTTGAGCGGCACCGGGCCGTAGACGTTCGGCGCGGGCAGCGCGTGGCCGGTGCTCTGCTTGCCCGGCTCGCGGCCCGCCGTGTAGGTGTCGTAGACGACGCCGCGCGCCACCCCATCGGCGATGAGGTCGACCCGCTGCTTCGGCACGCCCTCGAAGTCGAACGACATCGGCAGGCCGCGCGGATCGTACGCGTCGTCGTAGATGTGGATGTTCGGCCCGGTGATCTGCTCGCCCAGGCGCATGAACGAGCGGCCTTCCTGCAGCGCCAGCGCGCCGAAGCCGATGAAGGCCAGATATTCCAGGAGCTCGCCGACGGCGTACTCTTCGAGCACCACCTCGTAGGTGCCCGGCTCGACGTCGACCGGCGCGCGGCTGCGCACCGCCTTGTCGATCGCCTCGGCGCCGACGGCCGCCGGGTCGATGCGGCTGATGTCGCGGTCGGCCGCGGCCGCGTAGCCCGAGCCGCGTGGCGCCCATGACCACGGTGCTCAGCGCCGCCGAGGTCGAGGGCTCGTAGGCGAAGACGCCGTGCGAGTTGGCCACGGCGATCTCGGCCACGTCGCTGGAGAACGCGCCCGAGGCGAGCAGGCCGTCGGTCGCCGCGCCGCAGACGGCCGCGACGCCCGCCGCGCGCTGCTCGGGCGTGGCGGCGGCCGTCGTCGCGCTGAAGCCCGGCACCGTCTGGTAGGCCGCGGGGCCGGGCAGGTGCTGGTAGTCGGCGTTCTCGCGCTGGAAGCGCGCGATCTGGATCGCCCGCTCCACCACCTGGTGCAGGCTATCCATGCGCAGGTCGTTCGTCGAGGCCACGCCGATCTTCTTGCCCAGGGCCACGCGCACGCTGACCTGCGTGTTCTGCTCCGAGACGTTCTGGTGGATGTAGGAGTTGGCGAAGCGCGTCAGCGCCGATTCGCCGCCGAAGAAGACCACTTCCGTTTCGTCCGCGTCCGAGTGGCCCAGCACCTCCTGCAAGATGCCGCGGACTGCTTCTTCGCCCAGCACGGTTCTATCCTTTCCGCCGGCAGGCCGGCGCTTACCGGCGGGCCGGGGCGGGCGTGCCGCCCGGCCGCGCTATACCACGCCGACGCGCACCTGGCGGAAGCGGGCCGGGGCGGCGCCGTGGCCCACGCGCGCGGCCTGCATCGGCTCGCCCTTGCCGCAGTTGGCCAGGCCCCACAGCTCCCAGGCCTCGGGCCCGGCGACCGCGTCGCACGAGCCCCAGAACTGCGGCGTGATGCCGGTGTAGGTCGCGTTCTTGAGCATGCCGCCGACCTTGCCGTTGACGATCTCCCAGGCGATCTCCGCGCCGAACTGGAAGTTCAGCCGGTGGTCGTCGATGCTCCAGCTGCGGTTCGTGCCGAACAGGATGCCGCGGTCGACCCCGCCGATCAGGTCGTCAAGGGTGCCGCTGCCGGGCTCCAGGTTCACGTTGACCATGCGGATCATGGGGATACGGTTCCAGCCGTCGGCCCGCGCGGTGCCGTTCGAGGTCTGCCCGATCATCGTCGCGGTCTCGCGGTCGGTCAGGTAGCCCACGAACAGGCCCTTATCGATGATCGGCGTGATCTGCGCGGGCACGCCCTCGTCGTCCCAGCCGAAGGTGCCGAGGCCGCCGGGCGTGCGGCCGTCGGCGGTGATGTTGATCTGCTCCGAGCCGTAGTGCAATTGCCCGCGCTTGTCGGGGGTGAGGAAGGAGGTGCCCGCGAACGAGGCCTCCATGCCGAGCGCGCGGTCAAGCTCGACGGCGTGGCCGCAGCTCTCGTGGATCTGCAGGGCCACCTGACTTGACATAATCACGACATCCATGACGCCCGACGGGCACTTGGGCGCCTTGAGCAGGTCCACCGCCTCGCGCGCCACCTGCTCGGCGTGGCCCGGCAGGTCGACCTGCTCGACCAGCTCGTAGCCGATCGCGCCCCACTGGCCGCCGCCCGAGTTGGGGTAGGAGCGGGTCTGCACCTCGTCCTCGGCCACGGCGGTCGCCTCGATGCCGCAGCCGGTCTCGGTGATCTCCTGCTCGATGTCGCTGCCCTCGGTGCTCGCGAAGGTCTTGCGGGTGCGGATCGCGTCGAAGGTGGCCGTGGCGACCATGAGGCCGGGCACGCGGCGCATTGCCTCGTCGGCCGCGCTGAGCACGGCCAGCTTATCCTCCAGCGGCACGCCAAACGGGTCGAGCCGGTAAGGCGTGTGGTAGACGCCGCGCTCGCTGAGCGGCGGCCCCAGGTTGACGGGGGTGCGCCGCACCTGCCCGCTGGCCCGCGCGATCTGCACGGCGAGCGCCGCCACGCGGTCGGCCTCGGCGGGGGTCAGGATCGACGAGCTGGCGAAGCCCCAGGCCCCGTCGACCAGCACGCGGATGCCGAAGCCCTGATCGTCGTTCATGACCAGGGCCTCCACCGTGCCGTTCTTGACCGCGATCGACTCGCGCTGCGTGTGCAGCACGCGAATGTCGGCATACGCGGCGCCCCGTTGCCGGGCGGTGTCCAGGGCGCGTGCCGCTAGGTCTCTCACGCCAGCTACCTCCTGCGCATCCGGATCCGCCCGTCCCCGCGCGGCCCCGGCCTGACCGGCCCTCTCCGGCCGGCAATCCCAACTGCCGTCTCCCCATTATACGGCGCCCTCCGGCGGCGTGCCACCCGGGCGGGGGGCCGGACCGACACGAATACGCGAATGCGCCTGGCGGTGCAGTCGCATACACGCATGCGGTGAGGATGACGGGTCGGCGATCGGCGGGCGGGGCGGCCGGGCAGGGTTGCCCGGCAGCTAAAGCTGCGGGCAACAACGACGAAGCCCACCTGCGTGGGCTGAGACGCACCGACACGAATACGCGAATGCGCCTGGCGGCGCGCGCGAATACACGAATGGGGTGCCGGGGCTGGGTCGGCGATCGGTGAGCGGGGCGGCCGGGCGGGGTTGCCCGGCAGCTAAAGCTGCGGGCAACAACGACGAAGCCCACCTGCGTGGGCTGGGACGCGGGACGAATCCGCCGATAGCCAGGATCGTTTACAGGAGGCGGTTCCACCCGGTTGGCGGGGACTTGACGGAGCGCCGTGTGCAGCGCTGGGCGTCGGCCCGTCGCGCAATGCCCCGGCCGGCCGGCCTCCCCCTTGTCATCCCGAACGCAGTGAGGGATCTCCGACTCCGGGATATTGCCTTGATGCAGGCTTTTCCGCGCCGACCCACTGCTCGGACGCCGCGAGATTGCCCCGGGCAGGCGCCCCGGCGCGGAGATGTTTCACTTCGTTCAACATGACAAGGGGGGAGGGCCGGGGGCGCTTCCGTTCGCGCCCTTACTGCTCAGATGGTTTCCACTGATGAACGAGCCTGCGCGCAGGCGCAACCGCGCTCCCTCGCCCGCGCGGGCGGGCGCAGCGGTGAGGGACGAAAGCCTCGCACCGGCCCGCGCGCTACACGCCGACCCCGCGCCTTCACCGCATTCGCTTATGCGCGCGGCGCAGCCGCATTCGTTGATTCGCGGTCGGCCCGCTCCCTGATGGTCCCGCAGCCCGCTTGCAGCGCGGCCGCCCGCGCGGTACAATAGACGCAACCGACCATACGCCAAAGGAGCCCGCGCCATGCCCATGTACGAGTATCACTGCCTGGAGTGCCACCACGAGTTTCAGCGCCTGCGTGCGGCCGACGACCGCGACGCCGCGCTGACCTGCCCGGCGTGCGGCGGCACCCGCGCCCGCCGCGCCCTCTCCGTCTTCGCCACGATGCGCGGCGCGTCCGCGGCCGGCGCCACGGCCACCGCGGAGCAGCCGGGCGGTGGCGGCGGCTGTGCCTGCGGCGGCAACTGCGGCTGCCACTGATCCGCGCCCGGCGCTCTGGGCTGGGCGGGGAGCCGTGACGTGACCGCCTGGCAGGACCGGCTGCGCGGGGACCCGCTACCCTGGCTGCTGGACGCGGATACGCCCGCGGTGCGCCATCTGGCCCTGCGGCAGCTGCTCGATCACCCGGCGGACGCACCGGAGGTGCGGGCGGCCCGCGCAGCGGCCATGCAGGCGGACCCGATCGCCGCGATCCTCGCCGCGAAGGCGCCCGAGGGGTACTGGGTCAAGCCGGGGCCGGGCTACACCCCCAAGTACCGGGGCACGGTCTGGCAGCTGAGCTTCCTCGACCAGCTGGGCGCGGACGGCGCCAACCGCCGCGTGCGGTCCGCCTGCGCCTACGTGCTCGCCCACACGCAGGCGCGCTCGGGCGGCTTCGCCTCCTGGGGCGGCGGCGCCCGGCCGGATACGCCCCCACCGCCCTCGCTCGTGATCCACTGCCTCAGCGGCAACTTGCTGGCGGCGCTCATCGGTTTCGGCTGGCTGGACGACCCACGCGTGCAGCGGGCGATCGACTGGCAGGCCCGCGCGATCACGGGCGAGGACGCGCCCGCCTACTACCGCTCTGGCACCAGCGGGCCGGGCTTCCGCTGTGGGTCGAACGATCAGCTGCCCTGCGCCTGGGGCGCGATCAAGGCGCTGGGGGCGCTGGCGCGCATCCCGCCCGAACGGCGCGCGCCGCACGTCGACCGGGCCATCGCGCAAGGCGTAGCCTTCCTCCTCAGCACGGACCCGGCGGGCGCCGCCTACCCGGCCGGCTGGGGCGACCCCGCGCCCAGCCCGGCCTGGTTCCGGCTGGGCTTCCCGCTGGCCTATCCCGCTGACCTCCTCCAGAACCTCACGGTGCTCTGCGATCTCGGCTTTGCCCAGAACCCGCGGCTGGCGGGCGCCGTGGCCTGGCTGCTCGCCCAGCAGGACGCCGCCGGCCGCTGGGCCAATGCGGCGCCGCTCGCGGGCAAGACGTGGGCCGATCTGGACCGCCCGGGCGCGCCGAGCAAGTGGGTGACGCTGCGCGCCTGCACGGTGCTCAAGGCGGTGTACGGGTAGGCCGGCAGAGATCGCCGCCGCGCCGTCAGCCGCTGCCGGCCGTTGGGCGCGTCGATATGGCATAGCTCTTGCGGGCGATGACCACCGTGGCGTTCTGACACTGTAGACAAAGGATCGACGCACATGAGCACACGCAGTAGCAGCGCCGGCAAGACGGCCGCACCCCGGCATGTCGTGATCTTCGGGGCGATGCTCCAGTTCCTGTTGGCCCACGGCGTGCCGCTGGGCCCCAATCGGCTCGTCACCATCCGCGGCCGGAAGAGCGGCCTGCCCCGCACCACGGCGCTGGCGGTCATCACGGTCGGGGATCGACGGTGGGTCTGGGCGCCCTGGGGCGAGGTCCAATGGGTGCGCAATCTGCGCGCGGCCGGCCGCGCGACCGTCGCTACGCGCCGCGGGCCCGAAGACGTGCGCGCGACCGAGCTGGACCAGGCTCAGCGGGTGGCGTTCTTTCGCGACGTCCTGGCACCCTTCGCCCACCGCCTACCGGGTGGCCTCTTGTTCATCCGCCTCGTCGACGGGGTCGATCTCAGCCATCCCGTGGAAGTGGCCGCGGATCGCCGGGTCTTCGAGCTCCACCCGATCCGCGGGGCGTAAGCCGCTGCGGGAACGCGTCACGCCAGTTCAGTTCAGATCTCCGCACGGCAAATCGCGGATGACCGGCGACGGCCCGCGGGAAGTCGCCATGCCGGGGCGCTGCCGGACTGCCCGATGAGAAGGGGCCCGCGTGGCGAGAGGGCGCCGGACGGCCGGCGTCTGCGGACCAGCCCGGCGCCGGGGCACGGCGTTCCCCACGAGGGCGTGCGCGCCGGCCGCCGCGCGCGGTTCGGCCCGTAGGGCCGGCGCCGTCGGGACCCACCGCAGCGGCGCCGGAACTCATTCCGCCGGAACTCCGACGCTGAGGGCGGCGGAATCATTGTCGGGCGGACCGCCCGTCTTTCTGCTCAAACTCCACCCTCTATAGTGAGCAGAACCATTTCCCGCCGGGCCCGGCCCCGGATTGCATTCCGCGAGCGGCTGACGGGCCACTCCGCATGACCAGGGGGGCCGGCGCCGCTTGCGGTCCCGCCTATCCGGCGGAGCCCGCTCATGCCGACGGCGGCCCGGCAGTCCATCTGGCCGCAGGCGCTATCTCCACCGGCCAGGGCAGCCACTCGCGCCTGCCCCGACAACACGGGCCGGATGCCCCCCATTATCCCGCTGCTGGGCGGGGCGATCTTGTGACCGGGCGTGTCGCGGGGCTTGGCCGGAGGCCGGATCCGCGGGAATGGGGTGCGTCAGCCCCCGGAGCCGTCGTCGTCCGGCGCGGGGTGGGCGTAGCGCCACGACAGGTCGAGCGCCGTCTTCGGCAGGTGGATTGCGTCGGCGCCCGCGTGCGGCGTCACCGTGATCGTCAGGCTCTGGCCCTGCGTCTGCTCCAGCAGCGCGATCAGGCCGCCCTTGCGCTGCAGCGCCGTGGTCAGCGTCGCCGAATCCCCGATCGCCTCCAGCACGTACGGCGGGTGGATCGGCGTGCCGTCGACCGTCAGCTGTTGCGCGCCGTCTTGCGCGATCACCGAGCGGGTGACCAGGCGGATCTGGTTCACCGCGATGGCTTCGGCCCCGGCGTTGCGCAGCTCGTTCACCAGATCCTGCAGCATCTGCACGGGATCCTGCCCGCCCTCCACCCGCACCGCAGCGCCCGGCCCCATGACGTCGACCTCGCCGTTCACCATGCGCAGCTGCTGCACGTCGTTGAGCAGGCTGACCAGGTTGCTCGACCCGCTGTTGGTCCCCTCCTGATACTTGGCGATCTCGGCCTGGATCTCCTCCAGGCTCGCCTGCTGGCTTTGATTGCTGCGATACAACTGGCTCAGATAGCTGGCCTGGTCGTTCGGCGACTGCGACAGGCTGGTGTGCGCGACCGGCACGCTGCGCAGCTGCACCACGAGGAGGAACCCGAGCACCAGGCAGACGGCGGCCGGGATCAGGCGGGCGCGCGGGATGCGCAGGCCGCTCACGGCCGCGCCACCGGCGTCGGCGCGTCGACCGAGTTCGCCCGGGTGGGCGTACTTGTAGGTCAGCGCGCCGCTGAACGCGGGCACCGCGACGGTATCGGCGGTATTGATGGCGACCGGCTCGTCGTAGATCTCGGCGTGCGCCAGGAGCGCCTGCATCGCGGGCGCCGTCTGCAGCGCGGTGTTCAGCGCGGTCGGGTCGCCGATGGCGCGCACCTCATACGGCGGCGAGAGGCGCGTCACGTTGACGATGATCGTCGTGCCGACGCAGTAGAGCGAGGTCGTCGCCAGCACGCGCTCGCCGTTCACCGAGATCGCTTCCGCGCCCGCCGCCCAGAGCGTGTTGACCACGTCGCGCAGGTTGTAGTCATGCACGATGTAGTTCGCCGGGTCCTCATTCGCGGGCACCGTGGCCGCCGTGCTGTCCTGCAAGACCGCGACCACGCCCGGCCCGGTGAGCGGCACCAGCCCGGCGGTCACTTGCTCGGCCGCCAGCGCGCTGGTTACGTCGGCCAGTTGGGCCTTCTCTTGCGCGCTCGTCGCCTGCAGCGTGTCCAGCTGCTCGCGCGCCGCCGCCAGCGAACGCTTCAGGCTCGCCTGGTCGGCCTCCAGGTTGCGGATCGTGGTGTCGACCAGCGCGGGGTTATCGGATCGCGCGGTCGTATCGGCCGGGGCGGCCGGGCGCGCCTGCCCCTGGAGCGACAATAGACTGCCGCCCACAATGCCGGCCAGCACGAGGGTGAACGAGAGCACGATCATCGGGATCGAGGGCAGGGCCGGGCGCCGCGAGGCGGACTCGCGGGCGGGCGACAGCGTGAAGAGCGAACGGGCCATGCTATGATCCTACACCTGGGCGGGCGATGGGTGCGGTTGCTGGATGCGGGCCCGCGAATGGCCGGCGGCCGGACCTGCTAGAGCGTGACTAGAGAGCGCTGTGTATCATAGGAACTCGTTGTTTGCCTGGGCGGGAACGTCCAGGAACTCGCCCTTATTATACCAGATCGAACTCTAGAACGGCTCTAGAACGCGCTCTGGTTGCCTCGCGCACCGGATCCGCGCGGCCCTCGGGCCGCCGTTCCGGTCGCGCGTCCGCCGCGGGGGCCGCCCGGCGGGCCGTACCGATGAGACGGATGCGAGAGACCGGCCCGGAGCGGCGCGAGCCACAGGCGCGCCGGCCCGGGTTCCCATCCGCGCCAGTGCGACACTCCGGCCTTTGCACACACACATCTGCCTCGCGGGGCAGCCCAGAACAGCATGCTGCACCTATAGAGACGCACCGGGACACCGGAATGTTGCAATGCAGCGTGCGCACGCCGCCGGCCGGCCGCCGGCTCGCCGGGTCCTAGCACCCGGGAGCCCCCGGATGCGCGCACCGGTGCGGCGCGGCAGGCTTCATATCACTCGGACGGGAGGGATACCGATGCTACAGACCGAGACCGACAACCGCTGGCCCGGGTCCGCGCCGGACACGGTCGCGCCCCACCTCTTCCTGCATATCGACCCCGAGGTCGGCGCGGCCACCTGGCTGCTGCGCCGCTGGGGCGTCGCCTGCGCGCAGCGCGTCCTGGCGCTCGTCACGCCCGACCAGAGCGCGGACTGCGACGAGGCCGTGGCGCTCACGGAAGCGTATCTGGCCGGGCGGATCCCGTCGGCCGAGTGGGCCAGCACGGCCTTCCTGCGCATGAGCTGGGTCTTCCTGCTCGAGAAGCAGAAGACCGCGCCGCGCCGCGATCTGGCCTCCTACTACGCCACGCTGGCCGTCAACGCCGCCTGTGTGGTGCTCGACCCGTACAAGGCGGCCAACTTCGCCCTGGCCGCGGTCGTCGCCGGGGCGCAGCGCGACGGCCGGCCCGAGCAGGCGGCCCGCGAGGCCGAGGCCGCGTGGCAGGTGGAACAGCTGTTGAAGTACGCCGCGGCCGGCTAGCCGGCCCCGACCGTCCACAGGGGCGCCCGCGCGCGTGGCGGATGATCCAGAGGAAATCGTCCGCCGCTCCCGCCGCCCGGGGCTGACAACCCACTCGCTCGCATTCCACGTCAAGGAGAAGCCGATGGAAGGCAGAACGTTTGGCTCCAGCGCCCTCGCGGCCCTGGATTCTGACCGGACCCGGCTCAGCCCGCAGTGTGTCGCGCTCGTGCGCGCCGGCTTGGCATCAGCCAACCCCGCCGCGGGCGACGGACGCACCGCCGCACTGGCCTACGTGCCGCCCGACCCCGCGGGTCACGCGCGCGGCGCGCTGTTCGCGCTCGCCGAAGAGGAGCCCGCCGCCGGGCGCGACGGCTCCAGCGCGGCGCCCGCCCTGCAACACCTGGCCGAGACCTTCTATGGCTCGCTCGCCCGCACGGCCGGCAACGCGCTGGAGAGCGCGGTCGGCGCGGGGCTCGAGCACCTGCGCGCGCTGGCGCGCGGCGGCCGCCCGGTCGCCGGGGTCGGCCTCGCGGCGGTCGCCGTGCAGGAGGGGCAGCTATGGCTGGCCACGGCGGGCGCCTGCGCGGCCTACGTGCTGCGCGTGCCTGGCGGTGAGTGGCAAAGCCTGGCCGCGCCGCCGCGCCCGGCCGGCCTGGCCCCGTTCGCGCCCCGCCCCGACGTGCACGTGCGCCCAGGCGACGCGATCCGGCTCCAACCCGGCGACCTCGTGCTTCTGGCCTCGGCGGGCCTGCGCGCCCGCATCCCCGAGTCCGTGCTCAAGAGCAGCATTCCGGCGCTGCTGCGCAGCGACCCGACGATCACCGAGCAAGATCTGGCCGAGATCCTGGTGCGCATGGCCGACGGCCGCTCCGGCCCCGGCGAATCGGCCGCGGTCGTCGTGCGCTGCAACGCCGTGCTGCCGCGCGCCGAGGCGCTGGCCCTGGGCTGGCCGGCCACGCACCGGCTCGCCCGCACGCTGCCGCTCGGCGGAGCCTGGAACATCGTCGGCCTGGAGCGGCTGGCCGCCGAGGGCCCGGACGCGGCCCCGGCGCCTTCGCCCGCCCCGCCGCCCGCCGCGGCGGAGCCCCTGCCCGTTACGGTGGCGCAGCCACCGCCCGGTCCGCCGCTCCCCGCGCCGCCCGCGCCGCCCATCGCCTGGGGCACCCACGCGGCCGCCGCCGCGCACAGCGTCCGCGCGACCCTCGGCAGCCTCGGGCCGGCGGGCTGGGCGATCGCGGCGCCCCGGCTGGCGCAACTGCTGCTGCCGGCCGTGGGCCTCTTCCTCGGCGGCGGGCTCATGGCCGCGGTCGCCACGGGCAATCTGGTCTTCTTCGTCGGCGGCACCAGCCTCAGCCTCGTCATGGTCGCCACGGCCGTGCTGCCGAACGCGAGCTTCGTCGCGCGGCTGACCGTGAGCGGGGGCGCCGCGCAGCTCGGGCGCGGCAGCCGCGCCCCGGTGCCGGCCCCGCGGGCCCGCCCCTACCGGCCTCCGGCCCAGCCCGGGCGCGCCACGCTGCGGTCGAACGCCGAGGGCAGCATCCGCTGGACCAAAGACCGCCTGATCCTGCCCCCCGCCGAGGCCGTCAAGGCCGGCTGCCTGGACCTGATCAACCTGAAGGATCCCGCGGGCCGCATCTCGGCCCAGGTCGTTCTGCTCTGCCCCGAGCGCCTCCTGGGCGTCGGCGGCGGCGCGCCGGGCGGCCTCTACGTGATGCTGCACGACCTGGCCACGGGCCAGCGCAGCGTCGTCGCCTGGCTCGCGCCGGGCGAGCGCCGCGTCGAGGCCGCGCGCCAGGATGTGGCGGAATATGGCGGCCACGCGGCCGCCGCGCTGCGCTGGCTGCGCGGGCCCGGCGACTTCGAGCTCACCTCCAGCCGCCTGCGCGTCAGCCTGCGCGTGGAGCAGTGCCGCTTCGCGGAACCGGTGCGCAAGCAGCAGCTTGACGCGCTGGAGATCGTGCTCACCGGCGTGCAGGGCCTGCCGTGACGGCACCCGGGCGCCCCGTCGCTCCGCTGGAGCCGCCGGCCGGCGCCGGCCGGCTCATGCCGCCCGCCGCGCCCCGCGCGGCGGGCTCGTCTCGCGTCATCGCCTTCGCCCGCACCCCAGGTGGGCCGGTGGCCCCGCACCGCTCCGATTCCGCGGGGATCCTGCGGCGCGCCCACGGCCTCGGGCCGGCGACTTGTCCGCTCTCGCTGCAGAAAAGGAGAAGCCGATGCTAGCTACTGCGCCCGGCCTTGCGCTCGCCCCTGGACCGGATTCCGATCCGATCCCGTCCGGGCCGCGACGGGCCACGCACGTGGGCGTGGGCATGGCCACCGCCCATCCGGCTGACGGCAGCCGCATCGCCGCGCTGGCCTACGTGCCGCCCGACGCGGCGGGCCACGCGCGCGGCGCGCTGTTCGCGCTGGCCGAGGAGGCGCCCGCCGCGCGGCGGGAAGGCCCGGGGGCGCCGCCCGCCCTGCAGTACCTGACCGAGGCCTTCTACGGCTCGATCTGCCGCAACGCCGGCAACGCGCTCGAGAGCGCCGTCGGCGCCGGGGTGGCGCACCGGCGCGCGCTGGCGCGGAACGGGCGGCGCGTGGCCGACGTCGACCTGGCCGCGGTCGCCATCCAGGACGGCGCCCTCTGGCTGGCGGGCACGCAAGCCTGCGCGGCCTACGTGCTGCGCGGCGCGGACGGCGCGTGGCGCAGCCTGACCGCGCCGGTCGTCGCCGGGCCGTCCCGCCCGGACGTCGCCCTGCATCTCGCCGCGCCGATCCCGCTGCAGGCGGGCGATCTCGTCCTCCTGGTCTCGCCCGGCCTGCGCGCGCGGGTGCCCGAGGTGGTCCTGCGCCAGAGCGTGCTCGCGCTGGTCCGCAGCGACGCCGCGATCCCCGAGCAGGAGTTGGCCGAGATCGTGCTCGGCCTGGCCGCCGAGCGGCCGGGGGCCGGCGAACCGGCCGCGCTCGTCGTCCGCTGCCGCGACGTGGTGCCGCGTGACGCGGCGGGGACCGGCGATGGGCCCAACTCGGATCATCTCGTGCGCACGCTGCCGGCGGAGTTCGCCCGGAACATTGCCGGCCTGGAGCGGCTGGCCGCGGCCGGGCCGGGGGCGCACGGGGCGTCCGCCCCGGCCGCCGCGTCCCCCGCGCCCGCCGGCCCGCTGCCGTCGCCCGGCGAGGCGATTGCCGAGCCGCCCGCGCTGCCCGCGCGGCGTCGCGGCCATGCCCCCGAGTTTCAGCCCGCGGTCTGGGCCGCGACGGCGCAGCGTGTCGCCCACGAGGCGCTGGGGCCCGAGGGCTGGGTGACGGCCGCGCCGCGCCTGGCCCAGTTGTGCCTGCCCGCCGTGGGCCTCTTCCTCGGCGGCGGGCTCATGGCCGCCCTGGAGACCGGCAACCCGGCCTTCGTCGTCGGCGGCACCAGCCTCAGCCTGCTGATGGCGGGCACGGCCGCGCTGCCCTACGGCGGCATGTCGGGCCGCCTGGCGCTGGCGGGCGGCGCGGGCCTGCTCGGCCGCGACGTCTGGGCGCCGCCCCCCGCCCGCCGCGCCCGGCCCTACGTCCCCCCGCCGCGCCCGGCCGCCGCGCCCCTCCAGCGCGCCAGCGGCGACCTGCACTGGATCAAGGACCGCCTGGTGCTGCCCCCGACGGGCGTTGCGAAAGCGGGATGTCTCGACGTGGTCAATATAAAGGATCCTACTGGTAGAATTGCCGCGCAAGTGGTATTATTATGTCCAGCACGCCTGTTGGACGGAACAGGCGGTCATCCCGGTGGAATCTACGTCATGTTGCACGACCTGGGCTCCGGCCAGCGGCGGATCGTCGCCTGGTTGGCTCCCGGGGAGCGCCGAGTCGACGCCGCGCGCCAGGATGTCGCGGACATCGGGGGCAGCCCCGCTGCCCTGCGCTGGCTGCGTGGCCCGGGAGATTTCGAGCTGGCGTCCAGCCGCTTGCGCGTCCAATTGCGCATCGATCGGTGCCAGTTCGTCGACCCCGTCCATAAGCAGCAGCTCGACGCGCTCGAAATCGTGCTGACTGACGTGCAGGCCCTACCATGACCGCACCTGCCAAGTCAGCCTCCTCCCCGGCGGCGCCCTCCGCGCCCGCCATGGAGCTGCTATTCGGTCCGGCGGCGGCGGGTGGCCTCGGCGGCCGCGTCGAAGTCCAGGCCGTGCTCGGCGCGGGCGAGCGCGCCCACGGCGTCCTCCAGTTCGCCCAGCCGCTCAACGAGCTCGAGCGCCTCGTCGCCCGGGTGCAGGCGCGCCAGGCCGCCGACGGCGAGGTCGTGCGCCTGGGCAGCCTGCTCTTCGACGCCCTCTTCCGCGGCACGCTGGGCGCGGCCTACCGCGAGGCGCGCGGCCGCGCCCGCGGCGAGGGCCGCCCGCTCCGCCTCGTCTTCACCAGCAACTCGGTCGAGATCGCCGCGCTGCCCTGGGAGTTCACCTACGACCCCACGCTCGGCCACTTCCTGGCCCTCACGCCCGAAGTGCGCCTGGTGCGCAGCTTGCCCTCGCTGCGGCCGCTCAACCCCGGGCCGGGCGGCCTGCCTCTGCGCGTCCTCATCGGCGTGGCCGGGCCCGCCACCTATCAGGGCGGGCGCCTCTTTGGCCTCGACGTGGCCGCCGAGCGCAGCCTGGTCAACACGGCGCTCGCCCCGCTGGTCGAGGCGGGCTATCTCGTCGTCACCATCGTCACGCTCAACAGCGCCAACGACCTGGTCGCCGCCGCGCGGCGCACCCAGCCCCACATCTTCCACTACATCGGCCACTCGGGCGTCGTCGGCGGCACGCCGCGGCTCTTCTGCGGCCCGCTCGGCGGCGAGGCCGTGCCCATGGACGGCGAACAGCTGGCCGCGAGCCTGAGCCTGGCCCCCGAGCTCCAGCTGGTCTTGCTCAACAGCTGCTGGAGCGGGCAAGTCGGCGTGCAGCGCAGCCTGTTCGGCCTGGCGCCGGGGATCGCCGCGGCGGGCGTGCCCGCCGTGCTCGGCTGGCAGACCGGCATCAGCGACCGCAGCGCGCCGTGGCTCGCCGGCAGCCTCTACGAGGAGCTCGCCCGCGGCGCCACCGTCGACGAGGCGCTGACCGTCGCCCGCCTGGCGCTCTACGCCAACCCGCAGGTCGAGCGCCTGGCCTGGGGCCTGGCGGTCGGCTACCTGCGCGCCGAGGCGACGCGCATCGTCGCGCCGCCCGCCCGCATCTGGCGCCTGCTCGTGATCGACGACGAGCGCATGCGCGCCGATCTGCTGCAGTCGCGCCTGTCGCGCCGCGGCGTCGAAGTGGTCTGGGCCGACGGCGGCCGCGCCGGGCTCGCCGAGGTGCGCACCCACCGCCCCGACGTCATCGTGCTCGACCTCAAGATGCCGGGCATGGACGGCTACGCCGTGCTGCGCGAGCTCAAGGCCAGCCCCGCGACCGCCGATATCCCGGTCGTCGTGCTGACCACGCTCGGCTTCGATTATGACGCCGCGCTGCGGGCCTACATCGGGGGCGCGCGCTACGTGATTCCCTACAACGGACGGGTCGACCAGCTGGAATCGGTCTTGCAGGGGAACCTTGGTGTACCACTGGCCTGATCGCCCGATGGGCAGAGGACCATGAAGAACGATCGCGTCGTTCATATTCTCGTTGCCGACAAGCGCGACCTGACCGGCGGGTTGCAGAAGCTGCTGCGCCAGCAATACGTCGTCCACGTCGCGGATGGGGATCCCCGCCTCCTCGACCTGGTCGACGAAGCCCGCACGGCCGGGCGCCCCTACGATCTCCTGCTCATCGCGCCCGATCCGCCCGAGCTTGGCGGCCGCCAGGCGCTTACCCGGCTGCGCGTCCTCGCGCCGACCACGCCCGTCGTGCCGATCCTGCCGCCGGGCACGCCGCCCCCGCCCGCGTCGCCCGACGGCCGCCCCGCGCGCTACCTCGTCGAGCCGGTCGACCCGCCCGCGGGCCTGGCCCTCGTGCAGGATCTCCTCGCCGAGCGGCTGGCCGCCATCGCCCGCACCCGCGCCGAGGTCGTGCGCCCGGTCGCCGGGCTGGGCGACGCGCTGCTGCGCCAGACCGACCTGGATCGCACGCTCCATCGCCTCTACTACGAGCTCGACGGCCTCGTCGACGCCGAATACTTCTACGTCGCCCTGTATGACCGCCGCCGCGACGAGATCGCCGCCCTGCTCACGTTCGACCACGGCGTCTTCCTCGGCAGCCGCACCCGCCCTTTTCGGCCCGACGGCAGTCTGGCCGAGTGGGTCATCGCCAACGATGCCCCGCTCGTCTCGGGCGACTTCGCCACGGAGGCCGCCCGGCGCGGCTGGCCGCCCGGCGATCCCGACGCGCCGTTCACGCCCGCCTCGGCCATGGTCGTGCCCCTGCGCCTCGGCGGCCAGGTCATCGGCGCGCTCGGCGCCCATAGCGCGCGCCCCGGCGCCTTCCGCGAGGCCGACAGCGTCCTCTTCGGCTTCGTGGCCGACCTCGTCGCCGGGGTCGTCGCCTACTGGTGGACCGACCAGCAGTGGCAGCACCAGACCGACCTGCTGGCCGAGTTCGACCGCGCCCTCGCGCCCGACACCGGCGCCGCCGGGGTGCTCGAGCAGACCGCCGACGCCGCCCGCCGCCTCACCGGCATGGACTCGGCGGCCGTCGTGCCGGTGCGGCCCGACGGCGCGCCCGCGGCGCCGGTCGCCGTGCCGCCCGGCTCGTTCGCCGCGCGCTTCTCCGACTCGCTGACCGCGCTGACCGCGCGCCTGGCCGCCACCGGCCGCGGCGGCACGATCGATTACACCGCCGTCAGCCGCATCCTCACCGGCCTCGGCGACCGCGGCGTCGGCCGCGTCGTCTCGCACGCCCTGAGCACGGGCGGCCAGATCGACGCGATGCTCTGGTTGCTGCACCCCAGCGAGCGCCCCTTCGACGCCCACGACCGCGCGGCGCTCGCCGCCGTCGCCGCCCGCGGCCGCCAGGCCCTCGTGCTCGACAGCGCGCTGGCCGGGCGCGCCCGTGAGCGCCGCGTGCTCGCCCGCATCGCCTGGCGCGCCGCGCTCGAGACGCACCTGCCGCTGCTGCTCAGCAGCGTGCTGACGGAGGTGCAGAAGCTGGTGCCCTGGCGCGCGGCGTCGCTCTGGCAGGACGATGCCGTGCTGCACGGCCTGCGCCTCACCTGGCAGGAGGGCCCCGGCGCCGCGGTCACCGGGCGCGTCGTGCCCGCCGCGAGCCCGCTCTACGCCCTCGCCGCCGAGCGCCGCCGCGTGGCCGTGCTCGACGCCACGACCGCGGGCAGCGCCCCGCCCGTGCCGGCGGTCGCCGTCTCGCTGCGCCACTCGGCGGCCCAGGGGCCCGGCCTGCTGCTGCTCGAGCGCGAGCCCGGCGCGCCGGCCTTCAGCGCCGACGAGCTCGCGGTGCTGCGCCCACTCGCCCAGTTGCTCGCCGCCGCGATCGAGAAGCTGCGCTGGTACAGCCTCGCCGAGCTCCATGCGCGCCTCGCGGCCGCGCTGATGCGGCTGCCCGGCGACGGCTGGGACGCCCCAATGGCCGCGCTATCGGGCCTGCTGCCGGGCAGCTTCGCCCTGCTGCAGCCCGAGTCCGGCGTCTGGCGGCCCCTCGCCGTCACGCTCGGCGACGGCGCCAGCCCGCTGCCCTGGGACACCATCGGCCTGGGCCTGCTGGCCGACCTGCGCCCCGGCGTCGCGCCCATCCTGCTCGACGGCCCGACGCTGGCCGCTCGCCGCCTTGCCGGGGTCGGCAGCTTCGCCGTCGTGCCCGTCGGCGCGGGCGAGACGCTGCTCGGCGCCCTGGCCTTCTGGAGCTCGCAGGCCGGCGCGGTCGGCGCGGCCGAGCTCGAGCTCCTGGGCCACGCCGCCCAGCATCTGGCGCCCGCCCTGGTTGCCGGCCCCGGGCCCACCGGCCAGGTCGCCGACCGCCGCCTCCTCGGCCTGATCGAGGCGCTGCAGCAAGAGGCCGAGGCCAGCGGCAGCACGGCCGGGCTGCTCAACGGCCTGCTGCTCCACGCGCTCTCCAGCACCCCGGCCACGAGCGGCGCGGTCTTCCTGCGCGAGGCCGGCGACCGCCTCGTCGTGCGCGCCGAGTATCCCGCCGAGGCGGGCCGGCGCTTCCCGTCCGACCTCTATACGCGCGCCGCCGCCGTGGCCGCGGGCGGCGCCGCCGACAGCCTCGCCAGTGACGGCAGCTACGTCTGCCTGCCGATCGTGGCCCCGGCTGGACTCGCCGGCCAGGAGGCGCCCGCGGGGGTGCTCGTCGTCGGCAGCGACCGCTCGGGCGCCTTCAGCCCCGCCGATCAGGACCTGCTCCGCCACGCCGCCGCGCTCGCCGCGGGCATGATCGCCGGCCACGCCACCCGCGATGCCGAGCGCGCCCTGCGCGACGTGATCGGCCTCGCGCTGCCCGGCGGCCAGGTGCTGGAGCGCGTGCCCGCCCTGATCTGCCGCGCGCTCAGCGTGCCCGCCTGCCTGGTCCACGTGCTCGACCGGCGCGAGAACCGCTTCGCGCTGGCGGGTAGCGCCGGGCTCAGCGCCGGCCCCGAGACGCGCGCCGCGCTCGACATCCCCGGCGACAGCCCGGCGCTCTCGACGCTCTTCGCGGCCGCGGGCCCTCGCCCGGTCGGCGGCGACCACGCCACGCCCGGCCTCTGGACGCCCGCCACGCTCGAGGCCGCCGGGCTGCGCTTCGGCCTGGCCGTGCCCTTCTGGGTCGACGGCCGCGCCTTCGGCATCCTCTCGGTCCACACCTATGACGGCCGCCGCCTGGCGCCCGCGGCCGCCCGCGCGCTCGCCGCGCTCGCCTCCGAGCTGGCCGCCGTGCTCGAAGGCATGCAGCAGGAGCGCCGCCTGGAGGCGCTGACCGCCCTCAGCGACAGCCTGGTGCAGATCGGCACGACCGGGGTGCCCTCGGACCTGGCGCCCGACCGCGTGGTCACCGCCCATCTCGACCGCATGCTGCGCAGCGCGCTGGAGCTCACCGATGCCCGCGCGGCCTATTTGCTGCTGCGCGCCGACGCGCCGCCCGGCATTGCGCTGCGCGCCCAGGCGGGCGCCGTCCACCTGCCCGAGGACGCCGATCTGGCCGCGCGCACCGCCCGCCTGCTCGACCTCGTCGAGCCGCGCTATCTGCCCGGCATCGTCCCCGGCAAGCCGTCGGAACACCCGGTCTTCGACCCGGAGACGCGCAGCAGCCTGGTCTTGCCCCTGCACCTCAGCGACCCGGCCGGCCGCGCCCATGCCACCCTCGGCGTCATCATCCTGGAGAGCCCCACGCCGCTCGCCGTCAGCCAGGACGACCAGCGCGTGCTCCAGGCGCTTGCCGCCCTGGCCACCTCGCTGCTCACCCAGCACGGCCTCGTTCAGCAGCTCCGCGGCCAGTCGGCGCAGGTGCGCGCCGTGCTCGACGCGCTCGGCGTCTTGCTCGCCGAGTCGGACGAGGCGCTGATCGGGCCGCGCCTGCTGGCCGGCGCGCGCCAGGTGCTCGACGCCGACCTCGCCGTCCTCTACCCCTGGTATCCCGGCGTGCGGCTGGCCGAGGTGCCCGCGCAGACCGGCAACCAGCAGGCCGGGGCGCTCGCGGGCAGCCCGCAGATGCACGCGCTGGTGCGCCAGGTGATCGCCGGGGTGGCCGACCGCGGCGACGCGCCCTATTTCGTCGACGACGTGACCGCGCGCCAGGCCACGGACCTGCCCGAGTGGGTGGTGCAGGAAGGCGTGCGCTCCGTCGGCGTGGTGCCGCTCATCGCCGAGGAGACGCCCGCCGGCGTGCTGATCATCGGCTATCGCGGCCGGCGCCGCTTCGATCACGCCCGTCGCGAGAGCGTGCGCCTCTTCGCGCTGCTGGCCGGCACCGCGCTGCGCAACGCGCGCCTGCGCACCCGCCAGGTCACCGCCCTGCAGGAGCAGGTCCAATCGCTCCATCTTGCCGCCCACGAGCTCCGCGAGCCGGTCGACAAGGTCCACATGATCCTGGAGACGGCGCTGAACGGCCTCTGGCTGCCGATGTCGGACACGCTGCGCGAGCGGCTGAGCCTGGCCTACAACCTGCTCGACGAGCACTACGACGTGCTCAGCCGCATCCTCAAGCTGGGGCGGCTGCAGTCGGGCAAGCAGCCGCTGGAGACCGGCGCGGTCGCCGCCGAGTTGCTGGCGCGGGGCGCCGTGGTGCATCACGCCGAGTTCGCCCGTGCGCACGAAGTGGTGCTGCGCAGCCGTGTCGACCCGCTGCTCGGGCCGCAGCGCGTCATGCTCGACGAGGGCCTGCTCAGCATGGCGCTGGCCAACCTCGTGCACAACGCCGTCAAGTTCAGCAACCCGGGCGGCCAGGTCGAAGTCTGCGGCCGCCTGGAGTACGAGGCGGGCCGCCGCTACCTGGTCTACGACGTCACCGATCACGGCCTCGGCATCCCGCCCGAGTCGCTGGAGATGATCTTTACACCCTACTATCAGGTCGACCACAGCCTGGCGCGCCACACGCGCGGCACCGGCCTCGGCCTGACGCTCGCCCGGCGCATTGTCGAATTGCACGGCGGCACCCTGACCGTGAAGAGCGCGCCCGGCCAGGGCAGCCGCTTCACGGTGCGCATTCCCTTCGTCGCGGCCTGACCGCCGCCTCGTTTTGGCCCACCCGGTCCCTGGTGCGGAGGGGACCGCAGGAGAAAGGACATGGCGACAATCATCACCGCGGGCGCCGCGTCGTCGGGCACCGGCGCCAGTGGCGATCTCGCCCTGCTCACCGTCGGCGCCGCGATGGATCTCGGCGCGCGCGACCAGCAGGAGGATGCCCTCGGCGTCTTCCTGCCCGGCGAGGAGACGCCCGCGCGGCGCGGCAGCCTCTGCGTGCTCGCCGACGGCATGGGCGGGCATAACGCGGGGGAGCTGGCCAGCCGCCTGGCCGTGCAGACGATCCAGGCCGCCTTCTACGCCTCGCCGCTGCGCCAGCCCGGCAATCTCCTGCAGAGCTCGATCGAGCAGGCCAACCGCCGCATCCTCGCCGCCGGGCAGGACCCCGGCCTGCGTGGCCTCGGCAGCACCTGCGTCTGCGCCGTCGTGCAGGGCGACATCCTCTGGGTGGCCAACGTCGGCGACAGCCGGGCCTACCTGCTGCGCCCGGCCGGCGGCCTGCAGCAGCTGAGCCAGGACCACTCGCTCGCCGCCGAGCAGGTGCGCATGGGCCGCATGTCGCCCGCCGAGGCCGGCGACTCCGACATGAACGCCGTCTTGCTGCAGTCGCTCGGCTCGGCCGGGGGCGTGCAGCCCCATTTCGCCGGCCCGCTGCCGTTGCAGAAGGGCGACCTCGTGCTCCTCTGCTCCGACGGCCTCTACCACGCCCTCGACGAGCGCGCGATCCAGGACTACCTGCTCGCCGCCCTGCGCAGCACGCTCGACGTCAACCCCGAGCAGTTGGCGCGCGACCTGGTCGAAGGCGCGCGCTTCCGCGGCGCGCTCGACAACACCTCGGCCATCATCCTCTACTGCACGGACGTGGTGCCCGAGGCGGTCGCGCGCGCGGGCGGCTGGCCGCAGCAGCAGGCGCACACGCTCTTCCTGCCCTCGGCCGGCACGACCGTCAGCCGCGGCCCGGCCGGCGATACCATCCCCGAGCCCGTCGCGGTCCCGCCGCCCGCCCCGTCGTCCGACTACACGACCGCAGCCGTGCAACCCTACCTGCCGGCGGCCGGCGCGGCCCCATCCGGCCTGGCCCCGGGCCGCGCGCGCACGGGCGTCGCGCCGCTCACCGCCGTCACGCTGATCCTGGCGCTCACGCTCGTCGCCCTGCTGCTGCTGGCCTGGACCTGGGCCGCCTTCAGCGCGCCCCAGCTATTGGTGCCCATCTTCGAGGCGCTCGCGGCGATCGCGCTGCCCACCAGCGCGCTGCTCTTCGTCGGCCGGCCGCGCACGGTCGCTCCACCCCCGCTGCCCCTGCCCACGCCCTACCCGGAGGAGCCCGCGCCGGAGCCGTCGCGCGGCTTCTACGGCGCCGACCCTGAGGACGCCACCCGCACGCTGATCACGCGCCTGCTGCCCGACCGCACGCGCGCCGGCCGCGCCGCCGACCGCGGCCCGGCCCCGGATACCGGCGCGGCCGCACCCGTCCCCGCGCCCCTGCCCGCGGCGCCGGCCTACCCGGCTGTGACTACCGCCCCGGCGCCCGTCGCGGCCCCCGCGCCGCTGCCCGTGGCCCTCGACCCCGGCAGCCCCGACTACGTGAGCCAGGCCATGACCGAGGCGACGAACCGCGCCCGCCAGCAGTGGACCTTCAACCTGCTGATGGCCGCCATCAGCGCCGCGCTGGTCATCGGCGGCTGCCTGCTCACCGCGCTGATGCTGCTGCTCGGCCAGCCCGGGCTGCTGGACCTGCTGTTCGGGCCCGGCGTCGGCCTGCTCGGCGTGATGAGCTGGCTGGTCACCCAGCCCGCCGCCCAGCTGAGCCGCGCCGACAACCAGATCTCGCTGCTGACGATCGTCTGGACCAACTACGCGCAGGAGCTGCGGGCCTGCGGCCGCATGACCGACCCCAACGCCGTCGCCGCCTGCAACCAGCGCGCGGGTGCCGACGCGGTCCAGTACTTCAACCAGATCATCGGCACCAAGACGAGTTGACGGGGAGTCGGCGTCGCAATGCCGGGAGGCGGCGCCCGTCGGCGCCGCCTCCTCATGATTCAGCCTGCTGACCGCCGAGATCTCGCGGCCCGGTAGGGGCGGCCCCGCGTGACCGCGCGGCCGCCCGAAGATTCGGCCCACGGTCGGCCGACCCGGCCCATCCTCGGCTGCTCGGTCGGGGAGGGCCTGGCTAGAGGAACATCCCGGAGTTGGAGATCCCTCACCGCGTTCGCGATGACAAGGGGGCGGTGGGGCGGCCGGGGCAGTCCGCGCGGTAAGGTGTCTGAGGAGCCGGTCGGCAAGGAGGCGCCTGCCTCAGGGCAAGATCCCGGAGTTGGAGATCCTTCGCTGCGCTCAGGATGACGGGTGTCGGTGAGGGGGGCCGACCCGGGGCGGCTTTCCGGCAATCCGGGAGTTGGTCGGCGCGGGGATGTTTTGCTCAGGGCAAGATCTCGGAGTTGGAGATCCTTCACATGCGTTCAGGATGACAAAGGAGAGGCGCGGCGAGGGGGGCGGCCTGGACGACCCCGGGTGCCGCCGCGGCCGGCTGTAGGAGGGGGCCGCGTCCCGCGACGCGCTTGCCCGAGCGCCCCGTCGGGCGCCGGCCGGGTATGCGTGCCTCCGCCGGTCCGCCTTGGCGCCGGCCTGCCCGCTCCCGCGGCTGACGGCCGGCTGACGGCCCGGGCGGGAAGGCCGTCAGCCGTGTTTCCCGCTGTAGTTAGCCTGAATCGCGGTGGGCTGACGGCGCTGACGGCCTTTCGGGGATCATCTGCACACTTTCGCACCCCCGCGCCCGGCGGGGGCGGGCTTAGTGCCGCCGCCCGGGGCGCGAGGGGCGCCGCCAGGGGCGGGCTGCCAGGCGCGGCTCCGCCTGCTCCAGCGCATCCGCCCAGAGCAGATACGTGGCCTGTTCGTCCTCGGTGGCTTCGAAGCCCCGCGTCCAGTTGATCCAGGGGTGGGGATGGGGCTCTGGGTGGGGCCCGTAAAGGCCGACCAGGAATTCCAGCGTCTCCTGACTCATACGCTCCCTGCGGTCGAAGAGGGGGAGAGCCCGGGGATCGGGGTGCCAACCGGCCGGTCCGGGGCGCGAAAGCCCCGCGCCGGAGGCCGGCGGGGGGCAAACTGTGCTAGTATAAACTATAGATCAGGATGGACTCGCCGTCAAGCCCCCGTAGCGGGCAATACGACGGGGGACCGCGCCGCGTCGGGCGCCGCCACGGCCGTCGGGGCGACCGTCTCGGCGAGTGCCGTCGCCAGCCCGGTGTAGGTCAGCGGCGTCAGCGCCAGCAGGCGCGCGCGGTCCGCTTCGGGCAGATCGAGCTCCGCGATGAAGGCCCGCAGCGCCTCCGCGGTGATCCCCGTGCCCTGGGTCAGCGCTTTCAGCTGCTCGTAGGGCAGGGGCAGGCCCGCCTTGCGCATCACCGTCTGCACCGCCTCGGCCAGCACCTCCCAGTGCGCCAGCAGGTCGGCCTCCAGCGCCGCGCGATCGGCGGCCAGGCTGCCGAAGCCGCGCAGCGCCGAGCCGAGCGCCAGATACGAGTGGCCGATCGCCGCGCCCAGGTTGCGCATCGTCGACGAATCGGTCAGGTCGCGCTGCAGGCGCGACACGGGCAGCTTCGTCGCCAGGTGCAGCAGCAGGCTCGTGCTGATCTCCAGGTTCGCCTCGGCGTTCTCGAACTGGATCGGGTTCACCTTGTGCGGCATGGTCGACGACCCGACCGCGCCCGGCGCCACGCGCTGCGCGAAGTAGCCCAGCGCGATGTAGAACCAGCAGTCGCGCACGAAGTCGACCGTGATCGTGTTGAAGCGCGCCAGCGCGTGGCAGATCTCCGCCACGCCGTCGTGCGACTCCACCTGCGTGGTCAGCGGATTGTACGTCAGCCCGAGCGACTCGACGAACGCCCGGGCGATGGCCGGCCACGGCGCCTCCGGGTAGGCCACGGTGTGCGCGTTGAAGTTGCCCACCGCGCCGTTCAGCTTGCCCAGGAACGGCTGCGCCCGGATCGCCGCCAGTTGCCGCTCCCAGCGCGCCACGAAGACCGCAAGCTCCTTGCCCACGGTCGTCGGGCTGGCCGGTTGGCCGTGCGTGTGGCTGAGCATCGGCAGCGCCGCCAGCGCCTCGGCCTGCGCGGCCACCGCCGCCGTCAGCCGCTCGGCCTCAGGCAGCCAGACGTCGCGCACGGCGTGGCGCAGCAGCATGCCGTAGGCCAGGTTGTTGATGTCCTCCGACGTGCAGGCGAAATGCACGAACTCGGCCACGTCGGCCAGCGACGTCTCGGCCAGTTGCGCCTTGAGCCAGTATTCGACCGCCTTGACGTCGTGCCGCGTCGTCTGCTCGATCGTCTTGACGGCCGCCGCCGCGTCCGCGTCGAAGCCGCGCACGAGGCCCTCCAGGAACGCCGTCTCGGCGGCGGTCAGCGGGCGGACCTGCCCAAGCTCGGGGCGCGCGGCGAGCAGCCGCAGCCAGGCGACCTCCACGGCCACCCGCGCGCGGATCAGCGCCGCTTCCGAGAAGTCGGCCGCGATCGGCGCGACCTGCGCCTGATAGCGCCCGTCGAGCGGCGATAACGCATCCAGGCTCATGCCTGCGTTGCCTCCCTCCGGCCCCGAGGGCCGGGTTGCATGCGGCGCGCCGCCTCCGGAAAGGCGAAAGCCGGCGCGCGCCGCGCCGGCTCCCCGCGGTCCGCGCCCGCCGGGCCTAGAGCACGTCGCGCACGGCGGGCGGAACATCGTCCGCGAACTGCGCGAAGTTCTCGCGGAAGCGCGCCACCAGGTCGGCGGCCGCCGCGTCGTAAGCCGCGGGGTCCGCCCAGGTCGTGCGCGGCACCAGCACCTCGGGCGGCACGCCCGGGCAGGTAATCGGCACGGCGAAGCCGAAGACCGGGTCCTGGCGCATCTCGACCTTGGTCAGCGTGCCGTCCAGGATGGCGCTCACGATCGCGCGCGTGTAGGCGATACTCATGCGACGCCCCACGCCATACGGCCCGCCGCTCCAGCCGGTGTTCACCAGCCAGACGTCCGCGCCGTGCTCGGCGATCTTGTCGCCCAACAGCTGGGCGTAGGTCATCGGCGGCAGCGGCAGGAACGGCGCGGCGAAGCAGGTGCTGAACTCCGCCTGCGGGCTGGTCACGCCGCGCTCCGTGCCCGCGAGCTTGGCCGTGTAGCCCGACAGGAAGTAGTACATTGCCTGCTCGCGCGTCAGCCGCGCCACGGGCGGCAGCACGCCGAAGGCGTCGGCCGAGAGCATCAGCACGTTGCGCGGGTGCCCGCCCATGCCCGTCGCCGAGGCGTTCGGGATATACTCGATCGGGTAGGCCGCGCGGGTGTTCTCCGTGCGCGACTCGTCGGCCAAGTCAAGCTCGCGGGTCCGCTCGTTCATCATCACGTTCTCGAGCACGGTGCCGAAAGCGTGACTCGCCGTCCAGATCGCGGGCTCCGCCTCGGCCGACAGGTTGATCACCTTGGCGTAGCAGCCGCCTTCGAAGTTGAACACGCCGCGGTTGCTCCAGCCGTGCTCGTCGTCGCCGATGAGCACGCGCGACGGGTCGGCCGAGAGGGTCGTCTTCCCCGTGCCCGAGAGGCCGAAGAAGAGCGCCACGTTCTCGCCCTGCGCGTCGCAGTTCGCCGAGCAGTGCATCGCGACGACGTTCTGCAGCGGCAGCAGGTAGTTCATCACCGTGAACATCGACTTCTTGATCTCGCCTGCGTAGCCGGTCCCGCCGATGAGGATCAGCCGGCGCGCCAGGTTCAGGATGATGAACGTCTCCGTGCGCGTGCTGTCGACCGTGGACTCCGCCTTGAAGCCCGGCATGGCGATCACCGTGAAATTGGGATCGAACCCGTCGAGCTCGGATGCCGTCGGGCGGATGAACAGGTTGCGCGCGAAGAGGCTCGGCCAGGAGCCCTCGGTCATGATCCGCACGCTCAACCGGTAATGGGGATCGGCGCCGACGTATAAGTCCTGCACGAAGAGATCTTTGTTCTCGATGTAGGCCAGCATCCGCTTGCGGAGCGCTTCGAACGCCGCCGGGTCGAAGGGCTGATTCACCGCGCCCCACCCGATCCGGTCCGCGCTCGACGGCTCCTGCACCACGAACTTGTCCTTGGGCGATCGCCCCGTGTATTGGCCGGTGTTCACCACCAGGGGCCCGGTGCGCGCCAGCTCGCCTTCGCGGCGGCGGATGGCTTCCTCGTAGAGCCGCGCCGCCGGCAGGTTCCAACGGACTTCGCGGACGTTCGTAATGCCCAGGTCTTCCAAACTCTGGGCACGCGGCAAGGTTTGCATGTATCAACCTCCTTGTTGATCCAGCCTTGGCAAATTGAAGGCCACGGGTCCGCCGGTGGACTCCGCGCCGAGGGCAGATGGCCGGCGCGCAGGCAAAGGGCCGGTCCCGCGCGTGGCGCCACCAGAATACTTCATTATACACGATACGTGCCCCGCCCGGCACGTGCCGGTGCCGTCTACGCGCGAACGGAAGCGCTCCCGGCCCGCCCCCTTGTCATGCTGCGCCGCAGGCGAAGCATCTCGGCGCCGGGGAGCCTGCCCTGAGTAACCTCGCGGTCCAGGAGCAGCCGGGCGGCGCGGATGCGCTTGCCTTGAGGCAGCATCCCGAAGTCGGAGATCCCTCACTGCGTTCGGGATGACAAAGGGGGGGCCGGGCGGTCGGGGCAGTCCACGAGGTAAGGTGTCCGGGGAGCCGGGCGGCGCGGATGCGCTTGCCTCAGGGCAAGATCCCGGAGTCGGAGATCCCATAGGCGCGACCGGAAGCGCCCCCGGCCCGCCCCCTTGTCATGCTGCGCCGCAGGCGAAGCATCTCGGCGCCGGGGAGCCTGCCCTGAGTAACCTCGCGGTCCAGGAGCAGCCGGGCGGCGCGGATGCGCTTGCCTCAGGGCAAGATCCCGGAGTCGGAGATCCCTCACTGCGTTCGGGATGACAAAACTGCGTTCGGGATGACACAGGGGAGGCCGGGCGGCCGGGGCCTCCCGCGCTGGGGCGAGGCCCCGCTTAGTCCGCACCGACCGATTACGTACGCCAATACGTCAGCGCCGCGCCCGGATCGCGCCGGGGATGCGCCGCGCTCACGGGGGTAGACAGCGGGTGCTATAATGGACCTATCTTCCGGATCGAAGGAGCACAGATGCGGCGCACCATCGGAGTTCTAGCCGTCGGCGCGGCCTGCGCCATCCTGGCGTTGCTGGGCGCGCTGCCGAGCGCGCACCCTGGGCGCGCCGCCGGGCCGGCCCCGGCCGATCCGTTCCACCATCTCTCGGGCGTGGTTCTCTACGCGCCGGGCAGCACGCAGCCCGGGCGCGGCCTGCCGGCGGGGGCCGGCCCCCTCCTGCCGTCCAGCTTTGGACCCAACGTCTCGGCCGTGAACGGCGATCCCTCGGCGCAGAATGAGACCACAATCGCCATTGCCCCCGACGATCCGAACACCGTCATCGCCTCGGCCAACGACTACCGCTGCGGCCTCTGCGCCTACGTCTATCGTTCGACCGACGGCGGATCCACCTGGGTCAACACGCCCGTGCCCGGCGCCACCGGCCTCAGCTACGGCGACCCCGCCATGGCCTTCGGCAGCGGAGGCTTCGCCACCTTCGGCTATCTCGGCTACACGAGCCTCTGCAGCCCCACCGGCGGCATGTACGTCTCGACCTCGACCGACGCCGGGGCCACCTTCACGGCGCCCTACCGGCTCGCCGCGAACACCAACAACGGCGCCGTCGTCCGCTTCCAGGACAAGGACTACGTGGCCGTCGACGCCATGCCCGGCAGCCCCTCCGCGGGCACCGCCTATGAGACCTGGACCAACTTCGGCTTTGCCGCCGGCCCGAACTGCGGCGACGTCTCCAGCCAGTTCGACGCCTCGGTCGTCCTCAGCCGTAGCACCGACCACGGTATCTCCTGGTCCGTGCCCATCACCGTGAGCCCGCCGATCTCAAACAACAACCAGGGCGCCATCCCCGCCGTCGGCCGCCACGGCGAGGTCTACGTCTACTACCTGGGCGCGCAGACGCAGAGCCAGCTGAACTACGACACGGTGCTCTTCTCGCGCTCGACCGACGGCGGCCAGACCTTCCCGTTCTTCACCCACATCGCCAGTGTCGTCGACCTGCCCAGCCCGCTGCCGCACACCAGCTTCCGCGACAACGCGTTCGGCGCCATCGCCGTCGACCAGCAGTTGGACGGCTACCTCTACGCCGTCTGGGCCGACTACCGCACGGGCGACGCCGACATCCTCTTCAGCCGCTCGACCGACAACGGCACCACCTGGGGCGCGCCGCTGCGCGTCAACGACGACCCCCTCGGCAACGGCAAGGACCAGTTCTTCCCCTGGATCGCCACTTCGCCCGACGGCCGAGTGCACGTCGCCTGGTTCGACCGCCGCGACGACCCGAACGACGTGACCTACCGCGAGTACTACGCCAACTCGACCGACCATGGCGCCAGCTTCGAGGCCAATGTCGCCGTGAGCGACGTGCCCTCCAACCCCGGCGCCTCGGGCTTCATCGGCGACTACAGCGGCCTCGCGGCGACCACGGGCCTGGCGATCCCCGTCTGGACCGATATCCGGGCCGGCAGCAACCAGGACGCCTACGTCGCCCGCGGCACCTATTTGCCCGACCAGACGCCCACGCCGACCGCCACGCCCGGGGTCCCGACGGCGACTCCGGTCCCGCCGACGGCCACGCCCGCGCCTCCGACGGCCACGCCCGCCCCGCCGTCGGCCACGCCCGTGCCGTCGGCCACGCCCGCCCTGCCGACCGCAACCGCGCCCCCGCCCACGGACACTCCGGCGCCGACCGGCACGCCGCCCCCCAGCGCCACGCCCTCGGCGACGGCCACGCCCGGCTGCATCTTCGTCGACGTCTGCCCCGGCGACTACTTCTACGACGCCGTGCGCTACCTGCTCAGCGGCGAGGTGATCACCGGCTACGCCGACGGCTCCTTCCGCCCGTACAATCCGACGACCCGCGGCCAGATGGCCAAGATTGCCATCCTCGGCTTCGACCGGCCCATCGTCACGCCCCCCGGCGGCACCTACACCTTCGCCGACGTCCCGCGCGGCTTCCCCTTCTTCGACGTCATCGAGACGGCGGCCCACGACAACATTGTCAGCGGCTATAATTGCGGCGGCCCGGGCGAGCCCTGCGACACCCGGAATCGCCCCTACTTCCGGCCCTACGCCAACGTCACGCGCGGCCAGTTGTCGAAGATCATCATCCTGACCGCCGGCTGGCCGGCGATCAACCCGGCCGAATCCGACCTTCGCCGACGTATTGCCCGGCAGCACCTTCTACCCCTTCGTGGAGTCCGCCGCCTGCGCGGGCGTGGTCAGCGGCTACACCTGCGGCGGCCCCGGCGAGCCCTGCGACCCGCAGAACCGCCCCTTCTTCCGCCCGTATCACACGGCCGTCCGCGCCCAGATCGCCAAGATCGTCTATCTCGGCAGCACTTCGCCCCAGCCCGGCTGCGGCCCGATGCCGCCGTGATCTGGTCCCGGTCCCGCAGCCGCAGGGGTTAGCGCGCAACACCAAGCCGTCCCGCAGCCGCATCGCGAGGGGCGCGCGGTCACTTGGCCGGCGCGGCGAGCTCCGCTCCCTCACCGCGCCGCCCCGCCAGTGTCAACAGCGCCCATGGTACCCCTGCCTCCGTCACGCGCCGCCGCCACCGTCCCGCACCCCCGGAACCTGCCGGCGCGCGCTTGGCCGCCCCTTGCCACCGTCGGCGAATCGCGGATCACCCGCGTTCTGCGCACACACGAGTGCGCCCACCCCAACGCCTCGGGCCGCCGGGGCCCCGAGCATCACGCGCAGCCCGCCCGTGGACACCGAATCGCCACCCAGGCACACCTATGTGCCCCGGTCATACACGGCGCAATCGACTTGCACGGCCTAGATTCAGGGTGTACCCGACCGCGGGCGCACCTGTGCGGGAGCGCGGGAGCCGGGTCGGGAGCGCAGCGCGTCGTCCCCGAGGTGCGGGCGGCAGCGGGCGATGCACCAGGAGAAGCAGCAGGAGATGTACCAGGAGGTGTACCAGGAGATGCAGCAGGAAAGGAGATCATAATGGATCGCAATGCCTTGCCGTGGGCTATCGTAGCCTTCGTGGTCGTGGGCGTGCTGACGCCCTTTGAGCTACTGAGCGTCCCCCTCGCGCCGCTGGCCGCGCTGATAATCGGCGCGGGCGCGGGATGGTTTCTGGCGAGTGCGCACCGCGCCCGCGCCGCCGGCAGCGGAGCGAGGGCCGGCGCGATCGTCGGGCTGGGCGCCCTGCTGGGCTCCATCGTCGGCCTCGCCGTGCTGGCTCTGTTCGTCGGCAACATCCCCGAAATCCAGACCTTCGTGCAGAACAGCGAGCCGCACCCGGAGGCCCGCATCCCTGCCGACTGGGTCGCGCCGCTGGGCGCCCTCGCCGGACTGATCGTCGGGTTCGTCGTGGGTGTGTTTGACCTCGCGCTCTCGGCCCTGGCCGGTTGGATCGCCGGCGCGGTCTACGGCGCGAATCACGCCGCCCAGGCCTAGCACGCGACCCAATTGTAGCGCCCGGCCCGTCTGCTGCCATGCGGACTGGCCGGGCCGGCGACTGGAGAGGAGCCGATTATGGCCACCGCAACCCAACCCCCGACTATCGCACCGCCCGCCGTCGCGCCTGGGCCTGGCCCGTTAATCCGCGTGCTCGGCGTGGTCCTAGCCATCGTCAAGTGGATCGCGCTGATCGTCCTGGCCCTGCTGGTGGCTCTGCTCGTCGCGATCCCGCTGGTCGGGGGGCCCACCCCGCTGATCGGCGCGCTGGCCCTCGCCGCGATCTGGCTGGCGCTCCTCACGCTCCTGGTGCGCCCGCCGCGACGGGTCGCCCGCGGGGCGGCGCAGTTCGCCGCCGCGTTCGGCTTCTTGCTGCTCGGCGTCACGAGCGTCGGCCTGTCCCAGATCACCGCCTACACGCCGCCCATCGTCGACGCCGCCGGCAACCCCGTGCCCGGCAGCATCGCGACCCTGGAGACCGTGACGCTGAACGGGACCCGCGAGTGGATCTCGATCCGCGGCACGAGCACCGCGAACCCGGTACTGCTCTTCCTGGCCGGCGGGCCGGGTGGCAGCCAGCTTGGCGCGGGCCCCACGCCCTGGCGGGCCTGGAGGATCACTTCGTCGTCGTCAACTGGGAGCAGCCCGGCTCGGGCAAGTCCTTCGACGCCGTGGACCGCACGGCCCTGACGCCCGATCGCTACGTCGCCGACGGCCGGGCGCTGGTCGAGCACCTCCAGCAGCGCTTCGGCCAGGCCAAGATCTACGTGATGGGCGAGTCGTGGGGCAGCGCGCTCGGCATCCTGCTTGTGCAGCGCTACCCCGAGCTCTTCACCGCCTTCATCGGCACGGGCCAGATGGTCGACTTCACCGCGTGCGACCAGTTCTGCTACGACTTTGCGCTGCAGTGGGCCCAGGAGCGCGGCGACACGGCCAAGGTGGCGAGCCTGCGCGCGCAGGGGCCGCCGCCCTACTATGGTGACGACGTCGGCTGGAAGGAAGCGACCTATCTCCTGGACACCTTTGCCTACATGAACCAGAACCCGCAGATTGCCGAAGGCAGCACCAACACCATCCAGGACCTCCTCAGCCCCGAATATGGGCTCTACGATAAGGTGAACTGGGTGCGCGGCCCGCTCGACACCCTCAACCACGTCTACCCGCAGCTGTGGCCGGTAGACTTCCGCACGCAGGCCGCGACGTTGAACGTGCCCGTCTACTTCCTGATTGGCCGCCACGACATCAACGCGCCCGTGGCCCTGACGGAGGAGTACTACAATCTGCTCCAGGCGCCCCACAAGGAGATCGTCTGGTTTGAGCACTCGGGACACACGCCCTGGATTTCCGAGTCGGCGCGCTTCGTCGACGTGGTGGTGAACCACGTCCTGCCCGCGACCCGCGGCGACTGACCCGCCGATCCCCCGGCGGGGCGGCCGTCACCCGCGGTCGCCCCGCCCGCCTGCGCCGTTGACACGCGGGCTGCGCGCTCCCTATAATGGCGCCACCGGCGGCATCCGCCGCGGGCCGCCGCCCGACCCGTCGAGTCGCTTCCGTCACCACAGCGCCCGGTCGCATCTATGCCAACTGCCCGGCTCCAGATCCGCCTGCTCGGCGACTTCGTCCTGCAAGTCGACGACGATCTCGTCACCGCGGCCGCCACGCCCCGGCTGCAGTCGCTGTTGGCCTACCTGGTGCTCCACCGCGACGCCCCGCAGCCCCGTAATCGCCTGGCCTTTCTGCTCTGGCCCGATCGCCCCGAGGCGCAGGCGCTGACCAACCTGCGCAATCTCGTCTTCCAACTGCGCCGCGCCCTGCCCGACGGCGCCCAATGGCTGCGCGCCGAAGGCCGGACTCTCCAGTGGAACCCTGACGTCCCGCTGGCCCTCGACGTCGCCGCGTTCGTCGATGCCATCCGCGCCGCCGAGGCCGCCGAGCAGGCGGGCCGCGCGGACGACGCGCTGCGCGCCTGGCGCGAGGCGGTCGAGAGCTACCGCGGCGAGCTCTTGCCCAGCTGTTACGACGAGTGGATTTTGCCCGAACGCGAGTGGCTGCACAACAGCTACCTCAGCGCCACGGTGCGCCTGGTCAAGCGGCTGGAGGAGCAGCGCGCCTACGCCGCGGCCGCCGGCTACCTGCAGCGCCTGCTGCGCTTCGACCCGCTCGACGAAGCGGCGTATCGCGACCTGATCCGCCTGCACGCACTCGACGGGGACCGCGCCGCCGCGCTGCACACCTACCACGCCTGCGCCACGACGCTCGAGCGCGAGCTCGGCCTGGCGCCCAGCCCGGCCACCCGCGAGCTCTACGAGCGCCTGGTGCAGGCGCCCGATGCCCCGGCGCTCCCGCCCGACGGGCGGGCCGCGACGGCGCCGCTGGTGGGCCGCCAGACCGAGTGGGCGCAGCTCCGCGCCGCCTGGCAGCAGGCGCTAGCGGGCGCGCCCCAACTGGTGCTCCTGACCGGCGAGGCCGGGATCGGCAAGTCGCGCCTGGCCGAGGAGCTGCGGGAATGGATTAACCGGCAGGGTATTCCCACCGCGGCCGCCCGCTGCTATGCCGCGGAGGGCGGGCTGGCCTACGGCCCCCTCGTCACCTGGCTGCGCGCCCGGCCGCTCCCGCCGCTCGAGCCCATCTGGCGCGCGGAGATCGGCCGGCTGCTGCCCGAGATCCACGCGCGGGAACCCGGTCTGCCGCCCGCCGGCCCGCTGACCGAGGCCTGGCAGCGCCGCCGCCTGTTCGACGCGCTGGCCCGCGCGCTCCTCGGCAGCCGCGCCCAGCCCCTCCTGCTCGTGCTCGACGACGTCCAATGGTGCGATCCCGAGACGCTCGCCTTCCTGCCCTATCTACTGCGCTATGACCCCGCGGCCCGGCTGCTGCTCGTCCTGACCCTGCGCCCAGGCGAAACGAGCCTAGGCGCCACGGCCGCGCAGACCGCTCTGGACGATCTCTGCGCCACGAGCCGGCGCGACGGCCGCCTGCTCGAGGTCGCCCTGCCCCCGCTCGCCCCGGCCGATTCGTCCGCGCTCGCCCAGGCCGTCGCCGGGCGCGCGTGGAGCGCCCCGGCCCTGGCCGATCTCTATGCCGAGACCGAAGGCAATCCCCTGTTCGTGGTCGAGATGGTCCGCGCCGGAGCGGCCCTGCCGGCCGCGGGGCGCGCCTTGCCGCCCACTGTGCAGGCCGTGATCCAGGCACGCCTCGCCCGGCTCTCGCCTCCCGCGCGCGACGTCGCCGCCTGGGCCGCCGTGCTGGGCCGCGATTTCACCTTCGACGTGCTGCTGCAGGCCAGCGCGATCGCCGAGGAAGCGCTGATTACCGCTCTGGACGAGCTTTGGCGCGGCAAGGTGATCCGCGAGCAGGGCGAGGATCGCTACGACTTCAGCCACGCCCGCCTGCGGGACGCCGCGTACGCCGGGCAGAGCGCCGCGCGGCGCCGCGTGCGCCACCGCCGCGCGGCCGCCGCGCTCGAGGCGATCTACGCGGCCGCGCTCGACGCCGTGGGTGGCCAGATCGCCGCGCACTACGAGCAAGCGGGGGCCTGGGCGCCGGCCTTCGCCTACTACGTGCGGGCGGCCGACGCCGCCCGGCGCGTCTTCGCCAACGACGAGGCAATCCGCCAGTACCGGCGCGCCCTGGCGGTCGCCGAAACCGCCGCCGGGCGCATCGCTCCCGCGCGCGCCGGCGCGTTGCACGAGCCGTTGGGCGACCTGTTGGCGCTCACCGCCCGCCATCAGGACGCGCGCGAGTCCTTCGAGCAGGGCCTGGCCGGCGCCGCCGCCCCGTCGCCCCTGGCCCGCGCCCGGCTCCTCCGCAAGATCGGCACGACCTGGCGGGCGCAGGGCCGGCATGGCGACGCGCTCCGGTTCTACGCGGCCGCCGAAGCCGCCCTCGCCCTGCCGCCCGACAGCCTCGACGCGGAGCGCCGGCGCGCCTGGTGCGACGTGCAGTTCGAGATCGCCCAGCTGTACTATGACCGCGGGGACGTCGCCGCGCTGGAGCGCCTGCTGGCCGCCGTCCGGCCCGTGGTCGAACGCGTCGGGGCGCCGCCGCATCACGACAAGCTGTTCCAGACGCGCAGCCAACTGAGCTTCCGGCGCAACCGCTACGTCGTCTCCGCGGACGATCTCGCGGACGAGCGGGCCGCCCTGGCCCGTGCCGAGCAGGCCGGCGACGCGATCGCCATCGGCGTGGCGCACTTCCACCTGGGCTTCCGCTACCTCTGGTACGGCGATATTGCGGCGGCCGAAGCGCACATGCACACCGCCCTGGGGATGGCCCGGCAGATCGGGGACCAGGACCAGCAGCAGCTGTGCCTGACCTACCTGGCCGTGGTCAGCCGCAAGCGCGGCCGGGCCGGCGAGACGCGGCGCTTCGCCGAGGAGGCCTTCACCCTCGCCGCGCGCGACGACGGCCGCTCCTACATGGGTGCGGCCGCCGCGAATCTCAGCTGGGTGGCCTGGCACGCGGGCGATTGGGCCGGGGCGACCGCGCACGGCGCCGAGGCGCTGCGGCTCTGGGAGGTGGGCAAGTACCCCTTCGCCTGGCTGGCCGTCTTCCCGCTGGCCGCCGCCGCGCTCGCCCAGGGACAGCCGGTCGAGGCGGTCGCGCACTTGCGCCGCCTGCTCAGCCCCGTGCAACAGCGCCTGCCCGCGGCCCTCGACGCGGCCGTCACCGCCTGCGCGGCAGCGGCCGATGCTGGCCGGGCGGAGGACGCGGCCCGCCTGGCGGAGCAAGCCGTCGCCCTCGGTCGCGATCTCGGCTACCTCTAGCCCCGCGCGCGCGTCGCGACCTCGGCCGCCGGGACCGGGACCCCGGCCAAACGCTTCTCAAACGCGCCTGCTCGTATGATCCTTCTGACGACACGGAAACGGCTGACGGTTGGCTCGTCTTTCGCCCACGACAGGAGGTGCACCAGATGAAACGATACCTTGCGACGCTTGCGACCCTGCTGGCTCTGGCACTCACGCTCGGCGCAGGCGCGCTGCCCGCCCTGGCGGCGGCGCGCCCCTTCGTGCTGACGGCGGACTTGCAGGCCGGCGCGGATAATACGGCCACGGGCACGTTCGCGATCACCGGCGGCTTCGCCGATTCCGGCCAGGCCACCGAGACGTTCACGATCACCGGCCCGGCCGTCGACGGCCTCAAGACCGTCACGGGCAGCCAGGGCACGATGACGCTGCACTTCGCCGGCACCCTGGCCCCGACGGATAATCCCGACGTGATGCGTGTGACCGGCACCTGGAACCTCGTCTCAGGCACGGGCGCCTACAGCGGCATCACCGGCCAGGGCACGCTCGACACGACCCTGAACGTCAAGACCGGGGCGCTGCACGCCGTCTACACGGGCACCGCCGACGTCGCCTCGACCCCGGTTGGCATGCCGAGCACGGGTGGGAGCACCCCGTCGCCGCTGCTCTGGCTTCTGCTGAGCGGCATCCTGGCTCTCGCCGCGGGCGCCGTCACGCGCCGCCGGGCCGGCGCCGCCCGCTGATTTCGGCCGAGGAAAGCCGATAGGCGGGACCCCCCGCGCGGCGAAGGCCGCGCCGGTTGCTCGTCAGAAAGCACGAGCCCGGACCTGTCTTCAGGTCCGGGCTCGTTGGGCGGAAGCGACGGGATTCGAACCCGCGGTCTCAGCCTTGACAGGGCTGCGTGCTGGGCCGCTGCACCACGCCTCCATAAAAGAGAGACCCGCGGCGGCCTACTCTCCCACCCCCTTGAGGAGGCAGTACCATCGGCGCTGTAGCGTTTCACGACCAGGTTCGGGATGGGACTGGGTGGGTCCGCTACGCTCTTGCCACGGGTCTCAACTTTGCTGCGTTGCGCATACTTCGTCGACACCTGCCCGCTCCATGGCGCTGCTGCTGCTCCCGCGCGTCTCCCCGCGCTCCCTGCCCCGCGTTGCCGCGTGCCGAAGCCCGGGGTGAGCACACAATCCCTCGACCATGAGCACGGCTTGGCTGCACACGTTACCGCGCTTCCACCTGCCGCCTCTTTGCCGGGTTCTCTGCCCGGGGTCTTACCTGCTTGCGCAGTGAGAGAGCTCATCTTGGGGCCGGCTTCCCGCTTAGATGCTTTCAGCGGTTATCCGTGCCGAACGTGGCTACCCAGCTCTGCGGTTGTCCACAACTGGCACACCAGCGGTCCGTCCAACCCGGTCCTCTCGTACTAGGGTCAGCTCCCCGCAACTCTCTTGCGCCCACGACGGATAGAGACCGAACTGTCTCACGACGTTCTGAACCCAGCTCGCGTACCGCTTTAATGGGCGAACAGCCCAACCCTTGGGACCGACTCCAGCCCCAGGATGCGACGAGCCGACATCGAGGTGCCAAACCTTGCCGTCGATGTGAACTCTTGGGCAAGATAAGCCTGTTATCCCCAGGGTAGCTTTTATCCGTTAAGCTACGGCCCTTCCACGCGGCGCCGTAGGATCACTAAGCCCGACTTTCGTCTCTGCTCGGCGGGTCTGCCTCGCAGTCAAGCCCCCTTCTGCCTTTGCACTCACCGGCGGATTACCATCCCGCCTGAGGGGACCGTTGGGCGCCTCCGTTACTCTTTGGGAGGCGACCGCCCCAGTCAAACTACCCGCCAGCCACTGTCTTCCGGCCGGATCACGGCCCGGAGTTAGGGTCACGACGTGTCAAGAGTGGTATTTCACCGTTGCCTCCCCGCAGCCCGCAAGCCACGGTTCCCCGGCTCCCACCTATCCTACGCATGACACGCCCCGACGCAATGGCAAGCTGTAGTAAAGCTCCATGGGGTCTTTTTGTCCTGTCGTGGGTCGCCCGTATCTTCACGGGCCATTCAATTTCGCCGGGTCCCTCGTTGAGACAGTGCCCAGATCGTTATGCCTTTCGTGCGGGTCGGAACTTACCCGACAAGGAATTTCGCTACCTTAGGACCGTTATAGTTACGGCCGCCGTTTACTGGGGCTTCGGTTCAAAGCTTGCACCTCTCCCCTTAACCTTCCAGCACTGGGCAGGCATCAGCCGGTATACGTCCAGTTACCTGTTGGCACCGACCTAAGTTTTTGTTAAACAGTCGCCTGGGCCATTTCTCTGCGGCCCCCCGCCGCTCCCGCCGCTAGGGCGTTCACCGCCGGGGGCGTCTCTTCTTCCGAAGTTACGAGACTAATTTGCCGAGTTCCTTAACGAAGGGTCGCCCGTCCACCTGGGTCTGTTCGACCTGCCCACCTGTGTCGGTTTGCGGTACGGACACCGCGGTTCTGGCTAGAGGCTTTTCTTGGCAGCCTGGGCTCAACTCCTGCGCCGGGTCTCGCGACCCGGCTCCCCGTCACCTCTCGGTCATCGCGCACCGGGATTTCCCGCGGCGCGCTCCCTACCGGCTTGGAGGCCCTTGCGGACCCGGAGCCTACCCTTCTGCGTCCCCCCATCGCTCATAACGAACCAACAGTGGTATCGGAATATCAACCGATTGTCCATCGGCTACGCCTCGCGGCCTCGCCTTAGGCCCGACTAACCCGAGGCGGACCAACCTTGCCTCGGAACCCTGGGGCATTCGGTGTGGCGGATTTCCACCGCCATTACGCTACTCATACCGGCATTCGCACTTCCGGCCACTCCAGCCGTCCTTCCGGTCGGCCTTCTCTGTTGCCGGAACGCTCCCCTACCACCCGCCTGGCGGCGGGTCCATAGCTTCGGTGTTCCGCTTGAGCCCCGATGGATTGTCGGCGCCGGACCACGTTCGACCAGTGAGCTGTTACGCACTCTTTGAAGGGTGGCTGCTTCTAAGCCAACCTCCTGGTTGTCTACGCAATCCGACCGCCTTGCCCACTTAGCGGAAACTGAGGGACCTTAGCTGATGGTCTGGGCTGTTGCCCTTTTGACGACGGATCTTAGCACTCGCCGTCTCACTCCCCGGCGGGGGTGGTGGCATTCGGAGTTTGATTCGGTTTGGTAAGCCAAAGCCCCCTAGCCGATTCAGTGCTCTACCTCCACCATCCTGGCTGCCGAAGGCTGCACCTAGATGCATTTCGGGGAGAACCAGCTATCTCCGAGTTCGATTGGCATTTCACCTCTACTCACAGCTCATCCCCCAGTTTTGCAACACTGGTGAGTGCGGGCCTCCACGCCCTGTTACAGGCGCTTCACCCTGGCCATAAGTAGCTCACTCGGTTTCGGGTCTACCCCCCGCCACTCGCACGCCCTATTCGGACTCGCTTTCGCTGCGGCTCCGCCTGTTGCGGCTTAACCTGGCGACGAAGGGTAACTCGCCGGTCCGTTCTACAAAAAGTACGCCGTCACACGGCTCCGCGGCGCGGAGATCGTGCTTCGACCGCGGTGTAAGCGCAGGGTTTCAGGTCTATTTCACCCCCCTTGCGGGGCACTTTTCACCTTTCCCTCACGGTACTTGTTCGCTATCGGTCGTCGAGGGTATTTAGCCTTGGACGGTGGTCCGCCCGGCTTCCCACCCAATTCCACGTGTTGGGTGGTACTCAGGAACACTTCCGGAGGGGTACGCTTTTCGGCTACGGGGCTGTCACCCGCTCTGGCCGGCCGTCCCAGGCCGTTCGCCTAAGCCTACCCTTGGTAACTCCGTCCTGTTGCTGCCGCACAGGAGAAGGTCCTACAACCCCGCCTCCGCAACGCCGGCAGGCTGTCACGCGGAGGTCGGTTTAGGCTGGTCCCGGTTCGTTCGCCACTACTACGGGAATGCTTTCTGTTCCTCGGGGTACGTGAGATGTTTCAGTTCCCCCGGTTGCCCCCCTAGGACTATGTGTTCACCCTAGGGTCCCTGGTGATGAAACCAGGGGGGTTGCCCCATTCGGAGATCCCCGGATACGCTAGCCAGCAGCTACCCGAGGCTTATCGCAGCGTTGCTACGTCCTTCATCGGCCCTCGACGCCAAGGCATCCACCCTGCGCTCTTAGAAGATTGTGTCACTCGCCCTGGGCTTCGGCACGAGGCCCCGCGTTCGGGCGGGCCGCGGGCAGCGGCCACACTCGGGGCCGAAGCGGAGTGACGGGCGGGAGCAGGGAGCAGGCACCGGCCCGGCGAGGCCCGGGCGCTGCTCCAGCACCGCCATGGACCGCACGCGGGAAGATCCGCGCGCGGGCGACGCGGCTCGTTGGCGAGCCGCATCGGCGATACGGGAAGTTACTCCCGCATCAGATGTCGACAAAGTATGCGGTTGGAAAGGTACACCGCCCGGCCGCGAAGGGGGGACGGGTCCGGTGAACCGCCGGTCGCCGCCTGCACGGACAGGCGGGGACCGAGGGTCCCCTGGACAGATTGCGGTCGCAACCTGCCTTAACAACAGGAGAGTGGTGAGTAGTGCGCTCGCACCCAGTCAATGCCCGTGCCGTCGCGGCTCCGTCCGGCCCTGCCGAACGGACCTGCTGCTGGGTAGCGGCAGGATTTGCGTGGTTGCTGACGACCGCCAGGGTTGCCCCCGGCGTCCGATCGAGCTAGGATCACGGTCTCTGGCTCGCGTTTGCGACTCTGGGCCGCTGCTCCCTAGAAAGGAGGTGATCCAGCCGCAGCTTCCGCTACGGCTACCTTGTTACGACTTCGTCCCAATCACCCGCCCCACCCTCGGCCGCTGCCTCCTTGCGGTTGGCCCACGGACTTCAGGTGTGACCAGCTTTCATGACGTGACGGGCGGTGTGTACAAGGCCCGGGAACATATTCACCGCGCTGTGCTGACACGCGGTTACTAGCAACTCCGACTTCACGCAGGCGAGTTGCAGCCTGCGATCCGAACTGAGACCGGTTTTCGGCGATTCGCGCCCGGTCGCCCGGTGGCGGCGCATTGTACCGGCCATTGTAGCGTGTGTGTAGCCCTGGACGTAAGAGCCATGCGGACTTGACGTCATCCCCACCTTCCTCCTCTGTAAGAGGCAGTCTGGTCTGAAAAGTCCAACAGACCACGAGGGTTGCGCTCGTTGCGGGACTTAACCCAACATCTCACGACACGAGCTGACGACAGCCATGCAACATCTGTGGCGGCGTCCCGAAGGAGGGCCGGGTTTCCCCGGCTTACGCCGTCATGTCAAGCCCAGGTAAGGTTCTTCGCGTTGCATCGAATTAAACCACACGCTCCGCTGCTTGTGCGGGCCCCCGTCAATTCCTTTGAGTTTTAACCTTGCGGCCGTACTCCCCAGGCGGTACACTTACTGTGTTAACTACGGCACGGAGGGGCTCGATACCCCCCACACCTAGTGTACATCGTTTACTGCGCGGACTACCGGGGTATCTAATCCCGTTCGCTCCCCGCGCCTTCGCGTCTCAGCGTCAGGAGCGGCCCAGGGGGCCGCCTTCGCCACTGGTGTTCCTCCCGATCTCTACGCATTTCACCACTACACCGGGAATTCCACCCCCCTCTACCGTCCTCCAGTCGAGCAGTTTCCACGGACCTCGCCGAGTTAAGCTCGGCGCTTTCACCGCGGACTTGCCCCACCGCCTACACGCGCTTTACGCCCAGTGATTCCGGACAACGCTTGCCTCCTACGTATTACCGCGGCTGCTGGCACGTAGTTAGCCGAGGCTTCTTCCTCAGGTACCGTCTTGTCTCGTCCCTGAGAAAAGCGCTTTACACCCCGAAGGGCTTCGTCGCGCACGCGGCGTCGCTCCGTCAGACTTGCGTCCATTGCGGAAGATTCCTTACTGCTGCCTCCCGTAGGAGTCTGGGCCGTGTCTCAGTCCCAGTGTGGCTGATCATCCTCTCAGACCAGCTACAGATCGTCGCCTCGGTAGGCCGTTACCCCACCGACTAGCTAATCTGGCGCAGGCCCCTCCTCGAGCGCCGGAGCTTTCCTCAACGCAGTGAAGCGCTGAGGGTATGCGGTATTAGCGCTGCTTTCGCAGCGTTATTCCCCACTCGAGGGCAGGTCACCCACGTGTTACTCACCCGTCCGCCACTAGCCGGCCGAAGCCGACCCGTACGACTTGCATGTATTAGGCGCGCCGCCAGCGTTCGTCCTGAGCCAGGATCAAACTCTCCAGACGAACCAGCAATCCCGTACGGGGATTACTGCCTGTTCGGTGGAACCGTCCCCCGACTTGCGTCGGGTGCAGGTTGCCCTCTGGAACCGTTGTGGGCTCGGATATTGACTGGTTTGCGTGTGAGCTTCTTGCTCACCACTCTGCTGTTGTTAAAGTGCTGCGACCCGGAACTCATCGTTCCGGAACCCCGGTTTTCGGGGCGCAAAACGGATTGTACCAGAGACCGCCCGCTATTGTCAAGCGCACAAGCCGCGCGCTGTCCACCACTTTATGCACCGAGTTATCCACAGTGGGGTATCACGGGCGGGGTGAGAGCGGACCGGGCACACAAAAACCCGGCGCCTGTTGCGCCGGGGCGGTTGGACATCGCGGCAACGTTTGCGCGTTGTGCGGACTGGCCTTCCGTGCCCTCCCTGGATTCTTCCGCTGAAAACGGTCGTTTCGGTTACCCGAACTGAGACCGGATTTGCACGGTCGCTCTCGCGACCGGCCTACCTATTATACTGAACCGGGGCTGCCATGTCAAGTCAAAACTGCCCGATTCAGCGACCAATTTTGCGGGCCGGTGCCGGCTTCCGTGCCGCCGCCGGGCGTTGCCCCCGCGGCTCCCCGAGTATACCGAAACGCTTTGCGCGGATCAAGGGTTCCGGCCGCGAGTTTCGGGGCGGTTTCCCCCACCCCAATCGCACCCGAATATCGAGTCCGCCCGCATCCCGCAGCGCACGCACCGTGCCTGCTACCCGATCATGCGCAGGTTGATGGAGATGAACGTGAGCAGGTAGACGAGGAAGAAGAGCGCGAAGAAGGCGTGATAGCGCGGCCGGGCCGTACCGGCGCCCACGCCGCAGAGCACGAACAGCAGGACGAGCGTGATCACGTAGATCGGGCCCTGGGCCACGAAGTGGTCCCAGCCCTTGAGCAGCGTATCGGCGGCGTCGATCGGCATCAGCAGCGCCGCCAGCGCGAAGAACCAACGGTGGTTGGCGAAGAAGTGCGCGCGCAAGTCCAGTCCCGGCTCGACTCTGTCGGGGAAGAGCAGCACCGCCAGCAGGAACCCGACCGTGGGGCTGAGCAGCACGAACAGGAAGGTAAAGAAGCTCCAGGCGGTGAACGTGCTCCAGCGGAACAGGATCCACCAGTTGAGGATCAGGTAGAGAAACAGATTGAGCGTCCAGACCAGGTGGACCCAGTAGAGGCGGGCCTGCCCGCGCAGCTGCAGTACCTGGCCGACGCCCGTCAGCACGCGCGTAATCCCCAGCCCGAGCACGATCGACGTCAGAAAGGACAGATACCCAAAGGCATCCACGCCGCGCTCCCACCGTCTCCGCGCCGCCGTCCCCAGGGCGGCCCGGGGTGTTTGGCGCCCGGTCGCGTCGTGTGCCGACCGGACCCATCCAAGCATAGCACGAGGTCGTGCCCCACGCAAGGCCGCAGTGTGCTGTGCGGCCTTCCGCCTGGTTTGACACCCCGCCCGCCCCGGCCGTATGATGGAGGGCAAGCCAATAATCAGGAGAGACCGCACATGCTGGATCCCACCGACGACGAGTGGCGCCCGGACGCGCCGCTGCCGCCGATTACTCGCTTCGAGCTCCACACGCCCTTCCAGGTGGGCACCGTCAACGCCTACCTCGTCGACGACGACCCGCTTACCCTGGTCGACTGCGGGCCGCGCACCGACGCCGCCTGGGCCGGCCTCGACGCCGCCCTCGCCGCCCACGGCCGCCGTCCCGCCGACGTCGGCCGGGTCATCATCACGCACGCGCACGTCGACCACTGGGGGCTCGCCGCGCGCCTCGCCGCCCTGGGCGGCGCCGAGATTCGGATCCACGAGAGCCTGGCCCACGTCATCCGCGACTTCCCGGAGGAGTGGCAGCGCCGCACCGCCTATATGGCCCTGTTCGGCGCCGAGATGGGCGTGCCGCCCGGCGAGATGCTCGCCATCAACCGTGAGGCCAAGGCGCTGGCCCACCTCGTCGAACCGATCGCGCCCGCCCGCACCCTCGCGGCCGGCGAGACCATCACCCTGGCCGGCCGGCCCTGGACCGTGCACGAGACGCCCGGCCACGCCCTCGGCCACATCGTGCTGCACCAGCCTGACACCCGCACCCTGATCGCGGGCGATCACCTGCTGCCCGACGTCAGCTCGAACCCGATCCTCGAAGCCCCGCCGCCCGGCACGACCGCCCGCCCGCGCATGCTCCCGCTCTACATCGAATCGCTGCAGCGCGTCGCCGACCTGCCCGTGCTCTGGGTCTTCCCCGGCCACGGCCGCCCGTTCCAGGGCCACCGCAAGCTGATCAAGCGCCGCCTCGCGCTCCACGAGAGCCGCGCCGCCCGCCTGCTCGAGTTCCTGGCCGATGGGCCGGCCGACACCTACACGCTGACTCGCCGCCTCTTCCCGCGCCTGGGGCCCGGCGACCTCTTCCTCGGCCTCTCCGAAACCCAGGGTCATCTCGACCTGCTGGAGGATCGCGGCCAGGTGGCCCGGGGCCACGGGGCCGGCGCCCGCCGCTACGCTGCCACGGCCGCCCCCGCGGCGCGCCCGGACGCCGCGGCAAGCTAACGCGGCCGGGCGCCGGGGCTCCGCCCGGACCCGACACCGGTTCCAGCTCGCCCAAAAACCGCGTAGGATGATTCCCGCCGCAAGCGATTAGTGGGTAGTGATGGGCGGGAGGAACCGACGATGGTAGCACAGGACACAGCAGCGCCACACACCTGGATTCTCGGCGAGGCCGACCGGCCGCGGCTGGTCCGCCTGTGCGCGCGCCTGTCCGGCCGGCCCGAGGCCGCCGAGGATCTCGCGCAGGAGACGCTGCTCGAGGCCTGGCGCCTGCGCGAGCGCCTGCAGGACCCGGCCGGCGCCTGGCCCTGGCTCACGGCGATTGCCCGCAACGTCTGCCTGCGCGGCGCGCGCCGCCAGGGCCGCCGGGCCGCCCGCGAGGCCGCGTCCGCATTGCCGGACGAATTCGCGGGGGACGGCCTGCCCCCAGCGGACGGTGCGGCAATTGAGCACACGCTGGAGCGCGAGGAGCTCATCGCCTTCCTCGACCGCGCCCTGGCCGCGCTGCCGCCCGAGACCCGCGCCATTCTGGTGGCGAAGTACGTCGCGGACTGGCCCCAGGCCGAGATCGCCCGGCGCCTGGGCCTGAGCGAGGGCGCCGTGGAGGCCCGGCTGCAGCGCGGCAAGCGCGCGCTCCGCACCCTCCTCGGCAGCGACCTGCGCCCCGAGGCCGAGAGTCTCGGCATCCTCTTGCCGCCCGATGCCGGCTGGCACCAGACCCGCATCTGGTGCCCCTTCTGCGGCGCGCATCCCCTGCTGGCTCGCTTCGACCCGGGCTCCGGGCCGCTCCACTATCGCTGCGCGGGCGAGTGCATGCCCACAGGCACGATCGTCGCGGGCGATGCCGCCCCCCGTCGCCCCCTCGCTGACCAGTCCCAAGGCCATTCTCACCCGCGCGTTGCTGGCGCTGCACGACCACTACGAGCAGGCCGCCGCGGCGGGCGGCAGCCGTTGCGGCCTCTGCGGGCGCCCCGTGCCCCTCCGCCACTTCAGCGCGCACGACTCGGGCTATGCCCCCGGCATCGAGATGCGCTGCCCCACCTGCGGCGACGGCGACAACGCCTCGCTCTGGCACCTGGCACTCGATACGCCCGCCGCGCAGCGCTTCTGGCGCCGCCACCCGCGCATGCGCGCCCTGCCCAATCACGAGATCGAGCACGCCGGGCGGCGCGTCATCCTCGGGGGCTTCGCCGCGCGCGATGGCGCCGCCCGGCTGATCGTGCTCTTCGACCCCGCGCGCTTCCACGTGCTGCGCGCCTGGGACGAGCCGTGATCGCCACCCTGCGCCATCGCGACTTCGGGCTCGTCTGGGTGGCCGGCCTCATCTCCATGATGGGCGACTGGGCTCTCGGCGTCGCGTTGCCCATCTACGTCTACCAACTGACCGGCTCGGCCCTCGCGACCAGCGGCATGTTCGCCGCTGAGATGATCCCGGCGCTCCTGCTCGGCTCCGTGGCCGGCGTGTTCGTGGACCGCTGGAACCGCAGGCGCACCATGGTAGTCGCGAACCTGCTGCTCGCCTGCGGCCTCCTGCCGCTCTTGTTGGTCCGCAGCGCGGACTGGGTCTGGCTGGTCTACCTGGTCGCCTTCGTCGAGTCGCTCGGCGCCCAGTTCGCCAACCCGGCCGAGCGCGCCTTCCTGCCGACGCTGGTCGGCGAGGACCGCCTGGTCAGCGCGAACGCGCTCAACGCGCTCAACAACAACCTGGCGCGGCTGATCGGCCCGGCCGCCGGCGGGGTGATCGCGGCGGCCTTCGGGCTCACCGGCGTGGCCCTGGTGGACCTGTTCACCTTTCTCGTCGCGGCCGGGCTCGTCGCGCTGGTTCGCGCCTCCGGGCGGGTGGCGGGCGCCGAGGCCGGTGCTGCGGTGGCGGCCGCCGAGCGCGTGTGGCGCGGGGTCTGGCGCGATTGGCTGGCGGGCCTGCGCTTCATCCGCCGTGACCGGCAGGTGACCGCGATCCTGACCATGCTCGCCATCGGCGCGCTGGGCGAGGGCGTGATGAGCGGGATCTTCGTCGTCTGGATTAAGAACGTGTTGCACGGCGGCGCCCTCGAGCTCGGCTGGCTGATGAGCGCCCAGGCGGTTGGCGGCCTGCTGGGCGGGCTGGCCATCGGCGCGCTCGGCAGCCGCCTCGCCCCGCTCTGGATGGCCCGGATTGCGCCCATCGCGTTCGGCCTGATCGATATGGCGCTCTTTTCGTACCCTCTGATCCTACCCGGCGTCTGGCCGGGCCTGATCCTGATCGCCGTCGTCGGCCTGCCCGCCGCCGCCATCGGCGCCGGGGTGATGACGCTGCTGCAGACCGCCGTGCGCGACGACTATCGCGGCCGCGTGTTCGGCGCCCTGGGCACCACGCAATCGCTGATCGGCCTCGTCGCCCTCGGCATCGCCGGTGTCCTCGGGGACCGGCTGAATCCCATCCTCCTGCTCGTCGCCTTCCAGGGCGGCTCCTACGTCGTCTTCGGTCTCATCGCCATCGTCTTCCTCACCGCGCCGCGCACCCCTGCGCCCGACGCGCCGCCGGTCCCCGCCCCCGATGCCGGCTACGGCCCCGCCTGACCGTCCGTTGCGGGCCCCATCTTCCCTGGTCTCCAACCGCGGGGCTATGCTATAATGTCGTGTGTTATAATAAGGAAAAGAGGCCCACGCGGGGGGCAGGTGGCGGCGGCCGCACGGATCCGGGGGATCGCGGCCGCTGCGCGTCACACCGGGCAGACCCGGCGCCCGCTCCGGCGGGGCCGGAGCCCGCCGCCTGAGGAGGGAACCTGGGGTGGACCATCCCGCACACAGCAATACCCCCGCCGGCTCCGCCGCATCCAATGGCCGCCCCGCCGATGGCCACGCCGCGCCGAGCCCGCCGTCCGACCTGCGCGCCCCCGACCTCGACGCCGGGGCCCGCCGCAGCCTGCCGCCGCCCGTGCTCAGCGGCCGCACCGACATCTTCCCGCCCGGCGCGCTGCTCTCCCTGCTGAACCTGCAGAAAGTCACCGGCGTCCTCTATCTGCACAATCGATCGCTCACCGCCATGATCGGCATGGAGGAAGGCGAGGTCACGGGCGCCGCTCTGGGCGCCGAACAAGGCGTGCCCGCCCTCTTCTATGCCTTGAGTTGGAACACCGGCCGCTTCGAGTTCCGCTTCGTGCCGCCCGGGCCGCACACGATTAATCTCACGCTGCCCGTCATCCAGGTGCGCGCGACGCTCTGGCTCGACCGCTGGAAAGAGCTCCGCCGCGTCTTCCCCACCATCTGGCACCGCGTGGCGATCCACCCGCAGCCCTCGGGCGAGGTCGTCATCCAGCCCCACCAGTGGCAACTGCTCACGCGCATCGTCGCCGAGCCCGCCAGCCTGGTCAAGCTCGCCGAGTATCTGCGCATCGACGTGCTGGCCGTGACCCGCGTCGCCGCCGAGCTCGTCAACCTCGGGCTGGCCGTCGTCATCCCGCCCGACGAGAACGAATCCGCGCAGGACGCCGCCGAGGACTGGTCATGACCGCGCCGCCACGCATGGCCGCCCGCGCGGCGGGCTTCGCCACCTCGATCTTCAGCGAGATGAGCGCGCTCGCCCGGGCCCATCACGCCGTCAACCTGGCCCAGGGCTTCCCCGACTTCCCCTCGCCGCCCTGGATCCGCGCCGCCGCGGAGCGGGCCATCGCCGCCGACGCCAACCAGTACGCCATCAGTTATGGCGCGACCCGCCTGCGCCACGCCCTCGCCGCCCAGATCGCCGCCGCCTACAACCTGGCCTACGATCCCGAGGCCGAGATCACCGTGACCAGCGGCGCCACCGAGGCCATCTGCACTACCCTGCTCGCGCTCGTCAATCCCGGCGACGAGGTCGTCGTCTTCGAGCCGAGCTACGACTCCTACGTGCCCGGCATCGTCATGGCCGGCGGCGTGCCCCGCTACGTGCGGCTCGAAGCGCCCGATTGGCATTTCGACCCGGCGGCATTGGCTGCGGCGGTCACGCCGCGCACCCGCGTGCTGCTGCTCAACACCCCGCACAATCCCACCGGCAAGGTCTTCACGGTCGCCGAGCTGGACGTCATCGCCGACGTCTGCCGCCGCCACAACCTGATCGCCGTCACCGACGAGGTCTACGAGTACATCGTCTTCCCGCCCGCGCGCCACGTGCCCCTGGCCACACGCCCCGGCATGCGCGACCGCACCGTGACCATCAGCAGCACCAGCAAGACCTTCAGCCTCACCGGCTGGAAGATCGGCTACGCCTGCGCCCCGCCCGACCTGAGCGACGCCATCCGCCGCGTCCACCAGTTCGTCGTCTTCTGTTCGGCCACCCCGCTGCAGGAGGCCATGGCCGTCGCGCTGACCGAGGCGCCCGCCCGCGACTACTACGCCACGTTGCGCGCCGAGTACACCGCCCGCCGCGACACCCTCGCCGCCGCGCTGGCCGCCGCCGGACTGCATCCACTCTTACCCGAAGGTGCCTACTTCATCCTCTGCGACATCAGCGGCCTCGGCTTCCCCGACGACATCGCCTTCGCCCGCTACCTGACGGCCGAAGTCGGCGTCGCCGCCATCCCGCCGTCCGTCTTCTACGCCAACCCGCCGCCGCAGCAGTTGGCCCGCTTCTGCTTCGCCAAGACGCCCGAAACCCTGGCCGCAGCCGCCGCCCGCCTCGCCGCCTGGCGCACTGTCCAGGCGACCTGAGCGGCCCGTCCGGCGCGGCCCCCATGCGTCGGTTTGTCCCCGCCCGCGGCGCGCGGCTAGCCATAAGCCGCATCGCTCACACAACCCGGCGGCACGCCCCCTGCTGCAGCCGCGCCCAGCCGTGCCCGAACGGGGCGCGCGGCCATCACTACCGCCCGCGCCCGGGCGCAGAGGAGACCCCCCATGTCCATCGAGAGCCAGGCCGATCTCCAGCACCTGCTCGAAGTCGGCCACATCGTCGCCCGGGCCATCCAGGCCATGCAGGCCGCCTGCCGCCCCGGTATCACCACTGCCGAGCTCGACGAGGTCGGCGGCGCCGTGCTCGCCGAGGCCGGGGCGCAGGCCGCGCCGCGCCTCGTCTACGGCTTTCCCGGCATCGCCTGCATCAGCTGCAACGACGAGGCCGCCCACGGCATCCCCGGCGCCCGCGTCATCCAGCCCGGCGACCTCGTCAAGATCGACGTCACCGCCGAGCGCGACGGCTACTTCGCCGACGCCGCCGTCACCGTCCCGGTCGGAACCGTGTCTGCCCGGGAGCAGAAGCTGGTCGCCGCCGCGCGGGCCGCGCTCGATGCCGCGCTCGCCGCCGCTCAGGCCGGCAGCCCCCTGGCCCGCATCGGCACCGCCGCCGAGGCCGTGGCCCGGGCGCGCGGCTTCACGGTCGTCCGCGAGCTCTGCGGCCACGGCGTGGGCCGGGCGATCCACGAAGATCCCCAGGTGCCCAACGTGGCGACGCACGTCCGCGGCACGCTCACCGAAGGCCTCGTGCTTGCCGTCGAGCCCCACCTCACCACCGGCACGGGCCGCATCCGCACCGCGCCCGACGGCTGGACCCTGCGCACCACCGACGGCCGGCCGGTCGCCAACTTCGAGCACACCATTGTCATCACGAAAGGCCGGCCGCTGCTCGTCACCGCCGCCTGATCGCCCGGGAGGCCGGCGCACCGCGCCGGCCTCCCGGGTCTCCGGTGCCCCCCGGCCGGCGGTCCAATCCGCTCGGCAACCCGCCCCCGCTTCGCCTTCGTATACTCAGTGCAGTGTGCCGGACCCCGGGTCCGGCGCTTGCGTTTGCCTGAATCAGCCCGTATAATTAACGCACCGGACGGCCGGTCCCCGCCTCCGCGCGGGGCAACGGCGTCCTGAAGGAGTCCAATGCAGAACCAAGGGGAAGGGCGGCCGCGCGCACACGCGACAACAATAATCGCGGTGCACCGGGACGGCCGCGTGGCCATGGCCGGGGATGGCCAGGTCACGATCGGCGACGTGGTGCTCAAGCACACGGCCCGCAAGCTGCGGCCCCTCTACCACGATCGCGTCCTCGCCGGCTTTGCCGGCGCCGTCGCCGACGCGCTCACCCTCTTCGAGAAGTTCGAAGGCCAGCTGGATCGCTATCACGGCAATCTGCGCAAGGCCGCCGTCGAGCTCACCAAAGAGTGGCGCACCGACCGCTATCTGCGCCGCCTCGAAGCGCAACTCATCGTCGCCGACGCCGACGGCCTCTTGCTCCTCTCGGGCGAGGGCGACGTCATCGAGCCCGACGAGGGCGTCGTCGCCATCGGCACCGGCGGGCCGTATGCCCTCGCCGCCGCCCTGGCGTTGCTCCACGAGACCGACCTGGACGCCGCGACCATCGCCACCACCGCGCTCGGCATCGCGGCGCGCCTGTGCATCTTCACCAACGACCAGATCACCCTCCATACTATCGATCCCGAGGGGGTGCACGAAGAGGCCGCCCCGGCCGACGCCGGCGCAGTACCCGAGGAGGTGGTGGCCACCCCCGAGCCCGAGCCCGCCCCGGTCCGCCCCGCGCGGCGCCGGCGCGCCGCCCCGGCGCCCGCCGCACGGACGCGCTGACCGCCCGTAGGAGACGTTTGTAGAGATAAGGCATGACGACTGTGGAACAATTGACCCCGCGACAAATCGTCGCCGAACTGGATAAGTATATTGTGGGCCAGGCCGACGCCAAGCGGGCCGTCGCGATCGCCCTGCGCAACCGCTATCGCCGCCAGCAGATCAGCGGCGACCTGCGCGAGGAGGTCACGCCCAAGAACATTCTCATGATCGGGCCGACCGGCGTCGGCAAGACCGAGATCGCCCGCCGGGTCGCCCGCGTGCTCGACGCGCCCTTCATTAAGGTCGAAGCCACCAAGTTCACCGAGGTCGGCTACGTCGGCCGCGACGTCGAGTCCATCATCCGCGACCTCACCGACGCCGCGGTGCAGTTGGTCCACACCGAGAAGATGGGCGAGGTGCAGGCGCGCGCCGAGCACCAGGCCACCGAGCGCCTGCTCAACCTGCTGGTCGAGCAGCGCCTGCAGGCCCGCGCGCCCCGGTCGGCCGCCGCCGCGCCCGCCCGCGACGGCGCGGGCGGCGAGGAAGCCGCCCAGGCGGCCGTCAGCCGCGCCGCCACCGCCGCCGATCCGGCCAAGGCCGCGCGCGCCTCGCTCGAGCGCGCCCGCCGCCGCCAGCAGCAGCGCATGGCCCGCCTGCTCGCCGCCCAGCAGTTGGAGGAGGAGCAGGTCGAGATCGAGATCGACAACGAGCCCGCGCCGTTCGCCAACGTCCTCGAGTTCATGCCCGGCATGAGCCCCGACGAAATGACGAGCAGCTTCCAGGACTTCCTGGAGAGCTTTAACCAGACGGCCCGCCGCCGCTCGCGCCGCGTCTCGGTCAAGGAGGCCCGCCGCATCCTCACGGAGGAGGAAGCCCACAAGCTCATCGACGTCGACTCCGTCATCGAGGGCGCCCTCAGCCGCGTGCAGGAAAGCGGCGTCGTCTTCATCGACGAGATCGACAAGATCACCGGCCCCGCCGTTGAGATGGGCGCCGACGTCTCGGGCGAAGGTGTGCAGCGCGACCTCCTGCCCATCATCGAGGGCTCGACCGTGCAGACGCGCTACGGCACGGTGAAGACCGACCACATCCTCTTCATCGCCGCCGGGGCCTTCCACCAGTCGCGCCCGTCCGACCTGATCCCTGAGCTCCAGGGTCGCTTCCCCCTGCGCGTCGAGCTCGCCTCGCTCTCGCAGGAGGACCTCGAAGCCATCCTGACCCAGCCCGAGAACGCCCTGACGCGCCAGTACCGCGCCCTGCTCGCCACCGAGGACGTCGAGATCGAGTTCGCACCCGAGGCGCTGGCGCGCATCGCCGAGATGGCCACGGTGCTGAACGACCGCACCGAGGACATCGGCGCTCGCCGCCTGCACACGATTATGGAGCAGGTGCTCGAAGAGCTCTCCTTCGAGGCCGATTCCCACCGCGGCGAGAAGATCCACATCGACGGGGACTTCGTCAGCCGTCGCATGGAGGGCTTCATCGAGGACGAAGACCTGAGCCGCTTCATCCTCTAGTCCCGCCCCACGCCCCGGGCCGCCGCATCCCCCGATGCGGCGGCCCCGCCGTTTGTCCCTCGCGCGGCGCCCCCGCCTTTTCCTGCCATGCAACTGTCAGGATTTGTGCTATACTGGAGAGTCAGGGGCGGATGCGGCCCCGCCCCGCCGGGAGGATTGCCCCATGCGCGCCGATTGCTTGCTCGCCCTGCTGCTGCTGCTCCAGGCGCGCGGGCGCATGACCGCCGCCGCGCTCGCCGCCGAACTCGAGTGCTCCGAGCGCACCATCTACCGCGACCTCGACGCCCTGAGCGCGGCGGGCGTGCCGGTCATCGCCGACCGCGGCCCCGGCGGCGGCTGCGCCCTGCGCGAGGGCTACCGCACGCGCCTCACCGGCCTGACCGACGCCGAGGTCCGCGGTCTCTTCATCGCTCGCATGCCCGGCCCCGCGCCCGACCCCGCCCAGCAGCGCGCGGGCGACGCCGCCTGGCGCAAGCTCGCCGCCGCCTTGCCTGCGCCCCACCAGCACACGCTCGAGCAGATGCGCCGCCGGCATCCACCTCGACCCGCACCCCTGGTTCGGCCGCGACGAGCCCGTGCCCTGGCTCGGCCTGGTGCAGGAGGCCGTCTGGCGCGACCGTCGCGTCCGCGTCACCTACCGCCGCGACGACGGCCAGACCTTCCCGCGCGTGCTCGAGCCCTACGGCCTCGTCGCCAAGGGCGCCGTCTGGTACTGCATCGCCGTCGCCGCCGACGGGGCGCGCGTCTACGGCGTCGCGAACGTGCAGCGCGCCCGCCGCACGCTCCAGACTTACCGCGTCTCGCGCATCACCGCGGCCATCCTGACGGACGAGCCGTTCACCCGCCCCGACGACTTCGACCTGCCCGCCTGGTGGCAGGATTGGGCCACCGGATTCGAGGCCCGCCTGCCCCGCTACGAGGTCACCCTGCGCGTGCCGGCCGCCTGCATTCCCACGCTGGCCCGCCTGCACGGCGACGGCATTCACGCCCAGGTAGCCGGCCGGCCCGCCACGGCGCCCGACGCGCGGGTCACGCTCACGCTCGTCTTCGACTCGCCCGACGCCGCCTGCGGCCAGATCCTGGCCCTCGGCCCGGGCGTCGAGATCCTCGCCCCACCCGATCTGGGCGACCGCGTGCGCGACGCGGCCATCCGCCTCGCCGCCTACTATGCCGATCTCGACCTCGCCTCGCACGCCTGAGCGCAGGGCGCAGGTTGACCCGCGGGGCCCGCTATGGCACAATGCAAGGGGGATACTAGCGCGGCAGCGTCGCCGCCGAGCCGATCAAGGAGGATCCACATGGAAACGCAAGCCGAGACCCGTCAGCAGCAGCCCGACAGCCCGGACGACCTGGCGGCTGCCGCCGACCGGCTCCGCGCCGACCTGGCCTTCGCCGCCACCCACCGGCTCGACGCCCTCCGCGCCACCGACTACGCTCGCCTCGACCGTGCCGGGCATTGCTATCTCGACTACACGGGCGGCAGCCTCTACGCTGAGTCGCAGCTACGCGACCATATGCACCTGCTGGAGACCCACGTCTTCGGCAACCCTCACTCCAGCAACCCCAGCTCTCAGGCGATGACCGAACTGGTGGAGCAGACCCGCCGCTACATCGCCGAGTTCTTCAACGCCGATCCCGCCGAGTATGCCGTCATCTTCACGCCGAACGCCAGCGGCGCCCTCAAGCTCGTCGGCGAGTCCTACCCGTTCGGCCCCGGTGACCGCTACCTGCTCGCCTACGACAACCACAATTCCGTCAACGGCATCCGCGAGTTCGCGCACGCCCGCGGCGCCGAGGTCACCTACATTCCCGTCCTGCCGCCTGATCTCCGCCTCGACGCCGCGCGCTTCGCGGCCGCGCTCGACCAGCCCAATCCGGACGGCCATAATCTCTGCGCCTATCCGGCCCAGTCCAACTTCTCGGGCGTGTTGCACAGCCTCGACTGGATCGCGCGCGCTCACGACCGCGGCTGGGACGTGCTGCTCGACTGCGCCGCCTTCGCGCCCACGAACCGGCTCGACCTCAGCCGCGTGCAGCCCGACTTCGTGCCGCTCTCTTTCTATAAGATCTGCGGCTATCCCACCGGCGTCGGCGCGCTCCTCGCCCGGCGCAGCGCGCTGGCCCGCCTCCACCGGCCCTGGTTTGCCGGGGGCACCATCACCGTGGCCTCCGTCCAGGCCGGTTGTTTCCAGCTGGCGAACAGCGAGTCGGCCTTCGAGGACGGCACCGTCAACTACCTCAGCATCCCCGCGGTCGAGATCGGCCTGCGCTACGTCGCCGGCATCGGCGTGGAGACGATCCACGCGCGCGTCCACGCGCTCACCGGCTGGCTGCTCGACCAGTTGACCGGCCTGCGCCACGCCAACGGCGCGCCCCTCGTGCGCATCTACGGGCCCGTGACCGGCGAAAGCCGGGGCGGCACGCTCGCGCTCAACTTCTACGACCCCAACGGCTACCTGATCGACTTCGCCTGGGTCGAGGCGCAGGCCAACGCCCACAACATCTCGCTGCGCACCGGCTGCTTCTGCAACCCCGGCGCGGGCGAGGTCGCCGCCGGCCTCACCAGCAAAGACCTCGAATTCTGTTTCCGGGACGAGGAGCGCATGACCTTCGAACACTTCCGCACCGTGCTCGACGCCAAGTCGCCCGGCGCCGTGCGCGTCTCCCTCGGCATCGCCACGAACGTGGCCGACGTCTCGCACTTCGTCGCGTTCCTCGCCGGCACGCTCCTCAACCGCACCGACCTACCCACCCGCGCCCACAGCGCCGCGCCCTGATCGCGCCTCGGCGGCGGGCGCGGACGCTACGCGGTCGCCATGCGGCGGGATGGAACCCGGGGGCGAATCCCCAACAGGGGACGCGCGCCGCTAGCCGCCGCGGGCTTCGTCCTCCAGCGCCGCAAGCTCCTCCGGCGTGTTCACGTTCCGGAAGCTCAGCAGGTCCGGGTCGACGGCCCGCAGCGCCACTTCGTCCAGATAGCGCACGTGCACCGCGTCGAAGAAGCTGATCATCCGCCGCCGCCCCGCCGCCAGCGCCGCGGCGATCGCCGGCAGGCAGGCGCGCGCGTAGATCGCGTGCAGCGTCTCCAGTTGCTCCGTGCCGTCCGGCGCCGTCCAGCGCGGCACCAGCACGTCGTAGGTGCGCGGCACTGCCGCCATCGCCTGCAGCAGCGCGGGCCGCAGCAGCGGCATGTCGCACGCCAGCGCGAAGTTGTAGGCCGCGGGCGACGCGCTGAGCCCCGCGGCCAGCCCGGCCAGCGGGCCCACCCCGGCCGTCGCGTCGGGCACCATCGGCAGCCCGAGGAAGGCATAGAGCTCCGGCGTGTTCGTCACGACCACCACGGGCCCGAACGGCGCGACGGCGGCCGCTACCCGCGCGATCAGCGGCGGGCCGCCGCCGGGCCGCAGCAGCGCCTTCGGCTGCCCCATACGCCGGCTCGCGCCCCCGGCCAGGATAATGGTCCCCAGGGCCGCCGCCCCTTCAAGGTCGCCTGTCACGCTCGCCATCCCGCCCTCCTCGCCGTGGCCGTGCCCGCGCGGGCGGCCGCGCGCATTTGCCCGGGCCCCGCGCCATCCGCTATAATAACGGCGGTATTTGCCAAATCCCACGCGGGCCGGTACGGCCCGTCGATCGACCCACGAATCAACCGCAATCGCGTGCAGTAGCAAGAGAGCAAAGAGTAAGCACATGCCAGTACTGGTTAATCCGAAACGCAACCGGGACGCCGACCTGCCCTTCGCCGCGGGCGTGTGTCCGAACAACAGCTTCCACCAGGACGCGACCGGCGCCTGGTCCATCGACGCCACCCGCTGTGGCGACTGCCCGGGGCCCTGCCTCAATTTCGCCGATTCCGAGACCCTGCGCTGGGCCGACGATCTCTTCGAGCTCGACCTGGTGCGCGGGCAGCTCGAAGGCACGCTGACGGCCGACGAGGTCGCCGAGCAGCGCGCCGCCCGCGCCGAGCAGGATCGCGCCGCCAAGGACGCCGAGGCGGCTGCCGCGGTCGGACTCACGGCCGTCACCCGCGCCAACTTCCAGGCCGAGGTGCTCGACGCCGAGGTGCCCGTGCTCATGGACTGCTGGGCCGCCTGGTGTGGCCCCTGCCGCCAGTTCGCGCCCACGTTCGAGGCGTACGCGGCCGCCCATGCCGGCACGGTCAAGTGCGTCAAGCTCAACTCCGACGAAGAGCCGGCCCTCGCGCGCAGCCTCGGCATCGCCGCGCTGCCCACGCTCCTGCTCTTCTACGGGGGGCAGTTGATCGACGGCGCGCAGGGCGCCCTGAGCGCGCAACAGCTCGAGTCCTGGACGGGCCAGCGGCTGCAAGCCGTGCAGAAAATGTACGGGCCGCCCGCCGCTCCCGCCGCCGCTCCGGCGACGAGCGCGGCGGCAGCCGGCGCGCCGGCCGCGGCCAATCGCGCCGAACCGTCCCTGCCCAAGCTGTACCTGCCCTAGCGCCCGGGGGACGGCCCGGCCGAAGGATCGGGGCAGGGGAGTACGGCCCTACGCAGCAGCCGCACACGGCAGACCGGCCGGCGGAGGGAGGAACCCGCGATGGAGACCGACCGCACCCCGCGCCTCATGCTCTTCGCGGGCGCCGTGCTCCTGCTGGTGGCGATTGCCCTGGGCATCGCCACCTTCCTTTCCCGCTCGGCGGGGCCCTCCGCCGCCGGCACGGCCACCCCCGCGCCGGCCGCCGCGAACACGCCTAGCGCGCCCGCCACATCCGCCACAGCGGCTCCGGCCTCGGCCACCGCTCCGGCGCCCACCCCGCCCGCCACATCCGGCGCGCCCGCGCCGCCGACCCCGTACCTCACGCCGTTGCACGCCCCGATCGTCTACGCCGCGCTGGAGTCCGGCCCCGCCCCAGCCGGCGCCTCCACCCCCGCGCCCGACACCTGGTCGGCGCGGCTGGCCGCCCGGCTCCCCGCCCGCACCCGCCTCGTCCGCGCCGCGCGCCCCGGCCTCACGCTCGACGCCGCGCTCACGCAGGAGGTCTCCGGGGTGATCGCCGCCCAGCCCACCCTCGTCACCGTCTGGCTCGGCGCCCCGGATCTCCTCGAGGGCGGCAGCCTGGTCGCGTCTCAGACGCGCCTGAACACGCTGCTCGGCCGCCTCGTCGGCGAGACGCGCGCGCAAGTCGTCCTGCTCACCATCCCCAATCTCTCCTTTCTCGTCACGCCCGACGCCACCCCCGTGGATCCGGCGCAGCGCCGCACGGCCGTGCAAAGCTGGAACGTCGCCCTTGCCGCCACGGCCGCGCCCTACGGCGCCCGCGTCCTCGTCGTCGACACGTTCCCCATCACCTCGCAGCTAACCGCGGGCGCCCGCGTGGTCACCGGTGCCGGGATGTGGGCGCCCGGCCCCACCGGCCGCCAGGCCCTCGCCGACCTTGTCTACGCGGCCCTCCTGCAGACCGGCCTCCTCCCCGCGCAGTAGGCCGGCGCCGCGGAATCCACCTCGGGGACGCCGGCCCGCCCTGGCCGGAGTGGCTTGCCCCGGGCGAAAGCCCGCGTCGCCGCGCTTTCGTTGACTCCTGCGAGAGCATCTACCGCCCCGCGGTCCACCGGGCGGCCCATCGTGCAGGCCCGGCGTTGCCGGCTAGAGAGATCCACCCAACCCTATGTCATTCGATCCGCGGGCGCCCCGCCGCCGCACGGGCATCGCCCTGGCGGGCGCGGCCCTCATCCTCGGCGGCGCCGCGCTTGCCGCCCTCGCCGGCCGCGGTCCCGTCGCCCGGCTTGCCGGCCCCGCCACGCCTACCGCCGCTCTGCCCGCCGCCGCCACCTCGGCGCCGGCCCGCCCCACCGCGACCGTGGCCGCCGTTGCGCCGGCGGTCGTGCCGGTGGATACCCCGGCCGATACGCCGGCCCCGGTCCTGCCGCTGGCGGGCGGCGCCGCCGGCACGGTGGCCCTCGCCCGGCCCATCCGCTACGCCGCCCTCGGCGCGTCCGACACGGTCGGCGTGGGGACGCTGGATCCCGCGCACCAGAACTGGACCGCCCAGGTCAACGCCCAGCTACCGGCCGGCACCGTCTACCAGCCGTTTGCCCGCAGCGGCATCACGCTCCACGAGGCCCTGACCTACGAGGTGCCCGCGGCCGTGCGCTTCCAGCCCACGCTCGTCACCGTCTGGCTCGTGGTCAACGACGCCCTGCGGGGCGTGCCGCTCTCGCTCTACAAGCAAGAGCTGCAAACTCTGCTCGACCAGGTGACCGGCCAGACGCAGGCCACGGTCCTGCTCTTGAACGCACCCGACATCGGCAACCTCCTGCCCCCGACCGTAGGCCCCGGCACGCGCGCCCAGGTGCGCGCCGTCGCCGCCGAGTGGAACCAGGCGATCGCCGCGGTCGCCGCGCCCTACGGCCCGCGCGTCCGCATCGTCGACCTCTTCGCCGCGTCCGCGCAGGAGTCCCATCACCCCGACTGGATCTCCGCCGACGGCTTCCACCCGAGCGCCGCGGGCTACGCCCAGATCGCGGGCCAGGTCGTCGCCACCCTGCACCGCAGCGGCCTCCTGCCCTGACCGGCGGCCGGGACGCTTGATTACCCTTGCCCGAGCGGGGCGAGGGCCCGGGTGCGGGGAGAAAACCGCCGTGCCGCCCCTCGATGGGGCAGCCGAACTCATGGCCGGTAACTTGCTGTATCTGCCCGCGATCCACACGGACCGGCGCGGCCCAGGCCGGCCCGGCACGCGAAAGCAGCGATGCCCAACACCAACGGTGACCACGAGAAGTCCGCGCCCATCGCGCGCGACACCACGATCAGCCTGCTCGACGTCGAGCGCACGCCGGCCGACCCCGGCACCGAGCGCCTCGTCCTGCGCACCGATCGCGGCAATATCACCGGGCTCTGGCATCCCACCGGCCCCGACGGCGCGCCCGGCACGGCCACCGTCGTCTGGATCGGCGGCGCGTCGGGCGGCATCGAGGGCCCGGCGCGGGGCGTCTATCACCTCCTGGCCGATCGCCTTGTCCCCGACGGCATCAGCTCCCTGCGCCTGCATTACCGCCACCCGACCGTCATCGTCGACTGCATCGCCGACGTGCTCGTGGCCCTGGCCTGGCTCGAAGATGCCTGCGACGTGCGCCGCGCCGCCCTCGTCGGCTACGCCTTCGGCGGCGCCGTCGCCATCGACGCCGGGGCGCTCAGCCCCATCGTCAAGGCCGTCGTCACGCTCGCCAGCCAGACGTATGGTGCCGACCTCGTCGGCGAGCTTGGCCCGCGCGGCCTGCTGCTCATCCACGGCGAGGCCGATACCATCCTGCCGCCCGCTTGCTCCCAGCGCCTCTATGACGCCGCCGAGGAGCCGCGCGAGCTCGTGCTCTATCCCGCCTGCGGCCACAGCCTCGACGAGTGCGCCGCCGCCCTCCAGGATCGGCTCTACGCCTACCTCCGCCGCGAGCTTGCCCCGCTCGGCGACCCGCCCGCTCCCTGATCCGCCCGCCGCGCGGGAACCCGCGCGCGCCGTCCGACGTCTGAGATCGCGAAGGGAACGCGCGCCGTTCCCCGCAATCCTGTCACGAGACGTGAAACCGGAGAGGAAGCCCGCGTGCCGTCCCTATCATCCCTGCTGACCATTCTGATCGCCGAAGACGATCCGCGGCTGCGGAAAGTCACCCGCCGGGCGCTGGAGCTCGAAGGCTATTGCGTCCAGAGCGCGGCCGACGGCCGCCAGGCGCTGGCCCTCTGCGCCGGCCGGCCCTTCGACCTCGTCATCCTCGACGCTATGATGCCCGAGATCGACGGCTTCGAGGTCGCGACCCGCCTGCGCGCCGCCTCGCCGGTGCCCATCCTGTTCGTCACCGCCTGCACGGCCGCGACCGACCGCCGCCGCGCCTTCGCGGCCGGCGCCAATGACTACCTGACCAAGCCCTTCAGCGCCGCCGAGCTTGCCGCCCGCGTCGCCGCGCTCTTGCCGCAGCCGGTGTAGCCTGCGCGCGGCAGGGGCGCGCCCCATGCAAAAGCGCCGCCCGACGGGGCGGCGCTATCGCAACGAGTAGCGGCGCGGCTTATTGCGCCTCGGCGCGATCGCGGATGCCTCGCAGCATGCCGCGCTCCATGATGAACGTGCCCGGCTCCAGCACGCGCAGGAACCCCAGCGTGCCGTCGTCGCGGCCGCGGATGATCAGCCGCGTCGACCGCGCGTCGATCGGCTGCAGCACGAACGCCCACGTGTCGGTCCAGCCGGCGCCATCCGCCGGATGGTGGCCCAGCACCAGCGCCTGCTCGGGGATGATCGCCGCCACGAGGTAGGGCGGCGGGCCGCTACCCTCCGGGTAGAGGCGCACCGGATCGCCCACCTGCGTGGTCTGCCACTCCGGGTGCACCCGGTCGGCGTTGGTGATCCGGCAGCCCAGCAGGTTCTCCAGCCAGGCGTAGCTGTAGAGCCCGCCCCGGCCCTGCCCCATCTGCACCAGCCAGGGCCACACCGTCGCCGCCGGGGCCCCGATGGTGATCGCCCGCGTGCTCTGGTCGGCGGTCGCGGCGCCCGGCACCAGGTCGTCGCCGGGCAGCGTGGCCGCGATCTCGGCGTCCGTCGCGCCCCAGTGCAGCACCCAGGTGCGCAGCAGCAGCGGATAGGCGATCGCCGCCACCAGGCCCAGACCCACCAGCGCCAGCAGCGCTCGCCCGAGGCGCCGCGGCCAACGCCGCGGCCGGCGCGCCGGCGGGGCCGGGGCCGCGGGGGCGGTGTATGGCGGCACCGTGGGCGGGGCCGCGGTTGGTGCACTCATCGTCGATCCCTCTTTCCCTGCCGATCCCAGCAGCCTACCGCGTCATCCGCCGCAAGCGCGGCAGGAACAGCAACAGCACCCCGGCCAGGATGAACAGGAGCGGCCACCCCTCGCCCAGGCGGTCGAGGCCCGGCAGCAGCGGCAGCAGGAATGCTCCGCCGACCACCACGAACAGCATGCCCGGCAGCAGGTAGCTGTAGCTGCCACCCGAGGCCAGGCTCGCCGCCAGGAACGCCGCGCCCACGATCAGCGGATACAGCGGCCACAGCCGCCCCTGGTCGGCCCAGGTCAGCGCGCCCAGCGTCGTCGCCAGGAAGAAGGCGCCGAGCAGGAGCGGCAACGTGCCGAGAAAGGTCAGCCCGCCGCGCGCGTTGAGGCTATGGACCCGCGGCACGGGCAGCAGCACCAGCACCCCAACCGCGATCAGTGCCACGGGCCACCACGTTGCCACCCACGGCCAGTCGAGCGACCAGCCGCTCCAGCGCCGCAGCGTGGCCCAGGTGTCCGCGCCCAGCCAGCCCCCCAGGCTCGCGGCCAGCAGCAGCCCGCCGAGCGCCAGCAGCGCGATCCCGCTGCCCAGGTAGCCCGGCCGCCGGAAGCCTGCCGCGCCCGCGCCAACCACGCTCGCCGCCCCGAGGAAGATCACGTACAGCGGCCAGAGCGTCGACTGGTCCGCCCAGGCAACGGCGCCGCGGGTCGTCGCGAAGAAGAAGATGCTCAGCAAGGCCAGGAAGGTGCCCAGCGCGCTCAGCCCCGCCCGCTGCGCGACCGGCGCCGCCAGCGCCTGCCCCAGGGCGAGGATCCCCAGGATCAGCAGAAACGCCGGCCAGATCGTCCCCCAGGAGAGCCCCAGCCACCCCTCGGTGGCCAGCAGGAAGACCGCGCCGAGCATGATCAGCAGCATCCCGATCAGCGCGCTGCCCGGCGTGCGGTATCGTGGTTCCATCGCTCCCCCTCCTCCACGTCCCGATTCGTGTCCGTGCCTCACCGGGCGCACCGCCGCCCCGGCGCCTGCGCCGGGGCGCGGACGCGCGCCCGGATCGTCCAAGCCGGCCCGTTGGCGTCGCGTACGGCGCTGCCGTGCCCGACGCCCGGCGGCGCGTCGCGTCTACAGCCCGACGAGCTCCACGGCGCCGAGGGCCACCGCCGCGTGGATCTCCAGCAGCGGCGTCTGCCCCGCCAACGCGGCGGCCGTCCAGTAGGCGTCCTGGCGCAGCGTGAAGCCCGCCCGGGCCGCCACGTGGCCCAGCATCGTCTCCGCGGTGATCCGGGCCGCCGTCGTCAGCGGGATCCGTAGCTCGACCGACGACATGCCCGCCCGGACGTTCACCTGCAGCGGCCGCTCCAGCGTGCCCGAAAAGTCGAGTATGTAGGAGGCCGCGCCGCCCTCGATCGTCATCCGGCCGCAGTTCGCCGCGGCGAGGTGTTGCAGCTCCATGCCGCCCGCGCCCGCCGAGACCGTCAGCGCCTCCATCGGCACCGGGTTCGGCGCGCCGAACATCAGCCAGATCTTTCCCGCGCCCTGGCGCACCGTCAGCCGCGACAGCGGCAGCCCGCCCAGGTCAAAGACGCTCTCGCCCGCCCCGGTCTCCAGCGTCAGCGGGTAGGGGTGCGCACTGCCCAGCTTCACGTCCAGCCGGGGTGCGCCCTGGAACAGCCCGAACGTCGCGTCCGGCCGGTACCGTTGCGCGATCCGCACCGCGCCCGCCGTCTGCGTGATCTCGCAGGGCAGCGCGCCCGACGGATCGTCATAAGCGCCCTGCACCAGGACGTTCGGCTCGCCGGGATGCACGGCCAGATGCCCCGCGCCCAGATAGATGCCCAGCGTCGGCGCGTCCACCTCCGGGAAGGGAACCTCGATCTCGAGTGTCCCCGTCGTCTCCATCGTCGCCATCGCCTGTCTCTCCTTTCCGCTGCGCCCACCGGCACGCGGGGGTAGCCGCGCAGCGCTCCCCATCCGCCGTATCGTAGCATCGTGTGGTCACATCCCGGGTGCATACTGCGCCAAAATACGGTGAACACCCGGCACCAGCGCGCAACGCCGGGTGTCGGGCCGGCGACCGGGCTCAGCGGCGCCATGTCCTACCGGTTGTGCCGCTCTGTGTCCCACCGGCGGCGCTTGTGCGCCGCCTCCGTCTGCCGTATGCTGGAAGCATCGGTCCATAGCTGTTGCCATCCGGTTCGAAGGAGCATCCATGACGCCTGAAGTGTTCAATTGCCCCTCCTGCAGCGCGCCCTTGCAGCCCAACGGCGCCGCCGCCACCGTCCAATGCCCCTACTGCGGCGAGTCCGTGGTCGTGCCGCCGGGGCTGCGCACCCCGGCCCCGCGGCCGGCGGTCGTCGTCGAGTTCCCGGCGTCCACCTACCATACCACGCTCGCCACGCCTGCCACGCCGGTCTCGACATCCGGCAGCGGCGGCTGCATCGTCGGGATCATCGTCCTCGTGCTCGCCGTGTTCGGCCTCATCGTCGGCATCAACTGGCTGTCCGGCTCCTTCGACACCGCCGCCACCGCGCCCAACCATGCCATCGCCACCGCCCTGGCCGTCCGCCTTGAGCCGGCCGACACGCCGACGCCCGACTTCGCCACGCTCGACACCGCCGTCGAGGGCGCCACGCCCGGCCCCGGCCAGTTCGACACCGCCCGCGCCGTCGCCGTCGACCCCGCCGGCAATATCTACCTGACCAACTCGAAGCCCGGGCGCGTGCTCAAGTTCGACACCGCGCACCGCTTCGTGGCCGCTGTGCCCCTCGGCATCGACTACCCCACCACGCTCGCCGCCGACCGCGCCGGCAACCTCTACACTATCGACTCCGAGGTCATCCGCAAGTACAGCCCGACCGGCGACCTGCTCGACACCTATCGCTTCGCCGATCAGGACGTCGGCTTCTTCGGCTACGAGGATCTGGCCGTGCTGCCCGATGGGGAGATCTGGGCGCTGCTCGGCAACACCGACAGCCTGGTGCATCTCGGCCCGACCGGCGCCGAGGTCGGCCGCGTGGTCCACGCCCTGCGCGGCCACACGCCCGCGGGCGCCGACGAGTCGCAGCTCCGCATCGCCCTGGCGCCGAGCGGCGGCATCTACCTGCTCGGCCGCGACACGGACACCATCTACCACCTCGACGGCAACGGCAAGTACCTCACCCGCTACGCCGCGCCCGGCACCGGCTCCAACCAGGTGCACTTCGACAACGCGTTCGCCGTCGACGCCTCCGGCCGCATCTACGTCGCCGCCAGTCCCGGCATCGTCGTGCTCGATCCCACCGGCCACTATCTCGGACAGATCGAGGTCTCCGGCTACGTCGCCGCGCTCGCCAGCCCCGCCGCCGGCAGCGTGCTGGCTCTCAGCCCCGATACGCTCCGCGAGCTGCGCCTCACGCCCGCCACGCTGAGCGCCGCCGTCACCCCCTGGCCCACGGACACCCCGGAGCCCACCCCCACGCCGCTGCCCGGTATCGGCGACACCGTCAACCTGGAGGGTTGGGTCCTCTCCTTCGCCCGCACCGACAGCCGCACGCGCCTGACCCCCGCGGGCGGCGACCCGATCCTCGAGGCCCGCGGCCGCTTCATCATGATCTGGCTCGACGCGCGCAACCGCCAGACCAGCCCGCACAGCCTGCTGCAGGACTTCTCCTGGGACGTCGTCGACGACCAGGACCACGCGATCTCCGTGCTTACCGCCGACGACAGCCCCTATCTGGCGCCCATCATCGCCAACCAGGGCCGCGTCCCGCCCGACACGCTCGCCGATCCCCAGGCCCTCATCCACCCGCTGTTGCTCTTCGAGGTGCCCGACGATATCCAGCCCACGACGCTCCTCGTCCGCAGCACCGTCGGTGGCGCCACGGCCACCTTCGCCCTGCCCGCCACGCCCGCGCCGTGAGCCACGTCCTCGTCCTCGGCGGTGTCTCCTACGACCTGGTCGTCGACCTGGCGGAGTTGCCCGCGCCCACGCCCCAGACCCTCTTCGCCCGCGCCGCCCACGAATCGGTCGGCTCCACGGGTGCCGGCAAGGCGCTCAACCTCGCCCGCCTCGGCTGCGACGTCACCCTCCACACGCTCCTCGGCGCCGACAGCGCCGCCGATCAGGTGCGCGCGGCGCTCGATCAGCCGGGCCTCACCTTGCTGACCGCGCGCGACCCCGCCGGCACCGAGCGCCACGTCAATCTGATGGATCCCGACGGCCGGCGCATCTCCATCTTCCTCGCCGCCGCCTCGCCCGACCTGCCGCTCGACCCGGCCGCCATCGCCCCGGCGCTGGCGACGGCCGACGTGGTCGCGCTCAACATCATCCCCTACTGCCGCCGCTTCATCCCGCTGCTCCAGGCCGCCGGCCGGCCCATCTGGTGCGACATCCACGACTACGACGGCGTCAACCCCTATCACGCGCCCTTCATCGCCGCCGCCGCCGTCCTCTTCTGTAGCTCCGACGCGCTGCCCGATTACCGCGCCTTCCTGGCCGCCATGCTCGCCGCCGGCAAGCGTCTGGTCGTCTGCACCCACGGCCCCGCCGGGGCCACCGCCGCGACGCCGGACGGCGCCTGGGTCGACGTGCCCGCTCTGCCCGTCCGCCCCGTGGTCGACGCCAACGGCGCGGGCGACAGCCTCTTCGCGGGCTACCTCTACGGCCACCTGCGCGGCTGGCCGCCCCTCGTCTGTCTGCGCCTCGGCACGTTGGTCGCCGCGCGCTGCCTCACCACCGCCGAGCTGGCCGACCCGACCCTGACGCCCGCCGCGCTCCACGCCGCCTACGCCGCGCACTACGGCCCGCTCCCGGCGCCCTGAAATCGCTGCTCGCCGGCTGGGCGCAAAAAGACCGCCCCCGGGCGCGTGCCCGACGGCGGTCCGAAACGGCGACGCGCGCGATCAGGCCCGCGTGGCCCGGCGGCGCAGGGCCAGGCCCCCCAGCACCAGCCCGCCGTTGCACAGCATCACCAGGACGAGCAGCAGCCAGCCTAGCGGGTCGCCGTGCCCGGTCGTCGGCATGCCGGGCGTGCTCCCGGCCGCCAGGACGGTGATGTGGCCGTTCATGCCCATCGGGTCGTGCAGCTCGCAGATGAACTCATACGTCCCCGGCTGCGTGAACGTCACCTTGTACGTCGGCTTGCCGCTGGGGCTCGACGCGTAGCCGTCGACGAAGCCCGAGCTCACGATGCCCGTGCCGTTATAGGTATGCCCGCCCGCCGGGGCGAGCCCGGCCAGGTTCAGGAACACCTGGGGCAGCCCGGTGGCCTGCGGCTGGATCACGAACGGCTCCGGGTCCGTCGCACCCGAGAGCAGGCTGATCGTGTGCGGCGTGACCTCCGACGTTTGCGTCCATTCGATGCTGTCGCCCGCGTGGATCGCGAAGTCCTTGGGCGCGAAGCGCATGTAGGCGTTGTTCGGCCCGTCCCAGCCGATGTTGCCGTGATACGTCATCGTGCCGTCGGCGTTCGCCGTTGGCGGTTCCACCTTCGTCGCCGTCGCGGTCAGCGCCTCGGCCGCCTGCTGGTCGGCGGCGATGGCCGCGGCCGCGGCCGCATCGATCGCCGCTTGCGTCTGCGGATACGCGCTCCCCGCCGGCTGCACCGTGATGTTCCCCAGCATGCCCACCACCTGCCCGTTCGGCAGCTGGGCCGAGTGCATGGCGCACAGGTAATTGTAGCTGCCCGCCTTGGTGAAGGTCAGCTGGTACTCCTGTTTGAACAGGGGGTTCCCCATGCCGAGCATACCCGAGCTCGCCACCGCGCTGCCGTCATACGTCGGCCCGCCGGCCGGGAAGACCGCCAGCTGGTTGATCTCCACCTGCGGCGGGTTGCCGGGGTGCACGATCGTGAAGGGCGCGTAGGTCTCGCCCGGCGCCGGGAAGATTACCTGGTGCATCTCCATGGCATTCAGCTTCCAGACCACCGTGTCACCCACATTGATCGTCAGGTGCTCCGGATAGAAGCGCAGCAGCTGCCAGGCTCCCGCCATCATGCCGTTGTCGACCGGCTCCGGCGTCGTCTGGGCGCCCGCCAGCACGGTCCAGGTCTGCGGCCCCGCCTGCAAGGCCGGCGCGGCGGCCGCGTGGCCGGGCAGCCCGGCCGCCAACGCACTCGCCAATACCAAGATCATCAGGCCTGTCACGATGCGTCGCATGGTCCTCTCCTTATATCTAGCGATGTGTAGCTCGCTCATCTCGGGACCGCGGCCGTTCCGCGGTCCTCCCCACCGGCGCGCCGCCGCAACCCGGCGGCCCCGACCGTGAGCCTACTCTAGCATGCCCCGGGACCTCGCCACCAGACCATTTCCTGCTCAATACCTGCTCAGCTTTGCGTAGATCGCTCCCATGCGATGCCCTGCGCACAAACAAAAAGCCCCCGTCCCAGAGGGACGAGGGCGGGGGGCAATCGGATCGGCCCCGGCTCAGGGGCCGGCGCTGCCGCGTGTCCCGGCGGTGGGGGCGCGGCCGGAGCCGCCGTCGCGGTCCTGGTCGGGCAGCGGATGCGTGATCGGGCGCGGGCGTCCCGGCCGCGCCGTCGAATGCTGCAGCGCGAAGAGCGCGGCCAGGACCTCGGGCGGCAGCGCGGCCGAGAAGTAGCGCCCTTGCGCCCAGACGCAGCCCAGCTCGCGCACGTGTGCCAGCTGCTCCGGTGTTTCGACGCCCTCCGCCGTCACTTCCATCTCCAGCGCCCGGGCCAGGTCCAGGATGGCCGCGAGCACGGCCGTGGTGCGCGCGTCCTGGCCCAGCGCGTGCACGAACGCGTGGTCGAGCTTGATCGCGCTGATCGGGAACCGGCGCAGCGAGCTCCAGGCCGTGTAGCCCGTGCCGAAGTCGTCGATGGCCAGGCGGATGCCCAGCCGGTGCAGGGCGTCCAGCCGGTCGGCCACGACCGGCGCCGCGTCCAGCGCCATGCTCTCCGTCACCTCCAGCTGCAAGCAGCGCGGATCGAACCCGGTCTCGGCCAGGATCTGCCGGATCTCCTCCACGAGGACCGGATGGCGGAACTGGCGCGGCGAGATGTTGACGCTCAGCATCAGCTGTGACCCGCAGATGCCCTGGGCCTGCCAGGCCCGCACCTGCGCGCACGCCTCGCGCAGCACCCACCGCCCCAGCGGCACGATGAGGCCGGTCTCCTCGGCCAGCGGCACGAACGCGCTCGGCATCAACGAGCCGCGCGTCGGGTGCTCCCAGCGCACCAGCGCCTCGACGCCCCGGATCGCGCCGGTGGCCAGATGCACGATCGGCTGGTAGTGCACGTGCAGCTCCTGCCGCTCGATGGCGTGGCGCAACGCCGTTTCTTGTGCGATGCGGGTCCACGCCGGCCCGTCCATCTCCGGCGCGAAGAAGGCATAGCCCGCTTTGCCCTGCTCCTTCGCCGCGTACATAGCCACGTCCGCGCTGCGCAACAGGTCGCCCGGCGTGTCGACGCCCGCGCTGCCCAGGGCGATGCCGATGCTGGCCCGGATCGTCACTTCCTGCCCCTCGATCAGGAAGGGCGGCTGCAGTTCCGCCTGGATGCGCTCGGCCACGCTTGCCGCATCCGCCTCCGTCGCCACTTGCTGCAGCAGCACGGTGAACTCGTCGCCGCCCAGCCGCGCCACCATATCGCCGGGGCGCACGCCGGCCTGCAGGCGCGCGGCCACCGCGGTCAGCATCGCGTCGCCGGCCTTGTGCCCGAGGCTGTCGTTCACCACCTTGAAGTCGTCGAGGTCGAGGAACACCACGGCGACGCGCTCGGCGGGCCGGCGGCTGTGCGCCAACGCCGCGGCCAGGCGCTCGCGGAACAGGGCGCGGTTCGGCAGGCCCGTCAGCGCATCGTGGAACGCCTGATGGCCCAGCGCCGTTTCCAGGCGCTTGCGCTCGGTCATGTCGCGCAGCACCATCAGGTCGTAGCCGGGCAACACCTGGGCGCGCATCCGGTATTCGAGCGCCCGCGCGCTGCCCTCCGCGCCCATCCGGCACTCGCCGTGCAGCGCCACGCCGCCCGCCAAGGTGCGGACCGCGCCCGCCCGCGCCTCGCCGCCATCCTCCACGACGAGCGCGAGCACGTCCGCTTGCAGCAGCTCCGCCAGGGGCCGCCCCAGCAGATCGCACGCGGCCGGGTTCGCGTCCACGCACCGGCCCCCGGCGTCCAGCAGCAGCAGGCCGTCGAAGGCGTTCTCGAACACCGCGCGCCCGCGCTGCTCGCTCGCCTGCAGCGCCGCCGCGCCCGCCTGCCGGTCGTGTTCGGCCTGCTCCAGCGCGCTCAGCATCCCGTTCACGGCCCCGGCCAGTCGGCCCAGCTCGTCATGCCCGGGCGCGGGTAGCCGCGCGCGCAGATCCCGGCCTGCGCCGATGCGCCCCACCGCCGCGCTCAGCGCGCCGAGCCGCGCCAGCACCAGCCGTTCGAGCAGCAGCATCGTGCCGGCGCTGAACAGCAGGCCCATGCCGACGAGCGCCGCCAGGAACGTCCAGAGAGTCGCCTGGCCGCGGGCGTAGATCGACCGCGGCAGATCCACGCGCAGGATGCCGGCCGCGTTTCCGTACACGTCGCGCACGAGCGCATAGCCCGCCACGTGCGCATCGTCGAGGGGCCGGCTGAGCATCTCGCCGGGCGCCTGGGGCAGTCCCGCCTGTGCCATCCGCACGTCGTCCGGCAGCGCGACGCCGTTCAGCGGCTGCACGGTCACCGCGACGTGCGTCTTCGCGGCCAGGGCGGCCAGGGCGGGCGCGTCGAGGAAGTGCCCGAACAGTAGGGTGCCCCGCACCGGGCCCTGCCGGTCGCTCGTCACAATCGGCTGTGCGGACACTTCGAGCAAGCCCTCCGGCAAGCTCAACAGGCCGGTGACCGCGGTCTCCGTGTCCGGATGGGCCAGCAGGCGGCTCCCGGGGGCCAGGTAGGCCGCGAGGCTCGCCGGCACCGGCATCGCGCGGCCCGCGCCCAGATCGTAGGCGCGCCCGTAGATCTGGTGCCCCTGCGCGTCCAGCAGGATGATGAGGCTCAGCCGGTTGTTGTCGAAGACCGAGTCCGGCGCCAGGTTCGACTGAATAAACGCCGTGTTGCGGTCCGCCGCGAAGGCGTAAGTGTCGTCCCAGCCGGCCCAGTCGCGCGCGGTGCCGGCGAGCCGGGCCTGGTCGTCCGCCTCCGCGCTCACCACCTGACCCAACGTCTGGCGCACGTTCTGATCTTCTTCGACGGCGTAGCCGCGCAGCACGATCCAGCTTCCGGCGGCGTAGAGCAGCACACAGAGGCCCAGGAGCGTCCCGGCCACGATCACGAAAGTCTTTTTGCGCAGCGACATGGGGCGGTTCCTCGTTCCGGGGATCCGGCGGAGCAGCCCTACCTGTGCGGGCCGCGCCTCTGCCCGCCCTTAAGCATACCCGAGTCAATCTGCCGCGTCACTATAGGCCATAAGTCCCCAAATGCCTAGCCCATTCGGCTTGCGCCGGTGACCGATCGGCCCCGGCAGGATCACATCCCGGGCTCAGGCGGGCGCATCACGCCCGCGCCTCGCCCAGATCAGCAGCACCGACCCACACCAGGAGTGCGACGAGGCTAATCCCCAGCCCCCACGCCACGGCCGGCGGTGCGTAGCGTAGCGCCACGGCATGCGCGCCCGCGGGCACCGCGATCGCCTGCACCAGCCCCTGCGCGCGATGGATCGCCGCGGGCTGCCCGTCGACCGTCGCCTGCCAGCCCGGGTCCCAGCCCAGCCCCACGATCAGCCAGCCCGGCGCGTCCGCCGTCACCTGCAGATCCACCGCGCCCGCCGCATACCGTGGGACCGCCACGGCGCCGCCCGCCCCGCCGTCGGGCGCGCCCGGCGCGACCCCCTCGATCGCCGCCGCGCGCGCGGCCACCCGCGCCCAGGTCGTCTCCGCCAGCCACGCATCGGCCGCCGCCGCGTCCGGCCACCGGCGTCACCGGCCCGGCCAGGTAGGCGAACGGCGCCGCCGCCCGGTTCGCCCAGAGCGTCAGCCCGCCCTCCGCCGCCAGCCGCGCGAAGGCCGGGGCGCCGTCGACGGGCGGCACGCCCGCGTTCGGGTCCGCCGCGTCGGGCAGCAGGGCGTAGCCGAGCCCCAGCAGCGCCGCCACGTCGAGCCGCGGGTCCGGGAACTGCATGTTGTAGCGCAGCGCCGGGTCGGCCGCCTCCGCCGGGCTGATCACCGCCGCCACGGCCGCGGCGTCCGCGGGCAGGGCCGGGTCCTGCGCCGCCCAGTCCGCGAACCCGTAGGCCAGGTTCAGCCCCGCGCGCGGCGCCGGTCCGCCCACCAGGACGCGCGCGGGCGCGGGCGTCGCCGGCAGCGCCGCCATCCGTGCGAGCAGCGGATCCGGTGGATAGAGCTCGGCCGCCGGGCGCACCGGCGTGTAGCCGTAGCCCATGCGCCACAGGTCGGCCACGAGCACGAGCGCCAGCACCCCCGGCGCGGCCCACCGGCCGCGCGTGTTCCCGCGCCGTGCCAGGGCCCACAGTCCCACCAGGCCGATGCTCGCCGCCCCGACGGCCGCCCCCCAGATCGCCCAGTACCGCTGATACGGCCCGTAGAACAGGGCCAGGGGCCGCACGAGCGCGGGCGCCGGCAGCACGCCGAGGCCATGCGCCGCCATCCCGACGAGCCCGAGCCCGGACAGCGCGGCCGCGATCCCCCAGACGAGCCGGGGTCGCGGCACGCGGCCCCAGCCCCGGCTCGCCCAGTCGAATCCGAACGCGGCGAGCACCAGCAGGGCGAAGGCGCCGGGCGCGATCCACCGGATCGCGGGCATGCGCGCCAGCAGCGGCAGCCCGCGCAGCAACGCCCCGAGCCACGGCCCGTAGGCCAGCACGCCCGCCAGCGCCGCCACCGCCGCCCAGGCGGCGACCGGCCGCCGCGCCACCCGGCCCCGCGCCGCGCCGACCAGCGCGAGCGCCGCGCCGATCAACGGCAGGATCCCGATGTAGACGGTTTGCTCATTGTAGTTGAAGGTGCCCGTGCCCAGGTGCGCCAGGGGCGTGCCGAAGAAGTTCGGGATCAGCCAGGTCCAGAGGTACGCCGCCGGGAAGAACGCCGCGAACTGCAGCCCCGTGCCCCGCTCGGCCCAGGCCGCGCTGCGCAACAGCTGCGTCGCGAACGGCACAAGCTGCACCGCGGCCAGTGCCAGGCCCAGCCCCGCCGCGCCCACGAGCGCGGCCCCGCGCCCCAGCGCAGCGCGCGCCGGCCGCCCCACGAGCAGCGCCAGCGCCCAGATCCCGGCCGTCACGCCGGCATTGAACAGCGTCTCGACGTGCCCGCCGAACGCCGCGACCGCCGTCAGCGCCGCCAGCGCCGGGAGCGCGCCGCGCCGCCCGTCCGCGCACCACGCCGCCGTCGCCCAGCAGACCCAGGGCAGCAGCACGAGCACGTTGGTCTGCGGCCACCCCAGCCACACGACCACCGGGCCGCAGAAGGTCCAGCCGATCGCGCCGAGCAAGGCCGCCGGGGCGCCGAGCCCGAGGCCGCGCCGCAGAAAGGCCCACATCCCCAGCCCCGCGATCCACAGCTTCAGCGCGGCGATCCACCCGGCCGCCGCGCCGACGGGGAACAAGATCCAGAGCAGGTTCAGCGGATAGAGGACCGCAGGCTGCCCGGCGCCAAAGAAGGGGTAGCCGTGCAGGCTGAGGTCATTCCAGAGGGGAAACGTGCCCGCCGCGAAGGCGCGCTGCGCCAGCAGCCGCCACGGCAGATCCTGGTAGACGAGGTCGCCCAGCAGCGGATTGGCCGCCGTCGCCCGGCCGAGCGGTCCGGCGCGGAACGGCGCCTCCGTCAGCGGGATATCGGCCGGCGCCCAGACCTGCCCGGGCAGCAGGCCCGGCCCGATGAAGAGCAGCGCGAGGCCCAGCAAGATTCCGGCAGCCGCCAGGTCCCCCCGGACCGGCCGGCCACGCGCACGCGGCACCCACCGCTCCCCCGTGGGTTTCACCGAGGGCCTGCCGGGCCGCGGTAGGGGCGGCCCCGCGTGGCCGCCCGGCTCCCCCAAGATCCGACCTCCGACCGGCCGGGCCTCCGGGGCGAGTCGTCTGTGGGAGCCGGCTCTGTCCGGCGAGGCCGCCCGTCCGCCCAGCCTGAGGATGTCCGGGCCGCCGCCCTACTCGCCATACCCGGTGCCTCGCGGCGCGGTCTGCCCTGCGGTGGGGCCGGCAGCCGGCTTATGCCCCCGCGCCAGTCCAGAACGCCCGCACCTGGCCGGCCACCGCCCGCCCCTGGGCCTGCCCGGCGCGCGCCGACGCGGAGCGCCGGGCCGGGTCGAGCGCATTCGGCCCGATCGCCGCGAGGGCGGCAGCGTCGGCGTGGACCAGCAGCACCGCGCTGCCCTGGGCCTCCAGCAGCGCCTGCTCCCGCGCGGGGCTACCGAAGAAGGGCGTCGGCGGCAGCGGCGCAGAGGGGAGGAGGATCAGTACCCGCGCGTAGCCGGTCGCCAGGTCGGCGTTGGTCAGCGAGCGCACGCCCCCGTCCATGTAGCGGCGGTCCCCGATCGTCACCGGGGGCCAGACGCCGGGCACGGCACAGCTGGCGGCCACCGCGTCGAGCAGCGACACGCCGGAATCGCGGGTGAACTGCACGGGTTCGCCCGTCGTCGCGTCGACGGCCGTGATCAGCAGGGGTTGGGCGGGCCAGGCCGGCCGGGGCAGCAGCGCGGCGATGGCGGCACGCCACGCTGCTTCCGGCATGGTCGGGGTGGCCAGCGCCAGGGCGCCGATGCGGGCGCGGATCTGCCGCGGATTCGGGCGGGGTGGTCTAGGATGACGGCCTCCAGCGCCTGACGGAAGCGGGCCCCATCGACCGTGAGCCGCGATCCGCCGGCGGCTCGGCGGGTGCGGCCAGTTCGGCCGCGGCCAGCTCGGCCAGGGGCACGCCGCTGCTGATCTGCGCGGCCACGACGGACCCGGCCGAGGTGCCGACGACCAGGTCGGCGTCGCGCACGTCCACGCCCTGCTCCTCCAGACCACGCAGCAGGCCAGCTCCCAGGCGACCCCCGCGACGCCGCCGGCCGCCAGCACCAGCGCTTTCCTATGATTGCCGTCCACGTGATCTCCTTCCCGGCGCCTCCGGGAGCGCCCGGGTCGAAATCCTGCATCGCGGGCCACCGCCCAGGGCGGCCACACGGGGCCGCCCCTACCTCAGCCGTCCGGTGCGCCACTTCACTTTCGCAGGACGGAGCCTGCTCCCACCGATGCCCGGCCGCCGCTGCGCGGCTAGGCGCTGGCGAGCTCTTCGAGCACGCGCTCGAGCGCGTCGGCCCAACCGGAGCCGAGGGCGCGCCGCTGCAGGCGCACCTGGTGCGGGCTCAGGCGCACCGCCTCGCCCAGCCGCGCGCCCAGCGTGGCGTGCAGCGCCGGGCCGAGGCGCTGCACGGCCGCGCGCGCCTCCAGCACGATCACGATCTCGTCCTCCAGCGTGTTGATCGCCTGCACGCCCGCCTGCTGGGCCAGCAGCTTGAAGCGCACGATGCGCACCAGGTTGGCCGCGGGCACCGGCAGCGCGCCGAAGCGGTCCTCGAGCTCGCGCCGCAGGTCGCGCACCGCCGTCTCGCCGCGCGTGCGCGACAGCCGCTGATAGATCCGCAGCCGCTCCGCGCTGTCCGGCACGTAGCTCTCGGGCAGGAACGCGGGCAGCGGCACGTCGATCACCACCGGGGGCGGCTCCGGCGCCGCGGGCTGCCCCTGCACCTCGTCGACCGCCGAGGCCAGCAGCCGCGTGTACAGCTCGAAGCCGACGGCGCCCACGTTGCCGTGCTGCTCGGGGCCCAGCAAGTTGCCGACGCCGCGGATCTCCAGGTCCTTCAGGGCGATGCGGAAGCCCGCGCCCAGCTCGGTCGCCTGCTCGATCGTGTGCAGCCGCTCCTGCGCCACCTCGGTCACCCGGCCGCCCTGGCGGTAGAGGAAGTAGGCGTAGGCGCGCCGGTCGCCGCGGCCCACCCGGCCGCGGAGCTGATAGAGCTGCGCCAGGCCGTAGTTGTTCGCGTTGTCCACGATCAGCGTGTTCACGTTCGGGATGTCGAGCCCCGACTCGATGATCGTGGTGCAGACCAGCACGTCCGTGTCGCCCGCGATGAACGCGGCCATCACGCGCTCGAGCTCCTCCTCGGCCATCTGGCCGTGGCCGATGGCGAAGCGCGCCCCGGGCAGCAGCCGCTGCAGCTCGCGGCAGACGATGCCGATGCTCTGCACCCGATTGTGCACGAAGTAGACCTGCCCGCCGCGCTCGAGCTCGCGCTGGATCACCTCGCGCACGAGCGAGTCGCGGTAGGCCGTGACGTAGGTCTTGATCGGTAGGCGGTCGGCGGGCGGCGTCTCGATCACGCTCATGTCGCGCACGCCGACCAGGGCCATGTGCAGCGTGCGCGGGATCGGCGTCGCCGTCATGGTCAGCACGTCGACCTCCTGCCGCAGCTGCTTCAGCCGCTCCTTGTGGCGCACGCCGAAGCGCTGCTCCTCGTCGACGACGACCAGGCCCGAGGTCGTGGAAGGCCACGTCCTTCTGCAGCAGGCGGTGCGTGCCGATGACGATGTCGACCTGCCCGGCGGCCAGCGCCGTCAGGATGCGCCCCTGCTCTTTCGGCGTGCGGAAGCGCGACAGCATGTCCACGGTCACCGGGAAGGCGGCCATGCGGCTCTGGAACGTGCTGTAGTGCTGCTGCGCCAGGATCGTCGTCGGCACGAGCACGGCGACCTGCTTGCCGTCCATCACCGCCTTGAACGCCGCGCGCAGGGCCACCTCCGTCTTGCCGAAGCCGACGTCGCCGCAGATCAGCCGGTCCATCGGCCGGGTCTGCTCCATGTCGGCCTTCACCTCGTCGACGGCGCGCAGCTGGTCGTCCGTCTCGACGTAGGGGAACGAGGCTTCGAGCTCCTGCTGCCAGGTCGAGTCGTAGGAGTAGGCGTGGCCGGGCGCCGCCTCGCGCCGCGCATAGAGGGCCAGGAGCTCGCGCGCCAGGTCGAGCGTGGCCGCCTGCACGCGCCGCTTGGTGCGCGTCCAGTCGTTCGTGCCGAGGCGGTGCAGCGCGGGGGTGCCGGTGCCCGTGCCGATGTAGGCGGAGACGCGGTCGGTCTGCTCGATCGGCACGTAGAGCCGGTCGCCCTCGGCATACTCCAGCTGCATGTACTCGCGCTCGGCGCCGGAGGCGCCCATCTTCACGAGGCCGGAGTAGCGCGCGATGCCGTGCTCGATGTGCACCACCAGGTCGCCCGGCTGCACCTCGCGCAGGAACTCCTCCATGGCCGCGGCACGCGCGGGCTTCGGCGCCGCCCGGCGCGCGGCGGTCGACTGCCCGAACAGCTCCAGGTCGGTCAGCACGCGCGTGTCGAGCAGGGGGTCGCCCAGCCAGCCGGCTTCCAGCCCGGCCTGCACCAGGTGCAGCGACCCGGCCGACGGCGGGTCGACCAGCGGCTCGATCAGCCCGCTCAGCTGCGCGGCCTGGGCGCGGTCCTCGGGCCCGGCACCGGCCGGGCGGGCGCCCCGCGGCGCGAGCGCGGGCGGGACCTTGCGCCGCATGGGGAAGATCTCGGCTTCCTCGAACAGCTCGCGCAGGCGCTGGCTCTGCTGGCTGGCGATGACCACCCGCTCGCCGCGCTCGAGGGCGGCCTGCACGTCGGCGATGGCCGCGGGCACGTTGCCGTGATAGAGCGGCGGCGCCGTGAACGGCGGGAGCTCCAGCGCGGCGCCATCCGCGCCGGGCACGTCCCCGATCTGCAGGCGCACGACCGGCGGCACCGCCTCCAGCAGCGTGGCCCAGGGCACATACGGCCGCGCCAGGTTCGGCGGGAGCTCGCCCTGGCTGGTGAGCTCGGCGTGCAGGGCCTCGGCGCTCCGCTGGAGCTCGCCCGCGGCCAGCCCGATGGCCTCCGGCCCGTCGACCAGGATCAGGTCGTCGGGCCCCAGATAACCGAGCAGCGTCGGCAGCGGGTCGGCAAAATACGGCGCGAACAGCTCCCAGCCCTCGCCGAGCTCGCCCTGGGCCATGCCCGCGATCTGCCGCTGCCAGGTCTCGCGCACCTCCGGCCGCACGTCGTGCAGGTCGAGCGCGCGGATCGCCGGCAGGGCGTCCTCGCGCCGCCAGAGGGGGATCTCGGTGGCCGGCGGCACCGTCAGCGCCTCGACCGGCGCCGTCGAGCGCTGCGTGTCGGGGTCGAACGCGCGCAGCAACTCGATCGAGTCGCCCCAGAACTCGAGCCGCACCGGGGCGGGGCTGGTCGGCGGCCAGACGTCCACGATGCCGCCGCGCCGGCTGAACAGGCCCGGGTGGTCGACGACCGCGGCGGGCTCGTAGCCCAGGTCGACCCAGTGGGCCAGCAGGTCGTCCATCGCGACGTCCTGGCCGGGGCGCACGGTGCGGGTGGCCCAGGCGAAGTCGGCGGGCGCGAGCGTCGGCATCATCAGCGCCATCGCCGACGTCACCACGATCGTGCGCTGCGGCCGCGCGTCGGGGGCCACCGCGCCGCCGGCCGGGGCGGCGCCCGCCGTGCCGCCGGGCGCGGCGGGCCCGCCCAGGGCGGTGAGCACGCGCAGGCGCTCGGCCAGGATGGACGGGTCCGCGGCGATCTGTTCGTAGGGGAGCAGGTCGGGGGCGGGGAAGCGCAGCACGGCGTCGGGCACGGCGGCATAGGTGCGCAGGGCCTCGGCCAGGCGCCGCGCCCGGTCGGGCCGTGCGGTGACGACGAGGATCCGCCGGGCGAAGGTGCCGAGCGCCGGGTCGGCGGCCAGGGCGGCGAGGAGGTAGGGGCGTGCCGCGTCGAGCAGGTCCTCGGCGCGGACGACGGCCGGGCGGGCCGCGCCCTCGAGGGCGCGCGCCGTCGCCCCCGCCAGGCCCAAATAGGCCGGGTGGGCCCGCAGCAGAGGCAACAGGCCGGATAAATTCATACGCTCCCTCGATTATACGGCCCGCTCCCATCCCCGTCAAACGCCTGCCGGCGCCGCCGGCCCGGGCCGGAATTGGGGCTTAAGGGGGCTTGTGCAAAAAGTAAATCATACGAAGTAAATTCAGGGGGGTTCGCAGGCACGGAATCCGCACGTTTGCTGATTTCTATTACGCGAATCGTCATACGTACTTACGGCGGGTGGCCGGGTACGGGGCGCGGGCCGATCACGAGCGGGGCGGTGGGGCGTTGCCCGGCACCTAAAGGTGCGGGCAACAACAACAAAGCCCCCTGCGGGGGCTGGGACGTTGGCGGGTCGGTTCGTGAGGCGCCGCGCGGTGGGGCGTTGCCCAGCACCTAAAGGTGCGGGCAACAACAACAAAGCCCCCTGCGGGGGCTGGACGGACCGACACGCATACCGGAAGGCGGCTGCGCCGCGGGCGAATGCCCGAATGGGATTGGGGAGCGGGGTCGGTGGGTGGGGGACGGGGCGGTGGGGGATGGGGAGTGGAGCTGTCTCCCCTCACTCCCGACCCCTCTCGTGAATTCGGGAGAGGGGCGTGCGAGGCGGCCTCCTGGGCGCCGCCCGGTCGCGCGTTGCCCAGCACCTAAAGGTGCGGGCAACAACAACAAAGCCCCCTGCGGGGGCTGGGACGAACCGACACGCATACCGGAATGCGGCTGCGCCGCGGGCGAATGCCCGAATGAGGTCGGGGAGCGGGGTCGGTGGGTGGGAGGGCACGGCGGTGGGGATGGGGAGTGGAGCTGTCTCCCCTCACTCCCGGCCCCTCTCGCGAATTCGGGAGAGGGGCGTGCGTTTCGGCCTGCCGGCAGGCGCTAAGGTCGCGGGAGATTGTCTGTGGGGGCGGCGCCGCCTGGCTATGCCGCCAGTCCGCCGCCTTCGGGGGAAGCCGGAATTGTCTGTAGGAGGGGGCTGCGCCCCGCGACAGCCCTTGCCGCGAGACTCCGCCCGATCAGCATCCCCACGCGGGCCCGACCGCCCCACGTCGCCCGGCCGCCCCCTGGTCATCCCGAACGCAGTGAGGGATTCTCCAACTCCGGGATGTTGCCCTGAGGCAGGCGCATCCCTGGGATCCGGCTCCCCGGATGCCGCGCGGGTGCCCGGGGCAGGCCGGGCGGGCAGATCCGGGCGCGGGCGGTGCGGCGGCCGGGCGGCCACGCGGGGCCACCCCTACCTGGTTCGGGCCTGGGGGGTCTGTTGCTTGGCGCACGGCGCCTGCGCCCGCCGGCCGGCGGCCGGCGCTTGACTCGCGCGGGGCGGGCCTGCTACAATCCTCGCAACGGACCCTACCCGAGGCGCCGCCGGACGTGGCCGGCCGCCCTCGGCGCGACCCCCCGCCGCGCGGGGAGGAGGCGAGCGCGCTATGCCCCCGGACCCATCCGCGAGTCCGCCGCCCGATCCGTCGTCCGGCGACCCGGCCGTCCCGGCGCCCGATCCCGCCACGCCCCCGGCCGTGCCCGATCCCGCCGCGCCCGCACCGGATCCCGCCGCGGCCCCGGATCCCGCTGCCGGAGCGGCCCCCGGGTCGCTCGCCGCGCCGGATCCCGCCATCGTGGCCGATCCGATCGTCGCCACGCCGCCGGCCGGCTACGGCAGCCTGCAGCCGGGCGTCGCGCCGGGTACCTCGCCGTGGGCCGTCGACCCCGACACGCCGTACGACCCCGGCTTCGACGGCTACGGGGCCCTGATCCACGGCACGTCCCCGTACGGGCCGCCGCCGGCCGCCGCCCCGGCGCCGGGTGTGCCCTATGCCACCGGCGGCTTCACCCTTCCGGCGGCCGCGCCGCCGGCCTGGCGCGGCGTGCGGTTGCCCGGGGTGTTCGCCGGCCGCCCGTGGCTGATCGTCGTCGCCGCCTTCGCGCTGGGCGGGCTGCTGTTCTCGGCGGCCACCTGCGCCCTGGCCGTCGCTTTCGTGCCGTCCGGCACGACGGGGCCCGCCGCCCCGCCGACCGCCGTCCCGCTCAGCGCGAGCAGCGCCGTCGCGCGGGCCACGGCGCTGGCGGCGCAGGGCGTGTCGGTCTATGGGCCGGAGGACGGCACGCTCGACATGGCGGGCGACAACACGGTCGCCACGGAGAATATCGACGCGGACCTGCGCGACTTCATCGCCGACGCGGTCTTCACCAATCCCGACGTGCCCGATTCGTACGGCTGGGACTACGGCTTCATCTTCCACGACGCCGGGGTTGACTACGACATCCGCTGCTATGTCACGTCGGATGGCGATTGGGCGATCAAGCAGATCAACGAGCCCGCCGTGGCCTCGCCGAACCCGGGCGGTCTGTTGCCCGACACCGCCATCACCACGCTCGACAGCGGCCAGGTCCGCGGTCTGCACCGCGACGCCGGGGCCACCAACCGGCTGCAGCTGGTCGTGCAGGATTCCGCCGCCCTGCTCTTCGTCAACGAGACGTACGTTGCCAGCGTGCCCCTGCCCGCCGACCCGGCCCGCGGCGACGTCGACATCGCCACGGCCTTCCGCGCGGACGACAACCCGCCGAACACCTCCACCGATTACACGGGATTCCAGGTCTGGTCGCTCGATCCCTGATCGCGCCGGCGTTTTGACGATCTGTTGACGCGGGGCGCCTATACTGAGGACAGCGCGCGGGGGCAGCCGCCGCGAGGCCAGTGCCGCAGCCGGGGGAGAGCGTCCCCCGGCTGTTGTCTTTCCCCCGGCGCGGGGTTGCCCGGCGGCTGAACCCGCGGGCACCGGTGACGCAGCCCGCTGCGGGGGCTGGGCTGGGGACGGGTCGGCGCGTGGCGGCTGGGTGATTGGGGGGCTTTCCCCCCTCACCCCTGCCCTCGCCCCTGCGGCGCGAGGACGTGCGATTCGGGCTCCTGGGAGCCGCGCGGTGGGGCGTTGCCCGGCGGCTGAAGCCGCGGGCAACAACCACGAAGCCCCCTGCGGGGGCTGTGACGCTAGGCGACGCCTGGCGGCGGGGGAGCGGGGGACCGGCCGACCACGAATAAACGAATGCGGCTGCGCCGCGCACGAATAAGCGAATGGGGTGGCGGCCCTTCCGGCCGGCCGTGAGCGGAGCGGCCGGGCGGGGTTGCCCGGCGGCTAAAGCCGCGGGCAACAGCGACGAAGCCCCCCTGCGGGGGCCGGCGACGATCCGACACGCATACCCGAATGCGGCCCCACCGCGGGCGAATATACGCCTGGGGTTGGGGAGCGGGGGCCTGCGCGCGATGGGGGCCGGGCGGCGGGGGGGCTTTCGCCCCTCACCCCCGCCCTCGCCCCGTGAGGGGCGAGGGAGTGCGATCCGGCCTGCGGGTAGACAGGATCGTGCGGTAGGCGCCCGCACGAACCCATCCGCGCGTTCTTGTCGCGCATGCTTACACGCATCTGCGCATGGTGCCGGGGGCGGGCGCGCCGGCCGGGGATCGCCGCGGGGCCCGGGCGCCGCCGGCACCAGGGGGGCGGGCGGGGGTTAGCCGACCCGTTGGGCCACGACGGGCCCGAGCGTGCGCGCCTGGTCGCCCGTCAGGTGCGGCGCGACGTGGTCGTGGAACCAGGTCGCGCCCATCACGCGCCCCCCGGCGGCCGCCGTCTCGCCGTCGGTCCAGAAGATCACCACGGCGGCGCGCTGCTCCTCTTCCTGCACCACGTAGCACCCCTGAAAGCCCGGCTGCGCGGCCAGCACCGCGAACCCGTCCGCCTCCATCTCGGCCGCCACTTGCGCGACCGGGATATCCAGCGGGAAATGATTGATCACCGCGAACATGTATGCCCTCCTCGCCCGATGGTGTGCACAGGACTCCGCCCCCCGCCGTCGCGGCGCGCCGCGGGCCCATGGTGGCCGCGCGCTTGCCGGCTGCCATTATACGCCGAATCCCCGGCGGCCGCGCGCGGTTCGCCGGAGGCGCGCCGCAGCGGAGGGCCGGCCATGGCCGCGGGGTGCGCTGTCCGCGATCCGCGGATGGCCGTGGCGCGCCCGCGGGGTGGCGGATTCACGCCCGGGGGTGCGGCGGCCGGGCGGCCCCGCGGGGACACCTGGTCCCACTATTTCGATGACCGCTGCGCAGGGGGCCTCGGAAGGCAAGGGGCGGGTATGGGGGAATCCGCGCCGACCACGAATCAGCGAATGCGGCTGCGCCGCGAGCGAATAAACGAATGGAGTGGAGGGACCGCGCCGGTGCGTAGCGGGCGGGATCGGGCGGCGGCACGGGTCGCCGGGCGGAGCCGTCTCCTACCGGCGATCCGGCCGGCCGGGACGCGCCCTGGCCACCCGGCGCGTCGCTGATTGCCTCGCCGGGCAACATCGCTCGGCAGGAGCCGCTCGGAGTCGGAGATCCCGTACCGCGTTCGGGATGTCACGGGAGTGGTACGGCGGCGAGGGCATACCGCCATGTGCGGTGTCTGCGGAGCCGATCGGCACGGGAGCGCTTGGCTCAGGGCAGCATCTCGGAGTCGGAGATCCCTCACTGCGTTCGGGATGACAAAGGAGGGGTGGGGCGACAGTGGCATCGGGCGACGTGCGGCGTCCGGGCAGCGGGTCGGCGCGGGTGCGCTTGCCTCTGGGCTACGTCTCGGAGTTCGGAGATCCCTCACTGCGTTCGGGATGACAGGGGGAGGTGGGGCGACGAGGGCGGCCGTGGACGCCGGGGGTGGGGCGACGAGGGCGGCCGCGGACGCCGGGGGCGGTGGATTCCCGCCGGGGTGGGGCGGCCGGGCGGCCACGTGGGACCGGCCCTACCTCACGCCGGCGGGTGGGTCGCGCGCACGCCGGCCCGCGCGTCGCGGCGGGCTTTCCCGCGGGCTAGGGGCCGCGCCGCGCGACGACGAGGCTGGCCGCCAGCAGGGCCACCGCCAGCACGCCCAGCCCGACCTCCCACGGCCAGAGCGGCATGCCCGGGACCTCGGGCGGCTCCGGCGGCGCGCCGGAGGGCACGGCGAGCGGGGCGAGGGCCGGCGGCGCGGCGGCCTCGGGTGTGCCCGTGCCCACGGCCTGCGGCAGGCCTTGCACCGCCATGCCGCCTAGCGGCGGCGGGGTCGCGGAGACGTCGCTCGCCGCGCCGGCCGCGTTGGCCGCGGCGCTCGGCGTGGCGGGCGCGAGCGCCGCCGCCGCGGGTCCGCCCGCGGTCGCCTCGGGATGCGGCAGCTTGGCCGCGGCCGGCGCGGGCGCCTGCGACCTGGTGGTTTCCGTGGCCAGGCGCGCGCTGCCGCGCAGGTCGCTGCCCAGCACCGTGGCGAACAGCACGAAGACCGCCGCCGCGGCCACGCGCAGGCCGATCGCCAGGCGCGGCGTCGCCGGGCGCGCGGCCGCCGGGCGGGTCCGCCCGGAGCGCAGCGCCTCGGCCTGGGCCGGGGTGAGCGCGAACGACCGCGGCGGCGCCGGGCGCGGCGCGGCGCGCAGCAGCGCCTGCGTCGCCCGCAGCTCGGCCAGCGCGGTGCGGCACGCCGGGCACGCCGCCAGGTGCGCCTCGACCGCGGCGCGCTCCGCCGCCGGCAGCGCCCCGTCCAGGTACGCGCTCAGCGCGTCCTCGACATGGCCCGCCCCGCGGCTCTGCGATTGTCCGAACAGCCACTTCACCGAATTATCCACGCTCCCCTTGCCCGGCCTGCGCGCCCCGCGCCTGCCGGCCCATGACGTCCCCGGCGCCCGTGTCCGCGCACGGGAGCCTCACTCAGTAGGACGCCCGCGCGCGCCCAGAAGTTCCTCCCGGCTGCCCAGCGCCTCGCGCAATTTGCCGCGCGCCCGGCTGATGCGCGATTTCACCGTGCCGAGCGCCGTCTCGCAGACCACCGCGATCTCCTCGTAGCTCAGGCCCTGGATATCGGCCAGCACGATGGCCAGCCGCTGGTCGGCCGGCAGATCGGCCAGCGCCGCCTGGATGGTGCGGCTGAGCTCGGCCTGCAGCGCGCGGTCCTCGGGGTCGGTCGCGCGGTCGCCGCCGGCGAAGTCGACCGGGTGGTCCGGGTCGTCGAGCAGCGCGTCGAGCGACTGCTGCGGGCGCCGCCGCTGCCGCCGCAGCTGGTCGTAGCAGGTGTTCGCCGCGATGCGCAGCAGCCACGACTTGAACGACCCGCCGCGGAAGCGCCCGAGCGCCTGGTAGGCGGCGAAGAAGGTGTCCTGCGCCGCGTCGGCCGCCGCCTCGCCGTTGCCCAGCATCCGGTAGCAGAGCGCATAGACCCGCCCCTCATACGCCCGTACGAGGTCGTTGAACGCGCCCAGGGAGCCCTGCTGCGCGGCCGCGATCTGTTGCTCTTCGTCCATGCACCTCCCCGGTGCCCCGCGCGCCCGGCCCGCCGGGCCCCGCCCGGCGCCGCGGCCCCGGGCGCCCCCGCCCCCGCGCGCCCGCGGGATCCGGCTTGCGCCCGGCCCGGGATTTCCGTATACTTAGAGTCGCGCCGAAGTGGCGGAACCGGCAGACGCGCGCGCCTCAAAAGCGCGTGGGGAGACCCGTGTGGGTTCGAGTCCCACCTTCGGCACTACCGGAATCGCGCAGCATGATGGGGGCCCCGCGGCCCCCATCGCCGCTTTCCCGGCGCCCTCCCCACTCCCGCGCCTCGGCACCGAATTATAGCAGATTGTATTGTGGCTGCAGGAGCCGCCCGTGAATCGGGTTGCATGTGCACCCATTGCGGCCCGCGGCGGTATCTGGCGGTAGCACGGCCGAGTCGTCAGAACTCCACAAGCCAGCGCGGTAGAAACGCCGTAGGAACAATGCTCGCGCCCTGGATCTCATGCAAGAAGAAGGACTTGATCTTGTTGCCCCGCGTACGATCGAAGCCGTAGAAATACTCCGCGCCGTACCCCCGCTGCGTCCATTTGAAGCGGAAGGAGTACGGCTCAACGTCTCTGTCTCCATGATGATAACGCAGCCTGACTAATTGGCGCGCCTTGCCTGCCTCAATGATTGCCTCGCGAACCCCGGAGCGGACGTCGTAAGGATACACCATCCCCGGAGCAAGCCTTATGCCTAGCTGCTGGAGAAATTCGGGGTCGAATACGGCCGTGACAAAATCGCGGAAGAGGCGGACCGCGTTAACCGCCACAATCGCTGCGCGGGGCGGACAGATGATGGTTTCAGCCCAATTTTGCTGTACCGTAGCAAACTTGTGGTCAAATAGCATCTCCTCCACTGCGGCGAGCGGTACTTGCTTGAAGAGCGTCTTTTGGAAAAATGCATTGAGAATGTTGACCTTGCTGATCGGGAGGGAGCCGCTTTGAAGGATCTTAACAACGTCAAATAAGTCGCGCGGTCTTGTTCGCTGGATCCAACTCCGCAGCTTTTCCGCCAGTATCTCTTCGAGGGAGTACGCATGGACTGACGTCTGACAGAGGTGACGGTCGGAGAAGTAGTGTATGACCGGATGCCACTGCAGAGGGAGAGCAATCTGCTCGTAGTCCGAGAGGTCAAATTTCACCGCAAACGTGAGGCTGCTGTCGCCCGCGAAGCCTCGGAAATAGATCCGCGCCTCGAGTGCCGTAAGCGCAGGATCAGGCGTTGCTTTCTTCACAACGCGTGTTCTGTCCAGATCGAAGCTGATGCCCACTCCTGTGCCTACTGACTCGCAGGCGGCATTCAGGCTTTGTCGGAAACCCTCTTCCGATAGAGGATTCAGCGTAGTGAAGTCAAGATCATCCGAGAACCGTGTGTCGGGGAAGTAAATCTTCCGGAGGCAATTGCCACCCTTTAGGACAAGTGTGCGAGAGAGCAAGGGATCCTGATATAGTGCCCAAAGGATCCAGCCGATAACGTAATCTTTCTCCACGCAATGGAGTGGGACGCCTAGATCAGTCGCTACGGTCACGACTTCTTCCCTATCGATCATCAACGTGTACTCCCAGGCAAGGATCTACCGCCGAGCAGGCCAGAGAGAACCTTGGGCGTAAGCGTATCCAGCCCGGCGGTTCGACTGATTCTTTCTAGCCGAAACCATTGCTCAGGCACCGTTTGCAGGGCCGCAGCCCGGCCTTTCTTATATCGTCAAGGGCGTGGAAAGTATCGCACTTCTGCCCCGGTCGTTCGATGTTGGGGCAACCAACGAGGTGATAGCATTGACCTTGATCCGTTGCAACAAGTCTGAAGGCAGCCTGAACGTTATGGAACAGGAAAATCGCCTTGAGAGAGTGGCGGCGGTGCCGTACTCCGTGGCGGCGCCATGCAAGATTGCATGACGACTGAGCGAGGAGATTAGGGTCTGCCGTGTTCAAACGATGCCATGAGGTTTTCCAGAATATAGGTTCGAGTGGCCGCCTTGTACTCCGCATGCGTGCGGCCCCCCGGCGTCAAGAGCTGTCCAAGGTAGCGCTCGTACGCTGGTCCGCGCATCTGCCCCATATGCGCGAATCCGACTGCAAATATGCCCTCGACTTGGGGCAACAGAGCCGGGATTGCAACCATATACATCCCCGCCAGATGCGCTTCAATAACCTGCTCGAGAATCGGCATACGCCCGGCGAGCAACGGGTTCTGCGCCCATACACTGAGCAGTGCGCGCAGTTCCACTTCACCAAAATACCGAAGCATATCTGCGTCCACGTATACTTGCGCAACCTCGGCGCCGTGCTCGTCATAGCACTGCAGCAGCGCCCGCCAGGCTGTAAAATCAATGTCCGTTGGAGGCGGCCACCCGAGCTCCAGCATAACCACGCCAAACCGATCGACGTCCCGCTGCAGCTCCTTCAGGATGTCGTGGAGATAGGGGAGGGTTTCCACGACGACGGCCGCAAGCGTCGCTGCAGTCTGCGCGGCCTGCAATACTCGTGGTCCGTAACGCTCCCGCAGGTCTTGCCACTTCGTAAGAGCAGGGATAAGGGTAAAGTCCTGCAATCGCAAGATACCCTCGACTAACCGCTGAACCTTATCCATACTGGATTGGGCTTTCCCCTTCGATGCTGCCAATACTGGACGCGCGCGCACCCTGCGCCCATCGCAGCATCCGCTTGACGCGTACCAGTACTACAGTTCCGACCACATGTTCGTATTGTACCGCTTCACGGTTGAGTCCGTGAATAGATGCGGGAACCCGACCGGAACTCGCTAGTCGCCCCTCCAGAACCTAGTGGGTCACGCTGCAATTAAGTCGGCATTCAGCCCTGCCACGCCAAACCTGTTTAGGCGCAGTGCCAACGCTGGGCTATTTGCAGCGTGACCGACTAGTGTATATCCGGCGCAGTGCCTTTGATTTGAAGCACGGGCAACCTGCTCTAAATCCGAACACCTATTCAAAGGGAATGGCGCGGATTGCACTAATTTGAGTACAAAATTGGCGCAAGTGAGCAACTGCTCGTCGCCAAGTCGGGTGCAAGACTGGGACGCTGGCCGCGCCTAACCTTGGCACCTGACAGTCAGAGAGCGTGTTGTGTCAGCACGGGTCTGGCAGCTGGTAGTTGTCTCCAACGGGGGCCATTCGCTCTGCGAATTGCCCACTGAGCGGGCACTTCAGTCCTGGGGAAGCTTGGATTCAGACCCGCTTTGGGCGCGGCCCGCACATGCCGAGTGGTTGCCGCTTGAGTGCGGTCCAGCTTGCTCCTGCGATCTGGCGCGTCACTCCCCACTTGCCCTATCCCCGGGATCAAGTGCTAGAATAAGCCCACAACCCCGCGCCCGCACGGGCCGCGGATGGGCCGGGGCACCTCGCCGGCCCCCTGGGGACCTCTGGAACATGGCACACGCGCTAGAAGGGACCCCCTCGCGTGCCCGAGATTCTACGACAACATCGAAGTTCACATGCTGCAGGCCCTGCAGGCCCGCCTCGGCACCAACGGCTGCACCCGCGCCGACTTCTGCGTCGGCTACTTCAACCTCCGCGGCTGGAGAGCAGATCGACGACCTGATCGAGAGTTGGCCGGGCGGCGAGGACGCACTGCTGCCGCCTCCTGGTCGGCATGCAGCGGCTTCCCCAAGAGGAACTCCGCGAGGCGCTGCAGCCTCAATCCGGCCGACGGCGATCGACAACCAGACGGCGCTCCGGCTCAAGAAGCAGCTGGCCGAGGAGTTCCGCGAGCAGCTGACGGTCGGCGTGCCCACGAACGAGGACGAGGCCGGCCTGCGCCGCCTGGCGCGCAGATCAAAGCCCGCAAAGTCGTCGTCAAGCTGTTCCTGCGGCACCCGCTGCACGCCAAGCTCTATCTCTCTTCCGCGCCGATCCGATCAACCCGACGATCGGCTATCTCGGCAGCAGCAACCTGACCTTCGCCGGCCTCTCCAAGCAGGGCGAGCTGAACGTCGATGTGCTCGACCACGACGCCTGCCACAAGCTGGCGAAGTGGTTCGAGGACCGCTGGGACGACCGCTGGTGCCTCGACATCTCCGACGAACTGGTCGAGATCATCGAGGAGAGCTGGGCGCGCGAGGAGCCTGATCCCGCCTACCACATCTACCTGAAGATGGCCTACCACCTGTCCCAGGAGGCGCGCGCCGGGCTGACCGAGTTCCGCATTCCCGCGCGATTTCGGCGACAGGCTCTTCGAGTTCCAGGCAGCCGCGGTCAAGATCGCCGCCCATCATCTGAACAAGCGCGGCGGCGTGCTGATCGGCGACGTGGTCGGCCTGGGCAAGACGCTGATGGCGACCGCGCTCGCGCGCATCTTCGAGGACGACCACGGCCTCGAGACGCTGATCATCTGCCCGAAGAACCTGGTGCCGATGTGGGAGGACTACGTCGCACGCAGTACCGGCTGCGCGCCAAGGTGCTGTCGATCAGCCGGGTCGATCAGCGAACTGCCCGAGCTGCGCCGCTACCGCCTGGTGCTCATCGACGAGAGCCACAACCTGCGCAACCGCGAGGGCAAGCGCTACCGCGCCATCCAGGAGTACATCGCAGCGCAACGAGAGCAGCGTGCATCCTGCTCTCGGCCACGCCCTACAACAAGACCTACCTCGACCTGTCGAACCAGCTGCGGCTGTTCGTCCCCGAGGACGAGGACATCGGGATCCGGCCCGAGAGCAGCTGCTGCGCGAGCTCGGCGAGACCGAGTTCATCCGCCGGCACCAGTGCCCTGTCCGCTCGCTGGCCGCCTTCGAGAAGAGCGAATATGCCGACGACTGGCGCGAGCTGATGCGGCTGTACCTGGTGCGCCGCACCCGCAGTTTCATCCAGGACAACTACGCCGAGACCGACCCGGCAACGGGCGCAAGTACCTGACCTTCGACGGACGGCACGCGCTCCTACTTCCCCGACGCGCGTGCCCGAAGACCGTGCAGTTCGCGATCGACGACAAGGACCCGGACGACCAGTACGCCCGGCTCTACGCCGACGCCGGTGGTGGACGCGATCAACGCGCCTGAACCTGCCGCGCTACGGCCTGGGCAACTACGTCGCACGCCAAGCCCGCACGAGCCGCCGACGCCGAGCGAAGCGACAGATGCTCGGCGACCTGTCCCGCGCCGGCAAGCGGCTGATGGGGTTCTGCCGCACCAACCTGTTCAAGCGGCTGGAGAGCAGTGGCGAGCGTTCATCCAGTCGGTCGAGCGCCACATCCTGCGCAACTACGTCTTCCTCCACGCCATCGAGAACGGCCTGCCGTTGCCGATCGGCACCCAGGACGCCGGGCTGCTCGACACCGCGCACCGACGACGAGGACGCCGACGCCGCGACTCGACGCGATCCGTCGAGGACGAGGACGACGAGCGACGACCAGCCGACACGCGACCGCTCGACCTGCGCGACGAGGACGACTTCCGCGACGCGCGCCGCGGAGGTCTATGACGCACTACGCCGGCCAGTACAAGCGACGGTTCAAGTGGCTGCGGCCGGACCTGTTCATCGCCGCAGCTTGCCGAAGGACCTGCGCGACGACTGCCGAGGCCCTGCTTGGCGTTCTGGAGCGACGTGCGGCCGATGGGACCCGGACCGGGACACCAAGCTCGAGGCGCTGCACGAGCTGCTCGACCAGCGACCACCCGAGCGAGAAGGTGCTCGTCTTCACGCAGTTCGCCGACACCGTCCGCTACCTCGAGCGACGCAACTGAAGGCACGCGGCGTCGAGCGCGCTCGCCGGCGTCACCGGCGAGACGCGAGACCCGACCGGCCTTGCCTGGCGGTTCAGCCCGGTCAGCAACGACAAGCGCGACCAGGTCGCGCCGGACGACGAGCTGCGCGTGCTCGATCGCCACGGACGTGCTGAGCGAAGGCCAGAACCTTCAGGACTGCGCATCGTCGTCAACTACGACCTGCCCTGGGCCATCATCCGGCTGATCCAGCGGGCCGGCCGTGTCGACCGCATCGGGCAGCAGGCCGACGACATCCTCTGCTACTCGTTCCTGCCGGCCGACGGCGTCGAGCGCATCATCCGGCTGCGCGCGCGCGTGCGCCAGCGCCTGCAGGAGAACGCCGAGGTCGTCGGCACCGACGAGGCCTTCTTCGAAGACGACGACGACGACCAGGCCGTCGTCGACCTCTACAACGAGAAGGCCGGCATCCTCGACGGCGACGACGACACGCGAAGTCGACCTGGCCTCCTACGCCTACCAGATCTGGAAGAACGCCATCGACGCCGACCCGAGCCTGCAGAAGACGATCCCGGCCTGCCCGACGTGGTCTACTCCACCAAGCGCGCACACGCCGAGCGACGAGCAGCCCGACGGGCGTGCTGGTCTATCTGCGCACCGCCGAGGGCAACGACGCCCTGGCCTGGGTGGACAAGCGACGGCAACAGCGTCACCGAGTCGCAGTTCGCGATCCTAAGGCCGCCGAGTGCGCGCCCGATACGCCGGCGCTTCCGCGCACGAGGAGCACCACGAGCTGGTGCGCAAGGGCGTCGAGCAGATCGTCGACGAGGAGAAGCACGGTCGGCGGCCAGCTCGGCCGGCCATCGGGCGCGCGCTTCCGCACCTACGAGCGGCTCAAGCGCTATGCCGAGAGTCAAAGGCACGCTGTTCGACACTGCCGGAGCTGCAGCAAGGCCATCGAGGACATCTACCGCTATCCGCTGCGCCAGGCGGCCACTGACACGCTTAACCGCCAGCTGCGTGCGGGATCACCGACGAGGAGCTGGCCGAGCTGGTGATCGCGCTGCGCGAAGAGGACCGGCTGTGCCTGAGTCGACGAAGAGGAGCAAGCCCAGCGAGCCGCAGATCATCTGCTCGCTGGGACTGGCGCAGCCGACGGAGGACGATGAGCCATGCCGATCGACGTCAGCGCGATGCGCAGCACCTGCTCGAAGGACTTCGACTTCGCGACCTGTTCATCGAGGAGCTGGGCTGGGACGCACTACGCCGGCCACGCTCGCAGTCATCGCGTCGACGGCGCGAGCTTCACGCTCGCGGCCGTCGCCGCAGAAGCGCGGCATGGTCGGCTTCGAGTGTGCAGCCGCCGACGGCGACGCATCCCGACCGCGCCACGCGCCGGCAAGATCGAGCACGCAGGTCGCCAAGTCGGTCCACGAGCACCTGATCATCTTCACCGACGCAGGCCGCGACCGAGCAGGTCTGGCAGTGGGTCGAGCGCGAGGCCGGCAAGCCCGCCGCCTGCCGGAGCACGCTTTCACCGCAGCCAGCCGGCGACGCGCTTGCTCAGAAGCTCGCAGGCCATCGCCTTCATCGCTGGACGAAGAAGAAGAGCCTGACCATCGTCGACGTCGCCGGCGCGAGTCCGAGGCCGCCTTCGACGTCGAGCGGGTCACCAAGCGTTCTACGACCGCTTCAAGACCGAGCACGACGCCTTCCTCGAGTTCATCAAGGGCATCACCGACGAGGCGACCAGCGAGTGGTACGCCTCGGTGATGCTCAACCGGCTGATGTTCATCTACTTCATCCAGAAGAAGGGCTTTCTGGACGGCGACCACGACTATCTGCGCAACCGCCTGGACGCTGCAGACGCGCAAGGGCAGGACAAGTTCGACCCTTCTACCGGGACTTCCTGCTGCGCGCTCTTCCTCGAGGGCTTTGCGCAAGCCGAAGCGAGCGCAGCGCCGAGCTCGACAAGCTGCTGGGCGAGGTGCCCTACCTCAACGGCGGCCTGTTCGAAGTCACCAGCTCGAGAGAGCGCACGCCGACGATCGAGATTCCCGACGAGGCCTTCGAGCAGCTCTTCGACTTCTTCGACCGGCTACCAGTGGCACCTCGACGAGCGCCCGCTGCGCAACGACAACGAGATCAACCCCGACGTGCTCGGCTACATCTTCGAGAAGTACATCAACCAGAAGCAGATGGGGGCCTACTACACCAAGGAGGACATCACCGACTACATCTGCAAGAACACGGTCATCCCCTTCCTGTTCGATGCCGCGAGCAGAAGTGCGCGGTCGCCTTCGAGGCCCGGCAGCGCCCTCTGGGGCCTGCTGCGCGACGACCCCGACCGCTACATCTACGCCGCCGTCAGCGCACGGCGTGGACCGACCTGCCGCTGCCTGAGACGATCGCCGCCGGCATCGACGACGTGAGCCGAGCGCGGCGGCTGGAACCGGCCGGCCGATCCGCGACGTACGCCCTGCCCACCGAGACCTGGCGCGAGGACGTGGCCCGGCGCAAGCGCTGCCATGGAGATCTGCGGCGAAGCTCGCGCGCGGCGAGGTCCACGAGATCAACGACCTGATCACCTCAACCTCGACATCCGGCAGTTCGCGCAGGACGTGATCGAGACACTGCGAAGGCCCGGAACTGCTGCGCGCCTTCTGGCAGGCCATCGCAGCACGCGTCACGCGTTCTCGACCCCACCTGCGGCTCGGGCGCGTTCCTGTTCGCCGCGCTCAACATCCTGGAGCCGCTCTACGAGGCCTGCCTGGACCGGATGGAGGCGTTTCGTCGACGATCTGCGAGCCAGCGCGCGACGCAGGCAGCCCCGAGAAGTTCGGGACTTCCGCGAAGATCCTGGCCGACGTCGGCCAGCACCCCAACCGGCGCTACTTCATCCTCAAGTCGCATCATCATCAACAACCTCTTCGGCGTGGACATCATGGAGGAGGCGGTCGAGATCTGCAAGCTGCGCCTGTTCCTCAAGCTGGTGGCCCAGGTCGAGCGACGTCGAGCAGATCGAGCCGCTGCCCGACATCGACTTCAACATCCGCGCCGGCAACACCCTGGTGGGCTTCGCCACGGCATCCGGAAGTACTGCAACGGGCCAGTATACAAGCAGTCATGACAGGCAAACACACACAGCCCAGAAGATGCTGTTGGAGCGAAGAGCTTGAGATAATACGGGCAAATCGAACAAGAAGGGATCAAGAGGGGCTGGATCGCCCTGTTATATGCACTTCCGGGAACAACAAACGGGGCGCAGGGAGGGCAAATCACGGCCACCAAGCAGAGGCCGATTGCGAAGGCGCGCGGCGGAGTTGGAAAGACGAACTGAACCACTAAATCTAGATGCAGCAAGAGTACGGAGTCATGAATCCGACGAAATGCGGTAGAGCCTTCGAGGATTGGCGCAAGCGAACACCCTGAGCCATTCCATTGGTTCATCGACTTCTTCAACGCCACTTGTGAAGCAACGGGAGGATTCGACGTGATCCGTTGGGCAACCCGCCCTATGTTGAATACAGCAAGGTTGAGGGGGATTACTCGCTACTTCCGGGCAAGTACGCGACGGAACCCTGTGGGCAACGTGTAACGCATACTGCGTGGAGAAATTCACGCGGCGGTTAGCGGTACCGGGGCGCACCTCGGGGTGATCGTTCCACTGAGTGTCGTCTGCAGCAATCGAATGCAGCCTCTGCGAGATGTCCTGTTCACGACCCATGGCTGCGTCTGGTTCAGCAATTACGACACTATCCCTGGAACGCTCTTCACCGGGATCGTTCAGCGTAACACCATTAGTTCTAGGCGTTGGACGTCCGACAGGAAATCAGCCGAAGACACGTGTTAACGACCCAAACTGCAGGAAGATGGATATTGGTTAAGACGAGCGGTCGTTCCTATTTTCATTCTAACATCACTTCCTGGAGGTGGAGCGTCAGGGATCAAGTGGACTGATCCCCTAAAAATGGGCACTATGGTCGAACTGGATATTCTTGAGAAAGACCGATCGCAGAAGAAGATCCCATAACGTTCTATACCGTGCGAAATTCCTCCAACAGGATAGAGTACAAGAGGCGGTGGTCATACTTCCTACTGTTTGTTGATAAGATAGCAAGCATACATATGCCAGACGGTTCTACCCGAGAGGCAGAAAAAGCAATAAGTCCCTGTCGTTGGTACCTGAGGCCGATAAGCTTGCCTTCATAGCAGTGCTAAGCAGCGACTTGTTCTACTTTCACTACAGCCTATTCTCTGACTTCCGTCATGTGAACATCTCGGATTTCGAGATGTTCAAATTTGACTACGACGGGGTCGGCCCTGGCATCCGCCAGCGCCTGAACTGGTTAGCCGAAGCTCTGATGATTCATACAGGGAGCACTTAGAGTGGCGGGATTGCGATTACAGAGGATCAATCGGGCGCTGCACGGTGCCATTCTATCAACAAGGCCGTTATGGCAATTCTGGACAAAATCGACGGCGTGCTGGCTGAGCACTACAAGCTAAACGCGGAAGAGGTTGATTTTATCACTAACCTACGAAATCAAGTATCGGCTGGGAACGAGAGCGGAAACAGAAGAAGAGGACGGCGTGGAAGGCAGCAGTCATCTGGCGATAGCCGCGCAGCTTGTGAAGCCGAGCGGGAGCCGTGCACAAGTGCCGGTCACCGACAGACCGCGGGGCGTGGGGCAGGAACACGGGATGCGGAAAGCAAAAGCGACAATGGGAAACAGCGCGAACTCTAAACCGCCTATGGGCGAAACGTACGACCGGACCGCCAGCAGCGCCGCTTGGTTGCGGAGCCGCCAGCCGCACCATGGCGAGTTGGCGACCGCGTCCGCCATACCGGGTACGGCGAGGGGCGGGTCGTGGCAGTCGAGCCGCAGGGCAGTGACGCCGTGCTCACGTTGGAGTTCCCGGGCAAGGGCCGCAAGAAGTTCATGGCCAGCATGGCGCGGCTGGAGCGGATAAAATAGAGGACAATGGGATTTCGGCGTTTTGTTCGCCAGCCAGGCCGTGATGCAAATCAACAACAGCCCGCATCGCGAAGGAGCATCTGTACATGACCACGCAAGTGAGCGAACCGGCAGTCCCGTTCGAGGCTTTCAGAGCTGAGTGGCTCGCGGACATACGCGCCGGTAATCCCAGCACGGTCGAACTGGGACGGCGGTTCTCCCATAAACTGCTCACCCAATGGCGCGAGATCAGCGATCCGGCGGACGACATAGTCTACTGCGATGGCGCAGGCGACGGAGGAATCGACATCGCGTACCTGGATCGGACAGGTGGCGAAGCGGATTCCGACAGTCTACCAGGCGACACATGGTATCTCGTGCAAAGCAAGTATGGCAAAGCGTTCCAAGGCACCACAACGCTTTTCGATGAGGGCCGCAAGGTTATTGACACGTTGGATGGGCAACGGCCTCGGCTGTCGTCGCTCGCAGAAGGTTTGCTCGAGCGGCTCTGAACTTCCGCCGCCAAGCCAATGATCGTGACCATATTATCTTGGTCTTCGCAACGGAGAACCCGCTGACAGACGATCAGCAACGGGCCTGAACCATCTGCGTGCCATGGGCCGTGAGCGCATCGGTCCCATTTTTGACGTTGAATCCGTGTCTATCGCAACCGTGTACCAGCGCACGCTTGACGAGGCTAATGCGCAAATTGGCGGTAGGATAGTTTTTTCTATCCAGGGAGCGCTAGCGTTGTCAGGGGACGATCTTCTCGTGGGTTCCGTCCCTTTGCTGGGTCTGTATGAGTTTCTCAAAAGTTACCGCGACCTAACGGAAGATCTGGATCAGCTCTACGAGAAGAACGTGCGTCGATTCCTAGGTGCTCGCGGCAAAGTCAATCGCCGCATGCAGCAGACCCTGCAGGAAGCTCCAGAGCTATTTGGGCTGTACAACAACGGCATTACCATAGTCGTATCCGACTTCACGGCTGACGGTCCCGACCACTACGACTTGGTAGATCCTTACATTGTGAACGGATGCCAGACCACACGCACTATTTGGCAAGTGTTCCAACAGCGTCTCGATGCTGGCGGTTCTGGGATGGATCCTGAACTGGACGATTGGCGTGGGAAGGCCGAACGCGGCTCTGTCGTCGCGAAGATTGTCAAGGTTGGCACAGAGGGGAGCCCTTACTCCAGCAGATCACGCGCTTCACAAACACGCAGAATGCCGTTCGGGATAAGGATTTCCTCACGCTGGAATCCGATTTCCGGCATTGGTCCGCTCACATGGCAGAGCGCTATGATGTCTTCCTAGAGGTTCAGCGCGGTGGCTGGGACTCCCGTCGCGCTCTGCAGCAACAAAATCCTGCGGTCCATCGATTTACCGAGTGGGCCAACGCCTTCGACTTGCTTAAAGTATATGGCGCGGGCTGGCTGCGTGAAGCGGGCACTGCATTTGGCCGAAACACCGCGTTCGTTCCGGGAGGATCGATCTTCCGGCGTATCACGGGTGCGAGTGACGACCCGTTCGGTGTCGACGACCTCTACGCCGCATATCTCCTTCAGAAAGCTGCGATCGCTTGGATTTGGTCGCGGGTCCGCGCACGCGAGCCGCCGTCAGACGCGCTTCCTCTTCTACACGATCGCGGTTGACCTGCTCAGAGATGTGGTCATTCGCGCTACTTACCGACCAGCCCCAATCACGTGACGCAAGCGGTGCTTCGCCTGTTCAAGCCGTCGGGCGAAGCAGCTGCAAACGAATGGCTGGAGGCCGCCATCGGAGCGGTCGACGAGTATCTCACGCAAGGCGAGGAGGACTCGGCCTTCCACGAGCCTGCGTTTCAGAATACCTTCAACAATGACCTGAACGGCTTCCTCAAGTGGGAGCAACTGGGCAAGAGCGACGACGAGACTCCGCGCTTCGTCAGCCTCATGGCGATCACTAAGCGTACAATGGGCCGCGGTCAACCCTCTCCCCGAGAACTTATCACAGCAGCTATACGGTAGGCGATCACCCAAGACGAAGGAAAGGCGCCAATATGCCGTACGCGGTGCGTGACTTGCTTCGCAACCTACAGGACCGTCACTGCCGTTGAAAACGAAGCAGTGTTAACAGCATTGGATCGCATGATCAAGCATAGCTATAGCCAGCTACCCGTGGTCGATAGCGAACGGCGCCCCCTTGGCCTCATTACGAGCGACCGAATCTTGATCGTACTTAGTAGCTTCCGCTGCACCGTACTGGAGCAGGGCTTCAGGTAAGGGATGCGATGGACCCTGTCTCGCACTACTACCTGGCAGACGACAACCTGTTTGAGCTTCTTAAAGGCGTACAGGCCAATGGCGCTGCGCTCATCGTTGACGATCGTCGTGTGTTGACTCACGTTGTAACAAGCTATGACACGACCGGTTTTCCAGGAGTGGTCCGAGGATATCATGTACGCGCGGGATATTGAGGATATGCTCAAAGACTATATCACTGCAGCCTTCAAGAATTCTGACGGCACGATCAACAAATCGGCTCGACAAGCGACGATCGCGGAGCCGACCTCATCCAACCGACAAATGCAGAAGCGATACGATCGAGCGTTGGAGCGGTACTTCAAGTACCAGGCCGGGAATCCGACAACGATTCATGAGGACTGGCTGAATGAAGCGTTCGCTGCGCTACTCGCTGATGCTTCTACCCTTGAAGAGGGCGCAAGCGCGGGAGAAAACTGGCGCGGCTGATGATGGGGCACCCGCTTGGATCCGTTCGGAAGCACCGCTTGCCGTCAAGTGACGGCAGGCCGCGATCTTCGAAAGCGGTTCGAACATGCACTGCGGTGCTACATGCGGCGCGAGCAGGAGTGCCAGGTAACTCCCGACCCGGAGTGGGCGAAGGATCGTTCTCGGAGCTACTTGATCGTCGGGAGACGCCGCGCGAGTTCAGGGACTTGAACCTGGACGAGTACATCAAGTTGTTCTTGCATGAGGAGCGTTGTTGGTCACGTTACGGCTCAAGCTTCTCCCTTGACAGAGCGTTAGTGCGAAATATGCTTGACGGCGTGAGAACTACCCGGAATAAGCTGGCGCAACTTTCCAGAAGACGAGATTACACCTAACGAGCGCGCAGCTTTGCGTGCCTGTGCTGAGTGGCTGGGGCGCCATCGAAGATCTGTACTGAGTGCGCTAGGCAGTTCAACCGCGCCGCTGGGTGTCACGGAGTCACTAATCCGCTGAAGGATCCGCTTCCGGACAAGGATCGCATAGGGACGTGTCGGATGCCACGCACGCAACACAGGAGCTTATTGAACCCGGCACTCGGTTGTATCCAGAGTCGCTTGCCAGCCGCTGGCCGGATCCCTTACCCCCGCTAACCCTGCTCGGCGATCCGACGCTCCTGCGGGGCGCGTCGCTGGCCGTCTTCTGCTCGCGCCAATGCCCCGGCCGCCTGATCCTGGCGCTATACGACCTGGCCCAGGCCTGGCGCGTGGCCGGCACGCCGGTGATCGGCGGCTTCCACACGCCGCTGGAGCAGGAGGTGCTGCACGTGCTGTTGCGCGGGACCGGGCCGATCGTCATCTGCGCGGCGCGCGACATCGGCCGGATGCGCGTGCCGCCCGCCTGGGCGCCCGCCCTCGCCGCGGACCGTCTGCTCGTCGTCTCGCCGTTCGACGCGCGTCATCCGCGCATCACGGCGGCGACGGCCACCACGCGCAACCGCCTCGTCGCCGCGCTGGCCGCGGACGTCTTTGTCGCCCATGCGGCGCCGGGCAGCCGGACCGAAGCGCTCTGCGCGGAGCTGCTCGCCGCCGGCCGCCGGGTGCTCACGCTGGCGGGCGCTGAGAACGCCGGGCTGTTGGCGCGCGGGGCCCAGCCTATCGAGCTCCCGGCGGCCCCTCCCCCGGCAGCTCGGATTCGCGCTAACCCGCCGCCACCCTCCATATCGCGCGCGTTCGCGGCGGCAGCAATGCTCCTGCCGGGGCCCCGAGGTCGGATCAGTTGTGCGGTGCTGCTGTGTCTGCTAATATGGCGGCAAGGACATGCGGTGTCACCAGCTCCGCTAGCGCGCGGGCGCGCGGTTAAGATTCGAAATCAGCCGGGCAGGGGGGATATCGATGGACGAGCAGAGCGCGCGCGTGCAGGCAGACATGGACCACTTGGAAGCGGATTTGGCTCGTCTGGCCGACGCGGTCTGGCAGAGTATCGACCACCGGGATCGGGCCGCGCGGGATGCGGGCGTGGCTCTCATCTCGCGCGTCGAGATTCAGCAGACAGCCGTCCGCCAGTTGCGGGTCGAATTGGCGTCCCTCCTATCCGACCTGTTGCCGCGACCAGGGCTTCCTACCCCCACAATCCGCTCACAGCCGCCTGGAACTGAAGCCCCGGCTATCGCGCCACGACGTCTAGCCGCAGCCGGCGCCAGCCGCGGGGCTCTTCCGTCACACCCTCGACGAGAATTTCACGCACACCAAACCGGCCGCGGTCTTGGTGGATGGCCACGCCTTTGCCGTCACCACTTGGCAGGGCGCCCTGCAGACCGTGACCCGCCACCTGGTGGCGACGGACCCTGCGCGCGTCCAACGCTTGCTGCACAACTCCCGCTTCGTCAGCCCGCAGGGCCGCCACCTCACGGCCGACCGGCCCGACACACTGGACGTCTCAATTCCAATAACCGACGGCCTATTCCTGGAAGGCAAGCTCGCCGCCAACTACATCGCCCGCGTCATCGGCCGTGTGCTGGCCGTCTGCGGCATCCCGGCCACCGACTGCCGCATCCGCCTGCAAGGCGATCCCCCGCCCGCGCCGCCGGGCTGACACGAGCCCACGCTACCGTGCGCCCGTCCCCGGATGCGCGGTGAAAATCCAGACGTGGTGGTCCCCGGGCAACGGAGCATTGGTGATCCCACGCAGGGTAGCGTTGCCGGGCCAGATCCCCATATGCTTATGGAACGTCGGCGCCATCCCCGTAAAGAACGGCGCGTCGAGATCCAGCGTTTCCCCTGGGGCGAGACTGAAGATGGGGGCCAGCCGGCGACCCAGATACCCTCCCAACTTGGGCGTGCTGATGAGCACGAAGTAGCGCGCGACAGCGTCCGGCCAGGCCAGGAGACGCCGGCAGTCCCGCAGCAACTGCCCGGCGCTCCGTGTGCTCGCTGCGCTCTTCCCGCTCGGGATCTCGCGGGAGTACTTGAACTCCATCGCCGCTTGCGGCAAACCGTCGCGGCCGCAGAGCAGCATGTCCAGCCGCTCATCCGGCAGATTCGGGTAAGGTTTCTCCAAGATGACCTGCTCGGGCGCGATCCCGACGTGCAGAAGTGCCGCGAAGAAGGTGTAGAGCACGCTGTCCTCGGTAGTGAAGATCCGTGCGGCGAGGCGCCGGATCAGCAGGGTAACAAACTCCTCGGCAGCGGTCGCCATCAGCTCTTCGACGTCCTGCATCCTCGCATGCTCCTTCCCCGGCGCGGCCTGCTCCCCGATCCGCTGCCCCCCGCCACGGGGTGCGCGGTCGCACGGGCCGGCCTGGTCCTGCCGCCCCGCCAGTTCGTCGCCCCCGCGCTCGGCTGTCCCATTCTAGCACACCATCCCCGGCGGTATTCCCTTGCACCTCGGCCTCGCGGGGTCTTTTGTGGTCCCGGCCAGCCAGGAATTGCACGCGTGTCGGGCGTGCCCAATTCGCGGGTCAACTCGTCAACGGCTCGCTCCTGATCCTGCCGGGGCGCACCGGGAATGTGCGCCCGGTATCTCCGGCGGAGCTGGCGCGCATGCTGGTGGAGTTCGCGACGAGCCAATCGTTACTGACGACGCACTATCAGCAGCTGACCCTCAACGCTTCCTACTTACTGACTCTCCTGGTACTCGGCCACGAGCACCCGGGCAACCCTCTCCCGGCCTGATCGGCGTTGCCCCGCACCCGGGCAGAATGTGCTCGACGACCTGGTCGTCTGCCCCAAGCCGCACGTCGCCCCCTGGCGCGTCGACCTGGTCAGCCGGCGCCAGGATTGCTGCCGGAACGCCGCGCTCTGCCACGTCAAGCACCTGCCGGGCGTGCGCCCGCCCGAGCGCCTGACGATGCTGGACGCCGTCACCGCCGCGATCACGCAAGCCGGGGGCGAGGAGGCCGACCCGGATGCCGCCGCGGCGCGGGCCGCGGCGTACGTGCGCACCGTCGGCCGGCGCTACCTCCAGCTCTTGCAGCAGGACCTGGGGCACTACGAAGCCTGGGTAGCCCACGAGCTGGAGATGGGCGCCGCCTTCCACACCACGCCCCTGCTCACGGCGGATCAGCGCGAAACGCTGGGGCTGGCGCGCTTCCTCTGGGAGCAGATCGAGCAGATCGGCGCGCACAACTTCGCCGCGCCGGCCCTGCTCTTCACCGGCGTACTCGAAGAGATCACCCAGGCGACGATCTACCGGGTGCAGCAGCCGCCGCTGTGCGACGACAGCGGGCGCCCGCTGGGGCTGACGCTCGGCGTGCTGGGCTACTGCAAGGGCTTCGGCGGCGCCAATTGGCGCCTGCTCGATCTGACGATTAACGGCGGCGGCTACTGGACCGCCCAACTGAGCGACGGCGTGCGGCTCCCCTTCGAGAAGTGGATTAACCAGGTGCAGGGCATCGTCTCCATCCGCAACCAGGCGGCCCACCACGCGCACGTCGATCCGGCCTCTTTCACCCGGCTGACCGAGGCCCTCTTCGGCACGCGCCGCGCGGGCCTCGGGCTGCTCAACGGGATCCTGCTGGCGTGGGTGCCGGCGCCGGCTGGGGCTTGAGGGGTGGCCGCGGGGGCTGTGATTCAACGGTTGCCCCGGGAGGGTGGGCGCGCAGGCCGCCCACGAATGCGGCCCGGCCGCCCCAACGAATGCACGAATACCGCCCGCCCATCCCGGCGGATCGCAGGCCCGGCGGTCGGGGGAGATGCGCGCGGGGCAGGGCGCGCTCCTACCGCGCCCCGAGATCCCGGCGGGGATCGGGCCGGATCTTGCGGCAGCGGTTGTCGCGGGGCGGAGCCGCCCTCCTACAGACGGTCGCGGCTGCGTGCCGGACGATTCGCGTTCCCCCATCGCCGGGCGGCGCCGGCTCCCACAGACGCCGCGGCCCTACATTCCCGCAAATAGCAGGCCGATTCGTCGGGGCGCGGGGCGGAGTCGCGGGGCCGTCTCTCCGGCGGCCCGAGATCGCGGCGGGGATCGGGCGGGATCGTGGGGCGGCGGGTGTCGCGGGGCGGAGCCCCCTCCTACAGACGATCGCGGCTGCGTGCCGGACGATTCGCGTTCCTCCCATCGCCGGGCGGCGCCGGCGCCCACAGGCGCCCGCGGCCGGGGCGCGGCTACCGACGGGCCGGATCGTCACCGCCCAGGGCAGCCACAGGGGCTGCCTCTACAACCGCTGCCGGAGCAGGATCGCGGCTGGGCGACAGGCTGGAACCTGCTCCCTCGCCCCGTAGGCGGAGAGGGCGGGGGGTGCGGGGCGAAAGCCGCCGCACCGCCCCGCTCCCGCCCGCCGCCCGTGCCGCCGCACCCCATTCGTGTATTCGACCGCGCCGCCAGGCGCATTCGGGTATTCGTGTCGGTTCGTCCCCCCGATCCCCGGCTCCCCGGACGCCACCCGGCGCGGCAGCCTCGCCGGGCGGCGCCGGCTGCCGCCGACGGACGGGGGCGGGCAAAGAAAACGACCCCCACGCACCGTGCGTGGAGGTCGCGAATCGGGCGGGGGCTACGGCTTCTTGGGGACCGCGCGGGTCGTGTCGCTCGCGGGCACCGCCTCGCCGCTGCCGCGGCCGTTGCGCTCGGCCTTGCGGCCGGCGGGCCGCGCCGGGGCGCCCTGCTCCTGGTAGACTCCGATGCGCAGGTACTTCGCCTGGCGGGCCGCCAGCAGCGCGCGCAGCCCGGCGGCCCGATGCGGCCGCAGGGGGGCCTGCAGCGCCGCCAATTCCTCGGCCACCACGGCCTGCACCTGGGCCATCAGCGCCGGCACGTCCGTGTGCGCCCCGCCCGGCGGCTCCGGGATCACCCGGTCCACGATGCCGAACTCCAGCAGGTCGGCCGCCCGGATCCGCATCGCCGCGGCCGCTTGCGGCGCCTGGCCCGGATTGCGCCAGAGGATCGACGCCGCCGACTCCGGGCTCGCCACCGAATAGATCGCGTGCTCCAGCATGAGCACCCGGTCGGCCACGCCGATGGCCAGCGCGCCGCCGCTGCCGCCCTCGCCGATGACCACCGCGATAATCGGCACCCGCGCCGTCAGCATCGCCGTCAGGTCGTCCGCGATGGCCAGCGCCATGCCCCGCTCTTCCGACTGCATGCCCGGCTCGGCGCCCGGCGTGTCGATGAACGTGAGCACCGGGAAGCCGAACTTCTCGGCGTGGTGCAGCAGCCGCAGCGCCTTGCGATAGCCCTCGGGGTGGGCCATGCCGAAGTTGCGCGCCACGTTCTCCTTGGTGTTCGCGCCCTTCTGGTGCCCCAGCACGACGACGGTCTGATCCTCGAAGCAGGCCACCCCGCCGATCATCGCCGGGTCGTCGCCGAAGACGCGGTCGCCGTGCAGCTCCACGAACTCCGTGCACATCTGGCGGATAAAGTCGAGCGTGTGCGGCCGCTCGCGGTGCCGCGCCAGCTGCACCTGCTGCCAGATCTCCCCCTCGCGTGTCTCGGCCGTGTGGCCGTCCCGCTTGTCGTTACTCACGCGCTCTCAGCTTCCGTGTCCGTAATGGTGCCATACAGCCGCAGCAGCCGCGCCAGGGTGCCCCGCACCTCGCGCCGCGGCACCACCAGGTCGATCATGCCGTGCTGGAGCAAGAACTCGGCCGTCTGGAATCCCGGCGGCAGCTTCTGCCGCATGGTCTGCTCGATCACCCGCGGGCCCGCGAACCCGATGAGCGCGCCCGGCTCGGCCATGGTGATGTCCGCCTGCGTCGCGTACGACGCCGTGACGCCGCCGAAGCAGGGGTCGGTCAGCAGCGAGAAGAACGGCAGGCGCGCCTCGGCCAGCTGCACCAGGGCCGCCGTCGTCTTCGCCATCTGCATGAGCGAGTACATCCCCTCCTGCATGCGCGCGCCGCCCGTCGCGGTCACCGTCAGCAGGGCGGTGCGCGTGGCGATGGCCGTGTCCACGGCGCGGCAGATCTTCTCGCCGTAGACGGCGCCCATGCTGCCGCCGAGGAAGTTGAAGTCGACCACGGCGATCGTGCACGCCTGGCCCTCGATCGTGCCCGTGCCCGCGACCACCGCCTCGGCCAGGCCGGTCTTCTCCTGCGTCTCGTGCAGCTTGGTGCGATAGACCTGGCCCTCGGAGACGAAGTCGAGCGGGTCGCTCGGCCGGATGCCGGCGGCGATCTCGTGGAAGCTGCCCTCGTCGAGCAGATAGCCGATGCGCTCGGCCGCCGTCAGGCGCGCGTGATAGCCGCACTTCTGGCAGACTTTGAGCGACTTCTCAAACTCTTTGGTATAGATGAGCTCTTTGCAGTGGCTGCACTTGACCCACAGGTCGTCGGGGACCTCGCGGAGCCGCGCCTGGTCGACTTCCGTGGGATTGAAGATCTTCGGGGTATGTCGTAGAAAATCGAGCAATGCGCTGCGCCTCCTCCGGTCCGCGTCTCGGCCGCCCGCGGGTCGCGGGCACGCCAACCCCCGGCGTCCGGCCGAAGACGTTCCCCATTATACCACGCCGCTCCCACCCAAGCAATCGCCGCGCCAGCGCCGCGCGGGCGGACAGCCGCGCATCCGCGCATGCGCCGCGCGCTCCCGCGGTGTGGGTCCGGCCCGATCGCCGGGCGGCGGGGGCGCCGGGGTGGTGGGGGCGCAGGCCGCCCACGAATGCGGCTCCGCCGCCCCAACGAATGCACGAATACCCACGGCGCATCCCGGTGGCTGTCGGGCACGCACCTGCGACGGCGGACGCGCTCCCGGCCCGCGCCCTGGTCATGTTGCACGGAGTGCAACATCTCCGTGCCGTGGGGCTTGCCCTGATCGGCTCGGCGGCGCCCGGCGGCCGGACGGTGAGGAAACGCCTGACTCAGGGCAAGATCTCGGAGTCGGAGATCCTTCGCCTGCGGCTCAGGATGACAAGGGGGAGGTGGGGGGACAGTTGCATCCCGCGACGCGCGGCGCCTGGGGGCCGGTCGGCGGGGAAGCGCCTTGCTCCCGGTCCGCCCCCTTGTCATGTTGCACGCAGTGAAACATCTCCGCGCCGTAGCGCTTGCCCTGATCGGCTCCGCGGCGCCCGGCGGCTGGACGGTGAGGAAACGCCTGACTCAGGCAAGATCTCGGAGTTGGAGATCCTTCGCCTGCGGCTCAGGATGACAAGGGGGAGGTGGGGGGACGCAGGGTGGCACGTCTGCGGCAGCGGCCACCCGGATGCCGCGCGGCGCGGAAACGCCTGAGTGCAGGAGACCATTCCGGGAGTCCGCGGGAGATCCTTCGCCTGCGTACTCAGGATGACAAGGGGGAGGTGGGGCAGGCCGAAGGCAGTTGCGCCTCTCGTCCGGCGTTGCCCGCCGTTCCGGCCGTTACGTTCGCGCGGATGGGGCGGAGCCGCCTCCTCCAGACGATCGGGGCTGCTTGCCGGCCGATGCGCACCCCACCATCGCCGGGCGGAGCCGGCTCCCACAGACGGGCGGGGCGCGATCCCGGCCGGATCGCCGCCCCGGCATCGCCGGGCGGAGCCGGCTCCCACCGACGGGCAGGGCGCGATCCTGGCTGGATCGCCAGCCCAGCATCGCCGGGCGGAGCCGGTTCCCAGAGGCGTCTCCTACAATGGATCACCGCGGATCGCCGCACGGCTGCACGGGTCTTGGAGCGCGCGCGCTTCTCCGCGGCCGCCGGGGTGCGCCCGGCAGAGGTTCGGCAGAGGGCGGTGAGAATAATGAGAGCGCGGATGCCAACAAAAGCGCACAGGATCGGCTCTAATTCCGCACGGAATCAGTTCTTCGATCGCTCATTTGTTCTCTTTAGACGTCACCATGCGCTGGTAGAACGCCTGTACTACTGCGTCGGTCGAGAATTCGCGCACGCGAGATGCCAAATTGAACGACGAATCGCTTGCATTGTGGGGCGCGGGGTGCTATAATGTGGAAAAGGTGGGGCAAAGTGGGGATAAGTGGGGAAGCCCTGTTGATAAGTGGGCCCGCGGTGGGCCGCTTCCCCTGTTACCCCGCCCCCTTCGGACCGCACCCGCGGCCGGAGCCCTTTCTAACCTAGCTCCCGATGGATGAGTGGCGGCGGTTGCCGTCACCAATCGCCGTCACTCATTCATTCCATCGGAGCCGGCACCCGCCGCGCCGATGCGCGCTTGCTCCGTACAAGCGAGGGCAAGGTTTCACAACCTGGTGAGTGGTGAATGAGTGGCGATGGTTGCCGTCACCAACCGTCGTCACTCATTCATTCTTTTTATCCGGCAGAGGCCAGGATCATGTTCCTCGGGCGGTTTGACCATACAATCGACGAAAAGGCGCGCCTTGCCATCCCCGCCCGCTTTCGGGCGGGGCTGCAGGACGGCATGGTCATCACGCGCGGGACGGACCGCTGCCTCTACATCTTCCCCGTCGAGGCGTGGACGGGGATCGCGGCCCGGCTGGACGCGCTGCCGCTGGGCGACCCGAACGCACGGAATCTGCGCCGGGCCGCCTTCGCCGCCGCCGAACCGGCCGAGCTCGACAAACAGGGCCGCGTGGTCCTGTCGGAGCGCCTACGCACCTATGCCGGCCTCGCCGCCAGCGCGGCCGTGGTCGGCATGAACACCTATATCGAAGTCTGGGACCTGGCCGCCTGGGAAACGCTGGAGACTCAGGTGGAGGAGCAAGGTGAGATCATCGCGTCGCACCTCTCCGCGCAGTTCTAAGTGCTGAGTGGGGGCGGACGCGCCCCGTGCCGGCGGCGGCCTCCGGCGGCGCGTTCCCGAGTCACTCAGGACACCTAGTGCACGAACCCGTACTTTACCAGGAAACGCTTTCCGCTCTGGCCGTCATCCCAGGCGGGAGCTACATAGACGGCACGGTCGGTGCCGGGGGGCATGCGTCGGGGATTCTCGAGCGCTCCTCTCCGGACGGCCGGCTGCTCGGGCTGGACCAGGACCCCACGGCCCTGGCGCTGGCCCGGACGCGGCTGGCCCCGTTCGGTGCCCGGGCACTGCTGGTCCATGCAAACTTCGCCACGCTGGGCGAAGTGGCCGCCGCCTCCGGCTTCCCCGCCGTAGACGGTGTCCTGCTGGACCTCGGGGTCTCGTCGATGCAACTCGACACCGCGGAGCGCGGCTTCTCCTTTATGGCGGACGCCGCGCTCGACATGCGGATGGATCCCAGCGGCGCAGGGCCCACCGCCGCCGACCTTGTCAATTCTTTACCCGAGGGGGAGCTGGCGGATATTTTGTACCGCTACGGCGAGGAGCCTGCGTCTCGCCGCATCGCCCGGCGCATCGTCGCCGCGCGACAGTCCGCCCCCATCGGCACGACGAGCAGGCTGGCCGCCATTGTCCTGGCAGCAATGGGCGGCCGGCCTGCGGGGTCTCGCGGCCGGATTCATCCGGCCACGCGGACGTTTCAGGCGTTGCGCATCGCGGTCAATCGAGAATTGGACGTGCTGCCCATTGCCCTGAACGCCGCGCTCCAGGTCTTGCGGCCTGGCGGGCGCCTCGCGGTGATCGCCTTCCACTCGTTGGAAGACCGCATCGTCAAGCAGTTCATCCAGCAGGAAATCAAGGGTTGTATCTGTCCGCCGGCGTTCCCGGTCTGCCAATGCGGCCATGTGCCGCGGCTGCGGGCGGTGAGCAAAGGCGCCGTTCAGGCCACATCGCCCGAGACAGAGCGCAACCCGCGTGCCCGTAGCGCCCGGCTCCGTGTCGCCGAGCGCTTGCCTGGCGGGCCACCACAGTGCTGAGTGCTGAGTGCTGAGTGCTGAGCGTGGTCAGCGGTCAGTGGATTCAGCGGCTCACGCTGTGCTGATTCTTCTGTTCTCCCCAGGCGCCGCGGCACGTGGTCATCAGCACTCAGCAGACGCTGCTCAGGACTGAACCATGGCACTACGGATCGCGGTTCCGACTTACCCCCTGGATCGGGACGACGCCCCGGCTCCTGGACCGATCGCCGACGCGCACGAGCGCCGGGCCCGCCTCGAGGCCTACCTGGCGCTGGACCCGGCGATCCGGTTCGTGATCGCGCTGGCGTTGGTCGCCGCCATCAGTCTTCTGTACCTCGTGCAGGCCAGCACGGTCACCGAGCTCAACTATGAAGTGCAACGGCAGGCCGTGGAGCACACGAAGCTGATCCACGACCGGCAGACGCTGCAGCTCGAGATCGCGGACGCGCAGGCGCTGCCGCGCATTGCGGCGCTTGCCACGACGCGGCTGAACATGGTCCCCATGGGCGACCAGTTCCGTTATCTGACGATCCCACCGGCGACCCCCTAACCGAGGTGACCCATGCCGCAGTCGCAAACGCTAATCCGCGGGTGGCGCATCTGGGCGCTCCTGGTGCTGTTCCTGCTGGGGGCGGGCTATATTGCCGCGCGCCTCTTCCAATTGCAGGTGCTGGAACAGTCGGCCATGACCCAGAGCCTGGAGAACAATATCACGCGCACGGACCCGATTTTGCCGAACCGGGGGCTGATCCGCGACGCGCGGGGCTTCTTGCTGGCCGGCGACGCCCAGGCCGCCGACCTGTATCTGGATAAGACGCGCAAGAGCGACAGCGATATCCACAGCATCGCGGACCTGCTCGGGCCGATCATCTCCGAGTCGCCCGACGACCTCTACCAGCGCATCCAGGGGATCACCTATACGACGCAGCTGCTGGCCCGCCGGCTGGACAGCGACGCGAGCGCGCGCGTGCAGCAATTGCTCGACACATGGCCGGTGCTGCAGGGCAGCGTCTGGCTCGACGAGCAGCCGCGACGCGAGTATCCCAACGGGACGTTCGCCTCGCACATTCTGGGCTTCACCGATTACGACAACCAGGGGCAGTACGGCGTGGAGCAGTTCTACAACGACGTGCTGGCGGGCACGCCCGGCTACATGACGGCCGAACGTGACTCGAACCTGGTGCCGCTGCCGCTGGGCGACTCGCGCTCGGCGCCGGCGGTCGACGGCGCGGACATCCAGCTGACGATCGACAGCGCCGTGCAGTACATGGCGCAGAATGAGCTGGCGAACACGCTCAAGGACACGGGCGCGTCGAGCGGCGAGATCCTGATCATGGACCCGCACACGGGCGCGATCATCGCGGAGGCGACGTCGCCGCAGTTCGACCCGAACCACTTCACCAGCGTGGGGCAGGACGGCTGGGACATCTTCAAGAACCCGGCGGTGAGCGACGTCTATGAGCCGGGCTCGACCTTCAAGCTGCTGACGATGGCCGCGACCATCGACGGCGGGGCCGTGACGCCGGATACGACGTTCTACTGCGCGGGCTACGTGCAGGCCTACGGCTGGACGATCTGGAACAGCACGCGGACGGCCTATGGCACGGAGTCGATGAAGGAAGGGCTGGCGCGCTCGGACAACGTGGCGATGGATTTCGCCGCGACGCAGCTGGGCGAGACGAAGTTTTACGACTACCTGCAGAAGTTCGGGCTGGGCCAGCTGACCGGGGTCGACATGTCGGGCGAGGTGCAAGGGATCTTCTGGCTGCCGGGCGAAGCCGGGTACAGCCCGATCAACCTGTACACGAACGCCTTCGGCCAGGGCATCTCGGTCACGCCGATCCAGCTGGTCACGGCGGTGAGCGCGATCGCGAACGGCGGGCTGCTGATGAAGCCGTACGTCGTGTCCTCGGTGTCGCGCGACGGGCAGATCGTCCAGCAGAACAAGCCGACGGTGGTGCGCCGGGTGATCACGCCGCAGTCGGCGCAGGCCGTCAAGGACATGATGGTCTGGGCGGTCGACACGACATCGGCGGGCCTGCTGTCCAAGGTGCCGGGCTACAAGACGGCGACGAAGACGGGCACGGCGCAGATCCCGGGGCAGAATGGCTACGACGCGCCGGGCACGATCGCCTCGGTGATCGGGTTCGCGCCGGCCGACGACCCGAAGTTCGTGATGCTGGTCCGCCTGGACCAGCCGACGGTGAGCATCTGGGGCGGCGAGACGGCTTCGCCGGCTTTCGGGCGGCTGGCCGCGCAGCTGTTCCAGTACTGGAAGATCCCGCCGGACGAGCCGGTCAAGTAGTGGTTGGGGGTGGGCCTCATCGGGCCCACCACGCATACACGAACGGGCCTCCGGCCCGCAGGAATACATGAATGGGGTGGGGCGGCGGGGTGGCCGCCTGCTTGCTAGGGATGTTGGAGATGGCCGCGACGGGTCGCGGCAGGATCGGGATGAGGACGTGATGGGTCGACCTTGGTCATGTTCACGCTAGCGGATATTCTGACCGGCACGGGCGGGACGCTCGACCCGGCGCACGCCGGTGCGGCGGATCTGGTCGTGCGCGACGTGGTCATCGATTCGCGGCAGGCGGGGCCGGGGAGTCTGTTCGTGCCGCTGCGGGGCACGGCGCAGGACGGCCACGCCTTCATCGCGGATGCGGCCGGCCGGGGCGCGGTCGCGGCGCTGGCGCAGGAGTCGTGGCCCGCGGACCCGACGTTGGGCGCGCCGTTCGCCCTGATCCGGGTGGCGGATACGCTCAAGGCGCTGCAGGCCTTCGCGACCTGGTGGCGGCGGCAGTTCCCGGCGCTCAAGGTGATCGGGATCACGGGCAGCATCGGCAAGACGAGCACGAAGGAGTACACGGCCTCGGTGCTCAGCGCGACGTACCGCGTGCTCTACAGCGAGGGGAACCTGAACAGCGAGACGGGCCTGCCGCTGAGCGTGCTGCGGCTGCAGCCGGAGCATGAGGTCGCGGTGTTCGAGCTCGGCGGGGGCGCCTGGATGGGCGAGATCACGGCGCTGGCGGCGATCGCGCAGCCGCAGGTCGGAGTGATCACGAACGTGAGCCATTCGCACCTGGCGAGCATGGGCACGCTGGAGAACCTGGCGCTGCACAAGGCGGAGCTCGTGCGGGCGCTGCCCGCGGCGCCGGGCGGCGTGGCCGTGCTGAACTATGACGACCCGCGCGTGCGCGCCATGGCGGCGCAGACGGCGGCGCGCGTGTTGACGTATGGGCTGGACCCGGCGGCGGACCTGTGGGCCGACGAGATCGAGAGCCAGGGGCTGGGCGGGGTGCATTTCACCCTGCACCGGGGCAGCGCGGCGGCGCGGCTGCGGCTGCCGCTGCTCGGCGCGCACAGCGTGCACACGGCGCTGCGGGCGGCGGCGGCGGCCGAGGCGGTGGGCCTGAGCTGGGGCGATATCCTCGAGGGCCTGCAGACGCGCGAGGCGCAACAGCTGCGGCTGCTGGTCGTGACCGGGACGCACGGCGCGACGATCATCGACGACAGCTACAACGCCAACCCGGCGTCGTCGCTGGCGGCGCTGAACCTGTTGAATGAGCTGCCGCACCCGCGCTGGGCGGTGCTGGGCGACATGCTGGAGCTCGGCGAGTACGAGGTTGAGGGCCACATCAAGGTGGCCCGGCGCGCGATCGAGATCGTGGACCGGCTGGTCGTGGTCGGGCCGCGCGGGCGGATCATCGGCGAGGAGGCGCTGCGCACGGGCATGGCCCCGGACCAGGTGTTCTTCGCCGCCGAGAACGCGGCGGCGATCACGTACCTGCGCCGGGAATTGGTGCCGGGCGCGTTCGTGCTCGTCAAAGGATCGCACGGTATGCATATGGAGGAGATTGTGGAAGGGCTGCGAGCGCCATCATGATTCCCGCAGGGCTGAGCCTCGTGTACCGCGCGCTGGCCGTGCTGGCCGCGCTGGCCCGCGCGCTCCCGGAGGAGGTCCGCGCGATCCCGCTGCCGCAGATCGCGCCGCTGGCCGGGTTCATCATGATCCGGGCGCTCGCGCTGGGCGGCGTGGCCTTCCTGATCGGGCTGGTGCTCGGCGGCCCGATAATCCGCGAGCTGCGGCGGCGGCGCATCGGCAAGCAGATCCGGATCGAAGGGCCGCAGTCGCACATGGTGAAGATGGGCACGCCGACGATGGGCGGGCTGATCTTCCTGGCGACGATCGTGATCTGCATCGTGCTGTTCATGCAGCTGCTGAACTTCAAGTCGTTGCTGCTGCCGCTGGGCATCATCATCTCGTGCGGGACGCTGGGCGCGATCGACGACCGGTTGAGCATCGTGGGGGGCCGGAAACGGGAGGGCCTGACGGCGCGGTTCAAGATGCTCTGGCTGACGATCATCGGGATCATCGCGGCGCTGGTGCTCTACTTCCCGCTCAACCTGCACAGCATCTATATCCCGTTCTCGGGCGCGACCCGCGGGAGCGACATCGGGCCGATTTACATCCTGATCGCGATCGTGGTGATCGTGGGCATGGCGAACGCGGTGAACCTGTCGGACGGGCTGGACACGCTGGCGGGGGGCATGGCGGCGATGGCGTTCGTGGCCTATGGGGTGATCGCCTACCTGCAGCGACAGGAGCCGGTTGTGTATCTGTGCTTCGCGACGGTGGGCGCGCTGCTGGCATTCCTGTGGTACAACGCCCACCCCGCGCAGGTGATCATGGGCGACATGGGGTCGCTGGCGCTGGGCGCGCTGCTGGCCGTGTGCGCGTTCATGACGGGGCAGTGGCTGGTGTTGCCGGTGGTGGCGGCGGTCTTCATTGCCACCGCCGCGTCGTCGATGTTGCAGGTGATCTACTTCCGCCTGACGGGCGGCAAGCGGCTGTTCAAGATGGCGCCGCTGCATCACCATTTCGAGCTGTTGGGCTGGTCGGAGACGCAGGTCGCCATGCGCTTCTGGCTGATCAGCATGCTGGCGGGGATGCTGGGGGTGGCGCTGGCGCTGGCGTAGCGGCGGCCTCGGGCTGCCGGGTCGACCCGCAATAGCGGGATTGGTTCGTGGCTTGGGTTCGTGGGATTGGATAGCGGATGGACTTTCGCGGCAAAAAGGTGCTGATCCTGGGGCTGGGCGTCCACGGCGGGGGCCTGGGCGTCACGCGCTTTATGCTCGGCCAGGGGGCCGAGGTGCGCGTGACGGACGCCAAGGATGCGGCCGCGCTCGGGGCGAGCGTGGCGGCGCTGGACGGCGCGCCCGCGACGCTGGTCCTCGGTGGACACCGCGCGGAGGATTTCGCCTGGGCCGATTATGTGGTACGCAACCCGGCGGTGCCGCGCGAGTCGGAGTGGCTGGCGCTGGCGCGGCGGCTGGGCAAGCCGGTGCTGATGGAGCTCAGCCTGTTCGCCGCGCTCAGCCCGGCGCCGATCATCGGCGTGACGGGCACGAAGGGCAAGACGACGACCGCGACGTGGACGTGGGAGATGGTGCGGCGCGCCTGGCCCGACGCGGTGCTGGCGGGCAACCTGCGCGTGTCGGCGCTGGAGCAATTGCCGCGCGTGCGGCCGGATAGCTGGGCCGTGCTGGAGATGTCGAGCTGGCAGCTGGAAGGCGCCGACGAGGCGGGCTGGAGCCCGCCGCTGGCGGCGATCACCAATCTGTCGCCGGACCACCTGAACCGCTACCGCGACATGGCCGACTACGCGGAGGCGAAGTTCGCCATCATCCGGCACCAGCGGCCGCACAACACCGCCGTGCTGAACATCGACGACCCGTGGGGGCAGGCGTTCGGGGCGCGGGCGCCGGGCCAGGTGGCCTGGTTCGGGCGGCGGCCGGAGTCGCCGCGGCCGGGCGTCTATCTCGACGGCGACGCGCTGGTCTGGTACCCGCGCGACGGCGCGCCGACGCCGCTCGTGGCGGTCGGGGAGATCCAGGTGCCGGGGCGGCACAGCCTGTGGAACGCCTGCTGCGCGGCGCAACTGGCGCTGCTCGCGGAGACGCCGGTCGAGGCGGTGCGGAGCGCGCTGCGCGCCTTCCGCGGCGTGCCGGATCGGCTGGAGCGGGTGGCGACGATCGGCGGCGTGGTGTTCTACAACGACACGACGGCGACCACGCCCGCCGCGACCGAGGCCGCGCTGGCCGCACTCGCCGGGCCGATCGTGTTGATCGCGGGCGGCGCGGACAAGCGGTCCGATTTCACCGGCCTCGCGCCGGTCGTGGCGCGGCGGTGCCGGGGCGTCGTGCTGCTGGAAGGCAGTGCGACCGACGCGCTGGCGGCGGCGCTGGCGGCGGCCGGAGCGCGGGTGCTCGGTCGCACCGCGGATTTCCCCGCGGCGGTCACCCTGGCGGCCGGGGCGGCGCAGCCGGGCGACGCGGTCTTGCTGTCGCCGGCCTGCGCGTCGTTCGGCATGTTCGCGAATGAGTTTGACCGCGGCGCGCAGTTCCGCCGCCTCGTCGAAGACCTGGCCGGCGCGCCCGGCCCGCTGCCGCCGGGCGGCCCTGCCGCCGCGGGGGCGTCCGTGGAAGGAGCCCGCCCATGAGCACGCTTTCGCGCTATCCTGACCACGAATCGCACGCGGCGCTGCTGACCCGCGAGGGCGTCTCGGTGGCGCCGGTCAACCGGCCGCGGGCCATCGACATGAACCTGCGGCGGCGGCCCGACTACTGGATCCTGGCCGCGGTGCTGGGCCTGTGCCTGATCGGGCTGGTGATGGTCTACTCGGCGTCCTATGCGCAGGGCCTCAGCCTGACGCCGCCGAACCCGGCCTACTTCGCGTTCAAGCAGGTGCAGAGCCTGCTCGGCGGGCTGCTGCTGCTGGTCGTGTTCATGGTGGTGCCGTACCCCTTCTGGCGCCGGCTCTCGGTGCCGCTGATGGGGGTCACGCTGCTGATGCTGTTGATTGTGCTGATTGGGCCGGAGTTGATCAGCCCGGGGGTCAACGGCGCGCACCGCTGGCTGCTGTTCCTGCAGCCGAGCGAGCTGTGCAAGCTGGTGCTGGTGCTGTACATCGCGGACTGGCTGTCGCAGAAGGGCCAGAAGGTGCGCAACCTGGCCTACGGGCTGATCCCGTTCGGCGTGGTCATGGGCATCGTCGCCTCGCTCGTGATGCGTGAGCCCGACATGGGCACGACGCTGGTGATCGTGGCGATCGGCGTGACGATCTTCTTCATCGCCGGAGCGCACATGATCCACTTCCTGGGCAGCATGGCGATGGGCGGCTTCGTCTTCTACCTGCTGATGTTCACGGCGTCGTACCGGAACAGCCGCCTCACGGCGTTCATCGACCCGGAGAGCGACCCGACCGGCGCGGGCTACCATATCATCCAGTCGCAGATGGCGCTGGGCTCGGGCGGGCTGTTCGGCCTGGGACTCGGCGCGGGCCGGCAGAAGTTCGGCTGGCTGCCCGAGCAGTTCACCGACACGATCTTCGCCGTCCTGGGGCAGGAGTGGGGCTATATCGGCGCGCTGGTGGTGCTGGTGCTGTTCGGGCTGCTGGTCTTCCGCGGCACGCGGGTTGCCCTGCAGGCGCGTGACAGCTACGGCACCTTGCTGGCGTCCGGCATCACGGCCTGGATCGGCGTGCAGGCGCTGATCAACATCGGGTCGGTCTCGCGCGCGATCCCCTTCACCGGGATCACGCTGCCGTTCATCAGCTACGGGGGCTCGTCCCTGGTCGTCACCATGGCGGCGATGGGACTGCTCCTGAACATCTCGCGGTATCAGGTGCCGAGCCACCGGCGAACGGCCGGGGCCGCGCCCGCCACGGAGCCTGGGCGCCCGTGGTACCGGCGCGTGGCGCTGCCGTTCCAGCGATCGCGCGGTAGCGATGCTTCCTGAGGAGGCAGACCATGGCACTTACACTGGATTGGGGCGTGATCGAGACGGCGTTTGTCGTCGCGACGGCGCTCCTGGGGTTCTTGATCGGCTGGAAGTACATGGCGATCTGGACGGTCGGCGTCTTCTTCGCGACGCAGATCGCTTCGCGGCTGGGGCCGAAGCTGATGGAGCTCATCAACGCCCTGTTGGGTGCGGCGGTGCAGTTCTTCGCGATCATGGTCGGGAAGCCCGAAGGCTCGATCCCGTCGCCGACGATCGTGATCAGCGACGCGAACGTGCCGATGGCGACCGGGCTCTTCTTCTTATTCCTGATCTCGATCGCGGTATGGATCTCGCGGGCGCTGGGCAACAACATCAACGTGGGGTTGCTGGGCAAGACGATGGGCGCCATCTTCGGCGGCCTCGGCACGATCCTGATCCTGAGCGAGGTCTCGAACTACTACCAGCAGTACGTGGCGCTGGGCGGGCGCGACCCGCTGGCGGGCACGCTGCACCTGGCGATCCCCGCGCTGACGATCGGCGGCCAGTCGGGCGCGCCGAACTGGGCCGGGCTGGGCACGATCGCGATCGCGCTCTTCGTGCTGTCGCTGGTCATCTATACGATCTGGCGCGTGGTGCGGACGGTTCTGTAGTGACGGAGCACTGGCACTTTATCGGCATCGGGGGCGCGGGTATGAGCGTGCTGGCCCACGTGCTGCGCGATCAGGGCGCGGTGGTGAGCGGCTCGGACCAGAGCGAGTCGGCGGCGCTGGACGCGCTGCGGGCGCGCGGTGTGGCCGTGCGCGTGGGCCAGGCAGCGGACAACCCCGACCTGGCGACGGCCGGCCACGTGGTCATCAGCGCGGCGGTGCCGGCGGACAACCCGGAGCTCGCCGCGGCGCGGGCGGCGGGCACGCCGGTCATCTCGCGGGCGGCCCTGCTCGGGCGGCTCATGGACGAGCGCACCGGCGTAGCCGTCGCGGGCACGCACGGCAAGACGACGACGACGGCGATGATCACCTGGATCCTGCGCGCGGCGGCGCGCGACCCGGCCTTCCTGGTCGGCGGCGTGCTGACCGACCTGGGCACGGGCGGCCACTGGGGCGCCGGGCCGGAGCTCGTGGCCGAGGCGGACGAATACGCCGGCTCGTTCTGGGAGCTCCGGCCGCAGGTCGCGGTGATCACGAACGTGGAGGCCGACCACCTGGACTTCTATGCCGACCTGGACGCCATTCGCGACTCGTTCGCGCGCTTCGCGGGCAACCTGCGGCCGGGCGGCACGCTGCTCTGCTGCGGCGACGACCCCGGCGCGCGGGCGTTGGCGGCGGCGCTGGCGGGCGCGGCGGCGGGCGGGCGGCAGTATCTGCTCTACGGCACGACGGCGGATTGCGCCTGGCAGGCGCGCGACGAGGCGCCGAACGCGCAGGGCGGCAGCGATTTCACGGCCGTGCATGCCGGGGCGCCGGTGGCCGTGACCCTGGCGCTGCCCGGCCACCACAACGTGCTGAACGCGCTGGCGGCGATCGGCGCGGCCGCCGCGCTGGGCGTGGCGCCGGAGACGGCCGCGGCGGCGCTGGCCCGGTTCCACGGCACGGGGCGGCGCTTCGAGGTCAAGGGCGAGACCGGCGGCGTGCTGGTGGTCGACGACTACGCCCACCACCCGACCGAGATCGCGGCGACTCTGGCCGCGGCGCGGCGGCACCTGCCGGGGCGCCGGCTGGTCGTGGTCTTCCAGCCGCACACGTACAGCCGCACGCGCAGCTTCCTCGCCGCCTTCGCCGAGGCGCTGGCAGCGGCCGACGTGGCCATCGTCTGTGAGATCTACGCGGCGCGCGAGCACGACACGCTGGGCATGCGCGGGCAGATGCTGGTCGACCGGCTGAACGCGCTCGCGCCGGGCCGCGGCTACTTCGCCGCCGACCTGACCGAGGCGGCGGCGCTGGCGCGGCACATCGTGCGGCCGGGCGACGTGCTGCTGACGCTGGGCGCGGGCGACGTGTGGCAGGTGGGCGCGGCGCTGCTCGGCGCGGTGCCCGCGTCGGGCGGGGCGCACTGATGGGCGCCGCCGTGGATGTGCGAGGAGGCGTGGTGACCGATTCGGCGCTGCAGGAGATGCGCGACACGCTGGCGCGGGCGACCGGGCTGGCGGTGATCGTGCGCGAGCCGCTGAGCCGCTATACCTCGCTGCGCATCGGCGGCCCGGCCGACCTGTTCGTGACCACGTCGACGACCGACCGGCTGATCGCGGCGGTGGGGGCGGCGCGGGCTCTGGGCCTGCCGTTCCTGGTGATCGGCAACGGCACGAACCTGCTGGCGCTCGACGGCGGCGTGCGCGGCCTGGTGATCCGGCACCGCGCGGCCGAGCAGACGCGCACGCTCCTGGACGCCGAGGGGCAGCCCCTGGCGGCCGGCGCGGCGGAGACGGCCCCGGCGGCGCTCTGGCGGGCCGACTCCGGCGCGCTGTTCACGCAGGTGGCGCGCGCGAGCGTGGCCGAGGGCTGGCTGGGCGCCGAGTGGGGCAACAGCATCCCCGGCTCGATCGGCGGCGCCGTGGTGAGCAACGCGGGCGCCCACGGCGGCGACATGGCGCAGATCCTCCAGCGCGTCTGGGTGCTGGACGCGATGGGCGCCGTGGCCGAGTGGCCGGCGGACGCGCTCCACCTGGGTTACCGGACGAGCGTGCTGAAGGCGCACGGGCCGCTGGCGGCGCGGGCGCTGTCGCCCGCGGTGATCGTGCTGGCGGCCGAGATGCGGCTGCAGCGGGGCTCGCGCGCCGAGGGCACGCAACGCATGCGCGAGCAGCTGGCGCAGCGGCGCGCCACGCAGCCGCAGGGCAAGAGCGCGGGCTCGACGTTCAAGAACCCGCCAGGCGATTCGGCCGGGCGGCTGATCGAGCTCGTGGGCCTGAAGGGCGCCATCCACGGCGGGGCGCAGTTCTCGCCGGTGCATGCCAACTTCCTGGTCAACCGGGGCGGGGCGACGGCGGCAGATGCCCTGGCCCTGCTCGCCCTGGCGCGGACTCGCGTGCTGGAGCAGACCGGGATCGCGCTGGCGACCGAGATCGAGATCGTGGGGGAGCCGTTGCCCGGCGGCTGACGCCGCGGGCAACAGCGACGAAGTCCGCGCAAGCGGGCTGGGACAGGTGAACGATTGGAGCTTGCGTAGATGAACCGGGGGGATGCGTGACGGACGAGACTGCACGGGACGTGGCAGCCGCGCCGCGCGACGACGAGGCGGTGCACGCGGCGGAGACGCCGCGGCGGATCCGGGTGGCCGTGCTGTTCGGCGGCCAGTCGGAGGAGCACGCCGTCTCGCTGGCCTCGGCCCGCTCGGTGATGCGGGCGCTCGACCCGGCGCGCTACGAGGTGGTGCCGATCGGGATCACGCGCGAGGGGCGCTGGCTGGCGAGCGGGGACCCGCTCGGCTTGCTGCGGGCCGGCAGGGGCGCCGCGGGGGCGGCCGAGTTGGGTCCGGAGGAGTCGATGGCCCTTGCGGCGCAGGCAGGGCCGGGGACCAACGCGGTGACGCTCGCGGGCCACGTGCTCGCCGGGGTCGACGTGGTCTTCCCGGTGCTGCATGGGCCGCACGGCGAGGACGGCACGATCCAGGGCATGTTGGAGCTCGCCGGCATCGCCTACGTCGGGGCGGGGGTGCTGGGCTCGGCGCTGGGCATGGACAAGATCGCGATGAAGGCGGTCTTCCGCAGCGCGGGGCTGCCCGTGGGCCCGTACCTGGCGGTCGGGCGACACGAGTGGCGGCGCGACCCGGCGGGGCGTGCAGCGCCGCGCCGAGGAGGCGCTGGGCTACCCGATGTTCGCCAAGCCGGCGAACCTGGGCTCGAGCGTGGGCATCAGCAAGATCCACGGCCCGGCCGAGTTCGCGGCCGCGATCGACCGGGCGGCGCGCTACGACCGGCGGCTGGTGATCGAGGCGGGCATCGACGGGCGCGAGATCGAGTGCAGCGTGCTCGGCAACGAGGACCCGGTCGCGTCGGTCTGCGGCGAGGTGGTGCCGCGGCGCGAGTTCTACGACTTCCGCGCCAAGTACCTGGACGAGTCGTCCGACCTGATTATCCCGGCCGATTTGCCGGCGGCGACGGCGGCCCAGGTGCGCACGCTGGCCGTGACGGCCTTCCAGGCGATCGATGGGGCGGGCATGGCGCGGGTCGATTTCTTCGTGCGGCGCGGCGACGGCGCGGTGCTGCTCAACGAGATCAACACGATCCCCGGCTTCACGGCGATCAGCATGTACCCGAAGCTGTGGGAGGCGAGTGGCCTGTCGTATGCGGCGCTTGTGGCGCGGCTGATCGAGCTGGCGCTGGCGCGGCAGGCCGACCGGGTGCCCCCGCCGAGCGCCGCGGACGACGACGCGGACGCGCGGACGGTCGACGGGACCGAGCTCCCGGTGTAGGGTCGGCTCCGCGGCGCGAGCCGCGGCCAACCGAGACGCAGCCCGCCTGCGCGGGCGGAAGCGGGCCCGAATCGTCGGGCGTCAATGGGTGAGATGGCTTATGCGTTTGAGGGTGTGGGGCAAGCGCAAAGAGGACTCGGGCGGCGCGGCGAGCGCGGCGGCCGGACCGGCGCGCCGTGGCCGGAAGCAGGCCGCGGCGCCGCGCAAGGGCGCGGCGACGAAGGCCGTGACCGGCACGCCCATCAGCCTGGCGGCCGGCGGCGCGGCGCCGAGCGCATCGGCCCCCAAGCCCGCCGCGACCCCGGCGTCTGCCGCAGCCGTTCCGGCGAAGGGTGCGGCGGCGGCGGCGAAGCCCGTGCCGAGCACGGTGAGCCCCGCGCCCCCGACAGCCCCCGCGGCGCCCGCGAGCGCGGCGGGGACCGGGCAGCGGGTGCGGCGCAAGCGCAAGGTGGCGCCCCCGGCGGCCACGCCCCGGCAAGCGCTCGTGTCGCTCGGCGAGCAGATCCGCGCCGCGCGGCGGCGGGCCCGCCCGACCGAGCGCGTCGGCTGGGTGCTCTTCCGCGACGACGTGCGCCGCGGGCGCATTATCGACCTGGCGGGCCTGGCCTTGCTCGTGGCGCTGACGGTCGCCCTGGCGACGTCGACCGACTACCAGGTGCAGTCGGTCTCGGTCGTGAACTCGACGGCCCTCACCGCCACGCAGGCGGCGCAACTGACGGGGGTCGTGGGGATGAACATCTTCCTCGTCGACCCGGCGCAGGTGGCCGCGCGGCTGCGGCGGGCGCCGTTCATCAAGGACGCGCAGGTGGAGACGCGGCTGCCGGGGCAGGTGCTGATCCACGTGAGCGAGCGGCGGCCGAACGTGGTCTGGGTGCTGATCGACAACACGCCGTACCTCATCAGCGACGATGGGGTGGTGATCAGCCAGGCCACCACGCTGGAAGGCTACGTGGTGGTCTACGATAAGGACACCGTGCCGGGGACGCTGCACCTGGGGGACCATCTGGAGCGGCAGGATGTGATCACCGTGGCCCAACAGCTGTACATGAAGCTGCCGGGCCCGAGCGGGCTGCATATCAGCCAGATGGAGTACCAGGTGGCCGGCGGGGTCACCGTCGTGACCGACACCGGGCGGCGTGTGCGCTTCGGCGACGGCACGGCGCTGGACACGAAGATCCGGGTGGTGACGGCGCTGGTGCAGGACATGGCGGCGCAGCACCGGGACTGGCATCTGATCGACGTGCGGGCGCCCGACCGCGTGGCGGTCACGCCGTAGCGCCGGGAGGATGACCGGGGATGTGGCTGCCGCTGCTGGCGCTCTTGATCGGGCTGGTGATCGGGCTGCAGTTCTCGTTCACCGTGCCGGAGGCCGCCGCACCGTACACGGCGGTGGCGATCCTGGCGGCGATGGACGCGATCCTGGGCGCGATGCGCGCGGACCTGGATCGCACGTACGCGAACCGGATCTTCGTCAGCGGCCTCGTGGCCAATGTCGGCCTGGCGCTGCTGCTGACGTACCTGGGGGATCGCCTGGGGGTGAACCTGGCGCTGGCCGCGATCGTCGCCTTCGGCGTGCGGATGTTCACCAACCTGGCGATTATCCGGCGGCACTTCTTGTAGGCCGGGCAAGGGCCAGGCGCCGTGGGAGAGCGGCGGCAGAGTGCCAGGCGGCTCCGAATGGAGGGGCCGCGGCGATACTGGGGGATGTTGTATGCCCCCGGCCGGACGCCGGGGCGCCGGGACCTCACAGGAGCCGGGGCGCAGGTATGGTAATTATGGAAAAGGTGTGGTATGATGCGTTATACATATCGCCCTTTGGGAGATATGGCTACTCCGCCTGCGTGAAGACGGGGGCGGCGTGGCGCACGGGAGGAGCGTGCGGCTATGCCTAAGAACCAGGAACGGATCATCGTGGGCATCGACGTGGGGACCACGAAGGTCTGCACCGTCGTGGGCGAAGTCGGCCGGGGCCCGGAGATGAATATCCTTGGGGCGGGCATTGCCCCCTCGGCGGGGGTCACGAAGGGGATGGTCGTCGATATCCCGCAGACGGTGCGGGCCATCGCCCTGTCCATCGAGCGCGCGGAGCGGCTCTCAGGCTGCAAGATCGGCTCGGCCTTCGTGGGCGTGGCGGGCGACCATGTCGCCTCGCTGAACAGCCGCGGGGTCGTCGCCGTGTCGCACGCGGACCGGGTGATTATCCCGGAGGACGTCACGCGGGCCGTGGACGCGGCCCGCGCCGTGGCGATCCCGCAGCAGCGCGAGGTGCTGCACGTGATCCCGCGCTTCTATGTGGTCGATGGGCAGGCCGGCGTGCGCGATCCCGTGGGGATGGCGGGCTTCCGGCTGGAAGTGGAAACGCATATTGTGACCGGCGCGGTGACGGCGCTGCAGAATCTGGTGCGCTGCGTGCAGCGCGCCGGGGTGGAGGTGGACGACCTGGTGCTGCAGCCGCTGGCCTCGGCCGAAGGCGTGCTGACGGAGCAGGAGAAGAACCTGGGCGTCGTGATCGTCGACATCGGCGGGGGCACGACGGACGTGGCGATCTTCATCGAGGGAAGCATCTGGCACACAGTGGTGCTGCCGGTGGGCGGCAATCATCTGACGCAGGATCTGAGCATCGTGCTGAAGGTGCCGTTTGACGCGGCGGAGCGGCTGAAGCTGAACCACGGGATGGTGGCCCGGCCGCGCCCCGCGCGCGACATCTACGGCAACGGGCACCACGCGGTGCCGCCGAACGCGCCGCTGCCGGGGGCCGGGCGCATCGTCGCGCAGGCCGGGGGCGCGCAACCCGAGCGCCGGCCGGTGCAGACGGAGCTCATGCGGATCCTGGAGGATGGCGACGCGCCGCCCGAGCCGGACCTCGACGACGACGAGCTGATCGAAGTCGAGACGTTCGAGTCGGGGCGCACCGCGCGGATCTCGCGCAACCTGGTCTCGCGCATCCTGGAAGCGCGGGTGGAACAAATCTGCACGATGGTGGCCGCGGAAATCAAGCGCAGCGGCTACGAAGGCCTGTTGCCGGCGGGCATTGTGCTCACCGGCGGCGCGGCGCGCCTGCCGGGCATTGCCGAGCAGGCCTCGGAGGTGTTGCGCATGCCGGTGCGGATCAGCGTACCGCAGGGCATGACCGGTTTGACCGATACGCTGGATAGCCCGGCTTTCGCGACCAGTGTGGGCCTGGCGCTCTGGGCAACCCGCCACTCGGCGGGCACGGTGCATATGCCGCTACATCCGCTGTCGACGGCGCACCCGCGCCCGGGCAGCCCGGATTTCTATAGTCGATTGCGCGGCTTTTTACGTGAGTTTTTGCCGTAGGGCCCGTTTCTCAGCGCAAAGGAGCAGAAGACAATGTACGATCGCAGGAATCAGGCACCTCTCCCGCCCCCGTCGCCGGGGCCGCTCTACGGTCCGGCGCAGGAGGTCGAGAACTTCGCGCAGATCAAGGTCATCGGCGTGGGCGGCGGCGGCAGCAATGCCGTGAACCGCATGATCCGCGCGGAGGTGAAGGGCGTGGAGTTCATCGCGGTGAACACCGACGCCCAGGCGCTGCTGCACTCAGATGCGCCGACGCGGATCCGGATCGGCGATAAGCTGACCAAGGGTCTGGGCTCGGGCGGCAACCCGACCGTGGGCGGCAAGGCGGCGGAGGAGAGCAGCGATGAGCTGTTCGACGTGCTCCGCGGCGCCGACATGGTGTTCATCACCGCGGGCATGGGCGGCGGCACCGGCACCGGCGCCGCGCCGATCATCGCGCAGATCGCGCGCGAGGTCGGGGCGCTGACGGTCGGCGTGGTCACCCGGCCGTTCACGTTCGAGGGCAGCCGCCGCCGCCAGGCGGGCGACGAGGGGCTGCAGCTGCTGCGCCAGCACGTCGACACGCTGATCACCATCCCGAACGACCGCCTGCTGCAAGTCTCGGACAAAAAGACCTCGATGCTCGAGGCCTTCCGCATGGCCGACGACGTGCTGCGCCAAGGCATCCAGGGCATCTCCGACCTCATCACCGAGCACGGCATGATCAACCTCGACTTCGCCGACGTGAAGTCGGTGATGAGCGACGCGGGCTCGGCCCTGATGGCGATCGGGCGCGGCTCGGGCGACAACCGCTGCATCGACGCGGCGCGCATGGCCATCGAGAGCCCGCTGCTCGAGATCTCGATCGACGGCGCGAAGGGCGTGCTCTTCAACATCACCGGCGGCGAGGACCTGGGGATCCTGGAGCTTTATGAAGCGGCCGAGATCATCCAGCAGGCGGCCGACCCCGAGGCGAACATCATCTTCGGCGCGGTGATCGACCCGCAGATGGGCAAGGACGTGAAGCTGACGCTCATCGCGACCGGCTTCGACAGCGTCCGCCGCCCGACGCAGGTGGTGAGCCGCGGTCAGGCGCAGTCGTACGGCGCGCACCCGCAGCAGGCCCCGGCCTACTCGCTGCCCACGCGGGCGGCGCAGCCCGAGCCCGCGCGCCCGCCGATCCAGGTGGCGGCGCCGAATCCGCAGCCGGCGGCGCCGCCGCCGCGCCAGCAACCGATGCGGCCTCCGGCGCCGGTGGCTCCCGCCCCGGCCCAGGACGATCTCGACATCCCGCCGTTCCTGCGCTACCGCCAGCGGTAGGCTCGATCGGTACACGTGGGGGCGGCTCCCTGTGGGGGCCGCCCTCGTTTTTGTGCCCGTTGGTGCACGGTCGTCTGTGGAAGCCGGCTCCGTCCGGCGGTGCCGCCGCGCCAATCGGCCTGCCAGCCGCCGGGATGCCAGGGTGGTGGGGCGGGATTGGGGGGCGATTCGGCTGCTGGGGAGCCGCCCGGCGCGGCGTTGCCCGGCGGCTAAAGCCGCGGGCAACAGCGACGAAGCCCCCGCGGGGGGCTGGGCTGGCGGCGATTCGGGCTGCCGACCGGCGCCCTCCGGCCCCGGCGCCGGTTGTAGGGGCAGCCCCTGTGGCTGCCCTGGGCGGTGGCGATCCGGCCCGCGATCCGCCGGGATGCCGGGGCGGGGATCGTCTGTGGGAGCCGGCTCCGCCCGCCGCGCCACCCGGCCTGCTACCCGCCGGGACTGCTGTAGGAGGCGGCTCCGCCGATTGGCGCGTCGGTAACGGCTGGCCAAGGACCGAGTAGGGCGGGGCACCGGCCTGAGGAGCCTCCGTCGCCCTACCTCCCCGTGTCATCCCGAACGAAGTGAGGGATCTCCGACTCCGGGATCTCTCCCTGAGGCAGGCATTTCCCCACCGCCCAGCCGCCCGGAGGCCTCGATGCTCCCCAGGCAAGTCCCCCGACCTCCCCTTGTCATCCTGAACGAAGCGAAGGATCTCCGAACTCCGGGATGTTCCCTTGAGCAAGCCATTTCCGCACGGCCCAGCCGCCAGGTGGCCGGGGCGCTGACGAGGGTAAGCCTCCCGGCGCGGAGATCCTTCACCCGCGGCAGCGGACCGGGGTGCGTCGATGAGGTCAGCCCGCAGTAAGGCGCGCGGACGCGACGTGCGGGGCGATCAGCGCGCCGATGGCGTCGAAGTAGCGGTGCGGGACGCCGTGCGCCGTCGGGTGCTGCATCTGCACAAACAGGGTCGGGCCGGCCTGGGCCACCATGACCGCGAGGTCGCCGGCCGGGGCGAGCGCAGCGCCGCCGGCCAACTCCCGCCACCAGCCGGCGAACCCGACACCATAGCAGATGACGGCGCGCGGCTGGTGTTCGGCGATGCGAGCCCGCAAGTGGGCGACACGCTGCGGCGCGACGTGATCGACGTACGCGGCGCGCGTTTGCAGGTAGGGCAGGCGCGAGTGCTCGGGGTAGAAGCGAAAGGTGCCCTGGTTGCGCGACGGCAGCGGCAGCAGCTCGATCAGGCAATCCCGCCCGCCGGTCCGGCCGAGTTGCACTGCGCTGGTAGGTGCGAATCGCCGTCCGTGCCGGCGCTGGCCGCGCTCAGCGCGCCGAGGGTGACGCGAATGAGGCGCGCCCAGGTGGGCTGCAGTGGCGGGTGGTCGCGGAACCAGCGGCGGTCCGTGATCGACGCCGGGCCGCATGTCCTCGAGCTCCGCCCCGCCGCGATCGGCCCAGCCCTGAATGCGCCCGCAGATCTCATCCACGGAGTTGCCACCGCCGAACTCCATGCCGACGAACCACAGCGGCGCGGCGTAGCTGCCGTGACCATAGAATCCCGCGATGTAGCGCGCCAGCGTGGCGTCGTCCAGGGTCCAGGTGTCGGGCGGGTCGGGCATGGGGCCGCTCCTGTCGGGTGCGGGCCTCACGCAGGGAGCGGGGGGCCGCGGTGCTCCAGGTAGAGAGCGAGCAGGGTCAGGATGTAGGAGGCGTTGACGGTCAGGGCCTGGTAGTGCCCGGGCCGCCGGCGCTGGGCTGTAGACGATCAACTGGTCGGGCGCGTGGGCTGGAGACGGACCGACATTCATACGCAATGCGCTGCGCGTCGGTGAATCGGCGCAGGCCATGCCCCACCGGGCGGCCGGCGCGGCCTGGCCCGCGCGTGCCCCCCGCGGGCCCTATCGTCCCCAGCCTATGGGTGTGATCGCAGCCGGTCGGATCCACCGCCGCTGTGCCGCCCCAGCAGTGCACCCCGGCCGGCGCGGCGTCCGGGGCGCCGCCGGGGCGCGCCGCCTACGTCGTCCGGTTGCGCATGAGCAGATTGTAGATGACGACGATGACCGCGATCACCAGCAGAATATGGATGAAGCCCCCGGCGATGTTCAGCAGCAAGCCGAGCAGCCAGAGCACCACGAGGATCACCACGATTGTCCAGAGTAGGTTGGCAAGACTGCCCATAGAAAGTTCCTCCTTCGTGGGCGGCCGCATCGGGGCCGCGCGTTCCCAACATTGCATGAGAACGCCCGGGAGCCCGGATCTGTGATGCGCGGCGGCCCGAGGGCTGCTCAGGATCCCGGCCGCAGCGCGAAGATCCAGACCCCGTCCTGATGGAAGACCGGTGTCACCTCCTGGGGCAGCGCAAGCAGGGTGGCCGGGTCGAGCACCCCGCCGCGCGAGCCGGCGAAGAGGTCGGCCACCGCCGCCAGGTCGGACGGCGGTCCGTACCCGTGCGGCGGGATGCGGCCAGCGCCGGGCCGAGCCGCGCGGCGGCATCCGCGTCGAGGATGCGGGCTGGGCCGCGCAAATGTCTGCCGATCGGTCCGGCTGGCCGTGAGCCCTGCGGTCGGGCGGGATCCTCGTGGGGCGGGCCGGGCGCGCGCCCGGTCCAGCCCACGGTTTGGCGCGGCTAGCGGCGTCGCCCCGGCGCCACCAGGATCAGCACGCCCGCGATGAGCGCCAGGATCCCCATGACGACGGACTCCTGGGCGAACGTGATGCTGAACACCGCAAGCAGGCCGTAGAGGATCAGGAAGATCGCCAGGGCCAGCAGGCCGATATCTTTGGTGATGGTCATCGCGCGACCCCTCCTTTTCGAGCCGGTGTATGCGCCCGGTGCACGCGCCCGGCGGCCGCGGCCGGCCCGGGCGCGCCGGCGGGGGCCAGGGATCCGGCCCGCGTCCCCGGGAGGCGGCGCCTGCCCGTTCTCGCCGGGATTGGCCGGCCACCGCCGGGCCCTGCATTAGAACGCGCGCGACCGCGGCCCGTGATGTGCCGCGCCCGGCGCCCCGGGCAGCGGTCCGCCGGTGCCATGGCGCCGGCCCGGCCAGGGTGCCCTGGGACCACGGCCGCGCCCGTGCCGGCGGGCGGCATGCCGAGTCGAATCCGGCTCACCTGCGGCCGCATCCCGGCGCGCCGGCGGCGTTTCAGTATCGCGACGGTTTCCTGTGGCGATCCCCGGTGCTCCGCGCGGTTTGCGGCACGGCGTCCGTACAGCTTTCAGCAATGGCGGCGCGGCCGCGGGGCCGCCGCGCCCGGCCGGTCGGCGCCCCGCCGCTCAGGATCCCGGCCGCAGCGCGAAGATCCAGACCCCGTCCTGGTGGAACACCGGCGTCACCTCCTGGGGCAGCGCGAGCAGGGTGGCCGGGTCGAGCACGCCGCCGCGCGAGCCGGCGAAGAGGTAGGCCACCCCCGCGGCGCGCAGCGTCGCCCAGGAGGCGGGCGCGGCCGGCGCGGCCGAGGCGCGGACCAGGTCGGCGGCCCGCGTGAGGTAGGCCGGATCGGCCAGGCGCTCGTTGTAGGCCGGAATGGGCGGCACGGTCGACGGGCGGCCGGCGAGCACGGGCGTCCAGACGCCCGCGTCGGAGCCCTGCACCGCCTCGGGGCCCCAGGGCCAGCCGAAGCCGTTGCCCAGCACGAGCGCGCCGGGCGCCGTGTGCGTGCGCAGCCAGGTCATGCCCGCCAGGTCGGCGGGCGTGACGTAGGGCCGCACGTCGAGGATGGGCAGCAGGCGCAGCGCGGCGAGCAGACCGAGCACGCAGGCGGCGGTGGCGAGCGCCGTGCCGAGCGCCGCGCGCCCGGCCGGCGTGCGCGCGCCGCCCAGCAGGGCGCGGCCGAGCGCGACGAGCGGGATCGCGGCGAGCAGGCAGACCGGGATGAAGGACGAGGTGGCGACCGTGACCGCGTCGACGTAGCCCGCGCCGGGCAGGGCGATCGCCGTCGGGTTGCTCCAGAGCAGGGCGAGGCCGAGCCAGGCGGCCAGCGCGACGGCGGGCCAGGCCTGGCGCCAGATCGCCCAGCCGAGGCCGATCGCGGCCAGGGCGATCAGCGGCGCCGTCGACCAGAAGGCCAGCGGCACGTCGCCGAGCATGCTGTGCAGGTCGTAGTAGGCCGCGTTGTCGGGACTGGTCGAGCCGGCAAAGCGGACGGTGAAGTTGGCGCGCAGGTTGAGCAGCCAGGGCAGCAAGATGAGCGCGGTGCCCGCGGTGACGAGCAGGCCGCGCTCGACCAGCGTGCCCAGGGCGGCGCGGCGCGCGGCGGGCGGGGTGCGGCCCCAGGCCGCGGCGAGCGTGACGGCCAGAAAGAGCGCGGCGTAGAGGGCGAAGAGCGCGGCGATGCGGTAGTGGCTCAGGAAGAGCCCGGACGCGACGATGACCGCCAGCACCGCCGGGCCCCCGGCGGCGGCCCCCGGGCGGGCACCGCGCGCCCCCGCGCCGTCGCTCGCTGCGGCGCGGACGCGCAGCCGGGGCACGAGTGTCTCGAAGAGCACCACCCAGGCGACGGGCAGCAGGGCGAGGCCGAGGCCCTGCGTGTCGCGGCTCCAGTTGACATAAAACGCGGGGAAGATGGCCACAACGCCCGCCAGCGCGCCCGCCGTGAGGCCGAGCCAGCGATCGCCGAGCACGCGGCTGCCGAAGAGCGCCAGCGTGAGCACGGGCAGCGTGCCCGCCAGTTGCCCGGCGACGAGCACGAGCCGCTCGACCGGCAGCGCGCCTGGCGCCAGCCAGCCGAGCGCCGCGGCGAAGGCGTGGAAGCCGAAGTGGTAGGTAAACAACTCCAGCGGCGCGTAGGGCGCGTAGTCACTCGGCACGCCCCCGCGGTCGAGAAAGAGCGCCGTGACGAGCGTGTGGTGGTAGGCGTCGAGGCCCATGCCCGCCACGAGGTCGCGTACGGTCAGCAGGCGCGACGCCAGGGTGATCGCCAGCACGCTCAGCAGCGCGGCCCAGTAGGCGGGCGTGGCGGGGCGGCTATCCGCCCGCACCCCCAACCCAACGCCGGGCCCGGGCGCGCGCAGTGGCGCCGCGACAGCCGGCTCGGGCTCCGGGCTGAGCACGTGGCGCACGGGCAGCGTGGCCCGCGCCGCGGCCGGCGCGGCATCCGGTGCCCCGGCCACGACCACGCGGCCGGGCCGGCGCCGCGCGGGGATGTACGTGTTCACCGCGCCCATGCCGCGCACGGGTGGGCTGGGGCTGGGGGAGCCGGCTCCGTCCGGCGCGGCAGGCGCCAAACTGTGGGAGCCGGCTCCGTCCGGCGAAAGTGCTCCGGCGGGGGCGCGCCGCGTTCGCCACGCCAGGGCGCCGTGCCCGAGCAAGGCGGCGCCGCTGACCGCCCAGACGAGCCACGGCCCCCAGCCGGTGATCCCCAGCGTCCAGCCCGCGAGCAGCAGCACGGGCCAGGCGAGCAGCGTGAGCGCGGGCGCGGCCAGCAGCCGATCGCCGAGTGACCAGCCGGGCAGCAGGCGCGCCAGCAGGCTGCCGGGCAGCAGCAGGAAGGCTAGCCAGGCGAGCGCGGGCAGCGCATAGCCGGTCACGCCGCGGCCGAGGTCGGCCAGCAGGTCGGCGGGCGTGTAGCGGTAGAACGTGCGGAAGGCCAGATCGCCCGGCTGGGCCAGGCCGTCGAGCGTGGCCGCCCCGGCCGAGTAGCTGTCGTAGCCGGCCATCTGCACGGTGAGGTGGGTCGCCAGCGGGTCGGGCGCGTCGACGCGCAGGTAGTAGGCGTGCCCGGCGGAATCGGCGAGCGGGGTGAAGTGGAAGGTCAGGTAAGGATTGGTGCTGAAGTCAGCCGCGGTCAGCGGCAAGCTGACGGCGACCGGCGCGTCGGGCCCGGGCCCGGCGTAGAGCGTGAACCGCCCGCCCGCGGGGCTGCCGCCATAGGCGGCCAGCTGCAGCGCGATGCTGCTCAGGTTGGCGTGGTCGGCGCGGAAGCTCTGCCCGAGGCTGTGCGCCCCGGCCGACTCGGCCGCGCTGTTGGTGCTGACCCGCAGCTGGTCCTGCCCGCGAAACTCGACGGCGGCCGGGTCGAAGGTGCGCGGATCGGGCAAGATGCCGCTGAGCGCGACCACACCGGCGACCAGCAGCCCGAGGGCGGCCAGCGCGGCGGCGGGACGGCGGCCGAGCGGGCTCACGCGGTGGTCGCGAACCGGGCCGCCAGGCGGCGAATGTAGGCGCGATACGTGGCGGCCAGGGCGGCGTTCTCGATCAGCAGCACGTTCTCGGCGTTGAACTCCGCGTTGCGCGAGAAGTTATAGCTGCCCGTGATGACGGTGTCGTCGACGACCATGACCTTGTTGTGCATGAAGTCGTGCACGCTCGTGGGCGTGTAGGGCGTGCTGTTCTTGCCGACGAGCCGGCCGTAGTCGACGATCGCCTGGAAGGCGGGCGGCTTCCAGTGGTTGTGCGGCACCTGCTGCCACTGCACGAAGACGCCCTCCATCTGCGTGCGGTCGTAGACGCCGTCGATGGGCACGCCCTGGTGCATCAGGTCGCCGAGCGCTCCCAGGATGTGGCCGGAGGTGAGCACCACGCAGGCGAGGGTGACCTCGCGGCGCGCGCTCAGCAGCGCTTGGGCGATATGGATGTCGATCCAGGGCCCCTTCCCCGGCGCGAAGGCGACTGTGGTGGGCGCGGCCTGCCCGGCGTAGTGGAGAACCACCTGGCCGGTGTCGAGCGTGCCGGTCGTCTGGATATTGCCGCTCGCCCAGAGCTCCTCGAAGTCGCGCGCGTAGTGGTTGGCGAGCTCGACGGAGGGGATGATCAGGCAGTTGTTCTCCTGGTGCGTCCAGCTGTCGTCGGTGAAGTTGCTGGAGCCGGTCCAGACCTGGGCCTGCGGCGTGTAGGCGTCGCGCACGACGTACTTCTGGTGCATCAGGTTGCCCTGGCTGGCGATGGGGCAGAGGGGCAGCCCGCTGGCGGCGAGGAAGGCGCCCGTCTGGGTCGTCTTCGGCTCGTTGGCCTGCGCCAGCGCGGTGCCGACCTCGTCGCCGCTATCATAGGCAATCCGGATGGAGACGCCCGCCTGCCGGCGCTCCTGCAGGGCGTCGCGCACGAGGGCGGCGGCATCGCCGGTGAGGTGCATGTCGTAGATGGCTATCTGCAGGCTATGTGTGGCCTGCCGGATGAAGGCGGCCAGGCGCGCGGCCACGGCGGCGGCGGTCTGGCCGCCGGCTTCAAGAAAGAGAACGTCCAGGTCGGTCACGGGAGCTCCTTGGGGTCGCGGTGGGCTGAGCAGTCGGGCATGGGGCTATTATACCGAAGCGCCGGGGATGGCGCCCAGGGCGCGGGGGCGTGCCGGCCGGCCGGAGGCGGTGCGGCGGGGGGCGGTGGCGGAGGCACGGTGGGGTTGAGGACCGACGACTGCCCGATTGTCCCGCGCGATTCGGCCCGCCGGCAGCGGTCGGGTGGGGGGCCAAACCGACGCGAATACACGAATGCGGCTATGCCGCAGACGAATACACGAATGAGGTGGGGCGGCGGGGTCGGCGGCGCGCGAACGTATGGGTCGGCACACGGTTCGAGGGGCTGCCTCGGTTTTGCGGGTGGCGGGGCGGTTGCCCGCTTGCCGGGGCGGTTTGGTCGTGCTACAATGCCGCCGCACATAGCCCCGATGGCGGTGCTTGCACGATTACTGCTCGCAGGAAAGGAGAGCGGTCCCATGAGCCCCCTCGTGAATGATGCGACCGGCAACGATCTCACGTATCGGATCATCGGGGCTGCTATGGCGGTACACAACGGCCTCGGGCCGGGACACCGCGAGCAGGTATACGAACGGGCGCTCGCCGCGGAGTTGCTGCAGCGCGACATCAGCGTGGAGTTGCAGGTTCCGGTCGAAGTGCTCTACAACGGCACCGCGGTAGCGCTCCTCATCCTCGATCTGTACGTGGAGCAGCGCATCGTCGTCGAGCTCAAGGCCTTTGCGCATGCGCTCGCCGCCGACGATCTGGCGTAGGTGCTGAGCTATCCCAAGGCAACAGGCGCTGCGGTCGGCCTGCTGTTCAACTTCGGGCGCAGGCGGCTTGAGACTCGACGCGTCTTTCCGCCGCCGGGGCCAACGCCACCCTCACCTCGCACGGCCAGGGACAACGTAATCAAACCGCCTCCTTGAGCCGCCGCACGCAGAAAACGCGTTCCTGCCCTCCGCGCCCCGGCGACCGCCTTCCCGCGCGATTGCGCTCGCGCCGACCCGCTGCCTGACCCCATTCGTGTATTCGTCCGCGGCGCAGCCGCATTCGTGTATTCGCGTCGGTTTGCTCCCCCACCGCCCGGCCGGCCCGTCTGCCTACCCCGCGCAGTTGCGCCCGCGTCGGCCCCCCCAACCCCAACCCCATTCGTGTAGCGGTGCCTATTCCGTGGCGGCCCGCGGCGGCGGCGCGGCGGCCGGGCCGATCCAGACCGTCTGGATGTTCACAAACTCGCGGATGCCGAAGACGGCGAGCTCGCGGCCGTAGCCGCTGCGCTTCACCCCGCCGAAGGGCAGGCGCGGATCGGAGGCCACCAGGCCGTTGACGAAGACCGCGCCCGCCTCGATCTGCGGCGCGAGCGCCTGGGCCTGTGCGAGGTCACGCGTCCAGATGCTGGCGCCGAGGCCGAACGGCGTGTCGTTGGCGAGGGCCAGCGCGGCGGCCGTGTCAGGCACGCGGATGACGGCGGCCACGGGGCCGAAGGTCTCCTCGCGGGCGACGGGCATGGCCGGCGTCACGTGCGTCAGCACGGTCGGCGCGTAGAAGTAGCCGCGGCCGGGCAGCGGGTGGCCGCCGAGGGCCACTTCGGCCCCCTGCGCCACCGACTCGCGCACCTGGCGGTCGAGCGCGTCGCGCAGGTCGGCGCGGGCCAGCGGGCCCACCTGGGTGTCCGGGTCGGTCGGGTCGCCGACGCGCAGGGCGGCGACGGCGGCCGTGAAGCGCTGCTCGAAGGCGGCCGCGACCGACTCGACGACGATGAAGCGCTTGGCGGCGATACAGCTCTGCCCGCTGTTGATGTTGCGCGCGCGGGCCCCGATGGTCGCCGCGAGGTCGAGATTGGCGTCAGCCAGGACGATGAAGGGGTCCGAGCCGCCCAGCTCGAGCACGCTCTTCTTGAGCGCGCGCCCGGCGGCGGCGGCCACTTCGGCGCCGGCCGCTTCGCTGCCCGTCAGCGTGACCGCGCGGATGCGCGGGTCGGCGATCAGCGCGGTCGCCGTGGCGCCGGGCGCCAGGATCGTGCGGAAGGCGCCGCGGGGGAAGCCGCTGCTCTGGAAGACCTGCTCGATGGCGAGCGCGCAGCCGGGCACGTTCGAGGCGTGCTTGAGCACCCCCGTGTTGCCCGCCATGAGCGCGGGCGCGGCGAAGCGGAAGACCTGCCAGAAGGGGAAGTTCCAGGGCATGATCGCCAGCACGACCCCGAGGGGTGGGAACTCGACGTAGCTCTCGCGGGCGCTCGACGGCATGTCCTCCGTGGCGAGGAAGCGGTCGGCGTTGTCGGCGAAGTACTCGCACGCCCACGCGCACTTGTCGACCTCGGCCGCGGATTCGGCGATGGGCTTGCCCATCTCGGCCGTGATGATCGCGGCCCAATGGTCGCGCTCGCCGCGCAGCGTGGCGGCGGCCGTGCGCATGAGCGCGGCGCGCTCGCCGAAGGTCGTGCCGCGCCACGTCTGGAAGGTGGCCGCGGCGTCCGCGACGGCGGCCTCGATCTCGGCGGGCGTCGACTTGTCGTAGGTGGCGACGACCTCTTCGGTCGCCGGGTTGACGGCGTGGATGGGCATATGTGGCCTCCTGCTGGCTCCAGGCGGGGCGCTGGCGGCCGCACCTGGGATTCCCTGTATTGTGCTGTATTGTCCCGCCGGGGCGGGCCGTTGTCAAGACATATAACGGGGGCGGCGCGCGGCTGCGGCGCCGGTGCGCGCGGGGGCGCGCCGGGCGGCGGGGACGAAAAGACCGCCCGAGCGGCTGCTCGGGCGGTCTCGTTGGAGACAGGGCGATGGCGACAGCACGCGGCTGCGGTTTTGCGGCGGCTCCGGGCCCCGGGACCGATGGCTCGCACAGGATCGGCTCGGGCTCGCCCAGGACGGTCGGGATCCGGTGGTTGGCCGGCGCAGCCGCCGTGCTGCCGGGATCGGGTTCTCTGCTCACCGTCGATCGTACCGGGGCGCGGTCACGGTCGGGGTGCACAGCGGTGACGATTTCCTATCAGTTCCCCGCGGGGAGGATAACGGGCCGCGGGCCGCACTGTTTACCGGACGTTCACCCGCGTCCACCCTGCTTTTGACTGCGGCCCCGTAGGATAGACTTTGAAGTTCCTTATCGTCCCGGTCACACAATGACGTGTACCGGGAGGATAGGTGGCGCGTAGTACCAGACCAACATTCTCGGCCCCCGCACTGGGCAGGGCCCCTCCCCTGCCCTGGGACGTCCCGTCGGGCCTGCCCGGATACGGCAGGCCCGATCCCTTTCTTTCCCCCACCCGCGGCCGTCGTCCAGCACGCCGGGGTGCGCCGAGTCCCACAGCTAATACTCCTGCCCCGAGACCGAATTGCGATTCCCCCGGAGGGGAGAGGGTTAGGGTGAGGGGTGAAAGCCGCCCGACCGCGCGGCTCGGAATCAATCCGGGCGGCTCCGCCGCCACCCCAGGCATCCCGACCTCCCGCCGTCATCCCGAACGCAGTGAGGGATCTCCGAACTCCGGGATGTTGCCGTGAGGCAGGCGCTTCCGCGCCGACCAGCGAATCGGACACCGCGCGGTTGCTTCGGTTAGGCTCCCCGGCGCGGAAATCCCTCGCTCGCGCTCAGGACGACCAGGGGGAGGGCCGGCAACGCGTAGGTTCGCGCCTGCAGCCCCGTTTGTTACGGTCGATGGGGCTGCCCCTAGTCCGAATCGCGATTCCCTCGTCCCGGAGGGGAGAGGGCCCGGGTGAGGGGTGAAAGCCGCCCGACCGACCACGTCCTCGCACCTCAGGTGCATACGCGCCTGCAGGCGGCGCGCGGGGAGTGATGCGGGCGGGCGCCGCGCCGTTGTATAATGGCGTCATGACTACCCAACGCGCGATTTAAGGACTGATCCTCGATATGGACGGCGTGCTGTACCGGGGCGACGAGGCGCTGCCCGGCGCCGGGGAGCTCTTTTCGGCTTTGCAGCGTGCCGGGGTTTCGGTTATACTGGTGACGAATAACTCGACGCGCACAGCCGTCGCCTACAAGCAAAAGCTGGCGCAGATGGGTATGCGGATCCCCGAGCGGACCACCGTGCTGACCTCGGCGATGGCGACGGCGACCTGGCTCCACGAGCAGGCGCCCCGCGGCGCCGGGGTGTACATTGTGGGTGCCCCCGACCTGGCCAAGCTTGTGCTCGATCAGGCGGGCTTTCACATCGACGCGGAGGCGCCCCAGTATGTCGTCGTCGGCCTCGACACCGAGGTGACGTACGCCAAGCTGCGCACCGCCGGGCTGGCGATCCGCGCCGGGGCGCGCTTCGTGGCCACGAACCTCGACGCGAGCCTGCCGATGGAAGGCGGCGAGCTGTGGCCGGGCGCCGGAGCGATTGTCGGCGCTATCGCCACGACGGTGGGGCGGCCTCCCGATGTGGTGCTGGGCAAGCCGGAGCCGACGATGTTCCTGCAGGCGCTGAGCACCCTGGGGTTGCCCGCATCCGCGGTGCTGGCCGTCGGCGACCGGGTGGAGACGGATATCCTGGCCGGCAAGCGCGCCGGAGTCCCGACGGCCCTCGTGCTGACGGGGATCACGCGGCCGGACGAAGTCGCCCAGCTGCCCCCGGAGCTCCGCCCGGACTACGTGTTCAAGAACCTGGACGAGCTGCGCGCCTTCGTGGTGGCCCCGCGAGCGCCGGCCGCCGACGAGACTTATGCCGATCGCCCCTGAGCCGCGGCCGCCGTGCCGCCGGTCGTGCCTGGTGGGAGTCCCCTGCGCGTGAACCCAGCCGCTTCGTCCCCCGCCGCCGACGCGCCGCCCCTGGCGGCCGCCCCGGCGCCGTTCCAGTTCGATTATGAGGACCCGCGCACCGTCGAGGGGCGCGGGGTGCTGCGGGTCGATACGCACGACCTGGCCGCGCTACGCCTGGAGCGCTGCCTGACCGCGCTGGCCTCGGCGCGCGGCACGCTGCTCGAGATCGGCTGCGGCGCGGGCCGCAACCTGCGCGCCTTCGCCCACTATCGCCCCGACCTGACGCTGCAGGGCGTCGACATCAGCCGGCAGGCGCTGGCCGAGGCGCGCGCCGCGGGCGGGCCGATCCGCTACGCCTTGGGCGACGCGGGCGCGCTGCCCTACGCCGATGGCGCCTTCGACATCGTCGTGCTCTTCGACGTGCTCGAGCACGTGCCCGACGTCGACCGCGCGGTCGCCGAGATCGCGCGCGTGCTGCGGCCGGGCGGCGTCTTCCACTGTTTCGTGCCCTGCGAGGGCAACCGCCGCACGCTCTTCGCGCGGCTGCGCCACAGCCGGCGCATCCCGATCCACCGCTGGAAGCGCGACCACATCGGCCACATCCAGATCCTGACGACGGGCCAGATGTGGCGCACCCTGGCGCGGCACGGCCTGCCCGTGCGCGACGTCACCTACAGCTTCCACCTGCTCGGCCAGATCCACGATGTGGCCGACTATTGGCGGCGCGAGCAGTTGGCGGGCGGCCAGGCGCGGAACGCCGTCTCGCGCGCGGCGGTGCGGGCGATCAGCCGGGCGATCTTCTACCCGACCTGGCGCCTGGCCTACTACGAGGATCGGCTGCGCCACCGCGACCCGCGCGCCGTCGGCGTGCACCTGACGGCGGTGAAGGGGGGCAGCCGATGGTCCGCATCCTGACCGCGGCCGCCGTGGTCGCCGCGCTGCTGCTGGTGCTGCTCGGGCGGGTGATCCCGCTGCCCCCGCTGGTCACCGGCGAGGAGGGCTCGCGCGCGGCGGTGGTGCAGGACCGCACGACGGCCATCGCCGAGCGCTATCAGTTCCAGGAGGCCACCCTCAACTACCAGCACTTCCTGGCGACACACGCGCTGTCCAACCTGCCCGACGAATTACGCCAGGAGGCGGCCGATTTGGACGCGGGCGGCGACCGCACGGCCGTGCTCGGCGAGGTGCAGAGCCGCGTACCGCGCATCCTCGACCTGGGGCACGCGATCTACCCCTACGCCGACGCGGGCGAGATCTTCTTCACGACGCTGCAGGCCTACGACGACGCGCTGATGAGTTGGAGCCGCACGCTCGGGCCGCGCAGCGAGGACCTGCGCCGCGCCACCTGGCCCATCCTGGAGTGGCTGAAGCGCTACCCCGCGCCCATCGGCATCAACCCCGACCTGCAGCTGGTGCCCGCGCGGCCCGACAGTCCCTGGTCGCGGATCGTGAGCACGCAGGGCGCGCCGATCGGGCCGGGCCTCAAGCCGCCCCCCCCGCCGGTGACCACCACCGTGACGCTGCTCGACCAGCTGGCGCCGCAGGTGCTCGCGCCGACCGTGGACAGCGCGACGATCCGTAAGTTCGCCGACACGGCCGACGCACTCTGGGTGGACGGCTACAACCTGCCGAACATCAACAGCTATGACGACGGCTACTTCAGCGCGCTGCGGCGCTACGACGCGCAGTCGCTGGAGGTGGCCGCGACGCCCGATACGCCGCAGCCGAGCCGCGTGCGCCTGCTCGCCTGGGGCGCGGCGTTCGCGCTGGGGGCCGTCTTCCTGAGCGCGCTGCTGCTGATCTTCGTGCCGGGCGCCTTCTGGCGCCGGCTGCCGCGGCCGCGGCTCGGCCGGGCGCTCCTGCCCGGGCGGGCGCGTTAGGGGCCGCCCGATGGAATCGACCCACCCGTCCCTCGCCCCCGCGGCCGTCGCCGCGCGCGAGCCGGCCGCCGAGCGCACGCGCCTGCAGATCTGGCTGCGCTCCGACACCGCGGTGCTCATCGCCATGTTCGCGGCGGTCGGCATCTACTACCTCGTGCCGGGGCTGCTGGACGGCTGGGCGCCGGGCTGGCCGCCCGGCGTCGTCACGGCGCTGAACCTGGGCAGCGCGGTGGCCGGCGGGGCGCTCTTCCTCGCGCTCGCGCTGCTGCGGCCCTACCTGACCCCCATCCCCATCGCGGCGGGCATCTCGCTCTTCTACCGCTCGCGCCCGATTGGCCCGTACCTCTTCCCGCTCGACGAGTTCCTGATCCTGGCCGCGGTCGCCGTCTGGGCGCTGCGCGACGGCTGGACGCTGCTCCGGGGGGGCGTGCCGGCCGCGCTGGCCGCCGCGCAGACGGCGCTGCGCCGGCCGTTCGTCTGGGCGGCGGCGGGCTTCCTCGTGGTCGGCGTGGCCTCGCTCATCCTGCCGCACCCCGCGCACCGCGCCGAGGCGCTGCGCGAGTTCCGCTGGACCATCGTGGAGCCCGTGCTCTTCTTCGGCCTGCTGGCGCGCTATGTGCGCAGCGAGACGGCGATCTTCCGCGTGCTCAACGCCTTCCTGATCGTCGCGGCGGTCAACGCGCAGGTCGGGGTCGACCAGTATCTGTTCGGCGACACGTGGAGCATGGAGGGCGTGGGCCGCGCCATCGGGCTCTATCCCGGCGCCACGGCGTTCGGCATCTTCATCGGCCGGGCCCTGGCGATGGCGCTGACGCTGGCGCTCTTCCTGCCGTCGCTCGACGGCGCGTGGCGGCGGCGCCGCGCGGCCTACCTGCTGTTGTGCGTGCCGCTCGGGCTCGGCGTGCTGTTCAGCTTCGCGCGCGGCGCCTGGATCGGCGTCTTCGCCGCGCTCGTCGTCGTGGCGCTGCTGGCCGGGGCCCGGCGCATCCTGTACCCGCTGATCGCGGCGGCGGTGGTCGCGGTGCCCGCGGTCCTGCTGCTCTTCGGCAACATCGCGCGCTTCACCCTGACCGACAGCAGCAACCTGTCGCGCCTGGTGATCTGGCAGGCCGCGCTGCGCGTGCTGCGCGACCACCCGCTGACCGGCATCGGGCCCGACCAGTTCCTCTACCAGGATCCGAAGTACGGCATCCCGAACACGCGCTTCCAGACGGTCAACCACCCGCACGACTGGGTGCTCGACACCTGGCTGCGCCTGGGCGCCTGGGGCCTCGTCGTGATGATCGCCACGATCGTGGTCTTCTTCGTCTCCGCGCTGCGGGCCTACCGCGGGCGGCGCGGCACGCTGGTCGGCGCGATCGTGCTGGCGCTCATCGCGGGCATGACGGACCATGTGGTCCACGGCTTCGTCGACCAGGCCTACTTCACGCAAGACCTCGCGCTGACGTTCTGGCTGCTCATCGGGCTGCTCGGCGCGGTGCTCGCCCTACCCCGCGCGGCGGTCGCCGCCGTCCCCGCGGCCGCGGAGGCCGCACTCCCGGCCGAGCCGGCCGAAGCCGTCGCATAGGCCGGCCCCGGCCCTACGCCGGCCCGTTGCCGGGCGGCGGCCGGGACCCGGGCCCGCGCAGGCGGTCGAGGAGGCTGTTCAGCCGCATGGCCTGATCGAGCACCTCCGCGGCCATCGCCCGCACCTGGGCTGCGGGCAGGTCGCGCGTCGCCAGGAGCTCGGCGTAGCCGACCAGGTAGGTGAGCGGGCTGCGCATGTCGTGCGCGAGGCGCGCGAGATCCGGCGGCGCCGGAAGCGGGGCGGCCGGCGCGGCCGCGCCGCCGTTGCGCGACGGCAGGACGTCGCCCGCGCGCGCGGGCAAGTGCAGCGCCACCGTCGTGCCGCGGTCGGGCGCCGTCTCCACCGTGACGTAGCCGCCGTGCCGTGCCGCGACGTCGGCGACGATGCTGAGCCCCAGGCCGATCCCCGTGACTTTCGTCGTGAAGAACGGCTCGAACATCTGGGCCTGCACCGCGGGGTCCATCCCGATCCCCGTGTCCTGCACCCGCAAGACGACCTCCAGGCCCACCTGCTCCGCCAGGACGCTGATGCGCCCGCCCGCGGGCAGCGCGTCGACCGCGTTCAGGATCAGGTTCATCAGCGCCTCGCGCAGCGCGGTGGCGTCGCCGTCGACGGTCAGCCCATGCTCGACCTCGGTCAGCAGGGCGATGCGCGGCTGGTCGGGCTTGCCCGCCTGCCAGCGCGGCTGCGTCAGCACGACGGCGCCGGTCACAAGCTCGGTCACGGGCGCTGGGGCGCTCGGGCCGGGCGGGTGCAGCCGCGCGAAGTCCTGCACGCGCTGCACCAGCATCGCCCCGGCGTCCGCCGCTTCCTGCACGCTGGCCAGGGTGGCCTGCTGGGCCGGGTCGGGCAGGGCGAGTGCCAGCAGGTCGAGGCGGCCGACGATGCCGGCCAGGGCGTTGTTGAACTCATGGGCGATGCCCGAGGCCACGCGGCCCACGGCGCGCAGGCGGTCGTCGGCGCGGACGCGCGCCTCGGCCGCGGCGCGGGCCCGGGCGGCGTGGACGGCATGGGCGAGAGCGGGCCCGTCGAGCCGGCTGCGGTCGAGGTAGTCGGCGGCGCCTGCGGCGATGGCGGCCTCCACGGTGGGGGCGGGCACGGGCGGGCCGACCAGCAGGATGGGGCCGCCATAGCCGGTCGCCCGCGCCGCGGCGATCAGGTCGGCCGCCGGGCGGTCCGGCCCCGTGACGGCGAGGCAGGCGTCGGGGGGATCGACCAGCAGGTGGCGCAGCCCCGCGGGCCCGGCAGGGATGCAAGTCGCCGCCAGGGGCGGCGCGGCGGCGGCCAGCAGCCCGGCCAGGAGGGGGCCATCGGGCGCGGCGGCGAGCACGAGGACGCGCACGGGGGTGGTGGACGGCGCGCTCACGGCCCGGCCGCCTTCTGGGCGAGCGCGCGGCCGACGACCTCCTGCACCTGCGCCACGCGGAACGGCTTCGGCAGGACGTAGTCGACCGTCTGCGCGGCCATCTCGTCGGGGTCGAGATGCACCCCCCACCCCGTGATGAGGATGATCGGCAGACCGGGCGCGCGGGCGCGCACCTGGCGGGCTACCTCCCAGCCGTTCATGCCCGGCATGCCCAGGTCGGTGCAGACGAGGTCGAAGGGCTGCTGGTCGAGCAGGGCCAGCGCCTCGGCGCCGCTGGTGGTGACGGCGACCTCGTGGCCCGCGACCGCCAGCATCGTGCGCAGCATGTCGCCGAGGCCGGGGTCGTCGTCGACGGCGAGGATGCGGGCGGGGTGCGGCGCGGGCACGGGCGCGGGCACGGGCGCGGGCACGGGCAGGCCGGTCGCCGCGGGCAGCAGCAGCACGAACAGCGTGCCCTCGCCGGGTGTGGCCTGCACCTCCACGCTGCCGCCGTGGCTCTCGACGATGTCGCGGATCACGGTGAGCCCCAGGCCGGTGCCCGAGGGCTTCGTGGTGAAGAAGGGGTCGAAGATGCGGGCGCGCGTCATCTCGTCCATGCCGAGGCCCGTGTCCTGCACCGTGATGCGCACGTGGGGCCCGGCGGCCGTGGCGCCCACCCGGATCTCGCCCCCGCGCGGCAAGGCGTCGGCCGCGTTCAGGATCAGGTTGGTGAGCACCTCGCGGAGCTCCGTCGGGTCCCCCGCGATCGCCAGGCCCTCTTCCACCTGGGTGCGCAGGACGATAGGCACGCTCGCGGCGGCCGTGGGGCTCTGCCAGCGCGGCTGGGTCAGCGCGGTGACGTCGCGCACCAGGTCGCTGACCGCCACGGCGGTGAAGCGCCGCGGGTCGCGCAGGCGCGCGACAGTCTGGATGCGCTTGACCATGGCCGCGCCGTCGTCGACGGCCTGCTGGATCAGGCGCAGCGTCGCCGCGTCGGCGGGGCTGTGTTCGCCGAGCGCGAGCAGGTCGAGGCGGCCCATGATGGCGGCGAGCACGTTGTTGAACTCGTGGGCGACGCCCGCCGCGACGCGCCCGAGCACGCTGAGGCGTTCGGTGGCGCGCGCTTGCTCCTCCATGCGGCGCCGCTCGGTGATGTCGCGGCTGATGGCCAGGAAGCAGAGCGTGTTCTCGATGCTGGTGACCTCGATCGCGATGCTGGCCAGGCCAATCTCGCCCGACTTGCGGCGGAACGCGTACTCGACGTCGCGCACGGCGCCTTCCTCGCGGGCCCGGCGGAAGACCTGCTCGCGCTGCCCGGGGTCGCTCCAGATGCGCAGCGCCACCGGCCCGAGGCGCGCAATCTCGCTGCGGCTATAACCCGTCATGGCACACCAGCTGTCGTTGGCCTCGAGCACCTGGCCATCGTCCGCCCGGATGATCAGGATGGCGTCGGGGCTGGAGCGGAAGACTTTGGCGAAGCGCTCCTCGGAGCGGCGCAGGGCCGCCTGCAACTCGGCGCGGTCGCTGAGGTCGTGGGTGAGCACAAGCACGCACGGTTCCCCGGCGAACGCGATCGCCACGGCGGAGATCAGGCCCTGGCCCACGGTCCCGTCGTTGCGGCGAAACGTCATCTCGATGCCACGCGCGGCGCCCTGGGCCTGCACGGCGGCGACCATGCGCGCGCGCGCCTCCTGGTCGGTCCAGACGCCGAGCTCGGCCATGGCCCGCCCGATCACCTCCTCGCGCGGATAGCCGAGGATGCGCAGCCACGCCGCGTTCACTTCCAGGACGTGGCCATCGGCCACGCGGCTGATGCTGCCGGGGTTCGGGCTGGCCTGGAAGGCCGTCAGAAACTGCTCTTCGGCCCGGCGGAGGGCGGTGGCGGCCGCGCGGCGGGGCGTGGCGTCGCGCAGCATGCAGAGGTAGCGGGCCGGGGGCGGGCCCGGGGTGATCCAGGCGTCGACCCAGCGCAGGCTGCCGTCGGGCAGGCGGATGCTCACTTCGGGCGGCGCGTCGGCGCCGGGCGCGCTGCCGCGGCGGCGCACCAGTGGGGCCGCACTGGCCGGGTCGATCAGCTCGGAGAGCGCGAGCGCGCGGAGCGCGGCCGCGGAGCGCCCGAGCAGCCGGACCGCCGCCGGATTCGCCGCGAGGATCCGGCGCTCCTCGTCGAGAAGCAGCAGGCCATCGCGCGCGTTGCTGAAGAGCGCGTGCCAGGCAGCGTCGGGGGTCCCGGGTGGGGGGGTGGGGCTCACGGCGACGGCATCAGGCGGGCAGGTCACGGACGGGCGGATCGGCGGTGGCGGTCGCGGAGAGGGGCAGCACGAAACGGACGACGGTGCCCTGCTCGGGCGTACTCTCGATGGTCAGGCGCCCCCCGGCGAACTCGGCGCGCTCAACCATGCTCGCCAGGCCGACGTGCCCCCCGGCCATGGCGTCCCGCATGCGGTGGTCCACGTCGAAGCCGGTGCCGTCGTCCCGCACTTCCATGTAGAGGTCCCCGCTGCGGCGCTGCAGCGTGACCCAGGCGTGGCTGGCCTGCGCGTGCTTGCGGATGTTGGTCAACGCCTCCTGCACCAGACGGAAGATGATGACCTCCTGATTGGGGTCGAGCCGGGCGCCGATCTGCGTGCTGACGGCGATGGTGATTTGGGTCTCGCGGCCAAAGCGGCCGGCCAGGTAGTCGAGCGCGCCCAGCAACCCGTAGGTGTCGAGCACGCTGGGACGCAGGTCGTTCACCAGCGCGCGCAGGGTGCTGATCGTCTGCTGGGTGTCCTGGCGGAGGCCGGCGAGGGCCTGCAAGGCCTCGACGCTGCGGCCGGCCTCGATCTGGCGCTTGCAGCGCTCGACTGAGAGCAGCAGCACGCCCAGGTCCTGCAGCGGCCCGTCGTGGATATCGCGGGCGATGCGGCCGCGCTCCTGCTCCTGGGCGGAGAGCAGCTGGGTGAGCAGGAAGGCGCGCTGCTGGTCCTTGACCTGCAGGTCGCCGTAGAGCTGATGGAGCTCCTGGAACTGGCGGCGCCACTGCTTGTGCAGGGAGTTCAGCTCTTGCGCGTAAATGAGCAGCTGTTGCTGGTCCTCGGGGATGCTCGCAAGCTCCTCGGCGATCACCATGCTTTCCCGCTTTCGGGTGGGGCGCGCCTTCCGCCGGTCACTCACCGAGGGCACCGTAGACATGATCAAGCAAGGTGCGCGGGCTGAACGGCTTGGTCAAGTAGTAGTCGGCGCCGGCGTCCTCCGCGGCGCGGCGATCCTCGGGCTCGGCGGCCCCCGTGAGCATCAGGATCTCGATATCGGCGGTGGCGGCATTGGACTTCAACAGCCGGCAGACTTCGATGCCGTTGGGGTGTTCGGGGCGCAGCCGTACGTCGAGAATAATCAGGTCGGGGTGCTGGCGGCGCGCCCAGTCCAGAGCCTCCGCGCCGCTCGCCGCCTGGGTAATCTGCAGCTCTGGGGCGTCGAGTGTAGTGAGCACGAGACGCCGCAGGCCGGGCTCGTCGTCGACCAGCAAGATGGATTTCGTGGGGATCGTCATCGCGTCTCCGAGCAGTGCATCCAGCCGATACGGATTCACCTGGGCTCCCCTGCGGGTGCAGGCAACGCATCCGTCGCCGGTTCAGCGGTGCAGATTGTAAGCGCGCCCCATAACCCCTGTCGAACGCGATGACGGCTCGGCGTCCCACCGGTGCCACCTTACCCGAAATGATACATCAGCACCGGCGCGGTTGCAAGTGCAGGCGCGCGCACGCCCGTTCCTCCCGGCGGGCGGCCTGCCCTGACTCTATGCTTCTAGTAGTCGTATGTCAATGGACCGGTCGCGGGCCAATGGTCCTTAAATCGCGGGACCTTTGGCCCTGGGTGCTCTGAGGCGCGTGGCCGGAGCAGAGGGGTGTACCCGGTGTGTTACCCCATCCGGTATGCACAGCGGGACCCTGCGCCCTAGCGGGGGCGGAAAGCGGCCGCTACAATGATAGATAGGGTTGGAAAAAGGTCGGGAACCGCGCTGTGGCCGGCCCGGCATGAGGTGCCGCACTGTTGAGAGCCACGAACCAGACGGGCGACGCTGCTCGCGCTCCCCGGCCGGCCGCGCGCCTGCCCGGCCGGCGCGGCGGATCGGGGCGCCGTGCGCCGCGCGACCTGGGCCCGCTGTTCGCGGCGGCCACGGCGATCAGCGTGGCGCGCACCCTGGGCGCGTGGCAGGATGCCCTGGCGGCCGCGGTGGCGGGCTGCGTGCCGGGTGCCCAGTGCGTGGTGGCCTTACGCGACGCCGCGCTTCCCCCCGATCCGCGCCCCGCCGAGACCACGCGCGTCTTGCCCCTGCGCGTGGACGACCGGCTGCTTGGGCAGGCCGTGATCGCCCTGCCCGCCGTGCCGGTGCCGGACGCCGAGGCGCTGCTGGCGCACCTGGCGCAGATTGCGGCGCTGCGCCTGGCGGCGCTGGTCGATCCGCCCGCACTCCGCGGCGACGTCGCGGCGCTGGTGGAGCTGACCATGCCCGTCCCGGGCGCGCTCGACCTGCCCCAGCTAGTGGCGCAGCTGCTGGAGCAGGTGCGGCGCGCAGCGACCGCGCCCGGCGCGGTCGCCCTGCTCTACGAACGCGAGACGGACGATTGGCAGGTGGCGGGCACGGCCGGGTGGCTGCCGGCGGGCTGGCCCCTGGCGCCCGCGGCGCTGCGGGACCTGCTCGACACGGTGCGGCATGCGGGCGCGCCGGTCGTCTACCACCCGCCGGCCGCGGGCGACGGCGTGCGCCTCGTGGTGTTGCCGCTGCGCACCGACGAGCGCCTGGTCGGCGCATTCGGGCTGGTCTGCCCCGCCGGCGCGCCCCTGGAGGCCCGCTTGCCGATCCTCGGCGTGCTTGCCGGGCGCGCCGCCGTGCTGTTGCACAACCTGCAGCTGCGCCTGCAGGCCGAGGAACTGCTGATCCTGGAAGAGCGCACCCGGATCGCCCGCGCGATGCACGACGGCCTGGCGCAGAGCCTGACCCACATCCGCATGCGCTGCGAGCTCGTCGAGCGGATCATGGATACCGACCCCGAGCGGGCCGTGACCGAGCTCGCCGAGGTACGCGCCGACCTGAAGGAGGGCGCGCGCGAGCTGGTGCGCGTGATCCACGCGCTAGTGCCGGGCACCGTGGGCGACGACGGCCTCGGGCCGGCCCTGCAGCGCCTGGCCGAGGCCCTGGCGCGCCCCGGCAGCCGCGAGATCGCCGTCGACGTGCCCGCCGCGCTGCCCGCGCTGCCGGCCCCGCTGGCGTTGGCGCTGCTGCGCGCCGCGCAGGAGTCCCTGCGGCTGGCCATGTGGCACCTCGGGGCCGACCGCTGCGCGCTGCGCCTGCGGGTGGGGCCGGATCACGTCGCGTTGACGGTCGAGGCGAACGGGCCGGTCCCCTTGCCGGGCGATTCGGACGCGGCGGCCTGGCTGCCCGCGTGGGATCGCGATCTCGCGTTGGTCGAGGCGCGCATCGGCGCGCTGGGCGGTACGGTTACCTGGGGCGGCCACACAGGCGCGGGCACCCAGTTCATCGTTACGCTGCCGCTCGCGCCGCCGGGCGCCGGTGGCAGCTAGGATGCAGGAAGGCTCATGACTTCGAATCCGATTCGTCTCTTGATGGTGGACGACCACCGCATGTTCTTGCAGGGGCTGCGTTTGCTGGTCGAGATGGAGCCCGACATCACTGTCGTGGGCGAGTGCACCAGCGGGCTCGACGCGATTGCGGCCGTGCTCCAGCTGCAGCCCGACGTGGTCCTGATGGACATCAACATGCCCGGCCTGAACGGCGTCGAGGCCACGCAACGCATCCTGGAACGCCGCCCCGAGACGGGCATCATCATCCTCACGATGTATCGCGAGGACGCCCAGGTCTTCCACGCCATCAAGAGCGGCGCGCGCGGCTACATCTTGAAGGACGCGGAGACCGTGGAGGTGGTGCGTGCCGTGCGCGCCGTGGCCCGCGGCGAGTCGATCATCGACCCCGGCATGGCCACGCGCGTGCTGACCGAGTTCAAGCGCCTGTGGCAGCAGACCGATCCGCAGCCGCACGACGGCCTGACGGAGCGCGAGGTGGCGATCCTGCGCCTCATCGTGGCGGGCCTGAGCAACAAGGAGATCGGCGCGCGCCTCTGTTTCTCTGAGAAGACGATCAAGAACTATATCACGGTGATCTTCCAGAAGTTGCAGCTCACGGACCGCACGCAGGCCGCCGTCTACGCGGTGCAGCACGGCCTCGTCGAGCCCGGCGGCGCCGAGGCGGCGGCAGGCTCCTGAGCGCCCCGCCCGCCCCAAAGCCACGCACGTACCTGATCTGCAGCAGCCGCCCCGCCCAGCCACGCGCCGCTATAATGATCCCGGGAAAACTGGCTCGTCGGCTAAAGTGACGAAGAACCAGATCAACAGGGCCATTCTACCCAAACTATGATCACACTTCGCCCGCATCCTCTTGACAACCGTGGTAGGATAGAGGTAACCCAGCTCTGTCCCCGCGTTGTGTAGTTGCCACCGTCGTCTGTTCTACAAGTCACGCGTCCTGCTCCGGCATCCGCCTCTGCGGTAAGCTCCGAGCTCCCGTCCCTCGGGACAGGGGGTATTCCTGGGCGCGCCCGGCCATGACGCGACCCCCGGCGTAGAGGAGGTCTATGGCTTCGTAACCTGGCACACACCAGGCCTCGCGCAAGGACGGGACTCCATGACTCGACGTCGCTGGTTGATCCTGATCGGGGTGGTATTCGGGCTGATCATTCTGGGCGGCCTCGCGAGCGCCGCGCCCGCCCCGGCGCTGCCCAACGCGGGCGGCGGACCCGGCCAAAGCACGCGCCTGGCGGCCGGCCCCCTCCAGGGCACGCCCACGCCCACGCCCACCTGCCGGCCCGGGGCGCCCTGTAGCACCGCGACCCCCACCGCCTGCGGGTCCGGCGGCTGCCCCACCGACACCCCCACCCAGTGCCCCGTGCCGCCCGGCTGCCCCACCGACACGCCCACGCCCTGCGGCGCCCAGGGCTGCCCCACCGACACGCCGACCCCGTGCGGCGCCCAGGGCTGCCCCACCGATACGCCGACCCCGTGCGGCGCTCAGGGCTGCCCCACCGACACGCCGACCCCGTGCGGCGCTCAGGGCTGCGGCACCGATACGCCGACCCCGTGCGGCGCTCAGGGCTGCGGCACCGCCTCGCCCACGCCCACCTGCCAACCCGGGCTGCCCTGTAATACCGCCACCGCCACCGCCTGCCCGAACGGTATCTGCGCCAGCGCCACGCGCACCCAGCCGCCAACCTTCACGCCCACGCGCCCGCCCACCGGCACCCCGACGTACACGGCGAGCAGCACCCGCACCCGCACCGCGACGGCCACGCCGCCCTGCATTGTTCTCGGCCACTACACCGCCACGGTCATCCCGGCCACAATGATCCCCGCGCAACAGGACCTGGGCAACCATTGCGACGACTGCGTCACGGGGCTCAATTTCCCCTTCCCGGTGCAATTCTACGGCGTGAGCTACGGCAAGGGCGTCGTGAGCTCCAACGGCAACGTGCAATTCGTGCCGGAAAGCTCCAGCCACGACGCCACCTGCCTGCCCAATCCCGCCCTCGACACCGCCATCATGCTCTATCAGGGCGACCTCGCCACCGACGGCCCGGGCGAGGGCATCTATAGCGCCACCCTCGGCACCGAGCCCAACCGCATCTTCGTGCTCGAGTGGCGCGCCCATTATGTGACCCGCCAGGGCACCTCGAATGAAGAGCTCGTCTTCACCGAGAACTCCTCCAGCATCGACATGGTCTACGGCGCCAACGCCGACGACGGGGCCGACGAGGTCAGCGGCCTGCAAGAGGGCACCACGAACGCCAGCCAGTGGTCGTGCCACACGCCCGATCTGCCGGCCGGGCGGCAAATCCATTGGGGCTGGATCCCGCCGCTGATCATCTGTAGCCCCACCCCCACCCTCTCGCCGACCCGCACGGCCACGGCCACGCCCACCGCCTGCGTGACCACTACCCTGTCCAACGGCTTCGAGACCGGCACCCTGGAGGGCTACACCTCCGTCGTGCCGCTCTGCCCCTCCGGCGGTTGCGGCTGGGTCAATACCGGCACCGCTGCCCACACCGGCACCCGCTCGCTCTTCGCCCCCGATGTGGCCCTACCGTCCGACCAGCAGCTCACCAGCCCGGCCTTCACGGTCCCCGGCGCGGCCACGCTCAGCTTCTGGCACCGCTATAGCCTGGAGCACCCGCTGTGGGACGGCGGCGAGCTGGAGATCAAAGTCGGATCCGGCCCCTGGGCCACGGTCACCCCCGCGACGATCAGTCCGCCCTATCCGCCCGGCGTCATCCCCGGCAGCTTCAGCAATCCGCTCGTCGGCAAGCAGGGCTGGACGAACCAGAACCCCAGCTGGCCGGCCTTCGACCCGGTCTCCGTCAGCCTCGGCGCCTACGCGGGCCAGAGCATCCAGTTCCGCTTCCGCCTGGGCACCGATTATGGCAACGCCGGGCTGGGGCCGGCGCTCGGCTGGTGGATCGACGATATTCGCGTCACCGGCCTCTGCGCCACGCCCACGCCGCACCCCACCTGCATCGCGCCCCCGCCGGGCCTGACCTACTGGTATCCCCTCGACGAGACGAGCGGCGTCATCTCACAGGACATCATCGGCGGGAACAACGGCACCCACAATAACGGCCCCGTGCCCAACGTGAGCCAATACGTGGCCAACAGCCTGCACTTCAACGGCAGCAATCAGTGGGTCAGCGTGCCCGCGTCCAACGCGCCGGCCTTCGGCACCGCCGACTTCAGCATCGACATGTGGATGCAGGTGCCGCCCAGCGCCCTCGGCGGCACGGAGGTCTTCCTCGACACGCGCTCCTGGGCGCCACAGGGCGTCGAGCTGTTCCTGTATGCCGGGCGGCTTGGCGTGCAGCTGGCCGACCAGCTGAGCCCGCCTCCCGGCTACAGCAACTACATCGCCCCGGCCAGCAGTCCCTTCCCGGCCGACAACCAGTGGCACCTGGTGGCCGTCACGGTGCGCCGCGCGGCCGGTGGCGGCACGCTCTGGCTCGACGGCGTGCCCATCTACACCTTCACCCCGCGCCTGGGCAACCTGACCAGCACCGCGGCGCTCTGGCTCGGCCGCCACCACCCGAATGCGAGCGTCCCCAGCGACCTCTGGTTCACCGGCAGCCTCGACGAAGTGGAGATCTTCAACCGCGCCCTCGGCACGGCCGACATCACCGCGATCTACCAGGCCCACCAGAACGGCAAATGCAAAACCGACACTCCCGCACCCACGCCCACGCCACCGCCGTGCCGTTGGTGCTATATCGATGTCCCGGCGGGCAGTGCCTTCTATCCCTATGTCACGTGTTTGAGCTATGGCGGCGTCATAAGTGGCTATGGCGACAACACCTACCGGCCCTTCAATTCGATCACGCGCGGCCAGATCGCCAAAGTCGTGGCGCTGTCCGCCGGCTTCGGCGATAACCCCGCCGGCCAGACGTTTGCCGACGTGCCGCCGAGCCAACCCTTCTACCGCTGGATCGAGCAAATGGCGGCGCGGAGCATAATTGGCGGCTACACGTGCGGTGGCCCGGGCGAGCCGTGCGATGCCACCCACCGCCCGTATTTCCGCCCCTACGCCAACGCCACCCGCGCGCAGCTCTCCAAGATCGTCGTGCTCGCGGCCATGTACCCGGACGTGCCCAGCGGCCAGGCCTTTACCGACGTGCCCACGACTCAGCCGTTCTACGCCTGGATCACCGTGCTGGCCGCGCGCGGTGCGATCAGCGGCTACACCTGCGGGGGCCCGGGCGAGCCCTGCGACAGCGCTCACCGGCCCTACTTCCGCCCCTACGCCAACGTCACCCGAGGCCAGGGGGCCAAGATCGTCGCGAACACCTTCTCGCCCGACTGCGAGGTGGTCCCCCTGCCCTGACCCCCCTCGGGGCGGCCGGCCGGCCGCCCCGAGGGGGCCAGGGGCTCGGTTGTCGAGCCGGTGCGCGCGGGGCGGGGGAGGGACTCGCGTTACCGATCTCTGCAGGCAGGAACGCTGCCCGCCCTCCCCCGCCCAATGTAAGCCGCGATCGGAGCGAGCGCTCTCCCCAGTCCGGCGCCAGCACGTGGCGTGAATGTACTGCGCCCCGGATCTTGGCTCTTCGGCACTTTGGATACCGCTGGCAAAGCGAGTTTCGGACGCGCCTGCTTACCGGCAGTGTGGAAGAGCGCCTCCTTGATGTGTTGTTAGCCCACTTTCGTGCGCAAGGGCTGCTCAAAGCCGGCGGGCGCGTGCGCACGGACTCGACCCATGTGCTGGGATTATATCCCCCCACCGCCGCTGGCCGCACGCCGAATCGCTCCCAACCCAGCCCCCGCAGGGGGCTTCGTGGTTGTTGCCCGCGGCCTTAGCCGCCGGGCAACGCCCCACCGCGCGGCTCCTCGGCACCCAAATCGCCCTCCCCTCGCCCGATTTCGGGAGAGGTGTCGGGGGTGAGGGCCTCGCGCCTCACCGCTCCGCCCCCGCGCGCCGATCGTTAACTCCCCTCGCCCGAAGTCGGGCGAGGGGTCGGGGGTGAGGCCCGCTCCCGACGCACGCCAAAGGGCCGGGGAGCAACTGCTCCCCGGCCCTCACGGTGCGGTGCTGTGCCGGTTAGCTGACCGGCGCGTCCGCCGGCACCGGCAGGCTCACCAACGGCTCGCCGACGACGCTGGCGTGCAGCGCCGCCCCGTCCTCGGCCAGCTCGATCAGCACCCCCTGGCCCGCCGCGATGGCGCTGCGCAGCAAGAGCTTGCTGATCGGCGTCTCCAGCTCGCGCTGGATCAGCCGCTTCAACGGTCGCGCCCCGAAGGTGCGGTCGTAGCCCCGCTCCGCCAGCCAGGTCCGCGCCTCGGCGCTCAGCTCCAGCGAGAGCCCCTGCGTCGCGATGCGCTCGGCCAGCTCGCGCACCTGGATGTCCACGATCTGCGTCAGCTCCGCCAGACTGAGCGGGCTGAACAGGATCACGTCGTCGATCCGGTTGAGGAACTCCGGCCGGAAGGCCTCCTTCATCGCCCGGTCGACCCGGTGGCGCGTCTCCAGGTCCTGGTTATGTGTGTCGGCGATCGACTTGCCGGTGCGGAAGCCCAGGCCGCCGTACTCCGGCAGGAACTGTGTGCCGATGTTGCTGGTCAGGATGATCAGCGTGTTGCGGAAGTCGACCGTGCGGCCGTGGCCGTCGGTCAGGCGCCCGTCGTCGAGCACCTGCAGCAGCGCGTTGAAGACCTCCGGGTGCGCCTTCTCGATCTCGTCGAAGAGGACCACCTGGTAGGGCCGGCGGCGCACCGCCTCGGTCAGCTGCCCGCCTTCGTCGTAGCCGACGTAGCCGGGCGGCGAGCCGATCAGCCGCGCCACGGTGTGGCGCTCACCGTACTCGCTCATGTCCACCCGCACGATGGCCGTCTCGTCGTCGAACAGGAACTCGGCCAGCGCGCGCGCCAGCTCCGTCTTGCCGACCCCCGTCGGACCCACGAAGATGAACGAGCCCATCGGCCGCCGCGGGTCCTTGAGGCCCGCCCGCGCCCGGCGGATCGCGTCGGACACGACCGCGATCGCCGCGTCCTGCCCGATCACCCGCTTGTGCAGGTGCTCCTCCATGTCGACCAGCTTGCGCATCTCGTCGGCCAGCATGCGCTTGACCGGGATCCCCGTCCAGCGCGCGACCACGTCGGCCACGTCCTCCTCGTCCACCACCTCGTCGAGGTTGTGCTCGGCGAAGAAGGCGCCGCGTTGCGTGTCGTACTCTTCCTGACGCACCAGGAGCTCCGCCTTCAGGCGCGCCGCCTCGGCATAGTCCTGGCGCAGGCCGGCCTGCTCCATCTGATCTTCCAGGTCGCTCAGCGTGCTCTCCAGCTCGCGCACCTCGCTTGGCAGGCTGAACACGTCGAGCCGTACCTTCGAGGCCGCCTCATCCATCAGGTCGATGGCCTTGTCGGGCAGGAAGCGGTCCTGGATATAGCGGACCGACAGGCTGACCGCCGCGTCGAGCGCGGTGTCGGTGATCTTGAGGCCGTGATGCTCCTCGTAGCGTGGGCGCAGGCCGCGCAGGATCGCGCGCGCTTCCTCACTCGACGGCTCGTCGACGAACACGGTCGCGAAGCGGCGCTCGAGCGCGGCGTCCTTCTCGATGTGCTTGCGATACTCGTCGAGCGTGGTCGCGCCGATGCACTGCAGCTCGCCGCGCGCCAGCGCCGGCTTCAGCATATTGGCCGCGTCGAGCGCGCCCTCGGCCGCTCCGGCGCCGACGATGGTGTGCAGCTCGTCGATGAAGAGGATAATCTCCTTCGCCGCCTGCCGCACCTCGTCCATGACCGCCTTCAGCCGCTCCTCGAACTCGCCGCGGAAGCGGCTGCCGGCCACGAGCGCGCCCAGGTCGAGCGCGAGCACGCGCTTATCGCGCAGTAGCTGCGGCACGTCGCCGCTCGCGATCTGCTGGGCCAGCCCCTCGACGACCGCCGTCTTGCCGACGCCCGGCTCGCCGATCAGCACCGGGTTGTTCTTGGTGCGGCGGCAGAGCACCTGCATCACGCGCCGGATCTCGTCTGTCCGCCCGACGATCGGGTCAAGCTGCCCTTCGCGGGCCAGCCGGGTCAGGTCGTGGCTGTAGCGCTCGAGCGCCTGGTAGCGGCCGTCGGCCCCGGGATCGGTGATGCGCGCGTTGCCGCGGATCTCCTGCAGCGCCGTGTGCACGCCCGCCTGGTCGATGTTGATCTCGCCCAGCAGCCGCGCCGCCGTGCCGCCGCGCTCGGCGGTGATGGCCAGGAAGAGATGCTCGACGCCGATGTATTCGTCGTTGAGCTTGGCCGCTTCCTCGGCCGCCGCGCTTACCACGCGCTGCGCGCGCATGCTGATGTGGATCTGGGCGAGCCCCGTGTAGCTCGAGTAGAGCCGCGGGCTGGCGTTCAGCTGGTCGTCGAGCCGCCGCGCCAGGGCGCGCGGGTCGCCGTTCAGCTTCTCGATGATCTTGGAGATGAGCCCGTCGCGGGGCTTCAGCAGGGCCAACAGGATGTGCTCGACGTCGAGCTGGCTGTGCCGCTTCTGCTGCACGATCTCCTGAGCGGTGCGCAAGGCTTCCTGCGCCCGCTCGGTGAACCCATTGCTTGGCATTCCCTTAGTTCCTTACAGTATACCCGTCACCGCAGGACCAGTATACTCCTAGCTGTCAATATGATACTGCAACACCGCTCTGGCGGCGCTATAGTGGGCTATAGATCGATATCCAATTCCTGCCGTAAAACGGCAAGCTGGTCATGCAATTCCAGGATGATCTCGCGCATGTTGAGGATCACTTCGGCTCCGGCGAGGTTCACGCCGAGCTCGGCCGTCAGGCGCTGCATCATCCGTAAGCGCTCGATGTCGCCGTCCGAATAGAGGCGGATTCCGCCCCGGCTGCGACTCGGCTCTACCAGGCCTTCGCGCTCGTAGAGCCGGAGGGTCTGGGGGTGCACCTGCAACAGTTGGGCCGCGACACTTATAACGTAGCGTGGTTCATCCGGGGGGCCGCCGCTGTTCACGATTCGGCCTCCTTCTGTATACGTTGGAGCTGTTCGAACAGTTGCCTTTCTTCGTCCGACAGCGTCTGCGGCAGTAGCGCTTCGGCCGTGACCAGCAAGTCACCGTGCTGCTGCGAGTTGCCCAGGTGGGGCATGCCCTGGCCCTTGAGCCGGAACGTACGCCCATTCTGCGTGCCGGACGGAATAGTCAGCGCCAGATTCGTGCCCTTGAGCGTCGGAATCCGCGCCTCGCCGCCCAGCACCATGGTATACAGCGGCACCTGCACCACTTCGTGCAGATCGTCGCCCTTGCGGTCGAACCGGCCGTCCGGCGTCACCGTGACGACCAGGAAGAGATCGCCCCGTGGCTGGCCCTCGCTGCCGGGGCCGCCTTCGCCGCGCACCCGCACCCGCGAGCCGGTATGCACGCCGGCCGGGATGTTCACCTCAATCGTCTTCATCCGCGCGACCACGCCGCTGCCGCCGCAGGTCGGGCACGGCCGCCCGTTGGCCAGGCCCGTGCCGTTGCAGGTTGGGCAAATGTCCTCGGCCTGCATCTGCAGGCGGCGCCCGGTACCCGCGTAGGCCTCGGCCAGCGTCACCTCGATGGGGTGCTCGTAATCCTCGCCGCGCCGGGCCACGGTGCGCCCATAGCTGCGGAAGCCGCCGAACGGCTCGCCGCCGATCCCCCCGCGCCCGCCGGCCCCGCCGAACAGCGTCTCGAAGAAGTCGCTGAAGGCTTCGCCGCCGGGGGCCGCGCCGGTGTAGACGCGCCGCCCGCCGCCGCCCTGGGCATAACGGCTGAAATCGAAATCGCCGGGGACGCCGCCCATTTTCTCGTACTGCTCCCACTCGGCGCCGAACTTGTCGTACTTCTTGCGCTTCTCGGCGTCGCTCAGGACTTCGTAGGCCTCGTTGATTTCCTTGAACTTCGACTCGGCCTCTTTATTATTCGGATTCACGTCCGGGTGGTATTTGCGCGCCATCTTGCGATAGGCCGAGCGGATTTCCTTCTCGGTGGCCTCGCGCTTGACCCCCAGCGTCTGGTAATAATCTTTGACTTGCACGGCATCATCCTCGGTCGGGTTAGTGCGGCGCGACGGCCCAGGGCGAACGCCCGGCCGCGCCGATCACCAGCCAATTATACCGACCTGAGTGAACCTTTGTCAACGATCCGGGGCGGGATGAGTGTTGGACTTCTGTTAGAGTATGGTGCGCTACAGGGGAATACTGGGGAGTTCTGGGGAATCCGTAGCTACGGCGGGCCCGGCCGCCCCGGCGCGGCCGGCGCCGGGGCCGGCTGCCCGGCCGGCGCGCCCCGCAGGTCGGCCCAGCCCAGCACGGCGGCGGTGGCGACGAGCCAGAGCACGGCGGGCGTGAACGGCACGTCGCGCGCGACCCCGGCCACCAGGCCAAGCAGCCAGCCCACCCCCAGCCAGACCAGCCACGCCCGCGCGCCGCGCCGGATGGCGTCCGCCGCCAGGATCCAGCCCGGTACGAGCGCCAGCGCCAGGTCGTGCGGCAGCAGGTGCGGGTCGACCAGCAAGGCGAGGATGAGCGTCAGCGCCCAGCGGCCGTCCCAGCCGGTCATGCGGCTGCGGGCGCGCAGCCAGACGGCGACCACGACGGCCACCGACAGGGCCGTGGCGAAGGAGGCCAGCAGCGTCGCGGCCGCGCCGTCGCCCAGTAGGTGGATGAAGAGCCCGCGCCAGTTCTGCATGGCCGCCGGGTCGAGGGCGGGACTGGGCGGCCAGGCGGCCACCCGCAGCACGAAGGCGCCGTAGCGGATCGGCCAGTCCCAGCCGAGGAACGGCATGACGGCCACGCAGGCGGCCGCGGCCGTCGCCGCGCAGGTCAGGAGCGTGCGCCAGCGCCCCATGCAGAGCAGGGCCAGCAGCAACACCGGCATGGCCTGCGGCTTCAGCAGCGCCAGCGCGAAGGCCACGCCCGCCCAGCGATCGGCACCCCGCTTGCAGCGCCGCCGTGCCGGCCGGCCCAGCCGAGCAGCACGAACGCCGTGCTCTGCCCCAGCAGCAGCCCGACCGTGATCGGGAAGAACGCCAGCCCGGCGAGCCATCAGCAGCGGACGCGCGGGCCCCGGCACCGGCCAGGCGCGGTCGAGCAGCGACCACGGCAGCGCCCACGGCGGCGAGGCTGAGCAGCGTCCAGATGGCGAAAGTGCCTGCGGGCGACACGCCCAGGGCCAGCAGCCCCGCGACGAGCAGGGCCTCGAACGGCGGGTGGTTGTAGGGCAGGAGCTCGATTGACTGGAGCCCGATCGGGTGCAGCAGGTCATTCTGCGCGGCCAGCTGTGCTGCCTCGTCGTACAGGTTCGCGGCCTGCCCGCCCCGGAGGATCAGCGCGCCGGTCAGCACGATCTGGAAATCGGTCCGGCGCACGTAGCGCTCGGGCCCGCCGTCCTGCGTAACCAGCATCCACGCCAGGATCGCGTAGGCGAGCAGCGCGGCGGCGAGGGCGGCGAGTAGCAGGCGCGCGCCGAAGCCGGGGCGCGGGGCAGCCAGGGGAGAAGCGGGTTCGAGCACGCGACGACCTTTCGCTGGCGACGGCTGGGCGCGGAATGCGCGGCTATTATATCACGCCGGCCCGCGGCGGCGCGTTCGCGGCCCCTGTCCCCGCCTCGTGGAGCGCTCCCGTGCTCAGCGCCCAGGCGAGCACCGCCCAGGCCGCGGCGAACCAGACGAGCCCCACGCCGAGGGGCAGCGGGGCGTAGAGCACGCTCAGCGGCGCGAGCAGGTAGCCCGCGGCCAGCCAGACCCCCCAGAAGCGCGCGGCCGCGCCCGGCAGCCGCCCCGCGGCCACCGTGGTCGCGAGGATCCAGCCCGGCAGGATGCCCAGTACGAGCGCGGACGAGTCGAGCAGCAGTGTGACTGGTAGCAGAGTCAGGAGGGATAGCGCCCACCGCAGGTCCCAGGCGGCGGTCCCGGGGTGCCAGGCCACGCGGGGCCGCGGCCGCAGCCAGACCGCGAGCAGTAGCAGCAGGCCCGCCCCCGCGGCGGCGGCAACCAGGGGGTCGACGCCGGTCGTGGCGGCGAGGAAGCGGCCGTAGGCCAGCGGCCAGCCGGGCCCGAGTGCGGGCATGACCGCGGCCCCGGCAAGCGCGAGCGTGCCGGCCAGCGCGCCCAGCGCGCGCCCCTGCCGCGTCACGACGAGGAGCAGCAGCAGCCCCGGCAGCGCGGCGGGCTGGAAGACCGCCAGCGCCCCCACCACCCCGGCGATAACCGGCCGGCCGCTCTTCAGCCCGGCGGTGAGCCCCACCCAGCCGAGCAGTGCGAGCAGATCTTGCCGGCCGAGCATGACGCCCGCGATCAGCGGCAAGAACGACGTCGCGGCCAGCATCAGCAGCCAGGGCACGCTGCGCGGCGCGGGCCAGCGCCCGGCCAGCACGCCGATCGCCACCCCGGCCGCGACCGTGGCCAGCACGGCCCAGAGGGTGAACGCGGCCCCCGCGCTCGCACCCCCGCGCAGCAGCGGCGCCAGCAGGATCGCGGCGAAGGGCGGCGCGGTGTAAGGCGCCCAGGCCACCCCGGCCGGCTCGCCCGCCGTCAGGCGCGTCTGGGTAGTCTGCTGCCAGGCCGCGTCGTAGAGGCGCTCCGGCGCGGGCCCGGCGACGATGGTCGCCGCCGTCAACGTGGCGCGGAAGTCGACCTGCCGCACGTAGTGGTCGGCGCCGCCGCTGCGCTGCACCACGCCGCTCCAGAGCACGCCGTAGCCCGCCAGCAGCAGCAGGCAGACGAGCCCGCCCAGGCGCGTGAGACCCCCGAGGCCGGGGCCGGCGGCGCGCTCTTCGGTCACGGCCGCCTCAGGCCGCCGCGCGCGCCGCGGGAGCGGTCCGGCGCGTAGTCCACAGGAGGACGCCGAGGACGCCGACGAGCGCGAGCACGCCGACGTGCAGCGGCCACTCGGGCCAGGCGAGGATCGGCAGCGTGATGGCGGCGGCGACGTACCCGGCGGCCAACATGGCCGCGGTCGGACGCACTCCCAGCCGCAGGCCCGGCTCGCGGGCGGCCCGCCAGAGCAAGACGCCCGGCAGCAGCAGCAGCACGAGTTCGTAGGCGAAGGCGTGCGGGTCGACCAGCAGCGTGGCGATCAGCGCGGCGGCCCAGCGCGTATCCCAGCCCGCCGGGTCGGCGGCGAAGGCGCGCGCGGGCGCGTGGCGCCAGAGCACGACCAGCGCGGCGAGCACTGCCAGGCTGGCGAGCGCGGTCGCGGGCAGCACCCAGCCGTCCGGCGTGCCGGTGCGGCCGGCCAGCAGGGTGAAGAAGCCGCGCAGGTTCTCCATGAACGACGGCTGCACGATGCTCGCCCCGGCCGAGACGGTCGCCACGTCGCCGAGGAGGCGCAGGTACTGCAGGATCCAGCCGGGCCCGCCGAGCAGCGGGGTGACCGCGGCAGCCAACGCGGCGCCCAGCGCGGCGAAGGCACCCAGCACGCGCCAGCGGCGCTCGTACAGCAAGACGAGCACGGGCACGAGCAACAGCTGCGGCTTGACCAGCAGCAGGCCGAGCGCCAGCCCCGCAGCCACCTCGCGTTCCTGCCGCAGGTAGCGGATCAGCAGCGTGGCGCCGAGCAGGTCCCACGGCGCCGTCTGCCCCTGCAAGAGACACTGGTAGACCGGGAAGAAGCCGAAGCTGAGCGCGGCGAGCGCCCGCGGCGCCCAGCGCGCCTCGGCCGGCCCGCGGGCCACGGCGCGCAGCTCCTGGCTGAGCAGCACCAGCGCGGCCGCCAGCGCCAGCACGCACGCGGCCAACCAGACGGCATACGCCGCGGCGAGCGGCAGCCCGGTGAGGGGCGTCAGGGCGATGGCCAGGAACGGCAGATGGTTGTAGGGCAGCAGATCGGGCGTGTAGTGGTCGGGCGCCAGCAGCGCCGCTTGCACGGGCGCCTGCACGGCCGGGTCGTAGAGGTGCGCGCCCTGGCCCGCCGCGATCAGATGGGCGCCGGTGAGGAAGGCCGGAAAGTCGGTTTGCAGCAGGAAGTGGCTGAAGCGCGGCTCCTGCCGCAGCGTCGTCGACCAGGCCAGCAGCACCAGGACCAGCGCGACGCCCAGCGCGGCCGGGACGAACTGCGGCGGCCACGTCAGGCGGGGGCGGACCGACGTGGCTGCGGGCGCGGGCGCGGGGGTCACGCGGCGCCCGGGAGGGCCGGCGGGACCGGCGCGGCCGGCGGGCGGAGGTCGACGCGAGTGAGCGCCGCCAGCGCCGCCAGCGTGCCGATTGGGATGACCAGGCTGGTATACAGCGGCAGGGTCCACCCGGCCTGCACGGCGGCCGGCGGCAGCACGAGGCTCGCGAGCGTGAGCGCGACGGCGGCGGCCCACGGCCACGCGACCAGGCCGAACGTGAAGATCCAGGTGGTGCGCGCCAGCGGGCCGGCCGCCCAGAGGCGCGCGCGCGCGCTCAGCAGCAGCAGCAGGCCGGGCAGCAGCAGCACCTGGTTGTACGGCGCGAAGGTCGGGATCACGATGAGCGTCACGGCGAGGGCCACGGCGAGCGCCAGCGCAAAGCCGGGCGAGCCGGCTGGTGCCCGGCGCACGCGCCAGCAGATGCCGGCCATCGCGGCCAGCAGGATCACCGTGACCACCAGCCCGGCCGCGGTGCCCAGGAACGTGGTCAGCACCGAGCTCGCGGCGGTGTAGCGCTGGTAGTCGGCCAGCGCCTGCTGGAAGCGGCCGATCCAGCCGGGGGCGACGATCTCGGCGCCGGCCAGCAGCACCCCCATCGTCGCGCCGAAGCTGAGGGCCAGCGGCCGGCGGCGGCGCCAGTCGCTCACGGTCCAGAGCGCCAGCCAGGCCACTAGCGGCGCGGCGACCTGCGGCTTGATCGTGGCGAGCGCGAGCAGCACGCCCGCGAGTACCGGGCGGCCCGCGGCCAGCGCGGCGGCGCCGCCCGCGATCAGCACGCCGGCCAGCAGGCTGAGTTGCTGCAGGAGTGTGCCCTGGATCACCGGGAAGCTGCCGACGGTGAGCAGCATCAGCGCCGCGGTGGCCGCCAGCCCCGGGCGCCAGCCGATCGCGCGCATCCAGAGCGGCACCGTCCCGGCCGTCAAGATAAGCAGCAGGGGGCCGAAATCGGCCTGCACGACGTGGAAGGGCAGGCCGAGCAGCGGCCAGAGCAAGAAGACAACGTAGATTGGATAAGCGAAGCCCTGCTGGTCAATCGGGTCGCCCGGCCGCGTCGGGTCGAGCGGGCGGCCGTAGTAGCCGATCTGGATCTCGCGCGTGACCGCCGCGCTGTACGGGTCGCGCCCATGCAGCAGGAGCTCGTGCGCGCCGTACCAGCGCGGGTAGAGGTCGGAGAGATTGCCCCGCGGCGTCGGATGCAGGGCGGCGTAGTTGATCTGCTGCGGGATCGAGATGGCGACGACGAAGTACCACATCGCCAGCGCCAGCCCGAGGGCCACGACCACCGCGAGGATGCCGGGGCGCAGGCGCAGCCGCGGGGCCGCCTCGGCGGTCGCGCGCCCGCGCGATTCGCCGGCCGGCGCGGGCACCTCCACCGCCTAGCGCCCCGCGGCCACGGGCCGCAGGTCGGCACCCGCGCGGGTGCAGGACTCGACGAGGGCGCGGAACAGCGCCAGGCCATCGCTGCCGCCGACGAGATCCTCGCCCGCGCGCTCGGGGTGCGGCATCAGGCCGAGGACGTTGCCCGCCGCGTTGCAGATGCCGGCGATGTCGTCGCTCGACCCGTTCGGGTTGGCGTCGCCGCCCACGCGCCCGGCCGCGTCGCAGTAGCGCAAGACGATCTGCTTGCCGGCCGCCAGCGCATCCAGCGTCTCGGGGTTGGCGAAGTAGCGGCCCTCGCCGTGGGCGATGGGCAGCCGCCACACCGTCCCGCTCGGTACGCCGTCGGTGAAGGGCGTGGCCCGGGCGCCGGGCTCGACGCGCACGTGTACCGTCCGGCAGACAAAGCTCAACTGCTCATTGCGCAGCAGCGCGCCGGGCAGCAGGCCCGCTTCCGTCAGGATCTGGAAGCCGTTGCAGATGCCGAGCACCGGGCCGCCGTCCGCGGCGAAGGCGCGCAGCGGGGCGATCACGGGCGAGAAGCGCGCGATGGCGCCGGCGCGCAGGTAGTCGCCGTAGCTGAACCCGCCGGGCAAGATCAGGGCGTCGTAGCCGGCCAGGCGCGTCTCCTCGTGCCAGACCGCATCGGTCGGCACGCCGAGCACCTCGTTCAGCAGGTAGAGGCAATCCTCGTCGCCGTTCGACCCCGGGAAGACGATCACGCCAAAGCGAAGCTTGCGCACATTGCACCTCATTGGTCTTGCGAATCCGCGGCCCCAGCGCCGGTGGGGCGGCGCCTGCCCCTAGCATACCATCCCGCGCCCCGGGAATCCAGCGGCCGCTCGGCGAATCAGCGGTGCAGATAGAGCACCGCGCCCGGGTCGCCGTAGACGCGCGTCCAGGCGGAGTCGGCGCGCAGGGCCGCGTCCAGCCCCGTGCCGGGCGTGATGAGCACCGCGTTCACGCCGTACTGCGCGAAGACGGCCTGCCAGCGCACGCCTGCACTCGCGGCCACGTAGTCGTCGAGCAGCGCGTTGTAGGGATCGGCGCGGCCGTCGACGAAGACGGGCCAGCCGCGCGCGATCAGGTAGCCGCCCCAGCCGTAGTCGTGGAACAGGTGCACCGGCTGCGGCAGCGTCGCGCGGTGCGCGTCCAGATAATCGACCGCGGCGACCGGGTACGCGGTCGTGAGCGGCTGTGCGTGCACCTGCGCGCGCGGCGCGGTCAGCATGAACGCCGCGAGGAGGACCGCGACCACGGCATAGAGGCCGAGATTGAGCCGCCCGCGCAGGAGCGCGCCGGAGTCGGGCACGGGCGCCGTGCGGGCATCCGGCGCGGCGAGCGCCGGCCAAAGCTCCGCTGCGCGCCGGGCGACCACCACGGCCCAGACGATGCCGAAGAGCGGCAGGAAGCGCAGCGCCTGGAAGCCCATCATCGTGAATCCGGCGAGCGTGAAGATGAGCGAGGCGTCGCCCCAGGTGCCGCTGCGCGCCGGGCGCGCGGCCGCCGCGCCCTCGGGCGGACCCGCGGCCGGGCGGCGCACGAGGTTGAGCGCGAGCAGGATCAGCAGCGCGGCCGCGAAGGGCCAGCCGCGCACGGCCCGCAGGTCGGGCGGCTGCCACTCCTGCACGAAGCGCAGCGAGGCGTTGCCGCCCGTGCCGCTCAGGTAGGTGATCGGGTAGAGCCACAGGTCGAGCCCGTTGGGGTTGAGCAGCGAGACGGCCGCGCAGGCCACGGTCACGGCGATTAGCGGCCGGATGGGCGCCGCGGGCCAGCCGAGCAGCCGGTTGGCGATCTCGCCCGCGATGAACGCGCCCAGCAGCAGCAGCCCCACGCTGAACCCGGCATGGAAGTTGGCCCAGAGCAGCATGATCGGCGGCAGCAGCCAGAGCGCGCGGTCGGGCCCCAGCCAGGCGCGCGGCCCCGGCGGCGCCGGGCCGGCCACCTGCGCGCGCCGCCGGTAGCGGAGTAGGAGCGCCAGGTAGGCGACGAAGAAGAGCGTGGTCCAGATCTGCGGCCGCACGCCCCAACTGGGCGCGTCGAGCACCATCGCGCCGAGCGCGGCCGCCACGGCCGCCCAGCGCCCCGCCCCGCTCGCGCGCAGCAGCCCGAACAGGATCGCGTAGACGCCCGCGGTGACCAGCGCGAACAGCAGCACGTCGGCCCAGTAGCCGAGCGTCTGCTCCAGCGCGTACATGCCGGCTTCGAGCAGCCACTGCTGCATGATCCAGCGGGCGCCCGGCACGGTGTAGGAGTAGATGTCGCCGTGCGGCACCGTGCCGGTGGTCAGCACGACCTTGCCGTTCTGCAGATGCCACCAGACGTCGGGGTCCGTCGGCGTCCAGAAGTAGGCGAGCACGACGACCGTCAGCAGCAGCGCGAAGAGGAAGAGCGGGCGGTCGAACGCGGCGAGGCGGGCGCTCCAGCCGGTGACGGCGGCCGCCTCGGTCGTCGAGGCATTGGCTCCGCGGTCGAGGCGGGCGTCGGCGCTCACGTCAGCCGACCCAGTAGCCGCGGATGGCCTGGCTGGACCAGACGAGCAGCCAGGTAATCCACAGGCCGATGATGGCAAGGTGGACCGGGCGCGGCCGCCGCCCGGCCCAGGCCGCCAGCACGATGAAGCACGGGAAAGCGCCCAGCGCGTAGCGCGAGACGCTGACGAGCGGGAAGTCGGCACGCACGTCAAACCACGTCGGGCCGAGCACGAGGATGGCGAACAAGCCGTAAGCTGGCCGCAGGCGGAACGCGAAAAATGCCAAGGTGGTGAAGGTCAGAAGGACGGCAAGATCGGAGAAGTCGATGGCCGCGGCGTGCTCACCGAACAGCGTCTGGACAGCGACCCATAGCGTTTCACCGGGCCATGTAGTGCGGTGCTGCCACAGGGTGCTCTCACGTACCGTCCAGAACAGCGGGTCGTGCACGACGACGCTCCGGTAGACGAAGAAGGCCAGCGTGGCGAGGCCGCCACTCGCGGCCACCGCCAGCAGACCGAGCACGCCCGCCGCGCCGGGCCGCACGGCATCCGGCGGCGTCACGCGGGCAAGCCAGGCGTTGATCGCCGCCCGGCCCGACAGCCGCAGCCGCGCCGGGACCTCCCAGCCGCCGACCACGAGGAGCTCGACGGCCAACGGGATGCCGACCAGGGCACCCTGCACGCGGGTCAGCCCGGCCAGCGCGGCCAGCAGCGCGACGGGCGCGGCGCGGCCCTGGCGCGCCCACCAGAAGGCGCCGAGCACCAGGGCCAGGAAGAGCGACTCCGTGTAGGCCGAGTAGAGGAAGAAGGCGGTCGGGAAGAGCGCCAGGTAGGCTACCGTGCGGCCCGCGGTCAGCCGGTCGGTGTCGAGCGCGGCCAGCCGGTAGAGGATCGCGAAGGAGATGACGGCGGCCAGCGACGCGACGAGCAGGCCCGCCCAGGCGACGTTGCCCAACGTGAGCAGCATCGCCGCCCGCATCAGCACGGGTAGCAGCGGGAAGTAGGCCGTGGTGCCGTCGGGCGCGTAGCCCTCCAGGGCGATGCGCTCGTACCAGACGGCGTCCTGCCGCTCCCATGGCGCGGCCCAGCCGGTGCCCTGCGGCGCGAGCCGGCGTCGGCGAACTGCTTGGCGATGGCCTGCTGCTCGGCCGGCGTGCTGGGGAAGGCATCCGCGACCACCAGCGCCCAGCCGCCGAGCAGCAGGCGCAGGGCGACGACGGTGGCGAGCCCGAGGAGCAGCGGGCCGGTCCAGGCGCGCAGATCGCGCGCCGTCTCCGCGCGCGCCGGGCCCACGACCTCGCGCGGCAGGGGCGCCTCCGTGGCCATCGCTAGAGCGGCCGGGGGGGTTCCAGGTCGAACTGCTCGATGACCGGGTTGGCCAGCAGGCGGCGCGCCATCTCTTCGGCCTGCGCGGTCGCGGCGGCGGCATCCGGCGCCTCGAGTTCGAGGTCGACGACTTTGCCGACGCGCACGCCCGCCACCCCGGCATAGCCCAGGTGGTGGAGCGCATCGCGCACGGCGAGGCCCTGTGGATCGTTCACGACCGGCTTCAGTGTGACGTGGACGCGCACGGCGAAGCGCGTGCCGGCCGGCGCCGCGGTGCCTGGCTCTGTGGACTCCATCGCTGCCCTTTCTGCGGTGCGCGGACGGCCCGCCCGCGCGGGTTGTGGCGTGTGACGGGGCTATTATACCACGCGCCGCGCGCCGCGGGGCCGCAGGCGCCGCCAGGCGGCCCGCGCTCGGGGGCCGAGCAGCACGGCGCACGCGGCGCGGGCCCGGGAGCGGTGCAGTAGCAGGCCGGGATCGCTGGCGACGGCCCGCAGCAGATAGCGGCGGGCGGCTCCCGGCGCGATGCGCGCGGGCGCGGGCGCGCCCGGCGGGCGGAGCGTCGCGCGGGCCACGGCGAAGCGGGCCCGGCCCAGCAGGCGGCGCCGCCGCGCGGCGGGGATCGCAGGCGCGCCGCGCAGGGCGAGCGCTTTCTCCAGCACGTGCAGCGCGTCGAGGTCGAACTGCCCGCTATCCCTCATGCGAGCCGATAGGGCCTGCGGGTGGCGGCGCCAGCCGAAGAGCGGCACGGCGATATGGGCCGTATCGCCGGTGAGGCAGAGGCGCAGCCAGAGGTCCCAGTCGGAGGCCTCGGGCAGCCCCGGGTCGATGCCGCCCGCCGCGAAGTACGCCGCGCGCCGGAACATGACGGCGCCGGTCGTGACGAGGTGATTGCCCGCGAGCAGGGCGGCGAACTCCGCGGAGCCCGCGCGCAGGTAGTCGTGTGCAAGCTCGGGCCGGGCGTCGTGCGGCGGCGGCAGCGTGCGGGTCCGGCCGTCGGGCGAGAGCAGATAGAAGTTCGTGTAGACGAGCGCCACGCGCGGGTACGCGTCGAGCACGGCCGCCTGGCGCGCCAGCAGACCGGGCGCGTGCTCATCGTCGCCCGACGTCCAGACGACGTAGGCGCCCGTCGCGTCACGCATCGCCTGGGCGAGGCACGCTTGCAGCCCACGGTTGGCCGCGTTCACGCGGAGGCGGACCCGCGGCCGGTCCGAGTATCGCGCGAGGATCGCGGCCGTGCCGTCGGATGAGGCGTCGTCGACGAGCCAGAGCTCGAAGTCGCCCCGCGTCTGCGCGAGCAGGCTGTCGACGGCCGTGGCGACGTAGGGTGCCTGGTTGTAGGCGATCAGGATGACGCTGATCTTGGGCGGGGCCGCGCTCACGGGCGCCTCGGGTCGGCGGCCGCGCGCAGCACGCGCCGGGTGGCTTCCAGGATAGGCGTGGCCGTGGCGCCGGTCGGGCTCCAGGTGGGCGCCCTCGGCCCACTCGTTCCAGGCGTTCACGAACACCAGGCGCTGCGCGGGTGGGTCGACCTGCACGCGGGCGACGGCGCGGGCCAGCCAGCGCGCGTAGGCGGCAGGCGTCGCGCGGTGCAGCAGGAAGGCCGCGGCGCCTTTGCGCGCCGTGTTGTCCCAGCCGGGGCAGACGGTGTAGTAGCGGTGCCACGTGGCGGGTGGCGCGGCGTCCATGCGGGGCCACGCCCGCGCGTAGTCGGGGTAGCGCGGCGCGGCGGGCAGGCGCAAGCGGCGGCGCAGGCGCGCGGCGGGGCCGGGCGGCGGCAGCGTCGCCAGCGCGCGGGCGAACTGTGGCTGGAACCAGACCGTCGCGTCGAAGCCCGCGGGGCGCGGGTCCCAGCCGGGGTTGAAGTGGCTCTCGACGCCCACGAGGTGGAGGCCCGGGAGTCCCGCCCGCGCCACGGCCGCGCGCCAGAGGCGGGCGGTACGCGCCGCGTCGGGCAGCCGGTCGGGCCGGTAGACGAGGAAGAGCGGCCGCCCGTCGACGCGCAGGTAGCGCGGGTCGCGGAAGGCGGTCAGCAGCCAGGCGATGTGCGCCGCGTCGTCCGGGTCGCCGCCATAGGGCTGGGGCTGCAGGATCGCCGCGGGCCGCCCGTCCCAGCGGCGCGACCAGGGCTCGTTCGCCCAGGCCAGGCAGAAGGGGAAGGCCGGCCGGCCGGAGGCGAGCACGTCGGCGAAGGGGCGCTCGAGCAGCCGCTTGCCGCCGAACCAGTAGTGCCAGTAGCAGAACGCGGCGATGCCGTAGCGCCGCGCCAGCGCGGCCTGCGCTTCGCGCACCGCCGGTTCGCGCAGGTCGTAGTAGCCGAGGTCGGCGGGCAGGTGGGGCTGGTAGTGGCCGCGGAAGCGCGGTCGCGCCCGCACCACGTTGTGCCACTCGGTGAAGCCGGGACCCCACCAGGCGTCGTTCTCGGGGATCGGGTGGTATTGCGGCAGGTAGAAGGCGATCAGGCGGGCGGGCGGCGCCGGCTCCGCCGCATGGGCCGTCGGGCTCGCGCCGGGTGCGGCGGGCCCACGTGCGCTCATCGCGCCTCCACGACGGCGCGCAGGGCCGCCTCGACCCGGTCGACGGCGCCGTCGAGCGACCAGCGAGTCTCCACGAGTGCCCGCCCGGCCGTGCCCAGCCGGCAGGCGAGCGCGGGGTCGCCCAGCACGCGCGCGACGGCCGCGGCGAACGCCGCCTCGTCGGGCTCGGCCAGCAGCCCATTGACGCCGTCCAGCACGGTCTCGCGCACGCCGCCCTCGGCCACGGCGACGACCGGCAGGCCGCACGCGCTCGCCTCCAGCGGCGCGTAGCCGAACGGTTCCAGGCGCGGCGCGTAGACCAGCAGCGCGGCCGTGTTCAGCAGGTGCACCACGCGATCGTCGAGTACGCGCATCTCCGGCTGGAACGGCACGGCGAGGCGGCGTGCCAAATCCTCCAGCGCCGCGAGGTGCCCCGGCGTGGCCACGTTGCCGACCCAGACGAGCGGCGGCCGGGGTGCGGGCAGCCGGGCCACGGCGCGCAGCACGAAGGCGATGTTCTTCTCGGGTACGAACGCGCCGAGCCCGAGCAGGTGACGCGCCCGCGGCACGTCACGCGGCGCGAACTGCGCCGTGTCCACGCCGAGATAGCAGACGCGCGCGTCGAGCCCGTAGGCACGCAGCACGCTCTCCCGGCTGTAGAGTGAGTTCACCAGGATGCGGGCGAAGGCCGCGGCGTTGCGGCGCTCCTCGCGCGCCTGCACGCGCAGCGCCTGCACCTCCACGGCGTCGCGCAGGAAGCCCTTGGCCTCGGCCGGCGTGGGCCGTCGCCCGGCCGGGGGCGGCAGCGCCGGCCAGGGCAGGCGCGGTAGGGCCTCGTAGAGGGGACGATAGGGCTCCTGCAGATAGAGCACGGCCGGCAGGCCCGTGAAGCGGCCGATGGGCGGCACGCGGAAAAAGCGGCACGAGTTGGCGAAGAGCAGGTCGAAGTCGCCCTCCGCGATCTCGTCGGCGCACGCCCGGCAATGCGCCTCCAGCGCGGCCAGTTGCGCGGCCATCAGGCGATAGGGCGCGAGCAGGCGGCCGAGCGGGGTGCGCGCCCGCAGCGCGCGCGGCCGGCGCAGCGGGTGCACGTGCACCGGCGCCCACTCCCGCAGCGGCAGGAAGCCCTCGTCGGCCGTGGACGGGCACCAGCACTCGACCGTGTGGCCGCGCTGCACCAGCCCCCGTACGTGGCTGTAGAGCGCGCGCTTGCCCCCGCCGCTCGGCAGATTGTGCCAGACGGCGATCTTCATCGGCGCGCCCCAGCCCATCGCGCGTGGGGCGGCGAGATTGGTCCGGGCCCCGCCACCCTACGCCTCCACCCAGTCCAGCAGCGGGCTCACCACGCCCAGCCGCCCGTCGCGCAGCGCGGTGGCGTGGCCCCCCAGGTCCTCGACCAGGAAGCCGATCTCGTTCTCGACCACGTCGATCAGCCGCACCTGCGGGATCAGCACGCCGACCAGGATGCTGTACGCGCCCGGCGGCAGCAGGTGCGCGGGCACCCCGATCCGGTACGTGTGCGCGCCCCGCGCGATCGGGGGCGTGGCGCTCCGCGCATCGCTGTTCGCCGTGGTGAAGACCGGGATGCCCTCCTGATTGGTCACGCGCACGGCCACCTGCACGTCGTCGACGGCCGTCGTCGCGCTGAGGCCCAGCCGGATGGTGAACGGCCGGGCCGGGTCGACGTGCCCGCTGACCAGCCCGTCCGGGCTCTCGACGGCGATCTCCTGCACGTACAGGCCCGGCGCCGCCGGCAGCGGCGCCTGCCGCGCCCAGAATCCCTCGTAGGTCAGGTTCGACGTCAAGTAGCGGTCGATGACCGCGGCGGCGGGTCCCTGCATCACCACCGCGCCGTCCTCCAGCAGGATGGCCTGGTCGCACAGGCGCCGGATCGCCCCCATGTTGTGGCTGACGAACAGGATCGTGCGCCCGCCCTCCGCCGCGCTGCCCATCTTGTTGAGGCACTTGCGCTGGAAGGCGGCGTCGCCCACCGCCAGCACCTCGTCGACCAGCAGGATCTCCGGCTCCAGATGCGCCGCGACGGCGAAGGCCAGGCGCAGGTACATGCCGCTGGAGTAGTGCTTGACCGGCGTGTCCACGAAGCGCGCGACCTCCGCGAAGTCGACGATCTCGTCGAAGCGGCGCGCGATCTCGGCGCGCTTCATGCCCAGGATCGCGCCGTTGAGGTAGATGTTCTCGCGCCCGCTGAGCTCCGGGTGGAAGCCGGTGCCGACCTCGAGCAGCGAGCCGACCCGGCCCTGGATCTCGGCCCAGCCCGCCGTCGGCTCGGTGATGCGCGCCAGCAGCTTGAGCAGCGTGCTCTTGCCCGCGCCGTTGCGCCCGATGATGCCCAGCACCTTGCCGGGCGCGACCTCGAACGTCACGTCCTGCAGCGCCCAGATCGTGTCGCGGGCGGCCGCACCCACCTCCGGCCCCGCGGCCCGGCGCCGCCAGGGCGCGCCGAGCGCCCCAACCAGGGCATCGCGCAGCGTATCCGGGCGCGGTTGGCGCATCCCGATGCGGTACCGCTTCGAGAGATGCGCGGCGCGAATGACCGCCCCGGCTGCGGTTACCATCGGCGGGTTCTCCCGCGTGCGCCGGTGGGGCTAGACCACATCGGCGAAAGTCCGTTCCATGCGTCGAAAGTAGAACGCGCCGCCCGCGAGGATCGTCCCGGCCGCCAGCGCCGAGACGGCGAGCAGCGGTCCCGGGCGCCGGTGTCGAGGCCGAGCAGCGCCCAGCGGAAGCCCTCCACGACGCCGGCCATCGGGTTGAGGCCGTAGAGGCTGCGCCACGGCTCGGGCAGCAGGCTGCTCGGGTAGGCGATGGGCGTGGCGAACAGCCAGAACTGGGTCAGGAAGGGCACCACGTAGCGCACGTCGCGGAACTGCACGTTCAGCGCGGCGAGCCACAGCCCCACGCCGAGCGCGCTGACCAGCGCCAGCACCAGGAAGGCCGGCAGCCAGATGACGTGCCCCGTCGGCGCGACGCCGAACCAGGCCATCAGGCCGAGCAGCACCACGAAGGCGAGCGCGAAGTCGACCACGCCCGAGAGGACCGCCGCGAGCGGCATGGCCAGCCGCGGGAAGTAGACCTTCTTGATCAGGTTGGCGCTGCCGACCAGGCTGTTGGCCGACTGGTTCAGGCCGTTGGCGAAGAAGGTCCAGGGCACCAGCGCCGCGTAGCTGAAGATCGGGTAGGGGATGCCGTCCGAGGGCACTTTCGCCAGGCTGCCGAAGAAGAGGCTGAAGACGATCATCGTGAAGAAGGGCTGGATGATCGCCCAGGCGGCGCCGAGCGCGGTCTGCTTGTAGCGCACCTTGACGTCGCGCCAGATCAGGAAGTAGAGCAGCTCCCGATACGCCCACAGCTCGCGCAGTTCGAGCGCCACCCAGCCGTGCGACGGGGCGATGCGCGTGATCGGGAGCCCGGCGGCCGCTACGGCCGCACGGGCGGCCGCGTCGGCGGGCGCCGGCTCGGCGCGCGGGGCGGCGGGCTGGGCATCGGGCTTCATGGGCAGCTACCGGGGCGCCCGGCGGGCCCGCGCGTCGCCCGCGGCGGCCGGGCGGGACTCAGGCGCGCGGCTTCAGGAAGGCGCTCATCACCAGCCGGGCGTCGCCCGTGACCAGTTGCTTGCCATCCTGGTTGCGGACTTCGGTGGCCAGGGTGATGCGGCCCTTCTGGCCGTCCCACGCCGTGACCTCGACGCGCGCGGTGAGCGTGTCGCCCGGGTACGCCGGGGCGGTGAAGCGTAGCTCTTGCGTCATGTAGATCGCGCCCGGGCCGGGCATCGTCGTGCCGATCACGGCGGAGATCAGGCCCGCCAGAAACATGCCGTGCACGATACGCCCGCCGAACATCGTGCCCTCGGCGTAGGCGTCGTCGACATGTACCGGGTTGTAGTCGCCGGTCAGCGCGGCGAAGGCCTCGACATCCGCCAGCGTAATCGTCTTCGAGATGGTTGCCGCTTCGCCGACGACGAAATCGGCGCGCTCCTGGACTTGAGTCATCCGCGTTCTCCTTACCCAATCTGCACCCAATCCGCGCAGCGGGGGCCCCTCAAGGCATTCTACATCAGCATCCGGCCGGGTGCCAAGGCCGGGGCCGCTTGCCGGTCCCACCTCTCACTTGTCATCCCGAACGCAGTGAGGGATCTCCAACTCCGAAAGGCTGCCCTGAGGCAAGCGCTTCCAAGCCTGTCGGCTCCCAGGACACCGCGCGCTTGCTGCACGACAGGTTCCCACCCCCCATTGTTATCCCGAACGCAGTGAGGGATCTCCGACTCCGGGATGCTGCCGCGAGGCACGCGGGTCGGCGCCGACTAGCATCCCGGTAGCCGCAGCGCCGCCCAGGGCAAGCCCCCCCACCTCCCCCTTGTCATCCCGAACGCAGTGAGGGATCTCCGACCCCGGGATCTGCCCCTGAGGCAAGCGTTCCCAAGCCGGCCCGCGCCCAGAACACCGCGCGGTTGCCCAACGACAGGCCCCCGGCGAGGGAGGGCCGGAAACGCATATCTGCGCGCCGGTGGCCGGCACCGCCCGCCGCATCGCGCGGCAGCGCGGCCTGGGCAGCCCGCCCCATCGCATCCCCCTGCGGGGCGGCACCCCACCCGCCGGTCGCGCGCCCGCCGCGTATAATGGGGCGGGAGGATACGGCGTGATCCAGCATGCGACGCCGGCTGCACCGGTCGGCAGCCTGACGTTTGTGGTCTGCTGCCACAACAGCGCGGCCCGGCTGCCGCCCACCCTCGCCTGCCTGGCCGCGCAGGAAGCCCCAGCGGGCTGCGCCTGGGACGTCGTGGTAGTCGACAACGCCTCCACGGACGGGACGGCGGCGGCCGCGCGAGCGGCCTGGCCGCGCGGCGCCCCCGCGCCCCTGCGTGTCGTCGCCGAGCCGCGCTTGGGGCTGAGCCACGCGCGGCAGGCCGGGCTGGAGGCGGCGCGAGGCGCCCTCGTCTGCTTCGTCGACGACGACAACTGGCTCGCGCCCGATTGGGCCCGCGTCGCCTGCGCGACGCTCGCGGCCCACCCGCACGTCGCGGCCTGTGGCGGGCGCGGGGAACCAGTCTGTGCCGGCCCGCCCCCGCCCTGGTTCGCGCGCTTCGTGCGGCTCTACGCCTGTGGCCCCCAGGCGCCCGACGCGGAACAGGCCACGAACGCGGCCCCGGTGCTCTACGGCGCGGGCCTGATCGTGCGCCGGGCGGCGGTGGCCGCGCTGCCGGCGCGCGGCTGGCGCCCGCTGCTGGTCGACCGCCAGGGCACCTCGCTCACGTCGGGCGGCGACGCCGAGCTCTGCCTGGCCCTCCGCCTGGCCGGCGGCGCCCTGCGCTACGAGCCGCGCCTGCGCTTCCAGCACGCCCTCCCGGCATCCCGCCTGCGCTGGGCGTATCTGCAACGGATGCAGTGGGGCAACGGCCTGTCCAGCGTCGACCTCGACCCCTACGTCTTCGCCCTGGACGGCCCCCCGGCAACCGGGCGCGCCCGGCTGCAGCGCACCTGGCCCGGCCAGGTCGCCCTCAGCCTGCGCGTGCTGCTGCGCGATCGCGCCCGCGCGGCCCGCGCCGGGGTGCGCGGCCGCCCCGGCGACGCGCTAGCCCTGCGCGCCGTCTACGAACGGGCGCGCCTGATCACGCTGCTGCGGCGGCGGGGAGGCTACGAGGCGCGGGTGCGCCGGGTGGCGCGGGTGCTGGGGACCCCGGCTACGCCACCCAGTGCGCCTGGATGAAGATCATCGCCCAGACGGCCATCCAGGCGAGGGAGAGGCTGACCAGGACGAGGTGCACCCAGCGGGGGCGGGCGAGTGCCCAGAGGGCCAGGACGAGGTAGCAGGGGAAGGCGACGAGCACAAAACGCGAGATGCTCATCAACGGGAACTCTTCGTTCACGTGGACCCAACTAAAGGCCAGGATGGTGGCGGCATAGACGCCATAGCTTAAGCGCTGGCGGAAGGCGGCGACCGTTAGCGCCGTGAACAGCAGCAGCACGACCAGGTCGAACGCGTTGATATTGATGGCCGGCATGCTCAGTACTTTCCGGACCGCCACCCAGAGCGTTTCCCCCGGCCACGTGATTCGCTGATGCCAGATGAGCAGTTGGTGCTCGGAATAGCTGAGCGGGTCGCGGACTACGCCGGCCATGTAGCCGAAGAAGGCCGCGGTGCCGGCCGCGCCGCCGAGAGTCACCGCGGCGACCGCGCCGGGCCGTCTGCGCAGGATCGCCAGGAGCATGCTAGGCCGGCGCCAGTCGGCCGGGCGCCAACCGGCCAGGAGGCAGTACTCCACCAGCAGCGGCAGGCCGAGCACCGCGCCCTGCACCTTGGTCAGCCCGGCGCAGAAGGCAAGCGCCGCCGCCAGGTACCAGCGGCCGCGCCCCCCGGCCCAGAACGCCCCGAGCACCAGCAGCAGGAAGACCGGCTCGGTGAACGTGGAGTAGAGGAAGAAGGCCATCGGGAAGATCGCCAGGTAGGCGACCGTGCGCCCCGCGACCGTGCTGCCGTGGTCGCGTGTGACCAGGCGGTACAGGATCGCGAACGCCCCCGCGCTCGCCAGCGCAGCGACCAGCAGGCCCGCCAGGGCGAAGTTGCCGCCGGTGAGCGGGCTGGCGAGGCGGATCAGGATGGGCAAGAAGGGGAAGAAGACGCGCGTGAACGGGTCCGTCGTATAGCCCTGCGCGGCGATCTTCTCGTACCAGATGGCGTCCTCGCGCTCCCACGGGGCCGCCAGCCCCCCGGTCTGCAGCGGGTAGCCGGTGAAAGCGTAGTGCTGGGCCAGGTCGGCGGGCGGCGCCGTCGCCATCACGAAAGCGCCCCAGGCGCTGAGCACGATGCGCAGTGCGAGCACCGTGCCGAAGCCGAGCAGGAGCGGGCCGCGCCAGGCGCGTAGCCCCTCGGCCGCCGCGGCCCAGCGGCCGGCACGTTCGCTTTCCAGGCGCGCTTCGGTGGCCATGCGTGCTCCTTCCGCGCGGGCGGCCGGGCGGCTCAGCCGGGCAGCGGGGCGCCGGTCAGGCGGGTGTAGGCCTCGCGGTAGATCGCCGCGGTGTGCGCGACGACGTCGGGCGGCAGTGTGGGCGCCGGGGGCTCGCGGTTCCAGCCGCTGGCGAGCAGCCAATCCCGCGTGTACTGCTTGTCGAGGCTGGCCTGCGCCCGCCCGGGGGCGTAGGTCGCCGCGTCCCAGAAGCGCGAGCTATCCGGCGTGAGCATCTCGTCGATGACCAGCGGCCGGCCGTCCAGGATGCCGAACTCGAACTTCGTGTCGGCGATCAGGATGCCGCGCTCGCGCGCATACGCGGCCGCCGCCTCGTAGATCGCCAGGCTCGTCGCGCGCAGGTGCGCCGCCAGGTCGGCGCCGACCAGGCTGGCCAACTGGTCGAAGCCGATCGGCTCGTCGTGGCCGCTGGCGGCCTTGGTCGCGGGCGTGAAGATCGGCGCCGGCAGTTGCTGGCTCTCGACCAGCCCGGGCGGCAGGGCGACGCCGCCCGCCTCGCGCTCCCCGCTGCGCTGGTAATCAGCCCAGCCGGAGCCCGCCAGGTAGCCGCGGACCACGCATTCCACGTCGAGGCGCTGCGTGCGGCGCACCAGCATCGCGCGCCCGGCCAGTTTGGCCTGCTCTTCGGGCGGCCAGGTGGTCGCGTCGAACGGGAAGTCCGCGGGATCGACGCTCAGGAAGTGGTTCGGGTGGATGGCCGCCGTGCGCCGGAACCAGAAGGCCGAGAGTTGGGTCAGCACGATGCCGCGCCCCGGGATGCCGTTCTGCATGACCGAATCGAAGGCCGAGAGGCGGTCGGTCGCGACCATGAGCAGCCGGTCGCCCAGGTCGTACGTATCGCGCACTTTGCCGCGCAGAAAGTGGGGCAGCGGGAACGCGGTCTGCGTTACCGCGGGGCGGTCGAAGGCGATGCGATCCATTGGGGATGCTCCTCTCACGCTTGCCGCCCGCGCCGGGCGGTGTATAATGGGCCCATGGATACCAATACCCCGGAAAGCCTGGAGACGTCACGCGGCCCCGCCGGCCCCGAGCCGGCCGCCAACGCCCCCTCCGCGGGCGACACCCGGCCCGGCGTGCCCGCGGCGGGCGAGCCGGAGGCGCGCTTCTTCGGCCTGCCGATCGTCATCTGGGTGCTCATCGGCTTCGTGGTGCTCATCGCCGTCCTGACCCTGATGGGTCTGGTCAGCGGCGACATGCTCTAGCTCGCGGCGCCCGCATCGGGCGGGGGCGGCGGATCCCCGCCGCCGATCGCCCGGATGCCCTCGCGCGTACGCAGCCGGGCAATCTCCGCGTCGACCTCCTGCTTCCGCGCCTCGGCGCGATGGCGGGCGCCCCGCCGTGCCCGGCCGCGCAGGCTGATGACGGAGACGAAGAGCGGCATCAGGATCAGCCAGGCGATGATGAGCAGCCAGCGGCCCGTGTTCCAGGCCCCCGCCGCTTGCGCGGTCGCCAGTTGGAACACGCCGGCGCAGGCGAACAGGATGCCGATCAGCCCGGCAGCCAGCAGGATGCGGCGCAACCGCAGATCAGGCACGGTGAGTTTCCTCCTCGGCATCCGCGCCGGTTTGGTCGGGCTCGCCTCCGGCCGAAGTCGCGACGAGCACGCCGTCGCGCATCCCGATATATAGCGTGACTGCCATCCACGAGAGGATCATGACCACGACGGCGGCGCCTGCCGCGAGCGTATTGCCGGCGGACGCCGCCAGCGCGAACACCAGCAGGCAGAGCACGTCGACCAGCACCGCGGCCACGAGCAGCCGCCGGTGGCCCCGCAGATTAACGCCCATGCCCATCGACCCCGTCCTCCTGCGTACTCGTCCTCGCATCCCCCGGATCGACTGCGCCCGGCGGCGGCAGCGCGGGCCCGCGCCGCAGCAGGACCGCGACCGCCAGGCCCAGCAGCCCGATCCCCAGGATCGCCGCGAACGGCCAGGTCGCGGTCCCCGCCTAACTCGTCCAGGATGACCAGCCCGATCAAGGCGACGGTGCCGGCTCCGACGGCGGTCAGCAGGCTGCGCCGCGTGCGCGGCTCAGCCATCGGGCGCGTCCTCCTCGGCGGGCGGCACGGGCGCGACCGGGCGGGCCTGGTCGAACAGGCGATCGAGCGCCGCCTGCTGCGGGTCCAGCTCGCGCGTCCAGCGCACGCGCCGCAGGGCCGCGTAGCGGCGGCCGAAGTAGACGACGGCCGCGAGGCTCAGCAGGGCCAGGCCCAGGAAGACCGCCGCCCCCAGTTGCTCCTGGCGGAAGCCCAACACGAGCGAGGCCAGCACGCAGACCAGCCCGACGCCGACGGCGCCCTGGTAAATGAACCGGGCGGTGCCTTCGTCGGGCGGCCGCCCCGGACGGGCGACTCACCGGAGCGGCTCGGCCCAGAGGCCGGAAGCGTCGTAGGCCACGAGCCGCGCGGGCGTGACGGTGTTGTAGGCGACCGGCTGCCGCGTCTGCACCCGCAGGTAGTTGTCGGTCAGCCCGGCGCCGCCGTCCGGCCCGCCCGACTCCCAGAGCACGGGCAGCACGCGGCCGAGCATGGCGGTCGCGAAGGCGTCCTGCGCGCGCCGGCCGATCTCCAGCAGCGTGTGCACGCGCGCCTGGCGCGTCGGCGGGTCCACCTGGTCCGGCATCTCCACCGCGGGCGTGCCGGGGCGGGCGGAGTAGGGGAAGACGTGCACGCCGCTGAAGGCCATCGCCTCGACGAAGGCGCACGTGGCGGCGAACTCCGCCTCCGACTCGCCGGGGAAGCCGGTGATGACGTCGGTCGTGATGCCGATGTCGGGCACGGCCGCGCGCACCTGCGCCACGATCGCCGCGTACTCGGCCGTGGTGTAGTCGCGGCGCATGCGGGCCAGCGTGGCGTCGCAGCCGCTCTGCAGCGGCAGGTGCAGGTGGCGCGCCAGGCGCCCGGCTGCGGCCGGGCTCGGCGAAGAGCGGCAGCAGCATCGCCGCGTCGGTCGGCTCCAGCGAGGTGAGGCGCAGGCGCGGCACGTCCGTCTCGGCCAGCACCCGCCGCACGAGCGCGGGCAGGTCGCGCGGCTCCGTCGGATCGGCCGCGGCCCGCTTGCGCTGCGCGTGGTCGGTGCCGTACTTGCCCATGTGCACGCCGGTGAGCACGATCTCGCGGGCGCCGCCCGCCAGGCGGGCCTGCACGCGCTCGATCACCCGCGCGCCGGGCGTGCTGCGCGGCATGCCGCGCGTGAAGGGGATAATGCAGAAGGTGCAGAAGTCGTTGCAGCCGTCCTCGACCTTGACCATCGCGCGGGTGCGCATGCCCGCGTCCGCGTCGGCGGCCCACAGGTCCGCGTCGTCGCCGTCCTCCTGGTCGCCGCTCGTGGTCGCCCAATCGGGCAGCGCGGTGAGGCGCGCGGGCGCGGCAGGTGGGGCCGGGCGCGGGCGCCGCGGCGGCGGCGGCGCGCGCCCGCACCGCGGCGGGCAGTTCGGCCAGCACGCGGGCGCACAGGTCGTCGCCCTGCCGCGGCGTGACGACGAGGCCGACCTCCGGCATCGCCTCCAGCACATCCGCGCCCGACTCGGCGTAGCAGCCGGTGGCGACGACGAGCGCGTCGGGATTGGCGCGGGCCATGCGGCGCAGCCACTGGCGCGACTTGCGGTCGGCCACGTGGGTCACGCTGCACGTGTTGACGACGTAGACATCGGCGGCGGTGCCCGGCGGCACCAATTGGAAGCCCGCGCCGCGGAAGGCGCCGATGGCCTGCTGCGTATCGCTCTGGTTGACCTTGCAGCCGAGCGTCACGAAGGCCACGCGGGGCGGCCCGTCGGCGGCGGGGGCGGCGGGCGCGTGCGGCTGGAATTGCAGCGGCGCGGTCTCGAGCATCAAACAATCGTCTTCCTGGGCGCGGGCACGACGCGACCCCGGGTCACGCCCCGCCGGTACGGGCTGATTATACCGGGGCGGTTGGGCGCCCGTCAAGCGTGCGGGAGCGGGTGGGGACGCGCATGCCCGGAGAATGATCGCGGAGGGCAGGATCCGGCACTTACAGCTGACGGGCTTCAGCAGCGCGCTCCAGTGGGCCTATGCCTACGACGGCGACGGGCTGCGCATGAGCAAGAGCCACGACACGCCAGTTGGCCGGGCGCACGAGTACTACACCTGGGATGAGACCGCCGGTGTGCCGCAGTTGCTGCAGGACGCAACCGCGAACTATCTCTACGGCCCCCTGGGGCTGCTCGCGGAGATCAAGAGTGACGGCACGACCTACTACGACCACCCGGACCAACTGGGCAGCGTGCGCGCGCTGACGGACGGGACCGGCGCCGTGGTCAACCGCTACCAGTACGACGCCTATGGCAACGTGCAGAGCAGTAGCGGCAGCGCCTACAACCCCTTCGGCTCTGCCGGCGCCTAGCGGGACAGCGAGACCGGCTTCCTCTACCTGCTGGCCCGTTACTACGACCCCAGCACCCAGCAGTTCCTCACCCGCGATCCCCTGCTGTCGGTCCTCGGTCAGGATTATACATACGGTGATGGGAGCCCGACCAATGAAGTAGACCCAAGCGGGACAAATCCTATTTCGGGCTGGATCACAGGGCCGATTGGAGGCGGCCTGGCCGGTGGAGGCGCCGGGCTTGTCTGGGCCACGTTCTTCCAGAATCAAACCGGTCGTTGGCCCGGTCACGTAGGAGAAGCGAAGCTCGGAAAACCGCGCGTGAAGTGGCCGTACTGGGATCGCAGCTTCCACGTATCTAATCCAGACAACAATACGCCCTTGGCCCACTTCAACGCCGACTTCGGACCTCTCGCGCGTTTCAATCACCAACCCCTTCCCAAGTGGCTGCCGAAGCTCGGCAGCACCTCCGCCCTCAGAAGGATTGGTGGTGCGCTCGGTGTCCTTGGACTGGTCCTGGACGCATACAACGTCGCAACCGCGGGTCCCTGCCACTTTGCGGGCGCGCTCGGCGGGGCCGTGGGCGGCTGGGTAGGGGCAGGCATCGGGACAGGGATCGGCGGGACCCTTCTGCCGGGTCTCGGTGCCCCAATCGGCGGATTCGTGGGCGGTGCCCTCGGCGGCCTTGCCGGGCAGGCCATAGGTGACTACATCGATGAGCAACGCAACCGATAGGGCCTGCGTCAGCGTAGGTTCCGAACCGGCAATCGACGCCGGCAAGCCGCTAGGCCTGCGGCGTCGATCGGGCCGGGAACTCGGCGACGGCCGAGGCCGTTACCCGTCAAAAGGTCCAGTACTGCACTGGCACGCCCCCTGCAGAGGACACGCGTGACCAACAGCAGGTCCGCGAAACGGGCCCCCGTTAGGGAAGATCGCACGCTTGTACTTGTATCGGAGTTTGACAATGCGCGCAGGACCTTCATACACGGGGCACTGATGGCTGCGTGTACGATCAGAAGTTGAACCGCGCGTCCCGATAGGTTGGGGAACACGGAGGGCGTTGTACTATGCCGCAGGAAGCCGTCTATCTGCGCGACAAGGGGCCGATCTGTTATGGCGTGCCCGTCTTGCACCGCTCTCCGCCTCTTTCCGGACTGAAGACAGAATTACTAACGTTTGGCCTCGCTTGGTTCTGGCGTAGTTGGGGGGACCCCCGCTGGGTGTACACGATCCCGGATCTGCCCATCCACCGGGAGTTGACGCCCCTTGACGCAGCCACCTGGCCACTCCTGGCTGCCGATATTCTAACCGAGACGCCCATTGATGTGGCAGGCCGGCACATCGAACTGTTTGCCGTCGCGCCAGACGCACGCGAGCAGGCCCGCGATGCTGCGGGGCTCCGCAACGCGTTGCTCCAGTTCGCACAAGAGCAAGGTCCCTTACAGTTAGTGATCGTCCAGTTGGGCGATCAGGCCAACGAGTTGGTGTTCGTACGGCACGATCCTATGGCGCCGGTGCGAAAGCTCTTGCAGACCTGGACCAGCACCGCGTCCATGCGTACGAAACCTTACCCCTACGAGCGCCTGCACCTGGCCAAGTTCGAGTCGATCTTCCAGATCCCCGATCCGGGCCAGTAGGCCCACCGGGCGCGCGGACGAACAAAACGCCCAACCCGAGCCGCGGTGGGCGCTGTGGCGTGCGCGGCGCTACCCGTCGGCCGGCGTCTCCGTCGCGTACCCGCGCGTCATCGGGTCGCGCCGGCCCAGATGCACGGCGACGGCACGACCTACTACGACCACCCGGCCCACTGGGTAGTGTTCGCGCGCTGACGGACGGAACCGGCGCCGTGGTCAACCGCTACCAGTACGACGCTTATGGCAACGTGCAGAGCAGTAGCGGCAGGGCCTACAACCCCTTCGGCTCTGCCGGCGCCTAGCGGGACAGCGAGACCGGCTTCCTCTACCTGCTGGCCCGTTACTACGACCCCAGCACCCAGCAGTTCCTCACGGTTGACCCCCTTGTCGCGATCACCGACCAGGCATACAATTACGTCACCGGTAGCCCGCTCAACGGTCGGGATCCCTCGGGACTCTGTCGACTGCGCTTCGTCCGAGATGTGTGGTGGGGGCGGTGGCGGCGGTGTTGCGCCGGAGTTTCTAAAAGGCCTGATATCCCATGTTGGGAAAGGTGTGCAGGCAGCTTCTCCGATTTACGGGGGGCAGGGCGCCCCTCCGGGCGAAGCTCCGGGGTTCTACCGAACGATCGATCGCAACCCCAGTAATCCGGCGAACTACAGATTACGGTCCGCGGATGTAGTGGGAAATTATCCAGGCATGTCTGTCTATGACGCCGGGCGCTGTAGTGCCGACGATGTGTTTGACGCAACGGGGAAGAGTAGGCTTGTCCAGATACCAAGCGAACTGGTCGGTGACAAGATGCAAGGGCTTCAGTGGCGACCGACGCCCGGCAATCCAGATTACCCGCCAAACGTCCGCGACAACCACTGGGTGCTTTGGCACCCCGGTAACTGGGGCAATCTGCAGCCGGACAAGTATATGGATTGGTGGAACAGCGAAATCGCGCCCGCACTCAGCGGA
>CAWARZ010000002.1:0-2614392 GCA_963784695.1 uncultured Chloroflexia bacterium | reverse complement strand
GCGGCTAGCCCGCGGGCGGGAGGGCGATGCCCTCGGACGCCAGGACGGTGCGCTGGATGGCGCCTAACTGCGCGGATGCCGGCGGCGCCGAGCGCCAGGAAGGCGTCGAGGGTCGCGCCGCTGAAGGCGCCGTGCTCGGCGGTGGCCTGCACCTCGATCCACTCGCCCGCACTCGTCTGCACCAGGTTGCAGTCCACCGCCGCCCGCGAGTCCTCGGCGTAGGGCAGGTCGAGGCGGACCTCGCCGTCGACCGCGCCGACGCTGACGGCGGCGACCAGGCCGCGCACGGGCAGCGGCTGATCGGCGGGGAGCACACCCTTCTGGGCGAGGCGATGCAAGGCCAGCATCACCGCGACGGCGGCGCCGGTGATGGCGGCGGTGCGCGTGCCGCCGTCGGCCTCGATCACGTCGCAGTCGACCAGCAGGGTGACCTCGCCGAGGCGGTCGAGGTCGACCATCGCGCGCAGCGAGCGGCCGATGAGGCGCTGGATCTCGGTGGCGCGGCCGTCGGGGCGGCTCGTGGGCCGGGGGATGCGCTTGGGCGACGAGCCGGGCAGCATGCCGTACTCGGCGGTCAGCCAGCCGCGGCCCTTGCCGGCCATCCAGCCGGGGACCTTGAGATCCGCGCTGACCGCGCAGGCCACGCGGGTCAGGCCGCACTCGATCAGGACGGAGCCGGCGGGCCCGGTCTGGAAGTGGGGCGTGATGCGCACGGGCCGGAGTTCGTCGGCGGCGCGGCCATCGGGACGGGGCATGGCTACTCCATCTCGCCCCAGCTCAGACCGTGCTTGGTCTCAACCTTCAGGGGCACATGCATCGGGTAGGCGCTCTCCATGATCTCGCAGACGAGGGCGTCGACTTCCTCCACCTCGGACTCGGGCAGCTCGAAGACGAGCTCGTCGTGCACCTGCAGCAACATGCGCGCCGCCAGCTTGCGCTCGCGCAGCGCGCGATGCACGCGGATCATGGCGATCTTGATGATGTCGGCGGCGGTGCCCTGCACCGGCGCGTTGATCGCGGCGCGCTCAGCAGCCTGGCGGACGCCGCCGTTGGACGAGGTCAGCTCGGGCATGTAGCGGCGGCGACCCAGCAGGGTGGTGACGTAGCCCGCCTTGCGCGCCTCGCGCAGAGTCGCGTCCATGAACTCGCGGATCTTGGGATAGCGCGCCCAGTAGCGGTCGAGGAACTTCTGCGCGTCCTCGTGGCTCAGGCTGGTGTCGCGCGTGAGCCCGTAGGTGCCCATGCCGTAGAGGACGCCGAAGTTGATGCGCTTGGCCAGATAGCGCTGTTCGGGCTTGACCTGGTCGGCGGGCACGTCGAAGAGCTCGGCGGCCGTGGCGGCGTGGACGTCGCCGCCGCCGCGGAAGACCTGCACGAGGGTGTCCTCGCCGGTCATGTGGGCGAGGATGCGCAGCTCGATCTGCGAGTAGTCGGCGGTGTAGAGCACGGCCGGGCGCGGCACGAGTGGGTGCTTCGAGCTGTTGTCGGCGACGAAGGCACGGCGCACCAGGCGTCCGACCTCGGTGCGCACGGGGATGTTCTGCAGGTTGGGGTTCGACGAGCTCAGGCGCCCGGTCGCGGCGACCGTCTGGTTGAACGAGGTGTGGACGCGGCCGTCCTCGGCGTTCACCAGCAGCGGCAGGGCGTCCAGATAGGTCGACTTGAGCTTATTCATCGAGCGCCACTCGCCGACCATGTCGATGATGGGGTGCAGGTGGCGGATGTTGTCGAGCACTTCCTGGCTGGTCGAGTAGCCGGTCTTGGTGCGCGAGCGCCCGGCGAGGCCAAGCTCCTCGAACAGCACCTGGCCCAGCTGCTGGGAGGAGTTGATGTTGAAGGGGTGGCCCGCCGCCTCGAAGATCTGGGCTTCCAGCTCCCCCATCTTGGCGTAGAGCTCGCGCGAGAGGCTTTGGAGCATGCCGACGTCGACGTAGACCCCGGCGAGCTCCATCGCGGCAAGCACGGGCACGAGCGGCATCTCCAGGTCGACGAACAGGCGCCAGAGATCGGGCGCGGCCTCGAGCTCGGGGAGCAGCACATTGGCCAGCCGGTAAGTCATGTCGGCGTCGGCAGCGGAATAGGCGCCGCCCGACAGGACGGGCACGTGGTCGAAGGTGATCTGGCCGCGGCCGCTGCCGATGAGCGCGGTGATCGGGGTCATCTGGACGCTGAGGCGGGTGAAGGCCAGGTCCTTGAGGCCCTTGGAGCGCTCGCCGAGCAGGTAGGCGGCGATCATCGTGTCGGCGCCGAGGCTCTCAGGATGGACGGGGACGCCGGAGCGCTCCATGACCATGAGGTCGTACTTCTCGTTGTGCGCGTCCTTGAGCGGGCGCTCGGCGGCAAAGAGCGGGCCGAGCGTGTCGCGCACGTCGTCGACGCTGACCTGGTCGGGCAGCAAGGCGTCGTCGGGGCCGCGGTGGGCGATGGGGATGTAGTAGGACTCGCCGGGCGCGGGGGAGACGGCCAGACCGACCAGGTCGGCCAGCATCTCGTCGGTACTCGTCGTCTCGACGTCGAAGACGAAGCGCTCCACCTCGGCGAGGCGCTTCGCCAGCTTTTCGAGGTCTGCGCGCGTAGTGACGAGGGCGTAGCCGGGCGGCATGATGCCCGCCTCGACGGCGGCGTCGGCGGCCTCGACGGCGGCGGCCGCCTCGGCGAAGAGGGGCAGCTGGTGCGTCGGGCCGGGCGCGTCCGCGCGGGTGGACTCCGATTCCGCCGGAGCGCCGGGCAGGCCGGGGATCTTCGACAGCAGGTTGCGGAACTCGAGCACGCGGAAGAGCTCGACCAGGCGCTCGCGGTCGAAGTCGTTGGTGCGGCAAAAGGCGAGATCGAGCTGCAGCGGCAGGTCGCAGACGATGGTCGCGAGCGTCTTGCTGCGCAGGGCCTGGTCCTGGTTCTCCAGCAGCGCGGTCTTGGCCTTGTTGGGCTTGACCTCGTCGAGATGGGCCAGGATCTCCTCGAGCGGGCCGTACTGCTGCAGCAGCGCGGTGGCGGTCTTCTCGCCGATGCCGCGGACGCCGGGGATGTTGTCCGACTTGTCGCCGATGAGGGCCTTGTAGTCGGGGATGAGGCGCGGGCCGAAGCCGTAGCGCTCCTCGACGGCGGCGACGTCGTAGAGCTTGGTCTCGTTGAAGCGGCCGTAGCCGGTCGGGGTGACCACGTGGGTCGCGGGGGTCACCAGCTGGAGCTCGTCCATGTCGCCGGTGACCACGAGGACGCGGATGCCCTGCTGCTCGGCCTGCTCGGCGAGGCTGCCGATGACGTCGTCGGCCTCGTAGCCCTCCTGCTCGAAGATGGGCATCTGCAGCGCGGCCAGGATCTCGCGCACGCGGCCGATCTGCACGCGCAGGTCGTCGGGCATGGCGGCGCGGGTGGCTTTGTACTCGCTGTAGAGCTCGTGCCGAAACGTGCGGCCGCGGTCGAAGGCGATCGCGCTGTAGGCGGGCTGCTCCTTGCGCAGAGTGTCCAGCAGCATGGTGGTGAAGCCGAGGACGGCGTTGGTCGGCTCGCCCGCGCGGGTCATCATGCTGGCGGGCAGGGCGTGATACGCGCGATAGATCAGCGCGTAGGCGTCGACGAGGAGCAGCGTGGGCTTGTGGTCGCCGTCCGCCGGGGGGTCGGGAGGGGTTGTGGTCATAGGGGTATTATATGTGCTTTCGGGAGGCCGTGCAAAGCCGGGCGGCCCTGTGTTGGGGCGGAGTGGCAGCTCGGCGACGGGTCGGGCGGTTGCTCCTATACGCGCATCCCGGTGGTTATCGGGCACGATCTTGGGGCGAGGGTTGTCGCGGGGCGGAGCCCCCTCCTACAGACGATCGCGGCTTACCCCGGGCCGATTCGTCGTTCCAGCCCCCGCGGGGGCTTCGTGGTTGTTGCCCGCGGCTTTAGCCGCCGGGCAACGCGCGACCGCCCCGCCCACCGATCGCCGCCCAGCGGGGCGGTGGGGCGAGGGGTGTCGCGGGGCGGAGCCCCCTCCTACCGACGCGAGCGGTGGATTCCGGGCCGGATCGGCGGGCCGGGGATGGGACGAGGCGGGCCTTGCGGCCCGCCTCGGGCGTGTTCTTGGGGCACGCTCAGGGGTGGAGCAGGCTGCCGCCCGCGAGCAGGTGCTGGACGTCGAAGAAGGTGACCACGGCCATCAGCAGGAGCAGGACGCTCATGCCGATCAGGTGGACGAGGCCTTCCTTCTCGGGGGCGATCTTGCGGCCGCCGCGCAGGAGTTCGACGAGCACGAAGAGCAGGCGCCCGCCGTCGAGGGCCGGGAAGGGCAGCATGTTCAGCAGGAAGAGGTTGATGCCAAGGAGCGCGGTCAATTGGACCAGGCCCGTGAAGCCCTCTTCGTTGGCGACCTCGCCGGTCAGCTGGGCGATGCCCACGATCCCGGAGACCGCCGGGCCTTGCTGCTGGCCGGAGAGCAGCCCGCCGATGACGGTGGCCATGCCCTCGGGGATGCGCCGGAGCAGGTCGCCGACCTGGCTGAAGCCGCGGCCGATCGCCTCACCGGGCGCATAGGTGACCGTGTGCGTGGGCACGCGGTAGCTCCAGCCGCCCAGGCTGCCATCTTGCACGGCGGCCGTCGCCTGCTGGGTGGTGCCGTTGCGGTCGACGGTGATGGTCGCCGTGCCGGTGCCCACCTTGAGCAGCGCGGCCGAGACAGCCAGGGTGCTCGTCGCGGGCTGGCCGTTCACGGCCTTGACCACGTCGCCCGGCTGCAACCCGGCGTTGGCGGCGGCCGAATTGGCGTCGACCGAGGCGACGCGCACGGGCTCGACCGCGGCCTCCAGCACGACGCCGAGCGCCGGGGTGGACGAGCGGAGGGTCACGGGCACGTTCATGGTCTGCCCGCCGCGCTGGATCTCGAGCGTGATCGGCCGGCCGAGGTGGCTGTTCAGCGCGTCCTTGGCCTCGTTGACGTCGGTCACCGAGGTGCCCGCCACCTGCAGCAGCAGGTCGCCCGGCTGGAGGTGAGCCGTCGACGCGGGCGAGTTGTCGCTGATGGTGGCGAAGCCGACCTGCGGGTTATCGGCCACCTGGCTGCCGAAGAGGCCCATGCCGATGAACAGCAGCAGGGCCAGGAGCAGGTTCATGAGCGACCCGGCGGCGAGCACGATGATGCGCTTCCAGGCGGGCTGGACGCCGAAGCTGTCCGGCTCCGTGGAGTCGCCGTTCTCGCCCAGGATACGCACAAAGCCGCCGATGGGCAGGGCGTTGAACGAATAATCGATGTTGTTGTGCCGGATGGCGAAGACCCGCGGGGGGAAGCCAATCCCGAACTCCTCGACCCGGATGCCCAGCATGCGCGCGCTGACGAAATGCCCGAGCTCGTGGATGACCACCAGCAGGCCGAGCACCGGGACGATCCATAACCAACTCATGCAAAACTCCTTAGAGCCGGGTCGCTATGTCCGCGACATAGCGCCGGGCCCAGGCATCCGCCGCCTTGATCGCAGCAAGATCCGGATGCGGGGTGGCGGCCGATTCATGGGCCGCTAGAGTGTGCTCAATTATACGCGGGATATCGCCGAAGCGCCACCGCTCCCGCATGAAGCCGTACACGGCTTCCTCGTCGGCGGCGGCAAGCACCGTCGGATAGGTACCCCCGCGGCGCCCGGCCTCGGCGGCCAGGGCGAGACACGGGAAGCGTGTCAGGTCGGGCGGCTCGAAGTCCAGCGCGCGCGTCTGCCGCCAGTCGATCCGCGGGAACGGGCTCGGCGCGCGGCCGGGCCAGGTGAGCGCGTACTGGATGGGTACGCGCATGTCGGGCACGCCCAACTGCGCCTTGATGGCGCCGTCGCGGAACTCGACCATCGAGTGGATGATCGACTGCGGGTGGACCAGGACGTCGATCCGATCGTAGGGCATGCCGAACAACCAGTGGGCCTCGATGACTTCGAGGCCTTTGTTGGCCAGCGTCGCCGAATCGATCGTGATCTTGGCCCCCATGTCCCAGTTGGGGTGCTTCAGCGCCTGCGCCGGGGTCACGTCGCGCATGGCCTCCAGGGGCCAGGTGCGGAAGGGGCCGCCCGACGCGGTCACGATCAAGCGTTCTACCTCAGGATACGTATCCAGGTCGACAACAGTTTCTCCCTGCAGGGACTGCCAGATCGCGCTGTGTTCGCTGTCGACGGGGCGCAGGCGGATGCCCGCGGCGCGCGCCGCGGCGGTGACGAGCTCCCCGGCCATGACGAGGACTTCCTTGTTGGCGAGGGCGATCTGCTTGCCGGCGGCGAGCGCGGCGAGGGTGGGCGCGAAACCCGCCTGCCCGCTGGTGGCGACGACGACGAGGTCGACGGCGGGGTGGACGGCACAGGCGACGAGGGCGTCTTCACCGCGCGGGATGGGGCGGTCCCAGGGGTCGGTAGCGGCGGGCGCATCGGCGTCGCCGAGGGCGAGGAGCGCGGGCGGCTGGGACAAGGCGGCGGCGGCGGCGCTCAGGCGCGCGGGGTCGTGCCCGGCGGCCAGCGTTACGACGCGGAAGCGCGGCCCGAGGCTGTGCAGCACTTCGAGCGTCTGGGTGCCGATCGAGCCGGTGCAGCCGAGCAGGGCGATGCCGACGGGCGGTGCGCCGGAGGCGGCCGGGGCGGCGAGGGATGCGGATGAGGCAGGCGCGTTATGCATTGCAATAATCCTGTCGGCGAATGATCCCGCAAAGCCGGGGCCACGGGGCGCACCTGGCGCCGCGGGGCGCGCCGGGTACGGGCGGCGCTACGGAAAGAACGCCCGGCCCAGGGCGATTGTGACAGCGCAGAGCGGCGCGACACAGACGATCTGCTGGTAGGTGAGGACGACCTGGCGCGCGGCCGGGGCCGGCGGCAAGGGCGGCGCGGGCGCGTAGGCCAGCAGGGCCAGGCCCAGGATGAGGCCGGCCACCGCGGCGACGGCGATGCCCCCGCCCTGCAGCATGAGGCTGCCGAGGACGGCCAACGCGGCGCCGATGCCGATCGCCACGCGCTCGCTCATGCCCTGGATCAGCGCGGCGCGGCGCCCGGCGTTGAAGGCCACGAGCATCGCCAGGACGAGGACAGCCGCGGAGCCGAACGCACCCGGCAGGGCGGTGAGGGCGATGAGGCCGAGCGCGCCAGCCGCCGCCCAAACGGTCGTCACGAGGATCGCGCCCCAATCGGCCGCGGCAGGCCCGGGATCGCGGCGCGGGAGCAGCACGGCGAGGGCCAGGCCGGCCAGCGGGGCGAGCGCGGCTCCGGCCAGGTCGGGCCGTCCGGCCAGCACGGGGCCGGCGAGGAGCAGGTAGCCGGCAGCCGCGGAGACGCGCACAACGAGCGGCGCGGCCCCGGCGCAGGCGACCCAGGCGGCGAGCGCCCCGGCGACGACCGCGGCCACGCCGCCGGCCAGCGGCGCCAGCAGCGCCGCGACCAGCAGCGCGAGCAAGCCGAGCAAGGGGCCCAGCGCCACGGCCGGGCCCGCGGCGACGGCCGCGCGGGCGGGCGGCTCAGCCGCCAACGGCCGGTCCCTGGGCCTCGACCTGGTCCTCGGTCATGCCGAACTTGCGCTTGCGGCGGCTGTAGTCGACCAGCGCCTCGTAGAGCACGTCCTTGTCGAAGTCGGGCCAGTAGAGCGGTGTGAACCAGTACTCGGCGTAGGCGGCCTGCCAGATCAGGTAGTTGCTCAGCCGCTGCTCGCCCGCGGTGCGGATGATCAAGTCGGGATCGGGCATGCCGGCGGTGAAGAGCCGGCTGCTGATCGCGGCCTCGTCGATGGCCTGCGGGGGGATGCCCTCGGCGACGATGCGGCGGACCGCCTCGACGATCTCGCCGCGGCCGCCGTAGTTGAAGGCCACGCTAAGGACCAGGCGGCGGTTGTCGCGCGTCAACTCGAGCGCGCCGGTGATCGCCTCCGCCAGGCTGGGCGGGACCCCTTCCAGCGTGCCGATGTGACGCACTTGCACGCCGTTGCGGTGGAGCTCGGGCGTTTCGCGCTCGATTACCTCGGCGAAGATGCGCAGCAGGCCCTGCACCTCGCTATCCGGACGGCTCCAGTTCTCGGTCGAGAAGGCGTACAGGGTCAGATACTCGATGCCCTGCTCGACGCACGCCTGGACGATATTCCGGATATTCTCGGTGCCCGCGCGGTGGCCCGCCAGGCGCGGCAGGCCGCGCAGGCGCGCCCAGCGGCCGTTGCCGTCCATGATCATGGCGACGTGGCGCGGGCGCGGGGTCATCAGGGGCCGGGATTCGCTCATGGCCCCTAGACCTCCATCACCTCGGCCTCTTTGGCATCGCCCATCTGCTCCGCCTCGTGGATGTAGCGATCGACGACCGTCTGCACCTTCTCGGTCGCCCGCTTGTGCTCGTCCTCGGCGATCAGCTTCTCGTTCTCGAGCTCCTGGAGGTCGTGCAGGATGTGGCGGCGGATGTTACGGATGGCCACGCGGGCCTCTTCGACGTGCTGTTTGATCAGCTTGACGAAGTCGCGGCGGCGCTGCTCCGTGAGCGGCGGCACGGCGATGCGGATCACGCGGCCGTCGTTGTTGGGGTTAAAGCCCAGGTCGGCCTTCTGGATGGCCTTCTCGATCGGGCCGATCATGTTGCGCTCCCAGGGGCTGATCTGCAGCAGGCGCGGCTCGGGCGCCGTGATGGTCGCCACCTGGTTGATCGGCGTGGCCACGCCGTAATACTCGACCGTCACGCGCTCGACGAGCGCGGGCGTGGCCCGGCCGGTGCGAATGGTGACGAGCTCGCGCTGCAGCGCGTCGAGCGCCTTCTGCATGTGGACTTCGGCGTCCTTCAAGACATCATCAGTCATGGTGCTCTCCTTCGGCGAGAGTCGTGCGGACCGGGCCGACAAAGGTGCCGACCGGCTGGCCGCCCGCGGCCCGGCGGATATTGCCCGCGTGCTCGAGGTCGAACACGATCAGCGGAATGTTGTTGTCCATGCACAGGGCGAGCGCGGTGGAATCCATCACGCGCAGGCCCTGCTCCAGGGCATAACGATAGTCGAGCGTATAGAAGCGCCGCGCGTCCGGGTTGCGGCGGGGATCGTCGCTGTAGACGCCGTCGACGTAGTTCTTGGCCATGAGGATCGCCTCGGCGCCCAGCTCGAGCGCGCGGAGCGCGGCGGCGCTGTCGGTGGTGAAGTAGGGGTTGCCGGTGCCGCCGGCCAGCACGACCACCCGCCCCTTCTCCATGTGGCGCAGCGCCCGGCGCCGGATGTATGGCTCGGCCACCTCCTGGATGGTCAGCGCGGACTGGACGCGGGTTTGCACGCCGAGTGTCTCGAGGGCGTCCTGCAGGGCCAGGGCGTTGAGGACGGTGGCGAGCATGCCCATATAGTCGGCCGTGGAGCGGTCCATGCCCTTGGAGGCGGCCTGGAGCCCGCGCCAGATGTTGCCGCCGCCGACCACGATCGAGGTCTGCACGCCCTGTGCCACGACGTCGCGGATCTGGTCGGCGATGTCGGTCACGACTAGAGGGTCGATCCCGTAGGGTTGGCTGCCCATGAGGGCCTCGCCGCTCAACTTGAGCAGGATCCGGCTGTAGGGGCGGCGATACTCGGCGGGCCAGGCCGTGGGGGCCAGGGCCGGCGCCGCCGGATTCGGCGGGGCGGCCAGGTCGGGCGCCGCCGGGGGCGGCAGAGCGGCGGTGTGGTCGGGACCGTCCAACATAGGGGTTCTGCCTCCTGGAGGTGGTGCGAAAAGGGCGGGTCGTCCCGACCCGCCCCCGCCCGTGCTAGCTGGTCGCCTCTGGGCCACCGGCGCCGTTCGTCTCGGCCTGCCCGGCGCCGACTTCGAAGCGCACGAAGCGCCGGATCTGGATGTTCTCGTTCAGCTTGCTGACCGCTTCGTGGATCAGCTGCTCGATCGTGAACTTGGGGTCCTTGATGAACGCCTGCTTGAGCAGCACCTGCTCTTCGGGCGAATCCTGCCCCTCGACCTCGTCGGGCCGGATGTAGACGGGCGACATCGCGGCGACCTGCATAGCGATGTCGTGGGCCAGCCGGCGGAAGTCCTCGGTGCGGGCCACGAAATCGGTCTCGCAGTTCAGCTCGACCATGGCGCCGATGCGGCCACCGGCATGGATATAGGTGTCGACGATGCCCTGGTTGGCGGCGCGCTCGAGCTTCTTGGCCAGGGTCATAGCGCCCTTCTCGCGCAGGATCTCGGTGGCGCGGTCAAAGTCACCCCCGGCCGCCTCAAGCGCCTTCTTGCAATCCATCACGCCCGCGCCGGTCTTCTCGCGCAGGGCCTTCACCTGGGTCGGCGAAATCTCCACTGATATGTCCTCCTCAACACTGCGGGCCATCTGGGCGGCCCCTCACTCACCTGGACAGAGTGCCGCCAACCCGCGCCGCGGGGCGCAGGCCCGGCACACCACAGCCGCCAGCCGCGGCGGTGCGGGCAACGGCGGACGTGCCACCGCGGCCGGGCCCCGCCGTGGCCGGCGGCTGCGGAGACGAACGCTACTCTTCGTCCGGCTCGAACACGCCGCCCTGCACCATGCCGGCGTACTCCAGATCCTGGGCCGCCTCGGCATCGGCGCGGGCGCTCTCGCGCCGCGTCTGGCCTTCGACCGCGGCGTCGGCGATCTTCGACGTGATGATCCGCACCGCGCGGATCGCGTCGTCGTTCGACGGCACCACGTAGTCCACCTCATCGGGGTCGCAGTTCGTGTCGACCATGGCAATCACCGGAATGCCGAGCTTGAGGGCTTCGGTGATGGCGATGCGCTCCCGATGGGGGTCGACGATGAAGACGGCGGCGGGCAGGTCGCGCATCTCTTTGATGCCGCCCAGCGTCGCGTTCAGCTTCTCGATCTCGTCGTTCAGCTTGCTGACCTCGGCCTTGGGCAGCAGCTCGAACTCGCCCCGCTCGCGGCGCGCCTCGAGGTCGTGCAAGTAGCGCAACCGGGCGCGCATGGTGACGAAGTTCGTGAGCATGCCGCCGAGCCAGCGCTTGTTCACGAAGAACATGCCGCTGCGGTCAGCCTCTTCGCGCACGGTGTCCTGGGCCTGCTTCTTCGTGCCGACGAAGATGAGCTTGCCGCCGTTGGCGACCGTGTCCGAGACGAAATGCATCGCGCCCTGCAGGCCCTGCACGGTCTGCTGCAGGTCGATGATATGGATGCCGTTGCGCTCGGTGAAGATGTAGGGGCGCATCTTGGGGTTCCAGCGCTTAGTCTGGTGCCCGAAATGGACGCCGGCCTCGAGGAGGCCCTTCATCGAGACGTTATAAATGCTGTCGCGGCCACCCTGCTCGCGCGCGGGGCGGGCGGGCCGCTCGACCGGGGCCGCGGGCACGGCCTGGGCCGGGGCGGCGGTGTCTGCTACGTCTACCACTGCTGTTTTCATCCTCCTAGTTCGTTGGGTACGTCCGCGCTCGTCATTCTTCGGCGGGACTCGCGGGCCCGAGGCCCGGCGAGCACGACCGCCGCCGTCGGAGCGCGTGCATATTGGGGCGCCCCCGCGCGCACACGAGAGAGGCCGGGTCTCAGCCCGGCACCGACCGGTGCGGCAGTAGACGCATAGGTACGCAGGCGCAGACCCCGCAGGGCGCGCCATCTAGAATTATACCACAGGTGCGCGCCCGCCGCAATGCGCCGCGGCCGCGGCTTTCGCCAACTGGCATACTTCTTGCCCTTCTGACAGTAGGGCCCGGCGGCGGGTTTCGCGCGCCGGTGCCCGGCCATAGCCGAACAAGGAGGTACAGATTATGGCACCGCAACCCACCTGGAAACCCCATACCGAGCACGGGGACCTGAGCTCGAAGGACCGCGAGGACCTGCCCGACAGCGTGTATGCCTTCCCCAAGCAGCGCAAGGAGCCGCTGACCGACGCGTCGCACGTCCAGAACGCGCTGGCGCGCTTCGATCAGGTCGAGGGCGTCAGCGAACAGGATCGTGACCTGGCGTTCGCGAACATTCAGAAGGCGGCGAAGCACTATGGCGTGAACGTCGAGGAGTTGAACTGGCACCAGCTCGGCAAGAAGCCGCACACGCCCAACCCGGCGCACTCCTGAGCCGGCCCCGGCGCGAGACGCCGGGCACAAGAAAAGAGGTCCCTTGCGGGACCTCTTTCCGTTTGGTAGCGGAGGCAGGATTCGAACCTGCGACCTTTGGGTTATGAGCCCAACGAGCTGCCACTGCTCCACTCCGCGTCGTTGTGTGCTCATTATACCGCATCGGGAGGGCGGTGTCAAGTTTTAGCGGGCGGATTTTGGGGCCTCGTGCGGCAGGTCGTGCGGCGGGTTGAGGATCGCCCGCGATTGGGCCGGCTTTCGAGGCGTTGGCCGGCACTCCTGAAGGGTACCCGACTCCGCGCGGCCGGCGGATCTTGACATGCGCGCCGGTTGGTGTATAATAGACACCAGAGCCCGGCAGCGCAGGTGCCGGCACGATGAAGCTCGTGTAATGCCCTATTGCGGGGCTGATGGCTTCTACCTAACCCTTGTGGGGTCCGGTAGGAGCCTTTTTGCTGGCTGCGACACAGCCCAAGACGCGCTCCCGGACTCTGGTGCCCGGGGGCGCGCCGCGCTTTCCGGGCGTGGAGGACGCACCGCCATGGACAATGTGTGGTTGGCCGCTACCGTCTGGATGGCGCTGGCCCTGCTGGCCAGTCTGATCTCGATCCGCGTCGGAATCTCCGTCGCGCTGATCGAGATCCTCGTCGGCATCGTCGCCGGCAACTTCCTGCAGGTCCAGACCAACGACTGGATCAACTTTCTGGCCACCTTCGGCAGTGGCCTGCTGACCTTTCTCGCGGGCGCGGAAATCGACCCGAACTCGCTACGCAAGCACCTCAAGCCCAGCCTGGCCCTCGGCGCCGCGGGGTTCTTCCTGCCCTTCGCGGGCGTGTTTGCCTATACCTACTGGGTGGCGCATTGGAGTTTGGCGTCCGCCGAGATTGCCGGGATCGCCCTTTCGACCACCTCGGTGGCGGTCGTCTACGCGGTGATGATCGACACGAAGCTGAACGAGACCGAGCTGGGCAAGCTCATCCTCGCCGCCTGTTTCATCAACGACCTGGGTACCGTACTGGCGCTGGGCATCCTGTTTGCCGACTTCAACGGCTGGCTGCTCGTCTTCGTGCTGGTGACGGCCGCCGTGCTGTGGCAACTGCCGCGCCTCACCCGCCTGGTCATCACCCACCTGCACAGCCGCTCCAGCGAGCCGGAGATCAAGTTCCTGTTCCTGATCCTCTTCTTTCTGGGCTGGCTGGCAACTGCCGCCAACAGCGAGGCCGTCCTGCCCGCCTATCTGGTCGGGCTGGTGGTGGCCGGCGTCTTCGTATCCGACAAAGTGCTGGTGCACCGCATGCGCGCGATCGCCTTCGCCATGCTCACACCGTTCTACTTCATCAAGGCCGGGCTCTATGTGGCGCTGCCGGCGCTGGCCGCGGGGGCGGGGCTGATCTTGCTGCTGCTCGGCTTGAAGCTGGCCACGAAGTTTGTGGGCGTCTGGCCGCTCACGCGCGCGTTCCACATGGCCCCGCGCGAGGGCAACTACACCACGCTGATGATGTCGACCGGGCTGACGTTCGGGACGATCTCCGCGCTTTACGGCCTCACGAACCAGCTGATCTCGCAGGACCAGTACACGGTGCTGGTCACGGTGGTCATTGGCAGTGCCCTTGTGCCGACGATGATCGCGCAGACCTTCTTCCTGCCGGACAGTGCGTTTCGGGCGGGCCGGACGCGGCGCGCGGAGGCGGCCGGGGTGGGCGATATCGATGGGCCAATCCCGGACACCCGCCTGCCCAGGCACCAGCACGGTGCGCCGATTCCCGTCCCCGTGCCCACGGAGGACGGCCCGGAGGGCTGAGCCCCGGCGGGGCGGCGGGCCGGCCCGCCGCCCCGCGGGCGGGTAACCCGCACAATAGGTGACGCCATCATGGACTTTTGCAGCATCCTCTTTGAGACCGCCGAGGCGGCCCAGACGCCGCCCGCGGCGGAGCCTCCCGCGTGCTTCGGCGACCTGAATCTCGACCAGGTCACGGTTGCCTTTACGCTGGGGCGCGACGAGTACGACCTGAAGCCGTTCTTCTACACCCCCCTGGCCGACCTGTCCGCTATTCAGTACCGCCACGCGGTCATGCGCGACCTGGAGAACGACGCGGTGCTCGCGCCGATCGAAACGTTTGCGCAGGGGATGCAGAGGATGCGCAAGCACCTCGCCCAGGCGCGGAAGGGCTACTATAAATACCAGAAGGAACGCTGGACACTCGACGCGGCGGTCGCATATTGTGCGGCCGTGCGCGGGCTGGCACGGGATCTGGCAGGCGCGCCGCTGCGCGCACGCGGCCTTAGCGCCTTTCGCGACTACCTGTCCGCCTACGTCGCCGCCGCGTCTTTCACCGCGCTCGCGGCAGAGGCACTGCGCCTGGTGGACGCACTGGCCGCCGTGCGCTACTGTATGCTCATCCATGACGGCTGCGTCACGGTGCGGAAGTACGAGTCGGAGACGGACTACAGCGCGGACGTGCTGCGAACGTTCGACAAATTCAAGCGGGACCCCGCGCAAGACTACCGCGTGACCTACCGCGCGGATCCGAATATGAACCACGTAGAAGCCGAGGTGCTCGCGCGCGTGGCGCTGCTCTATCCCGACGTCTTCGGAGACCTCGATGCTTTCTGCGCACGGTATGCCGCCGTCGCCGACGCCACGATTACCCGCTTCGACCGGGAAATCCAGTTCTACCTGGCCTATCTGGACCAGATGCGCCGTCTGCGCAGCGCGGGCCTGCCGTTCTGCTACCCGGAGGTCGCGACGGACGACAAGCAGATCAACAGCGCGGACGGCTTCGACCTGGCCCTCGCGCTCCACCTGGTGGACCAGCAGTCCCCGGTGGTCTGCAACGACTTCTACCTCCAGGGCCCGGAGCGGATCCTCGTGGTTTCCGGCCCGAACCAGGGCGGCAAGTCGACGTTCGCGCGCACCTTCGGTCAGCTGCATTACCTGGCGCGGCTGGGGTGCCCCGTGCCCGGCCGGGCCGCGCGCCTCTTCCTGTGTGACCACGTTTTCACCCACTTCGAACGGGAAGAGACACTGGACACACTGAGTGGCAAGCTTCAAGATGATCTGCTGCGCATCCATGCCATTCTGGATGCCGCGACGCCGCGTAGCGTCGTCGTCTTGAACGAGATCTTCACGTCGACGACGCTGCAGGACGCGCTGTTTCTGACACGGCGGATCCTCGAGCGGCTCCTCACGCTCGACGCGCTCGCCGTCTGCGTCACCTTTATCGACGAGCTGTCGACGCTGAGCGCGCAGACCGTGAGCATGATGAGCACGGTGGTGCCGGGCAACCCGGCGCAGCGCACCTACAAGATCCTACGCCGCCCGGCCGATGGCCGCGCCTACGCGATCTCGATCGCCGAGAAGCACGGGCTCACCTACGAGCGGTTGAAGGAGCGCATCGCGCCATGAAAGCCTATCTGATGTACCCGGACCGGGATTTCGACCCGGAGCAGGCACCTCCGTGGAACGCGGCGGCGCTGGTGCAAGACCTTGAACTGGATACGTTGCTGAGCGCCATGGCGGCCGGCGATCGGTTCCTGTTCGCCGTGGGCCGCACTGCCGTCCTCTGTGGCTCGGCCGATCCGGCCGTCATCCGCTACCGGCAGGACGTGCTGCGCGACTGTCAGGCACACGAGGCGGTCGTGCGCGAGCTCTACGGCCTGGCGGTGGATACGCTGGAGAGTGCGCGCAAAGACTTCTGGCCGATCCTCCGGCTCTATCCCAATCGATCCTCGGCCGGTCGCTCGGCATCCTCGCGATGTTCATGGGCAAGCTCAAACAGCTGACGCAGCTTGCCGCCACGCACAGCGCGCTCTTCCGGTCGGCCGGCTTCACGCGCTTCTTCGCGATGATCGGGCAGGAGCTGGACGAGGCTTATTTCGCCGAGGTCCGCGACCATCTCAAGGCGTTGCAGTTCCGGCACGGTGTGCTGATTAGCGCTGCGCTGGGCGCGGGGAACAAAGGGACCGACTACGTGTTGCGGCGGCCGGCGGCCCCGCAGCGGAGCTGGCTCGAGTCGCTCTTGCCCCACCGCCAAGACGGCTACCGGTTTTGTATTGCCCCACGCGACGAAAGCGGGGCGCGCGCCCTCGGTGAGCTCCGCGAGCGGGGCATCAACCTCGTGGCCAACGCGGTCGCGCAGTCGGCCGACCATATCCTCAGCTTCTTCCAGATGCTGCGTAACGAGCTGGCCTTTTACTGTGGCTGCCTGAACTTGCAGGCCGCGCTGCGGGACAAGGGCGCGCCCACCTGCTTTCCCGAGCCGGTGGCGGCCGGCGTCTGCCGCCACGTCGCGCGGGGGCTCTACGATGCCGGGCTGCGCCTGCGCATGGCGGAGGCGGTGGTGGCCAATGACCTGCAGGCGGATGGCACGCAACTCGTGATCATTACCGGGGCGAATCAAGGCGGCAAGTCCACATTTCTGCGTGCCGTCGGCGTGGCCCAACTGCTGATGCAGTGCGGCATGTTCGTGCCCGCCGAAGCCTTCGCCGCGAACACCTGCACGGCGCTCGTGACGCACTACAAGCGCGAGGAAGACGCCACGATGCAGAGCGGGAAGTTCGACGAGGAACTGAGCCGCATGAGCGAAATCGCGGACCGGCTCACCCCGGACGCGCTGATCCTTTTCAACAAGTTTTTCGCGGCGACCAATGAGCGCGAAGGGTCGGAGATCGCGGGGCAGATCTTGCGAGCGTTGCTCGACCGGCATATCCAGGTCTTCTACGTCACGCATCTCTACGAACTCGCGCACGGCCTGTATACGGCGGCGCTGCCCGGTGCCCTCTTCTTGCGCGCGCAGCGCGCGCCCGATGGCCGGCGCACGTTCCAGTTGGCGCCCGGCGAGCCGCTGCAAACTAGCTACGGCCCGGACCTCTACGCCCGCATCTTCGGCGAAAGTGCGCCGACGCCGGAGGCGGCCGCAGCCACGCCGCCCACGGGGCGATGACCTCCGCCGGCAGCGCCCCCTTCGACCTGCGTGGCTACATCCGCGCCCGCGAACAGGCCGCCGCAGCGGTTCGCCGGCTCAAGCGGCTGGCCGAGGCGACGGGCGCGACGGCGGCCGCCGCGCAGGCGCAGGCGCTCCTGGTAAAGCTGGCTGAGGATCGCTTCAACCTCGCGGTCGTCGGGCAGTTCAAGCGGGGCAAGAGCTCGCTTATGAATGCGATACTCGGCCGCGATCTGCTGCCGACGGGCCTGCTCCCGCTGACCTCGGCGATCACCACGCTGCGCTACGGACCGCGGGAGCGCCTGACCCTGCGGCGGGACGGCTGGGTGCTCGAGGAAGAAGCGTCCCTGGCCGAACTCGCCGAGTACGTCACCGAGGCCGGCAACCCCGGCAATGCCAAGGGCCTGATCGAGGCGCGGGTGGAAGTGCCCGTTTCCTTCCTGCGCCGGGGCCTCCACTTTATCGACACGCCCGGCGTCGGGGCGCGGCTGGAGAACACCCAGACGACCTACCAGTTCTTGCCGGAGACGGATGCAGTGATCTTCGTGACCAGTGTCGAGGGCCCGCTGAGCGAGACCGAGCAGGCTCTGCTCTACGACGTGCGCGATCAGGTGCGCAAACTGTTCGTCGTCGTGAACAAGATGGACTTGCTGGCCCCGGCCGAGCGCGAGACGGTGCTGGGCTACGTGCGGGCCGGCGTCCGGACCGCGCTGGGGACCGGGGAACAGGTGTTGTACGGTGTCTCGGCGCGCCAGGCGCTGCAGGCCAAGCAGCAGGGCGACGCCGAGGCGCTGCAGCAGAGTGGCCTGCCCTCTCTGGAATCGGCCCTGGCGCTCTTCCTGGCACGCGAGCAGGGCCGCGCCTTCCTCGTCGCCATCCTTGACCGGGCTCTAACCGTGCTCACCGCGCTGCCCGAGGAGCCACCAGCGGAGGGCGAGACGGGCGTCGCGGCACTGCGGCAGACCTTGCAGGCGCTGCGCGCCACGCTGCTGGGCACGCCGGGCGCCGTCGAGGCGCCTGCTCGCGATGCCGCGCCGCACCCCGACTTTCGGGTGCTCGAACGGGCCTTGGCCGCGAGCCGCGCCGACCGGGCGGGCAGGACGCCGGCCGGCGCTACGTGCGTGCTCTGCAGTGTGCAGCGCGACCGCCTGTTCGATTTCTTCGCCACCTGGCAGCACGTGCTGGCCATGAGTCCCGCGGCGCAGCGGGCCTTCACGGCGGCCCACGGGTTCTGCCTCCTGCACACGTGGCAATTCCAGCAGATCGCCTCGCCCCAGGGCATGAGCGAGGGGTACGCGCCCCTGATCGACGCGGTGCGGGTAGCGGTGTCGCGGCTCCGCGGGCAACCCCCCGTGCAGGCCGCCGCCGCGCTGGCCGCACTGCTGCCCGGACCGGACCGCTGCCCGGCATGCCGGCTGCTGCGCCAGACCGAGGCGGAACAGATCCCGCGTGTCCTCGCGGATCTCGCGCAGCCGGACGCCCGCGCGCGCTACGCCCAGTCGCCCGGCGTGTGCCTGCCTCACCTGCAGGCCATGCTGGCAGCGCCCGCCGAACCCGCGCTGGCCGGCTTCCTGGTGGACGAACAGGTGCGGCGCCTGGAGGAGATTGCCGAAGACATGCGCGGCTACGTCCTAAAGCGCGAGGCCCTGCGGCGCGCACTGCTGCGCGCGAACGAGGAGCATGCCTGGCGGCGGGCGCTCGTGCAGTTGGTCGGCGAGCGCACGGCGCGGACGATGGGCGGGCCGCAGGGCCTCGCGCCGGAACCTGCCGCTCAGGGCGATGACACCGCGGCCGGCGCATAACGGCACACGGCCGCACGATCCTGCCCAGCGCCGGGGCCCCGAGCTTGACATGGGCTTTTCCTTCCACGATACTTCCTGCGTGTTGTCCCGATATTCAGCCCAGCCGCCCTCGCCGCTGGATAGTGCCTGATGCCGCTCCCGCTCGAATGGCTGCTCCTCGGGGCGGCAGCCTTCGTCGCCTCGGCAGTGGCGGCGGTCACCGGATTCGGTGGCGCGGTCATCCTGCTCCCCGTGCTGGTCGCGGTGTTTGGCGTGCGCGACGCTGTGCCGATCCTGACCGTCGCCCAGCTGATTGGCAACGGTAGCCGCGTCTGGTTCAACCGCAAGGACCTGGTGCTTCCCCTCGTCGGCTGGTTCAGCCTCGGCGCCGTGCCGACCGCGCTGCTCGGTGGCTGGCTCTTCGCCAGCGCGCCGTTGGCGGCGCTTATTCGCCTGCTGGGTGGCTTCCTGCTGCTCACGGTTATCTGGCGACACGTGCGGCCGGGGCCCCCCCGCAAGCCCCCGCTGCGCGCGTTCACGCTGCTCGGGGCGGTCTTCAGCTTCCTCTCGGCGCTCGTGGGCAGCGTGGGCCCGCTGCTCGCCCCGTTCTTCCTGGCCTACGGGCTGGTCAAAGGCGCCTATATCGGCACCGAAGCACTGGCTACCGTCGTGATGCACGTCACGAAGCTGGTGGCCTACGGGAGTAGCGCGCTGCTCACGCCCCAAGGCGTGGAGGCTGGCCTGCTGATGGGCGCGGTCATGATCGGCGGCTCCTACACCGGCAAGCGGATTCTCGACCGCCTGCCCGAGCGCACATTCGTCCTGCTGATCGAGGGCGTCCTTGTCGTCGCCGGCCTGACCTTCCTCATCGGCGGATAATGGCCCCCCGTGCGGACGGCGGCACGCGACTTGCCGGAGGAACGGAATTTGCGGTATAATTAAGGGCAAGTTACGGCACGGCGATGAAGCTCGCCCCACTCCCGCTGGAGTGGAATCACCTGCGAAGGTTGATGGCTTCTACTGAGATGCGTTCAGTAGGGGCCTTTTTGGTGCCCCTGCGCTCTCGATGAGGAGGTGACCGATGCAGGCACGCGCCCCGACACCCGCCCCGCCGGACGAAGCAACCGCGTTGCTGGTTCCCCTGGACGGCGCCGATGCCACCCTGAGCTTCCCTGTGCTACAGGAAACCCTGGATCAGATGACGCCGTGGCGCGCGACAACGACTGGAACCGCGCCGAGGCGGCGCGAACCCTGCTACACACCGGGCTCACCAGCTTCGACACCCCGGACCTCGTCGCCGGGTACGCCGCGGATCCGCCCGAGGACGCTCCGAGGCAGGCGCATCTGGCGCCCACCGAGCGCCTGCTGGCCGATTGCCGCGCCATGTATGCGACGATGAAGTACCGCGCCTTCGCGCTGCAGCAGCAGGTGCAGGCCCAGGAGCTGCATATCCACGGTCTGCACGGCCGCCTGGATGCCTGGGAGCGCTGGGCGTCGCAGACTCGCACGGAACTGGCCGCGCTACGGGCCGGAACACGCGCGTGCAGGCCGCCCCGGCGCCGGCCGCCCCGCCCGCGCCCGGGGGACCGGCGCGGCCGCCGTCGTTCTGGGAGCGCCTGCGAGGCGGGCGGCCGCGCCAGGCTCCATGAGCGTGCCGTGTGCGAACCGTCTGGCCGTGCCGGTCGCGGACGAAGCGCCCATCCCGGTAGCCGAGGCGATCATTACCGCGCCGGGGCATGACTGCAATCAGTATACTTGGAACTCCGCAGCGGGCGCCCTGCGGCTCGCGGGCGTGCTGCACTATGCCGCGCCGGCCCCGGTCGACCGGGGCGAGATCCGCGACGCCACCGTCGACGGCGCGCCGCTGGAAGTCTGGGTGATCACCAACCACGCCGTGCCGCCCGACACGCACCTCGCCGTGCGGCTCATTGCCGTCACCACGCCGCCGGCCGGAGCCAAGGCCGCGCGGCCCGTCGTGCTCGCCGTGCCCGTCGCGGATCCGGCGTTCGCGACTGTGTTCGAGATCGCCCATCTGCCCGCCGCCCGCGTGGCGGCGCTCGGCGCAGCGGCGAGCGGGGGCGGCAGCGGCGCTGCCGCGGAGGTGCTGCGAGCGGCGTGCCAGGAATACCGCGTCCGCCGGGCCCATAGCCGCGGGGCGCCCGCGGCGGGCGGCCCAATCTGGCGCGGCGCGACTGCCGGCGCGGCCGGGCGGCTCGAGCAGGAGCGCGCGTCGGAGACGGTGCGGTTCAGCAGCGCCGAGTACGCCTTCCACCGAATCCCCTACCGCTTCCAGACCGATCTGGCGCATTGCCTGCGTCCCGACGAGCGTCTGCTCTTTTTCGCCTTCCGGCCGGCGTTCCGCACGCGGCGCGGCTGGTGGCGCCGGACCACGCACCGCGAGGGCCTGCTCGTCGTCACCGACCGGCAAGTGCTGTGGCTACTGGATACGTTCCCACCCGACCTGACCATGGTCCATTGGGGCTATAACGCGCACGTGCTGCCGCTGCACCGGCTCACCGGCGCGGCTATGACACCCGCGGCGGATCACACGGCGCTGGCGCTCACGACCGGCGCGGCCGGTGGAGGGGAGACCGTACGGATCGCGTTTCCCGCGCAAGGGCCCGCGGCGGACGCCCAGGCGGTCATCGCGCCGTTCATTCCCGGGCCGGGCTCGCGCGCCCTGCGCCGCGTGCCGCGGCTGCAACCGCCGCCCCGCCCGGCTGCCGGCTACGCGGCCGAGCACGAGCTGAGCTTCCTGACGGCCGCCGAATGCGCCGCGCTCGAGCAGCGCCGCGACGCACTCGTACCGGAGGGGACGCGGGTGCTGGCCCAGGCGTTCGCCGCGCCCATCCGCGATCTGCGGCTGCCAGGGCGGCTGGTGGTCGTGACGCCCCGGCAGTTACTGGAGATTCCGCCGGACGGCGCGCCACGGGAGATCGCCCTGGCGGCGGTTTCCAGCGTGCAGTGGCAGTTCTCGCTCTGGGGCGCGGCCATCGCGGTGACCGTACCGGGCGGGGACACGCCCACCCTGGAGCGCATCCGCTTCAACAGCCCGCAGCGGCCCTGGTTTCAGCCCGTGCTGGCGGCCCTCGGCGAGGTGCTCAACGTGGCGGCACCCGGCGCGCCGGGCCGCGCTTACGCGGGCCCGGCGCCCTCCGCAGGCGCCCCGGCCGCGCCGGCGCCCGGCGGCATCTGGTCGAGATGGCGCAGCAGCGCCTGCAACAGGCGCGCGCGGTTGACGACGCCGACGAGCCGTCCGGCCGCGTCGGTCACCGGCAGAACCTTGACGCCGTGGTCGACCATGACCCGGATCGCCGCAGTGATCGGCGTTGTGGCCGGCACGGTGATGACCGGCGCCGTCATGATTTCGCGCGCCGTACGGCCCTGGATCGCTGCCCGGGTCTGATCCTCCCCGCTGAGTCCGAGGGCGGCCAAGCCCTCGCGCAGCCCACGAAGCAGGCTGGGCCGGGCCTGCTGCGCCACCCGCTGGACCAGATCGGCATCGGTGATGACGCCGACGACCAGGCGATTGGCCGCGTTGTCGAGGACGACGACCCGGCGCGCGCCCGTGCTCCCCACCAGTAGATCCATGACGCGGGCCAGGGGGGTGTCCCCCTCCACCGTCGGCACCTCGCGCAGCATGACCTCGCCCACGGTCCGGGCGTCAGCCGGCACGGTCCCCTGCAATTCGGGCCCGCTGCTCCCCGGCCAGACGTCGCTGGCCGCCTTGAGGATGTCGAGCCGGCCGACGATCCCCAACAGGCGCCGCTCCCGGTCGACCACCGGCAGGCGCTTGACGTGCTGCTCTACCATGCAGCGCGCCGCCTCGGCGACCGACGCATCCGGCCCGATCACGGCTTCCGGGCGCACGCCCATCACGTCGCGCACGGTCTTGCCGCCGGCACGCAGGGCCCGCACGACGTCGTCGAAGCCCTGCTCGCCCTCGTCCAGCACGGCCTCCAGCACGCTAAGGCGCAGCCCCAGGTTGGCCTTCTCCAGCAGGTCCACGTCGGTCACCATGCCGAGCACGCGGTCGGCATCGTCGACCACGGGGAGGGCCTTATAGAACTGATTGAGCAGCAGGGGCAGCACCTCGGCTACGGGCGTTTCGGGCCGCACGGCGCGCACCTGGGACTCCATGATGTCGTGGACTTTCAGCTGCGGGTGCCCGCCATGCTGGCGGCTGGGATGCCGATACTCGTGCCCCACGACGTCCACGACCGTCAGCAGCCCCCCGTTGACCGCAATCATCTCCTCGAGCTCGGGCCGGAGCGCCGCAATGCGCGCGGCCTCGTCGACGACCACGATCATCAGGGGCAAGGCGGCCGCGACGTCCACGAGGTTGCCCGTATGGATCGTCCGGCTGCCGGCGCTATAGCCGGCCAGGCCTTTGAAGACGCTGGCACCGGCCCCGCCCCGGGCGCGCACCAGCTCGAGGATGGCCAGGTAGAGCGGCCGGTGGTGCCAGCGATCCTGTTCGCAGATCAGGATGGTGAGCTGTTGCATCCGGCCGTCGCCGGATCTTGCAGGACTGGTGCTCATTGCATTCCTCCTCCGTCGGGGCGCATGGGGAGCGCCGCGTGTCGCCGGGGCCCGGGGGGCGCGTTCACAACTGGGCCTGGATCGCTTCCAGCTGCGCGACGAGGTCACGCACCCGGGGAAAGAAGGTGCTGGTCAGGATCGGATCCACGGCGCCATAGCCGCGCAGCTTGCGGCCGGTGAGCTCGTCGAGGGTCACCCAGACGGCCGCCAAATGGCTCCGCACCCATTGGACTCCGTCCTGCTCGGGCAGCGGAAGTTCGAGCTCCTGGGCCAGGGCCGCCAGGTCGCTTTGAAGCGCCGCGATCTGGGAGGCGAGCGCCGCGCGGCGCTCGGGCGGCAGGCGCAGGGGCATGGAGGCGAGCGGATTCGCGCTGCCGCCGGCGAGCAACAGCTCGCGCACCCCGTCGAGGTTCCGGGCGCACTGCTGGAACGCCGTGCCGACCGCCCGCAGCTGGTTCTCATTCAGTGGCATGATTCAGGCCTTGCCGCGCACGACCAACACCGAACAGGGGGCATGGCGGATCACTTTGTCCACGGTGGAGCCGAGGAATCGGCCCCAGATCTCGGAGTGCCCGCTCTGGCCGATCACCAGCAAGTCGGTGTGCGACTCCTCCAGGTAGAGCACAATCCCCTGCGCGGGATGTCCGGCGCGCACGATCGTCTCGACGGGGACCGTCTGCTCGGCGGCCCGCTGCGCGACGGCGGCGGTCAGCGTCGCCACGTAGCGGTCGCTCAGCTCGCGATCTTCCTCGACTTCGCCCACCGTGGCCGCATACTGCGGCGGGGCCTCGCGGACGATCAGCACGCGTACCTGCGCCGTCTGCTCACGCGCGAGCAGCAGCGTGGCGTCCAAGGCCCGCTGCGCCCCGGGAGAGCCGTCGTACGCGCAGCAGATCTGCTGAAACATCATCACCCTCCTTTTGCCACTCCGTGTGCCACGCCGTTTGCCACTCGCTACGCTTGGGCCGGCCGGCCGCGTGGGGGGGAAGCCCCCCCGCGCGCGGCCAGAAACAGCGGGATGGCCACGATCTGGGTGAGCACGCAGAAGGCGACCACGGCGGTCAACGAAATGCCGAACAGTAGCCCGATCACGACGCTTCCCAGGAACCAGGCGACGCCGTAGACGCCCGTGAATAACCCGTAGGCGGACGCGCGATGGGCGACGGGCACCATCAGGGCGACCGCCGCCGGCATGATGGACTCATGGACGCCCATGCCGAGCCCCCAGAGCGCGCTGCCGGCCAGGGCGGCCCAGAGCCCACCGAGGAAGACGAGGGGCGCGAACAGCGCGGCCGCCAGGGTCAGCGGGATGAGCACGACCAGGCCCCAGCGATCGAACAACCGCCCAAACAGCAGGGAGCCCAGGCCGCTCACGCCCATCGCCACGGCGTAGAAGACCGGCACCAGGCTCCCCTGGACAACGGCAGCCTGCTGGAAATGGTAGGCGATTAGCGGGAAATCCGCGAATCCGGCCGCCACGAGGGCGGCCCCGCCCAGATAGATCCAGAACACCCGGGGCAGGCCCTGGGTCTCGATGCTCGTCGTCTGGCCGCCCAGCTCCTCGGGGCGCGGGTAGACCCAGCGCGCCGTCGCCAGCAATCCCAGCGTGAGCAAGGCCGGTACAAGCAAGACGGCGAACGCCGTGCGGTAATCGCCTTGCCAGGCGAGCACCGCCGCGACCGCCAGCGGCCCGACCAACGCGCCGAACTGGTCGAGCGCCTCATGGACGCCGAACCCCCAGCCATAGCCCATGGTCTGCGTGGCATGGGACAGCATGACGTCGCGGGGTGGGTTGCGCGTGGCTTTGCCCACGCGCTCCAAAATGATCAGCAGCGCCGCCACGGGCCAATTGCCCGCGAGCGCGAGCAGCGGCACCGCGAGCATCTGGACGATGTAGCCGGCAATGGTGATCGGCCAGAACTGGCGCGTGCGGTCGCTGAGCCGGCCGGAGACCAAGCGCAGGCCATAGCCGAGGAGCTCGCCGAAGCCGGTCACGACGGCAACCGCGGTCGCGCCGGCCCCGAGGAGCGCGAGGTAGGGGCCGAGGATGCTGCGGGCGCCCTCATAGGTGAAGTCGGCGAAGAAGCTGAGGACTCCGATCAGCAAAACAAAGCGGAGCGCGCGGGACTTGCGGTCAGCCGATTCCACCGCGGACGAGCCCTGCATATCCATGCTCCTTCACGACGCGCGTGATGCGCGGCAAATCCACGCGGACGGGACGCGGGCACAAAAAAGCTTCTATGGGGCGCCCCACCCATAGAAGCCATCAGTCCCCGTGGACGTTACGCGAGCCTCATCGCGGAAGGACCCATCCTTCCCTGGAAGTATAGTCCGCACCGGAGAGTGCGTCAAGCATGGCCCGTGCGGGCGCGCGGCACGGGTCAGTGTGAGGGCGCGGTGAAGAAGGAGAGCCAGCGGTCCCACGTGCGGCCGGTCGACGACGTCGGCGCGGCGGGCGCGGTCGCGGGAGCCCCGGCGTCCGGCGGGAGCAGGCTCTCGACCGCGGCGGCGGGCGGGGCCGCGCCATCGGCCAGATGGGCCGTGTCGGTCGGCGGGAAGACGGGCAGGATGATTGTCTCGTTCTTGAGCCGCATGTTCAGGTCGGTGCGCGCGCGGAGCTCCGCGTAGGCATCCGACTGATAATACTGGAGATCGCGCTCCAGCTTGCGGTTCTCGGCGGCCAGCTGGTCGTTCGCCGCCCGGCCGGCGTCCGCCTCACTCGCCAGGCGCTGCGCCTGGACGGCTTCGCGGGCGAAACTGTACCCGAAATAGAGACCTGTGAGCACGACCAGCAGCATGAGCAGCTGCGTGCCGAGCTTGCGCCGAGCGGATTGCATGGTCAACTCCAGTCCTGAGTGCCAACTTCTCAGTCCCGAGTACCGAGATCGGGTGGCCGGCGGGATGCGCGCGCGCTCCTGGTCGCAGGCCGGCGCTTTCATTATAGCACGCCCTGGCGGTTATGTAAATATGGCCGGACCCCGTCAATTCCGAGTCGCCGAAAGGGCCGGCCGGCGCGGCATGGGCCGCTTATGTGCCTCCGGCGGCAGCGGCCAGGTCGGGATGCCGCTCGTGCCAGGGCGTCGCCTGCTCATAGGCGTGGGCGGCGCGCAGCAGCGTACCCTCGTCAAACGCGCGGGCCTGCAACTGCAGGCCGATGGGCAGGCTGCCGGCAAAGCCGCAGGGCAGCGAGATCCCGGAGATCCCGGCGAGGTTCGCGGGGATCGTGTAGATGTCCATCAGGTACATCTGCAGCGGATCGTCGACCTCGCCGACGCCGAACGCGACCGTGGGCGAGGTGGGGCCGACGATGACGTCGACCTCGGCGAAGGCGCGGGCGAAGTCCTGGGCGACGAGGGTGCGCACCTGCTGGGCTTTCTTGTAGTAGGCGTCATAGTAGCCCGAGCTCAGGGCGTAGGTGCCGAGCATGATGCGGCGCTTGACCTCGGCGCCGAAGCCGGTGCCCCGCGTGCGCGACATCAGGTCAGCGCCCGCGCTGTCGACGCCGGCCCCGGCTTCGGGGGCGCGATAGCCGTACTTGACGCCATCGTAGCGCGCCAGATTGGCGCTCGCCTCGGCGGGCGCGATCACATAGTAGGCGTCGAGCGCATAGCTGGAATGCGGGAGCGCGACGTCGTGCAGGGTCGCGCCGAGCTGTTCGATCTGGGCGATGGCGGCCTCGACGGCGGTGCGGACGGCGGAGTCGAGTCCGGGGCCGAGGTATTCGCGCACGACGCCGACACGCAGGCCGCGCAGGTCGGGCGCGAGGCCGGCGGTGTAGTCGGGCACGGGCACGGCCTGCGAGGTCGAGTCGAGTGAGTCGGCCCCGGCGATGCCCCGGAGGACGAACGCGGCGTCGCGCGTGCTGCGCGTGAAGGGGCCGATCTGGTCGAGCGAGCTGGCGAAGGCGATCAGGCCAAAGCGGGAGACGCGGCCATAGGTCGGCTTGAGGCCGACGGTGCCGGTGAGCGCGGCGGGCTGGCGGATGCTGCCGCCGGTGTCGCTGCCGAGGCTGTAGTAGCCCATGCCCGCGGCGACGGCGGCGGCCGAGCCGCCGCTGCTGCCACCGGGCACGCGCGACGGGTCCCAGGGGTTGCGCGTCGGCCCGAAGTAGGAGTGCTCCGTGCTGGAACCCATGGCGAACTCGTCCTGGTTCGTCTTGCCCAGGAGCACGGCCCCGGCGTCGAGCAAGCGCTGCACGACCGTGCCGTTATAGGGCGGCACGAAGTGCTCGAGCATGCGCGATCCGGCGGTCGTGGGGACGCCCGCGGTGAGCAGCACGTCCTTGAGACTCATGGGGATGCCGTCGAGCGGGCCGACGGGTGGCGCCCTGGGCGCGGCGCGCATCGGCGGCGCGGGCCTGGGCGCGCGCCGCTGCCGCAGTGACGGTGAGGTAGGCGTGGATCACGCCGTCGTAGGCGGCGATCTGCGCCAGGCACGCCTCGGTCAGATCCTCAGCTGGAGACCTGGCCGGAATCGATCAGGGCGCGCGCTTCGGTAGGGTCAGGAAACAGAGATCGGAAACGTCCATGGGCTTAGCCCTCCGTGTCCAGCACGGCCGGTACCTTGATGCAATCGTCGTCGACGGCCGGGGCGTTGGCCAGCATCGCGGCCACGGGGAAGGATGGGCGCGACGACGTCGGGGCGCATGACGTCCTGCAGGGCGAAAACCTGCGCGGTCGGCGGGATGGCCGACGTATCGACTTCGTTCAGCCGGTCGATGTGCGCCAGGACGCCGGACAGCTGCCGGCGCATCGTCTCCAGCTCGTCGGGCGCGAGAGCCAGCCGGGCCAGGCGCGCCACATGTTCCACTTCTTCAGGCGTAAGCACAGGTTACCTCGTTCGCGAGCGGCACGCGGGTCGCGATCAGACGCGCGTGCCGCATTGGGCGCAGAAGACCGCATGCGGGCGGAGCGCGGCGCCGCAGGTCTGGCAATACTGCTGCTGGTCGGGCGGCGGCATGCGGCGCGTGCCCTCGTCGGGTAGAGCGACCTGGGGCGCGGCGGGAGGCGGGGTCCAGACCGGCGCGGCTGCCGGGAGCGGCGTCCAGGCGGGCGGGGGCGGCGGAGCCGGCGCGGGCGCCGCCCAGGATGGCGGCGCCGGAGCGGGCGGGGCCTGGACGGCGGGGGGCGGCGGCGTGTCCGACGACGGCAGCGGCGGCAGCGGCGGCGGCTCGACCCAGACCTCGGCCTGGATGGCGGTGGCTTCGTTTTCCTTCTGCTTGGCCTGGTCCAGCATGTCCTGCACGGCACGCGCGGGCGCCTCCAATTCGCCGTGGCGGAGCCCGCCACTCTTGTACAGCTCGAGCACGCGCTCGCCCAGCGCCTGCAGCTGTTCCTGCGCCTGGCCCTGGATGCGCGCGGCCTCGGCGTGCACGCGGTTATAGCGCATGAGCTTATCCGCCTCGAAGCCCGCCCGATCGAGGCCCCGGCGCAACAACTCCATGAAACTGGTCATGCCCACAGCCCTCCCGCCGGGACTCCCGCTGCCCGGCGCGTCATTCGAGCCCGCCCGCTCGACCCGTCGTCACTCGAACACGACTTTCCGCGATCGCAAGGCGATACTCTGCACGAGCCCCTGGGCAATCAACAAGCTGAGCATCGACGAGCCGCCGTAACTGATGAACGGCAGCGGGATGCCGACGACCGGCATCAGGCTCAGGTTCATGCCCACGTTGATGAAGATGTGCAACCCCAGCCAGGCCGCCAGGCCGACGGCGATGAGGCTGCCGAAGGTATCGGGCGCGTTCTGGGCAATGCGCAGGTAGCGCACGACGATGACGTAGAGCAGCGCGATCAGCGCGACCGCGCCGATCAGCCCGAACTCCTCCGCCACCACGGAGAAGATGAAGTCGGCGTATTGCACCTTGAGGAAGTGTAGCTGGCTCTGCGTGCCGGCCAGAAAACCCTTGCCGAACAGCCCCCCCGCGCCGATGCTGATCCGCGCCTGGAGGATGTTGTAGCCCTGCCCGAGCAGGTCGCTCTCGGGGTGCATGAAGATGAGCAGGCGGTTCTGCATGTAGAGAAACTTGTCGGGCTGGACCTTGAGGAGGTAGTTCCAGCCGAACCAGGCCACCGGCGCGGCGATTGCCGCGCTGCCGACGAGGAACAACCAGCGGATGCCCGCCGCGACGACCATGACGAGCCAGATGCCGCCGCAGACGGCGGCGGTGCCGAGGTCGGGCTGGTAGAAGATGAGCGCCATGGGGATGCCCACCAACACCAGGCTGCCGAGGTAGACGAGCGGGCGATCCATGCGCTTCTGGTTGTCGCTCAGGTATTTGGCGAGCGTGAGCACGAGCACCAGCTTGGCGATCTCGCTGGGCTGAATGGGGATGCTGTCGCCGATCATGATCCAGCGGCTGGCGCCGCCCGCGTTGTGGCCGAGCACGGCGGTGACGGCGAGGAGGACGTTCATGCCGGCGTAGAGCGGCCAGACAAAGCTGGCGAGCAGGTGGTACTCGGCGCGGACGACAATCAGCATCAGCGCGAAGCCGATGGTCGCAAAGACGACGTCGCGCACGGCCGTATTGTCCCAGGTGAGCGTCTCGGGCACGAGGCCGTGCGTGGCGCTGTAGACCATGGCGGCGCCGAAAGCGCAGGCCGTGATCGTGGACAGCAGGAGGACATAGTCGAAGGTGGCCCAGCGCCGGGTGAAGCTCTGGGCCCCCATGCTGATTTGCGATGCGGTAACTCGATACATGCCGGTCCTAAGATCGTGCGATCGTGCGCGAGGCGCGGGCCGCGGTCAGAATGTCGTCAAGAGTAACGGGCCCCGCCGGGCGGGCTGTTACGGCGGGGCGCACCGCGCGCAGCGCGCCGGGCGCCCGCCCGCTTGGATTATACCCGATCGCCCCGCGGCCCGGCCAGACGCGGTCGCGGCAGGCCCCGGCGGCGGCCCGGCGGCAGGCGCGGCCGCGGTGGCACCTGGCCCCGATTTTGCGGTACAATGGAAGGCATCGTTGCGCCGTCGTTGCGCCATCGTCGCCCCGGTCGCGTCGCGGCCAGGCAGCAAGGAGACCCATGCACGTAGCCGCTTCTAACCCGGACCCCTCGGCCGAATCCACGCCGGCCCCCGCCCGGCCGCTCACCCTCTACGTCGTCAGCCACACCCACTGGGACCGCGAATGGTACCTGCCGTTCCAGGCCTTCCGGATGAAGCTGGTGCGGCTGGTCGACAAGCTGCTCGCGATCCTGGCCGCCGAGCCCAGCTACAAGCACTATATGTTGGACGGGCAGACGGTCGTGCTGGAGGACTACCTGGAGGTGCGCCCGGATCGGGCGGCCGCGCTGCAGGAGCACATCCGGCGCGGGCGCGTGCTGGTCGGGCCGTGGTACGTCATGCCCGACGAGTTCCTGGTGGGCGGCGAGGCGCTCATCCGCAACTTCCTGCGGGGGCGGCGGATCTCCGGGGCCTTTGGCGGCGGCATGCCCGTGGGCTACACGCCCGACCCGTTCGGCCACATCGGCCAGATGCCGCAGATCCTGCGCGGCTTCGGCATCAACTGGGCGGTCTTCTGGCGCGGCATCGACGCCGACATCCGCAAGACGGAGTTCTGGTGGCAGGCGCCCGACGGCAGCACGGTGCTGGCGACGCGGCTGCCGCACGGCTACTCGAACGGCCTGCCGCTCTCGTTCTCGATCAGCGCGGCACGCAACCAGGCCGCCTGGCTCCGCGAGGTTGAGGGGCCGCAGTGCACCACCCCGGCGCTACTGGTGCTGAACGGCGACGACCACATGGAGCCGAGCGCCGACACGCCGGAGATCCTGGACGAGCTCAGCGCCGAGCTGGCCAAATCGGGGGTCGGCGTGGTCCACGCGACCCTGCCGCAGTATCACGCCGCCGTGCTCGAGCATCTTGGCCCGGCCGGGACACCACCCGCGCCCGACGCCGCGGCCGGCGGCGACGGCGCGCTACCGCTGCATCGGGGCGAGTTCCGCTCCGCCGCCCACACTTTCCTGCTCCCGGGCGTGCTGTCGACGCGGACGTGGATCAAGCAGGCGAATTACGCCGCCGAGACGCTGCTGGAGCGCTGGGTCGAGCCGTGGGAGGCGCTGTACTGGGCCACGAACGTGGCCTACGGGTCCGACGACGACTGGGAGCGCGCGCTGCAGACCAATTCGGCGGCGGCGCTGCGCGACACGGCCTGGAAGTACCTGCTGCTGAACCAGCCGCACGACAGCATCTGCGGCTGCTCGGCCGACGCGGTGCACGACGAGATGAAGACGCGCTTCGCGCACGTGGAGCAACTGGGCGGCGAATTGCGCGACCAGGCGCTGCGCGGCCTCGCCGCCTTCGTCGATACGCGCGCGGGCGAGGCGGCGCAGGCGGTCATCGTCTTCAACCCGCTCGGCAGCCCGCGCACGGACGTCGTGCAGGCCACGGTGGAGGTGACCGCCAGCGTCGAGGAGTTCCGGCTGATCGACGCGGACGGGACCGAGGTGCCGTACGAGGTGGTCGAGCGGAAGACCGAGCAATTGGCCTCGTTCGAGCTCGATCCGCTGGCGCTGGAGACGGCGCTGTCGATGGCACCCGACGGTCGCGTGCTCGGCATGGTCGTGCTCGACATCCACCTGCACCGGAGCGACGAGCCCGGCATCGTCGCCTGCGACATCACGGTCGCCGAGAAGGGCGAGCCGAACCTGGCGGCCGTGCAGGCGGCCGGCGACGTGGCGCGGCGGCTGGTGGAGGGCGGGCAGGTGCGGCTCTTCCAGCTGCGCGGGCACCACCCCGGCCACGTGGTCGCGCGGTTCGTCGCGCGCGACGTGCCCGGGCTCGGGTATCGGACCTTCGCCGTGCTGCCCGGCGAGACGGGGCTGGATACGGAGGAGGAGGAGGACCTGGCGGAAACCGCGGCGGGCGAGACGGCGGTGGAGACGGCCGGCGCGCCGAACCCCGCGACGCTCTACCAGGCCGAGGGCGAGGCCCCGGCCGATTTGCCCGAGGCGCAGCCCGACGGCGGGGTCGTGCATCCGGCCGTGATGACGATTCCCGACGAGCCGGCCGCCGCGGAGTACGTGCTGGAGAACAGCTTCCTCCGCGTGAGCGTGGACCCCGGCACGGGCGCGCTGACGCTGGCCGATCGGCGGGCCGGCGTGGTCGTCAGCCGCGGGAACGTGTTCGTCAACTCGGGCGACGCGGGCGATACCTACAACTATTCGCCGCCGCCGCAGGACCGCGCGATCACGGGCTACGATCGGCCGCCGCGCATCGCCAAGCGGGAGGACGCGCTGGGCGGGCGCATCGTCATCGAGGGCGACCTGGCGCTGCCCGCGTGGCTGAGCGAGGACCGGCAGAGTCGCAGCAGCGCGCTGGCCCGCTGCGCCGTGCGCACGACAATTCAGGTGGTCGAAGGCGTGCCGCGGGTGGACATCCAGACGAGCATCGACAACCGGGCGGGCGACCACCGGCTGCGCGTGGTGTTCGAGGTGCCGGTACAGACCGAGACGTCGGACGCCGAGGGCAGCTTCGACGTGGTGCGGCGGCCCGCGGGGCCGCTGCCGGGCAGCGAGTCGTGGAGCGAGCGCGCGGTGGCGACCTATCCCCAGCGCACCTTCGTCGCCGCGGGCGACGGGCAGCGCGGGCTGCTGCTGGCCAACCGCGGGCTGCCGGAGTTCGAGGTGCGCCCGACGGACGACGGCACCGAGATCGCGCTGACGCTGCTGCGCTCGGTCGGCTGGCTGTCGCGGGCCGACCTGGCGACGCGGCCGGGCCACGCGGGCCCGGGCCTGGCCACGCCCGGCGCGCAGGGCTTCGGGGTGCACACGTTCGAGTACGCGCTCGTGCCCTTCGCCGAAAGCTGGCTGACCAGCGGGGCCTTCCGCGAGGCGCACAGCTTCGCGGTGCCACTGCACGCCGTGGTCGACGCCATCCACGACGGCCCGCTGCCGGGCAGCGCGGGGATGATCGCCGTGGCGCCGCCCGAATTCGTGATCAGCGCGCTGAAGCGGAGCGAGGACGGCACCGACCTGATCTTGCGCGGCTGGAACATCGCCGAGGCCCCGGTGGCCGTCCACCTGGCGCTGCCGCCGTTCGTGCGCGCGGCCCGGCGCGTGCGGCTCGACGAGCAGGATGCCGAGGCGCCGGGCGCCGGGGGCCCCGTGCACTGGACGGGCGGCGCGAAGCCGGCCGTCGACTTCGTGGCCGCGCCGCGCGAGATCGTGACCCTGCGGCTGGAGCTGTGAGTCGCAGCCCCACCGCCGGGCTCTGGCACCACGTGGCATTCCCCTCCAGCGCCGCGGGCGACGAGCCCCCGGTCATGCTGGAGGGCAAGATCGCCGGCTTCGCCGACGAGGCGCACCACCCAGCGGTCCTGCTGCACCACCCGAACCCCGTGGGCGGCGGCTCGATGGACAACAAGATCCTGCGCGCGGTGGCCGACGCGCTCTACGTGCGCGGCGTGGGCGCGCTGCGCTACAACTCGCGGGGGGTGGGGCGCAGCGGCGGCGACCTGCGGCTGGTGCCCGAGTCGCGGGGTTGGGTCGAGGGATCGCGCGAGACGGAGGACATCGGCGCGGCGCTGCATTACCTGTCGGCGCAGCCCTGGATCGAACTCCACGCGGCTGGCGCTTGTCGGCTTCAGCTTCGGCGCGCGCATGGTGCTCAGCTACCTGCGGCTGCATCCCACGGACCCCCGGGTGCGCGCCGCGGTGATGATCGGGTTCCCGGTGGCCGCGTGGGACCTGAGCCACCTGGGCTACTGGTTCGGCCCGAAGCTCTTCATCACGGCCGACGGCGACACCTACTCCCCGCCGGAGGCGCTGGCGCCCTTCGTCGCGCGGCTGCCGCCGCCCGCGCTGCGCGTGGTCATCAAGGGCAGCACACACTTCCTGCCAGGCCGGGAGGCCGAAGCCGCGCACATCGCGGCGCAGTTCCTCGCGCCGATCCTCGGCGTACCGGCCGAGGTCGCCGGCCAAGGCGTAGCGCCCGGCGATCGGGGGCGGGGCGGCGGCTTTCGCCCCTGAACCCCGCCCGCTCCCCTTTCGGGCATATGCGCTAGCGTGGCAGTCCGACGTGATGCCGTAGCACGCCGAAATCGCCGCGAATCATCCGCCCGGGCCCCCATCCCCGGGAGATCTTCTTGCGCGTAACTGCCACAACGTACGCCCATCCTCGTTCTCCTCAGGCCTGGAGTAATGACAGGCTAACGCCGATGCCCTGGAGGGGCCTACGCGCACGGAACAGCGGGGCGCGGACGGCCGCGGGCGCCGGCCTCTGGGGTCGTTCTCGCCGCCCACGGGGCCGGGGCGCGGGTGACGACCTGGTGACGCCCCGCTACCGCACCGCGACACCAGTGTCGTCACCCTATTTTGCGCTGCTATTAGCCGGAATCTCCGGATGGTGACGATGGTGACGACGTAGGGGGGGTGATTGTCGGGAGGACGTGAGATGCCGGCCGGCCGGGGCGCCTTACTCACCCTCCCGGTCCGTTAAGTGCACGCCGATGCCCCTCACGGGGCGAGGGAGTGCGAACTCGGCCCTATCGCAGCCGCACCCGGGGGATGTGGATCCGCGCGGGCAAGGCCCGGTGGCGCGGCGCCGCGGGCGAGTCAGGGCGCAAGTGCGTAGGCCACGGCGTCGGCGAGCGGCGCAGTCCCGCCGGCGGCCCAGGCGGCGGCGGCGGTGTCCGCGGCGAGCGCCGCCCGTGCGGCCGCCGCGACGGCGTCCGCCTGCTCGACTTCGGAGCGCGCGGCCCCGGGCCCGAGGGCCGCGTAGACCGCGGCCACGGTGGCGACAAGGCGCAGGGCGCGCTCCGGGCAGCCGCGCGCGAGCACGACGGCGGCGAACGCGGCCAGGTGGCGGCAGGTATCGCGCACGTGGCCCAGCCCGGCGGCGGCCTCCAGGCCGGCGCGGCAGGCGGCCTCCGCCTCGACGAGGCGGCCGAGACGCAGGGCAGCCAGGCCCTGCGTGCGCAGCGCCAGCGCGGCGCCATCGTGGCTGCCGACCTCCCGGGCGAGATCCAACGCCTCGGCGGCCAACCGCTGCGTCTCCTCCGGCCGGTTCAAGGTCAGGGCGACGTCGGCGAGGGCGAGCAGCGTATCGCTGACGAGCGCCCGCGCGCCGAGGGCGCGGAAGAGCGCCAGGGCCTCCTCGTAAAGGGCCGCGGCATGGGCCGGCGCGCCCAGGTTCTGCGAGTCGACCTCGCCGAGGCTGGTCAGCGAGACGGCCGTGCCCCAGGCGTCGTCCAGGTCGCGGAAGCGAGCCAGCGCCTCCTCGTGGTAGGCCGCGGCCTCGGCCGGGCGGCCCTGCTGGTTGGCGGCGCGCCCGAGGCCGCGCAGCGCGTTGGCGATCGCGCGCGGGTGATCGAGCCGCCGGGCGATGGTCAGGCTCTCCTGGTAGAGCGCGATGCCCCGGGCGGGGTCGCCCTGGTCGAAGGCGGCGGCGCCCAGGCGTTCGAGGACGTTCGCGGCGCTCGCCTCGTCGTCGAGCGTGCGGAAGAGATCGAGGGCGGCTTCGAGCAAGACACCGGCCTCCTTGAAGTCGGCCTGGTTCAGCGCGAGGATGCCGGCGACCCGGTAGGCCCGGGCGCGGACCGGCAGCGAGAGGCCCTGCGCCTGGGCGAGAGCGCGAGCCAGCCAGGCGCGGCCTTCCTCCCAGTAGCCGCGCATGGTCCAGAAGCGGCCCAGCGCCGCGGCCAGGCGCCCGAGGAGCTCGGGGTCGCCATGGCCGGTCGACCAGGTGAGGGCGGCGCGCAGGTTGGCGTGCTCGGCGTCCAGCGTGACGAGGGCCGCGCGCTGGCCGGGACCGCTCAACAGGGGCTCGGTGCGCTCGGCCAGGTCGAGGAAGCAGCGGGCGTGGCGCAGGCGCACGGCATCCGCATCGCCCGACGCGAGCAACTGCTCGCCCGCGAACTCCTGGATCGTGGTCAGCATGGCATAGCGGACCGTCGCTCCGTCGTCGCTCGGGTGGAGCAGGCTCTTGCCGACGAGCGACTCGAGTCCGTCGGCCAGCCGGGTAGTGGCGGACCCGCCGGCCCCGGCCACGGCCCGCGCGGCGTCGCCGGTGAAGCCGCCCGCGAAGACCGACAGCCGGCGGAAGAGCGTCTTCTCGGACGCCGAGAGCAGGTCGTAGCTCCAGGCGATGGCGGCACGGAGGGTCTGCTGGCGCGCGGGCAGATCGCGGTAGCCGCCGGTCAGCAGGTCGAGAGCCGGCGCGGGCACGCGCTCGGCCAGCTGGGCGAGCAGGGCGGCCGGGGCGAGGGTGCGCACGCGCGCCGCGGCCAGCTCGAGGGCGAGGGGCAGGCCGTCGAGCCGGCGGCAGATCGCGGCGACGGCCGGGGCGTTGGCGGCGGTGAGCGCGAAGCCGGGACGGGCGTCCTGCGCGCGCTCCACGAAGAGCAGCACGGCCGGGACCTCGGCCAACGCCGCGGGTGGCAGATCGGCGGCGGGCGGCAGGGCCAGCGGCGCGAGCGGGTACTGCTTCTCACCGCGCAGGCGCAGCGGCTCGCGGCTCGTGACGAGCATCTTGACGCGCGGCGCGTCGGCCAGCAGGTCGGCGACCAGCGGCGCGGCGTCGACCACCTGCTCGAAGTTGTCGAGCACGAGCAGGGTCTCTTTGTTCCAGAGGAAGTCGTGCAGGGCGGCGACGGGTGCCAGGTCGCCCGCGAGCGAGACGCCGAGCGCCCCGGCGATAGCTGCGGCGACGAGGCCCGGCTGGGCGGTGGCACCCAGTGAGACGAAGTAGACGCCATCGGAGAAGTCGGGTACGAGCCCGGCGGCAACCTCCAGAGCGAGGCGCGTCTTGCCGACACCACCGGGGCCCGTGAGCGTGACGAGGTGGCGGCCGGTGCGCCAGAGGAGGCGCCGTACGGCGGTCAGGTCGTCGTCGCGGCCGATCAGCGGGGTGAGCGGCGCGGGCAGATTGCCGGGCGGGCGCGCGGCCCGCGCCGCCACGCCGGCCGCGGCCGGACCGGCGGCCCGGCCGGGCGGGGCGCTGCCCGGCACGCCTCGCGCCCAGAGCACGAAAGCTTCCTGATCCGCGCCGCCAAAGCCGACCGCCTCGGCCAGGAGCTCGGCGACCTGGCGCGACGGGCGGCGCAAGCCCGCCTCGATCTTGCGGATCGTCTCGAAGGAGCAGCCTGCCTGGCGGGCCAGCGCCTCCTGCGTCATGTCGCGGCCCTGGCGCCGCTCACGCAACCACGCCCCGAAGGCCGGCCCCGCGGGGGCACTCGTGATGCTGGATGACTCCCACATGTGACTGCTCCGGGCCCGGCCGCGCCCCGGACCCCACCCGCATTATAACACCGGCAGCCGGACCCGGCAGGCGGAGGTCAGCGCGCGGACGGCGTCACTCCGCGTCGGGTGTGGCCACAGGAACAAGGGGAGCCCCCCGGCCGCCGCTGAGCAGCATCACGGTGGCGGCATAGGCGCCGCCGCCGGCCGCGGCGAGCGTGGCGACGAGAGCCAGGTGCGCGACCGTGCCGTCGCCGAGCCAGGTGCCGCCGGCCTGCCCGACGGCGAAGCAGACGATCGCCATGACGGCGGTGGCCGCGCAGGCCCGGGCCGCGGCGAAGCGCAGGGGGGCAGCGACCCCACGCAGATCGCGGCGGAGCGCCCAGGCGAACAGGCCCAGCGCCACCCAGGCGTAGGCGGCGAAGGCGGCGGCCAGGCCGGGCGCCCCGGCCGCGGGCGCCAGCAGCAGGGCCAGCGCGAGGTAGGCAAGCAGGGCCGCGCCATGCAAGGCCAGGGGGCGCAGCATGTCCTGCCGGGCGTGGAAGGCGCGCGGCAACAGCTGCAGGAGCGCGAGCGGGACCAGGCCCGCGGCATAGAGGGCCAGCAGGCGCGCGACGGCGGCGGTATCAGCAGGGCCGAAGCGGCCGCGCTCGTAGAGCAGGCGCAGCACGGGCGTGGCGCAGACGATGAGCCAGGCGGCGGCGGGCACCGTCCAGGTGAGCACCTGGCTGATGCCGCGCGCCAGGGCTCGCGCGAACGCCGGGGCGCCCGCGGCGGCGGCCCGCGACTCGCGGCTGAGCGCGGGGAAGAGGACGGTGGTGAGCGAGCCCGCCAGAATCGTCGTGGGCAGCAGGTTCAGCTTCATGGCGTAGGCCAGCAGCGACAGGCTGCCGCCGGGGAGCTGCGAGGCGAGATAGCGCTCGGCGACGGGCACGGCCTGGCCCAGGCCGACGGTGGCAAGCAGGGGCAGCGCGAGCGTGCCAACCCGCGCCAGGCGCGGGCCCAGGGCCTCGGCCGGAGGATCGGCACCCGGCGCTGCAGCTGCGGGCACGCGCCGCCAGGCCGCGACGACGACCAGCAGCCCGGCACACCCGCCCGCGCTCATGCCCGCGGCTGCGGCAGCAATCCCGCCGTCGCGGCCGGCCAGCAGTAGCGCCGCGACGATGCCCGTGTTCGTCAGCGCAAGGGCAATACCCGGCGCGACGAAGCGGCCCTGGGCGTTGAGCGCGGCGCCCAGCACCCCGGCGGGCGCGACGGCCAGCACGAGCGGGGCGCTCAGCCGCAGGACGGTGACGGCGGCCGCGGCCGTGGGCGGGGCGAAGCCGGGGGCGATCAGCGCGATGATGCCCGGCGCGGCCAGCGCGAGGCCCGCGGCCAGCGCGACGCCGAGGGCGAGCGCCAGGCCGGCCATCGCGCGGACGAGCCGGGCCCGCGCCGGGGCCCCCGCGGTGCCGGCCGCACCGGTGTGCACGAGGACCGGCAGGAAGGCGGGCACGAGGCTGCCGAAGACGACGGTTTGCTGCACGAGCAGGGGGAGGAAGCTGCCGACGAAGAAGGCGTCGGTCTGCGGGGAGGCGCCGTACCAGGCGGCGAGCAGGACATCGCGGCCGTAGCCGAGCAGGTTCGTGGCGGCAGCCAGGGCCATGAGCGCGACGACGGGCCGGCTGAGGTGCAGCCCGGCGGCGCGCCGCCACAGCGCTGCGCCGGGCAGGCCGCCTGGCCCAGGCGCGAGGCGGTCGCCATCCGCGGCGCCCATCAGCCGCGGGGCCCAGACATGGCGGGGATACACACGTCGCGCGTCAGGGTGGACCTCCTGCCGGCCAGGCCCGGCCGCTGAAATCCGCCCGGGCGCCCCTTGCGACCAGGGCACGCGCATGGTATAATAGGGGCCGAAGCGATCATGCGCCTGTAGCTCAGTGGATAGAGCGCCAGCCTCCGGAGCTGGATGCGGGGGTTCGAGTCCCTCCAGGCGTACCCTGCAGCGCCGTGCCCGTACGCCGGGTCCGGCGCTCTTGTCTACCTGGCCCGCGGCCCCATCCCCCGATACACCAAACCGCGCTCGCTGGGTGCGGCGCGGTTGCGGGATCCACGATGGTTCGGGGACAGGGACTCGAACCCCAATTCTCAGCTCCAAAGGCTGGTGTCCTACCATTAGACGATCCCCGAAGGCCGTGGCGCCCTCAGTATACCGGATGGCGCGATCCCCTGTCAAAAGCGCGCGCTACTCCAGCACGTCCTCGAGGTCGTGCAGGGCGAGGGCATCAAGGCTCTCGATCAGCCAGTAGTCGCGCACCGAGTCGAAGACGGCCGCGGCCTCCTCCAGCGTTTCGCGGCGGAGGCGCTGCCAGGGATCGGTGGCATTGCGATTGAAGGCCGCGTCGAGGGGCAGGAAGGCGCGGCGGGCGGCCCAGGAGGCGCGCGGCAGCGCGGCGACGCGGCCAACCAGGCCGAAGAGGCAGGCGGTCCAGCCCCAGCCCGCGGCGGTTGCCTCGCCGCCCCAGTCGAGCAGGCCGAAGAGGTAGAGGGGCGCCGCGACCGTGACGCCGCTCTGCGTGGCGAGCAACTGGGCGCCGTACTCCGCGGGCTCGCGGCCGCGGGGCAGCGGGCCGTGGGGCAGGTCCCAGGCGGCGCCGGGGCCGCCGGGCTGCAAGAGGAGCAGGTTGCAGTCGGCCCGGAAGCAGGCAACCACGACCGCACTGCAGGGCACGGGGCCCTGCGCCAGCGTGGCGGCGTATTGCGGGGTGCAAGCCTGGAACTGCGCGTGTGCGACCATTCGGACGTGAGCCTACGCCGCGAGCCAGACGCCGGCTGCCGGGCCCGGGTGTGTCCTGTTGCGCTGAGTCACGGCGGTGAGGTACCCTAGACGCGCCCTTTGCTGTGCCAACGGCGATCCGGTCACATAGCCGCATAGCAGTGCTCATTATAGCGCATGAGTCAGGGACCTGCAACGCGCTACCGTATAAGGCGGCGGCGGACCAATTTGCCGGAACACATTGAACAAAGTATTGACAAACCTCTAACACTTTGCTATACTGCGAGTGTGGCGCCGCAAGCGAGCGGGCGCGCGAGAGGAGCAGGGGCATGCACGTCGTTATCGCCGGGGGCGGGCTGGCCGGCCTGAGCGCCGCCAAGTATCTGGCCGACGCGGGGCACGCGGTCACCGTGCTGGAGAAGCGGCCGTTCGCCGGGGGCAAAGTCTCGTCGTGGCAGGACGCGGAAGGCGACTGGCTGGAGAGCGGCCTGCACGTCTTCTTCGGCGCCTACCGGCACCTGCACGCGCTGTTTCGGGAAACGGGCCTGGCGGAGAACCTGGTCTGGAAGGCGCACGAGATGACCTTCGCGCGGCCGGGCGGGCGGCTGGCGCCGCTGCGCTTCCCCGCGCACCTGCCCGCCCCGGCCCACGGGCTGCTGGCCCTGGCGCGCTCGCGTGGCGTGCTGGCGCCGGCCGACAAGCTGCGCGCGGGCTGGGGGCTGCTCTGGCCGATTCTCGGCAACCAGCAGTGGATCGACGCACAAGACGGCAGCACCTATGCGGCCTGGCACCTGCGCCACCACATGGGGCCGCGATCGCTTGGCGATTTCTTCGACACGATGGCGCTCGCGCTAAACTTCGACACCACGGCCAACGTCAGCGCCAAGCTCGTGCTGACCGTGCTGTCGCACTTCGGCAAGGAGACCGACGCCTCGCGCGTGGCGTTTCTGGCCGGCACGCCGCAGCGGCGCCTGTTCGAGCCGTTCGTGCGCTACCTGGCGGGCCGGGGCGTGCGCTTTCTGCCCGACCACAAGGTGACGGCCATCGCCTATGACGCCGCGGCCAACCGGGTGACCGGCTTCGCTCTGGCGGACGGGGGCTTACTGCAAGCCGATGCCTACATCTCGGCGATGCCGGTGCACAACCTCTGGAAGATCCTGCCGCCCGCCCTGCGCGCGCAGGCGCCGTTCGCGGACCTGCGGCACCTGCACGGCCAGCCCGTGATGACGGCGCAGCTGTATTTCGACCGGCCGGTGATCGGCGTCGACAACCTGATCTTCAGCAGCGGCACGCACCTGTCGGTCTACGCCGAGCTGAGCCGCTGCGCGCCCGACCTGGGCGAGGGGCCCGGCGGGCGGCACATGGTCGAGGCCGTGGTCGCGCCCGCGGCCGAGTGGTACCGCCTGGACGACGCCGAGGTGATCGCGCGGACGCGAGCGGAGCTAACCCGACTGCACCCCGGCGTGGCGCAGGCGCGGCTGCTGAAGGGCACGCTGGTGCGCATCCCGCAGTCGGTCTACCGGGCCCGGCCGGGGCACGACCGCTATCGGCCGCCGCAGGCCACGCCCGTGGCGAACTTCTTTCTCTGCGGTGATTACACGCGCCAGGAGTACCTGGCCAGTATGGAAGGAGCAGTGCTGAGTGGGAAACGAGCTGCAGAGCAGGTGGTCGCCCGCGCCGCCGCCCTGGCCGCCGAGCCGGCCGGCACGGAGTGGCGCGCCCCGGCCCGTCGTCCGGCTGAGCGACTTGCCGTCGCCGGCCGGTAGCGAGCGCTGGCCGAGCGGCAGCCACAACGCCGGCCCGTATCTGGCGTACGACGCGCCGGGCGGCGCGGCCGCGGCCTGGCCCGCGCCCCGGGCGATCGCGCTGCCCGGCGACGCGGCGCAGGCGCCGGCCGCTGCGGCCCCGGTACCGGAGGCGGCGTACGCGGCGTGCAGCGCGATCATCCGCGAGCACTCGGCCAGCTTCTACTTCAGCGCGCGCCTGCTGCCGCCCGCCAAACGGGCGGCGATCCTGGCGCTCTACGCCTTCTGCCGCACGAGCGATGAGTTGGTGGACCGCGCGGCGGAGCGCGGGCTGGACGCCGCGGCGACCGCCGAGGCGCTGGCCGCCTGGGCGGCGCGCTGCCGGCCGCTCTACCCGGCGCCCGGCGAGGCAGACCCCGTCGTGTTGGCCTGGGCCGACACGCGGCGCCGCTTCGGCATCCCGCAGGCGCCGGCCGACGAATTGCTGGCCGGGGTGAGCATGGACATCAGCATCGCGCGCTATGCCACCTGGGCCGACCTGTGGATGTACTGCTACCGGGTCGCCTCGACGGTGGGGCAGATGAGCATGCGCATCACCGGCGCGCTCGACCCAACGGCCGCCAACTACGCGATCAAGCTGGGCATCGCCCTGCAACTGACGAATATCCTGCGCGACGTGGGCGAGGACGCGCGGCAGGGGCGCATCTACCTGCCGCTGGCCGACCTGGCCCGCTTCGGCTACACGCCGGACGATCTGCAGGCCGGCCGGATCGACGACCGCTTCGTGGCGCTGATGCGCTTCGAGATCGCCCGGGCGCGGGCGCTCTACGCCGAGGCCTGGCCCGGCATTGCGCTGCTGCCGCGCGATTCGCGCCTGGCGGTGGCCGTGGCCGCGCGGGTCTACCGCGCGATCCTGGCCCGCATCGAGGCGAACGGGTATGATGTCTTCAGCCGGCGGGCGCGCGTGCCCACGGCGGGCAAGCTCATGCTGCTGGCCGATGCCTGGCGGCGCGTGCGGCTCGGCCGGGACGGCCGGGCGGTGAGGAGCGGGGCACATGGATGACGTGCTGGTGATCGGCGGGGGGCCGGCCGGGCTGGCCGCGGCGGTCGCGCTGGCCGACGCCGGGCGCGCGCCGGTCGTGCTGGAGAAGCGGCCCGTGCTGGGCGGCAAGGTCTCGTCGTGGCGCGACGCCGACGGCGACTCCGTCGAGAGCGGGCTGCACATCTTCTTCGGCTCCTACCGCGAGCTACTCGATCTGATGCGCCACGTCGGCGCCTATGAGCACATCCGCTGGAAGGAGCACACACTGCACGTGGCCCTGCCCGGCGGGCGCACGGCCACCTTCCGCTTCCCGCGCTGGCCCGCGCCCTTCAACGGCATGGCCGCCTTCGGCGGGACGGACCTGTTCACGCCGCGCGAGAAGCTGACCAACATGCGCGCGCTGATTCGGCCCTGGCTGATGAGCCTGGCCGCGATCGAGCGTTGGGATGCGCTGTCGTACGCGCAGTGGCACCGCCGCTACGGCATCGCGCCGGGCGTGCAGGCCAAGCTCTGGAACGTGATCGCGCTGTCAATGGGCTTCCTGCCGGCCGCGGAGATGTCGGCGCGACCGATGACGACGGTCTTCCACCACTTCGCGCGGTCGGGCACCGCCTCCCGCGTCGGCTTCCTCGACGGCGCGCCCGCCGATCGCCTGCACTGGCCCCTCGCCCGCTACATCGCGGCGCACGGCGGGCGGGTCGAGACGGGCATGCGCGTGGTGGGCCTGGAGCTCGGCGCCGACGGCGCGATCGCCGGGGCGCGGCTGGCGGACGGCACGCTGCGCCGGGCGGCCGCTTACGTGCTGGCGGCGCCGCTGCACTCGGCGCGGCAGATCCTGCCCGCGGCGCTGCGGCGCTACCCCGCGTTCGACGCGCTCTGGAAGCTGCGCAGCGTGCCCGTGATGAACGCGCAGATCTGGCTCGACCGCTACGTGTCGACGGTGGACAACCTCTTCTTCACGGCGCACGCCCCCTTCTCGGTCTTTGCCGACCTGGCCGTGACGGCGCCCGCCGAGTACGACCGCCACGGCGGCTCGCTGATCTCGATGGCGATCGCGCCCGCCGCGCCGCTCTGGGGGCTGAGCGACGACGAGATCTTGGCACGCTGCCGGGCGGCGCTAGTGGACCTGTGGCCCGCAGCGGCCGACGCGCAGGTGCGCAAGGCGACGCTGGTGCGCATCCCCAACTCGATCTACCGCGAGAGCCCCGGCAGTGACCGCTACCGGCCCGACCAGCGCACGCCCGTGCCCAACCTGTTCCTGGCCGGCGACTATACGCGCCAGGACTACATGGCGAGCATGGAGGGCGCCGTGCGCTCGGGGCGGCACGCGGCCCGCGCCTTGCTCCAATCGACCGGCAACCCCGCCCCAGCGGTGCGGCCGGCGGCCGTGGAGACGTCGGTATGACGACTTTCTCCACCACTTATGTAAAGCTGCCGCGGCCGCAGGTGCGGTTCTCCGGCCTGGTCTGGACCATCCTGACCGTGCTGCTGGTCGGCCCGCTGGTCGGGCCGTTCTTCTCCTGGCTGGGCTGGCCGATCCTGGGCCTGCTCAACTGGCCGATCTACGTGATGGGCGAGAACGTCTGCCCGCAGCCCGACCTGGTCTTCCACCTCTGGGGCTACCCGATGGTCGTCTGCTCGCGCTGTTGGAGCGGCGTCTTCGGCCTGTGGATCGTGGCCCTCACCTACGGCGCGGCGGCGGACGGCCCCTTCTGGACCGGCTGGATGCGCCGGCCGGAGCTGCTGCGGGTGAGCCTGGCGCTGCTCGCCTTCGCGCCGTGGGTGCTCGACATCGTGGCCGCGGACGCCGGCTGGTGGGCGAGCGGCGACGGCGTGCAGCTGCTGACCGGCCTGCTCGGCGGCCTCGGCGCGGGCGCGCTGCTCCTGCCGCTCGTGGCCCGGCGGGCGCGGGGTCGCCCGGCACCTGATCGGCCCGGGCGCGCGTTGCCCAGCACCTAAAGGTGCGGGCAACCAAGACGAAGCCCGCCTCCGCGGGCTGAACCAGGAGCGGATCGGCCGACGAGTGGCCGCGCGGTGCGGCGGGGTTGCCCGGCACCTAAAGGTGCGGGCAACAAATACGAAGCCCGCCTCCGCGGGCTGCCGTTCCCGGCGATTCGGCCTGCGGGCCGCCGGATCATCGGGGCGCCCGCGTCTGTGGGAGCCGGCTCCGTCCGGCGAGGCTCCCCCACCGCCCCGCTCGGATCCGGCCGTCATGCCCCCGCGAGGCGTCTGTGGGAGCCGGCTCCGTCCGGCGAGGCTCCCCCACCGCCCCGCCGGGTGCCGGCCGCGCCGCCGCCTCACCACCCCAAGCCCCCGACCCTCCCGCTGTAATCCTGAGCGCAGCGAAGGATCTCCGCATCTCCCCCGCTTACCCGGGGAAGCGCTGCGGCGTCCGGGGAGCGGGTCGGCGCGGAAAGGCCTGCCTTGAGGCAACATCCCGGAGTCGGAGATCCTTCGCCTGCGGCTACTCTGAAAATAGCTCGCTTGTCAGGCAGCCTCCTTCGGCTTGAGGATCACTTCATGGCCCATCCGCTCCAGGCGCCGCACCAGCCCCCGCGTGATGCGCTCCTTGTCCCGTTGCTCGTAGTAGTCCCCGCCCAGCTCCGCGTACTCCTTCCCCTCCGCCAGCACGTGGTACACAATGCGCAAGATACTGTGCGCCACCGCCACCAGCGCCTTGCGCTTGCCGATCCGTTTCGCCAGCCGCCGATACTGCGCGCTCAGCACCGTGTCCTTCGTGTGCGCCGCCCCGTGCGCCGCTTCCATTAGCCCCTGCCGCAGCCACGGGTTGCCATGGCGCGTCGTCCCCCGTTGGCGGTGCCCCGCGCTGATGTGGTTCCCCGGGCAGAGCCCCGCCCAACTCGCCAAGTGCCCCGCGCTCGGGAACCGGCTCATGTCCGCCCCGACTTCCGCCAGCAGCACCTGCGCCGTCCGCGCGTTGATCCCCGGGATCCCATCCAGCCGCGCCACCTCGGCCGCCAGTGGCTCCATCTGCTGCGCAATCGCGCTCGTCACCCGCTCCACCGCCTCGTCGTAGAAGTCGATCTCCGCCAGCAACTCCCCCAGCAGGAAGCGCTGCTGGGGGCGCAGCCGCCCGGGCAGCGCCGCCTCCAACTCCGCCCGCTTCTCCCGCATGCGCCCGCGCGCCAGGTTCGCCAACACCGCCGCGTCCGCCTCGCCCGCCAGCAGTGCGTCCAGCATCGCCCGCGCCCAGACCCCGGTGATGTCGGTCGCCACGCTGGCCAGCTTGATATTGGCCTCCTCCAGCAACTTCTGCAGCCGGTTGACCACCCGCGCCCGGTCGGCGATCACGGTGATGCGATGGCGCGTCAAGGCGCGCAACTCGCGCTGGGCGGGACTGGGCACGAAGCTGGAGCGCAGCAGCCCGTGGGCGAGTAGGTCGGCGATCCACTCGGCGTCGCGCACATCGGTCTTGCGGCCGGGGACGGCCTTGATGTGCTGCGCGTTGACGACCAAGAGGCTCAGGCGGCCTTCGAGCAGGTTATAGACGGGTTTCCAGTAGACGCCGGTGGACTCCATCGCGGCGTGGGTGCAGCCGGCGGCGGTCAGCCAATCGCCGAGGGCGAGGAGCGCGGCGGTGGTGGTGCCGAAGGTGCGCACCTCGAGGCCCGGGTGCTCGGGGGTGGGCGGGGTGCGCAGACAGGCGACGACCGACTTCTTGTGGACATCGAGCCCCGCACAGCGGGGAAAGACCAGTTCCATGGCAGACCTCCGTACGCGTGCCAGCGGCAATAAGGATCGGCGGTCGCCAGCGCGGAGGGCCCACGCATAAACAGAGTCTACTCTGCGTGCTTCCGCCCGAAGGCGGAGCGACAAACAACGGTGCCTGGGGACCCTCGGGTCATACTCAGGAACGGGCTCGCGGCACCAGCGAAGGCGCGACCGCGGGCACGCTGACGACCGCGGGCGGGTGCAGCCATTTTCATGCCCTCCGGTGAGCCGAGGGTCATGGATACTCAGGATGACAAGTGAGGGTGGGGGAGGATTGGGCAGCTGGGACGAGCCCGGCAGATCCCGAGCCACGCGGTGCAGCGCGTTGCCCGGCACCGCAAGGTGCGGGCAACAGAGACGGAGCCCGCCTGCACGGGCTGCGACGAAGACTCCTCCCTCGGGCTGGCTTTGCGAGAACCGCAGACGGTGCCTGTTGGATCATCGGCTTACCGGGTTGGACATGGCGCGCGCCCTACGACCGGGATGCGGCGCGGCGGGGGCGGCGCGGGTGCGAAAGGGCCTCCCCTTACCGGGGAGGCCCTTTTGCGTGCCGCGGCGGTAGTTGACGCGCCGCGCGCGTGGGGCCTAGAGGCCGCCGGGCGTGGGCGCGGCCGGGCGGGCCGGCTGCGGCAGGATCAGGATCACGGTGGCCGCGGCGGGCTGGCCGCGCGCGGGATTCGGCGCGTAGACCAGCACGCGCGTGCCGGCCTGGAGGTCGGCGAGCGTGGCCGGGGCCGGCGCCTGGCCGGTCGCGCTGAGCTGCTCGATCGTCGTCGCGTCGCTCACGGTGACGCGCGCAGCCTGGCGCAGGCCACGCAGCTGCAGCGTGTTGCCGTTCACCGCCTTCACGACCGCCGGGGCGACCACGTGGTCGGGCGCCGGCACGTAGATCACGACCGCGGTGCGCGCCGCGCCGGCCGCCGGGGTCGCGCCGGCCGCGGCCGCGGGCCGCGCCAGAATCGTCGCCGTGTCGCCGACTTGCAGGGCGGCGACCGGGGCCAGGCCGTTCTTGAGCACGACCGTGCCCGCGTCCGTGCGCACCTGGACGGTGCGCGCGTTCGTGCCCTGCCCGGCGGCGATCGTCAGCGTGCCGTTGCTGTTCGCCTGGACGGTGCCGTGCACGGCCGCCCGGCTGAGCGCTTGCGCCGCGCGCCGCGCCGCGGCATTGGCGCGCCCGCCGGCCGCCCGCGCGATGGCGCCGACCCGCACGCCGTCGTCGACGACGCGCGCGGCGATCTGGTCCGTGCCGGCGCTCGTGCCGGCCACGGCGACCTTATCGCCCACCTTCAGGTCGGCGAAGGTGCCCTGCGCCGGACCCGACGCGCCCTTGACGACGATCCAGGTGTTCGCGGCCACGGTCACCGTAATGGTGCGGCCGGCCGCGCCCTGCATTGTGAATTGGCTAGCGCCGAGCGTCGCGATCGTGCCCGCCGCGCGGGCCACGCCGCCCGCCGGGGGCACCGCGGCGGCGGCCGGGCCGGCCGTCCACAGGAAGGCCGCGACCAGCGCGCCCAGCAGCCCGAGGCCCACCACGCCGGCCCAGGCTCGTCTCTTCAACATGGGTTGTCCTCCTCGCGGGGTATGCTCCGCGCCGGATCGTCCACGGCAAGGGCTGCGGCGGAGCGCGCCCCGCGTCGACGCGCGCCCCGCTGTCCGGCGCTCGCCCCTATTGTACGCCCCCGGCGGCCCGCCCGCGTTAGGCCGGTGTTAACGCTATGTAAAATCCTCGCAGTGGCGAGGAGCGGCCACGGTCATGGTCACTTGGTCGGACTGGGGCCCGGCGGCTCGGCGGTCGCGGGGAGCGGGGGGCTCGGCGGCGGCCCCGTGGAGGGCACCGCCGTGGGCAGAGGCGCCTCCCCGGACGGAACAGGCTGCGGCACCAGCGGCGGTACCGTGGGGATGGGTGTGCAGCAGGGAGTCGGGCGCACGCAGCCGGGCGGGCGACAAGGTGTGACCGTCGGGGCGGGCGGGTAACGGAGAATCGCGTAGACCACGTCCCCGATTGGGCCGGGTCCAGACCCCATCGGGCCATAGCAGGTGAAGATGCCTTCACCTGGCTGGACGGGACTTAGCGTCGTGCCGGCTTCCCAGACGGGTGCGCCGGCGGCCAGCGGAAGAAACCGACGCACGAGCCACGCACTGGAGTAGTAATACCCCGCCCCCGCCTCTATGGGCGGACCGGGTTTATACGGTATAGGTGAGAGGACCTGTGCATCAGGCGGCAGGAGTGCGCGGGTTAGAGCGCAGCCCTCGTCCAGCGTGCCGTTCGGCAAGAACACTTCGATCTTGCCCACGGGGGCATCGGGGGGCGGCGTGCCATCCTCCACGTACCAGAACGTGACCGTATACCGCCCGTGATCATAACTAAATGTCGGCAGCCATCCCTGGTCCACAGGCCGGAGGGGCTGGGTATCCGGGACGTGCTCCCGTTCCCATTGTGCCCGCGCGAGGCCGATCCCGTGCGCCCCCGGCAGCGGCGTCGGAACTGGTGCGGGGCCGCCGCCCGGTTGAAGCGCCTTGGCCGGCAAGTCCCCAACTCCAACATCGGGAGCAGTGCGAGTAACACTACCACGCCAAGTAAGCAACCAGCAGCAACGGCGATGCGCACGACGCGGCGCGTCGGAAGAAGCACCCTCATGATAAACCTCCTTAATGCAGAATCCAGCGAGGTTTTGGGTTTCCCGGCGCGGAATTGAGCGTAGCAATCCCCAAAAACTCTCTCGAAGTTACATTAAGCAGGCGACTTCCCGACCGTTGCCTCCTAACCCGGGCCAGTTGGACAGGCGGATTCAGGGGTCGCGCTATTTCGTCCCGCTGAAATTGGCAAGGCCGAAATCCTCCATCGCCCCGAAAGGACTGGCTACCGTGACGGTCGCCTCACCGGCTCCGGCAATACCCTCCTGAGCGAGGCGCTGCCGAACGTACGCTTCCGTCAAGTCGACCAGGAAGACGGACGGATCCGCGGCCAGCGTCACGAGTTGGGAGGCATCAACGCTCCCCAAAGCGCCGAACACGCCGAGGAGTGTACGTGGCGGATTGGAATCGTTGCCCACGGACTGCAGGCCCGGTAGCGGGTCATCGTGCATGGTGAAGAACGTGGCAGTCCACCGTTTCCCATTGGGCTCAATCTCACCGACGTCGGTGCGTGCGACTTGCAGATGCACTTTGGCTATCCACGCACGAAATGCGTCCGGAGCGACATAGTCGCGAAACGTCACCTGCACGGGGATCGGACCTTCCTCCTGCGTGAACCGGCCGACCAGCTGCCGGTTCGCATCGACGTAAGCTACGAGGCCCTCGACCGATGTAATGTCGAACTGCACGAGACCGCGCACCGCACCATCGTCACCACGACCGACGCTATAGCGCCACGTACCGAAGTCCGCTTGATCGACCACGTCCCCATCAGCGTCTGAGGTCACGGACGCAGTGGGTTCTGGGGACGACAATTCGGTCGGCGGGATCGGAGGTTGTCCTGTCGGGTAGGGCACCGGCAGCCCGGGCTGCTGCCCGGATGATCCCGCTTGGCTAAACTCGCCCCGAGTGTCATCACGAGGCCGACGAACACGAGTAAACCGATGCAGGCCCCGGCTATCCGATAGCCGCTTGTGCGTGCAAATCGCGTTTTCACAGTTTCCTCCTTACTTCCTTCGCAGATGGTGATGCCTTTCGGGTGTTCGTCGGATTCGACTGTTTAGCCGCGCGGCTGCCGTCGGCGGTTCGGTACCCGCCGTCCACGCAGCCGGCGTGTCTGCGATTGGACCTGGAACCTGCTGCGTGGCGACTGGCTGGGGCAGACCGCCCCCCGGTTGTAGCGCCTTGGCCGGCAAGTTCCCCAACTCGAACACCGGGCGCAGTGCGAATAACACCCACACCCCAAGGAGGCAGCCGGCAGCAACGGCGAAGCCCACAACGCGGCGCGTCGAAAGAAGCAGCCTCATGATAACTCTCCCCAAATGCCCCTATTCCCGAGTCGTTGCTGCCCGGTTAGCAGCAATGACAAGATGCGGCGGGAAAGTGGTCCCACTTCTCATGTTAACGAATCATGCGCCGTCAGGTCGCGCGTGACTAAACTCACTCACCCCGCGGACCCGGCCGGCCCTGCCACGTGACCGCAGCGCCAGTGCCGCGTCACTTGGTCGGACTCGCCCCCGGCGGCACGGCCGTCGCGGCGAGCGTGGGGCCCGGCCGCGGCCCGGCGGACGGCACCGCCGGCGGCAGAGGCGGCTCCCCGGACGGAACAGGCGGTGGTACGAGCGGCGGCACCGTGGGGATGGGCGTACAGCACGGCGTGGGCCGCACGCAGCCGGGCGGGCGACAAGGTGTGACCGTCGGGGCGGGCGGGTAACGGAGAATCGCGTAGACCACGTCGCCGATCGGGCCGGGTCCAGACCCCATCGGGCCATAGCAGGTGAAGATGCCGTCGCCTGGCTGGACGGGACTTAGCGTCGTGCCGGGTTCCCAGACGGGTGCGCCGGCGGCCAGCGGCAGAAACCGGTGCACGAGCCACGCACTGGAGTAGTAATATCCCGCCCCCGCCTCTATGGGCGGACCGGGTTTATACGGTATAGGTGAGAGGACCTGTGCATCAGGCGGCAGGAGTGCGCGGGTTAGAGCGCAGCCCTCGTCCAGCGTGCCGTTCGGCAAGAACACTTCGATCTTGCCCACGGGGGCATCGGGGGGCGGCGTGCCATCCTCCACGTACCAGAACGTGACCGTATACCGCCCGTGATCATAACTAAATGTCGGCAGCCATCCCTGGTCCACAGGCCGGAGGGGCTGGGTATCCGGGACGTGCTCCCGTTCCCATTGTGCCCGCGCGAGGCCGATCCCGTGCGCCCCCGGCAGCGGCGTAGCCACCGGGGCGGGGTCGGCACCGCAACCCCAGCACACCAGTGCGCAGAGGCTCGCCGTCAACAGCCGTGCGGGTCTCGTCCACATCGTCATCCTCCTCCGGGCGCGGTCACTTGGGCGGACTCGCCCCCGGCGGTACGGCCGTCGCGGCGAGCCTGGGTCCCGGCGGGGGCCCGGTCGACCGCACGGGCGTGGGCAGGCGCGACACGCCGGACGGGATGGGCACGGGCGGCACCTGCCGAAACGCCGTCGGGATCGGCGACACAAACGGGACGCGCGTGGGCGTGGGCAGAGGCGGCAAGACCACCGGAGTGAGGACCAGCGGGGGCGCCCCGACGGCGCCCATGGGGAAGCGGAAGACCCAGGGCCCGCCGCCCCGGCTGTCACTCGGGTCGGCGCCAAGGTTGAGCGTCCAGGTGCTCGGCCAATCAAGCGTGGAAGCGAGGAAGGACAGGGTGAAGGAGTCCCCGGCGCGGGTCCCGAGTATGTGCTCGGCATCCGAGATGTCGAAGGAGAGCGTATGATCACCGGCTTGCAGCGTCTGCGCGCCGCGAACGGGCAGCATGATCGTGCCAGGGTATTTCGGCGGCGGCCCCGGCATGCCGTAACGAAGATCCAGGCGCGTCTCGTAGCGCGTGGCGATCACGCGGTCCAGGGTGAAGGCACCCGTGTAGCCGAGCAGGGTCTGCTGCACAACCGCGACCCTCCGGAGCGGATCCACCGGCATGTCGAAGCTGAAGGTGAACGGCCCGGCCGTGGGCGGATGATGGTCATTCGGCGCCTGGCAGAGATTCAGGGACACCTGCAAATGGACGTCCGCGCTGGGCTTCGCCGGCAGGCTAGCCATGTCAAACATGAGCAGGCGCTCCGGCCGATCTTCGAATGCCGGAAGGAATTCCCGCAACTGCCCGCCGACGGGCCAGCGGTACTCCGGCATCTCCGCCAGCGCCGTACCCCCGACAGACAGTGTCACATGCTGCAGCGAAAAGGAGCGGTAACAAGCGGCAGGGGGCTTGGTCAAACTCACGCTGGTGGTGAGCACGATCCGGCTCGCGTCGGCGGAGATCGGACGGACGGCCAGGGTGGTGAAGCCCAGTGTCTGCTGCATCGCGGGCGGCGGCGGGGGCGGCGTGGGCAGCGGGGTGGGGGGTGGTGCGGGCCCGCCACAGGCCGTCAGGGCTAGCGCAAATAACGCGAGTGCCCAGGCGAGCAGGATCCCACCCGCCAGCGCGGGTCTCGTCCACATCGTCATCCTCCTCCTGGCGCGGTCACTTGGTCGGACTCGCCCGCGGCGCCACGGCCGTCGCGGTGAGCGCGGGCCCGGGCGGCGGCCCCGTGGACCGCACGGGTGTGGGCAAGGTCACCGCCCACGATGGAATAGGCGGCGGCACGAGTGGCGGGACCGTGGGGATCGGCGACACGAACGGGACCGGCGTGGCCGTGGGCGGAGGCGGCAGTGGCGGCAGGACCACCGGGGTGAGAACTAGCGGCGGCACCCCGACCGCCGCCATCGGGAAGTGGAAGACCCAGGGCCCGCCGCGGTCGGTGTTGTTTGGCCACGGGTTAAGGGTCAGCATCCAGCGATCCGGCAAGGTGAGCGTCGAGGTCAGCAAGGAGAGGGTCACGGAGTCGGTGAACGCATTCATCACCTGGTCGACATCGATACGGCCAAAGGACAGCGTGCGATCGCCGGCCTGCAGGGCCTGCACGCCCTGGAAGGCAAACGGCATCTCCCGCGGCGGCAGATTCGCCGGCCAGGGGATGCCGTCGTCGTAGCGGAAGTCCATCCGCGTCTCGTGGCGCGTCGCGATCACGCGATCCAGGGTAAGGGCGGTCTTATAGCCCTGTAGCGTTTGCTGCACCACGGCGACCCGCCGCAGCGGATCCACCGGCATATGGAGGCGATAAGTAAACGGGCCCACCAAGGTCCATGGCCGGCAGTCAACCGCACCGGAACAACCAGCGAGGGAGACCTGCAAATGGAGGTCGAGATCACCTTGCTGCGCCACCGGGGCGGCGTCAAATGTGAGCCCCAGCGGGCCGCGCGGTGGCACGCTCCTCGATGAATAGTTCCACAGCAGCTGCCCGTCGACTGCCCAGCGGTCTTCAGGCATCTCGCGGAGCGAGTCGCCCTCAGTGGTCCGCAGAGAATGGGACCCGAAACCCCAGATCAGATCTTGGCCCGGACCATCGAGGACGGTGACGGTTCCCGTGAGCACGATGCGGCTGGCGTCCGCGTAGATCGGCTGGATGGTCAGGGTGGTGGAGTCGACGGTCTGCTGCATCGCGGGCGGCGGCGGGGGCGGCGTGGGCAGCGGGGTGGGGGGTGGCGCGAATACCCGGGTCGTGGCCGCGAACGCGAGGAGCAAGACGAGCCCGGTGAGCGCAACCCCGAGAACGACAAGGCCGGAGCGGCGGAATGTATTCATGCGGGGCTCCCACGTGCAGTAACGGATCCCACAGGACGGCCGGAGGTAACATCCGCCTGCGCCCGGGGTTCACAGCTATTATACTCCATCCTGGGGGTCGCGGGTTCAGCGCGCAGGGGCGGTCGGGGGCAAGCGGGTGCGCCGACGCAGCCATACGGCGTGCGGCACCGCCCCGGGGGTTGTCAGTGCTCCGTGGCGGGGCGGCGCGCTGGACAGGCCGGCGTGGCCCACGGGGCGGGCACGCGGGCGGCGTTGACGGCGCCGGGCTTCTGTGATATGGTGACGCAGGTCCGTCCTCCACCCGCCCATCCCGGGTCCACCTGTCCCTCACCCTGCTGCGGTATCCGGGCGCCGCGGTGCGAGTCAGGTGCGGGGAACCGGGCGGCCTCACCTGGGCCGGACCACCGGACTCTTACGCGCGTTGCTTTATGGAAGGAGCAATCACTTTGCGGCGTACCTTTGGCGCAGTGCTCGCCGGTCTGGCCCTGCTGGTGCTGGGCATTCTGGCGGGCAGCAGCACCCCCGCGGCGGGCTCCCCACTCGCGACCCTCAATGCCCCCGGCGGCCCCGCCACCTCCGGCGCGATCGACGTGCCGAACGGCACCCGGAAACTGCCCCCGCCGGCCGGAAGCATCAGCCCGGCCGCGCCGGCTCCCGGCTATGAGCCGCTGACCTGCCTGGCGCCCGTGGTCAACGCCAGCCAGCGCAGCGGCAACGAGGACGAGAGCTTCGTGGTGATCAACCCGACCAACCCGAACAACCTCGTCGCGTTCTCGAATCTCGACACCGCGAACAGCATCTTCCTCAGCGATTCGATGGATGGCGGGGCCACCTGGACTCACGGCACCGTGGCGACCAACAACGCCTGCTGCGACGGCCAGGCCGCCTTCGATTCCTTTGGGAACCTCTTTCTGGTCTACATCAACGGGAACGTCAATCAGATCGACGTGATCCTGAGCACCGACGGCGGGGTCACTTTCAGTAGCCCCGTGATCGTGGGCACCGGCAGCGTCGATCAGCCGTCCATCGCGGTCGGCAACGGCAGCGTCTGGGTCGACTGGAACTCCAGCGGCAGTATGGTGGCGCGCGGCGCGCCGGTGACCGGGCTCGGGACCTGGGGGCCCTTCAACGCACTCCAGACGATTCCCAGCTCAAGCGGCGGCAGCTTCGGCGGCATCGCGGTCGGGCCAGGGGCAAACGGCGGCAAGGTCATGGTGACCTATCAGAACCCGACGGGCGGCCAGGGCCCGGCCACGATTTATGTCAACGTCGATGCCGACGGGCTGGGTGCGGGTGGCTTCGGCGCCCAGCACCCGGCGACGACCACCAACGTGGGCGGCTTCGACTTCATCCCGGCCCAGTCGGCCCGCTCCATCGACGCGGAGTCCGGGCTGGTCTGGGACGCCACGGGCGGCCCGTTCAACAACCGGGCCTATCTGATCTACACCGAGGAGCCCGTCAACGAGAGCAACGACACCGAGATCTACGTGCGCACGTCGACCGACGACGGTGTCACCTGGACCGCCCCGGCGCGCGTGAACGACGACCCGCTCGGCCCGATCCGCAGCCAGTTCCTGCCCTACATCGCGCTCGATCCCACGACGGGGGTCGTGGCGGCCGGCTGGCACGACGCGCGCAACGACAACGGCGTGCCGGGCTCGGGCGGTACGAACAACACGCCGAATGACGACGCCGAATACTATGGGTCGTACACCACCGACGGCGGCGTCACCTGGGCGGCCAACACGCTCCTCAGCGGCGACTTCTCGAACGCGGCCGATGCCGGCGCGCCCGTGGACTACGGCGACTACGTCGGCGCCAGCGCCTACGGCGGCAAGTTCGTCGCCGTCTGGGCGGACAACGGCAACTGCGACGGCACGAACGCCAACGGCACCCTTCACCAGTTCGACCTGTACCATGCGATCCTGACGCTGCCGGCGGGCGGCACCCCCACGCCCACAGCAACCGGCGCCGTCCCCACGGCGACCGCCACGCCTACCACGGCGCCGAGCAGCACCCCGACCGCGACGACCCCGCCTAGCGCGACTGCCACGCCAACCACGGCGCCGAGCAGCACGGCGACGGCCACCGACACGCCGAGCGCGCCCACGGCTACGGATACCCCGAGCGCGGCTACGGACACCCCGGTCGCCGCAAGCGCTACCCCCGTGGCCCCGACCAACACTCCGGTCGCGCCCACCGCGACACCCCCGCCCGGCGCGACGGCCACCGACACCCCGGCCCCCGGCGTGACGGCGAGCGCGACGCCCGCGGCGACCAGCACCCCCGGGCCGACGGACACACCGTGCCCGATCACGTTCACGGACGTGCACCCGGCGGACTACTTCTACGTGCCGGTGCAGTACCTCTACTGCCACGGCGTCATCTCCGGCTACGCCGACAACACCTTCCGGCCCTACGCCAACACGACGCGGGCGCAGATGGTGAAGATCGTCGTCCTCGGCTTCGGCCTGCCGATCACCACCCCGGCCCCAGGCAGCTACACCTTCGCCGACGTGCAGCCCAACTTCCCGTTCTTCGACGTCATCGAGACCGGGGCAGCAGCCAACGTCGTGAGCGGCTACACCTGCGGCGGGCCGGGCGAGCCCTGCGACGGCCAGCACCGCCCCTACTTCCGCCCCTACAACAACGTGACCCGCGGCCAGCTGAGCAAGATCGACACGATCGCCGCCGGCTGGCAGCTAATCAACCCCGCCGATCCCACGTTCACGGACGTGCTGCCGGGCAGCCCCTTCTACACGTTCGTGGAGACGGCGGCCTGCCACGGCGTGGTCTCCGGCTACAACTGTGGCGGACCGGGCGAGCCGTGCGACCCGCAAAACCGGCCGTATTTCCGCCAGTACAACGATGCGACTCGCGGCCAGATCTCCAAGATCGTCTACCAATCGATCACCAACCCGCCGGGAGCCTGCGCGGCTCCCTAAGCGCCCGCCGCACTCCGGGTGCGCCGGGTTCTTCCCGCGTGGGAGGGACCCGGCGCTCCGGCGGCGCAGGCGCGCACCGCAGTTTACACGCCCGGGACGACATGCTATAATGGGCCTGCGCGCGGCGGTCTGATCCGCGTGACCGCGCCGCGCACGCGTGCGAGATGCCGGCCGCCACCCTGGCGGACCGGGCGCCCAGCCCAGGAGGACCGCGCTTCATGCAGCAGCCCGATCGTGTCTCGAACCGCAGCAACACCCCGGCGCGCGCCAACGAGCCCGCGCCGATTACGCCGCTGGAGCAGGCGAGCCGGATGCCCATCCTTCCGACCTCGCGGCCGCGGCGGGCCGCCCGGCGCCGCGGGCCGATCAACCCGGTCTACATCCTGCTGCTCACGCTGATGCCGCTCGTAATGATCGGGGTCATGGTCTGGGCGGCCGCGGTGCTGTTCCAGCCCAGCGCGGCCGCCGCGCCCCAGATCACCAACTTCGTGCCGGCGAACGCGCTCGCAACAGAGGTGCAGCCGGCGTACAACAGCGACATCGGCGCGTACAAGCGTGACGGCGACCTGGTGACCGTCACTGGCCAGGTGAAGAACAACAGCGACACCGGCATGCGCGACCTCACGCTCAAAGCTTTTGTCTACGGCACCGGCAGCGACGGCAAGCCGGCTGTAGTCGGCAGCGGCGTCGGCTGGGCCTACGGCGAGATCGCGCCGGGCGCCACGGCGCCGTTCACCCTGACCGCGCATATCGGGCCCGGCATCACCACCGTCGCGGGCACCCCCGGGCCGGCGCCCGTCCAACCCCGCACCGTCCAGGTGCTCGTCGACCAGGTCTGGGCGGTCGCCACTCCGACCCCCTGACCCGGGCCGGCCGCAAGGAGCGTATCAACGATGCTACGCCAGGGCTTTCTCACGCTCTCCCACAGCAAGAGCGTCCGCGATTTCACGGTCGCCAATCCCCTCGTCCGGCGCGTCGTGCGCCGGTTCGTCGCGGGGGAGCAGCTCGACGAGGCCATCGCCGTCATCCAGACCCTGAACGGCGCGGGTATGCTGGCCACCTTCGACCTCTTGGGCGAGAACGTCAACACGGCGGACGACGCCGCGCGCACCGCCGACTCCTACGTCCACCTGCTCGACGCGATCCACAGCAACGATCTGCGCTCCAACGTCTCGCTCAAGCTGACCGCCATGGGCCTCGACATCAGCGAGGGCACGGCGCTCGAGAACCTGCGCCGCGTGCTCGACCGCGCGCAGCAGCAGGGCAACTTCGTGCGCATCGACATGGAGGGCAGCGACTACACCGAGGTGACGCTGGACGTCTTCCGCACGCTCTGGGCGGAAGGGCGCCGCAACGTGGGCGTGGTGCTGCAAGCCTATCTGTACCGCACGGCCCGCGACGTCGACGAGATGATCCGCCTGGGCGCGCGGGTGCGCCTCTGCAAGGGCGCCTACGACGAGCCGCCGTCGATCGCCTTCCCCGAGAAGGAAGATACCGACCGGCAGTACGCCCGCCTGATGTGCAAGCTGATTGCGCGGGGCACCTACCCCGGCATCGCGACGCACGACGTGCGCCTGATCACCCTGGCCAAGCGCTTCGCCGCGCGGCAGAACATCCCGCTGGACCGCTTCGAGTTCCAGATGCTCTACGGCGTGCGCAGCGCCCTGCAGCGCGCGCTGGCGGAGGAAGGGTACAACATGCGGGTGTACGTGCCCTACGGCCAGCAGTGGTACCCGTACTTCATGCGCCGCCTGGCCGAGCGCCCGGCCAACCTGATCTTCCTCCTGAGCAACCTGCTGCGGCGGTGATCGGGGTGACAGACCGGGCGGTCCTGCTGCGATGATCATGCATGCCACTCGGGCAGATTGGGGTCGTTCGTCCGCACGGCCCCTCGGGAGTAGCGCTAGGGCGCTGGGGCCAACCGCGGATCAGCGGTGAGGGCGAGGGCACCGGTGCCACCGGCCCGAGGTGCCTCCGTCCGGGCAGCCCCGGCGACGCTGCCGGGACCGCCAGCGCAAGGAACCGCCCGGAAGAGGGTTCGCCGCCCGGCCTCCGGCCGGCTCCCGGTCCTCTCCCTTGCAATCCTGAGCGCAGAGGAGGCGCCGGATGAGGGTTCACCGGCCGGCCTTCGGCTAGCTCCCGGTCCTCTCCCTTGTAATCCTGAGCGCGAGCGAAGGATCTCCAACTTCGGGATGCCTGCCCTGGGAAGGCGGGCGGTCACCGAGGCGCTTGCCGGACAGGACACGGCTGACGCAAGGCAGCATCCCGGCGCGGTGACCCTTCGCTGCGATCAGGGTTACAAATCTTCGGGCGGCAAGCGCGCTGCCGGACGCGCCGCGACGCCGGGGCTACCGGCCGCGGCCACGCCTGCTTCGCGGACGGCGTCTCGCTGGTGGAATCCCGCCCGGAATTCGGGGAGTGGGGAACTGCATGCCGGCCTACTACGTCTACATCATGACGAACCGCAGCCGCACGCTGTATGTCGGCATGACCAACGACTTACCGCGTCGCGTGTGGGAGCACAAGCATAGGGTCGTGCCGGGCTTCACGGCCCGCTACCACTGCACGGATCTCGTCTACTGCGACGTCATGTCGGACGTGAATGCGGCACGCAGCCGCGAGAAGCAGCTCAAAGGCTGGACGCGGGCCAGAAAGGTCGCGCTGATCGAGTCGGCAAATCCCATGTGGGCGGATTTGAGCAGCACGTGGGACGCGCCGGCCGACCCGCCACCCGGTGGGGGGCCGGAAGGGCGGCCATGAAGCCGCGCGGCGGCACCGGCCGGTCGGGCCGGCGGAGCCGCAGCCAGGGCAGGCATCCCGGAGTCGGAGATCCTTCGCTGGCGCTCAGGATTACAAGGGAGAGGACCGGGGGCCGGGGTCGGTCGGGCAAGACCCGGGGCCGGGTGCGGCGGCCGGAGTGGCGGGGCCCCGCTGGGACGCCGCGGATCCGGCGCAGGCGCTTTCCGCATTGGCGCCGGGCCCGGGGATAGGTCGGGTAATGGGCCGCAGGGGGCCCGGAGGGCGCGCCTCGGAGTGGCGCCGCCCGGGCGCAGCACCGATCGGGCCCGAATCCCGGCGGTCCGGTGGTTGACATCGGGCGCGAAATCTTGTATCATTAGAACACATGTTCCTGCAGCCGTCCAGCCGCGTCTGGCGGTCCTCAGACCTGTTGTGCTAGAGACCCAGAAGGAGCAACCAGACCATGGCAGACCGTGAAAAGGCCATTGAGACCGCCATTGCGCAGATTGAACGGCAGTTCGGCAAGGGCTCGATCATGAAGATGAACGACGGCGCGGATCGGATGGCCATCGATTCGATCCCGACGGGCGCGATCGCGCTCGACCTGGCGCTGGGCATCGGCGGCGTGCCGCGCGGCCGCGTCATCGAGATTTACGGCCCGGAAAGCTCGGGCAAGACGACCCTCGCCCAGCATATTATCGCCGAGGCGCAGAAGCTGGGCGGCGTGGCCGCCTACATCGACGCCGAGCATGCGCTGGACCCGCTGTATGCCGAGCGCTGCGGCGTGAACATGGATACGCTGCTCGTGTCGCAGCCGGACAACGGCGAGCAGGGCCTCGAGATCGCCGAGACCCTCGTCCGCTCGGGCGCGCTCGACGTCATCGTGGTCGACTCGGTGGCCGCGCTGACGCCGCGGGCCGAGATCGAGGGCGAGATGGGCGACCAGCACGTCGGCCTGCAGGCCCGCCTGATGAGCCAGGCGCTGCGCAAGCTGGCGGGCGCCGTCTCCAAGAGCCACACCGCGCTCATCTTCATCAACCAGATCCGCATGAAGATCGGCGTCATGTTCGGCAACCCGGAGACGACGACCGGCGGCCAGGCGTTGAAGTTCTACTCGTCGGTCCGCCTCGAGATCCGGCGCATCGAGTCGATCAAGCAGGGCACCGACGTCGTGGGCAACCGGGTGCGCGTGAAGGTGGTCAAGAACAAGGTCGCCCCGCCCTTCCGCGTCGCCGAGTTCGACATCATGTTCAACGAGGGCATCAGCCGGATCGGGAATATTGTCGACATCGGCACCGACTTCGGCATCCTGCGCAAGAGCGGCGCCTTCTACAGCTTCGGCGACCAGCGCCTGGGCCAGGGCCGCGAGAACGTCAAGGAGTTCCTGAAGGGGAACCCGGGCCTGGCCGAGGAGATCGAGGGGCGCATTCGCAGCGCCTCGGCGGCCGGCGCGCTGGCGCTCGCGGTGACCGAGCCAAAGGGCAAGCGCGGGGCGGCGCCCGCGCCCGTCGCGGACGACGGCGACGAGGAGATCTAGGCCCGGCGCCCCCGGCGCACGAGAATCGACGGCAAGGGCGGGTGGGGGCACCCGCCCTTGCCGCGTAATAAGGAGCGCACCCGTGGACTCCAGCCTGCCGCCGCCGGACGTGGCCCCGGAGCCGGTCATCCAGCGGCTGGAACCCGATCCCGGCAAGCCCGACCGCATCTTCGTCACGGTCGGCCCGCCCGACGGCGACCCGGCCGCGGCGTCGACCTTCGGGCTGCACATTGCGGTGGTGGCGCACGAGGCGCTGTATGTCGGGATGGCCTGCCCGCCCGCGGTGGTCGAGCGGCTGCAAGCGAGCGACGTCTTCCAGCAGCACTATGACCGCGCGCTGAACTTCCTGGCCGTGCGGCCGCGCAGCGTGGCCGAGGTGCGCACGCGGCTGCGGCGCAAAGGCACGCCGCCCGAGATCCTGGACGCGATCGTGGAGCGTCTCCTGCGCGTCGGCTACCTGGACGACGCGGCGTTCGCCGGCTACTGGATCGGCGAGCGCGCGCGCAGCCGGCCGCGGGGCGCGCGCCTGCTGCGGCAAGAGCTGCGGCAGAAGGGCGTGGCCGCGCCGGTGGTCGAGGCGGCGCTGACCGAGCACGCCGCCGCGGCCGAGGACCAGCCGGTGCCGGGCGCGGTGGGCGCCGCCGTGCGCGATCTCGGCGCGACCGACGAGCCGCGCGCGGTGCGCGAGGCGCTGGGCCTGGCGCAGCGCCGGGCGCGCACCTACGCGGGCCTCGACGAGCAGACGTACCGGCGCCGGCTGGGCGGCTTCCTGCTGCGGCGCGGCTACGACTACGAGGTCGTGGCCCGAGTATTCAAGCTGCTGGCGGCCGCGGGGGACTGCCGCGGACTCGGACGAGATTCCCGAGGAAAGCGCGCTGTGACCGCTCCGGCGCGCCGCCCGTTTGGGCCATCTCGATCCCGGCTTGGGCGGGACAGCACGGCTCTTGGGCCTGCTCCGGCCGTGCCCTGGCGAGAAGATCCGCGCCTACCAGGTGCGGCGCGGTGTTAGCCGCCCCGCGAACGACCGAGTGGCACTCATAAGAACTGCGCGAGCGCGATTGCTCAATTGTACGAAGAAAGCGGACGCTCATATTCTAGTGTGATAGGAGGAGTCATGGCTAACGACATTCGGGTGATGCTGGAGACCGGACCGAAGGGCAAGAAGGTGGTGGCGGTGGCAACGGACTGGCCCGGTCTCGAGCGCGGGGCCCCGACCGGGGATGCGGCCATCGACCGCTTAGTCTCCTACGTGCCACGTTACGCACCGGTGGCGAAACTGGCGGGGATGGAGGCCGCGTTTGCGACCAGCACGACCAGCAGCGCTGTCGAGGTGGTCGAGCGCTATCCGGGCACGGGCTCAACCGACTTTTGGGGTATCTCGTTCGCGTTTTCCGATATTGACCAGCAAGCCATGTCGAGTGACGCCTTGGAGCGTGAACTGACGCTCATGCGCGCGTGCTGGGCGTTTTTCGACGCGGTGCGTTCGCGCGTGTCAGCCGAGATGCAGCGCGGTCCGCGCGGCGGAGGGCGCGATCGGGACCGTATCGTCCGCCATACGGTCTTCACGGAGCAGGACTGGGCCAAGAAGCTGGGCGTGCTCTCGCCTGAGGAGGCGCTGCTGACTGACGAGGGATTGCACGCGCATCGCGACGCCTATTGCAGCGCCATTCGGGCGTTGCATGCCCAGAACCAGATGGCCCGCACCTGGCCGCTGCGTTACCTGATTCGGCACACCGCCTTTCACACCCTCGATCACGCCTGGGAAATGGAAGACAAGGATCTGACTGCCAAGTGAGCGCGAGGCCGAGGCGATCGAGTTGGTCGAGTCGCCGCGCGACGGCGACGGCCGGTGGCGGATGGCGAACCGGCCCCCAGGAACCGGGCCGGTCGTGTTGGGCGAGGGCCGCGCCGGTCCAACATGCGCCACGCCTCACGCGTGTTGGACTGATATTCCGCTCGGATCCCAGGCGAACGGATCGCGGATAGAGCAGCAACATCGAGCTCAGCCAGTGCGGCTGATGCGGATTGGGCTGTAGGCAATGTCGAGGCGGCCTCCCGCGGGTGCCGTAATCCGCTGAGAACGCGGGCCGCTGCGCGCGACAGCGCGCCAGGATCCGCTTGCAGCACACCGTCCGGCCCGGTATAATTAGCATTTGAGAGGAGAGCACTTCGGATGGCAGAGATCACCTGGCTGGGGTTGGCCAGCTTCCGGCTGCGCGGCAAAGAGGCGACGATCGTGACGGACCCGTTTGATCGCGGGTTCGGGCTCGATCTGCCGCGGCCGCGCGCCGACATCGTCACCGTCAGCCGGGAGGACCCGGCGCACGACGCGGTCGCCAATGTCAAAGGCGAGTTCCGCGTGCTGCGCGGGCCGGGCGAGTACGAGGTCCAGCACATCTTCATCAACGGCGTGGGCACCTTCGCCGACGGCAAGAATGGGACGGTGCGCGGGAAGAACACGATCTTCGTCTACGAACTGGACGACCTGGTTATTTGCCACCTGGGCAGGCTGGCCCACACGCTGAGCACGGAGGCCGTCGAGGCGCTGAGCGACGTGTCGGTGCTGCTCGTGCCGGTGGGCGATCCCGAGGCGCTCGATCCAGCGCGCGCCGCCGAGGTGATCGCGCAGATTGAGCCGCCGTTTGTCGTGCCGATGATGTACATGACCGGGCCCGAGACGCTGCCGCTGGAGTCGCTGGCCCGGTTCGCGAAGGAGATGGGACTGAAAGAGTGGCAGTCCCAGGATAAGCTTGTGATCAAGGGTCCGGATTTACCGGAGACGACACAAGTCGTCGTGCTCAACGTCAAATCATGACCGCCGGGGGCCAGAGGCCTAGAACCTCTGGCCCCCTTCGATTTAGGGAGGCGCACCTCATGTCCAAATACATCTTTGTGACGGGCGGCGTTGTATCTTCGGTGGGCAAGGGCATTACGGTGGCCAGCATCGGGCGCATCCTGAAGGCGCGCGGCCTGCAGGTCTCCGTGATGAAGCTCGATCCCTACATCAACGTCGATCCGGGCACCATGTCGCCGTATCAGCACGGCGAAGTCTTCGTGACCGACGACGGCGCCGAGACCGACCTCGACGTTGGGCACTACGAGCGCTTCATCGACGCGAACATGACGCGCGAGTCCAACGTGACGACGGGCCAGATCTACGCTAACGTGATCGCGCGGGAGCGGCGCGGCGATTTCCTCGGCGGGACCATTCAGGTCGTGCCGCACATCACAAACGAGATCAAGTCGCGCATCGCGGCGGTGGCGCGGCAGTCCAACGCCGACGTGGTGCTGGTCGAAGTCGGCGGCACCGTCGGCGACATCGAGGGCCTGCCCTTCTTTGAGGCGATCCGCCAGATGCGGCGCGACGCGGGCCGCGAGAACGTTCTGTACATCCACCTGACGTACCTGCCCTACATCGGCGCGACGCACGAGCTCAAGACCAAGCCGACGCAGCACAGCGTGAAGGAGCTCCGCTCCATCGGCATTAACCCGCACGTCATCCTCTGCCGGGCCGACTACCCGGTGGAGCCGAGCGTGCTGGCCAAGATCGCCATGTTCTGTGACGTCGACCAGGATGCGGTGATCGAGATGCCCACGGTCAGCAGCATCTATGAGGTGCCGCTGATCCTGGAGGACGCGGGGCTGGGCGACTACATCGTGGAGCGCCTGGAGCTTCACGCGGCCCGACCCGACCTGAGTGAGTGGCGGGCCCTGGTCGAGCGGATTCATGCGGCGAAGACGCAGATCACGGTGGCGATCTGCGGCAAGTACACCGAGCTCCATGACGCCTACCTGAGCGTGGCCGAGGCGCTGAAGCATGCGGCGCTGCACAATAGCGCCGAGGTGCAGATCCGCTGGGTGAACACCGAGGTGATGGAAAAGGAGGGCGCGGAGCACTTCCTGCAGGGCGTGGACGGCATCGTCGTGCCGGGCGGGTTCGGCGACCGGGGCGTGCAGGGCAAGATCATGGCCGCGGAGTACGCCCGCACGCGCGACATCCCCTACCTGGGCCTGTGCTACGGCATGCAAATGGCGGTGATCGAGCTGGCGCGCCACGCCGCCAACCTGGAGCAGGCGAACAGCACTGAGATCGACCCGCGCACGCCGCACCCGGTGATCGACATCATGCCCGACCAGCGCGACATCGCCGACATCGGCGGCACGATGCGGCTCGGCCTCTACGCCTGCAAGCTGCAGGCCGGCACGAAGGCCGCCGCGGCCTACGGCACGGACCACGTGAACGAGCGGCATCGCCACCGCTTCGAGTTCAACAACGCCTATCGGGAGCGGCTGGAACAGGCCGGACTGGTCATCAGTGGGGTGTCGCCGGACGGCCGCCTGGTCGAGATCATCGAGCTCCGCGACCACCCGTGGTTCGTGGGAAGCCAGTTCCACCCCGAGCTGCGGTCGCGGCCGACCAACCCGCACCCGCTCTTCCGCGAGTTCATCGCGGCGGCGCTGCGGCGGCATAGCGGCGCGACGCCCGAGGCCCCGGCGGCCACGCGCCGCAACGGCCACACGCCGGCCCAGGCGCCGGCCGAGCCGGTGAACGCGGCGCCCGGCGGCACGAACTAAGGCCCCCACGGCACACAGCAAGGCCCCCGTCTCCATCCGGAGACGGGGGCCATTTTTGTGGGCGCGTCAGGGCGCGGAGGCCTCGCTGAAGTGGCCCTGGATCACCGCCCGGTCGGCGGCCGGGTCGCCGAGCAGCAGCAGCGTCAGCGCGGGATGATCCTGCGCGAGCAGCGAGACGTCGCTCGGGTCGACGCGGCGCACTGAGTCCACGGCGAAATTGTAGATGGCGCCGTCGGCGCGGGTTAGCTGGACCGTGTCTCCGGGGCGGGCGCCGGCAAACAGGTGGGCGTTGTCCGCGCTATAGGAGATGCCGAGCACGTAGTTGACGACCGTGCCGCGGATCCAGTTGGCGACGGTCGGATTGGGGCTGAAGACCCAGTCGGGCACCGTCGTGCCGGAGACGGCCACACGGAAGGTCGTGCCGTCGAGGGCGACCGCCTGGGGGACACCCTGCTGCGTGTCGCCATAGGCGGGCGGCAAGGCGGCGGCCTGGGTGGCGGTTGCCTCCGGCAGAGCGGTATCGGTTGGCGGCACCGCGGTATCGGTCGGCGGCACCGCGGTATCGGTCGGCGGCACGGCCGTCTCGGTCGGCGGCACCGCCGTGTCGGTCGCCGGAACGGCCGTCGCAGCAGGCGGCACGGCGGTCGCGGGCGCGGTTGTCGGGGCGGCCGTCGGCGTGGGCAGCGGCGGCTGGACCGGCGGGGAGCCCGGCGCACCGAGCGCCTCGGAGACCGGTCCCCAGGCCAGGATCACCACCAGCAGGAAGACCACGAGCGGCCAGACCAGCGCCCCGTAGGGCACCGGGCGCGCCGTGTCGACGGGCGAGGATTCGGCCGGCACGTCGTGTCCGGCGTCGTGGCCCGCGCCGGGATCGGCGGGGACGGCAGGATCGTGATGGTTACTCATGCAACGGCGCTAAGCTCCAGTATGGCGCGGGCCCGCTCAGGGGATCCGCGCGGGTAAGGCGACCTGCGGCAGACGCACGCGGAGCCCACCGACGTTCGGCCGCAAGGTTCCGGTCCAGCCGAGATACGGGATCGAAACAGTGGCTCCGGCGCCGCGGGGCAAGACAACTGTGGCCGCGCCCTGGTGGTCGGTGACGGCCGCGGCAAGCGTCGTGCCGTCAGATGCGGTGAACACCAGGCGCAGGCCGTAGACACCTTCGCCGGTCGTCAGGGCATGGCTGCCATCCCGGTCGGCGTAGACGACCAGCGGCAGGGCCAGGGTGGCCGCGGCAGCCGCGCTATGCCCGGTGGCGGGCAGGGCGATCACGTCCTCGACCGTGGGCAGCAGTCCCGAGTCCAGTGTCTCGACCAGGGGCGTGCCGGTCGGCGGCACGGGCGTGGCGGTGGGCACGACCGGCGGGGCGGTCGGCACCACCGCGGTGTTGGTCGGCGGCGGCCGCGGCGTGGGCGACGGCGGGACGGGCACGGCCGTGGGCGGCGCCGGGGTCGGCGTGGCCGTCAGCACGACGGGGTTGGCCAGCCCGGGGCCCTGGCCCCCGCCGCTGCTGCCCGAGACGGGGGTATCGGTGGGCGGCGCGGTGGGCAGCGGCATCGGCGTGGGCGGCTCGGTGGGCACCGGCACGTCGGTCGGCGGCGCCAGCGTGGGCAGCGGCGGCACGGTGACGACGGGCGCGATGATCGGCGTCGGGCTGCCGACCGGCGGCGGCACGTTGGCCTGCACCCGCATGCTGATATCGTAGGTCATGGTGGGCGAGCCGAGGTCGCCCTTGTTCTTCACCTCAATATAGTAGAAGGTATCGCGCACGGGAAAGAACTGGATGGACGAGGAGACCACGTCGTTAACGCTGCCGCCCGGCGGCGGGCCGGTGATGTCGTCGTTTTCGGCGAGCACCGTCTGGCCGTCGCTGTCGACCAGGTACATGTACGTATCGACGCCGATCCCCAGATTGAACGTGCTGATGGTGTAAGCCTTGCCCCGCCCGCCGAAGAAGCGATACCAGTCGGCATCACCGCCCGGGCAGAAGCTGTGCCGGGGCTGCGTCTCGCCGATGAGCAGTAGATTGGCCGTGTCGGGTACGCCGTCGGGCTCGTACTGGTCCAGGCAGATGCCCTCGGTTGGAGTCGCGGTGGGCGCGTTCGGGTTCTCGGTCGGCGTCGCAGTCGGTGTGGCCGTGGGCGCGGGGCCGGGCGAGGCGGTGAAGCCGACGGTGTAGGTCCAGCCAAGGCCGCCGAGCAGCCGGTTATCGCGGACGCGGACCAGGTAGAGGCCAGACGAGGTGAAGCTGATGTCGAGCTGCGAGCAGAGGCAGTTCGGCGCGTCGTCGTTCTCGCCGATCTTGGTGCCGTCGTACGGGTACGTGTAAACGGCCAGAATGGTGTCGAGGCCGCCGCCCAGGTCCTTGGTGTAGAGCGAGTAGACCTTGTTGGGCACGACGTTGATGAGGAACCAGTCTTCATCCCCGTTCGGGCAGATGGTGTGCGTCTGCTCCGATTCGAGGTCGAGCGGCCGGGCCTGGCTGGGGTTGTTGTCCGGCTCGTAGCCGTCGACACAGTAGGGTGTCGGCGTGGCGGTGACGAAGGGCGGCGGGGTCCCCGTGGGGGTGGGCGTGATGGTGGCCGTGCCCGTCACGGTCGGCGTCGGCGTGTGCGGTGGCGAAGGTTGGCCGGGACTCCGCGGCAAGACCTCCCAATCCGTGGGCTGGTCGGTGTCGAGACCGTTCGGATAGCGCTGCAAGCTTAAGTTCGTGTCGGTCGGCATTGTCGGGGCGTTGTTGACCCAGAAATACGTCTGAAAGCGGTAGTAATTGGGCCAGTTGGGGTTCGGGGTGCCCCAGTTGACGACGTCGACGACGGTGTCCTGGCTGCCGCTATGCTGGACGAGCGCCAGGAAGTCGGCGGTGGGGCTCAGGCCGCTGCCGATGGTCGAGGAGGGGAAGAGCGTCGCGCCGATCGCGCGCTCCTCGCCCGGCGCAATCTGGGGGTTGGAGAGATTGCTCAGCGGGTCGGAGCCGCCGCTGTTGTACAGGATGTAGCTGGAGACGTCGATGGTCGCCGGACCGCCGTTATAGAGCTCCAGGTATTGCGAGCTATACGTCGTGTTCGGCGCGTACACCTCGTTGATGACCAGGCCGTTCGTACTGCTCGGCGCGGCCGCACTCGGCTGGGGAACCCAGACGGCACTCAGGACGAGGGCCAGGATCCCGACAAGGACGACGACACGCTTCATCACAGACACGTCCCTCCGAAGGCCGCGCGTGGCGCACGGTGGGTGCGGCATGCGGCGACATGGGTCCGGCGCGGGGCGGGGAACCAGGGCACACAATAACATACCCGCCCGAGCTACGGCAGGCCCATTGTAGCCGATTCGTCGGGAAGGCGTCAAGCCTAGAACAGGCCGACGATGTTGCCCTCCGCGTCGATATCGATATTCGCGCCCCCCGGAGCCGAGCCAAGGCCCGGCATCGTCCGCATCTCGCCGCATAGCGGATAGATGAATCCGGACCCGGCACTCAGGTTTACATCGCGGATCGGCAGCTGATAGCCCGACGGCGCGCCGATGAGCTTGGGGTCGTGCGACAGGCTCAGATGCGTCTTGGCCATGCAGACGGCCAGATCGCCGAAGCCGCGCTCCTGGTAGAGCTTCAGCTTCTGCTCAGCCACCGGCTCGTAGTAGACCGACGCGGCGCCGTAGACCTGCGTGGCGATCGTCTCGATCTTCTGCTTGAGCGACCAGTTCAGGTTGTACAGGAAGTGGAAATGGTGGGGCTGGTCGGCGGCCGCGGCGATGGCCTGGCAGAGCTCGACCGCGCCCGCGCCGCCCTCGGTGAAGTGGGTCGACGGCACGGCGGCATAGGCGCCTGCCGCCAGACTGGCCTCGCGGATCGCGGCGATCTCGGCGGGCGTGTCGGTCGGGAAGCGGTTGATGCAGACGACGCAGGGCACGCCGACGCGCTCGGCATTGCGGATCTGGGCCACGAGGTTCGACATACCGAGGCCGAGGGCTTCGAGATCCTCATGCTCCAGCCGCGGATCGAGCGGTTTGCCCGCGACAACCTTGTAGCGCCCGCTGTGCATCTTGAGCGCGCGCACGGTGGCCACGAGCACAATCGCGTCCGGCTGGAGGCCGCTCACGCGGCACTTGATGTCGACGAACTTCTCCATGCCCATATCCGCGCCGAAACCGCTCTCGGTGATCAGGTAGTCGCAGCACTTGATGCCGATCTGATCGGCGAGCACGGAGGAGTTGCCGTGGGCGATGTTGCCGAAGGGCCCGCAATGCACGAGGGCGGGAGTGTTCTCCAGCGTCTGCATCAGTGTGGGCTTGATGGCATCGCGCAGCAGCACGGTCATGGCCCCGGCGACGCGCAGGTCCTCGGTGGTGACGAAGGTGCCGTCGTAGCGCTGGGCGACGACGATGCGCCCGAGGCGCTCGCGGAGGTCGCGCAGGCTGGTGCAGAGCGCAAGCACGGCCATAACCTCGGAGGCGACCGCAATATCGAAGCCGGTCTCGCGCGGGATGCCGTTCGCCTTGCCGCCCAGGCCGATCACGATCTGGCGCAGGGCGCGGTCGTTCATGTCGACGACGCGCTTCCAGGTGATCGTTAGCGGATCGATGTTGAGCTTGTTGCCGTGGAGCAGCGAGGCGTCCAGAAAGGCGGAGCAGAGGTTATGGGCGATGCTGACGGCGTGGATGTCGCCGGTGAGGTGGAGGTTGAAGTCCTCCATCGGCACGACTTGGCTGTAGCCGCCGCCCGCCGCGCCGCCCTTGATCCCGAAGATCGGGCCCATGGACGGCTGGCGGATGCTGATCAGGCCGCGCTTGCCGAGATGCTTGAAGCCTTCGCCGATGCCAACGGTCGTGGTGGTCTTGCCTTCGCCCAGGGGCGTGGGCGTGATCGCGGTGACGTCGATGTAGCGCGCGTTCGGGCGATCCTGCAGCTTTGCCAGCGCGGACAGCTTCACCTTGGCTTTGTAGGTGCCGTAGGGTTCGAGGTCATCGGGATCGAGGCCCATCTGGGCGGCGATCTCCGTAATGGGCTGAAGCTGGGCGCCCCGCGAGATTTCGAGGTCGGTCGGGAAAGGCATCGGTTCATCTCCTCATTGAGCTGAGCGAGCGCACGGCGATAGCGCCGGCCGCGGCTCGCGGTGGACGGCTGGGGCTAGAGGCCCGCCTCCTGCGTGATCACGGTGCGGCCGCGCATGTAGGGCTGCAGAGCTATGGGGACGGCCACGGTGCCGTCCGCCTGCTGGTAGTTCTCGAGGATAGCGGCGACGCTGCGGCCGATGGCCAAGCCCGAGCCGTTCAGGGTATGCACGAACTGCGGCTTGGCCTCGGGCTCGGGCCGGTAGCGGATGTTGGCCCGGCGCGCCTGGAAGTCGGTGAAATTGGACACCGACGAGATCTCGACGTACTTGTCCTGGCCGGGCATCCAGACCTCGGGATCATACTTCATGGCCGCGGTGAAGCCGACATCGCCGGTACACATCTGCGACACCTGGTAGGGCAATTCGAGGCGGCGCAGGCAGTCCTCCGCGTTGCCGAGCAGGCGCTGGAGCTCGTCCCACGACGTCTCCGGCTCCACGAACTTCACCATCTCGACCTTGTCGAACTGGTGCACGCGGATCATCCCGCGGTTGTCGCGGCCGCCGGCCCCCGCCTCCTTGCGGAAACAGGCCGTGTAGCCCACGAGCGAGATCGGCAGGCGGCCCGCCTCCAGGATCTCGTCGCGATAGAGGTTGGTGACCGGCACCTCGGCGGTCGGGTCCAGGTAAAGATCCTCGCCCTCGACCTTGTACATGTCGTCGGCGAACTTGGGCAACTGGCCCGTGCCGACCATGCAGTCGCCCTTCACCAGATAAGGGGGCCACACTTCGGTGTAACCGTGCTCCACGACGTGGAGGTCGAGGAAGAAGTTGATCAGGGCGCGCTCGAGATGGGCGCCGGAGCCGACGAGAACGTAGAAACGCGGGCCCGCAATCTTGCCCGCGCGGTCGAAGTCGGCGATGCCGAGCGCCTCGGCGATCTCCCAGTGGGGGCGGGGCGTGAAGTCGAAGGCGCGGGGCGTGCCCCAGGTGCGGACGACGACGTTCTCCGAGTTGTCCTTGCCCTGCGGCACCGTGGGCGCGGGGATGTTCGGCACCGCGAGCAGGATATCGCGAAGCGCGGTCTCGGCGTCGGCGGTCTCGCGCTCGAGGGCGGAGATCTGGTCGCCGAGCGCCCGCATGGCGGCGATCTGTGCGTCGCGGGCCGCGCGGTCGCGCAGGCGGGGGATCTCGGCCGAGCCGCGGTTGCGCTCGGCGCGCAGGCCTTCGGCTTCGGTCTTGAGGGCGCGCACGCGGGCATCGATCTCGAGGATCCGGTCGACGACGGCGGCGTCCTCGCCCCGGCGCCGCTGCGACTCGCGCACGAGGTCGGGCTCCTCGCGGATCAGCTTCAAATCCAACATCGGAAGGGTCCTTTCTGGCCGGCGGACCGTGCGATCTGCCGGCGGCGGCAACACTGCCTTAAGCCGATTATATCATATGCGAAAATGGGCGGAACGACCAGTCGCGGAGGCGGGATCCCGGCGCGGACACAGCGACGCCGCCCAACCGCAACGCGGCCGGCGGCGTGATCCCGAGAGCCCGCGGGCCCCCGGCGGCTTAACTACTCAGCCCGGGCAGGAATTTGTGCCACTCGTCGAGCGGCGCGCTCTGGACGTAGCGATAGACGAGATGGTAGATGTTGGCCCGGGGCTGCCGCGGCATCTTCAGCGGGCGCATGCGGGCCTCGTCGATCGTCTTGCCGCCCTTGCGATGGTTGCAGGCGCGGCAGGCCGACACCAGGTTCTCCCAGGTGTGGGGCCCGCCCCGCGATTTGGGCATCACATGGTCGAGCGTCAGGTCGCGTGTGCGGATGCCCGCAATATTGGCAGGTATAGTCGTCGCGGAGGAAGACCTCGCGGCGCGAAAGCTTCGCCCGCGGATGCGGGCGACGGATCAGATGCGCCAGCCGGATAACGGATGGAGCATGCACCGTGTGCGACGGGGTGTGGATCATGGCGTGGTTGAGCTCGAGCACCTCCGCCTTACCGTTGAACACGAGGACCAACGCCCGCTTCACGTTGCACACGTTCAGCGGCTCGTAATTCTGGTTCAGGACCAGTACCGGCGCGTCGATTTCTCTTGACACGGTTTGCTCCGTTTGCTAGCGACCCGTACGTCAGCTGTTCACTTCAGATAGCTTTCGTGCTCCTTCTCGTGGCCTGCGGAGGGCCCGGGTCGAGGTGTGATTCTTATCACCCTTAATAACGGCAATTGTAACACGTTTGGACGCTTTTCACAATGGCAAGTCGGAGGATATGTCTACTCCCTGCGGCGGAAGCGGGTCGGTCGAATAAGGCGGTGTCTTAGCGCGAATCGGCGGCCGGGCGCGAGGCGAAGGGACATCGCCGCAGCACGCGTGCCGGCGCGATCCGCCCGACAGATCCCCGCCCGGCGAACCCGGTCCGGCACGCGGCGCGCCGACCCCGGGCCGGAACGGGACCCGATTCGTCGTGATGCTCCCGACGCGTGCACCAGGCGCGTGGCCCCGTAGCCCCACTCGCAACTGGGAGCGCTGCTGTGCGCCCCTCACCTGCCATGCGGAACACCTCCGGCTGTCACAAAACGCCATCCTACCCGGTCTTGCCTGCGAGACCGAGTTATGACCACTCATGGAGGTAAAGCAATGGCAGAGTACAAGACGGAGATCGCGGTTGCGGGCGCCGGCTACGCCGGGTTGCTGGCAACCTTGCGGCTGGCGGGCCGCTTGCGGAAGCAGCCGGCCCACATCACCCTGATCAACGCCGCGGACGTGCTGGTCGAGCGCATGCGGCTGACCGAGGTCGCGGCCAACCGGCCGGCAAAGCGGCGACCACTTGCGGGGTATCTCGCGGGCACGGGCGTTCAGTTCGTGCAGGGCACCATCGTCGACCTAGACCCCGCGGGGCGCGCGCTGACCGTCGAGACCGAGGCGGGCTCCCGCCGGATCGGCTATGATACGCTGCTCTATGCCCTGGGCAGCATCACGGACCGCGACCGCGTGCCCGGCGTGCGCGAGCACGCCTACACGCTGGCGCCCGCCGGACCGCTGTCGGCGGCGGCGTTGCGCGAGCGGCTGCCCGCGCTCGACACGGCGGGCGGCCACCTGGTCGTCTGTGGCGCCGGGGCCACAGGCATCGAAGCGGCCGCCGAGTTCGCCGGCAGCTATCGCGGGCTGCGGGTCACGCTGGTCACGCGGGGCGCGTTCGGCCAGGGGCTCGTCCCGGGGGTCGCCGCGTACGCACGCCATACGCTGCAACGCCAGGGTGTGACGATCCGGGAGCACACACCCGTCGTCGGGGTGAGCGCGGACCAGATCGCCACCGGCGCGGGGCCGCTGGCGTATGACCTGTGCGTCTGGGCGAGCGGATTCGTCGCCCCGCCGCTGGCCCGCGAGGCCGGGCTGGCGGTGAACGAGCGGGGGCAGGTTCTGGTCGATCCCTTCCTGCGCGTGCCCGCCTATCCGGAGATCTTCGCCATTGGCGACGCGGCGTGCCCGATCGAAGAGCCGGGCGTCCCCGTGCGCATGAGCGCGGCTACCGCGACAGTCATGGGCGCGCACGGGGCGGATTGCGTGAGCGCCATCGTGCGCGGACAGACACCGCGCCCGCTGAGTTTCGCCTACCAGGGGCAGTGTATCGGGCTGGGGCCCGGCGACGCCATTGGCTACAGCAACTATCCCGCCGATGCCGCGCGCCGCCCCTACTTCACGGGCCGCGTGGGCTGGGCGGTGCGCGAGTGCGTCCTGCGCTACCTGGCGGCGAGTTTCAGCGTCGAGCGGCGCCGGCCCGGTACCTTCTTCTGGGCCGGCAAGGGCCGCTACGCCGCCGCCCAGCGCCACGGCGGGCCGCGCGAGCGAGCCGGCGTCCCACGATGAACGGCACGGGATATGCGCTGGACCCGGCCATGGCACAGACCGGCGAGGTATTTGAGGCGCAGCGCCCGCTCCTGTTCGGCATCGCCTATCGGATGCTAGGCAGCGCGGCCGAGGCGGAGGACATCGTGCAGGAGACCTACTTGCGGTTCCACGACATGTCCCCGGCAGAGATCGTCTCGCCGCGGGCCTTGCTGACCACGATCGTCACGCGCCTGTGCGTCAACCGCCTCACGTCCGCGCGAGCGCGGCACGAAACCTACGTTGGCCCCTGGCTGCCGGAGCCCCTGCCGACCGACAGCACCTCGCCGCCCACGCCGCCGGACCTTGTCGTGCTGCACGAATCGCTAACGATGGCATTCCTCGTTCTCCTGGAGGAGCTCACGCCGGTCGAGCGCGCGGTCTTTCTGCTGCGCGAGGTGTTCCAGTACGAGTACACCGAAATCGCCGGCATCGTCGACAAGCAGGAAGCCGCCTGCCGCCAACTGTTCAGCCGCGCGAAACGGCGCATCGCCCAGCGGCGCCCGCGGTTTACGCCGAGCCACGAGGTACACCGCAACCTACTGGCCGAGTTCGTGCGCGCCGTGAGCGTGGGCGAGTTGGATGGGCTGTTGAAACTGCTGTCTGAAGACGTCACGATGTGGGTGGACGGCGGGGGCAAAGCGCGCGGAGCGGCCACGCGCCCAGTGCAGGGCCGCGTTGCGGTCGCCCGCAGCATTGCGGGCGGCAGCCGGCTGTACACGGAACCATATCGCGCGGAGATTCGCGACCTAAACGGCGAGCCCGCGGTCATCCTCCGCGTCGGCGCACAGCCGATGCTCGTGCTTTTCCTCGAAGCGGAACACGGGCAGATCACGAGGCTGCGCGCCATTGCCAACCCGGATAAGCTGCAGCGCCTGTGAACCGCCGGCAGGCGACGCGGCTGCGCCCCTCCAGCCTGGCTCGAATCGGCCCGCCGGCGGGGTGCGCCCCGCCAAGCAACGACACGGCGTCCGACAGAGGGTCGGGCGCCGTGCCGCTGTATCTGGGCCCGCGGGGCAGCGGGCGCCGAGCCGGCTAGCGGCCGGGGACGAGCCTCGCCGGGCCGGTGATCGACAGGTAGACGATCTTGGCGATCTGGCCGCGGGTGGCGTCGTTGCCCTGGCGGAAGTACGGGCGATTCTGCGGGTCGCAGGGCTCGCCGGGCCCGCCGCACGTGTAGCCCGAGACCACGCCGTGGGCGGTCGCCGTCTCGACGTAGGTGTAGAAGGCGGTGTTGGGCAACACATCCTCGAACGTGCCGGCCGGCGGGTTGAGCACATCCCATCCGGCCGCGACCACGTCGATCTTGGATAACTGGCCGCGCGTCACGTTGGCGTAGGGGCGGAAGTAGGGCCGGTTGTTGGCGTCGCAGGGCTCGCCCGGACCACCACACGTGTAGCCGCTCACGACGTTGTCCGCCGCGGCCGTCTCGATGACGTCGAAGAACGGGAAGTCGGGGTGGACGTCGGCGAAGGTATAGCCTCCCGCGGTGGGAGTCGTGATCGGCCGGCCGAAGCCGAGGACGACGATCTTGACCATCTGCGCGCGCGTCGTGTTCGCTGTACGGCCGGAAGGTGTTGTCGGCGTAGCCCGAGATCACGCCGTGGCAGGCCAGGTAGAGCACCGGCTGATAGAAGTAGTCAGTTGCGTGCACGTCGCCGAAGCTGAGCGCGCAAGGGCGTCTCCGTGGCCGCGGGCGTAGCCGTCGCCGTCATGGCGGGCGGCACGGTGGCCGTCGCAGGCGGCGCGGTGGCCGTGGGCGGCGGGGGCGTGGCGGAGGGCGCCGGGGCGGTGGCCGTGGGCGGGACCGGCGTCGCGGTGGCGCCGCCCGGCGTAGCGGTCGGCGGCGGCACGGTAGCGGTCGCCGTCAGGGGCGGCGGCGTGCTCGTGGGTGGAACGGCCGTCGCCGTCGCGGTGGGGGGCACCGGAGTGGGCGTGGGCGTGCCGCCCCCGCCGCCGAAGAGGCCGCGAGCCGCGTAGATGTCCTGCTGCACGCCGTCGCGCGCGTCGTTCCAGGCGACGTAGACGGCATTCTGCGTGGTGTCGAGGCCCCAGTAGTCGCCCGCGGCGCCGCCGCTGCCTGGCGGCAGGCCGACGTTCAGGTTCTGGGAGACTGTGCTCACGCGGGTGTCCGGGTCCCAGGTGGCGCCGCCGTCGGTGCTGGAGGTATACCAGCTATCGAAGAGCACGTTGTTGGGATCGAGCCGGCGATCGAGCCAGAAGGCGTGGAGCCGGCTGTCGGCGCCGACGGTGATCATCGGCGTGATGTGGTCGCGGACCACGCCGGTGGGATCGTGACTCAGGCGCGCGGGCGTGCTCCAGGTGGCGCCGCCGTCGGTGCTCTTGACGTAGAGCACGTCGGTGCCGTCGGTGTTGAAGTTGCGGTTGTCGGTCCAGGCAGCATAGAGCGCGCCGGTGTTCGGGTCGACCGCGGCGCTGATGATGGCGAAGAAGCGGAATTGATCGGATCCGCGGATGGGGCTGTCCGGCTGATAGGCCGTCGCGACGGACGTCGGGGTGCTCCAGGTGACGCCGCCGTTGGTCGACTTCGTCAGCTGGACGGTGCCGGTGGCACCGGCACCCCAGTTGTACATCATGAAGTTGTAGACGGTGCCGTCGTGGCCGACGACCGGGTAGGTGTACTCGGTGCCGGAGGCGCCGATCTGCTGGCGCGGCGTCCAGGTGAGGCCACCGTCGGTTGAGTGCTGCTCGGCCACGTAGGCGGCGCCCTCGGGGGCGTACATGATGTACATGTGGTGGTAGTAGGGGCTCGACGGCGTGTTGTCGATGGCGAACCAATCCTTATCGTCCAGGTACGGGTCGGTGGGGCTGACCTGCACGGAGGGGGAATGCCAGGTGGCGCCGTCGTCGTCGGTCCAGGTCATGAAGACGCCGTTGCTGTTGTTGTAGCCGAGACAGGCGACGTAGATGCGGCCGTCGTCGCGCGCCATAACCACGGGATCGCTCTGGAGCGGGAAGGCGGCAGGGATGCCGGGCATCTGCAACTGGCGGGTGATGGGCCAGGTGACGCCGCCGTCGGTCGACGTGTCGATCCAGACGTGCTTCACGATCGCCGTCGCGATAGTCCTTCGAGGCGACGACGACCGTGTTGGTGTGGACGCGGCTGACGGCCAGGCTGGGCTCGTGCTGGCCGTACTGGGTGCTGTCGGAATTGGCGCGGACATTGGGCCCGAAGATCGGGGGATTGGTCGGGTGGGCGGCGCCGGCCGGGGTCGCGGCCCACAGCCACCACCCCGCGACGGCCCCGGCCAGCAGCAGGGCCACGACCAGGAGCAAACAACTCGGTTTCAACGCGGATTCTCCTTCCGGATGGGGGATGTACGGCTCTAAACCGTTCGATTATAACAGAAACGCCAGGGGGCGGCCCGGGCGGGCACGCCCGGCTACCCACGAATCGCCCGACGGACGCACGAATCGCGGGAACGCGACGCCTGCGTATAGGCAGATCACGCGCCGGTGACCTGGTTGCCAGTTGGGGAGAAGGGAACCAACGGGGCACAATAAAGGGGCGAGTCTGGCAACTCGCCCCATGGAGCAGACAACCTGGATCGGACTATGGTCCTGCTTGGGTGGTCAGCAACACTGCTGTCGCATCCCTAATATGCATAAGCTCCAAGGCTATCTGCGTTTGTACCTTCAGTATACCACCGGTTCCGGCCTGGAGTCAATACCCTGGGGCACCGCGTGCCGCGATTCGCCGGGGGCGGCGGGCGGCGGCGCGGCGCTTGCCTGGTCCGCCCGCGCCATTTCTGGTAGAATAGGGCGCGATGCTTGCCGCGGAGAGGCGAGCGCGACAGCCAGACAGGGGTGAGCACGAATGACCGCAGATCGAGAAACCGCGGCGGCCGGCGGACGCGCCGACACGCATTATGAGGCGTTGGGCGTGGCGCCGGATGCCACGATCGAGGAGATCGAGGCCGCCTACGCCGACCTCAGCGCCATGTTCGCGCCCAGCAAGGTGCCGGCCTCACGCCAGGACTACGGGCGCCGACAGCGCACCCGCCTGGCCGCGGCCTACGCGGTGCTCGCCGACCCGGGGCAGCGCGCCGTCTATGATCGGGAGATCGGCCTGCCCGCGCCCGCACCGAGCGTCGTGCCGGAGTTGCCGGCCCCTCCGGCCGCCGCTGAGAGCGCAGCCTCCGGCGCTTCCGGCGCCGTCGCCGACGAAGCGGCCGCCGCGCAGCCGGCCCCGCCGCCCGTCGTCACTGCCCCCGAGGTCGTGACAGAGCAGGCCGAGGAGCAGCCCGTGCCCGCCGAGGAAGCGGCACCGGCTGCGACGATGCCCGCGGCGGAGGCAATGGGACCCGCTGCGGAAGCCCCGCCGCCCGAGACGCCGGACGCGGGCGATGAAGCCGCCGCGCCCGAGGCGCCGGCCCCGCCCGCCGTCGAGCCGGAGCCCGCGGACGTGTTGGTGGTCGCCCCCGAGGCGAGCCCCTCGCCCGCCGAAGGGGCGCTGCAGGACGCTCCGGCAGTGGATGCGCTCGAAGCGGACACGGAGGACGAGAGCGAAGCCGAAGACGACGCGGAGGACGAGTACAGCGACGACGAGGACGAGGACGAGGACGAAGACGACGCGGAGGACGAGTACACCGAGGACGAGGCCGAAGCGTACGCTGACGACGAGTACGCCGAGGAAAGCGAAACGGACGAGGCGGACGAGTTCGACGACGTGATCCCGCCCGTGCCCAGCCGGTCGCCCCGCGCGGCCGCCCGCGGCACGGCCGTGGCGCCTCGCCCCACGCCCGCCCCGATCGCGCCCGCGACCACGCGCCCGGGCGCCGGCCCGGCCCGCCCGGCCGCCAAAGCGCCCGCGCCGCCGGCCGTGCGCGGGGGCGGCGTGGTGCTGCCCAACCGGCGCGAGGCGGCGCAAATTACGGCGCGGCAAGCCGCGGCCGCCGCGGCGCCGCCGCCCGCCCCGACGCCGGTGCGCCGCACGGCGCGCCCGGCATCCGCCCGCCCCGCCTCCGCCCGCCCGCGCTACGCCGACGAGTACGCGCCGCCCGTGCGGGCCGCGGCGCGGCCGGTGCCCCGCCGCCGGCGCAAGCGCGCGCAGAACAACAAGCTGGCCTACCAGATCATGACCCTGGTGATCGGCCTCGTGCTCGTGCTCGGCACCGTGGCCAGCGTGCTCGGCGGCGCCATCGGCACCGCGACCACGCCGCCGACCGAGAGTCCGGGCATCCCTCGTGGCCACGGGCAACACGTATCTGCAGCAGCACGACCTGGTGAACGCGCAGAACTCGTACCAGAGCGCGCTATCGGCGGATCCGGCCAACCTCGACGCGATGCTGGGCCTGGCGCGCGTGGCGCTGAGCCAGAACCCGCCGGACACGAAGACGGCGCAGAACTACGCCAGCAAGATCATCCAGAGCTCGCCGAACAGCCCGCAGGCCCAGCAAGCGCTGACCCTGCTGACCAGCCTCGCCGGCTCCACGCCGGGCGCCTCCACGCCGGGCGCCTCGAAGCCGGGCCTGTTCGACTCCGGCCACCGGCGCCGGCTCGGGCGCCGCACCCACGACCGCGCCGACCGGTGCGGCCCCGACGAGCGCGCCCGCGGGCGCGACGACCCCCGCAAGCTCGGGCGGGGCGCCGACGAGCGCGCCGGCCACCACGCCCTGATCCAAGGGGGTTAGCCGGTTAGCGCCGGCCAGGCGACCCCGGGCGTAGCCTCGGGCGCGGCGCTCTTGCGCCGCGCCCGAGGCCGCTCGCCGGCCGGCAGCGTCGGTCACCTCGACCCGGCGCAACCCCTCATCCCCGACCAAATCGGCGACCGCCCGCTCCACGAGCGCCGCATCCCAGCCAAAGAGCGCGCCGATCGCCGCGACCGGCACGGCGCCCGCGTTCTCGAGGTAGCGCGCGACCAGGCGCCGCCGCGCCTCGCGCGTGCTCAGCGCCCGGGCCTGCTCGGCCACGGGCGGGTGCCAGCGCAACAGCAGGTCGTAGACGTAGCAATACTTCCAGCGGTTGTCCTCGCTGGTGCCGCTCTTCACGATCTTGAGATCTTGCTGGAGCTCGGCCACCGCGCGGTCGAAGCGGCGCGCCGGGTCGCCCTTGCCGTAGAGGCCGACGCGGCGGCGCAGCGCGTTCGTCGACTGCGGCCCGAACTCCAGCAGGGCCTCGTAGACGTCGCGCGCCTCCTGGCTCATACGGCCGTCCGCGTACTGCTCGCGGTAGTCGAGGAGGTCGCCGTAGTTCTCGGAGAGGGCGTAGAAGGCAGGCAAGAGATCGAGGCTGACGAACATCGGCTTGCCGCGCAGCAGCTTGCCGTACCAGACGACCTTGCGCGCCGGGAGCGTGTCCTTCCACTCCCAGCACTTGCCGAGCGCGGCATCGTGATGGTGGCCGGGGATGTCGCGGCGCCCGCCGTTGATGGCCTCCCACAGGGTCGGCAGGGCCGTGCCGGGCGCGGTAAAGAGGAAGCAGAGGCCGACCTCGTCGACGAAGGCGCGGGCGTCCTCCTCGGTGCGCAGGCGCAGATCGGGGCGACGTCGGGCGCGGTGCTCGCGCCAGGCGGCCACGGCGGCCCAGGGCAGGGCCGGCGCGGCGGTAGGCGGGGCACCCGCAGCGGCGGGCGCAGATTGGGTATCGGGCATGCGGCAAGATCCATCCTGGCGCGCGGCCCGCGGGGAGCGGCGCGCGAACATTTATGCGGATATTGTACCCGACGCGCGGCGCGGATGGCCAGCCGCACGGCCGGACTCGTCCGGCGCGATTTGGCTTGACGCAGGTGGCGCGATATGTTATTATAGGGCCGGAACGCAATACGGAGGCGTGGTGTAGCGGCCTAACATGCAGCCCTGTCAAGGCTGAGATCGCGGGTTCGAATCCCGTCGCTTCCGCCCCAATGCAACCCCCGACCTGATCCCAGGCCGGGGGTTCTTGTTGCCTGCCCCACGGCCCATCGGGGTCCCGAGGCGAGCGATGCGGCCGCTAAGCGTAGTTCTCCAGCGCGTAGACGCGCTCCCACTCCGCGGGGTGCGCGCGGACCCAGTCGTCGATCTGGTCGGGGTCGGCGCATTCGGGCGAGACGCCGAAACGGTAGTCCAGCGCGCGGTCATAGGAGAACGCCGTGATCCAGGAGCAGATGGGGTAGCGCTGGTCGTGGTTGAGGCGGCGGAAGACGAAGACCTCGCGGCGGAGGAGCTTGTTCAGCAGGCCGTCCAGCAGGTGGGTCAGGAACTTGGCCATGCCGAAGCGCGCCCCCAGGTAGGCGCGCGCCTGCCGCGTCACCGCGTCGCGCTGGCGGGCCGTGAGCGTGCGGCACCGCCAGACCTCGAACCCGCGGCGTTGCCACAGGTCGTGCGCCTGGCGGGGCCGCAGGATCTCCCGCGTGCCGCGGATCTTGCCCACGAAATCGAGCTCGAGGTAGCGGCCAGCGTCGAGGAACTGGGCGGTGTGCACCGCGTAGGTCGGCCCCTCGCGCCCGGTGCGCATGAGCCAGCGGCTGAGCCGGCCATACGGGTCCGTCCGGCCGGCGAAGAGGATGACGTCGCCGGGGAGGAAGCCGGGCAGCGGGGTGCTCGGCGCGCCGCGCGCGTCCGCGGCGCCCGTCAGGCTGGAATCGGGAACCAGGGTTGGGGTCTGCATCGCAGTCCTCCGTGGAGCCGGGCGCCGATCGGCGCGCCGGGCAAGCCCGAGCGGTTGCCTACCGCGATTGGGGCGGAGAGGCCGACAACTTCTCCTCGGCCTCCACGCTACCACCCGACGGTGGACATGCGCGTACTGCCGCGTGACAAAGCGGTGAACGTGCGGGACAGGGGCGGTGGCGGTGCGGGGCGAGGAAGCCGGGCCGTCAGGGCGCCGCGGCGCAGCCGGGCGCGGAGAGCAGGCGCGCGACCCGGGCGGGCGACGGGCCGGCGCTAAGCGCCACCTGGTAGCAGGCGAGCAGGCGGGCCGGGGCAGTGGCGGTGGGCGCAGGAGCCGCGAGGCGCGCGGTCGCGCGCTGCAGGGCGGCGGCCTGGCGCGCCAGGTAGAGGCGCGCCCAGGCGTACTCGCCTTCGGCCAGAGCGACCGTGAGGCTCGTGTTGATGCGGTCGCCGGGCTGCGCGGGCCGCAGCAGGTAGCCCGCTCATCCAGGCCTGCTCAGCGACGACGGCGCGGGCGGGGTCGGGCAGCCAGCGGCCGGGGCTCTCCCCGGGGCCGCCGCTGCCCAGCAGCAGGCCCGAGGACGGCGGCCGCGAGCAGCCAGCGCCGCGGCAGGCGAGCGGGCGGCTCAGTCACCGGCGGGCTCCAACGGAGCGCGGCGGCGCCGCAGCCACATGCCGCCGAAGACGAGGGCCGCGACCACCACCGGGAGCCCCAGGAAAACGACGACCGCCGGGTCGCCACTGCCGGGCACCGGCTCGACGGTCGCCGTGAAGGCGGCACTGCCCTGCCCGTGCGCCGCCGTCACCTGCACGGTGAATTGCCACTGGCCCGCGTCGGGCACGGCCACGTTTGCCGCGTAGAGCAGCTTGTTCGTCGCCTGGTCGTGCGTGGCCGGATAGCTCGTGCCCGCGCCGGAGTTGCCGACCCGCCTGGCGGTGATCTGCACTTGCGCGTCGTGCACGAGGTCGTCCTGCTGGGGGTCCGTAAGTAGCAGCGACGGGTCGAGCACGGCCACACTCACGTCGACCCTGCCCGCCATGATCGGGCTCGGGCTGGTCAGCGCCGTCACCTGGTAGGGCCCGGCGGGCTCGTCCGACAGCTGGATCGTGCCGCCGTTCGCGGAGACGCGCGGCACGAGCAGCAGCAGGGCGAGGAGCGCCAGCACCGCGGCGCGCGCCGGGCCGGCGGCGCGGGATCTAGAGGGCATCGGGCACGCCTCCAGAACGACGGGCGAGCCAGGCGGCACACGCGCGGGCGCCGGATGCGCGCGCCGTGCAGCGAGCAGGCCCGCGGCCAGGCGATCCGGCGAGCGCCAGCGGCAGCGTCAGGGCGACGGCGCCCGGCGGGGGTGGGGCCTGGAAGCCGGCGAGGGCCAGCCGCACGCCGCCGTAGGCCAGCAACGCCGCCGCGCCGGTCGCGCCGACGCGGCGGCCGAGGCGCGGGCCCGCCAGGCGAGGCCCAGCAGGATGAGCCCGACCGCGCCCGCCTCGTAGAGCGCGTAGGGGTGCAGCGGCACGCCGAGCAGGGCGGGCGGCAGGGGATCGCGCGGGTGCCAGTAGGCGAGCCCCCAGGCGCCCGCCCGTCGGCGCGCCCCAGGCGCAGCCCGCGGGCAGACAGCCCGCGCGGCCCACGGCGATGCCTGCCAACGCGGCGGGCAGGGCGGCGTCGAGGAGCGGGCCGAGGGCGAGGCCCGTGCGCCGCGCCGGCGGCACGCAGGCCCGCGAGCAGGCCGCCGAGCAGGGCGCCGAGCACGGAGAAGCCGCCGTCGCCGAGCGCGAGCATGGCGCCGGGATCCGCGGCGTAGAACGGGGCGTGGGCGAGCACGTGGCCCAGGCGCGCGCCCACCAGGCCGCCAAGCGCGAGCGCGGGCAGCAGGCGCTCCAGGGCGGCCGGCGGCAGGCCGGCGCGGACCGCCCGGCGCCAGCCCCAGGCGAGCGCCAGGAGCAGCGCCAGGGCGGTGCCCAGCGCCTGCCAGCCGAGCGCGAAGGGCCCCCACTGCGCCAGGAGCGGGTCGAGGTTCACGTGGACCATCAGGGGCGCGCCCTTCCCGGTGCCGCGGGCTCACGAGCCCGCGAACAGCGTGCCCCGCATCTCCATCGGCTGGAGCATCAGCCAGACGCCGAAGGCACAGAGGCAGATGAGCAGGAAGGCCCAGGGCACGAACGCGCGCATCGCCTTGTCGGCCACGGGGTGCTCGCGCCGTGCGATGCGGTAGGCGACCACCAGCGCGGTGATCAGGCCGGCCTCCAGGAACATGAGCTCGATGGGCACGAGCCAGGAGGACGGCACCAGCGTGCCGACGCCCCAGAACGGGGCGCCGAAGATCGGCAGGCCGTTGTTGCCGAAGAAGTTGGCCACGACGGGGAAGATGGTCAGCGCGCCGGTCAGGAAGTGGAAGCTGTAGTGGGCGAGCCACATGCCGAAGCCCATCGGCACGAGCGCGAAGGTGTAGCGCGTGGCCACCGCGACCACCGACTCGCGGGCGCCGGAGAGCGCGCGCGAGACCCAGGCGGCCAGCCCGACCGAGAGCAGCGGCAGCAGGATCAGCCCCGGCCCGAGGATGGCCAGCACGACGATCGCCTTCGAGGTGGTGCCCAGCCAGACGGCGATCGCCTGCTCGATCGGGTAGACCGGCGAGACCATGCCGAAGGCGTTCATGAAGGACGCGAAGACGAGCACGAGGATCAGCGCGGCCAGGTCGGTCCGCTTGCTGAAGACGCCGACGCCCGAGCGGCGCTGGTCGTCCCAGAGCTCGGAGGCGGGCACGCGCGCCATGATGCCGACGTTGTCGTGCGGGCAGGCATGCACGCAGTCGAGGCAGAAGGTGCAGTCCATGTTGCCGTGCTTGCGGTCCTGGAAGAGCCAGAGCTCGCAGCCGGTCTGCAGCAGCGGGCCGTGCTCGGCCGCGGCGGCCGCGGGCGCCGGGGCCGCCGCGGCGACGGCCATGCCCGCAGTCGGCGCGGCCACCGATTGCAGCGGGATGGCGGGGCGCGCGGCGCGGGCGGGCCGCGGGCCGGGCGCGGGGCCGAAGTGGCCCTTGATGCAGTCGTGCGTGGTGCAGGTGGCGCAGGTCGTCGTGTCGCGCACGCGCACCTCGAGCGGCGAGACGAGCGAGTTGACGAAGTTGAACTGGCCGATGGGGCAGACGTACTTACAAAAGGCCGCGCCCTTGAAGAAGCCGTCGACGACGAAGGCCACGCCGAAGTAGGCCAGGGCGACCCAGGCGGTCAGCCAGGGACTGGCCCAGAGATTCAGGCCCTCGTAGGCCCAGAAGAAGACCAGCAGCAGGCCCGCGGCCAGCCACTTGGAGCGCAGCGCCCGGGGCCACGTGCGGTTGGCCGGGAACAGCTTCTTGGCCAGCTTGCGGGGCAGCATGAACGGGCAGGCCATGCAGAAGAGGTTGCCCGCGACGAGCAGGGCGAGCACGACGAAGCCGCGCCAGTGGACCCAGGGCGCCACGCCCGCGAGGTTCTTCGGCGCGAGCGAGGGCCCGGTGAAGCCGTCGTAGAGCATCAGCGCGGCCGCCAGGAGCAGGGGGATCTGCATGACGGCGCGGGCATGGCGCCAGCGGAGGAAGGGGCCGACTACAGGGAGCCGCAGCACGTCGAAGGGTGCCGAGCGCCGGGTCACGCGGGTTGCCGCCTGGTTCATGATCGCCTGCCGTTTCTGTGTGGGAGCGCCGTGCCCTGGCGTCAGGGTGTCGGCGTGGCCGCCATCCCGGGCATCGTGTCGTTCGTCCCCGGCATCGTCGTGCCGGTCATCGGCATCTGGCGCGACCGTGCCGGTCATCGGCATGCTCGGCGCCATCGTGCCGGTCGTCGAGGCGCCCGGCGTCATCGGCATGCTGCCGGAGACCCCGTTGATGTTGAAGACCTGCTGGGCCTTGGTGCCGTCGGGCAGGGTCGCCGAGACCGTGAGCACCCAATCGCCGCCCATCGTGAAGCTGAAGTCCTTGATCACGTACTGGCCGCTGCCCTCGCCCACGGCGTTGGCCTGCACGGGCACCATGCCGGCGTGGGTCATGTCGCCTTCCACGGCGACCTGGGCGTTGTCGATCGGGTTGCCCGACGCGTCCTTGAGCGTGACCGTGACCTGGGCGGGGCCGACGGCGGGCTGCGCCGGAGTGGTGGTGAGGGTGACCTGGGTGGATCCGGCGTTGCCGGTGCCCCCCTGCGTGCAGCCCGCGAGGGCGAGCGGCACCAGCAGGGCCAGCATGCAGGGCCACGGCCCACCAGCCGCGCATCCCGCGCGTCCCGAGACGAGTGAATGTGGTCATGTGTCGCCGCGCCTCCTGTCGGCACTACGAGGGATCGGAGAACGGCCGCGGATCGAGCCGCATCACGCGAGGAATCCGGTTGTGCGCCGGCAGAGGGCCGCTCCACCGCGCAACGCACGCCGATCGCCGGTCCGGGCAGAGGGGCCGGCGGGCCCGGGCTCAGGCCGGGCGGGCTGCCATCGGGCGGCGCGGGCCCCGGCCCGCGGGGCGGAGCGCGCCGTCACTCGGGGCCGCCGCGGCCGCACGGGGCGTGCCATCGGGTCAGAAGACGTGCAGGACTTCGATCTGGTAATCGTCCAGGCCGCCCTCCAGCACGTGGCGCTCGATGAAGTCGACGGCGTGGCTCAGGATCTCATTGGCATGCGGCGCGCTGTTGCTGACGCAGACCACGCCCAGGACCGCCGCCTCGCGGTTGTCGTTCTCCTCGACCTCGGCCGCGGCGACCTTGAACTGGTTCTGCAGCCGCGCGAGGATGGATTTGACGACGTGCCGCTTGTCCTTGAGCGTGCCGTTCTCGGGCAGGAAGAGCACCACGCGCAGCGTGCCGACGACCATGACGGAGCCTCCTCGGACGCCGGCAGTCGGGCGTCCCGCCAATTATACCTGACGTTTACCCGATCGCGCCAGATGAACGGCGCTTCGCTGGTCAGGCCCGGCCCGTTCCCGTATAATGCGCGCAAGTGCCCGCCGATCCCCGGCGCCGGCCCAGCCAGAGGAGGAGACTCATCATGCCGACCGACCCCGCCGAGCTGTCGTTGCAGGCCCAGACCCCCGCCGAGGCGGCCGGGGCCGCCTGGGACTCGGGCGACCCGGCCGCGATGCTGGACGGGCTGCGCGTGCCCGCGCTCGCCTGCGTCCGCTGCGACCTGAAGCTGACCCGCACGCAGGTGGTCTTCGGCACGGGCAACCCGCGCTCGCGGCTGATCCTCTTCGGCGAGGCGCCGGGCGCCGACGAGGACGCGAGCGGCGTGCCCTTCGTCGGCCGCGCGGGCCACGTGCTCGACGGCCTGCTGGCCGACGCGGGCATCGCGCGCGCCGACATCTGGATCAGCAACACGGTCAAGTGCCGGCCGGTGAAGATCGAGGGGCGGCGCGTCTCGAACCGGCCGCCGCGCGTCGGCGAGGTGCGCGCCTGCGCCATCTGGCGCGAGGGCGAGATGGAGGCGATTGCGCCGCGGCTGATCTGCTGCCTGGGCGCCACGGCCGCGTCGACGATCCTGGGCCGCGCGGTGAAGATGACGGCGGAGCGCGGCCAGTGGTTTGACGGCCCGCACGACACCCGCGTGCTGATCACCTATCACCCCTCTTACGTGATGCGCCAGGTCGGGCCCGACTACGACCGCGTGCGCGGCGAGGCGCTGGCCGACCTGCGCGAGGTGGCCGCCCAACTGGCCGCGCTCTAGCCGTGCGCGCCGCCGGCCCGGCCCCGCCGCCGCCCGTCGCGAGCGCGCGCCCGCGCTTCGCGGCGTTCCACTCGGGCAACTTCCGCCTGCTCTGGAGCGGGCTGATCATCTCGAACGCCGGCTCGCAGATGCAGACGGTGGCCCAGGGCTACCTCATCTACTACGTGCTGACGCACTCCCCCTTCTGGCTCGGCATGGTCAGCCTGGCGTTCGCCATCCCGATGAGCCTCTTGCCCCTGTTCGGCGGCGCAATCGCCGACCGGGTCGACAAGCTGGCGCTGCTGAAGGTCACGCAGAGCGGGCAGATGCTGAACGCCGCGGTGCTGACGGCGGTCACGCTCAGCGGGCAGGTGACGGTCTGGTGGATCGTCGGCGCCAGCTTCGTGGGCGCCTGCTTCCTGGCGGCCGACAACCCGGCGCGCCAGGCGCTGCTGCCCGAGCTCGTGCCGCGGGAGGACCTGGTGAGCGCCGCCGCGCTGAACGGCGCGTCGTACACGGGCGCCGCGCTGATCGGCCCGGCGCTGGGCGGCGTGCTGCTGCCGCTGCTCGGGCCGCCCGGGCTCTTCCTGCTGAACACGATCAGCTTCGGCGCCGTGCTGATCGCCCTCTTCCTGATGCGCGGCGTGCACAGCGCCCCCCACCCCGGCGCCACCTCGGTCGGGGCGGGCCTGCAACAGCTCTACGGTTATGTCAAGCAAGAACGGGGCGTGCGCACGCTGCTGCTGCTCGCCGCGGCGGTCGGCTTCTTCGGCCGCTCCTACATCCAGCTGACGCCCGCCTTCGGGCGCGACATCCTGCACGTCGACGCGCTGGGGCTGGGCCTGCTCTACGCGGCGCCGGGGCTGGGCGCGCTCGTGGCGGCGGCGCTGCTGGCCGGGGGGCGCACCACGCGTGTGCACGCCCGCCTGCTCGTCGGCGCCGTGCTGCTCTTCGCCGGGCTGCTGATCGTCTACAGCTTCAATGCGTGGCTCCTGCCGGCGCTGCTGCTGCTCGTGGGCACGGGCATCGGCAACCAGGTCGGCGCCACGATGATCAGCACGAGCCTGCAGCTGCAGGTGCCCGGCCGCCTGCGCGGGCGGGTGCTCTCGCTCTACGCGATCACGATTATCGGGTTCGCGTCGCTGGGCGCGCTGGCGAGCGCGAGCCTGGCCGAGCTTGTCGGCCCGGGCCTGGCGGTCGCCACCGGGGCGGTGGTGATGGGGGCGGCGGCGATCGTGGCCGCCCCGCGGCTCGGCCGGCTCGATGCGCCGCCCGAGCCCACGGAGGCCCCGGCCCCCGTGCTGACCGATGAAACGCGCCCGCATGTGACCGGATCTCGCAACCCCCTGCTACGGCGTCGGCGTGGCGGCGGGCGGCAGCCACTGGCGGCGGGCGATATCGAAGACGAAGACCGCGTGCTGGGCCGGATCGCGCGGCTCCACGGTCACCTGCCCGTCCGTGATGTTCACGATGCGCAAGTCGCCCACGTTCCACGGCGGCCGGTACAGGTCCGCCGGATACAGATCGAGGCACGGCTCGGGGCAGACGAGCAGCAGGCTCTTCTGCATCAGCGACGGCGTGAGCCGGTCCCAGTCATCCCAACCGCCGCCCACGAAGTACCATTGGCCGCCGAGCAGGGTCCGCCAGCAACTGTTGAACTGCGGCGCGTTGCCGGAGAGGGGACGCACACAGCGCGAATCCGTGATCATGCCGGCGAAGAAGGTGGCCGTGGGCTCCGGCGTCATCCGGACGCGGGTGGGCCAGGGGGTCTCGGTAGGAGTGAGCGCGGTTTCCGTGAGGTGTTGGCTCCAATTCCTATCGAGTCTCTGTTGCGACGGCAGCGGCAGTCGGATTCGAGAAGGATCCGTGCGGCGCGCCGGCCCGGAACTCCTCGAGTTCCACCTCCGTCTGCGGTGGCCGCCACGTCCGGAGTAACGGTGACGACCGGCGGTTGGGTCGGCGGTACCGTTGCTGCCGGTAGCTCGACCGCGGGCGTTCCGGGAGCCTGGGGCGGACTCGCCGCCTGCCCGCAGGCGATAACTAGCAGGCAGATGGCCGCGAGCGTGAGCAAGAGCGGCCCGACAACACGCGTATGCAGGCTGGGGCGGTTCGTATCCATGCCGGGGCGTCCTCTCCGTGGTAACTGGCCGCGTCCCCCTACGGCGTCGGCGTGGCGGCGGGCGGCAGCCACTGGCGGCGGGCGATATCGAAGACGAAGACTGCATGCTGGGTCGGATCGCGCGGCTCGACCGTCACCAGCCCGTCCGTGATGCTCACGATGCGCAAGTCGCCCACGTTCCACGGCGGCCGGTACAGGTCCGCCGGATACAAACCGACGGCACGGCTCCGGACAGACGAGCAGCAGGCTCTTCTGCATCAGCGACGGCGTGAGCCGATCCCAGTCGTCCCACCCGCCGCCCACAAATACCACTGGCCGCCGAGCAGGGTCCGCCAGCAACTGTTGAACTGCGGCGCGTTGCTCGAGAGCGGACGCACACAGCGCGAATCGGTGATCATGCCGGCGAAGAACGTGGCCGTGGGCTCCGGCGTCGTCGGGACGCGGGTGGGCCAGGGGGTCTCGGTAGGGGTGAGCGCGGTTTCCGTCAGGTGTTGGTTCCATTGCCGGATTGTCTCTGTTGCTGCGGCGGCATAGACTGGGTTGGAGAAGGAACCGGGAAGCGCCCCGGCCCTGAACTCTTCCAAGCCCACCTCAGTTGCAGTGGCTGCGAGGTCCGGCGTAATGGTCACGATCGGCGACGACGTGGGGCGTACTGTGGCTGCCGGCAGCACGATCGTCGGAGTCCCCGGGGCCTGAGCGGGTGGCGCCGTTTGGCCGCAGGCGATGACGAGCAGGCAGGCGGCAGCCGCCGCGAGCAGGAGCGGCCCGACAACCCGCGATTGCAGGCCGGGGCGGCTCCTATCCATCGCGGGGCGTCCACTATGCGACAACAGTCACCACCCCCTGCTACGGCGTCGGCGTGGCGGCGGGCGGCAGCCACTGGCGGCGGGCGATATCGAAGACGAAGACTGCACGCTGGGTCGGATCGCGCGGTGCCACGGTCACCAGCCCGTCCGTGATGGTCAGGATACGCAGCTCGCCCACGTTCCACGGCGGCCGGTAGAGCACCGCGGGGTCCGAACCGATGCGCGAGCGGCACGGCTCCGGGCAGACTTCCAGCAGGCTCTTCTGCAGGAGCGACGGAGCCGGCCCGTCATAGTCATCCCAACCCGCGGCCACAAAGTACCACTGGCCCCCGAGCAGGGTCCGCCAGCAGCTGTTGAACTGCGGGGCGGCCCCGTAGGCCGGACGCGTTGCGCAGCCCACGTCGGTGATCATGCCGGCAAAAAAGGTGGCAGTCGGCATGGGCGACGGCCAATCGGTGGTCGGCTGAGGGGTGTCGGTAGGGGTAAGCGCCGTTTCGGTGAGGCGCTGGTTCCACCACCGATTGGTCTCTGTAGCGACGGCCGCGGTTGTCGGATTCGCGAAGGCACCGGGAAGGTAACCCGCCATGAACTCTTCGAGGTCAACCTCGGTCGCGGTCGCTGCGAGGTCCGGAGTCACGGTGACGGCTGGCGATTGGGTCGGCGGCGCCGTTGCAGCCGGCAACTCGATCGTGGGCGTTCCTGGCGCCTGGGCCGGACTCCCCTCCTGCCCGCAGGCGATGACTAACAGACAGCCGGCGGCGATCGTGAGCAGGAATGGCCCGACGGCGCGCGTGTGCAAGATTGGGGGGTTCCGGTCCATGATGGTACCTCCGCTCTCTCAAGGAACAGTGCCGGGAACAGCTTCAGCGCGGCCAAACTCGCAACTCAAGAAGTATCGCCGGTTCAGACTCGAAGTGTCACCTCAGTTCAGCCCTGGTTCGGTGTGCGCATACCGAATGATGTCCGCCACAACGAACTTGCTCAAGGTTACGGCGGCGGGTCGAAATCGTGCGTCATGAGCGTTGCACGCAAGAGATACTGCGAAAGTGCGGCGTCGCCATTTAGCGCAGTCCACAACACGGGCCACGCGTCTCTGTAATCCAAGCTGGTGCTCTGACTCCCCATCGGCCCGGCAAACACCATCTTCTGCTCCATGGAGATCAACGCCCGCGCGCGCGATGTCGTACCACCACCCGGCGTTTAGTGACTTATAGACCTGGGGAAGAGCGTAGATGCGCTGGGGGGACAGTCCCCAAGAGATGTCGTAGTACTGATCCGTATTCCAGGTATCACACACGGCCCACGGCCGTGCCGTCAACACCGGGGTCGGGGTAAGCGGCGCCGGCGTGGGCCTGCAGACATAAGTATCCGGCGAGCCGAAGTTGTACAGGTTCGCCTTGCCGCCCGCGATGAAGCCATTGACCCAGTTCGCAGTTGGCGTGTACGTCGGGTCGAAGTCGTTGCCAGGTTCGGCATCGATACCCCCTGCAAGGGCCACTTGGTTCGCCATCGGGGTTAAGGTCGCTTGCAAGTCCTTGAGCATGCCGGCCCACTGCTTCCCGTGGTTGCTATTCAGGTGGCTAGAATAGCTGTTGTTCACGCCTGCCACGACGATGATTTGCTGGTGCTCATTGTACGCGCAGTCATGATAGCCCGCGGCAAAGGCACCGACGGCTGCCTCAATATCGCTGATGCGTGCAAACACCGGGGTCGCCGTCATGTCGGGAGGTATGAGCCTGGTGCCGTAGCCATCGGTCGTATCATACCAGGGCTGGCCATAGTCCAGGACAACTAGCCCGCTGATTGGCGTCCGTGCGGCGCTGCAGCCCTGGGCGGTGTGTGTAGCAATGTCAACCTGGCTCTCGTAGTAGCTGCGCGTGACGCCAACCGGCGTGGGCGGCACGATCCGCTCGGCGAGCGTCTGCTGCCCTGCGGCCGGGTCGGCGTAGTCGCCTGCGGCCCATAGGCTGATCGCGGGATCGGTTGTCGTGTTGGCGAGCAGTTCGCTGCCGTTTCCGAGGTTGGCAGTGGTGTCCTGGATCCATTCGTAGTCGGCCCAGCGCAAGATGATCGTGCTCCGCCCCGTGGGCGGGGAATCCCCGCCGGATACGATGGTTCCCCAGCCGGCCGCCCAGACGTCCCCCGACGCGTCGATCCAGACGTGCGTCAGCTTGCTGCTGGAATAGGCGCTCGCCGCAGGGTTGGGCACCAGCGTCCAGGCGCTGCCGTCCCAGTATTCGGTCAGGGCGTGGGGCTGGTTGTAAAGGTCGAAGTAGCTGCCCACTGCCCAGGCGCTGGCGCCGTCCGTGCCCTCGTGGAGGTAGTCCACGCCGACCAGGACGGCCGAGTTCACGACCACGCCGGTCGGCGTGGGCACCGGTGGGGTGGACCAACTGGTCGGCCCCTTGTGCATCGAGAACGGCTGCGATCCATTGCTGCCGACTGCGAGTACACGATCCGCTGTCCCATCGTTCGCGACCGCCACCCCGTTCAGGCTGGCGCCGGCCGGGGCCGTGGTCACTTGTGCCCACGCGCTCCCCGCCCACCGTTGCACCACCGTGCCGCCGGCAGCGTACACGTCGTCCGCCGCGCGTGCGGCCAGTGCCTTGACGCCCGGCGTTGCGGGGTACGGTGTGCTCCACGCCGTGCCGTCCCAACCGATAATGCTTGTGTCGCTCGCCGCCCACACCTGGGTCGCGTCCGGCGCCGACCGCCAACGCGTTGATCGGACCGATGTCGGGTGCTGGGGATCCTGGGGATGATCCAGCGCTGCCCATCCCAGTGCTCCAGCAGCGTGTGCCCGCTGCCCGGGGTGAGATCGACGTGCGATCCCCCGGCCCACACGTCCGCGGAGTCGATTGCCGCAATCGCGGCGAGCGAATTGGCGCCATAGGGATCTTCTCCGCTCCCTCCGCACCAGTAGGGGCCGGGCACACAGGTGAAGGTAGGGGTCACGGTGACGCTTGGCCCCTGCAAGATCGGGATGCCGTCGCTCCCCATGACGAGCGTCAGCGGATCTTGGCAGCATTCGGTGTAATCCAGTTCAAAGGGGTAATAACCAGCCGCTGGGAAGTTCACGGTCAGATTCTCCCCGCCCGGCCCATGCAAATCGTCCGCGCGCCCAACGACCAAATAGTTATAGAAGGGACTGTGAGGCGGCGGGGTCCCGGTAGCCGGCCAGGGCGGGACCACCACACCGGCCGTGTACGTCGGCTGGGGAGGCGTGCCGGTCACGTAGGCTTCCGGCCCGATGCCGAGGATCCAACCATCATCCGACCAGAAATCGAACGTAACCGCGCCCGCTTCGCCCACGTACAACTGGCCCGTGTAGACCGCGTGAAAGGGGGTGTTGGGCGTGGGCGCCAGGATGACGGGGGTGCCGGAGACCACGGCTCCGGCTGTCTGATAGGCACACGGCAGCCCCGGCGCGTTGAGAATGACGTCGGTGAAAGGATGGGTGCTGCTGTAGACGTAAGGCGTCGGGATGCAAGGTACGTGGGCGATAATTGGTGGGTTAAAGTCGATCAGCGGGAAGTCCTGCTCGAAAAGGGGTGTTGGCGGAGTGGCCGAGGGGCCGATATTGAAATCCTGGCTGTTATCCGGATTAGCAAAGAACTGGCCGTGAACGTCGATGAGCAGCAACGGAACCGCGGTGCCGGCAAGCGTGTCAAGAGAAGCCGCCCCGCCCAATTCCGGCGTGCTCGTCGGTGTGCGCCAGGCGGTCGGGGTACTCGACGGCGTGGCGGTGGCGGTGTACGCCGGTTGGTAGTCGCGGGCTGCCGACACAACGCGCACCGGAGGTCCACTGACCTGGAAGAGTTGAACGCGCGGTTGGTTCCTGGACGCTGAATCTTGCCCGGCTTGCCCTGGCACAGAGCCAACTGCCGGCGCTGCAGCGGCGGCAGCGGTGCTCGTTGCCGGGAACACCTGTGAAAGCACCACTAACAGCAACAAGAGCAATCCCAACGCCGCAAGGACATAGGCTGTTGCTACACCGGGAGCAGGAGCTGTCGCGTACGGGCGGACGGAGTCGGGGGAGGAAATATCGCCTGAGGGCGTGTTCATCGTCTGGAGACCTCCTACGTGGGCAAGCGTACCCCGTCCGGGGGCATCTTGCGATGGGTCCCTGCAAATCCTCGGGCGCCAAACACAGGGAGTGGCGCCAGTAGGACCGTCCACCACCGAGTACGTCCGGCCGAGTGTGAACGCGAAGGCGCGACACCGATCCGTGGCGCCGAACGACCAGTTAAGTGGCCGATGCATGCCCCGCACGGACGAGATGCCTCATGCTATAGAGCGTATAACAGTATGCGCGGTAAAGTGTCGGTGAAACGGCAGGTCTCTATTGGGGTCCCGTACTACAGCGTCAATAGTACACCCGGTGCTCCGGTGAGTCAAGGTCCAAAGGTCCCCACTTCGCGGTACTGCGCGACCAGCGGTCCGGCGGAGAGATCGACTCTCGCCCTGATCGGCGGACCTCTCAAGAGAAACGGCTCCGCCGGCGGGTCGTTTTGGGCCGAAGGATGAAGCGTCCGCCCCTCTCCGGGGGCGGAATTGGGCTCACGCTCGCTTGCCATTGTCTCTGCGACAGCCTGCCGGAAGCTTAGGACTCCGCCAAGCGCGCCCGGCCCGGCGCTCATCGGTCCGATACGGATCCCGGCGGGTGCCTACTCAGCGCCCGGTGGGCCGGGCGCGCTCCGGGCCGGTGCCCAGCAGGGTCTCCACCGGGTTCGGGGTCGGGGGCACGGTGAGCGCGCCGCCCAGGTCGAAGCCCTGCTGGAGCAGGTTGAGCAAGACGTTGGTGCTCGTCTGCTCGGGCGCGGCGGCGGGCAGCGGCGCGCCGAGGAAGCTGAGGGCGAGGCCGCTCACCAGGGTCTGGGCGGCGGCGGCGCCCGGATCGGGCAGGCCGTTCGGCGGGGCGCCCGTGCGGGGGTTGCGATTGTAGGGCTGCGCCAGGCGCGCGGTCTGGCGCACGCCGCTCTGCGCGGCGCCGACCATGCCCTGGAAGGCCTGCTGGTAGGTCAGACCCTGCTGCACGGCCGTGGTGAAAGCCAGCGCGGCCGGGATCAGCGCGTCGAGCACGCTGCCCTCGCCGGGCTGGGCGGGGTTGTCCTGCTGGGCGCCGGCCTGCAGAGCGGGCAAGACGTAGGCCAGGTCGCCCAGGCTGAGGCCTTGCGCGCCCGCGGCGAGCCCGCCCGCCTGGATGAAGCCCTGGCCGAACAGCCGCGCGACGCGGCCGTAGCCGAGCGGGGGGTCGGCCAGCACCTGGCCGGCCAGCTGCAGGTCCTCGGCCGGCACGCCGGTGCCCGTGCCGGCCACGGCGCCGGCCGCGTCCTCGAACGCCCGCGTCAGGCGGTCGCCCAGCGTTCCGTTCCCGCTGAAGCTGGAGAGGCCGTTCAGCCGGGCCCGGTCCATGCGAAACGTCGCGGCGATCACCCGCAGCACCTCGGCCACGGGGATCACGCCGCTTCCCACCACGCGCTGGTCCATGCACGCTCCTCCTGGTTACGCCTGCCCGCAGGCGGTCGTGAAGATCGGGGGGCCGCCCGCCCGGGAGCGGCGCGCTACTCGCGCACCCGGATGTGCAGGTCCTTCAGGGCCTGCTCGGGCACGGGCGAGGGCGCATCGGTCATCAGGTCCGTCGCCGATTGGGTCTTCGGGAAAGCGATCACGTCGCGGATATTATCTTTGCCGGCCAGCAGCATGACGATGCGGTCGATGCCGGGGGCGATGCCGCCGTGGGGCGGCGCGCCGTACTCGAAGGCTTCGAGCAGGTGGCCGAAGCGGAAGTTGGCCTCTTCCTCGCTGTAGCCCATCAGGCCGAAGACCTTCGACTGCAGGCCGCGGTCGTGGATCCGGATCGAGCCGGTGGACAGCTCGAAGCCGTTGCAGACGATGTCGTAGGCCGTGGCGCGCACGGCGCCCGGGTCGGTGTCGAGCAGCGGGATGTCCTCGGGCATCGGCATGGTGAACGGGTGATGCACGGCGTCCCAGCGGCCCTCGTCGACGTTCCACTCGAGCAGCGGCGGATCGACCACCCACGCGAAGGCGAGCACGTCGTCGTCGGTCAGGCCGAGGCGGCCGCCGAGCTCGCCGCGCAGCTTGCCGAGCACCATGCCCACGGTGGCCGGCTGGTCGGCGACGATCAGGATGAGGTCGCCCGCGCCCGCTTCGAGGCGCGCGGCCAGCGCGGCCACCGTCTCCGGCGCGAGGTACTTCGCCGCCGAGGAGCGGATCTGCCAGCCGTGCTCGTCGTGGCTTTCGAGGGCAATCCAGACCAGGCCGCGCGCGCCGTTGCGGCGGGCGAAGTCGGTGAGCTCGTCGAGCTCGCGGCGGGTGTAGCCCGCGATGCCGGGCGCGGCGATGCCGCGCACCGTGCCGCCCGCGGCCAGGGCGTCGCGGAAGACGGCGAACTCGCTGCCCGCGACCAGGTCGCTCAGGTCATGGATCTCCATGCCGAAGCGCAGGTCGGGCTTATCGGTGCCGTAGCGCTCGAGTACGTCGGCGTACTTGAGCCGCGGGAAGGGCACCTGCTGCAGGCGCTTCTCGCTCACCGCGGGCACCATCTCGACGAACATGCCCTCGATGAGGCTGCAGGATGTCCTCGCGCTCGACGAAGCTCATCTCCAGGTCGAGCTGCGTGAACTCGGGCTGGCGGTCGGCGCGCAGGTCCTCGTCGCGGAAGCAGCGGGCGATCTGGTAATAGCGGCCGATGCCGGCGACCATGAGCAGCTGCTTCAGCTGTTGGGGCGACTGGGGCAGCGCGTAGAAGGTGCCGGGGTGGACGCGGCTGGGCACGAGGTAATCGCGCGCGCCCTCGGGCGTGCTCTTGAACAGGATCGGCGTCTCGACCTCGATAAAGTCGCGCGCGTCCAGATAGTCGCGAATGAACTTGATCACGCGGTGGCGCAGCTGCAGGTTGCGCTGCATCTCGCCGCGGCGCAGGTCGAGATAGCGGTACTTGAGGCGCAGCTGCTCGTCGGCCTCGGGCCCGCCCGCGATCTCGAACGGCAGCGGCTTGGCGGCGTTGAGCACCGTCAGGCGCGAGGCGGCCACCTCGATGTCGCCCGTGGCGAGCTTGGGATTGCGCATGCCCTCGGGGCGCAGGCCGCACCGTGCCGATCACCTGCACGACGTACTCGTTGCGCACGGTCTCGGCGACCGCGGCGGCCTCCGCCGCGTCGGCGGGGTTGCAGACCACCTGGGTGAGCCCCCAGCGGTCGCGCACGTCGAGGAAGATCAGTCCGCCATGGTCGCGCCGCCGGTTCACCCAGCCGTTGAGCTCCACGGTGGTGCCGGCATCGGCGGCGCGCAGGGCGCCCGCCGTCAGTTTACGCGGCGTCGGGGTGGCCGCGGCTCCCGCCGGCGCGGGCCCGGCGCTTGTCGTTTCCGTCTCCATTAAGTTGATCACACTCCTGCTAGGCGGGATTCCGTTCGACGCGCCACGAGGTACCAGGGGCGTTGCGCGCCCAGAAATCACGTATTATACCCGGTCATTATAGCGATCGAGCGGCCGGCCCGTCAAGCGTCGCGCGCCTGGGACGGGCGGTTGGCGCGGGGCCCGACGCAGCGGGCAACTGCGAAGGAGCAAACCCACGTGGCCAGGCGCGCGAGCTTCCCGGCGGGCTCAGGACCGTAGCGGACGTCGCCGGATCGCGGGATCCCTGTCCGCGTGTCGCGGCGGTGCCGAGGGTGACGCCGCGGTGACGCCCTGGTGTCAGGCCGCCGGGGCCGGCGCGTCACCATCATTTCTCCTAGCGCTAGTAGGAATCGCCTAATGGTGACGAGGGTGACGCCGTTCTGCGGGCGGTTGTCGGCAATGATGCTAGATACGGCCCGGCGGAGGCGTGCGGCAAACGTGCCCGATCCGGTGAGTTCGCGCCGCCCCCCGTGCGGGCTGGGACGGGAGCGGGCGGACATGGAACACCCCGACCGTCGGGTCGGGGTGTTCCAGGGACCGTTGCGCCACTCGCCGGCCCTCAGGCCTCGCCGACGGTCAGCGAAGGCGCGGAGGCGTGCGCGTGGCCGTTGGTGCGCTGCGCGGTGACGCCGTGGGTGTGCGCCGCGGTGATGTCGCCGGGCGTGCCGACGTGAGCGGGCGCGGAATCATAGACCGGGGTGCACCAGCCCGCGTACTTGGGCACATTGCCGCGAACGACGTCGAAGTAGAGGCGCTGCACCTGCCGGGTCAGATCCCCGACCTCGCCCGTGCCGATGCGCCGATGGTCGAGGGTGCCGATCGGGGCGATCTGGGCGCCGGTGCCGCAGAGGAAGATCTCGTCGGCGACGTAGAGCTCGGTGCGGTCGATCGGGCGCTCGACCACGGGCACGCCCAGCTCGTCTTGCACGAGTGTCATGACCGTCTCGCGCGTGACGCCCTCCAGCAGGTTCTCCGTGACCGGCGGCGTGACCAGGGTGCCCTTACGCAGCATGAAGAGGTTTTCCGCGCTGCCCTCGGAGACGTGGCCCTCGGCGGTCAGCATGATCGCCTCGTCGAAGCCGTTCAGCAGAGCCTCCGTCTTGGCGAAGGCGCTGTTGACGTAGGCGCCGGTGATCTTGGCGCGGGCGGGCATCATGTTGTCGTCGACGCGGCGCCACGACGAGACCCCCGCCTTCAGCGCGCGGTCGATGTCGATATAGTTGCCGAAGGGCTGGACGGCGATGTAGAGGTCGTCCTGCAGGTTATGCAGGCGCACGCCGATGACTTCGGACGACTTATACGCCGAGGGGCGAATGTAGACGTCCTCGTGCAGGTCGCTGCGGCGCAGGCATTCCTTCGTGATCTCGCCGAGCTCCTCGACGCCGTAGGGCAGGTCGATCATCATAATGCGCGCCGACTGCTGCAGCCGCGCATAATGGTCGCTCAAGCGGAAGACGTATAATTGCTCGTGGGCGTCGTTGTAATAGCCCCGGATCCCCTCAAAGCAGCCCGTGCCGTAGCTGAAGGCGTGTGTCAGAATGCCGACCTTGGCATCGGCCAACGGCACGTACTCGCCCCGGAAAAAGCAGATCAGGGAGGGATCAATCGCCATGCCACTCTCCTTCATCGTCGAAGTACTGACTGCGCGGGGTCGCCGTTGGCACCGCGCAATCCCTCGTGTTCACCATCGTTTACCACGGCACCGGCGAGCCGGTTCACGCGCCCGGCGCGTCACCCGGGCCGGCGCCGCGCGCAGGACCGCGGGTGCCCGGCACCGGCGCCATTATACCACCCGCCGCGGAACCACCGCAAGCAAAGCGCGGACCACGGATGGCGTCCGCCGGGTGGCGCCTAATGCCCGCAGTGGGGGCAGGCGGCCCAGCGCAGGGCCATCGCGCTGCCGCAGTTCTCGCACTCGCGCAGCAGGCGCGTGCGGCAGTAGGGGCAGTAGGCGAAGTCGCGGTCGACGCGGCGCTTGCACGCCGGGCAGAGTTCGGCGTCCTCGATGTCCTGCAACAGGTACTCTTCCTCCAGCGACCGCTCGTACGACTCCGACATCGTCTCGCGCGGGCGCAGCATCAGGTAGAGGAGGTAGCCGGGCACGGTGAAGACGGCGACGAGCAACGTCGCCAGGGCGATGGCGAGGACGTCGCGCGTGCGCGCCTGGATGTCGCGGAAGGTGACGATCACCAGGCCGAGCCAGAGGGCGACCAGATAGGCGCCGGCACAGGCCAGGGCGAACTGAAACGCCGGGACGAAACCGCTCAGGTCGGGCATGCGGTATCCCTAGGACGTCGGCGTGGGATCGGGCTGGGCGCGGCGCTCGAAGGCGGGCAGCCCCTCCCCGCCCTCGCTCCCGGCGTCGCCGGGCACCTCGTCGGGCGCCCCGGGCAGGCCGAGCATCCGGGCGATCTCGCGGCGCTGGGTGAGGCGCAGGTAGTGGGGACAGCTTTGCCAGGCCTGCCGGCTGAAGCAGACGCTCGGCAGTGGCAGATCCTCCGGGTCGGAATCGCGCTCGTAGGGCACGGCACTGCAGATACGCACGCTGACGAGCTCATCGCTCACGGTGTAGCGGGTGGCAATTCCCACGAATGGGCAACCCATGGCCGGCCTCCTACAAGTTGACGAACCGCTCCACGTCGACGACCCAGACGGTCGCGCCGCCCACCTGGACTTCGACGGGGCGCGGCAGAAAGACCTCGCCGGCCCCATAGGCCGGGGTGAACGGGTTGATGAACTCGGTCCGCGTCATGCAGTTCTCGCGCAGCAGCCGCCAGAGCTCCGGCAGGCGCGCGTCCTCGGTGCCGATGAGCAGGGTGATGTTGTTCTCGCGCAGGAAGCCGCCCAGGCTGTCGACCTCGGTCAGGCTGAAGCCGGCGGCAGGCAGGGCGCGCCGCACGGCGCCGATGTCCTGGCCCTGTATGACGGCGATGACGAGCTTCATCAAACGGCGGTCCTGTCTCAGTCCTGGCGGAAAATCCGCACGCGGCGGTTCGGCTCGCGGCCCCGGCTCTGTGAGCCCAGATTATACCGCTCCGCCATCTGATGCTGCAAGCGGCGGATGTAGGCGTTGGCGGGCGGGAGCTCGACCGGGTGGCCCGTTTCGAGTGCCTCGGTGATCGCCGCCTCGGTCTCCTCGAGCGCGCTGGTCACCGGGTCCTCGTCGCCGCCGGCCGGCGGTCCCGCCGGGACGTCGAAGATGCCCGACAGGATCTGCTGCATCTGGCCGGCGGTGTTGCTCTTGAGCACGTAGACCGGCAGCCCCTCGGCCTCCGCCTGGCGCAGTGCCTGGGGCTTCTTGCGGTAGTAGTTCTTCAGCGTGAGCACGATGTCGGCATCGCCGATGTCCTTGCTCAGCGAGACGGGCACGTTCATGCCGGCCACGGCCTGCTCCAGGCGATTGCGGCTGACGCCGAAGGGGTAGATGCGCAGCGGCTTGGTGGGGCTGCCGGGCAGGCCCGGGGTACGCCCCGGGGCCGGGCGCGCGATGCCGGCGGGCGCGGGCGGCGCGAGGTCGTACTCCTCGTCCTCATCCTCTTCGTACGCCGGCGGAGGCGCGGCGCGCTCGGGCCGCGGGCCGTAGTCGATCACCGGGGCGGCGCGGCTAGGCGCGTTCATGCGCGTGGGCCCGGGGCTAAGGGCGGCCATGCTGGACGCGCCACCCAGGCGCGAGGCGCGGCCCCGGTCGTACGTGGGCGAACCAGGCGGCGGCGCGCCGAAGCCGTTGCCGCGCCCGCCGCGCCCGCCGCGGCCCCGGCTGGCGATCTGCTCGTAGCCGCCGCGGCCCGGCGCGGGGATGTAGCCAGAGGTGTCGCGCGTGGCGGCGAACTGGCCGGGGCGCGTCTCGATGCGGCCGTCCGGCCGGCGCTCGCGGATCTCGGGCGGGATGGCCGTGCCGCGCAGGATCGAGTTCGACCACCTCGGCGACGTCGAGATGCACGGCCACGCGGTCACGGTCGAGGATCTCGACCATGACGTCGAACGTCGGCGGCGCCTTGCGCTCCAGCACCGACTTCTGCGTGCCGCGACGCCGCGCCTCCTCGTCGCCCAGCGTCACCGTCTGGATGCCGCCGATGAGGTCGGAGAGCGTCGGGTTGAGCATCAGGTTCTCGAGCGTGGTGCCGTGGGCCGTGCCGATGAGCTGGACGCCGCGCTCGGCAATCGTCCGCGCCGCGGCGGCTTCGAGCTCCGTGCCGATCTCGTCGATGACGATGACCTCAGGCATGTGGTTCTCGACGGCCTCGATCATGACCGCGTGCTGGCGGTCGGGGCTGGGCACCTGCATGCGCCGCGCCCGCCCGATGGCCGGGTGCGGGATGTCGCCGTCGCCCGCGATCTCGTTGCTCGTGTCGACGATGACGACGCGCTTGCGGAACTCCTCGCTCTCGACGCGCGCCACCTCGCGCAGCAGGGTCGTCTTGCCGACGCCCGGCGGCCCAAGCAACAGGATGCTCTTGCCCGACTCGACCAGGTCGCGGATGATGTTGATCGTGCCGTAGACCGCGCGGCCGATACGGCAGGTGAGGCCGATGATCTCGCCGTTGCGGTTGCGGATACAGGAGATGCGGTGGAGCGTGCGCTCGATGCCCGCGCGGTTATCGCCGCCGAAGTGGCCGATGCGCTCGACCACGTAGCGGATATCATCGCGGTTGATCTCGCGCTCGCTGAGCAGCACCTCGGCGCCGTGATAGCGCGCCTCGGGCTTGCGGCCCAGGTCCATCACGACCTCGATGAGGCGTGCGCGGTTATCCTCGGTCTCCAGGTTGGCCAGCAACGCGGGCGGCAAGGTCCCCAGCAGCGCTTCGAGGTCGTCGGTGATTTCTTGCTCGCCGGCCGGACGCAGCATAAGCTCCGTGCCGGCCTCAGGATCGGTCGCGCCGCCGACGGCGCGGCCGGTCAGAGCCGTATAGTCTCGTGATTCGTCAGACATGCCAACCTCGGTTCCGGATCGGCGCTTGAAATCGTCCAGTCGCTGACGACCAGCCGGTGGGCTCGCTGCAGCGCGAACGCGGGCGAGACCTGGGGCGCCAATACCGCGGTGTATTTCACCAGTAACGCTTGCTCGCTGAGCAAGTGGAAGCCCCGCTCCTCCAGGAGCGGCTCAAGCTCGGCCTGATACTCGCGCAGGGCGACGTAAGTCGGCTTCGGCGCGTTCTTGCGCGCCAGCCAGAGCGTGTAGTCGACCGCCGCGCTCGCGATACCGCGCTGCTCCGGCCGGTACATCGTGGTGATCCAGTGGCCCCGCGGGCCGCTGAGGAGCCGGATCCAGCCCCCGAGGCCGTGGGGCGCGTAGGTGCTCTCGGGCGCCGCGGCCGCGTTGTCCCAGACGAGCGCGCGCGCGGCCAGCCCGCCGAGGACGACGCGGGCGCCCGGCTGCCACTGCTTGCTGGTCAGCGCCTCGGCCTGCTGCACGACGCGCGGCGTCACCTGCCGATAGAGCTGCAGCAGATCGAACGCGTCGTGGCGCTCGACCGTGCGCAGCGGTCCCCGCCGCGCCTCGCCCTCGTCGCCGCCGGTCAGGTAGAGATTGCCCCAGATGCGCTCGTGGGTGAAGACGGTGAAGCCGACCTCACGGAACAGATCTTCGTATGGCGCGTCGACGGCGATCTTGGCGAACAGGCGCGTGACGCCGCGCTCGCCCGCCTGGCGGATCGCCTCGGCGACGAGCAGGCGCCAGAGCGGCTCGGGCGCGCGCTCGGTCGCCGCCAGGCTCGTGATCGTCCACTCGTCGCGGCGCCGCCAGCGGCAGCGGGCCTGCAGGTAGGCCAGCACGGCGCCGTCCTCCAGGTAGACGAGCGTGTGGCAGCGGCGGCGCGGCAGGGGGCTCTGGGCGCGCAGCAGGTCCATGACGACCGACTCGGGCTGGATGATCGTGTAGGGCGGGTTCAGCCGCAAGATATTCTGCTGGCGCCGGGTCACCAGGATGCGCGCGATGTCCGTCCACCCCGCCGGCCGGATCACGCCGACTTTCTCCCCGCGGCCGGGCTCGCCGCGGCGGCGCACTGCTCCAGGAAGTAGCGGTGCAACCGCAGGTCGCCGGTCAGCTCGGGGTGGAACGACGTGACGAGCACGCCGCCCTGGCGCGCCGCCACGGGCCGGCCGTCGGCCAGGCGGGCCAGCACCTCGACGCCGGGGCCCACGCTGCCGATCAGCGGCGCGCGGATGAAGACGGCCGGGAACGGCCGCGCGCCGAGCACCGGCATGGGCAGCGCGGTCTCGAAGCTGTCGACCTGCCGGCCGAAGGCGTTACGCTCGACGTCGACGTCGATCAGGTCGAGCACGGGCTGGGGCCGCCCGGCGCTGTGGGCCACGTAGATCATGCCGGCGCACGTGCCGTAGACCGGCCGTCCGGCGTCCTGATTGAAGCGCCGGATCGCCTCGTCCAGGCCGTACTCGCGCGCGAGCTTGGCGATCGTGGTGCTCTCGCCGCCCGGGATGATCAGGCCGTCCAGGCCCGCCAGCTGCTCGGGCAGCCGCACCTCGACGCACTCGGCGCCCAGCGCCCGCAGCGCGGCACAATGCTCGATGAAGGCCCCCTGCAGGGCCAGGACCCCAATCTTCAACGGCATGCTTGCTTTCAACACTTCACTTCCTCGGCCGCGCGGGGCCGGGGCCCTCTCCTGCCGGCGGGCGCTCCGCCGCGCACGGGCGCACGAACGGAAAACCCGAAACCCGCGTGACCGGAGGGGTTCCGGGTTGTCCCCAATGGGCCGGCCGGGACGCGGGCGCCGCAACGCCCGCCCCGCCGCGCTTACCAGCCGCGCGTGGCGAGCAGCTCGCCCTGCGGGATGGCGCTGATCTCGATGCCGACCATGGCCTCGCCCAGGTTGCGCGACACCTCGGCCAGGATCGCCGGATCCTGGTAGTGCGTCACGGCCTGCACGATCGCCCGGGCGCGCCGGGCCGGGTCGCCCGACTTGAAGATGCCCGAGCCGACGAAGACGCCGTCGCAGCCCAGCTGCATCATCAGCGCGGCATCGGCCGGCGTGGCCACGCCACCCGCCGCGAAGTTGACCACGGGCAGCCGGCCGGACCCGGCCACCTGCTTGACCAGCTCGTAGGGCGCCGCCAGCTCCTTGGCCGCGTGGAACAGCTCGTCCGACGTCATCGAATGCAAGCGGCGGATCTCGCTCTGCACGGCGCGCATATGGCGCACCGCCTCGACCACGTTGCCCGTGCCGGCCTCACCCTTGGTGCGGATCATCGCCGCGCCCTCGTTGATGCGCCGCAGGGCCTCGCCCAGGTTCCGGCAGCCGCAGACGAACGGCACGCGGAACTTGTGCTTGTCGATGTGGTTCTCCTCGTCGGCCGGCGTCAGCACTTCGCTCTCGTCGATGTAATCGACGCCGAGCGCCTCGAGGATCTGGGCCTCGACGAAATGGCCGATGCGGCACTTGGCCATCACGGGGATCGTGACGGCGTCCATGATGCCGACGATCATCTCCGGGTCGCTCATGCGGGCGACGCCGCCGTGCGCCCGGATGTCGGCCGGCACGCGCTCGAGGGCCATGACGGCCACGGCGCCCGCGTCCTCGGCGATCTTCGCCTGCTCGGCCGTGACCACGTCCATGATCACGCCGCCCTTCAGCATCTGCGCCAGGCCCCGCTTGGTGACCCAGGTCGATTTCTCGACCTCCGGCGCGGAATCATGCGCTTTCGTGTTATTCGTCTCCATGCTGCGAAGCCTCCTCCTCGTCGAGCAGGCCAATTTGACGTGACAACAGCCGGAAAGGCGCGAAACGCCCTACCCGCGTCGGTGCCCTACTCGTCCAATATCTATTGTAATCCTTTTGCCGCGGCGACGCAAGTTGCCCGCCCGGTTCGACCGATCCGTGCTACGCCGATAATGAGCATATCTGCGACCATGATTTGGTCGTTCAAGACTTCCATGTTTCTTCAACGGTGCCGCGATGGTCCATCCCCACACGTACCCACACGTCCCCCATCTGGTCTGCCCCACCGGGTAGCTCGTCCCGCCGGTCCGCCTCGGGCGCGGGGAAGACGTGGCCGACGAGACGCCAGGCGAGCGGGACGGCCGCATTGCGAGCGCCCGCCGAGCCTGCTATAGTAACGTAGGCGCGGGCGTCGAATGCGCTTGCGGTAAGGTTGTCTCGTGCATTACAGCGATTCCCCGCGCGGGAAGCGGCACGGCGGAGGTACCAACGTGCTCCGGAAGGTCATACGATGGGCGTTGCTCCTGCTTTCCCTCGGCGGGGTGGTCGCCCTGCTGGCCCTGCTGCCTGGCGACACCGCCCGCGGCGCGGCGACCGCCGGGTTGCCCCAGAGCGTGGCCGGTTGCTGGGAAACGATCCCGAGCGCCGGCGGTGACGTCCTCTACGGCGTCAGCGGGCGGGCGGCGGACGACGTCTGGGCCGCCGGCTACACGAATGTCGCCACCGGGACCGCCGGCTTGATTCAGCATTGGGATGGCAACCAGTGGCACCTGCTGCCAAGCCCGAACCCTGGGCTTGACAATCAATTCTCCGGCATAGGGTCCATAAAAGAATAAGTTCCCCCAATGAGGTATACTATGGGTCATTCCCCTTGGAGGTGCGCCCATGTCTACGGAACCGCCGCCCGTCCATACGTGTACTTGCCCGGTGTGCCAGACCGCTGCCGATCCAGCGATCCAACAGCAGCATCGCCAGATGAATTTGTTTCTCTCTCGCTTGAGCGAGCCGCAGCGGCGCTGGTACGTCGGCTTACTCGCCCAGGCGCCCGATGCGCCCAGTGAGCGCCAACTCGCCCTCATGACGGGCTTGGACACCGATACCATTCGCCGCGGGCGCACGGAACTCGCCGCCGGCTTGACGGAGGTGCCCCCCGATCGCCAGCGCCACCCCGGCGGCGGGCGCCCCGCTACCGAAAAAAAGATCCGGCGGTGAGCGCCGCGCTCTTGGCAATCGTGGCGCCGCATACGGCGGGGAACCCGATGAGTAACGACAAATGGCTCAACTGTCGGCTGCCCGATATTCAAGCCCGCCTGCGCGAACAGGGCTACCACCTGAGCTTGCCGGTCATCAGCCGCTTGCTCAAGGCGCAGCACTATCGCTTGCGTGGTAATCGCAAGCAACTGAGCGGCGCCGCCCACCCCGACCGGGACACCCAATTTCGTTACATCCAGGAGCAGCGCACGGCGCATCTGGAGGCGGCGCAGCCGGTGATCAGTGTGGATACCAAGAAGAAGGAACTGATTGGCGACTTTAAGCAAGCCGGGCGCACCTGGGGGACGGCCCCCGAATTGGTCAACGACCATGACTTCCCGCAGGACGCGCTGGGGCGGGCGGTGCCCTACGGGATTTACGACTTGGCGCGCAATGCGGGCACGGTGTATGTAGGCAGTTCGGCGGACACAGCGCAATTTGCGGTGGATAATATTGCCGCCTGGTGTAGCGACATACTGCCGGTGTATTACCCGACCGCCACGCGGCTGCTGATTGAAGCCGATGGCGGGGGCAGTAACGGTAGCCGCTCGCGGGGATGGAAGGCGGCCTTGCAGGAGCAGGTGGCGGATCGGTTTGGGCTGGAAGTCACCGTCTGCCATTATCCGCCGGGTTGCTCGAAGTGGAACTGGATTGAGCATCGGTTGTTCAGCGAAATCAGCAAGACCTGGGCGGGGTGTCCCTTGCGCACCTGGGAGCTCATCTTGAGCTACATCCGCGAGACCACGACCAGCACGGGCTTGACAGTCACGGCCCAGCGGGTGAGCACGGTCTATCCGCTGGGCGTGAAGATCAGCGATGCGGTGATGGCAAGCTTGAACGTGATGGCCCACTGCGTCTGTCCTGCTTGGAACTATACGATCTCGCCACGGCGCGCCGCTCTCCCCAGCCGCCCCGTGGGGGAACTTATTCTTTTATGAACCCATAGCGGCCATCGGGACCACCGATGTGTGGGCCGTCGGGTCGTATGAAAGCAACTACGTTGAAAAGGCGCTCGCGGCGCACTGGGATGGGAACCAGTGGACCGAGATCAGCACGCCAGATCCGGGCTCCAACGGCTGGGAACTGCGTGGAGTCGCGGGCAGTCAAACCAATGATGTCTGGAGCGTCGGCGAGAGCGGAACCGACATGCTCATCGAGCACTGGGACGGCACCCAATGGAGCATCAGCCCCCGCCCCAGTACGGGCGGCGGAGCGAGCTCAACGCCGTCGCGACGGCGGCGCCGGATGACGTTTGGGCCGTTGGGGCTGTCCGCCGCAGCCGGTCGCAGCGCGACCGCTCATCATCCACTGGGATGGCGTGCAGTGGAGCGTGATCCCCAGTCCTAGCGTGGCCAATGGGAGCACGCTCAACGGCATCTGGGCGGATACACCGACGATGCCTGGGCCGTCGGCAACGCGGGCGGTACCGGCACGCTCGTCCTCCACTGGGATGGCGCCCAGTGGTCGGTCGTGCCGAGCCCGAATCCCTCGAGTAGCCACCCGACCTTGCTGGCCGTTGCGGGCACGCGGATCCCAAGACGTCTGGGCGAGCGGCTACTACTGCACCGGCCAGTGCATCGGGAGCGTGGCTTTCTTTGAGCATTGGGACGGGCAGGCCTGGACCATCGTGAACGCGCCTAATCCCGGCGCAGGCGAGCACCGCTTACTATGGCATGGCCGCGCTGCCCAATGGTGTCTGGGCCGCCGGCAGCGGGAATGAAGTGGGCGCGCTCACCGCCTACTATCCCGGCGCCTGCCGCACGCCCACCCCCACCACCTGTCCCGTCACCCGGCAAACGATCAGCAGCCCCAACGTCCCTGGCGCCGAGAATGACCTGCACGCCGTGGCCGCCGCTGCCCCCGACGACGTCTGGGCCGTCGGCGACGTCTGGGACCCGACGCCCGCCGCGCTCCTGCTGCACTGGGACGGCACCCAGTGGGCTATCGTGCCCGGCGCGGACCTGCCCCCCGGCTCCGTCGAGCTGGACGGCGCCGCCGCCCTCGCCCCCAACGACGCCTGGGCCGTCGGGTTCGACAGCGCGGGCGCGTTGACTGAGCACTGGGACGGCACGCAGTGGAGCGTGGTGCCCGCCGCCGGGGCGGGCCGGCTCTACGCCGTGGCCGGCGTCGCCCCCAACGACGTCTGGGCCGTCGGCTTCGGCGGTAAAGGCTTGATCGAGCACTGGAACGGCCTGGCGTGGAGCCTCGTGCCGGGGCCGAGTGTCCCCGGCTACTACGGCGTCAGCGCGTGGGCCGCCGACGACGCCTGGGCGGTCGGCCCCAGCGGCACGGCCCATTGGGACGGCCGGGCCTGGACCCTGGTGCCGGATGCCTCGGCCGGCATGACCTTGCGCGGTGTGACGATGCTCGGGCCGGCCGACGTGTGGGCGGTCGGCTACCACTCGACCGATCACTATAGCTTCAGCGAGCACTGGGACGGCCGCGGCTGGACGGCGGTCAGCGTGCCGGATCCGATCGGTGCGCCGCTGCATGGACTTTTTGGCGTGGCCGGCACGGGACCTGACGACGTTACCGCGGTCGGCTCCTCTGTCAGTGCCGCGACAGGGCGCAGTCAGGGCTTCGCGGTCCACTGGCGGGGCTCCGTGTGGACCGTGGCACGCTGGACCGGAGAATTCGGGGCGATGCTAGAGGGCGTGACGGCGGTACGCGGCGAGGGCGTGACCTGGGCGGCCGGCTACTACTGGCCGGGGCCCTCGGGGCCCGACGAGACGCTGACCGAGCGGTACATGGTGGACTGCTCCACGCCGACCGCCACGGCCAGCCCGACCGGCACGCTGGTGGCCGCCTCCGCGACCGCCACGCCGACGGCCACGCCTGTCGCGCCGGCTACCCGCACGCCGACGGCCACGCCTACCGCGTCGGCCACCGCCACGCTGCGCCCGCCATCGGCCGACGCCCACCCCGCCGGTCTCGCCGACGGCCACGGCCTGTCCGCTGCAGTTCGCCGACGTGCCGCCGGGCAGCCCCTTCTACGCGGACGTCCGCTGCCTGGCCTGCCGTGGCATCGTCAGCGGCTATGCCGACGGCACCTTCCGGCCGGGGGCCACGCTCACCCGCGGCCAGGCGGCCAAGCTGCTGGCGAACGCCGCGGGCTACGCCGACCCGATCCCGCCCGCGCGCCAGACCTTCCGCGACGTGCCGCCCGGCAGCCCCTTCTGGCTCTTCGTCGAGCGCGCCTATGCCCACGGCGTCCTCAGCGGCTACGCGGATGGCACCTTCCGGCCCGGCAGCCCGCTCACGCGGGGCCAGGGGGCCAAACTGGTCGCGAACGCCGCGGGCTACGGGGAGGCGATCCCGCCCACGCGGCAGACCTTCCGCGACGTGCCGCCGGCCCACCCCTTCTGGCTCTTCGTCGAGCGCGCCTATGCCCACGGCGTCCTCAGCGGGTACGCCGACGGCACCTATCGTCCGGCCAACCTGCTGACGCGCGGCCAGGCGGCGAAGCTGGTCGCGCAGGCGCTGCTGCCCGGCTGCCCCGCGCCGTAGGGCGGGCGCGGGCAAGGGCCCCGCGGCGGCGGGTAGCGGCCCTGGCCGGCGCGCCCGCTACCTTCGCGGGGTCCGTGTCGCCCCAAAGAGCGCTTCGCCCGATCGCCCCAAGACCGGGCCACGCGCAATCCGTTCCCGAGGGCGGCGTGTATGTCCCCTGTACCTCAGACCGCGCGGAGAGCCCAGCGGATGGCCTTCCCCGGTCGCGGTGCGCGTGCTGGACTGGTGCGTCCGGCCCGATACGGAACCGGAGCCGGCCCGTGCAACAGCCGATGGCATACCCCGTGCAGGCGTCCGCGCCAACCCCCCATACGCCGGGCGCGCCGGGACCCGCGTCAGGGCGCCTGCCGGGGATTCCGGGCGTGGCCTGCCCCACCACGGCGGTGAAGGAGCATTTATTGGCGGTACCGCACGAAGCACCGGCCCCCGCCGACGACGCGACCCTGATGGCGCGCGTGGGCGAGCGGCGGACCGAGGCCTTACACGAGCTGTATCAGCGCTACTTCCGCCGCGCCTACGCGCTGGCGCTGCGGATCCTGGGCGACCCCGGCCAGGCGGAGGACTGCGTGCAAGACGTCTTCCTGAAGCTCTGGCAGCGGCCGGCGCTCTACGACCCCACGCGCGGCGCCTTCGTCCACTGGTTCCTGGCGGCCGTGCACAACAACGCCATCAACCAGCTACGGCGGCGCGGGCGCACGCAGCCGCTGGTTACGACGGCGACCGACCCACCGGCGCACGAGCGGCCCCTGCCCGAGCCGGCGGACCGGCCGGCGGGCGAGTCGAGCGTCGAGGATTCGCTGGGACAGGCCGAGACGCAGGCGGTGGTGCGGGCCGCGCTGGCCGAGCTCAGCGTGCCGCAGCGCGCGGCGCTGGAACTGGCCTACTTCGGCGGCATGTCGCAATCGGAGATCGCCGCGCATCTGCAGGAGCCCCTGGGCACCATCAAGACGCGCATGCGCACGGGGCTCCAGCGGCTGCGCGCCGCGCTGGAAGCCCGCGGCTGGGGAAAGGATGTGCGTTTCGGATGAGCGAGCCACGCGGATCCGGGGATGACCGCTTCACCGAACAGCTCGCGGCCTACGCCGTCGGCGCGCTGGACCCGGACGAGCTTGCCGCGCTCGAGGCCCACCTGGCGGACTGCGCGCACTGCCGCGCCGAGCTCGACCGCCTGCTGGTCGCCGCGTCGGCGCTCGCGCTGAGTGCCGGGGACGCGGCGGAGCCGCCCGGCCACTTCGCGCGCTTCGCGGCGCGGCTGGACGCGCTGCCGCCCGAGCCCGCCCCGGCCGTGGAGCCGCCCGGCCATCAGGCCCGGTTCTTGCAGAAGCTGGAAGCGGAAAGCGACGCCGCGCCCGCGGCCCGCCCGGCGCCTGCCGCGCCGCCACCGGCTCGCAGCCCCCTGACGGCGGCGCCGCCCGCGCGGCCCTGGTGGGCCCGGCTGGGCCCGCGCACGGGCTGGGCGCTCGCCGGCACGCTGGCGGTACTGGTCGTGCTCGCGGGCGTCTGGGGCCTGGCGGCGCAGCAACGCGCCGCCGACGCCGAGCAGCGCGCCGCGGCGGCCGCCGCACAGCTGGCCACCGTGACGGTGCAGCGCGATGCCCTGGCGGCGGCCCTGGCGGACCCGGCCACGCGGAGCATCGCGCTGACGGGGAGCGGCGGCCTGCAGGCGGCCCAGGTGCAGCTACTGGCCGACCCGCAGACGGGCCGGGCGGTGTTGGCGGCCAACGCCTTGCCGCCGCCGCCCGCAGGCAAGGTCTACGAGCTGTGGCTGATCAAGGGGCAGACGCCGGTCGCGGTCGACGTCTTCACGCCCGACGCGCAGGGCCGGGGCCTGCTGGTCTTCGCCGTGCCGGGCAACCTCGGCAATTACGACGTGGCCGCGATCACGGTGGAAGCCCGGCAAAGTGGCCCAGCCGACCAGCCCGCCGGTCCTGGCGGGGCAGTTCTGAGGCGGCGCGGATGAGCTCGGCACGGAATCTGTTATACTGGCTGAGAACCGCGCCACCCCGCGATTACGTCTAACAGAGTACAGGGATCCGCGCCCGCGGGGCGCGTCCGGCGGCCGGACAGACGGGGATCCCGAGTGAGAGAGCAACGCATGATTGGAAGTCAGGCCGAGGGCAGCAGCCGAACCGAAACGACCCGCGCGGCCAAGCCGGGCGCGACCTGGGTGCGACGGCTGGGCAATCTGCTGATCGTGGTCGGGCTGGTGCTGATGCTCGGCGTTGGGGGCTACCTCGGCTACCAGAGCTACACGAACAACCAGATCGCCGACGCGATCGCGCAGCAACACCAGGCGGCGGGCGACATCAACTGGCTGCCACCGGCCGCGCCCTCCCCGGCGACCGCGGGCAGTGCCCCGGCACCCCTCGCGCTGACCACGCCCAACGCCGCCGCGCCCGCCCCCACGCCGGTCAACAACACCGTGCGGGTGGACGATGCGCCGCTGGCCGAGCTTAACATCGGCGCGGGCGGCACCGGACCGGTCAGCCTGCAGGTGCCGAGCGAGCCGCCGACCAAGATCACCATCCCGAGCGTGGGCATCGACACGTCGGTCGTGCCCATCGGCTGGGAAATGATCCCCGGCAAGGACGGACAGGCGTCGAGCCAGTGGAAGGTCGCGGAGTACGCGGCCGGGCACCACGACGGCACGGCGAACCCCGGGCAGGTCGGCAACGTGGTCATCTCGGGCCACGACGATTATAAGGGCGAGGTCTTCAAGAACCTGCACGAGGTGAAGCGCGGCGACGAAATCCACATCTACACCCAGGACCGCGAGTTCCTGTACATCGTGCAGGACACGGTGCTGGTGATGGAAGACGGGGTGTCGGACGCGCAGAAGCGCGAGAACGCGCGCTACATGGACCCGACGCCCGACCAGACGCTGACGCTCATCACTTGCTTCCCCTACGGCATCGACGACCACCGGCTGGTCGTGATCGCCAAGCCGTACGACTTCGAATCAGGCCGCCCGGCCGGACCTGGTCGTCAAGTAGGCGGCCGCGCCACGCGCAGGCCGTGACCCGCGCTCGCCGCCACGCGCGGGCGCGGGTCGCGCCGCATCCGCCGCACTTTCGGAGGAACCGCCGCTCGTGCCGCCGCTTAAGACCGTGGTCGTCGTCTTCAAGACCCACTTCGACCTGGGCTTCACCGACCTGCCTGACCGCGTGATGGCGGCCTACACCGGGCCGATGTTCGAGGCCGTGCAGGCGGTCATGACGGCGACGGCGCACGAGGCGCCGGGCGCGCGCTACGTCTGGACGCTGCCCGCCTGGCCCCTGCGCTACCTGCTCGACAGCCCCAGCGTCCCGCCCGCCCACCGCGCCGCCGCCGATGCGCTCGTGCGCGCCGGGCGGCTGACCTGGCACGCTTACCCCTTCACCACCCACACGGCTTTCTGCGGCCTCGAAGACCTGGTGCGCGGGCTTGACGTCGCGCGCGAGCTTGAGGACCGCTATGCCCGCCGCGTGACCGGCGCGAAGCAGACCGACGTGCCGGGGCATACCTGGATCCTGCCGACGCTGCTGGCGCGGGCGGGGATCCGCTTCCTGCACTTAGGCTGCAACAGCGGGTCGGCGGCGCCGTGGCTGCCGCGCCTCTTCTTCTGGGAGGGACCGGACGGCTCGCGCGTGCTGACGTACTACTCGCCGGGCGGCTACGGCACGCCGCTGCTGCCGCCGTCTGATTGGCCGCTCGACACCTGGCTGGCGCTGCAGCAGACGCTCGACAACCACGGGCCGCACCGCCCGGAGGAGCTGGTGGCGATGCGCGCCGAAGTGGCCGCGGCCTCGCCGGGCACGCGGGTCGTCTTCGGCGAGCTTGGCGACTTCGCGGACGCGGTCTTCGCCAACCCCGCGCAGCTTGCCGCCGTGCCGGTGATCTCGTGGGACCTGGCCGACACCTGGATCCACGGCGTGGGCACGATGCCGCGCGAGGTGGCCCGGGTGCGGGCGCTGCGCGGCCGGCTGGCGGCGACGGAGAGCCTGGGCACGCTGCAGCGGCCGGAGCGGACGGCGGTCGAGTCGCCCCTCACCGGCCCGGCGGCGCGCGCCTACGAGCAATTGCTGCTCTTCGGCGAGCACACCTGGGGCCTCGACGTGAAGAGCACGATCACGCGCGTCTTCACGGCCGGGGAGTTCGCGGCGGCCCGCGAGACGGCGCCCTATCGGCGGCTGGAGGAGTTGTGGGTGGCCAAGGGCGCCTACGTGACCCAGGCGGAGGCGGCGCAGGCCGTAGCCGCCGCGCTGGTCGCGGGCGGGGCGACCGGCGCGGCACCGGGGCCGGCGAGGCTGTACGAGCCGCTCGGCTGGGGCCGGGCCGGGCGGGTGGAGGCGGTCTGGGCGGACGGCAGCGCGCTGCCGTCCGGACCGGTCGAGGTCACGGTGGCGGGCGGGCCGCCCGTGGCCGGCGAAGTGCACGACGGCCGGCTCCGCTTCCCCGGCACGACGGCGCCGCTAAGCCTGGGGTCCATCGTGGTGCGTCCCCGGCCCGAGGGCCCCGCCGTGCCCGAGCCGGCGGGCACGCCGGTGCTCGAAAACGCCTACTTCCGCCTGGCCGCTGACCCGGAGGCCGGCGGCCTGACGTCGCTCGTCGAGAAGGCCTCGGGCCACGAGTGGGTCGCCGCGAACCCGGCCGGGCCGTTCGGCGCCTATCGCTACGACCTGTTCTCGGCGGCCGACATCGCGGCCTTCCTGCGCGCCTATGGCCGCCTCTTCCAGGACTGGTTCATTGCCGACTTCGGCCGTCCCGGCTACCCGGAGGACTGGCCGCACCTGACGGCATGGGCCGGCGGCTACCGGGCGGCGCTCACCCGCGGGCCCGGGCGGCAGACGCTGCTGCTGACGGGCGGGCGGCTGCGTCCCGAGCGCGCAGGCCCCACGGTGGCCCCGGCGCAGACGATCGACCTGGCGATCAGCCTGTACGACGACCTGCCCGTGGTCGACTTCACGTACCATGTGCGCGGGAAGGCGGCCACGCCGCTGGCCGAGGGGGCGACGGCGGTCTTCCCGCTCAACCTGACGCGCCCAACCTTCCGGATCGGGCAGACCGGCGCGGTGATCGATCCCGCGCGGGACATCGCGCCCGGCGCCAATCGCTCGCTCTGGGCGGTCGAGACCTGGGTCGACGTCACCGACGACCGGCACGGGCTGGGGATCATCCCGATCGACGCGCCCCTCGTCTCGCTGGGCAGCCTGGGGCTGTTCGAGTACCTGCCCGAACGTGTGCCGGCGGCGCCGGTCGTGTTCGGGCATCTGTTCAATACGCAGTGGGGCACGAACTTCCCGCAGTGGCAGGAGGGGGATTTCGCCTTCCGCTACCGCCTCGTGCCGCACGCGGGCGACTGGCGGACGAGCCGGCTGTGGCAGATCGCCTGGGAGACGACGCGGCCGGCATTGCTCTGGCCGGCGGGCGCCGCCGCGCCGGCCGCGGGCCTGGCGACGAGCGACGGACTGATCGTGCTCGCGGTGAAGCCGCGGCGGGACGCACCCGGCATCGTGGTGCGCGTGTGGGATGCGCTGGGCCTGGCGCGCCGCGCGACGATCACGGTCGCCGGGCCGGTGGCCGAGGTGCGGCGCACCGACCTGCTCGAACGCCCCGGCGACCCGCTGCCCTTCGCGCGAACCGACGCGGGAGCGATGGTGCCGCTGGCGATCGCGCCGCACGCGGTCGAGACGGTGGCGATCGGTTGGCAGGAAGCGCCGCAGGTATAGCGGCCACCAATGGCGCGACAGGGCGCGACGCAACACGGTTGACAAGGAAGGTGCAGGAGCGATGGCAGAACGGGTACGCGTGGGCGTGGTGGGAAGCGGCATTATCAGCGGCATCTACCTGCGCAATTGCGGCAAGTTCGACAACCTGGAGGTGGTGGCCGTGGCCGACCGCCACCTGGACCGCGCCGAGGCGCGCGCCCGACGCTATGGCGTGCCCCGCTTCTGCAGCGTGGCCGACCTGCTGGCCGACCCAGCCGTCGAGATCGTGCTCAACCTGACCTCACCGGCCTCGCACGGGGCGATCGCGCTGGCCGCGCTGGAGCAGGGCAAGTCGGTCTACAACGAGAAGCCGCTGGCGGTGACGCGGGCCGACGGGCAGCGCATCCTGGAGACGGCCGCGCAGCGCGACCTGCTGGTCGGCGTCGCGCCCGACACGTTCCTGGGCGGCGGGCTGCAGGCCTGCCGCGCGCTGATCGACGAGGGCGCCATCGGCCAACCGGTCGCCGCGAGCGCGTTCGTGTTCCACCAGCCGCCCGAGACCTGGCATCCCTCGCCCGCCTTCTTCTACGAGGTGGGCGCGGGGCCGCTGTTCGACGTCGGCCCCTACTACCTGACGACGCTGGCCGCGCTGCTCGGGCCGGTGCAGCGCGTGACGGGCTCGGCGAAGATGACCTACCCGGAGCGCCGCATCACCAGCCAGCCGCGGGCGGGCGAGATGATCCCGGTGCACACGCCGACGCACATCGCCGGGATCCTGGACTTCGCGAACGACGCGGTGGCGACGCTGGTCACCAGTTTCGACGTCTGGGGCGGGGAGGTGCCGCACATCGAGATCTACGGCTCGGAGGGCACGCTGAGCCTGCCCGACCCGAACACGTTCGGCGGGCCGGTGCGCCTGCGCGCGGCCGGGGCAGGCGCGTGGTCGACCGTGCCGGTGCGGCCGGAGTTCACGCGGAACAGCCGGGGCGTCGGGCTGGCCGACATGGCCGACGCGCTGCGCACCGGCCGCGCCCCGCGCGCCTCCGGCGCCCTGGGCTACCACGTGCTCGACGTCATGCACGCGATTCTGGAGTCGGCGGAGCAGGGCCGGCGCCTGGAGGTGACCAGCGGCGTGCCGCGCCCCGAGCCGCTGCCGCCGCACGCCGCGGGGGCGCGCTTCACCGACGCGGCCTACGCCGGCCGGCTGAGCGTCGATAGCCCCATCGGCGCGCTGCTGGACGACGACCGCGCCCGCGCGGTGCTCGACCGGCACGTGCCCGGCTTCACGAGTGGCCCGCGCCTGGCCGCGATGCGCGACCGGCCGCTGATCGAGATGGCCGACTACGACCCGCGCACCTTCACGGACGAGATCCTGGCCGCGCTGACGGACGACCTGCCCGGCGGCGCGTGAGCCGCCGGGCGGCCGCCCCGGGAGGAGACCCCGCATGACCGACCACACGCAGGAGACTGAGGGCCCGCTGGGCCAGTTCGCCGGGCAGGCGGACATCGGGCCGGGCGCCCCGGCCGGCCACGCGTCCTACGTCCCGGAGACGCAGAGCTACCGCGTAGCCGGCGCGGGCACCCCGGCCACTCCGGACGGCGAGCGCTTCCATTACGTCTGGACCCGGATGGAGGGCGATTTCATCGTGCACGCCCGCGCCGCGTTCCTCGGCGACGGCGGCGCGAGCCGCCGCGCGCTCGGCTGGACGGTCCGCGGCTCGCTGGACCATGGTGCGCCGGCCGTGAGCGCGGTGCGCAACGACGCCGGGCAGGTGCACCTGGCCATCCGCCGCGCACCAGGGCGCGCCCTGGAGGCGCTGCCGGTGGGCGCGGAGTGGGCGGATGTGCTTCAACTGGAGCGCACGGGCGCGGACTTCCGGCTGCGCGCGGCGCGCTTCGGCGACCCCTTTACCGTCGTCGAGGGCGGGGCCCTGGACCTGGGGGACGCAGTCTACGTCGGGTTGTTCGTCGCGGGACCCGATGCCGAGGCGCACTTCGACAACGTGCGGCTGGTCACGCCCGCGCCGCCCGGCTGGACCCGCGGCGACCCGCCCCTGGGCAGCCGGCTGGAGATCCTGGACACGGCGACGGGGGATCGGCGCATCATCCATAGCTCCGCAGTGCCCTTCGAGGCGCCCAACTGGACGCCGGACGGCGCAGCGCTGATCTACAACAGCGAGGGGCGCCTGTATCGCTTCGACCTGGTGGGCGGGACGCCCGAGCCCATCGACACCGGGTTCGCGACGCGGAACAACAACGACCACGTGCTCTCGTTCGACGGCACGATGCTGGGTATCAGCCACCACAGCCCGGAGGACGGCGGCCACGCGATCATCTACACGCTCCCCACCACCGGGGGCACGCCGCGCCGCATCACCGCGCGCGGCCCGTCGTACCTGCACGGCTGGTCGCCCGACGGGAAATATCTGGTCTACACGGCCATGCGCGACGGGAGCGACGGCGACATCTACCGTATCGCCGCCGAGGGCGGCGAGGAGACGCGGCTGACCACCGCGCCGGGGCTGGACGACGGCTCGGAATACAGCCCCGACGGACGTTATGTCTACTTCAACTCGGTGCGCAGCGGGCGGATGCAGATCTGGCGCATGCGGCCGGACGGCAGCGCGCAGGAGCCGGTGACCGACGACGCCTACAACAACTGGTTCGCGCACCTCTCGCCGGATGGGCAGCAGATCGTGCTCATCAGCTATGGGCAGGACGTGGCGCCGGGCGACCACCCGCCGTACAAGCACGTCTACCTGCGGCAGATGCCGGCCGCCGGGGGTCCGCTGCGCGTCGTCGCCTATCTGTACGGCGGCCAGGGCACGATTAACGTGCCCTCGTGGGCGCCCGACAGCCGGCGGCTGGCGTTCGTGAGCAATAGCGCGATGCCGGTGGGCGGCGCGGGATAGGACGGCGCGCTACTGCTGGTGCTCGCGGGGCACGACGGAGATGCGGCCGTCGACCTCGAGCACCGCCAGGCGCACATCGTCGAGCCGGGCCACGCCCTGCTCATGCATCGCGGCGTAGACGGCGTCCTCGCTCACCCCTTCGCGGTCGAGCACTTTGCGATCCATATGCCCGTCCACGAGGAGCACCGCCGGCTCGCCCTCGAGCTGCCGGGCGAACTCGGGATGGCGGGTGAACAGGGCGCCCTGCGCGCGGTCGAGGAGCAAGAGGACGCCCGCGGACATAAGGGCGCCGGCGAGGCTGCCGCTCCCCTGCGTGAGCGCGTTCTGCACCGCGTTGCCGATGAGCAACACCATCAGCAGGTCGAGCAGGTTCAAGCCGCCCATGTCACGCTTGCCGAAGACGCGGATCGCGCCGACCAGCACGACGAGCGTGATCGCGGTGCGCAGGGCAATGGCGGCCACGAACCAGGGTAGCGGCAGATTACTCTCGGTCATGCGGGGCAAGCCTCCCTCAGGACACGCGCAAGCCGCGGACTTTGTGCCGGGTGCGCTGCACCCGCGATTCGCGCGGCACGATGCTGATCTCGCCGTCGGTCTCCAGCACGGCCATCTGCACGTCCTCCAGGCGGTCGATGCCGTGCTCGCGCATGGCCGCCATCACGTGCTCGCGGGTCACGCCCTCGGCGCGCATGCGGGCGGTCAGGAGGTGGCCCTCGCGCACGATCAGCACCGGCTCGCCGATCATCCAGTCCCGGATCTCGCGCCGCGTCACGATGAGCCAGGTGAAGACGCGGTTGAGGGCGAGCAGGGTGAAGGCCGCGACGAGGCCGCCGCCCAGCGTGGTGTCGTGGCCGAGCATGGCGTTCTGCACCGCGTTGGCCAGTACGATCACCAACACGAGGTCGTAGATCGACATTTGGCCGAGCTCGCGCTTGCCCAGCAGGCGCAGGCCGACGAGCAGGAGCACGTAGATTGCCGCGGTGCGCCCGGCAATGGCCAGGGCGTCCAGCAGATCGGGGAAGGAAAAGACCGTCGCGAGCCAGCGGCCGAAGATCGGGTCCATGCCGTCCTCCTACCCAGATGAGGCGCCGTGCGCGGGGCCGGGCGCGCGCGTTACAGTTGACGATAGGGCCGGCGCCCCGAGGCGCGGTCCGCGGAGGGAGTCCCGCATCATGCTGCAAGCCGTTCTCGCCCTGGGCCCGGTCGTGTTGCATACCGTCGCCATCTACGTGTTCCTGGTGGTCGTCATGCGTGTGCTGGGCCGGCGCCAGACGTCGGAGCTCAGCGTCACTGAGCTCGTGATCGTCATGGTGCTCGGCAGTGCGGTCGAGACGGGCCTGGTGGCCGGCGACGTCTCGCTGCCCGCGGGGCTCGCCTCGGCGGCCACGCTGCTGCTGTGTAACCGCGGCTTCTCGTGGCTGCAGGCCCATTGGCCCTGGCTGGGCCGGGCCATGATCGGCCGCGCAATCCCGCTGGTCTACGACGGCCGGATCCTGCCGGTCCGGATGCGCCAGGCCGGGCTCACGGCGGACGACGTGCGCCAAGGAATCCGCGAACGTGGATATGAGAAACTCGAGCAGGTGCGCCTCGCTATGTTGGAGATCGACGGCGCGATCTCGGTCGTACCGCGGGAGCCGGCGTCCTCGCAGGACGGATCCTGACGGCGCCGCACCCGCCCGGCCGAGGGCAGATTCCATGCCACCCGGCGCACCCGCCGGCTGCGCGGCCCGGGGTCTGCACGCGACAAGCCCCGGCCGCCGGGGCGGTCGGGGCGCGTAAGATCGCGGGAGCGGCTTACTTGCCGCCCATCGTCTTGCTCGCGGCGTAGGCGAGCACGCCCGCCAGCCCCAACTGCACGGCCTTGTTGCCGAGCAGCCCGTTGGGGCTGAAGAGCTGGTGCAGCGCGTCGGGATTCTGCTGCTGGGCCGTGCCCACCATCTTCCCGACATCCTGCGGCGACATCTGCTGCGGGTTCGACTGCTGCACGCCCGCCTGCTGCGGCGTGATGCCGTGCTGGCCGAGCCAGCCGGTCACCTGCTGGGCGAAGCTTTGCTGCTGGTCCTGCGGCATTTGCTGCATGGCGTGGGTGGTCGCATCGGCCACCTGCTGCGGGGGCGCCTGCTGCGACCACTGCCGATAGGCGTGGTGCATGCGGTCGTGCGGCAGCTGCTGCGTCTGGCCCGACTGCGCCTGCGCCAGCCACTGGAGCGCTTCCTGCCGCTGTTGCGGGTCGTTCAGGTTGAACGTGCCGCTCCCCGGCGCGGGGTATTGCTGGTTCTGCGGCGGAATGTAGCCGCCGGGCATGGTGGGGTTGGCATCAGCTTCATCAGCCATAGTCATTGTCCTCCTCATATGTGGTGCTGCGGGAGCCGGACGGCAGGGCGTCGCGCGGCCACTCGGCCGGGACGCACACACCATGCTCCCGCTGACTGATCGGGCAAGAGCTGTGCCAGAGCCCGGTCGCGGGCGCGGTCAGCCGGCGTGGAGGGGGATGACGGCGAACTGCTCGACGTCGACCAGGCCGTGGTCGGTCAGCTTAAGGCGCGGGATCACGGGGAGCGCGGTGAAGGCGAGGGCGATGAAGGGGTTGGGCAGCGTGCAGCCGAGCCGCTCGGCCGCCGCCACCTCGGCGTGGGCCAGCGCGGCCATCTCCTCGTAGGGGCGCGCCGACATGAGGCCTGCGACCTCGAGCGGCACCTCGATCAGCACCTCGCCCCCGGCGACGGCCACCTGGCCGCCGCCCATGGCGGCCACGCGGCGCGCGGCGAGCAGCAGGTCGGAGTTGTCGACGCCGACGGCGAGGATGTTGTGGCTGTCGTGGGCGACCGACGAGGCGAGGGCGCCGGTGCGCAGGCCGAAGCCGCGCACGAAGCCGACGCCGACGCGGCCGCTGGCGGTGTGGCGCTCCCAGACGGCGAGCTTGAGCACGTCCTGGCTCGGGTCGGCCAGGAGGACGCCGTCGTGCTCGGGCAGCGTGGCCACGGTGCGCTCGGTGATGATTTGGTGTGGGACCATGACGATGACGTGCACCTGGCGGCCCGGTCCGGCGGGCACGCGCAGCGCGCGCGACTCGGGCGCCGCGGCGCCGGGGTCGAGGCGCATGGTCGCCAGCAGGGCGGGCGGCACGGGCGTGGGCGACGGGTCGACCAGCAAGCGGCCATCCTGGCCGCGATCAGCATGCCGGCGCGGTAGACGTGCGTGACGTTGAACTGCGGGAAGCCGTCGACGATCAGCAGGTCGGCCCGGTAGCCGGGCGCGACGGCACCGCGGTCGCGGAAGCCGTAGTGCCGCGCCGTGTTGTACGAGGCGCACTGCACGGCCAGCGCCGGGTCGAGGCCCCCGGCGATGGCGCGGCGCACGATGTGGTCGATGTGGCCCTCGCGCTGGATGTCGTCGGGGTGCTTGTCGTCGGTGCAGAACGAACAGTGGGGCGCGGTGCGCGGCGTGATGAGCGGCAGCAGCGCGTCGAGGTTGCGCGTGGTCGAGCCCTCGCGGACGAGCACATGCAGGCCGAGACGCAGCTTGGCGCGCGCCTCCTCCAGCGCGAACGACTCGTGGTCGGACGAGATGCCGCCCGCCGCATAGGCGACGATGTCGAGGCCCTGCACGTTGGGCGCGTGGCCGTCGACTGGTCGCCCGGCAGCGAGGCCGAGGTCGATCTTGGCGAGCAGGTCGTCCGCCGCGCCGATGACGCCGGGATAGTTCATGACCTCGGCGATGCCGAGCACGCGGTCCTCCCACGCCAGCGTAGCCAGGTCGGCGGCAGTGAGGCAGGCGCCAGCGGTCTCCATGCCGGTGGCGGGCACACAGGACGAGAGCATGACCCGCACGTCGAGCGGCAGGCCCGCCGAGGCGTCCAGCATGAAGCGGATGCCGTCGAGACCGCAGACGTTGGCGATCTCGTGCGGGTCGCTGACCACGGCGAGGGTGCCGTGGGGCACGACGGCGCAGGCGAAGTCGCGGGGCAGCATCATCGAGCTCTCGATGTGCACGTGCCCGTCGATGAGGCCGGGGCAGACGATGGCGCCGTCGAGCGCGTGCTCCGCGTGCCCGTGGTAGCTGCCCGGCGGCGCCACCCCGGCGATCATGCCGTCCTGGATGGCGACGTCGGCCGGGTAGATCTCGCCGCTGAAGACGTTGACGATCCGGCCTCCGGTCAGCACGAGGCCGGCGGGCTGGTCGCCGTGGGCCACGCGGATGCGCGCGGCCAGGCGGGCGCGGCGCTCCGCCGCGGCATCGTCGGGCGGCGGGGCGGCGGGGGTCGTATGCATTTGCGCCTCCTCTCGGCGGGCGGCCCGGCTCAGCTGCGGAGCTCGTAGCTCCCGGGGCCCAACAAAGTCCCGACCGCGGCACAGAACTCGGGCGTCGCGGCGACTTTGCGCTTCAGCGGCATGTAGGCGGGGCCGCCGACGGTCGGGTCGTCGGGGAAATAGAGCAAGACGGCCGTTTCGCCGGGGTACTGTTTCATGATCTCGCGCAGCCGGAGCATGCGCGCGTCGTCGGCGGCATCGTCCAGCAGCGGGGCCAGAGTCAGCACCACCTGGCTGGGCGGCGACGCCGAGGGCGGGGTCGCCGCGGGAGCCTCGGCGGCCGGCTCGGCCGCGCGCGGCGCGGTGAAGTAGGGCTGGCCGTTCGTGCTGTACTGGCGCGGATCGGCCACCGGCTTGGACGCGCGCTCGGCCGGCGCGGTGGACGCGCGGCGCTTGCGCACGGTCAGGTCGAGCTCGGCTTCGGCACGCTGCACCTGGTAGGGCAGCACCTGCTCGGCGATGAGCACGAGCGCCGCGCCCGCGCCCTCCCAGGCCTCGGCGCGCTGCACGCGCGCGACCAGGATCACCGGGTCCTCGGCAGGCAGCAGCGGCTTGTAGCGCGTGTAGACGGGCGGGAAAAGCACCACGGGCAGGCGCCCCGCGCCGTCCTCGGCGACCGCGGTGGCGAGCACCTCGCCGCCGGAGCCACCGTCGGGCACGTCGCGTAGACTGTGCAGCGCAACCGCGAGGCTCACCGTTTGGCCGACCTGGGCGTCGGTGATGCCCGCGAGGGTCAGCCGGGCGACGCGGCGATCGCCCCGGTTGGGATCGGCGTCGCGCATCGCGGCGGCCGCGGGACCGGCCGTGAAAGCGTGGCCGGTCAGCAAGAGCTCCCAGGTGCGGGGCGCCGTGCGCGGCTCCGGGGTCGCGGGCGCTGTTACCGCTTCCGCGTCCTCGGCGGGTGGCGCCTCGGCGTCGGTCGGCAACTCCGCCGCAGCGGCGGCGGGGGCAGCCAGGTCGAACAGCGAAGTCTGCTGCGGCGGGGCAGCGGGCCGGCGCGCGGCGACCCGACGGGCGGCCGCCGCGAGGGCGCCGGGCACATCGGCAAGCAGAGCGGCGCGGGCGCCGAGGCTGTCGCAGGCGCCCGCGCGGATCAGCGCCGCGAGATCGCCGGCCGCGACCCCCGCCTCAGCGGCAGCCTCGCAAAGATCGGCGAACGTCGCGAAGCGGCCGTCGGGCCGGCGGGCCCGCGCCGCGACCAGGCGGGCGAGTCGCGCCTGCGCCGCGCGCGTCCAGGCGAGGCCCCAGCGGATCGCGCCATCTTCGAGCGTGAAGCCGGCGTCGCCGCGCTGCACGTCGGGCGGGAGGATGATCAGGCCGCGCTGCTGGACTTCCAGGGCCAGCGCTCGCGCAGTCGCATCGGCACCGTCGAGCACGGCCTGCTCGAGCGCGGCGGCCAAGAAGGGGGCCGGGCGCGCCGCCTTGAGCGCCAGGGCCAGGTGCAGACGTTCCCCGGCGGCCAGGGCCTCGGCGTAGGCGACAAGCTCGCCGCCCGCGCGCGCCACGCCCTCGCGCGTGCGCGGATCGGCGTCGGGGTCGGCCGCCAACTGCAGGCGGAGCGTCGCCAGCTGTTCCCGGTAGAGCACTTCGCCATACGTCAGGCGGACCGCGCTCGCGAGTGCCGCGCTGCGATAGCTCACCGGCTCGGCACCGACGTGCCGGCGCACATAGCGATCGAGGCGGCGGTGCGGGCCGGCGGGCCCGTAGAGCAAGGCGCCGATCGCCGCCCAGCCGGCCAGGTCAGCCGGGTCATCGGGGATCAGCGCGGCGGCGAGGGCGGCGAGCACGTCGGGGCCCCAGGACTCCTCCGGCTCGACGGATGGCGGCTCCGGCAGCGGCAGCCCGGCGAGCGCGCCGGAGGTGAGCACGAGGCGCAGCGCGTCGGCGGGCACGGGCGGCGGCGGACCGCCCGCGAGGTCGACGGCGCGCTGCAGGCCGTCGAGAGCGGGATCCCCGGCGACGCGCAGCAGGCCGGCGCCGAGGGCCACGCAGTCGGCGGCGGGCCAGGCCGCGACGCGGCCCGCCGCCTCCCCCGGCGCCGCGACGGCGGGCAGGAGCGGCAGCCAGTGCGCGGCGGGCAAGACGAGCACGGCCTCGGCGTCGGCCAACGGCGGGCCGGGCAGGGCCTCGACGGCCATGACCCAGTCGAGCAGAGTCGCCGTGGTGGCCGGCGCCCAGTCGGGCGGCGCGGCGCTGCGCCAGCGCAGGGCGCGCTCGCCCGACCGGCCGATGACCAGCGCGCGGGTCAGCGCGGCGACGACCCGCGGGGGCAGGTCGAGCGCCCGGCCCAGCGCGGCGACGGCGCCCGCCGGGCCCTGGGCCTGGCGCCCCCCAGCCGGCACAAGCTCCCGGGCAGCGGACACGGGGCCGGCGTGCTCGGCGTCGAGCGCGGCCAGCAGGGCCGCGCGGCGGGTGGCGGCCACGGTCAGCCGGGGCGCCAGAGCTGGGCGGGGATCGGGCGCGTCGAGCCACGACGGTGGGGCGCCGAACGGGGGCGGCGGGGCAAGGCCGAGCAGCGCGGCCAGGCGCCCCTCGGCGGCGACCCCACCGGTCGCGCCGCAGAGCAGGCCAAGGCGCCGGGCCCCCTCGGCCACGCGGCGGGCGGCAAGCAGGTCGGCGGCGAGGCCCAACCGGGCCAGCGCGGCCTGCTCCGCACCCACCGCGGCGTCGATGCTCTGCCCGGCGGCCGCCGCGGCTTCGGCCACCACCGCGGCGAGCGTCTCACCGGCCGGGGTTGGGGCGGCGAGGTCGGGCAGCGCGACGTGGCAGGACGCGGCCAGCGCGCCCGCCCGCGCCACGGCATCCGGGAAGGCATGGTACTGTGCGGCGATCTCGTCGGGGGACAGGATCGCGTGCAAGTCCACGGCGGCCGCGGGCGCGCCCGGCAGCGGCACCGTCTCGGCCTCAGCCAGGCCGTCCACAGTCGCGCGCAGGGCCGCGCGGGCCGGCTCGGACGGATCCCACAGTACACGGACCAGTTGGTGGGCGCCTGCCTGCTCGGGGGCCGCGTAGCGAACCGTGGGCAGGGCGACCGGCGCCAGGCCGGCGGCCGCGGCCAGGTCGGCGAAGATGGCCTGCTCGCCCGCGGCCGGCGGCAGGCCGCAGAGCAGCTGCTCGGGGCGCGGCAGCGCGGCGGTGAGCCGCTCGGCGGCGGCGACCGCGGCCCGGCGCGGCAGCGCGACAAGCGGCGCGGCGCCCCGGTCGCCGGCCGGCAGCAGGATCAGCCAGAGGCCGGCCGCGAAGTCCGGCAGGGTGGCCAGCGGGAGACGGCAAGCGCCGTCGGGCAGGCGCTCCAGGCGGTTGTGGAGCAGCACCAGATGGCGTAGGCCCGTGGCGGTGGCGGCGAGCGCGAGCAGCGGCCAGGCGGGCGCGCCCGGCGCATCGTCGAGCACGAGGTCGAAGGCACAGCCGAAGAGCGGGCGCAGGCCGGCCTGCGCGCAGGCCTGCGCCCACTCGGGCCAGGCGGCCACAGAGCCGTAGTCGGCGCAGGCGAGCGCGCTATAGCCCGCCGCGCGGGCGGCGCGGGCGTAGCCGGCAGGCGTGCCGGGCCCGCCTCCCGGGCCATAGGAGGTGCGGACGTGCAGGTAGGCGAAGGGTGCGGGCTGGGCCGCCGCGTCGGTCATCTGGAGCCCCTGTTCGGGATGGAATGCGGCCGTGTGGTTCGGTCGGTGCTGCGCCATTATAGCACAGCGGGCCGCCGCAGTGGAGGGACCGATGCCCGCGGACGAGCATCGGGCGTCGCGGGGACGGCCGCGGCGGGCATGGCGCGCTTGCGAATCGAGGCGCGGGATGCTATAATTAGGGGAGACAAACACCGCCGACGAAAAGTGGGTGACCCCCACTTTTCGTGTTGTTAGGACCTTTTTTTCACAGGCCGGCGGTCAGGGGCTAGGTGTATGAAAACCGAATATGGAACAGAGGAGGGCGATTGCCATGAAGGGGGAGTTCTACGCCGCTATCGCGCAGATTGCCAGCGAGCGTTCCCTGGCCAAAGATGTCATTCTCGAAAGCGTCGAAGCGGCCCTGATCTCCGCGTACCGGCGCATGACCGGGAGTGAGCAGCCGGTAACCGTGGAGATTGACCCGCAAACGGGGCAGGCCCATGTCTTCGCCCAGAGGGTTGTCGTCGAGCAAGTCGAGGATCCGCACGAGGAAATGAGCCTCGCGGACGCCCAGGCGCTGCGCCCCGGCGTGCAAATCGGCGAAACCGTGCAAGTTGAGGCGACGCCCGCGAATTTTGGGCGGATTGCCGCCCAGACGGCCAAGCAGGTCGTCATGCAGCGCATCCGGGAAGCGGAGCGGGATCGTTTCTTTAATGACTACATCGACCGCGTCGGCGACATCGTCAACGGCATGGTGCAGCGCGTCGACCCGCGATCGCTGGATCCCGCCCGGCCGGATCAGCCCGGGGCCATCATCGTCGAGATCGGAAAAGCAGAGGCGGTGCTGCCGCCCAGCGAGCAGGTGAAGGCCGAGCGCTACCGGGTCGGGCAGCGCATGCGCGTACTCTTGCTCGACGTGCAGCGCAACCAGCGCGGTCCGCAGCTGATCGTCTCGCGCGCCCACAAGAATATGCTGCGCCGCCTGCTGGAGCTCGAAGTGCCGGAGATCCATAACGGCACGGTCGAGATCAAGGCCATCGCGCGCGAGTCCGGCATGCGCTCGAAGGTCGCCGTCGCCTCCCGCCAGGAGGGGCTCGACCCGGTGGGCGCCTGCGTGGGCATGCGCGGGATCCGCATCCAGAACATCGTCAACGAGCTGTACGGCGAGAAGATCGACATCGTCGCCTGGCACCCGGACATGGCCGTGTTCATCGCGAACGCGCTGAGCCCGGCGCAGGTGGTCAGCGTCGAGTTGCTGGATCACGAGAAGACCGCGCAGGTCATCGTGCCCGAGCGGCAGCTGTCGCTCGCCATCGGCAAAGAGGGCCAGAACGCACGGCTCGCGGCCAAGCTAACCGGCTGGCGCATCGACATCAAGAGCGCCAGCGCGACCGTGCGCGAGCCGGAAGACGACTTCGCGCGGCGCGCGGTCGAGGCGCTGCGCGCCGAGGGCGGCCGCTTCGACAGCCTGATGGGCTTCCCGGGCGAGGCCGCCGAAGCCCCGCGCGACGAGCGCCGCAAGGTGCGCGCGAACAACACGGTGGTCTATCAGAACCGGGTCTTCGGGCCGCTGCCCGAGAACCTCGTCGGCGAGACGGTGCGCCTGCGGCTGACGGATGCCGGGCTGCAGATTCAGACGCCCACCCGCGTTGTCGCGACGTACCCGCTGGAGCAGGCGCCGACCCTGGAGGCGGCTGAGGTGGCCGTCGAGGACGAGATGGAGCCGCCGGAGGCGCCCGTCGCGGCCGAAGCCGCCGCGGCGGTGCCCGAGGCGCCGGAGGCGACGGAGGCAGGAACCGAGGCGTGAAAGCGAAGACCCAGGGGCCGCGCCCGAAGCACGTGCCCCAGCGGACGTGCGTTGCCTGCCGGACGGTGAACTCGAAGCGCGGCATGGTGCGGATCGTCCGCACGCCGGCCGGCACGGTTGAGATCGACCCGACCGGCAAGCGCTCAGGCCGCGGTGCCTATTTGTGCCGCTCCCGAGCGTGTTGGCAAGGCGCCCTGCAGAAGAAGGCGCTTGAGTATGCGCTCAAGACGGCCGTGAGTATGGAAGATAAAGCAACGCTGGAAGCGTTTAGCGACACCCTGCCGCCGGACGACGCAGTCGAGCCGGCCGCCAGCGCAAGCCAATGAGGTGCAGGGCGATCAGGAGGTAAGAAGGATGCCAGGAGAAAAGCGAACGGATTCAGGTTCCGCGGGAGGCCCGCGCCGGCCGGCCGCCGCCGGAGGACCGAGCGGCCCGGCCGGGCCGTCGACGCCGGGCCCGCGCCGCGGTCCGGCGCGCCCCGGAACCCCGGGCCCGCGGCCCGCGGGCGGGCGACCGGGCGGCCCCCCGCGCCCAGGTGGTGGTGGAGGCGGGCGCCCCGGCGGCTATGGCGGCGGGCGTCCCGGCGGTGGCCGCGGTGGCTATGGTGGCGGACGCCCCGGCGGCGGGCGCGGCGGCTTCGGCGGCCGGTCCGGCGGCGGACGGGCGGGCTCGGGTGGACCGAGCGGGCCACGCGCCTCGACCGTTGACCGGCGGGCTACTCCGCTGGTGCTGCCGCCCGTCATGTCGGTGAAGGAGCTGGCCGAGGCCATGGGCATCGGCGGCGCCGTCGTCGTCGGCGAGCTGATGAAGAACGGCGTGATGGCGACCATCAACCAGCAGATCGATTATGAGACGGCCGCCGTCATCGCGGGCGACATGGGCTACACGACCGAGGAGGCCAAGCCCGAGCTCGACGCCGCCGAGGCCCAGCTGGCGGCCGAGCTGCCGCCCGAGCAGGACCCGGAGGCCGTGCTGCGCCCACCGGTGGTCACCATCATGGGGCACGTCGACCACGGCAAGACCAAGCTGCTCGACGCGATCCGCTCCACCAACGTCGTCGCGACGGAGGCGGGCGGGATCACGCAGCACATCGGCGCCTATCAGGTCGAGATCCAGGGCAAGCGCATCACCTTCCTGGATACGCCGGGCCACGAGGCCTTCACGGCCATGCGCGCCCGCGGCGCCCAGGTGACCGACCTGGCGGTGCTGGTGGTGGCGGCGGACGACGGCGTGATGCCGCAAACGATCGAGGCGCTGAACCACGCGAAGGCGGCCAACGTGCCGGTCATCGTGGCGATCAACAAGATCGACAAGGAAGACGCCAATCCGGAGCGCGTGAAGACGCAGCTCTCGGAGCAGGGCCTCGTGCCCGTCGAGTGGGGCGGCGACACGGAATACGTGCCCGTCTCGGCCCGCCAGCACACCAACATCGACAAGCTGCTGGAAGTGCTGCTCGTCGTCGCGGAGCTGCAGAACCTGAAGGCGAACCCGCACCGGCAGGCGCTGGGCGCCGTGATCGAGGCGGAGCGGGACCGCAGCAAGGGCCCGATCGCCACGGTGCTGGTACAGAACGGCACGCTGAATATGCGTGACTACCTGGTCGCCGGCTCCGTCTGGGGCCGCGTGCGCGCCATGCAGGACGACAAGGGGCGGCGCCTGCGCCGCGCCGAGCCGTCGACGCCGGTAGAGATCCAGGGCCTGACCGACGTGCCGGGGGCCGGCGACATCGTGCAGGTGGTGCCGGACGAGAAGACGGCGCGCGAGGTCTCCGAGAAGCGTTCACGCCAGCAGCGGCTTGAGTCGCTGATGCAAACGACCCGCCCGCTGACCCTGGAGGACATGTTCAGCAAGGCGAACGCCGGCAAGGTCAAGGAGCTACGGCTGATCCTGAAGGCCGACGTGCGCGGCTCGCTCGAAGCGATCCGCCAGGCGCTGCAGACGCTGAGCACCGACGAGGTGCAGATCAAGATCCTGCACGAGGGCACCGGCGGCATCGGCGAGTCCGACGTCGGGCTGGCCCAGGCCTCGGACGCGATCATCATCGGCTTCAACGTCCGCCCGGACGTGGCCGGGAAGCGCGCCTCGGAAGCCGCGCAGGTCGACGTGCGCTTCTACAACGTCATCTACAACCTGATCGACGACATCCGGGCCGCCATGACAGGCATGCTCGATCCCACGTTCAAGGACCAGACCGAGGGCTTCGCTACGGTGCGCGAGGTGTTCCGCCTGCCGCATAATGAGCAGGCCGCCGGGCTGATCGTGACCGACGGCAAGATCCTGCGGTCGGGCACCGTGCGCGTGCTGCGCAACGGCACCGTCGTGCACGAGGGCACGGTCAAGGCGCTGAAGCGCTTCAAGGACGACGTCCGCGAAGTCGCCGCAGGGTACGAGTGCGGGCTGACGCTCGAGAGCTTCAACGACTTCCAGGTCGACGACAACCTCGAGTTCTTCCACAAGGAGCGCGTCAGCTAACGCCACACGGGACGACGTGAAACGGGGAGCCGCCGGTTGCAGTAACTCGCGGCTCCCGTTTCCCGTTTCGTGTGTCGACAGGGAGGCCCCAGATGCCCAGCCGTCGCCAACAACAAGTGGCCGATCAGATCCAGCGCGAGATCAGTGTTCTGATCCAGCGCGAGCTAAAGGATCCGCGTCTGGGCTTCGTCACGGTCACCAGCGTCGAGGTGACGCCCGACCTGCGCTACGCGCGGGTCTTCTTCAGCGTGATGGGCACGCCCGAGGAGGAGCAGGCCACGCAGCAAGCGCTGGAACATGCCACCGGCTTCCTGCGGCATGAGTTGGCCGCGCACCTCGACCTGCGGTTCGTGCCCGAGCTGTCGTTCCGCCACGATCCGTCCATCGCCCAGGGAGACCGCATTGCCCGGCTGCTGGCAGCGATCGAGCAGGAACAGAAACCCGAGCAGTGATGGCTACCAATCCAGACACCTTGACGGGCCAACCGGCCCCGACGACCATTCAGAGCGCGCCCGGGACCGTGCTGGCGGCCGCCGATTACGCGCCCGCCGCCGCCTTTCTGGCGCAGTACCGGCGCATCTGGATGTCGCTGCACGTCAGCCCGGACGGCGATTCCCTGGGGAGCAACCTGGGGCTCGCCCACGTACTGCGGCAGCGCGGCCACGACGTGTCGGTGCTGTCGCCCGACCCGCTGCCCGACAACCTGGTGTCCTTCGTGCAGCGCGATCCCGGCAACCCGGTGATCTTCGGCAACACGGCGCCCGGCCCGCCGCCCGACGCCTTCGTCATCCTCGACACGAGCGACCTGGCCCGCCTGGGCACCGTGGCGACCGCCAATGCCTCGCTCTTCGAGACCCGGCCCGTCCTGAACCTCGACCATCACCCGACCAACCTGCTCTTCGGCACGCTGAACGTGGTCGACAGCAGCGCGGCGGCGGTCTCCGAGCAGATCCCGGAGCTCGTGGCGGCGATGGGCGTGACGCCCGACGCCACGGCGGCGCAGTGGCTGCTGCTGGGCCTCGTGACCGACACGCTCGGCTTCCGCACGTCGAGCACGTCGGCGCGCACGATGAACACGGCCGCACGGCTGATGGGGCTGGGCGCGAACCTGTACGAGATCGCGGACGCAGTCTTCGGCACGCGCCCGCTCGCGCAGGTGCTGCTCTGGAGTCGCGCCCTGGCCACCGTGCAGACCGACGGCCGGACGCTGTGGACGACGATCAGCCGCGAGATGCTGCGCGAAACCGGGGCGAAGGAAGAAGAAGCCGAGGGCATCGCCTCGTTCCTGTCGGGCGTGCGCACAATCCAGGTCTCGGCCCTACTCAAGGAGCGGGGCGACGGGACCCGCGTCAGCCTGCGCTCGAACCCGGGGGTCGACGTCTCGGCCGTCGCGCGGGTCTTTGGGGGCGGGGGTCACAAGCAGGCGGCCGGATGCACCATCCCGGCCATCGGCGAGGCCGCGGTGCAACAGCTATTGGGCGCGGTGGCCCAGGTGCTGGGCCCGTGGGACGGCAAAGCCGGCAACGCGACTCCGCCCCCCCCGGCGCCGCCGCCGGGCGCCGCGAGCGCCTGAGCGGCCCCGGCCCGCCCCTATGCCCACCACCGGGATCCTGGTTGTCGACAAGCCCCTCGGCTGGACGTCTTTCCAGGTCGTCGCGCGCGTGCGCCGGCTGAGCGGCGAGAAACGGGTGGGCCATGCCGGCACGCTCGATCCGCTGGCCACCGGCGTGCTGCCGCTCGCACTGGGCCGCGCCACCCGCCTGATTGAGTACCTGGGCGACGCCACGAAGGCGTATCGCGCCGAGGTGACGCTGGGCGCGGTCAGCGCGACCTACGACGGCGAGGGGCCGATTACGCCGTCGACGGCCGCGCCGCTGCCCGACGGAGCGGCGCTGGACGCCGCACTGGCCGGCTTCCGGGGCGCGCAGCAACAGCTGCCGCCGATGCACTCGGCGGTGCAGCAGGGCGGACGGCGGCTCTACGACCTGGCGCGGCAGGGCATCGAGGTGGAGCGCACGCCGCGCGCGATCGTGATCCACGGCCTGGATCTGGTGGACTACGTGCCGCCGGTCGCCACGCTGGACGTCGAGTGCAGTAAGGGCACGTACATCCGCAGCCTCGCACACGACCTGGGGCAGACGCTCGGGTGTGGCGCCTACCTGTCGGCGCTGACACGCACGCGGCACGGGCCCTTCCGCCTGACGGACGCCCACACGATGGAGGCGGTCGAAGCGGCGGCCGCCGCCGACGGGCTGGCGGGCCTGCTGCTGCCGCCCGACACGATCCTGGCGGCGTGGCCGCGGATCGACGTCGACGCGGAGACGGCGGCGCGGGTGCTGCAGGGCCGGGCGGTGGTGGCGTCGGGGCCGGCACCGGGCGCGGCGGCGCAGGCGCGGGTTTACGGCCCCGCGGGCGCCTTCCTGGCCGTCGCCACCTGGAACGCCGCCGAGGCAGCCTGGCGGCCCGTCAAGGTCCTGGCCGGCGGCTGACACCGCCGTGCCGGACCACCCACGTACGAGGGACCCGATGGAGACGATTACCGACATCCCGCACTATCGGTCGCGCCCAACCGTGCTGACGATCGGCAATTTCGACGGCGTGCATATCGGCCATCAGCGGCTGCTCGGCATGGTGCGCGACCGTGCGCAGACGCTCGGCGCCGTCTCGACCGTGGTCACCTTCGATCCCCACACCCGCGCCGTGGTACGCCCAGATCAGCCGGTGCACCTGCTGACCACGCTGCCCGAGAAGCTGGCGCTCTTCGGCGACCTGGGGCTGGACCAGGGGGCCGTCGTGCCGTTCACCGCGGAGATGGTGCAGCGCGACGCCCGGCAGTTCCTCGCCTGGCTGACGGCCGGCTTCCCCCTCGTCGAGCTCTGGGCCGGCGAGAACTTCGCGCTGGGCCACCACCGCACCGGCAGCCTGTCCGTGCTCGCGGGCCTGGGGGACGAGATGGGCTTCGCGCTGCGAGTCTTCCCGCCCATCCGCGAGGGCGACCTGACGGTGAGCAGCACGGCGATCCGCGCGGCGCTGGCGGCGGGCGACGCGGAGGGCGCCGCGGCGATGCTCGGCCGTCCGTACCGTCTCTCCGGCGTCGTCGTGCCCGGCGCGGCGCGCGGGCGCGACCTCGGCTTCCCGACCGCGAACCTCGACCCGCCGCCGGAGAAGCTGATCCCGGCGGACGGCGTCTACGCAACGCGCGTCATCCGGGCGCGCACCGGCGAGCGCCTGGCCAGCCTGACCAGCATCGGCACGCGCCCCACTTTCGGCCCGAGCGAGCGCCTGGTCGAGGTCTATATCCTGGACTTCGCGGGCGACCTGTACGGCGAAACGCTGCAGGTCGACTTCATCCACTACCTGCGCGGGCAGGTCGCCTACACCGGCCCGGAGCCGCTGATCGCCCAGATGCAGGACGACGTGGCGCGCGCCCGCGTGGTCCTGGGCGTGCCGGCCGAGCCGTAGCCGGCCCGCGGCGCGCACCCGCGCTTGACAAACCCCGAGCAAGCTGCGACACTGGGAGCGCCGACCCCCGCCGAGCCCGACTCTGCGGAGGAGATAGAGAGGAAACGGATGAGCCAACCGGGCGCGGAACCCGTGTGGACGCATTTTCGGCTGGAGCCGCTAGCCGCCGGAGTGTGGGTCGCGGTCGCGCTGCCGGGCAGCGGCGCGATCGCCAATGCGGGCATCGTCGATCTGGGCGACCGCAGCCTGGTCTTCGACACCTTCCTGACGCCGCAGGCCGCCGAAGAGCTGCGCGCCGCCTGTGTGGCCTGCACCGGGCAGCCGCCCACCTACGTCGTCAATAGCCACCGGCACGGCGACCACGTCCAGGGCAACCAGGTCTTCCCCGAAGCCGAGATCATCGCCACGAGCCGCACCCGCGAGACAATGGCGGTGGCCGGCCCGCAGGCGCTGGAGCAGGCGCGCGCGCGCGTGCCTGCCATGCTGCACGAGGCCGAGCGCACCCTGGCACGCGAGACCGACCCCGCGCACCGCGCGGCGACCGAGGCGCGGATGCGGTCGCTGCAGGTGCTGCAGGCGGCGCTGCCGGCGCTCGAACTGCGGCTGCCGACGGTGACCTTCGAGCAGCACGTGGTGCTGCACGGCCCGCGCCAGCGCGCCGAGCTCTACTGTTACGGCGGCGGCCACACCGAGAGCGACGCGATCATGTATCTCCCCGCCGCGCGCATCGCCTTCCTCGGCGACCTGGCGGCGGTCGAGAACCACGCCGGGCTGGGCGATGGCGACCCCGAGGAGTCGATCCGCATCCTCGAGCAGATCGCCGTGCTCGACATCGGCACCGTCGTACCAGGACACGGGCCACCCGGCACGATGGCCGACCTGGACCGGCTGCGGGGCTACATCACCGCGCTCGTGCGGCTGGCGTCGGAGCAGTTGGCCGCAGGGCGGCCGGTCGAGGCGCTCGCCGACCTGGCGATCCCCCCACCGTACGACCGCTGGGCGGGCGACGACGTCTTCGTGCGCAACATGCAGTTCCTCTACGAGCGGCTCGCGCCGGCCTGAGCGCCGGGGCCCGGCGCCGGGAAAGCCATGCTGGATATTGACATCGCCGTCAGCAAGATCAATAAGTACGCCAGCCGGGAGAGCGGCGACACCGTTGAGGTGGTCGAGCGCCCGGAGGGCGGGTTCAGCGCGCTCATCGTCGACGGGCAGGGCAGCGGCCGCGCCTCCAAGCTGATTAGTCAGATCGTGGCGGCGAAGGCGCTCGGCCTGATCAAGGACGGCGCGCGCGACGGCGTGGTGGCGCGGGCCGCGCACGACTACCTCTTCCTGCAGCGTGGCGGCAAGGTCTCGGCCACCCTGACGCTCTGCAGCGTCGACCTGGCCGCGCAGGCGCTCGTGCTGACGCGCAACAGCCACTGCCCCATCGCGCTTCAGGGTCCGCCGCCCGCGGGGCTGCGCTGGCTCGACGCCGAGGTGGCGCCCGCGGGGCTCTACCGGCATACGCGCCCGGCCGTGCACACGGAGCCGCTGGCCGCCGGCACCTGGGTGATCGCGTTCAGCGACGGCATCCTGGAGGCGGGGCGGCGCGAGGGCGAGCAGTGGGACGTGCGCGCGGCGATCGCGGCGCTGCTGCCCGCACCCGCGGAGACGACCGCCCGCGCGCTGGCCGATAGCCTGCTGGCCCAGGCGATGGCCCAGGATGCGGGCCGTCCACAGGACGACATGAGCGTGGTCGTGCTGGGCCTGCGCGAGGCGCCGGACCGGCCGCCCGTGCGCCGCCTCGACCTGCGGGTGCCCGTTGAATAGCCCGCCGCCAGCCGAGGCGGGCGCGAGCGGCTTCAGCGCCGGGCTGCGCGATCGGGCGGCGGCGCTTTGGCGGGCGCAACAGGCGCACCCCTTCGTGCGCGGCCTGGCCGACGGCAGCCTGCCGCGCGAGCGCTTCCTGTTCTACATCCGGCAAGATGCCGTCTTCCTGCGCGACCTGAACCGCGTCTTCGGGCTGGCCGCCGCCCGCGCTCCCGCCGAGGCCGACATGGTGCGCTTCGCCGATCTGCTGCGCGAGACGGTGGCGATCCTGGCCGACCTGCATGGCGCTTACGCGGCGGCATCGGGCCTGACCGCGGCCGTGCTGGCCGCGACGCCGCCCGCGCCGACGACCTACGCCTACACGCGGCACCTGCTCGCCACCGCGGCGCTCGACAGCTACCCCGCGCTCGTCGCCGCCCTGCTGCCGAGCATGTGGATGTATGACGACCTGGGCCGGGCGCTCGCGGCGCCCGGCCCGCCCGCCCCGGACCACCCCTACGCCGACTGGCTGCGCGTGCACGCCGGGCCGCACCTGGAGACGGTGACGGCCTGGCTGCGCGGTATCCTGGACGCCCAGGCGCCGGCCCTCTCCGCGGCCGAGCGCGCGCGCGTCGCCGACGTCTTCTTGCGCAGCGCGCGCTACGAGGTGCTCTTCTGGACGATGGCCTGGACGGCCGAGGCGCTGGCCCGACGAGGAGGCCCCATGAGCTACGACACAATCGGGGAGTGGCACGCATACCGCGTGGGCCACGGTGTGCTGATCGAGGACGGGCGAATCCTGCTCGTGGCCAACCAGTGGTACGCCGATCAGCCGCCCATCTGGTCGCTGCCCGGCGGGCGCTGCGAGGCGGGCGAGCCGGTCGTCGAGGCGGTGGTCCGCGAGCTCCGCGAGGAGACCGGCCTGACGGTCGAGGCGGGACCGCTGATCTACGTGGCGGAGGCGCGCTCAGTCGTGCGGCGCCGCCAGTTCCTCACCTGTGCCTTCACGGTCCGCCGGCTCGGTGGCGCGCTCAGCGGGGCGGGCGATGCTGCAGTGCGCGAGGCACGCTTCGTGCCCCTGGCCGACCTCGATCAGTACCTGCCGTCGCCAAGCCTCGGCGATCCCCTGCGCAACTGGCTCGCCCACCCGGACGCGCCCGCGCGCTACTGGTACTTCCCCGAATACAGCGCCGAATAGCGCGCCGTCAGGGCGCAGCGGCGGCGGAACGCCCCAGCACCTGGTAGACCAGGCCGACGCGGGCCAGGCGAAAGGCCTGCGTGACCGGGGCGGGCGGATCGGGCCCGGCGAAGCCGCCCACGTAGACCGCCCGCCCGGCCGCCAGGTCGGCGCCGATGTCGCGCGCCCAGTCGTTAGGGTCGCCCGATTGCAGGTCGAGGTCGGTGCGGCGGTGGTCGACGTACTGGTAGTAGCGGAAGACGCAGATGGCCTCCCAGTCGACGTAGACGCGCGCGTTCGCCGCCGCTTGCGCCAGCGTGGTGAGCGCCAGGTCGCGCGCCTGCGTGTCGCCGCTGCGGTCCTGGGCGGCGAAGCGCGCCAGCGCCAACTGCCCGGGGAGCACCACCGCCCCCAGTGCGAAGACGGCGAGTGCCGCGCCCAGTGCCGCCCGGCGGACAGCCGGAGCGGGCAGGCGCGCGATCAGGGTCAGCGGCCAGTGGAGCGCGGCGGCGAGGAAGATCGCCCAGAAGAAGTAGGTCGGGATCAGGTAGAGCGCGCCGATGATGGCGTAGTTGCTGGCGAAGACAAAGTTGGCCAGCCAGAGCAGGGTGAGCGCGGCCCCGGCCGGGCGGGCGCGCCGGTCGACGAGCAGGCGCGCGAGCCCGAGCAGCCCCAGCACCAGCCCGATGCCGCCGTATTGCTGGCTGATCTGGTCGAAGCCGAAGCCGAGGCGGGCCACCTGGCCGTCCCACGTCAGCGGATAGGCGAAGATCTGACCGGCAAACGGCGCGCCGCGGGCCAGCGCCCAGACGTCGGCCCACGTGCGCGGGTTGCCCCAGTAGTACGTGTAGCCGAAGACGAAGCGGATGATGAAGAGCAGGTAGGGGCTGAGGCCGAGCAGGAATACCCCCACGCCCACGGCCCAGCGGCGCACGCGCGCCGGCCAGGGCGTGGCGCGGTGGCGCCACTCGGCCGCCAGCAGCCAGACGGCGTAGCCGGGCAGCAGCGTCACGGTGGTGCCGTGGTGCGCCAGCGCGAGGCCGATGCAGAGGACGGCGGCGAGGAAGGCGACCATCCGGCCGCGGGACCACCAGAGGTAGAGCGCGGCCAGGCAGGCGGCGACGAGCAGGGCGTTCAGGGCGTAGGCGCGGGCGACGAGCGCTTGCGCCCAGACGGTGCCGCTCACGCCGAAGAGCAGCGCGGCGCCGAGCGCCACACCCGCCCGCGCGGCGACGTGCGCGGCCGGGGCCTCCGGCGGAGCGTCCGGCGGCTCCAGGTCGCCGAGGAGGCGCCAGATCAGCGCGGCCAGGATGGCGACGGCGGCGGCCATGTAGACCGCCGAACTCAGGTTGATGCGATAGGCTACGGTGCCGAGGGGCACGTGGCTCCAGAGCCAGTTGAGCAGCGTGTAGAGCGGGTAGCCGGTAGGGTGCGGGATGCCGAGGATGGCGCCCGTGAATTGGAACTCGCCGCTGTCGCCGACGAGCACGTCGGGCGCGACGGTACGGGCGTAGAGGGCCAGGCAGGCGAGTCCGGCGAGGGCCGCCGCGACCGCGCCCGCAAACGTGCCGCGCGTTGTTACCCGGCACGGATTGTGATATAGTGGCGGCAGTTTGCTGTTGGGAGGCCTGGGGCTTGCGGATTGGCATCATCTCCGATATTCACGCGAATCTGGTTGCTTTTGAGACGGTCATCAACGCACTACGGCGGGCGAACGCGACGGAACGGCTCTGGTGTATCGGGGATATGGTGGGCTACGGACCCCACCCGAACGAATGCCTGGATCTCCTGCGTAGCTTCGACCACATCTGCGTGCCCGGCAACCACGACTACGGCCTGCTCGGCAAAACCGACCGCGAGAACTTCAACCCTGACGCGCGCTTCGTGCTTGACTGGACAGCCGAGCAGATCACCGCGGAGAACCGCGCCTATCTGGACGCCCTGCCGGTGCGCTGGATCCCGGAGGAGCGCTTCACGGTGGTCCACGCCAGCCCGCGCGACCCGATCTGGGAGTACCTGCTGGAGCCGCAAGCCGCGCGCGAGTGCTTCCCCTATTTTACCTCACCCTACTGTTTCGTGGGGCACACGCACGTGCCGGCGGTCTTTCGGCAGGCCGAGGCGGACGGCCCGGTCAAGCTGGTGCGGCCCGAGGCGGACGAGCAGGTGCGCTTCGGCCCGGCCCGCCTGATCCTGAACCCCGGCAGCGTGGGCCAGCCGCGCGACGGCAATCCGCAGGCCGCCTACGCCATCCTCGACCTCGATGCCGGCACGCTGGCGTTCCACCGCATCGACTACGCCATCGCGCAGACGCAAGCCGTCATGCGGGACTTGCACTTCCCCAAGCGGCTGATCGCGCGGCTGGAGTTCGGGTTCTAGCCGAGCGCCGGCAGCCGGTCCAGGTCCGGGGCGGGCGTGGCGCAGTCCTCGCCGGCGGCGGCGCGGCGGATGGTGGCGAGCACCTCGCCGGTCCAGGCCGCGGGCACCACCGGGCAGCCGAGCGTCTCTTGCAGGCGCGGGAACGTCCACTCGTCGAGCGTGCGCACGCCCGCGAAGTCAAACATGCGGCGCGGCAGGAAGATCACGTCGGCCGGATGTGGGCCACCCGCGGCGTAGGGCTGCAGGGCGGCGACCACGTCGCGGCCGAAGAGCAGGCCGGATACGGTGACCTGCGGCCCCAGGCTGGCATTCGCCAGCGGCAGGACTTCCAGGTCGAGGTTCTCGACCGCCTGGAAGGGCGCGAAGGCCTCGCGCAGCGGCTCGGCGGCCAGCGTGCCGCAGACGACCACGGCGCGGATCGGGCGGGGCAGGGCGGCCGGGAGCTTGCGGGCGGTGCGCCGCGCCTCGTCGAGCGTCTGGCGCACCATGCCGACGCCGTTCTCGTACTGCTTGAATCCGTCGTACATGCGCGCCGAGGGCACGCGGATCCCGGACTGCAGGTAGAACTCGTCGGAGGGATAGACGAAGTTGAGGCCGAGCGTCTTGCGGAAGCGCTTCTGCCATCCGGCGATCTGTTCGAAAACCGGGCCGGCTTCGTCACGGCGGTAGCCGCGGAGCGCGGGGTCGAGCAGGCGGCGGCGCTGGTTGGTCAGCCCCACCGGCACGGCGCTGATCGAGAGGACGTGGGGATAGAGCGCGGCCAGGTCCGTGATGCTCTGGTCGAGCGCCGGGCCGTCGTTGATGCCGGGGCAGAGGACCAATTGCGTGTGTACCTGGATGCCGTTGTCGGCCAGGCGCCGCAATTGGGGCAGGATCTCCGGCGCGCGCGGGTTGCCCAGAATCCGCCGCCGCAGGGCCGGGTCGGTGGCGTGCACGGAGACGTGCAGAGGGCTCAGGCGCTCCTCGAAGATGCGCTGCCAGTCGAGCTCCTTCAGGTTGGTCAGGGTGATGAAGCCGCCATAGAGGAAGCTGTAGCGGTAGTCGTCGTCCTTGATGTCGAGGCTGGCGCGCAGGCCCGGGGCGTTCTGGTCGACGAAGCAGAACGGGCAGTGGTTGTTGCAGCGCTTGATGCCGTCGAACGTGGGGTCGACGAACTCGAGGCCCAGGTCGGCGTCCTCGTCCTTGCGGATGGTGAGCGTCAGCGGTTGCCCGGCGCGCAGCACGTCGAGGGCGAGCGTCTCGCCCACCTGATGGAACTGGTAGCCCACGACGTCGCGGATGGCGTGGCCGTTGATGGCGACGAGGCGGTCGCCCGGCTGCACACCGGCATCCGCGGCCGGGCTGGCGGGGGCGACGGAATCGATGCGCCCTTCGGACTTGTACTGCGGCATGGCTCTCCTCTGCGGTGGCCCCGCGCTCAGGCGCGGCCGGCCAGGCGCAGGATCTTCATCGCGCCGGCCCACTTGCTGGAAACGTGAATGACGGCCGGGCTCAGGCGTCCGTGGACGCGGCCCCGGCGCAACGCGGCCAGGAACTCCGCCGGGGTCTCGAACGGCGGCACCTCGACGTAGGCGCGGCCGACCTCGTAGAGCGTGTGCGCATCGGACCCAGCGCTCATCGGCAGGTGGTGCCGGCGTGCGTAGGCCAGCGCGCGGCGGTTGTCGTCGGGCCAGGTGGCACGCGCGTTGAAGACCTCCAGGATGTCGATCTGGCCGGCCGCCACGAGGCGATCGAGTGCGGGTGTCTGCAGGCGGCTGCCGGAACGTGCGCGGTCGAACGGATGGGGCACGCCGGCCAGACCGCCCTGCGCGTGGATCCGGGCTACCGTCTCCTCCGGGCCGAGGCCCTTGGGGATGAGCTCCTGCAGGAAGTAGCCGATGATCTCGCCCTCGGCGGTCTTGATCTCCTCGCTGGGGATCACCTTGAGCGGCAGGTCGGGCAGCGCGGCCAGCGCCAGGGCGTTGGCCAGGCCGTTGTGGTCGGTGACGCAGAGCGCCTGCAGGCCGCGCTCCGCCGCGGTCTCGACGAGCCGCCGCGGGTTGTTGAGCGAATCTTTCGACAGCCGCGTATGGCTGTGCATGTCTACTCTCCAGCGTGGTTCTGGTGCCATCCGTCCTGATCCCCTTCGTGTGCCGTGCGTGCGCCGCCCGGCGCGGCCCACAGCCTGTAAGTATACCACAGCGCCGGGGTGCGCCGCCACGAGAGATGCGGATACGAACCGGCGCCACCGTCCTTGCCCGGGCCGGCCGGGGCGGCGCGAGACGGCCGCACCCAGGTGGGTGCGGCCGGGCTTGTGGTGCCGGTCGGGCGGGCCGGGCTCAGCGCGTCCAGCGATAGTAGGCGACGGAGGGGCCGAGGACCAGCAGCGCCGAGATGAGCAGGCCGAAGAAGGAGATGGTGCGGAAGATCCAGAGGTACTGGAACATCCGCGGGTCAGCGCCCAGGTTCGGGTAGAAGACGGCGCTGACGATGTAGTGCGGGATCACGAAGGCCAGGATGATCACCCAGGCCGCGATGACGATCAGTACCTCGACCGGCGGCTTGCGCAGGATCTCGAGCAGGTCGCCGAGCACGCGGGCGTACCAGAGCAGGGCGACGGCGAGGAGCACGAAGCCGAGCTCCAGCAGCAGCGGCGCACCGCTCGGCGCGGGAATCCATTCGACGCGGAAATCGCCCAGCAGACTCATCGCCTACTCTCCTTCCAGTAGCGTACGCGCGACGTTGCGGAAGACGCCCACCGCCAGCAGACAGAACAGCGCCGAGATGGCCAGCACCGGGAACGACAGCCACTTCTGGAAGTCGCTGAGGCCACCGGCCTGGCTGAAGCCGAGGATCACCACGACCGTGTAGAAGAGCAGGCCCGACGGGGCCAGCAGCAACAGTTGCCAGTAGGTGCGGGTGTCGCGCAGGCGCTCGAAGCGATAGGCGATGATGGCGATGATGACGAAGGCCAGCCAGAGCAGCAGGCTGCCGAGCGCACCCGCGACGTCGGTCCAGCGGCCGAGGAAGGCGGGCTGGACGGGCGGGGCGACGGCGCCGCCGGGCGACGGGGTGGCGTGCAGCGTCCAGTCGCCGTCGGGCGGGCGGGCCAGGTTGGAGTCGCGATCGGCCGGGGTGCGGCCCCAGGTACAGCCGCCGCAGGTGGTGCCGTCGAGCGGGGGCAGGCCGGGATTCCAGAGCAGCGTCTTGTCGTAGTTCAGCCAATTGGGATCGGGCGTGCCCCAGTTCAGCGCATCGATCACCAGGCTGCCGTCGGGCGTCTTCATGATCAGCGCGTCGGCCTCGGGATTGAGACTCTGCAGATCGGGCACGGGGATGACCGTGGCCCGCGGCAGCGGTACGACACCGCCCCGGCTGACCGCGTCGGCGGTGAGCACGAAGAGCACATAGCCGTTGGGGAGGATGGCGGCCGGGCTGTGCAGGGTCACCTGGCGCTCGCCCGTCGCGATGACCAGGCCGTCGAGAGGATAGCTGATGGTCGTCTGGAGGTTGTGGATCTCGAACCACTGCGCCTGGGCCGAGCTCCCCAGCGGGGCGTAGACTTCGCTGAAGACGAGCGACGGCGAGCCGAGGCTGGCCGGGCGCGCCGCGGCGGCCGGGCGCGCGAACGGCAGCGCGAGGCCGATCAGCAGGGCCGCGACCAGCAGCCGGGTGGGCGCCCGGCCGCCCGCGGCGCGCGCACGGGCGCGCAATGGCATGAAATGCATATAGGTCCCCTCGTCTCCTCAGCCGCCGAACGGGGGGCGCGTCACCTAGCCCCGATAGAACTCGTCGACCACCAGGCGCAGTTGCTCGGCCAGCGCGCGGGCCCGGGCGGAGCCGACCAGCATACCGGCATCACGCTCGAACTGATCGCACACCGTCAGCGCGGCCCCACGCCCCAGGTCGGCGCCGCGCAAGAGGCGCAAGCGCTTGTAGGCTTCGCTCAAGAGCAGCCGCCCGCTGTTGCCCAACTCGGTCGTGGCCACGCTTTCGAGCCGGGCGTAGAGGGCCGCGCCCGCGCCAAGCGGCAGGCCCGGAATCGGCGGCGGGTCGGTCCGCCCGGATGAGCGCGGCAGCAGCGGCACCGTCGAGGCGCTGATCGGCGCCACGGCGGGCAGCGCGGGCATGGTCCCGCCAAGCGGCAAGGTCGGCACCGGCGCGGGCGACGGGGCGGCGCTCAGGTCGTAGGCCGCGGGCGGCGTGGTGCCGTTCGCGACCGGCGGCGCCTCCGGGGGCACGGCGACCTCCGGGGCCGGCGGCTCCGGCGCGAGCAGGGGCTCCGGCGGGGCAGCGACCGGCGGTTCCGGCGGGGTCGCCACGCCGAGGGGCTCAATCAGCCCGGAGTCGAGCAATTGGTAGATAATGCGTGCCGTCTTGAAGTCGCCGAACTCCGTCTTTCGAGCGATCTGGCGGATCGTCTCGCGGCCGTTGATCATCGTCAGCACGCGCCACTCGTCGGGCTTGAGGTTAATGTCGCCGCTGCCCGCGACCGGATCGGTCACGAGCCCCAGGACCATGTCGAGCGATTCGACGCGGCCGCGCACCTGGTCCCACTCGTCGGCACGCCGAATACCGTCGATGATCAGGGACTCGTTCGAGACCGTGATCGCCGGGCCGTTGCCGGGCGGCGGGTCGTTCTCCAGGAAGCGGAACGTCCCATTGGGGAAGGTGAAGAATTCGAAGGCCGCTTCCAGGGGAGACAAATCGCGTAGACTCGCGGATACCACTCTACCTTGTTGAAAGAAGAGCTTCCCCGTCCCGAAGCCATCAGTGCCGACAATCTCGACAGAGCCTGTCTTGCGGCTCAGACTGAGCAATTGGATGATGTCGGGCAGAGGGAAGTCATTCAGGGTGCCCTCTAGCGCCATGGCCCGTGCCTCGTCTACAGCTTGCTGATTACCAGTTTGCTGATTGCTTTGAGTGTGTCGAAGACGCCGATTCCCTTGGACGCCGCGGCCTCGTAGCGTGGAACCCGGATCGAGTTGAGGTAGCGGTCCAGGATCTCAACCGGGAGCGCGCCTTCGAGGTCGCGCTTATTGTATTGCATCACGAGCGGGTAGTCCAGGAACTTCTTGCCCATAATGGTCACGTTGCGCGCGAGCTCTTGCAGGCTTTGCACGTCTTCCTGCAGCTTATGGCGCTGCGAGTCGGCGACGAAGACGACGCCGTCGGCGCCGTTGAGCACAGCCACGCGCGTCCGCTCGTAGAGTACCTGCCCGGGCACCGTAAAGAGATGGATGCGGGTCTGGAAACCGTGCACCTGCCCCAGATCGAGGGGCAGGAAATCGAAGAACAAGGTCCGCTCGGTCTCGGTGGCGATCGAGATGAGCTCTCCCTTGGCCTGCTGCGGCACCGCCGAATGGATGTACTTCAGATTGGTGGTTTTGCCGCTGAGGCCGGGCCCGTAATAGACGATTTTGCAGTGGATCTCCCGAGCGGCGACATTGATCAGGGCCATGCTACCTCACCGTCAGTCACGGAAGAGCAAATCGATCGTATCCTCGACCGAGGTGCGGAAGCTGGTGCTGATCACGGACTCCCGCTGGCGGCTTTGCTGCCGCACACGCTGCAGGCTCACGCCCAGCTCCTCGGTGGCGCGCTTGGCCAGCACCTTCACGAGCCCGATGTGGGTGCGCTTGTCGAACATGACGACGAGCATCCACTGCTCGTCGATCAGCTCGGTGAAGATGTTCTCCTTCACGCCTTGTTGAAAGAGGACGCGGAAATCCTTCTCGCGCAGCAGCCGGGCGACCTCGCGCGACGAGGCGAAGGTGCCGGCGAGCAACGCGCCCAGGGCGGTGATGTCCTGGCGTTGCGTGTCGCCCCGTGCTGCAATGACCTGCCCGCTCTTGTCCAGCAGCATGGCGTAGTTGGCGTTCGTGTCCCCGACCAGCCGTTCGAGGCAATCCTCGATCTTCTTGGTATCTTTCTCGGACACGACCAGGCTCGTTAACTGCGGATCCATAGACCAGAGCCTCCGTTTGGCAGGTATGGCGGCGACAACAGGTGGGTTCCCGCGAAGCGTGTCTGGCCTAACTATACACGAGGCCCCTTGATATGTCAATCACGTTTCGTCGGGATTAGCGGGCCGAATCCGCACGTGCCGCCCGGCGATTTCCAGGCGATCCGCGGCGTACAGGGCGATGGCGCGGGGCAGCAAGCGGTGCTCCACGGCCTGGACGCGCGCCGTCAGCGCCTCCAGGGTGTCGTCGTCACGGATGGGCACGGCTTCCTGCAAGATGATCGGCCCGGCGTCGAGGTCGGTGGTCACGAAGTGGACGGTGACGCCGGTGACTTTGACGCCGTAGGCCAGGGCCTCGGCGATGGCGTGCATGGTGCCGGGGAAGGCCGGCAGCAGCGACGGGTGCAGGTTGACCAGGCGGCCGGTGTAGTGCCGGCAGAATTCGGGCTCGAAGATGCGATCCCAGCCGGCCAGGACGACGAGCCCGACGCCCGCCGCGTCGAGGAAGGCGGCGATGCCCTGCTGTTGGGCGAGGCGGCTGGGGAAGTCCGCGCGCGGCGCGACGAGCAGGGGCACGCCCGCATCGCGGGCGACGGCGACGGCGGGCGCATCGGCGTGGTTGCAGGCCACGGCGGCCACGCGGGCCGGCAGCGACTCGTCGGCGGCGGCCGCGAGCAGCGCGCGCAGGTTGCTGCCCCGGCCCGAGACCAGGACGCCGAGCGGCAGGGGGGCAGGAGCGGGCATCAGGTCCAACCGACCGCGGGCAGGGCGGGATCGGGGCGGGACTCGACCCGGCCGACGAGGAGCGCTTCGGGCACGAGCGTGCGCGCCCGGTCGAGTGCGTCGGGCGCGACGACGATCACGAAGCCCAGGCCCATGTTGAAGACGTGGGGCATCTCGGCCGCGGGCACGGCGCCGCGCTGGGCGATCAGGTCGAAGATGGGCGGCACGGGCCAACTGCCCCAGTCGAGCACGACGCGCGTCTCGGCGGGCAAGACGCGGCTGATGTTGCCGGGCAGGCCGCCGCCGGTGATGTGGGCCATGCCGCGCACGAGCGGGCCGCCGGGCGCGTCGAGCAGCGGGGCCACGTCGGGCAAGTAGCAACGGTGGGGCGCGAGCAGCGCGCCGGCCAGGCCGGCGCCGCCGAGCTCTGGGGGCTGTTCGGCGAGGCGGGCGCGCACCGTCTCGGTATCCGGATCGTCGAGGCCCAGGGCGCGGCGCGCAAGCGAGAAGCCGTTGGTGTGCAGGCCGGCGGCGGGCAGGCCGAGGACGACGTCGCCCGGCGCGATGTCGTGGCCCAGCACGATCGCGCCGCGCGCCACGAGGCCGACGACGAAGCCGGCCAGATCGTAGTCGCCGGGCGCGTAGAAGCCGGGCATCTCGGCCGTCTCGCCGCCGAGCAGGGCGCAGCCGGCGGCGCGGCAGGCGCCGGCCAGGCCGCCGACGACGGCCGCCGCCTGAGCGGGGTCGAGGCGGCCGGTGGCGAAATAGTCGAGGAAGAATAGCGGCCGCGCGCCGCAGGTGAGGATGTCGTTCACGCAGTGGTTCACGAGGTCGGCGCCGACCCCGGCGTGCCGCCCGAGGAGGATGGCGAGCCGCAGCTTGGTGCCGACGCCGTCGGCGCTGGCGACGAGGACGGGATTGTCGGGGCCCGGAGGCCGGCCCAGGCGAGGGCCGAGGTCATAGAGCCCGCTGAAGTGGCCGAGGTCGGCGAGCACCTCGGGCCCGAACGTGCCGCGCACGGCGGCGCCCATCAGAGCCACGGCCGCCTCGCCCGCCGCGATGTCGACGCCGGCCGCCTGGTAGGCGGCGGCGCGAGGCGGTGCGTCGTCAGGATTTCATTGGCCGGCGCGGGCCTAAACGGCCGCGAGGGCCTGTGTCAGGGCCCCTTTGTACTGGCGGGCCATAAACCGGATGCGCCCCAGGTCGTTGGGCTCGTTCGACACGACGAAGATCATGCCGTCCTCGCCGATGGGCTCGATCAGGACGACACCCTGTTCGTACTCGATGAGGGTCTGCAAGGCGCCGCCGCGCTCCATCTGCCGGCCTATGGCCTCGGCCAGCAGCAGGCCGTTGGTGGCGACGGCCGCCAGGGCGTCGGCGTCGAAGCCGGACGCCTGCACGCTGTCGATCACCAGGCCCTCGGGGCTGACCACGGCGGCCATTCCGACGCCCCGGATGGCCCGGAACTTCTGCAAGACCTCGCGCATCCCAGTCGCATTGGCCACGCCTGATCTCCTTCCATCGAATGAAACCCGCGCGCGCCGGTCACGGGGCCACGGCGCGGAGGAGCCGCCAAGCGGCGCACACCGCCGCCCACGGCCGGCATTATGTCATGTCCGGCCGAACGCTTGCCATTATACCCTATCTCGGGGGTGTTGGGAAGCGCGGGAGCGCGTCATTTGGTCCCCGCAGAGCCCAATGCGCGCGGCCACGGGGCGCCGCCGGGCCGGCGTGCCTCGCGGTCCCGGGACCAGGCCTTCCCCGTCGCCGGGGTGGCCCGTGGACGCGGGCCGGTACAGCCGCCGCGCGTCAGGCCGGCGCCGCCACCGGCGCGAGCTGCCGGCGCATGCTCTGGTTGTCGGTCAGCTGCCAGGCTTCGGCGACCCGGCCGTCTGCCACGCGGTAGACGGCGAAGATGGGCACGCAGACCACGTGGCCGGTGGCCGGCAGGTCGTGCAGGGCGCCGCGGTGGGTGCCGACGAAGGTCAGGCGGGCCGCGACGAAGTCGCCCTCGGCCACCAGCGTGTGGACTTCCAGGTGCGCGTCGGGGAAGGCCGTGGCGAACGGGGCCATGATGCGCTTGTAGCCTGCCAAATCAGCATCGCTCGGGCCGCCGGTGAAGTGATGGATGTAGGCAGGCGCGACAAAAGCATCCAGCCCGGCCAGATCGTCGGCGCCGTAGCTCGCCAGGAGACGGCGCACGAGGGCCTTGTTCGCGTCGAGCGCGCTCACGCTCCCGGCATCGGATAGACCAGTCATCGGTGAGACCTCCCGGCGGGGCGCAAGGGGCATCGGGCGCTCCAGGCCGCGCGCGCCACCCTGTCCCTCCCCGCTCACCCTACGAGTTTACGGCGCCGGGATGCTCATCCACCAGACCAAAGGGTGTTCATTTGCCGATCAATCCGCGGGGTGACCCGCGCTACGGAGACCGGGATATGCGGCGGTCAGGTGCGTTGAGACGCACCCGGCCGCGCGGTCCCAGGGCGGGTAGCGGGCGCCGGTCCGCCGGGTGCGGCGCAGGCCAGCCCGGCGGCGACCAGCGCCAGGGCGGACTCGCCGTGCGCCAGGGGGCCGCGGAGCGGGCCGCCCGCCTGTTCGGCGCGGCCGCCGCCCTGCGGGACCAGATCGGCTATGCCGCTTTCGCCGATCCCCTGGAGCGGCGCCAGTACCGGGCCGATCGGGAGGTGGTGCAGACGCGGCTCGGGCCCGCCCGTTGGGAAGCCGCGACCGCGGCGGGCCGCGCCCTGGCGCCGGCGGACGCCGTGACCTTTGCCCTGGGCGCGGAATCGTCGCCACCCCGTAGTCAGCACACGGAGTTTGGCGTATAATGGGCGCACCATGCGCCGGGCCGCACGCCCGGGGGTCCCTTTCGGGCGAGCCCTGGGGGGCGCGACGGCCCGGCCCGTTGAACAGCTAAGCAGTTCGCAAGGAGGAAAGGTTATGTCTAGACGATTTGGCAAAGCCCGTGGGCTCATGGGGGCGATGCTGCTCATTCCGGCGCTGTTGCTCGCCGGCTGCGGGGCGGAGGCCACGCCGACCCCGGTACCCGTGCCGACGAACACGACGGCGCCGGCCACGGCCACTACGGCCATGGCCGCCCCGACTGATACGGTGGCCATGGCCGCGCCGACCAATACGGTGGCCATGGCCGCGCCGACCGACACGGCTGCGCCGGCCGCGCCGACCGATACGACCGCTCCGGCCGCGCCGACCGACACGGCCGCCCCGGCCGCCAGCGGCCCTACCCCGGGCCCTACGCCCGTCGCGGCCTGGACGCCCGGCGCGCACGCGGGCAGCATTTCGGCGCCGGCCAAGCTGAAGACGGCGGGCACCCTGACCATCGGCACGGACGCCGGCTACCCGCCGCAGGAGTATGTGGACGCGAACGGGACCGCGGTCGGCTTTGACATGGACGTTGCCCAGGAGCTGGCCAACCGGATGGGCCTGAAGCTGGCGGTCGTCAACTTCAAGTTCGACGATATCATCCCCGCCCTCAACGCGCACCAGTTCGATCTGGTCATTTCGGCGATGACGATCACGCCGGAGCGGCAGAACGTCGTCGACTTCGTGCCCTACTTCGACGCCGGTCAGTCCGTGCTGGTCGCCAAGGGGAATCCGAAAAACATCAAGCAGCTGGAGGACCTGTCGGGGCTGACCGCGGTGGCCGAGCAGGGCACCGTCGAGGAGCAAACGCTTAACGATCTCAACACCAAGCTGGCCGCGGCGGGCAAGCCGAAGGTCAACATCTTGACCTATCCGAGCGACACCGACGCCGTCGACCAGCTGCGGGTGGGACGGGCGGACGCCACGCTGCACGACTTGCCGGTCGCGGCCTACTACGCGACTCTGAACCCGGCGCAGTTCGAGGTGGCGATTCCGAACTTCGACTCGGCCCCGGAGGGTATCGCCACGGCCAAAGACTTCACGGCGATGCACGACGCGGTGAACCAGGCGATCACGGCGATGAAGCAGGACGGCACCATGGACGCCATCATGGCCAAGTGGGGGCTGAAGTAGCGGGCCTCGCGGCGGGTCATTCGGCCGCCTGACCGCCCACGGGGAGTGTGCCGCCCGGCCGGCGCACTCCCCGTGCCGCCGCCGCCGGGACCCGGTAGCCCGGCGGCTCGCCCAAAGGAACGGCGCCATGCAATTCGACTGGAGCTTTATCCCGCAGCATTTCTTTGACCAGCGCCTGATCGAGGGCGCGGAGATGACCATCGCGCTCTCCATCTTCGCGCAGTTCTTCGGGGTGTTGCTGGGCCTCATCGCCGCGCTGATGCGCATCAGCAAGAACGGCATCCTCAACGCCATTTCCGGCTTCTACATCTGGCTCTTCCGCGGCACACCGCTCCTGGTCCAGCTGATCGTCTTCGCCACCGGGCTGTTTGAGATCGGCATCCATCTCGACCTGCTGACCGCGGCGCTCCTGGCGCTGAGCATCAACGAGGGTGCCTACATGGCGGAGATTATCCGGGCCGGGATCCAGAGCATCGATCCCGGGCAGATGGAGGCCGCCAAGTCGCTGGGCATGACCTACGGCATCGGCATGCGGCGCATCGTGCTGCCCCAGGCCGCGCGGGTGATCCTGCCGCCGCTGGGCAACGAATTCAACAACATGCTCAAGACGACGTCGCTCGCCTCCGTCATCAGCATCCAGGAGCTCCTGTACCGGGCGGGGGACCTGAACCACCTCTATTTCCGCACGCTCGAAACGTTCACCATCGTCTCCTGCTACTACCTGGCGATGACGACCGTGGCCACGTGGGGGCAGAGCTGGCTGGAGAACCGGCTGGGCGACAAGCGCGGCAGCGAGGCCCCGGCGAGCCTCTGGCAGCGGTTCCGCCTGAGCGTGCTGCCCACACGCGGCGCGCCGGATCATCGCTAGCGGCGGAGAGGAGGCTCCCCATGGACGGTATGGCCACCGCGCCAGACATCGCGCAAGCGGGCCCCATTGTACGGGCTGAGAACGTACAAAAGAGCTTCGGGCGCACGGAGGTGCTGCGGGGCATCGACCTGACGGTCAATCCCGGGCGGACCGTCGTGCTCATCGGGCCGAGCGGCTCGGGCAAAACGACCTTCCTGCGCTGCATCAACCACCTGGAGAAGATCCAGGGCGGGCGCATCTTCGTCGGCGGCCGGCTGATCGGCTACCGGGAGGAGAGCGGCCGCATCGTCGAGGACAGCGAGCGCAACATCGCCAAACAGCGGGCCGCGATCGGCATGGTCTTCCAGCGCTTCAACCTCTTCCCGCACATGACCGCGCTCCAAAACGTGATCGAGGCGCCGATCCAGGTGAAGAAGGTGCCCAAGTCGCAGGCGGTGGCCCGGGGGCTTGACCTGCTGCGCAAGGTCGGCCTGGAGGACAAGGCGGCGCGCTACCCGCGCGAGCTCTCAGGCGGCCAGCAGCAGCGCGTAGCCATCGCCCGCGCGCTGGCGATGGAGCCGATGCTGATGCTGTTCGACGAGGCGACCTCCGCGCTCGACCCCGAGCTGGTCGGCGAGGTGCTCAAAGTGATGGAGCAGCTGGCCGAAGAGGGCATGAGCATGGTCGTGGTGACGCACGAGATGAGCTTCGCGCGCGACGTGGCCGACCGCGTGGTCTTCATGGACGCCGGGAAGGTGGTCGAGGAGGGGCCGCCGTCGCGGATCTTCGAGAATCCGACGGAGGAGCGCACGCAGAACTTCCTGCGCCGCATCCTCTGAGAGCGGGCGCGCGGCAGACGGGCGCGGCGGGAATTGCTGGCTCGTGGGGGCGTTTTCGGGTATAATTGCAGCAGGATTTGTGCGTTGCGCACAAGCCCGCACGCATTTGCCCGGGCACCGGGCCAGAAGGACGACCGGCCGTGACCACGCCCCTCCACGAACGCCTCTATCGCACCGAAGCCGTAGTGCTGCACCGCACGGCCATCGGCGAGGCCGATTACATCCTCACGCTCTACACCCCCCATCTGGGCAAGATCCGCGTGGTCGCGCGGGGCGTGCGCAAGCCGACGAGCCACCTGGGCGGGCACGTCGAGCTGTTCACGCGCGTGCGCCTGCTGCTGGCGCGCGCCCGCAACCTCGACATCGTGACCCAGGCCGAGACGATCGACTCGCAGCGGCAGCTGGGCGAGGACCTGGGGCGGGTGGCGCATGGCTTCTACGTGGCCGAATTGCTGGACCGGCTGACGCCCGACGGGCAGGAGAACTATGCCGTCTACCACCTGCTGGCCGAGACGCTGGGGCTGCTGAACGACGTGGCGGTGCCCGAGCTTCTGGCGCGCTGGTACGAAATACAGCTGCTGGGCCTGCTGGGCTACCGGCCGGAGCTGATCGAGTGCGTCGAGTGCCGCACCGTGCTGGGGCCCGAGGTGAGCGGCTGGAGTCCCGCGCTGGGCGGCGTGCTGTGTCCGGCCTGCCGGCGCGTCACGGCAGCGCGCGAGCTGTCGGTCACGGCCTTCAAGATGCTCCGCCTGATGCAGCGCAGCCCCTGGGCCGAGGTGGCTCGCGTGCGCGTCAGCCCGACCGTGCTCGAAGAGCTCGACCACGTCATGAGCGCCTACGTGAACCATGTGCTGGAGCGTGAGCCGCGCTCGGCCGTCTTCCTCAAGATCGCCGAGCAGCCCGCCGGCTACGTCGCGCCGGAGGACCCGGCGTGAGCGTGGGCGTTCCAAGCCGGCGCGGTCGCCACCGCCACCGCCGCGGTGCGCGCCCGGCTGCCGGGCGGCTTTGCGCCCCGCGCGCTGGTGATCCTCGGCTCGGGCCTCGGCAGGCTGGCCGACGAGGTCGAGGCCGTGGCGCGCATCCCCTATGCCGCCGTCCCCGGCTGGGGCGCGAGCACCGTGCCGGGACACGCCGGGCGCCTGCACTGCGGCACCCTCGCCGGGGTGCCGCTGCTGATGATGCAGGGCCGGCTCCACTATTACGAGGGCTACTCGATGGCGCAGGTGACCTTCCCGGTGCGCGTGGCCCGCGCGCTCGGCGCGGAGATCCTGATCGTCACGAACGCGGCGGGGGCGCTGAACCCAGAGTATCGGCCCGGTGACCTAATGGTGCTGGCCGACCACCTCAACCTGCTCGGCTGGGGCGGGGCCAACCCGCTGATCGGGCCGAACGACGAGGCACTGGGCCCGCGCTTCCTGCCGATGAACCCGGCCTACGACCCGGCGCTGATCGACCTGGCGCTACAGGCGGGAGCCGATCAGATACCCGCCCCGCGGCGCGGCGTGTACGTGATGATCCCCGGGCCGAACTTCGAGACGCGGGCGGAGATGCGCGCGCTGCGCATCCTCGGAGGCGACGCCGTGGGCATGAGCACGGTGCCCGAGGTGTTGGTAGCGCGGCACGGCGGCATGCGCGTGCTCGGCGTCTCGTGTATCACGAACATGGCCGTCGCCGAATCGGACGAGCCGGTGGCGCACGAGTCCGTGCTCGACGTGGCCAACGCTGCGGGGCCGCGCCTGGCCGAGTTGGTGCGCGGCGTACTTGCGCGCCTGGGGGAGACCGGCGATGGCCCGGCCGCCGGCTAGCCGGGACCTCGACCGGATCGTCGACCGCGCGCTCCGCGGGCTCGCTTACGTCGGCGCCGCGGCCGTGGCCGCCGTGGCCGCGCTGCTGCGCACGGGTCGCGGGCGTCGGATGCGCGCCGGGCTGGAGCAGGGCGCGGCGCGGGCGGAGCACTGGGCGGGCCAGCACAGCGGCGTGCTCGACCACTGGGCGGGCCGGGCCTTGGCCCTTCTTGATCGTATTGGGGCGCGATGGCGCTCGTAACGGTGGCCGACGTGCTGGCCGAGGTGCTGGCCCGCCAGCCGGGCGGCTACACGCTGGCCGGCGGCGCGGCGGGGCTGGAGCGCGAAGTCACCTGGACCATGAGCGCGCGGCCGGCCAGCCCGATCTTCCCCACGCTGAAGCCGGGCGAACTGGCGCTGGCCAGCGCGGCGCAGCTGCGCGAGCTCGATCCCCCGGCGAACCTGGCCCTGCTGGTCGACTGGCTAGCCGAGCGGCAGGCCGCGGCGCTGGTGCTGCGCGGGCCGGTGGGCGCGCGCGAGCGGAAGAGCGCGGCGGCGATGGCCGACGAGCGCGGGCTGCCGCTCATCGTGCTCGAGGGCGACACGGCCGCGGCCGACGTCGAGCGTGAGGTCACCGACCTGGTGCGGGACCGGCGCGACGAGTTCTATCGCCGCACGGCGCACCTGCAGGAGATCCAGTTCCAGCTGGCGGAGGGCCGCGCCGGGGCGCTACCGGAGGCACTAGACACGCTTGTGCGGGCGCTCGCGAAGCTCGTCGGCGCGCCCGCCGCGCTGACGGGGCCACCGCCGACCCTCGACCTGCGCCAGCAAGCGGGCGCGCCGACCGGTCGCGCGGGTGCGGCCCTGCCCCTGGCGGCGACCTGGCCCGACCTGGCACGGCGGCTGCTGGCCGCCTGGCAGGCGCCCGACAGCCTGCGTGCCGCCCGCCCCGCCGAGCCGCCCGTGCTGGCCCTACCCATCCCGGACGGCACGCTGCTCGCCGCGCCGGCCATCGTGCGCGACCGGCTGGCGGCGGTGCTGCTGCTGGCCGTGCCGGCGCCGATCGCGGCGATCGACAAGCTGACCCTGGCGCGCGCGGCGGGCATCTGCGCACTTGAGATGGCGCGCCGCCACTCGGTGGCCGCGGCCGAGACGCGCACGGAGCAGCGGCTGCGCGGCGAGTTCATCGCCGACCTGCTGAACTACGAGGCGGGCAGCGGCGACGAGGTGCTGCTGAGCCGCGCCCGCGCCCTGGGCGTTGACCTCGCGCCCGCCTATGCCGTGGCGCTGGTCGGGGTGGACAGGGCGGGCGAGGGCGGCGACAGCCGCCTCGCCGCGGCGGCGACCGCGATCGCCCCCGCGCTGCGCGACAGCGGCGCGCTCCTGCAACTGCTGCCGGGGCGACTGGCGATGCTCTGGCCGGCGGCCGGGCGCGTGCCGGGCCCCACCGCGGACAGCGCCCCGCCGGCCCCGCCACCGCGGCTGCTCGAGGTGGCCGCCGAGCTGTGCCGGCACCTGGACAGCAACGGCGACGGCACCGCCGCGGCCGGGGTGGGGCGCGTGTTCGCCGGGCTGGGCGCGGGCGCGCAATCGCGGCGCGAGGCCGAACAGGCGCTCTGGGCCGCACAGCACCTGTTCGGCCCGGAGCACGTGTGTGCCTATCACGACCTCGGCATCTACCGGCTGCTGCTGCCGCTGCGCAGCCAGCAGCCCGAGGAGCTCCGCGCGTTCTACCAGGAGACGCTGGGCGCGCTAGCCGCGGGCGAGGCCAACGGCCGCGGCGGCACGAGCACGAAGCTGCTCGACACGCTGGAGGCCTTCCTGGCGCACGGCGGCAACGTGAGCGAGACGGCGGCGGCGCTCTACCTGCACCGCAATACGCTCAGCTACCGGCTGCGACGCATCAGCGAGATCGCAGGGCTCGATCTGGACGATCCGGCGGTGCGCTTCCGCGCCCAGGTGGCGCTGCATGTGCGCCGGTTGCTGCGCGGCTAGACTCCGGGCCGCGGCGCGAATTGGTTGAAGGGGGGAGCAGGCATGGGAGGCATCACGATAGGGCAGCCGTGGGACGACGGCGACTTCAAGCGCCTGCGCATCGCCGGGTACGTAGACGACGGGCCGCACCGCGCCGCCCTGGCGCGGGTGGTGAACGCCACGCGCGGCACAGATTGGCCCGTCGCCGCGGTCGTCGCCTACTACGGCCACCCGGCGTTCGACCTGGCGCGCGACGCCCGGCTCGTCTGGCGAGACACGGAGCCTGTCGCGGCGGCGATCTGCTACCCCACGATCCATCTGCCCGACCGGCCACCCGGCAACTTCGAGATTTTCGTCGTGCCGGAAGCGCGCGGCCACGGCCTGGGGAGCCGCCTGCTGGCGCACCTGGAGCAGGCCGCCGCGGCCCGGGGCCACCGCGTGCTTGAGACGACTATCGACCAGGACGACGCGCCGGGGCGCCGATTCTTGCGGGCCCACGGCTTCCGCGTGGTCGCGCAGACGGCGCACCTGACCCGGCCGGCGCCCGGGGCGCCGGGCGCCCCGCCGCTGCCTGACGTGGTTCCGCCACCGGGCTGCGAGGTGCGGACCCTGGCCGGTACCCCTGATGCGGGCGAATACTACCGCGACCTGAGCAACCGCCTCGGCGCCTACGACCCTGGCTACGAGCTGATCCAGCCCGAGGATCTGGCGGCGCTGCAAGCGGGCGCCGACTGGGACCCCGCAGGCATCTTCGTGCTGACCGACCCGGAGGGCGACGACGTCGGCGTGATCCGCGCGACGGCGGCCGGCGACTCCGGCTTTCTGCACGAGATCCGCATCGACCCGGCCTATCGCGGGCGCAACCTGGGTCAGGTGCTCGCCGGCACCGCGCTCGCCTATCTGGGCCGGGCGGGCGTGCGCGCCGTGGTGCTGGACACCGAGGGGCCGGACACGCCGCCGTATCGTCTGGCCGTCCGCTGCGGCTTCGCCGAAGCCCACCGCCGGCAACAGCTGCTGAAGCCGCTGCCCGCGGCCGGCCCGGCCTGAGTGACGGACGCGACCCCGTTGCCCCGCCGGCTGCCGGCGGTTCTCGCGCGCGCCGCCGCGCCGGTCCGCCGCCCGCACCTCTTCATCCTGCTAGCGCTCGCCGCCGCGCTCGTCGGCACGGTGTACCAGGTCGGCGGCGACTACGCGTGGGCGATGGGCGACGACGGCACGGCGGTCTTCCTCACCGGCTTCTTCGGCGTCGAACACGCGGGCACCGTGCCCTTCCGCTGGGCGACCACCAACGCCGGGCTGCGCGCGCCGGGCGCCGGGGGCTACGCCGGGGTGGCGCACCTGCGGCTGAACGGTGACCCGTGGGGCGGACCGCAGCGCGTGAGCACCGTGCGCATCAACGACGACCCGCCGGTGGCCGTGCCGCTGGAGCCCGGCTGGCACGACTACCGCGTGCCCTTCACGGCGGGCGCCGCCTGGCCGGGCGACGTGGTAATCCGGCTGCAGGAGCCCGAGCTGCCGATCCCGCCCAACCAACGGGACCCCAAGGACACGCGCAAGCTCGGCGTGCCGGTCGAGTCGATCACGGTTGAGCGGATGCCGGGGCCGGTGCTGCCGCCGCTGCCCCTGCTCGGGCTCACGCTGGCGGGCGTGGCGCTGCTCTACGCCTTCGCCGTCTGGGGCGGCCTGGGACCCGGCCTCGCGGCGGGCACCGCGGCCGGCGCGCTCGGCGCCTGGAGCCTGCTGCTGCTCGGCGCGCGGCTGGGCGCGGCGTTGGCCGCGCCGGGGCTGGTGCTGGCCCTCGGCGTGGCGGTTGGGCTAGCGCTGCTGCTGCGCGCGGGACTGGGCGCCCTGTTCCGGCGGGGCGGCGTGCGCATCGGACGGCGCGAGGGCCTGGTGCTGAGCGCGCTGTTCGTGACGGCGCTGACGATCAAGGCGGCGGGCCTGCTCGACCCCGTCTTCGTGACGCTCGACCAGTACGCGCGGCTGCACCGGCTGATGGAGTTCGGCGCGGCGCCGCTCGGCTTCCTGCAGCACTTCCTCGACCCGGTGCACGGCGAGACCTACGCTGGGCAACTCGGGCTGAGCGCGGTCGTGCCCTACTCGCCGCTCTTCTACTTCGTCTTCGATCCGCTCAACTGGCTGGTCGCGGACCCCGACGCGCGGCTGCGCGCCCTCAACCTGGTCGCCGCCGCGCTTGACGCCTCGGCCGTCTTCTTCCTGTACTATGCCGTCAAGCGGGCCTGGGGCGACGGACCGGCGGCGGTCTGGGCGGGCGCGCTCTACGTGGCCTTCCCGCTGACCAACCTGGCGTTCTCGGACGGCGGCTACCCGGGCATCTTCGCGGGCTGGCTGCTGGTCGTGTTCATCGCCGCGCTGGCCTGGGCCTATCCGCAGCGCGGGCGCGGCGCGCCGGCCGTCCTGGCCGTGCTGCTGGCGCTGGCGCTGCTGGCGCATACGGCGAACGCGCTGCTGCTCGGCACCACGCTCGTCCTGTTCGCCGCGCTCGTGGCGATCTACGATCGCGCCCGGCTGCGCGCCGTGGCCGTCTGGGGATTGGCCGGCCCGGTGCTCGCGTTCCTCAGTTTTTACCAGTTTACGACATCCCAGGTGATCACCGCGGTGCTGCCGCAGCTGATCGGGCGGCTGCAGAGCAGCGGCAGCGTGGGGCAGGATGCGGCCAAGCTGGGCGCGCCGCTGCTCAGCGGCTTCTGGCCGCAGATTCAGGCACACTTCCGCTCCTGGCCGGTGGCGCTGGGCCTCGTGGCGCTGGCCACGCGGGCGCGGCCCCGCAGCGCCCCGGCGGCCGCGGCCCCGGCGACGGCGCGCACCGGGCTGGCGCTCTGGCTGGCGGCGTCGGCGGGCGCGGTCGCGCTGTTCAGCCTGGCCGACCTGCGCGTCAACCTGCTGCAGAAGCACCTCATCTACGCGATGCCCGCGCTGGCGCTGCTCAACGGGCTGGCCTTCGGCGCCCTGTGGCGGCGCGGGCGCGCCGCGCAGGCGCTGTGTCTCGTGCTCTGGGGCGCGCTCTTCTTCGCCATGGCGGACGGTTGGGTGGCGCGCGTGCTGTGGTACGTGCTGCCGCCGGGCAGCGGCTGATCCGCCCGCCCGATTTGTGCATATTGCACAGAATTGGCCCATGGGGATTGGGCACGGCGTCCCTACCCAATGGCGGCCCGATCTGCTATGCTTCTAGCGGCCCGGCGCGCTACGTGTGCCGCGCGGCCCCCGACGCACCGCTACCAGTTTGACGAGGAGGTCATTTCACGCCCATGGCAACGACCCCGAGCACCGGCACGAGCACCGGCCCCCGCTTCGCGAACGGCGCGCAGCCCGCGGGCCTGGTTCAGGAGACCCTGGCCCACGCCGAGGAAGCCGGCGTCCGCTTCGTGAACCTACAATTCACCGACCTGATGGGTATCGTCAAGAGCGTGACGATCCCGATCCACCAACTGGAAGATGCCGCGACGAACGGCAAGTGGTTTGACGGCTCGTCGATCGAGGGCTTCGCCCGTATCGCCGAGTCCGACATGTTCCTGATTCCCGACCTGCGCACGTTCGCCGTGCTGCCCTGGGAACAGGACGGCGGGCGCCTGGCCCCCGGCGGCAACGGCCGGCACGCGGACGGCGCCGGCAGCACGACGACGGCCCGGCTGATCTGCTGGATTTACACACCGAACGGCGAGCTTTTCTCGGGCGACCCGCGCCTCGTGCTGGCGCGCGCGATGGACTATGCCGCCGAGAAGCGGTTACCTCTACCAGACCGGGCCCGAGCTCGAGTTCTACCTCTTCCGGTCGCCAGACGGCGAGATCACGACGCAGACGCACGACATGGGTGGCTACTTCGACCTGACCGGCGACGAGGGCAGCCTGGTGCGCAAGGACATGGTCAACGCGCTGGAGGCGATGGGCATCCGCGTCGAGACGGCGCACCACGAGGTCGGCCCTGGGCAGCACGAGATTGACTTCGAGTACGCCAATGCCCTGACGACGGCCGACAGCGCCGTGACGTTTAAGTACACGCTGAAGGCGGTCGCAGAGCAGCACGGGCTGTACGCCACCTTCATGCCGAAGCCGGTCTTCGGCATCGCGGGCAGCGGCATGCACACGCATCAGTCGCTGGCGGGGATTGACGCGGGCAAGAACCTGTTCGGCAGCACGGACGACGCGTACAACCTGTCGCCGCTGGCCAAGCAGTTCATCGCGGGGCAGCTAAAGCACGCCCGAGCGATGACGGCGATCCTGAACCCGCTGGTGAACTCGTACAAGCGCCTGGTGCCTGGCTACGAGGCGCCGGTCTACATGGGCTGGGCGCGGCAGAACCGCTCGGCGCTGATCCGGGTGCCGCGGATCAATCCCGACAAGCCGCAGGCCGCGCGCGTCGAGCTGCGCTGCCCCGACCCGACCTGCAACCCGTACCTGGCCTTCGCGGTGATGCTGCGGGCCGGGCTGGAGGGCATCGAGCAGGGGCTGACGGCGCCCGAGCCGGTGGACGAGAACCTGTACGAGTTCGACGAGCACGAGCGGCAGCGGCGCAACATCGGCACGCTGCCCGGCAGCCTGCACGAGGCGCTCGACGAGATGGAGCAGGACAGCCTGATCCGCGAGACGCTGGGCGACCACGTCTTCGAGCGCTACCTGGAAGCCAAGCGGCAGGAGTGGGACGAGTTCCGCGTGCGCGTCACGCCGTGGGAGATCGAGCGCTACCTGGCCACCTACTAGACGCGGGCCGGCCCCGCGGCGGCCCGGGGATCCTTGTCGATCTCCGGGCCGCCGTACATCCCGGGCTCCGCAATGCGGCGGAGCGGCCAAAGGAGGCACCCCATGGACGACGATGGCCCTCGCGCCCCGGGTCTGCAGACCCGGCTGATCCACGGCGCGGCCACGGCCGAGGAGACGACGGCGGTGTCGCCGCCGATCTACCAGACGGCGACCTACCGGCTGCGCACGCCCGAGGAGGGCGCGGAGCTGGCGGCCGAGGTCGCCCCGGCGACGTTCTACACGCGCTACGGCAGCCCGAACGAGAAGCAGGTCGAGGTGCTGCTGGCCGACCTGGAGGGCGCCGAGGCGGCGCTGGCCGTCGGCTCGGGCATGGCGGCGATCACCGTCGCGCTGATGGCGCACCTGCGCGCGGGCGACCACGTGGTGGCGCAGCAGGCGCACTACACGGCCGCGCTGACGCTGCTGACCCAGACGCTGCCGAGCTACGGCGTCGAGGTGACGCTGGTGCCGGGGCCGGACACGGCGGCGTTCGCGGCGGCGATGCGGCCGAACACGCGCGTGGTCTACACCGAGTCGCCGACCAACCCGACGATGGAGCTCACCGACCTGGCGGCCACCGCGGCGATCGCGCACGCGGGCGGCGCGCTGGCGATCACGGACAATACCTTCGCCTCGTCCTATAATCAGCAGCCGCTAGCGCTGGGCTGCGATCTGGTGGTGCACAGCGCCACGAAGTACCTGAACGGGCACGCCGACGTGACGGCGGGCGCCATCATCGGGGCGCGGCCGCACATCGAGCGGGCGTGGGAGTCCTTGCGCGTCTACGGCCCGGTGCTGCACCCGTTCGAGGCCTGGCTGCTGCGCCGCGGGCTGCTGACCTACCCGCTGCGCATGGCCGTGCACAACCGCAACGCCCTCGCGATCGCGACCTTCCTGGAGAGCCACCCGGCGGTCAGCCGCGTCTACTATCCCGGCCTGGTCTCGCACCCGCAGCACGCACTGGCGACGCGGCAGATGCCGGGCGGCTACGGCGGCATGCTGGCGTTCGAGATGCGCGGTGGGTACGACGCGGCCTACCGGCTGATTGGGCGCACCCGCCTCTGCGTGCTCGCGGTGAGCCTGGGCGGGGTCGAGACGCTGATCACGCACCCCGCGTCGATGATCCATACCCGGCAGACGGACGCCGAGCGCGCGGCTGCCGGCATCTCCCCGGGGCTGATCCGCCTGTCGGTGGGCATCGAGGACGTCGCCGACATCCAGGCGGACCTGGCGCAGGCGCTCGCGGCGGCGGAGGGCTGAGCCTAACCCGGGAGCGGATCCGCTCCGTTGCCGGCACACCGGCATTGCCCGTCGTGCTCACCTGCGCCAGGCGGTGCTCCGGGTCAAGGCTGCGCGTCTCATTGCGCCCGCCCACCGGGCCGCTGGTCTGCTGGCCCGCCGCCGCTGCATAAGCTTCGCATCGTGCTAACTTTTCAGCATGGCCGAGGCTCGCAAGAACAGGCGAGCACACACAGCCGCGAAGACTGCTAGCACGTATGAGATGAGTGCCACAACGCCGGTCGTGCATATATATCTAATATTGACAGGTATCTCGCTTGAAGAGATATTCACAGAATCGTCCCGGGATATTCCACTGAAAAGGCACACTGAACGTGTGGTCTAGGGCCGCACTGGCTGGCCCTATTATAGTCGTCGGACTACCGAGTATGACCACGTATGCAAGTACCAAACCCAAGACAAACCAGGCGACAGCGGTCCCCAAGGCCAACCCGGCCAGCGTCTTCCATGTTTGTGCGCCGCGCGTTGTGAGCCCGACCCGGAACGCGAGGCCCAAGTGCAGGGCAGCGAGGCCAACAAACAAGGCAATAATCGCGATCGCTTCTTGTTGTCGTACCGGATCGGTCGCGAGTGCCACACAAGGTGCTCCCTTCTGACGGTCGGAACCAGCGCACGGCCCAGACGCTCCAGGCATCGAGCGCAGGAGTTAAGGCCAAGGTATGGCGCTTCGCCGTCCCACTTTGACAACGTAATCGCCCCACCGCGCTGTGACGAGGCACGACCGTCCAGAACTGCTGGACCTTCCCCTCGCGGCCATACCACGCGAAGCCAGTCTTGCGACTGTTCGGCCACCTGCGTGGATGCTACAATAGAAACGCAGATAGGCCAATAGCCGCGACCGGCAAGTGAGGACGTTCGGGCTATGGCCGGGGTATGCGAGGGGCGTGTCAGCGGGGCGGCGGCCGTTCTGGCTTTACAGCCGATGGACAGGTCTCCCCGACGGCCCCAGGCGGGGTAGAGCAGCGGGATCGTGCCCGCACCGGAGTCAACAGGATGGGGACCAGAGCGGTCATCCGACGCGGACAGCTGATTCGCGCGCGCGGTTGGATGTGCGCGGCACCGGCGCCGGACGCCGCGGAGGGCTGAGCGTGCCGCTGGAGGCGATTGCGGCCGTCGTCGTCGTGCTCGGACTGATTGCCGGAGTGGGGGCGCTGCTGGCCGCGCGGCGGCTGCAGGGGGCCAGCGGGCTGCCGCGGGCGCGCGTGGTCTACACCGATACGATCGGCCGCGAGCAGGCGGGCGAGACGCTGTTCTCGCCGCAGTATCGCGTGGCGGGCAAGCCCGACTACCTGATCGCGTCGGCGGACGGGCTGATCCCGGTCGAGGTGAAGCCGGGCCGGCACGCGCCCACGCCGTATGACGGCGACGTGCTGCAACTGCTGGCCTACTGCCTGCTGGTCGAGGAGACGAGCGGCCGGCCACCCTACGGTCTGCTGCGCTACGCCACCCAGACCTTCCGCATCGACTACACGGAGGGCGCCCGGACCACGCTGTTGGACGCCGTCGAGACGATCCGCGCGGCGCGCCTGGCAGGCGAATTGCACCGCAGCCACGACGACCCGGCGCGCTGCGCGGCGTGCATGTTCGGGGAAGACTGCGCGGAGTCGCTGGCGGGGCGCGCCTGAGGGCGGCCGCGGTTCAGCGCTCCTTGCGGGGCGGCTTGCGGGCGACCGGGTGAGGCTTGCCGGTGGGCCGGTGCACGGGCGGGTGGCCGGGGTGCGGGCGGGCGCCGGGATGCGGCGTGGCACGTTGCGGGCGTGTCGTGCGGGGCGGCGGCGCCGTGCCGGCCTCGAGCGGGGCCGCCTGCACGTGGCGGCCGCGGATCGTGGCGCTGCGCAGCGCGGCGATCACCCGGTCGCGGTCGGCCTCGGGGATTTCGACCACAGTGACTTCGTCGTAGATGTCGATGTTGCCGATGGTGCGGCCCGGGATGCCCGCCTCGTTGGCGATCGCGCCGACCACATCGGCCGGGCGCACGCCCTCCGCGCGGCCGACGTTGAGCGTGATGCGCGTAAGCGGACCGCCGGCCCCAGCGGCGCTCGGGGCCGGGCGCGGCGGGGGCGGCGGCGGCTCGGCGATCTCGGTCACCGGACGGCCGCCGGAGGCGCTCAGCTTGGCGGCCGCGGCGGCAATCTCGGCCAGGTCGAACTCCTCGGCCAGGTCCTCGACGACGACCATGTAGCCGTCGAGATTGCCCGCCTGGATCTCGTCGCGCAGGGCGGCCTTGAGGAGCTCACGGCGCCGAGCCTCGACATCGGCCACGGTGGGGAGGCGCTGAGGCGTGATCTTGCGGCGGATCATGCGCTCGATGAGGCGCAGCAGACGGATCTCGTGCGGCTGCACGAGCGTGATCGCCTGGCCGGTGCGGCCCGCGCGGCCGGTGCGGCCGATGCGGTGGACGTAGGCCTCGGGGTCCTCGGGGATGGCGTAGTTAAAGACGTGGGTGACGCCGCTGATGTCGAGGCCGCGGGCCGCGACGTCGGTGGCCACGAGGAGCTCGACCTGGCCGCCGCGGAAGCGGCTCATCACGCGGTCGCGCTGGACCTGGTTGAGATCGCCGTGCAGCGTCTCAGCGGCGAAGCCGCGGGCCTGCAGCGCCTCGCCCAACTCGTCGACATCGCGCTTGGTGCGCGCGAAGATGATGGCCGACTCGGGCATCTCGTGGTCGAGCAGACGGGCCAGCACGTCGAGCTTGTTGCGCGCGGTCACCGGCACGTAGAACTGGTCGATCGCGGGCACGGTCAGCTCGGTGGGCGCGATGCTGATGCGGACCGGATCGTTCAAGTACTTCTCCGCCAGGTGGGCGATGCGCGGCGGGATGGTGGCCGAGAAGAGGGCGGTCTGGTGCGGGCTGGGGACGGCGTCGAGGATACTCTCGATGTCCTCGACGAAGCCCATGTCGAGCATCTCGTCGGCCTCGTCGAGCACGACGAAGCGCACGGCGTCGAGCGTGAGGCTGCCGCGCCGCAAGTGGTCGAGCACGCGGCCGGGCGTGCCGATGACGACCTGGACGCCGCGGGCGAGCGCGTGTAGCTGGCGGTAGATGGGCTGGCCGCCGTAGATGGGCAGCACGCTGACGCCCTTGACCCGGCCGAGCCGATGGGTGGCCTCGGCGTCCTGCACCGCAAGCTCACGCGTCGGGGCGAGCACGATGGCCTGCACGCGCAGCTCCTGCGGGTCGACGCATTCGACGATAGGGATGGCGAAGGCGGCCGTCTTGCCGGTGCCGGTCTGCGCCTGGGCGATGACGTCGCGGCCCTCGATGAGCGGGCGGATCGTCTGATCCTGGATCGGCGTGGGCTCCTCGAAGCCCAGATCGCCGATCGCTTCGAGCACCCCGGGGCTCAGCTGTAGATCGGCAAAAGTGGTCGGCATGATCCATACTCTCCTAACGTGGCGCGGGCCGGGACCGTCGCACCGTCACAATCGGGCAGCGGTGACCGTATATTACTCTGTAACGCCGATTATAACTGGGTTTGTGGCCGGAATGTACCGCCGCCCCGCGGGCGGGCCTCCTGCTCCGTCCACCCCCGTCTCAACGGCCGCCGCGGCGCGGCCGAAAGGAGTGGTCATGTTCCGGCACCTGCTCGTGCTGCTCTGCGCCCTGGGCGCGTTGGCAGCCTGCGATACCACCCCCGCCACGCCGACGGCGGCCCCACCGACCGCCACGGTGCCCCCGGCCGCGGTCTTCACGTCGACACCGATCGTGCCGACGTCGACGCCCGTGATTGTGGCGGCTACACCGACCACCCCGGCGCCCGCGGCCACCGACACCGCGTTCACGGTGCCGCCCGGAGGACTTGTCACCGTCACGCCCCCGGCTGCCGTGCCGACCACGCCCGCCGCGGCCGGACTGACCGAGACCGCGGCACCCGCCCCGACCGCGGGCACGGCCACGGCCACCGGCACGCCTTTCCCGGAGGCGACCGTCCAGCCGCAGACGCTGCAACAGCTAAAGACGGTCGAGGCCGATACAGCCGACGAGCGTGGGCTGCAGCCAAAGCAGACGGTGCCGGCCCACTTCATCAGCGCGGCGCAGATGGCGATCAACACGAAAGCCCAGGTGGCCGCCGACTACTCGCCCAAACAGGGCCACCAGGACGCGCTGGAGCTGTGGCTGCTGCGGCTGATCGACAATCGCTCGCTCGACCTCTACCAGCTGCAGCTAAACCTGCTGGGCGAGCAGGTGATCGGCTATTACGATCCCGACACGAAGGCGCTGTACGTGCTCGCCGACCAGCAGCCGCTCAACCCGATGGCGCGCGAGACGCTGGCGCACGAGTTCACCCACGCCTTGCAGGACCAGTACTTCGACCTGAACAAGCTGCGGCCGAACGATCTGCATAACAATGATCTCGGCACCGCGCTGACAGCGCTCATCGAAGGGGACGCCGTCCTCTCGCAGACCATCTACGATCTGCGCTACATGAGCCAGTCGGATATGCAACTGCTCCAGCAAGAGCAGAGCCAGGCACCGTCTACGACCTTTGACCAGGCGCCCCAATACATTCGGGACAGCCTGATCTTCCCCTACGACGCGGGTGCGCAGTTCGCGGTGACGCTGTATAAGCAGAACGGCGAGGCGGCGCTCAACAAGGCCTTCCGCGACCCCCCAAGCTCGTCGGAGCAGATCCTGCACCCGGACCGCTACCTGGCGACGCCGCGCGACACGCCGATCCCGGTGACGGTGCCGCCGCTGACCAGCACCCTCGGCGCGGGCTGGACGCTGAAGGATACCAACAACCTGGGCGAGTTTGACCTGGCCGAGATGCTGCAAGTCAACGGCGTGCACATGCCGACCGCCTCGGGCGGCACCGGTGGGTCGACAATGCCCACGGTGGTCGGCTGGGGCGGCGCGGAGTTCGCCATGTACCAGGGATCGGGCGACGCCGCCGCGCTGCTGCTGATCACGCGCTGGGACACGGCCAATGCGGCGCAGTCGTTCCTGGGCGGCCTGCGGCAGAGCCTGGCGAGTGCCACGCAGGCCGGATCGCTCTGGAGCACGGACGGTCGCTACATCGGGATCCAGGCGAGCGGCGACCGCGTGGTCTACGCGGTCGCCACGGATAAGGCACTCGTCTCGAAGATGCTCCAGGCGGTGAAGTAGCGCGCCGGATTCGGGCCTCAGCGGGCGCGCGCCGCCAGGAAGGCGGTCAGGGTGCCGATGGTCTCCAGGCTGGCCAGGTCGAGGTCTTCCGCGGCCAGATCGACACCGTAGCGCGCCTCGATGGCGGCCAGCAGGGCCATGCCGCTGAACGAGTCGAGGTTGACCGCCGGGCCGAAGAGTGGCGTGGAGTTGGGCAGGGCGGCGAAGGTGGCGGCCGGGCGGTCGACGGCGGCGGCGAGCAGCGCGCGCACCTCGTCCGCCCAGGCAGTGCGCGGCCGTCACGAGGCGGAGCCCTCGAAGCCTTCGACCTCCAGTGTGAGCCAGGCCGGATAGGCGGGCAGCGGCGGCGCTGTGCGCGCGCTGGTAGACCATCGCGCCCGCAGCGGCCGGCGAGTTGGGCGGGGGGACGCGGGTCGGCTGGAAGCTGAGCGAGCGGAGGAGCAGGGCCATCTGCCGGTTCTGGGGTCCGGCGCGGTAGAGCGCGTCGAGCCGGGCGGCGCCCGCGCCCGCGGCGGCGCCGAGCACCCAGCGCAGCAGGGCCCCGGGGATGCCGCGGCCCTCGACGCGGCAGGAGAGCAGCAAGAGCTCGACCAGCCAGGCGTCGGACGCGTGCCAGCGGTCGACCAGCGCGGCGCCGATGAGGCCGTAGCTGCCGAAGCGGTCGCGCAGGTGAGCCACGGGCACGAGGTAGTGCCAGTGGTCGAGCACGCGGCGCGTCGTCTCCTCTTTGGTGTAGCGATAGCCGGTGGAGTTCAGCTGGTTCGTGCGGGCGACGAGCTCGTCGAGGCGCGGCAGGTCCGTCATCGTGGCGGGGCGGAGTGTGAGCACCATCGCGCAGGATTCGAGGAAGCGCTCACGCTCCCCGGCGAAGTCGCGCTCGGCGGCGCGGCGCGCGGCCTCTTCCTGATACATCTGGGTGCGCGCGGTGGCCTCGGCGGTGATCGGGCCGGGCTGGAACTCCGGGCGGTCGAGCAGGCCCGGCAGGTCGTCGAGCGCCAGCACGCGCACCTCGGGCAGCACGGCGGCGACGGCGGCGCGCTCGAAGGCGCTATCGTCGACGAAGGCCAGGGTGTCGAGGCCGATGTTCAGCGTCTCGGCGATGCGGCGCAAAGCGACGTCCTTGGGGTCCCAGCCGATCTGCGGCGCGACGAAACGGCCGGTCAGCAGCGGGCGCTCCAGCAGTCGGGCGCCGATGATCGGGTCGTTGCGACTGGCGATGCTCTGGACGATGCCGCGCTTGCTCAGCGCGTCGATCACCGCCAGCACCTCGCGGCGGGGCACGGGCGAGTCGCCCTCGGCCTGGACGCCCGCCCAGAGTGTGTCGTCGAGATCCCAGACCACGCACTTGACCTGGCGGGGGGCAGTGCCGGCCCCGGATTCTTAGATCGGACAACTCGGGCCCTCCGCTCCGTCGGAAATGCCGCGGTGGATCAGCTGGAGCTCCTCACGCACGGGCGCGAGGGCGTCCCGGATGGTCGAGACGATGGCTTCGGTGTCCATGTCGCCACAGGAGAAGATGTCGAAGGCGGCAAAGCCTTCCTCCGGCCAGGTGTGCACGCTCAGATGCGACTCGGCGAGCAGCAGGAAGCCGGTCACGCCACAGGGCGCGAAGGGGTGGAAGTAGCTGTGCAGGATCGTGGCGCCGCCCGCGAGCGCGGCGCGGCGCAGCAGATCCTCGAGCGGCGGCACCCGCTCCAGCAGGGTCGGATCGGCGACCCAGACATCGTAGAGGACGTGGCGATTACGCATGGGGCAACGGCAGCTTCATGGTCAGGTGCTCGGCCTCGAACCCGGCTCTCTTGTACAACAGGCGCATGGGCGTGTTCGCGACGTGGACCTTGCCCGTAATCTCGGCCACCCCGGCGGCCCGCGCGTAGGCGATGCCGAAGTCGAAGAGCGCATCGGCCAGCGCGGCATGATCGGGCGCCGTCTCGTCGACGGCCATGCTGCGGAAGGTTAGATATGGCTCGTTGGTCAGGAAGTTCGTGTTCAGGGTGGCCCAGAGCCAGCCGAGCACGGTGCCGTCGCGCTCGAGCACGAACATGCCCGGCTCGCCCCGCTCGACGGCTTTGCGCAGCTTCTTCTCGTGCACCGCCGGGTCGGTGATGGCGTCGCGCGGGAAGGAGATGCGCGCGATGGCGATCTCGAAGGCGACCAGCGCGGGCAGGTCGGCGGCGGTGGCCGGGCGGATGACGGCCGGCCCGGCGGCCGTGTCAAGCGGCTGCGCGGCCACGGCGGGCGGTGCGGGGCTCTGCGGCGCGGAGCGCAGCGGGCGATCAGGCATGGTCTTCCACCGCCTCCCGGGACTCCAGGTCGAACTGGGCCGCGCCGCACTGCGGGCAGCCCCGCGCTTTCAGCGCCTCGATCGTCGGCGCCTCCGCCTCGGCCGCGGAGCCGACGCGCACGGCGGTGCCGCAGGCGCGGCAGCGGTAGACCCGCAGGGTCGGGCGTACCTCGCCGGTGTAGAGCGGCGCGTCGAAGCGGCCCGTGATCAGCGGCCGCGTCTCGGGCGTCGTCAGGAGGTGGATCATCTGGCTGACGCCGCCGAGGATGCCCGCGCCGCGGTACTCGTTGAAGCCGGGCAGGATCTCGACCATGGCGAGGCCCATGCGCGCCAGTGCGGCTTGCAGCGCCGCCTGGTCGGCGGGGGTACGGTGGCCGAACGACAGGAACAGCTGCTTGCCCTGCGCGGGCGCGAAGGCTTCCGCGGCGCGCGAGACGAAGAGCTCGAGGCCCGGTTGGGTGTACGGCGGATCGGTGACGACCGTGTCGAACCGGCCGCGCAGGTCGTCGGGCAATGGGTCGCGCAAGTCGTGCTCGACTGTTTCTAGGGGCAGATCGGCCTCCTCGGCCGCCGCGCGCAGATGAGCCAGGATGCGGGGGTCCGTGTCGACCACGACGAGGCGGCGCGTCAGGCGGCCGCGGCCCTGTGGGCTGAGCACCTTGCCGACGAGGCCGATGGCCAGGCTGACCGAGTCGTCGTCTCCGAGCAGGAGGACCGCCTTGCCCGCAAGCGCGCCCTGCGTCAGCATATAGAGCACACGGCGCAGGTTGGTCTCCGGCGTGCAGTGGCTCTGGTCGAGCGTGACGTCGACGGTCGGGTTCCCGGCGAACCAGGATTCCAGCTGGGCGCGGGCATCGGCCCACTCGTTGCCGACGAGCACCTTGTTCCCGTGGCAGACCGGGCAGACGAAGCTCTGGCCGACCCAGCCCCAGGCGCCCTCGACCAGCACGAGCCCCTCGGGCGAGAGGCGGATGTAGGGGCCTGGCTGCACGAGCCCGGCCTTTTCGAGCTCTCGGCGGACAGCGGTAATGACGGGCACGGGCAGGCGCGTGCGGCGGGCCAGCTCGCGCCCGGTGAGCCCGGCGTGGTGATGGATCGTGTGCAGCACGGCCTCGATGCCCGCGGCGCCCTCGCGCAGGCGCGTGCGCGCCGCCAGGTCGCTCAGCAGCGCTTCCGGGCCGACGGTCTCCGTCCCGCTATTCCCCTGTCCATCATTCGCCATGCGCCCCTCCGTGTGCCCGCCCGCGCGGGCCGATCCCTGCAATGGCCGTACCATCGCCTTCCCTTCATGATAACACCTCGCGTGCCGCAGCGCCACAGCGGCACGCGGCGTGAATACCCCGAGGATTGCGGTGTCCTACACCGCAGGCCGGAAGCGTGAACAGAAGCGCGCCCGGCCTTCCCCTGATCCTGTTGAGGGTCGTGAGACACCTCCGAACTCGGGGCCTGCCTGCGGAAACGTCGAGGGTTTCCGAGGTGCCGGTCGGCGCGGAAACGGCTTAGTCAGGTCAAGATTTCGGAGTCGGAGATCCTTCACTTGCGTTCAAGATGACAGGGGGGCAGGGTCGGCAGATGGTCGCCGCCCTCCTCGCCTGATAGACGCCCGGATCGCGCACCCGTCGCGTTTCCGCCGATCGCCGGCCGTTTCCGAACCCAGCCCCTGACGGAAGCCGCGGGCGCGGATCCCCCGCTGCGGCGTTTTTGCTATAATAGCCAGGATGTCGAACCCTGCGCTCCTCGAACCCAGCACCGTGCTGGCGCTGGGGCTGGTCCTGGCCGCGACGGCGGTGATCGCCGCGTATTGGCTGCGGCGCACGCCGCAGGACTGGCCGGTGATCGCCGCCCTGGCCGTCTGCTGCTTCGGCTTCGCGCTGACGTATAACGGCTTCCTGCCCGACGACAGCTACATCACCTATCGCTACGCGCACAACCTGCTCCAGGGGCAGGGGCTGGTCTTCAACCCGGGCGAGCGCGTGCTGAGCACGACGACGCCGCTGTACACCCTGCTGCTCGCGGCGGCAGGGCTGGCCTGGCCCGACCTGCCGGTGACCAGCCACGTGCTGAGCATGCCCGCGCTGTTCGCCGGGGCGCTCTTCCTGTACCTGCTCTGCGCCCGGCACGGCAAGCCGGTCGCCGGGCTCGTGCTCGGCGTGCTGACGATCCTGAACCCGTTCACCGCCGCGGTCTATAGCTCCGAGTCGATCCTGCACGTGGCGCTGATCGCGGGCGCGGTCTACGCCTACGACCGCCGGGCGCTCGGCTGGGCCGGGCTGCTGGCGGGGCTGGCGGTGGTCAACCGGGGCGACGGCGCGCTGCTGGCGGGCGCGCTGGGCATCCATTGGCTGCTGAGCCGCGCGTGGCGCACGACGGCGCGGGCGCAGATCGCGCGGGCGGCGGCGCTCTATGCGCTCACCGTGGTGCCCTGGTACGCCTTCGCCTGGCTCTATTACGGCACGCTGGCGCCCGCCACGCTGGCCGCCAAGATCGCGCAATCGGCGCTGCCCGGCACGATGGTCTTCGGGCCGGGGCTCGGCTTCTGGTGGATGGCCTACGCTCAGCAGAGCCTGCTCTACTGGCTGATCCCGCCGCTGGCGCTGATCGGGCTACTGGCCACGATGCCGCGGCAGGGCGACCGTTGGGCCTGGCCGTTCCTGCTGTGGGGCCTGCTCTACGCGCTGGGCTATACTATCCTGGCCGTGCCGCGCTACCAGAACTATTACACCCCGCTAGTGCCGGTGCTGCTGCTGCTGACCGTACTCGGCGCGCACTGGCTTGGCGTGGCGCTGGTGCCGCTAGTGCGCCGCGGGGCGGGGCGCCTGCGCGCCGCCCGGCCGGCCTCCGCGGCGCTCGTGGTCCTCCTCGCGGGCGTGGGCATCGCGGGCGCGTTCGCGGTGACGGCGGCGGCGCTCTTCCCGCGGCTGCCCCAGGCGCGCGAGGTGGTCTACCAGGAGATCGGCGACTGGCTGCGCGCCAACACGCCGCCTGGTGCCACCGTCGGCATGATGGAGGTCGGGACGATGAGCTACTACGCCGAGCGCCACGTGATCGACTTCTACGGGCTGATCCAGCCGGACATCGCGGCGCACCTGGCGCAGAACCAGACGGCCTGGGGCCCCGAGCACTACATGCCCGACTACATGGCCATCTGCCCCGCCTGGTACCTGCCCGGCTGGGAGGCCAACCAGCAGGGGTTCACCGCCTGGTTCGACGCGCACTACCACGCGGTGCAGACCTTCACCGACCCGCGCTTCACCTGCCCGGCCATGGTGATCTATGCCCGCCAATAGCGCAGGTACCGCCGCGGCCGGTGCCGCGGCCGCGCAGCCTGCCGCGGCGGCCGCTCTACGCGCGCGTGCGGCCTGGGGCTGGGGGCTCGCGGCGGTCGGGGCGCTGGCCGTGCTGCCCTACCTGAACGCGCTGAACGCCTTCTGGGTGGGCGACGACTACAATTACGTCGTGCCGAAGACGGCCGAGACGATCCTCAACTTTTTCAACCCCCTCGGGCGCGCCCAGTATCGCCCGTTCAATTGGCTGACCTGGGCGGGCGACTACGCGCTGTTCGGGCCGAACCCGCCCGGCTGGCACCTGACCCAACTGCTGATGCACGTGGCGATCACGCTGGTGTTCGCCGCCATGCTGGGCATCCTGGCGCGCGCCTGGTGGCCCGGCGACGGCATGGCGCAGCGCTGGATCCCGCTGCTGGGCGCGGCCCTGTTCGCGGTGCAGCCGTCGCATCCGGAGGCGGTCACCTGGATTGGCGGGCGGGCGGATGTGCCGTTCGCGCTCGGTTTGGCGCTGGCGGCCTGGGCGCTGGCGCGCTGGCGCGCCGGGGGGCGGCGGCAGGCGGGCTGGTATCTGCTGGCCGTGGCGGGTACCTGGCTGTCGATCCTGGGCAAGGAAGCAGGCCTGATCACGCCGCTGGCGCTGCTGCTGGTCGACTGGCTGCTGCCCGACCCGGGCGCGCCGCCCGCGGCGCCGCCCCCGGCGGTCGCGCGCGGCGTGGCCCGCTATGCCGCGGAGGGCGTCGCCCGCGTGGCGGCCTTCGCGGTCATCTTCGTCGTGCCGCTCGTGCTGCTGGGACGCGGTGACCCGACCGCGCCGGTCACTCTGCTCTGGTCGCGCCTGACGCCCGTGGCGCTGCTGCTCGTGGGTCTGCGCGTGCCGCGGTCGCCACGCGGTGCCCCGCTGCCGCGGCTCGTGGCGCTGGCGCGCGATCAGGCGCCGTTCCTGGCGCTGGCCGCCGCCTACGCCGTCCTGCGGATCGGGCTCTATCTGAACGATCTGGGGCGGCTGATGTACGGCACGGCAGCGCACCTGCAGTTCAGCCCGCGCGCGCTGCTCGACGCGGCGGCGGGCTACCTGCTGGTCGGCATCGGCGCCTGGCAGGTGCCCGCCGACATCGCCGGTTGGCCGCTCGCCGTCTCGCTCGGCGTGGTCCTCGTGGCGCTCGTCGCCGCGGTGCTCGCGGTGCGCGCCTGGGGCCGCCCGGCGCTCTTCGCCGTCCTCTGGGTGCCCGCGACCGCCCTGGTGACCTACGACTCGGTGGCCGACCGCTGGTTCTACGTGCCGTCGCTGGGTGTCTGCCTGCTGGCGGCGCTGGCCGCGTGGGCGCTGGCGCGGCGGCGCCAGGCCGTGGGCGCCGTCGGCGCGGCGGCGCTGCTGGTCGTCTGGAGCGCGATCACCGTCGACGTGAACGCGCGCTGGGTGGCCTCGGGCGAGGTGGCGCGCGGGCTGATCGCCCAGATCCGCGCGCTGGTGCCCGATCCGCCGCGGCCGGCCACGTTCTACATGGCGAACCCGCCGTACTTCGACGCCGGGGTGCTGCTCTTCAACTCGGGCTTCTCTGAGGCGCCGAGCTACGCCTATCAGGACTACACAGCGATCCATGGCTACGAGCTCCGGGAGCACGCCGCGCAGGTCGCCGCGGCCCTGGCCGACCCGGCGCAGATTGGGCCGCACCCCTACTTCCTGCGCTACGAGGCGGGCCGCCTGGTCGCCTACCCGACGCTTGCCGCGCTCGTCGCGGCGCAGCAGGGGCCGTAGCGGGCGGGGCGCGGCGCCGCACGGGCCGCGCATGGCGTTTCCGGGGCACGGAACCTCACGTTAGCGCTCCTTGACGCCTTTCGCGGGATTGTGGTATTCTCGACGGTGGCACGGCGCCGGCGGCGCGTGCCACGTTGCCCGCAGCAGGAGGTGTCCGTGCCCGAATCGGCAGCCGGGGAGCCGCGCCTCTCCGTGGTGATCCCCATGTATAACGAAGCGGCTCGCATGCGCCAGAGCCTGCCGCGCCTGATCTCCTATCTGGCCGCCCAGCCCTACAGCTTCGAAATCATCGCCGTGGACGACGGCAGCGCCGACAACACGCCCGCCGTGGCGCGCGAGCTTCTGGCCGACGTGGCGCAGAGCCGCGTCATCGAGACGGAGCCGAACCGCGGCAAGGGCCACGCCCTGCGGGTCGGCATGCCGGCCAGCCGCGGCCAGTTCGTGCTCTTCACCGATGCCGACCTGTCGACGCCGCCCGAGGAGCTTGACAAGTTCTGGCCCTGGATGGACCAGGGCTTTGACGTGGTGATCGGGTCGCGCAAGATGGCCGGCGCGAACGTGGTACGCCACCAGCCGTGGTGGCGCGAGCGCATGGGCAAGGTCTTCACCTGGCTCAGCGACGTGCTGGCGACGCGCGGCATCAGCGACGTCACCTGCGGGTTCAAGGTCTTCAGCCGGCGCGCTGCCCACGACCTCTTCCGGCGGGCGCGCATCAACGATTTCAGCTTCGACGCGGAGATCCTCTTCCTGGCGCAGCGGCGCGGCTACCCGATCAAAGAGGTGCCGGTGGTCTGGCGCGACGAAGAGGGCACGAAGGTGCGCGTGCTGCGCGATGCGGTGCGGGCCTTCCGCGGGCTGATGCGCATCCGGGCCAACGCCGCGGCGGGCCGCTACGGCGAGCGCGGGCGCGCGGGCGTGGCCGCGAAGAGCGGCTCATGAGCGCCGGTCCCACGCCTGCCCCCACGTCCGCAGCCCGGCCGCGGCGCGTGCTCGTGCTCGGCGGCGCGGGCTTCGTCGGCTCCCACCTGGTCGACGCGCTCGTGGAGCGCGGGCACACGGTGCGCGTGCTCGACGCCCTGGTGCCCCAGGTGCACGGCTCCCAGCCCTACGGCCCCGACGGGCGGCCCCGTTATGTCAATCCGGCCGCCGAGTTCATCCGCGCGGACATCGCGGACGGACCGCTGCTGCGCGAGGCGCTGGCGGGCGTCGAGGTGGTCTTCCACGAGGCTGCCGAGGTCGGGGTGGCCCAGTCGATGTACGAGATCGTGCGCTACACGCGCGCGAACACGCTCGGCACCGCGGTGCTGCTCGAGTTGCTCGCCGTCGATCGCGGCGCGGTGGAGAAGGTCGTCGTCGCCTCGTCGATGTCGATCTACGGCGAAGGCGCCTACACCTGCCCGGAGCACGGCCGCGTTTACCCGCCGTTGCGGCCCGAGGCGCAGTTGCAGGCGCGCATCTGGGAGATGACCTGCCCCATCTGCGGGCACACGGTGGCGCCCGCGGCGACGGCGGAGAGCAAGCCGCTCTTCCCTACCTCGGTTTACGCGATCACGAAACGCGACCAGGAAGAGCTCAGCCTGACGCTGGGGCGCGCGTACGGCATCCCGACGGTGGCGCTGCGCTACTTCAACATCTACGGCCCGCGGCAGGCCCTGTCGAACCCCTACACGGGCGCGGCGGCCATCTTCAGCAGCCGGCTGCTTAACGACAAGCCGCCGCTCCTCTACGAGGACGGGCGGCAACTGCGCGACTTCGTGCACGTGCGCGACATCGTGCAGGCCAATCTGCTGGCCATGGAGAGCCCCACGGCCGACTACCAGGCGATCAACATCGGCACGGGCCGCCCGACGCCCATTGGGCGGGTGGCCGATCTCCTGGCCGCGGGCCTGGGCAAGCCGATCGCGCCCGAGGTCACCGGCCGCTTCCGCGTTGGCGACATCCGCCACTGCTACGCCGACATCGGCCTGGCGCAGCAGGTGCTGGGCTACGCGCCGCAGGTGTCCTTCGAGGAGGGCCTGCAGGACCTGCTGGCCTGGGTGCGCACCGAGCAGCCCGCCGACCGCCTGGAGGACGCGCACGCCGAGCTTGCCGCGCGCGGCCTCACCTCTTAGCCCCACCCTCCCCGAGCAACCGCGCGGCCACCCGCGCATCCGCCGCCGCGGCCGCGCGCAGCGCCGTCCCTCGCCCCGCCAGTTCGGCGCGGATCGCGGCGCGGTCCTGCCAGGCGGCGTCCAGCGCCGCCGTGACGTCCACCCCCTGCACGGTCGCCGGATCGAGGGCGAAGCGGGCCTGGCCGATGCGGGCCAGGAAGGCGGGCACCTTCTGCGCGTAGCCGAAGCCGACGACCGGCACGCCGGCCATGGCGGCGAAGATGAGCGCGTGCAGGCGCATCCCGACGACCAGATCCATCGTGCCCAGCAGCGCGCGCATCGCGGCGGGCGAGTCGACGGCCCCCAGCACCGTCGCCGCATCCGGGTGCCGCATGCGCGCGCGTACGTCGGCGGCGATCGCATCGTCGCGGCCCGGCCAGAACGGCACGAAGACGACCTGCGCGTCCCAGGCGGTGACCGCATGGTCGGCCGCCGCCGCGAGGAGCGCGTAGAAGGCCGCGGCCCGCCGGCCGTGGGCCGCCGCAGCGCGGCCGCCGAGGCCGAAGCGCTTCTGCAGGGCTACGGGCAGCAGATAGCCGAGGCCGGCACCACGCGGGTTGTTGGGCAGGTCGCGCAGGCAGAAGGCCACGCGCGGGCCCACGCCGGCTCTGACCGGCGGAGCGGGAGCCGAGGCGGGATCCAGCATCACGGCGGGGTCGGCGCTGACGCGGAGGCGGGCGTGGGGCGCTCCGGCGCCGCGCAGCAGGCGCGCCGAGTTGGCGTCGCGCAAGCCGGCGGCGCCCGGCGCGGCGAGGCGCACGAGCAGGCGGGCCTGCGCCCGGCCGAACGGCGTCACAAGTGGCTCGACGCCGACCCCCCACCACTGCAGCGCGCAGCCGCGGGCCCGTGCCAGCAGCGCAAAGGCCGTGAAAATCGGCAGGTTGTAGATGCTGGTCTGATCCTGGATCAGGCCACCGCCGCCGAGGATCAGCACGCGGGCGCGGCGCAGGGCACGCAGCGCGGCGGGCGCCAGCGGATTGCGCGGCAGGGCGGTCAGGCCGCCGGGGTAGGCGCCGTGCTGCGCCTGCGTGCGCGCGGGAGCGATCGAGAAGACGGTGGCGTGGGGCGGATGGGGCAGGCGGGCCAGGGCCGCGAGGATTGCGGCCAGCTCGGCCTCGTCGCCGAGGTTGGGGCTGCCGTACCAGCCGAGGATCGCGAGGGAGGTCACCGGGCGGCGCGGCGGCGACGCGGCAAGTCTCCCCGCTCGACCGCGGCGCGCACCACGTCGCGGAAGACGGCGTTGTAGCGCCGGGCGATGATGTCCCAGCTATAGTGGTGGCGCACATACTCCCGCGCCCGCCGGCCCTGCTCGGCGCGGAGCGCGTCGTCCTCCAGGAGGCCGACAATGGCGTCGGCGAAAGCGTCGGCGTCGCCCGGGTCGATGAGCAGGCCGTTCTCGGGCGAGACGACGGCCTCGGGGATGCCGTCGAGGCGCGAGGCGATGACGTAGCGCTCGGCCGCGCCGGCCTCGAGGGCGACGAGGCCGAAGCCCTCGATGTCGTTCGGCACGGGCACGTTGGGCATCACGAAGAGCGCGGCCAGGTGATACGCCGCCTTGAGCGCCGCATCGTCGACCTGTCCGAGCAGGGCGACGTGATCCTCCAGGTGGAGGCTGGCGATGCGCGTCTCGATGATCTCGCGCAGCGGGCCGTCGCCGACGATCAGGTAGCAGGTGTCGGGGCAGCGCGCCAGCACGCGCGGGTAGATCTTGTCGAGGAAGTGGACGACGCCCTTGCGCTCGATCAGCCGGCCGACAGTCAGCAGCGCCTTACGGCCTTGGAGGCGCCGCCCCACGGCGGCCTCGACGGCGGCCACGCCCTCCTCGGAGAAGTTGCAGGCGAATTCGGCCATGTTCACGCCGTTCGGGATCACCTCGCAGATGTCGGCCGGGATACCGCGCCGGATGCACTGGTCGCGCGTGTAGCTGCTGACGCAGATGAGCTTGTCCATGCGCGCCAGCCAGCCGGGGATCAGCCACTGGTAGAGGCGGTTGTTGAAGGTGATGTCGAGCCCGTGGACGGTGACCACGACCGGCACGCGGAAGAGGGTCTTCAAGAAGACGCCGAGCGGCGCGAGCAGCGCATCGCTGAGGTGGACAACCTGGATGCGGCGGTTGAACAGGATGGTAAGCGTGGCGCCGGCCAGGGCATAGAGCAGGAAGAGCGGCAGGAAGAGCGTCGAATAGCCCCAGGAGATCGTGGTTGTGGGCGCCAGCTTCCCCACTTCGACGGTGAGGCTCTGGCTCAGCTTCTGCATGCCGCCGATAGAGGGCGGATGCTTGCGGGTGATGAACAGGATCATTGTGGGCCGGCCGCCCGGCCCGGGCGCCCGCCGCGGGGCGGGGACGCACGCTGGGCCAGCACGTCTTCGTAGAACTGCTCCTGTCGCGCGGCCAGGGTGTCCCAGTTGAAGCCGGCCGCCCAGGCCCGCCCGCGGGCGCCGAGCGCGGCGCGCAGGGCTGAGTCGGTCGCCAGGGCTACCATGCCCTCAGCCAGCGCGGCCGGGTCGTCGGGCGGCACGAGATAGCCGTGCGCCGTGGCCGGCGCGGCATCGCGCACGCCGACCACGTCGGTGCCGAGGACCGGCTTGCCGCAGGCCGCCGCTTCGACGGCGACGATCGGCCAGGCCTCGTAGCGGGAGGGCAGCGCCAGGAAAAGCGCCGACGCGAGCGCGGCCGCGGCCTCCGCGGGATCGAGCTTGCCGCGCAGCACCACGAGCGGCGTGGAGGCGGGCACCAGCGCGCCGGGCGCGGCCTGCACGACCGGCAGCCCCGCAGCACTCGCCCAGGCGCGCACCTGCGTGATCGCCTCCGGCGTGGCGGCACCAGCCAGTTCCAGGCGAACCCCCGGCATGCGGGCGGCGGCCGCCGCGTAGGCCTGCAGCAGCGTGTCGACTCCCTTCTGATAGAGGTCCAACCGCGCCAGGAACAGGATCACCGGCGCCTGGGGCCGCCCGGCCGGCGCCGGGCCGGCCGCGAATCCCGGGCCGGTGCTGTTCGGAATCACCACGAGCCTGCCGTCCGGGTCCGCGCGCCACCAGGGGCGCAAGGCGTCGGCAATCCCCGGCGACACCGCGATGACATGGGAGAACCGGCGCAGTAGCGGGCGCTCCACCAGCCGGGGGACCCAACCGCGTGGTCCCCAGCCGTACTTGCGCAGCGCGTGTGCCCCCGAGAGGTTCTGCACGCTGGCGACCGCGGCCGCGCCACGGCGTGCCCGCAGCGGCGCGAACACCGGGCTGTACGGCGAGACATCTTCGATCACTATATCATAGGCCAGGCCTTTCAGCAAGGCACCCACGCCCCAGACGTAGCGCAGCCGGCTGGCCGTGTAGCCGCGCGGCCGGCCGCCCACGCGGATGTAGAGCACGCCGGCGCGCACGGTGGTGCGCGGCGCGCCGGGGTAGGCGCCGCAGCCGACGACGACCTGGTGGCCGCGCGCGGCCAGGCGGCGGTTGATCTCGAAGGTGCGCACGGCGCCGCCACCGCCCAGCCAGGGATTGCCGAGATCGTCGTAGATCAGGTGGAGGATGCGCATCCGGGTAGGCCCGCGGCTCAGGAGCGGCGGGGCGGCTTGATGCTCCAGGCGATCGCCGCCCAGCCGGCCTCGCCGATGACCGAGCCGAGGCGCGACAGCAGCGCCGCGCCGATCGCGACGACACCAGGCAGGCCAAGCAGGTTCGACAGGAAGCCGATGAGCAGGCCCTCGCGCACGCCCCAGCCGTTGGGCACGAGCAGGGTTAGGAAGCCGATCACCCAGGCGGCGGTGTAGAGGCCGGTGATGGCTGGCCAGTCGCTCCAGGGCAGCGGGGGGTAGAGGGCCGCCGTCCAGAAGAAGGAGATGAAGCCGTAGGCCACCCAGCTGAGCACGAACGGCGGCAAGAGCAGCAGCAAATGGCGGCCGGAGATGCGGATCGTCACGGGGGCGCGGCCGATGAGCACCAGGCCGCGGTTCATTAGCGCGAACCAGGGGCGCGGCCAGGCCAGGAAGACCAGCAGCCCGGCGAGCACGATCGCCAGCGCCCACCAGGGCACGTCGGTCCGCACCGTCAGCGCGAGCGCGCCGACCATGATCGAGGCGACCGTGACCAGCGCGGTCTCCAGCGCGACGCTGACTGAGGTGACCATCTTGGGCACGCCCGCCTGTTCGGCGAGCACGACGCGGCCGACCGCGTACCAGAGCGAGCCCGGCATGTACTTGGCGAGGCCGGAGTAGAAGTAGATGCGGATCGCGGTCGGCCAGGGCAGCGGGTAGCCCATATCACGGAGGATGAGCCGCCAGCCGAGGCAGATGATTGGCCCGCGGGCCATGAGGAGGACGAAGCCGAGGATGACGTAGCCCCATTCGACGTGCCAGGGATAGGCGCGGATTTCGGGCCACATGCGCCACAGATAGAGGGCGAGAAAGAAGAAGACGAGGCCGATGACGCCGATCTGCAGGGTGCGACGCAGCCGGGTGTTGCCGAGCAGCCCGCGCATGCGGCGCCAGCGCGCGGGCGCGGCCGGCGGGGCGGGCGGCGTGTTTACGACGCCTGCACTCTGCTCTTCCAGACTCTGCACCGTGCTCCCTCTTTCGCCGGGGCGGCGCGCCCACGGGCCGCGCCGCATCCCGTCCTCGCGCCCGGCGTGTCGTCCGCGCGCCCTGCTATGCTACCGAATGGGGGGGGGGTTTGTCAACCGCGGCACACCCGAAGCGACGAGGGGCCCCGGACCTCGAGTCCCCGCGGATTCGCTATAATGGGCGTCATGGGCGCCCGCGTGCCCGGCGGCTTCGGGGCCATACACAGGAGGATGCAGCCATGGGGATCACCGGCGACCGCTACGCCGGCACGTATCGCGGTCACAAAATCGAGCTGATCCGCAACAACTGGAACAAGACGCTGAGCCTGCACATCGACGGCCGGGAGGTGGCGACGGAAACGCGCGCCCTCCCGCACGACATTACGCTGACAGGCACCTTCGAAGCGGACGGCCAGGTCCACGCCGTCGTCGCCCGCTCCACAGTGCACTTCCCCGCGGCCGACGACCGCGTGACGGTTGACGAGGTGCCCGTGCCGCTGACCCGGGAGCAATAAGGACCAAGCCCGGACGGCAGGTGCGGGCTCAGCCGGGCGGGCGGTCGGGACCCTGCGACGGCGGCGGCGTGGGCGGGCCAACGCGCAGGCGCGCGAGGGCAGCGGTGACGACGCCCGGCACGGCCAGCGGCCCGCCGGGCGCGGCGGCCCCATCGGCGATCGCCCGGCCGTCGAGGTCGGCCAGGCGCGTGTCGATATCGGTGACCAGACCGCGCCAGGTCTCTTCGTCAATCGAGCCGTCGGCGAACAGCTGGCGGAGGGCAGCCTTCTCGACCGTCAGCAACTGCCGGCGCCCGGCACGCAACTGGGTCTCGCGCAGGTCGGCGTCGGTCACGTGGATCTCCTGGAGCGCGTCCATCACCGCCTGCTCGCCCGTCAGATACTCCTCGCGCAAGGTGTCGGCGATGGCGGGGGCCATGGCGCCGCTTCGCACCTGGCGCTCCAGCGTGGCCACGGCGGTGCGCATGGCGCGCAGCGAGGCTTGGGCGCGCTCGAACTCGCGCCGCGCTTCATCCGCCCGCACGAGCCCCAGGCGCCGGAGCAGCGGCTTGAGGGTGAGGCCCTGCACCAGCAAGGTGAAGAGGATGACCCCGAAGGTCATGGCCAGGATTTGCTGGCGGTGCGGGAAGGCGACGTTAGAGCCGCCCAGATAGAAGGGCAGCGACAGGGCCATCGCCAGCGAGAGCGAGCCGCGCAGCCCGCCCCAGGCGAGCACGACCTGCCAGGTCCAGGAGATCGGACGGTCGATGCGGGCGACACGCAGCAGCCAGCTGAACACCGCGACGGCGACGCTGCGCGACAGCAGCACGGCGGCGATGGCCAGGATGATCAGGCCGCCACTCCCCGCCAGCACCGTCTCCTGGACCTGCAGACCCACGAAGAGGAAGATGAGCGAGTTGGCCACGAAGCCGAAGAACTCCCACGACAGGCCGACGGCTACCAGCGAGGTCGGCGAGAAGCTGACGTTCGCGCCGTAGTTGCCGACCATGAGCCCGGCGCCGACGACCGCGATGACGCCCGACACGCCGAGCTGCTCGGCCAGGAAGTAGGAGCCGTAGGCCAGGATGACGGTGAGCACGGTCTCGATCAGGTAGTCGTCGAAGACCGTCATCAGGCGCGAGACGAGATAGCCCGCCGTGATGCCAATGGCCAGGCCGCCGACGATGACCAGAATGAACTCGCCGACGCCGGTCAGCGGGTCGAACGTGCCGGCGATGATCACGCCGAGGATAAGCCGGAAGAGGACGAGCGACGTGCCGTCGTTGAACAGGCTCTCGCCTTCCACGATGGTGCTCAGGCGGCTCGGCGCGCCGAGCTGCTTGAACGTGGCGACGACGGACACGGGGTCGGTGGCGGCGACGATGGCCCCGAAGAGGAAGGCGACGGGCCACTCGAGATTGGCCACGTAGTGCATGAGCACGCCGGTGATGCCCGCGGTGACGAGCACGCCGGGGATGGCCAGCGTGGTGATGGTGCGCACGGTCTCGCGCAGGTGGCCGAGGTCGAGGTTGAAGGCGGCCTCGAAGACGAGGGTCGGCAGGAAGACGGCCAGGATGAGCTCGGGCGTGAGCGAGACGCGCGGCGCGTTCGGCAGGATGGCGATGATGAGCCCGGCGATGACCAGCGCCACGGTGTAGGGCAGCCGGATGCGCTTGGTGATGAGCGCAACGGCCACCACCGCGACCAGCATCCAGAAGAGGGTCACCGTGCTCGATCCGATAATCGCGCCGCTCTCCACGGCTCAGGCCTCCGCTGGGGCCCGGGGCTCCAGTGCCGCCGGGCGGAAAAAGACCGGGTTGGTCATGGCGTCGAGCCAGAGGGCGCCCGGTTCGGCCTCGAGATCCTCGTCGGGATCGGGCGGCACGATCAGCTGCGCGTAGAGGTAGGCGGGGGCGGCGAAGCTGTCGCGCACCTGGTACTCGACGACCGTGTGGTCGCCGACGACGAGGCGGCTGGCCACGACGCCCGCCGGGCCGACGAAGCGGAGCAGGCGCCCGCCGCCGTCCCGTACCTCGGCGCGCACGAGCGCGGGCTCGCCTTCGTGGAGCAGCAAGGTGTCGCCGGGCAGGGCGGTGCCGTGCGGGTCGCGGGCGGTTAGCCGCACCTGCGGGCCGTCCGGCGCGGCCGAGATGAAGACGTGCCCGGCTTGGATGCCGGCGAGAATGGCGGGGATCGACAGCGCCTCGGCATAGACCCAGGTCGTCGGGTTGCCGATCAGGTAGGGATAGGGATGCTCCGGCGAGTTGATGGTGTGCAGGTCGCTGCCGCCGACGGCGGTGGGGCGGCGGCCGGCGCGGAGCAGATCCTCCCAGAGGCCGAGCGTCACGTAGTTCGACAGGAACCAGGGCGCCTGCCAGGCCTCGAAGGCGTCGGTGTCGGGGAAGGCGCCGAAGCGCCAGTCGGGGCCGTCTTCCTTGGGGTGGTTGATGCTGGTGAGGGCGCCGCGGGCACGGGCCGCGGCGATGATGCGCTCCATGCCGGCCAGGTCGGTGCAGCGGAAGTCCACGACGGAGTTGGGGTCGTTCGGGTCGAGGCCCCAGACGTTCAGGTGGCCCCACTGCGTGGTGACCTCCTCGCCGGGGATCCAGAGGAAGTCGGGCGCGGCGCCGAGGGCCAGTTCGGGGTTGACGAGGTTGTGGTCGGTCATGGCGCCGAAGTCGAGGCCCCAGCGGCGGTGCTCGGCAGCCATCTCGGCGACGGAGTGGTCGCCGTCGCTGTGGAACGTGTGGGCGTGCAGGTTGCCGCGGTACCAGCGGGCCTCGCGGCGCAGCACGCCGGGGTCGTAGCGCGGATAGGGCACGGGCGCCGGGACGCCGGCCGCGTCGGCGGCGACGGTGCACGTGACGGTGACCGTGTAGGCGCTGCCCGCCGGGGTGACCTCCTCGGCGTCGAGCATGACGTGCCAGGTGCCCGCGGGCAGGGGGCCGCGTCGGTAGCCGGGGGTCGAGTCGTCGGGCGCGACGAAGAAGCGGGAGCGCCGGGTGCCGGTCCAGCCGCGGTAGCCGTTGGGCGCCAGGAAGGCCAGGCCGCGCGGGTCGAACAGGCCGATGCTGACGACGGGCGGGCCGGGCTGGGCGGGGTCGCACGGGGTGACCGCGTAGGCGACGTCGATGCGGCGGGTGTGGGCGGGGACGGCGACGGGCAGGTAGCGGTAGGGCGCCTCGGCCACCTCGGCAGGCGTCCAGGTGCCGGTCAGGGTCACGGTTGCCTGGGTCTCGCCCGGGCGGGGGGTCGGGCCGGTGGGGGACGGGCTCTGGGCCATTGCTGCCTCCTCGGATGCTCACACAGAAGGCCCCGCTTTCGCGGGGCCTCGGGGTAGCGCATGGGGGATTCGAACCCCCGATCTCAGCCTTGAGAGGGCTGCGTCCTGGGCCGCTAGACGAATGCGCCATGCAGTGCAGGGGTGCACCAGTTATTCTGGGGCTATTCTACCATCTCCGGGAGCGGCTGTCAAGCGCGGATGGGCGGGGCTTGGAGGCCGGCGGGGGCGGGGCGAATGTCCCAGAATGTCGCAGAATGTCCCATTTTCCGGGATTTGGCGGCGGGGCAGGCGTCGGAGGGGCGGTCCGGCCTGGTGGACTCGAGACGTCTCTCCGTAATTGATGCTAACGTTAGTAGCAATTGCGCGTAGGTGCCTCTGGGACATGGTGGGACAGGCCAGTGGTATCGGGGCCGTTGCCGGGCGGCGGTTGGGCCACCGGGAATGGGGGCGGGAGACTGAGCCGGCGACGGGAGTTGGGCGCCTCGGCGCGCCCCCTTGCCCTCGGGTACCGGCGGGCATGGGCTCCGTGGGGCAGGGCGCGCCGGGCGGAGCGGCCCGGTGGCCGGGACGGCGCGCGGCGCGGGACCGCGTGGCTTGCGCGGGCATCGCGGAGATGGAGATCCTTCACCTGCGGTTCAGGATGACAGGGGGGAGGTGGGCAGCCTTGGGCTGGCCGGGCGACCCATGAGGCGGGGATTCGCGCCAAGCCGGTCGCGGCGGGCTCGCCCGCCCCCGCCCCGGCCTCGCGGCGGGGATCGGGCGGGAATCTTGGGGCGGCGTTTGTCGCCGGGCTGCGCCACCTCCTACGGACCATGCCGGCTTCCTTCAGGCCGATCGGGGCGGCGGCCTCGCCGGACGGAGCCGGCTCCCACAGACGCGGGCGGCTTCTTTGGGGCGGGGCGGTGAGGCGGCCTCGCCGGACGGAGCCGGCTCCCACAGACGTTTGCCCCACATCCCGGCTCGATTCGGGGCCGGGCGGTGAGGCGGCGGGGTCGCGGGGCTGAGCCCCCTCCTACAGACGCGGCCGGCTTGCCCTGGGCGGGATTGTGAGGGGGCCGGGCAGCCACGTGACGTGGGGCTGCCCCTACCCGCGAGGAGGGGGCGCAAAACTGGGGCGGTGGGGGCCTTGCGGAATGGGGCTGATTCGGGTATACTCAACCTGTGACATATGAGCAGGTGGGAAGCGAAGTTCCGCGGGATTACCCCCTTCAGGCGCGCCAGCGCACGCGAGAGTTGTTTACCCCGACGACCTGCCTCAAGCGCCCTGCCCCACGCCGGCACCGCATTCTGGTGCTCAGCGGCGTTGGGGTGGATTGTTGTTTAGGCGCGGGCCGGTAGAGCACAAGAACCAGGCCCGCAGACGGCGGCCAGTGGCCGCCCCCCGCACAGCGCGGATTCCCGCCGGAACCCGGCGGCCGCGCGCAGAAAGGAAACACGTTCTTGCGCTTTACCGATTACCCTTTTAGCCCGGCCCTCCAGGCCGGGATTGCCGCGCGTGAGCATATCACGCCGACGCCCATTCAGGAGCGGGTGATCCCGGCGGTGCTGGAGGGCCGGGATGTGCTGGGCAATGCCCAGACCGGCTCGGGCAAGACGGCGGCCTACGCGCTGCCGCTGCTCGACCGCATCGCCGCCGCGGATCGGCTGCACACGCTCGTGGTCGTGCCGACGCGCGAGCTGGCCTATCAGGTCGACGAAGAGATCCGCCGCTATGGCGAACAGCTGAACGTGCGCACGGCGGTGCTGGTCGGCGGGGCCGACATGCGCCGGCAGATCGACGCGCTGCACAACGGCGCGCAGGTGGTCATCGGCACGCCCGGGCGCCTGCTCGACCTGATCCGCCGCCGCCAGCTGGACCTGCGCGACATCCAAGCCTTCGTGCTCGACGAGGTCGACCGCATGCTCGACCTGGGCTTCCTGCCCGACGTGCAGCAGCTGATCGGCTTTCTGCCGCACGACCGGCAGTCGCTCTTCTTCTCGGCGACGATGCCCGAGGCCATCCGGCCGCTCACGAACCGCCTGCTGCAGGACCCGGTGACCGCCTCGGTCGACCCGCCGCGCAGCACCGTGTCGACGGTGGCGCAAGAGGTGGTGGTGATCCCGGACGGCAACAAGCTGCCGGCGCTGCTGCGGGTGCTGCGGCAGCCCAACGTGCAGCGCGCGCTGATCTTCGTGCGCACCAAGCGCGAGACGACGGATCTGTACCGGAGCCTGCGCGGGCGGGGCATCGCGAGCATGGAGCTGCACGGCGACTTGTCGCTGAGCGACCGGCTGGAGGCGCTGGAAGCGTTCAAGGCCGGCGAGACGCCGATCCTGGTGGCAACCGACGTGGCGGCGCGCGGGCTCGACATCCTCGACGTGTCGCACGTGATCAACTATGACGCCCCGCAGACGGTTGACGACTACGTGCACCGCGTCGGGCGGACGGCCAGGGCGCAGAAAGACGGCACGGCGATCTCGCTCGTGGTGGTGCAGGATCTGGCGATCATGAAGCTGATCGAGCGGAGCCTGAAGGTGAAGTTCGTGTGGAGCTGGGCGCCGACGGCGACCACGGCCGCCGAGAGCTTCGCGGACGCGGCCGCCCGCCGGGCGTAGTCTCCGGCCGCAGCGCGGCGGTGCCGCCCGCGACGGCCCCCCGGGACATGGGTCCCGGGGGGCCGTGTGCTATTCGGCGGGGAGGAAGCGGACGAGGTCGGTGGGCGGCGGCTCGACGCCGAGCGCGCTCAGCTGGGCGGCGATCTGGGCGCGGTGCTCGGCCTGATGGATGGCGACGTGGAGCAGGGCGTGCCAGACGAGGCGGTGGAACTGCCGCCCCTCGGCGTTCGTGTAGTGGATCTCGCGGGTGAGCTCGGCGGGCGTCGCGGTGGCCAGATAGGCCATGGTGCCGGCATGCGCGGTGTCCCACCAGGCGCGCAAGGCGGTCAGATCGGCGAAGGCTGCCCCGCCGGGGACCTGCAGCGGCGAGCTCCCGGCGACACGCTCCAGCCACATCCACTGGGAGGCGGCCATGTGGGCGAAGGTGTCATGGAGCGGACCGTAGGCGCCGATGGCCGGGGCGTGCAACTGCTCGGGCGTGAGGCCGGCGGCGGCGTCGAGCAGGCGGTTCCGCGCCCAGGTGAAGTGGTCATATAGGGTGATCAGGAGCTCGCGGCTGAGCGGCGCATCGGCGGCGGGGGCGCCGGCCCCTTCCGGGGCGGTCATGCCGGGCGCTCCACGACGGGGTTGCGGAGCGTGCCGAGGCGCTCGATCTCCAGCTCGACCACATCGCCCGGCTTGAGCCAGCCGCCGACGTTCTGCGGGCCGAGCTCGAGGATGCAGCCGGTGCCGACGGTGCCCGAGCCGAGCACGTCGCCGGGGCGGAGCCAGGCGTCGCGGCTGGCCCAGGCGATCATCTGGGCGAAGCTGTAGGTGAGCGAGGCGGCGTTGCCGCGGCTGTACTCGCGGCCGTTGACGCGCGCGGTCATCTCGAGGCGGTAGCGCGTGTCGGCGCCGGTGCCCTCGCGGCGGTCCTCGAGCTCGTCGGGGGTGACCAGCCAGGGGCCGAGGGTGGTGGCGAAGTCCTTCGCCTTGGCCGGGCCCATCGACAGCTTGGCCTCCCAGCGCCGCCAGATGTCGCGCGAGCTCCAGTCGTTCATGATCGTGTAGCCCGCGATGTAGTCCGTCGCCGCCTCGGCGGGGATGTCGCGGCCCTCCCGGCCGATGACGGCGGCGATCTCGAGCTCGAAGTCGAGGTCGGTCGAGTCGCGGGGCGCGGTCACGGGGTCGTCGGGGCCGATCACGGCGTCGGGGTTCGTGAAGTAGAAGACGGGGATCTCGTACCACTCGGGGATCATGTCGAGGCCGCGCAGCTTGCGGGCGGCGCGGACATGCTCCTCGAACGCGTAGAAGTCGCGCATGTTGTAGGGGCGAGGCAGGGGCGCGAGCAGGCGTGTGCCCTGCGGGGCGGCGAGCGTGGCGCGCTGCGCGGCGGGGGCGTCGGCCAGCCGCGCGGCGGCGGTGCCGACCGCGGCTAGGGCGTCCGGCCCGGACTGCAGCAGCGCGATGAGGCTGCCCAGGGCGGGGCCGGGCGTGCCGGCCCAGGCCAGGGCGCGGGCCAGATCGATCACCGTCCCGTCGGGGAGGACGAAGCCGGGGGCGGCCTCGGCCCCGGGCGCGAGATAGGTCACCAGGCGCATAAGCAGTCACATCCTTGTGCTGAGGGCGGCGTCCGGCCAGGGCGCCGCGGGGGCGTACAGACGGCGGCTCCACTATAGCACGCCCGCGCGGGGCGCGGCAAGAGTAGGCAGGGTCCGCCGCGTCTGGTATAATGCGCGTAACCCACGCCACAGGAGCGCACGATGCCACTATTGTTCGAAACCGTCGCCCAGACGCTCGAAGAGCTTGAGCCGATCACGGGGCGCATCCAGATGACCAACAGGCTCGCGGAACTGCTGGGGCAGGCGTCGGCCGAGGAGATCGCACCGCTGGGCTACCTGATCCAGGGCCGCCTGGCGCCGGAGTACCGGCAGAACGAGTTCGGGGTCAACGAGAAGCTGGCGATGCGCGTGGTCGCGCAGGCGGCGGGCTGCCCGATTGAGGAAACGCAGGCGCGCCTGGCCGAACGGGGCGACGCCGGGCTGGTGGCCGTGGAGTGCCTGCAGCGCGCGGGCCGGGGCGCGCCGGACACGGCGCTGACCTTGCTGCAGGTGTACCAGGCGCTGAGCGACCTCGCGGCGGCGAGCGGGTCGGGCAGCACGGAGCGCAAGATCACGATCCTGGCCGACCTGTTGTGCGCGGTCAGCCCACTGGGCGCGAAGCACATCACGCGCATCGTCTGCGGCCGCCTGCGTGTCGGCATCGGCGACCCGACCGTGCTCGACGCGCTGTCGCTGTCGCAGGCAGGCGATAAGTCGCTGCGGCCGCCGCTGGAGCGGGCCTACAACCTGTCGAGCGACCTGGGGCTGGTGGCCGAGACGCTGTACCGGGAGGGGCCGGAGGGCCTGGCGCAGCATTGCGGTGCGGGTGGGGAATCCGGTGCGCATGGCGCTGGCCGAGCGCGCGGACAGCGTGGAGGACATCCTGCAGCGGCTGGGGCGCTGCTCGGTCGAGCCGAAGTACGATGGGTTCCGCTGCCAGGTACACAAGGACGGCCAGGCGGTGACCATCTTCTCGCGCGGGCTGGAGAACATGACCGGCATGTTCCCGGAGATCGCGAACGCGGTGCGCAGCGACGTGGCGGCCGATCAGGTGATCCTCGAAGGCGAGGCGATGGCCTACAACGTCGAGTCGGGGAAGTATTACCCCTTCCAGGAGACGACCAAACGACGCCGGATCCACGACATCGACGCGATGAGCGAAAAGCTGCCGCTGCGGCTGGTGGCCTTCGATCTGCTGTACGCCAACGGCGACGACCTGACGCCGCGGCCCTACGAGGAGCGGCGGGCCCTGCTGGAAAGCCTGGTCACGCCGGGGCTGGGGCTGCGCGTGACCGACGCGCTGTTCACCGAGGACCCGGAGGAGATGGCCCTGTTCTACGACGACTCAACTCACGAGGGGCTGGAAGGCATCGTCGCGAAGAAGCTGAGCGGGCCGTACCAGGCGGGCAAGCGCGACTTCAACTGGATCAAGCTGAAGCGGTCGTACCAGAAGTCGGAGATGACCGACACGGTGGACGTGGTGGTCGTGGGCTACTACTACGGCCGGGGGGCACGGGCGTCGTGGGGCATCGGCTCGCTACTGTGCGCGGTCTATGACCCCGACCAGAATAGCTTCCCGACGATCACCCGGTGCGCGAGCGGGCTAAGCAACCAGGACTGGATGGCGCTGGGCCAGACGCTGGCCGGGGAGGCGATCCCGCACGCCGACGCGCGCGTGGTGAGCCAACTCACGCCCGACGTCTGGGTGACGCCGCGGCACGTGTACGAGATCCAGGCCGACGAGGTGACGCGCAGCCCCATGCACCCGGCCGGTGCCGACGGCGGGCCGGGCTATGCGCTGCGGTTCCCGCGCATCCTGCACGCGCGCGAGAAGCAGCCGGAAGACGCGACGACCGTCGGCGAAATCCTCGAGCTCTACCGGCTGCAAGGCCACAAGGGCGAGAGCGGCAAGCGCCGGAAGCGCGGGAGCTAACGCGCCGCGCCCCCGGCCCCCGACCCATGACACCCCGCGTGGAGTTAGCCAAGGATTATGTAGCGCTTATGGGAACATTGAGCAAGGAGGGCATGGTGCCCGCGGCCCCCGAGACCATCTACGAGTACGTCGCGGACCTGCGGAACGCGCCGACGTATATCTCGGCCATCAAAGAGATCACGACCGCGCCACCGGGGGCACCGGCCGTGGGCCAGCGCTTCGGCGCGGTGGCCAACTTCCTGGGTCAGCCCGCACCGCTGACGCTGCGCCTGACCACGCTCGATCCGGGCCAGCAGGTCTCGCTGGCGCTGGAGGGCAACCCGCCGGGGACGCTGACGATCAACATCGCGCCGGGGGCGAACGGCGGCGGCAGCCAGGTCGAGGCGCATATCGACGTGCCGGCGGTGCCGACGGTGCTGTTGGCGGCGACGCTCGGGGGGATGCTCGACGAGAGCCTCCGCCGGCTGGCCACGGCGCTGGGCGGGTAGGCCGCGTGCGCCGGTTGGGGCTGGGCGGCGAGCCCGCCGCCCGCGCGGTGGCGATTGTGCGCGACGACCCGCGCCTGGCCGACGCCCTGGTCGAGGAGCGGCGCGGCAGCCTCATCTTCTACTTCCTGGACCAACCCCAGGGCCGCCCGGCGTGGGAAGCGTACTACAGCCCGGTCGCGCGGGCGGTCCTTCTCGACCCCCAGCACAGCACCTACCGGCTCGACTATATGCGCTACACCGGCAAGTGGCAGCCCCTGCCGGTCGAGGGCACGCTGGAGGAGTGCGTGCAGACCATTCGGGATGACCCGTTCAAGCTCTTCTTCTTCTAGTCAGGATCACCAGTCAGGATCAGCATGCACGAGATTGACCGGCGCATCGGCTTGACCCGCCTGCTGCTGGCGGACATCGCCACCCGCATCGCGCAGAAAGAGGAAACGGCCCGCGAGTATGAAGTGCAGATGCGCCGCATCGTCGAGGCGACGGTAATCCACGCGGGCGACGTGGGCCAGGGGCTGGCGGCCATGGCCGAGGTGGAGGAGCGGCTGGCGGAGGTCGCCGTGACACATCGCCACCTGGCGCGGCTGCGGGAACGGGCGACGCGCGAACTGGAGGCGCTGCTGCTGACCAAGCGCGTGGCCGACGCGACGGCGCAGATCGCCGAACTGGAGAGCCGCCGGGCGACACTGCAGGAGCAACTGGCCGCGCTGGGCGCGCCGGAGCCGGCCCCGGCGGCCGGGGCGGCGGACGCCGACGAGGCGGAGGCGCTGCGCGCGCTGAACGCGCAGGTGAGCGCGCAGATCGCGGCGCTGCAGCGGCTGATCTCGGAGGTGAGCCAGCGGGCGGCGCGCAGCATCAGCACGCCGCCCTGAATGGTTGGTCCGCACCGGGCGGCTTCCCAGCCTGTCCTCTGAGTGGAAACCGCCCCGCGGGGATATGCCGGCGAGGGGCGTATGATGTCCAATCCGAAGCCTGAGATCGATATGGCGCGCCTGCGGGCACTGCTCCGCGCGGAGCTTGGTCGCGATGTCGGAGCGATCGCGCCGCTCGGCGGCGGGCAAATCGCCGCCACGTTCGCCGTGACTGTGGGACTCCGGGAATATGTGATCCGCCTCACCCGGGACAACCTGGGGCCGAACCTGCCGAAGGAGGCTTACTGCGCCGCGCACTTCGCCTCACCGCGCCTGCCGATCCCGGCCGTCGCCGGCCTCGGCCGGCTCGACGAGCTCCACTATATAATCACGGAGCGCGTGGCCGGCGTCCCAGCCAACACGGTGTCGCCGGACACCGCGGCGGGTCTCGTCCCGGCGCTGCTCGACGTCCTCGACGCCATCCACGCAGTCGCCGTCGCGGACCGGCCTGGCTTCGGCACGTTTGATGCGCAGGGCGTGGGCCTGGCGCCGGGCTGGCGCGAGTCGCTCGCGGCGATCGCGGACGACGGCCCGCCAGGCGATTTCTACGCCGGCTGGCACCGGCTGTTCGCCGAGACCTTCCTCGAACAGCCCTTCTGGGAGCGGCTGTACAGCCATATGCGCGCCCTGCTGCCCGCGTGCCCCGAAGCGCACGGCCTGGTGCACGGCAACTACGGATATGGCAACGTCCTGGTGGACGGCGGAGGCGTCGTCGCCGTGATCGACTGGATGGACGCGAAGTACGGCGATCCAGTTTACGACGTGGCCTGGCTACACTTCTGGGCGCCCGAGGCCGATTGGGCGGGGCGCTACCAGGCCCGCTGCGCCGCCCAGGGGCGGGCCGTGCCCGACTTCGCGCCGCGCCTGGAATGCTACGTCTGCGCCATCGGGCTCGACGCACTGCGCTTCTTCGCGCTTACGGGGCAGGAGCCCGCCTATCGCTGGGCGCGGTCCCGCCTGCAGGCACTCGTCGCAGCGAGGTGACGCCGACGGCAGACCAGGCGCGCTCCTAATGGTTTTTGACGCTGGAGATCGGTAGTCGTGGCAGCGGCGGCGTCACGCCGGGATGGTAGGCGAGCAGACCGCCCACGACTGCGGCTCCGCCGCACTAACGAATGTACGAATACGCACCACCGCTCTCGGCGAACAGCAGGCCAGGCGGTCGAGGGAGGTCCTCGCGTGGCAGAGCGCGCTACTACCGGTGATGCCGCCGGCAAGCAGGACGCGTTCTCGCCACGCGCATTCAGGCATTCGTTGATCGGCATTCGTGGGCGGCCCGTCCCTCATCTGCGCGCCACGGGTTTACCGATCTTCGCCGTCAAAAACCATCATGCGCGAATTGAGCGCTGCCCGCCCTCCTCCTGGTTTTGTTTTACTACTGTTCGACATGACCGCGCCGGGTGGCCCGCCCTAGCGAACCGCGCGGCGTCCTAGCGCCAGATACCGCGGAGGCGCCTGCCGCAGGGCAACCCTGCGGAGTTCGGAGATCCCTCACTGCGCGCGGGATGACAAGGGCGGGGTCGGGCGACGGAGCACCGCGCGCCGTGCGGCTTCCGGGGAGCCGGTTCTCACGAAAGCGGCTGCCTCACGGCAACATCCCGGCGCGGAGACTCTTCCCGTTGGTCAGGATGACGAAGGAGCGGCGCGGCAAGCCGCCCTCGGGCGCCGGCTCTCTCAGGCAATGTGCTCGCCTGCCCCTATGACCGGCCAGCGTGGTTCGTCCCCGGGTCCGGACAAAATGGACCCCGAGTTGGCCGGCAAAGCGCTTGACTCCACCGGCGGGTTGGAGTATAATAATGGGGCGTGTGGAACGGGTTTCGCTCACCCAAGGGTGAGAAAACCAACAAGCCGAAGAACAGAGGAGGCCAGAGCATCGACGAGCATTCGCAGTAGCTGAGGTGCGAAGTCCGTGCTCTCCGGCGTCTCAGGACGGCGGTTTTTTGTTGCCTCGCGGTCCGATCGGACCGTTGACACCAGCCGGTCTCATCTGGTATACTGGGTAGCCACCGCGAAACGTGGCCGGCACCTTAACAACAGCAGAGTGGTGAGCAAGAAGCTCACACGCAAACCAGTCAATATCCGAGCCCATAACGGTTCCAGCCGGAACCCTGCACCCGATGCAAGTCGGGGGACGGTTCCACCGAACCCACAGTAATCCCCGCACGGGATTGCTGGTTCGTCTGGAGAGTTTGATCCTGGCTCAGGACGAACGCTGGCGGCGCGCCTAATACATGCAAGTCGTACGGGTCGGCTTCGGCCGGCTAGTGGCGGACGGGTGAGTAACACGTGGGTGACCTGCCCTCGAGTGGGGAATAACGCTGCGAAAGCAGCGCTAATACCGCATACCCTCAGCGCTTCACTGCGTTGAGGAAAGCTCCGGCGCTCGAGGAGGGGCCTGCGCCAGATTAGCTAGTCGGTGGGGTAACGGCCTACCGAGGCGACGATCTGTAGCTGGTCTGAGAGGATGATCAGCCACACTGGGACTGAGACACGGCCCAGACTCCTACGGGAGGCAGCAGTAAGGAATCTTCCGCAATGGACGCAAGTCTGACGGAGCGACGCCGCGTGCGCGACGAAGCCCTTCGGGGTGTAAAGCGCTTTTCTCAGGGACGAGACAAGACGGTACCTGAGGAAGAAGCCTCGGCTAACTACGTGCCAGCAGCCGCGGTAATACGTAGGAGGCAAGCGTTGTCCGGAATCACTGGGCGTAAAGCGCGTGTAGGCGGTGGGGCAAGTCCGCGGTGAAAGCGCCGAGCTTAACTCGGCGAGGTCCGTGGAAACTGCTCGACTGGAGGACGGTAGAGGGGGGTGGAATTCCCGGTGTAGTGGTGAAATGCGTAGAGATCGGGAGGAACACCAGTGGCGAAGGCGGCCCCCTGGGCCGCTCCTGACGCTGAGACGCGAAGGCGCGGGGAGCGAACGGGATTAGATACCCCGGTAGTCCGCGCAGTAAACGATGTACACTAGGTGTGGGGGGTATCGAGCCCCTCCGTGCCGTAGTTAACACAGTAAGTGTACCGCCTGGGGAGTACGGCCGCAAGGTTAAAACTCAAAGGAATTGACGGGGGCCCGCACAAGCAGCGGAGCGTGTGGTTTAATTCGATGCAACGCGAAGAACCTTACCTGGGCTTGACATGACGGCGTAAGCCGGGGAAACCCGGCCCTCCTTCGGGACGCCGCCACAGATGTTGCATGGCTGTCGTCAGCTCGTGTCGTGAGATGTTGGGTTAAGTCCCGCAACGAGCGCAACCCTCGTGGTCTGTTGGACTTTTCAGACCAGACTGCCTCTTACAGAGGAGGAAGGTGGGGATGACGTCAAGTCCGCATGGCTCTTACGTCCAGGGCTACACACACGCTACAATGGCCGGTACAATGCGCCGCCACCGGGCGACCGGGCGCGAATCGCCGAAAACCGGTCTCAGTTCGGATCGCAGGCTGCAACTCGCCTGCGTGAAGTCGGAGTTGCTAGTAACCGCGTGTCAGCACAGCGCGGTGAATATGTTCCCGGGCCTTGTACACACCGCCCGTCACGTCATGAAAGCTGGTCACACCTGAAGTCCGTGGGCCAACCGCAAGGAGGCAGCGGCCGAGGGTGGGGCGGGTGATTGGGACGAAGTCGTAACAAGGTAGCCGTAGCGGAAGCTGCGGCTGGATCACCTCCTTTCTAGGGAGCAGCGGCCCCGACGCTCAACGAGAGCCGACGGACCGTGATCCTAGCTCGATCGGACGCCGGGGGAACCCGGCGGTCGTCAGCAACCACGCAAATCCTGCCGCTACCCAGCAGCAGGTCCGTTCGGCAGGGCCGGACGGAGCCGCGACGGCCCGGACCTTGACTGGGTGCGAGCGCACTACTCACCACTCTCCTGTTGTTAAGACCGACATCCGGGCGTGTAGCTCAGTTGGTTAGAGCGCGTTCCTGATAAGAACGAGGCCCCTGGTTCGAGTCCAGGCTCGCCCACCCCGCCGCGGCTTGCAGATGCAGGCCGCGGCGTTTGGCTTTCCCGGGCTGGGCGGCAGTGGGCCGGCGGGCCGGTCGCGGGAACCGACACGCGAGAGGGAGCATCACGATGCGGTCCATCGGGGGCGCGGTGGCCCGGGCGCGAGTCGGCATCCTGACAATTGCCGCAACCTACGTGCTGGCCGTGATCCTCGGTGCGGTCATGGTGCACAGCGGGAGCCGTTTCGCCCTCGACTACGCCGACGGTCTTGTGGCAAGCGCCCAGGCTACCGACCCAGCGGCCCGGGCCCTGCAGCAGGATTCCCGCTTGCAGGCCGCGCTCCTGGATTTCAGCCGGAACTTGCTCCTCGGAGCGATTCCCAGCACGCTGGGCGGCGTTGCGATTGTCGTCGTCTACCCGGTCGCCGCGTTCCGGGGGTGGGTCGGCGGCATCGTCTCTGTGCAGGCCGGCACGGCGCACGCCAGCCGCCTGGCCGACCCAGCCGAAGCGTTCTACTATCTCGTCACGCTGATCCTGCAGCTAATCCCCTACGCCCTGGCCGGCGGCGCGGGCGTGAACGTCGGCCTGGCCGTCGTCCGGCCGCGCGCCTGCTATCCGGGCGATGGGCCGCTAGGCTTTTCACGCGAAGCGCTTCGTGACGTGGTGCGGATCTACGTGCTGGTCGTGCCGCTGTTTCTGGTCGCTTCCCTGTGGGAGTTCCTGGCGCGCTGAGGAGGCGGCCAGCAGGGTACAGGCTTGCCCGGACGATGGCGGCTTCCTGCCTGGGCTCTGGGGCGTCGGGCTCCGCGGGCTCGTGCACGGCGGCGGCGCCCCGCTGCGGTTGCGCGGGGGGCGGAGATTCGGTAGAATAAGAGGACGCGGGGATGTAGCTCAGCTGGAAGAGCACCTCCTTTGCACGGAGGGGGTCAGGAGTTCGAGTCTCCTCATCTCCACCCGCGAGCCGGGCGCCTGATTGGCGCCCGGCTCTTTGTCTTTCGAGCGCGGCGTGGTCGCGGTTTTCCCCACTTTGCCCTGAGGTTTCTGCGTCGCGGCCGCGGCGAGGGAGCCGGGCGCCCGATTCTTGGAACGAATTATGCGGGGGGAGCGGCGGCAGCGCCACCGAGCCCTTTCCGGCCCCTGGCAGTCCTGGCCGGCGGGCGGGCGCAGCCGCGACATCCTTCCTCGGCGATGCGGCCAGGCATGCGCCGGGCGCGGCCACACCCTGTTGCCGTACCCCGTTGTCGGATCGGCGAATCATTACGGATCGGAGCTGTTTATGATCCGTATATGAAACCATACAACCTTCGTTTATTACATTGATGTCTCACCGGTGATATACTTGGGGTGTCATTGTGCCCGTTTTTCGGGTCCTGTGAAGGCTCAGAATGTGCCTTGCGGGTTCCCCTGATTCGCAGATCGAGGTCGCTATATGCCGAACCCTGTCTCGCCGCTGGCCCTGAGCGTTTCGGATCTGTACAACGTCCTGCTGATTATCTCCGCGGTGGTTGTCATCGCGATTGCCGTGCTCGTGGTGTACATGATGGTCCGCTTCCGCCAGCGCGGCGGTCCAGGGGAGCCGCGACAGGTCTTCGGCAGCCGGCGGCTCGAAATCGCGTGGACGGCCGGGCCGCTCATTCTGCTCGCCATCATCTTCTTCTTCGCCGTCGGCGTGATGCAGGCCGAAACGCCCCAACCGCAGGCCAAGGACGCCGATCTGCAGATTACGGTCACGGGCAACCAGTGGTGGTGGAAGGTGCAGTACCCGTCCGCGAACGTGACCACGGCCAACGAGATCCACATCCCGGTCCACAAGAACGTGCTGGTCACGCTGACATCGGACGACGTGATCCACGACCTGTGGATCCCGCAGCTCGGGCCGAAGGAAGATGCCTTCCCGGCGCAGAACAACTACATGTGGCTGCGCTCCGACGTGGCAGGCACGTTTAGCGGTGCCTGCGCCGAGTACTGCGGCACGGAGCACGCCTGGATGCGCATCACGGCCATCGCGCAGCCGGAGGCCGATTTCAACAGCTGGCTGCAGCATGAGGCGCAGCCCGCGGCGGCGCCCAGCGCGGGCAACGCGGTCAACGGGGCGAAGATCTTCGCGCAGCGGACGTGCATCAGCTGCCACGCCATCGGGGGCACGGCCGCGAACGCGGATGTGGGCCCCGACCTGACCCACTTCGGCAGCCGGCCGGTCATCGCGGCCGGGGTGCTCGAGAACACCCCACAGAACCTGGAAACCTGGCTACGCAACCCGCAGGCGGTGAAGCCCGGAGTGCTCATGCCCAACGTGCGCCTGACGGCCAGTGAGATTACTGACCTGACGGCCTATCTGGAGAGCCTGAAATGAGCAGCAGCAGCATCCCTCTTGTCCCGGAGCCGACAGATGCGCTCCCCCGGCTGGGGTCCAACGAGGGCCTCCTGTCGTGGATCAGCACGGTCGATCACAAGCAGATCGGGATCATGTATCTGGTGACCACGCTCGGCTTCTTCGTGGTCGGGGGCTGCGAGGCGCTGCTGATGCGGCTGCAGCTTGGCACGCCGGAGAACACGTTCCTGTCGCCCGACACGTACAACCAGCTGTTCACGATGCACGGCACCACGATGATCTTCCTGGTGGTGATGCCGCTGCTGATCGGCTTCGCGAACTACCTGGTGCCGCTGATGATCGGGGCGCGCGACGTGGCGTTCCCGCGGCTGAACGCGCTAAGCTACTGGCTGCTGCTGTTCGGGGGCCTGCTGCTCTACTACAGCTTCGTCTCGGGCGGTGCCCCGGCGGACGGCTGGTTCTCCTACACGCCGCTGGCGGAGCGGCCCTTCTCGACCACGGGGGGTGTGGACTACTGGATCGTCGGCCTGCTGGGCACGGGCATCGGCACGATCGGCGCGGCGGTCAACCTGATTGTCACGATCTTCACGTTGCGCGCCCCGGGGCTGACGCTGCGGCGGCTGCCGCTCTTCGTCTGGATGGTGATGATCAACTCGTTCCTGATCCTCTTCGCGATCCCGGCGCTGAACGCCGACCTGGTGATGCTGCTGTTCGACCGGCAGCTGCAGGCCCACTTCTTCGACGTGTTGCACGGCGGCAACTCGCAGCTGTGGCAGCACTACTTCTGGAGCTTTGGCCACCCCGAGGTGTACATCATGGTGCTGCCGGCGTTCGGCATCATCTCGGAGGTGATCCCCGTCTTCTCGCGCAAGCCGATCTACGGCTACGGGTTCGTGGCCGGGTCAACGCTGGCGATCGCCTTCCTGAGCCTGCTGGTGTGGGGCCACCACATGTTCGCCGTGGGCATGGGCTTGCCGCTGGACATCGCGTTCAGCGTGGCGAGTGCCCTCATCGCGGTGCCGACGGGCGTGAAGATCTTCAACTGGCTGGCCACGGCCTGGGGCGGCAAGATCCATTTCAGCACGGCGATGTGCTTCGCGCTGGCGTTCCTGGTGCTCTTCCCGATCGGCGGCGTGACCGGCGTGATGTTCGCCATCGTGCCGGTGGACCGCCAACTGACCGACAGCTACTACGTCGTGGCGCACATGCACTACGTGCTCTTCGGCGGCAGTGCCTTCGCGATCTTCGCGGGCTTCCACTACTGGTTCCCGAAGATCACCGGGCGCATGATGAACGAGCGGCTGGGCATGATCAGCTTCTGGCTGATCCTGATCGGCTTCAACATGACCTTCTTCATCCAGCACTTCCTGGGGACCGCGGGCATGCCGCGGCGCGTATGGACCTACCCCGACATCACCAGCTGGGACGTGATGAACGCCATCTCGACCATCGGCGCCTTTATTCTGGCGAGCGGGGTGCTGGTGTTCATCATCAACTTCATCACCAGCTGGCGGAACGGCGCGCCGGCCGGAGACAATCCATGGAACGCCTGGACGCTGGAATGGGCGACCACGTCGCCCCCGCCGATCTACAACTTCGAGACGATTCCGCCCGTGCTCAGCCGGCGGCCGCTGTGGGACCTCGAACACCCGGAGAACCCCGACTGGAAGGCCGCGCACGCCGAAAGGGGGATATGAGCCATGGCCATGGTACCCGCCGCCAAGCCGTCGGCCGAGCCGCTGGAGGCCGGCCCGGCGAACCTGGACCAGCTTGGGCGCATGGAGCCGAATCGGCTGGCCATGCTGATGTTCCTGCTGTCGGAGGTGGTCTTCTTTAGCGCGCTCATCATCGCCTATATCTATTACAGCGCGCCACCGGGCGGGCCGGGCGCACCGGCCGCCAAGCAGCACCTCGACATCCTGTACACGGCGATCTTCACGCTGGCGCTGTTCGCCAGCAGCGGCACGATGATCCTGACGGATCGGGCGCTGGCGCGCGGCGAGGACAAGATGGTGCGCATCTGGCTGGCGGCGACCGTGGTGCTCGGCGCGACGTTCCTGGTCGGGCAAGGGTTTGAGTACTACCGGCTGTTGAACGATCAGGTGACCATGGCCAGCGGCCTGTTCGGCAGCACGTTCTTCACCCTGACGGGGTTCCACGGCTTCCACGTCTTGGGGGGGCTGGTGCTGCTCTCGATCCTGCTGGTGCTCGCCCTGTTCGGCCAGTTCAAGGGGCAGACGCATAACGCGGCGATCTCGGCGATCTCGATCTACTGGCACTTCGTCGACATCGTCTGGGTCTTCATCTTCTCGATCGTCTATGTCTGGTCGTGGCTGGCATGACAGCCGGGGAGTGGCAGCGGCTCGGGGTCGCGTGGGACTGGGATCCGACGATCGTCGCCGGATGCTTGGGTCTGCTCGTCGCCTACGGCCTGGCGCTGCGCTTCCGCCTGACATTGCAGGCCACGGCCTGGGCGGGCGGGGTGCTGGTGTTGCTGCTGAGCCTGGTGTCGCCGATCGACGCGCTGGGCGACACGTATCTGTTCAGCGCGCACATGCTGCAGCATCTGCTGCTGGTGCTGGTGGTGCCGCCGCTGCTGCTGCTGGGGGTCCCGGCCGCGCTGTGGGAGCGGCTGCTGAGGTGGCGGCCGGCGGATGTGGCCGAGCGGGTGCTGGGGCGGCCGGGGCTGGCCTGGGCGCTGGGCGTCGCCACGCTCTGGATCTGGCACGCGCCGCCGCTCTACAACGCCGCGCTAGCCAGCGAAGGGGTGCACGCCTTCGAGCACCTGTGCTTTCTGATGAGCGCGACGATCTTCTGGTGGCCCATCGTGGCGCCCGTGCCGGAGCGGCGGCGGCTGGGCGCCTGGGCGGCGATCGGCTACCTGGTCATGGGCGCGCTCGTCGACGACGTGCTCGGCATCTTGCTGACGTTTGCTCCCGCGGGGCTCTACCCTGCGTATCTGCACCCGGCCGACGTGCTCGGCATCTTGCCGGGCATTCGCGACGGCTGGGGACTCACGGCGGCCGTGGATCAACAACTGGGGGGGATCCTGATGTGGATCCCGACGAGCGCGGTCTATCTGACGGCGCTGATCGCGCTGCTGACACGCTGGTTCGGCGAGCCGGAGGACGACCTGCCTGCCGTCCTGGCGGCCGAGCCGGGCGCGACCGGTGCCGAGGTGCCGGCGCACGCGCACTAACCCGAATCTGGGAGGGGAACGCATGGATCCTGAACGACCTTCGTCGGGCCCGGGCCAAACACTCGGCCGCATCGGCGTGGTGCTCGGCGCGATCGTGGGCGGGCTGGTCGGGCTGCTCGCGGTGGTGACCTCGTTCACGCGGCGCGACGGCGACACGCGGCGCGCGACCTACGCGCCGTCGACCCCGGCGCCTGCATCGCGCGGCGCGGCCCCGGGCACGGCGGGGCGGCCGGCCGCGCCCCCGCCCGTGGCGGCCGCCGCCGAGCCCGGCCTGACCGGGCACGACTTGCCCCACCCACCCCTGCGGCCCGGCTGGGCCTACCCGCGGCCAAATGAGCTCCCGCAGCCGACCTACTGGCCGGCGGTGCTCGCGCTGGGAATTATCTTCCTGCTCTGGGGCCTCGTGACCTCCTGGATCGTCTCGGCGGTCGGCCTCGGGCTGTTGATTCTCGCCGCGGCGGGCTGGATTGGAGACTTGCGTCATGCTCCGTGAACAATCGCGCCCAGTGGCCTGGCCTGGCGCGATCCGCGAACTGCGGCTGCCGCTACGCTGGTACCAGCGCCTCGTGCTGGTGACGGCGGCGGCCACCTGGGTGCTGATCGTGCTCGGCGGCATTGTGCGGGCCACCGATTCGGGCCTGGGCTGCGCCACTTGGCCGATGTGCGACGGGAGCCTGCTGCCGAAGCTGGAGTACCACCAGCTGATCGAGTGGAACCACCGCTTCTTCGCCACGCTGGTGGGCGGGCTGATGATGGCCGCGGTGGGCAGCACGCTGATCTGGTACCGGCGGCCGCGCCGCCTCTTCTGGCTGGCGATCCTCGCCGGGGTGACCTACATCGCGCAGGCGGTGCTTGGCGGGATCACCGTGATCTTGAAGCTGCCGCCGACCTGGATCGCGGCGCACATGGGCAACTCGATGCTGTTGCTGGCCGCGCTGATCCTGCTGACGCTGTTCGCCTACCTGGGCCCGGTGGGCGTGGGCGAGCCGAGCCGCATGATCCGCCGGCTGGCGCTGGGCACGACGCTCTGGACCTACGTGGCGATGTTCACCGGGTCGGCCGTGGTGGGCGCCGGGGCGGACGTGGCCTGCCCCGCCTGGCCGCAGTGCGCGGCGGCGAACTTGCTGCCGGTGACCTGGGACCAATGGATCAATTACGGCCACCGCATCGCCGTCGGCTTCTCGGACGTGCTGCTGATCGTGCTGGCCGTCGTGATCTGGCGGACGCGGCGATCGCACCGCCGGCTGTGGCTGACGACGCACGTGCTTGCCGTGATCTATGTCGGGCAGGTCATCCTGGGGGCAGTGACGATCTGGACCGGGGCGCCCCCGGCGATGAAGAGCGCGCACCTGGCGCTGGCGGCGGCCGTCTGGGGCGCGCTGGTGCTGATGACGGCGTTCATCTGGATCGGCGCGCCGGCCGCCCACCCGGCGGAGCCGCCACCGGGCGGCGGCACGCCGGAGCCCCGGCGGCCGGCGCGCGCCACGGTGCCTGCGCGGGCGGAGCACCCGCTACCGACCACGATGGCGACCGAACGCACAGCATGGCAGACGGCGGGGCTCTACTTCGGGCTGATGAAGCCGCGGATCATCCCGCTGTTGCTCGTGCCGACGGTGGCGGCGATGCTGATCGCCGACCTGCAGGCGCCGACGGAGCGGCCGCTGGGGTGGCTCATCCTGGCGACGCTCGTCGGCGGCAGCCTGGCGGCGGGCGGGGCGCACGCGGTGAACCAGTACCTGGAGCGGGACATCGACGGGCGGATGCGGCGCACGCGGCACCGGGCGATCGTGACCGGGCAGATCGCGCCGCCGAAGGCGCTGGCCTTCGGGGTGCTGGTGAGCGCGGCCGCCTTCGCGGAGCTGTGGCTGACGACGAACCTGCTCGCCGCCGTGCTGGCGTTGAGCGGCAACCTGTTCTACGTGTTCGTCTATACGATCTGGCTCAAGCGGACCAGCGTGCAGAACATCGTGGTGGGCGGCGCGGCCGGCGCGGTGCCGCCGCTCGTCGGCTGGGCCGCGGTGACGGGCGGGGTCAGCCTGCCGGCCGTGCTGTTCTTCGCCGTCATCTTCTTCTGGACGCCGGCCCACTTCTGGGCGCTGGCGCTGGTGCGGCAGGAGGACTACCGGGCGGCCGGGCTGCCGATGCTGCCGGTGGTGCGCGGCGCGGCGGCCACGCGCACGCAGATCGTGCTCTACAGCGTGCTGGTGCTCGTGGTGACCGTGCTGTTGTTCGTTACACAGGCACTGGGCGGCCTGTACCTGATCGCCGCGCTGGTGCTGGGCCTGACGTTCGTGGCGCGGGCGCTGCAACTGCTGCGCGACCAGTCGACGGCGCGGGCCTGGCGCTTCTTCAAGTTCTCCAACATCTACCTGGCGCTGTTGTACGCGGGCATGGTTGCCGACCGGCTGGCCGCTTTCGGGGGCCGCACGGCGCTGCTCTGGGGGCTGGCCGCGGCGACGGCCGCCGCGGGCGGGATCGTGATCTGGTGGGCCCGCGCCCGCACCGCGCGGATGGGAGCGTTGCATCATGGCACATGAACCGCATGATACGCCGGACGACGGCACCGTCAGCCGGCGGCAGTTTCTGGGCTGGCTATCGGTCATCCTCGGGGGGATCGGCGCGACAATCGTCGGCATCCCGTTCGTGAGCTTCCTGATCGCGCCGCTGCTGCAGCAGCCGCCGTCGGTCTGGCGGCCGGTCGGCGATGCCAATCTGTTCAAGGACGGCGAGACGGTCGAGGTGGCCTTCATCGACGCGTCGCCGCTAGCGTGGGCGGGGGTGTCGGCGCAGACGGCGGCGTGGCTGCGCAAAGAAGGGGCGAACGCCTTCAGCGCTTTCGCCGTGAACTGCTCGCACCTGGGGTGCCCTGTGCAGTGGGTGCCCGACGCCCGGCTCTTCCTGTGCCCCTGTCACGGCGGCGTCTATTATGCCGACGGGACGGTCGCGGCCGGGCCGCCGCCGCACCCGCTGTTCCAGTATCAGGTCCGCGTGAATAACGGGCAGGTCGAGATCCTGACCCAGCCGATCCCCATCGTCTAGCGGGGAGCGGCGGCGCGCCATCGGGGAGAAGGAGCAACAGTCGTGGGTATACTGAAGCGGATAGGGGCCTGGCTGCTCCAGGTGTGGGACGCGTTCGAAGACCGGACCGGGCTCTGGGCGGTAATCAAGCCGATCCTGGACCACCCCGTGCCGCGCACGGACTGGCGCACCGGCTGGTTCTACGTCTTCGGCAGCGCCACCCTCTTCACCTTTATCCTGCAGGTCTTCACGGGGATCGCGCTGGCGACGGCATACATCCCGGCGACCGGCAGCGCGTACCAGAGCATCAACTTCATCACCCACGACGCGGCGCTGGGCAACATGCTGCGCGGGATCCACAACTTCGGCGCGACGGCCATGGTCGTGCTGATCGGCATCCATGCGCTGCGGGTCTTCCTGATGGGCTCGTATAAGTACCCGCGTGAGGTGAGCTGGCTGAGCGGCGCGGTGCTGCTCCTGCTGACGCTGGGCATGGCCTTCACGGGCCAGCTGTTGCGCTGGGACCAGACGGCGTTCTGGTCGGTGATCGTGGGCGCGGAGCAGGCCGGGCGCGCGCCGATCCTGGGGCCGTGGCTGGCGAAGTTCATCCTGGGCGGCGACACGGTGGGCGGCGCGACGCTGAGCCGCTTCTACGCGTTCCACGTCTTCTTCATCCCCGCGATCATCTTTGCCTTGCTGGGATTGCACCTCTACCTGGTCATCCGGGTGGGCATCTCGGAGCCGCCGAAAGCGGGGCGGCCGGTGGACCCGAAGACGTACCGGCAATGGTACCACAAGCTACTGGAGCGCGACGGCGTGCCGTTCTGGCCCGACGCCGCGTGGCGCGACGCCGTCTTTGGGGTGGCGGTGGTACTCGTCGTGGTGATCCTGGCGCTCTGGCTGGGGCCGCCGGAGCTCGGCAAACCGCCCGACCCGACGATCCTGCAAGCGTATCCCCGGCCCGACTGGTACTTCCTGTGGTACTTCGCCGCGCTGGCGTTGCTGCCGCCCGGCGTCGAGGACTACGTGATCATCGGCGGCCCGCTCGTGCTGGGGCTGATCCTGTTCCTGCTGCCGATCCTGTTCAACCGGGGCGAGCGCAGCCCGGCGCGGCGGCCCTGGGCCGTGGCGACGGCGCTCCTGGTCGTGCTGATGGTCGGCACCCTGTCGGTGCTCGGGGAGATCAGCAGCTGGTCGCCGAATTTCACTGCGCCGCCCCTGTCGCCCGAGGTCGTGGGCGCGACCACCGGGTCGGTGGCTACCGGCGCGCGGCTCTTCCACACGAAGGGCTGCCAGGACTGTCACTCGATCTCGGGGAGCGGGGGACTGCGCGGGCCGGATCTGACCACGGTGGGCAGCCGGCTGACGAAGGAGCAGATGACCTGGCGCATCCTGAACGGCGGGGTGAACATGCCGGCGTTTGCCGACAGCGTGACGCCGCAGGAGCTCAGCGACCTGATCGCCTTCCTGCAAACGCGCACGCGCAACACCGCGCAGGCGCCGTGATCGCGGGCCGGCGGGGCTCAGCCGGCGGCGCCGGACTCCTCGCCGTCCGCGCCACCCGCCTCCTCGGCAGCGGACGCAGCGGCCTCCGCGGCGGACGCAGCGGCCTCCGCGGCGGCGTTGCGCAGGGCCGCCACGAGCTCGGGCAGCAGTAACGCGTCGCAGTCGGTGACGGCGCTGCCGCCCAGCCGGGTGAGCCAGGGATGCTCGGCGTAGGGCACGACGGCCTCGAGCCAGCGCAGGCGCGGGCGGTAGACGCGGAGCTCGAGGCGCACGATCTGGGCGCGCGCGGCATGCGCCAGGCGGGGCAAGTCGCGTACGCTATAGCGCACGACGTGCGTCGGGTCGCCGTGATGATCGACCACCGCGCCCCGTAGGCGTGCCCGCAGCAGGCGGTTCTTGACCAGCAGCGGCCAGTCGATGAGGTTGGCCGTGATTGGCAGATGGAGGAAGAGGCCGTCGGCCCAGCCCTGGACGGGCGCCTCTTCCTGGGCGCCGAGCGCATCGATCAGATGCGCGAGCAGCAAGGCGCCCTGCGCCCGCGGGAAGTGCTCGAGCACGTCGGCGACGACGATGCCGTCGTAGGCGGCGGCGGGCGCCCAGGTCAGCAAATCGGCCACCTCGTAGCGCAGCCGGCCGCCCTTGCGCAGGGCCACGCCGCCGTATGTCTCGCGCGCCCAGGCGATGGCCTCGGGCGAGACGTCGATCCCCGTCACGTCGGCGCCGAGCATGGCCAGCAGCCAGGCCCCGGTGCCGAGGCCACAACCCGCGTCGAGCAGGCGCATACCGGGGCGCACCTGCAGGAGCCGCGCGGCCCGGCGGTAGGCTTTGAGCGCGGGCGAGCGCGCGTCGAACGGGCGCGCGAAGGCGACACCCATGCGGCGGCGGCGGAAATAGTCGGTCGAATAGTCTCGGCTCATCGGGTTGGGGCCCACTCCGGCCCGGCGCGCGCTAGATCAAGGCGGTATTCCGCAGCACGATGGCGCCGTCGGGCGTGTGCTTGCGGATGTAGTAGACGTGCTGCAGGTGCGGGGAACAGACGACCTCCACCCGGTCGCCGGTCGCCAGCGCCTCGAACATGTGCTTGTCGATGCGCAGGTTCACCTCACCCTCGCGCAGCCGGTGCACGGGCTCGGGCAAGGGCAGCGGCTCGTCGGCGCGCGGCGCGGCCGGGGCGACGCGGGCGTCGCGCATCTGCGAGGCGAAGGAGCCCCCGGCGCGCACGAACCCGCGCGCGCCGGTGCGGCCGGCGGCCGGCGGAGTGGCGGCCGGCGCGAGCACGGGCCGGGCGGCGGCCGCCTCGGCGCTCTCCGGCGGGCCTACCACGACCCAGCGGGCGCCGCCCCGGCCGCTGTGCTTCAGCCGCACGACGCCGGTATGTGTCACCGGGCGGGCCGGCAAGTCGCGCCCGGCGACGAACGCCGCGAAGACGAAGTAGATGGTGGCGCCGAGGAAGGCGAGTGTGAGCAGGCCACAGCCCCCGGTGGCGAGGATGGACGGCGGCGGCGTGTCGGGCGCGGGCGCGACGAAGGCGAGGAGGACCTCGACCAGCACGGCCGAGATCAGCCCGAAGACGAGGATCAGGAGCACCGCCGCGCCGAAGGTGGCCAGCACGGGCGGCAGGTAGCGGAAGGCGACGGGACCATCGGCGCCCGGCATGGCGCCCGACGCGTGGCGCCCGGGGCCGCGCGGCACCGAGGAATCGAGCCGGCTACTTCTCACAGAGCATCATCCTCCGGATCTTCCTGGTCGTCGGGCGGCATGCCTGCCGGGGCCTCGGTCGCCGCTTCGGGCGGCGCGGCGCCCACGAAGCGGCTGAGGAGGATCTCGTCCTCGTAGCCTGCCTCGGTCTTGACGAAGGCGCGGCGCCGGCCTTCGACGACAAAGCCGTACTTGGTGTAGAGGTTCAGGGCGCGGCGGTTCGAGGAGCGGACGCTAAGGGTGACCTTCTCGAGCGTGTCTTGCGCGGCGGCCCAGGCCAGGGCGGTTTCGAGGAAGGCCGAGCCGAGGCCCTGCTCGCGGAAGCCGGAGCGGAGCCACATGCTGAGGTCGGCAGTGTGGCGGATGAACTCAGGCCGGCCCCGCACCAGCGACAGGCTGCCGGCGACCTCGAGCTCGCGGCGCATCTCGGCATCGTCGAGGAGCCAGGCGACCAGCAGGAGGTCGACGCCGCCGAGAGCCACGCGCAGCCAGCGCTGCTCGAGCTCGGGGGTGAGCTGCCAGGCGCGACGCAGGAGGAAGCGGCCCTCGCCGGCCACGTCGTTGAGCGCGGCCAGGAGGCCGTGCGCGTCGGCGGCCTCGGCGGGGCGCAGCAGGACGACGCGCCCGTCGCGCAGGTGCACCAGGCGCGAGGCGTGATCATCGTCCGAGTCGGGCCCCTCGGGCGCGGCGGGCCAACTATACTCACTCACAGGCGCATTATACGGACCGCCTCCGGCCGGAGTCAAGGGCGAGCACGGGCGGGCAGGGCGGAGTGCCTTTCCACGGCGCGCACGCGTCGCGTATAATGCCGTATGCTGCAGCGTAATCCCGGAACCAGGCCGGCGCGGACGATCGCCGGCCTGATCTTATGTCTCCTCCTGGCCGCCTGCGACCTGCTCGGACCGACGAGCCCGACGCCGCTCCCTCCCACCCCGGCGCCGGGCGGGCCGCCGGCCACCGTGCCGGCGGGTGCGACGGCGGCTCCGGGCTCGCCGACCTCCGCGGCGACCCCGCTGCCGCCGCGCCCGACGGCGACCGAGCCGGCCAACATCCCGCGTGGCGGGACGCTGACCGTGCGGATCCCACACGACGTGACGACGCTCAACCCCTTCTTCGTCGACCAGGGGCCGGACAAGCGCGACGCCGCGGCGGCCCAGGTGACGGGCCTGATCTTCAGCGGGCTCACGCGCATCGACGATCACCTGAAGCCCGAGCCGGACCTGGCCTCGGGCTGGGACGTGGCGCCCGACGGGCTGAGCCTCACGATGACGCTGCGCTCGGGGCTGCAATGGCAGGACGGCGCCCCGCTGACCGCCGACGACGTCATCTGGACCTACAACACCTGGCTGAACCTGCCGACGAACACGGCGCTACAGTACCATCTGCGCGACGCGGTGTTGCAGATCAGCCCGGGCGTGCCCGTGACGACGACGGTGCGCTTCTTCCTCAAGAAGCCGTACGCGCCAATCCTGGTCGACCTCGCGGCGCCGATCCTGCCGAAGCACCTGCTGGGCACCGTGCCGCTGGATCAGCTGGCGAGCAACGGGTTCAGCTTCCACCCGGTGGGCAGCGGGCCGTACCAGTTCGACAGCCACGCCGAGGGCGAGAACGTGGTGCTGGCGGCCAACCCGCGCTACTACGGCGGTGCGCCCTACATCAGCCGGGTGGCCTTCCTCGTGGCGCCCGACCCGCAGGTGGCGGCCGCGGCGCTAGTGAGCGGCACGCTGTCGCTGGCCGAGCTGCCGCAGGCGAGCTGGGACGCGCTGGCGCAGCAGCCGATCTCGCGGACGGCGCTCACGCTCGACCGCTGGGCCGACCTGAGCACGTACTTCGTGGCGTTCAACGTGCGCGCCCGGCAACGCGCTGGCCGACCCACGGCTGCGCCAGGCCTGGGCGCTGGCGCTCGACAAACCGGCGCTGGTGAACGCGGCGACGGGCGGCGCGGGCGTGCCGATCTGGAACGACATCAACCCGGCATCGTGGGCCTACGACCCGAACGCGCCGCACCTGACCGGCGACCCGGCGCGCGCCCGGCAGCTGCTGGCCGAGGCGGGCTGGACCGACACGGACGGCGACGGCATCGTGGACAAGAACGGCGAGCCGCTCAAGGTGGACCTCTACGTGCGCGCCGACGACCCGACGCGGCGGCTGGCCGCGGAGCTTATGGGGCCGCCGCTGGCGGCGGTCGGCATCAGCACGACCGTGGCGCCGGTCGACTTCAACTCGGTGATCCAGGCCAAGATCGACCCGTCGCGCACGCCGGCCTTCGACTTCCACGCGATGATCATGGGCTGGGACAGCCAGACGATCGACCCGGACGACTACGCGCTGTTCCATTCGAGCCAGATCCGCAGCGCGAGCAACCCGAACGGCCTGAACTACGTCGGCTACTCCTCGCCGCAGTTCGACGAGCTAAGCCGCGCCGCGCGGAGCACGTACGACTTCCCGCAGCGCGCGGCGCTGTATCAGCAGATCCAGCAGCTGCTGGGGACGGACCTGCCCTACTACTGGCTCTGGTCGGACCAGCACTACATGGCGCTGAGCCGGAGTGTGCATGGCCCGATCGACCTCGCGTCGCCGTTCTATCTGTGGAATGTGGCGCAGTGGTGGATCGCGCCGAACCCCTAAGCGCGACTGTGTCATCTGTCCCCTGAGGGCCGCGCGGTGATCCCGTGCCCGCCGGTGGGATGCCGCTGCGCCCGGCGGCGCGGCCGATCCGAGCCGGGGCGGTGCGGCGGCCGGGCGACCACAGGGTCGCCCCTACAATCCGCGTATCCCACATGCCGCAGCGCCACGGCCGCTGGGCCACCGCGGCCGCGGAGCTTCGCGCGCTCCTGGCATCCCCGACAGCACCCAAGCAGCCAGGCGGGATCTTGTTGGCGGAATCGTGGTGGAGCCGCGAACGCCGGCCAGGACGCGTTGCAGCCTACCGACCCGGCCTATCCCCGCCGTGCAGGTGGGGACAGGCGTACCTAGAGGAGCATCCCGGCGCGGAGATCCCTCACTGCGTTCGGGATGACAAAGGAGGGGTGCGGCAACGCGCGGCGGCCTGACGACCCTGGGCGCGGTCCAGCGCCCAATGGCGGGCATGGCGCCCACAGGATCACGCGGGGCCGCCCCTGCCTGAGGCGGCCCTAGAGGGCGAAGGGGGTCGGGGTGCGGGTGCTGCGGATAGGCGCCGCGCCCTGGCCGGCGGCGCGGGAGAACTCGGGCGCTTCGGACTCGGCGGCGGCGACCTGCTGCAGCAGATCGACCGTGCGGGCCAGTTCGTCTGGGCGGGCGGTGGCGGCCTGGAAGCGGACGGTTTCGCCGCCGAGCACGGCGAGGAAGTCGCCGTCGCCGAGGAGGCCTTCGGCGCCGCTGCCCTGCAAGCCCGCGGCGACGCGCGCCTCGGCGGCGTCGCGGCTGCGGCCGACGAGGCGGGCGCCCCAGGCTAGCTGGGCCGCAGGCCCGGCGGGGCGGCCGGCGCCGACCAGGTAGATGCCGGCCTCACGGCCGTCGCGCGCCAGGCGGTCGACGAGCGCGGTGAGCTCGCGACCGGCGGCGCCGCTCGGGCAGGCGTCGAGGCCGTCGACGAGCAGCACGAGGGCGACGTCATCGGGCGCCTCGCCGCCGGCCGTGCGATCGGCGCGGGCGTCGAGCAGGCGCTCGGCCCAGCGCAGGCGCAAGAGCCCCTCCTGCGGCCCGCGGATCGGCGGGGTCACCAGGTGCGGCAGGCCGGCCAGGGCGTCCCAGGCGTCGGCGGCGCGGCCGCGGCGGGGCGGGGGCGCGAGGTCGATCAGGAGCAGGCGCAGGATGTCGGGGCTGTTGTGCAGGGCGAGGCCGAGGGCCATCGTCTGCAGGAGGGCCGACTTGCCGGCACCGGAGCCGCCGACGACGAGGGCCGGGCAGACCTCGGGCGCGTCAAGGCGCAAGAGGAGCGGGTTGCCCAGAGTATCGAGGCCGAGCGTGGCCGCACAGGCGGGCACGATGGGGGCGACCTTGCGGGCCAGCGGCACGAGGCGCACGGGCACGGGGTCGGGCCGCGGCACTTCGAGCACCGGGGCATGCGTCTCGGGATCGGGGGCCAGGCGTACGGCGGAGACCTCGAGGTGGGCGGCCAACTCGGGTAGCAGGGGCGCGAGCCGGGCCGTGCGGACCCGGGGCGGCAGCTGCAGGTGGAAGTGGATCAGCCGCGGCGAGAGAGCGCCGCCGCTGACCCGCCCCGGGATCTCATGGGTGTGCAAGACATATTCGATGGCGTTGGCCTGATGGTCCAGCAAATCACGCATGGGGGTTCCTGGTCGAACATGTGACTGAAAGCGCGGCGCGGCCGCGGGGGCCGCGCCGGCGGGTTCAGCGATCCTTCAGGACGGCGATCACGCGGCCCTGCACCTGCACCCGGTCGCGGTCGGCACCGCGGCCGCGCGGGTAGAGGCGGATGGGCTCCTGGGCGGCGGTCGCGGACTGCAGGTAGACGTGGTCCTTCTTCTGGTAGAACCGCTTGAGCGTCACATAGCCTTCCGGGTCGGCGGAATCGGTGAGCACAGCGACGACGAAGTCGCCGTTGTCGGCCCGGTCCTGCGGCTTGACGACCACGATATCGCCGGGCTCGATGCCGACGTGGGTCATCGAGGTGCCGCGCACGCGGAGGGCGAAGGCGCCGCAGCCCTCGGGCACGAGCGCGGGATCGACTTCGACGCCATGCTCATAGTCGAGGTAGTCGTGATAGGCCACGGTGACGTCGTAGTGGCCGGCGGCGATCTCGCCGCGGACGGGCACGCGGCGGCCAGGCTGCCCGAGCCGCGTGAGCCGGGTGCGGTCGTCCACGTAGACGCTGCCGTTGGCGGCATTGCGGCGGGGGCGCAGGGCGCCCGCCGCGGGCGGCGCAGAGCCGAGCACGCGAGGCAACCCGGCCGGCGCGGGCGCGGCCTGGAGGGCCATGCCGTCGGGGGTGCGCGTGAAGCGGCCCCAACGCGGGGCGGCACCGGGGGCGAACGGGTCAGCCGGGCCCGGCGCGGCCGGCCAGCGAGGATCGGGCATGAGACACCTCCGCGATCAGAATCAGGCCATCATGCGCAGCAGGCCGACGACGCGGCCCTTGATCTCCAGGTTCTCGGCGCTGGTGTAAATCGGCTCCATGGTCTCGTTGGCGGGCTGCAGGCGCACGCGGCCCGGCGTATCCGGGTAGTACTTCTTGAGCGTGGCTTCCTGCTCGGAGCGCAGCCAGGCGACGATGGTCTGGCCGACCTCAGCCGTTTCCTGCGAGCGCACAATCACGATGTCGCCGTCGTTGATGAGGTCCTCGATCATCGACTGGCCCTTGACGCGGAGGGCGTAGAGGACCTCGGGATGGGCGGCATAGCGGCCCAGCACGGCATCGGAGATATCCAGACCCTCACACTCGCCGGCCGCGCGCACGTCCTCGAGGACAGGGATCGGCTTGCCGGCCGCGATCGGGGTGGGAGCCAGCGGGATGGTAATCGTCCGGCGGGAAGCGAAATGGACGATGGTCCCGTTCTCCACGAGCTCGATGGCCCGCGAGATCCCCCGGCCGCGGCGGATGAAGCCTTTTTCCTCCAGGGCCTTGAGGTTGTAATCCACCACGGAGGTCGACGACACCCGCGGGACGAGCCCGTCCTGAATGTCGCGCACGCTGGGCGGAAAACCGCGGTCGTCGATGAACTTACGAATGAACTCCAGGATTTTGCTCTGGCGTTCGGAAAGGGTGGACTTGGCCATTGTTCTCCTCAGTGTCTGCTGCGCGCGGGCGGCGGGGCCACCGGCGCGGTCCGGCATGTCGAGAACCCGACCCCTGCGGCAGGCGCAACTGCCTCGATCACTTGTTCTGCGGGAGTTCCGCGCGCGCACCGTCCGTCCTCGGTGTGTGGCCGCTCCCCTCACCTGTCGCCGCCTGTCAGAGTCTGTATGGCAATCATATGCGGGACGGCGACGCTTGTATCTTTCAGGGTACAAGGCTACTACCCGCATCATAGCACAGAACAAGCGTTCGTGTCAATAGGTTTGGGCACGAAAATCGAACAAAGAGTCTAATCAGATGGCGTTGCACTTGGGCGCGAAAGAGAGTAGAATGGCGAAGAACGGCGGACGGGTTCGTCCGGTGGCGGTACACGTTGGTCAACCGGTCTCGCGGGAGCCGGAGGGGAGGATCCCTACGATGCCACAGCTAGTCGACATCCTCCGCGCAATCCACGTCCTGGACATCATCTTGTTTCTGATGATCGTGGGTTTCGCGTTTCTGGGCTTTACCCGCGGCGCGCTCAAGCTGTTCTTCATTGTGGCTTCGATTTACTTAGGGTTCGTAATCGGCGCGATCTACTATCTGCCAGCGGCGCAGCTGCTGGAGAAGGTTCTGCGCTTGGCCCCGTCGACCGTGACGCAGATCCTGGCTTTCGTCCTGTTGGACGCGCTGGTCTCGGTGCTGTTGATCGTGCTGCTGTTCCAGTTCTTCGGGCACATGGAGATCGAGGGCCGCGTGGGCGCCTGTGTGGACCGGCCCATCGGCATGCTGCTGGGCTTCGGCGCGGGCATCCTGCTCGCGGCGATCCTGGTGATCTTGCTCGAGGTACCCTACGACCTGAACACCGAGCTGCAGGCCACTGGGACGTCGGCGCCGTACATGATCCTCTTCCACGACTGGTACGCCAACTCGTACCTCGGCCCGGTGCTGGTGCGCGGGCTGCCGTACCTGCTGGCGAGCATGGCCCCGCTGCTGGGCGGCCAATCGCCGCCGATCCTGACCGCCCACCACCTGACGGGCACCCTGCCCGTCTGGATCGCGTGGCTGGGGTCGCTGCGCGGCTAGCGGCTGGCCCAGATCTGGCTTGAGCATCCCCCTCGCCGCGCCCTGCGCCGGACGGGTGGCGCCATGGTGCGCCCGCGTCCGGCGCGTTGCGTGTGCGGCATGCAATCCAAGCGCGCCCGATCACGCGATATCCTAGAGTACAGTTGAACAGATGCCCGCGGGGGCCGCATGGCTCGGCGGAGTGAGGGAACAGAAGCGTGAATGCGAAAACTGTGGCGGTGCTCGAGCTGCCGAAGGTGCTGGCCCGGGTGGCAGGCTACACGGCATTCAGCGCGAGCCACGCCGCCGCCGTGGCGCTGGAGCCGGCGACGGCCCTGGCGGAGGTCCGGCACCGCCAACAGCTGACCAGCGAGGCCGGCCGGCTGCTCGACCTGCGGCCGGATACGGGCCTGGGGGGGGTCCACGACGTGCGCGAGAGCGTGCGGCGCGCGGAACTGGGCGCGGTGCTCGACGTGCACGACTTCCTGGCCATCCAGAGCACGATGGAGGCAGGCCAGGAGCTGCGCAGCGCCATCCTGCGCCTGGAAGAGCAGAAAGGCGGCCTGCCCGCGCTCGCCGAGCTGGCCGAGCGGATCACGCCGTTGCCGCGGCTCGACGCCGAGATCCGGCGCACGTTCGACAAGGACGGCAACATCCCCGACTCGGCGAGCCCGGCGCTCGGGCGCATCCGCGCGCAGGTGCGCGTGGCGCACGACCGGCTGATGACGCGCCTGCAGCAGATCCTGAACTCCTCGGCGGGCGAGCACGCCCTGCAGGAGCCAATCATCAGCATGCGCGGCGACCGCTACGTCGTGCCCGTAAAATCAGACTTCCGCGGCCAGCTTAAGGGGATTGTGCACGACCAGTCGTCCAGCGGGGCGACGCTGTGGGTCGAGCCGCTGGCGGTGGTCGACCTGGGCAACGAGTGGCGCAAGCTGCAGCTGGACGAGCAGGAGGAGATCACGCGCATCTTGCGCGAGCTCGGGCGGCAGGTGGGCGCACAGGCCGGACCGCTGACCACGTTGGTGGTGACGCTGGCGCAGATCGACGTGGCGCTGGCCTGCGGCCGCTACAGCGAGGCGATCGGCGGCGTGGAGCCGGGCCTGGGCGTGCCCGGGCCGCAGACGGCCCGCGCGGGCGCCGGGCGCAAGGACCCGGCCGCGCGCAACGCGCCGGCCGCGGACGAGTCGCAGCAGGGGATCCTGCTGCGCAGCGCGCGCCACCCCTTGCTCAGCGGCACGGTTGTGCCGATCACCGTCGAGCTGGGCGAGCGCTTCCGCGTGCTGGTGATCACGGGGCCGAACACGGGCGGCAAGACCGTGGCACTGAAGACCGTGGGGCTGCTCACGCTGATGGCCATGTGCGGGCTGCACATCCCAGCCGACCCGGGATCGCGGCTGCTGGTGTTCGAGCAGGTCTTCGCCGACATCGGCGACGAGCAGTCGATCGAGCAGAGCCTGAGCACCTTCTCATCGCACATGTCGAACATCATCGGCATCCTGCGCGGGCTGACCGACCGGACGCTCGTGCTGCTGGACGAGCTTGGCGCGGGCACCGACCCGCAGGAGGGCGCCGCGCTGGCCCGGGCGCTGATCGAGCACGTGTTGGCGAGCGGGGCGCTGGCCATCGCGACGACGCACTATTCGGAGCTCAAAGCGTTCGCCTACACGACCGAGGGGGTCGAGAACGCGTCGGTCGAGTTCGACGTGGAGACGCTGGCGCCGACCTACCGGCTGACGGTGGGCCTGCCGGGGCGCTCGAACGCGCTGGCGATCGCCACGCGGCTGGGCTTGCAGCCGGACGTCGTGCAGCAGGCGCAACGCTTCCTGGACCCGGCAGACGTGCACGTCGAAACGCTGCTGGAGCAGATCCGGCACGAGCGGGAGCAGGCGGCCGAGGAGCGTGCCGCGCAGGAGCGCGCGCGCCGGCAGGTCGAAGAGCGGCGGCGGGAGCTGGATCGCCAGCTGCGCGACGTCGACCGGCTGCGGCAAGAGGCGCTGGTGGAGGCGCGCGCCCAGGCCGACAACGAGCTGGCCGAGTTGCGCGACCTGATCCAGCAGGTACGCGTCGAGAGCGAAACGAACGCCGTGACGCGCGAGTGGGTGCGGCAGCAGGCGCAACGGATCGAGACGGCGCAGAAGGACCTGCGGGCGACCAACCGGCGCAAGGCGGCGCCCGCGCCACGCCGCCCCGGCGGAGGAGGCCGGGCGGTCCGCGCCCGCTGCGCCCGGGCGACCGGGTCTACGTGCCGTCGCTGGACGCGGAGGGTGACGTGCTGTCGGCGACCGACGCGCAGAACACGGCCGAGGTGCAGCTGGGCGCCTTCAAGCTGCGGGTGCGGGTCGACGAGATGGAGCGACGCGCGCCGGCTGGGGGGCCCGGTTGGACGTGGACAAGCGAGGAGCGCGAGCCGGGGCAGCCGCGGCCGGGCGGCGGCGCGCGCGCCTGGGGCAGCGAGCCCGAGGCGGCGCGGGGCGGGCGCCCGGCGCCCACGTCGGCGGCCACGCTGATGCAGCGCGCGGCGAGCAAGGCCGTGCCGCTGGAGATCGACCTGCGCGGCTACCGCGCCGAGGCGATCGCCGACGCGCTCGATCCCGTACCTGCAGGATGCCGCGCTGGCGGGCATGCCGATGGTGCGCATCATCCACGGCAAAGGCACGGGCGTGCTGCGCCAGGTCGTGCGCGACCAGCTACGCGCGCACCCGCTGGTGCGGGCGTGGGCGCCGGGCCCCGCCGAGCAGGGCGGCGAGGGCGTCACGCTGGCCTACTTCGACCCGCCCGGCTGATGTGGCGCGCACCGGCCACGCCCCGCCATGCGGGGCGACGTGTTCGGCGTGCCTGCCCCCGAGGCATGGTGCGCCCGCTTCCGCCTGGACCTGCCCGCAGGCGGGGTCCATTGATTTGTCCGCTCCCCCCTGTCCGGTTTCTGTCCGACCGGTGTCCGGATCAATCAGGCCGATCCTGTGCGATACTTATATTACGGGTCACCCGCCGGTGGGCACCCGTGGACCGGCGGTTCGCCGCATGAGGGTGGCGCCGGCGTTGCGTCGGTCGGATGGGAGCCGGGCTGCGCGAGGTCTTCTTCTGAAGTGGCTTTAATCGTGCTTTAACCTGATTCCCATCTCGATTGGGTAAGATCAAGCAGGCGAAAGAATTCACCGACGAGGATGGGAGCGCATGAACGATTGGAAAACGGTCATTCGAAATAGCCGCCTACCGGGGTTCGCGATCTTGCCGCTGCGACTCTTTCTGGGCGTATCCTTCATCTGGGCCAGTTTCGACAAGCTGGTGGACCCCAGCTTCTTCAACCCCGCGTCGACGAGCTACATCGGGCACCAGCTGCAGGCGAGCGCCGCGAGCTCGCCGCTGGGCGGGTTCCTGACCGGGGTGGCCATCCCGCAGGCCACGCTATTCGGCATGCTGACGATGGCCGGAGAGCTGTTGATCGGCCTGGCGGTCCTGCTGGGCTGGTACACCCGGTTCAGCGCGATCATGGGCCTGCTGATCAACCTGATGTTCTATCTGACGATCACCTGGGATGTGCGGCCTTTCTATTACGGCGCCGACATCGTCTTCGTGTTCGCATGGCTGACGCTGGCGCTGGCCGGGCCGGGCCCGTATAGCGTCGACGCCTACCTGCGCCAGCGCCTGGCTACGGCGGCCGCCGCGGCCAGCGCGGCGGCGCCGGTGCGCGGCGGAGGACCGGCGCGGGGACCCGCGCCGCAGGGCGCCACGCGGGGCGGCCGCCCGGTGCCCGCCGGCAGCCACCGCCCGACACCCGGGCAGGCGCAGGGGCGCAGCACGCGGGTGCAGGTAGCGGCGACCAGCGCCGACATGACGCGCCGGCAGTTCACCGTGCTGGGCGCGGGCGCGCTTGCCGCAGTGGTACTCGGCGGTATGGAGATGCTTGCCTATCCGCTGCTGCACCGCGGCGGCGACGACGCGGCCGCGCAGACGCCGAGCGGGCCGACCCTGCCGGTCGGCGGCCCGGCGCCGGTGGCACCCACCGTGGCCACGCCCACGACGGCGATCGCGGCGGCCCCGCCCCCAGCGGCGCCCGCCGCCCCGACCACGGCGCCGCAGCCCGGCGCGCCGCAGCCGACCGCCGTGCCGCCTACAGCCGTGCGGCCCGTCGTGCAGCCGACCGCGACGCCGGCCGGGATCTTCCTGGCCACGCCGGATCAGGTGCCCATGGGCCAGGCGGCCGACTTCACCGACCCGACCACGGGCGAGCCGTGCGTGCTGGTGCACTTGAGCAGCGGTTTCGCCGCCTACGTCTCGATCTGCACGCATGCCGGCTGCACGGTGCAGTACCTGCCGTCGGACCACCTGCTTGGCTGCCCGTGCCATGGGGCGTTGTTCGACCCGTCGCAGCACGCGAGCGTGGTGCGCGGGCCGGCCCGGCAGCCGCTGGCGCCCGTGCCGCTGAACATCGGCGCGGACGGCAACATCTACCTCGCCGGGTAAGCGGCGCCAGACCCACCACAGCGCGCGCCTCCACGGGGCCGGCCGGTCAGCAAGACCGGCCGGCCCCGCCGCATAGATCCGGGCGATCGTTTATAATAGCGGAGACGTTTGCGGGGGACAGGGCGATCCACAGGTGGTCGCCGCCCGTCAGACAAGGAGGACGACATGACGACGTCGACCAGCGATAATACCAGCGCCGTCCAGCGGCAACTGGAAGCGTTCCGGCGGCAAAAGGACAAGTGGATGCAGGAGTTGGCCGACTCGCCGCTGGACGAACACCAGCGCCACACGTTCGCCGGGCTGCAGTATTACCCCATCGATTTCAGCTATCGCGTGGCGGCCCAAATGGTGCGGGAGCCGCGGACCCACGTAATCAAGATCCAGACGACAAAGGACGAGTGGCGCGAGTACAACCACTACGGCGAACTGCGGTTCGAGTTGCAGGAGAAGCCGCTGGCGCTGCAGGTCTACCAGCCGGTGGGCGATCCGTCGCACGCGGGCAGCAAGGAGTTGTTCGTGCCCTTCCGCGACCGCACGAGCGGCCGCGAGACGTACGGCGCGGGGCGGTACCTCGACCTGCGCGCGCTCGAAACGGACCAGTACACGCTCGACTTCAACCGCGCGTACAACCCGTGGTGCGCCTACAGCCCGTACTATAGCTGCACGCTACCGCCGCCCGAGAATCAGCTGCCCATTGAGATCCTGGCGGGCGAGAAAAGCTTCGGCGAGCACTGAGCCCTATGCCTGAATCCCCTACTGAACAACAGCCCACTCACGCGGCCGCTGCCGACCTGTGGCAGTTGCGGTTTCTGGCCGAGCCGACGCTGAGCCCCGACGGCACGCGAGTGGCCTGCGCCATTGCCCAGGCGAACCGTGAGAAGAACGAGTACGTCGGCGCCCTGTGGGCCGGCCCGGCCGACGGGTCGGCGCCGCTGCGACGCTTCACGCGCGGCGAGGCGCGCGACAGCTTGCCGGTCTGGAGCCCGGACGGGCGCTGGATCGCGTTCGTCTCGAACCGCAGCGGCCAGAAGGAGATCTGGCTGATCCCCGCGGACGGCGGCGAGGCCCGCCAGGTGACCTACACGCCGCACGGCGCGAAGGACCCGCGCTGGGCGCCGGATAGCTGCGCGCTGGCCTTCACCGCCGAGCGCGGGCCCGACGACCCGACTCCACAGGCAGGGGCGTTTGAGACGGCCGAGGAGCGCAAGAAGCGGCGCGAGGCGGCCGACAAGGCCAAGCGCGAGGAGCCGCTGCGCCACGCCCGCCTGCGCTACAAGCACGACACCACGGGCCTCTGGGAGGGACGCTGGATCCACATCTGGGTGCAGGCGCTCGACGCCGCGGGTGAGAGCGTGGGGGACCCGCGACAGGTGACCGACGGGCCCTACGACGACAGCCCCGCCGCCTGGAGCCCCGACGGCCGCTGGATTGCCTTCTCTTCGAACCGCACCCCCGAGGGCGACGTGAACCTGGTGTCCGACGTCTTCGTCGTGCCGGCCGGGGGCGGGGAGCCGCAACAGCTGACGCGGAGCACGGGCCCGGCGCACGACCCCGCCTGGAGCCCGGACGGCGCGGCGCTGGCCTATATCGGCCACGACCGGCGGGGCGAGATGGGCGGCGGCACCAACAGCCACGTCTACGTGATCCCCTTCCTGCCCGGCGAGGCGACCGCCGACGAGCGGCGCGACCTGAGCGCGGGGCTGGACCGCTCGGTCGGGGGCGGCGCGCTGGGCGACTCGCGGCTGGGCGGCGGAGCGGCGACGCCTGTCTGGAGCCTGGCGGGCGACGCAGTCTACGCGATCGTGAGCAACGAGGGGCGCGTCGAGGTGTGGCGCTTCCCCGTGGCGCCCAACGGAGAGCCGGAGCGGCTACTCGGCGGCGACCGCGCGATCGGCGAGTTCGTCCTGGCGGCCGACGGGCGGCGCCTCGCCTTTGTGGCGGGGGATACGCAGAACCCCGGCGACCTCTACAGCGCGGACCTGGATGCCGCCGGCCGGGTGGCCGAGGAGCGGCGGCTGACGGCGGTGAACGCGGATCTGCTAGAGGCGCGGCATGTGCCAGCCGCGGAAGAGATCTGGTTCGAGGCGGACGACGGCACGCCACTGCAGGGCTGGGTCCTGAAGCCGCCGGACTTCACGCCGGAGCGGCGCTACCCCGCCCTGCTGCACATCCATGGCGGGCCGCACTCGATGTACGGCTTCACCTTCTTCCTGGAGTTCCAGATGCTGGCCGCGCAGGGCTTCGTGGTGTTCTACATGAACCCGCGCGGCTCGCAGGGCTATGGCCAGGCCTTCGTGGAGGCCATCCGGCGGGCGTGGGGTGGCGTCGACTACGACGACCTGATGACGGGCGTCGACACGCTGATCGCGCAAGGTTATGTCGACCCGGAACGGCTCGGCGTGCTGGGCGGCTCGTACGGCGGTTTCATGACCTGCTGGATCGTCGGGCACACCGACCGGTTCCGCGCAGCCGTCGCCTCGCGCAGCGTCACGAACCTGATCAGCATGTACGGGTCGAGCGACGCGGGCTGGATGCTGGAGGACTGGGAGTTCGCGCCCCTCTTCGCGGAGCCGGACGCCTTCCAACTGCTCTGGGAGCGCTCGCCGCTGGCCTACGCCGCCAACGTGACCACGCCGCTGCTGCTGACGCACGGTGTGAACGACTTACGCTGCGCGATCGGGCAGGCCGAGGAGATGTACGTCGCGCTGAAGCGCCACGGCAAGACGGCCGAATTGGTGCGCTTCCCCGGCGGCAGCCATGAGCTGGCACGGGGCGGGGCGCCGCGGATGCGCATCGGCCGGCTGGACGCGATCCGCGACTGGCTCGTCCAGTACCTGGCGCCGTGAGCGACGCCGCCCGCCCGGAGGCGCCGCCGCCCGCACCGGGGCACCCTCACCACCCGCTCGTGCACGAGCCCGTGCCGCGCGCCCGGGCGACCGTCATCTACCAGATGCTGCCCGAGGACGCCAACTCGCAGGGCTTCGTGCACGGCGGCGCGGTCACCAAGCTCGCCGACACAGCGGCGGGCGTCTGCGCGGCGCGGCACGCGCGCTGCCGCGTGGCGACGGTGGCGATCAAGGATATGACGTTTAACGCGCCGGTGAAAATCGGCGCGCTGGTGACCGTCGAGGCGCGGCTGGTCGGCGTGGGCCGGACGTCGATGCAGATCGACGTCGAGGTCTGGGCCGAGGAGATCACGAGCGGCGAGCGCGTGCTGACCAGCACGGGCCGCTTCGTCTTCGTGGCGCTCGACGGCGACGGCCGGCCGAAGGCAGTGCCGCCGCTGGATGCGGCCGATGCCTGAGCCGGACGCCGCGTCCGCGCCGGATCCACCCGATTCGGCCCTGCTCGACCAATTCGCACCCTTCTACGACCTCGAATACGCCACCTACGCCGACGACCTGGCCTTTTTCGCGGAGTGGGCGCAGGCGGCGGCGCCGGCCGGGCGGCCGGGCGCGCGCGTGCTCGACCTGGCCTGCGGCAGCGGACGGGTGCTCCTCGCGTTGGCGGCGACCGGCCACACGGTGACGGGAGTCGACGCCTCGCCGGCCATGCTGGCGCGGGCGGCCGCCCACCTCGCCGCGGCCGGGCCGGCGGTGCGCGCCCACCTGGTGGAAGCGTCGCTGGAGGCCCTGCCGCCCGACCTGGGCACCTTCGACCTGGCGCTGGCGGCGCTGAACAGCTTCGCCTATCTGCCCGAGCAGGCGAACCAACTCGCGATGCTCGCCGGGACGCGCCGGCATCTGGCGCCCGGCGGGCTGCTGATCCTCGACCTGACGCCAGTCGGACCGGAGGGCCCCTTCCCCGTCGACGACGCGCTCATCTTGCAGGGCTCGTGGCCGCGGCCCGAGGGCGGGCTGGTGCGCAAGTTCGTCTCGGGCCGCTGGGACCCGGCCGCGCAGCAGCACCACGTGACCTGGATCTACGACGAGGAAGACGCGCAGGGCCGCATTCGGCGCACGGCCATCCCCCAGACTCTGCGCTACACGTACCGCTGGGAAGCGCAACTGCTGCTCGAGCGGACCGGCTACACGCTGCGGGCGGCCTACGGCTCCTACGATCTCGAGCCCTACAGCCGCCGACTCGCCGCGCCTCCTGCTCATCGCCGCCGCGGTCTGACGGGGCGTCAGGCCGCGCCGCTATCCTCGCCCGCCGCGGCAGCCGGAGCGCCGGAGTGCTCCTCGGCCCAGACCTGTTCCAGGACCTGGCTGAAGGTGTGCTCCGGCTGCGCGCCGGAGACGCCGTAGGTCTCGTCGACGGCGAAGAAGGGCACGCCGTTGATGCCGAACTGCCGCGCCCGTTGCTCGTCGGCGCGGACGGCGTCCGCATAGGCGTCACTCTCTAGCATGGCGCGCGCCTCGGCGGCGTCCAGCCCGACCTCGGCGGCGAGGCCGACGAGGGTCGCGCGGTCGCCGATGGGCAGGTTGTCGGTGAAGTAGGCGCGGAACAGGCGCTCCTCCATCGCGTCGCCCTGGCCGTGTGCTTCGGCGAAGTGGATCAGCCGGTGGGCATCGAAGGAGTTGCCGGGCCGGGCGGTGTCGAGGTGATAGGTCAGCCCGGCCTCGGCGGCGAGCGCGGTGAGGCGGGCATTGGCCGCCTCGGCCTGTTGGCGGCTCATGCCGTACTTCTCGGCCAGATGCTCCGTGGTGGTGTGCTCCCGCGTGCGCGGGGCGTTGGGGTCGAGCTCAAAGCTGCGCCAGACGATCTCGACGTCGTCGCGGTGCGGAAACGCGGCCAGGGCCGTCTCGAAGCGCCGCTTGCCGAGGTAGCACCACGGGCAGACGACGTCGGACCAGATCTCGACTTTCATGATTCCTCGCGTTCTCTCTACTCTCGTTCTCTCTACACGCGTACCGTGGGGCTCCCTCGACCAGGGAGCGCCCTTTCACCCCGGTATACGGGGCGCGGATCTCCGCGGCCGCATCCCGGGCACCCTCACGCCCAGGGCAGAGCAGAGTGCGTGCCGAAATGCGGCCGCAGGCTATCAGCGGGGCGCGGGCGGCAGGAGACCGAGCTCGGCTAGGCGGCGCTGCATCCAGCCGGGCGGGACGGCGAACGCCGCCGCCAGGGCGGCCACGGCGGCCGGCGGGGAGCCGGCGCATGCCCGGGCGGCGGGCCAGCGAGCGCGGACCCAGGCCTCGGGCATCGTCGTCAGGCGGGCGAACAGGTCAGCTTCGACCTCGGCCTGCCCGCCCGGGACCGCGGCGCCGGGCCGGCGCGTGTAGCCCGCAGCGTCGGGCAGGCGGTCGGGCAGGATGTGCAGCAGCACGTGGCCCGCCTCGTGGAATGCGGTGATGAAGACCTCGCGGGTCGGCGCCGTGGAGTCGAGATAGAGCGCAGCGTGCTTGTGGTAGACCGCGAAGTCGATCGGGAAGGCGTAGCCGTAGATGTGCCGGTCGCCAGCGGCGGGGCGCGGCGGCAGGAAGAGCGTGGTCGGCTCCAGCAATTCGAGCAGGCGGGTGATGGGGAAGGGCGGGCCGCCCTGCCCGTAGAGGGCGACCACGTCGGCGGCGACGGCCGCGATGCGGGCAACGTCGGCGGCCGGCAATGGCGGCCCGGCCGGGGTGGCAGCGTTCAGTTCGTCGGGCACGGGATTTCTCCTCGGAAGGGGCAGCAGGCGTGCCGGCAGCCGCCCGGGCCAATCGCCGGAACTACCTCCCCAGTCTAGCACGTATGTTCTATTTGGGCAATAGGTCGCGCAGGGGATCCGCGGGGCCAAAGGTCCCGACTTCGCGGGACCGGACGGCGCGGCGGGCGCGGCTTGCAGGCGGGGCGGGCCGCAGGCTACAATACGGCATGCGACATCCCGTCTCCGGGCGCGAGCCGGCGCCCTGGGCCGCGGCCGGCGCGCCCGCGGCCGTGCCCTTCCCCTTCACGGCCATCGTCGGCCAGGACGAGCTCAAGACGGCGCTGCTGATCGCCGCGGTCAATCCGCTGGTCGGCGGCGTGCTGATCCTCGGGCGGCGCGGCACGGGCAAATCGACCGTGGTGCGCGCGCTAGCCGGCCTGCTGCCGCCGCTGCCCGCAGTGGCCGGCTGCCGCTACGGGTGCGACCCCGCCGGGCCGCTCTGCGACGAGTGCCGGGCGGACCCGGCGCGGCCCGCGGTGCGCGTGGTGCGGCCGGTGCCGGTGGTCGACTTGCCGCTCGGCGCGACGGCCGACCGGCTGGTCGGCAGCCTCGACCTGGAGCAGGCGCTGGCCCACGGCGTGCGCGCCTACGAGCCGGGCCTGCTGGCCCGCGCGCATCGCGGCTTCCTCTACGTCGACGAGGTGAACCTGCTGGAAGACCACCTGGTCGATTTGCTGCTCGACGTGGCCGCCAGCGGCGTGAACATCGTGGAGCGCGAGGGGCTGAGCGTGCGCCACCCGGCGCGCTTCGTGCTCGTCGGATCGGCGAACCCCGAGGAGGGCGAACTCCGCCCGCAATTGCTCGACCGCTTTGGGCTGCTCGTGCAGGTGGAGACGATCGCCGACCTCGACGCGCGGGTGGAGATCGTGCGGCGGCGCGAGGCCTATGAGCGCGACCCGGCCGCCTTCGCGCGGCGCTACGCGCCGGCCCAGCGCGCGCTCAGCCGCCAGGTGCGGGCGGCGCAGCGGGCGCTGCCCCGCGTGACCTTCCCCGACGACCTGCTGCGGACCACCGCGGCGCTCTGCCGCGATCTCGACGTCGAGGGCCACCGCGGGGAGCTTGCCATCGTGCGCGCGGCGAGCGTGCTGGCGGCGCTCGACGGGCGATCCGCCGCGAGCGCGGGCGACGTGCGCCGCGTGGCCCTGCCCGCGCTACGGCACCGCCTGCGGCGCGGCCCGCTCGACCCGCTCGACGGCGGGACGCAGGTGGCGGAGGCGGTGGAGCGCCTGTTCCCCGCGTGAGCGCGGCGCCTACCTTGGCCGAAGCGGCCGCCCTGCTGGCGGTCGAGCCGGCGCTGGGCGGCTGCGTGCTGCTCGACGGCGACGGCTGGGCCTGGGAGCCGTGGGCCGCGCTGCCGGCGGCCGCGCGCGGACCGGACGCGCCGGTGCTGCGCCTGCCGGTGGGAGTCGACGCGGATCACCTGCTGGGCGGGCTCGACCTCGAATCCTCACTGGCGGGCGGGCGGCGCGTGCTGCGGCCGGGCCTGCTGGCGGGCGCCGACGGCGGCGTTTTGTGGATCCCCGCCGCCGAACTGGTGGATCCCGCCCTGATCGGGCCGCTGGCCGCGGCCCTGCGGGCGGGCGCGGTGGTCGTCGAGCGCGACGGCGTGAGTGCCTGCCTGCCCGCGCGGCTGCTGCTGCTGACCGCGGCGCCCTGGGCCGAGGCGACCGACGGCGCGGCGCGGGGGCCGGAGGCCCGCTTACTCGCTTGCGCCGGGCTATGGCTGGGGCGCCAGGCGGGCGGGCCCGACGAGGCGCCGGACGGCGACGCCGCGGCGGCGTGGCTGGCGGGGGCGGCCGCAGCGCGGGCGCGCCTGCCCCTGGTCGAGATCACGAGCGAGCAGATTGCCGCACTGGCGGCGGCCGCGCTGCGGCTGGGCATCGCCGGGCAGCGCGTCGACTACTGGGCGAGCCGCGCCGCGCGGGCCGCCGCGGCGCTGGCCGGACGCACGCAGGTCGAGACCGCGGACCTGGAGCGGGCGGTGGCCCTGGTGCTCGCGCCGCGCGCCACGCGCCTGCCCGAGCCCGCCCCGCCACCCGCGCCCCCACCGCCGCGCGAGGCGGATTCGTCGCGCGACGAAGCCGCCGCGCCCGCCGAGGAGGCGCACGCCGCCGAGAGCGCACCCGGCGCCGAGGACGCCGAACGGCTAATCGCGGCCGAAGCGGCCTATCTGCCGCCCGACCTGGCCGCGCGGCCGGCGGGGCGGCGCCGGGGCGCGGCGAGCGCGGGCAGCGGGCGCGGCGGAGGCGCACGGATGCTGCTGCCCGCGCGGCACGGGCGCGCCGGACCGCCCATGCCGGCGCCGCGCCGCCCGCCGGGCGCCACGCTCGACCTGGCGGCCACGATCGCGGCGGCCCTGCAGCGGCCGGTGCTGCCGCCGAGGGCGGCGCGCACGGATGCGCGCGACGCGGCCGTACGCCTGCGGACGGCGGACCTGCGCTGGCGGCGGCCGCAGGCCCCGCCGGGCGTGCTGTTCCTGCTGGTCGTCGACGCGAGCGGGTCGATGGCGCGCAACCGGCTGGGGCCGGCGAAGGGCGCGGCGCTGCTGCTGCTCGACCGCGCCTACCGGCACCGCGACCGGGTGGCGCTCATCGCGGCGCGGGGCGCGGCCGCGCGGCTGCTGCTGCCGCCCACGCGCAGCGTCACCCGGGCGCGGCGGCTGCTCGACCGGCTGCCCGCGGGCGGCGGCACGCCGTTGGCCTCGGCGTTGGCCCTGGCCCGCGAGGTGGCCGGGCGCGCGGCGGGCAGCGGCTATCCGCATACGCTGCTCGTGCTGCTGACTGACGGGCGCGGCAACGTGCCCCTGGCGGGGGACGCCACGCCGGAGGCGATCGCGGCGGAACTGGCGGCCCTGGCGGCCGGCTGGGCCGCCCTGGCGGCCGCGGGCCAGGCGGCCGGCCTGGTGGTCGACACGCGGCTGCGCTTCCTGGGCGCCAGCCCGGCGCAGGACCTGGCCACGGCGCTCGGCGGGCGCTATCTCTACCTGCCGCAGGCCACGCCGGACACGATCGGGGGCGCCGCCGAGCAGACGGCGGCCGGGCTGGGCTGGCGGATCTAGCCGGCCGGATCAGTCGGTCGGACGGATGAAGAAGAGGCGGAGGTCGCCGCCGGCCAGGGTGTAGTCGGTGTAGCCCGCGAAGTGGAAGCGCGCGCCGCGGACGAAGGCGATGGCCGGATAGTTGCGCGGCGAGAGCTCGACCATGAGGACGGCGAGGCCGCCCGCCCCGCCCTCGCTCTGCGGGGCGCGCGCCCAGGCCCGGGCGGCGCCGAGGAGCATCCGGCCCAGGCCGCGGCGCCGCTGGTCGGGCGCGACGGCGGCCTCGGCGATCCAGGCCAGGCCGGCGCCGGGCACCGCGTTCAGCACGACGTAGCCCCAGACGGGCAACTCGGGCGGCTCGGCCTCCGGGTCGTCGGGATCGGGGCCCGGGCGGGGCGGGCCGACGACGAGCATGCAGCCCGCGGACTCCCAGGCCGCCAGGCGCGCGGCGCGGGGGCGGGCGGCCGCCTGGCCGGCCTGCTTGATCGGGCGCGGCAGGCGCAGGGGCTGGAAGGTGACGCTGAACGGGGCATCGCCGGCATCGCTGGGCGGCAGGATCAGGCTGCCGGTCGGGTCGTCCAACTGGTGCGTGACGGCCTGCCAGACGCGGCCCGTGGTGTAGCCGTCGTCGATGGCCAGGCAGGCCTCGCGCGCCCGGGCGCTTGCCAGACGGATCTCCAGGGCAGCGGGGTCGTAGGGCGGGGGCGCGCCGCCGGGGCCGCGACGCGTCACGCGGTGTCTCCGAGGGGCTGCACCGGCGGAGCAGGCGCGGTGGGAGGCTCCGGCTCCGCCACGCCCGACGGCCCGAGGGCGGCCACCGTGCGGGCGAACTCGGCCGCGTCCTGCCGGTCCACGCGCACCGCCACCGCGCGGGCCTGCGCGGCGACGACGGGGTCGTCGGTGACGACGCGCAAGCCGACCTGGTACTCGGCGGCCTGGAGCACGAGGCGCCGGTAGTCGGCCGGCTCCAACAAGGCGGGAATGGGATCGGCCGCGGGCACGACGACGACCAGGCGCCGGCCGCGGGCGCCATGGATGCGCCGGGCGATGGTGTCCCAACTCGTCAGGGGGCCAAGCACGAGGCTCTCGCGCGGATCGGGCTCCCGGATCTTCTGCCACAGATACTCCAGGATGATCTTGAGGGTGGCGGCGGCGGGCACGGCGATCAGCAGGCCCAGGATTCCGGCCAGGCTCGCGCCGGCCAGCACGACGAAGATGACGGTCAGCGGGTGGAGCTCAACCGTGCGGCCGATCACGAAGGGCATGACGAGGTTGTCCTCGACCTGACGGATCACGGTGTAGAGGATGGCGACGGCCGCGCCGAGGATCAGGGGCGGCCAGCCGAAGTTGTTCGGCTGGGTCTGGGTCATGGCCACGATGACGGCCACGGCGCCGGCCGCGTACGGCCCGAGGTAGGGGATGGTCTCGACCAGCCCGCTCATGAGGGCGAGCACGAGGGCGAAGCGCACGCCGAGGATCGACAGGCCGATGAACGTCGCGGCGCTGATGATCATCACCAGCAGCACCTGGCCGCGCAGGTAGGCGCCCATCGTGGTGATCACGCGGCGGATCCAGGGGTCGAGCTCGTCCAGCACATCCCCAGGGAAGAGACCGCGCACGTTCGCGACCACGCGGTTGGCCTGGAGCAACAGGTAGAAGGTGGCGACGAGGTAGAGCAGGACCTTGAGCAGGCGCTCGAAGATGACCAGCGCGAGCTCGGGCGCCCGCGCGCCGAGCGCCCCCAGCAGGTCGTTGGCCCCGCGGCGGAGGGCAGCCTCGATGTCGGCTGGGGTGAACGGCAGATTGCTCAGCTCCACCCCGCGCAGCAACGACTCGATCTGGGCGGTGTAGTCGGGGATCTCGGTGAGGATCTGGCGGATCTGGGAGACCAGCACGGGCACGACGGCGACGAGGCCCCAGGCGACGAGCGCCACCAGGCCGAAGTAGACGACCACGACCCAGAGCCGCCGGGGCCCACCCAGCCGGCGCGTCAGCCAGGCGACGAGCGTGTTGAGGATGAAGGCCGTCAGCAGCGCCCAGATGAACGGCGTGATGATGGAGCTCAGCAGCCAGGCGAGGCCCAGGGCGACGGCAATGCCGCCCCAGAGGAGCAAGACCTTCGTGCGCCGGCTGAAATGGATGGCCGTCATAGCAGCATATGATAGCATAGAAGTGGGCGCACGACCACCCGGGTTCGCGTTTGACGCGGCCGGAAGGGCCGTGGTACAATGACCCGGGCGCGGCCGCCCCGGAGACGCGCGGCCGCCCCGGCACGGGGCGCTCGGCGGCGCCCCGCCGAGCATCGGGCACAGGAGGAACACGGCGCATGGCCGAACCCACAGTTACGATCGCGGGGGTCGAGCTTAAGGATCTGACGACCCACCCGGATGAGCGGGGCTACTTCCGCGAGATCATCCGCGTCACGGACCCGTTCTTCGGCGAGGGCTTCGCGCAGCTGAGCCACTCCATGATGTATCCGGGCGTGGCGAAGGCCTGGCACATCCACAAGACCCAGGTGGACTGGTGGTATGTGCCGATTGGCGCACTGAAGGTCGCGCTGCACGACATGCGCCCTGATTCGCCGACGCGCGGGCAGACCATGGAGTTCTTCCTGGGCGAGAACTACCCGCAGAAGGTGGTCAAGATCCCGCCCGGCGTGGCGCACGGCTGCCGGGCCATCGGCGGCGTCGCGCACCTGCTCTACGTGACGTCACGGACGTATGACCCCGCCGAGGAAGGGCGGATTGCGCACGACGACGCCGAGATCGGCTACGATTGGACGGCCGGCCCGAGCATCAAATAGCCGGCCAAGCGCCCATGAAACGCCAAAGGGACCGGAGCACCTGCTCCGGTCCCTCTCTTGTTGCCTTACCGCGGTCGAGCGCTAGATGCGCGTGCGCCGGTCGACGTCGCTGACCACCGTGCCGCGGTTGCGGTTCGTGCCGAGCATAAGCTGCAGCACCTTTACGATGATCCAGGCGACGAGGGTCCAGACGACGATCGCCACAAGCGATTCGAACTCGACGTAGCCAGTCTGAGCCGCGCCGGGATAGGTCAGGTGGCGGCCGAAGAGGCCCAGGAAGGGCGCGACGAACGGGGCGGTCACCCCATAAACCAGGTTCGCGAAGCCGGTCGCGGCGTTGGCGCCGGCCAGCAGGAGCACGAACCGGATCGCGAGCAGGACGTCGAGCACGCCGACGACGAACCAGACCAGGCGGCTCGCCCAGTCGACCGTCGCCGCGCGCTCGGCGGCCGGGTCGATGACGGCCTGGCTCGAGCTGCGCGCGACCACGCGGTCGCCGGGCGGCGTGGTGGTCACGGCGGTCTGCACGGCCGGCACGACGGGCGCCACGGGAGCCATCGGCGTCGTCGGGGTCACCGGGGCGACCACGCCCGGCGTCTGGGTCACAACGGTTTCCTGCGCCGGTTCCCCGGCGACCACGGTCTCGTCCTGGCGAACGACCCGTCTCATATCATCAGCCATTCTGTTTTGCCTCCTTTGCGTGACCCCGGGCACCGGGGGAGCCGGTCGGCTCCTGGGTACTGCGCGTGGGCCCGGGGCGCGTTGCACCGAGCGCGCCTCCAATAGTTTGCCATCGTCACGGCAGGAAGGGGCTTATAGTTAAGCCCGCTTCTCACTCGGCATCCTAAGAGCAGGAACCGTGCCAGATCGGGGGCCGGCCGAAAGTCTCCTGCACGCAGGGATTAACGCGCTGACACCATGGGGCCGATGGGTCGCGCCGGAGCATAGGCGCGCACTTCAGCGCTCCCGGCCCTCCCCCTGCCATCCTATAGAGCGGGAAGGATCGCCGGGTGGGGCGGTCGTTCCCGAGCAACATCGTGGTGTTCGCGGGGCTTGGCGGTGTGGAAAGGCCACAGCCGGGGCAAGATCTCGGAGCCTGAGATCCTCCACGTCGTTCCGGATGACAAAGGGGCGGTGCGGCAGGCAGAGTACGAGCAGACTCCTCGGGAGGTGCCACTCTCCGCTCCCCGCCGGTGGGTTCGCGCCCATGGGGCTACTCGGCGGGGCCTTCCTGGACGAAGCGGTAGCCGGTGCCGCGCTCCGTGAGGATGCGCGTGGGGGTCGCCGGGGCGTCTTCCAGCTTCTCGCGCAGGCGGCGGATGTAGATGCGCAGGTAGTCGAGCTCGCCGCGGTACTCGGGGCCCCAGACGCGGGTGAGGAGCTGGTCGTGGAGCAGCACCTGGCCGGCGTTGCGCGTCAGCTGATAGAGCAGCTTGTACTCGATGGGCGTGAGCTTGACGGGCTTGCCGCGCAGGCTGACCTCGTGGCTGGCGTAGTTGACGAGGAGCGGGCCGGAGTGGAACAGCCCGCCCCCGGCGAGCGGCGCGGGCGACTGCATGCGCCGCAGCACGGCGCGGATGCGCGCGGAGAGCTCCAGGTAGCCGAAGGGCTTGGTGACGTAGTCGTCGGCGCCGAGCTCGAGGCCGCGCACCTTGTCGATCTCCTCGCCGTGGGCCGAGATCATGAGGATCGGCACGTCGGAGCGCTCGCGGATGTGGCGGGTGACCTCGAAGCCGTCAATGTCGGGCAGGCCGATGTCGAGCAGGATCACGTCGGGGCGCTCGCGCTCAAAGGCGCGCAGCGCGGCGCGCCCGTCCTGCGCGGGCACGATATGGCTCTCGGGCCACTGCAGACCGAAGGAGAGGCTGATGGCCTCGACAACGTCGGGGTCGTCGTCGACCACCAGGATTTTCATGTCGCGGGTCGTATCCATCGTTTGACCGTCATTCCAGACTGAGGGCGATCACCAGCCCGGTTTCGAGGCTGATCGCCGTGGCTTCGAGCAGCGGCGCCGGGAACCAGACGTCCGGGTCCCGACCCTGGGCGCGCAGCAGCGGCTCCAGGGCGTCGAGCTCGGTCACGAGGGCGGGCACCGAGCCCACCGAGAGCAAGCGCTCCGGCTCCGGCCCGACCGCGGTCTGCGGGCGCGGCGCGGGCACCCGCAGCGGCGTGTCAAAGGCGCGCGGCACGTAGTACCAGGGCGACGCCGCGTGGTCGAGCAATTGCACGAAGCGGGCCGACGCGCCCGGCGCGCCGATCAGTACACGTGCGGCGGCCGGATCGCGATCGGCCGGGGGCGGTGGACCGGCGGCGAGAACGCGCAGCAGGTCCTCGAAGGCGGCCCAGCCGCCCGGCGGCGCCCAGGTTTCCTCGAAGGCCAGCCGATTGGGGCGCTGGGCGATGAAGCTGGTGCGCTTGACGCCGTGGGCGACCAGGGCGATGTCGAGGCCCAGGGCCAGGCTCTCGCTCGCGCGATAGGCCTCCTCGGCCGGCGCGGGCGGCAGGTTGCGCGGGCGCTGGAGCAGCGAGGCGACGCGGATGCGGACCGGGGCGGCGGGATCAGGCATCGGCGTCCGGATCGGCATCGGCCGGCTCGCGCGGCAGGGTGAAGTAGAAGGTGCTGCCGGCGCCCGGGCGGCTGCGCACGCCGATGCGGCCGCCGTGGAGCTCGATCAGCGAGCGCGCGATGGCGAGGCCGAGGCCGACCGCGTCGGTACGCTGGGTGGCGCCGTTGCCCGCGACGTAGAAGCGCTCGAAGATGCGGGCCTGCTCGGCGGGCGCGATGCCGGGGCCCGTGTCGCGCACCCAGACGCGCACCTGGGCGGGCGCGACGGTCAGGCCGACGGCGATATGGCCGCCCGGCGGAGTGTACTTGTTCGCGTTGTAGAGGATGTTCAACAAGACCTGCTCCAGCCGGCGCCGGTCGCCCGGCACGCTCGGCACGGCGTCCGGCAGCTCGACGCGCAGCACCTGGCGGCGCGCGTCGGTCAGCGGGCGGACCGTGGTCACGGCGTCGCGGATCACCTCGCGCAGGTCGAGTTGCTCGCGGGCCAGGGTGATGCGCCCGGCGCGCAGGCGGCCCATGTCGACCAGATCGTTGACGAGCAAGATGAGGCGCTCGGTGCTGCGGTCGATGTTCTGCAAGAGGCGGGCCTCGGCGGGGGGACGCGCGGCGACGCCCGCCAGGAGGCCGCTGACGCCGGTCTTGATCGCGGTGAGGGGCGTGCGGAGCTCGTGCGACACGGTGTTGAGCAGGTCGCGCTCGACGCGCTCGCGCTCGGCGCTGAGGGCGGCTTTGTCGCGCTCGAGGTCGTAGAGGCGCGCCAGGCGCACGGAGAGGCCGGTCTGGTGGCCGATGGCGGCCAGGAGGCCAATCTCGTCGGGCGTGAAGCAGCGCGGGCTGTAGCTGCCGACGATCAGCGCCCCGGCGGGCTCGTCGTCGGCGAAGAGGGGCACGCAGAGGGCCGTCTGCACGCGGCCGAGGCCCGCGCGCAGGTCAGCGCCGCGCGGGTCCTGGGGCACGTCGTCGAGCAGGATGGGCGCGCGCTGGGCGATCGCGTCCCGGACGAGCGCCTCGACGCCCGGCGTGAGCGCGGGCGGGGCACCCGCGTCGACGGCGACGTGCTGCGGCGCCCCGGCGGGGTCGAGGAGCACGGCCAGGGCGCAATCGGCCTGCAGCGCGTTGGGAGCGATGGCGGCGACGGTGTGCAGCAGGCCCGCCGAGTCGGGCGAGGAGTGGAGCACGGCGCGGGTGAGCTCGTTGAGCAGACCCAGGCGCTGCGCGGTCTGCTGCTCGAGGTGCAGGCGGGCTTTGTCGACGTCGACGGCGCGCTTCATGACCATGGCGGTCATGGCAGCCATAAGCAGCGAGGTGATGCCGACGACGAGCCAGGGCAGGTGCAGGCCCGCGCCGTCGGCGGGCGGCGTGTCGCTGCGGCTGACGGCGGCGTAGACGAGGGAGCAGGCGCCGACCAGCACGAGCGTGCGCTGGATATCGAGGCGCAGGGCCGCGCCGATGACCAGGGCGTAGTAGAGCACGAGGAACGGGCTATAGAAGCCGCCGGTGAGCACGATCGCCGCGGTGACGACGAGCCAGTCGAGCAGGTAGAGCACGAAGCCGGGCGGCCGCCGCCAGGGCACACCCAATAGCACGATCACGCCGAAGTTGTAGAGGACGAGCACGAAGGCGACGAGGCTCGGCGCGACGGGGAACGGCGGGAAGGCCACGCTGGGCGGCGGATAGCGATAGCCGACGAGGCTGAGCACGAGGACGATGCCCACGGCGAGCCCGCGCAGCGCGGCGTCCAACTGGTCGACGCTCACGCCGTCCAGGCGGTCGCGGACCCGCGTGCGGATCGTCGCCCAGAGCCCCGTGGGATCTATCGGTAGCAGGCGCGCTTTCATGGTTCCCGTCCCTTTTCCGCTGCTTACCAGCCTACTATTATAACACATGGAACCCGGTGGGCCGTGCGCGGCGGACAAGCACGTCGCCCCCCCCCCGCGTCCGAATTCCCGCCGTTGACAAGGCCGCGCGCGCTGTGGTATAGGTACACGGCGGGGCCGGCCGGGGATTGGGCGGCCCGCCGGGGAGACCGCTACGAGCGATGGATGACCTCAATCTGCTGCTGCGCTACGCCACGCGCGCGCTGTTCTGGGTAGCGCCGCTGGAGTTCTTGCTCGGGCGGGCGCTCTCGCGGGCAGGCAAACAGATGCCCGCGGGTGATGTCGGCGCCGCGATCTTCAGCGTGATCAGCCTCGTGGGCAACTTCCTGGTCATGCCGGCCCTGCTGCTGGTCATCCTGGTGCTCATCCTGACCGCGGTAGCCGGGCTGCGCGGCGGCGCCCCGGTGACGCTGCCCGGCGCGGGCGGCCAGGCCCGGCTGGGCGCGTTGCTGCTGTTCCTCTTCGTGGCCGCGAGCGTCGGTCTGCTGGTGCCGAACGCGCCCGCGCCGATCCTCTTCGCCTACAACTGCTTCTCGGCCGTGATCATCTGCGGGCTGGCGGGCTGGTTCGTGTTGCGGGGCGCCGCGCCGCCGGCGGCGCGCGTGGTCGTCGGCCTGTTCGGGCTGGCCTACGCGGGCTACTATGGGTTCGCGCTGAGCGCGGTGCTGGCGCAGACCGATGGCCTGCCGATCGGCGATTGGGGCGTCTGGGCCAACGCGGCGGGCGAGGCTATCGGCATGGCGGCGAGCATCTGCCTCCTCTGGACCGCCGGGCTGATCGCCCGGCCAGCCGGGGCGCCGGGGCCGCGCCGGCTCTGGATCGGGCTGGCCGCGACCGGCGCACTGCTGCTGCTGATCGCGCCGCTGTTCGAGCAGTGGCTGCAGGGGGTGGCGACGCAGTTCAGCGTCGGGTTCACGCTGTTCCTGCCCGTGCCGGTGACGGCGCTGGCGCTGGCGGGCTGGATCTACGCCGCGCTCGCGTTCAACAGCCGGCAGGCGCGGGCGGTGAGCGGCCTGCCGTGGGCCGCGGAGTTCGGCGGCGCGCTGCTGCTGCTGCCCGCGGCAGGCTACCAGCTGCAGCTGAACTACCAGCACCTGCTGCTGGTGGTGGTCTTCCTGCTGTTCACCGGCGTGCTGCGCCCGCTGAGCAGCCCGGCGGCGGCGCCCGCCCGCGCCGCGGTGCGCGCCGAGGCCGAGCCGCGGGTCACCGGGTAGCGGCGGCGGCACGAAACATGCCGCATCCCCCAGGGCCCGGGCGCCCTTGAGCGCATGCAGCAGGAGGACTTTCCCAGCGTGACCCATCTCTATCTCATCCGCCACGGCGAAGCGGTCGGGGCGGTCGAGCATCGCATTCTCGACACGTGCCCCGAGTGCGGGCTGACGCCGCGGGGCGTGGGGCAAGCCGAGCGCCTGCGCGACCGGCTGGCCGCGACCGGCGAGATCCGGCCGGACGTGCTCATCGCCAGCACCTTCCCGCGCGCCCGCGAGACGGCGGAGATCATCGCCCCGGCCTTCGGCGACATCCCAGTCCGGCTGGACCCGGAGGTGCAGGAGCTCCGGGGCGGCGAAGCGGAAGGCCTGCTCTTCAGCGAGCGCGAAGCGCGCTACGGCCCGGTCGACTTCGACCGCGACCCGTTCCAGCCGATCGCGCCGGGCGGCGAAAGCTGGGCGGGCTTCCAGCTGCGCGTGGCCGGCGCGCTGCATCGCATCACCGAGGAGTACGCGGGCCGCACCATCGTGATCGTCTGCCACGGCGGCGTGGTCGACGCGGCGTTCCTCTACTTCCTGGGCCTCACGACCTTCGCGCGCACGCCCGCCGGCTTCGACACGCACAACACGAGCATTACCGAATGGCGGCGGGGCGACCGGCGCGATGCCTCGCGTTGGCACCTGCTGCGCTACAACGACGCGCTGCACCTGCGGGACCACGTGGTCTGGCGCGGCGTGTCGGCCGAAGCCGAGACCGGGGCCGACACGCCGAGCGTGCCGCTGCCGACCGAAGCCGCCCGTGACCGCTGAGGAGGCCTACCGGGAGCGGAGCGCGACGTTCGGGGCGGCGCACGCCGCGCTGACCCGGCGTTGGAACGGCATCGCGAACCTGCGGCTGGCCGTCTTCCTGCTGGCGGTCGCCGCGCTGGCCTGGGGCCTCTGGCAGCAGCAGCCGATCTTCGACGCCCTGGCGGGGCTGGGCCTCGTCGTCTTCATCGGGCTCGTGGCCTACCACAAACAGCTGGCGGCGGCCCGGGAACGCGCGGCCGTGCGACAGCGCATCGCCGACGAGGCGGCGCTGCGCCTGGCGCGCGCCTGGGACGCGCTGCCCGTGCGCCACACGCAGCGCGCCGATCCGCAGCACCCCTACGCCGCCGACCTCGACCTGTTCGGCCCGGCCTCGCTGATGCAGCTGCTCGAGTCGGTGAGCACGCCGGTGGGCAGCGCGACACTCGCCGGCTGGCTGCTGGCGCCCGCGGATTCGGCGACGGTGGCTGCCCGGCAGCCCGCCGTGGCCGAGCTCGCGCCGCTGATCGACCTGCGGGACGATTTGACGCTCGAAGGCCGCCTGATGGGCGAGCCGCCGCCCGACCCGGAGCCGTTCCTCGCCTGGGCCGAGAGCCCGCTCTGGCTGGCGTCGCGCCAGGGGCTGCTTTGGACCGGGCGCGTGAGCGTGGCGCTGACCTGGCTGGGGATCCTGGCCGAGGCCCTCGGCCTGGTACCCTACCCCGTCTGGGTGGTGTTCGTGGTGGTGAACGGGCTCATCAACTGGCGCCTCGGCGGCATGGCGCGCGAGGTGCTCGAATCGGTGGCCGCAGGCGAGGCGGCGTTCAGCCACTACGGCGCCTCGTTCGCGCACATCGCGGGCGCGCCGCTGGCGGCGCCGCGGCTACGCGAGCTCCAGGCGACGTTGACGGCCGGGGCCCTGCCCGCGCCGCTCTGGATGCAGCGCCTGCACCGCCGGGCGACCCTCGGCTTCCCCCAGGATTCGATGCTCTACGTGCCGATGCAGCTGGTCACCCTCTGGGACGTGCACGTCTTCGCGGCGCTGGAGAGCTGGAAGGCGGTGGCCGGCGGGCGGGTCCGCGGCTGGCTAGCCGCGCTGGGCGAGGCCGAGGCGCTGAGCGCGCTCGCGGGCTTGCGCTTCGACAACCCGGACTGGGCCCTCCCCGCCGACGCCCCGGACGCCCCCGCGCTCGTCGCGACCGGGTTAGGGCACCCGCTGCTGCCGGGCGCCGCGCGCGTGGTGAACGACGTGACCGTGGGGCCGCCAGGCACGTTCTTGCTCGTGACGGGCTCCAACATGTCGGGCAAGAGCACGCTGCTGCGGGCCATTGGGGTCAACATCGTGCTGGCGCAGGCGGGCGGGCCGGTCTGCGCGACGGCGCTGCGCCTGCCGCCCGTGGCGCTGTGGACGAGCATGCGGCTGCAGGATTCGCTCGCCCAGGGCGTCTCGTTCTTCATGGCCGAATTGCAGCGACTGAAGGCGATCGTCGACGCGGCGCGCGCCGTCGCGGCGACCGGTGGGGAGCGGCGCCTGTTCTACCTGCTCGACGAGATCCTGCAGGGCACGAACACGGCGGAGCGACAGATCGCGGCGCGGCGGGTGATCCTCTATCTGGTGCACTGCGGGCGCGCTCGGCGCCGTCTCGACGCACGACCTGACGCTGGCCGACAGCCCGGCGCTGGCGCACGCCGCCCAACCCATCCACTTCACCGAGACCTTCACGACGGGGCCGGAGGGCGCGGCGATGCACTTCGATTACCGCGTGCACCCCGGCATCGCGACGTCGACCAACGCGCTGCGGCTGATGCAGATCGTGGGGCTCGACCTGCCGCCGGACGACGCGCCCGCACGGGTCGACTGAAAGCGGCGCGCCCGGGCCTGGCGGCCCGGGCGCGCGGGATCGACCTCCCGCTAGGGCTTGACCCACTCGTACATACGCGGGAAGGGGATCGTCTCGCGCACGTGGGGCAGGCCGCCGATCCAGGCGGTGCAGCGCTCGATGCCCATGCCGAAGCCCGAGTGGGGCACCGTGCCGTAGCGGCGCAGGTCGACGTACCAGGTGTAGGCCTCGGGCGGCAGGTCGTGCTGGGCGATGCGCTGCTCGATCAGCGTCTGGTCGTGGATGCGCTGGCTGCCGCCGCAGATCTCGCCATAGCCCTCCGGCGCGATGAGATCCGCGGCCAGGACCACGTCGGGGCGCTGCGGATCGGGCTGCATGTAGAAGGCCTTGATGCTAGTCGGGTAGTGCGTGATGAAGACGGGCTTATCGTAGCGGCTGCCGAGCACCGTCTCCTCGTCGCCGCCGAAGTCGTCGCCCCACTGGATGTCGGGGCTGCCGTTCTCGCGCAGGTAGTTCACCGCCTCGTCGTAGGTCATGCGCGGGAACGGCGGCAGGATGCGCTCCAGGGCCGCCGTGTCGCGCTCGAGCACTTTCAGCTCCTCGGCGCGCGTCTCGAGCACTGTCTGCACGATGTAGGTGATGAAGTCCTCTTCGAGGTGCAGCAGGCCGTCCAGGTCCATGAAGGCGGCCTCGGGCTCGACCATCCAGAACTCCATCAGGTGCCGCCGCGTCTTCGACTTCTCGGCCCGGAAGGTCGGCCCGAAGCAGTAGATGCGGCCCAGCGCGCCGATGGCGGCCTCGTTGTACAACTGGCCGCTCTGGCTGAGGAAGGCGGGCTGGCCGAAGTAGTCGGTCGCGAAGAGCGTCGAGGTGCCCTCGGCAGCGGCGGGGGTCAGGATCGGCGCGTCGACCAGCGTGAAGCCGTGGCTGTCGAGGTAGTCGCGCACGGCCTTGATCACGGTGGCGCGGACCTTGAGCGCGGCCTGCTGGCGCGAGGAGCGCAGCCAGAGGTGGCGGTTCTCCATCAGGAAGGCCGTGCCGTGCTCCTTCTCGGCGATGGGATACTCCTGCGTGTACTGGAAGACCTCCAGCCCGCGCAGCGCGAGCTCGACGCCGCCGGGGGCCCGCGCGTCGGCGCGCGCCAGGCCGGTAGCCTCGAACGACGACTCGAGCGTGAGGCGGTCGGCGGCATCCCAGTCGGCGTCGCTCAGGTCGCCCTTGAAGGCGACGATCTGGCAGACGCCACTGCCGTCGCGCATGACGATGAACTGCAGCTTGCCCTTGGAGCGGTGGTGTTGCACCCAGCCGCGAATAGTGACGACCTCGCCGACGTGCTGGGGCAACTCGGCGATGGTGCAGACGGGCGCCGCGCCGGTCTCGGCGGGCGCGGCCGCCTCGGTTTGCTCACTGGCCATGACGTTCTCCTTCAGACCTGCCCTGACCCGCTCCCGGCGGGCGGCTGTACCCTATGATACCCCATCCGCGCGGAGGGGGACAAGGATGCGGCGCGGATACGCCCATTACGCACGCCCGGCGGTTACGATTCGGCCAGCCCGGCGAGCCAGGGCCGGATCGCGGCGTTGAGGGCATCCGGGGCTTCGAGCATGGGCAGGTGGCCCGCGTCGGGGATGGCGACGTAGGCGCCGGCGCGCAGGCGGTCGCGCATGGCCTCGGACTCGGCGGGCGGCACGGTCACGTCGTCGGCGCCGCTGATGAGCAGCACGGGCAGGGCGAGCGTGGCGAGCAGCGGGGTCGAGTTGGGGCGGGCCGCCATGGCGAACAGGGCGGCGCGGATGGCCTCCGGCGGCTGGCGGAGCATGACCGCGCGCAGCCGCGCCGTGACGCCCGGTTGGCGGTCGCCGGGCGCGAGGAGCGTGGGCAGCATCGCGCCCACGACCGCCGCGGCGCCCTCCGTCGCGACGGCCGCGGCGAGGCGGTAGCGGCGGGCACGCCCCTCGGCGCTGTCGGGGCCGGGGCGTGTGTCGACGAGGATCAGCCCGGCGAGGCGCTCGGGCGCCAGGCGGGCGAGCGCGAAGGCGAGGTAACCGCCCATGCTGTGGCCCGCCAGCAAGAAGCGGGCAAGCCTCTGGCCATCGGCCCAGGCGAGCACGGTCCGCGCGTAGGCGTCCATCGTGGCGTCCTCGGGCGCACCGGGCAGCGGCGGCGACGTGCCGAAGCCGGGCAGGTCGGGCGCGAGCACGTGCGCGACGCCCGCCAGACCGGCCAGTTGATCCGCCCAGATCATGTGGTCGAACGGGAATCCGTGCAGCAGGACCAGGGCCGGGCCCTGACCGGCCTCCTCGAAGTGCAGGCTGGGCGCGGACACGGGTGGACCTCCTTGCGGCGGGTTAGGCAGGCGCCTCGCCCGCCAACGGCAGGGTGACGGTGAAGGTGGTGCCGGTGCCGAGCGTCGAGTCGACGCGCATCGTACCGTCGTGGCGGGTCACGATCTCGTTGCTGATATAGAGCCCGAGGCCGAGACCACGCTGGTGCTCGTAGACGTCGTGCGAGCGGAAGAAGCGCTCAAAGACGTGAGGCAAGTCCTTCGGGGCGATGCCGGGCCCGCGGTCCGCGACGGCCACCTCGGCGGTTCCCGCCGCGCCGCAGATCGTGCACGTGATCGGGCCGCTGGTCGAGTACTTGAGCGCGTTGGTGAGTAGATTGATGAAGACCTGCTCCAGGCGCACGCGGTCGCAGCGCACCGGCACGCATTCGCCCGTGACGACGAGGTCGGACTCGCGCGCCCCGGCGAGCGGGTGCACGGCGGCGACGGCGCCGCGCACGATGTCGCCCAGGTCGCAGACTTCCCAGTGGAAGTCAAGCTTGCCGGCGTGGAGGCGGGCGCCGTCGAGCAGGTCGTCGATCAGGCCGGCCAGCCGGTCGACCTGCCCGGCGACCGCGCCGAGCATGAACAAGTCGCGCGGGGTCACGGTGGCGTCGGGCACCAGGCGGCGGACGAGCAGGTCGGTGAAGCCCTTGATGGCGGTGACGGGCGTGCGGAGCTCGTGCGCGACGATGGAGAGGAAGTCCTCCTGCTGGCGGGTGACGGCAAGCTCGGCGCGCAGCCGCTCGAGCTCCTGGGTGGCGCTGACGTCGCGGAAGAGGGAGACGAAGCCGCTGGGGTTGCCGGCTTCGTCCAACAGGGGGCTGTAGAACGCCTCGACGGTGCGCTCAGGGTCGCTATAAACGCGCGTCATGCCGGCCAAGGTGATGCCCTGCTCGAGCACGGCGGCGATCGTGGCGGCGCGGTCGTGCAGGGGCTTGATCTCATAGCGCAAGTAGCGCTCGGCATGCGCGGTAACCTCCTCGCGGGGGAGGCCGACCACCGCCGGATCAATGCCCAGCATCTCCATCGCCGCCGGATTCAGGAAGCGGATCCGGCCGTCGAGCTCATAGACGATCAGCCCGTCGTGCAGGGTGCGGATAATGTCGTCGAGTTGGCGCTGCTGGCGGGCGACGCGGCCATAGAGCACCTGGTTGTCAATGGCGACGGCTACCTGTGCGGCAAAGAGGGAGAGCAGGGCGGCATCCTCGTCCGTGAAGGCGCGGAAGAAGCGGCTGAAGACGGTGATCGTGCCGATGGGAGCGCCGTGGCGCACTAGGGGCACGGCCAGCACGTTCGTCACGCGGTCCTGCCGCGCCTCGGGGATGGCGTGCAGAAACTGCTGGTAGTCGTTGGCGATTTGGGGCCGGCCGGTGGCGTAGGCTTTGCCGGTCGCACCCTCGTGCGCGGCGACGTGCGCCGTTACTAACTCGGGTGCATTGATCGCTTTGCGCGGCACCAGTCTGCCCATGGCCTCGTCCCAGAGCATCAGCGAGCCGCCGGTGGCGCCGGTGATCTCGACGGCGCGCTCGACCAGGATGCCCAGGACCGTGTCGAGGTCGAGCGTGGCCTCCAGCGAGCGGGCGACCGCTTGCATCGTCTCGAGGGCGCCGGCCCGCTGCTCGGCGGCGCTGAGGGCGCGGGTGCGAACGACGACCTGCGCGGCGAGGCGCGCGAGCCGTTGCAGGACGTCGATCTCGGCGGGCGGGAAGGGGTGCGCCGCATCGTGGGCCACGTGCAGGGAGCCGAGATATTCGCCGTCGAGGATCATCGGCACGGCGAGCACCGCGCGGATGCCCAGGCGCTCGGCAGGCTCCCACCAGATGGGCGCGAGCGGCGGGCCGCCGCGATAGTCCTCGACGACCAGCGGGCGGCCCTGCAACAGGGTGGCATTGCGGTGCGACTCGCTGGGCAGCTGGAGCGCCGCGGGCAGGTCGGTCAGGGCCAGGCCGTACACGGCGACCAGCCGCAGCTCGGGGCCGCCCGGGTCGCGCAGGAAGAGCACGCCCCAGCGGACAGCGAGCAGCCGGGCGGCCGTGCCGGCGATTTGCTGCAGGACGGCGTCGGGGCGGCGGCTGCGGACGGCCTCCTCGCTCAGATCGAGCAGGGTGTCGATCAGCGTCACCGGCAACGCGGCCTCACTGGGGAGCACGCCCGCAGGCTCGCCGGGCGGGCCGACCGCGGTCATGGCACGGCTCCTTCGGGCCCGTGCGGCCAGGCCGGCACACGCCCGCGGGCCCGATGCAAAGATAGCCGGCGAGCAGGATGTCGCCGGCTATCTCGAGCGGCCAGGGTGGCGCGCCCGCGTCTAGCCAAGGCCGGCCATGACCTGGGCCAGGGCCTCGGGGCCCGGGCGCAGCTGCTCGGCCGGCAGGTGCACCAGCGGCGTCTGCACGAGGCGCGCGACGTCGATCAGCGTGGGCCGGCTCTCATCGATGTAGAGCAGGCCGGTGATGAACTCCTGATGAGCCTGGGCCTCCTGCAGCAGCCGCAGCGCCGCGAAGCGATCGGTCGGGTCGTAGTCCTTGTCGAGCTTCGTCAGCTGGATGACGGGCCCGCCGTGCATGGGGACCTGAATCGTGGTGCCCGGTTCGTAGTCGACCTCGATCGCGTCGAACTTCTCCACGAAGGTGATGTCCTGAATGCGCTCCTCGTGCGCCTTGCCGTAGGGATAGCTCTTGGTCGAATCCTCGTGGTTGTTAAAGGTGACGCAGGGGCTGATGATGTCGAGCAGCGCGGTGCCCTCGAAGCTGAAGGCGGCCTTGAGGAGCTCGCGCACCTGCTTGGCATCGCCCGCGAAGCTGCGCGCGACGAAGCCGCAGCCGGCGATGAGTGCCTCCTGGCAGAGGTCGATCGGCGGGAGCTCGTTCGTGCCGGCGTACTTGAGCTTCTGACCCATATCGGCGGTGGCCGAGAACTGGCCCTTGGTGAGCCCATAGACGCCGTTGTTCTCGACAATGTAGACCATGCGCACGTTGCGGCGCATGACGTGCTTGAACTGGCCCATGCCGATGCTGCCGCTGTCGCCGTCGCCGCTCACGGAGACGGCCTGCAGGTCGCGGTTCACGGTCGTGGCGCCGGTGACGACCGACGGCATGCGGCCGTGCAGGGCGTTGAAGCCGTGCGAGCGATTGAGGAAGTAGGCCGGCGACTTGCTGGAGCAGCCGATGCCGCTCATCTTGATGAGCTTGTAGGGCGGCAGCGAGAGCTCGTAGGCGACGCGGATGATCTGGCTGGAAATCGAGTCGTGGCCACAGCCCTGACAGAGCGTGGAAGGATTGCCCCGGTATTCGCTCATCTCCAGGCCAATGAGGTTCGTCTTGGGGGCCGGGGCCGGCCGGTTAGCGGTGGTGACCATCGGTAGGGGACTCCTTTTCCAGATTCCGTTCCAGTTCGAGAATCGCGCGGGTGACGTAGCCGGGCGTCAGCGGCAGACCGTCGCAGTGGGCGACACTGCGCAGGGACGTGGCGCGGTCGGGCATGAACAGCTGCAGTAGCTGGCGCATCTGGCCGTCGAAGTTCATCTCGACCACGTAGATCGTCTCGTGCTCCTCGACGAAGCGGCGCGTCTCGTCGCCGAGCGGCAGGGCGCGCAGGCGCAGATAGCTGGTCTCGAGGCCGGCATCGTGCAGGCGGTCGCGCGCCTCGGCGACGGCCGAGTCGGTTGAGCCGTAGGCAATGATGCCGACGCGGGCGCCGGGGCGCCGGTCGACGGGGGGGGCAGGGACGAGCGTGCGCGCGGTATCGTGCTTGCGGAAGATGCGCGCCAGGTTCTGCTCCCAGTCGTCGGGGCGCTCGCTGTAGACGGCGCGCTCGTTGTGGCCCGTGCCGCGCGTGAAGTAGGGCGACAGCGGGTTAGTGTTGCCCGGCAGGCTGCGATAGGGGATACCGTCGCCGTCGACGTCTTTATAGCGGGCGAACTCGCCGGCCTCGCGGATCTCCTCGGCCGTCAGCACCTTGCCCCGGTCCATCGGCGTGTCGGGGTAGGTGAACGGCTCGGTCATCCAGAGGTTCATGCCGAGGTCGAGGTCGCTGAGCACGAAGACGGGGGTCTGCAGGCGCTCGGCCAGGTCGAAGGCGCGCCAGCCGAACTCGAAGCACTCGGCGACCGAGCCGGGCAGCAGGATCACCTGCCGGGTATCGCCGTGGCCGAGGTAGTAAATGGGGAGCACGTCGCCCTGGGAGACGCGCGTGGGCAGGCCGGTGCTCGGGCCCATACGCATGACGTCCCAAATGACGCCGGGGATCTCAGCGAAGAAGCCGAGGCCGGCGAACTCGGTCATGAGCGAGATGCCGGGGCCGCTGGTGGCGGTCATGGCGCGCGCGCCGGCCCAGCCGGCGCCGAGTACCATGCCGATCGCGGCCAGTTCGTCCTCCGCCTGGACGATCGCGTAGGTGGCCTCGCCGGTCTCCGGGTCGCGCCGCATCTCGCCCAGGTATTCGGTCAGCGCGTCGAACACGCCGGTCGACGGGGTGATCGGGTACCAGGCGCCGAAGGAGACGCCGCCGAAGACGGCGCCGAGGCCGGCCGCCGAATTGCCGTCGATCAGCACCTTGCCCGCCGTGCCGTCCATGCGCTCGACGTGGAAGCTGTCCTGCTTGGGCAGGTTGGTCCGCACGTACTCGGCGGCCATGAGCACCACGTTGTAGTTCATATCGACCGCCTTCGCCTTGCCCTTGAAGTGGTAAGCGAGGGCGCTCTTGATCTCGGGGAGCTCGATGCTCAGGAGCTCGGCGAGCGCGCCGACGTAGACCATGTTGGCGATGTAGTCGCGCAGCTTGGCGTCGGCGCCCGATTTCTTGACCATGTCCTTCACGGGCAGCGGATAATAGACCACGTCGCTCCGCCGCTCCGCGAACTCGAGATCATCGGGATGCACACAGACGCCCCCGGGCGGCAGCGCGGCCAGGTCGGCGACGGCGGTCTGCTGGTTGAAGGCGATCAGCACCTCGGACGTCTCGCGCCGCGCGATATAGCCGTCCTTGCTGATGCGGATGGTGTACCAGGTGGGCAGCCCGGAGATGTTGGAGGGGAAGAGGTTCTTGCCGTTGACCGGGATCCCCATCTTGAACAGCGCACGGATCAGGGTGGCGTTTGCCGTCTGGCTGCCGGATCCGTTCACGGTGGCGGCGACGATCGAGAAGTCGTTCACGACATCCGGCCGCGCGCCGCTCTCCGCGGGCTGTGGTTGTGTAGGCACGTCGACCGTGCTGACCATGCCATCTACCTCCTCGTAGACTGCGAGTAAATAGCGCTAGCGCATGGCAGGGTCCCACGCGGACCCGGCGACCCATGCGTACCGTTTATTATACACCCAAACGAGGGATGGCGCACGCGCACGCGCGCGGCGCTCAGCCCGGCGTGATCTCGTCCTTGGGATCGAGGAGCTCCCCGCCGGGGCCGGGATCCGCGGCATCGCCGGGGGCCTCGGGGCCGACGAGGTTGCCGGGACCGCGCATCGGCGGCGTGACGGGGGTGACGTCGAGCTCGTTGGCGCCGAGATGGTCGTCCGGCGAGGCACCAGGGCGCTCGCGGCGGCCCTCGTGGGTCACGTTGGCCTGGTGGAGCTCCTCGCGCACAGCGGGCGGCTGCTCCTCGGGCGACGCGGGGACGGGGTCAGGGGTGGGGTTCGGCATGGCAGGTCTCCTCTTAGCCTGGGCGCCCGAGCGGTGCCGCCGGGGGAGGCCGGACCGGGCGCGGGATGACGGATCGGGTGGTGCGCCGGACGCCGCGGCGCGCGGTCATGCGACACATGAAACGAAACCGGGCGCAAGGCGCACGCGGACCGGCGAGCCGGAGGGTGACTCGGCGGCGGGGTTTTGGTACAATTAGCCCATGAGTAGCGAACCCTTCGCGTGGGAGCGCCTCCCGCGCGGCTTCCTGGCCCTGTCGCCGATGGCCGGCGTGACTGACAGCCCCTTCCGGCAGGCGTGCAAGGAGCAGGGCGCCGACGTGCTGTTCACCGAGATGGTGAGCGCCGAGGCGTTGCTGCACCACCACGGCCGCACGACGCGCGAGATGCTGCACTTCGCGGCATGGGAGCGGCCGATCATCTGCCAGTTGATGGGCTCGGATGCCGAGCGGCTGGCCGCGGCGGCGCGACGGATCGAGGAGCTCGGGTTCGACGGGGTCGACCTGAACATGGGCTGCCCGGCGCAGAAGGTCTACGGCAACCGCTGCGGCTCGTCGCTGCTGGACTACCCGGACGAGGCGGCGAGGATCGTGGCGGCGATGAGCCGGGCGACGCGGCTGCCCGTGTCGGTGAAGATGCGCTCGGGCGTGAGCGGCAGTGTCCAGCCCGCCTTCGCGCGCCGCATGGTCGACGCGGGGGCGCGTGCGCTGACGATCCACCCGCGGACGAAGGAGCAGGCATACCGGGGCACGGCCGACTGGGCGATCACGCGGACGATCGTAGAGGCGGTCGACCTGCCCGTCATGGGCAGCGGCGACCTGATGCACTGGCGCGACGTCGAGCGGCTGTTCGCGACGACGGGCGCGCACGGGGCGTTCATCGCGCGGGGCGCCATGGGCAACCCCTGGATCTTCCGGCGCACGGACTACGCGCCGAGCGTGGACGAGCTCAGCGCGGCGGTGCGCACGCAGGCCGAGCGCGCGCTGGCGCTGAAGGGGCCGCACGGCCTGATCGAGCTGCGCAAGCACCTCGGCTGGTACCTCAAGGGCTTCGACGGCGCGCGGGAGCTGCGCAGCCGGTCCACGCAGGTCGAGACAATGGAGGACATCGAGGCGCTGCTGGCCGTGGTGCGGGCGGCCGTGCCGGACGGCGCGCCCATGCCGGCCGGGATCGCCGCCTAACAGGCGCCGGTTGGGCGGCCGCGGGGTCAGTTTGCCCCGTTGGTCCCAGTTTGTCCCAGTTTGTCCCTGAATCGCGCCACCCGCCGCGGAAACTTGGGGTCGTGCTCGCATACCTTACCATGGTGGTAAGGTTGGCCCCTTTTTAGGTGGCTCACTCGCACCGATCTTTTATGTGCCCCCCTATTGCATTTTGCGCGCAGAAAGTGGTATACTCCTTCCGAACAGCGCAGTTGGGTTGTACCGTCCCCGTTTTGCCCCTTCGAGACCCGCCGAAGCCGGTCGCCAGCGTGCCTGTCTGCATCTGAGTGGGCGGGTCGCGCCTCCCCTCGGATGCCGCCCGCGGCGCACAGCCTGAACCGGCGCGCCCGGGCGTGAGCTAAGCCGGCACCGATCCGTGCCGTCCCCGTATCCGCGCACCGCGCCCCCGTGTGGGGACGTGGCGCCTGGGTGTGCGACGGCCGTGACGACGACGGGTGCCGGCCGGCTGTGAACCTGCGCCGCCTGTCCGGGGCCCGGCCGTGAGGCCGGACGCCGGGCCGGTCAGGCTGCGATCTGTGCCCTGTTTGCCGGCGCGTGGCGCCGGTCCAGGGGCGGCCCCCCGGCCTCGTGTGCCGGAGATCGCGGCAGCGGCGCGCGGTTCCTCGTGGAAGGAGTCTGCGTGTCACAAAAGAATAAGGCCCTGGGCGTGCCGGTCCTGCTCCTCGCGGCGGGATTCGGGCTCGTCTGTTTGGGCCCGGGGAGCCCGACGCCGCCTCCTAGCCCGGTCGCGGCGCCGCCTGACGCCGCCCGAATTCACATTATGTCAATCACACAGCCGTCGACTCTGGCGGCGGTGCCCGATGCGCCCGATCCGCGGCCGCCCGCGATCGTGCGCGCCCCCCTCGTGATCCCGCCTGAGATGGCGGATCCCCGGCCTCCGAGTATTCTTCACACTGCTGCGGCGATCCTGGACCAGGTGCCCGATCCGCGGCCGCCGCGGGTCGCGCGCGCCCCGCTTGTGGTGCGGCCCGACACGTATGACCCGCCGCCGCCGCGGGTTGCGCGGGCGCCGCTGGCGCCTGCGCAGGCGAGCGGCGATCCGGCCGTGACGCCGACCCCGGCGGCCGCCGCCCAGGCAGCCCCGCCGCCGCCTCCCCCGCCCCCGGCGGCACCCGCCCCGGCCGCGCCCGCGCCTGCGCAGGCCGCAGCCAAGGCCACACCTACCCCAGCCCCCGCGAACGCGGCGCCGACCAAAGCGGCGCCCGACCAGGCGCCGGCGAAGGCTGCGCCGACCAAGGCTCCGGCCCAGGCGGCACCGGCCAAAGCGGCGCCGACCAAAGCGCCCGCGCGGGCCGCCGCGCAGACCGCGCCGACCAAGGCTCCGGTCAAGGCCGCACCGACCAAGGCTCCGGCCAAGGCCACGGCGACCAAAGCGCCCGCGCGGGCCGCGGCGAAGCCCGCGCCGACGAAGGCGCCGGTGCACACGATGGCCGCGCCGACGCCCTATACGGAGCGGGGCATTGTGATGCACTACTATGCCGGGCTGTTCGCGACGGTGGCGGCGAACCGGGGCATGCGGCTGCGCACGGACGTCGACGGGTACGCGAGCCGGCGTAGCTGTGGGGAGATTGGGGATGTCGTGCAGGCGCGGATCCGCAACCCGCAGACGTGGGTCTGGGGGCCGTGGCGCCGGTATGAGATCGTGGACTGCTCGGCCCGGGCCGACCTGCCCATGCAGAAGGCGATGGGGCTGATCTTGGAGATCGATTATCACAGCGCGGCCGTCGCGGGCTTCCTCGGGGTGGGCCGGGCGGAGGTGGAAGTGCGGCCGTAGGCGGGGGCCCGGCCGCGGAGCCTCCCGTGGCCCGGCGCACTGAGCCGGCTCCTCGTGGGTTGTGCGCCAGCGATCGGCCATGATGGCACCGGGGCCGGCGTGCCGGCGTGGTGCGCGCATGCGGCTGCGCCGCGGTCCGCGTCCACGCAGGGCGCGGCGGCGGCCCGGGCGCCGTCGGGCGGGGCGGTGGGGCGGCCTCGCCGGGCGGAGCCGGCTCCCACAGACGCCCACCCCCCGCATCCCGTTGGATCCCCGGCGGGATCTTGGCGCGGCGGTTGTCGCGTGGGGGAGCGCCCTCCTACAGACAAGCGAGGCCATCCGCATTCCCTGATATTGCCATGGCGCCGGTGGATTGTCTGGCCCCCTGGTCAGGATTGCCCGGCGTGTTCCCGTTGGTTGGTTACTGGAATTATGTCAAGTTGCAGCGCACCTTTCGGCGGAGTTCCCAGCGTGGCCTCTTCAGTTCCCCCGGGCGCGCCCGGCATAGCTTTTGCTAGCACCTGGGGGACAGCGAAAGGGGGCGAGCGATGGCGATGCGGTTCCGCGACCGGTTTGACGCCGGCCGTTACCTGGCGGAGCGGCTGCGCGCGTATGCCGACCGGCCGGGCGTGCTGGTGCTGGCGCTGCCGCGCGGCGGGGTGCCGGTGGGCTATGAGGTGGCGCGCGCGCTGCATGCGCCCCTCGACGTGTTCCTGGTCCGTAAGCTGGGGGTGCCCGGACACGAGGAACTGGCCATGGGCGCCATCGCGATGGGCGGGGTGCGCGTGCTGAACGAGGACGTGATCCAGGGCCTCGACATCCCTCCGCGCATCATCGACGCGGTGACCGCCGCCGAGCAGCAGGAACTGCAGCGGCGGCAGCGCCTCTACCGCGACGACCGTCCCCTGCCCCTGATCCAGGGGCACACCGTGCTGCTCGTCGACGACGGGCTGGCGACGGGGGCGACGATGCAAGCGGCGGTGGCCGCCGTGCGCGCGCAGACGCCCGCCCAGATCGTCGTCGCCGTGCCGGTGGCCGCGCCGCCTGTCTGCGCCGCGTTTGAGCGCGAGGTGGATGTGGTGGTGTGCGCCATGACGCCCGACCCGTTCTATGCTGTCGGGCTGTGGTACGAGGACTTCTCGCCGACGACCGATGAGGAGGTGCACGACCTGTTGCAGCGGGCCGACCATGCCCCGGCGGCTAAGCCCCTGGATCCCGTGCACAGATCCGTTTCACCTGCCTAGATCCCTCTGGAGAGGAGGTACGCCGACATGCCGGACGCCAAAATCACGGCTCTCGTCGACGACGTGCGCGCGGCACCGAGGCGATGCTGGTGGGCTTCACGACGTACATGGGCACGGTGACCGCGGCGTCGGAGTGGGACGAGCCGGCCGAGCGCAAGCAGGTGCGGCCGGGGCTGCCAGGCAGCTACGAGGCGCTGTTCCACGAGACGCAGCTACCCGCGTTCCTGCTGCGCTTGCGGGGGCAAGACCCCGCCGTGGGCGGGCTCACGGAGGCCCGGCTGGAGCGCGCGATCGGGGTGATCTACCTGCCCGAGAGCGAGCGGCTCAGCCATTACTTCTACACCCGGCTGCCCGAGCAGTTCGACGCGGTGATCCATCTGGACCAGACGCGCGCGCTGGAGCCGCTGGAGCGGACGGCGGAATGGGAGACCGGCGAGGTGCCGGAGACTTTTCCGGCGGCGCTGTAGGCGCAGGCCCGTCGGCGCTGTAGGCGCAGGAGGCAGCCATGCAGACACGCGGTATCCCACCTATCACCGAACAGACCGTGCAGGTGACGGCGGGCCCGGTCACCTTGGAGGGCACCCTGGCCATCCCGCCCGGCGCGCTGGGCGTCGTGCTCTTCGCGCACGGCAGCGGGAGCAGCCGGCACAGCCCGCGCAACCGCTACGTGGCGGGTGTGCTGCAGCAGGCCGGGCTGGCCACGCTGCTGATCGACCTGCTGACGGCGGCCGAGGAGCAGGTGGACCTGCAGACGGCGCACCTGCGCTTCGACATCGACCTATTGGCCACGCGGCTGGTCGGGGCGGCCGATTGGCTGGCCGCCCAGCCGGCCACATCTGCCCTGGGGCTCGGCCTGTTCGGAGCGAGCACCGGGGCGGCGGCCGCGCTCGTGGCCGCGGCGCAGCGGCCCGGCGCCGTGCGCGCGGTCGTCTCGCGCGGCGGGCGGCCGGACCTGGCGGGGGCGGCGCTGCCGCAGGTGCAGGCGCCGACGCTGCTGATCGTGGGCGGCGCCGACGGGCCGGTCATTGGCATGAACGAGTCGGCGGCGGCCCAGATGCGCGCGCCGCACCGGCTCGTGATCGTGCCAGGCGCGACGCACCTGTTCGAGGAGCCGGGGACGCTGGAGGAAGTGGCCCGGCTCGCGCGCGACTGGTTCACCGGGCATCTCCCCGGGCACGCTTCTTGAAGGGTATCCGCGGAACTTCAACTTTTCATCCGGGCCGGCAGGCCCGCAGGAGGTACTACACATGCCCTCTCGCACCGCCACCGCCGAGTGGCACGGCAATCTGACGCAAGGCCAGGGCACCATTACCCGGACGGGCAGTGGCGCTTTCTCCAATCTCCCGATCTCATGGGAAGCGCGCACGGAGCGCTCGAACGGCAAGACGAGCCCGGAGGAGCTGCTGGCCGCCGCGCAGGCGGCCTGCTTCGCGATGGCTTTCTCCAACAACCTGAACCAGACCGGCCACGCGCCCACCGCGCTGCAGGTGCAGGCCACCTGCACTTTCGACAAGAAGCCGGAAGGCGGGTGGAAGGTCGGCACGATGCACATCGTGGTCCACGGCACGGTGCCGGGGATCGACCCGGCCGAGTTCACGCGGCTGGCGGACGAGACGGGGCAAGGGTGCCCCATCGCGGGCGCGATCAAGGGAAACGTGGCAATCTCGGTGGAGAGTCGAGCTGAACGGCTGATCGCCGCGCCCCCCTTCTGCGCCGGCCGCCTGCGTTTCGTCGGGCGGCCGGCGTGTTTTTGTGGGCGACGTGGGGCGGGCCCCGGCCGGCCGCGAATGCCACCGGCGCATGCACGCCGCGGCGGCCCCTTCACCGTGGGGCGGGGCGGCGCGGCGGCCTCGCCGGGCGGAACCGGCCCCCACAGAGGACGCTCTCTGTGGGCGGTTGCCGGCGGGGGTGGGGGCTGGTAGAATCGCGCGGTGAGTGCGCGCGATGGGGATCAGGAGAGCGACGGGGCCGCCGTGGCCGCGGAGCCGGCCGTGGCGCCCGGCGCGGGGCCGGCGCGGCGGCCGCTGCTGGGCGTGGGGCTGGTGCTGGTGGCGGCGGCGCTGTGGGGGACGCTGGGGACGATCTATACGCTGACGATCGACCAGTATGATCTGCCGCCGCTGACGGTGGTGCTGTACCGGGCGGGGTTCGGGGCGGTGATCCTCGGGCTGGGGATCGTGGCGCGGCGGCCGGGGCTGCTGCGGCTGCGGCGGGCGGACGTGCCGCTCGTGCTGGGGTATGGGCTGCTTGGGGTCACGGTCTTCTACATTGCCTACCTGTACGCGATCCTGCTGACGGGTGTGACGACGGCGGTGGTGCTGCTGTATACCGCGCCGGCCATCGTGGTGGTGCTGGCCCGGCGCTTTCTGGGCGAGACGCTCACGCGGCGCAAGGGGCTGGCGCTGCTGCTGACGTTCGGCGGGGTGGTGCTGACCTCGGGGGCGTACGACCTGGCGCGGCTGGGCGGGAGCGCGCTCGGCATCGGCTGGGGCCTGGCGGCGGGCGCGACGTACGCGCTGTACAGCATCTTCGGGGTGCTGGCCAACCGGCGCGGCATGCCGCTGGCGACGCTGCTGTTCTACACGCTGGCCGCGGGCGCGGCCGGGCTGCTGGCGGTGATCCTGGTGCAGGACCCGAGCGCCATCACGGCGCCCGGCGATCGCTGGAGCGTGTGGGGCGTGCTGGTGATGCTGGGGACGCTGCAGACGCTGCTGCCGGTGGCCGCATACACACTCAGCCTGCGGCACCTCGACGCGGGGGTGGCGAGCATGCTGGCGACGCTGGAGCCGGTGGTGGCGGGGCTGCTGGCGTTCGGGGTGCTGCACGAGCCGCTGACGGGCCCAGCGATCGCGGGCGGGGTGTTGGTGCTGGCGGCGGTGGTGCTGCTGCAGGCGCGGCCCCGGCGGCGGGCGCGGAGCCCGCTGCCGCCGCGGTGAGCGCGGTCAGGGCTGGAGGATCGGGAAGAAGACGCGCCCGCCGGGCAGCGTGACCAGCGCCTGCCAGGCGCCGCCGCCGCTCGGCACACGGTAGAGCGCGGGGCTGCCGCCGCGATTGTCGACCCAGAGGACGAAATCGCCGGAGGGCAAGACGCCGACGAACTGGAGCAGGGCGTTCGCGCCCAGGGTGCCGCCGAGCGGCTGGGTCTGCCAGCCGGCGAGGCCGCGGGTGGCCAGGAGCAGGCGCAACGATTCCAGGCCGGGCGTGCCGGATGCCCCCTCGGACGCGGCGACGAGGAGTCGGTGCGAGTTCGAGCACGGCGAGCAGGTCCGCGGTGCCCCCGGCGGGCCCGCCGTCGATCACCGTCTCCTGGCGGCCGGTGGCGGGGTCGAGCAGGACGAGCAGGGGGGCGCCAAGCAGCGGCGTCGAGACGCCGCCCTCCGAGCGCGGGATGAGGTGGGCGGCGCTGACGGCGAGCCAGTCGCGGCCGCGCATGAACTGGGCGTCGCGCACCTGGAGGCCGGTGGAGAGCGTCAGCGGGCTGTGAGCGGTCAGCTGCAGGCTGTCGGACAGCCAGGTCAGCGCGGCGACCTGGGGCGCGCTGACGAGGCCGGGGATGCCGGGCGGGGGCGGGGTGTTGCCGTAGAGCAGGTAGCGGCCGTCGGGACTGAGCGTGGCGATGAGATCGGCGCGGGCCGTGCCGAGCGAGAGGTCGTGCGCGCCGCCGGGGCCGCCCACGGGCACCATGCCGAGGGTAAGGTCGGTGCCGCGGCCGTCGGCGCCGCTGGGGCGCGCGGCGGTGTAGACGAAGGCGTTGTGGGTGGGCTCGTAGTAGAGCCGGACCGGATGGGGCGCGCCGGTGGCGACGGTCATGGTGATGGCGGAGACGGCGGGGTCGCCGGTCGTAAGGTCGAGCACGCGGACGGCCTGCGGGGACGGCGTAGGGAAGCGCACGGGGCTGCGGGGCGGGAGATCGCTGCCGGGGACGGCGACGGCGACGGTGTAGGCGACGACGCCGGGGCCAAGAGCGTAGGTGTCGACCTGGGGCGCGACGGGCTGCAGGTAGCCCGCGGCGGGGTCGTAGGCGTAGAGGGGACCGCGGCGCGTGCTCGTGGCGTGCATGAGCACGGCGAGGTCACCCCCGGCAAAGAACTGGGCGGTGAGGTTCGAGACGGCGCCGCCGGGGATCGGGACGGTGCGCACGGGCGCCCCGGCGCTCCAGACTTGCAGGCGATAGGGCGCGGTCTCGGTGCCACTGATGGGCGGCGCGGCCTCGACGTAGGTCACGACACTGCCGTCGGCACTGGCGTCGAGCAGGTGCCGCTCGGCGGGGCCGGGGGGCACGAGCACGCGGCTCTGGCCGGAGGCGGCATCCCAGGCCTGGATTGCGCCGGAGGCATCGGCGTAGACCACCCCGGCCAGGGGCGACAGCGGGGCGATGGGCGGGCCCGCGGGCGCGAGGAGGGGCGGGACGAGCCAGACGCCCACGGCGATCAGCGCGAGGGCCAGAAGGCCCAGCCCGCCGAGCAGGACGGCGCGCGCGCCGCGGCGGCTCACGACGAACCGGGCCGCGGCGACGCGCGGCGACTACGGCCGCACCAGCAGGCGCCGGTGCGGCCGTAACCCAGGCGCGGGGCCTCGGCGATCACTGCCGGAAAGTGGCCCCTACGCGCCCGAAGTCGATGCGCGCCCCATCGGTCAGCGGCGCGGGCGTACGCGGCGTCAGGCGCTGACCGTTGAGCTTGGTGTAGTTGGTGGACTGCAGATCCTCCAGAAGGTACTGGCCGTCGCGGCGCAGGATGCGCGCGTGGCGCCGGGACACCCCGCCCTCTTCGCCGCCGAAGCTGGTCAGGTCGATATCCGGGAAGATGGGCGGCTCGCTGAGCGGGTCCTCGCGGCCGATCAGGATCTCGTCCTTGTCAGGCAGATTGAGGACCGCACCGCCGTTCACAAGCTCGAGGCGCGGCGGGCCGGCGGGCGCCGCGCTGGGCGTCGGCATGGCGGGCGTCAGCGGCGCGTAGTCCATGACGGGCTCGGGCGCCACGCTGGGCACGGCCTCCATAGCCGGGGCCGGCTCGTAGGGGAGTGGCGGCGCCGCGACCGGCGGCGGGGCGGGCACCGGCTCCGGAGGCGGCGGCGCGACGACAGGCGCGGCGACCATCGGCACCGGGACGGCGGCGACCGGCGCAGGCGCCGGAGCGGCGGCCGCCGCGACGGGCTGCAGGCGGGTGCCGCAGTACGGACAGAAGACGTCGTCCGGCTGGACCTCGCGCCCGCAGTTCGGGCAGGTCGGCGGCTTCTCCTCGACGACGGGCGTGCCGCAGCGGCTGCAGAAGACCGCGCCGGGGCGCAGGGGCGCGCCACAGTTGGCGCAGATCTGGCCTTCGGTCGCGGGAACCGGCGCGACGGGCGCGGCGGCGGCGCCGCCGATGGCCCCGCCGATGGCGCCCCCCACGCCTGCGCCGACGGCCGCACCGACGGGGCCGCCGACCGCGCCGACCACGCCGCCGACTACGGCGCCCGCTCCGGCGCCGACCGCCGGGGCGGCCGGGGCACTGGCGTCGCCCTCCTCGGCCACGTCGGTGGTCGCCGCGCCCGCGCCGCCGCCCAGGGCCGCGCCGGTCACGGCGCCGACCGGGCCCGCAACGGCCCCGCCGATGGCCGCGCCGACCACGCTGCCGGCGCCGCCGCCGATCGCGTCGGCGCCAGCGGCTTCGGCTTCGGGGGCCGCGGTGGGCTCGACGGCGGGCGCGGCAGCATACGGCTCGGCCGCCGGCTCGGCGGCATACGGCTCGGCGGCATAGGGCTCAGCCGGCACGGGGGCCGCCGGCTCGACCGCCGGGGTCTCCGTATCCGCCGCCCCGCCCGCGCCCCCGCCGACCGCGCCGCCGATGCCGGCGCCGATCGCGGCACCAAGCGGACCACCCGCCGCGGCGCCGATGACGCCGCCCGTGACGGCGCCGGCCGCCCCGCCGACCTCCGCGCCCGCGGGCGCGCTCTGGTCGCCTTCCTGGGCCGTATGGGCCAGCCCGGCCCCGGCCGCGCCGCCGACTGCGGCGCCAACCGCGGCACCGACCGGCCCGGCGACGAGGCCGCCGAGGACGCCACCCGTGACCGCACCGGCCGCACCGCCGACGGCATCGCCCGCGCCGACCGCGCCCTCATCAGGGGCGGGAACGGCAGGCGCCTCGGCAACGGGAGTCCCCTCGACTGCGGGCGCCGCCTCGACCGCGGGGGTCGCGGGCTCGGGCGCGCCGTAGGCGGGCGGCGGGGGCTCGGGCGCCACGGGCGCGATGGGTGCCGCCGGTTCCACCGGCGCGGCGGGCGCGTAGGATTCCGCGGCGGGCGCCGTCACGGCGCCGTAGCGGGCCGTGTCGGCGTCAGGCGCCACGCCGGAAGCCGGGGCGAGGGTATCCTCGGTGGCCGGGATGGGCGCGGCGATGTCGGGCAAGGCGGCGCCGCACTCGTCGCAGAAGGCCGCGCCGGCCACGTTTTCCGCCCCACATGCCGGGCAACGCACCATTCCCCCTGTGGGGCCTGGGCCGGTGTCCGCCGTCGCCACGCCGCGCGAGGCCGCGACGTCCGGGGTCCCGACCGCCGTATACGCCGGGCCGGGATCCGCGGCGGTCGCCGCGGGCGCGGTAAGGCGCGCCCCGCACTCGTCGCAGAAGGCGTAATCGTCCGGGTTTTCATTCCCACAATTCGGACAGCGTATGGCCATCGTCTGGATCTCCTTCTTGGCTATCAGCTAGGGGGACGGGTCCGCCCGCCCGATTGGCACCTTATTATAGCACAGGGTGCGCGTCCCGCGGTACACCCCGGGCGTGTTGCCACGCCTGATTCGTGCCGGGCCCGATCGCCGGGACCCGGTTGCCCGATTCGGTGCGCCGGGCGGCCCCGCGTGCCGCCCTTATCCGCCACCCGGCGGCCACGGCAGCCCCCAGCCGTGGAAGAACCAGAGGTCGATTCCCGCGGCGATCAGCACGAGCTCGGCCACGAGCAAGACCGTGGCGAGCAGCCAGCCGATCGCGCGTGCGCAGCCAGGTTGGCCGCGCCCAGACGCGGACCTCGACCTGGCGCCGGCCGCCGTTGCTGTCGATCACCACGTCGCCGCGGTTCTCGCGGGGCAGGGGGACGAGCCAGCGCAGATGCTGGGCGGCGAGCCAGAGCCAGATCTGGGCGGCGAGCAGCAGGCCCGCGAGGACGCCCACGCCGGCCAGGCCGGACTCGAACGCGCCCCAGCCGATGTGCGTGCCCGCCCAGATGGCGACGGCGAGCCAGGCCAGGAAGGCCCAGCGGCCCTCGACCGTACTGAGGCGCCCGAGCGCCCAGCCGAAGACGGGGGGCACACGGCGGGGCGGGTGGCCGTACTGCAGGCCGCGGCGGCGCGTGCGCACGACGAGCTCGCCCGCGCTGCCTGCGAACGCGACGCTGCTGGCGGCCAGCCAGGGCCGGCTGACGTGGACGATGCCTTTGAGCTCGCCGCGTCCGGCGTTGCGCAGCGCGACCTTGCGGCCCTTGCGCGCCTGGCGGGCGGCCGTGCCGAAGTCGACGACGGTCTCGGCGACGACGAGCTCGGGAGTGATGCCGGGGAGCGGGGGCACCGACGGCGCGGCGGGCGGCGGGGGCGGCGGCCCGGCCGGGGCAGGCCGCGCGGCCGGGCGCGCGGGCGCGGCGATGCGCGCGGGCGTGGCCGGCTCGGGCGGCGCCTCGGCCCCCGGGAGCGGGGCGGTGCGCGGGATGGCGCGCAGGCCAAGCGCGCGGGCGAACAGGTCGACGCTCTCGAAGCGGAGCTCGGGCTTGAGCTCGAGCGCGCGCATGACCGCCTGGTCGACCGCCCGCGAGACGTGCGGGTTGAACGTGCGGATCGGGCGCCAGTGGAACGGGTTCTCGACCGGGTCGTGGCCGGAGAGCAGATGGTGGAGCGTGGCGGCCAGCGCGTAGACGTCGGAGCGCTGGTCGGTCTGGCCGTTGCCGTACTGCTCGGGCGGCGCGTAGCCCGCGGTGCCGAAGGCGGCGGTGTCGCTGTTGCGGCCGCGGCGGTGGAAGCGCGCGATGCCGAAGTCGATCAGTTGCACCCGCTCGCTGCCGTCGACGAGCATGACGTTGCCGGGCTTCATGTCGCGGTAGATGATCGGCGGGTCCTGCGCGTGCAGGTAGCTGAGCACGGAGCAGAGCTGGGCGGCCCAGCCGAGCACGCGGGACTCGGGCAGGAAGCCGCGCGTGGTGGCGAGCAGCTGTTCGAGCGTCTCGCCCGGGATGAACTCCATGACGAGGTAGTGCTTGCCGTCCTCGGAGAAGATGGCGTTGAAGCGCGGCAGGTTGGGGTGGACGAGGCTGGCGAGCAGCGCGGCTTCGCGCATGAAGTCCTTGAGCGCCTGGGTGCGGTCCTCGGGGGCGAGCGAGGTGTGGACCATCTCCTTGATGGCCCAGCACTGGCCGGGCTGCTGGTCATCGGACGCCTCGTAGACGGCGCCCATGCCGCCCTGGGCGACACGGCGCAGGATGTGGTAGCGCCGGGCGAGGACCGTGCCGGGGCTGAGCTCGCCCGCGGGGGCGACGAGCGGGCCGGTGGCGGGGCTGAGCAGCGTGTGGCCGCAGACGGCGCAGAAGGTCGCGCCGGGGCGGTTGGGCTGGCCACAATGCGCGCAGAGGGCGCCGGTGAGCTCGCGCAGCGGCTCGGCCAGGACGCGGCCGAGCTCGCTGTCGGCCTGGAGGCGATCCAGCCCCAGCTCCTGGCCCAGCTCGGTATTGGCGATATAGGGCCAGGCGGCCAGGCCCGTGCCGCAGACATCGCAGACGGTCGTGCCGGCCGGGTGGAGCTTGCCGCAAACCTCACACGTCAACATAACTCTTGTACGCAGCGCCGGGGGGATTCGTTACCCGGGGCGCGCCCTTGGGGCGCCGGGTCGGCTACTCCAGGCGTTGGGTCAGCCGCCGCGTCTCGTAGCGGAGCTTCTTGGCGCCCTCGGCCGAGACCTGACCGCTCTGCTCCAGCTTGGCGGCCTCGGCTTGCGCCGCCTGCGCAAGCTCGGGTTCGCCCATGTCGAGCAGGCGGGTGGCGGCCGAGCGCAGCTTGGTCGTCGCGCCCTGGATGTCGCCCGCGGCTGCATCGTCGAGCGCGCGGGTCTGCAGGTTGAAGGCGCCGACCTTCTCGACCAGGTTCATGACCTGCGGATCGAGCGGCCCGAGGCCGGCGGGCGTGAAGTCGAGGACGGCGTCGCAGTGGGCCTGGGCGCCCGTCGTCGTGCCCAGCGGACCGGGCACGTCGTAGGCGAGGGTCACCTGGCCGATGCGGAACATGCCCGCGGCGCGCGTGGGCACGATGAGCTCGAGCAGCATGGCGGGCGGGAGCTCGGGCTCAAGGTCGCCGAGGTCGAACGTCGCGGTGCGGTCCTGGATCGGCACGTCGCGCAGGGTGCTGATGGCCGGGCGCAGGCGGTGGGCGCGGCGGAGCTCGACGCCGGCACTGAGGCGCACGCTGGCGACCAGGTGGCGGATGCGGATCGACTGCACCGCCTCGAGCTCGCGGGCGAAGGCGGGCGGGATGTCGCGCGGCTCGCGGGCGAGGTAGGCGTTGCCCTGGCTCTCGTCGGCCATGGAGAGCAGCAGCTTGTCGTTGAACTCGCTGCCGACGCCGACGGTGCTGACCGCGACCTGGCTGTCGCGCGCCTGGCGGGCCAGGGCATCGGCGGCCTCGGGGTTGCGGGTGAAGCCGTCGGTCAGCACGATCATGCGGTTGAGCATGTCGGGGCCGGCCCCGGCCAGCATCTCGCGCAGGCCGGACTCGACCCCGGCGGCCATGTCGGTCTCATCGCCGAGGCGCGTGGCGTCGAGGCGGGAGACCGCGTCGGCGATGCGGTCGCGCTCGGCGCCGGTGATGCCGTGCAGCACGACCTCGGCGCGGCCGGCGAAGACGATGAGCGAGACGCGGTCCTGCGGCTGGACGTGCTGGATGGCGGCGTGCAGCGCTTGCTGCACCGCGTCGAGGTTGGACGGCGCGGCGCGGCGGATGTGGTCGGGGATGTGCGGGAAGGTCCAGACCGGGATGCCGTCGGAGATGACCTCGCGCACCTGGCCGAGGCGGGCGAGCTCCTGGAACTGCTCCTGGCTGAGCACGGGCAGGCGCATCGACTCGCTGATGTCGAGGACGAGGCCCAGGTTGACGGGCACGTCATAGGTGCCGAGGGTGCCGGCCGGGCGGACGTCGAGCAGCAGGTAGACCAGGCGCGGCTCGGCGGCCGCGGGCACGGCGCCGACGTTGAGCCGGCAGTTCAGGGTCAATTCATCAGGCATCGCTCAGGTACCCTTTCGTGGCGCGCGGGCCCGGGCGGGCGCCGGCCGCGCGCACATGGCGAATGCGGTCGAGGACTCCCGAGATGCCGACATCGGCCTCCCAGGCGAGGATACGGCGCAGGCCGTCCCCGTACATATCGGGCCGCGCGCGGAAGCGCTCGAGGCGCAGGCGGCAGCCCCAGCTTTCGACGACTTTGTAGGCCACCCACTCGGCGAAGCCCTCGCGGAGCTCCGGGTCTTGCAGCAGGGGCGCGTGCTCGGCCTGCCAGACGTGGGCGTACTCGTGGGCGAGCACCTCGCAGAAGAAGATGCGCGGCAGACCGGCCTCGATATAGATGGCGCGCAGGTGCCACTGATAGAGGAAGAGGCCCACGTAATCGGCATCCGCGTCGGGCGCACCGGATGTGGCGGCCAGGCCGGGGTAGGTGTGGCGGATCTCGGCCAATTGCTCGCGGGCGGCGAGGTGGAGCGCCGCGCCGACGCCGAGCTCGAGGCCGAGGACGCGGCGCGCCGTCTCCTGCACCTGCCGATAGAGGACGGCGGCCTGGTCGGGGTCGGCGACAGCGGTGGCCTGGCAGACGGCGCAGATGACGCGGCCGTCGTCGCGGCGATAGAACTGGGCGCCGACCGGGCGGCCGCAGGTGTGGCAGTGGGGGCGCGCCCAGCAGTCGGGGCAGTAGAGCCGGCCGGCGACCCCGGCGAGGCTGTAAAGCTGGCCGCTTCCGGCGTCGAGCGGGCGGGCGCAGACGGCGCAGCGCAGGCGCTCCCCGGCGCAGGCGGCGCAGTAGTACTGCGCGCCGGCATCGGGCCCGCCCAGGCTCAGGCGATAGACCGGCCGCCCGCCGAGCGGGTGCCCGCAGGCGCTACACCAGTTACCGCGTCCCAGCTTGATCGCTACCGCCATGGTTCCCTCACCCGGGCACCGGGAGCAGCGCAGCCGCGCGTGCGGCCGGCACCCCCCGGGCCTGCAGGAGCACGTGGAAGCGCCCCAGGCCGTCGGGATCGATCAGCCGAAAGAGCGCCGCCCGCTGCGCCAGCGTGGCCCGCCCACGCGCGGGCGTCGGCGCCGCGCTGAGCGCCGCGATGCGCTCGCCGATGCCCAGCGCGACGAGCAAGTCGAGCTGGCGCGTCGCCGCCACGGTGGCCAGCCCGGCGGCATGCCCGGCCTGCTCCAGCGTGGTGAAGTCGACGTGCGCGGTCATGTCCTGGGCGCCCGGCGCGGCGAAGACATCGGCACTCACCTGCCCATTACTATAACACAGGAGGGTGCCTTCCGGCCGCAAGGGGCTGTAGAGGCGCACGGCGCTGTCGCCGTAGTCGATCGTCAGCAGGAAGCCGCGATCGAGGCCGGCAACGGCCCGAGCGGGCCAGGCGGCCGCCGCCAGGTTGACCTCGCAGACCTGGCCGGGCGGCGGCGCCAGGCCGAGGCGGTCGAAGTAGGCGGCGAGGGCCGGGTCGCTGAGCGGCCCGCGCTCCTCCACGAACCCACCGTCGGTCCCTTGGGCGACGTAGATCTCTTGCAGGCTCGCCGGGCCCATGACGACGCGGTGGACCGGGAAGGCGTCGAGGAGCTCATTGCTGTAGATCAGGCCGGTGCCCGCCGCCTGGTCGGCCCAGGCGACGCGGCCGGCGTGCGGGGAGGTGGCGAAGCGGGCCTGCTGGCGGGCGCGCAGCGCCGGGCTGCGCTCAACAATCACCGGGCGCAGGCGGGCGTAGAGGTCGGAGTCGGCGGCCTGGACGGCCGTGAGCAGCGCGGCCAGGAGGCGCCCGGACCCGGCGCCGTGCTCGGCGAGCAGGAATGCGGGCGGGTGATCGAGCGCGGTGTCGGCGCGGGCGACGAGCACGGCCAGGAGCTCGCCGAAGCCCGGCCCCTCTTCCGCCGAGGTGACGAAGTCGCCACCGCGGCCGAGGGCGACGGTGCCGGCGCTGTAGTAGCCGTAGGCGGGGTGGTAGAGCGCGAGGTCCATATACTCGGCGAAGGGGATGCGGCCGCCCGCCCGGGCAATGCGGCCGGCGATCTCAGCGCGCAGGGCAGCTACCGCGGGGACGGTGCCATCCGCGGGGGGTTGAGGTTCCGGCTCGGCGGGATACCGCACGTCGATCGCTGCTCCTTCCGCCCGGCCGCTGCCGGGGCCGGCCCAGGCGGCGCGTCCGCGGCTCGCCAGTAATAACGGCGGACGCGCGGCGAAGTTCCGCCCGGCGCGCGGCGGGCCTCCACCGCGGTTGACAGCCCGCCGAGGGCGCGGGTATAATGCCGCTGAATTCGGGCGCCCATCCTGCCTGCTGTCTGCCTATCTACCTACCCAGCACTACGCATTTTGAGGAAAGAAGGTCACACGCCTCATGGTTTCGAACGCCACCTGTGGAGTCTGCCAGGCCCCCCTCCGGGCCGGAGCCCAGGTTTGCCCGCAGTGCGGAACGCCGGTCGACTATGCGGCCGCGGGATCGGCGCCGGCCGCAAGCGCCCGGGTGAGTGACCCGCCGCCCTGGGCGGATGTCGCCGCTACGCCTGACCATGCCGCCGCCAACGGCACGGCGGCGCCCGGCGACGCGGTACCTGCCGACGCGGTGGCGCCCGTGCCCGACGCCGTGGCAGCGTCGGGGCCCGCGCCGGTCGGCGGCACGCCGACGGCCTGGATGCCCCTCCCGGCCGCCGCCGCGCCGAGCGCGCCCGCCGCGCTCCCGCCGCCCGTGTGGTCGCGGGAGGCGGCGGTCGCCGCCCCGGCTCCGGCGCCCGCCGCGCCCCCGCCACCCGCCGTGACGCCGATCGCGTACGCCCCGGCCCCCGCCGTGGCGCCGGCCGCGGGCGAACTTATCAGCACGGCGCCACCCCCGCCGACGGGTGCCCTGATCCTGCTGCCCGACGAGGACGTGATCATGCAGCTGGGCGCGCTGTATCTCACGAACAAGCGCGCGATCCTCTACGCGCCGACGATCTTGCGCTCGGCGTTCCTGCGCGATATTGACGCGGTGGGCACGGTGACCGAGCGGTCGAGCGGCTGGATGCTGCTGCTGGCCCTGCTCGCGCTGGCGCTAACGGCCGCGGCCTTGTACGCCGGGCTGGCGCAGCCGGGCCTGGAGCTTAAGGTGGGGGATGTGTACAGCGCGAGCCCGCTGCTGCTGGCCATCCCGCTGGCGATCATCGGGGTGTTGACGCTGGCGAGCTATTTCTTCTGGGTGAAGCGGAGTCTGTTCCTGTCGGTGGGCGGGCGCCCGCTCATCGTGGTGAGCATCTCGGGCTGGAGCGGGCGGAAGCTGACGACGGTGGACGCGTTCGTGAACGCATTCAGCCAGGCGAAGGACGCGGCGGGGCGGTAGGTTCCCCGGCCGCGCGCCCGGTGAGGCGACCGGCCGCCCACGAATGGGGCCGACGAATGCACGAATGCCGCCCCGCCGGCTGGGCTGTGAGCGGGCGGGGCAGTCGGGCGGCCTCGCCGGGCGGAGCCGGCTCCCACAGACGCCCCGCTCCAGCATCCCCGCTACTGCCAGGCCGAATCTTGGGGGAGCCGGCCGGCCACGTGGGGCCGCTCCTACCTCGGTCTCCCCGCATCCCGGCTTACCTTGGGCCGGATCGTGGGGGCGGCGCGTCGCGGGGCGGAGCCCCCTCCTACAGACGATCCGGGCTCCCTTTAGGCCATTGGGTGCGGCCGCCTCGCCGGGCGGAGCCGGCTCCCACAGACGATTCTTCCCCGCATCCCGGCTGATCGCAGGCCAAATCTCCGAGCGAACGGACGGCCACGGGGGGCCGCCCCTACCTGGGCCCCGAGTCCCTGTGTGTCTGCCACGGTGCGGCGGGGGGATTATGCGGGGAGGCGGCGCATGACGGCGAGGAGGAGCTCGACGCCGGTGAAGGGGGTGGGGAGGAGGGTGGCGGCCTGGATCTCGGCGTCGTAGGTGGGGGGCAGAGCCGCGGGGTAGAGCAGGATGATGTGGTCGCGGGCGACGTGGTAGCTCTGCTGGAGGTGGCGGGCGACGCGCAGGCCGGGCATCTGGGGCAGGTCGTAGGCGAGCAGGTAGAGGTCGCAGGCGTGGGCGCCGGTGTAGTGCAGCACGGCGGGGCCGCTGTCGACCAGGATGCAGGTGTGGCCCGAGGCTTCGAGGATGGGCTGGGCGGTGGCTATGATAGCCGCATCGGCCGTCGCCAGGAGGATCGCCGCCACGCCCGCCTCTACTCCCCCGTGTAGCGCTTGAAGACCGCCACGCCGTTCTGGCCGCCGAAGCCGAACCCGTTGATGATGACCACGTCGATCGGCATCGGCCGGGCGACGTTGGGCACGTAGTCCAGGTCGCACTCCGGGTCGGGGTACTCGAGATTGATCGTCGGCGGGGCGACCTGATCGCGCAAGGCCAGGACAGCGGCGATGCCCGACATGACCCCGGCGGCGCCGAGCAGGTGGCCGATCATCGACTTGTTGGAGGAGATCGCCAGCTTCGTGGCGTGCTCGCCGAAGGCGTGCTTGATCGCGTGGGTCTCGGCCACGTCGTTGAGCGGCGTGCTGGTGCCGTGGGCGACGATGTAGTCGACGTCCTCGGGCTGCAGGCCGGCGTAGCGGACGGCGCGCGTCATGGCGAGGGCCGCGCCCCCGCCGCCGGGCGCCGGGGCAGTGACGTGGTAGGCGTCACCGGTCTGGGCGCCGCCGAGTACCTCGGCGTAGATATGGGCGCCGCGGGCCCGCGCGTGCTCGAGATCCTCCAGGATCACCGCGCCGGCGCCTTCGCCGAAGACGAAGCCGTCGCGCTTGGCGTCGAAGGGCCGGCTGACCGCGGACGGCGCCCGGGTCGTGTTGCGCGAGAGCGCCTGCATGTTGCCCAGGCCGGCGATCGCCAGCGGGGTGATGCCGGCTTCGGTGCCGCCGGTAATGACCGCATCGGCCTCGCCGCGGCGGATGATGTGGTAGCCGTCGATGAAGGCGTAGACGCTGCTGGCGCAGGCCGCAAGCGAGGTGATGATAGGTCCCTTCGCGCCAAACTGGATCGAGACCTGGCAGGACGCCATGTTGGGCACCATCGAGGGCACGAAGAACGGACTCACGCGGCCGAGGCCGCGCGCGTCCATGATGCGCACCTCCTCGGTGATGTCGACGAGGCCGCCGCCGCCCGTGTTGAAGGCGACGCCGATCATGTCGGCATTGCCGTCGGTGATCGCGAGCTCGGAGTCGGCGAGGGCCTGTGCGGCCGCGGCGACGGCGAAGTGGGCGAAGCGGCCCATGCGGCGAGCGTCGCGCGCGTCCATGTAGCGCGTCGGGTCGAAGTCCATGACGGAGCAGGCGATTTTGACGGGATAGGTGGTGACGTCGAACTGCGTGATCGGCCCGGCGCCCGAGACGCCCGCGCGCAAGTTGTGCCAGTATTCCTCGGCCGTGTGGCCGATCGGCGTGATCGCGCCCAGCCCGGTGACGACGACGCGACGCTCGTTGGAGGCCATAAAACCCACTCTCTCCGGCTGCCAGCCGCTAGGCGCCCGCGAACTTGCGGAGCACAATGGTGCCATTATGCCCGCCCAGCCCGAAGGCGTTCGTAATGGCGATATCGACGTCCTGCACGCGCGCGGCGCCGTCGGTGTTGTAATCCAGGTCGCACTCGGGATCCGGGGTCGTGTAGTTGATGGTCGGCGGGATGATGCCGTCATGGATCGCGTAGGCGGCGGTGATGACGCCGACGGCGCCGGACGCGCCCATCATGTGGCCGGTCATCGACTTGAAGGCCGAGACGACCAGATCGCGCGCATGCGGGCCAAAGACGTTCTTAATGGCCAGCGTCTCCACCCGATCATTGAGCGGCGTGCCGGTGCCGTGGGCGGCGACGAAGTCGACCTGGTCGGGCGAAATACCCGCTTTGGCAAGGGCCATGCGCATGGTACGCGCGCCGCCCGCACCGTCCTCCAGTTGACCGGCCATATCGAAGGCGTCGTTGGTCGAGCCGTAGCCGATGATCTCGGCGTAGATGTGGGCGCCGCGCGCCTGGGCGGATTCGAGCTCTTCGAGCACCAGTATGCCGCACCCTTCGGAGAGGATGAAGCCGTTGCGGTTCTTGTCGAAGGGCTTGCAGGCCCGGGCGGGATCGGGGTCGTTGCCGAGCGCGCGCATGACGATGAACCCGGCGAGCACCAGGGGAACGATGGGCGCCTCGGTGCCGCCCGCGAGCATGGCGTCGGCGTCGCCGCGGCGGATGGCCTCCCAGGCCTCGCCGACGGCGTGCACCCCGGTCGCACAGGCGGACACGACGGCCATGTTGGGCCCGCGGGCGCCGGTGGCGATCGCCAACTGGCCGGAAGCACTATCGACCAGCATGTTGGGCAGGAAGAAGGGACTGACCCGGCGCGGGCCGCGCTCCTCCAGCTGCTTCTGCTGGGCGAGAATGGTGGTGAGGCCCCCGGCGGCGCTGCCGAGGACGATGCCGGTGCGGTCGGCGTTCTCGGGCGTGATGGTGTAACCGGCGTCGGCCAGGGCCTCCTGGGCAGCCACGACCGCAAACTGGACATTGCGGTCCATGTGGCGGGCGCGCTTGGGGTCGAGGCTGGAATTGTCGAAGTTCTTGACCTCTCCGGCAATCTGGATCTCGTAGGGGCTGGGGTCGAAGAGGGTGATGCGGTCGACGCCGGATTGCCCCGCCTTGAACGCGTCCCAGGTGTCGGGGGCGCTATTGCCGACGGGAGTCAGCGCGCCCATGCCGGTGATGACTACTCTGCGCATGCCCTGCTTCCTCGCGAAACTCGCGGACTGGGTGATTCCTGGCCTCGGGCCGTCGTGGGCGATTCACTATCCTAAATTCACTATCCTAGCGGTTAGTGAATCGTGTCTAGAGTATAACACAACGGTGGACAAACGCAAAACGGGGCGGCGGGTGGAATGTGGGCGGGCGCGCGCCGTCTTCCCCCGCGCGACCCCGCGAGCCGCGCGATCCTACCGCTGATCCCGGCTGGGTTCCAACGCCATTCGGCGGCGAGCCGTGGGCCGGCCCGCCGCTGGGCGGGTCAGGCCATGACCATGCCGCCGTCGATGTTAAGGACCTGGCCGGTAATATAGGAGGCGTCGTCGCCGACGAGGAAGGCGATGGCGTTGGCGACTTCCTCGGGGCGGCCGTAGCGGCCCATGGGGATGCGGCTCAGGATGGCTTGCTTCACCTCGTCGGGCAGGCCCGCGGTAATGTCGGTCTCGATGAAGCCGGGCGCGACGGCGTTGGCGGTGATGTTGCGGCCGGCGTACTCGGCGGCAACCGAGCGAATAAAGGCGATGAGGCCGGCCTTAGCCGCGGCGTAGTTGGCCTGGCCGACATTGCCGGTGAGGCCGACGACCGAAGAGACGGCGACGATACGGCCGAAGCGCTGGCGGACCATCTGCCGGCTGACGGCTTTCACGAGGAAGTAGCTCGCGCGCAGGTTCGTGTTGAGCACGTCGTCCCACTCCTGCACGCTCATGCGCATGAGCAGGTTGTCGCGGGTGATGCCGGCGTTGCTGACCAGCACGTGGAGGCCGCCGAGCTCCTTGATGACCCGCGCGACCATCGCGTCGACCTGCGCGGGGTCGCTGACGTCGGCCTGCACGGCGAGGGCCCTGCCCCCGGCCGACTCGATCAGGCCGACGACTTCCTGCGCGGGCGCCGCGCTGGCGTTGTAGTTGACCGCGACGATCGCGCCGTCCTGGCCGAGCCGCAAGGCCGTCGCCCGGCCGATACCGCGTCCGGCGCCCGTCACGAGCGCGACCCGTCCCTTCAGATCCGCCATCTTACTCCTCCTGCCTGGGGCCGGTTGCCGCGTGGGGCGGGTCCGGCCGGGTTAGCGATCGCGCCGCGGCTAGCGCGGCATGGGGGCCCGGCCTGCGCGCAGCGCTGCGGCCAGGCGAGCGAGATCGGCCAGGCCGGCGGCGATGCCGGCCGCGACGGCCGCGGCTCCCGGGCCGGCGGTCATAGCGCGGCGCGGATGGCGGCCGCCCAGGCGCGGACGCGCCCGGCGGCGCCCGCGGGCCGGCCGGGGATGTAGACGTCGGCGATGGTCATGGGCCAGGCGCGGCGGACCGGCCGGCGCTCCGCGGCGGGCCGGAGGACGCGTCGCGGGCCGTCGTAGGCTTGCGTCGCGCGGCGCCGGAGCTCGGCGATGCCGGTGCCATAATCGAGCCGGTCGCAGAATGCCTCGCGCAGGCCGGCGAGGGCCGCGTCGGCGAACTGGGCCGGGTGCTGCAGGTTGTAGGCGGCCACGGTCAGGAAGTGCTCGGCGAGGAGCTCGGGGTCCTGCCACTCCCAGACGGCCAATTGGCCGAGCTGCTCGGCGCAGGTCAGGCCCGCGACGCGCGGCGCGCCGCACTCGGGGCAGGTGTCGTCGGTTGCGTTATGCGGATCAGCCATGAGTCCCCTGGGTCCGCGCGTTGCGGTCTGCTGAGCGCGCTCCCCCGATTATACCATCCGCGGGGCAAGCGCCTTCGCGGAGCCGCCGCAGCGCGCCCGGCATTCGCGGCGGCCCGCCGGTCAGACCGCGGCGTCGGGCGGCAGACCAAACGGGACGCGCTCGAGCACCTGGCCTTGCGTCGCGTCCTCGTAGATCAGGCCGAGGTTGTCGACCGCGATCTCCCAGGCGAAATCGCGATCGGCCAGGCGGCGGACGGCGGCGGCCAGCGTCTCGGGCGTCAGGTCGCCGAAGCCGATGGTGATGTGGGGCATCCAGGCGGCCGGCTGGTAGAGCGGGCTCAGGCCGGTCGCCCCCGGCGCGAGATCGTGCCAGAGGCCGCGCTGGAAGCCGGCCAGCCCGGGATCGCGCACGACCGCGATGTAGAGGACGGGCGACGCGCCGGTGAAGATGCCCAGGCCGGCGGTGCGGACCAGGAACGGCGCGTGGGCCGCGGCGGCGGCGTGCAGCAGCGGGGTCAGCGCGGCGCGGTCGTAGCGCGCGGCGATCTGGTAGGAGAAGTGCGCGTGCGGTGTTATGTAAACTCCGGTGAGCCCCAGCGCGTCCTTGAGCTCGGCCCAGAGGTCGAGCACGCGCTGCTCATGCTCGGCGTCGAGGATCGAGACGATGCCTTCCATGGCCTGCCCTCCTGCACGGGCGCGCCCGTGCCCGTGCTCGCGCCGGCTCCCGCGCGGCCGGCTCAGGTGAAGTCCTTGCGCATCCAGTAGAATTGGCCGCCGGGTGGGTAGTCGTCCAGCGTGCCGACGACGCGATAGCCGAGGGCTTCGTAGAAGCCGCGGGCCTGGAAGCTATAGGTGCGCAGATGGGCGTGGTGCGCGCCGCGGCGGCGCGCTTCGGCCTCGGCCTCGGCCATCAGGCGCGCGCCGAGCCCCCGGCCGCGCAGGGGGGCCTCCACCCAGAGGCGCTCGACGTAGAACCAGTCCCAGACCGTGTAGCCGGTGAGCCCGCCGACGAGGCGGGCGTCGGGCACCCGGGCGTAGACGTCGAGGGGCCAGGAGGTCGCGGCCGGCTCCCCTTCCCCGCGCAGCGCGGGCCAGTGGCGGTCGTTGAAGGCGCGCAGCCCGGCCTGGATGGCGTCGCGCGCGTCCAGGTCCACGCCGGGCGCCAGTTGGATGTCTACGTCGGGTTTCGGCGTCCATGGGTGTTCTCCGCATTCGTGGGTCTATTATAGCGGAGGCGAGCGTGGATGTCAGGCCACGAGAATCCGCCTGCAGGGCCAGACCGGCTCGGTCTTTTGCCCTTTGCTCGGCGGCTCTGCGGATGCTACAATTTGTCGTATCCGCAGGACCGAATCCTGCAGCGCGAGGTGGAGCATGGGCATTATCGAGGTCGAGGAATTGCGCAAGACGTTCCGCGCGAAGCGGAAGGAGCCGGGGCTGGGCGGCAGCCTCCGGTCGCTCTGGCACCCGGCGTATCGGGTGGTCGAGGCCGTGCAGGGCCTCTCGTTCGGCTGCGCGCGCGGCGAACTGCTGGCCTTCATCGGGCCGAACGGCGCGGGCAAGTCGACCACGATCAAGATGCTGACCGGAATCCTCTACCCGACGGCGGGCCGGGCAGAGGTGCTCGGGCTGGTGCCCTGGCGCGACCGCGAGCGGCTGGCTTTCAACATCGCCTCGGTCTTCGGGCAGAAGTCGCAGCTGTGGATCCACCTGCCGCCGCTCGACACGTTCGACCTGCTGGCGCGCATCTACGAGCTCGACCCGACAGTCTACCGGCGGCGCGTGGCCGAACTGATCGCGCTGTTCGAGATCGGCGACCTGGTGCGGACGCCCGCGCGCCGGCTGAGCCTGGGCGAGCGCATGCGCTGTGAGATCGCGGCCGCGCTGATCCATCAGCCGCAGGTGCTCTTCCTCGACGAGCCGACGATCGGGCTCGACGTGGTGACCAAGCAGCGGATCCGCGATCTGATCCGGCGGCTGAACCAGGAGGAGCAGGTCACCGTCTTCCTGACGTCGCACGACGCGGGCGACATCGAGCAGTTGTGCAAGCGGGTCATCGTGATCAACCACGGCACGATCATCCTGGACACGAGCGTCAGCACGCTGCGGCGGCGCTATCTGCAGCACAAGATCGTCGATCTAAAGCTGCAGGACCCGGTGCCGCCGGAGGGCTTCGACCTGCCGGGCACGACGGTGCTGAAGACGAGCACCTACGGCGCGAAGCTGCAAGTGGACACGACGACGACGGGCATCGACGCGGTGATCAGCCGGCTGGTCGGGCGCTACCAGGTGGCCGACATCACGATCGAGGACCCGCCGCTGGAGCAGATCATCGCGGCGATCTACGCGCAGCCGGCGGATCACGCCGTGCCGGCCACCGCCGGGTTGCCGGCGATCGCGGGAGGGCCGCGGCCATGATCGACGCGCCGGCCGAGACGCGCCCGGTGCCCCTGCGCGGGCCGGGCCCGCCCGCCGCGCGGCTGGCCAAGTACGGCGCCGTGCTGAGCATGAGCGTGACGAACAACCTGGCCTACGCGGGCGAGGTGCTGCTGCGCGGCCTCTTCCTGATCCTGCTGGTGTTCGTCTTCATCCAGCTGTGGGATACGATGTACGGCGTGCTGGGCGTGCCGACTGTCGGCGGCTTCACCGTGGCGCAGATGGTCTGGTACTTCGCCTTCGCCGAGGCGATCGTCCTGTCGGCGCCGCGGCTGGCGAACCGCATCGACCAGGAGGTGAAGTCGGGCGACGTGGCCTACCGGCTGAACAAGCCGTACAACTACGTGCTGTATCTGGCGGCCGATTACACCGGCGAGCGGTTGGTGCGCTTCGTGATCAACCTGGCGATCGGCACGGGGCTGTGCCTGCTGCTGGTCGGGCCGATCGGCTTCGCGGCGGCGGGCATCCCGGCGACGCTGGTGCTGGTCGCGGGGGCGTGGGCGCTCGACTTCCTGGTGACCGCCGGCCTGGGCCTGCTGGCCTTCTGGGTGGAGGATACTTATGCCTTCATCCTGATCTACAGCCGGCTGCTGCTGCTGCTCGGCGGCACGCTGCTGCCGATCCAGGTCTTCCCGGGGTGGCTGCGGCCGGTGGCCGAGTGGCTGCCGTTCGGCTACATGGTCTACGGGCCGGCGCGGAGCTGGGTGGCATTCGATCCGGCGTTCTTCGCGGATATGTTGCTGCGCCAGGGCGTCACCTTCGTGCTCCTGGGCGGCGTCGTCGCCCTCATCTATCGCGCCGGCACGCGGCGGCTCAATCTGAACGGAGGGTAGCGCCGATGGTCCGGGACGGAGCGGGTAGCGGCGAGCGGGCCGTGGTGCGCGGCGGGGGCGTGGGGGCGCACGCACGCTTCGTGCTCGACGCCACGCGCATCAACCTGCAGATCGCGCTCGAATACCGGGCGTCGTTCGTCAGCCAGGTCTTCGGCATGCTGCTGAACGACGTGATGTGGATCGCCTTCTGGGTGCTCTTCTTCCAGCGCTTCCCGATCATCCGTGGCTGGGGCATCGCCGATGTGATGACGCTGTGGGCCATCACGGCGGCGGGCTTCGGGCTGGCGCTGGGCACGTGCGGCAACGCAACCCAACTGGCGCGCATCATCAGCCAGGGCGAGCTTGACTACTACCTGGGGCTGCCGAAGAACGTGCTGCTGCACCTCCTGGTCAGCCGCATGGACCTGTCGGCACTGGGCGACGTGCTGTTCGGCTTCGGCCTCTTCGCGGGCTTCCTGCACCCGACGCCCGACCGGCTGGCGCTGTTCGTCGTGCTGGCGGTCTGCGGCGCGGGGATTTTCGTGGCCTTCCTCATCGTGCTGGGGTCGCTCAGCTTCTGGATCGGGAGCTCGGAAGGGCTGACGCAGCAGCTGTTCGGCGGGCTGACCATCCTGACGACGTACCCCACGCCGCTCTTCCACGGGGCGATCAAGCTGGTGATGTTCACCGTGCTGCCCGCCTGGTTCATCGCGCACCTGCCGACGGCGCTGCTGCGGCAGTTCGACCTGCCCACCCTGCTGATCGAGATCGGGGTCACGGTGCTGGCGATCGGGATCGCGGTGGCGGTCTTCTATCGGGGGCTGCGGCGGTACAGAGTCGGGCAACCTGCTGGTGCTGCGGTCGTGATTGCGCCCGCCTGCGGGGATAGTTCGAGTATAATGGAAGCCATGAAGCGCAGACCTCCCGCAGCGAAGCCCACCACCCCGCCGGCCGCGGCGCCCGCCCCACCGGACCGGCCGCGCGTGGTGCTGGGACCGGGGCGGCAGAAGCGGCTGCTGGCCGGGCACCCCTGGATCTATGATAACGAGATCGCCCGGGTCGCGGGCGACCCGGCGCCGGGCGCGATCGTCGACGTGTTCGACGCGTGGGGCGCGTTCCTGGCGCGCGGCTACTTCAATCCGCAGTCGGTGATCCGGGTCCGCGTGCTGACCCGGCAGGATGAGCCGATCGATCGGGCCTTCTTCGAGCGGCGCATCGCGCGCGCCTGGGCGTATCGGGAGCGGATGATGGCCGACGTGACGGCCTGCCGCGTGGTCTTCGGCGAGGCGGATTTCCTGCCGGGGCTGATCGTCGACAAATTCGGCGACGTGCTGGTGCTGCAGGCGCTGGCGCTGGGGATCGCCGTGCGGCAAACGGAGATCGTCGAGGCGCTGCACGCGGTGCTCGACCCGGTGGGCATCTACGCGCGCAACGACGCGCCCGTGCGCGAACTGGAGGGCCTGCCGCTGGTGACGGGGCCGCTGTGGGGCGATTTCGACCCACACGTCGTCATCGAGGAGCAGGGCGTGCGCGTGGCGCTCGACGTGGCCACCGGCCAGAAGACGGGCTACTACCTGGACCAGGCGGCGAACCACGGGGCGATTCGCGCCTACAGCCGCGGCGCGCGCGTGCTCGACTGCTTCACCAACGTGGGCGGCTTCGCGATTAACGCCGCGCTGGGCGGCGCGGCGAGCGTGCTGGCCGTCGATTCGTCGCCCGAGGCGCTGACGCTGGCCGAGGAGAACGCGCGGCTGAACGGCGTGGCCGAGGGGATCACACTGGAGGCGGGCAACGCCTTCGACGTGCTCAAGCGCCTAAACCACGAGCGGGCGCAGTTCGACCTCGTCATCCTCGATCCGCCGCCGTTCGCGCGCAGCCGCGGCGCCGTGCCGAACGCCCTGCGCGGCTACAAGGAGATCAACCTGCGCGCCCTGCGCATGATCCCGGACGGCGGCACGCTGGTGACCTGCTCGTGCTCGTACCACGTGGGGCCGGAGATGTTCCGCGACGTGGTCGCCGACGCGGCGGTCGACGCGGGGCGGCGCATCCGGCTGGTGGACATCCGCACGCAGAACGTCGACCACCCCATCCTCGAAGGCTACCCCGAGAGCCAGTACCTGAAGTGCCTCATCTACGAGGTGGCGACCCCGTAGCCGCCGCCTGACGGCGGGCGCACTACCACCGAGTTGGCCCGAAGTTGAGCGGGGAAGATCGGACCGGCGCCGCGTCGCGGCTCTGGCCCGCGGCATTCGCGTCCATGCTGACGGGGTTCCCGGCCGGATGTTCCGGGCGGGGCGGTCGCGCCCTCGGCGTCAGGCGCCGCAGGCCACGACGAAGCGCTGCGCCGCCCCGGCGGGCGCGGCGATCGTCAGATGCCCGGAGGCCGCGTCCCAGGACCAGTCGTCCCAGGGCGCGCCGTCGCGGGTGACGGCGCGGACGGCGGGGACGCGCAGGCAGTCGAGGCGCAGGGGCCGCGGATCGGGCGCGGCATCGGCGCCGAGCGGCGCCAGGGCGATCGCAAGCTTGCCCGCGGCCGCGTCGAAGGCGGCCTCGGCCACGCCGACGCCGGGGGCCGGGGCGTCGGGTGGGGCGCCGGGGACGGCGGAGGCGACGCGATCGAGCGCCGGGCCCTCCGCCAGGGCGGGATCGCGCGGCGCGCGGAAGAGCGCGTGCATGAGGGCGGTCTCGCCGTCGACGAGGCCGGCCAGGGCGTAGAGCGCGGTGCTGTAGAGGGTGCGCGGCGCCCCGGCGTAGACCAACTCGTCGCCGATCCAGCGGCGGTCGAAGGCGGCCACGGCGTAAGCGGCCAGGCGCGCCGCGGTGGCCGTGTCGCCGAGGCCGCACGCGACGATGCGGCCGAAGCCGGTGTTCAGGGCGACGTCGGAGATCTCCATGCGCTCGCACAGCGGCGCGGAGCCGACGTAGCGGGCAGGGCGGCCGTCGGGCAGGCGGAAGGCCGGGGCGGTGCTGAGGCGGGCACGGAAGCGCGGGTAGAGGCGGCGCACCAGCGGGCGGTCGAAGGGCAGCAGGAAGGCCAGGCCCCAACTGTCGGTGAACTGGAAGGCCACGGGCGCGGCGACCCCCGCGTCGCGCAGGAAGCAGGCGCCGAAGAGGCCGCGGAACGCCGGTCCGCGCAGCACCATCTTGCGGCGCACCCAGGCGAGCCAATCGGCATTCGCGGCCGCATAGTCGGTGCCGTGCGTGGCGTCGTGCAGGGCGTTGGCGGTCATCGCGTGGTTGTTGCAGGGCACGTAGGCGCAGGAGGGCTCGCAGGCCACCCCGTGGAAGTAGTTGGCGCGCATCTGCTCCACGAGGCGCGCGGCGACCATCCCGTGGGTGTACGTAAAGCGCACGCCGGATTCCGGGTCGACGAGGTCGAAGGGGCGGTCGTAGCGGTCGTCGCCCCCGGCGCGCTCGTAGAGGCCCAGCAGGGTGCCGAAGTGGCCGCTGTACTGCACGTTATCCTGCACGATGGGGTCGGCAGGGGGAGGGAGCGGCCCGGCCGCGCGGCCGTGGGGCGCGAGCAGCACGGCGAGGTGGCCTGCGGGCTCGGCCGACTCGCCCCCGGAGGCCGGGGTGGCGCGGCGCCAGTAGCCCCAGACGCGCACGTCGCGCATGCGCTCGATCGCGGCGCCGAGGGCCTCGACGTAGGGCCGGGTGTAGGCGGGGGTGCGCAGTCCGGCCGCGGCGACGGCGTAGGCGGCGAAGGCGATCTGGAAGCGCAGGCCGAAGTTCATGGTGTCGGCCTGGGGGATGTAGAAGCCGGGCCAGGCGGCCCCGTCCGGCGGCGCGGTGAGGACGCGGTGCAGGTAGGCAAAGTGGCCCAGCGATTCTCGCGTCAGCGGGGGCGATTGTCCGGTGGGTGCCATCAGAGTCCTCCTGGCCGGTGGCTTGGGATGCGGTCATGCATAGAATACGCCTTGCCGGGGTTTCCGGCAAGGTACAGGGAGCGGACTCAGCAAGGGCATAGGTTCAGCCGAAATCTGGGCCATGAGACTGTATAGTTTCGGTCATTGACAGCAGGTGAAAATGGGTGTATTCTAGGATAAAGACAGGTCAGTCCCACGTTCGGCGCAAACCAGATTGCCGCGCCGTCGCAACTGCGCCCACGCCGCGATCACCGGGGTTTGGCACCGCAGTCGGGACTCATACTGCCAGGGGACGACGGATCCAGTTCGGCAAGGAGGCTTGAACTTGGCGTTCCGTACAGGGACCACGACGCGCGTGCATCCACCCCCTGCGTCCGGGTTCGCCGCCCGAGCGGGGTTGCCGTTCCGCATGTCCCCGCTTCCACCCCCTGGCTTCCACTTACTGCCGCCGCGTCCTCCCGCGCCCCATCCCCCGCACGCCCGCTCCTCCCGCCTGGTCAGCCGCATCCCGTCCTTGCCTGACTGTGCCCGCAGCGACCCGCGTCCCGAGAGGCCCGCCGTGACCCGGCAGCACCGTGACCGCGCCCCCCGGCGGGGCCCCGCTCCGTCCGCCCCGTAACGCCGAGGGGATGACTTGGCCGGTAACAGATGATCGGCTCGAAGTACGACGAGAGGAGGAACAACAGTGGCAACAGACACCACCCCGTATGGGAGGGTCACGCAGCACCCACCTGCCGTCAAGGATGTCCATATCATCTGGATTACATCCGGCCTCAGCTGTGACGGCGATTCGGTCTCGATCACCGCCGCCATGCAGCCCAGCATCGAAGACGTCGTCCTGGGCGCCATCCCCGGCCTGCCCAAAGTGCATCTGCACAACCCGGTGCTCGCCTACGAAGTGGGCGACGAGCTCCTGCAGTACTGGTATGACGCCGAGGCAGGCAAGCTCGATCCGTTCGTCCTGGTGATGGAGGGCTCGATCCCCAACGAGAACATCAAGAGCGAGGGCTACTGGGCCGCCGTGGGCACCGACAAGAGCACCGGGCAGCCAATCAAGACGACCGAATGGATCGACCGGCTGGCGCCCAAAGCCTTCGCCGTACTCTGCGCCGGCACCTGCGCCACCTACGGCGGCATCCACGCCATGGCCGGCAACCCGACGGGCGCCATGGGCATGGCCGACTATCTCGGCTGGGACTGGAAGTCGAAAGCCGGGCTGCCGATCATCAACGTGCCCGGCTGCCCGGTGCAGCCGGACAACTTCATGGAAACCGTGCTCTATCTGCTGTACCAGGCCGCGGGCCTGGCCCCCATGATCCCGCTCGACAAAGAGCTACGGCCGACGTGGCTGTTCGGCAAGACCGTGCATGAAGGCTGCGACCGCGCCGGCTATTACGAGCAGGCTGACTTCGCCACCGTGTACGGCTCGCCGAAGTGCCTGGTCAAACTCGGCTGCTGGGGGCCCGTGGTCAACTGCAACGTCCCGAAGCGCGGCTGGATGGCGGGCATCGGCGGCTGCCCCAACGTGGGCGGCATCTGCATCGGCTGCACCATGCCGGGCTTCCCCGACATGTTCATGCCCTTCATGGACGAGCCGCCCGGCGCCCGCGTGTCGTCGAACGCCGTCACCCCATACGGAGTCTTCGTCCGGACCTTACGCGGCTTCACGAACACGACGGTCAACAAAGAGCCGAAATGGCGCCATCGCGGGTCCAAGCTGACCACCGGCTATCATCCGCGCAACTACGCGAAGCAGCAGTAGAGGAGGAACACCATGGCCGTCTTCACCAAACCCGCGGAAGCCGCGCTGGGCAACGCCCCCAATCTGGTCGAAATGTCGTGGGACCCGATCACGCGCATCGTCGGCAACCTGGGCATCTACACGAAGATCGACTTCGCGAACAAGCAAGTGGCCGAGTGCTTCAGCACGTCGTCGGTCTTCCGCGGGTACAGCATCTTCATGAAGGGCAAGGACCCGCGCGACGCCCACTTCATCACGAGCCGCATCTGCGGCATCTGCGGCGATAACCACGCGACCTGTGCCTGCTACGCGCAGAACATGGCCTTCGGCGTGAAGCCGCCCAATCTCGGCGAGTGGATCGTCAACCTCGGCGAAGCCGCCGAGTACATGTTCGACCACAACATCTTCCAGGACAATCTGGTCGGCGTGGACTTCTGCGAGCAGATGGTGCGGGAGACCAATCCGAGCGTCTGGGAGAAGGCGCAGGTGACGCCCGCGCCGCACGCCGCCGACCATGGCTACAAGACGATCGCCGAGATCATGACGTCGCTCAACCCGTTCACCGGGGAGTTCTATCGCGAGACGCTGCAGATGAGCCGCCTGACTCGCGAGATGTTCTGCCTGATGGAGGGGCGCCACGTCCACCCATCGACGCTCTACCCCGGCGGCGTCGGCACCGTGCCGACGGTGCAGCTGTTCACGGACTATCTGGTCCGCCTGATGAAGTATGTGGAGTTCATGAAGAAGGTCGTGCCGCTGCACGACGACCTGTTCGACTTCTTCTACGAGGCGCTGCCCGGCTACGAGCACGTCGGCGAGCGGCGCATCATGCTCGGCTGCTGGGGCTCGTTCCAGAATCCCGACGTCTGCGACTATCGCTATCAGACGATGACCAAGTGGGGGCGAGCGATGTACGTCACGCCGGGCATCGTCGTGGACGGCGAGCTGGTCACGAACGATCTCGTCGACATCAACCTGGGCATCCGCATCTTGCTGGGGAGCTCGTACTACGACGACTGGCAGAACAACGAGACGTTCGTCAAGACCGACCCGCTGGGCAACCCGGTCGATCAGCGGCACCCGTGGAACCAGACGACGATCCCGCACCCGCAGAAGCGCGACTTCCAGGGCAACTACACCTGGGTCATGTCGCCGCGCTGGTACGACAAGCGCACGGGCGACCACCTGGCCCTCGACACCGGCGGCGGGCCGATCGCCCGCTTCTGGGCGACCGCGCTGGCCGGGCTGGTGGACATCGGCTACATCAAGGCGACGGGCCACAGCGTCAAGATCTATCTGCCCAAGACCGCGATGAAGCCCGAGGTCGAGTTCGAATGGCACATCCCGAAGTGGAGCAACGCCATCGAGCGCGACCGGGCGCGCACCTACTTCCAGGCGTATGCCGCCGCCGCCGCGCTCTACTTCGTGGAGCAGGCGCTGGCCGAGCTCAACGCCGGGCACACGGCCGTCTGGTCCGACTTCCAGGTGCCGGAGGACGCGATCGGCTGCGGCTTCCACGAAGCCGTACGCGGCGTCTTGTCGCACCACGTCGTGATCCGCGACGGCAAGATCGCGAACTATCACCCCTATCCGCCGACGCCCTGGAATGCCAACCCGCGTGACATCTACGGGACGCCGGGGCCCTATGAAGATGCCGTGCAGAACACACCTATCTTCGAGGAGAACGGGCCGGACAACTTCAAGGGCATCGACATCATGCGTGCGGTGCGCAGCTTCGACCCCTGCCTGCCATGCGGCGTGCACATGTACGTGGGCGACGGCAAGGTGATCGACCTGCAGCACTCGCCGATGTTCGGGGTACCGCCAGCCGCTACGCCGTAACCGCCGGTTCGGGCGGCTTTCGCCTCCGGTCGAGCCCGGCACCATGCCGGTCTCGACCGGGTGTACTCGACGCGCGGCTACGGAAAGGAGCGGCAGCACCATGCTGCAAGATCAAGAGCTGCAGAAACGGATCGGGCGGATCGAGGGCCTGGTCGGCGCCATCGACAGCTGGCCCGATGTGGCGGCGCGCGAGGGCGCCACGGAACTGCTCCAGACCACGCTGGAGCTGCACGGCGCGGGCCTGGAACGGATGCTGGATCTGGCCTGGGAGTCGGGCGACGCGGGTCCGGCGCTGATCGAGCAGTTCGCCCAGGATCCCCTCATCAGTCACCTGTTGTTGCTCCACGGCCTGCACCCGCTCGACCTGGAGGAGCGCGTCACGCAGGCGCTCGACAAGGTGCGGCCGTACCTGGGCTCGCACGGCGGCAACGTCGAGGTGCTCGACGTGGCCGACGGCATCGTGCGGCTGCGGCTGCAGGGCAGCTGCCACGGCTGCGCATCCTCCGCCGTGACGCTGAAGCTGGCGATTGAGGAGGCGCTTCATGAGGCCGCGCCGGACATCGCCGAGCTGATCGTCGAAGGGGTGGTCGAGCGCCCGGCGCCACCGGCCGGCTTCGTGCCGCTGACGCAGGTGGGCGGCCCCCGCCACCGGCCGGCGCCGCCGCCCGCGGCCGGACACTGGGAGCGGGTGAGCGACGTGGCCGACCTGGAGGTCGGGACCGTGCGGCTGCGCGACGTCGCCGGCATGCCGGTCTGCTTCTGCCGGGTCGGCGGCCAACTCTACGCATACGAGGGCAGCTGTCCCGCGTGCGGCCGGACGCTCGCCGAGGCACAGCTGGCGGGCAGCGCGCTCACGTGCGGCGGCTGCGGCACCCACTATGACGTGCGGGCGGCCGGGCGCGGCCAGGACCGGCCGGATCTCCACCTGGAGCCGATCCCGCTGCTGATGGACCACGGGCAGGCGAAGGTCGCACTGCCGGTCGCCGCGCCCTGAGGCAGGAGGATCGATGAGCCAGAACCCCAGCCCCCTGTCCCCGGGAGCGGATCCCTTCGGCGGTCTGCGCCGCTTCGCGCGCCCGCGGCCGCCCGCGGAGCAGTGCGATCTCTGCGCGACGCCTATCGCGCCCGACCCGCACCACGCGCATCTGTTCGAGCCGGCGAGCCGGCAAGTGCTGTGTGCCTGCGACGCCTGCGCGCTGCTCTTCAGCGCGCAGGCCGAGACCCGCTACCACCGCGTGCCCCGGCGCGTGCGCGCGCTGGACGCCTTCCGCCTGTCCGACGCGCAGTGGGACAGCCTGCTGATCCCGGTCGGCCTGGCCTTCTTCTCCTCCAGCAGCGTCGAGGGGCGGATGGTGGCGCTCTATCCCAGCCCGGCGGGCGCGACCGAGTTGCAGCTCCCGCTGGAGACCTGGACCGAGCTGGTGGCGGAGAACCCCGTGCTGGCCGGCATGGAGCCTGACGTCGAGGCGCTGCTGGTCAATCGCGTGCGCGGGCGGCGGGAATACTACCTGGCGCCCATCGACGAGTGCTACCGGCTGGTCGGCCTGATCCGCATGCACTGGCGCGGGCTCTCCGGCGGGTCGGCCGTCTGGGAGGAAATCGACGGGTTCTTCGCGCAGGTGCGCAAGCGGAGCGGCGCCCCGCCCGCGGCCGCCGCGCCGAAGGGAGACGGCGCCCATGCCTGATCTGAGCTTCCAGGTGGAGGGCGCCGAGGCCGAGCCCTATGCCGCCGCGCCGCTGCTGCAGTTCAAGCTGCGCCTCAGCAACGCGCCCGACGACGAGGAGATCCGGGCCGTCGCGCTGCAATGCCAGATCCGCATCGAGCCGCTGCGCCGCCACTACGCGCCGCGGGACCATGAGCGCCTGCTGGACCTGTTCGGCACCCCGGACCGCTGGGGCCAGACGATGCACAGCATGCTCTGGACCCATGCGAGCGTGGGTGTGCCGCCGTTCGCCGGCAGCCGGCTGGTGGACCTGCCGGTGCCGTGCTCCTATGATTTCAACGTGGCCGCGGCCAAATACTTCTATGCCCTGGAGGGCGGCGACGTCGTCTTGACCCTGCTGTTCAGCGGCACGGTCTTCTACACCGCGGAGGACGGCGCGCTGCAAATCGCCCAGATCCCCTGGGAGAAGGAGGCGACCTTCCGCCTGCCGGTCGCCACGTGGCAGCGGCTGATGGATCTGTACTACCCGAACAGCGCCTGGCTCAACCTGCACCGCGACGTATTCGACCGCCTCTACCGTTACAAGATGCAGCACGGGGTGCCCACGTGGGAGCAGGCCGTGGAGCGCCTGCTCGACGCGGCGGGTGCGTCGGGAGAGACGGAAGCATGAACCTGGAACGCGCCGAGAAGATCGCCAACGCCGTCCTCTACGAGGGCTATATCCTCTACCCCTACCGGCCGTCGTCGGTGAAGAACCGGCAGCGCTGGACGTTCGGCGGCGTCTACCCGCGGGCGTACAGCGAGGCGCAGCGCGGCAACGACGCGTGGACGATGCAGACCGAGTGCCTGGTGGAAGGTGCCGCGGCGACACGGGTCGACGTCTGCCTGCGCTTCCTGCACGTGCAGAACCGGATCGTGGGCGCCGTGGATCCGCCGCTGCGCGACCTGCCCGCGAGCGGCGAGCCGGCGTATGAGCCGGTGCCGCTGCTCGAAGCCGGGGATCAGGTCTACCAGACCTTGCAAGAGGCCGTGGAACGCGCCGTGGTCGTGCCGGGCCTGGCGCCGGAGGCGCTGGCCACCCAGCCGCACGAGCAGATGTTCACCTTCCCCGCGGGGCGCGAGGTCGAGCCGCTGCGCGAATCCGGCGGGCTGATTACCGGCGTGATCGTGCGCGAGCAGCGGACGATCAGCGGGGCCATCGAGGTCAGCGCCACGCCACTCGGCGCCGGGCTGACGCGGCTGACCGTGCGGGTCGAGAACCGGACGTCCTGGACCGCGCCGGCCGGGGATGACCCGCGGGCGCGCGAGGACGCCGTGCTGCAGGCCTGCGTGTCGACCCACACGCTGCTCGGCGTGCGCGACGGCGCGTTCGTCTCGCTGCTCGAGCCGCCGGTCGCCCACGCCGCGGCGGCCGCTGCCTGCCGCAACGTGGGCACCTGGCCCGTTCTCGTGGGCGAGGAAGGGCAGCGCGATCTGCTGCTCTCCTCCCCGATTATCCTCTACGACTACCCGCAGATCGCGCCCGAGAGCCCCGGCGACCTGTTTGACGGCACGGAGATCGACGAGATCCTGACGCTGCGCATCCTGACGTTGACCGACGCGGAGAAGCAGGAGGTGCGCCGGAGCGATGCGCACGCGCGCGCGCTGCTCGAACGCACCGAGCGCCTGCCCGCGGAGCAGATGATGAAGCTACACGGCACCCTGCGCAACATCCGCCCCGTGGAGCACCAGCCATGAACGAGCGGGAGGACCTGACCGAGCATACGCGCCTGGAACTCATCCGCGTCGGCGCGACGGTCTTCCGGCCCGGCGACCAGGTGCGGCTGCGGCCGGCGCGCGCGGCCGATGCCTTCGACCTGCTGCTGGCCGGACGCGTCGCGACCATCGAGTCGATCGAGCAAGACTACGAGAACCGGATCTACCTGGCCGTGACCGTGGACGACGACCCGGGCCGCGACTTCGGCATGGACCGCAAACCGGCGCATCGCTTCTTCTACGGCCCCGATGAGGTCGAACCGATCGGGCGCGACGGAGGGCCGGGATGAGCACACCGCGGGTTCTGGTCGCCGGTATCGGCAACATCTTCCTGGGCGACGACGCTTTCGGCGTTGAGGTGGCGCAACGGCTGCTGCGGCAGGCCTGGCCGGAGGGCGTGAAGGTGGCCGACTTCGGCATCCGCGGCCTCGACCTGGCCTACGCGCTGACTGACGGCTACGACGCGGCGCTGCTGATCGACGCGCTGCCCCGGGGCGCGCCGCCGGGCACGCTCTGCGTGCTCGAGCCCGACCTGGGGTCGGTGGACGGCGGCGGACCGGCGGCGGTCGAGCCGCACGCGATGGACCCGGTGCGGGTGCTGCGGCTGGCGCAGACCCTGGGCACGCGGCCACCGCGCATCCTGGTGCTCGGCTGCGAGCCCGCGCCGCCGGCCGCCGACGAGGAGTTCATGGGCCTGAGCCCGCCGGTCAGCGCGGCGATTGACGGCGCGGTCGCGATGGCCGAGTCGCTGGTCCAGCAGCTATGCGCGGCGGCGGTCGCGCCGTGAGCCCGACGGCTGACGGGCGGTTCAACATGGTCGATCGGATCCGGCCTCCGGCCGGGGGAGTCCTTAGCGAATGCATGAGCTCGCGGTGATGAGCTACCTGCTCGAGTTCAGTGGAAGCGAAGGCCCGCGAGATCGGGGCCGAGCGGATCGTCGCGATCAATCTCGTCATCGGGGAGCGCGCCAGCGTGTTCGACGACTCGCTGTTGTTCTACTTTGACATGCTGACGCCCGGCACGCGGGCCGACGGCGCGCGGCTGAACGTCCGCCGCACGCCCATGCGGTTTCACTGCGCGGCCTGCGACCGCGACTATGGCCGGGCGGGCGATACGTTCCGCTGCCCGGATTGCGGCACGGTCGGGCAGATCACCCGCGACGGCAGCGAGCTGCTGATCGAGAGCATCGAGGTGGCCTCATGACGACGACCCAGACCATCCCGGTGGGCACGCGCCTGCTGGAGGGCAACGACCGCGTGGCGGCGGCCAACCGGCAGCGCTTCGACGCCGCGGGCGTGCTCACGCTGAACGTGATCGCCTCGCCGGGCGCCGGCAAGACGAGCCTGATCGTCCGCACCCTGGAGGCGCTGCGGGGCCGGGCGCGCGTGGGCGTCATCGAGGGCGATATCGCGGGGCGCATCGACGCCGACCGCGTGCTGGCGGCGGGCGCGGCGGGCGCGGTGCAGATCAACACGGGCGGCAACTGCCACCTGGAAGCGCACATGGTCGGCCCGGCGCTGGAATCGCTGGACCTGGCGGCGCTCGACCTGCTCTTCATCGAGAATGTGGGCAACCTGGTGTGCCCGACGCAGTGGGCGCTGGGTGAACACCGCAAGCTCTGCGTGCTGAGCACTGCCGAGGGCCACGACAAACCCGTGAAGTACCCGGAGATTTTCGCCGTCAGCGACGTGATTGTGCTGAACAAGATGGACCTGATCGCGTTGGTGGACTTTGATCAGGCCCAGTTCTACGAGTCGGTGCGCGCGCTCAACCGGGAGGCCCCGATTTTCGAGGTGTCCTGCCGGACCGGCGCGGGCCTGGGGGCCTGGGCCGCATGGCTGCTGCAGCAGCGGGCCGGCCTGGCGAGCGCGCCCGCTCCGGGCTGAGGTGGTGAGCAGCGCTCAGATGAGGTGAAAGGAGTCTTAGCGAAATGAAGATGCAGGCCGTGCTGGGCGTGCTGTTTGTGGCCTTCGTCATATTCAGCCTATCGATCAACTTGCCGGATATTATACGCTATCTGCGGCTCCGCTCGATGGCGAAGTCGGAGTAAGGCGCAGGCGCCGTCCGCGGCCGGCGGCCCGGACGAGAGGAGATGCCACCATGGACGAGCAAGGCACCCGGACGGGCCCGGCCCATCAGCCCGGCGTTCCCACCGGCGAGGGCGCGGACCAGGCGAACATCAGCGGCGATTCCGGGAAGCATGCGGCGGGCACGGACGGGGGCGATCGCACGGCGGGGCAGACCGACGCGCGCAGCGCAACCTCGGTCAACCCCGACGCGGAAAACCCGATCAATCCGGCCAGCCCCAACATGCCGCCGCCGTAAGGCCCGATCTGGGGTATACTGATTCGTGGCGAAGACGCGGCACGGTGGCCGATCCGTGCCGTGGCGGAAAGGACCGCGTGTATGTGTGTGATTGTGCCCTGCCCGGTGCTCCGGGTCGCCGAGGGGCAAGCCGAGGTGCAGTACGAGGGGGCGCCCCGCTGGGTGCGCGTCCAGGGCATCCCGGATCTGGCCGTGGGCGAGTACGTCACCGTCTACGCGGGCGCCGTGCTGGATCGCATGCCGGCGGAGGAAGCCCAGGCGCTGTTGAGCCTGTTCGCCGAATTGGTCGACATGGTGGACGCCGCCGATGGCTGACCTCGTGCTTCCGGCGGCACCGCTCGCGGGCTCCGTGCGCTTCATCCACTACGCCTTCATGCCCAACCGGCTGCAGTATTGTGGGGGCGACGACAACGCCTCGCTGCTCGCGTACGGCACCGGCGAGCCGGTGGACGGCGGGCTCACCCCGCTGCTGCGGCGCTTCACCGGTGCCCTGCCCTACCTGCAGCTTATCGCGCGCTCGAACGGGATCGCCGACCCCTTTGACCCGCGCGTGGTCGAGGCATATTGGATCGGCAACGAACTGCTGGACGGCGTCGAAGTACGGCAGCTGTACGACGCGCTGGCCGAGCGCTTCGGCAAGCAACTAACCGGGCGGGCGCGGGACTGGGTGCTGGGCAAGGCGCCCGCGGGCGCCCGGCCGCACCACAACTTCCACGTGTTCGACATCCATAGCCGTGTCGGCGAGATCGCCAACACGCTCGAAACGATCGATTCGTGCCGGATCAGCAGCGGTAAGGTCGTCGAAGTCAGCGGCGCGGAGCTCGTCGTGGACCGGCAGCCGCTCGTGCTCGTGAACGGCAAGCTGGCCGAGGGTCCGGCCCAGCGCGTGCGCGTGGTGCGCCAGGTGGACGCGCGCGGCTTCGCGGATACCGCCGCCGCGGGCGATTGGGTGGCCCTCCACTGGGGCTGGGTGTGCGAAGTGATCACCCCCCGCCAGCAAGCCAACCTGGTCCGCTACACCCGCTATCACCTGGCCCTCGCCAACCAGACGATCTAGCCTGACCAGGCATGCCCCGCGCCTGCCGCAGGGAAGGACGCTACCGATGCTACGCAAAGCCTTCGTCTCCTCCGGAGTCTCCTATCACCACGGCCTCATCCAGCCGGGCGGCCCGCTGCACGATTTCGAGGTGCTCGACCTGGGACAGCTCGATCAGGTCAACCTGAACGCGTACAGCCTGCTGTTCGTGCCGCGGTCGGCGGACGGCGAGGTGTTGCGCGCCCGCCGCTACCAGATCGCGCGCTACCTCGACCACGGCGGCGTGCTGATTGCCCTCGGCGAGTTGTGGGCCGATTGGTTCCCCGGCTGCGCGTGGGCGGGCGAGTGCTACGAGGACACGCTGGCGCCGCGGATCGCGAGCGCGCATCCCCTGGTCGCCGGATACACGGACGCCGACCTGCACTGGCACCCCGCGCAGGAGCGCTGGTGCTGCCACGGCCACCTGAACGCACCGCCGGATGCCGAGGTGCTGGTGCGCAACACGCGCGGCGATGCCTGGCTCTACGTGGACCGCACCACAACTCCGGGTGTGATCCTCGCCGCGTCGAACCTGGACGTCGACACGCACGCGTTCCACGGCAGCGCGGCGGCACACGACTTCTTCGCCCGGCTGCTCGCCTGGGCCACGGCCGAAGCCGAGCAGGCGGCCGAGCGGCGGGCGCGCGCGCCGCGGCGGATCGCGGGGCTGTATTCGGGCGTGCATTTCCAGCGGGCCTTCTACGACGATCCCGAGTTCGCGCCGGACTTCGCTGTCCTGCCCGTCTGGGAACTGGGCGCGACCGACCTGCACGAGTACGCCGCACTCTGGGTGCCGCGCGAGAGCAATCAGGCCGAACTGGTGCGCCAGCGGGCCAAGCTGGCAGCCTACCTGCGCGACGGCGGCATCCTGGTCGCGTTTGACGAAGTGAACCAGCCCTGGCTGCCCGCCGGGGAATGGACGGCGCGCCACCTGGATGTGGACGGCGTGCGGGTGGCGGACCATCCGGCCGTCGCCGGGCTGAGCGCGGACCAGGTGCGCTGGCACTCGCACGGGGCGTACGCGGCATACCCGAACGCCACGGTGCTGATCGACGACGGCGCGGACGGCGTGATGCTCTTCCTCGACGAGCAGACCTTCGCCGGCAAGCTGCTCGCCGGCACCCTGGACCCGGACTGCCACGCCGGCTTCGGCACCGAGACGACGCGCCCGCTGCTCCGCGCCATCCTGGCCTGGGTGCGGGCGAACGACCGGGCCGGGCGGCCCGCGGCCACATCGCTGGCGGCCGTGTCCTGACCGTGGGCGGGCCCGGAGGCGACATGGCGCGCCCGCTGACACGCCGGCAGTTCCTGCAGGGGCTGGCCGGGCTGGCCGGCGCGACGCTGCTGGCCGGCTGCGGCACGGCGCTCGCGCCGCCCACGCCGATCCGCGGCGACACTCCGTCGCCCCCGGGCGTGGGCAGAGCGGGCGGCGCGGCGGCGCTGCGCTTTGCCTGGTGGACCGACGCCGGCAACCCAACGCCGTTCCAGGTCTCGGTCACGGGACCCGCGGGGGCGGTGCTGATCAGCCTGCTGTACGACACGCTGACCTGGAAGGACACGCAGGGGATCATCCCGTGGCTGGCGCAGCGCTGGGACGCGGCGCCGGACGGCCGTAGCCATACCTTCCACCTGGTCGACAACGCCACGTGGCACGACGGCCGGCCCTTGACCGCCGACGACGTTAAGTTCTCGTTCGACTACTATGCCCGGCATCCCTACCGCTGGATGCCCACCCCGGTCGTGGAGTCGGCGACCGTGCGGGCGCCGGGGCAGGTCCAGATCCGGCTCACCCGGCCGTACGCGGCCTTCCTCGAAGACATCGCCGGCAACGTGCCGATTATCCCGCGTCACGTCTGGGAATCTGTCGGGGACCCGACGAAATACACGGGCGCGGACGGAACGCTGGGCAGCGGGCCGTTCCGCTTCACCAGCCATGACGAAGCCTCCGGAGCCTACCAGCTCGCCGCGAACCCGACCTACTGGCGCGGGCAGACGCTCGTGGGCGAATGGCGGCAGTTCACCGTGCCCGCCGAAATGCGCGTCGAAATCGTGCGCCAGGGCGACGCCGACGTCTCGCTGAGCAACGATGCGTCGGTGCAGGATCTGCTGGCCGGTGACCCGCGGCTGAAGGTCTTCGCGACCGCGCCGCTGTCGATCGTCCGTCTCGTGGTGAACACGACGCGCGCGCCGGTGGACCGCAAGGAGGTCCGCCAGGCGATCGCCTACGCGCTGGACCGGGCGCGGATCGCCACGACGGTGACCCACGGCCCCGCGATCGTGGGCAGCGCGGGCGTGGTGCCGCCCGAGACGCCCTGGTTCGACCCCAACCTGAAGCAGTACGCCTACGACCCGGCGCAGGCCCGCACGCTGCTGGGCGGGCAGCCGGTGACGGTGAACCTGATCGCGGACGCGAGCGCGCGGGAACCCGAGCTCATGCGGCCCATGCTGCAAGCGGCCGGCGTCACGCTCAACGTGCAGAACGTCGACACGGCCACGCGCAACCAGCTGCTGAGCGAGGGCAACTTCGAGCTCGCACTGACCAGCCACATCGGCGTCGGCGGCGACCCGGACTACCTGCGGCGCTGGTACGCGGGAGAAGAAGCCAACGCGTTCGCCCAGGGCTCCATCTTCCACAACGCCGAGTACACGCAGTTGGGCGCGCAGGAGGCGGCCGCGCTCGACCCGGCGCAACGGCGCGCGATCATCTTCCGCATGCAGGAGATCCTGGCCGAGGAATTGCCGACCGTCGTCCTCTACCACCGGCGGTTCTACTGGGTCTACGACCCTGCCGTGTTCACGCCGGTGCAGACGTGGGGCGGGCTGATGAACGGGATCCCTTTCCCGAACAACAAGCTGGCGCTGCTGCGCGCCTCTTAGGCAGTCCATGGCGCGTGCAGTCACCCGGCTCCTCCTCCGCTACCTGGTGCTGGCGGCCGGCGTCGTCCTGCTCAACTTCCTCATTCCACGCCTGCTGCCCGGCGATCCGCTGAACGTCGGCGCCGCCGAGGGGCTGGATCTCGGCCCCCCGCTATCCGCGGCCGCGCAGGCGCAGCTGCGAGCGTACTACCACCTGAACGAGCCGCTGATCGGCCAGCTGGGCGCCTATCTCGGCGACCTGGCGCACGGCGACCTGGGCTGGTCGATCGCGCGGTCGGCGCCCGTGGGCGGGCTGCTGCTCGACCGGCTGCCCTGGACCCTGGGGCTGCTGGGCACCGCGCTGGTGCTCTCCACGAGCCTCGGCACGGCCCTGGGCCTGCTGTCCGGCTGGGTGCCCGGCAGTCGCCGCGACCGGCTGCTGGTCGTGCTGGCGGCGGCGCTGTCCGCCGTGCCCGAGTTCCTGGTGGCGATCGGCTTGCTGCTGGTGTTCGCGATCACGCTGCGCTGGTTCCCACTGTCGGGCGGGCAGACCCTCTTCGTGCAATACGGGGCGGATGCGCTCGGTAGCTGGCAGAGCGCGCTGGACGTGGGCCGGCATCTGGCGCTGCCCGCGGCGACGCTGGCGCTGGCCGGGATCGCGGGCTTCGCGCTGATCACGCGCGACGTGACGGCAGGCATCCACCACGCGCCGTGGCTCACCGTGGCGCGCGCGAAGGGCCTCTCCGAGCGGCAGATCGCCATTCGCCACGCGCTGCCCAACCTGGCCCTGCCCCTGGTGACCTACTTTGGCCTGCGCCTGGGCGCGGTGCTCGGCGGGGCGCTGGTCGTCGAGCGCGTGTTCAACGTGCCCGGCCTGGGCCTGCTGGCCTACGAGGCCATCCGGCAGCGGGACTATCCCGTGCTCCAGGCGCTCTTCCTGCTCGCCAGCCTGGGCGTGCTCGCGGCGAATTTCGCCGTCGAGCTGATCTACCTGCGCCTGGCCCGCCGCCAACCCGCGCCGCATGACTGAGCGCCGGGCGCGGATGGGCCCGTGGATCGGCGGGGCCGCGCTCATCGCCGCGGCGCTGGTCGCCGTGGCCGCGCCGTGGCTGGCGCCCTATGATCCGACGGCGCTGGCGGGGCCGGCCCTGGCGGCGCCCGACGCGGCGCACCTGCTTGGGACGAACGACGTGGGCCAGGATCTGCTGAGCCAGCTGCTGTACGGGGTGCGGACCTCGCTGCTGGTGGCAGGCAGCGTAACCCTGCTGTCGACGGCGCTCAGCTGGGGCGTCGGCCTGGCGGCGGGCATGTCGCGCACGGCGGAAAGCCTGCTGCTGCCCGTCGCCGAGCTGTTGCTGGCGCTGCCCAGCCTGCCGCTCTATCTGCTGACCGTGACGCTCGTCGGGCCGAGCGTCGTGCACTTGGTGCTGGTGCTCGCGCTGCTCTCCTGGCCGTCGTTCGCACGCATCGTGCGCAGCCTCGTGCTCGACGTGCGCGCGGCGCCCTACGTGGAGGCGGCGCAGGGTCTCGGTGCGACACGGGCGCACATCGCCCGCCGGCACGTGCTGCCCGCGACGCTGGACGTGCTGCCGGCCAAGCTGATACTGACCGTGCGGTTCGCGATCTTCACCGAAGCCACGCTGGCCTTTCTCGGCCTGGGCGATCCGACGACGATCAGCCTGGGGACGATGCTCAACCACGCCTTCGACGACCCGCTGCTGTTCAGCCGGCCGGTCTGGCCCTGGCTGATCCTGCCGCCGGCCGGCGCCATCGTGCTGCTGGTGCTGGGCACGGTCGCGGCGAGCCAGGCGTTCGAAGGGTGGCGGGCGACGCGGGGCGGCGCACTGCTGAGCTGATGATGCCCCAGCCGGTGCCCGCGCGGCGGGGCCGCGGCGCGCCACCGCGGGCCCCAGCCCGCCGCCACAGCCTCCGGGCGCGATCTCGGCTTCCGGCAGGCGTGATCGCGAAGGCCTGGGCCGGCGCGCGGCGCGGGCGAACGGCAACGCGCCGCGCGTCAGCACGGATCAGGTTGGCGGACGGAGGGACGCTTCGGTATAATTGCCCGTATATGTGTTTGATTGGGCACCACAGGAGCGTTTGATGAGCAATCCGCCGATCCCCCCCGATACCGCGACCCCCAGCGGCCCGCCCGCGGCCGCGGGCGCCCCGGCCCCGTTCCTCGACCGCCTCGCCCTCCCAGGCGTCGTCGTCTGCGACGGCGCGATGGGCACGATGCTCTACGGCAAGGGCGTGCCGGGCAACTATTGCTTCGACGAGTGCAACCTGTCGCAGGCGCGGCTCGTGCTCGACATCCACCAGGCGTATATGCAGGCGGGCGCCGAGATCATCGAGACGAACACCTACGGGGCCAACCGGTTCAAGCTGGGCACTTACGACCTGGGCGACAAGGTACACGCGATCAACTTCCGCGGCGCCAAGTTGGCGGGCAACGCGCGCGAGATCGTCGGGCGGCCGGTCTGGATCGCGGGCTCGGTGGGGCCGCTGGGGCGACCGATCGCGCCGCTCGGGCGGATCCGGCCGGAGGAGGCGCGCGACTACTTCCGCGAGCAGATCGAGGCGCTGCTGGAGGGCGGGGTCGACCTGCTGATCCTGGAGACGTTCAAGGACCTGCGCGAGATGCTGATCGCGCTGCGGGCGGCACGCGAAAGCTGCGACCTGCCGGTCGTGGCGCAGATGAGCTTCGAGGAAGAGGGCCGTACCCTGGCGGGCAACAGCCCGATCGAGGTGGTGCGCACGTTGGAGGACGCAGGCGCGGACGTGATCGGGGCCAACTGTTCGACCGGGCCGGTGCGCATGGCCCACGTGCTCGCGGAGATGGCCACGGTAGCGCGGCGGCCGCTGAGCGCGCAGCCGAACGCCGGGTGGCCCGAGGTGGTGGCGGGGCGCATCGTCTACGTCTCCGGCCCGTCGTACATGGCCGACCAGGCGCAGCGCATGGCCGATCTGGGCGCGCGCATCCTGGGGGGCTGCTGCGGCACCACGCCCGCGCACATCGCGGCGCTGGTGGAGCGCCTGGGCGCGCCGCCCGACCCGGTCGCGCCGCGGCCCAGCCCGCTGATCGAGTTGGTGCTGGAGCGCGCCGAGTTCGGTGCCGGAAGCGCCCCACGGCGGCGCGGGCAACGGCACGGTGGTCGCGGAGCCAGGCGTGGCCCTGAGCGCGCGCGAGACGGCGGCGCCGGGCACGTTCGCCTGGAAGCTGAGCCGCGAGTTCGTGTCGACCGTGGAGCTTACGCCGCCGCGCGGCATCAATCCGGCGAAGCTGCTGGCCGGGGCGCAGCTGTTGCGCGAGCGGGGCGTGAGCGCGGTGGACATCACCGACAGCGCGCGCGGCCGGGCCTCGATGAGCGTGCTGGCGTGCAGCAACATGGTGCGCCAACAGCTCGACATGGAGGTCATCGTTCACTTCTGCACGCGCGACCGCTCGCTGCTGGGCCTGCAGGCCGAATTGCTCGGCGCGCACGCCATGGGCCAGCGCATCATCCTCGCGCTGACCGGCGATGCGCCCAACCCCGTGGAGAAGATCGCCTCGTCGGGCGTGTTCGACATCGACAGCATCGGGCTGATCGAGCTGCTGCGCAAGCTGAACGCGGGCTACGACGTGGCAGACAACTCGATCGGCGGGCAGACGCAGTTCCTGATCGGCTGCGCGTTCAACCCGAACGCGCACGACCTGGGGCTGGAAGTCGAGCGGCTGCACCGCAAGATGGAGGCGGGCGCGGACTTTGTGATGACGCAGCCGTTCTTCGACGTCGAATGGCTCGACAAGATCCTCGACCTGGTGGGCGATTTCCGGCTGCCGATCCTGATGGGCATCATCCCGCTGCAGAGCGGGCGGCACGCGGACTTCCTGCACAACGAGGTGCCGGGCATGACGATCCCGGAGTGGGCGCGGCGGCGCATGCACGCGGCCGAGCCGAACGGGCGGCAGGCGGGCATCGTGATGGCGCAGGAGCTCCTGCGGTATGCCTACTCGAAGGTGGCCGGGGCGTATCTGATGCCCAGCTTTGGGCGCTACGAGGTCTGCGCGCAGGTGCTGGATGTGATCCCGGAGCTGCGGGCGGCGGCCGCCCCGACCCCCTGAGCCTGGGCCGCCCCGCGCCGACCGACGTGCCGCCGGCATCCCGGCTGATCGCGGGCCGGATCTTGCAGCGGCACGTCGCCGGCCTGAGCCGCCTCCTACAGACGTCCGAGCAAGATCCCGGCTGATTTCCCGGCGAAATCGTGCGGCGGCCGGGCGGCCACGCTGGGCCGCCCCTACCTCACCCCCTCCATTCCGATTTCGTTCGGACATGCTCCTGAGGTGGCGCACGTTGGCGGTCGTGGCCGGCAGTGCGTTAGTAGCCGAAGAGGCGGGGGAGCCAGGTGCCGAGGAACCAGCCACCCAGGCCGGAGACGGTGCCGACGGCGACGACTTCGAGGGCGCTCTTGAACAGGTTGATCTTCGCCAGCTTGCCGCGGATGGTGCCGATGACGGCCAGGAAGATGAAGGTCAGCACGAGCGAGACGATGAAGGCACTACTGATCGGCAGGAAGAAATAGGCGATCAGCGGCACGACCGAGGCGGCCATGTAGGAGAAGCCCATGGTCAGGCCGTCGGCGATGCGCACGGTCTCAGGCTCCATCTCCAGGCCGAGCTCCTTCTCGATCATCGTCTTGGCGAAGGCTTCGGGGTGGCGGCGCAGCACGTGCATGATGGTCTGCGCGTCCTCGGGGCGGATGCCCTCGTTCTCCAGCAGGATCACCATCTCCAGGTGCTCGTATTCGGGATCGTTGGCGATCTCGTCGAGCTCGTCCTGCACCTCGGCCAGCTGAACCTGGGCCTCGGCGCGGCCGGAGAGGAATTCGCCCGCGCCCATGGAGAGGGCCCCGGCGAAGGCCTCGGCCAGACCGGCGACGATGACGGCGTTGATGCTGCCGGTGCCGCCGGCCACGCCGCTGACGACGCCGAGCGGCACGAGCAGGCCGTCGAGCGAGCCGAAGACGAACTGGCGGATGCGGCTCAGCCGCGCGACGCGAGCGCGCTCGGCGAGCACCTTCGCCCGCTCCGGCTTGCCCCGGCTTACCCCGGGTTGCGCGGCGTGGGCCGCTTCGGCGGCAGACTCGGCCCGTGCGCCACCGTCTCGTTCGAGCTCCTGGCCGATCGACTCTCCCATGCGCTGCACCCCCTGCACCGAATCTGTCGCCCCGGCAACGGTCCCGGTCGTCGCTGGGGCTCACCCGGGCGTGGGCAAGGAGCGTGCCAGGCGCTAGCGGCGCGTGGTCTGGCGGTCGGGCGGGCGCGCCTGCTCCAACTGCTGGCGTTGGTCGGGAGTGGCGGGCGCGGCGTCGTCCCCGAGGATGTCGCGCTTGTCACGCAGGACGGCGACCGCGCCGAGGAGATTGGCGGGCAGGGCGCCGTACCAGGTCCAGAGGTCGAGGGGCAGGTGGAGGAGCGCGGGGTCGCGATCGAGCGCGGCCAGGAGCACCTGGGTGAAGACGCCGTGCGCCGCGGTCTCGCCCGCCGCCTGGTCGGCCAGGGCGCCGCAGAGGATCTGCAGGCTGCCGTCGTCACTTGCGATCATCGGAACCTCCAGGGTTAGCAGGCCATCTGTTGCTGGCCGCGCGGCGGGTGCGGGCCGTCCGGATCCGGCTCGTCGGGCAGCACGTCGCGCGTGGCCGTGACGGCGGCCGGCGCGGGTTCCGGCTCGGGCGCCGGCGGCGGGCCAGGCGCGGCGCCGCCCTCGGCGACGCGGCCGAGCTCATGGCGCGCCGCGAGCTGCCGACTCGATGGCGCCGGCGTGGCAGCAGTCGAGCACGACAGCGCGGCGCTCGGGCCCGGGCCCGAGGTCGGCCAGCAGGTCGGCGACCGGATAGGTGGAGTCGGCGGTGTAGAGGATGAGGCCGGAGGCGTCGCGCAGGCCGTGGCCCGCGAAGTAAACGAGGAGGCTATCGTCGGGGGCCTGGGCGGCGCGCGCCGCCTGCACGGCCTCGCGGATGCCGGCGGTGCCGGCTTCGGCGCCGAGCAGCAACGTCAGCCGCACGAGCCGGCCGCCCGCCAGGCCGTCGCCCGCGAGGCGCGTGGCGAGGGCCCGGGCGTCGGCCTCGGCGCCCAGCAGCGCGGGCACGTTGGGCCGCCCGCTCGTGTAGTCGCACCCCACCACCACCGCCAGTAATCGGGTCATGGGCCACTCCTTTCGCGCCGGGTGCCGGATCCCGCGCATCCGCAGTCTAGCGCGCGGACGGAGGGCCGTCAAGCGGGGCGGCAACAGCGGCCTGCCCCGGCGCGTCTGGAACGAATCTTGATTGGGATGGCGGGGGTCCCGATTGACGGGACGCCCGCACCCAACCACGTCGCGGAGGCCGCCATGCCACCCATTCCCCGCGACCGGAGCCTGCAGGGCCGGCACAAAGGTCGCGCCCAACTCCGCCGCGGCGACGGCGACGAACAGGATCTCGAGGACCAACGCGGCGGTGGCCAACGGCAGAGCGGCGCCGGGCGGGAGCGGGACGCGCTCATAGGGCGACTGATGGCTACACCTCAATCTTGGCAAGACGTGGGCGTAAAGCTCGGTCGAGGCGGATCATGGCGTCGATCATCTGATCCTGGAGGGTCGGCCAGGTATCCGGCTGTGTCAATCCGCCGCCCGGTATATGCTTGCCGATCCGGCTGGCGCGCTTCTCATCCAGCCGGCTCCACTCTAGCGGTCCCTCGAACTCTCGTTCGATGGCATCTCGTTGGGCGTATAGTGCATCGAAGATCGTCTTATTCTTTTGGCCAGCGTCATGAGCATAATCGATATAGAGTTCGACGCCACCGGCATTCGTCCAGATATTGTAATTGAATGCCACTCCCGACTTCCCGGCTCCCGTTCCGAGCCAGGTTTCCTTCCCGGGCGAGAGGTTCGTAAACAATTTGGTTCGGCCTTTGCTTCGGTCAATCAGACTTTCCCAGAAGGCAAGGCACCGATGATTGCGATCCGCCCACTCCTTCTTCTTCTCACCTATCTCCTTCGATTGTTGATCCGGACGGGCCATGACGGTAAACAGCGGGGCAAACGGCGAGTTGCCGATCCGGATCGCCTCGACCCTAACCAGGTAGAAGGAGATATCGGCGGGCGTGGACTCGTTTAGCCAATTGATTACCTTCTCGTGCTCTGGACGCGCATCTGCCGTTACCCAGATCGCAGTCTTTGCGTCTAGGTTAACGAGATAGGTCAGGACTTGGCCCAGGTGGCGGTGGTCAGTACGCTCCAACTGGTTCTCCACTATCACCTGTTGGCCGTTACCGTCCTCGCACACGAGATCGACACTGAAGTCCCCTACCGCCTGCTCGCTCTGCACGACGCGCAACGTCAGCCCGATACGCTCGCTCAGGGCGTCAATGTGCGCTTCCAGCCAGCGCGTGAAGTGGAGCGCTTCATGCGGGAAGGCTTCTCGCAGCGGGCGTACATCCAGTTTGGCGATCTGTGCAGAATCCATCTGTCGGTCTCCGCAGACAGCTTAATGCTGTGGCGCGCCCAAACGATCAGCGGGGGCTCGTAGGCGCGTGTGGGCATGCGGGCTATCAGCCGGCGGCCCTGTGCTACCGCGCGGCCCGGGATTGGTCTACTCTTATTGTACCGCGCCAAACTCCACCGAGCAATAGCGATGTGCGCAGAGGCCCGGGCCGGCGCGCTGACGGCGCGCGTCGCCGGATCGGGGGCAGAACGGCGGCCGCAGATGTCCGCGGCGATCGCGCAGGGCCGGACGGACAGTGGCAGCGCGCCACGGATCCTGCTAGAATCCTCCTGCCCACGGGGTGCCGCTGCTGCATCCCGGCGTGGGCCGATCCACTACCCCATGGAGGACGCAGCAGGAGTGTTCCGATGGAAGCCGTGATCTTCGTGGGCCTGCAGGCGTCGGGGAAGTCGTCGTTCTACCAGGCGCGCTTCTTCGACACGCACGTCCGCATCAGCCTGGACCTGCTGCGCACTCGCAATCGCGAGCAGCGGCTCGTGCAGGTCTGCCTGGAGACCCGGCAGCCGTTCGTGGTCGACAACACCAACCCGACGCCGGCCGCGCGCGCCCGGTATATCGGCCCGGCCCAGGCGGCCGGCTTCGCGGTCGTGGGCTACTACTTCCCGACCACGGTCGCCGAGTGCCTGGCGCGCAACCAGGCGCGGGCCGGCGCGCGAACGCATCCCGGCCGTGGGCCTCTACGCGACGGCGAAGCGGCTGCAGCCGCCGGCCCTGGCCGAGGGGTTCACCGCGCTGTACGCCGTGCGGCTGGACGGGGCCGGCGGGTTCGTCGTCGAGCCGTGGACGGACGCCGCGGGCCCGCCGCCCGGCAGCTAGGCGGGGCGATGCCCGGGTTTCGGCCCGGTAGCTTTCACAGGAGCTGTCAACGGCAAGCAATGAGCCCCGGCGCACAATCGCCGGGGCTCATTTCACGCCTGTGATGGCAGTATCTCGTGGTGACCCGCCAGGGACTCGAACCCTGAACCCACTGATTAAGAGTCAGTTGCTCTACCAATTGAGCTAGCGAGTCAGAATCAGACAGGACCACACCCGGACAGCGCCGGGTGCCCCTTATTATAGCAGGCCGGCGGGGCCCGTGTCAAGCGCGATTCCGGGCGGCCGGACGGCGCGGCGCCGCGGATCCGACAGGGGCCGGGGGTGATTTGCCGACGGGAGCGGCGCCGTGGGGGGCGCCCGGGGCCGGATCGCGGGCGGGTGGGGGGAAATGCAGGAGTTTGCCCCGAAAGGCCGTCAGCGCCGTCAGCCAACACGATTCGGTCTCAGCTGAGACGCAATCCGGCTGACGGCCTTCCCGCGCGCGCCGTCAGCCGCCGTCAGCGCCCGTCGGCGACGGGGCCGGGGCCGGTCCGCCCTCGGGCCGCGCGGCACCCCGGCATCGCCAGACCGCGCCGGCTCGCCCAGACACCCGCGCCGCCATCCCGGCTTGCCGTGGGCCGGATCTCGGGCCGGCGCGTCGCGGGGCGGAGCCCCTCCTACAGACGCGCCCGGCTCCGTGGCCGCATCCCGGACCGGCCGGATTGTCGCGGGCCGGAGCCGCGCTCGCACAGCCGATTGCGGCCGGCTTGCGGGCGCGCGGCGCCCCCGCTGGCGGAATCCGGCCCGCGCGGACCGATCCGGTAAGGTATGCGGGACGAAACGGTAAGGATTCCGGGCCCTCGGGCGAGAGGTACCAGGCGCATGTAGGAAGGATGGTGGATTGACTTCCCCTGGGGACGGACTATAATGGGCTTCAGTAGGGCGATCGGAGGGATCGGAGGGGGTGGCATGAATCAAGTGGACATCCATATCCCGTCGGACCACGTGTTCGAGCGTATCATCCGGGACAGCGCCGGCGTGGTCGCGCGCTATCTCGGCTTCGCCGACGAGCGCACGGCCGACCTGCAGCTCGCGGTGAGCGAGGCGGTCACCAACGCCATCGAGCACGGCAACCGCGGGCGCTTCGACGTGCAGGTGGGCGTGCAGTTTGTGCTCGACCGCGACCGCCTGGCGATCCGCGTGGTCGACCAGGGCGGCGGCATGCCCACGCTCGAGGGCGCCACGATGCTCAGCCTGGAGGAGAAGCTGGCCGACGAATCGCCGCGCGGGCTGGGCATGTTCCTGATCCAGCGCCTGGTCGACGGCGTCGAGATGCACAGCGGCGACGGGCACACCGAGTTCACGATGTGGTTCGACCTGCGCGAGCGGCCCGCGGGCGACCGTGAGCCCGCCGGGGAGGCCGCGGTATGAGCATCAAGATCGACCATCGCGGCGACCTGACGATCGTCCACATCCTGAACGACAGCGTCGACGCGGTCTCGGCGCGCGAGATCGAGGCGGCGGCCGGCGAGCTGCGCGCCATCACGGCGCTCGATTTCGGCAAAGTCTTGTTCATCAACTCGGCGGGCATCTCGGCCCTGCTCAAGCTGGTCATCGAGGCCCGCAAGCAGGGCAAGAAGCTCTACGCGGTCAATCTCACCGCCCATCATCGCAAGGTGTTTGAGATGGTGGACATGCTGCGCTATATGCCGTTGACGACACTGGAAGAGCTGCAGACGCCTACCGCGTAAGGGGCCCACCATCGCCATGAAGCCGGCTACCCTGCTCCCGTCGCCGACCAGCCGCGCCGGCGCTTCGCCCGACTCCGCCGCGCTCGGGGCACATGACCTGCCGCGCGGGCCGCGCCACCCGGCCGGCGACCACCACCTGCTGGCGCTCACGCGCCTGCTCGTCATCACCGCGCTCGGCGTGACCCTGCCGCCCACGCTGGCGGCCATGGGCTACGCCTCGCTCATCTGGCCCGCCGTCGGCGGCGCACTGATCGCGCTGCTGGCCACGGCGGTCGGCTACACCTGGGGCCTGCGCAGCCGCGACCTGCGGCGCTCCTGGCTCTTCTACGCGGGCGCCGACACGCTCGTCGTCGTGGTGCTGGGCCTCTGGCTCGGCAGCTTCATGAACGTCTTCCTGATCGTCGTCGTCGTCGAATTGGCACGGATCTACCGGCACGGGCGGTTCGTGCTGATCGGCGGGGCCGCGGCGGCGGGGCTCATGGGGCTGCAGTTCGCCCTGCTCCACCGGCCCGACGCGCCGCCCGTCGGCCTGCCCGCGGCCGACCAGATCCTCCTGCTGCTGCCCGCGTCGGCGGTCGTGGTGGGCTGCGTGGCGCTGTCGCTGGCCACGTTCATCCGGCACTACGCGCACGAGATGGGCTCGTACGAGCACGCCCAGGCGGCCAACGCCGCCGAACTCCACGTGGCCCACGACATCCAGACGAGCCTGCTCGCGCCGCGCGAGGTGCGGAGCGGCCCCTGGACCATCGCGGCAATCTCGGTGCCCGCGCGTGAAGTAGGCGGCGACTTCTACGATTATTGCCCCGTGATCGGCAACGGCATCGGCGGCATCGCCATCGGCGACGTGTCGGGCAAAGGCATTCCCGCCGCGCTGCAGATGGCGGTCGTGCGCACGATCTTCCGCATCGAGGCGCGGCGGCGCATCTTGCCCGCCGAGACGCTGACGCGCATCAACCAGTCGCTGCAGACCGAGATGCAGACGCAGGGCATGGTGACCCTGCTCTACGCGTTCGTGGACCCGGCGGCGGGCGTGATGCACTTCTCGAACGCGGGGCACAACTACCCCGTGCTGCTGAACGGCCGCGTCGAGGAGCTCAAGCTGACCGGGCTGCCGCTCGGCATCGACGGCGACGTCGAGTACGCCGAGCACTCGGTGCCCGTGGCCCCGGGCAACAGCGTGGTCTTCTACACCGACGGCGTGGTCGAGGCGATCAATCCGCAGGGCGAGCTGTTCGGGTTCGACCGGCTGCTGGGCATGCTCGAAACCATGCGCGAGCTCCCGCCGGGCGACATTATCCGCCAGGTGATCCAGAGCGTGCAGGGCTTCGCGGCCGGGGAGCCGCAAAGCGACGACATCACCATCGTGGTGCTGCACCGCGCGCGCGAGGCAACCGGCGCCGCTCCGTCCGGGGACGACGGCGCGGTGGCCGTCGGGGTGGCGGGGCCGGCCGGCCCGGAGCCCCCCTGGCGCACGGCGGGGGATGACGGCGGCGCGTGGTAACCCCCTCGCTGTCGCCGCCCCGCATCCACGCCGCGCCACCGCCTGGCCCCCTGGCCGGCCCCGCCCCCGACAAGGCGGGGCAGGCGCTTGACGATCGCCTGCGGATCCTCGACCTCGACACCTTCGCCGGGTCCGAGCGCTTCATGCAGGGCACGAACCTCGGCGCGGCATTCCGCACCGGCATGCACGCCTACCTGGACATGGATTACGCCGCCGCCCTCGGCGAGTTCAAGCGCGCGCTCATCGCCGCCTACGTCGACCGCGACGACGCGGCGGGCGGCTGGGAACGCGAGCGGGCCATCGTGCACCTCTACCTGGGCAACTGCTATGCCCATGAGGACTCCTGGGCCGCCGCGCTGGGCGAGTACGGCAACGCGGTGCACATCGACGACGGCCTGGCCGAGGGGCACTACAACCAGGGCGTGGCCTATCGCGCCCACAAGCAACTCGCCCAGGCCATCGCCGCCTTCAAGCGCGCCCTGCAGCACAACGCCGACCTCTACGAAGCGCGCTTCGCGCTGGGGCGCTGCTACCACGACCAGAGCGACTACGCCCGCGCCTACATCGCGTACAGCATCGCCCGCCAGCAGCGGCCCAACGCCGCCGAGCCGATCTACTACCAGGGCCTCCTGCACCAGGCGCACGGCGAGGAGCGCCAGGCGGCCAAGTGCTTCGCGGACGCGCTGCTGGTCGAGCCGGGCTACAAGTACAACAGCCGCCAGGCGGCCGCCACGGAGCTCGACGAGCCGACGCAGGAGATCCCCGACGCCGATTGGTATTACCGGCTGGCCGACGAGCTCAAGCGCCGCAGCAACCTCATCGGCGCGATCCGCGCCTACCAGGCGCTGCTCGAGGTGAAGCCGTCGGAGGCGCGGGCGCGCTACCTGCTGGGGAACATCCTGGCGCGGCAGCGCGAGTGGCAGCGCGCAATCCAGGAGTATCGCCGCGTGCTCGACGTGCGGCCCGACTACGTGCAGGCGCGCCACAAGCTGGGGCTGGCGTTCCGCGCGGTGCGCCGCTGGCGTGAGTCGTACGAGACGCTGATCTCCTGCGCGCAGATCGAGCCGAGCGACGGCGCGGTCTTCCTGAGCCTGGGCATCTTGCTCATGGACCTGCAGCAGCCGGCCTACGCGGTGCGGGCGTTCGGCCGCGCGGTGCAGCTGGCGCCCGCCGATGCGCGGGTCCACTACCGGCTGGGGCGGGCCCTGCTCGCCGCGGGCTACCCGAAGCGCGCCCTGCAGACCTGGCAGCGCGCCGTCGCGCTCGACGAGACCTGGCAGGCCGCGCGCTACGACCTCGGCGTGCTCTACCTGCAGATGGAACGCTACGCCCCGGCGATCGCCGCGTTCCAGCGCCTGCTGGAGCAAGCCCCCGACGATATGGACAGCGCCTATTGTCTGGCCCTGGCCTACAAGGAGACCAACCGGCTGGACGAGAGCGTCACGCTGCTCGAGCAGGTCGTGGCGCGCCGGCCTGACCTGTACATGGCGCACTTCCACCTCGGCGCCATCTTCCTGCGGCTGGGCCTCTCCGAGCGGGGCATGCAGCACATGCGCCGCTACGAGCAGCTACGGGAAAGCGCCGACGACCAAAGGTAACGCCCATGACTCTGGATCCGGATATCAGCGCGCTGCTGGCCGACATCAACCGGCTGGCCCCGATCAGCGCGGGCGACCCGCTGACCGAGGAGCTGGTGCCGCTGCGGCGCGTGCTCGGCACGCGCGTGGCGGGCGAGTTCTGCGGGATCGACATCCTGCACATCACGGAGATCCTCAAGCTGAGCCCGGTCACCTATGTGCCGGGCGCGCCGCGCCACATCCTCGGCGTGACGAGCCTGCGCGGGCAGATCATCCCAGTGGTGACGATGCGCCTGCTGCTGGGGCACGCGCCGGAGTCCGGCCCGGCGACGGCCGCCACGCTGCGCCCGCGCATCGTCGTGGTGCACTATAATGACCTCGTGGCCGGGCTGCTGGTCGAACTCGGTGACCGAGGTGTACGACCTGCTCATGCCGCTCGAGCCGCCGGTCGGCCCCGCCAGTGGGGCCCACCCGATCCGCGAAGGGTATGTGATCCACAACGGCGACATGCTGGTGATCCTGCACATCCCGAACCTGTTCAGCCAGCTGACGGAGGCGCGCGCATGATCGAGACCTCGTCGTCCCCTCCCCGGATGCCTCCGGGGCCGCCCGGGGCCGTGCCCGCGGGCCGGCTCGTGCAGAGCAGCCTCTTCTGGCGCCTGATGGGCGGTGCCGTCATCGCCTTCGTCGCCCTCGGGCTCACGGCAGGGCTCTCGCTCTGGGTGATCAACGGGCTCGTGGCGCAGACCCGCCTGATGGAGCGCACCAACGCGAGCGCGGCGGAGGTCAGCCGCTTCGCCGACGGGCTGAGCACCGCGTACGACGCGATGAACCTGCTGAACTACCCGAGCTACCAGTCGCGCTTCTACGTCATTGCCCACCAGAACCTCGATCAGGCCGCGCAGGCGGTGAACGAGCCCGACGCGCCGGACGACCCGGCCATCCGCGCCCGGCTGCGCGACGTGCGCGCGCGCTACGACAGCCTCAACGACCCGCTCACCCACCTCAACGAGCTCGCCGACACGAACCAGGCCGCGGCCCTGGCCCAGTGGCAGAGCCCGCCCACGGATTACCGCAGCCAGATGCGCGTGCTGGCGGACGACGCCCATCACCTGGCCGACGACATCGCCGGGGGCGCGCAGGCGCAGATGGGCACGATGCAGCAAGCCGAGGTGGGCGCGCCGGCCGCGATCCTGACCATCGGGGCCATCGGGCTGATCCTGGGCCTCTTGCTGACGCTGCTCGTCTTGCGCGGCGTGGTCCGGCGCGTCAACGGCATCAGCGCCGACCTGGGGCGGCTGGCGAACGGCGACCTGCACCCGCCGGAGCGCCTGGCCACACCCCAGCGGCCCGCCCGGCTGCACGACGAGATCGCGGCGCTGGAGCGCGACTACCTGCGCGTGATCCACACGCTCGCCGCGCCCCTGCAGCGGATCCAGGAAGACGCGGCGCGCATCAGCGCCTCGGCAGCGCAGATCAGCAGCGTCGCGGTGCAGCAGGCCGCGGGCTCGCAGGAGCAGGCCACCAGCATCACCGAAGTGACCGTCACCGTCGAGGAGCTTGACCGCACGGCGGTGCAGATCGCCGAGGCGGCGGCGTCGGTGGCCGAGGCCGCCGAGCAGGCGCTCGAACTCGGCGGGCCGGGGGCAGGAGGCCGTGCGCGACTCGATCGTGGGCATGAACATGATCCGCAGCCGCGTCGACGACATCACCTCGCGGATCCTGGCGCTGTCGGCGCAGAGCCAGCGCATCAGCGAGATCATCGACGTGATCGACGAGATGGCGGCGCGCACGCACATCCTGGCGCTGAACGCGGCGGTCGAGAGCGCGGGCGCCGGGGGCGAGGTCGGCGAGCGGTTCGGCGTCGTGGCCTCGGAGGTGAAGAAGCTGGCGCAGCGGTCGGCCGCGGCGACGCGCGAGGTGCGCACGATCATCGCGCAGGTGCAGGCGGCGACGAATGCCGCCGTCATGGCGACCGAAGACGGCATCAAGGAAACGCTCAAGGGCGTGCAGGTGGCGCACCAGTCGGGCAACGCCAACGAGGACATTATCCAGATGGTGGAGCGGACGGCCCAACTGGCGAACGCGATCAGCCAGGCAACGCAGCAGCAGCGCACGGCCAGCGAGCAGGTCGTGACGAGCATGCGGGAGATCACGCAGGGCACGCGCCAGGCGGCCGCGGGCAGCCAGCAGGCCGCCGAGGCGGCGCGCGAGCTCAACGCGATCTCGCAGGCGCTGCGCGTGGCATCGCAGGGCTTCAGCCTGGACGAGCCGGGGGCCCCCGATGCCCCGGCCGCGCCCGCCGCCTCGGCCCGGCGGGCCCGGCCGCTGCTGGGGGAAGGCGGCAGCGGATGATCGCGACGGCGCGCCCGGCGCCCGCTGCCGTCCGCCGGGGCGACGTTGCGCTTGACGTGCTCGTCGTGTGCGTGGGCCTGGGCACGCCGGCCCGCCTGCAACGGATCGGCTTGCTTGTGCGGCAGGTGCATAGTATAGTACGTATGACCGCCGGGGACCAACGGCTGCGCGCGCTGCCGGCGGGCCGCTGGCAAGTCAGCTACGAGGGCGCCTGGGTGCCCGCGCACAGCCTGGCCCGCACGCTCGATCCGGGCCCGGCGGCCGCCGACCTGGTGCCCGCCGGAGCGGAAGGCGCCCATCTGCTGGGGATCCGGCAACGCCCGGGGCCGGGGGCCGGGTACGTCGGCCTGATCGTCGACGACGTCGAGGAGATCCTGACCTACCCGCTCGCGCAAGTGCGCGCCTTTCCGCGCTGGGTGGCCCCGCGCGGCCCGGCGGCCTTCCTCTGGGGCGGCATTCCCGCCGCCGACGGCTCGGTGCTGCTGCTGCTCGACGCGACGGCGCTGGCCGATCGCGTGATCCGCTAGCGAAGACAGGCGATATGGACGACACGCGCACCGCGCTCTTCAGCCAATTCCGGGAGGAAGTCGACACGCACCTGCTGCGCCTGTCGCAGGGCGTCGTCGCCATCGAGCAGGACCCGCACAACGCCGCCCTGCTCAAGGAGATCTTCCGCTCGGCGCACACGATCAAGGGCGCCGCCAAGCTGATGGGCTTCGAGCCGATCGTGCGGGTGACGCACGAGATGGAGTTGGTGCTGGGCGACATGCGCGAGGGGCGCCTGCAGCTGACGAGCGACATCAGCGACCTGCTGTTCGAGGGGATCGACGCGATTACGGTGCTGATCCAATTGCAGGCGAACCCGCAGGATGCGCAGGCGCAGGAGGCGCTGGCCGCGCTCGACCTGGACGGCATCCAGCGGCGCCTGCGCGCCCTGGCGCCGCCGGCCACCCCGGATCCGGAGCCCGACGCGGCCCCCATGCCCGAGCCGCCCACTCCCGCGGCGGGGCCCTCGCGGCCGGAACAGCATCTGGGCCGCCCCGAGATCACGAGCCTGAAGCTGGGCGACGACAGCATCCGCGTGCGCGTGCAGAAGCTGGACGCGCTCATGCACCTCTCGGGCGAGATGGTCATCACGAAGATGCAGCATCAGACCATCGGCGACGTGCTGCACACGCTGGTCGCCACCGAACGCCAGCGCACCAGCCGCCTGAGCCTGCTGGTGGACCGCGTGCAGAGCGCCTGGCAGTCGGTGACGCAAGCCGACATGGAGGACGCCCTGCGCGAGATCCGGGCGCTGACCGGGCACATCGACGAGCGGACCCTGCTCACCCAGCGGCAGTTCCAGGATTACGCGAACCGCCTGAACACGATCGCCGACGAGCTGGAAAACACCGTGCGCAGCGTGCGCATGCTGCCGGTCGAGACGCTCTTCTCGACGTTCCCCCGGGCCGTGCGCGACTTCAAGCGCGAGACGGGCAAGGAGGTTGCCCTGCGGCTGGAAGGCGCCGACACCGAGATCGACAAGCAGATTCTGGAAGCCCTGAGCGACCCGCTGATCCACCTGCTGCGTAACGCGCTCGACCACGGCATCGAGTTGCCCGCCGTGCGGGCGGCGGCCGGAAAGCCCGTGACGGGCCAGGTAGAGGTGCGGGCCTACCAGCAGGGCACGCAAGTGGTGATCGAGGTGCGGGACGACGGCGCGGGGATCGACCCCGCCACGCTGCGCAACGCGGCCGTCCAGAAGAAGCTGATCAGTCGCGCTGAGGCCGGCGCGCTGACCGATGTGGAGGCCCTGCAACTGATCTTCTTGCCGGGCTTCAGCACGGCGACCATCATCACCGACGTGTCGGGCCGGGGCGTGGGCATGGACGTCGTGAAGTCGACGGTCGAGGGGCGCCTGAACGGCACGGTCGGCGTCGAGTTCGGTGCCCGGCGCCGGCACGCGGGTCAGCCTGCGGCTACCGCTGACGCTCGTGACGATGAAGGCGCTGCTGGTGCGCGTGGGCACGGAGATCTTCGTCCTGCCGAGCCACACCGTCGAGGGCGGCATGGACTACGTCGGCGCCGACGACATCATGATGGCCGACAACCGCGAGGCGGTGCGGCTGCAGGGGCGCATCGTGCCGCTGGTGCGCCTGGCCGACCTGCTCAACCTGGAGCGCCTGGCGTCGGGCACCTGGCTGCGCGATGCCGGGCTGTCGCTGCTCGACCCGGCCGGCCGCGGCCCCGCGGACGGCGCGGACGAGCCCGAGTCGGATCTCGCGGCGCTGGTGCCGCCGCCGCTGCCGGGGACGGGCGTGCGGCTGCAGAACAAGCTCCCGGGCGTGGTCGTGGGGCAGGGCGATCGGCAGACCTGCTTCCTGGTTGACGAGCTCATCGACGAGCTCGACGTCGTGGTGAAGAGCCTCGGCCCGCTGCTGACGCGAGTCGACACGGCGATGGGCGCGACGATCCTGGGGAACGGCCGCGTGGTCATCATCCTCGACGTGCCGAGCCTGCTGCTCGAAGCGCGCAGCCGCAGCATGCGCGGCGCCGCGCCGCCCACCTGGCCGGTGCAAGCCGAGGTGCGCCGGCCGCGCATTCTGGTGGTGGACGATTCGATTACCACCCGGGAGCTGGAAAAAAGTATTCTGGAGAACGCCGGCTTCGACGTGGACGTCGCGATGGACGGCTGCGAGGCGCTGGAAAAGCTGGAGGAGCAACGCCGCGCGGAGGACCGGCTCTACGATCTGGTCATCGCCGACATCGAGATGCCGCGCATGGACGGCCTGGAGCTGACCCAGCGCGTCAAGACCCACGGCGACGCCGCCCTGCGCGCGCTGCCGGTGATCATCGTCTCGTCGCTCGCCAGCGACACCTACAAGCAGCGCGGCATCGAGGTCGGCGCCCAGGCGTACATCACGAAGGGCCAGTTCGACCAAGGGCATCTGCTCGAAACCATCAACTTGCTCATTCACTAGGGATAAAGGTGTCTGCTATGGACAAACGCAAGATCCTGGTCGTCGACGACAGCGCGTTGGTCGCCGAGGCCGTCAAGGCCAAGCTGGAGGCCAGCAACTACGACGTGGCGGTGGCCCACAGCGGCGAGGAAGCGCTGGAGAAGGTGCACGAGACGCTGCCGGACCTGATGATCCTCGACGTCTACATGCCGGGGATCGACGGGTTTGAGGTGTGCCGGCGCCTGCGGGAAGACCCCATGACCCAGGCCCTGCCCATCGTGATGCTGAGCTCGCGGGGCAACATCAAGGAAAAGCTCGCCGGGTTCCGCGCCGGGGCCGACGACTACCTGGTCAAGGAGTTCGACCTGCTCGACCTACCGTACCGTGTGCGCCTGGTCTTCCGGCTGCGCGGCATGGAAACGGACCGCAACTGATGCGGCCACCGGCGCCATGATTCCCGACTCGATCCGCGTCGTCGTCGTGGACGATTCGCCCCTCGCCAGCCTCGCGCTGACAGGGCTGCTGCAGAGCGATCCGCAGATTAGCGTGGTCGGCGTGGCGCGCGACGGCCGCGAGGCGCTCGAGATGGTGCCGCGGCTCAAGCCCGACCTCGTCACGATGGACGTGTGGATGCCGCACGTCGACGGCTTCACGGCGGTCGAGCAGCTGATGGCCTGCCACCCGCTGCCGATCCTGGTGATCACGAGCTCGCTGACGCGGCGCGACGTCGACATCAGCCTGACCATGCTGAACGCGGGCGCCCTCGACGTCTTCGAGAAGCCGATTCGCCGGGATGAGGTGGCCTGGGAGCGCGCGCGCCGCCAGCTGATCCAGCGCGTGAAGATACTGGCGCGCGTGCCCGTGCACGGCCCAGCCGGGCGCCGGGCGACCGGGCCGCCGGCCGGCAGCACGGCCCCACGCCCCACTCCTGCCGTGTTGCCGGCCCACGCCTGGGCCGGCGGGCCGGTGAGCGCGCCGGTGGACCGGACGGCGCTGCCGCTGCACGGGCGGGCGGCCGCCGGGCACCGCTACGAGGTGGCCGCGATCGTCGCTTCGACCGGGGGCCCCCAGGCGCTGCTCACGATCCTGCTCAATCTGCCGGCCGGCTTCACCACGCCGGTCCTGATCGTGCAGCACATCGCCGCGGGCTTCACGCAGGGGCTGGCCGACTGGCTCGGGCGCGAATCGGGCCGCACGGTGCGGCCCGCCGTGGCGGGCGAGCGGCCGGTGCCGGGCGCGGCGCTGCTGGCGCCCGACGGCGCGCACATGGCGCTCGCCCCCAACGGCACGATCACCCTGCCCGCGGGCGGCCCACGCGAGATCCGGCCCAGCGCCGACGTGCTGCTGTTCTCGCTCGCCGCGGTGCTGGGCAACCGCGGGGTCGGCGTCATCCTGACCGGCATGGGCCGCGACGGCGCCGAGGGCCTGCGCGCGATGCGGCTGGCCGGCGCCTACACCATCGCGCAGGATGAGGCCACCTCGGTGATTTTCGGCATGCCCCAGGCGGCGATCGCCCTGGGGATTATCGACGAGGTCTTGCCCCTGACGGGTATTGGCCCGCGACTAGGAGCCCTGCTAGGATCGTGACACCGGACGGGGCCTTTCAGCTCAATACAGACCTCTTCGCCCGCCTGACGGCCCTCCTGGCCGCCACGGCGGGCCTCGAATTCGGCCCGGATCGGCGGGGCAGCCTGGAGATCCACATCGCGGAACGCGCCCGCGCCCGGCATTGCGCCTCGGCCGCGGAGTACGTGGCCTTGCTGAGCCGGCCGGCCGGCGGGCGCGAAGAGCTCCAACAGCTCATCGAGCTGGTGACGATCCACGAGACCAGCTTCTTCCGCAATCACGAGCACTTCCGCGCCCTGCGCGAGCACGTCCTCCCCAGCCTGGCGCGGCAGCGCGCCGCCGAGCGCCGGCTGCGCCTTTGGAGCGCGGGCTGCTCGACGGGCGAAGAACCGTATTCGCTGGCCATCGCCTGCCTGGAGCAGCCCACGCTCGCCGGCTGGACGATCACGATCGAGGCGACCGACCTGAGCGGGCGCGTGCTGGCGCAGGCGCGCCTGGGGCAGTACCGGCCGGGCGCGCTCCGTTATGTCGAGCCGGCACGCGTGGCCCGCTGGTTCACGACCCGGACGGGGGACCGGCCCGCCCCGGTCGTGGATACCCGCCCGCTGGGGGCGAGCCGCGCGACGCACACGGTCGCGGAGGAGGCCCGCCGGCTCGTGCGCTTCCGCCCGCTGAACCTGGCCCAGCCGCCCTACCCCGACGACCTGCGCGACTTCGACCTGATCGTCTGCGAGAACGTGCTCATCTACCTGCAGCCGCCCGTCGTGCGCCGCGTGGTCGACGAGCTCTACGAGCGGCTGGCGCCGGGCGGCTTCCTCTTCCTCGGCTACTCCGAAACGCTCTGGCAGATCTCGGATCGCTTCGATCTGATCACGCGGCCGCGCACCTTCTTCTACCAGGCCCCTCTCGGCGCCCGTCCCCCCGCCGCGGTGTCCCCACCGCCGCCGGCCGGCGTCCCCGCGCCAGCCCGCCCCCGACGCGAGACCACGCCCCTGCGCCCGCCGGCCCCCACCCCGCCCGCGCCGCCCCCCGCCCCGCGGGCCCCGGCGCGTCCGGCGCCCGGCGCGGGGATCGCGCAGGCCGAGGCGCTTGCCCGCCAGGGGCAGGCCGACGAGGAAGCGGGTCGCTATGCGGCGGCGCAGACGGCGTACGAGGCGGCGCTGCGCAGCAACCCATCGGACGTGGCGGCGCTCCTCGGCGAGGCGCGCATGGCCGCCAACCAGGGCCGGCTGGGCGAAGCGGCCGCCGCCGTGGCCCGCGTGCTCGACGTCGACGCGCTGAACGAGGAGGCCCACTTGCTCGGGGCGTTGGTTGCCCGCCAGGAAGGCCGCCCCGCCGACGCGCTCGACCATTTGGAGAAGGTGATCTACATCGACCCCGAGTCGATCGCGGGGCACTATCAGCTGGCCGAGCTCCACCGGGCGGCGGGGCAGCGGGCGGAGGCGGCGCGCGAGTACCGCCGCGCGCTCTGGGCGCTCGGCCGCCACCCCGAGGTGCTCACGATCAGCGGCCTGCCGGCGACGATGATCCGGCACGCCTGCGAGCAGCAGCTGCGCCGGCTACCCGGCTAGCGCCCGCAGGTAGAGCGCGCGCATCGCGGCCGCGACGCGCTCGGTGCGGAAGGCCGCCGCGGCCTGCAGGGCGGCCGCGGCGACGGCCGCGTGGTGCGCCGAGTCGGTCAGCAGCGCGCCGATGGCGGCCGCCAGGGCGTCGGGCGCGCGCGGGGGCACGGCCACGCAGGCGCCGAGCGGCGCCAGATAGGCCGCGATGCCGGTCGATTCGCTCACCACCACGGGCGTCCCCACCACGGTTGCCTCCAGCGTCACGCGGTTCATCGCCTCGACCACCGAGGGGATACACACCACATCGGCGGCCGCGAGATGCTCGCGCACGTCGGCGCGCGGCAGTTGGCCGGTGAAGGTCAGTTGCGCGCCGACGCCGAGCGCGTCGGCCCGGCGGCGCAGGTCCGCGGCGAAGTCGCCGTAGTGCTCGGTGGCGCGCGAGGGACCGCAGAGCCAGAGACGCGGCGGCGGCACGCCGGAGCCGGGCGGCGCGACGGCGGCGTTGAGCGTGGGCAGCGCGGCGACCAAGTACTCCAGGCCCTTGAAGGGGTGCAGCCGGCCGACGAACATCACCCAGCCGCGCCCGGCCTCGGCGGCCGGATCGAGGCCATAGCGGGCCACGAGGGCGGCGCGCGCCGCGGCGCGGTAGGCGGGCAGCGGCACGTCCTCCGGCGGATAGGCCAGGCCCTCGATGGCGCGCGGCACGGTGAGCACGCGCCCCGCGTCGGCGCCGAGCGCGGTGACGTAGCCCGCCAGATGCGGCGAGATGCTGCGCACGACGGCGGCATGGGCGAGCGTGCGGCCGACCAGCAGGCGCGGCAGCGCCCAGCGGCGGAAGCCGTAGTCCTGCGCGGGGATGGCGATGACGTCGGCACCCTGGATGTTGACCACGAGCGGCGGCCGCGTCGCGCCGCCCCGGCCGCGCAGGGCCAGCCAGGCGGCGGCGCCGAACGGATACGCCGCCTCGGCGTGGACCAGATCGTAGGCGTGGGCACGGTAGAAGCGGCGCAGCGCGGCGACCAGCGGCAGAAAGTGCTCGTAGTGGAAGAGCCGCCCGCTGAGGCGGCGCGCCAGCGCGGCGGCCGGGCCGCGCCCGGCCAGCGCGTTGATCTGCCAGACGGGCACGTCGTGGATCGTCGTGCGCGCCAGGGCGGGCGCGGCGCGCTCGGCAATCAGCGTCAGCACCGCGACATCCAGCCCCGCGGCGCGCAGTGCCTGGATCACCTCCTCGTGGTGCACGTTGCCCATGAGGTCGGTGCTGTAGGAGCCGATCAGGTAGCTGAGGCGCATGCGGCGGCTTACTGCCCGACGCCCGCCGGACGGCGCACGGCCACGTGCACGGGCGGCGCGACCAACTCGTCGTAGACGCCCTCGACGGCGGCGGCCAGGCGGCGGCCGTCGTAGCGGCCGGCGGCGACGGCGCGCCCCCCGGCGATCAGCCGGGCGCGCAGGGCGGGGTCGTCGAGCAGGCGGCGGATCGCCGCGGCCAGCCCCGCGGGGTCCTCGGGCGGCGCGAGCAGGCCGTTCGTCTCCGACTGGATCATGTCGCGCACGACGGGCAGATCGGTCGAGACGACCGGGCAGCCGGCCACCATGGCCTCCAGCGGCGGCAGGCCGAACAACTCGTAGCGGGTGGGATAGACCAGGCAGGCGGCGCGGCGCAGGAGGCGCACCTTGGCGCCCTCGTCGACCGGCCCCAGCAGCACGAGCGCATGGCGGCTGCCGTTGGCGGCGCAGATCGCCTCAAGCTCGGCGGCCTGCGCCGGGTTCTGGCCGAGGAAGACGAAGCGCGCGGTCGGGCAGGCCGCCAGCACGTCCGGCATCGCGCGCGCGAGCAGGTCGTAGCCCTTGCGGATCTTCAACTGGCCGATGAAGAGCACCAGCGGCCCCTCGCCCGGCACGACCGGGTCGGGCGGCGCGCCGGGCGGCGGCGCAGCGGGGATGCCCAGGATGTAGCCGGCGTCGACCCAGAGCGGGATGCGGCGGATGCGCTGGGGCGGCACGCCCATGCGCGCCAGCACGCCGGCCTCGTGCTCCGAGAGGGCGATGACGCGGTCGGCCCAGAGCAGCGGCGCGTGCATGCGATAATTCTGCCAGACGCGCTGCGGGTGCCGCTCGTGCATGAGCCCGCGCAGCAGGGCGGCCGAGGTGTAGATCAGGCGGTCGTAGTGCACCTGCCCGGCATAGGGGCGCTCGCGGTCGTCGACCAGGTAGGGGTCGTGGAACGGGCCGACGACGGTGAAGACGATCGGCACGGCCGCTTGCCGGGCCCAGGCGGCGGCGCCCGCGTTCAGGGCGTTGCGCAGGTGCCAGAGGTGGACCACCTGCGGGTGTCCGGCCTCGAGGGCGGCGGCCAGGTCGGGCGCGCGCCACCAGCGGTCGAACGCCACGCGGCGGACGGCGACGCCGTCGATGGTCTCGGCGCGGCGGCCGATGATGGGCGAGCCGGGCTCGTAGTAGGTGACGGCCTGGACGGCGTTGCGCCGGGCCACGAGGGCGCGGGCCTGCACGGCCTCGGGCCAGTGGCGGAAGCCTTCGGTGACGCCCGTGGTAGTGACGAAGCTGATGCGGAGGGACATGGCGCAGTATACCACGGGCCCCCGCCGGTCACAAACCGCGGCGCGCGGCGCGTTCCGCCAAGAATTGGGGGTAGGCCATTGCTGGCCGGAAGCGCTCCCGGCCCGCCCTCCTGTCATGCTGCGCCGCAGGCGAAGCATCTCCGCACCGGGCGGCCTGCCCGGGGCCACCGCGGGGTCTCCGAGCAGTTGGTCGGCGCGGAAACGCCTGCCTTACAGCAGGATCCCGGAGTTCGGAGATCCCTCACTGCGTTCGGGATGACAAGGGGGAGGTCGGGGGGCTTGCCCTGGGCAGCATTGCTGCGTCCGGGGAGCCGGCTACTGCGGGGGCGCCTGCCTCACGGCAACATCCCGGAGTTCGGAGATCCCTCACTGCGTTCGGGATGACAAGGGGGCGGCGGGCAGGCGCAGTATACCACGCGCCCCCCCGGCGGTCACAAATCGCGGAGCGCGTCGCCTACCGCAGGCGCGGGCGCGCGTTCGGGTCGGCGGCGAGCCAGGCGAGGTCCTGCGCCTGGGCAAGCAGGTGAGTGGCGGTCGTCTTGTCGGCCGGACCGGCCGCGCCGGAATTGAGGTAGGTGCCGATGGCCTGGAGCGCCTGCGGGTAGATGGCGAGTACCGACTGCGCGACGCTGTCGAGCGGCACGCGGTCGCCGATCAGGCCGCGCAGGTCGAGCCGCGGGTCTTGCGTGGCGCGGTCCGTGGCGTCGCGGCCGATGCGGTAGCCGAGGCCGTCGGGGACGAGGGCCGCCTGGTGCGGGCTCAGCACGGCCTGCTCCTCCGGACCGACGCCGATGAAGACGGTGTAGACCGGCCGGTGCGGCAGGCTCGTGTCGACGAACGCCGACAGCACCTGGGCGTAAGCATCGGGCAGCGCGGCGGGCGTGGTGCCGGTATCCACCCAGGTGCGGTCGAGCACCTGGTACTGCGCGTAGGTGGCGGCGAACGGCGCGATCAGGGCGGGATACTGGCGCTGCAGGTAGGCCACGTACCAGGGATAGCGCAGCAGGTTCTTGTCGACGATGGCGACGTCGGTGCGCTCGCCGAGGACGTGCTGGAGGTAGAGGCTGCCCGAGACGAGGTCCCAGTTGTTGGTGAGGACCACGGCGTTCGGGGCGAAGTTCTGGAAGGCGTTGCGCACGTAAAGCTCGGCGGTGTCGTCGGCGCGGTGGCCGGCGACGCCCCAGTTGGCGAGCAGGGCCACGGCGCAGACGAGCACCGCGGCCCCCGGCAACAGCAGCCGCGCCTGCCCGGCGGCGAGTCCGCGCCCCGCGGCCCAGCGCCCCCAGGCGGCGCGCAGCCCCCAGGCGGCGCCCACGCCGGCCCAGAGGAAGACCATCATGTAGAGCGGCACGTAGTAGGCGGCGATCTCGCGGATGCCGTAGTCGACCGTGTAGGCGATGTCGAGCAGGGCGGTGGCGACGGTGGCGCTCCAGAGGACGCGGTCGGCGCGCCAGAGGGCGACGAGGCCCCCACCCGCGGGCACCAGGAGCAGCAGGCCCAGCCACGGGCCGAACTGGTTGGCGGCGTAGACCAGCCCGTCGCCCAGGTTCGCGGCGATCTGGCCGGCATCCTGGCCCATGTAGGCGCGGAACTGCCAGGCCGTGACGTGGCGCCAGAAATCGCCCCAGGTATCGGGCGCGCCCCAGTCGAACAGCGGGCCAGCCGCGGCGCGCAGGGGCAGGTAGAGGTAGAGCAGCAGCGGCGCCAGGCCGGCCACGAGCAGCGTGGGCAGGTGGCGCACGATGCGCGGCAGGGGCGAACCGCCCCGCTCGACGGGCACCAGCAGCAGGATCGCCAGCGCCGGCAGCAGCAGGAGCGTCAGGAAGTGATTGGTGAGGGCCAGGCCCAGCAGCAGGACCAGCAGGTGCAGCCCGCGCACGGCCGGCCCCCAGGCGCGTGGCGCCCAGCGCGGCCCCGGCGGGGTGCGCCCGGCAATCTCCGCCGCGAAGGCGCGCCGCACGCGCACGGCCAGCCACAGCAGCGCGACGGTGAAGGCGAAGTGCAGGCTGTACATCTTGGCCTGCGTCGCCCAGTCCCAGAACGTGGTCGAGAGGGCCAGCAGGCCGGCGGCGAGCAGCCCGCCCGCCACGGCGGCCCAGACGCGCACGGGCGCATCCTCGGCGGCGAGCGCGGGCGCCGGGGCCTCGCGGCGCTCCACGGGAGCGGATCGGCGGCGGCTCGGCGCGGACGCCGCGCGGGAGGCACCGCCCTTGCGGCCGGGGGCCGGGCGGACGGCGGGCCGGGGCGCCGCGTGGAGGCCGAGCAGCACGTCGACCACGAAACCATAGAACAGGGCGATCGTCAGGGCGGCGAAGAGCACGGAGAGGACGTTGAGCCGCCAGGCCGGATTGCCGAGGGGCAGGTGCACAAAGGCGGCGCTCAGGAGCGTGTAGAGCGGATAGCCGGGCGGGTAGGAGATGTCGGCCGTCCAGGCGGTGGTGACAAGCATGCCGCTGTCGACGAAGTTGATCGTGGGCGAGCAGGTGACGAGGTAGAGGATCACCGCGGCCAAGCCGGGCGCGGCGATCAGCGCGCGCGGCGATGTCCGGCGCGCGCCGGGGGTGGGCGCCGGCGCTTCGGCCGGCGCGGCCGGGGCGGCCGCGGGCGCGGGCACCGGTTTCGGCGCCACCGGGGTCGCGCGCGCCGGGCGGGCGGTGCCGGTCGATCTCTTCGAGTTCACGAAGCGTCATCTCAGTCCCAAGTCCCCACGATCCAGGTGCGCGCTATGGTTTCCATCCCGGCGCACGCCACCCGCGCAGACGGCACGCGGGGCGGCTGCAACGGTGGCGGGCGGCGCGGGCGCCCGGGGGAATGATACCACAATTGGCGCGGGCCGGGCAGGGAGCGGGCGCCGGACGATCACCCGCCGAGGAGGGCCATGCTCCTCTGTCGCCCGGCCTCCCCCTTGTCATCCCGAACGCAGTGAGGGATCTCCGACTTCGGGATCCTGCCCTGGGGCAGGCGTTTCCGCACCGGCCGGCTGCCCGGACTCCGGGCGCTTGCCCCGGGCCGGCTTCCTGGCGCGGAGATGCTTCGCCTGCGGCGCAGCATGACAAGGGGGAGGCACGGCGACGGGGGGTTGGCCGGGACGCCCGGCGGTGGACGGGGGCCGGGGCGGCGCGGCGGCCGCGCCGGGCGGAGCCGGCGCCTCCAGACGATTGCGGGGCCCCGCCGGCCGCAGCGCGCGCCCCTCTCCCGAATTCGGGAGTGGGGCGGGAGGTGAGGGCGCACGCGGCGGGGAGAGAGAATGCAGGAGTTGCCCCCGAAAGGCCGTCAGCGCCGTCAGCCATCCGCGATTCTCGCTGCTATTGGACGTAAATATGGCTGACAGCCTTTCCGGCCCGGCCGTCAGCCGGCCGTCAGGCGCCGGCAGGCGCCGGCAGCAGCAGGCGAGGCGCGCCGCTACAGGTAGCGCAGGACCAGCCGCATGCCAGGGATGCGCAGGCCGGCGAAGCGCGCGCGGTCCTCCGCCTCCAGGCCGCCGAGGCGGCGGAAGGTGAGCCAGAAGAGCGCGGCGGCGATCAGCACGAGCAGGCCGGTGATCGCCGCCTGCCCGATCCACTCGCCGCTGAGCGGCTTCAGCGGTCCGGTGGGCAGCAGGAAGCAGGCGGGGCCGACGACCAGCGCGAACGGCAGCGTCGCCAGCACGACGCGGCCGAGGAATGCGGTCGGGAAGCGCAGGCCGAGCCGCCGCAGCCCGAGCGCCAACGCCACCAGGCGCGAGCCGAGCGCCGAGGTGGCGACCGCAATCGCGACGCCGACGACGCCGAGCCGGGGCTCCAGCAGCAGCAGGAGCGGCACGCTGACGAGCGTGAAGGCGCGCGCGAAGAGCACCGCGCGGTAGTCCTCGTAGACCATGAGCACGTTGAGCGCGACGCTGACCATGCTGTCGCCGAAGAGGCCCACGGTGAGGATGGCGCAGGTCGCGACGGCCACGGGCAGCAGGCTGGCCGGGAGCACGGCGTCCGATCCCGGCTGGACGTAGAGCAGCACGAGGAGAGGCTGCGCGACCAGGATCAAGCCGACCCCGGCCGGGAAGAGGACGAGGATCAGGAAGCGCGTGAGCCCGGCGTAGGCGGTACGCAGGCCCTCGATGCGGTTCTCGGCATACAGGCGGGAGAACAGCGGCGTCTGCACGCCGGTCAGGGGCACGACGAGCGCCTGCAACAGCTGGCGGACGAACTTGAAGCCGAGGCCGATGAGCACCACCTGGATGCGCTGCTCCGTCGAGTTGGCGACGATGACGCCGACGAGCAGGACGACGAACGACTGGTCGTAGAGCGTGGTTGACAGGTTCATCAGGTACATCATGATCGAGTAGGCGCCGAAGCGCACCCAGAGCGAGCGGCGCGTGGGCGGCGGGGCGCTGCCGGGCGCGGTGGCGCGACGCGGCGGGGGCGCACGCGCGCAGGCTCAGGCGCTCCTGGCTCAGCGCGCGGAACATCAGGAAGACCGAGAGCGCGACCGACACGGCGGTGCCGATGAGCAGCGCGAGCAACGCGCCGTAGACGCCGAGGCCGAGGGCGGGCACGACCAGGATGGCCTGCAGCACCGGGATGAAGGTGTTGAGGATGTCGAGCGCGTTGGTGGTGCGCTGGCGGAAGTAGGCGTAGAGCACCTGGATCGAGACGTCGGATGCGGCGCCGAGCACGAGCATGATCGCCACGAGGGCGAGCAGCAGCGGGCCACCGTCGAGCCCGCGGGCCGCGGGCACCAGTCGCGCGTTCTGCGGCTGGAACGACAGCGCGTTCAGGAAGACGTCGGGCATGAGCAGCAGCAGCACGACGAAGGGCAGCAGGATCGCCAGCTTGACCAGGGCGACACGGCCCAAGAGGCGGCTCAGCCCGGCGCGGCCGTCGACCTTCTCGAACTCCGGGATGAAGCGCGGCAGCGCGCGCTCGACGCCCAGGTCGGTCAGCGTGCCGAGCATGGTGAGCAGCGCGCCGACCTGCGTCAGGATCTCGAAGCCGTCGCCGTGCAGGTTGCGGACGACGTAGATCGAGGCGACCAGCTTGGCCAGCAGCTTGAGCGGCAAGAAGGCGGCGTTCCAGAAGACGGCCAGCGAGGCGCGCTCGACCAGCGTGCCCTGTGGCCGGGCCGCGGGGGGCGCGCCGGGCGCGAGATCGGTGCTGGAGCCCGGCAGGGCCGTGCCCGCGACGGTGCCCGCGACGGGCAGCGGCCCCTCGACGGCCTCGCCGAGCGGCGGGATGCCCTCCGGCTCGTCGAGCGGCGGCAGCGGCGGCGCGGCGCCGGGGTCGGCGGGCGGCTCGAGGGCGCGGTCGCGCTCGCCGCGCGGCAGGGCCAGGTTATCGTCCACCGGCCGCACCTCCGCCCCTGCCCTGCGCCGTCGGGCCGGGCGCCAGGCGCACCGTGTCGACGATGGCGCCGAGCGCGCGCGCGTCGGCGCTGACGCCCACGTCGGCGGGCGACCAGGTGGACGAGCTTAGGTGAATCAGCAGATAGGCCGGGTCGGCGGGGTCGCGCGGCGCGTCCGCGGGCACCGTGAACGTCGCGTCCTCGAAGATCGGGTCGCCGCCCGCCGGAGGCAGCGGCAGGGTGACCTTGCCGAGCGTGAGCGGCCCCGCGGCGACGGTCACGGTGGCGGGCGCGGGCAGCACGAGGCTGCCGTCGGGCGCGCGCACGGCGGCCGCCTGCTGCGCGGCGCTCGGCTTGTCGGGCAGGGGCACGGCGCGCTGGGCGGGGCCCGCGCTGAGGCGCAGGGTCAGCGTGAGCGTCTGGGAGACGCCGGTGCCGACGGGCAGGCGCAGGTAGGCGTTGCCGCCCGTCCAGCGCCAGGCGTCGGAGTCGCTCGGGTGCGTCTTCTCCTGCGGCGCGAAGCCCGCCGCGAGATAGCGGAAGTCGGCGCCGCCGATGTCGACCTGGAACGGCAGCGGCGGCAGGGTCGCCTGGGCGCGGGGCACGAAGCGGTAGAGGCCCCAGGCGAGGCTGGCGGGCGCGATGTTCTTCGGCTTCTGCGTGTAGAGCTGTTCAAGCTCGGTCACGCTGTACGTCCATTCGGGCGGGCCGCCCGCCGTGTAGGGCTCCAGCGCGAGGTCGGGCAGGTGCAGCTTGCCGCCGTTGGCGCCCAGGATGGCGTAGACCTGGTAGCCCTGCTGCTGCCAGCGCTGCACCGCGCCCTGGATCGCCGCCTCGTCGAGCGAGCCGTAGGGCAATTGCACCGAGAAGCAGTTGAAGCCGAAGATGTACTGCAGCGGCGTGGCGACGATGTAGGGCTCGTCGCGCTCGTTGCTGAAGAGCAGCACGGTGTGGGCCGGGTCGGGGAAGCGGGCGGCGAGCGCCTGGATCTCGGCAAGGGCGCCGTCCTCCTCGGTGTGGCTGATGATGACCCAGCCGGTGGCGAGGAAGAAGAGGACCAACGCGCCCGCGACGGCCCAGGCGACCGGGCGGATCAGGCGGCGCGGGCGCCACTTCTCGGCCGCCCAGCCGAGGACGTAGGCGGCGAGGATCAGCAGGCCGGGGATGACCACCGGCAGGAAGTGGCGCAGGCTGTAGGGGTAGACCGGGTTCGTGAACGTCTCGGCGCTGAAGAGACCGCCGAGCATCAGCAGCATGGCGAAGAAGTAGGCGCTGCCCGCGGTCAGGCGCTTCCAGAGCGCGCGCAGCAAGCCCGCGGCGCCGAGCAGGATGCCCAGAGGCGAGAGGTACCAGCCGAGGCGCACCAGGATGAAGCTGTTCGTGGTGGTCAGGCCGGTCTGCACGCTCTTGCCAGTCATCGCGACGGTGGGGAGCGGCGCGCCGATGTACGACTGCCAGGCGAACGGGATGTGCCCCTGCGCGAGCGCGGCGCGCGCGTCGGGGCCCCAGAGCAAGTTGGGCTGCCAGACGTAGAGATAGCCGATGTAGGCGCCGACGACGACCACGAGCCCGCCGAGCAGCCAGCGCCGCCGCCGGGCGATCGCCGCGCCGGCCGCACCCACCAGCGGCCGCCAACGGGGCTGCAGACGGTCGAGCAACACCAGCACGATGAGGCCCACGTAGAGCAAGGGCAGCAGGCGCGGCCAGGCGCGGCGCTGGTCCAGGATCACGTTGTGGAACTCGTCCATGGTGTAGGCGAACGCGAAGAAGATGAAGTAGACGAGCCATTGCAGCAGCAGCAGGCCGGCCGTGACGGCGAACCAGGTGTGCTCGCGGCGCCAGGTGCGGCCGAGGCGCCACCAGAGCAGGAAGATCGGCAGCGGCAGCAGGTAGAAGATGAAATCGACCCGGGTGAGCGCCAGTTCGCCGAGCGCGACGCCCGCCAGCACGCCGAAGTAGCGCGCGGTGAGGCCCGACAGGGCGGCTTCGGCGTCGGCGTCACCGGCCGGCTGGTCCTCGTGCGCCGCCGCGGCCTCGAGCGCGCCCAGGCGCCCGACGGTCGAGGTGAAGCGCAGGAAGGCGTAGAAGAAGAGGAAGGCCAGGAGCTCGGTCGGGATCTCGGAGACCGGGTAGCGCGCGAACCAGATCTGCAGCGGGCAGACGATCAGGAAGGCCAGGGCAACCAGGGCGACGCGCGTGGAGAAGAGCCGCCGCGTGAAGAAGTAGACCGCCAGGCAGGCCAGCAGCGCCAGCAGCGGCGTGAACATCAGCGCGCCGCCCAGGCCGAAGAGCGCGTAGCCGATGGCGAGCCAGACCGGGTAGAGGCTGTAGAACTGCGGCAGCACCATGCCCGACTTCTTCTCGAGCATGTAGAAGCCGGGCATGCGCAGCCGGTTGAGGCTGTAGCGCTCGAGGTTCAGCGGCTGCAGGAACTGGCGCGCCTCGGGGTCGGGCGCGAAGGTGACCGGGTCGTCGTCGCGGAGCTCGCGCATCAGCTGATCGTGCAGCACGATGCTGCCGCTCCGCGCGAGCGCGATCCCGGCGTTGACGTAGGTGCCGGAGTTGAGCGCGCCGCGGATCATCTCGGCCGGGCGGGCGAAGAGGCCGCCGCCGATCAGCAGCAGCACGACGAGCACGATCGTCTCGACGTGCGGGCGGCCTACGCCGGGCGGCGGGTGGCGCCCCGGCAGCCAGCGGCGGGCGTGTAGCATCGTGCGCGCGCCAAGCTCGCCCAGCCAGCGCCGCAGCGTCGGGCCGACCGCGCGGCGCTCCCCGGCGGCCACGGCGACCACCGCCAGGCAGGCGAGCAGCGTCCCCGCGACGAGCAGCCCGAGCGAGAACCAGCCGATCTCGGCCAGGGTGAAGCCGAGCCAGCCGGTCCAGAGCACGCTCCCGGCGATCGCCAGGAAGGCCCAACCGGCGCCGTCGGTGCGCGCGGGGCCCGTGGGGCCGAAGAGCGCGCGCAGCAGCACGGCGCCGGGCAGCCAGAGCAGCAGCGGCAAGCAGATCAGTCCGACGATCCAGGAGATCACAGGGATGATTGTACCAGATCCTCCAGTAGGGCCAAGGTCTGGGCCGCGATGGCGGTCCAGGTGAAGCGCGCACGGACGAGATCGCGGCCGGCGGCGCCCCAGGCGCGGGCGCGTGCCGGGTCGGGCAGCACGGCGCCGAGGGCGGCGGCCAGCGCGGGCGCGTCGCCCGGCGGCACGAGCAGCCCCGTCGCGCCGGGGCGCACCTTGTCGGGCAGGCCGCCCACGGCGGTGGCGACCACGGGCAGGCCGTGGGCCATGGCCTCCAGGGCGACGAGCGAACTCCCCTCGTAGAGGCTCGCCAGCGCGCAGACGCGGGCCAGGGCGTAGAGATTGTGCAGGTCGGCGTCGTCGACGGCGCCGGTGAAGACGACCCGGTCGCCCAGGCCGAGCCGCGCGGCCAGCGCCTCGAGCGCCGCGCGGTCGCGGCCGGTGCCGACGAGCAGCCAGCGCCAGGGCAGACGGCGGTCGAGCGCGGCCAGCGCGCGCAGCAGGTAGGCCAGGCCCTTGTTCGCCTCCAGCCGCGCGACGGTCAAGCCGACCGGGCCGCCCCGGGGCAGGCCGTAGCGCGCCGCGAGCGCGGCCTGCCGCTCCGGCGTGACGAGCGCGGCCCCGGCGTCGGGGTCCACCCCGTTCGGGATCACGACGACGCGCTCCGGCGGCACGCGCAGGTAGCGGCTGACCTCGCCGCGCAGCGACTCGTCGGTCGCGACGACGCGGTCGGCGGCCTGCGCGCCGCGGGCGTACATCGCGCGGAAGGGCGCGTAGGCCAGGCGTTTCAGCGGGTGGCGAACCTTGAAGTCCTCCAGGCCGTGCGGGTTCATGAGCAGCGGGGCCACGCCCCGCGGCGTGCGGCGGCGGCCGGGCGCGCGCACGCCGTACGCGCAGAGCCCATGCGCGTACACCACATCCAACGCGCCGGCCCGCGCGCGGTTGCCGACCACCCGGCCCATGCGCTCGACGAAGAGCGGGTAGTTGGTCAGCCGCGCGGCGATCGAGTTGGGCCGGAGCGGCAGCAGCGAGTAGGGGATGCCGGCGACGGCGGCGCCGCCGGGCCCCTCCCCCGTCGTGACGCGGGCGCGTCCTTCCCAGCGCGCGGCGGGCCAGGCGCGCGTGTAGAGCGTGACGGCGGCGCCCTGCGCCTGCAGGTGCTGCTGTTAGCGCCGTGGCGGCGCGCTCCATGCCGCCGTAGCCGTGCTGCGGGAAGACGGCGCGCACCAGGTGCGCCACGCGCAAGCCCCCGCCCTCGCCGTCGCTCATCGCGCGGCCTCGGCGACGACGCGGGCGTAGAGCGCCTCGACCTGCGGGGCCACCACCGGCGCGCTGAAGCGCGCCTCCGCGGTGGCGCGGGCGGCGGCGACCAGGCGGGCGCGCTCCGCCGGGTCGGCCAGCAGATCGCGCACGGCGGCGGCGAACGCGGGCAGGTCGTCGACCAGGCGGGCGTTCGCGCCGTCCGTCAGAATGTCGCCCGTGCCGCCCGTGGCGAGGGCGACGATCGGCGCGCCGACGGCGCAGGCTTCGAGCAGCACGCGGCTGAGGGGCTCGTCCCAGCCGGAGGGGAAGAGCAGCAGCGTGGCGGCGCCGAGGAGGCGCAGCAGGTCGGCGTTGTCGAGCCAGTCGGCGAAGCGCAGGTCGAGCCCGGCGGCGGCGCCCGCGGCCGCCAGCGCGGGGCGCAGCGGCCCGCTGCCCGCGAGCACGAGCGGCAGCCCGGGGCCCACGCCCGCCGCGCGCAGCGCCCAGGGCAGGAACTGCGGTCCCTTGCTCGGCTCCAGCTTGCCCGCGAAGAGCAGGAAGGGGGCGCCGGGCGCCAGGCCGAGCGCGGCGAGCGGCGGCGGCGTGGCGCGCACGGCGTCGACGTAGGGCAGGTCGACCAGGTTCGGGATGACGGTCAGCCGCCCGGGCCGGACGGCGCCGCCGCGAGCCAGCGCCTCGGCCACGAAGCCGCTGACCGCGATGACGGCGGCGCACGCCCGCAGCGCGCGGCGGCGGGCGGCCGTGGCGGCCTCCCAGAGCGGCCAGAGGGGCGCAGTGCGCAGGGCGCGGGGGCCCCGCGCCCGCCAGAGGGCGCGCGCCAGCGCGGGTAGGCCGGGGCCGCCGATGGGGGCGGCGGGCGCGGCGTCCGGCGGCGGGCCGTCCACGGGCGGCACGGCGGGATGGGCGGCAGGCACCTGCATCGTGCTGTAGTAGGCCAGCGGCCAGTAGTCGCGCACGGTGGCGACGACCGGCACGCGGCGCCCGGCGCGGCGCAGGCGGGCGGCGGCGCCGACGGCGGCGGGCACGGTCTGCGCGTGCTGCGCGTGGATCACGTCGGCGGCGAGGCGGCGTGCCTCGGCGGCGACCGCGGCGCGCAGGGCGCGGGGCGCACGCACCTGGCGCATCCAGAGGCGCGCCAGGCGGCCGGGCGGCTCCGGCACGACGACCTCGACGACGGGGAAGCCGTCGTAGGCGGTGCGGCGGCGGCCGAGGCCCGGCGCGGCGGCGTCGACCCGCGGGCGCACGACGGCGATCGTGTGGCCGCGCGCGCGCAGGGCGCGCGCCAGGAAGTAGGTGCTCCAGCCCGCGCCGCCGCAGCGCGGTGGGAAGACGTCGGTGGCGATCACGACGCGCACCGCATGGCCTCCAGCACCTGCTCGAGCGCGGCGCAGTGGGCCGCCCAGCTGTAGTGGGCGACCACGCGGGCGCGCGCCGCCGCGCCCATGGCGGCACGCGCGGGCGCGCCGGCCGCCAGCGCGGCGATGGCCGCCGCCAGCGCGGCCTCGTCGCCCTCGGGGTAGAGCCGGCCCTCCTTGCCGTCGCGCACGATCGTGTCGAGCGGCGCGATGGCCGGGGCGACCACGGGCAGGCCCATCGCCATGTACTCGAAGACCTTGAGCGGCGACCAGTAGAAGCCGAAGTGGCGCAGCGGCGGGTAGGCGGCGGGCACGAACGGCGCGACGCCGATGGCGGCCAGGGCGAGCAGCCGCGGCATCTCGGCGTGCGGCTGCGGGCCGGTGAAGACGATGCGGCGCGCCTCGGCGGGCGGCAGGCCGGCGGCGAGCGCCTGGGCCGCGGGCAACTCGGGTCCGCCGCCGACGGCCAGGAACCAGAGGTCGGGGTGCGCGGGCAGCAACCCGCGCGCGGCCCGCACGAAGGCGGCGGCGCCGTGCCAGGCGCGGAAGCTGCCCGCAAAGGCGGCGACCACGGCGTCCTCCGGGATGCCGTAGAGCGCGCGGAGCGCCGCGAGGGCGGGCGCCTCATCCGTGCGGATGGCCGGGCAGAAGCGGTCGACGTTGGCGCCCCAGGGCAGCAGCACGATCGCGGCGCGCGGCACCGGGGCGGGTACGGTGCTCGCCAGCGGCGTGACGAGGCGCGCGCTCCAGCGCGCCTGGCGCACGGCCCAGCGGCGCAACGGGCGGCCCAGCAGCGCGTCGAGGCGGTCCTTGCGCGAGCCGGGGGGATCGACCATCGGGGCGTTGACTTCGAGCAGGGCGGGGATGCCGCGCCGGTGGGCGAGCAGCACCCCCGCGCCCGCGAAGTTGTAGTAGCGCTCCATGATCACGTCGGGCCGGAAGCGCGGCACGAGGCGGGCCAGCGTCGGGTAGGCCAGCGCGGCGAGCTTGTCGGGCCAGGGCAGCAGCGTGCGCGTGACGCCGGGCGCCCAGGCGGGCAGCGCCCCGCGCCCGCGCCGCGCGACCACGTGGACGCGGTGGCCGCGCCGGGCCAGGCCCTCGGCCACCTCTTGCACGTGGATCGCGCCGCCCGAGGTGCCGGGGAGGGCGATGGCGCCGGAGACGTAGAGGATCTTCACGCGCCGGGCTTCGGCTTCCGCAGCAGCACGAAGTAGGGACCCGTGCGGAAGCGGCCGAAGAGGACGATGTCGATCCACATCAGGCCGGTGAGCGCGCGCAGCAGCCAGAGCGCCGGCCCGCCACGCGCCAGCCGGGCGCGCACCTGGCTGCGCGCCGCCAGCGCCTCCTGCCCCGCGGCGTCCAGCCCTTCCGGCGCGGGCGTCTCCGGCGCGGCCGCGGGAGCCGCCCCGGCGCCCGCGCAGCGCGACGACGAGGCGCTCGGCCAGGCGCAGGGCGACGTTGTCGATAAAGCTCTGGAAGACGCCGTTCCAGTAGACCACCCGGCGCACCTCGAAGCCCGCCGCCGTGACCGCCGCCTCGACCGCGTCCCAGGTCTCGAGCACCTTCAGGTGGTCGGACTTGCGCAGCAGGTCGCGCCGCGGGTCGGCCCAGCCGCGGCGGGCCAGCCAATTGGCGAGGTGCCGCGACCCGGCGACCAGGACGTCGAACGGGCCGCGCTCGCGCGTGTTCGAGAAGATGAAGAAGCGGCCACCGGGCACGAGCACCCGATAGGCTTCGGCCAGATAGCGGGCGATGTCGGCCTCGTCCAGGTGCTCCAGCACGTCGATCGACCAGAGCTTGCTGAAGGAGGCGTCGGGGAAGGGCAGCAGGCGCGCGTCGCCGCGCACGAGGTCGAGGTCGCGCAGGGCGGCGTCGGCGAAGAGCGGCGCGGGGTCGACGCCGACGCTCCAGTCGACCAGCGCGCGGTTCCAGAGCAGGAACTTGCCGTTGCCGCAGCCAAGCTCGAGCACGCGGTCGCGCGGCGACAGGGCGAGCAGGCGGCGTAGCAGCCGGTTGCGCACGGCGGCGCCGAGCAGCGGCGGCGCGACCTCGCGGTAGTCGAGCCGCTCGGCGAACTCGGCCGCCTCGGCGACGTAGCGCGAGGTGTGGCCGAGCGAGCCCGGCCGCGACCGGCATCAGGTCGACGTAGCCGCCGCCGGGCGCCACGGGGTAGACACGGCCACAGCGCGGGCAGCGCAGCGCGTCGCCCGCCGCGGCGGCGAGCGGCGGGGCGGCGCCGTGGGTCTCGGCGGTGCAGATGGGGCAGCGGACGAGCGCGCGCAGGCGGGGCGAGATCATGGGGCGGGCGTGCTCCGGTAGAACGACGCGCGATCGAACAGGAAGCGCCAGACGCGCAGCGGCGCGTCGAGCAGGGCGCGCGCCTGCCCGGCGAGCACGTCGGGCCAGACGAGGCCGGCCTCGCGCTGGGCCGACGTCCAGACGGCGTACTGCAGCGCCAGGCCGCCCTCCCAGAGGACGGCCACGCCCGCCAGCGCGACGAGCAGCGCGCGCGGCACGCCCCGCTCGACTGCCCAGCTCAGCAGCGCGGCCAAGCCGAAGGCGAAGATGACGGTGCAGTTGATGAAGCGCCGCTGGCCGAACGAGCTGGCGGCCATCCAGGTGGAGTACGAGCCGGCCACGTAGACCTGGGCGAGGAAGGCCACGCCGAGCGCGAGCGCCAGGCCCCCGCCCCGCCGGCTCAAGATCACGAGGCCGGCCAGCGCGGGCAGCACCACGGGCGCCCAGGGGATCAGGCCGTAGGCGGGCGAGAAGAGCACCTCCAGCGCGTGCGGCGCGAGCCAGTCCAGCTTGTCGCCGACCGTGCTCGACGGCGCGAAGCGCCCGCCCAGCACCTTGTAGGTGATCAGCTGCGGGATGAAGACGATGGAGGCGAGCCCGATGACCAGCACCCAGCCGCCGATCACCCGGCCGAGCGACGGCCCGGACCCGGCGCCGGGACCGGCCGGCGCGACGGGCGGCGGGGGCGCCGGGGCACGGGGCGGCGCGGGCACGGCGCCCGGCGCGGCGAAACCGACCGCGGCGCGCGCGGCGGGGCGGCGGCGGCGCCCAGCGGCCCACCAGCCAGCGCAGCGTCTCCACGGCGGGCAGGCTGAGGAAGAGGGCGTCCTGCTCGCGCACGAGCATCATCAGCCCGGCGCAGACGCCCAGCAGCGCCCAGCCGCCCCAGGTGCGCCGCGGCAGCGGGCCGCTACGCAGCCAGACCGTCGTGAATAGCGCCACGGTGAAGAGCGAGATGCTGTGCGACCAGGGCGGGGCGATGATCATGTAGAAGAAGGCCGCCGTGCCCAGCCAGACCGTGATCACGGCCAGCGCGGCGGCGAACGGGCGGAAGAAGCGCCGCAGCAGCAGATAGATCAGCAGCAGACCCGCGCAGCCGTACAGGTAGGAGGCGTAGCAGATCGCGGCGATGTAGGGCTGGCTGTAGCCGTCGGCGGGCACGTGCGCGCCCAGGGCATCGGCCGCGCGCACGGCGAGATGGGCCAGGCCAAACGCGGGGGCCCAGAAGAGCGCCGTGCCGATGGGCGCCTCGTTGATGGGCAGGCCGGTCTGCGGGTTGGGCTTGAGCAGCGACTGGATGTTGGCGTACTTGGGGCCCAGGTCGACCCAGTGCTGGTAGTCGTTCGTGAAGTTGAGGTCGTGGTCGAACGCCAGCGAATGCAGATACGCGAAGTACTTGATCTCGTCGGAGGCGTAAATGCGCGTGGTGACCAGGGGGAAGCCCACCAGGAACAGGATCAGCAGCAGCAGCAACCCGGGATCCCGACGCAGCACGGTCAGGCGGTGTGTCATCGGGGCGCGGGCGCGGCCTCATGCAGGGAGCGGGTGAAGTGGACGCGGGGCGGCACGCTCTGGTCGAGGAAGCGCCACATCAGCTTCATGGCCGTCTGGCCGCGAGTTCAGCTTCTCGGAGTTGAGCAGATCCAGCTCGTCGAGCACGTCGGGGTCGGTCGTCTCGGAGCGCATCTCGAGCGTGTAGGTCGGGTCGCCCTCGATCATGAACATGCCGAGGTAGTGCTCCTTGGGCCCGCAGGTACTGGCCAGCATCGTGGCGCCCTGGCCGGCGAGCCACTCCTGGAGATCCCGGATCGTGCCGGGCCGGTGCTTGAAGCTGACCACGATCCCGATAGTCGGCACGGCGCGCGCTCCTCCGGGCCCGGCCCCGCCGGGCGTCTCCCGCCCGCCGCCTGCCCATCCGCAGGCGGCGCCTCGCCCCGATTATACGGCGCCCGGCGGCGGGCTGTCAACCGGCGCTGCCGCCGTACCGGGATGGCCGGGGTCTGCCCCGATTCGGGACGCGCCACCCCCGGCCCGGCCCTCCCCCCCTGTCATCCTGAGCCGTAGACGAAGGATCTCCGCGCCGGGCGGCCTGCCCTGGACAGCGCTGCGGCGGCCGGGCGGCGGGTCGGCGCGGAAACGCCTGCCTCAGGGCAACGGCCCGGAGTTGGAGATCCCTCACTGCGTTCGGGATGACAAAGGAGAGGTCGGGCAACTGCGGCCCCCCGCGATGGGCGGCGCCGGGCAGCTGGTCGGCGCGGCGACGCCTGGCTCCCGGCCCGCCCCCTTGTCATGTTGAACGCAGTGAAACATCTCCGCGCCGGGCGGCCTGCCCTGGGCAGCGCTGCGGCGGCCGAGCCGTTGGTCGGCGCGGAAACGCCTGCCTCAGGGCAACAGCCCGGAGTTGGAGATCCCTCACTGCGTTCGGGATGACAAAGGAGAGGGCCGGGGGCGCGGGTGCCTGCCTGTGGCTGGATTGCCCACCCCCGGGTATTGGCGGAACCGCGCCGCCGTCACGGCATACGCCCGCCCGGCGGGGTGCAGCCGGCGTCCGCGCGGGTGGGCGGTGGGGGGAACATGCAGCAATTGCCCCCGGATTGCCGTCAGCGCCGTCAGCCAACCGCGATTCCCGCTAAGAACAGGAATAAACCCGGCTGACGGCCTTGCCGCCCGGGCCGGCAGCCCGCCGGCAGCCGCCGTCAGCCGGGCGGCAGCCCCGGCGGGGGCGACCGCCAGGGACGCGACGAGGCCGGGCGCGGGGGCGCGCCCGGCCTCGGCGGCGGGGGCGGGGTTAGCCGCGCGCGTCGATCGGCACGTAGGGGCGCAGATCCGGGCCGCTGTAGTCCGCGCTGGGGCGGATGATGCGGTTGTCGGCCAGCTGCTCCAGGATGTGGGCCGTCCAGCCCGCGATGCGGCTGCAGGCGAACGCGGCGGGCATCAGGTCGGGCGCGAGGCCCAGCCCGAAGAGCACCGGAGCAGAGTAGAACTCCACGTTCGGGTAGATCTTGCGCTCGGTGAAATAGGGGTGCGAGCCCGACAGATCGTCCAGGCGGTTGGCCACGTCGAACCAGCGCGTGTCCTTGGCGAGGCGCGCCAGGCGCTGCGCGTGCGCGGCGAGGTGCTTGGCGCGCGGGTCGCGCGTCTTGTAGATGCGATGGCCCATGCCCATGAGGCGGCGCTTGGTCGCCAGCGCCTGGTCCACGAAGGCGTCGACGTTGTCGGGCGAGCCGATCTCCATGAGCATCTCCATCGCCTTCTCGTTGGCCCGGCCATGCGAGATGCCGCGCAGCGTGCCGATCGCGGTGACGAGCGCCGAATAGTAGTCGCTGACGGCCGAGATGGTGACCATGGCGGCGAAGGTGCTGGCGTTCAGGCTATGCTCGGCGGCAAGGACCATGTAGGCGTCCAGGGCGTCCACCTGCTCGGGGCCCGGCTCCTCGCCGGAGAGCATGAAGAGCAGGTTGGCCGAGCGGCCGAGGTCCTGCCGCGGCTCCACGGGGTCGAGGTTGCGGCGCAGGCGGTCGTAGGTCGCCAGGATCGTCGGGAACATGCCGGCCAGGCGGGTCGCTTTGCGGATCACGCCGTCGTGGCTCGTGTCGTCGACGTCGGGGTCGGCGAGCGCCAGGGCCGAGACGACAGTGCGCAGCGCGTCGATCGGGGCGCCGGTGGTCGGCAGGAGCTTGAGCACATGCCAGGCCAGGTCGGGCAGCTCGCGGCCCGCGCGCATCTCGGCGCTGAAGGTAATCAGCTGTTCGGTGGTGGGTAGCTCGCCGAACCAGAGCAGATAGGCGACTTCTTCAAAGCTCGAATGCTCGGCCAGGTCGTCGATGCTATAGCCGCGGTAGCTCAGCCGGCCCTCCGTGCCCTCCACGTTGCTCAGCCGGCTGGAGGTCACGACAACGCCCTCCAGCCCCCGTGCTTGTGCTGGTTTCTGATCGCTCACGAACTCATCTCCTCCGGGCGCCGCATTGCGCCCTGCGCTTCAGGTTCCCCTATGCGATATCGCGTGCATCGCGGGATGCGAGGCGATGCACGCCGTATTACCGGCAATATGACGCCTCCATTATACATGGTCCCGCCAATCTCGTCACGGCGGGCCCCGGCGCCGGGAGGTGGGGGGCACGGCAGGTGTTTGCCCCGAACGGCCGTCAGCGCCGTCAGCCACCCGCGATTCTCGCTCATATCAGGAGGAAACAGGGCTGACGGCCTTGCCGCGGGGGCCGTCAGCCGGGCGTCAGCCGGGTGGCAGCGGCCCGTCGCCCGGCCGCTCCCATCGCCCGGCCGCCCCATTGTCACCCTGAACGCCAGCGAAGGGTCTCCGACTCCGGGATGCTGCCGTGAGCCAGGCGTTACCGCGCCGACCGGCCGCCCGGCGCCGCCCATCGCGGGATGCCGCGGTCGCCCGACCGCTCCTTTGTCATCCCGAACGCAGTGAGGGATCTCCAACTCCGGGATGGTGCCCTGACGCAGGCGTTGCCGCACCGACCCGCCTGGACGCCGCCGCACGGCGTCGGATGCCGCGGTCGCCCGACCGCTCCTTTGTCATCCTGAACGCCAGTCGAGGGATCTCCGACTCCGGGATGTTGCCCTGAGGCAGGCGTTTCCGCGCCGACCCGCCGTCCGGGGACCGTAGCGCCGCCCAGGGCAGGCCCCCCGGCGCGGAGATGCGTCGCCTGCGGCTCAGCATGACAAGGGGGCGGGCCGGGAGCGCTTGCGGGCGCGCCGCGGCGGCCGCCGCGCGCCGGGCGCGCCGGCCCGCGGGACCCCCGGCGGGGCGGCCCGGCCGGGCACGCTTGCCCGGCGCCCGCGGGCTGTGGTATCATGGCTGCTACCATGACCGGTGCAACCCCTGAGACCACGGCCCCCGGCGGTCCGGCGGCCGGATTGCCGGACGCGGCGCCGGCCGGCGCGCCCGCCCGCGAATTGAAGATCCAACCCCTAGCCGAGGCCATCGGCCGGTACATACCGGCCGATTGTCCGTCTCTGGTGATCGGCGGCATGCACCTGCACAACATGCCGATGGCGCTGGTGCGCGAGCTCGTGCGGCAGCGCGCCACGCACCACATCCGCACGCTCATCGCGGGGCCGGCGGCGGGCATCGGCGCCGACCTGCTCATCGGCGCGGGGATGGTCGACGCGGCGATCGTCAGCTACATCGGCTTCGAGCACTTCGGGCTGGCCCCCGCCTTCCGCCGCGCGGCCGCCGGCGGCCGCCTGGTCGTGCACGACCTCGACGCGGTCTCGCTGCTCGAAGCGGTGCGCGCGGGCGGCGCGGGGCTGCCGTTTGCCGTCGTGCCCTCCGGCGTGGGGCAAACCGACCTGCCGACGCCGGACAGCCTGTACCGCGCGGTGCCCGACCCCTTCCACGGCGGCACGGCGTGGGCGGTGCCGGCGCTGCGGCCCACGGTCGCCCTGATCGCCTGCCAGGAGGCCGACCGCTTCGGCAACGGCTTCTTCCGCGGGGCCCCCTTCGCCGACCGGACGCTGGCGCTCGCCGCCGACACGGTGATCCTGCAGGTGGAGCGCATTGTCGAGCCCACGGTCGCGCAGCGCGCGCCACAGAGCGTGGGCGTGCCCGGCTTCCGCGTGGCGGCCGTGGTGCCGGTCGGCTTCGGCTGCCACCCGACGTCGAGCCACCGCTACTACAACTACGACGACGTGCACCTGCGGACCTACCAGCGGCAGGCGCGCACCGAGGCCGGCTTCTGGGATTATGTCAAGCGCTATTGCGATGAGCCGGCCACGCAAGACGCCTACATGGACCGCGTGCAGGCAGAGGAGTGGCGCGAGTGACGTTCGGCAATCTGGGCGGCAAGCCGGTCGAGCGGCGGGAGGAGCCGGCACCAAGCCCGACGCCCGCCGCGGGCGCGGGCGCGCCCCTGCCCCTCTTCGCCGCGCCGGGCATGCGGCCCGCCGAGCGTGCCCGAGATCATGGCGACGGCGTTAGCCCGCGCGCTGCACGACGGCGAGGTCGTCGTCTTCGGCGCGGTGAGCCTGCTGCCGCTGGCCGCGGCGCGCCTCGCGCAGTTGACCCACGCCCCCAACCTGACCATCCTGGCGGGCGCCAGCAGCGCGGTGAACCCCGAGGGGCGGCCGCTGCTGCCCTCCTCAGGCGATTACGGCCACCTGGCCGCCGAGGCGCTGCTGTCGTTCCACGAGCTCGTGCTGCTGCAGGCGGGCGGGCGCTGCGACGTCTTCTTCGCCGGGGGGCTGGAGATCGACGCGCACGGCAACGCCAACCTGCGCGGCAACGCGGCCGTGCGCGGGCCGGGATTGGCGGGCCACGTGCTCGCCACGAGTACCCGGCGCACGCTGCTCTACACCGAGCGCCACGACGCGCGCACGTTCGTGCCCCATGTGGCGCACGTCACCCTGCCCGGCTGGGACCGCGGCGCCGGCCGCCCCGGCCCCGCCCTGGTGGTCACGCCGCTGGCCGTGCTCGACTTCGTCGACGGGCAGATGCGCCTCGTCTCGACGCACGGGGGCGCCGACGCGGCGGCGGTCCAGGCGGCGACCGGCTTCCCGCTGGCGCTGCCGCCCGACGGCGTGGTGCCCACCCCGCCACCCACGCCGGCGGAGCTCCGCGTGCTACGCGACCTCGACGAGGGCGCGCTGCTGCAGCCGCCCCGCCCGGTCTGATTCCGCGGCCCGCGCCGCCGTCATCGCCGTCCAGGAGATTGCCGATGCCCAATTGCCCGCAGTGTGGCCGCCCCTTGCCCATGGACCCCGCCGGGGCGCCGGCCCCCTGCGTCTGCGGCTACGTGCCGACCGCGCTCGACGCCGTCGTCCCGGCCCGGTCGCTGCTGTCCGACAGCCTGGAGGCGCCCGAGTGGCCGATCCTGCGCGACGTGCTGCGGCGCAGCGCGGCGGATGCGCCGGACGCCTGGGCCGCCTTCGCGGCCTGCCGCTCCGTCGAGGTCTACACCGACGGCTCGGCGCCGCTGAAGAACCCAGGCGGCCCGGCGGGCTTCGCCGCCGTCGTCGTGGGCTTCGCGGCGCCCGTCGCGGCGGACCCGGCCGGGCGACCCGCGCCGGTCGCGCGGCTCGACCTGGGCGGCCACGTGCCCCCGCGGCGCGAGGCGCCGGCCACCAGCAACAATCGCGCGGAGATCGCGGGGGTGCTCACGGCGCTCGGCGCCCTGATTAGCCTGCCCGCCGGGCCCTGGCGCGCCGCTCCGGCGACCGTCTGGAGCGACAGCAGCTACACGGTGATGTGCGGCAACGGCACCTGGCAGCGCAAGAAGAACACCGACCTCTGGCCCCTCTACGACGCCTGCGTCGCCGCGGCGCGGAGCCGGATCCCGGGCCTGCATATCGCCTGGCTCAAGGGCCACGCCGCCAACGCGTACAACGAAGCGGCGGATGAACTGGCGACGCGCGCCGCGCTCGACTTCGACGCGGCGGTCTATGCGCGGTATCGCGCGGCGCAGGCGGCCACCGGCCGCGAGGTGCCCGGCGCGACGGCCGTTGCGGCCCCCGCGGCGGATCCAGCGCCGACACCACCGCCCGCCCCGGCGCCGCGCCCTCTCGCCGCCGATACGGGTGCGGCCGACTACGCGGTGCTGCTGCACACCCGCCTCGACGGCCCCGGCCTCACGGGCCCCGCCACCGGCCGCTATCGCGTGACCGCGCGCGACGGGCGCAGCCGCGACGCGACCGTGCGCCACGCCGGGCCGCACGCGGCCGATGAGGCCGAGTACCACACCCTGCGCGCCGCGCTGACTGACATCGCCGATCGGATCCGCGCGGCCGGGCGCGCGCCCGCGGACTACACCGTGACGGTCACGTCGCCGCAGGAGCTCATGGTGAAGCAGCTTACGGGCGCCTATCGGGTGAAGGCGGCCGCGCTGCAGGCGCCCTACGCGGCGGCCCGCGCGGCCATCGCCGAGTTCGGCCGCGTCGACCTGATCTGGCAGCCGGCCGAGCAGGTCAAGCGCTTGTTCCCATGAGCGCCCGCGGACCGGACCGGAGAAGGAGCAGCGACCCCATGGCAACCCCCGATTGGTATCTCGACGAGCGCGCCTACGCCGGGCCCGAGCATCTCGACGCGGCGTACGTGGCCACCTATGACGCGAAGGCGGCGACGGACCCCGCGGCGGACGTGGCGCTGCTGCGTGGGCTGGGCCTCGGCGCCGACGACACGCTGGTCGACCTCGGCGCGGGCACGGGCACGTTCGCGCTCGCCGCGGCCCCGTGGTGCCGCCGGGTGGTCGCGGTCGACGTGTCGCCCGCCATGGTCGCCGCGCTGCGCGCCCGCGTGGCGGCGCAGGGCCTCACGAACGTGACCGTGGTGCAGGCGGGCTTCCTGAGCTACGCGCACGCCGGGCCGCCCGCGGCCTTCGTCTACTCGCGCCACGCGCTGCACCATCTGCCCGCCGTCTGGAAAGCCATCGCGCTGCGGCGCATCGCGGCAATCCTGCGGCCGGGCGGCGTCTTCCACCTGCGCGACCTGATCTACTGCTGCGATCTGGAGGCGTTCGACGCGGTGATCGGCGCCTGGCTGGCCGCCGCGCCGGACTCGCCAGGCGCGGGCTGGACGCGCGCCGAGCTCGTGACGCACCTGCGGACGGAGTACAGCCCGTTCAGCTGGGTGCTGGAGCCGATGCTGGCGCAGGCGGGCTTCGCCATCCGCGAGCGGCAGGTCGCGGCGAGCCGGGTGCACGCGGCCTACACCTGCGTCAAGACGGGCTGAATGCGGGGGTTCCGCCGGCGGCGCCCTGCGGGGGCTGAGACGCGGGCGAATCGGCTGCCGGGGAGCGGGGCGGTGGGGCGTTGCCCGGCAGCTGAAGCTGCGGGCAACAGCCACGAAGCCCCCTGCGGGGGCTGAGTCAGCCCGGCGTTTTGCTGCCGGGGCGCGGAGCGGCTGCGGCGGCACGCCCGGGAGCGCTCCCGGTCCTCCCCCTGGTCATGTTGAGCGCCAGCGAAACATCTCCGCGCCGCGGGGCCTCCGCTGGCAGGCCCTGCGGCGTGCCGGCCGCGGGTCGGCGCGGAAACGCCTGCCGCAGGACAACATCCCGGAGTTGGAGATCCCTCACTGCGTTCGGGATGACAAAGGAGCGGTCGGGCGACAGCGGCATCCCGCGATGTGCGGCGCCGGGCGGCGGGTCGGCGCGGCACGGCCTGCCTCAGGCAACATCCCGGAGTTCGGAGACCCTTCGCTGGCGCTCAGGGTGACAAAGGAGAGGCAGGGCAGGCGGATTGCCGCGCGCGTCCTCGCTGCGTTCGGGATGACAAGGGAGCGGCCGGGCCGGCAGATTGCGGGCGGCCCTCCATGCGGCGCGCACCCGTCGCGTGCACACCGGAAAGCGCCGCCCCCGGGGCACTGCAACCGCGCCGCGGGCCGTCCGTTGTAGATGACAGAAGCCGCGGAGCCAACGCCGTCGGGTTCGCTGGGGGTCCGGACCTCCCCATTCTATCTTACGACTCGTGCAGATTGACGGCGCGCCGGTACAGATCCACGTACCGGTGGGCCGAGCTATCCCATCCCCAATCCAGGTGCATATCGTGCGCGACGAGGCGCTGCCAGGCCGCGGGGTCCTGGTAGACGGCCAGCGCGCGCTCCACGGCGGCCCGGAAGGCATCCGGGGCGAAGGCGTCGAAGACGAAGCCGCTGCCCGTGCCGGTCGCCGGGTCGTAGTCCTGCACCGTGTCGGCCAGGCCGCCGGTGCGGCGCACCACGGGCACCGTGCCGTAGCGCATGGCGAACATCTGGCCGAGGCCGCACGGCTCGAAGCGCGAGGGCATCAGGAAGAGGTCGCTGCCCGCGTAGATGCGCTGGGCCAGCGGGGCGTCGAAGCGGCGCGCGAAGCGCACCTGCTCCGGGAAGCGCGCGGCGAGCGCGGCAAACTGCGCCTCGTAGTCCGGGTTGCCGATGGCCAGGATCACGAACTGGGCGGCGTGCCGCGCCAGCACCTGATCGAGCATCGGCACCATGATCTCGAAGCCCTTTTGCAGCGCCAGGCGCGAGATCGCGCTCATCAGCGGGACATCGGCGCGCACCGGCAGGCCGAGCTCGGCCTGCAGCGCGGCTTTGCCGGCCGCCTTGCCCGCCGGGTGGTCGGCGTCGAAGTGCGCGGGCAGGTGCGGATCGGTCGCCGGGTCGATCAGGTCGACGTCGATGCCGTTGAGGACGCCGGAGACGCGGTCGCGCCGCGCGCGCAGCAGGCCGTCGAGCCCCTCGCCATACGCGGGCGTCAGGATCTCCTCGGCATAGCGCGCGCTCACCGTGTTGATCAGGTCGGCGTAGGTCAGGCCGCGCGCCATCAGGTTGACCGTGCCAGGCGCCTCGGCGGGCACGTGCCCGGCGGCGCGCAGCCCGGCGACCGACGGCGTGTCCTCAGGGAAGACGCCCTGATAGGCCAGGTTGTGGATCGTGTAGATGGTGGCGATGCGGGCGTAGCGCGGGTCGTCGCGGCCGAGCGCGCGCAGCCAGTCGGGGATCACGCCGGTGTGCCAGTCGTTGCAGTGGATGACGTCGGGCCACCAGTTGAGCGCGGGCAGGAGCGCGAGCGCGGCGCGGCAGAAGAGCAGGAAGCGCTCGTCGTCGTCCGGATAGGCGTAGACCTCGGGGCGGGCGTAGTAGTGGTCGTTGCGGATGAAGTAGACCGGCACCTCGCCCGCCCGGCCGATGGCGCCACGCAGCACGTCGACGGGCACGTCCGTGGCGACGGCGGCGGCGGCCGGGGGGGCGCCCGCGGCGGCCTCGATGGTGGCGGCGGCCTGCAGCGGCACGGCGCCGGGCCCGCGCGCGGCCACGGTCAGGGGCACCGCCAGGTCGCGCAGGAGCGGCTGCAGGCCGTACTGGGCCCCGTCGATCATGCCGTAGAGCGGCAAGGCCACGCGCACGTCGTGGCCCAGCGCGTGCAGCGCGAGCGGCAGGGCGCCGGCCACGTCGGCCAGGCCGCCGACCTTGGCGAAGGGCGCCACCTCGGCGGCGACCATGAGGATCTTCAAGGGCGGATCCCCGGATTGCATCGTCATCGAACCGCTACTCCTTCTCGCTGAATCGTGCTCCACCCATCCCGGGCGCGTGGCGCGCGGCGTCAGCCGCCGTCGCGCAGGCGGGCGGCGTGGAGCACCGCGATCACGGTCATCGCGTCGCGGATCGCGCTCGTCTGCACCTGGCGCAGCACCTCGGCAAAGGGCAGCACGGCGACCTCCAGGAACTCGGTCTCGTCGGGCACCGCCGCCACAGCCGTGAGGTCGTGGGCCAGGTAGAGGTGCGCGGTCTCGTCGCAGACCGATTTCGAGCTGTAGAACGTGCTGATCCAGGTTAGCCGGCCGGCCTGGTAGCCCACCTCCTCGCGCAGCTCGCGCTGGGCAGCGGTTTCGAGCGCCTCGCCGGGGTGCGCGCCCCCGGTCGGCATCTCCCAGCGGCTGTTCTCCTGCTGCACGTAGCGATACTGGCGCACCATCACGACGGCGTCGGGCGCGACGAAGGGCAGAATGCCGACGGCCCGGCCCAGTTCGCAGACGCCGTAGAGGGTGGTGCGGCCGTTGGGGAGCTCGGCGATGTCCTCGCGCACGCGGATCCAGGGGTTGCGGTAGACTTCGCGGCTCTGGCGGGTCTTCCACGGCTCGGGCGGCATGCGTGGTCCTTCTCCTTCGGCAGCGAAATCCAGGCCCGCCGGTCAGGTTGGTGGATTATAGCACGCGGGGTGGGAATCGGGTAGCGGGGGCGCGGGGGTTCCACGTAGAACCCGGAGTCGGCAACGCCGCCCCGCGCGGACGCGCTCCCGGCCCGCCCCCTTTATCACCCTGCGCGCCCGCGAAGGGTCTCCGCGCCGGGGGGCTCACGCTGGGCAGCGCTGCGGCGGCCGGGCGGCGGGTCGGCGCGGCAACGCCTGCCTCAGGGCAACATCCCGGAGTCGGAGATCCCTCACTGCGTTCGGGATGACAAAGGGGAGGTCGGGCGACCGCGGCCCCCCGCGATGGGCGGCAGCCGGGCGGCGGGTCGGCGCGGCGACGGCTGGCTCCCGGCCCGCCCCCTTTGTCATGTTGAACGCAGTGAAACATCTCCGCGCCGGGGGGCCTGCCCTGGGCAGCGCTGCGGCGGCCGGGCGGCGGGGCGGCGCGGCGACGCCTGCCTCAGGGCCACATCCCGGAGTCGGAGATCCCTCACTGCGTTCGGGATGACAAAGGGGAGGTCGGGCGACAGGGGCATCCCGCGATAGGCGGCGCCCGGGCGGCGCGGCGACGCCTGCCTCAGGGCCACATCCCGGAGTTCGGAGACCCTTCGCTGGCGCTCAGGGTGACAAAGGAGTGGTAGGGCCGGCCGAGGACGGCTGTAGTCGGGACGGCGCGCGGGATGACATCGGAGAGGCAGGGGGCGGAGTGGCGCGACCCTGCGCGGCGGGTGACCCTCCCGCGCGCGGGGGGTTTGACAAGCCCGATCCCGGGCCGGTACAATGGCGCGGCAAGGAGGCCGGCGCGGAGCATGCCGACGCGCTTTCAGGATCGGGGCGAGACGCTGGCCGGGTTTGCCGGGCGGGCCCTGGTGCGCTGCCCGCGCTGCGCGCGCCGCGCGGAGGTGACCCGGCGGCCGCCCGACCCGGCGGACCCGGCGGACCGGGCGGACCCGGCAGCGCGGGCGCGGCTGGTCTGCCCGGCCTGCGGCTATGTCGCCGAGACGGACGGGACGGTGCAGCGGCTGGGCGGGCCGGTCGACCCCTACTTCGGGCGGCCGCTGTGGCTGCAGGTGCCATGCGCCGCGCACGTGCTCTGGGCGTATAATGCCGACCACCTGGCGTTCCTGGAGCGCTATGTCACTGCGGACCTGCGCACGGGCCTGCCGCCTGGGCCGAGCCCGACGGGCGCCCGCAACGCCAGCCTGGCCAGCCGCCTGCCGGGCTGGATGAAGCGCGGGCAGGACCGCGCCGCGATCGCCCGCGGACTGGAGACCCTACGAAAGATGCTGGATGACGCGTGAATCGTGAGCTGTTGGAGCGGGTGCGCTGCCCGGCGTGCGGGCAGGGCGCGTGGACGCTGGCCGTCGAGGCGGCGGAGACGGTCGCCTACGGCGACGGGCCGCGCGAGGAGATCCGCACGGGCACGGCGACGTGTGCCTGCGGGCGGGCGTATCCCATCGCGGACTACGTGCTCTCGTTCGCGGCGCTCTTCCCGCCCGACCTCCAGCGCGAGGCGGCCTTCTGGGACCGCTTCTACCTCTGGAACCTGGAGCAGGGCGCCGTGGGCTTCCACGACCTGCGCCGCGGCTTCGCGCCCTTCCTGGCCCAGGGCGTGCGCGAGGCCTTCCCCTTCGCCGACACGGTCGACCGCTACGACCTGCACTACACGGTCGCCGAGCACCCGCTGCTGCGCGCGGGGCACACGCTGCTCGACATCGGCGTCGGCCTCGGCTGGACGTCGATCCACTTCGCGCGCGCGGGCTACGCGGTCACCGCGTTCGACCCGAGCCTCGGGCCGGTGCAGGCGGCCAAAGCCTACGCCATGGCGCAGGGCTGCTACATCGAGTACCTGTGCGCCGCGATGGGCTACGTCGCCTTCCGGCCGGGCAGCTTCGACAACGTGGTGGCGTTCCACTCGCTGCACCACGTACCCGACCTGGCCGCCGGGCTGGCCGACGTGCAGCGCTGGCTGCGCCCCGGCGGCGGGCTGGCCGTCGACGAGCACGTCGACAACAGCCGCCTGGCGGGCGCGCTCGGCGCGCGGCTGCACGAATGGGCGGCGGCCGAGGTCTTCCCCCGCTACCGTACGATTTCCGACGCCGACATGGCCCGCCTGCCGAGTGAGCCGCACTCGGCGCTCGAGGATGTGGGCGCCGACCAGGTGCTGCCGCTGCTGCGGGCGCGCTTCGCCGTGCAGTACGAGCACCGCCGCCACGTCGTGCTCGATCACTATCCCCTGCTCTACTACCTCTGGAAAGACAAGGACCCGGCGGCCTTCACGCACGGCCTCGCCATCGCCAACCATCTGCAGGAGCTTATCCGCCAGGTCGACCCGCAGGACGGCGAGTACGTGACCATCGTCGCCGCGAACCGCCCCCCGGCCGCGCCGCCGGAGGCGCCCGCCGCGACGCCCGCCGAGGCGCCGCCGCCCGCGCCCGCCGCGATGGCCCCGCCGCCCGAGCCGCCGCCCCCGCCCGACCCGCACCCGGCCCGCATCCAGGAACTGGAAGCCGCCCTGGCCGCGCAAGGCGCGTGGGCGCGCTCACTGGAGGCGGCCGTGCAGCAGCGCGAGCAGGAGCTCGGGCGGCTGCGCGCGCACCTGCGGCGCGTCGAGAATGGGCGCGTGATGCGCCTGCTGCGGCGGCTGCGGCGCTGATCGCCGCGGGCGCGCGGGTGCGGGGAAATGCGGGAGTTTGCCCCGAAAGGCCGTCAGCGCCGTCAGCCAAACGCGATTCTCCCTAACGTTAGCGACAAACACGGCTGACGGCCTGCGCACCCGGGCCGCGCCGGGCCGCTCCGCGGGGACCACCGCCCAACGAGCGCGGGCGGCGCGCCCCGGCGCGGCACGAACTCATGGATCGCTGGGCGGACGGGCGGCGCCGACCGGCCGGGCTCCCGGAGCGTCGCCCTGACGCAATCCTTCCGCAATCGCGGTCAGGTGCTCGGTCGCATGCCCCGCTCTCCCGGCAAACAAGTCGCCGGCGGCTTGGTCCTCAACGACCGTGGGCACGGGCGCGGCCAGCTGATCATCGGTGAACTGGTGCAGGAGGTGCACGGTGTCCTGCCGCGCCGCCCGGAAATCCGCGACCAGCATCGCCAGACTGTCGTCCTGGTGCGCGTTCACGTAGGCTTGATTGATCCCGGCGACGGCCAGCACCAGCCGCTCCTCCTGCTCCGGGGTCAGCGCGCGCACATCGCCCAGGATGTCCGGCAGTGGCATGCCCTCCGGATATTGCGAGCGTAAGATAGCGTCACGCGTCTCGCCGGCGAGGACCCGGCGCAACAAGCGCTGGATGGCGCGCTCGCTCTTCGCCAGGTGCGCCAAATGATCCTTGGCACGCCACGGCGCTGCGCCGGGAACATCACTCGCCGTTGCCGGGCGCTCCAGGTCTTCCGGGCTCAGCCCTTGAAAGAACGCCAGGACCTGCGTCTGCGATGCCGCAAGTGTGGTCAAAATCTCGGCGCGAGTTGGCATGATTCCCCTCCCATAGTCATCATGATTCCCCTCCCATAGTAATTCAGATGTATCCTTATACCAGGAAGGGGATTAGAGTTTCCGCCTGAAGGATAGCGCATCCCGGGCTTTTTGCATCCCATGCTTTTTGTCCGGAGGAATTCGATGATTTACCTGGACGACTCTACATTATATGTGCTGAAGCATAGCATACCGGCACAAGCTGCGGGGATCGTTCTTCCCCGCAGTGACACGGGTCCACGAGCCTCCCGGGCACCCCCAAGCGGGGCGGGCGCGCGGCGCGGGCGGGGCGGAGCCCCCTGCTGCAGCAGACCGCGGCGGCCGGGAGGCTATGCGCGTATTCGTTTCGCGCCGCATGCGGGCGCTGTGGCCCCGCGAGGTGGGGGGAATTGCAGGAGTTTGCCTCGAAAGACCGTCAGCGCCGTCAGTCGAACGCGATTTGCGCTCATTAGCAGAGTAAACAGGGCCGACGGCCTGCCCGCGTGGGCCGTCAGCCCGCCGTTCGGCTGCTTCGCGCGGAAGCCGCCGGCGCCGCGGCGCGGCGGCCGCGGGGCCCCGCAGTCGCCTGGCCCCTCCGTTGTCACCATCGCCCTGCCTCCCCTTGTCACCCTGAGCGCCCGCGAAGGGTCTCCGACTCCGGGATGTTGCCTGCAGGCAGGCGGTGCCGCGGCGACCCGCCGCCCGGCGCCGCCATCGCGGGATGCCGCTGTCGCCCGACCTCTCCTTTGTCATCCCGAACGCAGTGAGGGATCTCCGACTTCGGGATGCCACCCTGAGCCACGCCCCTCCGCGCCGACCCGCCGCCCGGACGACGCAGCGCTGCCCCGGGCAGGCCACCCGGCGCGGAGATGTTTCACTGCGTTCAACATGACAAGGGGGGCGGGCCGGGAGCCAGGTGTCTCCGCGCCGACCGGCCGCCCCGGCGACCGGCGCGCGGGGGTCGGCGCCCCCACCCGCTTCGCTTGTTCGCGCGCGCCGCGCCTTCGCTGATGCGTGGGCGGCCCCATCGCCCCGCGGCGCGCCTCAGGGCCGGACGAATCGCACGCCCCCTCTCCCGAACTCGCGAGAGGGGCCGGGGTGAGGGCACCGCGCCTCAGTACCGGAACTGCAGCGGCAGGTGCTGCCAGCGGCCCTCCAGGCCGAAGCGCACGGGCGCGTTCCCCAGCCGATCGCCCAGCAAGAGCATGAACCGCCAGCCGCGCTGCAGGCGGAAGGTCCGCAGGTCCTTCCAATCCGGCGCGATCGCGGCGCCCGCGCGCGAGACGTCGGGCAGCTCGTAGTGCTCCACGATCTCCTGGTCGGTCGGCTCGACATAGGTCAGGGTCGACACGAAGGGGTCGACGAGCACATGCGTCTCCGTGCGATAGCGGCGGGCGAGGTCGTTGCCGTCGGCCTGGCGGCCGAGCCAGCGCGTGAGGCCGCCCAGGATGGCGTCGCACTCGGCCAGCGCCTGGACGTCGCGCGAGCGCTGCGGCTCGTGCGCCGAGAGGTGGCCGTGCTCCAGGATGCTGAGCAGGCGCCCCACATAGGAGTCGTTCTCCTGGTGGCGCCAGGTCAGCATGTCGAGCTGTTTGGCCCCGATCTCGGCGATGGTGATCAGGGTCTGCTTCGGCGTGAGGCCCACGCCGAGGAAGTAGGGCTCGAAGCCCGTGGGCGGCAACGCGCCGTCGCGCAGGTCCTGCACGCGCGGCACGCGCACGACCGGGTTATCCTCCTTGGTGCTCAGCCGCCAGGCCAGCTCGGTCCGCTTGTAATCGTCGGGGACGAGCAGCGAGGTGACCGACGCAAAGGGGATCGCGCCGGCAAAGCTCAACGGTAAAGGCCCACCGACAGGCAGTTTCGTATCAGGCATGTCTCTGCTGCGCAACCCCACGGCCCGGCCGGCGAGTCAAGGGCCACGACGGCGGGGCGGGCTCGGGACGGGTTCAACCCCCCACCCGCGACGCGGCATGGCCGAATACCGGCCAGGGGGGCGCAACCTCCACACCTAATACTACGCAATCCAGACGAAAGAGTGGGTAACTTTGGGTAAAAGTGCGGTGGCAATTGGGCTAACGGCAGGGCGCGGCCACGCTGCCCCGCACGCCGAAAACGTAGCTCGCGCCCTGACGGTAGAGCAGGCAGTAGTCCGCCGGATCGCCGCGCAGCGCGGCGGCCGAGATGGTCGCGGTGTGCTCGCCGAGGAAGACGTAGCTGATCTGGTCGCGCTGGAGCAGGGCGACGTTGCTCGCCAGCGTGGGGGTCAGGGTCGCCTGATAGAGCGCCTGCACGCGCTCGGCCAGATCGGCGGCCTGCGCGCCCTCGGCGGCCGAGGAGAGCGGCGGCACGCTGGTCTGGCGGGCGCCGCCCGCCCACAGGGGCAGCCACATGCCCGCGTCGGTGGCGGTGACCGCGCGGCCGCTGTAGCTCGACGCCGCGCTGATGAGGAAGCGCGCGTCGGGCGGCGTGTGGCCGGCGACCCAGGTCAGCGCGCGCAGGTCGTCGGGCGTGACGTAGGACCAGGCCGGGTCGGTGGTCCAGTAGCCGGGGTTGGCCAGCGCCAGAGCCAGCGCGGCGCCGAGCAGCGCGCCCTCGACGAAGTCCGCGCGGGAGGCGCAGCGCCGGGTGCCGCGTCCGCAGCCAGGCGCGCAGGGCGATCAGCGGCCGGGCGATGCCGGGCCCGGCCAGGGTGCCGAGCGGCAGATAGAGCGCGATGCCGATGGTGAAGGTGCCCATGGCGCCCACGCCCGGCAGGTGCACCACGTCGGGCCGCGCCGACAGGGCCAGCAGGCCGGTCCAGGCCAGCAGCACGGCGACCATGACGCGCGCGCGGCCAGGGCCCTGCAGCAGCACGAGCCCCACGCCGAGGGCGGCCAGCAGCGGCAGCAGCAGGCCCACGTAGGCGGTCAGGAAGGTGTCGGGCGTGTACTCCTGCACGTAGGACGCCGTGGCCGCGCCGAGGCGGTGGAAGAGGCCGGGCAGGTACTCGGCGAGCAGGTTGCCCAGCCAGGGCGCGAACAGCAGCCCGCCGAGCGCCCCCACGGCAATGGCACGGCCGGCGAGCACAGCCAGCCGGGCGCGCCGCGACGGCCCGGCGGCGCCGCGCTCGAGCCCGATGGCGAGCCCGCGGATCGCCAGGTAGGCGAGGACGAACAGCGCGTACATGATCAGCACGCGGTAGTGCGTCAGGCCGAGCCCCGCCGCGCCAATTCCGGCGAGCGCGAGCCGGGGCGCGCCCGCGCGCCAGGGCGTGGCGGGCGGGAGCTCGAGCCAGCGGATCAGCCAGACGAGCACGAACGGCAGCAGCACCTGGCCGGCCAGTTGCGTGTAGCGGCCCCAGTCGACGTAGGCCGCGGGCATGCCGCTGAGGAAGCCGACCACCACGGCACTCGCCAGCGCGGCCAGGCGGTTGCGGAAGAGCTCGCGCGTCAGCACGTAGGCGGCGGGCACGGCCAGGGCGTTGAGGATCTGGCCGATGGTCAGCACGGCCGACCAGGACGGCACCGCCGCCAGCAGCGCCCAGAGCGCGGCGAGGCCGTGGAAGCCGAAGTGGTAGGTGAAGGAGTAGACCGGCGCGTAGGGCATGTAGCCCTGCGGGATGCCCTGCTGGTTCAGGAACAACTGCGTGATGAGCGTGTGGTGGAACGAATCGCCCCAATTGGGCAGCACGAGGTCGCGCACCGCGGCGAAGCGCACGACCAGCGCGAGCGCGGTCAGCGCGGCCAGGGGCCCGATGGCGCGCACGGCCGCGCCCACCGCCGGACGGCGCGCCAGCCGGCGCCGCGCCGCGCGCCAGAGCAGCGCGGCGAGCCCGACGGCGGCGAGCCCGAGCACGGCGGCCACGGTGCGCGGCGTGATCGGGATGTGGACGAGCGCGGCGTAGAGGAGCAGCAGCGGCCAGAAGGCCAGGCTGAGGCCGAGGCTGTCGAGCAGGGCGCCGAGGGCGCCGTCCGGCGCGCCGAGCGCCGGGTCGCGGGCGCCGGCCCAGGCGCCGAGCGCGGCGCGCAGCGCGCCTCCCGGCAGCCACAGCAGGGCGCCCCCGAGGGCCAGCAGGACCGCCCAGCCGGCCAGGGTTGCCAGGATCGCCATCAGGGTCTCTCTCCAGCGCGCATGCCAGGGGATGCTACCTGACGCGGCCGCGTTCTGTCAACCGGGGTGCCCTGCCGCGGCCGGCCTGCCTCTCCTTTGTCACCCTGAGCGCCAGCGAAGGGTCTCCGACTCCGGGATGTTGCCTTCGGGCAGGCGTTTCCGCGCCGACCAGTGGCCCGGTGGCCGCAGCGCCGCCCAGGGCAAGTCCCCCGGCGCGGAGATGCTTCGCCTGCGGCTCAGCATGACACGGGGGCGGACCGGGAGCCCGGCGGTTCCGCGCCGGTGCGCAGCGCCGCCCACCCCCCGATTCGTGCGGGAACCGCCGCGCCGGAGCGCAGAGGATCAGTGGCCGCCGTTGACGACGGAGAGGACGACGACGGTGTCGCGGGCGACGGGCGAGCCCGCGGGCGGCTGTAGCTCGCTCACCTCGCCGGCCTTATAGGGGCTGCCCGGCGGCAGTTCGGAGTGGCCCACGTACTGCACGCGGGGCGTCAGGTGCGCCTGGCTCACCAGGGTCACCGCCTGGTGCTGGTCCATGCCGACCACGTCGGGCACCGCGACGACCGGCGGCGTGTCGGTGGGCGCGGGCGGCGGCACGGTCGGCGTGGCGGCCGGCGGCGGCTCCGTCGGCGGTGCCGTCGGCGCGGCGGCCGGGCCGCTGCTGACCCAGATGGTCACCGTATCGCCGACGCGCACCGACGTGCCGGGATCGGGCGCCTGCCGCGTGACCACGCCCGTGGGCACGCTGTCGCTCGGCTCCTGCTGCACGGTCACCTGGAAGCCGAGGCCGCCGAGGTACTGCTGCGCCTGCTTGCCGTCGGTGTTGATGATGTTCGGCATGGAGACGACGGGCGGGCCCGTGCTGACCACGACGTTGATCGTGCTGCCCGCCGGGATCTGCGCCCCCGACTGCGGATCCTGCGTCAGGATCGTGCCGTCCGGGTGGTTGGGGTCGCTCTGCTGCGCCGTGACGTTGACCTTGAGGCCGACGCTGCCGGCAATGGCCTGGGCCTCGGTCAGCGCGTGGCTGGTCAGGTCGGGCGTGGTGACCAGCGGCACCGCCGTGGCCGAGGGCGCGGCCGTGGGGGCCGGGGTGGCGGTCGGCACGGGCGTGTCGGTGGCCGGGAAGGGCGTGGCCGTCGGGTGGACGATGACCGGCGTCGGCGCGGTGAACGTGGGCGCGCCGCCGAGGCTGGGCGTCGCGGTAGCCGGCGAGAACAGCGCCCCGCTGTTGTAGACGAGCACCGCGCTGCCCAGCAGCAGCAGCAAGGCCACCAGGCCGAGCAGCCAGACGAGCCAGGAGCCCGAGTTACCCCGATAGCTCTGCACGCGCACGGGCGCGGGCGGCAGCGGGCGGGCGACCGCGGCGGCCACGCGGGGGGCCGGCGCGGGGGCGACCACGGCGGGCACCGCGGCCGTGGCCTGCGCGCCGAATGCGGCGTAGCTGCGCAGCGCCTGCTCCATCTCAGCGGCCGAGCTAAAGCGCGCGGCCGGGTTCTTGGCTAGCGCACGCAGGACGATCTGCTCCAGCAGCGGCGGCACGGCCGGGTTCCACTGCCGCGGCGGGATCGGCGCGTCGTTGATGTGCCGGAAGGCCATGCCGACGTCGCTGTCGGCGGTGAAGGGCGTGTGGCCGGTCAGCATCTCGTAGAGCGTGACGCCGACCGAGTAAATGTCGGACTGCGGGCGGGCGGCCTCGCCGCGGGCCTGCTCGGGCGAGAAATAGGCGGCCGTGCCGAGCGCCAGGCCGGCGCCGGTCAGCGACAGGTCGCTGGCGCTCTTGGCGATGCCGAAGTCCACGACCTTGACCGTGCCCTGCGGCGTAATCAGCACGTTGCCGGGCTTGATGTCGCGGTGGATCAGGCCGTTGCGGTGCGCGTAGTCGAGCGCGGCGAGGATCTGGGCGGCGATCTCGACCGCCTGGTCGACCGGCAGGACGCCGTCGCGCGCGATGAGGTCGCGCAGGGTGAGGCCCGGCACGTACTCCATGACGATGTAGGGGATGCCGTCTTCCTGGCCGACATCGTAGACGGAGACGACGTTGGGGTGCGAGAGGGCTCCGGCGGCCTGGGCCTCGCGCGTGAAGCGCTGCAGGAACACGGGGTCGGAGGCATACTGCTCGCGCAGGACCTTGACGGCGACGGTGCGGTTGAGGGCGCGGTCGCGGGCGCGATAGACGAGCGCCATCCCGCCCCCGCCCAGCACGCCCAAGAGCTCGTATCGTCCGTTCAGCACCCGTCCGGCCATACGGTCGGCCATCCGATTATCTCCTTGTCCCAGGGTTGTGCCCGGCGCGCGGGAACAGCGGAATCATGTGCAGCAAGATGCGCACCGCGCCGGGCCCGCGCCGCGGCCGGGGGGCGAGGGCCGGGGCAGGACGCGCGGCCGGCCTATCCGGCCGGTCAATCGGGCAAGAAGCGCGCGAAAACCTCGTTACCAAGCAACAGGCCTCTAGGGGTAAGACGGACGGAGTCGTGCTCGGGTTCCACCGCGAGCAGGCCCCAGCCGGCCAGTTGGGCGGCCACGTCGCCGTAGACGTCGGCGAAGGGGCGCCCGAAGCGCGCGGCGAACCCCGACGGCGTCACGCCCGCCAGGGTGCGCAGCCCGAGCATCATGTACTCGCCCATGGCGAGATCGGGCGCGATCCACTCGGCCCCGGCCAGCACGCTCGCGCCCGCCCGGATCGCCGCGATGTAGTCGCGCGGGCGCAGCACCGTCCAGTAGCGGCGGTTGCCGAAGAAGCCGTGCGCGCCGGGGCCGAAGCCCAGGTAGGGCAGCGCGCGCCAGTAGACGAGGTTGTGGCGGCACGCGTAGCCGGGCCGGGCCCAGTTGGAGATCTCGTACTGCGCGTAGCCCGCCGCCGCCAGCACGGCCTGGCCGCGCTCGTACATCTCGGCCACGGCGTCCTCGCCGGGCACCTGCACCTGGCCGCGCTCGACGCGCAGCCAGAGCGGCGTGTGCTCCTCGACGATGAGCGAGTAGCAGGAGAGGTGCTCGGGGCCTAGCGACACGGCGCGGGTCAGCGTGCGCTCCCAGCCCGCCAGGTCTTGCTCGGGCAGGCCGAAGATGAAGTCGAGGTTGACGTTCGTGAAGCCGGCCGCGCGGGCGCGCGCCAGCGCCTCCTCCGCCTGTGCGGCGGTGTGGATGCGGCCGATGGCCTGCAACTGGGCATCGTCGAACGACTGCACGCCCATGCTCAGGCGGTTCACCCCGGCGGCGCGATAGCCGCGGAACTTGGCGGCGGTGATGGTGCCCGGGTTGGCCTCCATGCTGATCTCGGCGTCGGGCGCCACGTCGTAGTGGCGCGCGACCGTGTCGAGGATGCGGCCGATGGCCGCGGGGGGCAGCACGCTCGGCGTGCCGCCGCCGAGGAAGATCGTCTCGACCCGGCCCACCTCCGCGGTTGCGTCCGGCACGCCGTCGGGCGCGGGGGCCAGGCGCACGAGCGCGGCGTGCTCGGGCCCGCGGGCGATGTCGGCGCAGAGCGCGTCGACGAAGTCCTCATGCAGGTGGGTGAGGCCGGCGTAGGAGTTGAAGTCGCAGTAGACGCACTTGGACTCACAGAACGGGATGTGCAGGTAGATACTGGTCATCGAATTGCGTACAATAACGTGCGGACTCCTGAGCCGGTGCGGCGGGCGATCCGCCGGGTCACGATGCGAACATGCGGGGGCGCGGCGCAGGGGCCGGACCCCCTATAGTATACGGGAGCGGACGGTGATAGGCAAATCGGCGCGGCGGGCGGGCGCGGCCGTGCGCGGGCGGGCGGCGGCGGTGCCCGCCGGGCGCGCCTACGCGGCGCTGGCGTTGGGCGTCCTCTGCATCGGCTTCTCGGCCATCTTCACCAAGTGGGCCGGCGTGCCCGGGCCGGTCTCCGGCTTCTACCGCGTGGCCATCGCGACCGTGGTGCTGGCGGGGCCGGTGCTGCCGCGGGCGCGGCAGATCGCGGGGCGCGGGCGCGGCATCCTCGCGCTGACCATGCTCGCCGGCCTCTTCTTCGCGGGCGACCTGTCGCTCTGGAACACCTCGCTGCTCTATACGTCGGCGGCGAACGCCACGCTGCTGGGCAACACCTCGACGCTCTGGGTCAGCCTCTGGTCGCTGCTCGTGCTGCACGAGCTGCTGGGCGGGCCGTTCTGGCTGGGCACGGCGCTCGCGCTGGGCGGCGCGGCGCTCATCGTGGGGCCCGACCTGCAGGGCCTGACGGGTGGCGGCGACTTGCTCGCGGTGGCGAGCAGCGTCTGCTACGCGGGCTACCTGCTGACCACCGGCCGGGTGCGGCGGACCAGCGGCACGCTGGAGTTCATGTGGCTGTCGTCGGCGGGCGCGGCGGGCGTCCTGCTGATCTTCTGCCTGGCGACCGGGCTGCCGCTCGCCGGCTTCCGGCTCGACCAGTACGCCGCGCTCGTCGCGCTGGCGCTGGTCTCGCACGTCACGGGCTGGCTGGCCATCAACTTCGCGCTCGGCCACCTACGCCCCGCGCTCACCTCGGTGAGCCTGCTCGGGCAGCCGGTCATCACGGCGCTGCTCTCGGTGCCGCTGCTGGGCGAGGGGCTGTCGTGGGCGCAGGTGGCGGGCGGCGCGCTCGTGCTCGCGGGCATCGCCCTGGCGACCCGCCGCGGCCGCCCCGCCCGCACGGCGGCGGCGACGGGCGCGGGCGAGCCGGTGAGCTAGGCGGGGGGCGGCGCCCGGCCACTGGATAGCATCACAGCGCCAGGCGATGCCGGTTTGACCCGGCTTGTCAAGCGGGCGTGGTGCGGTTACACTGCACGTGGGGTATGCTCTATCGGCGCGCACTGAACGGATCGGTGAGGATTGCCTAGGGCGCCGCCCCGTTGCAGGATCCCCCTGTCGCCGGGCCTCTCCGTTGTCATCCCGAACGCAGTGAGGGATCTCCGAACTCCGGGATGTCGCCTTGAGGCAGGCGCTTCCGCATCGACCGGCTGCCCGGCGGGCGCACGCCACGACATCCCCAAGCCCCCGGGCCAACGGCCCGGGAGCCCCGATGCCGGCGTGGTATCCCCCTTGCTCTTAACTCTGCCCAGGAAGGCAGCGCCTAGCTTTCGAAACGAGGATGCTGATTTAACACCGCCGGACGGACAGGCGACAAAAGCTTGATGGACGCTTGCCTACATGCCTCTATCATTCTATACTGCTGTCCCCGCGCTGCGCTGCACACCGCGGCACCGCGCGCCCTGCCGGCGACACGGCCGCGCCGGAAGGGCGCACGCGACCATCTGGAACTCGGTTCATCGCGAGCATCGTGACACCCGTTGCCTGAACGCCGCGAGATCGCCCATGCCGCAGCCCGTCGCGCCATCCAACGTCCTTCCCCTGGCGCCCCCACCCGCCGCACGGGCCGCTTCGTCTACCGCCCGGCGAGCGTCGCGTGGGGCGCGGCGCTCTCGGGCGTGGGACTCGCCGGCTGGCTCGCGCTGGTTGCCGTGCCCGCCGTTCTTCGCCGCCGTCCACAATTGTGAGGCGCGTTACTGATCATAGCTGCGTGTGTGAGAATGGCGATGGAACGATGCAGTGTTTCTTGATTGACGAACTATCTTCTGTTTATATCATAATCATGCATCAGTTACCATAGTCTTACTTCGTGGAGAATAGAAAATGATGCCACCCCCCCCCACCAGTAGTAACTTCTTGTACCGGCACCCACTTCCGGAATGGCCAGTTAACTGGCTTTCGGCACCGGGCGCTGCTCCTGCTCCCCGTCGCGGCGGCCCTCCTCGCGTATCTGCCGGTGCTGCGTATCGGCTTCCTATCCGACGACTACGTCCTGCTCGACACCGCCCGCGCGACCGGGGTGAATCTCGGCGTCTTCGTGCCCAGCCCAGCCAACCAGATCATCTACCGGCCGGTCGGCGGCCTCCTGACGTGGCAACTGGGCTGGCTGCTCTGGGGCGCTAATCCTCTACCGTACCACCTGGCCGGGCTGCTGCTGCACGCGGCCTGTGCGGGGCTGCTGACTCGCTGGCTGCTGGCGGCCACCGGGCGGACGGGGCTCGCGACGCTCGCGGGCACCCTATTCGCCGTGTTCCCTACGCACCTCGAGGCGGTGGGGTGGGTGGCAGCGCAGTGGGACGAGTGGGCCGCGGCCTTCGTCCTGCTGAGTGTCCTCCTCTTCACCGTGTGGTGGCGCCGGGGGCAGGGGCCGGGCCTCTACTGGGGCGCCGTCGCCGCCTACGCGCTGGCGCTGTTCAGCAAGGAGAGTGTTTTCGCCCTCGCGCCCATCCTGCTCGTGCTCACCTGGGCCGTGCCGCGCGGCGGGGCCGTGCCGCCGTGGCCGCGCCGCCTGCTACTGCTCACACCCTGGGCGGCCATTGTGGCCCTCAACCTGGGCCTGCGCGTCGCGACGTGGGGCACTATCGGCGGCTATCCGGGCACCGGCCTCGACCTCTCGCGGATCGCCTGGGACGGCCTCGCGCGCTGGATGCGCGTCCTGCTGGCGCCGCTCAGCCCACCGCTGTTCGACCCGCGCGTGGTGCAGGTCGTGGGCCTCGCCAGCCTGCTGGGCCTGGTCGCGGGCCTCATCTGGTTCGGGCGGCCGGCGCGGCGCCTGCTTGCCCTCGCCGGCTGCTGGGTGCTGCTGGCGCTGTTGCCGGTGCTCAACCTCGCGAACGACGCCGACGCTCTGAGCAACAATCGCTTCCTCTATCTGGCCACGATCGGCTACTGCACCGGCGCCGCCATGCTGCTGGCCGCACTCGTTCAGGCCGCCGGGCGGTGGCGGCGGCTCGTGACTGGCGCCATCGGCCTGCTGCTCGTGCTTAGCGCCGCAGCCTGCTGGGTCCAGTTGCAGCCCTGGCTGACGGCGACCGCACAGGCGGACGCGCTGGTAACGGAGACCACGGCGCTGCTCCCGCCCATGGCGCATCCCCAGGGAACTCATCTGGTATCTGGAGAACGCGGCCGACACCTACCAGGAAGTGCCGGTCTTCGCCCTGGGCCTGAACGACGCGCGCTTCCTGGCGACGGGCGAGACGCTCTGGCCGCGCAAGACGGCGCAAGCCGAGACGGCGCCGCTGACCGCCCGGCCCGAGGACGCCTTCGCGCTGCGCTTCGTGTACACGCCCGCCGACACGCGCTGGCACGTGGGCTACGCGGCGGGCGTGACCCAGGGCGTGGCGCCCGGCACCCTCGGGTTGGGCACGCGGGGTGCGCTCTGGGACTTCCGCGCCTGCGACGCGGCAGCGCTGGCCGCCTGGCAGCCCCACCACGCCCAGGCGGCCTGCGCCGCCGGCAGCGGGCTGCACCTGCAGCCGACCGGCCCCACGCCGCAGTGGGAGACCGCCGCCCCACTGCCGCCCGCCCCGCCCGGGGCGCGCTTCGCCCGGCTGACCGTCGCCGCACGGTACCCGCCGCTTCCCGCCCCGCCGACCCCGGCGCTCGCGCTCCAATGGTTCCGGCGCGCGCCGGATGGCACCTGGGACGCGACGCACAGCCTGACCTTGCCCCTCGCGACCGACAGCGCCACGCACCTCTACTGGACCTTCATGCCGCTCGCCGCGCAGGCCGCCGAGCCCGGCGGCCTGCGCTTGGACCCCGTGACCGGCCTGACGCCCGTTGACCTCGCCTGGATCGCCCTCGATTACGTGCCCTGAGGCCGCCTCACCGGCAATTCCGAGCGCGGAAGTGGCAGCCGCGCGCCACGCCGCCCGCGCCGGTGGGCGCGCACAGAAGCGCCGCCGGCCCGCCCCGGTGTCATGCCGAGCCGCAGGCGAAGCATCTCCGCGCCGCAGGGCTGGCCCTGGGCCGCGCTGGGGTGACCGGGGAGCCCGTCGGCACGGAACCGCCTACCTCAGGGCAACATCCCGGAGTCGGAGATCCCTCACTGCGTGCGGGATGACAAGGGGGAGTCAGGGCGAACGTTGCATGCCGCGACGGGCGGCTACCGAGCAGCCGCGCGGTAACCGATCAGCGGGCCGCGCCGAAACGCTGGACCGTCGCCGCGCGGCGGGCCGCCGGCCGCCCCGCCTGCGCGCGGGCAGCGGCGTGCCGGTGAACCCGGCGAACGTCGCCGCCTACGCCGCCGGCCTGGACGCGGCGCGCGCGGCGATCGGCAACGCGGCCTGGCAGGCGGCCACCGCGGTCGGGCGCAGCCTGACGCCCGCCGCGATGGCGCGCCTCGCCCAGGAGCCCGGCGCCTAGCCCCCGACGCCCGCCTAGATCGTCGCCGCGACGCTCGCCTGCTGCCGCAGCACGCGCACGGTCAGCACCAGCACAACGGCGATGGTGGCGAGCACCACCCCCAAGTCGAGGAAGTTGCCGCCGGCCGTGCCCTGGGCCTGCTGCGCGTTGAAGGCGCCCTGGACGAAGTAGTACGTCGGCAGCACCCGGATCAGCGTCTCGACGATATTGTTCCCCATCTCCCGGGCCAGCGGGATGAAGATGGCCGGCACGATGAAGGCGAAGAGCACCAGCACATTCACGCCGGTCGCGGCGGCCGCCGTCGGCATCAGCGCGCCGATGAGCAGGCCGATGCCGATGGCCATCCCCGCGCCGAGCAGCACGTAAAGCACCAGCAGGGGGATGTTCCCGGTGTAGCCGCCTATGATCGCCAGCAAGACTGCCGTGAGCACCAGTTGGCAGCCGCCGACCACCAGCAACTTGCCCAGCACCACGTCGCCGAACGACGCGGGTGAGACCATCAGCAGGCGCAGCGTCTTCCGCTCCTTCTCCTCGATGAACAGGGCCGGCATGAGGGTGATGCCCGCGACGAAGGAGAGCGCGATCACGATCTCGCCATAGATCGAGGTCAGGGTGAGCGGCGACGCGGACGCGCCGGCCGGCGCGTTGACAGTCGTCGTCTGCAAGGCGATGGGCGGGGCCGGGGAGGCGACCGTGCGCGCGTAACTCGTGACGGCGGCCTGTAGCAGCGCGCGCTGCTGGGCCGGCACCGTCTTGGCGTTCAGGAACAGGCCGACCACGGGATGGCCGCCGGCCCGCAGGCTCGCTTCAAGCCCCGTGGGGATGACCAGGCCGGCGTCGTACGCGGGCGGGCCGGAGGGCGGAAACGCCGCGCTCACGGCATCCGCGCTGGGCGCGAGCGTGACCGTGGCCGTCTCGAAGACACTGGCCGCCACCTGCGCCAGCGGCGACTTGCCCGGGTTGTACACCAACAGCGCCGTGGGCTTCTGGCCGACCACATGGCCGAGCAGCGCATACAGCAGCGTCAGCACGATGGGGAAGACCAACGACCCCAGCTTGGACTTGTCCAGCCACAGATCCAGGGCGTCTTTGCGGACAATCGCCAGGATCGGACGCAGATGCAACACGAACCGCCGCTCCTTTCTCTGCAGGACGGGTCAGACGGGGTGGACGCCCGCGACCTCGAAAAAGACCTCTTCCAGCGTCGCTTCCTGGGAGTGGACCGCACGCACCCTCCCCTGCTCCAGGAGCCCGCAGAGCCGGGCCTGGTCCTGGGGGTCGTCCATGCTCAGGCTCACCTCCGGCGGGGCGGCGCCGCCGCCGGGGCCCGTGAGCGTGACCACGACCGCGCGGCGGCCGTGCGCGAGCTTGAGATTGCGCGGCGTGTCGTTCGCGACGATGCGGCCCGCGTTCAGAAAGGCGACGTGCCGGCAGAGCTGGTCGGCCTCTTCGAGCAGGTGGGTGGTCAACAGCATGGTCATGCCCTGGGCGCTCAGCGCCTCGATGGCGGTGCGGACGTCTCGCGCCGCGATCGGATCGAGGCCGCGCGTCGGCTCGTCGAGGAAGAGCACCATGGGCTGATTCAGCAGCGCGCGGGCAACCATCAGGCGCTGCTTCATGCCGCCCGAGAAGCGGCTGACCGGCTCGCCTGCCCGGTCACCCAAATGGACCAGGTCGAGCATTTCGTCGGCGCGGGCCAGGGGCAGGCCGTAGAGCCGGCAGGAGAAGGCCAGGTTCTGCCGCGCCGTGAAGCGCTCGTACAGGTTCTGCTCCTGAAAGACGACGCCGATGCGCTCCTTCAGGCGCTGCTGCTGGGTCACTACGTCGCAGCCGGCAACCGTGGCGCTGCCGCCGCTGGGCAGGATCTGGCCGGTCAGCAGGCGGATCGTCGTCGTCTTGCCCGCGCCGTTCGGGCCCAGCAGGCCGAAGATCTCGCCCCGCGGCACCTGGAAGCTGATCCCGGCCACGGCCTCCGTCGCGCCGAAATCGCGCCGCAGGTCGCGCGCGTCGATCATCAGGTCAGGCGTCTCCATTTGGCCGGTCCCTCCTGCATCCAGTATAGCACCGCCCGCCGGGCCGCCGCGGTCCCGGCCGCCGGGCGGCGCCGGGCGCGGGTCAGGAGGCGCACGGGGCCCGCCGACCGGCGCAGTAGACCCGCGCGGAAAGGTGTTACAATGGCGGAGCAGAGCGGCCAGGAGCAAGTAAGGGGTGCGGGTGCTGATACAGGTTCGGCAGTTGGAGAAGATCTTCGCCGGGCGGAGCGTGCTGGCGATCGAGAGCCTGGACGTCGCGGCGGGCGACGTGCTGGCCGTGACCGGCCTGCCCGGCAGCGGGAAGACGGTGCTGGTCGCGCTGCTGGCCGGGCTGCTGCCCCCCAGCCGCGGAAGCATTTGCCGCGTCGCGCCCCCCGCGGGCGCGCCACCCGGCGGCCCGGTACCCACCGGCCTGATGTTCGCGGAGGACTCCCTGTACGACCGCCTGAGCGTGGAGCGCAACCTCGCGTTCTATTGCCGGCTGCACGGGCTGCCCACGGCCGCGGGCGCGGCGATGCTGGTGCAGGTCGGGCTGCGCGACCAGGCGCAGCAGCCGGCCCGCACGCTGCCCCCGTCCGGCCGGCGGCGGCTCGCGTTCGCGCGCGCCCTGCTCGGCCAACCCCCGCTGCTGCTCCTCGACCAGCCGGCGCTGCGGGCGGACCTCCCCACCCAGGACCTCATGGCGCAGCTGATCCGTGACGCCGCCGCGGCGGGCGCCGCGGTGATCCTGACCGACGGGGACGTGGCCTGGGCCGGGAAGTGCTGCACGCGCGTGCTCGAGCTGCAGGACGGGCGCGTGGCGAACCTGTACGCCTTCGCCCACCCCGCGGCCGGCGGCAGCGCTCCCGAGCAGTTCACGCCGTTTCGCGTGCCCGCGCGCTCGGAGGATCGCATCCTCCTCTACGACCCCGGCACCATCCTCTACCTCACCAGCCGCGACGGCCGCACCTACCTGCGCACCGCGAATGACGAGGCGGTCACGCAGTTCACGTTGCAGGAGCTGGAAGCCGCCCTAATCGGCCGGGGCTTTTTCAAGGCCCACCGGGCCTATCTCGTGAATCTCCAGCACGTGAAAGCCGTGGTGCCCTTCACGCGGGACAGCTTCACCCTGCTGCTGGACGACCCGGCCGAGACCGCGATCCCGCTGAGCAAACAGGCGGAGAAGGCTTTGCAGGAGCTCCTCGGCTACTGACGCCGTGCCGGCCGCCGCAGACAGACCCGGGCCTACGGGCCGGCGGGCCACCGGCTCAGCGGGGTGACCTGGATCTGTTTTGCCAGCCCATAGGCGGTGGCGACGTCACTGTCACTTGTCACGAGGGTGCGGCCGATCACCATCACCGTGTTGCCCGGCGCGGCGATCTGCGTCACCCCCGCCGGCACGGTGCCGTGCCAGCCCGGCCCGCTGATGAGGTAGTCACCAGCCGCCGTCCCCGTGGTGCGCCGGCCCACATAGGCGAAATCGGTGCCCCACAGGTCCGTCAACTGGACGCTGTAATAGCGGCCGGCCATGTCCGGCACGTGCAACACCTCGGGCCCTTGGCGCAAATCGAGCCAGCCCAGGGTGAAGAGCGCGTCGCGGTTCTCGGTGCTCTCCAGGGAGTTGGACTGCGTGGGCGCCGCGAGGGTCGGCTGCGTATAGAGCGTATTGAGGGGAATGGCAGGGGAACCGCCGCCGATGCCGTGGTTGACGACCGTGTCCTCCAACCGGATGTACGAGTACCGCGGGAAGAAGTAGATGCCGGCGAAGGCCCCGCCTCCCCACACCACCAGGACGGTCACGGCGAAGGCGAGCAGGGGGAGCTTCCACCGGCTTCTGGTCCGGGCCGGCACGACCGGCGAGGAAGTGGGCGGAGCGGAGACCGCGACGCTGTCGTGGCTTGCCGGTTCCATGTTGGCCCTGTTCCCCATCAGGGCACCTCCACGACCGGCGGCACATGGTAGGCGCCATTCAAGATGGCCGCGCCCGGCTGATATGCACGCAGCCACAGCTTGAAGTCCCCGCTCGGCGCCGGCAGCCAGTTGGACTCGTGCCCCGCCGGCGCCTGGTTCTGGATATAGATGTCGATGGAGCCGTCGGCGTTGGGCACCAGCCCCGAGCGGTCGCCGACGCTGTAGCGGTTGATCGGATTGGCCACCAGGTAGCCCGGCGCGATGGTCATGGTCAGCGACCAGAAGGCGTCGACCGGCGGGAGCCCGCCCGGCGGGAAGTGCAGGGTGTAGTCATGCGCGCCCGTGAGCGGCTGGCCCGCGCCATCCACCGTGGCCGTCCAATACACCGCCTCTTCCGGCAGGTTGACCATGGGGAGGACCAGGGCGCAGGCGGCTTTCAGCAGGGGGCCGTTGCCGGCCTTGCCACAGGTCATGGTGCTGCTCCAGCCGTCGACCGTCGTTTGCATGGCATGGGCCTGGGTGGCAACCAGCAGAACGGCCGTGATCAACGCCAGCACGGCCCCCACGATCACTCCCGCCACGACGGCCGCGACGACGGACAGCCGACGGATGAGAGCCCCGGCGCGGCGGGGGGCCGGTGGACGAGCGATTTGGCTCATAGCGGGTTGCCTCTCATCCAGGCTGAGGCGCCGGGGCTGCCTTCCCGAAGGCGGCGCGTACGTCCGGGCGGAAGAGATACCAGAGCAGCAGCAGGGCAATCACGCTCGTGATGATCGCCAGGATTCCGATTCCCGAGATGAAGTACCCGGCGATGTTCCGGACAAGCTCCAACGCGAGCACGACGACGCCCGTGGTCCAGGCCCAACTCTTCAACCGGAGGGCGCCAATGCCGAAGACGAGGTACAAGATGCCCAGGACGGCATCCCAGGTCGCCGCGTACACCAGTGTCCCAGCGTCGTACTGCTTGGTCGCCGCGGTAGCCACACCGGAGGCTTGAAGCGCTATCCCGACCAGTCCCAGGAGTGCGATGAGCAGATTGAAAATGCCGTAGATGATGGCGATGACCGCAAGCACGGTGACGCCGGTAGGTCGCTTCATAGTGTGTTCTCCCCGCCTCCATGAGAATCCCCTGCACCGTGTCCCGGACGATGCGCCGCTGGACGAGGGGCCCGGCGGGATCCATGCCGGCAACGCCGCCCTGCCCGACCAGGCCCTGTCCTCTCAGTATACCACCGGGTCCCTACGGATGCGCCTGCCTTTAGCCGGGAGGCGCCGGGCCGGGGTCAGACGGCGCACCGGCCGGGGTGAGCGGCGCGGGCGCGGCGGGGGTGCGTCGCGCGCACAACGGTGAGCCCCTGGCCGCGCAGGGCGGCCAGGGGCCCGGGAGCGGCCAGACAGGCGGGCGCCTCAGGCGGCGGCGGGCAGCGGCGCGGCGTCGCTTACGTCGGCCCGGGCGGGGTGGACCGTCTGCAGGATGGCCGCGCCGATGAGGATGACCACGCCCGCGAAGATGAAGCTCCAGCGGTAGCCGGTGGCCTCGCCGGCCAGGTGGCTCACCAGGTCGACTACCAGGCCGGCGCAGGCGGCGCCCAGCGGCTGGGTGAACGAGGTGGCCGCCGAGAAGATGCCGACGAGCTCGGCGCAGCGGCGGGGCGGCGCCATGTCGGTCATCAGCGGGATCAGGACCGCCGTGCAGGCGTTGCCCAGGCCGATGAAGGCCAGGGCGACCGAGGCGGTGAGCAGGGTCGGGCTCTGCGAGCCGACGATGGCGCCGACGCCGTAGATCAGCAGGCCCAGCGTGAGCACGGGTTTCTTGCCGATGCGGTCGGCGAGCAGGCCGGCGGGCACGGCAAAGAGGGCGGTGACGACGATGTACATGATCGGCAGCAGGAACGTCGCCGAGTCGTCGGCGCCGAGGGCGTGCTTGCCGAACAGGGTGACGTAGGGCGTCGCGCCGCCGTTGCCGGCCCAGAAGAACATCATGGCCAGCGTGTACTTGGCGGGTTCGCGGTAGTGCAGCAGATCGCGCACATAGGCGCGTGCGGTGGGCCGGGCGGGGCGCACCTCGGGCTGCGCGGGCAGCGGCGGCTCGCGCACCGTCAGGAAGGTGTAGCCCCAGGTGAGCACCATCAGCACGATCACGGTCAGGAAGACCCAGAACTCGTGGCTGGACCAGAGCGCGAGGGCGAGCACGGAGAAGGTGATCGCGCCGAGGGCGTTGCCCATCTGCAGCAGGCCGCCGACGCGCCCGCGCTGCTCCAGCGGGAAGAGGTCGGCCATGAGCGCCAGGTAGGGGTCAACCGCGACGGCGAGGAAGAAGGCGGCGATCGTCATGATGCCGAGCATGATCCAGAAGGGCGGGTGGATCGCCAGCAGCAGCAGCGCCAGCGCGACGAGCGGCACGCCGACCAGGAAGAAGGGGCGGCGGCGGCCCAGCGGTGTGCGCGTGCGGTCGCTCATGCGGCCGACCACCGGCTGCACCAGCGCGCCGACGAAGGAGCGCTCGTTGGCCAGCAGGCCGATCAGCGCGGGGTTGAGGCCGTAGGTGTCGAGGTAGAGCGGCATGCCGCTGTTGAAGAGCATGTAGAACGTGGCCGAGCCGAAGTTGGCCACGCTGTAGCGTGCGGCCTGCCCCACGGGGAAGGGCACGGCGTCCGCCGCCGCCTCCGGCGCGGGTGCCGGGGTGATGACGGGCGGAGGGCCCGTCGCAAGATCGGGCGCCGCGATGACGGCGTCGGCCGCAGGTGTCTCCATGGCCATTCTCCTCGTCGGCAGCGTCCCCCGGATGTGCACGCGCCCCGTCTCGCTGCCATTATAGCACACGCCGTGGACCGCCACGCCCGGCCGCGCTCACCGCCGGCCCCCGGCAGAAACAGCATCCGGGCCGGTTCGTTCCAATTAGGGAGTAGGCCGCCACCGAGGCGGCCCGCGGACAGAGGAATCGAGCAACAGTCTATGACAAACGGTGCGCCGCGGCGGCCCCAGACGCGCCGGCCGGCCATGCAGGCCCGGCTCTTCCAGGTGGCCGAACGCTTACGGTCGAGCCTCTGGGTGGTCCCGGCGGTCTGCACGTTCGTCGCCGCCTTCTTCGCGGTCTTCCTGCTGACCGTGGATCGGCAGCTGCGCGAGGCGGGGTGGAGTCTGCCCGGCACCTTCCAGGGCGGGGCGTCGAGCGCCCGCGCCGTGCTGTCGACCATCGCCGGGTCGATGATCACCGTCGCGGGCACGATCTACTCGATCACCATTGTGGTGCTGACGCTGGCGAGCGCGCAGTTCGCGCCGCGCGTGCTGCGCAGCTTCATGCGCGACCGCGCGAACCAGTTCGTACTCGGCTTCTTCGTCGCCACCTTCACCTACTGCCTGCTCGTGTTGCGCGCCGTGCAAGACACGGGCGATGTGGCCTTCGTGCCGCACACGGCGGTGACCGGCGGGGTGGTGCTGGCGCTGCTCAGCCTGGGCATGCTGATCTACTTCATCGACCACATCTTCCACGGCGTACAGGTCTCCAGCATCATCGCGACGATCGCCGCCGAGACGGAGCGGCACATCGACCGCATCTACCCCGACGCCTGGCACATGCCGGAGCCGCCCGCCGCGGCCGAGGAGCTGCCGCCCGGCGCCTGGGCCGCGGTGCCCGCCCGCGAGTTGGGCTACCTGCAGTACGTCGACCTGGGTGCGCTCTGCCACCTGGCCGCGCAGGAAGATCTGGTGCTGCGCGTGGACCGGCCCGCCGGGGCCTTCATCATGGCCGGCGGGCCGCTGCTCTACCTGCAGCCGCCCGACGCGCTCACCGACGAGCTGGCGGGCGCGCTGTGCCAGGGCTTCGCCCTGGGCCACGCGCCGACGCTGCAGCAGGACGTGGCCTACGGCTTCCGCCAGATCGTCGACATCGCGCTGCGCGCCATCTCGCCCGGCATCAACGACCCGACCACGGCGCTGAACTGTCTCGACCACCTGGGCGCGCTGCTGCTGCGCGTCGCGGGGCGGCGCATGCCCGAGCGCGACTGCCGCGATGCGTCCGGCCGGCTGCGCATCCTCGTGCACGAGCGCACCTTCCGCGACCTCGTGCGCCTGTCGGTCGACCAGGTCCGCCATTACGGCGCGGGCGACCCGGTTATCGTCATCCGCATGCTCGACTTGCTGGGCCAGGTGGCCGCCTCCACGGAGAACCCGAGCCACGTCACCACCCTGTGCGAGTTCGTCGACCGCATCGCGGCGACGGCCGAGCACCGGCTGCAGGACGCCGCCGAGATCGGCGTGGTGCGCGAGCATGCCGCCGAGGCGCGCGCGATGGCCGACGGCACGCGCCTGGCGCGGGCCGCGCGGTAGGCGGTGGGGATGGTGTGGATGCGGGCTGAGGCTGTGGCCTACTCGGCGGGCGGCGCGGCGCGGCGGCGGGCGAGGGCGGTGCGGCGGGCGGCCACGCGGGCGGCGAGGTCCCGCTCGAATCCGCGGTCGGTCGGCGTGTAGTAGGTGCGCCCGCGGAGCGCCTCGGGCAAGTGCTCCTGGTCGACGACCGCATCCGGCTCGTCATGCGCGTAGCGATACCCCTTGCCGTAGCCCAGGTTCGCCATGAGGCCGGTGGGCGCGTTGCGCAGGTGCAGCGGCACCGGGTCGGCGCGCGTCGCGGCGACGTCGGCCTGCACCGCGCCGAAGGCTTTGTAGACCGCGTTGCTCTTCGGCGCCAGCGCCAGGTAGACGGTCAACTCGGCCAGCGCGAGTGTGCCTTCGGGCACGCCGACGAAGTGCACCATCTGCTGCGCGGCGACGGCCAGCGGCAGCGCCTGCGGGTCGGCCAGGCCGATGTCCTCGACGGCCATGCGCATGAGGCGGCGCGCCAGGTAGAGCGGCTCCTCCCCACCCTCCAGCATGCGGCCCAGCCAGTAGAGCGCCGCGTCCGCATCGGAGTCCCGCACCGATTTATGTAAAGCCGAGATCAGGTCGTAGTGCTGCTCGCCGCTCTTGTCGTACTGCAGGGCGCGGCGCTGCACGGCGTCCTCGACGGCGGGCAGGTCGAGCACGGCCGTGCCGTCGGCCTCGGGCGCCAGGCCGCCGGTGGCGATCTCCAGTGTGTTGTAGAGCACCCGCGCGTCGCCGCTGCTGAGGGCGATCAGGTGCGCGCGCGCCTCGGGCGTGACGCGGATGTGCTGGTCGCCCAGGCCGCGCTCGGCGTCGGCCAGCGCGCGGTCGAGCAGCGCAGCAAGCTCGGCATCAGTCAGCGGCTGCAATTGGACGACCCGCGAGCGCGAGAGCAGCGCGCTGTTGACCTCGAACGAGGGGTTCTCCGTGGTCGCGCCGATCAGGCTGATCGTGCCGTCCTCGACGAAGGGCAGGATGGCGTCTTGCTGCGACTTGTTGAAGCGGTGGATCTCGTCGATGAAGAGGATGGTGCGCCCGCCGCCCAGGCGGCGCCGGTCCTGCGCCTCTTTGACGATCTTGCGCAGGTCGGCCACGCCTGCCGAGACGGCGCTGACGGAGGCGAAGTGGGCGTGCGTGGTCGCGGCGACGATGCGCGCCAGCGTGGTCTTGCCGCTGCCGGGCGGGCCCCAGAGGATCAGCGAGCCCGCGCGGTCGGCCTCGATGGCGCGGCGCAGGGCGCGCCCCGGCCCCACGAGATGCGCCTGCCCCACGACCTCGTCGAGCGTGCGCGGCCGCATGCGCGCGGCCAGCGGCGCGTCGCGCGGGATCTGATCACGCTCCGCGTATTCGAACAGATCCATTCCCCGGCTGCCCCTCGGCCGTCCCCGCGGCCAGGCGGGCGCGCTCCTCCTCGAGCAGCACGCGCCGCAAATGCTTGCCGATCAGGCTCTTGGGCAGGCTGTCGCGGAACTCGACCTGGCGCGGCGTCTTGAAGCTCGCCATACGCTCGCGGCAGAAGCCGATGATCTCGTCGGCGGTCGCCTGCGCCCCGGGCTTCAGCACGATGTAGGCCTTCACGGTTTCGCCCCGGTAGGCGTCGGGCACCCCCGCCACGACGGCCTCGTGTACGGCCGGGTGCTCGTACAGCACCTCCTCGACCTCCCGCGGGTAGATGTTGAAGCCCGCGGCGATGATGAGGTCCTTCTTGCGGTCGACGATATAGAAGTAGCCGTCCTCGTCAACGCGGCCCATGTCGCCGGTGAAGAGCCAGCCGTCGCGCAGCACCGTGGCCGTCTCGTCGGGTCGGTTCCAATAGCCCGCCATGACCTGCGGCCCGCGCAGCACCAGCTCGCCGACCTCGCCCGGCCCAAGCTCGTGGCCATCGGCCAGGTCGACCACGCGCGCCTCCAGGCTCGGGAAGGGCAGGCCGATCGAGCCGACCTTCGGCGTCCCGAAAAGCGGGTTGCAGTGCGTCACCGGGGAGGCCTCGGTCAGGCCGTAGCCCTCGCGCAGGCGGCCCCCCGTCAGGCGCTCGAACGCCTGGGCTACCTCGACGGGTAGGGCCGCCGCGCCGCTGATGCAGGCGCGCACGCTCGACAGGTCGTACTTGTGGATGGCGGGGAAGCTGTTGATGGCGATATACATCGTCGGCACGCCGCTGAACGTGGTGACGCGGTAGCGCTGGATCGCGTGCAGCACCTCCTTCGTCTGGAAGCGCGGCAGGAGGATGATCTGCGCGCCCAGGGCGACGGCGAGGTTCATCGTCACGGTCATGCCGTAGACGTGGAAGAAGGGCGTGACGCCGAGCGCCACCTCGCTGCCGTCGTCCCGGGCGTCGCACAGCCAGGCGCGCACCTGGCAGGTGTTGGCGACGAGGTTGCGGTGGGTGAGCATGGCACCCTTCGAGATGCCGGTCGTGCCGCCGGTGTACTGCAGCAGCGCCAGGTCGTCGGGGGCGCAGGGCACGGGCGTGTAGGCGGGCGAGGTCCGCCGGATCAGCGCCGAGAAGTCATGAATCCCCCGGCCGCGCACGGGCGGCACGGCCGTGCCCTCGCGGCGTTCCTTGATCGGGTAGAGGTACGACAGCGGCGTCGGCAGGTAGTCCTGGATGCGCGTGACGATCAGGTCGGTGACGGCGGTCTCGGCCTGGATCTCGCGGATGGCGGCGGCGAACAGGTTGAGCGTGATCACGATGCGCGCGCCCGCGTCGGCTAGCTGATACTGGAACTCGCGCGGCTTGTACGTCGGATTGGTTGGCACGACGACGCCGCCCGCCTTGAGCACGCCGAAATAGCTGATGACGAACTGCGGGCAGTTGGGCAGCACCAGCGCCACGCGGTCGCCCGGCTGCAGGCCGAGGTCTTGCAGCGCGTGGGCCAGGCGCGCAGCCTCGTCGGCGATCTCGCGATAGGTCATCCGCGCGCCGAAGAAGACCGTGGCGATGTGGTCGGGGAAGCGGCGCGCCGACTCGTCGAGGAACGCCTGCAGCGGGGCGTCGGGGAAGGTGACGGCGGGCGGGACATCCGCATCATAGTGAGCGAGCCAAACCGGTTCCATCGCCATGCTCCTTTCCGGTGCCACCGGGTCTCCGGCGCAACCGCGTTACGTGTGTCGCTACATCCGCAACTTCCTCGGACGGCGTTCGGGCGCCCACCGGGCGGGCAGCCCGGCTAGGCGGGCGGCGCGACCGCGTGGAGGATTGCGCGCACCGTGGCTTCGGCGGCCAGGGCGCCCACCAGGGTGACCAGGCCGGCATCGGGCCGCGCGGGCGCGGGCGGCGCGTCCGGCGGCGGCAGGGCCAGGGCGACGATCGTGTCGCCGTCGGCCATCGTGTGCGCGGGGACGATCGCGCGGGCCAGCCCACTGTTGGCCATGCGCGCGACGACCGCCAGCGCGCTCGGCGGCAGGGCCACGTTCGTCGCCACGACGCCGATGGTCGTGTTCGGCGCGGCGGCCATCTGGGCGGCGTAGCCTGCCAGCAGGTCGAGCGAGGGCAGGAAGCCGCCGTCCGGGCCGCGCACCCCGGCGACGATGGCGCCCGTGGCCGGGTCGCGCACCTCGCCGAGCGCGTTGACGACCATGATCGCGCCCACGACGACCGCCCCGGCGCGCAGCACCGCGTGGCCCACGCCGCCGGGACTGCTGCGCTCCGGGCCGCCGATCTTGCCCACGGTGGCGCCCGCCCCCGCGCCGACACGGCCCTGCGCCGCGCCCGCCGGTCCGGCGGCGGCATAGGCCACCCGGCCGGAGTTGGCGTCGGGATAGATGCCGCGGGCGGCGCCCACGTCGAAGATGACGGCAGCGGGCACGATGGGCACCGGCGGCGCACCCGGCCCGACCACGTAGCCCACCCCGTCGGCGGCCAGCGCGCGCATCACGCCGTCGGCGGCGGCCAGCCCGAAGGCGCTGCCGCCGGTCAGCACGACGGCGTGCACCAGGCCGACGAGGCCGCCGGGGCGCAGCAGGTCGGTCTCGCGCGTGCCGGGGGCCGCGCCGCGCACCTCGCCGGAGGCGGCCGCGCCCTGCGGCACGAGCACGACGGTGCAGCCGGTCACACCGTCCGGATGCGTCCAGTGGCCGATGCGCCAGGGCAGGGCGTCGAGCGTCGTCTCGTCCATCGGTCTCCCCTCTAGCCCTGCAACCGGGCGAGCAGCGCGGCCAGCAGCGCGGTGCTGTCGGCGACCACGGCGAAGTGGGCCCAACGGAAGATTGGCGCGTCGGGGTCCGTGTTGACCGCGACGATGGTCCGCGCCTGCTGCATGCCGACCACGTGGGTGGGGCTGCCGCTGACCCCGCAGCCGACGTAGAGGTCCGGCCGCACGGTCGTCCCGTAGAGGCCAATCTCGCGCTCGGGCGGCGCCCAGCCCGCCTCGACGGCGCCGTGCGTGGCGCCCCACTCGCCGCCGAGCGCGGCGGCCAGCGCCTGCACGCGCGCCAGGCCCTCCGGCCCTCCGACGCCGCGTCCGGCGACGACGACGCAGCGCGCCGCGCGCAGCGCCCGCGCCGCCACCACGGCCGGCGGCTCCGCGGACGCGGCGGGCGCCGCCTGCGGGTCAGGCGTGTCCGCGACGTGCAGGGCGACGGTGGCGGGCGCCAGGTCCGGCCAGGCCACGTCCGCCAGATTGGCGCTCTCCGTATCGCCGTAGCGCCAATCGTCGTAGTAGGGCGCCAGGGCGGCCTCGGCGCGGACGGTGACCACCTGCGGCCGGGCGACCGGCGCGGTGTAGGTAACGGCGAGGCGGTGGTCCCACTCGCGGCGGGTGGCGAGGAGCGTGCCCGAGGCGGGCTCAAGCTCCAGCGACGCCGGGTCGGCGCCGCCGATGAGGCCGGTGCCGAGGCGCCGGGCCAGGCGCGGCGCCAGGTCGCGGGCGAGGGGGCCGTCGGCCAGCAAGATGACCGCGGGGTGTCGCGCCGCGGCCAGCGTGCTGAGGGCGGCCGCGTAGGCGGCCGCGTCGTAGGCGGCCAGCCGGGGATCACGCACCTGCAGCACGGCGTCGGCACCGTAGGCTATCGCCATGGCGCTCAGGTCGGCGCCCGGCGCGTCGGGGTCGGGCGGCGGGCCGGCGAGCAGCGCGGTGACCGGCGCACCGGCCTGGTCGGCCAGGCCGCGCGCGATGCCGAGCAGGCGCGCCCCGGCGTCGCCCAGGCGGGCGCCCTCCTCGTCCACGAGGACCCAGAGGCCGCGATAGTCGGCGGACTGCGAATCCATGGGGCCTCCTCCGCTCACGGCCGCGGCGCCGCGGGGCCGGCGGCGCCGTAGCCCAGTTGGCGCAGCGCCTGGGTCAGCACGGCCACGCTCTCGTCGAGCGGGCCGGCCAGGCGCTCGACGGGCAGTGCCTCGGCCAGCGCGGCGCGGCGCACCTGCACCGCGGGCACCAGCGGGGCGTCGGGCGCGACCGCGTCTGCCGCCAGGGTCTCGATCGGCGCCGTGAAGGCGGCCGCGATGGCCGCGGGCCGCGGGTAGCGCGGCGGTTGCGCGGGCTCGGGCAACAGCGAGACGACCAGCGGCCCGGCCGTCTGCACGGTGCGCCGGCCGCCGATCCACTCCTGCTCCGCCTGGAACCCGGCGGGCGTGCGGGCCAGGCGCAGCGCGCGCGTGACCTGCGCCCAGCCCAGCGCCTCGGCCAGCATCGGCGCGATCTCGTCGGGCAGGCCCGCGGGCGTCTCCGCGGCGAGCACCACCAGGTCGAGCGGCGCCTGCCGCGCGCAGACGGCGGCGAGCACGCCACTCGCCACGAAGGCGTCGGCCTCCTCAGCCCCGGTCACGAGCAGCGCGTCCGTGGCGCCGCGGGCCAGCGCCTCACGCAGGGCCGCCTCGGCGGCGTCGGGCTCCGGCTCCTCCAGCGCGACGGCGGTCAGGCGGCCGGAGCCGTCCGCGGCAGCCAGGGCCGCGGCAACGTCGATCGCCGCGCGGTCGGCAGCGCGGAGCGTCCAGGTGCCCTCGCCGAAGGCCGACATGCCCACGGGCGATTCGGCCGGCACCTCGACGCGGCCGCTGCGCAGGTCGAAGCGGCGGCGGTCCCAGTCGGGATAGGGGCGGACGAAGCAGAGGATGTTCATGCGCGGTACCCCATCTGGCGGAACGTCTCCTGGGCGATGATCATGCGCTGGATCTCGTTAGTGCCCTCGAAGATGCGGGCGATGCGCTCGTCGCGGAAGGCGCGCTCGACGGGCGCGCCGAGGCGCAGGCCCGCCGTGCCGTGCACCTGCACCGCCCGGTCGACCACGCGCGCGCCGATCTCGGTGGCGTAGGCCTTGATCATGGCCGATTTGCGGGTGATGCGCTTGCCCTGATCATACAGCCAGGCGGCGCTGTAGACCATGTGGCGCAGGGCGCTGATCTCCATGGCCGTGTCGGCGATCAGCCACTGGATCGCCTGCCGCTGCGCGATGGGCCGGCCGTCCTCGACGGCGGCCTGCGCCCAGCGGGTCATCTCCTCCAACGCGGCCTGCGCGCCGCCGAGCGCCGCCGCGCCGAGGGTGAGGCGCCCGCTGTCGAGCGTCTTCATCGCGGTCAGGAAGCCGGCGCCGACCGGGCCGATCACGTTCTCCTGCGGCACGCGGCAGTCCTCGAAGATGAGCAGCGCGGTGTCGGAGCCGTGCAAGCCCATCTTCTCCTCCAGCCGGGCCACGGTGACCCCGCCGAAGGCCTTCTCGACGATGAAGGCGCTGATGCCGCCGCGGGCGCCGAGGCTGCGATCCGTCGCGGCGAAGACGCTGAGCACGTCGGCGCGATTGCCGTTCGAGGCCCAGAGCTTGGTGCCGTTGATCACCCAGTGGTCGCCGTCGCGGCGGGCGGTCGTGCGGATGTCGGCGGCGTCGGAGCCGGCCTGGGGCTCGGTCAGGCAGAAGGCGGCCAGTTGCTCGCCGCGGCAGAGCGCGGGCAGGTAGCGCGCCTTCTGCGCGTCGGTGCCGTCGACGTAGATCGCGCCCGTGCCGATGCCGATGTGCGCGCCGATGATGACGCCGACGGCCGACGAGGCGCGGGCCACCTCCTCCATGAGGATGCAGTAGCCCATCTCGCCCAGCCCGCCGCCGCCGTAGCGCGTGGCGAAGGGCAGGCCAAAGAGACCCGCCTCGGCCATGCGGCCAATCAGCCAGGGGGGCGTGCGGTCCTCGCGGTCGATCTGCGCCGCGATGGGCACGATCTCCTGCGTCGACGAACTCGCGCACCGTGCGCTGCAGCAGCCGGTAGGCGGGAGGCAGCCGGTAGTCCATGGCGGTCCCCTTACTGGAAGGCCGGCTTGCGCTTCTCGCGGAAGGCGGCCAGGCCCTCGCGCATGTCCGGCGTGCCGATAAGTGCGCTGAACGCCGCGCGCTCCTCCGCCAGGCCCTCGGCCGGCGCCGCCGACTGCGCGACCTGCACCAGGCGCAGGATGGCGGCCATGGCGCCCGCGGACTTGGTCGCCAGCAGGCGGCCCAGGTTGCGCGCCTCGCGCACGACCGTGCCGTCGGGCACGACCTTGTTCACCAGGCCGTAGCGCAGCGCCTCCTGCGCGCTGATGTCGGCGCCGGTGAGCATGATCTCCGCGGCGCGCGCCGGGCCGACCAGGCGGGTGAGCCGCTGGGTGCCCCCGAAGCCGGGGATGATGCCCAGGTTGATCTCGGGCTGGCCGAAGCGCGCCCGGTCGCTCGCCAGGCGGATGTCGCAGGCCAGCGCAAGCTCGTTGCCGCCGCCCAGGCAATAGCCGTTCACCGCCGCGATCACCGGCCGGGCGAAGACGTCGAGGCGGTCGAAGAAGACGTGCGCCTGCGCCAGCAGGTTCGCCGCCTGCTCGGGCGTCTGCAGCGCGGCGATCTCGCGGATGTCGGCGCCGGCCACGAAGGCCTGCCCCGCCCCGGTGAGCACGACGACCCGCGCGTCGGCGTTCGCCTCGATCGCGTCGAGCGCGGCGCCAAGCTCCTCCAGCGTCGTCGCGTCGAGCGCGTTCACGGGCGGGTGCTCGATGGTCACCACGGCCACGCGGTCCTCGACGCTAAGCTTCACGTACTGCCAGTCAGCCATTGACGTTACCCTCCAGCGGCGAGCCGCGCCGGCCACGGCGCCGGCCCGCGAGAGCCCGGGTCCCGGGCTCAGGTATATTCCAGGAAGCCGGTGCCGGTCTTCTTGCCAAGCTCCCCCGCCGCGACCTTCTCGAGCAGCAGGGGCGCGGGGGTGAAGCGCGGGCCCAACTCGCGCTCCCAGGCCTCCAGGCCGGCCACGACGGAGTCGAGACCCTGCTCGTCGGCCATCTCCAGGGGGCTCTGCGGGAAGCCCGCGCCCGCCTGCATGGCCAGCCCGATGTCGCCCGGCCCGGCGATGCCCTCGGCCAGGCAATAGGCCGCCTCGTTGATCAGCGGCAGCAGCAGCCGGTCGGGGCCGAAGCGCGTGCCCCGGATGCCCGTCTCGGCCTGCACCTCGGCGATCAGGGCGTCGAGCGTCGGGCCGCTCTCCTCGCCGTAGGTGTAGAAGCCCGCGCCGGCCTTCTGGCCTAGCCGCCCGGCCGCCATCAGCTTGCCGATGAGGCGCCCGGGCGCCATGCGCTCGCCGTAGGCCTCGGCCATGACCTGGCCCGCGTCGGCGCAGATGTCGAGGCCGAGCATGTCGGCCAGCAGGAAGGGCCCCATGGGCATGCCCGCCTCGACCATCGCCGTATCGATGGCCTCCGCGCTCGCCGCGCCCTGCTCGAGCGCCAGGATGGCCTCGTTCAGGTAGGGGCTGAGCAGGCGGTTGACCAGAAAGCCCGGGCACTCCTTGACCACGACCGGGATCTTGCGCAGCTCCTTGGCGAACTGCACGACCGACTCGACCGTGTCCTCGGTCGTCTCGGCGCCGGGGATCACCTCGACCAGCTTCATGACGTGCGCGGGGTTGAAGAAGTGGAGGCCGATGACCTGGCCGGGCCGGTTCGTCGCGGCGGCCATCGCGCTGATCGACAGCGCCGAGGTGTTGCTGGCCAGGATCGCGCCGGGGTGCAGCACGCCGTCGAGCTCGCGGAAGACCGCCTCCTTGACCGCGGGCTTCTCGGGCACCGCCTCGATCACCAGGTCGACGTCGTCGAAGCCGGCTGTAGTCCAGCTGCGGCGTGATCAGCGACATCTTCTCGTCGACCATCGAGGGCGTCATCTTGCCCTTGCGCACGCGGTCCTCGTAGATGCCGCGCGCCTTGGCCATGCCCGCGTCGAGGGCCGCCTGGTCGATGTCTTTGAGCACGACCGGCAGGCCGCTGTAGCTGATGACCTGCGCGATCGAGCCGCCCATGGCGCCCGCCCCGATGACTGCCGCCTTGAAGATGAACATGCCCGCCTCCTGCCCGCGCATTGGCGCCCGACCCGGCCCAAGCGAACAATACGTTAACCACCCGGTTAGTTAATGAGGTGCAAAAGGCCCCGCAACCGGGTACGGGGGCTCTGAGCTATTCTAGATCAGGGGGCCGGGGTTGTCAACCGCGATTCCAGGATGGCCGCGTAGACGGACGGCTCGACGTTGCCGCCGCTGATGAAGACGACGGTACGGCCGACGCTCACGTCGATCTGCCGGCTCAGCACGGCGGCCAGCGCCACGGCGCCCGACGGCTCGGCGACCAGCCGCGCGTGGCGCGCCAGGTAGCGCACCGCGTCCAGGATCGCGTCCTCGCTGACGGTGACCATGTTGTCGACCAGGTGGCGGATGGCGGCCCAGGGCCGCTCGCCGACCGACTGCGTGCGCAGGCCGTCGGCGAGGGTCCGCCCCGTCTGCTCGGCCGTCCACTCCACGCGCGCGCCCGTGCGGAACGACTCGGTGACGTCGCCCGCGAGCGCCGGCTCGACGCCGACGATGCGCGCGCGCGGCCGCAGCTTCTTGAGCGCCACGGCGTTGCCGCTCAGCAGTCCGCCCCCGCCGGTCGGCACGACCAGCAGGTCGACCTCGGGCAGGTCTTCGAGCACTTCGAGCGTGGCGGTGCCCTGCCCCGCCATGATCAGCGGGTCGTCGTAGGGCGGCACGAGCACGTAGCCGTGCTCGCGCTGCAGCTCCTCGGCCAGCAGGCGCCGCGCCTCGGAACCGGGGCTGGTGAGCACGATCATGGCGCCCCAGCTGCGCGTGGCCTCGAGCTTGACCGGCGGCGCGTCCTCGGGCATGACGATGGTCGCCGGGATCTTGAGCAGGGCGGCGGCGCAGGCGACGCCCTGGGCGTGGTTGCCGCTGGAGTAGGCGATGACGCCCCGCGCGCGCTCCTCGGGGCTCAGCGAGGCGAGCTTATTGTAGGCGCCCCGCAGCTTGAACGATCCGGTCAGCTGCAAATTCTCCGGCTTCAGCCAGACGGAGCCCGTCTCGGGCAGCCCAGGGCCGCGCAGCCGCAGCAGGGGGGTATGCACTACGGTGCCCCGCGCCCGGGCGCGCGCCCGCTCGATATCGTCCAGCGTAATTGGTAGCTCCGCCGCCGGCCCGCTCCGGCTGCCCGGTGCCTGTGTACTCTCCGCCATCGCCTCGGACTCCTTTCGCCGCCGCGACCGCCCGCGGCCCCTGTTCCCTGCATGATACCACAGATGCCCCGCCCCGGGCAGCCGTCTGCGGGAGCCGGCTCCGCCCGGCGAGGCCGCCCGGCCGACCGGCGGGACGGGAGCCGGAATCCGTCTGTAGGAGGGGGCTCCGCCCCGCGACGCGCTGACGCAAGATCAGGCCCGTAAACAGCGGGGGCTGTGGGCAGGGGCGTCCGTGGGCACGCGCTCCGCCCAGCGCGGCCCCCCGTCCGCCCGGCATCCCGGCCCCGGCCCTCCCCCTTGTCATCTTGAGCGCAGCGAAAGATCTCCGCACCGGGGAGTTAGCCCTGGGCAACGTCGGGGCATCCGGGGAGCAGGTCGGCGCAGAGGCGTCTGGCTCAGGGGAGCGTTTCGGAGTTGGAGATCCCTCACTGCGTTCGGGATGACAAGGGGGAGGGCCGGGAGCGCTGTGTTGTGTGCCGCGGGGCACCGGCGTACCGCGCCCCTAAAAGAAGCCCGGATCCCCCGAAAGAGCGTCAGAGCGTCAGCCGACGCGGCATTCTCGCTGCTTCTAGCGCAGTTGATGGCTGACGCTCTTTCGGCCAAGAGCGTCAGCCGGCCCCCGAGAGCGTCAGCCGCGTCAGCCGCCCGCCTCGCCGGCCACCCCGCCCGGCATGGGGTACGGTTCCTGCTGACGCGGGCGCAAATATCGAAGCAGACACACAGGAGGCAGAGCATGGCAAAAGACGATTCGACGACGCGCGCGGGCGGCAAGGCGCCGCGCAAGCCCCGCGGCGCGCAGGCCGACGCCGGGGCGAAGATCGTGCAGGCGGCCGAGCAGGGCCTGGCCGCCGCCGGGCACCTCGCCGCCGAGGTGGCCGGCGTCGCGGGCGACGCCGTCGAGGCCGCGGCCGGCGGGCTGGAGCACCTGGCGGCCGGCGTGCAGGACGTCGCGGGCGGGGCCGCCGACGCCATCGGCGCGGGCGTGCGACGTATCCGCGGCGAGGGGGCGCCGGACGAGCAGACCGCCGCGCCGGCCCCCGCCACCGAGGCGAAGGCCAAGGCACCGGCGCCGGCCCGCCCGAAGATGCGGAGTGCCGAACCCGCGCCCGCCCAGCCGCACGTGAGCGCCGTCGACGCCGGGCCCGCCGAGCCCGAGGCGACCGAGCCGCCCGGCTACCTGCGCGACCTGCCGGCGCCCGCGCCGAGCGGCGAGGTCTACTGAATGGCCGATGCCTCACCGCCCGGCGGGCCGGGCGGGCTGCCGGCCGAGGTCGCGGCGCACTACGACGCGGGCGGCGAAGCCCGCCGCCTCTTTAGCGGCGGCAGCCGCATCGAGTACGCGCGCACGCAGGAGATCCTGGCGCGCGTGCTGCCGCCGCCGCCCGCGACGATCCTCGACGTCGGCGGCGGGCCGGGCGCCTACGCGCTCTGGCTGGCGCGCGCGGGCTATGCCGTCACGCTGATCGACGCACTGCCCCTGCACGTCGCCCAGGCGCAGGCCGAGTCCGCCGCGCAGCCCGACGCACCCGCTGGCCGGCGCCAGCGTGGGCGACGCCCGCCACCTGGCGCAGCCCGACGCCTCGCGCCGATGCCGTGCTGCTCCTCGGCCCGCTCTACCACCTGACCGAGCGCGTGGACCGCGTGCAGGCGCTGCGCGAGGCCGCACGCGTCGTGCGCCCCGGCGGCGTGGTCGTCGCCGCCGTCATCTCGCGCTTCGCCTCGCTCTTCGACGGCCTCTTCTACGGCCTGATCGACGATCCCGGCCGGTGCCGCCATCATCGCCCAGGACCTGGCGACGGCCAGCACCGCAACCCGACCGACAACCCGGGCTACTTCACCACGGCCTACTTCCACCTGCCCGACGAGCTGCGCGCCGAGATGACCGAGGCGGGCCTGCCGCCGCACGGCCCTGCTCGGCGTCGAGGGCCCCGGGCGCCTGCTGCCCGACTTCGCCGCCCGCTGGGACGATCCCGCCCGCCGCGCCCAACTGCTCGCCCTGATCCGGCGTATCGAGGCCGAGCCGGCGCTGCTCGGCGTCAGCGCGCACATCCTGGGCATCGCGCGCAAGGCTTGACCGCGGGGCCGCAGCGCGCGGCCCCGGAAGTCCAGTCTGTCGGCCCAACCCCCCTTGTCATCCCGACCTCCCCTTGTCATCCCGACCTCCCCTTGTCATCCCGACCTCCCCTTGTCATCCCGAACGCAGTGAGGGATTGCCGACTCCGAAACGCAGCCCTGAGCCAGACGCCTCCGTCGACCCGCTCCCCGGATGCCCCGACGTTGCCCAGGGTAAGCTCCCCGGCGCGGAGATCTTTCGCTGCGCTCAAGATGACAAGGGGGAGGGCCAGGGGCACTGCAGTTCACGCCTGCAGCGCGCAGCCCGCGCCGATGCATGATCGCGGCCGCATCTGGGCCGAAGCGCCCCGGCCCAGCCGCCGCAGGGCGGCTTGGTTGTTGTTGCCCGCAGCTTTAGCTGCTGGGCAACGCCCGGCCACGCGGCTCCACAGCAGCCCAACCGCTTCCCCGGGCCATCCCACGACTGCCGGCTTCGTTGCTGTTGCCCGCAGCTTGAGCAGCCGGGCAACGCCTCACCGCCCCGCCTGCCCGACGACCCCGGCTTGCGCGCCCCCGCGAGGCCCGCGTATAATCAGCCCACGCACGCCGGCCCGCCCGTGGTATAATAGACTAGACCGTTTGTTCTAGTCGCCGGGCGGACACCCGCCGCGGCACGAAAGGGATCCCGCGCATGCCGACTCGCCCCCGCCAGAAGATCATGTACGTCTGCCAGCAGTGCGGCAGCGAATCGCCCAAGTGGCAGGGCCGCTGCCCCGACTGCGGCGAGTGGAACAGCTTCACCGAGATCGCCGTCGAGGGCGCCTCGGTCGCCGCGGTCAACCGCGCGGCCGCGCTGATGCGCGGCGACGGCGGCAAGCCGGTGCCCCTGCCCGACGTCAGCGCCGACGCCTTCCCGCGCATCCCCGTGCCCGGCAGCGAGTTCAACCGCGTGCTCGGCGGCGGCATCGTGCCCGGCTCGCTCGTGCTGATGAGCGGCGACCCCGGCATCGGCAAGTCGACCGTGCTGCTGCAAGTCAGCGCCGAGCTTGCGGCCACCGGGCGCAAAGTCCTCTACGTGTCGGCCGAGGAGTCGATGCAGCAGATCAAGCTGCGCGCCGAGCGGCTCGGCGTCAACCCGGCCAACCTCTACCTGCTCGGCGAGAGCGACCTGGACGCTGTGCGCGCGCAGATCAGCCAGCTGCAGCCCGGCCTCGTCGTCATCGACTCGATCCAGACCGTCTTCCTGCCCGAGCTTCCCTCGACCGCGGGCAGCGTCACCCAGGTGCGCGAGTGCACGGCCGCGCTGATGAAGCAGGCCAAGAGCGGCCACATCCCCGTCTTCCTCGTGGGCCACGTGACCAAGGAGGGCAGCATCGCCGGGCCGCGCGTGCTGGAGCACATGGTCGACGCGGTGCTCTACCTGGAGGGCGACCGCTTCCACCAGTATCGCCTGCTGCGCAGCGTGAAGAACCGCTTCGGCTCGACAAACGAAGTGGGCGTCTTCGAGATGGGCGCCGAGGGTATGATCGAGGTGCCGAACCCGTCGGCCGCGTTCCTGTCGGAGCGCAGCGGCGGCGTGCCCGGCTCCACGGTCGCCGTGACGATGGAGGGCACGCGCCCGTTATTGGTCGAGGTGCAGGCGCTGACCACGCCGAGCCCGACCGGCATGCCCCGGCGCACGGCCAACGGCATCGACATCAACCGGCTGCACCTGCTGCTCGCCGTGCTGACCAAGCGCCTGGGGATGGCGCTCTATAACCAGGACGTCTACGTCAACGTGGTCGGCGGCTTGAAGATCGACGAGCCCGCGGTCGACCTGGCCGTGGCAATTGCCATCGCCTCGTCGTTCCAGAATACGGCCGTCGACCCGGAATTGGCCGTGGTGGGCGAGGTCGGCCTGTCGGGCGAGCTCCGCTCGGTCAGCCAGATCGAGCGGCGGCTGAACGAGGCGGCCAAGCTCGGCTTCCGGCGCGGGCTCTACCCGAAGACGGGCCGGGCGCCCCGGCTCGACCCGGGTATCGAGGCGCGCGCCGCGGCCAACCTGCCCGACGCGATCGCCGCCGCGCTGACGGCCTGATCCCGCGCGCCGGGGCGCGCCCCGCATCACAGCAGGGAACCATCCGCATGAACCTGACCTTCACCGAGGCGCAGACGCTCACGATCTTCTTCGACCTCGTGCGCATCGCGCTGATCCTGCTCGCGGGGCTGATCGGGGCCCGGCTGATCCGCGGCTGGATCCTGAAGCTGGGCACGCGCCGCCGGCTCGCGATGAACGTGGCTGCGCTGCTGGCCAACCTGTCGCAGGTCTCCCTCTACATCCTCGCGATTGTGCTGCTGCTGCCGGTCTTCGGCGTCTCGTGGAACGCCCTGCTCGCCGTGCTCGGCACGGCGGGGCTGGCCATCTCCCTCGCCTTCCAGGACGTGCTGCGCAACTTCATCGCGGGGATCTACATCCTGCTGGAGCGCCCGTTCCAGATCGGCGACACCATCGCCGTCGGCGCCGACCAGGCCGTCAAGGGCACGGTGCAGGTCATCGCCCTGCGCACGACGTCGCTGCGCGGCGAGGACGGCATGCAGGTCATCGTGCCGAACGGCACGATCTTCACCAGTGTCGTCGTCAACCGCAGCGCGATCAATATGGAGCGCCACGTGCTCGAGGTCACGCTGGCCCATGACGATCACACGCTGACGACCCTGACGGGCAAGATCGACACGGCGCTGCGCGCCATCCCGGGGATCGGCGGCTCGCCGCCGCCCAGCACCCAGGTCGAGAGCCTCACGTCCGACGCGATCAGGCTGCACGCCTCGTTCTGGACGCCCCCCGCCAAAGCCGACGCGATCGTGGCGGCCGCCGCGGTGGCGCTGCGCCAGACCATCCCGACGGCCGACGTCGCCGTGGTGAGCTAGTGGCCCTGCGGCTTGGCATCCTGGGGGGCACCTTCGACCCGATCCACGTCGGCCACCTGATCATCGCCGCCGTGGCCGCCGACACCCTGGCGCTCGATCAGGTGCTCTTCCTGCCGAGCGGCATCCAGCCCCTCAAGCGAGGCCAGCCGACCACGCCCGCACCCCAGCGCGTGGCCATGGTCGAGCACGCCATCGCCGGCAACCCGCGCTTCGCCCTCTCGCGCGCCGACGTCGACCACCCCGGCCTGAGCTACACGGTGGACACGCTCGACCGGCTGCGCGCGGCCTGGGGGCCGGACGCCGCCTTCTGGTTCCTGATCGGGGAGGATTCGCTGGCCAACCTGCTCGCCTGGCGGGACCCCGCGGGCATCCTGGCGCGCGCGCGTCTGGGCGTCGCGCCCCGGCCCGACGTCGCCGTGCCCTGGGCGCGGCTGGAGGTCGCCCTGCCCGGCCTGCGGGCGCGGCTCGATCCGCTGCCCGTGCCGCTCATGGGTATCCGCGCGCGCGATCTGCGCGCCGCGGTCGCCGCCGGCCGCAGCATCCGCTACCAGGTGCCCGATGCCGTGGCGGCGTATATTGCCGCGGAGGGGTTATATCGCGCCGGCTGACGGTGCCTGCGACTATGCGTCCGGCGTGGTGTCCGCCGCGTCGCCCGCCGTCTCCTGGGCGAGCCGCTCGGCGACCCAGCGGCGGATCAGCGCCGGATAGCCCAGGCCCTCGGCGCTCGCCAGCTGTTGCAGGCGGGCGATCACCTCCGAGGGCATGCGCAGCGAGATCAGCGTCTCGTAGGGCCGGGCACCGTAGAACTGCCCGCCCGCCGGGACGACGATCCTCCGGCGAGTTGGCGGGCGCCGCGTCCCAAAACTCGATCCCGTCCTCTTCGTCCGGTAGCTCTGTAGGGGTGCTCATCGCGTCCTCCGTCGTGTGCGGCAGCATCGTTCGACTTCACGACACAACCGGGTTCGTCCTGTGGCGTCTCTCCTGCGGGGCTACTCCAGCCACGTCGCGGGCACCGGGGGCACCTCGCGGGCGGGCTCGACGTCGATCAGGTTGGTGTGGAACGTGCCGCCGCCCGCCAGGTCGGCCGGGCGCGTAGCCGTCAGCGCGTTGGCGTTCCAGCCCGCCGGGCTGTAGCGGCCCCACCAGCGGCTCAGGTGGCAGGCCACGCCCGGGCCGACGCTGTCCTTCACCTCGGCCACGAACCAGGCCTCGCCGCGGTCGTTGAAGGCGCGCACCCACGTGCCGTCGGCGATGCCGCGCGCCGCCGCGTCGGCCGGGTTGAGCTCCAGCGTCGGGCGGCGCTGCTTCTTGCGCATCGTCGGCATGTCGGCGAACGAGCTGTTCAGGAAGTGGTGCGCGGCCGGGGTGATCAGCCGCAGCGGGTAGCGCGCCGCCAACTCCGGCGAGCCGTCGGGGCTCTCCGCCTCGGGCACGTAGTCGATCACCGGGTCGAGTCCCTGGCGCAGCAGCGCCTCCGAGTAGAGCTCGATCTTGCCCGAGGGCGTCGGGTAGTGGCCGTCGGCGAAGGGCACGAACGGCCGCGTGGGCGTCTGCAGGTGCACGAAGTTCTCGCGCTCCAGCCGCTCCAGCGTGATGCCCGCCATGAACGGGTGCGCGCTGTCGAGCGCCTGGCGCATCAGCCGGTCGTCGTCGTCGCGGAAGCACGGGTCGGTGTAGCCCATCGCGGCCGCCAGGCGGCGGAACAGCTCGGTGTTCGGCACCGCCTCGCCGATCGGCGCGATCGCCGGGCGGCTCATCTGCAGGTAGAGGTGCCCATAGGCGGTGTAGAGGTCGCTCTGCTCGAAGGCGGTCGTCGCGGGCAGCAGCACGTCGGCGTAGCGCGCCGTGTCGGTCAGCAGCTGCTCGTGCACCACCGTGAACAGGTCCTCGCGCGCCAGGCCCGCCAGCACGCGCCGCTGGTCGGGCGCGACGTTCGCCGGGTTCGAGTTGTAGACCAGCAGGCCCATGACGGGCGGGTCCTGCACGTCCGTCAGCGCGTCGGCCAGCTGGATCATGTTGATCGTGCGCGGCCGGCGGGGGTGGCGGGCCAGCAGGTCGGGCCGCTCCAGCGCCGCCAGGTCGAGGCCGAAGGTGCCGCTCGTGCTCAGCAGCGCGCCGCCGCCCGGCTTGCCCCAGGCGCCCACGACGGCGGGCAGCATCACCACGGCGCGGGTGTTCCCCCCGCCGTTCGTGTGCCGCGTCATGCCGTAGCTCAGGCGGATCACGCTCGGCTGCGTCGTGCCGTAGAGGTGCGCGAAGTCGCGGATCTGCGCCGCCGTCAGCCCGGTGATCGCCGCGGCGCGCTCGGGCGGCCACGCCGCGGCGCGCGCCGCCAGCGCCTCCCAGCCGACCGTGTGCGCGGCCAGGAACGCCGGGTCGTGCAGCCCCTCGGCCACCAGCACGTGGATCAGCGCCAGCACGAGCGCCGCGTCGGTGCCGGGGGTGATCCGCAGGTGCAGGTCCGCCTGCTCGGCCGTCTTGCTGCGGTGCGGGTCGACCACGACCAGGCGCGCGCCGCGGTGCCGCGCCTCGTGGATGAAGGGCATCAGGTGCACGTTCGTCGACACCGGGTTGGTGCCCCAGACGACGATCAGCCGCGCGTCGGGAAAGCTCTCCGGGTCCGTGCCCATCGTCGTGCCCATGACCGTCCGGTAGGCCTCGGCGCCCGTGGTCGAGCAGATGGTGCGGTCGAGCAGCGAGGCGCCCATGTAGTGGAAGAAGCGCCGGTCCATGCTGGCGTACGACAGCTTGCCCATCGCCCCGGCGTAGCTGTAGGGCAGGATCGCCTCGGCGCCGTAGCGCGCGATGATCGCCTGGAAGCGCTCGGCGATCAGGGCCAGGGCGGCGTCCCACGAGATGCGCTCGAACTGGCCGCTGCCCTTCGGGCCGGCGCGGCGCTGGGGGTACTGCACGCGCAGGGGCGAGTAGAGGCGCTCGGGGTAGTACTGCGTCTTGACGCAGAGGAAGCCGCGCGTCACCGGGTGGTCGGCCCGCGCGCCCATCTTGACCACGCGGCCGTCCTCGACCACGGCGGTCATGGCGCAGGTGTCGGGGCAATCGTGCGGGCAGATGACCGTGCGCTCCACGCGCCCGGTCGCGGTCCCGGCAGGCGCTCTCCATCGGCAACCTCCTGGTCCGCCCCATTATACCATCCTGCCCGCTTGCGTGCGGGGGTCTCCATGCACCACAGAGGCACCGAGACACAGAGACTACATGGGAAAGAACGCGACGAAGCCCGGCAATCTGTCGAGAGCACCGGGCAGGGACGACAAGTAGCGGCTGGTTCCCCGGTATAATGAGCTGTACAATGCTCTTAACTCTGACCCATCGACAGCCCAAGGACCTCCCTGGTCGACTGATATCAGGCAATCACCCTGATAGAGAGGAGCACCGCATGGGTAGAAGCTCGGCTCCCGTGGATCCTGGCATTGCTGGGGTTAGTGGCCGTGATGCTTGTGGGCGTCGGATACGCGCAGACGCGATCGTATCAGCCCCTTGAGCCGATCGGGACCGCCAACATCCCGCCGACCAAGCTCGCTTTCCTGGAGATGGTGGACGCAACAGAGGCGGCCGCGCTGACCGCGGTCCCGACGGCCCCGCGCGACCCGAACTATCGGCCCCACCCGACGCCCGCGCCCCGCCCTACGGCGCCCACCGGGATCCAGGAGGGGTACGAGCCGCCTTTTCCTGAAGAGCTTTACACAATCATCAATGACTGGACTGGCCGGGTCGCGAACGAGGACGTCGAGGTTTATGCCGGGCTTTCCCATCTGGCTAGTCCTCCGCGCGGCGTCGTGGTCGTGGAGGTTTACCCCAACAGCGGATCCACCGGGCCGGCAATGACTGACTATCTCACACCCGGTCAATCCGGCCCGCTACGCATTGTGTCCTATAAAGGAACAGAGCTCACAATACAGGACACGGGGCGCGCAGCCGGCGCCAAGCCCTTTATTTTCGACGTGGGGCGCCGCGCCTGGGTCGCTCTACCCTGATGCGACCGGAAACCCGGTAACTCGGACGGCGGTCCGGACGGCCACGCCCGCGCTGGGTCATCGCCGCAACCGCCCTGATTACGCCGCAGGGCGCCGAGTTTATCCTGGACTGGCTGGGCAGTGTGGACCGCAGGCGGCGCGTCAACGCCGGCCGCAACAAGGGCTAGTCCCGGGCAGCGACGGCGCGCAGCGCCCCCGGCGGCAACATCCCGACGGACGTCAGGGAGGAGCGCCGGGCACCGGCGGCCGGCGCCGGCCTGGCCCAGGGGCGCTGGGTGGCCCGTTGTCGGTCGGCACCCCGTACTGGGCAAACCCATACGCCAGCATGGTCAGCACGTCCTGATCCCGCTGGGCCAGGGTGGGGCCACCCAGATAGGAAAAGATGAGGTGAACGCCGTTCTTGCCGGCCGAAATGACAATACACTCGCCGGCGGCGTCGGTGGAACCCGTCTTGATGCCGTTGATGTAGGGAACGCTCGCTAGCAGGTCATTGGTGTTGACCAGGTGCCGGGGACCCTGAACTCCCGGAATCGTGTACTGATACCGGTCCACGATTTCCCGGATCGCCGCGTGCTTCATGACCTCGGCGCCCAGCGTGGCGTTGTCCCGGGCCGAGGTGTAGTGCCCCGGGGCATCCAGGCCGTGCGGGTTGGTGTAGTGGGTGTTGGTGAGGCCCAGCGCTGGGCCTGCTGGTTCATCTTGGCGGCAAACGCCTCCACGCTGCCGGCGTCGTACTCGGCCAGGGCGACGGCCGCGTCATCGCCGCTCGGGATGAGCAGGCCGTTCAGCATTTGCTCCAGCGTCAGCGATTCCCCCGCCTGGAGGTTAATGGAAGAATAGCCGAGCGCTGCACGCAAAGCCGCGGCGCGCCGGCTGGCCGTTACCGGCGCTTGCAGGTCATCCTGACTTTCGACGTGATCCTCGACGACGATGAGCGCGGTCATCATCTTCGTGGTGCTGCCCATGGGCAGGCGCTCGTCGGGGTTCAGGCTGTAGAGGATGCGCCCGTCGTCGGCGTTTAGCAGCACGGCCGCTTTGGCGGCGATGGCCGGCGGAGGGGCTGAGGGCGGCGTCGACGGCGTCGGGGCGGCTGTTGGTGGAGGTGCCGCGGTCGGCGGAGGGGCCGCGGTTGCTGGAGGGGCAGCGGCTGGTGGAGGTGCCGCTATTGTGGGCGTATTGGCGGGCAGCGCGGCCTGGGAGTCTGCACTGGTGGATGCACAGGCGGAGGTAAACAGCGTTAAGGAGCCGAGGGCCAGGAAGATGATCACGAATTCGTTTCATGTTTGCCTTCTCTATCATCTACGCAGGTAAGCAAGCGCCGGAACTCACTGACGGCGAACGCGACCCCATCGCCTGCGGCATCCGTTGCCGCCGGGCGCAGGGCACCGCGGAGCGCTGGATCAAGGTCGGCTACACCCGGGATCTCGGCAGCAAAGACCGGCGGGACCGGCAGCCCGGCCAAGCGCGCCACGGCGTGTACTGCGCGGGATGGCGCGGGGTGAGGCGGCGGTCGAGGACGGGGACGCCGGCAACGGGGAGCCGCGGGCGGCGGCAGTCGCCGCCCCGGCGACGAGCGGGCCGGCGGCAAGGATCCGGGGAATGCGGCGGGGCGTTATGCGTGCGGGTTCGGAGTAGGGCATGCCTGTAGTCTAGACCGCGGGGCGTTTCCAGCACGTATGGCGTTTTCGGTATGGCGACGATATGTGCCGGCTCGCTATAATGGGGGCATGCGTGTGTTGATCGTCGAGGATGAGCCCTATCTGGCCGACGCCATCCGCCATGGCCTCCGCCTGGAAGCCATCGCCGCCGACATCGCCGCTGACGGCGACACCGCGCTGGAGCTGCTGAGCATCAACGCCTACGACATCGCCGTCCTCGACCGTGATATCCCCGGCCCCTCCGGCGACGAGATCGCCCAACGCATCGTCGCCTCCGGCAGCGGCATGCCGATCCTCATGCTCACCGCGGCCGACCGGCTCGACGACAAGGCCAGCGGGTTCGAGCTCGGCGCCGACGACTACCTCACGAAGCCGTTCGCCCTCCGCGAGCTCGTGCTCCGGCTCCGCGCCCTCGACCGCAGGCGTGCCCGCAACCGGCCGCCCGTGCGCGAGATCGCCGGCCTGCGGCTGGATCCGTTCCGCCGCGAGGTCTACCGCGACGGCCGCTACGTCGCGCTCACCCGGAAGCAGTTCGCCGTGCTCGAAGTGCTCGTCGCCGCCGAAGGCGGGGTCGTCAGCGCCGAAGAGCTCCTGGAACAGGCGTGGGATGAGAATGCCGACCCGTTCACCAACGCCGTGCGCATCACGGTCTCGGGCCTGCGCAAACGGCTCGGCGAACCCTGGATCATCGCCACCGTGGCCGGCGCCGGCTACCGCATCGACACGCAACCCGACACCGGGCGGGAGGGAGGAGACCGTGCCTAGAGCCCCTGGGTTGAGCGTGCGCCTCAAACTCACCCTCAGCTACGCCGGCTTCCTCATGCTCGCCGGGGCCTTGCTGCTCGCCGTCGTGGGGGTGTTCCTGCTGCGGTACGTACCCGACCGCCCGATCATCGCACTCGGGTTCGTTCCCAACCGTTCCGACCTCCTGGAAGCTTTCGCGCCCAAGGCAGCCGCGGCGCTGGCGTTCTTGCTGGTGTTCGGTCTCCTGGGAGGGTGGATTCTCGCCGGCCGCATGCTCGCCCCGCTGACTCGCATCACGGACGCCGCGCGCCTGGCCGCGAGCGGATCGCTCGCCCACCGGATCCGCTTGGAGGGCCGCACCGACGAGTTCCGCGAGCTCGCCGACGCCTTCGACACCATGCTCGCGCGGCTCGAAGCCCACGTCGCCGCACAGCAGCGCTTCGCCGCCAACGCCTCCCACGAGCTGCGCACCCCGCTGGCCATCACGCAAACTCTGCTCGACGTCGCCCGCAACGATCCGCACGGCGACACCGGCGAACTGCTCGCCCGCCTCCACGCCGTCAACACGCGCGCGATCGGCCTCACCGAAGCCTTGCTCCTGCTCAGCCGCGCCGACCAACGGGCCTTCGCCCGCGAGCCCGTCGACCTGTCCCTCATCGCCGAAGAAGCCGCGGAGACGCTCCTCCCCCTCGCCGAGAAACGCGGCCTCACCATCGAGACCTCCGGCGACATGACCCCCACCATCGGCTCACACGCGCTCCTGCTGCAGCTGACTACGAACCTCGTGCACAACGCGATCGTCCACAATCTGCCGGCACAGGGCACCGTGTCGGTCACGACCCGCGTTCACCCCAAAAGTGTGGTGCTCGCGGTCGAGAACACCGGCGAGACGCTCAGCCCCCAGGTCGTTTCCACGCTGGTCGAGCCGTTTGTGCGCGGCAGCGAGCGCATCCGCACCGACCACGCCGGTGCCGGCCTCGGCCTGGCAATCGTCAAGAGCATCACCCAAGCCCACGACGGCACCCTCACCCTCACCCCGCGGGCCGCCGGCGGGCTCCGCGTCACGGTGCAACTCCCCGCCGCGCCCCCGCCCACCGGCCGATGACGATCAGGGGACCGGCGGGCGGCACCCGGCCCGCGGGTGACCTCGTGCGCGCCATCCCTGCGCTGCCGCTGGGCCGCAAGGGGCGCGAGCGCGGCCCAACTTGGGCGCGCACTGTACAGGCAAGGGTTCCGCGGGCGCCGCACGACCGCGCAGGCCGGCGTGCGGCGCTGGCGTGTCGAGCGCGCCGGGCCGGACACACCGCCCAAGGTGCATCCCGTTCGGCGCTACGGCCCGCGCGAGCCGTGCCGGCTGCCGCCGCGGCCAGTGGCCAACCGGAAAGCTTCCTGCCGGCAGTCCGTTTGCCGCGGGCGCGTCTACGGGTACCGGCGCGTGCTCAGGGGCGCTCGGCCGCCAGTTCCGCCACGACGGCGGCGCAGCGGTCGAGCTCCTCGTCCGTGTTGTAGTAGTGCACGGAGGCGCGGACGACGGCGTCCAGCCCGCGGGCGCGCATGTCGAGGAGCGTGCCCGAGGCCGTCGAAATCCAGACGTTGATGCCGTGCTCCCAGAGCCGCGCGCGCACCGCCACCGGATCCCAGCCCGCCACGGTGAAGGTGACGATGCCGCCCTGCACCGCGCCGATGTCGCGCACCTGCACGCCGGGGATGGCGCCCAGCCGGGCGCGCAGCCCCGCGGCGAGCGCCTGCACACGCGCCCAGATGACGTCGAGGCCCCAGCCGAGCGCGTAGTCGACCGCCGCGGCCAGCCCAAGCTTGGCGGCTAGGCTGGTCTCCCACGTCTCGAAGCGCCGCGCGTCGGGGCGCAGCACGTAGGCGTCGGGCGCCGTCCACTCGGCGGCTTGCATGTCGAGCAGCGGCGGCTCCAGCCGGTCGAGCACGCCGCGCCGCACGTAGAGGAAGCCGCTGGCGCGCGGCCCGCGCAGGAACTTGCGCCCCGCGGCCGACAGCAGATCGCAGCCGATGGCGCCGACGTCGATCGGCATCTGCCCGACCGACTGGCAGGCGTCGAGCAGATAGAGCACGCCCGCCTCGCGCGCCACCTGGCCCACCGCCGCGGCCGGGTTGACCAGCCCGTTGTTCGTCGGCATGTGCGTCATGCTGATCAGGCGCACCCGCTCGTCGATCATGCCGCGCAGCGCCGCCACGTCGACCTGCCCCGTCGGGTCGCTCGGCACGACGTCGACCACGATGCCCCGCTGTCGCGCCACCTGCAGGTAGGCGATGAAGTTGCTGGCGTACTCGCTCTGCACCGTCAAGATGCGGTCGCCGGGCGCGAAGGGGATGCCGTAGAAGGCCATGTCCCAGGCGCGCGTGGCGTTCTCGACCACGGCGATCTCGTCGGGCGCGCAGCCGAGCAGGCGGGCGAGCGCTGGGTAGACCGCGTCGATCCGGTCCTGCGCCCGGTGCTCGGCCTCGTAGCCGCCGATCGCCGCCTCCAGGCGCAGATGGTCGACCATCGCGTCGAGCACCGGCTGGGGCATCGAGCCCCGCCCCGGCGTTGTTCAGGTGCGCGACGTTCGCGCAGCCCGGCGTCTCGCGCCGGGCGCGCGCCACGTCAATGCCCGGCACCGCTGCTCACCGCCGCCCCGTCCGGCACCGCGACGCCGCCCGGCGCGCGCCGCTCCACGATCAGCCGCGCCCCGCCCCGCTGGCGCAGGGTGATCTTCGGGTCCGCCGCCACGCGCTCCGGCGAGGCCAGGCGGAAGCGCACGCGCTGCGCCAGCGCCGCGAGCAGCAACTGCCCCTCCATCAGCGCGAAGTGGTTGCCGATGCAGATGCGCGGCCCCGCGCCGAAGGGCAGGTAGGCGTAGCGCGGGATGCGCTTCTCGTTCTCCGGCGTGAAGCGCTCGGGGTCGAAGCGCAGCGGGTCGGGGAAGTAGTCGGCCCGCCGGTGCAGCGTGTAGGGCGACATGAGCACCGTGCGGCCCTGCTCCACGTGGTAGCCCGCCACGTCGACGTCGTGCAGCGACATGCGGCTGATGATGTAGGCGGGCGGATAGAGCCGCATCGTCTCCTTGAAGACTTGCAGCGTGTACGGCAATTGCGGCAAGTCGGCGGCCGCCGGCGTGCGGCCCTGCAGCACCGTGTCGACCTCGGCCTGCAGCCGGTCGTAGACGGCCGGGTAGCGCGCGAGCACGTAGAAGCACCAGGCCAGCGCCGTCGCGGTCGTCTCGTGCCCGGCCGCGAAGAGTGTCACCGCCTCGTCGCGCACCTGCGTGTCGGTCATGCGGCTGCCGTCCTCCGCCTGCGCGCGCAGCAGCACCGACAGCATGTCGTCGCGCGCCTCGCCGCTGCGGCGCCGCGCCTCGATCATGCCCTGGATCTGCGAGTCGAGCACGGCGATCGCGCGGCGGGTGCGCTGGTTGCGCGGCGTCGGCCAGTCGTAGGGCAGCGGGAAGAGGTGCATCGACGCGTAGTCGGCGTAGTCGATGCTCGTCGTAATCGCGGCGCCCAGCGTGTCGCTCTCGCTGAGCACGTCGGCGTCGAACAGCACCTTGCCGATGATGCTCATGGTCAGGCGCATCATCTGCTGCGCGATGTTGATCGTGGCGCCGTCGGCCCACTCCGCCTGCACCGCCTCGGCGTAGTGGCCCATCGTGTCGGCGTAGCCGCGGATGTGGCGCGGCTGGAACGACGGTGCCAGCGTCTTACGCTGCTGCCGCCAGAAGTCGCCCTCGCTGATCAGCAGGCCGTTGCCGAGCACCGGGCGGAGGGCGTTGTGCTGCACGTAGCCCTTGTCGAAGTCGGCCGTATGCTCCACGAGCACCGCGTGCATCAGTTCGGCGGAGTTGAAGTAGTAGAAGGGGAAGGGCCCGAAATGCGCGACGATCGCGTCGTCGCCCCGGCGCGTGAGCGCGCGCATTACCGCGAGCCGGTCGCGCTGGAAGAGCCGCATCACGCCGAAGATGGGCGGCTCGTGCACGCGCGTGAACCGCCGGGCCGTGGCTTCCACAGTCATAGCCGCTATCCTTTCGCAGCGCGGCCCCATCCCGGTCGGGCGCCGCCGTTCACCAATTTCCACGCTCCGTTTACATTGTGAAATTATACACAATAACGGCCAAGCCGTCAATCGGCCGAAAGACCGAGGGCCCGGGCGTTGGGCGCCGCTCCCGCCTCACTCCGTCGTGCCGCCCGCCCAGGCGGTGACGCGCGTGGGGCCCAGCGCGATGACCGGGTTTGCCTCCAGCGCCATGGCCCGATACTGCCGGTACTTGGCGCGCAGCAAGACCAGGGCCGCCGCCTGCGCCGCCGTGCCCGGCTCCAGCAGCCCGGCCGTCGCGTGGACGAGCACATAGCGCAGCCGCGCCCAGTCCTCCTCGTAGTGGTCGCAGACCAGCGCGACCTGCGGGTTGGCCAGGATGTTGCGCACGCGCTTCAGCCGCCGCACGTCCACCCGCTTCGGCTTCGCGTCGAGCGCGATGTAGAGCCGCGCCCGGTCGGGGTCCCAGGCGAAACAGACCGGCACCACGTGCGGTGCGCCGTCGGGCCCGCAGGTCGCGAGGCGCCCGACGCGCTGCGCGGCCAGGAAGGCCGCGACCTCCGCGTCGAGGCCGGGGATGGCGGCCGCCGGATCATCGGCCGATCGGCCTCTCCTCGCGCGAACGGTGTCCATGAATACAACACAAGCACTCCTTTTTACGTATCTTATATATCTCGTCACGCGGAATTTACCGCGCGGGCGGGTCACCAGGCTGCCGTGGGCGGCCGCGCGCAGGCGCGCCGGCACCGCCGCGGTGGAGGTCGGTTACGATGGCAGCGCAGTTCTGGGGCAACAGCACGCCCGGTGCCGCGCCACGCTGGGAGGCGTATGTGCGGCCGGGCGAGCAGATCGTGTGGACGGGGCGGCCCGACGTGCGGGCCTATGCCTTCCGCAGCGGCTGGGCGCTCGTGCCGTTTGGCCTGCTCTGGACGGGCTTTGTCGCGTTCTGGGAGTGGGGGGTGATCCAGGCCGGGGCGCCGCTCGACTTCGCGCTGCCGGGCGCGATCTTCCTGCTCGTCGGCCTCGGCTCGACCTTCGGCCCCTTCGGCGTCGCCGTCTGGCAGGCGCATCACACCTTCTACGCGCTCACGGCGGAGCGGGTGCTGATCCGGGCCGGCGGCCTGCCCGGGCACCTGACCGACATCGCGCTGGCCGGCCTGCCCTACCTGCAGTTGGACGAGGGGGCCTTTGGCATCGGCACCATCTCCTTCGGCAGCCCGACGCCCCTGCGCGGGTTCGTTGCCGGCGCCTGGGTGCGCACTCCCGTGCCGCCGGTGCCCGCCTTCCGGGCCATCCCGCACGCCTGGGACGTCTACGCGCTGATCACCCGCCTGCGCGACGAGCGCCAAGCGGCCGACTCCGAGACGCGCCGCCTGCCCGGCGACGCGCCCACCGGCTGGGACGCTCCGTCCAGCGATCGCCCATCCTTTGGCTGGGACGACCGCCCGCGCCGCGACGGCTAAGGCGCAACGCCACCCGCTCCCGATCGCTCGATTGGCGTCGGGAGCGGGCGGCCCTCTACCCTGTGCGCACGATCTCCCGCGGGACGCGCGCCGCCGGCGCCGCCGCTGCGGCCGTCCTCCCGCCCCGGCGGGTCAGTTCGCCAGCCCCGCGAACAGGTTGTTCAGCGACTCGGCCAGCGTGGGGTGGGCGAAGACGCCGTCGCGCAGCACGGGGTAGGGCACGTGGCCCAGCATCGCGATCTCGAACAGCGCCATCAACTCGCCGCCCTCGATCCCCAGCACCGCCGCGCCGAGGATCTCCTCCGTCGCCGGGTCCACCAGCGCCTTCATGAAGCCGCGCGGCTCGGCCACCTCCAGCGCGCGGGCCACAGTAGTCCATCGGCATGCGCGCCACCCGGACCGCGCGGCCCTGCGCCGCCGCCTCCCGCTCAGACAGCCCGATGCGGCCCAGTTGCGGGTCGATGAAGACCACGTAGGGCACCGGCCGATCCGTCGTGCGGGCGCCGCCCTCGAGCAGGTTCGCGCGGATGATGCGATAGTCGTCGTAGGAGATGTGGGTGAAGGCCGGACCGCCGTTCACGTCGCCCAGCGCATAGATGCCCGGCACGTTCGTCTCCAGGCGATCGTTCACCGGGATGTAGCCGCGCGCGTCCATCGCGGATCCCCGCCGCCGCCGGGTCGAGCGCGTCGGTGTTCGGCGTGCGGCCCGCCGCCGCCAGCAGGTGGCTGCCCTGCAAGGTCCGCTCCCCGTCCGGCGTGCGCACCGTCAGCGCGATGCCGCGGTCGGGCGCGGGCACGGCACGCACCGCCGTCGACTGCAGCAGGATCTCTACGCCGTCCTCGCGCAGGATGCCCGCCACCGCCTCGGCCACGTCGGCGTCTTCCTCCTTGAGCAGTTGCGCGCCGCGCTGCACGACCGTGACCGCGCTGCCGAAGCGGCGGAACATCTGCGCGAACTCCAGGCCGACGTAGCCGCCGCCGAGCACGAGCAGGTGCGCCGGCACCGAGTCAAGCTCCATGATCGTCGTCGAGGTCAGCACGGGCAGCGTGTCGAGGCCGGGCACGGCCGGGATGCGCCGGGCGCGCGCCCGTGTTGACGAAGATCCAGGGCGCATGCAGCACGCGCGTGCCGCCGTCTTGCAACGTGACGGTGACCGTGTGGTCGCCGGTGAAGCGCGCCTCGCCGTCGAGCAGGTCGACGCCGGGGCTGTTGCGCAGGCGGCGCTCGCTGCCCTGCCGGAAGTCCTCGACGATGGCGCGTTTGCGCGCCCGCACCCGCGTCATGTCGACCCGCACCGGCCCGGTCTCCACGCCATACTCGGACCCGCGGCGCGCCAGGTAGGCCACGCGCGCGCTCGCCACCATCGTCTTGGTCGGCGTGCAGCCCTCGTTGATGCAGGTGCCGCCCACGTGCTCGCGCTCGACGATCGCCGTGCGCTTGCCCGCCGCGCCCAGCGCGCTCGCCAGCGGCCCGCCGGCCTGGCCCGCGCCCAGCACCAGCGCGTCGTACTCCTCGGGATTGCTCATCGGCGCGTCCCCTCCTGCGCGGGCGGGTGCCGCTGCTGCGGCGGGCCCGGCCCGCCCATTATAGCACCGGGGCGCGGTCAGGCCGGGGCGGGCAGCGAGAGGAGCACGCGCGTGTAGCGGCCGGGCCGGCTGTCGGTCGCCAGCGAGCCGCCGACGACGGCCAGCAGCGTGCTGTGCAGCGCCAGGCCCTTGCCCGCTGCCGCCCGCCCCGCCCGGCGCCGCCAGGCCCGATCCGTCGTCCTCGATGGCGATCTGCAGGCCGTTCTGCGCGGTCACCGCGACGCGCAGGTGCAGCGGGCGGCCCCGGTCGCCGCCCCGGCCATGGCGCGCCGCGTTGCGGATCATCTCGCGCGCGGCGTAGTAGAGCACCTCGGCGCTCAGCGCGGGCACGCTGCCCGCCAGCGCCGCCGCCTCCGGTGCCACGTCCCAGGTCACCGCGTCGAAGGCGTCGCGGAACTCGTCCTGGACGAGCGTCTGGAGGGCGTCCAGCAGGCCGGATCGCGCCAGGGCCGGGGCGGGCGCGGCGGGCAGGTCGCGCAGCAGGTCGGCGATCTGGCGGTGCACGCCCGCCAGCAGGGCGAGCCCCGGCGCGTCGGGCGCCGCGCCGCCGAGCATCAGCATCGCGGCGTGCAATTGCGGCAGCACCTCGTCGTGCAGCACGCGGCGTGTGCGCTGGTCGAGCACCTGGCTCTCGGCCAGGCGGCGGCGCTGCAGCGCCATGAGGCGGCGCGCCATCTCGGCGCTCGCCTGCGTGTCGATCAGCCGCTCGCCGCCCGCGCGCGCGATCTCGATCTCCTCCTGCGTGTACAGACCGCCGTCGCGCTTCGGCCCCAGCAGCAGCATGCCGATTAGCCCACGCTCGCTCCAGAGCGGCACGGCCCAGAGCGCGCCCGCCCCGTCGGCGGGCTCCAGCGGCAGGCAGATCGTCTGCGCCGACGAGCAGTGCGCGGCCACGGCGCGCAGGTCGGGCAGCGGCGGCGCCGGACCGGGCGGGTAGACCAGCGGCGGCCCGGCCAGCGCCGACAGCGGGCCCATCGGCACCAGGCAGGCCGTGCCCGCGCCGAGCACGCCGCCGCAGAGCGCGCCGAAGGGTGCCGCGGCGTCGGCCACCGGCGGCGGGGCGCCGGGGTCCGGCGGCGCCAGCAGGCCGGTGGTCACGTCCGGCCCGCTCATGAACGGCCGCAACTGCTCGATGTAGCGCTCGCGCTCCGCATACGATCGCCAGTGGTAGAGCGCGTAGAAGCCCGTCATCAGCACCGTGCCGAGCAGCAGCGCGGTCACCGGGTCCCACCCGCGGATCGGGCTGACCGCCACGACCGCGCTGTAGCCCGCGGCCAGCAGGATGGCGCTCCGCCAGTGCCGCCGAAAGCCACCCCGCGGCAGCGTCTTGCCGGTGAAGATCTCGTACGAGACGATCGCCTGGCCCACGAGCACGACGGCCACCCCGACCAGGACGACGCCCGCCAGGTCGAACCAGCCGATGGCGTAGAGCAGGTCGCGGCTGCCGTAGCTGAAGCGCGTGGCCGCGTCGACGGCGATCCAGATCATCGCCCAGGCGACGACCAGGCTGACCAGGAGCAGGTCGACCGCCGTGGCCGCCAGCCACGGCCGGGCGCGGCGGCGGGCCAGGTCGCCCATCACGCGCGCCGCGGGCGCCGGGTCGCGCAGCGCGTCGAGCGTCAGGCCGATGCAGAGGATGCTGTAGACCGGGTAGCCTACGACGAGCAGCGGCACCCCACCGGCCGCCGGCATGTTCGGGATGGCCAGGTCGAGCCGGGTGATCGCCGAGAAGGCCGGGACCGCTGCCGTGAAGGCGACCAAGGCCCCCAGCGCGGCAGCCAGCACGGCGGCCACGGGCAGCCAGAGCCGGTGCCGGCGGTGCAGCGGCGTGCCCGGCCCATCCCAGTAGCCCGTGTACCAGAGGATGATGACGTACCAGGCCAGCGGCAGCGCCAGGATCGGCACCCAGGCCAGCCGCCACCACAGGTCGACCAGCGCCCCGGCCTGGAGCAGGCCGTGGCCGAGAATGGCCGAGTGGCTGAGGAAGAAAGCCGCGGCCAGCAGCAGCGCCCCGCCGCCGAGCCAGGTGCCCCAGGTGCGCCGCTCGGCGTTCAGGAGCACGGTCAGCCCGAGCCAGAGCAGCAGGATCGCGTTGAAGAGCGAGCCCGCCAGAGTCGCCCAGTCGAGCAGGAAGGCCCCGCTGACTAGCCCTCCCACGGCACCCAGCGCCCCCGCTCGTCGAGCACGCGGGCCGTGCCGTCGGCGTCCCAGCTGATCGGCTGCCCGGCGCGCACGATGATCGCCGCGCGCGTGCGCGCCACCTTCTCGTCGGTCGCCGTCTCGTTCAGGCCCCAGACGGCGTAGATCTGGCCGTTCGTCCGGCTGATCGTGCGCTTGTCGCGGAAGCCCATGCGCGCCGCGATCTGCTCGTTGCTCAGCCCCTGCGCCAGCATGCGCGCCACCGCCTGCTCGTTCGGCTCCAGCAGCGCCATTGGCGCGTGCTCGTCCTTGTGGCGCACCTCCTGCACGCGCGACTCGATGTCCGGGTCGATGAAGCTGTGCCCGGCCACGGCCTCGCGCAGCAGCGGCACGATCATCTGCGGCAGCAGGTAGTTCGACTTGCGCACGTAGGCGTAGTGGCTCAAGATGCCCGCGTGGCGGAAGTCGCGGTAGTAGGCGTCGTCGTCCTGGATGGAGTAGAAGACGACCGGCAGGCGGGGATACTCGCGCCGGATGGCCACGGCCGCCGCGATGCCGTTCCACGCGCCCGCCAGCTGGACGTCCATCAAGATGGCGTCGGGCCGCTCGGCCAGGCAGGCCGCCAGCGCCGCCTCGCCGCTGGCGCAGTCGCCGCAGACGCGCACGGCGCCCGTCGCCGCCAGGCCCACGGCCAGCGCCGCCCGCAGGTTGTCGTTGTCCTCGACCAGCAAGACGCGCAGCACCCCGCCCCTCCTCTGCCCTCATGGTGACTCCGCGGGCGGGCGTTGTCAAGCACCCGCGTGCGGGCCACGCCCCCCGCGACATGCCAAGCGGCCGGGCCGCCCCCGAAGGGACAGCCCGGCCGCGGTTGCGCCGGTTGGCTAGGTGGCGGGCCTACGGTTGCGCCGCCGCCGCGCCCTGGTCGGGCAGGTCCGACGGCGCACTCGCCGCGTAGACGACTTGCGCCAGCTGGCCGCGCGTCGCCGCGCCCACCGGCCGGAAGGTGCCGTCCGCGTAGCCGTTGATCACGCCGTTCGCATATGCCGTCTCGACCACTGCGTAGAAGGGGTTCGAAGCGGTCACGTCCCGGAAGTGGCCCTGGCTGCTCGTGTCGAGGGCCCAGCCCGCCGCCAGCACGACGATCTTGGCCAGCTGCGCGCGCGTGACGTTCGCTCCCCAGCGGAAGGTCCCGTCCGCGTAGCCGCTGACGACTCCGTGGTTGTAGGCCGTCTCGACGTACGGGTAGAACGCATTGCTCGGCACCACGTCCGCGAAGTGCGGGCCGCCCGTCGTATCGAGCGCCCAGCCCATCGCCCCCACCACGATCTTGGCCAGCTGGCCGCGCGTCGTGGTGGTGTAGGGGTGGAACGTGCCGTCGGCATACCCGCTCAGCACCCCTGCCGACGCCAGGTAGCTCACCGCGACGTACGCCGGATCATCCGGCAGCACGTCCGGGAAGCTCAGCTGGCAGGTGGACGGCCCCGGGCAGGGCAGGATGCTCGAAGAGGTCGCCTGCACCCGGCAGCGCGACGGCGTGCCGGTCAGCTTGAACACCTGGCGCAGGCCCGTCGTGTTGTGCGGCGCCGAGAAACAGTAGTCCCCGCTGATCACCGTGTCCCCCGGCGGGAAGGTACCCGTCCCCGTCTGCTGCAGCACCGTGTTGAAGTTGCGGTTGTTGCGCTGCAGCTGCAGGTTGTCGACCCACGTCGTGGTCACGGTGCAGTCGCCGCTATTGTGCACGGTCGCGGTCCAGTGATAGACGTAGTTCGTCTGGCCGGTGGGCACCGCGCCGGGCAGGCTGCCGTCGTTCTGTCCGGTCGCGAGCGCCTCGCCGCCGGTGGCGCAGGCGATCGTCACGTCCGTGACGTCGAGGTTGCACAGCGAGCAGGGCGTCGGCGTCGCCGAGGGCCGTGCCGTCGCCGTGGGCGAGGGCTGCGGGCAGGTCACCGTGCAGAAGTGATTGCCGTTGCCGCTGGTGTCGTCGAGCAGCCGGTCGCCGTAGCGGTCACCGCCCGCGAAGGAGACGATGAGCGCGCCATAGAAAGCGTCGGCCTGGTAGGCGCACGTCGGGTTGTTCACGGTCAGCGTCAGCGTGCTGTTCGGCGGGATCACCGCCAGCGCATAGTCGTACAGCAGCTGATTGTTGATGTGGTTGTCCAGCCTGCGATAGCTGGCCAGCCCGACCGGGTAGCTGCACGTCGTCGAGTAGTTATGGAAGACCGCCGTCGTCGTCGTCGGGTGGTCGGTGATCAGCGCGGTGATCACGCCGGGCGGCGGCGTGCTCGAGCAGCCGGGGCCGGGGGTGAACGCCGGGGTGACTATCGGGACCGGCGTTTCCGGCACGCAGGTGGCGGTCGGCGTCGACGTGCCCGTCGCCACAACGGCTGTGTTCGTCGGCGTGTTGGTCGGCGTCCGCGTCGGCACGACCGCCGTATTGGTCGGCGTATTCGTCGGCCGTACGTGTCGGCACGACCGCCGTGCTCGTCGGCGTATTGGTCGCCGTCCGCGTCGGCACGACCGCAGTATTGGTCGGCGTATTCGTCGCCGTGTGCGTCGGCACCACCGCCGTGTTCGTCGGCGTATTCGTGGCCGTGTGCGTCGGCACCACGGCCGTGTTCGTCGGCGTGTTCGTCGCCGTGTGCGTCGGCACGACAGCGGTGTTCGTCGGCGTATTCGTCGCCGTGTGCGTCGGCACGACGGCCGTGTTCGTCGGCGTATTCGTCGCCGTGTGCGTCGGCACGACCGCGGTGCTCGTCGGCGTGTTAGTCGCTGTGTGCGTTGGCACCGACTGCGGTATTGGTCGGTGTGTTCGTGGCCGTGTGCGTCGGCACGACGGCCGTATTGGTCGGCGTATTTGTCGCCGTGTGCGTCGGCACGACGGCCGTATTGGTCGGCGTAGCGCCGACTTCCGTGATCGTGCAGTCCTGGTACAGGGCGGGGTTCGACACGGTCGCGGCGTTCACGTCGGTGATCTTGCTGTTGCGCTGCGGCGGGTCTGGGGGACTGAACTGCCAGTGGACGGTCGCGACGCCGGCCGCCAGCGCGCAGAACGTGATCCGGGCCACCCGGAACGTGCCGGTCGCGCCACTCCCGAACGTGCCTGAAGCGTAGGCAATCTCCCCCGTGGTGTTGTTGACCGTGTTCTGCAACACCACCTCGAGGCTGCTCGTGTCGGCCTGCACCGTCGTCACGGGATTGCCGCAGCCCAGGCTGGGCGAGACGACCTGGAGCAGGCTGCTGTCAAAGGTCAGGTAGCTCTGCTGCCCGGCCACGGTGTTCGTGCCGCCGTTGACCATCAGATCCACGGTGAAGCTCGAGCCGGGCGTCACCGGGAAATCGCAGGGCGAGAGATAGGCGAAGGCGTCCGCAACCGCGGGAGCCGCGCTGCTCCCCTGCCCCGCGCCGGGCGCGTCGAGGGCCTGCGCCGCCTGGGCCGGAGCGCCCACGCCGAGCGCCCCGCCGCCGAGCACGGCCAGCGCCAGTAACGTCAGCGCGGCGGCCACAAGCGTGAATCGGCGCCGCCCCGCCCGGGCGGCCGCGGTAAGGATGGATCCCATGGTACTCCTCCTGGTGTGCTTTGCTGCCAACCGGCGCGTGGCCCCCAAGGCCACGCGCCGGTCCCCCGCCGCGCGCTACGGTCGGGTGCCCGCGATTTGCACGACGTAGTCCACGAACCGCGTGGCGTCGGTCACGTTGGTGTCGTCCGCTCCCGCCAGCGCGCTCCACCGGTTGGCCGGCGCCGGGGCGCCCACCTCCCAGTGGAGCCGCGCCGTGCCCGGCCCCAACGTGCGCAGCGCGATCGTCGCGACCCGCACCGCCCCGCTCGCCGGCGCCTGCTGGAGCGCCGCCGACGCGAACGCGATGCTCCCACCCGGCGTGCTGATCCCCCGGAACAGGCAGGGCAGCGCGCCGTTGCAGACCTCGTTCTGCAGCGACACGTCGAACGCGCTGTAGTCGCCGCGGATGGTCGTGCTTGCCCCGGCGCCGGGGCTGGCCGCGTCCAGCGCGCGGATGTTCTGCAGCAGCGCCGGGTCAAAGCGCAAGTAGCTCTGCTGCGCCACCAACGGCGTCCCCGCCGCCGGATGGGCCCACAGCTCCAGCATGAACTGGCTCCCCACCGCCACCTTGCCGCCATTCAGCGGCGCGCCGAGGACCGGCCGGAGCTCCAGGTACGCGCCCGTGCCCGGCGCGGGCGGGGCCGCGCGGGCCGGCGTGCCGGCGCCGATCGGGCCCGTGCCCACTTGCCCGAAGTTCCCGCGCAGCAGCGTGAAGTCGCTGATGTCCACCAGGCAGTCCCCGGTGAAGTCCGCCCGCCCGTCATAGCCGCCGTCTCCGCACGACCGCCCGAACGTCGCGCGCAAGAGGCTGAAGTCGGTGACGTCGACGGCGTTGTCGTTGTTGACGTCGCCCGCCAGCTGCAGGCCCATCTCCACAGGTGTTGACGCCGCGTGGCTGAGGGTGACCGGGCCGGAGGTCGTGAGGTACTGCGGTCCCTTCACCCGCCACGTGTATGCGCCGTTGGGCAGCGCAGACACATCGACCGTGAAGTTGCCGTTCGGGTTCGTGGTGAGCCCCGTGAACTCGTGGTTCTGGTTGCCCAGGGTGAGCGTCAGCGTGATGGGCAGCGCCTGCAGCGGGTCGGGCTGCGTCGGGCGGCCCTGCCAGATCACGTGGCCCACCAGCACGGCCGTCGGCGTGGCCGTCGCCGTGCGCGTCGGCGTGGCCGTCGGCCCGGGGCAGGTCCCCTGTCCCAGGACCGCGAGGCTGTAGTCGCCGTAGCACAGCCCCCCGGTGCACAATGCGCTGTCGGTGCTGTACTGGGTGACCACGATGTAGTAGTAGCCGGCCACCACGTTGGCCGAGATCTGCGAGGCCGACCCACAGTAGTCGTCGTTCGCCGCCTGTGCCAGCGTGCAGCCGTTCGGCACGAACGGGCTGATCTGCGCCCCGCCCGGTGCCTGGTAGATCGCCACGAACGAGTTAAAGTTGGCCGACCCGCCGCCTGCCGCGCACAGGCTCGCCGTTACCGCGCCCGCGCTCGCCGTGGTCAGCTCGTAGTAGTCGTAGTGCACCCCCGTCCCCGTGCCGCTCGTCGTGCACGAGCCGCCCTGCGCGAACGTGTTCGGCCGCTGGAACGTCGGATCGCCCACCGTGATCGAGCCGGAGAAGACCGCGCAGGTGGTCGGTGTAGCCGTCGCGGTCGGGGTCCGGGTCGCCGTGCTCGTGGGGGTGCTAGTCACCACTCCGGGGGTGCGCGTCGCCGTGGCCGTGGGGGTGCGGGTCGGCGTATTCGTGGGCGTGGCCGTCGGCGCCGGGCAGAGGTCCGGCTGCTGGAGGGCCAGGCTGTAGTCGCCGTAGCAGAGCCCGCCGGTGCAGAGCGCGCTGTCCGTGCTGTATTGGGTGACCACGACGTAGTAGTAGCCGGCCACCACGCTGGCCGAGATCTGCGAGGCTGACCCACAGTAGTCGTCGTTCGCCGCCTGTGCCAGCGTGCAGCCGTTCGGCACGAACGGGCTGATCTGCGCCCCGCCCGGTGCCTGGTAGATCGCCACGAACGAGTTAAAGTTGGCCGACCCGCCGCCTGCCGCGCACAGACTCGCCACAACCGTGCCCGCGCTTGCCGTGGTCAGCTCGTAGTAGTCGTAGTGCACCCCCGTCCCCGTGCTGCTCGTCGTGCACGAGCCGCCCTGCGCGAACGTGTTCGGCCGTTGGAACGTCGGGTCGCCCACCGTGATCGAGCCGGCGAGGACCGTGCACGTGCCCGGCGTGGCCGTGGCCGTCGGCGTGCCCGTCGGCACAACAGGCGTGCGGGTCGCCGTCCGCGTGGGCGTGCCCGTCGGCACAACAGGCGTGCGGGTCGCCGTCCGCGTCGGCGTGCCCGTCGGCACAACAGGCGTACTGGTCGCCGTCCGCGTGGGCGTGCCGGTGATGCATGGCAAGACCATCGTCACCTGCACGTCGTCCACCCACCAACCCGTGGCCGCCACCGAGGTGTCGTTGGCTTCGCGGAAGCGGAAGCGCAAGTTGGCCTGCCCGATGTACGCGCTCAGGTCCACCTGCACGTTGACAAAGTTGCCCGCGCTGCCGATTACCCCTGTCCACGCTTGCCGCCCGGCGATCGGGCTGCCGAAGCTGGTCGAGATGGTGCCGTTGTAGCCGCCCGTGAGGAACGTCGGATTGCTCGTGCTCCAGGTCGCCCCGTTATCCGTCGAGAACTCCAGCACCCCGCCGTCGAAGGTGTTTTCCAGGTCCACGCGATGCCAGAACGAGAGCGTAGCCGCCGTGGCGTTCGCCGGGATGGCGAAGCCACTGCTTAGTTGCAGCGATTGGTCGGTGATGTTCGTCAAGTCCGGGGCGAACGCGGACTGCGCCCCCGAGTGTTTGTCGGTCGTCACCGCCGTCCAGCCGCAGCCGCCCGGCACACAGGTGGCGACCACGGAGGCGAAGCTGCCCAGCCCACTCTCGAAGCCTTCGCTAACCGGAGTTGTGGCCACCGCGCACGCGGTCGGTGTGACGGTCGGGGTCCGCGTGGCCGTCGGCGGCGTGCCCGTGACGGTCGGCGTCGGCGTGCCGTTGGCACAGCCCGGGAACTTGAAGCTGCCGATGCGCGTCCGCCAGTTGAAGCTGCTGGAGCCGGACGGGTAATACTCCTGCGTGTACCAGAACGTGCAATCGTCCACCGGGTCGATCGTCATGTCGCTGTAGTCGCCCCAGCGGCTGTTGGTGCCGGTCTGGCTGCCGGCGCCGTCGAAGAGATGCGCCTCGCCCTGTGCCAGGCTGTTGAGCGGGTCCGTGCTCAGACGCCCGGCATAGCGGATCTGCGGGTTCACGGTGGCGCTCGACGCGCTGAAGCCCAGCATCATATCGCCGGCCGCGTCCTCCGCGATGGAGCCCATCCAGCGCCACGTCGTGTCCGGCTGGTAGGTGCTCTCCTGGACCACGGATACCGGCCCGTTGGTCACGTCGCGCAACTCAATCCAGCGGATCCCCGCCACGCCGCCGGAGCTCACCGTGTAGTTGGTCACTAGCGACTCGCCGCCCGGCAGGAACCGGTCGGCTGCCCGGAACATGAACCGGTCACCCAGAGTCGCGAGCACGCTGCCATTGGGCTCAGGCACGCAGTTGCCCCCGCCGCAGATCTGCGTGAAGCCGGCGGCCGGCGGGCTGGCGAAGAGCGTGAACGTCGAGTTCGCCGGCGTGCCAAAGTCAACGTGGAAATGCCAAACCTTGTAGACGCTGGTGCCGGGCCACTCCACGAACGAGTTGGGCGCGCCGCTGGGCGGCAAGGTGCTGCCGTCCAGGTCCGCTGGCAAGTAAGGATCCTCGTTCGGCCCGCCGGTGATACCCGTGCTCACGAATGTCGCCGCTCCCCCGGCCAGCATAGCCACGCGGTCGAATGCGAACGGCTGCGGGCCCAGGAAGACCGTGCCTGCCGCGTTGAATACGTTCATGCTCATGTAATAGGCGTCGGGCCAGACGCCCAACTTGGGATAATCGAAGAAGTTACTCCCGAGATGGAAGTCGTAGCGGTTCCAGCTGCCGGTCGCGTCGCTGCTCGTCGACACCGCCACGCATTCGTCGGTTGGAACGCTGGTCCCGGCGAACTGGCTGATCACCCAGCGGTTCGCCAGTTGGTCGTAGACGACGATCGGATCGCCGTCACCGTTGTTCTGGCAGACCCCGCCGAAGCCGCTCCAAACGCTGACGATGGAGGCGGGGCCAAAGACGGACGCCCCGGTGGTCTTGTCGAAGACCTGGAAGCCTTCATTCACCATCTGCACGTACTGCGTGGCGCCGACTTCGCCGTCCGTGTCGGGCGGGGCGCAGTTGCAGGCCACGCCGGGGAACGGGATGCCGTCGAAGTTGAGGATGGGCGCCGGCATGGCCAGCGGGGCCATGATCCGCTGCACCACCGTGTCGGGCGCGTCCTTGCGGCCGCCCGTCGGGATCCGCGGGTTCTCCGGCCCTTCGTGCGCGGCGCCTGTCGGCTTGTAGCGGATCACCGGCATGTCGCGCAGCGGCGGCGACGTGTCATGGTGCGAATCCTGCCCGACGATGACGGCGGCTGGGCCGCCCTTCGTACTGGCCGTCGCCGCCTGGCTGAGGCCGGGGTGCTGGATCAGCCAGCCGGCCCCCGCCAACGACAACAGGCCGAGCGCCAGGATAATCCACACCCGGATCCGCGCGTGGTATGCCCAGGACATGCTGCTGCTCCTTCCGATTGCCCGCCCTCGGGGCACCGCGCATAGGCCTGCGCGCCGCTCCGATCACGCCGATCGACGATCCGCCCCTGCCGGGCGGCAACCGATTCCCCTTCGCAGGCTTCGCCGCCGTCGCAACGCGCGGGCGGCCGTGCGGTATGTTTCTTGGTGCTGGAAGAAATTCGTTCCGACGGGGACGCGGGCTCGCACCCGCACCGCGGAGCAACCGGTTAATGGTGCTGGGCCGTTGCGCGCCTTGACTCCGCGCCGCTGCTCGTGAAAAGCCGCAGGGAGTACATCGACCAGTGCATGCGGATGGGCGGCGCGGACGGTCCTTAATGCCAGTGTCTATCGCGGTGATACCGTGGGGCGCAAGCGGCGCCCGGCGCGGGTTTGCCCGAGAACAGCCGTCGACCACGGACGGCGGTTGCGGAACGGGCATCAGCGGTAGACCGGGGCAGTCGCGGAACCTGCGCGAAGTGCGCGGATCCCCCCGCCCGCCGCGCGGGACGCGGTGGGTTGCCCCGAAATACGGTTGGCGCGAGAACGTTGTGGCGGATCGTTATAGTATATATAGCGCAGTTTACTTCGGCTGTCAAGAGAAGCGCATCGGACGCTGTTGAGCACCCCCTGGAACCCGTGCAGCAGCCGTGTGACCACCGCCGCACCCCGGCTCGCGTCGTAGGCGTAGTAGCGCACCGCCGCCGGCCCGGCCGCGTCGGGCGTGCAGAAGACCCAGATGTAGCCGTTGCGCCCCCCCTGCCGCCAGCCGGTTTCGTCGCCATGCAAGACGGGGCTGGCGCGTGCTTGGGTCCGGAGGGCGTCCACGGCCGGGCGCACGCGTTGGTAGACGTGCTGCAGCAAGCCCGCGATGGTGCCCCCGGCCACGCGCAACTGGTGCACGCGGGCCAGGTAGGCCACAATCAGGCGCATGGGCATGCGTCCGAGGGTATTCAGGTAGCAGACCAGGGCGGCCACGCGGACCCCGAGCCGGGCCTTGGGCCCCACGATGACCCCGGCCAAGGGGGTCGCGGGCAGGACCCAGCGTGCGCAGGGGGGACAGTAGCGCTTGCAGATTGGGTGCTCGGTGATCTGGACCGGGGCGGGCGGGGGTTAAAATCGCCCGACGTCGCGGGCGCAGTTTGTGCTGGCATCCCCTCTGGCGGCCCGGCAGGCGGGGCCACGCAGCGACGGACAGGCCGCCGCCCCACGCGGCTCCAAGGCGGGCGCGCCGCACAAGGAGGCTCCGGATGGCTACCGCGTTGGGTCGGAATTGGGGGTGGCTGGTGCTGCGCGGCGTGCTGGCCATCATCTTCGCGCTGCTGGCCTGGCTCTGGCCGGGCCTCACCCTCGAGGTACTGGTCCTGTTCTTTGGCGCCTACGCGCTCGTGGATGGCGTCTTCGCCCTGGGCGCCGCGTTCCAGCGCCTCGGCCGCCACGAGCGCTGGGGCGCCATGCTGGTCGAAGGCATCCTCGGCATCGTCGTCGGCATCCTCACCTTCGTCTGGCCGGGCGTGACCGCGCTCGTGCTGGTCACCTTCATCGGCGTCTGGGCCATCATCACCGGCGTCATGGAGATCTGGGCGGCCATCCAGTTGCGCCAGGAGATCGCCAATGAGTGGCTGCTGGGCATCGCGGGCGCGCTGTCGGTGATCTTCGGCGTGCTGGTGCTGATCTTCCCCGGCACCGGGGCGCTGTCGATCGTCTGGCTGATCGGCGTCTACGCCTTCCTCTTCGGCCTCATGCTCATCGCGCTCGGCTGGCGCCTGCGCGGCTGGCACGAGAGCCACGGGCCGGCGGCGCCGCAGACCACGTAGGCGCCACCCGGCTCAGGGCTCGCGGATCGGCCCGAGGCGCACCCAGACCAGCGGCCCCGCATCGTCGGCGGCCGGCCCGGGCGTCACGGTCAGCCGCGCCTGCGCCGCGTCGAGCGCCAGCAGCACGGCGGCCGTCTGGTCGTTCGTCCCGCCCGCGTAGCGCACGGCCAGCAAGGCGGCCGCGCCCACCTCCTCCGGAGCCCAGGCCACGTCCTGCGGCGAGCCGGCCGAGTTCGGGCAGATCCGCCGTGGCCAGGGCCCGCCCGGTGCGGTCGTAGACGGCAACCTGCCGGCCGTCCCGCGCCACCACGGCGAGCCGGGGCGGCGCCGCGGGGTCCGCGCTCCACGCCGCCTGCACCACGCCCGTCGCGTCGAGCGCGACCGGCGCGCCGGGCGCCGCGCGGTCGGCCAGGTGGATCGCGCCGTCCGGCGTGCCGTAGGCCACCACGGCCCCATCGGCCGACCAGATCGGCGGAATAGCCCCCGTCGCCCCCGCCGCCGGGTCGACGGCCAGCAGCGCGGAGTCGCCCGGCTGCCCCCCGCTGACGGCCAGGCCCCGTCCCGCCACGCGATACGCGTAGACGCGCGGGAGCGCCGGGCCCGCCGGGCTCCACGCCCCCAGGCCCGCCTGCCCCGCCGCGAACGCCTGCGGCGCGGGACTCCCCGGCGCGGTCGCGTCCACGACCCAGGCGCCGTCCGGGCCCACGTGCGGGTCCCAGGCCTGGAAGGCCAGCCGTGCAGGGTCGAGCCAGGTCAGGTCGAAGGGCGGCAGCGCGAGCCGCGCGTCGGGCAGCGCGTGCCCCTGCACCAGCACGCGCGGCGCGGCCGCCGCCCCGCCCGCCGGCAGGTCCACCACCGCCAGGTTGGCGTCATAGCTGCCGCTCGTGCCCAGGTCGGCCGCCTCCAGGAACGCTAGGCGCGCGCCGGACGGATCCCAGGTCGGGTGGAGCAGCAGGCCCGCCTGCGGCGCGACGAGCCGCCGCGGCGCGGACGCCGTCCCGCGCGGCGTGCTCGCCACGTCCCACAGGCTCACCGGCCCCGCCGGGTCGGCCGCCGTCAGGTAAGCCAGGCGCGCGCCGTCCGGCGCGAACGCCAGTCCCTGCAGCACCGCGTCGACCGCCGGGCCCCCCGCGCAGCTCGCGGGCAGCACCGCGTCGGCCAGCACGCGGCGCGCCGTCGCCACCCGCAGGTCGACCAGCCAGATCTGCGACTCGACGCGGCAGCCGCTCGCGTCCTGCTGCTGCCGCACCAGCAGGTAGGCCAGGCGCGTCCCCTCGGGATCGACCGCGAACGTCACGATGCGCGCGGTCGCGCCGGGGTCCGTGCCGGCCGGGATCATGCGCCAGGTGTCGTGGTTCACCGCGCTGTAGAAGGTGAGGTCGCCGTTCGCCAGGTAGATCAGCCCCGCCTCGCCCGGCGCTCCGCCCGTCGACGGCGCGGGCGTGCGCGCGGCGGGCGCGGCGGTCGCGGCGGGGAGCGGCGTGCCCGGCGGCGTCGGCGCAGGTGTGGGCGTGGGTGGCGGCCCGACCGGCGTGGGCGACGCGGGAGCGCCGCCCTCGCACCCCGCGAGGGCGGCGCCCAGCATGGCCAGCAGCGCGAGCCGCAACAGCGCGTACCGCCCCACTACTTGATGCGCTTGCGCTTGCTGTTCACGTAGTCGACCAGGATATACTCGCCGAGCGCCTCCGGCGTGGCATAGAACGCCCGACCCTTGTTGATCGCCGTCATCTGGTTCACGAACTCGGTCAGGTCATACGTCCGCTCCAGCATGAACGTGTTGATCACGATGCGCTCGCGCGTGCAGCGCGTCACCTCGCGCAGCGTCTCCTGGATCGTGCGCCAGGTCGGCGGGTAGCTGAAGGCGGACTGGCCGTCCTCCAACAGGTGCGCGGTCGGCTCGCCGTCGGTGATGATGATGAACTGCTTGTTCGGCGTCTTGTGCCGCGCCAGCAGCGTGCGGCCCAGCTGCAGCGCGTGGTGCAGGTTCGTGCCGAACTCGTACTCGCTCCAGTCGAGCGACGGCAGCACCTCCGCCTTGAGCTCCCGGGCGTACTCCGAGAAGCCGACGATGTAGATCGTGTCGCGCGGGAACTGCGTGCGGATCAGGTGGTTCAGCGCGAGCGCAACCTTCTTCGCGGCCAGGTAGCAGCCGCGCAGCAGCATCGAGCGGCTCATGTCGAGCATGAGCACCGTCGCGCTCTGCGTCTGCAGCTCCGTCCGGTAGACCTCGAAGTCCGCCGGGGCGATGTGCACCGGCGCGCCCACGCCTTCGCGCTCCAGCGCGTTCATCAGGGTGGCCTGCATGTCGAGGTAGAAGGGGTCGCCGAACTCGTACTCCTTGCTGTCGTCGGTGCGCTCGCCGCCGCGCCCGGTCAGGGCGGTATGGTGCCGGCCGAAGGCGTCGCGCTTCAGGTAGGCGAAGATGTCCTGCAGCGCCTTCTGGCCGATCTTGCGGATGCCGCGCGGCGTCAGCTCCAGCTTGCCGCCGTTGTTCTCCAGGTAGCCTTCTTCCTCCAGCAGCCGCGCCAGCTCCTGCAGCTGCTGCACGGCCTGGCCCTCCTCGGCGCCCACCAGCTCGGCCATCTTCTCCGCGTCGACGTCGTCGATGTTGCTGCCGTAGCGCGCCGCGTCGAGCGCCTTCTCCAGGTTTTCCATCTCCTGCAGCCGGTCCATCAGCTGCATCGCTTCGGACAGCGTCACCGGCTCGTCGCCCGAGAAGGGGAAGCGCTGGCCCTCGGTCGGCATCATGTACGACAGGTTCGCCGCCAGCTGCGCCATCTCGGCCTGCAGCTGCTCGTCGCGCATCAGCCCATCCATCAGGTCTTCGAGCTCGCCGCGCTGCTCGGGGCTCATGCTCTCCATGAGCGATTCCATGGCGCGCATCTGCTGCGCCAGGTGCTCCAGGAGCTGGTCCAGATTTTCGATCTCGGGCGGGAAGTAGTGGCCGTACTTCTCCTTGAAGTCCTGGAACTTCGGCGTGCGGCCCTCGGCGCGGTCCTCCAGCATCTGGTTGAGATCGTGCAGCATATTGCGCATCTCGGCCATCTGCTCGGGCGACATGCCCTCCATCGACTGCTTCAGGCCTTTAAACGTCTGGTTGAGCATCTGCTGCTGCAGGCGGCCGAGCAGCTCCTGGAACTGGCGGCGCGCCTCCGGGCTCATGAAGTCGTAGTCCTGCAGCTCCTTGATGCGCCCCGCCGGGCTCTCCGGCAGCGCGTCCAGCTGCTGCTTGTGCTTCGCCGCCATGTTCTCCAGCATCTGCTGCAGCATGGCCTGGTCGGCCCCCGACTCCTGCCCGGCGGCTTCGCCCGACGGATCGCCGGACTGCTCCCCGCTCTCGGACTGCCCTTGCTGGGTCTGCTGGGCGCGGCTTTCCTCCAGCCGCTGGTCGATGTCGTGCCGCTCGCGCTCCACGATCTCGTCCAGTTGCTTGGCGATGTCGTCCATGACACCGCTCATGTCGTAGCGGCGCAGCATCTGCTGGCGGCGCGTGCGCAGCCGCTCGCTCAGGTCACGCAGGCCCATCATGTGCGAGTTCTCGCGCGTCTGGTAGCCCTGCTGCATCAGGCGGCGCAGCGCGCGCCGCAGGTCGCCGTCGGCGAGCAGATCATCGGAGATCGCCTCCATGATCGCGTCGCCGTCGAACGGCAAAATCTGCTGGGTGCCGTCCCAGCGGCGATAGACAAAGGAACCAGGCATGGTCGCCTCTTTTCTGCGCGGGCCGCCTAGCGGTGATAGCGGACGCCGGTCGCGCCGCGATCCTTGTTCAGGCGACGGTTCAGGTGCAGGCCCTCGAGCACGAATTCGACGGCGGATGCCGCCACGGCCGGGTTGCCCTGCGCGCCGAGCTTGGCCACGGCCTGGCGCAGCGCCTTGATTTCGCTCACTTGGTGCACGTACTCCATCGACGGCTTGCCGTCGGCCACCTCCAGCTGCATGCCGTTGTGGAACCGCGTGATCAGCTCCTCGAACTCCTGCACGGTGAAGTGCTTGTTGAAGACCGCGCTCACCGCGCCCTGCATCAGCTTCGACAGCACCTTGTCCTCGCGCGCGTCGCCCACGGCCTCGATCTCGATCTTGCCCGCGGTCGACGTGATCATCGCCTCCAGGTCGCTGATGCGCGGCGCCGCCTGCTTCTCGTTCAGCCGGATCGCCCGCTTGATCGCGTTGCTCACCAGGTTCTCGTAATTCGACACGCTCACGCGCACCGAGACGCCCGAGCGCTGGCTGATGTCCGGGTGCTTGCGCGCCAGGTGCGTCAGCTCGGCCACGATCTCCTTCATGTAGCCGGGCACCGTCAGCTCGATCCCCTCGACCTCGTAGACGCTGCGCTCCTGCTCCATGATCGAGATCTCGTGCTCGATCGTGCGCGGGTAGTGCGTGCGGATCTGCGAGCCGACCCGGTCCTTGAGCGGCGTGATGATGCGCCCTCTATTTGTGTAGTCCTCCGGGTTCGCGCTCGCCACCAGGTAGACGTCGAGCGGCAGCCGGATCTTGTAGCCGCGGATCTGCACGTCGCGCTCTTCCAGGATGTTCAGCAGGCCCACCTGGATCCGCTCCGCCAGGTCGGGCAGCTCGTTGATGACGAAGATGCCCCGGTTCGTGCGCGGCACCAGGCCGTAGTGGATCGTCTGCTCGTCCGACAGGTAGCGGCCCTCGGCCACCTTGATCGGGTCGATCTCGCCGATCAGGTCGGCGATAGTGATGTCGGGCGTGGCCAGCTTCTCGCCGAAACGGTCCTCGCGCGCCAGCCAGGCGATCGGCAGCTTGTCGCCGAGATCGGCGGCCAGGGCGCGACAGCGCGCGCAGATCGGGTGAAAGGGGTTGTCGTTGATCTCGCACCCGGCGACCACCGGGATCTCGTCGTCGAGCAGGCTGACCAGGGCGCGCGCGATGCGCGTCTTGGCCTGCCCGCGCTCGCCCAGGAAGATGATGTCCTGGCCCGAGAGAATCGCGTTCTCAATCTGCGGGATCACACTGTTCTCGTAGCCGATGATCCCGGGGAACAGCGGCTCGTTGTCCCGCAGGCGCTTGACCAGGTTGGCGCGCATCTCTTCCTTGATCGGCACCACCTGATAGCCGCTCTCGCGCAGCTCGCCGACGGTTTGCGGCTTGGTCATGGTTGGCATGCTCCGTAGCTTTCCTCCGGCGCCGCGTGCGCACAGGCACAGCGCGGCGCGTTACCAGCAATTGTGTGGGCTATAACAGCAATAACGTCTCAGCCCGCGGCTTCAGATCTTGCGAAGGCCGCCAGGCTGCGGCGCACCGCCGGGATATCGTGCGACCCGCGCGTCTGCAGCGCCTGCAGGTGGGCCGTGCGTCGCGCGTGCTCAGCCACCCAGGCATCCGGCGCCACCCCGGCCCAGCACGCCAGCGCGTCGACGGCCTCCGGCGTCTGGTAATCCGGCACGAACTCGTCCGCCTCCGGATCCCAATGCGCCAAAGTGACCGTCCGCACGCCCAGGGGCGCCTTGCCGGGCAGCACCAGGTGGATCGCGGAACAGCGCCGGATCGTGCGCCCGGCCCGGTGCCGCAGCACCAGGTTGATGACCAGGTTCAGCCGCGGCAGCAGTGCGGGCGGCACGCTCAGCGGCCGGGCGCTCAGCACGTCGAGCACCTCGTCGACCGTCTCCGCGTGCATCGTCGAGCCGAACGCGAACCCCTCCGGCAGCAGGCTGAACAGGCGGCCGACGCGCGCGCCCCAGAAATAGACCGCCAGGTGGTCACTCATCTCGTTGGCCAGCAGATACGTCTGCTCCGGCACGACCGTCGGGTCCTTCAGGAAGTCGAACGTCTCGTAGTGGCCGTGCATGTAGAGCGTGCGCGTCGCCGGGGGCAAAAAGTCGAGCAGCGCCGTCAGCGTCGTCGTCTTGCCCGCCATCGGCGGCTCCGCCCCGACGATGACCGAGGCCCGGCGCGCAAGCAACATCCAGACCAGCCCCAGCATTCCCGCGTCGAAGCTGCCCGCGTCGATGAGATCGATCACGGAAAGCGGCTGCGGCGGCTGCCAATGCCACCCCCACCAGCCGAACGGTTCGTCATAATCGTCACGTGCCACGGCGCTCTCCTCGTAGCCTCCCAGGCGGCGGGCGGCGGGCGGGCGTGGGCCGTCCCGCGGTGTCCCAACCGGTTTGTCTACTTTCACCCATTATACACGCCACCCCCCGGCGCGCCCAAGCCAGACCCGCCCGCAACCGCCCAGGATGCCGGGCCGGGCGTCGGTGGCCCCCGCCCCCCGGCGAGGCCCCCGCACCGGAAAGCCGGGGATCAGCCCCGATCGTCTGTAGGAGGGGGCTCCGCCCCGCGACAACCCTTGCCGCGCGACTCCGCCCGATAAGCATCCCCACGCGGGCCCGACCGGCCCAAGTCCCCGCACCGCCCCCTTTGTCATCCCGAACGCAGTGAGGGATCTCCGACTCCGGGATCTTCCCCTGAGCCCCGCGCCCCCGCACCGACCGGCCGCCCGACAGCCGAAGCGCTGTCCGGGGCAAGGCCCCGCACCGCCCCCTTTGTCATCCCGAACGCAGTGAGGGATCTCCGACTCCGCGATGCTGCCCGGAGGCAAGCGCCTCCGCGCCGACCACCTGCCCCAACGCCGCAAGCCTGCCCGCGCCCCACACGGGGCCAAACGAGCGCAATCCGGCCGGCGGAAAGGCGCGATCGCCCCCGCGCCATAACTCAGGAGCAGACCGCGCATCCGGGCGGGGCGCCCGTGCGTAAAAATGGAGCCGGGCAGGGAACTCAACCGGGGATGAGACCCTGCCCAGCACGGATAGCGAGGGAAACCGGGCCCGCAGGCCGCGGTGCCGTGGAACGATCGCTCAGCGGCGATCGGTCCGGGACCCGGCCCGCCAGGCGGCGGCCTTACCCGGACCCTGCTATCATAGCACCTTGTTCAGGGTTTGTCAATAAGTTTCCGGTAGCTTCGGGCAAGCAATTATGGTTTGCTTTCCCGATTCCTGCCCGCACGCCGGCCACGGCGCCTGGACGCGATGTGGTATGATAATTGCAGGCTGCCGGCGGCTTGTGGCACAGGGAGCGCAGTGATGATCATTGAGAGCCGGAAGTGGCGGTTGATCTTGCCCGGGCTGGCGTGGCTGGCCGCGACGATCCTGATTCTGGCCGTGGCCGGGCCCGCCTCATACGCCCTGCAAGACAATACCCCGCGGCCCATCTACGGCCCGGGCACCTTGCCGGGCCAGCTCGACGGCCGCTTCGCCGTGCTGCAGGCCCAGGCCGACCTGGCCCGCGCCGTCGCCCTCCACCGCGACGGCCACACCTCCTATTGGGTGCCCGTGCGCGGCTACACCGCGCCCGACGGCGCCATCACCCTGTACGTGCTCACCGACGACGTGCACGGCACGGCCGCCGCCGCGGGCGGCTGGCCCGCCGCCGCCATGGCCACCGGCAATCCCCCCGCCTTCGTCGGCCGCCTGGTGCGCTTCGACGCCGCGCCCTATGCCGCCGACGCCGAGAAGGTGCTGGCCGAGGCACTCAACACGCCGCAGGCCCCCGAGGCTTACGTCTTAATTGTCGGGGAGGCTCCCGATACCTTTCGCCCCATGGTGCCGCTCGCCGGGGCCCTGGGGCTCATCTGGTTCCTCTCGCTGGTCGCCGTCATTCGCGCCGGGCGCCGCACGCCCCCGCGGCGGCGTTGGGGCCGGTTGTAACCCGCCACCCTGCGGCTGCGTATAGACGGTGACGAAAGGATACGCCTCGATGGATGAGAGGGGCGTCCCGTTGACCAAGCCAGAGATAGGCGAAGAGGACATGAGCATAGCTGTCACGTACCCATCGACACACGCCGGGGTCGCTCTCGCGCACCCCAGCGCGCAACCGACCGCTGCGGAACAGGCTGCCCAGGCCGAAGAGCGGATCTGGATCGACCGCGCCCTTGCGGGCGACCCGAGCGCGTTCGCCTGCCTCGTCGAGCGCTACCAAACCGCCATCTACAACCTCTGCTACCGGATGCTCGGCAGCACCGGCGAAGCCGAGGACGCGGCCCAGGACGTGTTTGTGCGCGCCTGGACCCAGCTCCATACCTTCCAGCGCGACCGCAAGCTGTCGACCTGGCTCATGGCGATCGCCTCGCACCACTGTATCGACCTCCTGCGCCGCCGCCGGGCCGTCCTCGTGCCGCTCGAGAACGTGGAAATCCACGCCCAGAGCCCCGAGCCGCAGCCCGAGGATAGCCTGATCGACAACGAGCGCCGTCGCGCCGTGCAGGCCCTGTTACAGACCCTGCCGCCCAAGTATCGCCTCGTGACCGTCCTGCGCTACTTCCGCGATCTATCGTATTTGGAAATCGCCGACCTGACCGGGCTCTCCGAGAGCGCGGTCAAGACCCAGCTCCACCGGGCGCGGAAGATGCTGGCCGACGAAATACGCACGAAAGGAGCCCTTGCCAATGTCTTGCCGAGCATTACCTGAGCTGATGTCGCTCCGGCTCGACGGCCGGCTCGGGCCGCCGGACGCCCTGCGCCTGGAAGACCACCTGCAAACCTGCCCGACCTGTGCGGCGCAGTGGGCCGCCCTGCGCGAGGCCAACTCGCTGCTGCGCCTGTCCGCCCGCCGCCCCGTCGCTCCGCCGATCGACTTCCAGGCCCGCGTGATGCTGCGGGTCGCGGCGACTCCGGTCGCCCGCCCGCAGCTCTGGGAGCGCGAGCGCATGCGCATCCAGGGGGGCCGGCCCACCGTCAAGCTGCGCCTGACCGCGCCGATCAGCGGCGCCCGCGTCTCCGCCCCGCTGGGGTTCACCGCGTTGCCGCCCCCGGCGCCCGCCCCGACCGGGTTCCTGCAGCAGTTTCACCCGCTGCGTAACGCGCGCATGGGTGTCTACCTGGGCGGCATGGCCCTGGCGGGCGCCCTCTCGGCCCTGGTGCTGATCGTCTTTGTCGCCCTCTGGGCCACCGGCGGCGCCGCGCTGCCCGCCCCCGTGGCCGACTCGCTGGCCCTCGGCGGCCAGGCCGACGGGATCCGCGCCTGGGTGACGACTTTCTGGAGCTTGCTCCAGGGCATCCTGGGTCAGATCGACCCGTTGTTCGCCGCCGCGAGCGACGGTGCTCGTCACGCTGCTGGGCCTCGCCTGGTGGCGCATCGTGATCGCATTCGCCCGGCGTGCCGGCGACCGGGAGGTCATGGCATGAACGGGGCTTATCGGCGCGGCCGCCGCCCGCCACTCCTGCTGGTGCTGATCGCCGTCGGGCTGCTGCTCGGCGTCGCGATCATGGGCCGGCACGAGGCGGCGCCCGGCACCGCAATCGTCGCGGCCCACCCCGCTGCCGCCGCGGGCGACCGCTTCGTGGCCACCGGCGACCTGGTCCTCGCTTCAGACGACGTCGTCGCGCACGACGCGATCGCGCTCAACGGTAACGTAGTCGTGCCCGCAGGCGCGGTCGTGCATCACGACGTGGTCGCCGGCAACGGCTCGATCACCATCGCCGGCACGGTCGACCACGACGTGCAGGCGGCCAACGGCGACATCACCCTCGCCGCCACGGCCCACGTCGGCCACGACGTCACCGCGCTCAACGGCCAGGTGCACCGCGACCCGGGCGCCACGGTCGGCGGCCAGGTGACCGGGGCGCCGTCCGCGCCGCGCCGCGATCCGGGCGCGGGCATCGTCGGCTTCGTGCTGCGCCTGCTGGTGAACCTCGTGCTCGCCGTCATCTTCGTGGCCGTGGGCACGCTCGTCGTGCTCATCTGGCCCCGCACCGCCGACCGCGTGGCGACCGTCCTTGAGACCGCCTCGTGGCCCGCCGTGGTCGTCGGCGTCCTGACGGCAATCCTCATCATACCGGTGGCCGCGCTGCTGTCGGTCATCCTGACCATCACCATCGTGGGCATCGTGCTGCTGCCCTTCCTCTGGCTGGGCATCCTCGCCGCCTGGGTCTACGGCGGCATCGTGCTGGGCTACTGGGTGGCGCGGCAGCTGGCCGCGCCGGTTCGGATCCCGGCGGCCCACGGCTCGCTGCTGCTGACCATACTCAGCGGCCTGGCGCTGGAGGCCGCGCCCGTCGTCGTCCTGGGCACGGTGATCCCGTGGCTGGGCTGGCTCACCGCCTACTTCCTGGGCTTCATCGGCCTTGGCGCGGCGATCCTGTACCGCTTCGGCTCGACCAACACCCTACCGATCGTCGGCCGGAGCAGCGGCCCGCGCATCACCCACCCGCTCGCCCCGCCCCCCGAGCGCCGCGCGAGCTAGCCGCCCACCGCACACCGGGCCCCCGCAATGCGGGGGCCCTCGTGATTCCCCAGCGAGCATCTTCCCGCACCAACCCGCCGCCCCGATCGGCCAGGGCACAGCCCCGCTGCACTGTAGGAGGGGGCTCCGCCCCGCGACCCCCCAATCCGCCCCGGAGCACCGGGATGCCCGTGTAGGGGCGACCCCTGTTCCAAACCCTTGCCGCGAGACTCCGCCCGATAAGCATCCCCACGCGTGCCCGACTGTCCCAGTCGCCCGGCCTCTCCGTTGTCATCCCGAACGCAGTGAGGGATTCTCCAACTCCGAGATGCCCCCCTGAGGCAGGCGTTCCCGCGCCGACCCGCCGCCCGGACACTGCACCCCCGCCCGCTCTTCGCACGCCCCAAGTCGGGATGGCCCCTGCCTGCCCCGCCTCCCCCTTGTCATCCCGAACGCAGTGAGGGATCTCCGACTCCGGGCATGTCCCCCTGAGGCAGGCGTTCCCGCGCCGACCCGCTGCTCGGCCACCGCGCGGCAACCGCGCGGTGGCTCCCCGCGGCACACGCGCACGCGTCGGCCCCATCCGCGGGCGGCCGGCGCCCCCCGCCGCCGCGATCCACCCCGTTGGCCAATCCCCGGCAGCAAAACCCAGGCGGAGCGCGCCCACCCCGATTCCCGGCGGAACCCGGGGCCACGTCCGATTCCCTCGCCGCGCACGCATGCGGTATAATGGGCCGCAGCACCGATGCGGCCACGATACTTTTGCGATTATGTCAACTCAAGGAGGAGTTGCGCATGCCCCCCGAAGTCTTCGTCGAATACGTCCGCGGCCCGATCGTCGAGTCGGTCCACTACGGCTCCGCGGCGGTCGTCGATCCCGCCGGCCGGATCCTGGCCTCGGCCGGCGATCCCGCTCAGGTTAGCTATTACCGCTCGGCCTCCAAGCCGATCCAGGCCGTGCCCGTCGTCGAGTCGGGCGCCGCCGACCGCTACGGCTTTACCCCGGCCGAGATCGCCATCATCTGCGGATCGCACGGCGGCGAGGATATCCATCTGGCCACCGTCCAGTCGATCCTGCAGAAGATCGGCATGAGCGCCGACCTGCTCGCCTGCGGCGCGCACCCGCCCTACGACAAGCGCGCCGCGGCCGCCCTCGCGGCGGCAGGCGGCACCCCCACCCCGCTCTGCAACAACTGCTCGGGCAAGCACGCCGGCATGCTTACCCTCTGCGCCTTCTACGGCTGGGACCCGGCCGGCTACCAGCGCCCCGGCCACCCCGTGCAGGAGCGCATGCTCCAGACCGTGGCGGAGTTCACCGGCCTGCCCCCGGCCCAGATCGCGCAGGGCACCGACGGCTGCAGCGTCGTCACCTTCGGCGTCAGCACCTACCACATGGCGTTCAGCTTCGCGCGCCTGGCGCAGCCCCCGGCCGATTGGCCCGCGGCCCGGCGCGACGCCTGCGCGCGCATCACGGCCGCCATGGTCGCCCACCCCGAGATGGTCGCCGCCCGGCAAGACCGCCTCGACACCGACCTGATGCGCGCCTACAACGGCCGGCTGATCGCCAAGGCGGGCGCCGAGGGCGTCTACTGCCTGGCCGTGCTGCCCGGCGGCGCCGAGCGGGTGCGCGGTCTGGCGCTCAAGCTGCTCGACGGCGACGAGGGCGGCCGCGCCCGCAACCCGGCCGTGCTCGGCCTCCTCGAGCAGGACGGCCTGCTCACCCCCGCGCTGGCCGGCACGCTCGCCCGCTACGGCGAGCAGCCCATCCTCAACCGCGCCGGCCTGAACGTCGGCACCGTGCGCGCCGTGCTCCGCCTCCACCGCCCCGTGCCCGGCGTCCACGTCGCCTGACCCTCCGGCGCCTGGCAACGAATAGGGCTAACTTCAGCCCCATCGGCGAAGCGCCGCCCCGGCCTGAGTCCGAGCCAGGCGTGGGAGGGCGGGCGCGCGGATCGCGCGCCCGCCCCCAGGGCGATGGGACAAGATGGGACATCCTCGCGTCCCGGCCCCCAACGCCCGTGATATTCTAAATCATGCTAACGCTAGGGATTTTCTCGATCAGCCCGGCGCCGCCGGGGCGACGCGGGGGCCGCGGCCAGGCACGGCCACCCGGCATAAATCCGCAAAATGTACCAAACTGTACCAAACTGTACCAAACCCGCCCGCCCGGGCGTGGCCGGCCGGCTAGCCGCCCCATTCGGCGGCCAGGATCGCCGCGATGCGCTCGGCGGCGTGGCCGTCGCCGAAGTGCGGGGGCGGCGTGCCCGCCGGGCGGAAGTCCGCGACCGCCGCGGCGATGGCCGCGGGGTCCGCGCCGACCAGCCGGTTCCAGCCCGCCGCCACCGTCTCGACCCACTCGGTCTCCTCGCGCAGCGTCAGGCAGGGCACGCCGAGCCAGTAGGCCTCCTTCTGCACGCCCCCGGAGTCGGTCAGCACCAGCCGGGCATTGCGCTCCAGGGCGATCATCTGCAGGTAGCTCGCGGGCTGCATGCGGCGCACGTGGGCGCCCAGCGTCAGCCCGAAGCGCGCCAGCGCCTTGCGGGTGCGCGGGTGGCAGGGGAAGAGCACCGGCTCGGCCAGCGCGTTCAGCGCCGCGACGATGCGCCCCAGGCGCTCGGGGTCGTCGGTGTTGCCCGCCCGGTGGACCGTGAGGAGCAGGTAGCCGCCGGGCGGCACGCCGAGCCGCCGCAGCAGGCGCCGCGTCACCGTGGCCTGCGCGCGCGCCTCGGCCTGCAGCACCGCGTCGTACATCACGTCGCCCACCACGTGGACGCCCGCCGTGATGCCCTCGGCGGCCAGGTTGGCCTCCGCCACGGGCGTCGGGCAGAAGAGCAGCGCGGCCAGCCGGTCGGCGACGATGCGGTTGATCTCCTCCGGCATGGCGCGGTTGAACGAGCGCAACCCCGCCTCGACGTGCGCCACCGGCACGCCCAGCTTGCTCGCCGCCAGCGCGCCCGCCAGGGTCGAGTTGGTGTCCCCGTAGATCAGCACGCCCGTGGGCTGCTCGGCGGTGATCAGCGCCTCCAGACCGGTGAGCATGGCCGCGGTCTGCGCGCCGTGCGCCCCCGAGCCCGCGCCCAGGTTGTGGTCGGGCGGCGGCAGCGCCAGGTCGCGGAAGAAGACGGCCGACATCCGGTTATCGTAGTGCTGGCCGGTGTGCACCAGGATCTCTTCCGTCCCCGGCAGGGCGCGCAGCGCGTGGCTCACCGGGGCCGCCTTGATGAACTGCGGCCGCGCCCCGACGACGGTGAGGATCTTCATGCCGGACCTCCGGCTAGAGCGCGTTGACCGCCGCGACGATCGTGTCGAGGTCGGCCTGGGTGAGCGCGGGGTGCACCGGCAGCGACAGCACCTGCCGCGTCGCCTCCTCGGTCACCGGGAACCGCTCGTCGCCGTAGCCTAGGTCCAGGTAGACCTGCTGGCGGTGCACGGGCAGCGGGTAGTAGACCTCGCTGCCGACGCCGGCCTCGGCCAACTGCGCGCGCACGGCATCGCGGTCCCGCGGCGGCAGCACGCGCACGGTGTACTGGTGGAAGACGGCCTCGCTGCCGGGGCGCACGATCGGCGCCTGCACGATCGCCGGGTCCAGGTGGGCCGTCAGGTAGGCGGCGTTGCGGCGGCGGGCGGCGGTGAACGCGGCCAGTTTGGGGAGTTGGGCCCCGCCGATGGCGGCATGCACGTCGGTCATGCGGAAGTTGAAGCCGAGCATCTCGTGGTAGTAGCGGCGGCGCATGCCGTGGCTGCGCAGCAGGCGCGCCAGGTCAGCCACGGCGTCGTCGTTCGTGGTGATCATGCCGCCCTCGGCGGTCGTCACGTTCTTCGTCGGGTAGAAGCTGAAGGCGCCCGTGGCGAAGCTGCCGGCGGCGCGGCCGTCGATGCGCGCGCCGTGCGCCTGCGCCGCATCCTCGATCACGCGCAGGCCGTGCCGCTCGGCGATGGCCATGATGCGCGGCATGTCGGCCGGGTTGCCGTAGAGGTCCACCGGCAGGATGGCCCGCGTGCGCGGCGTGATCGCCGCCTGGATCAGGTCGGGGTTCATGTTGAAGGTGTCGGGCTCGATATCGACGAAGACGGGCCGGGCGCCGGTGAACAGGATGGCGTTGGCCGAGGCGATGAAGGTGAAGGGCACCGTGATCACTTCGTCGCCGGGGCCGATCTCGTTCGCCAGCAGGGCCAGGTGCAGCGCCGTGGTGCCGTTCGAGGTGGCCACGGCGTGCTTGACCCCGATCACCTCGGCGAAGGCACGCTCCAGCGCCGCCACCTCGTGGCCCTGGGCCAGCCCGCCCGAGTTCGAGCACGCGCAGCACCGCGGCCTTCTCTTCGTCGCCGATCAGCGGCTTTGCTATCGGGATCATGGGTTGTGGTTGCTCCTTCCAGGGCGACCCGCCACCGGGGCGCGCCGCGCTCACGGAATCCAGCCGCGCTCGTGCAACAGCTGGCTGCCGAGCAGGCCAAGCAGGACCGCCTGGTCCGTGCCGGCATACTCCGGATGATATTCCATACGTACGCGCTCGAAGTATTGGACGCGGTAGGTCTTGCCGTCGGTCGGCGAGACCTCGTCCGCGGCCTCGGCGATCGGGTAGCCGTTGACGAAGAGGCCGCCGTGGGCCTGCCAGTAGCTCAGGAAGGGCTCGGCCAGATTGTGGCCGTTCAGGTAGGTGCTGCCCGGCTGCTGGGGCGCGGGCGGCTCGGCGGCATGGAAGTGGAGGCCGAGCAGCCCGAGAAGCACGGCGTTCGGCGTGCCGGCGTACTCGGGGTGGTACTCGAAGCGGGCGCGCTCAAAGTACTGCACCAGGTACTGCGCGGGCGGCGTGCCGGCACCCGCGGTCACGGTCTCGGTGTAGGGCTCGGTCAGCGGGTAGCCGAACTGGGCCAGGCCGCCGTAGCGCTCCCAGTAGTCGCGCAGCGGCGGCGCCAGCGTATGGCCGGTGGCGGCGAAGTAGAGCACCGGGCCGCCCGCCGGGGGGGCAGGCACCGGCGCGAGGGCGGCCGGTGGCGGCTCGGGAGTGGCCGTGGCGGTGGCGGCCGGCGTGGGCGGGGCCGGCGGGGCCGTGGGCGGCACGAGGTCGGGCGGCACCTCCAGGGCGGTGAGCACGCCGTCGGTCGAGGCGGCGTAGATGACGCCGTGGGCGATCACCACGCCGGCCCAGATCGTGGCCTTGGCGCCGTAGGCGTACAGCTGCCGACCCGTGGCCGCGTCGAGGACGAGGATGGCGTTGTCGGCCGGCGCGACGATTACGCCGTTAGCGCCCGCGGGCGAGCCGAGCACCGGCCCGCTCGCCGCGTGCTCCCAGAGCACCTGCCCGGTCGCCGCGTCGAGCGCTCGCACGGCGCCTCGCACGGCCTGCCCGCCGACCTTCGTGTGGCCGCCGCCGACGTAGATCACGCCGTCGTGGTAGACGGCCGAGGCCAGCACCCCTTCGCCGCACTGCGGACAGTCGCCGGCGTCGGCGGCCTGATAGCGGCGGATCGGCCCGGCGGCCAGGTGGTCCGGGTCGAACGTGTAGAAGATGCCGTTCTTGTTGCTCGCCGCCAGCAACGCGCGGCCGTCGGGCAGGGTGTAGAGCGTGGGCGTGGTGCTCCAGTCGGGGTCCTTGACGGCGCGCTCTTCGGCCGGGATCTGCCAGGCGTCGACGATCTGGAAGGTGGTCAGGTCGACCGCGATGATGGCGTCGACCAGGCCGGGCGCGTCGCCCGGCGACCCGGTGGTGGCGAAGAGGCGATTGTGCGCCAGATCGAGCGTGGGCGAGGTCCAGACCCCGGCGCCGAGCACGCCGTCGGGCACGGTGTAGGCGCGCTGCGCGTTCTGCCCCGTGGCCGCGTCGGCGCCCCAAACGTAGCCGCGGATGAAGGGCCGGTCGCAGAAGGAGGCCATACCGCTGTAGACGCGACCGTTCGCCACGATCGGCGAGGCCCAGTTGTAGGCGCCGCCCTGCGCGCCGGATTTGCCGGTGTAGTAAGCCCAGATGGGTTGGCCGGTGGCGGCATCGAGCGCGTAGAAGTTGTCGGCGCCACCCCCGACGAAGACACGCCCATCGGCTACGGCGGCGCCCGAGGTGATGCCCGCCGCATTGGGCTTGCACTGGGTGGGAGGCGTGCCGGTGCTGCCCAGGAAGATCTTCCAGCGCGTGCTGCCATCCGCCGTGCTCAGGGCGTACTCGTTGCCATCCCAGGAGCCGAGGTAGACGGTGTCGCCGACGACGGCGGGCGCCGCGGCGATCGGGCTGCCGCCGAGGTTCTGCTGCCACTTCAGGCGCAGGGCCGGCGCGGTGGTGGGCGAGAGGGCGGTTTCGTCGGGGTTCCAGCTTTGCCGGTCGGGGCCGTAGAGGAAGGCGGGCCAGTCGCCGGGGCCGACCTGGCCCGGCCCGGTCTGTGCCGCAGCGGGCGCCGGGGTGCCGGGGACCAGCAGCAGTGTGGCCAACGCGACGAGCAGGACGAGCGGGGCACGCGGGGGCGCTCCGGCACGGAGCCCCGGCCGGGACGGACGACGGATCATCAGGGGCGGTCTCCTGTTCTTCACGCCGCGGGGTGGAAGGCTGCGGCGGCGGCGGCCCAGTCGGCATCGCGCTCGCCCGGCACGAACGGCAGGTAAAAGCCGACGCGGTCGGCCAGGCCGGCATAGCGTGCCTGCACCGCGCGGGCGACGCCAGCGAAGGTGTCGCCCTCGACGGCGAACGCGGCGAGCATCGTGTCGTCGATGACGGCGCCCATTTCGTCCCAGCGGCCGCGCCCGGCGAGGGCGTTGAGCGCGGGGCCGGCGGCCTCCCAGCCGTGATGCGCCAGCACGGGCGCATAGCTCGGCGTGGAGGCGTAGAAGGCGATCTGGCGGCGCGCGGCCTCGCGCATGGCGGCACGCTCCGGCCCGGTGCCCGCGATGACGAAGACGGTGGTGCAGACCTGCACCGCGGCGCGCGGGCGGCCGGCGGTCGCCAGGCCTTCGGCGATCCAGGGCAGTACGGCGTCGCGCAGGTAGGCCGCAGTGTGCAGCGGGTGGACCTGGAAGCCGTCGCAGACCTCGCCGGCCAGCCGGCACAGCCCGGCGTTGACGCCCGCGATGTAGATGGGCGGCGGCGGCACGGTCAGCGGCGGGGGACTAAAGAAGGGTGTCATGAGCTTGAGCGTGTAGTAGGCGCCCTCGTAGCGCAGGCGCTCGCCGGTCTGCCAGGTGTGCCAGATGGCGCGCACCGCGCCGATGTAGTCGCGCAGGCGCGCGACGGGTGGCTCCCACGTCAGGCCGAAGCGACGCTCAATGTGCGCCTTGACCTGCGTGCCGAGGCCGAGCACGAAGCGGCCCTCGCTGGCGGCGGCCAGGTCCCAGGCCGTGTGCGCGGTGATAGTCGGGCTGCGCGGGAAGGCGACGGCGATCGCCGTGCCGAGGGTCACGCGCCGCGTGGCCAGCGCGGCGGGCCCGAGCGGCAGGAAAGGATCGTGCTGCGTCTCGCTGGTCCAGACGCCGTCGAGGCCCAGCGCCTCGGCCGCGGCGGCCTGCGGCCCGGCGGCCTGCAGGGTCGCGGGCGCCATTACCGCATCAAACCACATGGTGTGTCCTCCCCGGGCCCCCGTGGCGGCCCCGCTCTATGATATGCGGGCGCAGGGGGAAGCGTCAAGGACCGGCGACCCCGAGCGGCGGGCCGGGCAGCGACCGCTACGTCGCCGGGCTGGGCGCGGGCGCGGCGAGGGCCGCGCGGGCAGGGCGGGCGCGCTCCTGGCGCCAGTAGAAGAAGCCGAGGATGATCGTCAGGCCGATGCAGAAGCCCAGGTAGGTGATGCGCGTGAAGTTGTAGTCGCCCCAGAAGACGAGGACCGAGGCCAGCAGGACCAGGCCGAAGAAGACGTTGAGCGCCAGCGGCAGGCGGATCTCGTCCCAGTCGTGGGCGAAGGCCATCGTGCCTGCCCAGACGGTCCAGCCCCAGAGCCAGGCGGCGCTGATGCGCGCGTCGAGCGGATTGAGCGCCCAGGGCCAGCGCTGGTTGGCGAACGCCGGGTTGATGACCAGCAGCGCGCCGAGGGCAAAGAGGAAGCAGGCCTCGGCCACCAGCAGGACCTTCAGGACGCTGGAGATGGGCCCGCCGGTGGGTGGCGCGGGGTAATTGGCCGCGGCACCGCGCGGCATGCGGTAGATCAGGAAGGCCGGCTCGCTGACGTAGAGGAAGAGCCAGAGGTGGCCGGTGGACAGCGGGAAGGCCCACTTGAAGGCCTCGGCGTGCCAGAAGGTGGCCAGCAGCAACGTGCCGGTGAAGGCGAGGTTACCCCAGACGAGCCAGCGCACGCGGTGCCACTCGCGGACGCGCCAGACGGCGAGAAAGAAAGCGGCACGGAAGACGTAGCCCACGCCGACGAAGACCTGCGCCAGCCGCGGATGCACGTCCCAGGCGAAGTAGGACGCGACCTGATCGGGGAAGAATAGCAGCCAGATCGCGAAGATGACGGCGAAGACGGCGCCGACCAGGCCCCAGGCGCCCAGGGGATTCGGGGTGGTGGCGAAGGTGCGGGTCTCCATCGTAGCAGGTCCCTCCCGCGCGAGCGCGCGTGCATGCGTATACCCGGTCCCCGGGAGACAGCGGGGTGGCAACGGGGGACTACCGTGCGTTTGGCGCAGATTAAACCACGAACGGGCCAGCGTGTCAAGGGGCGCCGCGGGATGGTGGTCGTTTCAAGAATCGGTAGCAAGATCCATCCGCGAGGCCTGTTTGCCCGCCGGGCCGGGTGGCCCACGCCCCCGCGCCCCTTACGCCGCCCGCCCCAGCACCTGCTCCACCCGCGCCTTCCGCCCCTGCCGCCCCGCGTTCGCCGCCCAGCACACCAGCCGGCTCACCCCCACCGCGCTCCCCGCTCGCTTGTAGCCCCGCATCCCTCGATACCGTTCCTTGATCCCCCACCCGATCGCCCGCTCACTCCCGTTGTTCGTCCCATCAATCCGCTCCCCACCCGGCCCCCGCCACCGCCGATAGCGCGTCAGCCGCGGCCACACCGCTGCCCGGTCCAGCAACAAGAGCCGCAGCCGATACGCCACCGTCGCCTGCTCCCCTTCCCGCGGCGGGCGCGCCTTCCTATAATGCAGGTGCCGCGCGTGTAATTCCTGCTCCGCCCCTACCGGCCGCGTGCACCATCCATCAGCCGCCAATCAGCCGCCGCCTCCGGCACGCGCTACCGAAGGCCGCCAGGGACTGCGGTCCCCTTGGAGCGCCGCGCCCAACTCGGCCACCAACGCCTCCGTATTGCGCCGCACGTGCGCCTTGCACACCTGGTGCGCCAGCCCCAACTCGTCGACCACCGTCTTGAAGGCGTCGGCATCATCCGTGACCACCAACTCCGCGCCCACGGCCGCGGCGATGGGGCCCAGCCAGCCGCGGATGCTCGCGGTATCGCTACTCTCCAGGATGTCCACACTCAAGGTGATCCCGCTCAGGGCGTCGACGGCCACGCCGAGCGTGAGCCAGGTGCCCCCGCAGCAGACCGAGGTCAGGTCGGCGCCGAGCACGGCGGTGCGGCGGGCGCCAAAGACGGCGTTGCGGCGCAGGTCGGGCAGGGCGGCCGCCGCGGCCTGCACGGCGCGATAGGCGCTGCTCTTGGAGAAGTCCAGGCCCAGGCCGCCGAGGGCATCGGCGACGGCGCCGTAACTGAGGCCGAGCAGGTAGAACATGACGGCCAAGCCGCGCAGCCGGTCGGAGGTCTGGGCGGGGGAGACCCCGGGGGGATAGACGCGGAAGACGGTGTGACAGGTGCGGCATGCGTAGCGGTGGGCGACGACGTGGGCATAGCGGGTATCGCGCAGCGGTTTGGGCACGGCTTGGCGGAAGGCGAAGGCGGTGCCGAGGCAGCCGCGGGTCGGGCAGGCGGTGGGCGGCGCCGGGGGGAGGGGCGAAACGGTGGGCAGCAACATCTGCAAGCGCATGGGCAACCTCCAGGCAGGTAGGAACCGCGAGTCCGCTTCCGCATCGATGCCAGATTATATACCAGTCCAGCCGCATGAGCACACCAGATCACACCCCGCCTCGCAGTTGGCGCGAAGGGCGCCGCTTGCGTGCCGGGGAGTTGCACCAACAAGGCTGGACCCAACAACAGATCGCCCGCGCCTTGGGGGTCACGCAAGGGGCGGTCAGCCAGTGGCTGAGGCGCACCGCGGTGCGGGGCCGGGCGGCGTTGCACGACCACCCGGCGCCCGGTGCCCCACCCTTGTTGACTACGGACCAACACGCTCAGTTGGTCGCCTTGCTGCTGGAAGGGGCCCCGGCCTTCGGCTTTCGTGGGGATGTGTGGACCTGTCGCCGCGTGGCTCAACTGATTCAGGACCAATTCGGCGTGCGCTATCATCCGGCCCACATCAGTCGGCTCCTGCGGCAGCTGGGCTGGAGTCCGCAAAAACCCATCGTGCGCGCGACCCAGCGCGATGACGCCGCCATTGCGGCTTGGTACGCCGAACGCTGGCCGGCGCTTAAAAAAAGTGCCTGCGAGACGGGCGAATCATTGTCTGGGTAGACGAAGCTGGTTTCTACCTGCTGGCGGGAGCGGTGCGTAGTTACGCGCCACGCGGGGAGACGCCTGTGTTGCGGGTGCCGCTGACGCGGGATCATCTCTCGGTGATTAGCGGGATAACCGCCGCAGGCCAACTGCTGGTCGCGGTGCAAGCGCGAGCGTTCAAAGGCCGCGATGTCGTGCGCTTCCTGCAACATCTGTGGGGCCACCTGGGCGGCCGGCTGCTGATCATCTGGGACGGTGCACCGATCCATCACGACAGGCTCGTGCATGGGTTCGTGGCGGCGGCGGCGGGGGCGGTCTGGGTGGAGCAGTTGCCGGGGTACGCGCCAGACTTGAACCCCGACGAAGGCGTCTGGGACCAGCTGAAGTATGTCGAGTTGAAAAACGTCACGTGCCATGATCAGGAGGAACTCCGCCACGAGTTGCGCTTGGCGATTGCCCGGCTGCGGCAGAAGCCGGATCTGATTCGCCGCTTCATCAAGCACTACGGATATTAGATCTCATGTAACGCTCAGTAGTAGCCTTCCAGCCGGACCTGAACGCGCCCGTCGCGCTCGCGGACGTCGTAGCAGAGGACCGGATAGGCCGATGGGCCGGTGACCAGGCTGCCGTTGCCGATGTCGAACTGCGAGCCGTGCCAGGGGCAGGTCACGCAGTGATCCTCCAGCGTGCCCTCCCACAGCGGGCCGCCGAAGTGGGGGCAGACGCCGTTGAAGGCGTGGATGCCGTCGTCGAGACGCACAAGCACGACCGGGCTGTTCTCCACGTCGTAGCGATGCATCTGCCCATCCTCGAGATCGGCGACCGGCGCGACGTCGGTGTACTTCTCAGGCGCATCGACCCAGGCCTGGCGGTTGATCGCCTGGCCGGTCTTGTAGACCAACTCGCCGCCGACGTAGGCGCCGGCCGTGACGATCAGGTAGCCGACGGCGGAGAGGGCGCGCGCGGCGCCGCGATTGCCGCCGTTCAGCCGGAGGGCAAGCGAGCCCGTGTTGAAGCCCAACGCGGCGAGGTTCAGCAGCCCGTGGACGATGCCGAGGCGCCGCTGGATGCCGCCGATCTGGCTCCAATCGCTCAGACCGGTGGCGGCCGTGGCGACCGAGGCGGCAACGCCGGTGCCGAGCGCCCAATCGGAGGCAGTGTCAAGGGCAGGATCGTCACCGCGTACGGCGCTGACCAGGTCGAGCAACGCGCCGAGTGTCCAGGCCCCGGTGGGCACGTCGGTCAGCACAGGGTGGAGCGGGTGGCCGAGCCAGCCGCCGGTCATCAGGGCGCGCAGGGCGCGCGCTTGGGCGTTGCCCCCCAGGATCTCCTCGATCCACGGCTGCACCGTGTCCGAGATCTGGTCAATCCAGAGCGCGTCGCCGAGCCATCTTTCTACAAATCCGCGTGCCATACATAATACTCCTGATCACTGAAACCATGCTTGATCGCGCGCTGCCGGGCGCGGCCGGTCTCCCCGGACGGCGGCCGGGCACCACCGGGCGGGCAGGACCGCCACCTGCCGGCGGTCGACCCGAAGAGGCTCGCGGTTGTTCAAGCAGGAATTGTGCCCGGTCGGGCCGCGCGGAGGGGCGGCGAGCAGGTGTAAGCCAGCCACCTTGCCGCGGGCCGGCGGTATAGCATATGCTGAAGGGGCAAGGGCGGGGCCGGTCCGCGGGCGATGCCCGATCGCCGGCCCGCGCCGCGTCACACGCAAGAGGGGTCGCGCGACCCGAAGGAGAATTTGCCGTGCGAATTGGTTTACAGATCAATGCGTTCAAATGGCCGGGCGGCGAAGCCACGCTAGGGGCCGACCTGGCCCGCATCGCGCGCGAGGCCGAAGCCGCCGGGTTCTACAGCATCTGGGTGATGGACCACTTCTTCCAGATCCGGGGCCTCGGCCCGCCGACGGACCCGATGCTGGAGGGCTACAGCGCGCTCAGCTACATCGCCGGGGTGACGAGCAAGGTCAAGCTCGGCACCCTGGTCACCGGCGTGACCTACCGCAATCCGGGGGTGCTGGTGAAGACCGACACCACGCTCGATGTCATCTCGGGCGGTCGGGCCTACTTCGGCGTCGGCGCCGCCTGGAACGAAGAAGAGCACCTGGGCCTGGGCGTGCCCTTCCCGCCGCTCAAGGAGCGCTTCGAGATGCTGGAAGAGCTCCTGCAGATCGCCCTGCTGATGTGGTCGGGCGAGGACGGCGCCTATGAGGGCCGGCACTATCACCTGGCGCGCGCGCTGAACGTGCCGCAGGCCGTCAGCAAACCGCACCCGCCCATCATGATCGGCGGCTCGGGTGAGCAGAAGACACTGCGCCTGGTCGCCAAGTACGGCGACGCCTGCAACCTGTTCCTGCGCCTCGGCCCGGAGCAGGTCAAGCATAAGCTCGACGTGCTGCGCGAGCATTGCGCCGCCGAGGGGCGGCCCTATAGCGACATCGAGAAGACCAGCCTGGACCGGCTGATCGTGGCGAACGACGGCCGCGACAACGCGATCCACGGGCAGGCGCTCGTCGACTACTTCGCCGGGGCGGCCCGCCTCGGGTTCGACCAGGCGATTGTCAGCCTCGGCAACGTGGCCGAGCCGGGCGTCTTCGACCTGTTCGGGCAAGTGAAGGACGCGATCGCGGCCATCCCGCCCGGCGGGCGGGAGTAGGCCGGGCCCAGGAGCGTCGCACATGTTACATACGCTGACCCCTGCGGGGCGCGCCTTCCTGGAGGAAGCGCGCTTCGCCATCCTGGCTACGCGCCGGCCCGACAACTCGCCGCAGCAATCGGTGGTCTGGTACTTCGTCGACGGGGATGATCTCGTGTTCAACACCCGCGCGGGCCGGCACAAGGACGAGGACATGCGGCGCGACCCGCGCGTCTCCGTCTGCGTGGCCGACGGCTATAAGTACATCGAGATCCACGGCGCCGTGCAGCGGATTGACGACCAGGCCGTCGCGCAGCAGGACATCCGGCGGCTGGCGATCCGATACCACGGGCCAGAGAAGGGCACGCGGATGGCGGACACCGAGTTCAGCAAGCAGGAGCGGGTCACGTACCGCCTGCCGCTGCGCCACATCGGGTTGTACGGGTTCGAGGAGTGAACCGCGTCGTCGCCCTGGCCGGGGGCGTGGGCGGCGCCAAGCTTGCCGACGGCCTGGCGCGCTGCCTGCCGCCGGGCGGGCTGACCATGCTCGTGAACACGGCGGACGACTGCACGCTGCACGGTCTGCACATCTCGCCCGATCTCGACACCGTGATGTATACGCTGGCCGGGCTCGCCAACCCGGACACGGGCTGGGGCCTGGCCGGCGACACGTTCGCGACGCTGGAAATGCTGGCGCGGTACGGCGCACCCGACACCTGGTTTCGCATCGGCGACCGCGACTTCGCGACACACATCGAGCGCACGCGGCGGCTGCGGGCCGGCGAGCCGCTGAGTGCCGTCACGGCCGCGCTGGCCGGGGCACTGGGCGTTCAGACCACGCTGCTGCCGATGACCGACGCGCCGGTCGCCACGGTCGTGGAGACCGATGCAGGGACGCTGGACTTCCAGACCTACTTCGTGGAGCGGGGGCATCGCGACGCCGTGCGCATGCTGCGCTTCGCGGGCGTCGAGGAAGCCCAGCCGCCCGCCGCGCTCGCGGACACACTGGCGGCGGCCGAGGCGATCGTCTTCTGCCCCAGCAACCCCTTGGTCAGCATCGGCCCGATCCTCGCCGTGCCGGGCACGCGCGCGGCGATCGCGGCCGCGCCCGGGCCGCGGGTGGCCGTCAGCCCCATCGTGGGGGGGCGGGCCCTGCGCGGGCCGGCCGATCAGATGCTGAACACGTTGGGACACGACGCGTCGGCGCTCGGCGTGGCGCGGCTCTATGCCGGCCTAATCGACGGCATGGTGATCGACACGGCGGACGCGGCCCTGGCGCCCGCCATCGCGGCACTGGGCATGCGGGTCGCCGTCGTGCCGACGGTGATGCGCGACGTGGCCGACCGTCGCACGCTGGCCGAGGCCGTGCTGACCTTCTGTGGGACGCTGCGGCACGAGGGGGTCCCCTGTTGATCTTCGCGGTAGTGCCGGTCAAGTCGCTGGAAACGGCGAAGAGCCGGCTGGCCCCGGCGCTGTCGCCCGACCAGCGGGCCGGGCTGGTCGAGCAACTGCTCACGCGGGTGCTGCGCGCGGTGGCCGGCTCGGACGCCATCGCCGGCATGGCGGTCGTCAGCCCCGACCCGCGGGCGCTGGCGATCGCCGCGGCGGCGGGCGCCGTGCCGCTGGCGCAGGCCGGCGGTGGGCTCAACGAGGCGCTGGAGCAGGCGCGCGCCTGGGCGCTGGCGGGCGGCGCCGACACGCTGCTCGTGCTGCTGGGCGACCTGCCGCTGTTGCAGAGCGCGGACATCGCGGCGATGGCCGAGATCGCGCGCGACCCTGTGCGCGGCGGGCCCGTCGTCGTGGTGGCGCCCGACCGGCACCGCCGGGGCACGAACGCGCTGCTCCTCAGCCCACCCGGCACCTTGCCCTTCCACTTCGGCTACGACAGCTACGCGCGCCACACGCAGGACGCGCTCGCCGGCGGCGCCGAGCTCATGATCTATCAATCCCTGGGGACCGGGTTCGACCTGGACACGCCGGGCGACCTGGCCGACCTGCCGCCGCCCGGTCCCCCAATTCCCGCCGGCCCCGCCTGACGGGCCGGCGATTCCACGAGGCAAACATGGCTTCCGCTCCTGAAGTGCGCATCCTGGCCCTGGGCCGGCTGCCGGACGTGCGCCCCGGCATGGATCTGGCTAGCCTGACGCTGGCCGCCGCGGCCGAAGTCGACCTGGTGTTCGCCCCCGGCGACATCCTGATCGTCACGCAGAAGATCGTGAGCAAGGCCGAAGGCGCGCTGATCGACCTGCGCACCGTCACGCCTTCGGATCTGGCGACGCGCTGGGCGGCCGCCTGGGGCAAGGACCCGCGGCAGATCGAGGTGGTGCTGCAGGAGAGCAAGCGCATCGTCCGCATGGCGAACGGCGTGCTCATCTCCGAGACGCATCAGGGCTTCGTCTGCGCCAACGCAGCGGTCGACGCCTCGAACGTGGCCGGGGCCGACTTCGTGACCGTGCTGCCGCGCGACCCCGACGCTTCCGCGGCGCGGCTGCGCGCGAGCCTGGCGGCGACGCTCGGCTTCGACCTGCCGGTGATCATCTCCAACTCGTTCGGCCGGCCCTGGCGCTTCGGCATCGTCAATGTGGCGGTCGGCGTGGCCGGGCTGGCGCCGGCCATCGACTATCGGGGGCAACGCGACGAGCACGGCTATCTGCTGAACGCCACGGTGCTCGCCGTGGCGGATGAGCTTGCGTCGGCGGCCGAGCTCGTGATGGGCAAGCTGGACGGGCGCCCGCTGGCGGTCGTGCGCGGCTACGCCTATACGCCGGCCGCGGGCCGCGCCCAGGACCTGATCCTCGACCCGGCCCGCGACCTTTTCCGCTAGCAGCGGCACCCGCCACAGGGAGGCAAGTACCATGGGTATTCTAGGTTACGCCGCGATGTTCGAGCAGTTCGGGCCGACCGACCTGCTGCGCTACTCGCAACAAGCCGAGCAGGCCGGATTCGGCGCCGTCATGGCGTCGGATCATTTCCACCCCTGGACGCCCGCCCAGGGGCAAAGCGCCTTCGTCTGGTCATGGATGGGGGCGCTCGGCGCGACGACCAACCTGCGCTTCGGCACCGGGGTCACGCCGCCGGGCTATCGCTACCACCCGGCGATCCTGGCACAGGCGGCGGCCACGCTCGACGTGATGTTCCCCGGCCGCTTCTACCTGGGGCTCGGCGCGGGCGAGGCGCTGAACGAGCACATCGTCGGCAACTACTGGCCGGAGCCCGTGGAGCGGCTGGAGATCCTGCAAGAAGCAATCGAGATGATCCAGAAGCTGTTCACCGGCAAGACGGTGAAGTACCACGGCAAGCATCTCGACCTGGAGAGCGCCAAGCTCTACACGCTGTCGCAGCCGCCCCCGCCGATTTACGTGGCCACGTCGGGGCCGATCAACGCCGAGCGCACGGGCGCGAACTGCGACGGCATCATCACCGTGGGCGCGGCGGACGAAAAGATCCGCATGCTCCTCGACCGCTTCGCGAAGGGCGCGCGCGGCGCGGGCAAGGACCCGGCGCAGATGGCGCGCATCCTCCAGCTTCACGTCTCCTGGGCGCCGTCGCAGCAGGAGACCGTCGACCAGGCGGTGCGCGAGTGGCCAAACGGCGGCATGAACTTCCCCAAGCAGGACATCCGCAGCCCGGAGGATTTCGCGGCGATGGCCGGGCTGGTGCGCGCCGAGAACTTCCGAGGGCGCGTCTTGATGGATTCAGACCTGGACGCGCATCGGGCGCACATCCAGCACTTCATCGACCTGGGCTTCAACGAGATCTACATCCACAACGTGGGGCGTAACCAGGAGGCGTTCATCAGCGCGTACCAGCGCGAGGTGATCCCGAATCTATCCTGGCCGGAGGCGGCGCCCGCGGCCTCGTAGCCGCGCCCACCGGTACGAGCGAATCCGGGCCGCCCGGCGGGGGCGGCCCGGCGCGCGCCCGGGACGCGATCAGGGCAGCGGGGCGCAGGTGGTGGCGGCGGCCGCGAAGCTGGGCAGGCCGCGGCTCTGCGCCCAGCGGTCCAGGTCTGCCAGCAGGCGCGTGCCGTCGTCGGTGAGCGGGCCGAACGCCTGGTAGGCGCGATTGAAGGCCAGCGGGTTGAAGTCGGAGAGGCCGGTGTAGGCGTCGGCGCTGGCGGCCTGCACCCGGCGCGCGTAGCCGGTGGCCTCGGCGTCGAGGGAGGCCAGGGCGGGCGGCACCGGGCGGCCGTAGCCCGCGCCGACGGCGCCCGCCGCATCGCGCTCGGCGGCGAGGTCGGTCAGGGTCTTGTTGCGCCAGGTGGAATCGAAGATGGTGGTGTGCTGCAGCGCGGTTTCATCGTCCTGCAGCGCGCTACCGGCGATCTGCACGCGCAGGAGACCGGCGCCAAGCCAGCGGATGTAGGTGCATTCGTCGGCGGCGACGGGCGGCGTGGCCGTCGGCGTCGGCGTGCTGGTGGACGTGGGCGTGCTCGTCGGCGTCGGGGTCCAGGTCGGCGTCGCGGTATGCGTGGGGGTGGGCGTCCAGGTCGGCGTCGCGGTGTGCGTCGGCGTCGCGGTCCAGGTCGGCGTGGGCGTGTCCGTGGGCGTCGGGGTGACGGTCGGCGTGGGCGTGGGCGGCGGGCCGAAGGGCCCGGGCAGATCGCAGGCCGCCAGCAGGCCGAGCCCGCAGGCCAGACTGAGTCCCAGAACCAGGAGCACCCCCGCGCGTCCCCGCATGCCGTCTCCTTCCGCGCGCCGAGCGAGCGCGACCGCAGGGACGGTAGCAGGATCCGGGCCGGGATGACGGGCGCCCCGGGATGGTGTATGCTATGCACGCCGCCGGGGCCGGATGCCGCTTTCCGCCCGGGCGAGCCGATGCCGCAGGGAGGACACACACGCCCGGCCGCCGCCGGGGCGAAACTCGCATGACTGATCACCCGTATGTGCCGCGCCTGACGCTGGCGCCGCGCCTGCACGCGCGGCTCGACGTGCTGCTGGGGCGCATGCGCCTCGATTCGACCCCACCCCCGCTGCAAGAGGCGACAGCGACCGCGCTACACGCCGTGATGGCGCAGATCGAGCAGGCCGAGCAGAGCGTGGCCGTGCACCCATGGGTGGTGGCGCTGCGCGGCGCGCAGAACGCCGAGCCGGCCGTGCGGGCCCTGGTCGCCGCCACCCCCGGCGCGGAACTGCGCGAAGCAACACCGCCGGCGGGCGTGGCGCTCTGGGCCTGGCTGATCACTCAGGCGCAGCTCTACTGCCGGCTGCGCATTCTCCACGAGGGTCTGGCCCTCCGCGACCCCGATGATACGGACGACGACGACGACACCGAAACGTTCGACGTGGCCGCGAACCTGGGCGAGGAGTTGGTGCGCATGGTGCATCAGGCCGAGCAGGCGGTTCTGGCCGTCTGGCAGACGAATCGGTACCGCCTCTACCGCACGCTCTACACGGACTATAGCCGCCTGCAAAGCTACACGGTCGCGCGGGGCTGGCAGGAAGAGACCGATGCGCTCGCCTACGTGATGCACCTGGTGCGCATGCACGGGCTGCACGCCTATCTACGCGACGGGCGGGCGGTGCCGGCGCCCGACGCCGCGGCACCACTCCGCCTGGCGCGGCTCGACCGTGCCGCCGTGCTGGGCCGCCTCTTGCTCGACCGCTTCTACTGGGCCGTCGCGGGCTTCGGCTACCGGCCGTTGCGCGCGGTGGTCCTCAACACGGCTGTGGTGCTGGCCTTCGCGCTGGTCTTCTGGTGGTTCCAGTTACTGTGCGTCTATTCGGTCGCCGGAGCGACCACGCAGGTCAACGACTGCCAGCCGGTGGGCTTCACGCAGACAGTCTACTTCAGCGCGCTGGCCTTCTTCCTGGCGGCCATGGGCGAGATCATCCCGCGGCCACCCTGGGGCCAGGCCCTGCTCGTGCTCGAAAGCATCTGGGGCTTCCTGAACATGTCGGTGGTCATCGCCGTGATCCTCAACCGGCAGCACAACTAACAGCTGTACAAGTTCGTCGTGGAGCGCAGAAGCTGATGCGGGGTGTTCTTCTTGCCGCGGGCTGGCGGGCGTCGCGTAGCCCAAACTCAGCCCGCTTAGGGGCCGACCGTCGGCGAGTCCGCGACGTCCGGCGCGGCGGGCGGCTCAACGGGCGGTGGTAGCCCGGCGGTTTCCGCCGCCGCTTCTGTTGCGACGGCCCCGAGGGCCATCGTAACGAACGCGGTCTGGGTGGCCGCGGCCCCGGCCCGTTGCGCGTCCGCGGTCGCCTCCGTCACCGGCGTCCCCACGGTCACGACATCGCTCGCTTTTACGGCGAACACTGCCCGGTTGGGCCCGGAATCTGCGAACACCCAGACGAGGTCGCCCGCGTCGCGGGGCAACTGGTACCCAATTGCCCCGCTCTGGGTGGCCCCGGCCGTGACTCCACTGTCGAAGTTCGTCGTGTTCGGATCGAGGGAGACGCTGAAGGGGTCGGCGAAGAACTGCTGGCCCTTGGCATCCTCCCAGTGCGTGCCGCTCAGTGTATTGACCTGAAACGACGCCTGGCCCTTGTTCTGCACAGTGAAATAGGCAAAGACGAAGCGATTGCCGGGCAACAGGAGGCCCGCCGAGATCGTCGCGACGCGATCCAGGGTTGCGAGCAGCTCACCTACGGGCGCTGTTTGACCGATCTGGTAACCAGCCGGCAGGGCTGTTGCCGGTCCGGCGGCGGGTTGGAGCCCCGCGGTGTTCGGGGATGCGCCAGGACAGGCGTTGCCCATCGCCGCGCTGAGCGCCGACGACATCTTGATGAGCTTGGCGCCGAAGAAGCTGGGCAGGGGTCGGGCAGCCCGGCGAGCAGCTTCAGATCGGCGCGGAGCTTGGCCGTGTCGATATAAGACGGCGAGTCGAGGCGATTCACGGCGGAGCCGCCGCTTCCGGCCAACATCACCATCGACGGTTCGCTGCTGTTGAGGTCGAACGCCGCACTGGCCAGTGTCTGGCAATCCAGACTGCTCTGCGTTGGGGCCGCGGCCCGTGTGCTGGGCGGCCGCGATCACGACGCCTCTGTGACCGGCCCAGCCAGGCGAACGCGCACGTGGTGCTCACCCGCGCCGGCCGATAGCGGGATCCTGCCATCCGGGACCGATTCCCCGTCGACTTCGACGCCGGCCGCGGCCTGGTGATTCTCGACCACGATGTGATAGATGCCGCGGCCGTGCCGGTAGGTGATACGAAACCCGGGCCAGGCTGCGGGAATGCAGGGCGCCACGGTCAGGTAGTCGCCCTGGCGGCGCAGCCCCAGGATAAACTCAAGCCCAAGGCGGTAGAGCCAGCTTGCCGAGCCCGTGTACCATGTCCAGCCGCCGCGACCAACGTGTTGGGGATGATCATAGATATCCGCGGCGACCACGTAGGGCTCGACCTTATAGCGGGCGACCTCCTGAGGGGTACGCGCATGATTGAGCGGGTTCAACATGCGGAACAGGCGCTCCGCGGTATCGCCGTCGCGCAGGTGAACGTACGCCAGCGCAGTCCAGATGGCCGCGTGGGTGTATTGGCCGCCGTTCTCCCGCACCCCGGGCAAGTAGCCCTGGATGTAGCCGGGGTTATGCGCGGAGTGGTCGAAGGGCGGCGTCAGCAACCGGATCAGCTGGGCCTCGGGTGCGACCAGCCGGGCGGCCACGGCCTGCATCGCGCGATCCGCCTTCGCCGCGTCGGCCGCGCCCGAGATGAGGCCCCAACTTTGGGCGATCGCATCGATTTGGCACTCCTCGTTGCGGGCCGAGCCGAGGGGCGTGCCGTCGTCGTAGAAAGCCCGCAGATACCAGTCACCGTCCCAGCCCTGGTCATTCAACGCGGCCTTGAGGCGTAGCATCGTGGCACGGTAGAACGCGGCCTGCGCGGTGTCGCCGCGTTGCTCGCACAGCGGTACAAAGCCGGCCAGGGTGGCATAGAGGAACCAGCCCACCCAGACGCTCTCACCCCGGCCTTCGATGCCGACCCGGTTCATGCCGTCGTTCCAATCACCGGCGCCCATGAGCGGCAGGCCGTGCACGCCCTGGGTCGTGCCCTTGCTGAGGGCGCGTGCGCAGTGCTCGTAGAGGGTGCCCTGCTCCGCCGAGACGGTCGGCGCGAAATACATGTCCTCCTGGCCGGGCTGCAAGAGTGGGCCCTCCAGGAAGGGGCGGACCTCGTCGAGGATGGCCCGATCACCGGTGGTCGACACGTAGTAGGCGGCGACGAAGGGCAGCCAGAGCAGGTCGTCGGAGAAGTGGGTGCGCACGCCCCGGCCCGCGGGCGGGTGCCACCAGTGCTGCACGTCGCCCTCCTTGAACTGGTGCTCCGCACAGCGCAGGACCTGCGCGCGGGCGAGCTCCGGCGCGGCATGGACGAGCGCCATGACATCCTGTAGCTGGTCGCGGAAGCCATACGCGCCGCCGCCCTGGTAGAAGGCCGATCGCCCCCAGACGCGGCACGACAGCGACTGATAGAGCAGCCACCGATTGAGCAGGAGATCCATCGCCGCGTCCGGCGTTTGCACCTGGACCGTGCCCAGCACGCGCTCCCACAGCGCCCGCATGGCCTGATACGCCGATTCCGCCTGGCCGGCGTCGCGGTAGCGGGCCACGAGCGTCGCCGCGCCCGCGGCATCCGCGGCCTGACCAAGCACGAAGATCACCCGTTGCTCCTGATCGGGCGCTGAGATCCAACACACACTGCAGCGCGGCACATGGGTCGAGCCCCGCCCCCACCCGGCCCGACAGCGGGCGCCGGAGCGCCGCCGGCGCGCCGAGCGTGCCGCCCACCCCCACGAATTCCTGCCGATCGCCGGTGAACTGATACGCGTCTGCGCCGATCGCCGCGAAGGCGACACGGTCGCCGAAATCGCTGTTATAGGGGTTGCGGGCTAGAATGGCGCCGGGAACCGTGGCCCCATCGGTGATCACATAGCGCGCCATCGTCTCGCGCGCGACGCCGAGCACCCACGCGGCGTAGTAGGTGACCGCCAGGCGACGCGGCCGCCCCGATCGATTGCGCAGGGTCAGCATACAGACCTTGACCGGGTCCTCGGGCGGGACGAAGACCAACAGCGACTGCTCGATGCCGTGGCTGGCGTGCTCGTAGCGGCTATAGCCCTGGCCGTGGCGGATCGTGTAGGACTCCTTTTCGCGGATCGGCAACGGCGTCGGCGTCCAGAATTGGCCGCTCGCTTCGTCGCGAATGTAGAGCACCTCGGACGGAGGATCGGAGACCGGGTCGTTCGACCACGGGGTTAACCAATTCTCCCGGCTGTTCTCCGACCAGCTCGCTCCTAGCCCGCTCTCCGTGACCAGGCAGCCAAACCCGGGGTTAGCGATCACGTTGGTCCACGGCAGCGGTGTCCACGCCCCTTGCCGCAGGGTGATCACGTATTCGCTGCGATCACGATCGAAGCCGCCCAGGCCGTTGTCGTAGGCGAGTGCGGGCCGCGCGGGCTCCGGCAGCGGCGCTGTGACGTGCCGTGGCGTGCGCGCAAAGGCGAGGGCCGGTGCAAGGCTGGGTTGGGGCGCCGCACGATCCAGCTGCCGGGCCAGGCTGCCTGCAGATCCGGTCAGCGTCACCCGGGCCACCGTGCGCAGCAGGATCCGGTCGGCCTCGGGCAGACTGTTGGCGTGCCGAATGTGCACTCCGCCCGGCTGGTTGAGCAGGCCGCGGGCAGGGCCGGCGGCCACCAATCGCCCCACGTCGTCGGAGACGGGCTGGATATAGCCGCCGGGATAGAGGTCGAGCACGACGAGATCGGCTTGAAAGCCGTGACTCAGCCAGTACTCGTGCGCCTGCAGCGCCTGTTGTACGAGGCGCACCTCGCGGGGGTCGGCGATCATGACCAGCAGGATTGGCAGATCGCCGCTGATACCGTAGCTCCAGAGTCCTGACTGCCCCTTTGTGTTGCGGGCCATGACCTCGGCCGGGGCGCGCGTGCCCGCTCGCGAATAGATCATGGCCGAGAAGAGTCGCTGGTACTCCTGTGCGTCGTCGGCCGTGATGCCGAGGTGGCGCAGCTCCAGGCCCGCCTGGGTGGCAGCCAGGCCGAACGCCCGGTCCGTTCGCGAGTAGTCGTTATACTTGTCGGCCAGGGCGTGCGCCTGCGCCTCCTCGCCTGCCGCGGCGGTCACGAACGACAGGTGCACTCGGCCGCCCGGCGCAATCCGGAAGCGCTTGCGCAGGCTAACAATCGGGTCCAGCACCGCGCCCACGTGGCCCTGGAGCGGTGCAGAGAGCGCCGCGGGTGCGGCCGGCGAGCGGCCCCGCCCGAGAAACACCGCGCGATCCGTCTCGTATTCCGCGGCCTGCGGCCCACCGGCGGGCGCGCTCTCCGGCGCAACGGCCGCTAGATGCATCAGCCAGACGGGCGCCTCATCCGGCGCGCGGGGCCGGCGCCGAGCGAGCAGTGCCCCGTAGGCCGGTAGGTACTGCGTCTCGACAAAGAGCTTGCTGAAGGCCGGCTGGGACTCGTCGTCCGGCTGTGGCGCCAGCACGACCTCGGCGTAGCTCGTCACTTCGATCGTATGCGCCGCCCGCCCGCGATTGGTGAGCGTGAGCCGGCGCACTTCGGCGTCGTCCTCGGGACTGACGGCGATCTCAAGCTGGGTCTCGATATCGCCGTCGCGCCGCAGGAACTCGGCTTTGTCGGGCCGGAAGTAGACGCTGTGGCCCACGGCATCGGGCGCCGGTGGGGCCGCCGCCGCCCAGACCGCTCCGCGGCTCACGTCACGGATATAGATACGGCTGCCCCAGTCCTCGCCCACCGGATCCTCGCGCCAACGGGTCAGCGCCAGCGGGCCTAGCCGGCTATACCCCCCGCCCGTGCTGGTAATCATCACGCTGTAGCGCCCATTGGATAGCAAATGCGCTCGCCGCTCGCGATCATGGGCGGCGCCGGCGTTCAGCGCCATCGCCGGAGTGGTTGGGATCATATGTAACTCGACGGCGCCCTCACCGGGGTGCGGCTCGGTGCGGGGCGCCTCGACCGGAATGCGCTCCTGCAAGAGGCGCACACTCGTCTGGAGCACCGGGTCCAAGGCGAAGCGCCGTACGATCGGACTGTTGTTGAGGTAGTTGTTGATGGCCACGAGGCCCATGCCGACATGGTGCACCATGTACGTGGCGACGATGGCGCCTTCCTTGTGACTACTCAGGCGGGACGGGGTATAGTCGATCAACTCATACAGGCCATACCGGCCTTCCAAGCCGAGCCGGGCCAGGTGGCGCAGGTTGGCCAGGGCCGCCGCCGGGGCGATCGGCAAGGCCAACAGCGTTGCGTATGGGGCGACGACAAGGTCCTCGGAGAGGCCGCGCTTCAACCCCAACCCGGGGACGCCGAACGCCCGGTACTGGTAGCGGCCGTCTTGGCCCAGCATGTTGTAGGCCGCCTCCGAAATCCCCCAGGGGACGTTCCGACCTTGCGCATACGCTTGCTGCTGGCGCACGGTGCCCGCCCCGGCCTGGCCGAGGAGCGTACCCGGATACCGCGCGAGTACGAGATCGGGCATCAAATACTCGAACATCGTACCGGTCCAGGACAAGAGGGTCAGCCCACTGCCGGCCCCGGTAAGCGGCCGGCCCAGCTGAAACCAGAGTGCCTCGGGCACCTCGCCGCGCGCGATGGCCACATAGCCGGCGAGCCGCGACTCGCTGGCCAGAAGATCATAGTAGGCGTTATCCGGCCGCAATTCGTCAACGTTATAGCCGATCCGAAACAGCCGGCGAGTCTCGTCGAACAGGAAATCGAAGCGCATCTCATCCGCCAGCCCCGCGATCTGATCGGCCAGCCCGCCGAACCGGGTAGCCAGGAGCCCGCACGCCTCCATGGAGGCGCCAAGGGCGGCGTTCAGCCCCGCGAGCCAGGCGTGCGCCGCGGCGGCCTGACTCCCCGTGCCGGCCCCCGGGAGCGCCGCTTGCAGCCGCGCGATCTCCGCCATAGCGCCGGCACACCAGCCCAGGTTGCCGGTCAGGGAGCCGGCGTTCCCGACCGGCATCGGGGGGGAACGCCAGGAGGTGGCGCCGGCCGATGCCGCGTCCAGCGCAGGAGGGATCGGCGCGGCGAGGATGGCGGCCCAGGGGAACAAGGCGGCGATCTCATCCTGCAGCGCCACAATGCTGCTCTCCAAGCTGCCCGCCCAGTACTCGAGCTCTTGAAGTGCCGCGGCCGGCGCCGCGGCGGGGTGGCCGCGTTCCGCCGGGTCGCGGGGTGGGGTCGACTGGCCGGCTCCCCGGGCGGGCGCGCCCCGGCTCAGGGCCGGTCCGCGAGCAGCGGCGAGGAGGCCGGCCGCGGCCGGCGCCAGCGCGGCCAGGAGCCGGCTCCAGCCAGGCAGATCAGCCGGATCTTCGCTCAGCAGAGCCTCCACGGCGGCCAACCAAGCGCGCAGCGGGGCGACGTCGAGGCCGCCGATCCCGCGGGCGCGTTCGAGTTCCTCGCCGATGAGCCCAAGCAGGTCGCGCAACCCTTGCGTGGTCGATGGCGCAAAGAGGGGCGTCTGCGGCAGCTCGATACAGCCTTGCCGGAGCGCCAGCAGATGCCCGACCAGATTTCCACTATCGACGGTGGAGACATAGCGCGGCAACAACGCATCTCCGCTGCGGGTATCATACCAGTTGAGGAAATGGCCCTGGTAGCGCTCCAGCCGCTCCATGCCGTCGAGGGTGTCGCCCAGCCGTGCGGCGAGTGCCGAGGCGCCGAGGTAGCCCAGGTCGTACGCCGATAGCGTGGAGAGCAGCAGCATGCTCAGGTTGGTCGGCGACGTGCGGTGCGCCGGCCCGGCCGGAGGGTCTTCCTGGAAGTTATCTGGGGCCAGCCACCGGTCGTCCGGACCGACGAAGTCCTCGAAGTACCGCCAACTCCGCCGGGCGATACGTCGCAGTTGCGCGATTTCGCCGGCCGAGGCCGTGTAGGCGCGCGGCACGAGGGGCTGGCTGATCTGATAGGCGATCCAGGGGGCGCCGGCCCAGAGCAACAGGAAGGGGGCGGCCAGCACCAGCGATGCCGGGGCGGCCAGCAGGGTGGCGCCCCCGATCGCGATCGCCAGGACCGGGCTATACCACATGTGCCGCACATAGAACAGCCGGGTGGTGCCCAGGCTGCGGGTCGCTTCCTGCGCCGTCACCCAGACGAGCAGATGGCGATGCGTGATCATCAGCCGCGCCAGGGTGCGCAACACCGCATCCCCGCTGTACCAGGCCCGGTCCGCCAGGAAGGTGACCGTCAGCGCGAAGTGCGCCAGATTGGTGGCCGCGGCGGACAGGACGGCGGTGAGGTGCCTGCGCCAGGTGGTTGCCGGCGATTTGTGCCCGAGCACGGTAATCAGGTGGGCGTAGATGGGCAGCGCGAGCGTCACCAGGATACCAAGGGTGAAGAAGGCGGCCAGGCCCGACAGCCGGGTCCACGCCAGCACGAGCAGCACGAGCACGGCGGGCGCCACCAGCGAGCGCCGTAGATTGTCCAGAATGCGCCAGCGACTGATTAGCGATAGCTGGTTCGGCTCCCGGCCCGTGCCGGTGGGCACCATGGGCCGCAGCCAGCCGAGGAGTTGCCAGTCGCCGCGGATCCAGCGCTGATCGCGCAGCGTATGGGTGTTGTAGCGGGCGGGCACATCCTCGTAGAGCTCGACGTCGCTGACCAGGCCCGCCCGCGCGAAGGATCCTTCAAGGAGGTCATGGCTCAGCACGGTGTTACTGGGAAAGCGCCCGTCCGTGGCCGCGCGCACCGCATCCACGTCGTAGATGCCCTTGCCGATAAAGATCGCTTCGCCGAACAGGTCCTGGTAGACGTCGGACACGGCCGTGGTGTAGGGATCGATGCCCGTCTGTCCCGCGTAAATGCGGGACAGAAGCGTCTGCCCGGCGCTGGACCATGTCGTGCTGACGCGCGGCTGGAGGAAGCCGTAGCCGTGGCGCACCATGTGCGTGACCGGGTCGAGCACAGCCCGGTTCAGCGGGTGGGCCAGCGTGCCGATCAAGCGGCGGGCCGCGTCGCGGGGCAGATCGGTATCGGTATCGAGCGTAATCACGAACTGCGTGCCGGCCAGCACGCTCGCGTCGCCTACGCGGGTGGTAAACGACTCCCCACCCTCGCCGCGCAGCAACGCGTTGAAGTCGGTCAATTTGCCGCGCTTGCGCTCCCACCCCATCCACACGCCTTCGGCCGCGTTCCATTGCCGCCGCCGATGCAACAGGTGGAAGCGATCCTGCCCGTAGCGCACGTTCAGCGCCGTGACCCCCTCGATCGCCGGGGCAAGCACCGCCGCGTCGTCGGGCATGTCCGCGCTGGGCGCATCGGTGAAGTCGCTCAAGATCGCGAAGTGCAGATGGGGGTCGGGGTTGGCAAGGTATAACAGCTCAATGTGCTGGACCAAGCCGTCCGCATCGTTGGCGGTCCGGAAGAGCGTGGGGATCACGACGAAGGTGCGGTGCTCGGCGGGGATGCCCGCGGAGTAGTCGAGCTTGGGCAACACGCGGGGTGCGAGCACCAGGCTAACCACCTGATTGACCAGCCGTACCGCGAACTCGCTCGCGGGCAACAGCGCGGCCAGCAGCACGGCCAACGCCGCCCAAGTGGTCGGGGGGGAGCCCGGCTCCACGATGGGCAGGACGGCCAGGCCAAGCACGGCGAGGGTGATGGCGGCGATCGGGAGCAGGTAAACGGCGGTGGGGCGCACCCGGATCGCGTCTAGGAGTCGTGCCCCCGGGCCGGCCCGGTAACCGGCCGCCTTCCGCAGGTCGGCCCAGCCGTCATCCACGAGATAATAACCGACGTGGCCATAGCGATTTCGCGATCCCGCGCCGGCGAGGGGCGGGACGGCGCGCGCTTCAGTAGCTGCCCGGGGCGCGGCCCGAGCCAGGGCAACGGCCAGGCCGGCGATCTCCTGTTCCGTCCGGCCGGAGCGCCGGGCGAGCCGCTCGACCGCGTGCCGATACGTATCCCGCGTCGCGAAGGTCATGCGGGCATAGACATCGGCCGGATCACTCCGCAGGATGGACTCGACGTGGCTCCAGCGCTCGACGAAGTCGGGCCATTCGACGGCGGCGACGGCACGCATGCTGGTGATCGCGTTGCTGATCGAGGTCTGGATCATCGCCTGGCGGTTGAAGTCGGCGCGGATCGCATCCTGCGGTGCGACTCCGGCGCCGCCAGCCGTCTCCTCCAGCCAGACGAGCGTCGGCCCCACGGCCGGCCCGGCCGCCCGGAGTTGCTGCAATAGTCGCGCGATCAAGGTCATGCTGGGTGGAGTGCCGCCGGCCAACTGCGCGACCAGCGCTGCCGGCACCTGCAGCACGGCACCCCGTGTGCCCGCGAGGGCGTCCGCCCGGGTGATCAGCTGGTCGGCCAGGGCGTCGGCCGCGTCGAACTGCGCGCGGGTGCGCACCAGCTCATCGGCCAGACCGGCCAAGCTCTCCACCAACACTGCGCGCAGCATCGCGGGTACGGCCCACAGCTCGCCCATCTGCAGCGGGATCACCGACTGATAGCCGCGGACAAACGCTTCGATACTGTGTGTGTCGACGACGCAGTCGGTGTGTAGGATTAGCTCCGAGGCGAGGGCGTAGACGCGGGGGAAGCCGCGCCACGCCGTCGCCTGCAGGCGGGGTAGCTTCAGGTAATAACGGGCAGGCAAGTCAACCCGGACCTCGCGGGCGGTCGCCTGGACGATATGATAATTGTCGAGAAGCCATTCGTCGCCCGGCATCAGCGGGAATCCCCGCCGCACCACGTCGCTCAGCTGCGCGTAGACCGACTCCAGCACCCGGGCGCTGCGCTCGATCTGGGGCAGTAACGGCTGCGCATCGGTCTTGCCCGTAGCCGGTGCGTGCAAGCAGGCCAACGTGGCCGCGAATTCTTCTAGACCGGCCAGACTTAACAGCTCGCCGCTCACCATGCGGATGTGGGCGGCCTCTGGGCCGGCGAATCGATTGGCGGCTTCTGTGGCGGGAGCGTTGGCGCGTCGACGCATCAGGTGCTACTTCGCCCGTTCACGCTTGGCGTATGCATCTCGGTCCTTTCCTGGGCCTGCAACAGCGGCACGCATGTCTACATAGGTTCGTCTCTTCGGTGGCCTTGCCCGCGGGCCACGGCCGCGGCTTCTCGAGGTGGACAGCATGGGTCGTACCAGTAGGGCCGGCGCCTTGACGTCCTCCGGCCGTGCTCCAGCCGGGACCTTGCTCCGGCGGTCCCGCGCCGGATCCGAGGCGACCCGCGCGGCTGCCCGCCGCGACATGGTGGCCGGGCAGGCGGGCAAGCGCCGCCCCTGCGTGTTGAACGATGGGCGCCGTCGTCCCTCCCGGGCCGTCCAGTTTCGCGCGGGGGGCGATGGGTCCCGCCCGTCCGGCTTCTTTAGCCGCGGCGCAGCACCGCGCCCCCAATTATCGCGGCGCTGGTCAGCAGACAGGCCGCCACTTGCCCTGGACTGATAAGCCGGCGCATGTAGGACACGGCGTTATGGCCGGTGTTCCTGGTGCAGCGGCAGTTTCAGGCAGATCAGAACTCCCGGAGGAATCCCCGGCTGCGGGCTGCCCCGTGCGCGATCCGCCGGTGGCGACCCCCGCGGCTGGGTTCCCCACCCAGAGCTGCCCATGATGGGCGTGCAGAATGTCCCGGCTCATCGAGAGCCCGAGCCCGAACCCTGGGATGGCACCGACGTTTCCGGCTCGCTGGAACCGTTCCAACACGCGGGTGCGCTCCGCCACGGGGATCCCGATGCCGTAGTCGCGCACGCACAACTCCGCCGTCTCCGCCGCCCGGCGGAGCATGACTTCGACGTCACCTCCCGCCGGGGAGTACTTTATGGCGTTGCCGATTAGGTTGCGCAACACCTGCGCCAGCCGGGCGGCGTCTCCTTCCAGGATCAGCTGCTCCGGCGCTTGAACCCGGACCCTATGCGTTGCGTTGGGCATTTCCCCCGCGATCTCGCGCACGAGGTCGGCGAGATTGAGGCGCGCCAAACGTAGGTCCACCGTAATCTCGTTAAGCTGACCGGCGCGAAGCAAGTAGTCCACCAGGGCGATCAGGCGGTCGATGTGATTGTTCACGGAGTCCATTTCCGCGGCCTCGGTCAGGTGCCCGGCCTTGGCCAGCCGGCCGCGGGCCAGTTGGACTGTTGCCTTGATCACGGTGATGGGCGTCTTCAGCTCGTGCCCGACCAGCACCAGGAGGTGATCCTGGCGCTCATCCAACCGGCGCGCCCTGCCACCTTCGTCGATCCCCAACGTGGCACCACTGCCGAAGTCAAGCGTCCCCGGCACCGGACGGGAGCCTGCCCGGATTAGGGCCTCTCGGGCTGTGCGAGTAGCAGTGTCCGGCGCCGGGCCGGCGAGGTTGATCCCGATGGCCGGCCCGGCGGGGCGATCCCCCATGCCATCCAGGTTTCGCGTCTCCCTCGGGGCCAGGGGCGTCTGCGGATACGCGGTGCTTTCCCATCGGGTCATGCTGCTCGAGGAGTCGTGTTCCAGCGCCGCGCGCTCGGCGGCATGTTGGTGCGCAAGGGCCACGTGCGGGCGCTTTTGGCGCGCCACCCGGATGCCGCGCGTTCGAATGCGCGCGGGCGGCGTCCCGGCGGGCGGGCCAGGCAGGAGGCCGGCTGCGGCAAGCGGGTGCCGGACGGCGGCCTGGCGATACACAGCCGCCATGAGCCATGCACGGAAGTCGTCAACGGTGGGTTCCGCGGGCGATGGACGCTGCCAAAGTTCGAGGAACGCCGCGCGCGTGCACTCTTCCGCCTGCGCCCGATCGGCCAGCACACGCGCGGCCAGGGCGTTGGCCACGGGCGAGTAGCGGTCGTAGAGCTCCAGTAAGGCCGCGGGCCGGCCCGCAGCCACCCCCGCCACGAGCGCCGCATCCCCCCCACCGGCGACCGCGCTGTTATTGCCGTCCATATCCATCACTTGGGTCCACCGTGTCCGATCCTACGAAGCCGCGTGCGCTATTGTGTTTACCGGCGGCAGTCCTGCGGGAGGCAGGCGGCCCCGCCATGGGCCAGCGACGCCACAGCCGACTCACGATCCGCGCGAGACCAGCCGCAGGAGGGCGGGCGCCGGCGCCGGGGCGCCCGCCGCCCCATGGGGCTACAGTGCGGCCGGGGGCCGCGACGCGACGCCCATCGGTCGGCGCGGAGCCGCCGGCCGGCCCCGCGCCGCTTATCATGTGCGGCATGCCTCCTGCCTTAGTAGTCCATCCCGGGCGGCTCCGCGGGTTGCCCCTCCGGAACGTCGGTAATCAGCGCCGCCGTGGTCAAGATCATGCCGGCAATCGACCCGGCGTTCTCCACCGCCACGCGCGTGACCTTGGCGGGGTCGATGATGCCCTGGGTGATCATGTCCCCATACTCGCCGGTCAGCACGTTGTAGCCAATGCGCGGGTTTGCGCGTGCGGCGGACAGGCGCCGCACCGCAGCGACCACGACGCCGCCGTCCTCGCCTCCGTTCGACGCGATCTGGCGCATCGGCTCCTCAAGGGCGCGGCGCATGAGCGCGATTCCGGTCGCGACGTCGGAGCTGGAGCCGTCCGGGGGGTGCAGGCAATCCAGCGCGGGCAGTGCGTTCAGCAGCGCGACCCCACCACCCGGCACCACGCCTTCCTCGATCGCCGCGCGGGTGGCACTCAAGGCATCCTCCACGCGGTGCTTCTTTTCGTGTAGCTCGGTCTCGGTCGCGGCGCCGACCTTGATGACGGCCACACCGCCGACCAGCTTCGCCAGCCGCTCCTGCAGCTTCTCCTTATCGTAGTCACTGCTGGTCTCGGCGATCTGTGCCTTGATCTGAGCCACGCGCGCATGGATCGCGGCCTCTTCACCCCGACCCTCAATCAGCGTCGTGGCGTCCTTGTTTACGACGGCCCGGCGGGCGCGGCCCAGGTCCGCAACGGTCGCGCTGTCGAGCCGGCGGCCGGCTTCCTCGCTAATCACGACGCCGCCGGTCAGGATGGCAATGTCCTGGAGCGTTTCCTTGCGGCGGTCGCCGAAGCCGGGCGCCTTCACCGCGACCACGTTGAACGTGCCGCGCAGCCCGTTGAGCACCAGGGTAGCCAGGGCATCGCCCTCGACGTCCTCGGCGATGATGAGCAGGCTCTTGCTGATCGGGAGAAGCTTCTCCAGCAGCGGCAGGATGTCCGCGACGGTCCCAATCCTCTTGGCCGCGAGCAGGATGTACGGCTCGTCGATCTGGGCCTCCATGTGCTCAGTATCGTTGACGAAGTAGGCGCTGATGTAGCCGCGGTCGAACTGCATGCCCTCGGTGTACGTGATCTCAAATTGCAGGCCTTTGCTCTCCTCGATGGTGATAACGCCGTCCTTGCCGGCGTTCTCCATGACCTCGGCGATCAGCCGGCCGATCTCGGGATCCGCCGCCGCGATCGTCGCCACGGCGGCAATCTCGTCCTGGGAGCTGACCGGCTGCGCGTCGGCGCGAATGCGCTCGACTAACGCGGCCACGGCCAGATCGATGCCGCGCTTGAGCAGCATCGGGTTGGCGCCGGCGGCAACATTCCGCAGACCCTCGGTCACGATCGCCTGCGCCAGCACGGTGGCGGTGGTGGTGCCGTCGCCGGCGACGTCGTTGGTCTTGGTCGCCGCTTCCTTCAGAAGCTGGGCGCCCATGTTCTCGAACGGATCCTGTAGGGAGATTTCACTGGCCACGGTCACGCCGTCATGGGTGACCGTGGGGGCGCCGTATGCGCGACCCAGTGCCACGTTGCGGCCTTTGGGACCAAGCGTGGTCTTTACCGCGTTCGCCACGCTGTCCACGCCCCGTTTCAACGAGTAGCGGGCCTCTTCGCCGAACGCAATTTGCTTAGGCATCGCGCTTCCTTCTTCCTGATTACACCATTTGGGCTATGCGTGCGATGTCCACCGCCACGACGTCGCCCCAGGTCACGGGAACGCCCCCGATTCGCTGGTGATCTGGTCCGGTGGCGCATCCTGTCCGCACCTGCCCTCATTCTCCCTCTTTCATCGCCGTTGCACCCCACGGACTTCTCTAGTGTCACGGCAGAGAAATACCTTGGTCCGGGACCAGGGTGCCGGAGACCGCGCGCCGCAGCCCTCGCGGAGAGGCGATTGGCGCGGGCCACTGCAGGATCCCCGATCTCGCGTCGGAACGCGGCCGTCCGACCAAGACTGGGAGACGGCAGTCCGGGTGAATGCGTCCACGCGGCACTCGGCCCGGGGCCCCACCCTCCGGAAGCCGACACGATGGCGCGGAGCGCGGCCGGGGCACGATTGCAGGCGGATGGGCCACGCCTTGCCGGCAACAGGGGATATTCGTGTCGCCGGACTAAAGGAATCACCGGGGCGCGCCGACCATGAAGAGGTCATACTGAGCGAGTTAAGGCATCGCAACGCGGCCACCGAGGAGCAAGGGTCTGGAGTGAACCCCTGTGATCGGACCTACCTCGCGGCTTGTCGCGTGCTCGCGACCTAGCCCGGCTCCCGGCGTAGCCGCTTTCAAAGCGCGAAGGGCCCCGCAAACCGCGGGTGCCGCATGCAGCATGCGGCCGGCTGGTGCCGTCGCACCCGCCCCGCTGCCAAGTAAGGGAGAGAAGCAGTCATGCGTGAACAAGAACAGGGACCGGCCCGCACCGCGGCATCGCCCGGGCGCGCACCGCGGAACCGCGATCCGGCTGTGCAGTTGACAGATCTGGGCGTGTTGGCCGCGCGTTTGGCGGCAGTGCGGGAGAAGCACGATGCCGATCATCGCGCTTATACCGTGCGCAAGGCCGTCGGGTTCCGCCAGGTGCTGCTCGCCATCAGCCAGAGGGGCCGCCTGCGGGAGCGCGAGATCGACGGCGAGGTGGCCATCCAGGTGCTGAGCGGCGAGGTGGCGGTTGCGGTCCAGGGCGTGGAGCACCTCCTCCGCGCCGGAGCGCTCCTCAACATCGCACCCCGCCTGCGCCATCAGCTTTTCGGGCGGCGATCGAACAGCAGCGTCTTGCTGACGATCACGCGAGCGAAACGGCACCCTGCGCCCGCTTCAGGCCCGCCCCGCCCGGTGACGCTCACCCTGCCTGGGGATTAAAGGAGGCCACGATGAACAACCTGCAGGAGCGAATCGCTGTGGTTCTGCTACGCTGGCCCTGGGAGCCGGGCCGCGAGCCCCACGCGTGGGATATTCAGGGCCAATTGCGGCGGCAAGGTCGCGAAGTCGCGCTGGCGCCAATCGTCGCGGCCCTGGAAGCATTAGCCGCGCAGCGCGCTATTCGGGTCAGCACCAAGACCGCGGTCGGCAACCTACTCGATTCTCGAAGCCTTCCCGGCCCGTCTCGAGGAGCTCGTTCCTCCCTGATGCGCGCAGATACGGCGCGGGCGCCTGGCCCGCGCCGGGGCTCAGCAAAACGGAGGAACCGTCGTGCAGAGCAAGTGGACGCAAGCCGGGGTGCTTGACGCAATGCAAGTGGGACAGACGCAGTGGGAAGACCTGCTTGCCGCGGTGGGAGATGTGCGTATGAGCGCGCCCATCTCGGCCCGCGGGTGGTCGGTCAAAGACATCATTGCCCATGTCACCTGGTACGAGCAGCAGATGGCGAACCTGTTGCAGCCGCACACGGGGCCCGGCCCCCCCAGGGACCGGATGTTGGACTATTCGGCGGATAAACGCAACGCGATCGTCCAGTCTGCCCAGGAGGGCCGCCTGCTGTGCGATGTACGCGCCGAGGCGCAGCAGGTACATACGCAGCTGGTCGCCGCTGTGCGCGCGCTCACCGCCGACGGTCTGCGCGAACGGCAGCGCTTCCCGGACATGCCACGCGCCTGGCAGCCCTGGCAACTCATCGCCCGCCGCTCCTACGAGCATTACCAGGAACACATCCCGGACATCCGAGCCTGGCTGGACAGGCTCGTGTCCGCATCCGCGCCAACCCGGCCCCGCGCAGACGCGGCTGCCGCGCGGCACGCACTTCCAGCCGGGGCACTGCCCGCGCGGAGCCGCGAGCTTGCAGCAAGTCTCACGCGGTGCGAGGAGGACGGCGGCCATGTATGACCGGCGGCGAAGCTCCCGAGCCCAGGCCGGTCCTGAATCGGCGCCCACTGCCGCGGAACGCTCTCCCCCGGCACCATCCACACCGTGAATCGACCGGGACACTCGGGCCGGCAACCACGTGATTTCCCGGTCCGCAGACTAGCGAGATCACTGGGGTGCCTGGGCTGCCCCGGTGCGATAATGGAGAAGGTCGAGGTTTACACCCGTTCAACAACCCGAGGAGGAGAGCAATGGCTCTTTGGAAACGAATCACCGCGCACTTTGGCGCCCAGACCGATATGCTGGGCTTCCCGGCCGCCGCCACGCCCACCGCCGATGAGTGGCTCGCCGCTTTCACTGCAAACTTCTTGTACCACCCCAACGTCGCGCAGGGGACTGCGGCGCTCATGTCCGGGCTACGCTACTTCACCCCGGAGTTCACGGCCCAGATCGCCGCACTTCCGCCCGTCGCGGGTCGGTTGCCCGTGATCCCGGGAAACATCCCCCAGGCGATCTATACGGCCACCGGCCCCATTATCGCCGAGGTCTATCAAACCATGATCGGCACCAAAGCCGACCGCCGCGCGATTCAGGCCGCGTTTGCGCGGGCTGTTCCCGCGCTCGTGACACGGTACAACACGGCCTCGTACACGGTCAGCGGATTGGGGCATTAGTCCAGGCCGCGCCCGGGCTACGCCACCTCCGACCGCCCAAACAGGAGGCAAGCCACTCCCGACAGCGTGGCGCAGTTGGGAGAGAGGATCGGTTTCCGCATGATCCCAGAAGCCAAGCTTGTGCTCCACTTGTGGCAGGCCAACAGAGAGGTTCCATCCATGATCGCAGAAGAGAAGTTACAGGCGTTCGTCGAGCAAGCCATGACGATGTGGGTGGCGGACCGGCAAGCGGGGCACGGCCCGGCCACGGATCCGCCCGGATCGTTGTTCTCGGACCAGGTGTTCGCCCGGTTGCAGTGGAGCGGGGAGGATGCGCGCTACTTTCAGGAGGACGCGGACAACCTGCTGCGCGAACTCGAGTACCAGGGCGCGGTGGTGATCTGGGATGAAAGCCGGCGAGCCGCGGTTCGGACCGCGCCGGCCGGGCTGGTCTACACGTTTACCCTGACAGATAAAGGGCAAGCGCAGGGCCGGCGCCATGTGTAGCGGCGTGCCGCCCCAGTCCCATCCGCTTGTCGTTTCGGATCGCCGTGCTTGCTGGGACGAAGCGGTTGGTGACGCCCGGATAGCCCCAAGTAGCCCCCTGTAGATTCAGGGGGCGCGAGATTAGCGATATGATCGGGGCGCACTGGGTGGGGAAGATGGACAATGAAGGGGCAGCGGCGAGGTTCGCGCTGCTGCCGGAACAGCAAGTGAGCACAATCGAGACAAGCTGAGTAGCAGTGCGACCGAGGAGGCACAGAGACACGATGGTAGGCAATCAAAAGCAGATTCTGCGCGATGAGGAAACGATCGTGGCCGGTGCGCCCGATCAGATCGTGAGCCAGGTCCAGACGACCGCGCCGGGTAGTGCGCAGCCGCTTATGCCGCCGCCCGCAGGGCAGACGACGGTGCAGACCAGGGAGACCACCGCGCCAGTGGGCGAAAGCGTGGTCAGCCGCCAGGTGGCCGAGCGGGTTGTCGATCCCGCCATGGAGAAGACCGCCTACGTCGGTTGGTTGAGTCGGGCTATCTGGTTCATCGTCAGCCTGATGGTCGTGCTACTGGCGATCCGCTTCGTCCTCCTGGGCAGCGGCGCGAACGAGAGTGCCGGCTTCGCGCAGCTCATTTACGGCCTGACGGGCTGGATGGTCGCACCCTTTGCCGGCCTATTCGGGCAAAACGTCACCTATCCGGGCACCGCGCAAGCCGGGGTTTTCGAGCCGGCAGCACTCGTCGCGATCCTCGTCTATGCCCTGATCGGCTGGGGTCTCGCCAGGCTCGCCGTCCTCATGCTGGGAACCAACCGCAACGACAGCGTCGTCTACCAGGACACGCAGCGGCGGACGCGAGTGTAGCACTGACGGGAAGCCCGCTCGGCGCACGTGCCAGCGCGCTGCGCACGCGTGCGCAGCGCGGCGGATCCCGGGCCCGGGCTGGTTTTCCGGCAGGCGGGATCTCCATCGTTACGGGGGCCTTTGCGCAGCCTGCGCACCGCGAAGGGCCGTTTCCTGAGAAAAGCCACAACGAGCGTATTACAGCCCGCCGCTGCGATCAGGGGCCGCGCACGGAGCGGATGCCTGGGCCAACCACCTGCGATCCCCCCGGGATGCGATCCGGAACGCGCGTATCGAGGCGCAGACCCGCTACTTCTGTACCCCCAGCCTCCAGTCGGGGCTGCGCGTCCTCGACGACACCGGCCTGCCCGAACAGCGGGAGACCTCCGCCGACAGTGCCGAGCACGTGGCACCGAACCCCATCACCAGGACCCCAGTCCCTGGCTCATCCCTGTCCGGCTGCACCGGCCCGAATCCCGGGCCACCAATCCTCCCACGACGCGAGAATGCCGTCTGACCGGCGCCGACGCCCCTGCACACCGATACGACCGTGGCCAGCATCGGGTGCGATGATCACCACCGAAGGCCGTAAGGAGGCGTGCCGTTCACGCCGAACCTGGTCTACGCGTGTCTGACCGCCCGGGCAGTCCTGGACTCATAACGCGAGTCGCGGCGGGATTCCTCCGAGGAAACGGGAGGCGCGTCGCGGCCCGTGGCAACTGCTGGCGTGTGTGGTACACTTGGGGTAGGGCCAGCAGTAGCGACGGGCAAGGAGCGATGCGATGACGGCGAGATCCGGATCACCCCCTTCTAGCGACGAACATGGTCGCGTGACCGCGGGGGCTTTGGGCGGGGCGGGCGAGGGGAAGGCGCGGCCCGAGTTAGCGGACGCGATTGGCCGCTGGGAGAACGAAGGCGGAGTGGAGGGCGACGGGCCGCCGACGCAGGCTGCGTCCGGCGTAGGCGACGACGTCCGCACCCGCATCCGGTACGCCGCCGCCGGGCTGGCGGAGATCACGCAGGCCGTCGCCGGCAGTCTCGAGGTCTCCCGGATCTATCGCATCGTCGCCGCGCAGGCCGGCCACATCCTGGTCCATGACGCGCTCGTGGTGCTCCTGCAGACCCCGACGGACGACCCGGCGGTCCGGGCACTGGCGCCGGCCTTCGCTCACCCACCGGCGCCCACGCTCGACCACCCGCAGCCGGCAACCGCCTTCTCCTTTGGCCCGGATATTCTCGCGGAGCGCAGCGTTGTCGTCATGGATATTGCCACGACGGCACCTGCGTATGCCGGCGATCAGAGCCTTCTTGACGCAGCGGGACGCTCCGCGGTGATCGTCCCTATCCGGGTTGCGCGCCGCGTGCTCGGCTGCTTGCTGCTGATCAGCCGGGCGCCCGGCACCTATCATCCGGACGATACGAACTCCATGGAGCCTGTTGCCGGCCTGCTCGCCCTCGCCCTGGAGCATCAACGCCTGAACCAGCAGGCCAGCGCCCTCGCCGTCATGGAAGAACGCAACCGCCTGGCGCGCGAGATCCACGATACCCTGGCCCAATCCCTCACCGGCATCATCATCAATCTGGAGTCCCTCAAGCCCTATGCTGGAAGCCGCGGCGGATCCGATGCGGACGTGCTGGCCGCAACCGAAGCGCTGGCGCGGGACGCGCTCGAGGAGACCCGCCGCTCCGTGCTGGGGTTGCAGCCCACGCCGCTGCAGTATCAGGCGCTGCCGGAAGCACTGGCCTCCGAAGTGGCTACGCTGGCCAAGCGGGCCGGTCTGGTGAGCCAGTTTTACGTGCATGGCGATGAGCGCCCGTTGGCCCCGGATGTGGCCGCGGCACTCTTTCGCATCGCCCAAGAAGCCTTTCAGAACATATACCGGCATGCGGCCGCCCGCCATGTCATCCTCGGGCTGGCGTTCGAGGACGAAGCGGTCGTCCTCACCATCGAAGATGACGGGCGAGGCTTCCTGCCCGGCGCAGTGGCGCCTGCTGACCATGCCGGCTTCGGGTTGCTCAGCATGGCGGCCCGCGCCCGCACCATGGCCGGGGATGTACTGATCACCAGCCGTCCCGGCCACGGCACCGCCGTGCGCGCAACGCTTCCCTACGCGCGCCCCGGGGGGGCGCTGGCGGCGATCGTGCGCCAGGGCGAGCAGTCCGCCGCGCCGGCACCGGAGGCGCACCCGATCCGCATCCTGGTCGTGGATGACCAACCGGTGGCGCGACAGGGTATCCGGCGCATCCTGGAAGGGCAGCCGGATATCGAGATCATCGGCGAAGCGGAAGATGGGCTGAGTGCGGTCGAGCAGACAGGCCGCCTGCACCCGGACGTCGTTCTGCTGGACCTGCAATTACCGGGCCTGTCGGGCGTCGCGGCGCTACCCCGGCTGCGGGCCGCGCATCCCGGGGTCGAAGTGGTGATCTTGACCATGTTTGACCAGGATGAACAGGTCTTTGCGGGCCTCAAGGCCGGGGCGCGGGGCTATGTGCTCAAGGACGCGCTCCCGGCGGCGATCCTCGCGGCGGTGCGGGCCGCGAGCCATGGCGACGCGGTGCTCGCGCCGGCGATCGCCACCCGGCTCGTGGCGCGTTTTAGCGTGCTCGCCCAGCGGGATGTGGATCCCGACTCCCTGACCGAGCGCGAGCTCGAGGTGTTACGCTGCATGGAGCGGGGTATGCCGTACAAGGAGATCGCGGTCGAACTGAGCATCACCAGCCACACGGTACAGTATCATGTCACGAACATTCTGCAGAAGTTGGCGGTAGGTAGTCGCGGCGAAGCGGTCGCAGTGGCGTTGCAGCGGGGACTGCTGGGGCGGGCGAATTAGAGTGAGGCCGGCGGGCGGCGGAATGCGTTGCCGGATACCTTGGCTGCCGACCAAAGTATTTGTGGGTCCGCCGGCTAGCCAAGTCACCGGGGCGCCTCCGCCCGAGATGCGGGATAATAAGGATGCCCACGACGCGGTACGGTTATGAGGGCAACGATGTCTGCGACCGGCAGCATCGCGATCACGAGCTGCTGGGATCAGGAACACGGAGGAGCACGATGAGATTTTCAGAATTGAAGGGCCGGGCTGTCGTTAGCCTGGACGATGCGACAAAGATCGGCGAGGTGGAAGACCTCATGGTCGACCCGGTAAGCCTGCACGTCGTCAGCCTGCGGGTGCACGCCGGCCACTTCAAGGCGCCCCTGACGATACCCGCGGGTGACGTCCAGAGCGTCGGCGCGGACGCGGTGACCCTTACGACGAACAGCACGCTCGCCGGCGCGCCAAGCCCGGACACCGACACCGGCCCAGACAGCGCCGCGAGCGCAGCGCCGGCCGTCGAGTTAACCAGTGTGCTGGGCACGAAGGTTGTCACCGATGCCGGCACGCTGGTTGGGCGCCTCAGCGACGTGGTCCTCGACTGGTCGCAGCTGGCGATCACCGGCTACGAAGTGCATGAAGGGGGCCTGTTCGCGAAAGCGCAGGTCTTTGCTGCGAGCCCGGATGTCCACTGGGGCGATAAGATAATTACGATCCCGGCAGCGCTCTTCAGCCAACCCGCCTAACGCGGGATTGCCGGCGCAGGGTGACTCCGCCTGGCCCGCCCGAGCGGGCAGCGCGCCCCCACGTGCGGGTCCCGGCGCGGCGGCACACCCGGGACGGGCCGCGTGCTCTCCTGACGTCGGGCGACTCGGATGGCAGATGGAACCGAACAGCTACTCATCGACTTGGTTTGACCTCTTTCTGGCGCCGATTCCGGAGACGCAGACCCGGCGGGAGGTGGACTTCCTCGCGGCGCAACTGCCGCTGCCGGGGTTCCGGCGAGCCGTCGACCTGTGCTGTGGGCGCGGGCGGCACGCCGCGGCGCTGGCCGCGCGGGGCTACCGGGTGGTCGGGGTCGACCGCGACCGCCGGCAACTGGCCGCGGCGCGGGCGCGCGGCGAGCCGGGGGCAGCGTACGTGGCGGCGGATCTGCGCGCTCCGGCGCTGGCGGCGGGGCAGGCAGACGCCGTGCTTTGCCTGTGGCAAAGCTTCGGCTACTTCGATGCGGCCACGAATGCGGCCGCGCTGCGCGGGGCCGCCGACCTCCTGCGGCCGGGTGGGCGGCTGATCCTGGATGTCTACCACCGCGACTTCTTCGCCGCCCACGCGGCGCCGCGCGCCTTCATGCGCGAAGGGCGAGCGATCACCGAACACCGCGCGCTGGACGGCGACCGGCTGACGGTGACGCTCGACTACGGGCCCGACCTGCCGCCCGAGTGGTTCGCCTGGCAGTTGTACACCCCGGAAGCGCTGATTGCCCTGGCCGCGACGGCAGGGCTCGCCTGCTGCGCCGCCTGCCGTGACTTCGATCCGGCCGCGCCGCCCAGCCCGGCCGTGCCCCGCATGCAACTGGTGTTCGAGCGGTGCGGCTCAGGCTGACGGCGGGCCCGGCGCGCCCCGCCGCAACGCCGCGTCGTGCGAGCACGTAGTATAGACGTGATAGGCAGTCGCAGTGAAGGAGGCGCGAAGCATGGATCAGGACACGCGGGCCCTCGGGCCACAACCGGACCAACCCGAGGACGCCGCGCCGCCCGCGGGCACGAGCTACGCACCGCCGGCCGGCAGCAACTACACGCCAGCGCCGAGCGGCAGCGCTCCCGTGGCGCCGAGCGCGCCCTATGCGGGCAGTGCCCCACCACCCGCCGATTATGTACCGGGCTATGATGGGCGAGCACAGCGGGTCGCGGAGCGCAAGCAGCGCCTGGCGGCGCGCCGGGCTCAGCGGCGGTCCGGCGGTGGCGGGTGGGTCGTCGGGGTCGTGCTCATCATCCTGGGCGTCGTATTCCTGGCGCAGAACGCTGGAGTGCCACTGCTGAACAACTGGTGGGCCCTCTTCATCCTGATCCCCGCGCTTGGGGCGTTCGAGTCGGCCTGGATGCTCTACCGGCGCCAGGGGCAGTGGACCTCGGCGGCGACCGGGCCGCTGATCGGCGGGGCGATCCTGACGGTGGTCGCGGCCTCCTTTCTGTTCGGCTGGGATCTCGGCCTGCTCTTCCCCTTCTTCCTAATTATCGGCGGCGCGGCGATGCTCCTCGGCTCGATGAGCCGCCCTGCCTGAGCGCACAGGCGCCCCACCGGCCGCCGGGCCCAACCCGGTGGCCGGTTTTCGATCGGATCTCGTTACTATTCTTCACCCTCCATGCACCCGTGCTGTGGGATCGGCCGCGTACAATGACAGGGAGGCAGAAGGGACGGCAGCGGGCTCGTCCCACCACGCCCCCGGCTGGCGCCCGGCCGGAGCGGTCGGCTCCCGGGCCGGGGCACGTGCACACAGTAGGAGGTCGCGTCATGGATCAGGACACCCGATCGCTGGAACCGCGGCCCGGACCGCAGAACGGGACCCCGGCGGGCACAGGCACCCTCCCGCCGCCGAACGTCGGTCCGGCCCCCACACCCTATGCCACGCCGGCCCCGCCCCCTCCGGCGCCGTACAGCGATTGGCGCGCCGAGCGCCACGCTGCGCGCGGCGGTGGCTGGATGGCGGGCGCCGTGCTCATCATCCTGGGCGTCTTCTTCCTGCTCGAAAACACTGATACGATCGGCCTGCACAACTGGTGGGCCCTGTTTATCCTGATCCCGGCGGTCGCGTCGTTCGAGTCCGCCTGGGCGGCCTATACCCGCCACGGCGCATGGACCGCAGCCGCGATGGGGCCGCTCGTCAGCGGCAGCATCCTGACGCTGGTCGCGCTGTCGTTCCTGCTCGACTGGAGCACGGGGCTGCTCTTCCCGCTGGCGCTGATCGTGGGAGGCGCGGCCCTGCTCTTCGGCGCGTTCCGCACGGGCGCGCAGCCGCCCGTGTAGGCGTACCACAGGCCAGATGTGCGCCGCAGGCGCCGCCGGGAATCCGCCCGGCGGCGCCCGCCGCGTGGAGCCCTGTCACCATTCTTACCCTGCATCCACCGGCACGATCAGCGCGGGCCTGTATAATAGACGGAGTGGGCGCGGGACCGGCCCTTGCCGGCGCCCGGCGTCCGATCACGGCCCGGCCGCCGGCCCTGCGGGGCGGCCGCCGGCACGCAAGGAGATAACACCAGCATGGCTAATCCGAAACCCGTCGCGTTGATCATCCTCGACGGCTGGGGGATCAACCCGAACCCGCGCGCGAACGCTATGGCCCAGGCGGCCACGCCGACGATGGACCGGCTCACCGCAAATTACCCCCACACCCAACTCGACGCCTCAGAGCAGAACGTCGGCCTGCCGACCGGCCAGATGGGCAACTCCGAGGTGGGGCACCAGAACATGGGCGCGGGGTTCGTCGTCTATCAGGAGCTCACGCGGCTCGATCGCGCGATCGCCGACGGCTCGTTCTATGAGAATCCGGTGCTGCTCGACGCGTGCAAGCATGTGAAGGCGCGCAACAGCACGCTGCACCTGTTCGGCCTCCTCGGCCCCGGCGGCGTACACAGCCACTGGGCCCACCTCTACGCGCTGCTGGAGCTGGCGCACCGCCAGGGCATCGAGCGGGTGGTCTACCAGGCCTTCACTGACGGACGCGACACGCCGCCGGAGAGCGGCCTCGGCTTCATGCAGGAAGTGCTGGGGCGCATGGACGCGATCGGCACGGGCCGCGTGGGTAGCGTGAGCGGACGCTACTACGCCATGGACCGCGACAAGCGCTGGGACCGCGTTAAGAAGGCCTACGACGTCATCGTCGACGGCGAGGGTCAGCACGCCGAAACTGCACTGTCCGCGATCCGGATGTCGTACGACAACGGCGTCACCGACGAGTTCATCATCCCGACGGTGATCGACTCGGCCGGGCCCGACGCGCGCTTGCAGGACCACGACGCGGTGATCTACTTCAACTTCCGGGGCGACCGCGGGCGCGAGCTGACCAAGGCGATCATGGTCGACGACTTCCAGGGCTTCGACCGCGGGCGGCAGTTGGAGGACCTGTATTACGCGACGCTGACGCGCTACGAGGAAGGGCTGCCCGTGCGTGTGGCCTACGACCCGATGGAGGTCGAGGAGCCGCTGGCCAAGGTGCTGAGCGACCACGGCCTGCGGCAGTTCCACACGGCCGAGACCGAGAAGTACGCCCATGTGACCTTCTTCTTCAACGGGCGGCGCGAGGAGCCCTACCCCGGCGAGGACCGGCTGCTGATCCAGTCGCCCAAGGTGCCGACCTACGACCAGCAGCCGGAGATGTCGGCGATCGAGTTGACTGACGCGCTGGTCGCGCGGATCGAGAGCGGCACGTATGACTTCATCGTGGCGAACTATGCGAACGCCGACATGGTCGGCCACAGCGGGATCCTGAGCGCGGCGGTGCGCGCGGTCGAGACGGTCGACGCCTGCCTGAGCCGCGTGGTGCCCGCCGTGCTGGCCCAGGGCGGCGTGGCGCTGATCACGGCGGACCACGGCAACGCGGAGCAGATGGAGGACTACGCCACCGGCACGCCGCATACCTATCACACGCTGAACCCGGTGCCGTTCATCCTGGTGGCGCCCGACGGATCGCCGCTGCGCCAGGTGACGCTGCGGACCGGGCGCCTGTGCGACGTGACGCCGACGATCCTCGACATCATGCACCTGCACCCGGCGCCCGAGATGAACTGCGGGACGCTGATCGAGGGCGGGGCGCCCTCCGGCGACGCGGCACCCGCGAGCTAGGCGTCGCGGCACCTAGCGGCGGCGAGCACGAGGGGCGCGGCAGGAGCCGCGCCCCTCGCGGTTTCGCGGGCCGCCCGCGCGGGATATATGCCCCGGCTGGGATAAGTATTGCAATTGGATAAAGTCTCGCGTATAATAGCGCCAGGAGGTCTACATAATACATGGCGGATGCGCAAAAGCAGCCCATAGCGTACCAGCCGCCGCTCTTCACGCTAACCGCGCGCGGCGAAGTGATCCGGCCGGTGGCCGAGATCCCCAACCTGACCGCCACGTCGTCGCTCGAGGTCGCCCGCTGGTGGTACCGCCGGCACCTCGAACAGGAACGTCGTCCCCTCAACACCATCACCTCGTACATGTATGACCTCGCCCTGCTGCAAGACTTTCTTGGCCCCAAGCCCATCAGTCGCATCACCGACGCCGACGTGCGCCGCTTCCTCGACCTGGCGCAAAACAAATCGACGCGCAAACGGCGGCTCACCTCGATCGGTGGCCTGTTTCGCTACCTGATCAAGGACGAGAAGATCCTGACGGACGACCCGAGCGACAAGTTCTACCCCGACTTCATCCAACTGAAGACGCCGCAGGTGCTCTTCCCCGACGAGCAACAGCGCATCCTGGACTCCGCGCGGGCCGAAAATCTGCGCACGTACCTGATCGTCTGGATGCTGCTAAAGCTGGGCCTGACCCGCGCCGAGCTCCTCGCGCTCAAGGTCGACCACGTCGACATGAGCGAGCCCGCGGAGCCGATCGTCTACGTTTTCTACGAGGACGTGCGCTGGCAGCCGAAGGAGCGCAAGCTAGCCGCGACGGAGGAGTTCGGCACGGCCTTCCGCCAGTTCCTGAGCGATTATCACCCGGAGCGGCGCGTCTTTGAGATGATGCCGCAGTCGGTGAACAAGCTGGTGGACCGCGTGGCCGCGGCGGCCGGGATCTCGAAACGGGTGACGCCACAGTCGCTGCGGGACACCTTCGCCGTGGAGCAGGCCAAGGCGGGCGCCACCGAGACGCGGCTGCTGCAGATCCTGGGGCTGGCGCCCGACAGCCGCAACCGGCGGAGCGTGCAACGCTACACCAAGCTCGCCCAGCCGCCCGTCGCCGGTGTCACCTGAGCGGGTGCGCCGCGCGGGTGCCCTGGGCCTGTTGCTGCTCGCGAGCCTGCTGCTGACGGGCTGCCTGGAGCAGTTGGTCACCACGCGCATCCCCTCCGGCGCGACGCGCAACTTCCTCTTCTTCCTGACCCACGACCAGCAAGACAACGCGATGGCCTACTGGGCGCCCGGTCACGTACCGCCCGACGCGCGTACGCAGGTGGCGCAGGCGGTGACCGCGCTCAAGCCCTACACGGTGACGGTGCAAAAGGCGGACGTGCAGACGCAAACCGACGGGTCGGCGATCGTGACACTGGAGGGACAAGCCGTGCCGACGGCCGCCGTGCCGGCGGGCACGCCAGAGCCAATCCTGCGCGCTCACCTGATGGAGATCGGCCCAGGCTGGCGGCTGCTCGACTTCCGCCTGCTTTGCTGCCCGCCGCCCTGAGGCGGCCCCGCCGCCCGACACACGACGACCCCCTGTCCGGCAGCCGGACAGGGGGTCGTCGTCAGGGAACGGCGCGCTACTGGATCACAAAGGCCAGCACGATCAGGATGGCGAAGCTGACGGCGGCCATGATCAGCAGGCGGCGAATGTCGCCGCGGATGAAGTGCATCTCGTCTTCCAGATTCATCTGCTGAATCTGGGCGGCGACGCGACCGCGCGCGGTGCGCACGGCGGAAGGCATCGTGATGCCGCCGGCCCGCGGGGTGAGACCCGGGCGCGCCGCGACGGCAGTGCCGTTGCCCGCCGAGGCCAGGCGCGTGGAGGGCACGACCGGCTTGGGGCGCGCGGCCGTCTCGACCGTGCCGTTCTCGGTCCCCGTCAGCTCGGCAGGCGGCGCGGTGGTGCGCGCTTGGGCGGCCATGCGCTTGCGATATTGCTGCTCTTTATACTTCGCACTCTGCCGAGCAGATTTGGTAGGCATCCAGGTCTCCTTCTAACATGATACAGGTACGGGCCCCGGCGATGGGGCGGCGGCGCGCGGCCGCTTCACGGCTGGTCGACGGACTGATAGCTGCCGTCGATGACCCGGGTGTTGGCGCCCTCATCGGGGCGCGGCGTGCCGCCCCGCCCGGGCAACGGGGCCAGACCGAGCTGCGTGCGATGCTCGTTCACGACCTCGCGCGGGGCGAGGTTGATGAAGATCGTCATGCCGAGCAGGATCACGCCGAGATCGTCCAGCTGGCCCAGGATGGGGATGAAGTCGGGGATCACGTCGAGCGGCGACACAAAGTAGATAGCCACGGCGAGGGGAATCCCTACCTTGAGCAGGGTCGACACGCGATCATCCTGCAGCAGGCGCCAGACCACCTGAACGTTTTCCAGCATGGCCTGAAAGGAAGGCCGCCCCTGCGAGGCGGGCGACGGCGACGATGTGCTCATCGGGCAGTAGTTCCTCTCCCTAACAGCCCCGACCGGGGGTCGGGTGCAGAGTCCCCAAGCGCTGCACACAGTGCAGGACCGTACAATTATACCCGGCCCGGGCGTTTTCTGCAAGCTGTGGCGAGCACGCGGCCCGGCCGGGACACCGGCGCGGGCGCGGGCCGGGCAGGCAGCCGGCGCCCGGACGCACGCGCTTGACGGGGCCGGAACGTGCCCCTATACTCATAGGTACACACCCATTGGGATTCCCGGCGCGCTCGGCAAACGGACGCATGCCGGCCGACGCAACCGACCAACCGGCCTGGTCCCGGCCGCCAGCGCCCCTGCCGCTGCTTTGCCGTCGATCCGAACACAGCGTGAGCCTGCCCCCGGTTGCCGGCTGCCTGCCCGGCCGGCCGCAACGCACCCGAGCACAAGCCCGGGCGCCCGATCATGAAGGGAGCCGAACATGAGCCGCGACCCGTATGAAGACCTGCCCCAGGTGCCCTCCTTTGAGGTGACGAGCACCGACGTACAAGACGGCGAACAGCTGCCGATGCCGCACGTGAGCGCCTTCTTCCCCTCGGGGGGCGCGGACGTGTCGCCCCAGTTGTCCTGGCAGGGCTTTCCCGAAGGGACGAAGAGCTTCGTGGTGACCGTTTACGACCCCGACGCGCCGACGGCGAGCGGCTTCTGGCACTGGGCGGTCGTCGGACATCCCGGCGAACGTCAGCTCCCTTGCCACCGGGGCGGGCGATGCGCAGGGCTCGGGGCTGCCCACGGGCGCCTTCCAGCTCAGGAACGATGCCGCGCAGGCACGTTACATCGGGGCGGCGCCGCCCGCGGGCCACGGGAAACACCACTACTACATCGTCGTGCACGCGGTCGACGTCGAGTCCCTGGGCATCGGCAAGGACAGCACCCCCGGGTTCCTCGGCTTCAATCTCTTCTTCCATACGCTGGGCCGGGGCATGATTGTCCCGTGGTACGAAGAGAAAGCGTAGCGCCGGGCGCCCGGTAGCGGGTGCCGTGAGCCGTGCGGCCGCGGCGCCGCGGGGCCGGACCCACCCGACGACGGCCGCCTTCCGGGCGCCGGCCGGCGCGGCGACCTCTCCGGACGCCCCACCGGCCGCGGGCTGACCCCCGGGCCGCCACGCCGCGCGTTTGGTTGACACCTGCAGCCCGAATCTGTTATCATAAGGCCGCGGCGACGTAGCCAAGTGGTAAGGCAGAGGTCTGCAAAACCTCCATTCAGCGGTTCGAATCCGCTCGTCGCCTCCCCCGACACGCGGCACTACCGGCAGGGTAGTGCCGTTTCTCTTTGGTACATTGGAAGGACCCGAGCATGGCCGAATCCCCGACGCCGCCCGCCGGGAGCGGGCGCCCGCTGACCATCCTGACCAGCCAGCGCATCTACGACGGACGCATCGTGGTCCTCGACGTGGAGACCGTGCGCCTGCCGAGCGGGCGCACCAGCGTGCGCGAGATCGTGCGTCACCCGGGCGCCGTCGCGCTCGTCGTCGTCGACGGCGAGGGGCGGCTGCTGCTGGTGCGGCAATACCGCCGCGCGCCGGATCGTGCCCTGCTGGAGATCCCGGCAGGCACGCGCGAGGCGGGCGAGGACGCCGAGGCCTGCGCGCGCCGCGAGGTGCAGGAGGAGACCGGCCATCGCGCGGACCGCGTGGTGCGTCTGGGCGGCTTCTACTCCGCACCCGGCTTCTGTACCGAGTACCTGGACTGCTACCTCTGCACCGACCTGGGACCGACCGATCTGCACCCCGAGGAAGACGAGGACCTGACGCCCGCGCGCCTCACGGTCGCCGAGGCCTGGGCCGCGGCCGCATCCGGGCAGATCGAGGACGCGAAGACCCTGGCGGGACTGGCCCTGTACGCCGCGTATCTGGGCGGCGGTACACCTCCCGGCAACTGAGCGCGATAATTCACCGCGCGTTCACTCCTATTTTATTCCAAAACGCATCGAGTCGTGCTATAATACGGTATGTCTCGGGACAACCCGAGTGGTGTACCGGTGCAACTCGGTGATCCTCTCGAACCCCGGCGTGGTAGGCCGTGCCGGGGACGCGCGCCGTCGGTCGCACAGGAATTGAGCAGACGCGGCATCGCAACGTTGCACGACCTACGAGGAGATCCGCGATGATGAAGCGCCTCGACCTGGGTCTGTTTATCGCCCTGATCGCGCTGGCGGCCGCGGCTGCGGGACTGGGGTTCGACGCCCCAGCGTCGAAAGCGCCGGCCGCGCCGCAGCCGCCCGCCCTCACCCCCACGCTCGGCCCGACCGCCACGCCAACACCCGTCCCGCCCCTCCCCGGTAGCCCCACCCCCGCCTGGTGGCCCGTGCGCAGCCCGGGGTTGGACCGCCTGAGCAGCATTGCCGGGCTAAGCGATGCCGATCTCTGGGCCATCGGCGCCACGACGACGTATCATGGCGACGGTACGTCCTGGACGCCGGTGCCCGTTCCGACGTCTTCCTGGGGCCAGACCTACCTGATGCAGGCGAGCGCCGGGGCCGCCGATAGTCTGTGGGCGACCGGCGGCGACGCGACCTCGGGCGGCGCGGTCGTCATGCATGGCGACGGGCAACACTGGACGATCATCGACGAAGAGCCATCCCAGGCCGGGCGCGCCCGCCCCGCGCTCGATCCCCTCCGGCTTGTACGGCGAGGACGTCGACGCCTACTCGGCCGACGGCGCTCTCGTGCTCATGCAGGAGCTCTTCAGTGGGATGGACACCTGGGCGGTGCTCCTGCGCTGTGACCGCACCGCTTGCGCGCAGGTCACCCGGTCGGCCGGCAATCATCAGCTTCCCGTCGCGATCGCCGCGTTCGGCTCCGACGACGCCTGGATCGTGGGCACCGACCAGCAGCCGCCACCGCCGACCCCCGGCCCCAGCGGCATGATCCTCCACTGGGACGGCCACCAACTGACCGACTCGCCCCACCCGGACGTCGGCGCGCTGCTCGACGTCGCCGGCTCCGGGCCGAACGACGTCTGGGCGGCCGGCGCCTCCGGGTTCCTCCACTGGGACGGCAGCGCCTGGCACCAGGTGCCTAGCCCCGCCGTCGCCTCGGTTCTCGGCGTCCGCGCGCCCGATGATGCCTGGGCCTATGGCGTGGCCGGGTTCCTCCACTGGGACGGCAGCGCCTGGACGATCTCCTCGGCCACGCCATACACGATCAGCTGCATTCTCCCCTTGGCCGCTGACGATGTGTGGGCCGCCGGGCAGGACAACCTCGGGCAGGGGGCAATCGAGCACTACACCAGCTTGCCGACCTTCGAGGACGTGCCGCCCGCCGCCCCGTTCTACCCCTACATCGCCTGGCTGAGCGATGCCGGCATCATCAGCGGCTACACTTGCGGCGGCTCGGGCGAGCCCTGCGACGCCTATGGACGGGCCTACTTCCGCCCCGGCGCCGACGTCACCCGCGGGCAGCTGCTCAAGATGACCGTCCAGGCCGCGGTTTGGCCCATCGTCACGCCGACTGGGTCCGCCACCTTCGCCGACGTGCCCGCCGGCAGCCCGTTCTACCCATTCGTCGAGACCGGGGCCGCGCACGGCATCATCAGCGGCTACACTTGTGGCGGCCCGGGCGAGCCCTGCGACGCCGAGCAGCGGCCCTACTTCCGCCCCTCCGCCCCGATTACGCGGGGCCAGTTGGCCAAGGTGATCAGCTTGGCCGCCGGCTACGTCCTGCCGGGACCGAGCACGCCGACCTTCGCCGACGTCCCGCCCGGCCAGCCGTTCTACGGCTACGTCGAAGCGGTCGCGGCGGCGGGGGTCGTCAGCGGCTACGACTGCGGCGCGCCGGGCGAGCCCTGCCCCGGCCGCTACTTCCGCCCGGGCCGCGACCGCCACCCGCGGGCAGGTCAGCAAGTTCGTCACGCTGGCCTTCCAGGGCGGGGCGGCGGCCAAGAGCCCGTAGCGCCGCGCGGAGGGGTTGACTCCCCGGTGTATGATGGGGACCAGATGGGTGGGCGGCACGCCGCGCGGCGTGCCGCCCACTGCGGGATTCGCTGCGCGCCGCGGGTCGCGGGGCCGGGCGCCGGACCGCGAACCGGGAGGACCGATGATCGCACGCATTCCGCGGCTGGAAGCCGACTTCCTCCTCCTCTGGAGCCTGCCCTACGTGGCCGCCGGCTGGCTGATCGTGCTGGGGCGGCTCGCACTGGCGGCCCCGCTGCGCACCTTCGCGACGCTGCCGCCGGGCGGCCAGGTGGCGATCTGCGCGGCGGGCGCGGGTCTGCTGGGCGCGGGCGTGGCCCTGGTGCAGCGCGAGCCCGTGCACCAGCGGTCGGCCGTGGCGCCGCGCTGGATCGGGGCGAGTGCCGCCGGCTGGGCGCTGGCGGGCGCCGGCTGGTGGGCCGCGTGGTGGCTGCTGGGCGGCGCGGCCGGCCACGCCGACCCGGCGGTGGCGCCCGGCGTGATCCTGCTGGCCGCGGCGATCGGCGGTCTGGCCACCGGTCTCGGCCAGTGGCGGGCCATCCGCCGGGCCGTGGTGCGCTCTGAGCGCTGGCTGGTGGTCACGCTCGGCAGCTGGATTGCCGGCGGGGTGTTGGCGGCGGTCATAGCGGGGCCACCGCTGGTGGCGACCTTGCAGCGGCTCGACTCCGGGCTACGCGCGGCACCCGAGCCTGCTGACCGTCTCGGTCGAGATGACCTTCGTCACGATCGCCGCGCTGGTGATCGGCCTGCTGACCGGCCTGGGCTTCTACGTGCTGCTCGCGCCCACGCGTGCCTGGTTCCGCTGACACCCCGTCCGCGCCGGCCACCGGCGCCGGCACGCTGATCTGGGACTTCGACGGCACGCTCGGCTACCGCGAGGGCGGGTGGACCGGATGTCTGCGCGCCGTCCTGGTTGCCAGGGAGCCCGCGACGGCGGTGACGGCAGCCGACCTGCGGCCGCACCTGCAACGCGGGCTTCCCCTGGCACGCGCCCGCACTGCCCCATCCCGAGATTGCGACGTCCGCGGCCTGGTGGGATCGGCTGGATCCGCTGTTCGCCGCCGCCTTTCAAGCCGTGGGGCTGGCGCCGGATGCGGCTGCCGCGCTGGCGCAGGCAATCCGCGGTGCCTACCCCGATCCGGCCGCCTGGCGCCTCTTCCCCGATACGCTACCGGCGCTGGCGCGCTCTGCGCGCCGCCGGTGGCGGCACGTGCTGCTGTCGAACCACGTGCCCGAGCTCGGAGCGGTCCTGGCCGCGCTCGGTCTGCGGCCCTACTTCGCGCGCGGTCTATAACTCGGCGGAGACGGGGTACGAGAAGCCGCACCCGGCTCGGCGTTCACGCGCGCGCGAGCCGCGGCGGGGCCCGGCCCCGTTTGGATGATCGGCGACAACCCGGAAGCCGATCTGGCCGGGGCAGCCGCCGCCGGTATGCCCGGCATGCTCGTGCGCCGGCCGCTGCCGCCCGGCGTGCGCGGCTACCCGGACCTGGCCGCGCTGGTCGCCGCGCTGCTACCGGACGGCTGAATCTGTTCGGTCCTACCGCTGCTCGGCCCCCTGGCCGATATCCCGGCGATACTGCGCGCCGTCAAAGCTGACGCGCGGCACGGCGGTGTAGACGCGGCGGCAGGCATCGGCGACCGTGGCGCCCCGCGCGACCAGCGTGATCACGCGGCCGCCCGAGGTCACCACCTGGGGGCCCTCGAGCAGCGCGGCGATCTCGTCCTCGGGCCGCCGGGACCGGCTGCCGAGCGGCCGCATGCGCACGTAGCGGTAGATGCCGGTCGCGACGATGGGGGGCTTCTCGTCGACGCGCGGGTCGTAGAGCTCGGGGGCCACCCAGTTCTCTGTGGCGCTCTGCGCCCAGCGGGGGCCGGGCTGGTGGAAGCGCGTCCCGGCGTGGAACGCCATCACCCCCTCGGGCAGCTCGCCCAGGCCGCTGATCGGGCGGCCGGTGAGGCTCTGCGCGGGATAGCCGGCCGAGGCGAGGACGACAGCGCAGGTCGCCTCGGCGCTCCAGGTGATGGTCGAGGCGATCTCGTGCAGGCGGCCTTCGTGCATGGCCTGGAAGATCTCGGCCAGGTCGCTCTCCAGGCGCGGCAGAAGCAACTGTGCCTCGGGGTCGCCGAAACGGACGTTGAACTCGAGCACGCGCGGGCCGTCCGCCGTCATCATGATGCCCGCGTAGAGAATGCCCTGGAAGGGGTGGCCGTCGGAGGCCATGCCGGCGACGGCAGGCCAGAGGATGGTCGCGGCGATGTCGGCCCACTCATCCTCGGTGACCCAGGGCGCCGGGCTGTAGCCGCCCATGCCGCCGGTCATCGGACCCTGGTTGCCGTCGAGCAGGCGCTTGTAGTCGCAGGCCGAGGGCATCGGCACGACGACCTTGCCGTCGGTGAAGGCCAGGGCGCTGACCTCGCGGCCAGTCAGATACTCCTCGCAGACCACCGTCTCGCGGCCCGCGCCCTCGCCCAGAATGCCGGCCTGCTCCATGGCGAGCAGCGCCTCGCGCGCCTCGGCGAAGGTGTGGGCCACGACGGCGCCCTTGCCGCCCGCCAGGCCGTCGGCCTTGAGCACGACCGGGAAGGATGCCGCGGCCAGATAGGTGCCGAGCTCCTCGGCCGTGCGGGTGACGCGATAGGCGGGCGCGGGGATGTTGTGGCGCACCATGAAGGCGCGCGCCCAGGCCTTGCTCGTCTCCAGCTGGGCGGCGGCCTGGGTTGGGCCGATGATGGGCAGCCCGAGGGCGCGGAACTCGTCGACGAGGCCCAGCGAGAGGGGCAGCTCGGGCCCGACGACGGTCATCTCGATCTGCTGTTCCAATGCCCAGCGGGTCAGCGCCTCCACGCCGTCCGGTGTATCGGCGCTCATCGCCAGGTTCTCGGCGACCAACTGGGTGCCCGGGTTGCCGGGCGCGCAATAGATCTGGGACACCTGAGCACTGCGGGCCAGCGCCACGACCAGAGCATGTTCCCGGGCGCCGCCGCCCACCACCAACACGCGCATCGTCGGGTTCTCCTTCGACCGGCCGGCCCCGGCGGCCCGCGCCGCCCAGGCCGCCCGGCCCTGCCAGGCTATTCTAATCCATCCAGCGGCCCGAGGCCCAGAGATAAGTGGTCAGGGCCAGCAGGCCGGTCGAGGCAACCCACCAGCCGCGGGCGAGGCCCGGGCGGCGCTCCAGGATGACCGCGAGCAACACGAAGGCCGGCCAGAGGGGCAGCAGGTAGCGGGCGATGCCCATGGTCGTGCCGGTCCAGAGGGGGAAGATGACGCCGAGCGCCAGCCACGTGAGGGCGGCGGGCGCGAGCAGCCGGCGCCAGGCCGCCCAGATGGCCAGGCCGGCGAAGAGCGCGGTCAGGGCGAGATCCTGATAGGCGTAGATGCGCTGGCCGCCGCCCCAGTGCAGGATGGGGTCGGCGGCGGGCGCCGCCGTGCGCCAGGAGTTGATCACCCGGCCGGCCGTGTCGAGCCAGGTCTGCGGGAAGAAGAGGTTCGGCACATGCCCCCAGCCGACCTGCTCGACGTGCATGAAGACGAAGGGGTCGCCGAAGGTGGTGCGGAGATAGGCCAGGTAGGCCAGGAATGGCAGCGGCACCAGGCCCAGCCAGAGGACACTTGGCCGGAAGATCGCGCGCACGCGCGCCCCCGCCGCCTCCGCCACGCCGGGGCGGGTGAAGTAGGCGACCAGGATGACCGGACCGAGCAGCACGCCAGGCCAGCGCGTGACGGCGGCCAGGGCGGCGCAGGCGGCGGCGAGCGCCCAGCGCTGCGTGCGCAGGCCCCAGAAGCAGCCGACCACGAGCAGCAGGAAGAGCGACTCGGTGTAGATGGCCGACCAGTAGAGCGCCGTGGGAAAGACCGCGAGCAGCAGCACGGCGCTGTCCGCGACCGTCGCCGAGTAGTCGCGGCGGACGAGCCGCCAGAGCAGCACGAGCGCGGCCAGGAAGCTCAGGTTGCTGACGAGCAGGCCGGCGAGCACGAAGTTACCGTAGACGGGATCCCCGACGTGGATGCCGAGTGCGGCCAGCCCGTCCGTGAGGCCGCGGATGAGCAGCGGGTAGAGCGGGCAGAAGGCCAGGTTGGAGCCGGTCTGCGCGTCGCCCAGGTAGTAGCCCTGGGTGACCACGCGCCAGTACCAGGCGCCGTCCCACATGAGCGCGCCCTCGGCGAGTAGCCCCTTGGTGCGGCTCGGGTCGGCGGCGATCAGTTGGGAGAGCCCCGCCCAGGCGGCGAGCAAGACGACGAAGCGGGAGACGGCGAACGCGCCAATGGCGGCCGCCGCGGCGCGGCGCCAGGAGCCGGGGAGCGGCGCGGGGTCCGCGGCCGGCGCGACGGGCCGGGCCGCCGGGCCGGGCGGGCTCAGGACCGCCGTCGCGCTACTCCCACTCGATGGTGGCGGGGGGCTTGCTGGTGACGTCATAGACAACGCGGTTCACCCCGGGCACTTCGTTGACGATGCGGTTGCTGATGCGGCCGAGGACGTCGTATGGGAATGCGCGCCCAGTCGGCGGTCATGCCGTCGACGCTGGTGACGGCGCGCAGGGCGATAGCGTGGGCGTAGGTGCGGTAATCGCCCATGACGCCGACGCTCTGCACGTTGGTGAGCACCGCGAACGACTGCCAGATGGCGCGCTCCAGCCCGGCGGTGCGGAGCTCGGCGCGGAAGATCGCGTCGGCGCGGCGCAGCGTGGCCAGGCCCTCCCGGGTGACCGGGCCCATGATGCGCACGGCGAGGCCGGGCCCGGGGAACGGCTGGCGCCAGACGATCTCGTCGGGCAGGCCAAGCTCGGTGCCGATGGCCCGCGCCTCATCCTTGAACAGGTAGCGCAGCGGCTCGATCAGGCGGAACTGCATATCGGACGGCAGGCCGCCGACGTTGTGGTGTGTCTTGATGCGCGCAGCGGCCTTGCGCTCGGGCGCGGCGCTCTCGATGATGTCGGGATAAAGCGTGCCCTGCGCCAGGTAGGTGACCGGGCCGATGGTGCGCGCGCCCTCCTCGAAGACGCGGATGAACTCGGCGCCGATGCGGCGGCGCTTCTCCTCCGGATCGGTCACGCCGTCGAGGCGGGCCAGGAAGCGGTCGGCCGCGTCGACGATGCGCAGGTCGACGTGCAGGTGGCGGCCGAAGGTCTCCATGACCTGGTCGGCCTCGCCCTCGCGCAGCAGCCCGGTGTCGACAAAGAGGCAGGTCAGTTGGTCGCCGATGGCGCGATGCAGCAGCGCGGCGACGACGGCCGAGTCGACCCCGCCGCTGAGGCCGCAGAGCACGCGCTCCGTGCCGACGGTGCGGCGGATGGTGGTGATGGCCTCCTCGATGAAGGCGGCGGGCGTCCAGTCGGCGCGCAGGCCGGCGATGCGGAAGAGGAAGTTGGCCAGCACCGTGGCGCCTTGTGGCGTGTGCACCACCTCGGGGTGGAACTGGATGCCGTAGAGCGGCGGCCCGTCGCCGCCCGGGCGCCCGATGGCGGCGAAGGGCGCATTCGCGCTCGTGCCGAGGACGGCGAAGCCGGGCGGCGCGGCTTCGATGCGGTCGCCGTGGCTCATCCAGACCGGAAAGGCGGGCGGCAGATCGACCAGCAGGGGCGAGTCGCTGCCGGCCGGGGTCTGCGTGACCTCGGCGGGCCCGAACTCGCGCTCGCTCGACGGCGCGACGTTGCCGCCGAGGCCGTGGGCCAGCAACTGCATGCCGTAGCAGATGCCGAGCACGGGCAGGCCCGACTCGAGCACGTAGGCGGGCAGGCCGGGCGCGCCGGGGTCATAGACGCTCGCGGGGCCGCCCGACAGGATGTAGGCACGCGGGCGCAAGGCCGCGGCCTCGGCGGCGGGGGCGTCGTAGGGCAAGAGCTCGGCGTAAACGCCGGCCTCGCGCACGCGACGCACGATCAACTGGCTGGTCTGCGAGCCGAAATCGAGCACGACGACGGTATCGTGGCCGGTGGGATGGGCGGCGACCGGCGGCGCGGCCGGGTCCGACGACGGGTCCATGCGAAGCGCGTCTCCGTTCTGCTGGCACGACCGGTGCTAGCGCAATACGGTTGAGGGCGGCTGCGGGCGGCCGGCCCGTTGTTGCGGGCATTATACCCCCGTTGCGGCCGATTGACAAAGCCCCCGGAGCGCCATAGAATACATTGCCGGCCGGCCGAGCGCGGCCGGCGCCACACGCGAAGGAGGACCGCGCATGCCGGAAGGCGCCACACGCAAGCTGCTCAACTTCATCATCAGCAGCCGCCTGAGCACGCTGGAGGAGAAGCAAGCCGAGTTCGCCACCCGCGCCATCGACCCGGACAACCAGCCCGAGGTGATGAGCACGCACGAGGTGGAGGCCGAGGAAGACGCGGCCCGGCGCCTCTTCGCGCCCTTTCACGGCGGGCTGCAAGCGGCCGCGCAAGCGCGCACCCAAGACGTGGCGCTCGTGCTCGACGACGCCGACCCGCAGCAGGACGCCATGGCCACCGCGCTGATCCGCTTCCTCGTCATGGCGCACCTGGCCACGGTGGAGACCGAGGAGGTCGCGCCGGGCCATTTCCGCTACCGCATCCAGGTCGATTGGCCGGCGCTCGAACAGACGGCGACGCTGGCCGGGGTGGATCTTCAGGCCGCCGTCGCGGCATAGGGAGACGAACCGCGCATGCCCGCCGATCAGGAGGAACTGGAGGCCGCGTTAGGGTACCAGTTCAAGCATGCGGATCTGCTCCGGGGTGCCCTGATCCACCGGTCCTACCTGCACGACGTGCCCGAGGGTGCGGCCGAATCCAACGAGCGGCTGGAGTTCCTGGGCGACGCGGTGCTCGGCTTCGTGGTGGCGCGGCGGCTCTACCTGCAGCATCCCGAAAAGCCGGAAGGCGATCTGACGCGCCTACGCGGCGCCCTGGTGCGCCTCAGCCAGCTGAGCACCTGGGGCGCGCAGATGGACCTGGGCCGCTATCTCTACCTGAGCAAAGGCGAGGAGGCGCAGGGCGGGCGCGACCGGCCGACCATCGTCGGCCGCGCCCTGGAAGCGATCCTGGGCGCCGTCTACCTGGACGGCGGCCTGCGCGCCGTGACCGGCGTGGTGCAGCGCCTGCTGGCGCGCACGAGCGAGCACCAGGTCGCCGCCACGCTCACCGCCGACTACAAGAGCGAGCTGCAGCGCGAGGTGCAGGGCCGCTACAAGAACGCGCCCCAGTACCGGCTGATCGACACGGCCGGCCCGCCGCACAACCGCGAGTTCACGGTCGAGGTGGGCATCGGTACCATGCGCCTGGGCGAGGGCACCGGGCGCAGCAAGCAGCAGGCCGAGCAAGCCGCGGCGCAGGCCGGGCTGGCGACCCTGGACACCCTCCCCGAGACCGCCTCGCCGGGCGATCTCTCCGGCGACTCGACTTTCTAACGTTGACAGGAGCCAGCCCCACGTGAACATCCGGTTCAACAGGTACGAGCGATGATGAGCTCCCGCGCCAAAGACGGGCTGATCATCTTCACCGGCAACGCCAACCCAGCCCTGGCGCGGGCCGTGGCCGATTGCCTGCACATCCCCCTTGGGCGCGCCGAGATTTTCTCGTTCAGCAACGAGAACATCTTCGTGAAGCTGAACGAGAACGTGCGCTCGAACGACGTCTTCCTGATCCAGCCGATGTCGAGCCCGGTGAACCGGTCGATCATGGAGCTGCTGATCATGATCGACGCGGCCAAGCGCGCCTCGGCGGCGCGCATCACGGCGGTGATCCCCTACTATGCCTACGGCCGTAGCGACAAGAAGGACCAGCCGCGCGTCCCCATCACCGCGCGGCTGATCGCCGACATGATCACCGTGGCCGGGGCCAACCGTCTGCTGACGATCGACCTGCACGCCGGGCAGATCCAGGGCTTCTTCAACATCCCGGTCGACGAGCTCACGGCGGTCTACATCCTGGCGCGCTACATCCGGGAGAAGCAGCTGGAGCGGCCCGTGGTGGTCGCGACCGACATCGGCATCGCGAAGCGCGCGCGCAACTTCGCCGAGCTCGTGGGGGCGCCGCTGGCCATCGTCGAGAAGCGCCGCGTGGGGAACAACGACCGTACCGAGGTGCTCAACGTGATCGGCACCGTGGCCGGACACCAGGCCGTGCTGCTGGACGACGAGGTGGACACGGGCGGCTCGATCAGTCTGGCCGCCCGTACCGTGCTGGCGCACGGCGCGACCGCGGTCTACGCGGCGTTCGTGCACCCCGTGCTGAGCGGGCCGGCCATCGAGCGCCTGCAGGAGGCGCATCTGACCGAGGTCGTGACGACCGACACGGTGCCCATCCCGCCCGAGAAGCGGATCCCGCTGATCACGGTGCTGAGCGTGGCCCCGCTATTGGGCGAGGCGATCCTGCGCGTGCACACCGGCGAGTCGGTGGGCATGATCTTCGAGAACGAGCGCCAGGCGCTGCGACAGGGGTAAGCGCAGGGCCGCCGGCCGGGTGGCCGGCACCCGCGGCGCCCGCCGGGTCAGATTGGCTGCAGCACCAACAGCACGTTGAGGATCGCGGCCACCGTCAGCCCGGGCCAGATGCTCCCGGTCCGCCACGCCGCCCACCCACCGATCCCGCCGACCCCGACGCCCGCGAAGATCACCGCGTAGAGCAGGCCCGGCAAGGGCGGCAGGAACAGGGCTACGATGCTGTTGAGCAGGGCAAACAGGCATGCCTGCAACGCGATGGCTGCGACGGGATGCATCCGAGGGCGCGCGAATTGCAGCAGCCAGCCGCGGAAGAATAGTTCCTCCGCGAACAGCGTGACCAGCCCGCCGTAGAGCAGAAAGGCCAGCCAGGCACCGGGGCCGTCGTAGCGGATCAGCCAGGCGAAGGTGGTATCCGGCGGCTCGGCCGCCAGCGTGACTGTCATCATCTGCCGCGTGGTGTGCGACCAGAGCTCGAGGGGCGCGGCGAGCAAGGCCAGTAAGCCGGCATTGATCGCGGTAACCCGCAGGTACTCGGCCCGCGGCACGGCGCGAAACCCGACCCGCCGGGCGTCGCGCGTGACGAGCACGGCGATCAGCGGCACCCCCAGCCAGATCGTGGTGAACAGCGGAAACTGGCCCTGCAGCAGCAGGGTAACAGGCACAAGACTGGCCAACGCCAGCACGATCCAGCCGCAGCAGAGCCACTCGGCCCCACCCCAGCGGTGCGGGACGGGCGCCACGCTCGCCGCCGGGGCTGCGACGGGCATGGCCGTCATGTCGATTCGCATGTTCTGTCCCCTTCCAGCCGTGATTCGGAACGCAGCGAACAGGGGCCCGGCCCCGCGGGCACCGTCGCCCGCAACCCCAACGCGATCATAGCAGGGGCAAGCGGCAACGCCGGTATACAGCGGGTTCAAGGAGGTTGACAGGCGCGGATCCAGCGCAGGCAAATCAGGGCGGCAGGGTGATCAGGCCGAGGCGCACCTTGAGCGCGATGATCCGCTCGAGCGAGAGGCGCAGGCGGGCGGGCGTGATGCGGCCCGAGTTCGACCGCTTTGGTCAGCGCGGCGACCGTGGCGGCGATCTGGCCCGGGTCGGGCGGGCATTCGACGATATCCTCCCCGGCCAGGATGGCCAGCACGCTCGCCTCGGCAACCCCCGCGGCGGGATCCGCGTAGCCCTGACTTTGCATGAACTGGCCGATCGCCGCCGCGGCCATCGCATCCGATACGACCACTCCCTGGTAGCCCAACTGCCCGCGCAGCACGCCGTCGACCAGCGTGGGCGACAGCGAGGCCGGGTAGGTCGGGTCGTAGACCGGCACCATGACGTGCGTGACCATGATCAGGCCCGGGTCGTGGCTGAGCAGAGCGCGGAAAGTGGCGAAATCGACGGCGTCCAGTTGTGCCTTCGTCTTGTCGATGGTCGGCAGGGCGTAGTCGGGGTTGCCGTTCGCGGCGCCGATGCCGGGCCAGTGCTTGAGCGTGCCGGCGACGCCGTGCTGCTGCAAGCCGTCGAGGAAGGCGCCGGCAAAGCGCGTGACCTCGGCAGGCGTGGTGCCGAACATGCGGCTGCGATCGATCGCGCCGCCCTGGTAGACGTCGGCCAGCGGCGCGAAGTCGGTGTTGAGGCCGAGATTGGTCATGCGCGAGGCGTCAAGCTGGGCCTGGGCGTAGGCTTTGGCCGGATCGCCGGTGGCGGCCAACGCCGACGGCGCCGGCGTGTCGCCATAGTAGGGCGCTAACCGGTCGACCAGGCCGCCCTCCTCGTCGGCGGCGAAGAGCAGCGGGTTTGGCGCGTGGGCGATGACCGACTGCGTCAGCCGGCGGAGACCGGCCAGGGTCGCGGGCTTGACGCCCTGGGCCAAGTCGGTGAACAGGATGGCGTTCGCGATCTGGTCCTGCTGCAGATAGGTGTCGTACTGCGCGGGATAGACGTCGGCGTAGACGGGGAACATCAAAAGCTCGCCGATCTGCTGGGTCTCGGTTAGCGTGTCGATGTACACATCGATGCGCTGCAGGGTGCCGCCGGCCGCGGTGGCCGTGGGGGGCGGTGGCGCCGTCGCCGTGGGGACGGGCGCTTGTGTCGGCGGCGAGGGCAGAGTCGCGGTCGGCACGGGGGTCGGCGATGGCGGCAGTGAGGTGGCCGTAGCGGACGGCGGCGGCGTGGCCGTGGACGCGGGCGGCGTGGCGATCGGCAGTGGCGTGGCCGTGGGCGCCGGGACGCCACCCGCGAGCGGGGTGGCCGTGGCGGATGGCGCGGCCACCGGCGTCGGGCTGGCGGTTGCGGGCTCCGGCGCGCGCACCTGCCCCGCCAGCCCGAGCGCGAGCACCCCGAGGAGCAGCAAGACGACGAGCCCTAACAGGAGGATCGGCCCGCCGCGCGACGGACCGCGGCGCGGCACCGGCACGGGGGTCCCGGGCGGCGGGTGCGCGCCGCCCGGCAGGATCCAGTGCGAGCCCTGATCTTCGGTTGGCGGCCGATCACTCATGGCGCCCCATCCTCTCTTCGCCTGCCCCGGCCGTCGCACCACCGCGCGGGCAGCCGCGGCGCGGCGGCTCCCGGCAGCAGCATGGATCGCGCCGCGGACCGCGCCGGGGCGATCGCGCTCAGAGCTTGCGGGCGCGCAGGCCGAGGAAGAGCGGGATCTCGCGCCGGGCGTACTCGGCGGCCGGCGCCTCGGCGGCCGGACCCGCGGGCCAGGGACTGGGCACCTCCAGCATGCGCTCGACCAGCAGCCCGGCCGCCGCCAGCCCATTGACGTAGGCGCCCACCGGGCGGTGGAAACTGCGCGTGGTCTCCGCCGCGGGCGCGCCGGGCAGGCGCTTCATGGGCACGGGCAGGGGCGTCAGGTAGCGGTCGATGCGGCGGAACTGCAGCTTCCGACCGGGATCCCAGCCCCAGCCGCTCTGCCGCGGCACGCGGAAGGCGGGGTGGATCAGCAGCAGCGCGACCCGCCCGCCCGGCCGCAGCGCCCAGGCCGCCCCGGCGAGGACGGCGTCAAGCGGATCCATGTCCTGGATGCTCAGCAGGAAGGCGACGCCGTCGAACTCGCCCGCCTGCAGGCCGGGGACAGCGGCCAGGTCGCGGGCATCGCCGACCAGGAAGCGGCCGTCGCGGCCGTGGTGATGGCGTGCGCGCGCGATCAGCCGGGGGCCGGCGTCCACCCCCGTGTAGTGCGCGCCCGCGCGGGCGACGTACGGTGCGAGCACACCCTGCCCCGCGCCGATGTCGAGGATGGCCTCGCCGGGCCGCGGATCGAGGAGATCGAGCAGGGTCGGCACGGCGACGGCCTGGTGGTAGCGGCTGCCGGCTTCGCCGACCCAACCGTCGTACCAGGCGGCGAGGCGGTCCCAACTGGTTGGGGCAGCGGGGCGGGCCTGCCGGGGGGCGTGGCCCGCGGGCGGGCCGGTCTTCGGGGCGTTGTGTAGCGGCTTCTTCTGGGCCATGGTCCGGTTCGCTCCTTGCATCGCCGAGGCGTCGACGACGCGCTTCTTAGCCGCTCCACTCTCTCCGGGCCAACAAAAAACCACAACCGCCGGGGCCTCTATCCGGCTCCGGTGGTTATGGCTGTTGGGCGGCAAAGCGCGGCGCGATCCTGACCGCGCGGCTAAGAAACGGTGTGTTGCAAGGCAACTAGAGCAGCCGAGGCTTCGCCGCTAGCTGTTCCGAATCCGTACCACTGGCATCACATACTCCGTCATTCGCAACGACACGGCCTCTTGCGGGGCCTCTCTGTGCTCAACTATACCAGGCCATGCGCGCCACGTCAAACTGCCGGCTCGCGACGCGCTCCCGCCCGATCGTGTTTGCGACCCGCCGGGATGCGCGGGTGACGAGGGGTGACGCGCCGCTCACCCACGGCGCCACCGGGGTCGTCACCCTACTTTCCACTGCTCTCAGCCGGAATCGCACAATGGTGACGAGGGTGACGCCGTGGCGGGGGTGGTTGTCGGGAGGACGTGGGATGCCGATCGGCGGGGACGCGCTTGGCTCATGGGAGCATCCCGGCCTTGGAGATCCTTCGCTACGCTGCGAAGAGAATACTATTCTGACAATGACCCATCTGACCTGCCGATCAAAACCGAGGGACGGCCGTTTTCATGCCCTCCGGTGGCCCGGGGGCCAGGGATACTCAGGATGACAAAGGAGAGGACGGGGGACCTGGCGGGGTCCGGCCGGATCGGGGCTGACCTGCGGGCTGCCTGCGGGGCGGCGCACCACGGTGGGGGGCAGGCCGCCCACGAATGCGACCGACGAATGCACGAATACTGGGACCAGCGAGTTCGGGCTAGGTCGAGGCACAATCGGCGCTGGGAGCGCGGGGCGGCACGCGCGGATGCCGCGCGACCGCCCGGCCGGCATGCGCACAGGTGGGCACAGCGGCGTGCGCGCGGCCGAATGCAAATGGGCGAAGATCCCGGTTTTCCGGCGTAAGCGCCGTCAGCGGGCGCCGGGCACCGCGCCAGGAGCGGGCTCACGCCTCCCAGTGGGCCCCTGGTGCCGGGGGGTTAGCCCGCCGTCGCCAGGTCGGCGGCGAGGGCCGCCAGTACTTCCTCGGTGAAGGTGGACGGCGCGAAGGTGGCCATCTGGCGTAGGGTGAAGCGGCCCGGGCGGCCGCGGCGCGCGCTCTTGGCGAAGCCCGGCAGGTGGCGCTCGAAGATCTCGCGGCCGGCGGCGTGCGACAGGATCTCGCCGATGGGCGTGTCGAGCGTCAGACCCATATTGCCCGTGCCCGGCCCGTCGAAGCGAGCGGTGGCGGTCAGATCGAAGCGGACGGTCAGCAGGATATCGGCGGACGAGCGGCCGACCAGGACCTCGAAGGTGCCGGCTTCGGCTACCCAGCGGCGCACCGCATCGTCGTAGAAGGCCAGCGCGCGCCGGTCGATCGGGAGATGCACGGTCTGCGTCTCGCCCGGCTGGAGCGCGACCTTGGCGAAGCCTTTGAGCTCCTTCTCGGGGCGAACGAGCGTGGAGTGCGGGTCGCGCACGTAGAGTTGGACGACGTCCATGCCGGACCGGGCGCCGGTGTTCGTCACCTCGACGGTGACGTCGAGCGGCGCGGCGACCAGATCGTCGGGCGCGACCACCTGCCGGTCCAGGCGCAGGTTAGCGTAGGCAAACGTGGTGTAAGAGAGGCCGAAGCCGAAGGGGAAGAGCGGGCCGATCTTGCGCTTCTCGTAGAAGCGGTAGCCGACGAAGATGCCCTCGCCGTAGATCACTCGGCCGTTCTCGCCCGGGTAGTTGAGGTAGGCGGGATTGTCCTCCAGGCGCACGGGGAAGGTCTGAGACAGGCGGCCGGAAGCGTCCACGCGGGCGAAGAGGACGTCGGCGATGGCGTTGCCGCATTCTTGGCCGCAGAACCAAGCCTGCAGCACGGCGGCCGGGCCGTCGAGCCAGGGCATGGTAATGGGCGAGCCCGTCTGCAGAACCACCACGGTGCGCGGGTTGGCGGCAGCCACCGCGCGGATGAGCGCCGCCTGCTCGCCGACGAGGTCCATACTCGTGCGGTCGGCGCCCTCGCTCTCCCAGTCGCCGCTCGATCCGACGAAGACGAGGGCGACGTCAGAGTCCGCGGCGAGGCGGGTAGCGCGGGCGATCGAGTCGCCGGGCACGGTGGGCGTGACGCCCAGGCGGAAGCCGGCGATCATGCCCGTGCCCTGTTTGCTGTACTCGACCGTCAACGTCACGGGGCGGCCGGCCTCCAGGTCGCGCGCCACCAACTGCTCGGCGGCGCCCGAGCCGAAAAACGACTCGCCGGGCGGCTGGTCGTTCCAGAGGTCGACGGCCGCGGCGCCGTCGATAAGCAGGCGGCTCGATCCGGCGGAGGTCAGGCCGAAGGTGTAGGACCCGCTTTCCCGCGGGGTGAAGACGCCGCCGACGCGGAGGGAGAAGGCGCCCGGGTCGACGCCCGGCCCGATTACGCCTTCCAACCAGGTCTGCTGCGAGCCGCGCAGGGACGTTTGCCAGACGGGGTCACCCGACAGATCGAGGCTGTTGTAGTAGGTGGCCGCGAGGGCTCCCGTGGGCGCGCCGGGCGCGGGCGCCACCTGGTCCATCGCCAGGAGGGGCGTGAAGCGGTCGTTGCTGCAGCCGACCTCGTAGGCGACTTTGACGACGGGGCCAAGCTGCGCCGTGATGCCCTCGAACGGCGTGACGGCGTAGTGCGCGCTGACGTGCGAGCTACCGCCGCCCATGATGCGGGCGGCTTTGGCGTTCGGGCCGATGACGGCGACGCGCTGCAGCGCGGCGGGGTCGAGCGGCAGCAGGCCGTCGCGGTTCTGCAGCAGGACGCAGCCCTCGGCCCCGGCGCGGCGGATGAGCGCGCGGTGCTCGGGCCGATCGATCGCCTGCTGCTCGGGGATTTCGGGATGCTCGAAGGCGCCGGAGCGCTCGATCAGGTGGAGCATGCGGGCGGCCTCGTCGTCGACGGCGGTCTCCGCGACCAGGCCGTCGCGCACCGCCTGCACCAGCTTGGCGCCGCGCCACTGGGTCGGCCCGGGCATCTCCAGGTCGAGGCCGGCGTTGGCGGCCGCGGCGGTGCTGTGGGTGGCGTACCAGTCGGACATCACCACGCCGTCCCAGGCCCACTCCTCCTTGAGGATGCGGGTCAGGAGGTCTGGATTCTCGGTGCAGAAGGCGCCGTTGAGCTTATTGTAGGCGGCCATGACGGTCCACGTGCCGGCTTCGTGCACGGCGGCCTCGAAGGCGGGCAGGTAGATCTCGCGGAGGGCGCGCTCGCCGATCTCCGAGCTAATGCTGTTGCGCTCGAACTCGGAGTTGTTGCCCGCGAAGTGCTTGACCGACGCGCCGACGCCCTCGCCCTGCAGGCCGCGGATGTAGGCGACGGCCAGGCGGGCGGTCAGGAAGGGGTCCTCGGAGTAGCACTCGAAGTTGCGGCCGTTGAGTGTCGAGCGGTGGATGTTCACGGTCGGGCCGAGGAGCACGACCGCGCCCTTGCTGCGCGCCTCGGCGGCCAGGGCGGCGCCCACTTGCCCCACGAGGTCGGGGTTCCAGGTCGCGGCGAGGGAGATGCCGACGGGGAAGGCGGCGGCCGTCGTACGCGCCTCGAAGACGTCGCCGCGGGCGCCGTTGGGGCCATCCGTCACCTTGATTGCGGGGATGCCCAGGCGCTCGACGGGCACGGTGTACCAGGACGACGCCCCGGCGAGCAGGGAGACCTTCTCGTCCAGGGTCAATTGTTCCAACAACGACTGCACACGGGGACTAACCGCAATCATCGGGGTTCCTCTCCAAGCCCGGGGCCGCGCCTGGCCGGGGCGCCGCGGGCGTCGTGAAATCGCAGGGTCGGGACGGAATGGCGCGCGAGCGCGCGGGTCAGCCGCGCAGCCGCGGCAGGACGCGGCCCGTGCGGGCTCGGTCGACAGGGTCTACTCGGCGCCGACCGCGAGCGAGGGCGACCCGGTGGCGCCGAGATCGTGGTGGGAGCGCCAGAACAGCCAGAGCGCGGCCACCGGCAGGCCCGTGCCGAGCCGGCCGGCGTTTGTCACACTTTGTCCCACTTTGTCCCACTTTGCCGATCGCCATGCCTGACTTTGCCTCACTTTGTCCCACGTGGGCGTTCGCTAATGCGTGTAGTCGTCGCCGAGCATGACCTGGAAGTCGATGCCGGCCGGGCGGGCGGTCGGGTCGCCGGGGCGCACGCGGGCGGCCGAGAGTTTCAGCAGGCCGAGCAGTTTCTGGAGCGTCTGCGGCTTCTGCCCGCCGGTGAAGTCGAGCACGTAGGTCTGCGGGTAGTGACCGTTGCCACCGTTGGACGGATTGCCGACCGCCTCCGCGGGGACCGTGAGGCCGGCGTTACGGAGCATGTCGGCGGTATCGCGGGCCAGGTTGGGCGTGTCGGTGCCGTTGAGCACGCCGACGGCCGCGGCTTCGGCCTGCACGCCCGAGGCGCCGAGCGTCTGCTGCACGGCTGGGCGGATCGCGTCCCAGTTGGGCAGGAGCACGTCGTTGCCGTCGACGTTGGCCTGGGTGACCATATCGGCGCCGATCGACAGCTGCTTGATCTGGTCGCGCGGGATGCTCTGCGCCAGCTTGGCGAGGGAGCCCGCTTGCGTGAACGACAGGTCGGTGCGCAGGGCGCCCTGCGCCTGGGTGAGCACGTTGTCGAGGCGGCTCAGGATCTGCAACTGCAGGCCCTCGTCGCGCAGGGCGAGCAGGACGGCCTGCTGGCGCTCGTTGCGGGCCAGATCGCTGTCGGCGTGGCGCGAGCGGGCGTACTGCAGGGCGGTGCGGCCGTTCATGTGCTGCAGGCCGGCCGCGATATAGATGCGCTGGTAGGCGTAGCCGTAGTCGGCCGGATACTCGTTGTCGATGAGCGGGTGCTGCACGTCGACGGTGATGCCGCCGAGCGCGTCGACGATGCGCTGGAAGCCCTGGAAGTCGACCTGGGCGAAGTAGTGCACGGGCACGCCGAAGTCCTGCTCGACGGTCTGCATGGTCAGCGCGGCGCCCCCGCCGGGAACCTTGGCCGTCTCGCCGAATTGATAGGCGGCGTTGACGCGGTTCGTGCCGAAGCCGGGGATGGGCACCCAGAGGTCGCGCGGGATGGAGACCATCGCGACGGTCTTGTTCGCGGGGTCGACGCTGATCAGGATCAGCGTGTCGGCGCGCGAATCGCCGGCAATGCGCGTGTCGAGGCCCATGAGCAGGATGTTGACGCGCTCCTGCTTGCTCCAGTCGGGGAAGGCGGCCAGGCCGGCGGCCCGGGGCGGCGGGGTGACGAACCAGTCGCTGGTGACCTGCTGCAGCTTGAAGGCGAGGGGCACGGCCCAGGCACAGAAGGCCAACAGCAGCACGCCGACGATGGCGGCGACGATGCGGCGTGGGCGGCGCCAGCCGCGGGGCCCCGGGCGGACGGTGCGCGTCGCGCCCGGCGGGGTCGGGCCGCGATCGGGCGCGGCGGCGGCGGGCGACACGGGCGCGGGCGGCACCGGCGGGGGCGGGGCCGGAGTTACCGGCGGGGCCAGCGGCACCCGGCGCTCGGCTTCGAGGCCGCGGGCCCAGCGGGGGGCGGGCGGCAGATTCGACTCGCCGGGGCGGCGCAGGCTGCGGCGGCCGGGCTGCTCGGCCGCGGGCATCGGGCGCGTCGCCTCGGGATCGTAGGGTGGGGGGGAGGAAGACCGCCCGGAGCCCGGGCGGTCCGGGCGACCGTCCCGGGGGGGCGGCGCGCCGGACGATGGATTGCGATTCACGGCGAAAGCTCCAAAAGGGCGTGTCGTCACGTTGTATTATGTAGAGCCATTATAGCACACGATGCCGTCGGGCCGTCAAGGGCGCGGTGGCCGCACGGTTCCGCCAGGACCGGGGGGTTGGACACTCATCGGGGGTGCGCACCCCAGGGCTCCCGGCCCCCCCCTGGGCCGGTTGAACGACGTGAGACGTCACCGCACCGCAGGGCTGCCCCGATGCGCGTCCCCGGTGACCCGTTAACCGCCCGGCGCGGAAACGCCTTGCTCAAGTCCAGATCCCGGAGTTGGAGATCCTTCGCTGCGCTCAGGATGACCAGGGGAGGTGGGGGTGCCGCGATGCGCGGCACCAGTGGCCGGGCAGGCGATCGGCGCGGAAACGCCTTGCTCAAGGCGCGATCTCGGAGTCGGAGATCCTTCACTTCGTTCGGGATGACAAGGGGGAGGTGGGGGTTGCCGCGATGTGCGCCCCCGGTGACCGGTTAGCCGATCGGCGCGGAAACGCCTTGCTCAAGTCGCGATCTCGGAGTCGGAGATCCCTCACTGCGTTCGGGATGACAAGGGGGAGGTAGGGCAGACCGAATACGAGCAGGCGTCGGAGTAGCGGCCCAGGGCCTCCCAGAATTGCGCTACCGATGCTTGGTGGAACCAGGCCGCGCGGCGCGGGGAATGGGTGGTACGCTCCGTGCTCCATCCGCATGGCGCAGCAGACAGCCCGCGGCGGCGGACCGGCGGGCCGGAAAGGGACGATCGATGGCAGACCCGAATAACCCGCGGCCCTATGGGCGCGCACCGGAGGGTACTCCCGCAGGGGAGCCGGGCCGGGTGCGCGGCGAGAGCCCGCCGCCCGCGCGCATCCTGGGCGGCGAATCGCCGGCCGGGGGCGGCGCCTGGGCGGGCACGCCCCCGCCCGCGGGTGGCCCCTACGCCGGACCGCCGACCGGTTATGGCGCGCCCTACGGGGCCGCACCACCGCCACCGGCCCCGGCGCCGCGCAGCACGGGCCGGGCCTGCATCTGGTTGCTGGCGCTGGCGGCCATCGTCGTGCTCGCCTGCGGGCTGCTGGGCTTCGGCGCGCTGCGCAACGGCATCGGCGGCCTGGCGGGCTGGGTGCCCAGTTTCCCGAGCCTGCCCCTACAGACGCCGACGACGATCATCCAGGCGCAGGGGCCGTCGGTGGTCGAGCAGATCCAGGCACTCAGCAAGCTGGAGACCGCGCGCTACACGATCGAGAAGGTGCTGACCGGCGAGTTCGACCGGCTCACTGCCGCCGTTCACGAGCGACAAGATCCTGTTCGTGGCGCACGGCGACGTGACCGCGGGCATCGACCTGAGCCAGGTGACGGAGCAGGACGTCGAGGTGGTCTCGGGCACGATAACGCTGCGCCTGCCGGCACCCGAGGTGCTGAACGCGAGCCTGAACAATCAGAAGTCGTACGTCTACGACCGGCAGACGGGCATCTTCACGAAGGCCGACCCGCAACTGGAGTCGGAGGTGCGACAGCAGGCCGAGCAGGCGATCCTGCAAGCCGCGCTCGAGGATGGTATCTTGACGCAGGCGCAGCAGAACGCCGAGCAGACGCTACGCACGTTGCTGCACGGCCTGCATTACGACACGGTCACCTTTGTGACCGCACCGGTGCCGACGCCGCCGAGCGGCTCGCCCACTCCAGGCGCGGCGCCCACGCCGAGCACGGTACCCACGCCGGGCGGCTGACGCCCGGGCTTTGAGGAGGCACTCATGGCCGCACGCGGCAAACCCCGCACGCGCCTCGACATCCGCACGCTGCGCCCGACGCTGCCGGGACCCTGGCACTACCTGGACCTGCTGCCGATGCTGACGGCGGCGCGCAACCTGAGTCGCGACCTGCCGCCGTTCGCCTACCCGATCCTGGCGTTCGTGGTCTGGCGGACGATGCTGAAGGAGCGTAACGACCGCGCGCGGGCGATCCTGACCGCGCAGCGGACGGCCATTCGCCGCAGCCAGACGCTCTACATCGTGAAGCCGCGGCGCAAGCGCTTCCTGCTGTTCTAGGGCGCGGTGCCCGAGGAGGCGATTCATGCCGACGGTTTGTGTCTTTGACGTTAACGAGACGCTGCTCGACCTGAGCGCGCTCGACGGCCTGTTCGGCCAGATCTTCGGCCGGCCGGGGCAGGGCCTGCCCGGCGTGCGGCGCGAGTGGTTCGGGCAGATGCTGCAGTCGGCCCTGGTGGCGACGGTCACGAATGCCTACAGCGACTTCGGGCGGATCGGCGCGGCGGCGCTCGAAATGACGGCCGCGCGGCACGGCGTGGCGCTGACGCCCACAGACCAGGCGGCCCTGCTCGAGGCGATGCAGGTGCTGCCGGCGCACCCGGACGTGGTGCCCGCGCTCGACCGGCTGCGGCAGGCGGGGATGCGCCTGGCGACGCTGACCAACTCGACCGCCGTGGTCGCCGAGGCGCAACTGCGCTCGGCGGGGATCCGCGACTACTTCGAGCAGGCCCTGTCGGCCGACGCGGTGCGGCGGCTGAAGCCGGCGCCGGAGCCGTACGCGATGGCCGCCGCGCGGCTGGGCGTGCCGCTGGGATCGATCCGGCTGATCGCCGCGCACGCCTGGGACGTCGCGGGCGCGCTGCGCGCGGGCTGCGCGGCCGGGTTCGTGCGGCGCGCGGGCGCCATCCTCGATCCGCTGGTCGCGCCGCCCGATGTGAATGGGGCCGACCTGGAGGAGGTCGCGGCGCAGATCCTGGAGCGCGAGGGCCGCGCGCCCGCCTGACGGTTCCGCCAGGAAACGGGGTGCGCCCCCATGTGCTCCGTGCTCTCCCCGGGTCCTTTTGACTCGCCTGAAGGATCGCCTTGCCGAGGACCTGCCTCGATGTGCACCCCCCCGTGGCCGGGCAGCCGCTCGGGACGGAAACGCTTTGCTCAAGGCGAGATCCCGGAGTCGGAGGCCCTTCGCTGCGCTCAGGATGACAAGGGGAGGTGGGCGTGCCCCGATGCGCGCCTCCGGTGGCCGGGCAGACGCTCGGGACGGGAAGGCCTTGCTCAAGGCGAGATCCCGGAGCCGGAGATCCCTCACTGCGTTCGGGATGACATGGGGGAGGTGGGGGTGCTGCGATGGGCACTCCCGGTGGCCGGGCAGCGGCTCGGCGCGGAACGGCCTTGCTCAAGGCGATATCTCGGAGTCGGAGATCCCTCACTGCGTTCGGGATGACAAAGGAGAGGTCGGGCGACAGCTGCGCCCGCGACGTGGGCGTCCTGTGAGCGAGCCGGTGCGGATGCGCGCGCCTCAGGGCATCTTCCCGGGGTCGGAGATCTCTCACTGCGTTCGGGATGACATGGGGGAGGTGGGGGAGACTGAATACGAGCGGGGCCTGCAAGAGGGGACCGCGCCTCCCAGAATCGCCGCCCCGGTTCTTGGCGGAACCGGGTCTGACGGGCGCCTTCTTACCCCCTTCTGTGGGCCTGCTGTGGGAACTCTTACCCCCGGGCCGCATAATACAGGGGCGCAGGCCCGCGTGCAGCACCGGCGCCTTTGTGTTCCGCGCGTATTTTGTTATGATGAGTTATTATGATAGGTATGAAGCCACGCATTCTGGTCATCGACGACGATGCCAACATCACCAGTTTCCTCAAGCGCGCGCTGTCCTATGAGGGATATGTCGTAGATACCGCGCCGGACGGGACGCAGGGCCTGAGCCAGGCGCTGGCCCAACCCCCCGACCTCATCGTCCTCGACGTGATGATGCCCGGCATGGACGGGTACGAGGTGGCCACCCGGCTGCGCGCGGGGGGGCCGCAGCCCATCCTCATGCTCACCGCGCGCGACGGCGTGCCCGACCGCGTGCGCGGCCTCGACACCGGCGCCGACGATTACCTGGTGAAGCCCTTCGCGCTCGACGAGCTGCTTGCGCGCGTGCGCGCCCTGCTGCGGCGCACCGAGCCCGCCAGCCGCAATCGCTTGCACTTCTCCGACCTCGAGATCGATCTCGACAGCCACGAGGTGCGTCGGGGCGAGCGCCTGATCGAGCTGACGAGCACCGAGTTCGAGCTGCTGGTGACCTTCATGCGCCACCCGCGCCAGGTGCTGAGCCGCGACAACCTCCTTGACACGGTCTGGGGGCTCGACCCGACGACGGACACCCACGTCGTCGAGGTCTACATCGGGTACCTGCGCCAAAAGCTAGAGGCCGAAGGGGAGCCGCGGCTGATCCAGACCATCCGGGGGGTCGGCTACGTGCTCAAGGAGCCCAACCGGTGAGCTCCCCGTCCCCGCCGCGCCGCATCCTCTTGCCCATCCGCCTGCGCCTGGCCGCCTGGTACAGCCTGCTGCTGGGCGTGATGCTCGTGCTCGTCTCGATCCTGGTCTACAGCACGCTCACCGCCAACCTCGACTCGGACCTGGACCAGTCGCTGCGCACGCACGCGCAACAGGTGATCCAGAACAGCCGGGTGGATATTAACGGGCCGTTTGTGACGCTGGAACTGCCGCCCGCCGAGATGACCGCCTCGGATATCTTCGTGCAGTTCGTCGACAGCAGCGGCCAGATCCGGGCGACGTCGCCCAACCTGAACGACCAACGGCTGCCGGTGAGTCCGGCCGCGCTCGACGTGGCTTCCGGCGCGGCCGGGCAGTTCGAGTCGTGCACCGTGGGCGGGCAGCCGCTGCGCCTGTACGACGCCCCGCTTTCGCTGCGCGGCCGGCCGATCGGGCTGATCCAGGTCGGCCGCCTGCTCAAGCCCGTGCAGGACACCGCCGCCCAGCTGCGGATTCTGCTGGCGCTCGGCAGCATCATGGCGCTGCTGATCGCGCTGGGGCTCGGCTGGCTCGTCTCAGGCCAGGCGCTGCGCCCGCTGGAGCGGCTCACGCGCACGGCCGAGCACATCGGCGCCGCGCTGGACTTCAACCGGCGGGTGGAGTACACCGGGCCACCCGACGAGGTCGGCCGCCTGGCCGCGACGTTCAACGGCATGCTGGACCGGCTGCAGGGCGCCTATGCAGACGTGCAGGATTCGGCGCACCGGCTGGAAGCGGCGCTGACCGCGCAGCAGCGCTTCGTGGCCGACGCCTCGCACGAGCTGCGGACGCCGCTAACGGCGATCCGGGGGAACGCCGAGCTGCTGGAGCGGGTGCCGAACATGGACCCGGAGGACCGGCAGGCGAGCATCGACCAGATCGCGAACGAGGCGCAGCGCATGAGCCGGCTGGTGAACGACCTGCTGGCCCTGGCGCGGGCCGACGCGGGCCAGCACCTGCGCAAGGAGCCGGTGGCGATCGCGCCGCTGGTGGCCGAGGCAGAGGCAGCCGCGCGGCATCTGCCCGGCGGGCAGCGCCTGCAGATCGCCGGACCGCCGGCCGAGGCCGTGGTGCTGGGCGACGGCGACCACCTGCGCCAATTGCTGCTCATCCTGCTCGACAACGGGCTGAAATACACGCCGCCCGACGGCCGCGTCACGCTCAGCAGCGTGGTGCGCGACGGCCAGGTGGAGATCAGCGTGGCCGACACCGGCATCGGGATTCCGCCCGAGGCGCTGCCGCTGATTTTCGACCGCTTCTACCGGGCCGACCCGGCGCGGACCGCGGGCGGAACGGGGCTGGGCCTGGCCATCGCGGGCTGGATCGTGAGCGAGCACGGCGGGCAGATCCGGGTCGAGAGCGCGCCCAACGCGGGCTCCACATTCACCGTGGTGCTGCCGGTGGCCGCCGCCGGGGTCGAGGCGGACGCCCAGTCAGACGACGCGGCCACCTTCGCCGCGCCTGAGCACAACGGCGCGCTGCCCGCGCGCAACGGCGCGACGGCCATGCTTCCCCCGCCCACGCCACCGGCGCCTCCCGCGGAGGCGCCGGCCGAGGAGCCGGCGGAGCGGCCGGTCGCGCCGGTGGGGCCGACCGGCTGAGGCGGCGCGTTCTTACGCAACTCTGATCTAGCTCTGCGGGTCCTCTGAACTACGGGTCGCATAATAGACAGTGGAAACGCACCCCGGCGGGTCGCGCAAGGGGCGCCCGCCGGGGCCCGGACCTTCCTCCCCCCGCGATCACAGGACCACCGAAACATCTAGCCCATAGTTCGATCCGAGGCCCATGGCACATCCCGCTGCCACAACCGCAGAACCTTCCTCCCCGACACGCCGCGTGCCGGGGCGTTGTGCTGTGTGCTTGTCACGCCTCGCCGCGCTGATGTATAGTCAGTCCATGCAGTTCGTCGTCCCACCGCGGCCGCGTCTCGCGGACGACCGGCCACTCGATGCAGGCAAGGAGACCCCATGATGCAAGACTACCAGCCCGGTCGCGCTCGGGTGCCGGGCGACGCGCCCACAACGCCGTTCGTCGGGCGCCCGGTCGCGCCGCCGCAGCGGATCACGACGCCGCTGCCCGAGGCGGCCCCCGTGCCCCCGGCGTGGACGGCCTATGCGCCGCCGACCTACCCGACGCCGACCCTGACCCCCGTGGCGCCGCGCCGCGGGCGCCGCTCCGGCGTGAGCGGCCTGCTGCTCACCGCGATGCTGATCCTCGGCCTGGTGGCCGGCGGGCTGGGCGGGGGCGCCACGGCCCTGATCTTCAGCCACAACACGGCCGCGCCGGTGGCTTCTGATCTCGCGGGAGCGGGTGCCCCGACCCCCGTCATTACTCACCCGGACGGCAGCGGCGTCGCGACGGACAGCGGCAGCCTGATCCACGACCTGTATGCCAAGGCCGCGAACTCGATCGTGCAGGTGCAGGTGGAACTGGGCTCCGGCGGCCGCTTCGCCGACGGCGGCGAGGGCAGCGGCATCGTGCTCGACACCGGGCACGTGCTGACCAATAACCACGTCATCGACGGCGCGCAGACCATCCACGTGATCCTGCTCGACGGTACCTCGATCAACGCGACCGTCGCGGGCACGGCGCCGCAGGACGACCTGGCGGTGCTGAACGTCACGCTGCCGGCCGACAAGGTGACGCCCGCGGTGCTGGGCGACTCCGACGCGGTCGAGGTCGGCGAGGAAGTGGTGGCCATCGGCAATCCGTTCGGGCTCGACCACACGGTCACCGCCGGGATCGTCAGCGCGGTGAACCGTAGCTGGTCGGACGGCAACGGGCCGGTGCACCCGATGATTCAGACCGACGCGCCGATCAACCCCGGCAACTCGGGCGGCGCGCTGTTCAACCTGCAGGGGCAGGTGATCGGCGTGACGACGGCGATTGAGAGCCCCGTGCGCGGCTCCGTGGGCGTGGGCTTCGCGATCCCGATCAACCGGGCGAAGACGCTCGTGCCGCAGCTGACGCAGGGCTCGACCGTGCGGCGCGTGTGGCTGGGCATCAGCGGCATGCAGATGGACGCCGAGCTCGCCAAGCAGCTGAACGTGCCGGTGACCAAGGGCGTGCTGACGGTGCAGGTGATCCCGAACAGCCCGGCCGCGCAGGCGGGCGTGATCGGCGCGGACCCGACGACGTCGAGCCAGGTGGGCGACATCGTGACGGCGGTGGACGGCCAGGCGGTCGGCAGCATCGCCGAGATCACGGCCTATCTGCAGAACAAGCAGGTGGGCGACACGGTGACGCTGAGCATCTGGCGCAACGGCGCGACGCAGGACGTGAAGGTGACGCTGCAGGCGTGGCCCGACCAGCTGCCGAATCAACAGGGCAACACGCCGAGCCAGCCGAACCAGCCGAGCCAGCCGAGCCAGCCGAACGTGCCGCAGGGGGGCAACCGGGCGATCCGCGGCTGGCTGGGGATCCAGGCGATGACGGTCGACTCGAGCCTGGCCCAGCAGCTGAACCTGGGGGTGCAGCAGGGCGCGCTAATCACGGCGGTGACGCCGAACAGCCCGGCCGCGCAGGCGGGCCTGCAGGGCGCCGACCCACAGTCGGGCCAGGCGGGGGACGTGATCACGGCCGTGGACGGCACGGCGGTGACGAATGTGCAGGACCTGACCACGGCGATCAGCGGGCACCAGCCCGGCGACACGGTGACGCTGAAGATCTGGCGCGCCGGGCAGTCGCAGGACGTCAAGGTGACGCTGGCGGACCAGTCGTCGGGCGGCTCGCAGTCGCCGTTCCCGGGCTTCCCCGGGTTCCCGGGCTTCCCGAGCAACCCGGCACCGTAAGCGCGGGCCGCCCACCCGGCCGCACAACGAGGCCCCGCCAGACGGCGGGGCCTCGTCTACTTTCGGGCGGGCATATCAGCGCCGGGGCGCGGCGATCTCGGCCCAAAGCGCGGCTTCGGCGGCCGGCGGGGCCGGCACGGCGGCCAGGGTGCGCCGGGCAGCGGCGCGCGCCGGGTCTTCGGCGGCGTCGAGCAGAAGCGCGGCGCGGCGGCGCCAGGCGCGGGTGGCCGGCGGCAGGTCCGCGGCGGGCGCGGGATCGTGGGGCGAGAGGCGAATAAGCCCGGGCATGGGGCGCGGGCGCAGGATCCAGGTGCGGGCAGGCATGACGCTCCTCCAGATCGGGTCGGGCGCTCGGGGATCGGGGGCCGGTTGGGGCCCTCACCCACTCTATCGGGAGCGCGGGACGAAATACGGAAACCGGAGTCCAGCGAGACCGGCCTCGCCATCCCCTCCGGCAAGGTTCGTGCCAGGTGCCGTCAGCCGACAGCCGGGCCGGCCGCGGGCGGGGGCCAGTCGACGTTCTCATAGAGGGCGGCGAGCGGCAGCGTGCAGCCGCCCGACGGCAGCCGGACTTCGGCGGTGATAGCGCGCAGCTCGCGGAGGACCCAGAGGTCGCCCTGCCGGGTGTAATGCTCGACGCGCACCTCATCCTGGGCAATCAGCAGGACGTCGATCAGCGACTCCAGCCGCCGGTAGTGCCCGAACTTCTTGCCCCGGTCGTAGGCTTCGGTCGAGGGCGAGAGGACTTCGCCGATCAGGTCCGGGTTGAGGAGCGTGTCGCGGTGGGCATCTTCGAAGCGGCGCTTCCCGCACAGGGCCAGCACATCGGGGTAGGTGTAGAGACCACTGGCCGGCACCCTGACGCGCAGACGGTTGGCGTAAACCCGGCACGGGCGCCCGCGCAACTGCGCGTGCAGCGCGGCGGCAAGGTTCAGCGTAATCGTGTTGTGCGCTTCGCTTGCCCCCGCGAGCGCGAAGATTTCGCCGGCCAGGTATTCGCTCTTGTGGTCCGCCTCGCGTTCGAGGGCCAGGTACCCGGCCGGCGTGTAGAAGTGCGTGGGCGGCGGGGCCATGCTACCTCCTTGGGGCCTATCGTGCTCTGCCGATTATATCACGGGGTCCGTCGCGGGCCGCAGTGTCCGGCCCCGCCGATTACATCGCTTCCTTGATGCCCCGGCGGACCAGCCACCAGTTGGCGGGGTAGCTGGTGGCGAAGCCGACGATCATGGCGAGCTGCATCATGAACCAGTAGACCGGCGACGTGGGCTCGAGGGGGGATGGAAGAGGACCAGGCGGGTCAGGGCCATCCAGGCGAACATGCCGACCTCGAAGGCGATCAGCGAGAGCGTGTCCGCCTGGGCGGCGGCCTTGAGCCCCTCCCAGGGGCCGAGCCCGCGCATCGGCACGATCGCGAAGTATTGGAAGGCGATGCCGAGGACATAGGCCAGCGCGAAATCGGCGACGTAGGCGGTCAGCAGGGCGGAGCCGGCAATCGTCCAGCCGAAGAGGAAGATGGCCCACTCGCCGGTCACGTCGCCGACGCTGCAGCCCGCGCCACAATGACTGGTGGAGACCAGGACGCGGGCCCAAAAGGGCTTCGGCGCTCCCATGCCGGGGTCGTGCGCCTCGTGGGGCTGCTCCCCGCCGTGCGCCTGCGCCCGGTGATCCCCTGCGGGGCTGTGATGCGCGGCCTGGGCCGGGGACGCGGTGTCCGCGGACGCCGTGGACCGGGCGGCGGGGCGGCCGAAACGCCCGTAGGCCCAGACGGCCAGGGGGCCAAAATAGAGGCCGGAGATCGGCCAGACGAGGTTCATGACGGCCATCGGCTGGCGCCGTCCGGCGAGGATGTCGGCCGCGATGACGAGCGCGGACAGGCCACCGGCGACCAGGGCGACGACGGCGAGCACCTGGAGCCAGGTGGGGGGCATGCGAGATCTCCTTCCTGCGCGCCGGGAGCGCGCCATGCCCCGCTGGAAGCAAGCCGCGTGCCGGACGCCGGGGGCGAGCGGGCCGGTGCTCTGGCCCGGGGCGATGACGATGGGGTATAATGGCGGGGAGAATGGCCCGGCCGGCGTCGCCCGGCGGGCGCGCGGCCGGCGGGTGGGACCGCCCCGGCGCGCCGTTTCCGCTTTTCCCTGCGCCCGCCGCATAGGCCGGGTAGACGCAGCCGCCACATGTCACCCACAGGAGACAGATCAGTCGTGACGGAGCAGATCGAAGAAACCGCCCCCGCAGGCGCATATGGACTCGAGCGGAGCTACCGCCGCCGGGCCAACGTGGAGGCCGAGATCCGGGCCCTGCCCGCCGATCCCGGCGCGCTCCCGGGGGCGCTGGCCCAGGCGGCGGCGTGCGAGACCGTGGTGCACGGCATCCGGCGGCTGGTGCGCGCCGGGCGTGACGGCGCCGTGCAAGACGCCTGCGCACTCCTGATCGCGCGGTGCACGCCGCTGCTGGCGGCCATCGCGCGCAGCCAGCCGGTAGCGCCGGGCGAGCACGAGGACCTGGTGCAGGCGGCGACGCTGCAGATGTGGCAGGAAGTGTGCGACCTGGCGGCGCAGCATGAGTTCTGGGAAGTCCACTTCAACTACATGCTGCGCATCGCCTGCCGGGACGCGGCCGAGCGGCTGCGGCGGCAACGGCGCCACGAGCGGCCTTTCCGCCGCCGGGAGACGGACGACGGCGAGCTCTGGGACGAAGCCGACACGCTGGTCGACCCGACGGCGGGGGAGCCGGCGCTGATCGTGCCCGAGGCGCTGGCGCAGCTGGACGGCAACGTGCGGCGCGCCTTCTGGCTGAAGACACAAGGCTACAAGGAGCGCAGCAAGGATGCCTCCGAGCCGACGATCAGCAGCCTGCTCGGCGTGAGCGACCGGACCGTGCGCAACTACCTGCGCAGTGCCGAAGAGATATTACGCCCCTGGATCGAACAGGGGCGCCTGGAAAGCGAGCAGATGCAGGCATGAGCCATTCTCCCCAATCCCCCCAGTCCGGGCCGGCATCCAGCGCCGAGTGGCCCGCGCTGGGCGTGGCCTTCCTCGACGCGCTGGAAGCCGGCGCCCGCCCCGACGCGTGGCTGCGGCGCTACCCCGAGCACGCCGCGGCGCTGATCGACCTGGCGCAGGCGTATGCGCTAGAGCAGGCCGCGCCCGCGCCGACCCCGGCCGAGGTGGCCGCCGTGGCCGCGATCGCGCGGCGCACGCTGGCCGCGGCCCGCCCGGAACCCGTGCTGGGCCTGAGCGCCCGGGCGAGCCGCGCCGGGCTGACGCTGCGCGCCCTGGCGGCGCGGGTCGGCCTGGGCAGCGACGTGCTGGTGAAGATCGACCGCCGCGTGGTGCGGCCCGAGACGGTGCCGGGCGCGCTCGTCCGCGAGCTGGCCGCGATTCTCGATTGCACGGCGGCGGCGCTGCGTGCGGGGCTGCAGGGCGCCGCTCCGGCGGCGGGCGCGGCGATGTACCACGCGAAGCAGACCCCGGCGGTGGGGCAGCAGAGCTTCGCCGACGCGGTGGCCGCGAGCATGACGACGGCGCCCGAGGCGCGGGCGCGCTGGCTGCAGGCGGCCGCCGCCGACTCCGGCGAGCCCTAAGCGCCTATGATCTGGGCGGAGCGCTGGGCGACGATCGCGCGGCTGGCCGGCGAGCAGCGGGCCCGGCTCCAGGCGCGCGACGGCGCCGCGCCCGCCCAGGCGCTCGTCGAGGCCGGGCTCGACGCCCAGGCGCTCGACGTGTTCCCCCTGCCGCCCGGCGACCCCATGTTGGGCGGCGCCCGCGCCGTCTTCGGCGGCGAGTTCGTCGCCTACGACGCCGGCCTGCCCCCCACCGCGCGCGCCTTCAGCCTGGCCCATGAGCTCGGCCACGCCCTGCTGCACGGCGGCCCGGCGCACTGCGCCGACGCGGACATCGACGAGGAGGCGAGCGCACAGGTTTGGGAGCCGCCCGCCCCGGTCGAGAGCTACAGCCCGCGGCAGCAGCGCGAGCTCGAGGCCAACGCGTTTGCCGCCGCCTTCCTGATGCCGCCCGGCGAACTGCGCGCCGCCTTCCAGGCGGGCGCGGACTACGCCGGTCTGGCGGCGCGCTACGGCGTGTCGGAGACGGCGATGCTGCACGCGCTGGCCGCGGCGCTGCTGGGCCCGCCGCCCGCGCCCCCGGCACCGGCGGCCGCGCCCGATGTGCCCGCGCCGCCCGCCGTCGCGCTCGACGAGTCGCAGCGCGTGGCCGCCGAGGTGGCGCGGGGGCCGGTGCTGGTCGACGCGGGGCCGGGCACGGGCAAGACGCGCACGCTGATCGAGCGGGTACGCGTGCTGCTGGCGCGGGGCACGCCGCCGGAGAGCATCCTGGCGCTGACCTTCTCGAACCGCGCGGCGACCGAGATGCGCGAGCGGCTGCGGGGGAGCGTGCCCGCGGCGGTCGACGCACTGACGGTCGGCACCTTCCACGCCTTCTGCCTGCAGCTGCTGCAGGAGCACGGCCCGGCGGCGGGGTTCCCGCGCGGCGTGACGCTGATCGACGACGTGCAGGCGGCCGCCTGGCTGGAGACGCGCCTGCCCGCCATGCGCCTGGACTACTACACCACGCTGGCCAACCCGGGGCGCAGCCTGCCCGACCTGCTGGACGCCATCAGCCGGGCGCGGGACGAACTGGTCGACGCGGCGGGCTATGGGCGCCTGGCCGCCGAGGCGGCGGCCGCGGCGGACCCGGCGGATGCGGCCGCACAGGAGGCGGCCGCGCGCTGGGCCGAGGTCGCGCGCGTCTACGCGGTCTACGAGGCGCTGCTGGCCGAGCGGGAGGCGCTCGACTTCGGCGGACTGCTGCTGCACACCGTGCACCTGCTGCGCCGCGATCCGCGCCTGCTGGCGCAATTGCGCGCGCGGTACCGGCAGATCCTGGTGGACGAGTACCAGGACATGAACCGGGCGAGCGCGGTGCTGCTGCAATTGCTCGCGGGGGACGGGCACGGGCTCTGGGTCGTGGGCGACCTGCGGCAGGCAATCTATCGCTTCCGCGGCGCCTCCCCCGCGAACATCCGGCAGTTCGAGGACGATTTCCCGGGCGGGCGGCGGCTGGCGCTGCACGTGAACTACCGGTCCGACCCGGCGTTGGTGGCGACCTTCTCGCGGGTGGCGGCGGCGATGGCCCCCGGCGAGGCGCCCGCGGGCTGGCGCGCGCAGCGGGCGGGGGCGCCCGGCCCGCGGCTGTGGCTGGCCACGGCGGGCGACGCGGACGCCGAGGCCGCGGGCATCGCCGCCGAGATCCGGCGCCGCCACGCGGCGGGCCGCGCCTACGGCGACCAGGCGGTGCTCTGCCGCACCCACGGCCTGGCCGCGCGCATCCTGGCGGCGCTGGAGGCGGCCGACATCCCGGCGCTCTATCTGGGCAACCTGTTCGGGCGCGCCGAGGTGCGCGACCTGCTCGCGCTGATCGCGCTGGCCGCGGGCGAGGGATTGGCGCTGCTGCGCGCCGCGCGGCCTGGCGCCGCTGCCGGTCGGGCGGGCGGCGGGCGCCGCGTTGCTGCGCTACGCCCGCGCCGCAGAGCTCAACTTCCCCGCGGCGCTGGAGGCGGCGGCGGCGGCCGGGCTGGATCCGCCGGAGGTCGCCGGATGCGCGGCGCTGGCCGCGACGATCGCGGCGGCCGGGCCCTGGCGCGAGCCGGCGGCCTTCCTGGCGCGCGTGCTGTTCGGCGCGGACTCGCCGCTGCGGCCGCTGCTAGCCGACCCGAGCGCGCGGGCGCTGGGGCAGGTGCTGGCGATCGGGCAACTGCTCGCGCTGGCGCACCGGTTCGAGGCGATCGACCAGGCGGGGGACGGCCCGGCCCCGGCCGACGACGCGCCGGCGGCGCGGCTGCGCGCCTTCCTGGCGCACGTACGGCGGCTGTACGCGGCCAAGGAGGGCCTGGCGCAGGTGCCCGAGGGCGGGGTGAGCGTCGACGCGGTGCGCATCCTGACGGTGCACGCGAGCAAGGGGCTGGAGTTCCCGGTGGTCTACGTGCCGGGGCTGGCGGCCGGGCGCTTCCCCTTCCGCGAGATGTGGGAGCCCTGCCCGCCCCCGCCGGGCCTGATCGCCGGGGCGGCGGCGAGCGACCACGCGCTGGAGGAGACCTGCCTGTTCTTCGTGGCGCTCAGCCGGGCGCGCGACGAGCTGGTGGTGAGCCGGGCGGAGCGCTACGGCAAGCAGGCGGCGCGTCCGTCGCCGTTCGTGGAGCTGCTCGACGGCCCCGCCGAGGCGGGCGCGGCGGCGCGCCTGCTCTGGCCGGGCGGCGACGCCGCCGACGCGGAGCCGCCGCTCGTGCCCGCGCCTGATGCGCCGGACGAGCTCGACGTGGAGGACCTGGAGTCGTACCTGCACTGCCCGCGGCAGTACGAGTACAGCCGCCGGCTGGTGCCCGCCGACGACCAAGGCGCCTACCTGCGTTTCCACCGGGTGGTGCGCACCGTCGTCGCGGGCCTGCGGGCCGACCAGCAGGCGGGGCAACTGGCCGGTGGGGTCGAGGCCGTGCGCGCGCGGCTGGACACGGTCTGGGAGCAAGACGGGCCGGTCGGCCATCTGCACGAGGACCTCTACCGGGACGCGGCCGCGCGCCTGGTGGTAGCCACCTGGCAGCGCCTGGCCGGCCGCCGGCCCGCGGTTCCCTGGCGGGCCGCGGTCGAACTGCCACTGGGCGGCGCACGGGTGCGCGCGCGCGTCGACCTAGCGGAACGGGACGACACCGGCGGGGCGCGGATCGTGCGCCACCGGCTGGGCAAGGAGCGCGACGACGACCGCAAGGCGGCGCGCCTGGCGCTGATGCGTGCGGCGGCCCGTGAGGCGCTGGGCCCGGATGTCCCGCTGCGGGTGGAGCTCGAGTATCTGGCCACGGGCACGGTGGTCGAGGTGCCCGACGCGGGCCGCTACGAGCGCGCGCGGCTGGCCAAGCTCGAAGCGGCTGTGGCGGGGATTCGGGCGGGCTATTTCCCGCCCACGCCCGCCGAGGCCGGCGCCTGCCTGCAGTGCCCGTTCTGGATCATCTGCCCGGCGTAGGGGCCTGGCCGGGGGGCGCCCGCGCGATGCGCGGGCGCCCCGCGCCGGAACGCCGAGCCCAGTCCCAGGTGCGACGCACTCGGCAGCGCGTGCCCGACTAAGCGGCGGACGCGTGCGTCCCGCGAATCGCTGCCGGGCCACCGTTGGGGTCGACACAACTTCCCGTGGCTTCGGACCGCCCGTCGGGATCGATACACGCGCCCGTGGCCTCCGGGCGGCCGTCCGGGTCGAACACGCCCCCACTCGCCGGGCGCCCATTGCCGTCTATCTTCGCGCCGGAGGCCTCAGGCCGGCCGTTCGAGTCCGCCGTCGCGCCCTGCGCCTGGGCTCGTCCCGTCGGATCACTGGTGGACCCTTCCGCCTGGCGCGCCCCGTTCGGGTCCGCGGTCCCGCCCTGCGCCTGGGACCCGCCGTGGGGATTGAGACCCGATCCCTCGGCCTCAGGCCGGCCGTTCGGGTCGGCGGTCGCGCCCTGCGCCTGGCGCGCCCCGTTCGGATCTGTTGCCGAGCCGTCGGCCCACGACCCGCCGCCCGGGCTGACGATCCCGCTGCGCGCCGGCCCGCTCGCCAGCCTGGGGCCGATCACCATCACAGCGGCCAGTCCAGCCGCCAGCACGAGTGCGGCCAGCAGCCCTACCCCAATTGTTCGTCGAAATTCGCGTGTGCTCATTATTGCGCCTCCTGTGAGTGCGACTGCAACACCGGTAACCACCGTGCTACCGGATTGCGGGGGTCGAGGGACGGCGCTACGGCGCGGTCCCGTATTGCTGCCGGTACCAGGCAGTGCCCAGCGCGGGCAACTGGACGGCGGATGGCGCCGGATTCGCGGGATGAAGCTCGAACACGGCCCGCTCGAAGTACTGCACCGTGTGCGGCTGGTGGTCCTCGTCGGAGACCTCGATGAATTCGTCGGAGATCGGGTAACCTTGCTGTTGCAGCCCCCCGTGAGTCTCCCAGTAGGAGCGGAAGAGGCCGCCCAGGGTGTGCCCCGTCTCGGGGAAGACGCGTGGATTGTCGGTGCTCGCGTGCTGGTTGGGTGCGCCCTGCGGGTACTTCGCGTGATAGCGGAAGGTGCCCAGTTGGGCGAGCAGCACCGTGTAGGGCGCGGCGTTCTCGGGATGATACTCGAAGACCGTATGTTCGAAGGATTGCGCCACGTAGGTCTTGCCGTCCAAGGGTGAGCTCTCGTCGAACAGGCCGGAGATGGGGAGGCCCTGGGCCGCCGCGCCCCCCTGCTGATCCCAATAGTCCAGGAACACGCCGGTGACGGACTGGCCTGTCTGGGGGAACGTGCAACTCCCCACGCCGGGGATCGCCAGACCGGGTGCGGCCGGCGCCGCCAGGGGCAAGGTCGGGGTGGCGGACGCGGCAGGGATCGGCGCGGGCGGGCCGGACTCGACGGGCCAGGAACCATGGTGCGTCGCCAGGTAGATGCTGGTGGTGCCGCCGGTGCCGATCTCGACGAAGGCGAAGTAGGTACCCGCCGCATAGGCCAGATTGAAATCAAACAGGCCGCGCCCCGCGGGAAAACTGTCGGCCTGCAGAACTGGATTGTTCGCGGACGGTGTCCAATGGATTCCGTCCGGGCTGAGGGCGTAGCCCAGCGTCATGCGGCCATCCAGGCGGAAGCCACTCGCGACGAGCATCATCCAGCCGTCGGGCGTGTGCACCACCCGCGGGCCGTAGACCCCGTCTGCACTCCAACTGCCCGGATCGGCCGCGCTCAGGAGTCGGGCCGCCACTGTCGGGAGTCCCGCCCAGTGCCGATCCGGCGTCCCGGGTCCAGTGGATCCCGTCGGGCGACGTGGCCCGCCCGATCCCGCCCCGACCCGCGCCGGTGAAGCCGGTGTAATACATCACGTACGCGTTGCCGTCACGCAGCACCTGCGGCGTGGCCAAGCGGCCGCTGTCCCAGGCGCCGGCGGGGCCGGGCAAGAGTACCGGCACCGGGCCGGCCGTCCAGGGACCGGTGGGGCGGGGCGCCGTGGCGCGCCCGATCGCCTCGACCGCGCCCGCGCCCTGCCCTTCGGTCCAGAAGTAGATCACCCACGTGCCGTCGTCCTCCACGAGCGCGCTGGACGCCATGGCGAATACCCCTGCGAACGGCACTTGATCCGAACGGAATACCGGCGCCGTGCCCTGCTCGGTCCAGGTATAGCCATCCGGCGAGGTGGCGTAGCCCCATTGGACCGGCCCAGGATAGCGCTGCAAGCCGTTGCGGAACATGTGGAACTGGCCGCCGTAATAGACGACGGCGCCCGGGTTGGTGTAGCGCTCATCCCAGGCCCCGGGCGCGCCATGCGCCACAACGGGCCCGCTGCCGAACACCGTGAGGACCCCGCCCCCCGGCGCCGCGGCCGCGCTGCCGGCCGCGGCGAGCAATCCCGGCACAACCAGACCGAGCACGAACATCCTACGCCACATGAAGCCCATCCCCGCAACCCTCCTGCTTGCGCTCGCAGCAACTCATCATTGGATCGATTGTAGACCGGGTATGGTCTTGGCACAAGAGCCGTTTTACGCTATAGTGGACAGACCATTCCGGTGACCGCACGCTATTGGGGAGAATTGCCCTTGGTCAAGCTGCCGGCGGCGACGCCCTTCCCGCCGCTACCCCTGGATCGCACTCAGCCGGCGCCCTTGTATCGCCAGCTCTATGCAGCGCTGCGGGCGGCAATCCTGAGCGGGCAGTTGCCCGCGGGAACACAGCTGCCGGCAACACGCACATTGGCGCGTGGATTAGGCGTGGGGCGAGCCACCGTCGTGCTGGCGTATGAGCAACTGGAAGCCGAAGGCTATCTGGCCGGCCGCAGCGGCGACGGCACGTACGTGGCGGCCGTACTGCCGCGGGAGGCACCTGCCGCAGCGCAGTCCGCGGGCCCCGCGGAAGCGTCCAGCGCGGGGCGGACCCTATCCCGGCGCGCCACGCGCCTGACCGGCGCGGGCATCGGCGAAAGGATTGCGGTGCCACCGCCGCGGGCTTTCCGCCCGGGGTTGCCCGCGCTGGACGCTTTTCCGCTCGCGCTGTGGCAACGGGTCGCAGCGCACGCGGCGCGTACGCTGCCTCGCGCGGCACTGGCCTACGGGGACGCCGCAGGCTACCGCCCGCTGCGGGAGGCTATCGCCGCGCACGTGCGTGCTGCCCGCGCGGTTCAATGCACACCCGAGCAGGTGATCGTCGTGGCCGGCGGCCAGCAGGGGCTGGACCTCGTCGCGCGCGTGCTGCTGGACCCCGGCGATCCGGTCTGGGTGGAAGATCCCGGCTACCGGGGGGCGCGCGACGTGCTGCAGGCGGCGGAGGCGCGCCTGGTACACGTACCTGTCGACGCCGAAGGGCTCGACCTGGCCGCCGTCCCGACCGGGGATAGCGCGGCCCGTCTGGCTTACGTGACGCCCTCGCACCAGTTCCCATTGGGCGTGACGATGAGCCTGACCCGTCGCCTTGCCCTGCTCGACTGGGCGCAGCGGACGGGCGCCTGGATCCTGGAGGACGACTACGACAGCGAGTACCGGTACGCCGGGCGACCCTTGCCGGCGCTGCAGGGACTGGACAGCGCCGGCCGCGTGATCTACCTGGGCACCTTCAGCAAGGTCCTGTTTCCCGCGCTACGGTTGGGCTTTCTGGTGCTGCCCCCCGACCTGGTGCGGCCTTTCCTCGCCATGCGGACTCTCGGCGACGGCCATCCACCCGTGTTGGAGCAGGCCACGCTGGCCGCGTTCATGAGCGAAGGGCACCTGGTGCGCCACATCCGGCGCACGCGCGGACTCTATGCCGAGCGGCAAGCGGCGCTGATCGAGGCCGCGGGCCAATGGCTGGGCGAGCGGCTGACCGTAGCGCCTGCAGAGACCGGCATGCACCTCGCCGGCCGGCTACCACCCGACTGGGACGACCGGGTGGCGGCGCGCCTGGCGTGGCGCGCCGGAGTGGAAACGCCTCCGGTATCGGCATTCGGCGGCTCCGCCGCAACACCGCCCGGTGTCGTGCTTGGTTACGCGGCGGTCGACACCTCCGCGATCCGGGCCGCCGTGGCGCACCTTGCCACCGCCTGGCGCACACGGCCCACCGTAACATAGCCGGGCGGCCGGCGCCTTGGTTCCGGGGCACGCGGCGGCCGGGCTTGCAAAACGGGCAAGACTTTGATATAACATTGGTACACTCTGACGCGGCCAGCGGTACAAGGCCCGCCATCCGGAGTGCCGAGAACCCCCGCCCGGCGCGGGGGCCTTTATTTCGCGACGTCGGACCATGGGGCCCGGATGTCGCCACGACGACGACGGAAGCGCACGACAAGGGCGTTAGGAAGTGAGTGCTTATGAGTGAGCAGGTTGTTTATCTGACCCCCGAAGGCAAGGATGAGCTGGAGACGCGGCTGGAGTTCCTGCGCACGGCACGCCGTCGCGAAGTTGCGGAGCGGATCCGCGCGGCCAAGGACGACGGCGACATCAGCGAGAGCGGCGAATACGAGGACGCCAAGCGCGAGCAGGCGTTCCTGGAGGGCGAGATTCGCAGCATCGAGCAGACGCTCCGCTACGGCCGGGTGATTGTGAACAACGGCGCGACGGAGACGGTGTCCGTCGGGCGCACGGTGACGGTGCGCGACCCGGAGGGCGTCCAGGAGAGCTGGCGTATTGTCAGCCCGGCCGAGGCCAATCCCCGGCAGGGCAAGATTTCGACGGCGTCGCCGATTGGCGCGGCCCTGGTGGGGCGGCACGTGGGCGAGCACGTCGAGGTGAAGACGCTCGCCGGCCTCATGACCTACGAGATCCTGAAGGTCGATTAGGCGCGCCGGCGCCGATAGACGACGGCGGTGGGGACCGAGTGGGTCCTCACCGCCGTCGGCTTTTCCCCCCGCCGCGGCGAGCGGCGCTACTCGGGCTGCCAGTCGAGGGCGATGCCCGCGGCGGCCAGCGCCTTCCACATCTCGGCAGGCGGCAGCCAGCCGCGCCAATCGAGCATGCCCGGCGGCAGATCGCCGGCCAGGTAGCGCTGCACCGCGACGGCGCAGGGCAGGATCGGCAGCCGGGCGGCGTCGCGCGCCTGGAGCGTGAAGCTGCCCGCGCGGATCTCGGCGTGGCTGCGGGGGCGGGTGGCGATGCCGCGCACGGTCGTGCGCAGGGCGCCGCGCTCCTCCCCCACGGCGCGCAGCGGCGCCGAGAGCCCGAGCAGCAGCGTGATCAGCGGGCTGCGCGCGCGCCAGCGCCAGCGGAGACGGCGCAGCAGGCCGAGCAGCCAGATCACGCGGTTGACCACGGTAAGCTCGCAGCCGAGGCGGACGCGCACGCGGTCGGGGGCGACGGCGAAGAGGCCCGGGAAGAGGTCGTAGTCGGCCGCGTCGAAGTTGTAGACGTTCTGGGCCCCGGCGGGCCGGCCGAAGCGCACGCGCTGGCGCCCGCTCCAGCCATAGACGCCGCGGGCCAGCGGGCGCCCGGCGCAGCGCAGGGCCGCGGCCAGGGCGCCCATGCCCCGCGCGCGGCGGCTGCCGACGTAAATGGCGGTGTCGATGCGCGCGACCTCGGTCAGCTCCAGCTCGGCAATCGCGTAGGCCACGGCCAGCGCCGAGATGCCGGGCGTCAGCCCCAGCCCCGTGCCCACCGTGATCCCGCGCTCGGCGATCAGGGCCCGGCGGTCGCGCACGCGCGCGACGTAGGCGCGGCTATCGGCGCAGTCGAAGTAGGCGACACCGCGCGCCAGGCAGGCGTCGACCAGCGTGGCGGGCAGACCGCGGAAGCTGCGCACGCAGCAGACGACCGCGGCGACGCCGTCGAGCAGGGCGAGGAGCGCGGCGCCGTCCTCCAGGCTGGCCGCGCCGGAGCCGACGCGCCGGCCGTCGGGGTCGAGCGCGCGCGCGGCGCGGCGGGCCCGCGCGCCGTCGCGCCCGGCGAGGATAAGCCGGGCGGAGGTGTGCTGCAACAGCTCGCGGGCGAGCAGGTTCATGAAGAGGCTGCCGTCGCCGTAAAGCAGGATCACGGGCGCGGGCGAGGCCGGATCGTCCATCGGTCAGTTGTGCTCCATCACGCCATATACGTCGGGCGCGGTGCCGAAGGTGGCAACCGTGTGGTAATTGGCGGCGATCCAGTCCGCGAGCGGGGCCAGCGAGCCGAGCGACGTGGCAGGCACGTAGACGATCAGCGTGCGCACGGGCCCGGCGCTGAGATCGGCGATGACGGCCCGCTGCTCGGCCACGGAGGTGACGCCGGGCAGCAGGTAGCTGTGGGTGCTGCCGCGCGGCCGCTCGGCCATGGCGTAGAAGGCCTGCTCGTTCGGGAAGGCGTAGATCGGCTCGCCGGGCGCGGTGTGGGCGTCGACGTAGGCGACGACGCCCTGGTAGGTGGTGACCATGGGCCCGGGCGCGATGAGCGAGGCGTGGGGCAGGGCGAGCGGGCGCCAGTCGGAGGCGACCGGGCGCGCGGTGGCGAGGGAGGCGGGCACGTCCCACCAGAGGCCGAGGCGCCAGGTCGCGCCGAACACGAGCCAGAGCAACGGCAGCCCGAGCAGCGTGAGCGGGAGCAGGCGCGCGGCAGTCCGGTGCACGGGGGCCCGCGCGGCGGCGATACGGAACCAGGCCGCGCCGCGCTCGAGGACGACGGCGAGGAGCGGCAGGGTGAAGGGGTAGCTCCAGGCGCCATGCACGCGGTCCATCAGCGGGTACAGCTGGAGCATGCCAAACGCGGCGGCGATCAGCAGGAAGCGCGTGTAGAGCCCGGCCCCGGCCGGCGCCGGGCCGGGCGGCGCGGGCAGCAGCAGGACCAGCCAGATGAGCGCGGGCGGCACGTAGTACCAGGAGAAGATGCCGCCCTGCCAGACGAAGTCGGTGCCGCGCCAAAGCAGCAGCACGACGGCGGCGACGACGCCCGCGGCGCCGAGCGCGACCCGGGCGGCGCCGGGGCGGCGGCGCACGATCGCCCAGGCGACGAGGGGCGGGGCGACGGCCAGGAGCACGACGCCCCAGAACTCCGGCGGCGGCGGCTTGTAGGGGAAGAACATGACCTGCGGCAGCCGGCTGGGCACCTCGAGCAGGTCCACCCAGAGGCCGGGCCAGCCGGTGATCGAGGCGAGGAAGGCGAGCCAGGGGCCGACGACGAGCACGACCCCCGCGCCGAAGACGGCGAGGCGCCCGGCGGCCGCGCGGATCGCGGCGGCGCCGGGGACCGGCGGCGCGCCCGGGCGGAGCGCCGGCGACCGCCAGCGCGGCGAGCGGCAGCCAGAGCAGGATCAGCACGTCGAGACGAAGCTGATCGCGCAGGATGCCGACGACCGCGCCCAGCGCGCCGAGCCAGGCGAGGGCGCGGACGGCGCGCAGCCCCCGGTCGTCGGCGCCGCGGGTGCGCGGGCGGCCGGGGCCGGCGGCGGGCACGATCGGCTCCAGCAGCACGAGCACGGCGGCGCCGACGAGGTAGAGGCCGAGGTTCTGCTTGACGTCGACGGCGAGGCCGAGGAGCGCGCCCGCGCCGCCGAGCCAGGCGGTGCGCCCGCCGCGCAGCCAGGCGGCCAGCGCGGCGAGGCCGGCCAGGCCCAGGACGAGGCCGTACCAGCCGGGGTGGGGCATGCCGAAGTTGACGCCGCTGTCGGCCATGAGCACGAGTACGGCGGCGAGCGCGGCGGGCGCGCGCCCGGCAACCGGCCGGGCCAGCCCGTAGAGCAGGGGCAGGAGCAGAACCTTGAACGGCACGAGCCCGAGGCGCAGCGTGAGCATGTCGACGCCGCCGATCTGCAGCAGCAGGGCGTCCCAGTAGTGGACGGCCGGGGAGTTGTGCAGGAAGAAGTCGACAAAGGGCTGCCGGCCGGCCAGGATGAGGCGCGCGGCCATGAGGGCCAGGCCGTCGTCGTCGGGGCGGAAGTAGAAGGGCGCGGTGGGCAGGTAGAGGACGACGCCCAGCAGGGCCAGCACGGCGGCCAGCACGGCGTCGGCCCGGCGCCCGGCGCGGATCGGGGACGCCGCGGCCGGGGGCGGCCCGGGCTCCGGCGCCGGGGCGGGCCCGGCCGGCGATGCCGGGACCGCCGTGCGCGAATCAGTCATACACGCGCGATTCTAGCAAACCGGCGCGGGAAAGGCAAACGGCGCCGCGGATGGCGGCGGCCGGGCCGGTACGCGCCGCGTCCAGACGTCGCAGTGAACACCGCCGGCCCTTTTCGGGTATAATCAACAGATAGTGTGAACGATCGCCACCCGCGGCAGTATGGCCCGTGGGTTCGTGAAACTGGGAAGCCAAACTGATGAATACTGCGCTCCCGAGCCGGGCCGAGATCCCGGTTGAGCATACCTGGGACCTAACGACGATTTATCCGACCGACGCGGCGTGGGAAGCGGATTTTGCCGCCGTGGCGCCGCAATTGGCTGCGCTGGAGGCCTACCAGGGCCGGCTGGGCGCGAGCCCGGCGACGCTGCTGGCGGCGATGCAGCTGAGCGACGCCATCGACCGGCAGGTGAGCCGGCTGGCCGTGTACGCGCTCCTGCACCGGGACGAGGACTCGACTAACCCGACGTACCAGGCGCTGGCCGACCGCGCCGAACAACTGGCGACCCGCGCAGGCGCCGCCGCGTCGTTCATGCGGCCGGAGCTGCTGGGCCTGCCCGACGGCACGCTGGAGCGCTTCATGGCCGAGGAGCCGGGCCTGCAGCTCTACGCGCACGTCTTCGCGGACCTGCTGCGCGAGAAGCCGCACGTGCTGGCGCCCGCCGAGGAGGCGCTGCTCGCGGAGGCCGGCGAGATGGCCGGCGCGCCGGGCACGGTCTACCACATGCTGGCCGACGCCGACCTGACCTTCGGCACGGTGACCGACGAGGAAGGCCAGGAGGTCGCGCTGACCCACGGGCGCTACTCGCGCTTCATGCGCTCGCCTGACCGGCGGCTGCGGGCCGAGGCGTTCACCAAGCTGCACGCGGTCTACCACGCGCACAGGAACACCACCGCCGCCACGTTCGCGGCGAACGTGAAGAAGGACCAGTTCTACGCGCGCGCCCGCCACTACCCGAGCGCGCTCGAGGCAGCGCTGGCGGGCGACAACATCCCGGTGAGCGTCTACACGAACCTGATCGCGGCGGTGCACGATCACCTGGCGCCGCTGCATCGCTATCTGGCGCTGCGCCGCCGGGCCCTGGGCATCGAGCAGCTACATATGTACGACCTGGCCGTCCCGCTGGTGCCCGATTCGGGCGACCGCTTCCCCTACCCGGAGACGACCGAGACGGTGCTGTCCGCGCTCGAGGTGCTGGGGGCGGAGTACACCGCGGCGGCGCGGCAGGGCTTCGCCAGCCGCTGGGTCGACGTGTTCGAGACGCCGAACAAGCGCGCGGGCGCCTATAGCTGGGGCGCCTACGACACGCAGCCCTTCATCTTGCTGAACTACCAGGACACGCTGCGCGACGTCTTCACCGTGGCGCACGAGCTCGGCCACTCGATGCACTCGTACTTCACGCGCCGGAGCCAGCCGTTCGTCTACGGCAATTACACGATCTTCGTGGCCGAGGTGGCGTCAACGCTGAACGAGGCGCTGCTGACCCACTACCTGCTGGAGCACAGCACCGACCCGCGGGTGCGCATGGCGGTGCTCGGCAACAGCATCGACACGTTGAGCGGCACGCTCTACCGGCAGACGCAGTTCGCCGAGTTCGAGAAGCTGACGCACGAGGCCGCGGAGGCCGGGCAGGCGCTGACGGCCGAGGGGCTGTCGGAGCAGTACTACGCGCTGAACAAGCTCTACCAGGGGCCCGAGACCTTCGTGGACGAGGCGAGCGCGATCGAGTGGGCGCGCATCCCGCACTTCTACAGCAGCTTCTACGTCTACAAGTACGCCACGGGCATCGCGGCGGCGACGGCGCTGGCCCAGCAGATCATCGAGGAGGGTGCCCCCGCGGTGGCGCGCTACCGGCGCTTCCTGTCGCGCGGCAGCAGCGCCTACTCGATCGACCTGCTGCGCGAGGCCGGGGTCGACATGACCTCGCCGGAGCCGGTGGTCGCGGCGCTGGAGGTATTCGACCGGCAGGTGGGCGAGCTCGAGCAGATGCTGCAGGCGGCCGGGCGGCTGCCGGCGGCGGGCGTCCCGGCGACCAACGGCGTAGCGGCGGAGGGCGCGACCGCGAGCGCGTAGCACGCGCGGCACCCGCAGCAAAACTCGTGGGCAAACCCGCGCATGGGGAGGGAAGCGATCCGGGAGACGGGACGTTGTACTAGATAGAAGAACTTTCCTCCTTTGGATAGCCCCGGCGGTCCGCCCAACCGCCGGGGCTTTTCCTTGCCGGCGCGCCGGATTCCGATCGCGAGACCGTCGCGATATCCCGGCGAAATCCGGCTAACGGCAGGGAAGCGATCCGGGAGACGGGACGTTGTACGAGATAGAAGAACTTTCCTCCTTTGGATAGCCCCGGCGGTCCGCCCAACCGCCGGGGCTTTTCCTTGCCCGGCGGCCGAAAACGCCCGTGCAAATCGGGGCACGGGCGGGGAAGCGATCGTGGGGGCGGGACGTTGTACTGGATAGAAGAACTTTCCTCCTTTGGATAGCCCCGGCGGTTCGCCCAACCGCCGGGGCATCTTTTGGTGCCGGGCGGCGGCGCCGTGGCGCGGGCACAAAAAGGGAGGCCCGGGAACCCGGGCCTCCGCTCAGAAACCGGCCCCCCACGGGGCCTTACCTGTCAATCTGAAACCGCATCTGTAGGAGCCGAGGGTCGATCGTGTGCATAACGCCAGTCTCCTTTCGATCTCGGTCTCGGTGCGTCGGGAGCCATCAGCCAGTCGACGGACTCCCGGATGATCCGGCCCAACCTGGGCCCGATCAATCCACCTGATAACGCATCTCCAGCACGTGAGGGTTGATGCAGAACATCAGCGGTTCTCCCTTCACTTGTGGGGCGGGGAAGGCCAAAGGGCCTGCCCCGGCTGGAACTCCTCTACCCTGATCGTACCACATCGGCCGCGGTTTGTCAACAGATTTCCCGAAAATCGGGCACACCAGGACCCACTTTCTGCGCGCCGATTGGGCCCGCGTGCAGGCCCAATCGGCGCCAGCAGCCACCGGGCAGGCAAACGGTCCGCGGCGGGATGGCAGCCCCCGTTCAGGATACGATTGCGGTTCGTGCGGCGGTACTGCGCGCCGCCCTTCAGACTGACCGCCCGCGCCCCTTGCTGCTGCCGCCGTCCCTTCGGACGGCCCCGAGGACAGCACGAGATTGGCCGGGAGGGACCACGGTTGGGGGCCGAATCGCGCGGAACGGGTGCCGCGGGCGACACACCCGGAAGGCCGCGCCCGCGGCGGCGCCGGCTGCCGCGGGCGATGGCGATTCCGGGTTGGACTCAGCCTGATCAGGGATGCCGCGCGGGGACCGGCGGCGGCCGCGCCGCGGTTGACAGGGACTCCGGCCCATGCTATACTGCAACCCGACTAATATCAGTTGATCCGGTGGTCCTTGGCAGCCGCCGGCCCAGGCAGACTCACTCCGTGGCACCGCACGTGAGGTCATCGCTATGCGCAAGATCGCTCGCCGGCCCCTCTGGCAGGCCGGCCTGGCGACCGCGCTGGGCGTGCTGCTGATCGGGACGGGATGGCTGGCCGCTTGTTCGACCACCTCGTCCGACCTGCCCACGAACCCGGCCAACGGGCCCGCCAATTCCGCCAGCCTTCAGCTCGCATCCGGGCCCACGCCGGTGGTGCCCCAGCCGCGCGGCAACGCCGCCACGGGCGCCAGCTTTGGCCCCAGCGTGGGCTCGCTGCAACTGCCGCCGACGCCGCCGCTGCCCGCCGCCGTCACGACGGCGGCACCCCCCGTGGTCGGCGCGCGCCCGACGCAGGCGACCGGCCCGGTGATGCCCGGCGTGGCGCCCACGGCGACGGCCGCGGCGATCAACGTGCAGGGCCAGCAGGTGCTGGCGAAGCCGCCCGACGTGCGCTACCGGCTCGTCTACGTGCGCGCGGACAACCAGCTGTGGAGCGTGAGCCGCGCGGGCAATGACCCGCAGGTGCTGCTGGCGCAGCCGACCGGCCAGGAGCCCGCGGGCCACGTGACCGACCTGAACCTGTCGCCCGACGGCAACAAGCTGCTCTACACGGTGACCGACGGCGCGCCCACGCCGCGCGTGTTCTTGCTCAACCTGGCCGACGGCACGCTGCGCCGCGAGCCGTATGAACGGCGCCTGGGCCTATGACAGCCGGCACGTGGCGGCCTCGGTGGACAATCAGCTGCACGTGGTCGACGTGACGACGGGGCAGGACACGTCGCTGGGCGCGGGCAGCCACCCGGGCTGGACGGCCGACAACCAGATCCTGGCCGTGCGCCAGGGCAACGTCTGGCTGATCCCCTATCCGGCGGCGAGCGGCACCCCGCAGGCGCTGACGAGCTTCGCGCCCAGCGGCGACGGCAGCTGGACCTTCTTCGGCCCGCTGGTCTACCAGTACACCAACAAGGTCGTCTTCGCGGGCGCGCCCACGGCGAGCCTGCAGGCCAACGGCAACGGCATCCGGGTCGAGTCGGTCGACATGCCGACGCACCGGGTGACCGAGCTGTTGCCCGCGGGCGGCGCGGACCTGGGCACGCTGGCGCTGTCGCCGAGCGAGACCCAGCTCGCGGTAGCCGAGCAAGCGGCGACCGACGCCTGCGCGTCGCAGGGCCAGATCCGCGTGGTGCGCGTGGCGGGCGGCGCGGCGACGACGGTGCCGCTGGGCGCCGGCAACCCGAGCGCCTTCGCGGTGCAGGGGCTGACCTGGTCGCCCGACCAGTGGCTGGCGTACGGCGGGGTGGAGCGCACCTGCGCGAACGGGCAGGCCACGGCCGCGGGGCCGGCACACGTCTACCTGGTGAACCCGGCGAGCCCGGGCACGCCGCGCGCGATCGTCGAAGGCGCCGACCCGGTGTGGGTGATGCCGCGCGGCCTGGGCGTGGTGCCGGCGGGCGCCGTGGCGGGGCGCTAGGGGCCGCGCATGGAGGTGATCCACCGCACCCTGGCGACTATGGCGCTGCTGTACACGTTCATCGGCGGACTCTGGGGGCTCGTGCTGTTCGTGCGGCGGCGACCGCCCGACAGCAGCTTCAACGGCGTGCTGGTGATCGCCGAGGGGCTGTTCGTGCTGCAGGGCATCGTCGGGATCATCCTGGTGTTCGTCGGGCACTTGCCGGACCAGGGCATCCATTTCCTCTACGGCGTCAGCACCTTGCTGACGCTGCCGCTGGCCTTCACGCTGACGCGGGGGCGGAACGACACGCGCGCCTCGCTGATCTACGGGCTGGCGTTCCTCTTCCTGTGGGGGCTGGCGCTGCGCGCGGTGGGGACAGCGGGGCCGGGCTGAGTCGGGCCCGTGCCCGCCGCAGCGCGCCATCCGCCCCCCGCGCGGGCGCCGCCGCGGGCGCACGCGACCTTGACGCGACGCCGGGTTTCTGCTAGAGTCAGGCTGTGCAGGGCCGGCTGCACGGGGTTCCACCCAGGGCCCCAGACGGAAGTTCACCCACTGGCCGCAGTACCGCGGATCATCGTTTTCCAAGCCAACCGAGGTTGCGCTCATGCCTACCCTGCCGCGCGGCCGCCGCGCGCGTGTTAGCCCCATGCCGTCCATCCAGCTCTTGCCCCGCCTGCTGTGGCTGCTGCCGGCGCTCGTCCTCGCGGCGTGCGGGGGCAGCGCCGTGCCGACGCCGACGGCGGTGCCGCTGCCCGTGGCGACGCCCGTGCCCCCCCGCCCGACGGCGGTTCCGCTGACCGCGACGCCCATGCCGCCGAGCGCTACCCTGGTGCCGCCCACGGCGACCCCGGTGCCACCGCCGACGGCGACTCCCGCGCCGCCCACGGCCACGCCCGGCCCGCCGCCGTCGGTCGCCGTGCTGGCCTATCACCACTTCGGCGTGCCGGAGGCGGGTGACTACAACTGCACGCTCGACGCGTTCGAGGATCAGCTGCGCTGGCTGCACAAGCACGGCTACCAGTCGGTGCTGCCGCAGCAACTGGTCGACGCGCTGCACGGCAAGGCCGCGCTGCCGGAGCACCCCGTGGTCTTCACCTTCGACGATAATAATGCGGAGCAGTACACGGACGCGGCACCGCTGCTGGAGAAATACGGCTTCCGGGGCGCGTTCTTCATCGACACGGTGACGATCGGCAAGGACTACTTCATGTCGTCGGCCGAGCTGCGGGACCTGGAGGCGCGCGGCCACGTGATCGGCAGCCACACCTGGGACCACCGCGACCTGGCGATCCTGACGCTGCCCGAGGTGCAGCACCAGCTTGACCTGTCGGAGGCGGACCTGGTGCGGGTGCTGGGGCACAAGCCGGCGTTCATCTCCTACCCGTTCGGCACGTACAACGAGGCGCTCGTGGCCGAGCTGCAGGCGCGGGGCTACCAGGGCGGGTTCCGGCTGCGCGACCCGGACCAGCCGCAGGTGGACCCGGCGTTCATGATCCACCGGCAGATCATCCCCGGCGCCTGGTCGCTCGACGACTTCGTGGCGCAGCTGCACTCGATGGAAGATTAGGGCCCCGGCTGTTTACGGACTGTTAAGCCGCGCGCCCTTGTCGCGCCCCATGCCCGGTGGTATAATAGCGCAAGGCTCAACGAAGGCCGGCTGCCACCGTCGGCAGAACGCAGGCCAGGCTCCCTGTCCTGGCTGGTGATTTGCGCACGGCTTAGGCCGGAAAGGAGCAGCATGCTATGGAAGCGAAAGCCATGACCGGGATCGCCGAGTTGCCCGCCGATTGGGAAGCGGGCAACGTACCCACCCCCGCCGCCACCGAGGACCGCAGCCGCGTGAGCCCGCCGGGCGCGCGCCCGGTGAGCCACGAGGACGAAGCCAACAGCGATCTGGGAAACCTGGGCCGAGACGTTCACGACGCGCCGGAGTCGCAGCCCAGCAAATCGCAGTAAGAGGCATCCGCGCATTCCGCCCCCGCCGGGCCGCTCCGGTGGGGGCGATTTTGTGCCCGACCGGCGCGGCGCCCGCACCTCAACCGCCGGGCGAGCCCACGTTGACAGCGCCGGGATGGGCTGGTATCATTCGGGCGAGCGGCGCAGCGCGCCGCGGTTGATCCCCTGTGCTGTTGCATGCCAAGGATGGTGCGCATGCCCGACCCCGCGGCCCCGGTGCGGGCCACCCTCCCCGTTCGCGCGACGCGCACGGGCGCCCCGGTGGCGACCCGGCGGGCGCGGGGGCGCTTGTGGCCGCTGGCGGGCGCCGCGGCCGCCCTGGTCTGCGCGGCGCTGGGCGAGGCCGGTGCGGAGCGCGGCCACGGTAGCCTGCTCGACCTCGGCTGGTATCTGCTGGGCATCGGCCTGTTCGCGCTGAGCGCTCTCTGGCTGCCGCCCCAGACGCCCGCGCGGCCGGTCGCCGCCGAGGCCGAGGGACCGGCTCCCGCGGGAGGCGACGCGCGCCCCCCGGCCGTCGTCGCGCGGGTGCCGGTGCGCGCGGTGGGCGGCAACGGGGCGCGGCCGGAGGCGAGCGGACGGCCGCGGACGCGGGTCCCAGGTGTGGCGGCCTTTGGCGCGGCGGTGGTGCTGACGGGGATAGGGCTGGCGCTGCTGGCGGGCGACCTCGGGTCGGCGGTGGGCGGCTGGATCTGGCTGGCCGGGCTGGTCGCCGTGGCGGCGGCGGCGTGGACCTGGCGGGGCGACCGCGGGTGGGTGCCGCGCTGGCGGGGTGCCGCCTGGCCGGGCGCGTCCCCCGCCCGGGTGGCGCTGGTGCTGGGTGTCGCGGCCATCCTGGTGGTCGCCGTGCTCGCGCGGTTCGTGGCGCTCGACACACGTGCCCTTCGGGATCAACGCGGACGAGGGCGACCGGGCGGCGACGGCGATCCAGATCATCCACGGCACGAACCCCGAGCCGATCTTCGGCAACGGCTGGTACTGGATCTCGATGGTCTACTTCACGCTGCTGGCCGACGTGCTGCGCGTGCTGGGCATCGGGTTCGCGCAGGCGCGGGTCCTCGGCGCGGCGGCGGGTGTGCTGACCACGGCGGTGGTGACCTGGATCGGGGCGCGGCACTTCGGCTGGCGGGTGGGCCTGCTGGCGGGGGCGAGCTACGCCGCGCTGGCCGTGGCGCTGCAGTTCGCCCGGGAGACGACGGAGGCGGGGCCGACGGCGCTGTGCTGGGCGCTGAGCATGGCCTGCTTCCTGGAGGCGGCGCGCGGTGGGCGGACCTGGGCCTGGGTAGGCGCGGGCCTCGCGGGCGGCTGCTCGATCTACTTCTACCCCTCGGGGCGGCTGTGGGCGCTGCTGGCGGCGGCCTGGTGCGCCTACCTGTGGCTGCACGGGCTCGGGGGGCAGCGTCGGGCGATCGTGCGGGGCAGCGCGCTGGCGGCGGTCGCCGCGCTGCTGGCGGTCGGGCCGTTCCTGCTCGACTGGGCGGCCCACCCGGACCTGCTGACCATTCGCGCGGCCGAGACGTCGGTCTTCACGGGCGACAACGCGACGCGGCTGGACTATTACCGGGCCGGGTGGTCGACGCTGCAGCTGCTGGGCGCGCAGCTGGTGCACGCGGTCGGCGCCTTCAACCAGTTCCACGACGACGGCGGCTTCTGGCCGACCGACCGGCCGCTGTTCGACGGGCTGCTCGCGATGCTGACGCTGCTCGGGCTGGGCTGGACGATGCTGCGGCCGCGCGACCCGCGCCTGGTGGCGCTGGCGCTCTGGTTCTGGGTGGGCTTCGCGGGCGTGATCGTGACGGTGGAGACGCCGAACGTGCAGCGGCTGGCCACGGCGGTGCCGGTCATCGCGATCTTCCCGGCGCTGGCGATCGACCAGCTGGCGCGGCGGGCGGAGTGGGCGCTGAGCGGGCGGCGCGTGGGGCGCGGCGCGGCGACGCGCTGGGCGGTGCAGGGGCTGACGGCGCTGCTGGTGGTGGTGCTGGCGGGGCAGCAGCTGGGCTTCTACTTCGGCACGTACGGGGCGACGGACCGCTGGCCGCAGCCGACGGGGCTGGGGAACGCGGTGGCGGGCGAGGGGACGGACACGCTGGTGGTGACGGTGGCGCGGCAGTACCACATGGTCAACGCCGGCTGGGTGCAGCTGCTGGCGCCGGAGACGCCGCGCGGCGGGGTGGAGGCGGCGGGCAGCAACCTGCCGCTGGCGCTGCCGGCCGACTCGAACCTGACGTTCCTGGTCTTCCCGCGGCAGGCGGCCTTCCTGCCCTACCTGGCGGGGCTCTACCCGGGCGGGACGGCGGTGCCGGTGACGCACCCGACGGAGGGGCTGCTGTTCACGCTCTACCGGGTGCCGCGGGCGACGTGGGCGGCGGGGCAGGGCGCGCTGGCCTGGCCGCCGGGCGGGGCGCCGGCCGTGGGGGTGCCGGCGCTGGGCGCGCCGCCGCCGGGCGGGACGACCTACCCGAGTGCGCTGACCTGGACGGCGCGGCTGCGGGTGCCGCAGTACTGGGACTACGCCTTCCGGGCGGGGCCCGGGCCGGCGCGGCTGACGATCGACGGGCAGGCGGTGCTGGACGTGCCGGCGGGCACGGCGGCGCTGACGACGACGGTGAGCCTGGCGCGCGGCGACCACGCGGTCAGCTACGCGGGCACGCTGGCGGCGGCGGACGCCCCGGCGATGCTGGACTGGGCGCGGGTGCCGGGCGACGCGGCGGCGCCGCTCGGCCTGGGGGCCGATCGGGCGGGAGGCGCTGCAGGCGGCGCCGGCCACGCCGCGCGGGCTGGCCGGGGTGGTGCAGGTGGACGACCCGGGGCGGGACCGGCCGCGGGCGCCGGAGCTGCGGCTGGACAACACGCTGGCCACGGGGTCGCTGGTCAACCAGATCCGGTCGGACGGGCACCCGTACACGGCGACCTGGACGGGGACGCTGACGGCGCCGGCCACGGGGGTCTACTCGATGACGCTCTTCGCGCAGGGCGCGGCGACGCTGGCGGTCGACGGGGCGCCGGTGATCACGGTGCCGGCGGCGCAGGACACGCCGGCCGGGCGGGACGGTGACGCTGGCGGCGGGGGCGCACCCGGTGCGGGTGACGTTCGCGGGGCAGGACGGGCCGGGCGGGCTGGAGTGGGTCTGGACGCCGCCGGGCGGGGTGCCGTCGATCGTGCCGCCGGACGCGCTGGCGCCGCCGCCGGGCGCGGGGATCGGGCCGGCGCTGGCGCCGGACGCGCTGGGTCCGGCGGACCTGCAGCCGACGGACGCGGGGCTGAGCGTCATCCGGTAGGGCGGGGGCCCGCACTCCCGGCGGCCCTCACCCCCAGCCCCCTCTCCCGAAATCGGGCGAGGGGAGCGCGGGGCGGCAGGGGGCGGGGGCGCGGGGCGGGCTGACGGCCGGCGGCCTGGCGGGGCGGCGGATGTCGCAGAATGTCACAGTTTGTCCCTTTCTTGAAATTCGCGCCGATCGTGTCTGCTGATTATTCCTAATATTAGTGCTAATAGCGATTGGCGGTGCGGGGGGATGTCACATTGGTGGGCGGGGGGCCGGCGGCGGCGCGGTGGGGCGGCCGCGCGGTGCGCGGGGCCGCGGGGGCGGGGCGCGCGGGCGGGGGCCGGGCGGGCGGCGCGGTTTGCTTGACAGGGGGGGCGCGTTTCCGTATAATTGGGAGGCGCGTGCAGGGGATTGGGCACGCCGGTGCGTGCAGGATGGTCGCTGGCCCTTTGGGGCTAGAGGAAAGTCCGAGCTGCGCACAGCAGGGTGCCTCGTGTAAGCGGGGGCAGCGGCGGGCACACGTCGCCGCTGACAGTCCAGATCGGCGCTCTGTCCGGGCAACCGGGTGGGGCGAGAGCAACAGAAACCAGACCGCCGCTTCGGTGGCGGGTGAAAAGGGCAATCCTCCCTGCAGCAATCTCCGGCCCGCCCGCACAAGACGGCTGCTTGCCGAGTTCGGGCGAAAGTCGAGAGCCGGTGGCTCCGGTGACGGACCACCCGGGCGCCCTGGGCGCCCGAGAGAGATGACCATCTAGAACAGAACTCGGCTTACTCGCACGGGCCGGCGCGGCCGATCCCCATCACATCTTCCGTATGGTGGCCTTAGCTCAATGGCAGAGCACTTGACTGTGGATCAAGGGGTTGTGGGTTCGAGCCCCATAGGCCACCCCCAAAGTACATAGCGCACAAAGAGCCTGGGTCTGCTGTACCCGGGCTCTTTGTACATTTGCCCGGTGAGCTTCCGTGGCTACGTCCTCGCAACTTGTGCGCCTGACTTTACCTTGTCGAGCGCACGTAGCCCTATGATGATCACTTCGCGGTCTCGGTGATTCCGCTTATCGAGACATGGAACCCGTAAAGGCAGCAGGGATCCGCTGCGTCTCTGGAGGGACAGTTGGGAGTTCAACAAGAGCCAGATGCGGTGTCAGGCAACGCTACAGCCGAGGATCTGCCGCTGCAAAGATCTGAAGTCTCGATCCTGAGCCCACTACGCTATCCCGGTTCCAAGCGCCGTCTTGCCGGCTACATTCAGAAAACGCTTGCCGTAAACCGATTGCGTCCAAGCTTGTTTGTCGAACCGTTTGCGGGGGGAGCAAGCGTGGCGCTGCAGCTCCTTCAGAACAATGCGGTGGAGAATATCGCGCTTGCGGACCGCGATCCACTCGTTGCCGCCTTCTGGCAGACAGTATTTTCAGAAGGCGGTTGCGAATGGCTAGTGAAGCAGGTACAAACGATTGAGGTGACGCTCGAACAATGGCGCGCGTTCAAGAAGGAACCGCCGATTGAGACCCGGGAGCGCGCCCTCGCATGCTTGTTCCTCAACCGCACGAGCTTCTCCGGCATCTTGGCGCCAAGTGGGGGCCCTATCGGTGGACAGGCCCAAGCCTCAGAGTACACGATTGACTGCCGGTTTCCCCGTGAGACACTTGTTAAGCGAATCAAGCAGGCTGCTGCGCTCCGCGACCGAGTTGCTTTCGTGGAGGAGGCCACTTGGGCTGCTACTCTTAATCAAGTGGCGTCTATTGCCGGTGAAGAAGCGTTCTCCGGCAGCGTCTGTTACTACTTCGACCCGCCTTTTATCCGGAAGGCGGAGAAGCTCTACACGCATTACTTTGATGACGCCGCGCACCTTGCCTTGCGTGATGCTATACTGGAGTTGGAGCATTTTTGGATCCTCAGCTACGATGCTGCCGATCGCATCAAGGATCTGTACGCGCGGCCTGGGCAGAAACGCGTCCAGGTCGAACTGCTCTACAGCACCGCTACGACCCCGGGGAGCCAAGCAGTCAAGGAGATGATCTTGACTAACCTAGAGCACTTGCCGGAGGAAACGCGTCTTTGGAGGCGTGACTACGAATGGCAGAACGCCAATGGAGCCAATACCACAGAGAGCGGTGTTGGCGCCCAGGAGATCCCATCAAAGAATTCGCCTGTGGAACGGGCCCTGGCTAATCTTGTCCCAGCATGTTGAGTCCCGACTGTGCCGCCGGGGGAGGAGCTCGTGATGCAGAACATTAATCAGGTTCTACAAAGCAACCCACTCGTGAAGCTCATCCAGAAGGAGAACTTTGTGGGGTGGATTTACGGGATTGACTATGATACCGCCCAAGTCATGACGAACGACTTGTGGAAGACGCGAGCGATGGGCTTGCCGCACAACTGCTTCCTCGTAGCTACGTCGTTCAACCCGGACAGCTTCTCAACCGCACTCGAGGCCGACCAGCAGGTTATCCTGTTGCGCGTTGTTGAGGCCGCCAAGCTGCCGCAGAACGACGAGTTGGTACGCGCTCGGGTTGACCACTATCAGGACCAAACCGGAGTGTACGGGACGTCAGAAGACGACTTCGACGAGATCACGCGCAACCAGATGCAGTTCGGGGGCCTCTCGTGTCGAGTGCTCGGGACGTTCTACATGGACGATGGCGAGTTGCGTCTTGGCAGTGACCTCGAGTTTTTTGAGATGGCCGCGCGGCTTCAGGTCTACCGACCGCGGGGACAGGCACTGGAAACGATCGCAAACTACGTGGATCCGATTCGGCGGGCCGCCGCGATCGACGAGGCCCAGCAGTTGGGAATCATGAAGCCCATTGCTCCGTTCGAGATCGGAACAGTGCGTTATACATCCACCGACCGCCTCCACCGCCGCAACCAGGCCGACAAGGTTCCGGTTCGACTTCAGCCCTCCGACTTCCTTGCTCGCCGGACTGCTGTCCTCGGGATGACGAGGACAGGAAAGTCGAACATGGTGAAGCAGCTTGTGTCTGTTGTGAAGCGGGTAGCAGATACGGGCGGAGTCAAGATCGGGCAGATCATCTATGACATCAACGGTGAGTATGCGAATGCGAACCAGCAGGACCGCGGATCGATTGCCGACGTCTATCCCAACCAGACGGTGCGTTACCGTATGCTGCAGACCGACGGTTTCGAGGAACTGCAAAACAACTTCTATTTGCAAGTGCCCGAAGGATTTAGGCTGATCTGCCGAACGATAGAAGAGAACAAGGCAAGTTCAGCTGTCGACGTCAGTGTTTTTGTCAATATGTCCCTGGACGAGCCGGATCTCCAGGACCGTTCGCAACACACTCGGTGGGCAGCCAAAGTGGCCGCTTACAAGGCGCTTCTCTACCGGGCCGACTTTGTTGCACCAGCCAATCACCGGGTGAAGTTCGCAGTGAACGGGCAGGTACAAGCGGCTGTCGTGCAAGCAGCCGGCACGTCGCTACCAGATCCAACCACCGGCATCACGCTCGAACAGGCGGTCACGTGGTTCGAGGCAGCGAGGACCGCGAACTTAACTGCCCCCCTCCAGAGCACGAGTGGGAAGGCTTGGCTTGATGAGGAGACGAAGGCGATTCTGAATCTGCTTGTGCGGAAGAACGCAGCGGGGACATTTATCCGTGGGTTTGGCATACTCGCCGATGCCCGCAAGTACCACTCTCCGAGGAGAACTGACGAGGTCGGGATCGAGATCTACAATCACCTGCGGGCCGGCAAGATCGTGATCTTGGACCTCTCAGTCGGTGATCCGGCACTCCGCGAGTCGCTGAGCAAGCAGATCGCGACCGAAGTGTTCACGAGATCAATGCAAACGTTCATTGCTGGCCAGGCACCGCCGAATATCGTCGTGTATGTCGAGGAGGCGCACAACTTGATTGGCAAGGGGATGGACTTGACGGAGACGTGGCCCAGACTAGCGAAGGAGGGCGCAAAGTATCGCATTGCCCTCGTGTACGCGACCCAGGAGGTTACCTCTATTCACCCCAACATCTTGTCCAACACTGAGAACTGGGTCATCTCCCACCTAAACAATGAGAATGAGATCCGGGAGTTGGCGAAGTTCTATGACTTCGCGGATTTTAGCCGTTCCCTGCTCCGAGCGCAGGACGTGGGATTCGCTAGAGTGAAGACGTTGTCAAGCCCGTTCGTCATCCCTGTCCAGATCGATAAGTTCGAGCCAAGTGTTGCGACAGTGCATCTGGCGACAAACGCGCAACAAGGAAGGCTGCCGGTTTTCGGCCGGGACGGAGCATAAAGGTTCCGACGATTCCGTTGGGATAAGGGGGTTCTCCGACCATGCCGTATTTGGGCGAGCAGGCAAACAAGGCGTCTCATTCCGACATCATTCGCAATCCCGATGTTGTCGAGTTCTTGAAGGACGCAGAATACCTAACGCCTCCGTCCGAAGAAGAGAAAGAGGCTATTGTAGCACTGTTTCAAGATCCGCCCATAGCGCAAGCAAATAACCTACCCGACCAAGTGATCGCAATCGATGGGAGCCTGCATGAGTTCAGCTTGGATCAGCAGTTGCCGAGCACGAAGGTCGGGTACGTGAAGGTGGGCTGCATTCTCATCGAGATGAAGCAGTTTGGTGAACTACGAGTCGGAAACCGCGTGGATCCTTTCCGAGTAGCCGCCCTTCAGAAGAACAACTCGGCGCTTTCCTTCCCCTTACCAAGTGCCAATGTCCGATTGAAGGGCACAAGCTCGGTTCGTGACGCTTTTCGGGCCACAGTCGATGCTTTACTGTACAACCCCAAGACACGATTCCATGCCGAGGATGCAACCACGAGCCTCCGGCCCACTCTTTTCCATCTTGCATCAAGTCGATCCGGTCCGCTGGAAACCGGCAACCCGACACGCCTCAAGATCCACCGGTGTCCGACATGCGATCAGGGGCCCATCGAAATGCGGGATGTTCCCGCGTCGCAGTACTGTCCGCATTGCGGCAGCGCGGTCTACCCGTCCGATTGCCTGCGGCTCTGGGAGGAGGTAGCGGACTTCCAGTCCAACGCAACTGCCTTGATGCGGTTCATGACGACGGTTGAGCACTTGATGCCCGTTCACTACGTCCGCTATCTGCGAGAGAATTCTCTACCGACGCTTGGTGGTCTCGCCTTCTTCGTAGATGGGCCGCTTGCCATCTTCGGAACCTCCGCATGGCTGCACGGTCCGATCATGCGCTATTTTGCCGAGGTTAATGCCCAGCTGGAAGCCAAGGGTCTTGCACGGCTACTCGTGATCGGCCTGCAGAAGACCGGGCAAGTCGTGGATCACCTGCACCTCATCGAGCGATTCATCCCCACTAATCGCATCCTGCCTATCAGTGATCAGTATCGCTACAAGTACATCGTCGCCAGTCGAGATCCGTCGAGCAACGGGTTTGGGTCTGAAACGTACTACGGACAGGACTTCATCTACAAGACGCCATCTGGCCGGTGCTTCGTCTTCGCACTGCCCTATCCATTCCCGGCGAAGCAAGATGCTGGCGCGGGCTTTGTGCAAGCGAAGACTGAAGTGGTGCGGTACACGGAGCTTGCCCGAACCTTGGCACTCATCAACCACTTCGAGCTTGATCTGTACCGGGATTCCGTCATTCCCATCGCGCTGGCCCACAAATACACCGCGATTAGTTTAGTCCCGGGCGGGCGTGTGCTCGATCTGCTCACGCGGCGGGCGTTCGACCAGAAGGCATAGATAGTGGCGTGGGATAGGCAACGAGAAGACGTAGTTGTTTGCCCGCCGGTTAACTCCTCTTGAACCGGAGCGATGCCGGGACCGCAGCTGAAATGTAGGTATTGGGGCAGTATGGAAACTCACCGCGAACGCATTTTGCGCTACCTGCGCACGCAACCCGCCGGAGTAGACGACGACAGTCTCGCCAAGGCGCTCCAAATATCCGAACGCCAGACGGTCAACAAGATCTGCCGGACCCTGAGGGACAAGCGCCTGGTCGTCCGGGAATATGATCCGGTTGTTGGCAAGATCGTCAACCGCCTCATCGATCACAGTATCGACCAAGCGCACACCCCCCCACCACTCCCTTCCACAACAGCGACCGTTACTATCACTGGAAGAGCCTGTCTGGTTCCTCTCAACGGCAAAGAAGCTGTGTTGGGATTCGCCTATTCGGGAGAGCTGGAGCTAACGGAGGATCAGGTGAAGGCTGCCGTGACGGCCGTGCTGCAGGCCGCGGGCTGGTCCGTCGACGTACGATGGGGCCATGCCCCGGGGATCGACATTGAGGCACGCCGCGGCGCTGAACGGCTGATGCTCGAGGCCAAAGGTGAGGGGTCACGGTCGGCGATGCGGGTGAACTACTTCCTCGGAGCGCTCGGTGAGCTCCTGCAGCGTATGGACTCGCCTGACGCTGTCTACGGGCTGGTTCTTCCCGCTCACCGGCAGTTCGTGAGGCTCGTATTGCGTCTGCCGGACTGGGTCAAGGCGCGGTTGGATCTTCGCTTCTTCCTCGTTCGTCCCACGCCAAGCGGTGAGTACGAGATCGGCTCAATCGGATCGAGCGGTGAACTGCTACCTGCGCTGAATGCCGAACACTGATCCCCAATCCACCCGGTCAAGCACTGTCCTCATGCACCTCCTACATCATTACATCCTGCACCGGGGCGAAGGCTGGGGGCTGCCCCACGCCGCTGACGGCGGAGGACTTCGGGCAGGGCGCGGCGCACCTGCGGGCGCGCGAGGCGGCGCTGGCGCGGTGGGCGCGGCCGGCGGCGGCGCTGTACACGGGGGCGCAGCACGTGCGGCTGATGCGGGGGGTCGCGGCGTGGCGGGCGGGGGCGCCCGGGGGCGGGGCGGGCCTCGACCTGCGGATCCTCTCCGCGGGCTATGGGCTGGTGCCGGGCGACCAGCGGCTGGTGCCCTACGAGGTGACGTTCACCGGCATGGGTCCGCGGGCGCGGCAGGCGTGGGCGGCGGCGCGGGGCATCCCGGCGGCGGTGCGCGCGGCGCTGGCGGGGCCCTCCGATCTGGGGCTGCTGCTGCTGGGCGATGCCTATCTGGCGGCCTGCGCGCTCGACGGGGCGGTGCGGCTGGGCGGGCCGACGCTGGTGGTCTGCAGCGCGGGGCCCGCGGCGCGGCTGCCGGCGCTGCCGGGGCTGCGGCCGGTGGTGCTCGCCCGGGCGGACGCGGGGCGGTTCCACTGCGGGCAGGTCGGGCTGAAGGGCGAGGTGGGCGGGCGGCTGCTGGCGGCGCTGGCCGCGGACCCGGCGCGGCTGGGGGCCTGGCTGGCGCCGGGGGCGGACATCCTCGGGGAGTTGGCCGCGCTGCCGCCGACGGCGGGCGGGGCGGTGCCCCGCGGGGCCCCGGCGGCCCCGTCTCGCCCGGCGCGCCCCGCCGCGACTCCGGCGGCGCCCGCGCCCGGCAGTGGGGGCAAGTACGCGCCGCTGCAGGCGTGGCTGGCGGCGCACGCGGCGCGCGGTGCCCCCACGCTGACGGTCTCCTTTGCCGCGATGGAGGCGGTGCTGGGCGCGGCGCTGCCGGACTCGGCGCGCACCCACCGGGCGTGGTGGGGCAACCAGGGCGCGCGGGCACCCCAGGCGCGGGCGTGGCAGGATGCCGGGTGGCTGGTGGACGGCGTCGCCCTGGCGGCCGGGCGGGTGACGTTCCGCCGGGGGTGAGGCGGCGCCGCGAGGGGCCGGCATCCCCTGCCCGCACGCTGTCGTCGCGGCGTTGCGCGGCCCGGGCCTCGTTGACATACTGCGGGTACATTGCCGTGCTCCTTTCCGCGAAACCGGCCGGGCTGAGGGCTCGGGCCGGGGGCGTCGCTGCCTTTCTCTCCACTCTGAGCACAGCATCGGGCGGGGCGCGTGCCATCACCTGATCGGGTAGCGTGGACGGCGTGGGGGCTATTCGAAATGTAGCGCCGGGCACGGCACAGGCGCGAGGGCGGTCACCCTCGCGCCTGCGCGATTGGTGGGGAGGTCCGTCGAGGCCGGACGGGGGCGGCGCCCCGCGCGCCGGCCCCGCCGTGCGCGGGCGCGGGCCTCACGGCTCGTCGAGGGCCGAGCGGCCCCGCGGCGCCAGCGCCTGGCGCACGGCGGCGAGCAGGCCGCCGCGGGCGGGGCGCGGGGCGGCGGCGGGCGCGGGCTGATCGGCGGGGTCGGCCTCCTGGGCGGGCCGGCGGGCGGCGCGCAGGGCGCGTTCCACGGCGGCTTCCTGCAGGCGGGCTTCCCGATGCTGCTGGGCGCGGACCTCGTTGGCGTATTGCTGATACATGGTCGGGCTCCTTTCGCGACGGGCGCCTGCCTGACAGTGCGGACGGTCGTCGTGTGACTTGCCTCCAGCATAGGGCACCCGGGGGCGCGCGCCATCACGCGAACGGGTACACCCGGCCGGGGGGCGGGCTACCCAAACGCGCTAAGGCGGGGGGCGGAGGCGGCACTAGGTCGGGCGACCGAGGCGGGGCGGGACGCGGTGCGGCGCGGGACGGAGCGGGGGCTCAGACGAGGCCGTGCTCGACGGCGAAGCGCGTGGCGGCGGCGCGGGAGGGGACGTCGAGCTTGCCGTAGATGCTGCGCAGGTGCACGTTGACGGTGTGCGGGCTGAGGGCCAGCGCGCGGCCGATCTGGATGTTGGTCAGGCCCTGGGCGACCAGGCGGAGCACGTCGACCTCGCGGGCGGTCAGGCCCTCGGGGTAGCCGTCCGCAGGCGTGCGCGCGGGCGCGGGCGCCGGAGCCGAAGCCGCGGGAGGCGGGGGATCCCGGGCGAGGGCGAGGGCCTCGGCGGGGGAGAGCGCCTGCCCGGCCGCCCACGCCGCCGCCCAGACGGCGGGGGCAACCCGGGCCTGAAGCGCGGCGATCTCGGCCTGCAGCTGCTGCGCGTCGGCGGGCGGGAGCGGGACTGCCGCCGCGGCGCGCAGGGCGGACGCGGCGCCCCAGAGGCGGGCCGCGTGGGCCGGCTGGTCTTGCCGGGCCGCCAGGCGTCCCCAGGTCTCCAGGCACTCGGCCATGCCCCCCGGCAGGGCGGCCGCCTGGCGCAACGCCGCGCTCTCGGCCAGGCAGGCGTGCGCGGCGGCGTACTCGCCGGCATGCGCGGCCCGCACGGCCCGCGCGTGGAGGGCGGCGGCGGCGCCCAGGCTGTCGCCGACCTCGCGGTAGCGGCGCAGGCTCTCGTCGAGCAACTCCTGCGCCCCGGGCGCATCGCCCTGGGCACCCCGCACCCCGGCGAGATGCAGCAGGCCGCTGGCCACACCCCAGGTGTCGGCCAGGCCGCGGCGCAAGGCGAGACTCTGCTCCAATAGGTCCTGCGCTGGACCCAAGTGGCCCTGGCCCTGCGCGACGAGGCCCAGATAATCGAGCACGACGGCGCTGCTCCAGCGGTCGCCGAGGGCCTGGTCGAGGGCCAGGCTCTCCTCGAGGAGGTGCCGAGCCTCGGCGTAGTCGCCCTGGCCCCAGGCGGCCACGCCCAGATTAAGCAGGGCGTTGGCGAGGCCCCAGTCGTCGCCGAGGGCGCGGCGCAAGGCCAGGCTCTCGGCGTGCAGCCGGCGCGCGGCGGGGTAGTCGCCGCGGCCGCGGGCGACCAGGCCGAGCGTGTTCAGCGCGTTAGCGCGGCCCTCCGGGTCGTCGAGCAGTTCGTCGAGCCGCAGGCCATCGCGCGCGTGCTGCTCGGCGGCGGCGAAGTCGCCCTGGCCCCAGGCCAGCACGCCGGCGCCGTGCAGGACGTGGGCGCGCAGCCGCCGCAGCGTCCGCGGCGCGGCGGGCGCGCCCGCGCCGGACAGGCGCAGGAGCGCGCCCAGCTGGGCGCGGCCTTCGCTGTAGTAGCCGCGAATGTACCAGAAGCGCCAAAGCGCCGCGCCGAGGCGCAGGCCGGTCGCCGCCTCATCGCGGGCGCGCGCCCAATCGAGCGCGGCGCGCAGGTTGGGATGCTCGGCGTCGAGCCGGGCCAGCCAGGCGGCCTGCCCGGGCCCCTTGAGCGAGGGGGCCGCGGCTTCGGCGAGCGCCACGTAATGGGCGGTGTGGCGCGCCTCCAGCGCGGGCGCTTCCCCGCTCTCGGCCAGCCGCGCCAGGGCGAACTCGCGGACCGTTTCGAGCATGCCGAAGCGCGGATCGGCCGGGGCACTGGGGAGGGGCGGCAGGCGGCGCAGCAGGCTCTGCTCGGCGAGCGCGAGGACGCCCTCCAGGAGGTCTGGGGCGAGCGGCGGCAGCTGGGGCGCGGGCGCGGCACAGACGGCCGCGATGGAGTTCGAGCGCGGCGCCGCCGCTGAAGACAGCCAGGCGCCGGAAGAGCCGCTGCTCGGGAGGCGGGAGCAAGTCGTAGCTCCAGCGGATGGTAGCTTCGAGGGTTTGTTGACGGGCCGGGAGATCACGCGGGCCGCCGGTGAGGAGCCCCAGGCCGTGGTCGAGGCGGGCGAGCAAGGTGGGCGGGGGGAAGAACTTGCTGCGCGCGGCGGCCAGCTCGAGGGCGAGCGGCAGGCCGTCGAGGCGCACACAGATCGCGGCCACGGCGGCGGCGTTATCGGGCGTCAGCGCGAAGGCGGGGTCGGCGGCGCGGGCCCGCTGCGTGAAGAGGGCCACGGCTTCGGTCTGGGCCAGCTCGTCCCAAGGCGGCAGCGGCTGCAGCCCGGGCAGCCGCAGCGGCGGCACGGGGAACTCTTGCTCCTCGTGCAGGCGCAGCACCGCGCGGCTGGTGACCAGCAGCTTGAGCCCCGGGGACTGGAGCAGGCCGGCGACGGCGGGGGCGGCGTCAATCACCTGCTCGAAGCTGTCCAGGAGGAGCAGGATTTGCTTCCCGGCCAGGTAGTCGCGCAGCCGATCGGGCAGAGCACGGCCCGGCGCCTCGTGCAGGCCCAGCGTCTCGGCGACCGCGGGGAGCACGAGCGCGGGGTCGCGCACGGGGGCGAGGGAGATGAGGACGACGCCGTCGGGGAAGGAGTCGCGCAGGGTGCGGGCGACTTCGACGGCCAGGCGGGTCTTGCCGATGCCGCCGGGGCCGGTGCAGGTGACGAGCGGGATCTCGGGACGGCGCAGCAACGCCTGCAGCGCGGCGATTTCGTGGGCCCGGCCGACCAGGGGCTGATGGGCGAGCGGCAGGTTCGGCGACGGGGCCGGTAGGTCGGGGGGGCGTTCCGCCATAGGACAGCTCCAGGCCGGTAGCCACGTCAGGTGGTCGTGCTGCGGTCCTGCCCCGACGGGCGGGCCGATCGTCCGCCGGAACCCCTCGATTATACCACGCCCGCCCACGGCCGGGCTGGGCGCCTCAGCCCGGCAGCCGGGTGGTGGGGCGGTCGGTTGGCGGGGTGCCGCGCGGGCGCTTGAAGTAGAGCTGGTGGTTGACGCGCCCGCCGGTGCGCGCGTAGGCCGGGACGACGGCGACGAGCTCCCAGCCCTCGGCGCCTAGCCGATCGAGCAGCTCGACTTCGAGCACGTGGTCGCCGATCTGGGGGAAGTTGCTGACCACGAACCGTTCTTGCATGTCCTGGCGCTCCGCATAGCAGCTCAGGTATTCCCACATGACGCCGGCTCCTTTCCGCGCCGCCCCGCGGGGCCGGCGGTCCGATCGCTATTACGTGGCCGCGGCGCACGGTGTTACGCGCGGCGGCGGCCGGCCGCGCGCTTGACGGGCCGGATCTCGGGTATAATTGAGAGGTGAGGCAACGCGCATGCCGCGCCGCGATCGACATATGCAGCCGACCCCCTATGCCGCCGTGAATACGCTGCTCGCCCGGCTGACCGCCGGGCTCCCGGCCGTGCTCGGCGCCCGGCTGGTGGGGCTGTACCTGTACGGCTCGCTGGTCGCCGGGGATTTTGATCCGGCGATCAGCGACGTCGACCTGCTTGCCGTGCTGACGGAGGAGCTGGACGACGCGGCTTTCGCCGCGCTCGACGCGCTGCACGCGCGGCTGATCGCGGCGCAGCCGGCGTGGACCGAGCGGATCGAGATCGCCTACCTCGCGGCGCGCGCGCTGCAGACCTTCCGGACGACGCGCAGCCCGATCGCGATCATCAGCCCGGGCGAGCCGTTCCACCGCAAGGACGCGGGCGCCGACTGGCTGATCAACTGGTACGTGGTGCGCACCCAGGGCCGGGCGCTGATCGGTCCGCCCGCGGCCACGCTGATCCCGCCGATCTCGGCGGACGAGTTTCGCGCGGCGGTCGTGGCGCAGGCGCGGGCGTGGCGGACCTACGTCGCCGCGACGCGCGACTCGCGGCCGTACCAGGGCTACGCGATCCTGACCCTCTGCCGCGCGCTCTACGCCGTCACGCACGGGGTGCAGGCGTCGAAGCGGCAGGCGGGCGCCTGGGTCGCGGCACAACTGCCGGAGTGGGCGCCGCTGATCGCCGAGGCGTTCCGCTGGCGGGCGGCGGCGCTCCGGGGCCCCGCGGATCCGGCGCCCACGTATCCCACCACCGTGCGCTTCGTGCAGGCGCTGGCCGATCGGGTCGAGGCGGCGGCGGCGCGCTGATCGGGCCGATTCCCGCCTGCTGCCGGCGGCGGGGTCCTCCACCCTGTGCGGCTGCCCAGGTTCCCGTCCTCCGGTCGTGTTGAATAGCGTGTAAGGTCTCCGCCCAGGCTGCCGACCGGGGCGCCCTGGCGGTGTCTGCGCAGCGGGGCGGCACGGCAACGCTTGCCTCAGGGGAGCCTCTCGGAGTGGGAATCCCTCACTGCGTTCGGGATGACAGAGGAGAGGTGGGGCGGCCGGGCAGTTCACGCGGTGAGGTTCCGGGAGCGGGTCGGCGCGGCAACGCTTGCCTCAGGGGAGCATCCCGGAGTTGGAGATCCTTCGCTGCGTTCGGGATGACAGAGGAGAGGTGGGGCGGCCGGGGGCGGTCCGGAGGCGTGCGATGTCCGGGGCGCCGGTCTGCGCGGAGGGGCTTGCCTCAGGGCAGCCGTTCGGAGTTCGGAGATCCTTCGCTGCGGTCAGGATGACGCGGGGAGGCAGGGCCGGCAGAGGCCGGTGGGCCCCCGTGGGCAGGGCACCGGATGATCTCCGGGCTCAGGAACTCGGTTGGGTTGCTGCTACGGGCTGCGATTCCGAACCATCGGTCCCTGGGAATTGCTGCCCAGGGCGCGCTTGACGAATCCTTGACGGCCGGCGTCTATACTGGCGCCAAGACGTCGACGATGGGGCACCGCGCGGTGCTCGGATTCGGAGAGGAGCCGACCATGAACCTGGAGACCCGCTTCGCGACCCCCGTTCCCAGCCTCCTGCCGGAGTGCCCGCGCGTGCCCGGCTTCACCTCCCGCCGTTGGGCCGGACCCGCCGATTACGCGGCGATGGCGAGCGTGCTGGCGGCATGCCGGGAGGCCGACGGCGCCGACTGGCTGCCGACGGCCGAGGAGCTGTCGTGGACCTATGCCAACCTGCCCGGGTGCATTCCGTCGCGCGACGTCTTGCTCGTCGAACGCGGCGGCGCGGTGATCGGCTACCGGATGGTGCGCGCCTCGGCCGAGCAGGACGGCACGGCCATCTACAGCCACGCCGGCTGGGTGGTGCCCGCCTGGCGCCGGCACGGGCTCGGCGGGGCGCTGCTGCGCCACAGCGAAGCGCACATCCGGCGGATCGCGGCGATCGCCGGGGCGGCGGACCGCGGTTTCTTGCAGGCGGTCGCGGACGACCATGCGCCCGACCGCCACGCGCTGCTCGCGCGCGCGGAGTACGCGCCCGTGCGCTACGCGCACACGATGGTGCGACGGATCGCGGAGCCGGTCCCGGAGGCCGCGCTGCCGCCCGGGCTGGAGGTGCGACCGGTGGAGCCGGGGCACTACCGCGCCATCTGGGCGGCCGAAGCCGAGGCGTTCCGCGACCATTGGGGCACCACGGCGGCGGATCTGGCCGACTTTGACCGCTGGCTGGCCCAGCCGTGGTTCCAGCCGTATCTGTGGCAGGTGGCCTGGGACGGCTGCCAGGTCGCGGGCATGGTGCGCAACTTTGTCGCCGAGGAGGAAAACGCGACCTTCGGCCGGCGGCGGGGCTACACCGAGCAGATCAGCGTGCGGCGGCCCTGGCGGCGCCGGGGCGTCGCGCGGGCCCTGCTGGCGCGCAGCATCCGGCTGCACGCCGACCTGGGCATGAGCGAGACGGCGTTGAGCGTCGACACGGAGAACCCGACCGGCGCGCTGGAACTCTACACCGACATGGGCTACCGGACGGTGCGCCGGCACACTTTCTATCGCAAGCCGCTGCGCTGACGCGGCCCGGTGCCCCGCGGTCCTGGGCGCGGGCGAGCGGTTGGGGTATACTGGTGCCGGTCGCGGGCAATTGGGCCCGCGGGCCGGCGCCGTGTGTCCGCGGCCCGCGATCGCCAGGAGGGCGGCGCGCCCGGCCAATCCCCGAACCGGAGGCTGCGTTCTCGATGTCGATTCGTCTGCGGCCGGCCTGGGCGGGCCTGTTCCTGCTGGCCGTGCTGGTGCTGGGGGCCGCGGTGCCCGGCGCGACCGGCGCGCAGGGCAGCGCGCATACCTTCCCCGAGACGGGGCACACGGTGCGGGGCCTGTTCTGGCAGTACTGGCAGGCCCACGGGGGGCTAGCGCAGCAGGGCTACCCCATCTCCGAGGAGTTCACCGAGGTTAGCCCGCTCGACGGCAAGCTGTACACGGTGCAGTATTTCGAGCGCGCCGTCTTTGAGCTCCACTCGGAGAACCCGCCGCCCTTCAACGTGCTGCTCTCGCAACTGGGCACGTTCCGCTACCACCAGAAGTATGGGCCCGCGGGCGCGCCGGGCCAGCATGAGGACCCCGACCGCCCGCGGACCTTCCCGGAGACCGGCCACAGCATCGGCGGCGCCTTCCGCACCTACTGGGAGACGCACGGGGGACTGGCGCAGCAGGGCTACCCCATCTCGGAGGAGTTCACCGAGGTCAGCGACCTCGACGGGCGCCCGTACACCGTGCAGTATTTCGAGCGGGCGGTCTTTGAGTATCACCCGGAGAACGCCGGCACGCCGTTCGCGGTGCTGCTGAGCCAGCTGGGCACGTTCCGCTATCAGGCGAAGTACGGCAGCGGCGTGCCGCCGACGTTGGTGCCGTCCGGACCGGCGGCCGGCCGCTAGGCGGCGGATCGGGGCAGGGTGACGGTGAACGTCGCGCCGGCGCCCTCGACGCTGGCGGCGGTGATGGTGCCGCCGTGCTGCTCAACGATCTGGCGTGCTCCGGCCAGCCCCAGGCCGGTGCCGATGGCGGTGGCCCCGGCATTGTCGGCGCGGCGATACCAGTCGAAGATGTGGGGCAGGTCGGCGGCGGGGATGCCGATACCCTCATCGGCGACCTGCACACGCGCCCAGCCGGGCGCGTCGGCGGGCCCCGCAGCGCCGCCCGTCTCCACCGTGAGGCGAATCGTCCCGCCCGCGGGGCTGTACTTGATGGCGTTGTCGAGGAGGTTCGCGAAGACGCGCTCGAGCCGGTGGGGGTCCCAGGAGCCGACGATCTCCGCCACCGCGGCGGTCACCTCGATCGGCTGCCGGGCACCACGGTCGCGCCGCTCCTCGGCCACGTGGCGCACGAGCGTCACGAGGTCGGTCGGGCGGCGCTGCAGGTCGAGCGGCGCGCCGGCCTGGATGCGCGACGAATTCGACGATCTCCTCGATCAGGTCGTTCATGTGCGCGGTCGCGCGGGCGATCTGCGCCACCTGGCGCGCCAGGCGCGCGGGATCGGGCGGGGCGTCGGCGGCCAGACGGCGCTCGAGCAACTGGGCGGCGGCCTGAATGGTGGCCAGCGGGTTGCGCAAGTCGTGCGCCACGACGCCGAGGAGGCGATCGCGGTCGCGCACCGCGTCTTCCGCGCGCAGGCGCGCGGCGCGCTCGCGCGCTTCGGCCTCGTGGCGGGCGGTGAGGTCGAGGACGAAGCACATCCAGGTGAGCGGCTCGCGGGTGAGCAGCGTGCCGCCGATGAGGATGGGCACGCGGCTGCCGTCCCGGCGGAAGAGCTCCTTCTCGAACGGCGTGGCCGCGCCCTGCGCCAGCATCTCGTGCACGGCGCGGTCGTCGGCCGCGTGCCACTCCGGCGGAGTCATCTCGCGCCAGCGCACGCGGCCCGCCGCCAGGTCGGCGCGGGTGTAGCCGATCATCTGGAGGAAGGCGTCATTGGCGTCGAGGATCCGCGTCTCGCCGGCCTGGAGGATGCCGATGACGTTGCCGTACATGAGGCTCTGGAGCCGAGCTTCGCTCGCGCGCAGCGCCTCTTCGACGCGTTTGCGCGCGGTCACGTCTTGCGCGACGACCAGAATGTAGTCCGCTGCCTGGGGCGCGCGTGACCCATCCCCGGCATCCGCAGGTATCCGCGTGCACCGGGGGGTCGAAGCCGGGCGCGTGCAAGGGCGCGGCGTTGATGGCGTAGATGCGGTCGCCGACGGGGAGCTCGAAGCTGACCGGGGTGCCGGCCAGCGCCTGCCGGTAGTAGGGCGTGACCAAGGCGACGTCCGCGGGAGGGAATAGCTCGGGCAGCGTCTTGCCGACCAGCGCCTCCGACGACATGCCGACGTCGCGCAGGCCGGTGCCCTCGGCCAGGACGTAGCGCAGGTCGCGATCGAAGATGCTGATGGACCCGGCGGGGACGTGGCGCAGGATGCGCCGGGCCAGGTCCCACGCGGCCAGGTCGACGCCGGCCGGCCGCGGGCCGTCTTGCGCACCACCCATGCGCCGGCTCCTTCATGTCCCATACTACTGCCCCGCGCCGCGGTCGATCCCCCGGTGGCCCCCGGCGGGCGGGAAGCGTGCTCGAACGCCGCGTGGCGGCCGGGCAATCACGCGCGGACCTGCGGGCGGCGGCCGGACTCGGACGGGCGGGAAGGGCGCCCACGCACGCGGGCACCCGCTACCGTGTCAATTATACCCTTTGCCGTAGCGGCGTCACAAGCACGCGAGAGCGCACGGCGCCGGACCCGTGGCGCGCGACGTGCGGTGGGCGCTTGCCCGGGAGCGCGGGGGTCCGGGGACCGCGCCGCGGCGGCAGGCGCGGCGGGGGCGGCGCCGAGAGGAGGGGCATGGGGAGACAGGACGCGCGCCGGGTGGCCGTGGTCGGCGCGGGGGCGAGCGGGGTGACCGCGGCCAAGTGCCTGCGCGAGGCAGGGCTGGTGCCGGTGGTGTTCGAGGCGACCGCGCGGCTGGGCGGGGTCTGGACGTTTGACGAGGCGGCGCCCGGCGGCGGCAGCCCGGCCTATCGGTCGCTGCACACCAACACGCCGAAGCACCTCACCGCGTTCTCCGACTTCCCGTTTCCGGCCCGGCTGCCCGCGTTCCCGCCCGCGGCCGCCGTGGTGCGCTACCTGGACGCCTACGCGGCGCGGTTTGCGGTGCGGCGCGACATCCCATTCGAGACCCGAGTGGAGGCGGTGGTGCCGCTGGCGGGCGGGCGCTGGCGGGTGGACGTCCGCGCGCCCGACGGGCGGCAGAGCGCGACGTTCGACGCGGTGGTGGTATGCAGCGGCATGTTCGACGAGCCGGCCTTCCCGGACATCCCCGGCCTGGCGGCGTTCTCCGGCACGCTGCTGCACAGCAAGGCGTTCGCGGATGCCACACCGTTCGCCGGGCAGCGCGTGCTGGTGGTGGGCACCGGGAGCAGCGGCATCGACATCGCGGTCGAGACGGGCGCCCTGGCGCGGCAGACGCTACTGAGCGGGCGCCACAACGCCTGGGCGCAGGCGGTGACGGCGCCGCCGCCCCGGCCGGGCGCAGGTTGGGGCGATCGCCTGGCGCGCCACGTGCGCCTGCGGCTCGGGCAGGTGTGGCCCGGCCTGGGGCCACAGGGGCGCGGGCCCGACGCGCCCTTCGTGATGGAGCGCGACCGCCTGCTGCTCGACGCCCGGCTCCGCGAGGCGATCGCGGCGGGGGCGGTGCGGCCCCGGCCGGGGATCACGCGGGTGGAAGGGCGCACTATCGCGTTCGCGGACGGGCGCACGGACCCGGTCGACGTGATCGTCTGCGCGACCGGCTACCGGTTGCGGATCCCCTTCCTGGCCGAGTCGATCTTCCGGGCTGACCCGCGGGGACTCGGGCTCTACCGCGTGGTCGTGCACCCCGACCGGCCGACGCTCGCCTTCCTCGGCATGACGCGGACGACCGGGGCGATCATGCCGCTCGCCGAGATGCAGGCGCGGTGGACCGCCGCGGTGCTGCGCGGGCGGCTGCGGCTGCCGCCGCCGGTCCGCAGGCACGCAGCGATCGCGGCGCGGCGCCGGGCGGTCGCGGCGCGCGCCGGCAACCCGTTTCGCGTCGAGCTCGAGCCGTACCTGGACCTGCTGGCGGCCGAGGTCGGGGTGCTGCCGCAGCTGTGGCGCCACCCGCGGCTCTGGCGCGATCTGCTGCTGGGCCCGCCGATCGCCGCGCGCTACCGGCTGGACGGGCCGCACCGCGCCCGCACGGCCGCGCGCATCCTGCGCGCGGGCAACCGCGCGTTCCGGGCGGACGCGGCGGAGGCGCGGGGGTGACGCGGAGCGGACGCCCGTGCGCTACGGGCGGATGACGCCGCCGCCCGTGGGGCCCCGGGTCGGCGCGGGGGGGATGCCGTAGAAGGTGCTCGGGTCGAAGGGCGCAATGGTGGGGAACGTGACCGGGGTGCCGAACCAGGCCGGCATCGGTGAGGTCGGGAACGGCGCCGGGGTCAGCGCGAGCGCGATCGTCTGCTGGTAGAGCACGCGGCTGCCGAGCAGCAGGCCCAGCATGATCAGGAGGGCGAGGATCGCGCCCACGATGATGGCGGTGTAGCCGCCTGTCCCCCCGGAATCGCGCACCGCTGCCACCTCCTTCGCGGGGCCGCACGCCGCCCGCCGCCGGGCTCGCGCGCGCCAGCCCCCCTGCTCGGCCCCATCGTAGCATAACCGCACCACCCCGGCAATAGCCCACTCTTCCTACCACGCGGCGCCCGATAGTCCCACCGAGCCCACGCCGCGCGCTGTCACGGTTTTGGTCACGCCCCGTGTCCCTTCCGGCGCCCGCGGCGCGGTGTTAAGCTGGCTGAGATCGATGCTCGCCAGGGGCCGCCGCACGGCCCCGCACCACAGGAGGCACCTGCCATGACCCGTTTGTTACGCGCCCTCGGCGCCTTGTCGCTGCTCACCGCCATCGTGCTCGCCGGCCCCGTGAGCCGCGCGGGCGCCGCCCCACCCGCGCCGTCGCTGCCGGGCGCGACGGTGGTCGAATACCCCATCCCCACCGCAAACAGCTACCCGGGCGGCATCGCCGCGGGCACGGGCAGCACGCTCTGGTTCACGGAGCAGGACGGCAACCACATCGCCCGCATCACCACCGGCGGGACGATCACTGAGTTCGCGCTGCCGGCCAACAGCCAGCCGAACAGCATCGCCTACGACGGCTCGGGCCACGAGTGGTTCACGGCATACATCGGCAACCGGGTCGGCCGCATCACCAGCACGGGCGCCGTCACCGTCTGGAACCTGCCGACCGCGTTCTCCCATCCGCAGGGCATCACGCTGGGCGCCGACGGCCGCATGTGGTTCGCCGAGAGCGACGCCAACCAGATCGGCACGATCGACGCGACGGGCGTGCTGCATGAGTACGCGATCCCGACGGCGAACAGCCACCCGGTCGGCATCACGAGCGGCCCCGACGCGAACCTCTGGTTCGCCGAGGACGGGGCCAACCAGATCGGGCGCGTGTCGCCCTCGGGCACCTTCGCCGAGTTCCCGCTGCCCACCAGCAACGCGGCGCCGAGCGGCATCGCGCGCGGCCCCGACGGCAACCTGTGGTTCACCGAGTGGGCGGCGGGCAAGATCGGGTGCATCACGCCGGGCGGCGCAGTCGCCGAGTTCGCCCTGCCCAATCCCAGCGCCCAGCCCGAGGGCATCGTGACCGGCCCGGACGGCAACCTGTGGTTCACCGAGAACGCGACGGGCCGCGTGGCGCGCATCAGCCCGCTCGGCGTGGTCCAGGAGTACACGCTGCCCACTCCGGCCAGCCACCCCCGCGGCATCACCGCGGGGCCCGACGCCGCGATCTGGTTCACCGAGGAGCAGGCCAACCAGATCGGGCGGCTGACCATCCCGAGCAACCCACCGCCGACGCCGACCGTGCCCGCTCCGACCGCGACGCCCACGCCGTGCACGACGACCTTCGCCGACGTGCCGCCAAGCAATCCCTTCTACCCCTACGTGCAGTACATGGCCTGCCACGGCATCATCAGCGGCTATGCCGACGGGACCTTCCGGCCCTATGCCGACGCCACGCGGGCGCAGTTCAGCAAGATGGTCGCCCTGGCCTCGCGGTGGGTGGTGCTCCTGCCGCCGACGCCGGACTTCGCCGACGTGCCGACCAGCAGCCCATTCTACGCCTATGTCGAGAAAGCATATATCATGGGCGTGATCTCCGGCTATGCCTGCGGCGGGCCGGGCGAGCCGTGCGATGATCAGCAGCGGCCCTACTTCCGGCCGAACGCGGGCGTGACCCGCGCGCAGATCGCCAAGATCCTCGTGCTGGCCGAGCACTTCCCGACCGACACCAGCGGCGGGCCCCACTTCGTCGACGTGCCGCCGGCCCACCCGTTCTACGACCCGGTCGAGACCGCCTATCATCACGGGCTGATGAGCGGGTATGCTTGCGGCGCCGCGGGCGAGCCGTGCCCCGGCCTCTACCTGCGGCCCTATGGTAGCGCCACGCGCGGGCAGATCAGCAAGATGATCTACGAGGCGATCGGCGCGCCGTAAGCTGGGTCGCCGTTTCTATCAACCGATTGTTCACTCGCGTTCACCACGGTCGCCACCCGTTCGCGCTAGGATACGGGTGGCGACTGCCCGCGCCATCCTCGGTAAACCTCCGGCGCGACTACGAAGGTCCGGGGCGGATTCGTGACCTTCAGGCTATTGAGCGAATCGCCGCGATCAGTTATACTCTACTTCTGGGAACCTCTAATCGCAGGCGCCTTACGCCAAAGGTTCATGGTAAATGAACATCGAGCAAACGGTTTGGACGGGGGCAGCGGGCTGGCAGCCGGAGCCGCCGGGCAAACTGCGGCCCTCGCCTCAGGTCGTGCTGCTGTTCGGCGCTCCAGCATTGCTCCGCGATCCGCACCACCTGGCCGCCGTACGCGGCGCGTACCCCGAGGCGCATCTTGTGACCGCGACGACGGCGGGCGAGATCGCCGGGGAGGCGGTGCTCGACGATTCGCTGGTCTGCACGGCGGTGCACTTCGTCACGACGCGGGTGGCCGCCGTGGCGGTGCGGCTGGACCCAGCGGGCGGTAGCCCCGAGGCCGGGCCGCGGCTGGCGGCGGCACTGGCCGCGCCCGACCTGGCCCACGTGTGGGTCTGCGCGGCGGGCGCGCGAGTTGACGGCAGCGCGCTGGTCGAGGGGCTCGTGGCCCACCTGCCCGCAGGGACGCACCTGTCCGGCGGCTTCGCGGGCGACGGGCTGGCGTTTCACGCGCCGGGCGTCGGGCTGGGCGAGCCGCCGCAGTCCGATCGCCTGGTCGCGCTGGGTTTCTACGGGCCCCGGCTGGTGACAGGGCAGGGCCTGGGGGCCGGCTGGCAGCCGGTCGGACCCGAGCGGCGCATCACGCGCGCGCGAGGGCCGCTGGTCCGCGAGATCGACGGCGAGCCCGCCCTGGCGCTCTACCGGCGCTACCTCGGCGACGACGGCCCGGCGCTGCCCGCCGGCGGGCAGGCGCTGCCGCTGGCGGTGCTCGGGCCCGAGGCGGCGGGCGGCGCGATCCGGACCATCCTGGGGGTCGACGAGCGGACGGGCGGCATCATCTTCTCGGCCACGATTCCCGAGGGCACGACGGCGCGCCTGGTGCTGGCGACCGACACGGGTCTGATCGCCGCGGCACAGGCGGCCGCCCGTGCCGCGCTCGTGCCGGGGCCCACTCCGGCGCTAGCCCTGTTGTGCGGGGGCGCGGGGCGCAAGCAGGCGCTGGGGCCGCGCGCCGACGACGAGCCGGCCGCCGTGCAGGAGGTCCTGGGCCGCGGCACCGTGCTGGCCGGATTTTACGGCTACGGTCAGATTGGCACCTTCACGGCGGGCGCGGCGCCCACGTTCCAGAACCAGATGTTGAGCATCACGACGTTCCGGGAGGTCTGAGGGTGAATCGACTGCTGCAACGCCAGGTGGCGCGCCACTATGGACCGCCGACCACCATCCCCGCCGCCTGGCAGCCGCTGCTCGCCGCGGTCGGCGCGGCCTACGAGCACGACGATGCCCGGCGCCGCCTGCTGGAGCGCGCCTTCACGCTCGCCTCCGAAGAGCTCCTCGCGCGCATCCAGGCGCTCCAGGACGAGGTGGGCCGGCTCCAGCGGTCGGAGCACGCGCTGCGGCAGAGCGAAGCGGGCTTCCGCCAGCTATTCTCGGCGAATCCGCTGCCCATGTGGACCTATGATCTCGATACGCTGCGGATGTTGACCGTCAACGAGGCCGCGGTGCAGCGTTACGGCTACAGCCACGCCGAGTTCCTGGCCATGCGGATCCTCGACCTGAGCGCACCGAATGATCCGGCCCGCCTGCTGGCCGACCGCGACACGCCGCGCACGGCGCTGCCCTCGGCGGGCGAGGGCCGCCACCGGCGCAAGGACGGGAGCATCATCGACGTGCAGATCACCGCCGACATCCTGGAGATGGGCGAGCAGCGCACCGTGCTCGTGGTCGCCGAGGACATCACCGAGCGGAAGGCCTTCGAAGAACAGCTGCACTACCACGCCTTCCACGACGCGCTCACCGGCCTGCCGAATCGCGCGCTGCTGCTGGACCGCCTCGACCACGCCCTCGCCCGCGACGACCGCCGCAGCCACGCCCTGGCCGTGCTCTTCCTCGACCTCGATCGCTTCAAGGTGGTGAACGACAGTCTGGGGCACGAGGCGGGTGACCGGCTGCTGCTGACCGTGGCGCAGCGCCTCGGCGGGTGTCTGCGGCGCGAGGATACGCTGGCCCGCTTCGGCGGCGACGAGTTCGCCATCCTGCTCGAGGACGTCGCGGACATCCACGAGGCGACGGCGGTCGCGGAGCGCATCCTCGAATCGATGCAGGTGCCGGTGACGCTGAGCAAGCGCGAGGTGTTCATCACGGCCAGCATCGGCGTGGTGTACAGCCGGCCCGGCGAGAAGCGCGCGACCGACCTGCTGCGCGACGTGGACATCGCCCTCTACCGCGCCAAGAGCAAGGGCAAGTCGCGCTTCGAGATCTTCGACGCGAGCATGAACGCGCAGGCCATGGCGCGGCTGGAGCTCGAGAGCCGGCTGCGGCGCGCGCTGGAGCGCGGCGAATTCGAGGTGCACTACCAGCCGCTGATCGCGCTGGCCAGCGGGCACGTCACCGGCATGGAGGCGCTGGTACGATGGCGGCACCCGGAGCGCGGGCTGGTGGCTCCCGGCGAGTTCATCCCCCTGGCCGAGGAGACCGGCCTGATCCGGCCGCTGGGCCAGTGGGTGCTCGAGCAGGCGTGCCGGCAGACGCAGCAGTGGCAGGCGCGGTTCCCGGGCGCGCGCGACCTGCGCATGAGCATCAACCTATCGGCGCGCGAGTTCCAGCAGCCCGACCTGGTGCCCGGCATTACGCACGTGCTGCACCTGACGGGGGTCGACCCGCGCTGCGTGCAGTTCGAGATCACCGAGAGCGTGGTGCTGGAGGACGCCGAGGCGAACAGCGCCACGCTGCGCAAGCTGCGCGCGCTGGGCGTGCAACTGGCCATCGACGACTTCGGCACCGGCTACTCCAGCCTCAGCTACCTGAAGCGCCTGCCCGTAGACACGCTGAAGATCGACCGGACCTTCGTGACCGGCCTGGGCACGGACCCGGAGAACGCGGCGATCGTGGCGGCCGTGATCGGGTTGGCGCACGCGCTGCGTATGGACGTAGTGGCCGAGGGTGTGGAATCGGCGGACGATTGGCGACACCTCCGTACCCTCGGCTGCGCGTTCGGCCAGGGCGCGTACTTCGCCGCGCCGCTCAGCGCGGCCGCGGCGAGCGAGATCCTGGCGGCCGGGCTTCCGTCCACCGGCGAGCTGCGCTCCGCCGGCTAGGCGCGCCCGCGCCGCCGGGCTATGCCGGCGCCCCGGCCGGCACCGCGTCGAGCAGCGACCTGTACTCGGCCAGGAACGCATCCGCCCCCAGGCCGAACGCCCGCGGGACGGCCGCCGCGCCGTGCTGCCGAGCCACCGCGCGGATGAGGCCACAGCCCACCCGATAAGCCAGCCGCTGGGGCCCAAAGACGAGCGCCAGATAGGACTCGCGGTCGCGCGGACCCGGGCCCGCCAGGGCGGCCTCCGTGGCGCGGAAGGCGGCGACGTGCGCCCGCAGGGCCGTCGCGTCGGCCAGGACCGCGTAGTCGCCGAACATGTCGTGCACGCCGCCACGGGCGACGCGCAACGCCAGCGGCGCGTAGGTGGCGAACCCCTCGTTGTGCAGCCAGAGGTGGAAGTAGGCCCGCCAATCGGCCGGCGTGCGGATCGCCGCCAGCGGCGGGATGGCGTGGGTGCGCTCGTAGAGGCAGTGGCAGGCCTCGTGGATCAGGAAGTACCAGACCTCGGCGGGGTCGGCCAGGTAGGCGGCGCAGTTGAGGTTGAGGCAGACGGTGTCCTGCAGGCCGATGCCCATGTCATAGCCGACGATGGGGTAGACGGCGAGGGTATCTAGGCCGGCGCCGGGTGCCAGGGCGTGGAGCGCCTCCGCGGCCTCAGCCAGCCAGGGCGGGGCCTGGGCCGGCAGCGCCGCGAGGAGGGCCCGGATCGCCGGCAGACGCTCCGTCGTGTGCATCAGGCCGTAGAACGGCGATGGCGCGCCCGCCCGGGCCGCGTCAAGCTCGGCCGGGCCGATCGTCTCACCTGCACGCGCCGCATGCGCCACCACGGCCTGATAGGCCGGATGCGCCAGCACGGCCGCCGCGTCGACCCGGCCATCCAGGTAGTCGAGAAAGCGCTCCGCGCCGGAGCCGTCGATCCGCATCACCTTGCCCCCCTCGGGCCGCGTGCCCCTACTCGCGCATCATATCGCCCGGCGGTGATACAGCGGGTAATCGGTCGTGACGGTGCGGTGACAGCGCGCTTGACAGCGGGCGGCCGCGCCCACTAGAATCGCGGCACACTTGCCGCCGGGGCGGCATGCCGGGATGCCGGCGGAGGACGTGCACCATGACCTTCCCGCCCGACTACGTCGAGCGCGTTTACGCCGGAGTGCTCGGCAAGATCACCGGCGTGTATCTCGGGCGGCCCGTCGAGGGCTGGAGCTACGAGCGCATCCGCGCCACGCTCGGTCCGATCGCGGGCTACGTGCACGAGCGGCTCGGCATGCCGCTCGTCGTGCCCGACGACGACCTCAGCGGTACCTTCACCTTCCTGCGCGCGCTGCCCGACCACGGCTATCCGCCCGATCTGACGGCGGCGCAGGTGGGCGCCACCTGGCTGAACTACCTCGTCGAGGGGCGCAGCGTGCTCTGGTGGGGCGGGATGGGCCAGGCGACCGAGCACACCGCCTTCCTCCGCCTGCAGGCGGGCGTGGCCGCGCCGCACAGCGGCAGCATCGCGCTGAACGGCCGCGTGGTCGCCGAGCAGATCGGCGCGCAGATCTTCTGCGACGGCTGGGCGCTGATCAGCCCGGGCGACCCAGAGCGCGCCGCGGCGCTGGCGCGCCGCGCGGCGTCGGTCAGCCACGACGGCGAAGCGCTGCACGGCGCGGCCGTGATCGCGGCGCTGGAGGCGCTGGCCTTCGTCGAGCCGCGCATCCCGCATCTGCTCGACGGAGCGGTCGCCCAGATCCCGCGCGACTCGGCGGTCGCGCGGCTGATCGCCGCCCTGCGCGCGCACCACGCCCGCGAGCCCGACTGGCAGGCGACGCGCGCCTGGCTGGCCGGGCAGCACGGCTACGCGCGCTACGGCGGCAGTTGCCCGCTGATCCCGAACCACGGGCTGATCATCCTGGCCTTGCTCTATGGCGACGGGGACCTGCACCGCTCGCTCGGCATCGTGACCGCGGCGGGCTGGGATACCGACTGCAACGCGGGCAACCTGGGCTGCCTGCTCGGCATCCGCAACGGCCTGGCGGGCTTCGCGGGCGGGCCCGACTGGCGCGGGCCGGTGGCCGACCGCCTCTACCTGTCGACGGCGGACGGCGGGCGCGCGGTCACCGACGCGTTGACCGAAGCGTACCACGTGGTGAACACCGCGCGGCGCCTGGCCGGGATGCCCGCGCTGGCGCCGAAGGGCGGAGCGCGCTTCCACTGGGAGCAGCCGGGCGCGCTGCAGGGCTGGGCGCCCGACCCCGGCGCGGAGGCCGCGGCGGGCGTGACCCTGGCAAACGTGGCCGGCCACAGCGCGGCGGGGACGCGCAGCCTGGCGGTGCAGGCGAGCAGCCTGGCGCCCTATCACGCCGCGCGGGTGGCCACGCCGACGTTTCCGCCGGCCGCCGCCTTCGTGCCGGGCGGCTACCACCTGCTCGCCGCGCCGACGCTGTATCCCGGCCAGGAGGTGCGGGCGGGCGTGAGCGCCGATGCGGCGAACCGGGCGCCGGCCACCGTACGCCTGTACCTGCGCGCCGTTGGCCGAGGGCGACCAATTCGCGCGCACCGACGGCCCCGCAATCCGCCTGGCGCCTGGTGCGACGGGCACGCTGACCTGGCGCACCCCGGCCCTGGGCGGCGCACCCATCGCACTGATCGGCGTCGAGGTCGGGGCGGCGGGGGCGGCGGAGGCGACGATCTACCTCGACTACCTCACCTGGGCGGGCGCGCCGGAGGTCGACCTGACCCGGCCGCCGGGCGGGGGCACGCTCTGGCGCCGCGCCTGGGTCGACGCAGTCGACGCGTTCGAGTCGCCGCCGGGCGCGCCGTTCCAGATCATCCAGAACCACGGCCGCGGGCTGCTGATCACCGGCACGCGGGAATGGACCGACTACCGCGTCAGCAGCGTGATCACGCCGCACCTGGCGGCCGCGGCCGGCCTGGCCGCGCGCGTGCAGGGCCTGCGGCGCTACTACGCTCTGCTGCTCGGCGACCGCGCCTGGGTGCGGCTGGTCAAGCTGCACGGCCGTCCGACCGTGCTCGCGGAGGCGCCCTTCGCCTGGGACTACGGCCGGCCGGTTGACCTGGCGCTCGAAGCGCAGGGCGCACGGCTGCAGGCCTGGGTCGGCGGCCAGTCGGTCTTCGACGTTTTCGATGCGGACCGGCCGCTGGAGGGCGGCGGCATTGCACTCGTCTGCGAGGAGGGCCGTGTCACCACCGACGCGGTGCGCGTCCACCCTGCCCCGCCGGTTTGACAGCGGCCGCCCCGCTGCCCATAATTGGGATGCCCCTTGCCACATGGGCAAGCACAAGGAGTGGGGAGCACGGTGACGGAATCGGACGCGAGCACGGCGAGCCGGCCGAAGTTCTCGGCGGCCATCGAGGATTATGTCAAGTCGATCTACCTGCTGCAGCAAGAGCACGAGCAGGTCACGACGTCGCTGCTCGCGGCACAGCTGGGCGTTGCGCCCGCGTCGGTGACGGGCATGCTGCAGCGGCTCGACCGGCTGCACCTGGTCGCCTACACGCCCTACCGCAGCGTCGAGCTGACGGAGCTCGGCCGGCGCACGGCGCTCGAAGTGCTGCGCCATCACCGGCTGCTGGAGCTTTACCTGACCGAGGCGCTGGGCTACTCCTGGGATGAGGTGCACGCCGAGGCCGACGTGCTGGAGCACGCCATCTCGGAGCAGCTGGAAGCGCGCATCGCCGCGCAATTGGGCCACCCGCTGGCCGATCCGCACGGCGACCCCATTCCCGGGCCCGACCTGACGCTGCCGCCAGCCCCAGCGGGCTCGCTGGCCGAGGCGCCGCTCGGCCGCCGCCTGCGCGTCGTCCGCGTCACCAACCAGGATCCGGCGCACCTGCGCTACCTGACCAGCCTGGGCCTGGTGCCCGGCGCCGAAGTGCGGGTCGCGGAGCGCGCTCCCTTCGACGGCCCCCTCACGCTGGCGATCGGCGGGGTCACGCGCGCGGTCGACAGCCGCATGGCGCGGGCGATTCTGGTCGACCCGGTCGAGGGGCCGGAAACCACCCCGAGGGTTTGACCCGACCCGGTCCTGTAGCCGCAAGAGAGAAGCGCCACATGGCTGATCCGCAAGCGAATGCCGTCGATCTCCGCTCGTGGGGCGCGGAGGATCTGCCCCTCCTGCAGGCGCTGCTGGGCGACCCGGCGATGATGGCGCACCTGGGCGGGCCGGAGACGCCGGAGCAGATCGCGGCGCGCCACGCCCGCTATTGCCGGCTCGAGGAGTCCGGCACCGGGCACATGTTCGTGATCGTCGTCGGACCCGAGCGGACGCCCGCGGGGTCGGTCGGCTACTGGGAGCGCGAGTTGCAGGGCGCGCAGGTGTGGGAAGCGGGCTGGAGCGTGCTGCCGGCGTTCCAGGGCCGGGGCATCGCCACGCGTGGCACGGCGGCCGCCCTGGCGCACGCGCGCGCCGTGGGAACGCGCCGTTTCGTCCACGCCTACCCGGACGTGGACAACGCGGCCTCAAACGCCGTGTGCCGCAACGCGGGCTTCGCGTTGCAGGGCACGGAGGACGCCGAGTACCCGCGGGGCCACTGGATCCGTGTCAACGACTGGCGGTTCGACCTCTTCCCGCCGCCCGGCGAGCCGCCCGCAGGGTCGTGAGCCGGGCTGCCTAGCCGCCGAGGAACGTCTGCGCGAGCAGGTAGAGGTTCAGCCCGACGATGCCTGTGGCGATGACGCCGGCCACGAGCGTGGTCAGACGGCGGTTGGCGAGCGGGCCCATCAGGTCGCGACGGCGCGTGAAAAGCACGAGCGGGATCAGCGCGAAGGGGATGCCGAAGCTGAGCACCACCTGGCTGATCACCAGCGTCTGCGTCGGGTCGAGCCCGAGGCCGATGACGATCAGCGCGGGCAGCATCGTCACGCCGCGGCGCAGCCAGACGGGGATCTGGCGGTGCAGGAAGCCCTGCATCACCACCTGCCCCGCCATGGTGCCGACGGTGGCCGAGGAGAGGCCCGAGGCCAGCAGCGAGATGGCGAAGACCGTGCTCGCGGCGCCGCCGAGGAGCGGCGTCAGCGTCTGGTAGGCCTGCTCGATGGAGCCGACGTCGGCGTGGCCGGTGGCGTGGAACGTGGCGGCGGCCATGAGCAGCATGGCGCCGTTGACCAGCCCGGCGAGGCTCATGCCGATGGCGATGTCGATCGTCTCGAAGCGCAGCAGGCGGCGCCGCTGGGCGGCGTCCTGCGTGGGCACGCGGCCGGGCATCAGCGCCGAGTGCAGGAAGATGACGTGCGGCATGACCGTGGCGCCGAGGATGCCCGTCGCGAGCAGCACCGTCTCGGGCCCGGCAAGCTGCGGGACGACGGCGTGCAAGCCCACCTGGCCCCAATCCGGGTGGCCCAGCAGGGTCTCAATCACGTAGGAGCCGGCGACGACGCCGACCAGCGTCATAATGACCGCTTCGAGCGCGCGGAAGCCGAAGCGCTGCAGGCCGAGGATCACGAAGGTGGCCAGACCGGTCAGCAGGCCGGCGGCGAACAGCGGCATGCCGAAGAGCAGGTTGAAGCCGACTGCCGCGCCGAGAAACTCCGCCAGGTCGGTGGCCATGGCGACCACCTCGGACAACCCCCACATCGCCCAGACGGCGGGCCGCGGATATTCGGCGCGGCAGATCTCGGCCAGGTTGCGCCCGGTGGCGATGCCGAGCTTGGCCGAGAGGAACTGGATCAGCGCGGCCATGAGGTTGCTGGCCACGATCACCCAAAGCAGCAGGTAGCCATAGCGCGCGCCGCCCTGGATGTTGGTGGCGAAGTTGCCGGGGTCGATATAGGCAACGGCGGCGAGGAAGGCGGGGCCGAGGAACGGCAGCACGGCGGTCACGCCGCGCCGGTGCCCGTCCAGCGCCGCCGTCGCGGCGGTCACGGTGCGGCGGTCGCCGCGGCCGAGCGCGCGCGGCTCGCCGGGCACGACCGTGTCTTGTGGGATCGTCGCCATGGCCTCCCCTCTTTATGTCCGCTAAGATATATATTAGTCTAACCTAAAAGTCCGGCCCTGTCAAGAGGTTGGCGAGCTGGATTCCTGGATGGCGCGCTCTCGATTCGGGGTAGGCATCGGGCGCCTGCGGCCGGTGGGTCCCCTCGGTCGGGGAGCGAGCCGACCGCGAATAAGCGAATGGCGTCGCGTGCTCCACGGTGCTGACCGGGCGGGATCTTGCGGCGGCGGTTGATCGCGCGGCGGAGCGCCCTCCTACAGACGATCCCGGCCGATCCCGGGCGGATTCGCGCTGCAGCAGCGACGGGCATGGCATCGACCGGCGGCTGTCTGGCCTGCGTGCAGTCTCCCTCGGCGCGCCGCCCACTGAGCGCGGGCGGGGATCGGGTTTTCGGGCCGTGCCCCAATATGCACCGAACTGCGATGTACGCGTACCCGTGTTTTCACGCGAGCGCGCTACCCTCACCATGGCGGAGTCTGCGCAGGGCCCGGGGGCAGCGCGCGATCCCATTTCTCAGGCAACGATGCTGTGGACCCCGGGCGCGAGTGCAGTCCTTGTAAGCCGGAGCCGGCCGGGAGATCCCCGAGCACGCTCCGGAAAGGAGCACGGATGATGATTGCGAATCCTCCCGCAGTGGCCGCGCCATCGCGACTCAGCAGCGCGCAGGTGTGGCAGGCGCTGGCGAAGGCGTCGTTCGCCGTCGTCAGCTACGTTACGCCCGCGGGCGAGCCACGCTCGAGCGGCGTCGTGTACAGGGCCGAGGGCGGGCGGCTCTATCTGGTGGTCGCGCCGGATAGCTGGAAGGCGCGGCAGATCCGGGACGGCGGGCAAGTCGCGGTGACCGTGCCGGTGCGCCGGGGCGGCATCCTGACGCTGCTGCTGCCAATCCCGCCCGCCACGGTCAGCTTCCACGCGCGGGCGATCGTGCACCCCGCCGGGACGGTCGATTTCGCCACGCTGCCGGGGGACCTGGCGGCGCTGCTGCCGGCCGAGCGGCGCGACGAAGGATGCCTCATCGCGCTGATCCCCGAGGGGACGTTCGTGACGTACGGCCTGGGCGTCTCGCTGATGGAGATGCGGGATCCGGCAGCAGCGCGCGCCCGCGTGCCGGTGACGTAGCCGGGCGCAGGGGGCCGAGGATGCCGGGGGCCGCGGGCGGCGGGATGGACACGGCGCCCCCAGGCGAACCCCGCACATCGTCGGGCGGGATCCGCCTGAGGGCGCCGGCCGGCCGGGCCGGCGGGCCCGGCCGCGCACACGCCGGGGTTAGGGCGTCGTCGGGCTCGGGGTCAGGTCGCGACCAGGCCCGCCCCGGCCGAAGAAGCCGGCTGCCCCGGCGGGCGTGATCTGGATATTGGTCGCGGCGATGTTCGTGCCCGACTGCTGCCCGCGCACCAGCACCTGGGTGCCCGGCACCAGGTCAGCCACCGTGCCGGTGACCGTCTTGGTGATGGCGATATTGGCGGGCAGCGAGACGGTCACGTCGCCCTGATTGGCCACGGTGAGCGTCAGCGTGTTCCCGTCGACCTTGCTGATGGTGCCGACGGTCGCGCCGCCCCCGGCGCCCGTGCCGCGCCCGGCGAAGGCGCCGGCTCCGGCGCCGCCTGCGCCCGCGAAGCCCCCCGTCCCGCCCGTGCCGCCGGTCCCCGTGGCGCCACGTGACTGGAAGAACTGCTGCGTCTGCGACGCGGCCTGCGCCTGCCCGGCGTTGACGCCGTACAGGTAGGCCCCCACGGCGATCAGCAGGCCGATGATCAGGCCCACGCCGAGCGTAAGAATCGGATTGCGCATAGGTTTCCTTTGCAGCTTTCAGGCGCCCGCGGGCGCGCTGGGGTTATTCGTAGCGCAGGGCCACGATCGGATCGAGCTTCGCGGCCCGGCGCGCCGGGTAGATGCCGAAGAACAGGCCGACCGCCAGCGAGAAGCTGACCGCCAGCAGCGCGGCGCTGGGTGTGACGACCGACGTGAAGGTGCCGGTCAGGCTGACCAGGCTGGCGATCCCGATGCCCAGCAAGATGCCGATCAGGCCGCCGCCGACGCTGATCGTCACCGCCTCGATCAGGAACTGGCGCATGATGTCGCCCTGCTGGGCGCCGACGGCCTTGCGGATGCCGATCTCGCGCGTGCGTTCGGTGACGGAGACGAGCATGATGTTCATGATGCCGATGCCGCCGACCAGCAGCGAGATACCGGCGATGGAGCCGAGGAAGAGGGTCAGCACGCCGATGGTGCTGCTCAGCGTGCTCAGCAGGTCGGCCTGGTTGACCACCGTGAAGTCGTTGTCGGCGGTGAGCAGGTGGTGGCGGTCATGCAGGATCTGGGTGATGGTGTCCTGGGCGACGGTCATGTCGGCCTGATTATCCACCTGGACGTAGATGTCGTTCACCTGGTGGCCGGAGATGTTGGCCTGGCGCGCCCCGGTCAGCTTGCGCTGCGCCGTAGTCAGCGGGATGTAGATGCCATCGTCGAGCGAGCCGAAGCCGCCGCCGCCCTTGGCCTGCAGCACGCCGACCACGCGGAAGGCCAGCCGGTTGATGCGGATGTTCTGCCCGAGCGGATCGGCGCCGGCAAACAGGTCGGTGGAGACGTTGGCGCCGATGACGGCGACGTTCGTGGCCGCCGCGACGTCGGCATCGGTGAACCAGTCACCCTCGGCGAGCGTCATGTTGCGGATGGTCTGGTACGGAGGCGTGCTGCCGCTGATGCGATACGAGTTGTTCGCGGCGCCATAGACCACGCTCTCCTGGCGCGTCACCTCGGGTGCCACGGCCGCGCAGTAGGGACACTGCGCCGGATCGGCCAGGGCCGCGGCGTCCTCGGTGGTCAGGGTCTGCGCCCCGCCGATGCCGCTGCGCACGCCGCCCTGGGTGAACGACCCGGGCATGATGGTCAGCAGGTTGGTGCCGTTTTGCGTGATCGAGCTGGTGATCGAGTTCTGCGCGCCCTGGCCCACGCCCATGAGGGCGATGACGGCGGCCACGCCGATGATGATGCCGAGCATGGTCAGCACGCTGCGCAGCTTGTTGGCGCGCATGCTGGCCCAGGCCAGGCCGAGGCTATCGAGTAGGCTCACGAGGCACCTCCGTCGGGCGCGCTGATAGGTCGGTCGCGAGCGCGCCTTCGTCCTCTACAAGTAAAGCACACGAAGGATCAGCAAAAGCACAGGATTCCATAAGAATTTTCCAAGAATTGGGGCCGGCGTTACGGCGTGGCGCCCGGCAGGCCCCAGGCGTTCAGGTAGGCGCCTGAGAGCCAGTAGACCACGCCGTGGGCGACGACGACTCCGGAGTTGGTCGCGCCGACGTTGGCGGGCGCCAGCAGACGGATCTGCCGGCCGGTATGCTCGTCGAGCACACGCACGCCCTCGCCGCCCGCGTTGACGAAAATCAGGCCGTTGGCCACGGCGATATTGCCGTGCGCCGTGCCGATCTGCACGGCGGGCCAGCGCTCGACGCCCGTCGCCGGGTCGACGGCATGCAGGTACTGGTGCGTGCCGGGCACGAAGAGCGTGCCGCCCGGGCCGTCAGTCGGGTCGTAGGCGGCCATCAAGCCGATCTGCGTGCCGAAGCGCTGTACCCAGATCGGGCCGGCGGCCAGCGCGTCGAGGCGGTAGGCGTAGAAGTTGTCGTCCTTCTGGCCGGCGCCGACCAGCACGTGACCCGCGGCGTCGTGGAAGATCACCGGCGTGGTGCCCCAGTCGTCGTCGACGTTGGATTGGCCTTCCTGCACGGCCGTGCGGACCGCCAGGCTGCCGGGGTCCAGCGCGGCGAGCGCGCGGGTGAGCGGGCCGCTGGCGGGGCCCCGGTCCTCGCCCGTGGCCACCACCAGGGTCTGGCCGTCGGCCGAGAGCGCAGGCGACTCCCAGAGGCTGCCGCCGATCTGGCTCGCGGGCGCGAAGTACTGCGTGGCGCGCAGCACGCCCGTACCCGGGTCGACGGCACGGAGCTCGCCGCGCACCTGCACCTTGTCGCAGTAGCTGGCCACGCCGTAGACGACGCGGTTGCCCACGAAGAGGGGCGAGGTCCAGGCGAAGTCGTCGGGCTGGGCATCGGTCGCGTCGCGCCAGAGCACGCGGCCGGTGGCCGTGTCCAGCCCATAATAGGCGCCGTCCCCGCCGCCCGCGACGACGACGGTGCCCGAGACGGCCGGGGTGGCGCCGATGCCGATGTTGTAGCAGGCGTCCGCGCGCCCCAGGTTCGCCTGCCAGCGGGCCGCGCCGGTGGCCGCATCGAAGGCGAAGAAGTTGGCGCTGCCGACGACGCTGCTGCCGACGTAAACCGCGCCGTTGGCCACGCTCGGCGCGCCGGAGGGCGGCCGCGGGCCGGAGCCGACGTTGGCCTGCCAGAGCGGCGCCAATTGCCCCACGGTAGCGGCGCTGATGGCCGTCTCGGCCGCATTGAAGTTGGTGCGCTGGGGGTCGGCGCCGTACATAGGCCAATCGCCCGGCAGCGGGGCCGGCCCGGCGGCGGGCGCGGGCGGCGGGGCGGGCGCGCCGTTGGGGTAGCGCGCGTGCAGGCGCAGCGTGCCGAGCTGGGAGAGCAGCACGTCGTAGGGCGCCTGGTTCTCGGGATGGGCCTCCAGCACGGCGCGCTCGAAGTACTGCACGGTGTAGGGCTTGCCGTTGAGGGCGCTGAGCTCGGTAAACGGCTCGGAGATGGGGTAGCCGAGCACGGCGACGCTGCCGTGGCTCTGCCAGTAGGCGAGGAAGCGGTCGCCGAGGTGCTTGCCGGTGGCGGGCACGAGGACGGCGCCCGGCGCGGCCTGCTGGCCGGGCGCGCCCTGCGGGTAGAGGGAGTCGTAGCGCAAGCGCCCAAGCTGGACCTGCAGCACGGTGTAGGGCGCGGCGATCGTCGGATGGAGCTCGAAGACGGCGCGCTCGAAGTACTGCACCGTGTAGGGCTTGCCGTCGAGGGGGCTGACCTCGGTGAACTCGCCCGAGATCGGGTAGCCGAAGATCGCCAGCCCGCCGTGATCCTGCCAGTAGCGCCAGAAAAGATCGCTGACTGTGTAGCCGGTCGCGGCGAAGGTGTGCGCGGTGGCGTCGGCCGCGGCGGTGGGGGTCGCCGCCAGGGCGAGCGGGCCGAGCAGCGCGAGCGCGAGCAGCGGCCGGAACAGGTGCTTCATACAAGCTCCTTTGTCATGGATTCATTCGGACGGCGGGAAGCGGCCTCAGGGCGTCTGCACCTGCAGGCTGGCCAGGGTCATGTTGGGCTGTGGTGCCCCCGCGCCGCAGGCGAACGCCAGCGGGGTCAGCGTGCCGTTCTGCGTGCTGTAGGCCCCGAGCCGCAGCGTGTAGGGGCCCGCCGCCACGGTGGCGGGCACGGCGACGCGGAAGTCGTCGCGCGGGGCGGCGCCGGCCGGCCAGCCGGGCCAGGCGACTGCGGCCGGGGCGCCCGGCGGCACATCGGCCTGCCAGGCCAGCACGCCCTGCGCGTCGATCAGCTGGAGCGAGACCTTCAGGGCCGGATCGCGCGCGGCGTCCGCGGCGGGCGCCTGCCAGTAAAGGCTGACCGGCTGGGTGTCACCCGCGCCGAGCGGGGCGGCCGCGCCGGGCACGTCCACGCCGGCCAGGGTCGGGCCGCCGGGTAGCGTGCAGCCGAGCGCCTGGGGCGGCGTGGCGGGCGGGGGCTTCGGCACCCAGACAAAGCGCACGTCGCGGTATTGCTCGACGTAGTTGGCCTGGATGGCGGTCAGCGCCTCGGGCGACCAGCGCGGGCTGGACGGGGTGCCGGTCACGCTGTGCTCCAGGATGATCACCGGGAAGCGCCCCCGGGCGATGTCGCCGACCAGGCGCGCGTCGCTCCAGTGGCCGCTGGTCGCCTGCACCGCCATCTGGGCCGGGTCGTCGTAGGGCAGTTCTTTGCCGGCGCGTAGGGCGATCCAGGCGTCCTCCGAGAGCACGTCGGTGCCGGGGATGCCGGCGACGAGGCGCTCCACGACCGCCATGCGCGCGCCGGTGTCGACCAGCGCCGAGCTCAGCGGCGAGTACCAGCGGCCGAGCGGCGTGAACAGGCCGACCTGCAGCAGCAGCACGACGGCGGCGCCGCCCAGCGCCAGCAGCCGGCCCAGGGGCGCCGCCCCCTCGCGCGCGGCGAGGGCCCCCACGGCGCAGCCGGCCAGCAGGCAGATGGGCAGCAGGCCGTCGAGCAGGTGGTTGTAGTTGGCGAGCGGCGACAGATTCGTGATCACGAGCGGCGGCACCGAGATCAGCGCGAACCAGATCGCGAGCGACGGCACGCGCCGCACGCGCGTCCGCAGCAGCAGGAGGCCGAGGCCGGCCGCGGCCAGCAGGATGAGCGGCCAGTGCTCGCCCCAGAGTGCGCCCAGGTCCTTCTCCAGCCGGGCCGGCGACAACTGCTCCGCGCCGGGCGCAAAGACGTGGGCGCCCAGCTGGCCCTGGAGCAGGGCGTTCACGGCCAGATAGGGCCCGACGAGCGCGACCGCCGCGCCGAGGCCCCAGCGCAGGCCCTGGCGCGGGTTGCGCGCGAGCAGGTAGAGCCCGGCGGCGGCCAGGCCCGCGAGGGCCGACTGCTTGGTCCAGAAGGCGAGCACGAGCGGCAGGATGGCCCACCAGGCCAGGCGCGGCAGTGGTCCCACGGCCCCGCGGCCCCAGGGCGCGCCGGGCGGGCACGCCGCCGCGACCATCATGGCGCCGAGCGCGGTCAGCGCGAGGGCCAAGGTGTCCTGCTTGTAGAAGGTGGCCCAGACGATCACCGGGCCGGCGGCGAGCCAGGTCGCCGCGCCGACCAGGCCGCCCCACCAGGAGCGTGTCTCGACGCGCACCCAGACGAGCAGCACCCCCGCGGCGAGCAGCGTGCCCGCCAGGTTGATCGCCCGCCCGCTCCAGAGGTTGAGGCCCCACAGGCGCAGCGCGGCGGCGTTGAGCACGTAGAACAGGGGCGGATAGACCGAGGACACGAAGTGGCCGGGTGTAAAGGGCGGGTATGGCGTCTGGCCCTGCGCCAGCAGCCACGCGCTGTGCAGAATCACGCCCTCGTCGAAGTCGATCTGCCAGGGATAGGCGAGGACGGCGAGGCTGTGGGTGGCGAAGAGGTCGAGGCGCGCCGCCAGCGCGACCAGCGGCACCAGCACAAGACCGGCGGCGAGCAGGTCGGCGACACGCCAGCGGACGCCGGGCAGGCGCCGCGCGGCAAGATTGCGGGCGCGGGCGCTTAGCTGCATCGCGCGCGCCCCCCGCGGGGCAGGCGCGCGGACCGAGGAAGGCGGGGATAGGCGGGTCGCGCGCGCTGCCGGGCGGCAGGGGCGAACCGCGGGGCGACTGGTAGAGTCTGCTTCACGGCATCCGATTATAGGAGGTGAGAATGAAGATTCACCGTCGATCTGGTGAAGATTCGATGAAGCGTTCATGAAGTGGCGGGGGGACGCGATCCGCTCCGCCAAAATCGGTCTTGCGACGGATACGCGGTCCGTACATTTGTGCTACTCTGAATTGAGTCCGCCCATCCCATCGCGCCAACCTCGGTTCGTGCCCAAGGAGGTCTCTGTATGCCGCATCCCCTGGTCCTGCAGTTACGCTTTACGCGCCGCGAGTTCCGGCGCGGGCTGCGCGGCGTCCGCGCCGACGACGCCACGCGGCGGTTCCCGCCGCTCAACTGCATCGCCTGGAACGTGGGCCACCTGGCCTGGCAGGAGCAGCGCTACTGGCTCGACCGGGGCCAGGGCCGCCTGCCGCGGCCCGACATTCAGGAGCGCTTCGCGTTCGGCGCACCGGCGTGCACGCCCCAGCTGGGGGCGATGTGGTCTGCCTGGAAGGCGATCACGGCGGAGGCGGATCCGTGGCTCGACACGCTCACCACGGCGAAGCTGCAGGAGCCGGTGCTGATCAACGGGCGCGACGTGGGTGTGACCTTCGGCTCGATGCTGCAGCGGGTCATCTACCACTACTGGTATCACAACGGCGAGAACCAGGCGATCCGCCAGTTGCTCGGGCACACCCGGCTGCCGGTGTTCGTCGGCAACATCGACGGCGAGGCGCCGTACCTGCCGGGCTGATCGCCGCCCCGGCCGGGCCGCTTGGGCGGGTGCCGGGCGCGCCGGATCGCAAGCCGGCGGGCAGCGCCGGCGTCGCGGACTGCTCAGCCCGGATCGTCCGGAACTTCCAGGCCGTAGCCGATGCCGCGCACGCTACGGAGCAGGGTCCGGTCCGCGTCGCCCAGCTTCTCGCGCAGATGGCGCACGTGCACGTCGATCAGGTTCGAGTCGCCGGGGTGGTCGAAGCCCCAGACGCGGTTGAGAATCACCTCGCGCGGGAAGATCTGGCGCGGGTGGCTGATGAAGAGGTCGAGCAGCTCGAATTCGAGCGGGGTGAGCTCGATCACCATGGGGCCGCGGGTCACGCGGTGGCGCCGGCGGTCGAGGGTGATGTCGCCTGCGCGCAGCACCGGCTGCAGGTCCGCGCCGCGGCGGCGCAAGATCGCCCGAGCACGGGCCAGGAGCTCGCGGAAGGTGAACGGCTTGGCCAGGCAGTCGTCGGCCCCGCTTTCCAGGCCGCTGATGCGATCTTCCACGGCGGCGCCGTCCGTCAGTATCAGAATCCCGACCTCGCTCTGGCGGCGCAGGCGGCGGCAGACCTCCAGACCGTCCATGCCCGGCAGCGCCACGGCGAGGATCACCAGGTCCGGCCTGGTGGCGCGCGCCTGCTCCAGCGCGTCGGGGCCGCTGCCCGCGACCGTGACCGTGTAGCCCTCATAGCCCAGCCCAGTGCTGAGCATCTCGGCCAGCAGAGGCTCATCGTCGACCACGAGGATGCGCACGGGCCGCACGCCCGTCCGCGGGTCGAAAACAGCGTCCGACACACCCAGTATCCCTCGTCGGGTGGTATGCGCTGCCGGGACCAGCAGCCCGGGAAGGGCACGGTGCACACCACAAGCCTCGGGCGCGCAGCCAAGCGTCCGTTAGCTCCAGTAAAGCACAGAAAGCTTAATGCTGCACCAAGAAGAAGTTAAGAATCAATTAAGAGAACACCCCGCGGCCGGGTAGGCACCGGGCCGCGGGGTGTGGACGCGCAGGGCCGCGTCCGGCCGGTCAGGGCGGCGCGCAGCCGGTGGGCGCGGCAATCCCGAGGTCGACGATCTTGGCGATCTGGCCGCGGGTGGCTTGATTCCCCTGGCGGAAGTAGGGCCGCTGCTGCGGGTCGCACGGCTCGCCGGGGCCGCCGCAGGTGTAGCCGCTGATCACCCCGTGGCAGGCCGCCGTCTCGACGAAGGTGTAGAACGCCGTGCCGGGCAGCACGTCGGCGAAGCTGGGGCTGGCCGGGCTGAACGGCAGCCAGGCCGCCGCGCCGACGACGATCTTGCTCAGCTGGCCACGCGTGACGTTGGCATTGGGGCGGAAGTAGGGCCGGTGCGCGGAGTCGCACGGCTCGTTGGGGCCGCCGCACGCATAGCCGCTGATGAAGCCACCGGCCGCGCCCGTTTCCACGACGTCGAAGAACGGGGCGCCGGACGGCACGTCGGCGAAGGTATAGGCCCCGGCCGGGGTGGGGGTGACGATGGGCAGGCCGAAGCCGAGGACGACGATCTTGACCATCTGGGCGCGGGTCGTGTTGTTGTAGGGGCGGAAGGTGCCGTCGGCATAGCCCGAGATGACGCCGTCGCAGGCGAGCCTGAGCACCGGGCCATAGAAGTAGTCGGCCGGGTGTACGTCGCTGAAGACGATCGGGCAGGCGGTGGGGGTCGGGGTGGGCGTCGGCGTGATGGGCGGGCAGGCGGTCTCGCGCCAGCGGCGCACGGCCGGGACCAGACCGTTCGGCCCGATGCCACCGACCAGGTAGAGGCTATCGCCGGCCACCCCGGTGCCGGGCGCCGCCACTGGCGCAGGCAAGGTCTCCAGACTGCGCCAGGCGTCGGTCGCGGGATCCCAGGCCAGCCGGCTGTCCAGGGTCACATTGTTCGCGCCGCCCGCCAGGATCCACCGGCCGTTATAGAAGGCGGACCCGGCCGCGAGACGGCCGCCGGGAAGGTCGGCAATGGCCGTATCATCCCAGAATCCGGCGTGCGGGTCGTAGCGGTAGGTCTTGTTGGAGCCGGCGGAACCGGCTGCGAACCCGCCGGCCGCGTAGAGATAGGTGCCGTCCGTGGTCGCCATGAGGTCTTCGATCGGGAAGGGATATGGCGCCAGCGGGGTCCAGGTCTGCGTGGCGATGGTGAAGGCCGCCACGCTTGCCAGCGGGCCGCTCGTGCCGGAGCCCGCGATGCGGTAGACCTTGCCCCGCAGGTAGACCACGGCCGCGCCGTCCGCCGCGTCAGAGGAGGCGGGCAGGGTGGCGTAGGTGTTGGTCGCCGGGTCATAGCGCCAGAGGGTGTTGGTCACCTGGCCGGCGGCATCGCCGCCGCCCACGATGTAGATATCGGTGCCGTCGCTGACCGCGCCCGCCTGGGCGCGCGGTTCCGGAAGCGGGGCGATGCTCGCCCAGGTGTTCGTGGCGGTGTCCAGCCGGTAGGCGGCGGCCGTGATCCCGCTGGTGGTCGCGCCGCCGAAGTTGTAGAGGGCGGCGCCCTGGCCCACGCTCGCGATGCCGAAGGCGGCGATCGGGTAGGCGGGCGCGGCCGCCCAGCCGGCCGGGCCGCAGTGATCCGGCGCGGTGACGCGCAGCAGCACGTCGTCGATCCACCAGCCCACGGGGCTGCCGTGCGTATTCGCGCTGTCGGTACCCAGGCGGAAGCGGAACAAGAGCGCGTGGCCGGCATAGCCCGTCAGGTCGACAGACACCAGGGCGAAGAGGCCGTTCGTGGTGCCGCCCCAGGCCGCCCGGCCGTGGAGCGGGTTGGTGGCCGCGGCGATCGTGCCGGTATAGCCGCCCTGGGTGATGTGGCTGCCGGCGTCGCCCCAGTGGGTCCCGCCGTCCAGTGAAACCTCCAGCACGCCGCCGTCGAACATGGTCGCGCCGGAGTACTCCAGATTGTAGCGCTGCCAGAAGGTGAGGGTCACGGCCGTGGCGTCGCCGGGGATGGCGAAGCCGCTCGCGGGCAGCAACTGCTGGTCGGCGACGCCGGCCACGTCGGGCACCATGGCCGCGTGATTGCCGGTGTGGTAGATGCCGCTCTCGACGGTCCAGCCGCAGCCGCCGGGCGCGCACGTCGGCACGGCCGACACGAATTGGCTGTGATCCAGGTCCGCGCCCTCGAAGCCGTCGGCCAGGATCGCGGCCACCCCGTCCGGAGCGGCCGGACCGGTGCCGGGCTTGGGCGACGCGGCCTGCGCCGAGCCCGGCGCCAGCAGCGCCAGCGCGGCCAGGACCAGGCCGGCCAGCAAGAGCAGCGCGCCGCCGCGCATGCGGGATGAATGTCGCAGGATGCTCATCGGTGCCACCTCCTTCATTACTGACGACCACTGCATGACGACGAAGATCGTTGCCCCTCTATTGAAGCACACAACGGCGCGCCGGGGAAGCGCCAGCAGCGACGTGGGGATGGACAGAAACCTGGACTAGTAACGGCACAGCGCCGATCCGACCGCGCCAGGCCGCGGGCAGCAGACCCGGCCGGCCCGGCGTATAATGGGCGCAGGACCACGGGCACGGTGGGGCATGCACCGCGATTTTACCTGCCGTTACCCACCGTATAACCCGGCGGCGCTATCCTGGCAAGGTGGCTCCGCGGTTTGGGGGCCGCAGTCAGCGGCGTGACCGGCGCGGGCCTTTCCCGCCCGACCGGCGCGGCGTACAGGAAAGGACGCTCTTCCATGCGCAATGCACACGGCCCAATGTCTCTGCTTATCCGCGGGCTACTGGCCCTGCTGCTCGCCTGCGGCTTGTTCGGTGCCGCCGGGGCGCCGGCCTTCGCGGCCGCGACGGTGGTGCCCGCGAGCACCAGCGACGTCACGTATCCGGGCGTCGGCGGCGTGACGCTGGCCGGAACCCTCGTGATTCCGGCCCACGCGGCGGGCAGCCGCGTGCCCGGCGTCGTCATCATCGCCGGCAGCGGCCCGACCGACCGCAACGGCAACAGTAAGCTGGTGCCGCTGGTCTCCAACCAGTACGCCCAATGGGCGACAGCACTGGCGGGGGCCGGCATCGCCAGCCTGCGCTACGATAAGCGCGCGATCGGCGCGAGCAGCAGCGTCCCGCTCAAGGATCCGGCGCACCCGACCGCGGAGGAGCTCGCGGCGTTCACCGACTTCGCCGCCTGGGGAAATTTCGTGGGCGACGCCGCGGCGACGCTCGCCTTCCTGCAACAGCAGCCGGCCGTCGACGGCACACGGACGGCCCTGCTCGGGCACAGCGAGGGCAGCCTGATCGCCCAGGAGGTGGCCGCCGCGCCGCAGAGTCTTCCCCATCCACCCGCCGCCGTCGTGCTGGCCAGCGGTCCCGGCCGGCCGTTCGACGTGCTGGCACGCGAGCAGATCAGCAACCTCCTTCCCGCGGTTGCGGCCGCCGGAGTCCCCATCACGGATGCCCAGGCGCTGCTGACCGCCTACGATGCCGAGATCGCCGGGATCAAGGCGACGGGCCAGACGCCCACAGCACCGCTCGTGGCCCTGCAGCAGAACGCGAATATCCCGGCGGCGATCAAGAACATCATCTTCAGCTTGTTCCCCAGCGTGAACACGAAGTACTGGGTGGGGGCGTTGAAGGCCGACCCGGTGGCGCTGGCCAAGGCGTACGCAGGCCCGGTGCTGGTGATCCAGGGCGGGGCGGATACGCAGGTCTTCCCAACCGAGGACGCGCCCGCGCTCGACGCGGCGCTGGCGAGCCGGTCCGGCGACCGCCACCAGACGGTCATTGTGCCGCAGATGAGCCATGAGTGGAAGCTGATCCAGGATCCGACGAAGGACAACGGCTTCGAGGGGCCCGTGGTGCCGGCGGCGTTGACCGCGCTGACCGGCTGGCTGGCCCCGGTCCTGGGCGCCACGCCGGTGCCCGAGGTGGGCATGCCGCGCACGGGAGTGCCCGCCGGGCTGCTGCTGCCGGAGGCGCTGGGCGCCGGCCTGGCGGCGATCGCGGCAGGTGCGTGGCTGCGCCGCCGCGGGCGCGTGCCCATCGCGGCCTGACGCCGCGCACGCACGAGGGGCCGGCGCCGCGATGGCGCCGGCCCCTCGGATTGCCGCGCGGACGGCCTATTGCGCCTGCGCGAGCAGGGCCTGGACGTCGGCCGCAAGCTGATCCGACGTAAAGTCTGAGTCGTTGAGGAGGACGCGCTCGCGACCCTGCGGGTCGATCACGTAGGTGACGCTCGTGTGGTTCACCTCGTAGTCGCCGCCGGTGGCGGGCGGCGCGCTCACCCCGATGTGGAACGCCTGCCACGCGGCATGCAGCGCGGCGCCGGCGCCGCTGAGGTAGTGGAACGGCGGGGTGGTCAAGCCCTGGGCGGCGCTGAAGTCGGCGCGGCGGCCCGCCGTGTCGCGCGCCGGGTCCACTGTCACGGCGAGCATGGCGACGCGCGGCTGGGCGGCGGCGGGCAGCGCGGCGTAGGCGGCGGCCAGCTTGGAGGCGGTCACCGGGCAGACGTCGGGGCACGAGGTGTAGAGGAAGGAGACGGTGACGACCTGGCCGCGCAGCGCCGCCAGGCTGACGGGCGCGCCCGTCTGGTCGGTCAGGCTGAGGGCGGGCGCGGGCTGCCCCTGCAGCAGGGTGCCCTGCAGCGTGGGGGCGGCCGCGCCGAACGAGATCGGCCCGTGGCCGAGCAGGGTCCAGGCCACCAGGGCGAGGGCCACGACGGCGAGGGCGGCGGTGAGGGGGCGTCGCACACGGGATAGCGTCGAGGGTGGCATGGAATCTGTTCTCCGTCGGGATCAAGGGGCCGCGGCCGGGCCGGGCACGCGCGTTCAGAATGTCACCGGCGGGGGTAGCATAAGCCGTACCGCCGGGTCGCCGACCGTCAGCACGCTTACCGACAGCGCCGCCGCCCGGATGTACCATGCGGAGATAGTCCGGAGACCGTCAGCCGCGCGCGGGCCGTCCCCCGCCGGAGCACAGAAAGTAGGATACCCCCATGCCGGAAACCGATGCAGCCTTCGCTCAGCGCGTGATCGACCTCCTGCGCCACGTGCGCCAGGTGCGGCGCTTCACCGAGACCCCCGTGCCGCGCCCGGTGATCGACGCCATCCTGGAGGTGGGTCGCTGGAGCGGCAGCAGCCGTAACCTGCAGCCGTGGACCCTGGTGCTCGTGCAGAACCGCGACACGCTGCGGGCCATCGCCGACGCCGAGGGGCAATCGTCGCACCTGGGCGGCGCCACGTTCGGCATTATCATCGCCCTGGTCGGGTCGAGCGCGATCGAGGCCGCCTACGACGAGGGGCGCCTGACCGAGCGGCTGATGGCGGCCGCGGCGGTCTACGGCGTGGGCGCCGGCATCTGGTGGTTCCGCGACGGCGGCGCGGCGGCGAAGCAGGCCCTCGGCATCCCCGAGGACCGCACGGTGCGCAGCGCCCTCTCCTTCGGCTACGCCGCCGAGGCGCCCGCGGGCACGAGCCTCACCCGGAAGGGTGGTCGCCGCCCGCTAAGCGACGTGGTGCGCGAGGAGCACTTCTAAACCCCCCCGGCGCACGCCGCCCGCACCGCGAAAGAACCCCGCCGGCTCCCAGGAGCCGGCGGGGTCGTGTTTGGCGCAGGCGGGCCTTACGGGAAGAAGGTCAGCTTGTCGATCTTGGAGATCTGCCCGCGCGTCGCGCCGTTACCCAGCCGGAAGTACGGTCGGTGCTGCGTGTCGCACGGCTCGTCCGGCCGCGTGCCGCAGGTATAGCCCGAGATGGTGCCGAGCGCCGCCAGCCGCTCGACGTACACGTAGAACGGGCTGCTCGAGGGCACGTCGGTGAAGGTCTGGCCCGTTGGCGTGCCGCTCAGCCCCTTGGCGTTGGCGATGATCTTGGCCAACTGCCCGCGCGTGACCGGGTCGCCCCAGCGGAAGTAGGGCCGGTGCTGCGTGTCGCACGGCTCGTCCGGCCGCGTGCCGCAGTTGTAGCCGGAGATGAGGCTCCGGGTGGCCATGCGCTGGATGTAGGGGTAGAAGGGGTTGGTCGACGGCACGTCGGTGAAGATCTGGCCGCTGACTGTCTCCGTGAAGCCGGCCGAGTTCGCGGCGATCTTGGACAACTGGCCGCGCGTGGTGCCCGCGCCGGGCCGGAAGGTCGTGTCGGAATAGCCGCTGACGATGTTGTGGCAGGCCAGGTAATAGATGTAATCGTAGTAGAAGCTACCGTAGGGCACGTCGCTGAAGCTGCCGCAGAGGCTGGCGTGCGGGCTGAACAGGTCGGTGTCGCCGACGGTCACGTTCCCGCTGACGGGCACCGTCAGGTTGCGCCACTCCAGACCGGCCCCTGAGTTGTGGATGGTGGTAATGATGGTGTTGTCGAAGCCCGGACCGGGCCCACTGGTGCTGCCGATGTTTCCCCAGATGGTCGAGTAATACGATTCCTGGTGCGCACTGGGCGCCGGGAACTGGCTGTTCGGCACGAACTGCTGGTAAAGGGTGGTACCGGCCAGCGAGCCGGTCGTCGGGGTGAAGTAGTCGCCGATGCCGCCGGTGGTGGAGTCGTAGAAGCCGTAGCCGCTATCGTTGCCTGCCGTGTAGAGATCCCCGGCGTGGAACAGGGTAGCGGTGACGGGCGTGCTACCGCCGATTTGCTCTAGCGTGAACGCCAGGCTGACGAACTCGGCGCCGTTGACGTAGGAGGTGTGCTGGGTCAGCCGCAGGTGCGGCGACGGCACCTCGACCACGGTGGTCACGGTCCACGGGGTAGACGGCGAGCCGTTGCCGGCCAGGTGGTTGCTGACGACGGTGTAGGGGTTGGTGGCGCGCCCGGCGGGGACCTGACCGGGGCCGTACACTTTGGTCGTGCCGCCGGAATTCACCCAGAGGTAGACGCCTTCGGCATCGCGGCCGTAGAACTGGTCGCCGTAGTCGCGATAGCGGATCTGGACGTTGGTGAGGTCTTCCACGGTCATGCTGAGCGGGAAGCCGGGGATAATCTGGTCGGCGAACGGTTGGGCCGCGCGGGGGGCCGCCGTCGGCTTGGCCGGGGGCTTGTCGGGCGCGGCGGCGGCCGGGCTGCCCCACAGGAGCAGGCCCGCCACCAGCAGACCGGCGAGCACGATTGGCGTGGCGAACCACGCGATCCAATGAGGCCGAGGATGTTGAGACATGGAGAGGCTCCTTCTAGTATGGTGCACTGGGTGACCGGCCGCCGCGGGCCGGGCGTGTGCCGGGCGCCTGGTCCCGGCCGTTGGGTACAGGTGGCCGCGAGAACCGAGCAGATCCCGTTACTAGAACGAATCCGGGACGGGACAGTTGCGCCGCGCGGGGGGAAAAAGAGCGCCCCCCGAGCGCGGCTCGGGGGGCACCAGGATTTGCTTTCACGGCGAGGAGTGATCTGCCGACCGCGGCCACGTTCGCCAGATCGTTTCTGACTGCCCGTCCGCTCCTCGCCGTTCTGGGTTTATTATGCCGCGCCCAGCTTAAACCCAGCTTAAGCCGGATTAAGAGTGTGATTAGAATGCGGCGCGGTTTGGCGGGTTGTCACAAACCGTGGGCCCATCCCGTCTCGTGTATGGCCCCCGTCCCACGGGACGCAGGGACCATACACGAGACCGAAGGGAGCACGCTACCATGGAAACCACCACTGATATTGCTACTGATACCGGCACCGCTGCCGTCGACGTCGCCATCGCGGGGGGCGGGCTCGCGGGGCTAGCCGCCGCAGCCTACCTGGCGCGCGCGGGGCGATGCGTCGTACTGTTCGAGAAGGCCGCCGGGCTGGGCGGCCGCGCGGTGAGCCAGAGGCACGACGGCTTCGTCTTCAACCGGGGCATCCACGCCCTCTACACGGGCGGCGCCACCTCGGCCGTGCTGCGCGACCTCGGGGTCAGCTACCGGCACGGCATCCCGCGCGACATCTTCGCACTGCACGACGGCCGGTTCGCGCCGCTCCCGCAGAGCCCCCGCACAATTCTGGGCAACCCGCTGCTGCACGCGGCCGACGCGCTGGAGCTCCTCGGGCTGATGATTGGCCTGCTGCGGGAGCGCCCGGCCGCGCTCGCGCACGTGAGCGTGCAGGCCTGGATCGACCACACGGCGCGCCGCCCAGCCGTCCGCCGCATCCTGGCCGCGGGCGCGCGCACATTCGTCTACAGCGCGGCGCTCGACCTGGTCAGCGCCGAGGTCTTCGTCGACAAGCTGCAGCGCTCACTACGACACCCGATCCACTATGTGGCGGGCGGTTGGCAGACCCTCGTCGACGGGCTGGCCGCCGCGGCCACCCGGGCGGGCGCGCGCCTGGAGCCCGGCACACGCGTGGAGGGGCTGCTCGCCGCCGACGGGCGCGTGACGGGGGTGCGCCTGCCCGATGGGCGCATGGTGCCGGCCGGGGCGGTGCTGCTGGCGTTGCCCGCGCGCGAGGCCGCCGCGCTGCTCGAGCCCGTGGCCGCGCCCGCCGCGGCGGCGATCCGTGCGGCCTGCGTGCCCGCCGAGATCGCCTGCCTCGACGTCGCGCTGCGGGAGCTGCCGGCGGCGCGCCGGCCGGTCGTGCAGGACCTCGACGCACCGCGGTTCCTGTCGACCCAGTCGCGCTACGCGCCGATCGCGCCGCCCGACGGCGTCTTCGTGGCCGCGATGAAGCAACTGGATCCGCGCGTGCCCGGCGACGCGCGCGCCGACGAAGGGGATCTCGAAGCCCTGCTCGACGTCACCCACGCCGGCTGGCGGGAGGCTCTCGTCCACCGCGTGACCCTGCCGCGCATCACGGCGGTCGACGCGCTGCCCCTGGCGACGCGAGGCGGCTTCACCGGGCGCCCGGCGAGCGCAGTCGCCGGCCTGGCCGGCTGCCGCCTGGCCGGGGATTGGGTCGGGCCCGAGGGCTTCCTGGCCGACGCCAGCCTGGCCAGCGCGCGGCGCGCGGCCCAGGAGTTGCTGGCGGAACCCACCGCGCCCAGCCGGCCCGCGCGCGTGCCCGCCCTCGCCGGAGCGGCACGCTGACGCCGGGGACCGCGGCCGCCCGCAGGCGCGTGGGCGACCGCGGTCCGGGGCACCGGCCAATCCAACGACCATTCCGTACGCAGGAGGAAACGCGAGCGGGTGAGCACCACCGCCGACACCGCAGAGATCTTCGAGCGCTACCGGGCGCTGCTCTTCTCCATCGCCTATCGCATGCTGGCGAGCGTGGCCGACGCCGAGGACGTGGTGCAGGAGGCGTTCGTGCGCTGGATCGAGGCGGCGCCGGGCGACGTCGATTCGCCGAAGGCCTACCTGTCGACCATCGTCGTGCGGCTCTGCCTCGACGAGGCGCGGTCAGCGCGTGCCCGCCGCGAGGTCTACACCGGCCCGTGGCTGCCGGAGCCGCTGGGCACCGCCGGCCGGCCCGACCTGACCGCCCGGCCCATCCTGGCCGAGACGCTGTCGTATGCCTTCCTGATCGTGCTGGAGACCCTGCCGCCGCTGGAGCGCGCGGTCTTCTTGCTGCGCGACGTGTTCGACTACGGCTACGACGAGATCGCGGCCATCGTGGGCAAGACGGCGGCCAACTGCCGGCAGATCCTGCATCGCGCCCGCGCACGGCTGGGCGAGCGGCGCCCGCGCTACGAGGTCTCGCACGAGCAGCAGACGCGCCTCACCGAGCAGTTCATGCGGGCCAGCACGGCCGGCGACATGCAGGGCCTGCTCGGCCTGCTCAGCGACGACATCGCCTTCGTGGGCGACGGCGGGGGCGTGGTGCCGGCCGCGCGCATGCCGGTGCGGGGGCCCGACCACGTGGCGCGCGGCATGCTCGGCGGCATCCGCCGGCTGGGCCCGGACGTCACGGCGGGCATCGTCGAGGTCAACGGCGCCCCGGCGATCGTGGGCCGGCAGCACGGCCAGTGCGTCGGGGTCATCATCCTCGAGTTCGCGGGCGACCGGGTGAGCCGCGTCTACAGCGTGCTCAACCCGGCCAAGCTGACCCACCTGCCCGCACCGCCGGCCTGAGCGGCAGGCGGCGGTGCGGGCAGGCGGCGCGGCTCAGCTCAGGTGGCGCGTCTTCTCGGGGTCGAGCACGGGCGGCGGGTAGGGCGCGGGCGCGGCGGCGGGTGCGTCGGCGCCGACCGGCTCAGGGACCGGCGGCGCGGGCGGGATCACCTCGGCGATCCGCACGGGGGCGCCACCGAGTGCATGCACGTAGGTCTCGACGGTCTCCCAGACGTCGTCCGGGAGCTTGCCCGCACCCAGCATGCGCGAGGCGGGACCGATCAGCCCGAAGAGCGCCCAGGGCGTGATCATCGCGGCGATCAGGCCGGTCACGAGCGCGTGCTGCGCGAACTCCGAGCCGATCCACTGCTGCTCGCCCAGGGTCACCTGCAGGCCCGTCTCCTGGCCCGGCGGCCGGGTAATGCCGACCGTGACGGCGGGGCGGCGGGCGTGATGATGGCGCGCGTAGCCGATCTGCACGATAAACGACTCGTCCTGTCCAATCTTCTGGGCGGCGAAGTCCCAGCCTTCATTGAACCGTTGCACGAGGTAATCCGCCAGCCCTTCGGGAGCCAGCTTGCCGTCATAGACGCGCTGTTCCATTGCGCACTTCCTTTCGTTGGGCGCCCGGGCTAGCGTGCGGCGGCCGCGGCGGGCGGCAGCGACGCCGGCAGCGGTACGACTGTTGCGCGGACCCAGGCGACCGCGCGATCGATCTCGCCGGGCTCCAACGGGCCCTCGCGGCCCATGACGAAGAAGCTCACCGGGTCGCCCAGCGGGGCAGCGCCGGCCGCACGCAGGCGCGCCGCGATCCGCCGGGCCGCCGAGCCGGTGAGCCAGGTGGCCTTGCGGAAGCGGGTATCGAACGCCAGCACGGGCACGCCGGCCAGATCGTGACCGGCCAGGGCGGCAAGCCAGGTGCGCATAGCCGGCGACACGCCATGGGCTTGTGTGGGTCCGCCGACCACCAGCAGATCCACTTCGTCGAGCCATTCGGTGCCGATGCGGCCCACGGGCCCGACCTCGACCGGGCCCGACTCGCGCAGCACCGCGGCGATCGCCTCGGCCAGCTGCGCCGTATTGCCAAACTCGGAATCGTAGACGACCAGACTGCGCATTCCGCGGCCCTCCTCCCCGCCCAGCACCACAGATCCGAACCGACTCGGCATCTCTTTGCATTATCAACCGTGCGGGTAACAATGGCGGTGAACTTTTGTAAACGGTCGGCACGAGACGGAGGGAGCCGGACGGCCACGGGGCCGGGTTAGCCGGCGGGGGCCGCGGCGGGCGCCGGAGCGGGTGCGCGCTCGGCGGCGGCCAGAGTAGCGAGGGCGGCCCGCGCCCAGGCCGTGGCCTGTTCGATCTCGCCGGGCTCCAGCGGGCCTTCGGGGCCGGCGACGAAGAAGCTGACCGGGCCACCCAGCAGGGCGGCGCCGGCTGCGCGCAGGCGCGCCGCGATCCGCCGGGCGGCGGAGCCGGTGAGCCAGGTGTGCTTGCGGTAGCGCGTGTCGAACGCCAGCACCGGCAGGCCCGTCAGGTCCGCGCCTTCCAGGCGGTCGAGCCAGGCGCCCATGGCCGACGATTCGCGGTGATCCTGCGTGGGCGCGCCCACGACCAGCAGGCCGGCGGTGCCCGGGACGGGGGCCGCCATGTAGCCGGCAGGGCCGATCTCGACAGGGCCCGCCTCGCGCAAGACCGCGGCGATCGCCTCGGCTACCTGCGCCGTGTTACCATAGTGGGAATCATAAACAACGTAACTCTGCAAAACCAGGGATCCTCCTTCGGATCCGGCCCCGCTCGGCCGGGTCGCATACCGTGCTCATAGTATAGTATCCCGCCCGGGGGTGACAAACCCGGTAACGTGCGGTAAATGCGCGTGGCAATTCGTTTACCTGCCCCGCCGCGCGGATTCCACCCTCCGTTCACGCACATAGCGGGCGTCTGTTACCCGCCCGCGTTACGCTCATGCTGGGGTACGGCACCCCCGTGGACCGCCACATAGCGCGGGATCGTCGCGCACGCCGGCGGGGCCGAACAGGCGGCCCGCGCGGCGCGGGGTCGGGGCGCGGGCCGTGGCGCGCCCGGCCGGAATCAGGAGGGGTCGCATGAAACGGGTCGAGACAAACATGATCTGGGGCCTGCTGCTGATCGCTCTGGGGCTGCTCTTCTTCTTGCAGACGCTGGGGCTCGTCGGCAGCGCGTGGGGCATCGTCTGGGGGCTGGCCTTCGCCGCTGCCGGGGGCATCTTCACCTGGCGCTTCTGGGTCGACCGCACGGGGACCTGGTGGGCCGTGATTCCCGGCTTCACGCTGGTGGGCGTCGGGGTGCTCACGCTGATGGCCGGTTTCGGCATGGATGCCCAGAACGGGCCGGTGATGGGCGCGCTCTTCCTGGCCGCGATCGGGGCCAGCTTTGCCGTCGTCTACTGGGCGCGCCGCGACTTCTGGTGGGCGATCATCCCGGGCGGCGCCATGCTCACGTTCGCGCTGATCGCGCTGATCAGCACATGGTATGACGGGCCGGCGCTTGGCGCCCTGTTCTTCTTCGGGCTGGGCGCGACCTTCGCCGCGCTCTACTTCGTCCCAGTGCCGACCGGCCGCCCAGGCTGGTCGCTGATCCCGGCCGGCGTGCTGGGGGTGCTGGGCGTGCTCGTGCTGCTGACGACGAGCGAGGTCGTTAACTATGCCTGGGCGGTCGCGCTGATCCTCGCGGGGATCTACCTGCTCTACCGGCAATGGAGCGGCGGGACGATGGCCCGCCGGCACTAGCGCGCCGGGGCGGGGGCGCCTCCGGGCGCCTCCGCCCGGTGCCGGGGCGGGCCACGACGCCCGCCCGGAGGGAACCGTCATGGATCACTCGGAGATGCCTCCCGCGCCGGGCCGCCCCGGCCGGTCGTGGGCGTGGGCCGCGCTGCCGTTCGCGGCGCTGGCGTTCCGCGCCTTGCGGCGGCAACGCCGCACCCAGCGGCGGATGATGCTGCGTATGGAGCGCGGCATGCGCCACGGGCATATGCACGCGGGGCGGCATTTCTAGGCGCGGGGTCGCCCGCGGCGGGCGCTGGCCGCCGCCCTCCGCGGACGGCGGGCCCCCGCATCCCGGGCGCGCGGCCGGGCGACCACGGGAATCGCCTCTACAATCCGCGCGTCGCGCATCCCCGGACCACGCGGCAACCCCAGCCGCTCCGCGCTGTGGGGTGGACTTGCTTTGCCATCATCCTAAATTATTGTGATTTATCTATCTATATAGGGCGGCCATGATGAACCGCGGGGGCCCGTTCGCGGACAGCGCCTGCCATCCCGGGCCGCGGCGAATTGCGATGAGCGCTCTCGAGCCGCGGCGAGGGCGCTGGCCGCGCAATTGCAGGCAGCCGGCGGCCAGAGGTAGGGACCGTGCCTCGGCGGCGTGGAGAGGTGGCGGCGATGACGCGACGCGAACAGCTGGTGGACGAGATCGTGGAGGCGGAGCGCGCCATCCTGCGCGCGCTCTTCGCGGCGGCGGTGCCGACGTGGCTGCAGCTCGACCTGTCGATGGCGCAACTGAAGGGCCTCTTCGTGCTCCAGCTGGCGGGGCCGCTCACGGTGGGCGGATTCGCGGAGCAGCTGGGCGTGAGCCTGCCGACGGCCAGCCTGCTGGCCGAGCGCCTGGTACAGGGCGGCCTGGCCGCGCGGTCGGAGGACGCCGCGGACCGGCGGCGCACGTTCATCGAGCTGACGCCGCAAGGCGCGCGGCTCAGCGTGCAGCTGCGGCAGGGCGGGTCAGAAGTGCTGCACGCCTGGCTGGCCGAGCTCGACGACGCGACCGTGGAGGCGCTGGCGCGGGGCGTGCGGCCGCTGGCGGCAGTCGTCGCGCGGGCGCCCGCGCGGCCCGCGCCGGACGCGCCGCGGGCGTAGACCCGGAGGACGGAACGAAGCGACACGAGGTGCAGGCGGGCGCGGCGCCCGTGATGGGCATGAAGGCCATCGCGATTGCACGCGAGTACGGCAGCGGCGGCGGCGAGATTGCGCGCCGACTGGCGGCGCGGCTCGGCTGGCAGCTACTGGACCACGACATTGTGGCGCAGGCGGCCGAGCGCCTGGGGCTGACGGCGGGCGAAGCGGACAGGCTGGACGAGCACGGCGAGGGCTTCTGGGGCCGGCTGCTGGTACGTATGGAGTACAGCGTGCCCGGCGGCGCCACGCCGCAGCCGCTCATCAACCCGGAGGACCCCGAGCATGGAGTTTCAGGCGGCGGTGCGCCGGCTCGTGGAGCAGGCGGCAGCGACGGGGCAGGTGGTGATCGTGGGGCGCGGCAGCCCCGTGGTGCTGGCCGAGCGGCGCGACGTGCTGCGCGTGAAGATCGTGGCGCCGCTGCCCGCGCGCCTGGCCTACGTGACCCACCGCGAGGGGCTGAGCGAGGCGCAGGCGGCCGCGCGCATCCGGCAGAAGGAGCAGGAGCGGCAGCGGGCGCTGCGTCATGCCTATGGCGACCGCGGCGACGACGCGCACCTGTACGACCTGGTGGTCTACACCGGGGTGCTGCCGCTGGACAGCGCGGTCGCGCTGATCGTCGCGGCGCTGGCCGACAAGGGGCGGCAACTGGGCGTCCCGGCGGTGCTGGGCCCCGGCGCGGGCCTGGCGCCCTACCCCGCGCCGCCCGCCGACTTCGGGCCGGCGGGGCAGCCGGCGTAGCACGGCGCGGGCCGGGGCGGGCGGCGACGCCCGGCCTCCGCCCGCGCGCCTCTTACACGGCCCGGCACGGCGGCTACCGTGCCGGCCTTGTTGCGATCCTCGGAAAGGCAGGACTCCCGCTTTGGTGCAAACCGAGCCGGCCCAGCGCGAGGCCTCCCCAGCGCGGGCGGCCCAACCGCCCGGGCCGCATTACAAGTGGATCGCGCTGTCGAACACGACCCTGGGCATGCTGATGGCGGCGATCAACGGCAACATCGTGCTCATCTCGCTGCCCGCGATCTTCGGCGGCATCGGCATCAACCCGCTGGCCCCCGGCGAGACGAACTACTTTCTGTGGCTGCTGCTCGGCTATATGGTCGTGACGGCCACGCTGCTCGTCACGTTCGGCCGCCTGTCCGACATGTTCGGGCGGGTGCGGCTGTACAACCTGGGCTTCGCCGTGTTCACCGTGGGCAGCATTCTGCTCTTCCTGACGCCCGGATCGGGCAACACGGCGGCACTCGAGCTGATCGGCTTCCGGCTGGTGCAGGCGGTCGGCGGCGGGTTCCTATTCGCCAACAGCACGGCGATCCTGACCGACGCCTTCCCGGCGAGCCAGCGCGGCATGGCGATGGGCATCAACCAGATCGCGGCTATCGTCGGCTCGATCATCGGGCTGATCCTGGGCGGGCTGCTGGCGGTGATCAACTGGCGCATTGTCTTCCTGGTGAGCGTGCCCTTCGGCATCTTCGGCACGATCTGGGCGTATCGGATGCTGCGCGAGACGGCGGTCATCCGGGGCAAGCCGCACATCGATTGGGCGGGCAATATCAGCTTCGCGCTCGGGCTGACGCTGCTGCTGCTGGGCACGACGTATGGCATCCAGCCCTACGGCACCTCGACGATGGGCTGGACCAACCCGTGGGTCATCGGCGCGCTGGTGGCCGGGGCGCTGCTGCTGGTGGCGTTCGTCTGGATCGAGCTCCACGTGCCCGAGCCGATGTTCAATCTGGGCCTGTTCCGCATCCGCATGTTCGCGGCGGGCAACATCAGCGGCTTCCTGGCCAGTGTGGCGCGCGGCGGGCTGCAGTTCATGTTGATCATCTGGCTGCAGGGCATCTGGCTGCCGCTGCACGGCTACAGCTTCGAGGAGACGCCGCTCTGGGCCGGCATCTACATGCTGCCGCTGCTCGTCGGCTTCGTCATCATGGGGCCGCTGAGCGGCTACCTGTCGGACCGCTTCGGCGCGCGGCTCTTCTCGACGCTCGGCATGGCGATCCAGACGGTGGGGTTCATCGTGCTGACGTTCTTGCCCGCCAACTTCGACTACGTGATCTTCGCGGTGGTGCTATTCGCGCTGGGGCTGGGGCAGGGCATGTTCGCCGCACCAAACACGACGGCGATCATGAACTCGGTGCCGGCGCACCAGCGCGGCGTGGCGTCGGGCATGCGCGCGACGTTCCAGAACGGGGCAAGCGTGATGAGCCTGAGCATCTTCTTCAGCATCGTGATCGTGGGGCTGGCGTCGAACCTGCCCACGACGTTGCTGCGGGGGCTGACGGAGGCGGGGCTACCGGCGCAGGTGGCGAGCGGGGTGGCGCACCTGCCGCCCACGGCGGCGCTGTTCGCGGCGTTCCTGGGCTACAACCCGATGCAGACGCTGCTACCGTCGGATGTGCTGCAGCGCCTGCCGCAGGCCGCGCAGGCGAACCTGCTCGGGCACAGCTTCTTCCCGAGCCTGATCTCGGGCCCGTTCATGGACGGGCTGCACGCCGTCTTCTACCTATCGGCGGGGCTGTGCCTGATCGCGGCGGTGGCCTCGCTACTGCGCGGGCAGCGCTACATCCACGAGGACTCCCTGCCGGCCGCGACCCCGGCGGCGGAGTAGGCGGCGGAGCGGCGCCGGGCGCTCAGTCGCTCGGGGCCGCCTCCTCGCGCACGTCGATTACGCGCGTCACAACGGGCTTGAGCGCGTCGAGCAGCGCCTGCTGGGAGACTCCCTGCACCTTGGCGAGGATCTCCCACTCGGCGGCGCCGTCCGTGGCGGGCTCAGCCACGCCGAGGCCGACGATGTCGCCGCCCGCGCCCGCGATGGCCTCGGCGATGTGCGCCAGGGTGCCCGGCGCGCCCGAGGCGGCCACGACCACGCGAATACCCCCCCGGCGGCCGCCCAGCAGGGCGAGCAGGGCCTTGAACAGGTCGGTCTCGGTGATGATGCCGACGAGGCGCCCGCCGTCCATGACGGGCAGGCCGCCGATGCGGCGGTCGGCCATGATGCGCGCGGCCTCCTCGAGCGGCGTGTCGGGGCCGACGGTGATGACCGGCCGGGTCATAACGCTGCTCACCTTGAGCTTGCCGAGCAATTCGGGGATCTCCCAGACGGCGAGAGTGGTGGCCGGGGAGGGCGAGGCCAGCAGCAGGTCCTTGTCGGAGACGATACCGGCGAGCTTGCCCTGCTTGTCGATGACCGGCAGGCGGCGGACGCGCTTGTCGCGCATCAGGCGCAGGGCGTCGGGCACCGACGTGTCGGGCGGGATGGTAATCGGGTTGGGGGACATGCGTTCTCGGACCTGCATCGCGGCCTCCTCAAGACAGATGGGCGGCGCGGGCCGGGCGCCGGGCCCCGCGCGCCAACACGGTCGCAGCCGGGCGCGCCGCACCAACGCGCGCCGCGGCCTCCCGGCGGGGCCGCGCCGCCCGGCCGGCGGCCCCACCGCGCCTATCATAGCACAGTCCGCCCCGCCGCGCACGGCCAGGCTCGGCCGGCTGGGTGGCGCCGACCGATGGCACGCCGCGTGCGCGCACGCCATCCGCCCCGGCGCCCCCGTCACGGGCCCATGCGTGGACAGGCGGACGGGGTTGACAGGTGGGGCCGGTATGGTACCATCCGGAGGCAGGGGCCCGGGCACGCGGGCCGGCGGCGCGGGTCGCGCGAAAGGAGATCGTATGCTGCTCGCCGGCGATATCGGCGGAACCAAAACGGAGCTGGCCATCTACAGCGCGGACACGGGGCCGCGCGAGGCGCTCGCCACGGCCGCGTATCCCAGCGCGGAGTACCCCTCGCTCGAAGCCATCGTGCGCGAGTTCCTGACGACGAGCCCCCACACGGTCGAGGCGGCCTGCTTCGACGTGGCCGGGCCGGTGATCGCCGGGCAGGTCAAGGTGACCAACCTGCCGTGGGTGGTCGACGCGTCGAGCATGGCGGCGGGGCTGGGGCTGCAGGCCGTCTGGCTGCTCAACGACCTCGAGGCGATCGCACGCGCGGTCCCGGTGCTGCAGCCGGATGACCTGAGCACGCTGCAGGCGGGCACGGCGCTGCCCGGCGGCGCGCTGGCCGTGGTCGCGCCGGGCACGGGGCTGGGCGAGGCCTACCTGACCTGGGACGGCACGCGGTATATTGCCCACCCCTCGGAGGGCGGCCACGCCGACTTCGCCCCGGTGAGCACGCTGCAGTTTGGCCTGCTCGAATACCTGGCCGGGCGCTTCGACCACGTCAGCGTGGAGCGGGTCGCCTCGGGCAGCGGCATCCCGAACCTGTATGACTACCTGCGCGACAGCGGCTACGCGCCCGAGTTGCCGGCCATCGCGGCGCAGCTGGCGGCGACCGCCGACCGCACGCCGATCATCCGGGTCGCCGCCGTCGAGACGGACCCGCCCGACCCGCTCTGCCGGGCCACGCTGGAGCTGTTCGTCGCGACGCTGGCCGCCGAGGTGGGCAACATGGCGCTCAAGGTGCTGGCCACCGGGGGCATCTACCTGGGCGGGGGTATCCCGCCGCGCATTCTGCCGCTGTTGCAGGGCGAGATCTTCCGGCAGAGCTTCCTGCACAAGGGGCGGTTCAACGAGCTCCTGGCGCGCATGCCCATCTGGGTGATCACGCGGCAGGCGGCGATCCTGGGCGCCGCGCACTACGGGCTGGAGCGCCTGGCCGGCGGGCCGGCCGCCTGAGCGTACCGGCCCACCCGCGCGGCGGGTCCGGGCCCAAGGAGGAGCCACATGACGGCAGCCCCGGCGGATACCCTCGTCTTCTTCGGCGCCACGGGCGACCTGGCGGCCAAGCAGATCTTCCCCGCGCTCCAGGCGCTCGTGCGCCGCGAGAACTTCGCCCTGCCGGTCATCGGCGTGGCCGGGTCCGCGCTGAGCGACGATGACTTGCGAGCCCGCGCGCGGGCCAGCCTGGAAGCGCACGGCGGCGTCGACGAGGCCGCCTTCGCCCGGCTGGCGCCTCTGCTGCACTATGTTGGCGGCGACTACCGCGACGCGGCGACCTTCGCGCGGCTGCGCGAGGCGCTGGGGCCGGCCGTGCGGCCGCTGCACTACCTGGCGATCCCGCCGAGCCTCTTCGGCACGGTCGCGGCGGGGCTGGCAGCCGCGGGCGCCACGCACGACGCGCGCGTGGTCGTGGAGAAGCCGTTCGGGCGCGACCTGGCGTCGGCGGTGGCGCTGAACCAGACGCTGCACGCCTATTTCCCCGAGTCCGCCATCTTCCGTATCGACCACTACCTGGGGAAGGAGCCGGTCGAGAACCTGCTCTTCTTCCGCTTCGCGAACACGTTTCTGGAGCCGATCTGGAACCGCCACTACGTGGCCTCGGTGCAGATCACGATGGCCGAGGCGTTCGGTGTGGGCACGCGGGGCAAGTTCTACGAGGAAGTGGGCGCGATCCGCGACGTCGTCCAGAACCACCTGCTGCAGGTGGCGACGCTGCTGGCGATGGAGGCGCCGTCGCGGCAGGATGGCGACGCGGCGCGCGACCAGAAGGCGGTGCTGCTCAAGGCGATGCGCCCGCTGACGGCGGCGACCGTCGTGCGCGGGCAATACGCCGGCTACCGCGCCGAGGCGGGCGTGGCGCCCGACTCCGACGTGGAGACCTTCGCTGCCCTGCGCCTCGACATCGACACGTGGCGCTGGGCGGGCGTGCCCTTCTACATCCGCGCGGGCAAGGCGCTCCCCGTGACGACGACGGAGGTCCGGGTCGAGCTCCATCGCCCGCCCGCCGCCGTCTTCGGGGCGGATGCCCACGCGCACCGCGACCACCTGCACTTTCGCCTCAGCCCCGACGTGTTCATCGCCCTGGAGGCGCAGGCCAAGCGGCCCGGTGCGGGTATGACAGGCGAACCGGTGACGCTCGTGGCGCGCCATGTGGCAGGCGACGAGATGCTGCCCTACGAGCGCTTGTTGCGCGACGCGCTCCATGGCGACGCAACGCTCTTCACGCGCGAGGACATGGTCGAGGCCGCCTGGCGCGTGGTCGACCCGGTGCTCGACGGCGCCGCGCCCTGCTTCCCCTACGCGCCGGGGACCTGGGGCCCCTCGGAAGCGGGGCGCCTGGTAGCGGGCGCCGACGGCTGGCATGACCCGCTCCCCGAGGAGGTCGCCACGTGAGCGCCCCCGGCGCCGTGCAGGTGCGCGAGGCGGCGGACGCCGAGCGCGCCGCGATGCTGGCGCTGACCTTCGCCGCCTACGCGGACTACGGCACGGCCATCGGTCCGGCCGCCTGGGCGGTCTACCGGGGCAGCATGGCCGCGCGCATTCTGGACGATCCCACGGTGACGCGGCTGGTGGCCGTGGCGGACGGCACGGTGGTGGGCGCGGTGCTGCTGCAGCCGCCCGGGCCCGACTCGCCGCCGGGCCCCGAGGTGGGGCTGCTGGGCGTGGACCCGGCCTGGCGGGGCCGGGGCATCGGCGCGGCGCTGATGGACGCTTGCATCGCGCGGGCGCGCGCTGCAGGGGCCGGCGCGCTCTACCTGCACACGGAGCCGCGCATGCCCGCCGCGGTGACCCTGTACCAGCGGTTGGGCTTCACGCGCGCTCCCGCGTACGACTATAGCCCCGTGGCGGGCGTCGACCTGGAGGCCTACTGCCTGCCGCTGGCGCCGAGCGGGTGACGGCGGCCCCTCAGGCCGAACGCCGCTCGTAGAGCTGGCGGGTGAGGGCGATCTCGCCGACATGCTCGCGCAGATGGCCGTAGTTGCGCATCATCCAGTAGAGACCCGACTGCGGCTCAGGCTTACGCGGGCGGCTGTGGTCGGCGCGCAGCGTGGCCGAGTCGATGCGGGGGGCGAAGGTGGCCCAGTCCGCGTCGGCGGCGTCGAGCAGCGCGAGCAGGCCGGCGGGGGTGTAGGGCGCCCCGGCGAACTCGGCGGGGCGGTCGCGGTCGGTGGGGATGCCGAGCACGTTGCGCAGCATCTCGGCCTCGGCGCCGCAGGCGTGGGTGATGATCATGCCGATGGCGCTCTGGTCCGGGCCGGGCACCCAGCCCAGGGCGGCCGAGTCGACGCCCGCGATGGCCGCGCGCAGCTGGGCGTGCGCGTCGCGGTGCAAGGCGACGATATCCTGCACCAGGCGGGTGTCGTCATGGTCGGGCATGCGGGACGCCTCCTCTCAGGCGGGGGATCGCGATCGGGCCGCGGCGGGGCGCCCCCGCGGGGTCTATCATAGCACACCCGGCGCGGACGTGTTGCAGCGGGCCCGGCGGTATGCTATCATCAGGCCGATCCGACCTCACTGCGTTCTCCCCGATCCGGGGCCATGCCCGGGCCCCTGCGGCTCCCGGCCCGTGCGCGGCGCGCGCCGCGCGTTCCCTCTGGAGGTGGTCCTCATGACTGAGGGCGAGACGGTCCCCCGGCGGCGGCGCGTGCCCGCCAATCCGATCCCCGGCATCACGGACGAACTGCTGCACGCGGTCGACGTGCTCGACGTGCAGATCGAGCGGCTGCTCGGGCCGCCCGCGCGCCTGCCCGCGGCGGTGATCCGCAACGTCAACGACCTGGAAAAAGCGCGCATGACGGTGGGCGAGCGGGTGGCCGACGGGGTGGCCGCGACGATCGGCTCGTGGCGCTTCATCTTGATCCAGAGCGGCATCCTGATCCTGTGGCTCACGCTCAACATCGCGGCGTGGATCAGCCACTGGGATCCCTACCCGTTTATCTTGCTGAACCTGGCCCTCTCCTTCCAGGCGGCCTACTCGGCGCCGATCATCATGATGAGCCAGAACCGCCAGGCGAGCAAGGACCGGCTGACCGCGGAGGAGGACTTCCGCGTGAACCGGCTGGCCGAGGACGAGATCCGGGCCATCCTGACCCGCCTCGACCGGCAGGAAGAGCTGTTGCTGCACGTGCTGGCGCGGGTGGACCGCGCGACCCACGCCCCGCGCGTCGAGCACGCGCAGGCGGCGGTCGCCACCGTCGATCCGGCGACCGGCGATGAGTTGCTGCCGCTGCCGGGCGCGGGGCGGGAGGCGGAGTAGGTACCGACGGCGTGCCTGCCTTCGCGCAATCGGAGGATCGGCTTACGGCGATAGCGCACCAGCCGCGTAAGCCTTCCGATTTCACGCTCATCCCAGGAATCAACGCAGCCGACAGGCCCAAAAACGCCCGCCGGCCGGGGGTAGGGAGCGTCCGCCGGCGGCCGCAACGCGGGCCGGGGCCCGGGCATTCGCAGGGGGGCAGCTATCCGGCGGAAGGCGTGGTCCCGTGGCCGGCGAGACGGGTGCCGCCGGGCTCGCCGATGTTCGCCGTCTGATCCGACCAACTCAGGTTCGTGGGGTGGGGGGTGTTCACGTACGTGATACTGTCGCCCGGGGCCCCGGCCCCCACGCCGGAGGATTCCGCGGCCAGCTTCTCCAGGACGGCGTCGCGGATCGCCCGCGAGACAGGCACGCCCAGCCGGGCCGCGTACGCGGTCACCGCTTCGAATTCGGCCCGCGCAAACGCGACACTCACCACGGCCCGGGCACGGTCCGCAGGCGCGTGGCGCTGCACATGCGCGCGATCCCACGTCTCGGGATCCTGCATTTCCGACTCATCCATTCGCTTCCTCCTTTTGCAGCCCGCGCCTATTGCAGCAACGCTTCCTCGGCGGACTTGCAGTACCACGCGGTCACCGGGCGCCAGATCACGGGGTCGGGCGTGGCCTCGACGGGGATCGCGAGGCAGCGCCCGGCCGCGTCCCGCCCGATCAGCAAGTAGCTCACCCGGCGCTGCTTGCGGTTGCGCACGCTGACGAACGGGCTGCGTAACACGGCGAATACCTGCCCGGGCGTAATCCCGTGCGCCGCGCATTTGGCCTCGTTCTCCTCGTCGAACGCGAAGCCCAACACGGTGATTCTTGACACGGTCCACCTTCCGCGCTATACTCCACTACAGATGGACGCCTATTGTAGTGGTTTATAGGCTCATTGTAGTGCAAGGCGGGAGGGCTGTCAAGTGCAGCTGGAATGGCTAATCCTGGCCGACAGCGCGCAGGTCGCGGAGGGCAAGTTGTATCTGTTGGGCGGGGGCTGGGACCTGCTAGGCGCCACCCACGCCTTCCCGGTCCAGAAGCACCTCGCGATCGCCGCGTCCTTTCTCGTCGCCTGGGGTGAGATGAACCAGACGCACCCGATCGAGCTGGCAGTGGCCGACGACGCCGGGCACGAGCTCGCCCGGATCGGCGGCCAGATCGAAGTCGGCCGGCCGGCGGGCGTGCCCCTGACGCACGCGCAGCGCCACCAGTTCGCCGTCGAGGCCACGGTGACGTTTGAGCACGCGGGACCGTACGCGATCCTCGCCCGGATCGGCGCCGAGGAAGCCGGGCGCGTGCTCTTCAGCGTGATCGCCCTGCCGGGCGCGCCGGCCGCACCGTCCCCCGGCCCCGCGCGCTAGGCCCGCTTCGTCCGCTCGTCCGTAGGAGCCCGTCTCGGACGCGTGCGTCCCTGCCGCCTCGCCGGATCCCGCCGCGGACCTGCGCCGCGAGGTGGTCGCGCTGCGCCGGCAAGTGGCCGCGCTGACCACCGCCATTGAGCGCGATCGCCCCGCGCGCGAGCCGTAGCGCCGACCCGCCCGGGCGCCCGCCGGCGGCTGACAGGCGGCGCCCGCCGCCGTATACTGGGGATGACGGCGCGACACGCCGGAGCGCGCTCGCTGGGGGCGCGCACTCGGGCGCGCCCACCCCGCGGCCTAGCTCTGGAGGTACAGCATGAGTACGCTCGCCCCGACCGGCGCCCCCGACCCCGCGGCCGCCTGGCCGCCCCTACCCTACGACGCCTGGCGCGACACCTACGCCACCCTGCACATGTGGACCCAGATCGTCGGCAAGATCCGCCTGGCGCTCAGCCCGACGGTCAACCACTGGTGGCAGGTGCCGCTCTACGTCACGCCGCGCGGCCTGACCACGTCGCCCATCCCCAGCGGCGCGCGCACGTTCGCGCTGGCGTTCGACTTCGTCGACCACCAGCTGCGGCTCGCCGTCAGCGACGGCCGGACCCGCGCGCTCGGCCTCTATCCGCGCTCCGTCGCCGACTTCTACCAGGCACTGTTCGCCACGCTGCGGAGCGTGGACATCGCGGTGACCATCAACCCGCAGCCGCAGGAGGTGCCCGACCCCATCCCGTTCGACCAGGACACGACGCACGCCGCCTACGACCCCGTGGCGGTCGAGCGCTTCCGGCAGGTGCTCGTGCAGACCGACCGCGTCTTCCAGGCGTTCCGCGGCGGCTTTCTGGGCAAGTGCAGCCCGGTGCACTTCTTCTGGGGCAGCTTCGACCTGGTCGTGACGCGCTTCTCGGGCCGCCGCGCGCCCGCGCGCCCCGGCGCCGACTACGTGACGCGCGAGGCCTACTCGCACGAGTGCATCAGCGCGGGATTCTGGCCGGGCAGCGGCAGCCTGCTCGTGCCCGCCTACTACGCCTACGCGGCGCCCGAGCCGCCCGGCCTGGGCCAGGCGCCCGTGCAGCCCGCGGCCGCTTACTACGACCCGCAGATGCAGGAGTTCCTCCTGCCCTACGACGCAGTGCGCACCGCGCCCGACCCACGCGCGGCGCTGCTCGCCTTCCTGCAGAGCACCTACGCGGCCGGCGCCGACCTGGGCGGCTGGGACCGCGCCGCGCTGGAGCGGCCGTCCGCCGCGGCCTGACACCCGATGGCTTGACGGGCTGAGCGCCCCGGGCCTATACTGCGAGCGACGCCATGGACCCGCTCCCGCAATCCCGCCCGGCCGTCTCGGCGCGCAATCGGCGGGCACCGGCCGCTCTGGAGGATGGGAGCGACCGCACGCGGACGGCCGGGGCGGCCGGGGCGCCGGAGGTGCTGCGCGCACCCCCATCGGCGTCAACACGATCGGCAGCCTGCTCTATCATCTTGCCGAGGCGGAGATGTCCCACCTGCGCACCCGTCTCCCGGCGCGGTCCACCGTCCGACGCGACGGCGCGCTTTCCGGGGCACCACGGCACCGCCAGGGTGCGCGTGGTCCGGCAAAGCGCGCGCCCGGACAGCGGCCGGCGACGAGCGCGAGCCTGACGTCGGGGGCTCCCGATCGGCGAAAGGAGGCAAACACCCGATGAAGCAAAAGCAGAAGGAAAGACAAGCAGCAGAGGATCCGGCCGGTCCAGCCCCGCCCCACATGGACGAGGCCCAACCCCATTGGCTCAACAAACGGTTCTACGAAGCGGAGCTGGTCCGGCTGCAATTCGAGCTGGTCAAGCTGCAATACTGGATTAAAGACAAGGGGCTGCGGCTCGTGATTCTCTTCGAGGGGCGCGATGCCGCCGGTAAGGGTGGGATGATTCAGCGCATTACCGAGCCGCTCAATCCGCGCGGCGTGCGCCTGGTCGCCCTGAACAAGCCCTCCGATGTCGAGAGCACCCAGTGGTACTTCCAGCGCTACGTCGCCCATCTGCCGGCCGCGGGCGAGATCGTCATCTTCGACCGCAGCTGGTACAACCGCGCGGGCGTCGAGCGCGTGCTCGGTTTCTGCACCGACGAGCAATACTGGGAATTCCTCGCCTCCTGCCCCGACTTCGAGCGCATGCTCGTGCGCGCTGGCATCACCCTGCTCAAATACTGGCTGTCGGTCAACGACGAGGAGCAAGAGCGGCGCTTCCGCGACCGGGCGGCGGACCCAACGCGGCGCTGGAAACTCAGCCCGGTTGACCTGGCGACGCGCGACAAGTGGGTGGAGTTCTCGAAGGCCAAAGACCTCATGTTTGAGCACACCGACATCCCAGAGGCGCGCTGGTATCAGATCGAGTTCGAACGACAAGCGGCGGGCGCGCCTGAACTGCATCCGTCACCTGCTGAGCATCATCCCGTACGGCGACGTGACCCCGCCGCCCATCGACCTGGCGCCACGCCCGCCGTATGATATGCACTACGTGCGCCCGCCGCGCGAGAGCCACTTCATCGTACCCGATTACTACGCCGAGCATTGACCCGCCGCCCGCTCCGCGCGGGCCAACCCGGGGGCGCGGCTCCGGGCGACCATGGGGGGCGCCTCGCGGGTCCTTCTGCGTTCCACCGCGCCTCAGCCCTTGCCCGACGCCAAGACGCCTTGACGGGCCGCGCGACGCGGACCTATACTGCGGAACGAATCGATGGAGACGTCTTCGCCGGTATCCGACACCCCCGCCCGGCCGCCCCGGCGCTCCGTGCGCCGCGCCGCGGCCGCCGCGGTCTTGATCGTGGCCGTTGGGCTGCCGGCATGGAGCCTCGTGCAGAGGACCGGATGGGGGGCGCCTTCCGCCACGCCGACCCCGCTGGTCCCGGCCGCCCGCAGCGCGGCGGCGCGCACGCCGCTCCCATCGTCCACGCCGGCCCCGCCCGCGGCGACGCCCCCGCCCCCGCCACCCACGGCTACAACGCCGCCGGTGCCGAGCCCGACCCCGGCGCCCGCGGCGCAGGCCGCCCCCGCGACGCCCCCGCCCGGGCCGCCGCCGGGGCCGCCCGCCTGCCGCACGGCGATCGACACCGTGGCCTTCGACCCGGCCACGTTCACCTGCACCGTGCTGAGCACGGAGGCCGCCGACGTCGCCTGCGGGCTCACCTGGGCGCCCGCGGCCTGGCCGAGCCCCTGCACCTACGACCCCGCGCAGTCCTACCCCTGGACGCAGACGCAGACCGCTGAGCCGCTCTACTTGCGGCGCTTCCGCTGTGGCAACGGGCCGGCCGCCGCGCCGTTCCGCGCGGCTCGGGCCGCCGCCCCGACGCCCGGCGCCGCGCCCGCCTTCTACGCCGCGGCCCTGCTCAACCGCCCCGGCACGGCCTGCTACGCCAATTGGGCGCAGGCCGTCATCACGCCCATCGCGGCTGCGGCCCTGGCCGCCGCGCCGCCGAACATCTATCACGGCGACACCGCCCGCCCCCAGGTGATGCTCACGTTCGACCTGGCCGACACGCCGACCACGACGGAGGACAAGCTCACCGCCGTGCTCGACATCCTGCAGGCGAAGGGCGTGCGCGCCACCTTCTTCCTCACCGGCCAGTGGGCCGCGGTCCACCCCGCCCTGGCGCGCCGCCTCGTGGCCGCCGGCCACACGCTCGGCAACCACACCGCCGACCACCCCTCGCTGCGCGCACTGGCGGATAACCCCGACCCGGCGCGCGCCGTCGCCGCCGTGCAGGACGAGATCCTCGTCGGCGACCGCATGATCCGCGATGCATCCGGCGTGAGCACGCGGCCCTGGTTCCGTGCCCCCTCGGTCGACTACAACGCCCGCGTGCTGGAGATCGCCGCCGCGCTCGGGTACACGCACGTCGACTACACGCTCGATCCTGGCGATTGGAAGGCACCCTACCCCGCGGCCTTCGGCCCGATCTCGGCCGACCAGGTCTGGGCCAACCTCTTCACCACCGGCCGGCTGGGGCCCGGCGCCATCATGCTGCAACACCTCGACAACCCCATCACGCCCGCCATCCTGGCCGCCGAGATCGACACGATCCGCGCCCGCGGCTACACGATCGTGCCGCTGGCCGCCGGCCTGCGCTGATCCCGGCGCCCTACCAGGTCAGGTAGAAGAAGTCGCGCGCGTTCGGCACCAGGTACTGGTTGCTGCGGTAGGCCATGCCCGAGACGAGCGGGGTGGCGCGCAGGGTGCCCCGGGCGCCGGGCACGTAGCTCAGCCAGTGCACCCAGGCGCTGTTGATGTCGAGCTGCATCGCCGTGACCGCGCCCGCCTGCTGCAGCGCCGCGGCGAGCTCGGGCGCCGAGACGGGGTTGCCCGCCGCGAAGATCAGGCTGCCGTCGGCCGTCATGCCGAGCGCCGAGCGCCAGACGTACATCTGGCTGAGCGCCGACAGGCCCCACTTCGATTCCAGGTGGTTGGCGACGACGATCGCGCCCTGATCAATCAGCAGCGGGCAGTTCTGCCGATAGCTCAGGACGTCGGGCGCGGCGCGCACCTGCGCCCAGGCGCTGAGGGTGACGCGCCCGTCGGCGTGGAAGGCCAGCGTCGCCGTGTCGTCCGCGGGATTCGGCGGCGCGATAGTCCGCCCGTCGACCACCATACCGTAATTGCCGTTGACCCACTTGAAGCCGCCGTTGAACGCGGCGAGCAGGTGAGCCCGGTCGGCGGCGGGCACCTGGCCGGGGCCACGCACGCCGATGGCGGAGCCGGGGTCGTGCGTGCCCGCCACCACGTGCAACTGCACCTGGCGCGGGTCGAAGCGCACCAGGTAGGCGAGGGCGTAGGGCCGCGCCGGGTCGGGCCGCAGGTAGGTCTTCCAGAGCGCGGGCGGCGCGCCACCGGGCGGTTGGGGCAAGCCCGCGCTGCTCCACTGGCCCTCGCCCGCCAGTGGGCCCGCCACAAGGGGCGCCAGCGCGTCCGGAGGCGCGCCCAGCGCGGACGGCGCCGGGGCCGCCGCGCCCGGAGCACGGGCCGCCGGGGCGGCGCGGGTACTGGTGGGGGCGGCCGTCGCCGCTTTACCGGGGGCGGGCGCGAGGGACGCCGCGCCGGGCAGCGGGGCAGGCGCCGAGGGCGCGAGCGGCGTGCCCGGCGGCGCGGGCGTCGCGCCGGCCTCGGCCTGCGCGCCCGCCGGGGGCGGGGCCGCCGGATCGGCGCCGGCCACGGCCGGAGTGGCCCAGGGCGCCGCGACGGGCGGCGCCAGGCCGAGGTCGCGCTGCCAGCCGCGGGCGGTCTCCAGGAAGCCATAGTATCCGGACTCGATGCCGGCCACGGCAGCGGGCCCGAGCACGCCGCGCACGGCGTCGACGACCGGCGGCACGACCGTGTCGCCATAGAAATAGACGGCAGGTCCCCCCACGGCCGCCAGCAGCAGGCCGGTCAACAGGATGCGCCGCGGCCAAACCCGGCGGCGCCTTCGCAAAGTATACATGTCGGCTCTCCAGCGACCGCGCACTCAGCGGCGCGATCGCGATACCCCTCCACAATAGCAGAGCCGGTTTAGAATTGGATTAGGATCGTGCCGTGGCTGCCCCGCGATCTGCCGCGAAGATCGGGGCCGGGATCGGGTGCGGTGCGGGCACAAAGAGAGACCGGCCCCCGAGGGGAGCCGGTCTCGCCGCCGGGCCCGACGCGTTGCCGCGTCCGCCCCGGCCTGGTTACCTGGCCGCTTACTTCTTCGGCAGGTAGTAGTTCTCCCAGTTGATCAGGATGCCGCCCGGATAGCTCTGGACGTTCTGCAGGTTCGGATTGTAGAGCGTCAGCGTCGGCAGCGCGAACAGCGGGATCGAGGGCAGCTCCTTCATGAAGATCGCCTGCTGCTGGAGGTACAGCTTGATGCGCTCGGCGCCGTGGCCGGGGGCCGCGTCCGCCTGCTGCAGCAGCTTGTCGTTGTCCGCGTTGCTCCAGAACAAGTCGTTACCGCCCGAGTTCTGGTTCGCCGCGGCCGGGATCTGCGACGAGTCGAAGAGGCTGTCGCCGCCCGGCTCATCCGTCGTGAACGCCCAGGCGAACTCGACCAGGCCGAAGTCGCCGTAGCTGCCGCTGTAGAGCGGGCCGTCCGGCGGCGGGGCGAAGACCTGCCCGGCCGGCTTCACGTCCGGGGTGTCGTCGAAGCCGACCGCGTTCATGTACTGCTGCGCGGCCTGCGAGACGAGCTTGCGATAGGACTTGGTGGTGGTCAGCCAGTCGAGGGTGAGGCGCTGGCCGCCCTTGGTCCGCACGCCGTCCGAGCCCTTGACCCAGCCCGCCTGATCCAGCAGCGTGTTCGCCATGTTCACGTCATACTTGTACTGCGGGATCTGGGAGACGAGATCCGGGAAGTTCTTGATGTTGTCCGGGTTCTGCGCCGAGGCGAAGTTTCCGGGCGGGAGCCAGGACGTCAGGATGGTCAGCCCACCGCCGAAGACGGCCTTGTTGATCGAGTCCAGGTCGAGGGCATAGCGGACGGCCTGGCGCACGCGCACGTCGTTGAACGGCGCCTTCTGCGTGTTGAAGTCCAGGTGCTCGTAGCCGTAGCCCGCCTGGTTCAGCAGCTTGGCATGGCCCTTGTTGACCACGGCCTGCAGGTCCGGCAGCTGGTCCGGCGTGATGCTCTCGGAGGTCGTCAGGTCGATGGTGCCCGTGTCGATGCCCACCGGCAGCTGCTTGTTGTCGGTGTACAGCGGGCTGTGGATATTCTTGATGGCGGGCTTGGTCGGGGTGACGTTGTAGTTCGTGTTGACGGTCATATCGATGGCCTGACCGGTATCGAACTTGGTCACCTTGTAGGGGCCCGTGCCGAACGGCGTGCGCGAGTAATCGCTACCCACGATGTCCGCCGCGTTCATGCTGGAGAGGGTGTGCGCGGGAAGGACCGCGCCCCAGAGCTCGTTGTAGACGGGGTCCACGACGGGCAGGTTGTTGTCCACGTAGTACTGCATGAAGCCGTACGTCGCCGCATCGCGCTTGATCAGCGCGGCGGCTTCGTTCGCGCTCAGGAAGTTCACGATCACCGTGTACTTGTCTGGGTTGTCCACGCTGGACCACTTCTCGAAGCCCTGGCGGGACGCCGCCGGGAAGTCGGGGTTCAGCACGAGCTTGTAGGTGTAGATCCAGTCGTTGGAGGTCTCTTCCTGACCGTCCGCCCACTTGATCCCGCGCTTGAGCTTGTACTTGATGACCAGGTGCTTGTCGCCGCCGGTGCCCACGTAGTAGGCGCCGCCGTTGTCGAACGTCGGCACATAGTATGCCAGGTCGGGGATCAGCTTGTTGTCCGGATCGCGATAGACCATGCTGTTGAACACGGCGGTAATGAAGTTATTGCCGACCAGGGTGTTGTCGTTGTAGGGCATGAGCGTGCCCGGGTCCTGGCCGCGGCCCACGTTCAGCGTGTCGACCGGGTTGGAGCGGTCGCCGCCCATGGCGGTTTCCATCACGGGAACCTGGTTCTGCTGCTCGGCGCCGAGGCGCCCGAGGAGCACCACGAACGGCGTGCCCGCGTTCTCCGGGTGATACTCAAACCGCTGCCGCTCGAAGTACTGCACCAGGAAGCTCTTGCCCGCGTACTTCGGGTCCGTCTCCTTGGTCACTTCCTGGAACGGCTGGCTCAGCGGGAACCCGAACTGCTGGATCCCGCCCTTCTGCGTCCAGAACTGCGCGATGGCCTTGCCGCCGTCGCTCGTGTCGCCGACCGTGTGCTTCGTCTCAGGGAACCACTGCGTCCCGTTGTTCGGGTTGGCAATGCCCTGGAACGGCTGGTCCTTGCGGCCCTCGGCCGCGAAGACGCCCAGCAGGCCGAGCAGCACGTCGTACGGCTGCTGGTTCTCGGGGTGCTGCTCAAAGCGCGCCCGCTCGAACCACTGCATCTTGTAGATCTTGCCGTCGGTCAGCGAGATTTCGTCGTGCACGTCGCTGATCGGATAGCCGTTGATGTAGATGGCGTCGGCGTCGCTGCGGCCGCCCTGCCAGACCTGAAGGAAGCGGCCCGACACGTCCTGGTTCGTCTCCGGGAAGTGCCGCGTGTTGCCCTGCGACGCCGGGGCCGCCAGCGTAGGCGGTCGGCAGCGCCATGACGGCGAGCGCGAAGATCATCCCGATGTAGACGAGGATACGCCCACGTTTGAAGTTCATACAGGTTCTCCTCCTGCGAGTAAGAGATTGCCGCTGTAAATCCAACGATGGGGGCCTCGGCGAGGTCCCCGCGCCGGTACGGACTAGCTGGACCGGCGGTATGCGCTCCCGGGGAGCGGTCAGGTAAACCCGGGCGCGTAGTGTTTCAGGACGCTCCAGGCGCGGACGCAAGGGGAGCGGACGGAGGGCTAGGCCGGGCGCCGCGCGTGGACAACCACCTCCTTTGCTAGTTGATGCGTGCCTACGAAGAGCCAACCCCTGAGCCGGGGGAGCCGACCGCTCCCTATGGGACACCGGAAGCGCGGCTGCGAAATGCGCAGGGTCGGATGGATCGTTATAGGTAACAGCCGGATCCCGCGAATTACATGCAATTCGCCCCTGCACATTTAGTTACAACCGCGGACAGCAAAAGGTTCAATGCGCTTGCCAAATACGGCAAGCCGGTGATCACGAGCGCGACCGCCATGGCCGCATACATCAGTATCCGGCTAAGTTTCCTGCTCATTAAGGTCCTCCTCCTGCGAGTTGTGGAGTGCCTGGGTCATTCCAGGGATTGCGCGGCCGGGGAGATCCGCCGCGCCGGCACAAGCGGGCGGCAAATCGGAAGCCCGCCGGAGCACCCTGCCATAGGGCGCAAGAACCCGACGAGCGACATGAATACGCGGCAGAACCGGCGGAGTGCGGGGGGAAGACGCAGGGGAAGCGGCCTGTGCGTATGCGCGTACCACCTCCTTTCGGGTTCTTCAGCACCGAGATCGGCCCATCCCTGGCCAGTGGGCCTATCTTAGCACAGCCGAGGCCCAAATGCAACTGCGGGATCTGACCGTTATGGGACAGCGGGTCGGCCTTAATCCGGCCGCCCCAGATCCGTATGGCGCGCGCGCAGGTCGTAGTAGTAGAGCGTGAGGAAGACCAGGGTCCAGGGCAGCAGCCCGAGGCGCAGCAGCAGCCCCGCGGCGCGCGCGACGGCCAGGACGGCGGTGCGGTCGGGCCCGGCGGGCACCAGGCTGAAGAACTCGGCCAGCAGGGTGCCGTTCGAGAGCAGGGTCAGCGGCAGCATGCCCAGCAGCAGGGCGGCGAGCGTGCGCCAGAAGTAGCCGCGCACCAGCCGGGCGCTGCGCCGCAGCGACTCCACCGGGGGAGCGTCCTCCAGCACGACGACGGGCACCATCAGCGACCAGCGCACGATCAGGAAGATCGCGGCGCCGGCCACCACGGCCAGCAGCACGAGCCGCAGCCAGAGGTCTTGCGTGGGGTCGGCCAGGCCGCGCTGGATCGCGCCGCCCAGCCCGCCGGTCGTGGGGTCCGCGTTTACAACGGTCAGCACGAGGCTGAAGACCACCGATAGGAAGACCCCGGCAACCGTCAGGAAGCCGACCGTGACGAGCAGGAGAAAGGAGCCGCCGAGCAGCGCCCCCAGCCGGGGGGCCACTTGCCGCCAGGCCGCCGGGAGCGGCGCCGGCCCGCCGCGGAAAGTGCGAGTGACCTGCACGCCCACCAGGCCGAGCAGCACGAAGGCGATCACGCCTTCCAGCAGGGTGACCGTGCTGTCGGCCGCGGTGAAGATGGTGAAGGCCGTGACCCAGGGCAGGGTCAGCGCCGGGGGACCGGGCTCGAGCAGCGCCAGCAGCACCACGGCGAGCGCGAGCACGGGGAGCTCGACCAGGAGGATCGGCCAGAAGTAGGTGCCGGGGTGCGCCGCGTAGAGCCGGGCGGAGGCGGCCATCAGGCCACCCAGGCTGCGCGGCCGCGCCGGGTCCGAGGCAGCCGGTACGGACGCGGCCACGGGGCCAGGGCGGGCCAGGGACGGTGCGGATGTGGTGTTGGTACTGCGCATGCGCCCTCCGTAGCCGCATCTTAACACACGGTCCGCGCAGGTGCAACTGGAATCGGCGGCCCCACCTCTTGCAAAGCCGCACGGTTTGTGCTATGATTGACTATGGCGGATTTAAATCTTATGGAGTTAAATGCCATGGCGGAATCGGGAAATAGCGCACCCCTGCCCCTGGAGCCGAATGCCGTCGTCGCGGTCGACGTGGTGCTCTTCACCCTGCGCCCCACGACCGACGTCGCGGAGGCGTGGCAGGTGCTGCTCGTGCAGCTGGACGACCCGGCCTTCGCGGGCAAGTGGGCGCTGCCGGGCGTGCTCGTGCGCGCCGACGAGACCTTCGCCGCCGCCGCGCGCCGGGCGCTGCATACCAAGGCCGGGCTCGACGCCGCGCGCTGGTATCTCGATCAGCTGGGCACCTTCGGCGACCCACAGCGCGACACGCGCGGCCGCGTCATCTCGGTGGCCCATGTGGGCCTGCAGCGCAGCGACGAGCTGACGCTCATGCCCGGCGGAGGCGTGCTGCGCGCCGAGTGGATCCCCGTGCGCCTGGTGCCGTCCGACCGCCTCGCCTTCGACCACACGGCCATCCTGCAGCGGGCGATCAACCGCATCCAGTCCAAGCTGCGCTACTCCTGGGTCGCTTTCCAGCTGCTGCCCGAGCGCTTCACGTTGCCCGAGCTGCGCGCCGTCTACGCGGCCATTCTCGACCCGGCGCTCCTGCGCCTCAACACGAGCAACTTCAAGAAAGCCTTCGCCGCACTGTTCGCCTCGGGCGCCCTGGCCCCCGTAGGCGAGCGCGCGGGCGGGGGACGGGTGGGCCGCCCGGGCGACCTCTACAGCTTCACGGGGCCGCTGGCCGGCACGTGGGAGCGCGAGCTGCCCTGGCGGGAAAGGAAAGGTTCCGATGACACACCGTGAGACCGCACCGCTGATCGTCGCCGGGTCAGGCGTGGCCGGGCTGAGCGCGGCGCTGGAGGCCGCGGGCCGCGGCACCCCCGTGACGCTGATCACGGGCGGCGACCCGCTCTCGGGGTCAAGCCGCTGGGCGCAGGGCGGCATCGCCGCCGCGCTCGGCGCCGACGACTCGCCCGCCGTGCACGAGGCCGACACGCTGGCCGTGGGCGCGGGCCTGAACGACCGCGCGGCCGTGCACACGCTCGTCTACGACGGGCAGCGCGCGGTCACCCGCCTGCTGCGGCACGGCGTGCCCTTCGACGGCGGTGCGCGCCACCCCCATCTGGGGCTGGAGGCGGGCCACGCGCGGCGGCGCATCCTGCACGCGGGCGGCGCGGCCACCGGCGAGACCGTCTCGCGGGCACTGCTGCGCCGCGTCGCCGCCCAGCCGGCCATCCGCGTCGTGCCCGACACGCGCGTCGACGGCCTGCTGCTGGAGGGCGGCCGTGTGGCCGGCGTGACGAGCGGGGCGGCTCTCTTCCGCGGCCACGCGGTGATCCTGGCGACGGGCGGCTACGCCGGGCTCTGGGCGCGCACCACCAACCCGCCCGAGAACCGCGGCAGCGCCGTGGCGCTGGCCTGGCAGGTGGGCGCGAGCCTGGCCGACCTGGAGTTCGTGCAGTTCCACCCGACCGCGCTGCTATTGGCCGACGCGCCCGCCTACCTGCTCAGCGAGGCGCTGCGCGGCGAGGGCGGCCTGCTGGTCGACGCCGCCGAGCGGCCGGTGATCGACCCGCTGCAGCCGCGCGACGTGGTCGCCCGGGCGATCGCGCGCTATCGGGCGGAGCACGGCCCGGTCTACCTGTCGCTGCGACACTGCGACCCGGCGGCGATCGAGGCGCGCTTCGCGCCGATCGCCGCGCAGTTGCGGGTCTGGGGCCTCGACCTGGCGCGCGACCTGCTGCCCATCGCGCCCGCCGCGCACTACTGCATGGGCGGCGTGCGCACCGACCTGGCCGGCCGCAGCGACGTGGCGGGCCTCTACGTGGCCGGCGAGGCCGCCTGCACGGGCGCGCAGGGCGCCAATCGCCTCGCCTCGAACTCGCTGCTCGAGTGCCTGGTCTTCGGCCGCCGCGCGGCCGCCGCTGCTCTGGCCGACCCGCCCGGCCGCCGCGCCGTCTGGACGACCCGGCCCCTGCCGGACCCGGAGGCCATCGCCGCCCTGCCCGCGGGCGGGACGCAGCGCCCCGGCACCGCGGGCTACGCGCTGGGCGCGCGGCTCGACGCCGACCTGGGCGTGGCCCGCGCGGCGGCGCCGCTGGGCGCGCTCGTCGCCGCGCTGCCCGCGCCGGACGCGCCCGGCATCCCCGTGTCGCCTCTGGTGGCCGGGCTGGCGGCGCGCGGCGCCTTGCTACGCGCCGAGAGCCGCGGCGCCCACTACCGCACGGATTATCCCGCGACGCTGCCCGCATGGCAGGGCCGCATCCACTGGCGGCGCGACCTGCCGCCGCAGTTCGAGGAGGTTCTTTCGTGAGCGACGCGCTCGATTCAGCCACCGCCGGCCTGGCGGCCATTCCCGGCGTCGAGGCGCTGATCCGCCTCGCGCTGGCCGAGGACATCGGCCGCGGCGACCTGACCACCGAGGCGACCGTGCCGCCGGACGCCCAGGCCGAGGCGATGATCCTCCAGAAGGCGCCCGGCGTGCTCTGCGGCCTGCCCGTGGTGACGCTCGTCTTCGCGCTGCTCGACCCGCGCGTCCGCGTGACGCCGCTGGCCGCCGAGGGCTCGGCGGGCGACTGTCGCGAGGTGGCACGCCTGTCCGGCCCGGCGCGCAGCATCCTGACCGGCGAGCGCACGGCGCTCAACTTCGTGCAGCGCCTCTCGGGCGTGGCCACGGCGAGCCGCCGCGCCGCCGAGATCGTCGCCGGCAGCGGCGCCACGGTGCTCGACACGCGCAAGACGACGCCCGGCCACCGCGTGCTCGAGAAGTACGCGGTGCGCGTCGGCGGCGCGCACAACCACCGCGCCGGCCTCGACGACGCCGTGCTGATCAAGGAGAACCACATCCGCGCGGCGGGCGGCATCCGTGCCGCCGTGGCCGCGGCCCAGGCGCGCATCGGGCCCGCGCAGGCGGTCGAGGTCGAGGTGACCAATCCGGCCGAGCTTGACGAGGCACTGGCGGCGGGGGCGCCGCTGATCTTGCTCGACAACCACACGCCCGCCCAGCTGCGCGCGGCGGTCGCCCAGACGACCGGCCGGGCGCGGCTCGAAGCCAGCGGCGGCATCACCCTGGACAACCTGGCCGAGGTCGCCGCCACCGGGGTCGACTACATTTCCCTTGGCGCGCTCACCCACTCGGCCGGCGCGATCGACTTCTCTCTGGAGGTGCTGTAATGGCCCAGATTCCCACCACCGACCGGCTGATCTTCCCCTTGCTTGGCGCGGCGCCGCCCGCCGAGGCGGCGCGCACCGCCGCGCTGCAGGCCGAGGTGCGCACCCTGGCGCGCGCCCGCAACGCGGTCATCCTGGCGCACAACTACCAGGTGCCCGAGGTGCAGGACGTGGCCGACTTCGTCGGCGACTCGCTCGGCCTGGCCGTCGAGGCGACGCGGACGGATGCGCCGGTCATCGTCATGTGCGGCGTCTACTTCATGGCCGAGACGGCCAAGATCCTGAACATGGGCCGCACCGTGCTGATCCCCGACGTGGACGCGGGCTGCTCGCTCGCCGACTCGATCACGGTGGAGCAGCTGCGCGCCTGGAAGGCCGAGCATCCGGGCGCGGTTGTCGTGAGTTATGTCAATACGACCGCCGCGATCAAGGCCGAGTCGGACTACTGCGTGACGAGCGGCAACGCCCAGGCGGTGATCCGCGCCATCCCGGCCGCGCAGCCGATCCTCTTCCTGCCCGACGTCTTCCTCGGCACGTGGCTGAAGCAGTCGCTCGGCCGCGCGAACATGGAGATCTGGATGGGCGAGTGCCACGTGCATGCGGGCATCCGCCCCGAGGCGATCCGCGCGACGCAGGCCGCCCACCCCGGCGCCGACCTGCTGATCCACCCGGAGTGCGGCTGCACCAGCCGCTACGTCTGGGCGCGCAGCACGGGCGCCATCCCGGCCGACGGCACGTTCGTGCTCTCGACCGAGGGCATGGTCAAGCACGCGCACGGCGCCGGCAGCGCGGTGCAGATCGTGGCCACGGAGACGGGGCTACTGCACCGCCTGCGCAAGGAGGCGCCCGACAAGACCTTCTTGCCCGCCGACGAGGCGGCGGTCTGCCGCTACATGAAGATGATCACGCTGGAGAAGCTGCACGCCACGCTGCGCGACCTTCAGCCCGAGGTGACGGTCGACCCCGCGATCGCCGATCGGGCGCGCCTGGCCATCGAGCGCATGCTGGCCATCCGGCCCTGACGGCGGAAGTAACCGCAAAGGCGCAAAGGACGCAAAGGATTGTGAGGGATTACGACGACGGAACGCGCGGCGCCCGGTGCACCACTGGGTGGGGCTGCGGCGACAAACGAGCCTCCCCCACTTTACCGGACGCCGGGGATTTCGCGCAAGCGCGGCCCGGCGCCCACGGCGGCTCGAATCCTACCCGCTCGTAGACCTCGCTTAACGGCAGGGTGCAGCCGGCGGCGGGCAGGGGCACGCTAGCCGCCAGATCTTTGGTCACCGTGAGTACCCAGGTCGCCCCGGCCCGGACGAAGTGCTCGACCCGCGGCTGATCCTGGGCGATGATCACGTATTCCTGCAGCGAGGGCAGGTCCTGGTAGTAGGTGATTTTGGCGCCCCGATCGTAGGCTTCTGTGGAGGGCGAGAGAACCTCGATAATGATTGTCGGGTTCAGCAGGGTGTCCCGGTCCCGCTCCTCAAACTCCTGCGGGCCACAGACGACGGTCGCGTCCGCGTAGGTATATATGGTGCGCGCCGCGATCTTGAGCCGCATGGGGCTCGGATATGTCTCGCAGGGCCCATCAAGCATCTGCGTACCCAGTATACGGTAGAGATTCAGGCAGATGCGGTTGTGGTCCCGGCCCTCCAGACTCAAGGTGAGGATCCGGCCGTCGACGAATTCGTGCTTGATCGGAACGGCGCGCTCGAAGGCCAGGTATTCGCCTTCGGTGGCCGGTTGCCGTGGGATCGTGACCATGCGGGACTCCTTTCGCCGTGCTGCTGTTGCGGCGCATCCGGTCGCCGGACGATGAACGCACGAACACTCGGGCACCATCCCGGCACGCAGCAGGCCGCGCGGTGAGGCAGCCTCGCCGGACCGAGCCGGCTCCCACAGACGCCCTTCCCCGCATCCCGGCTACTTGGCGGCCATGCGGTGGGGCGGCATCCTCGCGTGACGGAGCGCGCTCCTACAGACGAAACTGCCTACTTCCAGTCTTATTATCGCTTACCACATTCGTGCATTCGTCGGTTCCCATTCGTGGACGGCCTGGCTCCCGCCCCTGGCGCCGCCCGCGGCAACCGTGCCCCCGTCATCATCATCCGCGTCTGCCGCGCCCGGGCGGAAAACCCCCGTCGTCTCGGCATGCTCTGCGCCTCTGCGGTGAACCGGCGCTACGGGGCGGGGGTGGGGATGCCGTCGAGCCAGACGGGGGCGGTCGTGGCCTGATCGCCGCGGATGCTGACGCGGACGTAGTGGTAGCGGCCGCCGAGGAAGCCGGGCACGTGCAGCGGCTCGCCGCCACCGCCCGTAATCACGTAGGGGATGCCGCCGCTGGTGACGGTCATGTAGGCGTGCAGGTGGCCCGCGAAGACCGTGCTCACGGCGTACCGCTGCATCAGCGCCTCGAAGGCCGGGCCGCCCGCCTGCAGCGCCGACTCGGCGGGCACGGGCACCGGCATCACGGGCGGCACGTGCAGGAAGACGAACTTGAGCGGCTGCGCGGTCGCGGCCAGATCGGACCCGACCCAGGCAAGCTCATCCGGGCTGAGCGTCTCGGCACTGTCGTCGACGATCGTGAGGTGGGCGTTGAGGTGGTCGAAGCCCTGGTGGCGCGGCCAGAACTGCTCGAACGGCGCGGTGGTTTGCGACCAGGCGACGTCGTGGTTGCCGGGCACCGCGTAGACGGGCAGGCCGGCGCCCTGCGCGGCGGATGCGAATTCCGCCAACTGTTCGGGGCGGCCCTGCGGAGTCAAATCGCCGAGGTCAACCAGGAAGGCATCGCCCGCCGCCACGGCCTGCCGGAAGATCTCGTGCAGCATGGGTGTGTCCTTCCACGTGTCGCCGACGACGGAGAAGGTCCAGTCGGGCGGGCCGGTCGGGGCGGACGGCGCCTGCGCGGGGGCCCGCGTTGCCGGCAGCGCGGTGGCGGGCGGTAGCGGGCCGCCCGTCGGCGTCGCGACGCGCGTGGGCAGCGGCGCGCCCGTCTCCGGCAGCGGAGTCGGGGGGCCGGGGGCGGCGCCGCCGCAGCCGGCGAGCAGCAGCAGCGCCAGCAGGACGGCCGCGCGGGCGCGCACCTCAGGCGCGGGCGGCCCGGCGGCGCCGCCAGGATGCCACGACGCGGATCGCCACCACGAGCAGCACGAGGAAGACCAGAGCGGCGAGCACGGGCGCGACCAGCGCCAGCACGGTGACCGCGGCGGCGACAAGGTCCTCGAGGATGCTGACCAGCGGGTTGGCGAGGCCGGCCGTGGTCACGGTGAAGACCGGGCGCGCCGTCGCCTTCACCGCGTGCACGCTGCCCGCCGTGAGCAGGCCGAGGATCAGCGCGATGGTGGGGTTGAGGCCGCCCATCGCGTCGCTCTGCGCGGCGAAAAGAATCGCGCCCGCGGCCGGGCGGATGAAGGTATGAATCGCGTCGTTCAGCGAGTTCGACCGCCGGGATCTTGTCGGCCATGATCTCGATGCCGAGCAGGATGCAGAGCGTGAGCAACACCCAGCCGTTCGTGAGCAGGTCATACGGCGCGTTCAGGTGGATCACGTGGGTGAAGCGCGCGGCCAGGCCGACGATGAGCAGCGGCAGCCAGGCGTTCAGCCCGGCCGGGGCGGCCAGCCCGAAGCCGGCGAGAATGACGGTCAGCGTGTTCATGGCACGGTCTCTCTAGCGCTCCGGCGCCGCGTCGTCCGGCGACTCGGGCGGGACCGGCAGGGGCGGCTGGGCGAAGGCGCCGGGCGGCGGCGGGGGTGGCACGGCGGCGCCGCCGGGCTGCGTCCGCCGGACGACCCAGGCACCGAGCGCCCCCAGGCCCGCCGTCACCGAGGGAATGAACAGGATATAGAAGCAGCCGATGCAGGCCGTCGCGATGCCCATGATTGAGCCGGTGGAGAGGCCCTGCGCGCCCTGCGCCTGCAGCGTCGATTCGAGCTGCGCCTGGAATGCGGGCTGCCGTTGATGAGCGCCGAGGCGACGATGGTGTAGGCGATACCGCCGAGCACGCCGACCGTCGCGCCGGCCAGCGCGCCCTGGCGCGCCCAGAAGCCGCGCGCCGAGACCGGCGGCCCGCCCGAGGGGGGTGGGGCCGTGGGCACGACCATGCCCCGGTTCAGGTAGACGGTGAGCGCCCCGGCGGCGATGGCGAAGATCGCCTCGAGCAACAGCCCGAGCACGGTCGCGTTGAACAGGACCACCATGATCGCGGCCAGCAGGCCGAAGCCGGCGCCGACCAGCAGCCAGGTGCGGATGCCCATCGAGCTCATGCCAGGGGCTCCCTTCTCGCCCGCGCCGGCCGTCACGGGCCCGGCGCCTGGATCCGCACCGGCTCGCCGTAGGCGCTGAAGTCGACCGTCACGTCGACCGTGCCCTGCTGGACCGAGCCGGGCGCGAGGGTGACGGTCGCCGCGACGTGGACCGGCAGCCCGGTGGCCGCCGCGATGCTCACGTCGGCCTCGGCGGCCGAGTAGGTGGCGCCGGGCAGCGTCGGGATGACGCTCGGCTCCAGCGCCATGTGCAGCACGTGCACCGGCACGCCGTTGACCACGGCGTCGGGCCGGGCGGTGATGTCGTGGCCGTACTGCAGCACGCCGACGAGCGCCGACAGGTCGAGGCCGGTGCCGCCCGGCGCCTGCTGCCAGCGGCCGCCCGTGGTCGTGTTGCTGATGTAGGTCGTCGCGCCGATGGTGATGATCTCGCTGACGCCGTCGAGCGCCTGCTGCACGAGGTGGGTGCGGTCGGGCGCCTGCACGTCGCCGGCCTGGCGGGCGAACGGTACCGTGAGGCCGCTCGTGTGCAGCGTCATCACCGAGGCGAAGTGGTAGCTGGGCTGCGCGGCCATGATGCTCAGCGCGCCGGACAGCGCCGCCGCGGCCGGGCCGTAGCGCCAGGCATAGTAGTGCTGGCCGATGTTGCCCATCTGCACCTGCCAGGCGGGCGCGTAGGCCGGGATGTAGGTCAGCACGCGGCGCTCATACGCCTGGATCAGCACCCACTGCGGCTGCCCGGCGACCTGCACGTGCGCCCAGTAGGCCTCGCTGATCGGCAGCCCGCTGACGAAATCCCAGGGGTTGGACAGCGGCGCGGTGATCAGGTTGCCGCCCTGGCGCACGGGGCCGGAGGCGCGGAGGTAGTTCCAGAAGACGCCCGGAATGTTGTGGTGCGTCTTCGGCTCGTAATAGGCGATACGCGTGGCGGCGAGTGCGCGGCTCGCGTCCTGACCCACCGTGCCCGCCCGGTCGAGGGTCGCGGTCACGTCCGCGCCGGTGCGGTCGGGCGCGGGGTGGTCACCGCGCGACGTGTTGCTGACGCCGAGGAACGAGGCGTAGGTCGGCGCGTTCGTGTCGGAGGCATCGGAGGCCAGCGGGATGGCCGCGGGGGTGCGGTCCTGGTACTGCTGCAGGCCCGTCTGGATGCGCCCGGAGATTAGCTCGATGGCGAGCAGGCCGTTGGTGACGAACCAGGGACTGCTGCGGTCGCCCTGCGGGTCGTTGATCTCCATGCGGCTCTTGTCGAAATACTGCACCAGGTGGGAGCCGCCGGGCAGCCCGGCGAAGGGCTCGCGCACGATCATGCCGGGGCTCGGGCCCCAGTACCACGAGCGCGTGGCCTGGTGCGCGGCCACGGGCGCGTCGGTGCGGTTCCAGGTCTGGGCGAAGGCCGGGTCGGCGAAGCCGAGGCCCGCGGCGCCCGCGGGCCAGACGGCCACGGCCGCGGCCAGCAGGCCGAGCAGCAGGCCGCCCGCGAGCAGGCGGCGCGAACGGCGGGTGAGGCGTGGAATCGGCATGGCAGGCTCTTTCGCTGGGCGGGAGGACACCGGTCGGCACATCCCCACGGCCGCACGAGTCCGGCCGCAGTCTCCCCTAGTATAGCGAAGCCGGGGCCCCGGCGCAACGCGCGACCGTGCCTCAGGGCAGCAGCAGGACCTCGCCGCCCGGCGGCACCGTCACCTGCAGGTGCCCCGCCTGCACGGTGGCGGTCGTGCCGTTGCTCAGCAGATCGTGCAGGGCGGCGCCGTCGGCCAGCAGGGCGTGGACGTCGAGGCTGAGCGGCTGCGGCGCGGAGTCGAGGTTGAAGGCGACGACGGCCGTGCCGGCGGCGTCGTGCCGGGCGTAGGCGTAGACGCGCGGGCTGTCCTGCGCGAGCAGGGTCACCGTGTCGCCGGTGCGCAGCGCCGAGACGCGGTGGCGCGCCGCGGCCAGCGTCTGGTAGTAGGCGATGAGGCTCGTGTCCTCGCCGCCCCAGGGATAGGTGCGGCGGTCGTCCGGGTCCTTGCCCCCGGCGAGTCCCGCCTCGTCGCCGTAGTAGACCGTCGGGGCGCCCGCGCTAGTGAACTGCAGCAGCGCCAGCATCCGCAGGCGGCTCTTGTCGCCGCCCATCTCGGTCAGCGCGCGGGCCGTGTCGTGCGAGTCGATCAGGTTCATCGACGACGCGATCGCGTTCGGCGGGTAATCCTCGCGGATCGAAGCGAGCGCGGTGTCGAACTGCGTGGTCGAGACGTCGCCGTTGGGGGCGAAGAAGCCGATCGCCGCGTCGTGGAACCGATAATTCATCACGCCGTCCCACTCGTCGCCGCTCAGCCAGGCGCTCGCGTTCTGCCAGAACTCGCCGATGATGACCGCGTCAGGGTAGGTGCCGCGCAGGACCGTGCGGAAGTCGCGCCACCAGCGGTCGGTCTTGGCCTGGCCGACGTCGAGCCGCCAGCCCGCCGCGCCCGCCGCCAGCCAGTGCTGGGCGACCGAATCGGGCGTGCGGTAGATGAAATCGCGCACCGGGTCGATCTCCTGCAGCTGGGGCAGGCTGGCGTAGTTGCTGAAGTCGAAGTAGGAAGCCGGCCAGCCGCTGAAGCGGAACCAGGAGAAGTAGGGCGAATCCTTCGAACTCGTAAGCGCCGAGCGTGGGGAAGTGACTGTAGCGGTCGAACCAGGGGCTGTCGCTGGAGACGTGGTTGAACACGCCGTCGAGGATGACGTGCATGCCGCGCTTCTGCGTCTCGGCGATCAGGCGGTCGAAGGTGGCCTGGTCGCCGAACCAGGGGGCGATGTGCAGGTAGTCCTGCGTATCGTAGCCGTGGTTCGAGGCGGCGACGAAGATCGGGTTGAAGTAGATCACGGTCACGCCCAGGCTCTGCAGGTAGTCGAGCTTGTCGATGACGCCCTGCAGGTCGCCGCCGAAGAAGTCGTAGCTGCCCTGCGGCTTGGCGCCCCAGGCGCTCTGCGTGGTGACCGAGTCGTAGACCACCTGTCCGGCCGGGCGGTCGTTGCCGGGGTCGCCGTTGTCGAAGCGGTCGGGGAAGATCTGGTAGATGACCGCGTCCTGCATCCAGGCCGGGATGGTCCAGTGCGGGTCGTAGGCGTTGATGGTGTAATCGTTCATGCCGGGCAGGGCGCGCGCCTCGCCGGTGCCGCCGTCGTGCGCCGCGTCGTCCTGGTAGACGACCGTCTTGGCGCCGTCGTGCGCCACGAAGCGGTAGGTGAAGAGGCCCGGCGTGCTCGGCGTCGTCACGTCGGCGCGCCAGAGGTCGCCTTCGGGGGTCTGCTGCTCCAGACGCATGGGCAGCGTCTGGTCCGCGTTCGTGCGCGTGTCGAAGGTGCGCACGTCGGCGCCGGTCAGGTCGCCGGGGGCGGCGCGCAGGCGCAGGGTCACGGTGGTGCCCGCGGGCACGGCACCGCCCGGCGAGCGATAAGCCGGGTCGCGGCTCATGTGGTAGAGCGCCTTCGTGTCGATCTGGCCGTCACCCGCCGGAGTCGCCGTCGCGGGCGGGGGGACGATGGTCGCCGTGGACGGAGGCGAGGGCGCGGCGGTGGCGGCGACCGTCGCCGTGGCGGCGGGCAGCACGGGCGTCGCCGGGGCCGGGCTGACCGCCGTGTCGCAGGCGACGAGGAGCAGGGCGGCGGCGAGAGCTGCGGCGGCGCGCCGAACAGGGGGCATGGCGATCGAATCCTTGCCCGGCCCGCGCGCCTGTCGGGGGCGCGGACCGGGCCAACGGCCGGGGGCAGCGGCACCCGGCGGCTAGGGGTTCAGCGTGAGCGTGCCCTGGGCGGCCTGCTGGATCTGATCCGCCGTCCAGGCCAGGGTGTTGTAGCCGTTGTCGAGCCAGGCCGGGACCTGATCGCCCCAGTGGGGCGAGCCCGGCTGACCCAACTCGCCGGGCGCGAAGACCAGTTGGGTGCGCGTCCAGTCGCCCGGGTCCATGATCAGGCGCATGGAGGCGTGGTTGTCCTGGTCGAACGTGTTCGGCGCGTCCGGCGTGATCGTGAAGCCGCCGACGTTGACCGTGTACTGGTCGCCGCCGGTCGGGTAGGGTCCGAGGTTGAGCAGCAGGTTCAGCGGCGTGACGACGCCCAGTTTGTGGGCGAAGGTGATCTGGTGCATGGCGCCCCAGGTCCACTTGCTCATGTCGCCGCCCTGCTGTGCGGTCAGGATCTGCACCGCCGCGCTCAGGCTCTTGCGCAGGATGTCGTCGCGCGTCTCGTGCGCGGGCGTGCTCGTATCGTCCCACCAGGCGTTCGTCGGGTCACCGACCATCGCGTCGAGGTGCTCGCCCGCGGCGCTCCAGAGGTTGTCGAAGTACTCTTGCGCCAGCGAGCCGCCGAGCTCGTCGGCGAAGGTGTTGGTCAGGATCTGCTGATAGGTGACCTCGTAGACCGCCGCGGCGGCGCTATCGGCGGCCATGTTGCCGTCCCAGGCCCGGAAGAGCCCGGCGGCCTGCTGCGTGGGCGCGTCGCCACCGGTGAGCGCGGCCAGGTACGGGGCGATCTTGGCGGCGAGCAGGTCGTGCGTGTCGTGCTGCATCGTCTTAACGTCGTCGATGCTCGCCTTCGGCGTCGCCTGGATCATCTGGGTGATACGCTCGGCGCGATACCAGGGATACCACCAGCCGGTGACCAGGTAGGGGTAGCTCGGCCCGACCACGCGGTTGTTGGCCGTGACGATGTAGTGCTCGGGCGGATTGTAGACCGACGGCATCTTGTCGTAGGGCACGAAGCCCGTCCAGTCGTAGTCGCCCGAGGCGCCGTCGACCGGCACCAGGCCGTTGCCCTGCTTGCGGATGGGCCACTGGCCGGTGGCTTGATACCCGATGTTGCCCTGGTCGTCGGCGTAGACGAAGTTCTGGCCGGGCGTGGTCCAGTTGGCGAGCGCGGCGTGGAACTCGGTCCAGTTGCTCGCGCGGTCGACGCCGAGGACGGCGGGCAGGGGGCTGCCGGGCTGCAGCGCCGTCCAGGCGAAGGCGGTGGGGCCCTTGAGGTCGCTCCAGGCGCTGTTGAGCAGCGGGCCGTGGACGGTCGACTGCACGGTCAGCGTCACAGGGTCGGCGCCCTTGACGCCGATCGTCTCGGTGAGCACGCCGAGCGGGCGCCACTGACCTTTGTACTCGTACTGGCCGGGGTGGCCCTGCGGATCGAGCGTCTCCAGATAGAGATCCTGCGTGTCGGGGCCGAGATTGGTCACGCCCCAGCTAATGTGGGCGTTGTGGCCGACGACGATGCCGGGCACCCCGGCAAAGGTGACGCCCTCGGCGTCCATGCTGCCGTCGGCGGCGCGCAACTGCACGGCATACCAGATCGATGGGTTCTGCACGGCCAGGTGCGGGTCGTTGGCGAGCAAGGCGTGCCCGTCGGCGGTGCGCGTGCCGTCGAGCACCCAGTTGTTGCTGCCGACCACGCCGAGCGCCGCGCCGCGCGCGAAGACGCCGCTCCACTGCAGGTCGGCCAGGTGGCCGTTCGGGTTGCCGGGTAGCGCCGACTGCTGGGTGATCGTCGTCGCGCCGTCGGGGTACGCCGGCAGGAGCTCGGCCGCGCGGGCCGCGCCGATCTTGGCCTGCAGGTCGGCGTTGGTGAGCTCGATGAAGACGTTCTCGCTCAGGTCCCAGGCCATGACCTTGCCGAAGGCCAGCGTGTCGACCGGGCTCCAGTGCGCCGGCTTGTAGCCCAGGATGGTGAACTCGATGGGCAGGGAGTCCTGGTGGCTATCGAGGAAGGCGTTGACGCCCGCCGCGTAGTCCTCCAGGGGCGCGCGGTCCGCGGGCGCCAGCTGCGCCCACTCCTGCTCGGCCGTGTGGTACCAGCCGACGGTGCGGATGAACTGGTCGTTGGCGAGGGTGGTCGGGCCAAGCACCTCCGACAGGCGGCCGCTGGCGACGCGGCGATAGAAGTCCATCTCGAAGAGGCGGTCCTGCGCGGTGACGTAGCCCTGGGCGCGGAAGAGGTCGGCGCTGTTCGCGGCGGTGATGTGGGGGATGCCCGCGCTGTCGCGCACCACCGTGACCGGCGCGGACAGGCCGGGCAGGCTCAGGCTGCCCTGGGTGGTGGGCAGCGGGTGGTAGATCAGCCAGGTGACCAGGCCGGCGACGGCCAGCACCAGCAGCAGGATCAGGATCCCGATGCCGAGGACGATGCGCCGCCGCAGCCGCCCGGGCGCGCGCGCCGCCGGTGCCGGGGCGGGCACCGGTGCCCCCCGCCCTTGCTCTCGGATCGCCATGTCAGAACCTCTCCTTTGGACCGCGTCTGCCGCTGATTATCCGCCCGCCCGGGGCGGCTGTCAAGCCGCCGCCCCCCGGGATGTGGTATGATGAACGGGCAGCGAGTCCCCGCGCGGCCTCCGGCCCGCCCCGCCCCAGCCCATGCGCGCTCGCGTAGATCGGTGGTATGTAGCGATGCTCGATCCAACCAGCCCCCTCGAAGGGGTCACCTTCGCCGTCGTCGACGTAGAGACCACCGGCCTGCGCCCCACCACCGGCGACCGCATCTGCGAGGTCGCGATCGTGCGCGGCCGCGCGGGCCAGGTGCTCGACACCTACACGACGCTCGTGAACCCGCAGCGCACGATCAGCCCCGGCGCGCGCCGCGTGAACGGCATCAACGAGCACATGGTGTATCGGGCGCCGCTCTTCGCCGACATCGCGCCCGAGGTGGCGATCCGGCTGCAAGACACCGTGTTGGTCGCGCACAACGCCGGCTTCGACCTCGGCTTCCTGCGTAATGAGATGACGCCCGCGGCGGGCGGCTTGGCGGCCCTCCCCGCCTTCGTGGTCGACACGCTGCAGATCGCGCGCCTGCGCTACGACTTCCCGAGCAACGCGCTCGAATCGATCAGCAGCATCCTGAAGGTGCGCGGCCACCGCACCGCCCACCGCGCGCTGGCCGACGCGCGCGTCACCTGGCGCGTGCTCACCTGGTTCATCCGCGACCTGCGCGACCGCGGGCTGCCGATGGAGGTGCTGGGCGACTTGCTCAGCCTGCAGGGGCGGCTCGACCTGACCCCGGCCGCCTTCGTGCCGGTCGAGGCCCCGCCCGACGCGGTGCCGCCGGTGGTCCATCAGGCCATCGACGAGGGGCTGCTGCTGCGCCTGCGCTATGCTTCGCCCGGCCGCCCGCCAACCGACCGGCTGGTGGCGCCCCGGCGCGTGGCGCTCGAGCGCGAGAACCTCTATCTCGTCGCCTACTGCCATCTGCGGCAGGAGGAGCGCACCTTCCGGTTCGACCGCATCCTCAGCCTCGAGATCTGCGAGTAGATGCCGCCGCTCCCGATCTTGCCCCACACCTGGGACGTGGAGCCCGACGAGGCGCGCGCCATCCAGCACCGGCTGGCCGAGCGCGTCGTGCGCCAGGGCGCGCCCGGTCCCGTGCGGACGATCGCCGGGGTCGACATGAGCGCCAAGGGCGTGGCGCGGGCCGCCGTCGTGCTGCTGAGCTACCCCGCGCTGGAGACGGTCGAGATCGCGCGCGCCGAGCGGCCGCTGATCTTCCCCTACGTGCCCGGCCTGCTCAGCTTCCGCGAGGCGCCGGCCGTGCTGGCCGCGTTCGCCGCGCTCAGCCGCTGGCCCGACCTCGTGCTGTTCGACGGCCAGGGCATCGCCCACCCGCGGCGCCTAGGCATCGCGGCGCACCTCGGCGTGCTGCTCGATCTGCCGAGTATCGGCGTCGCCAAGTCGATCCTGGTGGGGCGCGGGCCCGCGCCGGGGCCGGAGCCGGGCGCCTGGGTGCCGCTGACCGACCGCGGCGAGGTGGTGGCGGCGGCGGTTCGCACCCGCCGCAACGTCAAGCCGGTCTACGTCTCGATCGGCCACTGCATCGACCTGCCGGCGGCCATTGAGTGGACGCTGGCGACCACGCGGGGCTACCGCCTGCCGGAGCCGACGCGCCGCGCCCACCACGCGGCCGCCGAGCCGCTCGGCGCCTGAGCGCCGGCCGCCGGGTTGACAGCCGGGCGGGCTGTTCGGTATGCTTGCGCTACGAGGCGCCGCCCGGCGCCGCGGGGGAGTGGTTGGGTCCCGGTGGGCTCCGCAGTCTTCAAAACTGTCTGGGCGTCGCTTAGAACGGCGTCGGTGGGTTCGACTCCCATGCACTCCCGCCTCTCATGCTCGCGCGGCAGAGCCCGGACACAGCGCGGCCCCCTTCCCGCGACGGACAAAGGGGGCCATGCGTGAGCCGAGCGGCGGGCCCTACGCGGCGTCCGCCCGCTCCAGGGCGATGACCGGGATGGTCCGGCTCGTCTTCTCCTGATATTCGGCGAACTGCGGGTACTCCGCGGCGTGGGCGGCAAAGGCCGCGTCACGCTCGGCGCCCTGCAGCACCGTGGCGCGGGCCGGGAACTTCTCGGTGCCGGTCTCGACGGTCACGTCGGGGTGGGCGACCAGGTTGTGGTACCAGGCGGGGTTCGTGGGCGCGCCGCCCTTCGAGGCGAAGACCAGCAGGCGGTCGCCGTCGCGGCGGTACATCACGGGCGCGGTCACCGGGTGGCCCGAGCGAGCGCCCGTGGTGGTGAGCAGCAGCAGGGCACGCCCAAACTGGCGCACCTGCCCCTGGTTGGCGCGGAACTCCTCGATCACCTGCGTGTTCCAATCGTTGCGGGTGGATGTCGTCATCGTTAGCTCCTTTGGCTGCCCGCCGCGAGAGTGCTGTCCGCGGGGCCCGGCCGGCTCCGGCCGGCGGCCGCGCGTGTGGCGGGCGGGTTACTTTCTCACTTTAGCACGCCCGCGTCCCGACGCCTGTCCCGACCGCCGTCCCAACGCGGTGGTGCTCCGGCGTTTGACGCTCCCCGCCTCCGCCGGGTATAATCGGGGGATACCCGGAAGTGAGGCGGGCCACCCATGTTGGAACGGCTAGAGACCATCGAGACGCGCTACGAGGAGCTGGAACGGCTGATGGCCGAGGCGGCCGCGCGCGGGGCGTTCGAGGAGATCGGCGGCCTGGCCCGCGAGCGCAGCGAGATCGAGCCGCTCGTGCTCACCATCCGCGAGTACCGCCGCCTGGAGGCCCAGATCGCCGAGCACGAGCTGCTGGCCGGCGACGACGACCCCGACATGGCCGCCCTGGCGCGCGAGGAATTGCCCGCGCTGCGCGAGGCGCGCGATACCGCCGAGGCCCAGGTCAAGCAATTGCTCGTGCCGCGCGACCCCAACGACGAGAAGAACGTCTTCATCGAGATCCGGGCGGGCGCGGGCGGCGAGGAAGCCGCCCTCTTCGCGGGCGAGCTTTACCGCATGTACCTGCGCTACGCCGAGCGCCAGGGCTGGAAGACCGAGCTGAGCAGTATCAGCGAGGCCGAGCAGGGCGGTCTCAAGGAAGTCATCTTCGAGGTGCGCGGCCGCGGCGCCTACAGCCGCCTCAAGTACGAGGGCGGCGTCCACCGCGTGCAGCGCGTGCCCGTGACCGAGTTGGGCGGGCGCATCCATACGTCTACGGCGACCGTGGCCGTCATGCCGGAGGCCGAGGAGGTTGAGGTCGAGATCGACCCGGCCGATTTGCGTATCGACATCTACCGCTCGACCGGCCACGGCGGCCAGAGCGTGAACACGACCGACAGCGCGGTGCGCATCACCCACCTGCCGACCGGCCTCGTGGTCACGAACCAGGACGAGAAGTCGCAGCTCAAGAACCGCAACAAGGCCATGGCGGTATTGCGCGCCCGCCTCTACGATCAGGAGTTGCGGCGGCGCGAGGCCGAGATGGGCGAGACCCGCGGCGTGCAGATCGGCACGGGCGACCGCAGCGAGAAGATCCGCACCTACAACTTCCCGCAGGACCGCGTCACCGACCACCGCATCAAGGCCAGCTTCAGCAACCTGCCGGCGATCATGGACGGCGCCATCGACGACGTGATCGCCCAGTTGCAGATGGCCGACCGGACCAAGCGGCTCGAAGGCGAGGGCTTCTCCGAAGACGGGGCGGCATGACGCCCGAGTTCGACACCCTCTGGGCGGCGCCCGACAGCGCAACCCCGCCGCCGCTGCAGATCCGCGACATCCTGCACGGCGCGGCCTCGGCCCTGGACGCCGCGGGGTCGCCCTCCGCGCGGCTCGACGCCGACGTGCTCCTGGCCCACCTGCTCGCCTGCAGCCGCGCCCAGCTCTACGCCCGCCTGCGCGACCCTTGGCCCACGGACGCCCTGGCCGGCTACGGCGTCCTGCTGCGCCGCCGCCTGGCCGGCGAGCCGGTCGCCTACATCGTCGGCCACAAGGACTTCTTCGGCCTCGACTTCCTGGTCGACCGCCACGTGCTGATCCCCCGGCCCGAGACGGAGGAGCTCGTCGGCGCGGTGCTCGCCGCGCTGCCCGCCGAGGCCACCGGGCCGGTGGCCGACATCGGCACGGGCTCGGGCGCCATCGGCATCACGCTCGCGCTGCAGCGCCCCGCCCTGCGCGTCTACGCCACCGACCTCTCGCCCGGCGCGCTCGCCTTGGCCCGCGCCAACGCCGCCCGCTACGGGCTCGACGGCAGCCCGCGCTTCCAATTGTTGCAGGGCGACCTCGGCAGCCCGCTGCCTGAGCGCGTGGCCGGGATCGTGGCGAATCTGCCCTACACGGTGCTCGACGAGGTCGAGGCGGGCGTGCGCGCCTGGGAGCCGCTGGAGGCGCTCGAAGGCGGCGGCGAGCGCGGCACCGGGCTGATCCGGCGCTTCCTGGCCGCCGCGCCCGCCTGGCTGCGGCCCGGCGGCTTCATCGCCCTGGAGATCGGCTGGGACCAGGCGCCCCTGCTGCGGCCCGCCGTGGTCACCGCCTTCCCGGCCGCCACCGTGCGCGTCATCCGCGACGTGGAGCAGCGCGACCGCATCCTCTGGATCCAGACGCCGCTCGCCGCCACGGGCACGCTGCCGCCGCGTCCGGCACCCGGATGATCCGCCTCATCGCGATCGACCTCGACGGCACGCTGTTCGGCGAGGACCTGGTGATCAGCCCGGCGAACCGGGCGGCGATCGCGGCGGCGCAGGCGCGCGGCGTGGCCGTCACGCTGGCCACCGGGCGCATGTTCCGCTCCGCCCGGCCCTACGCCCGCGACCTGGGCATCACCACGCCGCTGATCTGCTACCAGGGCGCGCTCATCCGCGACCCGGTCACCGAGGCGACGCTCTTCCACCGCCCGCTGGCCCAGGCGCTCGCGCTCGAGGTGATCGCGCTCGTGCAGGCCCAGGGGCTGCATCCCAACGTCTACCTCGACGACACGCTCTACGCCGACACGCTCAACCCGGGCACGGAGTTCTACTCGCGCCTGAACGGCGGCCTGCCCATCCACCCCGTGGGCGACCTGGCCGCCTTCCTGCGCCGCACGGGCGGCGACCCGACCAAGCTGTCGGTCGTGCTGGCCGACGAGCCGGCGACCGACGCGCTGGTCGCCGAGTTGCAGGCGCGCTTCGGCGACCGTCTCTACGCTACCAAGTCGTACCCCATCTTCGCCGAGGCGCTGAACCCCACGGTCGACAAGGGGCGGGCGCTCCGCACCCTGGCCGCGCATCTGGGCATCGCGCCCGAGGAGACGCTGGCCATCGGCGACGGCAGCAACGACCTGCCGCTGCTGCAGGCCGCGGGCATCGGCGTCGCCATGGGCCAGGCCCATGCCACGGTGCGCGCGGCCGCGCACCACGTCACCGGCCCGCTGGCCGAGGATGGCGTGGCCGCGGCCATCACCCGCTTCGTGCTTGCCCCCAACGCACCCGACACCCCGGCGCCCTGAGCATGATCCGCTGGCGCGCTCTGGTATAATGGAGTGACGCCTATGTATTGTCCGCACTGCCGCTATGAATACGAGCCCTGGGCCGAGGTCTGCAGCGACTGCGGCGAGCCGCTGGTGGCCGGGCCGCCGGAGCCGCCCCCGCGGCCCGAGCCGGTGCACGACGAGCGCGACCTGCGCGACTGGGTGGTGGCCGCCAACGTGCCCAACGCCCTGGTGGGCCGCATCCTCAAGGACCAGATGGAGCAGGCGGGCATCCCCGTGCTGATGAAGCGCGCGCAGGCCACCGACATCGCCGAGTTCAGCCACAACGACTTCGCCTGGCACGACCTCTACGTGCCGCGCCGCTATGCCCAGCACGCCCGCGAGCTTGCCTACAGCCCGGGCGACGCGCGCCACCTGCGCCCCGCCGACGACCCGGAGGTCGAGCGCTGGGCCGACGACGGCTGGACCGACGAGGTGGACGAGGAGCCGGCGGGCGACCTGTTGTCTGGCCCGGCCCCGCCGCTCGCGGGCGGCTGGTATCTGATCGACAGCGATCAGCCCCGCCCCGTGCCGGCGCCCGCTCCCGCGCCGCCCGCCGAAGCCGCGCTGCCCGGCCTGGGCGCCTACCAGCGCGCCCTCGACGACCGCAAGAGCCATCGCCCGCCGCCGCCCGGCCCCGCACCCGTGGTGCCCTTCCCTGGCGAGCGCCTGCCCGAGCGCCTCCCGGCGCCCGCGCGCAATGCGCCCCAGCCGTGGACCCGCTCGCGCATCTACCGCGCGCTGATGGGCCTGCTCTTCCTCGCCTGGACGCTGCCCTGGCTGCTGCAGCTGTGGCAGTACTTCCGCGACGCCTGGGCGGGGCTATTCCGCTAGGCCGCCGCCCGCGCCGCGGCCGCCCCATCCCGTTGCTGTATATGGCGCGTGTTGCAGGCTCATGCCGGTATGCGCATCGCCGCGGCGCGGGCAAAGACAAAGGACTGAGCCGCGGGGCTCAGTCCTTATTGCGCACGGGAGCGGGCGGCCTAGCGGGCCTTCTTGCCGCTCGTCTTCATCAGCGTGCGCAGGCAGCGCGTACAGATGTGGACGCGCTGGTTGACGCCGTTCACGCTCAGCGTGGTCGTCTGAACATTCGGCGCCCAGCGGCGATTGGTGGCGTTCGCGGCATGGCTCACGTTGTGCCCGAAGGAGGCATGCTTGCCGCAGATGTCACAGGTACCGGTACCGGCCAATGGAGGACCCCCTTTACTTACCCTGGGTTTTGCTGTATCATTAAGGCCAGTATTCACGCAGACTTGCTACTGGCAGGAGTTGTACTCCGCACATGGCCGAAGCGCCTCCAACGCCCAATATTACCATACCCGGCGCCCGAATGCAAGAAGATTCGCCATCATCCGTTGCCGCGTCACCTCCCACTCCCGCCCCGTCCGCCTCGGACCGTGCGCCGGGCGAGCCCGTGCCTGGGCGGGTCGAGGTGACGCCTGCCGCGATCGCCACGCTGGCCGGGCGGGCCGTGGGGCAATCCTATGGCGTGGTGGGCCTGGCCTCGCGCCACTCCCGCCCGGCGCTGGCCGAGCTGCTGCACAAGGACGAGAGCAGCAAGGGCGTGGAGGTGACCCAGAGCGGCGACCGCGTCGTGATCGACGTCTACGTGATTCTCGAGTACGGCACGCGCATTATCACCGTGGCCGAGAATATCATGAGCAGCGTGAAGTTCGCGGTCGAGCAGGCGTTGGGCGACACGCCGGTCGAAGTCAACGTCAACGTCCAGGGCATCCGGGTCAGCCGCTAGCCCCCGCGGCCCGGTCGCGGATCCGGCCGGGCCGCCGTCCCGCCCCGCCCAGAGAGAGGACCCAGTGTGGGTAATGTGACAACCCCGGACCCCGCGTCCGGGGCCGCCCCGGCCAACGGCGCCTGGGACGGCATCCAGTGGAAGGCCGCCGTCGAGGCAGGCGCCGTCTGGCTGGAGCGGCACGCCGCCGCGATTAACGCGCTCAACGTCTTCCCGGTGCCCGACGGCGATACCGGGACGAACATGACGCTGACCCTGCAGGCGGCCGTCAAGCAGGCGAACGGCACCCCCAGCGCCTCCGTCGCCGATGTCAGCAAGGGGCTGTCCTACGGCGCGCTTATGGGCGCGCGCGGCAACTCGGGGGTCATTCTGTCGCAGGTGCTGCGCGGCTTCCACCGCGGCCTCGGCACCAGCGCCATGCTCGGCCCGGCCGAATGGACCGCCGCGCTGCACGAGGCGGCCACCACCGCCTACCAGGCCGTGCTCAAGCCGGTCGAAGGCACCATGCTCACGGTGATCCGCGAGATGGCCGAGGGCGCCGCCGCCGCCGATGCGCCCGACCTGCTCGCCATGATCGCCACCACCGTCGAGGCGGGCCGCGCCTCGGTCGCCCGCACGCCCACGCTGCTGCAGAAGCTGGCCGACGCGGGCGTGGTCGACGCCGGAGGAGAGGGCCTGGTGGTCATATTCGAGGGCCTGCTGCGCCACGCGCGCGGCGAGGATGTGGCGGGCGCGGCCCTCGGCCATGCGGCGCTGGCCGATCTCGCGCCCGAGGGCGTGCACGTCGGCCACGGCGAGTACGGCTACTGCACCAACTTCCTGCTGCTCGGCCGCGACCTCGACTTCCCGGCCATCCGTGAGCAGATCGCGGGCATGGGCGACTCGGCGGTCATCGTCGGCGACGACCAGGCGGTCAAGGTCCACGTGCACACGCCTGATCCCGGCGCGGTGCTCAGCTACGTCGCGCCGCTCGGCAGCCTGCGCCAGATCGGCATCACGGACATGCAGGAACAGCACGAGGACTTCCTGACCATGCACGCGGAGGGCGGCCCGGCTCCGGCCACCCCCGCCGCGCCGCGCAAACCCGGCGCGGACGAGCCGCTGATCAGCCCGATCGCCACGCTCGCCGTGGTGGCCGGGACCGGGCTGGCCGACGCCTTCCGCAGCATGGGCGCGACCGCGCTGGTCGAGGGCGGGCAGACGATGAACCCGAGCACCGAGGAGCTCTTGCGCGCCATCGAAGCGCTGCCCCACCCCGAGGTGATTATCCTGCCGAACAACGGCAACATCGTGCTGGCCGCCAAGCAGGCCCAGGCGCTCAGCAGCAAGCGCGTCGCCGTGGTCCCGACCGACACGATCCCGCAGGGGATGGCCGCGCTGGTCGCCTTCAACTACGCCGCCGACCTGGACGCCAACGTGCACGCGATGGAGGATGCCGCGGCGCAGGTCGAGACGGGCGAGATCACCACCGCCGTGCGCCGGGTGAGCATGAACGGCATGGCGGTCGAGATCGGCGACGTCATCGGCCTGCACAACGGCACGCTGGTGCTCTCCGGCCACTCGAACGACGAGGTGGCCCGCGCCTTGCTCCACAAGATGCACGCCGCGGACCATGAGCTCATCACGATCTACTACGGCCAGGATGTGACCGCCGAGCAGGCCGAGGCCTTTGCCACGCAGATTCGGGACCAATACCCCGACCAGAGCGTGGAGGCGGTCCACGGGGGCCAGTCCTTCTACGCCTATATTATCTCGGTGGAGTAGCGCCGGCTCTCCACCGGGCGGAGCGCCGCCTAGCCATGTCGCCCATCCGGGTCGTTACCGACAGCACCTGCGATCTTCCCGAGTCGCTGATCCGCGAATACGGCATCACCATGATCCCGGTGACCGTCTACCTGGGCGACCAGGAGTACCTCGACCGCGCTTCGCTGAGCACGGAGGCGCTGCTGCGCGCCGTCGCGGCGGGCGGGCCCCGGCCCGGCACGGCGCCGCCCACGGTGGCCGCCTTCGAGCAGGTCTATCGCGGGCTGCAGGCACGCGGCGGCTGTGACGGCCTCGTCTCGATCCACGTCTCGGCCCGCCTCAGCGGGACGTACAACAACGCCCTGATGGCCCGCGATGCCTTCCTCAACAACTCTTGCCCCGTCGGCGTGATCGACTCGCAGGCGGCGAGCATGGGCCTCGGCATGATCGTGCTGGCGGCCGCCCAGCGCGCGGCGGGCGGCGCGGGCTGGAACGCGGTGATGCAGACGGCCCAGCGGATGGTGTCGCAGACGCACGTCGCCTTCTTCGTCGACTCGATCGAGCCGCTGGCCCACGGCGGGCGCATCGCCAAGCTCGCGCCGCTTGTCGACACCCTCCTGCCCCTCAAGCCGCTGCTGCGCCTCGACGATGGCCAGATCGTGCTGCTGGAGCGCACGCGCACGCGGCACAAAGCGCTGGACTCGCTCTTCGGCTTCGTGGAAGACTTCCCGACGATCGCGCGCCTGGCCGTGCTCTATGGCGCCAGCACGACGGAGGTGGACAACCTCGTCGCCCGCCTGGAGACGCTCTGCCCCCGCGCCCGCATCGACGTCGTGCAATATGGCCCCGCCAACGCCGTCTACCTCGGGCCCGGCGCCGTCGGCGTCGCCGTCTACGAAGGCGAGGCGTGACTGGCCGCGCGCCGCTCGCCTGACCCCGCAAAGCCCCCACCTACCCGCCCGCGCGCCCTTTCCGGTATAATACGGGCATGACCACGCCTGCCCCGGCCGTGCGGATCGTCACGGACAGCACCGCGGATATCCCTGCGGACCTCGTCCGGGAGCTCCAGATCACCGTCGTGCCGATGAGCCTGGAGATCGCCGGGCGCACCTATCGCGATAAGGTGGACATCGACGGCGCGGAGTTCTATCGCCTGCTGGAGAAGACTCCCGGCCTGCCCACCACGTCGCAGCCGCCGACCGGCGCCTTCGAGGCCGTCTACCGCGACCTGACCGGCGGGGGCGCCGACGTGGTTGCCATTCAGCTCTCGTCGGAGCTGAGCGGCACGTATAATGTCAGCCGCCTGGCCGCGCAAAGCGCCGAGGCGCGGCCGGGCGCCGTGCACGTGATCAACTCGCGCACGGTGGCCATGTCGCTCGGCTGGCTGGTCATCTTCGCGGCCCGCGCGGCCCAGTCCGGCCAGAGCCAGGCAGACATCGTGGCGTTGGTCGAGGACATGGTGCCGCGCACCCGGCTGCTGGCCGCGCTCGACACGCTGGAGTGGCTGCAGCGCGGCGGCCGCATCGGGCTGGCCTCGGCCTTGCTGGGCAACATGCTCGCCGTGAAGCCGATCGTGACCGTGCGCGACGGCATCGTCGCCCCATTGGAGCGGGTGCGGACCAAGGCGCGGGCGGTGCAGCGCACCGCCGAGCTTGCCGAGGCCTACGGGCCGCTGGACGCGCTGGCCGTGGCCCACGGCGGCGCGCCCGAGGAGGCGGAAAAGCTGGTCGAGCTCGTGGCGGGCTTCTACCCGCGCGACAAGATCATTGTCACCCATATCAGCGCGGTCATCGGCGTGCACGCCGGGCCGCGCGCCGTCGGCATCTGCTGCGTGGTCGCGCCCGCAGCCGGCGGCTGAGTCCGCATAGCGTCATGTCCCAGGCCACCACCATTCTCCAAAAAATCCTGCAACTGGAAGAGCACAAGGGCTTTCAGGACACGGCCGTCGTGGGCGGACTGGCCGCCTATACCGACCGCTGGGCCGGCCAGGCGCACGCCCAGCGCCCGGCGGCGGAGCCGCTGATCGCCGCGATCCGCGACGTGCTCGCACCCTACGGCGACCAGGGCCGCAGCAGCCGCGAGATCCGCCTGCGCCGCGCCGCCGACCTGCTGGCCCACCTCGCTGCGGGCGAGTGCGAGCCGCCCTCCGGCGATGCCGCGCTGCCTGTCGACCCGGCCGACGGCGCCGCCGCGCCGGCCGCCGAGGCGCCGCCCAAGCGCGCCCGCCGCGCCGCCCCGACGGTCTCCCCGCTCGTGATGGCCACTGTGCGCGCCCCGGCGGCGCCTGCGGCCGCGCGCAGCGTGGGGGCCGCGCGCACGGCCCACCGGCGCGCGCCCTCGCTCGACAGCCCGATCACCGTCGTGCGCGGCGTGCGTGAGAGCACCGCGAAGCTCTTCGCCAAGCTCGACGTGCAGACGATCCGCGATCTGCTCTACTACTTCCCGCGCCGCTACGACGACTTCAGCGCCCTCAAGCCGATCGCCGCGCTCGCCTACGGGCAGATCGAGACGGTCATCGGCACGATCTGGCGTCTGGACGTCAAGCGCACGCGCAACAACCTGGCGATGATCAGCGCGACCGTGGCCGACGATTCCGGCATGATGCGCGTGACCTGGTTCGGCCGCGAGTGGATGGCCCGCTCGCTGGTCGAGGGCCAGCAGTACGTCTTCAGCGGCAAGGTCGGCGAGTTCAACGGCCAGATCGGCATGACCGGGCCCGAGTTCGAGCCCTACGACGCCGAGGAGCTATTGCACACGGGTCGCCTGGTGCCCGTCTACCCGCTGACCGAGGGACTGTCGAAGCGCGTGGTGCGCCGCATCGTCAAGGCCGCCGCGGACGACTACGCCGACCTGGTCGAGGATGCCCTGCCCGACGCGGTGCGGGCGCGCGCCCAGCTCTTACCGCTCGCCGAGGCCCTGCGCCAGGTGCACTTCCCGGCCGACTGGGGCACGCTGGAGCGCGCGCGCCACCGCCTGGCGTTCGACGAGTTCTTCCTGATCCAGCTCGGCATGCTGCAGCGGCGGCAGCAGTGGCAGCACGACCAGCCCGGCCTGGCCTTCCAGGTGCGCCGCCCCATCCTCGACAGCTTCGCGGCCAGCCTGCCCTTCACGCTGACCGGCGCCCAGGCGCGCGTGCTTGACGAGATCCTTGCCGACATGGCGCGGCCGCTGCCGATGGCCCGGCTCGTCCAGGGCGACGTCGGCTCCGGCAAGACGGTCGTCGCCGCCGCGGCGCTACTCGCCGCCATCGCCGACGGCGCGCAGGGCGCGCTCATGGCGCCGACCGAGATCCTGGCCGAGCAGCACTATCGCGGGCTGACCCGCCTCTTCGCCCACTTCTGGCTGCCCGAAGGTGACGCCAACCCGAAGCTGGCCGAGGTCGCGGCGCGCCTCGCCGCCGCTCAGGCCGAGGCCGAGGAGGCCGCCCGCGCCGCCGAGGCCGCAGCCGCCGAAGCGACGGCTGCCGAGGCCGCCGCGGAGACCGACGGCGCCAAGCGCCAGCGCAAGGCGGCCGACAGCCGGGTCTACGCGGCCAACGAGACACTCATGCAGGCGCCGCTGGAGCTCAGCCCCGAGCTTGCCGCGCTCAAGGCGCTGCTCGGCAAGCTCGACGACGCGCCCGCGCTCAAGCCCGAGGACGGCCCGCCCCCTGGCTACCGGCCCATCAACATCGCGCTGCTCACCGGCGGCATGCGCAAGCGCGAGCGCACGCGCATCTACGAGGGCCTGGCCGCCGGCAGCATCGACCTGGTCATCGGCACCCATGCGCTCATCACCGAGGGGCTGCAATACGCCCGGCTCGGCCTCGTGGTCATCGACGAGCAGCACCGCTTCGGCGTGGCCCAGCGCGAGCAGTTGCGCCGCAAGGCGGCCGAGATCGGCGTGCTCGCGGACACGCTGGTCATGACCGCCACGCCCATCCCCCGCTCGCTCGCGCTGACCGTCTACGGCGACCTCGACATCTCGGTCATCGACGAGATGCCGCCCGGCCGCCAGGTGATCCGCACCCGTTGGGTCGACGACAGCCGTCGGGACCAGGCCTACGACTTCATCCGCCGCGAGGTCGACGGTGGGCGCCAGGTCTTCATCATCTGCCCGCTCGTGGAAGAATCGGACAAAGTCGACGCGAAGTCGGCGGTGGCCGAGCATGAGCGCCTGCAGAGCGAGGTCTTCCCCGAGCACCGCCTGGCGCTGCTGCACGGCCGCATGAAGGCCGCCGAGAAGGAGCAGATCATGGCGGCGTTCCGGCGCCGCGAATATGACATGCTCGTCTCGACGTCGGTCGTCGAGGTCGGCATCGACGTGCCGAACGCCACGGTGATGCTGGTCGAGGGCGCGGATCGGTTCGGCCTCAGCCAATTGCACCAGTTCCGCGGGCGCGTCGGCCGCGGCGAGCACCAGTCCTACTGCATCCTCATCTCCGATACCGAGCTCGGCACCTCGATGGAGCGCCTGCGCGTGATCGAGGAGAACCACGACGGCTTCCGGCTGGCCGAGGAAGACCTGCGCCTGCGCGGTCCGGGCGAGTTCTTCGGCACGCGCCAGAGCGGCGCGTTCGACCTGCGCATGGCCCGGCTCAGCGACATGGAGACGCTGCAATTGGCGCGGCGCGAGGCGGAGCACGTCTTCGCCGACGATCCGCTGCTGGCGGCGCCCGAGCACGCCGCGCTGCGCACCCAGCTTACCGCCTTCTGGGCCCTCGCCGCCGATGCACCCGAAGCCTGACGCCGGGGGCCGCCCGTGCGCGTGATCGCCGGAGAGGCACGCGGCATCCCGCTCAAGGGCCCGCAGGGCCGCGGCACGCGGCCCATGACCGACCGGGTCAAGGAGTCGCTCTTCGGCACGCTCGCCAGCCTGGGCTTCCCGCAGGAGGGCGACCGCGTGCTCGACCTGTACGCGGGCACCGGCGCCCTCGGCATCGAAGCGCTCTCGCGCGGCGCCGCCCACGCCGACTTCGTCGAGCAGAACGCCCCGGAGGCGCGTGTCATCGCCGCGAACCTGGCCGCCACGCGCCTGGCCGCTCGCGCGCAGGTGCACGTGCTGCCCGTCGAGACCTATCTGCGCACCCATGCCGCCGCGGCAAATCACGGATCGACCCTACCTGACGTTAAGTGTGATATAATGATCATGGACCCGCCCTATGCCGACCCGACCATTCGGGACATCCTGGAGCGGGTCGCGGAGTTCTGGAATCCTGGCATCCGAGGGGGTGCTGGTTGTCGGCCACGCCCGCGATGTGACCTTGCCGGAAACGGCAGGCGGGCTGACCCGCGTGCGCCTCAAGGTGTTCGGCGGGTCCGCCGTCTCGCTCTATCGGCCCGCCGCGGCGGCGGACGCGCAGGCCGGGGCGGAGCCTTGGGCGCCGGCGACGGAGGAGTAACCACCGGGCGCCGGGGCGTGCCGCACAGGAGCCGCGCCCGGCCGGGGTGGAGAGGGGAACGCGCTGGTGCGTATTGCCATTTACCCAGGCACCTTCGATCCGATCACCAACGGCCATCTGGACATCGTCGAGCGCGCCGGGCACCTGTTCGACCGCGTGATCATCGTCGTGGTGGCGAATGCGAATAAGCAGCCGATCTTCAGCGTCGAGGAGCGGATGGCCCTGATCCGCGAGGCCGTGCAGTCCTTCCGCGACCGCGACATCGATATCGCCGTCGACCATTACAGCGGGCTGACGATCGACTACGCGCGCCGCGTGGGCGCGGTGGCCATGGTCCGGGGCTTGCGCGCGCTGACCGACTTCGAGTGGGAATATCAGCTCGCGCTCATTAACGAGAAGCTGGCGCCCGAGGTCGAGACCGTCTGCCTGATGACCAGCCAGATCTACTCCTTCCTGAGCGCCAGCGTCGTGCGCGAGCTGGCCCAGCACGGCAGTGCCGGCCTGGCCGATCTGGTGCCGCCCCATGTGGCGGTGGCCCTGCAGGCCGTGTACGGGCACGGCCGGCGCGTGACGGCGGGGGCCAGCGATCGGTCCGACATCTAGGCGGACGGGCCGCGCACGAGACAGGGGGTGACCGCCATCAGCGACATGCGAATGGACCTGCAGTACCTGATCGACCGCCTCGAGACGATGGTCCGGGCGGCGCGGCACATGCCGGTCATGAACAAGCTCGTGCTCGACGAGCAGGAGCTGATCGACCTGATCGATCAGATGCGCACCGTGCTGCCGGAGGAGATCCGCTACGCCAAGCACGTGCTGCGCGAAAAAGAGCAGATCCTGTCGGACGCCCAGGCCCAGGCCGACGAGATCCTGCGCACCGCGCGCCAGCAGGCCGAGGTGCTGATCGAGCGCGAGGGACTGCTCAAGCAGGCGCGCAATCAGGCCGACGACATCCGCCGGCAGGCCGAGGAAGAGGCCGAGCGCATCCAGGTCGGCGCCGACAACTACGTGCGCCAGGTCCTGAACGACCTGGCCGAGTCGCTGCAGCAACAGCTCAGCAGCATCAACAAGGGGCTGGAGAGCCTGAAGTAGTCCGCGCCGCGGAGGGAACGGAGCCGTCGTGATCGCCCAGGTGCTGGACCCCACCGGCTACCAATTCAGCCCCTATGCCGTCCCGACACTCCTTACCGCCCTGGCCATTGTCCTGCTCGGGGTGGGCGTGCTGGTGCGGGAGCGGATCACGCCCGTCTCCGTCTCCTTCAGCGCCCTGACCGCGGTCATCGCGGTCTGGCTGTTCGGCTTCTCGGCCATGTACAGCGCGCTGCGTGCCCCGGTGGCGCTCTGGTGGGCGCACGCCGCCTACGCGGGCATTCCGCTCATCCCGCCCGCGGTCTACCAGTTCACGGTGGTGGTCACCGGCGCGGAGCCGCGCTTCCGCCCGGTGGCCGTCGCCAACTGGGCGCTCGGCATCCTCTTCGCCGATCTGGCGGCGGCCACCGACGTCGTCTTCGGCGGCGTGGCCCGCTTCGCCTGGGGTTACTACCCGGCGTTCACCTGGGGCAGCCTGGTCTTTCTGTTCTGGTTCGGCGGGGTGCTGCTGGCCGCCATGGCTCACTACGCGAGCGCCTACCGCCGTGCCGCGCCCGGCACGCCCCGGCTGCGCCTGCGGGCGATCATGGGGGCCTTCGGCATCGGCTACCTCGGCGTCGGCGACTTCGCCGCCGCGCTCGGCGTCCCGCTCTATCCATTCGGCTACATCGCCATCCTCGGCTTTATCGGCCTGGCCGCGCGCGCCATCCGCATCTACCGGCTGATCGACATCACGCCCGCCTTTGCCGCGGGCGGCATCCTCAGCACCATGGTCGATGCCCTGCTCGTGCTCGACGCCGACGGCGTGGTGCGCCTGACCAATCGCGCCGCGGAGGACCTGCTCCGCCGCGACCACACGGCCATCGTCGGGCGCCCCTTCGCGGAGCTCCTGCCCGACCCGGCGACCATGGAACAGATCCACCACGTGCAGACCGGCGGGGTGCTGCGCAACCATGAGCTACCCCTGTGGGGCGCGCGCCCCACGCCGCGCTACGTGAGCCTCTCCGCCTCCGCCGTGCGCGGCGCGCGGGGGGAGGCCGGCGCGGTCGTCTGCGTGCTGCGCGACGTGACCGAGACGCGCCGCGCGCAGGAGCAGATCACCACGCTCTTCGCCCAGCTGCGCGACTCGCACCGCAATCTGGCCCTGGCCTACGACACCACCCTGCGCGGCTGGTCGCACGCGCTCGACCTGCGCGACCGCGAGACGGAGGGCCACAGCCAGCGCGTCACCGAGTTGACCTGCCGGTTGGCGCGCGCCCTCGGCGTGCCTGAGTCCGCGATCCCGCATCTCGAGCGCGGCGCGCTGCTGCACGACATCGGCAAGATGGGAGTCCCCGACGCCATCCTGCTCAAGCCGGGCCCGCTGACTGACGAAGAGTGGGTGATCATGCGCCGCCACCCGCGGCTGGGCTACGAGCTCCTGGAGCCGATCCCCTTCCTGCGCCCGGCGCTCGACATCCCCTACTGCCACCACGAGCGTTGGGACGGCCGGGGCTACCCGCGGGGCCTGCAGGGCGAGGAGATCCCGCTGGCGGCGCGCATCTTCGCCGTGGTCGACGTGTGGGATGCCCTGTCGTACGACCGGCCGTATCGTGCGGCCTGGCCCGCCGAGCGGGTCCGCGCGCACATCCAGGCCGGCGCGGGCACGCACTTCGACCCGCGCGTGGTCGAGGCCTTCCTCCGCCTGGATGCGGCACCCGCGGCCAACCGCCCCGCGCACGTCGGGCGCGGCAGCCAGGCCGCCCCCTAGCCCCACCGCCTCAGGGACCGAGGAGCGCGCCCTGTGCCGTCCAGAAGGCCGTCGCGTCGGGCACGACGAGCGTGGGATCACTGCCGTCGAGGTGGACGGCCCAGAGCCCCGGGGCGCCGTCCGCCCCGCCGTCGCGAATCGCCAGGAAGCGCAGCCCGTCGAGGCTGAATCCGGCCCGCGCCGCGGCAAGCCCCGCGGCCGGCAGCGGGTCGAGCAGGCGGGCCGGGTCGCGCGGGGAGCCGTCGGCGTTGCGGCCCTGCCGCGAGACCGACGCCAGGTAGAGCGCGCGCCCGCCCGCGCCATCCGGCGCCGTGTAGAGCACCGCATGGCCGTCGGGCGTGTAGCCCAGCCACTCGATCACCTGCCCCATGTCGGAGCCCAGCCGGATCCCCTGGAACCACCCCGCCGCCGAGAGATCCAGCCCGAGGACCTGATAGTCGGGGCCCAACTGCAGGCTGCCGGCACTGAAGGGCTGCGCGGTGGGCAGGTCTGGGCAGACTTGCAGCAGGTGCCCGTCGCGCGGCAGGAGCGCGCACTCTGCGCCCGCCAGGCCGAGCGGGGCGAAGCCCACGGTCAGCGGTGGGGTAGGGCTGCCGTCGGGCAGCGGGTCCACCCAGAGCACTGTGCTCGTCCCGCCGGGAGGCGGCGCGGGCGCCGGCAGGGCGTAGGCGACACTGATGGTCGCGGTCCCGGTCTGCATCTGATAGATCAGCAGGCGCCCGTCCGGGCTGAGCCGGGCCGCGTCCACCTGGCCCGGCACCCCGGCCACCAGCAGCGAGTCGCCCTCATGGGACGCCAACGGCAAGGCCACGCTGCTGTTGCGCGAGTAGCGTGAGCCGGGCAGCGCGGTGGCCACGTAGACCACGCGCGCGTTGCGCGTGTCGGCGCCGAGCACCGGGCCGGTGAGCGGCGTCAGGGTGCGCGCGGCGAAGTCGTAGTAGCTCCAGCGGTCGCCCGCGACCCACCAGAAGCCGCGGCTGTCGGCGCGGAAGCGCACCGGCACCGCGTCGGGCTCGGGCTCGGGCGGCAGGGCGACCACCTGGTCGAGCGCGCGCCGCTGCAGGTCGTAGACGTAGAGCCCGGCCTCGACGGTGCCCGGCACCCGATAGTACCAGCCGCTGTAGACCACGAAGCGGTCGTCAGGGGAGATCCCGTAGACGCCGCCGCCCGCCGAGTAGGGCAATGCCAGGGGATCGGTGCCGTCGGCGTAGGCCGACCAGAGGGTCGCGCCCCCACCCTGGCCCTGCCGGTACACCAGCATGCCCGCATGTTGGCGCGCCGCGGCCAGCCGCGCGGTCAGGCCGGGGTAGCCGGGGTCGAGCGCGGCCATCTGGCCGAGGCTAACGGCGGCATCCCACCAGGCGCCGCCGTTCTCGGCGGCCGTGGCCGCTGCGTCGAGGGGATCCCACTGGGCGGCCAGCGCGCGCGTCGCGGCCAGCCGGCGCGGGGCGTCGGCGTAGTCGCCGGCCCGCTGGAAGTCGCCGACGGCGGTGTCCCAGTGGCCGTCCTGTTGGGCGCTCACGCCCGCGGCATAGGCGCTGGCCTGCCGGTCGTTCAAGCCTTGCCAGGTGGTGTAGGCGACGAGGATCAGCGCGACGAGGAGCACCGCCGCGCCGAGCAGCGGCTCGCGACCGCGCCACCAGCGGGGCGTGCGCGGTGCGACCTCGGGCGCTTCCTCGGTGGGCGCGGGCACGTCCGCATCCGGTCCGATGGGCTCACCGCAGGCCAGACAGAATAACGCCCCGGGGCGGTTGAGATATGCGCATTGCGGGCAACGCAAGGTTCAGAACTCCCTCTGCGCCGATGGCCGCGCACCCGGCGGGGTGCCGTTGCCCTTATTACGCCCCGGGCGCCCGAACGGTTTTCCCGGGTGCCGGCCCGCTTTGCCCGCACTCCCCTGCATGCGGGCGGCACGGCCGGGCGGTCCAGGACGGGGCTGGCCCGGCTGACGATGGCCGACACTCTTGCGTGTTGCGTTATGGTGCGGGGCGATCGCGGCCGGCAGCAGGCCCCGCGGCCGCGCGAAGCGGCGCCCCCATGGCGCCAACTGGAGCGCTTGCCGGCCCGACACCTGTCATCCTGAACGATGTGATGGATCTCCGCACCTCCCCGCTTGCCCTGGCAGCGCCGCCTCACCGGGATGTTGTCGAAGGGAGCATCCCGGTCAGTCCGCGCTGAAGTAAGGCAAGTTCTCGGTAAGGAGACCCTTCACTTCGTTCAGGGTGACAAGGGGAGGCGCGGCGACGAGGACGGCCCGCAGGCATCGGGATGCTTATCCGGCCGGATCGCAGGGCAAGGGGTGTCGCGCGACGGAGCGGCCCTCCTACAACCGCGGCAACCCTGAGGCACATCGCTTCGTCCGGACCGCTATCCAGTCAACATCGGGATGGTTATCGGGCCGGATCTCAGGGCAAGGGGTGTCGCGCGACGGAGCGGCCCTCCTACAGCGGAAACCACTGCGCGCGCCATCCGGGTGGGCAACCCCGGCACGGGTGGGGGCAGCCCTATGGGGCTGCCCCCAGGCAACGGGCGCGCGGCCGATCAGTCGAGGCGACGCACCGAGAGAATCACGTTGAGGCCGTCGAGGCTCTCCTCGCGGCTGAAGGCGCCGGCCGGCGGCGTGGCGTTCAGCAGGCTCGTGCTCAGCGTCTCCTGCTGCACGTATGCGCCGAACTGGTCGAGCGCGGCGCGCAGCCGCTCCGCCAACTCCGGCACGTCGGGCCGCAGCGGCGCCAGCGCATAGGTCGCCGTGATGCGGTCGCTGATCGTGAAGCCGGCCGACTTGCGCAGCTCGTTCAGCAGGCGCACCAGATCGCGCGCCAGCCCCTCTTGCCGCAGCTCCTCGGTCAGCGTCGTGTTCAGCGCGACGATCAGCCCGCGGTCCTGCTCCACGACATAGCCCTCGCGCTGCCGCGTCTCCACGAGCACGTCGTCGGGCGCGAGCACGACCTCCTCGTCCTCGCCCTCCACTTCGAGGGTGAGCACGCGGCCCGCCGCGACCGCCGCCGCGACCTCGCCCGGGTCGAGCGCCGCCAGCGCGCCGCGCACGGCGCCGAGGCGCCGCCCGAAGCGCGGGCCGAGCACGGGCAGATTCGGCTTGATCACGTAGCTCACAAGCTCGTCCGGGTTGTCGACCAGATGCAGCTGCTTGACGTTCAGTTCTTCGAGCACCTGATCACGATGCGTGCGTAGCGCCTCGGCTTCGTCGTCGTTGCGCACGTGCACCTGCATCTCGGCGAGCGGCTGGCGCACCTTCAGCTTGCTGCGCGCCCGCGCCGCGCGGCCGAGCTCGACCACCTGCTGCACCAGCGCGACGTCGTCCATCAGCGCCTCGTCGATCAGGCTCAGGTCGGCCTCCGGATAGGCCGTCAGGTGCACGCTCTCGGGCGCCCCGGGCTGCACCCCGGCCACCAGGTTGCCGTACATGGCCTCGCTGAGGAAGGGCATGATCGGCGCAAGCAGGCGCACGAGCGTGGTCAGCACCTCGTAGAGCGTCCAGTACGCGGCCCGCTTGTCGGCATCCGCCTCACTCTTCCAGAAGCGGCGGCGGCTGCGGCGCACGTACCAGTTCGACAGATCGTTCACGAAGGTCTCGACCTCGCGCGTAACCGTGGCGCTGTCGAACTGATCGAGCGCGGCGCGGGTGTCGCGCACGAGCTCGTTCAGCCGCGAGAGCACCCAGCGGTCGAGCTCGCTGCGCTCGGCCACCGGCACCGGCGCGCCCAGCGCCGGGTCGAAGCCGTCGAGGTTCGCGTAGGTGACGAAGAAGCTGTAGGTGTTCCAGAGCGTGAGCAGCCGGCGCACCACCTCCTCGGCCAGCCCGAAGCCGAAGCGCAGGTTCATCTTGACGTTCTGCCCGGCATACATCCAGCGCATGACGTCGGCGCCCATCTTCTCGGCCGCCACGTCGAACGCGATCGCGTTGCCGTGGCTCTTGTGCATCGGGCGGTCTTGCTCGTCGTGCACCTTCTCGTACACGAGCACCTGCTGGTAGGCCGCCTTGTCGACCAGCGTCACCGACATGAAGAGCACCGCGTAGAACCAGAGGCGGAATCTGCTCGCGCATCTCGCTGACCCAGTCGGCCGGGAACCATTCCTCCCAGTACTCGTGGCCGGGCCCGTCACCCAGGTAGCCGAGCGTACTGAAGGCGACGATGCCCGCGTCGAGCCAGCAGTCGCCCACCTCGGGCACGCGGCTCGCCTCGGCGCCGCAGCTCGCGCAGTGCACGTGCACCGCGTCGATCCACGGCCGGTGTAGCTCGGGCAGGCTGTCGACCACCGCCGGGTCGACGGCCATGGCGCGCAGCTCGTCCAACGAGCCCGGCTGCGTCACCTCGCCGCAGCTGTCGCAGACCCAGAAGGGCAGCGGCAGGCCCCAGAAGCGCTTGCGCGAGATGCACCAGTCGCGCATGTTGTTGAGCCAGTCCTGCATGCGCTTGCCCGCCTCGTCGGGATACCACTTCACCTGCGCGGCGGCGGCCTTCATGCGCGGCCGGATCTCGTCGGCCTTGATGAACCACTCCGAGACGACGCGGAAGACCAGGTCCGTGCCGCAGCGCCAGCAGACGGGGTAGCGGTGCGTGTAGTCCTCGACCTTGTAGAGGTAGCCCTTCTCCTTCAGGCTGGCGAAGACACTGTCGGCCACGCGCAGGGCGTTCTGGCTCACGAGCGGCCCGTAGCCCGCCACGTAGTCGCCCATCTCGTTGATCGGCACGAGCACGGCCAGGTTGAACGTCTTGCCGAGCTCGAAGTCCTCGGCGCCGCAGCCCGGCGCGATGTGCACGATGCCGGTGCCCTCTTCCTCGCCGACGTCCTCCCAGGGGATCACCTGATGGGTGACACCCTGCTGCGCGGGCAGCTCGTCGAACGGCCCGGCATACGTCAGGCCGACCAGGTCGCGCCCGGGCACCGTGCCGAGCAGCTCATACGGCCCGGCCAGGCGCCCCAGCGTGCCCTTCGACAGGTAATAGACGGCATCGCCCTGGCGCACCCGCGCGTACTCGAGGTCGGGATGCACGGCCGCCGCGACGTTCGCGGCCAGCGTCCAGGGCGTGGTCGTCCAGAGCAGCAGCCATTCGCCTTCATGGCCGGGGCTGGTCAGCGGCTGGCGGATGAAGACCGAGCGATGCGTCATCTCCTTGTAGGAGTCGAGCATCTCGTGCTGCGAGAGCGACGTGCCGCAGCGCACGCACCAGGGCATCGAGCGGGTGCCCTCGTAGAGCCAGCCGTTCTCGCGGCACTTCTTCAGGAAGTGCCAGATGTACAGGATGTTCGTGTCGGTGTAGGTGTAGTAGGAGTGATCCCAGTCCATCCACATGCCGAGGCGCGCCGACTGCTCGGACTGCAGCCCGGCGTAGCGCACCACGCGCTCCTTGCAGGCGCGCGCGAAGTTGGCCAGCCCGAACTTCTCGATGTCGCGCTTGCTATTGAAGCCGAGCTCCTTCTCCACCTCGACCTCGACCCAGAGGCCCTGGCAATCGAAGCCGTTCTGGTAGCGCTCGCGATAGCCCTGCATCGCCTTGTAGCGCTGGTAGAGGTCCTTGTAGGTGCGGCCCCAGGCGTGGTGCACGCCCATCGGGCCGTTCGCCGTGATCGGCCCGTCGAGGAACGACCAGCGCGGCCCCTGCGCATTCTGCTCCCGGAGCTTGTCGAAGGTCCGATGCTCGCGCCACCACTGGAGCATCTCGTGCTCCAGCGCGGGCGGGTCCCACTTGGGGGGCACGGGTGTAAACATGTCGCGTTGTTCTCCTTCGCGGCCGGAGGTCCAGCCGCCACGTCAGTCGCTCGGCGGGAGCAGCGTCTCCTGATAGATCTCCACGTAGCCACAATCCATACACGTGCGGATGCCCAGCCGCGTCGACGACTGGCCGATCAGGCTGTGGCGCAGCCCCGGGATGGGCGCCTGCACCTCGAAGGTGTTGTAGCGCTCCCCGAAGAAGACGGCCACGTGGGTCCGCTCGCAGCGGGCGCAGGGCTCGTTCAGGTACGCGGGCCCGTCGTCCTCCTCATCCTCGTCCTCGTCGATGTCTTCGTCGACATCCTCAATCAGGAAATCGTCATCCACTCCCGTGTGTCCTCCTGTCGCCGTGACCTCGCGCCGGATCGGGCGAAGGTCCCAAGCCTCCCAATCAGCAAACGAAATGCGGATCTCGGGCTGAAGATCCATCCCTGCGTCCCGAGTTCCCGAAGCCCGCCCTAGTGGCCCAGCAGCGCGACGCTCTCCTCGCGCGGGTGCCAGGTCAGGTGCCATTTGCCGAAGCGGCGCAGCAGCCGGTGGATCTCTTCGCCTTCCTGCCGCAGCGTCGCGTTCTTCGTCTTGTACTCGCCGGTCAGCTGCTTCACCAGCAGCTCGCTGTCGCCACGCACGTCGAGCTCGTAGCTCGCCGGATCGCGCCCGCCCTCATCCAGCGCCTGCAGGATGTGGCGCAGCGCCTCGCGCAGCGTCGCGTACTCGGCCTCGTTGTTCGTCATGCGGCCCGGGTACTCCTTGCGCACCAGCTGGGGCCGCCGGCCCGGGGCCTGAATATGGAACGAGCCGTAGCCCTGGCCCGGGTTGCCCTTGCTGCCGCCGTCGAACACGACCTGCAGCGGCTGCAGCGCCTTCGGCGCCGCCTTGGCGGCCGGTGGCGCGGCCGCTCGGGGCTCACTGGCGATCAGCGGCGTCGCCACCAGCACGCGCAGCGGCGTGCGCCCGGTGTTGCGCACCTGGTGCAGCTCGCCCGCCGGCACGTAGAAGGCGGCGCCCTCGCGCAGCGGCCAGGTCGGGCTGCCCGGCGGGCCGTCGTACTCGCCCGCCCCGCTGAGCACGTAGCACTGGTGCTCCTCGGGGTGCCGGTGCCGCGGCCCGGCGCCGCCCGGCGCGATCTCCCACAGGTCGAGCCCCACCGCGGCCTCGACCCCCGGCGGCGTCAGCTCGCGCACCTGGGCGCCCTCGGCGCCTTCCCCGCCCGCCGCGCGCGCGGGCGCGGTGTAGGTATTCGTCAGCTGCATCGGTCCTCCGCGGCCCGCGGGCACAAAAAACGCCCGTCCTCCCCCAGAGAAGGACGAGCCGTCGGCCCGCGGTACCACCTTCGTTGCCCCGCCATCGCGGGGCCCCTTGTCGGAGTGCGGTTGCACACCCCCGCCCCGCTAACGGAGAGCGACTCCGGCCACGCCTACTACTTGCGGTTCGGGTGGCGGCTCGGGAAGGATTTTCCGCGGCGGTGGTGGATCCCCTTCACACTCGCAGGGACTCACTGGCACCCCGTGCCGGCGCGTACTCGTTTCCGTCGTAACCTTTGACCTAGATCATATGCAATTCTGCCCCTAAGCATACCACAACGTCTCCCGAGGTGTCAATCGGCCGCGTGACCGAGGCCGGCACCCCATTCGCCGGACGCCAGCGTCCGACCGGGCGCCGCGGCCCGCCCGGGGCGCACGCCCCTCACTCGCCCAGCCGCGCGAAGGCCTGGGCGATGAACCAGCGCAGCCGTATCCGCATACGGCGCACCGTGGCCGCGTCGAGGCCCCAACTCGCGATTTGGTGCATCGGGCGCAGCGTCGCCCAGAGGTCCCAGTAGGGCAGGCCCGTCGCGTCGACCGGGGCCTCCGCGAGATAAGCCGCCGTGAAGCGGCGCAGGGCGTCCGGGCCAAAGGCCCACAGGATCTCCAGCCGGCTGTTGGCGAGATCGGCCAGTGGGCCGCCGATCTGCGCGTCCTCCCAGTCGAGCACCGCCGCCACCTGGCCGTCGCGCCAGAGAACGTTGCCCGGCCAGAAATCGCCATGGAGCAGCACCGGGCGATTACGCGGGCCGAAGGGCCAGGCGGCCGCCAGCGTGTCCCGGATCCGCCCCTCGTGGAACGCGGCGTCGAGGTCGGCCGGGCGCGCGGCCAGCCGCGCCGCGACGGTCTGCGCCTGGTCGGGCAGGAAGTCCAGGCCGTGCGCCGCGGGATCCAGTGCGTGGATGCGGGCAAGCAGTGTCGCGAGCCGGCGCAGCGCCAGGGCTTGCGGCGCCGGGGCGAAATCCGGCCCGCCCTCGACGAACGCCGTGACGAGCAGGGGCGTGCCGAACAACATGCCGGCTTCGTCCAGATATACCGGCGCCGGGACCGGAAGGCCCGCGGCGTGCAGCACGTGCAGCAGCCGGTACTCGTCGGCGGCGATCCGGGGGTTGGCCGCCCGGTCGGCCGCGCCGTGCTGCCGCACCACCAGCGTGCGGGTGCCGCCGTCCCGTTCGGCGATCTCCAGTGCGGTCACCTGCGCGGAGACGCCGCCCGCCAGCGGCCAGGCGCGCCGCAGCGTGCCGCCCGGCGCCAGCCGGTCTACGAGCGGCGCCCAGCGCGCGGCGTCGGGAAGGTCGGGCATCGCAGTCAGCCCGCGTCGGCCAGCAAGTCGCGTTCCAGGGCGAAGAGCGTGGCACCCGCGCGGGTGGAGACGCCGATCTTCGCGTAGATATGCTGGATATGGTTGTCGACCGTCTTCTCGGCGATCGACAGCACGCCGGCGATCTGGCGCGTGGAGCGGCCCCGCGCGACCTGGCGCAGCACCTCGACCTCGCGCGCGCTGAGGCCGCCGACGAACGCCGCCATCGCGTACGCCTCGGCGTTGCAGCCGACGCAGCGCAGCAGTGCCTCGTAGTAGACCTCGTGCAGCGCAGAATTCGCTCAGGCCGAGCTGATCGCCCAGACGCATGGCGTGCACGCAGCCGCAAAGCGCAAACTCCAGGGGGTGGCCCATGCCCAGGTCGGTGGCCAGGGAGAGCGCGGCGATGATCTCGGGCAGGCGCAGGTCGGTGGGCGCGGCGGCGTGCGGCATCGGCTTCCTCGGCGGCGTGACGGCGCGGCTCCGGACGTGCGCCGGTTGGTGGCACGCCCTCTGCCGCGGGTGGGCCCACTATAGCACGCGGCGCAGGCGCCCGGCTACGCGGGGCCAGGGGAAACGGGAGGGTTTGTACGGGAGGGTTCCTGGTGAACCAGCGGCACCTGGGCAGGAGGCGTTGGCCTACTTCGACGACCGGGCGCACGAATGCATCGCGGAAGCCGGCAAGTTCGAGGTCCGAGTGGGCGCGTCCTCGCGGGATATCCGCGCCACCGGCACCTTCGCTCTGCCGATGGCCGCGCGCTGGCTGGGCGGAGCGCCGAACACGGCGACGGGGCCGGCTACCCGGGCCTGGCCCGCGCCCTCCGCAATTCCACCCGGGCCCGGAACCTGCTCAGGCGCAGGCGATGGAAGGCACCACGACGCACCCGGCACACGATTGGCCGCACCCGGGGCTGGACGAGCCCCGGGCGCTCCTGGCCGCGGTCCGACCGGGCGGCGGGTACTACATGCTGTTCTGGGCCGCGGTGGTCGGCGTGACCGGCGCGCTGGTGACGATGGCGTTCCGGCAGGGCGTCCGCGGGCTGGAGGAGTTGCTGGGCGGGTCGGGTGAATCGATCGTCGCGCTGGCCGAGAGCCTGCCCTGGTATGCCCGCGTCATCCTGCCCGCCGTGGGCGGGCTCGTCGCGGGCGGCCTGCTGGTGCTGGCTCGGCGGTTCGGCGGCGGCCTGCCGTCGGACTACATGGAGACCATCGCCTTCGGCGACGGGCGGGTGCCCCCGCGCCATACGCTCGTGCGTAGCCTCTCCTCACTCGTCACCATCGCCTCGGGCGGCTCGATTGGCCGCGAAGGCGCCATGGTCCAACTGGCGGCTCTTGGCGCCTCGCTGACCGGGCGGCTGCGCCACTTCGACCGCGACCAGCTCCGCCTGCTCGTCGCCTGTGGGGCCGCCGCCGGCATCACATCCGCCTACAATGCCCCCATCGCCGGGGCTTTCTTCATTGCGGAGATCGTCCTGGGCGTCATCGATATGGAGAGCTTCGGCCCGCTGGTGGTCGCCGCGATCGCCGCGAATCTGACCATGCGCGCGCTTCCCGGGTACCGGCCCACCTACGAGATGCCGCAGTTCCCCACGATCCCCGACATCGAGATGCCGGCCTTCGCCGCGCTGGGCCTCGTGGCCGGGCTCGCCACGCCGCAGTTCCTGCGCCTGCTCGACTTCGCCCGGGCGCGCTTCCGCGAATCCGGCTGGCCCGTGCCGCTCCGGCTGGCGACCGGCGGCCTCGGGGTGGGCGTCATCTCCGTCTGGGTGCCGCAGGTCTGGGGCAACGGCTACGAGGTCGTGAACTCGCTGCTGCACGAGCCCTGGGCGTGGACGGCCGTACTGGCGATCCTCGTGTTCAAGATCCTCGCGACCGCGTTCACCGCCGGATCGGGCGCCGTCGGCGGCGTCTTTACCCCGACACTCTTCGTCGGGGCCACGAGTGGCTACCTGTTCGGGCAGGTGGTCGGCGCCGTCTGGCCGCACGCCGCGCCGCCGTTCGCCTATGCCATCGCCGGGATGGGCGCCTTTCTGGCCGTCGCCACCACCGCGCCGCTGATGGCGATCCTGATGATCTTCGAGATGACCTTCAGCGCCGCCGCCGTGCTGCCGCTGGTCCTGGCCTGCATCGTGGGCTATTTCGTGGCGCTACCCGGCCGTAACCGGCCGATGTACAGCGTGACGATCGAGCACCAGCGCGGCCGCCAGATGCGCGGCCGGCTGCGCAAGCTCCTCGTCAAGGACCTCCTCCAGCCGGCGGAGACGGTGCTGCCCTTACGGGCCCCCTTTGCGGCCCTCGTCGGCATGCTGCGCGAGCACACCGTGCGCTACATCTACGTCGTCAACGACGAGGGCTGGTTCGTCGGGGTGGTCAGCGCCGGGGACGTCGCGGCGACGCTGGCCGATGGTCGGGAGACGTCCGCGCTAACCGCCGCCGATCTGTTGCATCGCGACTTCCCCGCGCTGATCGAGTCCCAGCCGCTGGGCGAAGCCCTGCAGGTCTTTCTCCGCCATCAGGGGGAGCGGCTGCCGGTCATCCCCGCCCCCGAAGAGCCGCGGCTGCTCGGCGTCGCCTACAAGACCGCCCTGCTCGACGCCTATTACCATCTGCACCAACCGCTGCTCTGAGCGCCACGCCCGCAGGCGGGCCCCCGTGCGGGACGGAGCGCCCTCGCGGGGCCGATTATCCGGGCAGAGTCCGCCGGCCGGAGGACCGTGCAGCGCCGCAGGGACTATGGTATAATGAGTGGCTATAACGGGGCCCCTTCGGGCCCATCCCGCGATCGATCGTTCCGCCTTATGAACAGGACAGTTCCATGACGAAACCCGTACTGGCCATCGTGGGCCGGCCGAACGTCGGCAAATCCTCGCTCTTCAACCGCCTCGTCGGCGAGCAGCGGGCGATCGTGCAAGATCAGCCGGGCACCACGCGCGACCGGCTCTACGGCGACGCCGACTGGAACGGCGTGGAGTTCACGGTGATCGACACCGGCGGGCTGGTGCTCGACGAGACGCAGGAGGCCGAGCGCGACCTCTCGAACGAGGAGATCGTGCGCCGCACCCGCGAGCAGGCCCAGCACGCGATCGAGGAAGCCGACGTCATCCTCTTCATGGTCGACGCGCGCTCCGGCCTGACCGGCGCCGACGAGGAGATCGCCGAGGTGCTGCGCCGCTCCGCCAAGCCGGTGATCGTCGCGGCGAACAAGGCGGAGAGCGAGGAGCGCCGGCTCAACGCGGTCGAGTTCTACCAGCTCGGCCTGGGCGACCCGCTGCCCATCTCGGCGCACCACGCCGTGAACACGGGCGATCTGCTCGACGAGATCGTGGCCGCCTTCCCCGCGCCCGGCGCCGAGGAGGACGAGACGCCCGGTGTCGGCATCGCCCTCGTCGGCCGGCCGAACGTCGGCAAGTCGCGCCTGCTGAACGCCCTGCTCGGGCAGGAGCGCATGATCGTCAGCGACACGCCCGGCACCACGCGCGACGCCATCGACACCGAAGTGCTCTTCAAGGAGGGTGACACCGAGCAGCAGGTCACGCTCATCGACACGGCGGGCATCCGGCGCCGCGGGCACATTGAGGTCGGCGTGGAGAAGTACAGCGTGATCCGCACGCTGCGCGCCATCACGCGCTCCGACGTCGTGCTATTGCTCATCGACGCGACCGAGGGCATTACCGCGCAGGACACCCACATCGCCGGTTACGTGCTCGAGCAGCTGAAGAGCATCGTGCTGATCGTGAACAAGTGGGACCTGGTGGAGAAGGACAGCAACACGCTGGGCGAGTTCACCGCCAAGCTGCGCGAAGAGCTCAAGTTCATCCCCTACGTGTCGTTCCTGTTCATCTCGGCCAAGTTCGGCCAGCGCGTGAACCGGGTCATGCCGGCCGCGCTCGCGGTCGCCGCCGAGCGCAAGAAGCGCGTGCCGACCGCACAGCTAAACAAGCTGGTGAAGGAAGCCACCACGGCGCATCCGCCGCCCTCGAAGCCCGGCAAGTGGGTGAAGTTCTACTACGCCACGCAGGCCGACGTCAGCCCGCCGACGTTCGTCTTCTTCGTCAACGACGCCGAGGGCATCCACTTCTCCTACAAGCGCTATCTGGAGAACAAGCTGCGCGAGGCCTTCAGCTTCGAGGGCACGCCGATCCAGCTGATCTTCCGCACCCGCCACGCCGAAGACGCGGAGTAGCCAGGCGGACTGCCGGCTCCGTCCGGCGTTGGTTCCATGCGAAGCCGCCTCGGCGCAGCGGCGTGGGGCTGCGGGAGGCCGTTCTGCCGCGGCGGCGCTGACGCTGGTCGCCGGGCACCCGGGTCGCAGCGGCGTGGGGCTGCGGGAGGCCGTTCTGCCCGGTGCTACGCCCTGAAGCGCTGCCTGCCTCCCCCTTGTCATCCCGAACGCAGTTGAGGGATCTCCGACTCCGAAACGCTGCCCTGAGGCACACGCTTCCCCAGTAGCCAACGCCCTGGCCGCCGCAAGGCCGGCCAGGGCAAGCCGCCCGGTGCGGAGATGTTTCATCGCGTTCAACCGGACAAGGGGGAAGGGCCGGGAGCGCTTCCGGTCGCGCCTATGCGACTCCACCCCCGCGACGAACCGCGACGCGTCGCCCGAGCCGGGATGGCCCCGCCGTGCCACCGGGATGGCACCGCCCGCGACCGGCCGAGCCGGCACCGCCCGCGCCGCTACTCGGGCGGATAGCCCAGCGGGTGCGCCTGCTGCCACTGCCAGGCGGTGCCGATGATCGTCTCCAGGTCCGGGTAGCGCGGCGTCCAGCCGAGCGCCGCGTGGATGCGGTCGGATGAGGCCACCAGCACCGCCGGGTCGCCCGCGCGGCGCGGCCCGACCTTGGCCGGGATCTCCCGCCCGGTCACCCGGCGCGCCACGTCAATCACCTCTTTGACCGAGAAGCCCCGCCCGTTGCCCAGGTTGAAGGTGGCCGAGTCGCCGCCGCGCGTCAGGTGCTGCAAGGCCAGCAGGTGCGCCTCGGCCAGATCGATCACGTGGATGTAGTCGCGGATGTTCGTGCCGTCCGGCGTGGGGTAGTCGTCGCCGTAGATCTCGATCGCCGCGCGCTGCCCGAGCGCCACGCCCAGCACGATCGGGATGAGGTGCGTCTCCGGGTCGTGCACCTCGCCGTAGCGCTCCGACGCGCCGGCCGCGTTGAAGTAGCGCAGTGAGACGTAGCGCAGGCCGTACGCGCGGGTGTACCAGGGCAATAGCTGCTCGAACGTCAGCTTGCTTGCCCCGTAGGCGTTAGTCGGCGCCAGCGCGGCGTCCTCGAGAATGGGCTGCTGCTCCGGCTCGCCGTAGACCGCCGCCGTCGACGAGAAGACCAGCGCGTGGACGCCCGCCTCGGCCAGCGCGTTGGCCACGCTGATCGAGCCGGCCACGTTGTTGCGGAAATAGCGCCCCGGGTCGGCCATGCTCTCGCCAACCAGCGAGTAGGCGGCGAAGTGGATCACCGCTTCGCTCGCGTGCTCGCGCAGCGTCGCCACCAGTGCGGGCGTATCGAGCAGGTCGCCCACCACCAGCGTCGCCCCGGGCGCCACGGCCGCGCGGTGGCCCTTCACCAGGTTGTCGTAGACGACCACGCTGTGGCCCTGCGCCACCAGCCGCTCGACCGTCACGCTGCCGATATAGCCGGCCCCGCCGGTCACCAGGATCTTCATGCTGCACCCTCCCTGCGGGCGCCGCTCCGGGCGGCCCCGGCCCGCGGTGCTGCAAGACGCGGGCCATGCTGCCGGCCCCGTGGGCGCGTTGACGGCCCGCGACGGCGGCGCGTATAATAGGGCGGAGACGGGGCCACCCCAGGCCGTCCACTGCAGCAGAAGGAGTCCACCATGCAGACAGTACCGACGAGCGTCGCGCCCGACGTGGCGCGGCGCGATCCCCCGCTCGCCGAGGTCGATCCCGCCGTGGCTGCCGCGATCCACAACGAGCAAGAGCGCCAGCGGTTGAAGATCGAGCTCATCGCGTCGGAGAATTACGTCAGCCGCGCGGTGCTCGAAGCGCAGGGGTCGGTGCTGACCAACAAATACGCCGAGGGCTACCCCGGCAAGCGCTACTACGGTGGCTGCGAGTACGTCGACGTCGTCGAGACGCTGGCCATCGAGCGCGCGCTCGAGCTCTTCGGCGCGGACCACGCCAACGTGCAGCCGCACAGCGGCGCCCAGGCGAACATGGCCGCCTACATGGCCGTGCTGCAGCCGGGCGACAAGATCATCGGCATGAGTCTGGCCCACGGCGGCCACCTCACCCACGGCTACAAGATCAACTTCTCCGGGCAGTTGTACAACGCAAGCTCCTACGGCGTCGACCCCACGAGCGAGCGGATCGACTACGACGCGCTGGCCGCACAGGTGCTGGAGGAACGGCCCAAGCTGCTGATCGCCGGGGCCTCGGCCTACTCGCGCATCTTCGACTTCCCCCGCCTGCGCGCCATCGCCGACAGCGTCGGCGCGCTCTTCCTGTTCGACATGGCCCACATCGCCGGGCTGGTCGCCACGGGGCTGCATCCGTCCCCCGTGCCCTACGCCGACATCGTGACCACGACCACGCACAAGACGCTGCGCGGTCCGCGCGGCGGCATGATCCTCTGCAAAGAAGCGTTGGCCAAGGCGGTCGACAAGGCCGTCTTCCCGGGCGTGCAGGGCGGCCCGCTGATGCACGTAATTGCCGCGAAGGCGGTGGCTTTCCAGGAGGCGCTGAGCCCGCCGTTCACCGCGTATGCCGAGCAGATCATCGCGAACGCGGCCGCCCTGGCCGGCCACCTGGAAGCCGGGGGCCTGCGCCTCGTCTCCGGCGGCACAGACAACCACCTGATGCTTGTTGACGTCACCCCGCTGGGCCTCACCGGCAAGCAGGCCGAGAGCGCCCTGGATGCGGTCGGTATCACGGTCAACAAGAACGCCATCCCGTTCGACAAGCAGCCGCCGGCCTACGCGAGCGGCATCCGCCTCGGCACTCCGGCCGTCACCACACGCGGCTTCGGCCTGCCCGAGATGGCGGTCATCGGCCGGCTCATCATCGAGGTGCTGCAGCAGCCCGACGACCCCGCCGTGCGCGCCCGCGTCACCGACCAGGTCCGCGCGCTCTGCAGCCGCTTCCCGGTGCCCGGGATCGCCTAGTTCTCCGACGAGGTAGCTGCCCGTATGGCCGACGTCTATGTCTCGAATCACCCGCTGATCCTGCACAAGCTGGCGCTCCTGCGCGATGTGGAGACCAAGCCGAAGAAGTTCCGCGAAGTTGTGGCGGAGATCACCCTACTGCTGACCTACGAGGCCACACGCGACCTGACGACGGTCGAGGAGGTCGTGCAGACGCCGCTGGCCCCGGCCACCTGCCGCGTGGTCAGCGAGCGCGTCGGCCTCGTGCCGGTCTTGCGCGCGGGCCTCGGCATGGTCGAGGCCGTGCTGACCCTGCTGCCCTACGCTGAGGTCTGGCACATCGGCCTCTTCCGCGACGAGCGCACGCTCCAACCGATCTCCTACTACAACCGCCTGCCCGACCACCGCACCGTCGACACCTGCCTGCTGCTCGACCCGATGCTGGCCACCGGCGGCTCGGCCGCCGCCACGGTCGACATCCTCAAGCGCTGGGGCGCCCCGCGCATCAAGTACATGGGCCTCATCGCCGCCCCCGAAGGCATCGCCCATCTGCAGCAGTTGCACCCCGACGTCCCGATCCACGTCGCCGCCGTGGACGAGCGCCTGAACGAGCGCGCCTACATCGTGCCCGGCCTGGGCGACGCGGGCGACCGCCAGTTCGGCACCGGGTGAGCCGCCGCGCCCACCGGCAGCGGGCCCGAGGGCCGCGGCGATGACCTGGGGCATGCTGCTGGTCGCGGCCGTGGTGCTGGCCGCCTCCCTGACGCTCACGCCCCTCGTCCGGCGCTACGCCCTACGGCGCAACTGGTTCGACCTGCCGGGCGACCCGCGCCGCGTGCACGTCAGGCCGACCCCGCGCATCGGCGGCGTGGCCATGTATCTGGCCTTCATGATCGGCCTGGCCCTGACCCTGGTGCCCGGCGTCACGCCCGAGCGCCTGGCGCCGCCCTTCGGCCCGCCCGAGCTCTGGCGCGTCGGTCTGCTGGCGGTCGGGGCGACCATCATCACCGCGGTCATGCTGGTCGACGACCTGCGCGGCATCCGGCCCATCCCCAAGCTGCTCTGGCAGATCGGCGTCGTCGCCCTGGTCATGCTGCCCGACCCGCGCTACCTGGGCGTCACCCCCGCGGACAACGTGCCCGGCCTGCCCAACGGCTGGCTCACGGGCGTGATCATCGGCTTCTTCCAGAACCCCTTCGGCGACTCGAAGCACCTGCAGGTGCAGCTGTTCGCCGACGGCCAGAGCCTGCTGCCCGCCGCGCTCGGCTACCTGCTGGCGATCGCCTTCACCTTCTTCTGGATCGTGGGGATGATGAACGCCGTCAACTTCATGGACGGCCTCGACGGCCTGGCGGGCGGCGTGGTCGTGGTCGCCTGCCTGGTGCTCTTCGTGGCCAGCGCCGTCGTGCAGCAGCAGACGACGATCGCCTACCTGCCACTGATCCTGGGCTGCGCGGTGCTGGGCTTCCTGCCCTTCAACTTCCACCCCGCGCGGATCTTCATGGGCGACAGCGGCGCGATGTTCCTCGGCTTCGCCCTGGGCGTGATCTCGATCATCGGCGGCGCCAAGCTCGCCACGGCCTTGCTGGTGCTCGGCGTGCCGATCATCGACGTGGCCTACGTGATCATCTTCCGCCTGCTGCGCGGCCGCTCGCCCCTGCAGGCCGACCGCGGCCACCTCCACCACCGCCTCTACGACCTGGGCATGGGGCAGTCGCAGATTGCCTGGCTCTTCTACGCAGTCTGCGCGGGCTTCGGCGGCGTGGCCCTGCTCTCCGGCCCGGGCGCCGGGCTGATCAAGCTCCTCGCCCTCGTGGCGATCGCGCTCATCCTCGGCGCCTTCCTGATCATCATCAGCCGCCGTCAGTTCGACCGCGCCGAGCAGTAGCCGCCCGTCCGGCGCCCGCTACGGGTGCGTCAGCGCCCACCAGAGCATCTTGCTCAGCTGGCCGCGCGTGGCCGGGTTTGCCGGTCGGAACTCCAGGCAGCCCCGCCCGCAGCTATAGCCCGAGACCACGCCGTGCGCATAGACCGTCTCGATCGGCTCGTAGAAGGGATAGGCCGCCGGGACGTCCTGGAACGTCGGCGTGGCCGGGTGCAGCAGCGGCCAGCCCATCGCCAGGGCGATCAGCTTGCTGATCTGGCCGCGCGTGATGTCGGCCGCCGGGCGGAAGTAGCGGCCAGGACACGGCTCGCCGTCGCCCCCGCAGCTGTAGCCGCTGATCGCCCCATGGGCGTAGGCGGTCTCGATCACCGCGAAGAACGGGCTGGTCGCGGGCACGTCGCCGAAGGTGGGCACCGGGGGCGTCGTGATCGGCCAGCCGAGGCCGAGCACCAGCATCTTGGCGAACTGCCCGCGCGTGGTGTCGTTGTAGGGCCGGAAGGTGCCGTCGGCGTAGCCGCCGACGATGCCGCGGCAGAAGAGATACGCCACCGGCGCGTAGAAGTAGTCGGTGGGCTGCACGTCGCTGAAGGTGATCGTGCAGCCGGGCGCCGTCGGCGCGGGCGTGTTCGTCGGGGGCGGCACCGGCGTGTTCGTGGCGGGCGGCACGGTCGGCGTGTCGGTCGGCACGGCGCAGGTCGGCTGCGGCGTGCCGGTCAGCCCGGCCTGCGCCGTCGCCGTCGCGCCGTTGCCGTAGGCCGGGGTGTTCGTGGCCGCGACGGCCGTCGCGGTCGCGCCGTTGCCGGGCGTCGGGATGGGCGTGTACTGCGTGTGGCCGATCGCTACGTCGGCGGGATGGGCGGCGTCAAACGCCTGGGAGGCGTCCAGGTAGTCGCTCCAGCTGCCCGTGCCGTTGTCGTAGTAGCTCCAGGCCAGCCCGCCCGCCCAGTGCGTATCGTAGAGGCCCTCGATCAATTGGGCGGGCGTGTAGCGCGTTTGCGCCCAGGTGTAGGTGTGCGAGGCGATGCCGCGGTAACCGGCGCCCTGGGTGTGCGCGCCGTCGAGGTCGCGCGCCGCCGCGACCAGCGGGAAGCCCTGGCTCCAGCCGTTCGGCCAGGGCCACAGGATCTCGGCCGTGCCCTGGAAGCCCGCGGGCACGCCCGGCAGTGTGCTGGTCGAGGCGATCCACTGGCCGAGCGGCGGGATCGTCGTCGTGTGGCTGTAGACCTCGTGCCCGGCGTCGTCGTGCAGCACGGCCCAGACGGTGATCGGCACGGTGGCGTTGACGTTTTGCGCGCTGAAGGACGTGATCTCGCCCGTGCTGCCGTCCGGGCCGTGCACGAGGGGGAACTGCAGGCGCTGATCGGGGTTCTGGGTCCCCACGTAGAACACGAGGGTGTGCGTGCTGCCGCTCGTCGTCGTGCTCGCGACCACCGCGGCAGGCACCTGGTTCGAGCTCACGATGGCCGCGCCATCGAAGCCGCCCGTCAGCACGTCGTCCGGGTGCACGACCGCGGCCCCGTTCTCGGGAATGACCACCGTCTGAGAGGCCGCGAGCGTGCCCGCGCTGTCGTAGTAGCGGACGGTGTCGGTCGCGACGGCGCAGCAGGGATTCTGCAGGTAGATCACCGGCGTGCCGTTCGTGCCCCAGTTGCGGATCGACGGCAGGTCGAGCTCGTGCAGGTAGCTCTGCGCCTCGCCCGTATACGCGTCGCTGCCGTTCAGCGGATCGAGGTCGGCGGCGACCACCGCGACCGGCACGGTGCTCACCACCACGGCGCTGCCCGCGAAGCCGGCCGGCGGCCCGGGCGGCGGGCTCTGCACGTGCGGGTCGATCAGCGCGCCGCCGCGCGGCCCCAGCGTCAGCGTGTCCTGCCCGACTTGTGCCCCGGACTGGTCATAGTAGCTGATCGTGACGGTGCCGGTATGCACGTCGGTGTTGCGGATGGCGATCCGCGTGCGGTGCGTGCCCAGGTTCACGACACGCGGCAGCCAGGTGGTCAGCGCGCCCTGGTCGGGCGCCGCGTAGCCGTACTCCTCGCTCGAGTTGAGCGCGCCGGTCTGCGTCAGCACGGCGGCCACCGCCCCCACGGCGGCAACGCGCGCGGTGCCCGTGAACGTGCCGAGCGCCGCCGGCACGGCATCCGGTCCAGCCGCCGTACGGCGGCAGCACGACCGTCTGCGTCGCGACGAGCGCCCCGCGAGCGAGTTGTACTCGATCGTCGCGGTGTACGGCTGCGTACAGGCCCGGCTATCCGCCTCGAAGGCGTTGCAGATGTAGCGTAGCGCCAGGGTGCTGTGCTCGGCGCCGGCGTTCACGACGCTCGGCAGGTAGAGCGGCGAGGTGCCGCCGTTGGCCGGGAACTCGCCGATGACCACCGGGGCATCCAGTTGCTGCGCCAGCGGGTCGGTGAAATAGTCGTGGTCGATCGGGTTGGCGTTATTGGCGGGCGCGCTGTCCATCCAGCCGTAGTAGTGCGCGGTGTAGTAGTCGAAGCCCAGCCCGCTCCAGAGGCCCGGCAGCAGCCACTGGCCGAAGCCCATGAACTTGAGCGAGGCACCGCCGACCGTGGCGTATTGGCCGGGGGCGTAGGTGTGCACGGCGTCCGTGAACCGCGCGAAGTAGGCGCGCATCTGGTCGACGTCGACCGGCTCCCAGACCGTGGGGTTCTGGCCAGTATACGGATTCTGGTTTAGCGCCCACTCGGGCTCGTTCATGATCTCCCAGCCGATGATCTGCGGGTTGCTGCCGTAGCGCTGCAGCATCGGGATCAGGGCGTTGGTGAAGAACGAATCCTGCGCCCCACCCGGCGCGGTATCGGTCACCAGGTTGCGGTGCCCGCCCGCGTAGATCATGCACTGCTGACCTGAGGCGGGTTGGTCCCCGCTGCCCGTGCCCGGCACCCAGCCGGGCGGCGCCTGCAGGGCTTCCTTCACGTGCGCGAGGAACGCGTCGCGCACGTCGGCCGGCATCTTGGCCGCCGCCGCGTAGGCCGCGCTGAGGCCGTTGCCGCCGCAGAGCCAGTTGGCGGGCTCAAAGGCCAGGAAGTCCCAGAGCGACCAGACGATGTAGATGTTGTGGTGCGCGGCGATCTGCAGCGCCTGGTCCATGTGGTCGAAGAAGGTCGCGTCGAAGCCGGTGACCATGCCCGTTCGCGCCGAACTCGGGTGCGCCCCGGCCGTCGCCGAAGAGCCACCAGCGCACCACGTGCACCCCGTGCGCCTGCATGTCGGCGAAATCGCGGTCGATGGCCGCGTAATTGAAGCTGCTGCTGTAGTACCATTGGCAATCGGCGTCCACGGCCGACAGGGTGGCGATGTCGCCGCCGTAATACAGGTACTGCGGGTAGTTGACGCCGGACAGGAAGTAGCTGCCGTCCTGCCAGGGGATGCGGTCGCCGCGGTCCAGAGCCGGACGCGGCGGCAGGGGCTTCGCGGCGCGCGTGCCGGCCACGCCGATGATCAGGCTACAGGCGAGCAGCGGCAGGGCGAGCCACCACACCAAACGGGAGGGCACGAATGAGGGCCGGGGAGGACGCATGCCGAGCTCCTTCTGCCGGCGGCGCGGGACGCCGTCCGGTTGACATCGACGCGGATAGACTTCGAGGACCCGGTACTACAACGAACGGCACCGTCCCGCCGTTTCGCCGCGCGGCATCACCGCGCTAGCGGCCCCACCACTGCGCGAGCGCCGCGGTGGTTGCGTCGGGCGGCAGGTCCACCCGCTGGGCGCCCAGGTGGTGATCCAGGGCCCGATCCACCTGGGCGGCCTCGAGCGAGCCCGCCGTCTCCAGCAGATGCTGTGCGGCCAGCCAGCAGGACGTCGCCGTCGCTTGCGCGCCCGCGACGGCCGCGACCAGCCCGAGGGCGGCCAGGGCCTTGCCACCCAGCCCCGGATCGGGGATCTGGCGCGCCAGGACCACGCAATCGACCAGGTGGTCGGCCGCCTGCTGCGCCTGGCCCCGGTCGGCGGCCAATTGGCCGAGCGTGTAGCGGGTGGCCGCCTGCGCCGCGCGGTCGCCCTGATTGACCTCGGCCGCCAGCGCGGCCTCCAGATCCTGCTGGGCCGCGGCATAGTCGCCCCGCCGAAGCGCGAGCTCGGCTCGGTCGTGCAGCACAATGGGCTCCAATAGCACGTCCTGGCCCGCGCGCACCAGTTCGAGGCTATCGTCGAGCAAGCGGCGCGCGACGTCGTCGCGCCCGCTGCGCGCCTCGGCCCTGCCCCAGGCATGCAGGCTGCGGGCCTCGCCCACGCGATCGCCCAGGCTACGGTAGAGCAGCATGCTCTGCTCGAACAGCCCGGCCGCGTCGGCCCCCTGGCCCTCGCGGCTCGCCAGCGCGCCCTGCTCACGCAGGAACCAGGCCTGGTCGGCGCGGCGGTCGCTGCGCAGCGCGGCGGCCAGCCCCTGCTGCAAGACCTCGCTGTAGCGCGTGGTCAGGCCGCGGCGCGCGAAGTAGGGCGCCAGCGCGCGGGCGAGCACGACCACCTCGTTCCAGCGCTTGCTCTGCGCCGCCCAGCCGATCGCCGCGCCCGCGGCCTCGTACACCTGCCCGATCGCCGCCAGGTCGGCGGGCGCACCCGCGGCGTGGCCGGCCGCCACACCCGCGTAGTAGGTGACGAGGCGATAGGTGCCTTCGGCCCGCAGGCTGAGGTGTTGCTCCAGATACGCCTGCAGCTGCCCCCGCACGGATGCCGGCATGACGAAGACGTCGGTGCCGCCGGGCCCCGCCTCCAGGTAGCCCCGGTCGAGCAGCGCCCCGAGGCTGCGCCGGTCGGCCGTCCGGCCGGGGCGCGGCGAGCCCCAGGCGCCCAGCGCCTCGTCGAATGTGAAGCTGTAGTCCCGCGGGAACAGGCCGAGCAGCGCCAGGCGGCCGGCCAGGCCGTCCTGCGCCTGATCCAGCGCGTAGTAGTCGATCCCGGTCGCAGAGGTCATAGCTTACATCCCCAGTGGACGCTTGTCGGGCAAGCCCACGCGGCGCGGGTAGCCGCTCGGCGTGGGCCCCGTCTTGGTTATGCGCACGACCACGCGCGCCTCGGTGTCGCCGGGCAGCACATACGGGAACAGCGTCAGCGCCCCGCCGCCCAGGCGCGGCAGCGCGCGCTCCGCCTGTGCTATCTCGGCCGTCAAGTCGCCCTTCTTGGGCGCCAGCATTACGCCGCCCACGCGGCACAGCGGCAACCCGTACTCCGCGAGCACGGGCAGGGCCGCCACCGCGCGTGCGGTCGCCGCGTCGTAGCGCCCGCGGTGCACCCGGTCCTGCCCCAGCGCCTCGGCCCGCGCCGTCACCACCGTCACGTCCGCCAGATCCAGCGCGCGCACGACGGCCTCCAGAAACGCCGTCTTCTTGCCGACCGAGTCGACCAGCGTGACCGGCAGGGCCGGCCATAGGATCTTGAGCGCCAGCCCGGGAAAGCCCGCGCCGGTGCCCAGATCGATCAGGCCCCGGCCGCCCGCGCCGGGGGGCGGCGCCGCCGGATCGCCGGTCGGGTCCAGCGCGCGCCAGGCCGCGCCCACCGCCAGCGAATCGACGAAATGCCGGCGCTGCACCGCCTCGCGCTCGGTGATCGCGGTCAGGTTCACCCGGCTGTTCCACTCGACCAGCAGCGCCCGGTACGCCTCGAAGCGATCCCGTTGCGCCGCGTCGAGGTGGAAGCCCAACGCCTCCGCCCCGGCCACCAGCAGGTCGAGCACAGGCCCGCCGTTAGGCCCCGCCGGCAACGCGCAGATGTGGCGTCGCCCGCAGGGCCGCCAGGTCGGCCGCGCCGATGCAGAACATGCTGATGCGCAACTCGGCGACGAGCGCGCGGCCCATCTCGATCGCCGCGTCCGCCGAGACCGCGGCGGCCTCCAGGAACGGCCGCGCCAGCCCGCCGAGCGTCGCGCCCAGGGCGACCGCCTTCGCCACGTCGACGCCACTGCGCAGGCCCCCGCTGGCGAAGAGGTGGCATCCCTTCGGCACGCCCGCCTCGCCCAGCAGGCGCAGGCTCTCGGCCGTCGGGATGCCCCAGTCGCGGAAGGCCTCGGCCACGCGGCGGCCGCGCGCGGTCGGCGCGCGGTGCGCCTCGACCTGGCTCCACGAGGTGCCGCCCGATCCCGCCACGTCGATCGCCGCCACGCCCGCGTCCCACAGCCGCCGCGCCGTCTCCGGCGCGATGCCCCAGCCGACCTCCTTGGCGATGACCGGAATACCGTCGCGGGCCAGCGCGGTGCAGACGGCCGCGATGCGCGCGGCCAGGCCGCCGAAGCGCGTGTCGCCCTCGGGCTGCACGGCCTCTTGCAACGCGTTCAGGTGCAGGATCAGCGCGTCCGCCTCGATCATCGCCAGCGCGCGGCGGCACTCGTCGACCCCGTAGCCGTAGTTCAGCTGAATCGCGCCGAGATTGGCGAACAGCAGGGCGTGCGGTGCCCAGCGCCGCACCTGGTAGCTGGCGGCGAGCGTGGGGTCGGTCAGGGCGGCGCGCTGCGAGCCGACGCCGAGCGCCAGCCCGAGCGTCTCGGCCGTCTCGGCCAGGTGGCGGTTGATGGCGGCGGCGCGCTCGGTGCCGCCGGTCATCGAGCTGATCAGCAGCGGCGCGCCCAGGGCGCGGCCCCACAGAGAGAGGCGCGGGTCGACGGCGTCGAGGTCGATCTCCGGCAGCGCCTGGTGCAAGAAGCGATAGGCGCCGAAGCCCGCGGAGCCGGCCGTGCCTTGCACGTCCTCTTCCAGCACGATTTGGATGTGGTCGCGTTTGCGCTGTTCGATCGACATGCTACCTCGGCGGCGGCCGGGGGCCGCTTGCGGCGCGGCGGCCGGCACCCGGCCCGCTACGCGTCACCCGGGTTCCGGCGGCCGGTCGGGGTCAATTATAGCACACCGCCGGGTCACGGCGCAGGCGCCGGGCGATCCGGTCGTGCCGGATCCGCGCGACCGGCGGAAAGACAACGGCGGGCGGCCGGATGGCCGCCCGCCGTCCCGGGGGGCGCGGCGCTACGACGTCGCCGCGCCGGCCGCGCTGCGCCGCGGGCGCGCCAGCTTGGGGAAGCCCGCGCGCACCTCACGCACGATGCCCTCGGCCGACAGGTTGAACTGGTCGCGCCAATAGCTTTGCGGCCCGTGCTCGATCATCACGTCCGGCAGGCCCACGACCTTCACAACCGGTGCCGTGCCCGCGCGATGGCTGTAGAACTCGAGCACCGCGCTGCCGAAGCCGCCCGCTTCCACGCCCTCTTCGACGGTCAGGATGCGGCTGTGCGTGCGGCCGAGTTCGGCCAGCAGGTCGACGTCGAGCGGCTTGGCGAAGCGCGCGTTGACCACGGTCGCCTCGACGCCGTCCTGGGCGAGCAGGTCGGCCGCTTCGAGCGCCGGGTGGACGGTGTCGCCATAGGCCACGATCGCCAGGTCCGCGCCCTCGCGCAGCACCTCGGCCTTGCCGATGGCCAGCTCGTGCAGCTCCGGATCCATCGCCACGCCATAGCCGTTGCCGCGCGGGTAGCGCACGGCCGCGGGGCCGTTGTGGCGCAGGCCGGTGTAGACCATGTGCTGCAGCTCGTTCTCGTCCTTCGGCGCCATCAGCACCATGTTCGGGATGGGCCGCAGGTAGGCGATGTCGAACACGCCCTGGTGCGTGCGCCCGTCGTCGCCCACGATACCCGCGCGGTCCATCGCGAAGAAGACCGGCAGGTTCTGAATACAGACGTCGTGGATCACCTGGTCGAAGGCGCGCTGCAGGAAGGTGCTGTAGATCGCGGCGCACGGGCGCATGCCCTCGGCCGCCAGCCCGGCGGCGAAGGTCACCGCGTGCTGCTCGGCGATGCCGACGTCGAAGGTGCGATCGGGGAACTCGCGCTCGAACTTGACCAGGCTCGTGCCGTCCGGCATCGCCGCCGTGATCGCCACGACGCGCTTATCCTCGCGCGCGATGCGCGTGAGCGTCTCGGCGAAGACGTCCTGATACTTCGGCGCCGTCACCTTGGGCGCGCCCGGCTTGGCGGGCTGCGACACGCTGTGCCACTTCACCGAGTTCGGCCTCCGCCGGCTCGTAGCCCTTGCCCTTCTTGGTGATGACATGGATGAAGACCGGCCGCGGCGTCTCCTTGGCGGCTTCCAGCGTCTCGACCAGGTCGGCGACGTTGTGCCCATCGATCGGGCCCACGTAGACCATGCCGAGCTCTTCCCAGATCATGGTCGGGATGACCCACTCCTTGACGGAGTTCTTCATCCGCCGGCCGACGGCCAGCAGGTTCGGTCCGCCCGGCACGTTCTCGAGCGTGCGCTCGGCCAGCGCCTTGGCGTTCGTGTAGCGCGGGTCCGTGCGGATGCGGTTCAGGTACTTGGACAGGGCGCCGACGTTCGGGGCGATCGACATCTCGTTGTCGTTGAGGATGACGATCATCTTCGTGCCGAGATGGCCGAGGTTGTTGAGCGCCTCGAAGGCCATGCCGCCGGTCAGTGCGCCGTCGCCGATGACGGCCACGACGTGGTTGTTGCCGCCGGTCAGGTCGCGCGCGACGGCCATGCCGAGCGCGGCCGAGATCGAGGTGCTGGCGTGCCCCGCGCCAAAGGCGTCGTGGATGCTCTCCTCGCGCGAGAGGAAGCCGCTGAGCCCGCCCAGCTGGCGAATGGTGGCGAGCTTGTCGCGCCGCCCGGTCAGGATCTTGTGCGGGTAGGCCTGGTGGCCGACGTCCCAGACGATCTTGTCCCAGGGGCTGTCAAAGACGTAGTGGAGCGCGACCGACAGCTCCACCGTGCCGAGATTCGAAGCGTAGTGCCCGCCGATGGCGGTGATGGTTTCGATCAGCTGGGCGCGCACGTCGTGCGCCACCTCGCCGAGCTCCTCAACCGACAGCTTCTTCAGGTCGGCCGGCCCGTTTATCGCGTCCAATAGTCGAGTCATTGCACCACCATTCTTGAGTAAGCGTGAGATCCCAACAGGCCGGAGCAGGGAATCCGAATCAGGGTTTGCGGCAATCGCCCCGTCCGGAATGATACCAAACCGGCCTCCCGCTGTCAATTTTGACTGAACGTTGCGCTCCTGTGGAGCCCCGCCCGCGCGCCTGCGGCGCCCGGTCGGGAGACCGCGTCTGCGGTCACTACCATTCTAGTAACGCGGCGCTGCCGGAACTCTTACAACGAGGTTCCCCGGCGCCCTTCCCGCAGTAAATTATATAACTTTCTGAAAGTTCAAGCAAGTTTCGATCCATATCGACTGCCACAGAGAGTACGCATGGAGTGGGCAGGGGGATTGCGCCGTGCCTCAGCCGGACGCGCTCGCCACCACCTGGGCGGCGTGCGCCAGCAGCGCGGGCGAGGGCAGCACCGGCTCAAACCAAGGCCAGGCGCGAGCCAGGATCTCCAAGTCGTCGGCGAAGACCGCGTCGCCCGGCCGCAGGTCCTCCGGCGGGCCGAGCGTCTCCAGGTGCGCCGGCAGCACCTGTTGCGTGCCGTCGGGCAGTCGCACCCGGACGCCCTCGGGCGTGACGCGCAACACGAGGGCGCGCTGCCAATTGTAGACGATGCGCTCGTCGCGCACCGCCACGAGATCGCCGGACCGCAGCCGGCGCGTCTGGTTCGGGGCGGGCAGCAGGCTCCACTCGGTGCCGATCTCGGGCACCACGGCGTAGGCGCTGGCCTGGTCCTGGCGCACCACGGCCAGCCGCACGAGCGCGGGTGTCTCATCCATCGCTTGCATTCCCTCTCCGCCGCGCGGGCCGCTAGTGCGCGACCCTAAACGCGCGCACCGTATTGCCGTCGAGCACGTACAGCAGCCCGTCGGGCCCGTAGGTCAGCCCGGTCGGCTTGTCGAGCGCCGGGGCAGAGCCGGCCACGCGCGAGCGCTGCATCTCCCCGGTCCGCGTGTTGATCGACCACAGGCCGCCCTCGTCGCAGGTGGCGTCGAGCCAGTCGCCGTGTAAGGTCGTATAACGCGAGACGCAGCCGAGATCGAACGCGCGCACGAAGTGGCCGTCGGGCGCGAGCTCGTTGATCGTGCGCGGCCCGATCTCCGTGGCGTAGATCGTCCCATCCGGGGCCACCGTGACGCCGCCGACGTTATTGAAGCCGTTGCCCTTGCCCGGGTAATTGGCGAGTGGCGTGCCCCCGCCCGGCGGATAGACGCGCACCCGAGCACCGCGCATGTCGGCGATGTAGATGTCGCCGTTCGGCCCGAAGTCCAGCCCCGTCGCGATGTCCGCCTTGCCGTTCAGCGGGATCTCGCGCACCACCTTGCCGTCCGGCTGCATGGCCAGCAGCGCCTGCGGCCCCGGCCCGTTGTTCAGCACGTACAGCAGGTTGTCCGGCCCGACCTTGATGTCGCCCGGGTGCGTCCAGGGAATCGGCGTCTGGCCCGAGCACCGCCTGGATGCCGGCGATAGGCCCGGTCCGCAGGTCGAGCGCGCCAACCGACCGCCCGGTGTAGTCGACCATGTAGAGCACACCGTCGAGATAGGTGATGCCTAACGGCTCCGCCATCGGCGGCTGGAAGGTCCACTGGCGCTGCGGCACGAGCGTGGTGCGGTGCTTCAGCGCGTCGGCGTTCATGGTCCACCAGCTGGACCCGACCAGCAGCAGCGCCACCACCCAGATCGCCCCGTGCGCGGCGTAGGGCAGCGGCCGCGCGGGTCGCAGCGTGCCGCGCCACATCAGCAAGAGGTAGCTGACGAGGACGATCAGCACGATCGCGGCGGTCATCCAGCCGGTGTCGCCCGGCAGCGTGAGCTCGTCGATCGGGGAGAAGAGCGGCAGCACGCGCAGCAGGTCGATGTGCAGCCAGGAGTCGGGCGCGCCGGCCAGCCAGGCGAAGATCGAGTTGGCGGGCCAGAGCATACGCGGATCGCGCATCATGATCGCCATGAGGAAAAGCCCGGGCAGCGCGAGCAGCGCGTAGATGCCACGGTAGATCCAGGTGCGCGAGAGCGCCAGCAGTGACAGCGCGAGCGGCCCCGCCAGCAGCGGCGTCACCACCGTGAGGAAGCGCGCGGGCGGGCCCCACAGGCCGGTCCAGAGCAGATAGGCCATGATCAGGGCGGCATAGGGCAGCGCGATGACGGCCATCCAGAAGAGCAGCCGCCGGTCGGCGCCGCGCCCCGAGCGGAACATGGCGAGGATGCCGACGATCGCCAGCACATAGATCGGGGCGTAGGGCAGGAGGCCCGCCTGCCGGTCGAACAGCAGGCCGAAGCCCGTGGTCACGAAGTTGGTGAACGCCTGGGCGCTCTCCCACGGCCACAGGAACGGCGGCGCGTCGCCGAGCTCGGGCACCTTGTCCGGCGGGGTCAGGCGGCCGAACAGGAACAGGTTGAACCAGACCAGCAGCCCGCCCGACGCCAGCAGCGGCAGCAGCATGAACGCCCACGATCCCACCGGGCGCCGCCAGACCGCCCAGCGCGGCGCCGGGTCAGGCGCGGATGCCGCGCCCCGCCGCGCGCGCAGCGCGCGCCACCACTGCACGAGCGCATACAGCCCCAGCCCGGCGGCCACCGGCGCGCAGCGCCACGACATCCAGGGAATATAGCCGATGCAGAGGCCGACCACCAGCAGGCGCAGCGGCCCGTTCGTCTGCCAGCCCTGCGCCAGCCGCCGGAAGGCGTACAGGACCAGTAGCGCCGTCGGCAGCTCGGTGAAGAGCAGGAAGGTGTAGCTCATGATCGGGTTGCTGAAGGCCAACGGCAGCCACACCGCCCAGGCGATGCCCAGGCGCCCGGTGAGCTCGTAAGCCAGCAGGAAGATGTTCGCCCCGACCAGCGCGCCCAGCAGGCACATGAAGACGACCGTGGCCGGCCACCACAGCTGGAACCAGGACCCGATCTCATAGGCGGGCGCGATCAGCAGCGGCAGCCCCGGCTGCCGGAAGTCGTACATCTCGGTTGGCGGGCGCGCGCTCGAGAACGCCTTCAGCGGCGGCAACGGGTAGGGCGCCGCCATGCCCACGAAGTCCGGCGGGTGCGGTGCCAGGGCGTAGAAGCGGTCTTCCTCCCGCGCGGCGTAATTATTGGCGATGTTGAGGTCGTGATCCTCGACGATGCTGGCGACCACCATCAGGTAGAAGGCCTGGTCGCCGGTCGGCGGACTGCTGTAGATCACGATGCGCGGGATCAGCGCGAGGTAGATCAGGAAGCTCAGCGCGAAGGCCAGCACGACCCAACGCCGCCGCGGTCCGGCGGGCGCCAGGTCGGCCGCCACGCCCGGGGCCGGGCGCGCGCTGCTCTCCGGCGCTGCGGGAGCGCGGCCTGGCGCCGCGGCGGGCAGCCACGGCGCCACGTGCGGGCTGGACGCGTCCGCGCCGTCCGGCGCGGCGGGCGCCGGGAGGCCGTCGGTCTGCGGCAAGTCTGTGCTGTTGGCGGTATCGCGCATGAACTCTCCTGGCCGGCGGACAGACCCGCCGGCCAGCGATCTCCGAGGCGGCTAGGGCGCCAGGAGCTCGCGGTTGAACACCTGGACCCGGCGGTTGTCGCTGTCGACGACGTAGAGCTGCCCGTCGGGGCCGGTCGCGATGCCGAGCGGCAGCTGGAACTGGCCGGGGTCCGTGCCCTGGCCGCCCACCAGCCGCTCCTCCCCACTCGCCGGGTCGAGCACCACCAGGCGCGCCCGGTCGGGGTCGCTCATCACCACTTGCCCCTGCCAGACCGTCAGCCGGCTGCCGCCACGCGCCACGCCGATCTGCACCGGCCACTCCTGCACCACCTGGCCCGCCGCGTCGAGCCGGACGATCCGCTCCTTCAGGTCGATCGCGTAGACCGTACCGTCGGGCGCGACCGCCACGTCGACCGGCTGGTCGAAGCGTCCGCGCGTGCCGTCGGCGCCGCCCGTCAGCGCCCGGGGGTTGCTGCCGTCCGGCTGCAGCACGAGCACGCGATTGCCGCCCGTATGCGCGATGTAGATCCGCCCATCGGGGCCGACCGCGATGCCGTTGCCCTGCGGCGCCACCGCGGGCAGCCGCCGCACCAGCGTCCCGTCCGGCTGGAAGAACTGCAGGTCGCCCGTCTTGGAGTCGAGCGCGATGATCTGCCCCTGTGGGGTGACGGCGAGGTCGCCGAGCTCGGCGAAGCCGGGCGTCTTGGCGCTGCCCCAATCCGGCTGCGCGTTCCCGTGCGCGTCGAGATGGACGATCCGGTTGTTCCCGGTATCGCCAATGTAGACGTCGCCGTTGGGGCCGACCGTGACACCGCGCGGCTCCAACAGGCCTTTGTCCGCCGCGAGCACGGAGGTGGGCCGCACCGCCACGGGCGGCTTGCCCAGCTGCACGCTGACGTTCCCCGGCGGGCTCACGCTGCCCACGGCCCAGGCACCGCCGGGCGTGTGCATGGCCTGCGTGCCCAGCATCGTCCGCGCGCCGCCGGGCGGCGTCCAGTAGACCTCCAGGTAGCCGGTACCGCCCCGCCAGACGTAGCGCACCTCGATCTGATGCGCGCCCGGGGCCAGTGCGATCTGGCCGTGCACGTTGGCGGGCGCTCCGTTGGTCTGCCGCGCGTCGAGCACAAGCTGCCCGTCGACGGCGAGCGTCATGCCGCCGTTGGCATAGGCATCAAACTGGTAGATGCCCGCCTGCGTCGTCGTGACCGTGCCCGTCCAGGCGGCCAGCAGCGGCGCGCCGTTGCTCAGCGCGTCGGGCGCGTGCCGGAAGCCCAGGAAGCCGTCAATGCGGCGCATGATCACGGTGGGCGTGGCGCTGTTGGGCTTGTCGGGTGGCAGCGGGCCGAACGGGTCGCCCGAGAGCCGCCGCACCTCGCCGAGGAAGCTCTTGCCCGGCCCGGACCACAAGTACGTGGCGCGCACCGGCGCGATGGCCGCCCCACTCACCGCCCAGCTGACCCCCACGCGGGTCTCGGCAGTCGGCAGCGTGGCCGTCAGCGTCACGTCGTGCACGCCGCGCGCCAGCACGATCGTGCGCGACGCGTTGGCGGTCGTGCCCGTGCCGGTGAGCACGGGCGTGCCGTCGACGACCAGGCGCGCGGCCGCCGTGCCGGTCAACTGGAAGCGATAGGTGCTGAAGGCGGGCGCGACCAAGCCTCCGCTCCAGGTCGCCTGCAGGGGGTAGGCCAGCCCGCTGGGCGGCGCGTTGCCGGTGCCCAGGCTAGGCTCGTCGCGCATGATCGCCGGGCCCGTGGCGGGCGTGTAGGTGGCGCGCAGCACGCGCTGCGCGGCCAGCGCCGCCTTCGACACGTGGAAGGCGGTGAACAGCGGGGTCTGGTGGCCCGGCGGGCCGAAGTTGAACGGCTCGACGGTGCCCTGCGGATAGTAGGCGCGCAGCACGTCGAGATACTGCTGGTTCAGACTCCAGACCATGAAGTAGACGTCGCGGTTCTGGTCGTCGAGCACCGGGAGCTCGTTGGCGGGATTGATCATGTCGGAGCCGTCGGTACCCGCGTTGAGGAAGCGGTTGACGCCGTGGCCCCAGTAGATCATGTGCATGCCGAGGTCGTAGAACCGCGGCTGCGGATCGCCCGCGCTTGCAGCTTTCGCGTTCATCTCGCGCACGAACTCGGCCTGCCCGGTCACCTCCTGGAACGGGTGGTTGAGGACGTAGTGGTTATAGTAGTCGTTGTAGTTCTGCACGCCCAGGCCGGCCAGCAGCGCGATCAGCGCCACGGCCGTGAAGGCCTGGCCCATCCGCGCCAGGCGGATCCGCCGCCCGAAGAGACTGACGGCGTAGATGAACTCCGCGCTCAGCTTGGACAGCGGCAGCGCGGCGAAGAGCGCGATCGCCGGCACGATGCCCAGGATGCGCGGCATGTACGGCGCGTCGATGGTGAGCACGCCGCCGGAGAGCACGATGCCCCAGAACCAGATCAGCAGCATCGCCATCCGGCTATCGCGCCAGCGCCACACCGCCCAGGCCAGCCCCAGGATGATCAGCGCGGCCTCGATCGGCTTGGCCGCCGGGGCTTCGGCGAACGTATAGAACGAGCTCGCATCGCCGCGATAAGTCAGGATCGACAGCGTCGTGGTCAGCTGGCCCCAGAGCACGCGCGGCCAGAAGCCATCGCGCGCGACCTGCACGCTGAGCGAGGTATGCTCGAAGACCACCGGCAGGAAAGGATAGACGTCGCTGGGCTGCGGCATACGCAGGCCCACGTAGAGCGGATCGTGCGTGGCGCCGTACTGCTGCGCCATGCGCCCGGCATTGTTGAAGACCAGCTTCTCCAGCGGCCGTGAGTTCCATTCGGCCGCGTGGTCGGTCGAGTAGACGAACCACGGGCCCGCGCAGATCACGCAGGCGATGGCGAGCACGACCAGGTGGCGCCCGTAGAAGAGCAGGCCCCGGATCTCCGTGCGCAGCGCTTCCCCCACAGCGCGCAGCCGCGCGAGGTCGGGCATCCGGCGGCGCAAAGCCCGGTAATCGCCCGGCAGGCGCAGCACGGGCGCGGCCACGAACAGGAAGGCAAGCGCCCCGCCCAGCAAGATCGGCGCGATGCGACCGCCGAAGTAGAAGTACGGGTTCAGCATGAACGCGTAGCCCGCCAGCACGAAATAGAGCGGCCGGCGGGTGCGCATCCCGCGGAACAGGCAGAGGAAGCCGACCACCAGGAAGAGCGGCGTGGTGATCGTGCTCAATTCCTCGCGGCTGAAGGCGATATCGACGTCCGAGACCGCGAGCAGCACCGCGGCGATGATCGCCGTGCGCGTGCCGAACCAGTCGCGCACGAGCAGGTAGAACGGCACGACCGTGATCGTGCCGACGATCAGTGCGAAGGCGCGCACGCCGCCCAACCCCGTACCGAAGACGTGCATTAGCAGGGCGATGCCCCAGTAGTAGAAGTTCAGCTGGCCGAACCAGCCGGACAGGAAAGGCGACACCAGGTGGCCCTGGTAGATGGCCAGCGCGTCCATGCCGGCTTCGCCTTCGTCGCCGTGCATGCCGAACGTCCAGTCGTCCACGTGGTAAACGCGCAGCGCGAGCGCCAGCACGAAGATGCCCAGCACGATGAGCACTTCCCAGCGGATCGGGAGGTGCCACGCCGTGCGGTCCTCGACGTCCTGCGCCCGCGCGTCGGCGTCGCGGCCGCGGGGCGGCCGATCGCCAATGAACGCGACGACCAGCAAGATCAGGCTGAGCGCCCAGCCGATGCCGCCGATGGGCGAGTTGTAGTCGCGCCGTAGCTGCAGCGTGCTGTAGACGCCGAGGCCCAGCGCGGCGAACGCCAGCACGCAGCGCGCGGTGAGCGTGATCCGCGGATGCCGGGCCATCCACCCCGGCCGCTTCGTGCCGGGCGCCCCCTCGGCTGCGGCGGGGGTCGCCGCCGCGCCCCGGCCGAAAGGCAGCATGCGGAACTGCTTCGGCCGATAGGTGCCCCACCAGGCCACGAGCATGAGCAAAATCGCCGCGACGTACCAGCGGATCGCCCCGCGCACGTCCGAGTCGACGGAGATCAACTGCTGGGCATGGAGCGCCGTCGCGACGGCCGCCGCGCCGAGGATCAGGCCCCGGCTCCGCCATAGCGCCGCGAGGCCGGAGGGCGGCGCCTCCACGGGCACGGCTGCCTCGACGGGCCGTGCCATTGCGGCGGGCCGGACCGGCAGCCCGGGCGGCGGCGCCGCGGGCGCCTCGGCGGGTGCGGGCGGCGCCTCGTCCAGCGCAAGCGGTGCCGCGGCGGGCGCGGGGATGCAGCCGTCGGGGCCAGAACGACGGCGCGCGCCGCGCGCCCGCGCTGCTTGGGCGGCGCGCTGGGCAGCCAGGGCGTCACACGGTGTAGCTGTGCCGGCAGGGCGGGCGGTGCGCCGTCCGCGGGCGGAGCCGCCGGCTCCATGGGGTCGGGCGCTGGGGCCGGGGCCATGTCTGCGGACGGCGGTGCAGCAGCGATCTCGGCCGCCGCGGACTCCGGCGCGAGCCCGGGCGCCACGCCGTTCGGCTCCGGCACGATGGGTGCGGACGCCTCGACGGCGGGCGACTCCAGCGGGGCGACCGGAGCGAGCGCCGCCGCGGAGTCGCCGTCGGGCGGCTCCGGCACGCGCTCGGCCAGCAGCACGCGCCGCGGCCGGCGGGGCAGGGGCGCCGTCTCCACGGCCGTCACCTCCGGGTCGCCCGGCTCCGCGCCGTTCCCCGGTGCGTCCGCGGTGGATCCGCCGTGCGCGCCGTTGCCGTGCGCCGCGACGGCGGCCGCATCCTCCGGCGCGGCGGCGGCCGCAGCGGCTTGCTCGTTGTCGCGCTCAGTGCTCACCCACAATGCTCCATGCTCTAGCCATGCTGCCCCATCGATCCCCGATTACCGGCCCGGGCGCTACTTGCCGCCCAGGTCCTTGAATACCTGCACGCGGTGGTTATCGCTGTCGAGCACGTACAGCTGCCCGTCGGCGCCCGCCGCGATGCCCAACGGCAGCTGGAACTGGCCGGGGTCCGTGCCCTGGCCGCCCACCAGCCGCTCCTGCCCGCTGGCCGGGTCCAGCACGACGAGCCGCCCGCGGTCCGGGTCGCTCATCACCACCTGCCCCTGCCAGACCGCCAGCCGGCTGCCGCCGCGCGCGATGCCGATCTGCACCGGCCACTCCTGCACCACCTGGCCGGCCGCGTCCAACTGCGCGATGCGGCCCTTCAGGTCGATGACGTAGACCGTGCCGTCGGGCGCGACCGCCACGTCCACCGGCTGTTCGAAGCGTGCCCGCGTGCCGTCCGCGCCGCCCGTGATCGTCCGCGGCTTGCTACCGTCCGGCTGCAGCACGACCACGCGATTGCCGCCCGTGTGCGCGATCCAGATCCGGCCGTCCGGCCCGACCGCGATGCCGTTGCCCTGCGCCGCCACCGCGGGCAGCCGCCGCACCAGCGTGCCGTCCGGCCCGAAGATCGACAGGTCGCCGCTCTTGGAGTCGAGCGCGACGATCTGGCCCGAGGGCGCGACCGCGAGGTCGCCGAGCATCGCGAAGCCCGGCGTCTTGGCGTCGCCCCAGGCGGGCTGCGCCTTGCCGTGTGCGTCGAAATGCAGAATACGGTTGTTGCCCGTGTCGGCAACGTAGACGTCGCCGTTGGGGGCGACCGTGAGGCCGCGCGGCTCGGTCATCCCGCTGTCCCCGCCGAAGACGCTGCTCGGCGCCAGCGGGGCCGGCGGCGCGGTGACGGGGTGCAGGTCGGGCTGCCCGGTCTGCGGATCCGGGATGGTGCCGCGCGGCCAACTGCGGGCCAGCGGGCTCAACACCTGCGGCGGCACGATGCCCGGCGCGCCGCCCGGCGGCGTCCACAGCCACATCACACGCATTGGCCCGCTCTGCCAGAAGTAGCGCACGTCGACCGCGTGGTCGCCCGCGGCGAGCGTGGCCGTCCCGGCGCCGCCCGCCGCCCCGGCCGGGCCTAGCGGCTGCCCGTCGATCAGCATCGCGGTTGGGCCGTTGGCACGTAGCTGGAACTGGTACGTCCCGGCCACGGACGCGTGGAGCGTCCCTTGCCAGCGGATGAGCAGTGGCCCGTGGCCGAAGTCGACGCTGCCTTCCTGGAAGCCGATCGCCGGGTCGCTGCGCCGCTGCTGCGGCACCGCACCGCCGAAGGGATCGGCATCCGCGAGGTGCGCCGCCGACCCGGGGCCCGCCGACGCGCTCAGGCCCCCGGTGCTGCCGCTGAACAGATATTGCGGCGCCACCGGCAGCAGCGCGGACCCGGCCGCGCCCCAGTGCACGACCAGGCTCGTCCGTGCGTCGGCCAGCGTGCCCGTCAGGCGGACGTCGTGCGTGCCGCGCGCCAGCACCAGCGTGGCTTGCGTGCCGTCCGGCGAACCCCCCGCCCCGCCCTGCAGCACCACCCGGCCGTCGATCGCCAGTTGCGCGCCGGCCGGGCCGGCCAGCGACAGCGTGTACAGGCCGTACCCCGGGGCCACCAGCCCGCCCTGCCAGACGGCCGTCGCCGGGTAGGCCAGGCCGGGCGGCGGCGTCCAGGGCGGCTGCCCGCTCGCCGGATCGCTGCCCGTGCCCAGCCCCGCCTCGGCGCGCGTGACCTGCTTGCCGTCGGCGCCGGTATACGTGACGTGCAGGCTCTGGGACGCGGCCATCTGCTGCCGCGTGAGCTTATAGGATGTGAAGATCGCCGTGCCGTTCGTGCCCGTGATCACCTGCTCCAGCCCGCCCGGATAGAACTGGCGGATCAGCGGCAGGTAGTCGGCGTTCGAGGGGTAGACGATGAACGCCGCGCCCTTGCCGCCGTTGTCCGTGATCGGCAAGAAGTCGACCGGCACGTTCCCGTCGTCCCCCTCCACGCCCTTCGCCGCGAAGCGCGTGCTGCCGTAGTTGAAGTAGATCGCGTAGTCGGCTACGCCCAACTGATACGCCTTATACTCCTGGCCGAGCGCCTGAGCGTAGCGCGCCTGCGTGGTCGGCGTGCAGTAGGGGCAGGTCGAGGCGTACTGGATGAAGTACTCCTGATAGCCGTCCGCCCCGGCGAAGATCAGCAACGCGGCCAGCGGCACGGTGGCCCAGCGGCGCGCCAGCGGCCGGCTCACCGGCCAGGCCGCCGCCCAGATGCGGTCCAGGAACGCCGCGGGGAACAGCATCACGAACGGCCAGGCGCCGTCGAGCCGCTGCACGTTCGGGTCGTCGATGGTCAGGATCATGCCCAGCATGCCGCCCCAGAACCAGAGCAGCGGCAGGCCGTAGCGCGGGTCCCACAGCTTCCAGGTAGCATAGCCGAGGCCCAGCAGCGTCAGCACCGCCAGCAGCGGGCTGAGCAGCGACCCGGCGTGGAAGGGGATCTTGTAGTATTCGGCCGCGTCGCCGACGCGATAGAGCACCTCGCTGGCGACACGCGCCTGGTTGAACAGCACCTGCGCCCAGGGCAGCGGATGTGCCAGCAGGTTCTGCGTCAGCGGCAGCGCGCCCCAGGCCGCGTTGTAGGGGATGCCGTAGCGTGCGAAGGTCTGCACGGCGTTCTGCGGCGAGAAGATGGACGTCTCCTGAGCGCGGCCGAAGAAGCCCTGCCAGTGATCGGTGTTCAGGAAGAGCGCATAGGGCAGGAAGACCAGCCCGAAGACCAGCGCGGAGAGCGCGAAGCCGAGCGCGTAGCGCTTGAAGAAGGCCAGCCGCCAGCGGATCAGGCAATAGAGGCCCGTAACGCCCAGCAGCGGGATGATCAGCTTGCCTGCCGCATAGAAATAGAGGCTGAAGCCCGTGGCCAGGCCGGCCCAGACCCAGTCGCTCCACTGCCGCTCGCGCAGCGCGCGCAGCAGGAAGTAGAACCCGACGATCCAGAGTGCCCCGGTGGGGCTGCTCTCGCCCGCCCAGCGGCTGAACTGTAGCGCGAGCGGCGAGACGGCCATCAGGCCTCCGGCGAGCAGCCCGGCGCGCGGCCCCCACAGCATGCGGCCGATACGATACGCGAACCAGACGATGACCAGGCCGCTGATCACCGACAGCATGCGGTCGCCGAACATGTTGTCGCCGAAGAAGCGCAGCATCCAGGACAGAATATAGAAGTAGAGGTTGGGCACGCCCCACCAGCCGTAGCCGAAGAGGTTCGCCGGCTGGCCCTCGATGATGCCCCGCGCGTCCATGCCGCGCTCGCCCTCGTCGCCGAAGATGCCCGGCATGTATTCTAGGTTCCAGACGCGCAGCGCCAGCGCGAGCGCCATCATGCAGCCCGCGAGGGTGATCTCCCAGCGGAGGGGGATGCGCGGCACGCCGGGGCCAAAGAAATCGTCGCGCGCGGCGGGCAGAAGGCCGCCGGCGTTGCGCGGCCAACGGCCCGCGCCCGTGAACGTGAGCACGAGCACGACCAGCGCCGCGGCCCAGAGCCAGCCGCCCAGCGGGCTGGCCACGTTGCCGATCAGCACCCCGGCCGACGCGCCCGCCAGCGCGAGCGCCAGCACCAGCCCCGGCACGGTCACGCGCCGGCCCAGGCGCGTGCGGATGCCCACCCAGCGCGCCCAGGGCGACAGCCGCGCGGCCGCGAACGCCGCCTCCGCCGCGACGGGAGTCGCGACCGGCGCGACCGTCGGCGGCGCCGTGACGGCCGGCGGCGCGCTGCGCGGCGCGCCCACCCGGCGCACCGGCACCGTGGCCTGCCCGGCGATCGGCGCCGCGACCGCGGCCGCCTGCGCGGGCGGGGCGGCGGGCCGGGCGGGCAGCGGCGCTTGCCCATTACGCCGGCCCTTCGCGGGCGCCCCGCTCGGCAGCCAGGGCCGGACGCCCGGAAGCCGCGCCGATGCCGTCGCCGTCGCGGCGTCCGCGGCATGCGCGGCGCCGTTCGCCGCGGCCGGGCGTGGCGCCGGGGGCGACTCCGGCGGGATTGGCCGCGCGACGACCGGGGCCGCCGCGGCGGGATTCGGCTCGACGGAGGCATCCGCCTGGCGGCGCCAGGGCAGGCGCGGGTGCACAAGCGCGGCGATCACCAGCACGATGGCGACCCAGTAGAGCCGGCCCGCCAGGGCGACGTCGCCGCCGTGCATGAAGAGGTCTTGCGCGCGCCAGCCCAGGCCGATGGCGATCAGGCCGCCCCACAGCCCGCGCGCCGCCCAGAGCCCGGCCAGCCCGCGCCGCACCAGCGGCAGCCGATCCAGGGACTCGGTCGCCACGCGGGGGCTGTCGCTGGTTCCGATCATCCGGTGGTTGCTTCCTCCCTAGCCGTGCGGATCGGCCACCCAGTCGGTGGCCGCGACGCAAAGCACGCCGCGGATCCGCAAAGCACGCTTAGTCTACCATAGCGGGTGGCCCAGGACAACTTCGGCGGGCGGCTCACGGGGCCCGCAGCACCAGCACGCGGCTGTTGTCGCTGTCGAGCACGTAGATCTGCCGGTCGGGCCCGCCCGCCACGCCGATGGGCACGCTCATCTCGATCGGCGCCGCCGGGGTCTGCGCCATCTCGTGCAGGCTGTTGCTGCCGGGATCGAGGAACGCCAGGGTGTTGCGGTCGGGGTTGCTGATCACGATCTGCCCGTTCCAGACAGCCAGATGGCTGCCCCCGCGCGCCAGACCAATCGGCACAGACCACTCTTGATCGATCCGGCCCGCAGTGTTCACATGCACGATGCGCTTGCGCAGATCGACCGCGTAGACGCTGCCGTCGGGCAGCACGGCCACGTCGGTCGGCTGGTCCAGCGCGGCGACCCCGTTGATCCCAGTCTGGAAGATGCCCAGCATCCGCCCGTCGCGGCTGAGGTGCACCACGCGGCTGTCCGACGTGTCGGCCACGTAGAGGGTGCCGTCGGGCCCCGCGGCCAGGCCCATGGCCTGCGACACCTGCACCTGCCCGGCAGACAGATGCGCCAGCAGCTTGCCCGTGGCGTCGAAGATCTGGATGTCGTGGTTGCCCGTATCGAGCACCGCGATCGTGCCGTCGGGCAGCGCCGCGACGTCGGCAATCGTGCCGAACCGGCCGTCGCCTGTGCCCGGGCTGCCCCAGGCCGCCTGCACATCCCCGCCCGGCGCGTAGACGACCACGCGGCTGTGCCCCGTGTCGCCGACGACCACGCGGCCGTCGGGCAGCACGGCCACGCCACGCGCCTCCTTCCAGGCGCCCGCGATTTGCCGCACCGGCGCGAGCGGCTGCGGGGCGGGCGCGGCGCCGATTAGCGCCGGGTCGGGCGCGGCGACGCCGGGGCGCTCGTCCGCGCGCCAGGCGCCGCCGTCGGCAGGCGCCAGCGCCGTCGGCGGCAGGAGCTCGCGCGCCCCGCCGGGCGGCTGCCAGTAGAGTTCCAGCACCGAGGGGCCCGGGCGGCTCTGCACGCGCACCTGGAGCGCGTGGTTGCCTGCGCTCAGCGGCAGCGCGGCGGGCAGACCGGAGGCGCCGGGCCCGCGCCGTCCCACCTGCGCCCCGTCAACCCAGACCGTCGCCGCGGCGTCGGTCGCGAGGTCGAGCGTGTAGGTGCCCGCCGTGGGGATGGCAAGCGTGCCGGTCCAGACGCCGTGCGCGGGCGCCCCGCTGTGCAGCGCGTCGTCGACGCCGCGCCAGGCCAGCACGCCGTTGCGCATCTCGGCGGCCGGCGCACCGGCCGCCGGCGGCAGCACCGGGTCCGTCAGCCAGCCCGCCGGGCCGGGCCCGCCGAAGGTTTGGCCGTGCAACGTGCCAAGCGGCCCGTTCCACAAATACGGCCGCCCGATCGGCACCGGCACGCCCGCATCGGCCCGCCAGCGCAGCGCGATTGGGCTCTGTGGCGAGGGCAGCGTGCCCGCCAGCCGCACCGTGTGCAGCCCCTCGGCCAGCACCACTCGCGCTTCGACCACCGACCCGCTCCCGGCCGGCGCCGCCAGCACCGGGCGGCCGTCGATTACCAGGGTGGCGCCGCCCGGCGCCAGCAGGCTCAGGATATAGGTGCCGTAGGCCGGGACCGCCAGCCCACCCTGCCACGCCGCGTCCAGCGGGTACGCCAGGCCGCGGGGCGGCGCCAGAGGCGGCACCCCGTCCGGACCGAGTGTGCCCAGGCGTGGCTCCGGGCGCTCGAAGATCGGCCCGGCGGCCGGCCCGTACTGCGCCACCTCCTGGCGCTGCGCGTCGAACTGGGCCGTATCCACCTCGTAGATCGTCGCGAAGTGCGCGCCGGAGGCGTGCGTCAGATTGCTGGTCTTGCCCCCCGGATAGTAGGTCTTCAGGACGGATAGGTACGGGTCGTTCGTCGGGAAGACGAGGAAGTGCGCGTTCAGGTCGCCGTTGTCGGTCAGCGGCAGCGCATCCCCGGCGTTGCCCAGGTCGCTGCCCTGCACGCCCTTGGCCTCCAGGTACGCCGCGCTCATGCCCCAGTAGAACTCGGGCACGTCCAACTGGTAGATGCGATCGCGCGTTGGGTCCAGGGTGCCGGCATAGCGCCCGGCGAGGCCGTACCAGTCGTAGTGTGCGGCGGCCGTGTAGGGCACGAAGTAGAAGTAGAGCGTCTGGATGCCGAACGCGATCACCAGGATCACCAGCAGGGCGGTGAAGGCCCCGCGCACCAGCCGGAACGGCTGGAGCCGGGGCCGGCGCCACGAAACCGTGGGGATGCCCCGCCCGATGCGGTCGAGGAAGACGGCGGGCACGAGCGCGAGCGCCGGCACCATTGTCGCCACGCGCTGCAGCGTCGGCGTGTCGTTCGTCAGCGCGGCGCCCGCCAGGCCCCCAACCACCCACACGCCCAGCAGCGCGAAGCGCACGTCGCCCGCGCGCCAGATCAGGTACGCGCAGCCGAGCACCCAGAGCGCCGCCCAGGCAATCGGCAGGATCGGCTGGCCGGTCGGGTAGAACGGCCCGCGCTCCTGCCCCACGTCGAAGGCGCGGAAAGTCAGCCCGAACTGCTGGGCGATGATCGTGCCCCAGTTGTTCGTGCCGTAGATGACCCCATACTCCTGCGCGTGGTTGAAGATCGAGACGCCGTTATAGCGCATCAGAAACGCGTCGGTGTGCGACAGCCCGTAGAGGCCGTTCGGCGCGTAGGTCAGCGCGGCGGCGAGCGCGAGCAGGGCCAGTCCCGGCAGATAGCGCCGGATGCCGGTCCGGCCCCAGCGCAGCAGGATATAGCCCGCGGCAAGCGCGAGGAAGACCGGCAACAGCTTGCCCGAGGCGTAGCCGTAGAGCGAGAAGCCCCCGGCGATGCCACTCAGCACGTAGTAGAGGGCGCGGCGCGTCTGCAGTGCGCGATACAAGTAGTAGAAGCAGACCGCCCACGTGAAGAGCGTGATCGTGCTCTCGCCCGCCGTGCGGCTGAACTGGATGGCGAAATCCGAGACCGCCAGCAGCGCGGCGGCGACCAGCCCCACCCGTGGCGACCAGACGGCGCGCCCGAGCAGATATGTCACCCAGACGGTCAGGATCCCGGCGATGGCGTGAATCATCCGCGCCCCGGCCAGCGTGGCGCCGAAGACCTTCAGCGACTGCGCCACCAGCCAGAAGTAGAGGCTGGGCACGCCCCACCAGCCGGTGCCGAAGAAGACGAACGGCGCGTGGTTCACCAGTTCGCCGTTGTTCAGCCGCAGCGCGTCCATGGCCCGGTCCGCCTCGTCGGTGTACGGGCCCGCGGGGATCATCTCGAGGTTCCACAGCCGCACCACCACGGCCACGAGCAGGATCGCCCCGAGGATCAGCCACTCCCGCCGCGTGATCGGCGGGTCCGCCGGCTCGCCGGGGTCGCGCGGCACGAGGCCCGGCGCGCCCGGCGCCCGCGCGCCCACGAACGTGCCGGCGAGCACGATCAGGCTCGCCAGCCAGAGCCAGGGCGCCAGGGGCGCGCTGTAGTCCTGCCGCAGGAGCAGGTAGCACCAGACGGTCAGTGCGGCCACGATCAGCAAGCCCAGCACCGTGCCCGCCCAGCCTAGCCGCGCACGCGCCCGCCGATAGGCGGCGAGGGCCGCGGCCAGGCGCCCGGACGGCACGGCAGCCGGTGCTCCGTCGTCCGCCGCGACGGGCCGCGCCGCGGCGCGCACGGGCAGGCGCGGTGCCTCGGGGGCCGGCGCTGCGTCCGGCGCCCGCCCCCCCAGCCGCGGCCCGGAGTGCACCCACGCCACCAGCCCCACCAGCAGCACGGCCACCTGCATCAGATGCGTGCCAAGGGCTGCGGCGCCGGTGGTATCGCCCGCGGGCTGCCGCATGAGCGCCTCGCCCAGGCAGGCCAGGATGATCGCGCTCAGCCCGGCGAAGGGCACGCGATAGCGCCAGAGGGCGTGCAGCAGCGGCCGCACGCTGATCCGCGCCGCGGCGGGCGCGAGGGTTTGTTGGGATTCGCCGACCTGCATCGAGGAGTGCTCCGGGCCATCAGTCCGACCGCAAGATGCCCAACTTTACCACAAGCGGTCGAGCCGCCGCAACCGCCGACCGGGCCGAGTTACGTCGCCGCGGGGCCGGGCAGGGTGCCCCGCGGAACGAAAGTCCCTGCACATTCGGGACTGCGAGGTAGTTGACCCCAGCCGGTTATTGGCTTACTATTGTCCTGTCAACCAGCAATATTCCGAGAGCGGGACGACGTCAAATCCCATAGAGTGCGCGTAACTGGATTGGCGACCCCGCCGCCGGCGTTCGGCGTCTGGCGCGCGGATCGCCACACGACGGCGCCCGTGGGACGCGGCGTGTCGTGCTCACCCTGCGCACAAGCTGAGATCCCGAGGTTGCCTGTGGATAAGCCGGCCGAACGAAACCCCCGCGGGAGCCTGTGGCGCCGAGTCGTGCCTCCGACCGCGGCGCTCTCCGTTGCGGTGCTGCTATGCGTTGCCCTGGCGGCCTGCGCCGCCCCACCGAGCAGCGAGGGCGGCGACCAGACTCCGCTGCCGGTACAAGCCGTCGTCGTGGCACGCGCCACCCGTGCACCGGCGAGTGCCACGATCGCGAACACCGCCACGACGGTGCCAACCGCCCCGGCCACCCAGACGCCGCCGCCCTTAGCGACCATGCTACGCACCGTCATACCCGGCACCGCCGCCCCTACCCGCGTGGTCCAACCGTATACCCCGCAACCCGAGATTACGCGCGGGCTCGGCGACCCCAATCTCCACTCAGACTTCGACACGCAGGTCGCCGAGAACGATGCGGCCATACGGACCGCCGCAGCTCTGACTCCCAGCCCGACCCCCGGCTCCCCGACCGCCACGCGCACCCCGGCCCCCACGCCGACGGAGACTCTGGGGTGGAACCTCTGTGGCGGTGCCGCCAACACGTATGAGATCCAATACCACGAGATCTGTTGGCAGTATCTGTGGAACGGCCGCTATCGCGAGGTCGAGCCCGGCGTGGAAGGCTTCGGGTCCGACACCGGGCAGGGCCTGCTCACGATCCAGGAACTGGGCGCGGACAATCGGATGCACGTGATCGGCACGTGGCTAACTCCGCAGCGCGAGGGGAGTGTCGAGATCGCCGCGGTGGACGGCACGCGCGTCTACCTGGTGCATGCGGCGGACGGCGAGGCATGGGGCACGAACCTGACGCCGCTCCCCAACTACGTCTTCGTGTTCGATCTGGCCACGCTGCAATGGGTGAGCCCGTGAGGCGGGGCGCGGCTCCGCGCCGGCCCCGCGGCTAGGGCGCGAGACGCCCGCCGTCAAATACCTGCACGCGCCGGTTGCCGCTGTCGACCACGTAGATCAGGCCGTTCGCGTCGGCCGCGATGCCGAGCGGACTGCTGAACTGGCCCGATCCCGTGCCCGCCGCGCCGATCTCGGCGATCGCGCCGGTCACCACGTTGATCACGTCGAGCCGGTTCCGGTCCGGGTCGGTCACGTAGACCGCAGTCGCCGAGCACGGCTAGATTCGCCGCGCCCAGGCTGGTGCCGATGGGCAGCGGCCAGCTCTGCACGATCGCGTCGGTCGCCGGGTCGATGCGGATCACGCGGTTGCGCAGGTCCGCCACGAAGACCGTGCCGTCGCTGCCCACCGCGACGTCCACGGGCTGGTCGAGGCGTGTCGCCGGGTCGGTCCCCGCGGTCAGGTCGCGACTCGAGCACGCCGTCCGCGCTGAAGACGCGCACACGGCCATTGCAGGTGTCGGCGACGTAGACCCGGCCGTCGGGCCCCACGCCCAGGCCCGCCGAGGTACACAGGATGTCCGCGCCGAAATCGCGCACGAAGGTGCCGTCGGGCTGGAAGATCGACACGCGGTGCAGGTCCGAGTTCGAGCACGTAGACTCGCCCGTCGGGTCCCACCCCGACGTCCTCCGGCACGCTGAACTCGCCCGGGCCGGTGCCTTCCTTGCCCCAGGTCGCCGTGCGCCGCGCGTTCTTGTCGAGCACGACCACCTGGTGGCTGCCGGCGTCGGCGACATAGAGCGTGCGGTCGGGCCCGACCGCCAGTCCGCGCGGCTGGTCCAGCGTGTCGGCTGCGTCGAGGATCGCCGCGGCGGGCACGACCCCCGCACCCGATCCCGGCGGCGTTGGGCTCACGATGCCGGGCTCGGTAACCGTGCCTGGTGGCCAGATGCCGCCATCGGTCTGCAGGCTGTCGGGCCCCAGCAGCACCTGCTTCTCGTCCGGTGGCGCCCAGTAGACTTCCAGGTAGCCGATATTGCCGGACCAGACATAGCGCAGGTCGAAGGCGTGCGGGCCCTGCGTCAGCGCGACGCTGCCGTCCCGCTGGTGCACGTCGGTCCCCCCCGTCCGGTTGTCGACCACCGGCTGCCCGTCGATCGTGATCAGGCTGTCCCCGTTCGAGGAGGCGCTGAACTGGTAGGTCCCGTCGCGCGGCACGTTGAGCGTGCCGTGCCAGTCGGCCACCAGCGGCACGCCGCCGCTCAGGCCGGTCGAGGCATCGCGGAAGCCCAGGAAGCCGTCGATGCGCCGCGCGATCACCGGCGCCGCACCCTGGCCCGCGGTGTCCTCGGGCAGGGGCCCGAACGGCTCGGCGGTCAGCGGGCGGATCTCGCCCGTCAGCCCGCGCCCCGGCCCCGCCCAGAGGAAGCGCGCCGCCACGGGCGCCAGGGCTTGCCCGGACGGCGCCCAGGTCAACTGCACCGCCGTGTCGGGCCCGGCCAGGGTGGCGGTCAGCAGGACGGTGTGCACGCCCCGCGCGAGGGTCCACTCCCCGTCGCCGCTCCCGCCGACGCGCGCCGTCACCGCCGGGATCCCGTCGACGAGCAGTTGCGCGCCCGGCGGCGCCCGCGATCGCGAAGCGGTAGCGCCCGAACGCCGGCGCCACCAGGCTGCCCGCCCACTGCGCCTGCACCGGGTACGCCAGGCCCGCGGGCGGTGGCCCGCTGGTGCCCAGCCCGGCTTCCTGGCGCTGCACCGGCGCGCCCTGCGCGGGCGTGTACGTCGCCTGCAAGACCCGCCGCGCGTCGATCTGCTCCCGCGTCACGTGCACCGCAGTGAACAGCAGCGTGCCGTGGTCGGCGCTCGGGTAGTAGTAGGGGATCTCCACGGCGTCGGGATAGTACGCGCGCAGCACCGACAGGTACTGCTGGTCCAGGCTCCAGACCATGAAGTAGACGTCGCTGGCGTTGTCCGGCCCGTTCTCGACAATCGGGAGCTCGTTCGACGCGTTGACCATGTCCAGCCCCTCGACGCCGTTATTGAGGAACCGGTTGTCGCCGTGGCCCCAGTAGATGAGGTGCGCGCCGACGTCGTAGAACTTGGCGGGCGGCCGGCCCGCCTGCGCCAGCGCCGTATTCACCTGGCGCACGAAGTACGCCTGCCCGGTCACTTCGGCGAACGGCGCGGGGAGCTGTGCCTCGTAGCGATTGTAGTAGTCGTTGAAGTTCTCGCCGCCCAGAAACACGAACAGCGCCGCGATCGCCACGCTGCTGAAGGCGAGCGCCGCCCGGGGCAGCCGCGCCGGACGCCGGACGCGCCCGGCCAGGCGCACGATCTCGGTCGCCAGCTTGTCGAGCGGCAGCATCGCGAAGACCGCCAGCGTCGGGATCACGCCGACCAGCCGCGCCATATACGGCGCGTCGATGGTCAGCACGCCGCCGACCAGCACGGTCGACCAGAACCAGAGCGTCAGCAGCGCCATGCGCGTGTCGCGCCAGCGCCAGGCCGCCCAGGCGATGCCCAGGATGATCAGCGCCGCCTCGATCGGCTTGGCCGCCGGCGCGCTGGTGAACGTGTAAACCGAGCTCGCGTCGCCGCGATAGGTCAGGATCGACAGCGTGGCAGTCAGTTGATCCCACATGGCCCGCGCCCAGAAGCCGTCTTGCAGCAGCGGGCTCCCGCTCGGCGCCGCCGCCGATTCCCAGGGCAGCGGCAGCAGGCGGATGCTGACGGGCGTCTGCTCGAAGACGAGCGGCACCGGCCAAATGTCGCTGGGCGTGGGCGGGCGCACGCCGAGATAGAGCGGCCCATGCTGCACGCCGTACTGCTGCACCATGAGCGCGGCGTTGTTCAGGATCAGTTTCTCGTCCGCCCGGCTGTTCCATTCGGCCTGATGATCGACGAAGTAGGCCAGCCAGGGCGAGACGAAGAAGATGCAGGCCAGGGTGTAAACCATGATCTGGTGGCCGTAGAAGGCCACGCCCCGCGCCTCCGCCGCCACGGCGCGCGCGGCCGCGCCGCCCCGGCCCAGTCGCGGCAGCCGCCGCCGGATCGCCTGATAGGCCCCCGGCAGCCGCACCAGCGGCATCAGCAGGAAGAGATAGGCCAGGAAGGCGATCACCAGGATCGGCGTCAGCCGCCCGCCCAGGTAGAAGTACATGCTCAGGATGTGCGCGTAGCCCGCGAGCACGAAGTTGATCAGCCGGCGGTTGCGCAGCCCGCGGAAGAAGAAGAAGAACCCGGTGACCAGGAACAGCGGGGTCGTGATGTTGCTGAACTCCTGCTTGCTGAAGTGGATCGCCACGTCGGAGACGGCCAGCAAGAAGGTGGCGATGATGGCCCCGCGCACCCCGAACCACTGCCGCACCAGCGGGTAGAACGGGATCAGCATCAGACTGCCGGCCAGTGCCGCGAACATGCGCAGGCCGAACAGGTCGGTGCCGAACACGCGCATTGTCAGCGCAATGCCCCAGTAGTAGAAGTTCGGCTGGGAGAACCAGCCGGTCGCGAACGGCGAGGCCCCGTTGCCCGCCAGGATGCCCAGCGCGTCGACCCCGGCTTCGCCCTCGTCGCCGTGCATGCCCGTCGTCCAGTCGCCCAGCCGGTAGAGCCGCAGCCCGAACCCGAGGGCGAGGATCCCCAGGAAGATGGTGATCTCGGCCCAGCGCGGCAGCCCCCCGGCCGTGTCCGCCGGAGCATCCGCGACCCCGTCCTCGCCCGCGCCGCGCGACGGCGCGCGCTGCCACGCGAAGGCCGCGACCAGCACCCCCAGGCTGATCAGCCAGCACCAGCCGCCGATCGCCGAATCGAAGGCGTGCGTCCGTAGCTGTTGCTGTTCCATACAGATTCAGCGCGAGCCCCGCCACGGCCAGCGCGTAGCGCCCCGCCATGGTCGCGGTCGGGTGCGCCGCGGCGAAGGCGGTCAGGCGCGCGCGGGGGTGGGCCGCCGGGCGGGTGGCGGCGGGCGGCGGGCCTGCGGCCTCGCGGCCGAGCGGCGCGCGCAGGAAGGAGCGGTTCCGGTAGGTGCCCAGCCAGGCGAGGATCATCAGCACGATCCCCGCGGTGTACCAGCGGATGCTCGGCACGAGCGACTGGCCGCCCGTGACGACGGCCTGGCTGTCGATGACGAGTTTCTGCCCGTAGAGCGCGCAGCCGAGCGCGAGCCCGCCCAGCAGCACGGCGCGGCTGTGCCACAGGGCCGCCCCGGCGCGCCCGAGGCGCCGCCGGGCGAGAGGGACCGCGACGGCGTCCGCGGACGCGGCCACCTCCCGCGGCGCCGTGCCGTTGCCGGGCGTGCCGGCCGCCGGAGCCTCGGGCGGAGGCAGGGCGGGCCCCGCCGCCAGGTCAGGCGCGTCGCCGCGCTCGGTGCTCGCCATGCCGTCTCCGTGCGGGTCGGGGTGGGCCGGACCGGCCGCCCCCAACACGATCATACGCGAACGTTGCGCGCCGCCCGGCATGACCACGCCGGGCAGGCACGGTCAGGGGGCGCCCAGACTGCTGAACACCTGGATGCGCCGGTTGTCGCTGTCGACCACGTAGAGCCGGCCATCCGGCCCCGCGGCGAGCCCGATGGGCAGCCGGAATTGGCCGGGTGCATCCCCGGCCGTGCCGACGAGCCGGATCGCGCCCGTCGCCGGGTCCAGCACGGTCAGCCGCTGCCGGTCCGGGTCGCTCATGACCACCTGGTTCTGCCAGTAGGCCAGGTGACTGCCGCCCCGCGCCCCGCCCCAATCGACCGGCCACTGCGCGGTGATCGTCCCCTGTGTGTCCAGCCGCATGATCCGGCCGCGCAGATCGACCACGTAGGGCGTGCCGTCGGGTGCGAAGGTGACGTCGATCGGCTGCTCGAAGCGCGCGGGGTCGTCCGCCGGGGCGCCCGTGAACGTGCCGTCCGGCGCGCCGTCGGCTGTGAGGCGCACCAGCCGGCTGTCGCCCGTGTCGGCCACCCAGATCCGCCCGTCCGGCGCCACGGCGATACCGCTGGCGTGTGAGCTGATGTGGCTCACCTCGTGCAGCAGGCGCCCCATCGCGTCGAAGATCTGCACGTCGCCCGTGCCGGCGTCGAGCGTGACGACGTGCCCATCCGGCCCCGTGGCGAGGTCGGCCAGCAGGCTAAACCGCCCGGGCGCGGCCGCGTCCGTCTGCGTGCCCCAGCTGCCCAGCACCTGGCCGTCCGGGCTCAGGCGCACCACCCGGAAGTTGCCGCTGTCGCCGACGTAGAGGTTGCCCTGCGCGTCCACCGCGACGCCGCGCGGCTCCTTGAGCCCGGCGTCGCCCGCCAGCACCGCATCGGGCGTGGCCACGGCCGCGGGCGGCGGCGCCGGGGCGACGTTGACCGCCTCCGCGCCCGGCGGGTCGGGCACCGAGCCGCGCGGCCAACTCCGCACCGCCGGCCGCAGCACCGCCGGCGGCACCAGCGCGGCGGCACCGCCTGGTGGCGTCCAGTACCACTCCAGCGTGGCCCGGCCGCTCTGCCAGGCATAGCGCAGGTCGACCGCGTGCGGCCCCGCCGCCAGCGTCACGCTCCCCGTCGCGTCTGCCCGCCGCGCCGTCCGCACTCGCGCTTACGACCGGCTGCCCGTCGATCAGCAGCAGGCTCGCGCCGTTGGAGCGTAGCGTGAAGCCGTAGCGCCCGGCGCCGGCGCAGCCAGCGTCCCCTGCCAGCGCGCCGTGAAGGGCCCCTGGCCGAAGCTGTCCGTATCGCTGCGCGCCTCGCGGAAACCGAAGAACGAGTCGCTCCGCCGCGCGATCGGCACCCCGGCGCCGAAGTCCGGCGCCGTCAGCGCGGTCGTGCCCGGCCACACCGCGCCGCTGAGGCCGCCGGTTGTCCCATGGTAGAGGTAGCCGGCGGCGACCGCCACGGGCGGCGACCCTGCGGCCGCCCAGCGCACCGCCGGCCGCGCGCCCGGCTCCGCCAGCGTCCCGCTCAGGCGCACGTCGTGGACGCCCCGCGCCAGCACGAGGTCGATCTCCCGCGCGCCCGCCTGCGCGTCGAGCACCACCTGCCCGTCCACCGCCAGCCGCGCGTCGGCCCCGCCGTCCAGCGCCAGAGTGTACAGCGCGTAGCGCGGCGCGACCAGCCCGCCCTCCCAGGTCGCCGCCGCGGGGTAGGTCAGGCCGGCCGGGGGCGCCCAGGCCCCGGCGGCCGGCACCGTGCCGAGGTTCGGTTCCAAGCGCGTGATCGCCGGACCGTCCGGCGGCGCGTAGGTCGCCGTCAGCGCCTGGAACTGCGCCATCTGCGCCGCGGTGAGCGTGTACGACGTGAATTGCGCCGAGCCGTCGCTGCCCCGCTGCACCGTCTGCGTCCCGCCGGGGTAGAACAGGCGGATCAGCGGCAGGTAGTCCGCGTTGTCGGGATAGACCAGGAACGCCGCGCCCTTGCCGTCGTTATCCGTGACCGGAAAATAGTCGGCCGGCACCGCCATGTCCGCCCCCGCGACGTCCTTCGCCAGGAAGCGCGTCGGCCCATAGGTGAAGTAGACATCGTTCCCGCCGACGCCGAACTGGTAGGCCTTGTAGTCCTGCCCCAGCCCTTCCGCGTAGCGCGCCTGCACCGTCGCCGTGCAGTAGGGGCACAGGCTCATGTAGTGCCCGAAGTACTCCTGGGTGCCGTCGACTCCGGCGAAGATCAGCAGCGCCGCGAGCGGCACGTTCAGCCAGCGGCGCGCCAGGGCGGGGCGCGCGGGCCAGGCCCCGGCGGCAACCCGATCGAGCAGCGCGGCCGGGAAGAGCAGGATCACGGGCCAGGCGTCCGCCAGCCGCTGTACGCTCGGCGTGTCCATCGTCAGCACGGCGCCCAGCAGGCCGCCCCAGAACCAGAGGCTGAGCAGGCCGAAGCGCGGGTCCCAGATCTTCCAGACCGCGTAGGCCAGCCCCAGCAGCGTCAGGGCGGCGAGCAGCGGCGCGAGCATCGACGCCGCCGTGGATCCGGATCTGGTAGAAGGCCGTCGGGTCGCCGCTGCGGTACAACACCTCGGTCGTCACTCGCCATTGCTCGTAGAGCAGCCGCGCCCACGCCTGGGGGTGGGCCAGCATCGCCGGGATCAGCGACCCGGCCGCCCACTGCGGGTCGTAGGGGATGCCGTAGCGCGCGAAGGCCTGCACCTGGTTCTGCGGCGAGAAGATCGACGTGTCCTGCGCCCGGCCGAAAAAGCTCAGCCAGTGGTCCTGGATCGAGAAGAGCGCGTAGGGCAGGAAGGTGAGCGCGAACGTCCCGCCCAGCAGCGCGAAGCCGAGCGCGTAGCGGGTGAAGAAGGCGCGCCGCCAGCGAATCAGGCAATAGACGGCCACGGCGGCCAGCAGCGGGATGATCAGCTTGCCCGCCGCGTAGAAGTAGAGGCTGAAGCCGCTCAGCATCCCAGCGAGGACCCAGTCAAGCGGCCGCCGGTCGCGCAGGGCACGGAAGAGGAAGAAGAGGCCCGCCGCCCACAGCGCCCCCGTGGGCGTGCTCTCGCCCGCGATGCGGCTGAACTGCAGGGCCAGCGGCGACACCGCCAGCAGGGCCCCGGCGATCAGCCCGGCCCGCGGCCCCCAGAGCAGCCGGCCGATACGATACGCGAACCAGACCGCCGCCACGCCGCTGACCACCGACAGCATGCGGTCGCCGGTCATGCTGTGGTCGCCGAACAGGCGCAGCATCCAGGACACGGCGTAGAAGTAGAGGTTCGGCACGCCCCACCAGCCGGTGCCGAAGATCAGCGCCGGCTTGCCGTCGACGATGGCCCGCGCGTCCATGCCCCGCTCGCCCTCGTCGCCGAAGACCCCCGGCAGCGTCTCCAGGTTCACGAGGCGCAGCAGCAGGGCGAGGCCGATCAGCGCGACGGCGAGCACCACCTCCACCCGCACGCGGATCCGCGGCAGCCCGGGCGCGAAGAAGTCAGCCCGCGGGTCGGGCAGCAGCCCGCCGCCGGACCCCGCGGGCGCGCCCACGCAGGTGAGCAGCAAGACCGCCAGCGCCGCCGCCCACAGCCAGCCGCCCAGCGGATTGGCGATATCGCGCAGCAAGACGACGGTTGCTGCGCCGGTCAGCGCGAGGGTGAGCGCCAGCCCCGGCACGGTGACGCGCAGCCCCAGCGCGGCGCGCCGGGCGGTCCAGCGTGGCCAGATCGGCAGCGGCCCGGTAGGGACGGGGGAGATCATCGCGCCCGCATCGGGCGGGGCAACGGGAGGGGACGCCGCGCGGCCCGGCCGCCACCCGGCGGCAGCCGGGTGGGTCAAGGCGGCGATCAGCAGCACGCCCGCCGCGAGGTACAGCCGCTGCGCGAGCACGCCGTTGCCGCCCAGCAGGGCCAGTTGCCCCACCGTGGCGATCGCGCAGGCCAGCAGCCCGCCCCAGCCGCTGCGCGCGGCCCAGAGCGCGCCGAGCGTGCGGCGGCGACTCGCGGCACCCGCGACCGGCGCGCCAAGCTGCGTCTCGGTTCCGCCTGCCGTGATCATGCGCTTCGTGTGCCTGTGTCCCTTCCGGCGGGCCGCCCGCGTGCCGGTCCCCAGCCACCACCCCGCGCCGGCTGGTGGTGTCAAGCTGACGCCTGTGCGCCGGGCAGCACTGTCCGCGCATTGCTCGGAGTCTAGCATAGACCGGAACGCGCTGCAATGCGGCCTCCGCCCGCTTGCCGCCCGCGGGGCCGATTCGCTACAATGGAGCAGACCACGCACGCCGCGGCGCGCCGGCCCGCGGCCCGCGGCCGCAGCCGAAAGGACCGCCATGCCCCTGCCCACCCCGCCCACCCTGGATGTGTTCCTGGCCGCGGACGAAGCGACCGTCGCCGCGATCGCCCCGCCAACCGCCGTCTACGCGCTCGGCGGCACCCGCCGCCGCGCCACCATGGAGGGCATCCCCCTCGACCGCACCTACATCGACCGCGCCCGGCCCGAGATGGTCACCGCCATCGACCGCTTCTTCCGCCACGGCATCCGCCACCTGATCGTCCCGGCCCTGGGCCCTCGCCAACCGGCCGAGGGCGGCATCTACGGGCAGAAGATCCTCGAGTGGATCGTCTACTCGCTCGCCGGCCCGGCCATGGTCGAGGACTACCGCCGCCACGGCTGGCGCGCGCGCTTCATCGTGCCCTCCCCGATCCCCGAGCTCCAGGCCGCCGCCGCGGAGCTCGCGGCCGCCACGCCCGGCCCGGCCGCGCACACCGTCTGGTTCTACCTCGTGGGCGCGCACCCCGATCCCTGGCTGAACCTGCTCGCCGCCGCGCACGATTCGGGCGCCCGCAGCCGCAACGAGCTCGTCCGCGTGCTCTACGGCGACGACGTGCCGCCTGCCACCCTGGTCGTCGGCTTCGGCAAGCCCACGACGGGCACCACGCTGATCCCTCCGCTGCTCATCGGGGGCGAGATGCACTGCTACTGGACGCAGCGCGCCGGCCTGCGCCTGACCGACGCCATGCTGCGCCGTATCCTCTACGATTTCGCCTACGCCCGCCCGACCTTCGCTCCCGACCGCGCCACGCGCTACGCGCACGCCGCGGAGCAGCACGCGCGCTGGGACACGACGGGGATCCTCGGCGTCGGCTCGCAGGAGGACGGCTTCTGGTATCCGGATCCCTTCCCGCCGCCCGGCGAGGATGGCGCGGGGTCGGAGGCGGAGGCGTGACGCCCGGGAGCATCCCGATCCAGGCGGTCGTGTGCGACCGCGACGGCGTGCTCGCCTGGCTCGATCTGGCCGCCGCCGAAGCGTTCTTCGCCCCGCTCTTGCCGATCGGGATCGCGGATCTGGGCGGGCGCTGGATCGCGTGGACGCAGCGCGTGGGCGCGGAGCATACAGCCGACCAGGAGGCCGCCTACCTGCGCGCCTTCTGGGCCGGCCTGGCCGCCGATCTAGGGCTGGGGCCCGCCGCGGCCGCCCGGCTCGCGGCCTTCGACTACACAGCCATCCTGCGCCCGTTCCCCGACGCCGCGCCGGCCCTGCATGCGGCGCGCGCCCGCGGCTTGCGCACGGGCGTGCTCTCCAACTTCTCGCTGGCCGGCCTGGCCGCCTCCCTCGACGGGCTGGGCCTGGGGCCGCTCGTCGACGCCAGCTGGGCGGCCCGCGCGGGCGGCGCGGCCAAGCCCGCCGCCGCCGCCTACCAGACCATCGCCCGCGCGCTCGGCGTGCCGCCCCGCGCCTGCGTCTACTTCGACGACGAGCCCGACTGCGTGGCCGGCGCCCGCGCGGCCGGCATGTCCGCCTACCACGTCGACCGCAGGGCCGGTCCCGCCACGCCCGCGGACGGTGTCGTGCGTGACCTGACTGCCCTGGCGGCGATCCTCGGCACCGCCGGAGTGCCCGCGCCGGACGGGCGCTAGTCGGCCGCCTCACAGGCCAGCAGGGCCGACACCACCCCCGCTTCCGCGACGATCAGGGGCACGTACAGCGACTTGCCGATCCAGAGGGGCGGGTAATCCACGCTGCCCGGGGCGTAGCGCTCTTCCAAGTAGTCCACCCCTCGGGCGATCACAGCCGGCGACACGGCGTGGCCGGCGCGCCGCCAGAGGGCCAGCGCCAGCAGGGCGTACGCGGTCTCCTCCAGCGTCGGCGCGTAGTAGCCCCAGCCGCCGGACTCGTCCTGCGTGTGCAGGATCCAGTCGATCGCCCGCTGCACGAGCGCTGGGGCGAAGTCGGAGGCGGCCATGATGACCAGGTGTGTGGCATAGTATGGGCTGACGTGCCACTTGTCGAACCAGTAGCCGCCCGGCGAGCGGGTCGCGGCGAAGAAGCCGAGGATCTTCTCCACCCGCGCGCGCCGCCCGCGCGGGTCGCAGTAGTGCAGCGCGGAAAGCACGTGGGCATTCGCGCTGATCGAGGCGTTGCGCTCGTAGGGGTAGCAGCGGAAATGGGCGGCTTCCTCGTACGTGTACAGCATCTGCGGGTCGAGCTCGGCGCCCGAGTGGGCCAGCACGCTGAAGCAGACCCCTGTCGAGTTCCAACTCCTTGATCGTGTGCTCTTCGGTCGTCGCCCAGCCCTGCGCGGTGTGCGTCGCCGCGAGGAAGCGCAGCGCCGGGGCGGTCGCCTCCGGCAGCGCGGTGTACAGGTCGGGCCGCGCGTGCTGCAGCTGGAAGAGCGTCCAGCCCTGCTCGAACGTCTCGATCGGGTAGAAGGCCGGCATGCCGCCGTCGACCAGGCTGGCCCCCGCCACGCGCCAGAGATAGCTCTCGGCGTCGGCGTTGTCCGGGCACTGCTGCAGCAGATAGGCCGTGGCCGACGGCGAGATGCCGACGGCGCCCATGTCCTCCTGCGCCTGAGCAGCGAGCGCGCAGCAGAAGTCGGGGCCCAGACCCTCCAGGCTGACGACGAGCGGGGCGCGGCGGTCGTAGGCCAGTGCCAGGGGCGCCTTCGCCAGCTTCTCCCGGCGCATCTGCTCCACGTGCCCGAAGGCCTGGTACGGCAGCGCCAGGCCCCGGCGTTCGGCCGCGGCCAGCAGCGTCGGGAAGATCAGCTCGAAGCCGACCGTCTCCCAGGGATCCTGGTGGAGCAGCCCGGCATTCCGCCAGATGTAGCCCAGCCCGCGCTCCACCCGCCGCCGGTCGACCGCCCGGCGGCCCCAGCCGTCCAGCGTGAGCACGGCGCGCAGCGTCGACAGCAAGCGGTCGTGGTAGTAGGGCCAGGGCGCGCCCCAACTGCCGTCGGCATGTTGGTGGCCACCCAGCCACTCCAGCGTGGTGGGGAACCGGGGCGTGGCCTCGCGTGCCGGGCGCCCGGGCACACGCAGCGCGGCCACCCAGGCGGTATCGTAGGCGGTCGACGGCTCGAGGTTGGTACCAACGCGCTTCAGCAGCTGGCGAGCGTCAGACAGGTGGGACATGGCGGGCTCCTTTGCTGGGTGGGCCCTCGCCCCGGGGCGAAGGCCGGCGATGAACGGCACAGTCCGGCTGCGCGGCCGCCCTCAGTGTAGCCGCACCCACCGACAAATCGCTGACACCCGCTTGACTCAGGCCTGCGGTCCGCCTAGAATAGAGCACGGGTCCCCGCGCGGGGTCGGAGACCCGGAAGAGGTGACCCATGCTGGAACGTCTGGTCTACTGCGCGGCGTCGGATCCCGAAGTGGCCCGCAAGGGGCGCTGGCTCAATCGGCTGCTGCTCGGCTTCATCGCGCTGGGTATCCTGGCCGTCGTGTCGGCGCTACTCCTCCTGCCCTTATCCGTCGACAGCCTTGCCAACGCCGCGGTCGTCTTGCTCGTCATCGCCATTTATTGGCTCAGCCGCAGCGGCTTTGTGACGGCCGCGGCCGTGTCCCTGCTCGTGATCATGCTGGCAGCCTTCACCGGGGCGGCCTTCCTGCAGACCGACAACGTGATCGCCCTCGGCTATCCCGCACTCTTCGTGCTGATCATCATGACCGCCGGGGCCTTCCTGAACTGGCGCGCCGTGCTCGGCATCACCGTCGCCGTTGTCGCCGTGGTCCTCTGGTACTACTACTTCAGCAATATCGCCATCCTCGTCACGACGCGCCGGACGTCGCCCGAAGCGATCGCCCTCTTCGTCTTCACCGTGATCACGCTCGTGGTCGCCGCCAGCTTGCTGTCGCTGCTGTCCAGTCAGCTCCTCCGCGAGGCCCTGCAGGACGTGCGCGGCCGCAACGCCGACCTGCAAGCCGCCTACAGCCAGCTGGCCGCGCAGAGCCAGCGCGAGCACGACCTCGGCGCCGACATCGGCGAGCTCGCGACCCAGCTGTCCGACGTCAGCACGCGCCAGGCGAGCGGCGTCTCGACCCAGGCACGGCTCATCACCGAGGTCGTAAGCGTCGTCGCCGAGCTCCATGCCGCCGCCGACCAGATCGCCGCCCGCGCCGACGAGGTGCGCCAGGCCGCCGACAGCGCGCTCTTGAGCGTGCAGCGCGGCCAGGAGCTCGTGCTCGGCAGCCGCGAGGCCGTGCAGCGCAATCGCGAGCGCGTGCAGGTCGTCATCGACCGCATGACCAGCCTGGACCAGATCACCGGCCGCATCACCCAGTTCGTCAACCGCATCCGCGGCCTCTCCGATGAGACCCACCTGCTGGCCCTCAACGCGACCATCGAGGCCGCAGGCGCCGGCCCCCTGGGCCGCCGCTTCGGCGTCGTCGCTGCCGAGGTCCAGAACCTGTCCAATCGGTCCAACGAGATCGTCGACCAGATCCGCGAGCTCATCGAAGAGCTCCAGCAGGCCGGCCGCGTGACCATCGACGCCACCCAGGGCAGCATCGAGGTTGCCGACGAGGTCGAGCGGCTGGCCGACGAGGTGCGCAACGCCCAGGAGCAAGTCGTCAGCGCGGTGCAGCGCACCACCGAGCTCGTCCATCTCATCTCCTCCTCGACGACCGAGCAGACCACGGCCACGGCGCAGATGACGCGCACCATGGAGGAGATCGCCCAGGTGGCCGACACGACGAATACCGACACGCACGCCCTCGAGCGTGCCATCCAGCAGCTGACTCAGGCGGCCGATCTGCTGAACAGCACGATCGCGCATTTGCGCGCCGAGTCGCCGGCATAGGGGGGCGGCGGCCCTAATCTTGCTTGTGCCGCCCTGACGGGCCCGCCTCGGCGCCTGTTCCCATTTAATCAGGTCACTCCGGTCCGTGCACCCGAGCCAACTCGGCACGACGGACCGGCGGGCATTGCCCATCCCGGACTCGTTTCGCTAGCAGGCTGGAAAGGGGGTGATCGTTCCACACACTCCGACTCACTGGCATCCCACACGCGGGCCCGCTGCTGGGCCCCGCAAGACTGCCGTGCCTTCGACGTCCATCCAGGTCTTCGCTGACCACCAGAGGAGGAGAGTAATGCATAACCCAAGCTTTCGCCGGGCGCAGCCCCTGTTTGCCACGCTGATGCTGGCAAGCATGCTGCTCACCGCATGTGGCGCCGAGGCCACCCCGACCACGGCCCCGCAGCCCACCGCCGCCCCCGCCCAGGCCACCACCGTGCCGGGTGGCGGGTCCAACGCGGCGGACTATGCCGCCCCGCTCAACACGAGCGTCAGCGGCACCGTGAACCTGTGGCACTTCTGGGGCTCCCCCGTTCGCCGCACCGCGATCCAGCGCATCGTGGCCCTCTGCTCGGCCGCGCTCCCGAAAATCAAGATCACCGAAACCTTTAAGCCCTTCGGCGACCTCTGGACCGCCAACACCGCCGCCGTCGCGGCCGGATCCGGTATGCCCGACGTCATCGTCGAGGACCGCCCCAAGCTGCCGCTGGCCGCCAAGAACCAGGTTGAGAGCGACCTGCAGAAGTACGTCGACCGCGACAAGCTCGACAGCTCCCAATACTGGCCCTTCACCTGGCAGCAGACCCTCTACAAGGGCGACAGCTACGGCATCCCGTATGAGACCGACGTGCGCGTGCTCTACTGGAACAAGGTCGCCTTCCAGGATGCGGGCCTGGACCCGGCCAAGCCGCCTACTACCTGGGATGAGCTCTGGGCCGCCGCCGATAAGCTCGATAAGAAGAACGCCGACGGCAGCTACGCCCGCATCGCCTTCTCGCCCATCATCGGCAACACCGGCTGGGATCTCTACAGCAAGCTCAACGGCGACCAGGTGGTGAACTCCGACGGGACCAAAGTCACCGTCAACGACCCGAAGATGGTCGAGACCATGCAGTGGATGAAGAAGTGGATTGACCGCTACGGCGGCTGGGACGCCATGCAGAAGATGATCGGCAGTTTCACCTCGCCGCCGAACGATGCTTTCATGTCCGGCAAAGTCGCGATGGTGATCGACATCAACGGCTACGCCTCGCAGCTGAAGTTCTACAACCCGAAGGTGCCGGGGCCCGACGGCAAGCCGACGACGCTCGACTACGGCATCACCTACCCGCCGAACAACGGCACGCAGACCAGCACCAGCGGCGGCTTCGCACTCTCCATCCCGCGCGGCGCGCCGAATCCCGACGCCTCCTGGGAGTTCATCAAGTGCGCCACGGGCCCGGCGGCCCAGGTATCCTGGGCCCGCGATACCTACGCCATGCCCGGTAACCAGAAGGCGGCGAGCGACCCCATCCTCATGGCCGACCCGGCCTGGAAGTTCATGGTCGACGCCATGAAGGTCAGCCAGCCGCTTGGCGGGCCCTACGTGCCGGCCTATGCCAACTTCGGCGAGCAGGTGGACAAGCGCCAGGCCGATATGCTGTCGGGCAAGGTCGACATCAAGACCGGGCTCGACCAGGCACAACAGGCCATCGACGCCCAAATGGCCAAGGGCAGCCAATAGGCCGGCCCGGAGCCGGAGGATCGGCGGCCCGCGCCGCCGGTCCCCGACGGCGGGGCGGGGCAGCAGCCTCGCCCCGCCACCCACCCCACTGCTAAGCACAGAAGGAGGCAACGATGGCGGCACAAGCCCCGCCGGCCCCCGCAGCGGCGCCGACGGTTCGCGGTTCATTCTTCGCCCGCCCGGGCGTGCGCGAGGGCATCACCGGCTGGTTGTTTGCGCTGCCCTGGCTGCTCGGCTTCCTCTTGTTCACGCTCGGCCCCATGCTCTTTTCGCTCTACGCCAGCTTCACGCACTACAACATCACCACCCCGCCGAACTGGGTCGGCACCGACAATTACACCAGTCTGTTTCAGGATGATCAGTTCTACATCGGCCTGGCGAACACCTTCTGGATCGTCGTGGTCAAAGTGCCCATCGTGGTGGTCGCCTCGATCGCCATCGCCCTGCTGCTCAATATGGACCTGCCGGGCGCGCTCGGCTTCCGCACGATCTTTTATCTGCCGACCGTGCTCTCCGGCGTCGCCGCGGTCTTCCTCTGGCAGTGGATCCTCGCGCCCAACGGGCTGCTCAACCGCGCCCTCGGCGTCTTCGGCATCGACGGCCCCGGCTGGTTCGTGAACGAAACGTGGACGAAACCCGGCCTGGTCGTCATGGGCATGTGGTGGATCGGGGGCAATATCCTGATCTATCTGGCCGGACTCGAAAGGCATCCCCGCGTCGCTCTACGAGGCGGCCGAGCTCGACGGCGCGACCGGCTGGCGCAAGACCTGGTTCATCACCCTGCCGCTGCTCTCGCCGACCATCTTCTTCCAGCTCGTCACCGGCATCATCGGCGCCTTCCAGATCTTCACCACGGCGTATATTCTCACCGGCACGAGCGAGGCGACCGGCGGGCCGGGCCAGTCGCTGCTGTTCTACGTGCTCTACCTGTACAATCGCGCGTTCGGCCGCACCGGCGCGGGCGGCTTCCAGATGGGCTACGCCTCGGCGATGGCCTGGATCCTGTTCGCGATTATCCTGGTGATCACCGGCATCCAGCTCTTGCTGGCCCGCCGCTGGGTCTATTACGAGGCCTAGCGCCCCGCCCGAAGGAGGCGATCCATGCAAACCGTTCTCGAGCAGCCCGGCCGGACCGAAGCCCTCGTCGCCCAGCAGCCGCGCACCGGCATGCGCCTCTCGTTCCCGGCGATCGTGGCCTGGCTCTTCCTGGCCGCCACGGCCGTGCTGTTCGTCGTGCCGTTCCTCTGGATGATCACCACCTCGCTGCGCAGCCCCTTCGAGTCGACCGCGACGCTGCTGCCCGAGACCTGGACGCTGCAGAACTACCCCGACGCATTCTCCTTCGGCGCCTGGGGCAGCTGGGCGATGAACTCGGTCATCATCACCCTGCTGGCGGTGTTCGGCAACGTCCTCTCGACGGCGCTCGTCGCCTACGCCTTCGCGCGGTTGCGCTGGCCGGGGCGCGATTTCCTCTTCGGCGTCGTGCTGGCCACGATGATGCTGCCGGGGGTGGTCACGCTCATCCCGTCCTTCATCCTGTTCTCCAAGCTGCCCGCCTTCGGCATCCAGGGCTCGCCCACCTGGGTGAACACCTTCCTGCCGCTGACGGTGCCGGCCTTCACCGGCAACGCTTTTTACATCTTCCTGGCGCGCCAGTTCATGCGCGGCATCCCCATGGAGCTGTCGGAGGCGGCGCGGATCGACGGCGCCAACGAGTTGCGTATCTGGTGGAGCATCGTCCTGCCGCTCACCAAGCCGGCGCTGGCGGCGATCGCCATCTTCTCGTTCCAGGGCGCCTGGGAAGACTTCGTCGGCCCACTGCTCTACCTGCAGCGCGAGCCGCTCTATACGCTGCAGATCGCCCTGCAGCAGTTCCAGTCGGCCGCCGGGGGCGCGCCGAACTGGCCCCAGATGATGGCAGCCAGCCTGGTCGTCATGCTGCCCGTCGTCGTCGTCTTCATCCTCTTCCAGCGCTACTTCATTGAAGGCGTCACGCTCACGGGTATGGGCGGGCGCTGACCTGCCGCCGGCCGGGCAGCCGTGGCTGCCCGGCCGGCCGGCACCCCCGCGCGTCGGTAGGAGGGGGCTCCGCCGCGCGACGCGCCGCCCCAGAACTCGTCCCCCGACCAGCCGCGATGCCGGCCGGAATCGTCTGTGGGAGCCGGCTCCGCCCGGCGAGGCCGCCCCACCGCCCGGCCGGGGATCAGCCCCGATCGTCGGGACGACGCGGCTCCGCGCGGCGCTCGCTGCGGTCCCCGGATCCCGTCCGGCAAGCCGCGGGACACGGGCCGGCCGACTCAGGCATGCGGAGGCCGGGCAGGCCCAGCGCTACGTGCGCAAGCAAGCCGCTCCGTGCATCCGCGAATGGCCGGGGCCCGTGGGGCCCCGGCCATGTGGCCGCGGAGACGGAGAGGGCAGCGGGAACTTAGCGGGCGGCGAGCCCGACGGCGCTCGCGGGCAGGCCGCTCACGCCGCTCAGCGCGGTCAGGCTGCCGTCGGCCGCCACGTCGAAGGGCGCGATGCTGCCGGTGCCGCCGGCCAGCGCGTAGAGATACCGGCTGTTGTGGCTGAAGCCGAGGTCGGTCGGGTGGCTGCCGGGCGCCAGCACGCCCGTGCGCCCGTCCGGCGTCAACAGGCTGAGCGCGCCCGCGTGGTCGACGCCGTAGCCGCTGATTGAGTCACTCCCGGCGTTCGTCGTGTAGGCGTAGCGGCCGTTGTCGGTCGTCGCCACCCAGCAGGCGGCCGTCTGGTTCGTCGGCGCCACGCCGGTCACGACGTCGACGTCATGCGCGTTCTCGACCCGATACGACGACAGCGCGCTCGCGTTCGCGGCGCCGCCGAAGGCGTCCGACACGATCAGGGTGTTCTTGCGGGCAAAGGCGAAGCCGAAGGGCGTCTGCCCGGCCGATGCGGTCGTGTACGGCCCGTCGGGGCGGCCGTCCCGGCCCACGCGGTAGGTGTCGATCAGGTTCGTGTTCTTCTCGGTGACGACGAGCGTGCGCCCGTCGGGGCTAAAGCTGACCTCGGCCGGGCCCACGCCCGTGCCGCTCAGCGGCAGGGTCGATCCGGACAGCGGGCTCAGGCTGCCGTTGTGGCCGATGCGGAAGCCGGAAATGGTCTCGCTGCCGGCGTTCAGCACATAGAGGAGATCGCCGTTGACCGTCAGGCTGATCGGCATCACGCCGCCCGACGCCACGGTGCCCGCGGGCACCAGGCCGGCGCCGGCCACGCGCAGCGCCGCGATGTCGTTGCTGCCCGCGTCCACGGCGTACAGCCACCGATTGTTATCGCTGAGGATCACGGCGCCCTGGGACCCGAGGCCCGCGCCGGTGCCGAGCCCGCCCGTCGGCACGGTGCCGGCCGCCGTCAGGCTGCCGTCCGCCGCGCGGGCGAAGATTGCCACGGCGTTGCCCGCCGCCGCATTCGTCAAAACATAGACCGCCCCGGGCACGCCCGGAGGAGTGGGCGAGGCCGCCGCTGCCGGGCCAACCGACAGGGCCAGAGCCCCCACAAGCGCGGCCGCGGCCATCGCTGCCCTCATAAATCGCTGCATCTGAAACCTCCAGAACAGGCAGAGCCTCGCCCCACCTCATGGAACCTGGCTGAGCGCCACCGGGGCTGCAGCCCCGGCCGGCGTGTCTCGGTGACCGGTCATGATAAAGAACACCCACCCGTCCCGGAAAGTTCCCGCGCCCCCGCCCCACCCGGCACGCACCGATCCGGCCGCGCGTCCGCCAATGCCCCGGACCCGCCCCTATGCGACGGCGGCAATCCACCGAATCGCTCGAATGTTGGCCGATATCGAATGACGGCCAATAGGATAACGTCTGTAGGAGGGCGCTCCGCCACGCGACAACCGCCGCCCCAAGATCCCGCCCGATACCCGCCGCAGCCTCACCCGACCCCCGTCGGCCTACCTCCCCTTGTCATCCAGAACGCAGTGAGGGATCTCCAACTCCGCGATGTCGCCCCGAGTCAAGCGTTGCCGCACCGACGCGCTGCCCGGTCGCCGCGCCCCGCACGGGGCGAGGGGGCGCGATCCGGTCTCCGGAGAAGCGCGATCGCCTGGGAGCGAGCGTCTGGGGGAGCGGCCTCCGCCCGGCGTGGCCGCCCGACCGCCCCGCCGCCGGTCGCGGGTTGGCCGGGTCCGGCGCATGCCCTGATTCGTGCGCGGCCGAACCCCCACGGCCCCGCCGGGCCACCGCGGTCGGGCCACCGCCGCACCTCTTGACAAGCGCCCCAACCGGTGATATACTTAGTGTAGGACTCACATAAAGTCGACGAGGGCCGGCGGCGCGGCACACAAACCCCGCCACGGCCCATCTCCAGGCCTCCTTAGTAGTGTACTAAATACACTACTACGGGTCGGGCAAGGAAGGGGAAACACAGCCATGGTTGCCGCTACCGCACCGGCCCGCGCGCCCTGGGCATACAAGAGGGCGCCGGCCCCGGCTCGCCGCGCCGCCCCCACCGCGCAGCCCGGCGCGCCCGACCTGCGCGCCGTCGCCCGCCAGGCCCCCTGGGCCCGCCGCCACCCGGACCTGCTCGCCCGCGAGGTCGCTGAGATGGCCGTCTTCTTCCCCGGCTGGCAACTGGCCGTAGGCGACGGCGCAGGCCTGCGCCGCTGTCCCGCCTGCGGCGATCTCCTCGGCTTCCGCGACGGCGGCGTCCATTGTGTGCGCTGCGGCACCGCCGGCTCCGGCCGGTCGGCCCGTGTGGCTGGGCCGCCTGCCCACCCTGCTCGGCGGCCTGCCGCGCGCGGCCGCCCGCATCCGCGCCGCCGGCCAGGCTGCCTACCCGCTCGACCCCCTCGGCCGCGCCCAGAATCTGGCGCGTGCCCGTGCTCGCCTGCTACCCGGCCGATTGGCCCCAGCGCCCGCCGGTTCTGCGCTACGACCCGGCCCTCTTCAGCATCCTCGGCCTCGGCCGGCCCGGCGCGGCCCTGCGCCTCACGCCCGACGGCGCCGCGATCCTCTACGGCCCCGCCGAGTGGCGGCCCACGACGCTGCGCGCCGTGCTGCAGGAGCGCGCCCTGCCGCACCTCGCCGGCCTGCTGCAGGTGGCGGACGGCCGGCCGCCGGCCCAGGCCTTCGCCGCCCTCCCGCCCCTCGGCGACTGATCCCGCGCGCCCTCACGAGATCCGCCGAAAGACCGAGGCGCGCCCTATTGACAGTATTACGTAATAGTGGTATGATGCCACCATCACGTAATACTGGAGCAAGGACGATGACCATCGGCGAGCTGGCGGAGGAAGCGGGAGTCACGCCCCGCACGATACGTTACTACGTGGAGCAGGGCCTGCTGCCCGCCCCCGAGTCGGGCCGGCCGGCCGAGTACGGCGACGAGCACGTGCGCCGCCTCGCCCTCATCCGGCGCCTGAAAGACCAGTACCTGCCCCTGGAAGAGATCCGCGACATGCTGGAGCGCCTGTCGCTCGACGAGCTCGAAGCCCTGGTCCGCCAACCGCTGCCGCGCACGGCCCCCCGCGGCCCGCTTAGCTCCGCGGCCGACTACATCACCACGGTCCTGGGCCGCGGCGCCCTGCGCGAACAGCTGAAGCAGACGGCGCCTGCCCCGCCGGCCCCACCGCCGTCGTACGCGCCGGCACCCCGCACGGCGCCCGGCGCGCTCCCGCCGGCCGCCGCGGCACCGGGGACACCGCCTTCGCGGCCACCCGCCATGGCGCCCCCACCCGCGGCCGTCCCGGCGCAGGCGGCTGCGCCGGAGGCGGCCCCCAGCACCTGGCAGCGCGTCCCCCTGGCCCCGGGCGTCGAGCTGCACTACATCACGCCGGGCACGCCCCGGCAACGGCACTTCGTGGCCCGCCTGCGCGACGCGGCGAGCCGCATCTGGGACGCGCTCCCGGAGAAAGACGTAGAGGAATCCTGATGATCAAGCTCCATGCCCAGCTCGACCGCCGGCTGGTCCCGGCCGGCGGCGCCGAGCGCACGCTGCGCGTGCAGGTGATGGCCCCCGACAACCCACAAACTCTTTCCCGCCTGCCCCTCAACCTGGCGCTCGTGATCGACCGCAGCGGTTCGATGAGCGGCACGAAGCTGGAGAAGGCCAAGGAGGCCGCCATCTTCTGCCTGCGCAATCTCACCGGCGCCGACCGCGTGGCCGTCGTCGCCTACGACGACGAGGTGCGCGTCGTCGCGCCCAGCCGCGCCCTGACGCCCACCGCGAAGACCGCGCTCATCGCCGACATCCGCGGCATCCATACCGGCGGCAGCACCAACCTGGCCGGCGGCTGGCTGACCGGCGCCCAGGAGGTGGCCTCTCACCTGCACGAGGCCAACTACCTGAGCCGCGCGATCGTCTTCACCGACGGTCTCGCCAACGTCGGCATTACCGACCCCGCCGAGCTCGCCCATCACGCCGACGAGCTCCGGCAGCGCGGCGTCAGCACCACGACGCTGGGCATCGGCGCCGACTTCAACGAGGATCTGCTGGAGCAGCTGGCTCTGCGCGGCGGCGGCCACTTCTACTTCATCGAGGACGCCCGCCAGATCCCCGACGTCCTGCACCGCGAGCTCGGCGAGGTGCTCTCCACCTGCGCCCGCCAGGTGCGGCTCGACCTGACCCTGCCCGCCGGGGTGCGGGGGCAGCTCCTGAACAGCTTCGAGTGGGACCGCGAGGGCAAGACGATCCACGTGCGCCTCGACGACATGATCGCCGGGGAAGCGCGCGCCGTCCTTTTCCGCCTGACCGCCGCGCCCGCGGAGCTCGGCACCGCCCTGCCGCTGCTCCTGCGCCTCCAGGCGCTCGACGTCGAGACGGGCGACCGTGCAGACGACGCAGAACGCCGAGGCGGTCCTGACCGTGGCCTCCGGCGCGGCCTGCGCCGCCGAGACGCCCGACCCGGTGGTGCAGGAGGAAGCGGCGCTGCTGCAGGCGGCCCGCGCACGCGAAGAGGCGCTCCGCTTTGACGCGGCGGGGCAGTACGCGCAGAGCGCCGCCACCCTTGCCCAGGCGGCCGCCGGGCTGCAGGCCGCGGCCCCGGGCTCCCCGGTCGCCCAGGCCGAAGCCCAGGCGCTTAACGAGGCCAGCACGGCCGCGCAGAGCGGCTTTGACAACATGCGTCGCAAGGCCATGCACTATGCCAAGGCCGCGCGCCTGCAGAGCCGCCGCGAGTAGTCCCCGCCCCGCCGCAGCAGCACCCGGCCCGGCCCCGCACGCCTGCGCGTGCGGGGCCGCCGCTTCAGGGCCCCGGAGTAGTGGGCCCCGGCCCCGCGGCTTCCGGCGCGGCCGCCCGCGGCACGCCCGCCGCCGCGGGTGCACGCAGGCCCCGGGCCAGCATCACCGCACACCAGACGACCAGCCCCGCGAGCCCCACGGGCACCCAGAAGTCGAGCGCCGGAGGCAGGCCGTAGTCCGACAGGTGCAGCACGGCGCTCAGGCGCGGACCCGCGGCCAGGTGCTGCCAGCCCCACAGCAGGGGCGACGCGGTCGGATCCCAGTGCAGCGCCGTCTCGCGCGCCGCCACCGCGGCGGCGCTGCCCGTGCGCAGGAAGGCCAGGCGCCAGTCGGCCAGCACGCCGGGCACCTGCGCCGCCAGGCCCAGCGCCACGAGCGCGCCCTGCCAACGCGCGGACGCCCGACCGCCCGAGCGGCAGCCCGCCCCAGGCCAGCGCGCCCAGCGGCAGCAGCGGCAGCAGGAAGCGCGGCCCCCAGGTCCAGTCGCCGCTCCAGTCCCACCACGCGGCGTAGAAGAGCAGCGCCCCCAGGCTGATCCCGCCGACCAGCCACGCGAGCGCCCGGTGCGCCCGCACGAAGCGCGGCCACGCGACCAGCGTGAGCAGCAGCGGCGGCGCGTACAGGAAGACGCTCTTGCCCGGGCTGACCAGCAGCCCCGCCAGGCCCACCGGCAGCGCCGTGCTGAAGCCCTCGCCCGCATAGCCGAAGGTCAGCGGGTTGCCGAAGCGCGCGGCATTCCAGGCCAGCGCCCCGCCCAGCCCCAGCGCCACGGGCGCCAGCAGCGCGGCCACCGCCCGCGCGCGGACGGCGGCCGGCCCGCGCCGCGTGCGCGCCAGGTAGTAGGCGAGCAGCCCCGCAACCACGAGCGCGTATTCGGCCTTGGTCAGCAGCAAGAAGCCCGCGGCCGCTCCCGGCGCCCAGCGCCCAGGCGGCGTCCCGCGGCCCGTCCGCCGCCCGCGCCGTCGCGGCGACCGCCGCGAGCAGCAGCAGGCCGATCAGCGGCTCCGAGAAGGCGAACAGCGCGTGCGGCAGCGCGAACGTCGCCAGCGCCGTAGACCAGCGCGACGCCCAGCGCGCGCGCCGTCGCGGCCGCGGTCCGCCGGGCCCGCGCCCGGCCACAGGCGGCGCGCGCAGAGGAAGAGCAGACCCGCCGTGGTCGCCGTGCAGAGCGGGTCGAGCAGCAGCACGGCCAGCTTGCGCAGCTCGCCGAGCGGCCCGCCCCCACGCAGCGCCTCCACGCCGAGCGCCAGGAGCAGCAGCGGGGCCGTGGCCAGCGAGTGGCCGAGCCCATACTTGCTCGGCCCCGGCGTGCCGTCGGGCAGCACGGGGAAGAGGCTGCCCCGCGTCACCAGGCTCTGCGTGACGGCGAACTTGGTGTCGTCGTCGATCACGTAGAAGTGGCCGGGCAGCAGCAGCACGTAGCCGGCCAGCAGCCCCACCGCCAGCCACGCGGCCGGCCGGCGCGCGCCCGCCGCCGGGCTCAGCAGCACGGCCGCCCCCGCCAGCGCGAGCAGCGCCGCCGCCGTGCCCGCGTGCAGGCCGATCCAGGGCCGCGCGCCCGCGATCCCCACGGCGAGCCCCGCGCCCGTGGTCAGTGCCCCGACGAGCAGCGCCCGCCCGCGCAGCCGCGCGACCCAGCCGCCAAGCAGCAGCGCCGCGAGCGCGACCGGGGCGGGCGGCCAGGCCGGGCCCGCCCCGCCCGCCACGGCCACGCGGTCGAGCAGGAAGCCCAGCGGCCGGCGCTCGCCCGGCGGCTGCACGGAGGGCGCCTCCAGCGTCAGCGTGAGGTCGCCGCCGGGCCCCAGCCAGGCCGCCGGGACGGCGGCGTCGATCCGCGCCACCGCGGGCGCCAGCGCGACGGGCGGCAGCGGGTGGCCGTTGGCGCTCCAGGTCAGCCGGTCGGGCGCCGGGGCGCCCTGCGGCCCCGCCGGCCCACAGGCTGACCGTCAGCGGGCCGCCGCCCAGCCCCCGCAGCCGCACCGTCGCCGCGCCGTCGACCCAGCGGTAGTCGATACCCCCGCCCTGCTCCGGCGCGTAGACCCCCGGCCCTGTCAGGAACCAGGCGTCCCACGGGTCGCCCACGTTGACGGCGCCGCGGAAGGGCAGCGCAGTAGAGCACCAGGGTGAGCAGGAGGGCCGCGGCGGCGCCGAGGGCGCTGCGCCGCACGGCGGGAGCCGTTACGTGGGGGCGGGGGCGAGTCACGTGGCCATTCTAGCACAGCGGCCGCGCGCCGGGCGAGTCGCGCCGCGGCGCCGCGGGCTAGATCTCGAGCGCCAGGAACGCCTCCACGACGCGCGGGTCGGAGCGCATGCCGGCCCCGCCCGCCCAGTCGTCCCGCTTGACCGGGCCCCGCCACCGAATCCATAATGCCGCACAGCCGCCAAAAGTCGCGGGCCACGCGCCCGCAGGAGGAATTTGCATGCATTCGCCCCGCATCCCGCGCCCACGCCGCCCCGACCGCGGCGCCATGAGCCGCCCGCCCGTCGTCGTGCTCGCCCTCGGCGGCACCATCGCCATGACCCCCGCGCCCGACCGCCCCGGCGTGGCCCCCGCGCTCGACGCCGCCGCGCTCATCGCCGCCGTGCCCGCCCTGGCCGACATCGCCGCCGTCGAGGCCGTCTCCTTCCGCCAGGTGCCCGGCGCCGCCCTCACCCTCCCCGACCTGACCGCGCTGGCGGACGAGATCGTGCACCGCCTCAACTCCGGCGCGGCCGGCGTCGTCGTCACTCAGGGCACCGACACCATCGAGGAGACCGCCTTCGCGCTCGACCTGCTCGTCGACCGCGACGCCCCGGTCGTCGTCACCGGCGCCCTGCGCCACCCCGCCCTGCCCGGCGCCGACGGCCCGGCCAACCTGCTCGCCGCCGTGCAGGTCGCCGCCGCCCCGGCCGCCCGCGGCCTCGGCACCCTCGTCGTCCTCAACGACACGATCCATCTGGCGCGTTATGTCAAGAAAATGGACACCGCCCGCCCCGACGCCTTCCGCTCGCCCGGCGCCGGGCCCGTCGGCGTCGTCGCCGAAGGCCGCCCGCGCCTCGCCCTACGCCCGCTGCGCCGGCCCCACGTGCCCCGCACCACGCCCGGCCGCGCCGCCCCGGTGGCCCTGCTCCCCGCGAGCCTGGGCGACGACGGCCGCCTGCTCGCCCACGTCGCCCCCGCGGGCTACGCCGGCCTCGTCGTCGAGGCCCTCGGCGGCGGCCACGTGCCCCCTGCCTGGGTCGATCCCCTCACCACCCTGGCCGCCACCCTGCCCGTCATCCTCGCGAGCCGCGTCGGCGCCGGGCCCATCCTCCGCGCCACCTACGGCTTCCCCGGCTCCGAGACCGACCTGCTGGCGCGCGGCCTCATCCCCGCGGGCATCCTCGACGGCCCCAAGGCCCGCCTCCTCCTCAGCCTCCTCCTGCGCGCCGCCGCCGATCGCCCGACAATCGCCGCCGCCTTCGCCGCCTGGCAGGAGGACTAACCGGGCGGGCGCCGGGCGGGCGCGGCCGCGGCCGGCATGCCGGGCGCAGGTAGGGGCGGCCGCGCGTGGCCGCCTGGGCAGGCGCCCCGCGGCGGGGGTGAGCCCCGGAAGCAGGCCCCGCAGGTCGGTCAGGGTCAGTAAGCCGATCGTCGCCGGGCGCGTGTCATCCACAAGGGCGCGGAACAAGGCCGGCACCTCGGCGCGGCGGGCCACCAGTGGGCGCCCGCGGCGAGATTGTCACGAAACGGCAACCTGCGTATGCCCGTCCTGCCACCGCCAGGCGGTAACCTCAATGCGTACGGTAGCAGGTCAGCGGAGCGTCCAGCGGACGCTCCTCTTTCGGCCTTGATAGTTCAACAAGTGTCGAACTGTTGGACCAGTGTTGTAACAGTGGCCTCCTTTTGGGAGCGAGGTCAGCGAAGGAGCAGGTCATGCACGACGTAAAAGTCCTGGGGTCCGGCTGCGCCAACTGCAAGCGGCTGGAGGCAGCGGTGCGCAAAGTAGCGCAACAGCGGGGGCTGGGCGCCGAGATCGAGAAGGTGACGGACTTCGACAAAATCGTGGAGTGGGGAATCCTGGCGACGCCGGGGCTCGTGGTGGACGGCAGGGTCGTGGCCGCGGGACGCATACCTTCCGAGAAAGAAATCGCGGCCTGGCTCGACGAGTGACCGCCCGGTGTCGCAAGGAGGCTCAATCATGGTCACGTCTACTCAATCCCCCCCGTCGATCCCACCCCCATTAGCCGCACGGGCCGCGGAGGCGGAGGCATCGCCCGCAACAGCGCATACCGAGCCAGGCGATCCGCTGCCCGCGCGGGCCCTCCTGGCTGACTCACCTGTCAGGCGATTGCGGCCGGGCCCTGCGCTCACGCTGGGCATCGCGGCGGTCGCCTGGATCGCGGCCTACAGCGTGGTCGAGTCTCTCGCCACCTGGCTCACTTACGATCTCGTCGGCCTGGCCCACGGCTCGCAGCTAGGCGCATCGGTCGCCTTCTTCCTGTACGACGTGCCCAAGATCCTGCTGCTCCTCGGGGGCATGATCTTTCTAATCACCATGATCCGCTCGTTCTTCAGCCCCGAGCAGACCCGGGCCTTTCTGGGCGGCAAGCGCGCGGGGGTGGGCAACGTGATGGCTGCCGGACTGGGCGTGGTGACTCCGTTCTGCTCATGCTCGGCTGTGCCTCTCTTCATCGGCTTCGTCGAGTCGGGAATACCGCTGGGGGTGACCTTCTCCTTCCTTGTGGCCGCACCGCTGGTGAATGAAGTAGCGCTCGTGATGCTCTTCGGCATGTTCGGCTGGCAGGTGGCCGGCCTGTATATGCTCTCGGGGCTGGTCATCGCCGTGATCGCGGGCGTGGTCATCGGGCGGCTCAAGCTGGAGCGATACGTAGAGGACTTCGTCTGGCAGATCAAGGCGGGCCCGGGCGGGCTAGAACTCGCTAGGCCTACCTGGCCGCAGCGCATCGAGATGGCGCTCCAGTCCACGAAGGAGATCGTGGGCAAGGTATGGCTCTACGTGATCGCGGGCATCGCGCTGGGCGCGGCGATACACGGCTACGTGCCGGAGAGCGCGCTCGCGGGCATCATGGGCCAGGACGCCTGGTGGTCGGTGCCGGCGGCCGTCGTGCTCGGAGTGCCGCTCTACTCGAACGCCGCGGGGGTCATACCTGTGGTGCAGGCGCTTATGGCCAAGGGGGCTGCACTGGGCACCGTGCTCGCCTTCATGATGGCGGTGATCGGGCTGAGCCTGCCGGAGATGATCATCCTGCGCCGGGTGCTCAAGCTGCCCCTGATCTTGACCTTTATCGGCGTGCTGGCGGTGGCCATCACCCTCACCGGCTACCTGTTCAACCTGGTGCTCGGGAGCTGAGCAAAAGAGGAAACGGGAGTCCGGCTGGTACCCGCGGGGCCGGCGAAAGGGCCCGATAGAAGGAACAGCGGAGTAACTCTCTCGCTGCTCCACCGCCGAGACAAGCCTGGTGCTTTAGGATCGTGAGAAAACAGGTATGGACGCGCAACGTACAGCCTACTTGAAGGATAACCCGCCGGCCGCGGGGTCCGGGGCGGCGGAGTCAGAACACTCACACGGTGTTATGACAAACATGGGGGGCAAGCTGGTCGCAGCGCTGGTGCTGACTTCCCTCTTCGTCGTGGGCGAGTTTGTCGCGGGCCTCGCAGCCCATAGCCTGGCACTCATCGCGGATGCCGGACACAACCTGACCGATGCCCTCGCCATTGGCTTCAGCTTGTGGGCAATAAGCCTGGCAAAGCGGAGACCGACCCCCGCCAAGACCTTCGGGTATTACAGAGCGGGCATCCTCGCGGCGGCGCTCAATTCAGGCACACTGATCCTGATTGCCCTCTTCATCTTCTACGAAGGGGTATCTCGCCTCCTGCAGCCCGAACCGGTGCAGGGCAGTATCATCATAGTTGTCGCGGCCATAGCGGTGGTCCTAAACGGCGCTATCGCTCTCATGCTCAGCGCCGGCGCAGAGGACATTAATGTGCGCTCCACCTTCGTTCACATGGCGGGGGACGCGCTCTCCGCGCTCGGCGTGATAGTCGCAGGCGCAGGCATTCTGCTAACCGGTTGGCCATTCCTGGATCCGCTCGTCTCCTTTCTCATAGGGCTATTCATCATGTGGTCTGCCCTGGGTATCGTAAAGGAGGCGGTGAACGTGCTCATGGAGGGGACTCCCTCTGGATTGAACATGGGGCAATTGATCGCGGATATGAACGCGGTGCCGGGAGTGAACACCGTCCACGATGTCCATGTATGGACCATAGGGCACGACAAACGCGCCCTCTCTGCGCACGTCGACACAGGTAACTGCACGGTCGCGGCCGCTTCCGGGTGCTTTGCCGAGCTCACCGCGATGCTTGCGACCGCGTACGACATAACTCATTCAACCTTGCAGGCGGAATGCTCCGAATGCCGACCCGACGAAGAGTATTGCAGCCTCAGAGTGGAGGGCGCCGATGCTCGTCTATCTGGTTAGTGCCGTCGTGGTGCTGGTGCTGTCGGGCTTGCTCGCCATGGCCGGCCTGGGTGCGGCCTTCCTGTTCGTGCCCCTCTTCTACTACCTCGGCGTGCCCCTCCCCCAGGCCACGGCCACCGCGCTGCTGCTCAATACGATAAGCCTCTCGTTTGCCTCGGTTGTCTACTTCCGGCAGAAGTTGGTCAACGTGCGCATCGCCTTGCCCGTGCTGATCACGGCCGTGATCCTCGCCCCGGTCGGGGCCTGGGTCACGCCACTGGTCGACAAGGATGTGCTTCTCGCCCTGTTCGCCACATTCCTCGTATTTGCCGGTGCGATGATGCTCTTCTACCGCCCCCGCAAACGCGCGGGGAGCCTCCGAGCCGGCGACCGTCCCGGGACGGTGGAAGTGGTCTCGGGGGCGAGCGTCGGCAGCGTTGCAGGGTTTCTCGGGGGGCTGCTCGGGGTCGGCGGCGGCAACTTCATCGTGCCCGTGCTCAACTGGCTGGGCCTGGATGCGAAGGTCGCCGCGGGCACCACCGCGCTGGTGGTCGTCTTTTCCTCCCTGTCCGGCTTCCTGGGACACGCTGCTCTGGGCGGGATCGATGGGGGCTTCGTGTTACTAACCGGCACGATGGCCGCGCTAGGCTCTTTCCTGGGCGCGCAACTCATGAGCCGCAAGCTGTCGAGCGGGCAGCTAAAGCTCATTATCGGCGTATTGCTATGGGTGATCGCCGCCAAAATGATCTTCGACCTGCTGTAAAGCTGGGTCGCAACCGCACGAAGGATCGGGCAGAAGATGCAAACAAATCACTCCAATCACGCGCACAGCATCAAGGCAGTGCAGGAACACCTCAACAAGTGGATGCTCCTCTACGTCGTGCTCGCGATGGTGGCTGGACTGGCGCTCGGCTATCCGAGCAGTGCCTGGGCCAGGGCCAACCAGAGTGGGCTCAGCACGCTTACCACGGTGGCGGTCTTCTTCATCATATATCCCATGATGGTCAACCTGAAGCTGGAATCCCTGCTTCAGGCGGGGAAGAACCTCAAGGGGCTTGCGCTCGCGCTGTTCTTCAACTTCATCTGGGCCCCCGTGGTCGGGCAGCTCCTGGCCAGGACGTTCTTGACCAACTCGCTGCTGGCGCTGGGCTTCATGCTGGTGATGGTCGTGCCGTGTTCGAGCATGAGCATAGGCTACACGGGCCTATCCAAGGGGAACGTGGAGCTGGCGACCGTGTCGGTGGCGCTCAGTTTCGTGCTCGCGGTAGTGGCCGTTCCTCTCTGGATGAGTGGCTTCGCGGCGCAGTACCAAGCGCCCATCCCGCTGCAGGACATGATCACCTCGATTCTCACGGTGTTGATCGCACCAATGCTGCTGGGCTACCTCACCCGCCTGGGCCTGGTCCGCTGGCTCGGCCACGAGCGCTTCCAGCGTATTCACCCGCTGTTCCCCGCGCTCTCCCTGCTCGCAATGTACGGGATCGTGTTCCTGATCTTCTTCAGCAAAGCCTCGATGATCGCGGATAAGTGGCAGACGGTGCTGCTCCTGCTGGTGCCCAACGCCATCTTCATTGCGCTTACGCTGGCCGTGGTCACGTGGGTGAACAAGAGGGTCGGGCTGTCGTATGAGGACAACATGGCGGTGGTGTTCGCAAGCACCGGCAAGAACAACGGGACGGCGATCGCCATCGCAACCATGGCCTTTTCCCCGTTGGTCGCGATTCCCGCGGCAACGATGCCCATCTTTCAGATCCTGCTTATGGTCTTCTACCTGAAGATGGCGGGCAGACTGCGCGCGTATTTCGGGAGCGCACCTGGACGGGCCGAGCGGTTGGAGCACCCCAAAGGCCGAAAGGCCACCCAGCGCGTGTAGAGCTTGCGGCTGCGCGAACCGCCCCGCAGTCAGGCGAAGCGTTCGGGACGGGGTCGGGCAAATTGGACAAGAAGTTTCCTAAGTCCATATCTACGGAGGTGAAAAGCGATGTTTCAGGTACCCGATTGGGCGTTCGAGTTCCACGGGCATTTCTGCCCGTTCATGCCGCTCGGCTTCCGGGCCGGGCAGGTGGCAATGGAGCACCTCGGCGTGTCACACGAGAAGGATCACGGTCTGTTCGCGTTCAGCGAAATGGGCGAAGGGCATCCCAATACCTGCTTCGAGGACGGGATACAGGTAGCCACCGGTGCGACCTACGCCAAGCGACTGCTGCGCAATCTTAACTACGGCAAGGCCGCCATGGTGCTATACCACCCTCAGAAGGGGGCGGTGCGGGTGGCGGTTCGCCCTGAAGTGATAGGGAAGCTGCGCGAATTCGAGTTCGTCAAGCTCCGTGCCCAGGGCCGAGAACCGTCGGAGATCCCGGCGGCGGTATCGGGCGAGATCGTGAACTGGGTAACCTCCCAGGACGATGCGACCCTCTTCTCGGTGCAGCCTCTCCCCGATTTTCAGTTCACACCACCAAAGGCCCTCTTCCCGATGGTCAAATGCAGCGAGTGCGGCGAGATGGTGTTCACCAGGTACATGAGGTTAAAGGACGGGCAGCCCGTGTGCATCCCGTGTTCCGGCTACGGCAAGTAGGCCGAGCAGCCGCGCATCTATGTGCGGCGGGACCGTGCAGCGACACAGCCGCACATAGATGCGTACGCCCGGCAACTTAGAAGGAGACAAATAGATCCATGCCCGCTACTGCACACTCAGACAGGCCGCCCGGAGCCGACAGCCCACACGGCGCATACCGGGTTGGAACCGTCAACCCGGTTCCCGGCGTCCCTGGCGGTGCCGGGGGTGCGGGAAGCGCGGCAACTCCCCTGCCCGCCTCCCGCACCGCCAGAGGCGTCGTCGAGGCGGAGCAGGAGGAAGATCGGGCGCTGGGCATCGGGGCGCGAGTTTGGGCCTTCGTGCGTGGGCCGTACCCTACGCTCGTCTCCCGCCTCGTGCTGGGGTTCGCCTTCGTGCTGGCCGGGCTGACCAAACTTGGCCTCGTTGGCGCGCTGACGGCAACGATTGAGTCATACGAATTACCGCTACCGAGCTTCCTGGTGACTGCTATGGCTTACGGCCTGCCGCCCCTCGAGCTGCTGGTCGGTGTATGGCTCCTGATGGGCCTGTTCACCCGCGTCTCAGCCGCCGTAACCGCTGCACTCCTCCTGGTGTTCCTCGTCGCGATCGGCCAGGGCTGGGCGCGGGGCATCGCCGTGGACTGCGGCTGCTTTGGCGGTGCGACCATCACCCCCATCGGCGCAGCGCTGATTTCCGCGCTCGGCCCGCTGGGCACATGGCTCACGAACGAGGAACTGGGGCTGGAAATCATGGTGCGGGACGGCGTGATGTTTCTGATGGCGCTCCACCTGGTATTCGTGCCGACCGTGTGGGGTATCGACCCCTGGCGGCGCGCGGTGTACGCCAGGCGCTATGGAACGCAAAGCGAGGACAGTGAAGACGATGAGTACGTTGCGGAGTATGAATAACGTGAATGCAGCAGCCACGGCCACCACAGACACCAAGAACAGTGAGGCACCGGCCGCACCCTCCGGGCCGCCGGCACCCGCGCCGCCCACGTCACTGACGGCATCGCCGCCCCTCGCCCGGCAAGGCATCTCCTTGCGGCTGTTTCATCCGGGCTGGTATGCCGCGGTGATGGGGACGGGCATCGTCAGCGTATCGGCGTACATGAACCCGGGGGGCATACCGGCTCTCAGGCCAGTGGCCGACGTCGTAGGCCTGGGGATGCTGCTGCTGGCGTACGTCCTGGCCGTCGCGCTGGGCATTCCATACATCCTTCGCTGGCTGCGCCACCCCGAAGCGGCCCGCAGGGATCTGGCCCACCCCATGTCCGGGGCCATGTATGCCACTTTCCCCGCCGGGCTACTCGTGCTGGCGGCGGCCACGGCGGCTGTCGGCCCGGCTTGGCTGCCTTCCGTCCTTGTGCTCTGGCTGGTGGGCGTACTCGCCGTGGTAGGCGGGGTGCTGGGGTTCGCCGCCAGCCTGGGCTTCTCATACGTGCTGTTCGTGAGCGATGACATTGGGCGCGAGCAGGCCAACGGCGGCTGGTTCATCCCGCCGGTGGTGAACATCATCATTCCGCTGGTGCTCGCCCCACTGCTACCCGGAGCGGATCCTGACACCGCCCGCTTCTTATTGACCCTCAGCTACGCGGCCTGGGGCGTGGGGTTCTTCCTGTTCCTGATGGTGGCGGCCCTCCTTTACACCCGGCTTGTGCACCACCCGCTACCCGCGGCGCCCCTGGCGCCGTCGCTGTGGATCGGGCTCGGGCCCATCGGCGTGGGCAGCCTGGCGCTCCTGCGCCTGGCCCAGGCAGGCTCCAGCGTATGGGGCGAACTGGCTCCCGCGGTGCAGGCGCTCTCTCTGATGGGCGCGATTGCGATTTGGGGGTTCGGGCTTTGGTGGCTCGGGGTGGCCGCGCTGCTCTTGAGGCGTTATCTGCGGGCCGGGCGTCTCCCCTACGGACTGGGCTGGTGGGCTTTCACCTTCCCCGTTGGGGCCTACACAGTCGCTACGCTCACGCTGGCCAGGGCCTGGAACCTGGGCATCGTTGAGGGCTTCGGGGTGCTCCTGTTCTTCCTGCTCCTGGTCTTCTGGGCGGTTGTGGCGTTTCGCACGGTGGCCGGCGTGCGCACGGGCGAGGTGTGGGGGCGGTAGTGACAGCATTACCGGCAGCAATCGCGGTTGCTGCAGCAAGCGGGGTGAGGCCATGAAGCGAGCGCAGAGCTTACGCACGTACAGGGTTAGTGTGACGCGGCAAGGTGAGGAGCGTGCCGAGGCAGCCGCCCGAGGATACACTCTCACCCTGAACGCGAAAAAGGGGGGCGAGGCAGGCTTCAATGCGGCGGAGACCTTACTCGCTGCATTGGGGGCTTGTCTTCTGACGAACCTCGATAGCTTCGCGGCGAAAATGCGCCTGCGCGTAGACGGGGCGCGAGTTGACTTCACTGCCGTGCGCCAGGAGGACCCACCCGGGCTCGTCGACATCAACTACCTGCTGACCATCAACAGCCCAGAGCGCGTTGAGAAGCTGCAGGAACTGCACGAACTGGCTGTGAAGTGGGGCACAGTGAGTAACACGCTGCGTGCGGGGCTGATCCCAAATGGCGCTTTGCGGGTTGAGCTACCCGTATCGTCGGACGAAAGTCCGGAGAAAACGCGATGACAAATGCAGCACCGGCAAGGTTCGAAGCAACCTCTCCGTTAGCTGAAGCAGGTGGACGGCGCATCCTGGCGGCCTCGCCCACCCCGACGACGAGAGACTCGGAATCGCTGGGACGCTCGCCAGGTCGGCCGCAGATGACCGCTTTGCACCTATCACTCAGGCGAAATCGGGCTTGGGTGCTGCATGACGGCTGGTTCGGTGGCCGCATCGCTTGACACCGACGTTCGCGGAGGTGTATAATTCAATTGGCGTTGAAGTATGGGGCGCGGATGGATTGGGCTACGGCCGGCAAAACGGGGGAACACAGGGAGCACGGAAAGCTAATGATAACTACGGATAAGCAGCCCGGGGTTGACCCACCAAAAGCACACGCCACCGCACAATTCGAAGCGCTGAGCGCCTGGTTCAAGGCGCTGGCCGAGCCCAACCGCCTACGCATTGTCGACCTGCTGATGCAGGGCGAGCAGTGCAACTGCGAGATGGGGGAGGCGCTGAACATGGCGCCAAACCTGGTCTCGCACCACCTGCGGGTGCTCCAGGAAGCGGGACTGCTCGTGATGCGCCGCGACCCCGATGACGCGCGCTGGATACACTATTCCATCGACCACGAGACCCTTGCCGCGCTCAATCAGGCGCTCGGCACCTTCTTCGACCCTGCGCGCATCCAGCCCCGGCAAGCCTCGTGCGCGCCCTCCTTCGTTCGCATGGAGAACGTGGGGGCTAGCGGAGTTGGCGAGATTAGAGTCCGGTAACCCGGCGGCACCCGTCTCCTCCAGAACACATGGAGGGTGAAGCAATATGCCAGACATCGAAATTGCAGGAGCGGCAGCCGGCCGGTTAGCCGGTCAGGCCACGCCGGCAGCGGCGGCAGCACCGGCGGCAAAGGTCGAGCTTTTCGACCCGCCCCTCTGCTGCCCCACCGGCCTATGCGGCCCCACACTCGACCAGACGCTGCTGGACGTGGACCAGATGGTGCGCGCGCTGAACGCCGAAGGGGTGGGCGTGGAGCGCTACCAGCTGGCCTCGCACCCCCACGTGTTTCTCAAGCAGCCCGACGTGATGCGCCTGGTGCGCGAGCGAGGCATGGATGCGTTCCCCATAACCGTCGTTTCGGGGCGAGTTGTCAAGACGGGCGAGTACCCGACTCGTCCGGAGATCGATCAGGCGCTGATCGAAGCCACCGAGGCCCAAGCCTCCGAGACCAAAGGAAGCAGCTAGATGACGACCCGCTTTCTCTTCTTCTCCGGTAAGGGCGGCGTCGGCAAGACCTCGATGGCCTGCGCCACGGCCGTGCACGAGGCCGGCCGCGGCCACCGCACCCTCATCGTCACGACCGACCCTGCATCCAACCTGAGCGATGTCTTCGAGCAAAGCATCGGCCACAAGATTACGCCCATCGCGGGCGTGTCGAACCTCTGGGCGATGGAAATCGACCCGGACCAGGCGACGAAAGAATACATCGACCGGGCGATGGCCCCCATTCGCGAGGCCTTCCCCCAGCAGATCGTCCAGGTCATGGAAGAGCAGATGGCCGGCCCCTGCACTGCGGAGGTGGCCGCCTTCGACCGCTTCGTGGATTTCCTGGAGATCAGTAACGCCGCCCCCACGCCGGTGCCCGCCACGTTCGACACGGTCATCTTCGATACAGCGCCGACGGGCCACACGATCAGGCTGCTGGAGCTGCCCGCCGAGTGGAGCCGCTCCATTGATCAGGCGTCCGCCGGTAGCGGCCAGACCTGTATCGGCCCCGCCGCCGCCATCCAGGACGCCAAGCACAAGTACGAGCGGGCGCTGGCAACCATGCGCGACCCCGAGCAGACCACCTTCACCTTCGTGCTCCAGCCCGAAGCCACCTCCATCAAGGAGACGCAGCGGGCGATTGGCGAGCTGGGCAAACTCGGTATCCACACCCATCAGCTCATCGTGAACGGCATCATCCCCGTCGAAGAAGAGTCCAACGCCCTGTTCGCCGAGCGCCGCAGGATGCAGCAGGGGTATCTGGCCCAGATCGAGCGCGACTTCCGTCTGCCGAAGCAGCGCATGGTTCTGCTTGACGGGGAGATCAAGGGCCTGGCACGCCTGCGGGAGGTGGCGCACCTCCTTGAGGGCCACACGCCCCATTTCGCCGTTGACTCGGAGCGCGACGCCGCGCCGGGCACCGGGGACGCCGTAACGACGGTCGCTCGACAAGATATCGGCCGCGTTTCCGCGGCCGCTCTCCGGCGCATCCTGCCCGAGAACGGCTCCCGCTACCTGTTCTTCACCGGCAAGGGAGGGGTCGGCAAGACGGCCGTGTCCTGCGCGACGGCGGTATGGCTGGCCCGCCAGGGCTACAAGACCCTGCTGCTGACCACCGACCCCGCGGCGCACGTGGGCGACGTGCTCGGCGTGCCGGTCACCGACCAGCCTGCTCCCGTGCCCGGTGTGCCCAACCTGTGGGCGACCAAGATCGACCCGAAGGCTGCGGGCGAGGTGTACAAGACCCGCATTCTGGAGGACGCGCGCAGGCGCGGCCGTCCGGAGGAATCGATCCGGGTAATGGCGGAGGAGCTCGATTCCCCCTGCACGGAAGAAATGGCCGCCTTCGATAAGTTCATCGAGTACGCCGCCCAGGACGATTGGCAAGTCACCGTCTTCGATACCGCGCCCACCGGCCACACGCTGCGCCTGCTGCAGCTGCCCGTGGACTGGAGCACGCAACTGGACATCAAGGTCTATGCGTCGGTCGACACGGTGGCTGCGGACGACGTGGCCAAGGCGCGCTTCGGCCGCGTGATCGCGATGATGAAGGACCCCGCGCAGAGCACGTTCGCCTACGTGATGTATCCCGAGGCGACACCCATCGTGGAGGCCTACCGAGCCGGCGAGGACCTCAAGACCATCGGGATCGAGCCGGGCCTCGTGGTCGCCAACCAGGTGCTGCCCGCCGCGGCCTGCACCACGCCCTTCAGCAGGGCCAGGCGCGCCATGCAGCAGAAGTACCTGGCGGAGATCGCCCGGCGCTTCCCGGTCCCGGTCATCGAGATCCCGCTGCTACCCCGCGAGGTCACCGGGTTGGATCTGCTGACCGCGCTGGGCGAGCGGTTGTACGGGCCGGCCCCGGCTCCGGCTCACCCCCGAGCCCCGGAAGCCGTCGCCGTCTAGGCGGAGGGAGCATCTGTTGGAGATCCTGGTGGGGTTCGCCGCGCTGGCCATCGCGCTCGTCGCGCTCAACGTCGGGTTGCAGCGCCTGGCGCGGCCCGACAAGGGCAACGAGCGCATCGCGGGCTGCTGCGGCATGGCCCTGCCCGAGGAACTGCTGCGTCCCGAGGGAGTAGCCGCAGGGGCCAGGAGCGCCGGCGCGCCGGCCGCGGAAACCGGCACGAATACACCGGGTGCGGATCCACCACACGATCCGCGGGAGAAACACCATGAGCTCTAAGACGCTATTGGCCAAACTGGAGGACTTTCGCCTCCTGCCTTTCTTCGTCGTGTTCAGCATGGCGGTGGGCATCGCCATAGGCAAGGGGCTGAACATCTCCGACTTCGCCCTCACCCCGCCCATCGACGCCCTCAAGAGCATCGTCGCCGGCACCTTCGTCTTCTCGGTGCCCAACGCCATCTCGCTGGGCGTGCCCATCGGCCTGTTCATGATGATGTACCCGGCCATGACAAACGTACGCCTGAACGAGGTGGGGCGGGCGTTCCGCTCGCCCAAACAACTCGGGGTAGTCGCCTTCTTCAACTACCTGATAGCGCCCTTCTTCATGCTCCTGCTGGCCAACATCTTCGTGAGCGACCCCGAGCTGCATACCGGCCTCGTCTTGTACGGGCTGGCGCCCTGCATCGCCATGGTGATCATCTTCACCTATCTCGCCAAAGGCAACACCCCGATGGCGCTGGTGTTCGTGGCCCTCAACTCGGTGATCCAGATGGTCCTGATCCCCGTGTACGCGCGGCTGCTCCTCGGCAGCGTCAACTTCGACGTGTGGGTCGTCGCCGAGAGCGTGGTCCTCTACCTGGGGCTGCCGCTGGTGGCCGGGGTCATCACCCGCCGGCTGGTCACGCGGCGCGGGGGCGAGGAAGCAATGGAGCGCGTCAAGCCCGCGCTCAACGCCCTCTCCATCCTGGGCCTGCTCTTCACCCTGATCGTGATGTTCTCGCTCAAGGGCGACCTCATCCTCTCGCGGCCGATGATCGTGGTGGAGATGGCAGTCCCGATGGGCATCTTCTTTGCCGTCATGTTCTTCGTGGTGTTCGTCGTGGGCTCCCGCCTGGGCTTCAACTACCGGGACGCCGTGGCGGTGGCCTTCAACTCGACGGGACGCGACTTTGAGATCGCCATCGCCATCGCCATCACCGCCTTCTCGCCGACGGTGGCGCTGGCCACCGTGGTTGGCCCGCTGATCGAGGTCCCCGTGATGCTCACCCTCGTGTGGGCGGCGCTGCGCTTGGAGCGACGGCTATTCGGCACCCGAACAGTGGCGGCGCCCGCGGCGCCCTCGCCGGCCGAGGTCGCCGCGCCGGTCGAGCCGAGCCCGGCTCCCGTGGCCCGTTAGGGCGCGGTAGACGCGTCCGCGGACCGCAAACGCGCGACAGGAAGCAAGACAATGCCGGATCAGGTGCTCGTGCAGATCGTCGGATCGCCAGTCGCCTGCGCGCAAGGCGCCGAGGACCGCTGGCGGAGTGTGGCGGCCTGGGCCGCCGAGCAGCTGCGCCGGCGGTTTGGCGCGGCGGTGCGAGTCGAGTACTACGACTTGTTCGACCCCGCGTGCCCGCCCATCCCGCCCGACGCGCAGCTCCCGCTCGTGCTCGTGGATAGCCAGGTCCTGAGTAGCGGCGGCAAGGTCTCCGTGCCCGCCATCCGCGAGCGCGTGGAGGCGCTGGGAGTGCGCCTGGCGAACCCGCGGTAATCGCCACCGCCAGTCCGCAACAGGCCCGCACCCGAGGGAGCGCCGGGGCCACCGCGGCATCCGGATCCGGCTGCCCACCGCGAGGTAGGGGCGGCCCCGCGTGCCCCCGGCCGGCCCCGCCCGCCAGGTAGACGCGGTGAGACGCTCGCGCGCACGATTTCTCATCCCACTGTCACCATCAGTCTACCGGCCCTGTCAGCCCGCTGCGGTAGGCTGACCCTGGAGGCGGCTGCCCTCCGCGGAGCGCCGGCCATCCCGCCCGGCCCCGCCGGAAACGCCCCCCAGACACGGTGCGCCCCCGCCCGCGCAGACCCGGCGGGCCGCGGCACCAGGAGGTAGTGCCCCATGCAGAACCGTTCTTCCCCCATCTCACCCTCGTCAGCCGCCGCATCCTCGTGCTCTTCCTCGCCCTCGACTACCTGCTGACCACGCTCGTCATCCTGCTCTTTGCCACCGACCTGTTCGAACCCGTCGCCGCCGCGACCGGCGGGCTCATCAACCGCACCCTGCTCGGCAACCTGCCCCTCCTCCTGATCGTGGGCGGCGGCCTGCTGCTCGGGCTCGGCCGGCTGCGCGCCCGCGACCTCGGCCTCGTCGGCTCCCGCCTCGGGACCGCGCTGGTGGTCACCGCGGGCCTCTGGCTGGCCGTCCAGCTGATCCAGCTCGCGCTCGGCCTCGCGTCTGAACGGCACGATCACCCCCGCGCCCGAATGGTCCCAGCTCGGCGTGCTCGCCGTCCTCGGCGGCCTCATCGGCCAGCTGGGCGGCAACGCACTCTACGAGGAGATCGCCTACCGCGGCTTCCTGTTCCCCCAGGTCTGGGCCCGCCTCGCCGCCCGCTGGCCCGCCCGCCCCGGCCGCGCGCTCGTCGCCGCCCTGCTCGGCTCCCAGGCGCTCTTCGCGCTGCGCCACGTCCCGATCCGCATCCTGCAGGGCTTCGACCCCGTCGACCTCGCGATCAGCCTGGCCATGGTGCTGGCCATCGGCGTCATCTACGCCCTGCTCTACCTGCGCACCCAGAACCTCTTCCTGGTCATCGGCGTCCACGCCCTGTACGACGCGCCCACCGCGCTCTTCGCGCCCACCCTCGTCGGCTCCTCCCTGCTGCTCCTCGCCGCCACCGTCGTGACCCTGCTCGTCTGGCCCCGCGTCACCCGGCGGTCGCACGCGACCGGCCCGCTGGAGGCGGCCCGCCCGTCCTGACGCCGCATCCCGGCGCCTGCCCCGCGGGTAGCTGAAGGGAGAGATCCACCCGGGTCTCTCCCTTCGACAATTGCATCGCCACCCCCGCGCGGCCGCCCGGAGGCCGGGATCCGCGCCATGCTGACCTGGCCGCGCACCCGGCCGCCGCCCAGCCTGCGTGGTCCCGTTAGAACACCGAACCAACCTTGGACAAACATTATACAAACATAGATCCAAGCAGCCGCTCCGGCCGTAAACAGCAGCAGAGACGCTTGATGCCCGCCGCGAATCCGGGTGCCGGCCGGGCAGAAGTTCGTTCGATGGAGGATTACAATGCGTAAGTGGACGTTGATGGTGGCACTGGTCTTGGGGCTGCTCGCGCTGGCCGGGTGGGCGCCGGGCGCCCAGGCGGCCGGCATGGCTTATGTGCGGGTCGTGCACGCGTCGCCCGACGCGCCCGCGGTGGACGTGTGGGTGGACGGGAGCAAGGCGCTGACAAACGTGCCGTTCTTCACGGCGAGCGACTATCTGCCCCTGCCGGCCGGCGCGCACACCTTTGTCGTGACCCCCACGGGCCAGGGCGCCGATAAGGCCGTGATCCAGGCCACCGCGACGCTCGAGGCCGGGCAGGCCTACACGGTGGCCGCTACGGGCACGCTGGCCCACATCCAGGCGACCATCTTGAGTGACAACCTGGCCGCGCCCGCGCCTGGCAAGGCGCACGTGCGCGTGGTGCATGCCTCGCCCGACGCCCCGGCCGTCGACGTGAAGGTGGCCGATGGCCCGACCCTCATCTCCGGCCTCGCCTTTCCGCAGGCAAGCGCCTATCTGCCGGTAGCCGCGGGCACCTACCACCTGGCCGTCACGCCGGCCGGCTCCGCGACCGTCGCGCTCGACCTGCCCGGCGTGAGCCTGCAGGCGGGCAAGATCTACGACATCTTCGCGGTGGGCTTGCTGAACGGCACCCCGGCGCTGCACGTCGAGGTCACCACGCCCGCGCCCATGGCCGCGGCCGGCGGGACGCCCACGGGCATGCCGGCGACCGGCGCCGAAACGCTGCCGCTGATCGCGGCGGCCCTGGCGGCCCTGGCGCTGCTGCTGGCGGGCAGCGGCCTGGCGCTGCGCCGCGCGGCGCGCTAAGCCCCGCGCCCGCCCGTGCGCGCGGCCCCGGCGTCCGGCCTGCTCGGTGCGAGTGGGTGGGGCGCCGGGGCCGCTGCATCCTGGGCGCCACCCGGCCCGGACGCGGTCTGGGGTGCGCCATGGTCAGGCGGACGTGTCGATCTCGGGGGAGGGTTCGGAGCAACGGTGGGCGGGGGTCACTCTTGCTCCATTCGCGGTGCTCCCACAGTGCCGGGGCGGAGGCGGTGCCGCATGGGACTCTGAACTAGCTGCCGAGCGTGCGACTGGCCAATCCCGACAGCACCGCGACCACCTGCTCGGTCTTCAGAGTGGAGGAGGGAGCCGCAGCCGCAAGTGCAGCCAGCCGATCGTCTATCTCCGCAGCAGGCCAGACTTCCGTCTTCTCGGCGGTTGGAGTGAAATCGACCGGACGATACTCGGGGAAGAGTAGCGCGGCGTTCACCCACCTCACGTCGACACCTCGCTGGCCGAGCCACTTGTTTAGGCGGACGGCGTTGTTTCCCGCTTGCCGGTCCGCTGCGCGTCTTCCAGCCGCCTCGGCGCAACTTGGCAGCCGGGCCTGCGGGTTGGTCGGGCCCCACTCTCGTCCGCGGGCCATACGTCTTCACCTCAAGCACCCAAATCCCACCGGGCCCGACCAGCACGAAGTCGAGATCGTCCTTGCGGTCGCCGGGCAGCACCAGGTTGCGGAACACCGTCCACTGCCCGTCCAGCTTCATCTGCAGCTTCTCCGCAATCGCGTCCTCCCCTTCGCGGCCCTTCCTAAAGCCTTCATATTCCGCAATGCTGCGCTTGCTCTGCGTATACGCTACCCAGATGCAGAGAGCAAGCAGTACCCCGCTAACGATCAGCACCGGGACGGTAAGAGTACCGTGGAGCCATTCGTTCACGAAGATGCCGGCGAGTAAAATGAGCCCCATCGAGGCCAGACCGGCAACAAAGGCAACCATCGCGAATGACCAGCGTTCTTCGTCCGCCAGGTATCGGCTGCCCGGGATGATGCGCGGACCTCCATGACGTGTCGCTTCAACTGTGGCGGGTATGCCCCAGGTAGTAAACAAGCAGGGTCCGCGCAGCTGCGCGGACCCTGCCATCGCTCGCTTGCTCCAGCGCGTAACCTAGGTCCTTGGCCTTCAGTTGCCCTTGGTCGACAAGTTCCCCCATCGGGTGGCCACGTTTTTCTTCGTTGAACGGCCAGATCACCTTCCGGGCTTCTTCCACAGGCGTAGTAAGCCTGAGGACCGTCTCTGCTGCGGTCGCAGAGAGGGGAACCGGCCGTCCCACGGACGCAGGCGGATCCTTCTGCATGGCGCTACCTATACCTCCCCGTACTGATACTTCGTGCTCGTCTCGATGATCTCCCGCTCGCGCGGCGTCAAGTCGAACAGCGCGTACACCTGCTCGTTCAGCTCGCGCTCCAGCCGCACGATCTCCGACGTCAGGCGCCAGTGCTCCACAGCCTGCGCCGTGAACCATTCCTCCCAATCGCTCGCTCCTTAACGCGGGATGTCCTTGCGGAAGACTTTTTTCACCTCGGATCGCAGCCCGGCGAAGTCCAGATCCCACCATGTCGCCAGCTTGCTGTTGAGCGTCTTCCCAGGAGCCCCGAGGTCTTGCTGAATGCGGTGACGAGTGCGATCATCCAAGAGACATCTTGTCTCCGCCAGATTCGACATTGCCTCAGCCAAGGTTTGAATTGCCTCCCGAGCGTCCGAGTCCATGGGCGGAATGGGCAACCGTGAGATGAACTGCCGCTCGTGCTGGTAGAACGATGTTCCTGCTCTCTCTCCGAGCGAAACGCAGAGGTTGGTAATACAGTACCAGGCTGCGCGTGATTGTAGGACACCCAGAACGTGGTAGTCGGCGCAGTCTGCCATGAATGTCTTGTTGTTAATGTACGTGCCGTTCGAATTGATGGAGAAGCGCGGAAACTTGGCTATCTCGGGCCACACAATCTTGGTCCGCTGGAAGACGTCGTAGTAGTCGCACGCGCGTAGTTCCCACCAGAAATCCCCCTTATCGGTGCGGTGACGGGCCGCTTCAGCGAACGGCCTTAAGTGAGAAGCGATTCCGGGGCTGGTCCGCTCTAGGTGCTCCCAAGCCTCAGCTTCTTCCAGTCCCGATCCGAAGTTTGTTGAAGACCAACCGCACGGGATGACAACGATCCAGTGTCCGCTGTTTTCCTGATACCAAGGACGCACGTCCTCGCCGCGATGGAGGCGCCTAAGGAACCGAGCGGCGGCAGGGTCCCTCGCGATAATCGCGTTCTTCTCCTGCTCGGAAATGACAAAGGCGCTATTGAGCCCTGTCTTTACCCCGAGGTAGATGCGCCCGCCCAACAGCGTGCCGAACGGCTCACCGGAAGTCATCAGCTTGTTGAAGACCGCCCGCTCTTCTACGCCACCCAGTCGCCAACCGTCGTCATCCTGGTTGTGTATGGCCACGGGGGACAGCTTCTCATGTACCCGAACGTCAAAGGGGAGAAAGCCTTCCGCCCGCGTAAACACGGTTCCGAGGGCGGTGTGCTCCGTCGCGGGTTCGGCGCGCTGGAGGGTTAGAATTGATGGGCGTGCCTCACGGGCATCCGCGAAGATCTGTGCGTCCCCCAGGTCGATCACTTCCGCCACGGTGACCTGCGTTCGTAGATAAGCGCGCAAAGCCGTCGCATACCGCGCATTCAGCCAGCTGCGACTGGTGATGTAACAAAGTAAGCCGTCCTGGCGCAACAATCGCATGCCTTGCCCGATGAAGTAGACGGACAGGTCGGCGGTGCCCGCCGCGACCTCTGAGAACACTTGACCAAAGTAGGGTTTGAAGGGGGTCAGCTGCTCCTGCCGGATGTAAGGCGGATTGCCGATGACCGCGTCGAAGCCCGCCGCCGCACCCTTGGAGCGGCCGTCCCGGTCGAACCAGACCTCCGGGAACTCCAGTTCCCAGTGGAAGAAGCGATCCTGCGCGTCAAGCTGCTCGGCCTGCGCCAGCCATTCCTGAAACTGCGGCAGGACGGCTAACGACCGGCCCGCCACGAAGTCCACAAAGAGCCGCCATTGCGCGGCATCGAGCTTCAGGTGCAGCCCGCCCAGCCGCTCGGCCGTCATCACGTCGGCGAGCCGCCCGTAGTGCCGGTTCAGTTCCTCCCGCAGCTGCCCATAGATCTGCTCCTGGCTCTTCACCTGCGCCACCGTCTCGCCGGGCATATCCTCGATCGTCCACATGGCATCCACCGCGCTGCCGAGCGCCTGCGTGAAAGCCGCGTTGCCGAGCATCGAGAGCTGCACCTCGCCCTCCGCGCTCTGGGCGGGCACGGGCTTCTTGCTCCGCCCCGTGGCCGCCTTCGCCTGCCCGGCGGGCGCGTCGGCCGCCGGACCGAGCTCCGCGATCCAGGACCCCACCAGGCTGTTGCCGCAGCGCAGGTGGTGGTCGAGGAACGAGAGCGGCCGATCCTTCGCCACGGTCGCCAGCCACAGCGAGAGCTTCGCCAGTTCCACGGCCAGCGGGTTCAGGTCCACGCCGTAGATGCACGAGTGAACCACGCGCCGCTTCCAGGCCGTCAGTTCCGGCTCGTCCTCGGCCGCCAGGCCGCTCGGCACGCGCACGCCGCGCTCGACGAGGAAGCGCGCGATGTACTCCGTGGCCTCGACCAGGAAGTGGCCCGACCCCATCGCCGGGTCGGCCACGTTCACCGCGAGCACCGCCTGCGCGATCGCCGCATCGTCGTCCAGCCCCGCCGTGCGCTCGCGCAGCACGGGGCCGAGCGCGCGATCCGTGATGTATTTGACCACGAAATCGGGCGTGTAATACGAGCCCGTGCTGTGGCGCTCCCCGCGGTCGTTTTCCAGCGCCACCTGCCACGCGCCGTCCCAGGCCCGCGTCGCGGCCGCTTCCGGCGCGATGGGCACCAGATGGTACTCCAGGAGCCCTTCATAGATCGAGCCCAGGTGCCGTTCCGAAAGATCCCGGTAGTCGACCAGCTGGCCGTCGACCCGCGCCAGCATGTCGATCGCCTGCTGCAGGTGCGCGTCGCCCACCTCGTACCGCTCCAGGAACGGATGCTTGGCCGGGTCGAACAGCCCGCCGTTATACGTCGTGACCTTCAGCGGCGGGCTCCCCGCGTTGATGATGTGGAACAGCGCTTGCAGGTCTGGCCAGAGCTTGGCCGACGTGGCAAGCAGCTTGCGCCCCCCGTCGAGCGCGCGGGCCACCTGCAGCTTGATACCGCGCAGCGAGTAGCTCTCCCGGTAATCGACGCTCTCCCAGATCGGCAGCAGGCCCCGGTCCTCGGCGTAGAGGATGAACAGGATCCGGTAGAGCAGGATGAGCGACGCGTCGTAGATTTCCTTCAGCGTGCCCGGCTCCGGCGCCAGGTGATTGCTTGGGTAATCGAGGAACCCTTGCGCGAGGTGGCGTAACGCTTCGTAAACCTGGCGCTTCAGATCCGCGCTCACGGCCTGGGCGTAGTCGGCGCTCTCCTGCAAGATGGTCGCCGCGCTCAGCGGCCCGGGCATGAACGCCTCCCGGCTGAAAAACGCCCAGAAGTAGAGCCAGGCGTCGGCATCGTCCAGCGCCAGCAAGGCGGGCAAGTCGACCTGATAATACTGGTCGAGCTTGTGCGCGCTCGACCGGTGGTAGAGCCGCCACTGGTGCCCATTCGTCAGGATGCCCCAGTCCAGGCCGCTGTGCAGCATGTAGTAATAGATCTGATACGTCGGGTTCTTATTGGAGAGCGCGTCCCCGCTGCCCTTCGCCGTCTGGTCCAGGTTCCGGTCCCAGTACTTCGCGTCGCCCACGGCATACGCGCCCTGCCGCAGCAGCGCGTCGGTGAGCACGTGCCCCTTGTTGGCGTTCAGCGCCGCCTCGTTCCGGTAGAAGACGTAATCCGGCGTCTTGGTGCCCTCAGGCGTCTTCAGCGGCGCTTGCACCTCAAAGAGATGCCCCAGCGCCAGCAAGACCGGCCGGATTAAGTCGTTCTCGGTCTGGGCTTCGTTGGCGCTCGGTTGGTACCCGGCGAAGATCGCCCGCACCGCCTGCCGCGCCGGCTCCGCCGCCGCGCGCCGCGCCTGCCAGTCCGGATTAGCGCCCAGCACGCCCAGATAGTGGTCCGAGAAGAGCCCATGGCTCTGGTAGGGCTGGCCCCCGAGTTCCAGTTGCACCGATTTGACCATACGCGCCGCCCGCACCCTCCCGCGTTCGTAGCTGCCCTGCCGGCAGTCGATCTCTGCACGACCAGTATACGCGCTTCAGCCCGCTAATGGGGCAGGAGCGCCCCGTCCCAGCCCGCGCAGGCGGGCTTCGTGGTTGTTGCCCGCAGCTTGAGCTGCCGGGCAACGCCCCACCGCCCCGCTCCCCGGCAGCCGAGCCGCCACCGTGACATTCGTGCATTCGTCGGCCCCCATTCGTGGGCGGCCTGTCTTCCCCACCCCGCCCGCCCCCAGGCCGAATCGCCCGTCCCACCCCATTCGTGTATCGCGGCGTCGACGTCGGTCCGTCGCGCCGCCCCACCGCCCCGCTCCCCGGCCGCCGAATCGCCGCCGCCCCAGCCCGAGGGGGCTTCGTCGTTGTTGCCCGCAGCTTTAGCTGCCGGGCAACGCCTCACCGCCCCGCTCCCCGGCCGCCGAGCCGCCACCGTGACATTCGTGCATTCGTCGGCCCCCATTCGTGGGCGGCCTGTCTCCCCCGCCCCCAGCCCCCACAGCAGTCGCATGCGTCCCGCCATTCGCTCAGCGTTCGCCCGCAGGGGCTTCGTTGTTGTTGCCCGCAGCTTTAGCTGCCGGGCAACGCGGGCCCGAGGGGAAAACGAAGGGGGAGAGGCCCACCCGGACCCCTCCCCCGCGCAAGCGCCGCGACAAGCAGCCCTACACGTCCAAATTCGCGTGCTTCGCGTGCGTCTGGATGAACCGGCGCCGCGGCGCCACCTCACTGCCCATCAGCATGTCGAACGTCTCGTCCGCCTGGATCGCGTCCTCGATCGTCACCTGCAGCATCGTGCGGCTCTCCGGGTTCATCGTCGTCTCCCAGAGCTGCTCCGCGTTCATCTCGCCCAGCCCCTTGTAGCGCTGGATATTCGGGTTGCCGCCCAGCTCCTTGAACGCCACGTCCCGCTCCGCGTCCGTGTACACATAGCGGATCTGCTTGCCCGCCTGCACCTTGTACAGCGGCGGCTGCGCGATGTACAGATAGCCGTCCTGGATCAGCGGCTCCATGTGGCGGAAGAAGAACGTCAGCAGCAGCGTCCGGATATGCGCCCCGTCCACGTCCGCGTCCGTCATCAGCACGATCCGGTGGTAGCGCAGCTTCGTCAGGTCAAAACTGTCCCCGATGCCGCAGCCCAGCGCCGTGATCAACACCTTGATCTCCTCGCTGCCCAGCATCTTGTCCAGCCGCGCCTTCTCCACGTTCAAGATCTTCCCGCGCAGCGGCAGAATCGCCTGGAAGCGCCGGTCGCGGCCCTGCTTCGCCGAGCCCCCGGCCGAATCGCCCTCCACCACGAAGATCTCGCTGCGCGCCGGGTCCCGCTCCGAGCAGTCCGCCAGCTTGCCCGGCAGCGTCCCCCCATCGCCAATCGACCGGCGCACCACCTCGCGCGCCTTGCGCGCCGCGTCGCGCGCCCGCGCCGCCATCAGACACTTCTCGATGATCTTGCGCGCGTCGCTCGGGTTCTCCTCCAGGAACTGCATCAGCCCCTCGGCCATCACCGACTCGACCTGCCCGCGCACCTCCGCGTTGCCCAGCTTATCCTTCGTCTGGCTGACGAACTGCGGGTCCACCACCTTCACGCTGATGATCGCCGTCAGCCCCTCGCGCACGTCGTCCGCGCTCAGGTTCGACTCGTTCTCCTTCAGCATCGCGTTCTTGCGCGCGTAATCGTTCAGCGTGCGCGTCAGCGCCGACCGGAACCCCGTCAGGTGCGTCCCGCCGTCGATCGTGTTGATGTTATTCGCGAACGCGAAGACCGACTCGGTGTAGCTGTCGTTATACTGCAGCGCCACCTCCACCTGCGTCTTGTCGATCGTGCGGCTCACGTAGAACGGCTTGTGCAGCACACTGCGGTGCCGGTTCACCTGCCGCACCAGCGAATAGATACCCCCCTCGAAGTAGAAGGTCAGCTCGCGCTCCTGCCCCGGCCGCTCGTCCTTGAACGTGATCTCCAGCCCCTTCGTCAGGAAGCACATCTCGCGGAACCGCTGCGCCAGGAACTCGTAATCGTACTCCGTCGTCTCCTTGAAGATCGTCGCGTCCGCCTTGAACCACGTCGTCGTGCCCCGGCCGCCCGGGTCCGTGCCCACCGGCGCCACCGGCCCCACCGGCGCCCCGCGCCGATACTCCTGCGCGTAGACCTTGCCGTCGCGCCGCACCTCCACGCGCACCCACTCCGACAGCGCGTTCACCACCGACGCGCCCACGCCGTGCAGCCCCGACGACGTCTTGTAGCTCTCCGAGTCGAACTTGCCGCCCGCGTGCAACACCGTCATCACGAGCTCCAGGCCCGACTTCTTCTCTTCCTTGTTCATGTCGACCGGGATCCCGCGCCCGTTGTCGCTCACCATCACGACCCCGTCCGCCCCGATCACCACCTCCACGTGGCTCGCCTCGCCCATGACGGCTTCGTCCACGCTGTTGTCCACGATCTCATAGACCAGGTGGTGCAGGCCCCGCTGATCCGTCGACCCAATATACATGCCCGGGCGGACGCGCACCGCCTCCAGCCCCTTGAGCACGCGGATACTGCTGGCCCCATACTCGTGCGGCTTGGGCGCTCCCCGGGGCGACCTCGACGACATTCTTCTCTACCGACACCTGATACCTCCTGGACGACCCGGTCCGCTATCCGCGATGCGCAGTCCGCATCCGTCGGTAGCCTCCCCGATAATAGCTGCTGCCGGCCCGCCGCCGGGTGTCACCCAGCCCGGTCAACGGCCCGGCCGAATCACGACAAACCCCTCAGGCATGCATCGAAATGCCGGCGCGCGCGGGTACCCTTATTATACCACATTTGTGCCTATCTTTGCACGTTTGTGCTACTTTTCTCCCAATCCCCCGCCACCCCACCGCCCCGCCCAATCGCCCGCATCCCAGCCCCATTTCCGTTGCCCGCCACTGTGCGCAACAGTGGCAGCGCGCGCCCGGGGGAGCCCGCAACAGTGGCAGCGCACGTCGGTGGCAGCCCAGCTCCGCCCGGCGAGGCTCCGCCCGACGATCCCGCCCGAGATCTGCCGAGTGCCGGCCCGGCCAGTCGCCGGTAGGAGCCGGCCCCGCGCGGCCGCCCGGCCACCCGCCCCGCCCAGAATCCAACCGGGATGCCCCGGCAGGTCGTCTGTGGGAGCCGGCTCCGCCCGGCGAGGCCGCCCGACCGCCCCGCCCAGAATCCAGCCGAGATGCAGACCAGAATCGTCTGTGGGAGCCGGCTCCGCCCGGCGAGGCCGCCGCCCCGCGGCGTTGGATCCAAGCCGGGATGGTGGGGCGGCGCCGTGCCCTCACCCCGCACCACCCCCGTGCCGGGCGAGTGGAAAGAATTACGCCCGAAGGAAGCCGCGTCTGTAGGAGGGGGCTCCGCCCCGCGACAACCGCCGCCCCAAGACTCCGCCCGATAAGCATCCCCCGCAGCGCGGCCGCGGTCCCCGCCCCGCACGTTTCGCCCCAACGCGCGGCGACCGTCGGTAGGCGCGCGCGTCCTCGCCCGCGCCGCCAGGATCGCGCCCGGCCGCCGCGCCTCTCCCCTGTCATCCCGAACGCAAGTGAAGGATCTCCGCGCCGGGATGTTCCTATAGTCAGGCCTTTCCCGATCGAGCAGCCCGGAGGATCGGCCGGGTCGACAGCCTCCAGCGCGTCCTGGCCGGTGACACGGCCCACCGCCACCCCAATGCCCGGGTAGGGGCGGCCCCACGTGGCCGCCCTCGGGCCCCGCCGTGCCCCGAGACGCCGCGATCGGCCGGGCCGGCCCCCCGGAACTGCCCGCCACCCCCATCCCCCACACCTGAAGTCAGATCCAATCAACCCATCCCGCGCATCGCCGCGCCACATGTCTCAGCATGATTATCACTGCCATCAGTCATATTTGCGGTAGCCGCTCCCGCACCCAGGCGTGCGCGGCCCCAGCAAACCGCGAAAATGTCCCAAACTGTCCCAAACTGTCCCATCCCCGCCCGCCGCAGGACCCGGCGGCCCGCAACCGCCCCCCGGGAACATTCGTTACTCCTGTGCGGTCCTAGTGATCGACGGACGCCCCGTGCCGGGCGACCCGCACGCCGAGAAGGAGCACCCACCATGAACCGATCGCCCCGGATCGCCGGACGCATCCCGGCCACGTTGGCCCTGCTGGGGGCCCTGCTGCTCGCCGCCTGCGGCACCGCCCTCACGCCCACCCCGGCGCCCACGCCGACGGCCGTCCCGGCCACCGCCGTCCCGGCCACCGCCGCGCCCACGGCAGCCGCCGACCAGCCCGCCGACGGCCGTGCCACCCACCGCCGCGCCCACGCAGCCGCCCGCGCCCACCGCTACCCCGGCCGCCCCGCCGCCCACCGTCACCGCGGGCCCGCCCACCGCCACCGCCGAGACCGGCACCCCCGTGCCCAGCACGGGCGGCGGCGGCATCGTCTACGAGGGCGCCAACCAGACCATCTGGCGCGCCCGCGCCGACGGCAGCGGCGCCGTGCAGATCGGCCAGGGCCGCTCGCCGCTCTGGGCGCCCGACGGCAGCCGCATCGCCTTCCTGGCCGTCGTCGCCTCCGACGGCGGCCCCAACGACCCCTTCCCGCAGGTCGCCATCCGCACCGTCGACCTCGACGGCGGCGCCCCGCAGGACTACTGCCGCGGCGACGGCAACGCCCAGATCGACCTCGTCAGTTGGTCGCCCGACGGCCAGGTCATCGCCCTGAACGCGGGCCAGAGCCCGCCCGGCGCCCTCTACCTCTGCCACCTGTCGACCAACACCCTCGACCCGGCCCTGCACCTGCAGCAGGGCGCCGCCACCCGCGTCCTCGCCTGGACGCCCGACGGCAGCGCCGCGGTCTGGGAGGCCGGCAACGCCCAGGGCGACTACGACCTCTACTACGGTGACCCCGCCCAGGGCGGGGCCGGCGCCCAACGGCTGACCCAGGGCCAGTACCGCTCCACCGACGGCCCGCCCGCCGTCTACCTGGACGCCCGCTTCTCGCCCGACGGCCGCACGCTCGCCGTGGCCGGCACCCGCGTCTTCTTCCTGAGCGCGCCGGGGCAGGACAGCACCCTCGCCGGCACCGCGCTGGACGGCTTCACCCGCCCGGCCCGCCTGGCCTGGTCGCCCGACGGCGGCCACCTGCTCGTCTGGGACAACGCGGCCCGCACCGTCAGCGTGGTCAGCCTGGCCGACGGCGCGGTCACCGCCCTGCCCGGCGCCGCCGGCCCGGCCGACTGGCGCCCCACGCCCACGCGGCCGGGCCCGCCGCCCGTGCCGCCCGCCGCGGCCTCGCCCACCCCGGGCGGCGCGCCCGGCGCCTGCAGCGCCGGCATGCTGCACGCCAAGGCCACATGGCAGGGTGCCACCGGCTCCCTGCTTGGCGCCGTCACGGTCGGCAACGCGAGCGGCCGGGCCTGCACCCTCGACGGCTACCCGACCATCGCCGTGCAAGACGCCTCCGGCCCGCTCGCCGGCATCACCCAGCTTCCCGGCCCGGCCACGAGCGGCCCCCGGGCCGGCGCCATCACCCTGGCGCCCGGCGCGCAGGCGCTGGTGCGGATCCAGTGGCGCAACTGGTGCACCGCCCCACCCAGCGGGCCGCTCAGCCTCGCGGTGACGCTGCCCAACGGCGGCGGCACGCTGACCGCGGCCGGCGACCCATCCGGGCCAGGCCTCGGTGGCAGCCCGCGCTGCGACGACCAGGCGGCCGGCTCGACGCTCAGCGTCGGCCCGTTCGAGCCCGCGCCCTGATCGCCGCCGGCCGGCCGCGCCTGCGCCCGCCAGCGCGTCAGGCTGTCGCGGGCGCCGGGCTATGGGCCTCGATGAAGGCGCGCACCCGCGCCCAGACGGCGTCGCGGTCCGCGTCTTCGGTCAGGATATGGCCAGAGTGCTCGAAGGTGACGAGGGTCTTGTCAGCGCTGCCCGCGTAGTGGTAAACGAGCGCGGGCGCGCGGCGCGGCACGGTGGCATCGTGCCGCGCCCGCCCGACGAGGAGGGGCACCTGCAGGCGCGGCAGCAGCCGGCGCGTCTCCCGCCCCAGGCGGTACATCTGCAGGATCGACTCGCTGGGCAGCCGGGGATATTGCCAGAGGCGGTCGGGCACGGTGGGGTCGCGCGGCGACGGCGGCCCCTTGGTGTACCACGGCAGGACGTACTTGATGACGGGTAGGAAGGGCACGCGCCGGTCGGGCAGGTAGATCGGCGGCGCCAGCGCCACCACGCCCGCGAGCGGCGGCCGCACGGTGGCGCCCAGGTAGAGCGCGAGCACCGCGCCCATCGACAGGCCCACCACGAAGACCGTGTCCGAGCCGGCACGCAGCGCGTCGAGCGCCCGGCCCGCGGCGCCCGCCCAGTCGGTCCAGCGGGTGTGGAAGAGGACGCGAGGGTCGCGCCCGTGCCCGGGCAAGCGCATGCCGAGCGCGGCCATGCCGTGGTCGGCCAGATAGCGGCCCAGGCCGCGCATCTCGGCCGGCGAGCCGCTCCAGCCGTGGATCAGCAGCACGCCCACCGGCGCCCCCTCGCCGAAGAAGAACGGCGCGGGGCTGCCCTGCCCGGCCCCGAACGATTCCGGCATGGCGGTCACCCTCCCGCGGGGCCGGGGAAGACGCGGCCCCAGAAGCCGAGCACGCGGGCCCGGTACTCGTCGGGATAGAGCTCGGCCGGCCCGACGGCATGCGCCCCGGCGGGCGTGATCCACAGCTCCTTCGGGTCCCCCGCGCGTTCAAAGAGGATCTCGGCGTTGGCCACCGGGATCAGATCGTCCGCGACGCTGTGGATGATCAGCAGCGGCCGCGGGCTGATCCGGCCCACCAGCGCTTCGGGCCGCGCGTCCGCGTGGTCATAGCCCAGCGACCGTGCCACCAGCCGCTCGCCGTAGCGGCCGACCACCGCGGCCAGGCGCGGCGGCCAGTGCAACAGCTGTACGGCGGCCTGGCTCAGGGCCGACGAGAGCCGTGCGTAGGTGCTGTCGGCGATCACCCCGGCGATCTGGGGGAAGAGCGCCCCGCTGACGATGCCCACGGCGCCGCCCAGCGACCAGCCCAGGAATCCGGCCCGCGGGATACCCCGCACAGCCAGGAAGGCCAGTCCGGCCGCCACGTCGCGGTGCTCCAGGTAGCCGACGGAGGTGTGCGTGCCGCCGCTACGGCCGTGCGCGCGGAAGTCGAACAGCAGCACGTTATAGCCCGCCGGCTGCAACCAGCCCACCACGCCGAGCAGCGAGCTAATCGTGTCGCCGTGGCCGTGGCCCAGGATGACCGTGCCGCGCGCCTGCGCGGCCCCGGCCGGCGCCGGGATCAGCCAGCCATAGAGGTCGACCCGGTCCTCACTGTGCAGCCGGATCTCCTCATAAGCCAGGCCGAAGTCGGCAGGGGTAGCGTCGAGCGGGCGGCGTGCCGGCTGGGTGATCGCCGCCAGCGCCCAGGCGTCGAAGCGGCGCAGCAGCCAGGTGCCCCCGGCGGCCGCGCCCGCCAGCGCGGCGCCGCCCAGGGCGAGCGTGGCGGCGTCGGGGCGGCGCCCGGAATGCTCGGTGGTGGTCATGCGGGTAGAGTGCCTCCCGGCGAGTGCGCTGTGGCGGCCGCCGTGGCCGCGGCGCCCGCCCTAGCGTAGCATACACCCCGCCCGCGGCGAGGTCAAGGACACTTGCCGCGGCCGTCGGAGCCTACTTGACGCCTCGCGCGTGCAGGTAGTCCTGCCCGATCAGGCCAAGCTCCACGGCTCCGCCCCCGGCATCCGGGTGCCATTCGAAGCGGGCGCGCTCGAAGTACTGCGTGCGATAAACGTGGCCGTCCGTGGGGCTGACCGCGTCGTACGGCTCGCTGATCGGGTAGCCGAACGTGGCGATGCCGCCATGCTGCTGCCAGTAGGCCAGGAAGGCGCCGCCCAGGCTGTGCCCCGTGGCGGCCACGAGCTGGGCGCCCGGCGGCGCGGTGCTCACCGGCGCGAAGGGCCCGTCGGCCCGCGCGCCGACCAGGTTGCGGCCGAGCAGCCCGAGCTGGATGCGATAGCCGGGCGCGTTCTCCGGGTGGTACTCCATCCGCGCGCGCTCGAAGTACTGCACCAGGTAGGGCTTGTCGTCGGTCGGGCTGATCTCCTCATAGGCCTCGCCTAGCGGGTAGCCGAAGACGGCCAGACCGCCGTGACCGGTCCAGTAGTCGAGGAAGGGCTCGTCCAGCGAGTGCTGCACGGGCCGGAAGAAACGCCGGTCGGCGGTGTCGGTGAAGGCGCCCACGGGTTGCCAGGCGGGGTGGCCGGGCTGCGGCCCGGCAGGCAGCACGTTGGGCAGCACGCGCAGATCGGTCGTCGTGCGCACCAGGTTCTGGAACGTGGGCAGGATATCGGGCCGCGTGAGGTACTGCTGGTCCATCGCCGAGATGGCGAAGACCCCGTCCTTGCGCAGCGCGTCGATGAAGCCAGGTTTCGCGAAGTCGGCCATGTCCTGCTTAAGCACGTCCATGTTGTTGTTGTCGGGCTTCCAGTGCGCGATCATCAGGTGCGGGTTGTACTGGTGGAAGTAGGCCGCGTTGCGCAGCATGCCCGCCGCGTTGGCCCCGGGGTCGGTCGCCATCGCCTGGAAGCTGACGAAGTCCATCTGGCGCATCAGGTCGGCGAAGTGCGGGATCATGCTCAGGCCGGCGCCCGCGGCCGGATTGTCGTAGAGCGTCTGCCAGCCGCCCCAACTGAACGAGACGAGTGAGCCGGGCAGCACGCGCTTGACGATGTCGCGCGCGGCCAGGATGTTCAACTCGAGCTTGGCGTAGTAGGGTGCGGTCTGGTCGTTCCAGATGTTCTCGGGCTCGGTATAGGTCTCGAACTCGGTGGCGAACGACCAGAGCACCGTCGGCTGCGGCAGGCCCGGCGGCGCGGCCAGGTACCCGGCCAGCGTCTGGATGTCGTCGAGCCACTGGGCCGAAGTCTGGTAGTTGCCGTGGGTGTTCGGGTAGGGCTCCCAGGTGACGATGTGGATGATGTAGCCGTCCATCTGCCAGCGCGCGAGGTGGCCGACGTCGCGCCAGTACTTGAAGACGGGGAGATCCTCGGAGCGGTTGAACCAGCAGGTCAGAATCTTGGCGGGCGTGTCGTGCAGCCAGGCGGTGTCGCCCACCTGGTCGGCTTCGCTGCCCACCCCCCAGGTGAAGGAGTTGAAGAGGTCGAAAGGCAGCGCCGCCTGCGCGGCGGGCGCGGGCGCCGGAGCGGCCTGTGCGGCCGGGCCGGCGGCGAGCCGCGGCGCGAGGCCCGCGGCGAGCATCACGAGGAGGATCAGTAGACACAGGTATGGGTGGTGGCACGTCCTGAACATGGCAGGGCTCTCCTTGCAGTGGCCGGGATCACGGGACTGCATGGGATCCGAGGCGGGATATGGACCGGGTCGCGCAGGCCGCACGGCCGCGCGCCTATTCTACCGAACGCAACGAGCCGGGGATAGGGCCGGTTGCCCGAACCCGGGCCTGTGGGGCCGACTGTAAGCTTTTATTGACCACGCCTGGGCCGCGTTGTCGCCTCCAGACCGATGGGTTATAATGGCACCACGGTTGCCCACCTGCCGGGCGGGCCACGCGAGGCCCATCCCCGGCACCCACGCCACCCGCACCCACGCGGAAAGGAGCAGCAGCATGGCGATAAGCGCGCCCTCGCCCCAGCGCCGGGCTTTCGCCGATCTTGTTCGCAAGGCCGACCCGCAGATCGATCTCGCGCGCGCCGCCTTGCTCATTGCGCAGGAAGAGTATCCCGACCTGCGCCTCCGGCCCTACCTGGCGCGCCTCGACACGCTCGCCGCGCAGGTGCAGGCCCGCCTCGTGCCGCCCGCCGACGGGGCGGCGCCCCCGGCGGCCGCCATCATCGCCGCGCTCAACGCGGTGCTCTTCGACGACCTGGGGTTCCGCGGCAACAGCGAGGACTACTACGACCCGCGCAATTCCTACCTGAACGAGGTCCTGGATCGCCACACCGGCATCCCGATCACCATCTCGCTGGTCTACATGGAGGTCGCGGCGCGCGTGGGGCTGCCGCTGCTGGGCATCGGCATGCCCGGCCATTTCATCCTGCAGTATCCCGGGCCGCTGCACGACCCGGCGCGCCTCACCTGGCGGCCCCAGCCTGGCGAGTTGTTCGTCGATCCCTACGAGCGCGGCGCCCTGCTGACCCGTGCCGACTGCGCCGCCCGCTTCCGTCGCCTCTACGGCGCCGATTTCACCTTCTCCGAAGAGTACCTCACGCCGCTCACCCGCCACCAGATCCTGGCCCGCCTGCTCAACAACCTGAAGCTGATCTACCTGAAGCGCCGCGATTTCGCGCGCGCGGTGGCCGTGGTCGAGCGTCTGCTGCTGGTGCAACCCGAGGCCCTCTGGGAGCTCAAAGACCGCGGCATGCTCTACTACCGCCTGGGCGCCTTCGCCTCGGCGCGGGCCGACCTGGAGCGCTTCCTGGAGCAGGACCCGGATGCCGAAGACGCGCCCATCCTGCGCTATTACATCCATCTGTGCGACCGCTTGCGGGTGCTGGTGAATTAGTTCCGGCCGGCGGCGCGCCTATCTTCCATTTGGCGAGGTTCGATTGATGACACAGGGTCCGCCCACTACCCCGCCGCGCTTCTTGCTGACCGGCTTCGGCCCCTTCGGCGAGTTCGCGACCAACCCATCCTGGGAGCTCGCCCGCCGCTTCCAGGATCTGACGATCAGCATGGTACGGCTTGAGACCGCCCAGCTGCCGGTCACCTGGGCGGGCGCCTGGCCCACGCTGGAGGAAGTCATCCGCCGTGTGGGCCCGCGTTGGGTGCTGATGCTGGGCGTGGGTGGCACGCGCACGCGGGCCGGCGCCGAGGTGCGCGCGCGCAACTACACCAACCCGATTCCCGATACGGCCGGCGCGCTGCCGCCGCCGGGCGACGTGATCCGGCCCGGCGCGGCGCGCTATCGCACCGCCACCCTGCCGGCGCCACTGATTGCCGAGCGCTTCTTGACGGCCGGTGTGCCGGCCGAGGTCTCGACCGACGCGGGTGGGTTCCTCTGCAACTGGACGCTATATCACGCCCTGGAGGCCGCACCGCGGCTGCCGGGCGTGCGCGGCATCGGCTTCGTGCATGTGCCCCCGGTCACGGCGCCGGCCGACCTGGCCGCACTCGAGCGCGGGCTGCGGGCGGCGATCGACGGCATCGTCGCCGGCGCCGCGCCGCTCTATGCGCTGGTCGAGGCCGAGATCGAGGCCGAGCGCCCGAGCGAGGAGGTGGCCCGTGGCTGAGCCGGCAACGCCCGCCGGGCCGCGGCTCGGCAGCCACATGTCGGTGGCCGGGGGCCACCACAACGCCCTCACGCGCGGCCGCGACGTCGGCGCGGACGTGGTCCAGATCTTCAGCAAGAACGCGAATCAGTGGCGCGCCAAGCCCCTGGCCGACGAGGACATCGCCCGGTTCCACCAGACTCGAGAGGAGACCGGCTACGCGCCCGAGGTGCTGGTCGTCCATGACAGCTATCTGATCAACCTGGCGACGCCCGACGACGCGCTCTGGCAGCGCTCGCAGGAGGCGTTCGGCATCGAGCTCGACCGGGCGCAGGCCCTCGGCATCCCCTACCTCGTGACCCACGCGGGCGCCCACATGGGCCAGGGCGAGGAGGCCGGGCTGGCGCGTATCGCCGCGGCCATCGACCAGGTGGTGGCCGAGCGGCCGGATGGGCCGTTAATCCTGCTGGAGACCACGGCCGGTCAGGGCACGTCGCTGTGCTATCGGTTCGAACACATCGCGCGCGTGATTGAGCTGACGCACCACGCCGACCGCATCGGCATCTGCCTCGACACCTGCCACGTCTTCGCCGCGGGCTACGATCTGAGCACGCCCGAGGGCTACGACTCGACGGTGACCGAGTTCGATCGCCTGATCGGGCTCGACCGGCTCAAGGTCATCCACGTCAACGACTCGAAGAAGGGGCTGGGCAGCCGGGTCGACCGGCACGAGCATATCGGCCAGGGCGCGATTGGCCTGGAGGGCTTCCGCCTATTGCTGAACGACCCGCGCGTGAACAGCCGGCCCATGGTGCTGGAAACCGAGAAGGGGCCGGAGGGCAAGGAGGACCGCATGAACCTGGCCACCCTCCGAGGTCTCATCCGCTGACCGAATCCGCGCTCTCCCGCCTCCAGGCCCTCAACACCGAAATCCGCGCCTGCCGCCGCTGCCACGCCGCCGGTTATCTCGATCCCCGCGTCTCGCTGCCGCTCGTGCGCGCGTGGCCGCCCGCCACCCCGCTGCCGCCCATCGTGCTGATCGGCCAGGCGCCGGGGTTGCGGGCCAGCCGCGAGGCGGTGCCCTTCGCCGGGCAGAGCGGCGCGAAGCTGCAGCAGTGGTTCTCCCAGGCAGGCATCGTGGGAGACGACTACTGGCGCAAGATCTACTTCGCCGCGATCACGCGGTGCTATCCGGGGCGGCTGCCGGGCGCGAAGGGCGACCGTGTGCCGACGACCGCCGAGCAAGCGCTCTGCCGGCCCTGGCTCGGCGCCGTGCTGGCGACGATCGACCCACCAATCGTGGTGCCGGTCGGCCAACTGGCCATCCGCACGTTTCTGGGCAAGGGGCCGCTCGATCGCTTCGTGGGCTATGGCTTCGATCTCGGCGGCCGGCACTGGCTGCCGCTGCCGCACCCCTCGGGCGTGAGCACCTGGCTGAACGCACCGGCCAATCAGGCGCGGGTCGCCGCGGCCATGGCCGTATTGCGGGGCTGGCTCGCTGCGGCGGAGAGCGGATCCCATATTTAGTAGTTGGGCACTCGACTGAGGCGACAGCCGGATATACTATATGTTGGGGGATAAGTCTCCTGAAATGGAGCGGTAACCACTACATTTAGTATTTTGGTCGTCAATTGACATAAATTTGGGCCTACTACCGCTTGACGTGGCGTTTAATCGTTGCTATAATCGGGCTAAGCGGCCTGATGGCCAGGCAGCTCAACTACCACATCTGGGGGTGGGCGGTGAAGAACCCGAAACCACCTGACGACGACGCGACCGGGAACCCGACGGGGCGGTCGGCATTCCGAAGGTATAATGCGCAAAACGGGGGCCCGCCCGTCCAACCCGGCTCGTCGCCCGGGACCCCAACCTCCAGCCATTGGCTGCAGGGTACAGCCGACACTCTCCTGCAGCAGGCGCTCAATGCCCTGATTGTCGGCGATGCCGCCACGGCCGCCGACGCCGCGCGCGTGGCGCTAACCCGCGCCGACGGGCCCAACCGCGATGTCTATACCGGCTGGTCCACCTGGATGCTCGGGCTCGCCCATCTCTACGCCAACGACCAGACGGGCGCCGGTCCCTTCTTGCAGCGCGCCCAGGAGCTGGCCTTCCAAACCCAGCAGCCCACCCTGGCGATGGCCGTTTACCTGGCGCAGCAGCTGGCCTCTTCCTACGACCAGCAGATGCAGATGCGCCAGCACGCCAATCACCTGCTGAAGCAGCTCGAAGACCAGGAGACGCACGTCACCCAGCAGTTCCGCGCCATGCTGAAGTTCGCGCGCGACTCGTGGCCGAGCCTCCAGGCCGGCGGCCCGCAAACCACCGAGATCGTCGCGGCGCCCGAGGTCGGCCTCAACCCGCTGCCGGCCCTCTACGTGCAGATGCTCGGGACCTTCCGCGTGGCCGCCGGAGGCCACGAGATCTCGCTGCGCCAGAGCCGCAAAGCCGCCGACATCTTCAAGCTGATGCTCGCTCACCGCGAGCGGCCGGCATCGAAAGACATGCTTGTCCAGACCCTCTGGCCCGATGTCGAGTCGCGCACCGCCACACACCGGCTGCATCTGGCGATTTCGAGCCTGCGTCAGATGCTCGGGAACGTCGTCGGCACGGAGGGCCCCGGCTACATCATCTTCCGCGACGAGGCCTACTTCCTGAATCCCCTCGCTAGCATCGACACCGATGTGGAACGCTTCCTCGACGCGTTCCAGCAGGGGCAGAAGCTGGAGCAGGAGAATCAGGCCGACGAGGCCATCGCCCCCTACGAGACCGCGATAGCCCTCTATCGCGACAACTACCTGATCGAGAACCTGTACGACGACTGGACCGGCCCGGCGCGGAACCATCTGCACGAGACCTACCTGCGCACCCTCGGCCGGCTCTGCGGACTCTATTGGCAGGCCGGGCGCTATCAGGAGTGTCTGGACACCGCGCGCAAGATGCTGGCGAGCGACGCGACCCGCGAGGACGGCCACCGTTTCGTCATGGGCAGCCTGAACGCGCTCGGCTATCGCAACCAGGCGCTGCGCCAGTTCCAGATCTGTGAAGAGGTGCTGGGCGCCGACCTCGGCGTGCAGCCGACCGCGGCCACGGTCGAGCTCTACAACCACATCAAGAACGCCAAATAGGCCCAGCAGAGCGAATTGGGTAGGGCAAACAGAGCACGAAGAGAGCGGCGCTTGCTAGAGTCCATCCAGCAGGCGCCGCTCTCGTAGGTAGCGGCCCCGCAGCACTGTTCAGACCGCCGCGGAGCAGGGCGTTGGCACCGGCACTGCCGGTCCCCACCCGCGGCCACGCGGGGCGCCGACCTTGGCTAACGGCGCATCCGCACGGAGCAGCGGCGTCTTGGCCGTCCCGCTGCTCCCCCGCGCAAAATCCCCGGGCCGGTGGTCCAGGCCACCGGCGCACCTACAGCCCGTTGGCACAACCGCGCCGTCATCCGGCTGGATGGCGGCGCGGTTGCTTTCCTCGGGCGAGGCCAGTGGCCGGTGGTCGGTCACCCCCAGCGCGGAGCGCGAGCCTGGCAGTCCAGGGGTCGGCACATACACACGACAACTCCCGATGCCCCCCGGGTTCCGGATGCCGAAGGCGGCGGATCGCCGGGCCCTGGTCTCTGATCCTCGGTTGCTACTGGAACGAACCAGCCGGAGTCGGGTTGCATCCCACCGGCGCGAAGCGACGGCCCGCTGCCTGCGCGGCCAGCTGCAGCCCCGGCAGCAACGCGGCAAGCTCGTCGGGCCGCAGCGACTGCGCGCCGTCCGACAGCGCGGCCTCGGGGTGCGCGTGCACCTCGATCAGCAGGCCGTCGGCGCCCGCGGCGACCGCGGCGCGGCTGACCGGACCAACCAGGTCACGGCGCCCGGTGCCGTGGCTCGGGTCGGCCACCACGGGCAGATGCGTCAGCAGCTTAAGCAGCGGCACGGCGTTCAGGTCGAACGTGTTGCGGACCTTCGGGTCGTAGCTGCGGATGCCGCGCTCACAGATCATGACCTGGCTGTTGCCCTGCGCCAGGATGTACTCCGCGGCCAGCAAGAGCTCCTCGGTCGTGGCGCTGGGCGCGCGCTTCAGCAGCACGGGCCGGGACTGGCGCCCCGCCGCCTCCAGCAGGCGGTAGTTCTGCATGTTGCGCGCGCCGATCTGCAGCACGTCGGCGTAGGCGCCGACCAGCGCGACCTCGTCGGACGCGAGCACCTCGGTCACAATGGCCAGGCCAAACGCGTCGCGCGCCTCGGCCAGGATGGCCAGCGCGGGCTCGCCCAGGCCCTGGAAGGAGTAGGGCGAGGTACGCGGCTTGAACGCACCGCCGCGCAGCACGCGCACGCCCAGCGCGGCGAGCGCGCCCGCGATCTCGAAGGTCTGCTGGCGGCTCTCGACCGAGCACGGGCCGGCCATGAGCACGACCTCCGGCCCGCCGACGCGCACCCCGTTGGGCAGCGTGACCACGGTCGGCGCCGGATGGAAGTCGCGGCTCGCCAGCTTATAGGGCGCCAGGATCGGGACCACGCGTTCCACGCCGGGCAGCCAGCTGAGCTCGTCGGGCTCGATGCGCCGGTCGTTGCCGATTACGCCGATGATCGTCCGCTCTTCGCCCTCCGACAGGTGCGGCCGAAACCCGAGCTCGCGAATATGGTCGGCCACCTCCGCGATCTCCGCCGGGGCGGCCCCGGCGCGCATCACCACAATCATCTCCCTGCTCCTCTCTCCGGCACCCGCCGGCAGACCCCCGCGGACAAACAAAAAGCGTGGGACCCCGGGGGCCCCACGCTGGGCTGGCTATCTGGTTCCGAAACGAGCGACTTAGCGGTGCACAGCGTGGGGCGGGCGGGCGGCATACGCCGCGTAGGCGTACGCGTAGCTAAAGCCATAATAGCTGAAGCCGCTCAGAAGGTGCGCCGATCCGCCCGTGCCCTGCATCGTCAAGTCCCCGCTTCACCGGGGGCGCTCCGGCCGGGCCGGCGCTCCCCGCGATTGCTCGATGCCGTATCTTACCCGGCGCCGCGCCGGCTGTCAAGAGCGCAACTCGCCATCCCAACTTGCCCGGTGTCGGGAGGCCAGGCGGCGGCCCGTCGGGCCCGAGCAGCGCTGTGCTATAATGGGAGCCATGACGGCGGCCCGCGGCAGGATCGCACGGGCACCCGGCGCGGCGGGTCGCAGGCCGCCGATCCGGCCGGCGCGGCCACCGGCCCAGACGAGGATTCCCGCCCATGGAGGCCCGGTTCACGCCGCCGATCGTCTGCCCGGTGCTGGTCGGGCGCGCGGCCGCGCTGGCCCATCTGCTGGCGCGCGTCGCGGAGGCGCGGCAGGGGCAGGGGCAGGTGGTGCTGGTGTCCGGCGAGGCCGGCATCGGCAAGTCGCGCCTGGTAGCCGAAGCCGCCGCGCAGGCCACGGTCCAGGGATTCCGCCTGCTGCTCCACGGCCACGCCTTCCCGGCCGACAGCGCTGTCCCCTACGCGCCGCTGTTGGAGCTCATCCGCGCCTATCTGGCCGCGAGCGATGCGGGGGCCGGGGCGAGCGCGTTGCCCACCTTCGTGCCTACACTCGTGCGCCTGCTGCCCGATCTGGCACTGGAGCGCCCCGATCTGGCCGCCCTCCCCCCGCCCGCCGCCCGCGACCCGCAAGAGGAGCGCCGCCGCCTCTTCGCCGCGCTGACCCACTTCGTGACCGAGGCGGCCGCCGCGCACCCCGCACTGCTGATCGTGGAGGACCTGCACTGGGCCGACGCCCCCAGCCTGGACTTCCTGCTCCACCTGGCCCGCCGCAGCCGGCAGGCGCCCGTCCTGCTGTTCGCCACCTACCGCAGCGACGACCTGCCGCCGGCCTTAGGGTACTGGCTGGCCCAGCTCGATCGCGAGCGGTTGGCCGCCGAGGTCACACTGGATTGGCTGGCGCGGGCCGAGGTGGCGGCCATGGTGCGCCGCATCCTGGACCTGGAGCAGGAGGCCGACGCGGAGCTCGTCGACATGCTCTACACGCACTCGGAGGGGAACCCGTTCTTCGTCGAGGAGCTCCTCAAGGGCATGATCGCGGCCGGGACGCTGACGGCGGAGGGCGTGTGGACGCGGTCCGCGCAGCCGGCGGCGATCCCGCGCAGTGTGCAGGAGGCCGTGCAGCAGCGCACCGCCGCCCTCAGTCCAGATGCCTACCGCCTGGTGACGCTGGCGGCCGTCGCCGGGCGGCGCTTCGACGTGACGCTGCTGCAGGCCGTCCTCGGCTGCGACGACGCCGCGCTGCTGGCGCTGCTGAAGGAGGTGACTGCCGCCCAGTTAGTGGTCGAGGAGGCGGCCGACCGGTTCGCCTTTCGTCACGCGCTCACCCAGCAGGCCATCGCGGCCGGGCTCCTCGGGCGGGAGCGGCGCGCGCTACACCGCCGGATCGCGGAGGCGCTGGAGCGCCGCGCAGCCGCCGCCCCCCAGCGCGAGCCGTACCTCGACGACCTGGCGTATCATTCCTACGAGGCGGGCCTCTGGGACGCGGCCCTGACCCACGCCCGCGCGGCCGGGGAGCGCGCCCTGAGCCTCTACGCGCAGCAGGCCGCCGTCGCACATCTCACCCGCGCCGTCGACGCGGCAGACCGGCTCGGCCAACCGGTGCCGGGCGACCTGCTCCTGGCCCGAGGGCAAGCCTACGAGACGCTGGGCGACTTCGAGCATGCGCATGCCGACTTCGAGCACGCGCGAGCGGGCGCCGCAACCGCGCAGGATCGCGGGACAGCGTGGCAGAGTATGATAGCGCTCGGCTACCTGTGGACGGGCCGCGATTACGAGCAGGCCGGTCTGTGGCTGCGCCGGGCTCTCGCCCTCGCCGAGGATCTGGACGACCCGGCGCTCCGCGCGCGCAGCCTCAACCGCCTGGGGAACATGCTCGCGAACACCGCGCGAGAGGCCGAGGCCCGGCAGGCGCATCATGCCGCCCTGCGCATCTTTGAGGAAAGCGGTGACACCCGGGGCATGGCCGAGACGCTGGACGTGCTCGGCACTGCCTATGGCCTCGGCGGGGACCGGAACAGCTCGGATCACTATCACGGCCGGGCGATCACCCTCTTCGAGGCCCTCGGCGACGAGCAGGCGCGTGTGATGCTGCTGGCGAATCGAGCCCTACAGGCGACATCGGAGACGGCGGAGACCGTCTATCAGGTGCTGCGCGCCCCCGCCGTGCGCCTGGCCGACGCGCAGGAGGCGCTGCGGCTTGCCCAGCAGACGGGTTGGCTCTCAGGGCAGGCCTTCGCCACGATGGCCCTGGCCTATGTGCGCGCGACGGATGGCGCCATGGGCGCGGCGCTCGCCCTGGCCCACGAGGCACTGCAAATCGCCACGGCCATCGAGCACCGCCAATGGACCGCCCTGGCCGCCCACGGGCTGGCCGACTTCTATCTGCTGCTGCTGCAGCCGGAACCGGCGCGGGCCGCGCTGGCGCTGGGCTTGCCGCCGGCCCTGGAGCTCGGGTCGGAGATTCTGGCTGCCCGCCCTGGCGACCCTGCAGGCTCGGGCCGCCCTGCTGGAGGGACAACCGGCCGGGGCGGCGGCGGCCCTGACACCTGTGCTGCTCCCTGAACAGCCCCCGCGCACGGCGCCCGAGCGCCAGGTCGCCTGGGCCTGGGGCGAAGTGGCATTGGCGCAAGGCGATCCGGGCCGCGCATTGGCCGGCGCGGAGCAGTTGCTGGCCACGATCCCTGGAGAGGCACAAGCGCAGCCAATCCCCCACCTGCTGCGCCAGAAGGGAGAGGCGCTCGCGGCGCTCGGCCGCCTGGGCGCCGCCGCCGCCGCGCTGGAGGAGGCCCAGCGGGGCGCGGAGCTTCGGGGCGACCCCTCGGTCCGCTGGCGGGTGCACCGCGCGTTGGCTCAGGTCTACCGCCGCCAGCGGCGCGCCGAGGAGGCCCAGCGGGAGCTAGATGCGGCGCACGAAAACATCGCCAAGCTGGCCGGCGCACTGGACGACCCCGCGTTGCGCGAGTTGTTCCAACGTGCCGCGCTGGCCTCCCTCCCGGGGAGCGGCCGGGGCGGCGCGCAGAGCCCTGTGCGCACGCGCGCCGGTGGCCTCTCGAGTTGGGAAGCCGAGGTGGCGGCGCTAGTGGCCCGCGGGTGCACCAACCGGGAGATCGCGGCGACCCTGGTCGTGAGCGAGCGGACGGCCGAGGCGCACGTGAGCAACATCCTGGCGAAGCTGGCGCTGACCACGCGCGCCCAGATCGCCGCCTGGGCGGTGGAACACGGCCTGACCGGCAGCTGATCCCCGGCCAAACAGAACGGCCGGCGCAACGCCGGCCGTTCCGCTTAGAGGCCCAAAGGCACGCTAGGGGATGCAGGATCCCAGACCGTGCCAGTTGAGCACCGTGTCGGTCTGCGTCTGGCCGCTGGGACTGTAGACCACGGTCATCGTGCGGTTGCCCAGCTCCTCGCACGCGGCGCCTTTCTCCACGTAGTTCCAGTCACCCAGCACGTACTTGTACTCCAGGTTCGTGCCCTCGACGATCGTCAGGGTGATAGTCCAGTGCGTGGCGTCCGCCTGCGTCATCGGTAGCGACGCCGGGTCCCATTGGGGATACGGCGCCGGGAAGCTGCCTGCGATGTGCACAGTGCGCCCGCCCGTGTCCGGCACGGTGACGTTGAACGTCACCGCCACCATCTGGGCGTCGGCCAGGATCGCCACCTCGTCGGAGTTGGGCGAGCGGTTGAACGAGGTGTCCTGCGCGGTGAGGACGTAGTAGTAGGTCGCGCCGGTGGTCAGGCCGTTGTCGGTGTACGTCATGGTACCCGCAGGCACGTTGCCGATCTTGCTGTAGGGCCCACCGCTTGTGCTGCCGCGCCAGACCTCGTAGCGGTAGAGATCCGGCTCGGCGTTGGCGTCCCAGCCGATGCTGATCGACGTGGCCGAGCTGCCGGTGCGGTGCAGGTGGGCTCGGCGCGGCGGGCGCGGTGACGTCGGACGAGGCGTTGACCACCAGATCGCCACGGCCAGTCGGAATCCGTGTAGGCCGTGGTCCAGTGGTAGCCCAGGTCCGTGCTGAAGCGGGCCAGGTAGTCGAAGTGGCCCACCTGCTCCGGCGTGAAGGCGATCACGGTACTCGTCGTTGTTGCCCACGTCCGTGTTGTAGACCATGGGCTGCCAGGTCCAGGTCGCGGGGTCACTGCCCGACGTGCCGTAGGCGAACTGGGCGAGGACGCCGGGACCCTGGCCGGCGGCGTTAGTGACGCCGTCGACCCAAACCTGCGCGTAGACGGTCTGCGATGCGTTGGCGTCAATGGTGATGGTCAGGCTCGGCGGCCAGAGATGGCCGGCCCAGCCGATGGGCGCGGAGGGCACGGCGCTCGCCTCATTGCCCCAGCCGCTCTCGTTGCCCGCGCTGATCCAGCGCGGTGACGACGTAGAAGTAGGTCCGCGCGTTGGTCAGACCGGCATCGGTGAACGTCAGGCCGCTGGTCGACCCGACCTGGACGTAGCCGCCGCCCTGCAGCGGGCTGCGGTAGACACGGTAGCTCGGCCGCGCCGGCCACGGCCGACCAGTTCAGGCTGACCTGTCGCATTGCCTGCGGTGGCCGTCAGTCCGCTGGGCGCGGCCGGTGGCTGGAGATCCTGCAGCAGCCCGGCGACCAGGATCGCCGCCCCTAGCGGAGGCAGGCTCACGGTCAGGCTACCGTTATGCGAGGTGACGGGCCCACCGCCCAGCAGGTTGAGGAAGACGACATTGTCGCGCAGGTAGCCGCTCAGCGGGATCGTAAGCGTCTGCGTCGCCGCCTCGTCGCGGTTCATAGCCACGATGCCGACCTGCGTTGTCGTGCGCATACCGTAGGCCAGGGTGCGATGCGCGTCGTCGGTGAGCAGGAACTTGAGCGTACCGTCACTGAACACCGGGTCGAGCCGCCGGATCGCGATCAGCTGCCGGTACAGCGCCAGCTGCTGCTGGTCGCCGCCCACGCCGAACAGGCCGCCGCCGGTCCACGGGAAAGTGCGCCGATCGTCCGGATCGTCGTCCCCGTTCACGCCCACTTCGTCGCCATAGTAGATGGTCGGCGCGCCGGGCACGGTGAACTGCACGATATCGGCCAGCCGCAGCCGCGCCTTGCCGAGCGCCACGTTGGCCGGGTTCTGCTCCTTGTCCTGGGGGTTCTCCTGCCCCGGCGTCAGGCTCCAGAGGATGCGCTGCGTGTCGTGGCTGTCCATCAGGTTCATCTCGGTATAGTAGGTCGCGTCCGGGTAATCCTCGCGCAGCGAGTTGAGCTTGCTGGCGAAGAGCGATGGCGGCTCGTTCGTCGCGCCATCGTCGGGGAAGCCCTTATTGTCGACCGTGCCGAAGAAGCCCAGGATGGCGTTGCGGAAACGGTAGTCCATCGTGGTGTCGGCCTGGTCACCATGGACCTTGGGCAGCACCTCGTCCTTCTTCCACATCTCCCCGATGATCGGCGCGTTGGGCGCGACCGCCTTCACGGCGGTGCGGAAGCCCTGCCAGTAGTCGGCGGGGAACGAGCCATCGCTCATCACGTCGAGGCGCCAGCCATCGGCGCCCTGGTTCAGCCAGTAGGGCGCCACGCTCTGGTTGCCGTTGGCGTAGACGAGATCGCGCACGCCCTGGACGTCCTTGTTGAGCACGGGCAGGCTGTCGAAGCCGAACCAGCCGGTGTAGTTCATCGTGTTCGGCCCGTTCGGCCCGGCGCAGGGCCCGCCGATCTGGTCCTGGAAGTAGAACCATGAGCGGTAGGGCGAGTTCACGTCTTCGCAGGCGCCGACTGTGGCGTAGTGGTGATAGCGGTCAAAGTAGGGGCTATCGGACGAGACGTGGTTGAACACGCCGTCGAGGATGATGTTGATGCCCCGCTGCTGGGCGTGCCGCTGCAGGTTGTTCCAATCCTGTTGCGTGCCGAAGAACGGATCGATGTGGAAGTAGTCCTGGGTATCGTAGCCGTGGTTCGACGCCGAGTCGAAGATCGGGTTCAGGTAGATGGTCGTGATGCCCAGCGACACCAGGTAGTTGAGGCGCTGGTCGATGCCCGCCAGGTCGCCGCCAAAGTAGTCACGGCCCATGGGGCTGCTCGTGCAAGGCGGCGCGTTCACATAATGGGTACAGTTACCCTCAGGCAGCGCCGTCCAGGCCTGGGGGATGATCTGGTCGAGCGGGTTGGACGGGTAGCTGTAGCGCGGCTCGTTCCCTGTGGGGTCGTTGTTCGCGCGGCCGTTGCGGAAGCGGTCGGGGAAGATCTGGTAGATGACCGCGTGCTTCATCCAGGAGATGGGCTGGAACGACGGGGCGTAGACCGTGATGTCGTAGCTGTTGTCGACCAGGTTGGGCGTCGGCGTGCCCCACCCGCCATCCTTCATGTTATCGTCGGCGTAGTAGGCCGTGGCCGAGCCGTCGGTGATGATGAAGCGGTAGTAGAGCGTGGTCAGCTGGGTCGGCGTGACGGTCGTCTCCCAGAAGTCGCAGGTATCGCCGGCCAGCGCCGGGTCATAGCAGCTGATGTCGGGCGTAACGAGTTGCAGATCCTGGAAGAACTGCGTGCTCGTGGCTGTGTCGTAGAAGCGCGCCTGCACGCCGGTCACGTCGTCGTGGAAGGTGCGGAAGCGCAGCGTGATCGCGGTGCCGGGGTTGACCGCACCGCCGGGCTGGCGGTAGATCACGTCCTGCGAATTGTGGCCCAGCCCAACGTACTCGACGTTGTTGTCGTGGGCGTGGCCCGGCGAGGATCGTCAAGACGTGGCTGGTCGGGTTGTAGCGGAAGCGGACCAGGGCGTTGTCGAACGGCACGGTGAAGGGGATGTTCGGCCCCGCCCGGGCACGCCGCCCTGGCCGTAGTTCTCGTCCCAGCTTTCGTTGATCGTGACCTTGGCCTCGTAGCTGCCGGCCGGCAGCGCCGTGGTGTCGAAGCTCGATAGGTGCCGGTGCCGTCCACGTCCTGCAGCCAGGAGCGCAGGCAGCCCGGATCCCAGTCGCCGCCGCATCCCAAGCGCGGTCTGGAAGCTGCCGGGGACGGTCGCGAGGATACTGTTCTGGTTGTCGGTAATCCAGTGGCTCTTGTGGTCATAATAGAACTTGACCGTGGTGCGCTGCCGCGAGGTTCAGCACGATGTTGTCGCCGCCGGCGACGCCGTGCTGGCCGTAGTTCTCATCCCAGCCGTCGTTGAGCGCGGCCTTATACTGCCAGCTGCCCGCGGGCACGGTAAACGTGCCCTGCCAGACGTCGTCGACGGCGTCGTAGGTCAGGTGCGTGGCGGCGCAGGCCGCATCCCAATCGCCCCCGCAGCCGAGCGCGGACTGCAAATCCCCAGCAATGGTGACGCTGGTCGGGTTCGGCGTGTCGGCGTGGACCGGCGACGGGGCAATGCTCACAGTCCCGGCCGGCAGCAGCACGCTGAGTAGCAACAAGAGAGCGACGGCCACCCTGCCGCCGCGTGCCGATGAGTTCATGTCACTCCTCCTGTGGGCGCCACGCGTAGCGCAGCGCACGCCGGTCTCGGCCGGCGCAGATCGCCTCCTGGCGCGCGGCCCGCATCCGCGCCCGATTCCCTGTAGTGAGTGCAGTATAGCGCGCGGCGCGAGCGCTGTAAACGGATCGGACCGCGAAAATGATCAGGAATTTTGTTACGGCAGAGGGAGCCGCTGACGATGCGAAGGGACCGCGCGCCGCGGTGATGCGCGCTCCCGGGGAAGGTGTCGGAGGAGCGCGGGTGCCCGGCCGGATCAGCCGGTGGCGGTCGCCCCGGCGCGCCAGGTGGCGACGAAGCCGCGCACGGCCGCAATGTAAGCGGCCGGGTCGTTGCCGTCGCCCGCCGGGGCGTAGCGCGGCACGATCGCGTCGACGGTGCGCAGGCCCCACCCGTCGACGTAGAGGTCGTGAATCAGCTTGAACCAGTCCTCGATGCCCGCGGCGAAATCCGGATAGGAGCGATAGCCTTCGTAGGAGTCGTAGCCGGGATCCAGCGGATGTTGCCGATGCCGTGGGTGAAGCGAGCGACGCCTTTTGTGCCGCAGCCGCTCTCCTCGGCGTAGAAGGCCAGCGCGAACGCCGGGTCGATGCCGTACTGCCGGCCCGCGGCCACGAAGGCCGCGCCCTGGCCCGCGGCCGGCGAGCCCCACGCGGCAAGGATGGAGTCAATCTGCACGGCCGTCAGCGAGGAAGGCCCGACGACGGTATTCGTGTCACCCACCCCAACGGCCGAGGCGGCGGGTTGTGCCTCGGCGGGTCCTGCCGGGGCCCCGGGTGCCGGCGCGGCGGGCCCGCCGACGGGGTAGGTGTGCCCGAGGCCCGCGGCCGCGTAGCCGCTGAGGCGCGCCCCGGCCACGGGCGCGGCGCCCGCGGGTGCGGTGCGCCACCAGCCGATCAGCAGGCCCGCGAGCACCACCCCGACGAGCAGGGCGCCATGCTCGCGCCGCCAACGCAGGACAGCCGCCGCTTGCACCGGGCTGCCCTACTGCCCCGCCGTCGAGGCGGGTGGTGGGGCTTGCTCCAGCGCCGCCTTCTCAGCATCGGTGATCGGGCGGAAGCCGCCCTTGTCGTTGATGTAGACCAATTCCTCGTTCTTGACCGTGACGATCAGATCGGGCTTCCCGTCCCCGTTCATGTCGGAGATCTGCAGGTGCACCGGCGTCAGATCCTCGCCGTCGCCGAAGAGGTATGGGCCGGTGATGGCCACGGCCTTGCTGATATCGCCGCCGGGCAGCTCGAGCACGGAGACCTGGCGGTGCAGGTTGATCGCGATGAAGTGGGTCGGGTTCGCCGGCGAGTCGTTGTGGCCGACGACCGCGTCGAGCTGGGTCGTGCGCGGGTTGCCATAGACGACGTCGTCGATGCGCGCCTGCGTCCAGGTGATCACCGTACTGACCACGAGGTAGAGCACGACCGCGGCGAGGGCCGCGCCCAGACCGTAGAGCGCCATGCGGGCGGTCGAGGCCGTGGCGGCTGCGGCGGGCAGACGCAGGCCCCCGGCGACGGGCGCCGGATGCGGCGCCTCGAGCGCGGGCAGCGCCGGCCGCTCGGGACGATAGACGGCGGTCTCCGGCCGGCCGCTGGGCATGGCATAGAGGCGCCCGGTCGACGCGGGCGCGGGAGCGCGGCGGCCCCGGGCAGCGGGCGGCGCGAGATCCGGCGCGCCGGCCGTCTCGTCGATGATATCGTAGGGCACGGTTTCGGCCCAGGTGCGCTTCTTTGACGGGGCATCCGGCGCCACCGGCACGTCCCACGAACGCGCGGAAGAGGAAGCTGCCATGACCGGCTCCTTTCGGGCAATCACTAAGGCATCCGACAAACACCCCGCGCTCGCGCGGGTGGGTGAAACAGGGGCGCCCCGGAGAGCCGGCCGCTACGGGCCACACCGCCGAGGAGCGATTGGGATCGAATAGCGTGGACGGACAGCTCTACTCGAACATCCGTTGCGAACATCTGTTCGTTCCACGTTATAGTACCACGGTGCGCGCGTCAAGTCAAGTGAAAATAGTAGCATGGATGTTCGAGTTTTGCCATATTTCGGGGACCCGCCCCGCGCCCGGTGCCACTGTGCTATAGTGGCGCGGCGGCGGCGCGTGCCGTCGAAGGAGGCGCAATGGCGGACGAGGCGGATGGCCATCCGGTGATCAGGGTGCCGCGGCCGGCGCTGGTCGTGTTGGCGGGGCCGTCGGGCAGCGGCAAATCGACCTTCGCGGCGCGGCATTTCGCGCCGACCGAGATCGTGTCGTCGGACGCGATGCGCGCGCTGGTCAGCGACTACGAAGGCAACCAGCACGCATCGTCGGAAGCCTTTGACCTGCTCGAAAGCCTGATCGACAAGCGCCTGGGCTTGCGGCGGCTGACCGTGGTCGACAGCACCGCGCTGCGGCCTACGGCCCGACGCGACCTGCTGCGCATCGCCCGCCGCCACGGCCTGCCGGCGATCCTGATCGTCCTGTGCGCCGGGCGCGATCTCTGCCTGGCGCGCGACGCCCAGCGGCGGCGGCAAGTGGGCGCAGCGGTGATCGACCGGCAGTTGGCGCAGATGCGCGCCGGCCTGGACCGGCTGGACGCGGAGGGCTTCGATCGGGTGGTGGTGCTGACGGCGGAGGAGGCCGACCAGGCCGGGGTAGTCGTCGAGCGGGCACGCAGCAGCCCCGCGACGCGCGAGCAGGGCCGCTTCGACGTCATCGGCGACATCCACGGCTGCGCAGACGAGCTCGAAGAACTGCTGCGGCGGCTCGGCTACGCGCCCGACCGGCGCGGGGTCTGGCGCCACCCGGCCGGGCGGCGCTTCGTCGTGCTTGGCGACCTGACCGACCGCGGGCCGAAGAGCGTCGAGGTGTTGGGCCTGGTTATCGCGGCGGTCGACGCAGGCGCGGCTCTCTACACGCCGGGCAACCACTGCAACAAGCTGATGCGCTACCTCAAGGGCAACAAGGTGCGCATCGGCCACGGACTGCAGGAGACGATCCGGCAGATCGACGCCCTGCCGCCCGACGAGCACGCGGCGCTGACGCAAGCCACGCTCCGCCTGATCGGCGATGCCCCACCCTACCTGGTGCTCGACCACGGCCGGCTGGTCGTGGCGCACGCCGGCCTCAGGGAGTGGATGATCGGGCTCGACACGCGGCAGGTCCGCGATTTCGTGCTCTACGGCGACGTCACGGGACAGGTCGACGCGCGGGGGCTGCCCGTCCGGGGCAACTGGGCAGCCGAGTACCACGGTACCGCGGCCATCGTCTACGGGCACACGGTGGTGCCGGAGGCGGTGTGGCTGAACAACACGATCAACATCGACCAGGGCTGCGTCTTTGGCGGCTGCCTGACGGCGGTGCGCTGGCCGGAGCGCGACATCCGGCAGGTGGCCGCGCACGCCGTCTACTCCCCGCGGGATACGCCGGACCTGGAGCCGGCCGGCGACAAACCGTAGCGACAGGGCCCGCGTATACCGGGCAAGAGGGCTGCCCAGCGGAATCGCGTGAGTGGGCGGCGGGGGCGGAACTTTCCGGAGGCACCGGCTGTTAATGGTAGTGAACGCTGGTGGACCGGAAACCGGCGCGCGGCCATGCTTACGCTGAAATGAGGACGAATTATGTCAACTCCCACGGCCCCGGAATCTCGTCTGCAGCGCGGCTTTGGTGCGGGTGCCGGCGCCGCCATCGCGCTGATCGTCATCATGGCGATCGTGCGGCTGGCCACCGGCGTGCCCAGCATCCCCGAACTGCTGCAAGGCGCCCTCTTGCGCCTGGTACCGGGCGACCTATTCGAGTTCATGATTCACCTGCTCAAGGCAGGGGCCAAGGTCCTACTGCTCGTGTCCGTGCTGGAGGGGATGTTGCTGGCCGGCGGGGCGCTGGGCTGGCTCTTCGTCCGCTCGTGGCGGCCGGCCACGCCGAACTCCAGCCCCTTCCAGCGCCTCCGGGCCGACCGCTACTGGAGCGGCCTGCTTTACGGCGTGGCGATCGGCCTCGGGCTCGTGGTGCTCTTCATCCTGCTCTACCTGTCAGGCTTCATGAACCCGCAGCCAAGCAGCACGCTGCTGCTGCCCGAGAGCCTCGTGCTGCTGCTCTACGGCGTCGTCTATGGCCTGTCGCTGGTGTCGCTGCTGCCCTGGCCGGGGAGTGAGGCGGCGCGGGCCGCGGCGCAGACGAGCGACGAGCGGCGCGGCTTCTTGCGCCTGGCCGGCGGCACCGTGCTGGCCCTGGTGGCCGGCGCGGGTTTGTGGGGGATCCTCGCCAATGTGCTGGCCGAGCCGAACGCGGCGGGGCTCGTCACGGGCGACGCCGGCACGCCGATCGCTGCGACGGGGCCTGACGCGACCGTGACGGCCGAGATCGCCACCGCGATCGCGCAGGCCGGCCCGACGAACACGCCCGTGCCGCCCGCGCCAAGCAATACAGCGGTGCCGCCGACCGCGGGCGGCCAGGCGAGTGCCACGGCCGGCCCCGCTACGGCCACCCCCGGCAGCACGGCCGTGGCGCAGGCACCACCAAGCGCTACGCCCACGGCCTTCCCGGCCGTGCCCGTGCTGCCGCCTGAGGTCACGCCGACCTCGAACTTCTACATTACCACCAAGAACTTCACCGACCCGACGGTCGATGCGAGCCAGTGGTCGCTGTCGATCAAGGGCCTGGTCGATCACCCGATGACGCTCACGCTGGACCAGATCAAGGCGCTGCCGTCCGTCCAGGTCTTCCACACGCTGGAGTGTATCAGCAACACGGTCGGCGGCGACCTGATCGGGAACGGGCTGTGGAAGGGCATCCATATGGCCGACCTCATGCAGCAGGCGGGACCGCAGAAAGGCGTGGTCGACGCGGTCTTCCGGGCGGCGGACGATTATAGCGACAGCGTGCCGCTGGCCGCGCTGGTGGACCCGAACACCGTGCTGGCCTACGAGATGAACGGCCAGCCGCTGCAAGTTAAGCACGGCTTCCCGGCACGGCTGCTGATCCCGGGCATCTTCGGCATGAAGAACGTGAAGTGGCTGACCACGATCGAACTGGTGAACTACGATTACAAAGGCTTCTGGCAGTCGCAGGGCTGGAGCGACCCCGCGCCCTACCTGACGACGTCGCAGATCAGCTACCCGACCAGCGGCGTTGTGCAGCAGAAGCCGCTCTACATCGGGGGCATCGCCTTCGCCGGCAACCGGGGCATCTCCAAGGTCGAGGTGAGCGTGGACGCCGGCAAGACCTGGAACCAGGCCGACCTGCGCCGGGCGTTGGGCCCGAACACCTGGGTGCTGTGGACCTACCCCTGGATCCCGCAGGCCACGGGCGACACGACGCTGGCGGTGCGAGCCACGGACGGCACCGGCCAGTTGCAGGACCCGCAGGACACGAACAATTACCCCGACGGCGCGACGGGCTATCACCGCGTGCCGGTGAAGATCGTGCCCGCCTAGGCCTCGGGGCGGAGACGACACCGAGACGGCCCAAAGCTTTGGGCCGTCTCGGTGCTTTCGCGGTGCCACCCGGGGCAACCCGGGGCCAACCCGGGCTCCCTGCCCCACGCCGCGGCACCGCCCGGCCGGACTCGCCGTCCGAGCGCCCGGCACCGAGACGGCACCGCGCCATGTCACCGGGATGGCACTGCCCCATGTCACCGGGATGGCACTGACCGCCGCGCCGCCGCGTTCCACCGCCGCCATGTCACCGGGTGGCACTGCGTGTGCCACCAGCCGTGACCCCCGCTTCGCGTGTTCGCCCGCATCCCAGCCGCATTCGCATCGCCGCGCCGCGGCGCCGACGCACGGTTCCGGCCGCCCTGTTTGACGGCCCGTGGAGGTCCGCGTATAATGGGGCGGGTTCCACCCTACGTTACGCCTGTCATACTTATCTCCCATATGCGCTGCGGCATTGCCTCCCATGCCGAGTCGCGCGTCTCCCGGCGATCACCGGCCCAGGACGGATTGAGGTTCATGTCTACCCGCCCCGTTTGGATTTTGCATTACGCAGCCGCACCGATCATCGGCGGCGTGGAGAGCATCATGACCGAGCACGCCCGGGTGCTCACCGAGCACGGCTACCCCGTCAACTTGGTCGCCGGGCGCGGGGCGCCCCAGGTGCTCGTGCCGGAGATCGAACTCGCGCCATCCCGACGTGTTGGCTGTGCAGGCGGATCTCGACGCGGGGCACGTGCCGGCGGCCTTCATGGCGCTGCGCGACCGCATCCGCGTCACGCTGGAGGCTCAACTCCGGGTGCTCGACCGCCCGATCGTCTTCGCCCACAATGCCTTCACCCTGCACAAGAACCTCGCGCTGACCGGGGCTCTGGCGGACCTGGCGGCCGCAGGCACCGCGCAGTTCGTCGCCTGGTGCCATGATCTGGCCTGGACCAATCCCCTCTACCTGCCCGTGCTGCACACCGGGCTGCCCTGGGACCTCCTGCGCACGCCGCTGCCGGGCGTCACCTACGTGGCCATCTCCGAGGAGCGCCAACAGGAGCTCGCGGAGCTGTTCGGCTGGCCCGCCGAGGACGTGCGGCGTATCCCCAACGGCATCGCGCCGCGGCGGTTTCTGCACGCCGGCCACGAGATGCGGCGCGTGTTGAGCCAGCTGGCCTGGCTCGAGCGCGATATGGTGCTGCTGGCGCCGGTGCGCATGACGCGGCGGAAGCACCTGGAGCAGGCCATTGCCGTAGTCGCCGGGCTGAAGGCGGCGCGGCGGCAAGCCGCTGCTCATCATCACCGGGCCGCCGGGCCCGCATAACCCCCGGCAAGACTATGCCGACTTCCTGGCGGTCGAGCGCCGCCGCCTCCGCGTCGAATCCGAGGTGGTGTTTCTCTCCCGCGTGCCCTGGCTGCCGGGCGGCGTGAGCGACGCGCTGATGGCCGACCTGTACCACTGGTCGGATGCGCTGCTCTTCCCAACGCTGCAAGAAGGCTTTGGCCTGCCCGTGCTGGAGGCCGGCCTGGTCCGACTACCCATCTTCTGCACCGACCTGGCGGTCCTACGCGAGGCCGGCGGCGCCGACGTCCGCTACTTCGCGCCCGACGCCGCCCCGGCTGCCGTCGCGGCGCAGATCCGCAGTGTGCTCGACGCACCGGGCCCCGCGCGGTTACGGCGCCGGGTACTGCGCGATTACAACTGGGATGCCATTTACCGCAACGGCCTGCTGCCGTTGCTGCGCATGTAGGGCGCGGAGCGGGCGCCGCGGGGTGCGGCGCGATAGCGGGCTCCGGTACCCGAGATAAGGATGCTCCATGGCCAATACCCTCCTCCTGATCGACAGCGTGGCGCCGCTGACCGCGACGGCCGACGAGACGGCGGCGCCGCCTGCCGCGTTCCGGCTGCTGCTCAACCTCGCCGCGGCCATCGCCGCGGGCACGAATGCGAACGTTCGCGTGCTGTCGGTGATCGAAGTGCCGGCCGACGAGTCGCTGAGTACGAGCGCGCTGGCGGCGCAGGAGCGGCGCCGGCAGATCGCCGCCTGGAACCGCGTGGTCGCCGACCGGCTGCGTGCCGACCTGGCCGCGGCCGGACTCGCCGCCGCCGAGGCGGGCGATCCCCTGCCGGACATCCAGCCCGTCGTGAGCGTGGCCGCCTCGGGACAGTATTGGGCAGAGGTGGCCACGGTCGCCGAGCAGGAGGCCGGCAGCCTGCTCGTCGCCGGTTACGGCGTGCCCGGGGCCACCATTGACGGCGGGGCGCTGCTGCAGCATCCGGTACCCTGCGACGCGGCGCTGTTGCGTCCGCCGAGCCGGCCCGACGCGGGCCCGGAGGATGCGGGGCCGAACCTGATCCGGCCCCGCATCCTCCTGCCGGCGCGGGGCGGGCCGCACGCCAGCCTGGCCGTGGCTCTCGCCAGCACACTCGTCACCGAGCGGGGCGGCGAGCTCGATTTGCTGCACGTGCTGCAACAAGACCTGCCCGAGCGCCAGCGTGTGCGCGAGGAGCGCCCCTTCGCCGCGCTGCTCGAACAGGCCGGCCTGCCGCCCGATACGCGGCAGCGCTGGGCCGTCGGCCGCTCGATTGCCACCACGATTCTGCAGCAAGCCGGCGGCTACGACCTGCTGCTGCTCGGCGCCCCGGTGATGCGGCCGGGCGCCGAGTTCAACTTCGGCAGCATCACCTCGAGTATCCTCGAGGACGCGCAGGCGATGGTCGTGGTGGTCAAGACGGCGGCCCCTGCCGAACCGGCGATCCGCGCGCTGCGCCAGGGGCGCGCCCAGGCGCACGAGCTCGCGCCCGAGACGCTGCCGCTGGTGGTCGACAAGTGGTTCGCCGAGAACACGTTCAACTCGGAAGAGTTCGCCGACCTGCAACAGCTGGTCCACCTGAAGCGCCAGCGCGGCGTGACCATCAGCCTCGGGCTGCCGACCCTGAACGAGGAGGCGACCATCGGCGAGGTGATCACCGTGCTCAAGACGGCGCTGGTGGACGAAGTGCCGCTGCTGGACGAGATCGTGGTAATCGACAGCAACTCGTCGGACCGCACGCGCGAGATCGCCCAGGAGCTCGGCGTGCCGGTCGTGATCCACCAGGAGGTGCTGCCCGAGGCGGGCCCGCCGTTGCACGGCAAGGGCGAGGCGCTCTGGAAGAGTCTCTACGTGCTCAAGGGTGACCTGATCGCCTGGGTCGACACGGACGTCTCGAACATGCACCCGCGCTTCGTCTACGGGCTGCTCGGCCCGCTACTGCGCGAGCCGCGCATCGCCTACGTCAAGGGCTACTACCACCGCCCGATCAAGGTCGGCGACACACTGCAGCACGAGGGCGGCGGCCGTGTGACCGAGCTCACCGTGCGGCCGCTGTTCAACCTCTTCTTCCCGCTGCTGTCCGGCCTGGTGCAGCCGCTGGCGGGCGAATATGCGGGCCGGCGCGAGGTGCTGGAGCGCCTGCCGTTCTTCAGCGGCTACGGCGTCGAAACCGGCCTGCTGATCGACCTGCTGGAGGAGTACGGGCTGTCGTCGATCGGGCAGGTGAGCCTGGGCGAACGCGTACACCGCAACCAGAGCCTGGCCAACCTGAGCCTCATGGCCTTCGCGCTGGTGCAGGTGATCGTGAGCCGGCTCGAAGAGCAGTCGCGCGTGCACCTGATGCAGGACGTGAACCGGACTATGAAGCTGATCCGCTTCGCGCCGGGCCAGCTTTCGCTGGAGCTGCGCGAAGTGCGCGACGTCGAGCGTCCGCCCATCCGCACAATCCCGACCTACCGCCGGGCGCGGGCCCGCAGCCGCGTCTGATGCTCCCCGGCGCGCGGACCGAGTTGCTGGCGGGGCTCGCTCTCGACGACCTCGTGGCCCTGGTCAACGCGGCGTATGTGGGCTACCCCGGCCCGTTCACGCCCGAGGAGCCGATGGGCTACGCCGCGTTCCTCCGCGCGCAGGCGATCGACCTGGCACGCTCGGTGATCGCGCGCGATCCGGTCGGCGCGCCGATCGGCCTGGCGCTGCTGGGCATCCGGGGCGCGCGTGGATGGATCGGCGAGTTCGGCGTCGTGCCCGCCTGGCGGCGCCAGGGCCTCGGCCGCGCCCTGCTGGCGGCCGTGCTCGCCTCGGCTAGCAGCGCGGGCGTGACCGACGTGCGCCTGGAGGTGCGCAGCGCGAACACGCCCGCCCAGGCGCTCTACGCGGCGGGCGGCTTCACGGTGGAGCGCACTTTACACAACTACCGCGCCCGCGCGGCCGCCGTTGCCGCGGACCCGGATCCGGATGTGACGATCCGGGGCGTGGATCCCGGGATCCTGGCGGTCGACCTCGGGCTGCCGACCGATCCGGCGCCCGCCTGGGACCAGGCGCTTCCGGCGCTGCTGACGGAGAGCGGTGCGCGCACGCTGCTGGCCGAGCGCGGCGGCCGCCCCGCGGGCCTGCTCCACTACCTGCCCGACCCCGAGCAAGTCGAGATCCGCCGCCTGGCTGTCGCGCCCGCTGACCTGCCGGCCGCCCGTGCGCTCCTGGCGGCGGCCGCAAGCCGCCCGGCCGTCGAGTTCGTGGCCGCCTACGTCGCCGACACCAACCCGCTCCACGCGCTGCTGCCCGCCCTGGGCTTCGCCGCGGCGGCGCCGGACCTCGAGATGGCGCGCCGGTTCTGACGCCGCCTTGACGCGCCGGGCGGGCGCGATTAGGATACTGGTATGAACGCCGCGCTCACCCCCGCGCAGATCGCCGCCCTCGTGGAAGCCGGCGAGAGCCAGACGACCGCGCTGGCGACCGAGGGCGAGGCGCAAGCCGCGCTCGCCGAGGTGCTCGCCGCCTTCGCCAACGCCGGTGAGCCGGCCACGATCGTCCTCGGCGGGCGCGCACGGGGCGAGCCCGCAGTGCACGGCGTCGCCGATGTAGCGGCGGGCATCAACCGGCTCTACAGCGCCGCGCGGCAGGTCCACCCCCCGCTGCACGACTGGCTGCAGGTGACGGCCGTCTCGGTCGGGGAGCACACCGTGGTGGCCGGGGTGCTGCCGGCTGGGCCGCCCGGCGTCTACCACGCGGGCGGGCGCTACCTGATGCGGCGCGGCACCCAGAACCTGCCGCTGACGCCACGCGAGCTGTTGCGCCTGCTGCACGAGCGTGGTGTCGCTGCCTACGAGGACAGCCCGGTGCCCGGCGCGACCTGGGCCGAACTCGACCCGGAGCGCCTCGGCTGGTACCGCCGTGCCCGCGCCGCCCACCGCCTGTCGTCGCTCGACGCCGTGCCGGCCGACGAGATCTGGAGCAAGCTGGGACTGAGCACGCCTGACGACCGGCCGACCGTGGCCGCGATCCTCTTCTTCGGCCGCGACCCCCAGCACTTCTTCCCCCACATGGTGATCCGCTGCGCGCGCTTCGCGGGCGACTGGCCGGGCGACTTTGTCGACCAGGCAGAGATCGGCGGCACGGTGCCCGAGATGATTGAGGCGGCCTTCGGCTTCGTGCAGCGCCACACGCCGCAACCGGCCCAGATCCGCGGGCTCGAGCGGGAAGAACGGCCGGCCTACCCGCCCGTCGCCGTGCGCGAGGCGATCGCGAACGCGGTCGTGCACCGCGACCTGAGCATCACGGGCGCGGTAATCCGCGTCTTCGTCTTCGACCACCACCTGGAGATCGACTCGCCGGGTGGGCTGCTGCCCGGGCTGACGGTCGACACGATGGCGCGCGCTACCCGGCTGCGCAATCAGAAGCTGGCCGAGTTGCTCTACCACGTCGGCTACATCGAGCGGCAAGGCACGGGCATCCGCCGCATGCAACGCGCGATGCACGATGCGGGTCTGCCGGCGCCGCGCATCGAAGAGCTTGGCGAGTCGCTGTTCGTGGCGCTGGAGCTAGGCGGCAGGTTGCCGGCGCCCGTGGGGCCTGCAGTCCTCATGCCGGCCCACACCTCCGCGCCGGCAGCCGCCGCGGTTGCACCGACGGCGTCGCCCCTGCAGGCGACGGTCGAGCGGCTGAATATCCGCCAGCGCCGGCTGCTCACGCTGCTGCACGACCGCGGCGCCATCACGCGGGCGGAGTACGAGGAGCTCTTCCATGTGGGCATGCGCACCGCGAAGCGCGACCTGAAGGGCCTGCTGGACAGCGGCCTGATCCTGCACCGGGGATCGTCGACGGCGAGCTACTACGTGCTCGGGCCCGAAGCCTGAGCGGCGGGCTGCGCCCGCGGGAGGCCCTATGACCGGCCGGCTGATTCTGAGCGCGCGCGAGCGCGCGACGTTGTGGGCGGTCTGCGACACGCTGCTGCCCGCGATGGAGCCGCCGCCCGGCATCACGGATGCGGACTGGATCGCCTACTGGCGCCGGTCCGCGGCCGACCTCGACGTGGCCGGGGCGGTCGAGGAGTCGCTGTGGCTGGAGACCACGCCTGCGCAGCAGCGGCGCCTGCGCCTGGCGCTGCGCGTGCTCGGTTCGCCGCCCCTGCAGGCGCTGCTCACCGGGCGGGCACGCACGTTCGGCACGCGCTCGCTGGCCGCGCGGACGCGCGTGCTGCGCGGCTGGGCCGAGGGCCCGCTGCCGCCGCTGCGGCAGGCCCACCAGGCTTTCAAGCGCCTCGCCGCCGCGCACTTCTACGCCCACCCCGGACCCGACGGCACGAACCCGAACGCGGCGGTGCTCGGCTATCCCGGCCGCGCCCCAGCGCCCGCCGCGCCCGCAGCCAACTCGGCGCACCCGCTCCAGCCGCTAGCCGTCGGTCACCCGCAGGTGATCGAGGCCGACGTCTGCGTGATCGGTTCGGGCGCGGGCGGCGCGGTGGCCGCGGCGCTGTGGGCCGGCGCGGGGCGCCGCGTGATCGTGCTCGAGACCGGCGGCTGGTCGACCGAGGCCGACTTCGACGCGCGGGAGGAGCGCGGCTGGGAGCGTCTGTACCTGCGCCGGGGCCTGCAGACCACCGACGACGGCGGCATCCTGGTGCTGGCCGGCCGCACTCTCGGCGGCGGCACGACGGTCAATTGGAGCACCAGCTTTCGGCCGCCCGAGGCGCGCCTGGCTGAATGGGCGGCCCAGACCGGCATCCCCGACCTTACCGGCCCCGACCTGGCGGCGGCCTTCGACGCCGTGGAGCGCCGTCTGCACGTCTGCGTCCCGTCCGTGCCGCTCAACGCGAACAACGCGGTGCTTTGGGACGGAGCGACCGCGCTTGGCCTGCCGGTCGCCCGCATGCCAACCAACGCCGCGGGCACGGGCGATTGCGGGGTCTGTCACTTCGGCTGCCGCCAAGGCGACAAGCAGAGCACCGTCCGCACCTACTTGCAGGACGCCTACGATGCCGGCGCCCAGATCCTGCCGAACTGCGAAGCCGAGCGCGTGCTGCTGGCGGGCGGGCGCGCCGTGGGGGTGCAGGCGTGGGTCCACCCACCCGCGGAGGCGCGCGATCGGCAATCGCCGGGGATCGCCGTGACGGTACGGGCGCCGATCGTGATCGTGGCCGCGGGCGCGCTGCACACCCCGGCCATCCTGCTGCGCTCCGGGCTGCGGCACCCGCAGATTGGGCGCAATCTGTACCTGCACCCGTCGACCGCCGTGGCCGGGCGCTTCGCCACGCGCGTGGAAGGCTGGACCGGCCTCGTGCAGAGCGCCTACTCGCCCGCCTTCGCCGACCTGACCGGCGACGGCTATGGCTTCTACCTGGAGGCCGCGCCGCTCTATCCGGGCCTGGCGGCGGGCGCGCTGCCCTGGGCGGGCGGCCGGGCCTTCCGCGCGCTGATGGCGGACCTGCCCTACACCAGCGCGATCATCGCGCTGACGCGGGACCGCGTGCCGGGGCGGGTGGTTATCGACCGGCAAGGCGCCGCCCGGCTGCTCTATCAGCCGAGCGCGGAGAGCCGCCGGCTGCTGGTGCGCGGCTGCCGCGAGGCCGCGCGCGTCACGCTGGCGGCCGGCGCCCGCGATGTGTACACCCTGCACACGCCGCCGATCCGCCTGCGGCCCGGTGACGACCTGGCCGCCTTTGACGCCCGCGTGGCGGCGGCCGGCGCGCGACCCGACCGTCTATTCGTCGCAAGCGCCCACCAGATGGGCACCGCCCGCCTCGGCGCCGACCCGGCGAGCAGCGTGGTGGACGCACGCGGGCAGGTACACGGCGTGCCGGGCGTCTACATCGCCGACGGCGCGCTGCTGCCGAGCGCGCCGGGTGTCAACCCGATGATCGGCATCATGGGCCTGGCCCACTGGCTGACGAGCCGCAACCTGTAGCGGCCCGCGCGGCGGGGTGGAAAGCCGAACGGGGTGGAGAGCCTGGCTCTCTACCCCGTTCACGTGCGGTTTGGACCGCGGGTCTAGCCTTCGGCGCCGGCCGTGCGGCTACCGCCGCCGACGCGCACGCGCCGGGTGCCGGTGCGCGGCGTGACGCCGGTCAGGCGCAGGGCCTTGCGCTTCTCGTCGTACTTCTTGTTCTTCGCCCGGTGCTTCGCATCGGCGACGCTCTTACGCTTGTTCATTACGGGTGGTTCCTCCTCACCTACAATGGCAGCCGGCGCCGGGACCCTCGGGCCCGCGCGGCGCCGCGTTGCCGGAATCTCTCAGTCTGGATACCGGTCCTCGTATTGTACCCTAGTCGCGCGCCTCGGCGCAAGGGCCCGCGCGGGCGCTGCCGTCCAACGGGACCCCACGCCAGTGCGGCACCAATCCTGCTGCCTATCCCGAGGGGGGCGCAGGACCCATGCCGCCGCGAAACCCGCGGATACCGCGCCCCGTATCATCCCCCGGTAGCAACGAATGGGCGAACCTCGCGGTCACGAGGCCGACCCCGGCAGAGGAGGGCGCGATGCCGGCAATTGAAGTCCAGGATCTCAAGAAATACTACGGTAGCACCAAAGCAGTCGATGGGATCAGCTTCACGGTGGAGCAGGGCGAGGTGTTCGGCATGCTGGGACCGAACGGCGCGGGGAAGTCGACGACCACCGAGATCGTCGAGGGCCTGCGCAAGCCCGATTCCGGCAGCGTCGAGGTGCTGGGGATCGACGTGACGCGCCACCCCCAGCAGGTCAAGAGCCACATCGGTGTGCAGCTGCAAACCACGGCGCTCTATCCGCGCCTGACCGTGCGCGAGGTGATCGATCTCTTCGCCACCTTCTTCCCGGGGCCGACGCGGGGCACCGACGCGCTGATCGATCTCCTGCAGTTGCGCGACAAGGAGAAGACGCGTTGCCGCGATCTCTCGGGCGGGCAGCGGCAGCGGTTGTCCGTGGCGCTCGCGCTGATCAATCTGCCCCAGATCGTCTTCCTCGACGAGCCGACCACGGGGCTGGACCCGCAGGCGCGGCGCAGCCTCTGGGACACCATCCGCGGTATCCAGGCCGGCGGCGCGACGGTCTTCCTCACCACACATTACCTGGAGGAGGCGGAAGTGCTCTGCGACCGGGTGGCGGTAGTGGACGCCGGCAAGATCATCGCGCTCGGCACCCCGGACGCGCTGATCGCGCAGTACTTCCGGGAGCAGGTGATCGAGTTCGAGCTCCTGGGCGAGGCCCCACCCGCCGGTACGTTCGGCAGCCTGCCGGGCGTGACCCGGCCGGGCATGCGCGAGAACGGCCACGTCACGATCTACACGGACGATACCACCGCGACCCTCAGCGGGCTGACGGATCTGGCCGAGACGGGGCGGATCCGGTTTGATGCCCTCAACGTGCGGCGGGCCACGCTCGAGGACGTATTCCTCAAGCTGACCGGCAAGCACATCCGGGAGTGACCGCCATGCCCGCGCTACGCCAACTCTATCTGGCCAATCTCAAAGAGTTCACCCGCGATCGCATGGCGATGTTTTGGACGCTGGCGTTCCCCGTGTTCTTCATCGTGATCTTCGGCATCATCTTCAGCGGCGGCGGCAATACGACGTTCACCGTGGGCCTGGCCGTGCAGGATCAGGGCCCGGTGGGCAGCGCGGTCCGCCAGGGCTTCCATGCGGTGTCCGCCTTCCAGATCACCGACGGCAGTGCGGACACGCTGCTGACCAAGCTGAAGCACGGCGACCTCCAGGTGGTGGTCGTGGTGCCGGACAACGCGTCGAGTGCGGTGGCCCAGGGGCAGACGGTGCCGATCCAGACGTACTACGACCCGTCCAACCAGACCACCGCGCAGATTGTGCTGGCGGTCGTGCGCCAGGTCGTCGACGCCATCGATCAACAGATCACGCAGCGGCCCAATTTGCTGACCGTGAGCCCGCAGACAATCACGGCGGCCAGTCTGCGCACGATCGACTTTCTGCTGCCGGGCATCCTGGCGATGGCGCTGATGCAGTTGGGGCTGTTCGCCACCGCCCCGGCGCTCGTGCAGCTACGGGAGCAGCAGGTGTTGCGGCGCATCGGCGCCACCCCGCTACCGCGGACAACGCTCCTGGCCGCGCAGGTGCTCCACCGGCTCACCATTGGCCTGACGCAGACGCTGATCATCATCCTGGTCGGCGCCTGGGCGTTCAACGTGCACATCCTCGGCAACCTGGCGCTGCTTGCGGGGGTCGTGCTGCTCGGCGCGGTGATGTTCGTGGCGCTCGGCTACCTGATCTCCGGCCTGGCCAACACGCAGGACAGTGTCAACGGCATCACCCAACTGATCAACTTCCCGATGATGTTCCTGTCGGGGCTCTTCTTCCCGGTGGACGTGATGCCGTCCTGGATCCGGCCCGTCGTCGCGGCGCTGCCGCTGACGTATCTGGCCGATGCTCTGCGCCAGATTATGGTGGGCGCACCCCCGGTCAACAGCCTCAACCTCGACCTGATCGTGCTCGCCGCCTGGGCGCTCGTCTGTTCGGTGCTGGCCGTGCGCTTCTTCCGCTGGGAATAAGTCCCCGCGGAGCGCGCGAGCAGTGCGCCCGCGACCGCCTTATGCCGGAGGCGGTGCATGTTTTCGCGCGCTCTAGCCCTTTCACGCAGGCACGAGCGCGGCATTTCGCTCAGCGCCGCGTCTCCCGGCTGCCCGCCGAATACCTCTGCGCAGGATCGACGGGTCACGGACTCAATCGCCACTACCCGGGCCGCTGATCGCGCTGCAATCTACGGCGACGGGCGGCGGAAGCAGCCGCGGCATAGCGGCGGCATCAGCCGCATAGCGCAGCGCTTCCGGCGGGATGAGACTCCGGGCACCGCCCGGGGGCGTCCAGTAGAGCTCGAGGTAGGTGTTGCCGGGTGCGGCCAGGTAGTCTAGTTGGAGCCTGTGGGCGCCCGCCGCGAGCGCGAGGCGGGCGCCCACGGGCGCCGCATCGGCGGCGCCGCAAGCGACGATCAGCGGCCGGCCGTCGATCGCCAGCCGGGCCTGGCCGTCGGTACGCAGCTCAATCTGGTAGCCGCCGGCCGGCGATGTGAGCAAGTCGCCGGTCCAACGCGCGCGGACCGGGACGGCCTGCTGGGCCGGGCCGGCCACGGCGGGGTCGCCTGCCGCCGTGAAGCCCAGGAACGGGTCAACGCGCGGGATGGGTGGCGCCCCGTCGGCAGGCGCCGCGACAGCTCCCAGGAGGCCGGTGGTGGCAGGCCAGGGCCAGAGCGTGCCGGCCGCGGGCGCGGCGGCCGGGGCGTCGTCGGCACCGAGTTGCAGCGCGAGCGCCGCGGGGCCCAGCATATCGGCGCTCAGCACGACGCGATGCCATCCGGCGCCCAGTGGGAGCGCGGCAGGCAGGGCGATCGGCCGGCCGTCGAGTTGGAGCGTCGCCTGGCCGCCGGCGACATCCAGCCGGTACGATGCCGCCGCAGGCACGTAGAGGCCGGCGCTCCAGGTCGCCCGCACGGAACCCGTCAAGCCTCGGGGCTGCGCCCCGAAAGCAGGCACCTGGCCCCGCCATTGCTCGGCATTGCCGGCACGACCCTGCACCTCCAGCCAGACCCCGTAGCGCGCGGCGGCCGCCGCGGGCGCGAGCACGTAGGTGTCGAAGAGATGGACGCCGCCGTGGCTCTGCACCGCCCCCGCCGCGCCGCCGGGATAGAGATCCTGGACCAGGGGGAGGTATTGCTCATCGTCGGCGAAGAAGGCAAAGGCCAGGCCGCGGCCCGCCTGGCCGGGCAACGGCAACTCGGCGGCCGGGTTGTACAACGTACCGCCGTCCTGACCGGGCAGCAGATAGCTGAGGGCTTCAGCGTCGTAGGGCTGCCAGGTGCGGCCGACCATGCGTACGCGATAATCCGGCCCGAGCGCCGCGGCCCAGCGGTCCGCGGCCGCCCGAATCTCGAACTCGGGACGAGTCACCTGATAGTACTGGAAGTAGAAGTCGACGTCGAGCGCCCCCGCCAGCAGAATACCGGCGGCGAGCAGGCCAGGCAGCAGATGGGCCGGGCGGGGGCCGCGGAACGCACGGGGCCACGCCCGGGCCGGGATCGCGGCGGCCCAGGCGCCGATCGGCACGGCGAGCGCCGCGTAGAAGGCCGGGAAGGCGGGCGTCCAGTGCGCAATGAACGGGGTGCCGTGGACCAGGGTGCCGCCGACAAAGAGCACGCCAAGGCCCGACAGCAGCATCAGGAATGCGGCCGGGCGCCGCCACTGGCGTAGCAACAGGGCCACGCCGAGCACCAGCAGGGCGCCCTGGGCGGGTAGCAGCAAGGGGGCCGCGTAGACGCTGCTCTGGTCGGGCTGCGTGCTGAGGCCGAGCAGGTTCTGGGCGAAGAGCGGCCAGAGCGTGTCCCACATGCGCGCCCAGTCCGCCCAATCGCGCGGGATGTGGTCCCACGTCAGGACCCCGGCGCCGCGACCGAAGTAGAGGTCGGGATGGCCGCTGTAGTAGGCGAGCAGCGGGCCGAAGGCCACGAGATAGGCAAGCACGGTCAGGCCCCAGAGGCCGAGCAGTCTCAGCGCGGCGCGGCCGTGGAGCACGAGCAGATAACCCGCGAAGGCCGACAGGATAAACGGCAGCAGGTGGGTCCCATAGTAGCCGTACTCGCTCAGTCCGGCGGCGAGCCCCGCCAGCACCCAGTCGCGCGGCCGGCGGGTCTGCAGCCCCCGCAGCAGAAAGCAGAAGCAGGCGGCCCAGAAGAAGGGAGTGACGATGTTGTTGATCGTCACCCGGCTGTACTGGATGGCGACCGCGCCGGTGGCAAGCAGGAAGGTCCCGCCCAGCGCGGCGGCGCGACCCCAGCCGGCGCGCACCATGCCGTAGAAGGGCAGGATCGTCGCCGCGCCGAAGAGCGCCGCGGGCAGCCGCAGGGCCGCGAGGGTATGGCCGCCCAAGTTCACTGCCGCCGCCACGCCGGCGAACCAAAGCGCAGGCAGATTGATATCGGCCCACAGCGTGCTGAAGACGGGTGCCCCGGGTCCCTGCAGGTAGCCCTGCGCGGCCACCCGGCCGGTCTCGATCTCGTCGGGGTGGATCGCATAGGGGAGATCGCCGAGTGCCCAGGTGCGCACGACGAGGGCCAGTGCCAGCAAGCCGGCCACGGCCAGCGCCTCGGCCACCTGCGCGCGGCTGAGCCGCAGGCGGGGCACGCGCATCCTGGCGGCTGCTGGAGCGGGACCGGGCCAGGTCGCGGCGGCAATCACCAGCAGGATCATGCCGCCCACCCAGAGCACGCCAGCCAGGCCGAAGGTCTCCTGCGGGTGGCCGAGGAACTGCGCATCAGCCGCGAGGGCCAACAGGCCGGCGATCCCGACTCCCGCGACGGCCAATACGCGACGCCGCTCGCCACCCATCGGAAGGCCATCTGGTCGGGGGCCGATCCCCGGCGCGAGCACCCACCCGCTCCACGCGACCGCGGCCAGTAGCGCGGCAACGACGATCAGGCCGACACCCGAGGCGCGCGCCGCATCGGGCCAGAGCAACAAGGTCCCGGCCAGCGCCGTGATATATGCGACCGCACCCAGCCAGAGGCCGCGCGTCGTCCAGAGGCGTCCGGCGCGACGCGGGCCCGTGGGCGCCGCACCGGCCGGCAACGGCATCCCCGCGGCGGGCGGTTCCGGCGGGGACGGAGCTTCAGGAGCCACGAGGTCGCGCATCGGCGCATTTCCCGATCTGCGGGCCGGAGCGGTCGGGGCCGTTGGCAGGGCTGACTCGTTACGTGGATCTGCCGTGCAGCGGGCCCGTCGGAATTGACCCGCCCCGGCGGCCGGCGGGCGCCAGCAGCCGGCGCGCTCCCGCAAACCCGGCCGTCACGCAACGGATGCCGATAGCTGGTATAGTATTGAACAAACGAACCGCCCACCGGTGCCACGGGCGACTACAAGCATTATAGCATGCCGGGCCCCGGCCGAATAGTCGGCCGCTCACATGATTGCGAAACCACCGCCTTGCGTGGCTCGTCTATACTGGGGCAGTAGTATCGTTCACCCGCCCTGATCACCCGGCTGCTGACGAACCGGACCCGATCGCCCTGGAAAGGAATCCGCACTGTGCGCATGCTGCTCCGGGCAGCGATGCTGGCGAGCCTGCTTCTGGCTCTGCCCACGTTGGCCCCGCGCCTACCGGCCCACGCCGCGCCCCTGCCTCAGGCCACCGGCGCCAACGCCGACCTCTTCGGCATGGTGATCCGCGACCCTTATTACGAGTACAACTCCGACCCGATCAACTTCCCTAACACCGCCAACTTGGCGGCGCTGAACCGGCAGGCCGCCGAGCTCCAGGAGATGGGCGTGCACTGGGTGCGCCTCGAGTTCTTCGCCAACGGCGACTTCAATTGGGCGCGCTATGACGCCTTTATCAACGATATCGCGCCCCGCTACGGGCTGAAGGTGCTGGCCCTGCTGAATGCAGGCATCGTCAGCTACCAGGGCGCGGCGGTCGATCCGGCCTATTTCAACGACCCGCCCGACCACACCGACGGCACGAACCACTACATCCGCGTATTCGTCTCGCGGGCGCAGGAGATCGCGCAACACTACGGAGCGGCTATCGCGGCGTACGAAGTGGTGAACGAGCCGAACATCAACTACGAGCTCTGGAACGCCACGGGCGACCGCACCGCCGAGATCGTGCCCGAGCGCTACGCCATGCTGATGAGCCTGACTTATCAGACGATCAAGACGATCACGCCGCAGGCACAGGTCATCATCGGCGGCATGCTGCTCGGCTCGCCGCCGAATGCGCCGGTGCACAACGAGCTCGATTGGCTCTATCAGCTGTACGTCGCCCCGCCCGTGCTCGCCTACCAGGCGAGCGGCGCGGCCCAGCAGTCCGGCTGGAACGTCGTGCCCTGGGACGGCGTGGGCCTGCACCCCTACTGGGTTGACGCGGGCACGTTCCAGGGGCTGGTGCGCGTGCTGGCGCAGAAGATCCGCGACCGCGGCGACGCGCGCAGCCAGATCTGGGTGACCGAGGTGGGCCAGGAGGCGGTGCCTAGTCCCGCCAACCAGCCGCCGACGGCGGCCGAGGCCCAACAGGCTGACTTCCTGTCCGCGGTCTACCATGCGGTGCTCGACGACCCAAGCGTGCGGGCCGCGGTGCACACGGTCTTCTGGTTCAAATACGAGGACTTCCCCGCGCCGACCGCCACGTCGAACTTCGGGGTGGTGCGGCTCGCGACGACGGCGTCGGGCTACGACCCGAGCGGCGCGGTCGCGGTGCACAAGCTCGCTTACCGCGCCTACGAGGCGCTGGCCCGGTCCGGCGGGCTGCCCGAGAGCCGCGTGCAGGGCCAGGCCTTCAGCCAGGACCCGTACTACTTCCCGGCCACCGGGCAGGCGATCGCGCCCGAGTTCCAGGCGTACTGGGAGACGCACGGCGGCCTGGGCCAGTTCGGCTACCCGCTCACGCAGCCCACACTGATCCACGGCTACAAGACCCAGATCTTCGAGCGCGCGGTGTTCGAGTACCACCCGGAGAACGCGCCGCCGTTCGACGTGCTGCTGCGGCGGCTCGGCGCCGAGGTGCTGCCGCAGCCGTTCGCGCCAATCGAGCCGTTCGTGAGCACGCCCGATCGCGTCTTCGTCCCGGAGACCGGGCACTCGTTGAGCGGCCGGTTCCTGGCCTACTGGCAGCAGACGGGCGGCCTCGCGGTCTACGGCTACCCGCTGTCGGAGGAAGTCCAGGAGCTCAGCGCGAGCGACGGCAAGGTCTACACGGTGCAGTACTTCGAGCGGAATCGGTTCGAGTACCATCCGGAGAACGCGGGCACACCTTATGAGATCCAGTTAGGGCTGCTCGGCGCCGACCTGCTGCGCAGCGGGCTGTGGTGGCGGTAGCGGCCGGGCGGCCTGTGGTAGAATAGCACCATGAGCAACACCGCACCCGCGGGCCAGGTCCGCGTCTTCGTCGCCATCGAGCTGCCGCCGCCGGTGATCGCCACCCTCGAAACCGTGCAGGACGCGCTCGCCGCAAGCCAACTGCCGCTGCGCCTGACGGGCGCGGCCGGGATCCATCTGACACTCGCTTTCCTCGGCGAGATCCCGGCGGCGCGCGTGGCCGTCGTCAATGCGGCCGTGGCCGCGGGCGCCGCGCCGGTTGCGCCTTTCGACCTGCGGGCCGAGGGCATCGGCATGTTCCCGAACGCCCGAATGCCGCGGGTCATCTGGGCGGGAGTCGAGGGCACGGCCGAGGCCATGGCCGGCCTCACGGCCGTGCGCGAGGGGATCGCGGCCCAGCTAGCCGCCGCGGGCTTCCCGATCGACCGGCGCTTCGACCCGCACCTGACCCTCGCCCGCGTGCGCGACGGGGCGACGGGCGCCGAGCGGGCGGCCATCGGCGCGGCAGTCCAGGCCCTGCCCCGCCCCGCGCCCGCGCCGTTCGCCGTCACGCAGATCAGCGTCATGCGCAGCGTGCTGCAGCGCGGCGGCGCCGTCTACAGCGCCCTGGCCCAGGTGCCCCTGCGCGCCGATCCGGCGTGAGCGGGGGCGCACGCCGCCGCCCCGGCAACTCGACGTGGCATCCGCACGCCCGCGCGGCCGGGGGCCTTCTCCTGCTGATCGCCCTCCTGCTGCCGGCCGTGCCCGCGGTGCCGGCCGCCGCGGCCGCGGCGCCGGCCTTGGCCCCGGCGCCGCCCGAGGGCTTCGCCGACCCCGCCATCCGGCAGACCTGGGCCGCGACCGACGCCGCCGTGGCCGCGGGCAAGAGCACCCGGACGTGGATGTGGGGTCCGGGGCCGTTCTACACGACCTACGAACCGATGGCCGGCACGCCGACCGGCACGCATCTCGTGCAGTACTTCGACAAGGGGCGGCTGGAGGTCAACGACCCCGGCGGGGACCGCGCCAGCCCCTGGTTCGTGACCAGCGGGCTGCTCGTGCGCGAGATGGTGCGGGGCGAGATCAGCATCGGCACGAGCCCGGGCGCGGTCGAAGCGCGCGCCCCAGCGACCAGCCCGATCGCCGGGGACCCAGGGACCGGCGCCGCGCCGAGCTATGCCGCGGCGGGCGCAATCGCCGCCGCCGCCCCGCCGGGCGACCGCACCGGCGCGCCCGTCGTGCAGCGGCTGACGCCCGCCGGCACGCTCACCGGCTTCACCAGCCCGGTGCCCGTGAACCTCGGACACTTCGACGCGCAGAGCGGGCACAACCTGGCCGCCGTCTTCTGGCGCGCCATTCAAAACGGGGTGGCCGGTCCGCCCGCGCAATGGGTCTACGTGCTCGGCCTGCCAATCAGCGAGCCGGTCTGGGTGCAGGCGCGCGTCGGCGCCGCCACGCGCCCCGTGCTCGTGCAGCTGTTCGAGCGCCGCACCCTCACCTACGATCCCGCGGACGCGGCCCCTTGGCAGGTGCAGATGGGCAACGCGGGACGGGACTACTACGCCTGGCGCTACGCCGACCTGCGCCCTGACACGAAGCCCGCCGCCACGCGCACGCACTACGACGTGGCCGCCCACATCGGCGACGACCGCGGCCTCGACGTGATCGAACAGATCCACTATGTCAACACGACGGCCGCCCGCGTGCCGCTGCGCGAGGTCGTGCTGCGCACGGTCTATCACCACTGGACGGATGCCTTCGCCGTGCAGCACGCGACGGCGGACGGCGCGCCGACGACCACACGCTGGCGCGACCAGGTGAACCTGGCGATCGCGCTGCCGGAGCCGCTGGCCCCCGGCCAGGCGGTCGACCTCACCCTGGCCTTCGGGCTGCACCCGCCGCGCTTCGGGGGCCGGCACGGCTATGATGCCACGAACGACCTGCTGACCCTCGGCGATTGGCTGCCCAGCGTCGTGCCCTACGAGAACGGCGGTTGGGACCAGTTCCCCTACGCCGAGCACGGCGATGAGGGCATCAACGCGGTGGCCGACTATCAGGTCAGCTTCACCAGCGATCACGGCCTGGTGGTCGGCGGCACCGGCCAGGCGACGCTACGCCAGGGACGGCACTGGGTCTTCGCCGCACCGGCCGTGCGCGACGTCGCCTACACGATCTCCCCCTACCTGATCGATCCTTACGCCGACACTCGGCTGGCCCGCACGGCCGGCAGCGTACGCGTGCTCGGCTACTTCTTCCCGAGCCACCGCGCCGCGGGCGGGGCGCTGCTCGACACGGTGGCCGCGGCGATCCGCTGGTACCAGGCGCACATCGGCCCTTATCCCTACCCCGTCTTCACCGTGGGCGAGATGGCGCTGCCGCGCGAGGCGCAGTGGGACTACGACCAGGAATACCCCATGGTCTACCTGATCCCGACGGAGCAAGCCGCACAGGCGCCGGTGCTCGGCACGTGGAGCTGGTATACACCGCTACACGAGACGGCGCACGCCTGGTTCTACGGGGCCGTGGGCAACAACCAGATCGAGGATCCCTGGCTCGACGAGGCGCTGGCGAACTACATGACGGCGGAGTACATCCGCGACCAGGCGCCCAGCCGCTACGCCGCGGCCTTCGCCGCGCTCAGCGGGCCCGGCGGCGGCCGGCCGGTCAGCGCCGGGCTGTACGCAGGCTTCCCCAGCGACGCGGCCTACTTCCACGCGGTCTACGACCAGGGCACGCAGATGCTGCAGGACGTGCGGGTGGCGATGGGCTCGGCGCGCTTCTGGGCGGGGCTGCGCGCCTACTACGCGGCATACAACGGGGCCCGCGCGCGGCCGGGCGACCTGGTGGCCGCCCTGCAAGCCGCCGCGGGCCCCGTGGACCTCACGCCGATCTTCCAGCATTATCTCGCCGCCTGGTAGCGGCGCGCGCTACTTCACCTCGGCGATCGTGACCTTCTGGAAGTAACCCGAGAAACTCTTGGTGTTCGAGTCGGTGTCGATGGCCAGGCCCCAGTCCCCACTGGTCAGCGCGCTGTCGTCGGCCTCGGCAATGGTCTGGTCGTTGACTTCCAGCGTGATGTGGCTGCCGGTGATCTGGACCGCCAGCTGATTATAGTCGTTGGCTTTCACGGCCGCATTGCTCTGGGCGGCGATGACCGTGGACCAATTGCCGTCCACCTCTTTATCGCACCCAGTCTTTCCATCCGCGGTAATATAGCAGAAGTAGTCGCTGTTGGCGGTGTCGGTCGCGCTGTGGCGCACGGACACGCCTGCCCGGCCACCGGGGCCACTGGCCGCGACCATCGTGACGATCGCGCCGTCGGTGAGATCCGTGACGTCGGTGTTGAAAGCTCCCGCCCAGTAGTCGGAGTCACTGAGGCTGATGGTCATCCGGCCCTGCCCGACGGTCCGCGACGAGACCTGCCCCGAACCGGTGTCCCAGTTGCCGGCGTCGCCCGTGGTGAAGTCGGTCTGCACCAGGATGTTGTAGCCCTGGTTGCCCTGGCTGCCCTGGCTCGTCGGGGTGGCCTGGGTGTTGTCCAGCGTCGCCACCGTGGTCAGTTTCGCCGTCCCCTGGCCCCCCTTGCCAATCGTTATCTCCCCTTCCATGATCGCCGCGTCCGCCGCCCGCTCCACCTGGACCTTGATCTGGTCCCCGTCCGCGTGCGACCGCAAAATGTCACACACCTGCTTGGAGCGCGCCGTGCTGTCCTGGTAGGAGATCGACTTGCCTTCCATCTTCAGCAGCAGGTCCGCCGGCTGCACGCCCGCCTGGTCCGCCGGCCCGCCGCTCGCCACCCCGATGATCACCATCCCGTCGTCCGTCCCAAAGTACTTCTGGAAGTCTGTCGCGTTCGGGAACAGGTTCATCCCAATGTAGTTCTGGTTCTGCCCCTGCTCCAGCTTCTTGATGATCGGCTTCGCGTACGACATCGCGATCGCGAAGTTGATCCCCTGCTCCAATTGCCCCGACGACGCGATGAACCCCAGCGAGTTGATCCCGATCACCTGCCCCCGGTCGTTCACCAGCGGGCCTCCCGAGTTCCCGTGCGTGATCTTCGCGTCCGTCTGGATCAAGTCCTCGTACTCGTCCATCTGCACGTTCTTCTTCGAGATGATCCCGCTGCTCACCGATAGGTCGGTGCCGAGTTCGAACGCGTCGGGATAGCCCAGGGCGACCACCGGAGCCCCTGGCCCCATCGCCGTGCTGTCGCCCAACGGCGCCTCCCCCAGCCCGCTCGTGTCGTCGACCTTGAGCACCGCGAGGTCGTCGCACTGCGCCCGCCCCAGCACCCGCGCCGCCCGGCCCCGCGGGCTGTTCGCCTGATAAATCTGGATGGCCGAGGCGCCCTCGACCACGTGGGCATTGGTCAGGATGTAGCCGTTGGCCAGGTCGTAGACGATGCCGGTGCCGGCGCCGATACCCTCGGGCTCGATGGCCGTCTCGCCGAAGGTCGACTTGACCCAGACGGTGGCGGGGCGCAGGGTCTCGGCGATCTGCTGGGCGGTCATGGCGGCGGGGGTGGCGGTGGCCTCCGGGGTGGCGGTGGCCTCCGGGGTGGCCGTGGCCTCCGGGGTAGCGGTGGCGGGCGGCACGGTGGCGGTCGGCGGCGGGGTGGGCGTGGGAACCGGCGTCGCCGTCGGCGGCGCCCCGCCGCACGCGCTCAACATCGTCGCGGTCGCCAGCAGGACGGGCACTAACCGGCGCGAGAGATGAAGTTTCACCAAAGCTCCCCTTCCCGGGGCCGCACCGGCCGGCGCGGGCCCATATGCGAGTTGATCGATAGAACTGCTCGGCCCGGGCGTCGGCGCGGGCACACTAAAAGGGCGGGGCCGCTTCCCCCGCGGAGGCGACCCAGGCGCCACCACCGGGCCTAGCGGGGCTCGGCGACGAGTACCTCCGAGTATTGGCCGGTCACCTTCGTGCTGTCCGCTTCGGTCGAGACCAGGACCCCATAGGCGCCGGACTGCAGCGACGTGTCGTTGAAGGTCGCCAGGACCTTCTTGTTTACGGTAAAGGTCAGCTGTGTACCGCTCGTCTCCAGCGTCAGGACGTTGAAGTCGTTCGCGGCGATGACCGAGTCGGTCGTCGCGTCGACGAGATTGGTCCATTGGCCGTCAGCCCGTTTGGAGCAGAAGTAGTGACTATCGGCGCTCACTCCGCAGAAGTAGAGCGCGGTCGTATCACTGCTGCCGCTGTAGCGGGCCACCACGCCCGCCCAGCCTTTGCCGGTTGTTTTAACCGAGGCGCTGACCAGAGCGTCGGTCAGATTGGCTGCTTCCTGGGGCGAGGCGATCACGGACAAATCGCCGCTGTTCAGGTCAATCGTGTAGTAGCCCTTGGTGACGGCTTCGGTGTAGCCGTCGCCGGTCTTGACCGGCCAGGTTCCCGGGTCGCCCGCGGAGAATTGGGTGTCCACTAGGATATTGTAGTTGGAGCTACCCTGGTTACCCTGACTGCCCTGGCTCGTCGGAGTCGCCTGGTCGCCCTGGTTGCCCTGACTGGCGGGGGTCGGCTCGTTGCTGGCTAGCGTCGCCACCGTCGTCAGTTTCGCCGTCCCCTGGCCCCCCTTGCCAATCGTTATCTCCCCTTCCATGATCGCCGCGTCCGCCGCCCGCTCCACCTGGACCTTGATCTGGTCCCCGTCCGCGTGCGACCGCAAAATGTCACACACCTGCTTGGAGCGCGCCGTGCTGTCCTGGTAGGAAATCGACTTGCCTTCCATCTTCAGCAGCAGGTCCGCCGGCTGCACGCCCGCCTGGTCCGCCGGCCCGCCGCTCGCCACCCCGATGATCACCATCCCGTCGTCCGTCCCAAAGTACTTCTGGAAGTCTGTCGCGTTCGGGAACAGGTTCATCCCAATGTAGTTCTGGTTCTGCCCCTGCTCCAGCTTCTTGATGATCGGCTTCGCGTACGACATCGCGATCGCGAAGTTGATCCCTTGCTCCAATTGCCCCGACGACGCGATGAACCCCAGTGAGTTGATCCCGATCACCTGCCCCCGGTCGTTCACCAGCGGGCCTCCCGAGTTCCCGTGCGTGATCTTCGCGTCCGTCTGGATCAAGTCCTCGTACTCGTCCATCTGCACGCTCTTCTTCGAGATGATCCCGCTGCTCACCGAGAGGTCCGTCCCCAGCTCGAACGCGTCCGGGTAGCCGAGCGCGACCACCGGAGCCCCTGGCGCCATCGTCGTGCTGTCGCCCAGCGGTGCTTCCCCTAGCCCGCTCGTGTCGTCGACCTTGAGCACGGCCAGGTCGTCGCACTGCGCGCGGCCGAGCACGCGCGCCGCGCGGCCCCGCGGGCTGTTCGCCTGGTAAATCTGGATGGCCGAGGCCCCTTCGACCACGTGGGCATTGGTCAGGATGTAGCCGTTGGCCAGGTCATAGACGATGCCGGTGCCCGCGCCGATGCCCTCGGGCTGGATGGCGGTCTCGCCGAAGGTCGACTTGACCCAGACGGTGGCGGGGCGCAGGGTCTCGGCGATCTGCTGGGCGGTCATGGCGGCGGGGGTGGCGGTGGCCGCCGGGGTCGCGGTAGCCTCCGGGGTGGCGGTGGCGGGTGGTACCGTGGCGGTCGGCGGCGGGGTGGGCGTGGGAACCGGCGTCGCCGTCGGCGGCGCCCCGCCGCACGCGCTCAAGAGCAGGGCCGCAATCACCAGAAACAGCCCCAGGCAGTGACGAGGCGACTTGTGCATAGCAATCTCCTTTCGCGCGTGCGCATGAGCCGGGGCCGCACGACCCCCAGAGTTCACAGCCCCCGCGGGTAGATAACGGCAAGGCACACCCCGGCAAGGCCGGGGTAAAAGTGTGGGTAATAACGCGTTTCGGGACGGGGCCGGCAGAACGCCTGCTGAACAGACGCCTTCCCTCAGCCTCCACGCATTATACACCCTGGTTCCCGCCTGTCAAGCACAATCCGGCTAGGATTCATGGATTCGAGCCGCAGCAAAGTCCGGCGCGCGAACTCGTCGAAAAGCCGCGGAAGGTCCGGTCCCAGGTTCGAACACGCGTCGCGGTCCCAGGCCGAACACGCGCTGCAGGCGATGGCACAATGCGCGGGCTTTCGTGCTATAATGAGCGCCGCCGCCCGGGTGACGGTCCGGCGTCCGGCTTCATCACTTCACGACCAGGCGTCGGCGGCTGCCGATGCTTTCGGCGCACGGCCCGTGCGCCACCGCGGGACCCAGGTCGCGGCCGGCGCTGCGAGGGGCGCGACCGGCTTTCGAGATGCGGCACCTGTGTGCCCTGGCGGGGCGCAGCTGGCGGCCGCCATCCCGGCAGCCTGCAGTACACCATCGCTCCAACTGAACAGCGGGGTCAATCTACGCACACAGCGCGCTGCTCCCAGCGGTGCGGAACTCGTCCGTGCTCCGGATCTGGGCCATTCTCGCGCGTGTCCGGCGGAGCTCGGCCCTACGGCACTGCACCGGGGAGCCAGGGGTCGGAGGATCTTGACTGCGGGCCGAGTCAGGATGCGCCGCGAAGCAGCACTATCTTCAGTTCATATAGGAGGATCAGAAACCATGCGTGGCAGGAGGCAACCACTCGTCTTCGAGGTCACCGCGCTGTTACTGTTTGCCGGGATCCTATTGGCTGTGGGCGCCGCGCAGGCCGCCCAGTCCAACATGCAGACCGGATCGGGCGCCTCGACCATCAGCACGGGGCGGGACTATCACCATGACACGTCGCCGCCGCTGCGCGAAATGCCCCAGCTACCCTACCAGCCGACGGGCACAATGCGCGAGGGGCCCGAGAACCCACCGATCCCGTCGGGCAGCCGCAAGGACGTGGTCGATCCGGTCGTGCAGCACCTCATGGGCGCGCTGGCCATGCCGGCCCCGATCCTCAACTTTGACGGCATCCCGTTCCCCGGTGTCGGCTGCAGTTGCGCCCCGCCGGATACGGATGGCGAGGTCGGCGCGACGCAATACGTGCAGATGGTGAACAAGGGCTTTCAGGTCTTCGACAAGACGACCGGTGCCTCCCTCTACGGCCCTGTGTCGATCGCAAGCGTCTGGAGTGGCTTCGGCGGTGTCTGCCAGAGCAACGGCGACGGCGACCCCGTCGTCGTCTACGACCAGCTTGCCGGCCGCTGGGTGATCAGCCAGTTCGCCGGGAGCAGCATCCCAACCGACGAGTGCATCGCCGTTTCCACGACGAGCGACGCGACCGGTAGCTGGAACCGCTACGGCTTCCACCTGGGCAGCAACTTCTACGACTACCCGAAGCTCAGCGTCTGGCCCGACGCCTACTACATGAGTGACAACGTCTTCAATGCGGCGGGCACCGCCTACCTCGGGCCGCAGCCGTTCGCCTTCGACCGGGCGGCCATGATCGCCGGGACCACGGCGACCTTCGTGAGCACGGGGATCACCGGCGGGCCGTCCGAGGCCGGCTATTTGCCGGCCGACCTGGACGGCAGCACGCTGCCGCCGTCCGGCGCAGCCGCTTCCTTTATCGAGTGGCCCGCGACCGGCGTCTACAAAGTCTACCACTTTCATGTGGACTTCGGGACTCCGGCCAACTCGACGTTCAGCCTTTTCGCCAGCCCCGCGGCCGCCGGCTTCACACGGCTGTGCTCGGGCACGCGGGCCTGCGTGCCCGAGCCCAACGGCGACCACCTCGACGGCATCGGCGACCGCCTGATGTTCCGCGCCGCCGACCGCTTCTTCGCCGGCTACGAATCGCTCGTGACGAACTACACGGTCAGTTCCAGTGGGGTCGCGGGCGTTCGGTGGATCGAGCTCCGCAACGTGACCGCGGGGCCGGTAACCGTCGCGCAGCAGAGCACGTACCAGCCGGACACCACCTGGCGCTGGATGGGCTCGATCGCCCAGGACGCGCTCGGCGATATGGCGCTGGGCTTCAGCGCGTCAAGCAGCACCATCAACCCGCAGATCCGCTATGCCGGCCGCCTGGTCGGCGACACGCCGAACACCCTCGGCCAGGGCGAGACGACCCTCTTCAGCGGCACGGGCAGCCAAAGCGGCACCAGTAACCGCTGGGGCGACTACAGCGACATGGCCGTGGACCCCGTCGACGACTGCACCTTCTGGTACACGCAGGAATACTATCAGACCAACGGCAGCTTCAACTGGCGCACGCGCATCGGCAACTTCAAGTTCTCCGGCTGCGGCACGACCACGCCGACGCCAACTGCCACCGCCACGCCGACCGCCACGAACACGCCGACCAACACGCCGACCAACACCGCTACGCGCACGCCGACCAACACCCCCACCAATACACCCACCAATACGCCGACGAATACGCCGACCAATACTCCGACACCGACCAACACGCCTACGGACACCCCCACGAATTCCCCGACCGCCACGAACACGCCTACCAACGCACCTACCAATACCCCGACGCCGACGAACACGCCTACCAACACACCCACCAACACGCCGACGAACGCCCCCACCAACACTGCTACGCGCACGCCGACCAACACCCCCACGAATACCCCGACCACTGCGCCGACGGACACGCCCACGAATACCCCGACCACTGCGCCGACGCATACTCCGACCAACACCGCGACCAATACGCCCGTCCCGGCAACGGTCACCGCCACCCCTGTGCCGCTCACCGCCACGGGCACCGCGGTCCCGCAAACCGAGACGGCGACGGCGACGCCCGCGCCGCCGACCGGCACCCCCACGGCAGACGTGCCGACGGCCACGGGAACCACCGCCCCGGCGACTGCCACGCGCACCGCAGTGCCGCCGACAGCGTCTCCGCCGTCAGGACCCACCACCACGAGCACAAGCATCCCCGCCGCGACCGACACACCGGTCGTGCCGGCCGAAACGCCCTGCCCGATCACTTTTAGCGACGTGCACCCGACGGACTACTTCTACGTGCCGGTGCAGTACCTCTACTGCCACGGTGTCATCAGCGGCTACGCCGATAACACCTTCCGGCCCTACAACTCCACCACCCGCTCCCAGATGGTCAAGATCGTCGTCCTCGGCTTCGGTCTGCCCATCGTGACGCCCCCGGCCGGCGGCAACACCTTCACCGACGTGAAGCCCGACTTCCCGTTCTATGCCGTCATCGAGACGGCGGCGGCGGACGGCATCATCAGCGGCTACGACTGCGGCGGCCCCGGCGAGCCCTGCGATGCGCAGAACCGCCCGTACTTCCGCCCGTACAACAACGTGACCCGTGGCCAGCTGTCCAAGATCGACGTGGTCGCGGCGGGCTGGGACCTCCAGAACCCGCCGACCGGCTCCTTCGAGGACGTGCTGCCGAACACGGCCTTCTACACATTCGTGGAGACGGCCTACTGCCACGGCATCATCTCGGGCTACGACTGCGGCGGCCCGGGCGAGCCCTGCGACCCGCAGAACCGCCCGTACTTCCGCCAGGGTAACGACGCGAGGCGCGGCCAGATCGCCAAGATCGTCTACCTGTCGATCACGGGGACCAGCAGCTGCAATATCCCCACGGTCACCAAATAACTTCCGGCGGGGCGGGAGCACGTGCTCCCGCCCCGCCGCGGGCATCCCGCCGCTGGGCCGCAGCGCGCGATACGCCGGAGTCCTGCCCATTCCCGGCGTGAGCAGGCCGATCGAGATGCGGGGGACATACGTCCCAGCTTACAGGAATGCATCCGTCGGCCAGCAGGATTGACAGGCGGCGGGCTCATGCTATAATGGCCTCAGTCCAAATGGCCTGACGGCCGCTCCTGGGCGATGGAGTTGTGGTAACCGGCGCCGAGCGGAGCGCCCCAGGCAAACCCGCGGACAACTAGCGCGCACGCACACGTCTCGCACCAGCCTCCCCGAGGCCACATCCACTCGGAACACGGCACCCCGGTCACGGCAGACACGGATGCATGCCCCTGACCGGCTCTGGCAAACTCCCCAGATAACCGCGGGTGCGGTAAGCGGGAGCCTCTGCCGGCAAGAGCCGTCTACGAGTTGCCGCATGGGGCACTGCCGCGGAGGTCGCGTATCGGACGGAAACTTCACCGGGGGATTGTGCCGCGCGTGGCGCAACGGCGGAAGCGTTCAGGAAGGAGGGAGGGCCGGTCAGCGATTTTGGCACACGTGCTCGTGGAGAGCACCGCATACACTACGGGATAGGACAGGAAGGACAGGAAGGAAAGGAAGACGAATGAAGACCAGGATCCGCACTACCGGCGAGGCCACTGGAGCCTTCCAGCGGCGCCCGGTGATTGTGGCCGCAGCGGCGATCTTCGCGCTGCTCAGCTTGGCGCTGGTGGCCGGGCAGGTACAGGCCGCCTTCCCAGGCGCCGCATCCGCCGCCGCGCCCGCGGGCAGTAAGTCCGCCAACGATGGCTTTGACCGGTTGCCCACCGGGCTGCAAGGCCTCTCGTATTCCACGCTCGCGCACATGGGGAAGGTTCACCCGAACGTCGGCACCACCAGCCCGTCCGGCGATTGGACCAATCCCTTCCAGCCCCTGCTGAATATCGTCTGGGGCGCCGAGCATAACACGTCGTCCGTGGCCGCGGGTGAGCCCGCCGTCGGCATGAACCCGACCAACCCGCTGTTCGCGCTCGTCAGCGGCAACGTCACCGTCGACAATACCACCGACGGCGGCACGACCTGGTCGCACCGGAACCCGCCCAACGCGTCCGGCTATGGCGACGTGGTCAACGCCTGGCTCGAAGGCGGCGCCGGCATGAATGCGCTCGAAGTCGCACTCAACCCGTCGGGTGACGGCTCCGACTACACCTGTGGCCGCTCCACCGATGGTGGCGTCACCTGGACGTCCAACTCCGCCTGCACCAGCACCGTGCGCACGACCTTCTTCGACGACCGCGAGTACCTGTGGGTCGACCGCAACCCGAGCAGCCCCTATTATGGCCGCGTCTATCTCACCGGCGCGATGTTTGACTCCGGCGGCTCCGGTAGCTACAACACGGTGACGCTCCGCCGCTCGAGCGACAACGGTGCCAGCTGGCAACCGCCGTCGAACGCGCCGATCGCCATCGTCGACAGCACCGAATTCTCCCGCGGAGTCGCCCACAACGAGTATCCCTCGCTCGGCATCTCGGCCGACGGCACGCTCGGTTACGTGTGGCGGCGCGGCCTCTGCTGCGGCAGCCCCCCGAGCGTCGGCACGGACGACAAGGAGATGTTCGCGCTCTCGACCGACGGCGGCGCGACGTTCACCTACTCGAACACCATCGTCACGATCCCGTTGAACCAGGCGATTTCCTTCAACTCCACCTCGCCGCTCGGCGTGCGCTGGAGCGACACCCCGAACGTGGCCGCCGATCCGGTCACGAACGGTACGTTCTACGCCGTCTGGACGCAGTATCGCACCGCGAACAGCGCGGCGTCCGCGGCGATCTATCTGTCGAAGACGACGGACAACGGCGCGCACTGGTCGACGCCGATCATCCCGTACAACAATCCGAACGGCAGCATCTTCCAGGGCTTCGGCTGGGTGAAGGTCACCGCGGAGCACACGGTGCACGTCACCTTCTTGAGCGGCACGAGCAGCAACACCGCGGTGGCGCAGTTCTACGTGCAATCGACCGACGGCGGGGCAACCTGGTCCACGCCGTTCCAATTGAGCAGCACGACGTTCGGCCCGTTCTCCGTCACGACGGACTACGAGGCGATGGACGTCAGCGGGCTGAACGGCGGGCCCGGGTCGATCATCGCCGGCTGGGCCGAGAACTCGCACTTCGCCCGCATGGGCACGTTCACGCAGGGCACGCCGACGCCGACGGTGACCGGCACCCCGCCGACCGCCACGCCGACCCGCACGTCAACCGAGACGCCGACGGTGACCCCGACCGTCTGCGGCGGCACGTCGAACTACAGCTACGCGACCGCGACAGGCACGGTGGTGCCGGGCGTCGATTTCGTCACCGGCTCCAACTGCGACGACTGTGACTCCACCATCACGCTGCCGTTCCCGTTCCGGCTGTATGACCACACCTACACCACGGCGAACGCGAGCTCGAACGGCCGGCTCGACCTCGAGTCCATCAACGAGCCGGGCGGCTACTCCAACGAATGTCTGCCGCCCCCGCCGAACCTGGCCCCCTTCGACTACACGATCTTCCCCTACTGGGATGACCTGTATGGGCTGAACGCTGGCTACGGCATCTACACGACCACGCTGGGGTCGGCCCCGAACCGCATCTTCGTCATCGAGTGGCGGATGCAGTACTTCCCGGGCAGCGGCACGGCGAACTTCGAGGTGCTGCTGTACGAGAACAGTGACACCGCGCGCTTTGACGTCGTCTACGGCCAACTGGACAACGGCGCGAGCAGCGCCACCGTCGGCGTGATGCGCGACAACACGATCTACACGCAGTACGAGTGCAACGGCAGCGGCGGCGCGCTGAGCAGCGGGCTGCAGCTGATCTGGACGCAGCCGTCCTGCGGCACGCCCGGGCCGACCAACACCCCCGGTCCGACCAACACGCCCCTCGGCAGCACGCCCACGGCTACCCCGACCGTATGCGGCGGGCCGATCGTGGAGACGGGCAGCATCGACAGCAGTGACCCGACCCAGACGGACCGCCTCTTCCGCGGCGGCATCGCGTCGACCTGCGGCGCGCCGAACGCCTGCTCGACCCTCGCGGGTATGTATCACTACGACCTGTGGGGGCCCTACACCAACACCACCGGCGGCACCCTCTGCATCACCGTCGACATCGAGACGGCCTGCACCGGCACCAACTACATCTTCAGCGGCGCCTACCTTGGCTCCTTCGACCCCAACAACATCTGCACCAACAACGTTGGTGATGTCGGGACCAGCCCCGACCCGTCGGGCACCTACGGCTTTGACGTGCCCGCCGGCGAGAGCTTCTACATCAACGTCGCCGAAGTCACCGCCAATGCGGGCTGCGGCGCCTACACGCTGACCATCACCGGCCTGCCCGGCGGCGCCTGCGCCACCGAAACCCCGACGCCGATCGTCCCGACCGACACCCCGGTCGCGCCGACCAGCACGCCCGTCGCCCCGACCGATACCCCGGTCCCCACTACCCCGTCTCCGGCGCCACCGACACCCCGGCCGCCCCGACGGACACCCCGGTCTCCGGCGCCACCGCGACCGCGACCTCGGTCGCCGAGGCTACCAACACGCCCGTGTTCGGCACGGCGACGCCCACCGAAACCCCGTGCCCGATCACGTTCACGGACGTGCATACGACGGACTACTTCTACGTGCCGGTGCAGTACCTCTACTGCCACGGCGTTATCAGCGGCTACGCCGATAACACCTTCCGGCCCTACAACTCCACCACCCGCTCCCAGATGGTCAAGATCGTCGTCCTCGGCTTCGGGGTCCCGATCACGACCCCACCCGCGAGTGGCTACACCTTCACTGACGTGCAGCCCGGCTTCCCGTTCTTCGACGTCATCGAGACGGCGGCGGCGAACAACATCGTGAGCGGCTACAACTGCGGCGGCCCGAACGAGCCCTGCGACCCGCAGAACCGCCCCTACTTCCGCCCTTACAACAACGTGACCCGTGGCCAGCTGTCCAAGATCGACGTGGTCGCGGCGGGCTGGGACCTCCAGAATCCGCCAACCGGCTCGTTCGAGGACGTGCTGCCGAACACGGCCTTCTACACCTTCGTGGAGACGGCCTACTGCCACGGCATCATCAGCGGCTACGACTGCGGCGGCCCCGGCGAGCCGTGCGGGCCGAACAACCGCCCGTACTTCCGCCAGGGTAACGACGCCACCCGCGGCCAGATCTCCAAGATCGTCTACCTGTCGATCACGGGGACCGGCAGCTGCAACATTCCGACGGTTACTAAGTGACCAGGGCCGGGGTGGGAGCAGGCGCTCCCACCCCGGCGCTCCTGGCCTGTACGAAACGCGAGGCTCCGGCGTACACCGGAGCCTCGCTTCTCCTCCCAACCCGCTGATGGCGTCGAGCAGTCCGCGACACGGGGCGAGCCGTTTCCACCCAGCCGCCGCCGCCATTGCCACCCCACTCCCACCGGGCGTCCCCTACCGCCTACCTTGCCCGCCGCCACATCGGGGAGCCTGCAACAGCCGGCAACAAGAACATTCTCGACGGGCTGCTGCAAGTCGGGAGAACGTTCCAGCGGCGGCAGAATCGGTTGACAGAAGCGGGATGCGTGCTATAATGGCACCAAACCAGTCGTCGCCTTGCACCGACCAGGGATCGCGCGGATAACGCGGGTCGTGTTGAGGCAGCGCGCCGGCAAGTCTCCCCTCACACTAGCTGTAACCCGGCCGGCCGGGAGGGACATGCGGGCTCGCGGGCATGTGCCCGACGGACATAGAACACCCTCGCCGGCGGGCACTCCGTTCGATCACGCCCACCGGCATATTACCTGAAATTCTAGCACGATCTCGACGCCAGGCCGTGCTTGGCCCCCGGCTCGGCAACGTTTTCTCGTGCCTACCGGCACATCCTCGGGGGCCATGCACGTCTTGCCGCGCTCGTGGCAAACCGGCCACCGTGGTGGGCCACCGAATCGGTACAATCAGCGGCAGAAAGGGGGTTCATGCAGACGCTTGCCGGCCCTGTACGCAGGGAGATTAGCAGCAACTGACTCAGCAGGAAAGGATATTAGAAGAAGATGAGGCTCAGGACCGAAGGAAGAACCGGGCGTGGGTTCCCCAGCCGGGCACGCTACCTGATTGGTGGTGTGCTGATCGGGCTGATAGGCCTGGCGCTATTCGTGGGACAGGTGAACGCGGCGTTCCCTGGCGTCCCCGCAGGCAGCGTGCCGACCGATAAGTCGGCGCCTAGCACGAACCCCGATCAGATCGATTGCAGCCAGATTGCAGCCCTGGGCATCGATCGGCAGATGAACATGCACGCGAGCGAGATCCTCGCCCGCTGCGGCCAACTTGGCAAGACGGCCGCGCCGTCCGGCGCCGGACAGTCCGGTGCCGCGGGAGCGCTCAACCAGGCGCTCAATCCGGCGTCGTATGGCGGCACCGACGTCAACGCGATCTTGCCCGACGGCACCTACCCGCACGTGACCCAGTCCGAGGATATGACCTGGGCCCACGGCAACACCGTCGTCACCAATTACAACGACTCCCGCACCGGCGGCTCCTGCTACGGCGGCATTAGCTGGTCGACCGACGGCGGCGCCACCTTTACGCACCCGGCCTCCTCGCCGATCTGCACGGGGCACGGCACCAATTACGGCGACCCCATCGTCGTCTGGAATAACGCCCTCAACCTCTGGTTCGCGGGCGACCTCGCCACCGGCTGCGGCGGCCAGGGCATCGGCCTGTGGACCTCCCCCGACGGCAGCACGTGGACGGCCGGCGCTTGCGCGCACAACAGCGCATCCGACGACCGCGAGAGCATGTGGGTCGATAACAACGCTTCCAGCCCGCACTACGGCCGCATGTACATCTCCTACGGTGACTACACGCTCGGCGTCGGTGCCCTTTCCATTGTCTACTCCGACAACGGCACCTCCTGGTCACATGTGGTGATCGACAACAGCTCGACCTTCTACCGCGACGTGCAGATCACCGGCGACCTCAACGGCAGCGGCACCGTCTTCGTCGCCTCCATGAACGAGGGCGGCGGCGGCCTCGCCCAGCGCACGAACATCATGTGGCGCTCCACCGACGGCGGCGCTACCTGGACCAGCAGCACGATGGGCCCGGCCTTCTACGGCCCGGGCCGCGCCACCAGCGGCTACTTCGCCCTCGTCTTCTCGAGCATCTGGCGCCACATGGGCTGGGGCCAGCCCGCCGCGGTCGGCAACACCGTGCATTACGTCTACGCCGCCTGCGGCTCGAACGCGACCTGCAGTGGCGCGAGCGACCACGGCGACATCTATTACGTCCGCTCCACGGACAACGGCACGACCTGGTCGGCACCGCTGAAGCTGAACACGGACAGCGGCACGGCGATGCAGTGGCAGCCCTCGCTGGCGGCCACCGCTTCGGGCGCGGTCTATGCCGGCTGGTATGACCAGCGCGAAGTGAACAGCGGCAACGACCTGAACTGCTCGCCCGGCAACGCTTCGCAGCCGTGCTACAAACGCTATGGCCGCCTGTCGCTGGACAACGGCGCCTCCTGGCAGACCGACATGGCCGTGGGCGACGTCAACAGCCCGCTGCCGGCCCAGCCCGACAGCGCCGTACAGGCGACGTATGAAGGCGACTACGACTACATCAGCGCGGACGGCGACAGCATCTACGACCACTGGACGGACGGCCGCGTGACCATCAGCGGCAGCGCGCAGCAGGACGTCTTCCTCGACAAGATCAACGGGGCGGTGGGCACGCCGACGCCGACGGTCACCGGCACGCCGCCGACCGTCACGCCGACGCGCACCCCGACGTACACACCGACCGCCACGGAGACGCCCTGCACCACCGGTGCCGTGCAGAACGGGGGCTTTGAGACGGGCAGCCTCACGCCATGGGCCATCCGCGACAGCGTGCCTGCTCCAACGGTGCGCACCGGCACGGCCCACAGCGGTACCTACGCCGCCTTCCTGGGCAGTGACCCCGGCACCGAGCCGACCGGCGACAGCTCCATCTACCAGCAGATCACCGTCCCCGCCAGCGGCGGCAGCCTGAGCTACTGGTACTATCCCTACAGCGAAGACAGCATCACCTTCGACTGGCAAGATGCCTACGTGACCAACACCAGCGGGACCATCCTGGCGACGATCATGCACGTCTGCGAGACGACCCAGACCTGGACCCACTTCACCTACGACATGAGCGCGTATGCCGGGCAGACGGTGCGCATCGAGTTCCTGGTGCACCAGGACGGCTTCGGCGACGTCACTAACATGTACCTGGACGACGTCGACCTGGAAGGCGCCTGCGGCACGCCGGCTGCCACGAACACACCCGGCGCCACCACCCCGACGGCCACCCCGACCGTCTGCGGCGGAGGCGGCACGCCCGGTCCCTGGACCTCGGCCGCGCCCATCACGACCGATGCTTACGGCATGGCCATGGCCTCCGACGGCACCTATGCCTACGAAGCCGGCGGCTATAGCTTCTCCCTGGCCGGCATGACCACTCAGTTCTCTCGCTACGACCCCAACACTAACTCCTGGACGGCCCTCGCCCCCGTGCCCGACACCAGCGACGGCGAAGCCTCCATGCTTTACTCGCCCTCCAACAACAAGCTCTACATGTTCGGCGGCGAGGACGTCGGCGCTGCCACCGTCACCAATCTCACCCGCATCTACGACATCGGCACCAACACCTGGTCCACCGGCGCCCCCATGCCCGACGTGCGCGCCTTCATGGCCAGCGGCGCGTATAACGGCAAGATGTACCTCATCGGCGGCTACTCCACCGGCAACGTCACCCCCGCCTTCCTCCAAACCTGGGAGTACGACGTCGCCACCGACTCCTGGACCACCAAGTCACCGATCCCGGCCGCGGTCGGCTTCGGCGGCGCGGCCTCCGGGGTCCTCAACGGCCACATCTACGTCGCCGGCGGCCGCGACGCCAACGTCACCGTGATCAACACGCTCTGGGACTATGACATCGCGACCGACACCTGGACGGCGGGGGCCAACCTGCCCGCGGCCGACAACGTGCCGGGCGGCGCGGTCGTCGGCGGCCAGTTCTACGTCTTCGGCGGGGGCAACCCGTTCAGCGGCACGTCCGCCACGCCGGGCAAACGCGCGGCGCAGACCGCACCGGCGAGCGGCATCAGCCTGCCGGCCACGACCAACGCGAGCTACCTGTACGACCCGGGCTCCAACACGTGGAGCAGCGGGCCGAGCCTGCAGCAAGCACGCTCCTTCCCCGGTGGCACCAACATCGGCGACACCGCCATCGCCGTCGGCGGCTATGACGGCTCGACGACCACCACCTCCGTGGAGCTCTCCACGGCCACGGGCGGTCCGTGCGGCACGGCCACCCCGACCCCCGTCGGCGCCAGCCCGACGCCCACCGGGACCTGCGTGGCCGGTTGGACGCCCGAGCCCGACATCCTCGATCCGCGCGCCTACGCGGGCGCCGCCGTCGTCGGCTCCGACCTCTACGTCGTCAGCGGCTTCAACGGCTCCAGCTACGCCGACACGACCCTTCGCTACGACGGCTCCTCCTGGTCCACGATGGCGGCCATCCCGACCCCCATCAGCCAGGTCCGCGACGCCGCCGACGGCACCAAGATCTACGTCCCCGGCGGCTTCAACAGTCTCAGCTTCGGGGGGCCGCTCAACTCAATGCAGATCTACGATACGTCCACCGACAGCTGGTCCATGGGGGCCAACATGCCGGACGTCCGTTCCGGCCCCGCCGTCCAGGCCATGAACGGCAAGATCTACATCATCGGCGGCTATGCGGCCGGCTTCGTCGACGAAGGCCAGGTCTGGGAGTATGACCCGGTCGCCGACACCTACACCGTCAAGACCTCGATGCCCGCTACGGCCGGCAACGTGCCGTCGGCGGTCGTGGGCAACGAGATCTTCGTGCTGGGCGGCGCACCGAACTTCGCCCACTACGCCTACAACCCGACGACCGACAGCTGGCGCACCCTCGCCCCGGGCCTGACGTCCGACTTCCAGGCGGGCGGCGCCTTCGTGCTCAACAACCAGATCTGGCTAATCGGCGGCCTCGGCCTGCCGCTCAACCAGCAGGTCCAGGTCTACGATGTGGCCAGCGACAGCTGGAGCTTCGGCCCGCTGCCCACCAACAGCCACGAGGGCGGCTCGGCGGCGGCCACGTACAACGGCCGCGGCTGGGTGGCCGGCGGTGGTTCCGGCGGCAGCGCCAGCACCAGCGTCGAATCCTACGGCGGCGCCTGCGGCGGTGGCACGGCGACCCCGACCCCGGTCGGCGGCACGCCCACCGCGACCCCGACGGTCTGCGCGGCGGGCACGCCGGGTCCCTGGACCGCGGCTGCGCCCTATCCTGAGACCATCGTCCGCTACGGCTTTGCCGAAGTCGGCGACTCCTTCTACGTCGTCGGCGGCGTCTCCAACGGCAGTGCCGTCACCACCGTCTATCGCTATGACGTCGGTCCCGGCACCTGGACGCAGCTGGCCGACGACCCCGGCGCCGGCGAGGCCCTCGCCTGCGCCTACAACGCCGGCACCAACAAGATCTACTGCACCCAGGGCATCAACGGCACTGGGTTCGACATCTATGACCTCGGCGCCAACACCTGGTCCGCCGGGCCCGCCATCCCCGGCGGTGCTGACCGCTATGGCGCCGCTGCCGGTTCCTCCGGCTCCAGCGTCTACGTCGTCGGCGGCGGCGCGGCCGGCCCGTCCACCGATGTCGAAGTTTATGACACCGGCACCAACTCCTGGTCCAGTGGCGCCGCCATCCCGACGGCCTATCTGCTCGGCGGCTATCAGACCGCCGGCCAGTACCTCTACGTGGTCGGCGGCTACGGGGCCGCCCCGGCCGGCGCCTCGCGCCTCAGCCAGGCGCAGAAGGCCGCCGCGGCGCCCGACGCCAACAGCACCGGCACCTATCGGCTGGACATGAGCACGGGCACCTGGGACACCGGCCCGGCCTGGACCCCCAGCCGCGCCGACTTCGGCCTCGCCTACGTCGACGGCACGCTCGTCGCCATGGGCGGCGACGCCACCGGCGGCGGCTACTTCGACAGCACGAATCTGGTCGACCAGCTCGACGTCTCGGCCTGGCCGGGCGGCAGTTGGACGGCCTCCCCGCCGCTGCTGCCCACTCCCAACCGCCAGGCCAACCAGGCCGGCTTCACCTCCAGTGACGGCCGCATCTGGTCGGTCGGCGGCATCGACGGCAGCACCTTCACCTTCCTGCCCGATAACTACTATCGCGCGCAGGGCGGCGCCTGCGGCACGGCCACCCCGACCCCGGTCGGCGCTACTCCGACCGCCACGTCGACCGTCACTCCCAGCCCCATGCCGACCGACACTCCGGCCGCCACGGCGACCTGTGTCCCGCTGCCGCTCTCGGTCGGCGGGGACCCGATGCCGGCGTCCGCCCCGGCCCGCAAGCCCGCCAACGCGCGGGTCAACCTGACCAGCCATGCCGGCGGCGCGGCCATCGCGGCCCCGCTGCCCAATGACCCCATCAGCTTCGTGCTCGATGACGGCTCGTATGAGAACAGCATCGGCCTCAACGACGGGACCAGCGAAGACGCCGCCCTCTGGCTGCAGCGCTTCACCCCGCCGTCCGGCAGCTACCCCCTCACCCTGCAGCATATCCAGATCACCTGGCCGAGCACCGGCGGGGTGACCCCCGGTCTGCAGGCCCGCCTCGTCGTCTACCTCGACGCCGATGGCGACGGCGACCCCTCCAATGCCGTCCTGCTCCACCAGGAGCTCGTGACGGTGGGTTCGATCGATACCTTCGAGGACTATCCCGTCAACGTGCCGGTGACGGGCCCCGGCGACATCTACCTCGGGTTCGAGGACTACTGGGCCGAGGGCGGCTACCAGCCGCTGCTCTACCCGGCCGCGATCGACACCGACGCCAGCCAGGGCCGCTCGTGGGTGGCCGGCATGAGCAACGGCAACCCGCCCGACATCAACAACCTGGGCAACAACGACCTGATCGGGACCATCGACAGCTTCGGGCTGCCGGGGAACTGGATGATCCGCGCCTCGGGTGATACGGGCGCCATCGTCTATTGCCCGACCAACACGCCGGAACCCGCCACGGCGACGGCGACCACCGTGCCGCCGACGGCGACCGCGACGAGCGTCCCGCCGACTGACACGGAAACGCCGGTACCGGTCGTGACCGAGACCGAAACCCCGGTCCCGGGTGCCACCAACACCGCCACGCCGGTGCCGCCCAGCGCCACGGAGACTCCCGGCCCGCCGACCGCGACCGAGACCCCGTGCCCGCTGCCCTTCACCGACGTGCACCCGGCGGACTACTTCTACGTGCCGGTGCAGTACCTCTACTGCCACGGGGTCATCAGCGGCTACGCTGATCACACCTTCCGGCCCTACAACTCGACCACCCGCTCGCAGATGGTGAAGATCGTCGTCCTCGGCTTCGGTCTGCCCACCTACACGCCGCCGGCCAGCGGTTACACCTTCGCGGACGTCCATCCGGACTTCCCGTTCTATGCCGTCATCGAGACCGCGGCCCACGACAACGTGGTCAGCGGCTACGACTGCGGCGGGCCGGGCGAGCCCTGCGATGCGCAGAACCGCCCCTACTTCCGCCCGTACAACAACGTGACCCGGGGTCAGCTGTCCAAGATCGATGTGGTCGCCGCCGGTTGGGACATCCTCAACCCGCCCGACCCGAGCTTCACGGACGTGCTGCCGAACACGGCCTTCTACACCTTCGTGGAGACGGCCTACTGCCACGGCATCATCTCGGGCTACGACTGTGGTGGGCCGGGCGAGCCCTGCGACCCGCAGAACCGCCCGTACTTCCGCCAGTACAATGACGCGACGCGTGGACAGATCTCCAAGATCGTCTACCTGTCGATCATGAGCCCGCCGGGCACCTGCCCGGCGCCGTGACCGGAGGGGGCGAGCGCTTCGGCGCTCGCCCCCTCCCCCCACGTACAAACCGAAGGGCTCCGGCGCATGCCGGAGCCCTTCGCCTGCCCCCACGGGCCGCGGACAGGCGGGCCCTCTCACCAATGTTCACCAGCTTTGCACGTGATAATTCACGCCCGGCGCCGATGATCAAGAGAGAAGCGGTTCCCGTAGGCGCTGGCGTCGGGTCCGGTGTGCCCCGGCGTGCACGCGGCCGGCATAGCCGCGCCCCAGGTGTTAAGGATAGGCTGAGGAGGTACTCTCGTGACCGAGCAGATGTTTACAAATCAAGCCGAGCAGGCAACTGAGGCAGCCCGGCATTTGGCCGAGACGACGATGCAGACCGCACGAGTTGGCTTGCAGCAGAGCGCACAGGCGAGCCGGCAAGTCCTCGATGCTTGGGCGGCCGGCACTGAAGCCACGCTAAAGGCAACGTTCGAGCTGCAGAACGCGGCGATCGCCACAGGGCGCGCACTCTTCGGCGGTGCCGAGCACGGCGAACCGGAAGCGATCCAGCACATGGCCGACGTGGTACAACAGGCCCAGCAGGCCACTCTCGACGCCTGGCAAGCGAGCTTGAACGCGGCCGCCAGGCTGATCCCCCCTACCGGTAAGTAGCCGGCCGGTCACGGGACCGGTCGCATCGCAAGTCCAGGAGGTCGAATCATGGGTAATGCGCGTGAAGTCGTGGTGTTGAGCGGGGTGCGCACCCCCGTCGGTCGCTATGGCGGCAGCTTGAAAGACATTCCGCCGAGCGACCTAGCCGCCAAGGTGATCGTGGAAGCGGTCAGCCGATCCGGTCTGGCACCCACCGAGATCGAGCACAGTGTCTTCGGCAACATCTTGCATACCGAGGGCGCCGATATGTACATGGGGCGCATCGCCGCGATCAAGGCCGGCTTGCCGGTCGAGACCCCCGGGCTGACCGTGAACCGGCTCTGTGGCAGCGGCCTGCAGGCTATCATCACGGCCGCCCACTATATCCAGGTGGAAGATGCGACCACGGCGGTGGCCGGCGGCGCTGAGTTGATGAGCCGCGCCCAATACTGGATGCCGAGCCTGCGCTGGGGCCAGCGCATGAACGACACGGTCGCCGTCGACTCGATGCTGGCCGTGCTGAACGACCCGCTGGACGGCTGCCACATGGGCGTTACGGCCGAGCGCATCGCCACGAAGTGGGGCATCTCACGGGAGGACCAGGACGCGCTGGCCATGGAGAGCCATCGCCGGGCGGTGCAGGCGACGGACAACGGCTACTTCAAGGAGCAGATCCTGCCGATCGAGCTCAAGACGAAAGCCGGCGTCACCGTCTTCGACACCGACGAGGGCCCGCGCCGCGATACCAACATGGCTGCCCTGGCCAAGCTCAAGCCGGCTTTTGACCCCAACGGCACCGTGACGGCAGGCAACGCGTCGAGCATCAACGACGCGGCTGCTGCAGTCATCCTGATGGAGCGTAGCGCCGCCGAAGCGCGGGGCTTCCAGCCGTTGGGCCGCCTGGTCGCCTCGGCGGTAGCCGGAGTCGATCCCAAGTACATGGGCACCGGGCCGATCCCCGCCGTCCGCAAGGTCCTGGCCCGGACGGGGCTAAGCCTCAAGGACATCGACGTGATCGAGCTGAATGAAGCCTTCGCCGCACAGGCACTGGGCGTCATCCGGGAGCTTGACCTGCCGATGGAGCGGACGAACCCGAACGGGAGCGGCATCTCGCTCGGGCACCCCGTGGGCGCCAGCGGCTGTATCCTGACGTTGAAGGCGCTGTACGAGTTGCGGCGAATTGGCGGCCACTACGCGCTGGTCACACTGTGCATCGGCGGCGGGCAGGGAATCGCCGCGATCTTCGAGCGGCTCTAATGCCGCGCGGTAGCATTAGGGAGGTGCTGCAATGACGCAAGCTCCAACCGACGGGATGAACTTGCTTGATCCCCTCGGATTCTGGAAATCGGTCCGCGATACGAACCTCGACTCCTGGTCGAAGTTCATGATCGAGGTCGTCAACTCCGACGCCTACGCCCAGGCCACGGGCACGGCCCTCGCACAGGCGCTGGGCGCGTCCCAGCCGTTCCGCCAGGCACTGGAGAAGACGATGACGCAGACGCTGGGCATGCTGAACATGCCGAGCCGCGAGGAAGTCACGACGCTGGCGGGCCGGCTGGTCAACGTTGAGATGCGCCTGGACGATCTCGACGCCAAGCTCAGCGCCACACAAAAGGCGTTGCAACAGACGATGAAGGACTCGGCCCAGGAGACGCTGGCAGGCGTCACGCGCGAGCTGAAAGCGATCGAGGCGCAGCTTACCGCGATCCGTGCCGGCTTGGTCCCCGAGCCCAAGGCGGCGAACGCGGCGCCGGCCCCCACGACCCCGCCTAAGAAGCAAGCACAGGAGGGCCCGCGATGACCACACGTACACCTGCGCCCACCCCGACGGAATCGGATCTTACCCGGATCCGCAACAACGCGGACACGCTGCGCCACGTGTTGACCACGCGCTATCCCGTGGGCCAGACGCCCTATGAGGTAGTCTGGACGCTGAACAAGGCGCGCCTGCTGCGCTATCTGCCGACGCACCCCTCGACCCGCAAGCACCGCATGCCGTTCATGCTGGTCTTCGCGCTGATGAGCCGGGCCTACATCCTCGACCTGCGGCCCGGCGCCAGCTATGTGGAGTACATGGCCAACAAGGGCTATGACGTCTACCTGCTGGACTGGGGCGCACCCGGGCTCGAGGACAAGGACCTCAAGTTCGACGACTACGTGCTGGACTACATGCCCCGCGCCATCCGCAAGATGAAGGAAGTGTCGGGGTCCGAGGAGTTCAGCATGCTCGGCTGGTGCATCGGCGCCATCCTGGCGACCTGCTACGCGGCGCTGCGGCCCGACGATGGCATCAAGAACCTCGTCCTGCTCACGGCCCCGCTCGATTTCGGCAACAAGGAGATGGGCGGCTTCGCAAAGTGGGTCCGCCCGGAGTACCTCGACGTCGAGGCGATCATCTCGGCCTTCGGCAATATGCCCCCCGATATGCTGGATAGTGGCGCGAAGTCGCTCAAGCCGGTTGAGAATTACGTCGGCAACTACGTCCGTCTGCTGGACAACCTCGATAACCCGCGCGTCGTCGATTCGTGGCACGCGATGGATACCTGGGTCAACGATCCGATCCCGATGCCGGGCGGCGTGCTGCGCCAGTTGGTGGTGGACTTCTTCCGCGACAACAAGCTCGTCAAGGGTGAGCTCACGATGCGCGGCGAGCGCGTCGACCTGCACAACATCCACGCCAACCTGCTCAACTTCATCGCCGAGGCCGACCACATCACCCCGCCGTGCCAGTCCGAAACCACACTGCCCCTCTTCGGCAGCACGGACAAGGAGATCGCGCGGATCAAGGGCGGGCACATCGGCCTGATGCTGAGTAGCACGGCGAGCAAGGTTACCTGGCCGAAGATCGAGTCCTGGCTGGCCGCCCGGTCGGGCTGAGCACACGGGACCGGCGCCCAACCCGGCGCCGGTCCGCACATAGGCAGGAGTAAGCACCAATGGAAATCAAGCTGGATAATCGGGTCGCCATCATCACCGGCGCCGCGAACGGCATTGGCCGGGCCACCGCGCTGGCTTTCGCCGAAGCGGGGGCGTCCGTGGCGGTGTGGGACGTGGCCGAGGACGCCGGGCATGCGCTGGTCGCCGAGATCCGCGACGCCAAAGGCCGAGCAGCCTTCTTCAAGGTCAACGTGGCCAACCAGGCCGACGTCGAAGCCGGCGTCGCCGCGACCGTCGCCCAGTTCGGCAAGGTCGACATCCTGATCAACAACGCCGGCATCACGCGCGACGCGCAGTTGGTGAAGGTCAAGGACGGCCAGGTGGTCGGCAAGCTGACCGAGGCCGAGTTCGACGCGGTGATCGGGGTCAACCTGAAGGGCGTCTACAACTGCACGCAAGCGGTGGTGCCCCAGATGATCGCGCAGGGCTACGGCCGCATCGTCAGCGCAAGCTCCGTCGTGGGCCTGTACGGCAACTTCGGACAGACCAACTACGTGGCGGCCAAAGCGGGCGTCATCGGCATGACGCGCGTGTGGGCGCGTGAGCTCGGGCGGCGGGGCATCACGGTCAACGCCGTGGCCCCAGGCTTCATCGCGACCGATATGACCAAGGCGATGCCGGCCCAGGCGCAGGAGATGATGGTCTCGCACACGCCGGTCGGCCGCGCCGGCCAGCCGGAGGACGTGGCGAACGCCTATCTGTTCCTGGCCTCGGACGAGGCGAGCTTTATCAACGGCACGGTGTTGAGCGTCGACGGCGGGTTCGTCGTCGGGACGTGAGCCGCATGGCGCGCCTCCGGGACGCAGGCCCCGGGGCACGCCGAGCACCGGGACGGCGTGCACCGAATCTGCCGAAGACGCGCAGCGGCAGGGGCCCGCATTGTAGCCCACGGGCCTCGCATGGGGCCCGGACCACCACCGGCGGACGACCACCGTCGTCGCCGTCAGCGCGCCGGCATTCAGCGGGGCCCCGGAATCGGGGCCCCGCGTCTTTATGCCTCCGCCGCCGGCTCGGCGGCCGCCCGCCGCGTGCGCTCCTCGTGATAGACCACGCTGTCCGGACGTGGTGTCCACCACTGGCAGTAGGGGCGCAGCGGACAGATCAGGCAGATGGGCTTGAAGGGCGTGCAGATCTGGGCGCCGAAATCCATCAGTGCCTGGTTGATAAGGTAGCCGTGGCCGGGTGGGATCAGCGCGGTGGCCAGGGCCCAGAGGCGCTTCTCGCGGGTGGCCGGGCGGGGCCGCCCGGCGTGCAGGTCGAACAGGCGCGACAGCAGCCGGTCGACGTTGGTGTCGACGATCGGGGCGTCCTGCTGGAAGGCGAAGCTGAGGATAGCACCCGCCGTGTAGCGGCCGATGCCAGGCAGGGCCAGCAGGCCGTCGAGCGTGTCGGGCAGCCGGCCGCCGTGCTCCGTGACCACCTGCTGTGCGATGCGGTGCAGCCACTCGCCGCGGATATGGTAGCCGAGCGGGTCGGTCACCGCCTTTACGTCCGCCAGTGGCGCCGCCGCCAGCGCGGTGAAGTCGGGCCAGCGCGCCAGCACCGCCTCGTAGACGGGGATCGCGGTCGCCACCTGCGTCTGTTGCAGCAGGATCTCGGCGACGAGCACGGCGTAAGGATCGGTCGTGCGGCGCCAGGGCAAATCGCGGCCCTGGGCGATGTACCAGGAGATCAGGCCCCGCTGCAGGGCCACGAGCAGATCGGGGTCGACCTCGGCGCGCATGGCCCATTATACCGCATGGCCACCGCAGCGCGCCGCCGGGATGGCGACCGGCGCGCGGACCCGGTATAATAAGCGGGTGACCGAGATCATCGCCAGCACCGGCCCCGAGACGAGCCTCGCGGCCGACGTGACCCGCCTGTCCGCGCTGCTCGACGGCGCCGCGCGCGTCGTGGTGCTGACCGGGGCCGGCTGCTCGACCGAGTCGGGCATCCCGGACTACCGCAGCCCCGGCGGGCTCTGGAGCAAGCACAAGCCGGTCTACTACGCCGACTTCGTACGCAGCCCGCAGGCGCGCCAGCGCTACTGGGCGCGCTCCATGGTCGGCTGGGCCAGCTTCCGGCGCGCGCTGCCCAACGCCGCGCACCGCGCCCTGGCCGTGCTCGAAGCGCGCGGCCGCGTGCGCTACCTGATTACCCAGAACGTCGACCGGCTGCACCTCGACGCAGGCAGCCGCGCGGTGCTCGAGCTCCACGGCCACAACGACAGCGTGGTCTGCCTGGGCTGCCGGCGCCTGATCAGCCGCCAGGAGATGCAAGCCGCACTGCAGGCGCTCAACCCGACCTGGACCGCACAGGCGCTGGCCATCGCGCCCGACGGCGACGCGGAGATCGATCCGCGGCTGGCGGCCGGGTTCCGTGTGCCCACCTGCGACGCCTGCGGCGGCATCCTCAAGCCCTACGTCATCTTCTTCGGCGAATCGGTGCCGGCCGAGTGGGTCGCCGAGGCGACGGCCCAGGTGGAAGCCGCCGATGCGCTACTGGTCGCAGGCTCGTCGCTGACGGTCTGGTCGGGCTACCGCTTCGCGCGGCAGGCGGCCCAGGCCGGCAAGCCGCTGGCGATCGTGAACATCGGGCCCACGCGGGCCGATCCGATCGCGACGCTGAAGATCGAGCAGCGCCTGGGGGCCTTCCTGCCCCAGGTGGCCGCGGCGCTCAGCGCGTAGCGCCGCCCGGCGCGCTCAGCCGCCCCGCTCCAGCACCACTTCATCCCAGCCGTCGATCTCAGTCAGCCGCACGGCGATGCGCTCGTCGTGCGCCGTCGGCACGTTCTTGCCGACGTAGTCGGCGCGAATGGGGAGCTCGCGGTGGCCGCGGTCGACGAGCACGGCCAGGCGAATGCGGGCGGGGCGCCCGGCGCGCATGAGCGCGTCGATGGCGGCGCGCGCGGTACGGCCGGTGTAAAGCACGTCGTCCACGAGCACAATCTCGCGACCGTCGATGGCGTAGGCGAAGGCGGGGACAGGCGGCGGCGCGGCGCGCGAGCGGTCGTCACGGTAGGGGCCGGCGTCGAGCGCGAGCACGGGCACGGCGGGGGGCTCGATCGTGACGAGCCGCGCGGCTAGGCGCTCGGCGAGCGGCAGCCCGCGGGTGCGGATGCCGACCAGCAGCAGGTCGCGCGCGCCGCCGTGGCGCTCGACAATCTCGTGCGCCATGCGCGCGAGGGCGCGCCGCATCTGGTCGTCGTCCAGGACCACGCGGGATTGCTCGCCCATCGTTCCGCCTCGCTGAAAGAACCGGGTAAATCGTCGCACGGCGCGCTGCACGATCGGTGCCAGGCGCCCGGGCCACGCGCGGGCCCGTGGCACGTCTGGTGCACCAGACAGCGCAGGAGGAAGCGCATAATGAGCGATCGATCGACGACCCCGGTCACCGTGCCACCGGTCAACGACCCGCGGGCCATCGCCGCATGCCTGGCCATGCACACCATCGCGGTCGTAGGCCTGTCGGACCAGCCCGCGCGCACGAGCAACCGGGTCGCGGCCTACATGCAGGCGCAGGGCTACACCATCATCCCGGTCAACCCGCAAATCCGGGAGGCCCTGGGCGTGCGGGCCTATCCCAGCCTCGCCGCCATCGACCAGCCGTTCGCCCTGGTCAACGTCTTCCGGCGCTCGGAGTTCGTGGCCGGCGTCGTCGACGAGGCCATCGCGGCGGGCGCGCAGGGGCTCTGGACGCAGCTGGGCGTGATCGACTATACTGCGGCCGAAAGGGCCCGCAGGGCGGGCCTGGTCGTGGTCATGGACCGCTGCCTCATGGTCGAGCGCGCGGCCCGGGGCGGCACCGGCTGAGCGCCGGGCCGCCGCAGGACGTCCAGGAGGAGCGCATGGAACCGGTGCGTGTGGGGATTATCGGGGGCTCGGGCTTCTACAAGATGCCGGGCCTGACGGACGTGGAGGAACTCCGCGTGGACACGCCCTTCGGCCCACCCAGCGACGCCTTCGTCGTCGGCACGCTGGCGGGGCGACGGGTCGCCTTCCTGGCGCGCCACGGCCGCGGGCACGTGATCAGCCCAACCAACCTGCCCGTGCGCGCCAACCTCTGGGCCTTCAAACAACTGGGCGTCGAGCGGCTCATCTCGATCAGCGCGGTCGGTAGCATGCAAGAGTGGATTCACCCCGGGGACCTCGTCGTGCCCGATCAGATCATCGACCGCACGGTCGACCGCCCCCGCACCTTCTTCGGCGACGGGCTCGTGGCGCACGTGGCGCTGGCCGACCCCTACTGCCCGCACCTGCGCCGGGCGCTGGTCGCGGCGGGCGAGTCCGTCGAGGCGAAGATCCACGACGGCGGGACCTACATCGTCATCGAGGGACCGCAGTTCTCCACGCGCGCCGAATCCGAGCTGTATCGCTCGTGGGGCGTCGCGGTGATCGGCATGACCGCGATGCCCGAAGCGCGGCTGGCCCGCGAGGCGGAGCTCTGCTACGCGACGCTGGCCCTGGCCACCGACTACGACTCCTGGCACGCGACGCACGAGTTCGTGACGGCGGGAATGGTCATGGAGAACCTGGCGCGCAGCGCCGCGGCCGCGCAGGCCACGGTGACCGCGTTGCTGGCCGACCTGGCGCCGCGGGCGGCGGGCGAGGACTGCGCCTGCGCGCACGCGCTGGACAGCGCGATCATGACGGCGCCGGAGCTGCATCCCCGAGGCCGCGCGGGCCCGGCTCGGGCCCATTCTGGCGCGGCTGCGCGACGAAACCGCGCCAGCCGCGGGCGTGTGAGGAGGCCGGATCGCCGATGACCGCCCTGCGCTCGCTGGCCGGAGCCGTCCGCCGTTGGCGCTGGACCGAGTTCCAGTTGCTCATCGTGCCCGCCATCCTCGGCGTGGTCGGCATGCTCATCGTCATCGTCGTGCCCACGGGCAATCTGTCGTTCACCTGGCGCGACCTCTGGATGAGCCTGCTCTTCATCGGCCTGCTGGCCGCCACCCACATCCTGCTCGGCGCCACGCAGCGCGGAGCCGATCAGGTTTTCCTGCCGATTGTCTCGGTCATCGTCGGCCTCGGCATGATCATGATCTGGCGCCTGCAACTGAGTTCTCGTGCGCACCTTGGGCGCCGGCTACGAGGGCATCGCGGGCAAGCAGATGCTCTGGATCGCGCTCGGCTTCGGCGTCCTCTGGGTCACCCTGCTGGCCGGACGCGACCTCGTCTGGCTGCGCCGCTACAAGTACACCTGGGCGGTGCTGGGGCTCGGGCTCGTGGCCGCCACGCTCGTCTTCGGCACCGACCCGAACGGCAGCGGAGTGCGCCTTTGGTTCCGCCTGGGGCCGCTCAGCTTCCAGCCGTCGGAACTGCTCAAGGTCGTGCTGGTCATCTTCGTCGCGGGCTACCTGTACGACGTGCGCGACCTGCTAGGCATGCACATCCGCGTCGGGCCCTTCCGGCTGCCACCCTTGCCCTACCTGCTGCCGCTGGTAGCCATCTGGGGCCTGGCCATGCTGCTCTTTGTCGTGCAGAAAGACCTGGGCAGTGCGCTGCTGTTCTTCGGCATCTTCCTCGGCATGCTCTTCGTGGCCACCGGCCGGTCGCTGTACGTCGTCGGGGGCCTGATCGCGTTCTTCGCGGGCGCCTTCGTCATGTACCGGTTGTTCGACATCGTGCGCCTGCGCGTGGGCATCTGGGAGAATCCATGGGTGTTCGCCACGGGGCGCGGCTACCAGATGGTCGAGGCGCTGTATGCCTACGCGACCGGCGGCATCCTTGGCACGGGCTTCGGCTACGGCAGCCCCGGCTGGGTGCCCGCGGTGCACACCGACTTCGTCTTCGCGGCCATCGGCGAGGAGCTCGGCCTGGCTGGAACCCTGGGCACGATCTGCTTCTTTCTGTTGCTGGTCTTCCGCGGCTATCACATCGCCCTGCACGCGCGCGACTACTTCCAGCAGATGCTCGGCATCGGCCTCAGCACGGTGCTCGGGCTGCAAACGCTGATCATCCTGGGCGGCGCGACGGGCATGATCCCGCTGACCGGAATCACGCTTCCGTTCGTCAGCTACGGCGGGTCGTCGCTGCTGACCAACTTCATCATCGTGGGCTTGCTGCTGCGGATCTCTGCCCTATCCGCCGCGCCGGCCGCACGCAAGCTGCCTGAACCGGCCGCGGCGGGGCCGGCCCGGCCGGCCATGGCACAACCCGGGCCGGCGGCGAGCCCCTGACCCAGGCGCCGACCGCCCCGAAAGGATGGGACCCCTCATGGACCAGCGTCTCCCGCACCAGCACGAACCCGACATCCATGACCACTCCGGCGACTCGCACTCCCCCGATCTCGGGGAGGCCGAGGACGGCCCGATGACCGAGACCCTCATGGAGGCGCTCGCGGAGGTCATCAGCGTCGACCCGGAAACGGGCCATATCGAGGGGATGCGCCAACGACTTCCGGCGCACCGAGGAGATCCTGCGCCGCCACGGCCAGGAGCACGTGACGGAGCAGGTTGTCGACCTGCTGCGCGCGCAGGGCGCGATGTGCGACTGCGAGGTGCTGCTGAACAGTGGCGTCGACCTGGTCTTCCTGGAGGACGATCTGGAGTACGACGACGACGAGATCGATCACCAGGACGAGATGGCCACCTGAGCCGCGCCCGATGACCGGTTTGCACGCCTTTCTCCGCCCGTTCGTGGTCCTGGTCACCCTGGGAGTGGCCGGGGCTGGAATCTGGCTGGCCACGGACCAGATCTGGCTGATCTGCCTGGGCATCCTGTTCGTCTGCATCCTCTACCTGATCTGGAGCGCGGTGCCGGCACCCGCACCCCGCGCCCGGCCGGCGGGCGCCGGCCTCGGGCCGGCGGCCGAGCGCGAGGTGGCCTTGCGCGAGAACCTCAGCCACAGCGTGCAGCTACTGGCGGGGTTCCTGGTCGCCGGCTTCCTGCTGCTCAGCATCCATCTGCTGCGCGAGCAGGTGGTGCAGGGCCCGGCGATCGCGGGCAGCCGCGTGGTGACCCAAGTCACGCAGACGGGCCCGGACACCTACCTGAACGAGACGACGCTGGTGCGTCCCCAACGCACGCTGACCTTCACGCGCACCATCGCCGCCGCGGGGGTGGCCACGGGCACCGATACACTGCAGAACCCCCGTGTGCTCAATCAGGAGCTCCAGGTGCAGCGCGGGCGGATTCTGGATGCCTCGGGCCGGGTCATCGCGGACCGCGTGGTCTACTCAGACACCGGCGACGTACAGCGGACGTACCCCGTGCCCGACATGAGCTACGTCGCGGGCTTCTACGACCCCAACATCTACGGCGCCAGCGGCATCGAGTCGACCTATGACTCCTACCTGAGCGGGCAGATCGGCACGAACGCGCTGACGGCCGAGGAGCAGCGTCTGCTGCACCGCGCCATCGTGGGCGATGACGTGCAACTGACCCTGGTGCCCGCCATCCAGGACGCGGCGACGACCGCGCTGGGCCGGCGCAAGGGGGCGGTCGTCGTGCTCGACCTGCAGACCGGCGCGATCCTGGCGCTTGTCAGCTATCCGCACATCGACCCGAATCAGCTGGCCTTCAACCCCCACGCCGACGATTGGGCGGCCGAGAACGCCCACATCATCGACTACTGGAACAGCATCACCGACCCCGCGACCGCGCCGGACCGGCCGCTCCTGCAGCGCGCGACGCAGGGCCTCTACCCGCCCGGCTCGACGTTCAAGACCGTGACCCTGGCCGCGGGGATCGACACGGGCAAGGTGCGCCCGACCACGCCCTTCACCGATCCGGGACACATCCAGGTCGTCTCGGGCGGCTACACTCACGTCGATTGCTCGACGTGCCGCCCGGCCGGCCACCCGAGCAACGTGTTCACACTGCAGGAAGGCTATCAGTGGTCGCTGAACGTTGTCTTCGCCGATCTTGCGACGCGCTATCTCGGCAAGGACACGCTCACCCAGTACGCCCAGCGCTTCGGCTTCGGCCACGATTATGATCTCGGGGTACCGAGCGCGGTGAGCAACCTGGGGACGATCACGACGGCCGACGACCTGGCCGGCACGAGCTACGGCCAGGCCCAGGTGCAGGCCACGCCACTGGAGATGGCCCTCGTGGCGGCCACCGTGCCGCACGACGGCGAGCTCCCCCGCCCGTATCTGGTCGACAAGGTGCTCACGCCGCAGGGCGACGTGGTGCTGCGGGCGTCCCCGGGGGTCATCGACCGTGCGGTCACCCCCGACAGCGCGCACATCCTCACCCAGATGATGATCACGTCGGTGGAGAAGGGTTGGGCACACGGCGCGGCCATTCCCGGCGCGACGGTGGGCGGCAAGACGGGCACGGCCGAGACGGGGCGCGGCACCTCGCACGCCTGGTTCATCGGCATCGCCGGGCCCGACGCCACGCACCTGCGCTACGCCGTCGCGGCCATGGTCGAAGAGGGTGGCGAAGGCAGCACGGTGGCCGTGCCGATCGGGCGGGCCGCGTTGGTCGCCGCCCTACAGCAACAGCCCTGAGCGCCCGCGAGGCTACAGCAGCGAGAGCAGCGCGATGAGGCCGAAGCCGGTGATCAGCGCACCCGAGGCGCGGTTGACCCCAACCAGGTGGACCGCCGTCAGCCGGCCGCGCAGCGCCCCCGCCACGCTGCTCAGGACCAGCCACCATGCGGCCGAGCCGCAGAAGACGCCGCCGACGAGCGCCGCCGCCGGGCCGGGCCCCTGCGCAACGCCGACCAGGCCAAGGCCCGCGAAGACCGCCGTGAACGACAGGATGGTCAGCGGGTTGGCGAGCGTGAGCGCCAGCGTGGAGCCGTAGGCCGCCGCGAGGCCCACGGGCAGGCGACCGGCCCCCGCGGCGAGGCGGGGGACCGCGGCAAGCAGAGTGCGCAGTCCGAGCCAGCACAGGAACAGGCCGCCGATCAGGCGGATCCAGTGCTGCTGGCCCAGCAAGAAGGCCGAGATCACCGTGAGCCCAAAGCCGGCCACGCCGCCGTAGAAGGCATCGGCCGTGGCGGCACCCAGGCCGGAGACCAGCCCGTAGGTGCGCCCTCGGCTCAGCGTGCGCTGCAGGCAGAGCACCCCGATGGGCCCCACCGGCGCCGCGATGGAAAATCCGAGCACCAGGCCCTGCACGAAGAAGCCGAACACCCTCCCCTCCCCGCTCGCGGACAGACGCACCGCGGTCGGAGCTATGATACTCCAAAGCGGGCCGGCGACACCAGCGCCCGCGGACGGAGATCGCCGCGGCGGGCGATCGGCCCTTGGACGGAGGGGCTCCCCGGGCGCGGAAAGTGGTCTCGCCCCGGCTTGTGGCCGGGGCGAGAACCTGGGAGGGAGAGCGTGCCGGTGGAGGATCCGGCGGGAATATTCAAGCTCTTGGGTGCCGCGGGTGTCCAGCCCGCGTCTGCATAAGATAACTGGCCACTTCCCCGTTTGTTACGCGCCCGTTACCCGCTTTCACGGATCAAAACACGGACCCGGGCTGCTACGTTATCAATCGCGTAGCCGGCCGCCGGTGGAACTCCAACGCCCTGTACGCGCGCTTGCCCGCCCCCCGGCCGTCTAGTAGAATGGAGCCATGCGCAGGATGTGTTGCCCGCAGCCGTGTTCCGTGTCCACGCCCGCCTCACGCGGGAGCCCGGCCCGGCGCGCGCCGGGGCCGCGACGCACCGCGCAGAAGACCGGGCCGCGTCGTGGAAACTAACGGCGATGAACTGGTGCTGGAGGAGCAGAGCCAGTTCCAGGTGCGGGCCGTCGTGGCTCCGCCGACCCCCGGCATGCGCCGCATCCTGGCCGTCAGCGATATCGTCGAGCCGCAACTCTACTCCCCGCGCGTAACCGAGTGGCTGGGGCCGATCGACATGATCATTAGCTGTGGCGATCTGCCGGCCTCGTATCTGGACTTCCTGATCACCGCCCTGGCCGCTCCGTGCTACCACGTGATCGGCAATCATTGCGGCGCGCCGCACGGGGCCTCGGGCTCCGAGCACTGCCCGGCCGAGGCTTATCCCGGAGCACTCGACATCCACGGCCGCACCGTCCGTGCGAAGGGCCTGCTGCTCGCGGGCGTGGAAGGCAGTCCCTGGTACAACGGCGGCCCGCACCAGTACACGGAGGGGCAGATCCGCAACCAGCTGTTGCGCATGATTCCGGGCCTGCTCCTCAACCGCCTGCGGTTCGGCCGCTATCTCGACATCTTCGTGACCCATGCCCCACCGCGCGGCATCCACGACGAGAGTGACGTAACGCACCGCGGCTTCGTCAGCTTCCTGTGGTTCTTGCGCCGCTTCCATCCCATGTACATGTTGCACGGGCACACGCATCGCTACATCAGCAGCCTGCCCTTCAGCACCCGGTATGCGCACACGATCGTCGTCAACGCCTATGGCCACCATCTCCTCGATGTGCCGGCCAATGCCAACCTGTTACGCTACGCGGAGCGAGATGGACGCTAACTCGACCTATGTACACGGCCTGGCGCGCGCCGACTTCGAGCGCGCCCGGCGCAAAGCCTTCATGCACGAGATCGGCGCGTTCCTGAGCCGGCGGCCCAACACGCTAATGTCCTTCGCGGAGGTGCAACGCGCCCTGCCGATCAAGGGACAGATCTATCGCGGCATGCAACAGGTGCCCGTCGCGCAGATCCAAGGCACGGTTGATCGCTTTCGCGACTTCGATCGTGATTTCCTGCCGCTGCAGGCGCACACGCGCACACGCTGGGAGGCGATCGACCGGGCCAGCCTCGCCCAGGAAGTGCTGCCCCCGATCATGCTCTATCAGGTCGGCGACATGTACTTCGTGAAGGACGGCCATCACCGCGTCTCGGTGGCGCGCGAGCAAGGGCAGACCATGATCGACGCCGAGGTGATCGAGTGCCCGACGAACGTGCCGCTGACCTCGGCGTCCGACGCGCGCGACCTGATCCGGCTCGCCGAGTATGCGCGCTTCCAGGAGCAGACGCACCTTGATCGCCTGCGGCCCGGCGCCCGCATCGAGTTCACCAAGCTGGGCCGCTACGACACGCTACTCGAGCACATCTCGGCGCACCGCTGGTACATGGGCATCGAGCAGCATCGCGAGATCCCGTGGGAGGAAGCCGTCGCCGACTGGTATGACTGCGTGTACAGCCCGCTCGTGCAGGTCATCAACGAGACCGGCGTCTTGCGCGACTTCCCCGGGCACACCCCCGCCGACCTCTATCTTTGGATTATCGACCATCGCTATTATCTGGAACAAGCCACCGGCCACACCGTCGGCCCAAACACCGCGGTCATGAGCTACGATGCCCACTACGCCGGCTGGACCCGGCGCGTGCGGCGCGCGCTGCAGCGCCGCCTCGCGGCCACGACCCGGCCGCTCGTCCTCGGCGTCAGGCAGGCCACGCAGGCGCTGCGCGAGCTCGGCCGGGACCGCCCCTGACGCGGCCGCGCCGCCAAGCACCGCACACCAGACAGGATTCGCCATGCAACCGCCCGACCCGTCTCCACCTCCCAGCCAGTTCGAGGACCTCGACCCGGAGCCGGTGCCCCACCGCAGGCGGGCCGCGCGCTGGGAGCTCGTGCTCGGGCTGTTGCTCGTCGCGGGGCTGCTGGGCGGCGGCGCCTGGGATTGGTTGCACCAACAGCAGGCGGCGGATGCCTACACGGCCGGTGTGCGCGCGCAGGCAGCCCGCCATTGGGCGACCGCCGAGCAGGCCTTCAGCGCGGCCGCATCGTATCAGGACGCCCTGGGCCGCCGCGACAACGCCGCTCGGCAAGTCCAGACCCTGACCGACGGCTACACCCGCCTGCAAACCCTGGAGCAGGCGGGCGACTGGCTGGCTGTCTGGCAACTGGCGCAGACGCTCCTGCAGGTGCAGCCCGACTATCGCGACGTGGCCGCGCTGCGCACCGCCGCGTACAGCCACCTCTTCGAGGCCGGCCTGGCGGGCACGATCTACCTGCAGGCCCACGGCCCCGATCCCGGGCTCTACCAGATCGCGGCGGACGGCACGGCGCACCGCCTGCCGGGCAGCACCGCCGAAAGCCGGGTTCTGGCCGTTGCCCCGGACAACGCGCATTTTCTTTACGCCGCCGCGAGCCCTGGGGCTTCCGCGACCGCGCGGCCCGACCGGCTCGCCGTGGGCACGACGGGGATTACGGGCACGGCGCGGCTACTGCCGCCCACCTTCGACGCCCAGGGCAGCTACTGGATGACCCGGGATGGCGTCTGGGGTACGGACGCGAAGGACGCCCTCTGGTTCACGCGCCTGGGCGCGCCCGACCAGGGCGGCGGGCTGGTCCTCACAGGCGCCAGCCAGGTCGTCGGCGCGGACCCGACGAGCGACGCGCTGATCATCGCCGTCTCCGGTACCCCCGGAGCCGGGCAGGTCACCCGGCTGGTGCGCAGCGAGACCGGCCACGCCGACATCCCGTTCCCGGCGGTGGCCGGCTTCTTCCTGACCGGCACGATCAGCCCGGACGGCCGCTATTGCGCGCTCCTGGCGGAAGAGGTGGACACCGGGATCAGCCGCACCCTCTATCTGGTCGACCTGCAGGATCCCACCGCGACGCCCCGCCTGATCGATCGCATCGCCTGGCAGGGCGTGGTCCTGGCGGCGCGGGCGCGGGCCACTTTCACGCCCGACCGGCCCACCAGCGCGCTGCTGGTCGAGCACGAGGACGAGCACGGCCTGACCATCACGCGATGGAGCCTTTCGGACTGGCAGCACACGCTGCTCTGGCGCGGCGCCGACACAATCCAGCGAGACGACCGCTCGGGCATCAGCCCCGACGGGCAGATCCTGGCCTTTCGCACGCAGTTGAACGGGCGGGCCTACCTGGCCGCGATCCCCAGCCGCTCCGACGCGCCGCCGCTGGTGCTGCCGCTGGCGCTGTTGCCGGGGCAGAACGTCGATGTGTGGTTCGCGCCGCGCGGGGAGTATCTCGTCTACCGGGTCCGCAATCCGGACGGGATGGACAAAGGGCCGACGGAGGACCTCTGGAGCCTGCCTATGCCCGCGCCGAACGGAGCCACGCCGCAACCGCTGGCCACCACGCGGCGCCTCTACGATCCGGCCGATCCCACGCTGGCCTTCCCGCCGGCCGGGGCCCTGGTGGTGTTCGTGGCGCCCGCGGGGCAACTGGTCGCGCGCACGCTCGACGGCCAGGCAAGCCGCGTACTGGCCGACGGCGTCGAGGCGGTCTGGACCGTGGGCGCCGCGCCTTGAAGGCTGGGGCTCGGGCGAAGGGGCGGTGGATGGGTAGAACCGGATCCATCCGGTTGGGGCTCGCGGGTCTTGGGCTCGCAGTGCTCCTGAGCGCGTGTAGCGGGCCCACCCCGACCGCCACGCCGGCCGCCAATGCGCCCGCCTTCCCGCTGACGAGCCCGGCTTTCGCCGGAGGCGCCCCAATCCCGCGGGAGTACACCTGCGACGGCGCGGGCAGTTCGCCGCCACTGGCGTGGTGGTCCCTGCCCGCAGGCACGACGCACGTCGCGCTGATCGTGGACGACCCGGACGCGCCCGGCGGCAGCTTTGTCCACTGGGTGCTCTACGACGTGCCGGCCACGGCGGCGAACCTGGCCGCCACGCCACCCTCCACCGCGGAGCGGTTCGCGGGCGGGCTGCAGGGGCGCAACAGCGGCGGCAAACTCGGCTACACCGGCCCCTGCCCGCCGCAAGGCAACTCCCCTCATCACTACCACTTCACCCTCTACGCGCTGGATGCACCGCTTGGGATCGCCGCGGGCGCCACACGGGAGCAGGTGCAGGCGGCGCTCGTCGCCCACCTGCGCGGGCAGGCCACACTCACCGGCACCTACGGCCGGCCATAGCGAGGCCTACGCCGCGCCGTTGGGGGGTGGTCCTTCGCCGGGCCGCGGCGGGAAGTTGGCCAGGATCGGCACCTGGATGTTCAGGTAGTGCTGGGCCATGAGGGCGACGACCGCCCCGAGGGCCAGGCCCGTGAGCGGGGCGATGTAGATGCAGAGGATGGCAAGGACCAGCACCAGGACCGCCAGACCGAAGTTGGCGCCGGGCGTGCGCAGCGTCACGATCGCCGTGTTGCGCACGACGTGGCGGAGCGCCATCTCGGGCTGGTTCACCAGCAGCGGCCAGGCGAACAAGAGGAACTCCAGCCAGACCAGCAGCACGTAGACGAGGAAGAAGATGCCCACGTTCAGCAGGATGCCCATGCCGCTGAGGCGGTCGGCGTAGAAGAAGAGATCGGTGACGAAGATGACGGTGCCGAGCGCGCTGAACAGGCCCAGCGCCCAGGCGCGCCAGAAGAAGCGGCGCAGGGCGGCGAAGAAGACGCCCGGCTCCGCCCCCTCGCCGATCGCCGCCTGCCGGGCCACCACGAGCAACGCGGCGGTCGCCGGGGGCCCGGCGACCACCGTGAGGACGCAGGCGAACCACAGCAGATTGATGACCGCGAACGGGATGAGGCCGTACCACCAGTCCTGAACGGCGCGGGTGAAGGCGAGGCGGATCGGGCCGGGCGGCGGCCCGATCCGCCGTCCCTCAGCCCTTGACGCCACTGAAGGTCGCGCCCTGGACATAGAACCGTGAGAACACGATGAAGAGCAGCACCATGGGGATGGTGTTGAACATCGATCCGGCCAGAACGACATTGTAGAACGTGCCGTACTGGCCCTTCAGGAACCCCAGACCCACCGTCAGGGGGTACATGTCGGTCGTGTTCAACAGCACCAGCGGATCCAGGTAGTTGTTCCAGACGCCCTGGAAGGTCAGCAGGGTCAGCGTGACCAGCGCCGGTCGGGAGAGGGGCAGGATCACCCGCCAGTACGTAGTGAAGATGCCCGCTCCGTCGATGTAGGCGGCCTCGTCGAGGTCCTTCGGGATGCTCCGGAAGAACTGGGTCAACAGGAAGATCATGCTCGCACTGACCATACCGGGGATGATGATCGCCCAGTAGGTGTTAACCAGGTGGAGCGCATTCAGGATTTGGTACTTCGGGATCATCAGGACCATGCCGGGGATCATCATCGTCGCCAGCATGGCGGCGAAGACAATATTCTTGCCGGGCATCTGCAGGCGGGCGAAGGCAAAGCCGGCCAGCGAGCAGAAGAAAAGCTGAGCGATCACGGTGCTGGCCGACAGAATAAGGCTGTTCAAGAACCAGCGCGGGAAGTAGGAGTTGCCGTTCGCATCAGGCAGCACGTTCCAAACCCGGGCGTAGTTATCGAAGTGCCACGTCGTGGGCAGGAAGGTCGGCGGCCAGGAAAGCACCTCCGCGGTGCTCTTGAAGGACCCGAGCAGGGCCATGATGAACGGACCCAGGAAGATGATCGTCATCAGGATCATCACCAGGTATCGGATCGTCTGGATGACGTAGTAGCTCGGCTCGTGCCCGACGGACTCCTTCGCGGCGACCGGGACCGTGCCGGCCTGCGTGGTGGTGGTTGCTTTTGTCGCCATAGCGTTGCTCTCCCCATTATGCCTGAAACCCGAGACCCACGGTCGGCTAGCGATCGCCTGTATTGCTTCCCCCCAGGAACCGGTTCTGGACAAGGAAGAGGGCGAAGATGAGCACAAACAGCAGGAAGGCCATGGCCGCGGAGTAGGCCATCTCCGAGTTGGCGAAGGCAGCGGTGTAGATCAGGAAGTTAATGGTGGTCGTCTGGTCGAGCGGTCCCCCCGCCGTCATAATGTTCACCTGGTCGAACAGTTGCAGCGTCCCGATTGTGCCGAGCACCACGACGAGGAAGATAATCGGCCGCAACATCGGCACGGTGATGCGGAAGAAGCGGGAGACTCCCACCGATCCGTCGAGGCTGGCGGCCTCATAGACCTCCTCCGGGATGTCCTGGAGTGCGGCGAGGAAGAAGAGCATGAAGGTAGGCGCGGTGGTCAAGACATTCAGTAGCATCAGCGCCGGCAACGCGGTATGCGCGCGAGCATCGGTGAGCCAGGCGACCGGCTGGAACCCTGTCCACCCAAAGAGCGTGGCGAGTGCGTAGTTGAGGATGCCTTCCTTCTGGAACACCCAGATGAAGATGAGCGAGATGACGACCGACGAGGTGACGCTGGGGATGTACCAGGCCGTGCGGAAGAACTGTTTGCCGACGAGCTTGGCGTTCAGCACGACCGCGAGGATGAGGGCGAGCCATGTCTGGCAGAAGGTCACGACGACCGCATACTCCAGCGTGTTGACGACCGCCGTCCAGAAGAGCGGATCGTGCAGAACACGCGTGTAGTTCTCGAGCCCGATCAGTTGCGGCGTGTTGAGCAAGTGCAGGTCAGTGAAGCTGAGATAGAAAACATAGAGCATAGCCCCGAATGTGAAGACAATCGACAGGATAATCCAGGGGGAGACGAATAGATAGGCAGTTAGCCCTTCGAGTTGCCTGCGAGTAAGGCCGGACTGCTTGGGACGCGGGGCGGCGGGGGCTTCAGTAGCCATGAAGTCTCTCCTTGGGTCCGGGGCGCCGGCGAAGGCGGCCCAGGCCGCACGTTGCAACCAAGTGAAACAACGAGCGATCCGGCGCCGCGTTGGCGGCGCCGGATCGGTCATAGCTTACTGCCCGCCGCTGAGCAGCGGATCAATCTCCTGACAGGCTTGATTCAGTGCATCCTGCGGGGACTGCTGGCCCGCATACACGCGCTGAGTTGCGTCGGCCAGGGACTTCTTGATCTTCGGGTCGTTGACACCGCCATAGTAGTCCGGTGTGCCGTATTGGGCGGTTTCGTAGAGGATCTTCGAGGCGCGGTTCGCCACGCCGGTCCCCTGGAAGAACGGATCGCTGTCCATGCCCTTGATCGTCGGGAGAGCGAAGCCGGTCTGCAGGATCGCGTCCTGGTTCTCCTGACTGGCCAGGAAGAGCACGAGCGCGGCCGCGGCCTTGGGATACTTGGTCTTCGCGGACGCCGCCCAGGCGTTGAAGAAGAGCAGATCGCCCTTGCCGCCGTTCGCGCCGACCGGCAGCGGGACCGCGTCATACTTGACGTTCTGGAAGCCGCTGGCAGGGTCGGCCATGAACGGAATCAGCCAGCCACCCTGGGCGGTCGAGGCGATGCGCAGCTTGGCGAAGGCTTCACCTGACCAGCTCGCGCCGACGTCCGCGGGGACTGTCGCAGAGGTGTCCTTGTACATGCCGTACCACCACGTCAGCGTACTCGCGCCGATGGCGCTGTTGATCGCGCACTTGTTGTTGTCGATAATCTTGGCGCCGTTCGCGAGGGCGAAGGCCATCCAGCGCTCGGGATCGGGGTCGGAGGAGAAGCCGTAGATCTTGTTCGCGCCGCTGCCCTGGGCGGACGCTTTCACGAAGTTCTGGAAGTCCTGCTGCGTCCAGCCGGCCGCCGGCTTCGGCGCGCCGTCCTTGGCCTGCATGTCGGTATTGTAGAAGATGGCGAGCGAGCCGAAGTCCTTGGGCAGGCCATAGACCTTGCCGTTGGCGGTGAACGGCCCCATCAGGGACGCGAAGTAATCGTTCGCGCTGCGACCCACTTCCTGCATCGAGGAGTTGAGGTCAAGCAGGACGTTGTTGGGGACGAACTGGTAGCTGAGGCCCGGATCGACGTAGAAGACGTCGGGCTCAGATCCACCCTTGACCTGGGCCAGCAGCTTCGTCTGGTAGTTGTCGGGCTGCGGCTCATAGTTGATCGTGACGTCGGGATAGACCTGCTTGAAGCGCGCGAGCGCGTCGCGGTTCACCTGCTGCTCGGATGTGTCGCCCCAGCTGGAGACGCGCAGCGTGGCATTGGGCTCAATCTGATTCTTCTTGTAGCTGGCCGGGTTGAACGGCTGGCCGAGGTTCGATCCCACGGTGCCGGTGCTGCCGGTGGTGGCGGTCAGCGTCGTGCTGATCGCCGCCGTCGGCGTGCCGACTGTCATCGTCATGGCCGCCGTTGGGGTCTCCATCGTAGATGTCATGGCCGTCGTCGGGGTCTCCATCGTCGACGTCATGGCCGTTGTCGGGGTCATCGCGACCGTGCCCGTGGTGGCGGTGGCCGGCGCGGCGGCTCCGGTGGTGGCGGTGGGCACGACGCCGGCTGTCGGCGTGGCCTCGGCGCCACATGCGCTTAGCAGCATGCTGCCGGATAGCAACAACCCCAGCAGGGTTGTCCATTTGGTTGCTCGTTGCATAACAACCTTCCTCCTCTTGGCTTGGCGAAATCTCCAACCGGATCTCCAATAGGCCGCACGACCGATGGGCAGTATCAGGTGCGTTGTGCATGACGGGTGCAGCGCGGGATCGCGGCCAACGGCGTCAATGGAATAGCAGGCATCCCCCCTTCCGGCCCACAGAACAGGCACACGGGCACGAACGACTGCCGCCCAAGCGTGTGAGCAAATGCCATGCCAGCCTCGGCATACACGGTGTTCTGCCTGGTGCCGACGAAAACGCTTAGTCCTGTGCATATAACGTGCCCTCGTCTGCAGGCGACGGGGCCGCGCCGCATAGACGTGAGGTGCGCGGCCCACGGACTGAGGAACGCGCGCGAAAGGTGGGGGAGGAAGGGGCACGCCGGCTGGGCGGATGAGGGCCGGGGAGGAGATAGTGTGGAGCGCCGCGCTACCGGGGCCGCCGGGTGCGCAGCGCTCTTAAGGGCATCATACCGCATCCGGCCGCGGCAAGGCGGGGCCAATGGTCCCGGCTTGCGGGGGCCGGACCGCCCTCAATGGTTGACCGGGGCGGTCAGCGGGACGGTCAGGCGGAATCGCGCACGACGAGGGTGGGTGCGAGCAGGACCTGATGCGGGCCGATCCAGGTGCGGTCGGGGCCGTCGTCGGCGGATGTAGCGATGTCGCCGTCGTGCAGCAGGCGGCTCAGCAGATCGAGCAAGGTCGCGCGCGCTAGCTCGATCGGCTGACGCGACGTTATGTAGCTCGGGCTCGGCGCCGTTGACGCGCAAAAGGAAGAGACTGAGATAGCGGGTGTCGCGATAGTAGAGGCCCAACGGGGTATCGAGCGGCATATTGCCGTAGTCGTCGGTGACGACGAAGATCTCATCCTCCTTGAGGACCAACTGTTGCATCACATTGGGCATAGACGTTCCTTGCCTGACCTCCGGTAATAGAATGGCGCCGCGAATGGATGAGCGCCGCGATCAGCGGCGCCGCCGGGGGCCTCAGCAGGCGGCGTGCCACACCCCGGGCGGGCCCTCAGGCGTTGGGCTGGGGGTCGGTCGGCACGGCGGGCGCCGCGGGTGCGGTCGGGACGCGCGGCGCGTGGCCGCGCGGGCGCTGCGCCGCGAGCGGCTCGGTAGCCGGCAGGCCGGCCGAGCGCTTAGTACCCGTGTCGAGCTCGCGCTGCAGGAAGTAGTTCAGCACGGTCCGCAACAGGATAACGGCCGCCAGCTGCAGGATGTCGTTCCAGGTCGAGGTGACGGCGGAGTGCAGGATATCGGCCCGAGCTCGAACTCGAGGGCCAGGGAGCGGCCTAGCGCCAGCCGGATCTGCTCCTTCGGCACCCCGGCACCGCGGTCGGCGCCCGCGTCGACGCGGCCGAAGAGCAGGCCCAGGATCGCGCCGCTGTAGGTGAGCAGCGCGCAAAGCGCGGCGATGCCGACCACGAGCGCCGAGGCGGCGTCGGCGAACTGCGCCAGCGTAAGCGTCAACGGCTTGACGAAGGCCGCGACCGGGCCTCCGGCGGCCGTGGTGCTCGCGGTGCCGAGTGCCTGCAACAACTGCAAATCCATTGTCCGAGATCCATGCCGGAAGGCGCCTCCTTCATGCTATTTTATATAGCTGCTATAATGGCGGGGGTAGGAGGAGCAGAAAGCAGGCCAGGCCGCCCCGGGCGCGACTTTCGCGGTGGCGGGCGCGTTGAACGTGCAAGAGACCGCTTGCTGCCGCCCCGCGCGCGTCTGAACTTGGCGGCGGACGCAGCATCCGCCGCTCGCACCGCGCGGACCTGACCGCGTCGCCGGTCATGCCGCAGAAAGGCCCACATGGCATCCGTCGAGGATCCGGCGCGCGCCGCGGCCCCCGCTGCCACGCCCCTGACCCGGCCCGTGCCCGACGGGGCCACCCTGTGCCGCGCGATCCTCGAGACGCTCGTCTACGCGGATCTGTTCGACTACCCCCTCACCGGTCCCGAGGTCACCCGCTATCTGATCGGCTGCCCGGCCACAGCCGCCGACATCGACCGGACACTGCGCGAGGAGCCGGGCTTGCGCGCGCGGGTTAGCGCGACCGCCGGGTACTACTATCTGCGCGGGCGGGAAAACCTGGTCGCGATCCGCGCGGGCCGGACCGCCACCGCCGGCCGGCTGCGGCGCCGCGCGGGGCGCTATCTGCGCGTGCTGCGGGGCTTCCCTTTCGTGCGGATGATGGCGCTGACCGGTGCGCTGGCGATGGACAACGTGGAGCCAGGCGCGGACATCGACCTGCTGGTCATCGCGCAACCGGGGCGCGTCTGGATCTGCCGGCGGCTGTTGGTGCTCGCCGTGCGGGCCGCGCGACTGCTCGGCGACGAGATCTGCCCAAACTTCATCCTCGCCGCCGACCATCTCGCCTTGCCGGCGCCGGATCTGTTCACCGCGCACGAGCTTGCCCAGATGCAGCCGATCGCCGGCTATGCCGTCTACCAGACGATGCTGACGCACAACGCGTGGATGGGCCAGTACCTGCCGAACGCGGCGCCCTGGGCGGCGCCCGCCGGCGCCGACCGCAAGAGCGCGGCCGGCCGGGTCGTCGAGCGGCTGCTCGGCGCGCGGTGGCTGAACGGCTGGGAAGCCTGGGAGCGTCGCCGCCTGGTGCGCCGCCACCCGCTGCCCGATCCGGCCGACACCGAGGTCGCCTTCACCCCGTATCAGTGCAAAGGCCACACGTCGCATTACCGGCGCCAGGTGCTCCAACGCTACGAGGCGCGGCTGGCGGTGCTGGAGGAGACGGTGGATGGGGAATTCTGGGGAGATCTGGGGCGCGCTTGTGGATATCCCAATCCGCCCGCCCCGGAGCGCAACGCGCGGCCATACCCCGGCCGCGTGGATCCGAGCGCCGCGGTCTAGCCCCCACCCCAGTCGCGTTCCCCCGGGGTCTGCCCGAACCTGGGCAGACAGACGCCGCCCCGCGAGCGAGGTGTTACGGCACCGTCTCGACGCGCCCGGAGGCGGCGCGGCGGAGGCGGTCGCGGAGCGTGAGGCCGAGGCCGGCGGGTGGAGGCATGCGCGCCAGGATGAGGTCGGCGCCCGCTGCGTCGAGGTCACGCAGGGCGGCGAAGAGGTGACGGGCCTGGCCGGCCACATCGGCGGCCGGGCCGAGCGGGGCGCGGACCGCGCCCGGATCCTGCACGGCGGCGCCCAGGGCGGCCAGGTCTTCGTCGGACAGCAGCAAGCCCACCCGGCGACCGGCCGCCAGCGCGTCGGCGAGCGCGCCCGCCAGCGCCGCGCGCACCCGCGCGGCGTCGTCTCCGTCCCAGACGTGCAACTCGGCCCGGGGCGCGTAGTGCTTGACGGCCGTACCGGGCGAGCGCGCGGCTCCCGTCGTGACGACGCCCACGGGGGCGGGCGGCACCAGGCGCGGGAGGACGGCGCGCAGGGTCTCGTAGGATAAGGCGCCGGGGCGCAGGATCCGGGGCGGGTCCGTGGTCAGATTCGAGCACGGTCGATTCGACTCCGTGCGTAGTCGGGCCGGCGTCGAGGATCAGGGCCACGCGGTCGCCGAGATTGGCGGCCACGTCGGCGGCGCGCGTGGGGCTGGGCCGCGTGAAGAGGTTGGCGCTGGGCGCGGCGATGGGCACTCCGGCAGCCCGGATGAGGCCGAGCGCCACGGGGTGCGCGGGCATGCGGACGGCCACCGTGTCGAGCCCGGCGGTGACCGCGCGCGGGACCGCGGGCCCGCGGGGCAGCACCAGCGTGAGCGGTCCGGGCCAAAAGCGCGCCGCGAGCCTGGCTGCCAGCGGCGGCACCGCCGGCACGAGCGCGGCCACGTCGGCGAGCGCGGCCACGTGCACGATGAGCGGATCGTCGGCGGGCCGGCCCTTGGCGGCGAAGATGCGCGCCACCGCCTCGGCAGCCAGGGCGTTGGCGCCGAGGCCATAGACCGTCTCGGTGGGGAAGGCGACCAGTTCGCCGGCGCGGATCAGAGCGCCGGCCCGCGCGAGCAGCGCCGGATCGGGCGCCTGCGGGTCGACGGCCGCGATCTCGGCCGGGGGGCTCACGCCGACGTGCCGCCGCGCGTGCGCATCCGGGGGATACGGCCGGCCACGGCGCCCGCCCGGCGGCGCCAGCGCGCGAGGCTCTGCAGCAGCCGCCGCCCTGTCCCCAGGCGCTGCGCGGCAAACGACTGCAGCGCGGCGGTCAGGCCGACCGAATGGCCGTGCGCCAGGCTCTCATAATAGGCGTGCTCGACGATCCAGAGGTAGAGATCCGTCGCCGTGCGGCCCGGGAAGGCGCTCAGCACGTCGTGATCGGCGATGAGCGCGAGCAGCGGCGCGTAGACCAGGTCGTACCAGCTTTGTACGGCCTCTTCCCAGGTGAAGGCGCGGCCGTGCTCCACCCCGAGCAGCCACTGGTGCCCGCGGATATGGTCCTGCAGGCGGTCGTAGCAGCCCAGGCCGGTGCAGTCGAAGGTGCCCTCGGGCCGGAGGGTGTCGAGGTGCGTGGCGGCCAGGAACTGGGCGCGCTCGCCCAGGGCCAGCAGGTCGCGCGCGTCGACGTCGGGCGTCAGGGGTACGGGGGTGCGCACTTCGACGATCTCGGCGTCGATGTAGTCCATGCCCTGCTGGCGGGCGACCGATACGCGGTGGTTGCCGTCGCGCACGAAGTAGACTGAGCCGACCTGGTAGACCTGGATCGGCGGCAGGTTGATGGAGGCCAGCCCGGCGCGGTCGACGCTTTCCCAGCGCGCGCGGGTGTGGCTGCGCCGGGGGAAGAAGTCGCGATCGAACTCGAGATAGCGATCGACGCTGCCGCGGATGGCGGCAACAGGAATGGGACGAATGCCGCGATAGCGCTGGCCGGAGATCGGCAGGAGCCGGGTGACGTCGTCGTAGGGCAAGAGCCAGTTGGGGCGCCGCCCGAAGAAGGCACCGATGGCATGGAGGAAGGCCGTCTGCCGCGCGCTGTCAAAATCAGCGCGCGCTTGCTGGGCAAGCCGCGGCGGCGTGGATAGCGGCGGCGTGGGTAATGTCTGCATGGGAAACCGGGTCTCCTGGGGCCCCAGGCGGCCAGAGGGCATCCCCGGCCACCAGATGTGTGCAACGTCAGACCGGCGACGGCAGGCGCGACCCGCGGCCTCCGCCGGTTCGGTCGGGCGATTGAGCAGGAACTATGCCCCAACAGCGCGGCAAGAAAGCCGGCGGCTCCCCGCCGCGATGCGGGGAGCCGCCGGGGTACATCGCGCGGATGCCGTTTACCGACCGGCCGCGCTGAACAGGCTGTACGTCAGGTAGAGCAGCTTGGCCAGCTGACCACGCGTGATGTTGGTGTTGGGCCGGAAGGTATGGTCCGCGTAGCCGCTGATGATGCCGTGGTTATACGCCGTCTCGATGACGCCGTAGAACGGGTTGCTCGCGGGCACGTCGGTGAAGTGCGGGCCCCCGCTCGTGTCGATCGCCCAACCGACCGCGAGCACGATCACCTTGGAGAACTGCGCGCGGGTGATGTTGGTGTTCGGGCGGAAGGTGTGGTCGGCATAGCCGCTGATCACGCCATGGTGATAAGCGGTCTCGATGACGCCGTAGAACGGGTTGCTCGTCGGGACGTCGGTGAAGTGCGGACCGCCGCTCGTGTCGATGGTCCAGCCCGCCGCCAGCGTAACGATCTTGGCGACCTGGCCGCGCGTGGCGTTGTTATTCGGGCGGAAGGTGCCGTCAGCGTAGCCGGAGATCAGGCCCTGGGCGTAGCACCAGTTGATCGGCGTGAAGAACGGGTTGCTCGGCGGCACGTCGCTGAAGACCTGGCCCGGCGCGTAGGTCGGCGTGGCGACTGGAGTGGGAGTGGCCACGACCGGACCGCGGAGGTCGCGGGCGATGTTCCACAGGTCGGGCGAGCCGACGCCGGTGACCGCGTCCCAGTGGGCCCCGGCGTTATAGTGGCCGTTTGTGCCCGAGGTGATGTCGTGGAACGGCGCGTAGGTCTGTGACGTTCCGGCGAGCGTGTAGACGGTCGGGGCGAAGAAGCCGACCGGTGCGTGGCCGTTGGCCGCCAGGTACTGGTTGGTGATGGTCAGCATGCCCGCCCAGAGCGGGGCCGCCAGGCTGGTGCCGCCGAAGGCGTAGGCGCAGCCGTAGGTGTCGCTGCACACGTAGGCACCGCTGTTCGGGTCGGCATCGGCAGCCACGTCGGGGTAGCCGCGATGGGAACCGGTGATGCCGGGGCCGGTCTGCCAGCTCGGCCGGGCGGTGAGGTTGGAGTAGCCACCGCCCGAGCCCTCGGGCACATTGACCGTGTTGCAGATCACGTTACCGGTCGGGTCGTAGTCCCAGGTCCGCTCGCCAGGCCACGTGTGGTTGACGGAGCCGATGATGTGCGTGCCGCCGACGCTGACGACGTAGCGGCTGGCGGTCGGATAGTCGGGCCAGGGATCCTGGCCGCTGCACTGCTGCGTGTGGCTCCAGGAGCCGTTGTCGCCGCTGGAGAAGAAGTAGGAATGGCCCGACGCCGAGTGCGTCGCGAAGATGGAGTCAAAGGCGTTGATGCCGGTGCTGTCTTCGGCCGCGCCCCAAGAGTTGCTGATGATCGGCGCGTTCGGGTCGCTGCCGGCTTGATCGAGCGCCACGGCCAGGGCGCTGTCGGTGGGCTGCGAGGCCTCATAGTAGTGGATAATGGCGGCCGGAGCCATGCCGCTTATCGACTCGATGTCGAGCGCGGCCTCGCCATCGTCGCCGCTCTGGCCGGGTCCGCCGTTCGGATAGGTGACGACCAGCCGGCCGTTGCCGACCGTGGCCACCGGCGAGCCCGAGGTGCTCGACCAGGTGTTCAGACTGCTGTCGCTCGTGTGCTGCTGCCAGAGAGTGATTGAGACGTGCAGCCCCTGGCCCGTGTAGTTCGCGGCGATCAGCGGGGTCGTGTCGTAGGCGTCCTGAAAGTCGGCCGGGACGAAGGGCGGACCGCCGTTCGGCGCCGCGGAGACCGGCTGCTTCTGGTTGTCGGTGTGGTAGATGCGGGCATTGTCGAGGCCGAGAATGGTCTGCACGTCGGCGCTGATGGCCGCGGGCAGCGTGGGCGCGCGGTCGGGCGCGTAGAAGGTGCGCCCGGCCAGCGTGTAGTCGTTGATCTGGACGCCGAGGAGCTTGCCAGCGCTCGCCGCGGACATGGTCACCTGCACGTAGAGCCGGTCGGCCGGGGCCTGCCCGCCGCTCAGCCCATTGGCGCGCAGCCAGGCCTGCACATTGGCGACATGCGCGGTGTCGGGACCGAAGCGCTCGGTGACCTGCGCCTCGCTGAGATAGTGGCCGTAGTTCGGACTGCTGGGATTGGCGACGTCGGTCAGGAAGGCGTCGAGGCCGGCCTGATCCCGCAGCGGGAGCAGGAAGACGAGATAAAGCGAATCGGCCGGCGCGTGCGCGCCGACCAGGGCCGCCGCTCCGCTGCGCACGGAGTTGGGCACGAGGGCCGGCAGAGTGCGTGGGGCCGGCGGAGCCGCGCCCACGCCGCTGGCGGCGCCGAAGAGCGGCACGGCCAGCAGCGCGACGAGCAGCAGGCCCGCACCCCACCAGGCGCGGTTGTGAGTCCTGAAGTGCATGGGAATACCTCCTGAGCGATGAGTGGCGAACACGGCGCCCGACTCCGGGCCAATGCGGGCGCGTCCAAGCCTCGGCCGAGGGGTGGCGGTGCGGACCGGCCGCCGTGCGGGGCGCCGTTCACGCTCCGTGGGCTCCGGCGTGCCACGCCATCCAGCAACCTCTGCCACTACTCAGTATAGCACGAATGTCGAGTCAGTTACGCATTCTCCGGCTGGAGGGCGGGAGGTGCCGAGCCACACAAGCAGCGGGCCACCGGATCCGTCCCGGGCCCGACGGGCGGGCTATAGTACTATCGTAAGGCGGCGTAAGGAAAGAAGTACTAGCCGCTTTCGGCGTTCGGCTGGTCCTCCGGCGCGTGAAATGTGCTATAGTGAGATGGAGTGTCGGGAGTGACGGTATGGCGCTGCAAGGATTGCTTGAAGAGTTCAATATTGTGGCCGTGCTGCAGATGGCGGCGGGCGCGCGCATGAGCGGTTCGCTGACGGTGGAGGCCGCGCCCGACCAGGCGCAGGTGCGCTTCTGCCGGGGGCAAGTCGTAGCCGCGCAGGCCAGCTTCGCGCCGGATCGGCTGGGCGAGATCCTGCAGCGCACGCGGCGGATCTCGGCAGCCGCCTGGATCACCGCGGAGCAGCGGCGGGCGCAGGACGCGCCCGCGATGCCGATGCGCACGTACCTGCGCGAGCAGGGGCTGGCGACCCTCGACGATCTGGTGATGGCGGAGCAGATCCAGATCCTGGAGACGATGTCGCAGCTGCTGCTCTGGAGCCGCGGTCGCTGGCGCTTCGTCTTCGGCCCCGCCGAAGCGGATGCGCCGGTGCCGGCCGGCGCCCTCTCGGTCGACGAGATCCTGAGCGGGCAGGTGCTCATGCTGGAGGCGAGCGACGCACCGCCCCCCGCTCCGGCACACCCGACTACCCCGCTGCCGATTACCGTGGACCTGCCCGCGCCGCTGCTGCCTACGCCCAGCGGGAACGGCAACGGCAACGGCCATCATGCCGCGGAGGCGACGGTGCTCGCCCTGCCCCCGACGGCCGCCCCGCCCCCGCCGCCCGCGGAGGCGCCGGTGCCCCCGCCGGTCGTGCCGCCCCCGATTTCGCGCGTGATGAGCGTGCCGGGCACGGGCACCGCGACTACGCTGCTTGTGCCCGAGGCCGCGCTGGAGGAGATCCGCGGGGTGCTGATGGTGCTGCTGGCGCGCAGCGAGGGCAAGGAAGTCTGCCTGATCGATACCAGCGGCTCGCCGATCGCGCGGCAGGGCGGCGCCGCCCATTCGCGCTACCCGCAGCTGTTCGCCCTGGCGGCCGGCATCTTCGCGTCCTGGCAAGAGCTCGGGCGCTGCCTGGGCGAGGGCCGGGCCTCGACCCTGGTGTATCAGGGCTATGGCGTGAACATGTGCCTGACGCCGGTGGGGACGCAGGCGGTGCTCATGACGTTGTACCAGCAGACGTCGAACAGCGGGCTGGTGAACTTCTGGAACCGGCAGGCAAGCGTGCGCCTCGCGCGCGTACTGGCCCTGCCCGATCCGCCCCCTCCGGCCGAGGCAAGCCTCGTCGACTCGAGCGTCGCCGCCGACGCGGCCGCGTCGCTCGCGGGCGCCCTCGCCGACGCGACCTTCACAGACGACCTGGCGCGCCAGCTCGACATCCTCTTCGGCGCCTGATCAACGCGCCGCACATACACAGCGCCGGCAGGCGGGCCTGCCGGCGCTTCATCATCCCGGGACGCGGGTCTTATTCCCCGTTGGGGCCGGCCGGGGCCGGCACACTCTCCTCGAGCGCGTGGCGCACTTCAGCGCCCAATACGCTGAGTTCGTCGATCCGCGCGACGATCTGGTCGAGGATGGCCCGGCGGGGCTTCTGCTCGTACTCACTGCGCATCTCGAGCAGCACCTGGGCCAGCCGCCCGATTTTCCTCACCTGCTCGATCTGGTCCTGGGGACGGAAAGGATCGGTGAACGGCACGAACGCTCCTCCGGGTATGCACCATGGGGGCGCGGGGGCGCCCGGCGGTAGGAAACCACGACCGGGCGAACCGAATGCCACCCGGCGTCACAGCGACCTGCCCGCAGCATAACGCAAAGCCACTACCCTGTCAAGCGCGGGCGCGATATGATAGAACTAACGCGCCCGGTCCCGCTGCGGTACCGGGCAGCCTGACCGACATTCGCCCGCGGCTCACCGCGCCGGGCGCTCCGGCGCGGCTGCACGCCGCGGCACTGTCCGATCACTAACTGGCGCGGAAAGCGCGGTGACGCCAGCCTCCAGGCTGCCGTCGCGGGCACGGGCCGGGGTCGATCAGACGCCCGGTGCGCGGGGCGCTGCTCCGGCCACGGCGATCCGGCCGTCGTCGGTGTGCACCTCGTCGGCGGGCGCGACCTCGCCTGCGTCGTCAGCCTCGGGCGGCGGCAGCTTCTGCAGGGTGCTCAGGTCTTCCACTCGGTCCGTGAAGAGCACGCCGTTGAGGTGGTCGATCTCGTGCTGCAGGACGCGGGCAAACATGCCGTCCGCCTTGACGCGCGTCTGCTTGCCCTCGAGCGTCTGCGCCTTGACGACGACGTGCTCGTGGCGCGGGACTTCCCCGACCCAGCCGGGCAGGCTGAGGCAGGCTTCAGTGCCCATGACGCGGCCTTTGCCGTCGATGATCTCGGGATTGCAGAGAGCCATGCGCACGGCCTGGCTGCCCGGTGCATCCTCCTCCGGGTCGGGCGTGAGCTCGACGACAATCAGGCGGATCAGCTTGTCGATCTGGTTGCCCGCCAAGCCGATCCCGTTCGCCTCGCGCATCGTCTCGAACATATCTTGCGCCAGCTTCTTCAAGGCGCCGTCGAATTGCTTGATTTTGTGGGCCTGCTTGCGCAGGCTCGGGTGATCGTCGGTGACGATGTGCAACAGTGCCATACGGGCTTTTCCTCCGCCGCTGGGCGGCTCCGTCGCCGGGCCCGCGGGGAGCGTGCGCGCGGCGACTCGAACAGCTTGTCTGTTATAGCATACCACAATTTCCGGGCCGCCGGATGTCCGGTTCGGGCGCCGCGCGAGGGCGGTCAGAGCATGCTGACGGGGTCGACGTCGAGGGTCCAGCCGGGAGGCAGGGCCAACTGGGCCAGCAGCGGCGCGAGGTCCGGCGCGCGGAGCAACAGCTGCCAGCGAAAGCGATTGCGCAGCTTGTGAACGAAAGCGGGCGCGGGGCCGAGCACTTCGACCGCGTCGTCGGGGCCGAGGCGGTGGATCTGCGCCCGGATGGCGTCGGCAAAGCGCGCCGACTCGATGCGGCAGGCGGCCTCGGAGAAGGCGCTGTAGACCAGCTTGGCCAGCCGGCTGAACGGGGGGTAGCCGTGGGTGAGCCGGAAGCGGATGTCCTGGCCGTAGAAGGCGCGGTAGTCGTGCCGCGCGGCGGCCTGGATCGCGTAGTGGTCAGGCGAGTAGGTCTGGACGATCACCTGGCCGCCCGCCGTGCGCCGCCCCGCGCGGCCCGCCACCTGGGTGAGCAACTGGAAGGTGTGCTCGCCCGCGCGGAAATCGGGCAGATGGAGGCCGGTATCGGCGCTGATGACGCCGACCAGCGTGACCAGGGGCAAGTCGAGGCCTTTGGCGATCATCTGCGTGCCGACCAGGACGTCGGCCTCGTGGCGGGTGAAGGCGCCGAGCAGGCTCTCGTGCGCGCCGCGGCGGGCAGCGGTGTCGCGATCCCAGCGGAGCACGCGCGCCTCAGGGAAGAGGCGGCGCATCTCCTCCTCGACGCGCTGGGTGCCCGCGCCGAAGCGGCGGATGTCGGTCGAGCCGCACTGCGGGCAGACGGTGGGCTGGCGGCGGCGCTGGTCGCAGCGGTGGCAGAGCAACTGATCGACGTCGGCGTGGTAGACGAGCGGAATATCGCAGGCGGGGCAGCGGGGCACATAGCCGCAGGCGCGGCAGAGGACGAAGGTGCGGCTGCCGCGGCGATTGAGGAAGAGGATGGCCTGCTCGCCGGCTGCCAGCGTCGTCGTGAGCGCGCGCTGGAGGGGCGTGCTGAAGATCGAGCGGTTGCCGCCCCGAAGCTCCCCGCGCATATCGACCAGGCGGACGGGCGGCAGCGGGATCTCAGTCGTGTACTCGCCGCCGTCGGGCGAGCGCGCCACCCCGACGCGGGCGGGCAGGGTGAGCACGCGCCAGGCGACACCGGCCGCCGGGCCCTCGCCGTCCGGCGGGCGACTCGCCGTATAGTAGGTCGCGACGTCGGGCGTGGCGCTGCCGAGGACGACAACGGCGCTGGTCAGCGCGGCGCGGCGCAGCGCAACGTCGCGCGCGTGATACGGCGTGGTAGCGTAGCGGGCGCTGCTCTCCTGCTTGTAGGACCACTCGTGCTCCTCGTCGAGCACGATCAGGCCGAGGCGGGGCAACGGCGCGAAGACGGCCGAGCGCGAGCCGACGACGATGTCGAAGCGACCGTCGCGGATCTGGCGCCACTGGTCGTAGCGCTCACCCTCGCTGAGTCCCGAATGCAATAAGGCGACCCGGCCGGGGAAACGGCCGGCGAAGCGATGCATCGTCTGCGGCGTGAGGGCGATCTCGGGCACAAGGACGATGGCCTGGCGGCCGAGGCGCAGGGCCAGGCCCATGGCGCGCAGGTAGATCTCCGTCTTGCCGCTGCCGGTCACGCCGTGGAGCAGGAAGGCGGGCGCAGGCGCGCCGGGCAGGCGGGTACGCCCGGCTTCCAGCGCCCCGGCGAGCGAATCCCAGACCTGCCCCTGGCGCGCAGTCAGCAGCAGCGGCGCGTAGGGCGGCGGCGCGGTGCCCGCGAGCGGGTCGCGCCAGACCTCGCGGTCCTCCAGGGCGACGAGGTCGTGGCGGGCGAGCGTGTTGAGCGTGCCGCGGGCGACGCCGGGCACGGCGCGATAGAGGGCGCGCGCCGGGCGCCAGTCGCCGCCTGCCGCGCCGTCAGGCGGGTCCGCCGGGGCAGGGCGTGAGTTCGAGCCAGGCCAGCGCGGCGGTCTGGATGGGACCAAGGCGCGGCACCGGCCGATTCGCAGGGGACGGCAGGCGGCGCACGAAGAGCTCGTGGCGAGGCTGCACGCGGGGCCGGAGCAGAGCCGATCGCCGCTCGACCAGCCCGCGATGCTCCAGCCGGCGCACGAGCGCGCCGGCATCGGTACGACCGAGCCGGGCGCGCAACTGGTCGACGCCCAGGACGCCGCCGGCCTCGGCGAGCACGGCGAGCAGGCGCGCCTGGCGGGTGCTAAGGTGGGCACCATCCGTCCCGGTCCGATCGGTGCCCGCGGGCGTGAGCGCGACGGTGACCACCTCGTAGCTGCCGACGCCGGGCGGCAGCATGAGCGCGAGCGCGGCGTAGAGCGGACAGTGGTAGTAGGCGGCGATCCACGCGCCCAGCGCCAACTGGTCAGCCGTGAGCACCGGCTGGGGATCGACCAGACGCAGGATCTCGCGGATGCGCGCGGGATCGAGGTCCGCCGGCGGGGCGGCAGCGGTCTCGACGACGACGCCGGCCACCACGCGGGCGCCGAGCGGCACGAGCGCGAGATGGCCGGGGCGGATGACGAGGCCGGGGGGGCAGCGGTAGGTGAGGACCAGCCCGCCGCCACCGGCGGGGCCGGCGCTGCTCGGGCGGTCTACGGCAACTGCCGCGTACGCGGGCCCCGGCGCCGGGTCGTGCATCTCCATGGCGGCATCATACCGGAACGGGCGGGACTTTACAAACCCGAATCGCTGTGCTAGAATAGACATAACTACGTGTTCCCGCGTCCCATGCGGACGGCAAGTCGGGCGTAGTTCGCCGATCGGCCGCCCGACGCCGAAGCCGCGCGGGGCATCGACGCGACATTGCAGCACATCGACCGCGCGTGGGCGCACACGGGAGCCGGTATGGCAGGACGCGGCAAAGGCGGCTTCGCGCGACAGCTTCCAGGGAACAGCTGCCTGCGCTACGCGGGCCTCTATCTGATTTCCCTGGTGCTGGTCGTCGTGGTGCTGGCCGGCGGGCTGACGCGGTTCATCCCCGGCCTGGGCAGCAGCCAGCCACCCAGCATCGCCGCCGTCACGCCCGCGACGCCCGCGCCCACGGCGGCCGGGCCCGCCCCGAACACCGGCGGGAGTCTGCCGGCCACGGCGCCCACGGCCGGCGTGCAGTCGGTGCCGCTCCCGAGCACGCAAGGCGGGAACATCACGCCCTACTTCATGGGCGCCTTTTACATCGTGCAGCCCGGCGATACTCTGGACGGGATCGCCGCGCAATTCGGCACGACGGCCGCCGCGATACGTGACTACAACCGGCTGCCGAACGACAGTGTCAATCCCGGCCAGGTCCTCTACCTGCCGCCGGCCTCCTATAACCCAGTACCCAACACGGGACGGAATGCGGGCCATGATAGCGGAGCACCCGCCGACAGCGGCGACACGAACACCCAACCCTGACCATCCCCCGCACCGGCCACGCGCCGGCCACGCGCTGTATAGTCTCGTCTTTCTGACCATCCTGGCGCTGCTGAGCGCCTGCAGCGTGACCGTCGGGCCGCCTCCGGGCACGCCCGGCCCCGGCCAGCCGACCAACACGCCGATCGAGCAGGTGCATTTCGACGTGACGCCGGTGCCTTCGCCTACGCCCGAGCCGCCAACGGCGACCCCGGCGCCGCTGCCGCCGGGGGTGACCCCCGGGCCGGGCGGCACGGTGACCTACACGATCAAGGCGGGCGACACGCTGTCGGGCATCGCCGATCAGTTCGGCATCACGGTCGAGGACATCGTGAAGACGAACAACATCGCCGACCCGAATGCGATCCAGGAGGGCGAGGTGCTCGTTATTCCAGTGGGGGCGGCAACCCCGGCCGCGGCAGCCACCGCGACAGCGGCGCCCTCCCCCGCCGAAACGCCGACAACGGCGCCTTGACAAGGCGATCGGCGTCGGGTATAATGAGCGCAGCAGTAAGAAACCCACCTCCCCCCGGGAGGTTCCGTCAGGAATAGAGGAGGTGATGCCCATGAGTAATCATACACATGGCATCACCGGCACCGTTAACTAAGACGGGCTACGGCACGGCTTAGGGTGCTGGTGATGCACCTGTAGAAAAGAAACCCCGCCCCACCGGGCGGGGTTTCTTTCTGCCCGCGGCATCCAGGTCTCCGCGGGAGAGAAGCGGATCGTGATGGCAGATCGACGCGCGCGGACCATCCGCCGGCCGCTGCTCAGCGGCAACACCGCGGTGGCTTTCTTCATCCTCGGCTGGGGCAACGGCATGATCGGGCCCGCGCTGCCCTGGCTCTCCACCCACTGGGCGGTGCCCCTGGAGGCCGCGGGCGGCCTGTTCACCATGCTCTTCCTGGGCGCGTGTGTCACCGTCGGCCTCGCGGGTCTGCTGCTCGACCGCGTGGGGCGCAAGCCGGTGCTCGTCGGCGGTCTCGTGCTGATGGTCGTGGGACTCGTGGGCCTGGCTAACGCGGGCAGCCTGGGCGCCGGCCTCGCCCTGACGTTCGTGCTCGGGCTCGGCTGGGGCGCACTCGACGTGACGCTCAACGTCTTCGTCGCCGACCTCTACCCCGGCGCGCAGTCGAGCGCGCTGAACCTGATGAACGGCGCCTACGGCCTGGGCGCCCTGGCCGGCCCGCTGTCGGTCGCAGTGGCGCTGCAGGTTACCGGGAGTCCCCTGCCCGTCTTGCTGGCACCCGCCGCCCTGGCCCTCGCGGGGGCCGTCGCCTACGGCGTGGCGGCCTTTCCGCCGCACGCGCGCGCCACGGCCGCGGCACCTGCTCCGGCGCCCCAGCCTGGCGTGTGGCGCCGGCCCTACGTGCGCGGGCTCATCCTGCTCATGTTCCTCTACGTCGGCCTGGAAGCGGCCATCCCCGGGTGGGCGTTCAGTTTCGGGCGGCAGGGCGGCGGCCTGAACGCCGACGCGGCGGCGCTCGTGGTATCGGTCTTCTGGATTGTCTTCACGAGCGGGCGCCTCGGCGCGGGGCTGGTGGCGCGGCGGGTGCGCAGCGACCGGCTGATCCTGGGAGGCATGGTGCTGGTGATCACGGGTACCGGCCTGATCGCCGTCACGGGCGGCGCGGGGCCGGCGCTCTTCCTCGGGGCAGCCCTCGCGGGCCTCGGGTGCGCGCCGGTCTTCCCGACGACGCTCGGCGTGGTGAATGCGCGTTACCCGGCCGCGGCGGGGGCGGCGTCCAGCCTGGTGGTGCTGGGCGGCACGCTCGGCGGCGCGGTGCTGCCGTTCCTCACCGGCCATCTGCTGACCGCGGGCGGCGTGCCGCTCGCGGCCGGATTCCTGGCCCTGGCGGCGCTGGCCGTCTTCGGGCTGCAGGCGGGGCTGGGCCGCGTGCCGGCGGAGGTACCGGCGCCGGGCGGCTACGCCGTTGAGGTGCCGGGATCCTGACCGGGCAGTCGCGGGGGTGCGTGCGAGTCGAGGTAGCTCTGCAAGAGGATCGCGGCAGCCGTCGCGTCGATCTGATCGCGCTGCTTGCGCGGGGCCACGCCGTTCGCGCGCAGCAGGCGTGCCGCCTCCACGGTGGTGAAGCGCTCGTCCCAGTATTCGAGGGGCACCGATAAGACGCCGGCCAGATAGGTGCCGAATTTGCGGACCTTGAGCGCCTGTGGGCCGTCCTCCCCGCTCAGCGAGAGCGGCAAGCCCAGGATCACCCGGCCCGCCTCCTGCTCCGCCGCGAGCGCGGCGATGGCCTCCGCATCGGCGTTACGGCCGCGCGCGGGCAGCGTGGCCAGAGCGCGGGCGAGCACCTCGAGCTCATCGCTGACCGCCACCCCGATGCGCTTATTTCCCAGGTCGAGCGCCAGAATCCGCACGGGTTACTTGGGCTCGATTGTGGGGCGCGGCGCGGCCGTGGGCGTGTCCAGCGGCGCCGGGACGGTCGGCAGCGGCCGGCCATCGGGCCCGAGGACCGGGGTCGCATCCGGCCCCGCCGTGGGCCGCGTGCCGCCCGTGCCGCCCAGAGCGCGGGCCGAGGCCACGCGCACCTGGATATTGCTCTGCGTCTCCGGAATGGTCTCCGGCGCGCTCAACGGCGAGTTGGCCTGCAGCCCGATGTTCACCTGCTCGATATATGGGCCGAGCGGCGAGCTCTGGATCGCGGCCTGCGCCTGCGACGGTGACTTGCCGGCGACCAGCTGGCGGATCTGCGCCTGCACGGTGCTGTCGGTCGGGAAGCTGTACACCAGGCTCGCCTGGATCTGCGTCTGGTAGAGCACGCGCGGGCCGTCGCAGCCGTTCACGCGGCTGAACGTCAGCCCGGACTCGTCGATGCTGCTCGGATCGACCTGCGCGTCGACCGGCAGGTCGGTGGGCGCGGCGGCGAGCGCGGCCATGGCCGCCTGGTGGCGTGCCACGTCGAGGTGGAAGGCGTAGACGCTGACCGTGGCGGTCATAACCCCCTGGATCGCCGCGGCGCGCGTGCCGGGCGCCGGGTTGGCCTGGTACTGGGTCGCGCTGATGTCGGACGGCAGCACGAGCGTGCAGGTGATCGGCGTCATGTCGGCCCCAGCCGCGTTCACCTGGTCTTGCAGCGCCTGGCTGGCCTGTGCGTCGATCTGGCCCTTGAGCTTGCCGAGCAGCTTGTCCCGGTCCGCGTCGGCGACCACGGGCACCTGCATCGTATCGCCGCCGCCGGGCACGCGCACGGTGACGAAGACCGTATTGCCGTAGCTGCCGCCGACCCGCGCACCGTTGGACGCGGGCCCGGCCTCGTCGGCCTGGATGTCGACGCGGACCACGCCAAAGGTGTGCGCCAGGAAATCGGTGCCCGGCACCGTGATCCCATTCACCGTGTGGAACTTCTTGCCGTTCGTGGCGATGAGCTCCGTGCCCTTCGGGACGGTGACGGCGTTCGCACTCTCGTTCGTGAACTCGACGGTGCCGACCGCGGAGTTATGCGGGACCGTCTCCACGCCGGTCGTGGAAATCGCGGCTGTGGCGTGTAGCGTGGCGATGATCTTCTCGGCGGTGACCGGCTGCGCGGTGCGTGGGCCCGGCGTCTCGACGGTGCCGGTCAGCGGCGCGGTGCCGGTCACGGGCAGCGTGCCGGTCATGGGGACGGTGCCGCTGAGCGGAAGCGTGCCCGTCAGCGGCGTGGTGCCGCTCAGCGGGGCCGTGTTGGTGAGCACCTGCGGGGCCGCCAGGCCGACGCGCGCGGTATCGGCGCTGCCGCCGACCAGCACGGGCACGACGACCGAGACCGGCGTGAGCGCACCCGTGGTGCGTGGCACGATGGTGACCGAGGCGGTGGCCAGGGTCGGCGCGATGTTGAGGGCGAGGATGGTGCCCAGGCCCAGGAAGACGAGCAGGAGGCCCAGCAGCACGAGCGCCACGGCCCCGCCGCGCGAGCGGCGGCGCGCGGGCCGCGTGACGACCGCCGGGCGCGGCCGGATGACGGGCGGCGGCACGGCGACCGGGGGCGCGTTCAGGTCGGGTGTGGGCGCGGTGGGGCCGCCTGCCGCCGCGGTGGCGGCGAATGGTTCGGGCGGCGCCGTCTCCTCGGCGATGGCGGGAGCGGGAGGCGCGCCCGCCTCGGCGCTGAACGCGGCCCCGGCGAGAGCACCGGCAGCCGCTCCGGCGGCCGCGGCGGCAACCGGCGCGCCCGCGGGGACCGGAGCCGTACGGCCGCTGCCGGCCGGACCGCCCGAGCCGAGCACAGTGGCTTCGCCGTGGACTTGCTGCGTGGTGTCGACAAAGGTGCGGCCGCTGGGCGACGCGGCCGCGTACTCCGGCGGGGCCGGCGGCGCGGCTGCCGGCCCGGCGAGCGCGGCGACGGACGCCGCGCCGGCCGCGGTGGCCGGGATGTAGACGCCGGGCGGCGGGGTGGCCGAGCGATCGACCTGCAGCGGCGCGGCGAGATCCAAGTCCAGATCGTCGGCCGGCTGGTCGGCGCCGAAGAGCCAATCGTTCTCGGCCGGCGGCTCGTCGGACGCCGGGGCCGGAGTCTCAGGCACCGCGGGGGCGGGCGGCGCCGGGGGCACCTCGGCGAGCGGCGCCGCCGCGACGTCCGCGACGGGCGCCTTGCCGTTGGCCGGCTCCGGGGGCGCGGCGGCCGCGCCCTGCGGGCGCGCTGTGGCGGCCGGGCGGGCGGAGTGCTTCTCAGCGGCCGCCGGGCCGTAGGCGGGCCATTCCGGCAACGGCGGACCCGCGGGCTCGGCGGGCGGGGCCGCGCGGCGCGGGAAGCGTGGCAGGGCTTCTTCGTCACCCGCCTCCGCGGGCACCGGCGCCGCCTTGGGCGCGGCCAGGTTCTCGACTTCGAAGCCGTAGATCCGCGCGAGCCCGATGATGGTCGGCTCGGGCGAGACGACCGTCAGCCCCAGCTGCCGGCGCTTCTGCAGGTCCCGCAGCACGTTGTAGTCCTCCAACGTGCGCATCGTGATGGCATCGCGCGGGACATTCAGGCGCACCCGGGACCCGACGGGCAGCGCTTCCACGCGTGCCAGCAGGTCCTCGGTCTGTTCGTGCAGACCGACATCGATGGTGTGTTCAACCGGCTGCATCGCTCGCCTCCGCAACGCGCGCGGCCCGGGGCGTCACGCTCCCGGCCGGGCGCGCCGGCTTCGCATCTACCCGCCGTTCAACTGGCGGGCCAGCACCTCGGGCACGGTGGCCAGCGCGGTGTCGAGGCGGTCCGCGTCGCGGCCCCCCGCCTGCGCCATATCGGGCCGGCCGCCGCCGCCCCCGCCGACCACCGGCGCGACTTCCTTCAGCAGGCGCCCGGCGTGAGCACCCTGGCCGACCGCCTCGCGCGTGGCCATGGCCACCAGGGACGGCTTGCCCTCGATGACCGAGCCGAGCACGACGACGCCGTTCTCCAGCTTGTCGCGCAGATGATCGGCGGCCTCGCGCAGGCTGTCCGTGCTCGCGGCCTCGGTCCGGGCGGTGATCAGCCGGACCCCGTGGATCTCGTGAACCTCTTGCCGGCTCGTGCCGGTCGCACCCGTGGCAATCTGGCGCTCCAGGGCGGTGATCCGCTTCTGCGCGGCGCGCAGTTGATCTTGCAGCGCGCCGATCTGGCTCACCAGGCGGTCGGGCGGCGCCTGCACGGCGCCGGCCGCCTCAGTCAGCAACGCATTGCGCTCCTCGACCCAGGCCACGGCGCCGCGGCCCGTCACCGCCTCGATGCGGCGCACGCCGCTGCCGATCGAGCCCTCGCTCGTGATGAAGAAGGCGCCGATCTGGCCCGTGCGCGCGATGTGCGTGCCGCCGCAGAGTTCCCGGCTCTCGAAGCCGGGCACGTGGACGACGCGCACCTCGTTGCCGTACTTCTCGTTGAACAGCGCCATCGCGCCCGTCTGCAGCGCCTGCTGATAGGGCATGACCGTCCACTCGACCGGGTAATCGGCGACCACCTGCGCGTTGACGATCTGCTCGATCCGCGCGAGGTCGTCGGGGTCGATCGGGGTGCTCTGCGAGAAGTCGAAACGCAGGCGGTCGGGCGCGACCAGCGAGCCGGCCTGGTGCACGTGGGCGCCGAGCACGTCGCGCAGCGCCTTGTGCAGCAGGTGGGTCGCCGTGTGGTTGCGCATGATGTCCCAGCGCACGTCGGCCTCGACCGAGGCGGTGACCTCCTGGCCCGCGCGCAGGGTGCCTTCCTCGACGGTGCCGTAGTGGACAAAGACGCCGCCGAGCGGCTTACGCGTGTCGCGCACGACGACGCGGCCGCCCGGCCAGGTCAGCAGGCCGCGGTCGCCGATCTGGCCGCCGCCCTCCGCATAGAAGGGCGTGCGGTCGAGGATGACTTCGACCTCTTGCCCGGGACCCGCCTCGGCGCGCTGCTCGCCGTCGACCAGGAGGCCGAGCACGCGAGCAGGCTGCGTGAGCGCGCTGTAATCGTAGCCGAGGAAGCTCGTCGGCGCGGCGCTGATCTGCTGATAGAGCTCTTTCTCGCCGGCCGCGGCGTGCGTAAAGGCGGCGCCCGCGCGGCTGCGCTCCTGCTGCGCGCGGAAGGCCGCGTCGTAGCCGGCCCAATCTCCGCGCAGGCCGCGGTCGCGCACGAGATCCTCGATGAGATCGCGCGGCAGGCCGAAGGTGTCGTAGAGGCGGAAGAGCTCGACGCCCGGCACCGTGTCGCCCGCCGACGCGGCTGCCGTGATCTGGTCGAAGCGGTCCAGGCCGGTTTTCAGCGTGCGCTGGAAGTTCTCCTCCTCGGTCACAATGGTGTGCAGGATGAACTCGCGGCGGGCCGAGATCTCGGGCGCGAAGTCGCCCATCACGTCGAGCACGACCCCGGCGATCTCGCCGAGGAAGGGGCGCTCGATGCCGAGGAGCAGCCCGTGGCGCGCGGCGCGGCGCAAGACGCGGCGCAGCACGTAGCCGCGCTCCGAGGGTCCGGGCTGCACGCCGTCGCCGATGAGGAAGGTCATAGCGCGGCCGTGGTCGGCGATGACGCGGTAGGAGGCGATCTGCGCGGCCATCTGGGCCTCGGTCTGCCCGCTGATCTCGCGGATCTTCGCCATGATCGGCGTGAAGAGGTCCGTGTCGTAGTTGCTGGTCTTGCCCTGCAGAATAGCCGTGACGCGCTCAAGCCCGGCGCCGGTGTCGATCGACGGACGCGGCAGCGGCGTCAGCACGCCGCCGGGCGCCTGGTCGAACTGCATGAAGACCAGGTTCCAGAGCTCGATAAAGCTCTCCTCGTCAGCCTCGGGGTTGTGGCCGGGCTGCCCTACCCGCTCGGGGTGATAGTCCCAGAAGATCTCGGAGCACGGGCCGCAGGGGCCGGTGTCGCCCATGGCCCACCAGTTGTCCTTGGCGCCACGCCGCGTGACGCGGGCGGCGGGCACCCCCGCGACCTCTTGCCAGAGGGTGAAGGCCTCGTCGTCTTCCTTATAGACGGTCGGCCAAAGCCGATCCTTGGGCAGGCCCCAGACGTCGGTGAAGAGCCGCCAGGCGAAGGAGATCGCCTCGCGCTTGAAGTAATCGCCGAAGCTGAAGTTGCCCAGCATCTCGAAGAAGGTATGGTGGCGCGGCGAGGGACCGACCTCCTCGAGGTCGTTGTGCTTGCCGCCCGCACGCATGCAGCGCTGCACGGTGACGGCGCGCCGATACGGCCGCTGCTCCACACCGGTGAAGACGTCCTTAAACTGGTTCATGCCCGCGTTCGTGAAAAGGAGCGACGTATCGTCGCCCGGCGGGACGAGCGAGGAGGATGGGACATGGGTGTGCCCTTCCTGCTCAAAGAATTCGACGAAACGCGAGCGGATCTCGCGGCTGCTCAACATGCGCGGCCGTCCTCCTGGGTCAAGTTTATGTCAAATAGCCCTGCCTGTCAACGGAAACAGATGTTCGGTCCTTGTGGGACGCAAAAACCCGGCGGGGCCTAAAACTCCATGTTGAGTATAAGGATCGCAGGGATGAGTGTCAAGCGGCCCGTACTTACGAACTGGAGTTCATGTGCCGGCGCGACTCTGCGCCAGCAGAGGGATCGGCGGGGTATTTAGATCACCGCAATCCTCACATTGTGACTGAGTGCTTCTTCTTGACTGATAATAGCTCTATCATGGCACGGAAATCGCTCTAGATATACTAATGATCTGTGCCGACGTGGAACTCGCGCGCGCACATCGGCGACGATCCTGTGATGCAGGAGATCCTGCAAGGCCGTTTTGAGAGGAGGTAATGAATGACTTACGGATACGACAACTATGATCGTAATCGCAATGACTATAACGACTATAACCGTAATCGCTACGATTACAACACCGGCACGAACGACTTGACCGGGACCGGCCGCATGAACGGCCAGGGGACGCAGACCGGCTGGAACAGCAATCCGAACCAGGGCCAGGGCTTCAACCCGGGCACCGGCTACGGGAACCAGGGGAACTGGAACTCGAACCAGAGCCAGGGCTTCAGCTACGGGCAGAACCAGGGCCTCGACCGGAACCAGGGTTATGGCTACAGCCAGAACCCTGGCTTTGACCGGAACCAGGGCTTCGGCGGCCAGAGTGGCTACGGCACCGGCCAGGGCTATGGCTACGACCGGAACCGTAGCTCGGCGAGGGCCAAGGCTTCAGTCAGAACCAGGGCTTCGACCGCCAGGGCTACGGCACCACGACGCCCGATTGGATGCTCGTCGAAGAGTGGTACATTCCCGGGCCGATGAGCGGGCAGGGGCCGGAAGGCTACCAGCGCTCGGACCAGCGGCTGATGGAGGACGTCTGTGATCGCCTGACGCAGCATGGGCAGCTTGACGCGCGCAACGTCGACATCCAGGTGACTCAGGGCGACGTGCACCTGAGCGGGACCGTGCCCGACAAGAGCGCGAAGCATCTGGCCGAGAGCATCGCGCAGAACGTCCAGGGCGTGCGCGACGTCACCAACCACCTGCGGGTCAGCAAGCAGCAGGGCGAAGGCCAGCAGAGCCAGCAGGGCGAGAAGAACCAGAAGGAGCAGAAGTCGGGCAACGGCGACGGTGGCGCACACTAAGCCGCCGCGACGCGGCGCCCGCTGACGCCGCGCCCGCATCCCCCGCGCCTCGCCGGTCACCCGGCGGGGCGCGGGGTCCGTGTGCCTCCAACCCGTCCCGGACCGCGCGTAGCGCAATGCGGTGGCCGGACAGCGTCACATGACGTACAATGCCGGGGGGCGCAGCAGCCCGTAGAGACATGGCGCCCCCGAGCAAGGCGGCTACCAGTGCAGACGATTGCGCGCACGCGGCAGGGACCGATTGAATATCGCGACGTGGGCGCCGGGCCGGCCGTCTTGGTGCTCAACGGCGGCCACACGCACTGCGCCTCGCCGTTTGGGCATGAGCGGTTCTTCCGGGACTCCGGCTATCGGCTCATCGTGCCCTCGCGGCCGGGCTACGGCCGCACGCCGGCTGCGACCGGCCGGAGCGCCGAGGCCGCCGCCGACGCCATGGCCGGGCTGCTCGACGCACTGGAGTTGGACCAGGTGGTCGTCGTGGGCATCTCGGGCGCGGGCCCGACGGCCCTGCAACTGGCGGCGCGCCATCCAGCCCGCGTGCGCGCGTTGATCCTGCAGAACGCCGTCACCGGTGCGCGCTTCCCGACCCCGGCAATCCGGCTGGGGTCGTATGTGGCGTTCAACCGCTGGCTAGAAGGGGGCACCTGGGCCGCCTTTCGGGCGTTCGCCCGCATTGCGCCCCGGCGGGCATTACTGCTGGTAATGGGCGGCCTCACGGTGCTGGCTCCCGCCCAGGTGGTGGCGACGATGAGCCCCGCGCAGCGACGGGGCGCGCTGGCGATGCTGACGGCGTCGCGGTCGGGCGCGGGGTTCCTGCTCGACCTGCACCATCAGTGCGGCGACCTCGCGCGCATCCACGTTCCGGCGCTCATTATCGCGAGCCGCTACGACGGCGCGGTGGGCGGCGCGCACGCGACCTACGCGGCCGACCGGATTCCGGGCGCCAGCCTGTATATCGCCCCGGCCGAGAGTCACCTGCTCTGGTTCAGCACCGCGAACGCGGGCATCGAGGCGCGGATGCGCGCTTTCCTGCAGGGCCTGCCGCGCGGCTGAGGCCGCGCGCCCCGCCCGGCCGCACGAGCCCGTATGCAACATGCGACCTTTCCGCACGCCTATCACGTATACTGTAGTGAGGCCGGAAGGCCCGCCGGGGGGCGGCATGGCGTGTGCTTGTCTCCCTCCGGGTGAATCGTGACCCTTCTCGGCACGCGCGGATCGCCAGGCTGTGCCCTGTGGACAGTGGAATGGGCCGGCGAGGACCGGCAGGAGATTGGTGTTCCATGTTCTTCTTCGACATTCGCTACTTGATTATCATGCTGCCGGTCATGGCGCTCACGGCGTGGGCGCAGTGGCGGCTGCGCTCGGTGTTCAGCCGCTACAGCAACGTGCGGAGCCAGCAGGGGATGAGCGGCGCCCAGGCGGCGCGTATCTTGCTGGACAGCCAGGGGCTCAACTTCGTGCCCATCGAGGAGATGCCGCGGGCGAGCGCGCTCGACAATCACTACGACCCGAGCGATCGCACGCTGCATCTGTCGCCCGAGGTCTTCCGCAGCAACTCGGTCGCGGCGATCGGCGTGGCGGCGCATGAGTGCGGCCACGCGGTGCAGCATGCGCAGGGCTACGCGCCGATGAAGGCGCGGACGGCGATGGTGCCGGCGGTGAACATCGGCTCGAACCTGGGCGTCTGGCTGGTGATGATCGGCGTTATCATGGCGCTCTGGTTCCACGCCACCGGGCTGGTCTGGGTCGTCTGGCTGGGCGTGGCGCTGTTCGCCCTCGCCACCGTCTTCGCCCTGCTGACGCTGCCCGTTGAGCTCAATGCCAGCAGCCGGGCGATGGGCCTGCTCACGAACGCGGGCCTGATCGACCGGACCGAGTACGGCGAGACGCGGGCCGTGCTGAACGCCGCCGCCTGGACCTACGTCGCCGGCCTGGCCGCCGCCGTCGGCCAGCTGCTTTACTATGTGATGATCGCGTCGGGCCTGAGCGGGCGCCGCCGCTGATCCGCAGGAGGTTGCCACGCGCGTGAGTGAACCGTCTACAACGCTCTCCAACGCCATACCGCTGCTCCCGGCGCGCCCGCACGGCGCGCCAAGCGCGGACACGCGCCCCAACCTGTATGACTTCAGCCCGGACGGGCTGGTCGAGGAGCTGAAAGGCCAGGGCCTGCCCGTCTTCCGCGCCAAGCAGATCCTGCACTGGCTGTACAAAGAACTGGTCACCGACTTCATGGCGATGACCAACCTGCCGCTCGATCTGCGTCGGCGGCTGGCGGAGCAGTACCGCATCGGCAGCGCCGAGGTGGTGGCCGAGCTTGTGGCGGGCGACGACACGCAGAAGATCCTGCTGCGCTTCGGCGACGGCAGCACGGTCGAGTCGGTGCTGATGCTCTACTACGACCGGGCGACCGTGTGCGTGTCGAGCCAGGTCGGCTGCGCGATGGGCTGCGTGTTCTGCGCGACCGGGCAGATGGGCTTCACGCGCAACCTGAGCGCGGGCGAGATGGTGGAGCAGGTGCTGGTCTTCAGCCGCCGGCTGCGCGAGCACCCCTACCAGCCGCCCGCGCCGCCTGCACCCGCCCCCGCCGCCCGCCCGGCCGCGCCCGCCCGCGGGCTGCCCCCCGGGGGGCGCGGCATCCGCTCCGTGCCCGCGGGCCGTCCGGGCGGCCCAATTCGTAGCCGCGTGCCCGTGCCGCCGCCCGCGCCTCCGGCGCCGCCTGCCCCGATCGACGCGGTGACCAACATCGTCTTCATGGGCATGGGCGAGCCGCTGGTCAACTACGACGCGCTGTGGCAGGCGATCCACACGCTCAACTCGCCCGACGGGCTGGTGCTCGGCGCCCGCCGCATCACGGTCTCGACGGTGGGCGTGGTGCCGCAGATCCGGCGCTTCGCGCGCGAGGGGCTGGCGGTCAACCTGGCGATCTCGCTGCATGCGCCGAACGACGCGCTGCGCAGCAAGCTCGTGCCGCTCAACACGCACTACTCGCTCGAACAGCTGATGGACGCCTGCCGCGACTACATCACGCTGACCAACCGGCGGCTCACGTTCGAGTACGCGCTCATCGCTGGCGAGAACGACAGCGTGGCCTGCGGCGAGGAGCTCGGGCGGCTGCTGCAGGGCATGCTCGTCCACGTCAACCTGATCCCGCTGAACCCCGTGGCGGGCACCGGCCTGGCCGCCACGCCCCGCGAGCAGGTGCGCGCGTTTGCGGCGGCCGTCGAGCGGTTCGGCGTGCCGTGCACCGTGCGCATCGAGCGCGGGCAGGACATTGCGGCGGCCTGCGGCCAGTTGAAGGTGCAGCACGAGCCGGGCAGCCGGCGGCGCAGCCTGAACCCGTCCGTGGTCGACAAGCCCCTCCCCACCCCACTCATCGTGCCCGCGCACGAGGTGTAATGCTCGCGTTCTTCGACCCGGTGTCGGGTATCAGCGGCGACATGGCGCTCGGCGCGCTGCTCGACGCGGGCCTGCCCCTGCCGGCGCTCGAAGCGGCGCTCGCCGGGCTGGCGCTCTCGGGCTACCGCCTGGAAGCCGAGCGCGCGACGCAGCACGGCCTCGCGGGCACCCGCCTGCACGTGCACCTCGACCCCGCGCCGCAGCCGCCGCGCCACCTCGCCGAGATCCGCGCCGTGCTGGAGGGCAGCCGCCTGCCGCCCGCCGTGCGTGCGCGCGCGCTCGCGGTCTTCACCCGCCTGGCGGCCGCCGAGGCGGCCGTCCACGGCACCACACCCGAGGCGGTGCATTTCCACGAGGTCGGTGCGGTCGACTCCCTCGTCGACGTCGTCGGCGTGGTCGCCGGGCTGGACCTGCTGGGCGTCACCGCCTGCTACTGCGGGCCGCTGCCGCTGCCCATGGGCGGCGGCCTGGGGCGGAGCGCCCACGGCCCCATTCCCCTGCCCGGCCCGGCCACGCTCGCCCTGCTCGCCGCCGTCCAGGCACCGACCATCTCGCGGGCCACGGATCGGGAGCTCGTCACGCCGACCGGCGCCGCGCTGGTGGCCGAGCTGTGCACCTTCAGCCAGCCGCCTCTGCGCCTGGCGCGCACGGGCACGGGCGTTGGCACGCGGATGCTGCCCTGGCCCAACGTGCTGCGCGTGGTGCTCGGCGAAGCCTTGGCCGCGCCGCCGGAGAGCGCCGAGTCGCCCGCCGACCTGGAGGCGGACACCGTCGAGCTCCTCGAAACGAACATCGACGACCTGAACCCGCAGGTCTACGGCTACCTGGTGGAGCGGCTCCTGGCGGCGGGCGCACTTGACGCCTGGCTGACGCCGATCGTGATGAAGAAGGGCCGGCCCGGCACGCTCGTCGGCGTGCTGGCCCCGCCCGCTGCCGCGCCGGAGCTGGCGCTGCTGCTGCTGCGCGAGACGACGACGCTCGGCGTGCGCCACCGCCCGCTTGGGCGCTGGACGGCCGTCCGCCGGATGCTCACGGTGCCGACCAGCGCGGGACCGATCCGCGTGAAGGCGCGGCGCCTGGACGGCGTCTGGACCGCGCAGCCCGAGTATGACGACTGTCGCGCGGCGGCCGCGCGCACCGATCGGCCGCTGCGGGCGGTGATCGACGAGGCGGCCGCGGCGGCCCGCGCGGCGCTGGCCGATTCCGCCTTCGCGGCCGACATTGCCGCGGACAAGCCGTGAGCCGGGAGGCGCGCATGGACGAGTCCCCGCGCACCGCCGCCGAGGCGCTGAGTCAGTTGCACCAGGAAGATCCCTGGTTCGCGTATCCCGAGGCGGTCGACCTGCTGAGCGGCCTGCCGGCCGGCGAAGTGCCGGCGCTGGCCGCCGCGCTGGACGAGCCGAGCGCCAAGATCCGCGCGGCCGTGGCGCGTGCCCTCGGCGCCTACCGGCTGCCCAGCGCCCGCGCGGCGTTGGACCGCGCGCTGGCGGACGCGGACCCCGCCGTGCGCCGCGCGGCGATCGGCGCCCTGGCTTCCTGGGCCGACGCGCCGACAATCGCCGCGCTGGGACAGGTCGCGGCGGCCGACCCGGAGCCCTACACGCGCCTTGCCGCCATCCAGACCCTGGGCACGCTGGGGCCGGCGGCCGCGGCGTCCCTGGCCGCGCTGCTGACCGGCGCGGAGGCGGCGGACCCGCTGGTGCTCGGCCAGGCGGCGGAGGCGCTGGCTGCCGCCGACCCGGCCGCAGCGCGCGATCCACTCGTCGCGCTGCTCGCCCATCCCGAAGCCGCGGTGCGCGAGGCAGCACTTGCCGCGCTGGCGCCGATCGCCGGCCGCGCCGAGTCACGGGCCATCCGCGCCTATGCCGCCCGCGAGCCTGACCCCTATCTGGCCGCCCAGGCGCACGCTCTCGCCGCGCGCCTCGGGTAGGCCCCCACATCCCGCTGCCGCGACCCCGGACTGCCGCCCCACTTTCGCGGGCCGAAGCCTGCTCCCACAGGGCATAGTCCTCGCGCGCCACGAATCGCGGCCCTCAGAACGCATAACCGCGCCGCTCTGGGCACACGGCGTGCGGGCGCAGCGATTGTGCCGGGCCGGGGATTGCCCTTTCGTACAGGGCCGATCCGGTCGAGCGGCCGGTGCGGCGGTGGGCCGCGGCGGGGTACAATGAGGGTGACGGCGGAGCCGCGGACGGCTCCCTGCATGCGGAAAGGACCAGGACACATGACGATTCCATCGAGCGACCGGGCGCCGGTCGCCGTGATTACCGGAGCGTCGCGCGGGCTGGGGCGGGCTCTCGCGACGGCGCTGGCCGCCCAGGGCTGGACGCTCATCGTGGACGCGCGCGGCGCGGATGCGCTGGAGGAAGCGCGCGCCGCGCTGGCGGCGCAGGCACACATCGTCGCCATCCCCGGCGACGTGACCGACGCCGCCCATCGCGGCGCGCTGGCCGAGGCGGCAACCCAGGCGGGCGGGGTCGATCTACTGGTGAACAACGCGGGCGTGCTCGGGCCGAGCCCGCAGCCCGCGCTGACCGACTACCCGCTGCCCGTGCTCGAGGACGTGTTCCGGGCAAACGTGGTCGCGCCGCTGGGCATGATCCAGGCGCTGCAGGCGACGTTCCGGCCGGGGGCGCGCATCCTCAACATCATCAGCGACGCGGCGTTCGAGGCTTACGAGGGCTGGGGCGGCTACGGCGCCAGCAAGGCGGCGCTGCAACAGCTGTCGAACATCCTCGGCGCCGAACACCCCGAGTGGCGCGTCTACGCGGTCGACCCGGGCGACATGCGCACGCAGATGCACCAGGACGCCTTCCCCGGCGAGGACATCAGCGACCGGCCGCTGCCCGAGACGAGCATCCCGGGCCTGCTCGTGCTGATCGCCGGGGAGCTACCGAGCGGGCGCTACGCGGCTCGCGCACTGGCCCCGGCGGAGACCACGTCATGATCCCGACGACGGCGGCCGTCGATGCCCGGCACGCGCCGGCCGGCCCCGCCACGGACACGCTGCGCAGGTCACTGGAGGCGGCGACCCGCGCGCTCGACTTCGCGCTGCCGCCCGCGCTGGAGGCGCACGAGCCGCCCGAGGCGCGGGGCCTGCGCCGCGACGACGTGCGGCTGCTCGTCTCCGACCGCGCGGACGACCGGACCGAGGACGCGCACTTCCGCGACCTGGGACGCTTCCTCGACCCGGGCGACGTGCTGGTCATCAACACGAGCGGCACCCTGAACGCGGCGCTGGCGGGCACCCGGGCCGACGGCACGCCCATCGAGCTGCACCTCTCGACACACCTGCCGGCCGACCTGTGGATCGTCGAGGTGCGGCGGCCGGGGCACGGCGGCACGCAGCCGTTCCCCGAGGCGACGGCGGGCGAGGTGCTGCGGCTGCCCGGCGGCGCGACGGCCACCCTGCACGTCCCCTATCTGGCCGACCGCAGCGCCCCGGCACCGCGCGAGACGCGCCTCTGGATCGCCACGCTGGCGCTGCCCACGCCGCTGCACCCGTATCTGAGCGCGCACGGCTTCCCGATCCGCTACAGCTACGTGCCCGAGCCCTGGCCGCTGGAGTATTACCAGAGCGCCTACGCGACCGAGCCGGGCAGCGCGGAGATGCCGTCGGCGGGGCGGGGCTTCACGCCAGAGCTGATCACCGCGCTGACGGCGCAGGGCGTCGTCTTCGCGCCGCTGGTGCTGCACACCGGCGTGGCCAGCCTGGAGTCGCACGAGCCGCCATACGAGGAGTACTACCGGGTGCCCGAGTTCGACGGCGGCGCGCGTCATGGCCGCGCGGGCGGCGGGGAGGCGCGTGATCGCGGTGGGCACCACGGCCGTGCGCGCGCTGGAGACGGTGACGACGGAGAGCGGCACGGTCCACGCGGGCGAGGGCTGGACCTGCCTGGTGGTCACGCCGGAGCGCGGGGTGCGCGCCGTGACCGGCCTGCTCACCGGCTTCCATGAGCCGCGCGCCAGCCACCTGGCCATGCTGGCCGCGCTGGCGGGCATCCCCCACCTGCGCCTGGCCTACCAGGCCGCCCTGGAGGGCGGCTACCTCTGGCACGAGTTCGGCGACCTGCACCTCATCCTCTGAGCGCCGGGCGCCGCGCCGCCTAGTGGCGGAAGTGGCGCCGTCCGGTGAAGACCATCGCCAGGCCGGCCGCCTCGGCGGCGGCGATCACCGCGGGATCGTTGACCGAGCCGCCCGGCTCGATCACGGCGCGCACGCCCGCCTTCGCCGCTTCCTCCACCCCGTCGGGGAACGGGAAGTAGGCGTCGGAGGCGAGCACGCTGCCCTCGGCGCGCACCCCCGCCTTGCCGGCGGCGATGCGCACGCTGTCAACCCGGCTGGGCTGCCCACCGCCGACCCCGACCACCGCGCGGTCCTTCGCGAGCACGACGGCGTTCGACTTGACGTGGCCGGCCACGCGCCAGGCGAAGACGAGGTCGGCGATCTCGTCGAGGCTGGGGTGGCGCGACGTCTGCGGCGCCAGGGGCACGGCGGCATCGGGGAACAGCTGGTCGGGCATCTGCGCCAGCATGCCGCCATCGATCGAGCGATAGGCCAGGCCGGGCCCCCAGGCGAGCGGCGCGGGCGGCGGCGCCATCGGCACGGCGAGCACGCGCAGGTTCTTGCGCCCGGCGAGGATGGACAGTGCCTCGTCCTCGTAGTCCGGCGCGACGATCACCTCGAAGAAGGTGGCCGTGAGCGCCTTGGCCAGCGCGGCGGTGACCGGGCGGTTGATGCCGACGATGCCGCCGAACGCCGAGACGGGATTGCCGGCCAGCGCCAGGTCGAAGGCATCGCGCAGGTCCTCCCGCGAGGCGACGCCGCAGGGGTTCATGTGCTTGAGGATGGCCACGGTCGGCGTGACGAACTCGCGGACGAGCGCGAGCGCGGCGTCGGCGTCGAGGTAGTTGTTGTAGGAGAGCTCCTTGCCCTGGAGCATGCGGCTCGCCCAGGCGAAGCTGTCGGGCGGCGCGCCCTCGACGCGGTAGAGGGCCGCCGGCTGGTGCGGGTTCTCGCCGTAGCGCAGGTCCCGAGCCTTCTCCAGGGCCAGCGTGGCGGTGGCGGGAAAGAGCTCCCCGGCGGGGCGCAGGTATCCGGCGATGACGGTGTCGTAGCTGGCGACGTGCTGGAACGCCGCGGCGGCGAGCGCGCGGCGGGTCGCGAGGGAGACCTCGCCCTGCTCGCGCCACTCGGCGATCACGGCGGGGTAGGTGTCCGGGTCCGTGAGCACGAGCACGGCGGGGAAGTTCTTGGCCGCGGCGCGCATCAGGGTGATGCCCCCGATGTCGATCTGCTCCAGCGCGTCCTCCAGCGTGGCACCGGGGCGCGAGATGGTCTCGCGGAAGGGGTAGAGGTTGGAGACGACGACGTCGATGTAGTCGAGGCCGAGCGCGGTCAGCTGGGCGCGGTGCTCGGGCCGGTCGCGGCGGGCGAGCAAGCCCGCATGCACGGCGGGGTGCAGCGTCTTGACCCGCCCCTCCAAGATCTCGGGGAAGCCGGTGAGCTCGTCGACGGGCGTCACGGGCAGGCCGGCGGCCTCGAGGAAGGCGCGGGTGCCGCCGGTGGCGTAGAGCTGGACGCCAAGATCGACCAGGGCCTGGCCCAGATCGGCCAGCCCGCTGCGGTTCGAGACGCTGAGGATCGCTTTCATCGCGTGTTTCCCTTGCTCCTGGTGCGACCGGCAGCGCGTGCGCGTGGCGGAGGTCCCGCGCCCGGCGCTACCGCCGCTTGCCGATAAAGAAGAGGATCGCGCCGGGCAGGCCAAGGAGCAGCACGAACCCGAGGATGCAGACGGCCGTGCCCAGCTGCAGGTTGGACAGATCCTGCCCGGTCCGGTTGGGCGCGTCGACGACGAGGACCAGCAGCATGCAGAGGGTGAGCAGCACGCTCAGGCCGGCCAGGCTGGCGCCGACCCAGACGAAGGCCGGGCGGCGGCTCGACGGAGCGCCCGGAGTCGCGATGTAGAGCGGGCCGGGCACGTAGGGCACCGGGCCCGAGCCGGACCCATAGCTACCCGGCGTGTAGGGGCTGCCCGGCGCCCCCGGCGCGGGACCCGCGGGCGGGGGCGGCACATAGCCGCCGGGCGGGGGCAGCGGGTTGTAGCCGCCGGGCGGCAGGTAGGGGTGCGGAACCGGGGGCGGGCTCTCGGCGGGCGCGGCCGGGTGGAGCTTGCCCGTCTGGGCCGCGGGCGGCGGGGCGGCGTCCGGCGTGGGCAGGCTCTGGGTCGCGGGGCCGGTATCCGGTGCCAGGGCGTGGGTCGGCGGCGAGTCGGCGGCGCGGGCGGGCGCCGGGCCGGGCTTGGCCGGATCCGGCGGCGCGGGCAGGGCCAGACCGCACTCGGGACAGAAGCGGGCGTTGGCCGGGATAGACGCGGCGCAGCGCGGACAAGTCATGCTCGGGGCCTCCTCGGGCCGCGGGCCGGCCGCGCGGGGCGGCCGGCCGGGTTCGGGGCCATTATACCAGAGGCCTTCGCGGGCAGACAAGGCGGCCCGACCGGGCCCATGGGGCGCAGCAGGATGTCACAGAATGTCCCAGAATGTCCCAGAATCGCGAACCTGCGGAGGACCGGCGGCGCGCGTGGGGATGCCCGGTATGATCGGTGTCTGGTGAGATTAAGGCTGGAGCAAGTGATACTCGTGGATGCGTGGGGCAAGCGGGCGACCTCATCGGCTCGTGCTAAGCGCTCCCCGTGATGCCCGCTGCCGGCGTGAACAGCTTGACGGAGCTCCGGAGCGTGGGGTTCGCCCGGAACAGCAGCGCGGCGCCGGTCGAGCGGGTTTGTGCGGGAACGCCTTCCTTGAGGCAAGATCCCGGAGTTGGAGATCCTTCGCTGCGCTCAGGTTGACAGGTATCGGGCATGGTAACGCCTTCCTTGGGGCCAGATCGGGTAGTAGAGGGGAGCCTGACCGCGGGGGCATGATGGGTGTCGGTTGGGGACACGCCTTCTCCCGGGCGGCAGCCTGCGATGGGAGCGCCTGACTACGGAGGATAAGAAGGGAGCGGTGCGGCGGGTAGATTGCGTGCCCGTTCCCGGCGGGGACGCGGCGCTGGACCTTGCGCGCGGGCGCGGGAGCGCACGACCCCGCCGGGCGCGGGGCCGGGCGGGGTCCTGTGGGGGCGGGCGGCGATTAGCGGCGGCGGAAGAGCGGCAGCGGGGCGCCGGGGCCGTTGCCGGCGGTGGCGCCGCGGGCGTAGGCCAGGATACTGACCTGCGCGGCGAGGCTCTTCGAGACCTTGCGGAAAGCCGCGGCCTCGGCCGAGTTGGGCGCGTCGACGACGATCGGACGGCCCGAGTCGCTACCGGTGCGGACGGCCAGGGTCAGCGGGATCTCGCCGAGGAAGGGCACGTCGAGCCGGCGGGCGGCCGCCTGGGCGCCGCCATGGCCGAAGATGTCGGTCGCTTCGCCGCAGTGCGGGCAGACGAAGCTGGTCATGTTCTCGACCATGCCGAGGATAGGGACATTCAGCTTCTGGAACATGGCCAGCGCCTTGCCCGCGTCCATCAGCGCGACGTCCTGGGGCGTGCTGACGATGACGGCGCCAGTGAGCGGCAGCGACTGGGCCGTGGTCAGCTGGACGTCGCCGGTGCCGGGCGGCATGTCCATGATCAGGTAGTCGAGCTCGCCCCACTCGACGTCGTACATGAACTGGGTGAGCAGCTTGGTGAGCATGGGGCCGCGCCAGATGACCGGCGAGTTATCGTCGGGCAGGAAGAAGGCGATCGAGATCATGTCGACGTTATACGTGCGGATCGGCGCGATCTTGCCGCTGGGGCTGCTCTCGGGCTTGCCGACGGCGCCCATCATGAGGGGCACGTTCGGGCCGTAGATGTCGGCGTCGAGCAGGCCGACGCGGGCGCCGGTCTGCGCCAGGGCGAGCGCCAGGTTGACCGCGACGGTCGACTTGCCGACCCCGCCCTTGCCGCTGCCGACGGCGATGATGTTGCGCACGCCGGGGATGCCTTCGCGCTGGGGCACATAGGAGCCCTGCACGCGCGAGGTCATGTGCGCGGTGGCGCTGGAAACGCCGGGCAGCGCGGCCACGACGGCCTCGGCCTGCTGTTTCATCTGATCGCGCACGGGGCACGCGGGCGTGGTCAGCACGACGCTGAAGCTGACCGCGCCGTCGTGGATCTTGACGTCTTCCACGAACTTCAGCGTGACAATATCCTTATGTAAATCGGGGTCTTTCACCGCGCGCAGCGCGTCGAGCACCTGTGCTTCGGTCACCGTCGAGCCCGCCATTGGTCTCTCACTCCTCTAGCTTACCGCGGCCGGGTCGCCGCGCGACCCCGCCACCCATGTCATTCCACCGAGTCATTATCGCAGATTCCCGCCGGGAAAATCGGTAATCCAACATGCAATGATACCGCTTTTGGCGGGTAGGTGTCAACGCGTCGCGCCGCGGAACCTGCCGAGAATCGAGGCCGGACGTTCAGCGCGGGGCGCGAACTCAAGCGCTCCCGGCCCCACCGGACACCGTCACGGGTCTCCGGGCCGACGGGTCTGCCCGGTCGCGCGTCGGGGCGTCTGGGGAGCCGGCCGATGTAAAAATGCCTTGCTCAAGGCAAGCGCCGCGGCGCGGAGATCCCTCACTGCGTTCGGGATGACAAAGGAGAGGTGGGGCGACGGTTGCATCCGGCGACGTACGGTGTCCGAGGAGCCGGTCGGCGCGGATACGGCTTCATCACGGCAAGATCCCGGAGTTCGGAGATCCCTCACTGCGTTCGGGATGACAAAGGCGAGGCGCGGCAGCAGCAGGCTGCGGCCCCCGCACATCCCGGCCGCAGCGACCAGCGCGCCGGCCGCCCCGCCGCCGCCCCTGGGCACACCCTGCGGAGCGGAGATCCCTCACTGCGTTGGGGATGACAGGGGGAGGCCGGGAGCGCGTCGGTGGGCGCCTCCACGGCGGTGCCGCGGCATTGGGCGCCGGGCCGCGGAACAGCCGCCCGGGTTTGACGTTAGAGAGATGGGCAGCGTATAATAGGCTGCGGCCCCCGGCGGCGGGGGATCGACCCCATGCAACGGAGGAGTTCTGCCAGAATGAGCACAGAGAACCCGGCGCAGCCCGCCCGGCTGGTGCCGCTGCCCGAGGCGACCGAAGAGGAGAGCCCCGACGAGACGACGCCCCTGCTGCTGTATGTGGGCGGCGGCGTGCTGATCTTGCTGGCGTTTCTGGCGTTCCTCTGCATCGGCTTCTATTACCTCGGCGTGGCCGTCGGCGGGCACCCGCCGACCGACATCTTCCTCACGCCTGTGCCCTGACGCCGCCTGGCGTCTCCGCCGCCCCGGCCGGATCCCGGCCCCGGGCGGCATTTTCGTGCCCGCCCGCGCGATTTGGTCCGGACGCCCCGCTGCGGTATAATTGGTGGGTTGTGGCACGGACGGCGGGCGGATGCAATCCCTGGAGCGCGTGGGTACGTATATATAACGGTATTATGCGGCATAACGGAGCACAGGCCGGCCCAGGCGGGCCGGCGCGGGGCGCGCGGCGCCCCGGGTGAGGGAGCGAGGTAAGGACACTTGACGAACACGGTCATACCCCAGCCGATTGCTTTGGGCGGGGGCGGCGACACGGATGCCACACGGGCGCTGCCCTATTGCGTGGATCCGTACAGCTACCGGCGGCGCAAGACGCGCGTCGTGATGGTGGGCGACGTCGGCGTGGGGGGCGATAACCCGATCCGCATCCAGTCGATGACGACCACGCTGACGAAGGATGTGGACGCGACGTTCGCGCAGACGCTGCGGCTGATCGAGGCGGGCTGCGAGATCGTGCGCATCACGACGCCGACGACGGCGGACGCGAAGGCGCTGGGCGAGGTGAAGCGGCGGCTGCTGGCGCGGGGCATTACCACGCCGCTGGCGGCCGATATCCACTTCAGCCCGAACGCGGCGATGGAAGCGGCGCTGTGGGCCGACAAGGTGCGGATCAACCCGGGCAACTTCGCCGATGCCAAGCTGTTCAAGGTGCTCGAGTACACGGACGCGGCGTATGCCGATGAATTGACGCGCATCGAGGAGAAGTTCGCGCCGGTGGTGCTGCGCTGCAAAGAGCGCGGCGTCGCGATGCGCATCGGCACGAACCACGGCTCGCTGTCCGACCGGATCATGAACCGCTACGGCGACACGCCGCGCGGCATGGTGGAGAGCGCGCTCGAGTTCATCCGCATCTGCGAGAAGTACGAGTACTACGACATCATCGTGTCGATGAAGGCGAGCAACCCGAAGGTGATGATCCAGGCGTACCGGCTGCTGGCGGCGCGCATGGCCGAGCTGGGGATGGACTATCCCTTCCACCTGGGCGTGACCGAGGCGGGCAACGGCGAGGACGGGCGGCTGAAGAGCGCCATCGGCATCGGCTCGCTGCTGGAGGACGGCCTGGGCGACACGATCCGGGTGTCGCTGACGGAGGACCCCGAGTTTGAGGTGCCCGTGGCGTACCACCTGGCGGAGCGCTACACGCCGCGCGGCGGCGGCCCGGGGCTCGCGGGGTCCGGCCTGGCGCCCGTCGGCGCGCCGCTCCCGGCCGATCTGCCCGCGCTGCCCGACCAGCGCGACCCGTACGGCTTCGACCCGCGCTGGACGCACACGGTGACGTTCGGCAAGAGCCGCTGCGGGGCCAATTTGCCCGCACAGGTCATCGTCTCCCTGGCCGGGCGGCTGGGCCCGATGCCGCAGGCGCTGACCGACGTGCTCGGGCTGGCGCGGCGCGCGGGCGAGCAGGGGGTACGCGCCGACGTGCTGAGCGTAGGCGTGGCCGGCCTGGACGAGGTGGAGACGCTGGGCAAAGTGGTGGCCGAGATGCGCGACATGCAGCGGCCGTTCCCGGTCGTGGCGCTCACCGGCGACCCGGCGCTCGTGGCGCCCGCGCTGGCGGTCAGCGACGGGGTGAAGCTGGCGGGCGTGTTCGGGCGGGACCCGCTGCCGCTGGTCGAGGCGTACCTGGCCGCGCCGGAGGCGGGGCGGAAGCCGGTGTGGGTGGACCTGCTGGACCCGGGCGCGGACCGCGAACTGCTGGCGGCGCAAGCGGCACATCGGTTCCCGATCGTGGACAGCCTGCTGGCGGTGGCCGAGCGGCTGCACACGGCCGGGATCGAGCAGGCGCTGCTGAGCATGACCATCGACGAGCCGGGCTACCGGCTGCGGGCCTACCGGCTGCTCGACTCGCTGCTGCGCGAGCGCGGCTACCGCTTCCCGCTGCACCTGATCGCCACGGACCTCGACCCGGCGCACGAGGCGCACCTGCTGCAGAGCGCGGTCTCGATTGGCGCACTGCTGACGGACGGCATCGGGGCGACCGTGCAGACGTACGGGCGCGGCGACGTGGGCACGCGGCTGGTGTACACCTTCAACCTGCTGCAGGCGGCGGGCGCCCGGCTGACCAAGACCGAGTTCGTGGCCTGCCCGTCGTGCGGGCGCACGCTGTTCGATCTGCAGTCGACGACCGAGCGGATCAAGGCGCGCACCGGCCACCTGGTCGGTGTGAAGATCGCGGTGATGGGCTGCATCGTGAACGGGCTGGGCGAGCTTGCCGACGCCGACTTCGGCTACATGGGCGGAGCGCCCGACCGGGTGAACTTGTTCGTGGGCAAGGAGTGCGTCGAGAAGAACGTGCCGACGACGATCGCGGTCGACAAGCTGATCGAACTGATCAAGGCGCGCGGGCGCTGGGTCGAGCCGGGCGTGCCCGCGGGCGAGCCCGTCTGACGGGGAGCGCGCCGGGCATGGGACGGCGGGCGACCGGGCTGCTGCTGAGCGCGGCGCTGCTGCTGGCCCTGCTCGACGGGCTGATTTGCGCCCGCGCCGCCCTCGGCCGCACGGGGTCGTGGGCCTTCCCAATCGACGACGCCTACATCTATACCAACTATGCCCGTGCCCTTGTGGCCGGGCATCCGTTTGCCTATAACTATCCGACCACCCCGGACGAACTCAGCGGCGGCGTCACGGGCATGGGCTGGATGCTGCTCGTCGCGGGGGCGTATCCGCTGACCGCCGTGGCGGGTGCGGCGCCGGCCGGGCTCGCGCCGCAGGTGGTGCAGGCGCAGGATCCGGCCCTGGCGCTGGAGGCGGGGCGCTGGTATCTGGCGGCCTACGGGCTCGGCGCGTTGCTGCTGGCCGCCGCCGCCGTCGTCGCCGCCTGGCTGGCCGCCCTGCTCTACGCGGGCGGCGGGGCCCCGGGCAGCCGCATCGTGGCCGTGGCCGCCGGGGTGGCGTTGCTTGCCGATCCGCCGATCCTCTTCGCGAGCTACTCCGGCCTTGAACTCCCCCTCTCCCTGCTGCTCGTCGCGTTGGCGCCGGCCACACTGCTCGCCGACCTGCGGCGGGCGCCGGACGGGCGCGGGCTGCGGGCGAGCCTGGTGGCGGCGGCCCTGCTGCCCTGGGCGCGGCCTGAGCTCGTGGTGATCGCGGGCGCGGCCACGCTGTGGCTGGCCGGGGGCGCACTGCGCGGACGGCTGCCCTGGCGCGCGGCCTTGACCTACGGCGGGGCCGTGGCGGCGGGAGCGCTGGTGCTGAGCGCGGTCTACCTGGGCGCGACGGGGCGGCCCTTGCCGAGCAGCTTCTACGCGAAGGTGGACGGCGTGGCCGCGGCGCACGTGTTCGACGCGCTGCGCGAGTGGGCGGCGGCGGGCACCTGGGGCCTGGCGCTGCTGCTCGGCGCCGCCACAGCAGGCGCGGCCGCCCTGTGGATTGTTGGGCGACGAGGGCGGGCCAGCGACGCGGCGTGGCCGGGGCACCCAGCGGCGCTGGTCGCGGCCTGCGCGGGCGCCTACTTCGGCGCGATGCTGCTGACCCTGCGCTGGTTCGGGCAGGAAGACCGCTACATCTTGCCGATCGTGTCACTGGCCTGGCCGCTTGCGGGTGGGCTGGTCGCCGTGGGGATCGCGCGGGCGCCGGTGGCCGGGGCGCTGCGGCGCCTGGGCGCGTGGCCGGGGCATTGGGCGTTGGGAGGCGCGGCGGCGCTCGCGGCGCTCGTCGTCGCCGTGGTGGGGCTGCGCGTGTGGGCCGCGGCCGAGTACGCGACCTTCGTGCAGAACATCGAGGACGCCCACGTGGCGCCCGCGCGCTGGATCGCGACGCATGCCGCGCCGGGGGCGGTGGTGGCGGCCGAGCCGATCGGCGCGATCCGCCTGTTTAGCGCTCACCCCACCGTCGACCTCGTCGGGCTGACCACGCCCGCACAGCTGGGGCACTACGCCGACTGGGCGGCCACGGCCGCGTTACTGCAGGCGCGCGGCGTAGGGTGGCTGCTCTACTACCCCGCCTGGTGGCCGGATGGCCGGGCCGCCGCGTGGGCGCAGACGGCTCAAGTCTTCCCCGTGCCCGACAACCTCATCGCAGGCGCCGACCCGATCGCGGTCTATCGGGTGGATTTCACGACGGCGCGCTAGCCGGCGGTCCGGCAGGTGGGGCGGCGAGGGCGCGCACGTCGTCGAGCGTGCTGATCTCGTCGACCGGCTTGTCGGGGCGCAGGCGCACGATGCGCGGGAAGCGGAGCGCATAGCCGCTCTTGTGGCGCGGGCTGGGCTGCACGATGTCGAAGGCGACCTCGATCACGATCCGCGGCTCGACGACCCGGCCGGCGGTGAAGTCGCGCAGCGTGTGGGCCTTGAACCACTCCGTCATCTCGGCCAACTCGGCGTCGGTGAGGCCGGAGTAGGCCTTGCCGACGTTCAGCAGGCGGTCGCCGTCGCGCACGGCGAAGGTGTAGTCGCTGAGCAGGCGATGGCGGCGGCCCTGGCCCCACTCCACGGCGGTGACCACGACGTCGAGCGTCGCGAGGGCGCGCTTGACCTTGAGCCAGGCGCGGCCCCGGCGACCGGGGCTGTAGGCCGACTGCGGGTCCTTCACCATCAGGCCCTCGTTGCCGCGGGCGCGCGCCGCGGCGAAGAGGGCGTCGAGGCGCGCGGGGCCGGCGTCCCGGTCGGCGAAGACGGCGAGGGGCACGGCCTCCTGCTGGGCGAGCACCAGGCCGGGGCGGCCGGCGCCGAGGAGATCCACCAGAGCGGCGCGGCGCGTGGCGAGCGGGGCTTCGAGCAGAACGGTGCCGTCGCGGTAGAGCAGGTCGAAGGCCATGAAGGCGACGGGCGTCCGAGCGAGCAGGGCGGGCGTGACCGTCTTGCGGCCGAGGCGCTTCTGCAGGTCGGCGAAGGGCAGGCAGCGCCCGGCCGTGGCATCGTAGGCCACGGCCTCGCCGTCGAGCACAAAGGCGCCGGGCAGGGCGGCGAGCGCGGCGACGATCTCGGGGAAGCGGTGGGTGACCACGTCGAGCGTGCGCGAGTAGAGCGCGACTTCGTCGCCCTGCTTGTGCGCCTGGACGCGCACCCCGTCGTACTTGTCCTCGACGAAGGCGTCCGCCGCCTCGGGCATGGCGGCGACGATCTCCTCCGGCGCCTGCACGGGGGTGGCGAGCATGCTCTTGAGCGGGTGGAACAGCGTCAGATCGGCCCCGGCCAGGGTGCCGCGGCGGGCGCGCAGGGCGACGGCGCCGAGGTCGCCGAGGAGCATGTTGGCGCCCTGGACGGCGGCGAGCGGGACGCCGGCCAGGCGGGCCAGGGCGTCCTCGATGAGGCTCTCCTTCACGCCGGTGCGCATCTCGCCGGTGGCGACCTTGATCAGGTAGCGGGCCTCGGGCGCCGTGGCGCGGGCGAGCAGGGCGCGCGTGCGCTCGGCCTTGGCCAGCGCACCGGCCGTGGCGGCCAGGTCGTCATAGGCCGCCTGCACCTCGGCGAGGGTGAGGGGCGGGCCGGGCGCGGCGGGCGCCGCGGGCCAGACGGCCGCGGCGACGTCGCCGATGTCGCCGTATTGGACGTGCAGGGGCCCGTAGGCCTCGGGCGCCAGGCCGGCGAGGCTGCAGAGGACGGCGATAAGCGTGGCACCGCCGATGTTGAGCGTGCGCGGGTCGTGGGCGGGGAAGGGCCGCCCGGCCAGGAAGCGGGCGGCGATGGGCAGGTCAGCATCGCCGAGGGCGCCGAGGTAGGCGCCCAGGATGGCGGCCTTCTCGAGGCGCTTGCGGGTGGCGCCGGCCGCATCGGCGGCGGCGGCCAGGTCGCGGAAGGGGGCCGAGTTGGGTGGCTGCATCAATCTCTCCGGCCGGGCGGCCCCGCCTGGGGCGCCCAGCATCCTTACCGAATTCTTACATGCCTCTGCGGGGACTCTGAGGCTCTCGCGCGATAATAATACCAGACACGAGATGCGCTGAGTAATGAGTTCACCTCCTTCCTGTAGAACGGCAACCCCCACGCCTGGGCCGGCGTGGGGGTTGTTGTTTCTGTGCCCGGCGGGGCACACCCCAAGACGCCGGACCCCGCGCGGCGCCGGGTTTGGCCCGGGCCGGGGGTGCGGCTTCGGGAGAGCCGGTTCGGTGAGGGAAGGTTTTGCTCAGGGCACGATCCCGGAGTTGGAGATCCCTCACTGCGTTCGGGATGCCAAGGAGGAGGTGCGGCCGGCGGGGGCCACCCCCGACTTGCGGCGTGCGCGGAGCCGGCTACCGGGGGCGCCTGCCTCACGGCAGGATCCCGGAGTCGCAGATCCCTCACTGCGTTCGGGATGACAAGGGGAGGTGGGCGACGAGATGCGGGGTGGCTGAGTGCGCGCGGTGCTTCGATCCCGTCGTGGGGTTCGCGGCAATAGGCACACCCTGCACGATGGATCAGGGCGCGCCGGGAGCAGATGGCATCGGTGGGCCGCGCGCCACGCGGGCGGTGGGGCGATGCGCGAAGATCTTATCGTCTTCTTATCGGAGTTTGCGGCCATTCTAAAGCAGGCGCGCGATAATAGGGACAGGTGGCACAAGACAGACTCGCGAGCACAGAGCGTTCCTTCTACCTCCTTCCCTGTATCAGGGCAACCCCCGCGCCGGGACCGGCGCGGGGGTCGCTGTTTCTACGGGCCGATCTTTTTGGGGGCCGGACGGATGCGGCCGGATGGGCGGGGGATTCGTTAATCGAGCGGCGCCACTTGTTAACTTCGCGCTAGCAGGCTCTTAACAAGTGAGCCGTATGCTGAAGACAGATGGGCGCCAGACGCCGCTGTCGGTGCCGCTACCCCGGTGGCGGTGTCTGGTCGCCGTTGGATCTTGGAGAGGAGGCCCGGCCATGGACCCACTGATTCCCGCGTTGTGGACGGACGATGACCCCGATGAGCCCGCGGTGCCGACGACCACTCTGGTGCACGCGGGCAACAAGATCGGCGCGGTGTATCTGCTCCGCGAGGAAACCGGCGCGGGGTTCGCGGCGGCGACCTGCGCGGTCGAGCGGCTGGCCCGGCAGATCGCGCCGTCGCCGGCAGCATCCGACTCGCAGCCCGCCGCACCCGGCGCGCACTGCGGCGGAGGCGCGCAGCACCCCCTCTGACACAGCAAGCGGCACACCCATCGGATAACCAACAGGCCCGCCTTGCGCCGAATCACCGGCGCACGGCGGGCCTGATCAATTGCGGGCCGCCCGGTTAACTGCGGCCGCGGAGGCGCGTACGCGGGGTGGGCGGCGGGTCGTCGGGGCCGGCGGTACGCTCGCCCGCGCCGTAGACGTAGCGGCCCTGAGGCGGGGCACCGGGCGGCGGCGGGCCGTAGCCGCCGTACATGCCGTAGGTGCCGCCCACCTGCACGGTGCCCCGGTCGGGGCCGCCGAGGGCCACGGCGGCGCTGGTGCTTACGGCCGAGGTGAGCGTGCGCGCCTGGGCCTGGATCACATAGGGGCCGGGCGGCAGGGGGGCACCGTGGCCGTCGCTGCCATCCCAGAGCAATTGGTGGTCGCCGCTGGAGCGCGAGCCGCTAGGCAGCAGGGTGGCGACGGCGCGGCCCTGGGAGTCGACCACCTGCAGGGCGGTGCGGGCGCGGCGCGAGAGCGAGTAGGTGACCAGGAGGCGGTCGCCCGCGCGGCCGGGCGCGAAGGCCGGGCGGTCGGTGGTGAGCTTGAGCGAGACGGAAGCGAACCAGCCGCCGAAGAGCACCCAGGCGAGCACGATGATGGCCAGCGCCGTGGCCGTGCCGGTGAGCGGCAGGTCGGGGAAGGTCGAGGCGTTCAGGTCGTAGCGGACGCTGCGGTCGAGCGAGGTAAGGTTCCCCGCCTGGTCCTGCGCCTCCACGTGCACGGTGTTATTGCCGACGACGAGGTCGACCGGGGTGTCGAAGTGGCCCTGGGCGTCGACGGCGACCTGCCGGCCCTGGATGGTGAGGCGCGTGCCGGGGTCGGTGCGCCCGTAGACACGGACCTGGGCCTCGTGGACGGTGACGCCGTCGGCGAGGCTGTCGATCTGCACGGGCGGCGGGTGGGTGTCGAGCGTGACGTGCTGCTCAACCCGGGCGCTGTTCCCGACGGCGTCGGTCGCGTCGACGGTGAGCACGTTGGCGCCCTCGTCGAGCACGACGTCGGCGTGGAAGCCGCCGTCGGGGCCCGGCTGCACGTCCTGGCCGTTCACGCGCACCGTGGTGCCCGGGTCGGCGGTGCCGGACACGGTGACCAGTTTCTGGTTCGTGGAGCTGCCCTCGGCGGGGCTGTCGATCTCTGACGACGGGCGGGCGGTCGAGCAGGTCAACGGTGCGGTTCACGCTGGTCGTGTTGCCGCTGGCGTCGTGCACGAGGAGCGTGAAGCTGTTGGCACCGTGGACCAACTGGCGGTGGAGGGTGAAGCCGCCACCGCCGTCGGCGGTCACCGTGTCCTGGCTGCCGGCGAACTGGACGACCGCGCCCGGCTCGGTCACGCCCTGTACGAGCAGGTCGGCCGATTTCAGCTTCTCGCCGTCGGGCAGGTTGACGAGCTTGACGGCGGGCGGGGTGCTGTCCACGGCGATCGTGACGCTGCCGCTGGTCGAGCGGGCGGGGCCGCGCGCGGTGATCGCCAGGCGGTAGGCGCCGTCGACGGCCACGCCGCCGCTGTCGGTCGCGCCATCCCATTGGACGAAGTGCGGGCCGGCGCTCTCCTTCTGCTCGGCGAGCAGCGTGCGCACGACGGCGCCGGCCGAGTCATAAACGGAGGCGCTGATCGTGGCATCCTCGGAGAGATCGTAGCTCGCGGTGACGGCGCCGGTGGCGGCATCGGCACCGGTGGCGGCGGCGGCGCCGGGGTGCGGCGAGAACGTGTTGAGGTTGGCGCGGACGACAAGCTCGGGCGTGCGCAGCCACTGCAGCGGGAACATGATCGCGAGGAGCAAGACGGCGCCGCCGATGAGCAGGCGCGACATCCAGGTGTCGGCGAAGCGGCCGAACTGGCCGGCGCCGGGTGGCGCGGGGGCGCCGGGCGTATGCTGGCCGAACAGGCGCAGCCCGCCGGCCGTTCGGGACGGCGTCGCGCGCTGCCCGGCGGTGCTGCGTTGCTGCTGGCTCGAACGATTCGGCATGATCAGTCCAACTCGATCGCGATGTCGCGCGCGGGCGGCCCCGGCGGCGAGTCAGTAGACGCGTCCGCGGCATCCGAAGCGCTGTCCGGCGCCTCGGCAGCGGGGAGCGGCGCGGCGAAGCCCGCGGCGGCGGCCCAGCCGGGCACGAAGCGCCCGCTCTTGACGGGCTCCAGGTCGACGGGCGGCAGCACAGGCGGCGGCGCCGCGGCGCGCGCGGGCGCGGCGGGCGGCGCGGGCCGGGGCGGCGGGGCGGCGACGGGCTGCGGGACCGGCCGGGGCGGCGCGGGCACCCGGCGCGCGCCGGGCGGCAGCGGCTGCATGGCGACGACGATCCCTGCCGCTATGAGCGCGACGGCGCCCCCGGCAAGCAGGCGGGTGGCCAGGCCGTCGAGCGCCTGCTGCAGGCCGAGGTCGCTGAGCGGGTGGCCAACGGCGACGGGGATCAGCAGCAGCACGACGCTGAGCGCGCCGAGGGCGACGCCAATGGGCAGCAGGCCGGTCCACAGGAAGCGGCGGGCCACGCGCACGGGCGCGGGCGGCGCCTCGTCGAGGTCGGCGAGGACCAGGTGCGCGCGGCCCCGGGCGGCCAGGGCTCCGGCGGTGGCGCCTGCGGCGGCGAAGGCGGCGATCTGCAGTAGGTTGCCGAGCAACTCGGCGGAGTTGGGCGCGAACGGGGCGCCGATCAGTTGGAGCGTCTCCAGCGAGCCGGCGCCCGCGAAGCGGCCGGCGACGGCGGCCGGCGAGCCGGGATTGCCGGTCAGCAACAGCAGATCCAGCGGGGTGCCGCTCATCGAGGCGTAGGTCTTGAGCCAGGCGGCGAGCAGGGCCCCGGCCAGGGCGCCGTAGCGGCTGCCGGCAAAGAGGCCGACCAGAATGGGGATGGCCAGGTCGACGTGCAGCGCGGCGAGCACGGGGCTCCAGGCGACGAGCAGGGCCAGCGGCAGGTGCTCCAGGATCCAGCGGTGGGGAATCACCGTCACGGCGATGAAGAGGACCATCAGGTAGGGCGAGAACTGGCCGATCGGGAAGGCCAGCACGGCGACGGTCGCCAGGTAGGCGGCGACGGTGCTCCAGCAGCCGAGGCCGAGCACGGCGAGCGGCAGGAGCGCGCGCCACTCGAGCGGGTAGCCGGGCAACAGCTGCGAGGCGAGGATCCCGCCGGCCAGGCCGGCCGCCAGCACGGCGCGCTGCAGGCCCGCGGGACCGCGGTAGGTGATGGTAACCTGGGCTTCCATAGCGATATCAGGTGCGGCCGGGCGGCGCGCACCAGGCGCGAACGCGGCGATGACACGCAAATGACGCGATTACGCGATGCGTGCCGCCGCGCGGGCACCCGGCCGTCAGCCGGCCACGGCGTGTCAAGGACGGAGCGCCAAGTCCCTACGGTCCTTATTTATCGTGCAACTCTTTCCGATCGTGCCAATCCTCGCGTCGCGCCAATCAGGGCGGCCGCCGCCAACCGGCGGCCGGGGCCGGGCGCGCTTATTTCCAGCGCGAGGCGGGCCGGGCGCGGGTTCGCGCCCAGTCGCGCAGCGCGGAGATCTCCTCGCGCATGGTCTGGGAGAGGGCAATCGAGCCCTCGATGGCCAGCAAGATATCGGTGCCGGTCAGGTCGCGACCGGCGTCGAAGGCGTCGTAGAGGCCGGCGATGATCGCCTGCTCGATCTCGGCGCCGCTCATGCCCGCGCTTGCGGCGGCCAGGCGGTCGAGGTCGAACCGGGCGGGGTCGCGGCGGCGCTTGAGCAGGTGGATATTGAAGATCTCGCGGCGCTCCTGCTCGTTGGGCAGGTCGATGAAGAAGATCTCGTCGAAGCGGCCCTTGCGCAGCGCCTCGGGCGGCAGGCTGCCCACGTTGTTCGCCGTGGCGATGACGAACACGGGCGAGGTCTTCTCCTGCATCCAGGTCAGGAAGGAGCCGAAGACGCGCGCCGCCGTGCCCCCGTCGGAGCGGTGGGACGAGGCGACGCCCGCGAGGCCCTTGTCGAGCTCGTCGAGCCAGAGGATCGCCGGGGCCACGCTCTCGGCGGTGGCCAGGGCGTGGCGCATGTTCTCCTCGGAGGAGCCGACCAACTCGCTGAAGACCTTGCCCAGGTCGAGCTTGAGCAGGGGTAGCTGCCAGAGGCCCGCAACCGCCTTGGCGACCAGGCTCTTGCCGCCGCCCTGCACGCCGAGGAGCAGCACGCCGCGCGGCTCGGGCAGCCCGAAGGCGCGGGCATGCTCGCTAAAGGCGAGCGAGCGCTTGCGCAGCCAGACCTTGAGCTCGTCGAGCCCGCCGACCTCGTCGAAGGCGGCGGGCGAGTGATAGTACTCGAGGATGCGCGAGCGGCGGATCAGCTGTTCTTTCTCGGCGATGATCACGTCGACGTCGAGGCGGCGGGTAGTAACGAGGGAGCGGGCGAAGGCGTTCTCAGCCTCGGTTTGCGTTAGGCCCTGGGCGGCGCGGAGCACGCGCTCGCGGGTCTCGGCGTCGAGGCCGAGGCGCAAGGCCGAGCGCTTCTCGACGGAGCTGACGACGACGCGCAGGGCCTGGTCGAGATCCTCGACGGTCGGCGGGCCGAAGTCGACCACGCTGAGGTCTTTTTCGAGCTCGACGGGGAAGCGCAGCACGGGCGCCAGGAGCACAAGGGTCTTGTGGCTCTCCTTGAGGCCACGGGCCAGGTCGCGCAGCTTGCGGGCGACCATGGCGGTGCCGGGCAGGGGACGCGTGTCGTCGAAATACGGATGGAAGTCCTTGAGCAGGAAGATCGCGGCGTCGCGGCAGGAGGCGACGAAGTCGAGCGCCTGGAGGGGGTCGCGGGCGGCGGGATCGGCGGGCACGAGGCCGTCGGGCTCAAGCGCCTGGACACCCTCGGTGCAGGTCCAGACGAACAACCGCTTGCCGCGCCGTGCGGCGATGGCGAGCAGACAGGCCTCGACCCGTCGCTCTTCCCAGGCGAGGATATAGATTAATGGATAGCGGGCACGGACAAGCGTCTCCAGCTCGCCTTCTTTGCTGGTGACGGCAGCAGGAGGGGCGGGTCCAGGGCCAGGGCTTAATGCAGGTAGACGCATGCGCGCTCCTTGATGTAGTGTCATTGTAGCATCGTGCCTGGTTTATGTCAATGGGAGGATTGGGCAGGCGTTTCCAGCACGGATTGGGGGTGGGACCTTCGACCAGCGGCACGAACTCCCGCACGCCCGGTGCGCGCCCTTGTGGTCCAGGACGGCGGGAAGGATCGCGGGACCGCCGGGCTGGTCGGGAGCAACATCACGGCATCCGAGGAGCCGGTTGATGAGGAAAGGACTTCCCTAACGCAAGATCCCGGAGGCGGAGATCCTACGCTTCGTTCAGGATGACGGAGGAGAGGACCGGGAGCGTGTAGGTTCGCGCCTGGCGCGGTCGGCCCGGTTACGGGGCGCCGGGGGGCAGCAAGGCGGGAAGCGTGGCGAGGCTTTGGCGGATCCGCGCGGCCGATGCGGCGGTGAAGGCGGCGGCGGGCAGGTCGAGCAGGTCGAGCACGTCCTGCAACTGGCGGAGGGCGATGAAGGTGTCCAGATAGGCTTCGTGGGCGGCGGAGAGGGGGCGCGCCCGGCGGTAGCCCGCGAGCAGGGCGGCGCGCAGGGCGGGGTAGTCGGGCCAGTCAAGCACCTCGCTCAGCATGACGGCCGGGTCGAAGAGCCAGGGGGCGAAGCCGCAATCGTCGAAGTCAAGCGCGCGGACGGTGGCACCGTCGAAGAGCAGGTTGTGGTAGTGGAGATCGGCGTGGATGAGGCCGAAGGCGTCCGGGCCCCGGCCCAGCGCCTGATCGACCGCGCGGATGCGCGTCAGCGCGGCCGTGACCTGCCCAGCCTCGGCCGGGGAGAGGCGCGCGGCGATCCCGGCGTGGATGGCGGCCAGGATTTCGGGCGCGAAGGGGTCGGGCAGCCAGCGGCCGGCGGCGATCGGCCAGTCGGCGCGGCCGCGGCGAAAGCCGGGCGGGCGGGTCCAGCCGGCACTATGGTTCTGCAGACGGGCCATGAGGATGCCGACACGCTCCATCTGGGCGGGCGTCACGTGGCGGCGCATGCGGCGCCCGGGGAGCCAGCCGCAGAGGATGCAGATGTAGGGTTGAGGCACGCCGGGCGCCCCGGCCACGGCGAGCAGCGCGCCGTCCCGCGCGGGCACGGGCGCGGGCACCGACAGCGGCGTGTCGCGCCGGATGGCGGCCAGCCAGGCGAGCTCCGAGGCGACGGTGTCGATGGTCGGCAGGCCGGTGCGCGTGATGCGGAGGGCATGGCGCGCGCCCGGCGTGTCGACCCGGAAGACTGTGTTCCAGGCGTGGGCGACCAGCGTGAGGCGCGCGGGGGGCAGATCATAGGCGGCGAGCGCCGCGGCGGCCACCCGGCGCATGACGGCGATCTGGGCGCGGCGCGGCAGGCGCGCCAGAGGGGCGTCCTCTGCGTCGGCGGGCGGCGATGCGGGATCGCCGGGATCCGGGTTTGGGTGCTGAGTCATGGAGATCTCAGGACGAAGCGGGGCGGCCGAGGGCCGCCCCGCTCCGCGTCCGGCCTACGGCGCGCAGGCCGCGGGGCCGGTGAGCGCGCCATAGACGATCTTGGCGATCTGACCGCGCGTCGAGTAGTTGAACTGGCGGAAGTAGGGGCGGTTGCGCGAATCGCAGGGCTCGCCCACCCCGCCGCAAGTGTAGCCGCTGATGATGCCGTGGCAGACGGCAGTCTCCACGTAGGTGTAGAAGGCGCTGCCGGGCAAGACGTCCGCGAAGGTGCGGTCGGGCGGGTTAGCCGGCGACCACGCCGCGGCGATGACGACGATCTTGGCCAACTGGCCGCGAGTCACGTCGTTGTAGGGCCGGAAGTAGGGCCGGTTGTGGTCGTCGCAAGGCTCGTTCGGGCCGCCACAGGCGTAGCCGCTGACGATCTGGCCGGCCGCCGCCGTCTCGATGACGTCGAAGAAGGGGAAGGTCGGCGGCACGTCGGCGAAGGTGTGCTCGCCGGAGGCGGGCGTGACGATCGGGATGCCGAACCCGAGGACGACGATCTTGACCATCTGGCCGCGCGTGGTGTTGCTGTACGGCCGGAAGGTGCCGTCGGCGTAGCCGGAGATGACGCCGTGGCAGGCGAGATAGAGCACGGGCTGGTAGAAGTAGTCGGTTTCATGCACGTCGCTGAAGCTGAGGCCGCAAGGCGTCTCGGTGGCGGCGGGCGTCTCCGTGGGGGCGCCGGGTGTGGCCGTGGGCGGGGCGGCGGTGGCGGTGGCGCTGGGCGGGATGGGGGTAGCGGTCGGGCCGCCGGGCGTTTGGCTCGGCGCGGGCGTGGCGGTCGGGGGCACGGACGTCGCGGTGGCGGTCGGTGGGGCGGGCGTCGCGGTGGCGGTCAGCGGGGCGGGCGTCGTGGTGGCGGTCGGCGGGGCGGGCGTGCCGGTGGGGGTGAAGGGCGCGAGGCGCTGCACCTGATTATCCTGCACCTCCGAGACCCAGAAGCCGCCGCCGCCGTAGGCGGCGCGGGCGGCGCCCGGGTACTGGCGCTGAGGCGTGACGGTGAGGGAGAGGTTCCACTGTGTGAAGCCGCCGGTGCGCGTGCCCGGGACGTTGCGCACGACGGGCGTTAGCTGCGTGACGATGGGCGTATAGACGACTTCGGCCGGCGTCGCCTGGCCGGCCGGCGGCGTGGGCATGCTGGCCGTCTGCGGGCTGACGGCGACGATGGTGGGCGAGGCGGCGACGTCGGGCTCCACGCGGTCGACCTGGACGTCGGACATGTCGCTGATGAAGACGGTGCCGTCGGGCGCGAGACCGAGCTGGGTCAAGGCGGGGTGGGGCTGCGCGGGCACGTTCCAGACGGCAAAGCTATTGGCGGCCGGGTCGAGCCGGAGCAAGTGGGCCTGGCTCTGCTCGGTGTACCAGAGCCGGCCGGCAGACAGCACGCCGAACAGCGGGCCCTCCGAGCAGCCGCTGGCGGTCGGCGGCTGCCAGAGCGACCACTGGTCGGCGGTGCCGGGCACGAGGTGGCCCACGCCGTGATCGCAGGTATCGACCACCCAGAGGCTGCCGTCGCCGGCCGGGATGACGCCGTGAGGCCCGGCGCCGCCGAAGGGGTCGTGGTGGCGGCGGTAGGTGCCGGCGACCGGGTGGAATTCGGTGACCACGCCTTCATCGCGCTCGCTGAACCAGACGACCGGGTCGGCCGGGTTGCCGTCGTCGACCGCGACGGCGTGCGGGTCGAGGACGCTGGGCAGGGTCCACTCGGTGATGGTATTCGAATCGGGTTCGAGCCGGCCGATCTTATTGCCGTAGACTTCGCTGAACCAGATGTTCCCGCTCTGGTCCATGCTCACGCCGTGCAGGTAGCCGTCCGACGTGGGCACGGACCATTCGAGCATCTGGCTGGTGGCCGGGTCGATGGAGGCCACGCGGGCCAGGGGCGCCTGCACGTGATTGCCTTCGAGGAACCAGATGCGGCCGCGGGCGGCATCCCAGGTGAGCTCCCAGGGACCGTGGTTGGCGCCGACGTTGTAGGTCGTGAGCACGGCGGTATCGGCGACGGCGGGGGCGGACGGGGCGCCGGCCGATCCCGCGGCGGCGCAGCCGGCCAGCAGCACGGCGGCGGCACCGAGCATGGCGAGGGCGCCCAGGGGCCATGGGCGGAGTTGGGGCACGATGCGTCTCCTTCCTGAGTGTGGAGCCTGCCCCGGCCGAAGCCGAGGCAGACTCGGGTAGCGCGGAGCAAGTATAGCACGGAGCCGCGCCGGGCGGCAATCGGCCGGACAGACCGACGGGGCGTCATCGAGACGGCGCGGCCCCGGGTGGCCGGCCGGGCGCCTGGCCCGGGCGACCACGTAACGTTGCGGCGTCTGGGGACCTGTCGATGAAGAAAAGACATGCTCAAGGGAAGATCTCGGAGTTGGAGATCCCGCACTGCGTTCGGGATGACAAGGGGGAGGCGGGCTGGATGGAAGACGCGCGGGATCGCCGGCAGGGACGCAGCAGCGCACCCAACGGTGGGCGCGCGTGCGCCGAGCATGCATGCCGAACCGGGCGTTCACGGCGAGGCGACGGGCGCCCGCCGGCAACGCGCCCCGGATTGCTGGTGGAATCTTTGCGGGCGGACGGGTAGCGGCGCGGCCCGGCTTCTGCTACAATAGCGCCAGTTCAGCGAAGGGTAGCACCCAGCGGCCTTCACCAATTCTCGCACCACGCACGGGAGGCACACTGCATGACACGAGGGATCCTTATCGCGGGCGGGCTGCTGCTGCTGGCGGCGGCGGTGCTCGCCTTCGCGCCCACGCCCGCGCTCTACGCCGCGCCCGCCGTCCAGGCCGCGGTCACGCCCGGCACGGCGCCGGTGCCGACGAACCTCGTCGGCACGGGGCCGAACTACGCCGTGGGTAACTTTCTGCCCTGGTTCCTGATCATCGGGCTCATCTTCGCGGGCGTGGGGGCCTTCCTCGCCGCGCGGCGCGACACGCAGAAGGCGGAGTTGATGCACGGGCCTGACGCGCCGCACGTGCGCTGAGGCCGCGCGGCCCGCTACTCGGCCAGCGGGGGCAGCCGCGGGACGTCGATGTCGGCGAAGCGGTAGCCGAGGCCGCGCTCGTTGAGGATGTAGCGCGGGTTGGAGGGATCCGGCTCGATCTTCTGGCGCAGGTAGGTGACATACAGGCGCAACAGCTGCGTATCGTCGAGGTACTCGCGCCCCCAAACCCGGGTGAGCAGCGTCTCGTGGCTGAGCAGGCGGCCGGCGTTGCGCACCAGGTGGTAGAGCAGCTTGTACTCGGTCGGCCGCAGCTTGATGCGCTCACCGTCGACGATGACCTCGCGGCTGTCGAAGTCGATGGCGAGGTGCGAATCGACGGTGACCAGGCTGTGGACCGGCTGCACGGGCGGCATCTCGGCGCGCCGCAGGGCAGCGCGCACGCGGCTGACGAGCTCGCGCTGGCCGAAGGGCTTGGCGATGTAGTCGTCGGCGCCGAGCTCGAGGCCGCGGACTTTGTCGGCCTCGCTCGCCTGCACGGTGAGCATGATCACCGGCACGTTGGAGATCGCGCGGATCTCCTTGAGGACGGTGAAGCCATCCTGCCCGGGGAGCATGACGTCGAGCAGGATGAGGTCGGGCAGGTGCTCGCGCAAGGCGACGAGCGCGGCATCGCCGTCCGGGGCCTCGATGACGCCGTAGCCGTGCGTCTCCAGAATCGTGGTCACGAGGTCGACGATGCGCGGCTCGTCGTCGACGACCAGGATCGTTTGAGCCATCTTTGGATTATCCCCGCCCGAACAGCACGGGCAACGGCGCCTTGTACTGGCGCGGCAAGCTAAACGAGAACTGGGCGCCGCCCCCCGGGCCCGCATCCACCCAGATCCGCCCACCGTGGGCGCGGATGATCGCGCGGGCGATGTAGAGGCCGAGGCCCACGCCCTTGGCCTGGCGCACCACGCGGCTATCGAGGCGGGCAAAGCGCGAGAAGATCTGCTCGCGCTCGGCCGACGGCACGCCGATGCCCTCGTCGATCACATGCACAATTACCTCCTCGCTGGTCAGGTCAGCGGTGATGGTGATGTTGCCGCCGCCGGGCGAATACTTCACGGCGTTCTCCAGCAGATTGCGTAAGACCTGGGCCACACGGTCGTAGTCGGCCAGCACGGGCGGCAGGTCGTCGGGGATGGCGATGACGAAGCGGTGCGTGGTCGTCAGCATGGCGACCTGCTGCACCGTCTGCTGCACCAACCGCGCGATGCTCACCGGCTCGCGCTGGAGCTCCAGCCCGCCGGCCTGGATCCGGGAGGCGTCCAGCAAGTTCGCGACCATGGCGCTCAGGCGCGCGCTTTCGTCGGCGACGACGGTGAGCTTGTCGCGTAGCTGGGCGGGCGGCATGTCGCCCGCGCGGTCGGCCAGGAGCTCGGCGTAGCCGCGGATGACGGCGAGCGGGGTCTGGAGCTCGTGGGAGATGACGGAGAGGAAGGTGGCCTGGAGCTCCTCGGCCTGGCGCTGGGCGCTGACGTCGCGCAGACCGACGACCGCGCCGAGCAGGTTGGCGCCGGCGTCGCGGATCTGGGCGACGGACGCCTCGGTGTAGATCTGCTCGCCGTGGCGGCCGGTGAGCACCAGGTCGCGCGGGTGCGGCGGACCACCGGCCGGATCGGGCGGCGGCTCGGCCAGGGGCCCGCTCCAGCGGGCTTCGCCGGGCTCCTCGCCCGCGGCAGCCGCGGCGCCATCCCAGTACATGACGCGGGCGTCGAGCGCGGCGACGAAGGGGCGGCCCAGGAGCTCGGGCACGCGCCAGCCGGTGAGGTGGGCGGCCGCGGCGTTGCCCCCGACGATGCGGCCCTGGGAGTCGACGAGCAGCAGCGCCTCGCCGGCCTGCTCAAGGATGGCGCGGAGCCAGCGGGATTCGTCGACCAGCCGCGCGCGCAGGCGCCCGACCTCGAGCGCGAGCTGAATCTGCTGCTGTACGAGAAAAAGCGGCTGCAGACGCGGGTCGTCCGGCGCGAGCCGAGGCGCGGAGTGGAGCAGACCGGCGAGGACCACCAGCGCCGGGCGCGGGCGCCGGCCGGGGGCCGGCGCGGGCGCCTCCACCTCCCCGGGCGGCCCGACGAGGGGCGTGACGTCCTCGTCGTCCTCGTAGCCGTCGACGGGGAGCGCGAGCACGTGCAAGAGGCCCCAGGGCGTGCGGCGCCGGGCCTCGCGCGCCGCGCGGTCGAGGTTCCAGCCGGGCAAGAAGCCGACGTGGGCCACACCCGGGCGCGCGCCGACGAGGGTGCCCAGGACATCGGGCGCGGCGGCGGTGAGTAGCTGGACGAGCTCGGCGCGGCCGGCGGGATCGAGGCCCACGGCGGCGGGCGGCACGATCTGGCCGCGCTCGACGTGCCAGACGGCCAGCACGCAGGCGGCGGCGTCGAGGGTCTGAGTCAGCAGCGCGGCCAACTGCTCGAGCCAGGGACCGGCAAGGTCGGGCGTCAACGGCGCGGCCATGCGAGCCTCGGGGGCGGGCGGCTAGGGCTGGGCGGGCGGCGCATCGATATCCACGGGGGGCCCCAGGAAGTGCGGGGGCAGGTCGAGGAGCAGGTCGCCCGCGGCCGCGGCGAGGGCCGGGACCTCGCGCAGGCTGTAGGCCAGCGTGCGGTAGCCCTGGCGGTCCGCGCGGACGCCGACGACGGAGACGCCGAGGTGCGCGCAGGTGTAGAGCGCGCGCGGCAGGTGATAGGCGTTGGTGACCAGCGTGGCGCTGTCGAGGCCGAAGATGGCGCGGGCGCGATAACAGCTGTCGTAGGTGCGGAAGCCGGCGTAGTCGAGGACGATATCGGACGCGGGCACGCCGAGCGACTCGGCCGTGTGCCGCATGACGCCGACCTCGTTGTAGTCGGCCCGGCTGTTGTCGCCGCTCATCAGCAGCTTGTCGACCTTGCCGGCGTGATAGAGATCGGCCGCGGTGGCGATGCGGTCATAGAGGACGGCGCTTGGCCCGCCCGCGGCGTTAAGACCGGCGCCGAAGACGAGCGCGACGTGGTGATGGGGCAGGGCCGGGTCGTCCCAGCGGTAGGTCGCGGGCGCGGTCTGCAGGCGCACGTAGCCGGCAAAGGCGGCCATGCCGCCCCCGGCGAGCAACGCCGCGAGGGCGAGGCCGAGCGCCAGGCGCCGGCCGCGGCGCGGCCCGTGGGCGACCAGAGTTGGGGCTGAAGACGTCAGCATAGCTTGATTATACCAGACGGCGCCCGGGCGCCGGGAACTTTTCCGGGGGCCCAACGGTTTCCATTGCGAGGTCCCGAGGCCGGCTGGGCCGGCGCGCCGCGCTCGGGACGCGGGCTGCGGCCACTCCCACCGGCCGCGCCCCGATTTGCCGGGGCCGGGCGATCCACTGCCCGGAAGGGCCCCGCATGTCTCAGACCTACCCGCTCCACAGGAGGACAGGCGTAATGAAGAAGTTCGGTTTCCTACTGCTCGCCGCTGCATTGGCTCTGCTTGCGATCCCCTTTACCGCGGCGCGCGCGGCCGACGCCCCGGTGACCGTGGCGCTCGGCGGCCAGAACAACTCGGGCGAAACCGGGACGGCGACGATTGAAGCCGTCGGCCCGAACGACATCAAGGTGACGATCAGCCTGACGCCCGCGATGGGCGCGCCCGAGCCCGCGCACATCCACAAGGGCACGTGCGCGAACCTGGATCCCACCCCGGCCTATCCGCTGAACGACGTGGTCAACGGCAAGTCGGAAACGACGTTGATGATCAGCCTGGACGACCTGGCCACGGGCCAGTACGCGATCAATGTGCACAAGTCGGCCCAGGAGATCGGCACCTACGTCGCCTGCGGTGACATCCACGTGATGGCCGCGGGTAGTAGCGGCGCGATGGCCGGCGAGACGCCTACCGCCGACGCGATGGGCGGCGATCAGGCCATGACGGGCGAAACCCCGACCCCGGACGCCATGATGGGCAAGACGCCCACGCCCGACGCGATGGGCGGCGACCACGCTATGATGGGCGAAACCCCGACCCCGGAGAGCATGGCCGGCGGCGACATGGGAGGCCAGCCTGACATGAGCGGCAGCGGCGGCACGTCCGGCGACAACATGTCGGGCGGCAACGCGAGCGGCGGCACGGCGAACCCGAAGCCGCAGATGCCCACCACGGGCAGCGGCGACGCGCCGTATCTGCCGATCGGGATCGCCCTGTTCGGCCTGCTGCTGGCGGGCGCCGGGCTGCGCCTGGTGCGGCGGCGCGCCTAGCGCCGCGGCCTACGAGGCGATCGGGCCGGAGGGGAGCCACGCAGCGCGCGTGGCTCCCCGCTCGATTCCTCCGCCGCGCGCGGTCACTCGGACTCGGCGTTCGGGTTGTTGCCGAGGATGTCGTCGATGCGCTGCAGGACGTCAGGCGTCAGCTTGGGCACCACGTCGAGCGCCTTCATGTTCTCGCGCACCTGCTCGGGCCGGCTGGCGCCCGTGATGACCGAGCTCACGTGCGGGTTCTTGAGGCACCAGGCCAGGCCGAGTTGGGCTAGCGAGCAGCCGAGATCAGCGGCGACGCCCTGCAGCCGGCGCACGGTGGCGATGCGCTCGGGGGTGATGCCGCGGCGGATCCACTCGTAGCCCTCGAGCGTGGCGCGGCTGCCCTCGGGGATGCCTTCATTGTACTTGCCGGTGAGCATGCCCGACGCCAGGGGGCTGAAGTTGGTGATGCCGTAGCCGAGGTCGCGGTAGAGGGGCAGATACTCCTTCTCGACGCGCTCGCGCACGAACATGTTGTACTGGGGCTGCTCCATCGACGGCGGCGTTAGGCCGTATTGGCGGGCCAGGCCGTCGGCGCGCATGATGTCGGCGGCGCTCCACTCCGACGTGCCCCAGTAGAACGCCTTGCCCTGCTTGATGACCAGGTCCATGGCTCGCACGGTCTCTTCGATCGGGGTGTTGGGATCGGGGCGGTGGCAGTAGACCAGGTCGACGTAGTCCATCTGGAAGCGGCGCAGGGCGTTGTTGACGCCCTCGACAATATGCTTATGCGAGAGGCCGAGATCGTTGGGGCCCGCGCCGCCCCAGAAGATCTTCGTCGAGACGACGATGCTCTCGCGGCGCCAGCCCAGCTGCTTGATCACGTTGCCGACGACCACTTCGGCCTCGCCGCCGGCATAGGCTTCCGCGTTGTCGAAGAAGTTGACGCCGGCCTCGTAGGCGGCGGCCAGGCATTCGCGCGCGCGATCCTCGCCGACCTGCCCGCCGTACGTCACCCATGCTCCCAGGGAAAGCTCGCTGAGGCGCAGCCCGGCCTTCCCTAAATGCCGATACTCCATAATAGGAACCTCCGCTGTGGTGCCTGCCCGCGGGCCGCGCCGGGCGCCGGGCCCGCACCGGTTGCGGGCCGCCAGGGCGCCTGAGGGCCGGCGGGGCTTCACCAGATGGTAACGGCCGCGGCAGAACGAACGCGCGGATTGGGCGGTCAAATTCGGATGGCGGGGTGTAATAATCCGGGAGCAGGATCGTCATAACTGGTGAATGGACGAAGTGGAAACACACGCCGCATGAGAACTCCTTCCTGAAGAGCAGAGACCCCCTGCCTGGGCCGGCGGGGGGTTTCTGTTTGTGCCGGACGTGCCGCCGCCCGCTCGCCTGCCGGCTCGTCCCCCCGCTCCTACGACTACCCGCTACTACCAGCGACATCGGTGCGCCAGCGGCGACGTGGCGCGGGCGCCGGGTGGGCAGCGGCGCGCCCGGCGGGCCGCGGCTCCGGCGCGGACATTGCTTGACAGGCTTGCGAGGGATTGCGTATCATAAGGCGCCCGCCGGGCCCCAGGCACAAATGGGCGTCACAGCCCGGCGCCACACGGCAGAGATCCGGCCACGCGCCCGTTCCGTAGGGGTGGTAGCAGCTACGAGGTATCGCCCGAAGGGACCCGCGGACGCGGATCCCGGCGGGAAAGTGAAAGTAACACATCATGGCAACCAAGCTGGTGATCGTCGAATCGCCGACGAAAGCCAAAACCATCAGTAAAGTATTGGGGCGCGGCTATCAAGTGCGCGCCTCGGGGGGCCACGTGCGCGACCTGCCCAAGACGAAGCTGGGCGTGGACACGGAGCACGGTTTCGAGCCCCAGTATCTGGTCAGCCGCGACAAGCTGAAGACCGTGAAGGACCTGCGCGAGCTCGTGAAGGACGCGGGCACGATCTACCTGGCGACCGACCCGGACCGCGAGGGCGAGGCCATCGCCTGGCATATCGTCGAGGCGACGGGCGCGCACGGCAATGGGCGCAAGGTGCAGCGGATCACGTTCCACGAGATCACGCCCGAGGCGATCCGCGAAGCGGTAGCCCACCCGCGCGAGATCGACATGCAGCTGGTCAACGCGCAGCAAGCGCGCCGCGTGCTCGACCGGCTCGTGGGCTACAAGCTCAGCCCGCTGCTCTGGAAGAAGGTGCAGCGCGGCCTGTCGGCCGGACGCGTGCAGTCGGTCGCGGTGCGGCTGGTCGTCGAGCGCGAGCGCGAGATCGAAGCCTTCGTGCCGGTCGAGTACTGGAGCATCGAGGCGGACCTGTGCAAGGAAGTCGACATGCCGGGGCGCGGCAAGCCGCGCAAGGAGACGGTCTTCCACGCCGCGCTGCAGGCGGTGCGGGGCAAGAAGCCCGAGCTCAACAACGCGGCCGACGCGCAGGCGGTGCTGACGGCGCTCGAAGGCGCGAAGTACGTCGTCGAGAGCGTGCGGCGGCGCGAGACGCGGCGCAATCCGGCGGCGCCCTTCATCACGAGCACGCTACAGCAGGAAGCCGCCCGCAAGCTCAACTTCACGGCACGACGGACGATGCAGATCGCGCAGCAGCTGTACGAGGGGGTCGAGCTCGGCAAAGAGGGCTCGGTCGGCCTGATCACCTACATGCGCACCGACTCGACGCAGGTGGCCGCCGTGGCGCAGGACGAGGCGCGCCGCGTGATCGCCGGACGCTACGGCACGGAGTACCTGCCGGCGAGCCCGCCGCAGTACACGAAGAAGGTGCGCGGCGCGCAGGAGGCGCACGAGGCCGTGCGGCCGGCGGCGGTCGCGCGTGACCCGGACAGCCTGGCCGGGTCTCTGACCGGCGAGCAATTGCGCCTCTATCGCCTGATCTGGCAGCGCTTCGTGGCCAGCCAGATGGCACCCGCGCTGCTCGACCAGACGACAGTCGACATCGGGGCGGGCGCGCTCGACAGTGCCGCGCCGCGGCCCTATACGTTCCGCGCCACCGGCTCGGTGATCACTTTCCCGGGGTTCCTGGCGGTCTATCGCGAGGGACGGGATGCCGGCGACGAGCAGGACGACCTGGACCGCAAGGCGCTGCCGCCGCTGGCCGAGCGCGACCCGCTCGCGCTGATCCAGCTCAGCCCCGACCAGCACTTCACCGAGCCGCCGCCGCGCTACACCGAGGCGACGCTGGTGAAGACGCTCGAAGAGAAAGGCATCGGCCGGCCCAGCACCTACGCGCCGATCCTGGGCACGATCCAGGACCGCGGCTACGTGGAGAAGACGGACAAGAAGTTCGTGCCGACGCAGCTCGGCCGCGTGGTAAACGACCTGCTGGTCGAGCAGTTCCCCGACATCGTGGACGTGGGCTTCACGTCGCAGATGGAAGAGGAGCTGGACGACGTGGCCGAGGGCGAGCGTGAGTGGCGCCGGCTGCTCGGCGAGTTCTACGGCCCGTTCGAGCAGGAGATCGAGCGCGCGGAGCGCGAGGTGGCGCACATCACGATCGATAAGCCCGAGCCGGAGCGCCTGGGCGAGCCCTGCCCGGAATGCGGCAAGGAGCTCCTCGTGCGCACGAGCCGGTTCGGCCCGTTCGTCGCCTGCTCGGGCTTCCCGGCCTGCCGTTACAAGCGGAGCATCCCCAAGCTGGTCGGCGTGGGCTGCCCGGTCTGCGGCGAGGGGCAGATGGTGGAGAAGCGCAGCGGGCGGGGCAAGGTCTTCTACTCGTGCGACCGCTACCCGGCGTGCACCTTCTCCACCTGGAGCCGGCCGCTGCCGGGCGCCTGCCCGCAGTGCGGGGGCCTGATCATGCAGGGCCCGCGCGGCGAGGGCGCGAAGTGCAGCCAGTGTAGCTGGACCGCGCCGGAGGCGCCGGCCGACAGCGGCCGCCGCCCGGTGAACCACCAGCCGGTGGTGCCGGCCAGCGAGCTACCGGAGCGCGAGCCCGCGGCGAACGGCAAACGCCCGGCGCGCGCCGCGGGCGGCAGCACGCGCCCCGCGCGCGTGACAACCAGCCGCAAGCCGGCCACGGGCAAGACCGCTCCGGCGACCCGCAAGCCGGCCGCCGGCCGCCCCGCGGCGGCGCGCAAGACGGGCTCCGGCAAAGCGGCCGCCGCGCGCGTGGCCAAGCCGGCCGGCGACCTGTTCGAGCCGACCGGCAGCTAAGCCGGGCGCTCTCGCGCCGCCCGCCCCTCCCCTGGGAGGCGGCGGGCGGCGTGCATCCCGGCGCCCCCTCAGGAACACGTGCTCCTATGGCCCATCCCGTTAGGCTCCCGTGGCGGCGCCGCCACCTGCAACCCCGCCAAGACTGGCGCGTTGTGATAGTATGAAGCCAAGGCACCCACCGCGCGCTGCCCCGGGGTGCCCGTCCGGCCACGCAACGCATCCGGTGCCGGCCGGCGCCGTTAGCCGAACCAGCGAGGTCCGCCCGTGAAACACCCCAGCCGTCCCCTCCGCCCCCAGCCCTCGCGGCGGGGCGCCATCCTGGCCTGTCTGAGCCTGTTCATCCTGGCGGTGGCCCTGCTGCCCGGGCCGGCCGCCGCGCAAGCGCCGGACGCCGTCGCGCCGCCGCCGCCCGTCGTGCCCACGCTGGCGCTCGGCCCGAGCACGCCCGGCACGATCGGCACGGCCTTCGCCGCGGCGGGCGCCGAGTTCAAGGTGCCGCCTGGCCTGCTGGCCGCGATCGGCTACGTGGAGAGCCGCTGGGACGACCGGGGCGGCGCGCCGAATGACTATGGGCAGTACGGTATCATGGGTCTGTACGTGCCGCCGGGCGGCGACACGCTGGCGCAAGCCGCGGCGCTGATCGGCCTGCCGCCGAGCCGGCTGCAGACCGATTCGACGGCCAACATCCGCGGCGCCGCGGCGCTGCTGCACCACCTGGCCGCCAACGTGCCGGGCGCGGGGCCGGCGAGCCTGAGCCCGTGGTACGCCGTCGTCGCGCGGTACAGCGCAATCTCCGACCCGGTGGTGGCGCGCAGCTATGCCTGGAGTGTGTTCCAGGTGCTGCAATCGGGCGCGAGTCTGACCACGCGCCGGGGTGAAACGATCACCCTGCCCGCCAGCCCCGACCTGGCGATCCCCGACGCGGTCGATCCGCTGGCCGCCTCGCCCAACAGCGACGACTATCCCGCGGCCCACTGGGTCGCGGCGGCCAGCAACAATTACCAATTGCACCGCCCCTACGGGCCGCTGACCTACCTGATCATCCACGACACCGAGGGCAGCTACCAGGCGGCGATCAGCTGGTTCCAGAACCCGAGCGCCGGGGTCAGCGCGCACTACGTGATCCGCTCGAGCGATGGCGACATCACGCAGATGGTGCACAACGCCGACACGGCCTTCCAGGCCGGCAACTGGGACTACAACGTGCGCGGGATCGGCTTCGAGCACGAAGGTTACGCGAGCCAGCAAGGCTGGTACACGCAAGCGATGTACAACGCCTCGGCCGCAATCGTACGCACGATGGCCGACCGGTTCGACATCCTGAAGGACCACGCGCACATCATCGGCCACTACCAGGTGCCCAACCAGTCGCCCCCGGCGCACACCGACCCCGGCCCGAACTGGGACTGGGCGAGCTACATGGCGCTGGTGCGCGGTGACAGCCAGGCCGCGGCGCGGGTGCGAAACACGGACTCCGGCTTCACGGCCAGCCCGGGGATCATCGATCAGGCGCACGGCTGGACTACGTACCCGGGCATCGGCTGGAACGGGGGCACGGCGTACAAGGCCGCGGCGACCAGCGGGGCGCCGACGAACGCGGCCACGTGGAGCACCAGCCTGCCGCACGCCGGACTCTACGATATCTACGCCTTCATCCCCTGGGTCGACAATCATACGCAGGAGACGCACGGCGCGCAGTACACCGTGGCGACGACGAACGGGCCGGTGCAGGTGACGATGAGCCAGAAGGCGCTGACCGACGCAGGCATCCTGCAGAACGGCAACACCGAGGGCGAGTGGGGCGACCTGGGCCTGTTTGACCTGTCGACCTGGACCTCGGTCTCGCTCAACAACAGCACGGCCGACGGCAGCCCGCTGAACGTCTGGTTCGACACGATCATGTGGATTCCGGCGGGCGCCGTGGCCTCCCCGACGCCGATGCCGCCGACCCCGGTGCCGCCGACGGCGACGCGGACGCGCACGCCCATTCCGACCGCGACCGCGATCCCTACCCCGCCCAACACGTCCACGCCGGTCGACACGCCGACGCCGAGCTGGACGCCGGGGCCGTGCGGCATGGTCTTCAGCGACCTGCCGGATACCGATTGGTCGTGGCCGTACGTGAATTACCTCTTCTGCCAGGGCGTTATCTCCGGCTACGGCGACGGTACGTTCCGGGGCGGCAGCAGCGCGAACCGCGGGCAGCTCGCGAAGATGCTGTCGATTGGCATGGCCTGGTATATCCCCTACCCGCAGACGCCGACGTTCAGCGACGTGCCGGCCGAGTCGCCCTACTACTACTACGTGGAAGATGCTTATGCGCACGGCGCGATCGCGGGCTACGCCGACGGCACGTTCCGGCCGTATCGACCTGGTTACGCGGGCACAACTGAGCAAGATGATCGTTACCGCGAAGGGCTGGGCGCTCGTGTCGCCGCCGACACCGTCGTTCAGCGACGTGTCGCCGGACTTCTGGGGCTACCCCTTCGTCGAGACGGCGCACGCGCACGGGGTCATCGCGGGCTACGCCGACGGCACGTTCCAGCCGTATAATCAGGCGACACGCTCGCAGCTGTCGAAGATGCTGAGCACCGCCTTCCAGCAGCCCAACGGGCAGATCACGCCGACGCCGACACCCCATGGCGTCACGGGCACACCCGTGGACGGCACCCCAACGGCGACGCCGATCGGTCCGGCACCGACGACGACCGCGCCGCCGATTCCGCCGACCACCACGCCGCCGTATATCCCGCCGACGGACACACCCTCGAGCAACACGGCGACGCCGACGGAGCCACCTTACACGCCGTGGCCGACGTCGACGGCCACACCGACCATGGTACCCTGACGGCGCCCGGCGCCAGCCAGCCCCCCGACCCCCGGCAGCGCTGCTTGCCGGGGGTCGGGCTACGCGCGGAACGGTTTCTGCTGCAGGCGGTGCGCGGCGATCTACCGCATTTCCATCGTTCGCCCGGATAGCAGTGGGGCGGCCGTTCGCGGCCGCGAGCCCCCGGCCGTGCGAGAATCTGCCCGAAGGAGTGCATGATTTATGTCAAGTAATGATGCCATCGGTCTGCGGACCCAGGCGCCCTGGCCGGCCGGACGGCAGCCTCGCGTGCTCGTCACCCAGGCCGTGCCCGCGCCCGGCCCCGCCCTCTTGCGCACCTTTGCCGAGGTCGACGCGAACCCCGACCCGGGCGTGATCTGGAGCCCGGAAGAGCTGCGCGCCCGCCTGCCCGGCCACGACGCGCTCTACTGCCTGCTGACCGACACCATCGACGCGGCGGCGATGGACGCGGCACCCGACCTGCGCATCATCGCGAACATGGCGGTCGGCTTCAACAACGTGGACGTGCCGGAGGCGACACGGCGCGGCATCGCGATCACAAACACGCCGGGCGTGCTGACCGACACAACCGCCGACTTCGCCTGGGCATTGCTCATGGCCGCGGGGCGGCGCGTGGCCGAAGCCGACCGCTTCACGCGCGCGGGGCGCTTCCACGGCTGGGATCCGCTGCTGCTGCTCGGCGGCGACGTGGCCGGGCGCACGCTGGGCATCGTCGGCTTCGGGCGGATCGGCCAGGCGATGGCGCGGCGGGCGGGCGGCTTCGGCATGTCCGTGCTCTACCACGACGTCCAGCCCGTCGACGCGGCGACCGAACAGGCCCTGAACGCCCGCCACGTGCCGCTCGATACCCTGCTGGCCGAGTCGGACTTCGTAACCCTGCACGTCAACTACACGCCGGAGACGCACCACTTGCTGGGGGCGGAGCAGTTCGCGCGCATGAAGCCGACCGCGTATGTCGTGAACACGGCGCGCGGGCCGGTGATTGACGAGGCGGCACTTGCGGGGGCACTGCGCGACGGGCAGATCGCGGGAGCGGGGCTCGACGTCTACGAGGATGAGCCCGCGGTGCATCCCGATCTGCTGGCGCAGGAGAACGTCGTGCTGGCGCCGCACATCGCGAGCGCGAGCATCGACACGCGCAACGCGATGGCGACGATCGCGGCGGAGAACATCCGCGCGCTGTTCTCCAGCGAGCGGCCGCCGAACCTGGTCAACCCGGACGTCTGGCCGGGCGGCTGAGGGCACTCCGGGAGCGAAACCTACCCTGCGCACGCACGGATTTGGGGAGAAGCGGTTTCACGTGAAACGTTAGTGGGCGGTCCGGGCTGTTGTTCATGCGGTGGTCCGGACCGCCTCTGTTCGATCTGGGCGGTGCTCCCGCCCTGAGGATACGAGGGATGATCGGCAGCTATGAAGCCGGGGAACTGACCATCGAGGAGTGCAGTCTGGCGAGCCTGGCGGCCCGCTACGGCACGCCCCTCTATGTGTACAGTCGCGCGGCACTGGAGGGCGCCTACGAGGCGCTGAGAGGCGCACTGGCGGCCCTCGGTGTGCCCGTAACCATCTACTACGCCCTGAAGGCCAACGCCAACCCGACGCTAGGCGGCATCCTGGCCGCGCGCGGTGCGGGCGTGGACGTCGTCTCGGGCGGCGAACTGTACCTGGCGCGGCGCATGGGCTTCGCGCCGGAGCGGACCGTCTTCGCGGGCGTGGGCAAGACGCGCGCCGAGATGGCCGAGGCGCTGGCGCCGCCCGGCATCGCGGCTTTCCACGTGGAATCCGCGGGCGAGCTCGAGGCGCTGGCCCGGGTCGCGGCGGGCCTCGGCACACGGGCGCGCGTGGCCGTGCGCGTCAACCCCGACGTGGAGGCCCATACCCACCCCTATATCACGACGGGGGTGGCGGCGAGCAAGTTCGGCGTGCCGCCGGACGAGGCGCTGGCGCTGACCCGGCGCGCGGCAGCCGATCCCGCGCTGGAGCCCGTGGCGCTGCACGCGCATATCGGCTCGCAGCTACTCGACGTCGGGCCGATCGTGGAGGCGACGGGCCGCCTGCTGGGCCTGTGGGACACCTTGCACGCCGAGGGCCTGACCTTGCCGGGGCTCGACATCGGCGGCGGCCTGGCAATCGCGTACCAGCCAGAGGAGCAGCCGCAGGGACCGGAGGCGCTCGTCGCAGGGCTGCGTCCCCTGCTGGCCGGACGGTCGCTGGCGCTTGGCGTCGAGCCGGGGCGGTATCTGGTAGGGCCCGCGGGCGTCCTGGTGACCGAGGTGCTCTACACCAAGCCCGGCATCCCCGGCGGGCCGTACCTGGCGATCGTCGACGCGGGCATGAACGACCTGATCCGTCCGGCGCTCTATGGCGCCTACCACCCGATCCGCCCGGTGCGGGCCCCCGCGCCCGACGCGCCGCTCCAGGCGGTCGATATCGCCGGGCCGGTGTGCGAGTCGGCCGACTTCTTCGCGCGGGCGCGGCCGCTGCCGCCGCTGGCGCCCGGCACGCTGCTGGCGATCGGGCAGGCGGGCGCCTACGGCTTCGCCATGGCCTCGCAATACAACGGGCGGCCGCGGCCCGCCGAGGTGCTGGTCGAGGGCAGCACGGCGCGGCTGATCCGCCCGCGCGAGGGCTACGCGCAACTGCAGCCGGAGGACGTCTGATCATGCTGCCCGGCCAATTCCTGCGCCGCCTGCCCGCCGCCGTGCGGCCGCACCTGCCGACCGAAACGGGGCTGCAGGTGCAGCCGCGCGGGCACCTCTGCAAAATCTGGTACGGTGGGGATGGGAACGTGCACTACGAGGTCTGGGCGCACGAGCGCACGCAGCAGCTGGAGCTCGGGCTGCACTGCGAGGCGAGCGCGGCGTACAACGCGGAGATCCGCCGGCAGCTGGGCTTCTATCTGTTCGACATCAAGCTCGCGCTGGGCAATCAGGTTGAGCTGGAGGACTGGGACCACGGCTGGGTGCGGCTCTACGAGACACATCCCCTGCAGCCGCTCGACGAGCCTCGCCTGGAGGCGTTCGCGCAGCGGGTCGGCGCCTTCGTGACCGTGGTCGAGCCGATCCACGCGGCGATCCGCGCGGCACTGGAGGATGAACGCGCCGGTTAGGAGCACGTGCTCCTAGTGGCTCCGGCGGACTGCGGCACAGCCAATAGGTGCCGGCAGCAGTCGCCCGCTGTGGTCGCGCCCAAGCGCCCGATGATCGCTCCCCGTGCATTTCGATGGCGCCACCAGACTCTCCGTCCTGCAGGCTTTAGCGGTCACCGGGTTGCCACCCTTTCTGCGCGCAGCGGCAGCTTGGCGACAGCCGACGCGGGGGGCTCGGGGTGCGGTGGAGGCGACGGGGAGAGATGCGGGGGCTCCGGGATGCTTCTCGAGCCGGATCTTGCGGCGGCGGTTGTCGCGCGGCGGAGCGCCCTCCTACAGACGAATCCGGCGCCTGACAGGCGCATACATGCCTGAACGTTTGCAGGATAACGGAGTCACTGTGCGCGGCGCTCAGGGATCACACCGGCCCACCGCGGCGATGGGAGAGTCCTAGATGGGCTAACCCATTAGCTTGCTGTTATGCTAATGTATATGCTTATTGGTTTGACGTTATACCAGTAGACGTTGGAAGGTGAGTGCGGGAGGCGGTCCGCTGGGGGCGAGCGGACGTGGGGACCGGCGCGTGGGGCCGGGCTAGATTTCGGGCATGACCGGCCGGATCGCGCCTTCCTGGAAAGCGCGCTGCAGCTCCAGCAGGTCACGCAGCTTGTTGCGCAAGCGCTGCTCGAGTTCGGCCTCTTCGTAGAGGCGATCGAGCATATTGCCCGCGAAGGTCGGGTCGTTCAGCAGCTCCATAAGCACGTCGCCGCAGATGCGCAGGTACGTGCTGCGGTTGATCTTGAGGCCGTCGTAGGCACGGGTGCGGCTGTTCAAGCGGGCCAGCTGCTCGTCGAGCGGCACCAACTGCTTCGGATAGTAGTAGACGGCCACCTGCTTCAGGCGCGCCTCGCCGCCGCGCACGCGGTCGTTGGCCATCTGATCCTCGATCCAGTGGCGCGAGGGACGGCCGTTGGAGTCATCGTCCATCCGTCAGGGCTCCTTTCTGCATCAGGCGCTGCGCCACCTGCTCCACGATCTCCTCGTCGATCTGGCGCTTGCCCTGCAGCGGGCCCTGGTCAAAGCAGAGGGAGCAGATGTTCACGATGTGGCGGGGCACGCCGCCGGAATGGTGGAAGACCGCGTCGATGGCTCCGGGCGCGAAGAGCTCGACGCCTTCGACCAGGCCGGCGGTGCGCAGGCGGTAGTCGATCATCGCCCCGACCTGCGCCGCGGTGCGCAGCGGCTCCAGCGTCATGGTGAAGCGCACCCGCGAGGCGAGATTGCGCTTCTTGGCGACCTTCTCCTGCAGCTCGAGCTGCCCAAAGACGACGATCTGCAGGATGCGATGATCTTCCAGCGAGTAGTTGAGGAAGATGCGCAACCGCTCCAGACCGTCATACGACAGGCACTGGCCCTCATCGATCACGAGCAGCGGGACGTGGCCCTCGCGCGCCTGGCGCTGCAGGAAGATGGTGAACTGGTCGCTCAGATCCGAGCGCGTACTGCCGTAGGGCTTCTGGTCGAACGCGAGGAGCAGCTGCCGGGTGAACTCGGCGTCGGTGACCTGCGAGGGGTCGAGGATCTCGCCGACCACATAGGAGCGGAAGAGGTCGTTGGAGCGGACGCGCGCCCGCAGCACCGACATCAGACTGCTCTTGCCCAGGCCGACGTCACCGTAGATGATCGACAGCCCGCCCCGGCGCAGGACGTGACGCACGAGCAGGTCGAGCGCTTCCCGGTACTGATCGGCCAGGTAGAAGTAGCGCGCGCTGTCCTCCGGGTTGAACGGATCCTCGCGGAGGGACGGATGGAAAAAGGCCATGGCCAGCTTGCTGTACTGACTCGTCATCAGGGGCACCTCCGGCACATAAGCGCGCCAACGCGGGCCCGGCATACGCGGCCACCACGCGCGGCGGACGCGGGAAACGGGGGCCTGACATTGATGTCAATACTACTGCAAACCATCGATGAAGTCAATAGGGCTGACAGCGATGTCCGGGCTAACAGTAAATCAGGATGTTAGTATACCAGTATCGCATCACAGTAGCAATCATTTGACAGGGTGCGCGATCTCGGTATAATAGACTCCACGGAGGCACGCGACAATTTTCATGTAAAGGCGTGCTCCGCCGCGAACCGTTGGGAGATATGTCGCCAGGATCCAGGGAATGACCAGCCGATCGTACACAACTCAGGAAGCGCTCGCCATGTTGGCCGACCGTGGCTACGACACCACGGCGCGAGTGTTGCGTAATATTGAGAAGCAGCTTGACCTGCACGTCCAGCGCGTCGGCCTGAACGGCGCCGACGACGACGACCAGGGCCCGCGGGTGTATACGCCCGCCGACCTCGATCTGCTCGAGCGCGTGCTTGTGCTCCAGAAGGCCGGTCTCCACCTCGTGGAGATCCGGGCCATCCTGGTCGACCACGACCGCTATCTGCTCGAGTTCCACGCCAATAGCCTGCGCCGGGCCCTGGACCTGCTGGCTACCATAGCGCGGGAAGGGCAGAGCCCGGCCGCCTAAAGGATCAGGTCCCGTGACAGACGCTGCCGCAGCGCGTCCGCGCCAGACGCGCATTATCGCCATCGCCAACCAGAAGGGCGGAGTCGGCAAGACGACGACCACCGTCAACCTGGGCGCCGAACTGGCGACCCTCGGCCGGCGCGTCCTGATCGTGGACCTCGACCCGCAGGCCGCCGCCACTTATTCCCTCGGGCTCGACCCCGAAGCGCTCGACGTGACGTTGTACGACGTCATGGTGCGCGGCGAAGGCGTCATCACCCAGATCATCGCCTCGACGCCGGTGGCGGGCATGGAGATCGTGCCGTCGAATCTGGACCTCGCGGCGGCGGAGCTCGACCTGTTCCGCAACTACACCCGCGAGCGGGTGTTGAAGCAGGCGCTGGCGCCCATCGTGGATCAGTACGACTACATATTAATAGATTGCCCGCCCAGCCTCACGCTGCTGACGGTGAATGCGTTCGTGGCGGCGACCGAGGTGCTGATCCCGCTGCAGACGCATCTGCTGTCGCTGCGCGGCGTGCATCGGCTGCTGTCGACGATCAACGAGATCGTGCCGCTCAACCCCGAGCTGCGGGTGCTGGGCATCTTGCCGACCATGTACGACGTGCGCAGCAATTTGAACCGCGAGATCCTGGCGAACATCGGGCAGGTGTACACCGGGCGCGTGTTCAATACTGTGATCCGCTACGGCATCGCGGCGGCCGAAGCGCCGGGGCAGGGCGTGCCGATCCGGCTCTACGCGCGCAACTCGTCGGTCGCGAAATGCTATCAGGAGCTCGCGCAGGAGATCGTCGCCGACGAAGCGGGCGGGCTGCGGGGGCGGCGCAAGCCGGCCGCGGGCCCGGCCACGGACCCCGCTCCGGCCACACGGCGGAAGGCATCCGCGCGCAGCGGGGAGGTGCCGCGATGAGCAAGTCGCGCGTGCCCCAGCAGGCCTGGCAGCGTTTGATGCAGGCGGCGCCCGAGGAGGGCGTGCAGCCGCTCACGCAGGCCAAGCGCATCGACATCGACCTGATCCACGCCGACCCGCGCCAACCGCGCAAGCATTTCGACCCCGCGGCGATGGACGAGCTGATCGCGTCGGTGCGCGAGCGCGGCATCTTGCAGCCGATCACGGTGCAGCGCCGCCCGGAAGGCGGCTACTTCGTCGTCACCGGAGAGCGGCGGCTGCGCGCGGCGCGCGCGGCCGAGCTCGACACGGTGCCGGCGATCGTGGTCGACCTGACCGAGACGGAGCTGCGGCTGGACCGGGTGATCGAGAACCGGCAGCGCAAGGATCTGACCGACGTCGAGTTCGCGCGGGCGATCGTGGAGATCCGGCAGGATCTAGGAGCACGTGCGCCTAACCTGACCTCGAACGAGTTGGACGAGCACGTCGGGGAGCGGCTGGGCCTCTCTGGGCGCACCATCCGCAGCTTCGCGGCACTGCTTAACCTGGATCCGGAGATCGAGGCGATGCTCGGCGACGAGCTGACGGAGCTGCGCACGCGCGGGCTGGCCCGGGTGGGCTATGACCCGGCGCTGCAGCGCGCGCTGGCCGAGGCGATCCTGGAGCACAACCTGAGCGGGCGGCAGACGCTGGCGGTCGCCCAGCAGCTGAAGCGCCACCCGGGCCTGCTGCTCGACGAGGCGCTCGACCAGGTGCTCGGCCGCGCCCCCGCCGACGAGCCGGAGCCGGAGGTTGCGGTGGTGACCGCCGCGCCGGAGCCCACCCCGAGTGGGGACGGGTTGGACCCGAACGATCCGGGCCGGCGCTACGCGCTGGTGATGACCTATCTGGCGCGGGCCGGCGCGATTCTGGCCGAGCCGGGCGCGGACGAAGAGGTGCCGCTCAACCGGCAGCAGGTGGTCGACCTGGCCCGCCTGCTCGATCCGTTGGTCGAGTTGCGGACGGCGCTGGAAGCGGCCCTGCGCTACATCGCGCAACGCGAGGCACAGGGCGATCCGGGCTATGAGGGGGAGCCGCTCCCGCGGCAGACGGCCCCGATGCTGCCGTTTGGCCGGCAGCCGGAGGCCGCCCCCGCGACGTCCCAGCCGCAAGGCGCGCATGCGCGCCCGCGCTTGCGGGCGGTTCCCAAGCCATCAGTGGAGGTCAGAGGGGAAACAGAGGTGGGGCCGCACAAATAGAAAGGACTCGGCCGTCACCCGAGTCCTTCTGTGCAGGTTCCACAACATCGTTGTCATTCGAGGAGCTACCGGCTAACCCTGGCAAGCGACGCCGGCGACCCCTCCCGTCAATGTGTAGAACTGGAAGGCTCCGACTTACGTCGGAAGGGTCAGTTACGGCCCACTTCCATGCCTGCAGGCCTATCATACCGCAGTTTCCTACCCTTGTCAAGGGCGAAACGCGGGGTAGGCGGGGGGTAGGTTTGCCGTTGGAGGCGTCGCCCACGGAGCCGGCCGGCCGGTAGCGATTATCGGTAGAGGCAGGTTTCGCTTTATGCACGGCACGCCCACGGCGGCAGCCCCGTCCGATCCCTTCACGCGCGGCAGCGCGGCGGCTCCGACCGCCCCGGCGCCGGCAGACCCTCCGGCGAATCCGATCGTCGGCGGCGACTTGCCGGCGGCGCTGCTGCGCGAGTGGGGCCCCGTGCTCAAGCCGATGGGGCTGGGCCTGCTGGTGGCACTCCACAGCTTCGAAGAGACCACGCCCGGCCACCCCTATTACGGCTGGACTCACTGCACGCAGAACGCCCTGGCCGCCTATCTCGACACGTCGCAGGACTCAATCGCGCGGTACACCACGCTGCTGCAGATCTGCGGCCTCGTGCAGATCGAGGACGTGGAGACGCCGCGTGGCAAACAGAAGCTGTATCGCGTGGCGCGCGGCCTCCCGCTGCCGTCGCTGGGCCTGCTCGAATACCTGCTGTTCGACGCCGACAGCTGGACGCGCAAGCACGTCGCCTGGCTGGCCATGCGCTTCGCGCCGCTCGGGCCCGAGACGGAGCTGACCCGGCTCGCGGGTGTGTTGGCGCGCGCTTACCGCGTGGCCGCCGACTCCCACGGCCTGCCGGCGATCGTCGAGGGCGCGCGGCTGACGGCGCCGAGAAGCTATCGGCGCCGCAGAGCGCCGGCCGCCACGCAGCCGGGGCTGCTGCCCGCGGAGACCTTGTCCGCACCATGCGGAGTCCCGGATCCTCGTGGGGACCTGTCCGCATCAAGCGGACTCCCGGCTACGGATCCTTCACCGGGGAGCCGCCAGCCCGCATCAGGCGGAGCACCCGAGGCGGCGGACGGCGGGGCGGTAGGGGCGTCCGCATCAAGCGGAGTACCGGACGCCGCAACCACCGTGGGGGAGTCCGCATCGAGCGGACAAGGGTCGGCGGCGCCCCAGCCCGGCGGCAAGGAGTCCGCATGGAGCGGATTGGGTGGGGCACGGACCGGTGGGACACGCCCTTCTATAAGGGAAGGGGACTCCGCATGGAGCGGAGTGGGCGCGGCCGGGCAGCGCGCGGCAGCAGATGCGCCAGGCAGGGAGTCCGCAGCAAGCGGAGTCGGGGCCGGGCCGGAGTCCGCATCAGGCGGACTCGCCGGGGCCCCGTACGTTAACGTTGAATCGCTCAACGCTTTAAACGAAAAGAACGAAAACGATAACGACGCGCCCGGCGCGACCCTGGCCCCGCCGCCGGAAGGCGAAGAGGCGCTGGTGCGCTGGGGAACGGCCGCGCTGGGCGACCAGGACAGCCTGGACTGGCACCGCCGCTGCCTGGCCGAGCATGGGCCGGAGCGCTACTGCTGGGCGATCGAGGCGACCTATCGGGCGCGAGAGCGGGGCAAGGTCGGCAATCCGGGCGCCTACTTCACGAGCCTGCTGCGCCGCCGCAGCGGCCCGCCCGCGCAGCCGGTCGCCGGGGCGATGGCGCTGCCGCTGCGACCTGTGATGAGCGTGGATGCGGCAACGCCCGGCGGAGCGACCCCGGCCGCCGCACCGGCGCCACCAGACCCGGAGTGCGCGCGGCTGTGGCAGGCGGCGCTGATCCTCCTGCGGGCCACGCTGCCCGCCGACGACTACGCGCGTATCCTGCGCTACGCCGTGCTGCTGGAGCTCGACCGCGCGGCGGGCTGGGCCCTGCTGGGCCTGCCGGCGGAGTACATGCTTGCGGAGGTGCAGGCGCGGCTGGCCGGGCCGATCGGCGCGGCGCTAGGGCAGGTGGCCGGGGGGGCGGTGCGGGTGGCCGCGGTCGTGCTGCCGGGGCAGGGCCGCCTGGCGGGGGCGATGCCCACGCTCGGCGCCTGGCTGGCCGGGCACGGCGTCCAGAACTTGACATAACTCAGGGGGAGGTGAGAACCCGGCACGGCGTCCGCGCCGGATGAGCAGGGAAGCGCGGCGGTACCGGTGTTTAGGATTGGGTGGTGATGAGCCGGCGGCGCAAGGCACGTAGCCGCTGGAAGTCGGCCATCACGGCCTCGAAGGGGAGGCCCAACCCGCCGCGCGAGTCGTAGATCGAGTGCGGCAGTTGCGCATCGGGCTCCGGATCCTCGAAGCAGGTGAGCAGGAAGCGCAGCAGGTCCTCGGCCATGGGCGGCTCGTGGCGGCTGACGCGGAGCAGACCGCGGCGCTCGAGCTTGTGGAGATTGCGGATCACGAAGCCGTGGATCGCGAAGAAGCGCGCGGCGATATCCGGCCCCGAGGCAAAGCCGTACTTATCCAGGAAGTAATCGTAGGCGGCAGCTTCCGGACTGTTTGGGTCGATGTCCCCGCTTCCGGGGGCCAGTTCCGCGGCCGCCGCGCGCGGGGTGTATTCGCGCCAGCCGGTGGTTACTTCGCCGAGATTCTGGATGTCGTCCTGGAGCATGTCGATATCATAGCGCATTGGTCAGTCCTCCCGGCGCGGTTCGGCATGTGCCGAACAAATGTTCGCTACCCCCTTTGGGGGGATGATAGCATACGCCTTGCCCCAAGTCAAGCAGGTTCAAGGCCAGCAAAGAGGTACACGAACGGCACGGATTTTCGGACTTTTCGCCTGAAGACCACGCGGAGGCGGGACCGGGATCCGGCTGCCGTTGCGTATCGCGTGCGTCGATCGGGGGCCGGGGGCCGGCGCCGGTGCGCGAAACTCTGTCGAATTTCATACTTTTGGTCCTAGCGGCGTGGCCCACCGCCTGCTATAATCGGGAGGAGCGTGGCCGATGCCGGCCAGCGCATCGCCAGGATATCCGGTCGTCGGAGCTGAGGATCCGGTCCACCAGGCAGGATAAAAACTGAACAAACTATTGACAAAGATGCAGCGAGAACTTATAATACGGGTAGGCGTTTTAGAGTATGGTAGGCACTGACCCCGGCGAGCACCGGGCGCGCGACACGGGCCGTGATTCGCGCGGGGCGCTTGCGGCGGGCATGGGAAAGGCGGTACAGCCGGTATGGAGACGGACCTGACTCAGCTGGACGATGGGGAGTTGACGGCGCGTGTCGCCGACGGGGACTCGGCGGCGATCGCGGAGCTGTACGACCGCTATGCCACGCCGGCCTTTTCGCTGGCGCTCAAGCTCGCGGGCGATCCGCACCGGGCGGCCGATCTGGTGCAGCGCGCCTTCACGCGCATCTGGGCCGACGCGCGGCGGCTCGACGAGGCGCAGGTCCGCTTCGCGACGCGCCTGCTGAGCCTGGTGAATCTGCTCGCCGCTGCCCCCGCGCCCCCGACGCCTGCTCCGGCGCCTGTCAAGCTGGCGACCGGGACGTTGTGCCTGGCGCCCGTGCAAGTCACCCCCGGCCGGCGCTAGAGCGCCCGTGGCCGCCCCGCGTCCGCGCCGCACGTGGCGGCGGCTCCTGTTGCTCGGCGGGATCGTCGTCCTGCTCCTGCTGGCCGGCGTAGCCGGCTGGCTGGCCCTGCGCCGCGCCGGCATCAACCTCGAGCAAGGCGTCGCCGCCGATGCAACGCTCACCCTGCCGGCCGGCTTTCAGGCCGGCGTCTTCGCGTCCGGCCTCTCCAATCCCCGCTTTCTGACGGTCGGTCCCGACGGGCTGGTCTACGTCGCCGAGCGCGGGCGCAACCGCATCGTCGCTTTGCCCGACGCGAACGGCGATGGCCGCGCGGACTCGGAGATTGAAGTGGCGGGCGACCTGCACCAGCCGAGCAGCCTGACCTTTGACGGTGCGGCGCTGTTGGTGGGCGAGGAAGACCAGGTGACGCGGCTGACCCTCGACGCCGCCCACCACGCCACCGGCCGGACCGTGCTCATCCCCAATCTGCCGCACGACGGCTCGCACACCACCAAGACCGTGCTGATCGGCCCCGACGGCCGGCTCTACCTGGCCATGGGTTCCAGCTGTAATATCTGCGTCGAACCCGACCCGCACCGTGCGGCCGTGCTGGTCTACAACGCCGACGGCAGCGGCGGGCGCGTGTTCAGCCGGGGGCTGCGCAATGCGGTCGGCCTGGCGGTGAACCCGGTCACGGGGGCCATCTGGGCGACGAACAACGGGCGCGATTTCCTGGGCGACGATCAGCCGCCCGAGACGGTCAACGTCTTGCAGGACGGCGCCGACTTCGGCTGGCCGCGCTGCCACGCCGGCACGCTGGTCGACCCGGACTTCGGCACCGCCTCCGGCTGCACCGGGGTGACGGCGCCGGTGGCGACAATGCACGCGCACATGGCACCGCTCGGGCTGGCCTTCTATAAGGGCACGCAGTTCCCGCCCGGCTTTCGCGACAGCCTCTACGTGGCCTTCCACGGCTCCTGGAACAGCTCACAGCTGGTAGGCTACAAGGTGATGCGGGTGCCGCTGCAGGACGGGCAGGTCGCCGGGCGCGCCGGTCGACTTCGCTACCGGCTGGCTGCAGAGCGGGGGCGCCACCGGGCGTCCGGCGGGCATCGTCGAGGCGCCGGACGGCAGCCTGCTGGTCAGCGACGACAAGGGCGGGTACATCTACCGCATCGCCTACCCGGGGACGCCGTAGCGAGTAGACTCACAAACTCGCACGCTCGCAGACTCGCTTGCTGACTTGCGAGTCTATTAGCCTGTTAGCAAGCGGGCATGTGATCGGGGGCTGGCGACCGCGCAAGATACCTTGCGATTCGGCGAATTCCGAGCCTGCGATGTGTCAATTCGGCCGGACTTTGGCGAATCGGCGCGGATTCCCTTGACATTTGGGCTGCTGCACGGTATAATGCTACCACAACGACGCGGAGTGGAGCAGTGGCAGCTCGTTGGGCTCATAACCCAAAGGTCGCAGGTTCGAATCCTGCCTCCGCTACCAAACGAAAAGAGGTCCCCGACCCGGGGGCCTCTTTTTTGTGCCTGCGGCGCGTGAGTTGACGCTCCCGGAGGGCCGTGCTATGCTGAGGGCACGTGACGCCATCTCGCCGGAAGGAGCCTGCCCCGCCCATGACCCGCGCCGCTCGCGTTCCCGCGCCCGGGCCGCCCGCGCTGCCCCTCGACACCGTCCTCCCCGGCGACTGCCTCGACGTGCTTGCCACGCTGCCCGCCGCCAGCGTCGACTGCATCTTCGCCGATCCGCCCTATAATCTGCAGCTGCAGCACACCCTGCGCCGCCCTAACATGTCGCTTGTCGACGCGGTCGACGACGATTGGGACCAGTTCGCCGACTTCGCCGCCTACGACGACTTCACGCGCGCCTGGCTCGGCGCCTGCCGGCGCGTGCTCAAGGATACCGGCACGATCTGGGTCATCGGCAGCTACCACAACATCTACCGCGTGGGCACCATCCTGCTCGACCTGGGCTTCTGGATCCTGAACGACATCCTGTGGATCAAGACAAATCCGATGCCCAATTTCCGCGGCGTGCGTTTCACCAATGCGCATGAGACGCTGCTCTGGTGCAAGAAGAGCAAGGATCAAAAGAAGTATACCTTCAACCATCACCAGATGAAGAGCCTCAACGACGACAAGCAGATGCGCAGCGACTGGGAAATCGCACTGTGTACGGGCGCCGAGCGGCTGAAGGTGGATGGGGTCAAGGCGCACACGGCGCAGAAGCCCGAGGCGCTGCTGCACCGCGTACTGCTGAGCAGCACGCGCCCGGGCGACGTGGTGCTCGATCCCTTCTTCGGCACGGGCACGACGGGCGCGGTGGCGCACAGGCTGAATCGCCACTGGATCGGCATCGAGCGGGAGGCGCGCTACGTCGATCTCGCGACCGCGCGCATCGCGGCGATCCCGCAGCCGCTGTTCGCCGACGAGGTCTTCGCGGTCGAGAACCGGCGCACGGGTGAGCGCGTGCCCTTCGGCGCGCTGGTTGAGGCGGGGCTGGTAGCCGCGGGCAGCACGCTCTACTACGCGCGCTCGGCGCGGGGCCTGCCCCCGACCCTGCCGCCCGAGGAGCGCGCCGCCCTGCCCACGGCGATCGTGCGCGCCGACGGCTCGCTGCGCTGCGGCGAGTGGACGGGGTCGATCCACCGGATCGGCGCGCTGCTGGCGGGGCAGGCGGGCTGCAACGGCTGGGACCATTGGTACGTGACCGACGCCGTGGGCCGGCTGCAGAGCATCGACACGCTGCGCGCCGCCATCCGCGCAGCGCGCGCCGTGCCGGCTGACGAGCCGCCTCCGGCGGATGACACGATTCTGACATGAATGACGCGGAACCGCCGGACGCCGTGGCCGGATCAGGAGAACTTGATCCCGGACTACGCTACTGCGTGCGCTGCGGCGGACCGCTGACGGCGCAGCGGCCGCCGGGCGAGGAGCGGGTCCGCGCCGTCTGCGCGCGCTGCGGGTACGTTCATTACGTGAATCCGCGCGTCGTCTGCGGCACGCTGCCGGTCTGGGCGGGCCGGGTCTGGCTGCTGCGCCGGGCCATCGAGCCGCGGCGGGGCTACTGGAGCCATCCAGCCGGCTACCTCGAGGTGGGCGAAACGGTGGAGGCGGGCGCGGTCCGCGAGACGGCGGAAGAGATCGGCTGGACGGTACGCCTGACGCGCCTGCTCGGCGTCTACTCGCAGGCCACGGCGCCCGTCGTCAACCTCATCTACCTGGCCGAGCCCCAGGATCCGGCGTCCCCGCCGGTGGCCGGCAGCGAGGTGCTCGAGGTCGCGGCCTTCGCGCCCGCAGCCCTGCCCTGGGACCGGCTCGCCTTTTCGAGCACTATGCAGGCCCTGCGCGATTGGCTGGCCGGGGCATCCCCGTTGACTCTCTGATTACCACTCATGTTTCCACTCGTTATTCACACTCAGCGAGTTGTTTTGCAACCTCGCCGCGCCATAATGGCCACGGCAGGGACGATCCGCCCGGCAGCCGTGCCGGACTCCGTTCGCCTGCCGTAGGCGCGCTTGCGCCGCATTGCCCTGCCAGGAGAGGAGATCGGTCATGGATCCTCAGACAGATCGAGGAGAGGCGACCCGTGCCCTGCTCGACGCGCCGGAGCCGGCCCGCGTTGCGCCGCCGCCGGAAGACGCACGGGCCCCGGCATATCCTCCGGCGCAGAGCTACCCGGCCCCACCGGCCGGCACCCCGCCCGCCACGACCGCGCGGGGCGGCAACCCCGTGGTGCCCATCCTCGTGGGACTGGTGCTGCTCGTGGTCGCGCTGGTCGTCATCGCCGTCGTGGTCGTGATGGTGGCCCTGGGCGCCTTCGTAAGCCGGGTGCAGACCGGCCCGGCGAGCACGGTGGTGCGCCAGACCGACACGGTGCCGCTGGGCAGCGCGCAGACGGTCGACGTCACGCTGAACATCGGCGCGGGCACGCTGATCGTGCAGGGCGGGGCCGCGGGGCTGGTCGACGCGACCTACACCTACGACGTGCCCCAATGGCGGCCCGAGGTGAGCAGCGACGTCAACCGCGCCGATGCGCGGGTGAGCATCCGCCAGCCGTCGACGTCCGTTGGGCGCCCCGGCAGCACGCAGTACGATTGGGACGTGCGCCTGAACAATGGGCTGCCGGTTAGCCTGCACGTGATCGAGGGCGCCGGCACCAGCACGCTGACGCTCGGCGGGGTCAACCTGACGCAGCTTGAGTTCACGTCGGGCGCCGGGTCGACGACCATCGATCTGAGCGGCAAGTGGGCGCACGATGTGAGCGCCACCGTTCACGGCGGCGCGGGCCAGACCACGCTCGTGCTGCCGCGTGATACCGCGGTGCGCGTCATTGCGCACGGCGGGCTCGGCAACGTTAGCGCGCCGGGGTTCCAGCGCGCGGGTGACACGTATACGAACGCCGCCTTCGGCAAGCCGGGGCCGACCATCCAGGTCACGGTGGATCTGGGCGTCGGGCAGGTGCGTCTGAGCGAGGCACCGTAAGCGGGGACACGGCCGCGCGGCCGGCGCTGTGCTATACTGGCCGCGAGCGAAAGGACAGCAGGGACGATGACGACGGCAGATCCGCAGGCGACGCGCGCCGCGTTTGACGCAGGGGTCGCGCGCTTCGTCGATTGGTATCTCGCCGCGAACCCGGTGGCCGCCACCGAGGCCGGCATGCACCGCTATGACCATCGCCTCGCCGCCACCGACGAGGCCTCGCTGGCCGCGGTGGCCGCCACCTACCGGCATTACCTGGCCGACCTGGCCCGCTACCAGCCCGACGGCGACGTCGACTGGGAGATCGACTGGCGGCTGATGCAGGGCCTGGCGCGCGCCGGCATGCGCACCTACGAGACGCAGGACCTGCCGCACCGCAGCCCCGATTTCTACGGCGGCGAGGCGCTCTTTGGGCCGTACACGCTACTGCTGAAGGAGTTCGCGCCGCTGGAGGAGCGCCTGGGCCACCTGGCCGGGCGCCTGGCCGAGGTGCCGCGCGTGCTCCGCGACGCCGAGCACAATCTCGGCGTTTGTCCCGCCCGCTGGGTCGACATCGCCATCGAGTCGGCGACGGGCGGCCTCAGCCTCTTCCAGCACGTCATCCCCGCGCTGGCGGCGGCGGTCGCGCCCGGCGATCCGGTACTGGCGGCGCGTATCGAGGCGACGAACACGAAGGCCGTGGCGGCCGTCGAGCGCTACATCCGCTTCCTGCAAGAGACGCTGCGCCCGCGCGCGGGCGGCAGCTTCGCGCTGGGCAAATCGGCGTGGAACGCGATGGTGCGCGACGAGCACATGCTCGACCTCGACGCCGACGCGATCGCCGCGATCGGCGAGGCGCTCATCCGCGAGACGCAGGAGGCGCTGGCCGCCGAGGCGGCGGCGCTCTGCGCGCGCGAGGGGCGCCCGCCGGAGCCGTGGCAGGACCTGCTGGCCGCGGTGCGTGCGCAGCACCCGACCGCCGACGGCTTGATCCCCGCGTACCAGGCGGCGATGGAAGCCTCGCGTGCGTTCGTCGTGGAGCACGATCTGGTCACGCTGCCGCCGGACGAGCACCTGCACATCGCCGAGACACCGCCGTTCGTGCGGCCGGTCTATCCTTTCGCGGGCTACCTGATGCCGGGGCCGTTCGAGTCGAAGCAGATCGGCATCTTCTGGGTGACGCCCGTGCCGCCGGGGCTCCCGGCCGCCGATGCCGAGGCCCTGTTGCGCGGCCACCCGCGCGCGAAGATCCCGATCACGAGCGTGCACGAGGGCTATCCCGGCCACCATGTGCAATTGACGTGGGGCAATCGCGCGCCGACGCTGGCCCGGCAGATCGGCCACAGCCTGGCGAATCTGTTCATCGAGGGCTGGGCTTTCTATTGTGAAGAGATGATGGATGCGGAGGGCTTCCTGACGGATCCGCGCGGGCGCCTGATGCGCCTGGCCGATCAGTTGTGGCGCGCCTGCCGTATCGTCATCGACGTCGGCCTGCACTGCCGTGACATGTCGTTCGAGGATGCCGTGGCGATGCTGGTGAATGTGGCGCGCCTGGAGCCGGGAGACGCGCGCGCCGAGGTGCAGCGGTATACGCAGAGTCCCACGCAGCCGATGAGCTACCTGATCGGCAAGCGCGAGATCTTGCGCCTGGCCGGCGCGTATCGCGCGCGGGTGGAGGCGGGCGGCGAGCCGTTCCGGCTCAAGGCCTTCCACGACGCCCTGCTGGCGTGCGGCAGCTTGCCGCCGCGTTTGCTGCAGCTGGCCCTCTTTCGTGAGGGGCCCGGCGAACCGGCCGGCTCCCGCGAGACCGGGCTTGCTTAGGGCCTGATTCCGTGCTATACTGCACGCGAGTCCGGCGAATCGGGCAGGATCACGGGCCTGCCGCCGAATACCAGCGCCCGCACCGCGATCGGAATCCACAGGCTGACCGCGCGGGGGCCCCGTCCGGCGATTTTGGTGCGTTGCCACCGGCGCCGCTGGGGTAGGGAGCAGCGAAAATGGCGAATCGCGCATCGGGCGATGTGATCGCCGAGCCGCGGACTTGCCGCCCGCCCGCAGCCTTGTCGCGGGTGCCCACTCCGCGCGCCTGCTCGACTTCGTGCGGCGCTCACCGGCACATTTCCCAACCACCCCGCGCCGCGCCCGCCCTGGCCTGCGCCCAGACCTGGGTCCCACAGCCCGACTCCAGCCGGCGCGTGCCAGGAGGGTGTAGGAGGCTCAAGTAGGTTAACGTATGGACACACTTTCGACGACAACCCGGGCCGACACCTTACGCCGGATGGCGGATACCGGTGTCGACATCCTCGTGATCGGCGGCGGCATCACCGGCGCGGGTGTGGCGCTCGACGCCGCGGCCCGGGGCTACCGCGTGGGCCTGGTCGAGCGGGCCGATTTCGCCTCCGGCACCAGCAGCAAGTCGACCAAGCTGGTGCACGGCGGCATCCGCTATCTGCCGCAGTTCGATTTCGGCCTGGTGCATGAGGGCCTGGTCGAGCGCGGGCTGCTGGTGCGCAACGCGCCCTACCTGGTGCACCGCCTCGGCTTCGTGCTGCCCCTCTTCAAGGAGAATAAGCGGCCGCTGGGCACGCCTATCGTGCCGCCGTTCGGCCTGGGCATGACCTATCTGCTGCAATCGGGGCTGCTGCTCTACGATATCCTGGCGGGGCGGCTGGGGTTGGCGCGCCACCGGCGCATCGGCGTGCGCAACGCCGAGCGGCTGATGCCCTGCCTGCGGACCGACGGTCTGCTGGACGCCTACATGTACTATGACGGCCAGACCGACGACACCCGGCTGACGCTCGCGGTGATCCGCACGGCGGTGGAGCAGGGGGCGGCCGTAGCGAACTACGCCGAGGTCACCGGCTTCGACCGAGCGGACGACCGGATCACGGCCGCGCTCGTGCGCGACCAGGTGAGCGGCGACCTGCTGCGCATCCCGGTCGAGACGGTGATCAACGCGGCGGGGGTCTTCGCGGGCCAGGTCGAGGCGCTAACGGGCGAGCAGTCGCACGTGCGCATCCAGCCGGCCAAGGGCGTCCACCTGACCGTGCCCTACGAGGCGCTGCGGCTCGGGCGCTACGCGATCGTCTTCCCGGAGACGGAGGACGGCCGGCTGCTCTTCGTGGTGCCCTGGGGGCCGCGCGTGATCATTGGCACGACGGATACCGAGGGTGGCGATCTGGAGCGCCCGGAAGCGGCGCCGGCCGACGTCGCCTATATCCTGCGCCACGTTAACCGCTACATGCAATGCTCGCTGACCGAGGCCGACGTCATCAGTACTTGGGCCGGCTACCGGCCGCTGGTAAGCTCGCGCGACCCGAACGAGCCGTCGTCGCGGCTGTCGCGCACGCATGTGGTGATCGACAGCCCCGGCGGGATGGTGACCATCACGGGCGGCAAGCTGACGACTTACCGCCGCATGGCGCAGGACGCGGTCGACCACGTGCTGCGGCGGCGCGGCGCGCCGATCCACCACGTGACCGAGCATCTGCCGCTGGCGGGCAGCGCCGGATGGGAGGCCGTGGAGGCCGTCATCGCGGCGGCGGGGCCCCGCTACGGCTTCAGCCCCGCGACGGTCCGCCGGCTGCGCAGCTACGGCGCGGCGGCGCACCGCATCCTCGACCTCGTCGAGGCGGAGCCCAACCTGGCCCGGCCCATCGTGCCCGACCTGCCCTATATCCTGGCGGAAGTAGTCTACGCCTGCCGCTATGAGATGGCCATCACGCTCGACGACGTGTTCGAGCGGCGCACGCACATTGCCTTCGAGGATTGGGCCCACGGGCTGGAGGCGGCGCCGGAGGTGGCTCGCTTGATGGCCCGGGAGCTCGACTGGAGCGCCGAGGAGACCGCGCAGCAGCTGGCGTGCTACACGCCGCATGCGCACGAGTTCAGCGCCGGGCTGGCGCGGGTGGTCGCTCCGCCGCCCGCCGCCGTCGCGCCCGGCGTCGAAATGCACTAATCGGTTACGGCCCGGCACGCAGGACCGGGCCGGCGCCCGCCGGCCACGCGGGCGCGAAGGAGGTGACCTGATCCCCGCAACTACAGGAGGTGCCGGAAGGATCACAATGGAGTGAATTGGTCGGTAGCGCGGCTCGGAGCCGGCACACAGGGCGCCGCATCACCGGCGATGCGGGAGCGCCTCAGCCCGGACGAAGCCCGATCGGTAGGGAGAGCAAGCTCCAAAGGAGGCTGTTTCTACCATGGCCACTACAATTACACCCCCCCCGACCCACGTGCACAACGGCACGGGGACCGAAGGCCCGCGCCCGACCGTGTCGACCGTGGCCGCCCCCACGCCCACCAACGTGCGGCGCTCGTGGTTCCTGCTAATCATCGCGATGGCGCTCGTCTTCGTCGGCGGCGCCCTGGCCGGATACGTGCAAACCGACGGCGGGAACGTGCAGGTCCGGGATATTCGCTTCGTCGGCAGCAACGGCACGCTGATGAGCGCGCTGCTCTACGTGCCGAAGGGCGTGACCGACAAGAACCCGGCGCCCGGCATCGTCGCGATTTATGGCTACATCAACAGTCGCGAAACCCAGGACGGCTTCGCGATCGAGTTCGCGCGGCGCGGCTTTGTGGTGCTCGCGCCCGATCAGACCGGGCACGGTTACTCCGATCCGCCGGCCATGGTCAATGGCTTCGGCGGCCCGGACTCGCTGCGCTATCTACGCACGCTCTCGTTCGTCGATCCCACTAACATCGGCCTCGAAGGCCACTCCATGGGCGGCTGGGCCGTAGCGATCGCCGCGGGGGTCTACTCGACATCCTACCAGTCGATCGTGCTCGAGGGATCCTCCACCGGCACCTACGGCGCGCCGGACGGCACGCCGACCTGGCCGCGCAACCTCGCGCTGGTCTTCAGCCAGTACGACGAGTTCTCGCAACTGATGTGGGGCTCGCAGACGGCGCGCGGCATCGTCGACACGCAGAAGCTGCAGACCCTGTTCAACACGACCAGCGCGGTCGTGCCCGGTCAGGTCTACGGCTCGATCGCGGACGGCACGGCCCGCGTGCTCTATCAGCCCGCGACGACGCACCCCGGCGACCATATCTCCACCGCCGCGATCGGTAACGCCATCTCCTGGTTCCAGCAAACGCTGAAGGGCGGCAACACACTGCCCGCGAGCGACCAGATCTGGTACTGGAAAGAGATCGGCACGCTGATCGCCCTGATCGGCGCGATCATGTTCATCTTCCCGTTTGGCGCCCTGCTCCTGGCCCTGCCGTTCTTCAGCAGCTTGCGCCGGCCGGTCCCGGGCGGCAAGGGCATGGGCGGCATCGGCTGGTGGGTCGCCGCGGCACTAACGATCCTCATCCCGGCCGTCACCTTCTACAGCTTCCAGCACTTCTCGGATGACCACTTCATCCCGAACGCCATCTGGCCGCAGAGCATCACCAACGGCGTGGCGACGTGGGCGCTCGGCGGCGCGCTGATCACGATCGTCCTCTTCCTGGTCTGGCACTTCGGCATGAACCGCCGCGCGGGCGGCACGTTCGCGGACTACGGGGTGACCTGGCCCGGCCGCGGCATCATCTGGTCGCAGATCGGCAAGTCGGTCCTGCTGGCCCTCTCGGTCTTCTCCGGCTTCTACCTGCTGCTCGTCCTGTCCGACTGGGCGTTCAAGACCGACTTCCGCATCTGGGTCGTGGCGGTCAAGCAACTCGACCCGACGCAGTTGCGCATCTACCTGGCCTACGTGCTCTTCTTCATCCTCTACAGCGTCGTCGTGGGCCTGGCCCTGCACGGCGAGTTGCGCGGCGGCCCCGCGGGCGACAAGCCCGTCTCGCTGGCTCGCGCGATGTGGGTGAACCTGGGCCTCATGATCGGCGGCGTAGTCTTGCTGTTGCTGTTCCAGTACGTGCCGCTCTTCCTGAACGACGTGCTGGGCAACACGAGCGAGTCGCTGCTCGGCATCGTGGCCATCCAGTTCCTCGCGGTGCTGGGCATCGTGGGCCTGATCTCGACGTACTTCTACTACAAGACCGGCCGGATCTGGACGGGCGCCGTGATCAACGGCTTGCTCATCACCCTGATCGTCGTGGCCGGAACCGCCACCCAGTTCGCCATCTAGCCGGCGACCGGGTACGGGTCCCGGGGTCCGGCGGCTGCCCGCACGGCGGCCGCCGGGGTCCGGGGCCGACGAGGAGCAGGCAGCATGGCGGACGGCCGCTACATCCTCGCCCTCGACCAGGGCACCACGAGCTCGCGCGCGATCATCTTCGACCACGCCGGGCGTATCATCTCGCAGAGCAATCAAGAGTTCGAGCAGATCTTCCCCCAGCCGGGCTGGGTGGAGCATAACCCGGAAGACATCTGGAGCAGCCAGGTCAACGTCGCCAAGAAGGCGCTGGCGGCCGCCGACCTGACGCCAAGTGCCATCGCCGCGCTGGGCATCACGAACCAGCGTGAGACCGTGGTCGTCTGGGATCGGCAGACCGGGCGGCCGATCCATAACGCCATCGTCTGGCAGGATCGGCGCACCGCGCCCGACTGCGATGCCCTACGCCGCGCGGGCTGGACCGACGCGATCCGCGCGAAGACCGGCCTGGTGATCGACGCCTACTTTAGCGGCACCAAGCTGAAATGGCTGCTCGACCACGTGGACGGCGCCCGGGCGCGCGCCGCGCGCGGCGACCTGCTCTTCGGCACGGTCGACAGCTTCCTGCTCTGGCGGCTCAGCGGCGGTGCGGTGCACGCTACCGACTACTCGAACGCCAGCCGCACGATGCTCTTCAACATCCACACGCTGGCGTGGGACGCCGAGATCCTGCGCGAACTCGACATCCCGGCGGCCATGCTGCCCCAGGTGCAGCCCAGCAGCATGGTCTACGGCACGGCGCTGCCCGAGATCCTGGGCGGCCCGATCCCGCTGGCGGGCGATGCGGGCGACCAGCAGGCGGCGACGTTCGGCCAGGCCTGCTTCGCGCCGGGCATGGCCAAGAACACCTACGGCACCGGCTGCTTCTTGCTCATGAACACGGGCGAGCGCCCGGTGCCCAGCGCCCACAACCTGCTGACGACCATCGGCTGGGGCCTCAACGGGCGGGTGGTCTACTGCCTGGAGGGCTCGGTCTTCATCGCCGGGGCGGCCGTGCAGTACCTGCGCGACAGCCTGCAGATCATCCGTACGGCGGCCGAGTTGGAGCGCCTGGCCACCTCGGTGGCGGACAGCGGCGGCGTCTACGTGGTGCCCGCCTTCGTCGGCCTCGGCGCGCCCTACTGGGACCAGTACGCGCGCGGGGCGATCCTGGGGCTGACGCGGGGTAGCGGGCGCGCGGAGATCGCGCGGGCCACGCTCGAGTCGGTAGCCTATCAGACCCGCGACGTGCTGGAGGCGATGGTGGCCGACAGCGGCGTCGCGCTGCAGGAGCTCCGCGTCGACGGCGGCATGGTGGCCAACAACTTCCTGATGCAGTTCCAGGCCGACATCCTCGGCGTGCCGGTGGAGCGGCCCGTGGTGGCCGAGACGACGGCGCTCGGCGCGGCCTATCTGGCCGGGCTGGCCGTCGGCTACTGGCAGGACCAGGCGGAGATCGCGCAGAACTGGGCCCTGAACCGGCGCTTCACTCCGGCCATGCCCGCGGTCGCCCGCGCCACGCTCTACGCTGGCTGGCAGCGCGCCGTAGAGCGTGCCCGCGGCTGGGTCGTGCCGGAAGCGTAGCGCGGCGAAGCGCCCCGCTGGGTTCGCCCGGACCGATTCGTGCTACAGGGAACCCGGCGGGCTGCCGCGGCCGGTGCCCGTCGATTCTCGACGCCGAGGTGGTGTGATGGAATGGGCGGCGCTGGCGCTGCTGACCGTGGGAGCGTACCTGCTGGGGGCGATCCCCAACGGGCTGATCATCAGTATGCGCCTGGGCCGGGACCTGCGCGCCCACGGCAGCGGCAAGACGGGCGCGACGAACGCGCTGCGCGTGGTCGGGCCGGGCGCGGCCATTGCGGTCTTCGCGCTCGACGCGTTCAAGGGCGCCCTGCCCATCCTCGTGGCCCGCTGGCTGGCTTGGCCCAGCGTGACCTGGCTGGGGGTGGCGTTGGGCGCCGCCGGGCTGGCAGCCGTCGCCGGGCATATCTGGTCGATCTGGATCCGCCTCTTCCTGGGCAAATGGGGCGGTGGGCGCGGCGTGGCGACGGCCTTCGGGCTCACGCTCGCGGTGCAGCCCTGGGCCGCGCTGGCGGCGATCGCGGCGATGGCCGCGGTCGTCGCGCTCACGCGCTACGTCTCGCTCGGCTCGATCATGGGCGTCGTGGTCGGGCTGGCGGGCGTGATCCTGGCCGCGATCCTCGGCGCCGTCCCCCTCAGCTTCATCCCCGCGGCGGTGCTCATCGGCGGGCTGATCGTCGGCGTGCACCACGACAACATCGCGCGCCTGCGCGCGGGCACCGAGCGCAAGTTCGGCCACCGGGTGTGAGCGGCCGGCGGGCGCCCGCTGCCTACCCCTGGCGCAGCGGGCCGAGCACCTCGGCGGCGAAACGGTGCACCTGTTCGACCGTGGGCCCCTGGTTGAAGCCGACGATGAACTGGCGCACGCCCAGATCCATCAGCGCGCGCAGCGAGCCGCGCCAGGTGGCTTCGTCGTCGGGCGTTTCGGGCCGCGGCGCATGCTCGATACTGTAGCTTTGGGTGATGCTGTCGGGGTCGCGGCCGGCCTCGGCGGCGGCCCGGCGCAGGATGTCGCGCTTCTCCTGGTAGGCCGCGCGGTCGATCTCGGCCGGTGATCCCGCGTGATAGCGGTCCCAGATGTCGGCCTGGCGGCCGGCGAGCGGCAGCAGCAGCTTGGGGCCGCTGCCGCCGATCATGATCGGCGGGATCGGGTCGAGGCGCGGCTCGCAGTAGGCTTCCTTGATCTGGAAGTAGCGGCCGTCGAAGCTCGGGGCCGGGCTGGTCCACATGCGGCGCATGATCTGCACGGCCTCGTCTAGCTCGGCGATGCGCTGGGCGGCGGCCGGGAAGGGGTAGCCGTAGGCGACGTAGTCGGCCTCGCGCCAGCCCGCGCCGATGCCCATGATGAAGCGCCCGCCGCTGAGCGCCTGCAGCGTAGCCGCCATTTTGGCCAGCAGGGCCGGGTTGCGGTAGCCCACGCCAAGGACGATGGGGCCGACGTGCACCTGCGGGTAGCGCGCGGCCAGCCAGGTGAGCGTGGTCCAGGCCTCCGCCCAGGGCTCGGTCGGGTCGTCGAAGCCAAAGAAGTGGTCGGGCACCCAGATCGAGTCGAAGTGCTCCGCGATGGCGGGCAGGACGTCGGGCTGCTGCGCCACGACCTGAAGGGTGCGCGGCAGCGCGGGCGGGGAGGGCGCGGGCCCGGGGGATAGGAACCAGCCAAAGCGGACGGCCTGCATGAGCGATCTCCTTTGAGTTCGACGGGATCCCCCGGCCATGCGGCCCGGGGCACGGGCCAGCACAGCGAGATCAATGCCATGCATTGGCGTGGGGAAAGACAAGACCCCCGCGCCAAACGCGTGGCACGGGGGTCGTCAGTCGCGCGGGGTCAGGCGCCGACAGGGACCGGGGCGCCCTTCTTGAAGACCAATTTGCCGTCGGCCACGTCGGCGAGGATCGTGTCGCCGTCGCGGAACTCGCCCTCAAGCAGCGCGAGCGACAGCGGGTCCATGATGCGCCGCTGGATCGTCCGCTTCAGTGGCCGCGCGCCGTAGACCGGGTCCCAGCCCTCGTCGGCCAGGAACTCCTTGGCCCGGTCGGTCAGCTCGAGCGTGAGATGGCGCTCGGCTAGCCGCTTGCGCAGCCGCCCCAGCTGGATCTCCACGATGTCGGCCAGCTGCGCGCGGGTCAGCTGCTGGAAGATGACCACCTCGTCGATGCGGTTCAGGAACTCGGGCCGGAAGGTCTGGCGCAGCGCCTCCTGCACGCGGTTGCGCAGCGTCGCCTCGTCGGCCTCGCCGAGCTCGCTGATCCACTGGCCGCCGACGTTGCTCGTCATGATGATCACGGTGTTCTTGAAGTCGACCGTGCGGCCCTGGCTGTCGGTCAGCCGGCCGTCGTCGAGCACCTGGAGTAGCACATTGAAGACCTCGGGGTGCGCCTTCTCGATCTCGTCGAAGAGCACGACCGAGTAGGGCCGGCGGCGGACCGGCTCGGTCAGCTGGCCGCCCTCTTCATAGCCCACGTAGCCGGGCGGCGCGCCCATCAGGCGCGACACGGCGAACTTCTCGGTGTACTCGCTCATGTCGATGCGCACGATCGCGTTCTCGTCGTCGAACAGGAACTCGGCCAGCGCCCGCGCGAGCTCGGTTTTGCCGACGCCCGTGGGGCCGAGGAAGAAGAACGAGCCGAGCGGCCGGTTCGGGTCCTGCAGGCCGGCGCGCGCTCGACGCACCGCGTTGGACACGGCGTGGATCGCTTCATCCTGGCCGACCACGCGCAGGTGCAGGTGCTCCTCCAGGCGCAGCAGCTTGGCGAGCTCGCCTTCCATCATGCGCGTGACCGGGATGCCCGTCCACTTGCTGACCACGGCGGCGATGTCGTCCTCGGTCACCTCTTCGCGCAGCAGCGCCCCGGCGGGGCGCTCGCCCGCGCCCGCGCGCTGGGCCTCCTCCAGCTTGCGCTGGAGCTCGGGCAGCCGCCCGTACTGGATCTCGGCCGCGCGGTTCAGGTCGTAGCTGCGCTGTGCGGCTTCGAGCTCGGCATTGGCCTGCTCGATCGCCTCCTTGAGGTCGCGGACCGCCTGCTGGCCCTGGCGCTCGTGCTGCAGCTGCACCATGAGGCGCCGCTCCTCTTCCTTCAGGTTGCCCAGCGTCTCGTCGATCTTCTGCAGGCGCTCGCGGCTGGCCGGGTCCTTCTCCTTGCGCAGCGCCTGCTGCTCGATCTCGAGCTGCATAATGCGGCGCTTCGCCTGGTCGAGCTCGACCGGCATGCTGGTGTTTTCCATGCGCAGCCGCGACATCGCCTCGTCGATCAGGTCGATCGCCTTGTCGGGCAGGAAGCGGTCGGTGATGTAGCGGTGCGAGAGGGTGGCTGCGGCCACCAGCGCGCCGTCGGTGATGCGCACGCCGTGGTGCACCTCGTAGCGCTCGCGCAGCCCGCGCAGGATCGAGATCGTGTCCTCGACCGTGGGCTCGCCGACGAAGACGGGCTGGAAGCGGCGCTCCAGGGCGGCGTCCTTCTCGATGTGCTTGCGGTACTCGTCGAGCGTGGTCGCGCCGATCATGTGCAGCTCGCCGCGCGCCAGCATCGGCTTGAGCATGTTCGAGGCGTCCATGGCGCCTTCCGCGGCACCCGCGCCCACGACGGTGTGCAACTCGTCGATGAAGACGACGATCTGCCCCTCGGCCTCGGCGATCTCCTTGAGGACGGCCTTCAGCCGTTCCTCGAATTCGCCGCGGAACTTGGCGCCCGCGACCATCGCGCTGAGGTCGAGCGCGACGAGGCGCTTGTTCTTCAGCCCCTCGGGCACGTCGCCGCGCACGATGCGCCCGGCCAGGCCCTCGACGATGGCCGTCTTGCCGACGCCGGGCTCGCCGATCAGCACCGGGTTGTTCTTGGTGCGCCGCGAGAGCACCTGGATCACGCGGCGGATCTCCTCGTCGCGGCCGATGACCGGGTCGAGCTTGCCGCGCTCGGCGACCTCGGTCAGGTCGCGGCCATACTTCTTGAGCGCCTCATAGGTCGCCTCGGGGTTCTGGTTGGAGACGCGCTGGCTGCCGCGCACCTGGCTCAAGACCTGGAGCACGCGGTCGCGGCTGACCATGGCCTCGTGCAGCAGGCGGCCCGCCGGATAGCGGGTGCCCTCGTCGAGCAGGCCGAGCAGCAGGTGCTCCGTGCTCACGAAGTCGTCGTGCATGCCCTTGGCCTCGTTCTCGGCCTTGGTGGTCACGGTGTTCAGGCGGCCGCCGACGCGCGGCTCGGCCGGGCCGCCGGTCATGCGCGCCAGGCGCTCGATCTCCGCCCGTGTGTCGGCGGCGAGCGCGCTGACCGAGACGTTGAGCCGGATCAGAATGGTCGGCACCACGCCGCCGTCTTGCTCTAATAGGGCGAGCAGCAGATGCTCGGGCTCGATCTGCGTGTTGTTATACTCGGTCGCCAGACTCAGGGCACCTTGCACGGCCTCCTGGGCCTTCTCCGTGTACTTCTGTAAATTCATCCATCCACCTCCCGTAGGCGCGGGCCCGCGCCTACTCTGATAGCATTCTCAGCAGGCCGTTACCCGGCCTGTCCAGCATGAATTATACCGGCCGGGCTGTTAGATCCACACTTAGGTTGCGTTAGAGTCGCGTTAGACCCGTGCGGCGGCGGTCTGCGGGATGCAAACATGTGAGATCCCCAATTCTCGGCGTCAGCGGCGTCAGCGGCCCGGCACATCCGCGCTGGCTGCGGGCCGGCCGCCGGCGCGGAGATCCTTCGCCTGCGGCTATTCTATTCTGAAAATGTCCCATCTGACCTGCCGATCGTAACCGGGGGACGGCCATCTTCATGCCCTCCGGTGGCCCGGGCGCCCTGGCTCCCCAAGGGTGACAAGGGAGCGGCGCGGGGACGCGGCCGGCTGCGCGGCAGCCGGGATCCGGCTGTAGGAGGGGGCTCCGCCCGATCGTGCTTGCGACCCGCCGGGATGCGCGGGTGACGCGGCGGTGACGCGCCGCTCCCGCATCGCGCCACCATGGTCGTCACCCTACTTTCCGCTTCTATTAGCGGGAATCGCGCAATGGTGACGATGGTGACGCCGTGGTGGGGGTGGTTGTCGGGAGGACGTGAGATGACAGGGGCGCGGAGTGGGGACTTGGGGTGGCGTGGCCCGCGCGGGGCAGACCGCGGGCCGCCCGGCTCCCCCAGATCTCGCCTGAGGGCAGCCGGGCAGCGGGGCCGAGTGCTGTGGGAGCCGGCGCCGTCCGGCGAGGCCCCCGCACCGCCCGGCCGCGGGTAAGGCCCCATCGTCTGTAGGAGGGGGCTCAGCCCCGCGATGCGCCGCCGCAGATCCCGCCCGCGACCATCGGGATGCCCGTGTAGGGGCAGCCCCACGTGGCTGCCCTGGGCGGTGGAGATCGGCCTGGCGCACAGCCCGGCTGCCCGGCCGTGTCTGTGGGAGCCGGCTCCGCCCGGCGAGGCCCCCGCACCGCCCCGTCGGAAGGGGCCCGGATCCTCTGTGGGAGCGCGCTCTGTCACGCGAGGATGCCGCCTCACCGAACGGCATGCCAGCAGGCGGCGATGCCGGGCCGAGTTGGCTGGGGGAGCCGGCGCCGTCCGGGGAGGCCGCCGCGCTCATGGTCGGCGGGGCGCCCCGCTCGGTGGTAGGCCGGGGCGGCCGCGGGGACAAGGCCGTCCCGCGGATCGCGCAGGCCCGGGCCACGCAACGGAACCCCCGCACCCAGACCGCGCCCAACGACGACCGGCAGCGCCAGCCCAACCGGCCCAAAATGTCCCATCCATGTCCCATCGCGGTTATCACTACGTTGAGCTAGAAAGGCGAAGGTTACGCCGCCGGCGCCGCCTCCGCGACGCCTGGCATCGCCCCAATTTCTCGAAGATGCGACATTCTGCGACATTCTGGGACATCCTGACGCGTCCGCCCGGCTGGCGGCCCGGCCGGGGCCGCCAGCCGGGGCCGCCAGATTGTTTTCAGCGCTACCCGAGCATGAGCGATGACGAGGGCAGATCGCGCTCGCCTGCAAAACAATCGGGCGCACCTGGCGCGCAACCGATTGTGAATCGGCCACGAGTGTGCTACAATCGCGGCGATGTGCGATGCCTGAGCCGGGCGTGTGCGCCCCCGATCCGCCCGCGGTGGCGCTCGTCACCTGCGGGACCGAGCTGGGCCGCGAGCCGGACGACCGGCAGCGGCTGATCCCGGCGCTGGCGGCGCGCGGCCTGCGCGGCGTGCCCGTCGTCTGGAACGATCCTGCGGTCGACTGGGCGGCTTTCCGGCTGGCGGTGATCCGCTCGACGTGGGACTACCACCTGCGCCGCGACGCGTTCCTGGCCTGGATCCGCCGGGCCGCGGCGCGGACGGCGCTCTGGAACCCGCCCGCCGTGCTGGCCTGGAACACGCACAAGTTCTACCTGCGCGAACTGGCCGCGAAGGGCCTGCCGGTGCTGCCGACGGTCTGGCTCGACGCGGGTACGCCCGCCCGGCTGGGCGCGATCCTGGCCGAGCAGGGCTGGACGCGGGCGGTGATCAAGCCGGCGGTCGGCGCCTCGGCCTACGGCGCGCTGCGGGTGGACCCGGCGACGCTCGCGGCGGGGCAGGCGCACCTCGACGCCTGGCTGCCCACGCACGACATGCTCGTGCAGCCCTACCTGCCGACCGTGGAGACGACGGGCGAGCATTCGCTGATGTTCGTGGACGGAGTGTTCACCCACGCGGTGCGGCGCACGCCCGCGCTGAGCGCCGAGGGTGCCGCGGCGCCGCCCTGGTCGCGCGTGACGGCGCCGGACGACGAGGTGGCGCTGGCGGCGCGCATCCTGGCCGCCGCGCCGGCCCCGGCGCTCTACGCGCGGGTCGACCTGCTGCGCGACGCCGCGGGGGCGCTCCACCTGATGGAACTGGAGCTGACGGAGCCGTTTCTCTTCCTGGAGGAGGCGCCGGACGCGGTCACGCGGCTGGCGGCGGCGATTGCGGCGCGCGCGGGCGCCGCGGAGGGCTAGACGATGGCGGAGTTTCGGCGGGGCCGGGCGGCGCCGGGCCGGTTGGCCAACCTGACGCGCGGCACGACAGTGGCCGGCGAGGTGCGCCGGGCCACCAGCATGTGGGCGCGCGGCCTGGGGCTGATGGGCCATGCGCCGCTCGCCCCGGGGCAGGCGCTCATCCTGGAGCCCGAGAGCAGCGTGCACATGTTCTTCATGCGCTTCCCCCTCGACCTGCTCTTCCTGGACGCCGATGGCCAGGTGCTGCACCTGTACACGGCGCTGCCGCCCTGGCGCATCAGCCGGATCGTGCGCGGGTCGCGGCGCGTGGTCGAGCTGCCGCCCGGCAGCATCGCCGCCAGCGGCACGCAAGTCGGTGACCGGGTGGCGCTCACCCCCGCCGGATAGGCGCGCCGCGCCCATGCCGCCGCCCCCGCCCGCCCCGGCCGCCCGCCTTTGGGGCGCCCTGCTCGACCTGGTCTACCCGCGGCGCTGCGGCGGCTGCAGCGCGCTCGGCGCCTGGCTCTGCCCGGCTTGCCTGGCGGCGATTGTGCCACCCCCGGCGGCCGGCTGGACCTGCGCGGTCTGCACCCGCCCGCTGGGGCCCAGCCCGGGCGGCGCGGCCTGCCCGGCCGCCTGCTCCCCGTCCGACCTGACGGCCGTGCTCTGTACCGGCACCTATGCCGGCCCGCTGGCCGCGGCGATCCGGCGGCTGAAGTACAACGGCTGGCGGGTGCTGGGCGATCCGCTGGGCGGTCTGCTCGAAGCGACGTGTGTGGGCCAGCCGCTGCCCTGGGGCGATGGGGTGGCGCCCGCGCTGCTGCCGGTGCCGCTGCATCCCCGCCGCGCGCGGCGGCGCGGCTTCAATCAGTCGGCGGTGCTGGCGCGGCGACTGGGCGCGGGACTGGGCTGGCCGGTGGTCCGCGGGCTGGCGCGCGTGCGCGACACGCCGCAGCAGGTGGGCCTGGCCGCGGCCGACCGCAGCGCGAACCTGGACGACGCCTTCGCCTGGACCGCTGCGTCGTCGCCGCCGCCTGGGCCCTGCCTGCTTATCGACGACGTCTACACGACGGGCGCGACGCTCTATTCCTGCGCCGAGGTGCTGCGCGGGGCGGGCAGCGGGCCGGTATACGGGCTGGTGCTGGCTCGCCGCGCCGTCGATCAGGACGCCGCGGGCGGGGACGGCCCGGTGCCCTGACGACGCGGCCCGCTGGGCGGGAGAGGCGGCGCGATCCTTGCTGCGCCGGACGGCAGCGCCGGCCGGGCGGCAGGCGGTCTCGGACGGAGAGGGTTTATGGCGGCCCGCCAGCACATTCACTTCTGCACCAGCTTCGACGGCACGCGTATCGCCTACGCTACCGCGGGGCAGGGCCCGCCGCTGGTCAAGGCCGCGCATTGGCTCAGCCATCTGGAGTACGACTGGGACAGCCCGGTCTGGCGACACTGGCTGGCCGCGCTGTCGCGCCGGCACACGCTCGTGCGCTACGACCAGCGCGGCTGCGGGCTGTCCGACCGGCAGGTGGCCGACGTCTCGATCGCGGCCCGGGTGGCCGACCTGGAGGCCGTGGTCGACCGCCTGGATCTGGCCCGGTTTCCGCTCCTCGGGCTCTCCGGCGGCGGCGTGGTCGCGGTGCTCTACGCGCTGCGCCATCCCGAGCGGGTCACGCACTTGATCCTGTACGGCAGCTATGCTCGCGGGCGGATGCGGCGGCCGGGCGCGGGATCGCGCGCCGAGGCGGCCGCGCTGGCGCAGGTGATGGCGGCCGGCTGGGGCCAGGACAGCCCCGCCTTTCGCCAGGTCTACACCACGCTCTTTCTGCCGGAGGGCGATCCGGAATCGGTGCAGTGGTTCAACGAACTGCAGCGGCTGTCGACGTCGCCGGAAACCGCCGTGCAATTAGCCGCCGCGGGCTGGGCGACCGACGTCAGCGCCGAGGCGGCGCAGTTGACCATGCCGGCGCTGGTGCTGCATGCCCGGCAGGACGCGATCGTGCCCTTCGAAGAGGGCCGCCGGCTGGCCGGGCTCATCCCCAGCGCGCGCTTCGTGCCGCTCGAGGGCAAGAACCACGCGCTGCTGCCCGACGATCCGGCCTGGGGCGCGTTTCTGCAGGAGCTTTACGACTTCCTGCCCGCGCCAGGCGCGTTCGCGCCGGGTCCGCTGGCCGACTTGACTCCGCGCGAGCGCGAAGTGCTGGAGCTCATCGCCCAGGGCTGGGATAACCAGGCGATCGCGGAGCGCCTGGTGCTGAGCCCCAAGACGGTGAGCAACCACATCACCGGGATCTTCCGCAAGCTGCAGGTGCCCAACCGCGCCCAAGCTATCGTGCTCGCCCGCGAGGCCGGCCTGGGCCAGACGATCCCGCCCCACTGATCGCTTCCCCGGCACCCCCGTAGGACCCCACCCCCAGGCCGCCGACCGCGCGCCCCGGATCGCGTCCTGCCTTTGGGAGCCTGCCCTCATGCCCCGAGCAGCCTGCCGCGCTATGCTGGACTCATCGAAACCACCGTCTGGATAGAAGCAGGAGGTAGATGATGGCTATGCGAAGTAGGGTTGCTTTCCCGGCCGCGCCGCTTCCGCGGCCGGGTACGCCGATCGTGCGCGGGCTCGTCGATGCCGGCGCCCGGGAGGACGCCGCGGCGCGGATCGCGGCGGGGCAGTGCGTGGCTGTGTTCGTGCGCTCGGTCTGGGTGCTCTGGCTCGACGGAGCTAATCCGGCTGCCGCCGCAGAGATCTACCGGATCAAGGGCGAGGGACGAATCGGTCGGCCTCTGGCCGCGGTGCTGCCCGTGGAGCGGTTCGCGGCGCTGCTCGATCCCCTGCGGATCGCGGCGGACGTGCGGCCCATCTTCTCTGATCCGGCGACGCTGACGGCGCGCCTGGGCGCGCTGGCGCTGCTGCGGGCGCCGGTGCGTCCGGAGGCCGTAGCGGCGGTGCCCTCCGCCATGCTCTCACAGACGCCCGACGGCACGCGCTGGATCCAGAACTGCGTGCCGGCGGGGGATGAGCCGTCGATGGACCTGGCGCGCACGCTGATCGCGCGGGGCGTCGCCTTCCCCGCGGTCACGTCGCTGAACCGCAGCGGGCAGCCGGAGATCACGGATCGCCGGGCGGCGGAAGCTTTCTGCCGGGCGCAGGGCATCCCACTGATGCTGGCCGGCGCGGGCCGGCGCGGACCGGTGTGTGGGTCCTTCCCGATCCTGGAGGTCGGGTCGGCGGGCGTACGGGTGTTGCGCGAAGGCCATTTCCCGAGCTACCTGTTCCCCCATCTGCTCGGCGGCGTGGCCGTGCAAACGGGGGGCGCGGCACCCGCCAAATATCCCGTCGTGCCGACGCATTCCGAGGCGGCGGGGGCGCGCACCGACCCGGCGCGGCTGCGCCTCGAGATCCTCGCCCGGCTGCTGGGCCACGCCTCGCCGGAGGTCGCGACGTGCGCCGGTCCGCCGCGCGAAGCGTAGCCGCGCCGCGGCTCAGCGCGCCGCCAGCCACGCTTCGATCAGGGCGCGGTGCTCCTGATAGTGGTCGGACGAGTTGCCCGCGATCGAGGTCCAGACCGGCTCGCCCGGCCACCAGGCGAAAGCCTGAGGATCGTTGAGCGTCGCCTCGGACAACGGCGTCACGGCGGCGACCAGCGCGGCGTGGGCCGCGCGCCAATCGGCCAGGATGGCGGCCGCCGGCCGGCCGCGGTTGGCGGCGAAGATGGCGGCGTTCAGCGCGTCCATCACGGTCTCGTCCGGCCCGCTGCCGAGCGGGAACTGCGGCGTGAAGCGCACGACCGGCGCCCCGCGCGCCGAGGCCTCCAGCCAGCCGGCTTCGAGGCGCGCCCAGGCGGCCAGGTGCGCCAGCACGTCCTTGATCGCCAGCTGGTCATACACGCCCGGGGTGCTGAGCAGCGCCGGGTCGAGGTCGCGCACCAGCGCATCCAGCGCGGTGAACTCGGTCTGCATTACCTGCAGGATCTCTTGCTTCTCCACTGACCCAGCCCTTCTATCGCATCTGGTTCTCATCCCAACCGCGTGGCGCGGGACCCGGGGTGCCCGGGCGTGCACGGGCGCGGGACTCGTGGGCCCGCGGGGTCCGCGCCGGGGTGTCCCCGTGCGCGCGAAGGTACCGGGACTAAAGCTCGCCGTCGAGGTGGGCCTGCGTCCAGCGCAGATCGACGAGGCTCACGGGCACCTGCAGCATGTCGGCCAGCTGCGCGGGGGTGAAGTCGACCTGATAGGCCTGCGCGGCGCGCAGCGGCACGAGCAGCAGGGCCGCGGCCATCTGCGCCTCGCGCTCGTGCTCATCCTGGTCCCATTGATAGGCCTTGCAGGTGTAGAGGCGGTGGGGGTGATAGGCGATGATGTGGCCGATCTCGTGGGCTTCAGCCAGGCGCTGCCAGGGGCCGGGGAGGTGGCCGTTGATGCCGATGTGGATCTCGCGCGGGCGCACGACCGCGAAGCCGAGGGTCCAGGCCGTAAACGGGTAGCGCCGGACCGTGAAACGGTCCAGCAAACCCCCGAGGTCGACCGGGAGGCGGTCGTGCAGCTCATAGCGGCGAATCAGAAAATCGATTGTCTCGCGGGTGGCTCCGTCCATCGTGCGTCACTCACGGCTGGCGTGCCGAGCGTTCCCACTATTCGGCGATCATGCGGCGCTCGTAGGCTGTTTCCTCGTTCAAGATGTCTTGCAGCACGCGGATAATAATCGCCCGGTCGGGCTCCGGCAGATCGGCGATCTGATGGAGGTAGATTTCGAGGCGCGGATCCGGCTGAGCGGTCGCGGGTGCGGCGCCGGCCGGCGTCGACCGGCGGTGGGCCATGTGGCGCAGGCGCCGCAGCCAGACCCGGATCATCGTGCAACCCCCCGTCAGGTCCCGTCGCCAACGTCCGGCGGGGCGTTATTACTCGCATGCTGAGCGTGTCGGAATATTACAATATTCTAGATTATAGCACCGCCGGATAGGGTGGTGCAACGCGAACGTGTGTGCGAATAGTGCACCCCGGCGCCGCGCGCCGGGGCAAGAAGTAAAACGAAGCGCGCGGCGGCGGGTTGCGCCGCTACTTGCTCGGCACCTCGTAGGTCGGCGTGGGCGACGGGGCGCCGGGCGTCTCCGGAGCGGGCGAGAGCGGCACGCCACCGGTTTGCGGTCCGCCTGGCGCGGCCGTCTCGGTGGTGCCCGCCGTCGCCCCGTTGGGTGGAGTGCTTTCGGCTGGTGGGGTGGCCCCGGGCGTCTCGTCCGGGCCGCCCGGCGCGGTGCCCGGCGTGGCGGTGGCGGTGAGCGCGGCCGCGGCGGCGTAGGCTTTCGCGGCATCGGCCGCATCGCCGCCGCCTTCATAGGCCCGACCGAGGGTCAGGTAGTACTCGGCGCGCGTGGGATCGATCTGGGCGGCCTCGTGGGCGGGCGGCACGGCGTCGCCGTAGCGGCCCTGAGCGATGAGGCTGCGCGCCAGCATATCGAGCGCGGGCGGCCAGCCGGCCTGGCGGGCCAGCAGGCTGCGGAACGTAAGCTCGGCATCCTCGGCGCCATGCGGCCGGTCGGGCGCGCTCAGGTAGGCAACGCCCAGGTAGTAGAGGCCCTCGACGTCAGCAGGATTGCGCTCGGTGGCGGCTTCGAGCGTTGGTATGGCGACGGCGTATTGGCCGTCGCGCACGGCGGCCAGCGCATCCTGCCGCTCGGTGGCTCCCGGTGTGGCGGCGGCCGTGACGGCGGCCGTAGCGGCGGCGACGGCGGTCATGTCCGCGGTGGCCGAAGTGTGGGTGGGTGGCACGGACGACGTGGGCGGGACGGCGGTCGGCGGCACGGGCGTGGGCGGCAGGGCAGTGGGCACGATCGCGACCGCCGTGGGCAGCGGCGCGGTCGGCGTCAGGCCCACCTGGGCGACCTGCGCGGTCGGCGTGGCCGGCGCCGGGGTGAAGAGGCTGCTGTTCCAGAGCAGCCCGACGATGAGGGCCAGCAGGCCCAGCGCCAGGAGCCCGACCCCGGTGCGCAGGAGGGTGCGCCCGGCACTACGCCGCGGCTGCAGCACAGGCGCGGCCTCCTCCTCAGGGGCAGCGGGTAGCACCAGCGTGGGCGGCGCGGCCTCATCGGCGGGCACGGCTTCGGCGGGCGCTTCGGCCACGACGGGCGTCAGCGGGGCTGCCTCTGCAACCGGGGCCGTCTCCGGGGCGGCGGGCGGAGCGCCGGGCGGAGTCACCAGCAGGTCCGGCGGCGGGGCCGCGCCGGCCCGCGCGGCGGCCAGCGCGTCGGCGAAGCCCGGCCAGCGCTTGGTCATGTCGGCGACGGTCTGGTCGACGAAGGGGCTCTGCGGGTTGATCTCCTCCGCGCGGTGGAGCGCCGCGGCGGCGGCCTCGCGCGTGTTGCTGCTGGCGGCCAGGCCGACCCAGGCGACCTCGTTGTCGGGGTGGTCGGCGATGACGGCGCTGAACAGGGCGGCGGCGGCGGGGCGATTGCCGCTGCGGAGCACCGCGACCGCCTCGCGCAAGCGGGCGATCGGGTCGGCGGGCGTAGGGGCGGGCGGGTCGGCGGGGGGTGAGGGCGGCAGGGCGTCGGCACGGTCCGGCGGGCCCGCATGTGCTTCGTCCACGGCAACCTCCTGGCGGCTTACCTAAACGTTGAAGGCATGATGCCGAGCTGGTTGCGGTATTTCGTCACTGTGCGCCGGGCGATTCGGACGCCCTGCTCCCGCAGTCGTTGGACAATTTCCTTGTCGGTCAGGGGCTTCGGCTCGGTCGTAATCAGCTCGCGGATGCGATCTTTCGCACTCAGCGAGGCCTGGAAGAAATCGGAGAAGGGGATAACCTGGCGGTTGGGCAGCATCACGTACTTGTCGGCCGTGGCGCGGCTGACCGTCGATTCGTGCAGGCCGAGATGCTGGGCGACCTGGGCGCGGGTCAGGGGGCGCAATTGGCGGATGCCGTGGCGCAGGAACTCCTCCTGAATCTCGACCAGGCACGTGGTGATGCGGCGCATCGTCTCGCGTCGCTGCGCGACGTTGGAGATGAAAAGGCGCGATCGGTTGACATAACGCCGGATGTGCTCGCGATCGGCGTCCGAGAAGCCGGGTAGATGCGTCTCCCAGTTCTCGGGCAGGCGCAGCGCGGCGTGCACGCCGTTCATGCCGGGGCCTGCGCCGTCGGCCGTGGCGCCGTTCCCGTTCAGCGCCGGCACGCGGCCCTGCGGGTGGGCGCTGGCCGCCGCGGCCAGGCGGTGATAGAGCGGGTTGACGCGCAGGCTGAAGCGCAGCGACTCGACGACCTCCACCTCAAGCTTTTCGTTGCGCAGCCGGATGATGACGTCGGGCGCCACGTAGCGGGTCGGCGTGTGGGCGGGCCAGGGGCGGCCGTCGGAGCCGTAGCCCGGGTGCGGGTTCATGTGCTGCTTCACGAAGTCGCGCACGGCGACCACGGCGTCGTAGGTGGTGCCGAGGGTATGGGCGATCATCGTGAACTTGTGCTCGCCGAGCTCGGTCAGGTAATCGCGCAGGATCTCCTCGACGAACGGCACGAGCGCCGGCTCGCCGCGCTCCTTGATCTCCTCCAGTTGGAGCAGCAGGCACTCGCGCAGGTCGCGGGCACCGACCCCGGTGGGGGCCGCGCGCTGAATGAGGCGCAGCACGACCTCGACCTGCTCCACGGTCACGCCGCAGGCGCCGGCCACCTGGTCGAGCGGGCAGGACAGATAGCCACGCTCGTCGAGGCTGCCCAGGATGTACGCGGCGACCGCCCGGTCGCGGTCGGCGAGACCGGGGGTCAGGTCGGCGAGCAGCTGCTCGACGCGGTCGATATCGCCGGCCACCAGAGTGAGCGGGTCGAATTCCTCGCTGCTCTCGTCGCGGCGGCTCGCACTCGAGCGGCGGTCGGCGAAGTCCTGATACCAGTCGTCAGAGGGCGAATCGACCTCGGACGAGGTGGAACTGGTCGGGGTGGGGGCGTCCTTGCCGGGCGGGTTGATCGGGCGCTCGCAGACGGGGCAAAGCGGCGAGGTGCTGGGGGTGCCGCAAACAGGGCAGGGTCGCCCCTCGACGATCTCCAGCGCGGGGTTATCAGCAAGCTCCTGCTGGATCAGCTGTTGCAACTCGAGCGACGACAGCGCGAGAAGCTGATTCAGGACGATCAGGGTCGGCGAGACCTTGAGCGACTGCTCCTGATTAACCTGTAGTGATATATCCACCCGACGCTCTCTCCCGAGGGCACATTCCTTGCTGCACCGCAGCGGCCCCACTCAGCCCATTATACACACATGTGTTTGCACGCGCAAGCAGGCAAAACCGGCGTGGTGCCGCCCGCCGGGAGCGGCACGGCGGGCGGCAGATGGCATATTTCTTGCTTGTCGCGCAAGCGGGAACGGAGAGTTTGCCACGTGCACTATACCGCACGTCCAAGGTACATGCGGCCGCCCCCGCGGCGCCCGGTACGCCAGGAGGAACCCGGATGCTCAACAACGAAGCCGAACTCGCCAAACGCGCCTCGCAGCATGATCAGGAAGCCTTCGCCGCGCTCTATAACGCCTACGTCGAGAAAATCTACAAGTACATCTACTATAAAGTCGGCAACCCGTACGAGGCGGAGGATCTCTGCGAGCAGGTCTTCTTGAAAGCCTGGGAGGCGATCGGGCGGTATACGTGGTACGGCTACCCCTTCTCGTCCTGGCTCTATCGGCTGGCCCATAACCTCGTCGTCGATCACTATCGGACGCGGCGCGACGTGTTGCCGCTGGACGATACGATGCTGATCCGCGAGGAGCCGATCGACCCCGAGCAGGCCCTGGCCAGCAGCGTGGCGTCGAGCGAGCTACGGCAGGCGATCCAGAAGCTGACCGCCGAGCAGCGGCAGGTGATCTGCCTGAAGTTCATCGCGGGCTACGACAACAGCGAGATCGCGAGCGTGATGTCGAAGAAAGAAGGGGCGATCCGGGCGCTGCAGTATCGCGCCCTGCGCAGCTTGCAGGCCATCCTGGAGGCCGAGGAGCGCAAGGCCCTGGAGTTCGACTTCCTGCCGCTGACGGCCGCCGGCTCCGGCTGGGTCGACATTCAGGCGGCCTCGGCCTGAGGCCGTACGCCGCGACAAAGGGGCGTCCCGCCGGGCGCCCCTTTTCCTGTGCCTGCCGCCGCCCCGGCCGTCAGGGCGTGGGCGACGTGGTGTTGCGCGGCCAGGCCAGCCCAAGCACGACGATGCCGACGACGGCGAGGAGGATGCGCACAATCTGCAGCTGGATGGAGAAGGTGTAGCCCACCCAGCCCAGCAGCAGGGCCACGCCGATCAGCATGAGGCCGGTGAGCCAGAGGGGATCGCCCGGGCGGCGCATTGTCGCGGGCAGGCCGGCGACGGCGGCTGATCCGCTGTACGCCAGGAAGGCGTAGACGATCAGGGCGAGGCCCAGGATCAGCCCGACGTAGGGTAAGAGCCAGGTCATAGTGAATGTGTCTCCTCTCACAACGGTAGCGGACCCGGCGCCGGGTCCGCTACCGAGCGGACGGCGCCTGTACGTCCGCTAGCTTACATCAAGTCCGGGGCCGTTGCAAGCCGAGTGCTCGCGCCCGGGCACGCAGGACCGCGCACGTCACCGCGTAGAGGCGCCAGGCGGTGCGCTCGTGGCAGCCGAGGCGCGCGGCGGTCGCGGCCATCGTCCGGCCCTCGATCACGTGGAGGGTTATCAGCCGGCGGGCGTGCGGTGGCAGCCCGGCCAGCAGCGCGTTCTCCAACGCGTTCGCGGCGACCCGGCGCGCAGGATCGGCGGCCGCCGCGCCGTCGGGCGCGCTCCAGGGCGGCGGCGCGTCGAGCGCGGACGCGGCGGTATCGCCGTCGCCATCCCGCGCGGCCGGCACGGCCGCCTCGCGCGGGTGCGCCTGGCGCCAGACGTAGTGGCGCAGGCGGCGCGACAGCACGTGGCCGAGATAGAGCGGGAACGGCGCGCGCTCCGGTTGCCAGTCGCGCAGCACCTCGACGTAGCAGATGAAGATCTGCTGCCGCACGTCGTCGGGCTCGATGCGGGCCGAGGGCAGCGCCCGCGCGGCGCGCAGCGCGGGGGCCGCCAGGCAGTGCAGCCACGGCTCCAGCCGGGCGTAGAGCGCGTTGCGTGCGGCTGCATCGCCCGCGCGCGCTTGCAGCGCGAGCGCGGCGACGACGGGGTCATCCCCGGCGGGCCCGCGCACGAGGGCGCGGAAGAGGCGGTAAGGTACGTCCGGGTCGGGGACCGAGGGGCGCGCGGGCGCGGGAGTGTCCATGGATGTCCTCCTTGAGCTAAGACGGATCGCCACGGTACTGCAGGTTCACGGGAGCAATAGTAGCACGGATGTTCTGAAGAAGCATCGGTCTTAAGATGTATCCTGGTAATTTTCTTCACGCTCAAGGATAGATAATGGAGCGAATGAGCGCTTGAAGCGGTTCGGGCAAGCTGCTATTATAGGAACATGGCTGTGGTAGGGGAGTTTCTGCCGCGGGAGGATGCCGATCGCGTGGGCGTGCGCTGTCCGCGCTGCGGCCGGCCGGCCGAACCGGCGCTGCTGGCGCGCTATGGCGACGTCGACCCGGTAGTGCGCGACGTGCTGGTGCACCGGGCGCCCGGCTGGGCGGCCGCGAGCGGGGCGTGCGCCGTCTGCGTGCAGGGCGCGCTGCGCACGCTGGCCGCGGAGCATGACCTGCACCGGTTGCTATGGCACGAGGCGGCGCGGGGCGATAGCCCGCTGGTGGCCGCGGCGGGGCAAGCGGCCCTACCCGTGCCGCTGCGCCTGCACGCCAACCCGGTCTTCCGTGGTCGCGGCGTGGTGCTCGGCCTGCTCGACAGCGGCTTCTATCCCCACCCCGACCTGACCGAGCCGCACCCCCGCATTCGCGCCCAGATCGACGCGAGCGTCGACCCGGCGATCGAAGACGCCGATTTCACGCAGCCGGCCATGCGCAGCTGGCATGGCCTGATGACCAGCGCGGTGGCGGCGGGCAACGGGTATCTATCGGGCGGGCGCTACCGCGGGATCGCCAGTGAGGCCGATCTGGTGCTGGCGCGCGTGGGCGACCCGCAAATGCGGATCCCCGACGCGGCGATCGCGCGGGGCCTGCGCTGGATGCTGGCGAATCACCGGCGCTACGGCATCCGCGTGCTCAACGTCTCGCTGGGGGGCGATGAGGAGATCCCCGCGGCGGCCAGCGAGGTGGATCGGCTGGCGAGCGCGCTGATGGCGGAAGGCGTGCTCGTGGTGACCGCCGCGGGCAACAGCGGTCGGCAGGGTATCTTGCCGCCGTCGAGCACGCCCGAGGTGCTGACGGTGGGCGGGGCGACCGACCAGAACATCCTGCAGGCGCAGCTGGCGCACTTCCTGCCCTGGCGCTCCTCGTATGGCCCCACGCTCGACGGCGTGCAGAAGCCCGAGCTGGTGGCGCCGAGCATGCAGCTGGCGGCGCCGCTCCTGCCGGGCACACGCCAGGCGCGCGAGGCGGCCCGGCTCGTGGCGCTGCTGGCCGAGCCCGACGCGGCGCTCGACGCTCCGGCCGGCCGGGAAGCGGCCCGGCGCGCGCTGCTGCTGCGCGCGGGCGCCCTCGATGACGCGCCCCCCGCGGCCATCCGCGCCCAGCTGGCCGAGCGCATGGCACGGCACAACTGGCTCTCGGCCTCCTACCAGTTCGTGGACGGCACGTCCGTGGCCGCGCCCGTGGTCTCCTCCATCGCGGTGCAGCTGGTGGAGGCGAACCCGGCGCTGACGCCGCCGCAGCTCAAGGCGCTGCTCACGACCACCGCGGTGCCGATGCCGGGGGTGCCGGTGCAGATGCAGGGCTACGGCGTGGTCAATCCGGCGGGCGCGGTGGCGGCGGCGCTGCGCGCGCCGGGCGGGCCGCTGGCCGGGCTGCCGCAGTCGCCCGCGCGGGCCCTCGACGGCACCATCACCTTCTACTACTATAATCCGGGCGTCTCCCGGGTGGCGCTGGTCGGCGACCTGACCGGCTGGCGCGCGGCGGGCAGCGATTTCACGCGCCTGGCGCCGGGCGTGTTCCGGCTGGCGCTGCCGGCGCCGCCGCGCGGGCGCTATCGCTATCAGCTGCTGCTCGACGACCATCTAGTGGTGGCCGACCCGGAGAACCTGGCGCGCGAGCCCGACGGCTACGGCGGCTTCAACAGCGAGCTCCTCGTCGGCGACTGAGCGGGCCGGCGCCCGGCCCGCTTAGCGGCGCTTGCCGCGGGGCGCGCGGCTCCGCCCGCGCGGCGGCGCGCCCCCGCCCGGCGCGCGCCCCTCCAGCGCTTCCTGGAACCCCCGGGTGCCCCGGCAGGCGTCGAAGTTGGGATCCTCTTCCGCGTCGGCCGCGAAGTCGGGGTCGGCGGCCACGGCGCGGCGCAGCAGGGCGACGGCCTGGGGGCAGCGTCCGCCGGCCGCCTCGGCGGCGGCCAGGTTGTAAAAGCCGGCGGCGGAGTTGGGCGTCACGCGCTGGGCGGCCTCATAGTGGCGCAGCGCGGCGGCGGGCTGGCCCATGAGCATCTCGATATGCCCCATCATTGAGAGCGCGGCCGGGTTGTCGGGCTCTTGGGCGAGCAGATGCGCCGCGTCCGCGGCCGCTCCCAGGACTTCCCCGGATTCGACGCGCGTGCGGGCGCGCAGCAGCAAATAGTCGGGATCGTCCGGTAGGACGGCGAGGGCCCGATCCAGCGCGGCACGGAGCGCGATCGGGTTGTCGTTGCGCACGCTGAGGCTGACGAGAGTTTGGAGCGCGCTGGGGTCGCCCGGGTCGAGGGCGAGGGCGGCTTCGGCGTCCATGCGGGCGGCGTCGGCGTCGCCGACCGCCAGATGAAGCGTGCTGCGCATGCCCAGGGTTGAGGCGTTGCCGGGATCGAGCTCGTGCAGGTGGGTCCAATCGGCGAGCGCGGCCGCGAAGTCCTGCTGTTCGCCGTGGATTAGCGCGGCCAGCAGCAGCAGTGGGGCCGAGGCCGGGTTATGCTCCTGGCCGCGGGCCAGCACCTCCGTAGCCCGCTCGATGTCGCCCTGGGTCACGTAGACCGTGGCCAGGGTGGCCCAGGTACTCTCATAGTCGGGCCAGCGCTCGGTCAGGCTCTCGGCGCCGGTGCGCGCCCCGTCCAGGTCGCCGCGCTCCATGGCGACCTGCACGGCCAGGTTGCCGGCTTCGACCAGCGGCTGCGCGCCGACCGATTCGGGCAGGGGCTCGCGGGCGATCAGGTCCTGGGCGGTCTGGAGATCCGCCTCGGCCGCGTCGATCGCGTGCTCGATCAGGTTGAGGCGCGTGCGATCCAGCAGCACCCCCAGCGTAGACACCGGCGCATAGGCGGGATCCTCGGCGTCGGGCGGCGCGGCCAGCGCGGCGTCGAGGTCGGCGCGCGCCCCGACGAGGTCGCCCGCGTTCTTGCGGAGGTCGGCGCGCAGGTGATGGATGAGGCGCGGCTTCCAGGCGACCAGGCGGTCCAGGATGGGGCGCGCCAGATCGATCTCGGCCGCGTCGGTCAGGATCCGCGCGATGCCGAAGAGCAGCGTGTTGTCGCCGTCGGCGAGCGCGGCGGCGCGGTCCAGGTCGTAGAGACCGCGCTCGCGCTCGCCCAGGCGCAGCCGCCACTCGCCCAGGGCGGCGAGGACTTCCGGCTTGTCGGGGAATCGGTCTTCAAGGAGTGTAGCGTCGCGAGCGGCGTCCGGATCGTCTGTGATCACGTGGAGCATGAACCGCTCGAGCAGTGGGTCGGTATCCTCCGGCCGGAGGTCGATCATCCGGTCGAGCACGGCGATGGCCGCGGGATCGTCATCGGCGGCATGGGCCCGCTTGAGTACCTCCTGGAGCGCCTCGTAATCATCGCCGGCCGCCGCGAGCGCCGCCGCGAAGTCCTCTGCGCCTTCCGGCGCGCCACCTGATTCCGGCGTGGCCGGCGGCGGGGTATCTCCCGTCTCGGGGACCGGCGCCGCCGGCTCGGTTGCCGGCGTATCCTGCGCGCGAGTTTCGTCCGCTGGGTCCATATCGCTCCTCTCCTCCGCTGCAAACTGGAGCACGCAGTGCCGCACAAACCATACCATCAGCCGACGGCTGGCAGCGGCTCTACTCCCGTCACGGGGTGCCGCGCGGCAGGCCATGGCCCCGCAGGGCGACGGTCCGGGCGGCTCCGGTTCGAGCCCGCCGCAGCACGCCGGGGGGACTAACGCGGCGCGGGACCAGGCGGTCCAGCCCAGCCCGATCGAGCAGCAGCTGCGCAATGACTCCGGCCCGCCGGAGGAGCCCGTCCAGTAGGACCGCCCTCCCGCCGCGCGCCCGGGGATGCCCCCCGGGCGCGCGATTCGTGGGGGCCGCGCCGGCACCTACCTCGGTTCTGGCACGCCGAAACCTCCTGCGCCCTGGCGCCCGGTCGTTCCACCGATCATCAACCGCTGTATACGGCTGTGTACGCGTCCGCGCGCTATAGTAGCATGGGGGGCGTGCGGGAGGCAGTCTATGAGGCAGTGGTGTGGCCGCCCGGCCGGGCGCCGGGCGCATGGACTACTTAGTCTGTTCATAGTGGCCCTATTGGGCCTGACGGCCTGTGGCAGCCCCGCGGCGGCGCCCGCGGCTACCCCGACAGCCACGCCGGCCCAGGAGCCCGCCTGGGGCCGGCCGGCCTACTGGCCGACGACGGGCTGGCGGACGTCGGCGCCCGAGGCGCAGGGCGTGGACTCGGCGGCGCTGCTGCGCGCGCTGCAGCACGTCGACGCGGCGGGCATTAATCTGCGGAGCCTGACGGTCATCCGCAACGGCTACATCGTGCTCGATGCCTACTATCAGCCCTTCGTTCCCGGGCGGCAGTACCCGGTCTATTCGGTGACCAAGAGCGTCACGGGTGTCCTGACGGGGATCGCCCTGCAGGAAGGCGTGCTGAAGAGCCTGCAGCAGCCGGTGCTCAGCTTCTTCCCGGAGGCCGTGGTGGCCAATCGCGATGCCGCCAAGGAGGCGATCACGGTCCAGGATCTCGTGACGTTGCAGCCTGGGCTGAATTGCGCCGACAGCACGGCCGGGAGCACGATCCCCCTGAGTTCCGGCTGGGTGCAGAGCATCCTCGATATGCCGATGGCCGGGCCTCCGGGTCAGTCCTTCGTCTATTGCAGCCGGGCGGCCCATCTGCTCTCGGCGATCCTGACGAGCGCGACGGGGATGAACCTGGAGTTGTACGCCGCGTCGCGCCTGTTCGCCCCGCTCGGCCTGCAGCCGGGCGACTGGAGCTGGCAGCGCGATCCGGAGGGCCTGAGCATCGGCGGCTACGGCCTGGCCCTGCGTGCGCACGATATGGCCAAGCTGGGCCTGCTCTTCCTGGCCGGCGGGCAGTGGGATGGGCGCCAGGTGGTACCGGCTGCCTGGATGGCCGATGCCACCCGCCCGCACGCGACCGTGCAGCCGGGCAAGGATTACGGCTACCTGTTCTGGGTCTATCCGTCGCACTTCGCCGCCGAGGGCCTGGGCGACCAGCTGATCCAGGTCGTGCGGGACCGGAACATGGTGGTAGTGATCACCGCGTCCCATGACGGGATCAGCGGCTCGGTGATGCAGCCGCTGCTGGACGACTATCTCATTCCCGCCGCACGGGCTGATGGGCCGCTGCCGGCGAACCCTGCGGCTGAGCAGGCGCTGGCGGCGCAGGTCGCCACGCTGGCCAACCCGGTGCAGCCGGTGCCGCCGCTGCCGGCCCTGGCCGGCCAGGTCTCGGGCAGCACCTACACGCTGACCGACAATCCCTTTGGCTGGCAGGCACTAAGGTTCCAGTTCAAGCCGGGCGCCGCCGACGCGGGGATCATCGTGACCGCGGACGGCGGACCGCAGCAAGTCACCGCCGGCCTCGACAACGTCTATCGGCTGAATCCCGAGCCGAACAATGGCCTCTCGGCCCTGCGCGGCCGCTGGACCGACGCCCAGACCTTCACGGCCCATGAGCTCCTCATCGGCAGCCTGGAAGAGTACGATATCCGCTTGCACTTCGCGCCGCCACGGCTCCAGGTCCACGTAGACGAGACGGTCTTTCACAGCTACACGGGCGACATCACGGGCACCGTGCAGCTACCGTAGGCGCGCGGCTCCCGCGCACCGCGACGCCCCCGCCGCCCGTTATACAGGGCGGCGGGGGCGTCCGCCGGAAGGGGGAATGCACGGATGGCAGGGATCTGGGGCCGGCGACCCGTCGTGCCCGAAGTGACGGCCGCCGAGGTGCAACAGCGGCTTGCGGCAGGCGAGGACCTCTTTGTGCTCGACGTGCGCGAGCCCTACGAGTACGCGGCCGGCCACATCGCGGGCAGCACGCTGATCCCGCTGGGCGAGCTTTCGTGGCACATCGCCGATCTGCCGCAGGACCGGTCCATCGTCGCCGTGTGCCACGTGGGCGAGCGCAGCCAGTTGGCCGCGGGCCTGCTGCGGCGGGCCGGGTTTGGGCAGGTTACGAATTTGCGGGGCGGCATGGACGCCTGGGAGGGTGCGGGGCTGCCGGTCGAGACGGGCCGGTAGCCCCGCCTATGCCTCCGACGGCGGCTTGCTCACGTAGCCCTCGGGGTCCTTGTCGAAGGTGCGTTTGCAGCCCGCATTGCAGAAGTAGTAGGTTTGTCCCTTGTACTCCGTGACGAGCCCCTTGGCGCGGGCGTCCTCGATATTCACGTCCATCCCGCAGACGTAATCTTTGGCCAACATGGGTCACCTCCTGACCGGCGCCGCGAAAAGGCGCCGCGTTCGCGGCGATCCACTGCAAAGGGCGTGCCCGCGGCGGCTCGGAACAGTTAGCCGGGGAGACTGCCGGCGACGTAAGGCGCCAGGGTGACACGCAGGGCCAGCCGCCCGCGGTGCAGCCGCACCTTCAGCGCCGACTCGCCGATGCCGAGCGCCTGGGCCGCTTCGAGCGTGCTCAGGCCCTCGACATCGCGCAGGACGACGGCGGCGCGCAGGGTGGGGGGCAGCGCCAGGATGGCGTGCTCGATCTGGCCCAGGAGCTCATGCGACAGCGCCAGATCCTCGGGCACCTCGGGGGGCAGCTCGCCGGGCACGTGGTTGCCGGATGCGCCGGGCAGCGCTTCGAGCGACAGCAGCGGGGGCGTATGGCGGCGGGCGCGCTGCAGCGCGGTGTTGACCACGATGCGGTGCAGCCAGGTCTGCAGGCCGCTGCGGCTCTCGAACCGGCCGATCTGGCGGCAAGCCTGGATCAGGCTGTCCTGGAGCACGTCTTCGGCGTCGTCGCCGTCGCCGGTGAGGCTGAGGGCGAGGCGATAGAGGCGGGGCATGTAGCGGCGCAGAAGGCAGGCACAGGCCTGGCGATCGCCGCGTTGCAGGCCGGCCACCAGCGCGGGCTCCGTGGGGTAGAGACCGGGGTCGATCTCGAGGGCGAGCGGCATGGGTCCCTCCGGGCCCAGTGCGAGGGGCGCGCCGCGGGTCGGGGGACAGACCCGCGGCGCTGCCTGAACACTGCTTAGATGTGTGCCCCTGGCCGGGGGTTACACCTCCGGCCGGATGCTGTCCCCTCTATTGTATCATACATCACAAACGGGGATCTACACCGGCCAGGCCGGCGTCGATCGCCGCGATGGCCTGCGCGTTCTCGTGGAACCGGATCGCGTGCATGCCGTAGGCGCGCGCCCCGGCGACGCACGGCTCGGCGTCGTCGAGGAAGAGCACCTCGTTGGGCGGCAGACCCAGCCGGGTGCACGTCAACGCGTAGATGCCCGGCTCGGGCTTCTGCATGCCGACCTCGTGGGAGTAAATGATCAGGTCGCAGAGGTCGCCGAAGCCGTAGCGCGCCTGCTCGCGCTCGCGGGCACCGACGAAGCTGTTGCTGAGGATGGCGGTGCGGTAGCGGGGGCGCAGGCCGCCGAAGTAGGCGGCGAGCTCGACGTTCAGCGTGCCCAGATACTCGGTCCAGAGGTCGTCCATGAAAGCGGCCAATTGGGTGGCGTCGAGGGCGAGGATGGTGCGGACGCGCTCGATCACTTCCGCCTCGCTGACTGTGCCGATGCTGCCGCCGCGCCACGTCTCCCCGAGGCGCGCGTCTGATGCCGCCGGGCGGCAGGCCGAGTCGCGTCTCCCACGCGTCCGCCCAGCCGGTGGGCGGCGTGAGCTCGAGCACGCCGCCGATATCGAATACCACCGCACGAATGGCCATCGTCACCCTCCTCTATTCATTCGCCGCCGCTCAGCCCCGCCGCGGCCCCATCGTAGTCGTTACCGGGCGCCTCGTCAAGTCGGCGTGGGCGCGGTCTGGGGTATCGTGATCGAGTCTAGAATCGGGCGGCGACGCGGATGCGGGGCTCAGCAAACGCTGAGCAGCGGGCCGCACGCGCCACGTGGGAGGTATCATGCACTATCTGCTGATCTACGAGCTGGTCGACGATTATCTGGAGCGGCGCGGGGCGCTGCGCGAGGAACATCTGCGGCGGGCCTGGGCGGCCCAGGAGGCCGGTGCGCTCGTGCTGGCCGGCGCCTTGACCGACCCGGTGGACCGGGCCATCCTGCTCTTCGCGGGCGACTCGCCGGCCGCGGCCGAGCAGTTCGCCGCGGCGGATCCCTACGTGCGCCACGGCCTGGTGACGCGCTGGTCGGTGCGCCCGTGGGTCACGGTCGTCGGGGAGGCGGCCACCGCGCCGGTGCGGCCTGGGGCCCCACCGGGCGGCGGCCCCGGGGCCTGAGCGCCCGCCGGTCAGGCGGGCAGGTGACGGTCCAGAAAGGCGCGCAGCACGGCGAGGTAGCGCTCGGGCTCCTCGACGAAGGTCATGTGGCCGCTCTGCTCGAAGACCACGAGCTCGCCGTGGGGCAGCCCGGTGGCCAGCGCCTCGGCGCCAGGGAGCACGCAGGTGCGGTCGGCACGCCCGGCGAGCACCAGCACCGGCTGGGGGACGCTCGCCAGCCGGTCCTCGACCTCGATGTCCCCGTACTCCTGCTGGGCGAAGTGGCGCAGCACGGCGGGGGCGTAGATCGCGCCGGGGCAGCGCGCCTCGTACTCGGCGATGCGCGGATCCAGCGGGTCGGCGAAGTGGAAGGGCAGCTGGTCGTGCAGCCCGGCCGCCACGTCGTCCTGAGTCAGCACGTCGCGCTCGCGCGCCCACGACTCCGTGACCTGCGCGCGCAGCGCCGCCGGCTCGAACGCCGCGAGGTTGCGGTCGACGGCCTCCAGCCAGCGGGCGGAGCCGACGCCGCTGGAGACGATGGTACAGGCGGCGGCGCCCGGGAAATCGACCGCGTGCTGCAAGGCGACGAACGCGCCATAGCTGTGGCCGAGGACGGCGTAGCGAGGGGCGCCCAGGGCCGTGGCGAGCGCGCTCACGTCGGCGGCCATCTGCGCCAGGCTCCAGGTCGATTCGGGCGCGGGATCCGAGCGGCCGTGGCTGCGCTGGTCGACCAGCACCAGGCGGTAGCGGTCGGCGAGCGGGTCGAGGTAGTCGCCGAACATGGTGTGGTCGAGGCCCGGCCCGCCGTGGAGCACCAGGAGCGTGGGTCCCGTGCCGCGCTCGACCACGTGCAGGCGCGTGTCGCCGACGGCGACCAGGCGCCCGCCCGGCACCTCAGCCGCCACGCGGCCTTGCGGCGCCGGACGGCGGCAGCTGCGGCTCAAGCTCGGCCGCCGCCTCGGGTGTGAGCGGGCGCTCGACGACCGTGCCCCCGAGGCGCAGCAGCGTCTCGACGATGGGCGTCGTGTCGCCGGTGGGCACAACCAGGATGAGCGCCGAGCTGCCGGCGTCGAGCTCGTTGCCCAGCAGCTGCAGCTCCGTATCGTCAAAGCCCATGTCGCGGATGACGCGCTTCATCATCTCCTCGGTCGTGTCGAAGGCGATCTCGCCGGCATTGGGGCCCGAGAAGCCAAACAGGCCGTAGACCAGCCAGGCGGCCGCTCCAGTGACGCTGGCCGCGATGCGGGTCAGGGCGGCGCGCGCGTCGTGGGCCTCGTGGATTTCGACCGTGCCGTTCGGGTGCTTCTCCAGCACGGCGATCCGGTCCAGGCTGTGCGGGCGGAGATGGCGGGCGAGGTCTTCCAGGACGCTCTCGACCTGCGCGGCGTCGTTCGCCGCGGGAAAGGTTGCCACGATCACTTGCTTGGTGGGCGGCGCCGGTGCCGGGTTGCTCATCTTGGTCACTCCAGGTGCGGTGGTGTCGTTGTCGCGTGAGTCAGGATAGCACGGCGGGTCGAGGGGTGTCAAGGCGCGGCGCCTGCGCGGGGCAGCGCGGGGCAGCGCGGCGTCCGGATTGCCACGAGCGGCCCGCTGTGCTATCATCTCGGGGTTGCGAACCGCTGGCACGCCCTTTGCCGCGGCAACGCGCAAAGCGGCGCGCGTCGCGCGTCGCAAGGAAGGACGCAGACTCGTGACACAGGACCGCGACGACGCGCGCAGCGGCGCCGGACGCACGGCACGCGCATGAACGATCCCGACGGCGACCCGCCGGCCGGCACCGGCCAAGATGGCGCGGAAGAGGCTCCGCCGCCCGTGCCTGAACCGACCCACCCGGCCGGTCCCGATCTGCCGGCGGTGCCCGCCGAGGAGCTGTCTGCCGGCGGCGGGCGCACCCTCCGGCGCGAGCGGCTGCGCGTCCCGCCGGCAACCCCCGAACCGCCGCCAGAGTCTCCGCCGCCGACGTCGCGCGCGGGAGCCGCGCCGCTGCGGCCGGACCTGCGCGAGTACGAGGTGGTGCAGGGCCGCCACCCCGGCGACCGCCACGTGCGCTACACCCGCTCGGTGGGGCCGTTCCGGCAGCGCCGCCGCGGGCTGCTCGCGGCGTCGCTGGAGACCGACCAGCCGCGTACGCGCTGGGGCCGCCGCCTGCAGCGTGTCCGCCGCGTGCTCATCGGCGAGCCGATCAGCACCGAGCACTCGATCCACGAGCGGCTGACCAAGCTCAAGGCGCTCGCCGTGCTCTCGTCGGACCCGCTCTCCTCGGTGGCCTATGCCACCGAGGAGATCCTGCGCGTGCTGCTGCTGGCGGGCGCCTCGGCGGTCGCCGGGCTCACGCTGCCCATCGGCTTGGGCATCGTCTTGCTGCTCGCGATCGTGGTCACGTCGTATCGCCAGACCATTGCCGCCTACCCGCGTGGCGGCGGCTCCTATATCGTCACCAAGGACAACCTCGGCACGCTGCCCGGCCTTACCGCCGCCGCGTCGATCCTCATCGACTACACGCTGACGGTCGCCGTGAGTATCTCCGCCGGGATCGCCGCGCTCTACTCGCTCTTCCCATCGCTCTTCCCGTTCCGCGTGGAGATCTGCCTCGGGGTGGTCGTGCTGGTCGCGGTGGCCAACCTGCGCGGGGTGCGCGAGGCGGGCAACATCTTCGCCGCGCCGACCTATCTCTTCATCGCGGGCATGTTCGCCATGATCGCCGTCGGCATCGGGCGCGTTGGGCTGGGCATCGGCGGGCCGGTCACCTACGTGCCGCCGGAGCACGTGCTGTCGCTCGGTACCGAGTTGATCGCCCTGTTCCTGATCCTGCGCGCCTTCACCCAGGGCTGCACCGCGCTGACCGGCGTGGAGGCGATCTCCGACGGCGTGCCGGCCTTCAAGCCGCCCGAGGCGGCGAACGCGCGCACCACCCTGCTGATCATGGGCGTGACCTCGATCACCATGTTCACGGGCGTCACCGTGCTGGCGAACTCGCTCGGCATTCGGCCGAGCGACCAGGAGACGGTGCTCTCGCAGATCGCCCGGACGGTCTTCCCCCCGCTGTTCGGCGGGCAGCCCCTCTGGTTCTACGTGAACATCGCCACGGCGCTGATCCTGGTGCTGGCGGCCAATACCGCCTTCTCCGACTTTCCGCGCCTCTCCTACTTCCTGGCGCGCGACGGCTTTATGCCGCGGCAATACGCCTTCCGCGGCGATCGGCTGGCGTTCTCCTGGGGCATCATCACCCTCAGCGTGGTCGCCTCGGTGCTGATCATCGTCTTCAACGGCGACACCACGGCGCTGATTCCGCTCTACACGGTGGGCGTCTTCAACTCGTTCACGCTCTCGCAGAGCGGCATGGTGCGGCGCTGGTGGCGGACGCGCACGCCGGGCTGGTGGCGCAGCATGATCCTCAACGGGCTGGGGGCGGTGACCACCGGGCTGGTGCTCATCGTCTCGGCGGTCACCAAGTTCCAGTACGGCGCCTGGATCGTGCTGGTGCTGATCCCGGTGCTCATCGCGATGTTCCTGGCGATCCACCGGCACTACGAAGGGGTGCGCCGCCAGGAGGGCCCGGTGATGCCGCTGGCGCCTGTCACGCATCATCTCGTCTTCCTGGTGCCGGTCGCGCGCCTGAACGCGGTGACGCTACGGGCGCTCGACTATGCGCGCTCGCTGTCGTCCGCGGTGACCGCGGTGCACGTGCTCGAAGGCGAGGATCCGCAGGAGGCGGACCACTTCCAGGAGGAGTGGGACCGGCTGGTGCCCGACCGGTCAATCGGCCTGGTGCAGATCGAGTCGCCTTATCGCTCCCTGTTGGGGCCGCTGCTGGCCTACATCGACGCGCTCGACCGGCAGCATCCGCACGAGGTGCTCACGGTGGTGGTGCCGGAATCGCTGCCGTCGCGGCCGTGGGAATACCTGCTGCACAACCAGAGCGCCTTGCGGCTGAAGGCGGCGCTACTCTTCCGGCCGAACACCGTGGTCACAAACGTGCCGTACCTGCTCGGGCCGGGCGGCTACCGCAGCGCGAGCCGCTGGGCCGTCGTCGCGTCCTTCCCCTGGGTGCAGCTGATCGTCCTGCTGCTGGCCCTCTTTGTCGCCTACCAGGTCTTTTTTCGCTGATCCACCGCCGCCGCGAGACGCGGTGCCACAACCGATGCGATCGACGGGGGAGCACTGGGTATGCCCGTCGGGGCGGGATTCGCAGAAGGGGTTTCCGCAACCGGCCGAGGAGAGCGACCGGCGCGCTGAGCCGCGGCGCGGGCGGGCACACAGCGGCGCCGCCTGGTGGTCGGGTGCTGCGAGGCAGAGAGGAGACGGTGCATGACGGCGGAGCCTGGAGCGTCGGCGGGGATCGACATCCAGCCCCTGACGCCCGCGCGCTGGCCGGATTTGGAGGCCCTGTTCGGCCCGCGGGGCGCCTGTGCCGGCTGCTGGTGCATGTACTGGGTGCTGCCGGCCGCCGCGTTCCGCGCCCAGGCGGGCGCCGGCACCCACGCGGCGTTGGCCGGCCGGGTGGCGCGCGGGGAGGTGCCGGGGCTGCTGGGCTACGTGGACGGGGAGCCCGCGGCCTGGTGTGCCGTGGAGCCGCGCGCCCAATACGAGCGCCTTGACCGCTCGCGCGTGCTCGCGCCGGTCGACGACGCGCCCGTCTGGGCGGTGCCATGCTTCTTTGTCGGGCGGCGTGCTTCTCGCCGCGGCCTCAGCCTGGCGCTGCTGCGCGGCGCGGTAGCCCATGCCGGGGCGCAGGGCGCCCAGATCGTGGAGGGCTATCCCGTGGAGCCGCGCGGCGAGAGCACGCCGCCGGTCTTCGCCTGGACCGGGTTTGTCTCTACGTTCCGCCAGGCCGGGTTCGTCGAGGTGGCCCGGCGCTCGCCCAGGCGCCCGATCATGCGCTACACCCTGGCGCCCTGACCGCCCGCGCCGCGGGCGGGCCGGCTAGCTGCCGGCCCGCTCCGCGGGCGCCGGCAACGGCGCCTCATCCGTCTCGGCGTCGTCCGCGGCGACGGCCCGGGCCAGTTCCGGCGCCGGTGCGGCTTCGGCCGGTGGACTTGTGGCGCCTCCGGCCGGGTAGCTCAACGGGGCGCGCGAGCCGGGGCGGCGCCGCCAGATCATGATGGCGAAACAGAGGACGATGGTCAGGCCGGCGACGAACTGCGGCGCCTTGACTCCCGCCACGATGGCGCTGTCGAGGCGCACGTCTTCGAGGAAGAAGCGGCCAACCGAATAGACGATGCCGTAGGTCCAGAGCAGGTCGCCCGTGCGTAGGCCCAGCCGCGGCCGGCGCGCCAGCCAGAGCAGCAGGGCGCAATTGAACAGGTCCCAGAGCATCTCGTAGGCGAAGGTCGGGGCGAAATGCAGGCCCTGCCCGGCGAAGGCGGCGAAGCGAGGGTCGGCGCGCAGCACGGCATCGCTAATCGGGATGCACCAGGGCTGATTGCAGGGCGCGCCGAAGAGCTCCTGGTTGAAGAAGTTGCCCCAGCGGCCGATCGCCTGCGCGAGCGCCACGCCCGGGATGATGATGTCGGCCCAGCGAAGGAAGCTGAGGCGGTGGAGGCGGCAGTAGATCAGGGCCCCGGCGATGCCGCCGACGAGCGCGCCCTGGATGCTCAGGCCGCCCTCCCACGTGAAGATCAAGTGCAGCCAGCCGCGCGCCTCGATCGTCGAGAGGCTCACGATGTCCCAGCCGACCCGCGCGCCGACGATGCCGAGAATCAGCACCCAGGGAAACATGCCCCAGATGTGATCAGGGTCGTCGCCCCGGCGGCGGGCTTCGTGGGTGGCCAGCGCGACCGCGGCGATGATGCCGAGGATGATCATCACGCTGTACCAGCGGATGGCGAGCGGCCCAATCTGGACAAGAATCGGCGAGATCTCCATAAAGAACGGTGTTCCTCTCATACGGCGACCGCGGCCGGAGCCCGGGTCGTTGCGCGAGACAGGGCACGCGCCGGGGCCGGCAGCCGGTACGCAGGGGCAGGCAACCCTCGGGGCGCAGGGCCGGGGCAGCCGGCTGCGCCGGTTTTAGTATACCATACCGCTTCGCCGGCACCCAACGGCGGCGCTTGTGCCGGTTGCTGTCCCGCTTGCTGTCCGCTGCCGCCCTTTCCCTCCGCGGCCGGATCGGGTTTAATAGTAGTGAGCGCTGCTCAGTCCGGCCGCGGACCCGGCAGGCGCGTGACGTTCAGACGCCGACGCGGCAGCGGGCCACGTCCACAGTGAGGTACGATCGCAAGTATGATGCGGATGCAAAAGACAGTCGTAATGGGCCTGACGACCGCGTTCCTGGGCGCGCTACTGGCCATCCTCGCCCTCGGGAATAGCGGCCCGGTAGCCGCGGCGTCGCTGGCGCAGGCCGGCACCGACGGCCGGCCGGTGAGCACGGCCGTGGGCACGCCGGTCACCGTGCTGCCGATCACGACGCCGACGGCCGGCCCGGTGCTGAGCCCGATCGCATCGCCGCCGGCGAGCGCGACGGCGAGCACCACCCCCAGCCCGACGGCCCGGCCCTACACCGGCGTGCCGGTGCGGCCGCCGCCGACGATCATCTACACCGACACGGCGATCCCCAGCGTGGCCGGGCTCTGGCTCGGCCGCCTGAATACGGCCGCGAATATCCGGCGCGGCCCGGGTACTGCCTACCCCGTGGACCGGGCCTGGCAGGCCGGCCGGCGCGTGATCGTCTATGGCCAGACGGCGGCGCCTAACGGCGAGCTCTGGGACCAGGTGGCCCGCTATCCGGAGCCGGACCTCTACGTGTGGTCCGGCCTGGTCTCGGGCGTCGACCCGCTGCAGGTGCCGACGACGTTCCATCCCGGCCGCTGGATCGACGTGAACCTGACCCAGCAGATGCTGATCGCCTTCGACGGCGCGCAGCCGGTGATGGTGGCCCAGATCGCCAGCGGCAAGGCGGGCCACGAGACGCCCGTCGGCTCGTGGCGCATCTACTGGCGGCTCGCCAAGCAGGACATGGACGGCGGCGACGATACACCGGGGAACCGCTACTACAACCTGAAGGATGTACCCTGGGTGCAATACTTCCAGAACTCAGGCGTGGCCCTGCACGGCACCTACTGGCACGATAACTTCGGCACGCCCATGTCGCACGGCTGCGTCAACCTGAGCGACTGGAACGCCCTCTGGCTCTACCAGTGGGCGAGCCGCGGCACGCTGGTGCAGGTGCACTACTAGCCGGCGCCCGGTGGCGGCCGCGCGGCCGCCGCCGGCCGGGTGCGGCTCAGCGCGGGCGTAGGGCCACGATGGGCACGGTGTCCACGATGCCGGCGACGATCTCGTCGACGTGGTCGGGGTCGAAGGGCCGGCCGGCCAGCATGCGGGCCATGCCGCGGGCGCGCAACGGGTGATGGGTGATGTAGTAGCGGATCTCGGCCTCGGCCGCCGCGCGCGACAACACCTCGGCACGGGCGGCCATCCGCCCGCCACCCGACGCCACGACCACGTTGGGCGAATGTTCGATGTTGCGCAGCCAGTCGGAGTGTGGCCCCCAGCCGGCCGCGACGGTGTAGGCACGGGTTCGCCGGTCATAGTGCAGGACCTCGAGGACCGTGCGGCGGGGCAGGCCGGTCTTGCGGCCACGGTGGATTAGCATAAGGGTCTGGTGGCCGAAGAGCCACCCGAGGTGGTGGCGATAGAGCCAGATAGGTGCCCGTAGCGCCCAGCGCGCGATACCCTGCACAGGAACTGCTTGCGCCAAAGGTGTTGCCATCCGAATTGCCTCCTGGGGGACGGCGCGCCGGCGGCAGCCCGCCGCTTTCGCCGTCCTATTATAAACTGACTGGTCGGTCTGTTATGCTTATCATAGATCCAATGGCCGTTCCGAGTCAAGAGGCCGGCGCGGCTGGGCACCGGATTGCCCCGGGATCGGTCGGGCGATCGCCGTGCATAGGGCGGCGCCCCGGCCTGGTGCCGGGGGGAGGATTGCGCCATGACGGATCCGGCCGATTCCGCGGGGCCGGTGCTCGAAACCCCGCGCTTGCGGCTGCGCCCCATGCAGCCGGACGATCTCGACGCGCTGCTGGCGATCTTCGGCGACCCGCGCGTTATGGCGGCCTTCGCCGAGCCGCCCTTCGGTCGCACGCAGATGGCGCGTTGGCTGCAGCGCAACCTCGCCCACCAGGCGGCGCACGGCTACGGCCTGTTAGCGGTGCTGCTGCGCTCGGGCGGCGCGCTGATCGGCGACTGCGGCCTGGAGATCATGGAGGTCGCGGGGGCGCCCGCGGCCGAGCTTGGCTATGACTTCCGGGCCGACTACTGGCATCAGGGCTACGCGACCGAGGCGGCGATCGCCGTGCGCGACTACGCCTTCGGGCATCTGGGCCTGGCGCGGCTGGTCAGCCTGATCCGCGTGGGCAACGAGGCTTCGCGGCGCGTGGCCGAGCGGGTGGGGATGCACCTCGCCGAGGAGATCGAGCGCTACGGCCGGCCCTACTGGGTGTATGCACTCGACCGCCCGGCCCTGCCGTGAGGCAGGGCACCCGCGGTCACGGCACGTCGGCGGGGCCGTTGCCCGGGTCGACGGCGTAGAGCGCGGTCACGCCCGTGTCGAGGAGCACGTCGGCGGTGCCGTCATAGGCGCGGGCGTGCAGGGCGCCGCTCGCTGTCGTGTAGACGAGATAGGCCGCGCCCAGGCGCACGGTGGGTGGGTCGGCGCCCGGCGAGAATCCGCTCCGCCTGGCGGGTAAGGTCCCGGTGAAGATAGGCGACGGCGCGACCCGTGCGACGGCCGCCAACCGGGTTGCCAGGAGGCGGAACGCGCCGCGGGTGGACGCGGCGTCCAGCGCGATCAACTGCCCGGCGCGCAGCCACGCCCGCGTGAGCCCCACGGCTTGGGCGGGCAGGGCCGTCTCCCGGAGCCGGCCTTGCGTGTCGAGGTCGAGCAAGACCGTGTGGGGGTGGACGGGATCCGCGCTGTCCCCGGCCAGCAGCAGATGGCCCTGATCGTCCTCGTTGAGCACGCGGAGCGCCGTCAGGCCGGCGGCGAGGCGCAGGCGCGTGATCGGGTAGATGGGATCGGCCGGGTCGAGCAGGTCGAGAATGCGCCCGACGCCGTCGTTCCAACTGACGAGGATCTGCCCCGCGCGTGCGCCGCTCGTCAGGAACAGGCCCAGTACCGCGCTGCCCCGCCCTAGGCCCGCGACCCCGCGGCCGGTCGCCAGCACGGCCGGGGGCCGGCCCCTGGCGGTATCGAGCAGCGTCACGGTTGTCGTCTCGGCCGCCGTCGTCGTCAGCAACACGAAGCGCCCATCGGGGCTGAAGAGCGCCGGAGCAGCCCGCACCCGGCCGAAGCCGCCCGCGGCAACGGTGCCCGGCAGCGCGCCGAGCGCCTCCACCGTGTTACCGTCCGGCGTCGCCAGGTAGACCACGAGGTGATCGGGTCCGCCCAGGTCGCCGCTCGGAGCGACGGCCAGCACGTCGCGGCCGTCGGGGGCGCCGCCGAGGATGCTCCAGGTGGGGTCGGGTGGGGTCGCCGCAACGGGAGGCGCGCCGTCAAGGGGCTCGAAGGCCCAGACAGCACTGCCGAAGTAGCCCAGGCGTGCCCGGCTTGTGGCCCCGGGCCGCGGCGCGCCCGCCGCGGCCGCAGTGCGCCGGTAGGCCACGGCCCAGACGCCGGCCGGCGTGCAGCTATAGCTTGCGGCCGAATCGTAGGCCAGGTAGGGCGCGGCGGCATCCGGCCGATCGGGCGCCTGGTGCCGGAGCCGGCGGCCGCCACCGGGGGCCGGTCCATCGTAGATGATGCTGCTGTCGGGGCAGACGGCACGTACACGGCTGGCGGCATCGCTGCCGGGCAGCCAGGCCCAACGACCGGGGTAGCTGTAGAGCCCGGGCGGCTGCGCCGCGGGGCGCAGGGCGACAGTGGCGCCCAAGGCGGTGGTCAGCACGTGGGGAAGGGCCGTCTGCACGACGGCGTCGATCGCCTGGTAGTGCGGCGCGACTTGCTGCACGCGGCGCGCCGCATCCAGGGCCGCGGTCCAGTCGCCCGCCGTGGCGGCGTCCGTCGCGCGGGCATACTGCGTGTCGCGCGCGGCGATGGTCGCCGCGGCCGCAACCGCGCGGGCGGCCGCGTCGGCATAGGGCGCGGCGGCCTGGTAGGCACTGAGGGCGGCTTCCCAGTGCAGCCCGGCGGCGGCCCGTGCGCCTGTCTGGTAGCTGCTCAGTCGGGCCTGCTGGGCCATCCACTGGCCGAGCCCGAACGCCACGAGCCCCAGGAGCAGAACCAGCCCCAGCAACAACTCGGCGCGCCGCGCCCGTCGTGGGGCAGCCGCGGGCTCCGGGTCCAGTTCCTCGATGGGAGCGAACAGGACCAGATCGTCGCCTTCCTGAAGCATGGGCCGACTTCCTTCAGCCGGCGCGCCGCACTGCCGGTTGTCGTCTATTATAACGCACCACAGGAGGCGCCGTGTGGCGGAATCGCTGCCTCCCCGGCCGTGGCGGAGCCGGGCAAGGTTCACATGCACCGGGGACCGCCTGCTGCATGCCCGCTGCCCGGTCGCGGCCCGGATCCGGCTATGAGTCTGGTATACAGCGCGGCGCCGTGTCTTGGTGCCGCCCTACGATATCGCTCGACCGCATCGCCGTCGGCAACCGCCCCGGCGTGCGACCTCCCGTGCCCGCAGCCCGGGCGCGCAACGAAAGGAACGCCATACTACGATGATTCCCGAAAGTCACAAAGATCTGCTGCAGTCGAAGGCGCTCGCCCACGTGGCGACGATCGGCCCCGACGGCCGGCCCGAAAGCAACCCCGTGTGGTTCGGCTGGGACGGCGAGCACGTGCTCTTCAGCACGACGAAGCGGCGGCAGAAGTACCAGAACCTGAAGCGCAACCCCGACGTGGCGCTCTCGATCGTGGACCCGCAGAATCCCTACCGCTACCTGGAGGTACGGGGGAAGGTGGCCCGGTTCGATCCGGACCCCAACAAGGCCTTCATCGACGCGATGGCCAAGAAGTACCTCGGCCAGGCCAAGTACACCGGCGATGGGCCGGGCGCCGAGCGCGTGGTCGTGGTGATTGCGCCGGAGCACACGACCACGATGGGCTGAACACGGCCCCGATGTTCAGTCGCTGACGTTCCGCTCCGCGACGATATGGGCCGGCGTGACGCGCACTAGGAGCTCCCCGGGCACGCCGTTGCGCCGCCCATACGCCTCGGCCTGGTCGGCGCCCATGTAGCGCGCGGCGATGCGCGTTGCCCATTCGCGCAGGTCGGGCGCCTCGGCCTCGATCGCGGCCGTGCCGGTGACCGTGACGAAGGCGAAGGGCGGGCGCTCGTCGTCGACGCACAGGGCGACGCGCGGGTCGTGGCGCAGATGCTTGCCTTTCGCCGTGGTCTCGCCGGTGGTGAAGACGACGGTCTCGCCGTCGAGGACGAACCAGACCGGGGCGATGTGGGGCCGCCCCGCCGGCCCGGTCGTGGCCAGCTTGGCCGTGCGGGTGCCGGCGGTGAGGAAGGCGTGGATCTCCTCCGGCGTCATTTTCGCGCTCATGCCGTTACTGCTCCTGTCCCGGCGAGCGGCGCGCGCCGCCCCCGTTTACCCTCTGTTGCCATGCGTTTACCGAGGGATGCAACCCCCCGCGCCATAATGACAGCGAAAGGATGGGGCCCGCCGTTACGTTGCGCGCAGGATCGGGTGGGCTCCGGGTGGGCCTGTGGCGATTTCCCTCGCGCCGGTGGTCCGGCGCTCCCTGCCTGCAGCGATCAGCGCGGCCGGCTTTGAGTTCTGCGGGCCACCGCGTCACGCCGGGGACGTGAGCGTGCGGCGGCAGGGCCGGATCTGGTTCCAGCTTGTCGACCGGGACGGGCAGCCGCTTGCCGCGACCGGCCAGGTGCGCGTGCGCCTGACCCTCACCGACGACTATTCCGGCTACCTGTCGTTGATCGCCGCCGACGAGTGGCGGGAGGTCGTGACGCCGGGGCAGGCGCGCCTCGGCCCGCAGGGCCCGCGCTACCTCGTGCCCTATCCCGAGTCGCTGGTGCTGACGCCCGAGTGGCCGGCGCGCTACGTGCTCGACCTCTGGTTCAATTCGCCGGATGGCCCCGTGCTGCAGCGGCAGACCACGGCCGTGCTCGACCCCGTGCGCTGAGGGCCGCGGCGCCTTGCCCGCCTCACGGGCGCGGCTGGGCGGCAAAGAACGCCAGCATGCGGCCGCTCGCCGAGATCTCCTGCGTGGGCGGGGGCCCGCCCGGCCAGGCATGGCCGCCGCTCTGCACGGTGTAGCACGCGACAACGTCCCAGTACCGGGCGAAGTACGGACGCAAGGATCCGGGCCACGTGTCGGGCTATGTGGGCGGAGACGCGCGCGAGGAAGGAGAACCCGGTTCGGTTGCGGCCCAAGAAGCCCGCTGGACGCTCCTCTTCGTGGTGGGTACCCGGGACGATCCCGAGCGACCGCGGCCGGTGCGACGCGTGAGGACCGTTGCGAGACGGCGGGAATCGGCCGGGCCCGGACATAATGTCCGGGCCCGAATCGCGGATGGCGGGTGGGGGTGCGGGGATACCCAATTAGCTATGGCACAACTGCCCCATTAACTATGGCTGAGCCCCAATAACTAAGTCCCCCGACACGCGCTTACCCGAAGCCGAAGAACGAGTGCGCGAACTTGGGGACCGAGGGGCCCAGGATGACGACGTACATGGCCGGGAAGATCAGGAAGACCATCGGGAAGATCATGATGATCGGGGCGCGGTGTGCCTTCTCCTCGGCGCGCTGGCGGCGCTTGATCCGCATCTGGTCCGACTGGATGCGCAGCACCTTCGCCATCGAGACGCCAAGCTGATCGGCCTGGATGAGCGCCGACACGAACGTGGCCAGGTCGGGCACGCCGGTGCGCACCACCATCTCACGCAGCGCCTCGACCCGGCGCTTGCCGACGCGCGTCTCGCCGAGCACCCGCTTGAACTCGCGCGCCAGGTCGTTCTCGTACTTGTCCGAGACGCGCTGCATGGCCGAGTCGAGCGCCAGGCCCGCCTCCACGCAGACGGTCAGCAGGTCGATCACGTCGGGCAGCTGCCGCAGGATGCGCTTCTGCCGCCCCTTGATCTTCTGCCCCAACCAGATGCCGGGCAGGAGAAAGCCGATGACCAGGGCCAGCAGCACGTAGAGCGCGACGTTGACCAGCGGCACGCGCATGATGAAGATCGACAGCAGCAGCGTGGCGATGCTCAGCCCGGCCGCCGCCACGATGCGCGTCGCCGCGAACTCGGTCACGCCCATGTTGTTGGGATTGCCCGCCTGCGCCAGGTTGATGCGCGTGCGCTCGGCGTTCTGGGCCGGGGTGAACCGCCCCACGAAGCGCAGCAGCCCGCCGATCATCGGCCGCAGCACGCGCTCCGCAAAGGGCTGTTCCAGCTCCAGTTCTTCGAGGCTGCGCGGCCGCTCGGCGAACGAGGCCAGGCGCGCTTCCATGCTCACATTGGTACCCGAGGTCATGGCGAGCCGCACGAACACGGCCATGATCAGGATGGCGAGCAACGCGGGGATCACATAGACGAGCAGGTCCATAGCGCGAATTCCTCCAGGCCAGGCAGGGTTTAGACCTCGATGGTCACGATCTTCATGATCAGATAGGCGCCGACCGCGATCATAATCCCCGCGCAGATCGGCATGCAGACCCAGGGCCAACTAAACATCGGCAACATGTAGTCGGGGTTGATGACCATAATCATGCCGGCCAGCCCGACGGGCAACAGTGAGATGACCCAGCCCGATGCGCGCCCCATGGCGGTGAGCGTCTTGATTTCGCCCTGGATGCGCACGCGCTCGCGGATCGTGTGGGCGATGGTGTCCAAGATCGTCGCCAGGTTGCCGCCGACCTCGAACTGGATCGTGACGGCGGTGAGCAGCAGGTCCAAGTCTTCGGAAGGCACGCGGCGCAGCAGGTTCATCAGCGCCTCCTGCACCCCGATGCCGAGGCCGACCTCGCGCACCGCGCGCCGGAACTCGACATTCATCGGCTGCGGCGACTCGCGCCCAACGAGCTCCATGGTCTGCAGGAAGCTGTAGCCCGAGCGCAGGGAGTTGGCCATCAGGAGGATCGTGTCGCCGAGCAGGTTGTTGAAGGCGGAGATGCGCCGGCTCTGCATGAACTTGACGTACCAGTCGGGGACGAACCAGCCGACAAAGCCGACGCCGAGCCCGACCAGGATCTGCAAGCCCCCCGTGCCGCGGCCGAGGAACTGGCCGAGCAGCCACCCGACCGCGACGGCGAACGCCTTGATCAGCAAATACTCCGTAATCGTCAGCTTGATGTCGGCCTGGGCCAGGTTGCGCGCGACCCGCTGGGCGTACGCCACCTTCTGCATCGCGCGGTCAGTGCGCGCCGTGATCTTCTCGCGGTCGGCGTGCTCCTGCTTTTGCTCCTGGGGGCGCCCGGCGAACTCCTGGAGGCGGCTCTCGGCCCGCGGGTTGCCGCCCATGCCGACAGCACGGGCCAGCACCAGGAAGACCGCCAGCACCCCCAGCGCTCCCGCGGCGGCGAATATCAGCGATGTGTTCATCCCCTCACCCTTTCGCCAGGATGCTGCCGGCTAGAAGAACCGCTCCGTCAGGCCGAAGATGTTCGGCGGCAGGTAGATGTTCGACACTTCGAAGCGCTCGACGAACTTCGGCCGGATCCCGGTCGGCTTCAGCCGGCCGACGATCTTGCCGTTCTCGATGCCCGTCTGCTCGAACATGAACACGTCCTGCATGACGATGACATCGCCTTCCATGCCTTGCACTTCGGTGATATTGACGATGCGGCGGCTGCCGTCTTTCATACGCTCTTGCTGCACAATCAACTGCACGGCCGAGGCGATCTGCTCGCGGATGGCCTTCACCGGCAGATCGGCGCCGGCCATCAGGACCATCGTCTCAAGGCGGGAGATGGCGTCGCGCGGCGTGTTCGCGTGCAGGGTGGTCATCGATCCGTCGTGGCCGGTATTCATGGCCTGCAGCATGTCGAGCGCTTCGCCCGCACGGCACTCCCCGACCACGATGCGGTCGGGGCGCATTCGGAGGGCGTTCACCACAAGGTCGCGGATGGTGATCTCGCCCTTGCCCTCGATGTTCGGCGGGCGCGATTCCATGATGACCACGTGCTCCTGCCGCAGTTGCAGCTCGGCCGCATTCTCGACCGTCAGGATGCGCTCGTCGGGCGGGATGAAGTCGCTCAGCACGTTCAGCGTGGTCGTCTTGCCCGAGCCGGTGCCGCCCGAGACGACGACGTTAAGCCGGGCCTGCACGCAGGCCTTCAGGAAGGTGACCATCTCGGGCGTCACGGTGCCGAAGCGGATCAGGTCGTCGGCCGTGAACGGGTCTTTGGAGAACTTGCGGATGGTGATGGTCGGCCCGTTCAGGCAGATCGGGGGGATCACCGCGTTGACGCGGGAGCCATTGGGCAGACGCGCGTCGACGTAAGGCGAGGACTCGTCGATGCGCCGGCCCAGCGGCGAGACGATGCGCTCGATAATACGCAGCACGTGGTTGTCGTCCTGGAACTGCACGTTCGTGAGCTCCAGGCGGCCGTTGCGCTCGACGTAGATCTGCTTCGGGCCGTTGACCATGACTTCGCTGACGGTCGGGTCTTCGAGCAGCGCGTGGATCGGGCCGTAGCCCAGGATCTCGGCGGCCACCAGCTCGAAGAGCCGGGCGCGCTCCACGCGGCTCAACGTGATGCTCTCGGTCTCCAGGATGGAGTTGTAGATCTCCTCGACCTGCCGGCGCACCTCGTCCGCGTGGCTGAAGTCGAGCTTCGGATCAAGCTCCGCGATCAGCTTGTTCTGGACGCGGTTCTTCAACTCCATGTAGTTGTCGCGGCTGCCCGGACTGACCGGCCGGCGCATGAGTTCGTCGGGGGTGTGGCCGGCGGGCGGCGGGCTGAGGCGGCTGGTGCCGGGCGTGGCCGGCGCTACGGGCGAAGGGATCCGCCCGGCCAGGTTACTCGGCGGCGCTGCGGGCGGCGGGGCACTTGGCCCCGCCGGCGGCGCGGGTGGCGGGGCGGTTGCCGTCGGGGGCGGTCCGGCCGTGCCGATGCTGTCGCTACCCCCAATGCGTTTGAGCAATGACATGACGCGTTCCTTTCCCTGACGGCGGGCGGCCCAACGCCCGAGCGATTAGTGGCGAGCAGGCAAGAACCGGGAGAGCAGCCCACTGGGCGCCTCCGCCTTCTTCGGGGCGGCGGATGCCGACTGACTGGCCTCCGCTTCCACCGATTGGAGCGTGGTCATCAGCCGGGCCAGGTTCATGATGTCTTTCGAGAATTGGGTCTCGCGGCCGCTGATCACCAGGGGCACGCCCTGGTTGATCGCGGTCGTGACGGCGCGCCCGTCGCCGGCAATCTGCGCGGCGACCTTCTTACGCAAGGTGTCTTCGACGCTCTCGAGCCGAATGCCGAGCTTGCTGTCGGCGCGGTTCAACACGAGCATCACCTTTTCGGGCGGATAGTCCAGCTTCTCGCAGATGTCGAGGAAGCCCTTGATGTTCTTGATTGTCGGCAGCTCCAGCGTCATCATCAGCAGGATGCGGTCGGCCATGTCGGTCATGGCGAGCACCGGCTCGGCGAACGACGGCCAGGTATCGACCACGATGTAGTCGAAGGTGCGCCGCAGCTCGTGCAAGATGCGCGTGATGTGCGTCGCCAGCACGAGCTCGCCTTCCTGCGGGTGCAGCGGGGCGAGCAGCACCTTGATGCCCGAGGAATGGGTGACCAGCACGTCGCGCAGCAGGTCGTCGTCGAGCTCGTTGATGCGGCTGACCAGCTCCAGGATCGTCTTGGGACTGGGCAGGTGCAGCATGACGCCCACGTCGCCGAAGAACAGGCTGCCGTCGACGAGCACGACCTTGCGGTTAGTGAGCTGGCGCAGTGCCACGGCCAGGTTGACCGCGACCGTGGTGCGCCCCACCCCGCCCTTCGGCGCGTAGAGGCAGAAGATGCGGCCTTGCTCACCCGTCTCCTCGGCCTTCGGCGGCCCGCTGCCGGGGACCGCCTGGAACTGCAGGTTCCGCCGCTTGCTCCCGTCGAGACGATAGACCTGACGGATCGATTCGAGCAGCTCGTCGGTGGTGAACGGCTTGGTCAGGAACTGGCGGGCTCCGGCGAGCATCGACCGGCGGAGGTAGTCCTGCTCACCCTGCACGGACATCATGATCACCGAGGTGCCCGAGAGCTCGGCCGTGATGATCTCGGTGGCCTTGATCCCGTCCATATCGGGCATGTTGATGTCCATCAGCATCACGTCGGGCTGGAGCTTGCGCCCCACCGCGATCGCTTCGCTGCCGCTGCCGGCCATGCCGACCACTTCGATATCGTGCTCGAACATGACGAGCTTGCTCATCTGCTCGCGCGCATCGACGTTGTCGTCGACGATCACCAGGCGAATCTTGGGTTCGCTCGACATAGCGATCTCTTTTCCTAAGCTGGCTGGGCCCGGGGTGCGGCCGGGCTTACTTGATCAGGATTTCGGGCAGCACCACGCCGTAATCCTCGTTCATGATCTTGTCGGTGATGCCGGTCGTCCGCTCGACGGTCTGATAGTCGCCCTTCGCCCGCAGCGCCAGGTCGATCGTGCCGTTTTCCCGGGCGAACTTGAGCACCTCCGCCTGTTGGTCGGTCATGGCCAGGATCAAGACCGCCGTGGGTGCCGCGTCCTTGGCGTAGAGCGCCTGGTTGGCGGACGTTTGTGCGGCCGCGGCCGTCGCCGCGTCGTTGTTCCCGTTCCCGCTGCCTTGCGGCGACGTGTTGACCGGAGCGTTCCCACTTCCGCTGCCCTGCGGCGCGCTCGCCGTCAGGTGGAGGACACGCACGATCTTAATGTTGTCGAGGATCTTCTTCGTCGTCGGCAGCTGCTTGGTGAGCGATTGCGACTGGCCGTTGGCCCCACCGGCCACGCTCTGCATGACCTCGAAGTTGCGCGTCCAGAGCACGTCGACCACGTCGTTGTCGTACAGCTGGCCGCCGAAGTTGTCGACCTCCTGGATCGGCAGCTCAAACGCGCGCAGTCCGGTCGTCAGCACCTGCGAGATGCCCGGCTGGGTGACGTCGGCGAGCAGGATCTGCGTGCCCTGCGCGTAATCGTGCGTCAGCACCTGCCCGAGCACGCGATTCGACAGCGTCGTCGTGCCCGATACGACCTGCGGCACTTCCATGTCCTGGAGCGTCACGTCGTCGGTCGTGATGATCGTGTAGCTGGGGATATCGCGCGCCGCCACCAGTATCTTCTCTTTGGGTACCGCGGTTGGCGGCAGGGGCTCGCCGCGCGACGGGGTGTTCGACAACCCGAGATACAAGAGGAAAAATGCCACCAGGGCCAATACCGCCCCGAGCAGCAGCATAGTGCTCCGCCCACGCCTCATGACTGATCCTCCCATGATCCGCCGGCAGCGGATCCGCTAACGCTGATTGTCTCGGGCGCGCTACTGCCTGGGATCGTAGCGCCATTATAACATTGGTGCCAGGCGCACGCAACGATAAGGCCAAGTTAAGAATACCAGTGGTAAGGTTGGTGTGCCAGAGTACCATGGTCCCGAACCTGGTAGTACAATCGTCTGGACGTTGCTAAAGGGCTATGTTATCATGGCCGCGAGCCCGGCATGGGCGGGAGGCAAGAGGGATGGCACTGCAGGATGAGGCCGCGGCCGGGCCCGCGATGCGGGCGTTGCCCGCGGTGGACCAGCTGCTGAACGAGCCGGCGCTGGCCGGTTGGCAAGCGCGCCTGCCCCACGACCTGGTGGTCGCCGCGGTGCGCGAGACGCTGGCCGCGGCGCGCGCCGCGGGCCCGCCTGTGCCCGACCGCCCGGCGCTCGCCGCCGCGGCCGCCGCCCGCCTGGCCGCGTGGGTCACGCCCAGTCTGCGCCCGGTCATCAACGCGAGCGGCGTGATCATCCAGACGAACCTCGGGCGCGCTCCGCTCAGCCGCGCCGCGCGGGCGGCCATGGCCGCCGCTGCGGCCTACAGCAACCTCGAATACAGCCTCGACTCCGGCCGTCGTGGCTCGCGCTACATCCACGCCGCGCGCCTGCTCAGCCGCCTCACCGGCGCGGAGGACGCCCTGGTGCTCAACAACGCCGCCGCGGCCCTCTACTTCGTGCTACACGTGCACGGTGCCGGGCGCGAGGTAGTGCTCTCGCGCGGGCAGGCCGTCGAAATCGGCGGCGGGTTCCGTATCCCCGAGATCATGCGCGAGAGCGGCGCGACGCTCGTCGAGATCGGCACGACCAATCGCACCTACCTGCGCGATTACGAGGCGGCCATCGGCGAGCGCACTGCCGGGCTGCTGCGTGTCCACGCCAGCAACTTCCGGGTCGTCGGCTTCACGACCGCCGTGCCGCCGCGTGACCTCGCGGACCTGGCCCACCGGCACGGGCTGTGGATGGCCGACGACGTGGGCAGCGGCGCGCTGCTGCCGACGGCGGCCTACGGGTTGGCGCCCGAGCCCGAGGTGCCCGCGAGCATCGCGGCCGGCGCGGATCTGGTGGTCTTCAGCGGGGATAAGCTGTTGGGCGGGCCGCAGGCCGGGCTGATCGTGGGCCGCGCGCCGCTCGTCGCCGCGCTGCGCCGCCACCCGCTGGCCCGCGCGCTGCGGGTCGACAAGATCACCTACGCCGGGCTCGAAGCCACGCTGCTCCATTACCTGCGGGGCGAGGCGCCGAGCGAGGTGCCGGTCTGGATGATGATCGCGGCGGATCCCCGGGCGCTGGAGGCCCGGGCGCGGGCCTGGGCGGCGGCGCTGGGCGCGGCCGGGATCCCGGTGGCCGTCGTCCCCGGGCGGACCGCCGTCGGCGGGGGCACGCTGCCGGGCGAGACCCTGCCCACATGGCTGCTCGCCCTCGGCCCGGGCGCGGCGGAGGCCGCGGCCTCCGCCGTCGCCGATACTGCCCCCGAGTCCGCCGAGGACGACGAGGAGGTGGCGCCACCAGTCGAAGGGCCCTCGGCCGCCGCCCTGGCCCGGCGCCTGCGCCTCGGCTCGCCCGCGGTCGTGGCGCGCGTCGCCCGCGACCTGGTCCTCTGCGACCCGCGCACTGTGCAGCCCGACGAAGACGCCGCCTTGCTAGAGGCCGTGCAGGCCGCCTGGCAGGCCGCCGGCGCCTGACTGCCGGACTGTGGCCCTGGACGCGGCGCCCGGCTCCGCCCGGTTGCCGCCATCCGTCGCCGCCGGGCTGGCAGGCATCCTCAGCGCTGCGCTCGGGGCACACGCCGGGCCCTGGCGCTACCGCCTGATCAAGGCCCTGCCCGACTATTACGTCGTCGGCCTGCGCGGACCGCGCCGTCTCACCCTCCTGGCTAAGATGGCCGGCCCCGCTGCGCCCCTGCCCGGCGCCTTCGATCGCACGGCCATGCTCGAGGCGCGGGTGGTGGCCGAGACCGGACTCCGCCTGCCGGAGACCCTCGCGGTCGACACGTCGTGTCGCACCTGGCCCTGGCGCTACGTCGTCAAGCGCTACGAGCCGGGCACGGTGTGGGCGGCCCTCCGGGGGCGTCTGCCGCCGGAGGAGCAGGCGGCGGCCCTGACGGAGATCGGGCGCGCGGTGGCCGCGCTGCACGCCGTGCGTTTCCCCGCTTTCGGCGAGATCGACGGGACGGGCGCCGTGGCCGGCCCGGCGGACTTCGCGACGGCGCTGGCCGGTCGTGCGGCCCGGCAGATCCGCGACCCCGCTGCCGCCGCGCGCTTCCAGGCCGTGCTGGCCGAGCGTGCCCCCGATCTCGCCACGGTCGGCCCGCCGTGCCTCTGCCACGAAGACCTGCACGGCGCGAACCTGATCTTCCGCCGCGCCGGAGGACGCTGGCACCTGACCACCGTGCTCGACTTCGACAAGGCCTGGGCCGGCGCGGCCGAGATCGACCTGGCCCGCCTTGAGCTCTGGCGCGGCATGAGCGGTCCCGGCTTCTGGGCCGGTTATGGTGCGGTGCCCCAGACCGGCTATCCGGCCCGGCGCGCGCTCTATCAGCTGATGTGGTGCCTCGAGTATGCCGCGCCGACTGTGCAGCACCGCGCCGACACCGCAGCCGTCTGCGCGGCCCTGGGCATCCCGCCGATTCCGGCCTTCACCTGAGGCCGGCCGCGGGCCTCAGGCGATCAGCGTGACCGCCGATTCGGCCAGGGTGATGGCGTGGGAGGGGCTGCGCCGCGTGCGCAGCGTCTCGATCGAACTCGACGCGATAGCCCAGCGCCTCGCCGAGCTCCGCGGTGATCGCCGGTACGCGCACCAGCACGCCGCTGTGCGCCGATTCGGCGGTGACGAGCACCAGGGGCGCCCCGGGCGCCAGGGCGGCGCGGGTGCCGGCCAGCACACGCTGCATCCCGCCGAAGTACTGCGCCACCATCCAGGCGTAATCCCAGCCCCAGTTCTTGCCCGCGTGGCGCTCCTGCAGGGCGGCGCAGACCGCGTCGATCGCCGGGTGGCCGGCGACCAGCAGCGAGTCCTCGATCTCCGGGTACATGGCCTTGGCGTCGCAGATCAGCATGCGCTTGCGCAGGCGGCGCAGGTCGAGCATGTCGGTCACGAAGCCCAGGAAGAAGAGCTCCAGCCGCGTCTGCATCGTGTAGTCGAGGTTGTTCAGGTAGGGCGGCGAGGTGACGGCGAGCGCGGCGGGCAGTAGCGGGTGCGTGTCCGCGCGCAGTGTGCGCGCGTCCGCCGAGAGCACGGCCACCTGCCCGGCCGGCGCGCCCGCCAGGCCGGCGACATCGGCCAGCATCTTGTGCAGCCGCGCGGCGAAGGGCGCCAGCACGGGCACGTCTGTGCGCGGCAGGCGCGTGCCGAACGAGTGTGGCAACAGCTTCAGCTTGGCGCAGCGGCGCAGGATCGCCGCCAGCGCCAGCAGGCAGAAGTCACGGTGCCGGGGTTCGGCGATCCCCTCGACGGCCGCGCGCACCACCAGCACCCGGCGCGCCACGCCCGGGTCGATCCAGTGCTCCAGCCGGGGCATGGCGGGCAGCGGCAGGCTCTCGGGCGGCGGCTCGGCGAGCTCCGCTTCCAGCGTGGTCAGTAGCGCGCCGACGTCGGCGCGCAGGCGGGGCACGTCGTAGACGAGCTCGCTCTTCACCCGCGCGGCGAAGGCCAGAAAGGGGTTGACCTCAATGCCCACCGCGTTCAGCCCCTGCAGCCGCGCCGTCACCAGGGTCGTCCCGGCGCCCGCGAACGGGTCGAGCACGGTGGCGCCCGGCGGCAGGGCATAGTGGTCGAGGTAGCCGCTCACCAGCTGCGTGGAGTAGGACTCGGGCAGCAGGTACCAGTCGACGAAGGGCAGGGAGCGATTGGGTGCGGCGGTGGTGTGCATGGGGCAGCAGTCCTTGGCGGGTAGTCTGGCCCATTATACCACAGCCGGCCGCGCCGCTCGTCCGCGCGCTAATCGGACCGAGGATCGCCCAGCACCCCGAACCGCCGCGCCCGAGTATTAACAAGATGTTACGCGCAGTTGTATATTGGGCCATGCAAGAAGCCAAACAGCCACGGACGTGTGGTCCTCGGCGACCACCAGGACGGAGCGCCTGATGCGCCGCTACCTGGGGCGCCTGCCGTCCGGCGATCCGCTGCGCCACTATCTGCAGACGGAGATCCTGCCGCAACTCGGGTGGGCGGGTGGCACCGCTGCGTTTCGGGTCTTTCGCCTGGGCGAGCGCGCAACGGTGTACAGCTATGAGGAGGTCCACAGCGGTCTGCGGGTCGTGGGCAAGTTCTTCGGCCGGCCCTATCAACCGGGGACCGCGGACTCGAACCGGTACATGGACCAGGAGTACGACAACCTGCAGCTGTTGCGCGGCTACGGCTTGGCCGGCTGGCCGCACAATGTCGTCCGGCCGCTCGGGCGCAACGGCGGGCTGAGTAGCCTGCTCGTCGAGGAGGATGCGGGCGGCACGCGCTTAAGCGCGTTTCTCGACGCCGCCGCCCAGAAGGGGCGCGCCGATGGGCTCTACGCCCGGCTCACGGCGCTGGCCTACTTCCTGGCGACGATGCACAACCGCACCGCCAACGGCCAAGGCGTCGACTTCCACGAGGACTGCGCCTACATGGACCGCATGGTGCACCGGTTGCTGCGCCGGCAAACCATCGGGCCGGACGAGGCGTGGGAGTTCTACGGGTTGCGCGATCGGTGGGCGGCGCAGCCGTATATGTGGGAGGACCAGCAAGTGCTCGTCCACGGCGACGCGACCCCGGCCAACTTCTTGCTCGGCGATGGCTTGCAGGTCACGGCGGTCGATCTGGAGCGCATGCGGCGCGCGGATCGCGTGTTCGACGTGGGCCGCATCGCGGGCGAGATCCAGCACGCCTTCCTGCTGTCGACGGGCAACAAATACGCCGCCGAGCCGTTCATCGGCCACTTTCTGTGGGAGTACGCCTGCCATTTCCCCGACCGGGATCGCGCCTTCGCCTCCATCGCGCGGCGCGTGCCCTTCGAGATGGCCGTGACCCTGCTCCGGATTGCCCGCAACGACTGGATCGACCCCGGGCATCGGCGGCGGCTGGTCGAGGAGGCCAAAATGACCTTGCGGACAATCTGATGGAGCTCCAGGCGATCCTGTTCGACGTCAACGGCACCCTCGTCGACATCGAGACCGACGAGGGGCGCGGCCGCATCTACCGCACCATCAGCCGCTACCTCGAATATCTTGGCGCGGAGGTCGCGCCCGACACCCTGCGCGACCGCTACTTCGCGCTCGTGGCCGCGCAGCTGCAAGCCAGCCCGGAGGAGTTTCCGGAGTTTGACGCGGTGGCCGTCTGGCGGACACTGCTCGCGGAGGTACTGGCCGAGCCGCCCGCACCGGACCAGATCCGCGCACTGCCGCGCTTTCTCGCCCAGCTGCAGCGCGCGATCTCGCGCCGCCGCCTGACGCTCTACCCGGACGTCGCCCGCGTGCTGACGGAGCTACGGCCGCACTATGCCCTAGGGGTGGTGACCGACGCGCAGACGACGAACGCCGTGCCGGAGCTACGCGCGGTCGGCCTGGCCGACCTCTTATCGCCTATCGTCGTCTCCGGCGATTACGGCTACCGCAAGCCCGACCCGCGGCTGTTCGCGCATGCGCTCGAGGCGCTGCAGCTCCGCCCGGAGCAGGCGCTCTACGTCGGCAACGACATGTACCGGGATATCTTCGGCGCCCAGCAGGCCGGCTTGCGGACGGTCTTCTTCTCGACACAATACGGCAACAAGGCGCACGACGGCGTGGCGCCCGACGCGATCATCGACCACTTCGCCGCCCTGCCCGCCGCGATTGCCCGGCTCGCCCGTGAGTGATCCGGGCCGCGGCCGCGGGGCTCAGCGGGCGAAGTCGGGCTGGAAGCCGGGCCAGGCCACGTCGACCGTGACGCGGATCACGCCGTCGCCCAGCGGCGCCAGCTGCTGGAAGCTCTCCGTGCCCAGGTCGATGACCTTGCCGTCCGCCCGCACCTGCGCGACGTCCTGGGAGGCGATGACGTCGATAAACTGCACCCAGATCGACTTGTTGCCGCGCGTGACCCGGCCCCAGCGGCCGTAGAGGTTCAGGTCGGCGGGCATGGCCGCATACAGGCCATAGCCGTGGAAATTGCGCGGCAGGTTTCCCCAGCTCTGGTTCAGGCTGATCACATGCGGCCAGTCGCCGTGGAACCAGGTCGCGCCGCCATTGAAGCTCATCTCGAACGCCGGGCGGCTCAGCGCTGCGATCTGGCCATGGTCGCCGCGTTTGGCCAACAGCTCCTCGCCGATGTAGCCGAGCCACACGCCGCCCCCGCCCGTCAGCTCGAAGCGGGCGCGCTGGAAGTACTGCACCAGATGTGTGCCCTCGACGAAGGCCTCGCTGATCGGGTAGCCGAACGACGCCAGACCGCCCTCGTTCTTCCAGTAGCCGTAGAAGCCGTTGCGCAGGGTGTGCTGGGTCTGCGGGAAGTAGGTCGCGGTGCTCGTCGGGCGGATGGCCGGGCCCGCGGGGAAGTGGCGGCCGGCCGTGAGCAGGCTGCCGGCCAGGCCGGCGCTCACCTGGCGGTCGGCGGGCGCGCTCGGATCATATGTGAAGATGCCGCGCTGCAGATACTGAACGATCCGTCCGCCTTCCTGCATCTCCTCGCTGATCGGATAGCCCCAGCGGTCGGCCTGGCCATGCCAGAGCCAGTAGCTGAGGAAGCCGTTGTGCAGCGCGTGGCCGGTCTGGCTGAAGTAGATCGTCCCGGTTGTGGCGAGCGGCGTCGCTCCGGCCGGGTTGGGCAGACCGCCCAGGAAGAGGATTGCGGCGAGCAGCGTGGTGAAGGCGAGCCGGACCAGGATGCGCGGCCGGCGTAGGACAAACAGGGCCGCCCCCGTCACGTGGGGCTGAACCATTCCGAGAACTCCTTGCTGCATGGTGACCGTACCGCGTAGCGACACCACACGATCACACCTGGGGTCGAGAACGTGCCGCGGTGCCCGCCCTATAGGGCCGTGGGCCGGACGCACCCCGGGCCAGAGGTGCCGATTCACCGGACTCGTCCGCAAACGCGCCCCGCCGCCGATCATCGCATCGGTCCGGCCGGGGCGCTTGTTCACGGCGGATTGTACCCGATCAGAACCGGGCAGGCAACGAAAATGGCATCACATTTTGGTCACAACGGTGCGACGCTCGCGCCCGACAATCAGGCAGTCGCGATTCCCCGTTTGCGCGGTTGGGGCTGCCCGCTTTTCGGAAGGGGTTGTGTGCCGGCGGTCGGGCTACCAGTTGCTCGGCGGGAAGGCGGCCTGGGCGGCACCCGGGAGTTGCACGTCGTTGCGCTTGTAGACCCAGTAACAGCGGTCGGGCCAGTACTTCACTTTGCCGTAAAGGGTGTAGCCGTCGAGGAAGCGCGGGTCCTGCTGCAGGGCGGCGAACTCGGCGTAGAAGACCGGGTTGATGTAGGAGAAGGAGGTGAAGACCAGGAATTCGGGGTGCGGGCCGAGCGTCAGATCGGCGTAGCCCTGGCTGCCCGCCCGGTAGATCAGGTCGCCGTTGGTCAGGGCGCCGGGATTATTGTCGATCACGCGCAGGCCGGAGTAGTAGGCCACCGTGCCGATATCTTGCAGCGCCACGGAGGCGTGGGGCGGGGCATAAGTGTGCAGCCACTGGCCCAGGGGCACGAGCGATTGCAGCTTGGCCACCTCGGCGCGCTGCCCGTCGTCGGCGGTGCGCGGCGCCATGACCAGCAGGTAGACGGCGACCCCCGCGGCCACCAGCCCGGTGGCGACGACGCGCCGCCCGCCGGGGCCCGTCCGCCGCCAGGCCGCGGCGAGCAGCGCCAGCAGCGGCAGGATGGCATAAACGTAGAGCAGCGGCAGCACGGGCACCATATAGCGGATGCCGGGGTTATACGACTCGGAGATGAAGTAGAGCAGCGAGAGCCCGACGGCCGAGCCGGCCACCAGCCAGTCGCGCAGATCGGCGCGGTGGAACAGGATCAGGCCGGCGGCCGCGCCCGCGAAGGCAGGCACCAGCAGGTCGCCGAAGCCCGAGTAGTGCGAGCCGAGCGTGAAATAGCTGGCCAGCGTGTGCGTCCACGCCGCCGGGTTGGTGAGGGTGCCGCCCAGGCGCGAGAAGAACGGCGTGGGCACGAGCTGGCCGAAGTACTCGCCGCGCCACCAGGTGTAGACCAGGAACGCTAGCGTGAGACCGGCGAAGCTGAGCAGCGCCGCCAGCGCGCCCGGCGCGCGCAGGGCGGTCCCCAGGCGCCAGCGCGGCCCGCCGGCAGCCGGCGCCCGCAGGCCGCCGCGCACCAGCCAGACCAGCACGACCAGCCCGCCGATGCCCATGGGGATCGCGCCGTCGTGCCGCGTGAGCGCGAGCGCGAAGAGGGCGAGTGCCCCGCCCGGCCAGGCCCAGGCCCGCCCGCCCAATGCCAGGCAGAGCAGCCAGAGGCTGCCGACCAGCAGGGTGGTGTACCACATCGTCTCGAGGCCCCCGCGCGCCCAGAGGGCGTAGGGCGCCGTCAGCGCGAGGAGCGCGGGCGCGGCCAGCGCGCCGAGACGGCGCCCGGTGATCGTGCGGGCGAGCGCGTAGACGAGCACGAGGTTGAGCAGGCTGAGCGCACGCCCGAGCTCCGCCGCCCAAAGCGGCAGGTCGAGATGCAGCCGCGCGAGCCCGGCAAGCAGCAGGATCCAGGACAGGTTGCTGTAGCCCTCGACCGGCGGCGCCGCGGCGTTGAAGACGAGGCCCTGCCCGGCTGCCAGGTTCTCGGCGTAGCGGAAGGTGATGTAGGCATCGTCCGGCTGGTAGACGCCGATGGCGCTCTCCAGCCAAACCAGCACGACGCCGCAGCCCAACAAGCCGAGCAGGATGATCCAGAGGTCGGGGGCGCGGCGGGTGCCGGGCGTGGCCGGAGCCGTGGGCGTGGTCGGCGCGGGCGCGGGCGGCGCGAGGTCGGCACGCACGCGCTAGCCTAGGCCGATCCCGCCGAGCGCCAGCCCGATCAGATAGGTGATCACGCCTTCGATCGCGCCGACCACCGTCATCTCGGTGCCGCTGGCCAGCCAGCTCCGCCCCGTCACGAAGGTCTTCGCCGCACCCACCGCGAAGTGGGCGACCAGGCTGATGATCGCGGCGGCGATGATCGCCGGGTAGCCGCGCATGAAGAAGAACGGAATGATCGGGATGAAGGCGCCCAGCCCCGTCGAGATGGCCGCCGAGATCGCGGCCGTCGTCGGGTTGGGGAAGTTTTGCTGCGAGATGCCGAGCTCCTCGTGCGCCATGGTGGTCAGCATGTGCTCGGGGTCGGCGGCGAGGCGGCTGGTCAGCAGCGCGGCCTCCTCCGGCGAGAAGCCCTTGAGCTGGTAGAACAGCTCCAACTCCTCGCGCTCTTCCTCCGGCGCCGTCTCGATCTCCCGGCGCTCGCGCTCCAGCTCGGCCTCGTAGACCTCGCGCTCCGACTTGGTCGCCAGGTAGGCGCCCGAGCCCATCGACAGGGCGCTGGCGATCATGCCCGCCAGCCCGGCGATGAGCACGGCCGAGCCTCCGGCGGTGGCGCCGGCCACGCCCGAGACGATGCCGAAGACGGCGCCGAGACCGTCATTCGCGCCGTAGATGGCGTCGCCCATCCAGCCGCCGCCCTGCACGTGCCAGCGCTCGCGATGTAGCAGCGCGTCGAGTGCGTTTCGCGGACCGGCCTGCCGGCCCATCGAGAAGAGCACCTTGCTGTGGACTTGCTCTTCGGCCTGCATCTCGTTGAGCATCTCACGGAAGCGAGTGTCGGGGATGGCCGCCATCTGCGCCCGGTAGCCCGCGACGTGCTTCTGTTCTTGCTGTTCCAGCTGCTGGAGCGCCGCGTCGGTGCCCACGCCCTGGCGGACCCAGGCGCGCACGCGGTCGAGCGGCGAGCGGAACGATTGGGGCACGGGCGCGCCGAGCTCTTCGAGCCGGGCGACGCAGCGTGCGGCGTGGCGCTCCTCCGCCTCGGCCAGGCGGCGCAGCACGTCGGCGCGGGCCGCGTCGGGCTCCTTGGCGGCAAGCTCATGATAGGTGCGCGCGCCGTCCATCTCGCTGCGCCAGTTCTGCTGGAGGGCGCGGATGAGGGCGGCACGGGTGGCGGCATCCTCGGGAGGCGCGGCCTGGGGAGACGGGACAGTCTGGGTCATTTCGGTCTGGTTCACCTCGTCAGCCGGCCGCCGTGCGGCGGCCGGGGCACGGATTCGTGCCCCTATTATACCATATCGCGCGCTGGTGCCTGCCTGGCCGGCTCCCCGCGGCCTACCGGCCGCCGCGCCGGCCGAGCCAGGGGTAAGCGAACGGCCGGCCGAGCAGCACGAGCACGGCCCCGGCCACGCCGAAGAGGATGCTGCCCGCGAACCAGACCAGCCCGGCGACCAGCAGCCAGCCCGCCAGCGCGCCCACGGCCGTCCATTGGGGATAGAGCAGGTAGAAGCCGAAGAGCAGCAGGATGACGAAGGCCAGCCCCAGGTTGAAGACGAGGACAAAGGCCTGGTAGCAGCCGGCCTGCCGCGCGTGATAGCCGACGTAGTCGGAGCGCCGGCTGTAGAGCCACAGGCCCAGGTTGATGCCGAGCGCCAGCAGGAAGCCGATCCCCACGAAGCCGAACACGATCGCGCCATGCGCGAGCGCGGCCAGCGCGCGGTCGCCCGCGCTGGGCGGCCGGGGCGGCGGAGGCGGCACCAGCCAGGCGTCGCCGCCGGAGACCATGTAGGGATCGGGTGGAACGTTCATGCTCAGTGTCTCGTCCATGCGACGGGCGCGGCCGCCCGAGAGAGTCGCGCGCCCGCGCGGTAAAGAAAGATGGATCGCGGGCGTGCCCTGCGATGGCAAGCCTGCAAGCGCGGATGCTACTTGCACCTTTGTAACGTATATGGTATACTGGACGTCGCGCCCAGGAACTGGCGCCTGTACATGCAATCCGAGGACAGGAGTATCCTTCTGATGAATGAGTTATTGAAAAGCGTGACGCAGCCGCAGTTGCGTACCGACATTCCGGCGTTTCATCCGGGCGACACGGTGCGCGTGCATGTGCGGGTCGTCGAAGGCACCCGGGAGCGCATCCAGGTCTTTGAAGGCGTCATCCTGCGTATGCGAGCCGGCGGCATCGAGTTCAACTTCACGGTCCGCCGCATCGCCTCGCACGGCATCGGCGTCGAGCGCACCTTCCTGGTCAATTCGCCGCGCCTCGACAAGATCGAGGTGGTGCGCCGGGGTCTCGTGCGCCGCGCCAAGCTCTATTACCTGCGCGAGCGCACGGGCAAGCGCGCCCGCATCCGCGAAAAGCGGACCTACTAAGCCGGACCGGGGTTGTCCCGGATCCCAGGAGCGCGCCCGGCCGACCGCCGGGCGCCTCGGCTTTCCCGAGGATCATCCATTATGCCGCGCCGTGCTCCGTCTCCCGTGCCCGTGCCCGCCGGCCGGCCCGTGCCCGATTGGACGTATGAGCAGGCCGCGCTGGCTGCCGGCCGGCGCGTCATCGCCGGGGCCGACGAAGTGGGCCGCGGTGCCTGGGCCGGGCCGCTGGTCGCCGCCGCGGTTTGCTTCCCCCCGGCGTTGATCCGCGCGGCGGCCGCGGCGGGCCCCGAAGGCCCGGAGCCGCTCGCCGGCCTGGCGGCCATCCGCGACTCCAAGCAACTGACGCCCGCCGCGCGGGAGATGCTCGACGTCCGCATCCGCGCCGTCGCCGCCGTTGGCCTGGGCCTCGTGTCCGCCGCGCTCTGCGACTGCATCGGGATGGGCGCCGCCAACCGGCTGGCGATCGCGCGGGCCATCCGTGCCTTGCCGGTGCGGCCCGATTACCTGCTGCTCGACGCCTTTCCCTTGCCCGCCATGCCCATTCCCCAGGCCGCGCTGATCCGCGGCGACTCGCGCGTGATGAGCATCGCCGCCGCCTCGATCGTGGCGAAGGTCGCCCGCGACGCCATCCTCGACCGCCTGCACACCGTCTGGCCCACCTACGGCTTCGTGCGCAACAAGGGCTACGGTACGGCGGCGCACGCGGCCGTGCTCGACGCGCAAGGGCCCTGCCCGGAGCACCGCCGCTCGTTCGACCCCCTGCGCAGCCGCCTCGCGGCGGCCGCCGCGGATGAGCCGGCGTGACCTGGGCCGCCGCGGGGAGGACCTCGCGGCGGCCTACCTCGCCCGCCAGGGCCTGACCATCCGCGACGCCAACTGGCGCCCGACGGGCACGGCCTACGCGCCCTGGCTGCGCGGCGAGCTTGATCTGGTCGCGCAGGACGCCGAGGGCACCTGGATCTTCGTCGAGGTGCGCACGCGCCGGGGCGCGCCCGGCCGCGCCGAGGAATCGGTCACGCCGGCCAAGCAGCGCCAGGTGCTCGCGCTGGCCCGCACCTATCTGGCCGCCCACGACCTGCCCGAGGATCGCGTCGCCTGGCGCGTCGACGTCGTCGCCATCCATCTCGGCGCCGACGACCGTGCGGCCGTCCACTGGCTGCCCGGCGCCATCACCGGCGAGGACGCCGGCTAGCGCCTCGCGCCCGCCGCTTGCTGGGGCATCGGGACCGTCGCGAAGCCTCTCCGAGTCCAGACGGCCTGCTGGTCGCCGAATCTTCCTCAGGGTCGCCGAGACACGGGCCGCCGCGCCTTCCTCCTTATATGGCAGCACCGTACACATCCGACTGCGCCGCCCGGTGCCGCGGACCTTGTCAGCCGGTGGGGGCTCTGGTATACTCGCCTGGGTGTCTGCCGGCCCCAACCGGCCTGTTCAGCGCGGGCCGGATTCCGGACCGGGCTCGACGTGCGCGCGGTCGTGGCAGGCACTCTGACCCCGGATGCCGCCGCCTGGCGCGGGCCCCTTGCCCCGCGCGGCCGCCGCCCGGATCCACTGCCGGACCAGCCCCGGCCCGCAGCTTCAAGGAAGAAGGGACTCCGCATCATGCACGCACGCCGGCTCATCACGTTTCTGGCGATTGGCACGATCCTGACCGCGGCCCTGGCGTTCCTGCCCGGCGCCGCGACGCAGGCCGCTTTGCCGGGCCAGGCCGGGGCGCCCGCCGCCCCGCGGCCCGAGGTCCTGGTCATCCACCTCTACTTTCACGACAACGCCGAGCGCGATCGGCTGGCCACCGCGTGGGGCGCCGAGGAAGCCAACACCACCCACGGCTACCTGACCGTCTGGGGCAACCGCGATGTCTTCGCCTCGATGATCGCCCAGGGGCTGCACGCCGAGATCGACACGGCGACCACTCAACTGGCGAACAACCCGAACTTGTTCGGCCAGAACACCCCGAACACCTTCTACGGCGGCTTCAAGACTGTGGAAGAGATGCAGACCTTCCTCGACCAGGAGGTGGCCGCCCATCCGACGCTCGCGGTGAAGGTCGACCTCGGCCCCGGCTGGTGCGCCTCGAATCCCGGCCTGTGCACCGAGCCCAGCCCGACCTATGGCTACCACCAGTACGCGCTGCACATCACCAACCAGGCCATCCCCGGGCCGAAGCCGGTCTACTGGTACGAAGCCGGTATTCACGCCCGCGAGATCGCCGTGCCCGAGATCGCGGCCGACTATATCAGCTGGCTGCTCGACGGCTATGACAACGACGCGGAGGCGCACTGGCTGGTCGACTGGCAAGATATCTGGGTGGTGCCGATGACCAACCCCGACGGCCACCACATCGTCGAGTCCGGCGGCGGGGGCAACAGCCCGTACTACCAGCGCAAGAATGGCAACAACAGCGACGGCTGCAATATCTGGCCGCCGAGCGAGTTCTCGCAGTTCGGCGTCGACAACAACCGCAACTTCCCCTTCCTCTGGAATTGCTGCGGCGGCTCCAGCGGCGACGCCTGCAGCCAGACCTACCGCGGCGTCAGCTCGGGCTCCGAACCCGAGACGCAGAATGTGGTGAACATGATCCGCACGCTGGTGCCCGACCAGCGCGGGCCCAACATCGGCGACGCCGCGCCGATCACCGCGACCGGCTTCTTCCAGGACATGCACTCCAACGCCCAGCTCGACCTCTACCCCTGGGGCATGTATAGCTCGGCGCCGCCCAACAGCCTCGAACTGGCCAACATCGGCCAGCATATGAGCGCCGGCAACGCGTATCCGCCGGGCAACAGCTACCAGGCGTGCCAGCCCGGCCTCTGCCTCTACTCCGTCGACGGCGACGCCTTCGACTGGGCCTATGGCGAGCTGGGCATGGCCGGCTACTCGACCGAGGTCGGCGGCAGCGACTTCTTCGTGCCGCTGTCCTACGTGCAGAACACGCTCTGGCCGCAGAACCGCGGCGCGCTGATCTATCAAGCGAAGATGGCGCGTATGCCCTATCTGCTGGCCCACGGGCCGGACGCGAACACGGTCGCCACGAACCCGATGACCGTGACGCAGGGCACGCCCGTGCAGCTGACCGGCACGATCAACTTCGCCTGGAGCGGCAACACCCAGGCGCAGAACGTCGGCGACGCCGAGTACTATATCGACACGCCGCCGTGGGCCGGCGGCACCGCGCTGCCGCTCACCGGCACCTATGGGGGTTCGCACACCGTGCCGGTGTCGGCGACGATCGACACCAGCGCCCTCAGCATCGGCCGGCACATCCTCTTCGTGCGCGGGCGCGGCGTCAACGACTATGACGGCTACCAGACCTGGGGCCCGGTGACCGGCGTCTTCCTGACGATCCAGCCCGCGGGCGGGACGCCCACGCCAACTCCGATCGTGCCGACGGCCACGCCGGAGCCGCCGACCGCCACGCCCGAGCCGCCGACGGCGACCGCGGTGCCCCCGACCGATACGCCCGTCGCGCCGACGGACACCCCGATCGCGCCTACCGCCACGCCTATGCCGGCCGCGACGGACACGCCCGCCCCCGCGGCGACCGATACCCCGCTGCCGGTCGCCACGGACACGCCGCCACCCGCCGTCACGTCCACGCCGTGCGCGATCAGCTTCAGCGACGTGAATCCGACCGACTACTTCTACCAGCCGGTGCAATATCTGGCCTGTAACGGCGTGATCTCCGGCTACGCCGACGGCACCTTCCGGCCCTACGCGAACACGACCCGCGCCCAGATGGTCAAGATCGTCGTCCTCGGCTTCGGTCTCCCCATCGTGACGCCCGCGCCCGGTGCGCACACCTTCGCCGACGTGCTGCCCGACTTCCCGTTCTTCGCCGTCATCGAGTCCGGCGCGGCGCAGAGCGTCGTCTCCGGCTACGACTGCGGCGGGCCCGGCGAGCCGTGCGACAGCCAGAACCGCCCGTACTTCCGGCCCTACGCCGACGTGACCCGCGGGCAGTTGTCCAAGATCGACGTCGTCGCGGCGGGCTGGGATCTCCAGAACCCGCCGGCCGGCACGTTCGCGGACGTGCTGCCGAACACCGCCTTCTACACCTACGTGGAGACGGCGGCCGCGCATGGCGTGATCTCCGGCTACACCTGTGGTGGGCCCGGTGAGCCGTGCAACTCCCAGAATCGCCCGTACTTCCGCCAGGGCAACGATGCGACCCGCGGGCAGATCGCCAAGATCGTCTACCAGTCGATCCAGACGAGCCTGCGGCCGGGCACGAAGTAGCGCCCGGCTTCCAGGCACCGGGGGCTGCGGGGCTTCGGCTCCGCAGCCCTTCGTCGTCCCCGCCGCCACACGCCGCGCTCACGGGCGCCTTGACAAGCGCCCGGCCCGCGGCGCATACTGAAGCAGGTGCCGCGACGGCGCCGGTGCAGGAAAGCGCGGACATGCAAACTCTCCCCAACCCAACGCCCGGCTCCCCCCGGCCCATCGGCGTCTGTGACTCGGGCGCCGGCGGCCTCTCCGTGGTCGCCGAGCTACGCCGTCTGCTGCCCCACGAGGAGATCGTCTACTTCGCCGACACCGCCCACTGCCCCTATGGCCCGCGCCCGAGCGCCGAGGTGCAGGCGCTGGTCGAGGACGCCGCGGCCTTCCTGCTGCTCCAGGGCGCCAAGATCGTCGTCGTGGCCTGCAACACCGCCTCGGCCGCCGGGCTACGGCCGCTGCGCGCGCGCCACGGCGCCGCCGTGCCCATCGTCGGCCTGGTGCCCGCCGTGAAGCCCGCCGTCGCGCTGACCCGCCGCGGCGTCGTCGGCGTGCTGGCGACGCCGGGCACGCTGCGGGGCACGCTGCTCGACGAGGTGGTGGCGCGCTTCGCCACGCCGGCCGGCGTGCGCGTGCTGCCGGTGGCCGCGGCGGGCCTGGTCGAGGCGGTCGAGGCCGGTGCGCTCGACGGTTCGGCCACCCGGGCGCTCCTCGAGTCCGCCCTGGCGCCCGTGCGGGAGGCCGGCGCCGACGTGCTGGTGCTCGGCTGCACGCACTATCCCTTCCTGCGCGACGCGATCGCCGCGGTCGCGCCGGAGCTCACCCTGGTCGATTCGGGCGCGGGCGTGGCGCGCCAGACGCGCCGCTTGCTCGACGCGGCGGGCCTGCGCAATCCCGGGACCGCGCCCGGCGACCTGCGCCTGTACACCAGCGGCGATCCGGCGGCGAGCGGGGCGGTCCTGCGCCGGCTGGCGGGCGTGAACGAGGAGGTGCCATGCGCGTCCTGGCAGTAGATATCGGCACCGGCACGCAGGATATCCTGCTCTGGGACAGCGAGCAGCCGATCGAGAACGCGCTCCAGCTGATCTTGCCCGCGCCCACGATGGCCGTCGCGCGCCGGATTCGGGCCGCGACGGCGGCGGGCCGGCCTATTGTGCTCCACGGCACAATCATGGGCGGCGGGCCCTGCGCCTGGGCCGCCGAGGACCACCTGCGCGCCGGCCTCGCCGTCTATGCCACGCCCGACGCCGCGCGCACCTTCGACGACGACCTGGCGCGCGTCACCGCGCTCGGCGTGACGCTGATCGCGCCCGAGGACGTGGCCGGGCGCGTGGCGGCCGGGGCCGAGGCGATCGCGATGGGCGATTTCGACCCGGCGGCGATCCTGGAGACGGTCGCGCGCTTCGGCGGCGACCCGGCGGTGGATGCGCTGGCCGTCGCCGTCTTCGACCACGGCAACGCGCCGCCCGGCGTCAGCGACCGGCGCTTCCGCTTCGACTATCTGGCCGCCCGGCTCGACGCCGGGGGCCGCGGCGACCTGACCGCCTTCGCCTTCCCGGGCAACTCCGTCCCGGCGGCGATGACCCGGCTGGCGGCGGCGGCATCCGCGCCGCGCGGCGCGCTGGCCGATCTGCCGCTGGTGGCGATGGACACGGGCCCGGCGGCCGTGCTCGGTGCCCTCGACGATCCGGTGGTGCGCGCCGCGGCGGCGAGCCCGGCCGGCGCGCTGGTCGTCAACTCCGGCAACTTCCACACCCTGGCGTTCGCGCTCGCCGGAGGGACGGTGCAGGGTCTGTTCGAGCACCACACCGGCGAGCTCCGGCCCGGCCAGTTGGCCACCCTGCTGGCCGCCCTGGCGGGCGGCACGCTGACCAACGCCGACGTCTTCGATACCCAGGGCCACGGCGCGCTGGTGCTCGCGCCCCTGCCGGAGCCGCCGGCCCTCTGCGCGGTCACCGGGCCGCGGCGGGCGGCCGTGCCGGATGCGGCTACCCTGGCCGCGGTATGCCGCGGTGCCGCACGGCGCGATGATGGTCACCGGCTGCTTCGCTTTGCTCCGCGCGCTGGCCGCCCACTGGCCACCCGCCGCCGACGCCCGTGGCCCGCGCGCTCGATACCTGAAGCGCGGTTCGCGCGGATGCCGGCGGCGGCTGGGGCCCCGCCGGGCAGCGTCCGGTGGATCAGGACCTATTTCCTATAGTATTGTCCGGCGCCCTCGCGGATAATGAAAGTGGTTGCGCAGGTGCCTACCCGGCATCCTGCTCGGCCGTGATCGATTCGTGGCGCCTCTACCGGCGCCGCGACGGCCGGTGCGCGCACCGGCGGGAACTGGGGCCGTTTGCCGGCGGGAAGGCGCGGCCGTGATCGATTAGTGCTTGGACGGACGCCATGAGTGATGCCACGGAACAACGGAAGAGCTGGGCGGCGCGGGTGCTGCGCGCGCTCCACCCTCAGCAGCCCAGTAAGGGGCAGGCGCTGGTCGAGTTCGCGCTCGGCGCGGTCGTCCTCTTCATGGTTATCTTCGGCATCATCGATATGGCGCGCCTCATCCAGGCCCAGGTCACCGTCAATAACGCCGCGCGCACCGCGGTGCGCTGGGCGATCACCGGCCAGCAGGATAAAGTGGGCACGACCTGGATCTCCCGCACCGTGACCATGCGCCAGGTCGTCACGGACACCCTGGCCGGGCTGGCACTCTCCGACACCAATGACCAGCGCGTTTACGGCTTCCACCAGGCCGACATCACGGCATCGTACGGCCACCCGGACGGCGGCCAACCCGGCGACGAAGTCGACATCTACGTCTACTACAACCTGGCGCTCGTCACACCGCTCATCAATGCCGTGTTCCCATCTATACTGGTAACGGCGAAGGAGGCCGGCATCAACGAGCAGTGGGGTGCCGTCCAGAACTTCGACCACGCCAACATCCCGCCGGCCCCGACCCCACGCGCGACCTGGACCCCGATTCCCACGCCGACGCGTACGCCGACGCCGACGAACACGCCCGGCCCCAGTCCGACGCCGACGGCCACCAATACGCCGACGGTGACGCCGACGCCGACCAATACGCCGACGCCCACGCGCACGCCCGACCGCGACGCCCACGCCGACCGATACGGCACGGCGACCGCGACGCCCACGGCGACGCGCACCCCGACGGCGACGGTGACGCCCACGGCGACGAACACGCCGACGGCCACGCGCACGGCGACCAACACTCCGACCTGGACGCCGACCTGGACGCCGACGATCACGCCGACGCCCACGCGGACGGCCACGCCGACGAACACGCCCACGGCGACGCGCACGGCCACGCCGACGAACACGCCGACGAACACGCCGACAAGCACGCGCACACCGACGCCCACGCGGACGGCCACGCCGACGAACACGCCGACGAACACGCCGACAAGCACGCGCACACCGACGAACACGCCGACGCCGCTGCCGACACCGTGTCCGTTGAACGTGAACAACACCGTGTCCGACATCTACAAAAACAGCCCATACTCGATGAGCGTCGGCGGTATCGTCAAGGACGGCTGCACCGGAGCGCCCATCAGCGGGGCAACCGTCACGCTGACGATCAACAGCGTGCAGTACTCGACCAGCACGGGCAGCGATGGGAAGTACTCGATCTGCCGCGACATGGCTAGCAACAATCGGTCTAACTTCTCGATCAACGCGAGCGCCTACATCAACGGCTACCTGACGACGGGCAGCGACTCCGGACAACTCTCTCGGACGAATAGCCCGGGCTGCCATCGTCCGTGATGCCGAGACACCTAGGGTAGGAACGAGGACGACGATGACGAAGCGCGTGCATGCAAAACGACGCACCCGGCGGGGCCAGAGCCTCGTCGAGCTGGCCCTGGTGCTGCCCCTGTTGCTCCTGCTCCTGCTCGGGGTGGTCGACTTCGGGCTGGCGCTCGGCGATTGGCTGCGCGTGAATACCGCCGCCCGCGACGCCACGCGCTTCGCCATCGACGCCGGCCGGGCCGACGATATCTCTAACCTGGCCGTCAACAACCTGAGCGGTCTCGATACGACCCAGATCAACGTCTACATCATCAACGGCAAGACGGATTCTAACGGCAACATCCCCACCGGCAGCCCCTACTGGGTGCCCGATCATCACTACGGCGCGGGCCCGGGGACGCCCGGCGTGCAGCGCACCACCATCCAGTCCGAGCTCGGCGGCGCCGCCAGCATGCCGTTCGTCATCGTGGAAGTCGACTTCAACTACGTGCCGCTCTTCACGACTTTCTTTAGCAACAATTTCTCGATCCCGATGAGCAGCTATGCGCTCATCCAGATGCCCGAACAGTAAGCGGCCGGTGCCGGCCAGCGCGGGCTTCGCCGGCACGCGCAATCATAGTACACGCAGCCCTGGGGTGAGACTGATGAACGATTTGGACGACACATTGGGATCCGCAATGCCGCCGGCCGCGGCTGTTCTGACCGACGAGGACCCGCTGCCTCCGGCCCGCCGCCCGCGGCGGCGCCCAGCGCCCCGCGGGCGGGGCCTGCGCGGCCGCCGTAGCCGCGGCCAGGCACTGCTGATCGCCGCCCTGCTCATCAACCTGCTCATCCTCTTCGTGGGCTTGGGCGTGGACGTCGGCTTCCTGATGGCCCGGCGCGCCAAGCTGCAGAGCGCCGTCGACGCGTCGGCCCTGTCGGCCGCGCAGGCGCTCTATACCGGCGATAGCACGCTCGCCACCACCCGGGCCAATCAGGTGCTCACGGCCGACGGAATCCCGGCCTCCAGTCTGGCCGGCCCGCTGACCGTCGGATTCCCCGGTGACAACCAGGTGCGCGTGGCCGCCACGCAGCGCGTCGACACCTTCTTCATCCGCCTGATCCCGATCTGGCAGACCGTCAACATCTCGGCCGAAGCCACCGCGGACACGAGCTCCTACGCCGAGATCCTCACCAAACCGTCCGGCAAGATCGGCGTCGTCAGCGCCCTCAACTTGATGGTCTGGGGCGTCGATAGCCACCGGGGCAACGGCGACGCCTATTCGCCCGCGCACCTGGACAACGGCACGACGAACCCCTGGTACGCCGACCAGCCCTACGGCTATCTCTACCGCATCGACGTACCGGCGAGCTATCTGGCTCAGCACACCAAGCTCGACGTCCAGATCTTCGACCCGGACTCGTACAATCGTCCGGACCTACCGCCCACCCCGTGCACGACGCCCGGGCCCGGCACTCCCGTTCCTAGCTGCACCCCGACCGCCGACATGCAGGCCAGCTGCGTGCTCGGGGGCACCTGCACGAGCAGCGGCGCAGCGCTACGACACCGGCTTGCGGCTGGACGCCTATCAGGTCAACGGCGAGAATCGGCCCGCCTTCTGGCGCGTCGACGAAATCCGCCCGCCCTACAATCAGTCGAGCGATGGCTACAGCAGCAGTCGCACCACGCAGACGACGTACACGCTCTGGCACTACAGCCCGCATAACACGACCGCCTTCGGCGACCCGATGACACTTACCGACAGCAGCCCGGCCGGACCTATTGCGAGCTACACCTCGCAGCGAGGACCTGCAGACCGACTTGCGCTGGTACCGCCCACCCGGCTTCCTGGTCGACCTGTCGTCGTTTGAACGTGAGTCCAACGGCGGTGTGTACCTGTACATGTACGTTCAGGGCACGGCCGGCTCCAGTGAGAACAACTTCGACCTGCGTGTCGGCCCGCCCGAGCACCGATATCTCGACCAATCTGGCCTGTAACACGAAAGACAACAACCCCTACAGCTCACCCTGCTACGTGAACACGGAATACTACAACAAAGTCACGGATTGGAACGCCGACGGCGCGCTGATCTTCGCCAAGCGCGCCCTCCCGCTCAACCTGGATACGGGCGCCAGCTTCCCGCTGGTCTTCACGCAGGTCAGCAAGGATGCCGCCGGGCAGACGCTGAGCGTGCGCCACTTCGACCAGGACTGCAATAACGGCTGCGGCAGCCGATGGATTACCAGATGCTGAAATGCGGCGGGGACTTCAACCAGGACTCGTCGTGGACGCACATCGCCTACGGCTACGTCGGCCCGAACGACGGCTGGTACTGTCCGGGCTGCGAGAACCCGGAGACCGTGCCCATTCCGCAGGAAGGGACGACGCTCTACAACACGATCTTCGGCACCGGCGGCAGCTGTGCGTCGTCGTGGCTGCGCATCAAGAGCAACCCATCGTACTCGCAGGATACGACGGTCTGGGAGATGCCCTTCCTGCGCCCGCGCCTGCTGAAGTAGGCCGCGGGGGCCGGGTCACGCACACGCGCCCGCGTCGCGGGTAGCCGGCCGCACGGGTGCACGCCCGCGGCCGGTTACCCGCGCGATCGGGCGCGGCGATCCGTCAGGTAGTACTTCGCTCGGGCAGGGGCCGCCTGCCGAGCACGGGGCCTGCGCCGGCCGCCCCGCCGGTGGCGGGCCCGCTTGCGTTTCCGGCACTGTCGCAGGAGGAGCACGATGCACCCACTCACCGAGGCCGGGCATGCAGCCTGGCCGGCCGACGCCATTCCGTCCGATCCAGTGCCGCACGCCGTCCGCGCCCGGCGTGCCGCCGCGCTGCTCCTGCTCGGCGCGTGCGCGCTGGCCGGCGTCGCGCTGGGTCTTCCGCTAACGCCGCCCGTGCACGCGGGCATGCCGCCGGCAGGCACCGGCCTCCCGGCCGCCGCGGTCTTCCCGGGCCTGCGCCCGGCCGGCAGCGGGCCGGCGTCCGGGATCCGGACCGCGGCCACGACCTACGCGGAGATCGGGATCAAGCCCTACGGCAGCATGGGCGTGGTCAGCGCGATGAACCTGATGGTCTGGGGCGTCGACAGCCATCGGAGCAATGGTGATGCTTATTCGCCGGCTCACCTGGACGACGGTACCCCCAACCCCTGGTACGCCGACCAGCCCCACGGCTATCTCTACCGCATCGTCGTGCCGGCGAGCTATCGGCTCCAGCACACCAGGCTCGACATCCAGATCTTCGACCCCAACTCGTACAACCGGCCGGATTTCCCCCCAACCCCGTGCCCGACCGCCACTCCCGGGCCCGGCACGCCGGTGGTCACCTGCACGCCAACCGCCGACATGCAGGCCAGTTGCGTCCTGGGCGGCAACTGCACGACGAACGGCTATCGCTACAACTCAGGCATGCGGCTCGACGCCTACCCGATGGCTACGGGCACGCCCCGCCCGGCCTTCTGGCGTGCCGACGAGGTGCGTCCGCCCTACAATCAATCAAGCAGTGGCTACAGTAGCAGCCGCACCACGCAGACCACGTACACGCTCTGGCACTTCAACCCGTATGCGAGCTCGATCTTCGGCGACCCTCAGAAGCTGACCGACATGGTACCGGCCGCGCCGATTGCGACCTACACCGTGCGCGAGGACCTGCGCACCGACCTGCGCTGGTACACGCCGCCCGGCTTCGAGGTCGACCTGACCCAGCTGGGACCGGAGCCGACCAGCAATATCTCCCTCTACCTCTACGTGCAGGGGGTCTCCGGCTCCAGCGAGAACAACTTCGACCTGCGGGCCGGGCCGCCCAGCACCGACATCCCGACCAACCTGGACTGCAGCGCGATCGACAACAACCCGTATGGCTCGCCCTGCTACGTCAACGCGATGTATTTCAACCAGGTGCCCGACTGGAACCCGGACGGCGCCCAGATCTTCGCGGAGCGGGGCCTGCCGATGAATGCCGACACCGGGGACGGCATCCCGCTGGTCTGGACACAGGTCAGCCGGAGCGCGGCCGGGCAGACCATCAGCATGCGCCACTTCGACCAGGACTGCAACAACGGGTGCGGCAGCCAGATGGATTACCAGATGCAGATCTGCAACACGGACCCGACCCTGGACAGCTCCTGGGAGCACGTGGCCTACGGGTATATCGGTCCGAATGACGGGTGGTACTGCGTGGGCTGTGCGAACCCGGAGAAGGTGGGCATCCCGGATGTCGGGACGCCGCTCTATAACGACTTCTTCGTCGCCAATGGCGGCTGCCCGACGTCGGCGTTGCGCGTGCGCTCCAATCCGTCCTACGCGCAGGACAGCACCGTTTGGGAGCTGCCCTGGCTGCAGCCGCAGCTGCGCCCGTAGCCCCCGCCGCGGGGTTGGAAACGCGAAGAGCCCCGCGCAACCTGCGCGGGGCTCTTGGCATGCTCGGGATGGGCCGGCCGGCGGCTTAGCCGATCGAGCCCTCCATCTGCAGCTGGATCAGGCGGTTCAATTCGACCGCGTACTCCAGCGGGATCTCCTTGGTGATCGGCTCGATGAAGCCGTTGATGATCATCGAGAAGGCCTCGGGCTCGCTCAGGCCGCGGCTCATCAGGTAGAAGAGCTGCTCCTCGCCGACCTTCGAGACGGTCGCCTCGTGGCTGATCTGCACCCGGTCTTCCTTGATCTGGATGCTCGGGTAAGTGTCGGTGCGGGCCTCCTCGTCGAGCAGCAGCGCGTCGCAGCGCACGTTGCTCTTGACGTCGTGGCAGCCCTCCTGCACCTCGAGCAGGCCGCGATAGGTCGCCCGGCCGCTGCCCTTCGAGATCGACTTCGAGACGATCGTCGAGGAGGTGTGCGGCGCCGCGTGCACGATCTTGGCGCCCGCGTCCTGATGCTGCCCGGGGCCCGCGAAGGCGATCGACAGCACGTCACCACGCGCGCCCGGCTCCATGCACCAGACCGCTGGGTACTTCATGGTCAGCTTGCTGCCCAGGTTGCCGTCGACCCACTCCATGGTCGCGTTCCGATATGCCTTGGCGCGCTTGGTCACCAGGTTGTAGACGTTGCCCGACCAGTTCTGGATCGTCGTGTAGCGCACGCGGGCGCCTTCCTTGACGATGATCTCCACGACCGCGCTGTGCAGGCTGTCGCTGCTGTAGGTCGGGGCGGTGCAGCCCTCCACATAGTGGACTTCGCTGCCCGGCTCGGCGATGATCAGCGTGCGCTCGAACTGGCCCATGCTCTGCGCGTTGATGCGGAAGTAGGCCTGCAGCGGGACCTCGACCTTTACGCCCGCCGGAATATAGACGAACGAGCCGCCGCTCCAGACCGCGCTGTTCAGCGCCGCGAACTTGTTGTCGCCCGGCGGGATCACCGTGGCCCAGTACTCGCGGAACAGGTCCGGATAGTCGCGCAGCGCCGTGTCCGTGTCGCAGAAGATGACGCCCAGCTTCTGCAAGTCCTCGCGGATGCTGTGGTAGATCACCTCGGACTCGTACTGCGCGCCGACGCCGGCCAGGTACTTGCGCTCGGCCTCGGGGATGCCCAGGCGGTCGAAGGTCTCCTTGATCTCGGCCGGCACGTCGTCCCACGTCTTGCCCTGGCCCACGGTCGGCTTGATGTAATAGAAGATCTCGTCGAAGTGAATCCCCGACAGATCGCCACCCCAGGTGGGCATGGGCTTGCGCAGGAAGATGTCGAGCGCGCGCATGCGAAACTTGCGCATCCACTCCGGCTCGCCCTTCATCTCCGAGATTTCGGCCACGACCTCGCGGCTCAGGCCCCGCTTGGCCTTGAAGACGTAATTCTCGGGCACGTGGAAGCCGTACTTGTAGCTCCCCATCCCGACGTCTGCGGTTCCGGTGTTAACGACTTCGGTTGCCATAGATTGAATTCCTCCACCTCTGCGGCCGGCGCGGGGCGACCGTACGGGACGGTCTGCCCCCTTGTAATTCTAGCGTATCTCTTCCATTATAGTCCCTTGGGCCAGGTTTGTCAACATTTACACAGATAGATTTGTGGAAAGTCCCGGATCGCTCCGCCCGGGCCGGATTCACCACCTGATCAGCGTACGGACACGCCCGCCCGGGCGGACGTAACGCGGGATCGCCTTCCTCGCCGGACCAGGGCGCCGCGGGGAAGTTGGGCCGAGCCGTGGCGCCGCGGGGGCGCCGTTGCGCCCGATTTCTGGTATACTCCAGGGGAGCCGCGCGTCCCGCCTGCGGGCGGGCCGGTGCCGCTCAGAGACGCTGCGCGCGGCCGCCCGAGGCGGCCGGTCGCCGGAGAAAGCCCGCGTGTACCAAGGCCTCACCATCTCGGTCGTCATCCCCTGCTTCAACGAAGAGCGGGGCATCGGCAACGTGCTGCGCAACATGCCCGCCTACGTCGACGAGGTGATCGTCGTCGACAACAACTCGGCCGACGGCACCGCGCGCATCGCGCGCGAGCTCGGCGCCTGCGTGGTCCATGAGGCGCGCAAGGGCTACGGCAGCGCCTATCAGGCGGGCCTGCCCCGCGCCCGCGGCGACATTATCGCCACGCTCGACGGCGACGGCACCTACCCCGCGACCGCCATCGCGCCCATCCTCGACTGGATGCTCGCCCGCCGCATCGACTTCGTGTCGGCCAGCCGCTTCCCGCTGCAGCAGCGCTCGGCCATGCGCGGCCGCAACTGGCTCGGCAACATGATCCTGACCTGGGTGACCCGCGCCCTCTGGCTGACCTGGGTGCGGGATTCGCAGTCGGGCATGTGGATCTTTCGCCGCGAGCTGTTGCACCATCTGCGCCTGAGCAGCCTGGGCATGCCCTTCTCCGAGGAGATCAAGATCGAGGCCATGACGAACCGCCGCTTCCGCTTCGCCGAGTACGCGATCCGTTACGAGGAGCGCATCGGCGAGAGCAAGCTCTTCCCGTTCCAGAACGGTCTGGAGAACCTGCTCTTCCTCTTCAAGCTGCGCTTCGGCCTGCGCGCGGGCGCCCGGCCGCTGCTGCCCGAGGGCGTGGTGGAGGAACGGCCGTGCGGCGCCTAGGGCCGGGGGCCGGCGCGCTGGGGCTGCTGGCCCTGATCGCCGCTGCCGCCGCCTTCGGCCGCCCCGCCGCCCGCCCCGCGCCGGTCGCGGCCGCCGGGCCGCTCCTCTTCGCCGACCCGGCCTTCGAGCGCGTCTGGGGTCGCACCGACTTCCTCGTGGCCTCCGGCCAGGTGGCCCGCTCCTGGTTCTGGGGCCCCGCGCCCGGCGCCTCCGTGGTCGAGCCCTACGACGAGGGCGTCGGCCGCGTGCATCTCGTGCAGTATTTCGACAAGAGCCGCATGGAGATTAACAACCCGGACGCCGACCCGAACAGCCCGTGGTACGTCACCAACGGCCTGCTGACGGTCGAGCTCGTGTCCGGGCGGGTGCAGTTCGGCAACACGCGCTGGGTGCCGCGCGGCGGCGGTCCCGCGCAGATCCCACTCGCCTCCGACCTGGGCGACCACAACGCGCCGACCTACGCCAGCTTCAGTAACCTGGCCAACACGCCGCTGGGCAACCACCCCGCGCCCGACCGCACCGGCCAGGCGGTCGTCGAGGGCATCACCCGGCCGGGCCAGGTCGTGCCCGCGCCGCAGGACGCCGGCTACGGCGTGCGCTACCAGCACTTCGAGCCGGCCACGGACCACAATGTGCCCGACGTCTTCTGGGACTTCCTGACATCCCGCGGCCCCGTGCGCGCCGACGGCCTGACCGTCAACCAGACGCTCAGCAACCCCTGGTTCTTCACCAGTGGCTTTCCGATCAGCGAGGCCTACTGGGCGCGGGTGCAGATCGGCGGCGCGCCGCACGACGTGCTGATCCAGTGCTACGAGCGCCGCGTGCTCACCTACATCCCCGACTACGCGCCCGCCTGGCGCGTGCAGATGGGCAACATCGGCACTCACTACGTGCAGTGGCGCTACCCGACCGGCCTGCCGTCCCCCGCGCCGACCGTGCTGCCCACCGTCGCGCCCTGAGCCATGGCCGGGTCGCCGGTTAGGTGGCGCCGGAAGAACTCGGTGATCGTGGTGTAGCAGCGCACCTTGTTCTCGTACTTGATGACGTCGTGCCCCTCGTCGGCGAACACCAGATACTCCACGTCTTTGCCCGCCGCGCGCAGGTTCTCCACCACCTGGCGCGACTCCGTCTCCACCACGCGCGGGTCGTTGGCGCCCTGGATTACCAGCAGGGGCGCGGTCAGATCTTGCAGATAGGTCTTCGGCGAGCGCTCGATCAGCAAGTCGCGGTCGCGCTCGGGATGGCCCAGCGCCTCGTAGAAGTAGGTCTTCCACGTGGCGGGCACGCGCTCCAGGAACGAGCCGATCAGGTCGTAGGGGCCGAACATGTCGACCGCCGCGCGCCAGAGCGTCGGGTGGCGCATGGCGAGCGTCAGCGTCATGTAGCCGCCGTAGGAGCGCCCGATCACCCCGGCGTGCGCCACGTCGATGCGCGGGTCGCGCGGCAGCACCTCCGTCATGGCGTGCACGTGGTCGAGGCGGTCCTGCCCGCCCCAGTCGCGGTCCACGCGCTTCATGTAGGCCAGACCGTAGCCGGTGCTGCCGCGCGCGTTGGGCACGAACACGGCGAAGCCGTTGAGCGTCAGGTACTGGATCAGCGGCATCGAGAACCAGGCGAAGTTCGGCCGCTCCTGCCCCTGCGGGCCGCCGTGCACGTAGTAGACCAGCGGGCGCGGGCCCCGTGAAGCCGAGCGCCGGGGCAGGCAGGTAGAGGCGCGCGGAGATGCGCAGGCCGTCGAACGAGGTGAACGAGGCGTCCTCCCCGGACGCCAGCCATTCCTGCGGCGTGCCCAGAATCCGCTCGTGGGTGTGCGCGACCACCTCGTCGCGCCGCGGGCCGCCGATGGTGTAGATCTGCGTCGGCGTGGTCGCGGTCGAGAAGGCGAGGGCAAAGCGGTCGCTCTCGGCATCGTAGAAGATGCCCTCGGCCACGCCGTCGGCCAGCACGCCCTGCCCGCAGACCACCGCCTCGACCTGCAGGCGTCGCGCGGCGGCGTCGAAGCGGCCCTCGTAGGCCCAGGTCGCCCCGTCGATGTTGTACTCGACGAGGTAGCGGTCGTCGTGCGTGTGCTGCAGGTGGGTCATCTCGCCCATCCCGCTATGGACTGTGCCGGGCACGGGCACGGGCGTCAGGGTCTCGGGCGCCGCCAGGTCGAGGTAGCCCAGGCCGTAGGCGTCGTCGAAGAGCGAGGTGACGACGAGCAACCCGCGCCCGTCGGGCGTCATCTCCCCGGCCCCGAAGCCGGTCAGCGGCGGCTGCGCGCCGGGCGCCCGCGCTTCCTTCGGCGTGCCGTAGAGCGGCCGCGGCGCCTCGGCGCCCGCTTCCCACAGGCGCAGCACCACGTCGCCCATCGTATAGCCCAGCGCGAGGACCAGGCGCGACTCGTCCGGCGCGATCCCCACGGGGCTCATCTCCCAGGGGCTGGTTTCGAGCAGCGTCAGGCTGCCGTCGCGCAGGTCGCCCCGCAGCAGGCGGTTGACCGGCTCGTGCAGCGAGGCGGCCATCATGTAGACGTGGGTGCTGCCGCGCGGCCCGGCCAGCACGTAGGATCGCGCGTCCGTCAGATCGGGGAAGGCGGGCTCGGGGAAGCCGCCGTCGATCGGGATGAGCATCGGCCGGTAGATCTCGTCGCCGTCCTTGTCGACGACGACCATGATCTTACCGAGGTCCGGGTAGACATAATACGGCCAGCCGCCGACGAGCTCGGGGTTCTGCAGGGCGACGTCGGGTGGCAGCAGCGGCTCGGGTATGCCGCCGCCGAAGGGCATGCGGTACAGGCTGAAGCGCCCGCTCAGGTTGCTGATGAAGTAGAGGCGGTCTTTCCATAGCTGCGGCGCCAGGAAGAGGCGCGCCGACAGCAGCGATTCGATTCTGGGCACGGCTTGCGGCTCCTTCTCGGGGCCGCCTAGCGCGCGGCCCGCGCCGCCATTATACCCGAGACCGCCCGCTCCCGCCCGCCCGGCTAGGTGGTGCCCATCGATTGGGCCACGCCGAGCAGCGTCTCCTCCGGCAGCGCGCCGCACACCACGTACATCATGCCGTTGTGCCGCCAGAAGACCGCCTCATACGGCCCCGCCTGGCCCATCCAGTAGGTCGAGCCGTGCATATCCATGGCCTGCCAGCCCGCCGGGGCGGCGCCACCGGGGTCGTGCGCCTGGTAGAGCGAGATCATGGCGTGACCCTGCATCCAGGTCAGGTGCGCGCCCTGGGTGGTGTCGAGGCTGACCGCCTGCCCGCTATAGAACTGGTAGCCGGTGGGCATCTGCGCGGGCACGGTGATCGGCATGCCCAGGGCCGACGACAGCTGGTCGCGCACCTGCGCCAGCGGCGCAGGCGTGCCGGACGCGGCGCCCAATTGCTCGGTCATGGCGTGGTCTTCAATCGACATCGCTGCGGCCTCCGCGGCGGGCGATGGGGCGAACAGCCGGCTGCCCCACGTGCCCAGGCCCACGCCGGCCAGCAACAGCACCACGGCGAGCGCCGCGGCGACGGCCCAGCCGGGCCCGCTGCTGGGCCACAGCGCGCGCCACCAGGCGCGGCGCGCCGGGGCCGGCGCTGCCGGGGCGAAGGTGCGGCCGCGCACGCGTTGGGCCAGCCCGGCGGGCACGGGCGGCGCCAGCGGTGCGCCCGGGGTCAGGAAGCGCTTGATCTGGCGCTGCTCCTCGACGTCGGCGCGGCAGCGCGCGCACTGGGCCAGGTGCCGGGTAATCGCGTCGCGGGTCGCCGCGTCCAGCTCGCCGTCGACGTAGGCCGACAGCAGATCGATCGGCTCGGGATGGCCGCTCACGGCGCGCCTCCTGAGGATTCGGGGGCCGACAGCGGCGGCGAGCCCTCGGTCAAGCGCGCGCGCAAGAGGCCGCGCGCGCGGTACAGGCGCGAGCGGACCGTGCCGACCGGGCAGCCGAGGATCGCCGCGGCCTCTTCATAGGAGAAGCCGCCCACGTCGACCGTGACCACCGCGCCCCGGAACTCGGCGGACAGCTCTTGCAAGGCCGCGCTCAGGCGCTCGTCCATCGTCGTGTGCATGAGGATCTCGGCCGGGTCCGGCGCCTGCGCGTCGGCCACGCCGGCCAATTCGCCGGGCGCGGTCGCACTGAACGGCCGGGTGCGCCGCGCTTCCGAGCGACTGATCTGGTTGAGGAAAATGTTGTTCATGATTCGGTAAAGCCAGGCCCGGGCGTTGGTGCCGAGCGTGAAGCGCTCGAACGCCGCATATGCGCGCGTGTACGTCTCTTGTAGCAGGTCCTCGGCGTCGGCCGGGCGGCCGGTCAGGCGCAGGGCGGCATAGTAGAGCCCCGAGAGATGCGCCAGGGCCACCTCCTCGAACAGGGCCTGCTTTTCGCGATCTGTCCGCCAGACCGGCATGAGCTGCGCGCCTCCCGCCCGTGATCCTCGTGCGTCTGTCCGACACGAACCGCCGCCGCACCATTATACGCGAAACGCGGCCCGGCCTGGGGCACAAACGACACGCGATCCGGCGCGCGCGCGACGGCTACACAGCGCAGCCGCCGGCCCGTGCGATCCTCATGAGATAGAACAGGTGAGGGGGGAGGGAAGTTCCCGCGCGCCGGTTACTGGCAGGGGGCGCCGAAGAGCGCACCCAATACCGGGTCGCCGCAGCGCAGCCAGGGGAACTCCCAGGCCGGATTGGTGGACCCGGGGTTGCCCATTTGCTGCGGGTTGACCTGGATGTGGACGTGCGGCCCGCTCGAATAGCCGGTCGAGCCGCTCAGGCCGAACGGGGCGCCCGCGTCGAAGGTGGCGCCGACCTGCACCCAGTCGCTTAGCTGGCTGAAGTGTGCCAGCAGCACGTAGTCGCCCGTCTCCGCCGACTTGAACCAGACGTGGTTGCCCCAGCCCTTGCCGCAGGCCTCGTCGCCCACCACGCAGCCGCGCAGCACCTCGGTCACCGTGCCCGCGGCCGGCGCATGCACGACGGTGCCGGTCCAGGCGTCGACGTCGATGCCATAATGCGCGCTGCCGTCGGGGTAATGCCCGAACTCGGCGGTGATGTGGTAGGCATGATCCAGGAGCGCGGCGTGGGCGGGCGCGGCCGGGGCCGGCTTGGTGTTCCCGCCGCTCGGCTGCGTCCCCCCGATCGGCACCACCTCGCCCGTGACGCCCACGTGGTACGTCGCGCCGGGTGGCACCGCGAGGAGCGGGCGCCGGACCGCGCTCGTGCCGTGCAGCAGCCACGCGGCCGCGGCCACGACCACGACGAAGGCCAACGCCGCCGCGATCACGCCGCGGTAGAGGGCAGGTTGGAGCAGGAACGCGATAAGCCCAGGCGTGCCCACGCGCTCGCGGGATACATACTGCATCCGGATCTCGATTCGTACGGAGGAAAGGTCCCGGCGGCTGCCCGCGGGGAGCGGGCCACGACCCGTTGGAGCCATTATACCAGAACACGTGTGCTAAAGCAAGATCCGGCGCACCTGAATTTGGGGAGGATTCTGCCGCTACACCGCGGCGCTTGTGCGGCCCGGTCGCGGAGCCGGGGGACGCTCGGGGGAACGGGTGCCGGCCCGCGAAAGCGGCCGGGTGATCCGGCCTATTGCCGGCCGGATCGCTCTCGGTCCCTTCGCGCATCCGCCGGGCAAAGCGCGCTCAACCCGCACCGCGCCCCCGCAGCATCGCCACCGGCGTGCGCAGGATCAGCGCCACGTCGCGGCCGAAGGTCTGCTCGTAGTAGTACGCGATGTCCATGCGCACCATCTGCTCGTAGCTGACGCAGTTGCGCGCCTCGACCTGCCAGACGCCGGTGATGCCCGGCATCGCCTGGAAGCGCGCATGGTAGCCGGGCGGGTAGGCGGCCACGGCATAGGCGACGTCCGGCCGCGGGCCGACCACGCTCATCTCCCCGCGGACCACGTTCCAGAACTGCGGCAGTTCGTCCAGGCTGGTGCGCCGCAGCAGCCGCCCGACGCGCGTCACGCGCGGATCGTCCTTCAGCTTCAGCGACTCGCCCGGCGGGGGCGCCTGGTTGCCGGCGATCAGTTGGGCGACGTGCTGCTGGTGGATGCTCGGGTCGTTGCCGTCGACCATCGTGCGGAACTTGAGCATGCGGAAGCGGCGCCCGCCCTGGCCCACGCGCTCCTGCTGAAAGATGATCGGCCCCGGGGAATCCAGCTTGATGGCCAGCGCGATGAGGGCGAGCACCGGCGACGTGATGAGCAGCACGGCCAGGGCCAGCGTGACGTCGAACCAGCGCTTGCCGAAGCGCACGTAGAAATCGTCCCGTCGCGGGCCGACGGCGGTGCGTTCGCCGATCATTCCGACCCGGCGTTCTTCGAGCTCCATGGATGAGCGCTCCCTTCCTGAACCGGGGCGGCCGTGCGCGCGTCGGCGTCTGTGTCCGGCAACCCCCGTTCTATTAGAACAGAGGCGGGGTTCTTTGCGAAACGATTTCCGGGTATAATAGCGATACCGGAAGCGATACAGAAAGCGATACAGGCACGTTCCGGGGCGCGGTATCATAAGGCGGCTGCCTGGAGGACGAGGAAGCGAGGCGCGCATGGAGGGCAGTCCGGCGTTCGGGCAGGGACTGAAGCAACGCCGCACGGCCCTCGGTTTGAGCCAGCGGGACCTGGCAGCGCGGGTGGGCTGCAGTGCCGTCACCATCCGCAAGTTCGAATCGGGCGACCGGCGGCCATCCTGGCAGCTGGCCGATCTGCTCGCGGGTGCGCTGGAGATCCCCGAGGCTGACCGTGCGGCCTTCGTGCGCGCGGCGCGCGCCGGCAGCCCGAGCGCGGACGGCCCGCCGCCCGTGGCGCCAACCGGGGTGCCCGACCCCGTGCCGGACGGCCGGCGAGACGCGGCCGCCTGCGGCCGCGTCCGGCCCGCGATCCTGCCGCACCCCCACCACCGCCCCTCGCCGGGATCCCCAGCGCTCCGCCCACCCCCCCAGTGGCCCCGGCACTCTCCGCCGCTGGCGACGCGCCGCCCCCACCGGTGGCGGGCCCGCCAGTGCCTGTGCCCGAGGCCCGGCCGGCCGGACCAGCCGCGGATGCGGCGGCCGCCGTGCCGCTTGCCGGGACCGGTCGCCTCGCGCCGCCCGCCGCCCCGCGCCAGCAGTTGCCCCAATCCGGCACCCCAGGGGCCGCGGCTCCGGTCTCCGCGCTGCCTCCCGTCGCCGTGGGGCCGGCCTGGGCCCCGACCGTCGCGCTGCGCCCCGTCTCCGGCGTGACCGCGCACCCGGTGGTCGGACGGGCCGCGCGCAGCCGGGGGCTGGGAGTCGGGCTTGTGCTTGCTGCTCCTGAGCACCGCCGTGCTGCTTGTCGCCGCCTACCTGGCCCTGCGGCAGCCGGCCGTCATCACCATCGTGACCACCAGCACGCCCGGGCCGGCGTCGGCGACGCCCGTCGCGCCGTCGCCAACGGCGTCGGCACTGCCGGCCGTGGCTGCCCCCGACCATCGCGCTGTCACCGCCGGCCCCGCCCGGCCCCGCCACGCCGACGCCCCTGGCGCCGGCCACCGTCACGCCCGCACCGACGCGCCCGCTTGCGACCGTCACGCCGGCAGCGGCGAGCCCACCCGCGGGGGCGCCGCCGACGGTCACGCCGCCTCCCCCGCCTCCGCCTCCGACGGTGACGGCGCGCCCGCTGCCCACCGCCCCGCCGCTTCCGCCGTCGGACACGCCGGCGCCCGCGCGGCCCAGCCCGACGGAAACACCGTCGCAGCCGTCCCCGACCGCGACCCGCTCCCGGACCGCCACGCCGATCGCCTCGCCGAGCGCGACTCCGGCGCCGGACCCCGCCACGGCCACGCCTACGCCCACCCCGGTGGCGCACCCCCGCCCGACGGCGCCGCCCGACACCGCGACGCCGCTCCCGCCGGAGCCAACCGACACGCCGCTGCCCCCATCGGACACGCCGGCTCCCCCACCGCCGACGGATACGCCGCTGCCGCCGGACACCGCGACGCCGACCCCGCTGCCGCCGGAAACCGACACGCCGACGCTCGTGCCCACCAAGACTCCCCTGCCGGCGTTGTCGCCCTCGCCCGGCCCCATCGACACCATCGTGCCGGCTACGCCCACGCCGCCTCCGCTCAAGACGACCACCCAGGTGCCCGGGTTCGGGACGCCCACCGCGATCCCATCCCCTGCGATCTTGCCGCCCTGAGGCTGCCGGGCGCGGGCACGCGCGGCGATGGCGGCTTGTCGGGCGCGTGCCGGCCTGCGGGGAAGAGCGCGGTGGCAGGAATCAGGCGCGCCGGCCATGGCCGGCGCTCGGGGTGCTTGCTGGGGAAGTGGGGCCGGCGTCAGCCGCCGGGGAGGCTGTCCGAGCCTTCGCGCGCCGGGCCCGCGTCGATGGGTGTGCGCCGGGCGCTGTAGCGCCCGCGCAGGTCGTTCCAGCGCACCCGGAGGACGTCTTGCAGCAGGCGCAGCGGGTCGCGCAGCGGGTTGACCTTGCTGCCCGGCGCGTAATACCACTCGACCGGCACTTCCTTCACCCGGTAGCGGCGCTTGAGCGCGAGGTAGAGCACCTCGACGTCGAACCCTGTGACCAGCGCGCCTTTGACGGGGCCCGTGTTGTCGCCGTACAGCTGCACGGCCCGGAAGAGGTCCTGGCTGGCCGTCCGGCTGAAGCCCTTGAAGCCACACTGCGTATCGTCGAACTGGCGCAGCGCGATCAGCTGCACAGCCTTGTTGAAGACACGCCCCATCAGGTGGCGGTAGCCCGGCTCATTGTAGCGCCGCGCGCCCTGCCCCTCACGCGAGCCGATGGCCACGTCGTAGCCGTCCTGCAGCCAGGGCAGCAGCTTGGCAAGCTCATAGATGGGCGTGGAGAGGTCGGCGTCGGAGTAGAAGACGTAGCGGCCGTGCGCGGCGAGCATGCCGGTCCGCACGGTTGCGCCTTTGCCGCGGTGCGGGTTGCGGATGACGCGCGCGCGGGGCTCGCCGGCCGCGAAGGCCTCGGCCAGGCTCGCGGTGCGGTCCGTGCTGCCGTCGTCGGCCACCACGATCTCCCAGCCGTAGGATTGCTCGGCCAGGTAATCGCGCACGCGGCCCAGCGTCCCGGGCAGCCGGGCCGCTTCGTTGTAGGCAGGAATGACCACCGAGACCAGGGGAGCCGCGGAGCCGGCGGGCGCCGGAGCGGCGGAGGCGGCCGGCGCGCGCGCGTCGTCTGATTTCATCCGTTCCTCAGGCATACTGACGCAATTGGGCCCGGGCGCCACGCGGCGCCCGGGCACGCCAGTATACCATGTTTGCGCGCGCCACCGCAACCGCGGCGCCCCGCCTAGCGGCTGAGCGAGAGCACCTTGGCTAGCTGGCCGCGCGTCAGCGCGGTGCCCCAGTGGAAGGTCCCATCCGCGTAGCCTGACACGATGCCGTGGTTGGCGATCGTCTCGATCTGCGCGTAGAAGGCGTTGGCCGCCGGCACGTCGGCGAAGTGCGGCCCGCCGCGCGTGTCAATCGCCCAGCCCATGGCGTTCACGATCATCTTGCTCATCTGGCCGCGCGTGACCGCCGCGTCCGCGTGGAACGTGCCGTCGGCGTAACCGCTGATCACGCTGTGATGATAGGCGGTTTCGATGTAGGGGTAGAAGGGATCCCACGTCGGCACGTCGGCGAAGTGCGGGCCGCCGGTTGTGTCGATCGCCCAGCCGCGCGCCGTGACGATCCACTCCGCCAGCATGGCGCGCGTGGCGCCGTAGTTGGGCCGGAAAGTGTTGTCGCTGTAGCCCTGGGCGATGTTCGCGCAACTCAAGTCGCGGATGTAGCTGTAGAAAGGCTGCGCAGGGGGCACGTCGCCGTAGGCCGGCGGGCAGGGGTGTGAGCCCTGCACCGTCAGCGAGACCAGGGCGGTCTGGTTGAATTGGTTCACGCCGTCGTCGGCGCGCGCCGAGATCCAGTAGTGGCCGCCGGCCAGGTTGGGCACCGTCCAGACGTAGCCGCCCGCGCTCAGCGGCACCTGCGCGAAGGCGGTGCCCCCGAACTGATGCGCCGTGTTGTAGTAGAGAGTCACCGTGCCGCTCTGCTTGCCCGGCTGCCAGCTAATCAGCGTCTTGCTCCCAACCTGCGCGGTCGGGTCGGCGGTCAGCCGGACCTCGCCCAGGCGGAAGAAGGGCGGGATCACGCCGGAGCCGAAGGCGCCGTCCTCCTCGTTCGGGTCGACACGCAAGGTCCAAACCGTGTTCACCCAGCCGATGCGCGAGTCCGGCTCGCGCGGCACGGTGCGCAGGTCGGTCGCGACGGTCAGCCAGCGGTTGTACCAGCCCTTGATCGCGAGCGTCTGCTGCCAGGGCTGGTTGACCCCCGTCCAGATGACGCGCGGCCCGAGGTTCCACTGCGCGTACTGGCCGTCCACCGAGTTCGGCGGCGCCTGCACCCAGAGCTTATAGGTGGCGTAGTGATAGCGGTTGGTGTCGATCTGGTGGGCGGCGTCGCTGTGCAGGAACCAGAGCTGCGGGTCCGAGTGGCCGCCGTTCACGTTCGGCCCGGTCGCCTGGATGTAGCCGGGGCCGAGGCTGACGTTCGCGAGGTTGAGCAGGGTCTGGAACTGCGATAGGCTGGCCATGCTCCACGGCATGCCCATGACGGTGCTCGCGAAATCCTCGCCGCTGCTGGGCGACGGCGCGGTCAGGTCGAACACCGGCGCCTGGTTGATCACCAGCGGCCCCGAGTAGCTCGACGCGCCGCCCATGACGGCGTGGATGTAGTAGCTGCCGGGCGCCAGCCCGTTGGCCGTCCACGAGTAGTGGCCGCTGCTCGCCGAGAGGCCGGTGGCGATAGGCGCCTCGTCGGCGCCGCCGGAGCTGTGGCTCAGGTAGAGGCTGACGGGGCTGTTACCGCTGGCCCGCCAGGTGACGCTCACCGTCGGGCCGGACGCCGGGGTGAGCCGCGCCCAGTCGATCTGGATGTTCGCGCCGGGGTGGCCCATCGAGAAGATCGGGTCGAAGCGCATGCCCGCGACGGTCGGCTGATCCTGCCAGTGGCCGTTGCTGCCGTAGCCGGTCGCCTGCAGGTCGAGGTCGTAGACGTGCCAGCCGGCCTGCGTCGCGAAGAAGTTGCTGTTGCCGACCGGCGCCAGGCCGCCCACCGCGAACCACCAGACGACGATGCGGTCGGCGACGCTGCTGTACATGCGCACGCGCAGGTGCGTGAAGCGGCGCGTATCGATCGGGTAGTTCACGCCGTCCCGCTCGCCCAGGTAGGTGTAGGTGCCCGGCAGCCCCTGGTGCTGCAGGAAGATCGAGGCACCCTGCTGGGTGCTCGTCGCGCTCCAGATGCCGTTGGCCACGGTCGGCGGGGTGAAGTGGACCAGGTAATCAAGCTGGTCGTTCGTGCTCATGTCCCAGGGCCGCCCGAGCACCTGGGTCGCGTAGTCGTCGGACTCGGCGACCGTGGTATTGCTGGGGCTCAATAGTGTGATCGAGTTGGTCGGGGCCGCGGCCGCCCCCGGAGCGCCGGCCAGGCCGGCGAAAATGAGCGCCGCCAGCACGGGCAGGCCGCCCAGCAGCGCCGCAACGCGGCCGGTCCCGCGGCGGACGGAAAAACGTCGGAAGAACATGCAATTCCCTCACGCACAATAATCGCAACTGCACAGTACGCCATACTACTACGCTCATTATAGGTGCCGACCGGGGTGCGGAGCAACGCAAAAGGGGGTAGCAGGCCCCGTACTTTGGTCAGGATTGCCCTGGCCTAATGGTACCAGCCGGGCGTGGGGGCGGCGCCGGGCGCCGGGGATCGCGCGATCCCCGGCGCCGCGGGCGCTAGTGGGGGCGGCTCAGCGAGAGGACTTTGGCGAGCTGGCCGCGCGTCAGGTAATTACCCCAGCGGAAGTTGCCGTCGGCGTAGCCGCTGACGGTGCCGTGGTGGTAGATCGTCTCGATCTGAGCGTAGAAGGGGTTGGCGGGCGGCACGTCGGCGAAGTGCGGTCCGCCGCTCGTGTCGATCGTCCAGCCCATCGCGATAACGATCATCTTGCTCATCTGGCCGCGCGTCACCGGCACGCCCGGATGGAACGTCCCGTCCGCGTAGCCGCTGATCACCCCGTGATGATAGGCGGTCTCGATGTAGGGATAGGCCGGATCCCAGGTCGGTACGTCGGCGAAGTGGGGCCCCCCGCTCGTGTCGATCGCCCAGCCGCGCGTCGCCACGACCCACTGCGCCAGCATGGCGCGCGTGGCGTTGTTATACGGCCGGAAGGTGTTGTCGCTGTAGCCCTGGGCAATATTCGCGCAGCTCAGGTCGACGATGTAGGTGTAGAAGGGCTGCGCGGGCGGCACGTCGCTGTAGGCCGGCGGGCAGGGCCGCGTGCCCTGGATGGTGAGCGGCACCAGGGCGGTCTGGTTGAACTGGTTCAGGCCGTCGTCGGCGCGGGCCGAGATCCAGTAGTGCCCGCCGGCCAGGTTGGGCACCGTCCAGACGTAGCCGCCGGCGCTCAGGGGCACCTGGGCGAAGGCCGTGCCGCCGAACTGGTGGGCCGTGTTGTAGTAGAGGGTCACCGTGCCGTTCTGCTTGTAGGGCGCCCACGAAATCTGCGTGGTGCCCGCGACCTGCGCGGTCGGGTCGGCGGTCAGCCGGAACTCGCCCAGCCGGAAGAACGGCGGGATGACGCCCGAGCCGAAAGTGCCGTCCTCCTCGTGCGGGTCGAAGCGGAACGACCAGGCGCTGCCGGTCCAGCCGTAGCCGGGCCCGGGCTCGCGCGGCGCCGTGCGCAGGTCGTCGTAGACCTGCAGCCAGCGGTTATACCAGGCCGTGTAGCTCTTGGTCTGCTCCAGCGGCTGGTTGGGCTGCGACCAGAGCACGCGCGGCCCGAGGTTCCACTGCGCGTACTGGCCGTTCTGCGACTGGCTCGGCGCCTGGATGTACAGCTTGTAGCTGACGTAGTGATAGCGGCTCGTGTCGATCTGGTGCGCCGCGTCGTTCAGGGTGAACCAGAGCTCGGGATCCGAGTGGCCGCCGCCGACATCGGGGCCGGTGCCCTGGAAGTAGCCGGGGCCCAGGCTCTGATTGGTGACGTTCATGATGCGCTCGAACTCGGAGGCGCTGGACATGGTCCAGGGATCGCCGAGCACCGCCGTGGCCCAATCCTCGCCGCTGCTGGGCGACGGCGCGGTCAGGTCGAACACGGGCGCCTGGTTAATCACCAGCGGCCCCGAGTAGCTCGACGCGCTGCCCATGACCGCGTGGATGTAGTAGGTGCCGGGGGCCAGGCCCTCGCTCCGCCAGGAGTAAGAGCCGGAGGTTGCCGAGAGGCCGGTGGCGATCGTGGCCTCGTCGGCGCCGCCGGAGCTGTGGCTGAGGTAGAGGCTGACGGTGCTGCTGCCGCTGGCCCGCCAGGTGACGTCGACCGTGGGGCCGGTCGTCGGGGTCATGCGTGCCCAGTCGATCTGGATGTTCGCGCCGGGGTGGCCCATCGAGAAGATCGGGTCGAAGCGGATGCCCGCGACGGTCGGGGCGTCTTGCCAGTGGCCGTTGCTGCCGTAGCCGGTCGCCTGCAGGTCGAGGTCGTAGACGTGCCAGCCCGCCTGCGTCGGGAAGAAGTTGCTGTTGCCGCTGGGCGCGCCGGCGTGGGACGGGAACCACCAGACGACGATCCGATCGGCCACGCTGCTGTACATGCGCACGCGCAGGTGCGTGAACCGGTGCGTGTCGATCGGATAGTTCACGCCGTCCCGCTCGCCGAGGTAGCTGTACGTGCCGTCCAGGCCCTGCTGCTGCAGGAAGATCGAGGCGCCCTGCTGGGTGCTCGTCGCGCTCCAGATGCCGTTGGCCACGGTCGGGGGCGTGAAGTGGATCAGGTAATGCAACTGGTCGTTCGTGCTCATGTCCCAGGGCCGGCCGAGCACCTGGGTCGCGTAGTCGTCGGATTCGGCAACCGTCGTGTTGTTGGGCGTCAGCAGGGTGATCGAGTTCGCTGGGGGTGGCGGCGGCTGCGCCGGGCGCGCCGCCGAGCACCACCAGGCCGGCCGCCAGCGCGGCGACGGCGAGGATGATACGCGGGAGAATTCGCCTCATGCGGGAGCTCCTCATTGGCTGGGCTGCTGCCGGGGATCGTCGGGGAAGGACTGCGGAAAGGTCCCAGAGGTCGCCGGCAGCGAGCCATAGATGTTTCGCGTCGACTTCTAGCCGGGGCCGGGGCACGGACGCCCATCCGACCAGTGTGGGCAATTATACCAGACTGCTGCGATCGGCCGCCACTGCCGGGCGGCGCCGCCCGCGAGGGCTATGGTATAATGCCGGGCGGGCGCGCGGCGGCCGCATGATCGGGCGAGGGAGGTGGCGACCATTCGAGCGGGCGGGAGGCGCCGGGCGGGCGCCGAGGCCGGCGCGCTGCTGGCCCTGGGGCTCTTCGCCCTGGCCGTCACCGCGCCCGTGCTGCGTGGCGGCGTTCCCGTCGCCACCGACACGCTGACCCTCTGGGGCCCGCCGGCCACGGGCCTGCCCGCGACCGTCCACAACCCCGTGCTGGCCGATTCGGCCCTGCTTTACCTGCCCTGGCAGGTCTTCGTGCGCGGGAGCCTGGCCGGGGGCGAATGGCCGCTCTGGAACCCGGCCGTCTTCGCGGGCTATCCGTTCCTCGGCAACGCCCAGAACGAGCTCTATTACCCCATCGCCTGGCTGCTGCTCCTGTTGCCGCTGGCCGCCGCGCTGCAAGCGAACGCCGTGCTGCACGTCTGGCTCGCCGGGGCGGGCATGTACCTCTGGGCGCGCACGCTCGGCGTCAGCCGCGCCGGCGCGGGACTGGCCGCGCTGGCTTTCGCCGCCAGCGGCCAGCTGTACATGATGCTGGAGCTCACCGGCCCGACCGATATCTACGTCTGGCTGCCCTGGGTGCTGGCCGCGGCCGAGGTCGCCTGGCGGCGGCGCTCCTGGGCCTGGACCGCGACGGCCGGGCTGCTCTTCGGCGTGCTTGCCGTGGCCGGCCACCTCTCCTGGCTGCTCTACAGCGGCGTCTTCCTGGCCGCCTGGCTCGCAACGCGTGTCGCGTGGGCGGCGTGGGTCGCCCGCCGCGCCACGGCGCCCGGCGCCCGGCGCGCGGTCGCCGGGCAGGCGGCGCGCGCCGCGGCTATCCTGGCCTGGGGCCCCGCCGCTCGCCGCCGTCCACCTGCTCCCCTTCGTTCAGTTCAGCCTGCTGTCGTCCCGGCTGACCGCCGCACCGCTGCCGCTCGGCGCGGTCGCTTTCGATCGCACGCTGCGCCTGCTGGCCCGCCAGATGCGCCTCTTCGTGCCCCAGATCTACGGCACCTCGGTCGACAGCGTGGGCCAGCCGCTCAACTTTAACAACTGCTGGTACGTTGGCCTGGCGCCGCTCGCCCTGGCGCTGCTGGCCGTGCTGCTGCGCCGTGAGCGCCGCGTGGCCTTCCTCGGCGCGACGGGGCTGCTCGCCTTCGGCATCGCCGCCGATCTGCCGTTCGTCAACCTGCTGCATCGCCTGCCGGGCCTGCAGGCCCAATTGCCCGAGCGCACCGCCTACCTGCTCATCGTCTGCGCCGCCGTGCTCGCCGGCCTCGGCTACGACGCGCTGCGCGCGACGCTCGCCCGCCATCCCGGCCGGGTGGCCGCCGCCGCGGCGGTGCTGGGTCTGCTCGCGGTGCCGGTGGCGATCACGCTCGCCGGGATCCATGCCGCGGCGACCGGCGACCCCGCGCTCTCCGCGCTGCAAACGGCCGCGCTGCGCCAGGCGGCGACGGTGGCTGGAGCCCTGCTGGTCTGGGCGGGCGCCGCCGTGGCCCTGCGGGGCGGGCGCGGCCCGCGCGCGGGCGCGCTGCTCGGCGGCACGCTGCTGGCCCTCACCGCCGGGGACCTGCTGACCTATGCGCCCGGCTACAACACCTACGTGCGCCCCGACCAGATCCTGCCGCGGAGCCCGGCGGCCGCCGTGATGCGGGCCGGCAGCCCGCCCGCGCGTCTGATCGCCCCCGACTCGCCGAACCCGCTCTTCGTGCCCAACGAGTCCGTGCTCTACGGGCTACAGGATGTGGCCGGCTACGATTCGCTGCATCTGGCGCGCTACGAGGAGTTCTGGGCCGCCGCCGACCCGAGCGTGACGCAAGGGGGCTACTTCAACGCGATGATCCGGCCGCGGGTCTACACGTCCACGCAGGCCGCGCTGCTGAATGCCGGATCCGTGGCCATGCAGCAGCCCCTACCCGCGGGCGCCCTGCCCCCGACCCTGGCGCCGCTCTACAGCGGCGGGGTGACGGTCTACAGCAACACGGCCGCGCTGCCGCGCGCCTTCATCGTCGGCGGGGCGCACGTCCTACCGGCCGCCGGCATCCCGGCCGCGCTCGACGCGTCCGGCTTCGACCCCCGCCGCACGGTGCTGCTCGAAGCGCCGCCGCCGCCCGCCCTGGCGGGCCTGCCGGCCGCCGCCGCGCCGCCCGGCACGGCCGGGATCACCCGCTACCGCAACCTGGAGGTCGACGTCGCCGTGACCATGGACCGGCCGGGCTGGCTGGTGCTCGGCGACGTTAACTATCCCGGCTGGCAGGCCACGGTCGACGGCCGCGCCGCCTCCGTCTACACGGCCGACTATCTCCTTCGCGCCGTGCCGCTGCCCGCGGGCACCCACACCGTGGCGTTCGTCTTCCGCCCCGCCTCCGTGGCCGTGGGCGGCGCCATCAGCGCAGTCGCGCTCCTGGCCGCGGCCGGCGTCCTGGGCGGCACGGCCCTGCGACGGCGCCGCGGACGCCGCGGGGCTAGCGCGGCCGGATAGCCAGCGCCATCTGGTCGAAGTAGCCCCAGCGCATCAGGAACGAGCCCCAGGGCGTGTGATAATAGCCCCCGTCGCCCACATCCATCAGGTAGATGCCGCTGCTGTCATAGCCGTAGGCGACCACGGCGTGCTCGTGCGGCACCAGGCGGAAGGTGTGGCCGTCGTAGCTGCGCTCGTACACCGGCCGGGGCGTCCAGCGGCCGGTGGTGAGCCAGACGACTACCGGCGTGCCTGCCGCCAGGTAGCTCTCCAGCCGGCTCTGCCCGCCGTAGAAGACCGTGGCGTCGTAGCCCCGCGCCGTCAGCACGGGCACGAGTGGCTCGGCGTAGACGCCGTAATCGGTGACGCCGCCGGCCGGGCCGTTGATGTTGCCCCGGAAGCCCAGATGCGGGTCGGGGTTGCGCGGCACCGCGCGGAGGAAGACGTTCTGCGAGACCACGTTGCCCCAGTAGAGCGTTACCGCGGCCGCGGCCGCGTATTCGCAGTCGAGGTTATACCACTGCTGGATCGATGGGAACCCGGCGATGCGCACCGGGGCGGCCGCCGCGGGCCGGATGGTGGTCAGCAGCAGCGCGCCCAGCGCGATCAGGCCGAGCAGCCGCAGGACGGCGGGGCGGAAGCGTCCCCGTAACGGACGCCGAGCAGTAAACATTGTACAACTCCCCTTCTGATCGCCGGCCGGTTGCTCGGCGATCGCGCCTGTGCCGGGCGCCTATTCTGCGGTATAATACAGCAGAATCGGTGCCGGGCGGCGAACACGGCGGCACCAACCCTGCTGCAGCAGGCGTGCCCGGGCCCTGCCGGATCATCGCGCACTTACGAGGAGGAAGACCCATGGCGATCGCCACCCAGCCGTTCGGACGAACCGGCCACGAGAGCACCCGCACCCTTTTCGGCGCGGCGGCGCTGGGCAACGTTACGCAGGACGTCGCGGACCGTACCCTGGACGTCCTGCTGCAATATGGGGTCAATCATATCGACGTCGCCGCGAGCTATGGCGACGCCGAGCTGCGCATCGCGCCCTGGCTGAAGCGCTACCCCGACCGCTTCTTCGTCGCGACCAAGACGGGCGAGCGCCAGGCCAAGGCGGCGCGCGAGGAGCTTCACCGCTCGCTCGACCGCATGGGGGTCGACCACGTCGACCTCTGGCAGCTGCACAACCTGGCCGACCCGATCGAGTGGGACATCGCGCTCAGCCCCGGCGGCGCCATCGACGCGGCCGTCGAGGCGCGAGAGCAGGGCCTCGTGCGCGCCATCGGCGTCACCGGCCACGGCCTGCAGATCGCCGCGACGCACCGGCGCAGCCTGGAGCGCTTCGACTTCGACTCGGTCCTGCTGCCCTACAACTACCTGACCCTGCAGAATCCCTACTACAAGGAGAACTTCGACGCCCTGCAGGCCACCTGCCTCCAGCGCAACACGGCCGTGCAGACGATCAAGGCGATCGCCTGCGGCCCGTGGCTCGGCCACGAGCACACGGCCAACACCTGGTACGCGCCGCTGCAGACGCAGGAGGACATCGACGCCGCGGTCCACTGGGTGCTCAGCCGCCCGGGCATCTTCCTGAACACGGTGGGCGACGTGACCCTGCTGCCGAAGGTCCTCGACGCTGCCTCCCGCTACCCGGCGGAGTTGGCCGCCGACCGCATGCCCGCGGTCGCCGCCCAGGCGGCCATGGTGCCGCTCTTCGTCTAGCCCCCAGCACCCCGGCGGGCAGCGGGCGCGCCTCCGTTGCCCACCGGGCCGTCGCCCCACCGTGCCCAGGGCCGTCGCTTCACGCCCGGTGCCGGCTATCCGGCATAGGTGTGGCCGGCGCATCTCCTGCCGGATATACTGAAGCCGGTGCATCGGCTGGACCGCTGCATCCGTCCAGCGCCGCGACTCCGGCGTGTCATGCTGTTGCGCCTTCCCGGGGCCACAGGCTCGGGTTATGGGTGACTGTTCCGGTACGGAGACTGAAGAGCCGTGAAAGACTACAAAGCGATCTGGAACAACCTGAGTACGACGTTCGCCGACGCTTCGTTCTACGTCTGCTGCATCGGGGATGAAGATGAGATCCGGCGCAACGGCGCCACCACCGCCGAGTTCCTGCGCCAGGCGCTCGTGATCGAGCCGACCGACAAGGTGCTCGAGATCGGCTGCGGCGTGGCGCGCATCGGCCGGGAGTTGGCGCCACACTGCGCCGAGTGGCACGGCGCCGATATCTCGGGGAACATGATCGCCTACGCACGCGAGCGCACTGCGGACATCCCCAATGTGTCTCTGCACGAGCTGCCCGACAACAGCCTGCGCATCTTCCCCGACGACAGCTTCGACTGCGTCTACTCCACCATCGTCTTCATGCATCTCGATAAGCTGGAGATGTTCACCTACATCGCCGAGGCGTACCGGGTGCTCAAGCCCGGCGGTCGTGCCTACTTTGACACCTACAACGTGCTGGCTCCCGAGGGGTGGGAGGAGTTCCTCAAGGTCCTACGCAGCTTCCCGCCGGGGAGCCGGCCCGGGCACGTGAGCCAGTTCAGCACGCCCCAGGAGCTGCACAAGTTCATGGACGCGGCGGGATTTGCCCAGGTGCGCATCGACGACCAGAATCGCCAGCTTGTGCTGGCCTTGGGCGTCAAGCCGGTCGCGCCGAATGGCGAGGCATCCCGGCCGCTCGCCGAGTTCTGGGCCGAGGCGGCGGCTGCGGACCTCCCGCTGCAGTCCGGCGCGGGGCCGGCTGCCCCGGACGCCGCCACGTCGGTGGCCGCGGTCCTCGCCGCACAGACCGCGACCGCCGACTATGTCGCCCGGCTGGAAGCCGAGGTCGCGCGCAAGAATGCCGCCATCGCCGACCTGGAGCGCCGGGTGCGCGTGCGGGAAGCCGAACTCGTCGCCGCCCGGCGCCCGCGGCTGCCCTGGCGGCGCGGGAAGTCCCGGCGCTGAGCGCGGCTCGTGTCTCGTGCGGAGCGTATGCCCGTGGTCGCCGCGCAGGCGGCCATGGTGCCGCTCTTCGTCTAGGTGGCACCGGCGGGCAACGGGGCGACAGCCCTTGCCCGCCGGTCGTCGGTGTCCTGCGGCCGCGTGCCTCGCGGCCGTAGCCTTACCGGGTTGCCCCCGTCTGGTGCGCGGCTGTGACGCGACCGGTACGCGCCGTGCCTTGGTCGGACGATCAGTGACCTACGACGGTACCCAAGCCTATATCTACTGCTTGTTGACCTGATCGGCCCCATGCCGACGTGACGGCCAACTATATGTTATACTCGGGTGGTCGCGGAGCAGGGCTGCTGCATGCTCACCGGCAGTCCTCGCCAGCCTGCGGCGCGGCCTCCAACAGACGTTCACGGTGCCCCGCACGTGTACTGTGATGATTTGCCTGTGTCAGCCATGGCCGGCATGAGATCCCTCCAAGGGAAACACGGGACATTAGCGTGGAAAGGAGCGGGTCATGTTGTGCAGAAGAACATTCGCGTTCGCGCTCATCCTGGGCACTTTCGCCTTACTGTTTGCGGGGGGCATTGTCCTCGCCGGTCCGGCGACCGCGGCGAGTCCGACGGCGCGCCCCCTGGCCGACCTGCGCAACGCCGACGGCACGATTAATCTGACCACAGGCGATCAGGGCGCCCTCGGGCCGTCCGGCCCGCGCCTGCAGTTGCCGGTCGGCAAGGCCCCGCGCTCCGGTCCTGCCGCCCCGCAGGACGACGGCTGGGATCCGCGCTTCGGCCTGCCGGGCACGGACGGCGCCGTCGTGGCGGTCGTTGTGAGCGGCACGACGACCTTCCTTGGCGGGTATTTCCAGATGGTTGGCGGGGTCGCGGCGGCGCACGTCGCGGCGTGTGACCCCACCGGCTGCCGACCGCTGGGCGCGGGCGTCAATCAGCCCGTCGCGGCGCTGGCGGTGCAGGGGGGCACGCTGTACGCAGCCGGCAGCTTCACGGAGGCCGGAGGCGTTGCGGCCCCAAATGTGGCCGCATGGGATGGCACGGCCTGGCACAGCCTGCACGCCGATATCAGCGACCCCCCGCCCGGCTACGCCTATGTCGGCGCCCTGGCCGCGAGCGGAGGTCTGCTCTACGCGGGCGGCAGTTTCTATGACATCGGAGGCGTCGCTGCCCGCGACATCGCTGCCTGGGACGGTAGCGGCTGGCAGGCATTGGGCGCGGGAACGAACGACGTCGTCACGGCTCTGGCACCGGCCGGCGGCAACGCTGTGTACGTGGCGGGCGCCTTCACTGGAGCGGGGGAAGTGAACGCCGCGCGAATCGCGGTCTGGGCCGGCGGCACCTGGGATGCGCTCGGTGCGGGCATGGATGCGCCAGTGGATGCGCTGGCGTTGAGCGGTGGGACGCTGTATGCCGGTGGCCAATTCGCCCACGCGGGTGGACAGCCTGCGGCGCATGTCGCGGCCTGGGACGGGACCGGCTGGCACGCCATGGGTGCCGGGACCGACGATCGGGTGGATGCGCTGGCCGTCAGCGACACCCTCCTCTATGCCGGCGGGGCCTTCACGATGGCGGGTGGGCAGCCCGCCGCGCATGTCGCGTCCTGGAACGGTAGTGATTGGCAAGCCCTCGGCGTGGGCCTGGATGCGCCCGTGGCCGCGCTTGCGACCGCTGGTAGCACACTGACGGTCGGCGGCTACTTCGCCACGGCGGGGAACGCGGTCGTCGAGCACGTCGCGCGGTGGGACGGTACCGGCTGGCATGCGACCGTCGGGGGGCAGGGATTGAGCGGCGCGGCTTCGGCGCTGGCGCTGAGCGGGAGCACCGTGTATGTGGGCGGGGATTTCACAACGGCGGGGACCATACCAGTCGCGAATGTGGCGGCCTGGGACGGCACCGGCTGGCAGGCGCTTGGCGAGGGCACGGATGGGCCGGTGTACGCTCTCACGATGAGCGGAACCACGTTGTATGCCGGCGGGGACTTCACAACGGCTGGTGGGCAGCCCGCCCACAATATCGCCGCGTGGGATGGCAGTAGCTGGCAGGCGCTTGGCGAGGGCACGGATAAACCGGTGTACGCCCTCGCGATGAGCGGAAGCACGCTTTACGCCGGTGGGGGCTTCACGATGGCCGGAGGTGGGCCGGCCGGCTATATCGCCGCCTGGGACGGTAGTAGCTGGCAGACCCCGGGCGGCGGTCTCACCGGGGGATCACTGGGGGAGTTCTGGGCGCTGGCGGTGGATGCAGGCACCCTGTACGCCGGGGGCAACTTCACGACGGCCGGGGGCACCCCGGCCCGCAACGTCGCCGCCTGGGACGGTGCCCACTGGTCCTCGTTGGGTTCCGGCACGAACGGCGACGTCCGCGCGCTGGCGGTCCATGGCAGCACTCTGTACGCCGGAGGGCGCTTTACATCGGCCGGAGATGCATCAGTCAACAATATCGCGGCGTGGGACGGTGCGGCCTGGCACGGTCTCGGGCCCTGTTTGTGCTTCTATGTAACGGCGCTGGCTACACAGGGCACCACCCTGTATGCCGGAGGTACCTTAATCCCCCCGTCAGGCCCGGGAACGGGCGAACTCGATGCCTGGGATGGCGCCGCTTGGCACGCCCTCGCTCCCGCCTCCCCGAGCAGCGGCGATGAAGCGGCAGTGGAGGCGCTGGCCGCGAGCGACGACGCTCTGTACGTGGGCGGCAGCTTCACCCTGGTCGGGACGCAGCCATCAGCTTACTTCGCGCGCTGGGTTCCCCCGGTCGCGACCACGCCGACGCCCGGCGGCCCTCCCCTCACCCCGAGCCCGACTTCCACGCCCTGGCCCCCAACCTACACGGACGTCGGCCCCGCCGATTACTTCTACACTCCCGTCTCGTATCTCTCTTGTTTCGGCGTCGTCAGCGGGTATGCCGACGGCACCTTCCGGCCCTACAACAACACGACCCGCGCGCAGGTGGTCAAGCTCGCCGTGCTGGCGTTCGGGCAGATGATTGTCACCCCGACGGCCGGCAGGTACGACTTCACCGACGTGCCGGTCGGCGCGCCGTTCTTCGACGTGATCGAGACGGCCGTGTTCAACGGCATTGTGAGTGGCTACGCCTGCGGGGGCCCGGGCGAACCATGCGATTCCGGCCACCGTGCCTACTTCCGCCCCAATGTGTCCGTGTCGCGCGCGCAGGTTGCCAAAATCGACGCGTTGGCGGCGCAGTGGGCGCTCGATACGCCCGCGGACGCGACCTTTGCCGATGTGCCGGACGGAGACGCGTTTTACCCCTATGTCGAAACCGCGGCCTGTCATGCGACGATTAGCGGCTACGCGTGTGGCGGTCCGGGGGAGCCGTGTGACGGCCAGAACCGCCCCTACTTCCGCCCGGGCAACCCGGCAACTCGCGGCCAGATCGCCAAGATTGTCTATCTATCGCTGAACAACGCGGATTCGTGCGCGGCGGCGCAACCGGAGCCCAAGTAAGCAAGGACCTGTGCTGGGCTGGCACCTATCGGGTCTCGATTCCATGGCCCGCCCGGCGCCGCCGCCGGGGCGCGGCCCACATCCCGGCGAGCACCAGCAGACCGGCCGCGCTCAGCCCAGCGCCAAGCACGAACGAACCAGGACGATAAGTGAAGACGACGGTATGCGCGCCCGCCGGCAGATAGACGCCGCGCAGGGCGTGGTCGGCCGTCACGATGGGCGCCGCCTGCCCGTCGACGGTTGCCTCCCAGCCGGGGAAGGCCTGGTCGGCCAGCACCAGCACGCCCGCCGCCGGGCTGTCCGTGCGGATCGTCACCTGCTCCGGCGCATACGTGGTGATGCTCACCTGATCGGTGGATGTCGGCGGCGGGGTGGCGGGGAGCACGTCGGCGGCGGGCAGGGGCGCGTTCAACAGCGCGGTGCCCGCGGCGTCGAACGCCGGGTCGGCCAGGATCGCGGGCCGGGCCGCCGCGTCGGGCGCCACCTGCACGCGATGCGTCAGCCAGGCCCGCGGTAGGGCCTGCAGATTGGCGTAGACGGCGAGGCCCGTGTCGGGCGCGCCGGGCGCGGGCCCGAACCAGGCCGCCCCCGGCTCGCGCAGGCTGTAGGCGTGGAAGGCCAGGTCGCCGGGGGCAGGCTGCCCGTCCGCCACGCGCGTGCCGGCCGGGTAGGCGTCGCCCTGCCGGTACCAGAGCGTGACCGTCTGGCCGCTGCGGGCGTCCGGCGCCTCCAGGTAGAAGTAGAACGACCGCCCCCGCGCCCCCGCGACCGGCGGGAAGGTGAACGTCCAGAACGAGTCGTCGTGCAGGCGGCGCATGTCCACCCGCTCCGTCGCGAGGTCGTCCGGCGCCGCCGGGTCGGTTTTCAGGTGGAAGACGAGCGTGCCGGTCAGCGTGTGCCCGTACGTCGCGCCGAACACGTCGATCGCCGCCAGGTTACCGCCCTGCGCCACGAACGTCTGCCCCGCCGTCTGCGCGCCCCGGATCTCGCCCACGATCACGTGGTCGTGCGCCGGCTGCGCCGTCCCGACCCGGTAGTTCGGATCCGTGCCCCCGTTGAGCAGCAGATACCGCACGTCGAGCAAATTGAGCAGCGGGGAAACGACCTCCTGCAGCGGGCTGAACCCGCCGGTCGTCAGTGTCTGCTGGCTCGGGTCGATCGCGGTCAGCAGTTGGTAATAGCTCGCGGGCATGATGCCGTCGTAGCCGCCGAGCACGCTCAGGCCGTAGGGCATGTTCGCGTTCGGCATCAGAATCCAGCCCGGCGCCGTGCTGCGGAAGAGGCCCGGCTGCCCCTGCAGCCAGGTCGTCAGCGGCGTCGCGGGGAAGTAGTCCGCGGGCGCCACGGTCGGATTGTAGCCTGCGTGGACCTGCCAGAGGTCGCCCAGCAGCAGCAGCGGCAGCAGCGCGGCGGCCATGGGTGCCAGGCGCGGCCGGAAGCGCCCCAGCGCCACGACGCCGAGGGCCACGACCAGCCCGGCCGCCAGCAGCACCGCGGCCCGGGTGAGCGCGGCGTCCCAGGTGGCCGGGGCGCTGCCCCGCGCCGGCAGGCCGAAGACGTCGTGCGGCCAGAGCAGCGGGATGCCCAGCCCGAGCGCGGCCACGCCCGCCCCCGCCCCGAGTACGCCCAGCACGCGCCGCCGGGCACGGGCGCCGGCCGCAAGCAACCCCTCGACCCCCAGCCCCGCCAGCAGCGCCAGCGCCAATTGCACCACCACGACGAAGCGCTGATTGGCGCCCACGCGCAGCACCGGCACAACGCCGACCAGGTCGCCGATGCCCGGCCAGTGATACGCCGCGCCCGCCGCCAGCAGCGCGATGACCGCCAGGAAGCCCGCCCAGGCCCGCCGCGCCCGGTCGCTCCCCACGAAGGCCAGCGGCACGAGCAGCAGCACGACGATGCCGACGTAGCTGTTCGCCTCGTTGTAGTTCGAGGCGGAGTCCCACCAGGTACGGGCCACCGGGTTGCCGAACAGGTCGGGCGCGACCAGCGTCCAGGCGAAGCGGAAGGGCAGCCAGAAGCCGGCGGTCGCCACGTCGCGCCGGCCGAACATGGCGCCCTGCTGCAGGTACTCGACGAAGGGCACAAGCTCGATCGCCGCGATCGCCGCGCCGAGCAGGTAGGCGCCCGCCCAGAGCGCCAGGCGCCGAGCGGCGGCGGCCACGCGCCAGGGCCGCAGCCGGACCGCCACGAAGAGCGCGAACGCCCCCGTGACCAGCGCCACGTGCAGGGCGGTCTCCGGCTGCCCGGCGAGCAGGTCGAGCGCGACGGCCGCGGCGAGGCCCGCCGCCGGCCGCGGACCCGGCCGCGCGATCAGCGCCGCGGTGGCCCACCAGAGCCACGGCAGCCAGATCACCGCGCTGCCCAGCGGGTAGAGCAGCCAGACCGTCAGGAACGCGCCGAAGGTGTAGGCCACCGCCGCGGTGGCCGCGCCGATCGGCCCGGCGCGCAGCACCGCGCGGGCCAGGCCGTAGGTGCCGAACCCGGCCACGACGAGCTTGAGCCAGGCGAGCAGCGCCAATGTGGCGCCACTCGGGAACAGCCAGTAGGGCCAGTTGCCGGGGTAGAAGACGCCCGACTGCAGGTTAGCCGCGAACGGCGCGCCGAGCATCGTCTCCGGGTTCCAGAGCGGGATCTGCCCCGCGTGCAGGCGGTCCGCCGTGTAGCTGAGCCAGGGATCGAACAGCAGCACGGCGTCGGACAGCAGCGGGTTCTGCGGCCCCTGCCACCCCTCCGGCCGCACGGCGTACCAGGGGTGATAGTCGTAGAGCAGGTCGGCGGGTGAGAGCCGGCGGCCGGTGAACAGCGCGCCGCCGAGGAAGAGCGCCGCCAATAGCGTGCAGGCCAGGAAGGCGACCCCGGCCTCGCGGCGCGAGAACGGCCGCACCGCGGGCGCCGGGGCCGCGGGGGTGGCAGCGGGCGCGGGGGCGCGCGCCTCCATCACGACGCCGTGCCGCGCCGCCGCAGCCGGGGCGCGGCGAGCAGCCCGGCGAGCCCCAGCAGCCCCGCCGCGCTCAACCCGGCGCCAAGCACGAACGAACCGGGACGATAAGTGAAGACGACGGTGTGCGCGCCCGCCGGCAGGTAGACGCCGCGCAGGGCGTGGTCGGCGGTCACGATGGGCGCCGCCTGCCCGTCGACCGTCGCCTCCCAGCCGGGGAAGGCCTGGTCGGCCAGCACGAGCACTCCGGGGGCCGGGCTGTCGGTCGCGATCGTCACCTGCTCTGGGGCATACGCCGTGACGTCCACGTGGTCGGCGCCGCCAGGCGGCGGGGTCGCGGGCAGCACGTCGCTCGCGGGCAGGGGTACGTCCAGCAGCGCGGTGCCCGCGGCATCGAACGCCGGGTCGGCCAGCACCTTCGGCCGGGCGGTTGGGTCGGGCTCGACCTGCACGCGGTGCGTCAGCCACGCCCGCGGCAGCACGCGCGTGTTCGTGAAGACGGCGGCCGCGCCGGGCGCGGGCGTCACCGGCGCGAACCAGGCGGCGCCCGGCTCGCGCAGACTGTAGACGCGGAAGGCCAGGTCGCCGTCCGCCGGTTGCCCGCCGTCCGTGCGGCTGCCGTCGGGATAGACGTCGGCGCCGTCGTACCAGAGCGTCGCGGCATTGCCCTCCCGGGCTTGCGGCGCGTCGAAGTAGAACGCGTAGCGCCGGCCCGCCGAACGCGCGATCGGCGGGAACGTGATCGTCCAGAAGGTGTTGTCGGGCAGCGTGGCGGCGTCGATGGGTTGCGTGACCAGATCGGCCGGTCCCGGTGGATCGGTCCGCAGGTGGAAGGTCAGCGTGCCGGTGAGCGCCTTGCCGTAGGTGGCGCCGAGCACCTGGATGCGCGCCAGGTTGTCGGCCCCGGCGACGAAGGTCTGGCCCGGCCGCGTCCTTCCGGCAATGGGCCCGACCGTTTGCCCGCTGCTCTGCTCCTGCACGACGTCGGGCGCGTAGTTCGGATCGTCGCCCGGCGGCACCAGCACGTAGCGCACGTTCAGCAGGTTCAGCAGCGGCGACACGACCTGCCGCAGGGCGCTGAAACCGCCGGTCGTCAGGAAGCGCTGGCTCGGGTCGATGCGCACGATCAGGTTGTAGTACGTCGCGGGCATCACCGAATCGTAGCCGCCAAGCACGCTCAGGCCGTAGGGCACGTTGGTGTTCGGCATCAGGATCCACCCCGGTGCCACGCTGCGGAAGAGTCCCGGCTGCCCCTGCAGCCAGGTCGTCAGCGGCGTCGACGGATAATAGGCGGTCGGGGCCACGGCCGGGTTGTAGTCGCCGTGCGCCTGCCAGAGGTCGGCGAGCAGCAGCAGCGGTAGCAGCATGGCGGCGGCGGGCACCCACCGCGGGCGCAGGCGCCGCAGCGCCACGACGCCGAGCAGGACGAGCAGACCAGCCCCCAGGAGCACGGCGGCGCGTTCCAACGCGACGGTCCAGACGCCGACGGCGGGGCCCGTCGTGGGCAGGCCGAAGAAGCCGTGCGCCCAGAGCACCGGTAGCCCAAGCCCGAGCGCCGCCATGGCCACGCCGTCGAGCAGCACAGCCAGTAGCCGGGCGCGAGTCCGGCCCACGGTCAGCAGCCCCTCGACGCCGAGCGCGGCCAGCAGTGCCAGCGCCAACTGCACGATCAGGATATAGCGCTGGTTCGGCCCGCTTCGCACCAGGGGGACGATCCCGATGACGTCGGCGACGCCCGGCCAGTGATAGGCCGCGCCCGCGGCGATCACGGTAAGCACGGCCAGGAACGCCGCCAGGGCGCGCCGCGCGCGGTCGCGCCCGACGAAGGCCAGCGGCACCAGCAGCAGCACGACCAGGCCGACGTAGCTGTTCGAACTCATTATAGTTGGAGCCCTGGTCCCACCAGGTGCCGCGGGCCGGGTCGCCGAACAGGTTGGCCGCGACCAGGGTCCAGGCGAAGCGGAAGGGCAGCCAGAGGTTCGCGCTCGGCACGTCACGCCGGTTGAACACCGCGCCCTGTAACAGGTACTCGAGAAACGGCACCAATTGGATGGCCGCGATCGCCGCGCCGAACAGGTAGGCGCCGCCCCAGAGGATGAGCCGCCGCGCCGCGGCGGCCGGCTGCCAGGGGCGCAGCCGGGCGAGCAGGAAGAGCGCGAACGCCCCGGTCGCCAGCGCCTCCTGCAGCGCCGCCTCGGGCTGCCCGGCCAGCAGGTCGAGCGCGACGACCCCGGCGAGGGCGGCCGCGGGGCGCGGGCCGGGCCGGGCGATCAGCGCCCCGGTGGCCCACCAGAGCCATGGCAGCCAGGTGGCGGCGCTGCTCAGCGGGTAGATCAGCCACACGGTGAGAAACGCGCCCAAGGTGTAGGCCACCGCCGCTGTGGCCGCGCCGATCGGACCCGCGCGCAGCACCTGCCGGGCCAGACCGTAGGTGCCGAACCCGGCCACGACCAGCTTGAGCCACGCCAATAGCGCCAGCGTCGCGCCGCCGGGGAAGAGCCAGTAGAGCCAGTTGCCCGGGTAATAGAGGCCGACCTGCACGTTCGCGGCGAAGGGCGCGCCGAGCATCGTCTCCGGGCTCCAGAGGGGCAGGCTGCCTGCCCGCAGGCGCGCGGCCGCGTAGTCGTACCACGCGTCGAACTGCAGCGCGCCATCCGACAGCACCGGGTTCTGCGGGGCCGTCCAGGCCGTCGGGCGTACCGCCTGCCACGGTGGGTAGTCGTACAGCAGATCGTTCGGTGAGAGCCAACGGCCGGTGAACAGCGCGCCGCCGAGGAAGAGTGCCGCCAGCAGTGCGCAAGCGAGGAAGGCCACCCCGGCTTCCCGGCGCGTGATCGGCCGCGCCGGGGCGGAGGCGGGCGCGACGGTCGCGGCGACGGCGGGCGCGTCGGCCTGTGCGTCCATCACCGCACCTCGGAGCGCCGCCGCAGGCGCGGCACGGCGATCAACCCGGCAAGCACCAGCAGCCCGAGCGCGGAGCCCGCCGCCCCCAGGCGCACCGAATTCGGCGCGTAGGTGAAGACGACGGTGTGGGCCCCCGCCGGCAGGTAGACGCCGCGCAGCGCGTGGTCGGCCGTCACGATGGGCGCCGCCTGCCCGTCGACGGTCGCCTCCCAGCCGGGGAACGCCTGGTCGGCCAGCACGAGCACGCCCGCCGCCGGGCTGTTGGTCGCGATCGTCACCTGCTCCGGCGCGTAGGCGGTGATGCTCACCTGGTCGGTGGCCGTGAGCGGCGGGGTGGCGGGCAAGGTGTCGGCGGCGGGCAGGGGCGCGTCCAGCAGCGCGGTGCCCGCGGCGTCGAACGGCCGCGCCGGCCAGGACCTGGCCGGTCGGGCCGCCGCGTCGGGCGCCACCTGCACGCGGTGCGCCAGCCAGGCGCGCGGCAGCGCCCGCCGGTTCGTGAAGATCGTCAGGCCCCCGCCGGGCGTGTCCGCCTGCGCGAACCAGCTGCCGGCCGGCTCGGGCAGCGCGTAGGTGCGGAAGGCCAGGTCGCCCGCCACGGCTTTGCCCCCCGCGAACCGGCTGCCGATCGGGTAGACGTTGGCCTTGTCGTACCAGAGCGTGGGCGCGTCTTCCGGCCGGCGCTGCGGGGCGTCGAAGTAGAAGTAGTAGTGCTTGCGGTACGAGCCGGCGATCGGCGGGAAGGTAATCGTCCAGTAGCCGTTATCGGCCAGCGTGCTGACGTCCAGTTGCCGCGTAACCAGATCGGTCGGCCCCGGCGGGTCCGTCTGCAGGTGGAACGTGATCGTGCCGGTCAGCGCCTTCGTGTATGTGGCGCCGAGCACGTCGATGCGCGCCAGATTGTCGACGTTCGACAGGAAGGTCTGGCCCGGGCGGTTCCGGGCGGCGATGGGGCCCACGACCGCGCCGCTGCTCTGCTCCTGCACGATGTCGGCCACATAGTTGGGGTCCCGCCCGGGCGGCATCAGCAGGTAGCGCACATTGAGCAGGTTCAGCAGCGGCGACCGAAGCTGGTCGAAGGGCGTGAAGCCGCCCGTGGTGAACTGCTGCAGCTGCGGGTCGATCTGCGCGATCAGCTCATAGTAGCTGCCCGGCATGACGAAGTCGTAGCCGCCCAGCACGCTCAGACCGTAGACCAGGTTCGTGTTCGGCATCAGGATCCAGCCCGGCGCCGTGCTGCGGAAGGTGCCCGGCCGCCCCTGCAGCCACGTCGTCGTCGCCGTCGCCGGAAAGTACGCGTCCGCCGCGATCGTCGGGTTGAAGTCCGCGTGGGCTTGCCACAGATCCGCACCCGCGAACAGCGGCAGCAGCAGCGCGGCCCCCGCCACGGCCCGGCCGGGCAGCCGCCGCCGCACGAGCACCAGCGCCCCGATCGCTCCCGCCGCGGCGAGCGCGATCCCCGCCCGCGCCAGCGCACCACGCCAGGTCGCCAGGGCTGCTGCGTCGCCCGCAGGCACGCGGAACCAGTGCGCGCCGAGCAGCAGCGGCACCCCGACCGCCAGGGCCACGGCGCCGGCCACGCTCGCGGCGAAGCCCAGCGCCAGGCGCCGCCGGGGCGCGGGCGCCGTCAGCAGCGTCTCCGCGCCGAGCGCCGCGAGCAGCGCCAGCGCGAACTCGATCAGCAGGATCAGGCGTTGGTTCGCCGCCCCCGCCTGGAAGGGCAGGGCGGCCAGCAGCGGCGCGATGCCCACCCAGTGAAACGCGCCGCCCGCGGCCAGCAGCCCCAGGACGACGAGGAAGCCCGCCAGCAGCCGCCGGGCCCGGTCGCGCGTGGCGAACGCGAGCAGCGCCAGCACCAGCGGCAGCGCGCCCACATAGGCATTGACTTCACTGTAATTCGAGCCGGTGTCCCACCAGGTGCCGCGCGCCGTGTCCCCGAACAGGTTGGGTGTGGCCAGCGTCCAGGCATAGCGGAAGGGCAGCCAGAAGCCCGTGCTCGCCACCGCCTCGCGCCGCACCAGCGCGGCGCCCTGCCCCAGATATTCGAGGAAGGGCGCCAGCTGGATCGCCGCGATCGCCGCCCCGAGCGCATAGGCGCCACCCCATAAGGCCAGGCGCCCGACCGCGCCGCGCGTTCGCCACGGCCGCTGGGTGGCGAGCAGGAAGAGCGCGAAGAGGCCGCTGCTCAGCGCCACGTAGTAGGCCGTCTCCGGGTGGCCGGCGACCAGCGTGAGCGCCGCCACCGCCGCCAGCCCGGCCGCCGCGCCGGGCCCCGGCCGCGCCCACAGCCGCGCCGTCAGCCACCAGGCCAAGGGCAGCCAGCAGGCCACGCTCGCCAGCGTGTACAGCAGCCAGACCGTCATGAAGCTGCTGAACATCCAGGTCCCGGCCGCCACGCTCGCCGCGACCGGGCCCACCCGCCCGACCTGCCGCGCCAGCAGGTACATGCCCAGCCCGGCGACCACCAGCTTCAGCCAGGCCATGACCGCCAGCGTGCCCGGCCCGGGGAACAGCACGTACAGCCATGTGCCGGGGTAGAAGACCGCCGACTGCATGTTGCCGAGGAAGGGCGCCCCGAGCATGTTGTCCGGGTTCCAGAGCGGCAGCGCCCCGGCGCGCAGACGCGCGGCCAGATAGCCGTCCCAGGGCTCGTACTGCAGCACGCTGTCGGAGAGGACGGGGTTGCTGGGGCCGCTCCACCCGGCGGGCGCCTGCGCCTGCCACGGGGGAAAGCTGAACAGCAGGTCGGCCGGCGAAAGCACGCGCCCGGTGAACAGCGCGCCGCCGAGGAAGAGGGTCGCCGCGAGGGCGACCGCGAGAATCGCGAGGCCGGCCTCGCGCCGGGTCACGTCCGGCAGCGCCCCGGCGGGGACACGTGCGGCGGGCGCGATCGCGGGATCCAAGCTAGCGCGGCGGCGACGCGGGCGGGATGGTCATCACGCCGAGCCGGCCGCCCAGCCAGCCGAACCAGGCCCCGAACCCCAGCGTGATCGCCCGCGCGAGCACCCAGCTGGCGATCGCGTCGGCCAGCGTCGTGGCCTGGTCGCCCGCGGCTGCCGCGGTGGTCGCGACCGGCAGGAGCTGCTCGGCCACGATGTTGACGAGGGCCACAATGGCCGCCGCGGTCAGCCCGGCAATCAGCCCGCTGCGCCGGTCGCCGGTGCTGCGCGCGGCCAGCCAGCCGGCGATCAGCGGGATCATGGCCTCGAGCAGGGTCCCCAGGCAGAAGGCGATGGCGGGGTCGGCCGGGTTCTGCGCGTTGAGCGTGACGATCGCGCTCCAGGTTTCAAACAACGCCAATGGACCGCCCAGGAGGGCGCCCCACTTCAGCGCGGTATACAGCTGCGGTGTCATGGCTCGATTATAACATCCGCGCCCCTACCCGCGCCAATTGCGATTGCGCTGCGGACAGGATCCCCTGGTTGACGGCGTCCGGCGGCCTCTGCTATAGTACCGCGGGCAGGCGGGGGCCCGGCGGAATGGCCGGCCGCGGGCACCCGGCAGTACGGCGAGACCGGCCGCACGCAGCCGATCGGCGCGCCCGCGTCCGATCGCCAGGAGGCAGGGAGCAGGTGAGCGGACAGGGGCGTCTGGGGCTCGGCGCGTTCGTGCTCGGATGCGCGCTGTTGATCGGGGCCGTGGCGGGCTGGCCGGCGGCGCAGGCCGCGCCGCCCCGCCCGGCCGATGCCGCCCCCGGCGATTGGCCGATGTACGGCCACGACGCGCAGCACACCAGCACCACGCTGGTCGAGACGACGATCACGACCGCGACGCTCACTTCGCTCGTGCCGCGCTGGGAGGTGTACCTGGGCACCAACGGCACCCCCTCCAGTAGCGCCCCGGTGATCGCGGACGGCCGCGTCTACGTGGGCAGCAGCGTCGCCACCGGCCCGAACTTCTTCGCCTTCGACGCCGTCACCGGCGCGCCGCTCTGGAACGCCAATCTCGGCTACATCGCCGACTGCAACCTCGTGGGCATCGGCTCGACCGCGGCCGTCTCCGGCGGGGTGCTCGTCGTCGGCGGCGGCGACGGCGCCTACTACGGCTTCGACGCCGCGACCGGCACCCCGCTCTGGCGCGAGCCCCTCGGCGACGGGCCGAGCGGTTTCGCCTGGGAGTCGCCCCTGATCGTGAGCCCCCGCGTCTATCTCGGCGCCTCGTCCTACTGCGACAACCCCTCGGTCCGCGGCGAGGTCCGCGTGGTCGACCTGGCGACCGGCGCCCACCTGGGCAGCCAGTATTTCGTACCCGAGGGCCAGATCGGCGGTGGCATCTGGAACTCGCCCGCCCTCAGCCCCGACGGCACCACGCTCGCCGTCACCACGGGCGAAGATCGCGGCGAGGATCAGCCGATGACGCGGGCCATGGCCGCCCTCGACCCGATCACGCTGGCCATCCGCGCCTACGACCAGCACGGCGATGCCGACTTCGACGCCGACTTCGCCACCAGCCCGACCTTCTTCCACAACAGCCAGAATCAGCTGCGAGTGGCCGCGGTGCACAAGGATGGCTACTTCTACGCCTACGATCCAGCGCAGGTCTCCAACGGCCCGGTCTGGTCCGACCACGTCGGCTTCTGGACCGGCATGGTGCCGGCCTATGATCCCACGTCGGGACCCGGCGGCACGCTCTTCGAGGAGGACGCCAGCGGCAAGATCTTCGCCGTGAACCCCGACACCGGCGGTTTCCGCTGGTACGGCGAGGCCGGGCACCCGGCCTTCGGCAACCTGGCCATCGCCAACGGCATGGTCTTCGTCAATCGGGGCTCCGCCGGCCTGCAGGTGCTCGACGAGGCCACCGGCGCCGAGTTAACCACGCTGCCCGTCGACCACCCCGGCCAGACCTACACCGGCCCCGTCATCGCGAACGGCTTCGTCTACTGGGTGGCCGGCGCCTACCTGAACGCCTGGAGCCTGCCCGGCCCGGCCACGCCCACGCCCGTGCCCGTGCCGCCCACGCCGACCATCGGCCCCGGCTGCCTCTTCTCCGACGTCTGCCCCGACGACTACTTCTACCCGGCGGTCAACTTCCTGGTCGCGCGCCAGGTGCTCTCGGGCTACGGCGACAACACGTTCCGCCCCTACGCCACGACGACGCGCGCGCAACTGGCCAAGATGGCCGTGCTGGCCTTCAGCCTGGAGCCCTACACGCCGCCCACGCCGACGTTCTCCGACGTCCCGGCCGAGCACCCCTTCTTCGCCTATATCGAGGCCGCCGCCCACGCGGGCGTGATCTCGGGCTACGCCGACGGCACCTTCCAGCCTTACGCCGACGTGACGCGCGGCCAGATCGCCAAGATCGCCATGCTGGCCGCCGGCCGCCCACTGATCACGCCCGCCGTCGCGCGCTTCGCCGACGTACCGCCCGGCAGCCCGTTCTTTTCCTACGTCGAGACGGCGGCCTGCGCCGGCCTGCTCAGCGGCTACGATTGCGGCGGGCCGGGCGAGCCGTGCGACGCCCAGAACCGCCCGTATTTCCGGCCGGGCAACAGCGCCACGCGCGGCCAGGTCGCCAAGATCGTCTACAACACCCTGGAAGCGCCCGCCGGCTGCCTGGCGCCCACGGCGACGCCCGCCAAGCCCGGGCGGCCTTGACACGGCCCCCGCCCTGCCCTATTATATAAGCGCCCGTTTATGGATCGGTAGCGGATCCTGCCGGACGGGCGTCGCGGCTGGAGGGGCAGACGGTGGAAACGGCGGAGCCGGGGGACCTCCCCGGGCGAATCAGCACGCAGGCGGTCGAGTCGCTGGGCGCGGCTCTGGCGCTCAAGCCCTACCTGCGCGCCATCGCCGACCCGACGCGCCTCGAGCATCCTCCACGAGCTGGCGCGCACGGGCGAGCACCAGGTCCTCGAGTTGGCCCGCCTCTTCGGCCTCAGCCAGCCGCTGACCAGTTGGCACCTGCGCATCCTGCGCCAGGCCGGCCTCGTCACCACCCGCCGCCTCGGGCGCCAGGTCCTCTGTCGCCTCAACCGCGAACGGCTCCGCGAGTTCAAGGCGCAGTTCGACGCGCTCATCCCCGCAGGCGGCGACCGCTGACCTGGGGCCGGCGCCGCCGCAGCACGGCACAGCTCGTGCGGCAACACGGGGCAGTTCAGTCAAGTGGCAAGTAAGTAAGGAGTAGCACCATCCATGGGTAAAGTTCGTGTGGCGGTCATCGGCGTAGGCAACTGCGCCTCCTCCCTCGTCCAGGGCGTCCACTTTTACCGCGACGCCCCCGAGGACGCCCTGATCCCCGGCCTGATGCACGTGAACCTCGGCGGCTACCACATCCACGACGTCGAGTTCAGCGCCGCGTTCGACATCGACAGCCGCAAGGTCGGCAAGGACCTGAGCGAGGCGATCTACGCCGAGCCGAACAACACGTTCCGGTTCGCCGACGTGCCGGCCACGGGCGTGCGCGTCCACCGCGGCATGACCCACGACGGGCTGGGCAAGTACCTCAGCCAGGTGATCACCAAGGCGCCGGGCCCGACCGCCGATATCGTGCACATCCTCAAGGATACCGGCACCGACGTCGTCGTGAACTACCTGCCCGTGGGCAGCGAGATGGCCACCAAGTGGTATGTTGAGCAGATCCTCGACGCCGGCTGCGCCTTCGTGAACTGCATCCCCGTCTTCATTGCCCGCGAGGACTACTGGCAGCGCCGCTTCATCGACCGCGGCCTGCCGCTGATCGGCGACGACATCAAGTCGCAGGTTGGCGCCACCATCACCCACCGCGTGCTCACCCGCCTCTTCGCCGAGCGCGGCGTCAAGATCGACCGCACCTATCAGCTGAACTTCGGCGGCAACACCGACTTCCTGAACATGCTCGAGCGCGAGCGCCTCGAGTCGAAGAAGATCAGCAAGACGAACGCGGTCACCTCGCAGATGGACTTCACGCCCGAGGCCCGCAACGTGCACGTCGGCCCGAGCGATTACGTGCCCTGGCTCGACGACCGCAAATGGTGCTATATCCGCATCGAGGGCACCACGTTCGGCAATGTGCCGCTCAACATGGAGCTTAAGCTGGAGGTCTGGGATTCGCCGAACTCGGCGGGCGTCGTGATCGACGCGGTGCGCTGCGCCCGGCTGGCGCTCGACAACGGCATCAGCGGCACGCTCGAAGGCCCGGCCGCCTACTTCATGAAGAGCCCGCCGGTGCAGCACCCCGACGACGTGGCGCACGACATGGTCGCGGAGTACATTGCCGCGATGACTGAACGCAGCGCCGCGCAGCGCGCGCGCCACGGGGCGCCTGCCGCGCCGAACGGCCACGCGACCGGGCCGCTGGCCGCGGCCGCAGCCGAGAGCTAAGCACGATGAGCGTGGAGACCCGCAAGCCGGAGGCGCGCCGCCCCGCGCCGGCCAATGGCGCGGCCGTATCGTCCCCCGCGCCCGGGGGCGCCGCCGCGCCCGTGCCGGCGCACGGCGCGGCCGCGCAACCCGCCTGGCGGCGCCTGTTCGGGCGCGTCTCGCCGGCCCTGAAGTACTGGGGGTTCCGCGGGTTCAGCCGCCTCTCGGGCTGGCTGCCCTTGCGGGTCTCCTACGCCGTCGCCGGCCTGGTCGGCGACTTCATCTACTTCACCTGGCACGAGCACAGCGCGAACGCGGTGAGCAACATGCGCCGCGTGCTCGGGCCCGCCGCCGGCGAGCGTGCCGCCCGCCGGGCCGCGCGCCGCAGCTTCAGCAACTACGCCAAGACGCTCGCCGACTTCATCCGCTTCCCGCACGTCTCGGGGGAAGAGATCGACGCGCGCATCCCGAATCCCTACGGCCTGGATGACCTGGAGGCCGCGCGCAAGGGCAAGGGCGTCGTCGTCGTCAGCGGGCACCTCGGCAATTGGGACTTCGCGGGCGGCTTCATGGGCCGCCGCGGGCTGCCCCTCTACGCCCTGGCCGACCCGTTCGATCCGCCGCGCCTCGACGAGCTCGTCGTCGCCACACGCCTGCGCAACGGCATCCACGTGATCAAGATGGAAGCCGGCGCGATGCGCACCATCTTCGCCGCGCTTGCGCCGCAACGAGATCGTGCTCCTGCTGGTCGACCGGCCGATGCCGGGCGAGGGCGTGCCCGTGCAGTTCTTCGGCGAAACCGCCTGGCTGCCCTCCGGCCCCGCTGCCATCGCGCTGAAGACCGGCGCCTCGATCGTCATCGGCCACTGCATCCGGCTGCCCGGCGACGTGCGCTTCGCGGGCGGCCTCGAGCCCGCGCTCGACTACGCCCCGCTGCTCACCGGCGACAAGGAGGCCGACGTCCGGGCGATCACGCAGGCCGTCGCCTCGGCGATGGAGACGCTGATCCGGCGCGCGCCCGACCAATGGTACATGTTCCGTCCGATGTGGCCCCGCCCCGCGACGGCGCGCGAGCTCCGCCGTGCGGCCCACCCGCACCGCCGCCACCGCGGGCGCCGCCTGGTCCACGGCATCGTGGGCGCGCGCCACAGCATCGGGCGCCTGCGGGCGCGCATGCGGCGCGGCTCCGACGTGGCCGGCACCGCGCTGGGCATCAGCGTCGACCCGGCGATCATCGAGGAGTGGGTGGAGCAGGGGCCCGAGGAGTCGTAAGGCGTGCTGACCTACTACAGCCTGCGCATCGGCCTGGTGCTGGCGGCCATCGTGCCGCGGCGCCTGGCCTACTGGATCTGCGCGCTGGTCGGCACCCTCGCGTTCTATTCCAACGGCTCGGCCCGCCGCGCCGTGCTCGACAACATGCGCCACGTGCTCGGCGCCGCCGCCGGGCGGCGCGCTCCCCGCCGCGCCGCGCGCAGCGTCTTCCGCAACGCGGTCAAGAACTACTACGAGCTGCTCATCCTGCCGCGCCTGAGCGCCGCCGACCTCGAGCGGCGTGTGCACATCGACGGCATGGAGCACATCGACGCCGCCCTGGCCGGCAAGCGCGGCGTCATCCTCTGCACCGGCCATATCGGCAACTTCAACCTCGTGGCGCAGATGGCCGGCGCGCGGGGCTATCCGACCAACATCATCGCCGAACAGGTCTCCCCACCTCGCCTCTACGCCCTGGTCAACGGGCTGCGCTCGCGCTTCGGCCTGCGCATGATCCCGCTGGGCACCGACGTGGTGCGCGGCATCTATCACGCGTTGCGCGAGGGCGAGATCCTCGGCGTCGCCGCCGACCGCGACCTGACCGATACCGGCGTGCCCATCGAGTTCTTCGGCGAGGTGACTGAGTTGCCCGCCGGGCCGGCCACCCTGGCGTTGCGGCTCAGGGCGCCGATCCTCTTCGTGCACGTCCGCCGCATGGCGAACGACGCCTCGATCGTCACCATCACGCCGCCCCTGGAGTTCGAGCGCACCGGCGACCGCGAGCGCGACGCGCTGCTCGGCACGCAGCTCATCACCCGCCTGCTCGAAGCCGCAATCCGCGAGGCCCCCGACCAGTGGGTCGTGCTGCAGCGCATCTGGCCCCCGCGCCCCGCGCCGGCCGGCGTGGCGCCGCCATTGCCGCCCGCCGACACCGCAGCGCCCCCGGCGCCCGCCGAGGCCGCCTCCTCCGCCCCGCCGGCCGTGCGGCGCGGCGCCTAGGCGGGCGCGCCCCGTGTTCTGCGCGCACCTCGACCTGACCGACTTCCGCAACTACGCGGGGCTGGATACCGACCTGCCCCCCGGCATCAGCGTAGTGCAGGGCCCGAACGGCAGCGGCAAGACCAGCCTGCTCGAAGCGCTCTACCTGCTGGCCACCACCCGCTCGCCCCGCTCGGCCTACGACGCCGAGCTCGTGAACGTCCAAGCCGTGGCCGATCTGGGCGTCCCGCCGTTCGCCCGCGTGCTGGCGCGCGTCGTGCGCCGCGGCGAGCCGGTCACGCTGGAGATCCTGGTTGCGCGCGAGGACAGCCGCTCGCTCGCCGTGCCGCCCGGCGCCGCGCCCGAGATCGCCGGGCCGGGCGCCGCCACGCCCGTGGCGCGCAAGCGCATCAAGGTCAACAGCGTGCCCCGGCGCGCCGTCGACCTGCTGGGCCAGATGACCGTGGTCCTCTTCACGCCCCAGGACGTCGACCTCGTGACCGGCGAGCCCGCCCTGCGCCGCCGCTACATGGACATCACGATCTCGCAGGTCGACCACCGCTACGTGCGCACGCTCAGCCACTACAACAAGATCGTGCTCCAGCGCAATGCCCTGCTGCGCCAGATGCGCGACCAGGGCCGCAACCCGTTCACGCCCGACGTGCGCGAGGAGCTCCGCTACTGGGACGACGAATTGACCCGGGCCGGTGCCTACGTCGTGCTGCGCCGCCAGGTCTGGGTCACACGCATCAACCGGCTGGCCGCGGCGATCCACACCCAATTGGTCGGTACGGACGGCGACGGTCCTCCTGCCGCCTCGGCCGGGGGCGCCCTGCAGGTGGCCTACGCCTCCGGCGTCGCGCCCGACACGCGCGCCGCCCTGGCCCCCGACTTCGCCGCGCAAGCCACCGTGCTCGAGTCGGCCGAGCCGCCCGCCACCGAGCCGCCCGACGCCGCCCGTGCCCACGCGCGCATCCCCCACGTCGAGTCCCTGGCGGGCCGCATCGCCGCCGAGTTCAGCGCCCAGCTGGACAAGCTGCGCGTCGACGAAGTCCGCCGCGGCGTCTCGTTGCTCGGCCCCCATCGCGACGACTTGCGCTTCGCCCTCGGCGCCCACGCCCTCGGCACGTTCGGCTCGCGCGGCCAGCAACGCACCGCCGTGCTCGCGCTCAAGCTCGCCGAAGTCGCCCTCATGCGCCTCGAAACCGGCGACTCGCCGATCCTCCTCCTCGACGACATCCTCTCCGAGCTCGACCCCCGGCGCCGCAGCTTCGTGCTGCAGACGCTGCTCGCCGCCGCCCCCGACCTGGCCCACCCGCCCCAGGTGCTCATCACCACCACCGACTGGGGCGCCCTCGACCCCGTCTTCCTCGCCGGCGTAACCCGCTTCGAAGTCGAGTCCGGCACGCTCATCCCGCTATAGCCGCGGCGCCTCGCGCAAGCGATCGTCTGTGGGAGGTCGCAGGATTCACGAATAGTCGCAGGAGATCGGTCCGTCTGAGCGGGGGCCATCGGTGCGCTGCACGCGGGCTCGCGCCCGCACGATGCTGCCTCGCCGATTCCGGCGCCCGGAGGCCCCATCGTCTGCAGTGAGGCGGCTCAGCGCCGGCGACTGCCCGGCGTCGCACGTCGCCAGACTCCCGCCCGCTAACTCACCACTCCGTCACCCGAGGTAGGGGCGACCCCATGTGGTCGCCCTGGGCGGTGGTTCGGCGCAACCAGCTGCCCGGACGCCTGGGAGAGAGCGTCTGTGGGAGCCGGCTCCGCCCGGCGATGCCGCCTCATCGAGCGGCTCGGGGAAGCCGGGCTCGTCTGTAGGAGGCGGCTCAGCCAGGCGACCCCCGCTGCCCCAAGAACCCGTCCGATAACCGCCACCCCGCCAGAGCGACCGCCACGCGCCTCCCGCTCAGGCGACCGGCGGCGGCCCCGCGAAGATCGAGTGCCGGCCCGGGTCCGTCAGGTCCCCGACGCCCGCGGCCTGCAACGCCGCCAGCAGCGCCGGGGACCCTTCGCGCTGCGCGTACTCCCACTCGTCCTGCGTCACCCCGATGGCCACCAGCCATTGGGCAAAGCCGCTCGGCAGCTTGAACACCGGCGAGTGGTCGGACGGCGGCGCGAAGATCAGCACCTGGAGGTCCGACTCCTGCGCCCCGGTAATCGAGCCCTCCAGCGGCACACGCTCGCCCATCGTGAACCCCTCCCCCGTGCGCAGCACGTAGGCGCCCAGGTTATGCAGGATCGGCACCGCCCAGGGCGCCTGCTGCGGCGTGTGCATCACGATCTCGAAGCCGAAACCGCTGAGTTCGATCCCGAAGACCGCCGCGGCCGCCAGTTGCTCCGGCGTCACCTCGCTCAGCGTCGCGCTGTAGTCCTCCGCGTTGATCTGGCTCAGGTCGCCGGTCCAGGGCAGCGAGAGGCCCCCGGTCACATAGGTCCAGTGCCCGGCCGGGCCGCCGGCTTGGGCGGTCGGGGCGATCTCGCTCACGTAGACGTAGCCCCCGGGCATCTGGCCCGCGTCGCGGTGCACGAACACCGCGTCGAAGTACCCCCACACCTGGCGCACGATCTCGTCGCGCGTCTCCCAGATGCGCTCGAAGGTGGCATCGGGGTCGGGCGCGGGCGGCTCGGGCAGGGACGGGTGGTCCATCGGCGTCACTCCAGATACCGGGCGTTCGGGTCGATGTCGAGCGTCCAGTCGTGCTGCAGGCCGGCGTCGTAGCGGAAGTAGGCGGCCGCGCCGACCATCGCCGCGTTGTCGGTGCAGAGCACCGGCGGCGGCGAGCGCAGTGCAATATCCGGGCCGAGGCGCGCCTGCAGCCGCTCGCGCAGCCGCAGGTTGGCGGCCACCCCGCCGGCCAGCAGCACGGTGCGCACCTTGTAGGCGGCCGCGGCAGCGACCGTCTTCTCCACCAGCATCTCGACCGCGGCGTCCTGGAACGACGCGGCGAAATCGGGCACGGGCAGCGGCGGCTTCGCCCCCGCCTCCTCGGGCGCGACGGGGATGCGTACCTCGGGCGGCCGCGGCCCCTCGAGCCCGAGCGAGCGCGGCCCGCGGGGGGGCGGCGGGTCGTCGTCCGTGCCCAGATCCTCGTCGCCCTCGTCGCCGGCCGGGCGCCCGGACCCGCGCGCTTCGGGCGCGAAGCGCCGCGGTCGCGTCTCGCCCTCCAACAGCTCGTCGAGCGCCTCGTCGACCGCGCCGGCCTCGTCCTCGTCGGCGCCTTCGTCCTCGTCGGGCCGCACCCGCCCGGCCTGCACGCTTTTCGGGATCGGGTGGATCTCGCGCGGCGCGGGCCGCGGCCGGGGGCTGAACGGCGCGGCGGGCGGCGGCGCCGGACCGGGCCGCTCGGCCGCGGGCTCGCGGGTGGGTTCCGCCGCCGGGCGCGATGGCCGCGCCGTCTCCTCCGGCCCTCCGCGCGTCTCGGACACAGGGGCCGGGCGCGGGGCCGCGGGCCGCGCGGGCGCGGGGGTAGGCAACGGCGCGGCCCGCGGCGGCGCAGTCTCGCGCGGTGGGGCCGCTTCGCGGCTCGGTGTGGCGGGCTCCCGCGCCCCGGGCGCCGGCTCGCGCGGCGCCGTCGGGCGCGGTGGGGCCGCCTCGCGAGCGGGCGGCGCGGGCGGGCGGATTGGCGTCGGGCGGGCGGGCGGCGGCGCCGCGGCTCCGTGGCCGCGCAGGAACGCCGGGAGCTCCCCTTCGGCGGGCGGCGCCGGGTGCGCCGGTTCCGGCGGCGGGGCCGCCGTGCCCAGGCGATCGGCCAGGAACGCGGGCGGCGCCGCCGCTTCTCCGCGCGGGGCGCCCCGCTGCGGCTTGCCGAGCACGCGCGGCCCCTCGGGTACCGGGCGGGGCCGCTCCGGGCCGGGCGGCGGCGTCTCCGGCGGCGCCTCCTCCTCGACGGGCGGCTCGTCCTCGGCGGCGCTCGACGGCAGCACGCGGATCAGCCCCGGCGTGCGCGGCTCGCCCCCGATGGGGCGCGGGCGCGCCGGCCGCGGCGCGGGACTCTCCTCGGGCGGCGTGGGGAGCCGGCGCTTCGGTCGCCTGGGCGCGCTCGTCGGCTTCGGCCGCGGCCCGTTCCTCGGCCTCCCGCTGGGCGGCGCGGGCGGCGCGGCGCGCTTCGGCCGCGGCGGCCCGGCGCGCGCGCGCCTCCTCCTCCCGCCGGGCGCGCTCATCGGCGTCGCGGCGGCCCTGCGCCTCGGCCGCCTCGCGCCGCGCCCGCGCTTCCGCCTCGCGCCGCGCCTGCTCCTCGGCCTCGCGCTGCGCTTGCGCCTCGGCGGCCTGCCGGGCCCGGGCTTCCGCCTCCTGCCGGGCGCGTTCCTCGGCCTCCCGGCGCGCGCGCGCCTCCGCCTCGCGTTGGGCGGCCGCGTCCGCCTCGCGGCGCGCCTGCTCCTCGGCCGCCAGCCGCGCGCGCTCCTCGGGGCTGAGCGGCGGGGCGTACTTCTGCGCCTGGCGCAGCGTCGCCGTCTTCAGCCCGCTGAAGCTGAAGTCGTAGCTGCCCCGCAGCGCGGCGTGCGGCAGGTCGATCGCCTCCGGATTGCCTGCGCGGGCTTCCTCTTGGATCGCCGGGCCGCCGGGGTAGGGCAGGCCGAGGATGCGCGCCACTTTGTCGAACGCCTCGCCCGCCGCGTCGTCGACCGTCTTGCCGAGCAGGCTGTAGCGCCCGTAGCCGCTCATATAGACAAGCTCGGTGTGCCCGCCCGAGACGATCAGGCAGAGCAGCGGGAAGGTCGGGTCGGTCGGCGCGGTCACGCTCAGGTCCGGACGCACGGCGGCGGCGGGCGGCGCGGGCGCGAACTCGGGGCGCCCGCCGGGCGGCGGCCCGCTGGGCAGCACCGCCTCCTCGGCCGGGGCGGCGGGCCGCGCGCCCAGCGCTTCGAGCGCCGCGGCGGCGCGCGGGCGGGGCCGCGGCCGCGGCTCCGGCGGCGCCTCGGGCGAGGGCTCCGGCCGGTCCGCGGCGGTCAGCGTCTCCGGGAATCACCCAGTTCGAGTAGATGTGCGCCTCCAGGTGGTTGACGGCGATCAGCGGCTTGTCGCGCCCGAAGGCCAGCGCCTTGGCCGCGTTCAGGCCGACCAGCAGCGCGCCGGCCAGCCCCGGCCCGCATGTGACCGCGATGGCGTCGATCGCGTCCCAATCGACCCCGGCCCGCCGGAAGGCCTCGTCCAGCGTGGGGATCAGCGTGATGATGTGCTGCCGCGCGGCAAGCTCGGGCACCACGCCGCCGTAGCGCCGGTGCAGGCCGATCTGCGAGGCGATCACGTTCGACAGCACGGTCCGGCCGTCGCGCACGATCGCCACGGAGGTCTCGTCGCAGGACGTCTCGATGGCCAGGATGTTCATGACGCCCTGCGATTCTCGCCGAGCACGCTCCGCGGTAGGCCCTCGCCCGCCGCCTCGGCGGAATCCTGGCGGGCCAGGTAGGCGGTCAGGTCGGCGCGTAGCCCGCGCACGCGCTCCTGGAACGCGGGCGACTGCAGCGGGTCGCTCGACATGAGGTAGGCGTCCTCGCCGTTGTCGCTGTAATAGTGCTTGCGCGTGCCCGCGATCTGCAGCCCGTACTTCCGGTACAGCCGCTGGGCCACCTCGTTCGACACCCGCACCTCGAGTGTCAGCCAGTGCGCGCCCAGGGAGGTCGCGGTGTCGAGCATCGTCAGGAAGAGCAGTTCGCCCAGGTGCCGCCCGCGGTGCGCGGTCGCCACGCCGATGGTCGTGACGTGCGCCTCGTCGATCATCAGCCACAGGCCCGCGAAGCCCGCGATGGGGTAGCGCGCGGGCGGCAGCTCGACCGGCGGGAAGAGCGCCGGCAGGATCCGCGTCAGGCGCGCGCGCAGCGGCGAGTTGGCGGCCGGCCAGAGGCCCGGCGTGCGGCGCCGCGCGGCCGGGTGCACCCAGCGGGCCACCACGTAGCGGTTAGCCTGTGGGTTGCGCAGCTCGCGCCGGTACGCGCTGGCCGGCCACGGCGAGGCAAAGCACTGTTTCTCCACGTCCGACACTTCGGGCACGTCGGCCTGCTGCATCGGCTCGATCAGGTACGGCATAAGCTCAAGCGCCTCCGGCGGGCGCGCGCCCGCTCGTCGGCATCTGCAAGTATAGTGCCTGGAGCAGGGTCAGGTCGTCCCGCTCGCCCGCTTCGGCCCGCTGCCAGGCGAGCTCACCCAGGTAGCCCGCGCGGCGCAGCGAGGCCGCGGGCGCCCCCACGCTGGCCAGCCGCCCCAGCCGCGCCTCGAGCTCCTGCGCGATCTCCGCGCTGATCTCGCCGAAGAAGATCGTCGGGCTGTCGATCCGCCCGATGAGCTCAGCCACGGTCGTGTTCTCGTAGGGGCTGGTCCGCTGCCAGACGCCGCCCCGCGTGCGGTAGAGTGCCCAGGCCAGACGGCCGCGCCCGGCGTGCAGCACCGCGCACACGGGCGCCGCGGTCACCGCCATCTGCGCGTAGGCCAGGATGTCGAGCGTGGGCACGCCCCAGATCGGGATGTCGAGCGCGTAGGCCAGGCCCTTCGCGGTCGAGATGCCGACGCGCAGGCCGGTGAACGAGCCCGGCCCGATGGCTACCGCCACGCCCGCCAGGTCGACGCGGCGCACGCCGTGCCGGGTCAGCAGCGCGTCGGCCGTCGGCAAAAGCTCGCGCGTCTGCTCGCGGCCCGCGTGCCACGTCTGCTCGGCGCGCACGCCGCCCGCCGGGTCGTAGAGCGCCACGCTGCACCATTCCGTGGAGGTGTCGAAGGCGAGGATCATCGCGCGGGGGCCCCGGCCGGCGGCGATCCCGGCTCGCCCTCGGGCACGCCGGCCGCCGCGAACGCCTGGTGCTTGAACCGATCGAGCATGTCGACGTAGCGCGCGCCCGTCGCCTCGAAGCGCAGCGCGCGCTTCGTCTCGGCGATCTCGCTCAGGTGGACGGTCAGGTGGTCGGCCGGCACCAGGTCCGGCGCCCGCTCCGGCCACTCCACCACCGTGACCCCGTCGCCCTCCAGATACTCGATTAGCCCCAGGTCGGCGGCCTGCGCCTCGCTGGTCAGCCGGTAGAGGTCCACGTGGTAGAGCGGCAGCCGCCCGCCGTACTCGTTGATCAGCGTGAACGTCGGGCTCGTGACGTAGGCCGAATCGACGCCGAGCCCGCGCGCGATGCCCTGCGTCAGGCTCGTCTTGCCGGCGCCGAACGGCCCCGCCAGCAGGACGACGTCGCCCGGCTCCAGCAGCCCCGCCAGCCGCATGCCGATGCGCCGGGTCTGGTCGAGGCTGTGGCTGATGACGTCGATGGCCAGCGCGGGAGGCGCGCCGGGCCGCGGCGCCTCGGCGGCACCGGGCGGCGGCGGTGGGTTGGGCGTCCGAAAGACCGGCATAGCTTGCTCGCGCGTGGGACTCAGACCTTGCCGACCCCGCCGCACTTGGGGCACGTGCCGTGAACGTCGTGCCAGCCGCCCGGCTGCGATGGGTCGGGCCAGTGCTCGTCGACGTGCCCGCTGCCCTCGCAGCGCGTGCAGATCAGGTGGCGCTGCCGGCTCTGGCGGCGCATCATGACGAGCATCACGATCACTGCGACGACAGGCAGCAGCAGGGTCAGAAGTGTGCCAGTGTCCATGCTTCGTTGCTTTCCACACGCTGTGGGCACGCGGCGCCCCGGCGTGTCAGGGGGCGACGGATCCGCGCCGGCTCGTCCGGCGCCGGGGCTGCCGCGCGGCGGCCCGGTAGACGGCCATCGTCGCCGCCGCCGTGGCCGCCCAGGTGTAGCCCCGCGCGCGCCGCGGGCCCGCCGCCGCCAGCCGCGCGGCCCGATCCGGGTCGCCCAGCACGGCCTGCAGCGCCGCGCTTAGCGCGCCCGCGTCCGTCGGGTCCACGAGCAGGCCCGCGTCGCCGACCACTTCCGGGATCGCCGACCGGTCGGAGGCGATCACCGGGGTGCCGCAGGCCATTGCTTCGAGCGCCGGCAGGCCAAAGCCTTCATACAGCGACGGGTAGACAAAAACTGTGGCACTATTATACCACAAGGGCAGATCCGCGTCCGGCACGTAGCCCGGGAAGCGCACCGCGGCGGGCCCGGAGTCGAGCCCGAGCGCGCGCGCCGCCTGGAAGATCTCGTCGTAGAACCAGCCCTTGCCCCCCGCGATGACCAGGCCGGCGTCGTCGCCCAGGCCGGGGCGCGCGGCGGCGTAGGCGCGCAGCAGCGCCGGGATGTTCTTGCGCGGCTCCAGCGTGCCGACGTAGAGGATCATCCGCGCCGGCAGGTCATGCGCCGCGCGAAAGGCGGCGACGGCCTCCGGCGGCTGCGGCGCGAAGCGCGCCGGGTCGACGCCGTTCGGCACGACGCGGACCCGCCCGGCGGGCACGCCCAGCCGCGCCACGATGTCCCGCCGCGTCGCCTCGGACACCGCGATGATGTGGCGCGTGTGCCGCAGCGACCAGGTGCTCAGCAGCGTCAGGTAGAGCCGCTTGGCGGCCGGGTAGCGCTCGGGATAGCGCAGGAAGATCAGATCGTGCGCCGTGATCACGGTCGGCACGGGGCTGCCCAGCGGCCGGATCAGCACGGGGCAGTGCAGCACGTCGAGCCGGTCGCGCGCGGCCTCCACGGGCAGCACGGTTTGCTCCCACAAGATGCGCGGCTCCGGGCGCTGCGTGGGCCAGCGGCTCACCCGCAGGCGCATCCGCGGCGAGCGCGCAAAGTCCGCCGGCCGGTCCCGCGCCCCGGCGCCCACGTAGACCGTGTAGCGGGTGGCGTCGTGCTGCGCCGCCAGGGCGGTGATCAGTTCGCGGATGTGGACGGAAAGCCCGGCCTCGCGGTAGGTGCCGGTGAAGGCGAGCAGGTGTGCGTTGATCCCGACGTGCATCGCGCCCATTATACGCGATCGGCCGCCCGGCGCACCCGCCCGGCCCCATCCTGGCACCCCCCTGGCGGCCTGGTGTATAATGAGGCGCCGGTGGCTTGGGCCAGATACGCGGGTGCCGGCACGCCTTGCAGGAGGGAGCAGACGGCATGCGGCGAGAGGTGGGGCGCTTGGCGCCAGGGGCGATTGGGCTGTGCTTTGGGCCGATCGCGCCGTCGCGGCGCCTGGGGCGCCGGGGAAAACGCTCGCCGGGACGATCTGCCGCTGCTGTTGCTTTTCCTTTTATCTTTTGTAGAGGGGATAGTTACTCATGGCCAGAATCTACATCGGCAATTATGAGGCTGCCGATAAGGGGTTATTGGAGGCGCTTCGCCGTCTGAACGACTCGTTTCATGTGTTCGTCGAGTTCCAGATTCCCAATCCACGCGGGCAACGTCAGGTCGATTTCCTGGTCATCCGCGAAGATCCGCTCAAGCCGTGCATCTTTATGCTCGAGGTCAAGAACGAGCGGCGGCGGCTGCGTGGCACGATCAACGGCCCCTGGGAGTACGAGGAGAGCGCCGGGCTCTGGCGCCAGCTGCCCGTCTCGAACCCGCGCGACCAGAACCCCATCCAGCAGGCCTATAATACCGCGCGCACCATGCAGGCCTGGCTCGGCAGCATGCGCACGCTGATCCAGGACCCCGACAACCCCTGGCCCGACGTGCCGACCGTCTTCCCCCGCCTCGTGCTGCCCGTGGCCCACGGCGAAAGCCAGCTGCAGACCGACAGCTTCACCTGGCGCTTCGACGGCTACGACCGCTGCCTCGACAGCATCACGACCTTCGTCGCGCGCGACCCCGTGCCGCTCAGCGTGGTCGAGATCGAGCGCCTGGCTCACTACCTGGGCGTCCAGCGCCAGCCCGACAGCCCCGCGCCCGAGGAGTCGGACTTCGAGTCGTGGGTCCGCCACAACTACGGCCGCCTCGTGGACGAAGTCAGCGCGCTGCGCCAGGAGGTGCGCGAGCTGCGCGCCCAGCTGGCCCGCGGCGGGAGCCACTTTGCCGGCCGCGCCGTCGCCCCGCACGCCGCGGCGGCCGAGCCGCGCGACCTCGACACCGCCTATCACACGCTGGTCGAGGTAGTGCAAGACCTGAAAGCCGCCGGGCGCAAGCTGGTCTTCCCGAACGTGCAGGAGGGCCTCTGGCGCCGCCTCGGCGAGTTCAGCGTCGAGCAATACGGCTTCTATAAGTTCAAGGAGTTCCTGCAGGAGGCGCAGCGCCGCAACCTGGTCACGCTGAGCGTGGTCGAGGGCGTCGACTACGTCTCCCTGCCGGGCGACGCCCCGCCCGTGACCGCGAGCGCCGGTCCGAGCAGCCTCGACGACCTCACGCTCGAGGAGCGGCGCCGCTTCCTGGAGACCATCGCCGAGCTTGAGACGCGCAGCGCCTACATGATCCGCTCGTACATCGCCCGCCACCTGACCGCCGCCGCCATCCTGCCGCTGCCCATGTACGAGATGCGCGCCCTCGTGAACGACGCGGTCAACCGCGGCCTCTTCGAGCGCGGCACGCGCCCTTTCCGCCATCCCTCCACGGGCGATCTGCAGAGCCTGGAGACGCTGACGCTCGACCGCGCCCACCCCTGGGTGGTCGAGGCGCTCGACGGCGTCGCGCTGGAGGGCGCGGCCGGAGAGGATGCCGAGCAGGACCTGCCGCGGGGCGGCGCCTGGGAGGCCGAGCCCGCCGAGGGGGACGGGGAGGCGCGGGAAGAGAGCGCCGTGGCCGTGGCCACGCGCGCGCCCGACGCGGCGCCGGACGCCACGCCGGAGTCCGCGCCGGTCACCAACGGCACGCACCCGGCCGAATTCGGCCGAGGACGAAGAGGGCCCGATTCGACTAGCGGCCGGGAACTGCCCGGGTCCCGGCTGCGCGCCGCTCGGTCGGAGAGCCCTTGCTTCCTTGACGGGGAGGCGCGCGACCCGACCAACAATCGCGTCGCGCGAGGCCTCCGGCCGAGGGGCGCGCAGCCGGGCAACCCCGGCTAGTCGCGATCCCCGGGCAGCGCCTCCCGCGCGCGCGTGAAGTCCGCCGCCGCCTCGTGCGACGCTTCCTGGGCGGCGACCTCGTTTCCGCGGTTCGCGGCCGCCCCGGCGCGCAGGGCGTAGCATTTGCCGCGCGCCTGGTAGAGCCCTACGAGGCCGTGCGTGGACGCCGAAGGGGGATACAGCGCGATGGCCGCGGAGAAGTCGGCGATCGCGTCGTCCCATCGCCCCAGAATCTGGTGGATGAGCCCCCGCCCAGCCCGGTGAAAGGCGTTGGTCGGGTCCAGCGCCACCGCGTGCGAGTAATCGGCCAGGGCACGGGCAAACTCACCGTGTTCGCTTTGGCTGAATGCGCGGTCATGATAGTAGGACGCCGGCTGCGCGTCGCGCCGCAAGACGACGGTCTGCTCCAAGATGGCCTCCCTCTGGTGCACCTGATTCCTGGTCCGCAAACCCTCCCGGCCTGAGCCGGCGCGCCCGCGCCGGCGCGCCCCAGGCTCCCCACGCGGCGGACCGCGCCACGGGGTCCCGGCCGGGCCGGGACGCGGAGGGTGACAAAATACAGCATATCACCCCCGCCTTATGAAAACTAAGGAACCCGTGCGCGATCCTTAGGAGTGAGCTTAGGAATGTGGTATAGTATGACGGGTCGAATCTTAGGATCGGCGGGCCGTGGCGGCGCACGCCTGCCCGCAGGAGGGTGATCGTGTTCCCCACGGGATCTTCCCGCGGACCAGACGGCGACGAGTGGGTGGCCGCGTGCGAAGCGTGCCTGCGGAGCGCGCAGCATCGCGCGCTGGCCGCGCTGCTGCCCGCCCACCCGCCCCCCGAACGCCTGGCCGAGACGCTCTTCTACCGGGGCCGCATCGCCGCCGGAGAGGCGAACTTCCTGGCGGCTGCCGAGTTGTTCCGCCGGTCCGCGCTCCAGGCGGCCGCGTGCGGCCAGGCCGTCCCCCAACAGCGCAGCCTCGTCTGGGAAGCCTACTGCCATGTGAACCTCGGCAACTACCCCCTGGCCAAGCGCCTGGCGAAACGGGCCGAATCCGAAGCGGCGCCGGCCGACGTGCGCCACGCCGACATCTACTTCGTGCACGGCTTGATCGCCACGGAGCGGGGCACGATGAAGCAGGCGGCGAACTGGCTCACGAAGGCGCGCGCGGTCGCCCAGCAGTTCGGCGACGACTGGATGGAGGCCCGCTGCTGCGCCAACCTGGCGGCGGTCTACTCGAGCCTCGGCCGGTCGAGCCAGGCCGTCCAGATGATCCGGCGGGTCGAGAAGATCAACACCCTGCCCGACCGCGTCCCGAATCCCCAGCAGTTGCTGCAGGTCCGCAACATCCACGCGCACGTGCTCCGCTTCCAGGGCGCCACCGAGGAGGCGCTGCGCATCGCCGAGCCCGTGCCGGACACGATCGTGGACGGCTCGCGCATGTTCCAGATCTACCTCATGCTGACCGCCGCGGTGCTCCATACCGAGCAGGGCACCTTCGCCCGCGCCGAGGCCTTGCTCGACCGCGCCGCCACGCTCGTCCGCACGGTGAGTGACGACGACCGCACGTTGGCCGAAGTCTACTGGGAGCGCGCCTGGCTGGCCTTCCGGCGGGGCGACCTCACGCGCGCCGGCCAGGACATCGACGAAGCGCTCCGCCTGGTGCACAACGAGATGGATACGGAGTGTTTCCACGCCTATGCCATCAGCGCGATCATCAACATGCACGCGGGCAATCTGGGGATGGCCGGCGTCCTGCTCAACCAGGCCAACGACCGCTTCCGCCGCGTGGGATCGGTGTGCGCCCTGGCCGGCACCCTGCTCCACTATGCCGCCTTCCTCCTGCGGCACGAGAACCTGCACGCCGGGCGCGAGGCCCTCGCCGAGGCGCTGAAGATCATGCGTGATCGCCAGTTATACGGCACGGCCTACTGGGATCCGCCCCTGGTCGCCCACCTCTGCCGCCTGGCCATGCAGGAGGATGTCTGGGGCGGCCAGGCCCCCGCCCTCACCGCCAACCTGTTCGGTATGCCGGAAGCCGCCGCCGCCGAGCGGTTCGCGCTGGAGGGCGGGCCCGACGGCATGTGGGCCGAGTACGCGACCTCGCTCGCCGTGCGGCGGCTCGCGGCGGCGTATTGGCGCGAGTTCGTGCCGCTGCTGGCCGATCCCCGGGCCCGGGTGCGCGAGCGGGCGGGCCGCGTGCTGAACGCGTCCGGCGATGCCGCGGCCCAGGCGCTGCTGAGCACGCTCCCAGCCGAACCGGCCGGGGACGGTGGCGCGGGCGAGACGGCCGCCCCCGCACCGGAGCGGCCGATCCGGCTCTACTCCTTCGGCCGCACGCGGCTCCTGATCGGCGGCCGGCCCCTCAAGCTCGCCAAGGCCAGCACGTCGAAGGCGCTGCTGATCCTCGCGGCGCTGCTCCTTAATCAGCCCTACGGCGTAAGCAGCCGCGACCTCGGCTTGCTGCTCTGGCCGGACAAAGACGGCCAGGCGCGGTCCAACGTCCTGCAGATGACCGTCAGCAATCTGCGCATGGCCCTGGGTGCCGCCCTGGATCCGGCCGATCGGAAGGACGTCGTGCGCGCGGAGCGGGGCCGCTACTTCCTGCGGCTGCCCGATACCGCCCTCTGGTGGGATTGGCAGGAGCTGCGCCGCCTCGCCGCCGCCGGGCCGGCCCGCGACGCGCCCGCGCGGAGCGAGGCGGAAGCGCTCTATCGCGAGCCGTTCATGCCGATCCTCGCCGGATTGCTGCCGCCGCCTGGGCTCGACCCGGCCACGGAATCGCAATGGGAGCGCGTCGCGTGCTCCTTGCGCGACCTGGCGACCGACCTCGAGTGCCAGGCCACCGACTGGATCGCGGCCATCCGCGCAGACGTCGCCGTGCCGCGCACGCCCTGACGCCTGCGGGCGACCGCGCGGCGCGCGCCCTACGGCGCGCCCGGCGTGAAGAGCGCGGCGAGCCCGGCCTGCAGGTAGAGCACCAGAAACGAATCGCCGCCGGCCGGCGCGAGGCCCGCGGGCGCGAGCGGCGTGCCCTGCGGCGCGTACGTCCAGCGGCCCGTCTCGTGTCCCTGCGCGTCGTAGCGCACCACCGCCTGCGCGGCCACCTCCGCGACGAGCACCTGCCCGCGCGCGTCGCCCGCCAGCCGGTTGCCGTCGCGCGCCACCGAGGCGCCGGCCGGCCAGGCGGCCAGCGGCGCGCCCTGCGCGTCGAAGCTCTGCACCCGCGCGTTGCCGATGTCGGCCACGTACAGCGTCCCTTGCGGCGACTCCCACACGCTCGCAGGCTCCACGAACTGGCCAGGCGCATTGCCCTGCCCGCCGATCGTCTGCAGCAGCTTGCCGGCGGGCGTCACCTTCAGCACGTGCGCCTGCCCGGTGTCGGCCACCCACAGGTTGCCGTCGCGCGCCACGGCCAGGCCGCGCGGGAAGTAGCAGCTACATAGCTGTGTGGTGCCCGCCGCCTGGCCGTCCAGCGTGAAGCGGATTAGCGTGCTGCTCGTGGCGTCGAGCACGCCGACCTGGTCGCCCAGCACCACCACGGCCGATCCCTCGATCAGCGCCTTGCCCGCCGCGTCCGCGACGGGCCAGTCGGCCAGAGCCTTGCCGTCGGGGCTGAACTTGTGCAGCCGGCTGTCGTCGCCCGTGAAGACGTACAGGTTGCCCGCGGCGTCGGCGGCCGCGCCGCGCGGCGCGGCCAGGGCGGTCAGCACCGCGCGCGGCGCCAGCGCCGTGCTCGGCCCGCTGGGCGCGGTCGGCGCCGCGGGCGCACCCGGCGTGGCGGGCGCGGCGGCTACGGCGGTCGGCGGCGCGCTGCCCGGCGCCGGCCCGGCCGCGGTCGCGGCCACTGCCCGGTGCGCCTCGTCCAGGTCGCTGCCGTCCGACTGCAACAGCGTCGGCCAGGGCCCGCTTTCCGGCTGGGTCGGGTACTGCGCCAGCTCGGGCCAGAGGAACGCCGCCGGGATCACGCTGTGCGGCCGGCCGGGCGGCGTCCAGTACAGGAAGACGTGCGAATACGGCTCGGCGTCCACGTAATGCAAGGCGATCGTGTGCCAGCCCGCGCTGAGCGTCAGCGTAACTTGCTGCCCGCTGTTCGGCTGCGTGTTCACGATCAGCTGCTTGCCGTCGACGCTGAGCTCCGACCGCGTGATCTGCTCCGTGCCGACCTGATACGCGCCCGTCTCCGGCACGTAGAGCCGCCCCCGCCACTCGACGTTGTAGGTCCGGGCCATGCCCAGCGGCAGCTGGTGGAAGAAGAACGAGATCACCTGGTCCACGCGGGCCGACTGCGGCGCGCCTGTCGTCTCGGTGCCGGGGTAGTAGTAGCCCGTCAGCCCGTGCGGCTCGACCTTGCGCGGGTCGAACAGCGCGCGCGCCGGGATGGGCTGCGCCCCGCCGATCGCCGGGGTCCACTGCAGCGTCGCCTGCCCGGCCGGCGTGGTGACCGTGTCCGTCGCGACCACGGTGTGCAGCCCGACGGCCAGCGTCAGCGGCACGCTCGCCTGCACCGGCGCGCCGTCGACGCGTAGGGCGTCGGGCCCGGGGTTGCCCGCCGGCTGCCATTGGAAGCGGTACGGGCCGTAGCGGTCGACGCGCAGCGTCGTGCTCAGGCGCACGGTGCCCGCCGTCCCCGCCGTGCCCCAGTCGTAGGTCAGGCCGGGCAGCGTCGTGTCCGCCGGGGCGGCGCCCGCCGCCGTCAGATGCGCGTGCACCCCGTGCAGCGCGTCGATGTCGGCCGCGGGGATGTGGATGGTGTACTGCATCGGCCCTTCGCCCGTCGGCGTGTACAGGCCGGCGATCTGCGTGTGCGGGTACAGCCGCAGGATGTAGGAAAGATCCCCGGCCAGCGGCGGGTCGAGCACGAGCAGCACGTCGCGCCCCGTGCCGCCGGGCAGCGGCAGCGCCTCCATGCCCGGCCACGCGGTGCCCGGCGTCGTCGGCGCCAGGTAGTGCAGCGCGGGCGTGTCGAGATAGCCCGCGCTCAAGAAGACCTGGTACTGCTGCGACCGAATCGCGCAGGGTGGTCGCGGCCACGGCCTGCGGCGCGTTCATGTCCTCCCAGATGCCGCGCGAGTCGGCCTGCGTGTGGAAGTAGCGCGGCAGCGTGATGCTGCCGGCCCAGCCGGTCCCCAGCAGCACGAGCGCCAGCGCCGCGGCCCAGCCCACGCGCCGCGCCGCGGGCAGCCGTAGGCGCGGCAGCGTCCGCGCGACGATCTGCGCCCCCTCGCCCAGCGCGATGCCCGCCAGCAGCGCCGTCACCACGCTCTCCTCCAGCGTGCGGTGGCTCTGCGGCGCCTCGAACGGCAGCGACAGCACGCCGCCCGACAGCGCCGCGCCCCACCAGACCACCGGGAAGAAGTATTGCCAGCGCCACGCGCGCAGCAGGCAGATGCCCAGTCCGAGGAAGAAGAGCGCCGCGGTCACGTCGTCGAGCATCGGCGCGCCCGAAAGATTGTGCCGCCCGTTGCCGTCGCCCAGGAAGTTGAACATGAGCAGGTGCTTGCTCAGGTTGGTCGGCAAGGCGTTCGGGTCGCCGTTCGTGTTCGCCGGGTTGAAGATCGAGACCGTGTCGACGCGCCCCATGAAAGTGGCGGGCTGCTGCAATGCGAAGAGGCCCAGCGGCAGGAAGCCGAGGATGGCGGCGACCGCGAAGACGACGATGCCCTCGCGCACGGCGCGCACCAGCCGCGCCCGCTCCGTGACCAGCAGGTGGATCAGCACCAGGCCCAGCACCAGCGGCACCAGGCGTGAGACGTAGTACATCTGCAAGGCGAAGCCGAGCAGCACCCCGCTCGCCGCGTAGTAGCCCAGCCGCCCGGTGCGCAGCGCCAGCGCCGCGCAGGTGAACACCCCCACGTCGAGGGCCACCGTCGGCAGCGAGGCGAGGCCGAAGCGGCTGAAGGTCAGGTTCCAGGCCGACAGCGCGACCAGCGCGCCCGCCGCCAGCCCCACGCGCCAGCCGTAGAGCCGCGCGCCGAGCACGTAGACCAGCGGCGCGATCGCCGCCCCGCCGAGCGCGGGCAGCAGCCGCAGCGGCCAGACCAGCGGCCCGGTCAGCTTGAGCACGAAGCCGAGCACGTAGAAGTAGAGCGCGCCCATCTGCGTCAGGTTGCCGATATACGTCGGGTGCGCCGCGCCGCCCAGCCAGCAGCTGTTGCGCCACCAGGCCGTTCTGCGCCTCGTCGAACCACAGCCCCGCCGGGATGCCGTCGAGATTGGGCAGCCGCAGGGCCAGCGCGAGCACCAGCAGCCCGGCGGGCACGATCCACGGCCACCGCCCCGGCAGGCGGTCGGCGGGCGGGTCGGCGGGGGCCGTGACCAGCGGGACGGTCTGCCGCTCCCAGGCCAGCGCCGCCGCCCCGAAGGCCAGCAGCGCGACGATCCAGAGCAGCCACGCCCCGGTGTTGGCGGGCTCCGGCGGCGTCTGTCCGCTCGGCGTCTGGTTAATCGTCATGAACAGCGGGATCGCCGCCAGCGCGCACACGGCGGCGAGCGCCAGCGGCACCGCCACCCACCGCGGCCGCGCGAGCCCACGCCAGGTGGCCAGCAGGGGTGGCGGCGCGACCGGCAGCAGCCGCGCCACCGGCCAGGCGGCCACGACGAACAGCACCGCGGCCAGCGCGAAGCCGATCCAGGTGAGCAGGGGCGGCGTCGGCGGCCCCGGGCACCCGCGCGTCGGCGGCGAGGTGCTCCGCGCCGAGCGCAATCGCGAGCGCCGCCCCCACCACCAGCAGGCGCGGGATCGGCTGAAGCGCCGCGCGGCGGCGCACGCGCACCGCCGGCTCGGCGGCCGGGCGGACCGGCAGGGCCGGGGCCGTGGGTTGGAGGGGTCTGTCGCTCATGCTCGCGATCGGCGCCGCGGGGCCGCGGCGCATACGCGCCCGGGACGCGGCGGGCGCAAGCTCAGAATCGCAGCCGGGCTGGGCGGCCGCGGCTGCCCGATTCTACCACCCCGCCGAAGCGGCGTCAACCGCCGCGCGCCCCGGCCGAAAGCCTGCCCAAAGCTACGGCCGCGCCGCGATCGCCTGTGGGAGCCGGCTCCGCCCGGCGATGCTGACGCGCGAACGGGACTGCGCGGAGCCGCGACCGTCTGTAGGAGGCGGCTCCGCCCGGCGAGGCCGCCCCAAGATCCGGCCGAGGGCAAGCCCCGATTGTCTGTAGGAGGGCGCTCCGCCACGCGACCAACGCCCCCGCACCATCGTGCCGGACCGCGCGAACCCCGCCGATTGGTGGGGCCGCTCCGCGTCCGCGGCGGCGCCGCACCCGCGCCGGATGGTATACTGCCCCCATGCGGGCGATTGCGGTACTGCTGGGGATCCTGGGGGTGCTGGCCCTCGCCGGGCCGGGCGGCGGCTGGGCGCCCGACACCCGCGCGAGCCAGGACCCGACCGGCGGCGGCCAGCAAGAAACCATGATCGCCGCCAACCCCACCAACCCCGACAACGCCATCGCCGTCTATAAAGACTACCGCACCCTGCCCGCGCGCGACGTCCTGGCCGCCACCACCGACGGCGGCGCCACCTGGCGCGAGCAGCCCTTCCCGGAGGTCGCGCCCACCGCGCCCGGCAACACCGACCCCGCCGTCGTCTTCCGCCCCGACGGCCGCGCCTACATCCTCGGGACCGCCATCGTCGACTGGCCCGATGCCGGCCTGATCTGCGCCTGGTCCGACGACGGCGGCGCCACCTGGAGCCCGCCCGTCGCCGTCACCGGCCTCTACGGCCACTACGACGATAAGGCCTGGCTCGCCGCGGACCCCGCAACCGGCACGCTCCTCGCCGCCTGGACGCGCTTTGCCCCCGGCGAATTGGCCGGCATCGACGCCGCCCGCTCGACCGACGGCGGCGCCACCTGGAGCCCGCCCGTGCCCGTCAGCGGCGGCGCCTGGGCCGAGGACGACGACGGCGCCCAGATCGCCTGGCTGCGCGACGGCACGCTCTGGATCCTCTTCAGCCACACCGACCCCGGCGGCGCGACCGCCACGCTCGTCGCCGCCCGGTCGCGCGACGGCGGGCAGACGTTCGGCCCCGACACGCCGCTCTTCACCATCGCCCCGCCGCCCCACACCCTGCCCGGCGAGGTCTGGCCGCTCTTCACCTATCCCAGCCTCGCCTATGACCCCGCCCGCGACACCCTGAGCGTGGTCTGGGGCGACGCCGCCGCCGCGGCCACGGCAGGCGTCGACATCCTGCTGCGCCAGTCGACCGACGGTGGCGCCACCTGGACCGCGCCGCGCCGCCTCAACGACGACCCGCCCGACCAGGTGCGCGACCAGTGGTTCCCGGCCCTGTCGCGCGCGCCTGACGGCCGTCTCACCGCGCTCTGGCTCGACCGCCGCGACGACCCGGCTAACCGCCGCTACGCCGCCTACGCCCGCACCTCCCTCGACGGCGGCGCCACCTGGGCCCCGGCCGTGCGCGTCAGCCGCGCCGCCTCCGACCCCAACGCCGCCATCCCGCCGGGCGCCGACGGCATTGGCGACTACATCGGCCTCTCCAGCGCGAACGGGGTTGTCTGGGCCGCCTGGGTCGACGGCCGCAACGGCAATCAGGACATCTACGCCGCCCGCGAGCGCTTCACCCCCGCCGCCCCCACGCCGGTCGCCACGGCCACCGCGCCCCCGCGGCCCGCCTCGCCCACGCCCAGCCCCACCCCCTGCGCCATCACCTTCGCCGACGTGCCGCCCGGCGCCTGGTTCGCCCCGCCCGTGCAGGCGCTCGCCTGCGCGGGCGTCGTCTCGGGCTATGCCGGCGGCACCTTCCGGCCCTACGCGCCCGCGACCCGCGCCCAGGCGGTGAAGATCGTGCTGCTCGGCTTCGGCGTGCCCATCGGCCCGCGGCCCAGCGCCCCGCCGTTCGCCGACGTGCCGCCCACCCACCCGTTCGCCGCCGTCATCGCGACCGCGGCCCAGGCGGGCCTCGTCGCCGGCTACCCCTGCGGCGGTCCCGGCGAGCCCTGCGACCCCCTGCGCCGCCCCTACTTCCGCCCCGGCGCGCCCGTCACGCGCGGCCAACTGGCCCAGATCAGCGTGCGCGCGGCGGGCTGGCCGCTCCAAACGCCCCCCACGCCCACCTTTGCCGACGTCCCGCCGGGCGCGCCCTTCTACGCCGCCGCCGAGACCGCGGCCGCCCACGGCATCCTCAGCGGCTACACCTGTGGCGCCCCCGCCGAGCCCTGCGACCCCCAGCACCGCCCCTACCTGCGCCCCAACGCCCCCACCACGCGCGCCCAGATCGCCAAGATCATCGCCCAGGCGACCGGGCGCTAAGCCGCAAGCGCAGCAGCCGGCAACTTGGGCGGGTGGTTGATCCGCTTATGGCGCTCTTCTATTTGTGCATGTTGTCCAACCGTGGCATACTCGTTTCACAGACGGATGAGCTCGCTGCGACCGATAAGCGTTGCGCGGGCGAGGGCGCAACTTGCTCTGAGGCCCAACGTTCGAGCTTGGCCGTGCAGCGCGCGGGCACCCGGCCCGGTGCCTCGGGGCAACGGAGATCACCGCCACGACGTACGCGCGGAACGGGGGCACGGCGACGACGGGGACACGGACGTACGACGCGGCGAACCAGCTAGGCAAGCTGGTGGAGACCCAGGGCGGGACGACGACGCGGAGCCTGAAGTTCACCTACGACGCGAACGGCAACCGCAGCACGCAGCAGAACGTGCTGACGCATCAGACGACGACGTACAGCTATGACCAGGCGAACCGGCTGCTCGGATACGGGATGTGGAGCTACAGCTACAACGGCGACGGGCTGCGGGTGGCCAAGAGCGCGTTGGGGCTGACGCGGCAGGTGTGGGACGTGACGGCGGGCGTGCCGCAGCTGCTGAAGGACGGGACGCGCAGCTTCCTGTACGGGCCGGGCGGCCTGCGCGTGGAGCAGGTAGAGAGCGACGGGACGGCGTACTACGACCACGCCGACCAGTTGGGCAGCATCCGGGCGCTGACGGACAGCACGGGCGCGGTCGTGAACAGCTACCAGTACGACGCGTACGGCAACCGCACGAGCAGCAGCGAGACGGTGGCGCAACCCCTTCGGCTACGCGGGGGGCTACCGGGACAGCGAGAGCGGGCTCTACTACCTGCAGGCACGCTACTACGACCCCGCCACCCAGCAGTTCCTCACGGTGGACCCGCTTGTCGCCGCCACCGGCCAGGCGTATACTTACGTCGGCGGCAGCCCGCTCAACGGGAGGGATCCGTCGGGGCAGGGACCGGAGGTCCTCGTGCTGGCGCCGTTATGCCCAGAATGCATCCCGATTGCCTTGGGAGTGGGCGCCGTGGTGCTTGGCGGTTGGCTGATCTGGAACCTCGTCAACGAACTACAGCGCCCACAAGCGCAAAGCTTGACACAGGACCAGACATGCGCCGCGGATCAGGCCACCAGTGATGCCGGGTCTACGACGCTACAGCGGAGCAACTGGCCGCTGCTGCCGAAAGCACCTGCACAAGCCGGACCGGGCAAACACTACTACGTGCCTCCACGGAGGCTTCCCGATCCACAACGCCAAGCCTGGGACCGACAGAAGAATGGTTATCGTGATGACGCGGGCAATATCTGGGTACGCCCGAAGCCCGGAGCCATGCACGGGGGACCGCACTGGGACGTTGAACATCCCAACGGCGAGCACACCAACGTCGACGATCAAGGCAACGTAATTGGCGGCCCGGGTCATGATAACTTCCCTTGACGGCCCCGTGTTGGGCTGGCTATAATTGAGGCCCGGCAGCCCACGAGGGCATACTTCGCGATACGCGCGCGTCGGCTAGGCCCAACGACTGCACGACCCGGACGAGGGGCCGCCAGTTGGAGAAGCACGACATGGGCCGGGCCCACCCATATTGGTCTCAACCTCGCGCTGGGCGGGAATTGAGGAGCACGGGACGACTCTCCCAGGGGCGACATCAAGAGGCGGTAGAAGACGGGCCGCAGCGAATCCGGGTGAGCCCTCAGCGGGCCGCCCGAACACCCGGCCGCTCGATCCGCCCCGCCCACGCCCCATCACGGTCCACAACACGGATCATGCCGAACACGGGTTCAAACGTGCCCAGCACCATGTTCCAGGTCAGCGGACAGGAGGAATGTGCGTAATCGATGAGCGAGCTCCAAGCAAGTGACATCATCAGGCTGTTGGAGGAACCGGACGTGGACCGGTGGCCGTCGAAGGAGCGAATATCGACCGAGGCACGGCCAGTCGAGATAACTGCCGCACTGCAAGCCGCCGCGGCCCCACTGACCCGCCATCTATTGTGCGATATCCTGGGTGACCGTTGCGTCGTTGAGGCCGTTCCGACCTTGATCGCGTGCTTGCGCGACCCGGATCCCGGGGTCCGGAACGCCGCCGCGGAGGCCCTCGGCAAAATCGGTGATTCGCGCGCTGGCCCGGCGCTCCTGGAGCGCTTTGTCGCGGAACCGGATCTCGGGATGCGCCGTCAGCTCGCCGCCTCGGTCGGGTCCGTGGGCTATCGCCCGGCCATTGCCGCGCTGATCCAGGCGTTACAGGATCCGGATGAGGGGCTGAACGCGACGGCGGCCTGGGGCCTCGGAATTCTAGGTGCGCCGGAGGCCGCCGACGCCTTGCGCCAGGCGCTCGCCCGGGCCACATCCCCGTCGACAGCAACGCGCGTCGCCCAGGCGTGGACCGCCGTGGAGACGGTGCCACGCGCGCTCCGCTGGCCGTCCATGCAGGTGGTGATCTCCACCCTCTGTAGCGAGTTGGAGGATCCGGCCGTTGCCGCGGCTGCCGCCTGGGGGTTGAGCGTGCACTGCTCACAGCCCGCCGGGGAGCCGTACCGCGCTGAGGCCCGACAAGCGCTGCAGCGTGCGTTGGACCGCAACACCAAATATGCGGCTTTCGAACAGGAGCTGCGCGGGCTGGCCGGGCGGTTCGTCGAAGGCAGTGGCGCCGACAATGCGGAGGACCGGCAAGGCTTCCTGGACTACGTGCTGGAGCGCGTGACGGACGCCGAATACCCGTGCTGGGTGCTGGCGCGCCTGCGGGAGGCCCTGGCCGCGCTGCAGGCGTAGTGCCCCGGCGCATTTGTCCGGTCGGGGTGCCGCGGCGTCCGCCAAATGGGGCCCGCAACAGCATCTGACCTGGCGTGCGGCGCCGGTGGAGAGCACTAGACCGAGATCCAACGACCACGCGGACCAGCTTGGGAGCATCCGGGCGTTGACGGACAGCACCGGGGCGGTCGTGAACAGCTACCAGTACGACGCGTACGGCAACCGCTCGAGCAGCAGCGAGACGGTGGCCAACCCGTTCGGCTACGCGGGCGGTTACCGGGACAGCGAGAGCGGCCTCTACTACCTGCAGGCGCGCTACTACGACCCCAGCACCCAGCAGTTCCTCACGGTGGACCCCCTTGTCGCCGCCACCGGCCAGGCGTATACTTACGTGGCCGGCAGCCCGCTCAACGGGACCGATCCGTCGGGCCAGGGACCAGAGGTCCTCGTCCTGGCGCCGTTATGCCCAGAATGCATCCCGATTGCCCTGGGAGTGGGCGCCGTGGTGGTTGGCGGTTGGCTGATCTGGAACCTCGTCAATGAACTACATCACCAACAAGATCAGAGCCAAATCTGCTCGGGCACCCAGACGTTACCCGAGCAACAGATACAAACGCAGGTCCAGTCCAGAGGCGCACAGGTCTATTCTCGATCCCGATTCTCAGGCGACAAGCGGACCGCGCGCGAGATCATCTCCCAGGAGAAGGCGGGCAAAATTATGCGGAAGTTCCCAGGTGAATGGCTCGATCGGACTCCGGATGATATCTATCGCGCAGCAGAGCGGGGTGATGGGAAGGCGAGAACGGCCAAGAAACTGCTTGACAGCAACGAATACGATAAGTAAAGAGGAGGCAGTGCGCTTTACTGACCAGGTGACGATCGCTTGATAGCCATCGGACTAGTTTGGCACGAATGGATGACGACAGATCAGTAGACGGGCAACTGCCCCTACAGAAAAAGGAGATGCTCGAGGGCCGTGAACGGATCTTCCAACGCTGATGAGGGTGCCGCTGCGCAGCGCACTTGGTATGTGGCGACGTTGTTAGTCTGTTGCCAGGTGGGCGGCGGTAACATAAAGCGGCGCACGTGCGATGAACAGGTGCGCTTACTTCAAGCAACGGATATGGACGTGGCATATGAAAAGGCGGTACGCTTAGGCCGCGAACAGGAGCAAACGTACGCGAACGCGTACGGTGAGCCTGTCCGCTGGGACTTTGTAGGACTCGTGGATTTGGAAGAACTGCCCGCGGATACGTTGGAGGATGGCGTTGAGATAAAGAGCCGCCTCTTCGACACCACGAACCCGCAAAAGCTAGTCTGCGCGAGGGAGAACCTGAAAGTATTCCGCTGGCAGCGGGAGCGAGAAGAACGCGCCCGCTGACCTTTGTCGGGCGACTGCACGGGCGTGCGCGAACCGAGGAGATTCCTGTTTCATGAAAGAGCAAGTCGAAGCAGCCCTGCAGCCGCTCGTCGGGCTGCCGTGCACCGGGATATCCCGGGCTGCGGACATGGCCGTCTTCCAGTTCGGAACCACTGACAAGCCGCCTGGGACCGACGCCCCCTGGGGCGCCTATTCACTGCACGTGCAGTGTGCCTGGCGCATCCGAGGCGCCCAGGGCATTGTAGTCGGCTCGCTCGACCGCTTCTACCCCCCCGCCGGGCAAGCACCGGGGGCCGCGGAGTTCGACTGGTCTGCCGACGATGCCGTGACTCGGTGGGACACTCAGGCCCGAGATTCTGTTGCAGGCCGCGGGTGCCCGCCAGCTGGTTGTAACGGCCCTGGAAGCGGATAACGTGGGCGGCTTCACCCTGCACCTGCGCGACGGCTTGGCACTAGACGTCTTTCCCGATGGCTCCGCGCGGGTCGAGCACTGGCGGCTGATCACCCGAACCGATCCCACCGCGCACTTCGTGGTCGAAGGGGACACGATCGACATGTTGTAGGTGCGCTCCACGCCGGGAGCAGCCCTGCGTCCCACGGGCAGCGTGCGCGCGCTGACCGACGGAACCGGGGCGGTCGTGAACAGCGACCAGTACGACGCGTACGGCAACCGCACGAGCAGCAGCGAGACGGTGGCGAACCCGTTCGGCTACGCGGGCGGCTACCGGGACAGCGAGAGCGGGCTGTACTACCTGCAGGCCCGCTACTACGACCCCAGCACCCAGCAGTTCCTCACCGTGGACACAATGCCAACGGAACTGCCCTACGCCTACGTGGATGGCAGTCCGCTGAACTACGTGGACCCGACAGGCCATGGCCCCGAGATCCTGCTCGTCGCCGTGGCGTGTCCTGAGTGTTTGGCGATCGGCGCGGCAGGTGCTCTCGCCTTCTGGTTGATCTGGAACCTGCAGTACAATCAGCAGCTGCAAGCCTGCCTGACCCAACTTGGGAACCAACTTACCTCGAACACTTTCTGGTCACAGACCGCCGATCAACGAGCATTGAAGGACTTAGTGGATGAGGCGACGAATGGCGGCCGCAAAGCGCTCTCGAAGGATGACGCCGAGACGATCCTTGACTGGGCAGGAGAAGTCAAGTATCCTGGGGCCAGGGCGAAACCAGGAGACGTGTCAGATCCATCCAATTGGCACGGCCCGCCCGACCACCCCCCCCACATCCATATCCCTGGCGCCGGTCGGGGCGGGCATGTGCCCGTTCAACCAGGAGTGCGGCCGCGATGAGCCTGAGTACTGAAAGCGTGCCTATCAACGGATTCATGGTGGTCCGGAAGCCTGCACTGAATCGTGACCCGGCAGGCCGCGGCGCGTTCTCTTCCCAGCCACCATGCGTGGATGGCTGCTGTTATGGAGGGGTGGACCGTATGCCCTGGTTCGACATCGATGAGGATCGGCTGAACAACGTGTTGCCGGATTCCCTCGTGCGTGCGCGCGATGACATCCGCCGTGCCAATGCCGATCTCTCGGGACTCGAGCTCTGCAGCGACCTTCAAGTAGCGACTTAACTGCTGCACTACAGCAACCGCAGCGCGCCCGCCAATGAACTCATCGCCGTGCGCTCCGACGTGCTGGCGCCCCTCAAAGGGGTGATCGGTGTCGCAGCCCCGGACGTGCAGTGGCTCGGATACGATGTCGTGGCCCTCGGGCAGCAGTCCCTGCTCGGTGACGGACTATTCGCGGTGCCTGCTGCGTTCCCGGGGTGGATGACGCGGGTCAACGCCGCAGGACTGCTCGCGTCGCCCGACCTGGTTCCGGCCTATGTGGAGGCCTATCGTGCGGCGGCCGCCCGCGACGCGGTGGAGGATTTCGCCGAAGCGGAGGACGAGCTCGCCGCCCTGGGGTATCCAGTTGCGGCGATCGAGGTTGGGCGTGTGCTGGTGAAGGAGTAGTCGCGTCCTGTCACCGACCGGGCCCGGCGAGCGCTGCTGCCCGCGGCGTGTTCGTGCAGCAGGTTGAGGGGGACATAGGCAGTCGCGAACCGCGACCCGTACGACGCGTATGGCACCCGGACGAGCAGCAGCGAGACGGTGGCCAACCCGTTCGGCTACGCGGGGGGCTACCGGGACAGCGAGAGCGGCCTCTACGACCTGCAGGCGCGCTACGACGACCCCAGCACCCAGCAGTTCCTCACCGTCGACCCCCTTGTCGCGGCGACGGGGCAGGCGTACAATTACGTCGGGGGCAGCCCGCTCAACGGCAGAGATCCAGCGGGATTGGCCTGGGCTTCGCCGCAGCAGGGGCGTTCGCCGGTTCTGGGACCAGCCGTACCCGGCGCGATCCCGTTGCCGGAACCGGTCTATCCTCCGCCGCCCTACCGCATCTCGTTTGAGAATGACGGGCCATGGGCCGCGTACTGGGCATTCCGCGACTTCCATGATTGGCTGCTAAGCCAAGGCCCGTATGCTAATGGGGCCAACGGCGGCGGGTTCTCTGGGGGGTTTTGTTCGGCTAACAGCGTCCAGCCGAACCTCTTCTACATCAAGGTCAAGAATCTTGGGGCGAGAATACCGAAGCACGATACGTACCCTGACCAAGCGGCCTCGCAGGCCGGCCGCACAACGGAGGACCTCTTGCGATTCGACCCTGACGATCCAATTAGCGGGCAACCCTACCAAGTAGGGAATGAGGATGGCGGACCCTGGCAAGGGCTGGTTGTGCAAGGTGGCAATCATCGCCTCAACGAACTGTATCAGCGATTCCTGCGCGGTGAGATTAGTGGCGAACTAGATGTTCCCGTCTTGTACGAGCCGGTTTGGTGAGACCGCTGATCACGGTCCGCGGCAGACATTGTGCCTGTCTTCATCAAGCTGTTTGCTCGTCGGTACACCAGTCGAACGTCGTCGGTATACCAGTCGAACGACTTAACGATGCATTCCCTGATTTCGAAATCGTGAGAACGGCAATCCCGTGGGGTACTAGGATCGGGCGACAGATCGCATGTTAGTGTGTTTGACGACGCAAGATGAAGGATCTGGGCTGCGCTTAACCCGTCGAGAGCGCGACCCGCGGTCCGGGCCAAAAGGCTGCCACGTCCTACGTGGTGCGCCGGGGCCGCGCCCTCGGCGGGCCACGTGAACATGCGGCCCTCGCTACGTCCACGGCGGGAGCTCCCCGTTTGCGAGGGGAGAATGGGATTGCGTCCGTAGCAAACGATAGCCGCGGCCGAAAGGCAGAAGCGGAGGGGACGGCATAGTGGCAGACTTTGCGGGTGTTGAGGACGCAGTTGCTTTCCTATATGAGCACATCCACATGGAGCGGGGTAATCTAGGCTTGCCGAATGCGACCCGCTACCTCGGGGAGTCGCGTGACCCGCGCGCGCTTACTCCGTTATTGGACGCTCTGCAACGGGGAGGCGTCTACATAAGGGCAAGTGCTGCCTTGGCGCTCGGATATCTGGGCGACAGCGCGGCAATACCCAGTCTGACCGAGCGCTTCATGCACGATCCCGATATGTACGTCCGCTGCGATGCGGCACTAGCACTCGGGGACTTGGCCGCGCAGGCGCAGGTGCCGATCCTCGCAGCCCGTTTTGCCGAGGAGAACTTCGAGGTCCGGAAGCGGATTCTGATGGCCCTAGCGCGGATTGGGACAGTGGAAGCTCGACATGCGCTCGCGTCAATCGGCCGCGAGCTGGAAGAAGCCAAACCTCCGCCCAGGGGGAAGGACTTCTTGATTGTGTTGATCATGCGGGGTTTGGGGGAGGCAGAGCAGAAATAAGGCGGCCGAGAGCGGGCTGTACTACCTGCAGGCGCGCTACTACGACCCCAGCACGCAGCAGTTCCTCACGGTGGACCCCCTTGTGGCGGCCACCGGCCAGGCGTATACTTACGTCGGCGGCAGCCCGGTCAACGGGAGGGACCCGTCAGGGCTTTGGGCGGGCGGGATATGCAGAGCTGGGACTGCATACATCGGCGCGGGTGCCCTACTCATGAGATGCTTCGTCATAACGTCATCCGGTGAAGCAGGGGAACAGTGGGTGGTCGGGTTCGTCGGTGCGACCAATGCGGCTATTTCAGGCGGATTTGTGGGGGAATTTAGTCCAGAGGCGAACACGCTTAAAGACATGGAAGGCTGGTTCATTGGTGGCGGCTTGGCAGGCGGGCCCGAACTGCGCGTTATCAGTGGTGATGTAAGTTATGGGAAGAATGACCAAGGCCAGGGGATCGTATGCGGTTCTCTCGGACTGGGCGCTGGGCCAAGCGTGCTCCCAGTCGAAGTTCACGCTCAGTTGACCTATACTTGGACCAGGTGGGGCGTTGACCTAACGTCACCAGGCGGCGTTTACTATCTGCTAATGATGTTTCTCCTTAATCCATTACTGCCGTGAGGAAGGCACAAAGCCGCAAGAGCGTGTTAAAGAAGATCTTCGCCCGCGCCCGGGAGCATGCCTCGCCACGTGTGGCTGGCGAACTTCCTTAATGCACCCTAATGCGTAGCTGCTGGAGCTACTGCCGACAGAAGGTCTTTTTGAATGCTCCTGTGATAGTGCCGCCACGCCCACGCAGCAGACTATAACGATTAAGGACGGGACAGCCAGCATGCCAGGCACGAAGCGCGCAACAGTTCATGCAGAGCTAGCCACGCCACGGATTGCTCGACTTGGAAACCGCATTGTTATCGGGGATTTTGAGGTGCCGATTGCGAGCGTCGTTGATGTCTTCGTGACCTTTGCCGCCCCCCGCCGATTTTGGATTCTCGTGGCATGCGGCGCAGGCGCCTTCTTCGCGACGATCTGGCTCCTCTTCCTACTCGCACTCGCCCCGACCTTTGGGCTGGGCACCATTACTCCCGCCCCAACATCGCTCGCGCTCGTCTTGTTTGTTGGCGGAATGCTGTCATGTGGGACCCTGGTGACCTATGCCTCAATCCGGCAGCATCCCACTTGGCAGGTGGTGCTGCGGACTAACGTGGAAACACGCATTGTACATGTGGATCCGAGCCGCATCAAGGCACGAATCTACGCGAGCCGCATTCGCCGCGCGTTAGGGCAGTCGTCCTCTAGCCCATTATGGTAGAGGCGATGGAGCCACTCGGACAGTTATTCCGAGTAACCGCCTGGTGAGGCAGCGCAGCCCCTAAATGGGCGAGGTTCGCGCGTGGTCCCGGCCGTGGGGTCCGACGCGGGCTGCATCCCAGCCCGATTGTGATCCTGTTGACAATCGTCGAGTCCCCCAAGAATTGCCGACGGCAACACGACGGCCAGCACGGGCGGCCTGTACAACCCCTTCGGCTACGCGGGGGGCTACCGGGACAGCGAGAGCGGCCTCTACTACCTGCAGGCGCGCTACTACGACCCCGCCACCCAGCAGTTCCTCACGATGGACACAATGCCAACGGAACTGCCCTACGCCTACGTGGATGGCAGTCCGCTGAACTACGTGGACCCGACAGGCCATGGCCCCGAGATCGTGCTCGTCGCCGTGGCGTGTCCTGAGTGTTTGGCGATCGGCGCGGCAGGTGCTCTCGCCTTCTGGTTGATCTGGAACCTGCAGTACAATCAGCAGTTGCATGCCTGCCTGACCCAACTTGGGAACCAACTTACCTCGAACACTCTCTGGTCACAGACCGAGGATCAACGAGCATTGAAGGACTTAGTGGATGAGGCGACGAATGGGGGCCGCAAAGCGCTCTCGAAGGATGACGCCGAGACAATCCTTGACTGGGCAGGAGAAGTCAAGTATCCTGGGGCCAGGGCGAAACCAGGAGACGTATCAGATCCATCCAATTGGCGTGGCCACCCCGACCAACCCCCCCACATTCATATCCCCGGGGCTGGTCGAAGTGGACATGTGCCCGTTCAACCAGGAGTGCGGCCGCGATGAGCCTGAGTACTGAAAGCGTGCCTATCAACGGATTTATGGTGGTGCGCAAGCCCGCTCTGAATCGCGATGTGACCGGGCGTGCCGCGTTTCCTTCCCAGCCGCCGTGCCTGGATGGCCTCTGCTACGGCGGCGTGGACCGTATGCCTTGGTTCGACATTGATGAGGATCGGCTGGGCAACGTGTTGCCGGATTCCCTCGTGCGTGCGCGCGATGACATCCACCGTGCCAATTCCGATCTCTCGGGACTCGAGCTCTGCAGCGACCTTCAAGTAGCCACTCAACTGCTGCACTACAGCAACCGCAGCGCGCCCGCCAATGAACTCATCGCCGTGCGCTCCGACGTGCTGGCGCCCCTCAAAGGGGTGATCACTGTCGCAGCCCCGGACGTGCAGTGGCTCGGATACGATGTCGTGGCCCTCGGGCAGCAGTCCCTACTCGGTGACGGACTATTCGCGGTGCCTGCTGCGTTCCCGGGGTGGATGACGCGGGTCAATGCAGCGGGACTGCTCGCGTCGCCCGACCTGGTTCCGGCCTATGTGGAGGCCTATCGTGCGGCTGCCGCCCGCGACGCGGTGGAGGCTTTCGCCGACGCGGAGGACGAGCTCGCCGCTCTGGGGTATCCGGTTGCGGCGATCGAGGTTGGGCGTGTGCTGGTGAAGGAGTAGTCGCGTCCTGTCACCGACCGGGCCCGGCGAGCGCTGCTGCCCGCGGCGTGTTCGTGCAGCAGGTTGAGGGGGACATAGGCAGTCGCGAACCGCGACCCGTACGACGCGTATGGCACCCGGACGAGCAGCAGCGAGACGGTGGCCAACCCGTTCGGCTACGCGGGCGGCTACCGGGACAGCGAGAGCGGGCTCTACTACCTGCAGGCGCGCTATTACGACCCCACCACCCAGCAGTTCCTGACCCGTGACTTGATGTTGACGGAGTTGCCATACGCTTATACAAACGGGGGCCCGCTCAATGCTGGGGACCCAAGTGGGCATGATGCCGGGACCACAGTCGTCGCCGCGGGCGCGGCACTAGCCGGCGGGGGAGAACTAGTCGGCGACGGAGTTGTAGCGGCCCTCGCAGGAGCGGCTTGCGCTGCGGTGTGCGTGCCAGTCATCGCTGGTGCCTTAACTGGATTAGCCTTGTATCTTCTTATAAATGAGATCACGCAGCTGCAACAGCAAGCTCATAACCAAGCCTGCTCGGCACCAGATTACACCGGTCAACAAACCATCAATAATGTATATGCCAAGACAGGAACGGAGAAAGGTGAAAATGAGATAACGCGTGAGATAAAGCAGAGGCAGCAAGCCGGCGAAACTGTAGACGCGATAATTAAAGATCTCATTAAAGATGCGAAGAAGATACCAGATAAGAAGGAGCGCAACGCTCGACTGGGAAAGATTAATCAGGCGCGCAAATTCCTGGGACAGAAACATAATACTACCCAGAAATGAGCTGATGCTCCGTGGTCGCAGTTGAACTCGATTTATCCAAAGTTGCGGCCCTCTTCCGGTGCAGATGGGGTCAGGCCGTCACCCGCAATCTTACCTAAAAGGCATGTTAAGAGGTGGTGGAAGGCTGACTTTGGCGTGCGGATTCTGCCGAAGGATAGTTAATCTCACAGGCTCAGTTTCTGATGGCAACAAGAAACTCAAGCGCGCAAACGGGGGCGAAAATATGACTTGGTACGCAGCACATCTAATATGTTACATGAAGTTTCGAGATGGCATGCAGGACAAGTACCCCATCTGGGAGAATATTGTGTTAGTTGAAGCAGAGTTGGGTGAGAAGGCTCTCCGGGAAGCTGACAGGATTGGTAAGAGCTATTATGATGATACAGAGAATCCGGATGAAGAGCAAACGTGGGAGGGGCGGCCTGCCGATTGGGTATTTGCAGGAACGAGGAAAGTGATCGAGATCACTGAGACTGTGAGTAGCATGGAAGAAGAAGGAGAGCCATGGATCCGACCGGGACGGGGAACGGAGATATCATATTCGCAAATGGAAGTCGACAGTGAGGAAGGGTTATTGAAGCTTGTTGACGGGGATCCGGTCATCATTCTTTACGAACAATGAGCTACAGGTTTCCTACGCCCTTTGCGTATGACATCGCCCTAGCAGTTTGCCGGTACGGTCTACAACCCGTTCGGCTACGCGGGCGAGTATACTGACAGCGAGAGCGGATTTCTCTACCTGCGGGCGCGCTATTACGACCCCACCACCCAGCAGTTCCTCACGGTGGACCCGCTTGTCGCGGCCACCGGCCAGGCGTATACTTACGTCGGCGGCAGCCCGGTCAATGGGACGGATCCGACGGGGAACTGCCCGCAGTGTATCGCGCTCGCTCCAGTCGTCTGTCCGCTCTGCGTCCCGGTCATCCTCGTGGGCGGCGGGCTGATTATTGGGGGCTGGCTGATCTGGAACCTCGTCCAGGACTTACATCACCAACAAGATCAGAGCCAAATCTGCTCGGGCACCCAGACGTTGCCCGAGCAACAGATACAAACGCAGGTCCAGTCCAAAAGTGAATACTTGCCCCCGGGTATGTCCAAGACGCAGCGGGACAAGTATCGTGACGCCGTGCACCGGTATAAGGACGATTTTAGCCTACCGCCCAACTACGATGTGCCACACTGGATCCTCGACGACATAGCGCGATGCTCTTAAAGCCGGGGAGAACCCGGAAAGTGCGGCAGCGACGGCGCCCCCGCCCAACGCCAACCCGTATGATGAGGAGCCATAGACAGCGACTCCAAACCCTACCATGCAAGCCCGTGGCGAAGGAGTGCGGAGCGCGATCTATATTCTGAACCGATTGGAGAGAAGCGTCTCTTCGGCACAGTTGCGCGTCTCCGGACATTGGGGAAGCTAGTCGAACTGAAAGCAGCAATGGAGCACAAGCATGCCGGACAACCCGAACGCCAGCCGCACGTGGGCCACGCTCCGTATCTGGGGCCGGGACTTGGATCCCGACTCGGTGACCGCATTGCTCGGAGTCGTTCCGTCGAAATCGTTCCGGCGAGGCGACCAGCGGAACCCGCGTAGCGTCTGGCCCCACGGCAGGTGGTCGCTGACCTCTGAGGGCCAGATGACCTCGACTGACCTGGAAGCCCATATCCAATGGCTGCTTGACCGCATCGAACCCCGCGGGGCGGGGCTCGCGGCCCTACGAGAGGATGCAAGCGTCAAGGCCGACGTCTTCTGCTTCTGGGAATCCGCAACGGGACACGGGGGGCCCGAGTTCAGCCCGGCGCTGTTGTCGCGTCTCGGCGCCCTCGCGCTGCCCCTGGGGATCGACATTTACTTCGCGCAATAGAGCCACGCCGACCAGCTGGGCAGCATCCGCGCGCTGACCGACGGGACCGGGGCGGTCGTGAACAGCTACCAGTACGACGCGTACGGCAACCGCACCAGCAGCAGCGAGACGGCGGCCAACCCGTTCGGCGACGGGCGGGCTACCGGGACAGCGAGAGCGGCCTCTACGACCTGCAGGCGCGCTACTACGACCCCGCCACCCAGCAGTTCCTCACCGTCGACCCCCTTGTCGCCGCCACCGGCGCCGATCCCGGCGGGCAGAACCGCGCGCCCAGGGGCCGGCGAAGCACCGCCGGACCACGATCCGCGCGCCTACCGCGATAGTGATCGGATGAAGAGCGCAGCGCACACCGACCAACGCGCCCGCGCCGATCAGGACCCCCCACAAGCGAGCGATCGCGCCGCTCCGCAGGCCGAATCGCACGCCCTCGCCCCGAAGGGGCGAGGGCGGGGGTGAGGGGCGAAAGCCGCCCCACCGGGCGGCTCGCGGGCGGCCGCAGCGCGCACGTCTCAGCCCCCCGCGGGGGGCTTTGTTGCTGTTGCCCGCAGCTTTAGCTGCTGGGCAACGCCCCACCGGGCGGCCTCCGCAGGCCGAATCGCACGCCCTCGCCCCGTGAGCGGCGAGGGCGGGGGTGAGGGGCGAAAGCCGCCCCACCGGGCGGCTCACGGGCTAGCCGCATCGCGCACGTCTCACCGCCCCCCGCGGGGGCTTTGTCCGCTGCTGCGCCGCAGCTTTATTCGTGTCGGGCAATCGCCCCACCGGGCGGCCGCCGCAGGCCGGATTCGCGCTCGCGCTCCCGTATTCGGGAGAGGGCGGGGTGACGGCCGAAAGCCGCCCCATCCCCCCGCCCACGGCCGGCCGAGGCGGCGCAGTGACATGCGTGCATTCGTCGGTGCGGCAAGGCCGCATTCGTGGGCGGCCCGCCCCGCCCGGTCCCAGCGGATGGGACAAACATGTCCCAAGGATGGTACACCAAAGTTACGCCTAACAGTAGCCAGAAACAGCACTGTGACCCGGCGCCTGCGGCCGTCGCCAGGCACGGCCCCGGCGCAAGTTCCCGCTTTTTGGGACATCCTGTCCCATCCTGTCCCATCCGGGGGCATTCCAGAGCAGTCGCGCCGCGCCCGGCCCCGCCCCGATCCCCATTGCCACCCGGCCCCCGCAATGGTATACTGCCCTACTGTGCGCCCGGCCCCCTCGCCGGGCGCTGGGACAGTTGGGGCATCCGCGGCGCTTCACCCCGCACCACGACGCCCCCACGCGCGCCTGTCCCCGACCCGCGAACTTCAGTGGAGATGGAGAAGGAGTCACAACCGCATGAAACGAATCGTCCTATTGTTCGCCCTGCTACTGGGAGCGTTGCTCGTCGCCGGCAGCGGGCCGATGCTGGCCGCGCTGCCCCAAGCGCCCGCCGCCCAGCCCGTCAAACCCGGCCGGACCGCCGTGCCCCTCGAGCACGGCACGCCCGTGCCCCCCGCCCCCTACCTGAGTGGCCCGCCCTCGGCGCATGTCGCGAACGACGCGCACTGGCGCAGCCCGAACGTCAAGGCGAACACCGACAACTCGCCCTACGCCCAGCAGGAGCCGGCCATCGCCGTCAACCCGCTGAACCCGCTCAACGTCGTCGCCGCGCAGAAGGACGAGCGCTCCGCGCCCGGCCCGAACACCGAGACCAAGGAAGTCTGGATCGACACCTCGATGGACGGCGGGCTGACCTGGATCAACACCCACATCCCCATGCCCGACACGGAGCAGCCCCAGCAGAGTGACCCGGTCGTCACCTTCAGCGACGACAATCACGTCTTCATCACGGTCATCGCCTACTCGCAGTCCGGCGGAGGCTCCACCGTGGTCGCGGTGGCCACCTCGAGCGATGGCGGGCTCACCTGGCCCACGCCGGCCGTGAAGCTCGACGAGCAGCTGAACAACTCGGACAAAGAGTGGACGGCGATCGACCTGAACCCGTCCAGCCTCTACTACCATCGCCTCTACACCACGTGGACCAATTTCAACTTCAACCAACCCACATTCGTCGAGAAGTGGTCGAGCGACAACGGCGCCACCTGGAACCCGCCCGACCCCAACTACGTCACCGTCAGCTACGGCTCCTCGGATAACGGTCAGTTCTCCATGCCCGTCGTGCTGCCCAACGGCAACGTCATCGCCACCTGGAACGACTTCTCCGGCCACCTCGCCTACGGCATCTCGACCGACGGCGGCCAGAGCTTCAGCAACCCCAGCCACCAGGCGGTGAGCATCGTCGACGTGAACGGCGTGCCCGGCGCGAACTGGCGCCTGAACACCATCCCCTCGACCATCGCCAGTGCCGGCACCGGCACGATCGTCAGTGTCTGGGCCGATGGCCGCAACGGCAAGGACGACATCTACTTCACGCGCTCGACCGACGGCGGCACCACCTGGAGCACCCCCGCCCGCGTCGCGCATAACACCGCGGGCTCGAGTTATCAGGTCGAGCCCTGGGTCTCGGTCGCGCCCAATGGCCGCTTCGACGTCATCTGGTACGACGACCGCGACTTCCCGTCGAGCCTGAACACCTTCCACGTCTATTCCACCCACTCGACCGACGACGGGGCGACCTGGACCGGCCCCGACGAGCAGGTCACCGACGCGTCGAGCAACCTGAACATCGGCATCCCCGGCGGCCCCGGCTGGAACGCCGCCGCGGGCGACTACATCAACGTCACCTCGGCCAACGACGTGGCCTACGCCATCTGGACCGACACGCGCAGCGGCACGAACGAGGACGTCTACACGTCGGCCTACACGCCGCCCGCGCAGGGCACGCCGACCCCCACGGTCACCGGCACCCCGCCGACCGCCACGCCGACCAACACGGCCACCGTGACGCCGACCGCCACCGAGACGCCGTGTACGACCGGCGCGGTGCAGAACGGCGGCTTTGAGACGGGCAGCTTCGCCCCCTGGCAGCCGCTCGACAACACGCCGCCCGCGGCGGTCCGCACCGGCACGGCCCACAGCGGCACCTACGCCGCCTTCCTGGGCAGTGACCCCGGCACCGAGCCGACCGGTGACAGCTCGATCTACCAGCAGATCACGGTCCCCGCCAGCGGCGGCACGCTGAGCTACTGGTACTTCCCCTACACCGAGGACAGCATCACGTTCGACTGGCAAGACGCCTACGTGACCAACACCAGCGGCACCATCCTGGCGACCATCATGCACGTCTGCTCAGACAGCCGGCATCTGGGTCCACCAGACCTATGACATGAGCGCCTACGCGGGCCAGACGGTGCGCATCGAGTTCCTCGTCCACCAGGACGGCTTCGGCGACGTCACCAACATGTACGTCGACGACGTCGACCTCGAAGGCGCCTGCGGCACGCCCGGGCCGACCAACACGCCCGGCCCGGCCACCGCGACTACCACGTCGACCGCCACGGCCGTAGTGCCGACGGACACGCCCGTCGCCCCGACCGCCACGCCCACGGGCGTAGTGCCGACGGATACGCCCGTCGCCCCGACCGACACCCCCGCGCCCGGTGCCACCGAGACGGCCACGCCGCCTCCGGCCGTCACCGAGACGGCCACCGCGGTGCCGCCGAGCGCCACCGAGACGCCCGGCACGCCGGCCCCGACCGAGACCCCGTGCCCGATCACCTTTAGTGACGTGCACACGACGGACTACTTCTACGTGCCGGTGCAGTACCTCTACTGCCACGGCGTCATCTCGGGCTACGCCGATAACACCTTCCGGCCCTACAACGCCACCACCCGCGCCCAGATGGTCAAGATCGTCGTCCTCGGCTTCGGGCTGCCCATCGTCACCCCCGCGGCCGGCAACTACACCTTCGCCGATGTCCATCCGGACTTCCCGTTCTTTGACGTCATCGAGACCGCCGCCCACGACAACGTGGTCAGCGGCTACAACTGCGGCGGGCCGGGCGAGCCCTGCGACTCCCAGAACCGCCCGTACTTCCGCCCGTACGCCAACGTGACCCGTGGCCAGCTGTCCAAGATCGACGTCGTCGCGGCGGGCTGGGACCTCCAGAACCCGCCGACCGGCTCCTTCGAGGACGTGCTGCCGAACACGGCCTTCTACACCTTCGTGGAGACGGCCTACTGCCACGGCATCATCTCGGGCTACGACTGCGGCGGCCCCGGCGAGCCGTGCGGCCCGAACAACCGCCCGTACTTCCGCCAGGGTAACGACGCCACCCGCGGCCAGATCTCCAAGATCGTCTACCTGTCGATCACGGGGACCGGCAGTTGCAGTATCCCGACGGTCACCAAGTAGCGCGCGGCGGTCCCGCCCGGGACCGCCGCTCCCACCAGGAGCCGGGGCGCATGCGCCCCGGCTCCCGCGCTTTCCACCCCGCGCAGCGTCCCGGCCGGCGCTTGTGCCCGCCCGCCCGGCGTGCTATACTCGCGCTGCGTGCGCGGGCCGGCGCTCCGCCCCGGTACTCCCCCACGCCGCGATCACGGGCGCGGCACCCGCGGGCGCCGCGATGGCCCGGCGACCCGGCCGCTGCAGCGGCATCAAGCAACCGACGTTTCCCCTGAGTGGTGCGCGCCGAGTACAGGCGCGCCTGGCACGGACCGGCCCCGGATGGCCGGCAGGAAGGGCGGGCCCCGGGCCCGCGAGGAGCGGCGATGATGAACGAACGCTTGCACGACGGGCGCCGGGGGCGCCTGGTCGTCGCGCTGGTTGCCGTGATCGGCATGCTCGGCGCCATGGCCTGGACCGGCCCCGGCGGCGCCACGGCGCCCCCCGCGGCCGCCTCGGCCCCCGCGCACACGGATGTGCTGGTGCTCCACCTCTTCTTCCAGAACGCCGCCGAGCGCGACCGGCTCGCGGTGGAATGGGGCGCCGAGGAGGCGGACACCCGCAGCGGCTACCTGACCATCTGGGGCGATGCGACCATCTACCAGGCGATGCTGGCCCAGCATCTGCACGTGGAGATCGACCAGGCGCTCAGCGATCAGATCAACAGCCGCCAGTGGTTCGGGCAGAACAGCCCGGATACCTTCTACGGCGGCTTCAAGACGGTCGAGGAGATGCAGACCTTCCTCGACCAGGAAGTGGCCGCCCACCCGACCCTGGCGGTGAAGGTCGACCTCGGCCCCGGCTGGTGTGCGTCCAATCCGGGCGCCTGCACGCTGCCCGCGCCCTACAGCGGCTACCATCAGTACGCGCTGCACATCACCAACCAGGCGATCCCCGGGCCCAAGCCGGTCTACTGGTACGAGGCCGGCATCCACGCCCGCGAGATCGCCGTGCCCGAGATCGCCGCCGACTACATTAGCTGGCTGCTCGACGGCTACAACAGCGACCCCGACGCGCACTGGCTGGTCGACTGGCAGGACATCTGGGTGGTGCCCATGACCAACCCCGACGGCCATCATATCGTGGAAGCCGGCGGCGGCGGCAGCAGCCCCTATTACCAGCGCAAGAACGCCAACAACACGAACGGCTGCACGACCTGGCCACCGAACATCAGCAACCAGTTCGGCGTCGACAACAACCGCAACTTCTCCTTCCTCTGGAACTGCTGCGGCGGCTCCAGCGGCGCGGCCTGCGGCGAGACTTATCATGGCACCGGCGCCGCGTCCGAGCCCGAGACGCAGAACGTGATCAACGCCGTGCGCGCCCTAATCCCCGACCAGCGCGGGCCGAACATCACCGATGCCGCCCCGCTGACGGCGACGGGCGTCTTCCAGGACATGCACTCCAACGCGTCGCTCAACCTCTACGCCTGGGGCATGTACGCCCAGCCCTCGCCCAACAACGCCGAGACGGCAAACATCGGCCAGCATCTCTCGGCGGGGAACGCCGGGCCGCCGGGCAACGGCTACCCGGCCTGCCAGCCGGCCCGTTGCCTCTATGCGGTCGACGGCGACTCGATCGACTGGGCCTATGGCGAGCTTGGCGCGGCTTCCTTCACCACCGAGGTCGGCGGCAGCGATTTCCTCGTGCCGCTCTCCTACGTGCAGAACACGCTCTGGCCCGCCAACCGCGGCGCGCTGATCTACCAGGCCAAGATCGCCCGCACCCCCTACCTGCTGGCGCACGGCCCCGATGCCAACGCCGTGGCCACGAACCCGATGACCGTCACGCAGGGCACGCCCGTGCAGCTCACCGCCACGATCAACTTCGCCTGGACCGGCAACGCCTTCGCGCAGAACGTGGGTGCCGCCGAGTACTACGTCGACACGCCGCCCTGGGCCGGCGGCGCCGCCGCCCCGATGTCGGGAAGCTTCGGCGGCTCGCAGACCGTGGCCGTGCAGGCCACCATCGACACGAGCAGCCTCGCCCCGGGCCGGCACGTGATCTTCGTGCGCGGCCGCGGCGTCAACGATGTGCAGGGTTTCCGCACCTGGGGCGCCATGTCCGCCGCCTTCCTACAGGTCAACCCGCCCGCCGGCACGCCGACGCCGACGGTCACCGGCACGCCGCCGACCGCCACGCCGACCCGCACAGCCACCGAGACGCCGAGCGCCACGCCTACCCCCTGCGCGCTGGGCGTCGTCCAGAACAGCGGCTTTGAGACGGGCAGCTTCGCCCCGTGGGTGATCCGTGACACGAATCCTACGCCCACGGTGCGCACGGGCACGACCCACAGCGGCACCTATGCCGCCTTCGTCGGCAGCGACCCCGGCGCCGAGCCGAACGGCAATAGCTCCTTCTACCAGCAGATCACCGTCCCCGCCGCGGGCGGCACGCTGAGCTTCTGGTGGGACGGCTATACCGAGGACAGCGTCACCTACGACTGGCAAGACGCCTACGTAACCGACACCAGCGGCAACATCCTGGCGACCATCATGCACGTCGCCCAGACGACCGGCTCGTTCACGCAGAAGACGTATGACATGAGCGCTTTCGCCGGGCAGACGGTGCGCATCGAGTTCCTGGTCCACCAGGACGGCTTCGGCGACGTGACGAATATGTACGTCGACGACGTCGACATCGTCGGCGCCTGCGGCACGCCGGAGCCGACCAACACGCCCGCGCCTGAGACGCCCACCGGCACGGTCACGCCGACGCCCTCGCCCGGGCCGCCGACGGCGACGCCGCCCCCGACCGACACGCCGGGCGTCCCGACCACGACGCCGACGGGCACCGCGGTGGTGCCGACGAGTACGCCCGGCCCGGGCACGCCCACCGTTCCGCCCGCCACGGCGACGACCACCGGTGTGCCGCCGACGGCCACGCCGCCGCCGGGGGCCACGGACACAGCCACGCCGCCGCCGGGGGCCACAGCCACAGCCACGCCGCCGCCGGGTGCGACGGGCACGGCCACGCCGCCGGGTGCCACAGGCACGGCCACGCCTGCCCCGAGCGAGACGCCCTGTGGCGCGAGCTTCAACGACGTCCACCCCACCGACTACTTCTACCAGCCGGTGCTCTACCTGGCCTGCCGCGGCGTGATCTCGGGCTACTCGGACGGCACGTTCCGGCCGTATAACGCCACCACGCGCGCACAAATGGTCAAGATCGTCGTGCTCGGCTTCGGCCTGCCGATCGTGACCCCGACCGGTACCGCCTACACCTTCGCCGACGTGCCGCGCGACCACCCGTTCTTCGCCGTGATCGAGACGGCCGCGGACTCCGGCATCGTCAGCGGCTACGACTGTGGCGGGCTGGGCGAACCCTGCGACCCGCAGCACCGCCCCTACTTCCGCCCCTACGCGAACGTCACGCGCGGCCAGTTGAGCAAGATCGTCGTCGTCGCGGCGGGCTGGGATCTCCAGAACCCGCCGGACCGGCTCCTTCGCGGACGTGCTGCCGAACACGGCCTTCTACACCTTCGTGGAGACGGCTGCCTGTCACGGCATCATCTCCGGCTATGACTGCGGTAGCCCGGGCGAGCCCTGCGACGCCAACCACCGCCCGTACTTCCGCCAGGGCAACGACGCCACCCGCGGCCAGATCGCCAAGATCGTCTACCTGTCGGTCTTGAGTTCCGCCCAGCACCTGCAGCGCCGGGCCGGTGGCGCCGGCTCCCTGACCGCGAGTCTCTCGCCGAGCGGCCCCTTCCCCCCGCGCGGGGGGAAGGGGCCTTTTGTCAACGCCGCAGGTCCTGGTCGCGCAGCCACGCCGATAGGAGAAAGGTCAGGACCGCTATCCCCCGGATGTCCTACGCCCTGCGATTGCGTCGGGCCGATGCAATCGTCTATGCTTAGAGTGCTGGAGGCATCACAGACCGGCGTCGAGCCCGAGCCTCCAGCCGAGCTTTGAGGAGGATTGGATGCATAGCGCCGATGGCCGATGGCCGGTACGTTTGCTCATCGCGGCACTGGTAGTCGCGATGTTCCTGTTGTTTTCGCCCTTGACCCAAACCCGGCTCGGGCCGCAGCCCGTCGCGGCTGCGGGTGCCGCCGCGCCCAAGACGGGCAAGCTGCCCCCGCCCCCGCCGACGCTGCCCCCGACCGTGCCGCCCGCCGGCACGCCGGTCGCGACCGTGCCGCCCGCCGGCACGCCGGTCGCGACCGCGCCGCCCAACGGGACGCCCGCGGCCACGGCCACGCCCGGCCCGCCCAGCTTCTCGGATGTACACCCGAGCGATTATTTCTACACGGCGGTTATGTTCCTGGCCGGGCGCGGCGTCATCAGCGGCTATGCCGATGGGACGTTCCGGCCCTACAACTCGACCACGCGCAGCCAGATGGTGAAGATCGTCGTGTTGGCCCTGGGCGTGCCGGCCTATGTGCCGCCGGGCGGGGCCTACACCTTCGCCGACGTGCCGCCCGCGTTCCCGTTCTACACCTACATCGAGGCGGGTTATCACGCGCACATGATCAATGGCTACGACTGCGGCGGGCCCGGCGAGCCGTGTGACGCCCAGAACCGGCCCTACTTCCGGCCGTTCGCCTACGTCACGCGTGGCCAGCTGACCAAGATCATCGTCGGCGCGGCCGGCTGGGCGCTGCGCAATCCCAGCCAGGCCACCTTTGCCGACGTGCCGCCGGCCAGCCCGTTCTACTCGTACATCGAGACGGCCGTCTGCCGGCAGATCATCTCGGGCTACACCTGCGGCGGGCCCGGCGAGCCGTGCGACGCGCAGCAGCACCCGTACTTCCGCTACGGCAACAACGCCGTGCGCGGCCAGATCGCCAAGATTGTCTACGGGACCGTGCTCGGGCCGCTGCCCTGCGCGGTCGGAACCGTCACACCGTAAGCCGGTGCTCCCGGCCGGCAGGGCCGTCACGCTCCCGCGGCGTGCCGCCCCTGCCGGTCCGGAGCACTCCATTCCCTCGTTAGCCGGTGCTCCCGGCCGGCAGGGCCGTCACGCTCCCGCGGCGTGCCGCCCCTGCCGGTCCGGAGCACTCCATTTTCTCACCGCGCTGTCCGACTCCTCGCCAGAGGCACAGCTCTTGCAGGCAAGCGTGCGGTCGCGCCGGGGCCCCGCCCGGCCGGCCCAGCGATCCCAGCCCGCCTACAGGAGCCTGCCCATGCGCCCGCAGCCCGTGAACCCCTCCCTGAAGATCCCCACGGCCCTCGACGACCTGCGCGCCCTGCTGCGCAGCCTCGACGTCGCGCAGCTGCAGCGCGAGGTGCAGCGCGAGGCGAATACGCGGCTGGCGATCGTCGGGCCGGTGAACTCGGGCAAGTCGACGCTGTTCAACCTGCTGATGGGCCGGAGCCTGTCGCCGATGAGCCCGATCCCCGGCACCACGCGCACGGTCATCGCCGAGCAGCTGGGGCCGTTCGTGCTGATCGACACGCCGGGCTTCGGCGAGGCCGGCGGCGCGGACCGCGCGGCGACCGCGCTGCAGGGCGCGGCGTCGGCCGATGCGCTGCTCGTGGTCTTCGACGCCGCGGCGGGCCTGCGCGAGGGCGACCGGCAGCTGTTGGAGCGCCTCAAGCAGCTCGGCAAGCCGATCGTCGTCGTCGCGAACAAGATCGACCTTGTGGGACGGGATGCGCGCGCGGTCGAGGCGGACATGGCGCAGCGGCTGGGTGTGCCGGTCATCGCCATCTCGGCCAAGAAGGGCACCAACGTGGGCGAGCGCCTGCTGCCCGCGCTGATCGACGCCCTGCCCGACCTGGCCGTGCTGCTCGGGCGCACCCTGCCCGCCTTCCGCCACACCGCGGCGACCAAAGTCGTGCGCAACGCGATGATCGTTAACGGCGGCATCGCCGCCGAGCCGATCCCCTTCATCGACCTGCCGCTGCTGCTGGCGCACCAGGCGCGCATGATCCTGCGCCTGGCCGCGATCTACGGCGAGCCCTTCTCGGCGCGGCACGCCCGGGAGCTGATCTCGACCATCGCGGGCTCGGTGGCACTGCGCTACCTGGCGCAGGAGGCCGCGAAGGCGGTGCCGATTGGCGGGTCGGCGGTGGCCGCCGGGGTGGCCGCCGTGGGCACCTGGGCGATCGGGCAGGTGGCCATCCAGTACTTCGAGAGCGGCAAGCACCTGAACCGGAACGAGATGCGCGCGGCCTATCAGCGCATCCTGCACCAGCAGCCGCCGAGCTTCGAAGACGCCGGGGCGGCGGGGGCCGGCGGCCCCGCTACCACCGTGCCGCTCACGCCGCCGGGCAGCCCGCCGCCGCCGCCGCAGGGGCCGGCCCGGGTGCCCGCCGACCCACCGCGGCGCTTCCGCCTGCCCTTCGGCCGCCACCGCGACGAGGAAGACACCTCCAGCTAACCTCCGCTCCCGCGCCGGGCTGACCTCCAGGTGGGCCGGCCCAGGCGGCCGGATGCCCCAGAATTCCCCAGAAATCGCAAACCGGCCCGGGAGCCGCCTGTACGACCGGGCGGGCCCTCGGCACCGTCGTAACTCCAATTGGCACGAATAGCAGACGCAGCCGCGGGATCGATGCCCTGGCAACAGCCGGCTATCGGTCGCGCGGCCGGGCCGCCGAACAGCGCTTGACAAGCGGGCCGGGCGGATGTATGATTGTCTCAGTTATCTAAGACAGTGAGACAACCGAAGGGAGCCTATGCCCATCTGGCTGACGGTGCAACGGCATAGCGGCGTGCGGATCGACCTGCAGATCGTCGAGCAGATCAAGCACGCCCTGGAGGTTGGCGTCTTGCAGCCGGGCGACCCGCTGCCGGGCGTACGCGACCTGGCGCGCGACCTGGCGCTGGCGCCGAACACGATCGGCAAAGCCTACGAGGAGCTCCAGCGCCTGGGGCTGATCGAGAGCCGGCCGCGGGCGGGCACGACGGTGGCCGAGCACGTGGCGGGCGCCCTGCACGGCGAGCAAGTGGCCGCGCTGTTTGCGCGGCTCGACGGGCTCGTGCGCGACGCGGCGGGGCTGGGTGTGGCGCCCGGCGTGCTGCGCGCGCGGTTCGAGGCCGCAGTCGCGGCGGTGTACGGGCCCGAACAGGCGGGCCGCATGGCCGGGCCCATCGCCCTGACACGGGCGGACGGGCACGAGGAGGCAACGGGATGAGCGCGGTGGAAAGCGCGGTGCAGGCGGTGCCCACGGAGTTGACGCCGGGGGCCCTGGCGATCCGCATCGAGAACCTGGTCGTGAGCTACGGCGCGCGGCGCGCCGTCGACGGCCTGAGTCTGCAGGTGCCGGTCGGGGCGGTCTTCGGCTTTCTGGGCCCGAACGGCGCGGGCAAAACGACGACGATCAAGACGCTGCTGGGCTTCCGGCCGCCAAACAGCGGGCGGGCCTGGGTGCTCGGGCGCGATGTGGTGGCGGACAGCCTGGGGGTGCGCGCGCACGTCGGCTACGTCAGCGAGGTCAACAGCCTCTACGACAACCTGACGATCCCGCAGATCGTCGAGTTCTGCCGCACGACGAACGTCCGCTGGGACCCGAGCATCGTGGCGCGCTACCTCAGCCTCTTCGCGCTGCCGCCGGGGGCGCGGGTGGGCACGCTGTCGAAGGGCATGAAGGCGCAGCTGGCGCTGACCCTGGCGCTGGGCAGCCTGCCCGACCTGCTGATCCTCGACGAGCCGACGGGCGGGCTCGACCCGGTGGCCCGGCACGAGTTCCTGAACACGATCGTGCGCGAGGTGGCCGCCGAGGGGCGCACCGTCTTCTTCTCCTCGCACATCCTGTCCGAGGTGGAGGAGGTGGCCGACTGGGTGGCGATCATCCGCCACGGGCGGCTGCTGGTGAGCGATGAGCTCGACCACCTGAAGCAGACGCAGCGCGTGCTGAAGCTGACCTACGTCGACCCGCCGCCGCGCGCCGAGATCGCGGCGCTGCAGGCGCTGCCCGCGGTGGCGCAGCTGGATCAGGAGGGGCGCGGCGTGCGCATCGTCGCGCGCGGCGACGTGGACGCGCTGGCCGCCGCGGTACAGGCGCGGCCCTACCCGCTGCGCGACGTCGAGACGGTTCCGCTCAATCTGGACGACATCTACGTCGAGTACATGCGCGAGACGGACGGGGAGGGGCGGCGATGATCACCAAAGAGCTGATCGACGCGCGCTGGAAGCTGATTATCGGCGGCGCGCTGATGCTGGTGCTGGGGGCGGCTATGACCGCCTCCTACGACTGGATCCAGAGCCTGCTGGGCTCACTGAACACGGCGCAGATGCCCGAGGCCGTGCGGCAGCAGCTGGGGCAGGGGCTGGGCGATTACGCGACGTACGCCTGGGGGCAGTGGTTCGCGAAGAACGCGCCGATGATCCTGGGGGCGCTGGCGGCGTTCCTCGGCGGCGGGCTGATCGCGGGCGAGGTGAGCAAGGGGACGATCTTCTTCCTGCTCAGCAAGCCGGTCAGCCGCACGCGGGTGCTGCTGACGAAGTACGGCGTGGCCGCGGGCGTGCTGCTCGTGGCGAGCCTGGTCAGTGGGCTGGGTATGTACCTCGTGGCGCTGCTGCAGGGGCACGCCCTGGCGTTCGGCGGGGTGCTGCTGTCGGCGGGGCTGCTCTGGCTGGGGGCGCTGTCGCTGCTCGGGCTGGCGCTGGTCTTCTCGATCTTGTTCGACGACGTGCTGCGGCCGGTGGCACTGGCGATGATTATCGGCGTGGTGGTCGGCCTGCCGGGGGTGATCGGCGCCTTCGCGCCCGGCTGGGCCGACTGGAGCCTGCCCGGCTACTGGGCCAGCCTGTCCGCGTTCGAGCTCAGCGGGTTCCCGGGCAAGGCGCTGCTGATCACGCTGGTGGCCGCGGCGCTGCCCGCGCTCGCGGCGCTGCCGCTGTTCCAGCGCCGCGCGTATTAGCCGAGCGGGGCGCCTGGCCGGTCCGTGCCCTTCGCGGGCCGGCTCAGCCAGGGTGTAGCGCGTCGGCGTTGCGGAGCCAGACGATCATCTCGCCGGGGCCGCGATTGGCCCAGGCGTAGTAGGGGATGGCGGTGAAGTCCTGGGCGATACGCGCGGGACGACCAGCGGCTTCGCGGCCGGGGCGGACGGCCTGGCCCCTGAGCACCACCACGCCGCCGAGCAGGTCGGGCGCGAACTCGGCCTCGAGCGGGGCATCATCAGGCAGCAGGAGATCGCGCACGGCGCCGCCGGGGTTGTCGGGCCACTCGGCACAGTAGACGAGCGGTCCGCGCTGCAGGGCCACGCGGCCGCGGTCGGCCTCGACCCGGCGCTGCGCCGCCACCCGGCGGACGGGCATCGGCAGGTCGAGCGCGATCTCATCGCCCGGCCGCCACGTGCGCGTCACCGTGGCATAGCCCCGGTCCATCTCCAGCGCGACCGGCTCCCCATTCACCGCGAGCGTGGGCGCGGCCTTGGCTGTGTCGACGAAGCGGTAGAGGTCGCTCGGCACGGCCTCGTCGCGCGCCCAGCCGGGCACGCGCAGCTTGAGCGTGACGCGGCGGGGCGTGGCGAGCTCGAACGCCAGCCGCACCTGACCCTCCCAGGGGTAGCGCGTCTTCTGCGTCAACCGCACCGGGCCGCCGGCCAGCGGCACCTCCGCGCTGCCCGCCACGAAGAGGTTGACATAAAGTGTGTCGTCCTGCATGGCGTAGGCGTAGCCGGGCAGTGATGGCAGGAAGCGGACGACGTTGCCGGGGCAGCAAGCGCAGCCGAACCAGGGCTGCCGCTGCTGCCAGCCGTCGGACTCGAGCGGGTTGTCGTAGAAGAAGGCCATGCCGTCGAGCGAGACGCCGTCGATCAGGGCGTTGTAGAGCGTGCGCTCGAGCACGTCGATATAGCGGGCGTCGCCGTGCAGCAGGAAAAGGCGGTGGGCCCAGAAGACGTGGCCGATGGCCGCGCAGGTCTCGCAGTAGGCGGTCAGGTTGGGGAGCTCGTAGGGCCGGCCGAAGGCCTCGCCCTCGTGGCGCGCGCCGATGCCGCCGGTGACGTAGAGCTTGCTGCCGACCACGTCGGCCCAGATGCGGTCGAGCGCGGCGACGTAGCGGGCATCGCCGGTGATGGCGGCGACGTCGGCCATGCCGGCGTACATATAGACCGCGCGCACGGCGTGGCCGACCGCCTCGCTCTGCGCGACCACGGGCTGGTGTGCCTGGTTGTAGGCCTTGCCGGGCTCGCCGTCGGCTCCGCGGGCGTCGAGCAGGAAGCGGGCGAGGTCGAGGTAGCGCGGCTCGCCGGTGGCGCGGTAGAGCCGGACGAGCGCAAGCTCGACGCCCTGATGGCCGGGCCAGATCGACTCGCGGCCGGGGCCAAAGGTGCGGGCGAGCAGGTCCGCCTCGTTGCCGGCGATGTCGCGCAGGGCGCGCTTGCCGGTGGCTTGCTCGTAGGCGACCGCGGCCTCGGTCAGGTGGGCGAAGTTATAGAGCTCGTGGCTGTGCTCGCGCTCGCGCGCCCAGCGGCGGGGCCCGGCCCACTCGTGGGGCTGCGCCGGGTTGATGGTGCGCGCGGGGTAGAGATAGCCGTCGGGCTCCTGGGCGGCGGCGATGGTCTGTGTCAGGCCGTCGATATAGGCCTCGAGCGCGGGGTCGGGGTGCACGCGCAGGGTGTAGGCGGCGCCCTCGATCACCTTGTACAGATCGGTCTCGTCGAAGGGATATCCGGGCAGCGTACGGTCGGCGCGCGCGTCGCCCCGCAGGACGGCCCCGGCGCGGCGCAGGAGAGCGACGCGGTCAGTGCGCTCGCACTGGTCGAACGTGAACGTCACGGTGACGGCCCGGTTCGTCTCGATGCGCGGCGCCCAGAAGACGTCGTCGCACTGGACGGCGGTGAACGGCACCGGCCGGATGGGGTAATCGCGCCCGAGCAGCGCGGCGGATTGGGTCGGCTCCATGGTCCGTATCATCCCCCTGTGCACGTGCGCCCGCGGCGGCGCGGGCAAGTTCAGCCGGCCGGGTGCGGGTCCGGGGTGGCCTCCGCGGCGGGCCGGGGGTGGGCCACGATGGCGACGCCGAACGGCTCAAGCGTGATCCGGTCGGGACAGGCGTCCCCGCTCAGCAGGTCGACGCCGCCGGCCGCGACCGGGACCGCGCGTGCCTCGGCGGCGTGGTTGAGCACGAAGGTGAAGGTCTGCGTCGCGCCGGCGCGCCGCGCGATCTCCACGCCGTCTGCGGGCGCCGGGGCCGGCGCATCGAGTGGCGGGGCCACCTGCGCCAGCAGCCAGTCCATCAGCGCGGCGTCGGGTCGCGTGCCCAGGTAGTAGGCCGTGCCCGCGCTGTAGCGGTGGCGGGTGAGCGCGGGGCGGCCCGCGGCGGGCCCCGCCGTGTAGGTCGCGAGGGCCTCGGCGCCCTCCAGGCGGATCGGGTCGGCCCAGAGGGTCGCCGTGTGCATGGCGCCGTCGGTCCGCCGCACGGGCACCGTGGTGTCCGGCGGCAGCGGCGCGAACTCCTCGACGGACAGGCCCAGCAGCGCGCGGAACGGGGCGGGGTAGCCGCCCAGGCGGACGGCGTCGTTCTCGTCGACGATGCCGCTGAAGAACGACATGACCAGCGTGCCGCCGCCCTCGACATACCGGGTGAGCGCGGAGACGGCCGCGTCGTCGACCAGGTAGAGGTTGGGCACGAGCACCAGCGCGTAGCCGCGCAGGTCTGCACCCGGGGGCACGAAGTCGACGGCCACGTTGGCGCGATAGAGCGGCCGGTAGTAGGCGCGCACCTGCTCCAGCAGCGTGACCGCGGCGGAGGGCTTGCTCTCACCCTCCAGGGCCCACCAGTTGGGCCAGCCGAAGACGATCGCTACGCGCGCGGGCACGCGGCTACCCGCGATCGCCGCCAGCCCCTGAAGCTCGGCGCCGAGGGCCGTCACCTCGCGCCAGACCCGTGAGTCCGCCGTGCCGGTGTGCGGGACCATGCCGCTGTGGAACTTTTCGGCGCCGGAGCGGGCGGCGCGCCACTGGAAGAACATGACCGCGTCGGCGCCGCGGGCCACGGCCTGATAGCTCCAGAGGCGCATCTGGCCCGGCGCCTTGGGCACGTTGACGGGGCGCCAGTTCACGGCGCTCGGCGCCTGCTCCATGAGCAGCCAGGGCCGCCCGCCGCCCAGCGAGCGCATGAGATCGTGGGTCATGGCGGCATCGGCGGGTGCGGCCGGGTCGGCCGGATCGGGATAGCTGTCGTTCGAGACGACGTCCTCTTCGGCGGCCCACCGCCAGTAGTCGGCGGCGCGGAAGAAGCCCATGAAGTTGGTGGTCACCGGCACGTCCGGCGTGATCTCGCGCAGGACGGCACGCTCCAGCAGGAAGCACTCGAGCAGCGCGTCGGACGAGAAGCGCTGGAAGTCGAGCTGCTGGGTGGGATTGAGGAACGTCGGGGTGGCGCGCGCCGGGCTGATCTCGTCCCAGTCCGTGTAGTGCTGGCTCCAGAAGGCGGTGCCCCAGGCCGCGTTCAGCGCGTCGAGCGTGCCGTAGCGCCGCTGCAGCCAGGCGCGGAAGGCTTGCGCGGAGACGTCGCAGTAGCAGGCGGGCACGTGGCAGCCGTACTCGTTGTTGATATGCCAGAGGGCCAGGGCGGGGTGGTCCTTGTAGTGCGTGGCGATCCGGCGGGTCAGGGCGACCGCGGCGCGGCGGTAGTCGGGGTTGCTCGGGCAGTAGGTCTGGCGCGAGCCCGGCCACAGCGTCGTGCCGGTCGCGGTGACGGGCAGGCTGGCGGGGTAGCGGTGCGAGAACCAGGGCGGGGGAGCCGCCGTGGCCGTCGCCAGGCAGAGGGCGATGCCGTGCGCGTGCAGCAGATCGACGATGCGGTCGAGCCAGGCGAAGTCGTATTCGCCCGGGCGGGGCTCGAGCCGGGCCCAGGCGAAGACGCCGAGCGTCACGACGTTGACCCCCGCCTCGCGCATCAGCCGCACATCCTCGGGCCAGATCGCTTCGGGCCACTGCTCGGGGTTGTAGTCGCCGCCGTAGAGGATGCCCGGCACTTTCGTCAGGAAGTTGCCCGTTGCCATGCCACTTGCCTCCGTTTGGCCCGCGGCGCCCGGGAGCGCGCGGTCGTTCATGGGCGCTCCGCCGCTCGCGCCATGCGGATCACGTTCCAGGACACGGGCGGCAGAGTCGCCGCCAGCCGCCCGGCCGCCAGGCGGGCATCGCCCCCCGCGTGCGGGACCACCGCCTGGGGCTGCGCGGCCGTGTTCCGCGCCGTGGGGTCGGCGCCCGCCAGGACGAGGTGCTCGACCACCCGGTAATCGCCCACGCCGCGCAGGTCGCCCTCCAGGGCCAGCGGCCCGTCCTGGCCGCGATTGACCGCGAACAGCGTCAGCCGGGCCTGCTCCTCGTCGAGCACGGCGACGGCGTCGAGCAGCGGCACCGCGTCGTACGTCGGGTTGGCGTAGACGGGCGAGGCGATGCGCAGGTCGAGCACGGTGCCGTGGCCGTAGCGGGAGGCGTGCTGAAACGGGTAGAAGGTCGCCTCGCGCCAGGCCGGGCCGCCGGGCCGCGTGCGGATCGGGGCGATCGTGTTCACTAGCTGGGCCAGGCAGGCGATCTTCACCCGATCGGCGTGGCGCAGCAGGGTGATCAGCATCAGGCCGACGACGACGGCATCCTCCAGGGTATAGGGCGCCTCGTAGAGCGGGGGCGCGACCTGCCACGGCTGCGCCTCCATGATCGCCTCGTCGCCTGGGTTCTGGTACCAGACGTTCCACTCGTCGAACGCGAGATGGAGCGGCCGCTGCTGCCGCTTCTTGGCCTGCACGAAATCGGCCGCGGCCACCACGGCGCGGATGAAGCCGTCCATCTCCACGGTCTGGGCCAGGAAGGTGCCGAGGTCGGCGCCGAGCTTGCGGTAATACTGGTGCAGGGAGAGGTAGTCGACGACCTCATAGACGTGGTCGAGGACGGTCGCCTCCCAGGCGCCGAAGGTCGGCATGGCGGCGTTGGAGCTGCCGCAGGCGACCAGCTCGATCGTCGGATCGACCGCCTTCATGGCGCGCGCCGTCTCGGCCGCCAGCCGCCCATACTCGGCGGCGGTCTTGTGCCCCAGCTGCCAGGGGCCGTCCATCTCGTTGCCGAGACACCAGACGCCGATGCCGTGGGGCTCGGGGTAGCCGTTCGCGGCGCGCCAAGTCGCTGAGGGCGCTCCCGCCGGGGTGGTTGCAGTACTCGACGAGGGCGCGGGCGTCGTCGATGCCGCCGGTGCCCAGGTTCACCGCCATGTCGACCGCCACGCCCGCGCGCCGCGCCCAGGCGCAGAACTCGTCGGTGCCGATCGCGTTCGGCTCGAGCGTGCGCCAGGCCAGGTCGAGCCGCGCCGGTCGCGCCGCCCGGGGGCCGACGCCGTCGCGCCAGTGGTAGCCGGAGACGAAGTTGCCGCCCGGATAGCGCACGAGGGTGACGCCCATCTCGCGCACCAGGGCGATCACGTCTTGCCGGAAGCCCAGGTCGTCGGCCGTGGGGTGGTCCGGCTCGTAGATGCCCGTGTACACCGCCCGGCCCAGGTGCTCGACGAACGATCCGTAGAGCCGCGGATCGACCGGGCCGATGCGGAAGGCCGGATCCAGCACGATGCGCGCCGTGTCGATCGGCGTCATGATGCGTGCCCCGCGGAGCCGGGCGCGGCCCAGAAGCCGCCGGGGCCGAACAGATCGGCGAGCGCGGCGTCGAGCAGGCCGGTCTCGTAGACCAGGTCGAGGACGGTGTAGCGGCGGCGGATGGTGCGTGCCAGGTCGTAACTCGCGCGGAGCGTCGCGCGGTCGACGCCGATGGCCTCGGGGGTGGTCGGGCAGCCGGCCGTGGCGAGCAGGTCGCGCAGGGCGGCGGCGGGCAGCAACTGGGCGGCCAGGCGGGGGCGGAGCGCCGGCCAGGCGGCCTGGATGCGCCCCAGGCGCGCGCGCAACTGCGCGGGCGTCAGGTACTTGGCGCGCGTCTCTTCGACCGCGTTGTCGGCCAGCGGGGGGATATCGTGGCCCCGGCGCACCGCGGCCTCGACCGCCGGCCAGGTGGGCCAGGCGGCGACGCGCGCCTCGACGTCGAGAGCGGTCAGGTCGCGCGCCAGCAGCCAGTCGTAGAGGGCGGCGGCGGCGATCGTGCCGACGCCGACCTTGAAGCCGTGGGGCACGGCGGGATGGCCGTGGCCAAGGGCCTGCATCTCCCAGAGGTGGCTGAAGCGGTGGTCGCTGCCGGACGCCGGGCGCGACGACCGGCTGATCTGCATGGCGATCCCGGTGAGGATCAGGCCCTCGCAGAGCGCGGCGATCGCCGCGGGGTCGCCCGCGCGGAGGGCGGCCGGCCGGCCGGTCCAGGCGCGTAGCGAGTCCTGCACCAGCGCCCAGGCCTGGGGCTCGATCGGCTCGACGCCCAGCGCGTCGGCGAGGATCCAGTCGGCGCCCGCGGTCACCTTGCCGAGCAGGTCGCCGTAGCCGGTGGCGTTCATCTCGGTGGGCGCGTGGGCGAGCACGTCGAGGTCGGCCAGCACGGCGCGCGGGGCGGGACAGGCCATGGTCTGCTTGAAGCCGTCGCGGGTGATGGCCGCGCCGAAGGCGGTGTAGCCGTCCATCGAGGCGGCGGTGGCCACGCAGAGGTAGGGCCGGCCCAGGCGGTGGGCGGCGAGCTTGGTCAGATCGTTCAGCGTGCCGGAGCCGGCGGCGACGGGCACCGCGTCGTGCGGGCGCAGCCGACCCTCCAGGGCCAGCACGGTGGCGAAGTCGGCATAAAGCGGCGGGGTGCCGGGGAAGACGATGGGCGGGGCAACCGGGCGCCCGGCCGCGCGGAGATACGCGTCGACGGCCTGGCCGGCGGCGGCCCAGGTGTTGGTGTCGGCGACGACGACGGCCGCCCGGTCGCCGAAGGCGTCCGCGACGACGGCGTCGGCGGCGGCCAGGGCGCCGGGACCGACGCGCACGACGTGTGTATCGGTGGCGGCGGCGAGAGCGGCGCGGATGCGCGAGTCGTCCATGCGTGGTGCGAGTCCTTCCGCGAGCCGGGATGGCCCGTGCTGATCGTGTTTGACTATAGTCCATTCCGGGGCGGCGTGCAAGGGCGCGGCGCGCACGCGCTGGTGGGCCGGGGTAGTGGGGCCGTGGTCCCGCGGGCCGGGCAAGCGGGCGAGCGCGGCGGCTGCAGGGGCGAGGGCGTTCTGGTATAATGGACGGAGATCCCGGCCCCGGCCCGATCCCAACTCTCACTGCTGAAGGACGGAACTGCATTTATGGCGATGCCCCAGAGCCCCGCCGCGCCGCTGCTGCTGATTGGCGGCGGCTCCAGCGCCCGCTCGATCGACCTGCTGCGCGCTTTCGTCGACCTGGCCGGGGGGTCCGGCGCGCGCATCGCGGTGATCACGAGCGGATCGCGTGTGCCGCACGAGACGGGGGCGCGCTACGAGCGACTCTTCGGCAGCGTGGACGCGGCCGTCGACGTCTGCCACATCATGACGCGGGGCGAGGCGAACGAGCCGCGCCTGGTGGCGCGGCTGGAGGCGGCGGCCGGCTACTTCTTCACCGGCGGCGAGCAACTGAACATCACCTCGCGGCTGGGCGGCAGCGCGGCGCTGGCGGCCATTCGGCGCCGGCACGCGGCGGGCGCGCCGCTCGCGGGCACGAGCGCGGGCACCTCGGTCATGAGCCGCACGATGATCGCCTTCGGCAACGAGGGCCACACGCCGCGGCACGACCTGGTGAACCTGGCGCCGGGTCTCGACTTCCTGCCGGGCGTGGTGCTCGACCAGCACTTCACGGAGCGCCGCCGGCTCGGCCGGCTGATCACCGCCGTGTCGTATAACCCGGAGGAGATCGGCGTCGGTATCGACGAGGACACGGCGGGGCTGTTCCGACCCGACGGCACTCTTGAAGTGCTCGGGCCGGGCACGATCACCGTGATCGACGCGCTCCACGTGCAGGCGAACACCAGCCCGGACGTCGACGACATGAGCGAGCCGCTGGAGATCGACGGCCTGGAGATCCACTGCCTGGTGGCCGGGGCGCGCTACAACCTCCTGCAGCGCCGGCCGGCCGCGAAGCGCGCGGCGGCCTGATGCCCCGCCCCGGTTGCCGGATCGCGCGGCCGCCGGTACAATGGCCCGCATGAACCTCCGCTGGGCGCTCCGCGGCGCCGCCCCGGCCCTGCTGGCCGGCCTCTTCGGCGTCTACCTGCTGACCATGTCCGGCCACACCTACTCGCCGGACGAAGAGACGATGCTGGCCACGGCGGAGGCCGTCGCCCTGCACGGCACCTTCGCCATCCCCGCCAGCCGCGCCCTCGTCGAGGTGCCAGGCCTGCACGGGCAGATCTACAGCCAGTATGGGCCGGGCCAGCCCGTGGCCGCCGTGCCCTGGATCTGGGTCGGGCACCTGCTGGGCGCCCTGCTCGGCGGCACGGACGCGCAGCAGGGCTTCGTCGTGCGCCTCGTGCTCGGCTCGTTCAACCTGCTCGTGGCCGCGGCACTGGCGGCCGTGCTGTTCGCGCTGGCGCGCGCGCTCGGCGCGGGGCGGCGCGGCGCGCTGGTGCCCGCGCTGCTGCTGGCCGGAGCGACCTTCCTGTGGCCCATGAGCCGCACCTTCTTCGCCGAGCCGCTGACCGCCCTGCTGGTCTTCGGCGCCTTCGCCGCGCTGGCCGCGCCGCCGCGCCGGCCGGGCCTGGCCGGTCTGCTGGCCGCCCTCGTGCTCGCCGTCAAGATCCAGTACGTGGTCGCGCTGCCCGCGCTCGGCGCGCTGGCGCTCTGGCAGGCGTGGACGGCCTGGCGGCGGGGCGACCGCGCGGCGGCGGGGCGCGGCCTGGGCGCCTTCGCGCTCGGCGGGATCGTCGGGCTGGCGCCGTTGCTGCTCTACGACACGCTGGCGTTCGGCAGCCCGTTCACGAGCGGTTACCACCAGAGCTTTGCCGAGACCTTCACGACGCCGCTGGGCGAGGGGCTGGCCGGGCTGCTGCTGTCGCCCGGCAAGGGGCTGTGGCTGTACGCGCCGCCGTTGTTCCTGGGGCTGGCGGGCTTCGTGCCGTTCGCGCGGCGGCGGCCGGCACTCGCCGCCACGATCGCCGGGGTGGTGCTGCCGGTGCTCGTCCTGTTCAGCCTCTACCGCTTCTGGCCGGGCGATGGCGCCTGGGGCCCGCGCTACCTGCTGCCGATCGTGCCCTTCCTGCTGCTGCCGATCGTGGCCCTGCTGCCCGCGGCAGATGCACCCCGGCTGCGCTTTGCCGCCTGGCCCGCCGGGCGGCGCCTGCTCGCGGCGGCCGTCGTCGCGGCGGGGCTGGCCGGGCTGGCGGTGCAGGGCGTCGGGCTGCTGGTCAACTTCGACACCTACATCAACCTGGTGAACGACGACGCCACGCGCTACTGGAACAGTACCTATTCCCCCGTGCGCGGGCAGTGGACCGTGCTGCAGCAGCGCGTGGGGCTCTGGGCCGACCGGCTGTTGCGGCCGGGCGACACCGCGCTGCTGACGAGCGGCTTTTCGTACTCGGAGGGCGACAAGTACGCGGGGGACCTCTTCCCGCGCTGGACGACGGGCGCCGCGCGGCTCGATCTGCCGGCCGCCGCGCTGCCGCTGACGCTCACCCTGCGCCTGGCCGACCATCGCCCGCCGCCCCTGCCCCGCGCGCCGATCACGGTGACGCTGGCGGGCGCACCCGTGCCCGCGGCGCGCGCCCCGGTGTCCGGAAGCCCGGTCGAGTCGGTGCTCACCGCGACTCTGCCCGCCGCGCCCGGCGCGTCCGGCCGGGTGACGCTGGGGCTCGACACGCCCACGTGGAATCCGAAGACCGTGGGCTCCGGCGCGCGCAACGAAGACCTGGGGCTGATGGTCGAGGCGCTGGCGCTGACGCGCGCGGACGGCGCGCCGCTGCGCCTGGCCGACGGCCTGCCGGTCCAGCCCTACTACGCCGCGCCGCGCTGGTACTACGACACGCAGAGCGCGCACCTGGCCGACCTGTGGGCCTGGTACCTGGTCGCGGCCGATCTGCCGCGGCGCGTGGCCTGGCCCCTCGCCGCGGGCGTGCTCGTCGGCGGGATCGGCGCGCTCGTCTGGGGGATCCGGCGTGGCGGCGGCCGGCGGCCTCAGCGCCCGCGCCACTCCAGGCGGCGATCGACCAGCGCCAGCAGGCCGGCGGTTAGCGCGGCGAGCACGGCCAGATCCAGCGCGAGGGGCAGGCGGTCGGGCAGGGCGAAGACGGTCTGGCGCAGCGCCGAGGCGGCGTAGGTCGCGGGCGAGAGCAGGCTGACGGCCAGGATGGGCGCGGGCAGGCGGTCGGGCGGGATGATCACCGGCCCGAGGGCGGCCAGCAGGAAGGTGGCCAGGGTGCTCAGGCTGCCCGCCGCCTCGGGCGTGCGCGCGCCCAGCCCGATCAGCGCGCCCAGCCCACTCAGCGCCAGGCTGATCAGCGGGACGGCGAGCAGCAGCCAGAGGCTCAGCGCCGGCGTCAACCCCAGCAGCCAGACCCCCAGCCCCAGCGTGATCGCCACGGCGGGCAGGTTCAGCAGCAGGAAGGCGCCCACCGTGGCCACGACGAGCCCGGCGCGATACACGGGCAGGGTGGCGAAGTAGTCGAGCGTGCCCGCCCAGCGCATGTAGGCCAGGTTGCTGCTCACCTGGCCGAGGCTGCCGAAGAGCAGCGAAAGCACCATGTTGCCGGTGACCACGTAGATCAGCGCGTCGCGCCCGCCGGCCGCGGCGAACACGCCGAGCCCGACGATGCCGAGCAGCGGGGCGATCGTGCTGGTGAGCAGGGTGGTGCGCCACGACCAGCGCCAGTTGGTCAATTGGATCAGCGTTAAGTCGCCAAGCTGGATCAGGAAGGGCTGCATTGGGGCTCCGGCGTGCCGGGGGGCGGGCCGGCCGGGCGGCGCCCGCCCCCCGGCCGGCTCAGGGCGTCCCCGTCAGCGCATTGTACACAATTTTGGCGATCTGGCCGCGCGTGGCGTTGGCACCCCAACGGAAGGTGCCGTCGGCGTAGCCCGAGATGACCCCGTGGTGGTAGGCCGTCTCGATCACACCGTAGAATGGGTTTGTAGTCGGCACGTCGGTGAAGTGCGGACCGCCGCTTGTATCGATCGCCCAGCCCTGGGCGACCACGACGATCTTGCTCAACTGGCCACGTGTGACGTTGGCACCCCAGCGGAAGGTGCCGTCCGCATAGCCGCTGATCACGCCATGATGGAAGGCCGTCTCGATCACGCCGTAGAACGGGTTGGCGGGCGGTACGTCGGTGAAGTGCGAGCCGCCCGTGGTGTCGATGGGCCAACCTTCGGCCAGCACGACGATCTTGGAAAGCTGGCCGCGCGTCGTGTTCGTTGTAGGGGCGGAACGTGCCGTCCGCGTAGCCCGAGATCACGCCGTGGCAGGTCAGATACTGGACCGGGACGTAGAAGTAGTCGGTGGGGCGCACATCGCTGAAGGCGATCACGCAGGGCGTGGGCGAGCCGGCGGGCGTGGCCGTGGCGTGCGGGGTGGCCGTGCCGGCGGGCGGCGTGGGCGAGGCGGCGGGTGTCGGCGTGGGCTGCGGAAGGCCGGTGCCGCCTCCGTACTGGACGAAGACCAGCCCGGCGTCCTCGAAGTGTGGTGGGTGGTTGGCCACGTCGTTGAAGAAGGAGCCCGCGATGAGGTCAGGCTTGCCGTCCCCGTCGAGGTCGCCTGCGCTGACGTCGACGCCGAGGTGGCGCATGTGACTGCCGCGCAGGATGAGCGCCGCCGCGTCGTCGAGGGCCACACTCGCCGGCAGGGGCACCCCGCCCTGCACGACGTAGACCGCGCCGCCGGTGTTGGTGCCCGCGCCCAGGATCAGGTCGGGCCGGCTGTCGCCGGCTACGTCCCCCGCGGCCAGCCGCTCCTCGGGCGTGGCGGGGACGCCGGTGAGCGTGATCGTGGCGCCGGCCGGCAGCGCGACGGTCTGCCCGGCGGCGAACGGGCCCGCGACCACGTAGACGTTCGACCCGGAGCCGAAGACGAGATCAGCCTGGCCGTCGCCCGTGAAGTCCATGACCACCAGGCCGCCGGCCTCCAGGCCGGTCACGGTGACGTCGGCGGGTGTGGTGGCCAGGTGGGTCGCGCCGGCCAGCGGGCCGAACATGACGTAGGCGGTGGTGGCGGTGCGCGCGGCCAGGTCGGCCTGGCCGTCGCCGCTCAGATCGCCCGCGTCGAGCGCGGCGCCGAGCCCCGCCTGGGCGGCTGGGCCGTAGAGCGTGTAGTCAGCGGGCGTGGTGGCCAGGTTGTGCATGCCGCCCAGACTGGGGCTGCCGTAGATGACGAAGACCGCGCCCGCGCCGGCCGCCGCGCCGTCGCCGGCCAGCGAGTTGCCCACGATCAGGTCGGTCGTGGCGCTGCCGCCCACGTTCGCGGTGGTCAGCGCGCCGCGGCCCGAGAAGGCAAAGTAGTCCGGGCCGGGGGCGCGCAGGTCGAAGCCGGCCGGGGCGGTCGTCGTGATGACGCGCGTGCCGGCCAGGCCGGGGCCGCCCCAGAGGACGAAGACCCGCGGCGTGACCCCGTTGTCGCCGTCGTTCTGATACGATCCGGCGATCAGGTCGGCCGTGCCGTCGCCGTTGAGATCGCCGCGCGCCAGCGCCGCGCCGACGTGCTGGTTGATGTACTTGGGGTCGATCGTGCTGTCCGCCGTGTGCGTCAGCAGGTCGACCGTGCCCGTGATGCGCGTGCCGAAGTGAAAGAGGCCGAAGAGGCGGCCGGTCGAGTGGTCGGTGTCGAAGTCGTCCGACCAGTCCTCAGCCGAGGTGAAGAGGTCGGCCTGGTTGTCGCCCGTGACGTCGCCGCCGAGCACGGCGTAGCCGGTCCAGCTATTGGGATCGTTCGTGTTCGGGTTCTCGGGCGGGTTGCCGGGCCCGATGATCGTCAAATCGGCGGCGCCGTGGTCGAGGTCGGTAATGGACTGGATCGGCCCGCTGCGCTCGTCGGCGCCGATGTCGACGCGGAAGAGGCCGCTCGGCCCGGCCATCGGCCGTGGCTCGCCGTCGACGTCGTCGGTGGGCGCCAGGGCGTGGCGGCCGGCGTCGAGCAGCGGCGAGCCGGCCGTCAGGTGGTAATCGGTGGTCAGGCCAGGCGCCACGTGCAGGTTGTTCGGATTGAGCGGGAAGCCCCGCACATCGGCCGTGTTCGCCCAGAAGTCGTTCACCGTGACGCTGACCGCGACGGCCGCGGTCAGGCTGATCCCGGTCGTCTGGCTGAGCAGGATGCTGTTGCTCACCGTCAGCGGCGCTCCGGCGTGGATGCCGTCGCCCGTGTTGGCCGCGATGGTGTTGTTGACAAGCAGCCCCGGGCTGCCCAGGCTGGACGCCAGCGCGGCCGGGGCGACGAGGTTGCCGGCCAGGATGACGTTGGTCAGTGTGTAGGGGCTCTGGTAGGCGGCGAGGCCGCTGCCGTCGCCGCCCATGGCGCCGGCCGTGTTATCCTCCAGCCGCGCCGCGTCGAGTGTGAGCCGGCTTTGCACGAGGGCGATGCCGCCGCCGGAGCTAAAGCCGCTGGCCGTGTTGTCGTCGATCACGTCGCCCCGCGCGTCGATCTGACTGTAGGCGGCATGGATGCCCCCGCCCTGGCCCGATTGGACGCCCACCGTGGCGCGGTTGGTCTGGATTGTGTTACCGCGCAGCACGCCCGTGCTGTGCCAGATGTCGAGCCCGCCGCCGTAGCCGAGGACAGCCCCGGCGGGGCGGGCCGCGGGCACGCCCGCGAGGGATGCCGTGTTGTCGCGGATCGTGTTGCCGGTGAGGGTGAAGGCGAGCGTGCCCGTGATGAAGACGCCGCCGCCGTAGCCGAAGGACCGGGCGTGGGCCAGGTTGCCCGCGATCAGGTTGCCGCTCAGCGTCACCGTGACGCCCTGCGCGGCCACGCCGCCGCCCCAGGCCTGTCCGCTGCCCGTGATCGCCGCCGTGTTGCTGAGCACCTGGTTGCCGCTGAGCAGCACCGGCCCGCCGCCGAGCACGGCGATGCCTCCGCCCAGGCCCGTCGTGTCGCTCAGCACGTTGCCGCTGACCGTGTTGCCGCTGAGCACCGCCTGCGTGTCCTCCAGCTCGACGCCGCCGCCGTCGCCGCCGTCGGTGACGCGGTTGTCGGCGATCTGGTTGTTCTGCAGTGTCGGGCCGCCGCGCTGCACCCAGACCCCGCCGCCGTACAGGTAGCCGATATTGTCCGTGATCACGTTGCCGACGACGAGCGCGTCGCTGTCGCGCAGGCGCACGCCGCCGCCGTGATTGCCGCCCAGGTCGCCGCGCCCGCCGGTGACGACGAAGCCGTCGAGCGTGGGCGCCACGGCGCCGGGGTCGCCGAAAGTGCCTTCGACGTCGACGACGGAGTGGCTCGGGTCGGCCGGGCGGACCGTGCTGGGGAACTGCGCCGGGTCGCGCACGGTGAAGTCGAGGTTCCAGCCGCCCTGCAGGGTCAGCGTCTGGGTGACCAGGACATTCTCGGTGTAAACGCCGGTGGCCACGCGGATGGTATCGCCGGGGTGGGCGGCGGCGAGCGCACCGCCGATGGTCGGGTAGCAGCCGTGGCCGCCGCCGGTCTCCACACAGAGCAGGTCAGCGGGGGCCGCGGGCTGGGCCGCCAGCACGACGAGCCCGCCGGCCAGATACAATAGCGCCAGGGCCACAAGAACGGGGATGGTGTGCGTCCGCATCGTGCTGTCCTCCTCTCGACCGGGGCCGGAGAGCCACTCCTCCGACGCCCACAGGTCGGGCCGCCGCACGGCGGCTCGGCCGGATCAGCGTGCCGGCTCACCCGCGGCCTCAGCCGTCAGGGCGAGATAGAGGTCCTCCAGGGTGGGAGTACTTAAGTGGAAATCCTCGATCGTGCCGGCCTGGGCCAGCGCGTCGAGGTAGGGCAGGGCGGCCTGCCGCGGGATGAGCAGCTCCCAGCGGCCGGGGCTCACCCGCAGCGGCGCCTCACCGGGCGGCGGCGCGGGCGGGGCACCGGGCGGGAAGGTGACGTCGAGGCGCCACTGGTGGACGAGTGCGGCCTTGAGCGGGCCGGGCTGCCCGGCGGCGATCAGCCGGCCCTCGCGCAGGATCGCCACCTGGCTGATGACGCGCTCCGCCTCGACAACGTTATGGGTAACCAGTACAATGGTCGTGCCCTCGGCCTGGTTGAGCGCGCGGATCTGGTCCCAGACCAGGCGGCGGTGCAGGGGATCGAGGTCGTTCGTCGGCTCGTCGAGGATGAGCACCGGGGGCCGCGCCGCGACGGTGGTGGCCAGCAGCACGAGGCGCTTCTGCCCGCCGCTCAGGCGCTGCGTGACGCGGTCGCGGATCGCGGCCAGATCCCAGGTCGCCAGCAGCCGGTCGCGCTCGGCGCGAGCGTCGGCGCGGCTGAGGCCGCGCAGGTGGGCGGTGAAGTAGAGCGCCTCGCCGACGGTCAGGTTGTTCAGGGCGAAGCCGCTCTGCGGCATGTAGCCGATCTGCCGCGGCGTGTAGAGCGGCGCGGCGTCGAGCGGCCGGCCGAACAGCGAAATCGTGCCGCGGGTGGGCCGCAGCAGATTGGCCATCTGCTTGACCAGCGTGGTCTTGCCCGCGCCGTTGTCGCCGAGCAGGCCGAAGATCTCGCCGGCCGCGATAGTCAGGCTGATGCGCGTCGTTCGCGGGCCGGGTCTGCTGCGGATAGATCTTCGTCAGGTCGACGATCTCGTAAGCCGGCATAGAGCTATTATACTCGCGGGATACAAGTGGGGTGGGCGCCTGCGCCCGCCTCGCCGGACAGACCAGCATGTGGCGCAAATGGATCTTCGGGACGCTGCTCTTCCTCGCGGTCCTCGCCGCGGGTGAGCTCCTTATCTCGACGCTGACGGACGGGCCGCCCCAGCCCGCGGTCACGAGCGGGGACACGCTGGCCGTGCTGGTGCCCGCGCCGGGCGTGGCCGTGCCCGACGCGGCGGCGCTGGAGGCGGCGCGGCAGGTGCTGGCGGCACGCACGGTGAGCCTGGATCTCGGTCGGGGCGCAGGTCACGATCCAGCCCGGTCCCCGGCTCGTGGTCGTCGCGCCGCCGGTCGCCGACCGCGCGGGCGCGATCGCCGCGCTGCTGGTGCCGGGCGTGGTGACCGCCGTGGACCTGGGGACCGTGCCGGCCCCCGTGGACGCGCCGGTGCCGCCGGAGGAGGCCGCGCGGCCCGTCCTCAGCGCGGCGGACTTCGACCCCACGAAAGTGCTGCTGCACGTCGACGCGCAGACGCAGGCGGCGCAGGTCGACGTGGTGCTCACGCCCACGGGCGCGCAGCGGCTCGCCGCGTACACCACCGCCCACGTCGGCAACTACCTCGGCTTCGTGGTCGACGGGCGGCTGGTGGCCGCGCCGCGGGTGGCCGCGCCCATCCCCGGCGGCAGCCTGGAGATCGCGCTGACGAACGCGGACGGCCGCGCAACGCCTCGCCCTCGCGTTGCACTCCGGGCCGCTCCCCTTCGCCCTGGTGGTCGCCGGGCCCTGAACCATCGAAGCGAAACCCAGGTACAATGAATTGCGTTAATACATTCGGAACACTACCGAGGCGTTCGAGTCCCGGCGGCCGGTTTTCTTGTGTGCGGGAGGCACAACTCGCATGCTTCCTTTGCGGCGTATCCTGGCGCCGGCCGGCCTCTGGCGAGGCCTCGGGCCGGCGGCGATTCTCGGACTTTGTCCGATCCGGATCGCGCTGGCGCCCGGCGCGGCCGCCACGAGGTCCGCACCCGCGGCTCCCCTCATCCACCCCGCACTCACGGCGGACCTCGGTTTGCCCCTGCACCCGGCGGCCCCGGCGCGCCCGGCCGCCGTGCTCTACGACCAGTTGTCGACCGGCGACACGGGCATCACGTCGCAGGCCTTTGAGCCGGCGTATGCCGCCTACGACTCCCAGGCCGCCGACGACTTCGTCGTGCCCGCCGGGGAGACGTGGGCCGTGGGCGAGGTCTACGTGCGCGGCGGCTTCTATGGCGGAACCGGGCCGGTCGATTCGGTCAACGTCTTCTTCTACGCCAACCAGGCCGGGACCGATCCCCTGCCGGGCGCGCCCGTTTTTACGCAGACGGGGATTCTGGCGGACGCGGGCAGCGATCCCGGCGACCTGCTGGTGCCGCTGAATCCGCCCGCGCTGCTGCCCGCGGGCACGTACTGGGTCTCGGTGCAGGCGCGGCTCGACCTGCTCACCGCCGGGCAGTGGTATTGGCGCGACGCCGCGCCCCAGACCGGAGGACGCGCGGCCTGGCGCAACCCGGCCGGGGGCTGGAACCGCTGCCGCGCCTGGGCGGTGCGCCAGATGTGCGACGGCAACTTCATGTCCGTGGACCAAGCCTTCAGCCTGCTGGCCGTGCCGGCAGGCACACCCTGGCCCACGCCCACTACCGGCCCCACGCGCACCCCCGTGCCCGTGCCGCCGACCGCTACCGGCACCGTCGTGCTGCCCTGCCCCATCCTGACCCAGCCGCCCGCGCTGCCGACCGCCAGCCCGCCGCCGGCCTGCGGCCTGGCCTGGCGTGACGCGGCCCCGGCCGATGCCCCGGAGGGCGACGACCAGCTTAACGCCGTGGCGTCTTTTGGCCCGGGCGACGCTTGGGCCGCAGGCTGGACGGGCGCGCACAGCGGCGTGCATCAGCCGGTGCTTGAGCACTGGGACGGCGCCGGCTGGGCTTTCGTGCCGGGGCCGCCGTTGCCCGCCTTCAACGGCGCCTTCTCCGGCCTCGCCGGTACGGGGCCCGATGACATCTGGGCGGCCGGCTATCAGAACAACGGCTTCCTCGACCGCACGCTCACCGCACACTGGGACGGCACGGCCTGGGCGGTCATCCCGAGCCCGAACGTCGGGCCGAACGAGAACCACCTCCTCACCATTACGGCGCTCGCGCCCGACGACGTCTGGGCGGGCGGCTACTTCGTGGCCGACGCGACGACACAGTATCGGCAGGCGCTCGCGCTGCATTGGGACGGGGTCCACTGGACGACCGCGCCGCTGCCGGTCGGCGGTTTCGACTCCACGGAGATCGACTCGCTCAGCGGGTCGGGGCCCGACGACGTCTGGGCGGTGGGACCGGCCACCCACGGCTATAATTCGGCCACGCTGATCCTGCACCGGCAGGGGGACACCTGGACGCTCGTGAACGAGCCGCCGGTGCCCGGCTACGGCGCGTTCGCCGGGGCCGTCGCCGCGCTCAGCCCGAGCGACGTCTGGCTCGTGGGCACCTACGAGGACTATACCTTCGTACTCAACCCCTACGAGGCGCACTGGGACGGCAACGCGTGGACGGTGCTGGAAGAGGGCGGCGTCGGCAACGACCATCCGACCTACCTGACCGCCCTGGCGGCCGCCGGGCCGGACTCCCTCTGGGCGGCAGGGTCCTATAACGGCGACGGCGCGATCTTCCACCCCTTGCTGCTGCACTGGGACGGCAGCGCCTGGCAGCCGGCCCCCGTGCCCGATCGGGCGCCGCTTAACACCATCGCGGCGGGTATCGCGGCCGCGGGCCCGGCCGACGTCTGGGCAGCGGGCTGGTTCCAGGCGGGGTGCAACCGGACCTACATGGTCCACTACAGCGATCCCTGCGCGGTGCCAAGCCCCACGCCCGTGCCGCCCTCGCCAACGCCCACGCACTCCCCGACTGCCGGCCCCTCGGCCACGGCGGGGCCCGCCGCCGAGCGCGACGCCTCGCCCCTCGGCGACGCCGCCGGGTGCCACGGCGACCCCACCGCCCTCGCCGACGCCAGCCCCACCCACGCCGACCGCCTGCCCAATCACGTACAGTGACGTCGCGACGACCGACTACTTCTATCCGGCCGTGTCCTACCTCACCTGCGCGGGTGTCGTCTCGGGCTACGCGGACGGCACCTTCCGGCCGTATGCCACAACCACGCGCAGCCAGGCGGTCAAGCTGGCCGTGCTCGCCTTCGGGCCGGCCGCGGCCACGCCGGGGGCCGGTGGCTACACCTTTGCCGACGTGCCGCCGGCGCACCCCTTCTTCGCCGTCGTCGAGGCGGCGGCGCGGGCGGGCCTCGTGAGCGGGCATACCTGCGGAGCCCCGGGCGAGCCCTGCGACGCGCAGCAGCGGCCCTACTTCCGGCCGTATGCGGCGGTGACGCGTGGGCAGGTGGCGAAGATCGTGGCGCTGGCGGCCGGCTGGGCGCTCCAGGATCCGGCGAGCGCCACCTTCGCCGACGTGCCGGCCGGCTCGCCCTTCTACCGCTATGTGGAGACGGCCTACTGCCACGCCGCCCTCGCGGGCTACGGGTGCGGCGGGCCTGGCGAGCCGTGCGACCCGCAGCAGCGCCCCTACTTCCGCCCGGCGCAGACGGGTCTGCGCGCCCAACTGGCGACGATCGTCTACGGGGCACTGCACAGCGGCCCCGGCTGCACGCTGCCGCTGCGCTGAGGCTCGGCGCGGAGGCAGGGCCGGCGCTCCCGGCCGCGGCACGGCGGATCCCGGCGCGATCCCAGGCCGGTCGCGCGGGTGGCCTCGCGAGGGCGCCCGCTCCCACAGACGGAGCGCTCGGGCGCGGGACTTGGCCCCAGCCGGCTTCCGGGGTGACCGGCGACCACATCGACCGGCGCTCTGATGGCCTCGGCCCGGTCCCGGCTTCCGGCTGACCGGTCTGCCGACCGGGAAGGCCAGCGGCGGGCCGCGCAACGTGCTACAATTGGCGCGGGCCGCTCGTCCCACCGTGCACCGGCCCTACCGCCGTTCCGACCGCCCGCATTTGCAGGGAGACTCGATGCCGTCACCCCCCGATGATCTTGCCGCGCCCGCGCCGGTCGCGGTGCCGCCCGCTACGCCGGAGGGCGCGCCCTTCCCGACCGGGCTGGCCGCGCGCTACGTCGTGGGCAACCTGGGCTCGGCGTCGGTCTACGCGCTGTTCAATACCGGCCTGCCGCTCTATCTGGAGAGCTATGGGCTGAGCCCGGCGATCATCGGGCTGCTGGCCAACGAGCGCTCGTTCGTCGGCGCCTTCGTGCAGCCGTTCGTCGGCCGGCTGAGCGACCGCATCCGCACGCCGCTCGGCCGGCGGCGGCCGTTCTTCCTGGTCGGCGTGCCGCTGATGTCGGTGTCGCTCCTCTTGCTGGCCGTGCACCCGACCTTCTGGCTAATGCTCACGCTGATGACCATCGGCTCGTTCTTCCTCGCCGTGGCCTCCGACCCCTATACCGCGCTGTTGGCCGACCTCTTCCCGCCCGGACAGCGCGGGCGCGTCGGCGGCCTCCTCGGACTGACGAGCGCCGTCGGCGCGATCACTATCACGCTGCTCTCCAGCTTCCTCTGGGCGCAGCACGAGGCGCTGATCTTCGCGCTGACCATCACGATCCTGCTGCTGGCCTACGGCTTCACCTTCTTCACCGTGCGTGAGCCCGCGGCGCCCGCCCACGCCCCCGCGCGCCAGGCGCCCAGCTTCCACCCCGTGGTCTACGTGCGCGGCCTGCTGGCCTACCCGGAGGCGGCCAAGCTGGTGCTGGCCGTCACGCTCTTCTGGATCGGCTCGGGCGGCGCGACGCCGTTCGTGACGCTCTTCGGCCAGCACGCGCTCGGCGCCACGGGCGGCACGGTTTTCTTCCTGCCGCTGGCCTTCGTGGCGGCGAACGCGGTCTTCGCCATCCCGGCGGGCCGCCTGGCCGACCGCATCGGCAAGAAGCCGGTGCTCATGGCCGGGCTGTTCATTTATGGCGGCGGCGCGCTCGTCGGCTCGCAGACGCAGTCGATCTGGCAGGCCGCGCTGCTGCTCGCCGTGGCGGGCATGGGCAACGCGGGCACCTATGTGCTCAACCCGCTGCTGACCGACCTGATCCCGCGCAGCCGCGTGGCCGAGTTCATCGGGCTGGGCTCCAGCGTCTGGTCGCTGGTGCAGCCGCTCGGCTCGGTCTTCGCGGGGCTGGTCGTCGCCGGGGCGACACTGTGGGTCGGGCAGAACGACGCCTACCGCTGGGCCTTCATCTTCGCGGGCGCGCTGATCGTGGCGGCGGGGGTGCTGGTCCGCTTCGTCCGGCCCGAGCGGGTGCCGGTCGACTGACGCGCGGCAAGGTTTCTGCTGGCGCGGGAAAGGACCGGCCAGAAGGAGGCACCCGATGGAAGCCTGGCAAGTGACTGCCCCCGCGCCTGTGGAGACCGCGCCGCTGGCGCGCGTCGACCTGCCGCCCCCGCCCCTGGGCCCGCACGACCTGCGCATCCAGGTGCACGTCTGCGGCGTCTGCCATACCGACCTGCACGTGGTGGAGGGCGACATCGAGCCGCATACGCTGCCGATCGTGCCCGGCCACCAGATCGTCGGCACGGTTTCCGAGACCGGTCCGGCCGTGACGCGCTTCGCCGTGGGCGACCGCGTGGGCGTGGCCTGGCTGAGCTCGGCCGACGGCACGTGCGAGTATTGCCTGCGCGGGGAGGAGAATCTGTGCGACCACGCCCGGTTCACGGGCTATGACGTGAACGGGGGCTACGCCGAGTCGCAGGTGACCGACGAGCGCTTTGCCTACCCGATCCCGGCGACCTTCTCGGACGCCGAGGCGGCGCCGCTGCTCTGCGCGGGCGTGGTCGGCTACCGGGCGCTGCGCCTCGGCCAGGCGCAGCACGTGCACCGCCTGGGCCTCTACGGCTTCGGCGCCTCGGCGCACATCGTGATCCAGATCGCGCGCTATTGGGGCGTCGCGCCCTACGTCTTCACGCGTAGCCCCGAGCACCGCCGGCTGGCCGAGGAGCTTGGCGCGGTCTGGACGGGCGACGCCGCCGATGACCCCGGCGCGCTGATGGACGCCTCGATCATCTTCGCCCCGGCGGGCGGGCTGGTGCCGCTCGCGCTGGCGCGGCTGCGCAAGGGTGGCGTGCTTGTGCTGGCGGGGATCCACATGAGCCCGATCCCGGCGATGGACTACGACCTGCTCTGGGGCGAGCGCGTGGTCCGCAGCGTGGCGAACGCCACGCGCCAGGACGCGGAGGAGTTGCTGGCGCTGGCCGCGGCGATCCCGATCCGCACCGAGGTGACGACTTTCCCGATGGCCGAGGCGAACGCCGTGCTGCAGCGCCTGAAGCGCAGCGACATCCAGGGCGCGGCCGTGCTCACGCGGGACGCGACGGGTTAGGACCGCCTCAGCGCCGCGCGGCCGGGCGGCGAGCGCGGCCGCGGCGCAAGCCCCCGGCCACGTCGGCCACCAAGCGTCCTGGAGTTACGTCCGGCGCCAACCAGCGGCGCGGACCTGAACTCCTCGCCGCTCGTGCGGCCTATTATAGTAGCTTGGCGACGCGGGGGCAATGCCTTGCGGTGTGGCTTTCAGGGGACGTCCGGGGGCATGGTGCGCGGCGGCTCGCGCTCGTGGTCCGCGGCGTAGGCAAGGCAGGTGCGGATGTCTTCGACGGTCAGATAGGGGAAGTCCGCCAGGATCTCGCCCTACGTCATGCCTGCCGTCAGGTAGGAGAGGACGTCGTCCACCGTGATGCGCATGTCCCGCGTGCAGGGCTTGCCTCCACGCTTGCCGGGTGCGCGGGTGATGGTGCCGTCGTAGGAAGCGCTCATCGGCTCGCCCCCTTTCTCATCCTGTCTCGGCTGGAGGTACTGAAGGCTCGGCGGCGACGGCGACCTTGTGATAGACCTCCGCGATCGGCAGCGTGCAGCCGATCGCGGGGAGCGTCACGACTGCGGTGGGGTCGGTTGTCGACGTGAACAGCCAACCGGCGTCGTCGCGTACGAAGTGATCGAGGAGGACGCGGTCCTGGGCCACGAGCAGGTATTCGCGCAGGGAAGGCAATTGCCGATAGTAGGCGAACTTGGCGCCGCGGTCGTAGGCCTCGGTGGACGGGGTTAGGACTTCGATGATGAGCGTAGGGTTGAGCAGGGTATCCCCGTGCGCGTCCTCAAGCTGCGCCTCGCCGCAGACGACCACCATGTCTGGATACGTGTAGAGCCCGGCGGAGCTCACCTTGACGCGCATGTCATTAACGTGAAGCTCACAGGCGCGATCGCGTAGTTGCGAGGTCAGTACCCAGAAGAGGTTGCCGTTGACCAGGCTGTGGGCACGACTGGCACCGCCCATCGCATAGATCTGCCCGGCGATGTACTCGCTCTTCACCTCGGCGGCGCGCTCCTGGGCCAGATACTCCTCGGGTGTCACGCGTTGCTGCGGAACCGGCAGTGCCATTGTTTGATACCTCCTCCGTCCCTCTGTCGGTGATCGTATTGTACCACGGGCTGAAAGAGCGGCAGTCTCGGACCGAGGGACGTGGAAGCCGCCCGGCTACGACTGACGGACCACGAGTGCACAAATGCCCGCGGGCGTCCGGGGGTTCCAGAGCCGGGCGGTGGGCGAGATCCTCGCGGGATCGGCGTCCGCTCCCATAGGCGCGGCGCCTGTGAGAGCGGGACGATGCGCGGTGGCCGGTGGGAACCGCGTCCCCACCGGCCACCGGGCGTGCGAGTGGATCAGCGCCCGTGCTTGGCTTGCTGGGCCAGGGCGCAGATGCGCACGAAGTCGGCGGGCTTGAGGCTGGCGCCGCCGACGAGCGCGCCGTCGATGTCGGGCTCGGCGAAGAACTCGGCGGCATTGGCGCCGGTGACGCTGCCGCCGTACTGGATGCGGATCGCCGTGGCTGCCGCCCGGCCGACGAGGTCGCCGAGCAGGACGCGGATGGAGACGATGGCTTCCTGGGCGTCAGGGCCGTGGGCTGGGCGGCCGGTGCCGATGGCCCAGATCGGCTCGTAGGCGACGACGCAGGTCGCGGCTTGCTCCGCCGGCATGCCGGTGAAGACAGCGCGGATCTGGCGGTCGAGCACCGACGCGCGCAGGCCGGCTTCGTTCTCGTCGAGGTCTTCGCCGACGCAGATGATGGGCCGCAGGCCGTGGGCCAGCGCCGCCTCGACTTTGCGCGCGACGACCGCGTCGCTCTCGCCGAAGTAGCGCCGCCGCTCGGAGTGGCCCAGGATGACATAGCGGCAGAGCGGCTGCAGCATCAGCGGCGAGATCTCTCCGGTGTAGGCGCCTTGGGGTTCCCAGAACATCGTCTGGGCGCCGAGACCGACGCCCGTCTCGGCGATCATCTCGTGCACGGGCATCAGGCTGATGAACGGCGGGCAGAGGACAATCTCGACTCCCTCCAGAGAGTCGAGATCGTCCAGCATCTCCTCCACCAGCACCATGGCCTGGTCGGCCGTGGTGTGCATCTTCCAGTTGCCGGCGATGAGGGGGGTGCGCTCACTCATGGCTAGCGATCCGGAATCGCCGCCACGCCGGGCAGCTCGCGGCCTTCGAGGAACTCCAGCGACGCGCCGCCGCCGGTCGAGATATGGCTGATCTGGCCGGCCAGACCCGCCTGCTCGACCGCCGCGACCGAGTCGCCGCCGCCGATGATGGTCGTGGCGCCGTGGGCGGTCGCGTCGGCCGTGGCCTGAGCCACGGTCAGCGTGCCCTGGGCGAACGGCGCGAACTCAAAGACGCCCATGGGGCCGTTCCAGACGACGGTGCAGGCGCCGCGGAGCACCTCGGCGTAGCGAGCAGCCGTCGCCGGCCCGATGTCCATGATGCGCCAGCCCTCGGGCACGAGGTCGACCGCGACGGTGCGCCGCTGGGCGTCGGCCGCGAAGGCGTCCGCGATGACGACGTCGTCAGGCAGCAGCAGGGTGACACCCTGCTCGCGTGCCTGGGTGAGCAAGCTCTCCGCCTCGCCGATCTTGTCCTTCTCCACGAGCGAGTCACCCGTGGCGTAGCCCTGCGCCGCGATGAAGGTGTTGGCCATGCCGCCGCCGATGAGCAGACTGTCGACCTTGCCGAGCAGGTTGGCGATGACGCCCATCTTGTCACTGACCTTGGCGCCGCCGAGCACGGCGACGAAGGGCCGCTCGGGGTTCGTGAGCGCGCGGCCGAGCACGCCGACTTCCTTCTCCATAAGGTAGCCCGCGGCGGCGGGCAGGTCGTGGGCCACGCCCTCGGTCGAGGCGTGGGCGCGGTGCGCGCTGCCGAAGGCGTCGTTGACGTAGACGTCGGCGAGCGCGGCCAACTGCTTGGCGAAGGCCGGGTCGTTGGCTTCCTCCTCGGGGTGGAAGCGCAGGTTTTCGAGCAGCAGGATCTCGCTCGGCTTGAGGGCGGCCGCGGCCTCCTCGGCCGGGGCGCCCACGCAGTCGGACGCGAAGTGCACCGGCACGCCGGGCAGGAGCTCGCCCAGCCGCGCGGCCACCGGGGCGAGCGACAGGTTGGGGGTGACGCCCTTGGGGCGGCCGAGGTGCGACATCAGAATCACCGCCGCGCCGCGGTCGAGCAGTGCCTGGATAGTTGGCAGCGAGGCGCGGACCCGGGTGTCGTCGGTGATCGCGTTGGTCTTCTTATCGAGCGGGACGTTGAAGTCGACCCGCACAAGGACCCGCTTGCCCTGCAGGGCGAGGTCCTCGAGTGTTCGTTTCGCCATGGTTCTACCGCCTTCTTACACGCCTTGTTCGGCGATGTAGGCCGTCAGATCGGCCACGCGGCAGCTGTAACCCCACTCGTTGTCGTACCACGCGATGACCTTGACGAGGTTCTCGCCCATGACCATCGTGGACAGCCCGTCGACGATCGCCGAGTGCGGGTCGCCCTTGAAGTCCATGGAGACCAGCGGCTCGTCGGTGAAGTCGAGCACCTCGACCATGGCGCCCTCGGCCGCGTCCATGAGCGCCTGGTTCACGGACTCGACGGTGACGGGCTTCTCGGTCTGGGCCACGAAGTCGATGATGGATACGGTCGGAGTTGGCACGCGCAGCGCGAAGCCGTCGAACTTGCCTTTGAGCTCCGGGATCACCAGCGCGACCGCTTTGGCGGCCCCGGTGGTGGTCGGAATGATATTAAGCGCGGCGGCGCGGGCCCGGCGCAGGTCTTTATGGGGGAAGTCGAGGATCACCTGGTCGTTGGTGTAGGAATGCACCGTCGTCATCATGCCGTGCACGATGCCGAAGTTGTCCAGGATCACCTTGGCCACCGGGGCCAGGCAGTTGGTCGTGCACGAGGCGTTGGAGATGATGTGGTCCTTCGCCGGGTCGTACTTGTCCTGGTTGACGCCCATGACGATGGTGATATCCTCGCCCTTGGCGGGCGCGCTGATGATCACCTTCTTGGCGCCCGCCTGCAGATGCGCCCGCGCCTTTTCCGCATCGGTGAAGCGCCCCGTCGAACTCGATGACGATGTCGACGCCCAGGTCGCGCCAGGCCAGCAGGGCGGGATCGCGCTGCGCGGAGACGAGGATGCGCTGATCGTCGACGATGATCGCATCCTCCGCGGCCTCGATATCCGCGTCGGTCTCGCCGTAATTGCTGTCGTACCTGAGCAGATGAGCCAGGGTCCGGGTGTCGGTCAGGTCGTTGACGGCCACTACCTCGATCTCGTCGGGGTAGTAGTCGCGCAGCGCCTTGAACACCTGGCGGCCGATGCGGCCGAAGCCGTTGATGCCTACGCGCGTAGCCATGCTTGGGTCACTCCTTTGCGTAGTATAGGGACCCCCGGTGCACTGGGGGGTCAACGGGCGTATCAATTGCGTGACAGCGCCCCCCGCTCGGGGGCTGCCCCGGGGTCTTAGCGGCCGACCGGCATCTTCTCGGGCACACGCGAGGGCGGCGCGAAGGAATCCGCCGCGTGCCGGTCGCGCTTGGCCTCGTACAAGTCCAGCAAGGCCCGGGCCAGGCGTTCAGGGTCGTGGCGCAAGGGGTTGTGGGGGTTGACGACCGCGGCGGGCACGAACTCGACGCCGGGCACGGCCGTGCCCGGCGGCAAGGTGACGGGCTCGACGTGCCACTCGGGCTTGATCATCGCCGCTGCCGACTGGTCGGCGTTGATCAGCACATAGTCGAAGACGCCGGGGCCGACGTGCTCGCGGAGCGCCTGGACGTGCTCGAGCACGCCGAACTGGTCGGTCTCGCCGGGCTGGGTGGCGACGTTGCAGACGTAGACCTTGACCGCCGGGGACGAGCGCACGGCGCGCACAATGTCGGGCACGAGCAGGTTGGGGATCACGCTGGTATAGAGCGAGCCGGGGCCAAGCACGATCAGGTCGGCCTCCAGGATCGCGGCGACGGCGTCGGGGTAGCCGTGGGGCTGCTCGGGCGTCAGGAAGGCGCGGCGCACAGCCGCAGTGCCCTCGGGCAGCCGCGACTCGCCGGAGACGATGGTGCCGTCGACGAGCTCGGCGTGCAGGGTGACGTCGGCCAGCGTGGACGGCAGCACCTCGCCGCGCACGGCCAGCACGCGCGAGCTTTCGCGCACGGCGAGCTCGAAATCGCCCGTAATGCCGGTCATGGCGACGAGAAAGAGGTTGCCGAAGGCGTGGCCGTCCAGCGCGCCCGAGTCTTTGCCGAAGCGATACTGGAAGAGCTCTTCGAGCAGCGGCTCAACCTCGGAGAGGGCGACCAGGCAGTTGCGGAAGTCGCCGGGCGGCAGGATGCCGAGGTCGCGGCGCAGGCGGCCCGACGAGCCGCCGTCGTCGGCGACCGTGACCACGGCGGTGATGCGGTCGGTGTAGGTCTTGAGGCCGCGCAGCAGGGTTGGCTGGCCGGTGCCGCCGCCGATGGAGACGACGCGCGGGCCGTTGCGCGGGCTGGAGAGGCGCAGGGGGGCCAGCACGGCGGGGGCGGAGACGGGCCGTCCCCGCTCCTGCGCGGCGCGCACGGCGCGCGCCAGGCCTCGATAGGCGAAGACGGTGCCGACCAGGCCGACCAGGGCGACCAGGATCTCGCGGGCGGGGTGGGGGATGAACTGCAGGGTGGCCCAGTAAATGAACGTCGTGCCCGTCTGCCAGATGATGAACATGCGGTACAGATTGGTCACGAGCATGGCGAGGCCGAGGCCGACGAGGGCCAGGCTGAGTACGAGCAGGGCGGCCCAGGGGCGTAGGCCCAGCCCGCGGGGCAGCCAGCCGTCTAGCCAGCGAGCGGGCGGCACGGGTGCGCGCCGGACCGCGCCGTTCCGCTCCGGTTTGTCGCTATCGTCCACCTGTCGCACGCTCTCGCCTCCTGCCTGTTCCTGTGGCGGGTATTATAGCATACCCGCATCCCGCGCCCTGCCGCGTTGCCTGCTCAGGCAAGCGGCGTGCCCGGCCCGCGGGGCTCCGGCTTTATTGTACGAGATCGGTGGGGTGGGCCGCTAGCGCCGCGATGCCGCGGCCTACCGCGCAAGAAACGTTGACAAACCCGCGAATTGGCGCTATTCTAGCCGTACGGGGCACGCGGGAGCCGCACGCAGACGAGGGGAGCGCGCAATGGCTGACGTTCACGGGCCGACGACGGACTTGCAGCGAGGTATTGATCTGGCGCAGCAGGGCCACAAAGAGGCCGCCTACGCCCACCTGCGCCGTGCCCTATACACCGAAGGCGATTCGGGCACGCTGCGGCTCTGGCTGGCGGCGACCGCCCCGACGACCGCCGAGTTGGTGCAGCACCTGGAGCGCGCGGCGAGTATCGAGCCGACGAACCGCGAGATCGCGGCCTCGCTAGCCGAGATGCAGAGCCGCCTGGCCGCCGAGGGCGGCACCCCGCCCCCGGGCCTGCAGATCACGCCGCCTCCGCCGCCCGATCCCGCGAGCACCACCTTGCTGGCCGAGTCCCTGCTGCCCTCCTGGGCCACCCATGCCGCGCCCGACGTAATCCCCGGTGCGGCCGGGTCGACGCAGCCGCACGCGGTCCGCACACTGCTCATCCGCCCGCGTGCGCTCGGGGGGCCCACGCCGCCTGGCCCCGCGCCCGCTCGGGTTCCGGGCCCCGAGGACACCATGCCGGCCCTGGTGACCGAGGAGGAGGCGCCCCCCGTACCCGTGCCCACGGAGGCACCGGCCGTCGCGGTCTTCCCCGACGCGCGCGGCGCCCTCGGTGGCCCGCCGCCGGTGCTGGAGCCGCAAAAGCCGCGGCGCCGCGGCTGGGTGCTGCCCGCCGTGCTGGCCCTCATCATCCTGCTGCTCGTGCTGGTCGGCGGCGGCCTGCTATTTGCGCCCAACACGCTGCGCGGCCTGGTTTTCGCGCCCCCGTCGGCCACCCCGCCGCCCGCGGCCACCGTCCCGCCGACCGCCGTCGCGGTCATCGGCGCTCCGGCCACGGCGCCGCCGACCGCCTCGCCGACGTCGAGCGCGCAGATCACCGGCGTGCTGACGGCGGCCCCGGCGCCGCCGAGCGCCACGGCCCCCGCCGCGCTGCCCTCGCCCGTCGTGACGACGGCGCCGCCGGCCGCCGCACCGACGAGCGTCCCGACCAGCGCACCCACGAGCGAGTTGACCACGGAGCCAACGGCGCCGGCCGCGCCGCCCGCGACGAGCGTGGCCGGCCCTGCCACGGCGGTCCCCGCCCCCACCGGCAACTACACGGACACGGTGAATTCGGTCCTGACGGGGCTACGGGTGGCCGACGGGCAGGTGGCGAACGTGCTGCACCAGGTCGACACCGGGGAACTGGCCTTGCCGGATGCGCAGGAGACGGTGACCTCGCTGGCGAGCGGGACGACCGACGCCCGTGCCCGCCTCAACGCGCCGACGGTACCGGCCGCGGCCCAGGCGCAACAGCAGCAACTGCTGGCCGCGCTCGACTTGCGCGCGCAGGCACTGACCTACGCCTCCCAGTATCTACAGAAGCAGGTGGCGTTGGCCGCCGCGCAACAGGCGCAAACCGACGCGCAGGCGGCTTTCCAGGCGGCCTATGCCGCGTACAATCGCGACAACACCGACGCGGAGTACGCGCAGGTGCTGGCGACGCGGCAGGCGCTCGACGACGCGACCGCCCAGGTCGCGCGCCTGCAGGCGGCGGCTGAGCAGGACCAGCAGCAGTTCCAGACCCTCTGGGACCAGTACCACGCCGCGCTACCGTAAACCCTCCGGCCGTCAGGGCAAGTAATCGTTCGTCCAGAGCGTGGTCGGGTCGATGGCCTGGCTGCTCAGGCCAATGCTGCGCAGGAACGACTCTGTAGTCTGCCAGGTCTGCGGGTCGCTGCTACCCGGCTTGCGGCCCGCGGGCGGCGTCATGAAGGGCAACGTGGCGGTCAGTACGGCGCGCTGCAGCGGCTGCTGGTCGGCGGCGAGCTCGGGCATGCGCTTCAGGCTGCTCGCGAAAGCCGCGTCGGGGTCGGCCACGGTGTCGCTAATGCCGTGCAGCGTGGCCCGCACGAAGCCCCGCACCTGCGCCGGATCCTGCTGTAGCTTCGTCAGACTGGTCGCCAACCCGACGGCGGCCAGGTTCTTGTAATCGGACACCTGCAGCAGCGAGACCTGCTGTCCCGACGCCCGAAGCTGTTCGGGCTCGTTCATGGAGTAGACCATCGCGATCGGCACCTGGTGGTTGAGCACGGCCGCGACCTGGGTGAAGCCGATTGACTGCTCGTGGACGTCGCTCTCCTGCAGATTGGCCGCCTGCAGCAGGGCGCGCAGGCCGATGTAGGTCGACCCGTAGGGGCCGGGGATGCCGATGGTTTGCCCCTTCAGATCGGCGGGCGACTTCAGCACGGTGGTGCCGATGGCGGCCGCGGCGATTGGGTAGCGGTAGTACTGGGTCAGCACATAGCGCACGGGGATGCCCTGCGCGACCGCGGGCACCATCTCGTCCCCGCTCACGTTGGCGAAGTCGATCGCGCCCGTAGAAACGACCTTCAGCAGGTCGTTAACCTGGCCGTACTTGAACTCGACCGACAGCCCCTCGGCGGCGTAGTAGCCGCGGTCCTCCGCCAGGTAGAACGGCGCGAACTGCACGTTCGGGATGTAGCCCATGGCGACCACGACGTGCGTCAGCGCGCCGGGCGTGTGGGCGGCCGTGTCGGGAGTGGTCGCGGCGGTGGGCGTCGCGGGCGCCGGCGTCGCCGTGGCGCCGCTGGGCGGCGCGGGGGCGGTCGGGGCGGCGGGGGCGACCGTGGGCGTAGCGGCAGGCGCGCCGCAGGCCGCCGTGAGCAGCAGCAGCGCGAGGGCGCTGCCGCGCAGGATGTACGCTTTCATGGATCCCTCTGACTCCTTGTGATGCCGGAGCCGGGTGCGGAGTCCGCGCCGGGCGGCCCCGGCTATTCCCAGTCGATGAGCCGGCGCGCGAGCAGGCCGACGGCCATGTAGCCGAGGATGGCGAGTGCGGCCAGCGTGAGGAGCGCGGCAAAGACGAGCGGCGTGTCGTAGACCGAGCGGCCGTAGGTCAGCAGGAAGCCGAGCCCGGAATTGGCGGCGACGAACTCGCCGACGACGGCGCCGGTGAGCGCCAGCGTCAGCCCCAACTGCACGCCCGTGAGCAGCGCGCGCAGGGCGAGCGGGAGCTCGACGTAGCGCAGCATCTGCCAGTGCCCGGCGCCGAAGGTCTGGGCCGCCTCGCGCAGGTCGCGGTCGACGCTGCGCAGGCCGAGGATCGTGTTGACGACGATCGGGAAGAAGACGATGACGGCGCAGGTGAGCACCTTGGGCAGCAGGTCGAAGCCGAACCAAAGGACGAGTAGCGGCGCGACGGCGACGACGGGCACGGCCTGGGTGCCGGCGATGTAGGGCGCGAGGAAGCTTTCGAGCAGGGCGGAGCGCGCGACGACGTAGCCGACGACGACCCCGGTGACCAGCGCGAGACCGAAGCCGAGCAGCGCCTCGGTCAGCGTGGTGATCACGTGGGGCCAGAGCACACCCTGGACGGCCAGCGTCCAGAGCCGCACGGCGACGGTGCCGGGGCCGGGCAGCACGCTGGGGGGGTTGAGCCGGGCCAGCAGCGCCCAGAGGCCAATGCCGGCCAGTACGGAGACGACGCCAGTGAAGCGCCGCCAGGGCTGCCGCCGGGGCGGCGCGGGCGCAAGCTCGTCGAGCGGCACCAGCACGTGAGCGGCTCGCGTCAGGTTGCGCCGAGTAATCGTTGCCATCGTTGCATCCACTCCACGCCGCCGGGGGCACGAAAACGCCCTGGGCGGCAATCGCTTCCAGGGCTCGCGCGGCGATGGATGAGATGATGGCGCATGGCGGCCGCACCCTGTCACGCGGCGGCCGCGGTCCGGGCAAGCAGCGCCGCAGGACCGGCGACCTCCCATGGGAGGCGCGGCTATAACCCGGCGCGATCTTCTTCCATCCGGACTATACCGTCGGCGACGGCTTTGCACCGTCTCCTACCGCCGAAGCGGCTCGCGGGCTCGCCTGTCGAGGCTTACCGCCGATCGGGAATTGCACCCTGCCCTGAAGATCTGCCAGCTTGTTACAGCTCACCCTCAGTATACTGCGGCCTGGCGGGGCCTGTCAAGCGCGGCCACGCGTGCACGCCTGCAGCCCGGCCTCGCGCGGGCCCGAATCGGCGAGGGGCAGGGTGGCCGGGGTGTGGTATACTGGAGCTAACGGCGCAGCGCTGCGCGGTTCGCGGGTGTGCCGCAGGCGCGCCGGTTTCGTTCAAAGGAGAACGTCACGTGAGATTCGCGAACCGAATCGGCGACTTGCCGCCGTACGTCTTTGCCTCATTGGCCCAACGGATTGCCGACCGCCGCGCGCGGGGCGACCGGGTGATCAACTTCGGCATGGGCGACCCCGACCTGCCCATGCCCGACCACCTGATCGACGCGCTCTGCACCGCTGCCCACGATCCGGCGACCCACCACTACCCCAACTACTTCGGCATGCCCGCCCTGCGCGAGGCGATGGCCGCCTGGTACGCGCGGCGCTTCGACGTCACGCTCGACCCGGTCGCCGAGGTGCTGCCGCTCATCGGCTCCAAGGAAGGCATCGCGCACATCGCGCTGGCCTTCTGCGACGCCGACCATGGCGCGCTGGTGCCGAACCCCGGCTACCCCGCCTATCGCTATGGCACCCTGCTCGCGGGCGGGACCGTCTACGATCTGCCCTTGCGCGAGCAGAACGGCTTCCTGCCCGACTTCGACGCGGTCGACCCGGCGGTGGCGGATCGGGCGGCAATCCTCTGGCTGAACTACCCGAACAACCCGACGGGGGCGGTGGCCGACCTGGACTTCTTCGCGCGCGCCGTGGCCTTCGCGCGGGCGCATGATCTGGTCGTTTGCCACGACAACCCCTACTGCGACATCACCTACGATGGCTATCGGGCGCCCTCGATCTTGCAGGTGCCGGACGCACGCGATGTCGCCATCGAGTTCAACTCGCTGAGCAAGACGTACAACATGGCCGGCATGCGCATTGGCATGGCGGTCGGCAACGCGCGGGTGATCGAGGCGCTCGGGCGCATCAAGAGCAACATCGACTCGGGCGTGCCGACCATCGTCCAGGAAACGGCGACGGCCGCGCTGTCCGGCGATCAGACCTGGATCGCGGCGCGCAACGCCGTCTACCAGCGGCGGCGCGACCGGCTGGTGCCCGCGCTGAACGCGGCCGGTATCCCGGCGCCGTGCCCCAAGGGCAGTCTGTACATCTGGGGCAAGACGCCGAACGGCCTCTCGTCCAAGGCCTTCGCCGATCGTCTGTTCGACGAGGCGGCGATCGTGGTCACGGCGGGCAACAGCTTCGGTAGCTGCGGCGAGGGCTTCTTCCGCCTGTCGATGACGGTGCCCGACGCCGAGGTCGAGGAGGCCGTGGCCCGGCTGAACGCCCTGCACTTCTGAACCGATCCGGAGGGCCCCCATGAGCGCACCGCCGCTCGACCCGGCCGCGAGCGCCGCCACCATTTTGGCGGCGCTCGTGGCGATCGACTCGCGCAATCCAACGCTGGCACCCGGCGCGCCCGGCGAAGCCGCCATCGCCGACGCGGTGGGCGGCTTTCTGCGCGCCGCCGGGCTGGAGGTGACCCGTGTCGAGCCGGGTGCCGGGCGGCCGAGCATCCTGGGGCGGCTGCTGGGGCGGGGCGGCGGGCGCGGGCTGCTGCTCAACGGCCACCTGGACACGGTCGGGTTCGGCGGGATGGTCCATCCGCTGGTGCCGCGCGAGGCGGACGGCCGGCTCCACGGCCGTGGCGCCTACGACATGAAGGCCGGGGTGGCCGCGATCCTGGCCGCCAGCGCCGCGCTGGCGCGCGGCCCGGCCCTCGCGGGCGACGTCTGGGTGATGGCGGTGTCCGACGAGGAGTACGCCAGCGCGGGCACCGAGGCGGCGCTCGCCGCGCTGGCGGCGGCGAGCGCGCGGCCGGCCGGCGCCGTGGTGACCGAGCCGACCGACCTGCGCCTCTGCCTGGCGCACAAGGGCTTCGCCTGGGCGACCTTCACCACGACCGGGCGCGCGGCGCACGGCAGCCGCCGCGCCGACGGCGTCGACGCGATTGCGCACATGGGCCGTGTGCTTGGCGGCCTGGAGGCGCTCGACGTGGCGTTGCAGACGCGCCCCCCGCACCCCCTGCTCGGCCATGGCTCGCTGCACGCCTCGCTGATCGCCGGGGGCACGGAGCTCTCGACCTACCCGGCGGCCTGCCAGCTGCAGGTCGAGCGCCGCACCCTGCCGGGCGAGACCCCGGCCGGCGTCTTGGCCGAGTTCCAGGCCATCCTCGACGGCCTGCGCGCCGCCGACCCGCAGTTCCAGGCGACGGTGACCCTGGCCTTCGATCGCCCGCCACTCGAGACGCCCGCGAACGATCCGCTCGCCGTCGCGCTGGCGGCGGCCGCGGCGGCCAACGAGGCCGCGCCGGGTCCGCCCGTCGGCGCGACGTTCTGGATGGACGCGGCGCTGATCGGCGCGGCCGGCATCCCGACGGTCGCCTATGGCCCGGCGGGCGCGGGGTTGCACGCTGACGTCGAGTGGGCCGACCTGGCGAGCGTGGAGACGTGTGCCGCGGTGCTGGCGGCGACGGCGCGGGCGTTCTGCGGCTAGGCGGGTAGGGGCGCGAGCGCGGCGAAGGCGCGGCAGACGCGCTCGAACTCGCGCTCTATCGCCGCGATCAGGGCGTCCGCCTCGGCGAGTGCGCCCGCGCGGGCCTGGCGCTCCAGCGCCTCGCAGAGCGCGGCCAGCGGGCGGGCGCCCAGGCTGCGGCTGCTGCCCTTGAGTTCGTGGGCCGCGCCGCGCAGGACGGCGGCGTCCCCGGCGTCGAGCGCGGCGTGCATGCGCCGCAGGATCACGGGCGTGCCGCGCTGGAAGAGGGCGATGATCTCGGGCAGCAGATCCGAGTCTCCGCCGGCCTGGAGGTCGGCCCGGAGCGTCGCCAGGGCGGCCCAGTCAAGCGGGGCGTCGCCGGGCGCGGGGGCGGTATGACCGTTGGGCGCGGGGGCAGGCACGGCCGGGTGCGCCAGCGCCGTCGCCAGCGCCTCGAGCTCCACAGGCTTGCTCAGATAGACGTCGATGCCGGCGGCCAAGCAGGCGGCGCGCTCCTCATCCGCCGCGCCGGCACTGAGGGCGATCAGGCGCGGCCGCGCCTCGGCAGGCAGCCGGTCGCAGATGGCCCGCGCGGTCTCCAGCCCATCCAGTTGTGGCATCTCGACGTCGAGCAAGACGACGTCGTAGGCCTGGTGCTCCAACGCCTGTAGCACCTCGCGGCCGTTCTGCACCAGGTCGGCCCGGCTGCCCAGCCGCGCCAGCGCATGCTGCGTCAGCTTCTGATCGACCGGATTGTCCTCGGCGAGCAGGATACGCAGGGTCGGGGCGCCGTTGCGCGCGGGTCGTGCCGCGGCGCCTGCGGTCGGCGCGGCGGCGGCGACGAGCGCCTGGTAGAAGGCCATCTGCTTGACCGGCACGCTGAGCATGACCGCGCCGTGGTCGGCCTCGCTGCGCAGGTGGCCGGCCGGGGCGAGGAGCACCAGGGGCAAGCCCGGGCGGCGGCGCCGGATGGCGGCGAGGACGGCCGGGCCCTCGGCCGGGCCGGGCTGCGGGCCGAGCAGGGCCACGTCGGCGGGGTCGCCCGCGGCGAGCCAGGCCAACGCGTCGTCCGCCGCGTCGGTGGCTCGGGTAACCAGGCCCCAGCCCTCGGCGACCAGGGCCAGGTGGGCGCGGCGCGTCGGGTTGGGATCGATGATCAGGAGATGCCGCCCGGCGAGGGCGCCGGTGTCCGGGGCGGGCGCGGCGGCGTCGGCGGCGGTGGCGCGCACGGTGAAGTGGAAGGTGCTCCCCTGGCCCTCCTGGCTCTCGGCCCAGATGCTGCCGCCCATCAACTCGGCCAGGCGCTTGCTGATCGCCAGGCCCAGGCCCGAGCCGCCGTAGCGGCGCGCGGTCGAGGCGTCGACCTGGCTGAACGAGCGGAAGAGGCGGCCCATGCGGTCGGCCGGGATGCCGATGCCGGTGTCACGCACGGCGAAGTGGAGCTCATAACCCGCGGATGCGCCATCCGTGCCGGGCACGGGGCGGCTGCTCGTGCTGATCGCCACTTCGCCGTGCTCGGTGAACTTGATTGCGTTGTTGACCAGGTTCAGCAGGATCTGGCGCAGGCGCGTGACGTCGCCGACGACCAGCGCGGGAGTGCCCGGCTCCAGCCCGTAGGCCAGGTCGAGGTCCTTCTCGGCGGCGCGCGGTGCTTCGAGGTCGAGCACGCTCTCCAGGCAGGCGCGCAGGTCGAAGACGCGCGCCTCGAGCTCCATCTTGCCCGACTCGAGACGCGAATAGTCGAGGATATCGTCGACGAGGCCGAGAAGCATCTCGGCGCTGTCGTGGATGGTCTCGGCGTAGTCGCGCTGCTGCGGCGTGAGCGCGGTGCCGCGCAGCAGGCCGGCCATGCCCAGCACGCCGTTCATTGGCGTGCGGATCTCGTGGCTCATCGTGGCCAGGAACTCGCTCTTGGCGCGGGTCGCCGTCTCGGCGGCCTGGGCGGCGGCCTGCATGTCCGCCTCAATGGCCGCACGCCGGGCAAGCTCCTCGCGCACCTCCAGGTAGAAGCCGATCCAGAGGTAGACGGCGATCGGCAGCACGATGAGGGCCAGAGGCGTGGCCACCGTCTTGCTTTCCTCCAGGCCGGGGAGCGTGGCGGGAAGCAAGGTCGCCGCGAGCACCAGCAGGAGCAGGAGCGTGAGGAGCACGAACTTCTCAGGGTACGTCAGGTAGCTGAGCAGTCGCCGGGCGGGTATGAACAGAGCTTGCATCGAAGCCCCACCTTCGAATGGCCCCCGCCGGGTCGGCCCCCGGGCGGATGGGCGGCGCACGCTAGGATGGTATAATATAGAATAGCACAAACGATAGTAGTGAGCAACCGGACGCCGCCGGTCGGGCGAGCGTCGGGCGGAACGCGGGCCCACCCGATGGGGGTCCGCGAGGAGGGTCGTCTTACAGACGGTATGGATCACATGGATTCTAGGCCCGACCTCGTGATCGAGAAACGGGACGGGGATGGCCTGCACGAAGTCCGCCAACCCCGCGAGCGCGCGCTGATGGTGGGTGTCGAGATCGGGCAGCCGGTCTGGATGCTCGCGGACTCGCTGGCCGAGCTGGCGCTGCTGGCCAAGACGGCGGGCGTGCAGGTGGTCGGCGAGGTCACGCAGAAGCTGAGCGCGCCGAACGCCGCGACGCTGGTGGGCAAAGGCAAGCTCGACGAGATCCGGCAGTTGAAGGAGCAGGCCGACTACGACCTGCTGCTCTTCGACGAGGAGCTATCGCCGCGCCAGCAGCGCAACATCGAAGAGGCGCTCAACGTCAAGACGCTCGACCGGACCGCGCTCATCCTCGATATCTTCGCCCGGCACGCGCGCACGCGCGAGGGCCGCCTGCAGGTGGAGCTCGCCCAGCTGGAGTACCGCCTGCCCCGGCTGACCCGCCTGTGGACGCACCTTTCGCGGCAGACGGGCGGCACCGGCGGCGCGGGCGTAGGCCTGCGCGGCCCCGGCGAGACGCAGCTGGAGGTCGACCGCCGCCGCGCGCGCGAGCGCATCGGCCGGTTGAAGGACGAGTTGCAGCAGGTGCACGGCCAGCGCGAGCTCTACCGGGAGAAGCGGCGGCGCGCGGGCCTGCCGATCGTCGCCCTGGTCGGCTACACGAACGCGGGCAAGTCGACCCTGCTCAATGCCCTCAGCGGCGCCGGGGTGCTCGCGGCCGACGTCCTTTTCGCGACGCTCGACCCGACCACGCGGCAGATCGCGCTGCCCGACGGTCGCGAGATCCTGCTGAGCGACACGGTTGGTTTCATCCAGCGCCTGCCGACGCAGCTGGTCGCGGCCTTCCGCGCCACGTTGGAGGAGATCGCCGAGGCGGACCTGCTGATCCACGTGCTCGACATCACCCACGCCAACGCCGCCGAGCAAGCGGCGACAGTGGAGGAGGTGCTGGGTGAGCTCGGGCTGGGCGACAAGCCGCGCATCGTGGCACTGAACAAGATCGACATGCTGGCGGCGACGAACGGCATCACGCTGGAAGCGGGCGCGGACCTCGGCGCCACGCTGGTCGCCGAGCTCGGCATTCCGGCCGAGTACGTGCCGATCTCCGCGCAGGCGGGCATCGGCCTCGACCGGCTGCGCGCGCGCATCGAGGAGGAGCTGAGCCGCAATCTCCTCGCCGTGACCGTGCGTATACCCTACGACCAGGGCGACCTGGTGGCCGAATTCCATCGCCAGGGGACCGTCACGAGCGAGAGCTACGACGAAACCGGCACCGTGATCGAGGGGTTGCTGCCGATCCGCTTGCGCCGCCAGTTCGCACATTATCTCGTGTAGCGCCGGAGTCGCGAACGCGCCGGAGCCGACCCACGTTCTGAATCGTCTATGAAAGCGTCGACAACCCGGCCGCGTCCGCCGATCTTCCTCGCGGCGCTCGTGCTGCTGCTGCTCGTGGGCCTTGGGGTGGCCTGGGACCTCACGCGCCCCGGCGTGGCGGGCAGGCTCGCGCCGCCCCCCACCCGCACGGCCGCCGCGGCGCCCACGGCGCCGGTCCCCACGGTCACGCGCACGCTCCCCGCCGCGCCTAGCGCGACCGCGACGGCTGCCCCACAAGGGGCGACGGGCCGCGGGGGGCCGATTCCGGCCATCTCGCCCACGCCAACGCCGGGGCTGCATCTGCGCGGCCTGACGCCGCTGCCAGCGGGCACGGCGCCCGGCAACCCCACGGTCCCCGCGACGACCGGGCCCCCGGCCGCGCCGACCGCCACGCCGCTGCCGGTCGAGACGCCCGAGCCGGGCGCCTGGCTCACCCGGTACACGGCGCATTACGACCTGTACTACCTGCCCAACAGCCCCGCGGCCCAGGACAGCGCCCGGCTGGCGACCATCGCCGAGCGCGCGATGTCGGTCGCCGTGGCCCACACGCAGATCACGCCCACGGTGCGCATCCGCATCTACTTCGTCAACCGCATCTACTGGCAGGGCGGGGCGTCCTACAGCCACAACGAACTTCTCATCTCCTACCCACCTGCCGGCCGCGACTACACGTCGACCTCCCTCGAAATCGTGCTGCGCCACGAGACCACGCACGCGCTGATCGAGCAGATGCTGGGCAGCGCGGCGAACAAGGGCGGGCTGCTGGGCGAGGGGGTGGCCGTCTGGTCGGCCGATGGCCACTACCAGATCGAGTCGATCGGCGTGCTCGCCTCGACCCTCGTCGCCGAGAATTCTGACCTCTACATCCCGCTGGCCAGCCTGCGGCAGGACTTCTACGGCGCGCAGCACGAGATCGCCTACCTGGAAGGCGGCTCCTACGACGAGTACTTGATCGACCGCTGGGGGCTGGACAAGTTCAAGCAGTACCTGGCGCAGCCCGACAACCCCGCGCCCATCTACGGGCAGGACTCAGCGCAACTGGAGGCCGATTGGCGGGCCTGGCTGGCGGGCATCCCCCACTCGGCGGCCGACGTGCAGGCGGTGCGCCTGCGGGTGCGCTACTACGATCTGATGCGGCGCTACGAGAGCACGCTGGACCCGGACGCGCGGATCCTGCCGCCGCAGCCGCCGTCGCAATGGGGGCCGACGCTGATCCGCATCTTCAGCGCCCCGGCGAGCGGCGCAACCAATGTGGCGATCGAGCAGACCTTCGTGCAGGCGGGCCAGGCGCTCTGGAGCGGCGACTTGACGACGTGCGCGCGCTTGCTTGACCAATTGGACGGGCAGATCCCGGCCGGCGGGAGTTGACTGGCATGTATCTTGCACCCGAGGGCCGCCGGGCGCATGGGGCACCTCCGCGGAGGGCCCCGGCCTAATGCCGCTTTTCTCCGTCTTCGCCGGCAGCCGGCCGGCACACCTATGACCGATTCGTCCTCACTCCGGGAGGCTCGGCATGCAGTACGACCGTGTTCTTGGCCACGGGATCCGGATCTTCGCGCGCATCGGCCCGCGCCTGGGCCGCGTGCCGCGGCTCGCGCTGGGCGGCGTCGCGCTGCTGGTGCTACTCCTGCTGGTGGGGGCCGTCGCCTTCGGCGCGGCCTACGACGGTCGGGTCTATCCCGGCGTCTATTTCGCCGGCCGCGATCTGAGCGGCCGGGCGCCCGCCGAGGTGCGGGCGCTCGTCGCCGGGCTGGCGCCGCCCGGCGGGCCGATCACTCTGCGGAGCGCCGGCGGAGCGCAGACCTGGACCATTGCCCGCGCGGACCTCGGGATGACGCGCGATGCCGCCGCGGTCGCCACGGCCGCGGCGGCCTACGGGCGGTCGGGCGACTTTCTGGCCGACTGGGGCGCGCGCCTCGCCGCGCTCAGCGGCGGCTGGGCGCTCGATGCGCCCAGCCGCACGGATCCGGCGGCTATCCCGGCGCTGGTCGCCCGGTTGGCCGCCGCCGTAGACCGGCCCGCGGTGCCCGCCCGGCTGGCGGGCAACTCCGGCATCCCGGACCTGGTGCCCGGCCGGCCGGGCCAGGCGCTTGACCAGACGCTGGCCGCCCGACTGCTCGCCGCGGCCGCGGCGGTGCCCGGCCCGCTGCCCACGCTCGTGCTCCCGGTGCACCCGGTGCCGCCGGACGTGCCCGACGCGGCCTTCGTGGCGGCGCGCGCCGCGGCCCAAGCGCTCGTGGCCCGGCCGCTGACGGTCACCGTGGCCGGGCGAACCGATGCGCTGACGCTGGCACCCGACACGCTCACGGCGGCGCTCGTCTGGGCACCTGACGCCCGCGGCGTGCCGGCCGCACACCTCGATCCCGCACGCATCCGGGCTATGCTCGCGCCGCTGGCCGCGCGGGTACAGGTCGCGCCGCGCAACGCGACCGTCCAGTCGGTGCGCGGGACGCCCGCGCTGGTGCCCGACGTGCTCGGCTGGGCACTCGACCTCGACACGGCCATGCCCGCCGTGATCGCCGCAGCGGCGACGCCGGAGCGCCACGTGACGCTGCCGCTGGTGGCCGTGCCTGCGGCGGTGCCGGCCGCTGCCGTGCAGCCGCTTTATACCCAGTGGCAGGCGCTCGTCGCTCAGGGACTCACCCTGGAGTACGGCGGGCAGCACTGGACGATCCGGGGGCCGGAACTGGACGCGGCGCTGGCCTTGGCCGGTAACCAGGGCGGGGGCGGGGCGCCCTACCGGCTGACCGTCGATCCCTCGCTGCTCGCGGAGCACTTGGTGACGATCGCCGATGCGGTCGACGCGACCGCGCACGACGCGCGCTACCGGCTGGTGGATGGCGCCGTGCAGGTCGCCGCGCCGTCGCAGCCGGGCGCCGCGCTCGACGCCGCGGCCAGCCAGGCGGCGGTGGCGGCCGCGCTGGCGGCCGGGCGCACGGCGGCGATGCTGGTCGTCACGCCGAAGCCGGCCGCCTTCGGCGACACGGGTCTGCCCCCGACGATCGCCACGCCGGACCTGCTGGGCCAGGCCCAGACGACCTACTATGGGTCGTCACCAGAGCGGGCGCATAACGTCGAGTTCGGCACCGCGCTGGTCGACGGGGCGCTGGTCGCACCGGGGCAGGAGTTCGACCTGAACGCCACGCTCGGCCCGCTCACGCTGGACGCCGGGTTCGAGATGGGCTGGGCGATCATGTGGGACGGCGGCGGGGTGACCACGGTGCCGGCCGAGGCGGGCGGAATCTGCCAGGTGGCGACCACGCTCTTCCAGAGCGTCTTCTGGGCGGGCATGCCGATCACCGAGCGGCACCACCACAGCTACTGGATCGCCTCGTACGGTCGGGCGCCGAGCGGCCTGCAGGGCCTCGACGCGACAATCGCCCCGCCCGACCTCGACTTCCGCTGGCGCAACGGCACCGACCACTGGGTGCTGATCCGGGCACACGCGGCGAACGGCGTGGTGCATTTCGAGGTGTGGGGCACGGCGCCCGGCTGGAAGGTGCACGTCGCCGGCCCGGTGATCACGGATCCGGTGCCGACCAGCACCAGCCCGATCTACCAGGCGAGCAGCGCCGTACCGCGTGGAAAAACCCTGCAGGTCGAGCACGCGCAGCCGGGCTTCACGGCCGACATTCACCGGCAGGTCTTCGACTCGGCCGGCCGGTTGATCGACGATTGGCACGCGAGTGGCACCTACCAGCCCTCGCACAATCGCTTCGTCCAGGGCAGCGGCACCCGCTGAGCGCCCGGCTCAGGGTCGGCGCGCCGGACACGCCGTCCCGTCAGATGGGCTCACGCGGCGGGCGGCGCGTTGGCGCGCAGCCAGGCGATGTGCTGGGGCAGGGCGACCTCGGGCGCGACGATCTCGGGGTGCCACTTCTTCTCCCACTCGACCGCGATATAGCCGTCGTAGCCCGCCTGGGCCAGCAGCCGCAACTGCTCGGCTACCGGCACGTCGCCTTCGCCGAGCAGCACGAGCGGCCAGGGGTCGTCGGGCCGGGCGGGGCGCCGCGCGTCCTTGACGTGCACGTGGCGGATGCGTGGGCCCAGCAGGGCGATCACCTCTTCCGCCGTCTCGCCGGCCCGGTAGGGATGCTGGCTATCCCACAGCGCGGCGACGTGCGGCGAGTCGACCTGGTCGAGCACGGCGGCGACCATGCGGGCCGCGGAAAAGGCGTCATGGGTCTCCAGGCAGATCGTGACGCCCGCCGCGGCCGCCGCGGGGGCGGCCTGCGCGAGCGCGCCCGCGACGCGGCTGATCGCGACCTCGGGCGGGGTATCGGGGGCCGTGCCCCCGAAGACGCGCAGGAGCGGCACCTCCGCCGCGGCCGCCAGGCGGATCCAGGCCTGGAGGGCGGCCAACTCGCGGACGCGCTCCTCGGGGCTCGCCTCGTTGAACCGGCAGGACGTGTCGAGCATGGGGACGGCGAGGCCGGACGCGCGGCACGCCGCGACGGCGCGGAGCGTGGCGGCGGCCCCGACCTCGGGGTCGATGACGGCCCCGTCGAGCAGCCGAAGTTCCACGCCGTCGTAGCCGTCGCGGCGGGCCGCGGCGATGACCTGGTCGATCGTCCAATCGGGGCAGGCGAGGGTGGTGAAGGCGTATTTCATGCCGCTCGATTCAGCAGTGACTATGCCACGCGCCGCGCCGGCCCCTGCCGGGCGGTTGTGGCATCGCGGTTGGGAGATGCGCTACCCGTACGCGGGATCCCGACTCCGCGCCCCACCCCGTCGTCGCGCGGCGTATCGCGCTTGACAGCGTTCGGGGGCCATGCTACACTTGCTCTAATAGTCGCGGCGGACGGGCGCGGGCGTCTGGCGTGGTGCCCGTCTGGCATAGGTCCTGCTCTGCGGCTGGGATGGCCGGCGCCCCGCGCACGCGCGGGGCCGGGATGCCGGCGCGGCCCCTGCTCGGGGTGCCCGCGGCCGGCATGGCCCCCCGCCGGGCGATAACGAGCGTCCTTGCGCTGGATCAAGGGTAGGAAACGGATACGGTATGAGTTAACGCCCCATCATCGGGATCACCACGATGAGTGATCATGACGCGGCCGGGCTACACGCGCCGCGCTTCAGCAACAACCAGTCGTACTCGCGCGCCGTCATGGCGGCCGGCGGCATTCCCCTGCTGATTCCGCAGGTCGAAGACGGCGACAGCCTGCGCGCCCTGTATGCCTGCCTCGACGGTGTGCTGGTCCCCGGTGGCGTGGACATCAACCCCCGATTCTTCCGCGAGGACGCCCTGCCCGAAACCGACCACCCCGATACGGGGCTCGATTTTGTGGAGACGACGCTGCTGCCCTGGGCCCTGGCCGACGACATGCCGATCTTCGGCATCTGCCGCGGCCATCAGGTGCTCAACGTCGTCATGGGCGGCACGCTCTGGCAGGACATCCCCCGCGAGTACCCGACCGTGTTCGACCACCGCGAGTTGTTTAAGCGCAAGATCCGCGACTACCTGGCCCACGACGTGCGCATCGCGCCCGACACTCGCCTCCATGCCATCATCGGCGCCGACCGCATCTGGGTTAACACCTCGCACCATCAGGCCGTCAAGGCCGTCGCCCCGGGCCTGCGCGCCACCGCCTGGGCGCCCGACGACCTGTGCGAAGGGCTCGAAGCGCCCGATCGCACTTTCGTGCTGACCGTGCAATGGCACCCCGAAGAGATGGTGCGCAAGCACGAGTTGGCGCGCCGGCTCTTCGCGGCCTTCGTCGACGCCGCGCGCGCCCGCAAGGCGGCGACCCATGCGGACGCCACCGGTGCGCCGCTGTCCGACATCGCCGCGTAACCGGCGGCGCCCCGGCGCGCCGCCGCTGCCGGGATCGGCGCGTGTGCCGCGCGATCCGGGGATGGAACTCCGGAATCTGCATTCAGGAATTTGCATAAGGAGAGTTCTCATGAAGCGAAGCACGATCGCTGTTGCGCTGCTACTGCTTGCGCTGGGCACGGCCCTCACCGGCTGCGGCGGGAGCACGACCGGCGGCGACACGCCCACCGCGGTCACGGGCAGCGACACGCCCGGCGCGGGCACGACCCCCGCGGCGACGAAACCGCCCATCGGCACCGTCTCGGGCACGATTGCTACGCCGATGCCAGTGAAGGACTACACGATCACGCTGGACTCCGCCGACGTCGCCGACGGCTCCCTCAAGGCTTCGTTCACGGTGGACAACAGCAAGGGCACGGGCCAGGTCAGCCTGCCGGGCACCGCGTTCAATGCCTACCTGAAGGGCAGCACGACTCCGCTGGATCAGGATCTCGTCTGCACCTCGTTGGTCGTGCGGATCGACGCGGGCAAGACGACACAGGGCTTCGTGTGCTGGAAGCTGAATGGGACCACGGATATCAGCGGCGCGACGGTCCGCTATGATGCCGGGCGCCTTGCGGGCACGATCATCAACTGGACCTTGCCCTGACCGGCCGCCGGCCGCCACCGCCGCGAGGAGGGCCGCCGGGCTCTCCTCGCTTGCTTTCGCCCGCATGAACCCAGCCGATTCCGCCGCGCTCCATGAACGCAACCGCCGGCTCAGCATCCTGAACCGCATTGCCGAGACTCTGAACGCGACCAGCGACCTGCAGGTGGCGCTCGACGCCACGCTCGCCTCGCTGGTCGAGCTCCTCGGGCTGCAAACCGGCTGGATCTTCCTGCGCGACGAGGCAGGCCGGCTCTATCTGGCGGCCTATCACGCGCTGCCGCCCGCCATGGCCTATCCGGGCGAGCCCTGGGTCGGAGGCTGCACCTGCAACAACCTGTTCAAGTCGGGGGAGCTCCGGGCGGCGATCAACGTGGTCGAGTGTTCGCGCCTGGCCGAGGCGGCGGGCGATCGCGGGGGCTTGCAGGTGCACGCCAGCGCGCCGCTGCGCTCGCAGGAGCGCATGCTCGGCATCTTGAACGTGGCCGGCCCGGGTCGGGCCACCTTCACGCCCGACACCCTGCTGCTGCTCTCGGCGGTGGGCGCGCAGTTGGGCACGGCCATCGAGCGGGCGCGCCTGGCGCAGCAGGCGGTGACGCTGGCGGCCGCCGAGGAGCGCAACCGCATCGCGCGCGAGATCCACGACACGCTGGCCCAGGGCCTCGCGGCCATCGCGCTGCACCTCGAAGCGGCGCAGGCCCTGGGCACCGCGCGGCCGGAGGCGCAGGCGCGCTCGCTCGACCAGGCGCTGAAGCTGGCGCGCTCCAATCTGGCCGAGGCGCGCCGCTCGGTGCTCGAGCTCCGCGTGGCACCGCTGGCGGGGCGCACGCTGCCCGAGGCGTTGCGCCTGCTCGCGCTCGACTTCACCGAGGAGTCAGGTCTGCCGGTGCAGGCGCAACTCGATCCGCGGATCGGCCGGCTGCCGCACGCGGTCGAGGCGGGGCTCTACCGCGTCGCGCAGGAGGCGCTGACGAACGTGCGCAAGCATGCCGGGCCTGCGGCCGTGACGCTGTCCTTCGGGCGGCTGTCCGGTGCCGTGCGGCTGACGGTGGCCGACACCGGCGCGGGCTTCGAGCCGGAGGGCGTCGAGACGCGCGCCGAGAGCGGCTTCGGCCTGCTGGGCATCCGCGAGCGGGTCCACCTGCTCGGCGGCACCGTGACCATCGCGGCGGCGCCCGGCGCGGGCACGCAGATCACGGCGACGGTGCCGGCACGGGGCGGACGGCCGCGCGCGGCGCCGCGGGCGGGAGCGGGCGATGCGCGCTGACGCCACGGCTCCCGGCCCCATCCGCCTCGTACTGGCCGACGACCACCCGATCGTGCGCGAGGGCCTGGCCGCCGTGCTGGCTACCCAGCCCGATTTCGCCGTCATAGGGCAGGCGGGCACCGGGGCCGAGGCCGTTACGCTGGTGCACGACGCGCGACCGGACGTCGTGCTGCTCGACCTCGAGATGCCCGGCCTCGACGGCGTGCAGGCGCTGCGGGCGATGCGCGCCGACATACCCGACGTGCGCGTCCTGGTCTTCACGGCCTTCGACACCGACGAGCGGATCATCGCGGCAGTGCAGGCGGGCGCGCGTGGCTACCTGCTCAAGGGCGCGCCGCGCGAGGAGCTATTCCGCGCCATCCGGCTGATCGCGGCGGGCGGGTCGCTGTTGCAGCCCGCGGTTGCGGCACGGCTGATCCACCACCTCGCCGCCCCGGCTGTGCCGCTGACTGCGCGCGAGCGCGAGGTGCTGACCCTGCTGGCCGCGGGGCTGCAGAACAAGGAGATCGCGGCGCGGCTGCAGATCGGCGAGCGCACGGTCAAGTTCCACGTCTCGGCGATCTTGGCCCGGCTGGGCGCCGGCAACCGCACCGAGGCGGTGCACCTGGCGCGGCAGCAGGGCCTGATCGACTGACCTGCGCCTCCGCCGGCAGCGCACTGCCCCACATCTTGTGCCCGTACCCCGCTCCCACCACAACATCCGGGACCAGAATCCGCAAACCGAGGGCACGGGGACTTGCGGGCGGGCCCCGTATCGGGTACAATTACCGATAATCCTGCGGAGGAGGCGGTCACGAGCGAATGAGCTTGCTGGCGCTGCTGGCCCTGCTGATCGGGCTCGCGTTGGCTCCGGCCCTGTTGTACGTCCTGCTAATCTGGTGGCTCGATCGCTACGAGAAAGAGCCCGTCAGTCTGGCCGTGCTGGCGTTTGTCTGGGGCTCGTTGCCCGCCATTCTCTTCGCCCTGATCTTTGAAGGTCTGCTGGACATTCCGCTGTCCGGCATCGGCCCGGCAGGGATGTTCGGGGAAGCTACGATCGTGGCGCCCATCGTCGAGGAGGCGGCCAAGGGCAGCATCCTCTTCATCCTCTTCCTGGCCTATCGGCGCGAGTTCGACGACGTGCTGGACGGGATCCTCTACGGCGCGCTGGTCGGCCTCGGCTTCTCGGTGGTCGAAAACGTGGTCTACGGGCTGCGCTTCGCCTATCCCAACGGCTACGATCCGAGCATCGCCCCCGCGCTCGACGCCGTCATCGGCGGCTGGTTCCTGCGCTCCGGCCTCTTCGGCCTCAACCACGCCTTCTTCACCAGCATCACAGGGGCGGCCCTGGGCTACATGCGGTCCCACCCGCAGGGACGGGTCCGCTGGATCTGGCCGGTGATCGGCCTGGGCGGCGCGATGTTCTTCCACGGACTGCACAACACGCTGGTGAGCGTGGGCGAGCTTGCGGGCAGCGGCGCCGCGCTGGCGGGCTGCCTGGTCGACATCGTGGCCGACTGGACGGGCATCGCGGCGATGGTGGTCATCGCCATCCTGGCGGGCGGCCGCGAGCGGCGCTGGATCGAGCAGCAATTGTGGGAAGAGGTGCTGGTCGGGCGCTTCAGCGTCGACGAGTACCACATGCTCACCTCGGCGTGGCGGCGCTGGCAGGCTCGCTGGTGGGCGTTGAGCCGGCAGGGATGGGTGGCCAGCCGCGAGATCGGCCGCCTGCAACAATTGGCGACGGAACTGGCCTTCCGCAAGCAGCAGGTGCTGATCACGGGTGACCCGAGTTGGCGGCAATATGACATACAGTTATTGCGTGCGCGGATTGACTCGCTGCACGCGCGCATGGCGGAGGCGGCGCTCGCCGGTGTCGGCCCGGCCCGGTCCGCCTAGACGGGGGAGAGCAACACAATGCCCATGCTATCAGATGCGGAGAAATTCGGCTTCGAAGGCCTGACCTTCGACGACGTCTTGCTGGTGCCGGCCTACTCCGAGGTTTTGCCGACACCGCAGTACATCTCGACCGCCACGCGGCTGACGCGCGATATCAGCTTGAATATCCCGATCCTGTCGGCGGCGATGGACACGGTGACCGAGGCGCGTATGGCTATCGCGATGGCGCGCGAGGGCGGCCTCGGCGTGGTCCACCGCAACATGTCGATCGAGGATCAGGTGGCCGAGGTCGATAAGGTGAAGCGCTCGCAGGCGGGCATGATCGTCGACCCGATCTGCCTCGGCCCCGACAACACGCTGCGCGACGCGATGGACCTGATGGAGCGCTACCACATCTCGGGCGTGCCGATTGTCCAGGAGGCGCGCCTGGTCGGCATCCTGACGAACCGGGACATCCGCTTCGTCGAGGACGCCGACCTGGACGAGCCGATCCACGCCTGGATGACGCGCGCGCCGCTGGTCACCGTGCAGCCGGGCACGACGCTGGAGCAGGCGCGTGAGATCCTGCGGCAGCACAAGATCGAGAAGCTGCCCGTGGTCGACGCGGGGGGCCGCGTGGTCGGGCTGATCACCGTGAAGGACATCCAGAAGAAGCAGCAGTACCCGCTCGCGACCTACGATCGGCACGGCCGGCTGCTTTGCGGTGCGGCGGTCGGCGTGGGCGACGAGGGCTACAACCGCGCGGTCGCGCTGGTGCAGGCGGGCATCGACGTGGTCTTCGTCGACACGGCGCATGGCTTCACCTCGGGGGTGATCGAGACGGTGCGGCGCATCAAGCGCCACCACGATGTGGCGGTTATCGCAGGCAACATCGCCACGGCGAGCGCCGCGCGGGCGCTGATTGACGCGGGCGCCGACGGCCTGAAGGTCGGCATGGGGCCGGGCTCGATCTGCACGACGCGGATCGTCTCGGGCGCGGGTATGCCGCAGATCACGGCCGTCTGGGAAGTGGCGCGCGTGGCGCGGCCGGCCGGCGTCCCGATCATCGCGGACGGCGGCATCCAGTACAGCGGCGACCTGGCCAAGGCGATCGCGGCGGGCGCCGACACGGTGATGATCGGCTCGCTGCTGGCGGGCGTCGACGAGAGCCCGGGCGACGTGATCCTCTACCAGGGCGAGCGCTTCAAGGAGTACCGGGGCATGGGCTCCATCGGCGCGATGAAGCAGCGCGCGTCGAGCCGGGACCGCTACGGGCAGCAGGATATCGACCGCCTCGACAAGCTCGTGCCGGAGGGCATCGAGGGCCGGGTGCAGTACAAGGGCCCGGTCGGCACGATGATCTACCAGCTGGTCGGAGGGCTGCGGGCGGGCATGGGCTACGTCGGCGCGCCGAACATCACCCGCTTCCAGGAAGACACGCGCTTCGTGCGCATCACCGGCGCGGGCCTGCGCGAGAGCCACCCGCACGACGTGGTGCTCACAAAGGAAGCGCCCAACTATGCCGGACGCTAGCGCGCCGGAGGCCAGCACCCGGCGGCCGACCACCCGGCCGCTGGTCCTGCCCGGCGCGGAGCCCTTCTTCTACCCGCGGGGCACCACCGGTTGCCTGCTGCTGCACGGCCTCTCGTCGTCGCCATTCACCCTGCGCGAGATGGGCGCCGCGCTGGCCGCGCAGGACATCACCGTGGCCGCCCCGCTCCTGGCTGGGCATGGCACCTCGCCCGAGGACCTGCGCACCAAGACCTGGCAGGACTGGGTGGCCTCGGCCGAGACCGGGCTGCACGAGCTCCACGCGCACGGTTGCACCCGGATCTTCCTGGCCGGGCTGTCGCTCGGCGGCGCACTCAGCCTCTACCTGGCCGAGCGCACGCCCGACGCCTTCGCTGGAGTGATCACGATGAGCGCGCCGATCTGGATCCCGCCGCTGTTGAGCGTGCCTCTGCAGGCCGTGAGCGGCAGCCTGCCGTATCTGGGCAAGCGCTTCAGCGACATCGCCGACCCAGCGGCCCGCGCCCGCCAGCTGACCTACCAGCAACTGCCGCTGACCGCCGCCGCCGCGCTGATCGACTTGCTCGCGCGGGTGCAGGCCGACCTGCCGCGCATCACCGCCCCGGCGCTGATTATCTACTCACGGCACGACCACCTGGTCCGCCCGATGAACGCCATGTGGATCTACAGCCGCATCGCCTCGCGTGACAAGCAGCTACGCGTGCTCCACCGCAGCTACCACATCGTCACGGTCGACTACGACAAGGAGCAGGTGTTCGCGCTCGCCGCCGACTTCATCCGGGCGCACGCATGAGGCTGCAGGCCGTGTTGTTCGACCTGGGCGAGACGATGGTGCGGCGGGCGCCGCCGACCGCGACGAGCTCGAGCGCCGCATGAGCGCCGCCCTGCACGCGGCGCTGGCCGTCCGCGTTCCCGCGCTGCTCCCGCCCGCCGCGCTCCATGCCCAGATCACCGCGCTGACGGCAGCCCACGCGCCCGTGCACACGCGGCAGGCACTGCTCGGCCACCTGGTCGCCGCCACCGGCTGGCCGATCGACCCCGAGGACCCGGAGATCATCTCGGCCTGGCAGGTGCCGCTTGCTGGCCGCCGGCGAGGTCGAGCCGGACCTGGCGCAGACGCTGGCGCGGCTGCGCGCGCTGGACCTGCGCCTGGGCGTGCTCTCCAACACCACCTGGCGCCAGGCCTGGCGCGACCGCGAGCTGGACCGCCAGGGCCTGCTCGCCATGTTCCCCGTGCGGATCTACTCGGCCGACCTGGCGATCGCCAAGCCTGACCCACGCATCTTCAGCGCCGCGCTCGCCGCCTTGGGCGACATACTCCCACAGGCCGCGCTGTACGTGGGCGACGACCTGCAGGCCGACATCGCGGGCGCGCATGGGGCGGGGCTCTGGGCGGCCTGGCTGCCGCCCGCCGGGGCGCTTCCGCCGCCCAGGAGCGGCCCCGCGCACCCGGATCTGGTGCTGGGGGCGCTGCGCGAGTTGCCGGCTGCGTTGGCGGGCCGCTGGGGCCTGCCGGCGATGCCGTAGCCCGGCCGCCGGGGCGCGCCAGGACATCCCCGCGGATGTCCTGGCGGCCGGGAGCCCTACATCATGGGCATGGCCTCGTAGACCTCGATGCTGCCACCGGACGCGCGGATCGGGCAGGTCTGCGCCAGCGCCGTGGCGGCGTCCAGGCTATCGGCGGCGAGGATGGAGTAGCCGGTCAGGCCCGACGCGCCCCCGGCGCTCACGCTCCCGTCCGCGCCGACCGAGGCCGCGGAGCCGAAGGGTTGGCCGCCGTCGACCACACCCGCGCCGATGCTCTCGTACCAGCGCCCCCAATCCGCCAGCACCGCTTGCTGCTCCGCCTCGGTCTCGGGCATGCCGCCGCCTTTGTAAACCAGAACAAAATTCGCCACCGTCGTTCTCCTTTGCGTGGGGGCCGGCGTCGCGGGCGCACTCGCTCGTGGGCCGCCTCCGGCCTTGGCGCCGCTCGCAGCGGGCGCTCACCTAGACGACGAACGAGCCCGACGGGAATTGACATGCTGCATCGTGAACTTAGGCGTTTGTGCGGCATGGCTCGTGCGGGGCCGGAGTGGTGCGGTTGTGCATCGGTGCGGGCAGCGCCCGTGGGTGGGGCCGAATTGGGACAGCCGGTGGATTCGGCCGCGCGCGGGCGGGCGTCGTTGACAATGGGTGCGGGCGCGGACTACAATTGTCGTGGGCATTGCACCGAGCCCGGCGGTTCGGCGCGCCGGGAGGAGGCTTGGTGTGACGGAACAGCCGGAAGCGGCGGCAGCGGCCGGCGCGAAACTCGTCGTCGTCGGCTCCTCCGCGGGGGGCATCGAGGCGCTATCCCGCTTCGTGAGCGCCTTCCCGGTCGATTTCCCCGCGCCCGTCGTGCTCGCCCAGCACCTCGACCCGAGCCACCCGAGCCACCTTGCCGAGATCCTGCAGCGGCGCTCGCCCCTGCCGGTGGTGGGCCTCACCGGCGCGACCCGCCTCGCGCCCGGCACTATCTACGTCGTCCCGGCCAACCGCCACGTGTCGATCCACGGGGGCAGCGTCGCGCTGGACACCGATCACGCCAACCGGCCGCGCCCGTCCGTCGACTTGCTGCTGTCGACGGCCGCGGAGGCCTACGGCGAGAACCTGGTGGCCGTCATCCTCACCGGCTCGGGCACAGACGGGGCGATCGGCGCGGTCGACGTCAGCCAGGCCGGGGGCACGGTGATCATCCAGAACCCCCAGACCGCCCTCTACCCGTCGATGCCGCTCGCATTGCCGCCCGCCGTGATCGACTACGTGGCCGAGCTCGAGGCGATGGGGCCGCTGCTGATGGAGATCGTGCAGGGTCGGCGCGCGCCCGGCGCGCCGACCCTGCTCGAAGATCCCCTGCACGAGCTACTCGGCGCGGTTACCCGTCGCACCGGCATCGACTTCCGCCCCTACAAGGCCTCCACGATCCTGCGGCGCATCGGGCGGCGGCTGTCGGCCACCGGCACCTCGAGCCTGCGCGACTACATCGCCTACCTGGGCGAGCACCCGGCGGAGGTCGAGGCGCTCGTGGCCGCCTTCCTGATCAAGGTCACCGAATTCTTCCGCGATCCGGAAGCGTTCGTCTACCTGCAGCGGACCATTCTACCGCAACTGATCGAGCGGGGCCGAGAGCGGGGGCGCGTCTTGCGCATCTGGTCGGCGGGCTGCGCGCGCGGCGAGGAAGCCTACTCCATCGCGATGCTGATTGCAGAGCACCTGGGCACCGAGCTGCCGGACTGGAACGTCAAGATCTTCGCGACCGACCTGGACAACGACGCGATCAGCTTGGCCCGCCGCGGCGTCTACTCGCCCGAGCTACTGGCCAACGTACCGGACATGCTGCGGGCGCGCTATTTCGAGCCGGCCGACGGCGCCCTGCGGGTGGTGAAGCCCCTACGGCAAATGGTGATCTTCGGCCAGCAGGACATCAGCCGGGGGACTCCCTTCCCCCGGATTGACCTGGCCGTGTGCCGGAACCTGCTGATCTACTTCCAGCCGGAGCTGCAGCAGCACGTGCTGGACATCTTCGCCTATTCCCTGCACGCGGTTGAAGGGTTTCTATTCCTCGGCCGGGCGGAAACGGTGCGCCCGTCGAACACGAGCTTTGAGCTGACAAACAAGCGCTGGAAGATCTACCGTTGTATCGCGGGCGGGTTCCCGCTGCAGCGGCGGCACGGCAGCCTGGCCCTGCCTGGCCCGGCGGCCGCCCCGAGCGGGCAGCGCGACGAGGCCGCGGCTGCCGGCGCCGCGCCGGGCAGCCTGCTCGTCGATCGCCTGCCCGCGCCTGCGCGGCTGATCAGCGAGCGGTTGTTGCGCGCGTTGCCGGCCGGGGTGGTGGTGATCGATCACGCCTACCGGATCCAGGTGATCAACGTCGTCGCGCGGCGCATCCTGGGCATTCTGGAGACGGACGCCGGGCGCGACCTGCTCCATATGGCGCGCGATCTGCCCTACAACCTGGTCCGTGGCGCGATCGACAACGCGGTGCAGACGCACACCACCCAGGTTTTGTCCGAGATCGAGCTGGATCCGCGCGCCGGGGGCGAGAGCCGCTACGTGTCGCTGACCGTGGTGCCGTTCGCGCTCGATCTGCCAGGCGCGGAGCTACTGGTGCTCAGCCTGCTCGACGTGACGGATCAGATGCAGACACGCCGGCAGCTCCAAGCCGCGGAGCGCGAGCAGGCGGAGCTGCTGCGGGCACGGCAGGAGGCCAACGCGCGCCTCAACGCGCTGAATCAGGCGCTGCAGACTGCGAACGAGCAGCTCCAGGCGACCAATGAGGCGCTCATGCTGGGGCAGGAGGAGCTGCAGGCCACCGCCGAGGAGTACGAGGCGACGAACGAGGAGTTGCAGGCGGTCAACGAAGAGCTGGAAACGAACAACGAGGAGCTGCAGGCGACGAACGAGGAGTTGCAGGCGACGACCGAGGAGATGGGGGCGCGGACCAGCGAGATGACCGCGGCCTGGTCCTGTCTGGCCGAAATGGTCGACCACGCGCCCTTCGGGATCCTCTTGCTCCGCGGGGCCGACCTGTTGGTCGCGGCGGTGAACCAGCCCTACCTGGAGTTGACGGGCGTGCGCGATATTGTCGGCAAGCCGTTAGCGACCGTCTGGCCGGGGCTCGGCGCGAGCCGGGCGGGTGCCCTGATCCGCGACGCCTACCGGCGGGGGATTGCCCAGACCTCCGACGCCCTGCCGGGCCCCGATCGCGCCGGCCCCGCACGCTTTATCTACGCCGTTACACCCGTCCACGACGGAGCGGACACGGTCACGGGGGTCGTCGTCTATCTATCGGCCGCGGGCGAGGCTCCCGGCACCCCGGCGTAGTCCTCGGCGGCCGCCTCATCGCTTAGCGGCAGGCGCACCAGGAAGGTGCTGCCCTCGCCCAACGTCGACTCGAAGGCGATCTCCCCGCCGTGCTCCGCGACGATCTGCCGGCAGATGTAGAGGCCCAGTCCCAGCCCGCCCCGCGCCGGCCGATCGTCGCGCGCCACCTGCACGAATCGCGAGAAGAGCCGCTCCTGCGCCTCGGGCGGGATGCCCGGGCCGTAGTCCTGCACGGCCACCTGGGCGCCCTCCTGCCCCGTCTCCGGGTCCGCCACGCGGGCCAGCCGCACGTCGATCCGGTCGCTCTCGGGCGCGTAGGTGATGGCGTTCTGCAACAGGTTCATGACCACCTGGATGAGCCGGCCGTTGTCGCCGAGCACGGGCAGGGGCGTGTCGGGCTCCGGAGGATGGACGGCGACCTCGTGCTTGCTGCTCAGCATCTTGCCTTCGGCGACCGCCTCGTCGACGACGGCCCGCAAGTCGAGGGGCTGCATCACAAGCCGGAACTTGCCGCTCTCCAGCCGGCTGACGTCCACCAGGTCTTCGATCAGCCGGCTGAGGCGCCAGAGCTGGTCGCGAATCGTGTCGACGTAGTAGGTGATCCGCTCGGTGCGGTCCGTGTCCTCCGAGGCGGGCTGGCGTAACAGGCGGCTCAGCATGTCGGCGTAGCCGATGAGCGGGGTGAGCGGCGTGCGCAGCTCATGGCTGGCCAGGGAGAGGAACTCGTCTTTCAGGCGGTCGATGTGCTCGATCTGTTGCCGCGCCGTGGCCTGCTCCGTGACCTCGACGGCCGCGACCAGCATGTAGGCGACGGTCTGCGGCGCAGCCGGGTCGGCGATAGGCGTGAGCGTCCAGTCCCAGATCGTCGCCGCCGGGGTGCGGTCTGCGGGCACGGTCACCTCGGGCACACGCACGGCCGTGCCCGCGGCCAGCGTCTGGGCCCAGAGCGTCGCGGCATCCGCGCCAGGAATCGGCGTCTCGAGCTGGAGCCAGGGCGCCCCACTGCCCACGAGCTCCAAATAGCGGGGCGTGGCGGTGATCAGGCGGGCGCTCGCCGCGTCGTAGAGAGCGAGCGCGACCTGGCGGGCGTGGTCGAAGATCATGCGCAGGCGGGCGCGCTCGTCCTCGGCTTCGCGTGCCCACTGCTCGCTGACGTCGGCGGCGTAGAGCACCACGCCTTCGACCTGCCCGTTGGCGCCGTGCGTCGGCACGAGGGTGTAGACGTAGTGTGCCGGCTCGGTCTGCCGCCCGGCCCCGGGTAGATAGCTCTCGAGGCGGGGCGTAGTGCGCACCGCGTCGGCCTTATAGGCTACCTCGGCCAGGTCGAGCACGCGCCGGCCGTTCTGCCAGAAGAGGTCGAGCACGTCCTCCAGCGGCCGGCCGCGCACCACGCGCCCGTCAAGGGCCTGGGCATAGCGCGAATTGAAGGCGTCGACCAGGAGGCGCGGGCCGCGCAGCACCATGATGTCGAAGGGCGCGAGCTCGACCATCTCGGCCAGGCGGGCGCGCTCCGTCTCGAGCTGGCGCGCCAGCTCCTGCAGGTCGTTGGTGCGGGCGCGGAGCTCATCGTTTGTCGTCTGCAGCTCCTCGTTGGTGGCTTGCAGCTCCTCGTTGTTGGTCTCGAGCTCCTCGTTGGTCGCCTGCAGCTCCTCGTTCGTCGCCTCGTACTCTTCGCCCGTGGCTTGCAGCTCTTCTTGCGTCAGCACCAGCTCCTCATTGGAGACCTGCAGCTCCTCGTTGGCGTCCATCAGTTCTTTGTTGATGTCGCTGAGGCGGCGGTTGGCGGCGCTGAGCTCGCTGACCAGCTGGGTCTGTTCGGCCTGGGCGACTTCGAGGTTGCGGCGGACGGCGACCTGCTCGCTGATGTCGGTGATGTTCACGGCGGCCAGGTCGCCGCCGTCGGCATCGTCGCGCATCGGCACGAAGGTCAGCGCGAGATAGCGCGTGCTTTCGCGGCGGGGCAGGTTGACCTGGACCTCCGCCAGCGTGACGGGCGCGTGGTTGTGGAAGACGGAGTCGAGGGCGCTGCGCACTTCGGCGTAGGGGATGCCGCGCAGGGCCACGGAATGAAGGAAATCCTGATCGCCGTTACCAGCGCGCAGGCCGAGCATCTGGCGTGCGGTGGCGTTCGCGGTGAGCAGCCGATAGTTGCGGTCGATGATGGCGACGCCGACCGGCAGGAAGCGGAGCAACAGCTCGTTGAAGCGGCGGAGGCTGGGCAAATCGCTCGCGCCGGCCGCCGGATCGGCCCGGGGCACCGGCGCCGCGGTGGCGGCGCGGCCCGGAACGAGGGCAGCCGGGACGGCGCGAGGGGGCCCGGGCCGGTGGTGCGGTACCACCATGCCGGTGGCCTGGTAGACGTGCGCCTGCTTCTGGCGCGGGGTGAAGGCCGGGCTGCTCGGGTGTAGGGTCTCGGCCCGGCCCAGCACCAGGCAGCCGCGCGTCGGGGCCAGGGAGAAGCTGAACTGCCCCACGATCATCTCCTGCCGCTCCTGCGTGAAGTAGATCAGCAGGTTGCGGCAGAGGATCAGGTCGATGCGCGGGAACGGCGCCGCCTGCCCGAGGTCCTGCTCGCCGAAGATGACCAGCCGGCGCACCGTCTCCCCGACCTGGTAACCTCGGTCGACGGGGCTGAAGAAGCGCTCCAGATACTCTGGAGGCACGCCGTCCACCGCTTGCCGATTGTAAATTCCGTGCCGGGCGAAGGTGACCGCGGCCGTGTCCACATCGGTGGCGAAGATGCGGACGGTCCAGTCGGGAAGCTCGTCGCCCAGCAGGTCGGCGATCAGCATGGCGATGGAGTAGGGCTCTTCGCCCGTGGCGCAGCCGGCGGACCAGATGCGCAGCGTGCGCTGTGCGTCGCGCTGGCGGGTGAGCAGCTCGGGCAGGAGGTCGTCCTTGAGGTAGGCAAAGACCTCCGGATCACGGAAGAACTGCGTGACCCGAATCAGGAAAGCCTGCACAAGCTCGGCCCGCTCCGGCGGATGCGCGATCAGGTAGCGGGCATAGTCACCGAGCGTCGGGCTATGGCTGACGGCCATACGGCGCGCGATGCGGCGGAAGATGGTCGACGGCCGGTACGAGCGGAAGTCGACGCTGGTTTGGCTGCCGAGTTGCTCGAGGATGCGTTGCAGCGTCGCATCGGCTGGCTCGTCGGCAGGAAGGCGCACGCCGCCGAGCAGATCGCGCAGCAAGGGGCCGAGGTGCGGCAGGTCCACTTCGGCGTCGACGACGGTCGGCGCGATCAGCGGGGCCGGCGTGGGCGCGGAGTCGCCGGGCATGAGGGCGAGGATGGTGCCTCCCGCCTCGCGCACGTGCAGCAGGGCGGTGCCGTCGTCGCCGTTGCTGCTGGCCGGGACCACCAGCGTGAGGTGCTCGCCGTAGGCGCGCGTGGCGGCGATGACGAAGGCGTCGAGGGTGGCCGGCGGGCGTGAACCGGTCGTGCCGCCGACGTCCAGGCGCCCCGACCGCACGGCGGCTCCGGCCGGCAGGCTCGCCAGGATGATCGTGCCGGAGGCAAGCGGCGTCTCGGCGTCGGGCGCGACGAGGGCCAGGTCGCTTTGTGGTCGCAGCGCCGGCAGCATCTCGGCGATGCGGGCGTGCGGGAGGTTGAGGGGCACCACGATGGCCGCCGGCAGGCCGGAGGGTAGCGCGCGGATGACGGCGGCCAGGCTCTGGGCCGTGCCCAGCCACGCGCTGGTGATGACGATGAGGTCGGGCGCCGTTGGGTCGGGGCGCTGCTCTGTGCTCATGGACCGGTTGCTCTTTCCTGTGCAGTGCACCTGCAGACGCCGGGAACTCGACGCACGGCAGGAGCGATACATGGCAGCGCACCGCACGATCAATATAGGGGCGCTATCCGCCCCATGTCAAGCAGGCACCGGCGTGCGTAGCCCCGGCGATCTGGGGACGCGGCCGCGCTACTGCGCCACCTCCCCGGTGGTCTGCTCCTCGACGAGCAGGGACCCTATGCCCGGTTCGAGACCTCCCGGTCGGGCGAGCACTTGCTCGATCAGCTGCGCGCGGCGCTGAGTCTCGGCCAGCTGCTCGGCGTAGCGCCGCGCCAGGGCGGTGCGTCCCCCGGCCCGCGCGCGCTCGCCCAGGCGGGTGATCAGGCTGGTGCGCTCCTCGAGCGTCTTGAGCGCCGCCCAGAGCGCGTCCTCGACCTGATCGGACTGCCCGGCCAGCATGCTGCCGAGGGAGTAGGCGTGTCCCACGCGGCAGCGGAAGCGGAGCAGCCGGCCGCCGTCGTCGATCTCCCATAGGACGCCGCCGCACTCCGGGCAAGAGTACGCGGACGGGTGCCCCGCGCGTTCGTCGCCGTTTAGCACATGGGGATCCATTTCGGTCAATGCCACCTCCAGCTGCATGGCGGGCGACGCCGGGTGCGCGGCCGGATCGGCCGCCGGCCGCCGGGCCAGATCGGCGAGCAGCGCCGGAATTGCCGCGATCGGCCGCACATGGTCCACGTCCACGTTGGCCGCTGCGCTCGCCGGCATGCTGGGGAAGAGCGCCTCGGCTGGATCTTGCACCACGGCGATGCCGCCCCGGCGCTTGATCGCGAGGAGGCCCGCGGTGCCGTCGTCCAGCGCGCCGGTCAGCACCACGCCGATCACGCGCGGGCCGTAGATGCTGGCCGCGGAGCGAAACAGCGGATCGACTGCCGGCCGGTGCCGGTTCTCGCGCGGGCCGCGCACGACCCGCAGGTAGCCGGGGGCGAGCATGAGGTGATGGTCCGGACAGGCCACGTAGATGTGGGCGGGCTGCAAGGGCAGGCCGTCACGCGCCTGCTCGGCCGGTAGGCGGCCGGCGCGCTGGAGGATGGACGCGAGAAGGCTCTCGATCGTCGCCGGCATGTGGATCACCACGCACACGGCGGCGGGGAGATCGGCGGGCAGCCCCTGCGCGAGGGCGGCCAGCGCTTCGACCCCGCCGGCCGAGGCGCCGACGACGATGATGTCGTGACCTACCATGCCGCTCCCTTCCGGCGAAGTGCCGGACGCGGTTCCCGGCACGGCGGATGTTCCTGACAAAGTGCTGCAGGAGCTGTGGGTAGCAGAGGTCGTGCCACTGGCTTACCCCGGCCCGGCACGCATCCTGCCCCCCTGACGCTACCAGGAGGTGTTATCTGTGCCTGAGAATCGCATCCCGGTGTAGCCGCCCGAGCCCGCCCGCTGGCGCAACGACCTGAACCCAGAATATGGTGCCGGCCAGAACTACGGCCTGGTGGGCCCCGATCCGGCGGCCGACGGCGTCACCGCCACGGCCTACGACATCAAGGATCTGAACCGCCGCCTGCCGGGCTTTACGGACGCCGAGCTCAAGGAGATCCCCGTATTACCGGCCGGCACGCCGCTGGAGCAGGGCGCGACGTATGTCGACCTGCGTGCCGTGCATCCACATGAGTTCACGGCGTTGGGCAACGAGTTCGCGGAGCCCAATAACTGGTACGTGCCGAAGAAGCACGTGGGCTACGTGCTCTGGAGCAAGCTGATCGGCGTGAGCAACCCCGCGCGCCTGGACGAGGCGCAGTAGAGCTCGCTCCTTTCTCCGCCCGTGGGCATGGGCCCGCCCGGTTTGCCGGAGCGGGCCTTGTCGTGCGTGCTATACTGCAGGAGAGCGGTTTGCCGCTTGCCGGCCGCGGCGGCGCGCCCCTGGGGCGCCGGGCGCGGTCAGGTTCGGGGGGCCCGGCTTTGCCCCTGCCTGCGCCGGGCTCCGCGCGCACGGAGGCCTCCCCATGCAGCCCGGACGCCGGGTGCCGGGGCTCGGCTGGTATCTCGGCACCATCCAGTATAGCGTGGCACTGTTCGGCGGCGGCGCGCTCTGGTTTCTGCTCGCCCGCGCGACCGGCTTCTTTGCAGGCGACCCCTTGGTGCAGTTGGCGGCGGTGCTGTTGCTGCTCGCGCTGATCGCAGGCGAGGCGATGTGGTCCTACGGCACGACCTTCGGCCACCGCCCGCGCGACTATCTCGCGGACGTCCTCAGCAGCGCGGCCATCACCGCTTTCGGCATGGCGATAGTGCTCGCGATCTACCTCGTCGTCCCGCGCTGACTAGGGGCGTCAGGCGGACGCGGGCGCGGGGGCGCGGAGCGGCAGGCGCACGAGGAACGTGCTGCCCTCGCCGGGCGTGCTCTCGACCGCGACGGTGCCGCCGTGCAGCGTCACGACCTCGCGCACCACGTACAGGCCGATGCCCAGGCCGGCGATGCCGCGCCGGGTGGCGTCCTCGCCGCGCGAGAACGGCTGGAACAGGCGGGCCCGCTCCTCGGGCGGGATGCCGGATCCCTCGTCGGCGATCTCCAGCTGCGCCATACCGCCCTCGACGCACAGGCGCACGTGGACGGGCGCGCCGTCCGGGCTGTACTTGATCGCGTTTTGCAGCAGGTTCAGCACCACTTCCTCCAGCCGCAGCGGGTCGCCGTCGACGGGCACGGGCTCCGGCGGCAGGTCGACGACGAGGCGGTGGTCGCCCGCGGTCAGGGTCTGCTCGGCGGTCAGGTCGCCGACGAGCGTGCGTAGGTCGAGGGGCTCGGGGGCCAGGACGAGCTGCCCCGCCTGGATGCGCGAGAGGTCGAGCAACATGGTGACCAGGTGGCCCAGGCGCACGGCCTGCCGGTCGATGACGGCGGCGGCGCGGCGCTCGCGCTCGCCGGGCGGCAGGTCACGGGCGAGCGTGCGCTTGAGCAGCTGGGCATAGCCGCGCAGGCTGGTCAGGGGGTTGCGCAGCTCGTGCGCCGCGATCGCCAGGAAGGTCTCGTGCGTTTGGACGGCCTGCCGGGCGTCGGCCAGGCGCTGCAAGTTGGCGAGCGCCACGGCTGCCACTCCCGCGAGCTGGGCGAGCGCGGCGTCCGCCGTAGCGTCGCGCGGCCCGATCACCCGCAGACTGCCGAGTGCGCGACCGTCGCGCGTCGCCAGCGGCACGCGGCGCGGGGCGCCCGCATCCTCCGGGGCGGCGCCCGCCGAGGCGGTGATCGGCGGCAGCGCCGGGTCGCGCGTGAGGCGCACCGTGATGTGGTCGGCGCCGGACAGGGCCCGCGCCTCGGCGGCGAGCACCCGCGCGACGGCTTCCGGCGTCGGCGCCGTCTGCACGGAGAGCGCGGCGGCGGCCAGCTGCTCGTGGCGGGAGGACGCGGCCCGCTCCTCGGCCAGCGCGGCATCGTGCGACGCGTGCAACTGCAGGTGCGTGGTGACGCGAGCCAGGAGCTCCTGGGCCGAGAACGGCTTGGTGAGGTAATCGTCCGCACCGGCTTGCAGCCCCTCGACCGTCGCGCCGTCGCCCGCGCGGGCCGACAGTAGGATGACCGGCACGTCTCGCGTGCGGGGATCGGCACGCAGCGCGCGCAGCAGCGCGAAGCCGTCGAGCCCGGGCATCATCACGTCGGTCAGGATGAAGATCGGGCGGGCGGGCGCGCGCGGCGGTCAGCGCGGCGGTGCCGTCGGGGACTGCCTCCACGGTCCAGCGGGCGGCAAGCAGACGCCGCAGGTAATCCCGCATGTCGGCGTTGTCGTCCGCGAGCAGAATCCGCGCGGGCCTGTCCTTCTCGCGTGCCCCGGCGGGCGCCGCCACGGGTTGCGGCTCGGCCAGCCAGCGCCCGGCCTCGGCGACGTAGGCCGCGGCGGCGGCCGGCGGCCGTGGCGCCGCGCCGGGCGCCACGATCCGGTCGGCGGGCAGATGCGCGGCGCCGCGCGGCACGGCAACGCGGAAGGTGCTGCCCGCGCCGGGCGTGCTCGTCACGCTGATCGTGCCGCCGTGAGCCTGGACGAGCTCCTGCACGAGCGCCAGGCCGATGCCGGTGCCCTCGTTGCTGCGGGCGCGCGCGTCGCGGGTGCTGTGGAAGCGCTCGAAGAGCCGCGGCTGATCCTCGGCCGCGATGCCGATGCCGGTGTCCTTCACGGTCAACACGACCAGCGGGCCTTCCAAGGCCAGGCGCACACAGATCTCGCCCTCGGGCGTGAACTTGAAGGCGTTCGACAGCAGATTGAGGACGATCTTCTCCCAGAGGTCGCGGCCGACGTAGACCGGCTCGGGCAGCGGCGGGCAATCCACGGTGAGGCGCAGCCCGGCGCGCTCGATCGTTGCGCGGAAGCTGCCCGCCAGATCGCGCGTGAGGGCGGCCAGATCGACCGGCGTGTAGGTGGCGTCGAGCCGCCCGGCCTCGATGCGCGCGAAGTCGAGGAGCGTGTTGACCAGCTTGAGCAGGCGCAGGGCGTTGCGGTGCGCGATGAGCAGGCGCTCGTGGGTCTGCGGATCGAACGCCGCCTCGGCCAGCAGATCCTCCAGGGGCCCGAGCAGCAGGGTCAGCGGGGTGCGGAACTCGTGGCTGACGTTGCTGAAGAAGACGGTCTTGGCGCGATCGAGCGCGGCAAGCGCTTCGGCGCGGGCCTGGGCGTCCTCGTAGGCCTGCGCGTTGCCGAGTGCGGCGGCAATCTGCGTGCTGACCAGGTCGAGAAAGCTCCAGTAGCTGTCGTCGAGCGCGTGGCGGGGGCTGATTCCGGCGACGAGCAGCGCCGCGGCCTGGGTCTGCCCCGGCTGGGCCACGGGCAAGATAACGGCGGTGTGGGGCTCCAGCGGATCGGCGGCGGCGAGCAGGCGGCCGAAGCGGGCGGCGAGGTCGGTCACGCGCGTGGCGGCGCCGCTCGCGACGACGTCGCCGAGCGGCCAGGCGGGTGCCTCGGCGCCGTCCGCCGGGCATACGTCGACCTGCTCAGGCGCCGCCGCGCAGCCGGGGGTCAGGCCCACGGCCGCCGCCAGGTGGGCGGTCTGGCCGCCGGGGTCGAGGCGGTAGAGCAGGGCGAAGGGCAGATCGGCCGGATTCTCGCCCAGGGCGCGGAGGGCCGCGTCGGCGGCATCGGGCACGGTGTGAGTCGTGCTGGCGCGGGCGGCCAGGTTGCGCAGCGTGCTCAACCGGCGCGCGCCGACCACGCGCTCGGTCGTCTCGGTCACCGCCGTGAAGACCCCGCCCACGCCGCCCGTCTCGTCGCGGATGGGGCTGTAGGAGAAGGTGAAGTAGCACTCCTCGGGGTAGCCGTAGCGCTCGAGCAGCAACAGCTGGTCGTGTGACCAGGTCGAATCGCCGCGCTGCAACACCCCTTCGAGCATCGGCCCGATGACTTCCCAGATCTCGGGCCAGCACTCGCGGCCGCGCTGGCCGAGGGCGCGCGGGTGCTTGGCGCCCAGGATGACCTGGTAGGCGTCGTTGTAGATCATGATCAGGTCGGGGCCCCACCAGATGAGCATCGGGAAGCGCGAGTTAAGGCAGATGCTCACGGCGGTGCGCAGGCTCTGCGGCCAGGCGGCGATGGGGCCCAGGGGCGTGGCGGCCCAGTCGTGGGCGCGAATCATCGCGCCCATGGCCCCTCCGCCCTGCAGGGCATCGTCGGGGTCCACTGGCCGTGGTTGATCCGAGACGAGCATTGGAACTGATCACCCGTGCTTCATGTTAGTGGCCGGGCCCGGGACGCCGGTGGGGACGCACGCGTGGTGCGTGGATCAGCGGGGTGGACGGTCGCAGGTCCAGCGGTGGCTTACCGGCCAAGGGTCACCCGGGGTCCGCGCACCCCGTGGGTCGCGCCGGGGGCAAGTCCGCCGGTCTCCGGCGAAGCAAGAGTCGTGCCTTTCTGGAGCCAGGGTGCGGGTCGCGTGCCGTCTGCGTCGCCCGGCCGGCGACGGCGCCGCTCCGCCGCGGCGCCCGGAGTGGCGGTGGTCAGGCGGCGGTGGACTCGCCGGCCGGCAAGGGGGCGACCGCCGGGACGAGCCCGGCGGCCAGCCAGAGGGCGAGCGCGCGTAGCGAGGTGGTGATCGGGATGCGGGCGTCGACCGCGCGGCGCGCCAGCGCGAGCGCGAGGGCGCGGTCGGGGCCGTCCTGCTCGAGCCCGGGCGCGACCAGCAGGCCGACCGCGTCGGGTTGGAGCGCGTCGCCGGGCTGCAGCGGCGATACGGTCAGGCCGTAGGCGGCCAGGCGTGTCGCGGTCAGCGGCGTGGCGTGCACCGGCACCGTCGTGGCCGCGAGCAAGTCGGCCAGCCGCGCCATGCCAGACTCGCCGAGGCCGTCGGCAGCCACGACGACCGCCTGGCCGGGCGCCAGCGCGGGCCAGCCGGCGCCGGCCTGGGCGCGGGCGTAGGCTTGCACCAGGTCGGGCCCGACGCCCATCGACTCGCCCGTGCTCTTCATCTCGGGGCCGAGCGCCGGCTCCAGCAGCGGGAACTTGTTGAAGGGCAGCACGACCGCCTTGACCGCAACCGGCCGCTCGCGGTCCTGGTGGATCGCGAGCTCGGCCAGCGGGGTGCCCAGGATCAGCTGTGTCGCCAGCCGTGCCAGTGGCACGCCTGTGGCCTTGCTGGCGAAGGGCACCGTGCGGCTGGCCCGCGCGTTCACTTCCAACAGGTAGACCTGCTCGTCTTTGACCGCGTACTGCACGTTGAGCAGGCCGCGGATGCCCAGGTGGCGCGCCAGGCTGCGTGTGTACATCTCCACCTGGCCGAGAACCGCCGGGCTGAGCGTCTGCGGCGGGTAGACGCAGGCGCTGTCGCCGGAGTGTACGCCTGCCTCCTCGATCTGCTCCATGATGACCGTGAAGACCTCGTGGCCGTCGGAGATACCGTCGACGTCGACCTCAATTGCGTCCTCCAGATACTGGTCGATGAGCACGGGCTGGGCGCGCAGGTGGCTGCTCAGGCCGCTGAGGTAGCGGATTAGCTCGGCCTGCGTGCCGATGATGCGCATGCCGCGCCCGCCGAGCACGTAGGACGGGCGGACGAGCACGGGGTAGCCGATGGCCGGGGCGAAGGCGGCGAGCTCGTCCTGGCTGTGCGCGATGGCCCAGGCGGGCGTCGGGATGTTGAGCGTGGCGCAGACGGCGGCCATCTGCTTGCGGTCCTCGGTGACGGCGATCGACCCGGGCGCCGTGCCCAGGATGCGCACTCCGGCCTCGGTCAGCGGCGCGATCAGGTTGAGCGCGGTCTGCCCGCCGAACTGGGCGATCACGCCGAGCAGACCCTCGCGCTCCTGCTCGATCACGTTCAGCACCTCCTCCAGCGTAAGCGGCTCGAAGTAGAGCCGGTTGCTCAGGCTGTAGTCGGTGCTCACCGTCTCGGGGTTGTTGTTGATCACGATGGCCTGGATGCCCGCGGCGCGTAGCATCTCGACGGCATGCACGGCCGAGTAGTCGAACTCGATGCCCTGGCCGATGCGGATCGGCCCGCTGCCGAGCACGATTACCTTGCGGCCCGGCATCGGCGCGGCTTCGTTCTCGCTCTCGTAGGTCGAGTAGAAGTAGGGCGTGGATGCGGCGAACTCGCCTGCGCAGGTGTCAACCATCTTGTAGGTCGGGTAGATGCCCAGGCGGTGGCGCATGGCGCGCACCGCGGCGGGCGTCTGCAGCGCGGGGTCGGGCGCGAGCGCGGCCAGGTGGGCATCGGCGAAGCCCATGCGTTTGGCGGAGGCGAGAGTTCGCCGGAGTCAGCCCGGCCTGCACCTGCCGCGCCATCGCCAGGATAGCCGCGAAGCGCTCGATGAACCAGGGGTGGATGCGCGTGGTCGCGGCCAGGTCGGCGATGCTCCAGCCCTGCGCCAGGGCATTGTAGACGGCGGCCGGGCGCTCGTGCGTCGGGTGCGACAGTGCGAAGGCCAGCCGCTCGCCCGTCCAGGTCGGGTTCTCGACCAGCCAGGCCGAGCCGACGTCGAGGCTGCGCAGCGCCTTCAGGAAGGCCTGCTCGAACGTGCGGCCGATCGCCATTACCTCGCCGGTGCTCTTCATGGTCATGCCGAGCTCGGCGTCGACGGTGCGGAACTTGTCGAAGGGCCAGCGCGGCAGCTTGACGACGATGTAGTCGAGCGCGGGCTCCGCGGCGGCGCTCGCCTCGGTCAGGTCATTGCGCAGCTCGGCGAGCGTGTAGCCGAGGGCGATCTTGGCGGCGACCCGGGCGATGGGGTAGCCGGTGGCCTTCGACGCCAGCGCCGACGAGCGTGACAGGCGCGGGTTGACCTCGATGATGGCGATTTCGCCCGTGGCCTGGTTGAGCGCGAACTGGCAGTTGCAGCCGCCCTCCACGCCGAGCGTGCGCACGATGGCGAGCGCGGTATCGCGCAGCCGCTGGTAATCCTCGTCCGACAGCGTCTGGCTCGGCGCGACGACGATCGACTCCCCGGTGTGGATGCCCATGGGGTCGATGTTTTCCATGTTGCAGATGATGATCGCGTTGTCCGCGGCGTCGCGCAGCACCTCGTACTCGATCTCGGCCCAACCGGCCACGCCCCGCTCGACCAGCACCTGCCCCACCGGGCTGGCGTGCAGGCCGCGGGTCACCACGGGCTCCAGATCGGCGGCGGTGAACGCCTGGCCCGAGCCGGTGCCGCCGAGGCAATAGGCGGCGCGCACCACGAGCGGATAGCCGTAGGTCGCGGCGAAAGCCTCGGCTTCGGCCAGCGTGTTCGCGGTGGTGTGCGGCAACACCGGCTGTCCCACCTCGACCATCAGGTCGGCAAAGCGCTGGCGGTCCTCGGCCTTGCGGATCGCGACCGTCGGCGTGCCGAGCACGCGCACGCTGTAGCGCGCCAGCACGCCCGCCTCTTCCAGCGCCACGGCCAGGTTCAGCCCGGTCTGGCCGCCCATCGTGGCGATGAGGCCGTCGGGCCGCTCGTGAGCGATGATCGACGTCAGGCTCTCCACCGTCAGCGGCTCGATGTAGACGGCGTCGGCCATGTCGGGGTCGGTCTGGATCGTGGCCGGGTTCGAGTTGACGAGGACGACGGCCACGCCCTCCTCGCGGCAGGCCAGGCAGGCCTGCGTGCCCGCGTAGTCGAACTCGGCGGCCTGGCCGATGACGATGGGGCCGGAGCCGATGATGAGCACCTTGCGAATGGTCGGGTCCTTAGGCATGGCAAACCTCCGCTGCGGCGAAGAAGCGATCCAGCTGCTCGGCGGTGTCCGCCGGTCCGGGGTGGGCTTCGGGGTGCCACTGCACCCCCCAGATTGGCCGTGCCACGTGGGCCAGCCCCTCCACAGTGCCGTCATTCAGGTTGGTGTGGGTGATGCGATACCCGGCGGGGATGCCTTCCGGGTCGACCACGTAGCCGTGGTTCTGCGTGGTGATGGCCACGCGGCCGCTGGCGAGGTCGAGCACCGGCTGGTTCACGCCGCGGTGCCCGAAGCGCATCTTGGTCGTCTGCGCCCCGGCGGCGAGGGCCAGTAGCTGGTGGCCGAGGCAGATGCCGAAGATCGGCAGGCCGCCGTGGTCCAGCAGGCCGCGCACGGTGTCGACCGCGTAGGTCAGCCGCGCCGGGTCGCCCGGGCCGTTCGAGAGCAGCACGCCGTCGGGGTGCAGGTCCAGGATGGCCGCGGCGGACAGGCGCGCGGGCACCACCCAGACGCCCGCGCCGCGGGCCCGCAGGTGGGCGAGCGTGGCCCGCTTCACCCCGTAGTCGACCAGGACCACGCGGGGCGCGTCGGGCCGCGCGGGCGGATACCAGACGATCTCGGGCGTGGTGCACTCGGCCACGTAGTCGACCGCGTCGTAATCGAGCGCGGCGGCGCGTGCGCGCAAATCGGCGACTGCGGGCAGTGTGGCGGCGGGGCCGACCGCCAGGGCGGCGGGCAGCACGCCGTAGGTGCGCACCTGGCGCGTCAGGGCGCGCGTGTCGACGCCGGTGAGGGCGGGAATGCGCTCGCGCGCGAGCCAGGCGTCGAGATCCCCGGCCGTCGAGCGGTGGCCGCCGCTTGGCAGGATCTCGCGCATGATCGTCGCCCGCGCGTGAATGCGCCCACTCTGGTCGGCTTGCGGCCCGACCCCGTAGTTGCCGAGGAGGGGATAGGTGAAGATCAGCACCTGCCCCGCGTAGGAGGGGTCGGTCAGTGCTTCCTGGTAGCCGGTCATGCCGGTCTGGAAGACCAACTCGCCGACGGCCACCCCGGTGGCCCCGGCCCCCTGGCCCTCGATGACCGAGCCGTCGGCCAGCACCAGGACCCCCTTCATCTGTTGTGTCATGCTGTCTCCTCCTGAGGCGTGGGGCGGTGCCCCGAACCGTCCGGGCATGAAAAAACTCTCGCCCCCGGTAAGGGACGAGAGCTCCGCTCCCGTGGTACCACCCCATTTGCCACGACCGGCAGCCGTGACCACTCTTGGTTGTTGTTCGCGTGGTAACCGACCACTCTGCCCTACTTGCCTCCTGTAACAGAGGCTTTTTCGGAGACCGCTCCGTGGCGCGTTCGCCGGACCGCCGTGCTCGGGCTTCCACCCTCCCCAATTCGCTGCGCATGCCTGGACCCGGGTACTTCTCCACGTCAACGCGGGCTGCTATTTAGTTAAATCGTGTGAGTATACCATCTATTTAGGTATCCGTCAAGGCTTTCTCCTGCGATTCGGGCGCCAACTTGGCGCCCAGATCCGCAATCCGGTCCGCCGTTTCTGACCGTGCGGCGGCAATCCGCGCCCGCCGCGCCTGCGCCCAGGCGGCGTGATCGGCGAGGGCCGCGCGCCGGGCGGCCAGCAGCCGCGCCATCTCGGCGGGGGCCGCGCCGCCGATGTGGCGGCGCGCCGCCAGGGCGCGCGCCGGGTCGAGCGCTTCCTGCACCTCGGCGTCCGCCAGCGTGATCGCCAGGCCCGCGGCGCTCGCCGCCTCGACGATGGTCGCCGCGCGCAGGTCGGCGAGCGGCCGGCCCGCCTCGATCAGCCCGTCGACCAGCCGGCCGACGACGGCGTAGATCTGGCGGTAGCCGACGCCTGTGCGCTGGGCGATCAGGTCGGCCAGGTCGGTTGTGCTCGAGTAGTTCGCTTCCACGGCGGCGCGCATGCGCGGCGCGTCGACGGCCAGCGTCGCCAGCGTGACGCGCGCCATGCCGAGGGCGGCCTGGGTCTTGTCGAAGCCGAGCGCGCTCCACTCCTTGAGCTCGCGTGTGTCCCGATTATAGCCCATCGGCAGTCCGGCCAGGATGTGCCCGGCCGTCGCCGCCAGCCCGAGAACTTCGTGCCCCGTGGCGCGCAGGAGCTCCAGGGTGTCGGGATTCTTCTTCTGTGCCATCACCGAGCTGCCCGTGATCGGGTGCAGGCGCTGGGCCACGGCCGCGCCCAGGTGGACGTAGCTGTACTCCCAGGTGGTGAACAGCAGCAGGTCCGCCGCAATCTTGCTGATCGTCAGCGCGAGGCGCTTGCAGACGTCGAGATAGGCCAGCTGAGCCAACCCGCGCGCCGCGATGACGTCTTGCGGCACCTCCCAGACGCGGCTGAAGCCGAGGAGCTCGGCGGTGAGGGCGCGGTCGATCGGCCACGACGTGCCGTAGCTCTCGACGGCGCCAAGCGGGCTGGCGTCGTAGGTCGTCCAGGTGTGCTCCAGCTCGTCCAGGCCGCGCCGCAGCGCGTCGGCATAGCTGAGCGCCCACTGGCCGAACGAGGTTGGCTTGGCGGGCTGCATGTGCGTGTAGCCGGGCATCACCGTCGCGACGTGATCCGCCGCCAGCTCGACCAGCGTCTCCACCAGGCGGCGAGTCTCCTCGTGCAGCGTCAGGCCGTGCTCGCGCAGGTAGAGCAGTTCGGTGACCATCACCTGGTCGTTGCGGCTGCGCGCGGTGTGCATGCGGCTGCCGTCTTGCACGCCGATGGCGCCGATGACGGCGCGCTCCAGGCTGAGTTGAGCACCCGCGGCGGGATCGATGCCGAACGTGCCGGAGGCGACGCGCTCCGCCAGGTCGGTCAGCACAGCACAGATGGCGGCCGCCGCGGAACTCGGGGATGCTGCCGGTGGCGGCGAGCATCAGCACGTGGGCCTGCGTGCCCCAGATGTCGTAGGGCAGCATGGCCGTGTCGAGCGCGACCTGGGTCGGGCTGACGATGAAGCCGGCGGATTCGAGCGTGGGCTGGGTCATGTCGCTTCCTCGTGGGCGGGCCAGCGACCGAGCAGGTGCGCCAGCAGGGCGTTCTGCGCGTACATGCGGTTGCCCGCCTCCTGCACCACCGCACTGGCCGGGCTGTCGAGCACGCTGTCGGTCACGACGACGTTGCGGCGCACGGGCAGGCAGTGCATGAATCGGGCCCCGTGGGTGCGCGCCATCAGCGCGTCGTCGACGATCCAGTCCCGGTGCTCGGCGCGCAGGGCGCGCTCGGCGTCCCAGTCGCCATACCACGGGATGGCGCCCCAGCTTTTGGCGCAGATGACGTCGGCGCCGGTCGCGGCCTCCCGCCGGTCATGGCTGATCGTTAGCGAACCGCCCGCAGCGGCCGCGCGCTCGCGCGCTCCGGCCACGATCTCCGGGTCGAGGTCCCAGCCCTCGGGATACGCCAGCGTGACGTCGCAGCCCATCTCGCAGGCGGCGAGCAGCTGCGAGTGCGGCGTGGCGGTGGGCAGCGGCTTGGGGTGCCAGGCCCAGGTCAGCGTGTAGCGCCGGCCCTGTGGGCGGCCGAAGAGCTCGCGCAGCGTCAGTGCGTCGCCGAGGCCCTGGCAGGGGTGGTAGACGTTGGATTCGAGATTGATCACCGGGATGCCCGCGAACCGGGCGAAGCTGCGCACGACCGTGTCGGCGCGCGCGGCCGCCCAGGTGGCCGAGGCGTCGGCGGCGCGGCTGTCGCGCGTGACGAGCTCGCTGGCGCGCACGGCGAGGGCGTCGCAATACTCCCCGATCACCGGCGCGGCCTCGCGGATGTGCTCCTGCGTGGCGCCGTCCATGACCACGCCGTCGGCGTATTCGAAGGCGTAGGCGCCCGGGCCGCCGGACAGATCGATCGCCGTGCCGCTCAGGCGGGCGATGCCGGCGCTCATCGAGGTCTTGGTGCGCAGCGAGGGGTTGAAGAAGAGCAGGCCGATCACCTGCCCGGCCAACAGCGGGCGCGGCCCGTGCTGTTTCAGCCAAAGGGTGCGCTCCACCAGTTCCTGGATCGCCCCGACCGGGAAGTCGGCCGTGTTCAGGAAGTTGTGCCCGGCGAAGGCGGCGAGCACGGGATCGGCGACATCGCTTGCCATCACGCGGCCTCCGTCGCGCCGTGGGCGGCTGCCGCGGTGACGCGCGTGCCGGCGCCCGGTCCGACGAGCGCGTCGCGCAGGCTGTGCGGCGTCGTGCCGTCGAGGATCCAGACCTCGGGCACGCCCCCGCCGAGCGCGTCGAGCGCATTCTGCACCTTGGGCAGCATGCCGCCCGAGATCGTGCCGTCGGCGATCAGCGCGGCGATCCGGGCCGGGTCGACGACGGGCAGGCGCGTGGCCGGGTCGGCCGGATCGCGCAAGATGCCGGGCACGTTGGTTAGCAGCACCAGCGTGGGGGCGCCGAGGGCCAGGGCGATTGTGGTGGCGATGGTATCGGCGTTCACGTTGTAGAGCGCGCCGCCCTCGTCGGCGGCCAGCGAGGCGACGACGGGCACGTAGCCGGAGCCGAGCAGCAGGCGCAGCAAGGCCGGATCGCTGACCGCCACGTCGCCGACGTGGCCGAAGTCGACCTCTTCTTCCACGCCGCCCGGGGGTGCGGGCACGCGCATCGGCGGGCGCCGCGTCACGCGCACCACGCCGCCGTCGACCCCCGAGAGGCCGACCGGGCGCGCACCGTGCCCGATGAGCACGCCGAGGAGCTCGAGGTTGATGCTGCCGCCGTAGACCATCTTAGCGACTTCGAGCGCGTCGTCGTCGGTGATGCGCCGCCCGGCGACCTTGCGCACACGGTGGCCCAGGCGCGCGGCGAGCGCGTCGGCCTGCGGCCCGCCGCCATGCACGAGCACAAGCGGCCGTCCGGCGGCGCTCAGCGCGGCCACGTCGGCGCCCAGCGCGTCGAGCGCCGCCGCGTGGCGCATGATCTCGCCGCCGAGCTTGACCACGACGGGCGGCGCGGAGGCGTCCGTCATGCCGGGATGGCCTCCAGCACGCCGCGCAGCACGGCGATCAGATGGTCGACGTCGGCCGGGGTGACCACGAGCGGCGGCATCACGCGCAGCACATGGGCGTCGCCCGACGTGCCCAGGATGATGCCCTGCTCCAGGGCGGCCGTCTGCACCTGCTTGGCCGGCACGTCAAGCTCGAGGCCCAGCAGCAGGCCGAGGCCACGCACCCGGCGCACGTGGGGCAGGGGCTCCAGCCCGGCCCGGATCTGCTCGCCGATGGCGGCGGCGTGGGCGGGCAGGTTACCCTCCTGGATCGTGCGCAGCGTGGCATGGGCGGCAGCGCAGACCAGCGGCCCGCCGCCGAACGTGGAGCCGTGCTCGTCAAGGTGCACCGTCTCGGCCACGCGGGTGCTCACAAGCGTGGCGCCCATCGGCACGCCGCTGGCGATGCCCTTGGCCAGCGTGATGATGTCGGGCACGACGCCCCAGTGTTCTCCGGCCCACATCGTGCCGGTGCGCCCGAGGCCGGTCTGGATCTCGTCGAAAATGAGCAGGGCGCCCGCGCGGTCGCAAAGGGCGCGCAGACCCTGGTAGTAGGCCGCGTCGGCCATGCGCACGCCCGCGATGCTCTGGATCGGCTCCAGGATGATCGCCGCGACTTGGTCGTTCAGCGCGGCCTCCGCGGCGGCCAGGTCGCCGAAGGGAATGTGGGCGATCTCGGGCACCAGCGGGCCGAAGCCGGCCTGGTACTTCGCGTTGGCGGTCATGGTCAGCGCGCCCATGGTGCGACCATGAAAGGCGCCCTCCATCGCCAGGATGCGCGCCCGCCCGGTGAACCTGCGCGCCAGCTTGAGCGCCGTCTCGTTCGCCTCGGCGCCCGAGTTGCAGAAGAAGACCTGGCCGTAGCCCTCCGGTGCGGCGGCCGTCAGCGCGGCGGCGTAATCGGCGCGCACCTCGTTGAAGACCATGTTCGAATAGAAGATCAGGCGCGCGGCCTGCGACTGGATGGCCGCCACTACGGCCGGCGGGCAGTGGCCGAGCAGTGTCACGGCGTGACCGCAATAGAAGTCGTAATAGGTCCGGCCGGTCGCATCGTAGATGAAGATGCCCGCGCCGCGCGTGGCCACAATCGGCAGCTTGGCATAGGTGCCCAGTTGCGCCGCCGTCTCCTCGGCCATCACCGCCGCGGCGTCAATCGTGCCGGTCTCCGTCGCATCCCCTGTTGTCAGCATCCTTGCTCCTCTCGCACGTTCGTCGTTCGGCCGTCTGTGACCGGGCATCAGCAGGCTATCTGGCCGCGCGGCCGGCTCCGGCCTACGGCACCGTGCCGGTGAAGGTCAGGCCGGTCGTTTCGGGCAGACCAAAGGCCACGTTCAGGTTCTGTACGCCCTGACCCGCGCCGCCCTTCACCAGGTTATCGATCGCGCTCATCACTACGATCGGCCCGTCCGGCTCCGTGGCGACGGCCAGATCGCAGAAGTTGGAGTGGCGCACGACCGCCACCCGCGGCGTCTCGACCAGGCGAATGAACGGCTCGGCGCCGTAGGCGTCGATGTAGATCTCCTGCAGGGCCGCAAGCGAGATCGCGCGCGCCGGGAAGGCGTAGGCGGTCGTGAAAATGCCGCGTACCATCGGCGCCGAATGGGGCGTGAAGGTCAGCCGCACAGGGGCTGCGTGCGGGTCGCGCCACTTGTCCAACTCCTGCGCGATCTCGGGTCGGTGGCGGTGGGTGAACAGGCCGTAGGCGCGAAAGTCGGACGCGCGCGTCGGGTGGTGCGTGCCCTCGCCCGGCTCTTTGCCTGAGCCGGACGAGCCAGTCGCCGAGTCGACGATGACCGGGCCGGCGAGCAGTCCCGCCCGCGCCAGCGGCGTGAGCGCCAGCAGCGCGCCGGTGGGGAAGCAGCCGGGGCAGGCGATTAGCCGCGCCTCGCGGATGGCCGCGCGGTTCCACTCGGTCAGCCCGTAGGCGGCCTGGCGCGCGAGCGCGGGCGCCGTGTGCTGGCGCTTGTAATACTGGGCGAAGGCGGCCGCGTCCTTGAGGCGGAAATCGCCGCTCAGGTCGAAGATGGCCGGGCCGGTGCTGTGGGGGCCGCCCGTGCCGCCCGCCGCCAGCAGAGCCGGCACGCGGGCCAGCGCCTCGCCGTGGGGCAGCGCCAGGAAGACCGCGTCAAGCTCGGCCGCGGCCGCGGCGGGCAGGTCCGCCTCGAAGACGAGGTCGGTGACCTTCGTCAGATGCGGGTGCACGCTGCTGACCGCCTGCCCGGCGTGCGAGGGGGCCGTCACCGCCACCATGTCGACCCCCGGATGCCCGAGCAGCAGGCGCAGCGCCTCGCCGCCGATGTAGCCCGACGCGCCGAGAATGGCCGTGCGAATGCGCCGCGCCCGCGGCGCGAAGGTGCCGGCCGGTCCCGGCATCAGGCGACCACCTTCTCGCGCGCCGCACCGAAGACCTTCGACTCGACCAGGTCGGCCAGGCGCACGGGCTCGCCGCGGCCGTTCGCGGCCGCCTTGCCAAAGCGCTGCCGGATGTAGTCGACGCCTGCGCTGTTGTCGGTCGCCGGGCCCGACACGCAGTCGATCTCCAGGCCCAGGTTGCCGAGGAACTGCAGGCCGCCCCAGGCCGCGACCAGGTCGTTGGCGCAGAGGATGTGGGCCTTCACGTGCTGCATCAGGTCGCGGTCCTGCAGCAGCAGGTCGACGCCGTAGTGCCCCATGATGCCGTCGCCGAACTCGACCAGAATGGCGTCCGGCTGGTGGGCGCTGAGCGCGGCCAGGATGCCCTTGGCCGCCGGCACCACGCAGGAATCGGTGTGCGTGGTCGAGGGCAGGCCCGCGTCGCTGAAGGAGAGGGCGTAGGCGGCGCCGTGGTCCTGCATGTTCAGCAGGTCCCGCTGCGTGGCCACGCCCGCCAGCTTGGCGGCGGCCAGCCGGTAGCCGCGGCTGCGCAGCACGCGGATGATCTCGCAGGCGGCGGTCGTCTTGCCGGCGTTCATGCAGGTGCCCGAGATCAGGATGATCGGCGCGCACTCGGGCAGCGCGGTCTGCCACGGCACGGCGTAGTGCGCGATGTTCGCCGGGCGGCCACCGTCCAGCACGGCGCCGATCACGCGCACGCGCAGCGGTTGGCCGACCTCGGCGTTGGCCGAGCTACACTGGCCGATCACGCCGCCCATGTTCAGGACGTGCAGCACGTCGCCCGCGGCGACGCGTGGCGGGATCGCGCCGACAAAGCCCTTGAGCGCCTGCCGCTCGCCGAGCACCCCGGCGATGCGGTCGCCCTTGATGATGCGGGCCATGCGGCCGCCCATCAGCTCCAGCTCGCCGTAGACGCTCTTCTCTTCGAGCGCCTCGACCACGACGATCGCGCCGCGTTCCGCCGTCACCGCGCTGCTGACCTCGACCTCCCGGGTCAGTTTCGCGCGCCCGGTCGCTGAAGCGATCTTGTCCAGCGTTACCTGCATCGTGCTCCTCCACTTCTCCGCGCCTCAGGGTGCGGCAAGGCGTTTGTGTTCGGGTCGGCGCGACCGGCGTTGGACGCGAGGCGGACGGCGGTGTCCCCCGGGACGACCTGGTTGCGGGCAAACAAAAAACTCCCGTCCCAGTAAAGGGACGAGAGTCACGACTCCCGTGGTACCACCCTTCTTGTCACATTTCTGGCCTGTGACCGCTCGTGGTTGTTCGCTGCATGGGCACCACCCACTCCCTCCTACTTGCCCTCCATTGGGCTTTCTTCGGCGGACCGCTCGGTGGCGGGTTCACGGGATCCGGTCTCTCGGGCTCTCACCAACCCCCGATTCGCTGCAAACTCCAGATCACGCTACTGTTCCACGTCAACGCGGGCATACGGCCGTAGGGCCGTTATTCGATTGTATGGGCGCAGTGTACCATACTGCGCGCGAGAAAGTCAATACCTGCCGGCGAATTCGCCGGGGGTGCGGCCTTAGCGGCGACCGCCGGCCGCGGCCGGCACCGGCGCCGGGATCGGCGTGGCCGGGATCGGCGTGGCGGGCGGCGCCTCGCGGCGCGCGGCGATCACGCTTTGCAGTCCGTAGAGCTTGCAGAAGGCGGCCGCTTCGGCGCCCGTCCAGGCGCGTGTCGTCTCGCCGTAGGTGCCGACCTTGCGGTCGAGCAGCGAGTACGGGCTGCGGCAGCCTTCCACCTGGATGTGCCCCTTGTACAGCCGGACGCGCACGTCGCCGGTCACGGTCGTCTGGCTGCTGTCGATCAGGGCCTCGATGTCGCGCATGCCCGGGTCGAAGTAGAGGCCTTCGTGCAGGTTATTGCCGTAGACCTCGGCCAGATGGTCCTTCCAAAAGGCCTGCTGCTTGGTGAGCACCAGCTTCTCGAGCTCGCGGTGCGCGGTGATGGCGATGAGTGCGGCGGGCGCCTCGAAGGCGATGCGCCCCTTGAGGCCCAGGATCGTGTTGCCGAGGTGGATGCCGCGGCCCACACCGTGTTGCCCGCCGATCGCCGCGAGCGCGGCCATCAGGTCGAGCGGTGCGAGCGCCTGGCCGTCGATCGCGACCGGCAGCCCCTGCTCGAACGTGAGCGTGAGCACGGCCGGGGTATCGGGTGCGTCCTCGGGGGCGACCGTGTCGAGGAAGGCGGCGTCGGGCGGGTAGTCCCAGGCGTTCAGCGTCTCGCCGCCGCCGATGGTTGTGCCGAGCAGGCCCTTGTTGATCGAGTAGCGTCCCGTCTTGGGCGGGATGGTCACGCCGTGCTTGGCCAGATAGGCCACTTCGGCGTCGCGGCTAGCGCCGATCTCGCGGATCGGCGTCACGATCGTGGCCTCGGGCAGCAGGACCCGAATCGCCAGGTCGAAACGTACCTGGTCGTTGCCGGCGCCCGTCGAGCCGTGGGCGATGGTGGTGGCGCCGTAGAGGCGCGCGATCTCGACCACCTGCATCGCCTGCACAAGCCGCTCGGGCCCGGCGCACAGCGGGTAGACCTCGCCGCGCAGCACGTTGCCCTTGATGATGTAGCCGACCAGCAGGTCCCAGAGGGCCCGGCGCCCGTCGAGCGTGTGGTGCGCGTAGACGCCGAGCTCGGCCGCGCGGGCCTCGATCGCGGCGACGTCGTCCGGGCTGAAGCCACCCGTGTCGACCGTCACGGTCACCACGGCGTAGCCCTGCTCTTGCAGCCAGGGCACGCAAAACGAAGTATCGAGGCCTCCGGAAAAGGCCAGCACGGCAATCGGCTTGTCCATCCCTCTTCTCCCGGGGCGCCGGTTGCCGGCGGCCCCACGCAAAAAAAACTCCCGCCCCGCTGCCGGGACGAGAGTATCGGGCAACAAAAAACCCTCGTCCCAAGACAAGGGACGAGAGCCATGCTCCCGCGGTGCCACCCTCATTGTCACATTTCTGGCCTGTGACCGCTCTTGGTTGTTCGGCGCGTGGGAACCGCCCACTCCATCCTACTTGCCCCCCATTGGGCTTTCTTCGGCGGACCGCTCGGTGGCGCGTTCGCCGGCGCAGGTCTCTCGGGCTCTCACCAACCCCCGATTCGCTGCAAATCCTGTGCAGGCTACTATTCCACGTCAACGCGGGCATGCGGCCGCTGGGCCGCTATTCATTTCGTACAGAGTGTACCACTGCCACGGGTCGTTGTCAAGGTCTCCGTGGCAATTCGGCCGAAATTGGTGAACGGCGGGTGCCGGCGGCTTCTCGGCCCGGCTGCTACTTGCCGGCGGGCGCCTTCTTCTTGGCTACCGTGGCTGCGGCATTCGCCAGGTTCGCGGCCACCCGGAACTGCACAATGCGCGTGATGAGATCGAGCGGCAGGGGCTGATCGACCGGGAACTTCACCGAGCCAGGCGTGGTCTCGTAGCCTTCCAGCTCAGCCTGGAAGGCCTCGATTCCGCTGCTGGTGGGATACAACCCAACGTGGTTCTTCAGTGAGGCGAAGTACACCAGGTTCCCGTGCTGGGCGAATGCGGGCATCAGGTAGCTGATGCGCTCCTCGGCGTCGGGCGCGGCGGCGCGGATCGTGGCACGCACGGTCTGCAGCAGGGCTTGCCGGTCCGCGGGAAACGCGGCGATGTACTCATCAATCGTCCGATAGCCATCCGGGCGGCTTGCCATGGGGGTCTCCTCCTTCGATGCGCCATTAGGGAGAATCCTTCATACTCTTCGGCCATTATACGGCTGCGATCCCGCCGCGGTCAACGTGTGCGGCGCCGGAACGGCCGGGGCAGTTATCCTCGGGAGCCTACGCCTCGATGCCGGGGCCAGGCGGCAGTGACGTCGCCACTTAAGATATGTCCGGACGATGGCCGTTTCCGGAAGGCCGTCGTCGGGCGCGGCAGCCCCACGGGGCGCTGGGCCGGCCGCACCTCGGCGCCCATGCTACGCGCATGCGCATGAGCGAACGGGGCCCGACGTAACCCGCCACGCGCCCCGACAGGTGGTCTCGACACCGGGCCGCGCCGTGGGGTTTCCCGCAGTCGATCGCGTAGCAACTCCGCAAGCATGACCGGCACACAGATCACGGCGTACCAGGGTGTGCTATACTGAAAGTAACATGCCCTGGATCGGCCGGCATAGGCCACCGCCGCGCAGGGCCCCGCGTGCTGGACGGAGGACGCAGGATGCAAGACGCGTTTTGGGATTCGCCGGATTGGATGCCGCTGGAGCGGTGCGTGCGGCAGGTGGCGCAGAGTGGTGGCTGGGTTCAGGAGACGGACACCGCCTATATTGCCAAGCTCGCCGAGGGCTGGTGGGTGGTGCTCGTGCGGCAGCAGGGGGGACGCATCTGGGTGATTGCGCCCCGCGCCACCCCGGCGCCCGCCGGGCCCTGGCCTGCCTTCGGCGAGGCGGCGGCCGAGGCCCGCGCGTGGCTGGCTGCGGCGCAACTGCCCGAAGCCGGGCCCGTGGAATCCCCGCTGCCCGGCTAGGGCCGCCCGGTCCCGCACCCTTATGGATGCCCGGCTCCCGCATCTGCCCGCCCGGATCGTCACGCCGCGGCTCGTGCTGCGCCCCTATCGGCCCGGCGACGGCCCGGCCTATTTCGCCGCGTGCCGGGCCAACCAGGCCCACCTGCGGCCGTTCGAGGCGGGCAACCCCGCGCTGGAGGTGCAGACGGTCGCCGACGCCGAGCGCTTGGTCCGCCGCTTCGCCGCCGAGTGGCGCACGCGGAGCGTCTTCTTCCTCGGCGCCTGGACCCGCCACACCGACAACTGGGTCGCCCAGATCTACGTCGGCGTGGTCAACTGGACGCTTCCCGAGTTCGAAGCCGGCTATTGGGTCGACGCGGCGCACGAGGGACAGGGATTCGTGAGCGAGGCGCTGCGCGGCGCGCTCGGGATGGTCTTTGGCGCGATGGGCGCGGCGCGGGTGAGCCTGCGCTGCAACGACCTGAACGGGCGCAGCGCCCGAGTCGCCGAGCGCTGCGGCTTCATGCTCGAAGGTCACCTGCGCGAAAACAATCCTGAGGTCCGGGCGCCCGATGGTCGGCCGAGCGGCGAGTTGATTTACGGCCTCCTGCGCGCCGAGTACGTCCCCAGGACGCTCTGACCGGTCGGCGCAGGAGACCCGCCGGTCCCGCGCGCCTAGGGACCATTGGGGCTAGGCCCGGCCGCGCGCCCGTGCTATGATCGGGGCATGGACACCCCCGGCGACCAAGCCGACCACCCACTCGCCGCCGGACCGGAGCTCGACGCCCAGATCGCGCGCTGTTGCCCCGCGTCGCAGTCGGGCGCGCGAGAGATCCCGCCGATCAGCTCCGACCGGTGGGCCGCGGGTGCCCTGTTGCAGCACCTGGAGCGGCACGGCTGGCGCTTCGTCCTCGACGTCGCCGCCGGCACCTGCTGTGCCGCTCCGGGCCTGTACTGGGGCCCCGTGACCGGCGGCCCGACGCTGCCGCTCGCCATCTGTGGCGCAATCCTCGCCGCGCGGGCGATGCCCGATCCGGGCCCTGCACTGCTCGGCCGGGCGGCCGATCCCTCCGCGCCCACGCCCGGCGTCCCGATGCTCCTGCCCGACTAACACCGCGCGGCGTGCCGCGAATCCGTCCGCGATCGCCCTAACATCCGGGGCGATCTGGTCCCGATCTTGCTCTACCGTCTGTCGTAGAGTGAGACGGGTTCAGTAAAAGGCTCTCCTCCTTAAGAGCACAAGGCATCGCGCGAGCGGTGCCTTGTGTGCATCCGAGACCCCGCACGTGCCGGCGATCAGGCCGGGGGCGGGCCGAACTGCTCCCAGCCGATTGGCTGGGCGGGCGCCGGCCCGCCGAGCGCCGTATAGGCGCTCTCGACGTTCCAGCGATGAGGGTCGGCGTTGAGCTCGGGCGCGCGATATGCCAGGTCGGCGCACGCGTCTAGCGCCGCCGCGAGGGAGCGCCCGGCCGCGACGGCGGAGCCTACGCGGGCGTGCAGCGCGGCGAGGTAGGCGCGATCGGCATCCAGCCGGGCGGCGATCGCGCGCGGGTCGGTCGTGGCGTGCCCATGGCCGGGAACCAGCGCGCGGATGGGCAGGGGCGCCAGCGCCGCGAGCGTGGCGCGGTAGGCTTCGAGGCTGTGGCTCACGTAAGGGATCTCCAGGTCGCTCAGCATGTCGGCCGCCCAGAGCGTGCCGCTTTCCGGCTCGTAGACGGTCAACTGGTCGGGCGCGTGGCCCGGCGCCGGGCGCAGGACGAGCGTGCGCACGCCGAGCGGCAGGGTGAGCGAGTCCGTGAATGTGCGGTCGGGCTGCGGGATGATGAAGGGTCCCGGACGCGGCACGTGGTCTTCGCGAACCCAGGCCTCCAGGTCGGCCAGGATTATGGCGCGTCCGTTCTCCGCCGTCGCGCGATACGCCTCCGTCGTGACCACCGGTACGCCGGGGAAGCCCTCCGGCCCTAAGATGTGGTCCCAGTGGCTGTGGGTGAGCACGATGGCCCGGGGCATGGCCGCGCGCTCGGCCAGAAAGGCGGCGACCCCGGCGATCTCGTCCGGGTGGATGCCCGGATCGATCAGCACGGCGGCGCGGCCGTCGAGCCAGATGCCGCTGTTGGTGTGGAACAGGGCGCTCTGGGCGACCCAGAGGCCGGGCGTGACTTCCTCGAACATAGCCGTTCCCTTCCGCTCGGTGCCCGCAGGATCATCCCTGCCGCGTCCATTATAGCGCACTGTTAGGTCCGGGCGCCGCACGCGCGGCACGACCCGTGCGGGGGCTCCCGGCGTTCGCCGATTCCCGGCTTGATGCTTCACCCACCCGCGCGCCGCGCCGGCCCACGTGCGCGCTCATTCGCAAGGAGACCGCACTGATGTGTTATGACGATAACGCCCGCCCACCTGATCCGCCGGGAGAGGCCGGCGCCGCGCAGGGCGAGGATCTCGTGCTGACCGCCGCCGACGGCAACCGCTTCGCCGCCTATCTGGCCCACCCCGCCGCGCCGGGCCCGGCCCAGATCGTGGTCTATCCCGATGTGCGCGGCCTGCACCAGTTCTACAAAGACGTGGCGCTGCGCTTCGCGGGTCAGGGCATTACGGCCCTGGCGATCGACTACTTCGGGCGCACCGCCGGCCTCACCAGCCGCGCCGAGGGCTTCGAGTACATGCCGCATGTGCAGGCGATGCAGCCGCAGACCTTCTTCGCCGATGCCCAGGCCGCGCTTGCCCGGCTGCGCCAGGGTCCGGGGGCGGACCGCGCCACGTTCACCGTCGGCTTCTGCCTCGGCGGCAGCGTGTCGCTGCTTTCCGGCACGCAGGACTTCGGCCTGGCGGGCGTCATCGGCTTCTACGCGGGTCTCAGCCGCAATATGGGCGGCCAGGGCACCGTGCTCGAGCGGACGGCGCAGATGCGCGTGCCGGTGCTGGGCCTCTTCGGTGGCGCCGACCAGAGCATCACGGAGGAGCAGCGCGAGGAGCTAAAGCAGAACCTGACGCAGGCCGGGGTCGAGCATGAGATCATCGCCTATCCGGGCGCGCCGCACAGCTTCTTTGACCGCCGCGCGGCCGACTACGCCGAGGCCTCGTCCGACGCCTGGAGCCGCGTGCTGGCCTTCATCGCCGCCCACAGCGGTGGGACCGGTCCGGGCTGAGGCAGGGCGTCGTTCGGGGGAAAGCAGTGAGGCGAGGCATTAACAGCCTCGCCTCGACACGACGCCGGACTTGAACCAATCGAGCAACTTACACAACAGAGACAAGTGGCGTGTTAGCGCAACTCAGACCGCAGCGCAAGTCACCTTACAAGACCAGCATAGAATACGCCGTGCCCTGCCATTATAGTACGGTTCGGTCCGGCTGTCAAGAGAAATTGTGATCCTGACGCACCAGTCCGCCGTTCGGACCTTCGGCCACCACGGCGTGCTGCGCGCTCACGGCCATGTTGTCGGCTACGAGCCACTGGTTCTGCAGGCCGCGCGTGCCCGTGAGCGGGTGCACGAAGACGCCGACGGGCACACCGACCAGGTGGTTCTGGCGCACGATCGCCACGCGCCCGAGGAAGCCGAAGATGCGCACGCCCTGCAGCGGCAGGCGGGTGGGATCCGGCACCTCGGGCGCGCGCGCGTCGACGAAGTTGTCGGCGATGAGCAGGCTGCCGCAGTTGCCGGCGTAGATGCCGACGTGGGGCCCAAGGGCCGGCAGCGGCGCCAGCAGGTGGATCTCGTTGTCCGTCACGGTCACCCGCCCGGCGAGCACCGAGGCGCGGCGCGTCCGATCCGCGTGGCTCGTGGCGACGTGGATGCCCCGGCGCACGTTGCGCAGACTGTTGTGTATGATGCGCACCTCGCGCGCCACCTCGCCCGCGATGACGATGCCCGTGCGCGCGGCCACGTGGTTGGCCGTCTGCATCTGCTCGCGCCACGCGCGCAGGCGGGCAACCCGCAGGTCCGTGCCCAGGATCAACTGGTTGGCCGCGCGCTTGAGCAAGCGGAAGAGGTCGCGGCTGTTGCCGACGTGCTCGGGGTGGAGCGGCTCCATGAGCGCCTGCCAGTCCTGCGCGGTGATGCCCGCCGCGGTCATGAACTGCACGCGGACATCGCCGCCCGGCACGGTGATGATTCGCGCACGCTGCTCGGCCGTCGGCTGCGCGGGCACCTTGCTGATCAGCAGGTGGCGCAGGGCGGCGCGGTAGCGCTTGTTCTCGGCGAGCCGGCCGATGTTCGGCTGCTCGGCGCGGTTGCCCTGCAGCACGTTGTCCGCGATCTGCACGCGCCCCGTGTCGCGTAACAGGATGCCGATCTGCTCGTGGCCGATCAGCAGCCGGCAGCCGCGTACACGCACCGCGCCCGGCCGCAGGGGGTGGGGCGGCACGGCGCTATAGCTCGCGGTCAGGCAGGTGGCCGCGCGCACCGCGCCGGGCGCGCACTTGAGCGTGCAGTCCTCGACCGCGACGTCGGCGCAATCAACGAAGGTCAGCGTGCCGTTGAGGTGCTGCGCATCGCCGCGCTCGGCGGCCACGCCGCTCTCGGCGCGCAGGTCACGCACCAGCACGCTGGCGCACTGCTCGAAGCGGATCGCCGTCTCCGCGGCGGCGACAATGCGCGTGCCCGGCCCCGCGCCGGTCAGCTTGAGGTGGCGCTTGCCGTGCACCACGAGCGGGCGCGTGAGCGGGAAGACACCGGCCGGGAAGCAGATCTCGGCGTCGGCATGGTCCGGCAGGTTGGCGAAGACGGCCTCCCACCCGGGGCCGGGGCGCACGGCCAGTGTGCAGGTGCCGCCAGCTCGCGCCGCAGAGGGCATCGAGCGCCTGCTGGACGGTCGTCGCCAGCCCCAGCGCGCCCGCGCAGCCGCTGCCGTCGTAACCGACGTCGCTCGCCTGGATGTCGGTTAGTGGCGGGAACGGGCGGCGGCAATCGCCGTCGGCGACGAGGCTGAAGACGCCGCCGGCCACCTGCACGAGCGCCAGCGGGCAGTAGTGGTGGGCGATGCCCGCGGGCGGCTGGGCGATCGGGGTGCCGTCAGGCTGCCGCGGCCACTCGATGTCGCCCGTTTCCGTGGTGATCGCCGTGCGCGCGGGGATCAGCCAGTAGTCGCCCGCGCGGTAGCTGCCCGCCGAGAAGGCGACCTGCACGCCGCCTTCCAGATCGAGCGGCCCGGCGGCGGCCACGATGCCGCTCTCGTCGCCCGTCGTCTGGTCCCAGCGGCGCAGCTTGGGGTGGCGTGCCGGATCAAAGGCGGGCAGGGGGCTGCCCGGCGCCGCGATGGTGATGATGCGCGTGCCGGGGTCGACCGCGGCGATCTGCACGAGGTGCCCGGCACCCGAGTCGCGCTCGGCCGTGTCGTCGGCGACCTCGGCCCACTGGCCCGCGGCGAAGCCGAGCACGTCGTCCGGCCCGACGTCTTGCACGGTCAGGTCGTTGCCGCTGATCGCCAGGATCCCGGTGACCACCGAGCCGTTGTCGCGCGACCACTTGAATGTCGCCGTGCCCAGCGGCCCGCCCTGCTGGATCTCGACCCGATACAGCTGATTCTCCAGCCGCTGGTAGCCCGCGGTCGGCGGGAGCACGCAGGGACCGCTCGTGCCGGCGCCGGGGTCCGCGGTGCTCGCCGTCAGCAGGCCGTCGGGCGGCGGCGCCGGGGTCCATCCCGGCCCGAAGTCGCCGCACTTCGGCGTACCCTGGCCCGCCCAGGGTGCGAGCTTGGCCTGCCAGACGGTTTGCAGGCGTGCGGCCGTGTCCGGCCCGCCGAGGGCGGTCTCGCGAATATGCGGGTCGTCGAGCGCCGTGGCCAGGCGCTGCCAGACGTCGAGGTACAGCAGGGCGAAGCCCTCGGCGGCCGGGCCCGCCGGCGGGTCGAAGTCGGGCTGGCCGCGATAGCTGGCCGCGGCGCCCAGCTCGCATAGGATGCTGTCGACGTACATGCGGCCCGGCCCGAGGGTCAGGTCCTGGGCATCGCCGCTCAGCCCGACGGCGAAGCCGGTGCCGTCGCGCGGCGTGCCGCGCGGCCCGATGACGTCACCCGTCTCCGTGTCGCGGCGGTAGCGGGCGATCGCGCCCTCTTCGTTCCAGTCGGCGTCGACCTGCACGCGGCCCTGCTGCATGAGCACCGCGTCGTAGTGCCGGGTCGGATCGAACGTCTGGCGGCTGAAATCGCCCTTCATGGCGGACCTCCTCGGGTCATCCCTTAGCTCACGTAGAAGATACCGGCCTCCAGGCCGAAGCGCAGATACTCGTCGAGGCGCACGCGCAGGTTCTGCTCCCGCTGCGGCTCCATCAGATAGTGATAGGCGCCCAGCGCCGCCTCGTCGTCCGCGCCTGCGCGGATCGTGATGGGGCAGCGCGCGCTCAATTGGGCGTAGGCCGGGTCGCCGTAGCGGCGGGACGTGAACTGGGGCACGGCGGAGCCGGGCGGGTCGCCTGGGGCCGGCTGGCAGGCGAAGCGGCGCGGCACCTGCGAGGCCGCGGGCAGCGCGCAGTAGCGCACGCAGCCCTCCTGCCGCCGGTCGGCCGTGACCAGGCCGGTGAAGACGGTGTTCTCGGCCGGCTCGAGGACGCGCACGTGCGTCCGGCCGATGATCGTGCTGGTGGCGATGGCCGCCACACCCGCGGGCACACTGCCGTCGGCGCTGCCTGCCAGGGCGGCCGCGTCGTCGCCAAGGGAGTCGACGATTGTGTCGGTGATCTCGACGCGCAGGTCGGGGCCGCACAGCAGCCGCCCGACCATGGCGCGGGTCAGCCGCAGGGTGCCGCTGCTGTCCGCCGTATCCCAGCGCAGCGCCGGGTCCGCGGGCGGCTGGGGCGTGCCGTCCGCGGCGAGCGCGATCCAGGGCGCGAGCGTGGTATGGCGGATCTCCAGCTGCATCGCCGCGGTGCCGGTCACGGTAATGCCGCCCGTGACGAGCAGGCCGTCGAGCGTGAGCACGGCATCGCGCGCGCCCGCGATCGTGACCGCGCCCTGCAGCACCGGCCGCTCGCCGTCCGCGGCCCGAATCACCAGTTGCTGCGCGGGGCCGAGCGTGATGGTCAGATCGCCGGGCGCCGTCGCGCTTTCGCGGATCTCGACGATGCCGTTGGCGGCGCCCAGATCGGCCAGCACGGCGGCGAGGTCGGGGCCGCCCGGATCGACGGTGACCGTGGCGGCGGCCGTCGTCGCCCGCTGGTAGGGCCCGCCGCCGAGGTCGCCGGGCATGCCGTAGGCGTAATCGACCGTCACGCCGGCCGGGTCGACGTCGATCGGGAAGGCGATGCGGCCGAGCACCGGGTCGACGGCCACGCTGATCGGCAGGTCGACGGGCGGCTGTGCCGGGTCGGCGGGCTGGTAGCGCAGCGTCGTGGGCGGGCGCCGCCAGTGCTCGGGCAGGGGCGCGGGCGGGTCACTCAGGTCGCAGATCAGCACCTTGCGCGCGGGGATCGGCGTGCCGCCCGCCCGGTAGACCGTGAAGACCGGGCGGCGGCCGAAGTAGACCGCCTCGGCCTCCAGGTCGCTCTCGGCGCGGCCGTCGGCCAGGCCCTGGCGGCGCGCCTCGAGCTCGGCATAAAGCGCGCGGCGCTCCAGCGGCGCGGGCACGTTCGCCGGCTCGGCCAGGTGGGTGATCCCGGCCTCGGTCTGCGGGATGTTGAACAGCGGCGCGTCGAAGCCCAACGGGTGGAAGGTGAAGCAGCCGGACGCGATCCGCGCCGCCGTGCCTCCGCTGACCGGGTAGGCCTGCAGCCGCCAGAGGAAGATGCCGGCGTTGGGCAGGTTGGTGCGGCCGCGCCGCTCGGCGATGCGGCGCACGTCGGCCGTGTGGGCGAGCAAGTCGAACGGCCCGTTCACCCGCAGCAGCGGCGTCTCCTGCCGCAGATCGGCCGTGGCGGCGGGCGCCCGGCGCACGTGATTCATGTACTGCGTCGTGCCGAGCAGCAGGAAGTACTCGACGACGCGTGCGGGCCAGCCGGTCACGTCGTGGGCGAGCTCCTCCAGCATGGCCGCCGTGCCCTTGCGGCGGCGGAAGCCGATCGTGTTGGCGACCTCGGCGCGCGGTGTCAGCGCGGTCGGCGCGGCGCTGCCCTGGATCGGCCGGTAGCCGATCAGGTCGCCGATGTAGGGGACGACCCAGGGCGCACACGTCTCGATGAACTGGTCGTCGTAGAGCGCGGCGAAGGCGTCGTCCAGGCCGCCGACCTGCTCGTCGATCAGCGCGAGCAGGGCCTGCAATTGCCCGCCTGTTTCCAGGTCGCGGATCCGGTAGATCGCCGGCAGGAGGCTGAAGAGCCGATCGGCAGGGGTACTCATGCTTCCACCGTCAGCGCCGGTGGGCTCGGGTCGAGCGTCAACAGCTCGGCAGCCACGGCCGCGACGGCCACGGTGCCGGGCTGCGGGCCCGCGGCCGCCAGCACCGGATTGAGCGCCGGCATGTCGCCGGTGCGATAGAGGGTGTCGAGGTCAACCGCGACCACGCCCGCCACGCCCTGCATCACGGCCAAGACCTGACTGAGCAGCACGGGGGCGCCGAACTCGCGGGCGGCGAACCCGAACGCGGCGGCCAGGGCGGCGGCGACAGCCGCCGTCACCAGCGCGGGGTCGTAGTCGGGATCGACCGTCAGCACCGCGGTCACGCGGAAGTAGGCCGGGCGATAGGTTGCCACCTGCACCGGCACATAGGGGTCGCCCGCGCCGCGCAGGGCGCCCAGCAGGCCGGTGTAAACCCCGCTCGAACTCGGGCACTGCGGCGCCATCGGGTCCGGCCACGGTCAGGAAGATGCCGTGTGCCTGGCCCGCGCGCGTCCACGTGGCGCGCGCCTTGGCGATGCCGCTGTAGGCGCGGGCGAAGTCCTCATAATCCTGCAGCGAGACGACCCGGTCGAGGGTGCGCACGGTCAGCGGCGCGTTGGCGCGCGCGTCGTCGCGCGACTCGGGATCGTCGCCGCCCGTGGGCGCCACGGGGTCGTTCACATCGCGCACGCCGAGGGGCCGGGTCAGCAGCAGAGTCAGCTGCCCGGCCTGCACCAGCCCGGCCGCGCCGCTGCCCTTGCGGTAGGTCGCCTTGACGTTGTCGCGGCCGCTCGGCAGCCGCGCGCCCGTCCGGCCGTCGCCGAACTGCACCGTGGTCGTACCATCGTCGGCGCGCCGCGTGACGTAGACGCGGTCGGCCGGGCCGGCGTCGTAGAGCGTGGGCACCTCGTGCCAGAGCACGTCGTTGACGCGCACTTCGAGCGTACTCGCCAGGCCGCTGGGCGTGGTCGCGCCGACGTAGGTCAACGGGGTCGAGCGCAGCGTGAAGCGCTGGTAGGCCTGGCTGCCGTCGCCGCTGCCCAACACCTCGTGCACCGTCTCGCCGTGGGTAGCCGGCGCCAGGTTGGCGTTCACGGTGACGGTGGTGCGCTTATAGCGGTAGAGCAGGTCGCGGGTGAAGGTCAGCACGGTGTAGCCACCGTCCGAGGCCACCTCGCCGATGGTGGCGATCTCGCTGGCGGTCACGCCGGGCAGGTCGGTGCGCTCGCCGGTGATGCCGGCGCGCTGGCCGACGACGAGCCCGAGATAGAGCCCGTCGAGTGGCAGCACGCTGCCCTGCACGTCGTCGACGATGGGCAGGTCGGCCGGAGGCAGCGACTCAGCCCCGGCAAAGACGGTCGTCTCGCGGATGCCGAAGTCGCCAAAGTGGTTGGTCGCGTCGGCGGTGAAGAGGGTCAGGCGCGTGCTGCGGCTGCTGATGCCGTAGGCGCTGCGCCCCTGCTCGGCCACCTCGGTCACCTGGTAGATCTCCTCGTGCGTGCCGCCTGCCGCGGGCCGCTGCAGTGCGACCAGGCTGTCGGTGCCCGCCAGGACACTGGGGTACGCCTGGTCGAGGTAGACGTGGCCCGCGCTGTCCGCGTCGTCCGACAGGTGCCGCCCGTCGACCAGCGTCGGGTGCGGGTCGGCGTGCGGGAGCTCGTTCCAGGCGGGCGCGTTGTAGCCGAAGACGGAGGCGCGCACGCGCATGGCGTAGACACCGTCGCCGGGCGGCGGCGGGGGCGGGCCCTGCTGCGCGCGGGCGGCCTGCATCAGCGTGTACGCCGGCCAGCGCTGGATCGCGGTGAAGGCGAAAAGGTTCGAGCCACTCCAGTGGCTGCTCAGGATCTGGCCCGTGACCGCATGCGCGTCGAGGAAGAGCGGCGTGTTGACGAAGACGCCGACCGGGAAGTGCACCGGCGTAAAGACCGGCACGGGCGGATTCTCCACCAGCGCCGCCTGCGTGGTCTCGGCCTTCGTGTCGACCGTCACGCCTGTGACACGGCGCAGGCGGGCGCCGTCGGCCGCGCGGATCAGCACGCTGTCGCCCGCCTTTAGCCCGGTGGTCGTACCCGCCAAGGTCACGCTGCCCGCGTCCTTGCTGAGTGTCTGCGGCTGCGTGACGCGGGGCCGGATGGCGTTCCACTCGACGTGCGCGGTGATCAGCCCGACCGTCTCGAACGTCTGCGGCTGCTCGTTCGGTCCGGGGATGCTCTGCACGCGTGTGCCGGCCGGCACGGGCACGAGCGCGGGCGCGGTTGGGCTCGTGTCGACTGTGAAGGCCAGATCGACGTCGGCAGCGCGGCCGGGGCGGAGCTCATAGCCGATGAGCCGCGCCAGGTAGAGCAGCGAGATGCGCTCGGCGGCGGTGCGTAGGTACGACTCGTTGGCGAGGCGCTCCTGATAGAACGTCAGCACGTCGGCGGCCGTCGCCCAGGCGTCGAGCAGGGCGATGGTAAAGTCGGCGTCGCTGCGCACGCGCAGCGCGGCCAACGCCGGGTAGTCGGCGGCCGAGAGGCGGGCCAGCAGCTGCTGCCGGAACGTAGCGTAGGTGCCGCTGCGATAGGCAAGCGTGCTCAGCCCCGGCCGATTCCAGATCGGCGGGGGCGCCGCCGCGGCGCGCCCGTCGCAGCAGTCGCAGGTCGCGGTGCCCGGCGCGCGGGCGAGCGTGCCGTCGCTCATAGGCCTCCCTCCAGCGTCAGCGCGAACACGCCGCGGTCGGGGAAATCGGGGTCGTTGGCCAGCCGGGCGATCTCCAGCCGCCCCAGCGCCAGCTTGCCCGAGGCGGTGGCATCGCTGAGCGGGTTGTTCCAGCGGCGGAACGTCGAGATGCTGACCCCGGCCACGCCGTCGACCGCCTGCGCGGCGGCGTACAACGGGCTGAGGTAAACGGGCTGGCCGAAGGTGAAGTTGTCGGGATGGAAGACGCCGCGCCCGCCGCCGGGCAGCAGCCGGTCGCTGAAGACGGCGAGCAGGGCCGCGCGCACGTCGGCCCGCCGGTAGCCGGACGCCACGGCGACGCACATCGCGATTTCCAGCGGCACGTAGATCGGCCCCTCGACCTCGACGTCGTAGCCGGCCATGCGGTAGGCTTCGAGCCGCGCCCGGATCCGGTCCTCGAAGGCCGCGTCCACGGGCAGGCCGCCGACCCGGTCAATGCTGATAAAGACGGTGCGCCAACTCCCGGTCCAGCGGAAGGTCGCGGCGGCGCGCTGCACCTCGGGGTCGCCCTGCGCGGCCACCGCGTAATCGGCCGGGGTCACGGCGCGGCGCTGCGTGCGGAAGGCCACCGGCGCGGCCTGGCGCACCTGCTCGATGCCCTCGGGGTCGACTCCACCCGACGCCGGGAGCGGGTTACCGATCGCGTCAATCTGGGCCAGGAGCGCGCCGTCGTCGCTCGCCACGTGGTGCAGCGCCCCGGCGCCGACGTTGCCCGCCGCGCCGTTACCGACCCGGTAGGTCGCGTAGAGGGTGCCGGCGGGCGGTAGAGCGCCGTGCTCCACGCCGTCTCCGAAGCGCAGGTTCGCCACCCCGGCATCGTCAACCTCGACCACAAACTCGGTCGCCGTCCGGTCGCTGGCGAGCAGATCGCGCTGCGGCGCCCAGGTGGGCACGGGCGCGGCCGGGTCGGCGTCGAGCCCGGCGGCGGGCAGCGCGTCGGCGACATCCCAGACCAGCGCAGCGCGGGCCGAAGCGGGCAGGTGGCCCGCGCCCGCCAGGTAGGGGTTTGGTGCCGCCTGGGTGACCGGCGCGCCGAGTAGCTGTGCGCGGAAGCGCGGCGGCACCAAGGGTACGGCTTCGCCGCGCAGGGTGGCGCCGTGGTCGGCGAGCACGAGGTTGCCGACCGCCACGCTGACCTCGGGCACCGGCCGGCCACCGTGCGCGGCGTCGGCCACCGCGGAGATGCAAAGCGGTTCCGGCAGCGCGTCGTCATCCGCCCAGGCGATCTCGGTCACATCCACGGCCGAGTCGCTGATCGGCGTGGTGAAGCGGCCGCCGAGCGGATCGCTGCCCGCCGTCACCGCGGTCAGGCGCACGGGGTAGCGGTGCGCCGGGTCCGCGTCCTCGCGCAGGCCGGTCGAGGGGTCGCGCACCTCCTGCAGGATCAGTACGTCGCCGGGGTGCAGGTTGGGGAAGTGGCCGCGCAGCGTGGCCGCGGTGGCGCCTGCGGGCAGGCAGCACTCGGTCGCGCCCCAGGTGTAGAAACCCAGGGTGTTGTGCGCCCCGTAGAGCACGGCATCGTGCATCGTCTCGAAGATCGTCGGCGCCAGGCGGAGCGCCTGGTCGTAGGTCGATGAAGGGCGCAGGATGGCCAGGTCCAGGCCGGGCAGCGCGGTCAATAGCTGCGTGCCCGCGGGCAGCGCCACGCCGTCGGCGTGCACCTGCACCTGCACCCAGGCGCGCGCGTTGCAGCCGTCGTGCATGAAGTAGTCGACCAGCCGCGCGTGCCGGCGCACGGAGATGCGGCGCCGCGCGGTGCCGAGATATGCCTCCGTGGCGAGCGCGTCCTGCTGGTAGCTCAGGTAATCGGCGGCGTAGGCCAGCACCTCGACCAGCGCCACGCCCACGTCGGCGGGGCTGCGCTCGGTCCAGCCGGGCACGAGCGTGGTCACGCGGTCGAGCATCAGGCGGCGGAAGCTGGCGTAGTCTTTCGCCAGGTAGTCGATTGTGACCGGTGGGGGCACCTCGGGCGGGCAGTCCGGCTCCGTGCGGCAGTCGAAATCGGTGGCGCAGTCGACCTTGAACGAGAAGGGCACCTCGGCCAGCAGCGGGTCGATTCCTGCGGGCGGCGCCGGGTCGAGCACGGACGTGCGCAGCCGCAGGGTGTAGGTCGAGAAATCGCCCGCCGGGTCGACCGTCACGTTCAGCAGGTCGCCCGCGGTGACGGCGCCGGTCACCCGCACGTCGCGGATGCGGTCGCCGCCGCTGATCGTGACGTTCGTGGTATCCAACGGCGCGGCCAGCGGCCGGATGAAGTGCACCGTGAGCTCGGTCTCGTCGGGCGCGGTGACCTCGAGGAAGTCGATGCCGTTCCAGACGGTCAGCGGATTGCCGTCGCCGTCGACGGTGGCCTCGATGGCCACCCGGCGCTGGTCGTTCGTGCAGCGAAACACGGTCGCCATCGTTACACCCCGCGCGCGAACGTCGCGACCTGGCTCACGCCGGTGCGCCGCACCACGTACTGCACGGTCACGCGCAGCGTCGAATCCTCGACCGTAACGTCGACCCCGGCGACCTCGATCAGGTCGCCGAGCCACTGCTGCAGCGCGCCCTGCACCAGGAACTCCACCGCGGTGGCAAGCTCGTCGCTGTTCGGCCGGAAGACCAACTGCAGCACGCCGCTGCCGAAAGTCGGGCGATTGACCCGCTCGCCCGGCGTGGTGAAGAGCACCTGCTCGATCAGGTCGCGGATGTGGCGGTCGTCGGGCGCCGTCGCCGTGCGGCCCATGCCGTCGAAGCCGAAGGGATAGGCGACGTTCATCAGATTCCTCCCACCCGCACCTGCGTCGACACGATGATCGGCGGGCCCTGCGGCGCCTGGTCGCCCGCCAGGCAGAGGCCCGTGCTGGTCTGCAGCAGGGCGGGCTGGCCGTTGACGAGCACGCGCGTGGCGGGCGTCAGCCACTGCACGCGCAGGCAGGGGTGCGGCGCGCCCGCGACGTTGAAGACGCAGCCCGCGACCAGCGACGTGTCGGCCAGTGTCGCGACCGGCTGGCCGCTGACCAGCACGCGCGTGTTGCTGGAGATCGTGGTGACCGGCCCGCCGTGCGGGCACATCGCTACGGCGCCGACGTGAAACAAGAACCCGGGCATCCGTCTGCCTCCCGCGCCTAGATCACCGTGAGCGCGCCCGCGTTGATCGTCGTGGACGGGCCCACCAGGGTGATCGAGGCGCCTTTGCCGTTCTGGATGTAAATGCCGGTATCGTTGACGATGATCGTCGCGCCGGTCGTGCTCTTGAGCATGATGCCGCCGGTCGGCCCCGGCACGTCACTGATCACGAGCCCGTTCTGCAGCACCGTCTGCAGGGTGAAGCCCGAGAGCCCCGGCGGGACGGCATGGGCCAGCGCCGGCACTTCGGCCGCGCTGCCCCAGAAACAGCCCGCCCAGATCGGGTAGTCCGGGTCGCCCTGCTCGAACTCGACCCAGACGCCCGCGCCGATCGGCGGCACGGCGAAGACGCCCGTCTGGATGCCCGCGACGGGCGCGCAGGGCATCGCCCAACTGGAGGGCAGGACGCCCGAGACGTCGGGCACGATCACCTGGATGCGGCCGATCTGCAGCGGGTCCACATTGTTCAGGACTGTGCCGCGGTACTTGCCGTAGTAGCGTTGCGTCGGGCTGCTCATGCGGGCACCTTCGGAAGCGTCGAAAGGAGGCCGTTGCGGGCCAGGGTGAAGCTTTGCTTGTACTCGCCGGCCTTGATCTGGTGGGTCACGCTCTTGACATAATATAAGCCGTCGAAGGCATCGCCCGCGCCGCGCACGCCGACCAGGCTGCGCGCCTGCAGGATGCGGCCGTAGCGCAGCACGTCGAGCGTGCCGTTGCCGGTGACCGCGTCGGCGGTCTGCGCGGCCCGCGCCAGGCCGATCAGCGCGGCTTGCATCGGCGACAGCTTGGCCGAGCCGACGATCGGCGTGATGTTCTTTGGGATCGGGGGAATCGCGCCGAGCGGCGGGTTGAGCGGCGTGATGTCCGGGATCGGGATCGGGATCGGCACCTTGGTCTGCGGGTTCTGGATGAAGACCACCGGCAGCGTCTTGTGCTCGCTGTCGAAGCTGAACTGGATCCCGTCGACGTTCGTCGCGGCGTCCATGTTGGTGTTCAGCGCGGGCTGCGGCACCCCGACTTTGATGTCCGGTCCCCAGTAGGCCACGCTGCTGCCGGGCGCCGGGCCCGCGGTCAGGTAGAAGACGTAGCCGACGTCGTCGGCCAATTGCTTGACATAAGCGAGGTCCGTGCCCTGCTGGCGCGGGATGCGATCGATGGGGATCGGCACGTCGATCAGCACGCTCGGGATGACCAGCGGGATGACGCCGAGGAAGGCGTATTTGGCCAGGATCAGCACCACGCGCACCTCGGGCGGCATGGCGGGGTAGGGCACGCCGCTGAAGTCGATGTAGTCCATCACGCGCGTGAGATCCTCACCCGTCACGGTCAGCGTCGAGTAGCCCGCCTCGGCGCCCGGGCTCACCTGGTGGTTGGTCATCACGCCGTCCATCAGCACCTCCGGGGTGCCGTTCACCGTAGCGACGATGACGACGCGGATCAGCGGGATCGGGCTGCCGCCGGAGAGGAGGAAGATCGTCTGCAGCGGCGAGCGGTTGCTGAGCGTGAAGGTCAGCTGGAAGCCGCTCACCTGCCCCGCCGTCGTCGTCACCTGCACGCCGGTCAGCGCGTCGAGCACCTCGCGCGGCACGGGCGCCGGTACGGCGGGCCCGATCAGCAGGCTGAGGTGGATGCCCTTAAGCATTGGGACTCCCCGGGATGCCCGGTGGCAGCGTCACGCGCACCACCCGGCCGGGCGTCGCGGTCAGGTCGTCGGGGCGCAGCACCGCGTTCGCGTCGCAGAGCCGCCAGAACTGCTCCGGATCGCCCAGCGCCTGCGCCGCGAGCGTGTCGGGCCGCTCGCCCTCGGTCACTGTGTGCTCCTGCAGCGTGGCGTACGCCTCGGGCGGCGGGATGAAGCGGCGCCGCAGGTAGACCACGGTGCCAGCCGTCGCGGACCAGGTTGCCGTGTCCACGCCGTGGTAGCGGCTGTTCGGCGGGAATAAGTTGGCCTTCGTCGCCAGCTGTAGCATGGTCTGCAGCGGGTCGTTCACGGGATGCCTCCGATTCCGAGCTGGGTGAGGGCGCCGCCCGGACTCAGCGCGGCCAGCCGCTCCTTCTGCTGCTGATAGACCATGAACAGGCTGCCGCCCTTGTGGTCGAAGCCCAGGTCGTTCACGTTAAGCACGCGCATGCTCAGGCTGATCTTGGCGCGGATTGGGTTGAGCGCCGGGTCGAAAGCCTCCTCGGTGATGGTGAAGTCGGTCAGGCGCACGGGCAGGATGCGGTTCTTGCTCCAGACGAAGAGGGTCAGCGGCGCCTGCATCGGGGCGATCTCCAGCGTCCCGGCCCCGGCCAGGCGGTTGTTGCTCTGCAGCTGCGCGCTCGTGGGATAGACGATGATTTCGAGCGCGGCCAGCTGCGGGGCCACGCCGAGCGCCGCGGCCGCGGGGTCGCCCTCGGGGAACTCCAGCTGATCGGCGGCGTCGAGCTCGGCGTCGAGCTTGATCGTCTCGATCGGCGGGCCGGTCAGGCGCAGGGCCTCCGAGCGCTGCGCCGCGCCGCCCGCGCCGCCGCTGCTCACGCCCTGCGGCTGCAGCGTGCGGGTCAGCGTGTCGGGGTTGTACTGCAACGGGATGACGCGCTGCACCGCCGACGTGTCGGGGTCGATCAGCACGATGCCGCCTTTGATCAGGCGCGGCGTTTCGGCGAGTGTAGCCATCGGTCCTCCTGTGCGCGGGTCGTTCGGGGCTCAGGCCACGTTCCGCGAAGTGCGCTCAAAGTCGCCGAGCTGCCGCGGGCCGCCCTGGATCTCGCGGATGAACGGCAGGTAGGCGCTGACGTCCTGACCGTCGCGCTGGGCGATGTAGTAGTTACGGCAGATGTCCCCTTGCTGCTCCGTGTTGAAGTCGGTGAAGTGCTTGCCCTGCGCGGCCGCGGCCCGCAGGCCTGCCTCGCCGCCGTAGTTGTAGGGGTTGCCGCGGATCGCGTGTAGTGCCCACCAGATCTTGGTCAGCACGGAGATGCCGTGCTGGGTCTGCCACACGTGGGTAAGCTCGTGGATCAGCCAGGGCATGAAGTCGGTGAACGACTCCTTGAAGGCGCCCGGCGGGAAGTAGATCGTCTCGCCCGGCGTGCGCGCGTTCTCGCCCGCGCCCATTACGGCCGACTTACCCAGGCGTACGCGGTCCATGTTCAGGCTACTGCCGAAGACGTGCTGCGCCGCGGTACGCTCGGGTGGCGAGAGCACGCGGGTGGGCACCGTGGCCATCTCGCCGACGATCAGCCCGGCGATGCCGCCGAGCACGCCGCCGATGAGGGCGCCCAGGGGCCCACCGATCAGGAAGCCCAGGCCGGCACCGGCGGCGGCGCCCAGCAGTCCGCCCGCGATGTCGCCGAGGAGCGTGCGGCGCACCGCACGGTCGTAGCGCCGGGTGGTGATCGGCGGCGCGGCCCGGCCACCCGCCACTACATCGGCGACCGTGGCGGCTTCGCGCTCCGCCGGGCTCTGCGCCGGCTCCAGGCTCAGCGGGTCGAGCGCGCCCGCGCTGCCCGCGTGCTGCACCACGTGGGCAAGCTCGTGCGCCAGCAGTTTCTGCCCGGCGGGTGTGCGCGGCGCATATTCCCCGGCGCCGAAGACCAGGTCGTCGCCGACCGCGTAGGCGCGGGCGCGCACTGTGGCGGCCGAGGCGGCGGCACGGGCGTCGGTGTGCACGCGCACGCGGCTGAAGTCGTGGCCGAAGCGCGGCTCCATCGCGGCGCGCACATCGGCCTCGAGCGGCCGCCCGGGCGTCTGCACCACCTGCTCGACGACAGCGGGCACGGCCTGGGGGCCGGGCTCCTTGCGCGCCGCGGGCGGCAGGCCCGTCGGGCCGCTCGGCGCGGGGCCGCCGGCCTGCGTGTCACGCGTGCGTCCGCTCATCGGCTCACCGCCCTTCCCCGCCGCCCGGCGGCGTCTGCGGCCGGGGGTCGGGCCCCGGACCGATCTCGGTCACATAGAACTGCGTGGTCGTGACCGGGAAGACCTGCAGGTGGACGGGCCACGGCTCGGCTGCCGGGGCACCCGGGAACGGCGTGGCCACCGCTAATGCCAGGCCCCGGCGCGCGTAAACGTACTCGGTAACGCGGGCCCCGGCGACGAAGCGCCGATCCTGTAGCAGCAGGTCGGGCGCGCCCAGGCGCGCCAGGGTCGCGGCCAGATCGGCCACGAGCGGGTCGTCCCACTCGAGCAGGCTGACCCCGTGTTGCCCGAAGACCGCCCACACCTCGACGTGCTCCGGTTGCACGGGCCGCTCGACCCGCGTCACCACCCAGCGCTGGGTGGTGCGCGTGCGCTCCTCAGGCGACCCCACGTGCGTTACCGGGGCGAGCGCCCCGGCGAGCCCATCGGGGGTGAGGCCGGGGGCCAGGCCCTGCCAGCCGGTCAGGTCGCCCTGGAGCACGGACGGCAGGCTCATGGCGCGCCCCCCGCGCCGTGCACTGGGATCAGCAGGCGCCGTCCGCCCCCCAGATGCATGGCCGCGAGCACCCCGACCGGCAGGCCGTTGGCCCGCGCCAGCGCGGCCACCGAGACGTTGTTCTGTCGCGCGACGCTGCCCAGGTCGTCCTCTTCAATCGTGTAGACGTAGCGCACGCCGGGCACGCGGACCTTGGTGCCCGCGGCCAGCGCCGCCCCCGGGGCGATGGGATGGCCCGCCTGGTCGCGGATGCCGCCCGCGGGCGCGTTGGTGCGCGCCTGCAGCGCGTCATAGGTCTCGCCGGGCTGCACCTCGACGAGTTCGGCCTCCGGGCTGTCGGTGGGCGCGTACTGCGCGATCCCTGCCAGCGACACGCCGTGGTGTGTGGCCGTGCCGGCGCCCAGGCCGAGGAGCTCGGTATGGCCGAGGAAGAAGGCCGCCTTCGCGTTCGCGATGCCCACCCCGTGCACCGCCGGGCCGCCCCCGATCCCCGGCCCGCCGTAGACGATCGTGCGCGCCTTCGGGTACTTATCCGGGTAGTCGGGGTGGTACTGCACCAAACTCGCGTCGTAATCGTACTCGCCGCCCTCCACCTGGCGGCGCAGGGGTGTGTAGGCGTCGGTGGCGATGCGGCCCTGCAGGTCGCCCGGGCCGTCCCAGAGGTCGTGCCGCATGACGTCCGCGAAGCCCTCCTTTAGGACCTCCTCGGCCTCGCCGCCGATGGCCAGGTAGGTGCGCACGAAGTTGGGATGTTGGATCACGTGCATCATCTCGTGGAGTAGCGTGGTGAACACGTCCCAGCGCGTGGTGCGGCGCTCTTCTTCCGAGCCCATTGTCTGGTACGGCTGGATATTGACGCCGGCGCTGGCTTCGGCCGGCCAGCTGTGAATCGTGTCGTCGATGTCCGTCCGATTGGCCGGGTCCGTGGCGAAACGGTTAGATACCCCGGCGAAATCGGAGTTGTCCGGGCTGCGCGTCGGCACACAGTGGTACTTGCTCATGATCGGGCCGCCGGCCTGGGGCTGGGCCATCCAATAATGGGTCCAGCCGATGCGCCCCGGGTGGCCGCCCGTGCCCGCGTCGGTGATGGGCACCTGCGACTGGTCGTGGATCACGGCGGTCAGCGAGTAGGCGCCCGGATGGTAGGGCGTCGCGGGCAGCCGGCTGGCGACCTGGATGTACGGCGCGAAATAGGCCTCGACTTGCCCCTGGGCGGCGATCGCGATGGAATTGGCCTGCGCGATGGGGAAGGCCGGGGGCCCGGCGGCGCGCAGCTTGCGGAAGGCCGCGCCGCTGTCGTGCACATACTTGCGCAGCGTGGCCTTCATGTCGTGCTCGAAGGCGCCCTCGACGCCGGGCGCGGGCGCGCGCCCGGTCATGGCGGCAGGCCCCTGTACCACGGGCGGGGGCGGGGGCGGCGGGGCGGCTCCGCCGGGCGGGGGCGGCGGCGGCGGCGCCGCCGGGACCAGGTGCGCGCCCGGCGTAAGCGTGGCCTCGACCTCGGCGTGCTCGGTGGGCGTGACCGGGTGCGTCTGCGCGAAGATGTCCTGCGGCGGCCGCGGGCCGGTGCGGGCGCGCCAGGCGGCCGTGACAACGTCCAATTGGCGCTTGCCCGGGCCGCCGAAGCGGCCGCGCATGTACGGCTCGCTGACGTCCGCAAAGATCGGCGTCAGCTCGGCGTCGGGTGAGCCGAGCAGCAGGGCCAGAATGCCGGCCTCGTCGTCATCGCTCACCCAGCCGGTCAGCATCTCGCGGATGAGGACGATCTTGCGGCGGACCGGGAGGGGATAGCGGCTGTCGGCGCGCTGCCAGCGGCGCACGATCTCGCGGGCCTTGTTGTCGCTGTCGAAGTGGTGCTCCGTCCGGTTACGGTCCGGATAGCCGCGCAGATACTCCTGGAGCTCGTCGTCGTCGAAGCTGCCCTCGAAGCCGATCAGGCGCCAGAACTTCTGGCCGAACCAGACGCGCTGCACACGCGGCGCCCGGAGCGCGGGCCCGGGCGGGTCGAGCGGCCGCCCGGCGAGCGCGGCGCGCGCCTGCGCGTCGGCCGCCTGCTCGCGTGGGTCGTCCACGGCGTCGACGGCGGGCGCCGCCTCCGCCGGTTCGGCGGGGACCGCGCGCTGCTGCACGGCATGAGCAAGCTCGTGCGCCAGCAGGGCGCGCCCGGCGCGCGTCTCCGGCTGATAGCGCCCGGCGCCGAAGACGATATGCTGCCCAACCGTGTAGGCATGGGCTTGCAGCGCGTCGGCCGCGGCCGCAGCACGCGCGTCGGCGTGCACGCGCACGGCGGCGAAGTCGTAGCCGAAGCGTGCCTCCATCCAGCGGCGCGTAGCGCCGTCGAGCGGGACCCCGGGCGCCTGGGCACCCGCTCGGGCGGCGCCGGGCCGTGGGCCAGTGGGCAGGCGCGGCGCCAGGATGGCGCGCCGCGGCGCGGGCGCCGGGCGCGTGACCAGCGGGGCGCGCACGGGCGCGGCGGGGCGCTTGGGCGCGGTCGAGGTGGGGACGGGGCTCATGCAGCGCCTCCCGCATAGACGGCGCGCGCCACCTGCGCGCCCACGATCTCCGGCCGCGCGCCCGGCGCCACCGTGAAGGCCCCCGCGTCGACCTGCGCCACCTGGCCTCCGCCCGCCCAGGCAGGTGGCACACCCTCGGCCGCCAGCAGACGGGTAAGCTCGCGCTGGAACGCGTCGCCCAGGCGGTGGCGGTCGGCGGGCGCGAAGCCGTGCAGCACGAGCTCGTCGATCCGCAGGTCGATTGTCATAACCAGCTCCCGATCTCGGCTTCGGTCAGCGGCTTCTCGATCTTGAGGTACTCGGCGCGTGCGGCCTCCAGCACGTGGGCCATGGTCACCGGACTGCCCGCCGCCGCGGCCAGGAAGGCCGCGCCCAGGGCGATGTTGCGGATGTTGCCGCCCGCGATGTTCAGCCGGGCCAGCTTGGCGGGGTCGAGCCCGGCGGTCGGCGTGCTGGGTGGGAAAATGCGCCGCCAGATCGCCGCGCGCTCGGCCGTGTCGGGGAAGGGGAACTGCACGACGAAGCGGATGCGCCGCAGGAATGCCGTATCGAGGGCCGTCTTCTGGTTCGTGGTCAGGATGGCCAGGCCCTCGTAGGCCTCCATGCGCTGCAGCAGGTAGCTTACCTCGATGTTGGCGTAGCGGTCGTGGCTGTCCTTCACCTCGCTGCGCTTGCCGAAGAGCGCGTCGGCCTCGTCGAAGAGCAGGATGGCTCCGCCCGACTCGGCGGCGTCGAACACGCGGCGCAGGTTCTTCTCCGTCTCGCCGATGTACTTGCTGACCACCTGGCTGAGGTCGATGCGGTAGAGGTCGAGGCGCAGCGCGCCCGCCAGCACTTCGGCGGCGAGCGTCTTGCCGGTGCCGCTGGCGCCCGCGAAGAGCGCGCTGATGCCCAGGCCGCGCGCTGAGCGGGCACGGAAGCCCCAGGCGTCGTAGACCTGGCGCCGATGGCGCACATGCGCCAGGATGGCCTGCAGGATGGCGCGCTGCGGCGCGGGTAGCACCAGATCGTCCCACGTGGCGACGGGCGGGATGCGCATGGCCAGGTCGTCGAGCCGCGGCCGGGCCTGCGCGCGGCAGGCCTCCCACAGCCGGGCGCCGATCTCGTCGCCGGAGGCCGCGGCGTCGCCGGCCACCGCGGCGTGGGCTGCGCGGATCTCGGGTAGGCTCAGGCTGAACTGCCCGGCCAGCGCCTCGACGTGGCCGTTGAGCCGCCCGGCCAGCGGCCCGAGCACGCCGGTCCAGAGGGCGGCTTGCTCCGCGGCGTCGGCCCGGGGCAGATCGAGCACGACGAGGGGCAGGTGGCTCGCGTGCAGCGGTTCGCGCGCGGCGAGCAGCACGGGCGTGCGCAGCGTGCCGAGGAACGCGCGGATCGGGGCATCGCCGCCCGGCCCCTCGCCGTCGGCGAAGTCGACCAGCAGCAGGCCGTCGCCCAGCAGGGCCTCGCGCGCCCAGAGGCGGGCCAGCAGGTCGCGGTCGGCGGCGCCCGCGGGCACGTCGGCGGCGCGCAGGGCGTAGAGTTGGCGCCCGAGCAGAGCGGCCGCGGCCGCTGCGACGCCACGCGCCGCGGTTGGGAGGCCGGCCAACTGGACCACCTGCACGGCCGCCGGCCCCTCCTGCCAGAGCGCGACGATGCGCCGCGTCAGCGCGTGCTCCCCTGCCGGCAGAGCGTCGGGCGGAGCCACGGGCAGCAGCAGGCCGCGCAGGCGCTCGTCGGGCCCTTCGACGCCGGCCAGGTAGTGCAGCACGCGCTCGTCGATGCGCAGCGGGCTCGTCGCCAGCGTGTCGCCCGCCCCGACCTCCACGCAGGTGCCACGCGCGCAGCGGCGCACCGGGCGCCAGGGCGCTCCAGTGGGCGTCGGGCAGCGCCGCCAGGGCCAGGCCGAAGGTCGGGTAGGCGCGGCGGGGGTCACCTTGGGCGGTGGCGCAGGCGCCCGCGACGCGCGAATTCGAGCTCCATGCCCGCGCAGAGCAGCAGGACGTCGCGCTCGAACGGCGACAGGCCGAACGCCGCGCAGACGACGTCGAGCGCGGCGGGACCCGGCAACCGCGCGGCCGCGGCGGTCAGGGCCGCTTCGGCCGCCGCGGCATCCGCCGGGCCGGCGGCGCCCGCCGCGTGGGCTTCCAGCGCCGCACGCACCCGCACCAGCGCCGCCGTAAGGTAGCGCTGGTTGGCGTCGAGCCAGGTCTCGCGGGCAGGCGCGGCGATCATAGCGTCACCTGCGGCTGGGCGAATCGCCCGTCGGCGTCGGGCGTCAGCGGGCTCTCCGCGCCGTCCACCTGCACGCGCAGCACGTAGGTGCCCGCGGGCACGTCGGTCAGCCGCTGCGTGAGCGCCGGCGTGGTCGGATCGTTCGGGTTGGGCGCCGGGTGCGGCAGCGGTGGGTAGTAGCTGAACGCGTGGGCGGGGCGATCCGCGGGCGCATGGTACTCGTTCAGCAGCACGGCCACGCGTTGGTGCACGCCCGCGGGCGGCGTGAAGGTGACTTCCAGGTCGGCGGTCCAGAGCGTCACGCCGTCGACCACCCGGCTGGAGATGGGCGTGAGCGCGCCGGTGACCGTCGGGTGCAGCACATAGGCGGCGACGTTCGAACTCGAAGCCCGCGGGGTGGGGATCGGGGGCGTGCCGAGCGCCAGGCGCTGCACCACCTGGACCGGTTGCACTCCGGCGAGCAGGCCGGGCGGCTGCGCAACGATGACCTGCGTGGCCGTGACGTCGGCCGCGGCGGGTGTGGCAAGCAGCCCGCCCACGCGCACGGTCACGTCGTCGGCCTGCAGGTCGCGGCCGTCAAGCACCAGGCGGTCGCCGGCCAGGATCGGCACGTCGGCCAGGATCGGCGCGCCGGGCGCCGTCTGCGAGCGGATCGCGTCGATCGCCGGGCGGCGGAAAGGCACGACCGTGACGGTGCGGTCGCGCACCGGCAGCGCCGCCTGCGTGGGCGCCTCGTCCTCGATCAGCACGACGGAGGCCTGGTAGACGATGGAGAGGTCATAGGGCGTCTGCAGGAGCACCGACCAGAGCTTGGACAGGTCGTCGAGCGACACGGCCTGCGGGGTGAAGCGCACCATGTCCACAGCCTCGGCCAGGTCCGACGTCGCCAGGGAGGGGTAGGCGCCGCTGCTGAGCGTGCGGCGGATCTGCTCGCGGCTGAGCAGCGGCTGGGCGTGCAGCGTGCGCACCAGCCCGCCGAGCAGGCGCTGCGGCTCGAACGCGGCTTCGTCGCCGTAGAAGGTTAGCAGGTAGTGCAGGTCGAGCGCGGCGCGCGGCCGTGTGACGAGCGTGCCGTCGGCGCGCCGGGTGGGCAGGTCGTCGTTGCGGCGTGCCGCGTTGGGTGTCACCTGGTACAGGAAGATGTTGACGCCGTGCGCGGGCATGTCGTCGGGCGTGCTGTCCGGCCGGCGGGTGCTCACGCCGATCTCGACGCCCGTGACGTCACGGCGCGCGGCTGCGAGCACGATATCCTTGAGCACGGCGGTGACGGTCGCGACGGCCAGGAAGTTGCTCATCGCTCGCCCCGATCCCGTGCCTGCAAGTAGGCGTCGAGCGACAGCGCGGGCGCCGGCCGGGCGGGCGCGGCGCGCGCCGCGACCACGGGCGTCGCTACCGCGCGCACGTCGATCCGGCCGATGTGCACCTGGATGTTCGGCCCCGCGGCCGCGGCCTCGTCCATCCCGGTCCCGGCTGGCGAGCCGGCGCCCTGGCGCGCGGCGGGGACCACCGGGCTCGGCGCGGCCCCGGGCGCGGCCCGGCGGCTCGGGGCCGCGCCCGGCGCCGCAAGTGACGGCTGCATGAAGGCTGCGGGCAATGGGTGGGGCACCAGTGACGGCGCGATCGGCGCCTGCACCGCCGGAAGGGGTGGGGGCGGCGCGACCGCGAGGCTCGGCCGCGCGGCGGACGCAGCCGCTGCGGCATCTGGGGCGGTCTTCGGCGGGGCCACGAGATCGCCGGGCCCGACGGCGAGTTGTGGCACGCCCGGGGCGGCCAGTGGCTGGCGTGGCGCGGCGGATGGGGATGCAGAGCGCGCGGGCAGCGGGCCGGTGTCCCCCGCCTCGACGACTTCGTCGAAAGGCAGGGCGTCGCCGGCCTCGAAGTCCGTCGGATCGGCGGGCACGTGAGGCCCGCTGCCGGCCGGCAGCGGCTCGAACAGGCTCGGCAGCCGCGGGCGGATCGCGTCCGCGGGCGCCTGGCTGCGGGCCAGCAGGTTGGCCAGATAGTCGCTCATGCGCCCAGCATTCCCAGATAGCACTGGCGCCGCCACGGGCTGAGGGCCAGGATCGCCTCCTCGCTCCAGCCATAGGCGGCCGCCAGGGTGTGCACTTCGCGTAACAGGCGGTAGGCCCAGGCGTCAACCTCGGCCCACAGGTAGCTCACGATGTCGAACGGCGCGCGCCAGGCGTGGTCGCAAGCCGGGCAGGTCAGCGCCAGGCGGATGTCGGCGAGCGGATCGGCCGCCGCCATGCGCTCGGCCACCGCCGCGACGACCGCCGGGGGCAGCGCCTCTGCTGCGCACGCCGCGCCGTCGTGCGTCGCCACCCGCACGCAGCGCGCGAGCAACCACCTCGCCGCGTCGGGCCCGGCCGCTGCCAGCGCCGCCAGGTCCCCAGCGGCCGGCACGCGGAACTCCACGTCGTAGCCGTCGAGCGTGACGTGGAGGGGCGCCGCATCGGGCGCCGCGCCGGACGCGGCCAGATCCGCCGCGGCCAGGGGCAGCTCCAGACGCTCGCCACAGGCCGGGCAGGTGGCCTGCGCGGTCAGCGCGGGGCCAAAGGTCTGCGCGCGCAAGGCCAGCAGCGTGCCGTCGCGGCGCCCGACCGGCCAGACCGCCAGGTCGGCCGGCGGCGTCTCGGGGCAGGCGGCGCCCAGTAGGGCCAGGGCCTGCGCGGCCGGAGTCTGGCCGTAGGCCCGTTCCCAGACGTCCAGCAGCGCGGCAGCGGTCAGAGCACGCATGGCGCTTACTGCGCCGGGATCGTGAAGCTGGGCTCCGCGGGCTCCCCGACTTCGAGATCGCGCTCCCAGCCTTCGTTCTCCAGCTTGATATGCTGGATGGCCACGGCGTTCGCGTTCGCGTCGAGGTCCGGCACGGCCTGGTATTCCGACACCCAGCAGCGGAAGACCTTGTACGCCAGCACCAGTTGCCCGGCCTCGTTGTAGATCTCGAGGATGATGTCCTTGCGGAAGTCGCGCAGGGAAACCTCGGCGCCCGAGCCCGGCGCCGAAGTCCCAGACCTTGTTCGCCCACTTCTCGAACTCGGTGTCGTGCGTCACGCCACGCTCCAGCGTGATCGCCTCGTACTCCGTGCGGCCGGGCGATTTGCGGCTCGTGCTTGGGTCGCCGCCGTTGCGGTGCTTCACCACCTCGGTCGTCCGCTTGAACGCGCTGACCTTGCTGACGCCGGCCACGTAGCGCCCGTCCCAGCGGACGCGGAACTTGAAGTTCTTGTACGGGTCGAAGCGTTGCGGGTTCACACTGAACTCAGCCATGCGGGTCCTCCCTACACCTGGATCTGGCCGGCCATCTGCTGGATCTGGATGATCACGAACTCGGCGGGCTTGAGCGGCGCGAAGCCGACGAGGATGTTGACGATGCCCAGGTCGATGTCGTTCTGGGTGGTCGTCTCGCTGTCGCACTTGACGAAGTAGGCCTCACGGGGCGTGCGGCCCTGGAAGGCACCCTGCCGGAAGAGGTTCTGCATGAACGCGCCGACGTTGAGGCGGATCTGCGCCCAGAGTGGCTCGTCGTTCGGCTCGAAGACCACCCACTTGGTGCCGCGGTAGAGGCTCTCCTCGATGAAGAGCGCCAGGCGGCGGATCGGCACGTACTTCCACTCGTCGGCCATGGCGTCGTCGCCGCGCAGTGTGCGCGCGCCCCAGGCCACGGGCCCGAAGACCGGGAAGAGGCGGATGGCGTTGACGCCGTGCGGGTTCAGCGTGCCGTTCTGCGGATCGGTCAGCGCGTACTCGACTGCCTGCACACCGGTCAGCGTGGCCTCGGTGCCCGCTGGAGCTTTCCAGACGCCGCGCGCGCTGTCGGTGCGCGCGTAGAGCCCGGCCATGGTGCCGCTCGGCGCCGAGGTGCGCAGTTGCCCGCCGTTCAGCGGATCGGCGATGCCGACCCAGGGGTAGTAGACGGCGGCGTGATCGGTCTTGGGAAGGGCCGGGCCGGCGATCAGCGTGACCATATCGTCGGGCACCTGGCCCGATGGCGGGTCGACGATCATGAAGGCGCGGCGCTCCTTGCAGTAGGCGTCGGCGTCGCTCAGAATGCCGGGATCCGTAATGCCGGGCAGGCAAAGCAGGTTGAAGAGGTCCACCGACTCGAGCGCGAAGAGGCCCTGGCGGGTGCTGCGGTCGCCGATGAAGACGCCGTAGGCCGTGTCGGGCGTGAAGGGATCGCCCGTGCCGTTCTGCAGCATCACGTTCGTCGGCGTGGTGCGCGTGCTCTCGCCGAGCAGGTGCAGAGTAGCCGCGATGCTGTTCGCCGCGGCGTCGTTCACGAGCACTGACGAGCCGGTGCCCTGGGTGCCCGAAGTTAGTTGAAGCTGGTTGCCGCCAGCCACGCTCGCCGTGAAGTTACGGTAGGCGGGCTGCGCCGGCTTGAGGGCGCGCACCGCCGCCTGGATCGCGGCGGCGACGAGGCCGAGTTTGACGTCGAGCGCATCGCCGTCGGGGATCGGCGTCGGATTGGTGCTGACTGTGATCTCGTCCGGCCCCTGGCCGTCGATACTGATCGACAAGCGGTTCTCGGCGTTCGAGGGGAGGCCGTTCAGCTCATCGGCGTTCGCGAAGACGCCGCTCGTCAGCTGCCCGGCGTCGGGGATCACCCGCGGCCGCACGGCGGCGACTGCGTCGGTCTCCGTGCCGCCGTTGATCGTGCCGAGGCGCAGGCGCCCGGCCAGGTCGTTGCGGCTGCCCGGCAGTACGCGCACGCTCGAGCGCTCGGCGTTCGCGCCGCCCGACTCGCCGGAGGTCAACACCAGCGTGTTGCCGTTGGCAATCGTGGCCGTGAAATTGTTCAGCGCGGGCACGCCGCTCGCGCTCGCCCGCACCTTCTGCTGGACGGCCGCGCGCAGCGCGTCGAGGTGGCCCGCTGCTCCGGCCCCGCCGCTGACGTCGGCCGCCGACAACTGGACGGTCACCGCAGGCAAGCCGTTCACCGCGACCTGGAACTGGTCGTGCGTGTTGTCGCGCAGGGTCGCTACGTCGATCAGGTTGCCGCCCCCGTCGACCAGCGGAGCACTGGCGCTGGTGCCGGGGCCGAGGCCCGACAGGTCGAGCCCGGGCGGGCGCTGCACCTGCACCAGCCGCGAGGCCGGGTTCACGACGCGCTCGACGTAGCGCGGGTCGCGGCTGTTCATCGACAGGTTTGGGTAGGTCTCGGTGCGGGCGTCGGCCGGGCTATCCGCCGGGGCGTAGGCCAGCGTCAGGTTGAACGTGCCGGCCGGGTTCGGCGTGTTGTAGTCCACGCGCGCCTGGATGTCGTTGCCCGCCTGGCCCTCGTCGCGTGCGGTCAGGGTCAGCACGTCGACCCCCCCGGCGGCGCGGTTCTGCAGCGGGCGCGTGGCGGCGCCTGCGTTCAGCGCGACGCGCACGACCCAGGCGTCGCTGCCCCCGTTGGCAAAGAACTGGCGCACGGCGTAGCTCATCTCGGAGTCGGCGTCGAGCCCGCCGAAGGCGCGCTCATAGTCGGCGAAGCTGAGAATGTGCACCGCGCGGTTAATGGGGCCCCGATGCGCGGCGCCGACGAACGCCGTCACCGAGGTGCTGACCCCGCTGATCGTATGCACGCCGCTCGGGATTTCTTCGATATACACGCCTGGAAACGTTGGATGCACAGGCATCGGCAGCTCTCCCTTCGCCCCGGGCGCCGGCCGGGCGCCGTGTCGGGGGGTGTCGCCTACTCACCGGCCCACAGGGGGTGGGACGCCGCGGACGAGTCCGGCCGGTTCTCGAATCCTAGCACTCGGGGGTCAGGCCGGACTGAGGTGGGGCTGATCCGGGGCTGATCCGGCACTCAGATCGGGCTGAAGTGCCGAGGGCGCCGCGCACGGCCCGGGCCAGCCCGCTCCAAACGCGGAAGCGGCGGCAGGGTCGGCCCGCCGCGTCGAGCACCTCGCCGTGCACCAGCCGCCCCTCCGGGTCGACCAACAGCCGCAAGATCAGCGTGACGTATTGGTCGTCCGACAGGTCCTCGCCCGGGGATCGTGTCTCCATTCTGTACCCTGGTGCCGTGCGGCGGAACCCGGCCGGCCAGGACGGCAAGGTGGCGCCTGCGGCCCTCGCGTGGAGGCGGGAGCCGGAGCGGTCCGTGGTTCCAGTCTACTGCGGCCCCCTGAGCCGGGGCTGAGGCGGCGGTGAGCCGGTGCTCAGCCCGGCGCATGGATCGGGCTGAAGTTGCACTCAGTCGCGGGTGGGCACGTCAGATCGCCTCGGGGGCGAGGCGGATCTGGGCGTAGAGGGTCTGGGTGGCCGGCTCGGGCGCCGCCTCGAACTCGGCCTGCAGGATGGCGGCGCACAGCTGATACTGGCGCAGGGCCTGGGCGCGCTCGCCGCGGCGCACGTGGCAGCGCATAATCAGCCGGTGGGCATCCTCGCGACAGGGATCACCCGCCAGCAGGCGCCCGGCGTAGGCGAGGCACGCCGCGTAGGCGCCGCGCGCGAAGTAGTGGTCGGCCAAGCGCGCCAGCATCGTCAGGTACTGCGCGCGCAGCCGTTCGCGCTCCACGGTGGCGTAGACGTCGGTGCCGGCCCAGAGGTCGCCGCGATAGAGCTCGACGGCGCGAGCGTAGGCCGCGACCGCTCCCGCGGCGTCGCCGTCACGCATCTGCTGGTCGCCCGCGGCGCCGCAGAGCTCGAAGAGGGCGAGATCGACCTCCACGCCCGCCTCGCGGTTGAGGCGATAGTAGCCGTCGGCCTGCAGCACGGGCGCAGCGCCGCCCAGGTCGCCGGCCAGTTGTTTGCGCAGCTCGTGCACCAGGCTGCTGAGCGACTGGCGGGCCAGGGCGGTGTCGGTCTGCGGCCAGATCTGCGCCAATAGCTTCTCGCGCGGCACGGCGCTCGCGTAATTCAGCGCGAGGGTCGCCAGCAGCGCCTCGGTCTTGCCTCCGGCCGAGACGGGCACCGCCTGGCCCGCCCGCATCAAAGCGAAGTTCCCCAGCAGGCAGATCTCCACGGGGGCATCGAGCGGGCCCGGGTAATCCCAGGCCGCGGCCGTCACATCCATCGCGGTCCCCTCCTCGCCGGGCGCGGCCCGCCCGCCGGCCGCGTGCGTCCCGGCATTCCACATCTGAAGTTCCGGTATGCTATTAATGGCGAGCAGGCGGGCTCAGGTTACGGGTGGAGTGGGGGGATCGATCACGGGGCGAGGCACCGGCCGGCGGAACCGGCACCGCCTCGATCCGGTCAAGCGTGATGGGCGTGGCCGCCCGCAGCGTATTCTGGATCTCGGCGACCTGGTCCGTGTGCTCCAGCAGGGCGCGAATCGCATCCTCGGGCGCCTGCGCGGTCACGCGGGCCTGGTACGTGATGTTCGTGCCCGGCGCGCCCTCGGCGCTGAACTCGCCGTGCACCGTCACCTCGACGTGCTCGACGACGATGCCGCGCTTGACGGCCTCCCGGTAGACGTCGTTGCAGTAGCAGGTGGCGAGGGCCAGGAAGAGGAGCTCGCCGCCGTTGGCGCTCGACCCGCGCCCCGACGCGCGCGGCGGAATGGCCAACGTCTGCGCCGCATCGTTGGTCTGCACCGTCACCTTGTGGGCGCCGGCCCGGTTGTCGACTCGGGCACTGATCCGCATTGCCGCGACTCCTTTCGCTTGCGCCGGGCCCCGGCCCCTGCCTGCCCAGGTGTCCCGATCTACTCCGTGACCGCGCGGACCTTGCAGCGCGCCTGCCAGATGTCGTCCACCTCAGCCGCGTAGGCGGCAAGCAGATCGGCGGCGAACGCCGGCACGTCGACGCCGAGGGCGCCGAGGCCGGCGGTCGGCACGGGCGTGCCCGCGGTCTCGACGTTAAAGCCGGTGTGGATCAGCGTGGACGTCGCGCTCGCCGTGGCGATGGAGACCGACAGCTTGCCGGGCGTGCCGTCGGGCCGCGGCAGGTAGAGGTCATCCCCGCGCCGCGCCGCCAGGTGCCCGGTGCGCGCGTGCAGGAGCTCCTGGGCGGTCACGATGAGCAGGCGCTGGCGGTAGACGGCGAGATGCAGGTCGCCGGTGAAGAACTCGGCGATGATGTGCAGCATGCGCGGGCTGTAGATCGGTGCCTCGGCCTTGACGTCCTCGATGTCGACCATCTCGCTCAGGGCGACCCGGCAGGGGCCGACGAAGGCCACGGCCGCGTCGCCCCGCAAATCCCAGTGCCGGTAGATCCAGTGCGGGGCCAATTGGCGCCCGTCGTAGGTGATCTCCTGATCCGCCAGAACCCGCGTCTGCATCGATTCCTCCCGGCCCGGCGATGCGGGCGGCTACGCTGCCGCGCGGGGGCTGGCCGGCAGGCGGACGGTGAAGGTGCTGCCGCGGCCCTCCGCGCTGCGCACCGCCACGCTGCCCCCGTGCCGCGCGATGATCTCCTGCACCACAAACAGGCCGACGCCGATGCCGGAGATGTTCTCCCGTTCGGCGTTGGCCGCCCGGAAGAAGCGCTCGAAGACCAGCGCCTGCGCGGCCGCCGGGATGCCGATGCCCTGGTCGGCAATGGCGACCACCAGCCCGGTCTCCTCGCGCGCGGCCTCCACGCGGATGACCCCACCCGCGGGGCTATACTTGACGGCGTTGTCGAGCAGGTTCTGGAAGACCTGCTCCAGGCGCCGCTCGTCGCCCTGTAGCGGCAGGGGCAGGTCGGCGCAGTGGAGCTCCAGGTGGTGCCGGTCGAGCGCGGGCTGCAACTCGGCCAGCAGGCGCGTCAGCAGGCTGTTCAGGTCGACCACGCGCATGTCGAGCACCAGGGCGCCGGTGCGGATCCGCGTGACGTCGAGCAAGTCCTCGATGAGTTGGTGCAGCTTGTGCGCGCGCTCGGCGATGACTGTGAGCGCCCGGCGCTCGCGCGGCGTCAGGCGCGTTTCCTGTCCGCTGCGCCGCAGCAGCACCTCGCTGTAGCCCAGCAGCACCGTCAGCGGCGTCTTGAGCTCATGCGCGGCGACGGCCAGGAACTGGTCGCGGGCGCGCAGGGCCGTCTGCAGCTCGCGCCGCGTCGAATCGAGCGCGCCGGCCAGCGTTTGCGCCTGGGCGGCGGCGGCGCGCGCTAGCTTGGCCTGCCCCGCCGCGACGAACGCCGCTTGCTCGCCCCGGAAGGCGGCCGTGAGCAGGGGCAGCATCAGGCGCAGCGGCGCGAGGTCGGCCGCGCGCGGGGCCCCGCCCAACAGCACGACGACCGAACCCTCGGCGTCGGCGAGACCGGCCGCGGCACACACGCGCGCGGCGGTCGGGAACGGCAGCCGCCCGGTGCACTCCCTGACCCGGGCACACTGCTCCACGAAGGCCTGCCACTGCCCCCCGCCCGGCAGCGTCGGCCGGAAGCCGGGCGCGGGCAGCAGCCGGTCGATTTCCGCGTCGCGGATAAAGATCAGCAAGTCCTCGGCGCCGAGATGCACGGCCAGGTCGCGAGCGGCGGAGCGGCGGGTGGCGGCCCGGGTGAGCCCGGCGACCCGCATCAGCATGGCCGCGTACCTCGGCCCGTCGTCATGCGGGGAGGACGCGGACGACGGCGGTGCAGTTGTGGAAGCCACCGAACTGTCCTTCAGCGCGTGCGATCTGTCCGTAGGTGTTGCATCCGACGAACGGTGCCTCCGCCAGCTCGTGCCGCACGGTCGCGAGCTCAACCTCAAACGCCTGCCCCAGGCGCAGCCGCGTGGCCACACAATCGAAGAAGAGGGCCACCTGCGGGCGGTGGCCGTCGAGTTGCTGCAGGGCCGCGCGGGTCGCCTGCACGGCCGCCCCGCCGGCCGAGGCGGCCGTCGTGCCCATGATCTCGACGCGGGCGCCCGCCGGCACGTCGGCCGCGCAGGCGCCCGCGCCGGTCTCTTCGACGCCGAGCGGCACGCGCAGGGCGAGCGCCGAGACGGCGCCCCCGGCCTGCATCGCGCCGGTGAACTCGCCCGCCGACGAGCAGCCGACGAGGATCCGCGGCCGGCAGGCGGCGTCGAGGGCGGCCAACAGCGCGCCGTAGTCATAACGACTGGAAGCAAACACGATCAGCGCATCGGGCACCTCGCCGTGCAGACCGGCGGCAATCTCCTCGCCCAGGGCCTGGCCGGCGGCGGTGCTGTCGGGGAGACGGGTGGCAACGACGACGGATTCTAACATGCCCGCAAGAGGGCTCCCTTCCGCGATAATGGGCCTAAACGCGGCCATAGATAACTCTGGCCCTGGCGGGGCCCGTCTGGGATAGAGCAAGATATGTACCGGGCGGTGCGCCGGGTCGCCTACTGCGTGCGCGTGACCTTCGAGAGCGTGCGCGGGTGGTCAGGATCGTAGCCCTTGGCGCGGGTGAGATGGTAGGTGTACAGCTGCGCGGGCACGATGCTAACGATCGGCTGCAGCCACTCGGGCACGTCCGCCGGCAGGGGCAGGCGCGCCGTGCCCAGGGCCAGCGCGGCCGGATCATCGGACACCACGAGCAGGTCCGCGCCGTAGTCGTCGCGCAGGCGGGCCAGCAGGGCGATCTGGTCGGCCTGCACCGCGCCGGTCGGTGCCACGGCCAGGATGGGGAAGCCGCGATCGACGATGGCGATGGGCCCGTGCTGGAAGTCGGCGGGTGAGTAGGCGTCGGCCAGCACGTACGCAAGCTCCTTCAGCTTCAGCGCCCACTCCCGCGCGGTGGCGTAGTGATAGCCGCGGCCGAGTACCACACAGTGCGTCAGGTCGCGCTGCGCGGCGGCGATGGCCGCGGCTTGCCCGTCGAGCGTCAGGGCGCGCGCGACCGCGTCGGGCACTGCCGCCAGTACGGCCGGGTCGTCGCCCGCCAGCGCGGCCGAGAAGGCGGCGATCGCCAGCAATTCGGCCGTGTACGTCTTCGTCGCCGCGACGGCCCGCTCGGGCCCGGCATCGAGCGGGATCGTGTGCTCCGCCGCCTGGGCCAGCGGCGCGCTCGGGTCGTTGGTGATGACCACCGTGGCCGCGCCCTGCCGCCGGCCCTCGGTCACCACCTCGACGATGTCGGGCGACTGGCCCGACTGCGAGATGCCGACGACCAGCGCGTGCTCCAATCGCGGCGCCCCCGGGTACATGGTGAAGAGCGACGGCGCGGCCAGCGCCACCGGCAGGCGGTTACGTGAGCCCCAGAGGTACTGGGCATAGATGCCTGCGTGGTCCGACGTGCCGCGCGCGGCCAGGAAGACGTAATCGATCTGCCGATCCCGCACGGCATCGGCGGCACGCTGCACCGCGTCGCGCTGCGTGTCCAGCCAGTGGCGCAGCACCGCCGGCTGCTCGTGGATTTCCTGGTACAGCCCCATCTGCGTCTCCTCCTCTGCTCACCGCCGCCCGCGCGCGTCCGGCAGGGCTCAGCCTGCGTCCGGCACCAGGCCGTGGCCGCGCGGATAGAGGCCCGGGATCGGCACCGGCAGGCGGCCGGGGCAGGGCGCCGCGCCCCACAGGGCCGCGGCCAGCGCCGTTATCGACGGCTCCAGGATTCCATACGTGCAAAGATAGGTTGGCGCGGTCGGATACATCGCGAGATCGTAAGGCAGGCGCAGCGCCACCGCGACCGCCGGCACGCCGGCTGCCAGCAGGCCGTTGGCCAGCGCGGCCTGGCCGGGCGCGACCGTCGCGTTGATCGTGCCGGCGACCACCAGGTCGTAGCCGCGTAGCTGCTCCAGCCGCGCGGCCACCTCGGCGGGGTCGGGGTCGAACGACACCACGATCTCGTCCACCTTCGGGTGATAGCGCCGGAACGCCGCGCCGAGCCCGGGCGTGACGTACGACGATGTGTCGGCGGGCGTCAGATCGGCGGGCCGCGGCACGACGGCGGCCACTCGCGCGCCGGGCGCGAGGCGCAGCGGCAGCAGCCCGGCCGCGTCGCGCACGAGCGTGATCGCCCGCGCTGCGACCTCCTGGGCGAGCGCACGATGCGCCGCGCAGCCGACGACGTCCAGCCGCGGCTGGGGCTGCACGGCCAGCCAGGCCTTCAGCGCGCGCACGCGCGCCGCCGCGCTCGCGACGGCGTCGGGCGCCAGCCGGCCGGACGCCAGCGCGGCGCGCAGCCCGGATTCGACCGCCTCCCAGGGCGGACCCGCGGGCCCAAGCAGCAGCAGGTCCACACCCGCGACTGCCGCAGCGACGGCGCCGTTCGCCGGATCCGCGCCCGCCGCGACGGCGCCCATGTCGAGCGCGTCGCTCACGATCGGGCCGCGGAAGCCGAGCGCCGTGCGCAGCAGGCCGCCCAGCACGGCCGGCGCGAGCGTGGCCGGCAAGGCCGGGTCCCCCGTGATCCCCGGCAGGGCCACGTGCGCGGTCATAACCAGGCGCACTCCGGCGGCGATCGCCGCGGCGAAGGGCGGGAGCTCGATCTGCTCCAACCGGCCGCGGTCGTGCCCCACCACCGGCACCGCCAGGTGCGAGTCGGTGGCAGTGTCACCGTGGCCGGGGAAGTGCTTCGCCGTGGCGGCTACCCCCGCCGCCTGGAGACCGGTCACCAACGCCGCGGCCAGGCGGCCTGCGGCCACCGGGTCCTCCCCGAATGCGCGGATGCCGATCACCGGGTTCGCCGGGTTGCTCTGCACGTCGCAGACGGGCGCGTAGTCGACGTTGACGCCCATGGCGGCGAGCTCCAGGCCGAGCGCGTGGCCCACCCGTTCGGCCAGCGCGGCGTCGTCCGTCGCGCCGAGGGCCATATTGCCCGGGAAGTCGGTCCCGCCGGGCAGGGCGACCAGTTGGCCGCCCTCCTGGTCGGCGGCGATGAGCAGCGGCGCGCCGCCGCCCACCGCGGCCGCCGCCTGCAACGCAGCCGTCAGCCGGCGCACCTGCGCCGGATCCCGCGCGTTCAGGCTGCGGAAGAGCGTAACGCCGCCGATCGGGCGCGCCTGCAGCAGCGCGGTCACTTCGGGCGGTGCTTCCGTGCCGGCGAACGCGAGCATCAGCATGTCGCCGAGGGCGCGTTCCTCGGCCGCGACGACAGTCATGAGTTACTCCTTTCGTCGGTGCGACCGGCGCCCACGGCGGCGGGGGTTGGGGCTTCCGCGGGCGGCACATCCCCGGCACCTGCCGCAGACGGTAGCGGCGCAGGTTCTGCCCCGCCGACTACGATGCGGGGCAGCCGGACCGCGGCCAGGAGCCCGGAGGCCAGCGTGAGGATGCCGCCGAGCAGGAAGACCAGCGGAATGCCCAGCAAGCCGGTCAGCGCGCCCGCGGCGCCCATCGACACCAGCGAGGCCGTATCGTTCGCCGTGCCTACGCCGCCCCAGACGCGGCCTAACTGTTCATTGGGGACGACGACCTGCACCAGCGTCAACGCGGCCGCGTCGATAGGCCCGACGCAGAGCCCAATCAGGCCCATCACGACGACAAGCAGCCAGTAGCTGGGCACCACCCCCAGCGGCGCGAGCAGCAGGCCGGTGCCGAGCAAGCCGCCCGCGACCAGCCACTTGGGCGGCACGTGCGTCGCGAAGTTGCCGACCGCGACGGCGGCGACGGCTGCCCCGCCGCCGAAGGCGATATCCACCACGCTGATGCGCCAGGCGAGGTCGGCCTCGACGAAGCCGAACTGCGTGCGCAGGAAGACCACCCAGACCACGTTGATCGCGCCGATCCCCAGGCTCAGCACCGTGAAGACCACGGCCACCGTGGCGACCGTCGGGTTCAGGAGCAGCGCGCGCAGCCCCACGACCAGCTCGTGCCAGACCTCGCGCAGCGCCTCGGCCCGCGTGCCGGGCGCCGCGGGTCGGGCGGCCGGGAGCGCGCCGGGCACGTCGATCGTCCAGACGGCGGCGGCCGAGATCAAGAACGAGATCGCGTCGACCACGAAGGCGACCCACTCGTGGCCCGGGCCCGCCGCGGCGAACGTGCCGCCCGCCAGCGCCGGCCCGAGCAGCTGGGCCACTTGCAGCGAGGTCTGCGACAGCGCGTTCGCGGATAAGAGCTCCTCGGGCGGCACCAGCCAGGGGATCAGGGCGCTCTTGGCCGGGTTGAAGAGGGTGCCGAAGGTCGAGAGTAGGAACGCCAATGCGTAGATGGCCGGCAGGTTGTCCGCCTGGACCGCCGGGATCAGGCTCAGGGTTACGGCCGCGCGCGCCAGATCCGCGGCGATCATCGTGCGGCGGCGGTCCCACCGGTCGACGAAGACCCCGGCGAGCACGCCGAAGAAGAAGCGCGGCAGCGTCAGCGCGAGCATCAGCCCGGTCACTGCGGCGGTCGTCTCCGCCGCGCCGCGGCTCGCCCCGCTCACGACGACGAGTAGGGCCAGGAAGACGAAGTAGTCGCCCATCTGCGAGACGACTTGCCCCAGCCAGAGGTTGCGGAAGCCGCGGCGCCGCAGCACGGTGCGGAAGTTGGCGCGCGGGCGCGATGGGGCTGCCTCCGGCGTGGGGGGCGGGGGCGCGACGGCTGGCGTGGGTGCTTGCTGGTCCATGGGCTCCGGCTCCGGGCGCCCCGGTCCGGGGGCGCTCCGTCATTATACCCGGTGCCGCCGGGGAGTCCCAGGGTGGGGTTAGGCCGGGTCGCGGAAGCGGTAGCCGATGCCTGGCTCGGTCAGGATATAGGTCGGGCGCTCGGGGCGCGCCTCGATCTTGCCGCGCAGCTGGCCGATGTAGACGCGCAGTAGCTGAGTTTCGCCGGTGTATTCGGGGCCCCAGATCGTGTGCAGGATGGTGCGGTGGGTGACCATCTTGCCTGCGTTGCGCATGAGCAATTCCAGCAGGTTCCACTCGGTCGGGCTCAGATGGATCGGTGTGCCGCGCACGGTTGTCACGTGGCGGGCCGGGTCGAGTGTCACCTCGCCGACGACGATCGGCGTGGCGGGTGGCCCGGGCGCGGTGGCCGGGGTCGCGTGGCGCAGGGCCACGCGGATGCGCGCCAGGAGCTCGCCGAGCCCAAAGGGCTTGGTCAGGTAGTCGTCGGCGCCGCTGTCGAGCGCGGCGATCTTGTCGCGCTCACCGCCGAGCACCGACAGGATGATGATCGGCACGCTCACCCGGCGTCGCAGCGCGCGGACAAGCTCCACGCCCGCCACGTCGGGCAGGCCCAGGTCGAGCAGGATGAGGTCGGGCGGCGCCTCGTCGAGCGCGGCGAGCGCCTCGGTGCCCGAGGCCGCCGTGACGACGTGGTAGTGGTGGCCCTGCAGGGCGGGGCGCAAGGCGCGGGCGATCGCCGGCTCATCGTCGACGATTAGCACGCGCGGCTCGCGCATCATACCCCGGTCTCCACGGCGGCAGAGGGCACGGCCGGGGCAGGGGCGCCCAGCGGCAGTGTGAAGGCGATGCTGAGGCCGCCTCCGGGCGGCGTGCGTGCCCAGATACGCCCGCCGTGCGCCTCCACCAGCCCCTTGGCGATCGCCAGGCCCAACCCGGTGCCGCCCGTGCGCACGCGCTGCGCCCCGCGCCAGAACTTGGCGAACAGCAGGGGTAGCTGGTCGGCGGGCACGCCCGGTCCTTTGTCGGCCACCTCGACCTCGAGCACCGGCCCGGCGACGCGGGCGCTCACGCGGATCGACGTGCCGGGCGGCGTGTAGGCCAGCGCGTTTTCCAGCAGGTTGCTCAGCACCTGGTCGATCTCGGAGAAGTCGAGGCAGGCGAGTGGCAGGTCGCGCGGCACGTCGACCGTGACCGGGTGCGCGGCGAGCCGGGGCTCCAGCCGCTGCAGCACGCGCTCGATCACCTCGCCGATGGCGTACCAGTCTTTTTCCGGGCGCAGCGCGCCCGCGTCGATGCGCGACATGTCGAGCAGGTTGCTCACAAGTGTGTTCAGGCGCCGCGCCTCGTCGTAGATGCCGAGCAGGAAATCGCGGCGCGTGGCGGCGTCCCACTCGATGTCGGGCTCCAGCAGGCTGGTCACCGACGCCGTGATCGAGGCGAGCGGCGTGCGCAGGTCGTGCGAGACGGCCGACATCAGCGCCGATTTCAGCTCGTCGGCGCGTGCCAGCACTTCCGCGCGCTGCGCTGCCTGCAGCAGACTCAGCCGCTCGATCGCCACGGCCGCCTGATCGGCGAAGGTGGCGAGCACCGTATGCTCGGCCGTCGTGAAGGCCTGGTGGTTCCGCTTGTCGGCCACCGCGAGCACGCCCAGCGTGCGCCCGCCCGCGCGCAGCGGCACGAAGACGACGCGCCCGCCGACCGGCTGCCCGGTGAACGGCCGGTCGAGGATCACCGGTGCCTGCAACCCGATCTCGCTGCCCTGGTGATATGCCCGCTCCGCCAGCAACTCCTCGTCCCGGCTGAGCGGCCGCGTGTGCGCTTCGGCCCGCGCCTCCACGCGCAGCCGGCCCCCGGCGTCGGGCAGCAGGATCCAGCAGGCCTGGGCGTCGAAGACGTCGCCGACCTTGCGAGCGATGGCCGGCAGCACGTCGGCCGGCCGCTCGGCCGCGATGATCGCCTGACTCAGCTCGTAGAGCCGCGACACGTCGGTCGCGCGTTGCTGCGCCTGTCGGGCCTGCTCGCGCGCCCCGGCGATCAGCCGGCTGGTCAGCGCCGAGAGTCCGAGAAAGACGAACAGGGCCAGGATGTTGTGCAGGTCCGCGATGACGAAGGTCAGGTAGGGCGGCACGAGGAAGAAGTCGAAGAGCATGAAGCCCAGCACGGAGGCCAGGATGCCCGGGCGGCCTCCGGCGAAGACGGTCGCGGCGATGATGATGATCAGGAACAGCAGCCCGACGTTGAGCAGGCCGATCTCGCTGCGAATGGGGTAGAGCGCGGCTGTCGCCAGCAGCAGCGCCAGCACGGTTCCGCCGTAGCGTACCGTCCAGTGCGCGGCCCACGCTGCCCGCGGCGCCGCGAGTAGCAGCCGCAAACGCGGCGCGGCCGCCTCCGGCCGTGCCGGGCGGACCCGCCGCGCGACCCGATCGCCCGGGCGCTGGCTCATGTGCCGTCCTCCTGCTCGCGCGGAACGCTCCAGTGGCGTTCCTCCCCCTCTATTGTACCAGAGGCGCCGGTACCGCCCCACCGCACTTATACATCTCTTATGGCGGCAGCGGTAGGCGCTTATGAAACGCTTATCTTTTCGGCCCCTCTCTTTATCTCGTCCTGATGGATCCGGCGCAATACTGCTATGTGAGCCGGCACGGCCGGCCGGTTCCAGAGCGAAAGGCATTAGCATGGACCACCCGCTGATCCTACTGGTCGAGGATGAGCCGCATTTGCAGCTGGTGCTGGCACGCACGCTCACGCAACTGGGCTATCGCGTCGAGACCGCCGGGACGGCGGCGGCCGCGGTTGACGCCGTGCTGCACCGGCGCCCGGCCGTGCTCGTGCTCGATAACAACTTGCCCGACGACACGGGGTGGGGCGTGCTCCGCCGCCTGGCTGCACAGGGGATCACCTGTGCCGCGCTGACGACGATCATGATGTCGGCCGGCGACCCGGCGGCCCGCCGCGTGGCCGAGTTCCGCCCGGCGGCATTCCTCCCCAAGCCGTTCCCGATCGACGCGCTGAAGCGCCTGATCGTCGAGGTCCTGCCGGCGGGCACTGCCCCGCAGCCGGATCCCGGCCGCCCGCCGGTGGGCGCGGAGGACCCGAATGGTTGATCTGGTTCTGGTCTGCCATGTGGGGACGGCAGGGAGGTCGGCGTTCTGCACCGGCTCGACCGGTCGGGCGCGGAGACTCGCGGACGTGCCGGGTTCGGCCGGCCGGTCGCCCGGCGCGCCGGGCGCGGCTAAGGAGAGAAGACATGGATGATTTGCTCTATCTCGGCGTGGCGGTAATCGCGTTCGCTCTGCTGTGGGCGTTTGCCTGGGCCTGTGAGGCCCTGCGCGAGGTGAAATAGATGGTGTCGCTTTTGGCCGGCTGGGACTATGTCCTCTGGGGGCTGGTGGCTCTGGCCCTCCTGATCTATCTGGCGTACGTCCTGATCCGGGCGGAGCGTTTCTAGCCCTTAGCCCGGCGACCTGCCGGTCGTGAGGTTGTGCAATGGATACCCTGATCCCATTCCTGGCGCAGGTCGCACTGTTCGTAGTGCTGCTGGCCATCATCACCCGCTATCTGGGGGCCTACGTGGCCCGGGTCTTTCAGGGCGACCGTAACCTGCTGTCGCCTGTGTTGCGCCCCATTGAGGCCGGTATCTACCGCCTGCTGCGCATCCATCCGGAGCGCGAGCAGACCTGGCTGGCGTATGCCTCGGCCATGCTCGGCTTCAGCATCGCCGGCTTGCTGCTGACCTACGTCCAGCAGCGCGTGCAGCAATGGCTGCCGCTCAACCCGGAGAACCTGGGGCCGGTCAAGCCCGACCTGGCCTTCAATACCGCTGCCTCGTTCACGACGAATACGAACTGGCAGGCATATGTGCCCGAGACGACCGTCAGCTACCTGACGAACGCCGCCGGGCTGGCCGTGCACAACTTCACCTCCGCGGCGGTCGGCATCTGCCTGGCGATCGTGCTCATCCGGGGCTTCGCACGGCACGAGACGCGCGCCCTCGGCAACTTCTGGGTCGACCTCGTGCGCTGCGTTCTCTACATTCTGCTTCCCCTGTCCCTGGTCATCGCCCTCTTCTACGTTTCCCAGGGCGTGATCCAGAACATCAACGGCTACCTGGCCGTGCACACCCTCGGCGGTGGCGTGCAGCTAATCGTCGGCGGGCTAGTTGCTTCGCAGGAGGCGATCAAGGAGTTGGGCACGAACGGCGGCGGTATTCTGAACGCCAACAGTGCCCACCCGTTCGAGAACCCCAACGGCCTGACGAACTTCGTCCAGATGCTCACCATCTTCTCGATCGGCGGCGCCCTCACCTACACCTTCGGCCGCATGGTCGGCGATCGCCGCCAGGGCTGGGCGCTCTGGGCGGTGATGCTCCTCCTCTTCCTGGCGGGCGTCGCCGGGGCGGCTGCGGCCGAGCAGGCCGGCAATCCGGAGCTCACACAGCACGCCGGGCTCGACCAGTCGGCGAGCGCACTGCAGGCCGGGGGCAACATGGAGGGCAAGGAGGTTCGCTTCGGCATCTACGATTCGGCCCTCTACGCCACGGTCACCACAGACGCCTCGAACGGTGCAGTCATCGCGATGCACGATAGCTTCACGCCGCTGGGCGGGCTCGTACCTCTGGCCAACATGGCCCTAGGCGAAGTGATCTTTGGGGGTGTCGGGGCCGGCCTCTACGGCATGTTGATCTTCGCGGTGCTGGCCGTGTTCATCGCCGGGCTAATGGTTGGCCGCACCCCTGAGTACTTGGGCAAGAAGATCCAGACCTACGACATGAAGATGGTCACCTTCGCCATCCTGATCTTGCCGCTGTCGATCCTGGGCTTTACCGCGCTGGCGGTCCTCTGGCCGGGCGCGCTCGACTCGCGCAATAACCTGGGGCCGCACGGCCTGGCGGAGATCCTGTACGCCTACACATCGGGCACCGGTAACAATGGCTCGGCCTTCGCCGGGCTCAACGCCGGAGTGCCGTTCTACGACCTCACCATCGGCCTGGCCATGATCATTGGGCGCTTCGCCTTCATCGTGCCGATGCTGGCCCTCGCGGGCTCGCTGGCGGCCAAGAAGCGGGTCGCGGTCACGGCGGGGACCTTCCCGACCCATACGCCGCTCTTCGTCGGCCTGGTGGTCGGCGTCATCCTCATCGTCGGCGCCCTGACCTACTTCCCGGTCTACGCCCTGGGCCCCATTGTCGAGCACCTGCAGATGCTGGCCGGTGTCGTCAACTAGTGCCGCATCGCGCGTATTGAGGGGTAATCACGAAATGGCAAGCAACGTAGAAACGCTAACGCCGGACCACGTTCCGACCGCCGCACCGGTGAGGCGCAGCAAGGGGCCGCGCGGGATGCTGACCCCGGAACTGATAGGCCCGGCCCTGCGGGACAGCGTCCGCAAGCTCAACCCGCGCACGCTGGTCTTCAACCCGGTCATGTTCGTGGTCGAGGTCGGCAGCGTGCTCACCACGATCATGCTGGCCAAGGTCATCGCGGATGGCGCCACGACGCGGCAGATCGCGGTGAATGCCCTGATCATCCTCTTCCTCTGGCTGACCGTGCTGTTCGCCAACTTCGCCGAGGCGCTGGCCGAGGGCCGGGGCAAGGCTCAGGCCGCCACCCTGCGCAAGACGAAGGTCGGCGCGCAGGCCAAGCGGCTGACCGATGTCGCCGCCCGCCGCTATGCGGTCATCCCGGCCGCCGAACTGCACAAGGGTGATCTGGTGCTGGTCGAGGCCGGCGACCTCATCCCCAGCGACGGTGAAGTGATCCAGGGCGTGGCCTATGTAAACGAGGCCGCCATCACCGGCGAGTCGGCGCCGGTGGTCAAAGAGCCCGGCAGCGACATCGCGTCGAGCGTGACCGGCGGCACCACGATCATCAGCGACTGGCTGGTCATCCGCATCACGGCCGAGCCGGGCCAGACCTTCCTCGACCGCATGATCGCGCTGGTCGAGGGTGCGGCCCGCCAGAAGACGCCGAACGAGATCGCCCTGAACATCTTGCTGGCGGGCCTCACCATCATCTTCCTGATCGTCGTGGTGACCCTGGGGCCGTTCGCCGCCTACTCCAACACGCTCGTCTCGGTGATCACGCTGGTCGCCCTGCTGGTCACGCTCATCCCGACGACCATTGGCGCGCTCCTCTCGGCCATCGGCATCGCCGGCATGGACCGGCTGGTGCAGCGCAACGTGCTCGCGATGAGCGGGCGGGCCGTCGAGGCGGCAGGCGATATCGACGTGCTCCTGCTCGACAAGACCGGGACGATCACCTTCGGCAACCGCATGGCGGCCGAGTTCATCGCGGTTGCGGGCCACCAGCCGGACGAGCTCGCCCAGGCCGCGCTCCTCGCCTCCGTCGCCGACGACACGCCGGAGGGCAAGTCCATCGTCGCCTTGGCCGAGCGCATGGGCTATTCCGCCCCGCCGGAGTGGCGGGGCACGGGCGTGGAGGCGATCCCCTTCACGGCGGAGACGCGGATTAGCGGCGCGGTGCGGGGAGACCAGCGGATCATCAAGGGCGCGGTCGACTCCGTGGCCCGGCAGGTGGCCCAGGTGCCGCCGGACCTGCAGGAGATCGCCGACTTTGTCGGGGGCGAGGGCGGCACCCCCCTGGCCGTGGCGGCCGGCGGCGAGATACTCGGCGTCATCTACCTGAAGGACACGGTCAAGCCGGGCATCCGGGCGCGCTTTGAGGACCTGCGTCGCATCGGCATCCGTACGGTGATGATCACCGGCGACAATCCCCTGACGGCCGCGAGTATTGCCCGCGAGGCGGGCGTGGATGACTTCGTGGCGCAGGCCAAGCCCGAGGACAAGATCCGCATCATCCGTGAGCAGCAGGCGCAGGGCCGCCTGGTCGCCATGACCGGCGACGGTACCAACGACGCGCCCGCCCTGGCCCAGGCCGATGTGGCCGTGGCCATGAACAGCGGCACCGCGGCGGCCAAGGAAGCCGGCAACATGGTCGACCTCGACAGCGACCCGACCAAGCTGCTCGACATCGTTTACATCGGCAAGCAGTTGCTGATGACGCGTGGGGCCCTGACCACGTTCAGTATCGCCAACGACGTGGCCAAGTACTTCGCGATCATCCCGGCGGCCTTCGCGGTCACGTATCCCGAACTGGGCGCGCTGAATATCATGCGGCTGAACTCCGGCACGGCCATCCTGAGCGCCATCATCTTCAACGCGCTGATCATCATCGCCCTGATCCCGCTCTCGTTGCGGGGGGTCACCTATCGGGCGGTGCCCGCCGCCGACATCCTGCGCCGCAACATCCTGATCTACGGCGTGGGCGGCATCATCGCCCCCTTTATCGGCATCAAGCTGATCGATCTCATCGTCAATCTGTTTGGCCTGGGGAGTTGACGTACCATGATTACGAAAGAAACGATACCCGCCGGACCGGGGGCGGACGGCGCTGGTGACGTGGCACACGTGCCGGTTCTCGCGCCCATTCCCGCTGCGGAGGTGGAAGATGGCCTGCATGTGGGTCGCCAACTCCTGGTCGGGCTGGGCATGGTGGTCGCCCTTACGGTGATCACCGGGCTCATCTACCCGCTGGTCGTGACCGGCATTGGGCAGGTCGTGTTTCCCGCGCAGGCCAACGGCAGCCAGGTGACGGACCGGGCCGGCCAGGTCGTCGGCTCGGCGCTGCTGGGCCAGGTGTTCACCGATACGCGCTACTTCTACGGGCGACCCTCGGCCGCGGGCACGTTCTCCGGCAACGGCTTTGCCTGGGCCCAAGATACGGTCCCCGACGTCTCGGGCGGCTCGAACCTGGGGCCGACCAGCGCGAAGCTAGTGCTGACCAACACCGTGCAGGTGGCGGACACCGTCCGCGCGACGGAGGGGATCACGGGACCGGTGCCGGTCGACCTGGCAACAAGCTCGGGTAGCGGGCTCGATCCCGACATCACTCCCGCGTCCGCGCGACTGCAGGTGCCGCGGGTAGCCAAAGCGCGCGGCGTGCCTGCGGCTCGCGTGCAACAGCTGGTCGACCAGTATACCGAAGGCCGCGACCTCGGCTTCCTCGGTGAGCCGCGGGTGAACGTGCTGAAGCTGAATCTAGCGCTGGATGCGCTGCAAGGAGGCCCATAATGGCGACGTCGAGCGCTCAGGCAACGGAGGTCAACGTGCTGACCGTCTCCCGGCAGTACGGCGCGGGCGGATCAGAGCTGGCGCGGGTGCTCGCCGGCCGCTTCGGCTTCCAGATCGTGGACAACGAGCTGTTGGCCCTGGCCGCCGCGCGGAGCGGGATGGATCTGGCCAAGATTGAGAACGTCTACAGCCAGCGCCCGACCTTCCAGGACCTGCGTGTCTACAAGGAACGCTCCGAGAAGTACATGGCCGCCGTCAACGCCGTGCTGGACGATCTGGCGCGCGAGGGCAACGTGGTCATCGTGGGCCGCGGCGCCAACCTGGCGCTGCTGCACCACCGCAACGTCTTCAACCTGCGGATCGTCGCCGATTTCGCCGTGCGCCTGCGGCACGTTCAGGAGCGCGAGGGGCTCGACGAAACAACCGCCCGGCGCAAGCTGGCCGAGGCCGATTACGCGCGCGAGGCCTACTACCGCTACCTCTACAACGTGATGCCCGACGATCCGCTAGCCTATGACCTCATCTTGAATACCAGCCGGGTGACGCTGGAAGAGAGGGCGGCCATTGTCGCGGCGGCTTTCGAGGCCGTGCGCGCCTTGCGCGCGCCGCGCGCCGGGGACGCATGAGCATTCATGGAGCACTCGTGAGCGACCAACCGATCCTGCGCCGCGAGACCGGCCGAGCGGGTGCGCCCCACCCGGCGCGACGGATCGGCGTTGCCGTCCGGGGCTACGTGCTGGCCGTCGCCGGTGTCGCGCTCGCGACCGGAGTGCTCTGGCTGGCGCGGCCCGCGCTCAGTCTCGGCGGCGTCTACCTCGTCTACCTGGTGGCCGTCGTGGCGGTGGCCGCGCGGGAGGGCTGGCGCCCCAGTATTCTGGCAGCAGTGCTGGCCTTCCTCGGGGCCAACTACTTCTTCACGCCGCCCATTCTCACCTGGGTTATCGCCGCGCCGCAAGACATTCTGGCGCTGCTGATCTTCCTGGGTCTGGCGACCGGGACCAGCCGGCTCATGGCCCGCCTGCGCGCCGAGGCCGCGGAGGCGCGCCGCCAGGCCGCGGAGATCCTGCGGCTGCAGGAGGCCGCGACCCAGGCGGAGGTCCTGCGCCGCACCGATGCGCTGCGCGTGGCCCTGCTCTCCGCCGTCTCCCACGACCTGCGCACCCCGCTGACCACGATCAAAGTGGCTGCCACCAACCTGCAGAGCACGCGCGTCTCCTGGACCGAGGCCGAGCGGCGGCAGATGCTGGAGACTATCGTCAGCCAAGTCGATCACATCACCCGCCTGATCGGCGATCTGCTGGCGATGGGCCGCATCGAGGCCGGCAAGCTGCGCCCCCAGAAGGAGCCGGCGGCCATCGCCGCGATCACACAGCGGGTGCTGGAACGGCTCGGGCCGCAGCTGGCCACGCACCCGGTTACGGTGTCGATCCCAGACGACTTGCCCCTGGTGCCTGTCGACGTCGTCGAGATCGACGAGGTCCTGAGCAACTTGCTGGAAAACGCCGCGAACTACACACCGGCCGGCACCCCCATCCGGATCGACGCCCGGCCGGTGGCGGGGGCGGTCGCCGTGCAGGTGCACGACGACGGTCCCGGGATCGCTGCCCCCAACCTGCCGCACATCTTCGACCGCTACTACCGCGTCCACGCCGGACCGACCGGCGGCACGGGCCTCGGACTGGCCATTGCCAAAGGTATCGTGGAGGCCCACGGCGGGCGCATCGCCGTCGTGAGCCAGACCGGGCGTGGCGGGACCGCTGGAACAACTTTCACTTTCACGCTACCGCTGACGGCGACGCGGGCTCCGGACGGCCCTCCCGCGAACGAGCCCCGTCCCGATCTGGAGGTGCGCGCATGACTCTCGCGAAAATAATCCTGTTGGTCGAAGACGACACCGCGCTCCAGCAGACCCTGGCCGCATCCCTCCGCGCGCACGGGTACCTGGTCCTTGTCGCCGGCACATTCCGCGAGGCAACCTCGCAGTTGGCCCTCAAACCGGCCCTGCTAATCCTCGACATTACCCTGCCCGATGCCTCCGGGTGGGAATTTGCGGAGTGGCTCGAGTTCGCTGACGACTCCGGTGCCCATCGTCCTCATTTCCGGCGGCACGCCCGATGCTGCGCATCTGCAGCACTACCAGCCGGTAGCGTTCTTGCCGAAGCCTTTCGCGATCGACGACCTGCTGGAGGTGGTGGAGCGGCATGTCGGGATCCCGACCACGCCCTACGGGTACTGAGCCCGGCGCAGGGGCGGGCGCATGACCGCGCCGCCCGCCGATCGGGAGCCGGGCCGCCCGACCGCCGAGGAAATGCTGGCGCGCTTGGAGGCCGAACGGGAAGCTACCGGCGACTCGTCGACCAGCACATCGCCCGGCAGCGGCCGCCTGCGCATCTTCCTGGGCGCCGCGCCCGGCGTCGGCAAGACCTATGCGATGCTGGCGGGTGGCCGCGAGGCGCGACAGGCCGGTGCCGACGTCGTGGTAGGCTTTGTCGAGACCTACGGCCGCCCGCAGACGGCCGCACAGCTCGCCGGGCTCGAGATCGTGCCCCGCCGGTCCATTGTTCACGGCGGGATCGTGCTCGAGGAGATGGACGTGCCGGCGGTGCTCGCGCGGCACCCGCAGATCGCGCTGGTCGACGAGCTCGCCCACACCAACGCCCCCGGCTCCGCCCACGCCAAGCGCTACGAGGATGCCCTGGATCTCCTCCGGGCCGGCATCGACGTGTGGACGACGCTGAACGTGCAGCACATCGAGAGCTTGCACACCGCAGTCGAGACGATTACCGGCATCGCCGTGCGCGAGACGGTGCCGGATTGGGTGGTGGCGCAGGCCGACGAAGTCTCCCTGGTCGACATCTCGGTCGAGGAGATGCACCGCCGCATGAACGAGGGCAACATCTATCCGCCGGCCCAAGCGCGCATGGCCCTGCAGAATTTCTTCCGTAAGGGCAATCTGACCGCGCTGCGCGAGATGGCCCTGCGCCGCACGGCCGAGAACGTCGACGAGGCCCTCGACCGCTACATGCGCGAGCACCGCATTGCCGCGCCCTGGGCGGCCGCCGAGCGCGTACTGGTCGCCTTCGACCACCGGCCGTTCAGCAAGGATCTCGATCCGCCGCGCTTGGCACCTGGCGCGCCGCCTTCAGGCACCGCTCCTCGCCGCGCACGTGGTCGACCCCGCGCATCCACTTGCGCCGGCCGAGCAGGCGAGCCTTGCGGCCAATTTGGAGCTCGCTGAGGATCTGAACGTCGAAGTGGTCACGGTGCAGGACCTGGATGTGGCGGCGGCAATTGCGCGGCTGGCGCAGGAGCGGCACATCACGCAGATCGTGGTGGGCATGCGGCCGCGGGGCCGCTGGCGCGAGTTCCTGCGGCCGGGCACGGCCCGCCGCCTGAGCGGGCGCGTGCCCCAAGACCTGCACGTGGTGGTGCCACCCGGCGAGCGCTGAGCAGCGGGAGCGTTACCGGGGCGCGCGGTGCGCCGGTCCCCGCGCCGCGGCTTGCCGGGTAGCGCTTACGGGATCAGGTGCGTGCCGTAGGCGTAGGTCGCGACCGGCGCGCCGTGCGCGTCCAGCAGCGCCGCCGCATCGCCGCAATCGTTCCAGATCTGGTCGTGCCGGCCGAACGAGTAGGGGTGCCCGGGCTCCGTGTAGACCTGCAGGCTCGCGCCCGGAGCGAGGCTGGTGCCCGCCGGGAAGACGTAGTGCTGGCTGGTCTCGTTCTTGTCGCGCAGCGTCCAGCCGCTCAGATCCACGGCTGCCGCGCCCGTGTTCGCGATCGTCACGTACTCCGCCACCGCGAAGTGAATATTCGCTGATGGCGATCGGGCCGCTGTGGCCGATCCGCGCCTTGCGGGCGTCGGCGACGGGCTCGCAGTTCGTACCGACGCCCGTCGGCGTCGGGATCGGCGGCGGCGGTGGCGGCCGGCGGCGCGGGGACGGTAGTGGCGGTCGGAGGTGCCGGGGGCGCGGGCGGGGAGGTCGCGACGGGCACCGGGGTGGCGTTGCCGTACTTCGCCCGGTGCTGGAACGTGCCGAGCTGGCTCAAGAGCACCTCATAGGGCGTGCCCGCGTTCTCCGGGTGCAATTCAAATACCGCGCGCTCGAAGTACTGTACGGTGTACGGCTTGCCGTCGAGCGCGCTCACCTCGGTGAACTCGTCGGAGATCGGGTAGCCCTGCTGGGCCAGCCCGCCGTGGCTCTCCCAGTAGGCGCGGAACTTGCCGCCGACCGTGTGCCCCGTCTCCGGGAAGACCCGCGGGTCGTCCGTGCTCGCGTGCTGGCCCGGCGCGCCTGCGCCGCCGTACTTCTGCTTATAGAGGAACGTCCCCAGCTGCGAGAGCAGCACATCATAGGGCGGCTGGTTCTCAGGGTGCTTCTCGAAGACGGCGCGCTCGAAGTATTGCACCGTGTAAGGCTGCCCGTTGAGGTCGCTGATCTCCTGAATCTCGTCGGAGATGGGATAGCCCTGCTGGGCCAGGCCGCCGTGCTGCTGCCAGTAGGTCCAGAACTGGCCTTGGACCGTGTAGCCGGTCTCCGAGAAGGTGTGGGAGTCGCCTTGGGCGTGCCCGCCGAGCGGACTGCCGAGGAGCAACGCCAGCAGGGCGAGTATGGCGAGGCCGGTTGCCGCGTGCCGCGAATGAGAAACCATGGTGCGCGAGAATCTCCTGTTCTAGCTGAGGGACCGGGCGAAGGTGCAGGGCGCGGGCCGGGTGTATGCGGTCGGGCCCGGCCATCATACCACGTGCAGCCCGCTGTGACAAGGCGCGGAGGGGAGTCGAAGCCGAGCTGGCACCGCGCTGCGCGACCACAGGGCCGCGGTGCCATGCCGCCCAGCGCCTCTCGTCAGGGTGCGGCGAAGGGGAGGCGGACGACACCGCCGGGCGCGGCGTCCACGGCGGTTAGCTGCCCGCCGTCGAGGGTGAAGTCGTAGACGGGGAGCTGGAGCAGCAACTGGTCGCCGGTGAGCAGGTTGAGCGTCGCGGCGTAGTCCCCGTCGGTGGGCGGGCCCTGCCAGGCGTAGATCGGCGTCGTGCCGCCATTCAGCGTCGCCGTGGCGGTTTTGTCGGCCGGGTGGAGCGTCACGGTGAAGCGCAGCCCGGCTTCGCCGGCAGGCAGGGGCAGGCTCCAGGAGCCTAAGTGGCCCGCGGGGTGGGTGCCGTAGGGCCGCTTGTAGACGTCGAGCGTTACGGTGAAGGGCGCGCCGTCGGGGTGGCGCGGCACCACGCGCCACGCGGTGGTGACGGTGCCGGCAGCCGGATTGGCCGTGCTCGGCTCCAGGTCGAGCACCAGGGTGCCGGTCGCCACGGTGGGCGGCCCGGCCGGGGGTGGCGCGCTGCCCGCGGTGTAGAGGTCGACGGCAAGCAGGTGCGCCGCGCCCGCGGCGCCGGGCGCGGCTAGCCGCAGCGCGAGTCCGCCGCCGGGGGGCGCCGCGTTGGGCACGCGCACGCGCGTGAGGCCGGGTGCCAGGTCAACGGCAAGCGGGCTGCCGCCCGTGCCGGTGATCACGACGTGCGCGGGAGCGAAGGCGGCGAGCAGCAGGTCGGCCGGGCCCGGTGCGCCCGGGGGCGGGGGGTCCGTGGGGGCGAACGTCACGGAGCGGGCGGGCAGCGCCAGGCCGTGCGGGGCCTGCGGGGCGCTCGGCGCCGTCAGGTCGTAGTGGGTCAGCAGCCCGGGCGTGCGTCCGTAGATCGCGGCCAGGGCGTTGGCGTAGAGCGGCGCGGCGGCGCCCACGGCACGTCCGCCTGCCGGATCGCCTGCCGGCTGCAGGGCCACGTCGGCGGCGCGGCCATAGGGCAGCGCCGGCAGAGCGCGGTAGCCGATGGGCCGGTCGCCGCGCACGTGGTCGGACGGCACGGGCAGGCGCACGCCTGGCAGCCGGTCATACGTCAACGCATAGCCGACCACTTCCAGGGCCGGGTCACCGCCGCTGCTGCCGCGCCCCAGCCACAGGTAGCCGTCGGGCGGTAGCGCCGCCACCGCGCGCGCCGGCCAGAGGTCGGGCGCGACGCGGTAGATCGCGTCGCCGTTCCCGTCGAAGACGCGCGTCAGGCTGGGCGTGGCTGCCAGCCGGCGCTGCAGATCTGCCCGTTGGACGGCGGGATACTGCGAGAGGTGGATCAGCACGTGCTGCACTGCCAGCCCTTGCAGCAGGGCCACGCTCGCCGGATCGGGGAAGTGGGCCAGCGTGTGGGCGACGGCCGTCGTGCCCGGCGGCACGAAGCTGCTGAAGCCGTTGACCAGCGGCTGCCAGTGATACGTCGCTTCATAGGTGTACCAGACGTCGCCAACGTCGCCGTGCATCGGCAGCTCGACGACCGGGCCCGGGTGCGTCGCCAGGTAGCTGTCGGCGGGCGCGGCGGGCGGGCGCATGTCGCGGTGGTTGCTCAGGTCACGCACCTGCACGTATTCGAGTGTCATCAGCACGAGCAGCGGCAACACGAGGGCTAGCGCGCGCCGTCCGCGCCCGCGCAGCAGCGCGGCCAGGCCGTAGCCGCCAAGCACCGCCAGCGCCAGGTTGAGCAGCGCGACGAAGCGCACGGGCACGCGCAGAGCGCTGAAGCCGGGCAGCCAGTCGTAGAAGACGGCGTAGGGCAGCGGCACCGTTACGCCGAGCCCGGGCAGGCGGACGCTCAGGCCGAACGTGAGCAGCACGGCCGCCGCCGCGAGGATCAGGTAGAACCAGCGCTCGTGGTTGCGGGGCCGCGGTTCGGGTTGGGGCGGCTCAACGGCCGGGGGCGCCGGGGTGCGCGCAGGCCAAGGGCGCACCCGCCCCCCGGCCAGCAGGCCGCCGACCGCCAGCAGGGTAATGATCAGGCCGGGGAACAGCTGGCGCTCGCCGCCAGTGCCGATCATGCGCGGCAGCAGCGTGGCCCACAGCCAGTTGGTCGAGAGGACCGTGAAGTAGAAGCCCGGCTCGGCGGCCCACGTCTGCACCTCGTAGACCGAGCGGTTGAAGCCCAGTTCGGCGTTGACCTGCAGGTAGGGCACGTAGATCGGCAGCAGCAGGAGCAGGGCGCCTGCGGCGGCGATGCCGCCCTTGAGCCAGAGCGGCCGGGGCGCGGGCGGGGGCGGCGCCACCCGCCGGTCGACCAGCAGCCACCAGACGAGGTAGAGGCCCACCAGAATGGCCAGGAAGTAGATGTAGTAGACGCTGAACAGGCCCATCGCCACGACACAGGCCGCCGCGAGCGCCAGGTAGCCGCCGTGGTTGCGCCGCAGGCCGCGGCGCAGCGCCCAGAGGGTCAGCGGGAACCACTCCGTGGCGAGCGTCTGCAGGTGGCCGCTCTGCGCGAAGCGGTAGCCCGCGAAGGCGTAGGCGATGCCGGCGCCCACAGCGGCGAGCCGGTTGCCGGTCAGATCGCGCACCAGCAGGTAGGTGCCCGCCGCGGTGAGCACAAACGAGATCAGGAAGTTGAAGTTGTGCGCGGGCGCGGGATCGCCGGTGAGCCACAACCAGGGCAACGTGATCAGGGTCTCGCCGAGCAGGTGTTCGGAGAAAGCGTTGCTGTGGGCGTAGGGGTAGAAGAAGGGCGCCTCGAAGAGGTGCAGCGGGTCGGTGGCCAGCGCGTGGGCGTCCCAGGCCAGCGTGGTCATCTGCACTACCACGTCGCCGAAGGCGTTGATCGCCTGCCCGAAGTAGAGGATGGCCGGCCAGGTGAGGATCAGGGTGAGCAGGCTGAAGCCGCCGAGCACGAGGGCGGCTTCGACCGCACGTGCTCGGGCGCGCGGCGTGAGACGAGCCCGCATGGCAACGGCCGGCGCCGCGGTGGCGGGCTCAGGCGCTGCGCGGCCGATCATTCGTCGGCCGTGGGGCCGTCCATGCTTTCCAGCCCCTGGGCGATAAGGAAGCCGCGGGCGCGCTCGGCCAGCGGGTAGCGGTTGACCAGCTTCCAGAAGGCCGGGCCGTGATTCGCCTCCAGCAGATGGGCAAGCTCGTGCACGAGCACGTAGTCCTGCACCCAGGCGGGCATGGCGGCCACGCGGTCGGAGATGCGGATGCTGTGCGTCTCGGGCGTGCACGAGCCATAGCGCCCGTGCTGGTTGGTCACCCACTCGGCCGAGGCGACTTCCAGGCGGCCCCCGAAGAAGCGGCGGTTCAGGTCGTCGAGCCGCTGGGGCAGCTTGCCGTCGCCGTTGAGGCTGCGCCGCCGCGCGCCCGCGCGCACGCGCTCGACCAGCCGCGTGACCAGGCGCTGCTCCTCGGCAGGGTCGAGCCCGGCGGGCAGGCGCACAAGCACCTTCTTGCCGGGCTCGATCCAACGCGCGCTGGCGGTCTTAACGCGCCCGCTGGAGCGGACGACCTCGATTTCCAGGGCGGCCTCGTCCACCTAGTTCCAGTCGTGCTCGTTCTCGGCCTGGTCGGCATCGGCGGCCGCCAGGTCGACCTCGCGCCACGGCCCGTGGATGCCGTCCTCCGTCACGCCGTAGTAGACGCGCAGGCTGCCGTCCGGCTCGCGCGCCACCAGGTCGTACCGCAGCACGTTAGCGCGCCGCACCTTGCGCCAGAGGCCCACGTTGCCGTTCCACTGCACATCCTGCGGCTCGGGCGGGCCGGCCTCGTGCCGCATGATCGCGTAGTACCAGAGGCGTCGCGCCGAGTAGCGCGTGACGTTGTGCACCACGCTGCCGTTGCGTAGGTCGCGCATCGAGTGGTAGGGCACGCCGTTGCGCACCTCCGTGTTCACCACTTCCACGCCGGTGCGCGGCGAGGGCACCGCGGGCGCGCTCGGGCGCGGCGCCGCGCTCTTGCCGTTGGCGCGTGCCGGGGCGGCTGCGGGGGCCTCGGCCTTCTCAGTGGCCGCGGCGCGCATCCGCGCCCCCGACAGCTTCTCGCCCGGCAGCACGCGTGGGCCCTCGGCCGCCGCCCCCTTCGTGTCCGCCGCCGGGGCGGCAGGCGTCTCGGGTGTCTCGGGCGTTTCAGGCGCCTCGGCAGTCGCGCTGCTCTTGCGTCCCCGCCGCGACGGGCGCCGCTTGGGCGCCGAGGTCTCGGGCTCCGGCTCGGGCTCGGGCTCCGGCGGCGCGAGCTCCGCGGCAGACTGGAATTGCCCGCCTGGGCCGCTCTTGGCATTGAGCAGCGTGTCGTTGATCACGTTCTTGCCGCGCGGCGCGGCCACGAGGCCCTTAGGCAGCGCCGGCTCCACGCCTTCAGGCAGCCAGAGCTGGTTGCGCTCCAGCTCGAACATGCCCTCGGGATTGGCTGCGCGCAGCGCCGCGTCCAACAGCTCGCCCGCCTTGTCGGCGTAGAGCCCCGCGCGCCGCTCGCGTTGGGCATTTCCCACCGGCGGTTCGCCAAGCTCGCCCTTGTAGACCTGATAGAGCCGGCCCTTGCGCCGTGTTGGGCGCGTCGGGGCCGCCTCGGTCTCGGGCGCTGGCTCCGCTTCTTCCTCTGCTTCGTCGAGTGCGACCGCGGCTTCCGCGGCGTGCCGGTCGCCGAACTCCGCTAGCGCCTCCGCGGCGGCGGTGGCCTCGTCGGGTCCCGCCTCCTCAGGATTGTCTTCCGGCGCATCCCACGCCGGGCTGGTCGTCCAGCCCGGCGCGGTGTCCGGGACCTCTTCCGCTTCGGTCGAGGTCGGGGCCGCCGCGCGGCCCTCGCCGCTGCGGCGGCGGCGCCGCCGCCGCCGGTGCGCCACGTCGACCGGCACGGAGGCGCCCGTCACGGCCTCCTCGACCATCTCGCCGAGGAGCTCCTCGGCTTGCTCGACGGCCTGCGCCGTCTCGGCGCTCGACGATGTCGGCACCGACAGCGCGGCCGCCGCAAGCTCGGCGGTCAGCCGCTCGCCGTGCGCCTCGAGCACCAAGCGCACGATATCGTCGCGCGTCGCCTGGATCGAGTCCGTCTCCTGGCGGATGTAGATCTGGCCGGCCGGCTCGTACATGTAGGGCCGATCGCTGCCGCGCGGCACCTGCAGCAGCAGCACCGGCCGGCCCTCGCTGATGTGCGACGCGAAGGTCACGTCGAGCGGCGGCGTGATGCCGCGCTGCACGTCGAAGCGCAGCAGGTTCGTCGTTTCCTCGACGTTTTCCACGCCGCGCACGGGCACGTTCTCGTCGGCGCTGACGCCGCAGTAGATCGTGCCGCCGCTCGTGTTCGCGAAGGCGACGATGTCCCGGAGCACGGCGCGCGTCCGGCTTGTCTTGGTCGACGCGCGCTCGTGGAACGCCTGCACGATGGACGGCCCCTGCCCCCGCGCCTGGCGCACGAAGTCGTAGGCGACCTCCTGGCCGGGGCGGTAGGGGCGGGTGCGGTCGAACTCGTGGCTGGCGAACAGGTCGCGCATCGCCTCGAAGGTGATGTCGGACAGCAACATCTCGGTGCAGCGGTCGCCGACGCCGAGGCGCTTGTTCGGGCCCTCGCCCGGCTCCTTGTCGATGCTGTGCGCGTCGCTGCCCTGGATGCAGTGCATGCGCCGCGGATATTCGGGCTTCGAGCCGTTGAAGAACGACTCGGTAGTGCGCCGGCCGGACTGCTCAAGGTCGGTCACCTCAAGGGCGGCGAGCGCGGAGTGCTGGGTGTAGGCGATCTTGGTCTGGCCGCCGAAGTTGAAGCCCTGCATGGCCACCCCATTGGAGGAGTTGGCATGCGCGGCGATGGGCAGCCCACCCGCCTCGTGGATCGCCTCGTAGGCTTCGATGACGTCGCTGGTCGGCCCGGCGTCGGGCGCGCCCGCGAGCATTTTCGCCTCGGGCACATCCAGCTTCAACAGCAGCAGCTCGATCTTGCGCAGCGACGTGCCGGGCGGGAAGATGCCGAGGATGTGGAAGCCGAACGTGGCGGTGAACTCGAAGCCGGGCAGCACAAGCAGGGTCTCGCGCAGGCGGCGATATTCGGCCAGATCGTGGGCTTCTTGATCGTTCAGGCGGCCGAGGCGCTCGAGCAATTCGAGGGTCTCGATCTCCTTTAGCATGCGGGCATAGCCCTGCACGCTGTTGTGGTCCGCGAAGGCGATAATGTCCAGGCCGCGGTCCTCGGCCCGTTGCAGGATCTGGAGGTACGTGGCGTCGGGGTCGCGATAATCGGAGGAGGCGGGGGTGTGCAGGTGGAGGTCCACCCGCACCCACTGGAGGCCGGCGCGCTCCGCTTCACGCGGGTCGCGCACGTCACGGTTGGGGGCTGGGCCCCCACTCCGCCCGCGGCCATCGCGGTCGTAGCTCCGGCTCGATCCGGAGCGGTCTCGTCTATGCATTGTCTAAATCATTCCTTACCAAACTACGGCAGGAGCGGGGCGCGAAGCAGGGCCGGTCTGGCCACAGCCGCGGGAGGGGCGAGTGCCTGCAGGCCGCCAGGGCCCGGATGCCGCAAATGGGCAGCAAGCAACGTCACCGGAACCCGCGCATAACCGGCCCGGTGCGTCAATTCCTATGTGCGCCAATACTCCGCTTCAATATGTACGCTTGCTGCGAGGCCGTGATGCGGGCCGAAGGGCCCGAGGGCAATAGGTCGGGGCGCCGGGCGAACCCGGGGCGGCGGCGGTCCGGAGGGCCGCCACCGCCGGCGCCCTAGGCCGAGGGCTGCAGATCCGGCGCCGGGGGCACGTCCGCATGCGGCGCGGCGGCCGTATCGGGAGCGGCTGCGCCGTCCTGATCGCCGTCGCCCGGCACCACCGCCGGCGCGCTATCGCGCGCGGTGGGGGCGAGGATCGCCGCCAGCACCTGATCCATGGTGTCGACCCAGATGAACTCCAGATCGCGGCGCACGTTGCGCGGCAACTCCAGCGCGTCCCGCCGGTTCTCGGCCGGCGCGATGATGCGCTTCATGCCGGCGCGATGCGCCGCCAGGACCTTTTCCTTCAACCCGCCAATCGGCAGCACCCGCCCGCGCAGCGTGATCTCCCCCGTCATCGACGTATCGTGACGGAGCGGGTGCCGGGTGAGCGCAGAGATGAGCGCGCTCGCCATCGTGATGCCGGCCGAGGGGCCGTCCTTCGGGATCGCCCCCTCGGGCAGGTGGATGTGCAGGTCCGTTTTCTCCTGGAAGTCCGGATCGATCTCGAGCGCCGCGGCCCGTGAGCGCGCGTAGCTGAGCGCCGCCCGGGCTGACTCTTGCATGACGTCGCCCAGGCGCCCGGTGATTGTCAGGTTGCCCCGGCCCGGCATGGTCGCTACTTCGACGGGCAACAGCTCGCCCCCATGCTCGGTCCAGGCCATGCCGAGGGCCACGCCAATTTGGGCGACCTCCAGCGATTCCATCTCGGTGGCCGGGCGCCCCGGACCGAGGAAGTCTTCCAGGTTATGCGGCGTCACGCGGACGCGGGTGGTGCGACCTTGTACCACCTGGCGGGCGGCTTTGCGGCAGATTGCGGCGAGCTTGCGCTCCAGTTCGCGCACCCCGGCCTCGCGGGTGTGGGTGCGGATGATGGCGCGCAGGATCTTTTCGGGAACTTCCACGGCACCGGGTTGCAAGCCATGTGCCAGGAGCTGCCGCGGCAGCAGATACCGCCGTGCGATCTGAACCTTCTCGTCCTCGGTGTATCCACCGAGCTCAATGATCTCCATCCGGTCGCGAAGCGGGCGCGGAATTGCATAGAGACTGTTCGCCGTGGTGATGAACATCACCTCGGAGAGATCGTAGGACACATCCAGATAGTGGTCGTTGAAGTTCCAGTTCTGCTCGGGATCGAGAACTTCGAGCAGCGCCGAGGCGGGATCGCCGCGATAGTCGGACGCCAGCTTGTCGATCTCGTCGAGCAGGATGATCGGGTTATGGGTCCCCGCGCTCTTCATCGCCTGGACGATGCGGCCGGGCATGGCGCCCACGTAGGTGCGCCGGTGCCCCCGGATCTCGGCCTCGTCGTGCACGCCCCCCAGGGCGATGCGCACAAAGTGCCGACCCATCGAATCGGCGATCGATTGCCCCAGGCTGGTCTTGCCGACGCCCGGCGGCCCGACGAAGCAGAGGATCGGCCCCTTGAGGAGCCGCCGCTTGCGGTCCGCCTCGGTGCCGGCCGGCGGGGCCGCGGCCGTCGCCGCGCCCTCGGGCTCCGCGGCCGGGGTCCCGGCCTTGAGCGCGGCCTGGGTCAGCTGGCGCACGGCCAGATACTCCAGGATCCGCTCCTTGATCTTGTCCAGCCCGTAGTGGTCCTCGTTCAACACCCGCTCCGCCACGCCGAGGTCGAGGACGTCCTCGGTGCGCTCGTTCCACGGGATCGCCAGGATCCAGTCCACGTAGTTACGGATCACCGTGCCTTCGGGCGAGACGGACGGCATGCGCTCGAGCCGGTTCAGCTCCTTCAGCAGCTTGGTCCGCACGTCCTCGGGCAGGGCCTTGGCGTCCAGCTTCGCGCGCAGCTCCGCGATCTCGTTGCCCCCTTCGCCGCCCAGCTCGTCGTGGATCGCCTTGAGCTGCTCGCGCAGATAGAACTCGCGCTGGTTGCGATCGATCTGCGAGCGGACTTTGTTCCGGATCCGCTGATCGAGCTCCAGCACGTCGAGCTCGCCGGTCAGCACGCCGCCGACCCGCTCCAGGCGGGCGGTCTGATCCAGCTCCTCGAGCACGGCCTGGCGCTCATGCGCGTCGGGCACCATGTGGGCGGCGAGCAGGTCGGCCAGATACCCCGGGTGCCGCACCGCCCGCACGGTTTCCACGGCATCGGCCGGCACCTTGTTATTGAACTGCGCGTAGCGGCCGAAGAGCTCAACCAGGTGGCGCATCAGCGCCTCGACGGCCGGCCCGTCGGCCAGCTTCTCGGCGATATCGCTCACCTGGACGCCGAAGTATGGCTCGGACTGGGCGAACCGGTCCAGCCGCACGCGGCGCAAACCTTCCACGTTCACCTGCAGGTTGCCGTCGGGCTGGCGCTGCACCTGGTTGATCTCCACCAGCGTGCCGAGCGTGTAGATTTCCTCCGCCTCGGGCTCGTCGGCCTGGCCGGCGCGCTGGGTGGCCACGACCATGCGGCGATCCCGGTTGAGCGCATCTTCGAGGGCGCGAACCGAGCGGGGCCGGCCGACCGTCAAGGTCACCAGGGTGCGAGGAAAGACGACAACATTCTTGAGCGGCAGCAACGGATAATCCGCTCTGCCCTTCGGCAGGTCGCTGCTCATAGACCGATCCTTTAGGCATCATCCCGCACACAGACAACAACGATGCGGAACGATGCAGTGCGGGTTTTATTCAAACAGCCTTATTATACCACAAAGTCCAGGGTGCAACATAACGGCGAGCACATCCGGTCTTATGGTTATAAACGGCTGCGGGCCCGCCCCGGTTCCGTGCGCGCCCGGCAGGTCACCGCGTCAGCGCAGTACCGTGCCGGCATGCACCATCTGCCGGCCGGTCGCCGTGCCGACAATAAGTGCCCCGTCGCGCGCGACGTCGAGGGCCTCGCCCACGACCGGCGGCCCGTCGCCGGGGTCGATGCGCACGGACCGGCCCAGCGTGTCCAGGGCCGTGCGCCACTCGGCCCAGACCCCGGCGTAGTCGCCCGCCTGCCAGGCCTGGTAGCGCGCCTCGGCCGCGCCGAGAATCGCGGTCAGCACGGCCTCGCGGTCGGGCAGCGGCCCGGGAATGACTTGGGCCAGCGTAACCGCCACGTCCGCCAGGCCGGCCGCGGCCACGTCGAAGTCGAAGTTGACGCCGAAGCCTGCGACCACGAAGTCGGGTCGGCCCTCCGTCAGCGCCGTCTCGCACAGGATCCCGGCGATCTTGCGGTCATCGCAGAGCACGTCGTTCGGCCACTTGAGCCCGGCAGGCACATCCCAGGCACGCAGCGCGGCGCGGATGGCCGTGCCCAGGATCATCGTCGGCGCAAACGCCTCGGCGGCCGGCGTGCCCGGTCGCAGGACCAGCGACGCCAGGATGGCACTGCCCGGCGGCGCGACCCAGACGTGGCCGCGCCGGCCCCGCCCGGCCTGCTGCTCTTCGGCGCGCACCAGGAAGCCCTCGCCCGCTCCGGCACGGGCCGCTTCGCGCGCGCGGTCCTGCGTCGAGCCGATCCGCGGCGAAGACCTCGCACACGGAACCGAAGCGGCGCGGCGGTGGGATCGGCGGATCTCCGGCCATGCGGGCGCCTACTCCGTGGTGCCCAGGCGGAAGGCGAAGGGCAGCAATTCGTCGACCCGCGTGACGAGCACCGGGCCCGCGGGGTCAGGCCCGGCGAGCAGCACCGGGTAGGGTGGGCCGAACTCGACGAGCACCTGGCGGCAGGCGCCGCACGGCGTCGATGGCGGCTCGTCGCCGGCCCCGGCCACCACGGCCAGCCCGCTGAACGCCCGCGCGCCCGCGGCCACCGCGGCGAAGATGGCCACGCGCTCGGCGCAGCAGGTCAGCCCATAGGAGGCGTTCTCGATGTTGCCGCCCGTGAAGACGCGGCCGTCGAGCGCGCGCACGGCGGCGCCCACGGCGAAGCCGGAGTAGGGGGCATAGGCGGCCGTGCGCGCGGCGCGCGCCGCGTCCAGCAAGGCCCGATCGCCGGCGGTTAGCCGATCGGGCGTGGCGGTCAGCATGGGCTGGTCCTTGCTGCGCCGATGCTCCAGGTCATGGCCGATCCTCCCTCTGAATGCGGGGCGATCACCGGGGCGGTTGGGCCGCCGCCTCGGCGGGCGCCGGGGTGGGGGGCGCCGTCTCGTCGCCGTTCATGCCGCCACGCCGGATCTCCAGTTGCTTGACCCGCAGGCCCTCGGTCGCCAGCACCGTGATGCCGATGTCCCCCTCGGTGATCGAGTCGCCCACGGTGGGGATGCGCCCCAGGCGCTCCTGCACCAGCCCGCCGACCGTCTCGATGTCGGCGCCCTCCAGGTTGGTGCCGAGCAGGTCGTTCAGATCGTCGAGCGGCAGGCGGGCGTCGCAGCGCCACTCGTTCGGGCTGATCTCCTCCAGCAGCGGCGGCTCCAGGTCGTACTCGTCCTGGATCTCGCCCACGATCTCCTCGACCAGATCCTCGATCGTTACGAGGCCCGCGGTGCCGCCGTACTCGTCGATCACGATGGCCATCGGCAGGCGGCGGCTGCGCAGGTCGCGCAGCAGGTCGTCCACCTTCTTGGTCTCGGGGATGAAGTGCGCCGGGCGCACGAACTCGGGCAGCGGGTGGTCGGGAATGCCTTGCTGCAGCGCGCGCAGCAGGTCCTTGGCGTTCACGATGCCCACGATGTTGTCGATGGTCTCATGGAAGACCGGTAGGCGCGTGTGGCCGCAGTCCAGAATCCGCTCGACGACGACCGAGACGGGCTCGGTGTCCTCGGCGGCGACCATGTCAGTCCGCGGCACCATCACCTCACGCACGACGGTGTCGCCGAAGGCGAAGATCTGCTGGATCATCTCCTCTTCCTCGGCGCCGTTGTCCGAGGGCGAGTCGCCGCCGTTGCCGAACTGGCGCATCTCGTCTTCGGTCAGATATTGCCCCGTCTCGCTGGGCCCGCCGAGCAGCCGCGCGATGGGCCGCGCCAGCCAGTAGAGCAGGCTGAGCAGCGGGCCGATCAGCGCGTGGAGCGACGTCACGTAGCCGATGAGCAGCAGCGCGGTCTGCTCGGGGTGGCGCAGCGCGATGGCTTGCGGCGCCAGCAGCCCCAGCAGCAGGCTGAAAAGCGTGACCAGCACGACCGCGCCCGCGGCGGTGACGAAGTCGAATTGCTGGCGTACGAGCACGCCCGTCAGCAAGGTGGCGATCAGCACCGCGGCGATCAGGTTCGCGGCCCGCAGTACCGTGCGGATGCGCGAGTCGTTGACGTAGGCGGAGAGCGTGCGGGCGCGGGGCAGGCCGCGGTCGAGCAGCTGGTGGAGGCGCAGGCGGCTGATGTTGGCCAGGGCCACCTCGGCCGCGACATCCAGCGCGAGCACCACCAGGCACAACGGTATGAGCGACAGGCTAACTATACTACCGGAATCCAAACAATCCTCTCCCGCGATCCGATCGGCGCCCGGCTCTCAGCTGTGCTCCAGGACGGGGGCATCCTGATGAAACAACGAGCTGACGGAGCGGTTCTCATGGATGCGGCCGATCGCTTCGGCGAAGATGGGGGCGACGCTCAAGATCTCGATTTTGCCCGTGCCGGGCTCCGACGGCTCGAGGAGCGGCACGGTGTCGGTCACCAGCAGCCGGGTGAAGGCGGACGATTCGAGCTGCGCGCGCACGCCGTGGGCGAACGCCGCGTGCGTGGCGCAGGCGATAACCTGCCGCGCCCCGCGCTGGACGAGCACCCGCCCCGCCTCCATCAGCGTGCCGCCGGTCAGAATCATGTCGTCGATCAGGATCGCCGTGCGCCCGCGCACGTCGCCCACCATGTCGATCATCTCCGTGTGGTCGACGCCCGGGTGGCGCTTCGCGATGAAAGCCACGTCGCCGCCCAGGATCTCGCGGAACTCCAGTGCCCAGCCCACCCGGCCCGAATCGGGCGCCACGATAACCGGGTCGGGCACGTCGAGGTCGTGGAGGTAGCGCGCCAGCAGGCGGCGCGCCTGCAGGTGGTCGACCGGGATGTCGAAAAAGCCCTCGATCGCCGGGGCGTGCAGGTCGGAGGTGAGGATGCGGTTCGCGCCCGCCACGACGAGCAGGTTCGCCACGAGCTTGGCCGAGATCGGCTCGCGCGGCGCGCTCTTCTTCTCCTGCTTCGCGTAGCCGTAGTAGGGCATCACCGCCGTGATGCGCGCGGCCGAGGCGCGGCGCAGCGTATCGAGCATGATGAGCAGTTCCATCAGGTGCTCGTTCACCGGGGCGCTCGTGGGCTGGATGACGAAGACGTCGGCGCCGCGCACGCTCTCCTCAAGCACGACCCGCGTCTCGCCGTTGCGGAAGCGGCTGACCAGGGCATTGCCGAGCGGCACGTTCAGGCAGCGACAGATCGACTCGGCCAGCGGCCGGTTGGCCGACCCGCTGAATATCTGCAAGGGCGTGTTCATGCGGGCTCGGTTTTCTCCTCGGGCGACGCCGGGGCCGGCGCGGCATCCGTTGCCGCGGGCCCCGCGGCCGCGCTGAGCCAGCGGATCACCCGGGCCGGCATGCCGACCACCAGAGCGCCCGCCGGCACGTTCTTGGTCACCACCGCGCCGGCCCCCGTAGCGGCCCCGGCGCCGACTTCCACCGGGGCGATCAGCAGGCTGCCTGAGCCGACAAAGGCGTCAGGCCCGATGGTGGTGCGGCTCTTCCCGCGAATCCGGTCGAAGTTGACCGTAATAGTGCCGGCGCCGATGTTCGTGTGCGCGCCCACGTCGGCGTCGCCCACGTAGCTGAAGTGGCCCATGGCCACGCCCTCGCCCAGGCGGGAGTTCTTCACCTCGGCGAAGTTGCCCAGGTGCACGCCCGTGGCCAGGTGCGTCCCGGGCCGCAAGTGGTTGAAAGACCCAATATCCACGCCGTCGTCCACTGCGCATGATTCGAGCAGCGAGGCGCCGACGCGGCACCCCGCGCCGACCGTGGCGTCGACAAGCTGCGCCCGCGGGCCGATGGTGCAGTCGGGTCCGACGACCGTGTGGCCCTCGAGCAGGCAGCCGGGGTAGAGGATCGTGTCCCGGCCGATGGTGACGTCGACGTCGACGTACGTCGTGGCCGGGTCCATCATGGTCACGCCCGACCGCATCCAGGCGGTCCGGATGCGGTCGCGCATCGTGCGGTCGGCCTCGGCCAGCTGCACGCGGTCGTTGATGCCCGCGACCTCGTCGAAGTCGGCCACCGGCAGCGTCTGCACGCTGCCCGGCGCGTCCGCGACCGCGCGGTCGATCATATCGGTCAGGAAGATCTCGTCGGCGCCGGGGTGTACGGGGAGCTCGGCCAGATGGGGCCACAGCCAGTCCGCGTCAAAGCAGTAGATGCCGCTGTTGACCTCGCGCAGGGCGCGCTCCTCCGGCGTGGCCACGCGCTCCTCGACCACGCCGGTGACCGCGCCCGCCGCGTCGCGGAGCACCCGGCCGTAGCCAGTCGGGTCGGGCGGGCAGGCGGTCAGGATCGTGGCGCGGGTGCCGGGGCGGGCGCGGTGGCGCGCCACGAGCTCCTGCAGCGTCTCGGCGCGGAGCAGCGGCGTGTCGCCGTAGAGGGCGAGGACGTAGGCGGACTGGCCCTCCAGCGCAGCGCGGGCCTGTAGCAGGGCGTGGCCGGTGCCGCGTTGCTCCGTCTGCGTGGCGTAGGTGACGGTGGGGCCGAGGGTCGCGCGGACCTGGTCGGCGCCGTGGCCCACCACGACGACGGTGTGGGTGGGCGCGAGGGGGGCGACGGCGCGGAGCACGTGGCTGATGAGGGGCGCGCCGGCAATGCGATGCAGCACCTTGGGCCGCGCGGAACGCATCCGCTTGCCCAACCCGGCGGCCAGGATCACGGCCGCCAGGCCGCGTTCCGGAGGTATCTCTTCGGTTCCAGGCTCCATCGTCATAGGGTCTCCGGCGCAAACGCGCGACCGGCATCCAGTCCTGGGAGTCTAACGTATCGCGCGGGCTGTGTCAAGCAGCGGGCGCTGGTCACGCTGCTGCCCCGGCGCCGCCGTTCATCCGCTTTTAACCGCCATACACCCCGATCGTCGTGCGGCGCTGCGATAATGGGCGAGAGCAGCCGCGCCCTCGTCCCTCTAGCGCGTCGCGCCTCGCCCGGGCAGGCGATACTCCGCCGGCATCAGCCTGGCATGCCCGCGTGGCCGCCGGCCCGCGCCGGCTTACCGCGCGGTGGGCCGGCCCTCGACGGGGGACGCCGGGATTTAGCGCCGGACCGGTACGGGCGGGCACATGCAGAGCCCGCATCGGTTCAGATAATCGGGGAAAGGACCGGTCTCGTGTTGACTTCCCTGCGGAATTGGGTGCGGCCCCACGCGCTGGTGGCCTTCTTTGTCCTGGCGTATGCGATTTGCGCCGCCGCGTTCCTCTCGTACGTCGCGTTTCCCGGATTGCCCTTCCTGGTGCTACAGGCGATCTGGTGGGCCGGGGTCTTCAGCCCGACTATCAGTGCCCTCACCATGGCGGGCCTGATCGGCGGACCGGCCGAGATCCGGCGCCTGCTGGCCGGTTTCACCCGCTGGCGGATTGGCTGGCAATGGTACCTGGCGGTCTCCATCCTGGTGCTTGGGCCGCTCGCCGTCGCGGGCGTCTACATCGCGCTGGGCAACACGCCCAGCGGCTTGCCGGCCGGATGGACGGTCTGGAACTTCCTCGGCGCCCTGGTGTTCACCCTCTGCGCCGGGCCGCTCGCCGAGGAGACGGGCTGGCGCGGGTTCGCCCTGCCGCGGCTGCAGGGGCGGTTCAGTGCGCTCAACGCCAGCCTGCTGCTCGGACTCCTCTGGGCGTTCTGGCACCTGCCGCAGTACCAGGTGCCCGGCAACGGAATGATCCCGTTCCCGATCTTCCTCCCTATCTGCGTGGCCCTGGCGATCCTGTTCACCTGGTTCTACAACAACACGGGCGGCAGTCTGGTCGCCACGGTCCTGGCCCACTTCTGCTTCAACTTCAGCGGCGCCTGGCTCGCCGGCTACCTGGGGTTGGCGCCGGCCATGCTGCTGAACATCGCGGGCGGCGCCGGAATCCTCGTGCTGGTCATCGGCGTGATCGTCTTCGCCGGGGCGCCGTACCTGTCGCGCAAGCCCCTCGACCAACTGCCCTTCCGCCGGGTGGGGGTCGTCTATGGGGAGGCGTCTGGGGCGCGGTAAGTATCATAAGCCCGGGCCACCCCGGCAGGCGGCCGATCCCGCCCATCCGAACGGCGGGCGCGGCTGGCGCCGGCAACCGCTCTGCCCAACCGCCAGGCGATGGGGTACAATAGGGCTATGTACCGCCGCACTCTGGCCGCGCTGCTCGTTCTGATCGGCTCCGCGGGCCTCGCGGCTTGCGGGCCGGTGGCCGAGCCCGCGCCGCCGACCTTCCCGCCCGCCGCCGTCGCGCTGACCCGCGGGCCCTACCTGCAGAACGTCACGCCGGATGCCGCGACGGTCGTCTGGCGCACGGCGGCGCCTAGCGCCGGGACGCTCGCCATCCGCGCGGCCGGCGCGCTCACCGACACGCTGCACGCCGAGGGCGGCCCGCCCGGCACGGATCACCTGGTGCGGGTGACGGGCCTCGCGCCGGACACGGCCTACCGCTACACCGTGCTGGCGGACGGCGGCGCGCTCGGCCCCGACGCCGGCTTCCGCACCGCCCCCGCCCCCGGCGCGACCACGCCCTTCACTTTCGCCGTCTGGGGCGACAGCGGCTGTGCGTGCGCGGCGCAGGCGGCCGTCGCGGCGGCCATCGCGCAGAGCCGGCCCGACCTGCTGCTGCACGTCGGCGACCTGATCTACCAGACCGGCCAGGCATCCGGCTACGACCCGCAGTTCTTCGCGGTCTATAGCCCGACCCTGGCCACCGCGCCGGTCTACCCCGTGCTCGGCAACCACGACATGGTCACCGACTCCGGGGCGCCCTGGCAGCAGGTCTTCTACCTGCCGGGCGATGCGGGCGCCCACGCGACGCGCTACTACAGCTTCACCTGGGGGAACGTCCACTTCCTCGCCCTGGACAGCGAGGCGCCTTACGACCCGACGAGCGCGCAATACGCCTGGCTGCTGCAGGATCTGGAGAGCCCCGCCGCGCAGACGGCGACCTGGCGCATCGCCTACTTCCACCAGCCGCCCTACAGCAGCGGCTACGGCCACGGCAGCACCCTGGCGCTGCGCGAGGCCTGGGGGCCCCTCTTCGAGCGCTTCGGCGTCGATCTGGTCTTCAGCGGCCACGAGCACAACTACGAGCGCACCACGCCGCGCCGCGACTACGCGGCGGTCGGTGGCACGCACGCGGTCACCTACGTCGTCACCGGCGGCGGCGGGCAGACGCTTTATCCGCTCGGCCGCCAGGCCTGGACGGCCGCGGCGGCCATGGTCCACCACTTCGTGCGCGTGCAGGTGGTCGGCCCCCATCTCACGCTGGATGCGATCGACTTGACCGGGCAGGTGTTCGACCACGCGGAGTTCACGCGGTAGGGGATGCAGGCTGATTACACGAAGTGCCTCAACTGCACCACCCCGTCGTGTCAGGTCAAGGAGCCGAGGCCGTCGGTAAGCTTGTGCAGGACGCAGAAGGTTGCGATGGCGGCTGCGAGCGGGACGCTCGCCAGCGACCCCCAGGCGAGGTGGCGATCGGCCGGGTTGCGCATGAATACCAGGCTGCCCATCACTGCGCCGATGAGGAGCGGCCCGCCGAATAAGGGATGGGTCACCGTGAAAGCCCGCGGTGGCCAGGCCATCCGGTTGATCAGCGCGGTGACCAGCGGGACGGCGAGTTGCACCAGGACGGACCCGAACAGCGTGCAGGCAAACAGCCGCGTGCGATCCGGCGCTTCCCGCTGAACGCGCGCCCAGGCGGCCTCGATATCGGCGTCCGGATATCCCGCCGCGCGCAACTGCCACGTCAGTACACGGCGTGAAGCGCTTTCATGATTCTGCCGGATGTACGCCTTGATTTCACGACGTGAGCCTTCGTTGTGCGCACGCGCGTCTGCCCTTCAGTTCGCAGTCGAGCTCCTATTGACCCCGAGCTATAATCCTACGTTCAGTTCTACCGGCTTGCCTCCGCATCGGGTCGCGCTACGAGCCGCGAATCTCGATCACCGGCTCTCCGGCAGCCAAGAGGGCAAGCGCCTGGGGCATGGTCCTCTGCAAGATCGCTTGCAGCCGGGCATTGGAGGTGTTGCCGCAGGTGATCCAGAGCACTTGCGGCGGCGAACCGAGGCTTTCCTGGAGGTGGACGAAATCGCTGTCCTTGGTCATCACGACGGCGCCGGCCTGCCGAGCGGCCTGGAAAATGTCGATGTCGGTCGCATTGCGAAGGCCCAAGTCGCGCACCGGTGTTGCCGAGATCCGGAAGGTGGCTTGGATCCAGGCCGCGATTGCTGGAGAGAGCTGCGCGTCGACCCAGAGGATCATCCGACGAGGATGGGATGATCCAGGCGCCGGGCGGCGTACAATAGCGCAGCCTGCAAGTCTTCCGGCTCCAGATCCGGCAGCTCGGATAGGATCTGGGCAGCGGTGAGGCCCGCCGCGTATAGATCCAAGATATCCGTGACCCGGATGCGCATGCCGCGGATACACGGCCGGCCGCCGCACTGCGCGGGGTTAACGGTGATGCGTTCAAGAAGGGCAGCCATCACGTCCTCCACCTGCTCCGTGCTGTTGTGCATCTCCCACTCTCCGCATTATACGACACAGCGGGGTTCCCGAGTCACCCGTCGTCACCCGCACTTGACTAGGCTGGGCAGGTCCTCGTCCGGGGGGAAGCGGTCGAGCTCGGATCGTACCGCACCGCTGGTTGCGTTTCCCCGGTGAATCCTACACCCGGCGAAGTCCTTCCGGAATTGTACCGGGCGATCATTTTCCGGAATCAGGCGGCAGGGCCCGCGCAAACGAGATACCGCTGCGGCCGCATCCGACAACGCCGGCCAGTCAGTCACCGAGGGAACTCGTCGAAGGTAGAGTGTAAATCTGTCGGCGAAGGAGCGGACCGCGCCACAGGCTACCGGCTCCTCCCACTCGAACGCTTCGATCACCCACAGGTAAATGGGCGGATCCATGGTGTCCGGCACAACCCCGAGCTCCTATGGACCGGCCGAGGCCGCGGGTTGATCCAGCGGCCGGGCGCTGTAAGGCGGCCGCCGGGCGTCCGGCTCCCCCCTTACCGCGCCGTCCGCGCCGTGCGCACCCACTCGGCCATGCGGCGGCGGCCGAGCGCCATCGGCAGCCAGAGCACCAGCTTCCAGAGCACGTAGAACGGCGCGTAGACCAGCGCGGCGAAGACCTTGGCCGGCGCCCCCACCAGCCACAGCCCGACGAGCGTGTAGATGACCTGCCCGAGCAGGGCGAAGGCCGCCAGCCCCAACACCCAGGGATTGCCCGCCAGCAGCCCGGCGATCACGGCCAGCCCGGCCGCGGCGAAGGTGATGCTGAAGGGCGGCAGGATGTGCTCCATGGCCGCGTCGAAGAGGATGAAGCTGCGCCGCGCCAGCGCCACCCGCAGCAGGTGCGGCACGTAGTGGCGCAGCAGGTCGAGCCGGCCGCTCTCCCAGCGCTGGTTCTGCGCGTGGGCGGCCTGGAGCGTGCCTGGCATCTCGGACCAGACCACCGCGTCGGGCGCGAAGGCCACGACCTGCCCCTGCAGCAGCAGATCCAGGTGGAACTGCAAGTCCTCCGTGACGGAGAATGCCTGCCAGTCCATACCGGCCACCAGGGCGCGGCGGAAGCACATGCCGTTGCCCTTAAGGCCCGCCGAGCCGCCGAAGAGCGCGCGCCCCAGCGGCCGCAGGTAGTGCAGCAGGGCGAAGGCGACGTAACGCAGCGCGGTGCTCCAGGAGGAGTCGACGTTGCGCACGGTGTCGTAGGCCTGGATCGCCGCGGCGCCGTGTCGGAGCCGCGCGTCGAGCGCGCGCAGGAAGCCGCGGTTCACCAGCGAGTTGGCGTCCACGACCACGAAGGCGTCGGCAGGATCGGGCGCGGCGAGCAGGCGGGCGAACAGCCAGCGCAGCGCGTAGCCCTTGCCCCGGTGCGCCGGGTCGACCCGCTCGTGCACCTCTGCGCCGAGCACCTGCGCGCGCTCAACCGTGCCGTCCGTGCAGTTGTCGGCGACCACGTGCACCGTGTACAGCTCGGGCGGATAGTCGATCGCCAGCAGACTGCCGAGCACGCGGCGGATGAGCAGCTCCTCGTCATGAGCGGGCACCAGCACGGCAAAGCGCGTGCGCGGTGCCGGCCAGTGGCCGGCCGCCGGTTGGCGTCCCGCCTCCGCGGTGGCCGGCACGGCCTGGCCGTTCGTGCCCAGGCGCATCGCCGGCCGGCTGAGCCAGACGGCGACCGCGGCCGCGGTCAGGAAGAGCAGGTAGCCGACCAGGCAGGCGAGGGCGAGCGCGGCCAGTACCAGCACGAGGCCGGTGAGCCAGGCGATGAACGTGAAGAGGTCGGAAAGCATATAGACGAGTCCCTACCGTAAGCGGGCCGGCCGGGCCGATCCGCGATTCCGTTACGTATCAGCGCGCGCCCCCCGCCGATCCAAAACTCTCATAGGCGGCCGCGCGCCGCCCCGGCCGCCCCCCGCAGCCATAAGCCTGCGAGCAGCAACGCCAGCCCGCCGAGCGCGAGGGACAGCGTGGTACCTGGGATCGCCCCGGTACCTGAGGGCGGCAGCGGCGAGCCCGCGCCGCCGTGGGGACCGGGCGTCGTCCCCGCCGCGGACCCGCCGCCGGGCGGCAAGATGCCCGGACCCGGCGCCCCGCTGGCCGGGCCGCCCTCGCCGCCGGGGCCCCCGACCGGCGTCGGCGTGGCAGGCCCCGCGGTCGGCGTCGGCGGCTCCGGCGGCCGGGTCGTGATCTGGAAATCCAGCGTGTGTGCGTCGTGCGGGAAGACGATCACGGCCTGCGCGTAGCCCCAATAGCGATCGGTCGAGGGGATCTCGACCAGCCAATCGCCGACGCCGGGCCCCAACATGTAAACCCCGCGGGCATCGGTCTGCGCCCGCATCACCACCGTGCCTTTGACGCGGTCCTTGAGCACGACGCCAACTCCGGCGACCGTCTGCGTGCTGTTCTTCCAGGTCACCGTGCCCGTGATGACCAACTCAGCCCAGGCCCGCGGCGCGTCCAGCCGGATTGGGCCCGCGGGGCCGGGCAGGGACCAGGGCAGCCAGAGCCCCGCGAGCGCAAGCAGCACCCCGGCCGCGGCAAAGGCGCCCAGCCGGAGGAGGCGCGCCATCCTGCGCGAGCGCCGGGCTGCGGGCATGTGCGGCGTGGTCGTCGGCGCCGGGTTCATATGACGGCCCTCCCGGCGGCGAGGCGCGCCCAGGTATCCAGCATGGGCCGGACCACCGCGGGCCAGCTGTAGTGGCCGACCGCCAGGTTGCGCCCGGCGCGCCCGAGCGAGGCCGCGCGCGCCGGCTCGGCGATCAGCCGCGTGACCGCGGCGGCGAAGGCGTCCGGCGTGTCGGCCGTCAGCAGATGCACGCCCGGCTCGACGGCCAGGCCCTCGCAGCCGAGCGCGGTCGAGACGAGCGGCCGCCCCATGGCCAGCGCCTCCACGATCTTCAGCCGCGTGCCCCCGCCCATGCGCAGCGGCGCCACGCTGACGTGGCTGCGCCAGACGTAGGGCCGCACGTCGTCGAACTCGGCCGGTGACGATGATGCCGCGCCCCGGGTCGTCGAGCGCCCGCACGGCCGGCGGCGGCTCGGCCCCGACCACCAGCCAGTGCGCGGCCGGGCTCGTCTCGCGCACGCGCGGCCAGACCGCGTCGGCGAAGTAGCAGGCGGCGTCGTGGTTCGGGTAGTAGGCCATCATGCCGGTGAAGACCACCTGCGGCCCGGCGTCGGCCGCGGGGCCTGCGCCGGCCACGGGCGGGTGGAAGTAGTCGGTGTCGACGCCGTTGGGCACCACGACGACCGGCGCATCGGGCCAGTCCGCCTGCACCTGCCGCCCGTCGCGCTCCGACGTGACCAGCACGCCCGCGAAGCGCCGCCAGAGCCGCGGCTCGTCGCGCCGGAACTTGAGGTACTCCGACCAGTTGTACAGGCGGCGCAGCGGCGCGTGCTCGCTGGCCCGGGCCACACGGCCCAGCACCTCCGACTCGATGTTGTGCAGGTCGATCAGTGCGGGCACGCCCGGCGGCAGGCGGTAGTAGGCCATCTGCGAGAACTCGACCTGCACCAGATCGTAGTGCCCGGTGGCGGCGCGCGCGTCGAGCGCTTCCTGCATGCGCGCCGAGTAGTGGGCGTGGTACTGGTACGGGCGCGGCGAGCAGAGCGCGCGCAGCTGCGCGCGCCGCTTGCGATGCACCGCCGTCGGGTCGCCGTTGCCCAGCGCCGCCGGCAGCGCCCAGGGGTCATGCACGAGCTCCACGTGCGCGCAGATGCGCCGGAGCTCCGTCTCGGCCTGCGCGTCGCGCCCGGCGTCGCCTGAGGCGAAGGCCAGCAGATCGACCGTGTGCCCGGCGTTGGCCGCCTGCTCGATCAGGTTGTACGTGCGCCGTGCTCCCCCGAAATCGGGCGGGTAGGGCGGATAGGAACAGAGCCAGAGTACGCGCATGCTGCTCTCCGGGGGCTGTGGCCCCGTGTTTCCTGCCGGTCCGCCGCGGGACCGGCTCGAATCGTTACTCGAACAACGGGTGAAAGCCCAACCGGTAGCGCATGGGCCGGGGGCGCGTGCCGATTGGCCGGGCCGGTACACCGCCTACCACCGTGTAGGGCGCCACGTCCTGCGTGACCACGGCGCCCGCGGCCACCACCGCGCCCTCGCCCAGCGTGACCCCCGGCAGGATCGTCGCCCGCCAGCCGATCCAGACGTAGTCGCCGATGCGCACCGGCCGCGTCGTCGTGCGGAAGGCCGGGTCGCTCACGCCGTGCTGCGTGGTCAGGATCGCCACCTGCGGCGAGATGCTGACGTGGGCGCCGATGTGCAGCGGCCCGCGCGCGTCTAGCGTGCAATCGCGGTTGATCAGGGTGTCCGCGCCGATGCGGAACCCGTCGCGGCGCACCTGGGACAGGCTGAAGAACCAGATGAACTGGCCCATCGCCACCCCGGCGCCGCGCCCGATCCGCGCCCCGAGCACCGCACGATACCAGGCATGTCGCAGCATATAGAACGGGACCTGGCTGATCACGTGATTAGTCAGGTAGGCGACCAGTGCCACGCCCACGCGTTTCAGCATCGCCGCGCTCAGGCCGCGCCGCGGCGCAAGGCGCGCCGCACGAGCCGCCACTCGGCCGGGCCCACCAGGCGCAGCGCCAGGGCCAGGCCGCCGAAGACGATCCCGCCGGCCCCGCCCGCGCCGAGCAGCACGACCGCCGCGCCGAGCCGCTGCGTCGGCCCGCCGGGCGCCACCGCCTGCAGCACGGGCAGCAGCAGGCCGATGGCCGCCGCCATGGCCGCCGTCGCGAGCAGCACGCGCCCGGCGAACGTCAGGTTGGGCCGGCCGAGCAGGCCGCGCGGCTGCGCCCAGACGTAGGCGACGAAGATGCCGACCTCGGTCAGCAGCGTGACCAGCGCGGCGCCAACCGCGCCGTTCTGCAGCGTGGCCTGGGTCTGCCGGATCAGCCACCAGTTGAGCAGCGGGTTGATCAGTGCCGCACCCACCGAGATGATGGCCCACTGGCGCTGCCGGTCGCTGGCAATCAGCAGTGTGCCCAGGATCATGTCGAGGTAGAGCGGCGCCAGGCTGACCGCCAGGATCCGCAGCGGCAGCACGGCGCCGTCGTAGTCAGGCAGCCGCGCCACCAGCGCGACGATCTCGGGCGCGAGCAGCAGCACGGCCGTGCCCATCGGCAGCGCGGCCAGCGTGATCAGGTCGACGCTGCGCCGCGCGGTCTGCGTCATCGAGTTCCTGCGCCTGCACGAATGTGCGCGCCAGCACCGGCAAGATGGCCACCTGGAAGATATAAGGCACGAACGACAGCGTCTCGTACATGCGCACCGCCACGCCGAAGACGCCCTCGCTGCTCGGGTCCTGCGCCTCCAACTGGATCGCCGCGTTGCGCTGGTAAATGACGCCGAAGGCGGCCCAGAGAAAGAACGGCGCCCCGCCAATCAGCAGCGTGCGCATGACGGCCGGATCGATCTGCGGGCGCACCCAGCCGGCGCGCAGCGCCCGCGTACCCACGATCAGCAGGTTGATCGCCGCACCGCAGAAGAGCACCGCGGCCACCGCCAGCAGCCCGTAGCCGAGCAGCAGCAGCGTCACGCTGAACAGCGCCACGGCCACCTTCTCGGCGATGGTGCCGAGGGCCGGCCAGAGCATCGTCTCATGGCCCTGGAACGTCGCCGCCGCGGCCTGGGTGAAGCTGGCGGCCAGGATGCCCAGGGCCACCAGAGCCACGGCCAGGAAGACGTCGTCGTGCTTCCCCATGCCCCAGGCCACGCCCAGGATGGCTGCGTAGACCAGCACGCCGGACGCGGTGCGCAAGACGAGCGCGTTGCTCAGCAGCCGCCGGGTGTGCGCGCGGTCGCGCGCCACCTGCTTGGTCAGGTAGGTGGTCACCCCGGCGTCGATGAACACGGCGCCGATCCAGGCGAGCGACTGCGCGTAGAAGAGCTGGCCGTAGTGATCCGGGCCCAGATACCACTGGACCGCGACCGTCCAGACGAAGGTCATGGCGAACGTGACCATCTGCTGGGCGAACATGATCAGGGTATTGCGCGCGACCGACTGCCCCCCGCCCGCCATGACCCCGGGCAGCGCCGGGGCCGGGGGCGCTGTTGGGCCGAGGCCGTCGCCCGCGACCGCCTCGGCGGCGAGGGCCGCGACGGCCTCCGGGCGCTCGGGTGCGGAGCTCATTTCGCCGGGGGAGTTCAGGGTCTGCACAGGGTCCTCTCCAGCCCGCCCGCGCGGGCCAGCCGCTTCTTAGCAGGAACGGTGCCGCGATAGAGATCCACGGCAGGGCCTCGCGATGCCTGGCCCGCGCGGGGATCCCGCGTATCGGCGTATCGGAGGACGCCTCTTATGGGAATTCCGGTATAATAAGAGGATCGGCCGCATGGGTACCGCGCCGTGCGCGACCCGGCGTCGATCCCGATATTCGTCGACGAATCAGAGGAGTCATATGAGCACCACGACCGACACCGGCGGCAGGGCCCCGGCGGAGACCGCGGCCGCGCCCGATCTGACGCTGCTGGGCGCCGGGCCGCGCACGCGCCCGGCGGGCACGCTGGAGACCTTTCCCAATCCGCACCCGAACCGGGCGTATCACATCCGCATCGAGAGCCCGGAGTTCACCGCGCTCTGCCCCATCACCGGCCAGCCCGACTTCGCCACGATCACGCTTGAATATGTGCCCGGGCCGCGCTGTGTCGAGCTCAAGGCCTACAAGCTGTACCTGTGGCACTACCGTGATCAGGGCGCCTTCCACGAGGACGTGACCAACCGTATCCTCGACGACGTGGTCGGCGCCCTCGAGCCGCGCTGGGCGCGCATCACGGGCGTCTTCAACGTGCGGGGCGGCATCTACACGAGCGTCGTGGCCGAGCACGGCGACGCCGCCCTGGCCACGCCCTACCCGGACCTGGCCCACGCCGCCCGCTAGTCCCGGCCCGCGCCTGCGGGCGGCGCGTGCGGCGCTCGCCGCGCACCTGCCCCGCGGCGTCGACCTGACCGCGGCCCTCTTCAGCCTGCTCTTTGAGCGAGCCGCCGCCGCGCGCGGTGCCCCGGCGCCCGGCCGCGTGGCCGTCCCGCCGGCCGCGCGGGACGCGGTCGCGCCGGATCTCGCCGGCCTGTTGCCCGCGGAGCCGGATGGCGCGGACCTCGGCCGCCTCTACGAGGCGCTGCTCGACCCGGCCGTCCGCCGCCGCCAGGGCAGCTACTACACGCCCCCGGCCGTCGTCGCGACCATCCTCGACGCCACGCTCAACCCGCTCCTGGAGGAGGCCCGCGCCGCGCCCGATCCCGCCGGTGCCCTGCGCGCGCTCCGCGTGCTCGACCCCGCTTGCGGGGCCGGCGCCTTCCTGGCCGCCGCGGGCGCCAGCCTCGCCGCCGCGCTGGCGGCCGCCGGGGTGCCCGACGCGCTCGCCGCGGCCGCGGCCTGCCTCTACGGCGTCGACAGCGACCCCGTGGCCGTCGACCTGACCCGCTACACCCTGGCCCTTGCCGGCCTGACGGCCCCCGGCGGCGCGCTGCGGGTCGTGGCCGGCGACGGGCTGGCCGCGCTGCCGGCCGGCTGGCCCGGCTTCGACGCGGTCGTCGGCAACCCGCCCTACGTGGCCCACCGCGCCCAGCCGGCCGCCGCCAAGGCGGCGCGGGCCGGTGCGTTCGTGACCGCGCGGGGCCAGTACGATCTCTCGGTGCTGTTTCTCGAGCGCGGTCTACAACTGCTGCGGCCCGGCGGCGTGCTCGGCTATATCGTGCCCAACAAGTTCATGGCCGCCGATTATGGCGTGGCCCTGCGCGCGCTCCTGCTGGGGCAGATGCGCCTGCTGCGGCTGATCGACGTCTCGCGCGCCGTGCCCTTCCCTGGCGCGGCCGCTTACCCCGTCATCGTCGTGGCGCAGCGCGCGGTGCCCGCGCCCGATCACCGCGTCGTGCTCGCCGCGCCCGGGCGGCCCGACGCGGCGGTGCGCCAGACGGCGCTCGGCAGCCTGCCGGGCGGCGCGCTGCCCGCCGCCGCCACGCCCGGCCTGCTGGCTTTCGCGCGCCACCTGGCCGCCCAGCCGGGGCGCCTGCCCACGCGCGCCATCCGCTGCGGCGTGGCCCGGGCCGGCCACGCCCGGGCCGCACTCTCCGCCGCCGCCTACGCCGCACTGCCGCTTACCGCACAGGCGGATCACCGGCCGCTGCTCCAGGTCCAGGATCTCGTGCCCTACGGCCTGCGGCCGGACACGCCTGCGCGCTACCTGCCCCGCACCGCCATGACCGCTGCCCAGTGGGAGGCATTCGCCGCCCCGGCCGTGCTCGTGCCGGGCGTGGCCCGCCGCCTTTGGGCCGCCTCCGCGCCGGGTGGCTATGCCCGCGGACGCGTCTACGGCATCGCGGCCGGGGCCACCGCCTACGATCCCTGGGACCTGCTGGGCCTCCTGAACGCGCGCCTGCTCGGCTGGTACTACCGCTTCTGCTACTGGCCCGCCCACCTCGCGGGCGGCTATCTGCGCATCAACGCGCCCTACCTGGCCCAGTTACCGCTGCCGCCGCTCGAGGTGCTCGCGACCCGCGGCCCCGGCCCGCACGCTCGCGCCCTGGCAGCCGAGTCCTGCCCGGATCCCGAGGAGCAGGCCGCGCTCGACGCGGCGGTCTGCCGGCTCTATGGCGTGACGGTTGCCGATCTGGCCGCCGCCGAAGCCGCCCTCGACGCGCTGATCGGCCCGGCCCCGGCTGGGCGCTCAGCCAAGTAATGTCCCCGCCGCCTACGCTTCACTGCTTCACGCCTGTCCCTCCGCCTGGAACCGGATACGACAAACATGAATGTAATGTCCGTTGAGCACTTGCGCGTTGGCGCGCAGCAACTCCAGATTCAGGGATACACGGATAAACCGGCAGCAGCCAGAGGACGCCGTCCGGCAGGTCGGCAGGTAGCACGGGCACGAGCATTCGCACGGCGACAGCGCTGAAGACCCCCATCATGCGCGACGTCGCAGCGCCCGACGACCAGGCCTGCATCCTCTACCCGTTCAGCAGGCGGATACCGGCCTTCGTCACGCCTTCCCGTCGCGCGGTGGCTCTGCCGGCGCGGGGGGCGCGTCGAGTGCTGCCTCCACCTGCTTGCCCGCGGCGAGGGCCGCGTCCGCCTCGGCGGGGCCAACCGGGTGAGCGCTGTAGCGCGCCTCCTCGAAGGCGCGGGTCAGGCGGGCCATGTCGGGATGCGCGGCCGGCAAGGCGGGCGCCAGGGCCGCGTCGTACTCGCTCGGCGTCTGCGGTGGGCGGCGGGGGAAGCCGTGCGCCTCCGCGCGCTGCAGCACGCGCAGGTAGTACTGGCGCACCTGCTCGCGCGGGGTAAGCGCGGGGGCGCGACCCAGCGTGGGCAGGCGCGGCACGGTCGCTCGCGCGGCGCGCAGCCGCGTGACCGCCTGCCGGGCACTCGTCGCGAGCGCCGCGCGCCGCCCGCGCAGCCAACCCCAGAGCGCCCCCAGCCCGGCGATCAGGGCGCGCAGGGGCGCGAGGCGCCGGACGGCCGCCAGTAGCGCCGGGTGCTGCTGCAGGTACCCGCGCAGCGCGTAGACGGCAACCGCGCCGATCACCAGCCAGAAAAGCGCCGACTTCAAGAGCTCGGCGACGACCGGATCCATCCCCGGGCCCGCCGGTTCGGCCGGGGGCGGGGTGAACGGCAGCGCGGGCGGCTGCGGGGGCGCGGGCGTCTGGCCGAGGCCCAGCAAGGCGAATGGCAGCGAGAGGAGCGCCAGGATCAGCCAGATAAGCAGCATGCCCAGCATGCCCAGGATGCCGACGAGCGTGCGCAGCGTGTCGAGTAGGCCGACGGTGTAATGGGTGGGCAGCAGCAGCGCGAGCAGCGCGACGAGGGCCGCGAAGATCAAGCTGTAGCGCACCCAGGTCATCCCGAGGCTGGGAGCGACGCGCAGCTGTTGGGCGCCCCAGCGCTCCAGCAAGGCGCTGTAACGCACCTGGCCGAGCAGCGCGATGCCCAGCACGAAGTAGATCAGCACGTTGATCACCAGCCCGGGCACGGGCGGCCGGTCAGTGTTCAGCAGATCGGCCAGTGCCACGCGGTTCAGCCCGGTGAGCACCAGCAGCACGGCGCCGCCGACGAAGAAGCGCCCTGCGAGCGACTCGAGCGGCGTCCGATAGCCGGGGACCTGCTCCGGTGGCTCGCCGATGCGCGCCAGATCGCTCGCGATGAGCCCGCCCAGCATCCAGCTGAGCAAGACCACCACGAAGGTGCCGACGCTGATAAAGTCGAAGCGCCGCAGCTGTTGTAGCAGGTCGTACCCGGGGTCGACGATCGTCAGCAGCACCTGCGCGCCGAAGTAGAGCAACACCACCTCGGCCAGCCGGAAGCGGATCTGGTGGGTCGTGTCCCAGCGCTGGGCGTCGACGTAGCGGTAGGAGTAGTAGGCCGCGACCGCGGCGAGGCCGGAGTAGCCCGCCAGCCAGGCGGCGCCCCAGGCGGGCGACAGCGTGTGCAGCAATTCGGCCAACGCCCACACGATCGTGCTTAGCATCAGGCCGGCGACCAGCGGGCGGAAGCCGTGCTCGATCCATCCGGCGGGGCGCATCAGGCGATCTCCAGTGCGTCGTCGCGCGCCACGTGGTAGATCGACAGCGCCGCGCCGCGCGGCCGCACGGTCCGGTCCGCTCCCCCCGGCTCGGCCAGCACCAATGCCACGGCCAGCCCTTGCCGCTGCAGGTAGAGCAGCATCTCGAGCAGCGCCGGGCTCTCTGTCCCCGTGATGACCACGACCGAGGCGCCCCAGGGGAAATGCACTGCCGTGCGCCGCAGCAGGGCGGTGAACGAGCCGGTGGGCAGCGTCTCAACGCGCGCGAGCACGTCGAGCAGGTTGCCGACCAGGTGGGCCCGCTCGGCGCGGGGCGGCATCACGATCTCACGCGCCTTGCCCACGACCGGATCGACCGCCTCGGTCACCAGTCCCACGGGCAGGTGCTCGCGCAGGATGATGTGCGCGGCGAGCGAGGCGGCGATGCTGATCGCGAGCTCGGTTGCCATGTAACGCCGGCCGAGCTCGTAGTCGTCCTCCACCAGGTCCAGGCAGAGGATCGTCTCCCGGGCGATGGCGGGCGCATACTGCTTGACGAGCAGCTGGCGGGCATGTGCCGTCGCCGGCCAGTGGATGCGGCGTGGGGCATCGCCGCGCTGGTACGGACGCACGCCCCGCAGGCGCGTGGCGTCCTCGAACAGCGGGGCGCGCGCCGGCAGGATCGCCATGGGCGAGCGCGTGGGCAGGCCAAGCTGGTCGAGCGGCAGCAGGCGTGGATAGACGGTCAGCCGGCGCGGCTCGGCCGCTGTAAGCTCGCTCACCTGGCCCACGCCGAGCAGATCGCCGGCCTCCAGCCGCAACGGCCCAAGCTCGTAATAGCCGCGGCTGCGGCAGAGGAGCCAGTAGCGCGCGGTCCAGCGCTGCCCGCCGCGCAGCAGGATCACCTCGGGCTCCAACGGCACGGCGGTCAGCCGCGAGGGCAGCGATTCTCGCACCTCCATCCAGGGCACGGGTAGCCGCCCGGTGTTGCGCACGGCCACGTCGATCGGGACGCGCTCGCCCCAGAAGGCGTGGTCGGCGAAGGTGCGCTCCACCCGCAGGTTGCGCAGGGCGCGCCGCATCCACCAGCGCGAACCGAAGTAGATGAGGCCGAGGAAGTAAATGATCGTGAAGAAGAAATCGATGCGCAGCCAGAGCGCGATCAGCAGAAAGGCCAGCAGCCAGGGCGCCAGGTTGCGCATGGCGGCTTACGGCGTGGCGCCGAGGTCGACGCCTGTGCGCGCCACGATCTCGTCGACGACGGCGACCGCGGTGCGCCCGCGCAGCGCGCTCTCGGGTCGCAGCACCAGCCGGTGGGGCAGCGCCAGCGGCGCCAGCGGCTTGACGTCGTCGGGGATGACGTAGTCACGCCCGCGCAGCGCGGCCAGTGCCTGTGCCGCCTTGTAGAGCGCGAGCGAGCCGCGCGGACTGGCCCCGACCGCCAGGTCCGGGTGATCGCGGGTGGCGCGCACCAGCGCCAGGATATAGCGCTCGACCGTCTCGTCGACGTGTACCTCGCCCACCGTCGCGCGCAGTGCCGGCACCTCCGTGCCGTCGGCGACCGGCCGCAGGCGCTCGATCGGGTGGCCGCCGCGCTGGTTGCGCAGGATCTGCACCTCCTCGGCCTCCGCCGGATAGCCCATGGGAATGCGCAGCAGGAAGCGGTCGAGCTGCGCCTCGGGCAGGGGGAACGTGCCCTCGAACTCGATCGGGTTCTCCGTGGCGAGCACGAGGAAGGGCTGCGGCAGGGGATGGGTTACGCCGTCGACGCTGACCTGCTCCTCCTGCATCGCTTCGAGCAGGGCGGCCTGGGTCCGCGGCGTCGCGCGGTTGATCTCGTCGGCCAGCAGGATATGCACAAAGACCGGGCCCGGCTGAAACTCGAAGGCCCCGGTCTGCTGGTTGTAGATGCTGACGCCGGTGATGTCGTTGGGCAGCAGGTCGGGAGTGCACTGGATGCGCTTGCCGCTGAGGCCGAGGCTGCCGGCGAGCGCGCGGGCCAGCATCGTCTTGCCGGTGCCGGGCACGTCCTCGATGAGCACGTGGCCGTCGGCGAGCAGCGCGACGAGCAGCCACTCGATCGCCGCCCGCTTGCCCACGACGACCGTCTCGACATTCGCGACGACGCGGTCGGCAAAAGCGCGCACGGTCTGCACGGCGCTCGCGGTGGTCATCGGCGATCCCCCTCCTCCTGCCCGGAGCATAGCATACGCCGCGCCCCGGCGTCAACGCGCGCCGGGGAGACGGTCTTGTTCGTCGCCCTCAGCGTTCGTCAATTCGGCGCCTGCGCGAGGAGGCCGGAGCACGGACGAAATCTGACCGAGGACGACTGCCGGCCGGGCCGCCGGAGGATGGTCGAATCGGGCGCACGGGAGCGACTCCCGTGGCCTCCGATGTGGTATACTGCGACCACCGCGTCGCGCCGGCCGCCTCTGCCTCTGAGCGGCCCGCCGTTCCACTCCTCAGCGAGGAGTCGTGTATGAACCGTCCGACGGGCACCGTGACCTTCCTCTTCACCGACGTGGCAGCCAGCACCCGGCGCTGGGAGCAGCATCCCGCTTGGATGGCGGCCGCCCACGCCCGACACGAGGCCATCCTCCGCGCCGCCATCGCCGCCCACGGCGGCTGGGCCTACAAGCAGATCGGCGACGGCTTTCAGGCCGCCTTCCAGACCGCCCCCGCTGCCCTCGCCGCCGCCGTCGCCGCCCAGCGCGCCCTGACGGCCGAACCGTGGGGAGAGCCGGGGCCGCTCGCCGTGCGCATGGCCTTGCACACCGGCACCGCCGAGGAGCGCCCCGACGATTACGTGGGGCCGCTGCTCAACCGGGTGGCGCGTCTGCTGGCCGCGGGGCACGGCGGGCAGATCCTGCTGACGGCAGCGACGACAGCGGCGCTCGGTGAAGGGTTGCCGGAGGGCGTGGGGCTACGCAATCTGGGCACGCGGCGACTCAAGGATCTGATCGAACCGGAGCACATCCGGCAGGCAGTGGGCGCGGGGTTGCCTGGTACCTTCCCGCCGCTGAAAACGCTGGACACTCGGCCCAACAACCTGCCGGCCCAACCCAATGCTTTCATCGGCCGCGAATCCCAAATCCCCGAACTGGTCGCGTGCCTGCGCCGTTCCGACTCACGCGTACTCACGCTGACCGGGCCGGGCGGCACCGGCAAAACGCGGCTGGCGCTCCAGGTTGCCGCCGAGCTGCTCGACGACTTCGCCGACGGCTGTTGGTTCGTCGATCTGGCCCCGCTGACTAGCGCTGACTTCGTCGTTCCGACGATTGCCCGCGCGCTTCGCCTGGCGACGCAGGGCGCGTCGCCGATCTTGGACCGCCTGCAGGCATTTCTCGCGTCGCGCCACTTGCTCCTCGTGCTCGACAACTTCGAGCAGGTGGTCACCGCCGCGGAGGCGATCGCGGGCCTCCTCGTGGAGGCGCCGGGGCTGACGGTCCTCGCGACGAGCCGGACACCGCTGCAGATCGACGGCGAGCGGGAATTCGTCATACCTCCGTTGGCCCTGCCGGCCGCCGGCTCCTCGCCCCCATTTGGTGAGCTGACGCAGTATGAGGCCGTGCGGCTGTTCGTCGCGCGCGCGCAGGAACCCCGGCCCGACTTCCGCGTGACTCCGGCCGAAGCCCCGGCCGTCGCCGCGATCTGCGCGCGCCTGGACGGCCTGCCGCTGGCCATCGAGCTGGCGGCCGCGCGGGTGCGGACCCACACCCCGCAGGTGCTCTTGCGCCACCTTGAGGATCGACTCGGCCTGCTGACCGACGGCCCGCGCGATCTGCCGGCCCGCCAGCAGACGCTGCGCGCCACGATTGGCTGGAGCTACGACCTGCTCGACGCACGGGCCCAGCGCCTCTTCCGCCAACTCGCCGTCTTCGTGGGCGGTGCGCCGCTCGACGCGGTCGCGACGGTGTGTGAGGATGGCGCTGATCGGGTCGACGCGCTGGCGCGCCAGAGCCTGGTCCGCTTGTGGGCGCCCGAAGGGGCGGCTGTCCGCGTCATCGTACTCGAAACAACCCGCGAGTTCGCCTGGGAGCAGCTGGATCACTGTGGGGAAGTCGCGGACGCGCAGGCTCGGCACGGCGCATACTTCCTTCGGCTGGCTGAGGAGGCCGTGACAAATTTGCGCCGGCCCGAGGAACGCCTGTGGCTCGACCGGCTCGAAGCGGACCATGACAACCTGCGCGCGGTGCTCGACCGCGCGCGGGCCAGCGGTGCGATCGAGCAGGAGCTGCAGCTCGCGGGCGCGCTCGCCGGCTTCTGGTCGGCCCGCGGGTATTGGGAGGAGGCCTTCGCCCGCCTGGAAGCCGCCCTCGCGCAGCTCCCGCGCGACGACGCGCCTTCCACCCCGGCGCGGGCGCGGGCAGTGGAATGGGCCGCCTACATGGCTTTACGCATGGATCGTGTCGAGCTGGCCCAGGCGCGCGGCGCGTGGGCAGTGGTGCTCTATCGCGCGCTGGGCGACCGGCGTGGCGAGGCGATAGCGCTCCTCAACCGCGGGATGGCCGTTGCGGCGGGGAGCGACCCCGACAGTTTCGTCGCCGGCGTGACCCTACACCGCGAGAGTTTGGCGTTGTTTCGTGAGCTCGGCGACAACTGGGGTTGCGGCGCGGCCTTGCTGCAGCTCGGCAATATCGCAGCCTGGCAGGGCGATGACGCGGAGGCTACGGTCCTATTCGAGCAGTGCTGGACTCTCCTTCAGGGAGAGGGTGATCGCCGGGGCGCGGCGCTGGCCCTGAACAACCTCGCCTGCGTTGCCCTTCACCGCGGCGATTATGTTGCCGGCCAAGCATACCTGGCGGACGCCCTGAAGGATTGGCGGGTCCTGGGTGACAAGGGCGGGGTACACACAGCGCTGACGAACCTGGGGGCGGCTGCGGAGGGCAGCGGCGATTACGCGACGGCCGCCCGCTACTATACGGAGTGCCTGCCCCTTGGACGCGAGTTAGGGAATCAACCGTTGGTAGCCGAAACGCAACTGGCCTTGGGGCAAGTACTGCGCTGGCTCGGCCGCACGGACGAGGCCCGAGCGGCGCTGGAGGACGCGTTGGCACTGGCACCGCCGTCGGATGAACCGGTGATCGCCGCCGCGGTGCTGTCGAGTCTGGGCTACATATCGGCCGCGCAAGCCGACGCCGCGGGCGCCACGCATCTGTTCCGCAAGAGCCTAGTCCTCGACGTCACCGATAGTCTGCATCCGGAGGAACTTCGGGCGGATGCGCTGGCGGGCTTGGCCGCCGTGCTGGGTACCTTAGGCGCCTGGGCGACCGCCACGCAGTTGCTGGCTGCGGTCGCCGCCTGGCGGGAAGCGCCTCCCCGCGCCGATTCCGTCCCGCGGCGCCTCTCCGGTGACGATGATCGCACCTACGAGCAGACCGTGGTGGCCGCGCGGACGCACCTGCCCGCTCCCGCGTTCCAGGCTGCCTGGGCAACTGGCTACGCCCTCTCCCTGCACGAAGCCGCCGCCGCGGCGATCACTGAAGGCGCGGCGGACGAGATCGCGTCTTGATCCATGCGGGGCCCACCGCGTTTACGCGGGGCGCCGTGGTCGAGCCTCCAAGCCGATCGGCGAGGGCGCCCGCCTGGCGACCGCTGCCTTCACGGCCCGCTGCATCGCTCACCCCCCGACGCGCGGCTCGGGCCCGACCGCGGCGCCCGCCGCGCGGGTGCGGCGCGGGGGCGGGCAGCATTCGCCCCGGCCCGCGGCGACGGCCAGCGCGCGGTCATAGCGCGCACGCTCGGCGCGCACCAGCAACGTCGCCAGCGCATCCTCGGCGGCCGCCCGGCCCGCCGCGTCCGTCTCGGCCACGAACAACTCGTAGGCCGCGGCGACCTCGGTCGGGGTCGCGCCAGTGGGGATGTCGAACATCTCGTAGTAGTTGATGAGGTCCGGCGCGTCCGGTGGATCCGTGCCCACCGGAGTGAAGCGGGCGAAGAGCGGCGCCAGGCGGTGCAGGTCCGCGTAGTCGGGCGCGCGCTGTTCGACCAGCACGACGAGGGCGCCCATGCCGAGCAGATAGATCGCGCCGAGGAGCAGCGCCGTCCAGGTGCGTGCCCAGACGGGGAACTCGATCATCACGCCGAGCATGGCGCCCATCGACCCGCCCATGACCCCGCCCATCGCGCCATCCATGACGCCCATCAGCCCGCCGCCGCGGCCGAAAGTCGCGCCGAGCGTCAGGCCGAGCAGGATGCCGAAGAGGTTGCCCCAAAACATGCCCTGGGGCTCGGTCGCCAGCGCGATGGCATACCCCAGGATAAAGCCGTTCAGCATACCCATGGTCATGCCCAGCATCATGCCCATCATCTCCGTGCACGCGTCACGGAAGCGCCCCACGTGCGCGCCAACCAGGCCGCTGATCGCCAGCACGACTGCCACCAGGATGATCCAGAACATGCGCCGTCCCTCCCCGGGTGTAATGGGGCCAGTATACGGGGCGCTGCCCTCCGCGTCAACGCGCGCGATTCGCGCGTGGGGTAGGCACACCCGCCGGGAATGTGCTATAATAATGGGCACCGCGGCGCGGTGCGGGCCCGTAGCTCAGCGGTAGAGCATCTGACTTTTAATCAGGGGGTCCTGGGTTCGAATCCCAGCGGGCTCACCCTCTTCAAATGCCCCCTCGTGCTAGCGCACTTCGCAACGCATATCCCCCGTATGATGAGGCCACGTAACCCAGTGTGCCCCTGATTTCAGGGGTTGCATGCATACGCCCTGCTGGCCCATGGAGCCGGAGCAGGAGCATACGATCGTATCGTTGTGGCGACGAATCCAGCGGTCTTGCCCGCGCGTTCGGGCCTACCGTACGTGGACGTTGCGGATGCGGCCGTGGCCCGTGGGCCGCGCGTGGGGAAACGCGGCGGGCGGCGCGCTAGTCGGCGGGCCCGGGCGCCGGCTCCGGCCGGCCGACCTCGCCGAGGAGCGTGAGCAGGGCGTCGATCTCAAAGGGCTTGGGCAGCACTGCGCTGAAGCCGTACTTGCCATAGTCGGCCATGATCGCGTCGTTCGAGTAGCCGCTGAACACGATGGCCCGTGCCTGCGGGTCCAGCTCCAGCAGCCGCCCGATCGTCTCCTGGCCGCCCATGCCGCCAGGGATGGTCAGGTCCATCAGCACGACGTCGAACGGGCGGCCGGCGCGCAGGGCCTGCTCGTACACCGCGAGGGCCGCCGCGCCGTCGTCCGCGAACTCCGCCGCGCCCCCTTCGTCCCGCACCACCTCGCCGATGAGCGCCCGGATGGCTTCCTGGTCGTCCATGACCAGGACGCGTAGGCCCGGCGGCACGACCTGCGGGCGCGGGGGTCGCCGCGACGCGGCGTGCGTCGACGCCGGCAGATAGATCGAGAAGCGGCTGCCGACCCCCGGCTCCGACTCGACCGCGATGTGCCCGGCGTGGCTGCGGATCACCGAGTAGGCGACGGACAGGCCGAGACCGCTGCCCTGTCGTTTCGTCGTGAAATAGGGGTCGAAGATCTTCGGCAACTGCTCCGCCGGGATGCCGCGCCCGGTGTCCTCCACGGCGATCTGCACATAGCGCCCAGGCGTCAGCGGCATGCCGTCGGCCCGGGCCTGCGCGTCCACGATCCAGTTCCCGGCCGCTACGCGAATCAGGCCCCCGGCCGGCATCGCCTGCTGCGCATTGATCAGCAGGTTGTTCAGGACGCGGCCGATTTGCCCCTCGTCGACCTCGACCGGCCAGAGGTCGGCGGCGACGTCGAGGGTGCACCGGGCGTTCGACCCGGCCAGGGCAAAGGCGGTCCACTCCTGCAGCCGGCCGCGCAGGTCGACCGGCTTCTTCAGCGGCGCGCCCCCTTTGGCGAACACGAGCAGCTGTTGGGTGACGTTGCGCGCTTGCAGGCAGGCGCGCTCGGCGTTGGCCAGGCGCTGGTGCAGCACCGGATCGTCACCCCCTTGCTTGCGGGCCAGCCCGATGTTGCCCAGCACGGCGGTGAGCGTGTTGTTCAGGTCGTGGGCCAGGCCGCCGGCCAGCATGCCGAGCGACTCCAGCTTGTTGGCCTTCAGCTGCTCCTCCGCGAGCTTCTGCCGGCCCGTTTCCAGGATCGCTTCCTGCCGCTTCTGCGCCGACAGGTCGGTCACGATGAGACATACGCCGGCCACGCCCTCGACCTCCAGCCGGCTCGCCGACATGTAGACGGGGATCTCGGCCGGCGGGGTTCCGCCCCCGGCGGCTCCCGGCACCAGCGTCAGTTCCGCCGTGGCGCCGTGCTCCAGATCCGTCGCGAGCAGGCGGTCGAACTCCGTGCGGCCGGCGCCCGTCAGGAAGGTGTAGACCGACGCGCCGATGACCCTTTCGAGCGGCATATGCAACATGGCCGCGAAGCGCCGGTTGCAGTAGAGCACGGTGCCCTGCGTCGTCGTGGTGACGGCCCCCTCGCTCATCTGTTCGACCATGCGCCGGTACGGGTGCTCTGCCCCGACGAGTGTGTAGACCATCGGGCCCGGCGGGCCTTCCACCACCAGCGCGTCAATCTCGCCCCCGCGAATGGCGCGCAGCGTTTCCTCGGCCTCCTGCAGCCGGGCCCGGAGCGCCGCGATCTCCGCGCTCTCGCCCGTTCGGGACTGCTGATCGTCGTTCATCCCTACCATTGACCCATCACCCGCCCGGCATCACGTCGGCCCGGCACTTACGCGCGGGCCGAGGTCCAGCCCGCCGAGGACGCGCTCGCGATTCGAAAGGTTCCCAATCAGCCGGCGGAGCGGGAGCGGCAGCTTCTTGACCAGGGTGGGGGCCGCGATGATCTGCTCCAGCCGCGCCCGCTCGGGTTGCTGGTAGATGTCGACCACCTCCAGATCATAGTGGCCGGACAGGTATTGCTCGCACAGCTGCGTGATCGTGAGAATCGCCTGGGCGGACTTCGGGGTGCTGCCGGTCACGTAGAGGGACAGCTGGTAGTCCGGCGTCTCCCCGCGGCGCAGGGCCTGGGCGAAATCGTCCGCCACGTCGTGGCCGTTCGGATCCTCCATTACCACCTCCAGGCGGCGCCGGCCGACGCCGCGCTCGCCTCGGTCTAGCGCGGGACCAGGTCGAGCCCCACGAGAGTCCGCTCGGTATTCGACAGGTCGCCGATGATCCGGCGAACCGGCTCGGGCAATTTGCGGACCAGGGTGGGGATGGCCAGGATTTGATCGCCCTTGGCCAGCTGCGGGTTCTGCAGCAAGTCGATCACCTCGATCCGGTACTTGCCCGCCAGGTGCTCCTCGCAGATCTTGCTGAGGTTGGCGAAGGCCACCAGCGACTTGGGCGTCTGCCCGGCCACATAGAGCCGCAACTCGTAGAACTCCGCATCGGGCACAGCGGGGCCGGCGTCGTCGCGCGTGGCGTGATCAAGCATTGCTTGCCTCCTTGTCCCTCCCATTGTGCGAGTTCGGCGCCGCCGGGGGGTCGGCGGCTTGGCGGCTCTGCGCCATGGCGCGACGGACGGCGGCCGCGTGTTGCTCCAATAGCTGCTCGTCCTCGTCGATGCGGGCGGTTTCGCGGTCGGTGGCCTCCAACTCCGCCTGCACGCTGGCCAGCTGGGCCTCGAGCGCCTTGCGCCGCCGCGCCTGGTCGCCCCGCTCGCGGGCCAGCGCCCGGCGGCGTTCCTCCGCCGTCGCGCGCTCCCGCGCCTCCTGGGCCAGGCGGGCGGAGCCGGTGAGCACGCCGCCCGGCCCCAGGTAGGCGTCGACCAGTTGCACGCCCTCGGAGGTCAACAGGAACTCGCGGATCTGATTGGAGTGGGCCATGCCCCGCGACTTGAGCACGTACAAGCCGCGATTGCGCTCGCCACTCACTTCGATATCTCGCAGCAGCAGCCAGGTGTCCATCAGCGACGAGATGCCGGCCTCCGTGCGCTCCAGACTGGAGGCCGGGCTCGTCAGGCTGGTGAAGAGGGCGGTCACCTGGGTCGACTTGAGCAAATCAATCAGGCGCATCAGCATGGCATGCACCTCCGTCTCTTCGCCGATAGAGAGGAGGTTCGTGATCGGGTCGACGATTACCGCTGCGGGCTGGAACTCGCGCACCATCTTGTGCATCAGCACCAGATGGCTCTCGAGTCCGCTGAACGTTGGCCGCGACGAATGAAAGCGCAGCAGGCCGCGCTCCTTCCAGGGCGCGAGCGCGATGCCGATGCTGCCCATATTGCGCATGATCTGATCAGCCGACTCTTCGAAGGCGAAATAGAGGCAGCGCTCCCCCGCCCGGCATGTCGCTTCAGCGAAGTGCGCGGCGAGGCTGCTCTTGCCGGTGCCGGCGGTGCCCGAGAGGAGGATGCTGCTCCCGCGGTAATAGCCCTGGCCCTCGAGCATGTCGTCGAGGCCGGGCACGCCGCTGCTGACCCGTGCGTCCGACACGGTGTGGTCCAACCCGACCGAGGTGATGGGCAACATCGTGATGCCGTCTTCGGTGATCAAGAACGGATACTCGTTGGTGCCGTGCGTGGAGCCGCGGTACTTCACGATACGCATGCGCCGGGTGGACTGCTGCTCCTGGACGCGGTGGTCGAGCAGGATCACGCAGTCCGAGACGTACTCCTCGAGCCCGTGGCGGGTCAGCGCCCCCCGCTCGCCGCGTTCGCCCGTGATGACGGTGGTCACGCCCCGGTCTTTCAGCCAGTGGAACAGCCGGCGTAACTCGGCGCGCAGGATCCCGGCGTTGTCCAGGCCGCCGAAGAGGGCTTCGATCGTGTCGAGCACCACCCGCCGCGCGCCGATCGAATCAATGGCCAGGCCGAGCCGGATGAACAGGCCCTCGAGGTCGTACTCGCCGGTTTCCTCGATCTCGCTGCGCTCCACGCGGACGAAGTCTACCTCTAACCGGCCCTGCTCGATGAGAGTCGGCAGGTCGAAGCCCAGGGAGGCCACGTTGCGGGCCAGATCCTCGCCGGTCTCCTCAAAGGACATGAAGACGCCGGGCTCATCGTACAGCATCGCGCCGTGCACGAGGAACTCGGTGGCGAGGAGGGTCTTGCCCGACCCCGCGCTGCCGCAGACGAGCGTCGGGCGGCCGGCCGGTAAGCCCCCGCCGGTGACTTCGTCGAGGCCCTGGATGCCGGTGGGGGTCTTGGGAAGGATGGACGCAATGCCCGGTGTCGCGCCTGTCGTTCCGACCATAAGTTCATTCCCTTGTAGGCTAGGATCCTGGCGCCGGGTGGGACGCGCCCCCGGCGCTGCGTTCGTCCGGCCCCTTGCCCCGGAGGGAGGCGCCGTGACCGCTGACCGGGCGATCCGTCGGGATGCCGCCGTCCGACGAAGAAGGCTGTCGCCGCCGGATCTTGCGGGAGACTCGCTGGTCAGGTACATCATACCACAATAGGTAAGGTACGGCAGGTAAGGTACGGCCCAAGGGCGCGTGCCGCGCCGGGGTTGCTCGCCCCGCTTGCACCCCGGGCCCATTCCGCGCCGCCCCGGCCCCCGTGTCAGCGCCCGGGGCCGCGCGTCGCCATTACGGATGGGCACCTCGCACCCAATCCCCAGCGATGCCCCGCCCGCTGCCGGCCGCGCGACCGGGGCGCGGTAGGAGCGGCCCCGCGTGGCCGCCCGGCTCCCCCGAGATCTCGCCTGAGGTCAGCCGGGATGCGCGGGCGGAGCGTGTGCTGGGAGCCCGCTCAGTCCGGCGATGCCTCCCCACCGCGCGGCCGGTGGTAAGCCGAGAATCGCCAGTAGGAGGGGGCAGGGCTTCGCCGCCCCGGCGCCCTTCGACGAGGAAATGCCTGCCGCTAGGAAAGATCGAAGAGCCGGAGATCCTGCCGGCAACCGCTAGCGCCAGGTTAACCGGCCCAAAATGTCCCATCCATGTCCCATTGCAGTTATCACTGCGTTGAGCCATAAAGGCGAAGGATACCTCGTCGGGGACGCGCCCGCGACGCCTGGGATCGCCCCAGTTTCCCGAAAATGGGACATTCTGGGACATTCTGGGACATCCTGACGCGCCCGCCCGGCTGGCGGCCCGGCCGGGACCGCCGGCAAGGCGCGCCAGATTGTTTTGCGGACGCGACCGGAGCATGAGCGATGACGAGCGCGGATCGCCCTCGCTTGCCAAACAATCTGGCGCACCCCCGGTCGCCGGACCTGCTTGACAGGAGCACGCACCCCGTGTAGATTACCGGTACCTCGGCGGCAGCGCGGCGCGCCTCAAGGAAGGACGACCGCTACGCCGAGAGGCGCATACCCGCCGGGGACGTGTGCCGCGCCCGGCCGGGGCGGGCGGGGCGCGATTAGCCCGGTTGCACGGAGGATCCATGACCACCGACGCGGATGTGATTGTCGTGGGCGCGGGCCTGGCCGGGCTGGTCGCCGCGGCCGAGATCGCCGACGCCGGCAAGCGCGTGCTCATCGTCGACCAGGAGCCGCCGCAGAGCCTCGGCGGGCAGGCCTTCTGGTCCTTCGGCGGCCTCTTCCTCGTCGACTCGCCCGAGCAGCGCCGCCTGGGCATCCACGACTCGCTCGACCTGGCGCTCCAGGACTGGATGGGCTCGGCCGGGTTCGACCGGCCGGAGGACGCCTGGCCGCGCCGCTGGGCCGAGGCCTACGTCCACTGGGCCGCGGGCGAGAAGCGGGCCTGGCTGCACGCCCAGGGTGTGCGCTTCTTCCCCGTGGTCGGCTGGGCCGAGCGCGGGGGCTACAACGCGCTCGGCCACGGCAACTCCGTGCCGCGCTTCCACGTCACCTGGGGCACCGGCCCGGGCGTCGTCGCGCCGTTCGTGCGACGGGTGCGTGCGGCCGCGCAGGCGGGACGGATTCAGCTGAAGTTCCGCCACCGCGTCGACGCGCTGACCGTCAGCGGGGGCGCGGTCGACGGCGTGCGCGGTACCATCCTGGCGCCGAGCAGCGTGCCGCGCGGGCAGGCCAGCGCGCGCGACGCGGTGGGCGAGTTCGTCTTCCGGGCGCAAGCCGTGGTCGTCGCCTCCGGCGGCATCGGCGCGAACCAGGATCTCGTGCGCGAGCATTGGCCCGCCCGCCTAGGCCCGCCGCCCGCGCACATGCTCTCGGGCGTGCCCGACTTCGTCGACGGCCGCATGCTGGGCATCAGCGCGGCCGCGGGCGGCCACCTCATCAACAGCGACCGCATGTGGCACTACACCGAGGGCATCGCCAACTGGGCGCCGATCTGGACGCTGCACGGTATCCGCATCCTGCCCGGCCCGTCGTCCCTCTGGCTCGACGCGCGGGGCAATCGTCTGCCCCCGCCGCTCTATCCCGGCTTCGACACCCTGGGCACGCTCGCCCACATCCTGCAGACCGGCTACGACTACAGCTGGTTCGTGCTCACGCAGCCGATCCTGCGCCGCGAGTTTGCCCTCTCCGGCTCCGAGCAGAACCCCGACCTGACGAACAAGAGCGTGCGCGGCGTGCTCGGCCGCGCGGTCGGCAAGGCCGCGCCGGGGCCCGTCGAGGCGTTCAAGCGCCGCGGCGCCGACTTCGTCGTCCGCCAAAGCCTGCCCGACCTGGTGGTCGGCATGAACGCGCTAGCCCCGGAGCCGCTGCTCGATCCGGCCGTGGTGGCGCGCGAGGTGCGGGCGCGCGACCGCGAGATCGCCAACCCGTTCACGAAGGACGCGCAGATCACCGCGCTGCGCGGCGCGCGCCGCTACCTCGGCGACCGGCTGGTGCGCGTCGCGCGCCCCCACCGCCTGCTCGACCCGGCGGCGGGGCCGCTGATTGGGGTGCGCCTGCACATCCTTACCCGCAAGACGCTCGGCGGCCTGGAAACCGACCTGGAGGGCCGCGTGTTGCAGGCGGACGGTAAGCCGCTGCCCGGGCTCTACGCGGCGGGCGAGATCGCCGGGTTCGGCGGGGGCGGCGTGCACGGCTACCGCGCCCTGGAAGGCACCTTCCTCGGCGGCTGCCTCTTCTCGGGCCGCACCGCCGGGCGCGCCGCGGCCGCCGCCGTGGGGTAGGGCGCACCGGCCCGGCGCGGCGGTATAGACAGCGGATATGCGGAGAGCAGGTCCCATGCTTGGGACCTGCTCTCCTGGTGTACGGGGCTGACCGGGACCCTGACGATCACATCTTCAGGCGGGGGTCCAGGGCGTCGCGCATGGCGTCGCCCATAAAGTTGATCGAGACCACCGTGAACAGGATGGCCAGGCCCGGATAGAAGGCCAGCAGCGGGTGCTGCAGGATGTAGTCGTTGACGTCGGCCAGCATGTTGCCCCAGGTCGGCACCGGGGGCTTGACGCCGTAGCCCAGGTAGCTCAACGCCGACTCGGTCAGGATGAAGTCGCCGACGGCCAGGGTGGCGAAGACGATGATGGGCGCCAGCGAGTTCGGCAGCATGTGGCGGAAGATGATGCGGACGTTCGAGGCGCCCAGGGCGCGCGTGGCTTCCACGAAGTCCAGATTCCGCAGGGAGAGTACCTGGCCGCGCACGATACGGCTGATACCGGTCCAGCCGAAGAAACTCAGCACCAGAATGATTGTCACTACGGAGGGCAGGTAATTGCTGAGCATCTGCGAGAGCACGAACAGCAGCGGGAGCAGCGGGATGGCCAGCAGGATGTCGACGATACGCATCAGGATCGTGTCGACCCAGCCGCCGAAGTAGCCGGCCGTGGCACCGACCAGCGTGCCGATGAACACGACGATGACCGTGCAGGAGAGGCCGACGCCGAGCGAGATCTGGCCCGCGTACATGAGGCGGGTCAATATGTCGCGCCCGAGCTCGTCGGTGCCCAGCAAGTGCGCCCCGGTGGGACCCGAGAACGTGGCGCTTAGGTCCAGCGCCTCGAACTTGTAGGGCGCGACGAACGGCGCGAGCACGGAGAGCAGCGCGATGATGACCAGCGTGACCAGGCCGACCAGCGCCAGCTTATGCTTGCGGAAGCGCCGCCAGGTAACGACAAGCTGACTGGGTTCCGCGGGGGCAAGCCGCTCACTATCCAGCGCAACAGGAGTGGTAGCCATGGGTGCGAGCTCCTTTCAGCCGCCTATGAGTAGCGGATCCGCGGATCGGCAACTGCATACAACACGTCTGCCAGAATATTGCCGCCGATCACCAGCCCCGTGCCGATAACCAGGTAGGCTTCCACAATCGGCCAGTCATAGGCCCCCAGGGCGTCCAGGTAGAGCCGGCCCATGCCCGGATAAGAGAACACCGATTCGGTGATGATGGCGCCGCCGAACAGCGCCGGGACCGCCAGCGTGATGACCGTGATCAGCGGGATCAAGGCGTTGCGGAGCGCGTGCTTCAGGATGACGACGCGCTGCTTGAGGCCCTTGGCCCAGGCGGTGCGCACGTAGTCGAGCCGCAGCACTTCGAGCACGCTGCTGCGCAGGAAGCGGCTCCAGCCGGCGATGTAGACCACGCTGAGCACGATGACCGGCATGACCAAGTGCTCGGCGCGGTTCAGGATATCTCCCTCCTTGCCCGCGTCATAGGCGCTTGCCGGTGGGAGATACGGCAACCAGGAGAGCCAGGGTACGGTGTCGTGCCACTGTTTGAAGTAGACGGCAAATAGAATGATCATCATCCAGGCGAACCAGAAGACCGGCATCGAGATCCCGAAGAAGCTGAACAGGGTGACTGTGTAATCGAGCCGGGAGTACTGCTTGACCGCCGAGATGATGCCGATCGGGATACCGATGAGGAGGGAGAAGACGAGGGAGCACGCCATCAGAACGAGTGTGAAAGGCAGGCGCTGGCCGATAAGCTCGGTCACCGGGCGGCCCTGGGCAAATGTCGACGACTTACCCCAATCGCCCGTCAGGAAGCCCGCGCCGTGGATGTTGATCCCGGCAATGGTGATGTTGATCCCTTGCTTGTCGGGGGAGAAGAGCCAGTTAAAGTAGCGCGTGTACCACGGATACGGGTGGCCCTGCTCGTCGTTGACGCCCAGCAGATAGCCGAGGCGCGTGATGTCGGCCTGCGACGGGGAGCCCTTGCCGTGCGCCATGCGCAGGGCATCCAGCGGCCCGCCGGGGATCAGCGTCAGCAGGAAGTAGATCAGCGCGGTGGCGACGATGAGCACCAGGAAGCCCTGAAAGATGCGCCGGATAATGAATGCTGTCATCAGTCTCTCCTCAGATAGACCGGCAGTCGCGCGCGATGCCGTAACTCTTGAGATTATTTACGGTGGCTCACGCCAGGTATTACCAGCGAGTATACGCGGCGCGCTGCGCGGCTGTCAAGCACGGCGCAGGCGGGCGCTTCTACCAGGGCTGTAGGCCCAAAGCGGGTGTGTACGGCGGCACCGGCGCCGGCTGATTGTCGGTCGAGTCGCGTGGGGCATTGCCCGCATCGCTCACGGTAGGGGGCGTCGCAATGCCGTCCGGCGCATGCTCGCTGTGCACGACGACCAGCGAGGGTGGCGGCTCCGGGGCCTGGACCTGGGCGACCACCTGCGTGGCGACGACCGTGGGCACGGCACTGGTGGCGCGTGCGGGCGCGCGGGTGCTGGGCGCCGCGGGGGTCAGTGCGTGCAGTGTCGCCGCCGGCCGGTCCTGGCCCAGCACGGCGCTGGGCGCTTGCACGCCGGGCAGCATCGCGCCCAGCATGACGAGGAGCGTCAGCACCGCGGCGCCCAGTTGCGAGGCATAGGGCCGCAGAAGCAGATGGGGGCGCGCGTGCAGCAGCCGATCCCAGGGCGAGACCGCCACGGCCGGATGGACGCTGGTCGCGGCGATCCGCCGCTCCAGCCGGGCCCAGGCCTCGGCGGGCGGCCCCGCCCCCGCGACCTCGCCGCGCACCGCGTAGCGCAATACCGCATCGGCGGCCAGGTCGGCCACGTCGGGGTCGCAGGGACCGGCGGCATCCGCGATGGACGCGCTTTCCGCGCCATCCGGAGTCTGCCGGAGCCACCAGGACCACAGTGACCGCATCGTGCTACGACACCTTATCCACCTGCGGGCCCTACCGAACGGTAGACCCCCAAGCCCTGCACACCCGACCGGGAACCAATTCCTTGGGCGTGGACACTGCGGCGCATTATCCCGCCCGTACTACCATAGATACTCAGATGACCGGGGATAGGTTCACTGTCTGCCATTATACCACGCAGCGGCGGGCCCGGCAATAGCGAATCGGCCGATGCGGCGCGCCGGATCAGGGGCCGGCGGCTGGCGCGCCGCGGGCCGGATCGGGTATAGTGGGGGACAATCGCTCGCCTCTCGGCGCAGAAAGTGATGCCCGTCATGACCCAGCCTTCGTCCCCCGCGCCCCCGTCGCCGCGCCGCCCGGCCGCCGTGTGGCTCCCGCTCCTGCTGCTGGTGCTGATCCTGGCCGGCTTCGCCCTCACGCACGGGCCCGCCGCGCCGCCTGCCACGGCGCCGACTCCCTCCGCGACGCCGTCGCCGGCCGCGGCCACCACTGCCGGGCGCGGGCCGGGCGCGGGCGCGCAGACGGCCGGGACCGCCCTGGCCGGCGACACCACCCCGACCCCGTCGCCGCCTGCCGCGACTCCGGCCGGCTCGCCGACCCCGGCAACCGGCACGCCCGCGACCGCGCCCTCGCCCGTGGCGACGGCCTCCCCGTTCTCGCCGGCCGCCAATCTCGCCGCGCTGGCCGGGGCGCGCATTCCCGCGCGGGATCTCTACGCGCTCACGGCCCAAGTGCGCCTGCGCACCGGCCTGCCGCTCTCGCCGACCGCCGCCGCGCCGCCGCCGGCCCGGCAGGTCGGAGCGCGGGCCGTCTTCAATGTCGGCAACGTAAGCTCCGGCTCGTACTACACGGTCACCGCCGTGCTGCGCGACGTCACGGCGCATGCCTACTGGTGGGTGGCCGACGGCGACGACATCGACCTGGCGGGGCTCAAGCAGTCGGCCGCGCACTTTGAGCAGAAGATCTACCCTGGCGACGTCGCCACCTTCGGCGACCCGCCGGCCGCCGGCCCCGACGGCGACCCGCACCTCAACGTGCTGAACACCCCGCTCGACGGCGTGCTCGGCTACTTCTCGGCCGCCGACATGTATCCTGCCGCCGTCAACCCCTACAGCAACGGCCGCAAGATGATCTACATCGGCATGCCGCCGGGCGGCGCCTACGAAGGCGTGCTGGCGCACGAGTTCCAGCACATGATCCACTGGCACGTGCACCCTAACCAGGCGATCTGGATCAACGAGGGCATGGCCGAGCTCGCGATGAAGATCAACGGCTACGACGCGGGCGGCGTCGAGTCCGCCTTCGAGGCCGACAGCGGCGTGCAACTCAACTTCTGGTCGACGCCCGTGAGCACAACGCTGCCCCATTATGGCGCCGCCTATCTGTTCATGGACTACCTCTACGGCCGCTACGGCCCCGACCTGATCCGCGCGATCATGCAGGCGCCGGGCACCGACATCGACGCGATCGATCAGGCGCTGGCCGCGCAGGGGCACGCCGAGGGATTCGCGCAGGTCGTGGCCGACTGGGCGGTGGCCAACTGGCTCGGCACCGCCGGATCCGCGCCGCGCTATCGCTACCCGCAGCTGCGGATCAGCATGCCCGCGCGCACGGCCGTGCCCGCGAATGCCGGTCCCTACACCGGAACGGTGCCGCAGCAGGCCGCCGACTACCTGCAGATCCCGGCCGCCGCCTCCGGCGCGACCGTCACCTTCGAGGGCGACCCCACGGTGCCGCTCACCAGCGGTGGGCCGCACGGCGGCCAGGGCTTCTGGTGGAGTAATCGCGGCGACGTCGCCGCGCCCCGGCTCACCCGGGCCGTCGATCTGCGCGGCGTCACGCAGGCCACACTGACCTTCTGGGCCTGGTACGACGTCGAGGACGGCTACGACTACGCCTACGCCGAGGTCTCGACCGACGGCGGGACCACCTGGCAGCCGCTGCCCGCGACCGACACGACGGCGGCGAACCCGAACGGCAACAACCTCGGCAATGGCTTCACCGGCCGCTCGGGCAGCGGGGCCGCGCCGACCTGGGTGCGGGAGCGCGCCGATCTCAGTCCCTACGCCGGGCAGCCGATCCTGCTGCGCTTCGAGTACGTGACCGACGACGGCGTGAACCTGCAGGGCTTTGCCGTCGACGACATCCGCATCCCCGAGATCGGCTTCGCTGACGACGCCGAGGCGCCGGGCGCCAACGGCTGGCAGGCCGAAGGCTTCGTGCACACCGGCGCGCTGCTGCCCGAGCGCTTCGCCGTCGCCCTGATCACGCCCGGCAACCCGCCCGCGGTGCAGTGGCTCACCCTCGACTCCGCCAATCGCGCCACGATCGGCCTGCCTGCCGGCCAGGCGGCCACGCTGATGGTCATGGCCCTGGCGCCCGGCACCGTACAGCCGGGGCACTACACCGTGACGGTGCGCCCCGCCGGGCAATAGCCGGCCGGGCGGCCGGAAGCGCCTGCTGCCAGCCGCCCGGCGGATCGCCCGCGCGCCTGCGCTTATGGCGTGCCGATCACCGTGAACGTGCTGCTGTCCGTGCGCCCCCAGATGTCCGGCAGATAGGTCAGGTGCGCCTGCGCGGGCAGCACGGTGTAGGTGCCCGGCGTGGTTGCGCGCGCCAGGTAGCGGTACTCGTAGACGCCCGCCGGCAGGTAGGATGCATACAGAACCGTCTGCGCATCGTGCATCTCGACCTGGTCGAAGTAGAGCGCCGTCGCGGATTGCTGCCCCGGCTGCCCCTTGCCCTGCGGCGCGGGCGCCACCGGCGGCTGCAGCCGTTCGGTCAGCCCCGTGGTTTGCAGCGAGCCGTCGACCGGCTCCAGCCCGGCGGGCAGCGGGTCCTCGACCACCAGGTAATAAGCGTCGGTCGGCGCGATGACCGTCAGCCGGACCTCCACGAGGGTGTTCACGGCCACCTGCCGCAGCGGCGTGCCGCCCGCGCCCGTGGCGGCGGCGACGTATTCGCGGATCACGCTCAGCCCCTCGCTGCGCGCGGTCACCGGCGCGGCGCCGACGTTGTAGTCGAGGTTCAGCGTGTAGTAGAGCCGCCCTGTCGCGCCCTGCCGGCTGATCGCCAGCGCGTTGTTCTGGTTGATCAGCAGATCCTGCAGGCTGCGCTGCAGCGTCACGGTCGCGCCCGGCGCGCCGCTGCCGCTGCCCCAGGCGGCGCCGTTGAGCGTCGCCGTCCAGGCGCCGCTGCCCTGGAGCTCGCCCGAGACGTTCAGGTAGAGGGCCAGCGTGTCGAGCACCGCGGCCGTTTCCTGCGTGCTCAGCCAGTGGCCGGCGCGCCGGCTCTCCATGAGCCAGCGGACCCCGCGCGGGATCAGCGCGTCCTGCGGATTCTGCGCGATCAGCGCCTGCAGCACGAGCGCCGTAGTGCGCGCGTCGGTGTCCATGTCGAGGTAGCCGCTCGCCGGGCGCGGCCCCGCCTCCTCCCAGTGCGCTGTCGTACTCGTCTCCTTGGCCGCGCCGCTCAGATCGGTCAGCAACGTCGCCGCGTCGCCGGGGGCGCTCATATGCTGGAAGGCCAGCGCCAGGTAAGCCCGGCCGTAGAGCGCCAGCCGCGGGGTCTGCACCGCCAGCGCGCGGGCCAGGTCGAGGTGCGGGTGGCCCGCCTGCGCAAGCACATAGAGGACGTAGGCGCGCGTCTCCAGGCGCGGCGTCCCCGCCCGGGCATCCTGCGGCCCGGCCGCCAGCCAGGTCTCCAGATAGTGCGCCGCATTGTCGAGCACGCCCGGGCTGACGTCGTAGTCCGCCGCCCGCGCGGCGACCAGGCCCTCGACGGCGTAGGCGGTCAGATAGGGATCGCTGGGCGCCGGGGCGAACCAGCCCCAGCCGCCGTCGTAGTGCTGGTCGGTGTAGAGCCGCACGATCGCCCCGTTGACGATCGCGGGCACATCGTCCTGCGTGGGCGGCGGCAGCCCGGCCGCGCTGTATGCCTTGCTGAGTTGCAGCAGCGGCAGGAAGCGGCTGATCGTCTGCTCCGTGCTGTCATACTGGTCGTCCTTGACATAATTCAACGCCTGCGTGGCGCCGGCCGCCAGCGACGGCGCGACCTGCAGCGACAGGCCGCCCCGCGTGAGGTCGACGCCGTGGGGCAGGAAGATGCTCTCGGCCGCCGTGCCCCGCGGATCGACGCTGCCGCTCGTGGCCACCGACTCCCCGGTCAGCGGCGGCTGGACGGGCAGGCTCACGACGACGGAGTCGCCCGCCACCGCGGTACCGTTGCACGTCGTGCCGTTGAGGATGAAGGTTAGCGTGGCCGTCGGCCCGCTGCCTGCCGTCACCTGCCAGGGGATCACCGCCTGCGCGCCCAGGTGCACGTGCTGCACGTTCGCCGGGCCGCCGGGCGTGAACGTCGCGCCGTCCAGCTGCAGCGTGACGTCGGCATCGGGGCTGCAGCCGGTGCGGTTCTCGACGATGGCCGCCGGGGCGAACAGGTCGCCCGCGGTCAGGAAGCGCGGCACACGCGGGCGTACGAGCAGTGGCCGCGTCGTCACGATGCGGTTGATCGCCTGGCCGACCTGCGTGTCCTTCGTGACGGCCAGGGCGGTCAGGCGCCAGGTCGTCAGGTTGTCGGGCAGCCGGATCGCCACCACGGCCTGGCCGTTGGCGCCGGTGGTCACCTGGGCTCGCCAGAAGGCCGTGTCGCTGAAGTTGCTGCGCACGAAGCTGCCCGTGCCGCCGCCGCCCCCGCCGCCCTTGCCGCCGGAGGTGCGCGCCGAGGTGCCCGGCCCGGCCAGCACGAGGAAGCTGCTGGCCGTATTCAGGTCGAGCGAGCGCACGCCGTAGAAGCTGTCCATCAGCGTCGGCGTCGTATCGCCCGCCAGCGAGTAGATCGCCTCGTCGACCAGGGCCAGCGAAAGCTCGGCGGCGACCGGCCGCCCGGCGGAGTCGCGCACGCCGATCGTATAGGTGACCGTGTCGCGCGGCCCGAGCGTGGTGCGGCTCGGCGCCAGCGTCACCGCCAGTTGTTTGCTCGCCGCCGAGACGGGCAGGGCGAGGTAGCCGAGGCGGAAGCCGGGCCCGCCCGGCATGCCCGCGGGCGCCACCAGGCTGAGGCTCAGATAGACGTTCGGTAGGTACGAATCGTCGATCGCCACGTCGATGATCGGCGAAGGCCCGCGCAGATCGACCACGCGGTGGCTGAGCACGTGCCCGCGCTCGATCGTCAGCAGGCCGGTCGCCTGGCTGAACGGCGACGTGACCAGGATGTGGGCCGTGTCGCCGGGCGCGTAGCCCGCCTTGTCGGCCACCAGGGTCACGATGTCCGGGTTCTCCTGCCGCCAGGGCACGGCCAGCGCGCCGGGCGCCGGATCGCTGACGTAGAGCGAGGTAGCGCTGTGGATCGCGTTGCCGGCGGCGTCGCGCCCGTCGGCCACGATTCGGTACTCGCCCGCCTGGGCCGGGGTGAAGGCCGTGATGCCGTGGCCCTGCGCGTCGGTGGTCAGCACGGCGCCGTCCACGCGCGTGTCCTGCGGTTTCCAGGCCGGCCGATCCAGCCCGCTCTCATCCTTCTCCGTGGTCTGCTCCCAGACGCGGCGGAAGAACTGCACCGTGAGCGCGGCGCTCGGGTAGCGGCTGCCGTCGTCGGCGACCGTCTGCACCTCCACCTGCGCGGGCTGTCCCGTGATGCCCAGGTAGCTGTCGGGCCGCAGGCCGATGTAGAACCGGCCCTGATGCACGATCACCTGCGTGTTGCTGCTGATCTGCTGGTTCGCGTCGTCGGTGACCGAGGCTTCGATCGTCTGCAGCTGGCTGACCGGCGCGGTGCCCAAACTCGCCGGCAGGTGCAGCGCCACCTGCCCGGCGGCGTCGCTCGTGCTGTGCGTCTCGCTGCGCAACTCGCCATAGAAGCTGGACTGCCGGCCGTTCAGCCGATCGGCGTCCTGGAAGTCGTAGCTTGCGCCGGTGACCCGGTCGCGCCAGGTGAAGTAGTAGTCCTGGCTGAGCAGGCGCGTTGTGACCTGCGCGCCGGCCACGGGGCCGCCGAAGAAGTAATCGGCGCGCGCCGTGCCGGTAATCACGTCGCCGGCCACGTAGCTCGTCCGCCCGGTGGTGACCGTGACGGCATACTCGGGCTTGCGGTACTCCTGTACGGCCAGGCCGGTGCTCGGGCCGCCGCCGTCGGACCGGCAGCGGCAGGCCAGGTAGTAGCCGCCCAGGGCCGCGTAGTCCGGCAGCGTATATTGCCCGGCGAAAGTGCCGAACGGTGAGAGCGGCAGGGTGGTGCTGTAGACCGTATGGCCCTGTGGGTCGTCGAGGTGCACGGTGACCGGGCTGCCGGGCAGCGCGTACCGGCCGTCGTCGTCGCTGCGCGCGATACCCTTGAAGTAGACCGTCTGGCCCGGGCGGTAGATCGCGCGGTCGGTGTAGAGCGCTGCGCCGTCGTTGGCCCGGCGGTTGGGGATGGTCAGGTCGAAGTTCCAGGGACCGATCGTCTGGTTCCACGAGGCCGCCACGACGCCCGCGTCCGTGCCGTCGTTCAGCAGCGCCAGCGGGTCGCCCTTGTAGCGATCCCAGGGGATCGTGGCGTGCGCTAGCCCGTCGGCGCCGGTCTGTGCCGTCACCGGGGCCTGGCCCTGCGTGCGGATCTGGATGGTGCGCCCGGCCAGCGGCCGCCCGGTGGCCATGTCAACCGCCCAGACCCACATGTCGTGGTCGCCCTGCTTCATGATCAGCCCGGCGTTGCCCACGATCAGCGCGGTGCCGTTGATGGTGCCCGGGCTGTTTGCCGTCTGCGGCGTCGACACACGCAGGTAGTAGAGCCCCGGAGGCAGCCGGTCGGCCTGCGCGTCGAGCGCGACGACCGGGTCGAGTGAGAGCACGCGGTTGAGGTCGTAATTGACGGGGATGTCCCAGGTGCGCGCGACGGCGGTCTGCGGCTGATACTGCGCGCGCTTATCGGAGGCCAATTGCAGGTAGCTGCTGAGCTCGTCGCCGCTCAGCTTCCAAAGCCGCATGCGCAGGAAGCCGTCGACGTTCACGGCGCGCAGGAAGACGCGCGTGGGCTGCCCGGCGTAGTAGCTGACCAGGTTGTCGCTGCTCAAGACGCGCGCGTCGGGTGGGGTGCGCACCGTGCGGAAGTGCCAGGTGACGGCCGGCACCGGCTGCCCGTCGCGGCCGCGGTAGCCGCCGCCGGCCCCGACGGTAATCGTGTAGGCCGTCGAGGGTGCCAGCGAGGCGAAGAGGTTCAGGGTCGTGCCGTCGTCGTAGCTGTAAGCGCCCACGTTGCCCACGGCGGGGTCGATCCGCACGCCGGCCAGGAGCTCGGCCTGCGTGTTGCTCAGCGGCGCACTGTAGCGCACCAGGATCTCATGCCCCGCCGTGACGTCCGTCGCGCCGTCGGCCGGCTGCATCTCGACCGCGCGGGCGGGTGGAGTGGTGCGGAAGGTCCAGGTGTAGGCCGGGTCCATCGCCAGGTCGCCTTGCGCGGGCCGCACGTCGCGCAGCGTGCCGCGCAGCAGCGTGTCTGATGGCAACGCCGTCTCCGCCGTGTAGGTGAAGACGCGGCTGTCGGCCGCCCAGGCGAAGGTGCCCGCCAACGCCGCGCCCCCGGCGTCCGGGCGGAGCGCCATGCCGGACTCGGCCGACGCGCGGTCGACCGGCTGGTTGAAGTGCACGACGACCGGGTCGTGCAGGCCGACGAACTGGGTGTTGGTCTCGGGCTGCGTGGCGAACACGGCGGGCTGCAGCGTGCTGAAGCTGACCTGGTAATCCTGGTCGAGCGTGCCGCCGCTGTTATCGGCCAGGGTGTGGTCGACGGCGACGGCATAGCGCGTGGCCGGCCGGAGCCCGGGCGCGCGGTAGGCCAGCGTGGTGCTGCCGAGCCACTGCCAGTGGCCCCCGGCGTCCGGCGTGATGCGCACGTGACTGCTGGGGTCGGGCGCGCTGTCGAGCGTGCTGAGCGCCACCATTGGGCGGCTGAACTGCAGCGTCACCATCGTGTCCGTCGGCACGTTGGCCGCGCCGGCCGGCGGCACGCTGCGGTAGAGCGACGGCAGGCCCGCCGTCTCGAAGGTCGTGCTGATCGGGGCGCTGAGGGCGCGGAAGAGCGGGCTGCGCGCGCCGGTGTCGAGCGCCACGGTATAGGTCAGACCGCGCCGGTAGCCGGGCTGCGGCTGCCAGACGTAAGTGAAGCCCTCCCAGTGGCCCGTGCCCGCCGTCGGCGGGTCGACGCGCAGGCTCGCTTCCACGCTGGCGGTGTCCATGGGCACATTGAAGGCGATGCTGATCGGCGCGTCGCCCGCCACGCCCCGGGTGCCCGGCGGCGGCGAGATGCCGAGGACCACGGGCGCGTCGGCGCTCCAGCCGGCTTGCTGGACCCAGACGCAGCCGCCCCCGGCCGCCAGGGCCAGCAGTCCCAGGGCCCCGATCACGAAGCTGACGCGGCGGCGCCGCCGCAGACCCGGCCCTGCCGGGGCATTCGCCTGTGGCTCAAGGGTGCTCATCTCAGGCTCCTCCGTGGTGCATGGGGTCCGTGTGGCCAATCGCGAGGGCAGGGGCCGGGCGTGTCACGCGGCGGGCCGCGGCACGCGCCGCGGGCCCGTCCGCCGCCGGCCGGGCTCTACCGGATCAGACGTCCGTCCGCGGCGTCCGGTTCCGCCGGCCGGGCGGAACCGGAGCGAACAGGCGCCTACGCTTATTCTACTGCGGATTAGTAGCACGCGGGGTCGACGGGCGGTGAACAACGGCGCACGGCGCGCGTCAGGGCCCGGCGTAGGTGGGGTGGGGCAGCGGGCCGAACTGGTCGGGCGGCCAATAGCGGAACCAGGCCCGGCCGACCACGCTGTTGATCGGGATCGGGCCGAAGACGTGCGAGTCATCGCTGTTCCGCCGGTTGTCGCCCAGCACAAAGATCTCGCCGTCGGGCACGGTGCGCACCTGCCCGGGGCCCGGCCAGTCGTAGTCGGGCACGTCCTTGATGTAGGGCTCGGTCAGCTTCGTGCCATTGATGTAGACACCGTCGTCGGCCCGCACGCCCACCTGCTCGCCCGGCAGGCCGATCACGCGCTTGATGAAATCGCGCGAGTCGGGCGGCGGGGCCGGGAAGACGACGATGTCGCCGCGCTGCGGCCCGCCGAACAGGTAGCCGGTCTGGTGCGGCGCGTTCGGGTCGTCGGCGTTGAAGGGGTTGAGGTGCGCGAAGAATTGCGAATCCCACTCGGCGTAGGCCAGCTTGTTCACAAGCAGGTTCTGGTTGTCCTGTAGCGTCGGCTGCATGCTGGTGCCCTGCACCACGAAGTTCTGGATGACCAGGCGGACGCCGATGAAGATGAGCAGCGTGAGCAGGACGGTCTCGATGATCTCGCGCGTGACCGACCGGCCGCCGAAGCGCACCTCCTGCACCGAGAAGTCGTCGTCCTCTAGTGTGGGTAGGGCGCCCATGTCCTGGTGCCAGTACTCATCCTGCTCGATGTCTGGCCGAAGGTCGAGATTCAAGAGCGCGCCCTTTCTACTGCGGGCGATTGCGCCCGGTGCCCCAACCCGCGGGGCCGGATGGCAAGCAAGACCTGTTCCACCCGGGTGTCAGCGAGGCGGGCCCAAGTGCTCGGCGACCACTTGCATCAGCACCCGCGGGCTGACAGGCTTGGCCAGGTAGGTCGAGCAGCCCGCAGCGAGCGCCTGTTCGCGGTCGGCAGGCATGGCGTGGGCGGTCACGGCGATCACGGGCAGGTGGCGCGTGGCCGGGTGCGCGCGGATGCGCCGGGTGGCTTCGTGCCCGTCGATGCCGGGCAGCGAGATATCCATCAGCACGAGGTCGGGCACGTAGCGCGTGGCGAGCTCGACGGCGGTCAGCCCGTCGCCGCAGCAGACCACGCGGTAGCCCGCGAGCTCCAGCACGTCGCGAAACAGCTCCAGATTATCTTCCACGTCCTCGGCGACGAGAATCCGCCCTGGCATGCTTCCCTCGGTCCTCTGGGTCCCGCGGCCCGCGATCGCGCGGCCTCCCGCGCGTCTCCTGCCGGCCGCTCCGCCGCGCGCAGGGACGTCTCGCGCGGCCCCTCACTGCGTTCCGGCCGGCAAGGTCCACTCTCGTGCGGCGTGAAGGGATGGAACGCTGCACCGTGGTGCCCGCTGGTTTGGAGGCTCCGCCCCATCTGCTCCTCGCGCCATCGGCCCCGTGGTCCACTTGCGCCCGCCGCACCGGCGGGCGCAGGGCGTGCGACTATTATACTCGCTTTTGCTGAGCTTGTCAGGCGACCGGCGCGGGCTCGACCGTCAGCAGCATACCCGCCAGGAGAGCGATGCGTGGGGCCAGCCCGGCGATCTCGACGTACTCGTCGTCGGTGTGCGCCCCGGCGCCGCAGGCGCCCAGCCCGTCGAGCGTGGGCACGCCCAGGGCGGCGGTGAAGTTGCCGTCACTGGCCCCGCCGGTGCTGGTCTCCTCGAGCGCCAGCCCGATTTCGGCCCCCAGGCGTCGGGCGAGCGCGAAGAGGCGCGCCGTGGCCGCCGAGCGCTCCATCGGCGGCCGCTCCAGCAGGCCGGTCACCCCGAGCCGCGCGCCCGGCAGCACCGGCCGCCGCTCCAGGATCTGGCGGCTGACGCGCGCCGCTTCGGCCTCGGTCGTGACGCGCAGGTCGACCTGCGCCGTGGCCCGCGCGGGCACCGTGTTGATCGCCGTGCCGCCTTCGATCAGGCCCACGTTCACCGTGACGCCGCGCCCGTAGTCGGTCAGCGCCTGGAGCGCGAGCACCTGGTGCGCCATCTCGGCGATGGCGCTGACCCCGGCCGCGTGGTCGACCCCGGCATGAGCCGCGCGACCGTAGGCGACGACGGTGAACATGCCCACGCCCTTGCGTGCCGTCTTCAAGGCGCCCGAGGCCGCGGCGGGCTCCAGCACGAGCACGGCCGCGGCCGTCCGCGCCGTCTCCTCGATCAGCGCGCGCGAGTCGTGGCTGTGCATCTCCTCGTCGGCCGTGCTGAGCAGGATGACCGGGCGCGGCAGCGGGCGGCCCCGCCGCTGCAGCGCGCCCAGCGCGGCCCCTACCATGAGCAGCCCGGCCTTCATATCGTAGCTGCCCGGCCCATAGCAGCGGCCGTCGACCACGCGCGGCGGGTTGCGCGCCAGGCTGCCGAGCGGGTGGACCGTGTCGTGGTGCCCGAGGAGCAGGATCGGTGCGGCATCCGCCGCGCCCGGCCAAACCGCCCGCACCAGGCCGCCGTAGGCGCGCCCGGGGCGCACCTCGGCGCAGGCGCCCCGTGCCCGCAGCGCCGCGGCGATCACCTCGGCCATACGCGTGGTCGCGGCCGGGTCGCTGGAAGGCGACTCCAGGGCACACCAAGCCTGGAGGTCGGCGAGGAGAGCGGGGATCTCGGGAGTCACGGTGGCGAGTAGCTGCTGCAACGGTACCTCCGGGTCAAGGGCGAAACGTCTCGCTGTGGAGGGCCACGCGCGCGAGCGCCTCGCGACTGACGGTGACGCCGAGCCCCGGCGCGTCCGGCACGGTGATCGTGCTGTCCGGGTTGAGCGTGAACGCGGGCTCGGCGATGTCGTGCGTGAAATAGCGGCTGCTGGCCGAGATGTCGCCCGGCAGCGTGAAACCGGGCAGGCTGGCGATGGCCAGGTTGGCGGCGCGGCCGATGCCGGTCTCCAGCATGCCGCCGCACCAGACGGGGATGTCTTGCGCCCGGCAGAGCGCCTCGATCGCGCGCGCGGGCAGCAGCCCGCCCACGCGGCCGACCTTGACGTTGATCACCCGGCAAGCCCCGAGCGCGAGCGCTGCCCGCGCGTCGGCGGGCCCGTGGATGCTCTCGTCGAGGCAGATCGGCGTGTGCAGGTGCGGCTGCAGCAGGCTGTGCTCGTAGACGTCGTCGGCGCCCAGCGGCTGCTCGATCATCAGCAGGTCGAACGCGTCGAGCGCACGCAGCGTCTCGGCGTCGGCCAGGGTGTAGGCCGAGTTCGCGTCGACCTGCAGCGCCACGTTGGGATAGGCCTCGCGCACGGCGGCCACATAGGCCACGTCCTTGCCGGGCTTGATCTTGAGCTTGATGCGTCGGTAGCCCGCCTCCAGGTACGCGCCGACGACGGCGCGTAGCGCGTCCGGCGACTCCTGGATTCCGACGCTCACGCCCACCGGCACGCGCGACCGCGTGCCGCCCAGGTAGGCGGCGAGCGACTGGCCGGCGGCTTCGGCCAGCAGCGCGGCGGCGGCGCCCTCGATGGCGGCGCGCGCCATTGCGTGCCCGCGGATCCAGGCCCAGCGGCCGTGGAGCTCGGTCAGGTCGGTCAGCGGCCGGGCCAGCACGGCGGGGATCAAGTAGCGCGACAGGATGGTGCGGCAGGTGTCGATCGTCTCGGGCGAATAAGCCGGCGTCTCGAAGGCGACCGTCTGGCCCAAGCCGGTGCCGCCGTCCGCGCGCAACTCGACGACGATGGCCTCGCGCACGGTGTCGCGCCCGAAGCTCGTCTCGAACGGCGCCACCAGGGGCATGGCGATATGGGTCAGGATGATCTGCTCGACCGGGATCATGCGGGCTCCTTGCTCGCCCCAATCATACCCGATGGGGCGGCCGGTGTCACGCCGGCACGTCAGGGCGGGCGGTGGTCTGTATGTTGCTCTAGCTCGGCACCGGCGCGATTCGGGGTTGGCAATTCATGTAAGCGCGCCGGCCATTTAAGGAGGTCAGCGATGACGAAACAAGAGTATCGGCCCGCGAAGGCCCCCGCGATGCAGGAAGAAAAATGCCCGAACTGCGGCATGCCCAAAGGCGCCTGGCAGGGCAACGGCGGCCAGGGGTTCAGCATGGGCGGCAAAACCTATTGCTGCCAGGGCTGTGCCGTCGGCACCGGCTGCACCTGCGGCTGAGATGCCGGGAATCCGGGTATAGACGAGGGCCCGCGACGGGGTGTCGCGGGCCCTCGGCCATCCGGCGCCGGCCGGGCGCTTACTCCGCTTCGGCGCGCTCGATGCCGTGCTCCGCCAGCGCGGCCTTCAGCTCGTCGAGGGACTTCTGGCCGAAGTTGCGCAGCCCCAAGAGCTGGTCGTCGCCGGTGTCGAGCACCTGCGCGACGGTGTGGATGTTGGCGCGCTTGAGCGCATTCAGCGTGCGCACCGACAGGCCGAGGTCGTCGAGGTTGAGCGCGGCGGCAGCAGGCGGTGCGGCCCCGGTCTCGGCCATCTCCGGCTCCTCCTCGGGCTCCTGACCGAACGAGGCGATGCTGTTCGCGTAGCGCGTCAGGATGTGCGCCGCCTGGCTGATCGCCTCGTCGGGCGTGATCGTGCCGTCCGTCCAGATGTCGAGCAGCAGGCGGTCGTAGTTGGTCATCATGCCGACGCGGGTGTGCTCGATGATGTAGTTGACGCGCGGGATCGGCGTGTAGATCGCATCGATCGGGATCATCTCCAGCGGCGCATCGCTGCGCTCGTCCGCGGCCACGTAGCCGCGCCCCTGCTGGATCAGCAGCTCCATCTCGACGGGCGTGTCGGGCGTGTCCAGCGTGGCGATGATCTGCTCGGGATCGAGCACTTCGATCCCCTCCGGAAAGGCCAGGTCGGCCGCCGTCAGCGCGACCTCGCCGTTGCGCTCCGCGCCCGCCCGCAGGCTGATGACCTGCGGCTCCGGGAGCTTGTCGTTCTCGGCGCGCAGCCGCAGCTGTTTTACGTTCAGAATGATGTCGAGCAGGTCTTCCTGGACCCCCTCGACGTGCGACATGTCGTCGCTCAACGGATCCACCCGGATGGCCGTGACGGCCGTCCCGGGCAGCGACGACAACAGGATGCGCCGCAACGACGATCCGAGCGTGTGTCCCCAACCCGGCTCCAGCGGCTCAATGCGATAGCGCGCGTAATTGGTTGCGGCCTCCGCCTTCTCGATCTGCGGCAACTGAATATTGAACACCCAACACACCCCCGACTCAACAATAGATTCACGACTGGACGTGACGGGGGCAGACGCCTACAGTCAGGCGCCCGGCGCGTCCGCCGCGCACGGTGCCGAACTGCGGCCGGAGCGACCCGTCTCATGCCGCCGCAGGCACACCTGCACCTCGCAGGGCGCGCCGCGGCGTATTATTATACCATACGCAGGGGGCTGTGTCTAGGGGTTGGCGGCCTGAATTGTGGCGATCGCCGCGCCGATCCGCGCCCCTTCGGCACGCGTCGCGTTGAGGAAGACCTCCATGTCTGTGCTGCGGCGGTAGCGCAGCACGAGCGGCGCGACCGCGAGCACGTCGGCGACCGTCGCGACGTGACGCTCGTCGATCGCCGCGTAGGCGCGCGCGGCCTCGAAGAGGACGATCTCGGTGCGGTGCAACTCGATCTCAAGCTGCGTGATCAACTGCACCCCCGCCTCCTCCGCCTCCGGCGTGATCCCCACGGCCGGCAACGCGGCGCGCGCCGTGGCGATGCTGGCCGCGGCCGCCTCGGTCGGCGCGGCGTAGGTGGCGATGAAGCCCTCGGGATCGTCCTGGAAGGCGTGCACCCGCTGCGCGATAGCGCGCCGCTCGCCCGGATCGCCCAGCGACTGCAGTACCACGCGCAGGCCGATGCGGTCGATGATCTGTGGCCGCAGAAAGCCTTCCTCGGGGTTCATCGAGCCGATGAGCACGAAGCGCGCGGGATACGACGCGGCCAGCCGCCCGCGGCGCACCACGCACGAGCCGGTCGCAGCGGCGTCCAGGATCGCGTCGAGCACCTCGGAGGCGAGCAGGTTGATCTCGTCAATATAGAGGATGTTCCGGTGCGCGTGCGCCAGGATGCCCGGCTCGAAGCGCAGGTGCTGCTGCTCCAGGCTGAGCCGCGCGTTCGCCCCGCCGACCACGTCGTCGAGCGTCGCGTTCAGCGGGAGCTCGATCACGGCCTGCCGGGCGGTGTAGGTGATCGATTCGCCGCGCGCCAGGCGGTCACGGCAGTCGGGGCAGAGCCGGTCGGGCGCCTGCAGCGCCCAGGCCGGGTCGCAGCTGTAGGCGCAGGTGTTGTGGGTGACGGGCGGCAGCAAGTCGGCGAGGCCGCGCACCGCCGTGGTCTTGCCCGTGCCCTTCGGGCCAAGCAGGAGCACGCCCTGCACCCGCGGGTTCACGGCGGCAAGGATGAGCGCGTCCTTCACCTCGTCCTGACCGACGAGGGCCGTCAAGGGGTAAGCGGGCTGTACCGGCATGCCCGCAGTGTAGCACAACGGCCGGGGCGTGTCTACCGCCCGTCGCGCGACGTTGACGCGCTCTGCCCCGTATGGTAGAGTAACCAGGCCGGTGGTTCGCGGGCTCTACCCCGGCCCTGACCGCCGCATTGGAGACGTGTAGGTGAGCGTACCGCAAATGGAAGAGAGCACGGCCGCCCTGCCGGCCGTGCCAGGCATGAGCCTGGCCGAGCGTCTGAATAGCTCCCTGATTGCCGGCATCATTGTCGGCTTTCTTTTGCGTTGCGCGGGCGGCGCCTCCGGCGTGCTCCTCGGCTTCTATCTGAACCGCGTGGTCAGCGCTCGCTCCGGCGCCATCGACCCGAGCGTCATCGCGATCCTCACCGCGGCCTTCTTCACCGTCGAGCTCTTGCTGGCGCCCGTGTTCGGCAGCTGGAGCGACCGCATCGGGCGCAAGCCCTTCCTGCTGGCCGGACCGATCATCGCCGGCATCGCCGTGCAGATCCACCCGCTGACCACGCTCATCTGGGTTATCACGTTCGGCCGGATCCTCGAGGGCCTGTCGACCTCGGCCACCACGCCAGGCACGCTCGGCTTCCTGTCCGACATGACTAGCGGCCACGTCTCGCTGCGCGGCCGCGTGATGGGACTCTACGAGCTCGGCTCGCTGCTCGGCATCGTCCTCGGGCCGGCCGTGGGCGGCCAATTGTGGGACCTGTTCCACCGCAATGGCCTGCGCATGGTCTCGCTGCTCGACCTGGCCGCCGCCCTGCTGGTCATCTTCTTCATCCGCGAGAGCCGCCCGGTGACGGCGACGACCGGCCTGGCCTCGGCCGCGGGCAAAGCGTGGCGCACGCAGGTCTCGGCCTTCGGGGCGCTGCTGCGCCTGCCGCGCCTGTGGCAGTTCGCGCCCGCCTGGATTGCGGTCAATGCCGTCGTCGGCCTCTGGTTCAGCCACATCGCCCCGCTGCTCAGCCGCACCCACCGCCAGCCGCCCCAGTTGCTGGTCGGCGGCTGGACGGGCGAGCAAGTCGGCCTCGTCTTCCTGGGCTTCGGCCTGGCCTTCGCCGGCGGCATCTGGTTCTGGAGCCGGCTCTACGGCCGCATGCGCCGCACGGACATGATGCTCTGGTCCCTGGGCGGCGCCGTGGTGACCTGCCTGGCGCTGTTCGGCATCAACATGCAGGTGCTGCCCGGGCCGCTCGGCCAATGGCCGCTCGTGCCGATCCTCTTCGCCGGCCTGTTTGTCGAAAGCGGCTTCACGCCCGTCGCGCTGGCCTATCTGGCCGACATCACCGAGGGGCAGGTGGAGAATCGCGGCACGGTCATGGGCCTCTACTCGGTGTTCCTGGCCCTCGGGCAGGTGCTCGGCACGGCCATCGGCGCCCCGTTCGTCAGCGCCTTCAACTTCAACGGCGTGCTGCTGGCCACCGGCCTGCTGATCCTCGTCGCGGGCGCCGCCGTCATCCACCTCCGCCAGACCACCGGCGACTGATCGGCGCCGCGCATCCGCGTCATCCTTGCTCCTCGGCGTCCCCCGCATCCCCCGCCTCGGCCAGCAGCCGGTCGAGCAGCGCCTGCTCCTCCGCGCGGCTGGACACGCGCCCGTCGATCCACGCATCGCGCAGGGCGTCGAGCAGCGCGCGGTAGCGCGGGCCGGGGGGCACGCCCCGGGCCTGGAGCGCGCGCCCGGTCAGCGCGGGGCGGATGTGCCGCCAGGTATCCTCGTAGCGCGCCACGACCGCGGCGAGGGCCGGCGGGCCGAGGCAGCGCGCGAGCGTGAGCGCCAGCGGCTCGCGCCCGCGCAGTAGCGCGGCGGCCGCCGCCGGGGTGGCCGCCGCAAACACCTCTGCGTCATCCTGCAGCGCCGTCAGGTCGGTCAGCGGGCGCGCCGGCAGGTCCAGGCGGCCGGCCAGGCCGGCCCGGGCCTCGGCGGGCGCGCGGGCGGCGAGCAGGTAGAGCCGCGTGTAGGGGTCGGCGGCGCAGGCGAGGTCCGCCGCCCAGGCGGTATCCCAGCGCAGGGCGGGGTCGATCGCCGCGAGCACGCCTTCGGCCTCCAGCATGGCGAGAGCAGGCGCAGGCGCCGCCTCGGCCAGCGTGCGCTCGAGCTCGTGGCGCATGCGGCCAGGGTTCAGGCGGGCCAGATCATCGCCGTGCACCGCCGCGCGCAGGGCAGCGTGCGTCTCCGGCGCCAGGGTGAAGCCGAAGCGCGCGGCGTAGCGCAGGGCGCGCAGGATGCGCGTCGGGTCGTCGCGAAAGCTGCCCGGATGCAAGATGCGGATCGTGCCGGAGGCCAGGTCGGCTCGCCCGCCGTGTGGATCGATCAGCCCGGGGGCGGCGGGCGGCAGCGTCAAGGCGAGCGCGTTGATCGTGAAGTCGCGCCGGGCCAGGTCGGCCGCGAGATCGGCGGGCTCGACACGCGGCAGCGCGCCGGGCGCCGGATAACGCTCGCGGCGCGCGGTCACGAAGTCGAGCGTGGTGGTGCCCCCGGGGCCCGCCCGCATCTTCGGCGGGAGCGCGACCGTCGCCGTCCCGAAGGCAGGGTGGGCGGTGACCGGCCAGGCGGCCGGCGCCGCGATCTGCCGGGCCAGCGCGACGGCATCGCCGGGCAGCACGAGGTCGAGGTCGAGTGCCGGGCGGCCGAGCAGCAGATCGCGCACCGCGCCCCCCACGAGATAGAGCGGCGTGCCGGCCGCGGAGGCCCGCGCGGCCACGCGCTCGACGAGGCGCCACAGCGGGGCCGGTAGGCCGGCGGCCAGGGCGGCACGCAGGCGGGCGGGATCGGGATCCAGGCTCGGCATGGGTGGTGGCTCCGCGCGGCCACGGCCGGCGCGAAGGCCGCGGCGCGTCCGCACTGTCATACCACGTCGCCGCGGCCTCGTCAAGCGCGGCCGCGCCCGGCGCCCGGACGTCGGGTGGTATAATGCACGATGCAAACAAACACCCAGCACCCGAAGCGGCCTGCGCCGGGGCCACGGGCGGCGGCGCGATTCGCCCGCCGGGGACGCCGCGCCGCGCTCGCGCTGCTGGCACTGGGCCTGCTTGGCCTGGCGCCGGCCTGTGCCGGCGGGCCGGCATTGCCGTCCGGGCCGCCGGGGGAAGTGACGCCCCTGCCGCCCCTGCCCGGTACCCCGACCGCCTCCGCCGCCACGCCCGCCCCGGCGCCTACGGCGACGACGGGCGGCGACGCCCTGGCCGCCTTGCGCGCACGCCCGCTCGAGATCCCGCCCCTCGCGCCGGGCGCCGCCTGCCCCACGACCCCCGCGCACGCCATCGGCCCGAATTACGGCCCCGGCCTGGGCCCCGGCCCGATTTACGCCGTCCTCGGCGCCGACCCTGTCCTCACCTACACCGTGAGCACGGCCTTTCCGGCGCCCTGGGGCGGCGCGAAGACGCTCTGGGCGGCGCCGCAGGGCGCGGCAGGCCCGGTGCTCATCCGTGGCCGGCAACTGGACGGTCCGAACGCGCTGCGCTTCGGCCTGGATGCGAGCCCCGCCGCCGACCTGACGTTCGACCCGCCCGCCGGCCCATGGGACCACCCGAGCACGACGCGCGTGCAGGCGCCCGGCTGCTACGGCTTCCAGGTTGACACCCCTGCCGGCACGATAGTCCTCGTCTTTCAGGCGCGGCAGAGTCCCGGGCCCTGAGGCCGATCTGGCCCGGCCCTTGCTTCCCCTCAGGGCTGGGTCGGGGGCCGGCGAGACGCCGGGCGCGGGGCGGACTGAACCGAACGGGGCCGTCGATGGGTACTGATCAACGACAGGAGCCCCAGGACCAGGTGCGGCGCTGCGCTGCTTGTTCTCCCCGCGCGGATCGCGTATAGTGGACTCCCGGCCTGCTAGGATTCGCGACGAGGGAGGCTGTGATGGACATTCTGGCGGAAGACGGTGCGGCCTGGCTCCGGGAGTTCGCACTGCGGGCGCGGCCCTACCGGGTCCGCTGGCGCCGCCAGCGCCTCGTGCATCGCCTGCTCGCCACGCTCTGGATGCCCCTGCTGGGCATCGGCCTCCTGGTAGCCATCCTGCGCTTCACCCTCGTGGACCTGCCCGAAGACCCCAGCTTCCTCGCGCTGCCCGTGCTCCTCTGGCTCGTCGTCATCGCCGTATCGTACCTGGTCGACCGGCCGGCCCTGGCCCGTGTGGCCCGCGCCCTTGACGAACAGCTGGAGCTCGACGAGCGCCTGGGCACCGCCCTCGCCTTCGCCCGGCAGCCGGTGCCCGCGGGCGCAAGCGGCCATCTGGTGCGCCGCCAGCGCGTGAACGCGCTCGAGATCCTCGACGACCAGGGCCGCGAGGCCCTGCGCACCTTCCGCCCCGCGCAGGCCACCGCCCGCCGCCCGCTGCGCCTGGCGCTCGCCGCCGCGCTGGCCGTCGGCGTGCTGCTGGTCGTGCCGAGCCCGGTCGCCGGCCAGCGCGCCGAGCAGACCGCGCTGCGCCAGGCCAGTGCCGCGCAGGCCGCAGGCATCGCGCGTGTCCGCCGCGAGCTCGTGGCGCGGCCCGAGCTCTCCGCCGACACGCGCGCCTTGCTCGACGCCCAACTCGCGGCCGCGCAGGCCGCGCTCGAGGCCCATCCGACCGACCGGGCCGCAAGTGTCGCGGCGCTGTCGCAGGCCGACGACGCCCTCCGCGGGCTGCTGCCCGACAATGCCGCCCAGGTACGCGCCGCGCGCAACACCGCGGCCCAACAGCTGGAATCGGTCCTCGCCTCGGTCGTCAACGACCCGGCGGCGACCCTGGCGGGCAACACGGACCTGGAGAAAGCGGCCGCGGCCGCGGCCAACGCGCTGAGCGGCCAGGAACAGGGCCCGAGCCAGAACCGCACCTCGCAGCTTGCCCTGGCGAGCAGCTTCGACCAGATCGCCGCCGGGCTGGATGCGACCGACCCGGCGCTGGCGGCGGCGCTGCGGCAGACGGCGGACTCGCTGCGCCAGAGCAGTGCCGCGGGTCTGCAGGCCATGCAGCAGCTGGCGAAGACGCTGAGCCAGACGGCGCAGGCGCAAGCCGCGGCCGACTTGATTGCCGGCTCGGTCGCACAGCTTGATACGAGCAAGCAGCAGGTGGCCGAGGCCGGCCTGCCGCCGCCCGCCGTCGCGAACGCGAGCGGCAGCCCCAGCTTCGGGCGCCAGGCGCCCAACGTCGGGGCGGTGACGCCCGTGGCCGGGCCGGACGGGTCGCCCGGCGCCGGGCCCGGGCCCGGCAACAGCGGCGCGCAGCCGGGTAACGGCGCGCAGCCAGGGAATGGCTCCGCGAGCGACGGGCAGACGGGCCCCGCCCAGGGCCCGGGCAGCGGCCCGCCCGCGGCCGGCGCCGGATCGCAGCCGGGCAACGGCGGCGCCACGCAGCTGCAGAGCAACGTGCAGGGCGGCGGCGGCACGCGCGACTCGGCGCCCGGCGCCGGGGGCACGGGCACCGGCCGCGTCAGCGTCAGCGGGACGGACTCGGGCGCGCCCGAGGCGACCGGCACATTTGAGCCGGTCTTCGTGCCGGACAGCACCCCCGTGCCGACGCCGGGCGGGCCGCAAGACCAGGTGCTCGGCGTCGAGTCGCCCGGCCAGAGCGGCGGCGCCTCCACGACGATCATCCAGGCCGGGCCGGGCTACAAGCCCGGCGTGACGACGCCCTATAATAAGGTGATCGGCCAGTACCGCAACGCCGCGGCGCAGGCCCTGGATAACGCCACGATCCCCGTCGACGCGCGCCAGTACGTGCGCGATTACTTCGATTTCGATTGCGCCCGCGCCATGAGTTGAGACACAGGAGTTGCCATGACCGTCCGCACCCCCGAGAGTGAGCGCCCGGCGGGCCCCGCGCCCGCCGCCGATACCCTGACCGCCGAGGAGTTCCGCCTGACCGCGCAGGCGATCGAGACGGAGGTTGGCCGCCGCATCGTCGGCCAGCGCGCCCTTGTGCGCCAGGTCTTGATTACCCTGATCGCCGGGGGCCACGTGCTGCTCGAGGGCGTGCCCGGCCTCGGCAAGACCGCCCTCGTCCGCGCGCTCGCCGAGGCGATCGCCTGCAAGTTCGGGCGCATCCAGTTCACGCCGGATCTGATGCCCGCCGACATCATCGGCACGAACATCCTGATTGAGGACGATACCGGCAACCGCCAGTTCCAGTTCCAGGCGGGCCCCGTCTTTGCCAATCTCGTGCTGGCCGACGAGATCAACCGCGCCACGCCGAAGACGCAGTCCGCTCTGCTCGAGGTGATGCAGGAAGGCACCGTCTCGATCGCGGGCACGGTCTACCGCCTGGCCCAGCCTTTCGTCGTGCTCGCCACGCAGAACCCGCTGGAGATGGAAGGCACCTATCCGCTGCCCGAAGCCCAGCTCGACCGCTTCTTCTTTAAGGTGCATGTGACCTTCCCGACCGCGACCGAGCTTATGACTATCGCGCAGCGCACGACGAGCAGCGCGGTCGAGACCCTGCACCCGGTCACGACCGCCGACGACGTCGTGCGCATGCAGGCGCTGGCTCGGGCCACGCCGATCGCCGACCACGTCACGGCCTACGCCATCCGCCTGCTGCGCTCCACCCACCCGGACACCCCGGAGGCGCCCGAGATGGTGCGCAAATACGTGCGCTACGGGGCCAGCCCCCGCGGCATGCAGGCGATGATCATGGCCGGCAAGATCACCGCGCTCCTCGATGGGCGCTTCAACGTCGCTTTCAAAGATATCCGCGCCGCCGCCCTGCCGGCGTTGCGCCACCGCCTGATCCTCAACTTCGACGGCGAGGCCGAGGGCATCGCGTCCGATGCAATCGTGGACGCCATCCTCGAAGCCACACCCAACGAATAACGCCGCCGGCCGCCGAGGATTCGCGATCAGGAACGGACCATGGGTTTGCTCGCGCCGCTGGCGCTCGGCTTTCTGCCGATCGCCGGGCTGATCATCATACTCTACCTGCTGCGCCTGCAGCGCCCGGAGACCGGAGTCTCCAGCCTCTTCCTGTGGCGCTCGCTCCTGCGCGATCAGGAAGCCAACGCGCCCTGGCAGCGCCTCAACGCCTCGCTCCTGCTGCTGCTGCAGCTGGTCATCGCCCTGGGGCTGATCCTCGCGCTGGCGCGCCCCTGGGCGACCACGGCCACGACCGGCGGCCGCGACCTTCTCCTCGTCATCGACACCTCGGCCAGCATGGGCGCCACCGACGGCGGCGACTCGGGCGAGACCCGGCTGGCGGCCGCCGTGCGGCTCGCGGCGGCCCGCGTGGCCGCCTTGCCGAGCAACGGCAGCGCCGCGATTATCACGGCTGCCGACCAGGCGCGCGTCGTGCTCCCGGCCACGCGCGACCCGGCCACCCTGCAGCGCGCCCTCGCCGGCCTGCAGGTGGTGCCCACGAGCACCGACCTCGGCGCCGCGCTCACGCTCGCGGCCGGCATCGCCGCCGCCCTGCCCGACCCGCAGGTGGTGGTCTACTCCGACGGCCGCTTCCCCGACCCGCGCCACACCGTTGCGGACCTGCCCGCGCCCATCGAGTTCGTGCCCGTCGGCCGCCCGAGTCCCAACCAGGCCGTCGTCGCCCTCGACCTGCGCCGCGATACCGGCAACCTGACGCTGGCCGCCCAGGTGCTCAACACCGCCGATGTCACCGTCACCCGCCGGCTCGACGTCGACCTCGACGGCGTGGCCTGGGCTGGCCGCGCGCTCACCCTGCCGCCCGGCGCGGCCACCGCCGTCACGCTCGACAACCTGCCGCCGCGTACCCAGGTCGCCCACGTCCACCTGGCCGGCGCCGACGCGCTGGCGGTCGACGACGACGCCTGGGCGGTCAACCGCCAGGCTGAGCCCGCGCCGGTCCTGCTGGTCACGGGCGGCAACCTCTTCCTGCAGAACGCCCTGGTCTTGCTGCCCGAGGTCTCGCTCAGCCGCACCGCGCCGGCCGACTACGCGCCGATGCTCACCGCCACGCTGACCGTCTTCGACCGCTTCGTGCCGACCGCGACGCTGCCGGCCGGCAACCTGCTCTTCGTCGACCCGCCGGCCTCCTCGCCGCTGTTCCAGGTCAGCGGGGTCATCAGCGCGCCCGTGCCGCTCGTGCCGCCCGCGCCCGCCGCTGCGCTCACGCCCGGCCCCGGCCCGGCGGGCGATCCGCTGCTGCAGTACGTCGACCTCAGCGACCTGCACGTCGCGCGCGCGGCACACCTTGTGAAGCCCGACTGGGCGCGCGTCGTGATCGACAGCGCCGACGGCCCGCTGCTGCTGGCCGGCGAGGTGGGTGGCCGCCGCGTCGCCATCCTGGCGTTCGACCTGCACGACAGCGACCTGCCGCTGCAAACGTCCTTCCCCCTGCTGATGCGCAATCTCGTCGGCTACCTGCAGCCGCCGCCCGCCGGTGGCCTGACGGCCGGCGTCGCCCCGCACGCGGTCGTCCCGCTGACCGCCGACGTGCAGGACGGCGCGGACCGCGTCACCGTGCAGGGGCCGAGCGGCGCGGTGCTGGCCACGTATGTGGTGCAGCCCGACGCCTACACCTTCCAGTTCGACGGTACGGCGGATCCCGGCGTCTACGTGGTCAGCCAGTGGGCGGGGGATCGCGAGGTGCGGCGCGAGGGCTTCGCCGTCAACCTCTTCTCGGCCGACGAGTTGCGCATCGCGCCGCGCATCAATCCGCCCTTGCCGCGCGGCCGCGCCGTGACGGACGCGGCGGCCGCCGACCCGGCGCGCTTCGAGTGGTGGCAGGTGCCCGCGGCCCTGGCGCTGCTCGCGCTGGTCGGCGAGTGGCTGGTCGTCCACCGCCTGGGGCTGCGCCGGCTCGGCCAGGTCATCGCGGCGCGCCGCAAAGGAGAGAGCCTTGGACACCCGTGAGTTCGTTTGGGACGATTACGCGGCGGTGCGCGCGATTTGGGAGGCCGTGGGCATGTGGCGCCCGGCGCAGGACAGCCGTGCCCCGCTGGCCGTCTACCTGGCCCACAATCCCGGCCTCTTCCTGGTCGCGACCGACCCCGCGGCCGGCGGCCGGGTCGTCGGCACCGCGCTCGGCTCCTTCGACGGCCGCCGCGGCTACCTCTACCACGTCGCCGTCGATCCGGCCTACCAGGGACGTGGCGTTGGGCGGGCGCTGGTCTATGCGGCCCTCGGGCGGCTGTGGCGCGCCGGGGCGCCCAAGGTCAACCTGCGCGTGAACGACACCAACGAGCGCGCGATCGGCTTCTACGAGCATCTGGGCCTCCACCTGGATCGCCCGGTGCTGCAGATGAGCATCCTGCGGCCGGAAAGCGAGTGAGTAGCGCACCATGGACCTGACCCCGCTCGGCCTGCCGGCGTTCTTCACCGATCCCTGGTGGCTCGTCGCCTTCGCCATCCTGCCGCCCCTGATCGTGCTCGGGCTCTGGGAAGGGCGCACCGTGCGCCACCGCCGGGTGGCGCTGGGCGTCGTGCAGGCGGGCCCCGAGCGGATGCGCGCGCGCCTGGCCGCGCTGGTGCGTGCGCTCATCTTCAGCGCGCTGCTGCTCGCGCTCGCCGGCCTGCAGATTGTCCGCGCGGCCGGGCCGCAGGGCACCGTCTACCTCGTCGACGTCTCGGCCAGCGTGAGCAACGCCGACCAGGCGGCGGCGCTCGCCTATGTGCGCCAGGCCCTGGCCGATACCGCCCCGGACGCTCGGGCCGCCGTCATCTACTTTGCCGCCCAGCCGATTGTCGCCCGCGCCCCCGACGCGACCGGCCCGCTGCCGCCCGTGCCGCTCACGCTGCCGCGCTCCGCCACCGATGTCGCGGCGGCCATCCGCCTGGGCCTGGGCCTGTTGCCCGACGCGGGGCCGCGCCGCCTCGTGCTCCTCAGCGACGGCCTCGACACCGGCGGCGACGCTGCCTCGGCCGCCGCCGAGGCCGCCGCGTCCGGCGTGCCGATCAGTGTCGTGCCGTTGCACGCGGGTGCCTCGCAGGACGTCGCCGTCGACTCCGTCAGCGCGCCCGGCCGGGTGGCGATTGGCCAGGCGTTCGAGGTGATCGTGCAGGTCAGCAGCGCGACCGCCGAGGGCGCCGAGTTGCGCGTTTATCAGGATGCCACCCTGCTGGCCGACCGCCAGGTGAGCCTGCTCGGGGGCACCAACACGTTCCGCATCCCGGCGACCGCGGGCGACCAGGGCTTCCACATCTACCGCGCCGAGATCGCCGCCGCCAACGACCAGTGGACTCAGAACGACCAGGCGGCCGGCTACACCGTCGTCTCCGGGCCGCCGCGCGTGCTGATTGTCGCCGGCTCGCCCGACGACGGCGACCCGCTGCGCGTCGCCCTGACCGCGGCGCACGTCGACGCGCAGGTCATCACGCCGGACGCGGTGCCGCACACCCTCGACGGCCTGGCCGCCTACGACACCGTCGTGCTGGCTAACGTCGCCGCGCCGCTCCTCGGCGCCGACACGGAGCAGGCGCTGCAGTCCTACGTGCGCGACCTCGGCCGCGGCCTGGTCATGGTCGGCGGCGAGTTGTCCTTCGGCGCCGGGGGCTACCTGGGCACGGCGGTCGAGGCGGCCCTGCCGGTGAGTATGCAGGTGCGCAGCCCTCAGAGCCAGGCCGACGTCGCGCTGGCGCTCGTCGTCGACAAGTCGGGCAGCATGGGGCGCTGCCACTGTGGCAGTACCGGCGCGTTTCGCTCGACCAACGTGCAAAGCGCGGGCGAGTCGAAGGTCGACATCGCCAAGCAGGCCATCCTGAAGGCCGCCGCCACCCTGGCGCCCACCGACCGCATCGGCGTCGTCGCCTTCGACACGTTGGCGCGCTGGGTCGTGCAGATGCAGCCGCTGGCGCAGGTGCCCGACCTGAGCGGCGAGATCGCCGGCATCCAGGCCGACGGCGACACCAACCTGCTGACCGGCCTCCGCGCCGCGACCACCGCGCTGGAGGAGACGCCCGCGCAGGTCAAGCACATGATCCTGCTCAGCGACGGCTGGACGCAGGGCGGCTCATACAATGCCATCGTCGACGAGATGCGCCGGAACAACATCACCCTCTCGGCCATCGCCGACGGCTCGGGCTCCGACAACAACGTGCTCAAGACGCTGGCCCAGGATGCCGGCGGCCGTTATTACTCCGCCGACGACTCGGCGTCGGTGCCCCAATTGTTCCTGAAGGAGACGGTGCTGACGACGGGCGCCTACTTCGTCGAGACGCCCACGGTGCCGTCGCTGATCCGCGCCGGGCCGATCTTACAGGGTCTCGACACGGCCGCCTTGCCGCCACTGAGCGGCTACAATAGCACGACGCCCCGCGATACCGCGCAGGTGGCTCTGGCCGCACCCAACGGCGATCCCATCCTCGCGCAGTGGCAGTACGGCCTGGGCCGCGCCGTAGCCTGGACGCCCGACATGAAGGGCCGCTGGGCCACCGCCTGGGTGCAATGGGCGGGCTTTGCCCAGTTCGCCGCCCAACTGGTCGACTGGACCCTGCCGCGCAGCAACATCCCGGCGCTCGACGCGACCGCCGCGGTGGCCGGGGGCCAGGCGCAGATCGCCGTCGATGCGCATGACCCGACCGGTGCGGCACGCACCGGCCTGCCGACGACCGTGCACATCGACGGCCCCAACGGCAGCGTGAGCGAGGTGCCCCTGACCGAGTTGCGTCCCGGCCACTACACCGGCCAGGTGGTGGCCGGCGCGCCTGGCGCCTATCAGGCGGTGGTCAGCCAGCAGACGCTAACGGGCACGGTCGTCGCCACCACGACGCTGGGCCTGGTGGTGCCCTATCCGGCCGAATACCGCCTGCCCGCCTCGCCCGACGCCGGGCTGGCCGGGCTGCGCGCGCTCGCCGCGGTGGGCGGCGGCCGCGTGCTCGACCTCGGCCAACCGGTCGCCGCCGCGCCGCTGGGCTCGGCCCCACCCACGCGCGTGCCCGCCTGGCCCTTCCTGCTGACGGTCGCGCTGCTGCTCTTCCCCGTCGACGTGGCCGTGCGCCGCCTGATCATCCGCCTGCCGCGCCGCCCGGCCGGCCTGCCGCCGCGCGCCGCCCCGTCCGACCGGCCCCCGGCCGGCTGAGCCGCGCGCCGCGCAAACAGAAACCCCCCGCCGGCCCAGGCGAGGGGTTTCTGCTCTTCAGGAAGGCGTTCTCATGCGGCGTGTATTCGTCGCTCGTCCGTTCACCGGAGACGACGAACGGCTCGGGCCGACATTACACCGCCGCGGGCAAATCAGCCCTGCTCCTTGTCGCATCCGGCGGACGGATCTGGCGCGGTCGCCGGGTCGGGGGGTGCGTGTTCCGGCGCGGCCGCGGGTTCCGGGCCGGGGCCGATGATCTCGTCGCCGTGCGGTGTGGCGCGGCGGCCGGGCGGCAGCACCAGGCCACGCTCGTCGTCGTCCTCCACCTCCTCGACGGCGTGCAGGCCGCGCGCTTGCCCCGCGGCCGGCGGCGCGCTGGCCGCCACCGCGTCGCGCAGGGCTGCGCGCGTCCAGGCCGCGAAGTCGGCCGCGGGTTCCTGGTCGCCCTCAATGTAGACGCGCAGCTTGGCGACCCCCGCGGCGTTCGGCGCCGACAGGCGTTCGATCCGCAGGTGCAGGTCCGGGTGTAGGCGGGCGAACGCGGACTGCAGCGCCTGCGTGGTGTCCGCCGCGGCCGTCGGCCCCGGCACCAGCGGCAGCGACGTTTGCAGATAGATGCCCTTATGCATCGCGGTGCCTCCTTCGCGCCCCGACGGCGGTCAGCGCCGGTTGCCGTAGGCGAACGTGGCCACGACCGTGTTGTTCGCGTCGAACAGCTCCGCTGCATCGCCGTTGTTGTTCCAGATCGCCGCTTTCGAGCCGAAGGAGAAGCCGCCGCTCTCCGGATGCACCTCGTTCGTGTAGATGCGGATCGTCTGGCCCGACTGCAGTGTGAAGTGCTGCCACGTGAACTCCTGCCCCCCGTAGATGTCGCGCAGCACCCAGCCGTCGAGCGCCACCGGCGTGGCGCCCGTGTTCGCGATCGCCACGTACTCGTCCGGCTCGCTCGATCCCTTCTGGCCATCGTAGAAGATATCCGCGATTTGTACGGAGCCCACACTCGTCTGGTCGACGCCGGGCGTGCCCCGCGGCGCGGCCGCGATCGGCGTCGTGCCGGGCGCGACGGTGTCGACGATGGGCGGCGGCAGGTTCGGGTCCTCGGTCGGCCGCCCGGCCAGTGTCGACGCGGCCACGCGGCCGGTGTCCAGCGAGATCCACTGGCCGTTGCGCTGCACCGCAAAGTCGATGATCGGGTGGATCTCCCAGATCGTGCCGCGGGTCTGCCCCACCTGGTCGGGGTGCTCCTGGTCGAGCATCAGCCAGCCGCTGATGCGCACCCGCGTCTGCCCGTCGACCAGCGGCCGCACCCGGTCGAAGGCCCAGCCGGGGTGCAGCGCGCGCATGCGTGGCGTGATCTCGGCCACGAGCGAGTGCGCGCGGTCCTGGCTTGGCGAGTTGACGACCCAGAGATGATTGTCGACGTCGTCCGTGGCGTGGCAGTTACACGACTCGGGGCCCTGCTGCTTCGCCCCGGCCAAATACCCCTCCACTTGCACGGGCGTGCCTTCGTAGCGCGCGATCTGGGCCGCGTCGGCCGCCGACCAGTTCGCGCGCGTCTTGCGCTCGATGCCCTTCGGCCAGGGCAGGTTCACGATGCTGCCGATGGAGACGGGGTACCACGGCGCGGAGTTCGATGCGGTTCTTGAGCACGTTCAGCGCGGGGTCGCCGCCGTCGCCTTGGGCCGGGCAGCCCTGGTACGTCGCGTCCTGGGGCTTGGGCTTGCTGGCCAGCACGGGGATGTTGCCGCCCGGATTCGGCACCACCTGGTTGCCGCCGGGCGTCGTGCCCGGCGCCGGGGTCACGAAGGGCGGCACCGTTGCGCCGGGCGCCGGGGGGAAGGGCGTGACCGGGGGCGGCACGGCCGCCGTGCGGTTGAGCAGCACGGCCCCGATGAGGATAAGCAGCAAGATCACGAGGATCACGCCGCTGCCGCTGCGTCGCTTCATGCGTTGGTTCCCTTTCGGAGGCCGCCCGTGGTCGTGGGGGGATTGGGCAATCCAGAATATTCTATGCGCCGCGCCCGACGCTGTCAATCGACAGGGCCCCTCGCGCCCGGGCGCCTAGCCGGCCGGCGGCACCGCGTCGGGCGCGCCGGAGAGCCGGGCCAGGTCGCGATACATGCGGAGCGTGTAGTAGGCCATCGCCAGGGCCAGAAGCAGCCCCAGCATGCCGTCGTGCCGGCTGCCAAGCGTGACGTAGCGGCGGCGGAACTCGCGCAGCGGCTGCAGCACGAAGTTGCGCGGCCGGGCCCGGATCCCCCGCGCCGCCTGGGCCTGCGCTTCGTGCGCCGCGTAGACACGCTGCTTGGCCGTGAACTGGCGCCAGGTGGCGTAGTTGTAGTGCAGCAGCGGCGCGGTCAGGCGCGCCTGCCGCTCCTCCGGCACCGCGGGCACCTCGTGCACGGCGCGCGCCTCGTCGTAGTGCGCCGCGGCGCGCCGCAGCAGGCGCATCTGGTAGTCGGGCCACCAGCCGCCGTGCCGCACCTCGTGGCCGAACATGAACGTGCGCCGCGGCACCCAGTAGCCGTCGGCGGCGACCGGCGCGGCGAGCACCTGCCGGACCTCCGCCGCCAGCCCCGGGGTGACGCGCTCGTCGGGGTCGAGGAAGAGCACCCAGGTGCCCCGCGCGAGCGCCACGCCGTGATTACGCTGCGCCGAGAAGTTCACAAAGGGATACTGCGCGACCCGCGCGGCGTGCCGCCGTGCCACGGCCGCCACCGCCGCCGTCGCCTCGCCGTCGAGCACGACGACCAGTTCCGCGTCGGCTCCGAGCAGCGGCGCGGCCGAGGCGATGCAGGCGGCCAGGTGCGCCCCCTCGTCGATCGCCAGGATCACGACCGAGAGGGTGGGGGCGGGGGCCGGGGCCGGCACGCTCACAGCCGGAACACCGCGGCGTAGACGCGCCGTTGCGCCCGGGTCGTGGCGGCGGAGGCGCGTCCGCGCCACATATCCCAGGAGACGGCCGCCGCCTTCCGCACCATGCCCGCCCGCACCAGCAGCCGCGCCGCCGCCAGGAACGCGCGCCCGCGGTGCCGGGCGAACAGCCGGTAGCGCGCCCGCCAGAGCTCGACGTACATCCGCCCCGGCACCTGCCCGGTGCTCTGCCCGCCGAGGTGGACGATGCGTGCCGCGGGCACCTGCCAGATCTCCCAGCCCGCGGCCCGGATCCGCCAGCACCAATCCACCTCTTCCGCGTACATGAAGAAGCCCGCGTCGAAGCCGCCGGTCTGCACGACCACCGCGCGCCGCACCAGCATCGCCGCGCCGAGCGGGTGGTCGATGGGGAAGGGCCGGTCGCCGCGCCGCTCGGCCGCGTAACGCCCGTTCAGCGGGCTCTCGACCAGCCGCGGGTGCAGCGGGAACAGGTCGAGGAAGATCTGCCGCAGCCCCGGGAAGCGGAAGGCGTTGCGCTGCAGCCGCCCGTCGGGGTAGAGCAGCCGCGGCGCGGCCATCCCCGCTCGCGGATGCGCGCCGAGGAAGGCGACCAGTCGCGGGATCGCGTCCGGCGGCACGATCGTGTCCGGGTTGAGCAGCAGCAGCAGGTGCGCGCGCGCCCGCGCCATGCCCACGTTGTTGCCCCGCCCGAAGCCCAGATTCGTCTCCGACGCGACCACGATGACCTCGGGCCAGGCCGCCCGCAGCCAGGCCACCGTGCCGTCCGTGGACGCGTTGTCGACGACGATCACCTCCGCGCCCCGGCCTCCGCCCGCCAGCAACGGGCGCAGCGACTCCAGGCAGTCCGCCAGCAGGGGGCGCACGTTCCAGGAGACAATCACGATCGACAGATCGGGTGTGGTGGGCTCGGGCACGCTGTAACGGCTTGGCGCGGCGGGCGGACCCGGCCGCGCCGGTGCTTGCCACGCTCATCGGTTTATGGTACACTACGGCTACATTACGCGTCCGGAGTGTACCATAACGAGGGGACGGCTTCAAGCCGTCGGCGGGCCCTCGGCGCCCTCCCCGGCCGTGGCGCGAACCCGGAGTGATCCGGTGGCGCCGCGGCGTTTTTGTGCCTCCCCGAGCACCCGCGCTATCTTGATAAAGGACGGAGTATGGCAAGCAGCGAGCATCCGGTGGGCGCGCCGCGCGGCCGCGCCTTCGAGAGCGACCCGACGCGCCGTGTCGTCGTCACCGGCATGGGCGTCATCAGCCCACACGGCCAGAGCGTGCCCACCTTCTGGGAGGGTCTCAGCCGCGGCGAATTGGCGATCGGCCCGATTACCCTCTTTGACGCGTCCGCCTACCCCACGCGTATCGCGGCCGAAGTCAAGGACTTCCGGGTGGAGCAGTGGATCGAAGGGCGCGAGTCGCGGCGCATGAGCCGCGCCACGCAGTTCGCGGTGGGCGCCGCGCGCCAGGCGGTCGAAGACAGCCGCCTGCCCCTGGACGACGGTGCGGGCGACGACGTGGGCGTGATCCTCGGTACGGGCACCAGCGCGTTTCCCGAAATCGAGCAGGGTGCGCGCGTCTTGCTGACGCGCGGGGGCATGCGCATGAACCCGTTCTTCGCGCCCATGGTGCTGCCCAACATGATCTCGGCCCAGGTGGCCATCCGCTTCGGCCTGCGCGGCTACTCCAATGCCGTGGTCACGGCCTGCGCCGCGTCGACGCAGGCCATCGGCGATGCCGCCGAGGTGATCCGCCGCGGCGCCGCCGTCGCCATGCTGGCGGGCGGCAGCGAGGCGACCATCTCCGAGTTCGGCCTCGCCGCCTTCAGCCTGCTGCGCGTCATGAGCCAGCGGAACGACGACCCCGCCCATGCCTGCCGCCCGTTCGACAAGAACCGCGACGGTCTGGTGCCGGGCGAGGGCGCGGGGGTGCTCGTGCTCGAGCGCCTCGACCATGCGCTGACCCGCGACGCACGCATCTACGCCGAACTCGTCGGCTATGGCGCCTCTACCGACGCCTACCACTTCGTCGCCCCGTCGCCCGACGGCAGCGGCGCCGCGCTGGCCATCACCCGCGCGCTGGCCGACGCGGGCCTGCCGCCCACGGCGGTGGACATGATCAACGCCCACGCCACGGCCACGGACCTGAATGACCCGATGGAGACGCGCGCGATCAAGGCCGCACTCGGCCCGCACGCCTACGACGTGCCGGTCAGTGCCAACAAGTCGATGTTCGGCCACCTGCTCGGTGGCTGCGGCTCGCTGGAGTCCGTCGCCACGGTCATGTCCCTGCAGACGGGCATCATCCCGCCGACCATCAACTACGAGACCCCCGACCCCGAGTGCGACCTCGACTACGTGCCCAACGTGCCCCGGACGGCCGACGTGCGTATCGCGCTCAAGAACAGCTTCGGCTTCGGCGGGCACAACGCGTGCCTCCTCTGGCGCCGTTGGGACCCGGGCGACGCGGTCACGCCGCCCGCAGCAGGACGGTAACCTATCATGCATATGTCGGTCAACGAGAAATACCTGAAGGGGCGCCAACGCCGCGCCGGCTGGCTCCAGGCTCTCGGCCTCGGTCTGGTCCTCGTCAGCTTCGTGCTCAGCCTCGGCCTCGGCGTCGCCTACTGGGTCGTGCTGTTGGCCTACCCGGCGCTGATCGTCGGCTTCCCGATGTGGCAATACGGCCGCGGCCAGGTGCGGTACTGGAAGGCGATGCAGGCCATCCCGCCCGTCGTGCAGGAGGAAGTGCGCCCCGGCCCAAAACAGCACATCTTCGCCTTCCTGCCGCTCGGCGCCACCGTCGTCGACTACGTGCTGGTCACGGCCGAGGGTGTCTTCGTGATCAGCATGCGTGGCGTCACCGAGGGCCTGGTCGCCGCGGCGCGCGGCGAGACGGAGTACAAGACCGGCGGCTTCACGATCACCTGCCGCACCACTGAGCGCGGCGACCGCTGGACCCAGCGCCTGCCCATCCTCGAGCGCCTGGCTCGCATCGGCGAGGTGCCGCTCGGCAACCCCTCGGCCGCGGTCCAGCGGGACGCAGAGCGCATGCGCGAGTGGCTGGCCGCCAACGTGCCGACCCGCCAGCCCGTGCCCGTCTGGGGCCTGGTGGTCTTCCGCAATCCGAAGACTCCCCTCGACATCGAGAGCTCGCACGTCGAGGTGATCCACCTCAACGAGCTCCACAGCTTCCTGGCCTTTGGCCAGTACTTCGAGCAAAACATGAACGCCGTCGTGCCGGCCGACGACCGCAACCGCATCACCGCGGCCATGCAGGCGCTGCTCGGCCCCGAGGTCGCCGCACCCGCCGCCCCGGTGGCCAAGGCCCCGGCGCGCAAGCTGAGCCCCGCGGCGCGCCAGGAGCAGGCGCGCGTGCGCGCGATCCGCGAGCAGCGCGCCGCGGCGGCCGCCTCCGAGGCGCCCGCCGACGGCGCCGCCAAGAGCGGCGGCCGTCGCGCGCGCGGCAGTACGCCGGGCAAGCGCCCCGGCGCGGGCGCCGCCCCGAAGGAAGGCTAAGCGTGCCCGCACCCGCGGCACCCGGCGCGGGCTGGCCGGTCGTCGGCCACGCGGTCGCCGTCGCCCAGCTGCGCCCTGCGCTCGCCACCGGGCGGCTGGCCCACGCCTATCTGTTCGCCGGGCCGCCCCAGGTCGGCAAAGCCACCCTGGCCCGCCTCTTCGCCCAGGCGCTCGTCTGCCGTGGCGACCCCGCCGCGCTCGACGCCGGGCGCGCGCCCGATGTGCCCTGCGGCCGCTGCCGCGCCTGCCGGGACGTCGCGCGCGGCACCTACCCCGACCTCGACTGGTATAGCCTCGCCCGCCAGGCCGCCGATCCCGAGCAGACCAGCACGGTCAACAAAGAGCTCTCGATCCAGACCGTGCGCCAGCTGCACCACGGCCTGAGCCTGCGCCCCTTCGACGGCGCCTGGCGCCTGGCCGTGGTCGAGGACGCCGAGACCCTCAGCCTGGCCGCCGCCAACGCCCTGCTCAAGACGCTCGAAGAGCCGCCGCCCTACGCCGTGCTGGTCCTGCTGGCCGCCGACCCCGGCCGCCTGCCGCCCACGATCCTCTCCCGCGTCCAGCTGGTCGCCCTGCGCGCGCTGCCCCGCGCGACTGTCGCCGCGGCGCTCGAAGCGCGCGGCGTGCCCGCGACCGAGGCCGCCACGCTCGCCGCCCTCTCGGGCGGCCGGCCCGGCTGGGCCTTCCAGATGGCCGCCGACCCCGACGCCCAGGCCGCCCGCGCGGCCCTGCTCGACGACATCGCCGCCCTGCCCACCGCCGACCTACCCGCGCGCTTCACCTGGGCCGGGGATCTCGCGGGCCGCTTCTCCCCCGACCGCGCGGGCGTCTTCGACGCGGTCACCCAGTTCGCTCTCTGGTGGCGCGACCTGCTCGTCGTGCGCCTCGGTCGCCCGGCGCTGGTGCAAAATGTCGACCGCCGCGCCGCGCTCGACGCCCAGGCCCCGGCCTTCACCCCCGCCGAGATCGGCGCCGTGCTCGCCGCCGCCACCGCCGCCCAGGAGCGCCTCGAGCAAAACGTCAGCCCGCGCCTCACCCTCGAAGAGCTAATGCTCGCCCTCCCCGCGCCGTCCGCCGTCCGCTGACCCCGCCGCGTAGACCGCGCGCCGCCCCGCCCGCCGGACCGCGCAGCGCGCTCCCCGCGAGTACGCCCCGCGCGTGGCCCCCTCGCCCGCAGGCGCAAGCCGCTGGGAAAGGTGCGCCGGCGAGCCGCCTCGTCGCGGGATGCTCCTGTCGCCCTGCCGCTCCCTTGTCACCCTGACCGCCAGTGAAGGGTCTCCGCGCCGAGGCGCTTGCCGTGAGGCAGGCGGTTCCGCGCCGGCCAGCTCCCGGACGCCCCGCGGTTGCCCGGGGGCAAGCGCCCCGGGATAGAGATGCTTGGCCTGCGGGTCCGGATGGCAAGGGGGAGGGCCGGGAGCGCTCAAGTTCGCCCTATGGATCCCCCTCCAGCCTACGTTCCCGTCCGCAGCACGGCCGAATCGCACTCACGCGCCCCGTGAGGGGAGCGCGCCGGGGTGAGGGGGCGCCGCTGGGATAGCGCGTGGCGAGCGAGGCGGCTGGGGGCGGTCCTCGCCGGGAGCGCCGCGCTCCCCGAGACGATCCTGGCCGGCGCTGGCCGCATCGCACTCCCCTCGCCCGAACGCGGGAGAGGGGTGAGGGTCCCAAGCCGCCGCACGGTCCCGGCTCGATAACCGCCGCAACCCCGCCGCGCGCCGCGCCGGCCAATGACGTGTGGCCGCGGGCACGACGACGGGCGCCCGGCATCTGCCGGGCGCCCGCCGCGCCGGTCGCTGTGGCGCGACCGGCGGCTATTCGTGCAGGAGCAGGCGGGCGAAGGCCGCCTCGCGCTCCTCGGCCAGGGCGCGCTGCCGCTGGGCGGCTTCGTGCACGCGCACCGCGCGCGGCAGCCGCGGCGGCCGCTGGGCCGGGCCGGCCGGCCGATGTGCGATACGAATCTGCCAGCGAGCAATCACTACTTCCACGGGATAACCCTCCTTCGCCCCCGGGCCGGGGAGGCACATTGCGCGAACATCTGTACGAAACACACCCTCATTGTACCGGATGATACCTGTCATCCTCTGTCAGGATTCATCGCCGATTCGGTCTGGATTCGAGGCCGATTTCCGGGCATCTGGGAGATAGAAATATAAGCTAATACCAGCCGCGATCACGCGGAAGCCGTAGGCATGTCGGAATCCCGGAATCGGCCTGGCATCCCGGGCGCGCATTTGGCAGGATTTCGGCGCCCCGGCGCGGCGGAACCAGCCCGCTCACCCGGTGCGCGAGCCCGGCAGGTGGGCAGAGGACGGGCCGGCCGTCGCGGCCGTCCGGGCTCGCCGGTGCCAGCCTCCGGGGCTTGACAGCGTCCGGCCGGGCTCTCTATACTGGCCGCGATTGGGGGCGGCACGCGGGCCGCCCTCCGGCTGGGAGGCCCGGTGCATGGACCTTTTGCTCTGGTTGCAGGGGCTGCGCGACCCCGTGCTCACCGCCTTCTTCTCGTTCTGCACCTTCCTCGGTTCCGAGGACTTCCTGCTGGTGCTCGTGCCGATCCTGTACTGGTGCGTGAACCGCACGCTCGGGCTGCGCATCGGCGTGGTCTTCTTCGCCTCGCAGTACCTCAACGAGGGGCTCAAAGGCGTGGTCGCCGAGCCGCGGCCCGGGCCGCCGGTCGTGCCTCTCGCGCCCGACACGGCGCCCGGCAGCGCCTGGCCGAGCGGCCACGCCCAGAACAGCGCCGCCGTCTGGGGTCTGCTCGCCGGGCTGGTGCGCCGGGCCTGGCTGCTTGGCGCCGCCGTGGGGCTCGCCTTCCTCATCGGCGTCTCGCGCCTCTATCTGGGCGAGCACTGGCCCGGCGACGTGGTGAGCGGCTGGGCCCTCGGCGCGGCCCTCGCGATCCTCGGCCTGATCGCCGTCCGGGCGCTGCCCGGCCTCGTCGCGCAAGGGGCCGCGATGGTCCCGGCTGTGGCGTGCCGCGGTCGTCGCGCTCGCCGTCACGCTGCTCGATCCCACCGACATCACCGTGCGCCTCGGCGGCGCCGTGCTCGGCCTGCTGGTCGGCTGGTGGGCCGAGCGCCGCTGGGTGGGCTTCGAGGCGCCCGCGGACTTGCCGGTCCAGGGCGCCAAGATCGTCATCGGTCTGGTGGGCGCCTTCGCCCTGCGCACCGTCCTGAAGCCGCTGTTCGCCGGGCTGCCCGGGCCCATCCTGCCCGACCTGCTGCGCTACGCCATCGTGCTGCTCTGGGTCATCTGGTGGGCGCCCGCCATCTTCGTGCGGCTCTTCGGCCGGCCGGTGACGGCCACGCCGGCCCCGGCGTCCCCGGCTGCGCCCCCGGCACCGGCCGGCTAAGGGAATGGGAGCGGTGGGGCCGCTCTCAGGAGGATCCTATGGCTGCGCTTCCGCGCCTGCTCACGCGCCACACGCGCCTCTTCAACCAGGGCGTCCGCACGGGCGACTTCGGCCCGATGGTCGCCGGCTTCACGCCCGACGCCGAGCTGGTCTTCCACGGCATCACCGCGGGCCCCTACGTCGGCCGCGCCGCCATCGCGGCGGCCTATCGCGACCGGCCCCCCGACGACGAGATCGTGATCCTGGAGGCGCACGAGGAGAACGGCACGATCGTCGCGAGCTACTCCTGGGCGCGCGTTCCCGGCGTGCAGGCCGGCGGCCTCGTGCTCACCCCCGCCGGGTCGCAGATCGCGCGCCTGGTCGTGCTCTACGGCGGCCCCGGCCGCTCGGCCCGCCCCCCACGCTGACCCCGCCACCGCACCCCGCCCATGCCCCGTGCGAGGCACGGGCGGGGCGACCGGTTAGCGCGGCTGCACCGCCTGGTAGATCATCTTGCTGATCTGCCCGCGCGTGGCGTTCGCGTATGGCCGGAAGTAGAGCCCCGGGCAAGGCTCCCCGCTCCCGCCGCAGCTATAGCCGCTGATCAGGCCCAGATTGTAGGCCGTCTCGATGAACGAGTAGAAGGGGTTGGCCGCCGGCACGTCGGCGAAGTGCGGCCCGCCGCTCGTGTTGATGGCGAAGCGGCCCGCCAGCACCAGGATCTTGGCGATCTGGCCGCGCGTGATGTTCGCGTAGGGCCGGAAGTACGGGCGATGCTGCGGGTCGCAGGGCTCGCCCGGCCCCCCGCAGGCATACCCGCTGATCACCCCCTGCGCGGCCGCCGTCTCGATGACGCTGTAGAACGGGAAGCTGGTCGGCACGTCGGCGAACGTCGGCGTGGTCGGGTTCTGCAGCGACCAGTGGTACGCCAGCGTCACCATCTTGCTGAACTGGGCCCGTGTCGCGTTATTGCCCCAGCGGAAGGTGCCGTCGGCGTAGCCGCTGACGATCCCGTGGCAGGCCATGAACTCGATGTAGGTGTAGAACGGGTTGCTGTCGGGCACGTCGCTGAAGGTCGGCGTGGTGTTCGGCGTCGCGAACACGGCGTAGATGCCCAGTTGGCTGATCGGCGCGAAGGCAACGCTTTGCACCGTGTCAAGCGTCGTCGTCAGCGGCGTCCACGCCGTGCCGTCGTAGTAGTAGACGCCGATGCTGTTCGCCTGCAGGCTGCAGTAGGCGTCGACCTGATAGCGCAGCGCCACGCTGGCCGTGCCGCTCAGCGGGTTCTCGGCGTCGATGCTGAGCGGCCCGCCGACCGCGACCATCCCGGTCGGCGGGGCCGCGGGCAAGTTGGTGTCGCCCACGAGCACGCCCGTATTGTCGGGCAGGCTGCCGGCGTTGACTTCGAGGTTCCCCTGGCTATCGGCCGGCAGCAGTTGCCAGCCCGCCGGAGCCGCCACGCCCGTCTTGCGCGTTGCGGCGTAGGCAGGATCCGTCGGGCCGCTCGCGCGGAAGACGCCGCCCTGGTAGTGGAAGGCCTGCACCACGGCCTGCTGCTGCGCGTTGTAGCTGGTCACGTCCAGGTTGAAGTCCAGGGTGCGGCCCAGGTCCACCGGGAAATCACCCTCATATTGGTGCAGGTCCGGGTTATACTGCAGCCCCACCTGGTGCCGGTTGAGCCCGCCCTGCTCGGCGAACACCAGGAACTGCGGCAGCACGGGGCCCGGCGGGATGGGGATCCGCACGTGGAACACTGGGCCTTCGACGAGGAAGCGCGGAATCGGATACAGCACGTACGAGATCCAGGGGAACATCGGGATGGTCACTGCGCTGCAGTCGGTCAGGTCGGCCCCGCCGCCCCAGAAGACGTAGCTGTTGCCGGAGTGATTGCTCTTCGTCACGTCGACGTGGTCGCCCACCACCACGCCATAGAGCGTGGCGTAGCCGGAAATGTCCGTCGTGCCCTCGTTGATCTGGTAGCCGTTGTGCGTCAGCGTCACCGTGGCGCCGCTGAGGGGCGCGCCCGATAGATCGGTGGCCTGGAGCGAGATCGGCCCGCAGGCGTTCGTCGCGACCGCCACCACGGCCGGAGTCATCGCGTCGAAACAGCTGAGGCTGTACGGCCCCGGATCGTCGCCGCCGCGCAGCATCGGCGTGTAGATGATGCGCAGCGTCGCCTCGTAGTTGGCGGCGATCGTCGCCCAGACGGACTGGTGGAGCGTTTCGCCCTGCGCGGTCGCGGCGTTGTGCGTGCTGTCGTAGCAGTACTCGGTCGAATCGTACTGGTAGTCCATGATGCTGGCGCGATCCTGCTCAGGCACGCTGGCGCGATCCAGCGTGCAGGACGAGTTGCCGCTGCTGTTGAAGTACTCGTCGTACGCGCCGATCGCGTAATGGCCGAATTCGTGGATGAGGGTCCGGTAGGCCGTCGGCTGGGTCCAATCGGTGTAGAACGCCGGCCCCGGGAACCGTGCGTGGCAGCAGGTGCTCTCCACGCCGCTCGGGCCACCGACGTCCGCGTTCGGCCACTGCGAGGCGTAGAACTGGAAGTCGGCGTCATCCCAGTTCGCCCGGTCCTCATAGAGCGTGACCTGCTCGAAGTACATCTGCCCGTCGCTCGCGTCGAAGAGATAGGTCGAGGCGCTCTGCAGGCCTGTGGCGATCTGCGACAGGTTGGTCGCGGTCGCGTTGTATTCCACGCTCGCGACGATGTTGAAGCCGATCTGGTTCTCCTCGAGGTCGAGGTAGATCTGCTGCGTCGCCGCGGGATCCGATACCGTGAAGTCCTGCTGCGACCCGTTGCTCATCTGCCGGATATTGGTGCGCCAGACGTGGAAGGCCCAACTCGCGTGCGACCCCTTGGACGTGGGCGCGGTATAGGTCAGCAGACGGGCCTGGATGTGGTCGCCGCTGTGGAGGCCTGCCACGGCGATCTGGCCGCTGCCGTTGGTGGTGCCTTGGTAGACGCAGTTCACGTAGACCTCGGCGCCCGCGGCGAGCAGGCCGCTGCCGTCGTGGACCACGACGGCCGTCGCCAGGGGCCCGGCCCCGGCGGGTGCCGAGCCGCCGAGGCAGAGCACGCAGAACACGAACAGGCCGGCCAGCGCCGGCACCCAGCCGGCCGGGCGCCGGAACCGCGTGGGGATACGGGGGCGGGGAAATAGCATCGGACCTCTCCTTCAACTGCAGCCGCGAAGAACCGAAGCGCGTATAGGCAGAAGACGCGCGGCGACACGGCGCCCTGGCGAGGGTTGGCCGGCGTTGGTTTTCGCCGGCACGGGCCGCGCCGGGCGCGCCCCGGAGCGCTCGGCGAAAACCAACCCGTATGAATCATTGCACGCGCGGCGTTTCAGTTACGCGCGCCGCCGGCCTGGCGCGCCGCGCCCCGCGAATCCGCGTGACGAAATCCGGCCGGCTGCGGTATAATAGGGGCGCACTGATTGGCACTCGATGGTGCGGGGCGCGCGGCCGGGCGCCGCGGCCCGCATCCCAGATGGCGGCCGCGGCCCACCCTTGCCCCGCGCGCGGCCCGGTACGCGGCCTCACTCAAACGGACACCCAACACCTATGCGACGTTCCGCCTTCTTCCTGTTCTATGCCTTCCTGGCCATCTCGCTGGTCGCGCTGATGGCGCGGCTGTTCCAGTTCCAGATCGTGCAGGGCACGGTGTACCAGGCCGAGGCCGACGGCAACCGCATCCGCCGCATGACCGTCGAGGCGCCCCGCGGCATCGTCTACGACCGCAACCTGCGCCAGTTGATCAGCAACCAGCCCGCCTTCTCCGTCGCCGTGACCGAGGCCGACCTGCCGGAGGACCCGACGGCGCAGGAGGCCGTCTTCGCCGCGCTCGCCGACTTCCTGAACACCGGCCCGGTCGTGACTGCCGTGCCCGACGACCTGTACGCCGATCCCTCCGGCGCCGCCCGGGTGATCGAACAGCTGGCCGCCGTGCTCAAAGTGCCGGTATCCGACCTGCAGACCCTGCTCGACACGGCCAAGCGCGTCTCGCCCGCCGCGCCCAACCTGCTGCGCCGCGATCTCGACGCCGCCACCGTGGCGGCGATCAACGCACATCTGGCGCAGTGGCCGGGCATCGCCGTCATGAATGAGCTGCAGTACACCTTCATCACCCGGCGCGACAGCCCCATCCGCGCCGTTATCGTCGCGCGCGACATCCCCTTCGAGACGATGGAGCGCATCGAGGCGGCCCACCTCTCCCTGCCCGGCGTCACCGTCGTGCCCGAGGCCGTGCGCCAGTACTCGCTCGGCTCCTACATGGGCCAGATCCTCGGCTACGTCGGCCTGATCCCGCCCGACGAGTACGCGGCCAGCCTGCCGCCCGAGGGCAGCGGCGAGCCCGCGCCCTATGAGAAGGACGACAAGGTCGGCCTCGTCGGCATCGAAGCCAGCATGGAAAGCGTGCTGCGCGGGCAGAAGGGCGTGCGCGAGATCGAGGTCAACGCCAATCAGCGCGAGGTGCGCGAGATCTCCAGCCAGCCGCCCGTCGCCGGGCACAACGTCGTGCTGACCATCGACAGCGCCCTGCAGATCAGCGTGACCAAGGCGCTGCAGGCGGGCATTCTGGCCGCGCACCCCACGTCGTCGGTCGGCGGCGGCGTGGCCATCGTCGAGAAGGTGCAGACGGGCGAGATCCTCGCCATGGTCAGCCTGCCCTCCTACGACGATAACCTGTTCGCCTCCGGCATCTCGCAGCAGGACTTCGACCAGCTGAACCACGACCCGAACAACCCGCTGTTCGACCGCGCGATCAGCGGCGCCTACCCGCCCGGCTCGACGTTCAAGATGCTCGTCGCGGCCGCGGGCTTGCAGACAGGCAAGATCACCCCGCAGACCACGTGGTTCGACCCCGGCCATATCGACGTGCCGCTGTCGTACAACGAGAACCAGCGCACCGCCTTTAACGGCTGGAACCGCGCCGGTCTGGGCACGCTCGACATCGTCGGCGCCATCCAGGAGTCGTGCGACGTCTGTTTCTACGAGGTCGCCGGCCCCGCCCAGCTCGACGTGCTCGGCAAACCCACGCGCTACTACAACCCCGGCGACCCGAACCCGCACCTGTTCAGCGGCCTGGGCATCGACCTGCTGCACAAGTACATGCTCGATGTTCGGCCTCGGCCAGAAGACCGGCATCCGCCTGCCCGGCGAGGTCAGCGGCGTGGCGCCCGACCCGGCCTGGAAGCTCGCCAACTTCCCCGGCAACAACTGGTCGCTGGGTGACACGCTCCTGACCGGCATCGGCCAGGCCTTCACGCTCGTCACGCCCCTGCAGCTAGCCAACATGACCGCGGCGGTCGCCAACGGCGGCACGCTCTACCAGCCCCAGATCGTCGAGGAGGTCCGCGACAGCGACGGCGGCACGGTGCTCCAGCCCTTCAAGCCGCAGGTGCTCAGCAACATCGACGTGAAGCCCGACTATCTGGCGCTCGTGCGCCAGGGCATGCGCCTCGCCGTCTCCGACCCGTATAAGGGCACGGCCTACAAGACGAACCTCAAAGGCGTGGCGATCGCGGGCAAGACCGGCACCGCTGAAATCGGCGACCCGATCGACGCGGCCGGCCACCGCCGCGCGCACGCCTGGTTCACCGCCTTCGCCCCGTACGACAATCCGGACATCGCGGTGACAGTGCTCATCGAGGCCGGCGACAGCAGCCTCGAAGGCTCCACCTTCGCCGTGCCCGTCGCCCGCCAGATCTTCGAGGCCTACTTCCACCTCGAGAGCGAAGGCGTCTACCAGAAAACCCCCTAACCGAATGGCGCGCAACAAAACCGCCGCCCGTTTGCGCGGGCGGCGAAGCGGATCGGGCTGCCTGCCACCGGGCCCGGCCAACCACGCGTGTGTAGGGGCGGCCCCAAGTGGCCGCCCTGGGCGGTGTCCCGGGAGGCGGACCGCCGCCGGGATCGACGGACCTCGCGGTAAGCGATTTAGCCTGTCACCGGCCCCGATCGCCTGTAGCAGGGCGCTCCGCCGCGCGACAAGCGCCGCCGCATGATCGGGCCCGACAACCACCGCGCCGCGCGGGCGCCTGGCGCTGATTTCCGCCCGGGCAAGCGCCCCGCCTCAGCCCTCCGACGCCGCCTCCTGCGTGAGCACCGTCACCCCCGCGCCGCGCGACGGCGGCGGCAGCGGCCGCAGCCCCGCCGTGATCGCGGCGCGCTGCGGCTCCAGGAACGGCGGCAGCGCCAGGCTCTCGCCCAGGTGCGCCAGGTCCTCATCGCCCGTGAAGCCCGGCCCGTCGGTCGCGATCTCCAGCAGCACCCCGCCCGGCTCACGGAAGTAGATCGAGTGGAAGTAATAGCGGTCGATTACCGGCGTGACGCCCAGCCCCGCCGCCGCGATGCGCCGCTGCCAGGCCACCTGCTCCGCCTCGTCCGGTGTGCGCAGCGCGACGTGATGTACCCCGCCGATGCCCACCGCGCCGCGCGGCCGCTGCGACCGCACCGCCAGGTGGATCTCCGCTCCCGGCCCGCCCGGGCCTACGGTGTAGACCTGGATCGGCTCGCCGTCCTCGGGCGCGGCATACGTGCCCGCGGTCGTGAAGCCGAGCACGTCGGTCAGCACGCGCACGGTCAGGTCCGGCCGCGCCACCATGAACGTCGGCGGCCCCAGCCCGCGAATCGCGACCTCGACCGGCACGGGGCTCTCCGGCCAGGGCGTGCCGGGCGGCGTGCCCGCGTCGTCCACCAGGTGCAGCCGCTGCCCCTCGGGGTCGGTGAAGGCCAGCGTCCGCCGGCTCGCCCGCTCCGCGATGCCCTCGTGGGGCACGCCCGCCGTCTCGAAGCGCCGCACCCACCACTCCAGCGCCGCGCCCGGCACGCGCAGGCCCGTCGCCGCCACCGTGCCCGTGCCCGGACGGTTGCGGATCGCGTCGGGCCAGTCGAAGAAGGTCAGGTCCGTGCCCGGGTGCCCCGCCGCGTCCGCGTAGAACAGATGGTAGGCCGACACGTCGTCCTGGTTGACGCTCTTCTTGACCAGCCGCATGCCGAGCACCTCGGTGTAGAACACCAGGTTCTCCGCGGCCCGCCCGGTCACCGCCGTCACGTGATGGATGCCGCCCAGATTCATCGCCGTCGCCCTCCTTCTCGTCGTCACGCCTGCCCCGCGCTTGGGTAGCCGCCTGATCGCCTGGCAGCCGGCGCCGCACGAATCATGCCAGGCGCCGCCCGGCCCCGCGCGCGGGATCCACCCGCGGATCGGGCGCCGACCGGTCCCGAGATCGATGCGGGGGCGGCGCCGCGGCCGCATAATGGAGGCGAGGACAGGCGGACCGGCCGCGCGGCATAGCGCGCGCCTCACCGCCCGTCGTCGAAAGGACTCCTTCCCATGACGCAGACAGATATGGCGCCGCCCGCCGCGCCGGCGCCCGCCGGCACGCCCCTGGTCCAGGCCGAGCACCTCACCCGGATCATCACGACCCGCGCGCGGCGCACCGTCATCCTCGACGATGTCACCTTCCAGGTGCCCGCGGGCCGGCTGTTCGCCATTAACGGCCCCTCAGGCAGCGGCAAGTCGACCTTGCTGCACCTGCTCACCGGCATCGACCGGCCGGACGGCGGCCGTGTCGTCTTTGCCGGCGCCGCGCTGCCCGCGCTCAGCGAGGATGGGCTGGCTCGTTGGCGCGGCCGCCACGTCGGCATCATCTTCCAGTTCTTCCAGCTGATCCCGACGCTGACCGCGCTCGAGAACGTCATGCTCGCCCTGGAGTTGGGCGGCGGGGGCGGCCTGCCGCGTCGCGCCTGGCCTGTCCGCGCGCAGGCCTGTCTCGACCTCGCCCAGATCGGCGCCCTCGGCGGCCGGCTGCCCAGCGAGCTTTCGGGCGGCGAGCAGCAGCGGGTGGCCATCGCGCGCGCCCTCGCCAACGATCCACCCGTGCTCGTCGCCGACGAGCCGACCGGCAACCTCGACTCGCGGACGGCCCACGCGGTCTTCGACACCCTCGCCGGACTGATCATCGCGGGCAAGACCGTCATCTACGTGACCCACGACCCGGTGCTGGCCGCTCGTGCGGGCGCGCGCATCGATCTGCTCGACGGCCGCATCGTCGGCGAGCACGGCGCCGCGGCGATCGTGACCGGCACGCCGGAGGCGGGCCCATGAGCGTGCTCCTCAAGAAGTCACTGGCCGACGTCACCCGGCGCAAGAGCCGCACGGCGCTCGTCGTGCTCGGCATCTTCATCGGCGTCTTCGGCCTTACCGCGATCAACTTCACCCAGGATACGCTCCTGAACGCCTACACCTACAGCCTCGGCCTGCACGCCGATTGGCCCGACATCGTCTTCGATGTGGCCACGCTCGACCCTGCCCTCCGGGCCCGCCTCGTCGCCGTTCCCAACGTGCGCACCGTACAGCTCCAAAGCATCTTCGACACCGAGTGGCACGTCAGCCGCGCACCCGGCCACGTCCCCCTCGCCATCGACAGCTATCCGGACCCGCAGGTCCACCCGCTGACTCCCTGGGAGCTGACCGCCGGGCGGCTGCCCGGTCCCGGCGAGATTGTGATGGATGCGAGCGACCAGACCTTCCAGGCCGTCCGGGTCGGCGATACCGTCTCGGTCAACGCGCCCGGCGGGCCCACGTCACTCCAGGTGGTCGGCCTGGCGCGCCGCCCCGGCACGTCCGGCTCCGATCGAGGCCTTGGCTTCATGAGCGATGCCGGGCTGCGGCAACTGGTCGGCGGCGATCTGGACGCCGCCGCGCCCGGTAAGCGGGCGCTCTCGCATAGCATCATGGTCCAGGTCGCCGACGCCGCGCAGACGGAGGCGACAGCCGGCGCGCTGCGCGGGGTGCTCAGCAGCGCCGGGGTGCCGGTCGTCGACACGGCCTTCCCGCGAGCACCGTCCGTGCCGCTCGATCAGGTCAACGGCGTCTTCACGCTGCTACGCCTGCTGGTCGGCCTCGCCCTTGCCATGACCGCCCTGCTGATCTTGAACACGGTCACGACGCTCGTCGCCGAGCAGACCGCCATCATCGGTACCATGAAGGCGCTCGGCGGCACGCGCGGTGCCGTCTTCCGCGGCTACCTCGCCTCCGTCGGCATCTACAGCGGGCTGGCGACGTTGCCCGGCGTGGTCCTCGGCGTGGCCGGCGGCTGGCTGCTCGCGTCCAGTCTCGCCACGACCATCCCGCTCGACCTCGGACCGTTCGCCCTCGCCCCGGCCATCCCGCTGCTGAGCCTGGTGGTCGGGCTCGGCGTGCCGCTGCTTGCCGCGCTCATCCCGCTCTGGCTGGGCACGCGCATCCCGGTCCGCGAGGCGCTCGCCGCCTACGGCGTGAGCGCAGGCGCCGGCAGCGGCCGTCTCGCCCGCCTCGGCAGCCGCTTCCCCGGCGTCTCCCAGACCGTCTGGCTCGGCCTGCGCGGCGCCTTCCGCAAGCCGGGGCGCACCGCGCTCATGCTGCTGACGCTGACCTTCGCCGGGACCAGTTTCCTGATCGCGCAGTCCGCCGCCGGGTCAGTCAGCCACACGGTGGCTGTGGCCCACGGCATTCTGAACGCCGACGTCAATGTTCAGCTTGCCGGTCCGCAGCCGTTCAGCCCGGTTCGCGATCAGATCGCCGCCCTGCCCAACGTCGCGCGCGTGGAGCGGCACGACGCGAATCACGTGACCACACCCTGGGGCGTGATCAGCCTGGTCGGCGCCGAGCCGGGCAGCGCACTGTATCAGCCGCCCCTGGTCAGCGGGCGCGCGCTCCGGCCGGGCGATATGAACGTCGTGCTGCTCAGCGACGCCCTGGCCGCGCGTTCCGGCCTGGGGCCGGGGAGCACCCTGACGCTGCCGGCCACGAGCGGTCTGCCACTCACGCTGACCGTCGCCGGCATCGTGCAGCAGCCGGTCGAGGTCCTCGGTTGGGTCGGCGCGGCGGTCGTGCCCATCGACACCTTCTACCGCCTTACGGGGGTGCCCGCCGGTCAGGCGTCCACGGTCGCGCGCGCGGTGGTCGTCCGCGCGCAGGATCGCAGCCCGGCCGCCGTCGACCGGCTGGCCCGCGCCGTCGACTCCGCCCTGAACCCGGCCGCCGCCTCGGGCCGTGGCGAGTCGGTCGCCCGCGTGGAGACGCTCGCCGATTACACCGCCCGGCGGGAGCAGACCTGGTACACGCTCTACGCGCTCCTCTACGGCGTCGCCCTCGTCGTCGGTGCCGCGGGCGTCGTCGGCCTGGCGAACGCTCTCACCGCGGCCGTGCTCGAGCGCCGCCGCGAGATCGGCCTGCTGCGGGCGCTGGGCGCCACCGGCCGGCGCATCGCCCGCGTCTTCTGGGTCGAGGCGCTGACCCTGGCGGTCCTCGCCGCCGTCGCCGCTGCGCTGCTCGGCTTGCCTCTGGCCTGGGCATTCGTCGCCCTGCTCAGCCGCCTGGTCATCCCCGTGCAGTTCGTCGTCGATCCGGCCGCGTTGGGTGTGCTACTCGTGGCCGTCCTGGCCATCGCCAGCGTCGCCAGCCTCGGCCCCGCGCTGCAGGCCGCGCGCCTGCGCGTCGCCGGCCTCCTGCGCTACGAGTAGCCTCGGGCCCGGCGGATGTATACTGAAGGTCACGATGGACCAACTCATGAGGCGGCGCACGACGCCATTGGACCGGGAGCCCGGGCCACGGGCGGACCGGGCCGGCCGGCCGTGGCCGCGCTGGTGGCCGCGCGGGCTCTACTGGCGCGTGGCCGTCTCCTACTTCCTGGTCACCCTGGTCGCCGTCCTGATCATCGAGCTCGCGACGGTGCTCGGACCGCTGGTGCAGGACTACCGCCAGTTCAACGACAGTGTGCCGCTGGACCAGCGCCTGGCGAACCAGGTCGCGCCCAAGATCGTGCCCTACCTGCGGGGCACTGTCACCGACGTGGCCGGCACGCTGCCGAGCCAAGTGCTGATCCCGGCACTCTACTCGATGATCGGCGAAGTGCAGACGCCCCGCTCGCGCGCCCTGGTGCTCGATCGCGCCGGCCGGGCACTGGGTAGCGCATCCTGTGACTGGTCGCTGCCCAGCCTGACGCGGACCGGCACCTGCGAGCCCGCGCTCACCGGCGCGCCGGTCAACCTGAGCACGCCCAACGTGCAGAAGAGCATCCAGGGCGCGCTGGGGGGTGGCGGCCCGACGGTGACCCGCGTCGGCCTCCCCGACTACTCCAGTGCCACGCTCGTCCTGCCGGTGCGTGACGACTCCGGTGTTGTCCTCGGCACCCTGATCGTGATCTTCGACACCCCGGTGAGCTTACGTGTGCCGTTGACGACCGGGGAAAGCTGGGGCGCGCTCGGCAATCTCTTGGGCACCTTTATGGACCGGATCCAGCCCGCCGGCCTGGCCTTTTTGCTGCTGGCGACGGTCCTCGGCACCCTCACCGGCGTGCTTATCTCCCGCAACCTGACCGGCCGCCTGCGCCGCATCGCCCGCGCCGCCGACGCCTGGAGCGCGGGCGACTTCTCCGTCGCCGTGGCCGACCCCGCGCGCGACGAGCTCGGCCAGCTGTCGCGCGACCTCGACCGCATGGCCGGTCAGATCCAGACCCTGCTCACCAGCCGCCAGGAACTGGCCGTCGTCGAGGAGCGCAACCGCCTGGCCCGCGACTTGCACGACTCGGTCAAGCAGCAAATCTTCGCCGAGGCCCTGCTGGTCCGCGCCGCGCGCCGCCTGCTGGATCGCGATCCGGCGGCCGCCGCCGGCCACCTGGCCGAGGCCGAGGCCCTGGCCGGCCAGGCGCAGCAAGAGCTCATCGCCCTGATCGCCGCGCTCCGCCCCGCCGCCCTCGCCGACAAGGGCCTGGCGCCCGTGCTGGAGGAGTACGCCGCCGATTGGGCGCGCCGCAGCGGCATCGCCGCCGAAGTCCGCATCGCCGGAGCCCGCGCCACGCCGCTCGAGGTCGAGGACGCCCTCTTCCGCGTCGCTCAGGAGGCGCTCGCCAACGTGGCGCGCCACAGTGGCGCCCGCGTGGTCACCCTGCACCTCAGCTGGGCGCCGAGCGAGCTCTGCCTGCGCGTGCACGACGATGGTCACGGCTTCGACCCGGCACGGCCCGCGTCCGGCCGTGGCCTGGGCCACATGCGCGAGCGCGTCGAGTCCCTGGGCGGCCGGCTGACCGTCACCAGCGGGCCGGAGGGCACCTGCCTCGAAGCCCGCGCCCCGGCCCCGCCGCAGCCGGCGCTCGCCCCCCACGCCGCCCCATGAGCGATCCCATCACCGTGCTGATCGTCGACGACCACGCGGTCGTCCGCCGCGGCCTCCGCGCCCTGCTGGAGGCCGAGGGCGCGTTCCTCGTCGTCGGCGAGGCAGGTTCCGGCGGTGAGGCCGTGCTGCTCGCCGCCGACCTCGCGCCCGACGTCATCCTGATGGACCTCGTGATGCCCGAAATGGATGGCGTGCAGGCCACGCGCCTGGTCAAGCGCCAGAGCCCTCGCTCCCAGGTCCTCGTGCTCACCTCCTACCATGAGGACGAGCACATCTTCCCGGCCATTCGCGCGGGCGCCCTCTCCTACCTGCTCAAGGGCGTCGACCTCGACACGCTCACCGAGGCGGTGCGCCGCGCCGCCCGCGGCGAGGCCACTCTGCACCCCCACGTCGCCGCCCGGCTCGTGCAGGAGCTCCACGGCGCCGGGGCCGAGACCGTCGCGCTGGCCGAGGCCCTGAGCGCGCGCGAGCGCGAGGTCCTGCACCTCATCGCCCAGGGCCTGCCGAACGCCCAGATCGCCGACCGCCTCATCATCAGCGAGCGCACGGTCAAGAGCCACGTCAACAACATCCTCGCCAAGCTCCACGTCGCCGACCGCACCCAGGCCGCCATCTACGCCTGGCGCACCGGCATGATGGAGCCCTAACCCCCGCCCCCAAACGACGCTCGAAACGAGATTTGGACTAAAATTAGGAACAATTTCGAGAAGACAGGCCAGCCGCATCGACGCGTCCCGAAGCGCTGCCTGCCTCTCCTTTGTCATCCCGAACGTAGTGAGGGATCTCCGCGCCGGGTGGCCAACCCTGGGCAGCCCTCCCGCGGGCGGGGCGCACGGTGACACGGCGACGCCGCCCCACGCGGCCCCTCCCCGCGACACGCGCCGCTCTCAGATCCGGTCGGATCCGCGCCGGCCGCCGGGCGGGCGGCGCACCCCGACGGCCGGTGCCGCCCGCCCTCCCCGCCCGAATGCGATTTTTGGGACATTCTGGGACATTTTGTGGATAACCCCGCCCGCCGCGCCCGGGTGGACCTGCTGTTCACCCCCGTGGTATAATGCGGCACCCGGTCATGAAAGAGGATCCGCGCATGCCAAACGAGTCGGTGCCCGCCCCGCCCGCCTTCACCTACCTCGTGGTCGACGAGGTGCTGAACTACGGCGGCTTCTTCGGCGGCGACGCCGTCACGCTCTACGCCCATCCCCCCGACGCTCCCGACGCCGACCGGCAGTACATCATCGCGGAGCACAACTTCCAGAACCTGAAAGACGGCGACCGCTATAAGGTGCAGGAGAGCCAGGTGTTGGGCCTGGTGCTCGACGGCGGCGAGGTGCGCGCTGCCCGCCTGGTCGGCGCGCCCGACCGCGCGGCGCTCCTCGCGGCGACCGAGCCCGCGCCGCCCCGCCCCGGCCACGAGCTCGAGCCGCGGGCCCTTGCCTACCGCTGCGCGCACTGCGCCCTCTGGCTGGTCGACACGCCCCCCCGCGACGACGCGGGGGTGTATCGCTGCGAGATCTGCGGCCGCCCGCTGATCGACGACAGCAAAGGATAACGAGCCGTTATGGACGAGACATTGCGCATGATGCAGGAGCTGACCGAGGCGCTTGGCGTGCCCGGCCAGGAAGACGAGGTCCGCGGCCTCATGGCGCGCTACCTGGCGCCCTACGGCGAGCTGGTGCGCGACAACCTGGGCAGCATCGTCGCGCGGGTGGCCGGGCCGGACGCCGGCCAGGGGCCGCGAGTCCTCGTCGCCGGCCACATGGACGAGGTCGGCTTCATGGTCACCCACATCACCGACGAGGGCTACCTGCGCTTCCAGCCCCTCGGCGGCTGGTGGGAGCAGGTCATGCTCGCGCAGCGCGTGCGCATCCGCACGCGCAAGGGCGACGTCATCGGCGTCACGGGCTCCAAGGCGCCCCACATCCTGCCGCCCGAAGACCGCTCGAAGATGGTGACCAAGAAGGAGATGTTCATCGATATCGGCGCCGCCAGTCGCGCCGAGGTGCAGGAGATCGGCGTCCGCCCCGGCGACCCCATCGTGCCGGTCTGCCCCTTCACGGTGCTCAGCAAGCCCGACATGCTGATGGCCAAGGCCTGGGACGACCGCATGGGCTGCGCCATGGCCGTCGAGATCTGCCGCCTGCTGAAGGACCAGACGCACCCCAACGTCCTCTACTGCGGGGCCACGGTGCAGGAGGAGGTCGGCCTGCGCGGCGCGCAGACACTCTCCCAGCTGGTGCAGCCCGACGTGGCGATCGCGCTCGACGTCGGCATCGCGGGCGACACGCCGGGCGTGCAGCCGCAGGACGTCGCCGGGCGCCTGGGCAAAGGCCCCGTCGTGCTCATCTACGACGGCAGCCTCATCCCGAACACGCGCTTGCGCGACCTGGTCGGCGATGTGGCGGCGGATGAGGGCATCGCGATCCAGTACGACTGGATGGCGGCGGGCGGCACGGATGCCGGCCGCATGCAGCTGGCCGGCTCCGGCGCGCCTAGCATCTCCATCGGGGTGGCCGCGCGCTACATCCACAGTGCCGCCTCGATCATCAGCCGGCGGGACTGGGAGCAGGCCGCCGGCCTGGTCGCCGCCGTGATCCGCCGGCTAGACGCCCCGACGATCGCCGGCCTACGCGGCTAACGGCCGCGGGCCCGGTCCCTCCCGAAAGCAAGCCCCCGGCAGCCATGTGGCCGCCGGGGGCTTTATAGGTCCGGGGCTTCTTATTGCAGCGGGATGGCCAGTGTCTGGCCCGCGTAGATGGTGTTGCGGTCGGCCAGGCCGTTGCGCTGCGTGATGGCGTCGACCGAGATGCCGAACAAGCGGGCGATGTCGGTCAGGTTGTCTCCGGAGCCGATCACGTACTGCACCTCGGCCGGCGTCTGGTAGCCGGCGGGCGGGATGCGCAGGACCTCGCCTGGGGCGACGTCGCGCGGGCTGGTCAGGTTGTTATAGGCCCAGAGCGCGCCGACCGAGACGCCGGCCCGCTGCGCCAGCGTGGTCACCGTGTCCCCATTCTGGACGGCGACGGTTTGCGGGGCCGCGACCGCGGTGGGCGGGATGGGCGTCGGCGGGACGGGCGTGGGCGGCGCGGCCGTCGGCGGGGCTGCGGTGGGCGGCGCGGCCGTCGGCGGGATGGGCGTCGGCGGGACCGCAGTCGGCGGCTCCGCGGTGGCGCTGGGCGGCGCGGTCGGCGCGGCGGTGGGCGGCGTCGTGGCCACGACCGTCGGCGGGATGGGCGTCGGTGCCGTGACGGTGGCCGTGGCCGGCGCGACCACCACCCCGCCCAGCGGCGTCGCGGTGACGGCGGCGGCCGTGGGGATGCCGGGGGTCGGCGCGGCCGGGGCCTGCACCAGCTGGTTCCAGCCGATCACGGCAACCGCCCCGATCAGCAAGACGACGATGATCACCACCGGGATGGCGAATTGCACGCGCTGCGTGTCACGGTCCACAACCAGCCTCCTGACGGCTTCCCAGACCCGGGCCCCGCGCCCGGCCGGGCGGTGATAGGCCGCCCCGTCGACGACGGGCGGATCCGGCGCGGAGGGAGGGGGCGGTGCGGGTGGGGGCGCCTCTTCCTCGCCGGCCGGCTCCATGTGGGGCACCCGCCCCAGATCGTGCAGGTCACGCTCGACCGCTTGCTGCCATTCGAGCCGCCGCTCGGGCGGTTGGAACTCGTCGGCGCTGCGCGACGGCGTGATGGTGAGGGCATCGGGTCCATGCTCGGCCGCCACAGCCGCGCTGATCTGCTCGAGCCCGTGGAGCGCCACGGGATTGTCCGGATTGATGGCCAACACCGCCGCCAGGCAGAACAGGGCGTCGCGCGGCTGCGGGGCCGTGCTGGCGCGCCAGAGCCACGCCTGCTCGTTCGTGGGATCGGCCTGCGTTGCCGTATAAAAATAGTAATAAGCCGTCCGTTGGTTGTTCTCACGGGCGGCCGAGATCCCCCGTTCGATTGCGCTCTGGGCATCCATGGGGCATCCTTTATGATCAGGCTTAAGATACCACAGTTAGGCGGGCCACGCAAGTGATTGACGTGCCCCGATCCGGACGGTATAATGGGGACGAGGTTGACTGCCAGTGGACGCCGAATACCGGATCAGCGAAACGCGCCAACTCAAGGCGGTGAGCAATCCCGTGCGCATGCGCATGCTGGAGGCGCTCATCGCGGCGCCGCACACCGCCACGCAGCTGGGGGCCGCGCTCAACATGGCCGCCTCGCGGGCCCACTACCACCTCAAGCAGCTGGAAGCCGCGGGTCTCTGCCGCCTCGTCGAGCAGCGTGAACAGTCCGGCATCCTCGAGAAGTACTACCGGGCCGTCGCGGTCCGCTTCCACATCGACCGCACCCTCGCGCTCGACGACGCCGTGCCCGACGCGCCGGAGTCCGGCCCGGCGGACGTGCAGTCCCTGATCTCGCCGGCCGTGCGCGGCTACCTGGAGCGCCGCCCGGCGCCCGCCGCCGCCGCGCCTGCTGGGGACGAAGCGGTGTTGCAGGACCGCATCTTCTACCTCAGCCCCCAGCGCTACGCCCGCCTGGTCGGCCGGCTGCGCGCCCTCTTGCTCGAGTTCGACAGCGATATCCATGAGGACCGCCCCGGCCTGAAGCCGTATCGCTTATTCTTCGTCGCCTATCCCGAGGCCACCGCCGCCCCGGCCGGCGATGCGGCCGAGCCGCCGCGCTAGCGCGCCGCGGTCCCGCCCGATGCTCGTCTTCCTGCTGATCATGGCGGCCGGCTTTGCCCTCGGCTGGGCCTTGCGCGACCGGCCGCGGCCCGTCGCCTGGGCCGGGCGCTTGACCCGCCCGGTGATCCTGGCCCTGCTCTTCCTCATGGGCATCAGTATCGGGCTGGACGACCGCACGATGCAGAACCTGGGTGCCCTCGGCCTCAGCAGCCTCGGCTTCGCGGTCGCCACCACGGTCGGGTCGATGGGCGTGCTCGCGCTCGTGCTGCCCTGGCTGCGCGACGTGCCCGCCCGCCGTGCGGCGACGCCCGAGGCGGAGGCGGCCGAGGCGGCGATCGTGCGCGAGGCCGAGGCGGAAGGGGAGGCGCTGCTGCGATGAAGCCGTGGCTGCTCGTCCTCGTGATCGCCGCGGGGGTGGGCGTGGGCCGCATTGCCGCCGTCTCCGGCCTCGCGGCCGCTCCGGCGATGGGGCCGCTGACCGACGCGGTGCTCTACACCCTGATGGGGCTCGTCGGCGTGCTGCTCGGCGCCGACCGCGCGGCGCTGGAGGCGCTGCGCCGCGCCGGGCCGCGCTTCGTGCTCGTGCCCCTGGCGATCGCCGCGGGTGCCGTGCTGGGCGGCGCCGCGCTGATCCCCATCAGCGGCCTGCCCTGGGGCCAGACGCTCGCCGTGGCGTCCGGCTTCGGCTGGTATAGCCTCTCCGGCGTCATGCTGGCCGGCATGGGCTACGCTGCCGCGGGCGCCACGGCCGTCCTGGCGAACATGCTGCGCGAGCTCCTCGCCTTGGCGCTGATCCCGATTATCGCCCGGCGCTGGCATCCCCTACAGGTGCTCGCCCCCGCGGGTGCCACCGCGACCGACGTCACCCTGCCGGTGATTCTCGCCAGCGCGGGCACCGAGATGGGCATGCTAGCCGTCGCCTCGGGCGGCCTGCTGTCGGCCCTGGTCCCGATCCTGGTGCCGCTCTTCGCCCCGCTCGGCTCCTGACGCCGCCCGGACACAACGCGGCCCGAAGACGCCGCGCGCCTCCGGGCCGTGCCTGCCGATTTGTCGGGGCTAGATGACCGGCTCGACCACGTCGATGTTGTCGCGGCCGCCGTAGAAGTCCCACCATGGCTTGGCACCATTGACGAGGACGGCGTTGAGCGCCTGGATGTTCTGCACCCCGCGGTCGCTCAGCCAGGACCGCAGGCCGGCCGCGCCCTCGCGGGCGTAGATCGGGATGCCGTCCTGCCAGGTGGCGCGTCCGCAGAGCACGCCCGAGAAGGCGGTGCCCGCCTCGGCGGCCAGCAGCAGCGTCTCGCGGAAGACCTCGTCGGTCACGCCCGCGCTCAGGTAGATGAACGGCACGCGGGTCGCGGCGGCCGCCTCGCGGAAGAAGCGCTTGGCCTCCTCGCGGGTGTAGGCCACCTGGCCGTCGGTGTTCGCCTGGGCGCCCTCGACGAAGCGCATGTTGACCGGCACCTCGACCTTGAGCACGTCCACGCCGTACTGCGGGCTCGAGAACTCCTGCATGTAGCGCAGGACTTTGCCTGGCTTGGCCTTGGCGAAGGCCAGGCCCTTATCGTCGCCGATCTCGTCGCTGTACGTCACCGGCTCCAGGAAGAAGGGCACGTCGTAGGCGCGGCACTCGGCGCCCACGCGCTCGATGAAGGCGTGCTTGATCGTGTTGATCTCGGCCGTGTCGTCGGGATCATAGTAGAGCAGGATCTTGATGGCGTTCGCCCCGGCGGCGACCAGGCGGCGGACCGACCAGTCGAGGAGCAGGTCGGGCAGGCGCCCCTTCACGGTGGCGTCATAGCCCGTCTTCTCGTACGCCAGCAACACGCCCGTGCCCGGCGCGCGATGGGCGATCGCGGGCAGCCCGAACTCGGGGTCGAGCAGGATGGCGCTCGCGTAGGGCGTGAGCACCTCGGTCACCAGCGTCTTGAACTCGCTCAGGTCGGCGGCGCTGACGTCGCCGCCGCGCGCTTTGGCGATGGCTTTCTGCAGCGAGCCGCGCTGATCCATCGCCGCCGCGCGGACGATGCCCCGCGTGTCGGCGATCGCGTTGATCCCCTCGAACTTGCCCCGCGTCATGCGCACGCGCGGGCGCGCTTCTGTTTCCACCATAGCGGTTACTTGACCTCCTCAATTGCGTCTACGGAAACCGCGGCGTCTCCCTAGAAGCCGGTCCGCAGGGACTCTTCGGCGGCCCGAGCGCGCGGACGCACGAGCTCGACGATTTCGCCCGGGCGGGCGTGCCGCCCGAGGGCGGCCTTCGAGAAGAGCAGTGCGCCGTCGACGGTGACTTCGAAGCGACCATCGCGGGACGGTAGCAATGTAAGCCGGCTGACCACCGGGTCGAATTGCATCAAGAGCTCGTCCGCCACACGGACGGCACGCGCGCTGTAGTTTCAGACCCGGCAGTATTCGATCGTGATCTCCAGTAGCACAGGTTGCACCTCAGGTCCCGGCGCTGGGCCGGGCTATTCTCAGTATATCACCAGCCCGGATCCGGGGCAAGCGCCGCCGCGGGCCCAACGCACGCACCACACGCACCACAATTCGCTTGACAGCCCCGCGGCGATCTGGTACAATGCGAGGCGGCCACATTGTGTGGCCTTGTACCTAATGCCAATAATCGCCTGAGACAGCCGGCGCGCGCAAGCGCTTAAACCATCAGCCTGCCGAGGCACTGTGTTCGCGCGACCTGCGAGGTCCGCGGTGGTCCTGCCCGTTCCCTGCCGGGAGCGTGCGCACCATCCGGGCCGCCGCCCGGCGCCTTCCGAGCCCTGTGCCCCTGTGGCCAGGGTTTTTTTGTTGGGTGCCGGCGCGGGCGAAGGGAGGTGAACCAGACGCATGCCTACACAGGAAAAGGCGCACACGATTGACTCGCTGGCCGCGTTGCTGCGTGGCAGCCAGGTTGCTGTGGTGACGAACTATCGCGGCCTCAACGTGGCCGCGCTCAGCCAGTTGCGGCGCGCGCTGCGCGGCAAGGCCGAGCTGCACGTGACCAAGAACACGCTGCTGATCCGCGCCGCCACCCAGGCCGAGGTGCCGCAGCTGGCGCAGCTGCTCGAGGGCCCGACCGCGGTGGCCTTTGTCACCGACGACATCGCCGGCAGCATCAAGGCGCTCAACGATTTCGCGCGCACGTCGCGCATCCTCACGGTGACCGGGGCGCTGTTCGGCCCGAGCATCGTGCCCGCCGAGCAGGTGGCCGAGCTCGCCAACGTGCCGAGCCGCGACCAGCTCATGGGCCAGATCGTCGGCAGCGTGCAGGGCCCGCTGGCCAACCTGGTCGGGAGCCTCAACCAGCTCCTCAGCCAGGTCGTCTACGCGCTGCAGGCGTATTCCGACAAGCAGAGCGGCGGCGAAGCCGCCGCGCCCGCGGAGGGCTAGCGCGCCCGGCGGCGCCACCGGCCCCTATCACTTGGGAATGGCACCGGGCGCTTGCGCTCGGGATCACGATTGACGCTTGATACGACGTTGGAGAAAGGGAGAAAGACGACAATGGCTATGACTCGCCAGGACATCATGGAGGGGATCGAGCAGCTGCCGGTGCTGGAGCTGGTGGCGCTCGTCAAGGAGATGCAGGATCGCTGGGGCGTGTCGGCGGCGCCGGTCTTCGCGGGCGCGATGCCGGCGGTGGGCGCCGCGGCGGGCGGTGCAGCGGCCGAGGCGGCCCCCGAGGTCGAGGAGCAGACGGAGTTCAACGTCGTGCTGACCGACTTCGGCGCGAACAAGATCGGCGTCATCAAGGCGGTCCGCGAGCTGACCAGCCTGGGCCTGAAGGAGGCCAAGGACCTGGTCGAGGCCGCGCCGAAGAACGTCCTCGAGGGCGTGAACAAGGAGCAGGCCCAGGCCGCGCTGACCAAGCTGCAGGATGCGGGCGCGAAGGCCGAGGTCAAGTAGCCTCGCCCCGTACGGTGCGGCCTCGGGGCGCCCGGCCATGGCGGCCGGGCGCCCGGGGTTGCACAAACGCGCCTGGTTTGCTATAATAACGTGCGCCGCCCGGATGGGCCGAGCGCAGCACCTCGGGGCGTAGCGCAGTCTGGTAGCGCACTTGAATGGGGTTCAAGAGGTCCCGCGTTCGAATCGCGGCGCCCCGACCAGAGTAGTGAGTACAAGAACGGAGCGAGGCGGGACCCTTCGTTCCGTTCTTGATTCCCCACGACAATGACTGAATCGCGGCGCCCCGACCACCGAGGCTCTCTACCCAAGGGCAAAATGAAGGCCCGGCCATGAACTGGCCGGGCCTTGTGCGTGCGTTGGGCGGGCGCCGCTTCAGCCCCCCAGCGTGATCTGGAGCGTGTACGCGTGCTCGCACGGCCGCGCGGCGGGCGGATGCACGGTCAGGCCGGCCGGCATCCGGCCGTCCATTCCAGGGCCGCGTCGCTGCCCAGCAGCGAGACGGCTCGCACCGGTGCGCCGGCCAGCGCGCGGATCGTCCAGGCGGACTCCGGCCAGCCGAGGGCGATCGCGTAGAGGATGTTGCCCCGGGTGGTGAAGCGGAAGTCCGCGCTCGTGAAGGCGGGGCGTGTCGGCGTCGGTGAAGCCGCCGGCCGGAATCTCTGTCGGTCCCTCGCCGAAGGTGCGCCAGGGCCGCGTGCCGTAGATCGCCGCGCCGTTGATCGCCAGCCAACGGCCCATAGCGCGCAGGATGGCGACCTCCGGCTCGGGAATCGTGCCGTCGGGCCGCGGGCCGATGTTTAGCAGCAGCGCGCCGTTCTTGCTGACCACGTCGACCAGATCGGCGATCAGCGAGTCGACCGGCTTGTAATCCTGCGCTGCCGTGTAGCCCCAGGAGTTGCGGGCGACGGCCGTATCGCTCTGCCAGAAGAGCGGCCGGATGCCCGCCAGTTGACCGCGCTCCACCGACAACACGCCCGTGCCCTCCGGCATGCCCTCGACCTTGTAGTTGATCGCCGCGCCGCGGCGGTCCCAGTCGGGGCCCCAGGTGCGCGCCTGATTGTAGTAATAGGCGGCGAGCTCGCGCAGGGCCGGCTGGTAGGCATCCTGGCGGACCCACCAGTCGAGGTAGATGACCTGCGGGTGGTACTGGTCGACCAGGTCGCGGGCGCGATCCAGCCACTCGGCGAGAAACGCCGGCGTCGGGGCCGCCGGGGGCGTGGCGGTCGTCGAAATCGGCCGGGGCGGGCTGCGCGGGCCCGTAGAGGCCGCGGTAGCGCTCGTCCTGCACATCGGACGGGAAGCGCCGGCCGCCGTCGAAGAACCACCAGTGCTCGGCCCTGTGGTACGACAGGCCAAAGACGAGGCCCTCCTGGCGCACGGCGGCGGCCAGGTCGCCGATGACGTCCCGGTGCGGTCCCATCCGCGCGGCGTTCCAGGCGGTCCGCGGGCTGTCGTACATGGCGAAGCCGTCGTGATGCTCGGCCACCGGGACGACGTAGCGGGCGCCCGCCTCGCGGAAGAGGCGCGCCCAGGCGGCCGGATCCCACCGCGCGGCGGTCAGGTGCGGGATGAAGTCCTTGTACCCGAACGTATCCTGCGGGCCGTACGTCGCGACGTGGTGCGCGAACTCCGGTGAGCCGGGCTGGTACATGTTGCGCGAATACCATTCGCTGCCGAACGCCGGCACCGCGTAGACGCCCCAGTGGATGAAGATGCCGAACTTGGCGTCTTCATACCATTGCGGTACGGTGTAGCCGCGCAGCGACTCCCAGGCCGGGGCGAAGGGCGCGCCGGGTGCGCCGGATTTACTCATGTGGCTGCCTCCCGATACCGGAACGCCGCCCGACGCGCCGCGTTATGCTGAGGCCGCTTCTCCCGCTGCGCGGTCTGGTCCGTGTTCACCAAAATCTCACCCGCTTCTCAGTATTCACGTGCCGTCTCCTAATCTCCGCGCGCTATCCTGGAAACGTGCCGCCGAACGCGGCGGTGTTTCGACGGCGGATCCGCAGGATCCCGCCCTAGTATAGCAACACAAGGAGACACGCATGAACAGCAAGACTTTGCTCGGATCGAGCGCGGCGGTCGCGCTCCTCGGCCTGGGCATGCTCGCCGGCAGTATCACCGGCGCGAGCCACGCCTCGGCTCAGACGGTGGCGAGTACCGGCGCCACGGCCCCCGTCGTGCAAGCGGCCGCGGCCACGGCCACGCCCGGCACGACACAGACCGCCCCGACCACGCCCGGCAAAGCGGCGCCGGGCTACACGGCGCCAAGCGCCGCGAATGTCGCGGTCACGCAGGCGCAGGCGGAGGCAGCGGCCCTCGCGGCTAGCCCCGGCAACACCATCGACCACACAATTCTGATCAATGAGAACGGGACGCCCGTGTGGGACGTGGATTTCACGAACGGCGGCGGGGTCACGATTGACGCCAACACCGGCACGGTGATCGCGACCGAAGCGGCGGGCACCGACACCGGCGGCCCCGGGCCCGGCCATGGCCCGCGCGGCGCCGACCAGGCGGCGCTGGCCGCCCAGGCCACCGTGACGCAGGCGCAGGCGGAGGCCGCCGCCCTGGCGGCCAGCCCCGGCAACACCGTGGATCACAGCCGCCTGGGTCAGGAGAACGGCACCGTCTTCTGGGACGTGGACTTCACGAACGGCGGTGGCGTCAAGATCGACGCCAAGACCGGCACGGTGATCGCGACCGAGGCGGCCGGCACAGACCACCCGGACGGCGGCCATGGCCCGGGACGCGGCGCGGGCTGGGGCCCGGGCGGCGGGTCCAATAACTCCGGCACGCCGGGGGCCAGCAACAACAACTAAGGCAGGGGGAGCACCGCTCCCTGGGTTCCGCGGGGGATCGGCTACGGCCGGTCCCCCCTTCGCGCGTGCGAGGCGCGGGCTGGCCCGGCTGTGGTATACTGGCAGCGGCCCCGCGCCCGGGATCACAGGCGGGCCGGCGCCATCCCCTCGCGGCCCCATCGGGCGCGAGCATCACGCTGCCCGAGGACAATGCATGTCCAGCTCCGAATTGGCTGTCTTCTTTCGGCCGCACGGCGTCGCCGTGATCGGCGCCTCCCGCGAGCCTCAGAAACTCGGCCACGGCGTCGTCCGCAACCTGAAAAGTGTCCACTATCCCGGCCCCGTCTACCCCATTAATCCGCATGAAGAGGAAATCTGCGGCTACGCGGTCTACCCGACGATCGCGGCCGTGCCCGACCCCGTCGACCTCGCCATCATCGTCGTGCCCGCGCCCGCCGTGCCCCAGGCGCTGGAAGAGTGCGGCAAGCGCGGCATCCACGCGGCCGTCGTCGTCAGCGGCGGCTTCCGCGAGGTCGGGCCTGAGGGCGCGGCGCGCGAGCAGGAGATTGCGCGGCTGGCCACGGCCTACGGCATCCGCGTGCTCGGCCCCAACTGCATCGGCACGATCGACGCGCACACGCCGCTCAACACCACCTTCGTGACCGGCATGCCGCAGCCGGGGGAGATTGCCTTCGTCTCGCAGTCCGGGGCGATGGTGGCCGCGGTCATCGACTGGGCGGCCGGCTCCGGCGTCGGCTTCAGCCGCATTGTCAGCCTGGGCAACCAGGTCGACGTGAGCAGCGCGGAGATGCTCGGGCAGATTGCCCGTGACGGCCACACCCGCGTGGTTACCGGCTACCTGGAGGGCGTGGGCGACGGACGCGCGTTCGTCGCCGCCGCGCAAGAGGTCGCGCAGCAGGTGCCCGTGCTCTTCGTGAAGGCCGGGCAAGGCCGCAGCGGCGCGCGGGCCGTGGCGAGCCACACGGGCGCCCTGGCGGGCGACCTGGCCGCGTATCGGGCGGCCTTCCGGCGCGCGGGCATCCTTTGGGCGGGCGGCACCGAGGAGCTGTTCGACTGGGGGCGCGCCCTCGCCTGGCAGCCGCTGCCGCGCGGCAACCGGGTGGCCATCCTGACCAACGCGGGCGGTCCGGCCATCCTGGCCGCCGATGCGGTGGACGCCGCCGGGCTGCAATTGGCCCCGCTGACCCCGGAGACCAAGGCCTTCCTGCGCCGCCGCGTCTTCCCGGCCGCCAGTGTCGAGAATCCCGTCGACGTGCTGGCCGGCGCCGGCCCTGCCACCTACGCGCTCTGCCTCGACGCCCTGCTGGCCGACGATACGGTCGACGCCGTCTTCGTCATCCAGGCGCCGCAGGACTGGTTCAAGCCGCTCAGCCTGGCCGAAATCGTCGGCGAAGTGGCCAACAGCTCGCTCGGCCGCCGCAAGCCGATCCTCACGGCGATCATGGGCCTGGCGTCGACCAGCGAGGCGACGCAGATCCTGCATCACCGCCGCATCCCCAACTACGCCTTCCCCGAGCGGTTGGGCTCCACGCTGGGCGCCATGTGGTGGCGCAAGCAGTGGCTCGACGCACACGCGGCCAGCCAGGAGCCGGCGCCCGCGCCGCCGCTCGTCGCCCCGCCCCCGGCTCCGCCGCCCGATCTGACGCCCGACGCGGCGGGCTGGCTGCCGCCCGATCAGGTGCGCGCCTGGCTGGCCGCCTACGGCCTTGCCACGCCGGACCTGGGCCTGGCGCGGACGGCCGACGAGGCGGTGGCGCTGGCCGAGGCCGCGGGCTATCCGGTGGTACTGAAGCTGGCCGCGGCCGGCGTGACGCACAAGACCGACGTGGGCGGGGTCGTGTTGAATCTCCGCAGCGCGGCCGACGTGCGCACGGGCTTCACGGGCCTGTGGGAGCGCGCCGCGGCCCGGCTGCCGGCGGGCACCATCCAGGGCGCCCAGGTGCAGCGCATGGTCGCCGGTGGAGTCGAGCTTATCGTGGGCATGGTGCGCGATGCGCAGTTCGGGCCGCTGGTCATGGCCGGCCTGGGCGGCACGGCCGTCGAGCTGACGCGGCAGGTGGACTTCGAGCTCGCGCCCCTGGCACGGTCGCAAGCCGAGGCGCTACTCGACCGCACCGCCGCGGGCAAGGTGCTCGCCGGCTTCCGGGGCGCGCCGCCTGCCGACCGGGAGGCGGTCGTCACCGCGATCCTGCGGCTGGCGCAGATGGCGCAGGACCACCCCACCATTCAGGAGCTCGAGATCAACCCGCTGATCGTCGGCGCGAGCGGCACGGGCGCGATCGCCGTCGATGCCCGCCTGCGGGTGACCGCGCCCGCGGACTGACGGCCTAGACCCGCACGCGGTCGAGCGGGAACTGCTGCATGTGCCAGCGGGCCGCGTCCTGGAACTGCGCCAGCGACATGGCTTGCTGCTGCTCGACCGCCCGGTAGGCGACCGCCTGCACTTGCGCGGCCGTGCGGCCCAGGCTCGCCCGCGTCTCGGCGTCGAACGCCAGGCGGCGGTTGAGCAGCACGGCGCCCGTCTCGTCGACGAAGATCAGGTAGGTGTGGCCCTGGCGCGCGAGCTCGAGCACCAGGTTCTGCCCCAGCTGGGTCGCGTCGTCGGACGGGCCGGGGAGCTCGGCCGGGTTCAGGAAGAGCTCACCCCGGTACGGGTTCTGCGGGTCGTCGCGCACCGCGACGTAGAGCGCGACGATCAAGCCCGCGGGTGTCGGCGCGGGCATCACTTCAAGCCGCGCGGGCATTTCGGCGTTCGGCGGCTGCGCCCAGCTGTTGCGGAGGGTCTGGCTCAACACGGCGACCGTGCGCGCCGCGCCCTCGCGCACCAGCACCAGGCGGCTGCCCGGCCGCCCGGGCAGCAGCGTCCGCAGGACGTCCGGCAGCGTGGTGTCGTGGCTGGCCCAGGCCGGGTAGGCGAAGGCGTCGTGCCAGCGCGGGCCGAAGAACAGCTGCATCTGCGCTTCCCAGAAACCCGGATCGATGCGGAGCGCCTGCGCGAACTCGGGCCGCGCTGGCTCGAAGCCCTCGCCGTAGCGCCGCGCCACGCCGACGAAGTAGCGGTAGAGCGCCAGCCCCGGCGCCGCCTCGGCGGCCGTGCGGAAGGCGGTCGTGGCCGCCTGCGCTGCCTCCGGCTCCACGAACAGCAGCATGCGGTTGCCGCCCGGCGCGCGCACTCCCTCGTTCAGCAGCGCCAGCCCCTGGCGGAACGCAGACGCCGCCTCCTCGGACGGCGCCGCCGCGGCCGGGATGGCGACTCCGGCGCTTGTGGGCGCCGCGGCGGGCGGCGGCAGCGCCGGGGCGGCAGGCACCGGATACGTCGCGACCGCGGCCGCCGCCGGGACGGCGTAGCGCGCGTACGCCGGGGCGGGCGGCGCGGCCCCGGGGGTAGGCGCGGCCACCGGCGCTGCGGGGTAGCCGGGCGGCACGGCCCCGCGCGGCACCGGCCCGGGATGCACGGGCACGACGAAGGTCCCGGCGATGTGGTCGTGCAGGCCCTGCTTGCGCTCGTCGCCGAGGATCAGCAGGAAGCCGATGCCGACCGGCAGCAGAGCCAGCAAGTAGCCGAGCGCGCGCAGCAGCGACTGGCCGAAGCCCGGCGTCTCGCCCGCCGCGTTCACGACGCGGATGCCCATCATCATCTGGCCCGGGGTCTGGCCGCGCCAGGTCCAGAAGTCGGACAGGTAGATGACGGCGATAAACAGCGCGACGCCGACCGTCAGGCAGCCCAGCACCAGCGAGAGCGCGTTGGCGTCGGACACCGACTGCGCCAGGCGGCGGGTGATCAGCACGGCGATCAGCAGCAGCGCGACTTCCAGCAGGGCGAGCAGCACGAGGTCGACGATGCCCGCGACGAGCCGGGGGCCGAAGCCGACGTAGTAGCCCGCGTAGGGATCGAGCACCTGCGCCGCGGGGATGCCGGTCCGGCCGGGGTAAGCATCGGCGGGCGGGCCATAGGTGACGGCTTGACGCGGCGGGACCGGCGCGCCGGGCGCGGGCGGGTAGACGACTGTTGCGGCCGCACCGGCTGATGTGGGCACCGCGGGCGGGACCGCCGGTGGAGCGACGACGGCTTGCGCCGCGCTCTCAGCGCTAGGCCGGGCCCAGGGTGACCGCTCGGGCGGCGCCGCGGGCGGGAATCCGCCGGGCGGCACGCCATAGTTGATGGCCGGCGCGAGAGCGGCCGCCTCGGGCGCCGCCGGGACTTCCACGGCGAGGGCCGTGGGTTCGCCCTCGGGCGCAGTGGGGGCCTCCGTGGCGGCCGGCGCAGCGGGGGCCTTGGCTGGGGCCGGCTCGCTCGCCCCGGCGGGCGGCGCGACTTCCGCTTCCGGCGCCGCGGGCGGTTCTGTGACGGGCGGATCGCTCGCAGCGTCGACCGCCGCGCCCGTTTCGTCCGGCGCGAGAGGGACGCTCTCGGGCGCCGCGGCTTCGGCGGCAGGGAACGCGGTCCCCGGCGCGATACTCTCGGCTTGGGACGTGGCGGCTTCCGCGGGTGCCGCGGCCTCCGGCTCCGCGGGCTCGGCAGGGACCGCTGCTTGGGCCGGCATGGCGGTAGATGCGGCTTCGGCAGCGGGCGGCTCCGGTGGTGGGGGTCCGGGCGCCTCTGCCGTGCGGTCGTAGATGCTGGCCACGAAGATCCGGCGCCCGCTCCGCGAGTCGGTGCCCGTCCAGCCGGCGAGCGCGTAGCGCCGCGGGTCGGTCCAGTCGCCAACCTGGCGCATGCGTGGCAGGGCATAGCCCCAGAGGTCGCTCGGCCAGGGATCGGGCACGCCCGCGCTGTGGACCGCGGGGGCGGGGCCGGACCCCTCGGGCGCCGGCAGCGCCGCCTGCAGCACCTGCTGCACGTATGCCGGATCGGGCGTCGGGCCTTCCACCCAGACAAAGATCTGTGCGGGCCGTCGCTCAGCCATATCGCCTCCTCGCGCAGCTATGCGGGGTATGCCGTGGTGTCCGGCGCATTGTAGCACACCGGCCGGATCGCGACAAGCGGGCTGATTTACCGGGTTTCTTACCAAATCATTACCTGGTTCCAAATTACGGTGACCGCTTTCGCAGTAAAATAGAAGTGGAACCCCCGGTGTTCCTGCCGTGCCGACCTGCTCCGGGGGCGGTATGCCCCTGCGCTCGTCCGGTCCGACCCCGACAGCGCGCCGCCGGATTGCCGGCACGAAAGGACGAAGCCATGCATCAGCCGAACGCCGCGCCCCGCCGGTCCTTGCACCGCGCGCCGCTGCTCCTCGTCGCGCTCCTCGCCGGGCTGCTGGCGCTCGTCGGGGGGCCGGCCTTCGCGGCCAACGACTACGGCCCCCTGGGCGGAGGCAGCGCCGTCACGGCGGACACGGTCGCCACGCCGGTGACCGTCGCCACGGCGGCGCCGGTCGCCACGCCGGTGAACGTCGCCATCCAGGCCGGGCACTGGCAAGAAAGCCAGATGCCGCCGGAGCTCGCGCGCCTGCGCGGCTCGACCGGCACGAGCGGCGGCGGGCGCACCGAGGTGGCGTTCAACCTCGACATGGCCGGGCGCGTGGCGGCGATCCTGCGGGCGCAGGGGCTCACGGTCCAGATCTTGCCTGCGACGGTGCCGACCGGCTTTGAGGCCGATGTCTTCGTGGCCATTCACGCGGACGGCAACACCAGCAGCGCCGCGCGGGGCTACAAGGTGTCGACCCGGTGGTCGTCGGCGGTCGCGGGCCTCGACGCCTCGCTCGTGCAGGCGCTCGACAGCGCGTACGGCGATATCACCGGGTTACCGCGCGACCCCAGCATCACGCGGGCGATGCGGGGCTATTACGCCTACAGCACGTATCGTGGCCAGGCCTATCGTCTGAGCGGCACCACGCCCGCGGCGATTATCGAGACCGGCTTCATGACCAGCCCGGCGGACCGCGCCGTGCTGTTCAACAAGCCGAACCTGGTGGCGAGCGGTATCGCGGCCGGGATCCAGCGGTTCTTGGCCGGCTTGCCGCACGCGCGGCAGATCCAGGCCCAGGCGGAAGCGCAGGCCGTGGCGAGCGCAGACCCATCGCGCCGCCGTCAGCCTGTTTGACGCGGTGAACATCCGCGGCAGCGCCAGCGCCGGCGGCCGCGCGGGTCGCCCAGGCCGCCTTCGGCCAGAGCTTCCCGGTGCTTGACCCGACGTCCAACCGGCCGCCGAACGGGCAGTTCAACCCGGCCATGGGCACCGCGCTGGCCAGCGGATCGGGATGGTATCACGTCGCCGTACCGGCGACGGGCGCCGCCGGCTACATCAGCCGCGACGTCGTGGTCGTGCAACAAACGCAGGGCGGCCGCTAACCCGGGGCTGCCCGCGACGATCGGGGCATCAGGGCCCTACCGCAGGGATCGCCGCGCGGCCAGGCAGAGAGGAGTTGGCCCGGTGATCCGGAGACAGAGACGCACCGGTGCGTGGCTGGTGCTCACGCGCCTCGCCATTGCGTTGGCCTTGCTGCCGGCGCTGTTCGTGGGCAGCATGCCATCCGCGGCGGCCGCTCCGGCCCGCGCGTACATCCACGGCTTCCCCGCGGTCGAGCAGTGGTATAGCCTGTCGTGCGAGTATGCCGCGGCCGCCGCCGTCAGCCTCTACTGGGGCCGGCTTGTGTCGCAGCGCGACTTCTTGCGCGAGGTGCCCAGCAGCCCGAACCCCCACCTCGGCTTCCGCGGCAACATCTACGGCGAGTGGGGCGGTACCCGCGACTACGGCGTTTACGCGGAGCCGCTGGTCCCCGTGCTCCAGGCGCGCGGCTACCACGTCGACGTCTTCTACGGCGGCGTGAGCCGGCTGAAGAGCGAGCTCGCCGCCGGGCACCCGGTGGTCGTCTGGATGACCGGGCGACGCGCGGCGCAACCGGTGACCTACGGCACCTACCAGGGCGCCACCTTCAAGCTCGTGCCCTACGAGCACGCCACGGTCGCCTACGGCTACGATGGGGGCGGCGTCTGGATCATGGACGTCGGCAACGGCCTGCGCTACTACTACAGCTGGGGCCACTTCATCGCGCGTTGGGACTACTTCGACGAGATGGCGTTGGTCCTCACGCCCGGCTGGACCGGCGCGCTCGGCGCCCCGGCCACGTAGGCCGCTCCTCCGGCGGTGGGCTTGCCGAGCTAGGGCGTGGGTTGCCAGGGGACGACCGTCAGTGGGTGCTCCAGCGTGACGGTGGTGTCGCCGGGCCCCGCGCCCGCCGTGGCCGCGACCACGGGCAGCGGCTGCCCCGAATGCACGTGCGGCCGGCCGGGATCCCAGCACTGGCCGTCCGCGCAACGTGGCCAGACCTGGAAGGTGATGTGATAAGTGCCCGGCGGGGTATTGCCGGGCAGGTAGATGTCGGGGTAGTCGATCACCTGATCCGTCCCGAAGGTGGTCGTCGGCCGGTAGCCGTTCAGCGGCGGCAGGTCGTACGTCGCCCACTCGCGGTTCTGCGCGTCGAGCACGTGGATCGAGATGACGTAGTCTTGGTCGGGCGCGGGCGGCTGGTCGAAGCCCCAGTAGAAGGTGAGGGGCAGCCAGCCGGCGTTCGCCACCTGATCCGGCGGATGGCCCGGACAGCCCCGCACCTCGTAGATCGCCCCCCGGAAGCTGAAACCGCCCGCGAAGTTGACCTGCTGCGGGTAGACCGGCCCCGGATACCAGCTATGGGGCTGGGCGTTCAGCGCGTAGCCGGTCACCTTGACCCCGATGTACTCCTGCACCGCGAACTGGTAGTAGCGGGGCCACGGCCACAGCTTGCCCTCGAAGAAGCCCTGAACCTTGCCCTGCGGGTCGTCCTTGCCCATGCGCTCGGGTGAGGTGATCAGCCAGACGCGCTCGTGGTTTGTGATCGCCGTGTCGAGCCAGGAGGCAAGCTCGCGGTCGCCGAAGTCCTGCGTGTTCAGATTGGGCACCGCCTCGATCGGGATGGCCGGCAGGTCGCAGCCGCCCTGGTAATACAGCTGCACGGCGGTCGATAGGTAGCCCGGGTCGACGATGATCACGTCGCGCAGGCGGGCATGCTGCTTGACATAATCGATGGCCTGGCGCCACTCTTCCTTCTGCGGCTGCGGGCTGTAGTTGATCTGCGCCAGCGCGGCGCCCTGGAACGTCAGCAGCACCAACAGCGCGGCCGTGGCGACCGGCAGCCCGACGCGGGCCAGGCGCACCAGCCCGGCGGCCACGAAGATCAGGTAGAAGGGCAGCACGATGATCAGGTAGCGCGGTTGGAACAGGGGCACGCGCAGCGTGATCAGCCAGAAGACCAGAATCGGCGCCAGCCAGAGGACGACCAGGAAGGCCCAGGTGCGCCGCCGCGTCCGCGCCCACGGCCATAGCCCGATGGCGAAGACGATCCCCGTCGCCCAGGCGCCGACCGTCTCCCACGGCGGCAGCGCGCGATTGAGCGCGAACTTGACGAAGAGCGCGTCGAGCATGTCGTGCAGGCCCGTTGGAGTGTACCAAGCACCGTTCAGGTTGCCGACCAGCCAGGCGTAGAGGCGCTCCCAGGCGATCGGCAGGAAGGGCACGAGCAGCACGAGCAGGGCGATCAGCCAGCGGCGGCGCCGGCTGCCGGGCGCCACGCCGCTCGCCGCGGCCCCGCGCGGCCAGATTAGTGGCGTGGCGATCAGTTGGGCCGCCAGAATCAGGATCGCCAGGCCGTGCGTGAAGAGCGCCACCCAGGTGGCCAGCACGTAGGCCGCCCACCAGCGCGTGCTGCCCGTCTCCAGCGCCTGCAGGTAGAGCGCCGTGCTCAGCAGGGTGACCAGCACGACCAGCGTGTACATCTTGGCGTCTTGCGAATGCCAGACGTGGAACGGCGACACCGCCAGCAGGACGGCCGCCAGCAGGCCCAGCGCCGTGCCGCCGACACGCTTGCCGAGCCAGTAGATCACCGGCACGGTGGCCGTGCCGAAGATAAGCGGCAGCGTACGCACCGCCGTCTCGCCGGTGCCGAACAGGGCAACCCAGAAGTGTAGCAGCAGGGTGTAGAGGGGCCCGTTCTCGCCCGCGCGCGTGAAGGCGTCGAGCATGGCGCCAAGCGGCTGCTGCGCCTGCCGCACGATGTCGGCCTCGTCGAACCAGAAGCTTTCGACACCCAGGTGGTAGCGCCGCAGCACGAGCGCCACGAAGGTGATCTCGGCGACCCACATCCAGGTGGGCACGACGGCCAGCCGCGCGCGGGCCGTGGCGGCGATGCGGGTTGTCCCCGAGGCGGGCAGGGCCGGCGCTGTGGACGGGTCCGCGACGTTGGCTTCGATCGGCGGCGCGTGCTGCGGTTGCTCCATGTCACCTGTTAAACGCACGGGTGCGGGATCCGGCTTCACAGGGCACGCGCCGCCAGGCGATCGAACAACGCCAGGTGGGCCGCCGCGATGCGGTCCCAATCGAACTGGGCCGCCAGGTCGCGGGCCCCGACGCTCAGCCGCGCGCGCAGCGCCGCGTCGCCGGCCAGATGGCGGATGGCTGCGGTCAGGGGCGCGGAGGCGCCGGGGGGTACGAGCAGCGCGTTGGCGCCGTCCTCGAGCGCGGGCCAGCCGGGCGCACGTGGCGGCGCGGGCGTGGTCGTCACCACGGGCAGGCCGTGGGCCAGCACGGCGAGCAGGCTGCCGCGGCGCAGCGAGGCGCCGTCGCGGAAGGGCAGGGCGGCGAGGTCGGCACTGAGCAGCGCGGCCGTCACATCGGCGGCCGCGACGTAGCCGGTCCAGTGCACGATCGGCGCCAGGTCGAGGTCCGCGATCTGCCCGCGCAGCGCGGCGGCCGTCGCGGCGTTGGTCGGGTCGCTGGCCCCCGGTCCGCCGCCCGCCAGCAGCAGCCGGTAGTCGCCGCGTTCCTCCCGCAGCCGCGCCAGCGCGGTCAGCAGCAGGTCGAGGCCCTTGCCGTCATTGAAGAAGCCGAAGTAGGCGATCAGCACCGCGCTATCGGGGATGCCGTGAGCGGCGCGCCAGGCCGCGCGGCTCCATCCGGCCGGCGGATTGGGCCCGATGTTCGCCCCAATGGGGATGCCGGCCGCCCGGCGGCGCGCCCACGCGGGGAGCGCCGCCTCGTCCTGCGGATTGGTCACCACCACGGCCGCGCTGTCGTGCATCAGCCGGGTGTTGGCCCAGCGCCGCAGCCGCCCGGCCTTGGGGAAGAGATAGGGCTCGCGCAGGTCGTGGAAGGTGGTGACCCAGGCGACGGGCAGCCGGCGCAGCCGCCAGGGCAGCAGGTTGACCGCGCCGCGCAGTTGGTACGCCCCGGTCTGATACTGCAGGTCGACGACGGCCGGCCCGAGCCGCCGCAGCGCGCTCCCGACCGTGCGCCAGCACCCGGGGCCCCAGTCCGCGACCACACGGTGCACCGTCACGCCGGGCGCGCCGCCCGCAGTCCCAGCCCCGCCGCGGCCGGTCAGCACGTGCACGTCACGCCCGGCGCGGGCCAGCGCGGTGGCGAGGCAGGCCGTGTAGTCGCCCACGCCGCCGGGGGCCGGCGGATATTCGCCCGTGAGCAGGACGATGCGGCGCGCGGCGGCTCCCACTACAGGCCGCGCAGCACGTGCGCGATCAGCGCCAGCCGCTCGCGGCGCAGCGCGCGCTTGTGCCCCAGCAGCCACTTGCCCGCCTCGAGCCCGGCCTGCCAGACGTAGAGTGCCCGCAGCCAGAGGCGCAGCGCCGCGGCAAAGGGCCGCCCATGCCAGCGGCGAAAGTAGCGCAGCTTGGCGCGCTGGAAGCGGACGTGCCGCTCGGGCACGTTCTGGTCGCTGCTCTGGCCGCCGTGATGCACCACGACCGCGTCGGGCATATAGCCGATGCGCCAGCCCGCGCGCTGCAGCCGCCGGCAGAGATCGAGCTCCTCGCTGTACATGAAGTAGCCGGGGTCGAAGCCGCCGACCGCGGCGAGCGCCCGCCGCCGCGCCAGCATGCAGGCGCCTGTCACCCAGTCGACCTCCTGCGCCACGTCATCGCTGCGGTCGCGCACGTAATAGCGCCGCAGCGGTGGGCAGTCGGGGAAGTGGGCCTGCAGCGGGGTGCTCTCGATCAGCGCGGTGCCCGGCGTGGGAAAGCGGCGGCGCGACGACTGGGACGAACCGTCGGCGTTGAGCAGGCGCGGCCCCACCAGGCCGCACGCCGGGTGGGCGTCCAGGTAGGCCAGCAGGTGGATCAGCGCGCCGGGGCGCATCTCGGTGTCGGGGTTGAGCAGCAGCACGGTGCGTCCGCGCGCTGCGGCGATGCCCAGGTTGTTGCCGCGGGCGTAGCCGTGGTTACGGGTTTCGGCGAGCAGGCGCACGGTTGGGAACTCGGCGCGGACGCGCGCCGGGGTCCCGTCTGTCGAGGCGTTGTCGACCACAATCACTTCCGTGGCCAGATCCGACCCGGCGGCCGCCGGCAGGCTGCGCAAGCAGGCACACAGCAGATCGCCCACGTTCCAGGAGACGATGACGATCGAGCACTCGGGTTCCATTGAGCCTGGATCTTACCACACCGGGGGGCGCGTTTCAACCGCGCCCCGGGTGCGGTTCGTGGGGATCAGGCGCCCAGGTGGGCCCGGGAGCGCTTGGCCTCGCGGGCCGGCGCCTCGCGCTCGGCCTCCCAGCGGGGGACCGGCGCCGCCGTGTAGCTGCGGGCGAAGGCGTCGACGATCGTCGCGTCCCACTGCTGCCCGCGGCCGGTGCGCAGCACATCCAGCGCCTGCTCGGCCGACATCGCCTCCCGATAGATGCGGTCGGAGGTCATCGCGTCGAAAGCGTCGGCGACGGCGACCACGCGGGCGCCAAAGGGGATGGCCGTGCCGCGGAGGCCCTGGGGATAGCCGCTGCCGTCCCAAGCCTCGTGGTGGTGGCACACGATGGCGACGCCGCGCCCGAAGTCCTTGTAGCGCTCCAACAGGCGCGCTCCGCGCTCGGCGTGCGAGCGCATGATCGTCTGCTCCTCCGCGGTCAGGCGCTCCGGCTGGTGCAGCACCGCGTCGGGCACGCCGATCTTGCCGATGTCGTGGATGCGCGCTGCCAGCACAATGAGGTCGGCTTCCGGGCCGGACAGCGGCAGCGCCTGGAGGATGCGGGCGGTGAGCTCGGAGACGCGGCGCGAATGCCCGCCCGTGTAGAGATCACGTAGGTCGACGGCGTCGGCCAGGCTTTCGAGCATCTCGCGCGTGCTTACGCCCAGCGCCGTGGTGCGGCGCAACGCCCGGTAGACGAAGAGGGCCGGCGGCACCATCAGCAGCACCGCCCACGGCTGCGTGGCCGCCGCGACCACGCCCAGCATGCCGACCAGGTAGAGGTTGGCCTCATAGAAGCCCGCCGCGCGCACCAGCCGGTCGAGCGCGACCGGCACCCGGTCGCCGGAGAGGCTCGCGTGCAGCAGCGCGCCCGTCAGCAGGTCGCCGGCCCAGAGCACGCCGGCCACAGCGGCCAGCCGGACGACGCTCGCGGCCAGCGGGATCAATTCGGCCGCCAGCGCGCCCGCCAGCACGACCAGGCCGAGGCGGGCGCCCGCTGCGGCCACGTCACGATAGAGATTGCCGCCCTGCCGGCGCACGCTCAACTCCCCGAGCAGCACGGCCAGCGCGGCAATGCCGCCCGCCAGCGCCGGGCCGGGCACAAGGACCGCGATTGCATAGAGGGGGATCGAGGTCAGATAGAGCCTGGCGTGGAGATCGACGCGGATCGGGAACTGGTACGCCAGGATCACCGCGCTGACCAGCACGAGGGCGACCAGGACGTGGGGCAGGTCGAGCGTGGGGAGCGGCCGCACGAGCCAGGCGCCCGCAAGGCTTGCCAGGGCAATGGCACAGACGAGCACGCTCAAGGCGCGGTCGGCGGTACAGGATCGGGCGGAATCGGTCATGTCGTCACTCCTACTGCCCTACTGCAAATGCACGCCACCCGCGCGCAGGATGGCGCCTATCTCAAGTATAGCGGGGAACAGCGCGCTTTCGCTAGATGCAACGCGTCCCCTCGGCCTGTCGCGACGGGGCCAGGTGTCCCTACTATTCGGGACGGATGGCCTGCCGGATCGAATACCTTGACCGAGCGGTTAGTTTATGCTATGCTCCCGCCAAGAGAGTGGCCGGCGCGGCAAGGGGCCGCGGCGTGGCGCCAGTGGTGAGAAAGGAACGGCAAGGCCATGGAAGAGGTAGTGATCGTCGACGGTATACGCACGCCTGTCGGCACGATGGGCGGTGGGCTGCGAGACGTGCCGGCCAAGGAGCTGGGCCGCATCGTGGTGGCCGAGCTGCTCCGGCGGACCGAGCTCGCGCCCGAGCTGGTCGAAGAGGTGATCTTCGGGCAGGGTGGCCAGACGAGCGATGCGCCGAACACCGCGCGTGTTATCGCGCTGCTCGCCGGGTTGCCGATCACCACGCCCGGCTACACCGTGCAACGCAACTGCGCCAGCGGCATCCAGGCCCTGGTCAGCGCGGCCCAGAACATCAAGAGCGGCGATGCCGACGTGCAGATCGTGGGCGGCGTCGAGAGCATGAGCAATGTACCCTACATCTGCCGCGAGATGCGCTACGGCGCCCGCCTGCAGAACGTGCAGTTCGTCGACAGCCTCTGGGAAGGCCTGACCGACCCGGTCTGCCACCAGATGATGGGCCTGACCGCCGAGAACCTGGCGAGCGAGTTCGGCATCACGCGCGAGGCGCAGGACCAGTTCGCGGTCGAGAGCCACAAGAAGGCCTTTCGGGCGCAGCGCATGGGCCGCTTCCAGGAAGAGATCGTCGAGGTCGTCGTGCCCAAGAAGGCGGGAGGCCGCAAGGTCGCGCCCGAGCCCGTGACGCAGGACGAAGGCATCAATGTCGCCCTGACCCCGCAGTCGCTGGCGCTCTATCCGACCATCTTCAAGCGCGACGGCGGCACCGTGACGCCCGGCAACTCGTGCCCGCTGAACGACGCGGCCGCCGCGCTGCTCGTCATGTCGGCCCGCCGCGCCCAGGAGCTTGGCTATACGCCGCTAGCCTACGTGCGCTCCTACGCCTTCGCCGGGCTCGAGCCTGAGCGCATGGGGCTCGGGCCCGCGCTCGCCGTGCCGCGCGCGCTGAAGAAGGCCGGGCTCACCCAGGACCAGATGGACCTCTGGGAAGTGAACGAGGCCTTCGCCGCGCAATATCTGGCCGTGGAGAAAGCGCTCGACCTCGACCGCAGCAAGGTCAACGTGAACGGCGGGGCCATTGCCCTCGGCCACCCCATCGGCGCGACGGGCGCCCGCCTGCTGCTGACCATGACGCGCGAGCTCCACAAGCGCAACGCGCAGTACGGCATGGTCACGCTCTGCGTTGGCGGAGGCCAGGGCGCGGCCGTCGTGCTCGAGCGCGCCTGATCGCTCCGCGTCCCCGGACGGCGCTGGTCCCGTGGGGGCTGGCGCCGTTTGCGTGCGGCGGCCGCCGTAAGGCCCACGACTACCGGAAGATTCGCGAATCCTGGTATACTAAAGGTGCCCCGGCTCGCGCCGCGCGGCGGCCGCGGGCGCCCACGATTCTGCTCGAGAGGAACCGTCGCATGCGTCGCCCAACCATCCAGCCGTCCATGCGCCCGGCGGAGCCGCTGCGGGGGCCGGCCCTCCTACTGGCGCGCGCCGTCTGGGCCGGCGTGGCCCTGCTCGCGCTGGCCGCCTTTCTCACCAGCCTCCCGCCTACGGTCACCTTCTTCGCCACGCCCTGCCGCCCGCCCCACTGCGACTGGGTGCAGCTTTCCGATGCCGGTATGGCCGCGCTGGCGGCGGCGGGCATCCCGCGTGCGGTCTACGTCGCCTACATGGCCGGCATCGTCGTCGTCTTCGCGCTCGGGTACTTCGCTGTGGCCGCGGTGATCGTCTGGCGCAATCCCGCGGCGCCGATGCCGCTGCTCGCCTCGCTCTTCCTGATCACGTTCGGCGCGAGCTTCCCGGCCAACGTCAGCGGTCCGCTCATGAGCACGGTGAGCGGCATCGGGCTCGCGCTGCTGGGCTTACTGCTCTATCTCTTCCCCGATGGGCGCTTCGTGCCCCGGTGGACGCGCGTCGCCGCGGGCCTCTGGATCGTGGCGCAGGCGCCGTCGGCCCTGATCGGGCCGATGAGCGTGGGCAGCACCGACTGGTGGGCCTGGCTGCGCGTGGGCACGCTCATGGGCGCCCTGATCACCATGGTTGTCGCGCAGGTCTACCGCTATCTCCGCGTCTCCGGCCCGGCCGAGCAGCGGCAAACCAAATGGGTGGTCTACGGCTTCACCTTCGCGCTGGGCACGTTTCCCGTGCTGGTCGCCGTCTACGCGGTGCAACCCTCCGCGGCGCTGGCGGCGTCGCCCTGGGAGTCGGTGCTGCTAGGCACCATCTTCTACCTGCCCTGGCTGGCCATCCCGGTTGCGTTCGGCTTGGCGATCTTGCGCGCGCGGCTCTGGGACATCGACGTCATCATTCACCGCACGCTGGTCTACGGCTCGCTGACCGGCATCTTGCTCGCCGTCTATGTGGGCGGCGTGCTGTTGCTCCAGGCCGCGCTCGCGCCGCTCACGGGCCAGGTGCGGAATGACCTGGCCATCGTAGTGTCGACGCTGGCGATCGTGGCGCTGTTCGCCCCGCTGCGCCGCCGCATCCAGGCCGGCATCGATCGGCGCTTTTATCGGCGCAAATACGACGCCGGGCGCACGCTGGCCGGGTTCGCCGCCGGGCTGCGCCAGGAGGTCGATCTCGACGTGCTGACGGCGCATCTGCTCGACGTGGTTGAGGAGACGATGCAGCCCGCGCACGTCGCCCTCTGGCTGCGGCGATCCGATGCCCCGGCTGTTGACACGGCCCGCGACCGAGTGCTATAATTCCCCTTGCAACCGTGGGAGAGTCTTCGGCCGCATTTCGCTGCCGGGGCGCCGAAGGGGCAAGGATCGCGCGGCCGGCCTGACGGCCGGTGGGGCGCGATCTGAAACTCTCAGGCACACCAGACCACGCGCGTATGCCATCCTCTGGAGAGCGCCCCCGCGGGGCCACCGAAGCAGCAAGCCTGGCCTGTCCGGGCGAATCTTGCAGGTAGCAGGACAGAGGAAGCCGCCGGGCTTCCGACTGTCCTTTTTTGTTGTCGTGATCAAGGTGGGGGTTGCCACAGGGCTCGCCGGCGCCGGGCCCCCGCAACGGGTTCCGTAAAGGAGGGTTTCGTGGCCCAGGACCAGGATACGCTGAAGCGCACACCGCTCAACCAGGTGCACCGCGATCTGGGCGCGCGCATGGTCGAGTTTGGTGGCTGGGAAATGCCGGTACAGTACACGGGCATCCTTGAAGAGCACAAGGCCGTGCGCCAGGGTGTCGGCATCTTTGATATCGTGCACATGGGCGAGTTCGTCGTGCAGGGCAGCGGGGCGCTCTCGCTGCTGCAATACGCGACGACCAACGACGTCTCCAAGCTGGCCATGGGCCAGGCGCAGTACTCCTTCATGACCAACCCCGAGGGCGGCGTCGAGGACGACTGCCTCGTCTATCGCTTCCCCGACCACTACTATGTGGTCGTCAACGCCGCACCGCTCGAGGCCGACTTCGCGCGCCTGGCGCGGCTGGCCGACGAGCAGGGCATCGAAGACGTGGTTCTGCGCGACTTCTCGGCCGAGACCGGCAAGCTCGACGTGCAGGGCCCGCGGGCGGAAGCCCTCCTGCAGCCGTTCACCGACACCGACCTCTCCGCGATCAAGTACTACTACGCGGTCCAGGGCCCGATCGCCGGGGTGCCCGCGCGCATCTCGCGCACCGGCTACACCGGCGAGGACGGCTTCGAGCTCTTCTTCCCCATCGAGGAGACCGCGCGGCTGTGGAAGCTGTTCGTCGATGCGGGCGCGACGCCCGTGGGCCTCGGCGCCCGCGACACGCTGCGCCTCGAAGCCAGCCTGCCGCTCTCGGGCAGCGATGTCTCACCTGACCCGGCGCGCAACCCGATCTGCGCCGGCTTTGGCCGCTTCGTCGCGCTCGATAAGGACTCCGACTTCTCCGGCAAGGCCGCCCTGCAGCGCTTCGCCACCGACGGCTGCGCACAGAAGCTGATCAACTTCGAGGTGACCGGGCGCGGCGTCGCCCGCGTGCACTACCCCATCGTCGACTTCGAGCGGCGCCCAAGTGGGCGAAGTGACGAGCGGCGCTCCGGCGCCCTCGCTCGGCAAGAACGTCGGCATGGGCTGGGTGCGGCCGGATCTGGCGGTCTCGGGTACCGAGCTCGCCGTCATGATCCGCAATCAACCCGTGGCCATCCGGGTGCTCAAGCGCCCGATGTACAAGCGCAGCAAGTAAGCGACCAAGGAGGCAGCGATGAACAACCCGCGGGATGCACGGTACACCAAGGATCACGAATGGGTGCGCATGGATGGCGACACCGCCGTCATGGGCATCGCCGACTATGCGCAGACCCAGTTGGGCGACATGGTCTTCGTCGAGCTGCCCGAGGCGGGCAGCACGATCACGCAGGGTGAGAGCGCCGGGGCGCTCGAGAGCGTCAAGGCCGCGGCCGACTTCTACGCGCCGTTGAGCGGCGAGGTGATCGAGCGCAACGAGGCGCTGCTGGATGACCCGGGCGTCCTCAACCGCGACTGCTACGGCGAGGGCTGGATGGTCAAGGTCAAGCCCTCCAACCCGAGCGAGCTGGATAGCTTGATGACGCCGGAGCAATACGACGAGTACGAGCAGGCGCAGGGCTAGGCCCCGCGCCGGCAAGAGGTTACTCATTCCGCGTTCCGCTTGACGGTTACGCTACACGTTTCGTCGTGTTTTTACATCCTGTCTACCGTTTGTCACCGGCGTCGCCACCGGCCCGCTCGATAATGGTTTCGGGCGGGCCGGTGCCGGGCGTGCCCACAGGCTGGTGGCCGCGGCGCGGCGACGCGCCCCGGGCGCCGGGATGCGACGGTAGACGAGGAACCTCACCCTCTCTGGTTATCGAACGGAGCATGCAGGATGCCTTATATTCCTAACACCGATGCGGACCGGCAAGCGATGCTCGCCAGTCTCGGCATGACCGAGCTGCGTGACCTTTATCGCGACGTGCCGGCCCAGTTGCTCGATCCGCCGATCGAGCTCCCCGAGCCGCTCTCCGAGAGCGAAATCATGGCCGAGATGCGCCGGCTGAGCGAGAAGAACCTCGACGCCACGCACTACGCCACGTTCCTCGGCGCGGGCTCCTACAACCACTTCAGCCCCTCGGCGGTCTCCAAGATCATGGGGCGGAGCGAGTTCTATACGGCCTACACGCCCTATCAGCCCGAGCTGTCGCAAGGCACGCTCCAGTGGACCTACGAGTGGCAGACGCTCATCTGCCAGCTGACCGGCATGGACGTCTCCAACGCGGGCATGTGGGACGCCTCGACGGCCATGGCCGAAGCGGCCATCATGGCCACCAACATCACCAAGCGCAAGCACGTCGTCCTCGGCCTTGGCGTGCATCCGCAGTACCGTGAGGTCCTCGCCACCTACGCGCCGGCGCACGACGTGACCGTCTCGACCGTCGCCGGGCCGCACGACCTCGACCATCTGCCCGCCGACACCGCGTGCGTCATCGTGCAGCAGCCCAACTTCCTCGGGACGATTTACGACCTCAACGGCCTCGCCGACAAGATCCACGCGGCGGGCGCGCTCTTCCTGCTGGTCTTCGACCCCATCTCGCTCGGCCTGCTCAAGGCGCCGGGCGAGCTCGACGTCGACATCGCCATCGGCGAGGGCCAGTCGCTCGGCGCACCGCAGCAGTTCGGCGGCCCCTATTCGGGCATCCTGGCGGCCAAGGACAAGTACACCCGCTCGCTGCCGGGCCGCCTGGCGGGCATGACGAAGGACACGCGCGACGGCAAGCGCGGCTTCGTGCTGACGCTGCAGACGCGCGAGCAGCATATCCGCCGCGAGAAGGCCACCTCGAACATCTGCACCAACTCGGCGCTCATTGCCCTCATGAACACTGCCTACCTGGCAATCATGGGCAAGCAAGGCCTGCGCCGCGTCGCCGAGATCTGCTACAACCGCGCACACTACCTGGCCGATCAGATCACCCAGATCCCCGGCTTCACACTGCGCAACGAGGGCCCCTTCTTCAAGGAGTTCGTCGTCTCGACGCCGCTGCCCGTCGCCGAGCTCAACCGCCGCCTGCTCGACTACCAGATCATCGGCGGCCTCGACGTGAGCGACCAGGTGCCGCAGGGATGGCTGCTCTGCGTCACCGAGATGAACACCCGCGAACAGCTTGATCGCCTGGTCGGCGCCCTGCGCACGATCACCGGCGCGGAAGCGGAAGGGGCAGGTGCCTGAGATGAGTGTGATTGACAAGATGGGCCACATGGTGGCCGACGCGACCAGCAACTTGCTCTCGACGAACGGCAGCGGCACGACCGCGCCGGCCGACCCGCGCGCGCACGCGGTCGAGCCGCTGATCTTCGAGCTCAGCAGCCCCGGCCGTGTGGGCGCCTCGCTGCCCGACGACGACGTGCCCGCCGCCTCGCTGCCCGACGCGCGCCTGCTGCGCGAGCAGCTGGATCTGCCCGAGCTCTCCGAGATCGACGTGATCCGCCACTTCGTGCGGCTCTCGCAGATGAACTACAGCATCGATACCGGCTTCTACCCGCTCGGCTCGTGCACCATGAAGTACAACCCGAAGGTGCATGAGGACGTGGCCATGCTGCCGGGCTTCGCCGCGATCAACCCGAACCAGCCGCCCGAGACGGTCCAGGGCGCCCTGGAGGTCATGTATGGCCTGCAGGACTACCTGATCGCCATCACCGGCATGGACGCCGTGTCGCTGCAGCCCGCGGCGGGTGCGCACGGCGAGTTCACCGGCATCCTGATCTTCCGCGCCTACCAGCGCAGCCTGGGCCAGACCCAGCGCGACACGATCCTCGTGCCCGACAGCGCGCACGGCACCAACCCGGCCACGACAACCTCCGCGGGCTTTCGCATGGTCACGCTGAAGTCGGACGCCGACGGCAATGTCGACCTGGAAACCTTGAGCGCCAATCTGAACGACCGCGTCGTCGGCATGATGCTGACGGTACCGAACACGCTCGGCCTGTTCGAGCCGAACATCCTCGAGATTAGCGAGCGCGTGCACCGCGCCGGCGGCCAGATGTACGGCGACGGCGCGAACCTGAACGCCCTCGTCGGCCACATTCGTCCCGGCGACCTCGGCTTCGACGTCATGCACCTCAACCTGCACAAGACGTTCACCACGCCGCACGGCGGCGGCGGGCCGGGCTCCGGCCCCGTGGCCGTCAAGGCCCATCTGGCGGCGTTCCGCCCAGGCCCTGTGGTCGGCCGGTTCGAGGAAAACGGCACGGTCGTCTACCGGCCGGTCATGCCCGAGCAGAGCATCGGCCGCGTGAAGGCCTTCCTGGGCAACTTCGGCATGTTCGACCGCGCCTACACCTACATCCGTCACCTCGGCCTGCGCGGCCTGCGCCGCGTCAGCGAGAACGCCATCCTGAACGCGAACTACATCCGCGGGCGGCTGGCGGGCACCTACTGGCTGCCCTACGACCGCGTCAACATGCACGAGGTTATCCTGAGCAGCAGGAATCTGAAGCAGGCCTACGGCATCAAGACGATGGACGTGGCCAAACGGCTCATCGACTACGGCTTCCACCCGCCGACCGTCTACTTCCCGCTCATCGTCGACGAAGCGCTGATGATCGAGCCGACGGAGACGGAGAGCAAGGAGACGCTGGACGCCTTCTGCGACGTCATGGAGACGATCGCGCGCGAGGCGCGTGAGGCGCCTGAGGTGCTGCACGAGGCCCCGCACACGACGAAGCACGGCCGCCTCGACGAAGTCGCCGCGGCCCGCGAGCCGAACCTGCGCTGGCGCCCGACGCAAAGCTAAACCCAGCCGCACGGCCAACCCCGCGGAGGGCGCACGCCCACGTGCGCCCTCCGCGTCGTATACTACCCGGGGCGTGTGCGAAGCCCTCACCCCCCGGCCCCTCTCCCGCACGTGGGGAGAGAGGAGTGCGATTCGACCGGATGGGAGCCGGGATCGTCTGTAGGAGGGGGGCTCCACCCAGCGACGCGCCGCCGCAAGATCATGCCGGGCGGAAGCCGGGTAGGGCGGGCGCCCGACATGTCTGGGGTGGCCGCGGTGGGCAAGGCGGCGACCGGGCGACACGCAAGACCTTGACATAGGCAGGGTACACACCATGAATTGGCGCGTAATCCATAGTCGCGCCGCGACGGGCGCCGAGAACATGGCGCTCGACGAGGCGCTGCTCGAGTCGGTGCTGGCCGGCGGGCCGCCCACCGTGCGCTTCTACACCTGGGCGCCCGGCTGCCTCTCCGTCGGCACCAATCAGGCGCTCGCCGCCCAGGTCGACGTCGACTGGGTGGCGGGCCAGGGCTATACCCTCGTGCGCCGGCCGACCGGCGGCCGCGCCGTGCTGCACGACGGCCCGCGCGAGCTCACCTACAGCCTGGTGGCACCCGAGACCGACCCGCGCGTGAGCGGCGGCGTGGTCGAGAGCTACCGCAAGATCAGCATGGGCCTCGTGGCCGGGCTGGCGCGCCTGGGCGTGGCGGCGCGTATGGCCGAGCCGCCCGAGGTCGCCGCAGCGCGCGGCACCTCGCCGCTGGCCGCCGCCCGCGCCGAGCTCGCCGCGCGGCGCAACGGCCGCCCCAACCCGGGCTACACCGACCCGGCGGGCGCCGTCTGCTTCGACGAGGCCACCGACTACGAGATCACCGTGGAGGGCCGCAAGGTCATCGGCAGCGCGCAGACCCGCCGCGCGGGGGTCGTCTTGCAGCAGGGCTCGGTCCTGCTGGAGGCCGATCCGGAGCGCTGGGCGGCCGCCTTCCGCACCGCCGACGCCGCGGCCCGCGCGCGCACCGTGGTGCATCTGGGCCTGCGCATGGCCGGGCTCAACGAATTCGTCCCGGCGCCAGTCACAGCGGCGGCGGTCGCCGCCGCGCTGCAGGCCGGCCTCGCCGAGTCGCTGGGTGTGACTCTGGAGTCCGGCGCCCTGACGCCGGACGAGGCGGCGCGCGCCGCCGAATTGGTGGCCACGAAATACGCGGCCGACGCGTGGACATTGCGGAAATAAGCGCGCCCGGGCGTGACACGCGGCCGGGCGGAGTCTGCGATCGCTGGAGAAGGAGTCAAGCGTAATGGCGGAATACGATATCGCGGTGATCGGCGGCGGGCCGGGCGGCTACGTGGCTGCGCTCGACGCCGGGCTGCGTGGCGCGAGCGTGGTCGTGATCGAGCAGGATCGCCGCCTCGGCGGCACCTGCCTGCTGCGCGGCTGCATCCCCTCAAAGACGATGGTCAAGACGGCCGAGCTCCTCTCGGAGCTCCAACATGCCGGCGACTTCGGCATCGCGGCGACCGCGGCGCCCGACTGGGCCGGCATCGTCGCGCGTAAGGACAAAGTCGTCGAGGGCCTGACCAAGGGCATCAACGACCTGTTCAAGGCGCGCAAGATCACCCGCCTGGAGGGCAAGGGCCGCCTGCTCTCGCCGACCAGCATCTTTGTGCAGGGCACCAATCAGTACAGCGACCAGGTCGGGACGATCCGCGCCAAGCAGGTAATCCTGGCCACCGGCTCGGCTACCGTGCTCGCCGACGACGTGCCCGGCGGCGACTCGCCGCGCATCATCACCAGCGACCAGATCCTCGATGCGGACCTGACCGCCCGCGCGCTGCCTGCCATGCCGCGCAGCATGGTCGTCATCGGCGGCGGCATCGTCGGCATGGAGTTCGCCTCGATCTTCGCCGCCTACGGCGTGAAGGTCACCGCGGTGATCACCTCGCCGCGCCTGTTGCGCAACGTCGACGAGGAGATCGCACGCCGCTTCTCCATGCTGCTGCGCGCCGCCGGGGTCGAGACGCTGGTGAAGACGAGCGTGCAGGAGTTCCGCGACCGCGGCGACCATCTGGAGGTCGTCGTGCAGACGGACGGCAGCGCCGAGCCGCGCGTGCTGGAGTGCGATTACGCGCTCTACGCCAAGGGCCGCGTGCCCTACACCGAGGGCCTGGGCCTCGACACGGTCGGGATCCGCACGGAGCGCGGCTACATCCCGGTCGACGGGCACATGCGCACCAGCGTGCCCAACATCTACGCCATTGGCGACGTGGTGCCCGGCCACATGCTGGCCCACGTGGCGTCGTACGAGGGCGAGGTGGCGGTCGATAACATCCTGGGCCACGAGCGCGTGGCTGACTACCGCGCCGTGCCTGACTGCATCTTCACCGTGCCGGAGATCGCCAGCGTCGGCCTCTCTGAGACGCAGGCTAAGGAGCAGAACCGCCCGGTGGTCGTCACCAAGTTCCCGTTCGCCGCGCTCGGCCGCGCCCAGGCCATCGGCGAGCCGCACGGCCTGGTCAAGCTGGTCTGCGACCCCGACGGCCTTATCCTCGGCATGCAGATCCTCGGCGCGCACGCCAGCGACATCATCGCCGAGGGCACGCTGGCGGTGCAGCAGCGCGTGACGGCCGCGGAGCTCGCGCACACGATGCACGCGCACCCGACGATGCCGGAGGCGGTGCAGGAGACGGCCTTCGCCCAGATCTACGGCTCGCCGCTCCACGTCAATACGCCCACCCGCCGCTGATCCGCGGGGAGACGCGCGAGGGCCGGAGCGCCAGCCGCCCCGGCCCTTGCTGTGTTTATGCGGCCTACCGGTAGCTCATCACCAGCACCTGCGGCGGGCCGGTGGGCAGTTGGCTCTGCTGGAGCCGCACGACGTTCGGCGGGTTGGCCGGCGGCGCGCTGCCCAGGAAGTCGGAGAGCGGCGCCAGGTCTTGGCCGGGCGGCGTGCGGTCCGTCTGGTAGTGCATCGGGATGACCAGGCGGGCGCGTAACTGGTTCGCGATGTTGATCGCCTGCGCGCCGTCAAGCGTCGCGTCGGCGCCGGTGTTGCCGCCCACCGGCAGCATCAGGATGTCCGGGCGGCCCAGGTCGCCCACCTGCTGCGGCGTCAGGCGCGACTGCCCCAGGTCACCCAGGTGCACCACGTGGAAGCCGTCGATGTCGATCACCCACATCGCGTTCACGCCGCGCTCACGCCCGCTGTTGTTGTCATGGTATGACGACACGTCGCGCACGGTTGCGTTCCCCACCGCCTGTTGGATGGCCTGGAACTGCCCGGATCCGTCCAGGCCCACGTAGTTCGGCACGTTGCCCGGTACGACCTTGGTGAAGGTGTGATCGGCGTGATAGTGGCTGATCAGCAGCGCGTCGAGTGCGTCGAAGAAGGGCAGGCGGTAGCCGTAGTCGGGCCCCACCGGGTCGACCAGGATGCGCGGCCCGTTGCCGCCGGCCAGCAAGAAGCACGACTGCCCGAACCACTGGATGGTCAGATAGCCGGGCACCGACTCGGCGGGGGCGGTGTCGGCGTAGCCGCCCGTGCCCACGGCCGGGGGCGACGGCGTGCCGGGCGCCGGGGTGGCGCCGGGGGTCGTCGTGAAGGCCGGTGGCGTGGCCGGGCCGCCCGGCGTCGGCGAGTTGACGGGGACGGGCGTGTCCGAGGGCGTCGGGCTAGGCGGCGGCGTCTCGGTCGCCGTCGGCAGCGGCGTGACCGTCGGCAGCACGGGCAGCGGCGTGTTGGTGGCCGGCGGGCTGGGCGTCACGGCCGGCGCGGCGGGCGTGGCGGTGACGGCCGGCACGGGCGAGGCCGTCGGCGGCGGGCCCGGCGTGGCGGTGACCACGATGATATATGGGGTCGAGGTCGGCACCGGCGTGTCGCTCGGCGCGGTCGTGGGAGTCGTCGGCCCCGGGGTCGGCGTCGCGGCGCCCCCGTTGCGCGCGAGCAGGAAGACCAGCAGGCCGGCGAGGGCCAGCACCACGACGGCGCCCAGGATCCAGGGCAGGGGGCCGGGCCCCCGACTGCCGGGCGGCAGCACGCCGCCGGTGGGCGGGCCGGGCGGCGGGGGCATGCCCGGGGCGGGCGTGCCGCCAGGGGCTGCCGTGCTCGGGTAGATCGCCGTGTGGTCGGGGCCGGCGTAGGCGGCCGGGGTGCCGGTCGTCGCGCGCGCGGGTACATCCCACGGCGGCGGCGCGGCGGGCGGGTCCCACGGCGGCGGGGCCGGCGACGTGGGATCGGGGGTCCCGGGCGCGGGCGTCGGGCCCGGGCCGCCCGGCGGAAAACGATTGGCGGGGTTGTTCGTGTTGGTCACAGCATGAGCCTCCTGCCGGCCGCCTGCGCGCCCGGCATCCGGCGGCGATGCATACAGCGTGCCAGGCTGCACGGCGCCGACCCGTATGGTATAATAGGGACATTAGCAACTTTGTTCTAGTAGCCCGGCCCCGGCGGCCGGCGAGTTGAGGGCAGCGTGGACACAGACGGGTCGGATTGGGTCACCTCCGGGCGTGCGAACACCGAGGAGCGGGTTATCGAGCAGAGCCTGCGCCCGCGCCGGCTGGCCGAATACATCGGCCAGGAGAAGGTGAAGGAGAGCCTGGAGATCTCCGATCGCGGCGGCGCAGGCGCGCGGGGAGCCCCTCGACCATATCCTGCTCCACGGGCCGCCCGGCCTTGGCAAGACCAGCCTGGCCAACGTGCTGGCCAACGAGATGAGCACGCAGCTGCGCGTGACCTCGGGCCCGGCCATCGAGCGGCCCGGCGACCTGGCCTCGCTGCTGACCAATATGCAGAAGGGCGAGGTTCTCTTCATCGACGAGATCCACCGGCTGAACCATTCGGTCGAGGAAGTGCTCTACCCGGCGATGGAGGATTTCGCGCTCGACATCATCATCGGCAAGGGCCCCAGCGCACGCAGCCTGCGCCTCAAGTTGCCCCACTTTACCGTCATCGGCGCGACAACCCGCCTGGCCATGCTCTCCTCGCCGCTGCGCGACCGCTTCGTGGCGCCGTACCGGCTGGAGTTCTACAGCCAGGAGGCGATGGAGCTGATCGTGGAACGCTCGGCGCGCATCCTCAACGTGCCCATCGACCGGGGCGGCACGACCAGCATCGCGCGCCGCGCCCGCGGCACGCCCCGCATCGCCAACCGCCTGCTGCGCCGCGTCCGCGACTACGCCCAGGTGCGCGCGGAGGGCGAGATCACGGCCGCGGTGGCGACCGACGCGCTGAACCGCATGGAGGTCGACCCGCTGGGCCTCGACGAGACGGACCGGCGCATCCTGCGCACCATCATCGAGAAGTTCCACGGCGGGCCCGTCGGCGTGGGCACGATCGCCGCGGCCACGAGCGAGGACCCCGACACGGTCGAGGACGTCTACGAGCCCTACCTGATCCAGCTGGGCTTCCTGCAGCGCACGCCGCGCGGCCGCGAGGTGACCCCGGCGGCCTACGACCACCTGGGCCTGACGATGCCCGGCCGCCGCGCCGAGCGGAGTGGCGTTCAGGGCGAGCTCCCGTTCTAGTCGGATGATCGGATCCTGCCGGCGCGGCTCCCGAGCGCGTCGCGGGCGTCGTCCTCGTGGACCGCGCCGGGCGCATCCTGCTCCAGCACCGCGACGGCGCGGCCCCGATCGCGCCCAACCAGTGGGCGCTGCCGGGCGGCCACCTGGAGCCCGGCGAGGCGCCCGAGGCGGGCGCGCGGCGCGAGTTGCACGAGGAGACCGGGCTGACGGTATCCGGTCCGCTGGCGCTCTTCGCGCACGAGTGGCTGACCTATCCGGAGGGCGATCGCCGCGAGTGGTACTTGTTCGCCGCGGCGACGACGGCCCGCCAGGCCGACGTGGTCTTGGGCGAGGGCCAGGCGATGGTCTTCCTGCCTCCGGCCACCGCGCTCGCCTGCGACCTGTCCTACTCGGTGCGCACCTGGCTGCCACGCTTCCTCGCGTCGGCCCTCTACGCGCGGCTGGCGGCGGCCGGCGGCGGGGAGGCGTGAGCGATGGACCTGAGCGACCTGGGGAAGTGGCTACTCGTGGCGGGGATCGTGCTCGCATTGGTCGGCGCCGCGCTCGGGCTGCTCGGCCGCGGGCCGGGGCTCGGCCGCCTGCCGGGCGATCTCACGCTGCAGTGGGGCAACGTCAGCTGTTTCGTGCCGATCGCCACGATGCTGCTGCTCAGCCTGCTGCTGACGGTCATCTTGAACATCGTCGTGCGGCTGCTGAACCGGTAGCGGAGGGCGGGAAGTCCTCACCCCCGGCCCCGCTCCCGAATTCGGGAGCGGGGCGCTCGACCCCGGCTTGCCGCCGGCTGCGATGGACTGTAGGATGGGGCTCCGGCCCGCGACGCGCCGCTAGACCCGGCGCACGGAGAGCCGGATCGGCGGCCGGACACTCGCTCGAATAGGACCTATGCGCACCAGCGATTTTGATTATCATCTACCACAAGAGCTGATCGCCCAGACGCCGGCCGAGCCGCGCGACTCCTCGCGCCTGCTCGTGCTGCCGCGCGACGGCGGGCCGATCGCGCACCGGCGCTTCACCGACATCCTGGCGTATCTCGCGCCGGGCGACCTGCTCGTGGCCAACGAGAGCCGCGTGCTGCCCGCGCGCCTGCTCGGCCAGAAGGCGACCACCGGCGGTCACGTCGAGGCGCTGCTGCTGCGCCCGGGCCCCGAGCAGCCGTGGAGGCCGCGGGCGCTGGGCGGCAATCTAGTGTGGGAGGCGCTGGTCAAGCCGGGGCGCAGCGTCCGGCCCGGCACGCGGCTCGTCTTCTCGGCCGCGGCGCGCGAGGGGCGGCCGGGCCCGCCCGCAGGCGCCGTGTTGGAGGCGACGGTCATCGGGCGCACGGAGATCGGCGGCCGCCTATTGCAGTTCGACCAGCCGCCCGAGGCCTGGCTGGAGCGCGTCGGCCTGATGCCGCTGCCGCCCTACATCCACACGCCGCTCGCGGACCCCGAGCGCTATCAGACCGTCTACTCGCGCGTGCCCGGCTCGGCTGCCGCACCGACTGCCGGGCTGCACTTCACGCCGCGCCTGCTCGCCGCCCTGCGCGAGAAGGGTGTTGGCTGGGCCACGGTCACGCTGCATATCGGGCTCGACACGTTCCGGCCGGTGCAAGAGGAGGATCCGACGACCCATCCGATGCACCGCGAGTGGTACGAGCTCCCCGCCGTGACCGCCGCCGCGATCAACGCAGCACGCGCGGCGGGCCGCCGCGTGGTTGTCGTCGGCACGACGACGGTGCGCGTGCTGGAGACGGTCGCGCGGGAGCAGGGCGTGGGCGACCCGCCGGGTGATGAGCTGCGCCCTGCCAGCGGCTGGAGCCAGCTGTTCATCTACCCCGGCTTCCGCTTCCGCGTGACCGAATCGCTGCTCACCAACTTCCACCTGCCGCGCTCGACCCTGATGCTGCTGGTCAGCGCGCTCGCAGGCCGCGAGCGGATTCTGGCCGCCTACGAGGAGGCGGTGCGCGAGCGCTACCGCTTCTACTCGTTCGGCGACGCGATGCTCATCCTGTAGCAGACCGCAGCAGCGTCGCCTCGCCCGCGCCGAGGCGCACGGGGTGGCGTTCCCCCTGCCAGACGACCGCTCCCTCGGCGGCGGCGCCCGCGGCGACGAGCACGACGGCCCCGGCGGCGCCGCGCAGCGCCACGACGGTCAGCGGTCCCTCGACCGCCGCGTCGCCCGTCGCGTCCTCGGCGAACACTTCGACCGGCCACGCGCTCTCCACCGGCAGCGTGCTGTAGAGCGTGCCCGCGTGGGCGAAGAGCGTGACGCGGCGGCCGCGGAACGGTAGACCCCGCAACGCCAGCCAGGTCCAGCCGTCGGGCAGATGGGGCTCGGCGGTCAGGGCGGTTGCCGTCGCCCCGATGCCGGCCAGGCCCTCGAGGCCCAGCCAGAGGTACGTCGGCGGCATCCACGGCGACATGGCCATGCCGCGGCTCTCGTAGGTCGCGCCGTCGAACCACTCGGGGAACTCGCCGGGCACCAGGTGGCCGCCCGCGCCCGGCTCGGCCGCCTCGCTTAGCGCGTAGAGGTGGCGCATGCTCTGCACAAGGCGGTCGGGATAGGCCGCGCGCCCGGCGTAGGCCACCCAGGCCGTCAGGTTGGGCCAGAGGCCGCCGAGCAGGCCGTAGCCGTGCCAGGGATGGAAGGCCGGATTGCTGCGCGCGACGGTGTGGATGCCGAACGGCGTATAGAACTCGGGCCCCGCCAGCCGGTCGAGGATCGCGACCGCCTCGGCGCCCTCGGCCACGCCCGCCAGCACGGGGAAGACCAGATCGGCCGTGAGATCGGCATGCGCGCCGTCCTCGTCGCGGTTCAGCAGGTAGGTGCCCGTCTCGGGCTGCCGCAGCTTGTCGCGTATCGCCGCCAGGAGCTCAGCCCGCGCGGCCTGCCAGCGCGTCGCGTCCTCCGCGGCCCCGGCCGCCCCGGCGAGCGCGGCCGCGCAGCTTAGCGCCCAGACCGTCTCGCTGTTGATCTCCGTCACCGCGCCCGCGAGGCGGTAGGCCGGGATGATGTTGCGCCAGGTGGCGTTGCCCCAGACGTCGGTGCCTTGCACGTCGCACCAGACCAGCCCGTCGCGGCGCTGGGCCAGCAGCCAGTCGCAGGCCGCGCGGACGGCCGGGTAGGCGGCGGCCAGGAAGGCGGCGTCGCCGCTGACCGCGTAGTGGTGGCAGACGGCGATCACGAAGAGTGGCGTATCGTCGTTCACATTCAGGCCGTAGTCCTCCTGCGCGCCCGTGTTGGCGTGGATGTACTCCGTCAGCTTGCCGTTCGGCGTGACGGCGTGGCGCAGCAAGAGCTCGATCATGGCGCGCACGAAGCCGGGTGTGAGCCAGTCGGCGCCGAGCGTGAACCAGGCGCAGTCGCGCACGACCACGATGTCCTGCGGCGGATCGTTGGTGAAGGCCGCACCGAGCCGGAACTGGTGCTCGACACGCAGCGTGTTCGCCTTGGCCCAAAGCAGGCCGCGGTTGATCAGCGGGTCGGGCGTCAGCAGCAGGCCGGTTGCCAACTCGACCTCGTACGCGGCCGCGGTGGCTGCCAGCGCGGCCTCCCAGTCGGGCGCGGCGGCATGCGCGGCCCGAGCCGCCGCGGCTCCGGCGCTGCCCGCGGTCAGCAGCCAGCCGCCCCGCCACGGCGCATCGGGCCCAACCGTCAGCGTGTAGTGCGCGCGCAGGCGCCCCGGCTCGCTGAACACGGTCTGCGCGGGCGCGAGGGGCCCGCCGAAGACGCGGGTCTCGGCCGGGTCGCCCGGCGTCGTGCCGAAGCGCGTGTAGTGCGTGGGCACGGTTGAGACGACGAAGGTGCCGGCCTCCAGCGTCTGCGCGACGCGCTTCTGCCACTGGTCGCGCTCCGGCTGCTTGGCGTGCGTGGGGCTCATGAAGGCCGGCCAGCGGACGTCCCACGTCAGATCGACCGTCGTGGCCGCCTCCGCGGCGATCTCGAGCCCGAGATAGACCTGCGCGCCCTGGCCGACCGGGCGCCCGAAGGGCACGAACACGGTGAGGCGGGCCCGTAGGCCGCCGCCCGCGAAGTCGGTGGTCTGGTGGCCGGGGAAGAAATGCGTCGCGGTGGGTTGCAGCGCCCAGTCGAGCGTGATCGTGCCCGCGACCCACTGGTTGGTCGCCGCGAGCCAGACGCCGTCGACGTTCGAGGCGGCGTCGGTGCGGATGAAGCAGTCGGGATTGCCGTAGCTGCCGCCCGCGCCGAGGCGGGCGACCGGGTAGGTGTATTCGAGGGATTCGTAGAGCATGGGGGCTCCTTGCGAATGGACCGGACGGATCGGGCCGGGCGGGTGCCGCCGGCCGCCCCGGTTTCTGCATCGAGTGTGCCGCCGGCCCTCCTAACAGACGGGCGCGGCTCGCCCACCGCCGCTGTGGATCTGCTATACTTCGGCGCGGCACCGCAATCGACCGCAGGTTCGTTAGCCCGAGTCACGCCCATGCTTAGATTGGCCTTTGCCCGCTGCTCCCCCTCGCACGCGCGGCCCTTCGTCCGCCGGGTTGTGCCGTGAGCCTGCCCCCCGCCGAGCGCGCGGCCCTGCTGCGCGAGTTGGACGGTCTCTACCGCCTGGCGATCACCGCGTGGCGGGAGGGCCAGTACGCGGCCGAGCAGGCCCTGCTCGAGCGCTACCTGCTGGGCGCCGAGCACCTGGGTGACCTGGAGGCGCGCATCCGGGGCCGTTACACCCTGGCCTGGGTGATGCACCTGCGCGGCAACAATCGCGCGGCGCTGCTCCATTTCACCTGGCTGACCAGCGTGGTCATGGATCCCATCCTCGGGTCACAGGTGTCGCCACCGTACCTGGGCAGTCTCGCCGAGGCCTTTGGCGTGGTGGCGCGGCTTGGCATGCAGCTCGGCGAGCTGTCGCCGGAGCAGGCGCTGACAATCGTCGACGAGGGGTTGGCCTGGGTGGCACGAACCGGCCGGCCTGGCCTTGCGGCCTTGCTACGCCTGGAGCGATCCGACATTTATCAGGTGCAGGCTAACTGGGACGCAGCGCGGCGCGACCTGGGGGCCGCTCTGGCCTTGTACCGTCGTTACCCGACCTGGTCCAGCTACTCGGAAGACACATATCTGATCAAGCTGGCCGAGTTGAACTCCCAACCTGAGGTACGCGCTTACGCCGAAGCCGTCGCGCAGGCCGAGGAGGCGCGCAGCCGAGGCGGGCTGGATGCGAGCCGGGAGCTCCGGGTGCTCTTGGTGCTGGCCCACGCCCGGCCCCCGTTGCAGGACCTGCCGGGTGCGCTGGAGGCCGCGCGGGAAGCGGTCATGCTAGCCCGCGGCATGGATACTCCGCACGCGCTGGCCCGGGCCTGGGGGGCGCTAATGATGACCGCCCGCCACCCGGCATATCTAGACGAGGCGACGCATGCGAGCGCGCAGGCGTACCTGACGGCTCGCGCCTGCCATGACCTTTTCCGCATGGGCGACTGGTTGATCGGCGCGGGTCGGCTACGAGTAACGCAGGGCCGCGTGGCCGCCGGCCTGCCGCCGGCCGAGCCGCCCGGTCCCGCCCGGGCCACGCCCACCGCCCGGCGCTACCTGGCTGGGGCGCGGCGCTTGCTGGCCCGCGCCGCGGCGCTCGTGGCCAGGCAGCTTCCCCCGGCTCCGGCGCGCGTCCTCCAGCACAATCTGACCCTCGCAACCGCGGAGGCCGACACTCTGGCCGCGGCGCTCGACGGCGCGGACGCGGGCGTCTGAGCCCGGCAGGGCCATCCGCCCGGCTCATGGCGCCGAATTTGCAGTTCTGTCTGCCGGGACCCCGACCGGTCCCGCCTATTGTCGTCCAGACTCGCATACATACGCCATGTTTCGCCGGAACACATCATCTGATTTGCCGGACCGCCCGGGTCCGACGCCGCGGGGCGCGCCATGAAGCTTCCGGGATTCGAGCGCTGGGGCTTGCAGCGCGAGCTGCGTCACCTCTACCCGCTGGCCGACGCCGCGCGGCAGGAAGGCCGCTTTGTGGCCGAGCAGCCGCTGCGCGAGCAGATCCTGCTCCTCGCGGAACGCCTCGGCGACCTTGACCAGCTCATCCCGGCCCGGTACCGCCTCGGCTGGACGCTGCGTATGCGGGGCGAGTTCCGGGCCGCCCTCCCCCTGTTTACCTGGCTGACCGGCCTGGCGAGCGATCCGGTGCTCAGCCGGCAGGTGCAGTCCGATCAGGCCGGCTACATCGCCGATGCCTTCGGCGTGGTGGCCCGCCTCACGCTGGCGCTCGACGACGGCTCGGCCGCACAGGCGCTGGCGATCCTGGACGAGGGCCTGGCCTGGGTCGCGCGCATCGGGCATCCCGAGCTGGCGGCCATGCTGCGCCTGGAGCGATCCGGTATCCACCAGCGGCTGGAGGCCTGGGATGCGGCGCGGCGCGACATGGAGATCGCGCTCGCGCTGCGCCGGCGCTATCCCACCGGGTGGGGCTACACGGAGGGCGCCCATCTGGTCAACCTCGCCGAGCTGTACGTCAAGGATGCGGTGGGCGACCATGCCGAGGCGATCGCGCTGGTCGAGGATGCGCGGACGCGCGAGCGGCTCACCACGCACTTTGAGCTGCGCGGCCTGCGCGTGCTGGTGCGGGCTCGGCGCGCGTTGGGCGATTTGCCGGGGGCGCTCGAAGCGGCGCGAGAAGCGCTTGGCCTGGCGTGTGGGATGGATAATCCGAGTTCCCTGGCCGCGGCGTGGAACCTGTTGAGCGAGGTCGCCCGCCAGGCCGGGCAGCTCGACGAGGCGGCGGATGCGGCAGCCGGCTCCTGGTGGGCGGCCCACGCCCACGCTTGCGCCACCTGTACCTGTGGCGCCCTGATCTCCGGCGTGCGGGTGCGCGCCGCTCAGGGCCGGGTCGCCGCCACGTCGGCTCCGGTCGGTGCGAGCGGCCCCGCGGCGCCCACGCCCGCCGCCCGGCGCTACCTGGCCGCGGCGCGCCGCCTGCTCGCCCGGGCAGTGCCCCTTGCCGCCGACCTGGACACGCCCGCCCACTCTCAAGATGCCCAGAAGGAGCTGGCCGAGGCTCGGGCGGAGGTGAACGCGCTGGCCACCGCGCTGGCAGTGGACCGGACCTGAGCTCCGCGGCGCCCTTTCCCGGCACTCGGGTGCCGGATCTGCTATACTCTGCCGTGGGACCCTCGTCGATCGCGGCCGACCTCATCCGGCTTCATGCCCGACCGCCTATGCTCTTCGCTGACCATCACAACCCGGGTCGCTATGTACGGGATGCTCCATGGGTGTAACGCCCGCTGAACGCGAGACGCTGCTGCGCGAGCTGCGCCACCTCTACCCGCTGGCCGAGACCGCGCGGCAGGCCGGACAGTACGTGGCCGAGCAGCCGCTGCGCGAGCGCATCCTTCTCATCGCGGAACGTCTCGGCGACCTCGGCCAGCTTCTCCCCGCGCGGTACTATTTGGCCGGTGCGCTGCGCTTGCAGGGCAAGTGGCGTGAGGCGCTGCCGCTCTACGGTTGGATCACCGGCCTCGCCGCCGATCCCGTGCTCGGGCCGCAGGTACCTGCTGCGCAGCGATGGTACGTGGCCGCGGCTTTCGCCCGGGTGGCAACACTGGTCTCGGCCCTCAACGAAGGGACCACCGCGCAGGTGCTGGCCGTGCTGGACGATGGCCTGGCCTGGATCGACCGGATCGGAAACCCCGAACTAGCTGCCGTGCTCCGGATGGACCGTGCCCGGATCTACGAACGCCTCACCGACTGGGACGCGGCGCGGCGCGACCTGGAGATCGCCCTGTCGCTGCGCCGTCGCTATCCTGCGGCGGCTGGCTACGCTGAAGCCTCGCATCTCGTCGCATTGGCTGCGTTGGACGCCCGGGAGGAAGTGGGCGCCTATGCCGAGGCGATTGCGCTCGTAGAGGACGCGCGTGAGCGAGGCGCGCTCAACGGCGACATGGAGGCCCGGGCCATCGGGGCGCTGGCGCGGGCGCGCAGCGCACTCGGCGACGCGGCCGGCGCACAGGAGGCGGCGCAGGAGGCCGTCGTGCTGGCCCTCGGACAGGACAGCCCGTCCCTCCTGGCGGACAGCTACGATGTGCTGGGTGAAGTCTGCCGACGAGCCGGCCGCTTGGACACGGCGGCCGGCGCGGCGGCGGGCCGCTGGCGCGCGGCGTGCGTCCATCACTGCCCGGGATGCACCCTCAACGCGGTGCTCGACGGTGTCCGCGCCCGCCTGGCCCAGGCCCGTGCGGCCCAGTCCGAGCTCACCGCACGGCGCTACCTGGCCGGGGCGCGTCGCCTGCTCGCGCGTGCCGCCTCGGCGGCGGCCGCCTGGGACGCCCCGACCGGGCGCCGCACCTCGCAGGACGAAGTCGACTCCCTCGCGGCAGACGCCGACCGCCTGGGTGCTGCCCTGGCCGCGCCACCCCGCCCGCCGAAGGAGCCGCCTGATGCCTGACCCCGAACCCAGCCGCCACGCGATCCGCATCGACCTGCAGGGCCTGATCCGCCTGCTGGCCAAGAACCTCTACTCCGAGGCCGACGTCTTCGTGCGCGAGCTCATCCAGAACGCGCACGATTCGCTGCAGCGCCGGGCCGAGGTCGACGGGGCGGCCGCGCCGACCGGCTGGATCCGCATCCGCACCGACTACCGGGCCGCCATCGTCAGCTTCGAGGATAACGGTCTGGGGCTGACCGAGTCCGAGATCCACGACTACCTGTCGACCATCGGGCGTAGCGGCACCGGGGCCTTCCGCGAGGAGCTGGCGCGGCGCGGGCGGCAGGCCGAAGTCAGCCTGATCGGCCAGTTCGGCATCGGCCTGCTGTCGGCCTTCGTCGTCGCGAGCCGGGTCGAGGTCGAAACGCGGAGCGGCCGGGCGGACTCGCCCGCGTGGCGCTGGGTCAGCGAGGGCCAGCGCGAGTACGAGCTGGCGTCCGCCGAGCGCGCCACGGTCGGCACGACGGTCACCTTGCACATCACCGAGTCCTACCGCGACATGCTCGACCCCGACGAGCTGCGCAAGGCGATCAAGAAGTACGCCGACTTCATCCCCTTCCCAATCTACCTGAACGACGAGGACGCGCCGGCCAACGTGATCGACGCGCCCTGGCACCGTGCCTTCGGCGACGAGCAGGAGCGCCTGGGCGAGTACTGGATCTTCGCCAACCGGCGCTTCGCCGACCTGCCGCTCGAGGTCATCCCCGTTGACCTGGAGGTGCCGCACCGGCTCAGCGGCGTGCTCTACATTTCGGACCGGGCCCTGCCCGACATCAACACCGCCGGGCTGGCCGACGTCTACCAGAACCGCATGTTCCTCATGGCCCGCAATCGCGACCTGCTGCCTGCCTGGGCGAAGTTCGTGCGTGGCGTCATCGACTCCCCGGCGCTGACGCCGACCGCCTCGCGCGACGCCATCCAGATGGACGCCACCGCCCGCGAGATCCGGGATGCGCTGGGCCGGGTGATTATGCGCCATCTGCAGGCCCTGGCCGTGCGCGACGCCGAGCGGCTCACCCGCATCATGCAGTGGCACGCCTACCACATGACCGGTATGGCCGTGGCCCACGACGACTTCTTCGACGCGGTGGCCGAGCTGGTGCCCTTCAATACGAACCGCGGCACCCTCACCCTGCGCGAGTACCTGGCGCGGGCCGCGCGCGTCAGCGACGAGCCAGGTGCCGACGTCTTCTACTTCAGCGAGCCAGGCAGCGCGGCACAGTTCAACCTGCTTGCCGACGCACGGGGCCTGTTGGTGATCGACGCGAGCAGCAACTTCGAGGAGCAGTTCCTGCGCAAGTACGCCAAGCGTCAGGGGCCCATGCGCCTGCACCACATCACGGTTGCCGGCTCGACCTTCCTGTTCGAGCCGCTGTCGCGGGAGCAGGCCGCGACCTTCCGCCGCCTGGAGCTGGACTTCCAGGCACTGCTCCCCGACTCGCGGAGCCAGGCGCGGACCGTGCGCTTCTTGCCCGCCGAGCTGCCCGCGGTCACCATGCTCACAGCCGATGCGCAGCTGCGCGGTGACCTCGATCGCGCCCGGCGCAGCATGGCCTTGCCCGAACTCGGTGCGCGACCTGGCCGGGCGCCTCTTCGAAGAGAACGCCCAGCCGCCCCTGATCCTGCACCTCAACGCCGACAACCCGACGATCCGCCGCCTGGCCGCACTCGCGGGCAGCCCGCCGGACGACCGAACGGTCTACGATGCCGCTCTGCAGGCGATCTACCACAACGCCCTGTTGCTGGCCCAGCACCTCGTCACGCGTGAGAACGCGCAGACCTTCGCCGCGAGCTTCAACCGCGTGGTCGCGCTGCTGAGCGACCGCGCCGCCACCCCGGGCCCGGGCGCCGCGCGCCCGCCCGGCCCGCTGCCCCCCGCGCAGCGCCCACCTCCGGCCGTGGCCGCCGTCTTGCCGCCCGACGCCGAGGTGTTGAACCTTGCGCTGCGACTAGTCCTTGAGCAGGCGCCCCACTACTGGCGCGTGCTCGGCGCGGAAGCGGACGCCGCGGCGCTTGACGCCGCCCAGGTGGTCGTGGCCGACGTCTCTGACGGCGATCCGGGCGTGCTCATGCGCCTCGGCTACCTGCGCTGGACGCCTGCCGGGGCGACCCGGCCCCTCGTGCTGCTCCAGCGCGAGGGAACCCACCTGAGCGCCCCCGCGCTTGACAGCGCCGTCCGCGTCTCCTACGCGGCGCCGACCGCCGAAACGGCTGACCTCGCGGGGGCGCAGGTACTCGCCGCGACCTTGGGCGCCCAGCTTGCCGCGTTACCCGCCCTGGCCGCGCTACAGGCCACGGCCCGCGTCCATGCCCTCTCGGATCTCGTGCTGCACCGCCAGTTCGGGGTGGACTCGCCCCTGGCCTCCGGCATCGCCGCGCGCTACGCGACGATGGAAGCCTTCATCGCCACGTCCATCGACACCCTTGTGGAAACCATCCCCGGCCTCTCGCGCACTCTCGCCCGCGGCCTCCAATCGGAGTTCGCTGACGTCCTGCGGCGGCGCTGAGCCTCACTCCGGCAACTGCCCCGACGCCAGGCCGATCGCCTGGTCGGCCATGCCGTAGTAGACGTCGAGGCGGCCGGACGGGTGGACGACGATGCCCGTGGGGAAGACGACGTTGCCGACCACGCCGTGCTGCTCGGCGGCCGTCTCGGGCGAGAGTACCGGGCGCGGCGATTGGTAGACCACCTGTGCCGGGTCGGCCAGGGCGAGCACTAGCGCGCCCGCGTGGTAGCGCCGCGCCGGGTCGGAATCGGATCGGCCCTCGACGCCATGGTAGTAGGTCAGCCAGCCCGCGGCTGTGCGGATGGGCGGCGTACCTCCGCCGACCTTCAGGCTCTCCCAGGGCAAGCGCGGCGGCAAGACCAGGTGATGGTCCGTCCAGTGCTGGAGGTCCGTGCTCCACGACAGCCAGATGCTCTGGCGCAGGCCGAGCGCCGGGTCGAACATCGGCCGGTGGAGCAGCGCGTAGCGCCCGCCGATGCGCTCGGGGAACAGGATCCCGTCCTTGTTCGGCACCGCGTTCAGGTCGAGCGTGCGCGCCGCGCCGCCCACGGGGAGCGTGAGCGGCGCGAAGGTCACGAGGCCGAGACGCTCCCAGGTGAAGGGGTCGCGCGCGCGGGCCAGAGCGATGCGCGGGTTGACGACGCCCTCGACCGCGCCGTAGGCCGTGTAGACCATGAGCCAGGCACCCTCGAGCGGCGTGATGCGCGGATCCTCGACCCCGCCCGCGCCGTCAGGTGTCCGCTCGTATGGTGCGTCCAGCTCCAGGGCGCTGCGGTCTAGCCGAGTGCAGGCGGGCATCTCGGCGTCGAGCGGGCCGCAGGTGGCGATCAGGATGCGCGAGTAGTTGACCGGATCCTCGGCCACCGCACGGTAGTAGAGATAAACCGTGCCGTCGAAGACCGCGGTCGCCGGGTTGAGCACGCCGCCGCACTCGTAAGGCCGGGCCGGGTCGGGCGTCAGCACGACGCCGCGGCGGGTGAGTTGGTAGGGGGCGGGCGCGCCGCCGTCGGGTGCCGGCATGGATGTGGTGCTCCCCTCGCTGATGTGGACGCCAGCCGGGGCCGATCCCGTATAATAGACGAGATCCCGCGCCGTTCGCGTATCCGGCCGCTGCCCCGGGTGCCTCCCGGTGCTGCAACGTTTATGCCACGCGCGGGCCGGGACCGATTCCATCGCAAGGAGCACCGCGTATGGGGGAGCCGCTCGACACGGCCCAGGTCGATCACATTCTGCAGCGCGTGGGCGGGCTGGCCGGGGGTATGGCCCTCTGGCTGGCGCCTGACGGCGCGACGCCGCTGGCCACCTACGCCTACCAGGCCGATACCGTCTTCCCGCTGGCCAGTAGCTTCAAGCTCTTCGTGCTGCATGCGCTGTTTGAGCAAGTGGCGGAGGGGCGGCTCAGCCTCGACGACGAGATCCCGACCACGCGGGCCGCCGCGTCGCTGGGCGACCGCAAGCCCGCGCTCTCACCGCTGCGTCGCCTCGCCCAGATGATGATTTACAACAGCGGCAATACGGCCAGCGACGTCCTCTTCAAGCGGGTCGGCCTCGACGCGCCGCAGCGGCTGATCGCCCGCCTGGGGCTGGCGCACACGCGCGTCGTGCTACCCACGCGCGAGTACTACGTCATCATCGCCGGGCTCGACCCCGCCTTCCCGCCGGACGATCTCGTGGCCGCCACGACGCGCTTCGCCGCGCGGCCGCCCGCGGCGCAGGTCGCGGCCATCGCCGCCGTGGCCGAGCGGGCGGCCGCGCTCGCCCCGCGCGAGATCGAGCGCGCCACCGAGCCGTTCTACGCCTTCGAGCGCTACACGCGCGGGCAGACTTACCAGATCCTCGACCAGCTGGACAACGTCAGCACCCCGCACGAGATGGCCCGCCTGATGCACTTCCTCTATCAGGGGGGCGGTCTGCCGCCCGCCCTCGCAGGCGAGATGGAGTTCATGCTGGCGCGCGGCGACGGCCGGCGCGACGTGGGCTGCTTTCGTGGCCGCATCACGCGCTGGGGCGGCAAGGGCGGCGACGACCTGGGCCAAGCCTCGATGTGCGGCTACGCCGTCGCGCCCGACGGCCGCGTGCTCATCTACAGCTTCCTCAGCAGCCGCCTGCACGACGACTACCGCGGCGCCACGCGCCTCAGCCAGGCGCTCGGCACCCTGTACAGCGTCTTCAACCCGCCCTGATCGCCGCGTACGGCGCATTTGTCATGCGTGGGCCGCTCTGGTACAATGCCCGTATGGCCACCGTCTTTCGGCTCTTTCGCTACCTGCTGGGCATGGCCGTGATCGTATGCGTGCTGGGGGCCGGGGTCGTTATTTACGCGCTCACCGACCTTAATCAACCCGCCGGAGCGGCGGGAGCGCCGCCCCAGGTCTTCACTATCCAACAGGGCGAAAGCGTGCCCTCCATCGCGAGCCGCCTCGAGTCCGCCCACCTGATCCGCTCCGCCCTGCTGTTTCGCCTCGACGTCAAGCTGCGCGGCGCCGACGCGCAGATCAAGGCGGGGGATTTTCGGCTCTCGCCCAGCCAGACGCCCCAGCAGGTGATCGACGCGATCACGCACGCGCCCAGCGAGGCGACCGCCCAGGTGCTCATCCCGGAGGGCTGGCGCATCGGCCAGATCGCCGATCGGCTCGTGCAGGACAACCTGATCGACCGCGACCGCTTCGTCGCGCTGACCCTCACCGGCACGTTCCAGACCGACTTCCTGCCCGCCCAGCCCGGCGGCTCCGCCGTGGAGGGCTTTCTCTTCCCCGACACGTACGACTTCCCGCGGAACGGCGCCGACCGCGAGCAGCGCATCCTCGACATGATGCTGCAGAACTTCGGCACGCGCGTGCCGCCCAGCCTGCGCCAGGAAGCGACCGCCAACGGCTACACGCTCGATCAGGTGATCACCCTCGCCTCGATCGTCGAGCGCGAGGCGCAACTCGACTCCGAGCGGCCGATCATCGCGGGCGTCTTCTACAACCGGCTGAAGCAGGGTATGAACCTGGACGCCGACCCGACCACGCAGTACGCGCTGGGGCAGGAAGGCGACTGGTGGCCCTACCTGCGCCTCGACCCGAACACGGTCGATAACCCGTACAATACCTACGTCAATCCCGGCCTGCCCCCGGGGCCGATCTGCAACCCGGGACTGGCCTCGATCGAGGCGGCGATCCACCCGACGCCGTCCGACTACCTCTACTTCGTGGCGTGCGGGAACCACGGGCACGCCTTCGCCACGACACTCGACGAGCACGAGCGCAATCGCGTGCGCTGCGGCAACCGCTAGGGAGGCCGGAATGCTGGGGTTTGCCGGCGCGCTCGCCGCCGCGCTGCTCGGCCTGGTGCTGGGCAGCGTCGTCGCGACGATCGCGGCGCGCCTGCCCCTCGGCCGCCCGATCTGGGACGCGCCGCGCTGCCTGCGCACGGGGCGCCGCCTGCCCTGGGCCGACGCCGTGCCGATCTGGGGCTACCTGCGCCGGGGCGGCCGCTGCCACGTCTGCGGCGCGCGCCTGCCGCGCTGGTGGCCCGGTATCGAGGCACTGATGGCGCTGCTGGCCGCCGGCGCCTTCGTGAGTGCGGGCGGCTGGAACCTGCGCTTCGCGCTCTATCTGCTCGATCTCGCCATCCTGCTGCTGATCCTGGTCATGGACTGGCGGCGGCACGAGATCTACACGATCGTGCTCCTGGCCGGGGCGCTCGCGGGTCTGGCCGGGGCGCTGCTGCCCGAGTTCTCGCTCGGCGACCTGGTCAGCGGCCTGCTCTGGGGCGGCGGCCTCATGCTCGTGCTCTACGGCGCCGGGCGGCTCCTGGGCCGGCTGCGCTATGGCCGCGAGGCGCTCGCCTGGGGCGACGTCGAGCTGGCGGCCATGCTGGGGCTGCTCACCGGCTTCCCCGGCGTGATCACCCCGCTTTTCTGGGGGCCGGTCGTCGGCATCATCCTCTTCATCCGCCGCGGGCTGGGCACCTATTTTCCCTTCGCGCCCGGCCTCTGTCTGGTGACGATGGCCTTCGTGTTGCTGCACGACAGCCATACGCCCCTCTGGGACACCATCCAGCTGGGTTTGCTGGGCAACATACTGCTGTTTACCGGCCAGATCGCCATGCGGAGCCTGGTCCTCCTCTGGCAGTGGCTGGCCGGTTAGGATTGGAGTTGAACCGGACCATGACACAACAACTTGTTTCAGAGAATCCCGCGGCGACCGGCGCCCGCATCCTCGACGGGCGCGCCCTCGCGACCGAGCTGCGCGCGGCCGCCGCCGCCGAAATCGCCGCCCTGCAGGCCCGCCACCGCGTGCTGCCCGGCCTGACCGTCGTGCTGGTCGGCGCCGACCCGGCCTCCCTCGGCTACATCCGCATGATCCTCAAGACCTGCGCGGGTATCGGCCTGCCCGCGCAGCTGATCGAGCTGCCCGCGACGACGACGCGCGGCGTGCTGCAATCCGAGCTCGCGCGGCTGAACGTGCTGCCCGAGGTGGCCGGCGTCATCGTGCAGATGCCGCTGCCGCCGCCGCTCGGCCCCGAGCACGTCAGCGCCGTGCTCGACCCGGCCAAAGACGTCGACGGGATCCACCCGGAGAACGCCGGCCGCCTGGCCCTCGGCTACACGGGGCTCGACTTCTTCGCGCCGCCGACGCCGCAAGCCGGCATGGCCCTGCTGCGCCGCCAGCCCATCCGCGTGAGCGGCAAATCGGCCGTGGTCATCGGGCGCTCGCCCGTGGTCGGCCGGCCGCTGGCGCTGATGCTGCTGCAGGAGAACGCGACCGTGACGACGGCGCACTCGCACACCCCGCCCGAGGTGCTGCGCCGCCTGCTAGGCGACGCGGACATCGTGGCGAGCGCGGTAGGGCGGCCCAACCTGGTGCGCGGCGACATGCTCAAGCCGGGCGCGACCGTGCTCGACTTCGGGGTGAGCATCGTCGACGGCGCGATGGTCGGCGACGTGGACTTCGCGAGCGCGCGGGAGGTCGCGGGCGCGATCACGCCGGTGCCCGGCGGCATCGGCCCGGTGACGAACGTGATGCTGGTCCGCAACACGATCAAGGCGATCCGGCACCAGTTGGGGGAGTAGCGCGCACCGAAGCGGGGCCGAGGCGGCGGCTCGGCGCTACGCCGCCCCGGCCACGTACCCCCACGCCGCCTGCGCGAACTCGGGCCAGCGCGCGGCGTGGGCCGGCGGCACCACGACCCACTCCCGCATGGGCCGGCCCATGCCCGGGTCGAACCGCTCGGCGCCCGCCAGCGCCAATGCCTCGGCGTGGGCTGACGGCGGCAGCTTGAAGACCATCGCCCCGCGCCAGTAGCCGGCCAACGTCTTGCGGCCGGCCTGGATGCACGGCATCCCGAACATCTGGCCCGCCCGCGCGCCGTGCGTCGCCTCCAGTAGGGCCACCACCGCGTCGTATTCGGCGCGGGCCGCGTCCTCGGTCATCGCGCGCTCCTCCTCGGGCCGAGACGCGCCTACGGCTGGTCGCGCCGGGCGTAGGCGGGCCCGGCGAAGATGAGCGAGACGTTGTGGCCGCCGAAGCCCATCGAATTGCTCATCGCGTACTCCAGGTGCTCGACATGCCGCGCCGTGTTGGGGATGTAGTCGAGGTCGCAGTCGGGATCGGGCGTCTCCAGGTTGATGGTCGGCGGAAGGATGCCCGTCTCCAGGGCCTTGACGCAGAAGACCGCCTCGAGCGCGCCCGCCGCGCCGAGCAGGTGGCCGGTCATCGACTTGGTCGAGCTAATGGGCACGCCGTAGGCGGCGTCCCCGAAGGCGCGCTTGATCGCCACCGTCTCGTACTTCTCGTTCAGTGGCGTGCCGGTGCCGTGCGCGTTGAGGTAGCCGATCTGGTCGGGCCGCAGCCCGGCCTTGCGCAGGGCGATGGTGATCGCCCGCGCGGCGGCCTCGCCCGTCTCCATCGGCGCGGTCACGTGGGTGGCGTCGGCCGTCGAGCCGTAGCCAATGACCTCGGCCAGGATGGGCGCGCCACGCGCCAGGGCAGTGCCGCGCTCCTCCAGTAGGAGCACGGCCGCGCCCTCGCCGAGCACGAAGCCCTGGCGGTCGCGGTCGAACGGGCGGCTGGCACGCGTGGGCTCGTCGTTGCGGGCGGAGAGGGCGCCCATCACGCCGAAGGCGGAGAAGGCGAAAGGCAAGATGGTCGCCTCGGCACCGCCGCAAAGCATCGCCTGGGCGTCGCCCCGGCGGATGACCTCCGCGCCCTCGCCGATGGCGTTGGCGCTCGACGCGCAGGCCGACATCACGGCGAAGTTCGGCCCGGTCATGCCGTACTGCATGGCGATACGACCGGCCGCCAGGTCGGTGAGCATCATCGGGATGGTGAAGGGGTTGACCCGGCGCGGGCCCTTCGCGTCGAGCACGTGGATCTGCTCGTTGATCGTGAGGATACCGCCGATGCCCGAGCCAACCAGCACGCCCATGTCGGGCGCGTTCTCCGGCGTCACGGCGTAGCCCGCGTGCTGCAGGGCCTGCCCGGCGACGGCCACGGCGAATTGGATGAAGCGGTCCATGCGCCGCACTTCCTTCGGCGGGATGTACTCCTCGGGCACGAAGCCCGTGACCTCGCCCGCGATGCGCGTCTCCAGCCCGCTCGGGTCGAAGCGCGTGATCGGCCCGATCCCCGACTGCCCGGCGATCACATGCGCCCAGGCCTCGTCCACGCTGTTGCCGACCGGCGCCAGCGCGCCCATCCCGGTCACCACCACCCGTCGCTGTTCGCCCACGTGCCTGCTCCTCTCTCCGGCCGGTCCCGGCGTCGCGCCTTCCCTGGGGTCCGCTGGGATCACCGGCCGAGTGTACCACATGCCCCGGCATTTGTCATGCCCCGGGTTGCCGCGGCGCGCCCCAGTTGACATCCCCGCGCGGCGCTGCTATGATCGCGCCCGCCCGGTGCAGTGGGGCCGGGACCGCTTGCGTATCCGGGAGGAAGCGTGCATGCCACTGGTCCCGCTCACGGCCGCCTGGCTGCTCGGGCTGTTGGGCGCCGTGCTCTGGCCGGGGGCCGATCCCGCCCGCGCCGGGGTTGCAGCGGGTGGCGCGGGCGTCTGTGCGACCGTGCTGCCGCTGCTCTGGGGCGACCGGCGGGCGCGTTGGGTGGGACTGCTGGCCGTGGCCGCCTGGCTCGGCTTGGCGCGCGGCCTGGCGGCCGCCCCGCCGCCCGTGCCCCCGCCCGACAGCCTGCGTGCCTGGAACGTGCCCGCCGCCGCAGCGCGCAGCGCGTCCGCCCCCCTGACCCGCGTGCGCGCTACCCTGCTCGCCGACCCCGAGCCGGCGCGCGGTGGCGGCGCCGCTCAGGTACGCCTGGCCGCCGACGCGGTCTGGGCAGACGGCGCCTGGCGGCCCGTGCACGGGGGCTTGCTGGCCGTCACGACGCCCTGGCTGGACGTGGGCACCGGCGATGCGGTCGAGGTCGTGGGCGTCGTGCAGGATCCGCCGGTAGTGCCCGGCTTCGACTACGGCACGTGGCTGGCGCGCCACGGCTTCGAGTTCGTACGTCGATCATCCACGCGTCACCGTCGTCGCGCCTGCGACGCCCGCGGCCGCCACGGTGCTTGCTGCCTGGCGGCGCGATGCGGGCCTGCGCGTCGCCGCGCTGTTACCGGAGCCCGAGGCCGGGCTGCTGCGCGGCGCCGTGCTCGGCCAGCAGAAGGCGTCCGACACGGCGATGCGCGCTGACTTCGCCGCCACGGGCGCCTCATGGGTGCTGGTTGTCTCAGGGATGCACCTGAGTCTGCTGCTGGCCTGTCTCTACCTGCCCTTACGGCGCCTCCTCCCGCCCTGGCCCAGCGTCGTGATCACCATCGTGCTGGCGGCCGCGTACGCGGCCTTCGTCGGCCTGGGCGTCCCCGTGATGCGCGCCGCGCTTATGGCCGCGCTCGTGCTCCTGGCCCAGGCCCTCGGCCGCCCTTCGACGGCGCTGAACCTGCTCGCCGTGGCCGCGCTCGCGCTCACGCTCGGCGACCCCAACGTCGTGGCCGACGCGGGGTTCCAGCTATCGTTCGGCGCCGTGGCCGGCATCCTCTGGCTCGCGCCGCCGTTGGTACGCCGCTGGCGGCGCGTGCCCGTGCTCGGCGAGTTGGCCGCCGTGGCCGTCGCCGTGCAGGTGACCACCTGGCCCATCGTGGCCTGGCAGTTCGGGCAGGTCATCCCGGTCGCCGTCCCGGCCGGGATCGCCTGCGGTCTGTTGCTGCCGCCCATCCTGCTGCTCGGCGCCGCGCAGGTGCTGGCCGCCGCCCTCTGGCTGCCGCTTGGCCAGGTAGTCGCGTGGGTGTGCTGGCTGCCGCTGGCGCTGCTTGCCGGGATGCTGCACATCGCCGCCGGGCTGCCTGGTGCCGCCCTCGCGCTACCGGGCCCCGGAGGCCCCATGCTGCTCGGCTGGTACGCGCTGCTGGCCGGGATATGGGTGGCCGTCCGGCGGCGCCGCGTGGCAGCCGTGGCCGCCGCTCCGTTATAGTAGGGGGACGCGGCACCTTGCAGTCCGCGTCCCACGCTTATCCGGAGGAACGCGCCCGTGATCGACCTTAGTCCCCAACTCGACGACCACCATGTCCAGATTGACGGGCGGACCGTGCACTATACCGCGCGCGGGCCCGCCGATGCGGCGCTGACCCTCGTCGGCCTGAACGGCCTGGCGGGCGGGGGCGACCAGTTCTGGCCCCTGCTCGGCGGCGTGCCCGACTCGGTGCGCGTCGTGCTGCCCGACCTGCCCGGCTGCGGCGAGTCGGCGCGCCTGCCCGAGGAGCACACGATTGAGGCCTACGCCCGCTGGCTCGACGCCTTCGTGGGCCACGTCGGCGTGGGCCGCGTGGTGCTCATCAGTGTGGCCACCGGCGCGCCGATCAGCGTCCGCTACGCCGCAGGGCACAGCGACCGCACGGCGGGCCTGATCTTCAGCCTGCCGTTCCTCGGCCGCATCGCCCTGCCGCCACTAATGCGCCCGGTTGCCGCCTACGCGCTACGCGTCGGCGTGCTGCGCGACCTTGTGGAGGCCATCCGGAGCAGTGACGCGCTGATGCACCGCATCATCACCAGCGAGCCGCCCGAGGCCATCCCGATCCTGGCGGAGCGCGACATCGCGCACAAGCAGCAGGCCGACCTGCCCGCCACCGGGGACCTGCTGCACGACCTGATGCTCATGGATAGCCGCACGGAGCTCCGCGACCTGCACACGCCGCTGCTGATTCTCGCCGCCGAGCACGACGCCTTCTCGCCGCTGCCGGTGCTGGAGGGGATCGTGCGCGGCCACCCCGAGCGGCGGCTGTTCGTGCGCTGGGGGGCAGGCCACGCCTGGAACGAGGACTTCATCGGCGACATGCAACGCGAAATCCGCGCCTTCCTGACCGACCTGGAGCAGGCGTCCGCCTGAGCCCTGGCGCGAAAAGACGCGGGGCGGGCCATCCGGCCCGCCCCGCACGTTGTCTCGGCCCGTTCGGCTTACGGCGCGCCGACCGTGAAGCGCTCCCACTGGTGCGACGGGTAGAGGATGCGCACGGTCGTGGGGTCGAAGCGCAGCATCGTGCCGTGCTCGAAGGTCTGCATCACGCCGGTCACCGTGCTCTCGGGCTCGGTGGCCCAGCCGAGGCGCTGACGCACGTCGGGCTGCTCGTTCCACAGCTTGCCGAAGCCGCGCACGGGCGTGTACAGCCCGGCGGGTGGGGTGGGCGTGCCGCCCGGCGGGTCGCCGTCCTGCCAGGTGTCGGCGTAGACGAACCAGGCCATCGCGTTATCGTCGAAGACGTAGATCTGCAGCGTGTCGCCGTCCCAGTACATGAGGCCGTGCTCGAACGGCTCCATCACCGCCGAGCTCGGCGATTGCTCGGCGCTCGTCGGGCAGCCCAGGACGTCGCGGACCGCGTAGCTACTGCGGTAGACCTGGCCGAACGGTCCCTGCGGGAGCGAGGTGCAGCCGGCGCCCGTCGGGGTCGCGGTGGCCGTCCCCGCGGCCGGCGTCGGCGTGGCGCTGCCGGCCGCCGGGGTCGGCGTGCCCGTAGCGACCGGGGACGCGGTCGGCGACGGCGTTGCCGGGATTGGCATCGGGCCGGGGGGGATTGTCGGCGTGACGGTCGGGCTGCCCGCCGGCGTCGCGTTGGCGGTCGCGGTCGGGCTCGGGTGCCCGGTCGGCGTCGGGCTCACGACGGGCGTGGCGCTCGGCGGCTCGGCAGTCGGCGTGGCGCTGACCACGGGCGTGGCGCTCGGCGCGCTGGTGGCCGTTGCCTCGGGCGGCACGGGCGTGCTCGAAGCCGGGGGCTCGGGGGTGCTCGAAGCCGGGGGCTCCGGGGTGCTCGAAGCTGGTGGCTCGGCGGTCGGCGGAATCTCCGTCACGGTCGCCGGAGGCGGCGGCAACGGCGGCGGTGAGGCCTGCGCGATTGCGGTCGGCGCGGGGGTTGGCGGCTCCGGAGTCACGCTCGGCAGGGGTGTATCCGTGGGTACGGGCGTGTCCGTCGGCACAGGGGTGTTGCTGGGCACCGGCGTCACGCTCGGCGTCAGCGTGGGGGTGTAGAGCGCACTGCCCGTCGTGAAGTGCCAGACGAGCGGCTGGGGGAGGGTGCTGTTGTCGGCGAAGCGGGTCGTGGTCAGCACGGTTACCGTGTAGGTGGTGTTGGGGGCCCACAGGCCGTCGCCGGGATCCACGTACAGCTGCTTGCGCTCGGGGCCCCAGGCGGTGTGCGGGGGCACGGCGGGCACGGGGTTGAGCGCGACGACGGCGCCGGGCGCCAGGTCGGGCGCGACCGGCTTGCCGAAGCCGATGACAATGCCGGTATAGCGCGGCACGCTGGCCTGGCCCGGCAGCGGCGAGAGCAGGTCGGCGGTCGCCAGCTGCGGGCTGGGGCGGTTGATCCAGAGGGTGACCGCCACGACCACCGCCAGCACTGCGACGGCGAGCACGGCGCCGCCCCGCAGGAGGCCGGCGATGGTCACGCCCCACGGCGTGGCCTGATGCTCGCGGCGCTCGATCGCCGTCCAGACGTCACTGTGCAGGGTGAGGGGCGGCGTCGGGCGCGAGAGCTCGCGAACACCAGCGCCCAGCTCGCGGTACTGGGCCAGCACGCGAGCGCACTCCGGGCAAGAGGCGAGGTGGCGTTCCACCTGCGCCCGCTCGGCAGGGGTCACTTCCCCGTCCAGGTAGGCGGACAGCAAGGGTCGGACGTGCCGCGAAGTCATGGCTCTACACTCATTTCCCGGGGATCGGGCGTCAGGCCGGAGATCCCGGCATCTGTGCCTTCTCACGCTCCACCACCTGGCGGAACTCCTCGCGCGCGCGGAAGAGCAGGGACTTGATGGCGGACCGCGAGGTCCCCATGACCTCGGCGATCTCGTCGCACGAGAGTCCCTGATATTCCTTGAGCACGAGAGCCGTCCGGTGTTTGGGCGAGAGCAGACTCAGGATGCGTTGGACTTCCTGTTCGGTTTCCCGGCGGAGGTAACTCCCCGCGGGGTCGTCAGGAGCGGCCGGTTCGATCGCTGGATTCGTATCGAACACGTCCCAGGGCAGCCATTGCACGAGCCGGCGACGGCGCAACACGTCGAGGCATGTGTTGGATGCGATGCGGTGCAACCAGGCGGACACGTTCAGATCGGGCGTCGTGCGCGGCAGGGCGAGGTAGGCCTTGACGAAAGTGTCCTGGGTCAGGTCACTGGCGTCCTCGGCGTTGCCCATCATCCGGTATACGAAGCTGTAGATCCGCCGCTCATAGCGCTGATAGATGGCTTCGAAGGCCGCAGCATCGCCCTGGCGGGCGCGTGCGATCCAATTGGTCTCATCGATAGCCACAGTCAGTGCGAATCCTTCCGCCATGATGCGCTCCCTTCTGCCATAGTAACGGACGGTAGGCAGGGAGGTTGCGCAGGTGCGGCCCGCAGGGCCGGGCGCGGGAGCGCGTGGCCCCGATCTAAGAAATACCACCGTGGCGCCGATCCGGTTCACCCCGGCGCGCGGTGCTGCTGAGGTAGAGGTAGAGACCCACGACGATTATAAGGAGCGTTTGGGGCTAATGTCAAGGCGGGCGGGGGGGCGGTCATTGCCCCCAGCCCCCGGTGCGCGCGGCCACGCACCGGGGGCGCAGGAGGAAGAAGAGGAGACTCCCGCCGTCCGGTGTGGAGCCGAACGACGTTGGCCTCAGTATACGCGGCCGGCGTCAACAGATCGTCAAAAGCGCGACGCGCCGCCCGCGCTTGACGCCCCGCGCCGCGCTGTGCTAAACTCGCGCCATGCCGCCCCTGCTGATCGACTCCCACTGCCATATCGACGCCCCGCAGTTCGACGACGACCGCGCGGCCGTGCTGGCCCGCGCGCATGCGGCCGGCGTCACCCGCTGTGTCGTCGTCGGCTACGACCGCGCTACCTGGGCGAGCGCGGAGGCCAGTGTGCGCGCCTACCCTGACGCCGGGCTCGCCCTGGCCCTGGGCATCCACCCGAACAGTGCTGACGAGGCCGACGATGCCACGCTCGCCGCCCTCGTCGCCCGCGTGCAGGCCGGGCGGACAGATCCCGCGGTGCCCCCGATCGTCGCCATCGGCGAGACCGGACTCGATTACTACCGCGAGTTCACCGCGCCGGAGCAGCAGCGCGCCGCCTTCCGCGCGCAACTGGCGCTCGCCCGCGAGCTCGACTTGCCGGTCATCGTCCACGATCGCGACGCCCACGCCGACATCATGGCCATCCTGCGCGCCGATGGCGCGGGCACGCGGGGCGTCATGCATGCCTTCAGCGGCGACCCGGCCATGGCCGCCGAGTGTCTGGCCCGCGGCTACCAGATCTCGCTCGCCGGGCCGGTCACCTTCCCGCGCGCCGCCGACCGCCACGCCGTGGCGCGCGCGGTGCCGCTCGCCGGCCTGCTCGTCGAGACCGATTGCCCCTACCTGACCCCGGTGCCCCATCGCGGCCGGCGCAACGAGCCGGCCTATGTCGCTCACACCGCGGCCGCCATCGCGGCCCTGCGCGAGGAGCCGCTGGAGGTCGTGGCCGCGGCGACCACCGCGAACGCCGTCCGCCTCTTCGCGCTCGACGCATGCTGAACCTCTACCAGCTGCAGATGTTCCTGGCGGTGGTCGACAGCGGCTCCTTCTCGGCCGCCGCCGAAGCGCTGCACCTGACCCAGCCCGCCGTCAGCGAGGGCGTGCGCGCGCTGGAGCAGCGCCTCGGCGGGCGCCTCTTCGAGCGCCGCGGCCGCCGGGCCACGGTCACGCCCGCGGGCGCGGCGCTGATCGAGCCGGCGCGCGCCCTGCTGGCCCAGGCCACGCTGACCGAGCAGGAGCACCTGCGCCGCGGCGGGGTGCTCGGCGGCGTGTTGCGCCTGGGGATCGGCTGCCCTGCCGGCGCCGCCGTGCTCGCCGCGCAGCTAGGTGCCTTCGCCCGGCGCCATCCGGGCGTGCGCAGCGTGCTCATCCCGCAGGACCCGGCCGCCGTGCTGGAGGGCCTGCGCGCGGGCGAGCTCGACGGGGGCGTGCTGGCCGAGCGCCCGCGCGGGAGCCGGGTGCAGGCGGCGGAGATCGGCGCCGACGAGTGGCTCCTCCTCGCACCGCCGGGCCATGCCTGGGGCGCGCCGCCTCCCGATCCCGCCGAGCCGGCCGCGTCGCCTGCGCCACCCCGGCGCCGCCGCGGCCGGCCGCCCTCGGCCCAGCGCGCGCCCGGCACCCCGCTGCCCATCGCCGCCGTGGCCCCCGCGGACCTGCATGACCAGCGCCTGGTGCTCGAAAGCACGGCCACGCCGCTCGGCCTGCTCGCCCAGCGCGAGGTGCGCGACCGGCTGGAGGAGCGTGGCGTGCCTTGGAGCAGCCTGCGGCCCGTCTGCGAAGTGCTGGGCACGCCCGCGCTGTTGCGCGCCGTCGAGGCGGGTGCCGGCGTGGGCCTGATCCTGCGCTCGGCGGTCGAGGGCTACCCCGGCCCGGCGCGCGCCTTCCGCCTGGAGGAGCGCCCGTTGCGCTGCACGCTGTTCGCCGTGCGCGACACGCGCATCGCCGTCGCGCCGGTCGGCGCGGCGTGGTGGGATTTCCTCACCGCCGCACCCGCTTCGCCCGCCTGAGTCCCTTGCGCGGCCGCGGGGTTTGATCTACACTACCGCCAGGTAGCGCGCCCTGGGCCGCCAGGCGCCGGTCGGCGGGAGCCGGCGAACCCGCTGCCCGCGGGACCCCGTTCCCCCACGAGGAGACTCTGCAATGCAGATGGACGCCATCCACGACTACGTCGCCGCCCACGAGCAGGCTGCCCTGGACGAGCTCACCCGTTACTGTGCCCAGCCCAGCGTGTCAGCCGAGGGGCAGGGTCTCGACGCCATGGCCGCGCTCGTCGCCGCAAGCCTGGAGGAACGCGGCTTCCACGTCGAGATCGTGCCCATGCCCACCGGCGCGCCCGTGGTCTACGCCGAGCTCCTCGACCGCGCCCCGCCCGACGCGCCCACCCTGCTAATCTACAACCACTACGATGTGCAGCCCGCGGGCGAACCCGCCTTCTGGACCAGCCCGCCTTTCGAGCCCACGATCCGCGACGGCAAGTTCTACGCGCGCGGCGCGGCCGACACCAAGGGCAATATCGTCTCGCGGCTGGCCGCCATCGACGCGCTGCTCGCCGTCACCGGCGAAATGCCGGTCCACCTCAAGTGGATCATCGAGGGAGAGGAGGAGACGGGCAGCGGTGCCCTCGATCTCTTCCTGCGCGATTACCGCGAGCGCCTTGCCGCCGACGCCTGCCTCTGGGAGTTCGGCACCTTCACCTGGGACGGCACGCCTCAGGTCATGCTCGGCCTGAAGGGCATGGTCACCGTCGAGCTCAGCGTCGTCGGCCCGCGTCACGACCTGCACTCCTCGCTGGCCGCCTACGTGGCCGGGCCGGCCTGGCGCCTCGTCTGGGCGCTCGGCACGCTGAAGGATGAGAACGAGTATGTGCAGATCGACGGCTTCTACGACAGCATGCGCGCGCCCACCGCCACGGAGCTCGAGCTGGTGCGCGGCTTGCCCGACGACAGCGACGCGCTGCTGGCCGACCTCGGCCTCGAGCAGTTCGCCATGGGCCTGACCGGCTTCCACCGCCGCGTCGCCGAGATCTTCTCGCCCACGTGCAACATCGAGGGCCTGTGGTCGGGCTATCAGGGCCCCGGCAGCAAGACGATCCTGCCCTGCGAGGCGACCGCCAAGCTCGACTTCCGCCTCGTGCCCGACCAGGACCCGGACGAGATCGTGCGGCTGTTGCGCGCCCATCTGGACGACAAGGGCTTCTCCGACGTGCTGGTCCGGCAGATCGACACCAACCTCTATCCGGCGCGCACCGAGCCCGAACACCCCTTCGTGCAGATGGCCTGCGCCGCCTGCGCTGAGCTCGTCCTGCGCCCGCCGGTCGTCTACCCTTCGTCGCCCGCGTCCGGGCCGATGTACCCCTTCACGCACGACCTGGGGCTGCCCGTCGTCGCGGTCGGCTGCGGCTACCCCGGCTCGGCCACGCACGCGCCCGACGAGAACATCCGCCTGTCGGACTTCCGCGCCGGCACGCAGCTGATCGCCATGCTGCTGACCCGCATGCGCACCGTCGACTTCGCGGGTGCCGCGCGCGTCGCGGCGATCACCGAGGGCCGCGCCACGCAGCCGCTCGAAACTGGGCTCGACGACGTGGACGAGGATGCGCTCGCGGCGCTGATGGCGGGCGACGACGAGCCTGCGCCGGCTCCGCCGAGCGGGACCGGCGTGGTGCACCACCGGCCGCGGCGCAAGTAGCCGCGCGCCCCCGTGCCCACCGCCGCGGTCGTCGTCGTCAACTGGAACGGCGCCCGTTATCTGCCCGCATGCCTCGGCGCGCTCGCCGCGCAGACCTACCGGGACTTCGCCGTCTGGGTCGTCGATAACGGGTCCACCGACGGCTCGCGCGCCCTGCTCGCCCGCGCCGCGGCGGGCGACTGGCCGGACGACGCGGCGCCCGCCGGCGCCTGGCGCCCCCCGCTGCGTCTGCTGACCAACCCGACCAACGCGGGCTTCGCCGCGGCGAACAACCGCGCCTTCCGCCTCGCGCTGGCCGACCCCGCCGTCCGCTGGATCGTGCCGCTGAACAACGACACGGTCGCCGCGCCTGATTGGCTGGCCGGCCTGGTGGCGACGGCGGAGGCCAACCCGCTGCTCGGCAGTGTCGCGAGCACGCTGCTCTTCGCCGCCCGGCCCGACGTCGTCGCATCCGCGGGCATCACGGTCCACCGCGACGGGCTGGCCCTCGACCGCGGGGTCGGCTGGCGGGTGGACGCGCTGCCGCGCGCGCCGCAGCCGGTCTTCGGCGCCAGCGCGGGGGCGGCTCTCTACACCCGCGCCATGCTCCTCGACGCCGGCCTGTTCGACCCGGCCTTCCACAGCTACCTGGAGGACGCCGACCTGGCCTGGCGCGCCCGGCTGCGGGGCTGGCGCACCGCCTGGGCACCCGGCGCGCGCGTGCTCCACGTCGTCTCGGCCACGGGCCGCCAGGGCTCGCCCTTCAAGAGCTATCACCTGGCGCGCAACCGCCTCTGGTGCATCGTGAAGAACTGGCCCGACCCCGCTGCTGCTGCGCGACGCGCCCGCCATGCTGCGCTACGACCTGCTGGCCGCGGCCTATGGCCTGCTGCGCGGCGACCCGGCGCTGATCCAGGGGCGCGTTGCCGCGCTGCGCGCCTTGCCGCACGTGCTCGCCGCGCGCCGCGCCATCCAGGCGCGCGTCACCGTGCCCGGCCGCCAGGTGGCGCGCTGGATCGCGCCCGCCCTCAGCCCCCGCGCTGCCCTGCGCGCCCGCCGCGACGTCGACGCTCTGCTCGCCCTGCCCTCGCCGGATTAGCTGGCGCCCGTCCACACGGTGGCCCAGATGACGGTTCCCTCCTCGACGAGGGGTAGGGGCCGCTATGCTCGAAGCCGACCAGTCGCGCGTTCTGGCTGGCGCCAGCCGTGACCGGGGGCGCCTCGGCGGGCACACGGCTTCGTCCCCGCGGATCGCGCCCAACCGCCCGGCCGGCTAGGGGCTGACCCACTGGCGCGAGGGCACGTCGAAGTAGAAGAGGGCGCCGTCCTCCGCGCGCAAGGTCAGGCGCTCGCCCACCGCATCGATGACCCGCACGTAGCCTTGGCGGCTGGGCGTGGGGTACATCTGTGGGGTGCCGATGATCGAACCTGTGGCCGCGTTCTCCAACGCGATCAGTATCGCCCCCTGAGAAGGCTCTGTGAGCGACAATGTTCGACCGGCGCAAACGAGCAGCCGCTCGTCTCCCATCGTTTCCCACCAAAAATTCACGATGTGCACCTGCTTATCGAACTCGGTGGGCCCGGCTTCGTCGTAAATCACGCCGGCCCCGGCGCTCCACATCGGTTCGGTTGGCTTGGGAACGGCACTGGTCGGCGGGTGCGGGATGCGGTAACCCGGTGGGGTGGGGTCCAGGGCGTTGGCAGTCGCGTAGGCGCGGCCCATGAGATCTCGCTGCTGGATGTCGGCGGCTTTGTCCACGGGCCAGCCGGGCAAGGGACTGGCCGTCGGCAGGGTGGCGGCGATGGCGACGGCGGTGGCGCGCAGGCCGTCGAGGTAGCCCTGGGTCGCCGTCCCCGCGGCCGTCGGAACGGGCGAGGTGCCGGTTGCCGTGGCGGCGGCCGGGGATGCCCCGTAGGCGGGCACGGAGAGCGCTGGTGGTTGCGTCGTGCGGGTGACCACCAGGCCGAGTGCCACCATCAGAAGGGCCGCCCCTATCATGATCCCAGGTGGGCGTGGTCTCTGTGGGCGGTTATCTGCCGGTTTGTTCATTGTGGTCTCCTCGCCTTACTGTTATGGGTAGTAGTCGACAGTAGTTATGGATTGCAGGTAGTCCTCGGATCCGAACGTGCAGCTATAGCCCTGGACCGCGCGCCATAGGTCCTGCCACGCCGTTCCCGGAGATAGGTTCGGCAGGCTGCCGGTTATGCCCGGGAAAAGCATGGGATTGGCAGCGGTTTGCACGCCGTAATCGGGAAGGCAGATACTATGCGTGGCCGCGTAGCTGCTAAGCCAGGCCCACTGCGCGGACTGGTCTGCGTCGGGAGGTGCGAAATAGATCTGCGGAAGTGGGAGCGCGGCTCGGTTCGCCCAGTGCGCCGCCACCGCCGCGTCTATATCCCAGCACCAAGTTACTCACCTGAGCACATAACTGCGTCTTGTTTGGATCTCCTGGCGGGTAGCAATCGGTGCAGTCACTGTACGAGTAGTAGTAGTGAGGAAGGTGACCCTGATCCGCATGTGTAACCTCCTCGAAACCCTGAGTCCAGCTCAGCGAATGTGCTCCTGATCGCTCCAGCGAACTCGATATCATCGGCGCCGTGGATGCTTATCCACGTCGAGTCGTTCGCCAATATGAGCTAACGTCGTTCACTAACTCGCCCCAGTGCTGGCCGTGCCGCCGGAATTGGGCCGCAGTGAGAACTGGCGGCGTGGTCAGTGTCCAGGAAGTTATTCGCACCAATTGCGAGCTGAATGCTCGGTTGATGAGTACGACTTTGAGGCCGTGACTCGTCGAAAAATCCCTCTGCGTAGTTCAGTACGACGTCCTCGATTTCACGTCCCGGTAAAGTAGTAGTTCGGCGGGCCGCCAGGGTGTGTCGAGCTTCGCGCCCCAAAGATCGCGGCTTGGGACCTGATCATCGTAGCTATCGAAAGCAGGCTTGCCGAAATCAAGAATAACGACGCCTTGTGAGGGCCCGTCGCTTATCATCTTGTCGGCCTGCTTGACGCCCGCCGTATACCAGTAGCCCATCCAGCCCGTCGGCGTTGCCGTGGGGCTCGCTCCCGGCGTATTCGTGGCTTGCACGTAGTAGCTATTCGTGTAGGCGGGTGGTGAAGGGGCGGACCCTGGCGTCGGCGAAAGCGGGCACCAGGGATACGTCGGCTCCGCGGTCGGCGCGGCACAGGTCGACGTGGCCGTCGGGCTCGGTCCGTTGGAGAGCGGTGTCCGGGAGGGGTTCTCGAGCGTTATATTGAGGCCGCCATTGCCGTTCTCGGCGTAGTCCATTTCAACGGGGTAGAATCCAGCCGCCGGGAACCGCACCGTAACCGTGCCCTGCCCGTATCCATCGACGTAGCGCGAGGCCACCAGATAGTTGCGGAAGGCGGTGGTCGGCCACGGGGTTGCCGCCGACGGGGTCGGTGGCGTGAACATTCCAGACCAGTATTCCGGCTGCGGCCCGCCGGGTACACCGTTCAGCGGGCCGATGCCCCAAATGAACCCGTCGTCGTACTCGATCTTGAATTCGATATCCGCTGCCTGAGATACATAGATCGTGCTGCTGAACACGGCCTGAAACCCCGCCAGAGGGGTAATGCCGGCCTGCAGCAGCGTAGGGGTAGGGGGAGGCGCCGTGCCTTGCGCCACGATGGGTGTGCAGCCGGCGCTCTCGTTCGCATCCGTGAGTGGCCTCGTGTTGGCATTGATCGGAGTGCCCGCGCATACAACGCCGGCGGGCGGGTTGAAGTTCAGGACGGGAAAATGCTGGACGAACGCCGGGGGGGTTTGCGTGGTTACGGTGAAGTATGCGTGGCCCGCGGAGTTATAGAAGAAGCGGCCTTCCACATCGGTGATATACATCGTGGGGGTGCCGGCCGGAAGCTGCGGGTTTCCCGGCCCGGCTGCCCCGGCAGGGGCTGTGGTCGGCGAAGACGTCGGCCCGTCGTCCAATGGCGCCATGATCTGCTGCTGCCTACCGGCTGTTGGGCTCCGTACAGAAGTCGGGGTCAAGCTAGGGGTCGCTGAACCGGTCGGGAAGCCTGCACCGAGCTGAGCTGGCCGGTCCTGCCGAACAGGCGCCGACAACCGGACAACGACGCCCCCGGCCACCGGTGCGGCCTGGCTCCGCATGTCAGACGGCGCGTCGACCGGCAGAGCCTGGCGTACCTCCAAACCTGGGCGGAGAGATCGCCCCGAGTACGGGAGCCGGCCGCTCGGGTGCCGCGGATGTCTCGACGGGCTGCGCGGATTGAGAAGCCCAAATCATAAGGATGGCGACGGCAGCCAGGACGCCGGGGATCAAACTGCCCCGGTGACGGACGAGGGATCGCGGCTGGTTCATGGGCCCAACCTTTCGTGCGCCTCAGTCTCGCCAGTGGGCCACTCAGGCGATGTAACGCGACTTGCCGATGAGACGGAGCACCCGGGATCGAATTAGTTGCACTCCCGTACGAGCACGTCTGGCTATCCTGGTAGTTATAGAACAAATGGCAGATAACTAGGGTGGATGGTGTCGCGTGGTCCCGCTGGATGAATCATACGACGCGTTCGGCCAGAAGGCAACTCCCTGTTCCGGAACGAAAGTCCCTGATTTCCCGGGACCCCCCAATGCTCCGCCAATGGCTGGGCACGGCGGCTGGCACGGGCGCGGCAATCCGACCCGGATAAACGCGAGTTAAGTAGAAGGGGCACCGCCTGCACGCGTCGCGGTGCCTGGCCGCCAGGTGGCCGCCTGGATCGCGCCCGCGCTCGGTCCCGTCGCGGCGGTCCGCGCCCGCCGCGACGTCGATACGCTGCTCCGCGCGCCCTCCGCGGCCCCGGCAGAGCGCCCGTAGAGCGGTCGCAGGGTAGAATCACGTGGGGCGCCGCGGCCCGGCGACGGACGGGCCGCCGGGAACTCCGAAGTAGGGCTTACGCATCTAAATGAGGGAGCAATAGGCCGCACAAGGGAAGGCCGATTTGGTAGGATTGCGGCAGCCATTCGCAGAGGAGCACAGTGCAACCCACGAACGATCACTTCGCCACTGCGCGAGCGCAGTTGGGTGCGCGTTGTTCCACCGTAGCGGACTCGCGCGTCGAGCGGACCAAGGACTATCTCCTCCTCGACATTATTATCCTTGCCGATTTATATGGCATGACGTCAAACAAAGGCTACGGGTATGTTTCGTCATGAAAGGTCTGAGCATGCCAAGCACGCGAAAGGGAGGTGGTAGGCCAAGGCCTGCCTCCCGACGAGAACTCCAAATCGCTACTCTGGCCACAGTTATCTGTCTTTTCGGTGCGGCATTGATTATTACTGGGTGCAGTCTGACCGGGTTTACGGGATCAGATCCGGGTGCAAAGGGTAGTACCACGAACCAATCTGCCACCGCCGTTCCGACCCTGACGGCGCTGAACGTGTCCGCCGCCGGCAGCCCGAGCGCTCCTTCCACCGCGCCTGCTGCTGGAGTGCGTCCTGTTATTGCGTCGCCCACAATTCCGGCAGCGGCTCCTTCTCTACCAGCCCCTATCGGCACCGTTCCGGCCCACGGGATCCGCAGTCTTGCCGATGCTTGGGGCGCCGGAGTACCGGCGCTGATTCAGCAGGTACCCGATCCCTTGCCGGACGGAACCTGGTTGATCCCGCAGTCTCTTACCCCTGACGACAGGTTTCTGTTGGCGACCGCGAACCCGCCACCCACAACAGATGGCTCCGCCAGTGACAAGCCCACGTCGCTCCTGTTAATTGACTTAGCAAGTCACCAATCTCGAAATATCGCCACGCCTGCCGACCCTAGCATCATCCCCTACAGTGCCGGCTCGGATGGCACGTGGGTTGTTTGGGCGCAAGCGCCGCAGAGTCCCGGGTTCTTTTCTGACTGGGTACTCTATGCCTATAACTTGAGCGGCGGGTCCACAAGACAACTAGCTAAAGCCGCGTACAATAAGGATGGCAGCCCAGCGCTCGGAAGCGACGGATCCGCCGAGATCGATCATGGACACGTCGTCTGGGCAGAGGCCGTACCGGATCTCGGCGCGGCATACCGCGACGTCCTTAAGATGGAGGACCTCGCCACAGGACAGACCACGACGTTGTCTGAGAACGGCTTAACTCCCCACATCTCTTGGCCCTATGTCGCATGGTTGGAAGTACTGGACGCAGCTCAACCTGCGGTACCCACAACCCAAGATCCGCAACAGGCGCAAGCGCCGCCTAGACGTGGAGCGGTGGTTGTGCTCAACTTGCTGACCGGAACCCGGACACAACTGAGCAAGCCCGATTTACCGATAGATTTCGCCATCTACCAGGACTCGATCGTCTGGATTAACGCCAATCGGGACCGGATGACGCTCACGAACGTAAGTGAAACATTCCAACAGGCTCTACCGCTCGGGAGCGTTAGTACGGGATTTGAGGAGCCGACATTAAATGATCGGCTGATCACTTGGGATCGGCCGGATGATGTGCAAGCGTGGGACCGTAAGGCCGATCAACTGGTGCGTGTTGCTCCACACGGTGCAAGTCGCAGTTTCGTTGCTCCACATCGTCTGGTTTGGATTAGTCCTGTATCCAGTTCCAATGGTATCAGTGGCCAAATCAATATTATGGACACCGGACGGTTACCATAGACGCTTCTAAGCTCGAGCGTGTACAATCCCGTAGCTGACAAAACCGCCCCGCGCGGCGATCTTGCCAGAGCTCGTAAATGGTAATGAACGGGAATTCGCGTGTGGAGGTACTGAGATGTCCTGGCTGTACTGGCGGGTCCGTTCATCGGCGTCGGTGCCGCCCCTCAGCATCTTCGCTGGCGCCTGCCCAGCTGCTGCCACGCCGCTGTATCTCTGCGGCTCTGTCTCCCGGTCGACCGCCATCCGACCCGGCGCGCCGCACCCGCGCCACACCGACGCGCATGAAGTCGCTGATACATGCAAGTTCGCGACGACGGACTTCCCCACTCCAATAGATCTAGCCCGCCGACACACTACAGCACTTTAACTTCCGCCTCGAACCAAGCCGCACTGGAGTGGAGCCCGGTGCCATAAACACTCTCTTGATGGGTAAGCCCCGGGCCGCGAGGCGCGCCAGCTTGACAAGCTCCCTGGCGCCCGGCTAGAATCGGGCAACACCACTGATCAATTCCCGCACGGATGTGACGCCCACCGGGAAAGCAGAGGCCCGGGCATGGCCACGCAAGCCAGCTTCAACCCGCACGACCTGCTCAACCAGACCATCGGCGGCTATCAATTATGCGAAATCCTCGGCACCGGAGCCGCGGTCGTCTACCGTGCCTACGATCCGGGGAAGGCCGAATACGTCGCGCTCAAGCTGCTCGCCTGGCCGGGCGCGCCGCTCGACGATATCGCGCTGCGCCGCTTCAAGCGCGAGATCGACCTGCTGCGCAAGCGCCGCCATGCCGCCATCGTCGACATCTACGACTGGCGGACCAACGGCGACTATGTTTACATGGCGATGGAGTATTGCGACGGCACGCTCCAGCGCTGGCTGCGTGAGCATCGCCCTACGCTGACCGAGGTGCTGGAGATCGCCGAGCCGCTGGCCGCCGCGCTCGACTTCCTGCACGAGGGCCCGGCGCCCGTGCTGCACCGCGACATCAAGCCCGCCAACATCCTCTACCGCGGCCGCAACTGGTACATCAGCGACTTCGGCATCGCGCGGATGGAGGCCGATCAGCTGGTCACGACGGATGGCACGCTGCTCGGCACGCTGCGCTACGCGGCGCCCGAACAGATGACGGCGGCCAAGCTGGGTGTCGAGACCGACATCTACAGCTTCGGCCTGGTGATCTACGAGATGCTGGCGGGCGGCTGGGTGCTCGGCGCGCGGCGCCCGACGGATTGGGCCTACGACGTGCCGCCGATCTCGACCTACCACCGCGGCCTCGGGCCCGCGGTCGACGCGCTGTTCGAGCGCTGGCTGGCGCCCAACCCGGCGCAGCGCCCCCGCCGCGCGGTCGACGCGGTGCGCGAGCTGGCCGCCGCTTCGGGCGTCTTGCGCGACCCGGCGCTGGCCCGCCTCTACGATCTCGCCACGACGCTTTCCGACCGGCCGAACGATCCCGCGGCCTGGGCGCAAGCCTCCGAGCTCCTGGCCGCGATCGCGTATCACGAGCCCGCCTTCTTCGACCCGCGCGGCCTCTCCGCCGACCTGGAGGCGCGCCGCGGCGAGGCGCGCCGGGGCCCGCGCCGCCGGGCTACAGCGGCGGCTATCCGACCGAGTTCTACAGCGGGCCGACGATCATCGCTCCGCCGGCGCCCGCCGTCTACACGCCCGACGGTCTCGCCGCCGAGGCGCCGCCCGTCGAGGAGCCGGCTGCGGCGCGCCTGCTGCCGCCCGCCGATCTGGGCGAGGGGACCTTCCGCGCGCGCACGCGCTATGACGCCGACGGCACCCTGCACGTGCCCGCGAAGGCGCGGATCGCCGGGTCGGTGTTCGGCCGCAACGTCGTGCTCGACGCCGATGCCCGCGTCGACGGCGACGTCTACAGCCTCGGCGACCTGACGCTGGCGCCGCATGCCGAGATCGGCGGCCTGGCGCTGGCCGGGGGCCGGCTGGAGGCCGGCCGCGAAAGCTGGATCCACGGCGGCGCGGGCGCGCAGGCCGGGCAAGCCGAGCTCGGGCGCGGCGTGCGCGTCGGCGGCTGGGTCGGCGCGGGCGGCGCGACGACGGTGGACCCGGGCGTCGAGGCCGGCGGCGTGCTGGCGGGCGGGCCGGTGGCCTTCCGCGGGCCCGCTCGCCTGGGCGCCGCGACGGCCGGCAGCACGGCGGGCGCGCTCGACGTGGCCGAGCCGCTGCTGCTGGCGGGCGCCCCGGCCGACACCGACGCGATCCACGCCTGGCGGCCCGACGGCGCGGAGGGCCACGTGGTCAGCAGCCTGTTCACGCGGCGCGGCCGCGCGCTCGCCGAGCAGGCACAGCAGGTGGCCGACAGCCCCGCGACGCTGCCGTCGCCCCGGCCCGTGTCCCCCGCCGAGCCGCCGCTTGCTGCAGACCAGCCCGGCGACGGAGGGCCCGACGCTCTACCTGCCGCACGCTCTGGCGCCCGACCCGGCCACCCCGCCGCCCGGCCTGCCCGCCGCCGATGCGCCCGGCGCCTGGGAGGCGGCCCTGGTCGGCGCCTGGATGCTCGACCAGGTCTGGGCCGACCTGCTGCGCCGCCTGCGCGGCCCGCTGCTCGGCGCGGGCATCGTCGCGCTCGTGGCCGGTCTGGTGATCGCCGGGCTCGCCCTTGGCGGCCAGGGCACCTGGGCGGGCCCACTCGCGCTCGTCTGGGTGGGTCTCGTGCTGCTCACGCTCGGCGCCCTCTGGCTGGCCCGGCCCCGGCCGCTGGAGCTCACCCGCGTCTGGTGGGCCTGGGAGACCTGGGGTCTCGAAAAAGGTGTCGTGGTCTGGGACACGCTCGACCCCGGCGAGGGACTGGGCTACCCCGAGCCCGAGACGCCGCTCGCCCCCCTCGAAGCACAGGCCGCCGACGCGGCCGAGGGCGGGCTGGACGACGCCGAAGTGCTCATGCGCCTGCTCAAGCTCAACAGCGCGCTCGAGGGCCTGCGCTGGAAAAGCTGGCCGGGCGTCTTCGCGGCCAAGCCGCCCGCCCCGGCCGCCGAGGCGGAGGCGCCTCCGCCGCTGCCCGGCGCGGCCGACGAGCTTGCCGCGCTGCCGGTCGACATTCCCCCGCCCGAGCTCTTCCCGCACATGCGCGTGCTCGTGCCCCGGCTGGACCCCGAGCAGGTGCGCGCCGCGGCCGAGCGGCTGGCCGGCTGGCCCGCCTACCAGACGGCCGCGCGCGAGGTCTGGCGGCAGATCAACGCTCATCTGCAGGATTTGACCCCGCTGCTCGACGGCTGGGATGCCGCCGCCGGGGCCGCGGCCGACTCCGTCGCGGCGGCCACGCAGGCGCTGGCGGCCCACCGCGCCCGCGCCACGCAGCTAGCCGACGAGGCGGTGGCCGCACTCGAGGCCGACATTGCCCCCGATCTCGACCGCGTCTGGCAGCTGCATGTTGAGGGCGGCAAGCTGCTGAGCTCCTATGTCGCGCGCGCCCTGGAGGAGGAGCGGGCCGCGGGCTACCGCGCCCAGGATCGCGCCGCCGCGCAGGTCACCGCGGCCGAGCGCGACCTGCGCCGCCAGGAGAGCCTGCTGGCCGAGATCGGCGCGGGCCTCCGTCCCCTTGAGGCCCAATGGGCGGAGGCCGGCGCCGCGCACCAGCGCCTCGGCGCGGACCTGCAGCAGGCGTGGCGCGAGGTGCGCGCGCAGCGCCCGCCCGCAGGTGATGACCCGGCCTACGTCGCCGCGCGCGCCGTCGATATTCGTCAGGCGGGCACGCTCGTGCCCCAGCTGGCGCAGGAAACGACGCGCCTGATCCGCCAGGGGGAGGAGTTCATGGCCGCGTGCGCGCGCGAGGAGCGCGATCTCCCTGCCGAGTTGCCCTGGCCCGCCTGGCCCGCGCGCATCAGCATGCCGCTCGCGGTCGAGGCTGATCTGACCGCGCTGAACGGGGTCCTGCGTCGCCTCCGCGCCGAACCCGTGCGCGCCCGCGCCCGCCTCGACGCGCTGCGCACGCTGCTCGGCAAGACCACGCTCACGCTCGAGCGCGCGCTGGGCGCCCAGGAGGCCCTGGCGCAGGCCGTGAGCACGGCGTCCGTCGAGGCCGCCGCCGACCCATCGGCCGAGCCGGGCCGGCTAGCCGGGCTCGAAAGCCAGGCCGCGGGCCTCATCCGGCGGCTCCAGCCTCTGCTGACCGACCTGCAGCACTGGCAGCGCCGCCTGGAGCTCACCTCCGTCTCCTATGTCGAGCTCGCCGACAGCCTGGCCGAGGCGCTGAAGGGCGGCCGCCACGGTCCGCCCTGGCAGCAGGGCCAGCGCCTGCAAGCCGAGCACGTCCGCCTGGAGGCCGACCAGGCGGCCGCCGCGGGCCAGTACGACGCGGTGCGTGCAGCGTTGGCCGCCGCACAGGATGAAGTCGAGCGCATCCACGTCTCGACCGAGAACACGCTGGCCCACCTGACGCGCATGGAGCAAGACCTGATGGCGCGCAGCGAGGAGTTCGCGGGCCAGGAGGAGACGGCCTGCCGGCGCCACGTCGAGCAGATCCGCGCCCGCCACGCCGCCGTGCTCGCCGCCCTGGGCGAGCGCGGCGACTGGCTGCGCGCCCTGGCCGACTTCGATCGCACCGGCGCCGCGGCCAAGATCCACGCCGTCGAGCGCCTGCGCGAGCGGATCCAGATGCGCACCGCTCTGGCCGACGGCCGCATCGCCGACACGGCCGAGGCGCGTAGCCAGGCCTTCTGGCCACTCGACAGCTGGCCCGCGGGCGACATGCTCTACCTGCTGCCCGTCTGGCTGCTGCGCTACCGGCCCTTCGGCCGGGCCGGGGCGCCGCGCGTGCTCGCCGTCACGCCCGGCCACGTGCGCGCCGCCGCACGCGGCCGCTTCCGCCCGGCCCCCGGCTTCGTCGTCGATCCACTGCCCGGCCTGGCCGCCCATTTCGGCGCCGACCTGGGCGACTCGGCGGCCGCCGGTCCCGACCTGAGCGCCGCGCTCGAAGGCGAGAATGTCCTCCGCCCCGGCGGCCCGGTCCCCGCGCAGTGGCGCGACCTCGCGGCCCGCGGCCTCGTCGCGCCCTGGCTTCCCCGCCTCATCTAAGCCTATTGACTCGGCGGTCACCTCGCCGGCGCCGCGCAAAATCGCACCCTGGCGCGATTTTGCGCTCACCCGGTTGACAAATCGTGGTTCGTGGCGTAGGATGAGGCCAATCCAACGTGCTCCTGCCGGCATCGCCCGTCCCCTGCCGGCGCGCCACCGCTGGGCCGGCCGAGCCCGCGCCCGGTCCGCGGTCCCCGCTCGAACGAAAGGAGTTGGCCACTCACCCCATTTGCCCGCTGCGCGCCATGCGATCGGCACGGCCCTCTCCGCCGGTTCGGTTTCCTGAGGAGGATTCGCATGAAGTCACGTCGTCAACTGGTCTTCGTCAGCGTCAATGCCCTCGTCACGCTACTCCTGGCTGCCTGTGGGACGACCGCCGCCCCCATCGCGAATCCGGTCGCCACCACCGGTGCCGTCACCCCCCAACTGGAGAGCGCCGTCAACCAGGGCGGCGCCGTCGGCCGCTTGGAGATGTTTTCCTGGTGGACCACCGGTGGAGAGGAAGCCGGGCTCAAGGCCCTTTACGCTCTCTACGCCAATGCCCACCCCAGCGTCGAGATCGTGAACGAAGCCGTCGCGGGAGCCGGCGGGTCCGACGCCCAGGCCGTGCTCAAGAGCCGCATGACCGGCGGCGATCCCCCCGACGTCTTCCAGGTGCACATGGGCCACGAGCTGATCGACGCCTACGTGGCCGCTCGCCAGGTCGAGCCCCTCGACGACCTCTACCACAGCGAAGGCTGGCTCAACGTCTTCCCGCCCGGCGTGCTCGCCATCGTCTCCGCCAACGGCCACTACTGGTCGGTCCCGGTCGACATCCACCGCGCCAACGTCCTCTGGTACAACAAGCAGATCTTCGCCGCCAATAACCTCACCCCGCCGGCCACGTTCGCCGACTTTTTCGCCGCGGCCGACGCCCTCAAGGCCAAGGGCATCACGCCGCTCGCGCTGGGCGACCAGGTCGAGTTCGCCTCGGCGCACATCCTCGAGACCGTGCTGCTCGGCACCCTCGGCGCCGACGGCTACATGGGCCTGTGGACCGGCGACACCGCCTGGGCCGACCCGCGGGTCACCACCGCGCTGAATACCTTCAAGCACATGCTGTCGTACGTCAACGCCGACCACGCGAGCCGGACCTGGGACCAGGCCGACAATCTGGTCATCTCGGGCACGGCGGCGATGACGATCATGGGTGACTGGGTCGACGCCGACTTCCAGACCAAGGGCTTCGGCAACTACGGCTGGATAAACGCGCCCGGCACGCAGGGCATCTACGACGCGCTGTCCGACACCTTCGCGCTGCCCGTGGGCGCGCGCGACCGCGACAACGCGATCGCCTGGCTCAAGCTGGCGGGATCGCGTGAGGGGCAGGACACCTTCAACCCGCTCAAGGGCGCCATCCCCGCGCGCACCGACGCCGGTCAGGGCAACTACGACGCTTACCTGCGCTCCGCCATGGCCGATTGGAAGCAGGACACGATCGTGCCGAGCGTGGTCCACGGCGCGGCGGCCAATTCCGGCTGGAATCAGACCTACCAGGATATCGTCCACGCCTTCGTGGCCTCGGGCGATGTGGCGGGCACGCAGGCGGCGTTGGGCCAGGCCTGCCTCGACGCCGGAGTCTGCCACTAGCCACCCGCCGTGCCCGGAAGCCCCGCGGGCCGCGTCCACCGGACGCGGCCCGTGCGCGTGGCCCGCGCCTTGCTGCGGTGCGCCCGCTACGGATCGACACTGGTCCCGGCCGCCGCTGCCCGCGCGGAGCGCCGGCCGGCTCACGGAAAGGGTAGAAGACGTCTCATGGTTGCCGTATCCCTCATGATCGAAGGCCAGATGGGCCTGACCTGGCCGCGCTGGAAGCGGATCGTGACCGAGGTCGAGGCGCTGGGCTTCGCCGGCCTCTTTCGCTCGGACCACTTCATCGGCCCGCGCCCGCCCAACGAGCCCGCGCTGGAGATGATCGTCTCGGAAGTCTACCTGGCCGACCACACGATGCGGATCCACTTCGGCCCGCTCGTCGCGCCGGTCTCCTTCCGGGACCCGCGCCACTTGGTGCGCCAGGCGGCCGCGCTCGACGACCTGAGCGGCGGCCGCTTCATCCTCGGCCTCGGGGCGGGCTGGTCGGAGCGCGAACACCATGCCTACAGCTACGAGCTCGGCGACGTGGCGACGCGCATGGCTCGCTTCGAGGAAGCGCTGGAGATCATCAGCCGCCTGCTGCACGACGACGCCCCGGTGACCTACGAGGGCCGCTTCTACCAGCTGCACGACGCCGTGCTGCTGCCCCGGCCGGCGCGCGCGGGCGGGCCGCCCATCCTCATCGGCGGCAACGGCCCGCGGCGCACGCTGCCGCTGGTCGCGCGCTACGCCGACGTCTGGAACGCTACCGGCCAGTCGCCCGAGGGCTTCCGCGACCTGTCGGCCCAGCTGGACGCACTGCTCGACGCGGCCGGGCGCCCGCGCGACGCGGTACGCCGCACGATGATGACGCTCCTGCTCTACGCGCCCGACCGCGCCGGGCTGGAGTCGCGCCTGACCAATGCGCGGCGCTTCAGCCCGAGCGCGCCCGTCGACCAGCCGGTCGACGCGCAGATGGCCTGGTGGCGGCAGCGCAACGCCGTCGTCGGCACGGCCGAGGCGGTACGCGCGCAGATAGCCGCGCTGGCCGATGCGGGCGTGTCCGAGCTCATGTTCCAGTGGCTCGACCTGGACGATATCGCCGGGCTGCGCGCCTTTGCCGAGGAGGTTTTGCCCTACGTCGGCACGTGATCGCGCCCGCGCCGCGCGGTTGACAAGGGCAGGGCCATTTGGTATAATGCGGGGCGTGTGTGAAGGCACACGGTCCCCGGGGAGTAGCTCAGCTAGGCTAGAGCGCAGCGTTCGGGACGCTGAGGTCGGAGGTTCAAGTCCTCTCTCCCCGACCATTATCATTCGCCCACTGGCCCACGGTGTCCGCACCGTGGGCTTCTTCATTGCCGCCCGTGGGCAGCCGCCCCTGGCAGCGCGTATAATGGGCCGAGGGCACACCCGGCGCGCGGGCGTGCCGGGCGGCCGCCCGATGGCGCAGGAGACCTGAACCATGTTGCGTGCGACCCCGATCTTCGTGCTGATTCTGCTCTACCTCGCGCTGCAGTTCGTGACGGGGCCGGGCGGCGGCAGCCCGGGCGCCCTGGCGCCCGCGGGTGGTACCACGCTGCAAGAGGCCGGCGCCACCGCGCAGACCCTGGCACAGACGACGATCCCACTAAACGACGTCTACAAGCTGACCGAGGCGCTGCGGCTGCACTCGACGGCGCCCCTCTCCCACATCGCGCGGACGACGCCGCTCGGGAAGCACGTCGGCGACGTCGACGTCTTCAACCTGGCCCGCTTCCGCGAGAAGGACTTCGTGCCGCTGACGGCCACCGTCCGCCTGGTCACCGGCCACGCCTACTGGTACGTGCAGAACGGCTACGACGTCGACCTCAGCGCCTTGCAAGCCTCGGCCCAGGCGTTCGAGAACAAGATCTACCCCACGGACCACGAGTACTTCGGCACGGAGTGGAGCCCCGGCATCGACGGCGACCCACGCATCACCATCCTGACCGCCGACATCCCCGGCGTCGGCGGCTACTTCGCCAACTCGGACGAGTACGTGCGCGCGGTCAACCAGTACAGCAACCAGCGCGAGATGATCTACATCGCGGCCAAGCCCGGCGGCATGTCGGGCCAGTACAACTTCTACGAGGGCGTACTGGCGCACGAGCTCCAGCACATGATCCACTGGAACGTGCAGCGCGACCGCGACATCTGGATCGACGAGGGCTGCGCCGAGACGGCCATGGCGCTGAACGGCTATGACCTGGCGGGCACTGAGCCGGCCTTCCTCAGCCGCCCCGACACGCAGCTTACCGCCTGGAGCCAGGACTCCGACCCAACCAACTACGGCGCGGCCTATCTCTTTATCCGCTACGCCATGCAGCATTACGGCGGCGCGGACTTCCTGCGCGCCCTGCTCGCTTCCCCGGGCACGGGCGCCGAGGCCGTCACGGGCGCGCTGCAGCGCCGGGGCTACCAGGTGACCTTCGAGGACGTCTTCAAGGACTGGGTGGTCGCCAACTATGTCAAGGACAGCAGCGTGGGCGACGGCCGCTACGGCTATGACGTGCTGCCGACGCGCGCCGCGGTCGACCGCCGCGTCGTGCGCTATCCCACGACCGTCAACGCCACGGTGCACCAGTACGCCGCCGACTACATCTCCCTGGAGCGCGGGGCGGGCGATACCACGATCGACTTCCAGGGCGGCGTCACCAGCCCGCTAGTCCCGACCCAGGCGCACTCGGGCCACGAGTTCTGGTACAGCAACCGGCGCGACGCGGGCGACATGACGCTCACCCGCGCCTTCGACCTGCGCGGCGTGCCCCACGCCACGCTCAACTTCTGGACCTGGTATCAGATCGAGGAAGACTTCGACTACGGCTACGTCGAGGTCTCGACCGACAACGGCCAGACCTGGACCACTCAGCCCGGCCACTATACGACTGACACGAGCCCCAACGGCGCGAACTACGGCCACGGCTATACGGGCGCCAGCGGCCGCCCGCCCAAGAGCACCGCCGCGCCGCAGTGGGTGCAGGAGTCGGTCGACCTGTCAGCCTATACCGGGCAGCAGGTGCTCGTGCGCTTCGAGTATGTGACCGACGAGGGCTTCAACGCCCCCAGTTGGGCGGTCGACGATATCAGCGTGCCCGAGATCGGCTATCAGAGCGACGTCGAGTCGGACGACGGCGGCTGGCAGGCGGCGGGCTGGGTGCGCGTGGCCAACGCCGTGCCGCAGCACTGGTTCGTCGCGGCGATCGAGTACGGCTCCGGGGCGCAGGCCGTGCAGGTGCAGTCGTTAACCCTGGATGCTCAGGACCACGGCACGCTGACCGTGCCGGGCTTCGGCAGCCAGGTGCGCCAGGTCGTGCTGGTGGTCGCCGCGCTGGCGCCCACGACGACGGAGGTCGCGCCCTACCGGGTGAGCGTGCAGCGCACGCCCTGAGCAGGGCGCGGACGAGGCGATGGGCCTGAGTTTCACACACCCCTGGGCGCTGGTGGCCCTGCTGCTGCTCGTGCCGCTGACGATCGCGGCGGCGCGGGGCAGCCGCGCCTACCTGCCGCCCGCGCGCCGCCGCACCGCGCTCATCGTGCGCCTGCTGCTGCTGCTGCTGCTCGTCTTCGCCGCCGCGGGCACGCGCGTGGTGCAGGCCGCCGACCACCTCGCCGTCGTCTTCCTGCTCGATCGCTCCGACAGCGTCGCGCCCGCCCAGCAGGCCGCGGCGGTCGACTGGGTGCGCGGCGCGCTCACGCAGATGGGCCGGCAAGACCAGGCCGGTGTCGTCGCCTTCGGTACGACCGCCGTGGTCGACCGTCCGCTGAGCGCCGACACGACGCTGCCGGACGTGGCGAGCCGCCCCGGCAGCACCTACAGCAACCTGGCCGACGCCATCCGCCTGGGCACCGCGCTCTTCCCGCCCGACGTGCAGGGCCGCCTCGTGCTGCTCTCCGACGGCAACGAGAACCTGGACAGCGCCGAGAGCGCCGCGCGGCTCGCCGCGGCGCGCGGCGTGCAACTGGACGTCGTGCCGCTGGCCGTGCCGCCGGGGCGTGAGGTGCTGGTCGAGGACGTGACCGCACCGGCCACGGCCCGCGCGGGCGAGCGCTTCGACCTGCGTATCACCCTGCGCAGCACGAGCGCGACGACCGCGACTCTGCGCCTGTTGGCCGACGGCGCGCTCGTCGGCAGCCAGGCCGTCCCCCTGACCGCGGGCAGCACCACTTTCGTGCAGGCGCTGCCCGCGCAGGGCAAGGGCTTCCACCGCTACAGCGTCGAGATTGTGCCCGAGGCGGGTGCCGACACGCACCCCGAGAACAACCACTACGAGGCCTACACCTTCGTCCTCGACCGTCCGCGCCTGCTGCTGGTCGAGGGCCACGCCGACGAGGCCGCGCCTCTCGTGCCCGCGCTGACCGCGGCGGGTGTCGACAGCGAGCGCGTGGCGGCGGGCGCCCTGCCGACCGACCTGACGCGCCTGGCGGGCTACGACGCGGTCGCCCTGGTCGACGTGCCGCTGCCGAGCCTGCCGGCCGGCGGGCAGACCGCGCTGCAGAGCTACGTGCGCGACCTCGGCCGCGGCCTGCTCGTGCTCGGCGGCGACGAGAGCTACGGCGCGGGCGGCTACTTCCGCAGCACGCTGGAGCAGATGCTGCCCGTGACGATGGACTTGCCCTCGCCGCTGGAGATCCCGGCGGTCGCCATGGTGCTGGTCATCGACCGCTCCGGCAGCATGGCCGAGTCGCAGGGCACGGGCGCGAGCGCCACGGTGCCCAAGATCGAGCTGGCCAAGGAGGCGGCCTTCCAGGCGGTCAGCCAGTTGAGCAGCCAGGACTCTGTCGGCGTGGTCGCCTTCGACACGCAGGCCAACTGGGTCGTGCCCCTGCAGCCGCTGGGCGACCCGGCCGCGCTGCGGGGCCAGATTGGCAGCCTGGGCGCCGGTGGTGGCACCTACATCTACTCCGGCTTGGCCGAAGCCGTGGCTGCCCTGGAGAAGAGCAGCGCGCGGGCCAAGCATATCGTCATGCTCACCGACGGCGTCTCCGAGGGCGGCGACTATCCCGGCCTGCTCAAGCAGATGGAGGCCGATCACATCACGCTATCGACCGTGGGCCTGGGCAGCGACGTCGACCGCGCGCTGCTGAGCAGCCTCGCGGCGCAGGGCGGGGGCCGCTTCTACGACACCCAGGATGCGGGCAGCCTGCCCAGCATCTTCGCCCACGAGAGCCACCTGGCCTCGCGCTCCTACCTGATCGAGCACGCCTTCACGCCCCGGCGCAGCGCCCCCAGCCCGATCCTGCAGGATCTCGGCGGCCTGCCGCCGCTGCTCGGCTACGTCGGCACGACGGCGCGGCCCGCGGCGACGCTGGCGCTGGTCTCCGACACGGGCGACCCGATCCTGGCGCACTGGCAGTATGGCCTCGGCCGCGTGCTCGCCTGGACCTCTGACGCGAAGGGGCAGTGGGCGCAGCAGTGGCTGCCCTGGAGCGGCTTCCCGACCTTCTGGGGCGCGGCCGCGCGCTGGGCCATGGGCACGGAGGCGGGTGGCACCCTGCAGCCCAGCGTCACGCTCGACCAGGCGCAGGGCCACATCAGCCTGGACGCCGTGGCGGGCGGCGAGCCGATCAACGGGCTGACGGCGGTCGCGGGCGTGGTGCCCCCGGCGGGTGCCGCGTCCGTGCCGAGCAGCACGCTGACGCTGCGCCAGACGGCGCCCGGCCATTACGAGGGGACCTTCCCGGCCGCCGCCGAAGGCGTCTACCTGGTGCGCATCCAGGCGGGCGGCGGCGCCGGGGCGCCGGGCGGCAGCGCGACCGCGGGCCTCGTCGTGCCCTACTCGCCGGAGTACCGCGCGCTGCCCGGCAACACCGGCCTGCTGGGCCGGCTGGCCGAGGCGACCGCCGGGCAGGCGCTGCCGCTCGACGCGACCGGCGCCGCCGCGGTCTTCCGCCACGACCTGCCGCCCGTCGAGCACGCCACCGACCTCTGGCCGTGGCTGCTGCTGCTCGGCATCCTGCTCTTCCCGCTCGACATCGGCCTGCGACGCATCGTCCTCGGCCCGCGCGACCTGCCCCGCTTCTGGGCCGAGGTGCGCGGCCGCCTGCGCCCGGCGCCGCTGCCCGCCGTGCCGAGCGACGCGGCGGCGGCCGCCGCCCTGCAGCCGCTCTTCGCCGCGCGCCGCCGCGCCGAGCAGCGCGTGCACCGCCCACAGGCCGAGGAGGTGGCCGCTCACCTCGACCGTGCCGCAGCCGCGGCGGCCCAGCCGCCCCCTACCGGGCCCGCGCCCCTGCAAGCGCCGCAGACCGGCACCCAGCTGACCGGCCGCACCTCGGGCCGTCCCGCCGAACCGCCCCCGCCGGCGCAGCCGCCCGCCGAGCCGGGCAACCTGGCGGGCGAGCTCCTGCGCCGCCGCCGCGAGCGCGATGACCGCTAGCCCGCGCGACCCGGCCGAAGCGTCGCGCGAAGCCGCGCTCCGCGCGATCCTGCGCGGCAATGCCTGGTTCATGGACGTGCTCGCCGCCGTGCGCGCCTGCGCCCCGCCCGACTGGCTGGTCGGCGCGGGCGTCATCCGCTCGCTCGTCTGGGACCATCTGCACGGCTACCCCATGCCCACGCCCCTGGCCGACGTCGACGTCGTCTTCTTCGACCCCACGGACTGCCGCCCGGCGCGAGACAGCCGCCGTGACCGCCGCTCTGCACGCCCTCCGGCCGGACGTGCCCTGGGAGGCGACGAACCAGGCCGCCGTCCACCTCTGGTACCCGGCCTACTTCGGCCGCACAGTGCCGCCGCTGGAGTCGAGCGCCGCGGCCGTCGCCACCTGGCCTGAGACGGCCACGAGCGTCGCCGTGCGCCTGCTCCCCGACAACTCGCTGCAGGTTGTCGCGCCGTGCGGCCTGAGTGACCTGCTCACCATGGTGCTGCGCCGCAACCCGGCGCGGGTCGACGCGGCGCAGTTTCAGGCGCGGCTGGAAAGCAAGCAGATCTTGCGGAAGTGGCCGCGCGTGCGGGTCGTCGAGGGCTGAGGAGTGCGCCGGGGATTCAGCCGAGGATGGCTGTGACGGCGAGCGTGAGGTCCGGTAGGGCGGCGACGCGGATCGTGTCGCCGCGGCGCAGCGTTTCGACCACACGATACGCGCCCTGCTGGGGCTCGCGGTAGGCTTCGATCACGTCGTCGCGCAGGTTGACCAGCCAGTATTCGGGGATGCCCGCCCGGGCGTACAGGGCAGCTTTGACGCCGCGGTCGTACTCGAGCGAGGAGTCCGCGACCTCGACCACGAGGAGCACATCGCCCGCATTCGGCCGAACAGCCCGGTAGAAATCGCCGCGCGGTTTGAGGACGGCCAGATCCGGCTGGGGCTCCGTTCGCTCGTCGAGATCGATCGGACTCTGGACGAAGACGACCGCGCGGTTCGCTGCAGCGGGCACAAGCAACGCGTTTAGGGCAGCGACGCACCCACTATGCCGGATCCCGATCGGGGCCATCTGGACAATCTCTCCTTCGATGAGCTCGACGCGGTCGTCTTCGCGGAAGATACCGGCCTCGCCCATACGCTGGTATTCGGCTACCGTGAACAGGTATCTGGCGATCTCGGTTGCCATCGTCGTGTCACTCCTTCGGCCCGGCTGTCTGGCTGCCACCTTGCCATTATACCACGCGGCGCGTCGTCAGCAGAGAACGCGCCGCGGGCGGCGAAAGGGGACCGGACGCGTGCCGGAGGGCGGCGGGGCGAGACCCGCCTCAGGCCCACTTCTGCCCGAGCACCGCGCTCAGGGCGAGCACGACGCCGAGCACGATGACCACCCCCGCGCTGGCAACCGGTAGTGCGCGGATCCAGCGCGGGTTGCGGCCGGGGCCGCCCGGCAGCAGCCGCTCCAGCAGCCCGTGCGCCTTCACCATCAGGATGCCGATGGCGATCAGCACGGCCGCGAGCCCGATGCTGAACGAGCTCACCAGCAGCAGGCCGAAGCCGATCTGCCCGACCGGGATGGTCAGCAGCAGGATCGCCAGCGCGTCGGGGCAGGGCACCAGGCCGCCGGACACGCCGAGCGCCAGCAGGTCCCGGGCGCTTGCGCCGGGCGGCGGCACGTGGCTGTGCCCGCCCGGGCCATGCGTGTGGTCGTGCCCACTCGCGTGATCATGCTCGTGAGGGTGGTCGGGCATGTCGTGCGTATGCGGGTGGTTATGGTCATGCGGATGCGGGTGCTCGTGGGCCTGTTCGGGCGTGTGGGTGTGCGGTTCCGCCTCCGCGTGGCTGTGCGCGTGGACCGGCGCTTCGGCGTGGTGGTGCGCGTGCTCGGGGTACGCCGGGGCAGCGGGGAGCGGGACGAAGGCGGCGCCGGCCCCGGCCAACGCCACGGCCGGGTTGCCGGCCGGCACGGCCGCGGGCGCTGGGGCAGGCGCGGTGCGCCGGTAGCCGCGCAGCCGGTCCAGCAGCAGGTAGATGCCCAGCCCGACGATCAGCAGGCCGGAGCCGAGCTCCAGGGCCGGCTGGAGCCAGCGCGGCACGGCAAAGCTCGTCACTACAAGCAGCACGACCCCCAGCAGCACCACGCTTAGCGTATGCGTGAGTGTGACGATGCCCCCAAGCGCCACGGCGTCGCGGACGCGGCCGCGCGAGCCCACGAGGTAGGCGGCGACTACCGCCTTGCCATGCCCCGGCGTCAGCGCGTGCAGCGCGCCGAGGCCTACCGCCAGCAGGAAGAGCAGCAGGCCGAATGACAGATCGTGCTGCGGGCTGCCGACGAACGTGTCCAGTTGGTTCACGAAGCTGTCGCGCGCGCTCCCGAACGTGTCGGTGATGCCCGATAGGAAGCCCGTGCCGCTGGGCGCGGGGGTGGGCGCCGCGGCCGCGGCGGGGGCCGTCGTCGCGTCGCGCTCGAAGACCGCCTCGAAGGTCGCCGGGTTCGCCGGTTGCGTCAGGTCGTGCGCCAGGGTGATCGCCCCGGGCAGGTCCTCCCAGCTACTGTAATACTCGTCGTAGCCGACGTAGTTCGTGCCGTCGGCCAGCACGAAATGATGGTCGGTGGGTGCGGCGCCCGGCTTGTCGGCCGGCAGGGCGAACGTCACCTGCATCGTCACCGTGATCGGGCGCTGCATGCTGACCACGATGTTCTGCTGGTCGACCGTGGATGCGCCGACGAGGTGCATCTGGGCGGGCTGATCGTCGACGGTGAAGGCCATGTGGGCCAGGTAGGCGTCGAGCCAGGCTTGCCGCTCGGCGGTCTGGGTGACGCCATCGCCGTTCGTGTCGATCTTGCGGTAGACCTGGGGCACCAGCTGCGGCGAGACGGCCAGGCGCAGGTCGACCTGCGCGGTGCCGGGGCCGATCTGTACCAGGTAGTCGTGGATAACCGAGGGAGCGGGGTGGGCGGCGGCGGGCCGCGACAGGCCCGCGACCAGGATGAGGGCCCCCAGGAGGGCGGCGGGCCAGGCCCGCAGGCGCGATCGAGACATGGCCTATTATACCACGGCCAGACCACGGCTCCGCGCTGTGCCCGGACGCAAAGCGGCCCCACCTCACCACCGAGGCGGGGCCGCGGCTGGAGCCACCGGAGGCCGCGTTACGCCAGCTCGGGCTCCAGCAAGCCGTAATCGCCGTCCTGGCGGCGGTAGAGCACGGCCATACGCTTCGTGTCCGCATCCCAGAAGACGAAGAAGTCGTGGCCAAGCATCTCCATCTGCTCGACCGCGTCCTCGCGCTGCATCGGGTGCACGGGGAATTCCTTGGTGCGCACGATCGGGTACGTCGGGGCCTCGACCTCCTCCTCGGCGAGCGCCGGGCCGGCGCCGTTGGCGCCCGCCTGCGTCGCGCTCACCGCCTCGCCCAGGGCCGTGCGGCCCTTCTTGATGTGCCCGTGGCGGCCCTTGAAGCGCTCGATCCGTCGCTCGATCTTGTCGATCGCCATATCGAGCGCGGCCGGCATCTCGCCGTCGCGCTCTTCCGCGCGCAGCAGGGTGCCGTTGGCCCGCACGGTCAGCTGCACGACCTGCTGGTCCGCGCCGCGGCGCGTGTGCTCTTCCCCGACGATCACCTCCGCATCGCTCAGGTTGTCCAGGTAACGGGGCAGCCGGCCGACTTTCTTGCGAATCAGGTCCTCTTCGGCGTCGGTCAGCTTGCGGTTCTTGGTCTTCAAAGCGATCTGCATGGCTTCCGCTCCTTCACGCGGCCGCACGCCATTGCGCGACCGCGGCTACGTCAGGGCTCCCCGGCAGCCTTCCGCCGGTTCCATCTTCATTATAACACAGGAACTGTCGCACGCCTGATGGCGGGACGGTGCGCGGATGGTAACAGAAAAGCACCTCCGAGCGGAGGTGCTTTCGCGTGAGTGCCCGCGGAGGGATTCGAACCCCCGACGCCCGCCTTAGGACGGCGGCGCTCTGTCCCCTGAGCTACACGGGCGCAGGCGTTACAATTATACGGGATGGCCCGGGCCGGAACAAGTTGTCTACTCTGGTGCAGCCAGCAGCAGGGCCACGAGACCGTAGCGGGCGATGCGCTCGGGATAGCCCGGAATGGCCGCGTAGAGCGAGGCCACGTCGGCCGGGCCCCGCGCGTTGGGCAGGATCGTCCGGTAGTCCTCGGCGGCCAGCAGCGCCTCCACCGAGGGGTAGATCGTCACGCGGGTCACGACGCGGCGCAGGCGCTGAGGCCCGCAGAGAAAGAGCAGGGTGTCGCCGGGCTGCACGTCGCGGTAGCCGCGCGGCGACGCGCTGCCCGCGCGGGTCTCGACGCGCTTCCGGCCGTCGACCAGGGCCGCGAAGACGGCCCGGTCGGCGGCGCGGATGCGCAAGACCCAGGTGCGCACGGGTCAGGGCGTCGGGGTTTGCTGGGCGCGGCGGCCGCCACCGCCCCCGAAGAAGTCGGCGAGGCCGGAGGTGATCTGGATGTTAGTTGCGGTGACGTTGTTGCCCGACCGCTGGCCCCGGATCAGCACCTGCGTGCCCGGCCGCAGATCGCTCACGGTGCCGGTCACCGTCTTGGTGATCTGGATATCGGTGGGCAGCGAGACGGTGACGTCGCCCTGGTTCGGCGCGGTGACCGTCAGCGTGTTGCCGTCCACCTTGCTGATGGTGCCGATAGTCCCCCCGGCACCGCCGGCGCCCCCGGCCGCACCGCGGCCCGCGAAGCCGGCGCCCGCGAAGCCTCCGGCGCCGGTACCCGCTCCGGCGCCCGTGGCGTTCGGATCGGCGCCGCGGCTGCGGAAGAACTGCGCGGTCTGATCCTGGGCCTGGGCCTGGCCTGCGTTCATCCCCATGATGTAGGCGCCCCCTGCAATGATCAGCCCGATGACAAGGCCGACGACGAGCGTGACTACTGGGTTTCGCATGGTCCGTGTGCTCCTTCTATGTGTCGACGATAGCGTGCGCGGGGAGCCCCATGCTCCCGGCGGTGGCCGCGTTACTCGTAACGCAGGGCGACGATCGGATCCAGCCGCGCCGCCCGGCGGGCCGGGTAGATGCCGAAGAACAGGCCGACAACCAGCGAGAAGCCCACCGCCAGCCCGGCTGCGCCGAACGTCACCTGTGAGGTAATCGTGCCGGTCAGGTTTACCAGGCTGGCCATGCTCGTGCCCAGCAGCAGGCCGATCACGCCGCCCCCTACGCTGATCATCATGGCCTCGATCAGGAACTGGCGCAGGATGTCGCCCTGCTGGGCGCCGACGGCCTTGCGGATGCCGATCTCGCGCGTGCGCTCGGTCACGGAGACGAGCATGATGTTCATGATGCCGATGCCGCCAACCAGGAGCGAAATCCCGGCGATGGCGCCGAGGAACAGCGTCAGCACCGAGATGACCCCGTTGAGCGTGCTGAGCAGGTCGGCCTCGTTGATGACCGTGAAGTCGTTTGCGTCGGTCAGCATGTGGTGGCGGGTGCGCAGCAGCGCGGTCACCTCATCTTGCGCGGCGGTCATGTTGTCCTTGTCGTCCACCTGCACGTAGATGTCGCTGACGGTATGCCCGGCGATGCCCGCCTGGCGGCCGCCGGTCAGCTTGCGCTGCGCCGTTGTGATGGGGATGTAGATGCCGTCGTCGAGCGAGCCGAAGCCGCTCCCGCCCTTGGGCGCTGCGACGCCGACCACCCGGAAGGCCAGGCGGTTGATGCGGATGCTCTGGTCGAGCGGGTCCACGCCGTTGAACAGGTCGGTGGCGACGTTCGCGCCGATCACCGCCACGTTCGTGGCCGCGGCCACGTCGGAGGTGCCGAACCACGTGCCCTCGCTCAGGGTCAGGTTCCGCAGCACATCAAAGCCCGGCTGGGTGCCGCTGATCCGGTAGCTGTTGTTCGCGCCCCCGTAGACCACGCTCTCCTGGCGTGTGACCTCGGCGGCCACGATCGCGCAGTTCGGGCAGTCCAGCGGGTTGGCCAGCGCGGTCGCGTCCTCGAGAGTTAGCGTCTGCGCGCCACCTACGCCGCTGCGCACGCCGCCCTGCGCGGTGGTCGATCCCGGCATGATCACGAGCAAGTTGGTGCCCTGCTGCGTGATCGCGCCGGTGATCGAGTCCTGCGCGCCCTGGCCGATGCCCATAAGGGCCACCACGGCCGCGACGCCGATGATGATTCCGAGCATGGTCAGGATGCTGCGCAGCTTGTTGGACCGCAGGCTCGACCAGGCGACGCTCAGGCTCTCAAGCGTATTCACTCATGTCCTCCGACCGCGGCCAGGGTTACCCCGTCGGCCGACGGCGGCAGCGGCACGTGGTGGGCATAGGCTTCCTCGATCCGCTCGGCCGCCGCGCGCACGGCATCGGGGTCGGCGATGACCATGTGGGCGACGGCATCGTCGGCCACCAGGTGGCCGTCGCGCATGCGTAGGATGCGATGCGTGTGGTGCTGCGATATCGGGCTCGTGGGTGACGAACACGATGGTGATGCCCTGCTCGCGGTTCAGCTTCTGGAAGATCGCCATGATCTCGGCACTGGCGATGCTGTCCAGGTTGCCCGTTGGCTCGTCGGCCAGGATGATCGAGGGGTTGTTGACCAGGGCGCGCGCGATGGCCACGCGCTGCTGCTGGCCGCCCGAGAGCTCGTTCGGCTTGTGGTCCAGCCGGTCGCCGAGGCCGACGATTTCGAGCGCCCCCTTGGCGCGGGCCGCCCGCTCGCGCGCGCTGATCCCGCTGCGGTTGTAGATCATCGGCAGCTCCACGTTCTGCAGCGCGCTGGTGCGCGGCAGCAGGTTGAAGCTCTGGAAGACGAAGCCGATCTTCCGGTTGCGTACGACGGCCAGGGCGGAGTCGTCCAGCCGGGCGACCTCCTCGCTGTCGATGCGATAGGATCCCGACGTGGGCCGGTCGAGGCAGCCCAGGATGTTCATGATGGTCGACTTGCCCGAGCCCGACGGCCCCATGACGGCCACCAGCTCGCCGTCGTTCACGGTGAAGGTGACGCCGCGCAGGGCGTGCACCTCCACCGTCTCGCTCATCTGGTAGACTTTGGTCAGATCTTCAACTTCCAACATCTGTTGCCCTCGCTTACCGGCCGCCGCCGCGCAAGCCACCGCCGCCGAAGAGGAAGCCGCCCCCCGCCGGTGCGCTGGTTGTGGTGACGGTCAGCACCAGCTGATCGTTCTCGCGCAGCACTTGATTATTGACGACTTCGGTGTATTGGTCGTTGGCGATGCCGGTCTCGATCGGCACCGGGATCTGCTGGCGGCCGTTGAGCACGTAGACGACCTTCTGCGTGCCCTGCGCCTTGATCGCCCGGTTGGGGACCAGCAGCACGTTCGTGGCCTGCGCGACGATGGCCGAGGCCGTCGTCGTCATGCCCGGCTTGATCTGGCTGTTGCTCGCCGCCTTCGGGTCCAACGTCGCCGTGGCCAGATAGCTGACCACGCCCGACGCGATGGTGGCCTTTGGCGCCACGAACGTCAGCGTGCCGGTGAAGACCTGGCCCGGGAGGGCATCGAACGTCAGGTCGACGTCCTGGCCCACCTTCACCTGGCTGATGTCGCTCTCGCCCACGTTCATGTCCACGTGATACGCGCTCGTGTCGACCAGGTCGGCGATCGCGGTACTGGCGCCGACGATCTCACCCACGGTCACGGGCAGGTCGGCGATCACGCCCGCGAACGGCGCGGTCAGGGTCGCTTCGTCCAGCTTCATCTGCGCGCTGGCCAGGCTCGCCTTGGCCTGGTCGACCGAGGCCTGCCCCTGCTCGACGTCGGTCGCGAGCGGGCCGGCCTGCAGGGTCTTGAGGTTATTGACGGCCTGGTCGAGCGTCGACTGCGCGGCGGCGATGTCCGCGTCGGTTGAGCCGGCCATCACGGTGGCGAGGTTGGCCTTGGCCTGATCGACCGCGGCTTGCGCCTGGACGAGGTCAGTCTGCAGCGGTGGCGCTTTCAGCTTGGCCAGGTTGTTCTTGGCCGTATCCACGGCAGCCTGCGCCTGGACGAGGTCAGTCTGGAGCGGCGGCGCCTGCAGCTTCTTCAGGCTGTTCTGCGCCTGGACGAGCGTGGTCTGCGCGGCGACGATGTCGGCCTGCGCGGGCGGCGCCTGCAGTGTCGCCAGGCTGTTCTGCGCCTGGTCGAGGCTGGCCTGTGCGGCCGCCAGATCGGCTGCGGTGCTGCCGCTCTGCACCAGGGCGAGCTGCTGTTTGGCGTCGTCGAGCGTGGCCTGCGCGGCGGCGACCGACTCGGCCTCCTGCTTCTTGGCGTCGTCGAGCGAGAGCTGCGCCTTCTGCATGTTGCCCTCGGCGTCCTGCTCGGCGCGCAGCGCCGAGTTATAGGTATTGATCTGGGTCTGGGTAGCGTTGCTGTTGAAGCTGCCGTCGGGGTTCAGGATGTTTTGTTGCCCATGCCGCGGCACGTTGATGGTCGCCGCCGCGGTCAGCGCATCCTGCGCGTCGCGCACGGCGTTTGCGGCCTGATAGAGGCCCTGCTCGGCCTGCTGCTTGGCCAGCGAGCTGGACGAGCTCGTCTTGTCGAGGCTGATCTGGGCGTTGGTCACTTTCAGCTGCGCCGCGCTGAGGTCGGCGTTGGTCGGCCCCGCCTTCAGCTGGTCGAGCTTGGCCTGCGCTGAGACGACGGCGGCCTGCGCGTTCGCGATATCAGACGCTTTCGGCGGCGCGTTGAGCTGGTCGAGCTTGGCCTGCGCCGAGACGACGGCGGCCTGCGCGTTCGCGACGTCCTCGGCGTTGGGGCCGGCGTTCAGTGCATCGAGCTTGGCCTGCGCCGAGACGACGGCCGCCTGGGCGTTTGCCAGGATCCTGCGCGTTGGGGCCGGCCTTGAGCGCGTCGAGCTTGGCCTGCGCCGAGGTCACCTGGGCCTGCGCGGTGGCGATGCTCTCCTTGGTCGGCCCGGCCTTCACCAGGTCCAGCTTTGCCTGCGCGGCCGCCACCTGCGACTGCGCGTCGGCGATGTCCTTGCTCGTGGCGCCGGCTTTGGTCGCGTCGAGCTTGGCCTGGGCCGACTCGAGCGCGGCCTGGGCCTGCTGTACGCTCAGCGTGAGGTCGCGCGCGTCGATGGCCGCGATCTTATCGCCCGCCTTCACGCGCTGCCCGGCCGCCACGTACAACTGGGTGAGGGTCCCACCGCTCGAGAAGCTCAGGTTCACGTCGGCAGCGGGCGCGAGCGAGCCGCTCGACAGCACCGTCGCCTGGATATCCCCCCGCGTGACCGGCACGGTCGGGATGCTGGCGACGGCGGTGTTGCCGCCGAGGATGCCCCGGGCGCCCAGCGCCAGCAGGGCCAGCACCACCAGGGCCGTGACAATCACCACTGCTTTGTTCTTGAAGATCTTCATGTGCTTCCGCTCCCATTACAGCTAATCAGTAGAACCGGCAGTGCAAGGGGCACGCGCGCCGGAGGCGCCGTTAGTACTCCAGGTCAGGTAGGCCGGTCGTCCAGGGCTGGCTGCTGCCGCCCCGCGTCTGTAAGACGGCGCCGAGGCCCAGCAGCGCCGCCGAAAGGAGAGCCAGCCCGCCGACCAGCGGCAGCTCGCTCAGGATAAAGATAATCAGCAAGCCCAGCAGCAGGTCGACCGGCGGCGTCTGCTCGGACAGGCCCGCGCGATACGTGACCCACCGGCCGAGCGGCAGGCTGATGGCCGCGAGGCCGACCAGCGCGCCGAAGTAGCCCAGGCTCAGCACCCCGAGCCAGATGGGGGTACCCACGAGCGTGATGACGGCGAGGACGCCGAAGGCCGCCAGCAGCAGTGCCGTGACGAAGCCCAGGGCGAAGAGGCGCAGGCGGCTGTTCCAGCCGCCCCGCAGCACGGCGGCGATGTGGCCCAGGCGCCGCGGGATCAGGTAGAGCGCGATCAGCCCGGCGAATAGCAGCGTGACCAGCGAGGCCAGGCGCGAGGCGAAGCCGTTCAGGCTCTCGCGGCGGACGCCCAGGATGGCGAGCCCGCCGGTGCCGAGTGGGTCGTCGGGGCGCCCGAAGCGCCCGGGACCGGGGTTGGCGATCGTCGGGTTGGGGGTGAGGGTGGCGCCGGCCCCGGGCGTCAGTGTCGTGCGCGCAACCGGGGCGGCGGGCAGGCCCGCGATGGGCCCCTGCCATTCGGCGGGCAGCGCGGCGACCAGCGCCGCGAGCAGCAAGGCCACCAGCAGGAGGGCGGCAAAGAGAGCCGCCAGACGTGTCGACGAGGTCACAGTTCGACTACCCTACACCCTTGTCTCTAGACGTAGCGCGCCCGGCGCGGCCGGGACCGGCGGGCCGGGGCTGCCCAGCGCCAGCACGACGAAGAGTCCCGCGCCCAGGGCGAGGATGACCGCGCCGAGCACCACGCCCAGCGCGCCGTCCGGGCGCCGCCGCGGCGCCGGGCACGGAGCCCAGCAGATTGGTCACGGTGCCGCCGTCGGCCGTGCCCGCCGCGTTCACCCAGTCGGCCGCCTGCTGCCAGCCCCCGGTCAGCAGCGTCAACGCGTCGCCGGTGGTCAGCATGATCAGCAGCCCCGTGAGCGCGACGAGCGCCGCGGCGGCCTGGCGGCGCCACCAGGCGGCGAGGCCGGCCCACGGGGCGCGGGCCGAGGCCTGCGGCGGCAGCGCACTCAGCACGCGGCGGGTGAAGGCGGGACTGGGCGGTCCCGACGGCACGCTCAGGGCCAGCATATCGGCCTCAAGCGCGTCGAGCGCGGCGACCTGCGCCAGGCAGTGCTGGCAGGTGGCGCAGTGATGCGCCAGCGCGGCGAGCTCGGGGGCGTCGATCAGCTCGGGCGCGTCGCCGCTATGCCAGGCGATCAGCAAGTCCGCGTCCGGGCAGGGGATAGTGACCGGCTTCATTCGGGAGCCTCCTCTTCGGCCCGCATGGCGTCCAGCAGGGGGCGCAGCAAGGCTTTCGCCCGGTGCAGGCGTGCTTTCACGGTACCCATCGGCAGCTCCAACGTCGCAGCGATCTCCGTATAGTCCAGATCGGCGCCATAGCGCAAGGCCAGGATCGCCGCGTAATCGGCCGGCAGCCGGGCGAGGGCCGCCTGCACGCGCCGGGCCTGCTCCGCCCGCTCGAGGCGCGCCGCCGGCTCGCCGCCCGGGTCCGGGTCGGGCAAGCCGGCGAGGATATCGGCCGCGGCCGGCCCGCCGTGCCGCCGGCTCCGGGCATTCAGCGCCAGGTTGACGGCGATACGGTAGAGCCAGGCAAAGAACGAGCGGCCCGCCTGGTAGCGCGCCAGGTTCGTGTAGGCGCGCAAGAAAGCTTCCTGTGCGAGGTCCTGTGCATCCTCGTACGGGCCGCCGGCCACCCGGGCGCAGATCGCGATGACGCGGCGCTGGTAGCGATCCACCAGCACGCCGAACGCCCGGGTGTCCCCGGCCAGACACTCGCGGACCAGCACGTCGTCGTCGGCTTGCGCCAACTGCGCCGTGCTCAGGCCAGGCACGTCGGGCTTCCCGCGTTCTCCGGCCCGCGGGCCGGCGCCACGCCTTGCGGCGCGTCCAATAGGTAATACATTGCGCGGCGTGATTTTGTTGCACGCAAGGGGCGCGTTGCGTCGGATTCCAACCCGTAGTATACTCGGGTCAACGGCAAAAGTATAGGATGACGGCAGGAGGAGGCTTGGATGGACAACGGGCTCTCGCAGGCGCAGACGGTGTTGCTGACGACGGCCGCTCGCTGGCTCAATCTGACCGAGCGGCTGCCGGCGGCGCTGCTCGCGCGCGCCCCGGCGCCGGGCGAGTGGTCGGCGCTGGATTGTCTGCGGCACCTGCTGACCACCGAGACCGGGATCTTCCCCGCGCGCGTGCGCGCTTTCCTGGCCGGCCAGGACTTCCCCGGCTTCGACCCGCAGGCCGAGGCCCGCGATTTCGGCGACGCGCCGCCCCGCCAATTGGCGGCCGAGTTCGCCCGCGCCCGCGCCGAGAACCTCGTGCCGCTCGAACAGCTGAGCGCCCTCGACCTGACGCGCACCGTCACGCACGCCGAGCTCGGGCCGGTGACTCTGGCGCAGATGGTGCAGCAGTGGGCCGCGCACGACCTGATGCACACCGTCCAGGCGGAGCGCGCCCTGATGCAGCCGTTCATCGCCGGGGCCGGCCCCTGGCGTATCTTCTTCACCGACCACGAGGTGGCCCAGCCGGCCGCGGAGCCGGCGAAGTGACGGGCGCCGCGGCGCCAGGAGCCGGGCTGCCCAACCCGTCCGCCGATCGCGCGCCGGGCCGCCCGGCGCCGCCCGCGGCGGAACGACCGCCGGGCGCTCGCGCCGAGGCGGTGATCGACGCCTGCCCCAACTGCGGCGCGCTGATGCACGCCATTCGCGGCAGCAAGCAGGCGATCTGCCGCAACTGCGGCTTCAAGGATAGCTGCTGCTTCTAGCCCGGTCGCCGCGCCTCAGGTGACGGCGACGACGCGCGCCCCGGCGACCTCGCGCAGGGTCTCCGGGTCAATGGGGAAGAGCGCGTCGTGGGCGCCGGCCGCGGCGTAGACTACCGGCTGCCCGAGGAGGCCCTCGTCCATGTAGACGGGCAGCGGCGTGGCGTGGCCGAGCGGCGGCACGCCGCCGATGGCGTAGCCCGTCGCGCTGCGCACCCGCTCGGGCGGGGCCATCGCGACCTGGGGCGCCCCCAGCACGGCGGCGAGCTTGCCCGTATCCACCCGCTGGTCGCCGGGGCACAGGACCACCACCGGCTCGTCGCCCGCCACGAACACGAGCGACTTCACGATCGCCCCGACGGGGCAGCCCACGGCCTCGGCCGCCTGCACGGCCGTCTTCGAGCTCCCCGGCACCCGCACCACCTGGATTCCCAGCCCCAGCGCATCCAGCGCCGCCTGCACCCGCTCCGGTCCACTGGCCATTGCCGCCCATCCTCCTCCTGCCGTCTATGTGCCTGCCCAGTGTAGCACGCCGCACGCCGCGTCCGCAAGCCCGTGGCGCGCACCGGACCCCCAAGGGCTTATGCGTCAGACGAATTGAGAAGGCCCAGGAGGATCAACGCCTGCTCGGGGCGCTGACTATTCGCCCGCAATGCGGCTGCGATCTGCTTGTGGCCGGCCCGGTGCAGCAAGCTGACCGCCGCGCTGCGCAGCGCCGACATCACCGCCCCGCCCTGCCCCACATGGATCAGACTGCGATCCTCCCCCAGCGTCACGTCCTTCACGTAGTGTAAGCTGTTCTCGATCCCCCGTCCCCGCCGCGCGCCAGCCACCGCGTGACCGAGCCCTCCCCCGGACTACAACCAGATAGCGCGTCGTCTCCTTGCCGCCACTCCTTTCGCGTCCCAAGCCCTGCCGCCTGCACCACCTGCGCTACGGCCCTCTACGGCCGCTCGTAGCCCGCCGCCGCCAACTGATCGACCTGCCCCCGCCGCCCCCGTGCAGGTCCTCGATGCCACCTGCTCAAACGCTACTGTCCCCACGCGCCCAGTGGCGCGAGCCCGCCGTCGACCTGCAGGGCGGGCCTTCGGCCGCCAGCGTTTCAGCTCCCGCTATCCTCCGCTCGTTCCTGGCTACGCACCGGGTTGCGCTTGCCCCTGGACGCGATCCACCTAATTGCCGCGACCACGGGCGGCGATGACTGTCGGGGCGCTCAGTGCCGTGTCGTGGCAGTGGCGCGCATCGCCCGGCAGCACCCGCCCCTGCCAACTGAGCTGCTCCAGGAGATGGGGCGCGCACATGGACGAGTCGACCTGGCCGGAGAGCGGGCGCAACGGCTAGTGTGGGCCATGACAAACCGGTCGGGCAACGCGTACTTCAGAATGCTGCCCGCGCCGCCCGCCGGCTGAGCGGCAACTGGCCGCGGCGACACTTGCCGTCGACGGCCACCGCTTGCTTCGCCGTCGCACCCGGGGCGGCTGGGGGCTGCGGGCTGTTCAAATAATCGGTGAGGGCCTGGTTGAGCTGGGCGGGGTCGAGACGGCGAAACAGCCGATGCAGGGTGGACTGGTTGGGGGCGCGATCGGCGGGCAAGCCGAGAGCTTGGCGGGTGGCGGGCGTCTGCAAGGCGGCCCATTGGGCGATGGCCAGCACCGAGAGGGCATTACACAGGAGGGCGGCCACCGCCAGACAGAGCAAACTGGGGAGCCAATAGACGCGGCCCTGGCCGCGGCGGGGATCGGAGACCGAGGCGAAGGCTTGGGCGAGGTCGTCCAGGGGAACCTCGAGGGGCGCGGGCGGCATCGGCGCACGGGGCACGGGTCCTGTATACTGCATGGAACGCTCCTTTGGGCTAGAGGCTTCGTGGTAGAAGCACATCTTAGCACAGGAGCGTTCGTTTATCCTGCCCCACCACCACCTAGCACGCATAAGCCCTTCCGGACCCCCGTCGCGCGGTTGCCGTCACTCGGGTGACCGTGTACAATACGCCCATGAAGATCTGCATGGTGACGTCGTCGTACCCCAAATACCCCGGCGACGTGACCGCTCCTTTTATCCAGGCCATCGCCACCTACGTGGCGGCCGAGGGACACGAGGTGCACGTGCTGGCGCCCTGGCACCCCGACCTGCGGCACGCGGCCTTCGAGGACGGCGTTTACCTGCATTTCTATAAGTACGCGCCCCTGCGCAACCTGAACGTCTGGGGCTATGCCGAGTCGCTGGAAGCCGACGTGCGCGTCAAGAACGTGATCTACCCGCTCACGCCGTTGGTTTTCCTGAGCAGCTTCGTCGCCCTGATGCGCCTGACCCGGCGCATTCAGTTTGACGTGCTGCAGGCGCATTGGGTCATCCCGAACGCGCCGGTCGCGCTGATCGTCGCGCGGCTGCGCGGCTTGCCCCTCGTGATCAGCCTGCACGGCTCCGACATCTTCGTCGCCTCACAGCACCCCGTCCTGGGGCGCGTCGCGCGCGTCTGCTTCCGCGCGGCCGACGCTGTGACGGCCTGCAGCGAGGACCTGCGCGAGCGCGCGCTGGCGCTTGGCGCCGCCGCCCGCCGCACCATCCTGGTGCCCTACGGCGTCGACCCGTGCGCCTTTGCCCCGGCCGAAGCGGCGCCGGCGCGGCTGCGTGCCCGGCTGGGCCTGCCGGAGGGCGCCCCGATCATCTTCGCGCTGGGCCGCATGGTCTACAAGAAGGGCTTTGAGTATCTGATCCGGGCGGCGCCCGCCATCCTGCAGCGCCACCCCGAGGCGCATGTCGTCATCGCGGGTGCGGGCGACCTCTATCCGGGGCTGCAGGCCGAGGTCGCGCGCCTGGGGCTGGTAGAGCACGTCCATCTGCCCGGCAAGATCAGCCATGACGAGGTGCCGCTCTTCCTGGGCGGCAGCGACGTGTTCGTGCTGCCGTCGGTGGTCGACCGCGGCGGCAACGTCGACGGCCTGCCGAACACCCTGCTCGAAGCGATGGCGGCGGGCTGCGCCGTCGTGGCCAGCAACGTCGCCGGGGTGCCGCTGGCCGTGCAGGACGGCGAGACGGGGCTGCTGGTGCCGCCGCGCGATCCCGGCGCGCTGGCCGCGTCCGTGAACCGCCTGCTCGACGACGGTGCGCTGCGCCGCCGCCTGGGCGCGAACGGGCGCGCCAAGATCGAGCGCGACCTCACCTGGCCGATCATCGCGCGCAACTGGGACGCCATTTATCGCGCCGCGCGCAAGAGGAATCGCAAGAGAGCATGGACAAAGACAAGATCGAAGCCGCCGTCCGCATGATCCTGGAGGGGGTCGGCGAAGACCCCGCGCGTGAAGGACTGCTGGCCACGCCCCGTCGCGTGGCCGACATGTATGAGGAGATCCTCGCCGGAATCGGGCGCGACCCGCGCCCCTTTCTGGAAGTGACCTTCCAGGAGCAGCACAAGGAGATGGTCGTGCTGCGCGACATCCCGCTCTACTCGCTCTGCGAGCACCACTTGCTGCCCTTCCACGGCGTCGCCCACGTCGGCTACATCCCGCGCGGGCGCATCGTCGGCCTGAGCAAGCTCGCTCGCCTGACCGACCTGCTGTCCAAGCGGCTGCAGGTGCAGGAGCGCCTGACTAGCGAGATCGCCGACGCCATCGTCGACGGCATTAATCCGGTCGGCTGCGGCGTAGTGATCGAGGCAGAGCACCTCTGCATGGCCATGCGCGGCATCGAGCGCCCGGGCGCCCGCATGGTCACCTCGGCCATGCGCGGCAGCTTCCGCGAGAACCCCGCCACGCGCGCCGAGTTCATGGGGTTCGTGCGCCACTACGGGTCGGACGGATGACGGCGCCGGCCCCGCCGCTCGCGCTGGGGCGCTACCGCCTGCCCGTCGGCCGGCGCACGCTGGTCATGGGCATCCTCAACCTGACGCCCGACAGCTTCTCGGGCGACGGGCTGGCCGGCGACCCCGACGCGGCCCTCGCTCGCGCGCAAGCCATGGTCGCGGCCGGCGCCGACATCCTCGACGTCGGCGGCATGAGCACGCGGCCCGGCGCCCTCGAGATCTCGGCCGACGAGGAGCGTGACCGCGTCGTCCCTGCCATCGACCGCATCGCGGCCGCGCTCGACGTGCCGATCTCGATCGACACCTATCGCGCTCCGGTCGCCGCCGCCGCGCTGGAGGCGGGCGCGGTGATCGTCAACGATATCACCGGCCTACAGGGCGACCCGGATCTGGCGGGCCTCGTCGCACGGGCCGGGGCCGCCCTGGTGGTCATGCACATCCAGGGCACGCCCCGCACGATGCAGGAGCATCCCCACTACGACAACCTGCTGGCCGAGGTCATCGCCTACCTGCAAGCCGCCCGCGACCGCGCCCTGGCGGCAGGTGTCGCCCGCGACCGCATCTGGGTCGACCCGGGCATCGGCTTCGGCAAGGCGATCGACCACAACCTGGAGCTCATCCGGCGCCTGGGCGAGCTCCGCGTGCTCGGCCAGCCGATCTTGCTGGGCACGTCGCGCAAGGGCTTCATTGGCCGCATCCTGGGCGGCAAGCCCGCGGCGGAGCGCGTCGCCGGTACGGGGGCTACCGTGGCCCTCGGGATCGCCGCGGGCGCCGACATCGTGCGCGTGCACGACGTGGGCCCGGCGGTCGACGTGGCGCGCGTGGCCGACGCCATCGTGCGCGGCACGCACGACTGGGCGTAGGGGCGGCGGCCATGGCGCGGGTCCACCTCAGTCTGGGCGCCAATACGGGGGACCGCGCGGACACGCTGCGCCGAGCGATCGCCGCGCTGCCCGCCGCCGCGGGGGGCCGGGTCGTGGCCGTCTCGCCCCTCTACGAGACGGCGCCCTGGGGCGTGACCGATCAGCCGCCATTCCTCAACCTGGCGGTGGCGCTCGACACGCGCCTCGATCCACTCAATCTGCTGATCGAACTGAAGGCGTTGGAGCAACGGGCCGGGCGAGTCCCCGGACCGCGCTGGGGCCCGCGCCCGCTCGACATCGACATCCTGCTCTACGACGACCTGCACCTGGACGACCCGGACCTCGTCATCCCGCATCCGCGCATGCTGGAGCGGCGCTTCGTGTTGCAGCCGCTGGGCGACATCTGGCCCGCCGGCCGCCCGCTGCTTGGCCGGCCGCTGAAGGAATGGCTGGATGCCGTCGCCGAGCAGCCCGTGACGCGCCGCGGCCCGCTTGACCCGCCGCCTCTTTGACAAGTGTCGCAGCAAGTGTTAAGATCGGTGCCGTTGTACTGGGACTTCAACCGCGGGAGGTGGTGCACCTGTGAGGGCCGTGCGCAGGTGCATCTGGGGGGATTGCATGGCGACGGACCCAGGGGCCGTCTGGCGCGAGCAAGGGATCTCGGCGGCACAACAGGGCATGCGGGGGGCAGCGAAGGCCGCGCTGGCCCACGCCCTGGTCCTGAACGCCGCCGACGACGAGGCCTGGTTCTGGCTGGCGGCCGTCCAGACCGATCCGCATCGCGCCATGGAGGCGCTTGAACACGCCCTGGCGCATAACCCGGGACACCCCGGGGCTCAGGCCGGATTGGCGGCGCTGCGCGAAGAGTTGGGCCTACTTCCGCTCGACGACGGCACCGATTTGTTTGCCCCATTGCCCGGCCTGCTCGTCGACGCGGACACGCCGCCGTGGGCGCTCGGGGCGGCCCCGGAGTCGCCACCGGCGCCGGAAGGCCCGCCTGTCGCCGTGCCGGCGGCGACCGGGCTGACCCCCGAGCGCGTCGCCGAGCTCATCCGGCTGGGTATCGCCGCCGCGCAGGAAGGCCGCCGCCTCGAAGCGCGCGCTGCCTTGCTGGCGGTCGTGGCCTATCAGGACCGGGACCCCGCCATCTGGTACTGGCTGGGCCGCGTCCTCGACGATCCGGAAGACATCCAGGTGGCGTTGGAGAACTGCCTCCAGCTTGACCCCAACAACCGCGCCGCCGCGCTCGCCCTGGCGCGCTTCCGTCCCGACGAGCCGGCGCCGCGCATGCCCGAGCCGTGGCTGCCGCCTCTGGCGCTGCCTCCGGGCGGCGACCCCGGCTTGGTGGGCCGCGTCTGCGCCGGGCATTACCGCATTTTGGCGCAGTTCCCGATCGCCGGGGCGGCGATGTTCCTGGCGCTCGACACGCAGAGCCGCCGCTACGTCGTCTTCCAGCCCGCGCTGCCCGCCGCCGCGCCCGGCGGGTCCGGCCCGACGCCTACGTTCGCCTACAACGGCATCGGCTACGTCCTGGTAGACGAGGCACTGGCCGGCATCACGCTGCCCCAGTTGCTGGACGCCGTCCAGCGCTTCCCGCTCCCCGAGGCGGTCCGCTATGGGCTGGGCCTGGTGGAGCCGGCCGGTGACCGCCCGCGCCGCTTGCTCGCGAGCCGCTCCTGGGATCCCCAGACGATCACGCTTGGGCCCAACGGTCGCCTGGTGCTCGACGTGCCCGAGGCACGGCCCGACGCGCCGCTGCCGCCCGCCTCCGTCCTCTCCCCGCCGGAGCACGCCCGCGGCGGCCCGATCGACGAGCGCTCGGACGTGTATCTGGTGGCCGCGCTGATCTACTACCTCGCGACCGGCAGCCCGCCGCCGCCCGCGAATCGCATGCCCGTGCCGCTGCCCGACCCCGATGGGGGCGGGGGCCACCGCGGGCTGCCGCCCCGGCCCGTGGCCCTCTTCCCGGCCGCGCCCGACCTGTCGCCTCACCTCAGCGGCGTTCTCGCGCTCGCGATGCAGGCCGACCCGGCGGCGCGCTTCCCGACCCTGGCCCAGTTTGCCGCGGCCCTTACGCAGGTAGCCGGCGAGCAGCCGGGCGGCCGCCCCGGTCCGGCCGCCCGGCGGGGCCTGCTCCTGCCGTTGCTGACCCGGGTGGCGCTCGCGACCGTGCTGGTCGTGGTCATCTTCGTGGGCATCCTCGTGCTGGTCGGCCGCCCGAGCGCGGAGGGGCCCGCTATCGACCCTGTCGTGTCGGGCGCGGCCGCCGCGGAGGCGAAGACGCCGACGCCCACCGCGACGGCCGCGCCCGCCGCCTCGGTGCCCGGCGCCCCGTCGGCCTCACCGCTGCCGCCTGGTCTTCGCGTCAGCATCGACCAGATCGACGCGCGCAACCCCGCGCGCACCCTGGTGTACCTGCGCGTGTTGGAGAGCGGTCGCTCCGGTGCGCCGCCCGTCTCCTCACTGGACCTGAGCGCGTTCCAGGTGGAGCGGGACGGCACGCCTCTCTCGCCACTCGCCGTCCAGCCGATGCGGGTGGTTAGCGACGCGTTCAGTCTCTTCCTTGTGGTCGATACGGGCGACAAAATGGCGGGCGCGCCAATCGTCGCGGCACGCACGGCTCTCGCCCAGTTCGTGCAGCAGCTGGCGCCCGGGACGCGGGTCGGCCTCATCGCCGGCACGAACCCGCCCCAGGTCCTACAGGACCTCACCACGGCATCGGCGCCCCTACTCGCCGCCATCGCCGGCTTGCAGGCCGGAGGGCCGGCCGCACCTACCGACGCGCTCTGGACCGCCGTCGATCGCCTGCGCGCTGCGGGCGGCCGCGGCGCGGTCGTGCTGCTCAGTGCCGGCCGCGACACCGTCACCCCGCAGCATGCCGCCGCCGACGTGATTCAGCTCGCCCGCCAGCCCGTCATCCCGATCGACATCGCCGGCCTCGACAACTCCTTCGCTTTCGACCGGCCGACGCTGTACCAGCTGGCCGACCAGACGGGCGGCATATTCGTGGAGGGCAGTGACGCCGGCCAGCTAAGCGCGCTCTTCCGCCAGCTGACCGACCAGATGCAGGGCCAATACCGCTTGTCCTTGCCCGCGCCCCAGGCCGGCGCACCCAACGCCCACACGCTCGTGGTGCGCGTGCAGGCGGGCGCGCTGCACGCCTCCGACAGCGCGTCGTACGGCGCCCCGTAGTCGGACGGCGGCCCGCGCCGGTGCGCCGTCGCGGCCTCCCGTGCCCCCGGCGCGGGCCCGTCGCCGCACCGGCCGCGCGGCGCATTTTGCTTGACACATCCGCGCGCATTGTGATATTATTGGCAGGCAACTCAATATCTTAGCTCATCGAGATGGGTGGAGGGACCGGCCCTGTGAAGCCCGGCAACCCGGTGCGCGGCGTCTCGGCGTCGCGGCCAAGGGTGCCAAATCCGTCAGCAAGCTCCGGCGTCTGCTGCTGAAAGATGAGAGGACCGCCCAGCCGGGCATTACTCTCATCGTGTTCTGCGATGGGGGTCTTTTTTTGCGTTCTGATTTGCACACGGACAAAACGCTCTGGTGGGAGGACGGCGCGCTGTGGCTGGTGGATCAGCGCTGCCTGCCCGACGCCTACGAGCCGCTGCCCTGTCGCACGCCTGCGGTTGTGGCCGAGGCGATCCGGGACATGGCCGTGCGCGGCGCCCCGGCCATCGGCTGCGCCGCCGCCTACGGGCTCGCCCTGAGCGCGGCACTACACACCGCCGACGGCGCCGCAGCGCAGCGGGCGGCGCTGCAGGCTGATGCAGCCTTGCTGCGCGCCACCCGGCCCACCGCCGTGAACCTGGCCTGGGCGCTCGACCGCCAGCTGGCCTGCGCCAACTCCTGCGCCGCGGCCGATCCGGCGGTGCTTGCCGAGCGCCTGCGCGCCGAGGCGGACGCCATCGCCGCCGAGGACGAGGCCGCCTGCCGCGCGATGGGCGCCCACGGCGCCGCGCTGCTAGGTCCCGGCGCGCGCGTGCTCACCCACTGCAATGCCGGTAGTCTGGCCACGGTCAGCTACGGCACGGCGCTCGGCGTGGTTCGCGCCGCTCACGCGCAGGGCCGTCTGGCCCACGTCTGGGTCGACGAGACCCGCCCGCGCCTGCAGGGCGCGCGCCTGACCGCCTGGGAGCTGCAGCAAGCCGGCATCCCCTGCACCGTCATCGCCGACAATATGGCCGCGAGCTTTATGCGCCGAGGTCTGATCGACGCCGTGATCGTCGGTGCCGACCGGATCGCCGCCAACGGCGACACGGCTAACAAGATTGGCACCTACGGGCTGGCCGTGCTGGCCCGGGCGCACGGGCTGCCCTTCTACGTCGTGGCGCCCACCTCGACGGTCGATCTGGCGCTTCCTGACGGGTCGGCTATTCCCATCGAGGAGCGCGCCGCCGAGGAGATGACCCACCTGGGTGGTCGCGGCTTGACGCCCGCCGGGGTCCCCGTGGCCAACCCGGCATTCGACGTGACGCCGCAGGACCTGATCAGCGCCATCGTCACCGAGCAAGGCGTGCTGCGCGCGCCGTTCGCGCCCGGCCTGCACGAGGCCGTGGCCGCCGCGCCGGGGCCACAACGCCTCGTCGCCGTCCCAGTGGGGTCCGCATGAAGCTTGTCGTCACCGGCTCGATCGCCTTCGATAACATCATGGATTTCCCCGGCTTCTTCCACGAGCACATCTTGCCGGACAAGATCCACATGCTCAACGTGAGCTTCCTGGTCGATACGCTCAAGAAGCAGCGGGGCGGCACGGGCGGCAACATCGCATACACGCTGGCGTTGCTCGGCTCACGGCCGCTCATCTATAGCACGGTGGGCCAGGATTTTGCCGGGTACGGGGCGGCGCTCGAGGCCGTGGGCGTCGACACGACGGCCGTACGCCGCATCGGCGATCAATTCACCGCGACCTGCTTCATCACGACCGACCGCGACAACAACCAGATCACCGGCTTCTATCCGGGCGCCATGGCCCATGACACCGAGCTCTCGTTGCAGCCACTCGGCCTGGCGCCGTCCGATCTGGTCATCATTTCGCCGACGGAACCGGTGGCCATGGTGCGCTTTGTGCAAGAATGCCGGGCGGCCGAGGTGCCCTACGTCTACGTGCCCGCGCAGCAGATCATCCGCCTGAGCGGGCCGGAGCTCCTGGCCGGGCTCGAAGGGGCGCGGGTGATCATCGCGAACGATTACGAGTATGAGATGATGCACAACAAGACCGGGCTCACCGCTCCCGACATGCTCCACTTCGCGGAGACCGTCGTGACGACGCGGGGTGAGCAGGGCTCGGTCGTGCGCACGCGGGACGGCGTCTACGCCATCCCCATCGCCCAGCCCAGCGCCGTGGTCGACCCCACCGGCGCGGGCGACGCCTATGCCGCCGGCTTCGTCCATGGCCTGACCCACGGGCTCGATATGGACCAGTGCGGCCGCGTGGCGGCCCTGGCTGCGGTCTACGCCATTGAGTCGTACGGCACGCAGTCCCATTCCTTTGCTCGCGACGCCTTCGCGGCGCGGTACGCCGAGAACTTCGGCGCGGAACTCGTCCTCTCGCCATGACGCCTGCTCGGGGCCATCTGGCACACGATCATCGGTTGGAATCGCCTGCTGTTGGTACTTGCGCCGCCCGGCGTGCGCCGGGCCCCGGTGATCGCTTTTCCATTCGCCTTGATGAGATTGTTTGCCGTTACATAGCAGCGGGCCGGGCGCGGCCGCGGGCGACGCAGTTCGCCCGTCGTCCGGCGCCGCATAGGAGTAGGAACGTCCATGGTTACCACTTTTTCCAGCCCGGGCCCCGAGCAGGCTACGGGCACTGACGCGGCGTACGACGTGCGCGACTTGAGCCTGGCCGACAAGGGCCGGCAGCGCATCGAGTGGGCGGCGAAAGAGATGCCCGTGCTCGCCCTCATCCGCGAGCGCTTCGCCAAGGAGCAGCCCCTGAAGGGCAAGCGCCTCTCCGCCTGCCTGCATGTCACCGCCGAGACCGCGAACCTTGCTCTGGCCCTGCAGGCCGGCGGCGCCGATCTGGTGCTCTGCGCCAGCAACCCGCTCTCGACGCAGGACGACGTGGCCGCCGCCCTCGTTCAGCACTACAACATCCGCGTTTACGCCATCAAGGGCGAGGACACGGCGACCTACTACAAGCACATCGCCGCCGCGCTGGCCCACAAGCCGCAGATCACGATGGACGACGGCGCCGACCTCGTGTCCGCACTCAACTTCATCGAGCTCGGCCGCCTGGCCGACGTGCACCCCGTGGTGCGCGCCTGGGCCGAGACGCTGAGCGCCGAGGAGCGTGCCGCGCTGACAGGCGACATCCTGGGCAGCAGCGAGGAGACGACCACCGGCGTGATCCGCCTGGCGGCGATGGCGAAGGACAAGGTGCTCAAGTTTCCCGTGATCGCGGTCAACGAGTCGGACACGAAGCACCTGTTCGACAACCGCTACGGCACCGGGCAGAGCACGCTCGACGGCATCATCCGCGCGACCAACGTGCTGCTGGCCGGCAAAGTGCTGGTCGTCTGCGGCTACGGCTGGTGCGGGCGCGGCGTCTCGAACCGGGCACGCGGCATGGGGGCGCGCGTCATTGTCACCGAGGTCAACCCGGTGCGCGCCCTCGAAGCGGTCATGGACGGCTTCGAGGTCACGCGGCTCGAGGACGTGGCGCCGGAAGGCGACTTCTTCGTCACGGTCACCGGCGACCTGAACGTGATCGACCGCCGGCACTTCGCGGTGATGAAGGACGGCGCGATCATGGCGAATAGCGGCCACTTCAACGACGAGATCAACATCCCGGCGCTGCGCGAGCAGGCGACGGCGGTGCGCACGGTGCGCGACTACGTCGAGGAGTTCACGCTGCCCGACGGCCGCAAGCTCCACCTGCTTGCCGACGGCCGCCTGATCAACCTGTCGGCGGCCGAGGGCCATCCCGCCAGCGTGATGGACATGAGCTTCGCCAACCAGTCGCTGGCGGCGGAGTATCTGGTGCAGCACGCGGGCACGCTCGAGAACAAGGTGTACACGATCCCGGAGGAGCTCGACCAGGAGATCGCGCTGCTCAAGCTGCGCGCGATGGGCATCGCCATCGACGAGCTGACCGACGAACAGAAGAAGTACCTGGCGTCCTGGGAGTCGGGGACCTAGCGCACGGACCCGGCCGGCGCCCCCACGTGGGGGCGCCGGCCGGCACCGCGCCCGCCGCGATGAACTGCGCCACCCACCCCGACGTCGCCGCCATGGGCGTCTGCCGTTCTTGCGGCCGGCCTGTGTGTCCGTTGTGCGTCTACTTCGACGAAGGGGCGCTGGTATGCGCGGATCATCGCCCGGCGCAGGCGACAGCGGCGCCGCAGGGCGGGACCAACCCGGCCGGGGGGCCGAGCCCGACCCCGACCGTGCCGGTGGCCGTGGCGCCGCCCCTGTCGCGGCTCGACCCGCTGCCGATGGCCTTGCGCCCAGGCTGGCCCGACGAGCCGGCCGTGCCGCGGCCGGGCACCGGGCCGGAGACGCTCGGGCTGATCGGGCTCGTGGTGAGCGTGCTCTCGCTGCCGCTCACCATCTGCTGTGGCATTGGCGCGGTCGCCGGGGCGCCGCTGGCCTTGATCGGCGGCGGCCTGGGGTTGGCGGCCGTGATTCGTGCGCCGCGCGCGCGCAATCCGCAGACGGCGCGCTGGATGGGCGGGGCCGGCATTGCGATCGGCGCCCTGGGCCTGGGGGTAACGCTCTGCTACCTCGCCGCCTTCGTAACTATGACAACCGCGGTGCCGGCGATCATCGTCGCGACGCCGTGATGGCGCGGCTGGGGCCGCTCTCGCGCCGGCAATCTTGCAGTACAGGCTCCGTGGCGCCTGTGGGAGGAACCTATAGACTATGACAACCTTTATGGAATCGCCGGAGTTCTACTACACGTCCGAGTCGGTGACCGAAGGCCACCCGGACAAGCTCTGCGATCAGATTTCGGACGCGATCCTGGACGCGCTGCTGACCCAGGACCCGCAGAGCCGCGTGGCGGTCGAGACGGCCACCACGACGGGCATGATCCTGGTGATGGGCGAGGTGACGACGCAGGGCTGGGTCGACATCCCGAAGCTCGTGCGCGACACAGTGACTGACGTCGGCTATACCCGCGCGAAGTACGGCTTCGACGCCGAGACCTGCAACGTGATCGTCTCGATCAAGGAGCAGTCGAAGGACATCGCCCAGGGTGTGGACGAGGCGCTGGAGCACAAGAAGGGCGGGATGGCTGATGCGGCCGTCGAGGCGCTCGGCGCGGGCGACCAGGGCATGATGATCGGCTTCGCCTGCAACGAGACGCCCGAGCTCATGCCGCTGACCATCTCGCTGGCCAACAAGCTCACGCGACGGCTGGCCGAGTTGCGCAAGACGGGTGTGCTGCCCTGGCTGCGACCCGACGGCAAGTCGCAGGTCACCGTGGAGTATGAGTACGGCAAGCCCAAGCGCATCGAGGCCGTGGTGGTCTCGACGCAACATGCGCCGTCGATCAGCCACGACGAGCTCGAGCGAGCAATCATCGAGCAGGTGATCCGCCCGGTCGTGCCGGCGGAGCTCCTCGACGAGAACACCAAGTTCTACATCAACCCGACGGGCCGCTTCGTCGTCGGCGGGCCGATGGGCGACGCGGGCGTCACGGGCCGCAAGATCATCGTCGACACCTACGGCGGGGTCGCCCGCCACGGCGGCGGGGCGTTCAGCGGCAAGGACCCGACCAAGGTGGACCGTTCGGCGACCTACGCGGCGCGCTGGGTGGCCAAGAACGTCGTGGCCGCGGGCCTGGCCGACCGCTTCGAGATCCAGCTGAGCTACGCGATCGGCGTCGCGCACCCGCTGAGCATCTCGGTCGAGACGTTCGGCACGGGGCGCATCTCGGACGACCGGATCGTGCAGCTAATCAAGAAGCACTTCGACCTGCGACCGGGTGCCATCATCCGCGACCTGCAGCTGCGCCGGCCCATCTACCGCGCCACGGCTTCCTACGGCCACTTCGGCCGCAACGATATCATCGCGCCGTGGGAGAACACCGACAAAGCCGCCGCGCTGCGGGCCGACGCCGGGCTGGCGGAAGCCGGAACCGACACCCCGGCGTCGCAGCTGGTCGGCTCACGGGGCTGAGCGCGCACGCATGCCGGACTCACCCATGCGGGCGCTAATCACCGGGGCGCAGGGCTTCGCGGGGCGTTACCTGGTCGCACACCTCGCCGCGACCACCGAGTGGCAGCTCTGGGGCACCACGCGCCCCGCAGCCGCGCGCGAGGGGAGCGTGGTACCGGCTGCGGCCGGGCGCGCTCCCCTGCCCGCCGGCTGGGCTGAACACCAGCGCCTGCAGTTGGTGCCGGTCGACCTGCGAGACGCCACGGCCACGCGCGCCGCGCTGGCCGACCTGCGGCCGGATTACGTCTTCCATCTCGCCGCGCAGGCGATCGTGCAACAGGCCTGGCAGGATCCCGAGGCGACGCTGGTCAATAACATCGTCGCCGAGCTCAATCTGCTGCGCGCCATTCAGGATCTTGGCCTGCCGACCCGGATCTTGCTGGTGGGCAGCGGCGAGGAGTACGGGCACGTGCGGCCCGAGGACCTGCCGGTGGACGAGGAGACGCCGTTCCGCCCCGACAATCCCTACGCGGTCAGCAAGATCGCGCAAGACATGCTGGGCCTGCAGTACTTCCTGGCCCACAAGCTAGCGGTCATCCGCGTTCGTCCCTTCAACCACATTGGCCCCGGCCAGAGCGACCAGTTCGTGACCGCCGCGTTCGCCCGCCAGGTCGCGGCGATCGAAGCGGGACAGCAGGAGCACGTGCTGCGCGTGGGCAACCTGAGCGCCGAGCGCGACTTCACCGACGTGCGCGATATGGTGCGCGCCTATCGGCTCGCCATGACCGAGGGCGAGCCGGGCGCCGTCTACAACATCGGGTCTGGGCAGACCGTGTCGATCCGCAGCATCCTCGATATGCTGCTCAGCCTGAGCACGGTGGCGGTCCGCGTCGAGCGGGACCCCGCCCGGCTGCGCCCGGCCGACGTGCCGCGCATCGTCTGCGATCCGAGCCGCTTCCGGGCGCGCACCGGCTGGCAGCCGGCGATCAGCCTGGAGGAATCGCTGCGCGACGTCCTGGACGACTGGCGTCGCCGGGTTGCCGCGGCGACCAACGGAGGAGAAGATTGAGAGTCCTGATCACCGGTATCACCGGCTTCGTCGGCAGCCACATGGCCGAGTTCCTGCACGGCCGCGCGGATGTCGAGGTGTTCGGTACCTATCGCCGGCGCAGCCGCCTGGACAATCTGGAGACGGTGCAGCAGCATCTCAACCTGATCGAGGTCGGCGTCTCCAGCATCGAGACGATCCGGGCCGGGATCGTGCCGGGCAAGATCAACCTGGTTAACACCGACCTGGTCGACGCCTTCAGCGTGCACAAGCTGATCGGCGCCGTACTGCCCGACCGCATCTTCCACCTGGCGGCCCAGTCGTTCGTGCCGACCTCGTGGAACGCACCCGCCGAGACGCTGCAGACCAACATCCTGAGCCAGCTGAACCTCTTCGAGGCGATCCGTAGTGCCCGCCAGGATGCCATCGGCCACGGCCGCCAGCCGATCGACCCGCTGATCCAGATCGCGGGCTCGTCCGAGGAGTATGGGCTGGTGCTGCCGGACGAGGTCCCCATGACCGAGTCCAACCCACTCCGCCCGCTCAGCCCTTACGCGGTCAGCAAAGTCACGCAGGAGAAGCTAGCCTACCAATACTGGATGAGCTATGGCGTCCGCAGCGTCATCTCGCGCGGCTTCAACCACGACGGCCCGCGCCGGGGCGAGCACTTCGCGCCGTCCACCTGGGCGCGCCAGATCGCGCGCATCGAGAAGGGCCTGCAGGAGCCGGTCGTTTCCGTCGGCGACCTGACCAGCAAGCGTGACATCACCGACGTGCGCGACATGGTGCGGGCCTACTGGCTGCTGCTCGAGCACGGCGCTCCCGGCGACGTCTACAACATCGGCTCCGGCGTGACGCGCTCCATGGGCGAGATGCTCGAGCTCCTGCTCGGCATGACGACCGCGCGCATCGAGATCAAGCAGGACCCGGCGCGGCTGCGTCCCAGCGACGTGAGGATCCTCTGGGCCGACACGGCGAAGTTCCGCAAGGCCACCGGCTGGGAGCCGACCATCCCCTTCGAGCAGACCATCCGCGACCTGCTCGGCTACTGGCGCACGCACGTTTAGCCCGAGGGGCAGGCACCGGCGCCCGCTCGCCGCTCCTGCCCCTCGCGGCGCCCCGCCTCCGCCTGCTGTACCTCTGCCCCGAGCCCGGCCCCCCGCGGCGCTGCACCCGGGGCTCCGCGCGTATGGCCGCGTCCCTGCCTTGGCCCAGCGACAACTCCCGACTCCCCGGATCCTGGCCGTGATCGTGCTTAAGGGAATCCCGGGCACCCACGCCACCCATGAGATCAAACCCGGTGCCCGCGAAAGGAGTCACAACTCTCAATGCGTACTCGATTAGCAATGGCCGCGGCCGCTGCGCTCCTGGCTCTTGGCCTGGGGGCGTGCGGAACCACCCCCATCCCGACGCCGACCATGACCGGAGGGGCCGTCACACCGCCGGCCGCCTCCACCGTCCTCCCCACCCCGACCTTTGGGCTGGCCACGGCGACCACCGCGGCCCCGCTCGGCACCGCCACCCCGCCGCTCGCGCTGGAAACGCCGACCCTACTGGTTCCGCCCCTGACCCCGACTGCCTCGGGCATGATGACGCCGACGGTGGCGTTGACCCCTGAGATGGGGGCCACCGGGACGCCGGGCATGGGCATGATGACGCCGACGGCGGCGCTGACGCCCGGGATGACCGAGACGACGACGCCTGGGATGGCCGGAACGACGACGCCCGGCACCGGCGTGATGACGCCGACTGCGGCGCTCACCCCCGCTGCGGGCGCGACCGGCACGCCGGGTGGTGCGACCGGTACCCCTGGCGCGTCCGGCACGCCGCTGCTAACCAACCCGACCGACGTGGTGCGCGAGTTCCTCACGGCGCTGCAGGCGCAGCCCGACGGCTCGACCGCCCAGCCCTACCTGAGCAGCCTGATGCAGGCCCGGGTGGCGGCCGGTCACGCGGTGATTTCGCTGCTGGGTGTCAAAAACATGTACCAGTCGTTCACGGTGACGCCGGCCGAGGCCAATGGTGCGGCGACCGTGACCGTGCGCGCAACGCTGGATTACGCTGCAGGGCCGCAGGGGCGCGACTTCCTGCTGAACAACACGGCCGGCCAGTGGTCGATCAACGCCGTCACGCCGGCCACGGAGAGCGGGGCGTAACCGCGTGCGTCCCGGGGGGGCGGTCCTACGCCGGGCGCTCCAGCGTGTAGCGCCCCAGCGCCTCCGGGACGTCCGGGTCGACCGTGAAGTTGACGACCGTGTAGCCGGCGGCGAAGGCCGCCTCGAAGAGGGCGCGCGTGCCGTGGCGCCATTCCAGCGCCCACGTTGCGTCCTGCGCCAGCACGTCGTGCAAGCGGCGGGGAATCTGGATGCCCACAAGCGGGCCGGCGGGTTCGCGCGTGCGGCGCAGGCGCGGCGCCGCGCCCGTGAGGTCCACCTCGGTGAGCGCCGTGGGGGCCACGGGCGCGTGCACTGCTGCGCCCGTCAGCGCGCACTCCTCGACCCGGGAACTCGTGAGCTCCCATCGCCAGTACAGGCGGTCGGTTGGCAGAGCGCCATTCAGGGCCATGCGCATGTTGCCGTAGACCTCGCGCTTGTAGGTGCTGCAGATCGCGCCGAGGGTCGCGGCATTCAGCGAGGCGTTCGGGTACTGCAGCGGGTCGGCGGTCCACGTCATCACGTCGAGGCCGTCGGCGAGCACGATGGCGCGCTGGGCCATCTTGAGACGATAGACGATGCGCTGCCGCCGGTAGGCGGGCAGCACGGCGGCCATGTGCGAGCAGTGCTTGAGCCGCTCGTCCTCCCGGCCGAGGAAGCCGAGCACGAAGCCGACCAGCCGGTCGTCGGGCGTGAAGGCCCCCAGCACGAGCCCGCCCTCATGCTGCAGCGTCACCATGAGGTTCAGCGGTACGGCTTCGATCGGCTCGGCCTGCCAGCAGATCTGCTGGAGCTCTTCGGCCGCGACATACTCCTCCGGTCGCTCCAGGCGGCGGATCCGGATCGGCACGGGGCGATCGGGGGTCACAGCGGCGCGCCTAGCTCGCGGCGCCGGGGGCCGCGGGGCGCTCGGGCGCGCGGGCGGCGGCCACGTAGGACCCGGTGGCCGCATAGAGACTGGCCCCGGCCGCGCCGTCGCGCGCTTGCGGCGGCGTGAGCGGCAGATAGAGCGTGAAGACGCTACCTTTGCCTTCGGTGCTTTGCACCTCGACGTCACCACCGAGCACCTCGATGAGCTTCCGCGTGATGGCCAGGCCGAGGCCCGAGCCGCCGCTGGTGCGATCGAGGCTCTGGTCCACCTGGTAGAACTCCTGCCAGATCTGGCTGAGCTCGGTGGCGGGGATGCCGATGCCGGTATCGCGCACCTTGAAGACGACCCAGCCGGGCAGCGAGGCGTCCTGGCCGATCCAGAGGGTCACGCTGCCCTTGCGCGTGAACTTGACGGCGTTGCTGAGCAGGTTGAGCAGGATCTGGCGCAGGCGGTTCTCGTCGGTGACCAGCGGGGGTAGCTGCGGGTCGACCTCGAGCCGCCAGGTAAGTCCCTTCTGGCGTACGAGCGGCTCGAAGGCGCCCGCCAGCGCGACGGCGAACTGGGCCACGTCGACCGGGCCCGGTGCCAGGGCGATCTTGCCGGCTTCGACGCGCGAGATGTCGAGCACGTCGTTGATCAGGGTCAGGAGCTGCTGGCCGTTGCGCAGGATGCGCTCGAGCTGGGCGTGCTGGCGCGGGGTCACCGGGCCGTAGACCTCGGCGAGCAGCATCTCGCTGAAGCCCAGGATGGCGTTCAGCGGGGTGCGCAGCTCGTGGCTGATGTTCGCTACGAAGGCGGTTTTCGCCAGGCTGGCCGAGCGCGCGGCGTCGTTGAGCTCGTGCAGGCTCGCGTTGGCGCGCTCGAGGTCGAGGTACTTCTCGCGCAGCTGGGCGACCAGGTTGTTGAGCGAGCGGGCGAGCTGGCGCGCGCTGCCGGGTTCGCTGCGCGAGAGCACGAAGTCGGGCATCTCCTCGGGGGGCAGGCGCAGGGCGCGGCGCGCCTGGCGCGCGAGGACGATGAGCGGCTGGCCGTGGCGGATGAAGTCGAACAGGGTGAGCAAGCCGACGAGCGCCAGGGCAATGGCTGCGCCGCCGATGCGCTCGGCGAAGGCGAGGGTGTGGGTCTGGTCGACGTCGTGCAGCGCGGCTGTCCAGGCGTCCATACGCGCGCTGAGCAGGCGCTGCTGCTGCGCGCTCAGATCGCCCGCGGCGCCCGCCAGGGCCGTGGTCGCGGCGCGCTGCGCCGCGGCGAGGCGCCCGAAGTCGTGAGCGGAGAGCGCGTCGGCTGCCGCCGTCGTGAAGCGGGCCACGGTGGTGGAGTACGGGGCTGTGGCGGCATCGGCGGGCAGCAGCCGCGCGTAGGTCGCCGTCAGCGATTGGAGGGCGGCGCTGTCGTGCGTGGCCATCTCGTGGGCGGCAGCATCCCCGGCCAGGTAGGCTTCGACCGCGGCATACGTCGCCTGGGCGGCGGCCTGCCCCTGCAGCAGGATCGTCTCCTCGTCGTGGCGCTGGGCCGCTTGCTGCTCGGCGGCCATGATCTGCTGAGCGCTCAGCAGGCCGCCGCCCAGGATGCCGACCAGGACGGCCGCGCAGGCACTCAAGAGTAGCAGCAGCCGGATCAAGATTGACATAATCGTGTGTGCCACGCGCCGCCGGCCCGCCGCCCGCGCCGCCCAGGCTCCTGACGTCCATTATACACGACGCCTTCGACCCTGCCTATCGCCACATCCGGCGTGCCCGGCGGCCGTACGCCCGCGGCGTCCCGGGTGCCGCCCCTCCCGTGACGTCGCGCATCGCCCTAATGTGCGGGGGCCTCTGCTTGCATTGGCTGGGGCCTTGCCGTATAATGAACGCGAGCCGCCGCGGTCGGAGCGGCCGGGCATACGCGCGATCGTGGAACTCGTGGAGACTGGCGGCAGAAGTGGGCTCGTCGTGACGGCGTGCACCGGTGCCCCGGCTCTCCACCCGGGGTCTCCCCCGGTGTTCCACCCCCCGGTCTGATCAGTTTCCAGCGCAGCTCTCGTGTTCCAACGGTGTGTGCCGTTTGGCTCCCCGCGTACTTACCCCCACCGGGGCGCCGGGCTGGAGGGTCGTCATGCTTATCAAGAAGCTACCCGGTGCCGATGGGCAACCCCGCCCCACCAGCCCGGGCGGGACCCCAGCCGTGGACCCGGACGCCAGCCGCCTGCTGACCAGCGGCCCGGATCGCCCGCTACCCGGCGACGGCGACGAGCAGCTGAGCACCGCCCGGCTGGACGCGTTGCGGCTCGGCAACAGCGCCATCCTCCCCCGCAACCACGTTCTTCAGAACCGCTACGAGGTCGAGCAGGTGCTCGGTGTCGGCGGCATGAGCACGGTCTACCGGGCGCGCGACTTGCGCTTCACCAACGTCTTGCGCTACTGCGCGGTTAAGGAGATGCCGGACAACTCGCCCGACCCGAGCACCGGTGCCCTGCACTTCGCCAACTTCGAGCGTGAAGCCTCGCTGCTCGCCACGCTGAACCACGCCGCGATTCCGAAGATCTACGACTTCTTCTACGAAGAAGGGCGCGTCTATTTGGTGCTGGAGCACATCGAGGGCAAGGACCTGGAGATGGTCCTCGACGAGACCGGGCGCGCGCTGCCTGAGGATCAGGTGCTGGAGTGGGCCAACCAGATCTGCGACGTGCTCTCCTACTTGCACGGGCACCAGCCTCAGTCTATTGTCTTCCGCGACCTCAAGCCCTCAAACATCATGGTCGACCCGACGGGCACGCGCATCACGTTGGTCGACTTCGGCATCGCCAAGACCCTGGCGACCGAGAAGAAGGGCACCATGATCGGCACGGAGGGCTACTCGCCGCCGGAGCAATATCGTGGGTTGGCCGAGCCGCGCGGTGACGTCTACGCCCTCGGGGCCACCATGCATCACCTGCTGACGATGAGCGACCCGCGGACGGAGACGCCGTTCACATTCCACGAGCGCCCCATTCGCCAGTTGAATCAGCTCATCTCGGCCGACACCGAGGCCCTGGTGGTCCGCGCGTTGGAGTATGACTTCGAGCCGCCGATGGGAATCGGCCGCGGAGATGCGCGCCGCCATCAACACGATCCAGGGCCGCCACGGCGACCCCATGGTGCCCGGGGCCTCGTTGCCCTCGACGGCGGAGGCGTTGCTTCGCCCGAATCTGGGCGCCGGACGCCCCGTGCCGCCGGTGGTTGCCGCGCCGCCCCGGGCACCCTTCGCCCCGGCGCCCGTGCCTGCCGCCCCGCGGGTGGCGCCCGCCCCCGACGGCTCGGTGCAGCCCCTGTGGACCTTCGCCGCCGAGGACGAGATCCGCTCCTCGCCCGTGGTGGTCAAGGGCGTGGCCTTCGTCGGATCCTACGACTCCAACCTGTACGCGCTGAACGCGAAGACCGGTGAATTCATCTGGAAGCGCGCCACCGAGGCGGGCATCTGCTCGTCGCCGCTGGTCAGCGACGATCTGGTCATCTTCGGCTCCGAGGACAACAACGTCTACGCGGTGGATGCCCGCCGCGGCGTGACGGCCTGGACCTTTGCGACCGGCGGTCCGATCCGCTCGTCGCCGCGGGTCGTCGGAGGGCGGGTCTACATCGGCTCGGACGACCAGCATCTCTATTGCCTCGACGCGCGCACCGGCCGGCTCGGCTGGAAGTATCGTGCCTGGGGCCCCGTGCGCTCCTCACCCGCCGTCGGGCGCGGCTTCGTCTACGTCGGCTGTAGCGACGGCAACCTGTACGCGGTCGAGATCGACACCGGCAACCTGAAGTGGAAGTTCCATACCAGCGGGCCGATCACCTCGTCGCCTGCGGTGCAGGATGCGCAGGTGTTCGTGGGGTCGAACGATCAGCATATCTACGCGCTGGATGGTGAGAACGGCTGGCCGGTCTGGAAATATCGAACCGAGCACTACGTGTTGTCCTCTCCGGCGGTGGGCGGCGGGCGGGTGTTCGTCGGCTCGGTCGACGGCAAGCTCTACGCGCTGGAGCACCAGTCCGGGCGGCTGGCCTGGAAGTATGATGCGGGCAGCCAGGTGGCGTCGCCTCGGCTTGCGGGCGCGCTGGTCTACGTCGGCACGGTCGACGGCTATCTCTGCGCGGTGGCGCAGGCGGATGGCGACCTGCGCTGGCGGTTCCAGACGCGCGGCCCGATCACGTCGACCCCGGCGATCGAAGATGGAATGGTCTACATCGGGTCGCTGGATCATTACCTCTACGCGTTGCCGGCGTGATGAACACGACGCGGGCGCGGCGCGCGCGCGGACGCGCCGCAAGGCCCCCAGGGAGGCGCCGGCCGGCGCGCTAGGATGCCGTCGCAGGTCCGACCATGAATGTAGCCTATCGGCCCGACATCCATTTCAACCACCGGCTCGGCCAGGATCCGCTGCCGGCGGCGGCTGGGCCGCAGATGGTCTACGCGCTGCTCGAAGTCGTCGCGCAGGGCGAGAGCGCGCTCGGCACCCAGGTGCCGCTCAATATCTGCCTCGTGCTCGACCAGAGCCTGTCGATGCGGGGTGAGAAGATGGAGCGGGTGGCCGAAGCGGCGCGGCAGGTGTTCCGCCGCATGGGCCCGCGCGACGCGCTGTCGGTCGTGTCGTTCAACGACCGGGCGACCGTGGTCTTGCCGGCGCAGGTCAGCCCACTGGCCCAGCATGTGGACAAGGCCATCGACAGCATCGTGCCGCGGGGCGGCACCGAGCTCGCGACGGGGATCAAGGCCGGGCTCGACGAGCTCCAGCGCGGCCGCAACCTGGCGGGCCGCGCCATCTCGTCGCTCGTGCTGCTGACCGACGGGCGTACCTACGGCGACGAGCTGGTGTGCCTGGAGCTCGCGGAGCGCGCGCGGGCACACGAGTTCCTCGTGACCCCGTTCGGCGTGGGGGACGAGTGGAACGAGGATCTGCTCGAAACGATCGCGTATCGGTCGGGCAGCCGGTCGGAATTGATCACCGACCCGGCGGCGATCGTCGGGGCCTTCGACCGCCATATCGGCGAGCTGCGGATGGTCTGCGGGCGCCAGGTACAGCTGACGCTGCGCACGGCGCCCGAGACGCGCCTGGCCCAGGTGCACCGGGTCGCGCCGCTCATCGGCCGGGTGGAGCTGTTGCCCGGACCCAACGTCTCGGAGCAGACCTACCTGCTCGGGCACTTGATGCTCGGGGAATCCCAGCGGCTGCTGCTGGAGGTCGTGCTGCCGCCCGTGGGCGGGGGCCTCGTCGATCTGGTGCACTGTAGCCTCGTCTGGCAGCCGCCCGACACGCGCCAGAGCCGGCTGCGGGCGGACTATCTGGTCACCGCGCCGGTCGATCCCTTCGCGGGGCCGACCGGCGAACTCGACAGCGAAGTGCGGCTGGGCGTGGAGAAGGTGGTCGCCTATAAGCTGCAGAAGCGGGCCTGGCAGGACTTGGAGGAGGGCAACCTGGCCCAGGCCACCAGCCGGTTGCGGATGGTCGCGACCCGGCTGCTCGCGGCCGGCGAGCCGGACCTGGCGCGCGCGGTGCAAGCCGAGGCCGAGCGGCTTGAGCGGGAAGGGATCACCAGCAGTATCGGCACGAAGCAGATCAAGTATGGGACTCGAGGGCTAGGGCGCTCACAAAGTGCCGGTCCGACCGGCCGGATGGCGACCTGATAGGGGAGAGCAGGCAAATGACGATTACATGTCCCGCGTGTCGGGCAGTACATGTGCAAGGGACGCTGTTCTGCGAGCAGTGTGGCGCCTCGCTGATCGGCGCCTTTGACGCCACGCAAGTGGCCCAGGCGCCGTTCCCGCCGAGCGTGGGGGTGGGCGTGGACGGCGAAGTGTCGACCGGTGCCCTCGACAACCCGGCGACCTTGCCGCTGGACACGGTGCAGGACCGCGCGACGGGCGCGATCGCGCCCACCGGTGTGCCGACGCGCCTGCGCATGCTCATCCTCAACACCGGCCGCCTGACCGAGTGGATCGACGAGCCCACCATCCACGTCGGTCGCGGCGACCGCACGGCAAACGTCTTCCCCACGGTGGACCTCGAGCTCGACGGCGGCCACAATGCCGGGGTATCGCGGCGCCACGTGCGCGTCCTGCGCCAACCCGACGGCTATTACCTGGAGGATCTGGGAAGTATCAACGGCACCTTCCTGAACCGGCGCCGCCTGAGCCCGGGCACCCCCACCGAGCTCAAAGACGGCGATGAAGTCCGCCTCGGCAATATCGTGCTGCGGATCGTGCTGGGCGGCTACACGACGGCCCGTTAGGGCGTCCCTCGGCGGAAGGAGACCTGCTGGCATGGCGAAACGGGTGATCATCCACCTCACCGGCGAAGACCCGATCGAAGCCGAAATCGACGAGCTGCCCAAGCCCGGGGAAAGCTACATCCAGATTGCGAACCCGCGCCGCCGCGACGGCCGCACCTTGAACTACGTCACGGCGGGCGCCCGGTCGTTTCTGTTCCCGTGGACTCGCATCACCTTTATCGAGGTCATGGTCAGCGAGTCGGAGCATCGCGAGGTGATCGAGTTCTTCCGCGAAGACCGGTGAGCACGGCCCCTCCGCGCGATATCCTGGTCTGCACGCTGCTGCCGATCGGCGATACCCTCTTTACCACGCCCGCCTTGGCCGCCATCCGGCGGCGCTATCCGGACGCCCGCATCACCGCACTGACCTACCAGACCAATCGCGGCGTCTTGCAGCGCCAACCCCGACGTCGACCGCTTCTGGCTGGCCCCCACCCGCGACTTCCTGCGCACCCCGGCGCGGCTGCTAAACCTGATCCGCGCGGTGCGGGCGGCGGGGTTTGAGCGCGTTTTCCAGTTCTCGAACTACAACTACGGCCTCGACTATTGGAGCGGGATTCGGCAGCGCACCTCGGTGCCACTCCCCTTTCTGTGGCTGGTGCGGCCCGGAGCGGGGCGGCAATGGCGCCGCCGCCACGCGGTGGAGCACTATGCCGACGTCGTGCAGCGCGCGGGCATCGCGATCGAGGACTGGCGCTTGCGCATGTACATCACGGTGGACGAGATCGCGGCGCGCGATCATCTGCTGCAGGCCAACGGCGTGCGCCCGAACGAGCCGGTCGTGGGGATCCACCCCGGCGGCGAGGGGCTTTATGGCCGCAAGCAGTGGAGCCGCGAGGGCTTTGCGGCGGTGGCCGATGGGCTCCACCAGCGCTTCGGCGTGAAGATCCTGGTGCTGGGGGGCAAGGACGACGCGCGGGCGGCAGCCGAAGTCGCGGCGCTCAGTTCCGCGCCGGTGCTCAACCTGGCCGGGCAAACCACGCTGGGCGCCACCGCGGCCATGGCGGCGCGCTGTGCCCTTTTTGTCGGCAACGACAGCAGCCCGCTACACCTGGCGGTGGCGGCGGGCACGCGGGTCGTCGGCATCTACGGCATTACCGATCCCCAGTCGTTCCACCCCTGGCTGCCGGGCGGGCAGCCGGGACGCGATTTCGCCGTCGTGCGCAGCCCGGCGCCATGCGGCTGCTGCTTCCCGCAGCTGGGCGGCGCGTCGCTCCCGGAGGTTATCCGCTGCTTGCGCTGCCACCCCTTCGACTCGATCACGCCCGAACGGGTGCTGGACGCGGCGGTGCCCCTGCTTGCCGCACAGATGCGCTAGCGTTCCGGGTTCGCGGCGGGGGCGCCGGGCGGGACGCGTCGCGCGGGATCCCGCGCCGGGCGATCAGGCGCGGGGTGCCTTGTCCTCGGGCGGGGCGGTGGCCACAGGAGTGACCGTCGGGGCCGGGGGCGGCGTCGTGGCCGGGGGCGCGGGCGGCGGGGTCTGCGGCTGAGTGTCCGAGGCGTCGCGGAACTCCCGGATGCTGCGGCCCAGAGCGCTGCCGATCTGCGGCAGCTTGCCGGCGCCGAAGATGATCAGCACGATCAGCAGGATGAGAATTAATTCGGGTGCGCCGAGTGATGGCATCGTAAACCTCCCGGCAGGGCGAGTCCCCGCCTCTTTCGTCGTTATGTGGCGGCGCCGTTCCCCGACGCGTCTCCAGAAGGTGACCCACGGTCACCCTCCTCTATTATAACATCCCGACCGGCGGATACAAAAAGGCCAGGCTGATCCAGCCTGGCCTTAGGGTGCCGGAGGTGGGACTCGAACCCACACGACCCAATGGTCACTACGCCCTGAACGTAGCGCGTCTGCCAATTCCGCCACTTCGGCTAACGCCGGTTGCGTTTGTGGCGCAACCGGCAGGCATATTATACCGCAGGCCCCCCAGCCATGTCAAGCCGATTCGCCGTGGCATTCGAGGCGATCGCCGCCGCGGACGCCGAGGCCGCGCGCGGCGTTGCCGTCGCGAATTGCGACTTCCAGCAGGCCCGCGCTGGCGACGAGGGCCAACGGTTCGCCGGGGGCCACCTCGGCGTAGGTGGCATGGACGCCGCGCAGGCGCAGCGGCCCGAGCACCACCTCCAACCCGCCGCGGGGCCCTAGGGCGTCGACCCAGGCGCCGGGAATGTTGGAGACCGCATTGCCGAAGTGATCGACGTAGATGATCTGGCCGTAGACGGCCTCCGCGCCGCGCGTCGGCTCGGGGCGCGGCAGGCGCACGAGCGTGTCGAGCGGCACGGGGCGGCCCAGCCGCGTGGGCGCCACACCGCCCGCCAGGTGCGCCGCGCTGGGGGCGAAGACGTCGCGGCCATGGAAGGTGGTGCTGATCTGGGGCAGCCAGTAGGCCGGGGCGCTGAGCTCGTAGGCCTCGACGTCGGGCTCTGTCGCCAGCACGGCCTCGAAGATGCCGTTGTCCGGCCCGATGAACGTGCCGCGCGCGCAGCGCAGCAGGATGGGGCGCCGGTTGCTGCCCACGCCGGGGTCGACCACGGCGACGTGGACGGTCGCCGCCGGGAAGTAGGGGTAGGCGCGGCCGAGGATGAAGGCGCCCGCGGCCACGTCTTGCGGCGGGACCTCGTGGCTGAGGTCGACGATCCGCGCGTCGGGCGTGATACCGAGGATGACGCCTTTCATCGCGCCCACGTAGCCGTCGGTCAGGCCGAAGTCGGTCAGCAGGCTGATCAGGGGTGGCGGATCGACGCTCACGCGGTAGGCACTCCGGTCCGGCGCAGGAGGATTTCGCCGAAGTCGGCATCCTGCTCGGCGGTGGCCGTGCGGCGCCGCAGGAGCTCCAGTACGGCCATGAAGGTGATGACGACCTCGGCGCGCGAGCGGGCGGCGAGCAGCAGCGGCCAGACGGCCAGGCTGCCACGCGGCCCCACGGCCGCCAGCCGGGCTTCGAGCTCGGCCACCTTCTCCTCCAACGTCACCTCGTGCGGGATGAGGGCGGGGGCCTCGGTCAGTGGGAGCTGGAGCTGCAGGCGCCGCTGGAAGAGCCGCGACAGCTGGCCGAGCGTGACACCTTCCAGGCCCAGCGTGGCGCGCCGCTCGACCGGGCGGCGGCGCGCCGTCGGGTTCGCGGGCCGCGGGTAGCTGTGCTGCCCGGCGGCGTCGCGCTCGCGTAAGCCCTGCGCCACCTGCTGGATGGACTTGTACTCCTGCAGCCGCCGCACAAGCTCGGCGCCCACGTCTTCCTCGTCCTCGTCGTCGACGGCGAGGCTGGGCGGCGGGCGCGGCAGCAGCGATTCCGACTTGATGTAGAGCAGCTTGGCGGCCACGACCATGAAGGATGCCAGCACGCGCGGCTCCGGCTCGGGCAACGCGCCGCAGTACTCCAGGAATTGGTCGGCCACCAGCGCGAGCGAGACGCGCGTGATCTCAAGCTCCTGCCGCTCGATGAGGCGGAGGAGCACGTCGAGCGGGCCCTCGAAATCGGGCAGGCGCACGGCATAAGCCGGAGGTGCCGCGTCGTCCATCGGTTACTCCCGGGCGTCAGCCTGCTGGAGCAGGTCGAGCGCGTCGCGCAGATGATCGGGGATGCCCACGGCATCCTGGTGCCAGTGCACGAGGCTGACGACGTCGGGGTGGACCCCGGCGCGGAACGCCATCTGCGCGCCGAGCGTCGGGTGCGTCGCCTGCAGGTACCAGGGATAGCGCCAGCTATCGGAATCGGGCGGACCGGCGGCGAGCAGCCGCAGCACGGCCCGGCCGGGGCGCGCATGCCCGAGCAGCGCGGTGGCGATGCGCGGCGCCAGGCCGACGCGCGCCCCGCTCTCCGGATCCCACTTGCCGATGTCGTGCAGCAGTGCGGCCTGCAAGAGCCGCGGATCGGCGTGCCCCTGGGCGCGCAGGCGCCTCAGCACGTTCAGCGCGTGGCGCTGGTAGGCGCGCGGCATCGCGCGCACCAACCGTGCGGCCTCGGCGGGCAGGGCGGCGGCGTGCACCGCGGCCTTGAGCTCGGCGGCGGGGACCGGCGCGAAGATCGCCAGCACGAACTGGCGGACGCGATATGGCACCCAGCGCCCGGCCTCCTCGTGCCTGGTCAGCCTCATCGGCGCCGCCGCTAGACCTGCCCGCCCGCGAACACGGTCTCCAGCACGGCGAAGATCGGGTTGATCATGCGCCCGAGCAGATCAATGTTCAGGAAGGTGGGCAGGAACAGCAGGGCCAGGAGTAGGGCAAAGCCGTAGCGCCGGAGCGGCTCCAGCAGTAAGGACCAGTAGTTTGAGACCGCGCCGCTCAGCACGGAGAAGCCGTCGAGCGGGGGGATGGGGATCAGGTTGAAGACGAAGAGCAGGAAGTTGGCGAACATGATCCAGCCGAACAGTTCCATGACGACGGGCGGCAATTGAGCACTCAGGTTCAGGCGGAAGGGCAGGGCGAACAGCGCGCCGACGACCAGGTTGCTGACCGGGCCGGCCATCGCCACCAGCGCGTAGCCGCGCCGCCCGTAGCGCAGGGCCGATGGGTTGACCATCACCGGCCGGCCCCAGGCAAAGAAGCCGATACCCAGGGCCAGCAGCAGGAACATGAAGAAGCCGATCGGGTCGAAGTGGGCCGCCGGGTTCAGCGTGATGCGCCCCATGCGCCGTGGGCTCTCGTCGCCGAGCGCGACCGCGGTGTAGGCGTGCATGAATTCGTGGATGGTCGTGCCGATAATGACGCCGAGCAGGATCCCGATCACGCGGACCGGATCCAGGTTCTGCAGGATGTTCAACGCCCCCGCCTTTACTGTTGCTGATCGTGGCCTTCGAGCTCGTGGCGGATGTCCTCGACCTGTCCGGTCACCTCCGCGATCTTGTGCTTAATGTCGTCCGTGTCGGCGCCGGCCGGCTGGGCCTCCGTCGGCGCCGCGGGCGCGGAAGCTTTCCCGGGCGTTCCGGATCCGGACGGCGTGCCGGATTCCGGCTGGGATTCCGTTCTAGACTGCGACTCCCCGTCGTCCGTGGCGGGAGCGGCCGCCCGTCCAGCCGGGGTGTTCGCTCCCTCGCCGGTGGCGCGCGCCGGAGAGGGGTGGAAGTGGCCCGGGCTCGTCGCCTCGTCGGGGCCGATGGTCGCGTGACCCTCAAGTCCGGCATTGTCGGGCACGTCCGCGCTGTCGACCGTCGCCCGCGCGAAATCTTCCTCCGACGCCTCGCCGCTGTAGACCGTGCGCGGCTCATAATCGAACTCCTCGCCGCCCAGGTCGCGCACCGCGGCACGGACGGCATCCAGCCGGTCGGCCGCGGGGTGGAGGATGAGGAGCGTCGTCGCCTGCTGCAGCTTCTCCTTGTGCTTCGTCAGCATCTGCTGCACGTTCGTGTCCTGCCCGGCGGCGTTCGTGTCGGTGAGCAGGTCCAGCCCGGAATCGGTGCCCTCGGGCCGCAGCAGGATGGTGATGTCGGCGCGCGGGTAGCCGAGCGCCGTCAGCTTGTCGAGAATCGGCCCGGCCTCCTGGGTGCCGGGAAACTTCGCCATGAAGGTTGGACGGCCGACGATTGTCGTTCTTTCTTCCATGAGCGGTCCTCCTTGCGGATTGGGCCGGCTCCGTGCTCCCAGTGTATCATGCGCGTCCCCGAGCGTCAACCTGGCGGTTCGTCGAGGTGAGGCCCGGGATCGATGCCGGCCGGGCAGCCGGGCGGCCCTCCTCGCGGGAAGGCCGCCCGGCGGCGGGGCGGGTTAGCGGGCGCGTGCGCCGAGCCGGCGCACGGCAATGCCCGCGCTCAGCAGCAGCAGGGCCGCCAGCAGGGCGGCCACCGGCCCGGCGGCGTCCGGTGCGCCGGTGCGCGGCATGCCCGGCGCGGCGCCGGACGGGCTGTTGTAGCCCACCTCCGGCTTGACATTGGAGACCGGGGCCGCGGTCGCGGTGGGATTGGCGCCGGTGATCGGACCGATGTTGCTGACGGGCGTCGGCAGCGTGATCTCGTGGACCGCGCGCGGTCCAAGGGCGAAATAGACCTTGGAGAGGATCTCGCCGGGCCGCAGCGTGAAGGGCACCTGGTAGGCGTAGCCCCACCACGTGCCGTAGGTGTCCACGTGGATCCAGTAGGGCGTGCCCGCGGGCACGGTTAGCGTGTACGAGCCGTCGGGGCCCGTGGTTGTATGCGCCACATCAGTGCTGAGGTTGTTGGGATCGGTGAGAGCGCGCATGGTGGCGCCGGCCACGGGCTGGCCGTTCCAGCGCACCACTTTGCCGGTAACCGTGCCGCTGGCCCCCTGGGCCGACGCGGCAGTAGCGCTGCCGGCGAGCAGTAGCAGGGCAGCCGCCAGCGTGAACAACAGAGTCTTCATGATGCTTAACCCCCTCGACAGTATCTGTCGGAACGTAGCGGGTCGTGGCTGAACGGGTCGGGGCCGGTGGTGGGTGCCGTAGCGCGGCAAGCTCCCCCGGCGGTGCTTCACCCGCTAAAGCAGAGGTTGTGCCAGCCGTGTCCGGTTGCCGGGGATCTGGACACGTCCGCGGCGCGGGGTCAGTCCTGGAGGACAAGGGCAGCGGCGCCGAGCACGCCGACGAGGTCGCCGAGGGCGGCGGGCACGATCGGCACGTCGCGGCGGATCGCCGGGATGGCATGCGCGGCGACCGCGGCGCGGATCGGGTCAAGGAGCAGGTCGCCCATCTTGGCGACGCCGCCGCCGATGACGACCAGTTGGGGGTTATAGAGATGGAGAACGTTGACGACGGCTGCGCCGAGGGCCCGCCCGGCTTCGGCCACGACGGCGCGCGCGTCAGGATCGCCGGAGCGGGCGGCCGCCTCGACGAGCGCGGTGGTGACGCGCTCCGGATCGCCGTGGGCTAGCTGGGCCAGGCGATGGGCGCGGCCCGCCGCCACCAGCGCCGCGCCCGCGCGAGCGATGGCCGGTCCTGCCGCGATCGCTTCGACGCAGCCGACGTTCCCGCACTTGCAGAGTGGTCCATTCAGGTCGACGGTCATGTGGCCGATCTCGCCGGCCATGCCGTTGGCCCCGGCGAAGACGCGGCCGTCGGCAATGACCCCGCCGCCGATGCCCGTGCTGATCGTGATGTAGACCAGGTCGTGCACGCCGGGGTAGCGGCGGCCGGCGCCGAAGCGGAGCTCGCCCAGCGCGGCCGCGTTCGCGTCGTTGGCGACGACGACGCGGACGGCCCGGCCGAGGCGGGATTCCAGGCGCGCGGTGAGGATGTCGCGGAGGGGCACGCGGTTCCAGCCGGGCAGATTGGCGGCGCCGAACAGGACCCCGCTCTTGGGCTCCAATGGCCCGGGCGCGCCGACGCCCACTCCCGCGAGATCCGCCGGATGCGTGCCCTGCAGCACGCGGTCGACCAGGTCGGTCATGCGGTCGATCACGCGCTCCAGGCCCTGCGGCGTCAGGTCGCGCGCCTGGGCCTCGACGTGGCCCTCCAGATCGCAGCGCGCGGTCAGGATCTTGGTCCCGCCGAGGTCAATGCCGATCAGATGCTGCGCCACAGGCTTCCTCCGGGCTTCCCTCCCGGCCGCGGCTAGCGAAGGAAGCGATAGCGCACGAGGGTGCCGACGACAGCGACGCCGTCCTTCCAGGAGATCTTCTTGCCTTCCCACATCTCCCGGCCGGTGTACGATATCGGCACCTCGTAGATGCGCACGCCCATGCGCAGAATCTTCGCCGTGATTTCCGGGTCGATGCCCCAGCGGGCCGACTTGACGTCGAGCCGGCGCGCGACGTCGCGCGTGAAGACCTTGTAGCAGGTCTCCATGTCCGTCAGCGTCGTATCAAAGAGCACATTCGTCACCAGGGTGAGGAACTTGTTGCCGACCTGATGCCAGAAGTACATGGCCTTGTGGGGGCCGAGAAAGCGCGAGCCGTAGACCGCCTTACTGCGTCCCTTCAGGATCGGGCCGATGAGTAACGGGTACTCGCTGGGATCATACTCCAGGTCGGCGTCCTGGATGAGCACGATATCGCCCTGCACCTGCGCGAGGCCGGTGCGCACCGCGGCGCCCTTGCCGCCGTTGACGCGGTGCTTGAAGAGGCGGATCAGGCCCTGGTCGGCGAGCTCTTCGAGGATCGCGGTCGTGCCGTCGGTGGAGCAGTCGTCGACGGCGATGATCTCCTTCTTCAGCGGCACGTCGTAGACCTGCTGCACGATCTGGCGAATGGTCCGGGACTCGTTATAGACCGGCATCACTACAGAGGTGAGATAATCGGCCGGGATGCCCGTGGTGGGGCTGGGGGTCAGGGTTGCCGCCGGAGCCGCGGCGACCGGCGGCGTGGCGCCGGCCCCGGCGCCCGTCTGGTCCTGTGTCATGAGGGGTGTCGAACCTCCATCCTATGTGCTGGGAAGTCGCCGGGGCGGACTCGCCCGGCGGGGGCGTACCGGGGCGGCGCGGCCTAGCCGCGGCCCCGGCCGCCGCTGTCGTGGCGCCGGCCCAACTCGCGCTGCAGCTTTTCCTCCAGCGCGCGAGTGCGGGCGTCGTCGGGCGTGCCGTACATGGGCGGCAGATTGCCCGAAGCCTCGGCGCCGCCGGCCGGCGCGGCGGGCGCGGCCGCCGCGGTGGAGGCGGCGGGCTGCGCCGTGGCGGCCGCCACGGGGCGCTTCAAGAGGACCCAGAAGTTGTCGCGGAACACCCCGACGACTTCCCACCCCTGGCGCCCCAGGGCGTTCAGGGGCGTGCCCTTCAGGCTGAGGGGATCCAACACCGTGATCCGGCCACCTTCCGACTCCGGGATCAGGCGCACGCCGAGGTACTCCCACTGTTCCATCGCTCGCTCCTCCTTCGCCGAAGCGCCACAATTCTATCATAAAGGCGCGGGCCGGTTCAACCCGTGGCAACCGGCGGCCGCACTGCGGCGTCCGGCGCACCGACCCGCTCCGCGCCGTTGCTGGGCGGGGGCTCCGGCGCGGGGCTCCATTCCTGTTCGCGACGCGCCTGCGCCACTTCCTGATCGAAGATGCGCCGCACCATGCCGACCGCCGTGGCGTAGGCCGAGTCCATGCCCAGATAGGCCAGGCTGCTCGCGCCCAGGTTCTTGCCGCGGGTATACGGCGTGTCGGAGGCGTAGTGCAGGATGCCCAGGTCGAAGGGCAGGCGCGTGAAGTTGATGTGCTGGCCGATGGGGTAGCGGGTCGGGTAGGTGCTTTCGTAGAGCGCGTTCAGGTAGGGGCCGGCTTCCATCTCGACGACGGTGTAGTTCTCGTGGTAGTAGAACTCCAGGTACTGCTGGTTCTGCAGGTAGGTGCCCTTCAGCGTCACGGCCTTCTGGTTGTCGAGCACGGAGCCGTAGATCAGGTAGGGTTGTAGGTCCGAGGCGGTGAAGGCGTTGTTGAGCCAGTAGGTGTTCTGCGAGTGCTCGTCGTAGACCGAGTTGGCGATCATGACGTCGCCGATGCGGCCGTTGAGCGTGGCCGCCTTGCCCAGCAGGTAGACGCCGCGGAACTCCTCCACGCCTTCGGCAATTTGCAGCAGGATGTGGTAGGCGGCCAGGCCGAGCGGGTAGTCGACGTTGACGATGATCGCGCGGCTCTGCGTGAGCAGGTCCGGGTTGACCTGGGGCACGCGGGGATCGAAATCGGCCGGGCGGAGCTTGCTGAGGTCGAAGATCTGGGTGTCGACGGGCAGGCCCACGCGGCTGGGCACCTGGTAGATGCCGCGCTCGTGCTCGGCCGTGCGGCGCGCCGCGCGCTCCTCCTTCGACTCCGGGTGCTGCGCATGATATTTGCGCATGGCATAGTAGAGGAAGTTCTGGAGATTGGCGCGGGTCTCGCCGCGCTGCAGCAGGTTATACTCCTCGACGAGCTCGGCGTCGCCTGAGCGGCGGATGAAGCGCTCGAGGGCCGCGCGCTCGCCGGTGACACGGCCGGAGAGAAGGTTGATCAGGCTGTGCGTGTTGCTCGACACGAAATAGACGGGGCGGCGCTCCAGCCCAAGCTCCTGCAGGTGGGCGGCGATGGGCGCCCACCAGCGCGTCGTCGCCTTGGCGTAGCCAACGTAGGAGCCGCCGAGCATGCGCACGGTCAGACTGAGCTCGCGGGCGGCGATCTGGAGCAGGTTGTCCCAGATGGCGGCGCCCCAGACCGACTCGATGCGGTCCCAGGCTTCGGCGCTGAGCAGCAGCCGGTGCTGCACCACCTTGACCATCTCGTGATACAGCGGCGACGCGGCGCTCTGCCCGGCCTGGATCAGGTCGATCGTCGACGGGTTCTCGTGCAGCAGGGCGTGCAGCTTGTTCCACTCGATCTGGAAGCCGGTGAGGGTGGGGATCAGGTCGTCGACGTCGGACACGCTATTGACGTAGACGGCCATGGTCTCGTGCTCGTCGAAGAACCAGTGGCGGCGGCGGCCGGGCGCGGTGACGGTCTCCCACTCCTCGACGCGGTAGCCGGCGCGGTGGAAGACGCCGGCCGATTGGCCGAGCAGCACGCGCCGCACCTGCATGATCGCGCTGGGGAGGCGCTGGATGCAGTACATCAGCGCAGAGACGTCGGGGGCCGCGGCGGCGGCATTGACGTGCAGGCTGGAGTTGGCGCTGATGTGCACGGGGACCAGCGCCTTGATCTTGATCTCGCCGGACGAGCGGAGCATCGTGCTGTACGTGCGAATGTAGAGCTCGACGTCCTGCTTGCCGGCCAAATGGGCATCCGTGTGGAGCTGGAGGCGCTCCTGGCTCTCCAGGTCCGCGCCCGGCGACCCGCCGGGGTCCCGCGGCGTCTCGCCCGTGGGGCGGGTAGGCTTATCCATCATCCTTCCTCTGGGCGGGGGCGGCGGGCGCCGGGGCGCGGGCGGGTCGCCCATGCGGCCCCGGCGCGCGACCGCGGCAGCACATTCCCCGTGCAGCGGGCTACTGCTGCACCCCTCTCATGTCTGTCGTCTGATCACGCTACTTATTCACGCTATTGTATGCCATCCGCGCAGCGCCGTCAAGCACGGCCGCGGCCGCGAATCGGTCGTCGGACGGAGGCCGCGATCGGTCCGGCGGCGGACGAGCGGGGTGTAACCCGGGGGCGCGACCCTGCGTAGTTATGGGCGAGATGTGAATGCAAGGCGCCCCGCGCGGTGCCGGTTCGGCGGCGGAGACGCCGCCCGGGGAGGAGCAAAACCGTGAATACCAATCGCCATCTGGTTCGCGATGAGCAGCACAAGATGATCGGCGGCGTGTGCGCCGGGTTGGCCGACTACTTCGGCGTCGACGTGACGCTGGTGCGGCTGGGCGCCGTGCTGCTGGGGCTGGCCGCGCACGTCTTCACGCTGCTGGCCTACGTGCTGCTATGGGTCATCATGCCGGCACCGGAGACCGTGCAGCGGTAAGGACCGGGGCCGCGCCACAGGCGGCCTGCCGGCCGGACGAAGGAGGGTGAGGCGCAACGCGCCGCCCTCCTTCGGCACTTTCGGCGCCGCGAGCGTATTTGACACCTCCAGGGCACTTTGCCATAATGAGCGCATGCAACAGCAGAGCGCCGCGGGCCACGACACGTCCGGGCTTCGGACGAATCGCGTCGCACGGATCGGGGCGCTCGCGCTGCTGGTCTACGGCGCCGCCGGAATCGCGCTCAACCTGCGCCTGCCGGCCCTGCTGGCCGTGGCCCTGCCCGCCGCCCTCGGCACGGCAAGCTTCCGCGACAGCCCGGTCGAAGTGCCGGGCCTCGATCCCCTCGTCGCGCACTATGCGGCGCGGCCGTGGCTCCCCTGGGCGGCCTGGCTGGCAGGGCTGGCGCTGCTCGTCTGGGTGGCGCGGCGCGGCGCGCCGCGCCCGGCCCCCGAAGTACGCACCGCCGACGCCGCACCTGCCACGCTCCCGGCCCCCGCGGAGTTGCCGCGGCGCCGGTTCCTGCTCCCGCTGCTCGGCCTCGCCGTGCTGGCGGCGCTGCTGGCCGTCGGCGCCTATGCCCGGCTCAACCTGCTGGTGCCCCAGGCGCGCGGGCTGACGCAGTATCCCTACGACGACGAGGGGGTCTATGCGGGCGTCAACCAGCTGTTCCTGCAGGGCATCCTGCCCTACCGCGACTACTTCTTCGCCCACCCGCCGCTGGCCGTCCTGGTCTACACGCCCGCGCTGCTCTATCACTTTACCGCCTGGGGCAGCGTCACCAGCTTCATGATCGCGCGATACCTGTCGGTGGCCTACAGCCTGGCCGCGCTGGCGGTCTTCTTCCTGATCGGCTGGGAGCTCGGGCTGGCCGGAGCGCGCGCCGGGGCGGCCCGCTGGCGCCCGCTGCTCTTCGGCGCGACCGCCGCCGCGCTCTGGGCGATCGACGAGCGCGCCATCGAGATCAACCGCAAGATTATGCTCGACCAGCCGATGATCCTGGCGTCCCTGCTGGCCATCTGGGTCTACCTGCGCTGGGTGCGCGGCGTGTCACCCCGCCTGGGGCGCTGGCTGCTGGTGGCGGCGGGTGTGCTGGCGGCGGCCAGCGCCTTCACCAAGGTCCAGGGCGTGGTCTGCGCCGCGGCGCTGGGGCTCGACCTGTTGCTCCGTGTGCGCCGCGCGGGGCCGCGCGCGCCCGGCCGGGCGACGCCGGCCGACTTGCTGAGCTTCGTGGGGGGCTTCGCAGGCGTCGCGCTGGTGGTGCTGGGGCCGTTCCTGCTGATCGCACCGAGCGCGTTCATCCGCATGGTCGGCTTCTTCCAGCTGTTGCGGCCCGCCGACGGGCTGCGGCTGCCGTCCGAGCGCATCGCGAACCTGACCAGCACGCTTGAAAACGGTGCGACGGCCTACGTGGCCGCCCTAGGCTTCCTGGCGCTCACCGGCTGGATCATCGCGCTCTACCGCTGGCCCGCGCCCGCCACGGAGGGTGCGGCCGCCGACCGGACTGCCCTGGGTAGCTGGCGCCCGATCCTGCTCTGGAGCTTTCTGAGCGTGCTGCTCTTCACCTATAGCCGCTCGTTCTACGGCCACTACTACGTGCAGTTGGGCGCGGCCCTGTGCCTGCTGGCGCCCGCGGCCTGGCTGCCGCTGCTGGCGCCGTCTGCTGCCCGCCCGCGGCGCTGGGCCGCTGCCTACGCGCTGCTGCTCGTGCCGGCGCTGTTGCTGGTGCGGCCCGCCTGGGTCAGTTTCACCACCCGCTACGACGACCCCATCTTCGCGATCGTGGCCCGCTATGTCAACGACGCCGTGCCCCCGGGCGCGCAGGTGCTCAGCAGCGACGAGCAGTTCAACTTCCTGGCTTCGCGCCCGCCCAGCGTCAGCCCGACGACCGGCTATCTGATCGACAGCTACGGCCACATGATCTACCTGGGACTGAACATGCCGGCGCGGAGTTGGGGCGACCTGATCGGGGCGGTGATCGGGGGGCAGGCGAGCAACGATCCCTATCAGATCATGTGGCGGGCGGCGCCGCAGGCCGACTTCCTGGCGCGCGCGGAGTCCGCCGCGCTGGTCGTCGTCCACGATCGGGGGTTCGTGCGGCTGCAGCAGAGCACGGTCGACGCGCTGCTGGCGCTCGGCGTGGTGCGCGAGCGCCAGTCCCGCTATTTGATCCTGCAGCCGCGGAGCGCGCGCTAAGCCGGTGGTGCCTGCTCGGTGATCTTACTCGCCAGCAGGTCGAGATCGAAAGGCTTGCTGATGTAGTCGTCGGCGCCGGCCTCGCGCGCCTGATCCTGATCGCGGTTGCGGCTCAGGGCGCTGATGGCGATCACGGGGATGGCCGCCGTGGCGTGGTCGGTCTTCAGCGCGCGGATGGTGTCGAAGCCGTTCAGCACGGGCATCATCAAATCCATCAAGATGAGGTCGGGCCGGCGGGCGGTGATCTGCTGGAGCGCCATCTCGCCGTCGGTGGCAAGCGCGGCCTCATAGCCGAGGATCTCCTCGACGACGGTGCGGATGATCTCCCGATTGTCGGGTTCATCCTCGACGATTAGCACGAGCTTTTTCGGCATGGACTCCTCTTCGGGGGCCGGCGGGGCCGCTGAAATTGGGATCGCCGCGCGGCCGCCGCGCTGCAAGTTGTATGCCCTCTGCGTGGCGGCCGCCCACGGGAATCAGGGCGTCGCCGGGAGCACGACGGCTCCTGTCGGCACGGCGGCCGGGGCAGCGCCGGTGGGCACGGCGGCGGGAGGCGCGCCGGTCTGGACAGCCGGCGGCACGGCGTTGGTCGGCGCGCCGGTCGTCGGCACGGCGTTGGTCGGCGCGGTGGCCGGGGTGAGCGCGGGCGCGGGGCTGGGGGTGGCGGGCGCGCCGGATTCGCAGGCGGCGGTGGCCGCGAGCAGTAGCAGGCCCAGGAGTGCGGCAAGGACGCGAGTGATGATCGGATTCCGCAAGGTCAGGTTCCTCCATCCGACGGCGCGGCAAGGGGCCGGGTCGCCGGGTGATGCACAGCACGGGCCGTCCGGCCGGTGCCGGGCAGCCCCCGATTGTACCCAAAAAGGGGGCGGACGGTCAAGGCCCGCCCAGCCGCCTCTCCGGCCGGATGCCCGGGCGCGGGAGCGGCGCGCATGGCACACGACTTGCGGTAACCTTGCCTGCCGCGCCGCACCGGGCGCGGCACGCGACCTCTGGATTAGTGAGCGGAGCACCGGATCATGGCACTTGCATTGAAGAGTGGCACCATCCGCGGGGGCGGCGCAATCCCCAAGCGCTATACCTGTGAGGAAGCCGGCATCTCGCCGCCGCTGCACTGGGATGATCCCCCGGCCGGGACGCGAAGCTTCGCGCTGATCCTCGATGATCCCGACGCGCCTTCCGGACCGTTCACCCACTGGATGCTCTATGCTCTCCCGGCCGAAACGTGCCGGATCCCGGAAAACGTGATCCCCGATGACGCAAGGCCGGATGGCAGCCGCCAGGGCAAGAACAGCGCCGGACGGACGGGCTACAGCGGCCCGTGCCCGCCGGAGGGCGTGCAGCACCGCTATGCCTTCGACCTCTACGCCCTGGACGCCCCCCTGCATTTGGCGGCCGGGGCGACGAAGGCTGAATTGATCGAGGCCATGGCCGGGCACATTATCGCCGAAGCGCAGCTGACCGGCCTCTACGCCCTGCCCCCGGGCGTGCCCAAGAACCGCTGGGCCTAGGCGCCCGGGACGCAAGGAAAGGGAAGGACCTCCGTGGCGGACAACCCCATGCCGCAGAGCCGCATGCGGCTTAGCCTGATCGTCTTGCTGCTTGCCGTGCTCGTGGCGGGAGTCGCCGTCGGGATCCTGGTCGACCGCGAGGCGCTGGCCCCGGCGACGGCGAGCGGCGCGCCGGTCACCACGCCGGGCGCCGGGCCCGACCTGAACCTCGTCGAGGACGCCTACGGCCTCATTCAGCAGCACTACGTCGACCGTCCGGCGATCCAGCCGACGCCCCTGACCTACGGTGCCGTCGCCGGCATGGTCGACGCCCTCGGCGACACCGGCCATAGCCGCTTCCTCAGCCCCGCCGACCTGCGCCAGGAACAGCAGAGCACCGCGGGCCAGTTCGAGGGCATCGGTGCCTACGTCGACATGGCGAATGGCAACGTGGTCATCGTCTCGCCAATCGACGGCAGCCCCGCGCAGAAGGCAGGCCTGCAGCCGGGTGACGTGATCCTGCAGGTGAACGGCAAGTCAACCGAGGGCCAGACGCTCGACCAGGTGGTGAACCAGGTGCTCGGCCCGGCCGGCAGCAAGGTGACCCTCAGCATCCTGACCCCCGCCACGAACGTCACGCGCGACGTCACGATCACGCGGGCGAAGATCGTCCTCCACAATGTCACCTGGCAGCAGCTCCCCGGCACCACGATCGCCCACCTGCGCATCGCGGAGTTCAGCCAGGGCGTCGGCGCCGACCTCGACCAGGCGCTGCAGCAGATCAAGCAGCAGAAGATCACCGGGGTGGTGTTCGACCTGCGTAACGACCCCGGTGGCTTGCTCGACGAGTTCGATCCACACGGCCAGCGACTTCCTCGCGGACGGCAACGTGTTGCTGGAGAAGGATGCGCAAGGTCACACGACGCCCGTGCCGGTGGTTAAGGAGCCGGTCACGACGACGCTGCCGATGGTGGTGTTGGTGAATCAGGGCACCGCGAGCGCCTCGGAGATCGTGGCGGGGGCGCTGCAAGACCACAAGCGCGGGCAGCTCGTGGGGCAGACCACGTTCGGCACGGGCACGGTGCTCAACGAGTTCCCGCTGCCCGACGGCTCGGCTCTGCTGCTGGCCACGCAGGAGTGGCTGACGCCCAACGGCCGGGTGATCTGGCACCAGGGTATCACGCCGGATGTCACCGTCGACCTGCCGCCGAACGTGCAGCCGCTCGTGCCCGAGAGCGAGCGCAATCTCACGGCCGCGCAGCTCCAGAGCAGCCAGGACGCGCAGCTACTACGCGCCGTCAATATCCTGAGCACGTCGCCATAGTAGGAGCCGCCGGGGCGGCCGCAGCTCTATCTCCACGCTACGGGAGGTCGTCCGCATGGATCACGACGCCGCGCTCTCGCTGGCCCGGCTGCGCCCCCGCCTGCGCGCCGAGGCGGCCGGCGCCGATCCGCGCCTCTGGGACGCCTTCGAGGCGCGCCTGGACGCCCACTTCGGCACGCTGTTCCCGCTGTTGCGCCGCCTCTACGGCGGCCAGTATGACTTCTTCTACCACCTGGAGCGCATTCTGGCGCTGGCCGGCCGGATGTGGTTGGCGCGCCCGCCCGATCTCCAGGCCCTTGACGCCGCCCGCGAGGCAGCGCCGACCTGGTTCCAGGATCAGCACATGCTGGGCGGGGTCGCCTACGTGGACCTCTTCGCGGGCACCCTCGCCGGGCTGCGCGCCCGCCTGCCCTACTTCCGCGAACTCGGACTGACTTATCTGCACCTGATGCCGCTCTTTGCCGTGCCCGCGGGCAACAGCGACGGCGGCTACGCGGTCAGCAGCTACCGCGACGTGCACCCGGCACTCGGCACCATGCCGGAGTTGGCCGCCCTGGCCCGCGACTTCCGGGCGGCGGGCATCAGCCTGGTGGTCGACTTCGTCTTCAACCACACCTCCAATGAGCACGAGTGGGCACGGCGCGCGCTGGCCGGCGACCCGGAGTATCAGGCCTACTACCGCATGTTCCCCGACCGGCGCATGCCCGACGCCTACGAGGCGAACCTGCGCGAGATCTTCCCGGAGCAGCGGCCCGGCAGCTTCACCTGGATCCCGGCGATCGGCCGCTGGGTCTGGACCACGTTCAACAGCTTCCAGTGGGATCTCAACTACGCGAACCCCGAGGTCTTCACACGCATGGCAGAGGAGATGCTCTTCCTGGCGAACCAGGGTGTCGAGATCTTGCGGCTCGACGCGGTGGCGTTCGTCTGGAAGCAGTTGGGCACGAACTCCGAGAATCTGCCGGAAGCGCACACGGTGATCCAGGCGTACAACGCGCTGGCGCGCCTGGCCGCGCCCGCCCTGCTCTTCAAGTCCGAGGCGATTGTTCACCCCGACGAGGTGGTGAAGTACATCAGCCCCGAGGAATGCCAACTCTCGTACAACCCGCTGCTTATGGCGCTGCTCTGGAACACGCTGGCCACGCGCGAGGTGGCGCTGCTGCGCGAGTCGCTGCGCGAGCGCTTCCCGATCAACCCGGCCTGTGCCTGGGTCAACTACATCCGCTCGCACGACGACATCGGCTGGACGTTTGACGACGCGGTCGCCGCGCGGCTGGGCATCAACGGCTACGACCACCGGCGCTTCCTGAACGCCCTCTACACCGGGCGCTTCCCGGGCAGCTTCGCGCGCGGCGTGCCGTTCCAGGAGAACCCGCGCACGGGCGACGCCCGCATCTCGGGCACGGCCGCGTCGCTGGCTGGGCTGGAGCAGGCGCTGCAAACGGGCGATCCTACGGAGGTGGACCTGGCCATCCGGCGCATCCTGCTGTTGCACAGCGTCATCCTGTCGGTCGGCGGCATCCCTCTGATCTATCTGGGCGACGAAGTCGGCACGCCGAACGACTACAGGTATGCCGACGACCCGGCAAAGGCGGGCGACAGCCGCTGGGTCCACCGGCCCTTCGCGGACGTCGCCCGGCTGGAGGCGCGCGCAGACGGATCGTCGGTGCCCGGGCGCGTCTACGGCGGGCTGCTGCACCTGATCGCGCAGCGCAAAGCGCACCCCGGCTTCGCGGGCGGCCACTGCGAGTTCCTCGACCTCGGCAACCCGCACGTGTTCGGCTTTATCCGTCAGAACGCCGGGGAGCGGGTGCTGGTGCTGGCGAATTTCAGCGAGCAGCCGCAGGACGTGGCGGCGAACGAGGTGCGCCTGTACGGACTCAGCTACCGGTTCGCCGACCTGATCAGCGGGCGGGCGCTCGATCTGGCGCGCAACGTGGCCCTGGAGCCCTACCAGTTCGTTTGGCTGCTCGCGCAATAACGCCGCCGCGGGCCGGAGCCCGGGCTCCGGCCCGCGGCGGGAAGCACGTCCGCGCTTACGCGGGCTGGTTGTCGGCCTCTTCGAGGAAATAGACGTCGGGCCGGCCGACGACGCCCGCGTTCTGCATCGCCGCACGCAGACTCGCCAACTCCGCGAAGGCGTGAGCCGCGGCGCTGTCGGGCCATTCCGTTATGACGATCTGCTCGTTCGGGCTGCCCTCCACCCGAAAGACGCGCGCCCCGCGCGAACCCATTTCCTGGCGCTCCGCCCCGTGGGCGTCGAACCCGGGTTTCCACTTGTCATAATCCTCAACCTGGTGTCTGACCAGCACATACGTTGCCATCGTAGCCCTCCTCGTGCAATCCCCTTCCCGCCGGCCGCTTCCGCGGGTTACCATCATTGTAGCCTGGGTCCCAGCCAAACACACGACCAAACGCTGCTCACTTGCTGCTCGATTTGGCGCAGGGGGCGCGTTGGGACGGGCGGCGCCCGCCCCGCGGCATCGCCATGGTCTTCGGGCTGTCGCTGCCGTTCTTCGGCCATGGCCTGATCGGCGGCCTCTGGCTGGCATCTCTGGCCTGGTTCCTGAACAACGCCGCAGTGCAGAGCTACAAGCAGGTGGCCATCCAGGACGTGCTCGACGGCGCGGCCGTCGCGCGCATGTTGCGCACTGACCCGCCAACCGTGCCCGACACCTTGTCGGTAGCCGATCTGGTGTGCACCAGTATCTTGGCCACCGACTCGCGCGCCTACCCGTCATGCACGGCGATCAGTTGGTCGGGTTGGTCTGCCTGGAAGACGTGCGCAAGGTGTCTGAGACCGAGGGAGCCATGACGCCGGTCAGCGCGATCATGACCCCGGCCAGCAAACTGGTCACGGCTACGCCCGAGGAAGAACGCCGCCCAGGCCCTCAACGACCTGGCGGGCCGCGAGATCAACCAGTTGCCCGTGGTGCAAGGCGGCCGGCTGGTGGGCATGCTCCGCCACCGCGACATCCCGAAGTGGCTGCAGCGGTATGGCGCGCAACTCACCTGATGCCAGGGATGTTCGCCGCATCACTGTCGCGCCCGCCCGCCCTGCCGGGGGCCGGTGGGCGCGAAACGCCCGCCGGGTGTGGCACACTTTTCTGCCTTTCTCCCAGCGAGGTCGTAGACACAAAGGAACGCGGCCCACCGCCCGGATCGGACGGAGTCGTACCACACGAGGGATGCCGCGAAATCTGTTGGGGCCGGATTGTAGTTGTGATGCCGCTTGCCGGCCCGTCGGTAGAACCTTTGTCCTACGCTATCCGTTATCATGGTAACACGTGGAGCGGGACCATCCCGGGTGACGCACGACCCGCAGCCGGCTCTCGATTCAGAAAGGATGGGCGGCAATGTCTGAACTGCCGAATGCACGGAACATGGAGGCGGCGCACACCCCTGGGGAGGCTCCCGAGCTCCCGCCCACGGAGGCGCTCGATCTGGACTGCTTTACACCGCAGCAGATGGCGCGCTTGCAGCTCGCGCACAACCGCGCCGCGCAGGGCGAGTTGAACGAATGGACGGACGACTTCAAGCGCCTGCGCTTCGCGCGCTGGCTCTATGAGCACGGCGCCATCGGCGGCTGAAGGGCCGCGCGGGGCGGGCGTTCGTCCGAGATAAGAAGAGGACCGGTCTACGGAAGACGGGTCCTCTTTGTGTACGGGGTCCGGGTGGGTGTCCGCAATAAGAAAAGGACCGGTCTGGCCAGACCGGTCCTTTTCTCGTCGGCGTTGAGCCGCAGGGTTAGCTGACCTCGGGCTCGTCGTCCCCCCCGGTCGCCACACCGGCGGCTTCCTTATCGGGCTTCGCCTTACGGCGAGCCTTCGGCGCCGGCTCCTCGACCGCGGGCGCTTCCGCCTTCGGCTCGTTCTCCATCTTCAACAAGTCGTTCTCGACCGTGATGGTGATCGCGCCCCCGGCCTGGAAGCGGCTCTGCAGCATGCCCTCGGCCAGCGGGTCCTCGATCAGGTTCTGGATGATCCGGCGCAGCGGCCGCGCCCCGAAGTTCGGATCGTAGCCCCGGCGGGCCAGCAGGTCCATCGCCGCGTCGTTGACGTCGAGCGTCATGTCCTGCTCCCGCAGCTGGTTGCGCAGCCGATTGAGCAGCAGGTCGGCGATGCGGCGGATTTCGGTGTTGGTCAGCGAGTGGAAGACGATCACGCCGTCGAGCCGGTTGATGAACTCGGGCTTGAAGGTCTTCTTCAGCTCGGCGACCACCTTGTCCTTCATGAGCTCGTACTCGCGCTGCTGCGTCTTCTCGGTGTCCTTGCGCGACGAGAAGCCGATGCTCAGGTCGCGGTTGATCACGTCGGCGCCGACGTTCGAGGTCATGATGATGATCGTGTTCCGGAAGTCGACGCGGCGGCCCTTGGCGTCCGCCAGGTTGCCGTCCTCCATGATCTGGAGCAGCATGTTGAAGGCTTCCGGGTGGGCCTTCTCGATCTCGTCGAGCAGGATCACCGAGTAGCTCTTGCGGCGCACGGCCTCGGTTAGCTGGCCGCCCTCTTCGTAGCCGACGTAGCCCGGAGGCGCGCCGACCAGGCGGGCGACGTTGTGCCGCTCCATGAACTCGGACATGTCGATCTTGATCAGCGCGTCCTCGGAGCCGAACATGAACTCGGCGAGCGCCTTGGCGAGCTCAGTCTTGCCGACGCCTGTCGGGCCGAGGAAGATGTAGGTGCCGATCGGGCGCTTGGGATCCTTGAGCCCGGCGCGGGCGCGACGCACGGCCTTCGCCAACGTCGAGATCGCCTCTTCCTGCCCGACGACCCGCTTGTGCAGCGCGTCCTCCATCTGCAGCAGCCGCTCGCTCTCCTCGCCCGCGATGCGCATTAGCGGGATGCCGGTCCACATCGAGACGATCTGGGCGATGTCCTCTTCGGTGACGAAGGGCTTCTCCTCGACGCGCTCCTCGTTCCAGCCGGCTTCCATCTGGCTGATGCGGTCGCGCAGGCGGCGCTCGCGCTCGAGCAGATCCTGGGCGCGGCTGTAGTCCTCCGTCTGGATGGCGGCGTCTTTCTCCTTGTGCAGGAGGTCCAGGTCGTGCATCGCCTCGCGCAGATTGGCCGGGCTGGTCGAGCGATACAGGCGCACGCGCGAGGCGGCCTCGTCGATCAGGTCGATGGCCTTGTCCGGCAGGAAGCGATCGGGCACGTAACGCGCCGCGAGGGCGGCGGCGGCCTTCAGCGCCTCATCGGTGATGGTCAGGCGGTGGTGCTCCTCGTAGCGGCCGACGATGCCCCGCAGGATGGCCAGCGTCTCCTCGACGCTCGGCTCGTCCACGGTGACCGGCTGGAAGCGGCGCTCCAGGGCGGCGTCGCGCTCGATGTACTTGCGGTACTCGTCGAGCGTGGTCGCGCCGATGGTCTGGAGCTCGCCGCGCGAGAGGGCAGGTTTCAGGATGTTCGCCGCGTCGACGGCGCCTTCGGCGGCCCCGGCGCCTACCAGGGTGTGGAGCTCGTCGATGAACAGGATCGAGTTGCTGTCCTTGATCTCGGCGACGACCTTCTTCAGGCGCTCCTCGAACTCGCCGCGGTACTTGGTGCCCGCGACGAGGGCGCCGATGTCGAGGGCGAGCACGCGCTTGCCGAGCAGCGTCTCGGGCACCTCCCCCGCGACGATGCGCTGGGCCAGGCCCTCGACGATGGCCGTCTTGCCGACGCCCGGCTCGCCGATCAGCGCCGGGTTGTTCTTGGTGCGCCGCGAGAGGATCTGGATGACCCGCTCGATCTCTTTCTTGCGGCCGATCACCGGGTCGAGCTTGCCGGCCGACGCGGCGGCGGTCAGGTCGGTGCCGAGCGCGTCGACGTAGGGCGTCTTGCTCGGGCCCGCCTGCTTCTGGCCGTACTGCTGCCCGCTGGTATTCAGCACCTGGATGACCTGGGTGCGCACCTTCTCGAGCGAGACGCCCAGGCTCTCCAGGACGCCCGCGGCGATGCCTTCGCCCTCGCGCACCAGGCCGAGCAGCAGGTGCTCGGTGCCGATGTAGTGGTGATTCAGGCGGCGCGCCTCGTCCACGGCCAGCTCGATGACCTTCTTGGCCCGGGGCGTCAGCCCGATCTCGCCCATGACGATGCGATCGCCCCGGCCGATGATGAACTCGACGGCGCTGCGCACCTTGGGGAGCTCGATGCCCAGGTTGGAGAGCACCCGCGCGGCGACGCCTTCCTGCTCGCGCACCAGGCCGAGCAGGATATGCTCGGTCCCGATGTAGTTGTGGTTGAAGCGTTGTGCCTCCTCCTGCGCTAGTGTCAGGACTTTGCGGGCGCGCTCGGTGAACTTGTCAAATCGTTCGGCCATGATCCTCTCCCGTAGCTAAAAGAAAATGCCCCCAACGGGGGCATTTGCGGGTGCCGTGGGCCGGCCGGGGCAATTCCCGGACGTAGGAACACCCTATTAGTCCCGTGTGCTGCTCGCTATTCCGTCGGGGTATCCGTCCCGTCACTAGCGGACGTGCCGTCGGCGGTATTCTGTTCAGGCGCGGATTCCGTGTCCGCGAGGGCCTCGCCGGCCTCCGCGGAGGTCTCGGTTTCCGCGGGAGTGGCGGCGGTGACGTCGTTGTCCTCGGCGGGCGCCTCCCCGACGGCTTCGGTCTCAGCGGGCGCTTCCACGACGGCTTCGGCCTCGACGGGTGCCTCCGCCACGGTTTCGCTCTCGGCGGGCGCCTCCACCACGGCTTCGGCCTCGACGGGCGCCTCCGCTACGGTTTCGCTCTCGGCGGGCGCCTCCACCACGGCTTCGGCCTCGACGGGCGCCTCCGCTACGGTTTCGCTCTCGGCGGGCGCCTCCGCCACGGCTTCAGCCTCGGCCGGCATCTCCATGACGGCTTCGGTCTCGGCGGGCGTCTCCATGACGGCTTCCGTCTCGGCCGGCGCCGCAGCCGTGGCTTCCTCAACGGGGGCCTCGGCTTCCGCGGGCGCGGTCTCTACATCATTAACGTCCGTGGCTGCCTGTGCGGTTTCGGACGCGGCCAGGTTCTCTCGCGCTGCTTGCATAGCCTGTGCCATCGCCGTCTGCGCCGGTGCGGGCTGCGGCGGGGCGGGCGGCGGCGTCGGCGCCGCGGGCGCCTGCGGAGCCGCCTCCGCGGCGGGCTCCTCCTCCCGCCCGCGACCCCGGCCGCGACCGCGGCCACGGCCACCACCGCTCGACTCCTCGGTACTACGCGGCGTCGGGATCGGCAGCGCCTCCTGAGGGGGCAGGTTGTCGCCCTCCTGGGGCTCCATGGCGCGCCGCAGGCTGAGGCCCATGCGGCGGCGCTGCGGGTCGATGCGGATCACGCGGAGGGTCAGCTCCCAGCCCTCTTGCACCACGGTGCGCGGGTGGGTGACGCGGCCCTCGGCGAGCTCGGACACATGGATCAGGCCCTCGATGCCGTCTTCCAGCCGCGCGAAGGCGCCGAAGTCGGTCAGCTGGGTGATCGTGCCGCGCACCAGCTGGCCCAGGTGGTAATGTTCCAGCACCTGGCTCCAGGGCTCGGGCTGCGTGCGCTTCAGGCTCAGGGCGATCTTGCGGTCGCGCTCGTCCACGCTCATCACGAAGACGTTGATTTCCTGGCCGACCTTGAGCACCTCGCTCGGGTGGTTCACCCGGCTCCAGCTCAGCTCGGACAAGTGGATCAGGCCGTCAGCGCCGCCGATGTCGACGAAGGCACCGAAGTCGCAAATGCTCGACACGCGGCCTTCGCGGATCTGGCCCGGCTCCAGCTCGGATAGCAGCTGCTCCTTGCGCAGGTCGCGCTGCTCCTGCGCCGCCTGCCGCTCCGACAGAATGAGCCGGTTGCGGTTGCGGTTGATCTCGATGATCTTGAGGGAGAGGGTCTGGCCGGTGAAGCGCGAAAGCTCGCTCTGCTTGGAGGCCTCGGTGCCGCCACTGCTCAGTCCGGTCACCTGCGAGGCCGGGACAAAGCCCCGTACGCCATCCAGGTTGACCAGCAGGCCGCCCTTGTTGTAGCCGGTGACCTCGGCCTCGATGATCTCGTTGTTCTCGTATTGCTTCTGCAGGCGCCGCCAGGACTTCTCCTGCCGGGCGCGGTCGAGCGAGAGGACGACGTGGCCCTCTTTGTCCTCGGTCTGCAGCACCGCCACGAGCACCTCATCGCCGATGCTGAGGCGCGCAAGCTCCTCCGGCGTCAGGCTTTGCAGCTCGTTATTCGGGATGACGCCCTCGGACTTGGACCCGATGTCGACGAGCACCTCGTCGGGGTCCTTGCGCATGACCGTACCTTCGATGACGTCGCCGTACTTCAGCTGGCGGAACTGCTCATCGGATGCCGCGAGCAACGCAGCCATGTCGTTTTCGGCATTGTGCGCCGTGCCGGACTCGCTCGCCGTCGCGGGCTCGACCATCTCGTGCCCGTTCTGGCTTTCCGCCCCGGCGGATGCCTCCGGATTCGCGGCCTCATCCATGGGCGCAGGGCTCATGGCGGCGGCCGTTCCGGTCCCGGTCTGGGTGTCAACGCCGGTATTCTGCTCCGGCTGCGTGTTCTGGTCATCCATAGTGTGTTGTCTGCCGTCCTTAAGAGTAGTCTGTCGAACCCCGACGCCTCTGCCGTGATTCCCATATAACGTTCAAGCTGCGGCGGGTATTCGCGCATATTATACAGCATCTCCCGCATGGGTGCAAATCAAGCCCGTGGGGCTTGGAATGTCGCATGGAAAGCCGTGCGCGCGCGTTCCTTACCATTCAGGTGGACGACGATCGCGCAGCTGCCCGCGCGCGGCAGCCGGAAGCCGAGCGGGGTGGCGAAGAGCACGCGCTGCGTGCTGCCCGCGCCGAGGTGCGGCGGGCGCCCGGCGACGAACTCGCCTTCGAGCTCGACCAGCATCGTGCCATCCGCATCCTCCACGACCAGGCGCATGCGGTGGTGCTCGTTCGTGGCGTTCCAGGGGATGTTGATGCCCATGGCGACGCTGAAGTTGATCGGCTGGGCCGGGTCGGCGACCGTGATCTGGTCCCAGGCCCCGCCCATCATGTAGAGCTTGCCGTTGATGGCTTCGGCGCGGTCGGCGATGATCAGGAAGTCGACATCGGGTTCCTGGCTCAGCTGGTCCATGCGCGGATCCTTTCGGGCGGCGGCGGCGCGAGCCGCGGCCGGGCTACTGCAGGGCGGCCGGCGATCGGCCGGTGCGCCGCGCTTCGAGTAGATGGTCGTAGAACAGGTATTGCTGGGCCCAGCCCGCGTAGGGTCCGAAGTGCTCGCGCCAGAAGGTGGCGATACGGCCGTAGAGCGCGTCGGTCAGCGACTTGCCGTGCAGCGCGGGGAGATAGCGGTCGCGGGTGACCTGGAAGACGTGCGTGTCGACCGGCACGGCCTGATCCTTGCCCAGCGCGAACGCGCAGACGCAGTCGGCGATCTTGGCCCCGACGCCGCGCAGACGGGTGAGCTCGGCATGCGCGGTGGCGTAGTTGGCATCGCGCAGCCCGGCAAGCCAGCCCGGCGGCTGGGCGGCGACCTGCGCGGCGACCTCGACGAGGCCCGCGGCGCGCCACTCCAGCCCGGTGCGCGCGGCCACCTCGGCCGGGTCGAGTCGCGGCGAGCACGGCGGCGGGCGGGAAGGCATAATAGGTCGTGCGGCCCTCGGCGGCGATGGCCGTGCCCCAGCCGCGACTGAGCTCGCCGATGGCGCGCTGGATGCGCGGGATTGCGTTCGCCTTCGAGCAGCAGAACGCGAGCAAGCACTCTTCCGGCTCCTGGTCGAGCAACCGCAGCCCGCGCAGCAACTCGGTCAGCGTGCCCAGGTAGGGATCGCGCGCGGCCCAGTCGGCGTAGATCGGCGGCAGGTCGACGTCGAGGCGCAGGAAGGCGCGCAGCCAGATGGCTTCGGCATCCGCATCGCCCGCGGGCAGCAGGGAGTAGTCGAACCGATCCGGCCCGCCCGCGGGGTCCGGCAGGCGCGCGAGCCGGATCACGCGCCCCGCGGCGATGCCCTGCCAGTGCTCCGCGCCCGGCGCGGCGTCTCGCGCGGCCGGGTCGCGTCGCCAACGGAAGCACTGGCCGTTCATGAAGGTGCGCTCGAGGTGAAGCAGACCGGCCGGATAGGTGAAAGTGCCGCGGGTGGGTTCGTGTTGCATGCTGGGCCCCCCGGACCCGCCCCGCGCCGCCGCGCGGCGGCGCGGCGCCTGATCGGCGCCCCCTGGGCCCGTGTGCTGGCAGTATACGGCGCCGGGGGGGGGCTTGCAAGGGACGCATGGGTGTCGGCTGCGGGAGCCAGCTCCGCCCGGCGCTGGTGGGGCGAGATTCGGACCGGAAGCAGCCGGGATGTCGGGGGACAGGCCGACCGCGAATAAGCGAATGCGCCGGGCGGCGCGAACGAATAAGCGAATGGGGGAGGTCGGGCGGGGTTGCCCGGCGGGTAGACCCGCGGGCAACAAATTCTCAGCCGCCATCTGGCGGCTGAGACGACGAATAGGCCGGCCGGCAGGCGGGTTCGTCGCGGGTAGCCAGCCGATGGATGGTCGGGAGCCGTGGCGGCCGGCGCCGAATCATCCGTGGCGCGAGCGCAAGCACGAGCGGGCCACTGCCCAGCCGTCTCGCGCCCCCGCGATCGCGAAACTCTGACGGGCACGCCAGCGGGAGCGTCGTAATGGGAGCATTTGCGGGCACACAACCGCGGCCCATCTACCAGCACAAGGCTCTTATCCACAATGACCCTCGCCACGGGTCGCTGCCTTGAAGCGCGCAGAGCCGGCCGGAGATCAGGGCTGTGTCAGTCACGGCAGGCCCGGACAACGCGAGTGAGTATATCGCAGCAGCACCGCTCCGCTTAGCGTGCCCGCAAAGCGGTCGCCGTGCTGGAACCCGGTCATCCAGAGGTCGTTTGGCCCGGCCGCGACGATCTTGCCCAGTCCAGCCAACCCGGCCGGTAACGTATCGTCGACTACTGACCAGCTCCGGCCATCCCAGTGCAGTATTAGCGCGGAGCGCCCAGTTGCGGCGCCAATGGCCCAGATGTCGGCTGGGCCGAGGGCGGCGACGCCGCTCAGATGGTTGTAGTGGTTGTAGGTGCCGCCAGGATTGGGGCTGGCCACGGCCGACCAAGCCCGTCCGTCCCAGTGGGCGATACGAGTTTGCGTGGAATCATCGCCGACCGCCCACACGTCATCCGCTGCGATCGCCGCCGCCCCGTAGAACTCCCCGTCTGGCCGTGGGTCGGCGAACGGCGCAGTAGTCCAGGTGCTGCCATTACCGTGAAGAAGACTCGATCCTACCGCCCATAGATCGTTCGGACTTACGGCCAGTACCGTATCGAGCCGGCCGCCAGTCGCGATCTGCAATTCGTCATTGTCGAATTGCGGGTCGCGTGTCCAGCGGGCGCCGTCCCAATGCGCGATCCACATGATGGCCTGCGAGCTGTGCGGTCCGTACGTCGCGTAACCCACGGCCCAGGCTTGGTTCTTGCCGGTCGCGACTACCCCAGTCGCGCCCACCAGTCCCTCGGCGAAGCTTGGATCAGCCATCGTGTTCCAGCGCTCGCCATCCCAATGCAGCACAAGGGGCCGCCCGTCCCCATAGGCGCCCGTAGCCAGCAGGTCATCCGGCGCAAAAGCCACAACACGGGCCAGTGTCGCGTCATCGATCTGGGGCACCGGCACGACCGTCCAATCTTTTCCATCCCAGTGCTCCACGAGCGGGCGTAGGCCCATCCAGCTCTGGTCGCCACCTACGGCCCAGACATCCTGGGACGTCAGCGTGGCAAGATCGGCAAGCGTTCCGTTGGATGCGCCCAGGGCGGCCGGAGGCAGTAGCGTCCAGCACCCCCCCAGAGTACTTGGCGCCAGAACGGGCTGCACGTCCTTTCCAGGCGCAGCAATGAGGAGCCCGCCAGCGACGAGCAGGCCCAAAGCCACACATGCACCTATCAGCAGCCTTCCTCTCATGACTGAGCGCTCCCATGTCGCAGCCCACTGGGAAGCTCCCAGCCCCGGGCATGCTCACAAACGCAACCGAAAAACGCGGGTAGCCGGCGCAGGTTGCGTTACGGTCCGGCGAGCGCCATAAACAGAATCTTGCTGAACTGGCCCCGCGTCGCGTCAGCTGCCGGACGGAAGTAGCTACCCGGGCACGGCTCGCCCGGCTCGCCGCAGTTGTACCCGCTGATGATTCCTTCCTGTACGGCCCGCTCGACATAGCCATAAAAAGCGCTGGCAGCGGGAACATCCGCGAAGGTCGGGTACGGGGGCCTCAGTGGTATCCAGCCTTTGGCCTCGACGATGATCTTTGCCAATTGCCCGCGCGTGACACTAGCGGCTGGTCGGAAGTACGGGCGCTGCTGGGCATCGCAGGGTTCATTTGGCCCGCCGCAGGTGTAGCCACTGATCACGCGATGGGTGGCGGCCGTCTCCACATAGCTGAAGAATGGGTGGCTAGGTGGGACGTCCGCAAAGGCGGGGTCCGCGGCGACCATAGGCGCCCAGCCCAGGCCAGCCACCACCATTTTGGCCAACTGACCACGCGTCATGGAGTTGCCGGGCCGGAAGGTATTATCGGCATAGCCGCTGACAATGCCCCGTGCCGCCATATAATCGATGTAGCTGGCGAATGGCTGCGTGGGCAACACGTCATAGAAACGCTGGCCCGGTGCCAGCGGCTGGTATTGCAGCAGGGTGCCTAGTTCACCCACCGCCCAGCCGCCCCGCCCGGGCACCAGGCCAATACTATCTACGCAAGCTCCAACCTGGCCGAAGGGCACTTCCTGAGCTTGCCAAGCGCCGCCGCCAAAGTGATAAACGCTAGCCGGGTTGCACCCAACCGCCCAGGCTTCGCCCAGCGCTTCCAGAGCCACATGGTCCACTGGAGGCGCGTCGGGGTCCAGCGTCCAGGTTCCGTTCCGCAAGCGCAATGCTCCGCTGGCGTGCCCGACCGCCCAGCCGGAGGCCCCGTCTGGCGATATCGCGAGGCCGTACAGCGGCGGCGTGCCGGCCGGAAGGGTGGGCGTGCGATCGTGCCAGCTAATGCCGTCCCATTCCAATAACACGGGCGCCTCGCTGCTGTGGGCATAGACGCTGCCTGCGGCCCACCCGTGCGACGGCGAATCCAGGGCGACCGCGTGGAAATCCCCGCCGACCGGGCTAGCTACCGGGCGCCAGACGCCCGCTGTAGCTCGCCACATACTCGCACCCAGCCCAACCGCCCAGCCGTTGCCGCTACTGCTCATGGCGATAGCGTTCAGCGAGGTTCCCTGTGTCGGCGTGACGATCTGGGTCCAGCGCAGACCGTCCCAGTGCAGGATGGCTGATCCCACGGCGTAGCCGTCGTCGGAGGAGAGCATCTGCAAGCCGTTAAGCTCCGCGCTGGGCGGTGCGGGTACTGTTGTCCAGACGCCTCCGATGAAGTGGAGAATGGTACCGCTGCTGCCGATGGCCCAGGCGTCGTCCGCGCTGAGCACAGCCACGTCGGTCAATCCGTCGTGGCTGGGTTTGCCAGACTCCCGGTGCCAAGCCCCGTCAGTGCCCCGATGCCAGATGAGGGCGTCGGGGCCGGTGACCCAAGTTTGCCCCACTGCAGCTGTCAACCCCGTCAGGAGCAAGTCGCTTATCCCCGGGTCGGCGCTCCAGGTGCTGCCGTCCCAATGATAGACCGAACCGCGAGTTGTCGCCCAACCGTCAGTCGGACTGAGCAATAGGAGTGTTTCGACGCCTGCAGGAACGCCGCCAGCCAACTGATCACCCACCCAGGCGCCCAGGCGGTAATGATAGAAATGGCCGAGGGGGAATGCCCCATTATCCAGACCCCGTGCCCAGACGTCTCCAGGCGCAGCAGTCCCTACACTGTAGAGCGCACTGGCGCCCGGCGGCGCAGCGATCTGGTGCCAGGCTGTCCCGTCGTAATGGAGCATCGCTGCGAGGGAATTGGTCGTGTCGTAGCCTACCGCCCATCCCTCCTCGTCGTTCAGCATAGTAATCGCGGTCAGTTGGACAGTGGCAGGGACCGCCGCCGGGATGGCGTGCCAGCGTGCGCCATCCCAGTGGACCATGTCGCCGGGGTCTGCTGGCCCGCCGATAGCCCACATATCGTCCAGCGCCGGTCCAGCTAGTCGAGCGATGGTCAGGTTGGCGCCTAGGCCAGCGCTTTGCTCGGTCCACGTCGTTCCATTATAGCGAAAAGCCCGGTCGCCCGCAGCGACCCAGCCGCTGCTGGCGGAAAGCATCTTGATGTCCGTAGTTGCCGCCCCGAGCATGTTGGGTGGGTTGGCGGCCGTCCAGGTGCCACCGATGTAGTGCAGCAGCTGCCCGTAGGCGCCGACCGCCCAGACTTCGTTAGGCGAGGCCGCGCTGATCGCGGCCAGGTCAGGGAAGCCGTTCGTCCAGCCGCCGAGATTTTCGTCAACCGCAGGTCGCGGGGGCCGCACGTCAGCAGCCGGTTGCGCGCCGATCCCGTTCTTTGGATTAATGGCTGACTGAGGTGAACTGCTCATGGCGGACGAGGGCCACGTCGCGGGCCCCCGCGTGACCAACAGCGATCCGACAAGCACCAGAGCCCGGACCAGTAGCACAACCTGTGGCCTGGCCCGGCGCTTGCGCTGTACGGGGCAAACAAATCGAGTTAAGCTTAAGCCCCTTCCTGAACGGGAGGTCTACCTCCCTAATACGAATTGCCCGACGCCCAGGTTGCGGTACCCAGCGGGTTGGCAGCGCAAACCCGCTGGGTAGTGGTCCGTCCCGTGCATGTGGCCCCTGGCTCAGGGATGGGGAGCGAAGTAGTAGTTGTGCGTGCGTATGCGGAATGCCCCGTTCTTGGCGTACGCTAGGTATGGATGGACAGTGCCGCCACAATATGCGTCATTTGCTGTAAAGAGCCCTTCAAAGACATCTTTCGCGCCATTACAGGGTTGACCATTGACATCAACCAACATCCAGGCAGAGGCGCCCGCGTAGCCGTTGCCCCCTGAGCTTCGCAAGGCGCGGGCATTGATCTCGATTGTGCCCGGCGCGGTGTAGTAGCAGTAGGTCGGATTCTCGTACGGATAGTTGCGGCACAACGACTGGTCCCCATCTCGGTAACTGGTCGATTGCGGATAGGGGTCAGTCGGCCAACCCCACTCTTCCAACATAATCGGTCCTGTGTAGTGGCGATCGCTACGTAGCAAGTACAGTTGGAACTGCGCTCCGCCATTGTAATTGTGCGGCGAAAGAAAGTCGACATAGTCAACCAGCCTGCATAACTGCCCTGGCGCTTGATCGGCGCAGCTCGCGTAGATGTTAAATCCGCTAGGTGCGCGGAAGAAGTCGTTCACCGCAGCCATGCCGTCATGATCGCCCATCTCGGTGGAAAGGCCAACCGTCCGCAGGATGGTCGAGTTGTGACTATGGTAGATCGTGTTGAAGTCCTTGGCCCATTGGGCGGCTTCATTTATATACTGGCGCCCATGCGTATAATACCATGGAGGGCCGGTCATGCTATAGCGGTCGAAACAATCTATTTCACGGCTCTGAGCGTCAGTTGCATGCGGGCAAGTTGTGGTCCCCGCGTGGTTATTGACCTCATTGTCGAGGCTCACGTAGGCGATCTTATTGGCCTGGGTGCCAGTAAAGTAGGTGAAGAAGTTGTTTAGCCAGGTGCTGATCGCTGTTGTCATGTGGGCGGTGCTGTTTCGCAGCACTACGCCAACGCGCATGCCCCGTGCGTTCGCCCTGTTGGCGAAGTCTTCCACACAGGATAAGCACGCGTTGCCGGTTTCAGGCGTGACGATAATCCGCAGCGTCTTTGCGAGCAGGTAGCTTTGCGCCTGCCACAGCCAGTACTCCATCGAACAAGAGTACGCATCAGGCATCGGCTGCCCGGCTGTGCAGTGGGGGTTATCCTGGAGCGCTGCGTTGTAGATGTTACTGGTGAAGGTTTGGCCACTCAATCCAGCTCCAGCAGTGGGAAGCTCAAATTGCACTCCGTCCATGGGCCACCACGTGTATGGTTGTTGAGTGGGAGTCAGGTCATCGCGGAAGAAGCGACCGGACGAGTCGCGGCGCACCGGCCCGCAGGTAGATGGATGGGTACGATCGCAAGAAGTCGTCACATCTAAAGGATCGGCGGGGGTGTGATCTTCAAACGTGGCTGTATCCGGCCCCGCCGCGGGCGAAGACATCTTATTCAGATACAGGGCGTATCCGTCTTTGCTTGCGTCCTCGACGACGTTGAGGGCGACCTCGCTACCGCTCACTACGGCCTCAGCTCTTAGTTCTACTGGGCTGGCTTCTACATTATCCGCCACAGCCCCGGAGGCTGTATCGTACTTCTGGACTGACCAGACGTTGGTTTCCCCGATTGCGCCTTTTGGCCCTGTGGTCCACAGGATCGTGTTGCCCTTGACCACCGGGTTGCTGGCGTTGTCGCCGGAAATCGGGGTGCTAGCACCGGTGCTGATGCTGTACCGATAAGCACGCGTATCGAGGGCACCGCATCCATACGCATACACGGCATTGTCGCCTGAAATGCTAAAGCCGCTCAAACAGCCTACGGCGCTCGCTACTGTTCTGGGAGCGGTGATGCCACTAAGATTCGCAAGATGAAGAGTCGTCGTCACGACGGAAGGGTTGCTGTACACATCAAGACCATCAACATCAGGGTCGGGAGCCCAGCCACTTGTGCCAGTTTCGTACTGCTCGTCGGTCCAGAGGATGTTCCCATTATCCACCGCTACGGCGCTCAGAGGGCCGGACGTGATCAACACCTCGCTGCGGGTAGATAAGGTCCGCGCATAGAGCCCGCTATGCCCTGGTGTGCTATCCAAGTAGTAGAGCACGCCCTGATCCAGGGCTAGCGCCCCCAATTCGCCCTCGGTGTCTGTTATGACGGTTGCGATCGTGCCCCCTGCGATGTCATATGTCAGGATCGCCTCGTCGCCCTCCACCCAAGCCAGGGTCTGACCGTCCGTGGCAAGCGACGTCTTTTCAGCGGGGTCGGCGTAGACCAAGAATTGGCTTTGCGTACTCACGTTGTATCCGTAGATGGAGGAGCCGGGTCGGGAACCGCCTGTGGGGCCCGACGCCAATGAGGGGCCGTACCTGCTGTCCGCCCAAAAGAGCGTATTGGCGGCAGTTGCGGGAACACCGAGTGCTGTGCCACTTAATAGCGTGTAGTTGGGGTCGGCGCTGCTAGGTTCCACTTGAACCTGCAACATCGCAGCCAGAACGATCAACGAGAGACATAAGGACATCGCGCGTTTCATTGTATTCGTTCTCCTCCTTCAGGATCGCAAGACAAACGGATGGATGCGCCGCAGGCCAAGCAGCGGGCGCACCACTCCATAACGGGAGTCAGGCTCGCGATTACTGGTCTCCCAAGGTAAGCACCTCGGCGTAATGCGAGCCTAGTTCCGCGCACCGGCTGCCGGCGGCCGAATTGGGCGTGCCTGCCACGTCTCTTGGTTAAAGATACTGTATCCCGTTAGCTTGCGATTGCACAAGGGACAAATATCCTGGATCTGGGCAGTAGACCATGAAGTCATGGAAGTGCGGGCATCCCAAACTGGTGATAAACCCCCCAGTAGTGAAGCGTAGCCTCGGTGCGACTGTGAAAGCCCAGCTTTTGGTAGACGTTGGTCAAGGTGTTAAGGACGGTTTTCTCCTGAAGCGAGAGATAGCTGGCGATGAACCTGTTCGACCAGCCTCGGGCGACGTAGCGCAGGACCAACCGCTCCGCAGATGCGAGGGGCGTTCTCGTTGGCGGCGTCTTGTGATACCGCTCGCCCCGGAAAGCCGCCTGCATCGCCGCGGCATAGTCGTGATCGTAGGTGTCACTAACGACTAACGCTGTCGGCTGAAGGTCCCAGAGATCCGCCCAGTACTCTGCGCACAGGCTGTAGGTTACTACGATGAGTCCCTGCTTCGACGCTCTCAACTCCTCCAGTGTCGCAAGAGCGAATCCGCGCTGAATGTCGAGGATGACTTTTGTCGCCGCGCCGGGGTCGTATTGGTAGCCTAGGTGCTGCAACCGGGTGACGGCTAATTGTCCTGGGGCGCGTTGGCCGCACAGAACATCGAAGGCCAGAGGTTCCCGGTCATGCATCGTATCCTCCTTCTGCTCTCTGTTCGAGTTCCTCGAGCGGATCATTCCGGCAGCCGGAGCCCGCATCATCGCGGGCAGCCACAACCGGGCGGTTGCGGGGCAACTACCTGGCCCGATCATAACCGCGGCCACTGACAAACCGCTGACACCGCTTGCGAGGCCGCACGGCCGCGCGGGACGCCCCACCGGCCCCCGCCGTAGCAGGACCGGGTGCCTGTGGGGCGCCACGCGCGCCCGCGCTTGCCATGCCCTGAATGCCCGGATATAATGAAGGTATGCCGACTTCTGATTCGTTTGATTCCGACGGCCGCGCGTCCGAAGGCGACGGTGCCGAGCGCGGCCCAGACGCGCAGCCACCCCGGCCCGGGCGCCCCCTCGCCCTCGGGAACGGGGACGACGCGTCGGACACGCACGTGCACCAGGTCGTCGAGTTCGAGTTCGCCGAAACGCCGGACGGCGTCCTCGTCTCGCGGCGCGAGACGCTGATCCAGCATCGCCACCTGCCTGAGATCGCCGACCCCATGGACCTGCGTGGGGCGCGCCCGCGGCGCCGGCCCGGCCGGCGGGAGGATGGCCGGGGCCGCGGCGGCGACTACATCAGCTTCGGCAGCAAGAGCCGCATGCCCGCGCATATGAGCCGCGCGCAGCTCGAGGCTTACCTCAAGCAGGAGCGCGGCATTGCCCTGGAAGTGCGCGACCCCATCGCGATCCGCTTCGCCGCGGAGCGCTACAATACGGTGCAGGCCTTCTTGCAGGATCTGCCCGAGGGCGAGACGGTCGACTTGCTGCGGCCGGCGCTCAGCGTGTCGCAGGCCGCCAAGGTGCTGGGCTATAACGCCAAAGAAGTCCGGCGCCTGCTGGGGCAGGGCAAGCTGACCGGGCGCAAAGTCGGCAGCGAATGGCGCATCCCGCTGCGCGCGGTCCTGTAACCACCCGATGCATCGTCCCGTCGATGGTCCCTTCATAGGAGGATCTCATGGCTAGCACGCCGCTCACCGGCGCCGCGCCCGCGGCGGCCGGCCGGTCTCCCGCCGGCTATATCGCCGACCGCATTCAGGCGGTGCCTCCTTCGGGCATCCGCCGCTTTTTTGACATCGCCGCGACGATGCAGGACGTCATCTCGCTGGGCATCGGCGAGCCCGATTTCGTGACCCCGCCGCCGATCATCCAGGCCGGGATCACCTCGCTGCAGCGCGGCGAGACCCACTACACCTCCAACTCGGGCATCCTGGAGCTGCGCCGCCTGCTCTCCACGCATCTGGAGCGGCTCTACGGCGTGGCCTATGACCCCGAGACGGAGATCCTGATCACCGTCGGCGTGAGCGAGGCGCTGCTGCTGGCGCTGATGGCCATCCTGAACCCCGGCGACGAAGTCATCGTGCCCGAGCCCTGCTTCGTGGCCTACCAGCCCACCGTGATCCTGGGCGGCGGGCAGCCGGTGCCCGTGCCGACGCGCGTCGAGCAGGACTTCCAGGTGACGGTAGCCGACCTGGAGGCGGCGCGGACGCCGCGGACCAAGGCCGTGCTCCTGGGCTACCCGAACAACCCGACGGGCGCGGTGCTCGATCGGGCGCGCCTGGAAGAGATCGCGCGCTGGGCCATCGCCCACGATCTGCTCGTCATCTCCGACGAGATCTACGACCGGCTGACGTACGGCGTCGAGCATACTTGCTTCGCCGCGTTGCCCGGCGTGCGCGACCGCACCCTGCTGCTCGGCGGCTTCTCCAAGGCCTACGCCATGACCGGCTGGCGCATCGGCTACGTGGCCGCGCCGCCTGAGCTCCTGGCGGCCATGCGCAAGATCCACCAGTACATCATCATGTCGGCCCCAACCACGGCGCAGGAGGCGGCGATTGAAGCCTTGCGGGCGGGCGAACCGTATGTAGAATCGATGCGGCAGGAATACGACGTGCGGCGGCAGACGATTGTCTCCGGCTTCCGCAGCCTGGGGCTCGCCTGCTTCGAGCCGCGCGGCGCCTTCTACGCGTTTCCGTCGGTGGCCGCCACGGGCCTGTCCGACTCCGAGTTCTCGGAGCGGCTGCTGACGGAGGAGCACGTCGCGATGGTCCCGGGATCGGCGTTCGGGGAATCGGGGCGCGGCTACGTCCGCGCGTCCTACGCCACCGCGTTGCCGCAGATCGAGCAGGCGCTGGAGCGCATCGGCCGCTTCGTCGCCCGGTGCCGGCAGGGGTAGCGCCCACACGGCACCGTTATTGCTCTCGAATCTGCCCGTGACACGGCATGGCGCACAGGACCGGCTGTCTGTGCGGCCGCCGGACAGCGAAATCAGGTGCGTTAGTGAACGTTGACCGGGATCCGAATACGCCGGCGGCCGCGACACCCGAGCCTGACGCGCCGCACACGGCCGACGGCCACGCCGCGGAGCCGGAGGCGCCCGCGCCCACCACCCCGGCGCCGGGCGGCCCTCCCGCGGCCGACCGGCCGCCGCGGCGCGTCGTCGCGCCCCGTCCGCCCGCGACAGCCCCCAGTTCGCCGCCCGCTGCCCCACCGCCATCTGAGCCGGCCCCCGAGCCCGTCACCCCGCCCGTGCCGGCTCCGGGCGCGCCGCGCCGCGGGGCCCGCCTGACCCCGGGCGGCACACGCGTCTCCATGGCCGAGCTCGAAGGCCACGAGCTGCGCCGGGGCGTGCACCCCGGCGACAAGTACGTGCGCCGTGCCCGCCCGTCCGAGGAGGGATTCCGCCGCGTCGGGCCGGGCCACCTGGAGGCGCTGCCCCGCATCCTGGAACCGACCACGCCTCTCGGCCGGCTGTTCGGCGTCCTGAAGCATGTGGTTATCGGCAGCCCGCTGAGCACGGCCGCCGCACAGCACGAGCGGCTGAACAAGGCCCAGGCGCTCGCCGTGCTGTCGTCCGACGCGCTCTCCTCGGTGGCCTACGCCACGGAGGCGGTGCTGGGCGCGCTATTGCTCGCGGGCACGAACGCCTTCCAGTACAACATCCCGATCTCGATCGCCATCGCCGTGCTGATCGGGATCGTCATCTTTTCCTACCGGCAAACGATTGCCGCCTATCCGAAGGGCGGCGGCTCGTACATCGTGGCGCGCTCCAACCTGGGCACCGTCCCCGCCTTGGTTGCCGCGGGCTCCCTGCTGACCGACTACATCCTGACGGTCGCGGTCAGCGTCTCGGCAGGCGTCTTCGCCGTCATCTCGCTGGCCCCGGCGCTGTCCCAACACCGCGTGGCCGCCTGCCTGATCGCCATCGCGGTGATCCTGCTGCTCAACCTGCGCGGCATCCGCGAGGCGGGCAACATCTTCGCCATCCCGACCTACGTCTTCCTGCTGTCCGTCTTCTCCATGCTCGGGTATGGCCTCTATCAGCTCTTGACCGGCCAGTTGGGCGCCGTTACCAACGTCCAGGATCCCCTGCCGGCCGACCATGCGACCATTGGGCTCGTCTTGCTGCTCACCGCCTTCAGCAGCGGCTGTACGGCGCTGACCGGGATCGAGGCAATCTCCGACGGCGTACCGGCGTTCAAGCCGCCCGAGTTGCGGAACGCGGGGCAGACGCTCGGCACGCTGGGTGTGCTGCTCAGCACGATGTTCCTCGGCATCTCGTTCCTGGCCGACAACATCCCGGGCGTGCGGCCGTCGGCTACCGAGAGCGTGCTGTCGCAGGTGGGCCGGACCGTCTTCGCGCCGCTGCACCTGCAGGTCGGCAACACGAACCTGCCCTGGTTCATCCTGCAGTGGGCCACCGCGCTCATCCTGGTGCTCGCCGCCAACACGTCGTTCTCCGACTTCCCACGGCTGAGCTACTTCCTGGCGCGCGACCGCTTCTTGCCCCACCAGTTCCAGTTCCGGGGCGACCGGCTGGCCTACAGCTTCGGCATCATCACGCTGGCTCTGCTGGCCGGGATCCTGATCATCATCTTCGGCGGTGACACGTCGGCGCTGCTGCCGCTCTACGCGATCGGTGTGTTCAGCTCCTTCACCCTGTCGCAGACCGGCATGGTGATGCGCTGGTGGCGCCTGCGCAGTCCCGGCTGGCAGCGCAGTGCGATCATCAACGGCATCGGCGCGTTCACCACGTTCGCCGTGCTGCTGATCCTGACCTGGACGAAGTTCGCGGAAGGCCAGGCGCTCTTTAGCGTGGGAAGCTTCACGCTGCATGCCGGCGCCTGGATCGTGCTGATCATCGTGCCGCTGCTGATGTGGATGTTCCTGAGCATTCACCGGCACTATGCGCGGGTCAGCCGCTCGCTGAGCCTGGAGCACGTGGACCCCGCCGCCGGCCGGGCCGCGGCCGCGGGGTCCAGCCTGCGCGCGATCGGGCTTAGCCCGGACGCGGCCCTGACCGGCGGGCCCGCGGCGCCTGGGGAGCACCTGCAGCGCATGGAGCACCTCGTAGTGATGCCCGTTGCCGGACTCAACCAGGTGACACTGCAGACCCTGGCGTACGCGCGCTCGATCACCGATAATGTGGTGGCGGTGCACGTGGCCGCCGACGAAGACCCGGAGACCACCGAGAAGCTTGAGAACAAGTGGCACGCCTGGGTGCCCGACGTGCCGCTGGTGATCGTCGATTCGCCCTATCGGTCGCTGCTCCGCCCCTTGCTGTCCTATATCGATGCCCTGCATCGCCAGCAGCCGGATCGCGTGCTGACCGTGTTGATCCCGGAGTTCGTGTCGCCCCGCTGGTGGGAGCACCTGCTCCACAATCAGTCGGCTCTGCGCCTGAAGGGCTCGCTGCTGTTCCGGCCGGGCATCGTGGTGACCAGCGTGCCGTATCATATCGGATCCGAGGCGCATTTCCAGCTATGACTTGCCCGACCTGTGGCGCCGAGCTTGGCGCCGACGACAACTTCTGTCTGCGCTGCGGCACCCGTGTCGCGCCGTCGAGCGCCACGAGCACGTGGCGCACGGCCGGATCGACCCCAGCCGTACCGCTGCACGGCGCCGAGCCCGCCGGCCGCACCGGCACCAGCCCGCTCGCGGAATTCCGCGTCCGCCCGCCGGCCCCGGCCCCGGCTCCTCCGCCCCCATCGCGCTACTTGACCGCGAGCGGGGCGCCCGAGGCGCCACCTGCGGCGGCTGGTGTGGTGCCCTACGTTGGCCCGGCGATCTTCCCGACGGCCACGCCGCGGCGCGGGCGCCTGGCCGGGCTGATCGCGCTGGGCAGCGGCGCTTTCCTGCTCGTGCTGGCCGCCATCGCGCTCGTCTGGGCAAGCGCCCCGGTGCAGCAGACGCCGGCCGGATCCAGCGCCGAGGCCGCGCCGCTGATTGCCGCCGTCGAGGCGAACAACCAGGCGCAGATCGCCGCGCTGCGCTCGCTCAACCCGAGCGTGCTGAACGGCAAGATGACGGGGCAGGCGCTGGCCGACAACCAGGCGATGCTGCAGAGCTTGCAGAGTCAGGGCCTGTATGAAGAGGCCCAACTCGTGAACATCCAGTACACGCAGCCCTCCTTCAGCGGCACGAGCCACGCAACGATCCACACAGTCGAAACCTGGACGGCCACCATCCACCGCCAGTCGGATGGCTCCGTGGTGCAAAGCCAGCCCGCCCAGACGCTCCACGAGACCTACTCCCTGACGCGTCAGAACGGTACCTGGGTGGTGGATCAGGTGGCGATCCTGGAGGATCTGCAGGGCACGCCCGGCCCCAGCCAGTAGGCTAGCAGGAGATCCGCCCTCCGCCCGACCCGCAAGATCCGCCTTGCGACTGAGCCTGCCCGCTTGATCCGGCCCTCGCCCTGTGCTATAATGATAATGAATTAGTTAACAGCGCAACCCAACGCTCGCCCTCGCGGCGAGCCTTATTTGGCGGCGTCGATTAACCTATTAGTTAACAGGTGAAGGAGAATGAAGATGGACACGAATTTATACCGCACGGAACAGCAGATGCGCGACGCGGTGACGAGCCGCCGCCATGCCGCCGATAGGCAGCAGCGCGCGCGCAGCGCCCGCACGCCCGGCCGCTCGGCGGGCTGGGGTCGCGCCGTGCGCGTGACGCTCCAGCGGGTGGGGCACTAGCCGTGCCGGCGCCGAGCCGGAGCGGTCCCCCACGGCGCGGCGCCGCGGCGCCGCCAACAAAATGAGACCGGATCCTGTGAAGGGTCCGGTCTCATCGTCTCTCGGGGCGGCGCGGCGTTCAGCGCTTCTTCGTGCGGCGCCGCTCGCCGCGCGTGGAGGTGCCGCGCGGATTGCCGGGGGCACCCGGCTCGCGGGTGGGCGCCGGACTGGCGGGGCGAGCCTGCGACGTGCGCGCGGCCGGCGCCCGCGTGGGCGTCCGCACCTTGCGGGTTTGGTTGTAGGCGGCCAGCCGCGCCGGATACTGCACGCGGAAGAAATAGATGGCGTAGATCGCGAAGCCGATCATGATGAGCAGCACCAGGTAGAGCCAGAACCGTGCGTTCAGCCCGTCGAGCCCCATCAGGCGGAAGAGCACGAAAATGATGCCCGCGGCGCCCAGGCTCATCGCGATGGTGCCCCACTGGCCCGCGACCTTGTAGTTCAGCTTGTTCGCGCGGCGCCAGCGATTGCGCCACATGAAGTAGACATAGGCGCCTCCGGCCAGCACCGCAAGGCTCAGGATCAGGAAGAGTCCGGAGAAGAGGCCCAGCGCCGCCGGGGCTGCCTGCGTCAGATAATCCAGGCTGAGCGGATTCGCCGGAGGCGGCGCCGCCGGGATGGCAGTGGGCTGCGGCGCGATCAGCGGGGTGGCCGTGCCGGCCGGCGTGGTCAGCGTCGTCGTCGCGGTGACCGTGCCCGCGGCGGGCGGTGTGGTCGCCGTGATGGTGCCGGCGGCGGTTGCGGCGACGCCGCCGGGAGCGGTGAGGGTCGTCGTGGCGGTGACGGTGCCGCTGGCCTGCAGAGGGTGCGGTGCCCCGGTCACCGAGAACAGCCTGCCGAGGGCCGGCAGTAGAGCCAAGCTCATAAAGGTAATGCGCCTCCTGGGATTCTAAAATGAGCGGCCGCGTAGGCGGGCCACTGGCGATTATAGCAGGTTTGTCGAAGGGTGACAAGGCGGATCGCGGTGCGCGCGTCAGCCCGCCCGCCGCTCCCGGATCACCCGGCCGAGTAGCGCGGCATCGGTTCGGCTCAGCCACGTCAAGGGGCCGCCGCGGTTCGGCCGCCACCAGAAGAGGTCGACGGGGCGACCCGCGATTGTGACGACGCGGTGCAGCAGGTGCGGCCGCGCGCCGGCCGCACGGCCGCCTTTGGCGTCGAGGGGCGTGGGAATCGGTGTCCAGGCGTCGGGTGTGAAGCCGAAGAGCGCGGGCACCGTGCGCCAGCCCGCGCCCTGGCCGACGACGATCTCCAGGCACGGCAGCAAGTCGAGCAGGCGGCGCCAGAGCGCCGCGCCGTCGGCCGCCAGGGCGGCGCGGATGCGCGGCGGCACGGCACCCCAGCCGACGCGCGTGGTGAACGGCGAGCCGTAGTTGGTCTGGCAGGCCCGCCCGCCGGCAAAGGGCGCGTCGAGGGCTTCCAGCAGGCCGACGTAGCGGCCGAACCAGCGGGTGTAGGCTTGCCCGGCGACGAAGTAGGCTTCGGCGCGGCGCCGGGCTTCGCGCAGGCGCGCGAGCGTGAGTTGTCCGTCGGCGGGCCAGTGGAGCAGGCGCCGGGCATCCGGCGGCAGCGGACGGCGCGGCCGCTCAGGCGTCAGGAACTCGTCTTCCGACGGGTTGAGCGCGGCGGTGACCACGCGGGCCGTCTGCCAGGCGCCGAACGCCAGGATCGGCGTGCTTTCGGGCACCAGCCAGTCCGCCGTCGGCGGCGCCGCGCGCAGGCGCGCCAGCGTGGTCCAGGTCTCGACGTAGAGCGCCTCGTAGGCGCGGGCGTGCCCGCCACCCGCGTCCTCCGCGCTCACGGCGTCAGGGTGATGCGCAGCTGCGTCCCTTCGCCGGGTGGCTCCACGGGTAGCGTGAGCCGCCGCGACTCGGTGTCCCAGGCGACGCCGTCCGCCGGGCTGCCGTTCACCTGCACGCGGCCGGGCGCAGAGTCCAGGCCCCAGACCTCCAGGTGCAGGTCGCGCGTATTGGGCGCCCGGCCGCCGGTGACCGGCCCGATCTCGACGACCACGGCCGCGTCCTCGCGCCGGCATTGCAGCGGCACCTGGCGGAAGTCGCCCACGCGATACGCCAGGTCCTGGCCGTTGTCCTCGTACCAGACGAACGGCGGCCGCGGCGTCGCCGCGGGCGCGGGCACGGTGACCAGCAGCGTGATGGGTGACCCGGCGGCGTCGTCGGTGTTGCGCGCGGACTCGCCGAGCGGGATTACGCTGCCGTCGCGCACGAAGAGCGGCCAGTGCTCCAGCGGCGTCGGCACGAGCACGTCCTGGCCGCCCTGTGTAGCACGTGCGCGTCACGAGATGATACCAGTCGCCGGGCGGCAGGTAGACTGCCTGCGCGGCCTGGCCCGCGCGGGTCACGGGCGCCGCCAGCAGGGCGGGGCCGCAGAGCGCCTCCGTGCCGGCGGTGCGGCCGCGCGGATCGTACGGGAAGTCCCAGGCCAGCGGACGCAGGACGGGCGCGCCGGTCTGCGCGGCCTCCCAGAAGAGGCTGTAGAGGTAGGGCAGCAACCGGTAGCGCTGCTCCAGCGCGACGCGCGCGTGGGCCTCGATCGCCGGGCCGAAGCTCCAGGGCTCCTGTTCCTGGCCGCCGCTGTTGTGCAGGTTGTAGTGCGCGCGGGCCAGCGGCATCACGGTGCCGAACTGCAGCCAGCGGAGATAAAGCTCGCCGGTGGTGCGCTCGTTGAAGCCGCCGATGTCGGTGCCGACGAAGGGGACACCGGCCAGGCCCATGCCCTGGCACATCGACACGGCCATGGCCAGGTGCTCCCACCAGGACTGGTTATCGCCGGTCCACACGGCGGCGTAGCGCTGCACCCCGGCATAGCCCGACCGGGTCAGCACGAAGCGGCGCTCGCCGGGGCGCAGCCGGTCGAGGCCCTCGGCCGTGGCGCGGGCCATCTGCAGGCCGTAGGCGCTGTGCACCTCGCGATGCGGCCGTATCCCGGAGATCGTCTCGTGGATCACGTCCGGCGGCATGGTGCCCGCGTCCCAGGAGCCGTCGGGCGCGTCTCCCTCGGCCGGGCTGCTCGTTGGTCACCGCCGGCTCGTTCATGTCGTCCCAGATGCCGGCAATCCCCACGTCGAGCAGGCGGGCGTGCAGGCTACCCCACCAGTCGCGCACGGCCTGCTGGAAGAAGTCGGGGAAGACGCAGGGCCCGGGCCAGACCTTACCGACGTAAGGCCGCCCGTCCGGCCATTTGACATAATACTGACGGCGGAACATCTCGTCGTAGACCGGGTAGCCGCGGTCGCGCTTCACGCCGGGGTCGAGGATCGTGACGATGCGGAAGCCCAGGTCCGCGGCTGCGGCCGTCAGCGCGGCGGGGTCGGGGAAGCCGCGCGGGTCGAACGTGAAGTCGCGGAAGCCGCGCATGTAGTCGATGTCGAGGTAGATGACGTCGGCCGGCAGGTTGCGCCGCCGGAACTCGCGGGCCACATCCAGCACCTGGCTTTGCGGGAAGTAGCTCCAGCGTGACTGCTGGAACCCGAGGGCCCAGCGCGGCGGCAGCGGCATGCGCCCCGTCAGCGCGGTGTACTGGGCGAGCACGTCGGGCATGGTCGGGCCGGCGAAGAGGTAGAGGTCGAGCAGCGGCGCGTTCGCGGCGACGCAGATCGCGCCGGCCTCGGTTTGGCCGAGGTCCCAGCGTTGCAGGCCGGGGTAGTCGCTGAAGATGCCCGTCGTGTGGCCGGTGTCGGGGTCCCAGACGACGCCCACGGGCAGGCACTGATACATGGCGTCGGTGCCGGGGTGATGCGGGCCGACGTCCGCCGTCCAGAAGGTCATCTGCAGGCCGCTGCGGTCGAGCGCGCCGGTGCGCTCGCCGAAGCCGAGGTAGGCGGCGCCCTGGTTGCGCACCAGCCAGACCCAGGTCCACTCCGCGCCCCAGCCGAAGCCGAGCTTGTCGCCGGGGCCGGGCCCGGTGACCTGGATGACCTCGCCGTCGGCGCGCGCCCAGCGCAGGTTGCCCTCGTGGCCGAGCGTGAGCGGTCCCGCGGCCGTGGCCACGGTCCAGCCCTCCGCGGCCTCGACCAGCGGCCCGGACTCGCCGGCCGGGGGCGTGGGTAGGGCGGGCGGCGCCGTCAGCGCCTCGGGCAGCACGGCAAACGACGTGGGCGGCGCGTCGGCGCCGGGGGCCAGCAGGGTGACGCGCAGCGTGGCCGGACCGAGCGGCTGGATCAGCAGCGTGGCGCCCGCGGCGTCGCGCGCGATCAGGCGCGCAGCCGCCTCATCCCAGGCGACCGTTTCGAGCCGGCCGAGATTGGCGCCGCCCGGGTCGCGGGGGGCCCAGGGCACGAGCCGGGGCTTCCACGCCTCCGGTTCCTGCATGCGCGAGGGCGCAATGACGCCGGCTTCTTCCTCGGCGAGCAGCCCGGGCTCGGGCTCGGTGCCGCGGAGCTCCACGCCTGCCTCTGCCTCGCGTTCGGCATCGGCCGAGGTGGACGCCGCCTCGGGCGCGCCTTCCGGGGTCGACTGACCTGCTGATTCGTCATCCATGTTGTTCGGACTCCTTGGTGGCCCGCTCCGCCCGTTTCGCGGCCTGCCAGTACCCTTCCATTTCGTCGACGGGCATACCCCGCAGCTGTTTACCGTCGGCCACGGCCAGGCGCTCCATCGCGCTGAAGCGGCGCACGAACTTCGCGTCGGCGGCGCGCAGCGTCTCCTCGGCGTTCAGGCCCCACCAGCGCGCCACATTGACCAGCGTGAAGAGCAGGTCGCCGAGCTCCTCCTGGCGGTGGCCCGGCTCGGCGGCCTCGCGCAGTTCCTCGAGCTCCTCGTGCACCTTGGCGAAGACGTCCTCCATCTTGGTCCACTCGAACCCGGCCCGCACGGCGCGCTCGGAGATCTGCTGCGAGTAGTCGAGCGCGGGCATCGAGGCGGGCACGCTGCGCAACTGCTCGGTCACTTCGAGCACCGGCTCCGCCGAATCGGGCGCGCCCGCGGCCGCGCGCCGCGCCGCCCGCTCGGCGGCCTTAATCGTCTGCCAGTTGCTGACCACGCCCGCGGCGTTAGCCACCTCGGCCTCGCCGAAGACGTGCGGGTGGCGGCGCACCAGCTTGGTCACGATCGACTCGACCACGTCGCCCAGCGTGAACTCCTCGGCGGAGACGGCCAGTTGGGCGTGGAAGATGACCTGCAGCAGGAGGTCGCCGAGCTCCTCGGCCAGGTGCTCCGGGTCGCCGGCATCGATCGCTTCGAGGACCTCGTAGGTCTCCTCGCGCAGGTAGCGCTTCAGCGAGTCGTGCGTCTGCTCCCGGTCCCACGGGCAGCCGCCGGGGCCGCGCAGGCGGCCCATCAGGTAGATCAGCGAGTCCACGTCGCGCGGGTGCGCCAGCGGGTCGAGCGGCGGCACGTAGACGCAGGCGAGGTGGTTGATCGGCTGGCCGCGGTCGAGGTCGGCCAGCGGGATGCGGCGCACCGTCTCGGCCGGAGGCACGCCCGCCGCCACCACCAGGCTATCGGGGTGGTCCGCCGGATACTTCTCCAGCAGCGCCAGCTTGATCGCGCTCGCCACGCGGCCGTTGTAGACCTGCGTGATCAGCGCGGGGAGCAGCGGCGTGAGTCCCTGCAGCGTCGGGAAGGCGGCGGGCGGCACCGGCAGGGCGTAGGGGCTGAAGAAGAACGGCTCGGGCGGCGCCGGCGCCGTCCGGCGGGGCCGGCCCGGTCAGCGGCTCGCCCACGCTCAGCAGGTCGGTGCCGTCGAGGATCTGCAGGCCGTGTTCCAGCGGGTCGATCTCCAGCGCGGTGCAGACCGGCTCCAGGAACGACAGGCCGGCGACGATGCGCACGGGGATGCCCGCCTCGCGCGCGCGGGGCAGCAGCAGCCGCACCGAGGCCTCGCCGACGAGCGGGTGCCCGGGGACGCCGTAGACGAGCGGCGTGCTCGGCGGGCCCGGCCGCCGCGCGCTCCAGCAGCGCCTCGGCGATCTGCCGGTAGATGGCGGCGAAGGAGCTCTCGCGCTCGTAGAGATAGTCGAAGCTCTCGATCGCGCAGGTGCGCGGGCAGGTGCTCGGCGGTGGGGTGGGTCGTCGTACGCAGCCAGAGGGTCGACGTGGCGGCGAGCAGGTCGCGCGCCTCCAGCGTCACGTGGGCCCAGGCGCCCGGGCCGAGGCCGACGACGATGATTGGGCTAGGCATGATCGGTGCGGTTCCTCTGCTACGCGGGGCGGCACGCGGCCGGCGCCCGGCGTGGGGTGGTCAGTCTGCTGGTAGGGCGTGTAGCACGGGCCGGACCACGAGTCCGGGCCTCAGGGGGCGCCAGCCCCGGTCGCCGGATCCGCGGCGGCCCCCGTCAGCGTGCAGCGGCCCGCCACCGTGACGTGCACCGTGACCGGCGCGCTGTCGTGGTTGCCCGCGAGGTCGGTCGCACGCACCTGCAGCGTGTAATGGCCGTCGGCGGAGACGTGCCAGATGTAGCGCCAGGCGTCCGTGCCCGTGGCCGTTTGCCACGTCGCGCCGTTGTTCAGGCTCACCTCGACCCGCTGCAGGCCGCTCCAATAATCGTGCGCCGTGCCCTGCACCAGAACCTTGCAGGCCGTGACCGTCTGGCCCTCGACCGGGGCGCTCAGCGTCGACGTCGGCGGGTAGGGGTCGAGCGCAGGGTCCTGGTCCAGGGCGTCGACCACGAGGCCGTAGAACATGTCGGCGGAGTAGACGCAGGTGCGCGTCTTGCCGCCCAGCGTGCAGGGCAGGAAGTCCACGCCCCAGACGTCGCCGAACTGGCCATCCGTGCTCTGGCGCAGGCGGTGGGAGAGCGTCTGGGTGATCTGCGGCACGCCCGGGCCGCTGGTGTCGACCAGGAAGCCGCGCGTGCCCGCCTCGTACCAGCCGTCGAAGAGCAGGTCGTGGCCGGGGCTCAGGTTCAGGATCTTGAGGTTGTGGGCGCGGTTCGTGGCCGCGACGTCGGCGCCCACGATGCCCGTCTCGTAATGCGGGTTCGCGACGTCGGCAATGTTGTAGAGCCGGATCTTCTCGAACCCGGCGCTGTTCGCGAACTCGTCCTCGATGAAGACGTGTTGGCCGTCCGACGTGGGCCAGGCGTGATGCACGTTGAACCCGGCTGGGCGAATACTGTCGATGGGGTTCAGGGGCGCCGGGTTGACGCTGTGGGCCAGCGTCTCCTTGTCCTGGATAATCAGGCCGCCGCTCCAGAACGCGATGTAGACGCGGTTGCCGATCACCGTGACGTCGTGCGCGAAGATGCTGCCGCCGGAGTCCGGGCGCTGGTAGCGCCCCGTCTCCGGCATCGCCGGCAGATTGCGCAGGTCCAGGACCACGATCTTGTAGCCCGAGCCGGTCTCGGCGGACATCGTCAGCCAGGCGTAATCGGCGTCGCCCTGGGCGTCGGTCGAGATGAAATGCTCGTGCACCGTGCACCAGTCCGTGCCCGCCTGGCGGCCGACGAAGACCGGGTTGGCCGGGTCGTCGACCTGGTAGACGAAGAAGCCGCAGCCGCTGCCGGAGCCGCGCATGGTGAACGAGAGATAGCGCGTGCCGTGCTGCTGGAAGGCGAAGATCGACAGGCTGGCGCTGCCGCCCGCCGGGAATGACTGCGTCGTCAGCAGTTGCGGGTGATACGGGTCGTCGACGTTGAAGATGTAGAAGGCGCGCTGGGCGAATCCGGCGATGCCCACATAGCTGTGGCCGCCCGCCTGCCAGACGGTCAGGTCGCCGTAGCCCGCGGCGTAGACGTCGTTGGTGCACATGCCGGGCACCCAGGTGATGCTCAAGGGTGAGAGGCCCGCGAAGGGCGGTTCGGCGTAGATCCCGCTGCACGGGTGCGCCAGCCCGGGGGCCGGGGGCGGCGGCGCGGGCTTGGGCTGCGTGAGGCCCGGCGCCGCCGGGCGCGTGACGATCAACAGCAGCGCCAGCAGGGTCATCAGGCCGGACAGCGTGAGATGGCGGCGATTCATGGGCCGGGCTCCTCCCTTGTGTGCCGGGGTATGGATCAACTGCGCGGGTGTGTGCTGCTTATCTTACCACGGCTCCTGGGCGCCGTGCAACGGGGCGGTGGGCGGGATCGCCCCGTCGCGCGCCGGACCGCGTGCTCACGTTATCTGTGTCACGTTATCTATGTTAGGAGGTGCGACGATGCTCTACCTGGGAACCAGCGGCTATAGCTACGACGATTGGATCGGGCATTTCTATCCCGAGGGAATCGCCAAGAACGAGATGCTGCCGTTCTATGCCCATAACTTCAACACCACCGAGATCAACTACACCTACTATCGCATGCCCAACGCGCGCACGCTGGCGGCGATGGCCGACAAGGTGCCCGACGACTTCGTCTTCAGCATCAAGGCGGCGAGCGAGCTGACCCACGAGCGCGAGGACCCGGCCGCCTTCGGCCAGTTCCGCGAGGCGCTGACCCCGCTCGTCGACCAGCACAAGCTGGGCGCCGTGCTGGCCCAGTTCCCGAGCTCGTTCAAGCCGAGCGACGAATCGCGCGACTACCTGCGCGTCTTCCGCGACCGCATGGGTGACCTGCCCGTCGTGGTCGAGTTCCGCAACGCCGCCTGGGTCACCGACGAGACGATGGACCTGCTGCGCCGCAACAACCTCGGCTACTGCTGCGTGGACGAGCCCCGCCTGCGCGGCCTCATCCCGCCGATCGCCGTCGCGACCGCGCCGGTGGCCTACGTGCGCTTCCACGGCCGCAACGCGCAGAAGTGGTGGCAGCACGACGAGGCCTGGGAGCGCTACAGCTACAGCTACTCGACGGCCGAGCTGGAAGAGTGGGTGCCGAAGATCGAGACGCTGACCCAGGAAGCGCCCACGACCTACGTCTACACGAACAACCATTATCGCGGCCAGGCGGTCGACACCGTCCGGCAGCTCAAGCTGCTGCTGGAGCAAGCGGGCGAGAAGGTGCACTGACCGCGCGGGACGATGCCCGGGCTGCGCCGCTGCCTCGGGCCGGCGTAGCGCCGCCGCTCGGTCAGCCCGTTGCCGAGCGTGCGGTCGAGCGGCTGGCCCAGTGCGGTATAGTGGGCGTTGGAGACGTAGTAGCCCAGCGACTGCCAGGTGCCGTTGACGTACTGCTGGCCGCTCATGGTCTGGGGGCGCCCGGCGGCGTCGTAGGTGTGGGTCCAAGCCCCCATGTCCGGGTCGTTCATGCTGCCCTTGCTGACTGGGACGCGGGGCTGGGGCCCGGCCGCCTGCCTCCCACGGATTAGCGGGTAGGAGAGCGCGTTGCTGCGGCCGGCCAGGATGGGCTGTTGCCGGACCCTTCTATAACTCGATACAGGGCCTCTCCAGTGTAGGGATCAATGAGAAAACGCAAATCCTGGTGTTCCTTCCGATACCTGATGGCCCACACGATTTCCGGCGCTGTCTTGCGTTTCTCGGGCGTGAAGAACTGACCGAGATCAAACTCGCTTACAGATAGGGAGATGATAGCCAACGAGGTCGAAGTGCGTGTACTGCCGAGGTATGCCAGGCCTTCTTGGCTTGTCACGCGAAAAACATCTTGAGGACCGAGCTTCATCCCTCATGAAGTCATCGCGCATCTGTAGGCGATGCTCGGTAGAACTGACGTCTGGATCGATCTCTTTGCCGTAGTCACGCTCCACAGTAATAGTGCTGGTTATCGGAGGGTTGATGAAGCTGACCAGCGACATATCGAGTGTGCCGGGCTCGGGATCTGTGCCATCAGCGAAGGCAAACCTCGTGTTCAGCGGAGGCGCATGTTGAGCATCGGCGACCCAGTTGTCCCCGACCGGGTCCGCTTCCACCCACATTAGCACTGGGTAAGCTTTGATCTGCTTGACCGCGCGCACGGCGATGGCCAATGCATCTGGCCAATCAGTCGGGACGTGGGCCGGCTCTGGGGTCTGTTGGACGGCGGTCGTGGCGCAAGCGGAAACCAGCACAAGAATAACAGAGAGCGGCACGGCCAATTCGACAAACTTGCGCATCTCGTACCCCCAGTGACATCGATGATCCTGGGCCAGACCGGACATCCGGGGATCGAACTCCGGGCGTTCGGTCTGGCCACTGCTGCCGACTTCAGGTGCCTCCCGTGGGAGGAAGGCGAACTCGCTGTGCGCGCTTACTCGGCCGGCGGTCCGCCCCACCAGTCCTTGAAGATGTTGTAAAAGGACCCGTCCACAGTGAACCCCCGCGCTTGCCCGTTGTCGTAACGGACCCATAACGTGGCTTGGGTCACTTCGTCGGTGGGATCTCGGCCGCCCGCACACTCGGACCCATAGCCTGTCTCGATCGTCGGGCAACCTCGCATCACACGTACGTCCGTGAAGTAGAGATCCACCCAGCGAACCGATCCGGCCATGTCCGCAGCGTCGAGGTAGTCATGCAGATGCTGAAGTATATCGATGGCTTGATTGACGCTGCTAACTGCGGCGTGCTGGAAGGCTAAGATTATCGACCCGACCGCGGCTGATGCCAGCACGAGTAGGAAAGGATTCTCTATGGTCAGGAGCGCAGCGCTGGCGGCACTCGCTAGCACCCCAAGGATGTCCACGCTAGATGAGGAGTCTTTCAGTTGTTGAACAGCCTTGGCGAAGAAGTCCACCATTATCGGCATCACGGCTTTGATGATCCGGAAGTAGTGCCCCGTGGGATCCGTGTACTGCAGCGGGTTGTCAAGTGCGTAGGCGTACCGGTTGAGTGCTTGCGGGTCATCCGGTCCCCAGGCGCTCTTCGCCTTGCCGCGATCAGCGTTGCTCAGCTCGAACCAGAACCCGTGCTGCTGCGTGAACGCGTCCTCTTGAGCAATGCTCGTGAGGAAGCCGCCTTCGTGGAAATCCACCGTGAGCGGGCGCAACGCCTGCTGCGGATCTTGCCCGAGTGTGTCCGCCGCGCCGCCTACCCCGGATGCTGGCGCCAGGCACGATGCTGTCGGGGCTGATGAAGCGCCCGAGCGCCGGGTCGTAGTAACGCGCATTGTAGTACAAGAGCCCCGTGTCGTCCAGCCGCTGCCCCGTGTAGTTCAGCGTGGTCGTGCTCGCCGGCACGGTGCTGCCCCGCACGCTGCCCCACGGCGTGAAGTCTTGCACGCTCACTTGCTGGGCGCTCGTGTTCGTGACCAGGCTCACGCTGCCCAAATGGTCGGCGTGCAGGTACACCAGCCAGTTCGTGCTGCTCGTCGTCGCCCGCTCCGCCACCACGCTGCCGCCGAAGCTGTACAGGAAGTGGTTGGTTTCGCTGGCCGCCGCATCCTTCTCCAGCGCGGCCTCGCGTGTCGCCGGTTCGGGCGATCCGCGCACTTTCAACCTCCTGCCGATTCCCGCTCGCTCCCCCACCTATGGTGCGGGGGGAGCGGGTTTTGGCGCTGGCCATAGCCGGACCGTTCCATCGTAGCTGCCGGATGCAAGCACCTGGCCATCTGGGCTGAACGCCAAGGCACCAACGGGGCCGCGATGCCCCACCAGTGTCCAGGGCGGGTCAGAGGGGCGCGCCAGGTTCCATATGCGGACCACTTTGTCCACCCCAGCCGCCGCGAAAAGCTGTCCGTCCGGGCTGAAGGTGCCGGTCGTGAGCATCCAGCGGGGATCCACGCGTAAAGCCGAACCGGCCCCAGGGTCTCCCAGATTCCAGATTCGGATCTGGCTGTGCTCGACTGAGGCGAGCCGGTTGCCCGCGGAGCTATAGGCCAAGCCCTGGACCACCCCACTGGTGACGGTGAGAACGCGGGTGACCGTGGCGGCGGCCGTGAGATTCCAAAGATAGATCGTGTGATAACGGTTCCCTGCTGCTAGCGTATGACTGTCCGCGCCAAAAGCAAGGGAGAAGATCGAACTCGGGGAGTCAGAGAGCACCCTGGGAGGACCTGTGATGTTCTGAAGGTCCCAGACTCGAACCGTGTTGTCGTCACTACCGGAAACGAGCAGGTGCCCGTCGGGGCTAAAGGTAACCGCATTGATCCAGGAGGTATGGCCTGACAGGGTCGCCGGTGCCTGCTCGGGATGGCGGGTATCCCAGAGCCGTACAATCCCATCCTCGGATCCTGCGGCAACGCGAAACCCATCCGGTGAGATCGCGACCGCCCGGCATCCCGCCGGCAATCGCCACTCCACGAGCGGGGGATGCCCCGGCTTGGCCGTATCCCAGAGGCGGACCGCGTTATCCTTGCCGAGCGGCTCGGCGCTGCAAGTTGCCAGCGTTCGACCGTCCGGGGTGAAGGCCAGTCCCCATACCTCCCCGTTCTGTTGGGCCAGAGTTGTGGCGCCCGTGGCTGCGGACGTGGTCGCACAAGCGCTAAGGCATAGAATGGCCGGCAAGAGAATGGCGAGCCGCCATGCGGGCGCGCACTCGCCGCGCAGCCGCCAGCAGGCGAGGCCGCGAAGCGGAAGGCGGTCCCAAGGAGACGAGCCGACCTTGGGCCAATCACCCGGTGTGTCGAGCATAAAGGTCCGTCACCTGTGCGATAGGGCCGGCTGCCCCGCCCCGGCCCGTTCATATCCCGGCACACGCCACTCGGCGGGCTTCGCCGCGCCAAGTCCCCAGGCCACATGATAACACACGCCCTCTGACAAAACACCGACGCCGTTCGCCGTGCCACGGCGGCCCCGGAGGACCGGCATGTAACGGCGATCCCGCCGCCGGCCCGGCCCAGTGCCCGCCCACGCCCGCGGCTATGCGGCCGGCCTGGCCGCGGCCGGATGGTTGAACCACCTTGCCCTGCTACGTGGTATAACGATTTGACAACACAGACCCTTTCTGCTACACTTGTAGCCAACTGACTTCCCAGCCCGGCGCGTCACTATGCCCTATTGCGCCTAGCACCGTGCACGTGCCCCACAGGGGGCTTGGGAAGGTCGTCTGTTCGGCGCCGATGCCGCACAGACCCCGCGCGCCCTGAAAGGAGATCAACTCTGGACACGCAAGCTGCCCCCGTCAGCACCCGCCCCGGCACGAACGGCCAGACCCCGCGTACGCAGGCCACGCAGACCATGGGGGCGGTTCCCGGTGGTGACCCTAACGAGATTCTGCGCGTCGAAGACCTCCAAACTCACTTCTTCACCGAGGACGGTGTCGTCCGCGCCGTGGACGGCGTCAGCTTCAGCCTGCGCCGCGGCGAGACGATGGGGCTGGTGGGCGAATCGGGCTGCGGCAAGAGCGTCACCTCGCTCTCGATTATGCGCCTGATCGGCCAGCCGGGCCGCATCCTCAACGGCCGCATCTGGTTCGGCGGCAAGGACCTGATCACCCTCAGCGAAGACGAGATGTGCAAGATCCGGGGCGACCGCATCTCCATGATCTTTCAGCAGCCCGGCAGCTGTCTGAATCCGGTCTTCCGCGTGGGGGACCAGATCAGCGAAGTATTGATGCTGCACCGCGGCATGAGCCGCGACCAGGCCCTCAAGCGCTCGGTCGAGCTGTTGAGCATCGTGGGCATCCCCGCGGCCAAGCGCCGCGCACAGAGCTATCCCCACGAGATGTCGGGCGGTATGTGCCAGCGCGTCATGATCGCCATGGCGCTGGCCTGCGAGCCCGAGCTCCTCATTGCCGACGAGCCCACGACCGCCCTCGACGTAACCATTCAGGCCCAGATCCTCGAGCTGATGAAGGACCTGAAGGCCAATTTCAACACCGCGATTATCCTGATCACGCACGACCTGGGGGTCGTCGCCGAAATGGCCGACCATATCTCGGTCATGTACGCGGGCAAGATCGTCGAGGAGGCCGAAGTCAACGCCCTCTACGACAATCCGAAGCACCCTTACACCCAGGGCCTGCTCGCCTCGATCCCCGTGCTGGGCCAGATCAAGGACCGCCTCGACGTCATTCCCGGCTCCGTGCCGAGCCTGCGGAACCTGCCGCCGGGCTGCCGCTTCGCCAATCGCTGCCCCCACGTGATGGACATTTGCCGTCGCGAGGAGCCGCCCCTGTTTGCCCTGCCGGAGTCGCGCACTTCGCGCTGTTGGCTGTATAGCGACGAAGCCGCCGACGCCCAGGGGCCGGCGGCCACGCAGTAGGCCCTTCCGGACCCATCCGGGCGGGACTGGCTCCGTTTGGAGCGCTGTTGTCTGTTTGACCTGAAGGAGCTAGCGTAGGTATGACGACCAAAGATCCCTCGACGACGGCCGTAGGAGCTCCGGGCAGCGCCGCCCCGGCCCCGGCGCCGCCCGCAGGTGCTCCCGGTAATGGCCGGCCACTTCTCGAGGTGCAGAACCTGAAGAAGTACTTCCCGGTGCGCGGCGGCCTCCTGCAACGCGTCGTCGGCCAGGTCAAGGCCGTGGACGACGTGAGCTTCTACGTCCGCCCGGGCGAGACGCTGGGCCTCGTGGGCGAATCGGGCTGCGGCAAGACGACGGTCGGGCGCACGATCCTCCGCCTGCTCGCGCCGACCGGCGGCCACGTGGTGTTCGAAGGGCAAGATGTCTTCGGTCTGAACAGCACCCAGCTGAAGCGCGCGCGGCGCGACATCCAGATCATCTTCCAGGATCCCTACTCGTCGCTGGATCCGCGCGTGCCGATCGGCGAGAGCGTCGGGGAGGGCCTGCGTATCCACGGCATGAACAAGGAGGAGCGCGATGAGCGGGTGCGCGATGTGCTCGGGCGCGTCGGCCTGCATCCGGAGCACGCGCGACGCTACCCGCACGAGTTCTCCGGCGGCCAGCGCCAGCGCATCGGCATCGCGCGCGCGCTCGCCCTGCAGCCCAAGTTCATCGTCTGCGACGAGCCCGTCTCGGCGCTCGACGTGTCGATCCAGTCGCAGGTGCTCAACATCCTGAAGGACCTGCAGCGCGACTTCGGGCTGACCTACCTGTTCATTGCCCACAACTTGAGCGTGGTCGAGCACGTCTCCGACCGCGTCGGCGTGATGTATCTCGGCAAGATGGCCGAGCTGGCCAGCCGCGATGCGCTCTTCGAGAGCCCCCAACACCCCTACACCCAGGCGCTGCTCTCGGCCATCCCGATGCCCGACCCGCGGAGCAAGCGCCAGCGCATCGTGCTCAAGGGCGATGTGCCCAGCCCGCTGAACCCGCCGAGCGGCTGCCGCTTCCACACGCGCTGCTGGCTCGCCCAGGACATCTGCAAGCAGCAGATTCCCGAGTGGCGCAACGTCGGCGGCAGTGGGCCTACGGAGCACTGGGTAGCCTGCCACTTCGCGCCGTTCAGCCGCATCCCGACGCCGAGCGAGGTCGGCAGCCAGGCGGCCGAGGTGAAAGTCGTCAGCAATACGCCGACCGCGAACCCGCCCGCCTCCCCGGCCGCGATCGGCTAGACCCGCGCCGGGCGGCAAGCCCTGCACACCAACGAACGGCTCCCCAGACGGGGAGCCGTTCGGCGTTTCGCGCGCATCGACCGTGTCTACGCCCCGTAGGGCACCCAGATGTTCTTGACCTGCGTGGCCTCGCGCAGGAACTCCTCGCCCGCGCCCTGGACCGCGTCGGCCCAGGCGCGGGCCCGGCCGTACGAGACCCAGGTGCGCTTCATGTTGCCGGCGCTGGCGAGTTCGACCATGCGGCTGCCATCCGCGTCGCCGAAGTACCAGACCGCGTCGACGTCGTCGTGCTCGGCCAGCACCCGGGCCAGCGGGTCGCGCGCGCCGGTGACGATGTTGAGCACGCCGCCGGGCAGGTCGGACGTGTCGAGCACCTGGTAAAAGTCGGTCGCGCTCAGCGGGTGGGCGGCGGACGGGATGGCAACGACCGTGTTGCCCATCGCGACCGCCGGAGCCACGAGCGAGACGAAGGCCAGCAGCGGCCACGTGTCGGGGCACGCGACGCCGATTACGCCGATCGGCTCCGGCATGGCGATCGTCACGTTGCGCAGCGGCGTGTGGTGCACCTGGCCGTCGTACTTGTCGGCCCAGGCGGCGTAGGTGAAGAGGCGATCGACGGATGCCGCGACCTCGGCGTCGGCCGCGGTCGCGTCCTGCCCCGTCTGGGCCACGAGCCGCGCGGCGAACTCGGCGGCGCGCGCGTCCAGGTTCTCCGCGATGTAGTAGAGGATCTGCGCGCGGTTGTGGCCGGTGGCATTCGCCCAGCCGGCCGCCTTGTGCGCGGCCTCGACGGCGTTGCGGATGTCCTTGCGATTGCCGTCGCCCACCTCGCCGATGGCCTGGCCGTCGGGGCCGTAGACCGTGCGGCTGTAGCCCGAGTCGGGCCGGGCCTGCTTGCCCCCGATGTAGAGCTTCGGCGTGCGGTCGACGGCGGGCAAGCCGGGAGCGCGCACCGACGTGGTCGCCGCAGCGCGTTCCTTGGCCGCCCCCGCCTTGCCCCGGCCATTGGCGTGTGCCGCGGCCGGCGTCGCCTCCGGCGGGCCCGACTCCGGCGCGGCCTCCCAGGCCGGGCGCACGTATTCGTACAGCCCCTCTTTGCCGCCCTCACGGCCGAAGCCGCTCTCGCGATAGCCCCCGAAGCCGGAGGCCGCGTCGAACAGGTTCGTGCTGTTGACCCAGACGCTGCCCGCCTTGATCTGCCGGGCCACGTCGAGCGCCAGGTTGATGTTTTCGCTCCAGACGCTGGCGGCCAGGCCGTAGCGCGTGTTGTTCGCCAGGGCGACCGCTTCGGCGGGCGTGCGGAACGTCAGCGCGACGAGCACCGGGCCGAAGATCTCGACCTGGGCGATCTCGGCCGCGGGTGCCACGCCGGTGAAGAGGCTCGGCGGGAAGTAGCAGCCGTCTGTCGGGCAGGCCCAGGAGGGTTGCCAGAGCGTCGCGCCTTCCGCCACGCCCCGCTCGACCAGTTGCGTAATCGTCTGCAATTGCACGGGGCCGACGATGGCGCCGATGTCGATCGCCTTGTCGAGCGAGTCGCCGACGCGCAGCTTCTCCATGCGCGCCCGCAGGCGCGCGTACATCGCCTCGGCAATATCCTCTTGCACCAGCAGGCGCGACCCCGCGCAGCAGACCTGCCCCTGGTTAAACCAGATCGCGTCGACTACGCCTTCGACCGCGCTGTCGAGATCCGCGTCGTCGAAGACGACGAAGGGCGACTTGCCGCCGAGCTCGAGCGAGAGGCGCTTGCCGGTGCCCGCCGTAGCGCGGCGCAGGGCGCGACCGACCTCGGTCGATCCGGTGAAGGCGATTTTGTCGACGTCGGGGTGGGCGACCAGGGCCTCACCCGCCTGCGCCGCCTCGCCGGTGACGATGTTGACGACGCCGGGTGGCAGGCCGATCTCCTGCAGGATCTCGGCGAAGGCCAGGGCGCTCAGCGGCGTGTAGCGCGCGGGCTTGAGCACGACGGCGTTGCCCATCGCCAGGGCGGGTGCGATCTTCCAGGCCAGCATGAGCAGCGGGAAGTTCCAGGGGATGATCTGGCCGACCACGCCGAGCGGGCGGTAGTCCGGGAGCGCGCGGGCCATAAGCTGGGCCCAGCCGGCGTGATAGTAGAAGTGGCGGGCGACGAGCGGCACGTCGATGTCGCGCGTCTCGCGGATCGACTTGCCGTTGTCGAGCGCTTCGAGCACGGCGAGCAGGCGGGAATGCTTCTGGATGTGGCGGGCCAGGGCGTACAGGTAGCGCGCGCGGGCGTGGCCGGGCAGGCCGCTCCAGGCCGGGAAGGCCGCACGCGCGGCGGCCACGGCCGCGTCGACGTCGGCCGGGCCGGCGGCGGCCACGCGGGCGAGCGGGGCGTTGGTTGCCGGGCTGCGCGTCTCCAGGTACTGCCCGCTCCGCGGGGCGACCCATGCGCCGTCGATGAACAGCGGGAACTCGCCACCATGGGCGTCGAGCCAGGCACGGGCCGGGTCGCGCGACTCGGGCGCGGGGCCGTACTCCATCGTCTCAAAGATCTCGGCGACCGCCGTCATGGCGTGCCTCCTTCGGGGGTTACTCGGCGCCCTGGTCCCAGTCGGCGCGCATCTCGCCGAACAGGCGGCCGTAGCGCGCCAGCCGCTCCATGGGCTCGCTGAGCGCCTGCCAGTCTTTCTTGCGGCCGGCCGCCTTCATCTCGGCCTGCAGCGCCTGCATGCGGCCATACGCCTCGCCCAACAGCTCCTCGATTCCCAGGAGCTCCTCGGCCCATTCATCCGTGGGGTCGTCTGCCATGCTGTGGCTCGCTCTCCTTACTCGCTCCGCCTACGCCAGCGGATTGTGGTGCGCGGCGGCATAGTGGCCGGTCACGTGATGTGACAACTGGCGCTCGATGTCGGCCAGCAAGCTGCTGGCGCCCAGGCGGAAGAGGGCCGGGCGCAGCCATTCGGCCGGCAGCTCCTCCTTCATCAGGATCAGCCAGTTGAGTGCGTCCTTCGCGGTGCGGATGCCGCCCGCCGGCTTGAATCCGACCCGCACGCCTGTCTGCTCGTAATACTCGCGGATTGCGCGCACCATGACCAGGCCGACGGGCAGCGTGGCGTTTACCGGCTCCTTGCCCGTCGAGGTCTTGATGAAATCGGCGCCCGCCTGCATGCAGACGATGCTCGCTTGCGCCACCTGGCGCAACGTGCTGAGCTCGCCCGTGCCCAGGATCGTCTTCATGTGGGCAGGGCCGCAGGCCGCGCGGAACGCGGCCACCTCGTCGTAGAGCGCCGCCCAGTGGCCCGTCAGCACGTGGGCACGCGAGATCACGATGTCGATCTCGGTCGCGCCCGCCGCCACCGACTGCTTGATCTCCTCGATCTTGAGCGGCAGGGGCGTCTGCCCGGCGGGGAAGCCCGTGGAGACGGCGGCGACCGGGATGCCGGACCCGGCCAGCGCCTCGACGGCCGTGGGTACGAGGTTGTGGTAGACGCAGACCGCGGCCACCGTCAGGCCGAGATCGGCGGCGCCGAGGGCGTCGAGGATCTCCTGGCGCACGGGGCGGCGCGCCTTGGCGCAGAGGCGGCGCACGCTGCCGGGCGTATCGTCGCCCGCCAGCGCGGTCAGGTCGATGCAGCTTATGGCGCGCAGCAGCCAGGCCGCCTGCCACTCCTTCTTGACCGTGCGCCGGGTGCCCAGCGTCGCGGCGCGGCGCTCGACGGCGCTGCGGTTGACGTGGGCGGCGCGCACCGGCCCGAGGTCGAGGGGCATGCCGGGGTTGCGGGGCCAGGCGGCCACGGCCGCGGCCGCGCGTTCCACTGTCGTCGTCATCACTGCACCTCCGGGCGCGGCGGCCGGCGCGGATCGCCGCGATCTGCCCGGGCACCGACGTCCGGGCGACTCCCATTGTCGCGCATGCCCGCGGCGCTTGTCAAGGCACGACTCGTACCAAACGACGAGAGCGCCCGTTGAATCAGGCACAGGGCGACGGGCGCATCCACCGCGCGGCCGCCGCCGTTTGCTGGATAACCGGTGTCCGGGGGCCGACGCGAGGAGGGGAGCCATCTACCAGGCGAACGCAATTCACATCCGGGCCGATCCCGCGGTGGTTTTCAAGCTGGCGGCCGAGATCGAGCAGTGGCCGCTCTTCCTGCCTCATTACCGCTACGTGCGCGTGCTGCGTCGCGGGCCCGCGCGCGGCTTCAAGATCGCCGTCATGGGCGCCCGGCGCGACGTCATCCCGGTCACCTGGACGACGACCCAGGAGCTCTTCCCCGATGAGTCCCCCTTGCGCATCCGCTTTCGTCACATCCGGGGTGTGACTCGCGGCATGGACGTGGCCTGGCTGTTGACGCCCGACCCGGCGGGGGTGCATGTCGAGATCCGCCACGCCTTCGATCCGCCCTGGCCGCTGGTGCCCGACTGGCTGGTCGCGCGCATCGTCGGCGAGTTCTTCGTCGGCGGCATCGCGGGGCGTACGCTGGGCTGTGTCAAGGCCACGGCCGAGGCGGGCATGCGCGCCCGAGAAAGGACCTAGCTATGCCGGCACCCGAGCCCTGGTCCCCGGCCGGCGCCCCGCCGGAGCGGCGCGTCGTGATCACCGGCATCGGCGCTATCACGCCCATCGGCAGCGGCGCCGAGGGGCTGTGGTGCGGCGTGCGCCGCGCCCGCTCGGCCGTGCGCCGCATCTCGCGCTTCGACCCCGCGCCGTTTCGCTCCCAGGTGGCCGCCCAGGTCGACGATTTCGACCCGGCCGCGCACATCGACGCACGCACGCTGCGGCGACTGGACCGCTACTCGCAGATGGCGGTGGCCGGCGCGCTGCAGGCGGTGGCCGACGCGGCGCTGGAGATCGACGCGCCCCTGCGCGCGCGGGCGGGCGTCTACCTGGGCAGCGCGCTCGGCGGGCTGGCCTTCGCCGAGGAGCAGCACAGCGGCTTCGTCGCACAGGGCATCCGCGCGGCGAGCCCCATCCTGGCGCTCAGCGTGTTCGGCGCCGCGGCCTCGGCCAACGTGGCCATGGTGCTCGACCTGCACGGCCCCAATATGACAAACGCCAACTCCTGCGCCTCGGGCGCGCTGGCGATCGGCCAGGCCTACGACCTGATCCGCCGCGGCCTCGCCCCGCTGATGCTGGCGGGCGGCGTCGAGGTGCCCCTGGCGCCCCTCACCTTCGGCTCATTCGCCATTATCGGCGCCCTCTCGACCTACAACGACACGCCGGAGACCGCGAGCCGGCCCTTCGACCGGACGCGCAACGGCTTCGTCATGGGCGAGGGCGCGGCCGTACTGGTGCTGGAGGACCGTGCCCACGCCCTGGCGCGCGGCGCGCGCATCTACGCCGAGATCTGCGGCTTCGCCACGACCACGGACGCCTACCACATGACGGCGCCCCTGCCCGGCGGCGCCGAGGCCGCCCGGGTCATGCGTGAGGCGCTGGACGACGCGGGCATCGCCCCGGCGGCCGTCGAGTACATCAACGCGCACGGCTCGGGCACGCCCCTCGGCGACCGGGCCGAGGCGGTCGCGATCCAGGCGGTCTTCGGCGACGCGTTGCCCGCCATCCCGGTCAGCGGCACGAAGGGGATGCACGGCCACGCGCTGGGGGCCAGCGGCGCGATCGAGGCGGCTATCTGCGCGCTCTGCATCGAGCACGGCTGGCTGCCGCCCGCCGTCAACGTGGATACGCCCGACCCGGAGTGCGACCTGCCGTTCATCGCGGCGCCCGGCCTGGAGCGGCGCGCGCGCTACGTGCTCAGCAACTCGTTCGGCTTCGGCGGCCTGAACGTCGCCCTGGTGTTCGCCCGCCCCGGCGTCCGCGACGCGGCTTAGCCCCCGCCCGACGGCACCAGGGTGAGCTCGGCGGCGGTGTTGGCCGCGACCGCTGCGGGCGAGAAGGCCAGCGGGGCGTAGCGACCGTCGGCCCAGAGACGCAGCATGTCGGCGTAGTGCGGTGAGGCGGGCTGCCCGGCTTCGCCGCCCGCCAGGATCACCCGCCCGGTGTCCCAGGCGCCGCAATCGAACAACTGGCGATAGGAGACGCTGTTGCCGCTGGCGGCCAGCGGACTGTTCGGGAGCTCCGAGCTCATGCAGATCGTGTCGCGGTCGCCGGGCACGCGCACGCTGGGCGGGTTGAAAATCCGCGCGAGCGGGCCCAGGGCGCCGAGGGGGTGGGCCACGGTCAGCCGGTGCAGACGGCCCCACTGCCAGCGGCCGAGGCGCGGCCCGAGCCGGCGGCGCAGGAGCGCGACCGCATCGTCGAGGCTCGCCGCCAGCACATCCTCCCAGGTTAGCCCCTCCACGGCGGCGGGATCCACCGCCAGGCTGCGCAGCCAGGCCACGTCGTTCTCGCGCAGCGCCCGCAGCATGCGCGGCACCGCGCGGGCGATGTAGCTCGTGCTGTTGGTGACCGTCTCGGTCGGCCCGCCCAGGTACTGGTCGAGCAGGCGCTCGTCCTGGAACGCCAGGCCGTAGACGCGCCGCGTCAGGAAGTGCATCGCGAGCTCGGCGATCGACGCGGCAGCACTCTGCAGGGTCATCTGGCCGTCCCAGGCGGCGAGCAGGGCGAGGGCCTCGCGGCGCATGCGGCCGCGCCGCCCGGGCGGCACGGGCCGCCCGGCCAGTCGCGCGACGATCAGGTGGCTGAGCGCGTGCCCGGGGATCGTGTAGACGTCGCGCTGCATGGCGGCGAAGTCGTCGAGGCTGAGACGCGCTTTGCTCTCCAGCAGGTCGGCGATACGCCGCGCCCGATAGCCGGTCGACCATTCGCGCCCCAGAAAGTAGGGGTAGGCCGGCCCGGCGATGCGGTTGTTGGCGCTGGCCAGATAGCCCGACGTGGGATTGTAGCTGTGCGGTAGCTCGGCGAAGGGGATGAAGCCCTCCCATTCGCATTCGTCCGTCCAGCCGGGCACGGGCAGCACGCCCTGGCTCTTGCGGCGGATCGGCACCTTGCCGATCAGATGCGAGCCGATGTTGCCGTTCACGTCGGCGTAGACGGTGTTGATGGCCGGCGCCTCCCACCCGCGCATGGCGCGGCGGAAGCCCGCCCAGTCCCGCGCGCGGTTCAGGTCGAGCACCGCTTGCAGGCTGGTGCCCGGCGTGTGGGCCGTCCAACGCAGCGCGAGCGCGAGTGTGCCGCCGTCCCCCATGGGCTCGGGGTCGCGCCGCAGCAGCCGCAGCTGCGGCAGGTTGAGCAGCCGCTCTCCGGCGTGCAGCCAGCGCTCGGGGCGGCCCGGGTGCCACGCGCCGTTGATCACCGGCCCGTGGCGGGTTACCAGCACCGGCTCCATCACCGGGCGGGGCCGGCCGCGCACGCGGATCTCTTCCGTGCGTACGGTGGCCTGCTCCCAGCGGCCCTCGTGGAGCACCAGCGTCGGGTCCTCGGGGTGCAGCTTTTCGATGTAGAGGTCCTGCGCGTCGACCATGGCGTTCGTGATGCCCCAGGCGATGTAGGGGTTGTGGCCGATCGTGATGCCCGGCGTGCCAGGGAAGCCGACGCCCGTCACGTCGTAGCCGCCGCCGTGCAGGTGGATCAGGTGCCAGATCGAGGGCATGAACAGCGGAAGATGCGGATCGTTGGCGAGTAGCGCGTGGCCCGTCGCCGAGCGATCCGCGCTGACCACCCAGTTGTTGCTGGCGGGCACGGCGCTCTGCATCATCTCGGCCATGCCGGTGACACTGAACAGCTGCTCGTACTCGCTCAGGAGCTGCGCGTAGAGCGGGTCGAGGCCCGAGAAGGCGGCGCCCGGCTCCGCGGTGAGCGGCTGCCCGGGCGGATAGGCCGGCTCCAGCGCCGCGGCGCGCGCCGCGCCCAGGTGGTTGACCAGCCGGGCGCGCACAAGCTCGCTCTCCCAGTTGCCGCCCAGCGCCCAGGCCATCACCTTGGTCCAGACGAGCGCGTCGGTCGGCGTCCAGGGCTCGGGCTCATAGGCCAGGACGGCGAACTCGGCCGGCAGGGCGTGGTTCGCCTGCGCCCAGGCGATATAGGCGTTCACGCCGCGGCAATACGCCGCGACGGCGGCGGCGGCTTCCTCGCCCAGGGCGGCGGCCTCGTCGGCCGCGGCTTGCTGCAGGCTCAGCCGCCGGAGCAGCAGGTCGTTCGCCAGGGTGAGCGGGCCGATGACCTCCGAGAGGCGGCCGGCGCCCACGCGGCGCTGGAAATCCATCTGCCAGAGCCGGTCCTGCGCCTGCACGTAGCCCTGGGCGGTGAAGAGATCGTCCGCGCTCTCGGCGTAGACGTGCGGGATGCCCCAGTGGTCGCGGACCACCCGGACGGGCGCCGTGACCGGGCAGGGCAGCGTGCCCTGGATCGGCGGCACGGAGCGGTGCAGGCGGCGATAGAGGCCCGCCCCGGCGGCGGCCAGCACAGCTGCCGGCAGGCTGTAGGCTAGCGCGGTCGCCAGGCGCCCGGCGCCGTGGCGGTCCGGGCGTTCGGGGTCCAGCGCTTCGGGTAGTGGTTGTGCATCGGCGGCCATGGCGTCACGTCTCCCCTAACCAGTGCCAGAAATTGGCCCGATAGTGCTCGGCGGTGAACCACTCGACCCGTTCGGTCGGGCCCTCGTACACCTCGCCGATCAACGACCAGGTGAGCTCCTGGAGCGCGGCCTGCGGGCCGCCCATGGCGGCGATGTCGGCGTCCAGGCTGCCGGTGAAGGGCAGACCCGCGTCGAGGTTGAGCCCGGCCGACAGTTGGCGCAGCGCCGTGAGCGCGGCGTCGCGTTCGCCGCGGTGCAGCAGGCGCAGCATCGCGCGGAAGTCGTCGCTGGCCGCGCGGGCTGCCTGGGCGCGCACCGCGTCGACGGCGGCGAACGCGGACACGTCGACCGCGATCGTCTCCTCGGTCGGCACCTGCTGGATCTCGTCGAGCAGCAAGCTCAGGATATTGAAGTAGCTCCAGAGGTACTCGTCTTTCTGGAGCACGTTGATCGTGCGGTCGATGCTGTCGGTGGCCTCCCACGGCGTGCTCTGCCAGCCCCAGAACGTGCCGGGCGCGGTCGCCAGGTCGAGGGGCTGCGCGTCGCGCAGCACGGCCAGCCAGGCGAGCGGAATGCAGCCGTTTTGCCGGATGGCACTGTATTCGTCGATCCGCAGATGGGCCGGGTATGGCATGGGTGCATTCCACCTTCCCGCTTGAGCATGGAGGATACCGTGCGCCCGGGACCGGGTTCCGGGCCACACTCTTATAACGAGGAGCGTGCCGCGGCGTATCTTTTCTCCGCAAGTCCCCAGCGGATCCGGATTCAGGCGGCGGCTCGAAGGTAGGTTATGCTATAATCAAACATGATGCATATTCTGGCTGTGGACGACGATCCACGGATCCTCGACCTCCTGCACCGCGGCCTGGCCTACGAAGGCTATACCGTGGAGACCGCGGAGGACGGGCCGGCCGCCCTGACGTCGGCCCGCGATCACCCGCCCGACCTGGTCGTGCTCGACCTGATGTTGCCCGGGCTCGACGGCCTGGAGGTCTGCCGGCGGCTGCGGGCCGGGGGCGACGTGCCCATCCTGCTGCTCACCGCGCGCGGCGGCGTGCCCGACAAGGTCGCGGGCCTCGACAGCGGCGCCGACGATTATCTGGTCAAGCCGTTCAGCTTCGACGAGCTCCTGGCGCGCGTGCGCGCCCTGCTGCGCCGCAGCCAGGCGGCGGCCGCCAGCCCCGCCGTGTTGCGTGTCGGCCGCCTCACCGTGGCGCCCGCGGCCCGCGAGGTCTCCTATGACGGGCACCTCCTCGACGTGGCGGGCAAGGAGTTCGACGTGATCGAGCTCATGGCGCGCCATCCCCGCCAGGTCGTCACGCGCGGGCAGTTCTACGACCGCATCTGGGGCTACGACTACGCGGGCGAGAGCAACATCCTCGAAGTCTATATCCGCTATCTGCGCCAGAAGCTGGAAAAGGTCGACGCGGGCACTCTGATCCAGACCGTGCGCGGGGTCGGCTACATGCTGCGCGAGCCGGACGGGGAGAAGAGCTAGCGCGATGTCGCTCAAGCTCCGCCTGACGCTCCTGTCCAGCTTGCTGATGTTCGCGACGCTGACCCTGGTCGGCTGGGTGTCCTACAACTTCGTCGCCAACGCCTTCGAGCAACAGCTGGACGCGGCACTGGAGGATCGCGCGAACGAGGTTCTGGACACGGTTGCGGGCATGGGTCAGCCGTTCTTCACCGACCCCAACCTGCGCATTGCCGAGAGCACGCATAACCAGACGGTGCGGGTCGACGTGCAGATCCTGGACTCGCACGGTAACTTGCGCTACAGCTCGGACCCGCTCGGCCGGCCGCTGTTGCCCATCGACCTGGCGCAGGTGCAAGTCGCGCTGGGCGGGGGCGTCGGCATCGTGGACGGCGCGAACTCCGCGCACACCGCGATGCACATCCGCTACCAGCCGCTACCCAGCAGCGACCCCAACCTGACCGACGTGCTGGAGGTCGGCACCCCGCTGACGGCGACCGATAACGCGCTCACGCTGATGCGCGTCGTCCTGGTCGTCGCGACGCTGCTCACCTCGGCGCTCGTCGGCCTCGGCGTCTGGGTGGCCGCCACGCGCACGCTCGCCGCCGTCGCCCGCGTGACCAGCACGGCGCGCAGCATCGAGCTCTCGAACCGCATCAGCGCGCGCATCCCCGAGGGCGCGGGCGCGGGCGACGACGAGATGGATCGGCTGGTGCGCACCTTCAACAACATGCTCGACCGTATCTCCGCGTCGTTTGAGACGCAGCGCCAGTTTGTAGCCGATTCCTCGCACGAGCTCCGCAGCCCGCTGACGGTGATCCGCGGCAACCTGGAGATCCTGCGGCGGACGCACGATCCGGCCGAGCGCGTGGCCATCGAGAGGCTGATCGAGGAAGAGGCGGCGCGTATGAGCCGCATGGTGGACAATCTGCTCTTCCTGGCGCAGATCGAGGACGTGGAGAGCGGAAAGACGGAGCGCGATCGGCGCCCGGTCGAGCTCGACAGCCTGCTGCTGACCGTCTACCAGCAGGCCCGCTCGCTGACCAGCCGGCACACGATCCAGCTAGGCGACGAGGACGCGATCACGATCACGGGGGACCGGGATCAACTGCAACAGCTGCTGCTCAACCTGGTGGACAACGCGATCAAGTACACGCCCGCCGGGGGCACGATCGTGCTCAGCCTGCGGGGCGAGCCGGAGTGGGCCGTGCTCGAGGTGCGCGACACGGGCATCGGCATCCCGCCCGAGGATCTTCCCCACATCTTCGACCGGTTCTTCCGCGTGGACAGAGCGCGCTCGCGGCGCATCGGCGGCGCCGGCCTCGGCTTGTCGATTGTGCAGCGCATCACGACCGGCCACCAGGGCATCGTCTCGGTCGAGAGCGAGGTGGGGCAGGGCACGACCTTCCGTGTGCGCCTGCCGCGCACGGAGAAGGTCTCGCTACTCACCGCGGACCGGGAGGCGCACCGCCCCAATCCCCTGCGCGCGGCATCCTGAGCCCCGCGAGGCGACGCGGGCCCGGAACCCGCAGTTCCAGGCCCCCTGCTAGCCTACACCTCGCGCTTGACGAACCAGTCCTTGATCTGATCGTAGCGGTAAACGGCGCCGTCTTTGCAGATGAAGTGCGGGCCTAGCTGGCAGTGGCCGCAGAGGCCGATGCCGCACTTCATGTCGCGCTCCATCGAGATGTAGATCCGGTCGTCGGCCAGCCCGCGCTTCTGCAGCGAGAGCACCGCGAAGCGCATCATGATCTCGGGCCCGCAGACGAAGGCGATCGTGTGGGCGGGGTCGAAGTCGGCGCGCGGGACCAGGGTGGTCACGTTCCCCACGTGGCCGGGCCAGCCGCCGACGGCATTATCCACCGTCACCTCGGCCTGCAGGTCGAAGCGCCCATGCCACTCCTCGATCTCGCGCTTGAAGAGCAGCTCGGCCTGCGTGCGGGCGCCGTAGAGCAGCACCAGATTGCCGTAGGCTTCGCGGTGGCTCAGGGCGTGGTACAGCGCCGGCCGCAGCGGCGCCATACCGATGCCGCCCGCGGCCAGCAGCAGATCGTTGCCCACCGCGGCCTCGACCGGCCAGGCGGTGCCGTAGGGGCCGCGCACGCCGAGCGTGTCGCCAGGACGCAGGTTGCACAGCGCGCTCGAGACCGCACCCACCGCCCGGATCGTGTGGACGATTGTCTCCGGCCGGCCCGGATCCCCACTGATCGAGATAGGCACTTCGCCGATCCCGAAGGCGTAAAGCATGTTGAACTGGCCGGGAGCAAAGGCAAAGGCGGCGCCGTCCGGCCCCGCAAGCGTGATCGTGCGGGTATCCAGCGTTTCCTTGCGGGCGTGCAACACTTCGTATTGCTGCACGGCCATGGGCGCGTCCATCAGCAGGCTCATCCGACATTCCCTCCTAATACCAGACGTGTCACCGGCGGAACCCAGCGGGATCCGTCGCCGGGCGTGGCCCGTCGCCGGCCGATGCGCTGCGCGCACCGCCCGGCGGCACGGCACCCGGATGTCGTCGGGGCTCTTTGGCCCCACAGTATTCTAGCAAGGCGATGTTGAGAGAAGAGTGGCGGGTGGTGTCAGAATTGTGAAGACCCGGCGCCGCGGGTCACGGCCCGGCGGCGCCGAGGGCGACGTCAAGCGCAGCGGCCAGGGGCACGTCGGCGGGCAGCGGGCCGCACTGTGCGTAGGCCGGGCTGCCCCCGCCGCTGAGGTCGTAGCGGGCTTTGAGCGCGGCGACGAGCGCGCCGGCCGGCAGCGCCGGGCTGCCGCTCAGGATGGCCAGGTTGCGGCCGGCGCACAGGCAGAAGAAGGCGCGATCCGGGGCCTGCACGGGCTTGAGCAGCCGGGGCAGCAGGCGCGACTCGATCATTTCGAGCTCGACGGCCACGACCTGGACCGGCCCGCCGCCCGGCCCGGCCACCGGGCGCGCCGCCGCCAGGGCGCGCTCCACGCGCGCGGTCGCGACCTCCGCGCGCAGCGCCGTGAGCTCGGCGCGCTGGGCGCGCGTATCGGCCAGCAGCCGCTCGACGCGTGCCGCGAAGCCGGCCAGGTCTGTCTCCAGCGCGCCCTGCAGCCCCAGCCCCGCCTCGGCCAGCGTCCGCTCCGCAGCCAGGGCGGCCGGGCCGGCCTGCAACTCCAGCCGGTTGCCTTTCACGCGCGTGAACGCGACCCGCCCGATCTCCGCCACGTCGTGCACGTGTGTGCCGCCGCAGGCCTGGCGATCGTAGCCCGCGACCTCGATCTCCAGGTAGCCGTCCGTGTCGATACGCCGGACGGCGCGCCCCGCGGCGATCAGCGCATTCAGCCCCTCCTGGCAATCCAGCGCCTCGGCGACGGTCACCGGGCGGGCGAGCTCAATCACGCAGCCGGCGGCGGTGATGTCGACGCGCCCGGTGGCGTTGGCGCCGTGGTCGAGGAACCAGCGGCTGACAAGATGTTGGGCGGTGTGCAGGCGCATCAAGGTGATGCGGCGCGGCCAGTCGAGGCGACCGTGCACGGGCGTGCCAACGGCCCAGGTCGCGGGGGCCTCCGGCTCGGTGCGGTGCGCAATCACGCCGGAGTTGTCCTTGAGCACCTCGGCGACCTGCAGCGGCGGGCCGTCCGCCGCGCGCAGGGTGCCCTGGTCGCTGTCCTGGTTGCCGCCGCGGGGGTAGAAGACCGTGCGGTCAAGCACGACGCCGTCGGGGCCCGCCGCGACGAGGCGCGCGTCCATCTCCTGGGCGTAGTCGTCGTCGTAGAACAGCGCGATGGTCGGCGTGGACACGGGCGGACCTCCTCTAGGCGGGCGGCGGGGCCGGGGCGGGCCGGCGGGGTGTGTACAGGTAGTGCCGGTAGTCGGTCAGCGTCTTGGCGACGGTGAACCCCAGCGCATCGTAGAGAGCGCGGGCCTCGCGGTTGCCGCCGTCGACCCAGAGCTCGACCGAGGCCATGCCCTCGGCGCGCAGCCAGGCGATGCCGGTCAGCAGCAGGGCGCGGCCGAGGCCCTGGCGGCGGTAGGCGCGCGCCACGCCGAGGTCATTGATCCAGCCGATCGCCGCCCAGCGCCGCGCGTTCTCGTCCGGGTTGATCGCGCACCAGCAGAGCCCGACCACCTCGCCGCTGGGGCTCTCGGCCAGGAAGAGCCCGCGCGGATCGAACCATGGCTGCTGCAGGTTCTGCTCCAGCTGTTCCATCGGGATCTCGTTGACGTTGTGGTGGTCGGCGAAGTGGGCGTGCAGGATGCGATGCACCGCGGCCTCGTCGCCGCCCGCGCGAAACGTGCGCACGCCGAAGCCCGGCGGCCAGTGCGGGGCGAGCAGCGGCCGCCCGGTGTCGAGGCTCAGCCGCAGGTAGGTGCGCAGCGGCTCCAGCCCGAGCGTGTCGAGCCAGGCGCGGGCCGCGGCGAGCCGCGCGTCGACGGCGAAGTCGAGCCAGAGCAGGCCCAGTTCCCGGGCGCGCGCTTCCACCTGCGCCCCGAGGCGCGCGCCAAGACCCTGGCGCCGCCAGGCAGGCAGCACCACGATCCAGCCCCAGCCGCCGTCGTCGCCGGGGCGGTGGTGCACGTCGCTGTAGCCGACGATGCGGCCGTCGGGCGCCGTGGCGACGAAGTGGTTCGGTGCGCCCGCCGAGCCCGCGACCCAGGCACGGAGCTCTGCCTCGCTGGTGCCCTCGTCGGCGCAATCGACCGCGTCGGCGCTGTTCACGAGGCTGACGATGGCCGGGATGTCGGCGAGATCCATCGGCCGGATCTGCACCGGGGGCGGGGCGGCGGCCGGCTCAGGTTGTGGCGTCGGGATCATGCAGGGGAAGCTCGTCGCTGCCTTCTTGATCGCGCCCCAGCCCCTCCGAGACGTAGGCGAAGTGCTCGGGGTGGGCCGGATCGTAGCTGTGCGCCAGACCACTGGCTTCCAGCAAGGCGAGGGCCTCGGCGCGCTGCTCCGGCGTGGCGGGGCTCGCCGTGTGCCAGGCGCAGGTCCAGCGGCCGTCCTCGCCCGCGCCGTGGATCACGCGGTAGGCCAGGGGGTAGCTGCTCAGGGCCGCGGTGCTCATATGCAGCCGCACGCCCTGCCGCGCCACCTGGCTCAGGTGCACGTGCCCGGTCAGCACAAGCTGCACGCGGGGATGGCGGTCGAGGATGGACAGCACCTCGAAGCCGTTGTAGCAGAAGAACTTGTGCCAGGCCTGGTTGTGGAACGTGGGCTCCTGCCAGCCGCCGAAGACGGCGTGGAGCGGGTGGTGGACGAGCAGCACGACGAGCGGCTCGGCGGCGGCATCCAGCGTGGCCTCCAGCCAGGCGAGTTGCTCGCCGTCGACCCGGCCGAACCAGTCGCCCGGCACGTTCGAGTCGAGGCCGACGAGGCGCACACCCGCCTTGAGCAGGGTCGTCCAGCTGCCGCGCTCGGGCGCCCCGGCGTAGATAGTCGCGCCGTCGGGCACGCCTGCCTGCAGGCGGGCATAGAAGCCCTGCCGGTCGAGCTTGCCCGACCCGAGCGGGAAGGCGACGTCGTGGTTGCCCGGGATGGCGTACCAGGGCACGGGCAGCCGGTTCAGCGCGGTGATCGCCGCGTCGAGCTCGTCGGCGGTGCCGTTGTCGATCAGGTCCCCGGTAACGAGCACGGCGTCGAGATCGGGCCGCGCGCTCAACGCCGTCACGGCGCCGGTCAGCAGGGCTTCGGTGTCGTCCTGCAGCACGATGCCGTTGGACAGCGGGCGTGGTGAAAGGTGCAGATCGGTGATCTGCGCGACGTGTAGGTTCAGTGGCATGGGGAAGATCCCGGGCGGGCACCGGAGGGCGCGGCTGGACGGCCGGCCTCCGGGTCCAACCCCTAGACGACGTCCTTGGTCAGCGTGGTCAGGAACTCCGCGTTGTCCTGCGTCTTGGCCAGGCGGGCGAGCAGCAGCTCGATGCCTTCGGTGCCGCCGAGCACGGAGACCATGCGGCGCATCGTCCAGACTTGCTTGAGGGTCTGCGGGTCCAGCAGCAGCTCCTCGCGGCGCGTGCCCGAGCGCTGCACGTCGATCGACGGGAAGATACGCCGCTCCGCGAGCTTCCGGTCGAGATGCAGCTCCATGTTGCCGGTGCCCTTGAACTCCTCGTAGATCACGTCGTCCATGCGGCTACCGGTATCGACCAGGCAGGTGGCGATGATCGTCAGGGAGCCGCCTTCCTCCAGGTTCCGCGCGGCGCCGAAGAAGCGCTTGGGCGGGTAGAGGGCGACGGGGTCCATACCGCCGGAGAGCGTGCGGCCGCTCGGCGGCACCTGCAGGTTGTAGGCGCGGGCCAGGCGGGTGATGCTGTCCAGCAGGATCACCACGTCGCGGCCGGTCTCCACCAGGCGCTTGGCCCGCTCCAGCGTCATCTCGGCGACCTTGGTGTGGTCCTCGACCGGCTCGTCGAACGTCGAGGAGATGACCTCGCCGCGGACCGAGCGCTTCATGTCGGTGACTTCCTCGGGCCGCTCGCCGATGAGCGCGACCATCAGGTGGACGTCGTCGCCGTAGTTGGTCGAGATGCCGTTGGCGATCGCTTTCAGCAGCATCGTCTTGCCCGCCTTTGGCGGCGAGACGATCAGGCCCCGCTGGCCGCGGCCGATGGGGGCGACCAGGTTGAGCAGGCGGGTTTCGAGCGCCTGCGGGATCGTCTCCAGGTTGAGCAGCCGCTTCGGGAAGATTGGCGTCAGCACGTCGAAGTGCGGGCGCCGCCGCGCGACCTCGGGGTCGACCCCGTTGACGGCCTCGACCCGCAGCATGCTGTAGTACTTCTCGTTCTCTTTGGGCGGGCGCACCTGACCGCTCACGCGGTCGCCGGTGCGCAGGCCGAAGCGGCGGATCTGCGACTGGCTGACGTAGATGTCGTCGTGGCCCGGCAGGTAGCGGCCGTCCTGCCGCAAGAAGCCGAAGCCCTCGTCCATAATCTCGAGCACGCCCGCGGCAAAGATGTTGCCCTGCTGTTCGGTCTGGGCTTGCAGGATGCGGAAGGCGAGCTCCTGCTTCTTCAACCGGCTGTAGCCGGAGATATCCAGCTCTTTGGCCAGGTCCTGTAATTCGTCGATTGTTTTGCTTTCCAATTCGGCCAGGTTCATAGGATTCCTCTTTAGTAAGCGAAGGGTCAGATCTCGGCCGGCTCCATCGCAGCCAGGCTAGAGACAAGAGCGAGCTTGTTCACTCGGTGCTGGGCTTCCATCCGGCGAATCGTGCCGGTCTTGCCGCGCATGATGATGGAATGCGTGGTGGCGCCATGGCTGTAGAAATGGACGCCGGCCAGAAGGTCGCCGTCCGTAATGCCGGTGGCTGCAAAGTATACGTCGTCCGAGGCCACCAGGTCGTCCAGCGTGAGGACGCGACTGACGTCCACCCCGCGGCCCTCGACCTGCCAGCGCTCCTGCTCGTTGCGCGGGTGCACCCGGCACTGCATCTCGCCGCCGGTGCACTTGATCGCCACGGCGGCAATCACGGCCTCGGGCGCGCCCCCGATGCCGATCAACATGTCGACGGGGCTGTTGGGTGTCGCGGCCGCAATGGCCGCGGCCACGTCGCCGTCGCCGATCAGCTTGATCCGGGCCCCGGCATCGCGGATCTCTTGCACGAAACGCTCGTGCCGCGGCCGGTCCAGGATTACCACTGTAATGTCACTCACATCGCACCCTTTGCGGCGCGCCACGCTCATGATGTTGTCGCGCACCGGGCGGGTAATATCGATCGCGCCGGCCGAGTCGGGCCCGACCGCGATCTTCTCCATGTAGAAGATGCCGGGCGGCGCGCTGTAGAGCGTGCCGCGCGGGGCGGCGGCGACCACCGCAATCGCGCCCGGGAGGCCGAGCGCCGTCAACCGGGTGCCGTCAATCGGGTCGACCGCGATGTCGACGTCGGGGGCCTGGCCGTTGCCCAATTCCTCGCCGATGTAGAGCATCGGCGCTTCGTCTTTCTCGCCTTCGCCGATGACGACGACGCCGTGCATGTCGACGATGCCCAGCGCGCCGCGCATCCCGTTCACGGCCGCCTGATCGGCGGCATTCTTGTCGCCGCGGCCCATCCAGCGCGCCGCCTGGAGCGCCGCCGCTTCGGTGGCGCGCACCAGCTCCATCCCCAGATTCCGGGTGATCTGCTCAGCCATCTGCGTCCTCACTCCTTTGTGATTCGGCGCGGTCCGGTTGCCTATGGGAAATGTCACGAGTCTTAGGGTTCAGGCTACGGTGCTCACAATAGCCAGCTGTGTGGACTAGACGCGGGTCGCTCGTGTCGGCGCGTGCACCGCTGCACACGGGAGACGAAGGGTGACGCCAGGTCCAAGCACAGGCATGGAAGAAAATCCAGGAGTCGGGTGCTCGCCAGGGAGCACGCGCTCGTGCACTGCGCAAGATGTATGCCAAGACGGCCTGCCTGCTTGGCTTGCCGCGGCCCGGTGCCGCCGGCGGCCCGAGCGGCGTCCGCGAACCCTGCATAGAGAACCTGCTGACTGCGCCGGTGTGGGACCCTGGATCGAGGTAGGCGGCAAGACAGTCCCGTGTTGGGAAAACAGGTCACTGGAACAGAGGTTGGCGGGGAGATAGGGATTCGAACCCTAGAAGCAGGTTTAAAGCCCGCTTAACCGCTTAGCAGGCGGCCCCATTCGACCACTCTGGCATCTCCCCAGATTACGTGGACGGGGCTATTATAACATAGCACCTGTGCAATTGCAAGCAGACGAAGGTCCTGCGTCCAGCCGACTTCAGGCCGATTTTTGCGGCCGGCGACGCACGCGTGGCCCGCCCGTCGTCTCGGCCACCACGGGGTTCGTGTCGATCAGCGGCACCTGCTCCAGCCGCCAGAAGGCCACCACTGCGGCCGCGAGCACGAGCAGCCCCATGATCTGTGCTTCCCAGACGGGCAAGTTCATCACCGCGATGGCCGCCACGCCGAGCAAGCAGCCGGCCAGGTAGAGGATCAAGACCGCCTCGTGGCGGCTTGCGCCGAGCGCGACCAGGCGGTGCGAGGTGTGGTCGCGGCCGCCGCGTGTGATCGGCAGCCCGCGGCGCAGGCGCGATAGGCTGACCAGCGTGGTGTCGAAGATGGGCAGCCCCAGCACGAGCAGCGGGATCATCCAGGTGACGCTCTGGTGGTCGACGGCAATACCGGTCAGCGGGTCGTGTAGCACGGGGAAGCGCAGCTTGATGCCGACCGCCGCCAGCATGAAGCCCAGGAAGAGGCTGCCCGTGTCGCCCATGAAGATGTGCCCGGGCTTGAAGTTGTAGTACAGGAAGCCGGCACACGCGCCGGTCAGCGCGAGCGCCAACGGGGCCACCAGATTCTGCCCGCTGAAGGCGGCGAGCAAGAAGAAGAAGAAGGACGCGAACGCCGCCACGCCGCCCGCCAGGCCGTCCATGTTGTCCATCAGATTAAGCGCGTTCGTGATGCCGATGACCCAGAATAGCGTGAGCGCGACGTCGAGCAGGTCGTTATGCAGGAACTGCACGCTGGTGCCGAAGGCGATCATCAGCGCCGCCGCGATCACCTGGCCCAGCAGCTTGACGACCGGCTTCATGCCCCAGCGATCGTCCCAGAAGCCCACCAGCGAGGCCAGCGTGGCGCCCGCGATGACACTGCCGAACTGCTTGACGAACGGGGCGGAGTTGAGCACGACGAGCAACAGGGTGGGTACGACGAAGCCCAGCCAGATCGCTACGCCGCCGAGCAGGGGCACGGGGTCGCGATGCACTTTGCGCGCGCTCGGCTGGTCGATGAGATCCAGCCGGGCGGCCGCGCGCCGCACCAGCGGCGTGGCGAGCAGCACGACCGCCAGCGCCGCGACCAGGATGACCAGGTCCTGGACGAACATCGCTTCCCGTCCTTATTGGCGCCCGAGCTGTTGTTTCAGCTGCTGCACCGTCGAGCGCAGATCGGTGATGGTCTGCGTGAGCGTGCTTTGCCCCGTCAGCGGCGCGCAGGTGCCGGCGGCGGTGCTCTGCTGCAACGGCTTGCAGGTGAGCGTGTAACTGGCCGAGCTGTTGCAGTCGGCGACGGCCAGCGCCGCCTCGTACATGTTCAGCTCGCGCTCCTTGTCGCCCGTTTGCTGGTAGAGCAGGCCCAGGTTCTGCAGGTTGTAGAAGTCGTTGCACTGCAGCGCGACCGCCCGCTCGAACTGCGTGATCGCGTCGGCCGTGTTGCCCATCTTCCACTCGACATAACCGAGCGAGGCACGCACCTGCGCGGGTTCATCGGACGCCGCCGGGTTCTGCGCCTTGGCGGCGAGGGCCTTGCTGATCACGTCCTGGTAGGCGACGGCCAGCGGCTGCAGGGCGTTGTACTGCTGCAGGAACTGCACGCGGTTCTCGAAGTCTGAGTCGCGGATCAGCGTCGAGTCCAGCTTGATCGAGTCGCCGTAGTCCTTGGCCGCGGCCTGGGCTTCTTGCGTCGCCGACAGCACCAAGGTGGCCGAGACGACGCCCGCGGGCGGGTTCTTCTCCTCCGAGGCATAGACCTCGGCCTGGCTGCGCTCGACCTCGCCCGCGATGAACGGCGTCTGCGCGTAGAGGCTATCCATCTGCTGCGAGCCGCGGATGGCCGTCTCGAAGTCGGCCATGCGCCCCGCCTTGGCGTAGGCCAGGGCCAGCTCGTTCCAGAGGCCGGCGTTGCCCGGGCTGAGCTCGTGCGCGTGCTCGTACATCTGGACGGCCTTCGCGTAGTACTGCTGGTCGCCGCCCAGCGAGTCACCCCAGTAGACGTAGAGGCGCCCCAGGTTGGCGTAATGGTCGGTGTTCAGCGGGTTGAGCGCCTTGGCGCGGTTCAGCGCGTTCTCGGCGTCCGCCAGCAGCGTCGCGGCCGGCGGGCTGCCCTGGAACGTGTTCGGGTTGCTGTTCTGCACCTTGGCCCACTCCATGTAGGCGCGGCCCAGGAACAGATAGTAGAAGTCCTCGTTCGGCGAGATGGCGATCGCCTTCTCGTAGGGGCCGATCGAGCCGGGCCACTGCTGGTTATTGTCGTAGCTGAGGCCCTGCTTGTAGAACATGTCGGCCTTGACCAGGTTGACGTTCAGTCCGAGGATCAGCACGAGGGCGGCCAGGCCCAGCGCACCATAGACCCAGAACATGGCCGGCCGGTTGGTGGCATAGCTGCCGAGAACAAGGCCGCCACGCCCGGCGCGCACGCCGCCACTGGTGCGCCCGGCCGGGCTCAGATGGCGGCCGCTGCTGCCGTTGCCCCCGCTGGTGCGCCGGCTGCTTGGGCCGCTGCCGCGCGAGGCCACCGTCGTGGCCGGGCCGCGCCCGCCGCGGGCGGCAGCCGCCGGAGCGGCGCTCCGGCGCGGTGCTGCCGTCGCGGCCGCGCCCGCCGCCGACGTCGCGTTCGCCAGCACGGGTGCCGGCAGGGCGGGCTCGGGCGGGGCGCTCATGCGCACCTCCTCGGGCGCGGTTTCCTCCGCCGGCTTGCGCAGATAGTCGTTCAGCACGTAGCCCAGCACGACGACCCCGCCGACGCCCATGTAGAAGTAGGTGTAGGTGGCGGCGATCTGGATGCCGGTGACGAGCTCGCCCAGGTGGGCCAGGCCCATCGACAGGAAGCCGATCAGAATGAGTTGGTCGTGCAGTTCCGGCGCCTTACGCAGCGCACGGACCGCGAACCAGAGGAAGGACCCGAACAGGAAGAGATAGGCCACCAGGCCGATCAGGCCCATGGTGACCGCCTGGTCGAAGAAGACGTCGTGGCTGCGGTCGGGCGTGGCGTTGCGTAGCTCCCAGTGCCCCAGGTCGGGCGGGTAGAACTTGTTGTAGCCGACGTACATCGCCTCCGGGCCCCAGCCGATGAACATGCGCACGGGGTCGGATGTGATCATCTTCAGGGCGCCGCCCCAGATGAGCACGCGGACCTTGCCCGTGCCCTCGTCCGTCTGGCTGATGAGGCCGAGGCGGCCGATGTAGGGCAGGCTGCGCCACGAGGCGATGGGCGAATCGGGCAGGTTGAAGACGAGCAGGAAGGCGCCGCCCAGCAGCACGACGCCGAGGCTGACCGCGAAGGCGCGGTAGAGCCCACGGCGCAGCAGGAAGGCGAACGCGAAGATCACCAGGCCCAGCAGCAGGCCGAGCTCGGGACCGCGGCTCTGCGTCAGGAAGATGACGAGGATCTGCATGACCATCAGCGCGGGCAGCCCGTACAGCTGCAGCCGGTTCGAGAGCACGCTCGTGTTGCCCGCCATGGTGTACAGGAAAGACAGCGCGTAGAAGATGAAAATGGCGGCGGGCAGGACGATCCAGAGCGAGAAGTCGGGCACGCGCACCTTGCCGACGATGTAGATGCCCAGGCCGAGCACGGCCAGCTGGATTACCGGGTTGGCGATGCTGAGCCAGGCGGGCGGGCCCGGTTCGGCCGCCGCGCCCCCGCGCCCGGCGTTGCGCAGCGCCTGGTCGGCGACGTTGTTCACCAGCCAGACGAACAGCGCCCCGACCGCGATGACCAGGATCCAGAGGAACACGTCGCCGAACGTGTTGTAGTTGGGCGTCAGCTGCGGCACGCCGGACGCCACGGGCAGGTCGTTGCCGGTAGTGATGCCGAGATACTGCACGATCACCAGGAAGAAGACGGCCGCGCTGCCGATGATGGCCAGCGGCCAGGGATCGCTGCGCGGCTCGGGCGGTGCGGGCGGCGCCTCGGTGCCCACCGTGTGGCGATCAGCCACGGCGGCGATCCAGCGCTGCAGCGTGAGCGGCACGGCCATGATCAGCCAGGCGGCCACGAAGATCGCGTTGCCCATGCTGGACGCGACGCGCGTCTGCACGTCGCCCGCCCAGGGCAGCGGGTCCAGGCCCAGCGCCTGCACGATGCCGTAGGCGGCCACGGGGACGCTGGTCACGATGCCGAAGGTGATCAGGCGCTCCAATTGCACGCGCGAGCGCATGTTCGCCAGGATCAGCAGCGCGAGCGTAATATAAGTGTACTGGGTGATGGTGCCCTGCAAGCGCTGGTAGGAGCCGAAAATGGACGTCAGCGGCACGATCGACGTCAGGGTGGACAGCAAATAGACCGCTGCGTAGACGAGGATGGGCAGCATCATCGGGATGCGCAGCAGGGATGGCAGCCAGGCGGGCGCCGCCTCGGCCGCCACGTCGGCGGCGTGCCGGTTGCTCGCGGGCCGGCGCAGATAGCCTTCCACCAGCTTGATCAACCAGGCGATCGTCATCATCAGCACGATATTTCGCAACAGGCTGATCTTGTCCGGCTCAAAAACCCGGCTGCTGTAGACGTTGAAATAGAGCGGCGTGAAAACAATGGCTGCCAGCCAGCCGGCTTCGATGATACGGTCGCAGATAAACTCGAGCTTGCTCTGCAACTACGAGCTCCTTTGCTAAGTCCGAGGCCCGCGTGCGAGGGGAACCCGGGGGAGGGGCGTGAACTTCCAAATAGCGATGCTAGCCGCGTTCAATTCCAGTACGGAGCGTGCTTCGCCGCAAGTTTCATTGTACCGGAAACGGGGTTGCATATCAAATAGGATCGGATAAGAAGGCCCGCGGTGCGCAGCCGTCGCTGCGAGCAGGCTCTGCCCTGCGATGGTGCGGCGCGATCCGGTCCCAAGGCCGGCCGAAATCGTCTGATCGTTTATGACAGCGAAGATCGGTAATTGCGGCAGGTGAGGCGCGATGCCGCCTACGGGCAGCCACAAATCCCGCCCGATCGGCTCCCTGCGCTCGAGGGACACGCGTCCATCAGGGGTGAGGCACACGCCCGGGCGCACGCGCTCCGGTTCGTTCGGCTCGCCCCCGCCTCAGCAGATCCGCGGCAGTTGCTCGCCGCTCAGCCGCTCCACCACGTGGCTCACCCCAATCCGTGTGCGCAGCGCCACGCGCCCGGGCGCGTCGCCGGCCACGGCGCCGATCAGCGTGGCGCCCGCGCTCACCGAGTGCCCCGCCAGCACGGCCAGCGCCCGGTCCGCGACGGCTGCGGGCACGAAGGCCACGAAGCGGCCCTCGTTCGCCACGTAGAGCGGGTCGAGCCCCAGGAGTTCGCAGGCCGCCTGCACCTGCTCGGCCACCGGGATGGCGCGCTCGTCCAGCCGAAGCGGCTGGGCGGCCGCCTCGGCGATCTCGATCAGGGCGCTGGCCAGGCCGCCGCGCGTCAAGTCGCGCAGGCAGTGGACGGGGATGCCCGCGTCGAGCAGCGCCAGCACGGGCGCCGCCAACAGCGCGCAGTCCGACTCGATCGTCGTCTCGAAGGCCAGGCCCTCGCGCTCCGCCATCACGGCCACGCCGTGCCGGCCGATGTCGCCGCTCAGGATGATCACGTCGCCGGGCTGCACCGCGGCCGGCCGGATCGGGTCCGGGTGCTCGATCGCGCCGATGCCGGCCGTATTGATGAAGATGCCGTCGCCCCGGCCGCGGTCGACCACCTTCGTGTCGCCGGTGACCAGTTGCACACCTGCCGCCGCCGCCGTGGCCTGCATCGAGCGCACGATGCGTTGCAGCGTCTCCATTGGCAGACCCTCTTCGAGGATGAAGCCCGCGCTCAGCCAGAGCGGGCGCGCGCCGCACATCGCCAGGTCGTTCACCGTGCCGGTGACGGCCAGCTTGCCGATATCGCCGCCGGGGAAGAAGAGCGGGCGCACCACGTACGAGTCGGTGCTGAAGGCCAGACGCGCGTCCCCGAGGGCCAGTGCGGCGCCGTCGTGGCGCTGCTCCAGTGCCGGGTTGGCGAAGGCGGGCACGAAGATCTGGTCGATGAGTTGCTGGGTTAGCCGGCCGCCGCCACCGTGGGCCATGAGCACCTGCGGGTACCGCGCGATCGGCGTGGGGCAACTCTGCGTCCACGCGGCCGGGCTATCGACGACGTCTGTCATGGCCCTTACTCCCCTCGTTTGGCGCCGGCCGGCGCGGCCGCCGCCAGGCGGCGGTAGCGATAGTAGGCCGCGCAGGCGCCTTCGGCCGAGACCATCGGCGCGCCGAGCGGCTGCTCGGGCGTGCAGCGCGTGCCGAAGGCCGGGCATTCGATCGGTGTCCGCACGCCCTGCAACACCAGGCCACTGATGCACTCCGGCGACTCGGCCGCGGTGTACGCCTGTACGGCGAAGCGCGTCTCGGCGTCGAACGCCGCGTAGGCCGGGCGCAGCCCCAGGCCACTCTGCGGGATCTCGCCGATGCCCCGCCACTTGCGCGGCACGACTTCGAACACCTGGCGGATCAGCCCCTGCGCGGGCGCGTTGCCCTCGCGGCGCACCGCACGGGCGTACTGGTTCTCGACCTCGGCGCGACCGGACTCGAGCTGTTGCACGCACATGTAGACGCCCTGCAAGATGTCGATCGGCTCCATGCCCGTGACCACGATCGGCACGTGGTACTGCGCGGCCAGCGGCTCGTACTCGGTGTAGCCCATGATTGTGCAGACGTGACCCGCGGCCAGGAAGCCCTGCACGCGGTTGTTGGCCCCGCTCAGGATGGCGCGCATGGCCGGTGGCACGAGCACGTGCGACACGAGCACCGAGAAGTTCGTCAGGCCTTGCGCCCGCGCCTGGTAGACGGCCATGGCGTTGGCGGGCGCCGTCGTCTCGAAGCCGACGGCGAAGAAGACGACCTGGCGGTCGGGGTGGGCCGCCGCGAGCTTGACCGCGTCGAGCGGCGAGTAGACGATGCGCACGTCGCCGCCCGCGGCCTTCACGCGCAGCAGGTCGCGATCGCTGCCCGGCACGCGCAACATATCCCCGAAGGAGCAGAAGATGACCTCGGGGCGCGACGCGATGGCGATGGCCTTGTCGATCTGCTCCAGCGGCGTCACGCAGACAGGGCAGCCGGGGCCATGCACCAGCGTGATCTCCGGCGGCAGCAATTCGTCCACGCCGTAGCGCATGATCGCGTGCGTCTGCCCGCCGCAGACCTCCATGATCGTCCAGGGCCGCGTGGTGATGCGCGCGATCGCCGCCGCGTAGCCGTGCGCGGCCTCGGGGTCGCGGTACTCCTCGACGTACTTCACGCGGGGGCCTCCGTGAGCTCGGTCAGGTCGCCGATGGCGTCCAGGTATTCGAACACCTGCCGCGCCTCGGCCTCGTCGAGCGTGCTGATGGCGAAGCCGACGTGCACGATCACGTAGTCGCCGACGCCCGCCTCCGGCACATAGGCCAGGCACACATCCTTGACGATGCCGCCGAAGCTGACGCGGCCCATGCGCTGCAGGGGCTCCGAATCCGGGATCTCCAGAATCTTACCGGGAACGGCCAGACACATCCTGTACCTCCTTGATTTGCACGGCCGCAACCAGCTGGCCGAGGGCCAGGCCCCCGTCGTTTGGGGGCACGCGCTGGTGGCGGTAGGGGCGGAAGCCGGCCTCGCGCAGCCGCAGCACCGCCCGTGTGAGCAGATAGCGATTCTGGAAGCAGCCGCCGCTCAGGGCGACCTGCTCGTAGCCCAGCCGTTGCGCCACCGTGACGATGGCCTCGACCAGGGCGTTGTGGAAACGCGCGGCGCAGAGGCCCGGCGCCACATGCCGGCGGATGTCGCGCAGCAGCGCGTCGAGCAGCGGGCCCCAGTCGAGAATCAGCGGATCGCCCGGCGCGTGCGCGGGGCGGACGTCGAGCGGGTAGGCGTCGGAGGGCGGCAGGGCGGGCATGGCCCACTCCAGCGCCATCGCCGCCTGACCCTCGAAGCGCACCTCCTGCTGCAGGCCCAGCAGCGCGGCCACGGCGTCGAACAGCCGGCCCATGCTGCTCGTGCGCGGGCTGTTGATGCCGCGCTCCAGCATGGTCTGCAAGATGCCCATCTCCTGGGGGCTGCACGCGCGCACCGGCGCCAGGTCGCCCTGGGCGAACCCTGCCGTGCCGTACTGCTCGTAGAGCAGGCTGAGCGCCGTGCGCCGCGGCTCCTTGACGGCCTGGTCGCCGCCGGGCAGCGCCCAGGGGCGCAGGTGCGCCGCGCGCCGTGCGATGGGCCCGTCGATCGTGAAGAACTCGCCGCCCCAGATCGTGCCGTCGAGGCCGTAGCCGGTGCCGTCCCAGGAGACGCCCAGCGCGGGCGGCGCGACCTCGTTCTCGGCCAGACAGGCCATGACGTGGGCGAGGTGGTGCTGCACGCGGATGAGCGGCAGGCCCGTGCGCTCGGCATAGGCCGTCGAGGCATAGTCGGGATGGGCATCGCAGACGACGCCGCTCGGCACCACGGCATAGAGGCGCTTGAAGTCGGCGATGACACGCTCGAACGCGCGGGTGGCCGGCAGGGTCTCCAGGTCGCCGATGTGCTGGCTGATGAAGACATCCTGGCCGACGGCGAGCGCCACGCTGTTCTTCAGGTGGCCGCCGACGGCCAGCAGTGGCGGCAGCGCGGCGGGCAGGTGGATCGGCAGCGGCGCATAGCCGCGCGCCCGGCGTAGCAGCATCTCGCGGTCGAGCACCACGCAGACGACCGAGTCGTCGACGTGGCGGGCGATGGGCCGGTCGTGGACCAGGAAGAGGTCGGCGATGCCGCCCAGGCGGTCCAGCGCCTCACGCTCGTCGATGCAGATCGGCTCGTCCGACACGTTGCCGCTCGTGGCCACGACGGCATGGCCCAGCTTGGCGAGCAGCAGGTGGTGCAGCGGCGTGTAGGGCAGCATGGCGCCCAGGTAGGGGTTGCCGGGCGCGACGCTCGGCGCGATCTCGCTCGGCCCGGGCGCGCGGCGCAGCAGCACGATCGGCGCCTCGGCCGCCGTCAGCAGGCGCGCTTCCAGCGGCGCGACAAGGCATTCGTGCGACACGGCGGCCAGCCGCGGGAACATCAGCGCGAACGGCTTCTCCTCGCGGTGCTTGCGCCGCCGCAGGCGCTGCACGGCCGCGTCGTCGCGCGCGTCGACCAGCAGGTGGAAGCCGCCCAGGCCCTTGACGGCGACGATCTCGCCGCGCCCGATCGCCGCGAGCGCCTCCTGCAGCGCGGCCTCCTGCGTCGCCAGCACGGTGCCGTCCGGCCTCCAGGCCTCCAGATGGGGGCCGCAGGCGGGGCAGGCGATCGGCTGGGCGTGGAAGCGCCGGTTGCGCGGATCCTCGTACTCGGCCCGGCACGCTGGGCACATCACGAAGTCGCGCATCGTCGTGTTCGGCCGGTCGTAAGGCAGCCCCTCGACGATGCTGAAGCGCGGGCCGCAGTTGGTGCAGTTGATAAAGGGGTAGCGATAGCGGCGGTCGTGCGGGTCGAACATCTCGCGCAGGCAGTCCGGGCAGGTGGCGATGTCGGGCAGGATCAGCGCGCTGCGCCCGCCGCCCTCCTCGCTCGGCCGGATCGCGAAGCCGCGGTAGCCCACCGGGTCGAGCACCAGCGGCTCCAGGCTCTGGATGGAGGCACGGGGCGGCTTCTCGCGCTCGAGCGCGGTCAGGAAGGTCTCCAGGCGCTGCGCCGGCCCCTCCACCTCGATGCAGACGCCCTGCGGCGAATTGTTGACCCAGCCGGCCAGGCCGGCATCGGTCGCGAGCCGATAGACAAACGGCCGGAAGCCGACGCCCTGCACGGCGCCGCGGATCAGGATCCGCAGGCGCTGGATCTCGATCTCGGGCAGCGGGGTGGTCACCTTCGCGAATGCCGGCATCGTCGTTCCTCTCCGTCCTGACTGTACACACCGGACCGTCTCCCGCGGCGGAGCGACCGACATGTTTATTATGTGGGACGGAGGTGAGAGGTGGGGCGACAAACGGTAAACGGGCGGTGACAAGCCGGGATTTGCGGCGGGGATGCGCGACGGCTGGTGCCCCGGCGCGTGCACAGCCCGGCCGGGCGGCGTATACTGGGGACGCGCGATAAACGCCGTCCCAGCACGGAGGAGAAGCCTGCCCCCGATGAAAGTCACGCTACAGAACGCAACGCTGGTCGATGCATCCGGCGAGCGGCCCGGCCGGCTCACGATCGAGGACGCGCGCCTCGCCGCGGAGGGCACGGCGCCCGGCCCGGCCGTCGACCTCGGCGGCGCCATCGTCACCCCCGGGTTCGTCGACGTCCACACGCACGGCGGCGGCGGCTTTACCCTGCACGCCACCGATGTCGCCGAAATCCAGGGCTACGCGCGCTGGGCAGCGACCACCGGCACCACGGCGTTCCTGGCCGGGGTGGTCGGCGTCGCGGACGGCCCACCGGTTGCCCAGATCCGCACCGCCGTCGCCGCCGCGGAAGCCGGGACAGTGGGTGCCGAGATTGTCGGCATCCATCTGGAAGGCCCTTACATCAACCCCGCGCGCCGCGGCGCCCACGATCCCGCGTGGCTGCGCCTGCCCGACCCGGCCGAAACCGAGCAGATCCTCGCGCTTTGCCGCGGCTACCTGAAGCTGATCACGGTCGCGCCCGAGCTCCCCGGCGCCGCGGCGATGATCGACCGCCTGGTGGCGGCGGGCGTCACCGTCAGCATCGGGCACACGGATGCCGACTACGCGCAGGCGCAGGCGGCGATTCCGCACGGCATCACCCACGCGACGCACTGCTTCAACGCCATGCGCCCGCTGCTACATCGCGCCCCCGGCCCGCTCGGCGCGATCGTCGAGGCGGATCAGGTGCAGGGTGAGCTCATCGCCGACGGCATGCATGTCCTGCCCGCCGCGGCCCGCGCGCTGATCCACATGCTCGGGCCGGAGCGCATCGTCGTCGTCACCGACGCGCTGGCCGCCGCCGGCCTGCCGGGCGCCGAGTTCACCTTCGGCGGGCAGACCGCGCACGTGGCGGACGGGGTGGCGCGGCTGGCCGACGGCACGATCACCGGCAGCGTGCTGACGATGGACCAGGCGCTGCGCAACGTGCGCGCCTTCGGGGACGTCACGCTGCCGGAGGCGGTGGGCATGCTGACGCGTAATCCGGCGCGCGCGGCGGGCGTCTCGGCGCGCAAGGGGATGCTCCGGCCGGGCTACGACGCGGACCTGCTCATCTTCGACGCGGCCCTGCGGCTCCAGGCCACGATTTGCCGCGGGCCGGCTCGCCTTCGCCACGCCGTCCTGGCAGGCCCGCCTTGGCGCCCTGCCGGCCGCCGGGTAACACGATGCGCCGCCGGGCCCCCGGCAGGCGCAGCATGACTCGGCGATGCCCCCGGCGGGGCTAGACGGCGGCCGGTGTGGGTGGCGCCGCCGCGGCGACCGGCGCGGGCGTCACGACGTAGCGGATGATCGTCTTCTGCACCTTGGCGCCTGGCCGCGTCAGGTACTCTTCCTCATGCGGTCCGGCCAGGGCGTAGCCCTGCGCGGCGATGAAGGCGTGCAGCGCGGCGATGGTCGGACTCTCGTCGGCGTAGGCGCCGCGATAGAGCACCTCGGCGACCGTACCGTAAGCCCAGGTCTCGATCGTCACCGGCACGTCCGGCGCCTTCTGCACCAGCGCGGTCGTGCCGTCGGGGATCGGCAGACCCCAGATGCCGTGCCAGCCCGCGCGGCCGGCCACGTGGGCGTCGGGCCAGCGGGCGCGCAGGGCGCCGACCGGGAAGTCCTGCCCGGCCTTCTTCTGCGCGAACTTCAGCGCGTAGGCCGCGCCATAGAGTGCGGACATGGTGGGCGGCCCGACCACGTTCGGGTCGCCGTCCGTGTGCACCACCGCCATCGTCGCGGCCGGCAGCGTGCGGATGCGCGGCACGCCCGCCACGAGGCGATCAGTGGACATGCGCCGTGTCCACCGCGCTGCGGAAGGCCGGCAGCGGGGTCGGCGCCTCCTCCTCGTCGGGCTCCTCGACCTGCACGCTCTCGAGCCAGACACCCTGGGCACGCGGATCGCCCGTGTCGGGCAGCAGCACCACGTCGAGCAGGGCGTGCTCCGCGACGGTGCCGCGCGTGGCGTAGGCAAAGTGGTCGCGCAGGTGATCGGGCGAGATGCCCGCCAGCGCGCCCACCGTCACGCTGACGCGCGTGACGTGGTGGAAGTGCTGAGCGTGCGCCAGCCGCTCGATCTTGGCGACCAGATCGGTAATCAGGCCGGATTCATGCATCGGTGCTCTCCTCGGGCCGCGGCGTTGCGGCGTCCAGATCGGCCAGCACGGCGGCGACGACCGCGTCCGCGGCCCGGGCGACCGGGGCGGAGAGGCCGATGCCGGGGGCAAAGCCGGTGCCTTCGATGCCGTAGACGAGCAGCCGGGCGGGCAGGGTGCCGAGCACCCGGCCGAGCTCGATCGCCTCGGCCACGCTGAAGGCGTGTGTGGAATAATGGAAACAGCCGAACGGGATCGGCATCGCCAGCGCGTCCATGCGCAGGACCGTCCCCGGGTCGGCGCCGGAGTGGGCGGCGTCGCACAGGATGGCGAGGGTGGCGCCCTGCCAGGCGTCGAGTAGCGCGGCGCCTTCGCCGCTGGCCTCGACGACCGCGACCGTGGCCGGCACCCGCTCGCGGATCCGGCGCGCGATCACCAGCCCGACGCCGTCGTCGGAGCGGAACTCGTTGCCGACCCCGATCACCACGACGCGTCCGCTGGGCGCGGGGGCCGCACCGGCCGGCGCGGCCCCGGAGGGCGCTTCCCTCAGTCCATTCATGTGCTCGGCCTCACTCCCGCTCCACCGTCAGCTTCAGGAAGTGCGTGGCGCAGGAGATGCAGGGGTCGTAGTTGCGTACCGCCTGCTCGCAGCGCCAGCGCATCTCCTCCGTCGGCAGGTCGACATACTGGCCGACGAAGTGCTTCAGGTCGCTCTCGATCGTCTTCTGGTTCTGCGACGTGGGCGGCACGATCTTGGCTTCCTGGATCAGGCCCGCCTCGTCGACACGATAGCGGTGGTACAGGAGGCCGCGCGGCGCCTCGGTGCAGCCATAGCCCACGCCCGCGCGCGGCGTCACCGGCACGGCCGGCGCGTCCGGGCGCTCGTAGGCGTTGATCAGCCGCAGGGCCTCGTCGCAGGCGTAGAGCAGCTCGACGCTGCGCACCAGGATGCCCTGGAACGGGTTGCGAACGACCCGGCCCAGCCCCGCGCCCCGCGCGCCGCTTCCTGCACCACCGGAGGCAGCTTGTCGAAGTTCAGGTTGTAGCGCGCCAGCGGGCCGACGAAGTAGGCGCCCCGCTCCTTGAGCACCGAATGCAGCGCGTTCGCGTGCGCCACGTGCTCCTCGGCGAAGTGCTCCTCGTACTCACTGATCGGGATGTCCAGGCCGCGGTTCGAGACCAGCCGCCCCTCGTTGATCGCGTACTCGTCCGGGTGGCGCAGGGCCACGAACTCGTAGTCCTGCTCGAACTCCGGATAGGTGAACCCGGCCACCCAGCCGATCGTCTCCAGCGCCGCTTCGTGCGCCCACTCCAGGCGCTCGGCCAGCGGGGCCAGCTCCTGGCGCGTGGGCACACGGTAGAAGCCGCCGACGCGTACATTGATCGGGTGGATCTCGCGGCCGCCGACCAGCTTCATGATGTCGTTGCCCAGCTTCTTCAGCTCCAGGCCGCGCTGCACGATGGCCGGGTAGTCCTTGGCCAGCGTGATGGCGTCCTGATAGCCCAGGAAGTCGGGCGCGTGCAGCATGTAGATGTGCAGGGCGTGGCTCTCGATCCATTCGCCGCAGTAGAGCAGCCGCCGCAGGGCGCGCAGCTGGCCGCCGACGTGGACGCCGAAGGCCATCTCCATGGCGTGGACCGAGCTCATCTGGTACGCGACCGGGCAGATGCCGCAGATGCGCGCCGTGATGTCGGGCGCCTCGCCGTAGGCGCGGCCGCGCAGGAAGGCCTCGAAGAAGCGCGGCGGCTCGAAGATGCGTAGCTGGACGTCGTCGACCATGTCGTTCTTGATGTGGACGTACAGGCCGCCCTCGCCCTCGACGCGGGCCAGGTAGTTCACTTGCACGGTGCGAGTCTTACTCATAACGCGCACTCTCCTTCCGGAACGGCTCGGCGGTGGCGTTGAACGTGCGGAAGGCCCGGCCGACCGCGGCCGGCGCGACGCCAAGGGCCACCCAGCGGTCGCCCAGCGCGGCGGCGTTCGCGGTCTCCTTCGGTCCATAACAGCCGAAGCAGCCGCGCGCGTAGCTCGGGCAGAGCGCGCCGCAGCCCGCGTGCGTCACGGGGCCGAGACAGGGCGTGCCCTGCGCGACCATGATGCACGTGGTGCCCGCCAGCTTGCACTCCATGCAGACGCTGTGCGGCGGAATGTTCGGCTTGCGGCCCTGCAGGTAGGCGCTAATCACCTCCAGCAGCTGATACTTGTTGATCGGGCAGCCGTGCAGCTCGAAGTCGACCGGCACGTGCGCCGAGATCGGCGTCGAACTCGGCCAGGGTGTGAATGTAGGCCGGCGTGGCGTAGACGTAGGAGATGAAGTCGTTCACGTCGGCGAAGTTGCGCAGCGCCTGGATGCCGCCCGCGGTGGCGCAGGCGCCGATGCTGATCAGGAACTTCGAGGCTTTGCGCACTTCGCGGATGCGCGCCGCGTCGTGTTCGTTGGTGACGGATCCCTCGACCAGCGACACGTCGTAGGGGCCCCGCACCACGGCGCGAGAGGCCTCGGGGAAGTTGGCGATCTCGATGGCGCCGGCCACGGCCAGCAGCTCATCCTCGCAGTCAAGCAGGCTGAGCTGGCATCCGTCGCACGACGAGAACTTCCAGACGGCCAGCTTCGGTTTACGGGCGGTTGCCCGGGTAGTTGTCATAAGTGAACCTCGTCAGACCTCGTGCTGCCGTCAGCGGTGCCCGTCCGCATAGGCCTCGATGAGCTGCATCCGGGTGGCTTGCAGCCGGGTCATCATCGTCTGGGCGAAGCGCCACATCAGCTCGTAGCCCAGGTCATGGTCCTCGTCGCACTTGCCGCGCAGGCAGAGGGCGTTGAAGTCGATCGCCCGGGTGGCTGTGACGGCGCGGCCGTCAAAGTGCCAGCGGAAGGGCGGGAAGAGCCACGACCAGCCGGCCACTTCGTTGTCGTCGACGGTCTGGATCACCTGGGCGCCCTTGCCCGGCACATGCATCTCGACGGACACGCGCCCGCGCGTCACGATGTAGAAGTGGTTCGCGGGATCGCCCTCGCGGAACAGGTAGTCTCCGGCGCTAAACGTCACGGGGTGCGCGCATTCGGCGATCTCCGCGAGCTTGTCGAGCGGGATGCCCTTCAGGAAGGGCTGATCGGCCAGCACATACTCCAGCGTATCCATGGCTCACTCCCTCTGTTCGGCCGCCGCGGGCGCGCTCGCGCGGATCGCCGCGGCTTCCTCGGTGATATCGATGCCCACGGGGCACCAGGTGATACAGCGGCCGCAGCCGACGCAGCCCGCCGTGCCGAACTGGTCGACCCAGCTGGCCAGCTTGTGCGTCATCCACTGCCGGTAGCGCGACTTCGGCGTCTGGCGGATGCTTCCGCCGTGGATGTAGGAGAAATCGATGGTGAAGCAGGAGTCCCAGCGGCGGCGCCGCTCGGCCTGCTGCCCGGTCAGGTCGTTCACGTCCTCGACCGTTGTGCAGAAACACGTCGGGCAGACCATCGTGCAGTTGCCGCAGGTCAGACAGCGCGCCGCGACCTCGTCCCAGCGGGGGTGATCGGCGTTGGCGTAGAGCAGGTCCTTGAGTCCGGTGGTGTCGAGCGTCCGGCCCATCTGGCGCGCCGCCCGCGCGGTCACGTCCGTTGCGGCGGCGGTCTCAGCCAGGGCGGCCGGCGTGGCGTCGACGGCCGCAAGTACGGCCAGCCCGGCCGAGGTGCCCGCGTCAGCCACGAAGTAGTGGCGCTCGGGCGTCAGCACCTCGGTCAGCGCGATGTCGTAACCGGCTTCAGCGCGCGGGCCGCTGCCCATCGAGACGCAGAAGCAGGTGTTGCCGGCCTGGCCGCAGTTGACCGCGACGATGAAGCTGCGCTCGCGCCGGGACTGGTAGGCCGGGTCGACGTACGCGCCCTCCAGGAAGACGCGATCCTGGATGCGGATGGCGGCAAGCTCACAGGCGCGCACGCCGAAGAAGGCGCGCCGGGGCACGTCGTCGGGCGGGGGCGTGATCGTGAAACCGTGCTCGTCGCGCTGCGCCTGCCAGAGCGTGAGCACGGGCGGGTGCAGATAGCCCTTCCAGGACTGCGGCCCGACGGTGTAGCCGAACAGGGCGGTGTCCTCGCGCCGCTTGAGCCGATAGGTCCCGCCGGCTTGCTCGTCGGTCCAGCCGCTGGGCAGATCCGCGACCCCGCTGAGGGTGTCGTAGACGATGGCGCCGTCGCGCACGGTCGGGCCCACCACCTCATAGCCGTGCTCGTGCAAGACGTCGATCAGCCGCCCGAGCCGATCCCGCTCGACGACGACCGAGTCGCCGATCTGGAGCGGCCGAGGGGCGAGTGTCCCGGCGGGGGTGCGCACGTTCGCCGTGTCGCCGGGGGGCAAGATTGACTTAACCATAAAGAATCCTCCGCGCAAGTTCCTTACGCTGCCGGTGGCGCGCGGGCCGCCGTAGGGCGGATCTCCGCTGGGTCGGGCTCCCGCGCACAGGGCACGAGGCGCCGGTCCACGCCTCTCATAGCATAGCAATGAGGCCTTGGCAGTGGGGTGTATCCGCGTGAAAGTTGGGTGACAATCGCGCTGCACGCCAGCGGCAGAACGGATCAGTCGGTGAGGCGCGTGTGCGAGGAGATTGCGGCCCGGTATGAGCCGCGATCGATACGGTTGGCGACCGTCCCGGACGGTGTCGCCAGAGGGCAGCCCAGCCCGTCGGGCCACCCCAAGTCCCCGCGCTTCGCTCTTATCATCCCGAACGCATGTGCAGGATCGCCGCGTCGGGATGGTGCCTGGAGCGAGCGTCTCCGCGCCGGGCGGCAGTCCGGCGGCTGGGGCGCCGCCCAGGGCAAGCCGCCCGGCGCGGCAGATCCCTCACTGCGTTCGGGATGACAAAGGAGCGGCAGGCAGCACTTCAGTACGCGCCAATAGGGCGGCGCTGCACCCCACGTGCGGGCATCGCGCCGCCCGATGCCGCGCAGGTCGCGGCGGCGCTGCGGGGCACGCCAGCGGCCGTGACCGTGCTGCCCCGATTGCAGTTCATTCCGTCGCGCCTAGCGTAGGAGTTCCGACGGACTGTATTTTCCGCCTGATCAGTACCGGGATGTGCGGGCGCGGGCCGCAGCGCGGCCGGGGGGTTTAGCGGGCGACCCCGGCTTTGCGGCGGGCAGGCGCGGGCGGCGCCGAGGCGGGCGCGGAGTTGGGCAGCAGGTCACTGGCCGTCGCGCCCTGGCGCAGCGCCTTCACCTGGGCGATGTGTCCCAGGATCTCGTGCGCGTTCGCCAGGCTGCGCTCGGTCACCGGCGTGCCGCCGAGCATCGCCGCGATCTCCAGCGCGCGCTCACCCTCGGCCAGCCGGTCAACCTGCGTGCTCGTGCGCTCGTGCTGTACCTGCTTGGTAATGCGGAAGTGCGTGTCGGCGAACGCGGCGATCTGCGGCAGGTGGGTGATGCAGATCACCTGGTGGTTGTCGGTCAGCGACCAGAGTTTCTCGCCGACGACCTGCCCGCTGCGCCCGCCGACGCCCGTGTCGATCTCGTCGAAGATCAGCGTCGGCGTGTGGTCGGCCGCCGACAGGATCGACTTCATGGCCAGCATCAGGCGCGACGTCTCGCCGCCCGAGGCGATGCGCGACAGCGCCTTGAGCGGCTCGCCGGGGTTCGGCGAGATCAGGAACTCGACCCGGTCGACGCCCCGCGTGTCGAAGGCCCACGGACCGGCGCCATCGGGGCCGGGCGCGGGCAACCCGCTCGGGTCGGCCACGCGCGCCAGGTTGGTCGCGAAGCGGATGCTGCCCATCAGCAGCTCGCGCATCGACTCCTCGACGGCGCGCGCCAGCCGCGCGCCCGCGTCGTGGCGCAGTGCCGACAGCTCGGCGGCCAGCCGCCCGGCCTCGGCCAGCAAGCCCGCCTCTTCGTCCTGTAGCTCGGCGATGCGCTCCTCGCTGTGCGTCAGGGTGTCGAGCTCCGCGGCGGCCTGCCGGCCGAACTCCAGGATCTCCGCGATCGTCTGGCCGTACTTGCGCTTGAGCTCGTGGATCAGGCTAATCCGCTCCTCGACCTGCAACAGCCGCTCCGGGTCGTGCTCGACGCGCTCCCGGTAATGGCGCACCGCGCGGCCGAGCTCCTCCACGCCGTCGAGCAGCGTCTGCAGCACTGCCTCCTGCGCGCTCAGGTCGGGGTCGAGCGCGATCAGATCGCTCAGCAGCTGGCTCGCCTCGCCCAGTGTATCGCGTACCGCCGGGCCGCCCACCGGCGCAACCGCGCGGCCGCGCGTCGCGGGGCGGGCGACGTAGGCATCCTCCCCGGCCTCCTCGCCGCCCGCGATCAGCAGGCGGTAAATCGAGTCGGCCAGGCTGCCCAGGCGCTCGGCGTTGAACAGGCGGGTGCGCTCGTGCGCCAGTTCGTCGTCCTCGCCGGGGCTCAGCTCGGCGCGCTCGATCTCCTCGACCTGGAACTCCAGCAGCGCGGCGCGGCGCGCGAGCTCGCGCTCATCCCGCTGCAGCGCGTTCAGCTCCTTGCGCACCTGACGCAGGCGGATAACCAGCTCGGCCAGGCGGGCGCGCAGCGCCCCGGCCCCGGCATGCTGATCCAGCAGCTCGACGTGGGTGGCAACGCGCAGCAGCGACTGGTGCTCGGTCTGGCCGTGGATGTCGATCAACAGCTGCCCGACATCTTGCAGTGTCGGCAGGTTGACGAGCGTGCCGTTGATGCGCGCGACCGTCCGGCCGCCCGCGTGGATCTCGCGGCTCAGCACCAGGCTGCCGTCGTCGCCGGGCGCGGCGGTCGGGTCGGCCGAGTTGTCGAGGAGGCCGGCCTCCTGCAGGCGCCGGCCCAGAGCGGCTCGGGTCTCGGCGTCGAGGCGCGTGGTGTCGAAGAGGCCCTCGACGCGGGCGGTGGGGAAGCCGTGGCGCACGAACTCGGCGCCGACGCGCGCGCCCAGCATGGCCGACATCGCGTCGATGATGATCGACTTGCCGGCGCCGGTCTCCCCGGTCAGGGCGTTGAAGCCCGGCCCGAAGCGCAGCGTCAGGTGGTCGATGATCGCGAAATTGGTGATGGACAGCTCTACCAGCACGCTCCTACCTCGTCTGCTGATCCCGCCCGGCCCGCACGGCGGGAGACGGCGGCGGGGCGGATCGCGGCACACGGCGCCGCGGCGAAGGATTGGTGTTACGACTATTGTACCATTGTGGTGGTGCGGTTGCAACAGGTGTTCTAATTCAACGCGCCGCCGGGCGGGCAGCCGCGGTGTGCTATAATGGACCGGGCGCTCGCCGGCCGCCGGTCGCACCGCGCCCAGACATCGCTCATCCGGGCAGGGCGCGCCGCGCCTCGCCCCGTTCCCAGAGGGGATCCTATGCCTGCTGTCACCCCGCCCGTCCAGCTGGACGAAGGACTGTATCTGCTCGACCTGATGTTCCAGGGCACGCCCGGCGTCATCGCGTCGTATCTGCTCGCCGGGCCCGACGGCGACCTCGCCCTGATCGAGACGGGCCCCGGTTCGACGGTGCCCGCGCTGATCTCCGGCGTCGAGGCCGCGGGCTGCGACCCCGCGCGGATCGCCAAGCTGCTGCTCACACACATCCACCTCGACCACGCGGGCGCCGCCGGTGAGCTCGTGGGCAAGTTCCCGAACGCGACCGTCTATGTCCACGAGGCCGGCGCGCCGCACATGATCGACCCGTCCAAGCTGCTCGCCAGCGCGGAGCGCATCTATGGCGACGACATGGACCGCCTTTGGGGCTCCTTCCTGCCGGTGCCCGCCGATCGGCTCGTCGTCCTGCACGACGGCGACCAGATTGAGGCAGGTGGGCGCACGCTCACGGCACTCTATACGCCCGGCCACGCCTCGCACCACGTGGCCTACCACGACCCGAGCGGCGAGGGCCGGCTCTTCACGGGCGACGTGGCGGGCGTGCGCCTGCAGGGCTTCAACTACGTGCGCCCGCCGACCCCACCGCCCGACCTCGACCTGGGCCTCTGGAACGAGTCGATCGACCGCATCATGGCGCTCAACCCGCTGCCCGGCACCATCCTGCTGACGCATTTCGGCCCCTTCGCCGACGCGCCGCGCCATCTCCATGAGCTCCGCACCCGGCTGCAGATCTGGGCGAGATCATCCGCACGGAGATGCGCGCCGGCCACGACCGCGACGAGATCATCCACACGCTGGAGACCGCCGCGACCCCCGCCCTGCGGATTCAGGCCGACGAGGACGCCGTGCAGCGCTATGAGCTGGCGGGCAACTACGAGATGAGTGTCGACGGCTATCTGCGCTACTGGCGCAAGAACGACCCCGACCTGGCGGGCTGGGGCAAGTAACCGGCCGCGTAAACGGAACCGACCCCGGGGCGCCTGCACGGCGCCCCGGGGTCGTTCATTGTCGTGGGCCGGGGCTTAGCTGCCGGCGGGCGGGGCCGGGAAGTCCCAGCGGAATTCCTGGCCGCGCTGCGCCACGTCGTAGCCGACGCCGAAGTAGAGCGGCAAGGCCATCTCGTTCTCGCCCCAGGCGCCGAGCTCGTACATCTCCATGCCGTTGTCGCGCATCCAGCGCATGCCGGTCAGCAGCAGTGCGCGGCCCAGGCCGTGGCGCCGGTGCTCGGGCACGACCGCCAGGCTGTCGACGTAGCCGGTCGGCACGCCGCCGCGGCGGGCGCTGCGCGCCGGGTTGATCTCGTTCCAGGAGAGGCCGGCTACGTCGCCCGCCGGGCCGAAGGCCAGGAAGATGCCGTCGGGCTGGGTATCGGGCGCCTTCAGCCAGTGCTCGATGTCTTCGGGGGTCTCGTCGTGATGCCCCCAGTGGCCGATGAAGCCGCGGTTGAGCGCGACCAGCAGCGCGTCGAGGTCCTGCACCTCGCTGTAAGGCCGGATTCTGATAGCCCCGCGGCACCTGCGGCGCGGCCACGTCGAGGTGGCGCGGCGTCTGCATGTCGTACCAGGTGGTCGTGGGCCGGAAGCCGTGCGCCTGCAAGAAGGCCGGGCCGGCGGGCACGCGCTCGTTCGTGCCCGAGGTGACGTATTCGGCGCCCTGCTCGCGGGCGCGGGCGATCAGGCGGGGCAGCAGCATGCTGGCGAGCCCACGGCGGCGCCAGGCGGGGTGCACCGTGAGGCCCAGCCAGGCATCGGGCGCGTGCGTGCCCTTCCAGGCCACGCCCTCGGCGATCAGGCGGTCGGGATGGCCCGGCTCCTCGACGACCCAGCGGTCGCGCGCCGGGTCATGGTCGGGCGCGGTCAGGCGCACGCGCTGTTCGGCTTCCGTGGTCGCCGTGTCGGTCTGGTCGACGGTGTCGGTTTCGTTGCGTAGGCGCACGGACGCGGCCAGGTCCGCGTCCCAGGCGAAGGGACGGCTCACGAACGTATTCTCAGTCGCACCGGCGCTCCGGCCGGATCCGGCAAGTTTGGTCATGGGGTAGCTCCTTGTGGCTGCTCCGCAGCTTTCCAATAGATGTTATGGTCGCGCTCCAGGAAGTGCAGGTCGACCAGAAAGCGGCGCAGGGTGCAATGGTCGACGGCGTAGACGTCTTTCAGGATCGCGTCGACCTCGCGTTCGCTGTAGGCCCGCCCGGGCTCGAAGGCGCGGGCCACCGCCTCGGTCACCCAGAACTGGCGCTTGTACTGGGCGGGCCAGCTAAGCAGGCGGCCGCCCTGGAACAAGCGCTCGAGGACGCGCGTGCGCTCGTCGGGCGCGGGGGCCGCCGGTTCCGGTCGCGCCTGGGCGACGGCGCGGTGCAGCGCCGCGATGACGCCGGGGGCGGCCTGCAGGTAGGCGCGATTGAAGGCGACGCGGGCGGGCCGCGGCTCCTGCCCCGGCCCCGGCGCCGTCCACTCAACCACCTCGACCAGCCCGGCCTCGGCCAGGATGGCGATCTCGCGGTCGAGCCGCGCCGCGCCGGACCCCGCGCGAGCGGCCAGGTCGGCGAGCGCCACGGCCTCGCCGGGCCGCGCGGCCAGCGCGCCCAGCAGCGCCAGGCGTGTGGGAGCCGCCAGCGCCTTGCTCCACGCGAGCGCCTGCTCCAGCGCGGCGACATCGTCGGCCTGCAAGGTGATGGCCGCGGGAGCGGCGGGTTCGGCGGCCTCCGGTTGGGACATGCAGCTTACTCCTGTGCGATCACGGCCCCGGTCGATTCCGGGAAGTCGTAGCGGTATTCCGTGCCCTGCTCCGTGACCGCGAAGCCCGTGGCCTCGTAGAGCGGCACGGCCAGGTCATTATGGCCCCAGGCGTCGAGCTCGATCGTCGGCAGGCCCTGCCCCCGCAGCCAGTGCATGCCGGTGAGCAGCAGCGCGCGGCCGAGGCCGCGGCGCCGGTGCTCGGGCACGACCCCCAGGTCGTCGATGTAGCCCGTGGGCGTGCCGCGCCGCGCGCTCAGTTCCGGGCTCGTGTCGGTCCAGCAGATCCCGGCGGGCGCGCCGTCCGGGCCGAGGGCGATGAAAATGCCGTCGCGGCGCAGCCCCGGTTTCTGCAGCCAGTGCTCGAACTCGGCGCGGGTCAGGTCGCGGTGATGGTAGTGGCCGATGAAGCCCCGGTTGAGCGCGGTGGCCAGCACGTCCACGTCGTCGATCGTCGCGTAGGGCACGATGCGGAAACCCGGTGGCACTTGCGGCTCAGGCAAGACGGTCTCGGCCGGGGCGCGCATGAAGATCCAGATCGCACCGGGCACGAAGCCGTGTTTGCGCAGGAAAGCGTGGCGGCCGGGCTGGCGGCTGTGCGCCCCGCTGGTGACGTAAGCTGCGCCCTGCTCCCGGGCGCGGCCCAGCCCCCAGGCCAGCAGCGCGCCGCCGATACCGTGGCGCTGCCGGTCGGGGTGGACGAGGATATTCAGCCAGAAATGCGCGGTGTCGCCGCCCTTGTTCACGTTCGCGGCCGCGATGAGGCGGTCGGGATCGGCCGGGTCGGCGAGCACGCGGCGGTCACGGGCCGGGTCGGTGCCCGGCCAGGTCAGCCGGCCGCGCATCTCCGTCTCGGTGACCGTCTCGCCCAGGTGCTCCACCGCCTCGATCTCGTTGTGCAGCCGGGTCAGCCGCGGCACGTCGCCGGCCAGATCGAGCGGGCGAAACGCGAAGGGCGCGTCCGCGCCGGGCCGGCCGGTCGGGGCTTCGGTTATCTGCGCCATGTTCTTGTCTTACTCCTCTTCAGGGCACGGGTGCGGCCCAGACACAACGAAGGGCCGGGGCCCCACGGACCCCGGCCCTTGCTCAAGTTAGCTCCTGGCGATAGTCGGTGCCTTGCTTGCGCACTCCGTAGCCGACGGCCTCGTAGAGCGGCAGCGCCATCTCATTGTCGCCGACGGCGTCGAGCTCGACGGCCCGCTGGCCCTGCGCCCGCAGCCACTGCATGCCGGTGAGCAGCAGGGCCCGCCCCAGCCCGTAGCGCCGGTGCTCGGGCACGACCGCCAGGCTGTTGATGTAGCCGATCGATTCGCCGCGGCGCTCGTTGCGTGCCGCGCTGATATCGGTCCAGCAGACTCCCGCCACGTCACCCACCGGGCCGAAGGCCAGGAAGATGCCCTCGGGCCGCACGCTGGGACCCTCCAGGCGATGCAGCGTCTCCTCGTCGGTACGCTCGCGGTTCTCCCAGTGGCCGATGAAGCCCCGGTTGAGTGCCTCGGTCAGCACCGCGGGGTCCTGCACGGCATCGTAGGTACGCAGCGTGTAGCCGTCCGGCCAGACAGGCGCGGGCACGGCCGCGTCGGGCGGGAAGCGCATCTCAACCCAGGTCTGGACCGGTTGGAAGCCGTGCTGCTGCAGGAAGGCGTGGCCGGCAGCCTGCCGGGTTTCGGCGCCGCTGTCGACATAGGCGGCCTGCTGCTCGCGGGCGCGCGCCAACGCGCGCGCCAGCAGCGCGGTGCCCAGGCCGCGGCGGCGCCAGGCGGGCAGCACGCGGCCGCCCACGTAGGCCCGCGGGTTCCCACCCGCCACGCGCCAGGCGAACGCCTCGGCGATCACGATTGTCGGATCGTCCGGGTGCTCGACCAGGATCTCGTCCCGGCCCGGATCGAAGCTGGGCGATGTCAGATCGGCGCGGAGCTCGTCCTCGGTCTGCGCATCCTCGGTGCCGTCGGCGGCGGCGACCGCATTGACCAGGGTGACGAGGCGGGGGACATCGGCGTCGAGGTCGGCGCCACGAAAGACGAAGTCGCCACTCGCGAGATGGACCTGTTCGCGGTAGCGGGTGCGGGTGGTGTTGGTCATAGCTGGTATCCTTTCGGCCCGCGGCCGGCAGGTGCCGGCCCGGGCCCCGGGGGCAAGGGCGGCCCGTGCCGCCCTTGCCGGGATGTGCGGTTGGTGATTAGCGACCCAGCAGGAATCGCTCCCGAGCAGCGGCCCGATCTCGGTCCACCTCCCGGCGGAGGGCCGCCCGCTGCGCGGCCGCCTCCAGGCGCTCGCCCTGCTGTGCCGCCGCCCGCACCTGATGCCGGATCTCGATGCTGAAGTTCCAGACATCGAAGCCTATGATGCGGGATCGCTTTACTGCCCGTTCCATCGCAACTGCCTCCTCAGGGCGCCATACCATGCGCTCGTCGCCACCCGTGCTCGCCCGATCCCGGGTGGTCCGCTCCATTCGCGGCCCAGCGTGCGTGGCCGGGCTGATCTGCGAGGTGCTCATCGGTTAGTGGTCTCCCTTGTCCTATTCCCCTGGCCGCCCCACATCCGGCATGTCCGGAGACATAAAAAGAGCCGTGGGCGGCGATTTCGCTTGGCCCACGGCTCACTCTGTCTAGCAGAGCTCTGGTCAGGTGGAGGACAACCTCAACACCTCCGAGCGATGGGCGCACTACGGCCATATCCCTGTCCGATGGGCAGCGCGATCCGGCCGGCTTCGAAATCGACAAACATCGCCATGCGCGCGCGCCGATCGGTCCCCTGCGTGGCAGCGGGCGCGACGACATGGTGCTTCGGGGAAACGAAGGATGGCGTGGCCGTGTGCGGGCAGGCGAGCGCGCTAAGGCGCGGCGAACCGGTGGGCATGCGAAGCCACGGGCTGCCGCTGAGCGCGAGCATAGTGGTGTGAGTCTTTAGCATTGCGTCCGCCATCCTTTCTACAGAGTCCGCCTCTCAAGGCGCATTGCCAGTGTAACACAGCGGGTGAACCTTGAGATCCGTCGAAAGACCGATATTGGGAGTCCGGATGGGCGGCGGTCAGGACATGGCCGGCGTCGATCCTGTATGCATGGCCCCCGGTCGCGGGGTCGCCCTGATCCGCTGTCGTATGGCGCTTCGTCAGGCGGCGACCGCCGCATAATTGTGCCGGATGAACATCTCGCGGCCCCCGATCCGCGCCAGGCCACGCCGCTCCACGCCGCGCCGGCGACGCACCCGTCCGCCCACGGTCGGCGGCGAGGGCAGGCCGAACCTGCGCCCCTCGCCTGACTATCGGGAGAGGGCCAGGGGTGAGGGGCTCGCCCCGCCGCCCGCGCGCTCCATCCCGACCCCGCTCCCCCACTACATTCGCTATTCGCGCGCGCCATAGGCGCATTCGCTTATTCGCGTCGGCTCGTTTCCCCCACCGCCGCGCTCCCCGGCGCCCACCCCGCCCGCGTCCCACTCCGCGTAGGCGGGCTTCGTGGTTGTTGCCCGCAGCCGGGACTGCCGGGCAACCCCGCCGCGCGATACCCCCGTCCGCCGTCCTTGACGCTCATCCGGGGCGGGTGATAGAATGGCAGCAGGGCCCGGCCGAGCCGGTCGGGCCGTTCCTTCGCGCGTGCGCGGAGGAAGCGACGCCGCAGGAACCGCCGGGCGCGGTCCGCGCCCCGCACCAAGGAGCAAGCGAATAGCATGAGCGACACGTCCACCCCGACGACGCGCGTGGAACGGGACTCGCTTGGCGAGGTTGAAGTCCCCGCCGACGCGCTCTACGGCGCCCAGACCGTGCGCGCGATCCACAATTTTCCCATTACCGGCTGGGCGCCCCACCCCCTCATGATCGAGGCCATCGTCGCGGTCAAGAAGGCCGCCGCGCTGACTAACCGCCAACTCGGCCAGCTAGACGACGAGCGCGCCCAGGCGATCATCGCGGCCGCCGACGAGGTGCTGAGTGGCGCCCACCGCGGTGACTTCCGCGTCGATCCCTTCCAGGCGGGCGCGGGCACCTCGCATAACATGAACACCAACGAGGTGCTGGCGAACCGGGCCAACGAGATCCTGGGGCAGCCGCGCGGCGCCTACAAGCCCGTGCACCCGAACGACCATGTCAACATGGCGCAGTCGACCAACGACGTCTTCCCGACCTCCATGCGTATCGCCGTACTCTGGGACCTCGAGCAGCTATATCCCTCGCTGACGATGATGGCCGAGGCCTACGCCGCCAAGGGCCGCGAGTTCGACCACATCGTGAAGTCGGGCCGCACGCATATGCAGGATGCGGTGCCGATCCGCCTCGGGCAGGAGTTCACGGCTTACAGCCGCGTCCTCTTCAAGATGCGCGACAAGATCCGCCGCGCCGCCGAGGCCCTGCTCGAGCTCAACATCGGCGCGACCGCGGCGGGCACCGGCCTGAACAGCGACCCGCGCTACCAGCAGGCGATGGTGCAGAACCTCGCCGCCCTGACCAGGCTGCCGCTGCATGCGGCCGAGCACCTGGTCGAGATGACGCAGTCGCAGTACGCCATGGCCGAGATCTCGAGCGCGCTGCGCAACCTGGCGCTGGAGTTGATCCGCATCAGCCACGACATGCGCTTCATGAGCAGCGGGCCGCAGACGGGCATCATGGAGATCACCCTGCCCGCCGTGCAGCCCGGGTCCAGCATCATGCCCGGCAAGGTCAACCCGGTCATGTTCGAGATGCTGACCATGGTCTGCAACCAGGTCGTCGGCAACGACACCGCCGTGGCCCTGGCCGTGTCCGAGGGGCAGCTGGAGCTGAACGTGATGATGCCGCAGATGGCCTTCAGCACGCTGTTCAGCGTGGATCTGCTCAAGAACGCGCTGCGCGTGGTCACCGAGTTCAACGTGGAGGGCATCACGGCAAACGAGGAGCGCGCCCACTACATGGTCGAGCACTCGATGGGCCTGGCGACGGCGCTGAATCCCTACATCGGTTACGCGAACGCCGCGACGGTCGTCAAGGAGGCGCTGAAGACGGGTAAGCCGATCCGCCAGATCGTGCTGGAGCAGGGCCTGCTACCGGCCGAGGAGCTCGACCGCATCCTCGACCCACGCAACATGACCGAGCCGGGCATCCCCGGCAAGGATGCCACGCCGGCCGGCGGCGGCTGAGCGCGGGCCGGCGCCCCGCGCCGGCCCCCGACGCTGCGGACACGCGGCGCAAGGAGACACATGGACCTCGGACTGCGCAACAAGGTCGCGCTGGTTACGGGCGCCTCGAAGGGCATCGGCCGGGCCGTTGCCCTCGAGCTCGTGCATGAGGGGGCCAACGTGGCCGTCTGCGCGCGCAACGCCGCCGCGCTGCAAGAGGCCGCGGCGGAGATCGCCAGCGAGACGCAAGCGGCCAACCGGGTGCTCGCCGTGCCCGCCGACGTCACCAACCCGAGCGACGTGGTCAACCTCTTCCAGCGTGTCGGCCAGCACTTCGGGCGGCTCGACATCCTGGTCAACAACGCCGGGCGGCCCACCGCCGGCCGCTTCGGCGACCTGTCCGACGCCGATTGGGCCATCGACCTGCAGGTTAAGCTCTTCAGCATGATCCGCTGCTGCCGCGCGGCCATCCCGCTGCTGCGGGCCGGCGACGGCGGCCGCATCGTCAACATCAACGCGGTCTTCGGCAAGGACCCGGATCCGGCGTTCTTCGCCACCAGCACCAACCGCGCGGCCTGCATCGCCTTCAGCAAGGCGCTCGCGGCCGAGCTTGCGCCGGCCATCCTGGTCAACAGCGTGAACATCGGCTTCGTCGAGACGCCGCAGTGGGAGGCGATCCATCAGAAGAACGCGCCCGACCTCTCGCCCGAAGCGTTCTATGGCTCCATGGCCCGCCGTTATACGCTGCTGGGACGCTTTGGGCGCGCCGAGGAGGTCGCCGCGGTCGTGGCGTTCCTGAGTTCCGCACGAGCCAGCTACATCACCGGCGCCTCGATCGACGTCTCGGGCGGTATGGGGCACTACCTGTAGCCGGTGTTCGCTCATCCGGCAGCATCGCGGCCGCGGCCCCGCGCCTGGAGTCGGGGGGACCAGGGGAGATGGTAACCGATCCGAAGGCCGGCGCGACCGCCGAACTGGCGGCGCTGCTCGAAGGCTACCGCGAAGAGGTCGTGGCGGCGTGGGTGCGCCTGCTGTCAGCCCTGCCCCACTCGCGCTTCGCCGGCCTGCCCGTCATCGAGCTGCAGAGCTGCCTGCGCGACGAGCTGGTCGCCATGACGGCCCTCTTCCGCCGCGGATCGCGCCGCGAGCTCGAGGAGCACCTGACCGGCTCCTGCGAGACGCGCGTGCGCCAGGGCTTCGACATCTCCGAGGTGATCCAGGGTAACCTCTTGCTCAAAGAGGCCGTGCTGCCGATCATCTGGCGCGAGGCGCAGTGGGAGGCCGACAACGCCCTGCGCCTGCTCGCCGAGCTCGACACCGTGCTCCACTGGATCATCATTCAGGTCAGCAAGCTCTATTCGCTGCAGCTCAACCGCCGCCTGGCCGAGCAGGTCGACTTGCTGACGCACAGCCAGGAGCAACTGCAGGCACAGAACGCCCAGCTGGCCCGGCAGTCGCAGCTGCTGGAGCGCCGCGTGCGCGAGATCAGCGCGCTCAACCGCAGCACCGCGTTGATCACCTCGACCCTGGAGCTCAACCGCGTCATGGACCGCATCCTGGAGCAGCTCGCCGAGGTCGTGCCGTACGATACGGCCACGATCATGTGGCGCATCCAGGGCGTGCTGCGCATCATCGCCTGCCGCGGCTTCGCCGACCCGGGCGCCGTGCTCGGCGCGCGCTTCGACCCGAGCAGCAACCCGCTCACCCGGCAGCTGCTGACCGAGGCGAGTCCGATCGTGCTGACGGACGTGGTGAGCGAGCCGGCGTTCGACCACCAGCGCGGCCACCTGACCCGCGCCTGGATCGGCGTGCCGCTGCGCGTGCGCGAGCAGGTCATCGGCGCGCTCACGCTCGACTGCGTGCGGCCCGGCGCCTACGACGCCGAGGATGGCCAGACCGTCATGGCCTTCGCCAATCAGGCGGCGATCGCGCTCGATAACGCGCGGCTTTACGACCGCTCGCGCGAGCTCGCCGTGCTCGAAGAGCGCAACCGCCTGGCGCGCGAGCTACACGAACTCGATCTCGCAGATGCTCTTCAGCATGGTGCTGAATGCCGAGGCCGCCGCCGCCTTGTTCGACAGCAACCCCGAGGCCGCGCAGGTGCAGATCGGCCGCCTCCAGGAGACGTCGCACACGGCGCTCAAGGAGATGCGCACGCTGATCTTCGAGCTGCGTCCGGCGAACCTGGAGGAGGAGGGGCTGGTGCCCGTGCTGCGCAAGCATGTCGCCCTCTTCCGCGAGCGCAACAGCATCGAGGTCGAGCTACGCGCGGACGGCCAGCAGCGCTGGTCGTTCCCGCTCGAGAAAGCGCTCTACCGTATCACGCAGGAGGCGCTGACCAACGTGGCGAAGCACGCCGGAGCCACACAGGCGTGGGTGACGCTGAGCGCGAGCGACGGCCACGTGCGCCTGACCGTCGACGACAACGGCCAGGGCCTGCCCGACGGCAGCCGCGGCCGCAACACCAGCACCCTCGGGCTGACCAGCATGCGCGAGCGTGCCGAACAGCTGGGCGGCCGCTTCACCATCGGGCCGCGCCCGGAGGGGCCGGGCACCCGCGTCGCCGTCGAGGTGCCCTACGAGTAGCCGGAGAGGAGAGTCCTGAACGTGACTGTCGCATCGGGGATCGACGTCGCGGCCGCCGAGGCCGAGGTCGTCCGCCATTTGCAGGCGCTGATCCGCCTGGAGACCGTGAACCCGCCCGGGAACGAGACCCTGGTCGCCACCTACCTGCGCGACCAACTGGCCGAGGTCGGCATCGAGTCGCAGCTGTTGGAGGCCGTGCCGGGCCGCGCCAACCTGGTGGCGCGTTGGGCCGGTAGCGGCCAGGCGCGCCCGCTGTTGCTCATGGGGCACACCGACGTGGTGCCCGCCGAGGCGGTGCACTGGCAGCATCCGCCCTTTGGCGGCGAGATCGCCGATGGGTTCCTGTGGGGCCGCGGCGCGGTCGACATGAAGAACCTGGTCGCCGTGCACCTGACCGTGGCGCGCGCGCTCAAGCGCGCGGGCCGTACCCTGCCGCGCGACCTGCTGCTTGCCTTCACCGCCGACGAGGAGGCGGGCTCGACCCACGGCATGGGCTGGGTGGCCGCGAACCACTTCGCCTGGGTCGACGCCGAGTACGCCCTCAGCGAGGGCGCGGGCGAGGAGATCGTGGCCGGTGGCCGCTCCGTGTTCGGCGTGCAGACCGGCGAGAAGGGCGCCTTCCGCTTTCGCCTGGTGGCCAACGGCCGCCCCGGTCACGCCTCGCTGCCGCATGACGACAACTGCATCGTCAAGCTGGGCCGCGCGCTCGACCGCCTGGGCCGCGCGCGCCTGCCGCTCCACCTGACCGGCACGATGCGCGCCTTCCTGACGGCGCTGGCCGGGCCGCCCGAGGCACGGGGTTTCGACCCCGCCCCGCTGTTCGACCCGGACCGCCACCTCGACGCGCTTAAACGCCCTGCCGGTCGACGAGTCGATGCGCCGCTTCCTCTATGCGGTGACGCACAATACGGCCAGCCCGACGATCCTGCACCCCGCGGGCACGCGGATCAACGTCATCCCCTCGCAAGCGGTGGCCGAGGTCGACGGCCGGCCGGTGCCCGGCGTCTCCGAGGCCGAGATGATGGCCGAAGTACAGGGCGCGGTCGGCGACGCGGCCACGGTGGAGCTCACCAATTACAAGCCCGGGCAAGAGTTGGGCTTCGAGACCCCGCTGTTCGACATCATCCGCGATGTGATGGCGGAGGCCATGCCCGCGAGCAGCATCGCTCCCGTTCTGTCGAGTGGCGGCACCGACGCGCGGGACCTGACGCCGCGCGGCGTCAAGGTCTACGGCTTCTCGCCGGTGCGGGCCGAGCCCGGCGTGCCGACGGCGGGCGATCTGATGCATAATCATGACGAGCGCATCTCGTTGGAGAACTTGCGCTTCGCTCTGCGCACCGAGCTGGCTATCGTGGACCGGCTCATGGCGCAGTCGTGAGGCTGCCGCGCCGCGCGGATAGGTGGCGCCGAGAAAATAGGAGGATGCCCTGATGTTACCAATTAATCGCGGGCCGAGTGTTCCGCCGGACCCGAACCACGGGCCGATCACCGTGCTCATCGTCGACGACCACGCGGTGGTGCGCCAGGGCCTGCGCTCGTTTTTGGAGCTCCAACCCGACATCGAGGTCGTGGGCGAGGCGTCGGACGGCGCGGAGGCGCTGGCCAAGGCCAAGAGCCTGCTGCCCGACATCATCCTCATGGACCTGGTGATGCCCAACGGCGACGGCGTCTCCGCCACCCGCGCGATCACCGCCGCCGTGCCGTCGAGCCGCGTGCTCGTGCTGACGTCCTTCTCAGAGGACGAGAAGGTCTTCGCCTCGATCAAGGCGGGCGCGCACGGCTACCTGATGAAGGATGTGCTGCCGCCCGATCTGGTCAAGGCCATTCGCACCGTCTACCGCGGCGAGGCCCAGCTGCATCCCGAGATCGCGCGCAAGCTCATGAACGAGTTCTCCGCGCCCGCGCCCGCCCCGGCCAAGCATGATCTGACCGAGCGCGAGCTCGACGTGCTGCGCCTGATCGCCCAGGGCAAGTCAAACAAGGAGATCGCCGAGGAGCTCGTGCTGAGCGAGAAGACGGTCAAGACGCACGTCAGCAACATCCTGCAGAAGCTGCATCTCTCCGATCGCACGCAGGCGGCCGTCTATGCGCTGAAGCAGAAGCTGGTCGAGGACTGAGCGGCCCGGGGCGCGCGGCGCGGCCGGTGCGCCCCGGTCGGCGGTCCCCCACGGTGGGATGTCGCCCGTGAATATACGTCGTAAGACCGATTAAGCGTCGTACAAATTCCGCTATAGTAGATACAACGCGGGCCACATCACAAGTGGCGGTCCGCTTGCTACAATTATCACAAGTCCAGGGGCCGCGGCGCGGGCGTCGCGGTTTCGGATTTGGCCGTTGTATGGTCTGAGCGACCTTTGGGACTAGGGATAGGCCCGCGCCGTCCGGTGGATGCCGATCCAGGCCTACCGGTCGGGTCGGTTTCATTTATGCCGGCGGGCTCTGGAAATGAGATGGGTTACCTATGAAGACACGCGATCGTGATGTTACCGATGTTACGACGGATTCCTCGATTACTGTGCCCCCTAAGATCCGCGTTCTGATTGCCGACGACGTCCCCTGTATGCGCGAGAGCCTGCGCACTGTCCTCAGTCTCGATCCCTCGCTCGAAATCGTCGCCGAAGCTGCCGACGGCGCCGAGGCCGTCAAGCTCGCGGCGCATCTGCGCCCCGACGTCGTCCTCGTCGACCTGGAGATGCCCTGCTGCGACGGCTATGAGGCCACGCAAGAGCTCACCGAACGGCGCCTCTGCGGCGCCGTGGTCGCGTTGAGCATCCACAGCGACGCGGCCAGCCGGGCGCGCGCCCGCGCGGCGGGCGCCAGCATGTTCTTGCCGAAAGGCACGCCGATGGGCCCGCTCGTGTCCGCGATCCAGTGCGCGGCCGGGTGTGTCGCCCCGACGACCCGCGCCGCCATCGCGGCCGCCCGTGCGGCCCAGCCCGGCGCCTGGCGCCTCCCCTCGACCGCGTCCGCCCGTCCGCCCGCGCCCAGCAGCATTCCGCCCCCCGCGAAACCCGCGTTCTAAGCCCACCCCGCCGATCCTGATCCCGGTCCGCGCCCGCGCCACATCGCCGCGCGCCGCGGCTTAGCGCGGGCCGAGCTCCGGGTTGGCGTGTACGGCGAGCGCGGGATCGGCGGCCGGGTCGGGTGTGGGATCGGCGGCGAGGGCCGCGCGCCAGGTGCGTAGCACCTCGGGGATATGGCCAGGGAAGGCGACGGTCACGGGTAGCGCGTCCGCGGGGAACCAGCACGCCTCGGCCGCGTCGTCGGCGGGCGCCAGCCGGCCGCCCACGGGCCGGCCGCGGTAGTAGACGTTGAGGGTATTGGAATCCCCCGAGCCGTAGCGGTCGAGGAAGATGCCGAGCAGGCGGGTGAGCGCGACGTCGAGGCCGGTCTCTTCGCGCACCTCGCGCCGGGCGCCGTCGGCCGGGTGCTCCCACTCGTGCAGGTAGCCGCCCGGGATGTCCCAGGCGCCCGCAAACGGCGCGATGTTGCGCCGTACCAACAAAACGGAGCCGGCCTGCTCGATGAGCACGCCGGCACACGGTTTAGCATTGCGATAGTAGACCTGGCCACAAGAAGGACCCGTGCAGAGCCAGCACGCGTCCCCCGGCGCGTGGCCCGGCTCGTGGATCAGCGGCGACCCACAGCGCATGCAGTAGTTCATGGATCCCGGGTCGGCGCCGGGCATCCCTCCCGGCTGGCCTACTCGCTGGCCGACCCCGCGATCGCTTGTCCCGCGCGGCTTCGCCCGCGCCGCGGCCGGCTGCCGTTGGCCGGTTCGCCATCCCCGCCCGCCTCGTTGTCGGCCAGGCGCCGCTTGAGCGCCGCGCTGGTGATGAAGCCGGGGCGCAGCGCGGCCGGGATGTCGATCTGCCGGCCGGTCTGCGGGTTCACCCACTGCCGGGCTCGATAGGGCCGCAGGGCGAAGGTACCGAACCCGCTGAGCACGACGCGCTCACCGCTGCCGAGTGAGTCCGCGATATGCTCCAATGCCGAATCCATGACCTTCTTGACGGTCGAGTACGGAACGCCGGTGTCCGCACTGACCTTCCGTAGCAGCGCGCTCTTTTTCATGAGGTTCCTCGCTTTCCATCTGTAAGCCTACCCCAGACAGGGCCGGTTCGAGGAAGTGCGCAGGGGTGCAACTGGTAATATCCGGCTACATTCAGTATAAACCCAATACCGTCCTTTGTCAACCGGTAATTCGCGTATCGGAGCCGCCCGGTCACGCCCCGGGGCGCTCTGAGGCCTGCGCGCGGCGCCTTGCTCCGCCGCGCCCTTTCAGGGATAATAGATCCATGAGCTACACGGGCAAGCGCATTACCATTCTGTTGATGGCGTGGGGACTGCTTCTTTTCGTCGGCATCACGTTCCGCATCAACGTGACGACCCCGCCGTTGCCCTCGCTCACGCCCAGTCCGCAGCCGACGCCCGCGCCCGGCGATCAGGCCGCCGCGCTGCGCCAGACCCTCGCGACCGACCCGAACAATCTCGACGCGCTGGTGCAGCTGGCGGGCCTCGACTACGATCAGCAAAACTGGACCGAGGCCATCAGCCTTTACCAGCGCGCCCTCGTGATCGACCCGCACAACGTCGACGTGCTCGTGCACGAGGCCGCGGCCCAGCTCTACTCGCTGCAGTTCGCCGACGCGGAGTCCACGCTGCGCCAGGCCGCCGATCTGGCGCCCGACCGCGCCGACATCCATCTGTTGCTCGGCCTCGCCCTCAGCCGCGACACGCCGCCCGACGACGCGGGGGCGCGCGTCGAGTGGCAGAAGGTCATCGCCCTGGCGCCCGATACGGCCCTGGCGCAGGAGGCGCAGAACCTCCTCACCGCCGCGACGCCGACGGGGCAGTAGGCGCGGCCGTGGCGATCACCTACCTCGTCATCGGCGGCGGCTGCTACGGCAGCCATCATGTGCGGCAGCTGGAGAAGGGCCGCGCCCGCGGCCGCATCGGCGCCGATGACGCCATCCTGGTCGTCGACCACAACCCGGCCTGCCGCGTGCGCCGGGAGCAGGAGTCCGCGCCCAACCCGCACCTGTCGATCGTGCAGGCCGATTGGTTGGCCTTCCTGCAAGACGCGCTCGACCGGCGCCCGGCCACCGACGAGGTGGTGCCCGCGCCCATCGCCCCCCATCTCGCCGCCGAGTGGCTGCTCTGGAGCCTGACCGCGCGCCTGCCCGCGGGCACCGTCACCCCGGTGCCCTTCGACGAGTCCTTCGGCGGCTTGCCCTACGAGCACCTGAGCGCGAGCGGCGAGCGCTTCTTCAGCGCGGCGGGCTGGGTCTGCCCGCCCAACTGCCGCGCGCCCCGCCAGTGCCCGGCCATCATGGCGCCGCGCACCTGGGATCTCGAAGAGACCGTGCGCGACTTCAGCGCCGCCCGGCCGGACCGCTACCTGGCTCCGGCCATCTTCCGCACCACCTATCGCACCACCGGGATCGAGACCATCCCGGTCGGCTTCTACCGCGAGACGCGGGACCGGCTGCTGGCCCTGGCGCAGGATGGCGGCGCCACCGGCAAGCAGGTCATCGTCGCCACGCTGTCGCCCTGCCACGGGGCGGCCAATCTCCTGCGGTTCGGCCCGGCCGCGCCGCAGGCCGGCCTGGTTGCCTCGGCGGCCGGCGGAACGGAGTCGCATGGACACGATCGATAAGACAAGCAAGCTGCGGGCGGGCCTCGACGCCGCCCTCTCCAACCTGATGGCCGTGCTGCCGGGGGCTGACAACGAGCCGGGTTGGGACCTCGTCACGGGCGAAGAGGGCTGGACCGTGCGCCAGATGCTGGCTCACCTTGCGGGCGCGGAAGTCAGCATGCCGCGGCTCATCGCGCAGGCGCTCGACGCCGCCGAGTCCGGCCGCCCCGCCGATTCGCTGGTGCCCACGGGCAAGGACGGCCGGCCCTTCGACCTCGACTTCTGGAACCGCCGCCAGGTCGAGAAGCGCGCCGAGCAGCCGCCCTCGGCCCTGCGGGTCGAGCTCACCGAGGCCCGCGCCGCCACCCTGCGCACGCTGAAGACGATGACGCCCGCGCAGCTGGCCACGCCGGCCTGGCATCCGGCCTTGGGCATGACGACGGTCGAGGCCATCTACCGCGTCATGGGCACGCACATGCGCGACCACACCCGCGCCGCGAAGAAAGCCCTCCGCCAGGGCTTGCAGGGGCGCTACTGGGCCGACGTCGAGTAGGCGCCGCGCCCGAGGGCCTGATTCTTGCAGCGGTAACGCTGACGGTCCTGCGGGACCGTCCGGCAGCGTGCGCCGGTGGCACGCGGCCAGTGGCGCCGCGGCCTTCCGTCGCCGCACCGTTCCTCTCATTCATCACGCCCGGCCCGCCCATGGCGGGGCTCGCAGTGTACAAAGGATGGTGCAAGACTATGGCTTATGAACTTCCTCCTCTTCCGTATTCGTTCGACGCGCTCGAGCCGCACATCGACGTGCGCACCATGGAGATCCACCACGATCGCCATCATGCCGGCTACGTGAACAACCTCAACAAGGCCGTTGAGGGGCACCCTGAGCTGGCCGCCATGCCGGTTGAGCAGCTGATTGCCCATCTGGACCAGGTGCCCGAGGATATTCGCACGACGGTGCGCAACAACGGCGGCGGCCACGCCAACCACAGCATGTTCTGGCTCATCATGAGCCCGAACGGTGGCGGCCAGCCGGGCGGCGCGCTCGGCCAGGCCATCGACAAGGCCTTCGGCAGCTTCGACGACTTCAAGCAGAAGTTCAGCGCCGCCGCCGCGGGCCGCTTCGGGTCAGGCTGGGCCTGGCTCGTCGCCGATCCAAACGGCAACCTCAGCATCACCTCGACGCCCAACCAGGACTCGCCGATCATGGACGGCAAGCAGCCGATCATGGGCCTCGACGTCTGGGAGCACGCTTACTATCTGAAGTACCAGAATAAGCGGCCCGACTACATCGGCGCCTGGTGGAACGTGGTGAACTGGCCCGAGGTGGAGAAGCGCTACCAGCAGGTCGCCGGCTAGCCCGCCGCCCGCGCGACCCCGCCGGGAATGCGGTCGCGGCCTCCGGGCCCGGCCGCATTCTCGATCCGTGGCGCTGCGTCGCGCTACCCCCTATGCCCACCGCTCGTCGCCGAGGCGCTCGTCCGCTCGTCGTGTTACTCATGCTGGCCCTGGTCGCCTGCGGCACGCCCGCGCCACCGACCGTCCCGCCGGCAGCGCCGCCGCTGCCCACCGCCGTGCCCCCGACCGCCACCGTGCCCGCGCCCCCGGCCACGCCCCTGCCGCCGACGGCGACGCCCACCGTCACGCCCGTGCCCGGCACCCCCACGCCCGACCCGGCCGTGCTGGCCGTGCACGCCACCCTGACCGCGCTGGCCGGCGCCGCCGCCGCCACGGCCACTGCGCGCGTGGCGCCGACCGCCACGCCGACTCCCCGCCCGCCGCCCCCGCCCGTGCCCGCCGCCGCGTTGGGCACCTACCGGATCATCCTGACGGCCCGCCAGGAGGGCTATCGCGTCTACCAGGCGCCGGGCACGCTGGTGCTGCGGGCTGCCCTGCCGGGCAGCGACCATTCGGCCGAGCTTGAGATCACCGTCGGCGTGCGCGCCGGCCACGAGCACGCCGACCTCAGCCCCGGCAGCACCGTCGGCGCGCTCGTCCTGGCGACCAGTGCCGCGCTGCTGCCCGCGGGCTTCGACCAATCGGCCGTCTACGCCGTCGGCGTGCGCTACGATCCGACGACCAAGTACCTCACGATCACCGGCGACCCCGCGCACGGCATCCCCGGCGGCTGGTCGACCGGCCCGAATAGCACGGCCAAAGCCCCGCGCCCCATCGAGGGCGGCACGCTGGAGTTCGACCTGGGCACCCCCGGCTCCCTCAGCGGCCAGATGGACCTCCGTTCCACCGCCGCCGGCACCCCCGTCACCTACAGCGGCGGCATCCAGGCTGTGCAGGTGAACGGCGGCGGCTAACGCCGGGGCGCCCTCGGCGAGGCCGTTTAGCGGAGCGCGCCGGCTCCCCGCATGCCGCAAGTCCGGAGGTGGCCCCCGTCGCCCGGCCGCTCCCTTGTCATCCCGAACGCAGTGAGGGATCTCCGACTCCGGGATGTCGGCCCGAGCCAGGCGTTCCTGCACCGCGCGGCTGATCCGCGCTGACGCCCGGCCACTCCCTGCATCCGCAGTGAGACACCGCAATGCTGCCTCGGGCAGGCGTTTCCGCCCGGCACCGACCTCCCTTGTCATCCCGAACGCAGTGAGGGATCTCCGACTCCGGGATGCTGCCCTGAGGCAGGCGCCGCCGCGCCGACCAGCATCCCGGGAGCCGGGCCGCTGCCCAGGGCAAGCCGCCCGGCGCGGAGATGTTTCACTGCGTTCAACATGACAAGGGGAGGGACCAGCAGCGCTTCCATCAGCGCCTGCGGGCTTCAATTCCCTACCCCGATTCTTGGTGGCACCCTCCGCTCCGGCCGGATTGACACGGCCTCCGGACGGTGCTATGATACCCATAACGAAAGGTATAGATTTCGAAGCACCTTCGTTATTGCAGATCCACTTGGCGGTGGGCCCCCACCGCCACCATGGCAAGCAGCCGAGGGGATCGCCCGTGAAACGCGTGGGATTCGTGCTGAGGGTCAAGCCGGAGCGGCTGGCAGAGTACACCCGCCGGCACGAGCACGTCTGGCCGGAGATGCTGGCCGCGCTGCGGGAGGCGGGCTGGCACAACTATTCCATCTTCCTGCGCGACGACGGACTGCTGTTCGGCTACTTCGAGACGCCGGACAGCCTGCAGGCCGCCCAGGCGCGCATGGCGGCGACGGCGATCAACACGCGCTGGCAGGAGTCGATGGCGCTGTTCTTCGAGTCGCCCGACAACGCCCGGCCCGATACGATGTTCCTCGAACTGCGCGAGATTTTCCATCTGGACTGACGGCGGGAGGAGCAGCGATGCACGACACGCCCGCGACGGACCCGCAGATTGAGGCGGCCTACGCCCTCGCGCGCGAGCGCTACGCCGGGTTCGGCGTCGACACCGGCGCGGCGCTGGCTGCGCTCGGGGGCATCGCGCTGAGCCTGCACTGCTGGCAGGGCGACGACGTCGGCGGCTTCGAGTCGCCCGACGCGGCGCTGGGCGGCGGCCTCGCCGCGACCGGCAACTACCCCGGCAAGGCGCGCACCGCCGATGAGCTCCGCGCCGACCTCGACCGCGTCTATGCCCTGATCCCGGGCACGCACCGCCTGAGCCTCCACGCGATCTACGCCGAGACCGGCGGGGTGCGCGTCGAGCGCGACGGCTTGCAGCCCCAGCATTTCGCGGGCTGGATGGCGTGGGCCCAGGCCCACGGGCACGGCCTCGACTTCAACCCGACGCTCTTCTCACACCCACGCGCCGAGTCCGGCTTCACGCTCGCCAGCTACGACCCCGGCGTCCGCGACTTCTGGGTCGCGCACTGCGTCGCCTGCCGCGAGATCGGTGCCGCGTTCGGCCGTGCGCTCGGCACGCCCTGCGTCACCAACATCTGGATCCCCGACGGGCTCAAGGACACCCCGGCCGACCGGCGCACCCCGCGCCTGCTGCTGCAGGAGTCGCTGGACCGCATCCTCGCCGTGCCGATCGACCCGCACGCCAACCTCGACTCCGTCGAGAGCAAGCTGTTCGGCCTCGGCTCCGAGAGTTACGTCGTCGGCTCGCACGAGTTCTATCTGGGGTACGCCATCCGCAAGGGCATCTTGCTGACCCTCGACACCGGCCACTTCCACCCGACCGAAGCCGTCTCCGACAAGCTGTCCGCGGTCTTGCTTGCCGTGCCGGGCGTCGTGCTGCACGTCAGCCGCGGCGTGCGCTGGGACAGCGACCACGTGGTCACGCTGTCCGACGAGACGCGGGCGCTGCTGCGCGAGGTGGTCACCGGCGGGGACCTGGACCGCATCCACATCGGGCTCGATTTCTTCGACGCCAGCATCAACCGCCTCGCCGCCTGGGTCATCGGCGCGCGCAACGTGCAGCGCGCCGCCCTGCTCGGGCTCCTCGAGCCCACCGACCGGCTCCGCCAATTGGAGATCGCCGGCGACTACACCGCCCGCCTCGCCCTCCAGGAGGAGCTCAAGGGGCTGCCCTGGGCCGCCGTCTGGGACTATTTCTGCCTCCAACAGGGGGTGCCCGTCGGGCTGGGCTACCTGCCCGAGATCCAGGATTATGAGAAGAGAGTGCTCGCCCGGCGCGGGTGAGGAAAGGGAACGTCCATGGTTACCGAAACGCTGACCTACCGGCACGTCAACTATGCCTGGGACGACGCGTACGCCGCCGCGCTCGACCCGGTGGCGCGCCTGGTCTACCGCTCCAACCTGCTGGGCGCCGATGGGCGCATCACCAACACGGGCGGCGGCAACACCTCGGCCAAGCTCACCGAAACCGACCCGCTGACCGGCGCGCCTGTCGAGGTGCTCTGGGTCAAGGGCTCCGGCGGCGACCTGCGCACCGCCAAGCGCGAGAATTTCTCCTCGCTCTACCTCGACAAGCTGCTCTCGCTGCAGGCACACTATGAGCACGCCCCGCACCGCGGTCCCAAGTCGCAGGTCGAGGATGATATCGTCGCCCTCTACAGCCACACGACCTTCAACCTGAATCCGCGCCCCTCGTCCATCGACACGCCGCTGCACGGCTTCGTGCCCCGCAAGCACGTCGACCACACCCACCCCAACGCCGTGATCGCCGTCGCCGCCTCGCGCAACTCGGCGCGCCTGACCCGCGAGATCTACGGCGACGACGTGATCTGGACGCCCTGGCAGCGCCCCGGGTTCGACCTGGGCCTCAAGCTGGCGGAGATCGAGCGCGCCCACCCGACCGCGCGCGGTGTGGTCCTGGGCAGCCACGGCCTGATCAACTGGGCCGACGACGACAAAGCCTGCTACGACCTGACCCTGGATTTGATCGAGCGTGCCGGGCGCTACATCGAGGCGCACGACAAAGGCGCCGCGACCTTCGGCGGCGCGAAGTACACCTCGCCCGACGAGGCCGCGCGCCACGCGCTGCTTGCCGCGCTCTTGCCGTGGCTACGCGGCCAGGTGAGCCGAGCGAAGCGCCTGGTCGGCACCGTGCAGGAGGACGATGCGATCCTGCGCTTCGTCAACAGCCACGACGCACCGCGCCTGGCCGCCCTGGGCACCTCCTGCCCCGACCACTTCCTGCGCACGAAGATTAAGCCGCTCTACGTGGATTGGGACCCGCAGACCGAGGACCTGGCCGCCCTGCGGGCCAAGCTCAGCGCCGGGCTCGTGCAGTATCGCGCGGACTACACCGCCTACTACGAGCAGCACAAGCACTCCAACTCGCCCGCCATGCGTGACCCGAACCCGACGGTCATCCTGATCCCCGGCCTGGGCATGATCGCCTGGGGCAAGGACAAGAGCGAGTCGCGCGTCACGGCCGAGTTCTACAACTGCGCGGTCGAGGTGATGCGCGGCGCCGAGGCGATCGACGAGTACACCGCGCTGCCGCAGCAAGAGGCCTTCGACATCGAGTACTGGCTGCTCGAAGAGGCCAAGCTGCAGCGTATGCCCCCCGAGAAGGAGCTCGCGCGGCAGATCATCGCCGTGGTCGGCGCGGGCAGCGGCATCGGCCGCGAGACGGCGCTGCGGCTGGCGAAGGAAGGCGCGCACATCGTCTGCGTTGACCGCGACGAGGCCGGCGCCGAAGCGACGGCGACGGCGATCACCGACCGCTACGGGCGGGGCATCGGCGTGGCGGGCAGCGGCCTGTCCGGCTGCGGCCCGGCCCTCGGCCTCTACGCCGACATCATCGACCGCGCGAGCGTCCGCGCGATGTTCGACCGGCTCCTGCTCGCCTACGGTGGGCTCGACGCGGTCGCCGTCACGGCGGGCATCTTCGTCGCGCCGGACGCGGCGGGGCGCATCCCCGACGACAAGTGGGCGCTGACCTACGCCATCAACGTCGCCGGGCCCTACTTCGTGGCCGACGAATCCGCGCGCATCTGGCGGGACCAGGGCCTGCCCGCCGCGCTCGTGCTCACCACGTCGGCGAATGCCGCCGTGGCCAAGAAGGGCAGCCTGGCGTATGATACGAGCAAGGCCGCGGCGAACCACCTGGTCGGCGAGTTGGCCGTCGAGCTCGCCCCGCTCGTCCGCGTGAACGGCGTGGCCCCCGCCACGGTGGTGCAGGGCAGCGCGATGTTCCCGCGCGACCGCACGATCGCCTCGCTGACCAAGTACGGCATCCCGTTCGACGAGTCGGAGACCACCGAGGCGCTGCGCGCCAAGCTGGCCGCGTTCTACGCCGATCGCACCCTGCTCAAGCGGCCGATTACCCCGGCCGACCAGGCCGAGGCGATCTTCCTGCTGCTGACGGAGCGCCTGCACCGCACCACCGGCCAGATCCTGGCCGTCGACGGCGGCTTGCAGGAAGCGTTCTTGCGCTGAGGACCGATCAGGGATGAGTGAACCCGCCACCTATCTCGCCGTCGACCTGGGCGCCTCCAGCGGCCGGGTCATGGCCGGCGCCTGGGACGGCGCGCGCTTCGCGCTGCGCGAGCTCCACCGCTTCCCCAACGAGCCGGTGCGGTTGCAGGGCCACCTCCACTGGGACGTGCTGCGCCTCTGGCACGAGATCAAGATCGGCCTGGCGCGCTATGCCGCCGAGGCGGCCGGGCCGCCCGCCGGCATCGGCGTCGACACCTGGGGGGTGGACTTCGGTCTGCTCGACGGCGCGGGCCGGCTGCTCGGCAATCCCTATCACTACCGCGACGCGCGGACCGACGGGATGCCCGAGCAGGTGGATCGCGCCGTCGCCCCCGCCGAGCTCTACGCCCGCACGGGTATCCAGCGCATGTCGATCAACACGATCTATCAGCTGGTTAGCCTGCGCCGGGCGCAGGACCCGCAGCTCGCCGCGGCGGAGACGCTGCTGCTGATGCCCGACCTGTTTCACTACTGGCTCACCGGGCGCAAGGTCGCCGAGTATACCATGGCCACAACCACGCAGATGTTCGACGCGCGCGAGCGGGACTGGGCGCGCCCGCTCCTGGCGCGCCTCGACCTCCCCGTGGACATCCTGCCGGCGCCCGTCGTCCCGGGCACCTTGCTGGGTGCCCTGCGGCCGGACCTCGCGGCCGAGGTGGGCCTGCCCGGCACCCCGCCGGTCATCGCCACGGCCTCCCACGATACCGCCGCCGCGATCGCGGCCGTGCCCGGCCTGGACGACCGCAGCGCCTACATCAGCAGCGGCACCTGGAGCCTTGTCGGCGTGGAGACGGACCAGCCGATCCTGACCGAGCGGGCACGCACGCTCAACTTTACCAACGAGGGCGGCGTCAACGGCACCATCTGCCTGCTGAAGAACGTGGGCGGGCTCTGGCTGCTGCAGGAATGCCGTCGCGCGTGGCAGCGCGCGGGCCGCGACTACGGCTGGCCCGATCTGCTGGCCCTGGCCGCCGAGGCGCCGCCGCTGGTGAGCCTGATCGATCCCGACGCGCCGGAGTTCCTGCATCCGGCCGACATGCCGGCCGCGATCCGCGACTACTGCCGCCGGACCGGCCAGCCCATGCCCGCCACGGTGGGCGCCCTGGCGCGCTGCTGCCTCGAAAGCCTGGCGCTCAAGTACCGCTGGGTCGTCACGGCCCTGGAAGAGCTTGTCGGCCGGCGGCTGGAGACTATCCGCGTGGTCGGCGGCGGCAGCCAGAACGCGCTGCTCTGCCGCCTGACGGCCGATGCGACCGGTCGCGTCGTCGTGGCCGGGCCGGTCGAAGCGACGGCGCTGGGCAACGTGCTCGTGCAGGCGGTGGCGACCGGCGCCCTGCCCGACATCGCCGCCGGGCGCCGGGCCGTGGCCGCCTCCGTACCCCAGACCACCTACGAGCCGGCCGCTACGCCGGGCTGGGACGCGGCCTACGCGCGGTTCGAGTCGCTCGTGCGGGTGACGGGGGCCGGCGATGCTTGAGACCTTCACGCGCTATGCCGAGGCCGCGGGGGCCAAGGTGCAGGTCGCGCCCCATCCGGCCGCGGTGGTCCCGCTGCTCATGGCCGAGCCGCCCGGCGTCCTGCGCTGCAGTGCGGCGGTTTGTGCCGCGTATCCCGACCTCTGCGCGGCCTGGCGGCAAGCCGGAGTCCCACTGGAGATCGTCGAGGAGATCGCGGAGCGCGCCGAGTCGCCCTCGGCGCTGGCGGCGACGCTGGCGGGCGGCACGGGCGTCGTGTTGGCCTATGCGGGCGTGGCCGAGACCGGGTCGGTGCTGCTGGGCGACGACGCCCTCGCGCCCCGGCTGCTGAGCATGCTGGCCGATGTCTGCGTGATCCTGCTGCCCGCCGCGGCGATCGTGCCTGATCTGGACGCGGCCGCGCGGGTGCTGGCGCAGCTGGAGCAGGCCGGGCACCGCTACGTGTCGTTCGTCACCGGCCCCAGCCGCACCGCCGATATCGAGCGCGTGCTGACGATCGGGGTGCAGGGGCCGCGCGCCCTGCAGGTGATCGTCCTGGCGCCCCGCGAGGAGGAAGGCCCATGATCGGCGAGGATCGGCCGGCGGCGCCGGGTGCGGAAACCCCGCACGGCGCGCCACTGCCCTTCGACCAGCGCTATCGCCGCGCGCTGGGGACGCCCAGCTGCGGCGCAACCTGCTTAACTTCCAGCGCTCCTGGCGCACCGGGCGGGCCGACATCTTCGCGGCCTACGACGCCAACCCGGAGCACCTGGACGTGACGCCGCCCGCCGTCCCCGCGGCGCACCTGCCGCGGCCCCACGGCACGCCCGAGTTCGCGGCAATGCGCGACAAGCTCGCGGCAATCAAGGACGCCGTGATCGCCGACCTGCCCGCCTACGTCGATCGCTTCGTCGCCGCCGCCGAGTCCCACGGCGTGCACGTCTACCGCGCCGCCGATGCCGAGGCCGCTAACCGCTATGTGCTCGACGTCTGCCGCCGCCACGGCATCACGCACGTGGTCAAGAGCAAGACGATGGTCTCGGAGGAGATTGAGCTGAACGCCACGCTGGCGGAGCACGGCATCACGGCGGTCGAGACCGACCTGGGCGAATGGATCCAGCAACTGGCGCACGAGCGGCCGTCGCACATGGTCATGCCGGCGATCCACAAGAGCCGCGCGCAGGTGGCCGAACTCTTCACCGCGGCCACCGGCCGCCCGGTCAGCCGCGAGGACATCGGCGAGCAGGTCGGTGTGGCCCGGCGCGAGCTCCGCCGCGACTTCCTGGAGGCGGGGCTGGGCGTCAGCGGCGCCAACGCGCTGATCGCCGAGAGCGGCACCGTGATGTTCATCGAGAACGAGGGCAACGCCCGCCTGGTGACCACGCTGCCGCGCGTCCACATCGTCCTGGCGGGCGTGGAGAAGCTTGTGCCCGACTACGCCGCGGCGATGCTCCAATTGCGTTTGCTGGGGCGCTCGGCCACGGGCCAGGGCATCACCAGCTACACCACGTTCCTGTCAGGCCCACCCGAGCCGGGCAAGGAGATGCACATCGTCCTGCTCGACAACGGGCGCATGCGCATGCGCGCCACGCCGTTGATCCGCGATGCCCTGCGCTGCATCCGCTGCGCCGCCTGCGCCGACGTCTGCCCGCCCTACGCCGTCGTCGGCGGCCACGTCTTCGGCTACATCTACTCAGGCGCCATCGGCCTGGTGAACACGCCGTACCATCACGGCCTCGAGGCGGACGCCGGGCCGCAGAGCCTCTGTGTCTCGTGCAACGCCTGCGCGACCGTCTGCCCGGTGGGCATCCCCCTGCCGCAGCAGATCCTGGCCGTGCGCGCGCAGGTGGTGGAGGCGCAGGGTTTGCCTCCGCCCGTGCGCGCGGGCCTGGAGCTCTGGTCACACCCCCGGCTGGCCGATGCCGCGGTGCGTGCCGCCGCCGTGGCCGGCGCGCCCCTGCGCGACGGCCAGTTCACCCGCGTCGCCCGCACCGGCGCGACGCGCATCCCGCTGGTGCACCGCCTGACCAGCTGGCGCACGCTGCCCGCCATCCCGCGCCGGCCCGGGCGCGACCGGCTCGCCGCGCGGCGGCCCTACCGCGGCCCCGTGCTGGAGAGCGCCGCCCGCGGCCTCACCGTGGCCTACTTCATCCAATGCGTCACCGACCGGCTCTTCCCGCGCATGGCGCTCTCGGTCGCCGCGGTGCTCGACGCCTGCGGCGTGCGCATGATCGTGCCGGGCGATCAGCACTGCTGCGGCCTGCCCGCGCTCGACTCCGGCGCGCTGGAGCCGGCGCGGCGCATGGCGCGCCAGACCATCGAGGTGCTCGAAGGCATCGGCGCGGACTACATCCTGACCGGCGGTGCCAGCTGCGCCATCGCCATGCTGCACGACTACGAGCGCTTGTTCGCCGGCGAGCCGCTGTGGCAGCTGCGGGCGCGCACGCTCGCCGCCCGCACAATCGACTTCGTCAGCTTCATGGACGGCGTGGCCCGGCTGGCGCCGGGCGCCCTCGCGCGCCCGCATTCGCCGTTCGCGCCCGTGACCTACCACGACTTCTGCCAGTCGGCCAACGTGCTCGGGCTGCACGACGCGCCCCGCCGCCTGATCCGCGATGTGCTCGGTCTGGAGCTCCGCGAGCTGCCCGAGAGCAGCGTCTGCTGCGGCTTCGGCGGCTCTACCTCGGTGACGCGGCCGGAGGTCTCCGAGCAGATCCTGGCGCGCAAGCTGGACAACGCGGGCACGACGGGCGCGCGCACCCTGATCACCGACAATCCGGGCTGCATCCTGCATATGCGCGGCGGCATCGACGCCCAGGGCCGGCCGCTACGCGTGCTGCACCTGGCAGAGCTGATGGCCGCGCACCTGCTGTTGCCGGCCGCGGACTGAGGAGGGCACGCATGGCGCAGCCCGCGCCGGCCGTTTCGCCGCAGCAGCGCCGCGAGCAGTTGCTGGCCTATCTGCACGCCCACGACCATACCTCGGTCGTCGACCTGAGTGCCATCCTCGGCGTCTCCGAGGTCACGGTGCGCAAATACCTCGACCAGCTGGAAGCGCAGGGCCTGCTGACGCGCACCCACGGCGGCGCGCTCGTCTCGGGGCGCGGGCGGCTGGAGCGCTACTTCGCCGCGCGCGAGCAGGAGCATCTCGAGGAGAAGCGCCGCATCGCCCAGGCCGCCGCCGCGCTGATCCAGCCCGGCCAACAGATCTTCCTCGATGCCAGCACCACGGCGCTGCAGGTCGCCCGGCTGATCAAGGACCGCGAGGATCTGGTCGTGGTCACCAACGGGCTCTACACGGCGCTGGAGCTCAACTTCTCCGACGAGATCACGACCATCGTGGTCGGCGGCACGATGCGCCACCGCTCGAGCTCGCTCGTCGGCCGCTTCGGCGACGACTCGCTCCGGCGGCTGCGCCTCGACCTCGGCTTCTTTGGCGCGCACGGCGTCACGGCGGACGACGGCCTGATGGACTCCGACCTCGCCGAAGCCCAGCTGAAACAGCTCCTGGCCGGCCTGTCCACCACCGTCGTCGGCCTCGCCAACTCGAGCAAGCTCGGGGCACGCTCCTTCTTCGCCTTCGCCCGCCCGGCCGAGATCGATCGCCTCATCACCGACAGCGCCGCTCCAGCCGCGACGGTGGCCGGGCTGCGAGCGGCGGGCGTGGCGGTCGATCTGGTGTAGCGCGGCACCGCAAGGCGACCGCCCGGCTGCACACACAGCCGGGCGGTGAGAACGCCGGATCGATGACGGGCGCGGTTCCTGGGGCTACCGGCCCGAGGCCACCCGCCGCCGCCGCGCCAGCGCGTCGAGCGTGACGGCGAAGAGCAGCACCCCGCCCGTGATGATGAACTTCAGCGGCGAGGGATACGCGAGGAGATCCATGCCGTTGGAGATGGACTGGATCACCAGTGCACCCCAGAGCGCAGCCCAGACGCTGCCTCGGCCGCCGAACAGGCTCGTGCCGCCGATGACGGCGGCCGCGATCGCGTCGAGCAGCAGGTCGCCGCTGCCCGACGACTGGTTCACCGCCAACAGCCGCGAGCCGAGCATCACTCCGCCCGCCGCCGCGAGCGTCGAGCAGAGCGTGAACACGGCGATGCGCACGTTGTCGGTATTGATGCTTGCGCGGCGCGCCGCTTCGATGTTGCCGCCCACGGCGTAAATGTGCCGGCCAAACAGGGTGCGCCGCGTGATGAGGTCGAATACGATGACGATGGCCAAAAAGATGAGGATCGCGAGCGGCAAGCCACGATCGGCATTCAAGACCGCGATCACCACCGCCATCACGACGACGATCGCGACGAGGCGGAGGATCAGCGCGTTCAGCGAGGGTGCGCTCAGCCCCGCCGCCAACCGATTGCGGCGGTCCAGGATAGCCGACACACCGTACACCGCGACGAGCACCACGCCGAGGACCCAGCCGATCACGGGCGGGAAGAAAGTGCCCGTCAGGGCGAGAATGAAGTCATCGCGCAGGTTGATCGTCCCGGTGCTGCCCAGCACGGCGAGGAGCACGCCTTGCCAGCCGATAAACCCGGCGAGAGTCACGATAAACGCGGGCACGCGCACCTTGGTGATCCAGAAACCCTGGAAGAAGCCGATGGCCGCCCCGGCGACGAGCGCGGCCGCCACGGCCACCGGTCCCGGCCAGCCCGCCTTGACGTTCAACACCGCCATCACTGCCGCGCAGACGCCGCTGACGACGCCGACCGACAGGTCAATCTCCCCCAGGAGCAGCACCAGGATAACGCCCACCGCCAGAATGCCCAGCCCCGCCATCTGTAGCAGTAGGTTTGTGAGGTTCAGCGGGCTCAGGAACCGGTCGTTGGCGACCTGGAAATAGACCCAGATCACCAGCAGGCTGCCGATGACCGGGAGCATCCCGACATCGGCCGTGGCCAGGCGCCTGCGCAGCCCGGCGATCGGGCGCCTGGCACCCGCTTCCGTCTTGATGAGCCGGGGATCATCAATCATGGTGCTCATGCCGCATCGCCTCCGTTCACCTGCGCCTCGGCCGGGTCGTCCTCGCCCAACCGGCCGAACTCGGCCCCGGTGATCGCCGCCACCACTTGCTCGTGCGTGACGTTCCGCACGTCGAAGCTGCCGACCGTCTGCCCAAGCCGCAGCACGACGATCCGGTCCGCCACGGTGAAGACGTCCTCCAGGTTATGGCTGATCACGATGACCGCCAGCCCCTGGCTGCGTAATCGCTGGATCAGGTCGAGCACCTGCCGCGTCTGGGCCACGCCCAGCGCGGCCGTCGGCTCGTCCAGAATGACCAGCTTCGAGTTCCACATCACCGCGCGCGCCACTGCCACCGATTGGCGCTGGCCACCCGAGAGCGACGCGATCAGCGTGCGCACGCTCGGAATGGAGACCGACAGGCTCCGCAGCACCTCGATCGCGCGCTGCTCCATCGCGACTTCGTTGATCGGTCGCACGAGCCCCGGAATGATCGTGCGCGTTTGTTCGCGGCCCAGATACAGATTGCCCACCACGTCGAGGTTATCGCACAGTGCCAGGTCCTGATAGACCGTTTCGATGCCGAGCGCGGCGGCGGCTTTGGGCCCGTTGATTGTGACCGGCTTGCCCTCGAAGCGGATAACCCCTTCGTCGACCGGGTGGATGCCGGCGATGCATTTGATCAGGGTGGATTTGCCGGCGCCGTTGTCGCCGACCAGGCCGACGACCTCCCCCGCGTAAGATTCGAAGTCCACGTTGCTGAGCGCCTGCACGGCGCCGAATCGCTTGCTGATGCCCCGGAGCTCGAGGACGGGGGTGCGAGGTGTCTCTGCCATCAAGCCTCTCCTTTGCGCCTGAAGGAGTGGGGAGCGCGGTGCTCCCCACTACCTCAGGCGTCTTGCGCTACAAGGTGCCCCGGCTACTTGATGCCGGCCGCCGTGCAGGCCGCGGCATAGTCGGCCGTGCAGACCTGTGCGGCCGTCCAGAAGCCGTCGGCGATGATGGTAGTCTTGACGTTGTCCTTGGTTACAGCCACCGGGGTCAGCAGGATGGACGGCACGTCCATCTTGCCGTTGGCGACCTTACCGTTCACCGTCGAGGCGTCCGGCGTCTTCCCGCCGAGCAGGTCAAACGCCAGCTGCGCGGCCGTCTCGGCTTCGGGTTTGATGGCCTTGTAGACCGTCATGTACTGCTCGCCGACGAGAATGCGCTGGATCGCGGCGAGCTCGGCGTCCTGCCCGGTAATGGGCGGCAGCGGGTTGAGCCCCGCGGCCTTCATCGCCGCGATCGCGCCGCCGGCCGTGCCGTCATTGGCCGCGAGGACGCCGTCGACCTTGTTGCCGAGGGCGGTCAGCGCCTGCTGCATCTCATTCTGGGCCTGGTCGGGGCTCCAGTCGGGCGTGTCGTATTCCTTGGCAATCGTGACCTTGCCGTCGAGCACCGAGTGCGCACCGGCCTTGAAGAGCGTGGCGTTGTTGTCGGTCGGCGAACCGTTGATCATGACGATCGACGGGTTGGTCTTGCCGGAGAGGGCTTGGAGCAGGCTGGTCGCCTGCAGCTTGCCGACCTGCTCGTTGTCGAACGAGATGTAGTAGTTCACCGCGTCGCTGCCCTTGATGAGGCGGTCATAGGCGATGACGGGCACGTTCTTGGACTTAGCCAGGTCGGCGATAGCCGAGGCGGCGTCGGAGTCGACGGGGTCGAGGACGAGGACTTTGGCGCCATTGGTAATGGCGGCCTCCGCCTGCGACTGTTGGGCGGCGGCGTCCTGGTTGGCATTCGAGTAGATGAGGTTATTGGCGACGTCGAAGCCGAGGGCCTGGAGCTTGGCCTTGAAGTCGGGCAGGTCCTGGGTCTCGTAGCGCGCCGTCTTGGTTTCCGGCAGCAGGATCGCGATCTTGCCCGCCGGAACCGACCCGCTCGCGCCGCTGGAACCGCCGCCCGTGATGCCCGCATCCGCGCACGCCTTGGCGTAATCAGCGGTGCAGACCTGTGCGGCCGTCCAGAAGCCGTCGGCGATGATGGTGGATTTGACGTTGTCCTTGGTCACGGCGACCGGGGTCAGCAGGATGGACGGCACGTCTATCTTGCCGTTGGCCACCTTGCCGTTCACCGTCGAGGCGTCCGGCGTCTTCCCGCCGAGCAGGTCAAACGCCAGCTGCGCCGCCGTCTCGGCTTCGGGCTTGATAGCCTTGTAGACCGTCATGTACTGCTCGCCGATGAGGATGCGCTGGATGGCGGCCAGCTCGGCGTCCTGGCCGGTGATGGGCGGCAGCGGGTTGAGCCCCGCGGCCTTCATCGCCGCGATCGCCCCGCCGGCCGTGCCGTCGTTGGCCGCGAGGACGCCGTCGACCTTGTTGCCGAGGGCGGTCAGCGCCTGCTGCATTTCATTCTGGGCCTGATCGGGGCTCCAGTCGGGCGTGTCGTATTCCTTGGCAATCGTGACCTTGCCGTCGAGCACCGAGTGCGCGCCGGCCTTGAAGAGCGTGGCGTTGTTGTCGGTCGGCGAACCGTTGATCATGACGATCGACGGGTTGGTCTTGCCGGCGAGGGCTTGGAGCAGGCTGGTGGCCTGCAGCTTGCCGACCTGCTCGTTGTCGAACGAGATGTAGTAGTTCACCGCGTCGCTGCCCTTGATGAGGCGGTCATAGGCGATGACGGGCACGTTCTTGGACTTAGCCAGGTCGGCGATAGCCGAGGCGGCGTCGGAGTCGACGGGGTCGAGGACGAGGACCTTGGCGCCGTTGGTGATGGCGGCCTCCGCCTGGGACTGTTGGGCGGCGGCGTCCTGGTTGGCGTTGGAATAGATGAGGTTATTGACGTCGAAGCCGAGGGCCTGGAGCTTGGCCTTGAAGTCGGGCAGGTCCTGGGTCTCGTACCGGGCCGTCTTGGTCTCCGGCAGCAGGATGGCAATCTTGCCCGCCGGAACCGGCCCGCCGGTCTGGCCGCCCGAGGTGATACCGGCCGCGGCGCAAGCCGACGCATAGTCGGCGGTGCAGACCTGGTCGGCGGTCCAGAAGCCGTCTGCGATGACCGTGCTCTTCACGTTGTCCTTGGTCACGGCGACGGGGGTCAGCAGGATGGACGGCACGTCCATCTTGCCGTTGGCCACCTTGCCGTTCACCGTCGACGCATCCGGCGTCTTGCCGTTCAGCAGGTCGTAGGCGAGTTGGGCGGCGGTCTCGGCTTCGGGCTTGATGGCCTTGTAGACCGTCATGTACTGCTCGCCGACGAGGATCCGCTGGATGGCGGCGAGCTCGGCGTCCTGGCCGGTGATGGGCGGCAGCGGGTTGAGGCCCGCGGCCTTCATCGCCGCGATGGCGCCGCCGGCCGTGCCGTCGTTCGCCGCGAGGACGCCGTCGACCTTGTTGCCGAGGGCGGTCAGCGCCTGCTGCATTTCATTCTGGGCCTGGTCGGGGCTCCAGTCGGGCGTGTCGTACTCCTTGGCAATCGTGACCTTGCCGTCGAGGACCGAGTGCGCACCGGCCTTGAAGAGCGTGGCGTTGTTGTCCGTCGGCGAGCCGTTGATCATGACGATGGTCGGGTTGGTCTTGCCGGACAGCGCCTGCAGCAGGCTGGTCGCCTGCAGCTTGCCGACCTGCTCGTTGTCGAACGAGATGTAGTAGTTGACCGCGTCGCTGCCCTTGATGAGGCGGTCATAGGCGATGACGGGCACGTTCTTGGACTTAGCCAGGTCGGCGATAGCCGAGGCGGCATCGGAGTCGACGGGGTCGAGGACGAGGACCTTGGCGCCGTTGGTGATGGCGGCCTCCGCCTGGGACTGTTGGGCGGCGGCGTCCTGGTTGGCGTTGGAATAGATGAGGTTATTGACGTCGAAGCCGAGGGCCTGGAGCTTGGCCTTGAAGTCGGGCAGGTCCTGGGTCTCGTAGCGCGCCGTCTTGGTCTCCGGCAGCAAGATCGCGATCTTGCCGGTACCGGCTGCGGGTGCGGCCGTGTTGGTGGCGGCCGCCGGAGCAGCCGTGTCGGTCGGCGCGGCGGGCGCCGTGGTGTTCGTGGCCGCGGCGGGCGCTGTCGTGTTGGTGGCCGGCGCCGCTGCCGGGGTGGCCGTAGGCGTCTCCCCACCGCAAGCCGCCAGCAGCATGGACACGACCATGAGCAGCGTGGCGATAGACATCAAACGTTTCATTCGGGCTTTCCTCCTGTCATTGGAAAAGATCCGCGGCCGGGGCCTGCGTACCCGGCCTTATCGATGCTGGACCCATGGAAACCGAATTATGCTAGCCTCTGATGACACCTCCTGTGAGTGTCCGGGTCGGGTCGGCGAAATCCGCCCGGATTCCGAAGCATGCCCCGGCACGGGCAGGCGGGATCGCGCCGCCGCGTCGCGCCCCAAGCGGGGGGCGAGGCGAGGTGTGAAGATCGCCGGCACATGTGCGCATGGCGTCAGTCCGTAGGAGTACGCCGCTCCGCTGTGGCCAGAATGCCCGGGGTAGCGGGGGAAGAGGACTGCCGGAGAAGAATGCGGGAGAAATGGAGCGGTCGCCTTCGCGCACGAGACACGGCCGCGGCCCCGGGGTTGCCGATCCCAGGACCCGTCCGGCCCGAAGGGTAAGCTGTCACGTGCGAAATGGGCGGCACCGCGCCGGCCCGCCGGCCCCGGTCATTTGCCAAGCGCCCGTCGATCCCGCCAGCGGCCACGCGACATCCTCCCACCGGCTTGACTGGCAAGCCGGCAACACTCGCAGGGTAGGCGCAAATAGCAGTGTTGCCGGGCCTGCGGCCGGAACCCCTCTTATAAGTGGTTTACCATAGGCCCGGATTCTTGTCAAGCCCGCTCGCTACGTGGCGCACGAGTCCACCTGGCAGGGGAGCCGGCGCCCCGTTTCCGGCGCCGGGCCGGGCGCTAGCCCCCGCTACATCTGCGTCAGATACTGGCGGATCATCAGTGCGGCGGCCGCGCCTTCGCCCGCGGCGGCGGCCGCCTGCTTCGTGCTGCCCGCGCGCACGTCGCCTGCCGCGAAGATGCCGGGCATGGTCGTCTGCAGGTCCATCCCGGTGACCAGGAACCCCCCCGCGTCGCGGCGGATCTCGGCGGGCAGGAAGCCCGTGTTCGGGCGCAGGCCGATGAAGACGAACACCCCCGCCGGGGACAGTGTCGCCGTGGCGCCGGTCAGCCGATCGCGCACCTGCGTCGCGCGCAGCTTCGTGTCGCCCGCGAAGCCCTCCACCACGGTGTTGTAGCGGATGTGGATGTTCGGCTGCTCGGCCAGCTTCTCCCGCACGATCTGGCTGGCCGACATCTTCGGTCCGCGCACCAGGATGGTCACCTCGCTGGCGAAGCGCGCCAGGAACAGGCTTTCCTCGCCCGCGCTGTTGCCGCCCCCAATCACGGCCACGGGGCGCCCCCGGTAGAACGGGCCGTCGCAGGTGGCGCAGAAGTGGATGCCCGAGCCCAGATAGTCGGCCTCGCCGGGCACACCAAGGCGGGCATAGGTCGAGCCGGTGGCGATCAACATGGCGTTTGCTGCGTACTCCGCGCCATCCGCGGTATGCACATCGCGGTAGCCGCCGTGCGTCTCGATGCTCTCCACTGCCTGGGGGCTCAGGATCTCGGCGCCGAAGCGCCGCGCCTGCCGGGTGAGCCGGTCGGCCAGGTCGGCGCCGCCGACGCCCTCGGGCCAGCCGGGGAAGTTGTCGAGCAGTTCGGTCACGCCGGTCTGCCCGCCGAGCCCGGCGCGCTCGATCAGCAGCGTGTCCTGGCCCTCGCGCTCCAGATAGATCGCGGCCATCAGCCCCGCCGGGCCGCCGCCGATGATGACCACGTCGTAGAAGTCGCGCTGCGCCCGCGTCGTCAGCCCGAGCTTTGCGGCGAGCTCGACGTTCGACGGCTCCAGCAGGAGCGTGCCGTCGTCGAACACGATCGTCGGCACGATGTGCCCGCCGTTCTGCACCGACTCGATGAACGCCAGCCCCTCGGCGCTGCTGTCGACGTCGACCCAGGTATAGGGCACGCGCTGCTCGCCCAGGAACTTCTTCGCGCGCTTGCAGTCCGCGCACCAGGGGGTGCCGTAGACCGTGATCGGTGGCATGGGGGAATCCTCTCGCAGACGAAAATCGGGGCCACCCGGTGGCCGCCGGGCGGGTCGGGTTGTATAGGCTCACGCGGGAAGAGGCAGGATTGAGGGCGGTGCGCTTCCCGGCGTATGGCATACGACGGCGCTCGCCCGCGCGGATCCGCGCTGGGCGCGGGCGCCGGGCGGGCACGGCCGCGCCGCTTAGGCCGCCGCCTCCGGCCCCCCGACCAGCGCCAGCGCCCCCGTACCCCGAGCGGGGGCCGCTGCGGGCGCCAGGGGCCGGTGTATAATGGTGTCATCCCCTCGTCCGGGCGTGAGGACGGATGATTCTGCGCGAAAGGATGGACCAGCCGTGATGCGGGTGCCTTTACAGACGGAGGACGATGCCCCGTGGAAAGCGCGCTATCGAGCGCCCCAGATTGCCGGCGCCATGCGGGCGGAGCAGGCGCCCGGGCGGGGCCTCGTCGTCACCAACCGCAGCGGTTCCTTCCAGCTCTGCTCCTGGGATACGGCGTCGGGGCAGCTCCGTCAGATCACCGACTACCCCACGGGCAAGAGCTTCGGCTACCTCGCCCCGGATGGCCGCTGGGTCTACTACCTGCACGACGACGGCGGCAACGAGATCGGGCATTTTGTGCGCGTGCCCTACGCGGGGGGTGCGCCCGAGGATATCACGCCCGACCTCCCGCCGTACGCCTCGTGGAGTATCGCGCAGAACCGCGCCGGCACCCTTCTCGGCTTCCTGACGGCTACGGGCGCAGGCTTCACCGCGTATGTCGTCCCGGTCGCGGCGGATGGCGCGCTGGGCGGGCGCCGATCGATCTACCGGAGCGCGCGCTTCGCCGGCGGGCTCGCCCTGTCGTATGACGGCGATCTGGCGGTCGTGCGCGCCCTCGAACATTCGGCCCTGCAGCATTACAACCTCGTGGTGCTCGACACGGCCACGGGCGCGCGGGTGGGCGAGCTGTGGGAGGGCGACGGCACGAGTATCAACACGATCGGCTTCTCGCCGCGGCCGGCCGACCCGCGGCTCCTCTGCACGACCGACCGCACGGGCGTGGCGCGGCCGCTCCTCTGGAATCCGCGCACCGGCGAGCGCGTGGACTTCGATTTGGGCGACCTGCCCGGCGAGGTCTTTCCGCTCGACTGGTCGGATGATGGCCGGCGCGTCCTGCTCAGCCGGTACGACCGGGCCGTGCAGCGCTTGTATACCTACGAGATCGCGCGTGAGCGGCTCACACCGCTCGCCCACCCCGGCGGCACGTATGGGCGCGGCACCACCGGCTGCTTCTTCATGCCCGGCGGCGAGGTCTTCGCGCTCTGGCAGGACTCGGCGCACCCCTCGTGTGTGGTGGCGCTCGACGCCGAGACGGGCACGCGGCGCCGCACGGTGCTGGCGGCGGGCGCGGTGCCGGCGGGCCGCCCCTGGCGATCGGTGCGCTTCGCCTCGTCGGGCGGGCAGGAGATCCAGGCCTGGCTCGGCGTGCCCGAGGGCGCGGGCCCCTTCCCCACCATCCTGCACACCCATGGCGGGCCGGAAATGGTGACCCCCGAGCAGTTTGCTCCCGGCAGCCAGAGTTGGCTCGACCACGGATTCGCGTTCCTGAGTGTGAACTACCGGGGCTCGACCACCTTCGGCAAGGCGTTTCAAGAGGCGATCTGGGGCCATCCCGGCCGGTGGGAGGTGGACGATATGGCGGCCGGCGCGCGGTGGCTGGTCGCGCAGGGGATCGCCGACCCCGCGCAGATCTTCCTCACCGGCGCCTCGTACGGCGGCTACCTGACGCTGCTGGCGCTCGGCCGGCGGCCTGACCTGTGGGCCGGCGGCATCGCCGTGGTGGCCATCGCCGACTGGACGGCCCTGTACGAAGACGAAGCGGAGACGCTGCGCGCCTACCAGCGGGCGCTCTTCGGCGGCACGCCCGAGGAGCAGCCGGCGCAGTATGCCGAGAGTTCGCCCATCACCTACGCGGACCGGGTGCGCGCGCCGCTGCTGATCCAGCAGGGCCGCAACGACACCCGCTGTCCCGACCGCCAGATGGAGCAGTACCTCGCCACGCTGCGCGGGCTAGGCAAGCCGGTGGAGATCTACTGGTTTGCGGCCGGGCACGGCTCGCTGGTGACGGAGGAACAGATCCGGCAGCAGGAGATGGCGCTGCGCTTCGCCGATGCGGTGCTCGGCCGGCCGGCCGAGTAACCCGTGGCGCTTAGCCGTGTGACGGCGGCCCGGCCCCGCCGCGACGGGGTGCTGCCGCGCGGCACCGGCGCAGCCTCACGCGGCCCGCCGGCAGGCCGCCTCTGCGCGGTCGCGGCCCGGCGCCACGTGCCCGGGCTCCTACGCCGCCGCCTCCGGCCCGCCCACCAGCGCCAGCGCCCCGGCGCCCCGCGCGGGCGCCGCCACCGGGGCCAGGTCGAGATCGCGGTCGAGCGCGGCGGTCAGGCGGGCCAGGTCGGCGAGCAGGGCCGCGAACCGGGCGGGGCGCAGCGACTGCGCGCCGTCCGACAGCGCGTCCTCCGGGTGCGCGTGCACCTCGATCAGCAGCCCGTCCGCGCCCGCGGCCACGGCCGCCTGCGCGACCGGCGGCACGAGGTCCCACTGGCCCGTGGCGTGGCTCGGGTCCGCGATGACCGGCAGGTGCGTCAGCCGCTTCAGCAGCGGGATCGCCGCGATGTCGAAGACGCCGCGCGTCGCCTTGTCGAAGCTGCGGATGCCCCGCTCGCAGAGCAGCACGTGGGGGTTGCCCTGGCGCAGGATGTACTCCGCCGCCAGCAGCCACTCCTCGATCGTGGCGCTCATGCCGCGCTTCAGCAGCACCGGGCGGGGCTGCCGCGCCCGCGGCCGCCAGCAGCGGGAAGTTCTGCATGTTGCGCGTGCCGATCTGCAGGATGTCGGCGTACTCGGCCACGAGCGGCACGTCGTCCGGCGCCATCACCTCGGTGATGATCGCCATGCCGAAGCGCTCGCGCACCTCCGCCAGCACCTCCAGCCCCGGCTCGTGCAGGCCCTGGAAGCTGTAGGGCGAGGTGCGCGGCTTGAACGCCCCGCCGCGCAGCACCTTCACGCCGAGCGCGGCCAGCGCCTCGGCCACCTCCAGCGTCTGGCTGCGGCTCTCGACCGAGCACGGCCCGGCCATCACGGCCACGCTGCGCCCGCCGATAACCGCCTGCCCCGCGCGCACGATCGTCGGCGCGGGGTGCTCGGCCCGGCTCGCCAGCGGGTAGGCCGGCGCCAGCGGCACGATGCGGTCGACGCCGGGCAGCGCGCCGAAGCGCTCCGCCTCCAGCGCCGCCTCCGCCGCGCAGCTCACCACGACGCGCCCGCCCGCCTCCGTGATCTCGGGGTCAGCCCCAAGTGCCCGCATGCGGGCCGCCACGGCCGCGACGTCGCGCGCCCCGGCGCTCTCGCGCATGATGACGATCATGCCTCTGCCTCCTTGTCCGGCGCGTCGCGCAGCGCGCGGCGCAGCAGCTTGCCCGCGCCGTTGCGCGGCAGGCTCGTGGCGAAGTCGACGACGGCGGGCACCTTGTAGCGCGCCAGCCGCTCGCCGCAGAATGCAATCAAAGCCGCCGCGTCGGCGGTCTGCCCGGGGCGCCGCACCACGACGGCACGCACCACCTGGCCCCAGCGCGCGTCGGCCCGGCCCACCACCGCCGCCTCGGCCACGGCCGGGTGCGCCAGCAGCACGGCCTCCACCTCCGCTGGGTAGACGTTCTCGCCGCCCGAGATAATCAGGTCGTCGCGCCGGTCGACCACATAGAGATAGCCCTCGGCGTCCATGTAACCCAGATCGCCGGTGTGCAGCCAGCCGTCGCGCAGCGCCGCGGCCGTCGCGTCGGGCCGGCCCAGATACCCCGGCGTCACCGTCGGCCCGCGGACGATAATCTCGCCTACAGCGCCGGGGGCGCACTCACTGCCGTCCGGCGCGACCACCCGGATCGCCGTCGGCAGCAGCGGCTGCCCGGCCGAGCCGAGCTTGCGCAGCGCGTCGCCCGGCGCCAGCGTGGCCGCCTGCGAGGCGGTCTCGGTCAGTCCGTACGTTTGCACCACCGGCAGCCCCCGGGCGGCGCAGGCCTCCAGCAGCGGCCGCGGGGCCGGCCCGCCGCCGAGCAGCACGGCCCGCAGGTCGGCGGATAGGGCCGGGCGCCCTGCGCGTCGAGCATACGCTGCAGCATGTTGCTCACGACCGAGATCAGCGTGATCCCCTCCTCCGCGATCGCCGCGTTCACGGCGGCCGGGTCGAAGCCGGGGTGGATAACCACCGGCACGCCGTAGATCACGCTCTTCAGCAGCATCGACAGGCCGCCGATGTGGAACAGCGGCATGCAGGCCAGCCAGCGGTCGCTCGCCTGCGTACCCAGGTTCAGCGCCGAGCCGATCGCGCTCCACCATTGGTTGCCGTAGGTCAGCAGCGCGCCCTTCGGCCGCCCGGTCGTGCCCGACGTGTAGATCACGCAGTGCACGCGGTCCAGCCGGATGGCCGGGTGCGGCGGCACCGCGGCCGGCGCCACGCCGTCGAGCGTTGGCGTGCCGTCGACGGGCGGGCCCTCGGCGAGCATGCGCGTGAGGCCGGGCACCCCCGCGGCGGCCGCTGCGGCCGCCGCGCCCCGCGCGGCATCGTGCAGCAGCACGCGCGCGCCCGAGTCGGCCAATTGCCAGCCGATCTCGGCGGGCGTGAGGCGCCAGTTGAGCGGCACCAGCACCGCGTCCAGCCGGATGCAGGCATGCACGAGCGCGGCGAAGCGCGCCGCTGCTGCCCAGCAGCAGCGCCACGTGGTCGCCCGGCTCGACGCCGAGCGCGCGCAGCCGCCCGGCCAGCAGCGCTCGCCTCGCGGTCCAGATCCGCAAAGCTCCAGCGCGCGTCCGGCGCGATCACCGCCGGCCGCGCGCCGCCCGGCCGCGGCCTGCCGCCCGAGCCAGTCGGGCAGTTCTTCCGCCGCCGGCCGCGTCCGCGCGCGCGTGCTGACCACGGCGGCGACGCGCCCCATGGTCACCCACGCGGCGCTGCTCGCGATCAACGTTTCGTCCAGTTCCGATTCATCCATGCCACAGTTCCCGATCTTCCCAGTTCCCGCGTCCAACCCGGCCAGACGCGCTTCGTTTCGATTGCCCCACGGTAACGGCCGCCCCACGTGGCCGCCCGGCTCCCAGACCACCCCGCCGCTCATCGCCAGCCAAGCCCCTGCACGCGATGCGCGAACTGGTCGCGGCGTAGCCGCAGCGCCGCCTTCGTGTCGGTTCGGCGCCTCACCGTCCCGCTTCCCTTCGGCCGATTTGCCCCGTCGCAGCCCCCGCAGGGGGCTTCGTTGCGGTTGCCCGCGGCTTGAGCCGCCGGGCAACGCCCGACCGGGCCGCTCCCCGACAGGCGAGTCGTGCCCCCGTCCCAGCCCCCGCAGGGGGCTTCGTTGCGGTTGCCCGCGGCTTGAGCCGCCGGGCAACGCTGCCGGGCTACCGCAACCACAGCAGGCTGACCGCAAACAGCAGCCCGAACCACAGGTGCAGCCGCCCCGTGCCGCCGAGCGCGCGGTTCAGCGGCGGCCCCGCGGTCACGGTGGAGACGGTCCGCACCAGCGGCACGGCCAGCACCAGCGTCGCCCAGGGCAGCAGCGCCAGCGGCGTCAGCGGCCCGGCCAGCCAGAGCAGCACCGGCACCAGATACGACACCGCCAGGCAGGCGACGTAGAGCGCCCGCGTGGCCGGCCGGCCGAGGCGCACGGCCAGCGTGCGCTTGCCCGCGTCCCGGTCCGTCTCGATGTCGCGTACGTTGTTCACGACCAGGATGGCCGTGCACAGCAGGCCCACGGGCACCGAGGCGGCCACGGCCAGGCCGTCGACCGTGCCGGTCTGCAGGTAGTAGGTCCCCGTCACCGCCAGCAGGCCGAAGAAGACGAAGACGAACACCTCGCCCAGCCCGTGATAGCCGAGCGGCCAGGGGCCCCCGGTGTAGGCGACCGCGCTGATGATCGACAGCACGCCGATGACCAGGATCGGCCACCCCCCGGCGAGCACCAGGTAGACGCCGATCAGCGTCGCCAGCGCGAAGGTCAGGATCATCGCGCGGCGCACCTCGGCGGGCGTGATCAGCCCGCTCCCCGTGACGCGCAGCGGGCCGAGCCGGGCGGGCGTGTCGGCGCCCTTCTCGGCGTCGAACAGGTCGTTCGCGAAGTTCGTGCCGATCTGGATCAGCAGGGCGGCCACGAACGCGGCCACGAACGGCCCCGCGCGGAACCAGCCCTGCCCGATCGCCAGCGCCGTGCCGACGATCACCGGCACGACGGCCGCGGGCAGGGTCGGCGGCCGCGCCGCGTGCAGCCAGAGCCGCATGCGGCTCGGCGGCGCCGCGGGCCCATCCGCCGCGGTCGTGGTCGGTGTCGGTTGTCTGTGTCTGCATGCTCATGCTCGATCGCCTACGGGCCCCCCGTTACGGCAGGCGCGGGAACGCCGACCAGTCGGGCGCGCGCTTCTCGAGATAGGCGTCGCGGCCTTCCTTGGCTTCCTCACTCAGGTAGTAGAGCAGGGTCGCGTCGCCCGCCAGGTGCTGGATGCCGGCCAGACCGTCGGTGTCGGCGTTGAAGGCGGCCTTCAGCAGGCGGATCGCCGTCGGGCTCTTGCTCAGGATCTCCTTGCACCACTGCACCGTCGTCTCTTCGAGCTCGGCCAGCGGTACCACGGTGTTCACCAGGCCCATGTCGAGCGCTTCCTGCGCCGTGTATTGCCGGCAGAGGTACCAGATCTCGCGTGCCTTCTTCTGGCCGACCGTGCGCGCGAGCAGGCCCGCGCCGTAGCCGCCGTCGAAGCTGCCCACCTTCGGCCCGGTCTGCCCGAAGCGGGCGTTGTCCGCCGCGATCGTCAGGTCGCACACCAGATGCAGCACGTGGCCGCCGCCGATGGCGTAGCCCGCCACCATCGCGATGACCGGCTTCGGCAGGTACTTGATCTGGTGCTGCAGGTCGAGCACGTTCAGCCGCGCGACGCCGTCCTTGCCGACGTAGCCGCCGTGCCCGCGCACGCGCTGGTCGCCGCCCGAGCAGAAGGCCTTGTCGCCCGCGCCGGTCAGGATAATGACGCCGATGCTCGCATCGTCGCGCGCCCGGCGGAAGGCGTCCTCGAGCTCGAACAGCGTCTCGGGCCGGAAGGCGTTACGGACCTCGGGCCGGTTAATCGTGATCTTCGCAATTCCCTCGGCGCCTTCATACAGGATGTCGCCGTATTCATGCAGGGTTTCCCACGTGATCGCCATAGTGTGTCGTCTCCTCGTCGAATGCATAACTATGGGGCACCAGGCCCCGCTGCGTCTCCAAAAACGCCGCAACCTCCCGCGCGAACGCGTCGGGTTGCTCCAGGTGGACGGCGTGCCCGGCCTCGGGCACGATTAGCGCCCCGCCGGCGGGCAATGCCGCCGCCATGGACTCGGCAATGGCCGCGTACTTCGTGTCGAGCGCGCCCGCCAGGCAGAGCACGGGCAGCGCGAGGGTCGCCAGGCGCGCATGCAGCGGCGCCTGGCTGCCGGTTCCCAGGCCGCGCAGGCTGTTGGCCAGCCCCGCCGCGCGGTTCGTCAGCCGCTGGGCGCGCAACCCCGCGCGGGCTGCTTCGGGCAGGCGCGCCTGGCTCGCCCAGAGCGGCAGGGCCTCCCAGCGGTCCACGAAGGCGGGCACCCCGGCCGACTCCACGAAGTCCGCCAGCGCGGCGTCGGCCGCGGCGCGCGCCGCGCGCTCGTCCGCGCCGGCCAGCCCCGGCGAGGCACTCTCGAGTACCAGCGCGCCCACGCGTTCCGGATGGGCGGCCGCGAAATGCAGCGCGACCCGCCCGCCCATCGAGTAGCCCGCGACGTGCGCCCGGATCACGCCCAGCCGGTCGAGCAGCGCCGCCAGATCGGCGACCGTGTGCGCCATGTCGTAGCGGCCCGGGTCGATCGGGGCGCTCGTCGCGCCGTGGCCGGGCAGGTCCGGCGCGATCAGCGCGAACCGGTCGGCCCAGGCGGCCTGGAAGGGCGCCCACATCGCGTGGCTGCCGGTGAAGCCGTGCAGCAGCAGCAGCGGCGTCCCCGCTCCGGCGTACTCGACATAATATTCAACGTCGCCGAGCGCGATCCTCACGGCCGGATCCCCTCCAGCGCGCGGCTCACCGCCGGCCAGAGCGCGCGATGCTCGGCCACGTTCGCCGCCCGGTCGGTCCGCACCTCCACGACGGTCAGCCCGTCGCCGCTCAGGCCCCGCGCCACCGCCGCGCGGAAGGCGTCCCATGTGGCCGGCCGCTCCAGCCGCCCGCCGTACATCGCCACCGCGGGCGCGAAGTCGAGCCCGATCGGCGTGCCGAAGAGGGTCTCGAAAGCCTCCGGCGCCGCCTCCGTCGCCTGGGGCAGGAAGGAGAAGATGCCGCCGCCGTCGTTGTTCAGCAGCACGATTGTCGCGCGCAGGCCGTGCCGCTTCGCCGCGAGCAGGCCGTTCAGGTCGTGATAGAACGACAGGTCGCCGATCACCAGCACCAGCGGGCCGTCGCCGCCTGCCGCCGCGCCCAGCGCGCTCGAAACCACCCCGTCGATGCCGTTCGCCCCGCGGTTCGCCAGGATGCGCAGCGGCTGCGGCCCGCCCGGGAAGAAGGTGTCCAGGTCGCGCACCGGCATGCTGTTGCCGACGAAGAGCGTGGCGCCCGGCGGCAGCAGGCCGGCCAGTTCGGCGAACACCTTGCCCTCGAACGGCGCCGTCATGCCTTCCAGCCGCCCGGCCAGCGTGGCGCGCGTCCGGCGGTCGGCTGTCGTCCAGGCGGCCGTCCAGCCCTCCGGCGCCCGCGGTCCGTCGCCTGGCAGGGCGGCAGTCACCGCGCGGCAGAGCGCGGCCGGATCGGCGTAGATTAGCCCGGAGGCGAGCTGCGTCGGCTCGTTCCAGCCCGCCGCCGCGTCGACCACGATCTGCGGGCAGTCGGGGTAGCGCTGCAGGAACTGCAGCACCGGCTTGGCGGTCGGCATGGCGCCGAAGCGCAACACGAGATCCGGCGCGTGCGCCGCCGTGAAGGCCTCGTCGCGCAGATAGGCATCGTAGGCGTCGAGCACGAGCGGGCTCCAGTGCGGCCCGCGACGCACGCCGGAGAGCGGGTCAGCCAGCACCGGGTAGCCGGTGGCCACCGCCAGCGCCATCAGCGCCGCCGGAAGATCCGGGTCGTCCTGCGGCCCGGCGACAATCAGCCCGCGATCCGCCGCCGCGATGGCGGCGCGCACCCGCTCGACCGCGGACGGCGACGCTTCGCGCCGTCCGCTGTCCACGCTGACGTACGGCACGGAGTCGCGGCGCGCCGCGCCCACGGGCTCGGCGGGCGCGACCGGCACGAGCGGGTCGCGGAAGGGGAAGTTGATCTGGACCGGACCGGCGGGCGCCTCGCGCGCGGTCGCGGCGGCGCGGGCGGCCTGGGTGCGTGCGTAGCGCAGCATGGCCGGGCTCGCCTCGGGCAGCGCCATCTCGGCGAACCACTTGGCGTGGCGCCCGTACAGGTGATCCTGGTCGATGGCCTGCGGCGCGCCGTTGTCGCGCAGCTCCGGCGGCCGGTCGGCCGTCAGCACGAGCAGCGGCACGCGCGACAGCCGCGCCTCGACCACCGCGGGGAAGAAGTTGGCCGCCGCGGTGCCCGAGGTGCAGACCAGCGCGACCGGCTCGCGCCGGGTCTTGGCCAGGCCGAGCGCGAAGTAGCCCGCCGAGCGCTCGTCGATGTGCATCCAGAGGCGGAGCTCGGGGTGCTGCGCAATCACGAGCGCGAGCGGCGTCGAGCGCGAGCCGGGGCAGATGCAGACGTGGCGCACGCCCGCCCGCGCCAGCTCGCCGACGAAGGCGTCGACGTAGGCGAAAAGCGTTTCCTGCGCGGTCATCCCCGGGCCTCTCCCAGCGCCGACAGGATCGCGCGCAGCTTCACTTGCGACTCGGCGTACTCGGACTCCGGCTCGGAGTCGCCCATGATGCCGCAGCCGCCGAACGCCCGCGCCTCCGCGCCGTCGAGCAGCGCCGAGCGGATCGCCACGGCGAATTCGCCCGCGCCCGCGCTGTCGACCCAGCCGACCGGCGCGGCGTACCAGCCCCGATCCAGCTGTTCGTGCGCCCCGATGTAGGCGAGCGCCGCCGCCTGTGGGTAGCCGCCGACGGCCGGCGTCGGATGCAGCCGTGCGACGAGCTCGAGCAGGGTAGTGCCGTTGTGCAGCCGCCCGCGGATCGGCGTGTAGAGGTGCTGCACGTTGCGCAGCCGCAGCAGCGTCGGCGCCGCGGCCACCTGCAGATCGGCGCAGAGCGGGCCGAGCGCGCCGGCCAGCGTGCGCACCACCAGCGCGTGCTCGCGCTGGTTCTTGGTGCTCGCCAGCAGCGCCGCGCCGAGCCGCGCGTCCTCGTCCGGGTCCGCGCTGCGCCGCGTCGACCCGGCGAGGCAGGTCGCGCGCACCGCACCGTCCGCCAGCCGCACCAACCGCTCCGGGCTGGCGCCCAGGAAGCAGCGCGGCCCGCGCGCCACGGCGAAGAGGTAGCAATCGGGATAGCCCGCGGCCAGGCGGCGCAAGGTCGCGGCCAGGTCGAAGGGACCCTCGGCCCCGATCTCCACCTCGCGCGCCAGCACGACCTTGTCCAGCGCCCCGGCGCGGATGGCCGCCGCGGCGTCGGCCACGCTCGACTCCCAGGTGGGGCCGGGCAGCACGTCGCGCACGCGGATCGCCGGGGCGCCCGCGGCCGGCGTGCCGGGTTTGACGGGCGCCAGCAGGGCCGCGCGCTCGTCCAGCAGCGTGGCCGCCTCCGCGTCCGGGTCGCTCTCCGCGCCGACGAGCACGGAAATCACGAGCCGCCCGCCCTCGGCCGTGCCCGCGAACAGGAAGCGCGGCACGACCATCAGCCCGGCCGGGAAGCCGGCCCAGGCCGCGCTGCGCGCGCCGTCGGGCTCGAAGGCGAAGCCGCCCAGCAGCACCGGCCCTTGCGGCAGCGCGGAGCCGGCCGCGTCCGCGTCGCGCGGCTCAAGCAGCGCGTTGGCGCGCAAGCGCTTGCCAGGCCGCCGCCACGGCGGCAAAGCGATCGGGCCCGCTGGCGGTGATCTCGTGCGCCGCGCCGATGCCCACGAGCACCAGTTCGGCGTGCGGCGCCGCCCAGAGCAGGCGCGTGCTCGCCACCTCGCCGCCCCGCGCGAACAGCGCGATGGGATCGGCGAGCGCGAACGGCTCGGCAAAGCAGGCGAGCACCGGCGCGCCGGTCGCCTGCGCCCGGTCGCGCGCGGCGGCCAGGCGGTCGCGCACCGCGGTGCGCGTCAAAGTTCGAGTCAGGGTCATCATGGGTGGGTGAGGGTGGCGCCCTCGGCGACGCCGATGCTGCGCAGCAGCAGGGTGCGCAGGGCAGGGTAAGTATCCTCAAGGCGCCCGGGCTTCTCGGCCAGCGCCCAGCGCGTGACCACTTCGTTCAGGGCGCCGAACCAGACCTGCGCGGCCAGGTCGGCGTCGAGCGGCGGGATCGCGCCCTGCCGCACGGCCTCGTCCAGATGATGCGCGATCAGGGCGGTGAACCGCGTGTGAATATCAAGCATGGTGGCGTGGAACTCCGGCCCCGCGCCCATCGCCTCGACCAGGAAGAGGCGCGTCAGCCCGCGATGGCTCGCGAAGGTCTGCAGCACGACGTGCAGCGCGGTCTCGGCGCAGGCGATCGGATCGGGCTCGTCGGCGATGGCCGCCTCCGTCCGGTCGATCAGCAGCGTGCTCGTCCGCTCCAGCAGCCGCAGGAACAGCGCCTGCTTGCTCGGGAAGTGGAAATAGAGCCCGCCCTTCGAGGTCTCCGCTTCCCCGGCGATGTCCTCCATCCCGGCGTCGCGATAGCCCTTGCGCGTGAAGACCGCCACGGCCGCATCAAGGATGCGCTCGCGGCGCGTCTGGCTCCGTTCCTGTTCCTTGACCACAAGTCCCTCTCCAGAAACCGACCGACGCGTCGGTTTCCTCCAGTATACCAAACTTTCAATAAGAAGTAAATAGTCGGAGAGGGCATTCTGCAGGTTGTGGAGAACCGTGGTGCGCGCGACCGCTCGGGAGGATCAGGCAGGCCAAGACGGCCGCAGGTCGGGGCGGCCCAGCGTCGCCGCTCGGGGCGGCGGCCCGCGATGCCGGACGTGCTCCGGCGAAGCGAGATTTAGACAAACGCAAGCCGCAATCGTCTGTGGGAGCCGGCTCAGTCCGGCGATGCCCCCGCGCCGGGCGGCCCAAAGGAAGCCAGGATGACCTCCCGAACGGCGCGCCGCCCCGCCGCAGCGCCGGGGTCGACCAGGCGGCGGCGCGGTCGTTGGGTATCGCCGGAATCGCAATGCTGGGCCAATCCGGGACATTCTGGGGAAACGGTCCGGGCGGCGCGCCTAGCCCCCCGCCGCGTGGATCACCACGACCCACACCACCCCGCGCCGCAGCGAGACACTCGCAGGAGAGTGGACCAGCACGTTGCTGACGCCCCGGGCCGGGCCCGCCGGCAGCGTCGCTTCGAGCAACCCGTACTGCAGCCCGCTCAGCGTGACGCCCTCGGCCGGCTCCAGCGGCAGCACCGAGACCGTGTCGCCCGGCCGGCCCCAGATCTGGCCGCTCGCCGGGCCACGCAGCAGGAAGACCTCCGTGTCGCCGCCGACGATCCGCGTCGGCACGCGCGCCAGCAGCGGGTGCGCCAGTAGCAGCAGGTTAGCCAGGCTGTGGTCCCAGCGCCCGCCGAGCGCGCCCGTCAGCACGATCTCCGTCGCGCCGGCCTCCAGCGCCGCCAGCAGGCCCAGCTCGGCGTCCGTCTCCTGCTTGAGCTCGTGCACGTAGCGCCGCACGTCGGTCGCCGGGTGCGCCGTCGTGTACGCCGCCAGCGCCTCCGGGCTGATGCTGTCGAAGTCGCCCAGCGCGACCACAGGCGCCAGGCCGAGATCCACCGCGTGGGCCAGCCCGCCGTCCGCGGCGACGACGAAGTCCGGCGGGGGCAGCCACGGCCAGGCGGGCAGGGCCGCGTCGGGCCCCGCGGCGATCACCCAGGCCACGCGCCGGGCCGGGGGCGGGGAGGCGCCGGGGCTTAGGCCGTTCGCGGATTTGGGACTGCTCATGGCCCTATTGTACACGATGCTCGGCCGCGCGCCCACCGCCCGCCCGGCGGTTGCGCCGCGGGCCGGCACGGGCAGTCAGCGCCCTAAAGCGTGGCGCGAGAGTTGCTCCGGGGAGCGCATCCCCTCGGCACGCCGCCGGCCCGGCGCGGGGGCGAAGGAGTAGCGACGATGGGCATCCGCGTACTCACCCGGCAAGGCAAGATCACCGACGGCGCCGAGGCGCGGCGCTGGGTCGAGAGCCGGCGCCCGGCCGGCAGCCGGCCCGCGCCCGCCTGCCCGCCCTTCTGGCTCGACGTGATCGAGCCCGATGCCGAGGCGATCCAGTGGCTCGCCGGCTTCTTCCACTTCCACCCGCTGACCATCGAGGATCTGCTCAGCACGAACGAGCGCGGCAAGCTGGAGACCTACGAGAACTATCTCTTCCTGATCGGCCACTCGGTCCACGTCGAGGCGCCACCGGCCCCATCCACGGGCCGGGCACCCGCCCGGCCGCTGCCCACCAACCCCATCTGCCCCGTCGAGAGCCACGAGATCCATGCCTACCTCAGCCAGCAGTTCCTCGTCACCGTGCACGACGCGGACATGCAGTGCGTGGAGAAGGTCTGGGACTACGTCGCGATGCAGCCGGGCGAGGACGACGCGCATCCCCTCGACCACGGGCCCGACTTCGTGCTCTACCGCCTGCTCGATTCGACCGTCGACACCTATTTCGCCACGCTGCAGGCCACCGCGGACCAGATTGACTGGCTGGAGGACGTCGTCGTGGATCGGCCCGAGCGGCACCTGCTCGACGACGTCTTCATCGTCAAGCGCAATCTGGTCACGATTCGGCGGCTGGCCGGGCCGATGCGCGAGGCGATGAATGGCCTCAGTAACGCCGGCAACGCCTTCGTTGGCCCGGCCAATCAGGTCTACCTGCGCGACGTGCACAACCTGCTCGTGGCCGTCACCGAGGTCGCCGACACGCAGCGCGACTCGTCGAGCGGGGTGCTCGACGCCTACCTGAGCAGCGTCAACAACAACCTCAGCCAGGTGATGAAGCGCCTGACCGCGATCGCCACCATCTTCCTGCCGCTCTCCTTCCTCGTCGGCTTCGGCGGCATGAACTTCACGGCCTTCATGCCCTTTGATAATCCCGTGGCCTTCTGGGGCATGATCGCGCTGCTGGTGGCGATCCCCGTCGGCATGTTCATCTGGTTTCTACGCAACGATTGGCTCTAGCCGGCGGGCCGGGCGCGACTCAGGAGCTCGGCACGTAGGTCAGCCCCGTCGGGTTCTTGCCGACGGTCAGCGTCTGCAGCACCTTGCGCGTCGCCACGTCGATCACCGAGACGCTGCCGTCGTTGTAGTTGGTCACGTAGACCTTGCCCGCCGGGGCCGCGATGATTCCCTGCGCGCCGTCGCCCACGGTGATCCGGGTCAGCATCTGGTTCGTCGTCGGGTCGATCACCCAGACCTCCTGCGTGCCCTGCGCCGCCAGCCAGAGGAGCGCCCCGCCGCTCGTGCTCGGCACGAAGGTCAACTGGGCCGGCTGCTTCTCGATGCGGATCGTCGCGACGGTCGCGCGCGAGGCCGTGTCGATCACCGTCACCGCGTCGCTGAGGAAGTCGCTGACGTACGCCCGCGCGCCGTCAGGCGAGAAGGTGACCTCGAACGGATCCGCGCCGACGCGGAAGGTGATCGCCAGACTTGGCGTGTCCCCCAGGGTGAGGACGGAGACGGTGTTCTCGGCCGTGTTCGTGACGTACAGCTCCTTGCCGTCGGGTCGCACTCGGATCCCGTGCGGCGTCGTGCCCACGCCGATCTTGGTCACCACGGTGCGCGTCGCCGCGTCGACCACGGCGACCTGGTTGGTCTTGCCCATCGACACGTATACGCGCTTGCCGTCCGGCGAGAAGGCGAGCTCGTCGGAGGTGCCGCCCAGCTCCACCCGGCCGAGCTCCTTCAACGTGGCCGCGTCGAAGATCTGCAGGTGATTGTCCTGGTACAGCGTCACCCAGAGCTCGCGCCCGTCGGGCGAGGCGACCACCTGGTGCGGCGCGTTGCCGGTCGGCACGGTGGCGAAGACGGTGTCGGTCGCCACGTCGATCACGCTCATCGTGTTCGCCCCCTGGTTTACCACGGCGATGCGGCCCTGGGGCGTGACGCGGGTCGGGTCGCCGCCGGGCGGCGGGCCCCCGCAGGCGGCGAGGCCCGCCAGCAGGCCGGCCAGCACGATGAGGTGGATCAGCAGATGTCGTCTTTGCATGGTCAACGCTCCAATCTATCGGGGGACGCGGGCAGCACGGAGGTCCGTGCCCGCTCCGTCACTGGCCGGCGGCGGACGGGGTGCGGGGATCGCGCACGGCGAAGGAGGCGTCGAACTCGGACCAGTGGCCGTCCCGGCCGGTCGACTTCGATGATCAGCAGCCAGAGACCCGGCGTGCCGAAGGTCAGGTCGGCCTGATAGAGGCCCGGCGTGCCGGGCGCCGGGCGGCCCGCGGCGGGCGGCACGGCGGAGCCGTCCGGTGGGCGCGGGCGGATCTGCACCGTCGCCTCCGGCAGGGGCTGCTGCGCGCCGTCGACCAGCCGCACGTCGACCTGGGCCGGGCCGATCTCGGGCGGGTTCGGCCGTGTCGTCACGATGGCGTGGACCACCGGCGACCCGGCCAGGCTGACGCCGCCGTCGGCGCCGAGCGTCAGCAAGAATCCGGCCTGGAGATCCGGCCCGGTCAGGCGCAGCAGATCCAGGTTCACCTGATACGCGCCCGCCACGGTCAGCACCTGGCCGGTCGCCGTGTACACCTGCCGGTCCGCGTCCCCGGCCGCGCCGCCCGTGACCCGCAGGCTGCTGCTGCCCGCGTCCACATCCTGGGGGATCACCTGCACCTGCAGCTTGAACACGTCGGTGAGGGGGATGTCGCCGGATCGACGCGCGTCACGGCCACGGCGAAGCGGTCGCCGCCCGCGGCCGGGTAGGCCGTCAGGTCAAAGCGCACCCCCCCGCTGCTCTGCGCCCCGCTAGCCGAGGCCGGCAAGGCCGGCGCGGCCGGGGTCGCGGCGCCCGCCGACTCGACGGGCGCTGCCGGGCTGCCGGGCGCGGCGGGCGGCGGCAGCAGCGTCAGGCCGGCGGCAAGCAGCAGGATCAGCAGGCCGAGCGCCACCTGCGCGCGCACGGCGCCCACCAGGGTGCGCGGCCAGGCCGCGCTGGGGCCCGGCGCCTCGACCGCGAGCAGCGTCGGCACGTGGGGCTGCACCAGCCGGTTGCTCAGGGCCGCCAGGGTCAGCAGGGGCAGGAAGAGCAGGTGCTTCAGCGCCACGATGCGCCCGTAGTCGCTGTCGAGCACGGCCGCGGGGTCCAGCGTGTGCAGCGCCAGGTTGCCCAGCCCGGTGACGAAGAGCAGCCCCGCGCTGAACAGGGCCAGCCGCGAGAAGCGCGGCATGATCCGCCCGAGCGCGGCGCTTGCGGTCGCCGGGTCCATCCGTCGCAGCACCGGCAGCAGCACCGCGGCCAGATAGAGCAGGCCGCCGATCCAGGCCCCCGCGGTGAGCAGGTGGAGCAGGTCGATTGCCGTGCCGAGCGGCAGGCCGGCCACGGCCGGGGCGGCGCCCCCGTGGCTGCTCAGCGCCTCGGCCGCGAACAGGAAGCCCGCGTTCAGCACGGCGGCGGGCCACTCGGGCGGGGCTGGAGTCCGGCGCCGCCACAGCGCATAGGTCAGCAACGCGAGCGCGGCCACGACCTTCACCGCCCAGTAGATGCCGTAGCCGGTGGTCGCCACCACCTGGGGCACGAGCGCCAGGTCGCCGAGCGCGGCCAGGGGCGTGCTGCCGTCGAGCGCGGCCACCTGGTAGAGCATGTCGGCCGCGAGCGCCGCCAGCACCAGCAGGCTGAGCGTGACGACCAGCGCGGCGAGCCGTCGCCCCAGGCGGACGGTGGGTAGGCGCTGCTCCGCCACCACGGTGGGCAGGATCAGGCTGCTGAACAGCGGTGCGCCGAGCAGTCCGGCCGCGGCGATGAGCGCCAGCGCGCGCCAGAGCCAGCGCAGCGGCGGCGGAGGCGGCGTCTCCTCGGTGCCCGCCGCCGGCCCGGCGGTGGCTGGCGTCGCGGCGGGCGCGGCCACCTCGGGCGCCCCGCCCGGCTGCTGCAAGATGAAGGCAAAGTTGCCCTGGGTGACGTGGCCGTCGACGGCCGAGACGGCGCGCCAGAGCACCGTGTACGTGCCGTTGGCCAGGGTCGGAGCGAGCGCGGTTTGCATCTGCGCCTTGCTGCCCGCCGGCTGCGTCGCCGTCCCGGTGCTCATCTCCCGCCGCGCCCGGTTCACCACCGAGATCTCGCTGAACTGGATGCCGACATCCTCGTCGAACGTCAGCACGACCGCGGCGGGCGCGGCCGTCAGCGTGCTGCCCGCCGCCGGGTCGGAGGCCACCAGGCGCGCGTGTGCCGCCGCTGGGGTGGCCGCCAGGCCAAGCCAGAGCAGCGCGAGCAGCCCGGCCCACCGTGCGGGCCGGGCCCGGCGAGCGGTTGGGTGTCGGCGGCTAGGCGCCATCACGGCCCGGGGGTTGCGGAGGCGGGAGCATGGCGGTCTGCTCGCTTCGCTGGGAGGGGTGATCCGGCGCGGGGCGCCGGGGCCTCGGGCGGAAAGTCGAGGGGCCGGGCCGCGGGTCGCGGGTCGCGGCGCCCCGGCCTCGCGCGGGCGCCGGCTGGGCTGCGCGGCGGCGCGCCGGTGGGCCGGGGCCCGGCGCGGTCCGCGGCAGCGTGCGTACTTCTCATTGCTACTATACCTGCTAACGCCGCGTGTGGCAAATGGTCACGGGTCGTACCACGCCAATTGGCCGTGCGTGGAGGCCGGGCCGATGGCCTGGGCGGCGGCGGGGTTCGCGAGATCGATCATGAACAACCCCCGCTCGGTCATCACGGCCAGCCGCTTGCCGTCGCGCGACCACGCCGGGAACGGCTGGTCGGCGTTCATGTGCGTCACGCGAGTGATCGGGCCCCCGGCCGCCGGCACGAGGTAGATGTCCCACGGCACGCCGTTCGCGTGCGCCGGGCGCGGCGCCAGGCCCAGCGCCTGCCACAGGTTGAGCCCGCCGGATGGCGGCACGTACGGGTTGATCGCGGCGAAGGCGATCTGCGTGCCGTCGGGCGAGAAGCGCGGCGCCATGACGTCCTGGAACTTCTCGGGCGGCACAAGCTCCCGCACCGTCTTGCCGTCCGGCGTCGCCAGCACGAGCGAGTTGGTGACCAACGACTCGCTGTTGGCCTGGGCGACCGGCACGTGGATGTAGACCAGATAGCGGCCGTCCGCGCTGATGTCGCCGCCGCGGGCCTCAGGCAGCACAGGGGTGCGCGGGTCGGCGCCGCTCGCGGGCACGCGGGCGATACTCCAGGTCTCCTGCGCGTCGGTCAGCCGGTCGATCGTCGGCGTAGCCCCGGTGGCCGGGTCGATCACGCGGTCGGAGGTGAAAAAGAGGCTGCCGTCGGGCGCGTACATCGGCATGACGAGGTCTTCGTCGGGCCGGCGAGGCACGCGCGCGGCCGGGCTCGTGCCGTTCGGGTCGATCGTCCAGATCTCGGTATTCGGGATCTGGTCCGAGGGCGCGGGCAGGGCGCGCGCGAAGGTGATGTGGCTGCCGTCGGGCGACCAGGCGGGGTCCTGCGCGCGTCCGTCCCCCGCGTAGAAGGTCAGTTGGTGGGTGTGTTGGCCCTGGGCGTCGGTCCGCCAGAGGTTGCCGCCGCGCGAGTAGACCAGCCCGCCCTGGTAGGGCACCGCGCGCACGACCGTCACCGCGGGCTGCGCCAGGTCGAGGTCGACTGGCGTGTCGCCCCCGTTGTGTACGATCAGGTGCACGTGATAGGTGCCCGGCTGCGTGGGCGCGCTGATGTCGGCCACCCACTGCGTCGGCTGCGTGCCGACGTGCATGGAGATCGGCGCGGCGGGCTTGCTGCCATACACGGCCGGCGCGCCGGAGGCGTCGCGCAGCTGGAGTTCGGCATAGGGGGAGACGTGCGGGCCGCCCTCCGGGTGGCGCAGGTCGAGCGTCACGTCGACGTGCAGCGGCGCGGCCACCTCGACGGGCGCGCCCGGGGGCGCGGTGGTGAAGCGGGCGCTGACGTCGCCGAAGGCGGATGGCGTGTCGCCTCCCGGCCAGAAGTGCCAGATGAGGGCACCGAGCAGGGTCAGGGCGGCAAGCGCGACGAGGATGGGTCCGGCACGGCGGCGCGCCGGGAGTGCAGGCGTCATGGGCTCGTGGTTCCGCTAGGCCGGCCGGGGCCGGCGGGCGTGGTCAGATGGGTGGGCCGCGCGACGGGCCGGCGGCTCCGGCCCGCGTCCAGTATACCCGCGCGGCCGCGATCCGGGAAGGCCGCGCGCGGCCGGCCTTGTGCCCGCCCGCCCGGATCGGCTAAACTCGGGAGTGACTGATTTGTGGAACCCCGGCGCGGCGGAGCCGGACACCGCCGGGGCAGCCTGGCGGCGCCATCCGCTCGACGTCGACTCGGCGGAGGCGCAGATCGCCCGCTCCCTCGCCATGCTCGACGCCGCGCCCGCCGGCCCCGCGCTGCGCTGGTACTGGGCCCAGGAGCCCACGCTGATCCTCGGCGTGTTCCAGGCCGAGGAGCTGATCAACCGCGCCGCCTGCGCCGCCCGCGGCGTGCCCGTCGTGCGGCGGCGCTCGGGCGGCACGGGCGTGCTCGCCGGACCGCCGCTGCTCAGCCTCGATATCGCCCTGCCCCCAGGCCACCCGCTGGCCCTGCCCGACGTAACCGAGTCGTACCACTGGCTGGGTGCTGCGTGGTTGGTGGCGCTGCGGGCGCTGGGGGTGGATGGGGCGCGGCTGGTGCCGATCGCCGAGGTGCGCGCGGCCGCCCGGCCGCCGCTGCGCCGCCTCCCCGAGTCCGGGCCGATCCCCGACGCCGACCTGGTACGTCTCGCCTGCTTCGGCGCGATCTCGCCCTACGAGGTGGCGATCGGCGCGCGCAAGCTGGTCGGCTTCTCGCAGATCCGGCGGCGCAGCGGCGTCTTGCTGCAAGTCGGCCTGCCGCTTACGTGGCAGGCCGCTCTGCTGGCCGAGCTCTTGGCCGTCCGCGCGCCGGACCGCCCGCGCCTCGAAGCGCTGCTGCGCGCCCACGCGGTGGGCTTGGACGAAGTGCTCGAGCCCGTCCCGCCGCCCGCGACCATCATGGCCGCGTTTGAAGCGACGCTCGCGGACGGCTGGGGCGTGCGGCTTGCCGCGCCGGCCTACTGATTGCCGCAACCCCCGTCGGCCGGCCGCAGCCGAGCCGCCTCCCCCACCGCCCCCCGTGCGCCGTCGCCACGGGGCCGGCCGGCATCCCCGCATCGTCTGTACCCCTTCCGGCGAATCCGTGCCCTCCGGAACCGCCTCCCACGGCCGGGCCCGGGCGTCGGCCGAGCAGCGGTCGAGGCGGGCGGCGCCTCTGTGACTTTAATGTGAGGTAGAAGGGCGGATATTGTCTTGTCCTGCGCGCGGACACTTGGTAGAATCCCTGCGGCGCCGAGGGAGAACTCGCCCGCTCCGCGGGACCCATGCCCCTGGCCCGCCACGGCCCACCCGGGGGTCGCGGCTACCGTCCTACGCAAGGGAAAGGACCGCATGCTTCGTCTTCGGAAGGTTTTCGTCAGTCTGGCCGTCGCTATCGTTCTCGCCGTCTTCTCGCTGGCCCTCGTCCCCAGCGTCCCGACGTTCGCCTCGAACACCTACCCCTACGGCCAGTGCACCTACTATGCTAAGATGATGCGCCCCGACATCGGCAATCATTGGGGCGACGCCAAGTACTGGGCGACCTCCGCGCGCCGCGCCGGCTTCCCGGTGAGCAGCTGGCCGCGGGTGGGCGATGTCGCCGTCTTCGGGGCCTACGTGCAAGGGGATAGCCCCTACGGCCACGTCGGCATCGTCCGCAAGGTCAGCGGCAGGTCGTTTGAGATCTCGTCCATGTGGGGCACCGAAGCCAACGGCCGGATCCACTGGACCTGGCACTACGTGGGCGCGGGCGTCCAGTTCATCCACTACAGATAGCGGTAGCCGCTCCCGCGCCTCGCCTTCGCGGCCGCGCCCGATAAGGGCGCGGCCGGCTTATGCCCGCGGCCGCGCTACCGCGTCTCGCCGAAGTAGGCCTCGGGGTCGCGCGCCGACTCCTTGCCGGCGTAGACGAGGCTCCAGCGCAACGCCAGGCCGCCGAGCAGCACGAGCGCGCTGGTCAGCAGGCGCCCGGCCCGCGTGCGCCGGCCGCGCAGCCGCCCGTTGAGCTGCGCCAGCAGAGGCAGCACGATGCCGCCGCCGACGGCGGGCAGGAAGAGCGTGCGGTAGCGCCCGCGCAGCAGCGGGTCGGCCAGGCGGCCCGAGTTCAGGCCCTGGGCGGCGAGCATCGTCAGCTCGGTGGCCAGCGCCACGATCTCGGTCTGCTCCAGCGCGCCCAGGTCGGTCTCCCCGGCCGCGTCGCGCGCGGCCAGCCCGGCGCCGATGGCCGCCGCGCCTGTCGAGAGCGCGCTGCTGATGAACGTGGGGCCGAGCAGCAGGCGATTTCGCGACCAGAGCGGCACGGCGGTCGCCGACAGCAGCACGCCGGTGTAGCCGCCGACGAAGATGGCGAAGAAGGAGCCCGCCCGGCCGATCAGCCGCCGCGGCAGCCGCCGCGCCAGCCGCGCCGGCCACGTGCCCCGCGCGACGCCCTGGTCGGCAAGCTCGGCGGCGACCGACAGCGTCGCGAAGCCGCTGAAGCCGAGCAGGCCCCAGGTGCCCAGCGACATCGGCGACTTGAGCTTGATCAGGCGCAGCATGTTGAAGAAGCGCGACGGCTTGCCCAGGTCCTTGATCAGCAGCAGGGGGCTGACCGCCAGGCAGGGCAGGGCCACGTAGCGCCCGGCGCGCACGATCGCGCCGTGCCGTCCGTCGCCGAAGACCTCGGCCAGCGTGGCGATCGTATAGGCGCCCGAGGCGATGCCGCCGAGGAAGAAGTAGAGCACGATCTCCCACTTCCAGTGCGGCTCCTTGAGCGGCGGCACGCCGTAGTAACTGCGCGCGGCGGCGCTGTTCGCGGTCGCCGGCCCTGGCGGCTCCGCGCGTTGTGGCAGCGTGGTGCCTGGCCCCTGGCTTGTGGCATCCATCGGGTCCCTCCGTTACTTGCGCCGGAACGCCAGCGCGGCGCCGATGCCGAGCACGACCGCCGTCAGCGCGGTGGCGACGTAGCCGGGCAGCACGTTGTTCTGCGGCAGTTGCGGCCGCGCGGGCAGGTTGTACGTTTCCGGCGGGTCGAGCAGCAGGAAGAACGCGTGCAGCGGCCCGATGCCGCCCGTCGCGCCGGGGTCATCCTCCCGCGCGCCGTAGAGATACGCCTCCGGCACGCCGCGCTCGTGGAGCTCGTCCACCCGCCGTTCGGCCCGCGCCCGGAGCTCGTCGAGGTCGCCGAACTGGATCGAGTCGGTTGGGCAGGCCTTGGCGCAGGCGGGCTCGATGCCGTCGACCAGCCGGTCGTAGCAGAGGGTGCACTTGTGGGCCAGGTTGCCCGGCGCCTGCTGGTGCAGACTATAGGGGCCCTGCGTGACCTCGGCGGCCAGGATCTCGGCCAGGTCGACCACGCCGAACGGGCAAGAGGGCACGCAGTAGCCGCAGCCGTTGCAGATGTCCTGCTGCACCACGACGGTGTCGAACTCGGTGCGCAGGATGGCGCCCGTCGGGCAAGCCTCCAGGCACCCCGCGTGCGTGCAGTGCTTGCAGACGTCCGACGACATCAGCCAGTTCGATTGCGCGCCCGCGTGCCCCGCGCCCGGCCGCTCCACGAAGGCCACGTGCCGCCAGGTGGTCGCCGAGAGCGCCTGCGTGTTGTCGTAGCTGAAGCCGGTGAACTCGTAGCCGTCGGACGGCAGGCCGTTCCACTGCTTGCAGGCCACCTCACAGGCCTTGCAGCCGATGCACAAGGACGTGTCGGTGAAGAAGCCCTTGCGCTCGCGCGCCGCGCCGCGGTCGGTCAGCGCGCTGATCGGGATGAAGGCGCTCTGGTTCGTCGGCCCGGCAGAGCCGGTGGCGCCGGGAGGCGTGGGGCCCGGGCCGCCGCCGGGCGCGGTCGGCACGCTCATCGCGCCACCCGTCCTTTCCGCAAGTTGCACATAAAGGCTTTGCTCTCGTGGATGCTCACGTTCGGGTCGGCCACGAGTGCGGTCAGGTTGTTCGCGATGCCGCCGGTGGCCAGGCCCTGCCAGCCGAAGTGCCAGGGCATGCCGACCTGGTGCACCATCCGGCGGCGGATGCGCATCGGCTGCAGCCGCTCGGTCACGAGCGCGCGCGCCTCGGCCTCGCCGCGCGGCGTGCTAACGATCACCCAGTCGCCGGTCGCGATGGCCCGCTCGGCGGCCAGCGCCGGGCTGATCTCGACGAAGCCCTGGGGCTGGAGCTCGGCCAGCCAGGGCAGCCAGCGGCTCATGCCGCCCGCCGTGTGGTGCTCGGTCAGCCGGTACGTCGTCATGATGTAGGGGTAGGCCGGGTCGCCGAGCGCGACCATGCGGTTCTCGCGGCGCCGCCAGACCTTGGCCACCGGGTTCGTCTGCTGCGCGTACAGCGCGTTCGCCACCGGCGACTCCTCGGGCTCGTAGTGCGTCGGCAGCGGCCCGTCCTTCAGCCCGGTCGGCACGAACAGCCAGCCCTTGCCGTCCGCCATCAACGATGAAGGGGTCGCTGCCCGAATGCGCGTCCAGCCCGCTGCCACGCGAGTCGGCGGGCGTGTCCGGCGCCTTGGCCGGCGGGAAATCGGGCACGTCGTAGCCGGTCCAGCGGCCCGCCTCGGCGTCCCACCAGAGGTACTTCTTGCGCTCCGACCAGGGGCGCCCCGCCGGGTCGGCGCTGGCGCGGTTGTAGAGGATACGCCGGTTCGCGGGCCAGGCGTAGCCCCAGCCCGGGCTGACCCAGTTGTCGCCCTGGCGGTCGCGTGCTCGGTTGTGCCCCTCCTCGGGGTAGATGCCGGTGTAGATCCAGCAGCCCGCCGCCGTGCTGCCGTCGTCCTTGAGATCGGCAAAGCTCGCGATCTGCTGCCGATCGGCCACGGTCCAGCCGTTGATCTCCTTCACGATGGCGTCGATGACCGGGTCGTCGTGTGGGCCCGCGGTGGGGTAGTCCCAGGTGAGGGCCAGGAAGCCGCGGTCGCGCGGGTCGGTGCTGTCCGCGTAGAGCGCCTTCAGGCGGCGGCCCAGGTCGTACATGAACCACGCCTCGGAGCGCGCGTCGCCCGGCGGCTCGACTGCCTTGTCGTGGAACTGCACCAGCCGCATCGTGTTGGTGAACGAGCCGTCCTTCTCCGGGCACATCGCCGCGGGCATCAAGAAGACCTCGGTGCCGATGTCCTCCGGCCGCATTTCTCCGCTCTGCACCTCCGGCCCGTTGCGCCAGAAGGCCGCGCTCTCCACCTCGAAGGCGTCGCGCACCACCAGCCACTTGAGCGTGGCCAGTCCCTGGCGCACCAGGTGTGCGTCCTGCGTGCCGACCGCCGGGTTTTGCCCCAGGCAGAACAGTCCCTCGATAGGCCCGTCCTTCATCGCCTGCACCATCGGCAGGATCGAGTAGTCGTCGGAGATCTTGGGGATGGCGTCGAACAGGTAGTCGTTGTCGGCCGTCGCGGCATCGCCGTACCAGGCTTTCAGCAGGCTGATCAGGAAGCGCGGCAGGTTGTGCCAGTAGCCGGTCTGTGGGGTCTCGTGCTCAATGTAGGCGCGCAAATCGTAGTGGCCGAGCGTGGTCGACGGCTGCGACAGGTAACCGGGCAGCAGGTTGTACAGCGTCGGGATGTCGGTCGAGCCCTGAATGGTCGCGTGGCCCCGCAGCGCCAGGATGCCTCCGCCCGGCCGCCCGATGTTGCCGAGCAGCAGCTGGAGCAGCGCAGCGCAGCCGATCATTTGCACGCCGACCGTGTGCTGCGTCCAGCCCATGGCGTAGCAGAAGGCCGTCGTGCGCTCGCGGCCCGAGTTTGCCGTCACCGCCTCGGCGACCGCCAGGAATGCCTCGACCGAGCAGCCACACAGGTCGGCCACCATCTCGGGGGTGTAGCGGGTGTAGTGGTGCTTGAGGATCTGGAAGACGCAGTGCGGATCCTGGAGCGTGGGATCGCGCGGGGCGTCCATCGGGATGTCGGGCTCGGCGGCGCTGCTCACGCGGGCGGCCGCCTGGCCGCCGCCTTGTTGCGCCTCGCCCGACTGCACCGAGGGCATCGACTCCGGGCTGCCGTGCATCGGCATGCGGCGGAAGTCGCTGCCCTGATACTGCCAGCTTTCCGTGTCGTACTGCCGCGTCTCCGGGTCATAGCCCGAGAAGAGGCCGTCGAGGTCCTCGGTGTCCTGGAACAACTCGTCGATCAGCGTCGCCGCGTTGGTGTAGGCGACCACGTACTCCTTGAAGTACTTCTCGTGCTGGATCGCGTAGTTGATCAGCCCGCCGAGAAAGACGATGTCGGTGCCTGAGCGGATGCGCACGTAGGTGTTGGCCAGGGCCGAGGTGCGGCTGAAGCGCGGGTCGATGTGAATCAGCTGCGCGCCGCGCTCCCGCGCCTTCAGCGCGAAGCGGAAGGCGATCGGGTGGTTCTCGGCCATGTTCGAGCCCATGACCACCACGCAGTCGCTGTTCGCCAGGTCCTGCTCGAAGGTGGTCGCGCCGCCGCGGCCGAGCCGGGTGCCCAGACCGGGCACGGTGGAGGAGTGTCAGATGCGGGCCTGATTCTCGATCCAGACCATGCCCAACCCGGCGAAGAGCTTCTTGATCAGGTAGTTCTCTTCGTTGTCGAGCGTGGCGCCGCCCAGGTGGGCGATCGCCCGCGTGCGGTTGACGACGTGCCCCTCGTCGTCGGTCGCCTCCCACGTGCGGTCGCGCGTCTCCTTGACCAGCGTGGCGATGCGCGCCATCGCCCAGTCGAGCGGCTTCTCTTCCCAGTGGTCGCTATATGGCGCCCGATAGCGCACCGTCAGCAGGCGGTTCGGGTTCTCAACCAGCTGGTAGGTCGCCGAGCCCTTCGGGCAGAGCGTGCCCTGGTTGATCGGGCTGGCGTAGTTGCCCTCGATGTCGATGACCTTGCCGTCGCGGTGATAGACCAGCTGCGCGCAGCCGACGGCGCAGTAGGGGCAGATGCTCTCCGTGACGTCGGCTCCGGCGATGCGCGGGCGCACGCGCTCGGTGCGCGCGCTGATCGCCCGATCGGGTACCACCCCGACGTGGCGGCGCAGGCGGCCCAGGAACGAGATCGGCGTGCCGTCCGCGGAGCGGGCCGGCGGGTGGTGCGAGGCCATGAGCGGGTCCTTTCACGGGCCGGGGGCACCGGCCGCCTGGTCCCGGCGCGATCGGCCTGACACGACACGACGGCCGCGCGGTCGCCCCGGGAATGCCGCGCCCCGCCAGCAGGAAGCATGCCCGCACCGCCGTCCGGCGGCCTCGATCAGGGACCGGGCAGCAGATCGTTGGTGAACAGACTCGCGTAGTCGAGGTGCGTCACCGGTTGGTGGTTGGCATCCTCCAGCTTGCCCGTCTGCACCATGAACTGCGGATAGCCCGTCCACTGCTGCAGGGTCTGCGCGCCCCAGCGCGGCGCCTCGGCCTGATACTGCCCGGCCAGATACTGCGCGCTCTCCTGCACGAGCGAGGGGTCGGGGAAGGTGCCGGCCGGATTCGCGGCGATCAGCAGCGCGGCCGCGTCGGCCGGATTCTGGATCGCGTACTGGAAGCCGCGGCTGGTCACCGCCATGAAGCGCTTGCCGAGATCGCTCTGCCCGGCCAGGAACGATTCGCTCGCGATGATGACCGGGCTCGGGTAGTCGGGCACACAGAAGTCGCGGATCAGGAACTCGTTCAGCGCCACGCCGTCGTGGCGTGCCTGGATGGCCTCCCAGCCTTGGTAGATCCAGACGAAGTCGGCTTGCTTCGAACTCGATGGCTTGTAGCCCCGCCGTGTTCGTCGTGATGTTCTGGAACTGCGTGTTCTTCGCGCCGTCACACTTGAGCACGGTGGCGATCACCGGCTCCTCGTAGGGCGAGCCGAAGCCGGCGTAGCGCGTGCCCGCCAGCTTGGCCGGCCGGTCCAGGCCCGAGCCCTTCAGCGTCGCCAGTTCCGACGTGTTGTGCTGGATGATGGCGGCCACCGACTTGACCGGGAGCCCGGCCGCCCGGTCGATGACCACCTGCTCGACGAAGCTGATCCCGAGCTCGGCCTGGCCCGCCGCCACCAGCGCGTCCGGGCTGGCCGCGTCGCTGTACGGCAGGATCTTCAGGTCGATGCCCGCGTCCTTGTACCAGCCCTTCTGCAGGGCGACGTAGAAGCCCGTATGGTTCGTGTTCGGCGTCCAGTCCAGCGCCAGGCGCACGGTCTGCAGCGCGGTCGGGGGGGCGGCGGTGGCCGTGGCGCTCGTGCTGGTGGCCGTGGCGCTCGCGGTCGTCACTGCGGGCGACGCGGTCGCCGAGGCCACCGTGGGCGGTGCGGGCGCCGTGGTCGCCGCCGTGGGCGCCACGGGCGCGGGGGTGGCGGTCGGCGCGGTGCCGCACGCGGCCAGCAGCAGCAGGCCGGTGAGCAGGGCCGCGCCGAAACGGGAGAAGCGTTGCATGGTCAGGTATTTTCCTTTCTTCAGACGACTCCGGCCGCCGGGCCGTTCGGCCCGGGGAGTGTAGGGGGCGCGGGCTCCGCGGCCGTGTCGCCGCGTGTCGCGCGGAAGTGCCAGGGCAGGGCCAGTCGTTCGACCAGCGAGACGAGGGCGAACAGGCCGATGCTGAGCACGGCGATGACCAGGATCGCCGCGAACACGCGGTCCACCTGGAAGCTGTTTTTCACACGCTGGATGTAGATGCCGAGGCCCGACTCCGCGCCGACGTACTCGCCGACGATGGCGCCGGTCACGCTGTAGGTGATGGCGATGCGCGTGCCCGAGAAGATCGCGGGCAGCGCCGTCGGAAAGCGCACGGCGCGGAAGATCTGCCAACCGTTCGCGCCGAATGTGCGGAAGAGGCGGATGAGCTCGGGATCGGTCGCCTGGAAGCCGTCGAGGGCGGCCACGGTGACCGGGAAGAAGCAGTAGACCAGCACCACGAGCACCTTCGGCAGGATCCCGAAGCCGAACCAGATGATCAGCAGCGGCGCGTAGGCGATGCTCGGCACGGTCTGGGAGGCCACCAGCAGCGGGTAGATCGCCCGGCGCAGGATGGCGCTGCGGTCGATGATCAGCGCGAACCCGAGACCCGTGGCCATCGCGGCCGCGAAGCCGATCAGTGTCTCGACCAGCGTGACCCAGGCGTTCGCCGCCAGCACGCTCGCGTCCAGGATCAGCACGTCGCCGATGGCCGACGGCGCGGGCAGGATGCGCCGCGGCACGCCGGTCAGGTCGACGTAGGCCTCCCAGGCCAGCAGCAGCACGACCAGCGCAACCACCGGCGGCAGCAGGCGCCCCACGCCGCGGCTCACGCCGCGCCCTCCGGCGGCAGGCCCCCGGCGGCGCGCAGCGCGTCGAGCAGCCGCAGCTTGGCCTGCGTGAAGGCCGGATCGGCAAGGCTGGCCAGGCTGCGTGGCCGCGCCAGCGTGATCGGCTCGACGGCGGCGACGCGCGCGGGCCGCGGCGTCAGCACGTAGACCTGGTCGGACAGCAGCACCGCCTCGTCCACGTCGTGCGTGACGAGCACGATCGTCGTCTGCAGGTGCGCCCAGATGCGCAACAGCCACTCCTGCATCGCCGTGCGCGTCAGCGCGTCGAGCGCGCCGAACGGCTCGTCGAGCAGCATCAGGCCGCGGGCCGCCAGGGCCGAGCGCGCGAACGAGACGCGCTGCCGCATGCCGCCCGAGAGCGCGTAGGGGTAGGCCTCGGCAAAGCCGTCAAGGCCGAAGTCGTGGAAGAGCCCGCGCGCCGCCTCCCGCGCGGCCGCCGCCGGCACGCCCTGGATCTCCAGGCCTGCCACCGCGTTGTCCAGCGCCGTCCGCCAGGGCAGCAGCAGATCGCGCTGGGGCATGTAGCCGACCTGGCCCAGGCGCGGTCCGGACAACGGCCCGGCGCCGCTGTAGAGCGTCACGGTGCCCGCGCTGGGCGCGTCGAGCCCCGCCAGGATGCCCAGCAGCGTCGATTTGCCCGCGCCGGACGGCCCGATGACGCTGACCAGCCCGCCCGCGGGGACGTCGAGGCTGATGCCGGCGAGCACGTGCAGGGGCGCGCCACGCCCGGGGAAGGTCTTCTGCACGTCGCGGACGTGCAGACCGAGGGCCGGAGGCCGGGACGCCCCGCCCGCAACAAAAACGGCACCGGAGGGATCCGGTGCCTGTCGAAAGCGACGCATGTTGGTGCTGCGCTCCCTTCGCTGGCATTACCCAGATCAGGTTCAGGCGGTCGTGGCGATAGCAGCCAACCTCTCAGCCTGCTTTGGCAGGCTCCCGCGCTTGCTATGGACCGGCATCTGCCGGGCTGGCGGCTTCCGCCGCCAATTCCACTCTATCATAAACCGTGACCCCTGTCAAACCTGCTGGGCGCGATTCCTGCTTAAGAGTTTACCAGCCTCATCCGATGTCCTCCCAGGGCCGGGGTGGACCGATCCCGTGCGTTGTACAGCCGGCGATAAGCAGATGGGATGTTGAAAGCGCATCGCTCCGTCTTCATTTTCAGGAAAGGGGTTTGTCTCATGATCACTACGTCGCAGAACCGGCGCCTGGGATCCGGGCTCGTCTTACCGTTATTCCTCTTAGGATTGGCCTGTCTGTCGCTCGGCGGCTTCACGGCGCTGCCGGCGCACGCCCAAACGTCGTCCACCGTGCTCCAGGGCTACGTCTTCAACTACGACGGCAAGTTCGTCCCCGGGGCCACCATCACGCTCTATACCGAGCCCGCCCATGCGCCCGCCGGCCCGACCACCACCAGCAACGCCAAGGGCGAGTGGAGCATGGATACCGGCACCGGCACGTTCGCCGTGCGCGCCGAGGCCCCGGGCTATCAGTATGCCGAGCAGACCGTCTATGCCACCTCGTATCAGACCGGCATCACGTTCATCCTGCGCGATCAGGCGCGCCAGGACCAGTTCCCGCTCGTCTCGACCATCGCCGGGAAGGTCACCAGCCTCGATAACGTGCCGCTCGGCGGCATGAACATCATCGCGACCAACGCGCGCGACACCGGCGTGCAGCAGATCGCTCCGCCGCCGACGCTGAATGTGGCCGTGACCGACGCCAACGGCAACTACTCGATCCGGGTCCCGGCGGGTACGATCTGGCTGACGCTGAAGACGGGCGCGGTCTGGGGCTACCAGCGGAACCCCGTGAACGTTACCGCGGGCGAGACGATGGGCGCCGCCGACTTCGTGGCCGCCATCCGCGTGCTGCCGCGCACCAGCTTCCCCACCGCGACGCCGGTGGTGGTGCAGCCCACCGCTACCCCCATCCAGAACGTCTTGCCCTCGGTCGGCATGCCGGCGACCGGCGCGGGCGGGGGCGACGCGCTGCCGCTCCTGCTCGCGGCCTTCGGGCTGCTCTGCGTCGCCGCGGGCGGCCTGCTGGCGCTGCGCGCCCGGAGCGTGCGGAGCTAAACTCCGCCGCGTCGCCTGGCGGATGCGCAAACGGCCCGCTCCCTCACCGGGGAGCGGGCCGTTCCTGTGCGGAGCGCGGGGGCTCAGCCGCCGTTTGCCTGGCCGCTGTTCGCTTCGCCGCTCTTCACCTGCGGCGCCTGGCCGCTCTGGCTCCCGGTGACCGGGATGGTGCGCGGCTTGGTCGAGGCCGCCTTCGGCAGGGTCAGGTGCAGAATGCCGTTCTCGAAGTTGGCCCGCGCCTTGTCCGCATCGACCTGCACGGGCAGCTGAATCGCCCGGTAGAACTGGCCGCTGCGGTGCTCGCGCATCAGGTAGTTGCCCTGCTTGCGCTCGGCCGATCCCTTGTGCTGGGCCTTGATCACCAGCGTGTCGCCCTGCACCGTAATGTCCACGTCCTCTGAGCGCATGCCGGGCAGGCTCGCGTCGACCTCGATGTTGTCCGCGTCTTCATAGACGTCGAGGGCCATGGAGCCGGCCATCGTGCCGCCGGTCGCGCCGGGGCGCACATAGCTGTCTTCGAGCAGGCGGCCCATCGCCTCGCGCAGGCTGAGCATGTCGGCCCAGGGGTCCCATCGTTGCATCGTCATGGATTTCGCACTCCTTTCGCTATGGCTCGCATTGGGCGGTCCGCGGCCGCAGTCGCCGCCGCGCCGCCGGGCGACCGGCCGCCGGGCGCTCCTGCCCGCCGGTTCGGCCGCATCATACGCATAGGTCCGCGCTCCGTCCGGGCGCGTTTCTCACTCTCAGTATAGCCCGCGGGATGTTAGAGACACGCAAGACAAGAGTTAGAGGTGCATTAGAGATCCCGCGCCAGGCACCCGCCATGGCGAGCGCGTCCGTGACAGGCGCGCCACGGCGTCCTCGTATATCGGGCCTGCCGCACCGCCCTGCCATCCTGACTACAGGCGACGTTCCACGTCTGCGTATATCGGGCCTGCCGCACCTCTCCTTTGTCATCCTGAACGACGTGAAGGATCTCCAACTCCGGGATCTTGCCTCAGGTCAGGCCTTTCCCCACCGACCCGCTTCCCGGTCACCGCGCTGTGGCGCGGGCCAGGCGCCGGGCCGCCAACGGGTCCGCCCCCATGCGCGATCCCTCGCGCTGCCCGCCCCGGGCGATTGTGGTATAATGGGCCATCCTGGCCCCCGGCCCGCAATTGGAGAAGACCAACCATGACTGAATCGACAGCGGCTCGCCACGGCCGCCGGCCCGGCCGCCGCGCCGTTCCAGCGCCACACGCTGCCCAATGGCCTGACCGTGCTCACCCGCGAGATGCACAGCGCGCCCGTCGTCTCGTTCAACATCTGGTACCGCGTCGGCGCGCGCAACGAGCACCTCGGCATCACCGGCGTCTCGCACTGGGTGGAGCACATGCTCTTCAAGGGCACCCCGCAGTTCCCCGCGGGCAGCATCCACCGCATCATCGCCGAGAACGGCGGCACGCTGAACGGCGCGACCTGGAACGATTTCACCTTCTACTACGAGACCTTGCCCAGCGATCGCTGGGAGCTCGCCCTGCGCATCGAGGCCGACCGCATGGCCAACGCGTCCTTCAAGCCCGAAGAGGTGACCAGCGAGCGCACGGTCATCATCAGCGAGCGCGAGGGCCACGAGAACGACCCCGGCTGGAAGCTGGGCGAGGAGGTGCAGGCCGCCGCGTACAAGGAGCACCCGTATGGCAACGAGGTCATCGGCTCCAAGTCCGACCTGCTGACGATGACGCGCGACGACCTGTACAATCACTACAAGACGTTCTATGCGCCCAACAACGCCATCGTCGTCGTCGTGGGCGATTTCGACACCGCCTACCTGCTGCAGCGCGTGACCGAGGCCTTCGGCGCCATCCCCGCGCACGAGCCGATCCCCGTCGTCACCGCCGTCGAGCCGCCCCAGCCCGGCGAGCGCCGCGTCACCGTGCGGGAGCCCGGCCCGAACGCCTCGATCGACATCGTCTACCACGCCCCCGCCGCGAGCGATCTCGACATCTACCCGCTGATCATCGCGGATGCCCTGCTCTCGGGCGCCAAGGCGACGATGGGCATGGGCGGCGGCGCGGCGCTGGGCCGCAGTGCGCGGCTTTATCAGGCCCTTGTGCAGACCGACCTCGCCGCGGGCGCGGGCAGCTATGTGCTCCTCACCCGCGACCCGTACCTCTTCCAGTTCGGCGCGACGGCCCGCCCCGGCAAGCCCTGGGCCGAGTCGCTGCGCGCCATCGAGGACGCCTTCCTGCGCGAGATCGACCGCCTGGCCACCGAGCCGCCGGCCGAGGCCGAGCTCCAGAAGGCCATTCGCCAGGCGCGCGCCCAGTTCGTCTACTCCGGCGAGAGCGTCACCAGCCTCGCCTTCATCTTCGGCTACCTGGAGACGGTCGCCACCGCCGACCTCTACCCCGAGTTCCTCGACCGCCTCGCCGCCGTCACGCCCGACGACGTGCAGCGCGTCGTGCGCAAGTACCTGACGGAGAAGAACCGCACGGTCGGCTGGTTCATCCCCGAGGACTCGCCCGTCGCCGCGGCGTCCGCGGGCGCATAGCGTCCCCGCCGAAGGGCAGGGCCGGCCGGGGGTATCGCGCGCCCGGCCCTCGCCGTGTCTCCGCGCGGGCATGCCGATTCCGCTCGACTCGCCCCACCCGGCGACACGTCCGCCTGCCCGTTAACCGGCCCGCGTGGCGCCGGCCCGCTCGACCGGCACATCGAACCCGAAGAGGGGGAAGTAGTGCGGCACCCGGGTCATGGTGATCACGTGGTCCGCCTCGGGGCACACGCCCAACCCCACCAGGAACGTGTTACCCCGCGTCTGGCAGGTCCCGGCGCGTGCCTCCCAGGGATCATGAGTCTCGGCAAACAGGCGCAGGCGCCCCGCATCCGGGTGCCATTCGCCGCCGAAGGGCACGCCCAGCAGGAATTGGTCGGCCTGGTCGAGACTGGGGAAGCAGGATTCGGCCGGGAGGTGCGCCGTGAAGGAGGCCCGGGGCAGCACGGCGTCATAGAGGAGCGCTCCGGTGTCATCCCGCATCGTGATCGTGAACGACTCGCGAGTCGTGGTGAGGGCAATGGCCCGCGCGCGGAAGCGCACGCCTGGCGTCTGGCGCCCGAGAAAGGCGAATACCGGGCGGTTGATGTTGGCCTCCAGGACGAGCACGGACTCGCGGCACCGCCCGTCGGGGAAGGGCAGCCGGGCCCGCGTCCGGTAGATGAGGTAGTTGAACCCGATCCCGCCCACCGCCTCCGGCAGCGGCGACGGCCGCATCCGCTTGATGTGGACGAAGCAGGCGGACACCCAGGCGCATCCCGCCCAGAGCGACAGCTCGGCGCCCGGTGGCAGCAGCGGCGTGAGCACCTCGGGCGGCACCGCGTAGTTGACGAGGAACCGGCGCACGACCAGGCCCCGCAGGTGCGGCCCCGGGAGCGGCGCGGTGGGGGCGATGTCGAAAGGTGCCACGGGCCATCCTCCCTGTTCCTGCCTTCCGCCGGCCGGATCCGGCCGGCGCTCGGCCGGAGTTCTGCAGGATCCCGGCCACCGTGGCCCGGGCCGCGGCACCGCGCGCGGCGGGCTACGCGGGCGGCTCCGTCGCGCCGTCCCCGCCGCCCGCCACCGCCCCGCGCATCGCCGTCTGCAGGCGCGCCCAGACCTCCGGGAACTGCTGCGTCACGCGGATGGGCCGCCCGTCGCGGCCGATGAAGGCGTGCAGGGTGTAGGCCTCGACCAGCAGCCGCCCGGAGGCTTCGTTGAGCACCTGATAGGCGAAGCGCACGCGCACCCGCCCGAACTCGGCGAGCCAGGTGTAGAGCAGGATCGGCTCATCATAGGCCGCGGGCGCGCGATACCGCAGATTCGCCTCGATGACGGCCAGCAGCACCCCGGTCGTCTCCATCTCGCGATACGTGTAGCCGTGCGCGCGCAGGAGCTCGGTGCGCCCCATCTCCAGCCAGGGCAGGTAGCGGCTGTGGTGCACGATGCCCATGGCGTCGGTCTCCGCGTAGCGCACGCGGAACTGGATCGCCACCGCGCCGGGCGGCGGCTCCATCGGCGCCTCTTTCGTCATTCCTGCCCCCGATCTCCTTGCGGCCCCTGCTGGAACGCAGCCGAGCGAATTCTAAAGCAACCAAAAAGGGCTAGCCTCAAAGGCCGCCCTCAGACACCAAAAAGGCCGGGCTCATTCCACGCCCCTTGCCGTTGCTTCTGCTTGGCAACCGGTCAATCAGGCAGACACGGGCCTGGGCGGGAAAGACACGAAAGTGAGGCGCGACGCTTGCCAGAACTGCGTCCAAATCGTGCACCGATACTGACGGCCGGGCCGGCGTGCAGGCATTCGTGCCAGGCCTGCCAGGGAAGGACCGAGACTGCTATGCGGCGGCGTATTGGCGAACATCTACCTGAACGCCGGTCCGGACTGCTTCTTCGGCGAGGTGCAGCAGTCGTTCGACAACCCCTTCGTCCACATATGCTTCATCGCAGTTTGGGCAGACGCGAGCGGGCACCCCTTTCACGACCAGTGTCAGGCTGCCCCGCTCCAAGGTAACCGTCGCGGTACCGGGGAGTGTGTCCGCTTGCCTGCAAACTACGCACTTCATCTGCCTTTTCTCCTCTTGAAATCCGCCGCCCACAGATTCGGATCCGGCTCGTATACGGTCACGACGACTATCTCGTGCCCCTCCTGGTTATTGGCGGTTACAACGTGAATGGGCCGCGTTCCGCTCCAGCCAAGCACCAGGCGACTGGGGTACGGGAAGTCGTTTGGGTAATCCTCAACCGTTTCTCCGAAGTCGAGTACCTGCCGCACGTCTTCGACACTGATGTGTCTCTCGAACATGCGCTCAATTGCGTGAACGCGGAAGATTAGGCGTGAGGAAGACACTTACAGCGTTCCCAGGTAGCGTGTCGTCGGGACCGGCCAACCCAACGCAATTATATCATAGGTCAGGAATGCCGGCCCCAAGCCCGCCGGCGTATCGCGTTCCGACAAGAGGTCTTGCTACCGCCGAGCCAGGCGGCGGTTCAACGCGAGCCTCCTTCGTCATTCCTGCCCCCGATCTCCTTGCGGCCCCTGCGCGAACGCAGCCGAGCCAAATCTAGCACAACCAAAAAGGGTTAGGCCCCCAGAGCAACCCGCACGCGACAAAGGGCCGGGCTAAGTCCCGACCCTATATGGAGCAGCCGGCGCATTGATCCTCTTAGGGCCCCGGCGGGCCGCGCCGCGGCCGCGACCGCCACCCGGGGCCACCGCACCGCATTCGCTTATTCGCTCGCGCGTAGCGCAATCGCTTATTCGCGGTCGGCCTGCTCCCTTACCACTGCGGCGCGGCGCAGTCCGCGCCGCCCCTCGGAGCGCGCATCATCGTCAAAGAGCATCAGACGTCACGTCACGATCCCGGCCCCGCTGCAACCCTGCGGTGGGGCAAGATCTTCGCGGGACAGAGCGCGGTCCTACAGACGATTCCGATCGATCTGCGGACCGCCCCCTGGGTCGTCAGGCCGCCCGACGTCGCCGCGCCTCCCTACGTCGCCGCGCCGCCCCCTTGTCATCCTGAACGCAAGTGAAGGATCTCCGCGCCGAGATGTTCCTATAGATAGGCCTTTCCCCGCCGATCAGCCGGGGATGGACCAGGTCGAGTGGACGGCGCACGTCCTGGCCGGCGTTCGCGGCTTGGCCACCACTTGCCGACAAGATCGATTCGCCTGACACGCGCCCCGTTGTCGCGCCTATGATTCGCCCTGGTGCTGCTTACTGCTATCCGATCCCGCGCTCGAGTCTCCCGACCCGCTGCCCGCGCTGTACGCATCCGGGCTGATCACCTGGATCAGGCTCTGGATGGCGTTATACAGCATCAGCACGATCGCCACCAGCAGCCCCGCCAGCGCCGCCGTCGCCCCGATGAGCGTGTAGTAGAGGTAGCTGTACCAGTTGCCCGGCAGATGCTGCGACTGGTCGAGCGGGATGCTCAGCAGCAGCAGGAGCAGCGCGCTGCCCGCCAGCGCGATCGTGCTCAGCAACCCGATCCGCTCGACCCGCTTGTAGAAGACCCGGTCCAGCTGATTGTCGGCCTTCCGGGTGAGGCCGAGCATTGTGAGCATCAGCGCCAGAATGGTGGCCGAAGCCCCGGCCACCGCCGTGCCGACGGAGCGCGCCGACGGCACGAAGGCCTGCAGCAGCGATCGCGCCTCGGCGCCGTTATAGACCTGCCCGACCAGCAACTGCCCGCCCAGCGTCACGGCCGCGGCCAGCAGGCCGCCGACCAGCGCCCGCCGCGCGCCCACGAACAACGTGTGGGCGCTCTGCTGCTGCTGGGAGGTCGTGGTGCGGCTGGTCGAGGCCGGCGTCGTGCTGCTCATCGGGGCTGGGGTGTCCGTCCTTCCGGCGACCCGATCCCGGGCCGCCGGTAGCCTACGAGCAATTCCCGGTCCGCGGCCGCGCGGGCGAGGGCACCGGAAATGCTGAAGGGGCGGGGCCGCGGCGACCGGCGGCCGCCCGCGAAAGGAGCCCGCTCACCCATGAATCTCAACCAGGTGCCGCTCGGCGATCAGGCCCCCTATCGGGTCAACGCCATTGTCGAGATCCCCCGCGGCAGCAACATGAAGTACGAGTACGATGAGAGCGTCGGCCTAATCCGCCTCGGCCGCGTGCTCTACTCGCCGTCGTTCTACCCGGTCGACTACGGCTTCATCCCCCAGACCATTGCCCCCAACGGCGACCACCTCGACGTGCTGATCGTCGTCAACGAGGCCGCCGTCCCCGGCTCCATTCAGTACGTGCGCCCGCTCGGCATGCTGCGCATGTGCGATGAGGGCGGGCCCGACGACAAGATCCTCGCCGTCACCGCGGTCGATCCCCGCTTCGACGAGGTCACCGACCTGGAAACGCTCAGCCCGCACGTGCGCAGCGAGATCAGCCACTTCTTCGAGGTCTACAAGGTGCTCGAAGCCAAGGAAGTGGAGGTCCAGGGCTGGTCGGGCCGCGAGACGGCCCACGCCGCGATCCGCGCCGCGCACGCCGCCTGGCTGGCCGCCCAGCCGCCGCGCGCCGCGTCCGCGGGCGGTTGACAGGTCCCCGGCGCCCGCATATAATCGAGCCAGGGGAGTTCACTCGACATAATCGCGCGGTCCTGCCCGCAGCCGGTTGCCGCCGGCCCGGGAAGTAGAAGGTTCTATGCCGCACCACCCGCCCGCCTCCGCCCACCGGCCCCGCGCCGGCACCCGCCTGATCCTCTTTCTCCTGCTTGTGGCCGGGCTCTTGCCCGCCGCGAGCGGCCAGGCCGCCCCCGCTGGGCAGACGCCGCTCGTGGTGCGCGGCACCAGCGTCGCCGTGCCCGCGGGCTATGCCGTCGAGGGGCAGCCGGGGGCGCAGGTCGAGAGCCGCGTCCTCAGTCTGCCCGCGCGGCAAGGCAGCATCGTCTACCTGTCGGCCCCGGTGCAGGCGCCGTTCCCCTTCACCGACCTCGCGCCCAGTTGGGACACGCCCCCGCTGCCCGCCGGGGCCACCCCCGACTCGAGCATCGTCAGCGTCGAGGTCCGCACCGGCCCGGACGGCCAGACCTGGACTGCCTGGCAGCCGAGCGACATCGAGGACATCGTCGACCCGCGCGACCCGGTCACGCGCACGTACGGCAGCCTCGTCGGCGTGCCGCAGGACGTGCGCACGCACACCTATGCTCAGGCGCGCATCACGCTCAGCGCGGGCTCCGGCACCCCGCCGCCGCAGATCAGCAACCTGACCTTCAACTTCGTCGACGCGGGCGTTACCACCCAGATGCCGGTGGCCTTGGTCCAGGGCGGGCCGGCGCCCGCCAAGCCCGCGGTAATCCCGCGCACCGCCTGGGGCAGCCCCGACGGCGAGCGCAGCCCCCGCTGGCCGCCCGAGTATCGGCGCGTGACCCATATCATCATCCACCACACCGAGACCTCGAACGCCGACGGCGACTACGCCGCGCGCGTCCGGGCGATCTGGTACTACCACGCCATCACGCGCGGCTGGGGCGACATCGGCTACAACTACCTGATCGACCCGCATGGCAACGTCTACGAGGGCCGGGCCGGGGGCGACGACGTCGCCGCCGGGCACGCCTACCCCTTCAACTACGGCAGCCTCGGCGTCGGCCTCATCGGCAACTACGATAAGGTCCCGCCGTCGACCGCCATGCAGGAGAGCCTGATCAAGCTGCTCGACTGGCAGGTCGATCGCCGCGGCATCAACCCGCAGGGCGTCGGCACCTTCACGGGCGCGCTCGACTGCGGCGGCTCGGTCACCCTGACGCGCCCGAACATCGCCGGCCATCGCGACTTCCGCGGCTACGGCTGCGGCCAGGTCTTCAACGACAAGTCCTGCCCGGGCAGCTACGTCTACGCGCTGCTGCCCGCCATCCGCGCGGCGGTCGGCACGGGCCTGCCGCCCTACCGCGCCATCTTCCAGAGCGGCAGTCCTCCGGCCTCCATGGCGCCCGGCGCCATCGCCACCGTGCCCGTCACCGTGCGCAACGGAGGCAGCCTGACCTGGCCGCGCGGTGGACCGAACCCGGTCCACCTCGGCTACCACTGGTATACCGCGGACGGCGCCCCGGTGACCGGCGGCTACCAGGATCTGCGCACCGGCCTGCCGCAGGACGTGCCCTACGGCGCGCAGGTCACCCTGCAAGGCTCCCTTGCCGCCCCGACCACGCCGGGCACCTATGAGCTCCGCTGGGACATGGTGCACGAGAACCGCACCTGGTTCGCCGACGCGGGCTCGGCGCCGCTCAGCGCGCGCGTCGTCGTCACACCGCAGGACACCGTGCCCCCGACCGCCCGCGTCGTCGGCCTGCCGCCCTACGAGGATAGCCAGCACTTCGTCGTCCACTGGAGCGGTGCCGACGCGCCCGGCGGCTCCGGTCTCGCGAGCTACGACGTGCAGGTGCGCACCGGCGCCGCCGGTGCCTGGACCGATTGGCAGACCCAAACCACGGCCACGAGCGCCACGTTCGACGGCGCCGACGGCGTGACCTACGCCTTCCGGGCCCGCGCCCGCGACAAGGCGGGCAACCAGGGCGCCTACCCGGCCCAGCCCGACGCCGTCACGACCGTCGCCGCCTCGCCGCCGGCCCTGATCCTCACCAGCCCCGCCAACGGCACGCGCATGGCCCCCGGCCGCGTCCTCGTGGCCGGCCACACCGACCCCGGCGCGCTCGTGCAGGTGAATGGGGTGAACAGCCCCGTCGCCGTCGACGGCAGCTTCAACACCGCCGTCCAGGCCAGCGGCCAGGACTTCCCGATCGTCGTCGAGGCGAGCAACCTCGCGGGCAAGGTCGCCCGCGTCGCGGTCATTGTCCACGCCGGCGGCCGCTTCGCCGACGTGCCGCTCGACTACTGGGCCTACAATGCGATCGATTACCTGACCACCGCCGGCATCATCAGCGGCTACGCCGACGCCACCTTCCGGCCGGGCGGCTCGCTCACCCGCGCCCAGTTCGTCAAGATGCTCGCCGCCGCCTTCCGCTGGCCGGCCCCGCCCGGCGCGCCGCCCTTCCCCGACGTCGCGCCCGACTACTGGGCCGCCGGGCCCATCGCCGCCGCCGCCGGCCGCGGCCTCGTCTCCGGCTTCGGCGACGGCACGTTCCGGCCCGTCGACGGCGTCACGCGCGCGCAGGCGGTCAAGATCCTCGTGCTCGCCGCCGGCTGGCCGCTGCGCCAGGACGCCGGCAGCCCCTTCTACGACGTGCCCCTCACTCACTGGGCCTACCCCTACGTCGACACGGCCTTCCGCCACGGCGTCCTCGCCGACAGCCTGGGCGGTCCCTTCCGGCCCGACGCCCCCGCCACCCGCGCGGAGGTCGCCTCCATGCTCTACTACACCCTCGGCGATCTCGCCGGGTCCGGCCGCTGGCCCTGATTCCGCCCGCCAATTGGCCTAGGCTTTGCGCTAACCCCCGCAGGTCTGTAGGACGTACGCTCCCCACCTACCACGCAGCAGTACGATGTCGACCGGAACGGAGCCAGACCCATGCTACTTGGCACCAGCACGCCACTTCGCCCCGCGCGGGGTGAAGCCTATCACGCCATGTCCGGTCACCCACTTGGAGGCCGGAGATGCGGTTCCCTGGTATTCGTTGGCACAAACTGCCCGCCGCGGGTCTGTTGCTCGCGGCGGGTCTCATCCTGATCGGCTGGCGCACGCCGCCCGCCCTCGGCCGGTTCGGCACCCCCGCGCCGGCCGCCGCCCGCGTGGGCCTCGGCGCGCCTGTCGCCGCGCCCGGCCGCGTTGTCGGCCTCGCCCGCATGCCCGTGCACCTCTGGCAGTGGAATCCCGCGCCCAGCGCCTTCTACAGCCCGACGGGTTGCGGCGCCTTCGCCACCGCGATGGCCCTGTCCGTCTTCCAGCCCGCCCGCTTCGGCAGCTACGGCGCGGCGCGGGCCATCGAGGCCGCGATGCCGGTGATCCCGCTCGTCGGCGGCACGCCGGAATCGGCCAACGCCGTCGCCGCGCGGGCGGCCGGCTTTCCCGCCGCTATGCTCGACCACCGCACCGTCGCCGAGCTCCGCGCCGCCATCGACTCGAACGCCCCGGTGATCCTGCTGGTCGACCCGCTGCTTGGGCTCGGGCGCCACGACGTGCTGCGGTCGGCTACGGGCTAAACGCCGCCGGGGATGTGACGACGCTGTTCGTCGGCAACCCGGCGCTCGCACGGGCCGACGGCGCGGATCCGGCCCACCCCGGCGCGCCAGGCAACAGCATCATGCGGGTGAGCGATCTGGGGTCACGTTGGACGGGCGTCTTCACCCCGATCTTCAGTTCGGGCGCTGCGGCCCGCCACTGGGTGATGGCTACGGGGCGCTGAGGGCGGAGTCGGGCGGGGTGATGATCGCTTCGGCCTCGATCTCGACCAGCATCGCCGGGTCGATCAGCCGCCGCACCTCGACCATCGTCGCGGCGGGCCGGATCGCGGCGAAGACCTCCCCGTGCGCCCGCCCCACCGCCTCCCAGTTGGCGATGTCGGTGACGTAGATGCGCGTGCGCACGACGTCCTCGGCGCGGGCGCCCGCCCGTTCCAGCGCGGCGACGATGTTGCGCAGCGCCTGCACGGCCTGGCCGTAGGCGTCGCCCGGCGCGACGACCGCGCCCGTGGCGTCGGTCGCCGTCGTGCCCGCCACGTGGACCACGTTGCCCACGCGCACCGCCCGCGAGTAGCCGACGATGCCCTCCCATGGGGCGTCCGACCCGAAATTCTGCCGCATGCAATGGCTCCTTCGGCGCTAGATCCCGCGGCTCAGACGAGGCCGCGGTGCAGGGGGTAGCGGCAGTAGCGCCGCAGGTCCGCACTTAACGGGCCGTCCGCCGCCTGGGCCAGCACCGGGATGCCCGGTAGCGCCGCCGCCCAGGCCGCCACCGCGGCCGGGTCCGCGCACAGCGCCAGCCCGGCGCGCTCCTCCACGGCCGCCTGCACCGCGGGCGGCAGCGCACCCGGCGCCCAAGCCGACACGTCGACCGCCAGCGGTGCCGCCGGCGCCAGCCGCGCGGCTGCCGGGATCGCCGCGCCCACCGCCAGGACGAGGTCGGCGGCCGCCGCCTGCTCCGGCACGTCGCTGCCCGCCGCGGCCACCAGGAACTCGCCGCCGAGCACGGCCGCGAGGCCGTCCGCCCGCGCTCGGGCGGCGCCCGCGCCCGGCGCGGCCAGCAGGATGCCGGCTCGGCGAGGCCTCGGCCACCAGCGGGTAGAGGTCCAGCGCGGCCGCGATACGCCGCATCGCGTCGGCGTAGACCGGCCCGGCGAACTGGGCCTGGAAGGGCCGGCGGAACAGTGGCAGGATCTCGGCGTCGGGCCGCCGCCGCGCCGCCTGGATCCCCGCGCGCGCCGCCATCAGCGCGGGCAGCCGCTCCCCGAAGCGGTGCATCGCCAGGAGATGCGCCACGCTCATCGGCGGCAGCGGCGCCTGCCCCTCCTCCTCGATGCGCGGGTCGCGGCGGGCTCCGTTCAGCCGGTAGTGCTCCGGGTCGATCGCGTCGCCCGCGCTGAGCAGCGCCCGCTTCCACTCCAGCAGCAGCGCCGCGGGCAGCACGCGGTCAAGATTCGCCTGCGCGTAGTTCTTCACGATCGCCGCCAGCGTATTCGTCTCGAACAGCACATAGCGCCGGTGCCCCGCCACGCGCTTCGCCCCGGTCGTGCCGCCCTCCTTGTGATAGACGACCGAGCCCGGCGCGTAGACCACGCGGTGGCCCAGCACCCACAGGCGCCAGCCCAGGTCCACGTCCTCGAAGTAGATGAAGTGATCCGGGTCGAAGCCGCCCACGGCCTGGAAGACGGCGCGGTCGACCAGCATGGCGCCGCCGCACGCGAAGAGCAGCGGGTCGCCCTCCTGCGGGCCGGCCGGGCAATCGGGCCAGCCGCGCACCGGGCGCTGCCGCCCCACGGCGAACAGGTTGCACGTGGCGCCGTCGAAGTCGGGCTCCTGGTCGTCCCAGCTGCGCATGTACGACGCCGCGCAGACGGCCTCCGGGTCGCGGGCCAGCGCGCGCAGGTAGCCGCGCAGCCAGCCGGGATCGACCCGCGTGTCGTTGTTCAGGAAGACGACGTAGTCGCCGTGGGCCGCCGCCGCCCCCGCGTTGCAGCCGCGCGCGAAGCCGATGTTGCCCCCGTTGTCGACGATGCGCGTCTCGGGGTAATGGTCGCGGATGAAGGCGAGCGAGCCGTCGCGCGAGCCGTTGTCCGACAGGATCCATTCCTGCCGCTCCCGCGGGTAGTCGGCGGCGGCCAGCGACTGGAAGCAGACCGGCAGGTGCTCCATGCCGTTCCAGTTGGGCACCACGATCGAGATCAGCGGGTCCATGTCACTCGCAGTAGACCGGGCGGTAGACGAGGTCGCCCGGCGCGGGCAGCCCGTCCTCGTAGCGCCGCCCGGGTGGCCCGCCCCCGCCCAGGCGCGCCCAGAAGGTGATCGCGTCGCCCGGCACGGCGCGCGGCGCCTCGGCGATCACGTAGAACCACTGATCGGCCGAGTCCGCGATCGGCGGGAAGCGGAACTCGAAGAAGCGCCCGTCGTGCAGGCCGACCGCCGGCACCTCGACGGCCGCCAGGTCGACCCCGCTGCCGGGGTTCGAGCGCAGCCGGAAGATGACGGTGCCCGAGTTGATCCGCGCGAAGGTGCCGGCCAGCAGGTCGACGCCGCACAGCCCCGCCCGCGCCGCCTGGAAGCGCTGGCCGTGCGTGTGCCCCGCCACCAGTTCGGGCAGAGCGAAGCGCCGCTCGCCCTCGACCACCACCGGCCGCAGCCGCCCGCCCGGCAAGACCGGCTGCACCAGCGCCCGCCCGCGGGCCAGCGCTTGCGCCAGCGGCCGGCGCCGGGCGCGCGCCGTGTGCCGCACCACCGCGGTCAGCGGGCCGGGCGTCCACGTCGGGGCGGGCGCGGCGCCCGCGGTGCTCGCGGCCGGGGCCGGGGCGGCCTCGCGCGCCCGCGCCTCGGCCTGCGCGCGGGTCCAGGCGCCGCGGCTCTCGCGCAGGTACGGCCGCCGCACGAAGGCGTCCAGCGCGTCGATCGTCCGGTCCCAGGTCAGCCGCTCGCGCACCAGGCGCTGCGCGTTGGCCCCGCGCCGCGCCGCCTCGGCCGGGTCGGCCAGGATGGCCGCAACCAGCGCGCGGATGCCCGCCGCGTCGTCCGGGTCGACGATCCAGCCCGCCTCGTACTCCTCGATCAGCGCCGCGACCTCCGAGAAGCGGCTGTGGATCACCGGCAGCCCGCACCACAGGTAATGCACCGTGCGGCTGGCGAACGCCAGTTCCCGCTCCGGGTTGCGCCGCATCACGTCGACCGCCACGTGCGCGTGCGTGTAGACCCGCTCGAGCTCGTCGACCGGCATCAGCCCCGAGACCTGCACGCGCGGGCTGGCGCCCAGCCGGGCGATTAGCGGCTCGAAGATGCCGGTCTCGACGGCGTGGAAGATGTGCTTGCCGCCGAACACGCGCAACCGGCCCCGATCCGCCTCCTCCAGCGTGGCGGCGGTCGCGGTCAGCGCGACGCTCGGGTCTTGCCACGGCAAGAACACGCCGCCGTAGACGAACGTGACCTCGGCGTCCGCCCAATCCTCGGGCCAGCAGTGCTCCGGCAGATCGGGGCTGAGCGAGTAGGGGATCACGGCCAGCCGCGCGTCGATCTCGCTCGCCCGCACGCCCGCCTGCGCCAGCCAGGGCATGAAGTAGAGCCGCTGGCGCTCGCCGATGCAGGTGAAGAAATCCGCCTTGTCGATCGCCGCCAGCTTTTCGGCCGCGTTGGTCGGGTTGTCGCGATAGCCCTGGTAGTCGCGCTCCAGCAAGTGCGGCCCGGTGAAGTCGCAGGCCACCGGCATCGGGGCGCGCGCCAGCGGCGTCAGGTTCGGCCACCCCACGGTGACGACCACGTCGGGCGCCAGCGAGTCGACCAGCCCCTGCAGCGACTCGGGCGTCCAGGCAAGCTCGCGCACCGCCGCGGGCACGAGATCCTCGCGCCCCTTCAGCGCCGCGGCGGGCATGGCGAACTGGACCTGGTGCCCGCGGCCGATCAGCCCCTGGCCCAGCGCCCAGGCGCGCAGCCCCACGCCGCTCGTCGGGATGCCGCCGACCGGCAGCACGTCCGGGCTGATCAGCAGCACGTGCTTTGGCTGGGCCGCGAACAGCTCGGCGACGCCCAGGCCCTCCATGATCCGGTAGTGTGCGCGCGCGTAGCCCGCGTCGGTCGGATGGTTGATCAGCGCCACGCGCAGCGGTTGGCCGAACACCGCCGCGATCTCGGCGTCTGAGCGCCGCCGCAGCGCCTGCACGGCCGCGCGCTTCGCCGCGAGCGCGGGCAGGTGCGCGATGAACTCGTCGGCGGCCAGCATGGTGCTCACCGCCTGCGGGTGCACCACCTCCGGCGTCTGCCGCGCGGGCGCCCGGTTCGTGAGCTCATACTCCGTGAAGTCGACACCGCTCAGGTCCATCAGCCGCAGCACCCGCTCGCCCATCAGCATCAGCGCCGCGGGCAAGATGCGCGCCAGGTATTCGTCGCTGTAGTTCTTGTACAGCGCGTAGAGCGAGTTGCGCTCGTAGAGCACCAGGCGGCGGTGGTCCGGGATGCTGCTCGCCGTGCCGTGCCCCTTGTGGTACGTGATCGCCGTCGGCGTCAGCGTCACCCGGTAGCCCATCAGCCAGAGCCGCCAGCCCAGGTCCACGTCCTCGAAGAAGGCGAAGAAGTCCGGGTCGAAGCCGCCGGACTCGCGGAAGATGTCGGCGCGGATCAGCATGGCGCCGCCGCAGGCGAACAGCAGGTCGCGCTTGCGCGTGTAGTCGACCGGCTCCGCCGCGACCGGCAGACCGTAGCTCAGCTGGTAGCCGAACGCATGGAAGTTCATCACGCCGCCGACGAAGTCGATCTCGCGCCCGCTCCAGTCGAGCATCTTCGAGCCGGTGCAGACGACGTCCCGCTCCGCGTCCTCCAGGATGCTGCTGACCAGCGCACGCAGCCAGCCGGGGTCCACTCGCGTGTCGTTGTTCAGGAAGGCCAGGTACTCGCCCGTCGCGACCTGCTGCGCCCGCATCGTTGCCCGCGGCGAAGCCGACGTTGTCGGGCAGTTGGTGCACCCGCACGCGCGGGAAGTGCTCGGCCACGTAGGCGACCGAGTCGTCGGTCGAGCCGTTATCCACGAGCAGCAGTTCCAGGCGGTCGGCCGGGTAGTCGAGCGCGTCGAGCGAGGCGAAGCAGTCGGCCAGATGGCGCCGTCCGTTGTAGTTCAGCACGACGACCGAGACGGTGGGCCACGAGACGGGGGTCTGGGGTGCGGGGGAGGGGTCAGTCATCAAGGTCCGGGGCTATTTCCGCCCGAGCAGCCGGGCGGCGGTCCGGGTCAGGCGGAACACCCGCCCGGCCTCGATGCCCTGCAACAGCTGCTCCAGGTAAAGGATGTGCTGGTTCTTCTGCTCTACGTCGTGCACCAGGCGGCCGTGTTCCTCGGCCAGCCGGGCGTTGGTCGCCTTCAGGTCGATCAGGTCCTGCCGCGCCTGCAGCGCCGCCGCGTGGTCGGCTTGCAGCGCCGTGAGCTCGCGCCGCGCCTCGGTCAGCATCCGCTCCAGGTTGGCGGCGTGCCCGCGCGTGCTCTCCAGGTCGCGCTCCAGCAAGCCGACCTTGCCCTCCATGCTGGCCAGGTTCACATCGCGCAGCTGGAGTTGCTCGCGCAGGCCCCGATCCTCGTGGTTCGCCACCTTCAGGTCGAGCAGGCGCAGCAGCAGGTTCGTGAGCTCCATGCGCTGCACGTTCGCCCGCTCGTCGGGCACGACCGGCGGGAAGGCCGCGGCCAGCGCGGCCAGCGCGTCCGGCTGTGGGGTCCGGGTGGCCGCCAGCACGCCGCGATACGCCGGCTCCTGCCGGTCGTCCGCCGAGAACGTCAGGTTGTAGAAATGGTCGAGGCGGCGCTCGAACTCGGCGGCCTGCGCGTCGCGGAACGAGATCAGGTAGTGCTTGGCCACCATCATGAACAGCCAGTTGTACAGATTCCCCGCGGGCATGGCGAAGGTCGACCACCCGGCCGCCGCGAAGCCGTCCTGCGCCGCCGCGAAGTCGGGCAGCCCGTAGCCGCGGTGCTCGGCCAGCTGTTCCTGCCGCGCCTTCAGCAGCCACTGGATGTAGTCGAACAGCAGCTCCTCGCTGAGCGCCGTCTCCTCCCGATGGATCGGCCCGATGAAGAGCGCCGCGTGCCGCGCCACCCGCCGCATCTCGCCGAGCAGCACCGGCCGCGCCTCGGCGGGCACGTGCTCCAGTGTGTCGAGGCTGACCGTGCAGTCGAACGCCCCGTCCGGGAAGGGCAACTGCATGCCGCTGCCGATCACGTAGGTGTAGCCGTAATGCCGGGCGCTCTCCGTGTCCGGCACCACGTCGAGCACGACGGTGCGGCTCGCGGGGTCGGGCACGAAGCGGGGGAGGAGGCCGGGATAGCCGCCCACGTCGAGGACGGTGGGGGCCGGGGGCAAGGCGCCGTGCGCGGTCAGGATCTGCAGGATCTGCCCCGCGATCCGGTAGCGCTGGTATTGGTCAAACGGCAGATCGAGCAGGTCGGCGGGCTGTTGATCCCCTGTCATGTCTCCTCTTTCAGGCAGCCGCCGGCTGGGCCGCGCGGGCAGGTGAAGTCGCCCCCAGTATAGCCACTGGCCCGAACCCCGTCAACCGCGCGCCTCACCGCCCATCCCCGCCCCGCGTCATCCCGCCCCCTTGTCCGTCCCAAGACTTCCGCCCACGGAAAGCCGGGATGCCGGGACGGGGCGTCTGTGGGAGCCGGCTCAGTCCGGCGATGCCGCCACACCGATCGGACGGCGATCAGCCGAACCCGTCTGTAGGAGGCTGCTCCGGCAGGCGACAACCGCCGCCCCAAGATCCCGCCCAAAGCAAGCCGGGCTACCGGGTTGAGGTAGGGGCGGCCCCACGTGGCCGCCCGGCCGCCCTAAGATTCGTCCTCCGATCAGCCGCGTTCTCGCCGCGGGCGCCTATGGGAGCCGGCTCTGCCCGGCGCGGCCGCCCGCCCCGCGTCACCCCGCCCCGTTGTCCGCCCCACCTCCCCTTGTCCGCCCCACCTCCCCCTGTCATCCTGAACGAAGTGAAGGATCTCCGACTCCGGGATCTTGCCTAGAACAAGCCATTTCCGTGCCGCCCGGCTCCCGGATCGCCGCGCTGCCGGCCCCGGCAGGCCACGTCGCACGGCGACGCCGCGCTGCGTTCACCCGCCCAAGGGGATGGCCGGCAGCCCACGGGTACGAGCCCACGCAGCCCCGCGAGGCGCGCGCCGGACCGCCCGGACCGCGATGCGCCGGGGTGGCGGTACCCCCGGCCACCCGGCCGCCCCTCACCGCGCCCCCGCCCCCGCCAGATACAGGATCTTCGCCAACTGCCCGCGCACCACATCAGTATAGGGCCGGAAGTAGGGCCGATATTGCGCGTCGCACGGCTCATCAGCCCCGCCGCAGAAATAGCCGCTGATAAGATTGTGCGCCGCGGCGGCCTCCACATACGGCGCGAACGGACTATCCGGCGGCACGTCCGTGAACGTGTAGTTCGGCGGCGGATTCAGCGGCCAGCCCGCGCTCAGCACGACGATCTTCGCCACCTGCCCGCGCGTCACCGACGTATACGGCCGGAAGTAGTTGCGGAACGCCGGGTCGCACGGCTCGTCCGGCCCGCCGCACGGGTAGCCGCCGATCAGCCCGGCATGGCTCGCCGCCTCGATCCAGCCGAAGAACGGCGACCCGGGCGGCACATCCGTGTAGGTGGAGCCGCCATCTGGTGGCGTGTAGGCCGGAATGGCGACGGCCAGCGCCACGATCTTGATCAACTGGGCGCGCGTCGTCGAGTTGTACGGCCGGAACGTGCCGTCCGCGTAGCCGCTGATGATGCCGTGGCAGTAGAGCTCGGCCACCGGCCAGTAGAAGTACGTCGTCGGGTCCACGTCGGTGAATGGCAGCGGGCAGGGCGGCGGCGTCACCGCCACGGTGGCCGACGGCTCCGGCGCCGTCGCCGTGGCCGGGGGCGGCGGCGTGGCCGTCGGACCGGGCGGGGCGGTCGGCACCGGCGTCGGGCTGGCGGGCCGCGGCGGCACGGTCGGCACGGGCGTCGCCGCGCCGCCGCCCGCGTGCAGCCAGCCGCTCACCGATGTCGTGCTGCCCGAGACCCACCAGCTATGCACGGTCAGCGTGTTGCTGCCCGTCGCCGAGGAATCCTCCTCGATCACGGTCAGCGTGCCGTTGCCCTGCGCGTCCACGCTCGCGCTCGTCACGACCGAGGCGTGGCCGTACGAGGTCGTCGCCCCATAGCTGACCACGTCGCCCGGCTGTGGCGCCGCGTAGGCGGTACCGTTGCCGATCTGCCGCAGCAGCGTGCCGGGATAGTTCCAGACCACCTGGCTGCCGTTCGCCTGATACGGCGCCACGCCATAGGCCTGGTAGAGCCAGCGCATCGCAAGTTCCACGCACTCCCACTCGTACTCGCCCCACGCGCCTGCGTAGAAGCGCACCAGCACGTCCGGCCCGCCGTCGTAGATCGGTCGCGGCCCGCAGGCGATCAGCCCCTGCCAGGCCGCGCCGAGACGATACGCCTCGATGCCGCCCGAGCCGCTGCGGTAGTGGGCCGCGTCGCAGTCGTAACCCTGCCACCACGGCGGCATCGGCACGTCGGCGGGCCCGGCGGGCGCCGCCGCCCGGGGCGGACCGGGCGCGTCCGGTGCGGCCACGGGCGGCGCGGTCACGTCGTCGGCGGTCATCGTCAGATCTTGCAGCACCACGAGCGCGGCGGGGTCGGCAGCGGCCTCGCCCGGCGCCGAGGCGAAGCTGATGCGCACGATCCAAAGCCGCGGCCCCGCGTCGACCACCCACTCGGCGATCGTCAGGGGGGTCAGCGCGGATCCGTCGACGTGCAGCGCCACGTGGCTGACCATGCCGGGCACGCGCTGGCCGAACAGCAGCGCGGTCGGCCCGTCCTGCGGCGCGGCGTCCTGCAAGTCGCGGAACGCGCGCAGGGCGGCGCGGTACACCGCTGCGCCGCCCGCTTCGGCCGCGGGCAGCGCCTCCGTGCCGGGCCGCATGCCGAACGGCACGGACGTGATCGTGAACTCGCGGAACGGGTCGGGCGCGTCGGCGATGGCCACCTGCGGCCGGATCTCCGGCCCGGTTGTGCGGAAGGCGGGCGCCGGCAGGAAGTGCGTGCGCACGTGCAGTGTCACGTTGTCGAGCACGAGGCTCGTGGCGATCGTGGCCGGCGCGGTGGGCGGCGCGGCGGCAACGGAGGTGGGGCGGATGGCGGTGAGGCCGGCGAGAAGGAGACCGGCGGCCAGGACAAGGCCCAGCAGCGGGCGCGGCCCGCGGGCGAACGGACGAGGCGACACGAGAGGCCTCCTTGGCGACTCGCCGGGCGCCCGGCGCTCCCTGTATGAGCGCCGCCCCGGCGCGACGGGCCGTAGGCAGGAATGGACGGCAGCGGGCCGGGTTTGGCCCTGCTCTGCGGGTATAACGGGTGGGAAGCGCGCCAGGTTGCGGAGCCGTGCGGGCGGATCCCGGCCCGGATCCGCCCGCGCGGGTCGCGAGAAGGTTAGTGCCCCGCCGCGGGCACCGTGCCGGAGCGTTCCTGGGCCCGCGGCGCCTCGGAGGGGGCCCGGTAGGGCGCCGGCCAGCCGGGCAGCAAGAGTGCCAGCAGCGTCGCCAGCGCGGCCACCACGAACGTGACCGTGTAGGCGTGGTCGAGGCCCGTGATGTACTGCGCCTGGAACTGCTGCACCGCCGCCTCGATGGCCGGGCGGATCGCCGCGGGCGCCTGTGACAGGTCGGGCGTCAGCCCGCTGTTCACCTGCTGCTGCATCTGCGCCAGCCCCGCCTGCATCGCCGCCTGCGCCTGCGGCGGCAGCGTGGCCGGGTCCGGCAGCTTGCTGCGGATCGCCGTCCCGATGTCGATCGTGATCGCGCTCGTCAGCACGGTCGCCAGCGCCGCGACCCCGATCGACTGGATCGTCTGCCGCGTGGCGTTCGTCAGCGAGGTAGCACGCGCGGTCAACCGGCCGGGCACATCGCTCAGCGCGGCGACGAGCGTGTTCTGGATCACCAGCCCGAAGCCGATGCCGCGCACCACGAGCAGGAACGTGATCCAGCCCAGGTCCGTGTCGACCTGGATGTCGCGGAACTGCCAGGTGTTGAAGGCGATCAGTCCGAAGCCGAGCACGAGCGGCACCCGCGGGCCGATCTTGTCGGCCAGCCGCCCGGCGAACGGCGTCACCAGGCCCGAGGTCAGCGCGAGCGGTAGCAAGAACAGGCCGGTGTCGAAGGCGCTCTTGCCCCGCACGATCTGCAGGTACAGCGGCAACAAGAACTCGGCGCCGAACAGCCCCACGATGCCCACCCAGCCCACGATGTTCGCCAGCGTGAAGTTGCGCAGCCGGAAGAGGCGCAGGTCGAGCAGCGGATCCTCGACGCGGAGCTCGATCGCGGCGAAGATCGCCAGGGCTACCGCGCCCACCGCGAACGCGGCGAGCACGCCCGGGTCGGTCCAGCCGTTGCCGCCCTGCTCCCCGGCGATCGAGGCCGCGTACAGCACGCTGCCGAAGCCGATCGTCGAGAAGAGGATGCCGAGCAAGTCAGGGCGCAAGCGCCGGCTGCTCTTGCGGTCGATGAGCCACATGGAGGCCAGCGTGATGCCCAGAATGCCGATCGGGATGTTGACGAAGAAGATGCCGCTGAGCAGGTTGTGGTCGACCAGCCAGCCGCCGAGCAGCGGCCCGCTGGCGGGCGCGAAGACGAGCGCGATGCCGAAGATGCCCAGCGCGACGCCCCGCTCCTGCGGCGGGAAGGCGCCGAACAGCATCGCCGTGCCGAGCGGCAGCGCCAGCCCGCCGCCGATGCCCTGGATGCCGCGGGCCACGATCAGCGGGAACAGGCTGCCGCTCAGATCCGACGTAATGCCGCAGAGTGCCGATCCGATCACGAACAGCGCCAGCGCGCCCACGTAGATCTTCTTCACCCCGAACTTCTCGCCCAAGAACGCCGAGAGGGGCGTGGCGATGCCCAGCGCCAGCGTGTACAGGCTGATCACCCACTGCGCCTCATTGGTCGAGACGGTGAACTGCTGCTGCAGGCTCTTCAGCGCCACGTTGATGACCGTCGAGTCCAGGATGACCATGAACAGGCCGAACACCACCGACGCCAGGACTTTCCACTTGTAGCGCGGATCATCCGTCGTCGGCGCGAACAGATTCTCCCGCCGCCCCGCGCCGGAACCACCGCCCGCCGCCGCCGCGCCCCCGCGCCCCGCCGGCCCGCCCGCCGGCCGCCCCGGCGCCCCCGATACCTTCGTGCTCACGTTTCAGCAACCTCCTATGCCCCGCGCCCCCAGGCGCGCCCCTGATCAACCCGCACAGCGCCCGAATCCGGTACCGGCCGGCGCGCACTACGCGGCCATTATAGCCGAAACTTCCCAAGAAGTCAATACTTTGTTCAAGGTTTGTCCGATGTTCTCTCGCCAAGGACCCCACCAGGCCAGAGGTTATCGGGCGGGATCTGGGGGCGGGCCCCGCCCCGCGAAAGTGGCAACCGATCCGGCCTGCCGCCGGCCGAACCCGTCTGTAGGAGGGCGCTCCGCCGCGCGACAATCGCCGCTCCCAGATCCCGCTCGATAACCCCCGGGATGTGGGAGCGCGTGAGGGGGAGCGCGGCGTTTAGAAGTAGTCCGCCTCCTCGTAGAGCCGCCCCACCCAGGCGGGCACCCGCGCCCCCTCCACCCGGTCGAACGCGGGCACGTACGGCTTGACGTCGAGTACCGGCGTGCCGTCGATGGCGTCGAGCCCGCGCACGCGCAGCGCCGCCGCCTCCACGCCGAGCAGCGCCACCGCCGTCACCCCGATCGGGTTCGGGCGGTGGCGCGCCCGTTGCGCCAGGATGCCGATCTCCGGCAGGTCCGCCCGGCCCTGCGGCCGCCGCCGCACGCCCGGCGCGGGCGGCGCGGCATGCAGCCAGGTGATCACCAGCACGTGCGAAAACGCCTCCAGCCCGTCGAGCGCGCCCGCCAGTCCGGGCCGCAGCACGATGCGTAACTCGACCGCGCCCCAGCCGGAGTCCACCGCCTCGGCCACGTCGTTGCGCACCACCCCGATCGGCGTCAGGGTGATGGCGCCGGGTATCTCCAGATCGTCGGTCATAGCAGTCCTCCTCCACAGCATGATCTGCAACGCCAGTCCCCCCGGCGCGCGTGCGCCCGGCTGGCCGCGCGGCCGCAATGTCCCAAGGGGTACACAGTGAAACACTGCTAACATAAGGAATAAAACACCGACTGTGCTCCACGTCCGGCCCGCTGCAGGCGCGGGCATTCGCGATTCTGGGACATCCTGGACATCCTGCGACATCCTGGGACAGCGCGGGGCTCCGGCCGCCGGACCGCCCCGGCCGGCGCCGCGCCGGACCGCGCGCCGGCGCCGCGCCCGACCGCGCGCCTGCTCCGGTTGCGCCGCCGCGCCATTTGCTGTACAATAAGTAGGCCATGCCTGTGGCAGAAATCTATATGCACCATTTCCACTTATTTCTTGAGGTTTGAATTCCGCGTGTTGCGGAGATGGGAGAGAACGGTCCAGTGAATGAAGATTTGCGGGTGCGTCAGCAGGATCTTGATCGCCTGCTTGATTGGATGCGCCGGAGCGGCCGGCCGCGCTCGACGCCCGAGCTGTTGCGGTTCTGGCTGGAGCGATTGCGGGAAGAAGCCCTGCGCGGCCGCTAGGCGTGCGGAGCCATCAAAGGAGTAACATGAACAGCGCTAGCGTGACAGCGACGAAGAGTGGGCCGTCCTTCGAGGGCAAGGCGGATCAGCAGGAGTTGGCGGCCAAGGTATTTGAGTTGATGCGCCGCCAGGGCATGCTCTATGCGGCCGATGCCCCCATCGTGACCCCGCTGGACCGGATCGTCCAGGGCCTGCAGCGCGCCTATCCCGACGTGTCGGCCGACAAGCTGCGCAGTCGCGTCGAAGCGGCACTCAAAGCGAACGGCCAGGTCTTTGCCCGGGTCGAAAGCGGCGGGGCCGTGGCCTATGAGACGACTAAGAGCGGCAAGCATCGGGTGAACGCGGACGAGGGGCGGCACATGTTCCGCCAGCGGCTGAATGCCGATGCCCGCGCGGTGAGCGAGGAAGAGTCGCGCGAGCTGACCGACGGCTGGATCGCCCAGGCCCAGGCGCGCGCCGAGTCGTTCACCATTTTCCAGGAGCCGGCTGCGGAAGCCGCGGTCGCCGGCCACTGGCAGAGCCCGGCCGATATCGCCGCCTACGTCGCGCCGAACCAGCCTGTGCGCGGCGAGACCCCGATCGAGCCGCTCATCCTGCCCGAGCTGCCGCCGCTGCCGCCGCTGCCCGGCTGGGCACGCGAGATGCCGCCTGCTGCGCCCGAGGTGGGCGGGCCCGCGGTCGAGGTGCCGAGCGAGTCGGTGGCCGTGCCCGAGGCGATTGCCCCGGCGCCGCCGGTCGAGGTGCCCGAGCCCCTGGTCGCGCCGTCGACCATGCCCGACGTGCTGCCCGCGCCGGTGCTCGAGACGCCCGTGGCGCCCACGGCGAGCGTGCCCGAGCCCGCCGTGCCGTCGACCCCGCCGCCGCCCGCCCGCGCCGTCGCGCCACTCGCGCCGCCGCGCCCCGTGCGCTACGACTTCGAGACCGGCGAAGGCATCGTCACGATCGACCTCAATACGCCGATCGACGATATCATGGCCGAGTACGGCCCCGCGCTCGAGGCCATGCTCGACAAGGCCCTGCGCGAGGACTTCCGCTTCGCTTCCTTCGGCGAGGACTGGTTCCCCGAAGAGGGCATCGAGCGCTTCAGCAAGGGCGATTTCCGGCGCATCAAGGACTATCTGATCGAGACGCAGGAGGCGTTGTCCGACCGCACCTTCCTGAACGACGTGCTCAACCGCCGCGAGAACGACCCCGACTACGAGCGCCTGCGCTTCTCGCTCGACTATCGCCTGCTGCGCGAGAAGAAGGACTTCGAGTACGTGGGCGTGCCGAGCGACCGGCTCTGGATCGGCATGAACGCCTCGCCCGCCAGCGCCCCCAAGCGCAAGCCGAGTGAGCTTGGGCAGGACTTCCGCTATCTCGAGGACACGCTGGCGCAGGAGTTGGAGCCGATCGTGCCGCCCGACACGACGATGATCGAGCACGCGCTGACGCTCTACGAATACGAGAACGGCGTGCTGCCCTATGACGCGGCCATGCGGCAGATCGCGCCGCGGCCAATGCTCGAAGAGCAGCGCGCGGTCCTGCTGCGCATCGAGGTCGCCTCGCTCTTCCAGAACTTCCCGGTCGAGCTCCGCTACCCCACGGGCAACCGCGGTGGCTACCTGGTCGGCTTCGACGCCTTCTTCCAGGAGAACCTCGTGCCGGGCACCATCTTCACCCTCGAGATGACCGACCAGCCGAACGTGCTGATCCTGCGCTACGAGCGCACCGCCGCGCAGGAAGACTCGCTACTGCAGGTCGACGAGCGCCGTGGCCGCTACAACTTCCGGCCGACGACGTTCTACGCCGAGACCAGCCCCGACTGGCTCCTCAGCGCGCGGCGCTACCCGCGGCTCGAAGGCCTCAAGCGGCTCGACGAAACCGACCGCAAGAAGCCCGAGACGGTCGTGGAGCACGCCTTCGAGCTCGTCGGCGAGCAGATGGACGGCCGCCTGTACGCACTGGCCTCGGATCTGCTCCCCGTAATCAATCTGGACCGGCCGCTCTCTCTGGGCGGGTTCCTGGCCATCGTCACCGGCGACAACCCGGCGTACGAGGCGGACCCCGATACGGCAGGCGCCTTCTACTTCGATCCCAGCAAACGCTAGGGCCGGATGGCCGGGGCCCGGGCGCGCTGCCCGGGCCCCTGGTCATCCCGCCGGCACACCCGCCCGGGCCGGCCCGGGCCCACAGGACCGCATTATGGACTTTACGACCGAGCTGAATCAGCTCATGGGCAACGACCAGCCGTTTACCGCGGCCGGCCTGACCTTCCTCTCCGACATCTCGTCGGAGGACCGCAGTACCCTCGCGCTGATGTGGCCGGGCATTGACCTGGCCCGCCGCCGCCGCATTGTCAAGACGCTCGTGCAGGTGGCCGAGGACAATATCGAGTACAACTTCTACGGTGTCTTCACGGCCGTGCTCGAGGACCCCGACGCCGAGGTGCGCCGGGTTGCCGTCGAGGGCCTGGCCGAGGACGAGAGCATGCCCACGTTGCGTCGCGTGCTGAACTTGCTTGAGACCGACCCCGACCCCGAGGTGCGCGCCGCGGCCGCCGTCGTGCTCGCGCCCGCGGCCCTGCGTGCCGAGACGGGCAAGCTGAAGGGCGACTGGCCCGACCGCCTGCGCAACGCCCTGCTCGCCGCGGCGCGCTCGCCCGCGTCGGACGACGAGATCCGCCGCCGCGCGCTCGAGGCGGCCGCCTACTTTGGCGGCGACGCCGATGTTGAGGCGGAGATCAAGCGCGCCTACACCGGCCGTTCGCTCGTGCGCGCCAGCGCCCTGCACGCCATGGGGCGCACCATGAACCCGGTCTGGGCCCCGATCCTCGTGCACGAGGTCCAGAACAAGGACCCCCTCATGCGCTTCGAAGCGGCGCAGGCCCTCGGGGAGCTTGGCGAGGCGGCCAACGTGCCGGCGCTCCTACCGCTGCTGGAGGACCGCGACGTCGAGGTCAAGCTGGCGGCCATCTGGGCCCTGGGCGAGCTCGGCGGCCGCGTGGCGCTGCAGGCGCTGCAGGGGCTGACCGCCGACGACGACGCGGCGATTCGAGAGGCAGTCGACGAGGCCATCACGGAGATCCGCTTTGCGTTCGATCCCCTGGCGCCCTAGCCGCCGCGCCCGCGGCGCGCAAGCCGGTCCTGCGCCGGGCCGGCCCCCGCACGCGCAGCGGTGACGGTCGCCCCGTCCCCCGCGCCCGCCCGGCCGGGCACGCCTCACCCCGCGTCCTCCTGGGGCCGCGTGCTGGCCCTGTTCACCCTCGCGAGTTTCCTCGAGTTCGATGTTCTGGGGCCAAATGACCGCGTTCACGCCGCTCTGGCTGCCGCACCTCGGCGTGCCCGTGGCCGACGTGCCCGGCTGGCTCGGTGCCATCGCTGCCGTCTCCGGATCGATCGGCATCCCGTTCCTGCCGCTCTGGGGCGCGCTGGCCGATCGCTATTCCCGCCAGCCGATCATCATCCGCTCGTTCGTGGCCCACCTCATCGCCGGTAGCCTGGCGATGATCGCCGGCAACGTCTGGGTCTTCGTGGCCGCGCGCACCATGGGCAGCTTCGCGCTCGGCAACAGCGGCCTGATGATGACCACGCTGTCGGAGCGCGCCCCGCCCAAGCGCATGGGTCTGGCCTTCTCGGTAATGAATGGCGCCTCCCCGCTCGGCGCCTTCGTCGGCCCGCTGATTGGCGGCCCGATCATCGACGGCTGGGGCTTTCCCACGCTCATGGGCATCGACGTCGCGCTGATGATCGGCATCATTCTCGTGTTGACGTTCGGCTACCACGACCAGTTTCAGGGCACCGACCGCGGGCCGCTGCTGCACATGGCCTGGGCCTCCATCGGCATCGTCTGGCAGTCGCCCCGGCTGCGCGCCCTCTTCCCGGCGCTCTTCCTGCTCTTCGCCGGCCGGCAACTGGCGCTCATCTATGTGGCCCTGGCCGTCGGGGTGTTCTACCACGGCGACCAGCCGGGCACGGCCACGGGTCTCGTCGTCGGCGGGGGTGGCTTGGCCACGCTGTTCCTTAGCCCCGCGCTCGGCGCCCTGGCCGACCGCTTCGGCCACTGGCGCGTGCTCTTCCTCGGCGCGGGCGCCATGGTGATCCTCTGGCCGCTGCCGTTCTTCGCGCCCAACCTGGTGCTCTTCGGTCTCGCCTGGGCTCTGATCAGCGGCCTGGGCGCGGGCGTCTTCGCCATCTCCTTCAGCGTGCTGTCCAACTCGGCGGCACCCGCGGTGCGCGGCCGCGTGATGTCCTTCGCCTACCTGCCGCTCAACCTCGGCGGCATCCTTGGTCCGGCGCTGGGCAGCCTGGTGACCCAGGCGGCCATCCTGGCCGTCTTCCCCACGGCCGCGGTGCTCACGGGCCTCGGCGTGATCGCCCTGGCCTACGCCGCGCGCCGCCCGGCGCTCGCCGCCGCCTGAGCCCGCGTGCGGCGCCCAAGCCCTACTGCCCTCCGGCGGCGGCCCAGGCCTGGCGGCCGAGGAAGCCGAGCAGCACGTTGAATGGCGGCGCGTTCTCCGGATGCAGCTCGAAGCGGGCGCGCTCGAAGTACTGCACCGTGTAGGTCTTGCCGTCGGTCGGGTTGCGCTCCTGGAGCTCCTCGCTGATCGGGTAGCCGTTCACGAACAGGCCGCCGTGCTGCTGCCAGTAGGCGTAGAACACGGGGCTGACGTTATGCCCGGTCTCGGCGAAGAAGTGGTAGCCGCCCGCCGTGCGCGGCGCCGCGGGCGGGTCCGGCGGGTGGGCCTGCTTACCCACCAGCCCGAGCTCGACGTCGAAGGGGGGCGCGTTCTCGGGGTGCAGTTCGAAGCGGGCGCGCTCGAAATACTGCACCGTGTACGTCTTGTGGTCGCTCGGGTTGACCTCGCTGTGCCAGGCGCTGATCGGGTAGCCGAACTGCTCCAGGCCGCCATAGTGCTGCCAGTACGCGGCCATCGCCTTGCAGAGATACTGGCCTGTCGTCGCGAAGTAGGGGCCGCTTGAGCAGGGATCCGTCTCTGCGCGGGCCGGCCCCTTCCACTGGTCCACGAACTGCCGTGTCAGGTTCAGGTACTGATTCGCGTAGGTCACGCTCGGCTCGATCTGGGTGCCCTCAAACCACTCGTTCCAGCTGGTGATCGCGATCCACTCGGGATTGCTCGCCATGGCGGCCTGCCAGTCCGCCGTGTAGAGCGCGCCATTCTTGCGCGGGAAGACCTTCGGCGGCACGCGCGGCGGCTGCACGCGGCTCTCGTCCCAGCCCGGGATCACGTCGGCCGTCCAGAGGCGCTGCGTGCCGTGCGCGGCGTTGTAGCTGTCGACGATGCCGCGCCACTGCGCGTCCACCTTCGCCACATCCGTGTTGGCGTTCCACTTGCCGCCGCTGAAGAAATGCACCCCATCGAAGACGTCCAGGTAGGCCGGATCCGTCGTGTCGACCGACCAGATCTGGGTATGGTTCGGGTCGATCTGCGCGCGCACCGCCTGCCAGGCCGCGGGGCCGCCGAAGGCGCGCGCGTCCCAGAAGAAGATCACCGGCTTGCCGTGCCAATGCAGGAACGCCGGTTGGCTGACGAACCGGCTCTCCACCGAGCGCAGCTGGCTGACTACGTCGCCGTGCTGCATGGCGAAGTTCGTCTCGAAGTAGACGGTCGCCTGGAAGCCGTGGGCGGCGGCCGCCGTGAGCAGCCGGGGGAAGTTCTGGTCCGTCTCGGTGCCCGTGCCCGTCCACGAGCTGATGAACGCGTCGATACCGGCGGCCTGCGCCTGCTGCACCTGTCGCTCGATCACGTCGGGGTGGCCCGAGATGTAGGGCTGCACCGGCCGGTCGCTCATCTGGCCCAGGTCGAAGCTCGTCGGCCCGTACCAGAGGTAATAGAAGGCGAGCACGAGCTTGTCGCTCGCGGGGACCGGTGCGGCGGCGGTGGCCCGCGTGGACCCCAGCGCCAGCGGGGCGGTCAGCAGGATCGCGAGCGCGGCGCCCAGCAGGACGCGCGCGCGCGGACGGGCGTGTGCCATATGGATGAGCCCCTTCCCTGTGGCGGTGCGGTGTAATGGATCGCGATGGCCGCTCAGGCGCCGCCTCTCCCGCGTGGGCCGGCGCGCCCCTATTGTAGCCGAATCCGGCAAAGCGTCACAAGCTCGGCGGCTAGGACCTTGGTCCTGCGGGTCCCGGTATTTCCTGTATAATGGAGCAGACCCGCAGGTGCCCAGACGCGCTAAAGGCCGGAAGGAGACCGGGATGAAAACGAACGAGTGGCTCGCGTATCTGCTGGAGCAGCATCAGGCGGAGTTTGTCGAGCGCATCACGGGTGAGATCAAGGGGCGCGGCTTCGCCCCGCCGGACGGCGCGAGCGCGGAGTTGGCCGGCGCGCTCGTCCAGGACTTCGGCGCCGATCGGTTCGCGGCGACGCCCACCGCTCTCGGTGATCTGGGGCGCGCCCTGCGCGCGCAGGACGCCGCCCGCGCCGGGGAGGCCCTCGCCAAGATCTGGCAGAAGGCCGAACAGCTGCTCGGCGGCTACCTGGCCGAGGAGGAGGAGCTCACCGGTGGCGCCCGCCGCCTCGGCTACCTGCGCCTCAGCGAGTTCGGCAAGCAGGCGCGCGAGACCCTGGCCGCCGCGTGAAGGAGCCCGCATCCATGGCGTCGCAGGCGCAAGACTGGAACGACCCCGCGACCGTCGCCGAGTGGGTGGCTGGTCACGGGCAGCAGAACTGTGGCCGCAACGAGCAGCTGGAGATGGTGCTGACGCTGCTCGCCGCGCACCAGCCGTCCGGGGCGCGCATCCTCGACCTCGGCTGCGGCGACGGCCTGGTGGCCGCGCTCGTCCTCGCCCGTCTGCCCGGCAGCACCGATCACCGGCCTCGACCAGTCGGCGCCGATGCTGGACGCCGCCGCGGCGCGCCTCGCCCCCTACGGTGACCGCGTTACGCTGCTGCGCCGCCCGTTCGCCGACGAGTCGCCCGCTGCCCGGCGCCGCGCCGTTCGACGCCGCTATCGCCGTACAGTCGGTGCATCACCTCGACGGCCCCGGTAAGCAGCGCCTGTTCGCCTGGGTCGCCGGACAGTTGCGGCCGGGCGGGCTCCTCCTGCTCTCGGATCGGGTAGCCCTGCCGTCGGCCGTGCTCTTCCCCTACTACCAGGCGCTCTTCGCGGCCTGCCAGGCGCGCCCGCCACGCCCGGGCTGCCGGAGGGCTTCGGCTATGCCGCCCACCTGCGCGCGCTTGGCCCAGCGCGGCGATCGCCCGGATACCGTCGAGGATCAGCTCGACTGGCTGCGCGTGGCGGGCTTTGGCGAGGCGGCCTGCTTCTATCGGTTCGTCGAGCGCGCCATCTTCGGGGGCGTCAAGGGACCCGCCGGCGCGCCCAATGTGCCGCTGGCGTCCGATGACAGCGCGGCGGTTGCCGATCGGCCGGAGGCCGCGAACCACGGATTTTAGCGGTGCCGGAGCCGGCAGGCTGCCCGGTGCCCGCCACAAGGAGACCTATGCCCTTCCAGGAGCTTAACGGCATCGCGTTGTACTACGAGGACGAAGGCCAGGGCCCGCCCGTGCTGCTGATCCACGGCGCGTTCAACACGGGCCGCAGCCAGTTCGGCAAGATGCTCGAGCGGCTGGTCGAGCGCGGCTACCGCGTTCTCTCGCCCGATCGCCGCGGTTACGGCCGGTCGCGCCCGCCCGAGCGCGACTACCCGGTCGATTTCTACCGCCGCGACGCGGAGGATCTGGCCGCGCTGCTGCACGGCCAGCGACCGCCGCGCCCGCGCACGTCATCGGCATCTCGGACGGCGGCGTCATCGGCTTGCTGCTGGCGATTGCCCACCCCGACCTCGTGCGCTCGCTCGTCGTCTGGGCGGCGAACGCGGCCTGGCCCGCCGAGGAAGTCGGCCTCTACCTGCAACTGGGCGACGCGGCCAACTCGGCCGACTTCTACGAGGCGATGCGCGAGCGCCACGGCGTGAGCCGCGCCGAGGCGCGCGCCATGTTGGAGAACTACGTGGCGGCCTCGGTCGCGCTGAGCGAGGGCCAGTGGGAGCCGGGCCTGGCCGGCACGCTCGAGTCGATCCGCTGCCCGGTGCTGGTCGCCACGGGCGGCAACGGCGACTTCCTGCCGCTGCACCACGCCGAGGCCCAGGCGCGCCGCATCCCCCAGTCTGCCCTCTGGATCCAGCCGCACGTGGGCCACTTCTGGCCGGCGACCGAGGAAGGCAGCGAGGTCTTCATCGGCCAGGTGCTCAACTGGCTCGTCCAGCACCCCTGATCACAACCGGCCCGGTCCCCAGGTGGGGCCGGGCCGGCAGGCGCGCTTGTTCTTGCGGACAGGCCGCTACTGGCTGAGCACCGCCCGCTGCCCGTACATGCGCTGATAATAGGCGGCGTACTCGCCCGACTTGATCTTCTCCCACCACCAGCGATTATCGCGGTACCACTGCACCGTGTCGCGCAGGCCCTCCTCGAACGAGTGCGTGGGCGCCCACCCGAGCGCGCCCAGCTTGCTCGTGTCGAGACTGTAGCGGCGGTCGTGGCCCGGCCGGTCGGCCACGTAGGTGATGGCGTCCTCGCCGCGGCCGGTCAGGTCGAGTAGCAGGTGGGTGATCTCCAGGTTCGGCTTCTCGTTGCCCCCGCCCACATTATACGCCGCGCCGGTCGCGCCCTTGTGCAGCGCCGCGTCGATGCCCCGGCAGTGGTCGAGCACGTAGATCCAATCGCGCACGTTCATGCCGTCGCCGTAGACCGGCACCGTCTTCCCGTCGAGCAGGTTGGTGATGAAGAGCGGGATTAGCTTCTCGGGGTACTGGTACGGCCCGTAGTTGTTCGAGCCGCGCGTCATCAGCACGGGCGTGTCGAACGTCTCGAAGTAGGCGTGGCACATCAGCTCGCCGCCGGCCTTGCTTGCCGAGTAGGGGCTGCGCGGCGCGTAGTTGTCGGTCTCGACCGACGACCCCTCGGGCACGGTGCCGTAGACCTCGTCGGTCGACACCTGCAGCATGCGCTCCAGCCCGAGCTTGCGCGTGGCTTCGAGCAGCACGTAGGTGCCGTAGACGTCGGTCTGAATGAATCCGCCCGGCTCCTCAATCGACCGGTCGACGTGTGTCTCGGCGGCGAAGTTGACGATCGTGTCAATCTCATGCTCGCGGATCGTGGAGTTGACGAGCGCCGGGTCGCAGATGTCGCCCTGCACGAAAGCGTAGTGCGGATGCGCGGCGACGTCGCGCAGGTTGTCCAAATTCCCGGCGTAGGTCAGCTTGTCGTAGACAACCAGCCGGTAGTCGGGATATTGCTCCAGCATCATGCGGACGAAGTTGCTGCCGATGAAGCCGGCGCCGCCCGTGATGAGTAGATTGCGCATACGGTGGGACTCCTCAGGTGGTGGATACGCGCCGCCGCGCCTACAACACGCCGACCTTGCTGTGATCGCCAAGAACCATCTTGTAGGCCTTCGGCTTGATGGGCGAGCGGCTAATCTCGACGTTGCGCCCGATGAGGCTGTCCTCCAGCCGGCCGGGCAGGTCGAGCAGCTGCGAGTTCTCTAGGATGATCGAGTGCTCGATCTCGCTGTCGGTCACCGTGCAGCCGTAATGGATGGCCGTGAAGGGACCGATGTAGGAGTTGACGATCCGGGTGTGCTCGCCGATGATCACCGGCCCGCGAATCACCGAATTGATCACCTCGGCGGTCTTCGCCAGCGTCACCTTGCCGAGGATCTGGAACTCCGAGTCGACGTAGCCTTCGACGGCGGGTTCGAGGGTGTCCAGGACGAGCCGGTTGACCTCGAGCATGTCCTCCATCTTCCCCGTGTCGAACCACCAGCTTTGCAGCTCGTGCGCGTGGATGCTGTAGTCGTGGTCGAGGAGGTACTGGATCGCGTCGGTGATCTCGAGCTCGCCGCGCCCCGAGGGCTGGATCGCGTTCACGGCCTCGAAGACGTGCGAGTCGAACATGTAAACGCCCACCAGTGCCAGATCGCTGATCGGCTCGCGCGGCTTCTCGACCAGGCGGCGCACGTTCCCGCCGTCGACCACCGCCACGCCGTACTGCTGGGGATTGCGCACCCGCTTGAGCAGCACCTCGCAGTTGTAGCCGCCGTCGAGGTACTCGCGCACGAAGCGGGCAAACCCGCCGTCGATCATGTTGTCGCCGAGATACATGACGAAACGGTCGTCCTGCAGGAAGGGCTCGGCGATCTTGACCGCATGGGCCAGCCCTAGCGGCGCCTCCTGCGGGATGTAGGTGATCTGGGCGCCCCAGCGCTCACCGCTCCCGACGGCGTTCTTGATCTCTTCGCGCGTATCGCCAACCACGATGCCGATGTCCCGGATCCCGGCTTCGACCATGTATTCGATGCCGTAGAAGAGTACCGGCTTATTGGCGACGGGCACCAGCTGTTTCGCGCTGGTATAGGTGATGGGTCGCAGGCGCGTACCCTTGCCGCCGCTCAGGATGAGGCCTTTCAATAGAATCCCTCCATCTGCCGGCCCCGCACACGGCCGCGTCTTGGCCCGCCGGGGCATCCGCCGGTTAGCATACCACAACGCGCCGGGCCGGGGCAAGCAGCGCGGCCGGCCCGCCCCGCGCGGGCACGGCTGGTGCTAGGGTTGCCGGCATTGTAGATGTAACGAACCACGGCGCCGCAGGTAGCCTATTGCGTGGCGTTGACATAATGCTCTATAATAAGCCAACGGCAGGCCGGGCGCGGTGATGGGGCCCGGCCGCACGGCCTGGAGGTCAGGAGGATCTCGCCATGGGGAATATGCTGCTGGCGCTGATCATGGTCGGCCTGTTGGTGGTGATCCTGATGGGCTTTGTGCGCAGCATCCGGCCGCAGCAGGAGGGCCGCATCGGGCTCATCGAAGCCTGGGGCAAGTTCGAGCGCGTCGTCGTGCCCGGTCGCTACATGATCTGGCCGTGGGAGCGCCTCGCCGGGGAGCTCCCGCTGCAGATCTTCGAGTTCACCACCGCGCCGCAGAAGCTCGTGCTCAAGGGGGGTGCGCCGCTGACCCTGTCCGCGATCGTCTACTATCAGATCGAGAACGCGCACAACACCCCCGGCGCCCCGCGCCCGCTGCACGTCATCGGCCAGGAGCCGCCGCCCATCGGCACGCCCGCGGGCGTGCGCACCGTTTCGCCCGCGACTGTCGCCGCGGCCCCGGCCGTCGCCGCGCGCCGCAACGGCAACGGCATCGGCGTCGATTCCCTGGAGCCGGTGGCCCGCAGCCACGCGCAGCGCCGCGCCAATCCCACCCCCGTCGCCCGCACCACGGCGATCGTGCGCCGGGCCTTCAGCCGCAACGCGAACCTTATCGAGGTCTACCACGCCGCCTATCGCGCCTTCTACCTGGTCGCCGACTGGCGCGAGGCGACCGAGAAGGAAGCCGTTGCCACGCTGCAGCAGGTCTTCTCGAAGGTCAGCGTGGCCGACGACATCTTCGGCAACGTCAACTGGCAGGAAGCGCTCGGCGCCCGCGTCCGCGATCACCTGAGCGCGAAGACGCAGCAATGGGGCGTGCAGATCCTGGACGTCGCCTTCAAGGATGTCAGCTTCTCGGAGCAGACGCTGCAAAACATGTACGCCGAGCCCCGCGCCACGCGCGAGGGCCGCATCCGCGCCATGGAGGCCGAGAACTACCAGCGCATCGCCGAGCTACTGCATCTCACACCCGCCCAGTTGCTCAGCTGGCGCCAGGTCGAGGTGATGCGTGAGCTCGCGAAGAGCCCGCAGCCGCGCGTCATGTTCACCACCGACATCCTGGGCCATGCCGCCGCCGGGCTGCCGCAACAGGGGTTCGCGGCGGGGGGTGACCAGAGCAACCAGGCACCGCCGCCCAACGTGCGCGGCTACCTCGGCGGCGAGCCGCCGCCCCCGCCGCTCCCGCGTGATGTGGCCGAGCGCGGCGGGCCGTCCGGTTCGGCCGGCGGGAGCGAAATCGTCGCCCCGAGCCTGCAGAACGTTGACCAGCAATAGCGCATCCGCGCCCCAAGTGGGCGCTGCCTGTCCCCGATGACCGACCTGCCCGCGCGGCTCGCCCGGTTCTGCACCGGCGCCCGGGCGGCGGGCGTCGCCGGGCCGGGGCCGCTGCTCGTCGCCGTCTCCGGCGGCCCCGATTCGCTGGCGCTCCTCGATCTCTTGCGCCGCGCCGCCCCTGACTGGGGCCTGGCCCTCCACGTCGCGCACCTCGACCACGGCTGGCGGGGCGCGGCGGGCGCCGCCGACGCCGCCTTCGTCGCCGCTACGTGCGCTGCCTGGGGAATTCCGTGCGTGGTGCGCCATTGCGACGTGCCCGCCTATGCCCGGGCGGAGCATCTGTCGCCCGAGGACGCGGCGCGCCGTGTGCGCTACGCCTTCCTGGCGGCGGCGGCGACGGCCGTGGGAGCGACGGCCGTGGCCGCGGGCCACACGGCGAGCGACCAGGTGGAGACCGTCGCCGGGCACTGGCTGCGCGGCGCGGGCGCCGCCGGGCTGGCCGGTATGGCGCCCTGGAGCCCGTTGCCGCTGCCCCCCGACGCGGCCGAACTAGCCGCCGCGCTCGACCTCCCGGCGCCCGCGGCACCGCTCTGGCTGCTGCGGCCGCTGCTCGACGCCTGGCGCCCGGAGATCCTGGCCTATTGCGCGGCCCATGACTTGCAGCCGCGTGAGGACGCCACGAACGCGGACCCGACCTACCGCCGGAATTACCTGCGCCACCACCTGCTTCCGGACCTGGAGCGCCTGCAGCCCGGCCTGGCGCGCCGGTTATGGGAGAGTGCCGCCGTCTGGCGCGACGAGGACGCCCTGCTGGAAGCCGATCTCGACGCCGCCTGGCCGGATCTCGCCCAGGAAGCGCCCGGCACCGTGACGCTCGACCTGGCCGCCTGGGCCGCCCTGCCGCCCGCGCTGCAGCGCCGCGCCCTGCGCCGCGCCGCGACCGTCGCCGCGGGGGGCGCGGTCGAGATTGGCGCCGCCCACGTGCGCGCGGCCCGCGACCTACTGGGTCCGGAGGCGAACACAGGCGCCCGGATCGATTGGCCCGGCGCCTTGCAGGTGCGGCGCGAGCGCGATCGCGCCGTCGTGGCGCGCGGCACCGCCCCGTTGGAGCCCGCCTGGCCGGTGTTGCCACCCGGCACCGAGCAGCCGGTGCCGGAGACGGGCGCCGTGCCGCTGGACGGCTTCACCCTGGTGGTCGCCGAGCCGCCCGCCGCGCCACCGGCGGTGCCTGGCCCGCCCGACGCCTGGACCGCCTGGTTCGACGCCGAGGCCCTCGCCGCGGGCGGCTTGCTGCCGCTCGTGCTGCGCACCCGGCGGGCGGGGGAGCGTCTGCGCCCGTTCGGGGCCGGGGGCCACAGCCGCAAGCTGCAAGATGTGCTGGTCGACGGCGGTATTCCCCGCGCAATCCGCGACTCGCTGGCCCTGCTGGCCGGCGCCGACGGCACCCTGCTCTGGGTGCCCGGGCCGGGCGGCCGGCGCTCGGTTCACGCACCCGTTGGCCCGGCGACTCGCCGCATGCGCGCTTTCGCGTTCGCCCGCCAGGCCACCGGCAATCCGGCGCCGTAAGTGTGCAACGGGAGCGGCGCCCGTTCGTCCTATCGTCATCTGGTCGTGACATCGCGTGCAGGAGGCACACCGAAGGTATGTGGTTTGAGTCGGACATCCAGGAGATCCTGATCACCCCGGAGCAGTTGCAGGCCAAGATCGCCGAGCTCGGGGCCCGGATAACCGCGGACTATGCGGGCCAGGATCTGCTCCTCGTCGGCGTGCTCAAGGGCGCGCTGCTCTTCATCGTCGACCTCGCGCGGACGGTCGACCTGCCCGTGGAAATGGACTTCATGGCCATCTCGTCGTACGGCGCGGCCACCGAGTTCGAGCGGCGTCGTGCGCATCCTGAAGGACCTCGAGACGTCGATCGCGAATCGGCATGTGCTGGTCGTGGAGGACATCATCGACAGCGGGCTCACGCTGAACTACATCGTGGAGCATCTGCGCAACCGCGGCCCGGCCAGCGTCAAGATCTGCGCCCTGCTCAGCAAGCCCACCCGGCGGCGCGTCGACGTGTCGATCGACTACCCCGGGTTCGAGATCCCCGACGAATTCGTCGTCGGCTACGGATTGGACTACCGCCAGCGCTATCGCAACTTGCCGTTCGTGGGAGTGCTGCGGCCCGAGCTCTATCGCCCGGCACCCTCCGAGTTGTCGACCGCATAGCTGGCACACAATCTGCAAACCTTCAATCCAGAAGAGCGCGGCGTCCGTATGTTAAGCAGGAAATGTTGCTCGCCGTGATATCGGATGGCACGGGTAACGCTGCGGCTTTTGACAGGCCCAGCGTGGCTCGGGTATAATCCCGGGACGCCCGCCGGCCACCGCGCGGTGGCGCTTTGTGTCTTGTCCGGGCGCCATCTCACTCAGTACGGACGGCTCGGAATGCGTTTCCTCACGGAAACCACCCTGGAGGATATTCAATGGGAGACAATAAGTGGCTCCGCAACAGCTTCGTCTACGTCATCATCATGGTGGCGGTGTTGGTGTTGCTGTTTGCCTGGCTCAATCCCCGCACGCAGGAGGCCTCCGTCACGCTGACGCAGCTGGCCAAGCAGGTGAGCCTGGGGCAGGTCGATACAATCCAGCTGTCAGCCGATAGCGACCAGGTGCTGGTCACCTATAAAGAGGGCCACACCCCGAAGACCTCCGTGGCCACGAAGGAGAGCCAGACCTCGTTCACCCAGCAGATGGAGAACCTGGGGGTGACCGCCGACCAGCTGAACTCCCTGAACCTGAAGGTGGAGCCCGCCTCATCCTGGGGCAACTGGCTGGGCACCCTCGGCTTCATTCTACCCACGCTTTTCTTGATTGGCGTCTTCGTCTTCATGATGCGCCAGGCCCAGGGCACGAATAACCAGGCCCTGTCGTTCGGCAAGAGCCGGGCGCGCCTCTTCATGGGGAACAAGCCGACCATTACCTTCACCGATGTGGCCGGTGTCGAGGAGGCCAAGCAGGAGCTCGCCGAGGTGGTGGAGTTTCTGAAGTATCCCGACAAATTCGCCGCGCTGGGCGCCCGGATCCCACGCGGTGTGCTGCTCGTCGGCCCTCCGGGCACCGGCAAGACGTTGCTCGCCCGCGCGGTGGCCGGCGAGGCGGGCGTGCCGTTCTTCTCCATCAGCGGCTCCGAGTTCGTCGAGATGTTCGTCGGCGTCGGTGCCAGCCGCGTGCGCGACCTGTTCGATCAGGCCAAGCGAAACGCGCCCTGCATCGTCTTCGTCGACGAGATCGATGCGGTCGGCCGCCAGCGTGGTGCCGGCCTCGGCGGCTCCCACGACGAGCGCGAGCAGACGCTGAACCAGATCCTGGTCGAGATGGACGGCTTCGACAGCCAGACCAACATCATCGTCATCGCCGCGACCAACCGGCCCGACGTGCTCGACCCGGCGCTGCTGCGCCCGGGCCGCTTCGACCGCCAGGTCGTCCTCGACCGCCCCGACATCAAGGGCCGCGTCGCGATCCTGCAGGTCCACAGCCGGGGCAAGCCCCTTGAGAAGGGCGTCTCGCTGGAGACGCTCGCCAAGCAGACCCCCGGCTTCTCGGGTGCGGACCTGGAGAACCTGGTGAACGAGGGCGCGATCCTGGCCGCGCGCCGCAATCGCAAGACCATCGGCATGAACGAGCTCGAAGAGGCGATCGACCGCGTCATCGCCGGCCCGGAGCGCAAGAGCCGCATCATCACCGAGCGCGAGAAGGCGATTACCGCTTACCACGAGGTGGGCCACGCCATCGTCGCCCGGATGCTGGCGAACGTCGACCCGGTGCACAAGATCAGCATCATCGCCCGCGGCATGATGGGGGGCTACACCCGCATCCTGCCGGGTGAGGATCGCTACATGTGGACCAAGAGCCAGTTCAAGGACAACATGGCCTTCGCGCTGGGCGGCCACGTGGCCGAGGAGCTCGTCTTCAACGAGATCACCACCGGCCCGTCGAACGACATCGAGCGGATCACTGACATGGCCCGCCGCATGATCACCCAGTACGGTATGAGCAAGAAGCTGGGGCCGCTGGCCTTCGGCCGCAAGGAGGAGCTCGTTTTCCTCGGACGCGAGATCAGCGAGCAGCGCAACTACTCCGACGAGATCGCCTACGAGATCGACAAGGAAGTGCGCGCGCTGGTCGACGAGGCCTACGAGCGGGCCCGCGAGATCCTCACCACCTACAAGGACAAGCTGATCGAGATCAGCGAGCTGCTGATCGACCGCGAGACGCTCGAAGGCGATGAGTTCGAGGAGCTCTTCGAGGGTATCCCGCGCCCGGAGCCGCACATCTACGGCCCGCCGCCGCGGCTGGCCCAGCCGGCCCAACCGGTACCCCCGCGGGCGGTGCCGGGTCTCCAGGGTGTCCCCGGCGTCGCCATGACGCTCGTCGACCCCGACGCCTGATCGCTCCGCGATCGCTAACCGCCAACGGGGCGGGATCCCCCACGGGATCCCGCCCCGTTCCTTTGTTCCGCGCGGCCGGCAAGGGAGTCCGCCCGCGCCCGGGGGCCGCCTTGTTCCCCGCCGGGTTCACAACGCCAGGCAACACCTTGTGCCCGCGAGCCGCAGGTGGTGAAGAGGCCGCGCTCGTAGTGCGAACACGCTCCGCCCGGCGAATGCGCGAATCGTCGTGCCAAGATCGCCCCGTAATGAGCCGGAATTGTCGGTAAGGGCGCGCGCTGCCCCGCGCGGATCGCGCCCGGCCGCCCGGCCCTCCCCCTTGTCATCCCGAACGCAGTGAGGGATCTCCGACACCGCAACGTTACTCGGAGGCATGCGCCTCCGCACCGGCCGGCTCCGCGGACACCGCAGGCCGCCCGGGGTAGGCCCCCATGGGCGGACCTGGCGCGCACCGCTAACATGACCAGCGGGCCCTGGAGCTTTTCAGTGCTCCCACACGGCGCCTCAGACAGGCGCACCCGGTAACCGCAGCCTCCTCGCGTGGTCGCGGTCAATCGCGCTCTCCCCTGCGCGCCGTTGCGATTTGCCGGCCCGAGGGCCGCAGGGCAGAAAGAGAGGCGGTGCGTAGCGCGCACCGCCTCCGCGATTCGGGCCGGAGCCCGGACTTAGGGCATAATCGCCCCGTAGACGATCTTGGAGATTTGACCGCGGGTGGCGTTCGCGCCCAGGCGGAACGTGCCGTCGCTGTAGCCCGAGATGATGTTGTGATGATACGCCGTCTCGACGAAGCCGTAGAAGGGGTTTGTCGCCGGCACGTCGCTGAAGTGCGGGCCGCCGCTTGTGTCGATCGCCCAGCCGCTGGCCACGACGATGATCTTGCTCAACTGGCCGCGGGTGACGTTGGCGCCCCAGCGGAACGTGCCGTCGGAGTAGCCGCTGATCACGCCGTGGTGGTAGGCGGTCTCGATGAAGGCGTAGAAGGCGTTGGTGGTCGGCACGTCGCTGAAGTGGGGGCCGCCGCTCGTGTCGATGGCCCAGCCCTCGGCGCCGACGATGATCTTGCTCAACTGGCCGCGGGTCGTGTTGTTATACGGGCGGAAGGTGCCGTCGGCATAGCCGGAGATGATGCCGTGGCAGGCCAGATAGGTGACCGGCGTATAGAAGTAGTCAGTGGTATGTACGTCGCTAAAGTTGGCGGTGCAGCCGCCCGGCGTCACCGTCGGGCCGGGCGTGTTGGTCGGCCCGGGCTGCGGCGTATTCGTCGGCCGCGCGGTCGCCGTCGGTCCCGGGTGCGGGGTATTCGTCGGCTGCGGCGTCGGCGTGCTGGGCACCGGGGTCGGCGGCACGAAGGTCGCCAGGTCGCGGGCCAGGTTCCAGAGGTCGGGCGAGCCGATGCCGGTCACGGCATCCCAGCCCGGGCCGGCATTGTAGGCGCCGTTCGTGCCCACGGTGATGTCGTGGTACGCCGGGTAGGTCTGCGAGGTGGTGAACAGCGCATACAGCGTCGGCGGCATGAAGCCGAGGTGCGGGCGGCCCTGCGCCACGAGGTACTGGTCCATGATCGTGCTCATGCCCGCCCACAGCGGCGCGGCCAGGCTGGTGCCGCCGACCTGGTAGCAGAAGTTGACGTCGTCGCAGACATAGGCACCCGTGTTCGGGTCGCCTTCCGCCGCGACGTCCGGGTAGCCGCGCTGGGTGCCGCTGATACCCGGCCCGATCTGCCAGACGGGCCGCGGCGACAGCTGCGCATACCCGCCGCCCGAGCCCTCGGGGTTCCCGCCGTTGCCGGTCGGATCGTAAACCCAGGTGGTCTCGCCCGGCCAGCCACCGTTGATGTCGGCCGAGAACGCCGTCCCGCCCACGCTCAGCACGTAGGCGCTGGAGGTCGGGTAGTCCGGGTAGGGGTCATTGCCGGCGGCCCAGGAGCCGCTGTCGCCGCTGGAGAACAGGTAGGTGTGCCCGGTGGCCGCGTGGCTGGCCAGCACCGGATCGGTCGTCTCGTGGCCGCCGGTGGTCTCCGGGCCGCCCCACGAGTTGTCAATCATCAGGTTGGTCGGGTCGCTCCCCGCCTGGTCCAGCGCCGTCGCCAGGTCGGCGTTCTGCGGCTGCGTGGCCTCGTAGTAGCGGATGTGCGAGGACGGCGCCATGCCGTCGATCGACTCGATGTCGAGCGACGCCTCGCCGTCATCCTGGTCCTGGCTCGGCACCCCGTCGGTCAGGATGATCTCCAGCCGCCCGTTCGCCTGCGTAGCTTCGGGGATCCCCGTGTCGGACGACCACCACTGCAGAATGAAGTCGCTCGGCGCCAGCGACCAAAGCGTGATCGCGATGTTGGCACCGTTGCCGTCGTAGCCCGCATTGATCAGCGGGTTGGTGTCATAGGCGACGCGGAAGGACTGCGGCGCGTAGGGCGGGCTGTCGAGCGGCACGCCCGACTTGCCGCCCTGCCGGGTCGCGCCCGGCTTGCCGCTGGGCTCGACGGCACCCGACTTGGCCCCGGGCCCGGTGGCGCCCGACGCCTGCAGCGCCGTGTGGAGCTGCGAATCGGAGTCGAGGCCCGCCACCCACTGCACCGAGTTCCGCGACGGCGGCCGGGAGGGTCGGCGCCTCGGCGGGAGCGTAGAAGGCGCGGGTGCCCTGCTTGTAGTCGTTGATGTGCACCTGTAATAGCTGCTCCAGCGAGGCGGTCGTCGCGTGCACCTCCACGTACAGCCGGTCGGCCGGCACCTTGACGTCGGCGATGCCCGCGCCCTTCAACCAGGCCGTGACCTGCTGCGCGGTCTCCGCCGTCGGGCCGAAGCGGGCGGTCTCCTCCGCCTCGGTCAGATACTGCCCGTAGTTCGGGCTCTGCGGGTTTGAGACGTCGGCCAGGAAAGCATTCAGGCCGGCGTGATCCCGCAGGGGCAGCATGAACAGCACGAGCAGCGTATCCTCCGCGGCGTGCGGGCCGGTCACCACTGCCTGGCCGCTCAGCACCTCGGCCGGCACTTCCTGTGCCGGTAGTGTGCGCGACCCATCGGCGTGGGGCGTGCCGGCCACCGCGGTACCCGTCCACGGCGTCAGGCCGGAGGCCGCGTTTGCCACCGTCGGCTGCGCCAGCCGGCTGGGCGCCACAAGGGCGGCCAGCAGCAGGAGCGCCAGCAGGGCGGGCATCATGAATCGCAACTTCCTCATTGTGCGTTACTCCTTCTTCTAGGCGTCATGAATCTGAGAAAGATCGGATCTCAGGACGACGAGTTCGGCCGGCTCCCCGCGCTGCCGCGTGTCGCCACGTGGGCCCTCCGGCAGACTCACCGGGGCGCGGCTGTCCGTCCGTGGTTCCGTGCCCGGGCTGCCGTCGGACGGAACACTGGGCAGGATGGCGCGGAGCAGGTCGATCAGCGTCGGCCAATCGCGAAAGTAGCGGGCGTCCCCGCTGGCGAGATATTGCACTTTGCCGCACCAGGCGGCTTGCCCGTCGGCGTCCTGGTCGGCCCAGAGGCGCACCAGGAACAGGTGAGATCGTGGGCGTGACGCGTCTCGCTCCATCAGCTCCTTCGTTCTAGGATCCCTCGTCGCCGCGCTGCCTGCCGGGCGGTGGCGACGAAGTAATCCGGCGTAGCCGGGTCCGGGCTGGCCCGGCTGGGTGGATCGGCTTGGGTCCGGCAGCCTACCTGGGAGTTCGCCCTTGATTCGAGTATCCCACAGAATCGGCCGAATCGATCCGGACAACCGGCGGACAGAAAACAGACAATGGGCCGGGGACGCGACAACGCGTTGGGTCCACGTACGGCGCTCAAGATCGCCCGCATGGCTTCCGGCCGGGCGGTGGCGGAGCCCCGGTCGGAGCGCGCCCGGGCCGCCGGAGCGGAGTGATGGCGGCCCGGCCTGCGCGCCCGTGCTTCCAGTATCCCACCGAATCGCCGCGATTGATCCGGACAACGTTCCGACAGAAAATAGACACTGGCCTGCCAATTCGGTATAATTGTGAGAAGACCACCCGCGGCCGCGTCAGATTAGCCATGCCAGGCACCGCGCCCCAGTACGCTGCCCCGCGCGCTGGTCTCTAGAAGGAACCTCCGATGACCCAGCCTTCCTCCTTTGGCCAGTGGCTGAAGGCCCGGCGGAAGGCGCTCGACCTGCGGCAGTGGGACCTGGCGGACCGGATCGGCTGCGCGGAGGCCACGATCCAGAAGATCGAGACCGATCAGCGCCGGCCCTCCCGGCAGGTCGCCCAACTGCTCGCCGATGCCCTCGCCATCCCGCCCGGTGAGCGCGCTGCCTTCATCGCGTTTGCGCGCGGTCAGGCGGCCACGCCCGAGCCGGCCGAGCCGCCGGCCGAGCCGCCCTGGCAGACCACGCCGCCCGCCTTGCAGCACGGCGCGCCGCTGACCCGCCTCATCGGCCGCGCCGCCCTGCTGGCCGAGGCGCGCGCCGCTGTGCGCGCCGGGACCGCCCGCATCCTGACGCTCACCGGCCCGCCCGGCGTCGGCAAGACCCGGCTCGCGACCGCGCTCGCTGCCGAGGCGGCCGGCGACTTCCCCAACGGCGTCCACTTCGTGCCGCTGGCGGCCGTGCGCGACGTCGCCGTCGTGCCCTCGGCCATCGCTGCGGCCCTGGGCGTCGGCGGCACCGCTCAACCGCTGCAGACGATCCAGCTGCATCTGCGCGAAGCCCGCGCCCTGCTGATCCTCGACAACTTCGAACAGATCCTGGAGGGCGCGCCCCTGCTGGTCGACCTGCTGGCCGGCTGCCCCGGCGTGCGGGCCCTGGTCACGAGCCGGGCCGCGCTAAACGTGCGCGGCGAGCAATTGCTGGCCGTGCCGCCGCTGCCGGCGCCGAACCCGGCCGCGCTCCCGCCCCTGGACGAGCTCGCCCTCACGCCCGCTGTCGACCTCTTCGTCGAGCGGGCGCGGATGCTCCAGCCCACGTTCCAGTTGACACCCGAGAACGCCGCGGACGTCGCCGCCATCTGCGCGTACTTGGAGGGCCTACCCCTCGCGCTCGAGCTGGCCGCCGCGCGCACGCGGCTGCTCTCGCCCGCCGCGTTGCTGGCCCGCCTCGGCTCCCGGCTGGCCCTGCTCACCAGCGGCCCGCGCGACCTGCCCGCCCGCCAGCAGACACTGCGCGACGCCGTCGCCTGGAGCTACGACCTGCTCAGCGAGGGGGAGCAGTGCCTCTTTCGTCGCCTCGGCGTCTTCGTCGGCGGTTGGACGCTACCCGCCGCCGAGGCGGTTTGCAACGCCCAGGGTGACCTGCCGATGCCCGTCCTCGACGGGCTGAGCGTCCTGCTCGACCACAGCCTGATTACCCTCGCGCCGGCCGGCACCGACGAGCCGCGCTTCGCCATGCTGGAAATGATCCGCGAGTATGCGCACGAACAGTTGGTCGCCTGCGGCGAGACGGCCGAGATCCACGCGCTCCACGCCGAGTACTACCTGGCGCTCGTCTTGGCCGAGGAGACCGAGTTCCGCGGCTTGCGCTCGGCGGCCGCCCTGGCCCACGTGGCCGGCGAGCAGGGCAACATCCACGAGATTTTCCGCTGGGCAATCGCGTCCGGCTCGCTGGAGACGGCTCAGCGACTCGCCTGGACCTACTCCCGCTGCTGCGAGATCCGCGGCGACCTCAGCGAGGGGCGCTACTGGCTGGAAGCATTGCTGGCCGCGAGCCCGGAGCCGAGCGCCGAGCGGGGGCGCCTGCTGGTCGGCGCGGGCCGCTTGGCCTGGCTGCAGGGGGAATACGGCGTCGCCCGCGAGTTCGCCGAGCAGAGTGTGGAGACGCTGCGGGCGGCCCACGACACCCACTACCTGCCCATGGCGCTGCACGGCCTCGCCGTACAACTGGGCGCGCTGGGCGAGCCCGAGCGGGCGCAGGCGTGCTACGAGGAGAGCCTGGGCCTGATGCGCGCCGCGGGTCAGATGGGCGGCGTGGCCCGCATCCTCAATAGCCAGGGCGTCGAGGCCCGCGCGCGGGGCGACTACGCGCAGGCGCACCGCCTGTTCGAAGAGAGCCTGGCCATCCATCGTGAGCTCGGCAACGCCAACAGCGTGGGCCTCTTGCTCGCCAACCTGGCCTACACCGCGCACGATCAGGGCGATTACGCGCGCGCGGGCCGGCTGTTCGCCGAGAGCCTGACGCAGCGCCGCGACTTGGGACACCGCATCGGCATGGAGGACTGCCTGGCCGGCCTGGCGGCGGTCGCGTCGCGCCAGGGCGCCTTCGCCCGCGCCGCACGCCTCTTCGGTGCCGCCGAGGCGCTGTCCGAGTCGATTGGCTACACGCTGGAGCCCGACGATCAACGATGGCGCGACCGCGAAGTGGCCGCGCTGCGGGCGGCCGCGCCACCGGACCTGTGCGCGCGGGTGTGGGCCGAGGGCCGCGCCCTGCCGCTGGACGAAGCCGTGAATCTCGCGTTGCGCGGGCCGCTCTGCACCCCGGACGAGGGGACTATACATATCCCTGCAGATCTGGTATAATGCGGAAAATCGTCGCCTATCCGCGCGCCAGTGCTCCCCGGGAGGATTATGCGGCTCAAACACCTCACTCTGCACGGCTTCAAGACCTTCGCGGCCAAGACGGAGTTCTCCTTCGACGGGGATATCACGGCCATCATCGGCCCGAACGGCAGTGGCAAGTCCAACGTGGCCGACGCCCTCCGCTGGGTGCTCGGCGAGCAGTCCCACAGCCAGCTGCGCGCTCGCCGCAGTGAGGACCTGATCTTCCTCGGCTCGCCCGGCCGCACCCAGCTCGGCATGGCCGAGGTCACCCTCGTCCTCGACAACACCGATCGCACTCTCCCCATCGCCTATGACGAAGTCAGCATCACGCGCCGCGCCTTCCGCTCGGGCGAGAACGAGTACTACATCAACCGCAGCCGCGTGCGCCTGCGCGACGTGCTCGACCTGCTCGCGCCCATCGGCCAGTCGTTCACCGCCGTGGGGCAGGGGCTCGCCGACGAGCTGTTGAGCCTGCGACCCGAGGAGCGCCGCGCCCTTTTCGAGGAGGCCGCCGGCATCCGCCCCTTCTTCGCCCAGCGCGACGACGCGCTCCGCCGGCTCGCCCGCACCGAGGACAACATGCTGCGCGTCAACGACCTGGTCGCCGAGATCGAGCCGCAGCTAAAGCACCTCGAGCGCCAGGCCCGCCACGCACAGGAGCATGACGCGGTGGTCGGCGAGTTGCGCGGCTTGCTCGACGGCTGGTATGGGGCGCAGTGGCGCCAGGCGCAGGCCGCCTGCGAGACGGCCCGCGCGGCGGAGGCCGCCGCGGCGGACGCGCTGGCCCGGGCCCGCGCCGCGGCCGCCTCGGCGGAGCGCCGGCTGCAGGAGACCCGGGCGGTCGTCGCGCAGCACCAGGCCGAGGTGGAGCGCCGCGTCGCCGAGCAGCAGGGCGTGCTGCAGCAGGGCGACTACGCGGCCCGCGCGGCCGCCGTCCAGACCGAGCGCCTGGCCGCGCTGGAGCAGCAGCAACAGGCCACGCTGCAGGAGCACGAGTCCGGCCGCGAAGCGCTCGCCCAGGCGCAGGCCGAGCTGGCCGGGCTGCTGGCCGTAGAGGACGGCACGGTCGCGGCAGAGCGCGCCCTGCGCGCCGATGTCGGGACCGCCGAATCCGCCCAGCACCGCGCCGTCGAAGCGCGCCGCGCGGCCGACCGCGCGCTGGCCGCGGCACAAGAGCGCGCCGCGGCCGGCTCGGCCCAGGCCGCCGGGCTGCGCCAGCGTCTCGCCGGCAGCCAGGACCATCGCGCCGAGCTCGAGCGCCAGCTGGCCGATCAGCAGGCCGCGGCGGACCGCCTCGCCGCCCGGCAGGAGGCCGAGGAGGCCGAGAGCGCCGCCGCCGCGGAGGCCCTGCGCGCGGCCGAGGCCGCCCAGGCCACGGCCGTTGCCGCGCTGGCCGCGGCCGAGCAGGCGCTGCACGCCGCCCAGCAGGCGCGCGAGCACGCGGAGAAGGAGCGCCGCGCCGCCGCCGCCGAGGTCGACAGCCTCGCCACCCGCCTCGACCTGGCCCGGCGCGTCAGCGAGGGCGGCCACGGCCTGCCTCACCCGGTGCGCGCCGTCCTCCAGGCGCCCGGGCTCACCGGCCGGCACGGCGTCGTCGCCTTGCTCATCCAGGTCCCGGCGGCGCTCGAGACGGCGATTGAGGTCGCCCTGGGCGGCCGCATCCACGACGTGGTCGTCAGCACCTGGGGCGACGCGGAGGCGGCCGTTGCCTGGCTGCGCGAGAACCGCGCCGGCCGGGCCACCTTCCTGCCGCTCGACAGCCTGCGCGTCGCCGAGACGCACGGCGATCCCGTGCGCGGCCTGACCGGCCGGGCGGGTGTCGAGGGCGTGGCCGCACGCCTCGTCAGCGCCGCGCCCGAGTACGCCGTCGTGGTCGACTACCTGCTCGGCCGCACGCTCGTCGTCGCCGACTTGCCGGTCGCGCGCCAGGTGCTGCCCCGCGTACCCGGCGGCTGGAACATCGTCACGCTCGGCGGCGACATCGTGCGCGCGGGCGGCGCGGTCACGGGCGGCTCGGCGGCGCGCGAGCACGGCGTGCTGGCGCGCGAGCGCGAGCAGCGCGAGCTTGCGGCCGCCCTGGAGCAGGCCCAGGCGCTGGTCGCCGCCCGGACGCGGACGGCCGGCCAGACCGCCGATGGCGTGGCGCGGGCCGAGGCCGGGCGGCAAGCCGCCGCCGAGGCCGCGCGTGCCGCCGCCCGCCATGCGGCCGAGCGCCGCGAGGCGGCCGGTCATCTCGCCCAGCGCCGCGCCCAGAGCGCGCAGGAGGCCACGTGGCGCGCCGGGCTGGTGCGACAGGCGCAGGAGGCGCTCGACGACTGGGGGTGCCGCCTGGCGGGCTTCGCGGCCGAATTGGAGACGCTGGAGTCCCAGAGCAGCGGGCTGGTCGCCGCGATCGCCACGCTGCAGCAGGCCGCGCTGGAGGCGCGCGGCGCGGAGGCGCGGGCGCGCGACGAGGTAACGGCCTTGCGCACCCGCCTGGCGGTGGCCGAGGAGGGCGCGCGCCATCGCCGCGCGGCCGTGCAGGCAGCGCAGACGCAGCAGGCCCGCCTGGCCGACCAGCAGCGTGCTCGCGCGCTGCGCCTCGAATCGCTGGAGGCCGATCTCGCCCAGGCGGCTGCCGCGCTCGACGCCGCCCGCGCCGGCGCCGCCCGCTGGGACGCGGCCGCCGCCGACCTGCGCGGCCGGGTCGCCGCGGCGCAGCAGGCCCTCGCCGCCGCCCGCGAGCAGCAGGCCGCGCTCGACGAAGCGCAGCGCGCCGCGCAGGGCAGCGTGCTGGCCGCCGAGTCGGCCTACGGCCACCGCGCGATCGACCGCGAGCGCCAGAAGGCGGGGGCCGACCAGCTGCGCGTCCGCATCGTCGAGGATCTGGAGCTCGGCGCGGGAGCGGCCGAGCCGGACCCGGACGCCTGGCCCGCCTGGGCAGCCCGCTGGGCGGCGGCCGCTGCCGCGCCCGACGCCGCGGCGGCCGCGGACGTGGAGTCGCGCATCGGCCTGCTCCGCGGGCGCCTGCGCCGCATGGGCCCGATCAATCCGCTCGCCGTCGAGGAGTTCGCGACCGCGCAGGCCCGGCACGGCTTCCTGACCGGCCAGCTGCGCGACCTGGAAACCGCGGCCGCGAGCCTGCGCCAGGTGGCCGCCGACCTCGACCGCCTCATGCGCGAGCGCCTCAGCGAGACCTTCGCCGCCGTGGCCGCCGCTTTCCGCGAGACTTTCCCGCGCCTGTTCGGCGGCGGCTCCGCTCGCCTGGAGCTCACCGACCCGGCCGACGTCACGGCGACGGGCATCGAGATCATCGCCCAGACGCCGGGCAAGCGCGCCCAGCCGCTCAGCGCACTCTCGGGCGGCGAGCGCGCCCTCACCTCCGTCGCCCTGCTCTTCGCCATCCTGCGCGTGCGCCCGACGCCCTTCTGCATCATGGACGAGGTCGACGCCGCGCTCGACGAGGCCAACATCGGGCGCTTCCGCAACGAGCTCCGTGAGCTCAGCGCGCGCAGCCAGTTCATCCTGATCACCCACAACCGCGCCACGATCGAGGTCGCCGCGGCGATCTACGGCATCTCGCTGGCCCCCGACAGCGCCTCGCGCGTCCTCAGCCTGCGCCTCGAAGAAGTGCCCCTCGCCGCCTAGCCGCCCGCCCGGCGGCGCGCGGGCGGGGCGCGCCGGTGGTGCCCCCTCGACCCCGTGCCGCCGGCCGAGTAGCGGCATAGAACTTGCTACCGCTACGGCCGAGATCGGCCAGGTCGCGGGGGGCCCGCATTGCGCCTGGAGCAAGAGGAGGGCGAGTGAGAGCATGGACGAGAGCGTAAACCAAAACGAATTGTATGCCACTCCCGAGGGGGAGTTTGACCAGGATCTCGAGTTCGATTTCGACGATGAGGACTTCGACGATAACGCGGACCTGATGCGCGTCCTGGCCATGGCCGGCGGCGCGGCCGCGGCCCTCGGCGGCCTGATCATCCTGCTGACCCGGCGCCGCGAGACCCCGGCCGAGCGGGTGGTCGCGCAGATCCAGGCGACCGGCAAAGAGGTGCGCAAGGCGGTCGCGCGGGCCGACCTGGCCGCGCTGCTCAGCGGCGCGCTCGATCAGGTCAACAGCCGCGTGCAATCGGCCGACGTGCAGGATCTGGTGAAGGCCGCGCGCCGGAGCGGGCAGCAAGCCGCCGCGCACGTCGACCTCGAGGCAGCCGTCTCCGATGTCCGTGACCGATTGCACACGATCGAGCACGAGGGCCGCCGCGGCGCGAAGCGCGCGCAGAAGGAAGCCCAGCGCGCCTTCAAGAACCTCGACCTGGGCGACGTCTCCGACGAGGCGCGGCAGCAGCTGAAGGCCCTCTGGGACCAGATCGCCGCGCAGGCGCAGGACGTCGGCTGGGATCAGGCCCTGAAGGACTCGCGCAAGCAGATCCGCCACATGGCGCGCGACCTGCGCCACCAGGCGGGCGGCGTGCAGACGGCCGATGTCGCGGCGGTGCTCGCGACCCTGGCCGAGCACCTGGGCTCCATGCGCAAGCAGGTCGAAGAGGATGTCCTGCCGCAGGTGCAGGGCACACTGAACGACGACGTGCTGCCCGAGGCCCGCAAGCGTGCGCGCCAGGCCGGCGAGGCGCTCAGCGCCGTGGCCCAGGAAGCCCGCAAGCGCGGCGGCAAGCTGGCCGACGAGTATGGGCCGACGGTCAAAGAGCAAGCCGGCCAGGCGGCTGAGGGCGCCAAGGGCTTCGCCGCCCAGGCGGGCGATATCCTGCGCACCATCGCCATCGACGCGCTCAACCGCACCATGAACGACATCCTGCCGGCCGCGCGCAAGGGCGGCGGGCAGGCCGCGCAGACCATGCGCAACGACACCTTGCCCTGGATCCGCCATCGCGCCGACGAAGCGCGCACGCGCGTGCAGGAGGACGTGGCGCCCCGCGTGGCCGAGGCGGCCGCCGATGCGCCGGGCAAGGTGCGCGACGCCGTCGGCACCGCGGCGCCCGTCGTCGGCGAGGCGCTGAGCAGCGCGGCGGGCGCGATCGGCGAGGTCGTCTCGCGCGCCCGGCCGCAGATCGCCGCCCAGCCTAAGGGCGTCGGCGGCGCGCTGAGCTCCGTCGGCCGCAAAGCCGGCGATGCGGTCAACAACACCGTCGACACCACGCTCTACGTCACCGGGGAGACCGGCCGCATCATCTTCTGGCTGAGCATGCTCGCCGGCCTGATGGTCGCCGTCTTCATCCCCGACCGCGAGAAGCAGCAGGAAATCTGGAACGACATCCAGCAGTTCCTGGGAGAGCTCCGCAATATGTGGAGCGACCTGAGCGCCGACGACTTCGACTTCGCCTCGGATCAGGACGACACCGCCGACACCGCCATGTAGGCCGTTTGCTCCCGCGCAACACCGCAGGCCGCCCCCACCGGGGCGGCCTTGGCGTTCCCCAAGCCGGGGGTCGGCATGGAAATTGATCTAGGAAGGGGAACGCCGGAGCCCGGTGGTCGTGCCGCTTGGGTATGCCTGGGAGGCGGCCGGCGATGCTGTTCATGGGACGATACAGGAGGTGCCGTCATGGCCGACAAGACAGAAATCAAGGCGAAGAATATCAACGCCGAGGACCGGCGCTTCCTCGAGCAGAACGCGGACGATCTCTCCTCGTCGACGCTCCGCGCGCGCTGGATCCACTCGCCCGACGAGCACGAGGATCACCCCGGCGAGACGCTGGCCACGCGCAGCCACGACGTGATCAAGCATTGGGCCGACGAGCGCAAGGCCACGCCGGCCACCGTACCCGACACCGAGCACGGCGGCAAGCCGGGCGTGCTGCGCTTCAACTTCCCGGGCTATGGGGGCAAGGATCTCCAGGAGATCAGCTGGGACGACTGGTTCGCGCCGTTCGACCAGCGCAAGCTCGTCTTCCTCTTCCAGGAGCACAAGAGCGACGGCCACCAGAGCAACTTCTTCCATCTCGATAACCCCGACCGCGAGCACGACTAGGCGCGGCCGGTAGAGACGGTGAGCCCGGCGCCGCGTGCGGCGCCGGGCAAGCTTTTGCGAATCCGTGATGGCCCGGCCAGTGCGGCCGCGCCTCACGGGCCCGGGGTGGGCACGGGCGAGGACGTCGACTCGGGCGAGACGGAAACGGACGGTACGGAGCGAGGGGTGGGCGTGACCCACTGCTGGGTCGCGAGATCGAAAATGTAGGTGATCGCGGGTGAGTGATCGACGGTCGTGACGGTAAATAGCGTGCCGTCGACGGCCGTGATCCGCACGCCGCCCACCTTGTCCGGCGTGCGGAAATGCTGGGTAAGATGTGTAGTGTTGTCAAACACTGAGACAAGGCCTTGGGTCATGTCGCCGTCAAGGCCTTCACGCCCGCTGGCTAGGCCGATCAGATGGTCGTTCTCAAAGCCCTCCCAGCAACTGATATAGTACGGGTCGCGAGTGTTCGCATTCCCGCAGGTCTGGAGACCCAGCCACGGCGTGGGGGACGGGCCGGCGATTGGGGCGCCGCCGGGGGTCCAGGTGGGGGTACCGCTAAGCGCGAATGCGGTACGGCCCGCCGCGACCGTCGCCTGCCAGTGCGCGACGAATAACTCTTTGCTGTTGGGCGTCGGCGTGGGCTCAACCCTCGTCGGAACACTTTCGGGCAAGCTGGTTGGAGCAACAAGACTGTGTTGCGAATCTGACGAATCATTCACCTGGCCACAGCCCTCGATGATGCTCGCGGTTAAAGTCGCCATGATGAGCGCTATCGCAACCGCACGCCATGATTGCCGCCCGTGGTGTTGACGCATGCCTCATGCCCTCCTTACGCTCGGAAGGACGGACTCTCGCCGAGGTCGAGAGGCCGCCGCCACGACTCCCGCCCGCGTGGGCGCCCCTCAACCCTCACGAGCCCAGTTTGGTCCCGCCCCACGTATATAGTATAATCTAGCGAGGGCCCCCCGTGGCCCCCGTTCGTCGTGTCCACCCGGATTTCATTGAGGAGCAGTTACCCGCGTGTTTAGATTTTTCCGGCGGCCCAAGCAAGAAGAGCAGCCGGCCGCCGAGGCGCAGGCCCCGGCGGCACACTTGAGGCCAGTCGCCCAGGTCGAGGCCGAGATCGCCCAGGTCGAGGCCGAGCAGCAGCAGAAGGTCGAGGCGAGCCTGCAGCCCACCCGGCGCAGCATCTTCCGCCAGATCGGCGAGCTCTTCTCGGCCGACGAGATCACGCCTGACCTGTGGGACGATCTGCAGGACCTGCTCGTGCTCGGCGACTGTGGCGTCGATACCACCAACTACGTGCTCGACGCGCTGGAGAAGCAGGTCACCCGCGACCGCATCCGCCGCGCCTCCACCGCCTACGACCTGCTCAAGGGCCTGCTCGTCCAGGTGCTGCAGGCGCCGCTTGCCACCCACCGCCCGCCGTGGGGCGAGGGCCAGGCCCTGCCGCACCCCTACATCATGCTGGTTGCCGGCGTCAATGGCGTCGGCAAGACGACGACCATCGCCAAGCTAACGCGCTACTTCCAGCGGCTCGGCAACGACGTCATCCTGGCCGCGGGCGACACCTTCCGCGCCGCCGCCATCGAGCAGCTGGAGGTCTGGGCGCAGCGCACGGGCGCGCCCCTGATCCGCCACCAGCCGAACTCCGATCCAGGTGCGGTCGTCTTCGACGCCGTCGGCTCGGCCGTCTCGCGCGGCTCGGATATCCTGATCATCGACACCGCCGGCCGCCTGCACACCAAGACCAACCTGATGGAGGAGCTCAAGAAGCTCCGCCGCATCTGCGAGAAGCAAGTGCCCGGCTCGCCGCACGATGTCTTCCTCGTGCTCGACGCGACCACCGGGCAGAACGGCCTACAACAGGCCAAGATCTTCCTCGACGCCGTCGAGATCACCGGCGTCGTGCTGACCAAGCTCGACGGCACCGCCAAGGGCGGGATTGCCTTCGCCGTCGCCCGCGAGCTGGGCCTGCCCATTCGCTTCGTGGGCACCGGCGAGAAGCTGGACGACCTGGCCGAGTTCGATCCGCAGCAGTTTGTCGAGGCATTGTTCCGCTAGCAGGCCGGCCCGGCCGCCCGCCGGGCGATAATGTGAGGTTGCGCTACTATGTTTGAGACCCTTTCGGACCGCCTGAATACCGCCTTCACGCGCATGAGCGCCAAGGGCCGGCTCGAGGAGACCGACGTCGACGAGGCGCTGAAGGAAGTGCGCCGCGCGCTCCTCGAGGCCGACGTCAACTTCAAGGTGGTCAAGGACTTCGTCGGCCGCGTCCGCGAGCAGGCCATCGGCCAGGACGTCCTGCGCGACGTCACGCCCGCGCAAATGGTCGTCAAGATCGTCCACGACGAGCTGATCGGCCTGCTGGGCGAGGCGGCCCCGCTGATCAAGGCCCCCCGCCCGCCGAACATCTACATGCTCGTCGGCTTGCAGGGCTCCGGCAAGACGACCACCGTCGCCAAGCTCGGCCTGCAGCTGAAGCGCCTGAACCAGAGCCCGCTGCTCGTCGCCGCCGACGTCTACCGCCCGGCCGCCATCGATCAGTTGGAGACGCTCGGCAAGCAGCTGAGCATCCCGGTCTACAGCGAGGGCACGCAGGTCAGCCCGGTGGACATCGCTGAGCACGCTCTGGCGCGCGCCAACGAGAACCGCAACGGCACGATCATCCTCGACACCGCCGGCCGCCTGCACATTGACGAGACGATGATGGACGAGCTCGTCCAGATCAAGCGGCGCCTCAACCCGACCGAAGTCCTCCTCGTCGTCGACTCGATGACCGGCCAGGACGCCGTGCGCGTGGCCGAGACCTTCAACGCGCAGGTCGGCATCACCGGCCTGATCCTGACCAAGGTCGACGGCGATGCCCGCGGCGGCGCCGCGCTCTCGGTCCGCTCGGTCACCGGCGTGCCGATCAAGTTCATGGGCACCGGCGAGAAGACCGACGCCCTCGAGCCCTTCTACCCCGACCGCCTGGCCTCGCGCATCCTCGGCTACGGCGACGTCATGACGCTCATCGAGCGCGCCCAGGAAGAGTACGACGTCGATCAGGCGAAGGCCATGGAGAAGAAGATCCGCACGGCCACGTTCGACCTGGAGGACTTCCTCGGCCAGCTGCAGATGGTCAAGCGGCTCGGCCCGCTGCAGCAGATCATGGAGATGATCCCCGGCATGGGCGCCGCCATGCGCCAGCAGAACGTCCAGGTCGAAGAGGACGACATGAAGCACATCGAGGCGATTATCCGCTCGATGACGCCCAAGGAGCGCCACCGCCCCGAGATCATCGACAGCAGCCGGCGGCGCCGCATCGCCCGCGGCAGCGGCACCACCACGCAGGAAGTCAACATGCTGCTCAACCAGTTCAAGCAGATGCAGAAGATGATGAAGCAGCTGGGTGGCTGGAACGGCAAGGGCAAGCCGCCGCGGCAGCTGCGCAACATGATGAACATGTTCCACTGATCGGCCGCGCGGATCGCGAGGGGCAAAGGGGACGCGTGACCACGCGTCCCCTCTTGCGTGTCACATTTCGCCCGGCTCAGACGCTTTATATGGTAGAGACCGCTCCGGCCGGGCCCTGGCCCACGCCTGGACGCGGACCGACATGTGGCGACACGACGAGCGGCGGGAAAGACGGGCGCACGGGCCCGCGGAGCCGCATTGCGGAACGCCGGGCGCGGGCCGGACGAAACGGAGGACTTGTGATGCACCCTGACCAAGCCGATCTCGCGCCGTTGTTCGGGGATGCCGCGCGACCGCCGGCCGCGCCGGGCCGCGCCCGTGCGGGCTGGTGGCGCCTGGCTCTGGGCGCAGCGCCGCTCGCCCTGCTTGTGGTGGTCGCGCTCGGGTTCGCGCTGCTGACCGGCTTCCCGGGCGCAAGCAGCGCCGCCCCGCCCAGCTTGCCCGCCTTTGCCGCGCCCGCGCAGGCCGCGCCGCCGCTCCTGGACGCCGGCACGGCGCTCACCCAGACGGTCGGCGCCTACACCTTCGTCCTGCGGCCCGTCTGGAACGACGTCCAGGGCGGCGGCGCCCACGCCGACGCCAACGAAGTCGTGCTCGCCTACGACTGCTCGACGCGCAGGGCCGCGCGGTGCCCGCCGCGCGCCTCGCCTGGCCCGGCGCGCCCGCCGGGAGCCTTGCCGCGCCTGACCACGGCGGACACGGCGCTGCCCTGGCTGGGCGCCGCCTCCGCGCCCGATCTCCAGCAGCAACGCCGCGGCCGCCGCCGGCGCCGACCCTCGCCTTCGACGCCGTCCGGCCTGGCCGAACGCCGGGCCCGCAGCCCACCTTCCATCTGGCGCTGAGCGTGCCGCTGGCGCAAGCCGCGCGAACGCGCCGGTGGCGAGCGATGTGGCCGCTGGCAGCACCCTCGCGGGCCCGTTCCACGTCGCCTTTCGGCTGGCCTTCGACCCCTTGCGCCGCGTGCTCGCCGCGCCCCAGCGTGCGACGGCGGGCGGCGTGACGGTGACTCTGGAGCGGGTGGTGGTGACCCGCCGCGAGGCGCGGGTGGTGCTACGCTTCCCGGCGGCCGGCGCCGACCAGACCACCGACTGGCAGCCGATTGTGCTGGCGGGTGGCCTGAACGCCTCCGGCGCGGCCCTCCGCCTGGAGCCGCTCGGCGCCTGGCTGACGGCGCGCGCCGCGGTGCGCGGCTGGCAGCCCGATGGCACCTGGGCGGCGAGCCTGCGCGGCCCCGCCGCGTTCGCCGCCACCGGCCCTTGGAAGATCAGCGTGTCGGCGCTGGCCGTGTCCAGCGCCACGAGCCGGCGGGTCGGCGGCGGGCCGTGGCTCTTCGCGGTGACCCTGCCGGCCGCCACCGCCGCGCCCTAGCCCGCCGCCCGGTCGCCGCTACTGCTCGGCGACCTCATACAGGGCGACGCCGCCCGGCAGTTGGTGGTGCCCGCCGGCCGCCGCAGCGTGCGCACCCGCCCCGCCATGTGCGGCCGGCGCGCCGTGGCCCGCGGGCGCACCCGTGCTATTGCCGTGGCCCTCGCCGCCTTGCGCCGGGCGGCCGTGCGCCCGCGCGTTCGCCTCACTGGCGGCCCAGGCCTCGAAGTCCGCACGCGTCTTCCACTTGGAGATCGACAGGTAGTGGTCGCTGCCCTCCACCGGGCGCAACAGCTCGAAGCCGGCGAAGCCCGGCGCCTTCTCGACAAAGTGCAGGTTCTCGGCGAAGCGCTGCTCCATGGCCTGGGCGGCGTCCTCGCCGGACGGGGCGGGAATCGTGACAATCGCGACGATCATGATGGCTAACTCCTTAACAAAATGCGGCTGACCGCGTTACAGTGTGGGGAGTCCGGGGTGCCCGCTGGGCCCCGACGCGCTGCGCGGGATCCGGGCTCAAGTCGCATCACCTGCAAGGGACGCGCCATGGATCGCCCGCCTGCCTCCTGGATCTACATCCTCGCCGGGTCCGCCTTCCGCGGCTAACCGGCTTCGTCCGCGGGCTCAGCCGCCACTGGTGGGGCGTCGTGCTGCCGCCGGCCGGGCTGCTCGGCCTGCTGCTCGGCGTGGGGCCGCGCGCCGCCCGCGCCGCCGGGGCGCCGCGCCGGGCGGCCCTCGTGCGGCGCACCGGCCTGCTCACGCTCGGCGCATCGGCCCTCGACCTCGGCCTGATGGCCGCGCTGCCCGCCCTGCGGCTGTCCTACGCACCGATCCGCAGCGCCTTCCTGTATTTGCTGGTCGGGCGCACCCTCCTCTCGGCTGCCGGGGCCGCGCTGGCCCTGCTCGTCGCCCCGCGCCGCGGCGACCTGCCGCCCGCCGCTGCGGCGCCGCTCACCGGGGGATTGGCGGTCGCGCAGGCGGCCATGACCGGCCTCGTCGTCTACGCCACCTACGTCGACGCCCTGGACGTGCAGGTGAGCCGGGCCCGGCTGGCCTTCCCCGGCCGCGGCGCCGATCGCCCGCCCGCCCGGCTGCGCATCGCCCACCTGTCCGACCTGCATATCGCCCGGCGCAGCCATAACGACGACGCCACGCTGGCCGCCCTGCGCGCGGCCCAACCCGACCTGGTCTGCCTCACGGGCGACTACCTGGCCACCGACTACTACGACGCCCGGGCCTATGCCGCCCTGCGCCGCCTGCTGCGCCAGATCGTCGCCCTGCGCCCGCGCTACGGCGTCTTCGCCACCCTCGGCAACAACGACCCGCCGCGCCCGGTCCACCGCGTGCTCCGCGACTCCGGCATCCCCGTGCTCGACGCCACCGCGCGCGTGATCCCCGTCGGGTCCCGTCTCCTCCAGATCCTCGGCGCCCGCGACGCGGCCGGCGCCTCCTGGCGGCGCGACCTGCCGCGCTTCCGCGCCGCCGTGGCCGCGGCCGAGACCGAGGGCGCGGCCGACTTGCGGGTCCTGCTGTATCACACGCCCGACCTGGCACCCCAGGCGGCCGCCGCGGGCATCGACCTCTACCTCTGCGGCCACACCCACGGCGGCCAGATCCGCCTGCCGGTCGTCGGCGCGCTGCGCACGGCCTCACGCTTCGGCCGCCGCTACGTCGAGGGCCTGCACCGCCTGCCCAACGGCGGCTGGATCCACACCAGCCGCGGCATCGGCTTCGAGGGCCTCGGCATCCCGCGCATGCGCGTCCTCTGCCCGCCCGAGGTCGCCTTCTTCGACGTCACGATCGGCCCGACGACCACCGGGATCGCCCCTACCTGACAGTGGCGCGGCCGCCCCCCTGCCGCCTGAGCCCGCGCGCTGGGCACCGCGCCCGGCCCCTGGTATAATCCTCTCGACACCCTGACCGGCGCCCCCGCGCCGCGTCTCCCTTGCAGAGAGGATATCGCACTACATGGAATGGGATTGGCACCGGATCCTGGAGGATCCGGTGGATGGCCTCGCCTGGACCGTCGTCTGGCTCAGCCGCCGCTGGTGGGGCCTCCTGGGCTTGCCCCTGGCGATGGCCCTGCTCTTGCTCGTGGCCCTGCCCCGCGCCCTGCGGCGGGCCCACGCGCCGCGTCGCGCCCGCATCGCCCAGGAGGCCGGCATCCAGGCGCTCGGCTGGTCGGGCATCGACCTCGCGCTGACGGCGGGGCTCCCGCTGCTGCGCCTGGCCTTCCCGCCCGTGCGCGGCGCCGTCTACTACCTGATCTGGGGCCGCGCCTTGCTCTCGGGGGCCGTGGCCGTGGGCGGCCTTGCCATCCCCGGCACCGGCCGCGACCTGCCCCCCGCCGGGCGCCGCGCCTTCAGCCGCCTGCTCTGGGCCACGCATGGCGCTATGGCCGCGGCGATCGTCTACGCCACCTACCTGGAGGGCCAGCGCCTGCAGGTCACGCGCACCGCGCTCACGTTTCCCGGCCGCACCCCGGACGCGCTGCCGCTCTGCCTGCGCGTCGCCCAGTTGACCGATATCCACGTCGAGCGCCACGTGCGGCGCGAGGATAAGGCTCTGGCGCTGCTGCGCGCCGCGCGGCCCGACCTCATCCTGCTCACCGGCGACTACGTCAACATCGACTACTACGACGCGCAATCCTACGAGGACTTGCGCGCGTTCCTGCGCGCGATCGTCGCGCTGGCGCCGCCGCTCGGCGTCTATGCCTGCCTCGGCAACGTCGACCCACCGGGCATCGTCCGCGCCACCATGTTGGGCACCGGCGTCCACCTCCTCGACGAGAGCGCCGTCACCCTGTCCGTCGCCGGCCGGCGTATCCAATTGGCCGGCGTGGGCAGCAGCCGCGGCCACCGCTGGGAGTTCGACTTCCCGCGCCTGCAGCGCGCGCTCGACGCCGCCGACGCCCAGGGCGCCCCCGACCTGCGCATCCTGCTCTTCCATACGCCCGACATGGTGCCTCAGGCCGCGGCCCGCGGGGTCGACCTCTACCTCTGCGGCCACACCCACGGCGGCCAGATCCGCGTGCCGGTCGTCGGCGCGCTCCGCACCGGCTCGCGCTTCGGCCGCCGCTACGTCATGGGCTTGCACGAGATGCCGAACGGCGGCTACATCTACACCAGCCGCGGCGTCGGCTTCGAGGGCATGGACCTACCGCGCGTGCGCGTGCTCTGCCCGCCCGAGATCCCGCTGTTCGATCTCACCATCGGCGGGGCTGCCGCCCCGGCCGCCGCGCCTCGCCCGGGCCGCGCCCTGCGGGCGGACGAAGTCGCCCCGCGCGGGTGCGCCGTGCCCGCGCCGGACGGGAGGTAGGAGCCGGCGACTGCCGCGCGGGGCCCAGACTAGGCAGGTCCCTGGGGTGGGCCAGGATCGGCTTCCGGGCGCACGAGCACGATGAACGGGCGGCCGTCGCCCTGGCGGGCGAAGATCTGCGTCGGGCGGAAGCCCGCGTGTTCGCAGACAAGCTGTGCCCGGCGGTTGAACGCCGCGATGCTGACGCGGAAGGCGCGGGGGTGGTAGCGCGCCCGGCCGAGGGCCAGCCCGGCGGCCAGCACCGCGCCACCGAGGCCCCGCCCGGTCAGGTCGGGCCGCAGCCCCCCGCCGGTATCGACCGCGTCGCCGCGGTAGTCGCCGCCCGGCACCTGCCCGCCCAGCCCGAAGCAGCGAAAGCCGATCAACGCCCCCGCGGCGTCGTGGATGCTGAAGTAGCCATTGGCCGGGTCCATCATGTCCACCAGATCCTCGGCCGCGGCGGCCGGGTCGGCGTTGTAGAGCGCATAGGGGCCCTCGTAGCGCCAGGTCAGAATAGTCCGCGCGTCCGCCTCCGTCAGCGGCGTGAAGACGAGCCCTGCGACGGGCTCCGCCGCTTTGCCGGCCGCCGCGGTCGGCGCGGGCGCGGCCAGGCGCAGGATCATCATCTCCTCGTCCAGGTAGCGGTCGCCGAGGTGCAGCGCGCGCGGCTCCTGGCCGTAGGGCACGAACCCGAGCGCCAGGTAGAGGGCGCGCGCGGCCGGGTTGCCCGCCGCCACCGCGAGCAGCAGTTGCTCCAGCCCGGCGATTGTCCGCGCCCGCGCGATGGCGGCCTCCATCAGCGCGCGGCCCACGCCCCGGCCCCGCGCGCTCGGCGTGACGTAGACGCCCCAGATCATCGCCTTATGCCGCACCTTGACGCCGAGGTTGCGGCGCATCCCGACCATGCCGCTGAGCGCGTCGCCGTCCCAGGCGCCGAGGATGAAGTGATCCGGCGGGGCGTTCTCGCGCAGGCGGGCCGCCTCGGCTTCTAGCGGGCGGGCCTGCAACTCCTCGTAGTCCGCCCCGAAGGCGGCGGGGTTGGTGCGCAGCGCCTCCAGCCGCAGCGCCCGATAGGCGGCCACGTCGGCGTCGGTGATCAGGCGAATATCCATCGTCGGTCTCCAGTCCGATCGGCCGGTCCTCGCGGCCCGATCGCGAATGGGACATTTGTACTATCCGCACCCCGGCTCATGGGCGATGTGCGGCCGCCCCGCCGGTGCTATAGTGAAGGGGATACGAGATATGAGCTGGTTAAGGACTTCTCCTTCTGCAGTGACGAGGCCCCTGCTCCCAGCAGGGGCCTCGCGGGGCTAACGGATCGTTAACAGCTCCCGGAACGGCTCCGTCTCCTCGAAGGGCCCCACCAAGCCCAGGCTGAGTTGATCGTCGCGGAACAGGCGCTGCGCCAGGTCTTGCACCGCCGCCGGGGTCACGGCGTCGATCCGCTCCATCACCTCGTCCACCGTGTCGATCTGGTCCAGCAGCAAGACCTGCCGCCCGCCCCAGCCCGCGACCGAGCGGCTGCCCTCCAACCCCAGCACCAGGTGCCCCTTGTAATACTCCTTGACCTTATTGAGCTCGTCCACGGGCGGCGGCGCCTGGCGCATCCGATCCAGCTCGTGCATCACCGCGCGCACGCAGTGGGTCACGCGGTCGTTGTCCACCCCCGCGTAGACGATGAAGCCGCCCGTGTCGTGCAGGCTGTCGACGTAGGAGGCCACCGAGTAGGCGAGGGCGCGCTTCTCGCGGATCTCGACGAAGAGGCGGCTGCTCATCCCGCCGCCCAGAATCCCGTCGAGCATCTGCTGCACATAGCGGTCCGGATCGACATACGACAGCGCGGGCAGGCCGACGCACAGATGCGTCTGCTCGGTGTCCTTCGTCGCCAGGCCGAGCCGCGGCGCATCCTGGCCCACCGCGGCCGGCGGATAGCTCGGCGCCGCCCGGCCGTCGCCCGCCGCGCCCAGCGTCGCCTGCACGGCGCTGACCACCTGCGCGTGCTCGATGTTGCCGGCCACCGTGACCACGCAGTTCTGCGGCAGGTAGTGCGACTCTAGCCAGTCGAGCATCTGCGCCCGCGTGATCGCGCCCACCGTCTCGCGCGTGCCCGCGATGGGCCGCCCGATCGGCTGGTCGCCCCAGATGAGCGAGTCGATCAACTCGTTCACGATGTCGGGCGGCGAGTCGAGCACGCCGTTGATCTCCTCGGTGATGACCGACCGCTCGCGCTCCACCTCGTCCTCGGCGAAGCGCGAGTTGGTGATCATGTCGGTGACCACGTCGAGCGAGCGCTCGAAGTGCCGCGCCGGCACCTGCGCGGTGTACGCCGTGTACTCGCGGTCGGTCACCGCGTTCAGCGACCCGCCGACGCCCTCGATGGCCTCCGAGATCTCCTGGGGCTCCGGCCGCTTATGCGTGCCCTTGAACAGCATGTGCTCGATGTAGTGGCTGATGCCGCTGAGCGGCGCGGGCTCATAGCGCGAGCCGACCTTGTAGTAGACCAGCAGGCTGGCCGCACGGGTGTGGGGCATCGTGCTGGTCACGACACGCAGGCCGTTCGCCAGCGTGCTCACTTCGTACAACAACGGGCTTAACCTCTCTCCAGGTGCTCGGCCAGCAGCGCCAGGGCGGCGCGGGCGGATTGGACTTTGTTCGCGCTGCGGTCGCCCGCCCAGATGTGGTGGGCCGTCTCCGTGCCAGCGGGCGTGGCCAGGGCGAGGTAGACGGTGCCCACCGGCTTGGCCGGCGTGCCGCCGCCCGGCCCGGCGATCCCGGTAATCGCCAGGGCCACGTCGGCGCCGGTCACGCGCCGTGCGCCCTCGGCCATCGCCGCCGCGCAGGACGCGCTCACTGCGCCGTGCTCGCGCAGCAGCTCCTCCGGCACGTCCAGCAGCGCCATCTTGATCCGGTCGTCGTAGGCGATGACGCCGCCGAGAAACCAGGCCGACGAGCCGGGCACCTCGGTCAGCAGGTGGCCCAACAGCCCCCCCGTGCATGACTCCGCCACCGCCAGCCGGGCCCCGCGCGCCAGCAGCATCCCGCCGCAGGCGGCCGCCAGGGCCACCGCGCTGCCGCGGTCCCGCTCGTCCGCCGGGTAGCTGTCTGTGCCGCGCGTTTCCTCGCCGATTGTCGATCTCCCCTCGCGCCGGGGCGCGTGATTGTACCGTTGTGATAGCACAAACGCGCGAGCAGTGTCAAGCCGCTGCGCCCGGGCTCGCCCGGCCTCGGGTTCATTGGGCTTAGAAGTTGCTTCTACTATGTCTCCGGCCGGCACAATTGGTCGCCTCACGACACAGATCTAGACACGCGCAGCCTGTTGATCGGGGTGCGCTTCAGGGTGGTGGCCCGCCGTGGGCACCTTGCCGCCGAGGCGCCGTCATATCGAAAGGGAGGTCTATGTTCGATTATCTGATCGTCGGCGCCGGGTTCGCCGGCAGTGTGCTGGCCGAGCGGCTCGCGCGGGACGCGAACCAGCGCGTGCTCCTCTGCGACGTGCGCCCGCATATCGGCGGCAACGCGTATGATCACTACAACGACGACGGGATCCTGGTACACCGCTACGGGCCGCATATCTTCCACACCAACTCGGCGGATGTCTTCGCCTACCTGTCGCAGTTCACCGGTTGGCGCCCCAACCAGCATTGGGTGCGCGTCTCCGTCGACGGTCAGCTCGTGCCGATGCCGATCAACCTGGACACGATCAACGCGATCTTCGGCATGCACCTCAACGGGCTCGAGATCGAGGCGTTCCTGGAATTGCTGGCCGAGCCGCGCGACGAGATCCGCACCTCCGAGGACGTGGTCGTCGGCAAGGTCGGCCGCGCGCTCTACGAGAAGTTCTTCCGCGGCTACACGCGCAAGCAGTGGGGGCTCGACCCGTCGGAGCTCGACGCCTCGGTGACGGCGCGCGTGCCCACGCGCACCAACCGCGACGACCGCTACTTCAGCGACACCTACCAGGCCATGCCCCGCCAGGGCTACACGCGCATGTTCGAGCGCATGCTCGACCACCCGAACATCAAGGTCTTGCTCAACACCGATTACCGCGAGGTCGATGGCGTCATCCCGTATCGGGCGATGATCTACACCGGGCCGGTTGACGCCTTCTTCGACTATCGCTACGGCAAGCTGCCCTATCGCTCCCTGGAGTTCGTGCACGAGACCCACGACGTGCCGGTCTACCAGTCCGCGCCGGTGATCAACTACCCGAACGACTTCGCCTACACCCGGGTGACCGAGTTCAAGTACCTGACCGGCCAGGAGCACCGCAAGACGAGCATCGTCTATGAGTACCCGCAGGCCGAGGGCGATCCATACTACCCCGTGCCGTGTGCCGAGAACGCCGCAGCTCTACACGCGCTACAAGGCGCTCGCCGACGCGACGGCCGGCGTGACCTTCGTCGGCCGTCTGGCCACCTACAAGCACTACAACATGGACCAGGTGGTCGCGCAGGCGCTCAGCGTCTACCGCAAGCAACTGCAGCCCCAGTGCGCGCCCGCCGAGATCGCGGCGGTGTCCGCCCCGGGTCCGCCCTGGCCCCAGGCCGTGGACGCCGTCTCCGCCCTGGACGACCTGGCGGGCGGCGCATCATAACCCGCGGCGTCCACACCCGCTCCTCCCATTGGCCCACCGGTCCGTCCCGGTTCGCGGACTGCCGTCCGGGGCCGGGCCTGGCCGCATCTCGCGCTGTCCGCTCCGGCGCGCCGCCGCGCTCCCGCTGGTCCGGGCGGGACGCCCGACCGCGCGCCCGCAGCCGCCCCCCGGCTTGCATCGCCCTGCCGGATGCCGTATAGTAGCGGCGAATTTGGCCGTCCGTCCTATGCACGGCGGACCCGAGCAAAAGGAGCACCCATTATGACGACTCAGACCGCGATCGCGGCCGTACGGGCGCGCGAGATCCTCGATTCGCGCGGCAACCCGACCGTGGAAGTCGATATCGAGCTCGCGGGCGGCGCCCGCGGGCGGGCCGCCGTGCCCTCCGGCGCCTCCACCGGCGCCCACGAGGCCACCGAGCTCCGCGACGGCGAGAAGGACCGCTACGGCGGCAAGGGCGTCCGCCAGGCCGTGCAGAACGTCACGACCGAGATCGCCCCCGCCGTGCAGGGCTTCAACGCGCTCGATCAGGCCGCGCTCGATGCCCGGCTCATCGCGCTCGACGGCACGCCGAACAAGAGCCGCCTCGGCGCGAACGCGATCCTGGGCGTCTCGCTCGCCGCGGCCCACGCCGCCGCCGCCGCCACCGGCCTGCCGCTCTACCGCTACCTGGGCGGCGCCGGGGCGCGCGTGCTGCCCATCCCCATGTTCAACATCCTCAACGGCGGCAAGCACGCCGCCGACTCGACCGACTTCCAGGAGTTCATGGTCATGCCGGTCGGCGCGCCCAGCTTTCACGAGGCCCTGCGCTGGGGCGTCGAGGTCTACCAGGCACTCAAAAAGGTGCTCGGCGGCCGCGGCTACAACACGAACGTCGGCGACGAAGGTGGCTTCGCGCCGTCGCTCAAGTCCAACGGCGAGGCGATCGATCTGATCCTCCTCGCCATCGAGCAGGCGGGCTTCAAGGCCGGCTCCGACGTCTACATCGCGCTCGACCCGGCGATCACCGAGCTCTACTCCGACGGCCAATATCACCTGCCGAAGGAAGGGCGCAGCCTCAGCAGCGCCGAGATGATCGACTTCTGGGCCGACTGGGTTGCCCGCTATCCCATCATTTCGCTCGAGGACGGCATGGCCGAGGACGACTGGGAGGGCTGGCATGCCCTCACCGCCCGCCTGGGCAGCAAAGTGCAACTGGTCGGCGACGACTTGCTGGTCACCAATCCCGACCGCGTGCGGCGCGCCATCGTCGAGCACGACGCCACCAGCCTGCTGACCAAGGTCAACCAGATCGGCACACTCACCGAGGCCATCGACGCCGTGCAGCTGGCCCAGCGTGCCGGCTGGACGGCCGTCCTCTCCCACCGCTCCGGCGAGACCGAGGACGCCACCATCGCCGACCTCGCGGTCGCGCTCAATTGCGGCCAGATCAAGACGGGCGCGCCCGCGCGCGGCGAGCGCACCGCCAAGTACAACCAACTGTTGCGCATCGAAGAGGACCTGCGGGCCGCCGCGATCTTCCCCGGTATGGGAGCGTTCCCGAATCTCGCCCATTGAGGCGCGATGTATGATCTGAGCGGGCGAAGCCTGGGCAAATACGTCGTCGACCGGCCGATCGGCCGGGGCGGCATGGCTGTGGTCTACCTCGGCCACGACCCCGGCCTGAACCGGCCGGTCGCGATCAAGGTGATGGACCCGGCGATGACCGCCGAGCCGGGCGCCGTCGAGCGCTTCCGCCGCGAGGCCATCACCGCCGCGAACCTCGAGCACCCGCACATCATGCCGGTCTACGACGTGCGCGAGGACAACGGCCTCTGGTACCTCGCCATGCGCTACGTGCCGGGCCGGGCGCTGCGCGAGATCATCACGCAGGAAGGCCCGTTGCCCCTCGAGCGCACGGTGCGCATCCTGCGCCCCGTGGCCGCCGCGCTCGACCACGCTCACCGCCACGGCGTCACCCATCGCGACGTCAAGCCCGGCAACATCCTCGTCGAGCCCGACGACAACGTCGTGCTCACCGACTTCGGCATCGCCCGCTCCGGCTCCGAGGCCCGGCTCACCCAGGCGGGTCTGTTGATGGGCACGGCGGAGTACCTGGCGCCCGAGCAGATCCGCGGCGAGGAGGCCACCCCGGCCAGCGATCTCTACAGCCTGGGCATCGTGCTCTACGAGATGCTCACCGGCGCCCTGCCCTTCACCGGCGACAATCCCGCCGAGGTGCTCTACCGTCAGGTGCACGAGCCTGCGCCCCCGCTCCGCGCGCACCGCCCCGACCTGCCCGCCGCGCTGCAGCCGGTCATCGACCATGCCCTCAACAAGAACCCCGCCGCCCGCTACCCCACCGGCCAGGCACTGGCCGACGCGGTCGCCGCCGCCGCGACGGGCGTGCCCGCACGCCGCGTCGCCGCGGGTCCCGCCGCCGCGGGCGGGCCGCCCACGGCCTGGGAGCCCGCCTCGCGGCCGATCGTGCCCGCGGGCCCCGGCATCGGCCGGCGACAGTTGCTGGCCGTCGCGGCGGTCGTGTTGCTGCTGCTCGGCCTCGCCGCTATCGCCATCGGCATCTGGCGCAGCCGCACTCCCGGTCCGGTGGCCGGGCCCGCTTTCGCGCCGCCCGCCCCGGTGACCTATAGCGGACCGCTCCGCCAGAACAACGGCGTCGACTTGCACGCCAACGCCGCCCGCGAGGCGCCCGCCATCGACGGCCGCCTCGACGACTGGACCGGCGCGTCCGTCTGGCCCGCGCCTTACGTGATCGCCGGCTCCGGCCTGACCCCGCCCCGGGGCCCCGCCGATCTCAGCGCGAGCTTCCGCGCCGGCTACAACTCGGCGAACTTCTACCTCGGCGCCGTCATCACCGACGACGTGCACGTGCAGAATGCCCAGACGCGCGGCAACGCCCTTTGGAAGGGCGACGACATCGAGCTCTGGTTCGATACCGATCTGCCCGGCGACTTCAACGCCGCCCAGGGCGACGCGGACGACTGGCAGCTGGGCTTCTCGCCCGGCGATTTCGCCCAGCTCAGCCCCCAGGCCGTCTTCTTCCGCCCGACGCGCTGCCAGACGCCCTGCCGCTCGGCGTGCGCGTCGCCGCCGTACCGCGCGCCGGGACCCACGGCTACACCTTGGAGGCGATGATCCCCTGGACCGCCCTGCACACCCATCCTCAGCCGGGCGGCGCGATCGGCTTCTGTGCCTCCGCAGGCGACAACGACGCCCCCGACACCGCCCAGCAGCAGCATATGGTCAGCACCTGCCGCCGCATGCAATGGAACGTGCCGCCCACCTTTGCCAACCTGTTCTGGTAGGCACGCGCCGGCCGCCGCCCCCGCGGCCGGGCAGCCACCAGGGAGCATGTCCATGATCAAGCTCGTCTACTGCGTCACCAAGAAGCCCGGCCTCTCCGATGCCGAGTTCGTCGACTACTGGCAGCGCGTGCACGGCCCGCTCGGCGCGCGCTCCCCGGCCTGCGCCGCCTGATCCAGAGCCGCCGTCTCGCCGTCCCCGGCGACGCCCGCCCCGGCGACTTCGACGGCCTGGCCGACTCTGGTTCGACGATATCCCCGCCCTGCTGGCTGCCCGCGCCTCCCCCGAATGGGCGGCCTCCACCGCCGACGAGGCCCACTTCGTCGATCCCACACGCACCGCCTACTTCGTCTCCGAGGAGCACGTCGTCCCGCTGCCGCAGCACAAGCAAGGTCGGTAATCGCGCCCGAAGCAAAGCAGGCCGCGAGCGCCCGAGCCGCCCGCAGTGCCGGCACAGCGATCCAGCCCAGCGCAGCCGAGACCCGCTGAAGGAGGGGGCTCCGCCCCGCGACGCGCCGCCCGACCGCCCGGCCCAAGCCAGCCGGGGGTGCACGCCCGAGTCGTCTGTGGGAGCCGGCTCCGCCCCGCGATGCGCCGCCCGACCGCCCGCCCCAATGGAAGCCGCCATCGTCTGTAGGAGGGCGCTCCGCCACGCGACACCCACCGCCCCGAGATCCCGCCCGCCACGCACCGCGCGGGCGGCGGCCCCGTCCACCCTCGCCGGGTGGGCCAAGCCGTCCCCTTCACCCATCTCCCGTGTCAAATGCCACCGCCCCACCCGCGGAGTGTGCCCGCGCGCCACCGGCGGCCGAGGCAACACGGAGCGCCGGGCACCGTCGAGGCCGCCAGCCTGTCCTCAGGCAGCGGCATTCTCCCCTACTACTACATATAGTAGTAAGCACGGGCCGGGCTCGTCCCTGGCAGCCGACGGCCACCCCGACGTCGGGCATTTCCGGAAATTGGGACATTCTGGGACAAACTGAGACATGCGGCCCACCCGGCCTCCTCCCTGAGGCGGGACCGCGCGCGCCGGCACGTCCCGGACCCCGTTGCATTGCGCCCCGCATTGTGCTAGATTCGGCACACGCGGCCGCGGAGATACCGGGCCGGGGCGGCGCCCGCGCGCCGGCTCCCGCGCAGGCGTCACCGCACGGGCCGGCCAATCGGCGCCGGCCCTGACTCCGTCCAAGGCGAGGTCTCTCCGATGGTTCCTCCGCGACCTGCACCCGCCGCGCAAGGCCGGCTTCCCCGTGCCCTCGTCTGCGTGCTCACGATCCTGGCTCTTGCTCTCCTGGCCGGCGGCAGCGTCCGGCCCACACCCACGGCCGCCGCGGCGACGCCCCGCAACGCGCCTCCCCCGCCCGCCGCGCTCGCCGCTCCGGGTCCGTCGCGCCCCGGGGCCGCACCTCTCTCGGTGCAGGCGGCGATCCCCATCAGCTTCACCGGCCGCATCGCCTACTCGCGCCCCGCGCCGACCTATCCTGGCATCTTCACGATCGGCGCGGACGGCGGCAGCCAGCAGTTGGTCACTGCGCTCGACGGCACGTCCTACACCCAGCCCGCCTGGTCGCCCGACGGCCAGTCCTTCGCCTACGAGTACCAAATCAACACGACGTCCGGGGGCCGGATCGGCGTGATGGGCACCCAGGGCGGCGGCCAGCACCTGATCACCCCCGCCGGAGCACAGGATCTCTACCCCGCGTGGTCCCCCGACAGCGGGGCGCTGGCGTTCGTCAGCGACCGCGATGCCACGCACAACACGCGCAACCTCTACCGCGTGAGCGCGGCCGGAGGCGCGCTGACCGAGCTCACCCACTTCACCCTCGCCGACGGGCTCGGGCGTCTGAGTTGGGGCCGGAACAACCGGATCGTCTACCCGAGCCTGCAGGACGGCACCCACGTCTCGCATATCTACACGATCAGCGCCGACGGTACAGGTCAGCCGGTGCGCCTCACCGACGGCACGGCCATGGACAGTGACCCCTCCTGGTCGGGCGATGCCCTGCAGATCGCCTTCGCCCGGTTCAGCGGCGGTGTGACGCAGATCTACCTCATGAACGCCGACGGCACCAACCAGCACCCGGTGCCCGGCGCTCTGGGCAGCTACCCCACCTGGTCGCCCGATCAGACCCGCCTCGCCTACATCTGCCGCGTCGCCAACCAGAACCAGCTCTGCGCGATCAATACCGACGGCAGCGACCCGGCGCAGCTAACCGACGATCCGGTCGCCGCCGCGTTCCCCGCCTGGCAGATCGGGCCGGCGCCTGCCCACGTCAAGTGCTCAACGAGCAGCAGACACCCGTACCCGCCGCGCAGGTCTACCGCAACGGCTCGCTGCTTGGCACCACCGACGACAACGGCCTGGTCGCGCTGCCCAACCCCGCCGCGGGCGACCAGATCATCGCCCGCACGCTGGTCTATACCGGCACGACCCTGAAGGGCAGCCACGACGGCTGGGACTACCACGTCTACCTGACCAACCTGGACCAGAACACCGACGGCTCCCAGCAGGCCTTCACGATCGCCGATCCGGCGCTGCCTGAGCAAGACGTAACCGTGAAGAAGAGCGACGCCGAGATCGGCTTCAACATGGTGGCCGCCTTCGGCTATAATGCCTCGGCCGCCACCTGGCGGACTTCGCGGTCGCCTTCCCCGCCGCCTCCGCCTACCTCTTCGACGTGAGCGACGGCCAGATGTTCTTCGACGACCTGACGGTGTTTGACGACCACCAGCACTACGCCGATGCGATATCCAGCTGCCGGCCGGCGTCTGGCCCCACGTCGACGGCGGGAACCTGGAGGCGCAGGCGGGCCCCAGCGGCACGACCTTCCACATCCACCTGCCCGGCCCCGGCTTCGACGGCAGCAACTTCTGGGGCACGTGGCAGGCGCCCAACGCCTATCGCACCATCGTGCACGAGTTCTCGCACTACGCGATCGGCGCTTACGACGAATACGTCCGCGTGGACGGCTCACAGACCGCCTGCACCTTGGACGCCGGCCAGACGGCGGCCGACGTGCGCGCGAGCATCATGGATTCGCAGTATACCGCGACTGAGTATTGCGACGACTCCACGCATAACCCCGACACGGAGCAGGGCCAGATGCTGAACGAATCGGTCTGGGCCACGCTTGTCCGCAACTGGAGCGATCCGCAGAGCCGCTGGACGTTGCGCAGCCCGATGGCCCGCAGCGCGGTCGACCCCGGGCCCTTCTCACTGCCCGCGATGGACGCTGTCCACTCCGTGGTCGCGTCGCCGTCGGGCACGGCGTGCGCGCCGTTTGAGATCCTGGTGACATATCAGGGCGAACCGGCCCCGGGTGGGCTCGCCGCGACGATTCAGCACGGCGACTACACAATCGAGGATGTCACGGCGAGCGATGGCGGCGTCTTGGTCTATGGCGCGTCGCCCGGCGACGTCTTCAATCTCAGCGCGAAGGACCGGAGCACGCAGACCATCGTCAGCACCCGGCTCGTGATCCCGGCGTCCTGCCCGGCCGGCTCGTTGACGGCGACGCTGCTGGGCTCCGGCGACCCGGCCTTCACGCTGACCTTCCAGACGAGTTGGGGCACGGCGAAAGTGCCGGCCGCGCTGTCCATCGTGCTGCCGTTCACCGCGGAGCCCGCGGCCGCGCCCGTGGTAGCCGCCTCGCAAGACGGCGGCGCGCGGGTGTCCGTCGTGCTAACCGATGACCCGACCACGCATACCTACCGCGGCAGCTACACCTTCGATCCGGCCCGCGCCGCCAACTTCGCGGTCGACGTGACCTACGGGGGCGCGACCCAGACCTACGCGGTGGTCGGTGAGCAGTTCCACACGGCCGGGCCGTTCGTGGACGCGCACGGCCAGGCCATGCCGCTGCCGGCTCCCGCGCAGTGGCGCGTGCTGCCCGCCGAAGGCATCGCCGGCCTGACGGTGAGCGCGACCAGCCTGCCCGATGGTGCCGGGGTCAGCGCCGGGGAGACGAACCTGCCCGCCGCGCCGCCCAGCGGGCTGATCTCCGTGGGCGGGCCGCTCGACGTCGCGGGCACGGCGCCGCTCAACGGCACGGCGCAGTTGACGCTGACCTACCAGGCCGCCTACTTCTGCGGGCTGACGCCAGGACAGACGAAGCTCTACCACTTCAACGGCACCGGGTGGGATGCGCTACCGACCACGCTGCTCGACACGGAGACCCAGGCAACAGCGCCGATCAGCGCCTGGGGCATCTACGCGGTCTTTGCCGCACCGAGCACCCAGGCCACGTTCTCCGACGTGCCGCCCGCGCAGCCGTTCTACACCTACATCCAGTGGATGGCCTGCCAGCAGGTCGTCGCGGGCTATGCCGACGGCACGTTCCGTCCGGGCGCCAACGCCACGCGCGGCCAGATCGCCAAGATGGTGACCCGCGCCTACAACCAGCCCATCGACCCGCCGATCAGCGGCGGCTACACCTTCACCGACGTGCCGCCCGGCTCACCGTTCTACGTTTTCGTGGAAGGGGCGTCCACGCTTGGCCTGATCAGCGGCTACGGCTGCGGCGGCCCCGGCGAGCCGTGCGACGCCCAGCATCGCCCCTACTTCCGTCCCAACGCGAACGTCACCCGCGGCCAGATCGCCAAGATCCTGGCGAACTCTGGCCACTTCAGTGAGACCCCGACCGGGCAGACCTTCGCCGACGTGCCGCCGACGCAGCCGTTCTACGCCTACATCGAGCGCATGGCCGCCCGCGGCATCATCAGCGGCTACGCCTGCGGCGGCCCCGGCGAGCCGTGCGACTCGCAACACCGGCCGTACTTCCGTCCGGGCAACAACGCCACGCGCGGCCAGTTGGGCAAAATGATCTACCTGACCGTGCGCCCCCGCTAGCGTTCGGCGCGGCCATCGCCGCCAGACAGCACGAGAGGCAGGCCGCCCGGCCTGCCTCTCGTCGCGCGCAAACGGAGCCTAGATCAGCGCAAGCTCGCGGCCGACCGTCTCGAAGGCCGCCAGCGCCGCGTCGAGGTTCTCGCGCGTGTGCGTCGCCGTGACGATGGTGCGCACGCGCGACTTGGCCTCCGGCACCGTCGGGTAGCCAATGCCCTGCGCGAAGACGCCCTCCTCGAACAGCCGGTCGCTCAGGCGCATCGCCTTGGCCGCGCTCCCCGCGATCACCGGCGTGATCGGCGTCTCGCTGTGGCCCGTGTCGAAGCCGAGGCGGTTCAGGCCCGCCTTGAAGTAGCGCGCGTTCTCCCACAGCCGGTCGATCAGCTCGGGCTCGTTCTCGAGCACGTCGATCGCCGCCAGGCACGTCGCGACGACGCTCGGCGGGTGCGAGGTGCTGAAGAGGATCGGGCGCCCCCGGTGGATCAGCACGTCGCGGAGCTCCGCGACCCCGGCGACGTAGCCGCCGAGCGCGCCGATCGCCTTCGAGAGCGTGCCCACCTGGATGTCCACGCGGCCGTCGAGGCCGAAGTGGTTCACGCTGCCGCGGCCGTTCTTGCCGAGCACGCCGCTGGAGTGCGCGTCGTCGACGTACACGGCCGCGCCGTAGCGCTCAGCCAGGTCGACGATCTCCGGCAGCTTGGCGATGTCGCCGTCCATGCTGAACACGCCGTCGGTGAAGACCATGCGCAGGTTGGCGCCCTGCGCCGCCTTGAGCTGATCTTCCAGGTGGTTCATGTCGCTGTGGCGGAAGACGAAGCGCTGGGCTTTGGACATGCGGATGCCGTCGATGATCGACGCGTGATTCAGCTCGTCGCTGATGATCGCGTCGCCTTCCTGCATCACGACGGGGATCGTGCCGGTGTTCGCCGTGAAGCCCGACTGGAAAGTCAGCGTCGCCTCCACGTGCTTGAACTCGGCCAGGCGGCGCTCCAGCTCTTCGTGCAGGCGCATCGTGCCGATGATGGTGCGCACCGCGCCGCTGCCGACGCCGTACTCGCGCACCGCCTCCTCCGCCTTCCGCATCAGATAGGGGTGCGTGTCGAGTCCCAGGTAGTTGTTCGACGACAGATTGATCACCTCTTTGCCGTCGATGACGCAGACCGCCTTCTGCTGCCCGTCCACGACGCGCAGCCGGCGGTAGAGGTTCTTCTCGCGTAGCGCATCCAGCTCGCCGGTGAGCCGGGTGCGTAGGGTATCCAGCATGGCTGCCCGCTCCTTCGCCGGCCGCGCCGCGCGCGGCCGGGCCTTTATGGCTTCAATACCACCTTGCCGGCTTCGCCCGTGTTCATCAGGGCGAAGGCTTTGTCGAACTCGGATAGGTCGAGGTGATGCGTGATCACCTTGCTCGGATCCACCGCGCCGGACAGGATCAGCCGCTGCGTGCGGAACCACGTGTCCCACAGCCGCCGCCCCGAGATGCCGTGCACGGTCGCGCCCTTGAAGATGATCGCGTTGTTCAGGTCGAGCTCAACCGGCCGGGACGGCAGGCCCAGCAGGGCCGCCTCGCCGCCAAAGCGCAGCATCTCGAAGCCCTGCGCGATCGCCCGCGGATTGCCCGACATCTCCAGCATCACGTCGACGCCCTCGCCCTGCGTCGCCTCGCGGATGGCCGCGACCGGGTCCTGCTCGCGCGAGTTGACCACGAGGGTCGCGCCGACGTCGCGTGCCAGCTGGATGCGCAGCGGGTTCACGTCCACGCCGTAGACCGCGGCGGCGCCGGCCGCTTTGGCGATCTCGATCGCCCAGAGCCCGATCGGCCCGCAGCCGATGATCGCGACGCGTCGCGTGGGGATCTCGCAGGAGAAGACGGTGTGCACGGCGTTGCCGAAGGGCTCCTGGATCGAGGCGATGTCGGTCGGCAGGTCAGGCGGGTTCTTCCAGGCGACCTTCGCCGGTACGCAGACGTACTCGGCATAGACGCCCTGCCGGTCGACGCCGAGGATCTGCACGTTGGCGCAGACGTGCCCCTGGCCGATGCGGCACTGCAGGCAGTCGCCGCAGGTGATGTGGCTCTCCAGCGAGACGAAGTCGCCCGCGCGCACGGTCGTGACGGCGCGCCCGGTCTCGACCACGTCACCGCAGCACTCATGGCCGAAGACCATGGGCGGTGGGTGGAAGCGCGACTGTGCCCAGGGATCCCAGTTGTAGATGTGCAGATCGGTGCCGCACATGCTGGCGGCACGCACGCGCACGAGAATATCCTCGGGGCCGGGTTGGGGGATGGGGACCTGGGCGAGGACCGCGCCGGGCGCCGCTTCGGCTTTGACCACGGCGCGCATCAGTTCGGGCATGGACGACTGACCTCCTTGTCAGACTGCCACGGTAGCGATCGCGCGCACGTGCGCATCCGCAGGGCGCAGGATGGGACACGGTAGCGCGGACGGGCATGCAACAGGAGCCCGTTCGGGCCTGGCGCCAGTATAGCACTCGCGTTTCGCGAGTGTCAAGGCGGGCAGAGGCCGGTGGCCGCGGACCGTGAACGGGCGCAACCGGGCTTGACAGTGCCTGCCTGCTCCCCTATACTTGCACTAGGCCGGCCCGCGAGGCCGGCCTGTGGTACGTTCAGGCTGTTTCGCGGTCGCGGTGGTCCGGGTCCCTGCGCCCGGACCGCGATCCCCCGCCGTCGCGCGGGCCGCCTCCGGCGGCGCGCAGGCGGGCACGGCGCCCCGTGGGGGCCGGACCGCGTGGGGCAGGATCCCAAGTGCGCCGTCCCCATGGCGCGGAGGATTTGTTTGCAGAGAGGATTCAGGCAAGCATCATGAGCAACCAGACTCCACGTAAGCCGGCCGGGTCGTCTGCCCGCGCGGGCCGCAGTGGGCCTGCCGCGGCCGCTCCCAAGGGCTCTGCCTCCGCGAAGGGTAGCCGGCCCGCGCCCAGCAATCCGGGCAGCCGGCCCGCCCCGGGCGCAGCGAGCGGCAAGGTGGTCGTCAGTCCGGCGAAGGCGATGCGGCCATCCGGCCGCATCTCGCAGCCCATCGGGCAGAAGAAGCAGAGCGGCTTCCGGTTGCGCCCCGTCGACATGGGCCTCATCGCCCTCGGCGTCGTGGCGGTCGTCGCGCTGGTCTGGGCCGTCTTGAGCTCGACCAGCACCACTGGCGGGGTCGCCGCCGACGATCCGCGCGCCCGCCTGGCCTCGCGCACGGCCATCCCGCTCGTCGCCGGCCAGCAGGCGCCGGACTTCTCGCTGCCCGCCACCGACGGCACCACCTACACGCTCAGCCAGTTCAAAGGCAAGGTGGTGCTGCTGGAGCTCTTCGCGCCTTGGTGCCCCCACTGCCAGGCCGATTCCACGGTCCTCGACAGCGTGTACAACACCTATCAGGGCAAGAACGTCCAGTTGCTCGCCGTCAGCGCCAGCCCCTTCGGCCAGAATTATGAGAACGGCGACAACAGCCTGATCACCATGGCCGACGTGCAGTGGTTCAAGACGACTTTCAATGTGCCGTTCCCGATGCTCTTTGACAAGGACGTGAAGGTGTCGGACGAGTACGGCGTGCTCAGCTTCCCGACGATCTACGTGATCAATCCACAGGGCGGGATCACGGCCGAGCCGGATAATCCCGTGTCGGAAGCCAATATCGACGACGCGATCAACGCGGCGCTCGTGGCATCCGGCATGACGCCGGCCGACACGCCCACGCCGGGCGGTAGCCAGTAGAGGTGCTCCAATGGCAGGTGTAATTCCCGGCCGCAACGATAAGCTCGCGGCGGCAGGCGCCGGGGCGGGTGCGGCCGCCAATGTGGCCGTGAGCCCCCGCGCCCCGCTCCGGCGTCTGGGCGTTCCTGACCGGCCCGTGGCCGACGCTTGTGTCGCGGTTGGTCCTCGGCTTTATCTTCGCGTTGGCCGGCCTCACCAAGCTGGGCGTGCCGGCCGCCTTCACGGCGAGTATCCAATCCTACGAGATGCCGCTCCCGGACTTCCTGGTCCAGGCGATGGCCTACGCCCTGCCGCCACTGGAGCTTGGCCTCGGCATCTGGCTGCTGATTGGGCTGTTCACGCGCTTCTCGGCGGCGGTCTCCGGCGGGCTGCTGGTTGTCTTCCTCCTCGCGCTGATCCAGGCCACCCTCCGCGGCCTGAGCCCCGACTGCGGCTGCTTCGTCGGCGCGCAGAGCAACCCGGTCGGGCAGGCCGTGGTCAACGCGCTCGGGCCGCTCGGCACCTTCCTGACGACCGAAGAGGCAGGCGTGGGTGCGGTGATCCGCGACCTCGTCTTCTTGCTCATGGCGGTCGACCTGTGGTTCGTGCCGACGATCTTCTCGGTCGACCGGTTGCGGCAGCGCGGGCAGGATGAGGAGTACGAAGACGAGGACGGCGCGGTCGCCGAGTAGGCGGCATCGCCGGCACAAACACGACGGGCGCCCCCAGCCGAGGGCGCCCGTTGCCGTTATCGGCCGGCCGCCTACCGCGTGCCGTAGCGCCAGGCCAGATATTGCTGGCCCACGTTGCCCATCTCGATCCGCCAGGCCGGCGGGTTCGCCAGGTCGAAGGTCAGCGTGCGGCGCTCGTAGATCTGCACCAGCACCGGCTGGTTGGCCTGGCCGCCGACTGTCGCCGCCACCCAGTAGGGCTCGCTGACCGGGTAGCCCATCAGCGTGACCCAGTCGGGCTGCTGCTGCAGCCAGGCCCAGAAGACGTCGGGGATGTTGTGGCCGCTCTCGGGCACGAAGTGCGCATCGACCACGCCGTTCGCCAGGCCGGAGTCCTGGTAAGTGGTGCCGTCGCGTGCCAGCACCGTGCCCACGTGCTGGCCCGTCTGGTCGGGCGCTTTGCCGGCGTCCGTCGCCGCCCCCAGTTGGTGGAACGTCGCGTAGGTCGGCGCGGGGTTGTTCGTGCTGTCTCCTGCGACCACCACCTGCGCGGGCCCGCGGTTCTCGAAGTTCGAGGGCCCGGTTTGTAGCTGCCCGGTCACGAGCTCCCTGGCAAGCAAGCCCGAGGTCACGTAGAACTTGTCGGGTGCCGGGTCGTTCGGGTTCGTGATCTCCATCCGTCCCTTGTCATAGTACTCGACCCGCCGGTTGCCGCCCGGCGCGCCGGCCCAGGGCTCGACCGTGGTGGTAATTGGCCGTGGTCCCCATGTCCATGGGCGCGCCACCAGCCCGGCGGCAACGGCATTGTCGGCCTGCTTCCAGGTGTTGTAGAAGGCCGGCGAGGCCGACTGGAAGCGGACGCTCGGCTGCCACACGGCGTTGAAGCTCATCGGGATGAACAGCTTGTTCTCGCTGCCGTCGACGCGCAGCAGCCAGGTCTCGTGCGTGAAGACGAGGATGCCGTTCTGCGCCGTCGTATGGCTGACCCGAATCAGGATGCTCCGGCCGTCGGGCGAGACGCCGGGCGGGCCGATCGAGGTGATCTCGCCGTTGACCGGGTTCGCGAAGTGCGGCACCTGCCAGATGGGGTAGGGGTTACTGCCGTCGAGGTTCGCGCCCCAGACCTGCTGGCCGTCGCCGCCCTGGCTGGAGATGCTGATGACGACCTTGCCGGTAGCCCCCGCCCACGACGCGCCGCCCTTCACCGTGCCCGGCGCGCCGTGCGCGGTGATCACCGGGGTAAAGTGGCCCGTGGCCAGCGTCAGCACGCCGAAGCGGTCGCCGTCGCTCACCGCGAGGTAGCGGCCGTCGGGCGACCAGCCGCCGCCCAGCACCCACATGCCCGCGCCCTCGCCGGGCAGCGGCTGCGGCGCGTCTTTCGGCGGTGCCACGTCATAGATCTGGCCCGGGAAGCCCGCGGCGATGTGTGTGCCGTCAGGCGACCAGGCCACGCCCGCCGGCAGGCTCGGGTTGTCGGTGGCGCCGGGCACCTTCCAGGCCGCGCCGCCGTCGCGCGGAATGATCCAGAGGTCGCCGCGCGGCAGCGGCTTGCTCGACCAGGCCTCGCCGCCCAGATAGGCAATGAAGCGGCCGTCGGGCGACCAGAACGGGTTGGAGTAGACGCCGTTCGCGAGCGCCTTCAGGTTGGTGCCGTCGGGGCCCATCGTGTAGAGCGTCAGCCCCTCGGTGACCAGCCCGATCAGCCCGCCGTCGGGGCTCCAGTTCTGGTACCAGACATTGCCAAGGGTCGTTAGCTGGCGGTCATCGCCGCCGGCCAGGGTGCGACTGTAGAAGTTGCGCACGCGGACGTCCGGGTGCGTCGGGTCGGGGATCTGATCGGCGCCGTAAGTGATCTCCTGGGTGCTGGGGGTCGCGCCCTGTGCGGATGCGGGCGCCGGCCCGGCCAGCCCGGCGAGCAGCACGAGCAGCACGAGCAGCCCCAGGACGCGGGCCCAGGACGGAAGCAGTCGCTGAAATGGCATGAGTTCCTCCGTAGATGTGCACCGCCCCGCCGGAGGCCGCGGCCCGCGCGTCTCGGCGGCGGGGGCCGCCGGGGGCCACGGGGCGGCGGGCGGGGACGGCGGGCTTGCGCGGCAGGAGCCGCGGCGTCATTGTAGCACACCGGTTCAAACGTACGCCACCTTGCACACGCACGGGGCGCTGCCTATAATGTGCCTACAGCGGCCCAGCAGTCCGGGACAGATTGTCCCGAGGAGGACCGGCACCATGGCCGACACAGCACCAGGCAGCACGACCGTCCAGGTGGGCGCGATCTCCGGCTATCTCACGGCACCAGCGGAGGGCAAGCCGCGACCCGGCGTGGTCGTGATCCACGAGGCCTACGGCCTGAATGACGACATCCGGCGCATCGCCGAGCGCCTCGCCGCCGCCGGCTATCGGGCGCTCGCCGTCGACCTCTTCTCGCATGGCCGCAATCGCCCTTTGTGCATGGTGCGCGTCCTCACCGAGCATCCTGCGCAATCCTCTGCACAGCTTCAGCCTGGTCGATCTCGACAACGCCGTGGCCTACCTGCGCGGCCGGCCCGACGTCGACGGCGAGCGCATGGGCGTGATCGGCTTCTGCATGGGCGGTACCTTCGCGCTGGCGCTGGCCGTGCACAACACGCAGATCCACGCGACCAGCGCGTTCTACGGCGCCAACCCGAAGCCGCTCAGTCAGGTCGCCCGCGCCTGCCCCATCGTGGCCAGCTACGGCGCCGACGACCGCTTCTTCGCCCCGCAGGGCGCCCGCCTGGCGGAGGCCCTCGACGACTACGCCGTGCCGCACGACGTGAAAACCTACCCCGGCGCCGGCCACTCCTTCTTCAACGACACGCGCGGCTCCTACCGCCCCGAGGCCGCCGCGGACTCCTGGCAGCGCACGCTCCGCTTCTTCGCCACGCACCTCCACCTGGAGCCGCCCGCGTAGGCGCGCCGGACACAGCGCGCGCCGCGGGCGCTGCCCGTGGCACACCTCCTGCTTATGAAATGCGAACTATTGTTCTAACGATCACCCATTCGTCTTGCGAGAGGAGACATTTCATGAGCCAAAACAATCCCGCTCCGGCCGTCGACGACACCCGCAGCACCGACCTGCGCGACTCGCCCATGATGGCCCACCTGCTCGACGCGCTCGAGCAGGGCACCGACATCGGCCACTACGGCCGCCTCACCTTCGTCATGATCGCCCGGCACTTCCTGGAGGAACAGGAACTGGTCGATCTGTTGAGCAAGCAGCCCGACATGGACCAGGAAGGGGCGCGCGCGCTCGTGCTGCAGGTGCAGGCGCACGACTACAACCCGCCCCGCCGCGAGCGCATCCTGGAGTGGCAGCAGCAGCAGGACTTTGCCATCTGCCCCACGCCGCACGACCTGCGCAGCTGTAACGTCTACGACGAGCTCCGCTTCCCGGACGACATCTATGAGAACATCGGGGACTTCTGGGAGGAAAAAGCCGAGGCCCAGCAGTAGCCGCGCCGCGTGCTGCAACAGGACGGGGGTGCCGGATGATCCGGCACCCCCGTTTCGCGTGTGCGCCGCGCCTCGGCTATTTGGTCGGCGTCGGCGCGGGGCAGGTCGCGGTGTTCTGAATGGCCAGGTACACGACCTTGGCGATCTGGCCGCGCGTGCTGGGTGTAAACGGCCGCAGATACGGGTTGTTCGCGGGGTCGCAGGGCTCGCCCGGCCCACCGCAGGTATAGCCGCTGATGATGCCGTAGCAGTAGGCCGTCTCGACGTAGGTGTAGTAGACGCTGCCGGGCGGCACGTCCGTGAAGTGGCCGCTCGGCGGGTCTTGCAGCGGCCAGCCTCGGGCGATCACCAGGATCTTGAGCATCTGGCCCCGGCCGACGAGCGCGTTGGGCCGGAAGTAGGGGCGGTTCTGGGCGTCGCAAGGCTCGCCGGGGCCGCCGCAGTCGTACCCGCTGATGATCTGGGCCGCCGCTGCCGTCTCGATCACGTCGAAGAAGGGGGCGCCCGGCGGCACGTCGGTGAACGTATAAGCGGGCGGTGCCGGGGTGACCACCGGGATGCCCATGCCGAGCACGCTGATCTTGACCATCTGGCCGCGCGTCGTGGAGTTGTAGGGCCGGAACGTCCCGTCGGCGTAGCCGCTGATCGCGCCCCGACAGGCCAGGTAGTTGACCGGCACGTAGAAGTAATCGGGTGGATGCACGTCCGTGAAGTTGACCTCACAGGGCGTCTCCGTCGGCGTGGCAGGGGTAGCCGTGGCCGAGGGCCCGCTCGTCGTCGTGGCAGCCGGGGTGCCGGTCGGCGGCGCCGCGGTCGCGCTTGGCGCGGGCGTGTCGGTCGGCAGCGCGGGCGTGGCCGTGCCGACGGGCGCCGTGGCGGTCTGCGTCGGCTCAGTCGGGACGGTCGGGGTGGCTGTGCTGCTGGGCGTCGCACTGGGCGGGACCGGCGTCGCGGTGGCGGTAGCAGTCGGCGGCACCGGCGTGTTCGTGGGGGTCACGGTTGGCGGCGTGCCGGTCACGGTGGGTGTCGGCGTGCCCTGCGGCGATGATGCCCCGCACGGCGTAGATGTCCTCGCCGGTGCCTTCCCGCGTGTCGGTCCAGACGGCGTAGACGTTACCCTGCGCAGCGGTGACGTTGATGTAGTCCCCGGCGGCTCCGGCGTAGCTGCTCGGGATGCCGATGCGCAGATCACTGGTTGCCGTGCTGATGCGCACCGCGGGGCTCCAGGTCTGCCCCTCATCTGTGGACTGGCTGTAGTAGATGTTGAAGATGCTGGTGTTCGGGTTATCCCGATCGTCATACCAGACGGCGTGGAAGACGCCGGTCTCGTCCGTGGTGACCCACGGCTCGACCTGGTAGATGCTGCCCGCGCCGGGTGGCGCCATCTGGGCGGCCGCGCTCCACGTGGCCCCGTTGTCGGTGCTCCGGCTGTAGTAGACGATGGCCGTGCCCGTGCGGCCGTCCGCCCAAGTCACCACCGTGTCGCCGGTGTTCGAGTCGACGGCCGCCGAGGGGATGGCGTTCAGGCGCCAGGTGAAGCAGCCCGAATCGTCGGGCGGGCAGGGCGGCTGGGTAAGCGACGAGATCGCGTTCAGGCTGCCGAAGGTGACGCCGCCGTCGGTTGAGCGGCGATAGCCCACCTGGCCGCCGTTCGGCGAGTAGGTCACCAGCACGTCGCCGTTAGGCAACACGACGGGCTGCGGGAACTGGTAGGCCGTCGCTGCCACGGTGGACTGCGCCGACCAGGTGGCGCCGCGGTCGGTCGAGTAGTTCAGCCGCACGGCCGAGCCGCCCGCGAAGTCCATCCAGGCCACGTAGATGCGGTGGTAGTAGGGACTGCTCGGGAAGTTGTCGATCCAGGTCCACTCCTTGTCGGCGCTGCCGTTCGGCGTCACCTGCGTGCCCGTGCTGAAGGTGATGCCGCCGTCGGTCGAGGTCGCCACCTGGATGCCCGCAGTCCCGCCGCCGTAGGGCAGGGCGGTCACGAAGCACCAGCCGTCGTCGCTAAAGCTGACGACCGGGTCGCTGGAGTAGGGCGGCTGCGGCGCGCGCAAGGGGAACTCCTGGTTGATCCAGTTCGTCCCGCCGTCCGTCGACGTGTAGATCCAGATCTGCTTGGTGTTCACGCCCCCGCGCTCGTCCTTGGCCGCGGCCACGACGTTCAGCGGGTTGGTCGGGTTGACCGCGATGCTTGGCTCCTGCTGCGCCAGGTTGGGCGTCTGCGGGTCGGTGTTGGCCCGCACGTTCGGGCCGAAGCTGGGGATGATCAGCGGCTCGAACGCCGCGGCCGGACCCGTACGCGGTGCCGGGCCGTTCACCGGCGGCAGCGATTCGCGGCGGACCGGCGGCACGGCGGCGCTCGCGCCCGGCGGGCCGGGCGCAGGGCCGGCGGGGGCCGCCAGACCGGGCAGCCCCAGTGCCGGCAGGCCGACCAGCACGCTCAGCGCGGCCAGCACCGGCAGGATGTGTTTGCGCATGTGGGATCTCCTTCTCCTTCCTGGCGATCCTGCCCGCCAAGGGGAACCGGCCGGTGCGCCGCGTTGCGCGCGGGCCGGCGGCAGGGCACTGGATGCCGGGCCATCATACCATATCCGCCGCGCCGCGTCTCCCGCAAAACTCGGCCCGACCGGGACGGGATCAGCGGGTCAGTGAACCCCGGTTGGCGGGGGATCGCTGGGCATGCGGCGGCAGGGATCCTGCTGGGATGCGCACGGCGCGACGCGGGCGCGCCATCCACCCCGGCCTTGACGCTCATCGCCCGGTTCGCTAACATACGGATCATCACAGGTGTTGCACCGCCGCCGGGACCTGGCAGCCCGGCCGCCTAGAGGAGCCTCGTGCCCACATCCATCTACGTCCTCGGCCACAAGAATCCCGATACGGACGCCATTTGTGCGGCCGTCGGCTATGCCGCGCTGCTGCACGCCCAGGGCCAGCCCAACGCCGTGGCCGCGCGCCAGGGGCCGATCCGCCGGGAAACGGCCTACGTGCTCGAGCGCTTTGGCGTCGAGCCGCCCCAATTGGTGACCGACGTCCGCCCGCGCGTCGCCGACGTCATGACCAGCCCGGCGATCACCGTCCACCAGGACACCTCGCTCTACGAAGGTGGCCAGATCCTGCAGCGCCAGGGCATCCGCGCGCTGCCTGTGCTCGACGATGCCGGGCACCTGGTCGGCGTCGCCGGCATCGAGGATTTCGCCCGCAGCTTTATCAGCGGCCTCGATCAGTTGGACCAGGTGACGCTCGACCTCGGCAGCGTCGTGCGCGCGCTCGGTGGCCGCGTGCTCGTGGCCGCGCCGGGCCGCACCCTGCAGGACCAGGTGATGGTCGGCGCCATGCGCATCGATTCGATGCTGCGCCGCCTCGCCCCGAACATCCTGCTCGTCATGGGCGACCGTACCGACGCCCAGCGCGCGGCGATCGAGTTCGGTGTCGGCGCCCTGGTCATCACCGGCGACCACCCGGTGGCGCCCGAGATCCTCGACCTGGCCCGCGCCAACCAGGTCACCGTCATCTCCGTGCCCCACCACACCTACACCACCGTGCGGCTGATCCACCTGAGCACGCCCATCCGCCACATCATGCGCCGCACGGTGCTCACCTGCCAGCCCGACGATCTGGTCGAGGACGTGCGCGAGACGCTGCGCAATGGCCCCGTGCGCGCCCTCGTCGTCGTGCGCGCGGACGGCGCGGTGGCTGGCCTGATCAGCCGCACCAACCTGCTGCGCCAGGTGCGCCGCCAGGTCGTGCTCGTCGACCACAACGAGCGCAGCCAGGCGGTGGCGGGCATCGAGGAGGCCGACGTCATCGGAGTCATCGACCATCACCGCGTGGCCGACTTTCAGACGCGCAGCCCGGCGTTCATCCGCTTCGACCCGGTCGGCGCGACCAGCACCATCATCGGCAAGCTCTTCGCGGAGTTGGGCATCCCCGTGCCGCCGCCTATCGCCGGCGCGCTGCTGGCGGGCATCCTGGCCGATACGCTGCTCTTCCGCGGCCCCACGACGACCCCCGAGGACCGGCGTGTGGCCGAGATGCTGGCCGCGCGGGCGGAGGTCGACCCCGAGGAGTTTGGCAGTCGCATCCTGGCGCTGGCCTCCGACGTCTCCGACCGCTCGGCCGAGCAACTGCTCGACGCCGACTTCAAGGAGTTCAGCGCCGACGGCAAGCGCTTCGGCATCGGCACGATCGAGACGGGCAACGGCCCGGAGGTGCTCGCGCGCCGTGACGAGATCCTGGCCGCCCTCGCCGCGCGCCGCGCCGAGGGCTTCGCCTCCGTGCTCTTCGCCGTGATCGACATCGTCCGCCGGCAGACGACCCTGCTCGTCGCCGGACACGCGGATGCCCTCGCGACGACGTTTGAGTCGCCCCTGCTCGACCACGCCGCAGTCGAGATCCCGCGCATCCTGTCGCGCAAGAAGGACATTGTGCCCTTGCTGCCCGCGCTCGCCCGCCTGATCGGCGCCCGCTGAGGTGGCCACGCCGCCCGCCGGCTCCGGCCCGGCTCTCGACCGCACCGGCGACGACCTGCTCGCCGCGCTGGAGGCGCCCTCCTGCCCTGTCTGCACGGTGACGCGTCGCTCGGTTCGGGCCTACCTCGACACCATCTCCTATGAGGCGGTGACCGACGTCGGCGTGCGTGAGGGACTGGTCGCGTCGCTTGGCTACTGCGCGGTGCACGGGCAGGAGTGGCTGGCGGTCCAGAACACGCTCGGCACGGCCCTCATCTACCGCGACGTCTGCGCGCAGATCGCCCGGCTGCTGGCCGATCCGGGCGCGGGTGGCGGCGTGCGTGGCCGCCTGCAGGCGCTGGCGGGCGCCCTGGCCCGCGGCACGGCGGCGGGGCGCGCGCTGGCGGCCGCGCTGCAGCCGCGCGCCGCCTGCCCCGCCTGCCGCCATTCGCGCGAGCGGGAAGCGCAGGCCGTCATCGCCTGCGCGGCCGCCTTCACGCACCCGCCGTTCTTCGCCGCCTTCGCCGCCCACCCGGTCGGCCTCTGCTTGCCCCACCTGCGCGCCGTCCTGCCGCGCCTCGCCGATGCCGCCCTGCTGGTGCGCGTGGTCGCCGCCCACGCCGCGCGCGTCGAGGCCATACACGCAGACCTGTCCGAGGTGGTCCGCAAGTACGACTACCGCTTCACGCACGAGCCCCACGGTTCCGAGTTCGCCGCGCCCGCGCATAGCGTCGTCCTCGCGTCCGGCGATCTGCCGACGCTGCTCAACCTGCCGCCCGACGGCGACTGATCCACCTCCTGCCGAAGAAAGCAAACCGGCCGGTCCGGAGTCAGGCGACCCCGAACCGGCCGGCGGGTGTGCCGGGGCGGGTTAGCGCACCGTCACGCTCTTGGCCAGGTTGCGCGGCTTGTCCGGGTCGTGCCCGCGCAGCAGCGCCAGGTTATAGGCCAGCATCTGCACCAGCGGCAGCGCCGCCAGCGGAAAGGCGTGCCCGGTGGCGGCCACCGGCAGGTGGACGTCGAAGACGTCGTGCCGGGTGGGGCCGATGCCGACGATCAGCGCGCCGCGCGCCTTGAGCTCGCCCGGCGGTGGTGCAGCGCCTGGGCCTCCTCCGGCCCGCTCGGTGCCAGCACCAGGCACGGCGTGCCCGCCTCGACCAGCGCGATGACCCCGTGCTTGAGCTCGCCGGAGGCGAAACCCTCGGCGTGCATATAGCTGACCTCTTTGACCTTCAGCGCGGCCTCCAGCGCGAGCGGGTAGCCCGCGCCGCGGCCGACGATGAAGAGGTGCTCCCGGTCCTGGATGCGCTCGGCCAGGGCCCGCACCGTGTCGAGGCGGCCGTCCGTGCGCATCGCGTCCATCTCCGCCGCGGCCGCGCTCAGGACCGCGCGCATCTCCTCCTCGGTACCCCGCAGCGCCCCGGCGGCCAGCAGCAGGTAGGCGACCTTGGCCGTGAAGGCCTTGGTCGAGAGGACGCACTTCTCGGGTCCCGCGCCGAGCAGCAGCGTGGTGTCGGCCTCGCGGCTGAGCGTCGAGCCCGGCACGTTCACCAGCGCCGCCACGGCCACGTCGCTGCGGTGCGCGGCACGGACCGCGTCGAGCACGTCGATCGTCTCGCCGCTCTGCGACAGCGCGACGACCGCCTGGGGCGCGCGCAGCAGCGGCGCGAACGTCGAGAGCTCGTGCGCGTAGACGGCGTGGGCCAGGCGGCCACCCACCTGGGCGAGCACGTACGTTCCCATCAGCCCGGCATGAAAGGCCGTGCCGCAGCCGGTGAAGTAGACGTCGGAGGCGGCCGAGAGGAAGTGGGCCAACCCGCGCGCCTGCTCCAGCCCCTCGGCCGCGATCTGCCGTAGCAGCCCCGGCTGCTCCCAGATCTCCTTCTCCAGGTAGTGCGGGTAGGCGCCGAGTTCGGCCTGCTGCGGATCCCAGGCCACCCGCTCGACGACCAACGGCACCGGCTCCCCGGTGGCCGCCTCCATCAGGCTGACCTTGTCCTTGCTGATCGAGGCGACCTGCCCGTCGCGCAGCCAGATGATGTGTCGCGTGTGTTTGAGCAGCGCCGCGATGTCGGACGCGACGTAGTTCGCGCCCTCGTCGAGCCCGACGACCAGCGGCGAGCCGTTCTTGTAGGCCGCAAGCTCTCCGCGCGCCACGTCCATGGCCACGATCGCGTTCATGCCCTCCAGCAGCAGGCTCACCTGGCGCACGGCCTCGGCGAGCGTGCGGTCCGGGTTGGCGGCGAGCGCCTCCTCGACCAGGTGCGCGATCACCTCGCTGTCGGTCTGCGAGGCGAAGTGATGCCCTCGCGCCAGCAGATCCGCTTTCAACTCGACATAATTCTCGACGATGCCATTGTGCACCACGGCGACCTGCCCGGTGCAGTCCGTGTGGGGGTGCGCGTTGCACTCGGTGACCGCGCCCGTCGTCGCCCAGCGCGTGTGCCCCACCGCAAGCTCGGCGGGGCCCAGGTTGTCGGGCGCGCGGACCAGTTTGCCCACGTCCTTGGCCGTCACCACCTGGTGCCCGTTGTCGACCGCGATCCCCCACGAGTTCATACCCGCGATATTCGAGCTCTTTCAGGCCATCGAAGACCAGGCCGGCCGCATCCGTGGCCGGGCCGGCATATCCGAAGATTCCGCACATGAATGGTTGCTCCTTAGCAGGGGCGCGTGCCGCCGGGTCCCGCGGACCGGCGCCAGGCGCCCGCGCGCCGCCCGCCGGCCGCGCGGGCAAGGCCCGCCGCCGCGCACGCAGACGCGCATTTTGGGTATATCTGTGACATTCTGGGGAGATGCAGGGGTCGGGGATACCGGAGCGTTACACTCCGCCACGTGAGCCGGGTGTTGTCGCGCGGTCACCCGCGCGGTTTGTCCGTCTCTTACGATTGTGGGACCGGGGAGCCATGCGCCGAGTCTTTCGATAAGCTCCCACCTCGTCAACTCGCGGCCTCCGCCACGAGTCCAGGCGCTACTTCACTTCTGCCGCCCGCGCGACCCTTGTGCTGTCCCCTCCTCTCGCGCGACCCCGGCTCCAGGCCAATCGGGTCGCCTTAGCCAGAGTATAGCAAAGGCCAGGCCAGGGGTCAAGCACCTGCGGCCGAGTCATGGTCCCGGAAAGCCGGCCGCCGGTCCGCGACTGTATTGGGCGGATCGGGCACGCCATCCAGTTGACAGGGCGCCCGGGCCGTGGTATCATCGGAGCAGTGAAATCTGGTGACCTTTAAGTCGGTCCCGTGAGGCCGGCAAGGTACCGGGAGTACCAGGCGGCGGCCGCAAATGCGGTTCCCCGCCTCCGGATCGCCGCAGACCTTGCCGCCCCGCGCGCAAGGTTTTTTTGCGGCCACCGGACCAGAGAGGAGGCCGAATGCCTGGAAACGCATGCGACTACCGCGATCCGGCTACGCCCGGTGCGGGGCCCGCAGCATCGGCCGGCGGCGGCGCCGGGCATAACGCCTTTCATTCGGGCATAGCCCCGCAATCGCAGATCATCAGGGACGGAGTCCTCGGGACCCGTCCCTTTTTTGTGCCCCGCACGCACCAAGGAGGTCTCGCATGATATCCGTCGTCGCGCCCGGCCCGGCGCCCGCGCGCTTGCTGCCCGGCACCCGCCCGGGTCTCACCGTCGTCCCGCGCCGCGCGCCCGCAGGGTCCGCCGGCCGCATGGCCGCGCAGGCACGCGTGCGCCACGCCCTGCGCCGCGCGCTCCAGGAGTTCCTCGACTATAGTGGCTTCGTCGAGCTTGACACGCCGCCCGATGCCACGCTGGCAACCGTGCTCGGGCGCACCTGCTGGCCAACGCCCGACGGCGGCGTGGCCGGCTGGCTCGACGGCGCCGAGGCCCCCGCCCTGATCGACCTGCTCGAGCGCGGTCTCACCGCCGCGCTGCACGGAACCCTCGCCCGCGCCTACGACGACTTTGCGCGACTGGGCGTCGACCGCGATCGCCTCAAGTACGTGCAACTCCCCCTGGCCCGCCGCTACGCCGCGCCGGACGCGCCGATCGCGGAGCCAATCTTGCTGTTGCAGGGAGCGCCGGATGCCGGCGGCCCGTGCGGGACCGCGACCAGCCGGAGGGACGCCCGTGTGCTACTGCCGAGGGCCGGTTGCGTGGCGGACGCCACCAGCGGCGGCGCCTTCCGGTTCGACCTAGCCGCACTGCTGGCCTTCCTATGCTGGACTGAGGTCGCGGCGCTGGCCCGGCCGGCCGCTGGTGGAGCATTGACGTTAGCGGAAAGGGAACCTGCGGGCTCATGAGCTTCAATGAACGAGTTGACGCGCTGATCGCCGGCCGCAACAGCTTCCTCTGCGTGGGGCTCGACCCCGTCTACGCCGACCTGCCCGCGGACGTGCGTGCCGCCGGATCCTCCGTGCGCGAAACGCTGGTCGCCTTCAACCGGCGCCTGGCCGACGCGACCGCCGCGGCGGCCGTGGCTTTCAAGCTGCAGCTCAAGGTCTACACCGCCGAGGGGCCGGACGGCTTCGCCGCGCTGATCGAGACCTGCCGCTACCTGAAGGAAGCCTATCCCGAGCATCTGGTCATCCTGGACGCCAAATATGGCGACGTCGGGCATGTGATGGCGCGCTCGGCGCACGAGGCCTTCGAGCTCTGCGGCGTCGACGCCGTCACCGCCTTCGCCCACCCCGGGCGCGAGGCCCTGGCACCGCTGCTGGCCCGGCCCGACCGCGGCTGCTTCCTCGTCTGCCGCACCTCGAATCCGGGCGCGGCCGACATGCAGGACGTGCCGGTGGCGGGCGGGCAGCCCTACTACCTCTACCTGGCCGGGCAGGCCGCCGGCCTCTGGAATGAGGGGGGCAATTGCGGTCTGGTAGTGGGGGCGACCTACCCGGGCGAGATGGCCGCCGTGCGCGCCACCGCTCCCCATCTGCCCTTGCTCGTGCCGGGCGTGGGCGCCCAGGGCGGCGACCTGGCCGCCTCGGTGCAGGCCGGCACAAACGCCGCGGGCGGGGGCCTGCTGATCTCGGTGAGCCGCGGGCTGATGCAGGCCGGCGACCCGGGCGCCGCGGCCGCGGCCTACCGCGATGCGATGCGCGCGGTGCGCGGCGCCGCCCCCGCCGCGACGTCTGGCCCCAGCCCCGCACTCCAGGCGCTGCTCGTGGCGCTCTTCGACGCCGGTATCCTGAAGTTCGAGCCGATCACGCTCAAGTCGGGGCGCGTCTCGCCCTACTACTTCAACATGCGCGCCCTGCCGGCCCATCCCACGCTCCTGCGCGACGTGGCCGCCGCCTACGTCGAGCGGCTACAGGCCCTGCGCTGGCAGCCCGACATCCTGATCGGTATCGCCTACGCCGGGGTGCCGCTGGCCATCGCCGTCAGCCAGTTGGCCGGGATCCCGGGCGGCTACGTCCGCGCCGAGGCCAAGGGTCACGGCACGCGGCGCATGGTCGAGGGGCCCTGGCAGGAAGGCTTGCGCGCGGTGCTCATCGACGACGTCATCTCCGACGGCGCGAGCAAGCTCGAGGTGCAGGCGCCACTGCAGGCGGCCGGACTGACCGCCACCCAGATGCTCGTCTTCGTCGATCGGGGCCAGGGCGGCATGACCGCGCTGCGCGACGCCGGCCTGGAGCCCGCCGCAGTGACCGACATGCCCACGATGCTGCGCGTGCTGCACGCCGCGGGCCGCATCGGCGAGGCCGAGGTGGCGGCCAGCGAGGCCTTCATGGCCGAATCCGGGGGCTGATCCGTCCATCCCACTTCGTCTCCGAAAGGCACCATGCGCATTATCTGTCCGATCAAGCAAGTTCCTGAAGTCGAGTATCTGAGCTTCAATCCCGAAACCCGCACCCTTAACCGCGAAGGCGTTCCGCTCGAAATCAACCCGTTCGATCGCCGCGCCTTCACCTGCGCGCTGCAGATCCGCGCGGCCTGCGGCGGCAGCGTCACCGCGCTGACCATGGGGCCGCCCGCCGCGCGCCACGCGCTGGCCCAGGCACTCGGCCTCGGGCTCGATCGCGCCGTGCACCTGCTCGACCCCGCCTTCGCCGGTTCCGACACCTGGGCGACCGCCAACGCGCTCGCCGGGGCGGCACGCCGCCTCGGCTTCGACCTCATCTTCTGCGGCAAATACTCCGTCGACGCCGAGACCGGGCAGGTCGGCCCCGAGCTTGCCGAGTTGCTCGGTATCCCGCACGTCACCGGTGTGACCGCGCTGGAGGTGCTGCGGGACGGCGCGGCTGTGCGCGTCGAGCGCGAGACCGATTACGGGCTGGAGACGGTCGAGGTCGCGCTCCCGGCCCTCCTCACCGCCTCCGAGCGCCTGATCAAACCGCTGAAGCCGCCGCCTGACGCGGTGGCCGCGGCGGCCGAGGCGCGGGCGGCCGCGGAGGATTGCCTGCTGACCTGGACGGCCGCCGATCTGCGATGTGCCGGCCGATCGACTGGGGACGCCCGGTTCGCTGACTGAGGTGGCGGAGCTGGAAGAGATGGCGCGGCCGCGCACGCCCACCATGATCCCGGGCGGCAATCCGGAGGAGGCCGCCGCGGCGCTGCTCGCCGCCCTGCGTGCCCGCGGCATTGGCCCGGCCGCCGACGACGGCGCCGAGGATGGCCCGCGCGACCTGCCGCCGGCCGCCACGCCGGATGCGGACCCGGCAGCCAGCGTCTGGGTAGTCGTCGAGCGCTTGCCGGAGGGCGGACTGCGCCCGGTCACGCGCGAGCTCCTGGGTGCCGCGCGCCGCGTGGTGCGCAAGACGGGCGGGCGCGCTGTCGCGCTGCTGCTCGGCTACAAGGTGCGCGGCTTAACCGCGGACCTCCACGACGCGGGCGCGCATGCCGTGCTCGTCGCCGACGACCCGGCCCTGGCGCGCTACGCCGCCGGCCCCTGGACGGCCGTGCTGGCCGGGGCGGTGGCTGGTGCCGCTGCGCCGCCCTTGGCGCTCCTGATCCCGGCGACGGCCCGGGGCCGCGATTACGGGCCGCGCCTCGCCGCACGGCTGGCCTGCGGCCTCACCGGCGACTGCACCGGCCTCGATCTTGCCGACGACGGCCGCTTGCGCCTGCTCAAGCCCGCCCTCGGCGGCAACGTCGTCTCGCCCATCCTCACCCGCACGCGCCCGCAGATGGGCACAGTCCGGCCCGGCATGGTCCACCCCTGGCACGGCGCGCGCGCCGCATCGCTAACGGTCGATGCCCTGCCGGTCAACCTGGGCGCGGATGATCGCTGGCCGGCCCTGGGGCCGGAGACCGAGGCGGCCGGGTTGGGCCTCGTGGCATTGGATGAGGCGGAGATCGTGGTGTGCGCGGGCGCGGGTATCGGCGGCGCCGAGCAGATCCCGCTCGTGGAGGCGCTGGCCGCGGCGCTCGGGCGGGCCTTCGGCTTGCCCGCAGCCGTCGGCGTCACGCGCAAGGTCGTCGACCTGGGCTGGGCGCCGCGTCAGCTCCAGATCGGGCTCACCGGGCAGGCGGTGGCGCCGCAGCTCTATCTCGGCCTGGGGGTCCGCGGCGCGTGGAACCACCTCGTCGGTATCCGCCGCGCGGGCACGATCGCCGGAGTCAACCCCGACGCCGCCGCGCCGATCTTTGCGCAGGCGGATCTGGGAGTGGTGGCCGATTGGCGGGCGATCGCCGAGGCGCTGCTCGCCGCGCTGGAGTCGCCGGGCTAATTGGCGGGCGGCGGCGAGGACCACTCGGCTCCCAGCAGCGCCTGGAACTCCGGATCCTCGCGCATCGCCGCATAGGCGCGGCTGGTGCGCGCCGCCGCAAGGGCGGCGGTCGGGTTGAGCGTCAGCGCCTGCTTGAGCTCGGCGACGGCCTGTTGCGGGTGACCGAGGTTGAGGTAGGTTGCCCCGAGGTTGTAGTGGGTGACCCAGGAGTTGGGGTGGATCTGCAGCGCTTCCTCCAGATCCGCCAACGCACGGCGGTGCTCGCCGAGCAGATTATAGGCCAGCCCGCGCATGTTCAGCAGAGGACCGCGTTGCGAGGCATCGGTCGTCCGGCTCAGGGTGCGCCCCAGCAGATTGACGCCCGTGGTCAGCAGGGCGCGGCCTTCGGCCCAGTTGCCCTGCTCGATCGAGGCGCGGCCGCGCAAGATGTAGGGGTCGGGCGAGCCGGGCGCCGCGCGGCCGGCCTGCAGCCAGTCCTGCAGTGCGCCGGCCGCGTCGCCCAGCCGCTCGCGCAGCCGCCCGCGCTCAATGTAGGCGCGGTAGAGTAGCGGGTCAGGGAAGTTGATCACGTGCGGCGTGACCGCAAGCGCCTGGTCGAGGTCCGCCACCGCCGCCGCCGTGTTGCCCCGCTGCGCCAGGAGCTCCGCCCGGCCGACGAGCGCTTCCGCGCTGTGCGGGCGCTCCCGCAGCACCCCGTTGTAGCCCTCCAGCGCGTCTTCCGCCTGCCCTGCCGCGCGCATGCGCCCGGCCTGCCAGGCGCGCAGGCCCCCCCGGCCGGCCACGACCAGGGCGAAGATCACCGCCACCGTGGCTGCCAGCATGACCGCGCTCATGACGACGGTCGTGACGATCCAGTTGCCGATGCCACTATCTTGGGTGCGCACGCCCCAGGCGTACAGCCCCATCAGCACCAGGTAGAGGAGAGCAATGCGGACGAGAGCGGCGGGTTTCAGGAGGCGGCCCAGGTCGGCCATCGACGTTCACTTTCCGGCCGGGGGCGCTATTCGGGCTCGCCCACCAACAGACGATAGAGGTGCTCCAGCATCTCCTCAGAGTAGAAGTGGATCACGATGCGGCCGCCTTCCCGGGTCCGTGACAGCTGCACCTTGGTCTTGAGGGCGTTGCGGAAGGTGTCCTCGAGGGCGCTCGTTTCGAGATCGGCGGGCGTGCGCCGGGCGCGCGGGGCGCGACGCGCGGGTGTGGCGGCCGGCTCGTCGGCGGGGGCGGCGCCGTCGTCGTCGGCCGGAGGGCCGCCTTCCTTGGATCGCCGCACAAGCTCTTCGGTTTGCCGCACGCTGTAGCCTTCGCCGATGACCCGCTGCAGCATGGCGAGCTGGGCCTCGCGGCCGTCGAGCACGAAGAGCGCGCGCGCGTGGCCCTCGCTGATGACGCCGCTGTGCAGCGCCTCGATGATCTCATGGGGCAGGTTGAGCAGGCGCACCAGGTTGGCCACCGCGCTGCGGCTGCGGCCCACCCGCCGGGCCACCTCGGCTTGCGTCAGCCCGAAGTTGTTGATGAGTTCGCGGTAGGCCTGGGCCTCTTCCAGCGGGTTCAGGTCGGCGCGCTGAATGTTCTCGACCAGCGCGAGGGCCAGCATCTCCTCCGGGTTCGCCTCTTTGACGATGACCGGGACGGTGGCCAGGCCCGCCTCGCGCGCGGCGCGCCAGCGTCGCTCCCCGGCGATGAGGTAGTAGCACGCGGCGGTCTCGTCGTGCGTGACGATGAGAGGCTGGAGCACGCCATGCTCGCGCACCGAGTCGGTGAGCTCCTTCAGCGCCTCGGCCGAGAACTCGTGGCGCGGTTGCTGCGGGTTCGGCTGGATGCTCTCGGTCGGCACTTCGAGCGCGGCATGCCGCAGCCGGCCCGCCACGTCGGCCGCGTCGGCCGAATCCTCGGCGAGCGTCTGAGGGCTCCCGGCTCCCGGGATCAGCGCGTTCAACCCCCGGCCCAGGGCCGGTCTGGGTTTTGGCATGTCCGCTTCCTCTTGACCGGGATCTGCCCGGCTCCGCTTCCTAGGGCAGGTTCATGTAGCCCAAATCCGGTGCCACGCCGGCCCGCCGCACGACTTCGGCGGCCAGTTGCTCGTAGGCGAGGGCACCGCGCGAGGTCGGGTCGTACTCGCGAATACTCTGACCATAACTCGGCGCCTCGCTCAGGCGCACGCTCCGCGGAATAACCGTCTCGAACAGATCGTGGGGGAAGTACTGCCGGACTTCCTGTTGCACCTGCGCGGACAGATTGGTGCGCATGTCGTACATCGTGAGCACGATGCCGAAGATCGCCAGGCGCGGGTTCACGTGGCCCACCACCAGGTCGATCGTTTGTCGCAGCTGCATCAGCCCTTCGAGCGCCAGATACTCCGACTGCAGCGGGATGACTACCCCGTCGGCGGCGGCCAGCGCGTTCAGCGTCAACAGCCCCAGCGAGGGCGGGCAATCGATGAGGACCACGTCGTAGCGGTCGCTGACCTTATCCAGCGCGCGGCTCAGGCGGTGCTCGCGGGCCAGCAGCGGCACGAGCTCCACCTCCGCGCCGGCCAGTGCCACGGACGATGGCGCCAGGTCGAGATTCGGCCGTCCGCTCGGGATAATCACGCCGGCCAGGGGCATCCCCTCGACCAGCGTATTGTAGATCGAGGTCCGCATCCCGTGCTTGTCGAACCCCAGACTGCTCGTGGCGTTGGCCTGCGGATCCACGTCGATCAAGAGCACGCGCTGCCCGGACGCCGCCAGATAAACTCCGAGGTTGATCGCGGTGGTGGTCTTGCCGACGCCGCCTTTCTGATTCGCGATGGCCAGCACACGGGCTTTCCCCACGATCTTTCCTTTCCGGCGCGACGTCCTGAACCTCGCAACCCGAGTTTCTGTTGTGTATTCTATCGTATTCAGGTCCAAAGGGCAAGCGCGTACCGGGCCGGCTCGGGCGGGACGGGGCACGCTTCCTGCTCTCACCGTGACCGGACCCGGTCGTGGATTGCCGCGGCGGCTGCCGTGGAGCGGGCGGGCGTTAGTAGGAGGTATCGACTGTGGCACAAGCAGAAAGTGTCGGCCAGGTGCAGGGCCTGATCGACAGTGTCCTTGGACGGCACGGGCCGGACATGTCCGACGCGCAGCAGCAACAACTGATGAGCTATCGGCAGCAGTTGTCGCAGAACAGCCAGTATTACCAGCAGAACCCGAACCAGCTGCAGGGCTTGTTCAACAACATCCTGGGCATCGCCGCGCCGTTCATCATCGGCTACGGCGTGCACGCCATCATGAACCACGGTCAGCAGGGTGGGCTGGGCAGCCTGATTCCCGGCTATAACCCCACCGGCGGCTACACCCCCACCGCCGGCGGCAGCTATGGCCCAGTGGGTGGCAACGGCGGGATCCTGGGCGGGCTGGGCGGCCTGATCGGCGGCGCGCTCCCCGGCATCATCGGCGGCCTGATCGGCGGCGGCGGCAGCGGCGGCGGCATCTTCGGCGGCGGCAGCGGTGGCGGCATCTTCGGCGGCGGTAGCAGCGGCAATCAGCCGGCGGCCCAGTCGGGCGGCCAACTGCCACCCGAGATGGGGCCGACGACCACGGTCTAGCCGCGGCCACCCGGCCACGCTTATGCCGCTGTCGTTTGGTCTGACCGACCCTGCGGTCGAGCGCTTCCTTTACGAGAGCCTGCCGGCCCGGCCGGCGGTGCTCGCGGAGATGGAAGCCCACGCCGCGCGCGAGAACGTGCCCATTATCGGGCCGCTCGAAGGGCGGTTCCTCTACGTGCTGGCCCTGGCGGGGCACGTGCACGATATCCTGGAGCTCGGCACAGCCACCGGCTATTCGGCCGCCTGGCTGGGCCTGGCGGCGCGCGCCGGTGGCGGCCACGTGCTCAGCCTGGAACGCGATGCCCGCCGCGCCGCGCTGGCCGAGTCGTTCTGGGAGCGCGCGGGCCTGGGCGGCATCTGCCGCGTCCGGCAGGGCGACGCGGCGACCTTACTCCGCGGCCTGCCCGACGCCTTCGACTTCATCTTCGTCGACATCCTGACGGCCCTGCCCGATGCGGCCGCAGCCGCGGATCTGGCCGATCTCTGCCTCGCGCACCTGCGGGCCGGCGGCATGCTGGTCGCCGACAACGCGTTGCGCCACGGGCGCCTCGCCGATCCGGCGAACGTCGAGCCTGGCGTCGCCCTCATGCGTGCCTATCTCGATCGGGTGGCGGTGGCCCCCGGCTGCGACACGGTGATTGTGCCCCTGCGCGACGGCGTCGCGCTTACGGTGCGCCGCCCGGCGCCGGCCTGAGTTCGTCGCGGAGCAAAGCAAACCGGGGATCCCCACACGGGGTCCCCGGTTCGTTTTGTGCCGGGCGGACGCGGCCTTCGCAGCTACGCCCGCCCGGTGTGGGCTATTGGCAGACGTTCAGGCTGACGTCGTCCACGAAGAAGCTGGTAGTCAGGCTGCGGTCCGTTGTCCCGCGGAAGCGGATGCGGATCGTTTGCCCCTTATAGGCCGTGAGGTTGAACGTCGACTGGTTCCAGGCGCCGTTCGGGCTGCCGTTGTTCAGCCGCTGCAGCGTCGCGAGCACCTGCCCGCTCGTGTTCAGCACCTCGGCGTAGAAGTAATCATACGCGCGGCAGCAGGACTCCTGCGTGGTGATGTACCACCAGTAGCTGAGCGTGGCCGAGGTGGCGTTGCTCGGGATGCTGACCTGCTGGTAGATACTGTCGTTGCAGCGGTTGTAGCCGCACAGCCAGGCGCTGTAGGCGCCGGTGTGGGGCAGTGTCGGGTCGACGATCTCGTAGCCGCCGCGCGAGCTTTCCGTCCATGCCGTCGGGGGCGGGCCGCTCTCAAAGCCGCCGTTCGTCAGGGCCTCGCCGCAGCCGCCGGTCGGCGTGTTGGTCGGCGTGGGCGGCACGGGCGTCCAGGTGGGCGTGGGCGGCACGGGAGTGTTGGTGGCCGTCGGCGGGACCGGCGTGTTCGTCGGTGCCGGGCCCGGGGTGTTGGTCGGCGTATTCGTCGGCGTGCGAGTCGGCGTGTTCGTCGGGCCGGGCGTATTGGTCGGCGGGACCGGGGTATTCGTCGGCGTGTTGGTTGGCGGCACCGGCGTGTTCGTGGCCGTCGGCGGCGGGCCCGCGCTGCAGCCCGAGAACTTGAACGAGCCAATCTGCGTCGACCAGGCCCAGCCGCCGCTGTTGTTGTACTCGTTCGTGTACCAGAAGGTGCAGTCATCGGTCGGGTCGACGGTCATCGCGCTGTAGTCGCCCCAGCGGTTCACGCCCGACTGGTAGCCGGACCCGGCGAGCAGGGTCACTTCGCCCTGCGGCATGGTGCCCAGTGCATCAGTGGCGAGGCGGCCGGTGTAGCGCACGGACGGGTAGACGCTCGTGCTCGACGCGCTGTAGCCGAGGGCCATGTCGCCGACGTGGTCCATCGCGACCGAGCCCATCCAGCGCCAGGTGGTATCGGGCGCGTAGCTGCCTTGCTGATAGATCGTCGGGCTGCTGCCCGGGCTGCGGATCTCATACCAGCGCACGGCCGCGTGGCTGCTTACGCTCACCGAGTGGTTCACGACCAGCGACTCGTGGTCCCCGAAGTTGCGGTAGGCCAGGCGGTGCATCAGCCGGTCGGCCAGGCCGTCAACCTTCTGCGACGTGCTCGGCTGGGGCACGCAGTTCTGGGTTGAGCCGCACAACTGGGTGAAGCCGGCGGGGGTCAGCGTGGCGACGGCGCTCCAGGTCGTGTTCCCGGGCGTGGCCCAGTCGACGTGGAACTTGTAGACCGGCATCGTGCTGCCGAAGCCGACGAAGTAGTTGGGGGCGCCGCTCGGCGGCAAGGTGCTGCCGTCGAGGTCCGCCGGCAGGATCGGGCTGACCGAGCTGCCGAGCGCGTTCGCGGTCGTCTGGAAAGTCGCCGCGGCGCCGGTGAGCATCTGGCTGCGGTTGAAGACGTAGGGGCGCGGGCCTGCGTAGGTGCTGCCGTTGTTGAACTGGTTCACGCTCATGTAGTAGCCATCCGGCCAGACGCCGAGCTTCGGGTAGTCCGGGAAGGCGCTCGTGCTCAGCTGGAAGGCGTAGCGGTACCAGGCTCCGGTCGCGTCGCTGGTCTGGGAGACGGCGACGCACTCGTTATAGGGCGAGGCGGCGGTGAACTGGCTGATGACCCAGCGGTTCGCGATCTGGTCGTAGAGCACGACCGGGTCGCCGTCGTTGCGCGTCTCGCAGGGGCCGCCGAAGCCGCTCCAGATCGTGTTGATGTGCGCCGGGCCATAGAGCAGCGTGCCCGTCTTGCTCCAGACGGCGAATGACGTGTTGACGGTCTGCACGTACTGCGTGGCCCCGGCTTCGCCGTTGGTATCGGGCGGGGCGCAGTTGCCGCAGCCTCCGGCCTGGTTGATGCCCGCCCAGTTGGTCGCCGGACCGGGCATGGCGGCCGGGGCGTCGGACGCGCCCGGGTGGAACGAGGTCTGCGCGACCGCATCGGGCACGTCCTTATGGCCGACCAGCGGGATCAGCTCCAGCCGGTCCTCGGCCACCCGGGGCGGGGCCCCGGTCGACCCCTGAATGGGCGGGATGTCGCGCAGCGCGGGCGATAGGTCGTTCTGGGTTGACTGTCCGACCAGGATGCCGGTGCCGGTCGACAACTCGGTGACCGGCGCGGCCGCCGAGGCGGCCGCGGCACCGTCGCCGCCGCTCGGCCCCATGGGTGCGATCGCGGGGCCGGCCGGCGCGGCCGGCGCCAGGCTGATCTGCCATCCCGCCAGGGCCGTCAGCACCAGCAGGGTAACCACCGCGGTCGTGAGCCATCTGTGACGCGAAGTGCTTCGGTTCATTCGTCCTCCTCCTTCAGCCGTAGAACTGCCCGGGTCGCCGCACTCGCCGGCGCGGCGGGACCTCCCCGCGTGGCAGCAGGAGCCTGTGGCCATTCCCACATGGGAGAGGCGGGATCCTGCTATTCAGGATCCGTGCGAGAATATTACACCATTTAACTGACAATTGCAGCGGTAAATACGGGTGAAAGGTCCCGAGTTTCGGGGAGGAATATTCCGCAGCCGATCACCGCGCCGCGATCTGGGGGTACGGGGCTTGCGGCAGCCGCCGGGCGCCCGGCCGGCTGGCCGGGCCGCGCAAGGAGGAGCGACGATGGCACGCTTGAGCGAGATGAGTTGTACGGCCTGCCGGCGCGGTGAGCCGCAGGTGAGCGCGGAGGAGATGGCCGAGCTCCGGCCGCAAGTGCCCGACTGGCAAGTGGTGGAGCGCGACGGTGTGCCGCGGCTGGAGCGGGTCTTCCGCTTCCTGGACTTCGCGACCGCGCTGGCCTTCACCAACCGCGTTGGCGCGCTGGCCGAGGCCGCCGGCCATCACCCGGCGCTGCTGACCGAGTGGGGCCGCGTCACCGTGACGTGGTGGACGCACAAGATCGGGGGCTTGCACCGCAACGACCTCATCATGGCGGCGAAGACTGACGAGGTTGCCGCGGCGCCGGCAGAGCGCTAGGGGTGGAAGCTCTCCCGCGCGGCTTCGGTCTCGTCCAGGCGCAGGGGCCGGTTGGCGGAATCCACGAAGACCAGGCGCGGGTGGAAGCTCGCCAGCTCCTCAGGGGCGAAGAGGCCGTAGCTCATCACGATCAGCCGGTCCCCGACGTGGCCGAGGCGCGCCGCCGCGCCGTTCAGGCCGATGATGCCCGAGCCGCGCTCTCCGCTGATCACGTAGGTCTCGAACCGCTCGCCGGTCGTCACGTTGGCGATGTGAACCCATTCGTAGGGCAGCAGATCGGCGCGATCGAGCAGATCCTGGTCGATCGTAATGCTGCCGACGTACTGCAGGTTCGATTCGGTCACGGTCACGCCGTGCAGCTTGGCTTTGCACATCTGGCGGTGCATGGGGTGGTCCCTTTCCGGACGAATAGCTCAGGAATGGAGCTTGCGCGTGGAATCGTCTGCGTCGCGCAGGCGCCGGCTGAGGATCGGTAGCATGGCCACGGCGATCAGCGGGTCGCTGCGTAGTAAGCCGTTGAAGATCCAGCGGCTCAGCACGATGCATTCCGTGGCGGTCACCGCCGTGGCGGTCGCGGAGCGCGGCGCGCCATCCAGGAGCGTCATCTCGCCGACGAAGTCGCCCGCGCAAAGGGTGGTCAGTGGCACCGTGCCGCCGCGCCCCGCCTTCTTGCTGACGGCCACTTCGCCGCGCATGATGATGTAGAGCGACGCCTCCGTCTCCCCCTCTCGGATGATGATGCTGCCCGGCGTGTAGCTGCGCGTCGTGACCAGCTGGGCCAGGCGCGTCAGCTGCTCTTTATTGAGCGGGGCGAAGATGGGGACACGGGCGAGGAATTCCTCGATACTCACGGCGCCGCTACCTCCTGCACGTGGACCGGCGGGCCTGCCCTGGCAGACCGGCCGGCGCCACTGGCCAATCCCGGCCGCAACCCCCCTGGTCCGGTCGCGGTTCCCTCATCCAGGGCCCTGCCGCACCGGCAGCGGACGGCCACACGCCGGGCCGCACCTCAGGCGCCGCCCAGCCCCTCGGGCGGAATCACCAGCGCCATGGTCATGCTGTCCTCGTTCGGCACATAGGCGGTCGTCGGGATCTCGAGGACGACGCGCGTGCCCCGGCCGGGCGCCGACAACAGCTCGAGCTTGCCGCCCATGGCCTGCGCGCGCTCGCGCATGTTGAGCAGGCCGAGGCTGCCGCGTGTCTCGTAGGAACGCAGTGTCGCCGCGACGTCGAATCCCTTGCCGTCGTCCTGCAGCACGATGACCCAGCGGTCGACCTCACGCCACATACGCACGGTGACGAAGCGCGCTCCGGAGTGCTTGCGGATGTTGCCGAGCGCCTCCTGCACGATGTCGAAGCTCGCGCGCTCCAGCTGCGCGGGCAGCCGGCCCGTGCAGCCGACGAAGTCGGTAGTGAAGTGCATCGTCTCGGTCTCGCGCAGCTGGTTCACATAGTACTCGAGGGCGGCGCGCAGGCCGCGCGTCTCCAGCATCACCGGGCGCAGCTGGAACTGCAGCGTGCGCACCTGGCGGTTGGCCTTGCGCGCCAGCGCCTCCAGCGCGTCGAGCTCGGCCGGCAGACGGCTCGGGTCGCGCGCCAGCAGCTTGCGCAACACCTCCACTTGCATGACGATGGCCGCCATCTGCTGGGCCGGACCGTCGTGGAGGTCGCGCGCCAGCTCTTTCCGCACCTGGTCCTCGGCCTCGACCAGCCGGGTGTGCTCGGCCTGCAGCGAGGTGTAGAGTTGCGCGTTGTCTAGCGCCACGGCGGCCTGGCCCGCGAGCGTCGTCAGCAGGTCGAGGTCCCGGTTCGTGTAGGCTTCGGCACCGCGCTTGTTCAGCACCTCGATGACGCCGATGACACGACCGCGCGCCTGGAGCGGCACGGCCAGCACGTTGCGCGTGCGGAAGCCGCTTTGCCGATCAATCGAGGAGTTGAACCGCGGATCCGCGCGCAAGTCGTTCACGACCGCGGGCCGCGCCGTCCGTGCGACCCAGCCGCAGATGCCCTCGCTCAGCGGGATGCGCAACTGTTGCAGCGTGTGGCCTGATTCGCCGGTCGGGATCTCGAACACCAGCTCCTGCGTCGATTCGTCCAGCAGCATCAGCGTGCTTGCCTCGCTGCGCAGGGCCTCGCGCGCTCGCTCGACGAAGAGCGTAAGTAGTTCGGGCAGGTCGAGCGTGGCGCCCAGCGCCGTCGCGACCTCGTACAGCATGCTGAGCTCCGTCAGCCGGCGGTGCATCTGCGACAGCCCGACTTGCATGTTCAGCCGCTGGCCCGCCGCAGCCGTCAGCACGCCGAGTGCTTCGGTCAGGGGCGCGTCAAGCGGCGCGGCCAGCCGCAGGCCCAGCAGGCCGTAGAGGCGATCGCCCGATGACAGCGGCACGAGCAGGACATCCGGCGCGCCGCCGTCGAGTGCCGCCGGCACGGGCGGGATGGGCTCGCCGGGCTGCGCGGCCGCGGCCCAGGTCGCGCGCGTGTGGGCCAGCAGATCTTCGTCGGGCGCCCCGGCGGTGAGCGCGAGCGGCGGGACGGCCGGGGCGAACGCCACGGCTGCCCGGCTGCCGGTGAGCAGCAGGGCCTGGTCCAGCACGGCGCGCGCCACATCCTCGACCGATTGGCACGTGGGCAGCGCGCGCAGGAACGCGATCAGGTGGCCCGCGGCGGCCGGTGCAATGGCGGATTCGGTTGCCGGATCAGCGGCAGAGTCCATGGTCGTCACTTACTGCAGATGGGCCAGCAAGCCATCGAGCCGGCGGCTCAACTCCGCGTGCTGATCGGGTCCGATGAAGACCCGAGTAATGTGTTTCGCGCGCGCGCAGGCCGCGTGCAGCGCCTGCGGATCCGTGCCGGCCGCGGCCAGCGCGCTGATCACGGGCCCGGCGCGCGTCCCCAGGACCTCGCGGGCGGCCTGGTTAAGCTCCGCGGCGACGCGGGCGGGCGGCCAGGCCCCGGCCGTGAGCCCCAGGAGCTCGGCGGGAGGCGGGGCGGTGTAGACGTCGACGAGGCTGCCCGGCGCGCTCACCAGACGCAGGCTGCGCCCACGGGCGGGCTCCAGGCGGTCGGGCAGGGCGGCGAACTCGCCGAGCAGGCGGCCCTCGTGGAGGAAGAGGTAGACCGCCTCGTCTCCGGCCACGACCTTGACGCAGCCCGTGTGGGCGGCCGCGCCGAGCTGTTTCACCAGGGCCGGTAGGTCGACGTGCTCCAGGCTCAGGTGCGCCGTGTGGTGGGCGCCATAGGCGATCGAGGAGTAGCTGTGCACGAACGGCGCGTCCAGCTTGTGGATCTCGATCTCGCGCCGGCCGAAGGTGCCCGCGGCGGCGGCCAGCCGGCGCAGGGCGTGGTCGGACGCATAGACCCGGGGCGAGGTGCCCTCGGCCCAGAAGGCCTCGATCACCCGGCCCTCGTAGAGCACCAGCAAGCCCTCAGCGTTCTCGTCGCGCCAGACCACATAGCCTGAGAGGCCACGGCGCTCCAGCGTGCCCAGGAAGCCGTCGAAGCCGCCCGTCGGCACGTCCACGGTCTGCACCGTGCTACCCGGCGGCAGGGGCACCGAGTTGTGGCGCCGGAAGGGGCGGGCCGGCCGGGGGAGCGGCGGGGCCGGCGGCTCCGCCGGCACCGCGGCGGGTGGGGCGACCCGCGGCGGCGGCGCCGGGGGCGGGTCGGCGGGCAGCGGCGCGACCGCGGGGGGCACCGCAGCCGGCTCCGGGGGGGCCGGGGCATCGATCGCGGCCGCGACCAGCACCGGCGTCCGCTCGGGCGCGGGTTCGGGATCGGGGTCAGGCACGGCAGCAGGCGCTTCCACAGGTGGGGCGTCGACGGCGGGAGCGGCATCGGCCGGCTGCTGGTCCTCTTCGGTCAGAAGGCCCAAGGCGGCCAGGAGCAACAGCTCCTGCACGTGGCTGATGCTGCGGTCCGTGGGAAGCTGATCGGCCGGCAGGTGGTCGAAGCGGAAGCTGGCCTCATGCTCGGCCACGAGGCGATACACCAGGTCGTCGCCGGATTCGGGGCCCCGGCGGGCGTCGACGAGGTGGCCGGTCTCGAAGGTCAGCGCGGCGGGAACCGCTGCGCTGTCCGCGCTCGCGACGCGTATCTGCAGGCGCCCGGTCTGGCGGGTCTGTTTGATGTAGGCTAAGATCTCAGCCAAAGTGACCGAGGCGCTGCGCAGCTCGCCCATCGACGCGAATACCCCCGGCGTGATGATCGCTTGTCGGGTCCTCATACCAGCGGGGCCAGAGCACAGGGCAGATTCCGAGCAGTCTGCAGCATGCGGCTGACCCGCGCACTGCACTAATGATAGCGCAGCCGCGCAGAGGTTGTCAAGCAACGCGGCATGCACGCGGCGGGCAGCCCGGTGCGACGCCGGGCGCCGATGCGCCGTAGACTCCACGAAAGGACGGGACCATCGGCTCTCGATATCGGCAGCCGGTGCACACAGTGTCTAGGCCGCATCTTCACAGGAATTTCACAGCGGCGCGTTATACTTGGGGCATGATCGGGCAGGCACCTGGCCGCGCCCCAAGGGAGGACAATCGCAATGGAACGTAATCACAACTGGCCGGCTATCGCGGCGCTGATCCTGGCGGGCATGGCACTGCTCGTCGCGCTGGCCGGGCCGCTCGGCCCCAACTTCGACTTCAGCGGCCACATCTGGCGCGGCACTGACGGGCAGGACGCGAACGCCTATGCCGTGCCAAATGTGCAGGTCGCGCCGGTCGCGCCGGTGGCGCCGCAGGGGCAGGTCGCGCCGGTCGCGCCCGTGCCCGGCTTCGACCAGTCGGGCGCCGCGCAGGCGGCCGCCGCGCAGGCGCAGGCGGACGCGCAGGCAGCGGCGGCCAAGGCGCAAGCCGCCATCGATGCGGCGCGGGCCCAGGCGCAGGCCGCGGCGGCCGCGGCGGGCAAGGCGCAGTCGGTGGTGCCGCTGCCGGGGCCGCCCGCGGCGCTCGCGGGTAAATGGGGCCAGGACGGCCCGCCCTTCTTCCGAACCGGTCCGATGGCGAGCCGCTTCGCCGACCTGGTGACGGCGCCCTTCCGTATCGCGGGCGCGCTGATCCGGCTGGGCCTGTTCGTGCTCGTGCTGGCGCTCGTCTTTCGGTTCTTCCGCCGCCGCATGCGCACAAGCCCGCCCGGGCCGCAAGCGTCCGGTGGGCCAGGGACGCCGATCCAGCTGTGACCGGCGCCCCCTCGGTCACCCGCACCGTGCTGGTGGCCGACGACGAGCCCGGCATTGCCGGGCTCGTCCGCGACTATCTCGTCCGGGCCGGCTTCCGCGTGCTCACCGCGGGGGACGGCCCGGCCGCGCTGCGCCTGGCGCGCGCCGAACGGCCCAGCCTGCTGGTGCTCGACCTGATGCTGCCCGGCCTCGACGGACTGGACGTCGCCCGGGCGCTGCGCGCCGACCCGGTTACCCGCAAGCTGCCGATCATCATGCTGACGGCGCGCGTGGAGGAGACGGACCGGATCCTCGGGCTCGAGCTCGGCGCCGACGACTACATCACCAAGCCGTTCAGCCCACGGGAGGTCGTGGCGCGGGTGCGCGCCGTGCTGCGGCGCGTGGAGGACCAGGCCGCGCCCGCCCCGGTGTTGCGGGCGGGCGACCTAACCATCGACCTAGAGCGCCGCGCGGTGCGCCGGGCGAGCGCGCCCGTCGAGCTCACGGCGACCGAGTTCGACCTGCTCGCCGTGCTGGCGCGCGAGCCGGGGCGCTCCTTCACGCGCGGCCAACTGGTCGACCGCGTCTTCGAGCCGGACTATGCCGGCTATGATCGGACTGTCGATGCGCACATCAAGAACCTCCGCCGCAAGATCGAGGACGACCCGCGTGCTCCCCGATACGTCCTTACCGTCTACGGGGTTGGCTACAAGTTCGCCGAGCCCGACGCCTAAGGCGCGCGGGCCCCGCAGGCGGCCGCGGCTCTTCAGCCTGATGCTGGCCGCCTTCGGGCTGATGATCGTGCTCGGGCTCGGCGGCATGATCGGCTTCTTCGCGCTCGCCACGGTGCTCGGCAGCGGCTGGCACCCCGGCGCGTCGGCCGCGGGCGACTTCGTGCGCGGGGCGATCAGCGCGGCGCTCGGCCTGGCCGCCATCCTCCTCGGCCTGGCGACGTTCGTCAGCGGCCGCATCAGCCGCCCGCTGCACCGGTTGACCCGCGCGGCGCAGCAACTGGCGGCGGGGGACCTGTCGGTGCGCGTGGCCGACGCGGGCGTGCAGGAGATCCACGACCTGGCGGCCGCCTTCAACACGATGGCCGGCGCCCTGGCGACCGCGGATCAGCAGCGCCGCCAGCTGACCGCCGACGTGGCGCACGAGTTGCGCACGCCCCTCTCGATCATCCGCGGGCGCCTGGAGGGCCTGCAGGACGGGGTCTACACGGCTACGCCCGACGAGATCGCCGCCCTGCTCGACGAGACGGCGCTGCTCGAACGGCTGATCGAGGACCTGCGGCTGCTGGCGCTGGCCGACGCGGGGCAGCTGCCACTCTATCGCGAGCCGCTCGATCCGGCGGCGCTGGTGCGCGACGTGGTCGCGGCGCACGTGCCGCTGGCCTGCGCCCAGGGAGTGACGCTCGGCGCGACCATTGCGCCGGACCTGCCGGAGATCCAGGCGGACCCACAGCGGCTGGCGCAGGTGCTGGGCAACCTGGTGACGAACGCGGTGCGCCACACGCCGCCGGGCGGCGCGGTAACGCTCTATGCCTGGCGCCCGCCGCCGGGGGCCGGGGTGCCCGCGGGCCTGCTGCTGGCCTGCCACGACACGGGCACGGGCATCGCGCCCGCCGACCTGCCCTACGTCTTCGACCGCTTCTGGCGCGCGGACCGGGCGCGGGCGCGCAGCCACGGCGGTGCGGGCCTGGGCCTGGCCATCGCGCGCCGCCTGGTCGAGGCGCACGGCGGCCAGATCTGGGCGACCAGCGCCCCGGACGCGGGGACGACGCTCACGCTGCGGCTGCCGCTCGCGGCCTGAGGCCGGCGCCGGGCCCTGGGGGCTTGGGGGCGAGATGAGCAGCCGGCGGCGCCTGCTCCCCGGCGCCAGTTTGTCACAGTTTGTCACAGTTTGTCCCTTTCTTCGGGAACGGCCGGCGGGAGCGCATGCACGGACTAACGCGTTTACTACTATTGTTAGCCGTAACTCCAACTACGCCCGACCGGCCCGCCGGCTACTTCTCCGACCCGGTGATGCAAATAAATGCTCATAATAGGCTCAATACGGGATGTACCATGTAGGGACAACGTGGGGAATGGAACCGCGCGCGTAGGGCAACGCCGGGGCTGGGATGCGCTGCAGGAGGCGGACGGGCCGCGCCAGCCGGATCTGTTCAGGGGGCCGGGGCGGCCGATCTGGCAGCCGAGGACCGGGTGCGGCACCCAGCGTACGGCGCAGGGGTGGGCACGGCGTTCACGAGGGCAGGCGACACGGCGATCGTGACGGAGCTCTGCACGTCGGAGGCGCCGCGCCGGCACGTGGCGGTGTCAGCGGCCTGCGGCCGGCGACGGCGGCGGGGCGTCCGGCCGGCTCCCGGGCCGCCGGCGGCGGATCGGGTGGTCCAGGATGCCGACGGCGAGCTTGCCGGCGAGGCCGGCGAAGACGCCGATGCCGAGCGGCAGATAGACGATGGTGAAGATCTTGCCGAGCGCGGTGTGCGGGGTGATGTCGCCGTAGCCGACGGTGGAGACGGTCGCCATGCAGAAGTAGAGCGCGTCGAGCACGGACCAGCCCTCGGTGCCCGCATAGAAGATTGTGCCGGCTGCGAGGAGGGCGGCGAAGATGGTCAGGAGTGCCCGGAACTCGGGGTCGTCCCAACTGTGCCGGACGACGCGGGCCAGGCGCGCGAAGGCGAGGAGCAAGGCGATCATCTTAGCGACTCCCTATGGATACGGGCGCCCGCAGCCCGCGCACGCCCCGGCGGCCGGGCGCGCCGCTGCGCGCCCGCGCCAGTGTGCCACACCGCGGCGGTGGAGTTCAGGGAGTCTGGTGGGAATCCGGGCGTTGCGTGTCTGTCGATCTCGGCGGGCACCGGGACCGCGTGCGGGGAGGTGCGGCCCCATCGGCGCGTACTTAAGCGCTCCCGGTCCTCCCACTGCTCATTCTGAGCGCGAGCGAGGCATCTCTGGACCGCGGGGTCTGTCTTGACGAGCATCGCGGCGCCCAGGGAGCCGGTCGATCAGGAGATGCCTTTTCTGAGGCAACATCTCGGAGTTGGAGATCCTTCTCGTTGTTCAGGATGACAAGGGGAGGTGCAGCAGGAAGCAGCCGAGCGGACCGCTCGGCAGATGCGACTCTTGGATGCCCGTCGTTGAGTTCGGGCCGCTGGGACGGCGCTGCCCCCATTGACAAGGCGCCGGGCGGATGGCATACTGGGCGCATTCCGGCCCCCGCCTACGCAGGCCAATTCGCGAGTGATTGGCACGTCGATCCCCGCTCCGGGCCGGCCGGGAGGCGTAGCATGGATCGCCTGTCCCCGATGCAGGCCTCGCCCCGGCTGCTGCAGCAGGTTGAGCTCTTTCGCGATCTGGGCGAGGATGATCTGGCGCGAATCGCCGCGCGCCTGGAGTACCGCCACGCCCGCCGCGGCGCCGTCATTTTCGAGGCGGGCGATCCGCCCGACGCCCTCTACATCGTCGAGGCGGGCCAGGTGCGGCTAATGGCCCCTGGGCCGGGCGCGCCGGAGACCCGCGGCCCCGGCACGCCCTTCGGCGAGATGTCGCTGCTGATCGACGCGGCGCAGACGGTCCGCGCGGTGGTCAGCATCGACGCCGATCTCTGGGTGCTCGCGCGCGCCGACTTCCAGGAGCTCCTCACCGCGTACCCCGCGCTCGCGCTGAACCTGAGCCGCAGTCTGGCGCGGCGCCTGCAGGACGTGCAGCAGCAAAGCAGCGCCCCGGCGCGCCGGGAGATCCCGCGGCTGGTCGGGGTGGTTGGGGCGCCCGATGCGCTCGACGCGCTGGCGGTGAGTGCCGCGCGCCAGAGCGGCTACCGCGCGCTGCTGCTCGACGTGGTCGACACGGGCGACGAGAACAGCACGGTCGACCCGAGCGACCCGTTCGCCGACGTGGTGCCCGGGGGCGAGGGGGTGGACCGCCTGGCGGTGGCGGTCGAGCTGAGCGGCGGCGATTTCGGCGAGGTGGTGTCGCACCTGCTGCGCCGCTACGATCAGCTATTGGTGCGCCTGCCCGCCACGCCGACCGCCGCGACGCGCGACGCGCTGGCGCTGCTCGACGCCGTCGTGCTGCTGGAGCCGGTGCCGGGCCACTGGGTGCACGACGTCGGGCTGCCGGCCGCGGCCCTCTGGCCGCTCAGCGTGCCCGGCGCGGACGCCGCGCGGATCGGGCGCGACCGCGCCCGCCTGGCCCGGCGGCTCACGGGCCGCCGGATCGGCGTCGCCCTGAGCAGCGGGGGTGCCCATGGCCTGGCGCACATTGGCTTCCTGCGCGTGCTTGACTCGGCGGGCATCCCCGTCGACCTGCTCGCGGGCACGAGCATGGGCGCCATCGTGGGCAGCGCCTACGCCGCGGGCAGCCGCGGCGCCGACCTGTACGCGATCGGCCGGGAGGCGGGCGCCTTCCTGCAAGTCAGCACCGCCTGGCGCATGCTCGACTTCCGGCTCTCGCGGTCGGGCTTCCTGGGCGGCGACCGTTTCGAGCGGGCCATTGGCCGCTGGACGCGGCAGCAGCGCTTCGAGGACCTGGAGATCCCGTTCTTTACGGTCGCGGCCGAGGTCATCGGGGGGCGGCCGGTCGTCTTCCACGAGGGCCCCGTGGCCCACGGCGTGCGTGCCAGTTGCTCACTGCCGGGCCTGATGCTGCCGGTGCCGCACGGCGACGACTTCCTGATCGACGGCGCGGCGGTCGACCCGGTGCCCTGCCACGTGCTGGCCGAAGCCGGGGCCGACTTCATCATCGCCTGCAACGTCATCCCGCAGGTCGCGGACCGGCTCTATCGCAAAGTGAACCAGCGGCGTGACCGGCCGCCCAGCTTCCTCGACGTGTCGCACAGCGAGAGCGAGATTATGGCCGCGGCGGTGGCCCGGCTGAACATGCAGCCGTTCGACGTGCTCGTGGCGCCCCGGGTGGGCAAGTATCACTGGCGCGAGGGACGGCGGCTCGCCCAGTTCGTGCGCCTGGGCGAGGACGCGGCCCGGGCGGCGCTGCCGCAGATCCAGGCGCTGGTCCAGCCCCGCGCCCACGAATCCGAGGCGGTAATCCCATGATCAAGACCCGTGTCAGCACCCAGATCGCCCGCGCACCGGCGGACGTCTTCGCCTATCTCACCGACGTGACCCACTTCCCCCTGCTCTACGCGGGCATCGTGCGCGAATCGCGGCCGCTGGGGACGGGGCCGATGGCCGCGGGCAGTGCCTTCCAGATCAGCGGATCGTTCCTGGGCCGGCCGTTCGAGGCGCGCCTGGTGGTCACGGCTTACGCGCCGGACCGGCAGTTCTGTGTCGCCTCGAACTGGGGGCCGCTGCCGTTCCAGGGCTGCTACGAGCTCGAGCCCGCCGACGGCGGCACGCTGCTGACGGACCGGCATAGCATCAACGCGGGGGGCTTTTTCGCGCTAGCGGGCTCGCTGCTGGTTAACCGGCTGAAGCAGCAGGCGGAGCACAACCTCGCGACGCTGAAGCAGCTCGTCGAGGCCGAACCGGAGGCGGGCCCGGGCTGACGGCCCTGGCACCGCCCGTACCTGGAGGTCCACCGTGCAGATCGCGCCGGGAGTCTACCGCATGGGCAACTGGAAGGGCGGCCGCGTCCGCGCCTTCCTGATCGAGGATGGGCATGGGCTGACTTCTGGTTGACACGTTGTTCGAGACCGATGCGCGGCTGATTCTCGCCGAGATCCGGGCCACGGGCCACACGGTTGCTGACTTGAAGCGGATTCTGATCACCCATGCGCACCGCTCCCAACTGGGCGGGCTGGCGCGCCTGCAGCAGCTGTCCGGGGCGCCGGTCTACGCGCACGCCTGGGAGGCCGGGATTATCCAGGGCGAGCGCAAAGCGCCGCGGGTCCACTGGCGGCCCACGCCGCCGCTCGCAGCCTACCCCTTCCAGCTGGGGCTGAACCTGCGCCTCGACGCGCACCGCATCTGCCCGGTCGACGACGCGCTGACCGACGAGCAGGAGATCGGGCCATTGGTCGCCGTGCACACGCCCGGTCATACGCCGGGGCACATGGCCTTCCTGTGGCCGGCGCGCCGCCTGCTCATCACAGGGGACCTCATCGCCAGTTGGCCCCACCTGACCCCCGGCTGGCCCGCCTTCACCCTTGACCCGCCGCAGCATCGCGATTCCGTGCGCCGTCTGCTGGGCTACGGCCCGGCCATCCTGGCCGTTGGCCATGGGGACCCGGTGGTCGGGCCCGCCAACGAGGATCTGGGCCGGCTGCTGGAAACCGCCGACCAGTGGGCGACGACCTGACGGCGCGGGGTAGCGGAGATAGGGCGTGCCGGGGTGGAGGACTCCGGCGCGGATGCGCGCCGCACGGGCGGCGGCACGCAACCTTCCGCCCGCGACGAGGCCACCGTGTCACCGCGACTACCGGCTCCGCGGCGGCCCGAGGGGCGACATCCGGCAATACAAAGCCCCGGCGAGTTCTCGTCGGGGCTCATTTATGGCTGCTATAAGGGTGGGCGGTACAAGACTCGAACTTGTGACCTCTACGATGTCAACGTAGCGCTCTAGCCGACTGAGCTAACCGCCCGTAGGGATCTAGACTAGCCCGATTATACGCAACCGCCCCCGCTTTGTCAAGCGCCGAATCGTGCCTGCCGCGCGCTGCACGAGGCGGAGGCGGCGGGGGCGATGGGGCGTCGTGCCCGGGCGGACCTTGCCGGGGCGGCGGGCGTTGGCCTATACTGGCGGGGATGCCGGGGCGCCGGCAGGGCGTGTGGAACCGTGGCGCGGCCAGAGCGAACAGGAGCGCGAGGACTTATGACTACGTCCGGGCAGGTGGTGTTGCAGGGCGGCCGGGTGGTGACGATGGCAGGCGCCGTCCACGATCCCGGCTACGTGCTGATCGCGGAGGGCAAGATTGCCGGGGTAGGGCCGCTGGCCCAGATGCCCGGCCCCGCGGCGGGCAGCCAGGTCGTCGACCTGAGCGGCAAGTGGATCCTGCCGGGGCTGATCGACGCGCACACGCACGTCGGCATCGGCGAGCAGGGCTTCGGGCGCGAGGGCATGGACGTCAACGAGAGCACCGATCCGGTCACGCCGCAGATGCGCGCCATCGACGCCACGAACCCGGAGGATGAGGCCTTCCGCGACGCCCTCGCGGCGGGCATCACCGCGGTGAACATCATGCCGGGCAGCGGCAACGTCGTCGGCGGGCTGGCCTTCGCCGTGAAGACCGTCGGCACGCGGATCGACGAGATGGTGCTGCGCAACCCGACCGGCATGAAGGCGGCCATGGGTGAGAACCCGAAGCGCAACCACGGCGACGCGAAGCGTATGCCGGCGACGCGCCTGGGCATCGCGGCGCTCTTCCGCGACCTCTGCGTGCGGACGGAGAACTACATCGCGCGCAAGGACAGCGCGGAGCCGGGCAAGCCGTTCGAGCGCGACCTGCGGCTGGAGCAGATGGCGGCGGTGCTGCGCCACGAGATCCCGATGCGGATCCACGCGCACCGTGCCGACGATATCCTCACGGCGCTGCGCATCCGCGACGAGTTCGGGTTCGACATGGTGCTCGACCACGCCACGGAGGCGTTCAAGCTGCCGGACGAGCTCACGCGGCGCGGCATCCCGGCGGTGGTCGGCCCGGTGCTTACCTCGCGTTACAAGGTGGAGCTGCGCGAGCGCAGTCTGCGGACGCCCGGGATGCTGGTGCGCGCCGGGGTGAAGGTCGCGCTCACGACCGACCACTGGGTCGTGCCGATCCAGCACTTGCTCGTGGGGCTGATCCTGTCGGTGCGCGAGGGGCTGGACCCGGACGAGGCGCTGAAGCTGGTGACAATCAACCCGGCCGAGATCCTCGGCCTCGCGGACCGGCTGGGCTCGATCGCGCCGGGCAAGGACGCGGACCTGGCGGTCTTCAGCGGCGACCCGCTCGACCTGCGGGAGCGCGTCGAGCGCGTCTTCGTCGACGGGGAGCAGGTCTACAGCCTGCCGGCCTGAGTGCGGGAATGACGCGGGGCCCGGCCACACGACCGGGCCCCGCGTCGTTTACGGCCCGGCCTGCCAATGGCCGCTCTTGCCGCCGCTCTTCTCGAGGAGGCGGATGCCGCCGATGGTCGCGCCGCGGTCCACGGCTTTCACCATGTCGTAGACCGCGAGCGCGGCGACGCTGACGGCGGTCAGCGCCTCCATTTCCACGCCGGTCTGGCCGGTGGTCCGCGCGCGCACCTCGATGCGCACGCGACCGCGCTCGGCGTCCGGCGCGGGGTCCTCCAGCGTGATCGCCACCTTGAGGCCGGTGAGCGGCAGGGGGTGGCAGAGCGGGATCAGCTCGGCCGTGCGCTTGGCCGCCTGGATGCCCGCGATGCGCGCCACGGCGGCCACGTCGCCCTTCGGGACTTCGCCGGCGCGGATCAGGGCGAGCGTGGTGCCGAGCAGCCAGACCTCGCCCTCGGCCCGGGCTTCGCGCGCGGTGACCGGCTTGTCGCTCACGTCGACCATCTGCGCCTGGCCCTGGGCGTCGAGGTGGGTCAGGCCGGGGGAAGTGGGGTCCATCGGCTTAGGGCAGCATGGTGATCTTGGTCATCGTGTCGCCGACGACGATCTTGTCGACCACGTCCATGCCCGCGGTGACCTGGCCGAAGTTGGTATAGTTGTTGTCCAGATAGGTGGCATCGGTCTTGACGACGAACCACTGGCTGTCGTTGTTGATCGTCTTGTCGTTGCCGCGCGCCACGCCCACGGCGCCGCGCACGAAGGAGCGGGCGTTGTACTCGGCGGGCATCGTGCCGCCGCCGGTGCCGTTGCCCAACGGATCGCCGCCCTGGATGACCCAGTCCTCGACGCGATGGAAGGTCTTGCCGTTGTAGAAGCCGCTGTTCACCTTGTCGCGGAAGTTCTTCACGGTGTTCTTGACGGAGGCATCGTCGGTGTAGAGGTGGATCTTGAAGACGCCCTTGGTCGTCTCGACGCAGGCGGTGCTGCCGTTCGGGTCGGCCGTGCCGCCGCAGGCCGCGGTCGCCGCGCCGCCGTTCGCGCCGCCGCCGCTATTCCCGTTCAGGCTCAGGTAGATTGCGCCGGCCAGGATGATAATGATCAGCAGGGCCGCGCCGCCGATGAGGTAGGGCGTGGTGCGGTTGGGCGCCGCGCCCGGCACGGGGCGGCCCTGGGGGCGTGCTGACCGCGCCTGCCCGGCGGGCACGGGGCGGCCGGCTGGGCGGGCGCTCGGGGTGCCGGGCGCGGGGCGGCCGGACGGACGGGCGCTCGGGGTGCCGGCCGGGCGCGTGCCGCTGCCCGCCGGGCGGCTGCCGCCCGTGCCGGTGGGCCGGGAGGCCGGGCGGGGGGCGCCGGGGGCGGCGGGCTTCGGGTCGCGGTTCGAGGGACTCTTGGTGCTCATGCGGAAAGGCTCTCCTTGGTAGGCCCGCTCAGCCGGGCCGGTGGTTGCCGGGGCGGCCGGGGTGCCGGCCGCGTGTCGATGGGTTGTCGCCTGACTCGGGGATGTTGCTCACTTCCAGCGGGTCAGGATGGTCTCACGCTGGAACAGCCGGACGGCGGCGGCCAGCAGGCCGATGTCGACGGCCGCCAGGACGACGGTCGCGCCAAGCACCAGCAGGATGCTCAATTGCACCAGGCCCGCGATCTGGCCGATGACGAGCACCACGACCGGCAGCACGATGATGCCGGCGACCTGCTGCGCCGACTGCGGGTCGGTGGCGCGCGACGAGACCATCAGGCCGACGATCACGGCCAGGAATGACGCCGCGGGCGCAATCAGCAGCAGCGCCAGCAGCCAGGCCGGATTGAAGACCACCGCGCGGAGGACCGGCGCGGGCAGGGCGGGGATGGCGAGCAGCGCGAAGATCAGGTAGCTCACCCAGCCGGACAGCACGCCGGGCGCGGCCGCCGCGAGGCACTTGGCAAGCAATAGCTCGCGGGTCTCGATCGGGGTGGCCAGCACCGCCTCCAGGCTGCGCGTCTGTTTCTCCCCGATCACGCTGTAGACCGCGATAATCAGCGGGATCATAAGCGGGATGATCAGGAAGAGTGCCTGCATGCTGGAGAGCAGCAGCGCCTGGATCAGCGTGTCGGGCGAGAGATCGGCCAGCTGCGGGAAGACCTGCCGGACAATCGCCACCTGCTGCGGATCGATGGGCTGGCCGGCGCTCATCTGCTGCAGCAGACCGTTGTCGCCCATGCCGTAGGCCATGGCCAGCGGCATGAGGATGAAGATCAGGGTGACGATGCCGACCGTCAACTGGGTCATCCGGTTCTGGAAGCCCAGCCGGAGCTCTTTGCGGACGACCGTCCAAATGCGGCGCCAGGACAGCGGTGGGCTGGGCACGGGATGGGCGACGGTGCTCATGCGGCGGCCTCCGGCGCTTGCTCGCCAATCAGGTCGAAGTAGGCCGCCTCGAGCGAGTGCTCGACCTCGGCCACGCGGTAGATCTGGGCGCCCGCGCCGACGAGCGCGGTGACCAGCGCCGGGACCTGCGTGTCGGTATCGTGCAGGCTCACGACGAGGCGGTCGGCGCTGCCGTTCTCGACCGTGCCGGCAATCGGCAGGGCGCGGACGACGGCGGCGAGGCGCTCGGCGTCGGCGCCCGGGGCCAGCCGCACCTCCACCTGCCGGCCGTAGAGGCCGCGCCGGAGCTCGGTCGGCGTGCCCATGCGGATGATGGTGCGCCGGAAGATGGCCACGCGGTCGCAAATGCGCTGGGCCTCGTCCAGATTGTGCGTGCTCAGGAAGATCGTGCGGCCCTCGCCGCGGATCTCGGCGATGAACTCGTGGACCACGCGCGCGCTCTCGGGGTCGAGGCCCGCCGTCGGCTCGTCGAGGAAGACGATGGCCGGGCGATGCAAGCAGTGCGCGGGTGAGCGCGATCTTCTGCTTCATACCCTTCGAGAAGCCGGCCACGCGGTCGGCGCGCCGGTCCCACAGCTCGAAGCGCCGCAGGTATAGCTCGATCTGCCGCGCGGCGTCGGCGGGCTCCATGCCGTACAGGTCGGCGAAGAAGGCCAGATTCTGCTCGGCGGTGAGGCCGTCGTAGAGGCCGGGCGTCTCGGTCAGGAGGCCGACGGTCTGGCGGATGGCCTGGTTCTCGGGCCCGAGCGTGCGGCCGGCGACCCAGGCGTCGCCGCGCGTCGGCGCGATCAGCGCGGTGAGCATGCGGATGGTCGTGGTTTTGCCGGCGCCGTTCGGGCCGAGGAAGCCGAAGACCTCCCCGGCGGGCACGTCGAGGTTGAGGTCTTCCACGGCCACGCGGCCGTCGAAGCTGCGGGTCAGGTCGCGGCTGACGATCGCGGTAGGGGTGCTCACGTCGCGATCCAGGCGACCGGCTGGTCGAGCACGTCGGCGGGATCGGGCTCGGCCGGCGGCTGATAGGGGAAGCGCAGCACAGTCTGCGTGCCGGCGCCCTCCGGGTTCGGGCCGATCGAGACGGAGCCGCCGAGCTCTTGCTCGCCGAGGCGGCGGACGACCTCGAGGCCGAGGTGGGCATCGCGGTTGCTGTCGAAGTCGGACGGCACGCCCTGGCCATTGTCGCGGATGGTCAGCACGAGCTCGTCGCGCGCGCGTGTGGCCTGGATGCGCACCTGGCCCTCGTCGCGCCCGGCGAAGCCGTGCAGTACGGAGTTCGAGAGCAACTCGGTGAGCAGCAGGGTGAGCGGGAAGGCCTCGCGCGAGGAGAGCGTCAGGCGCGCGGGCTCGACGTGCCAGCGGACGCGCAGGTCGGGCCGGCCGAGCGTGTTGTTCACCACCTCACAGGCGAGGTTAGCGACGGCTCCGACCTCGGTCAGGCCGACCTCGCCGCGCGAGAGCAGGTCGTGCACGCGGGCGATCGATTGCACGCGGATCACGCTCTCCTGCAGGGCGCGGCGGGCGGGGTTGTCCTCGGGCAGGCGGTGGGCCTGCATGCGCAGCAGGGAGGCCGTGCGCTGGAGGTTGTTGCGCACGCGATGGTGCATCTCGCGCAGCAGCAGCGCCTGCATCTCCATGCCGTGCCGCGCCTCCTCGTACAGGTGCGCGTTCTCGATGGCGATGGCGCCCTCGCGGGCGAAGGCCAGCAACAGGCTGATCTGCTCCTCGCTGAAGCCGCGCGGGGTGCGGCTGTAGATGCAGATGCCGCCGACAATACTGCGGGGTGCGAGCAGTGGCACGCACAACTGGGTGGCGAAGGGCAGGCCGCCGGGATCGGCGCCGATGCGGATGGGGGTGACGCTGTCCATGCCGATGCCCGGCAAGCTGAGGCTGGGGTCGTCGGCGATCTTGTGGAGCAGCTGGCCGGATTCGGGGCTGTTGCCGGCGTGGAGGTCCACGATCACCGGCCGGCCGGCGAGCACGGCGCGGGCGATCACGCTCGTCTCGGGATCGAGCGTGGGTAGCGGCGCGGTGGCGGCCGGCGGCTGCGGCGGCTCGCCGCGGTGGCCCTCCTCGGCCAGCAGGCCGAACGTGGCGGTCGGCGTTAGCTGCTGGCCCCGGAACTCGTAGAGCAGGGAGGCATCGGCGCTCATGAGGTGCACCGCCTCGCTGGCGATGAGGCGGGCCACGTCGTGCAGGTCGAGTGTCGCGGCGATGCTGGCCGAGACGCCCTGCAGGATCGTCATCTCGCCCACCTTCTGGCGCAGGCGGTCGTCGGTGTCGCGGTGCAGACGCGCGTTCTCGATGGCGATGGCGACCTCGCCGGCCACCGTCTCGAGGAAGCGGATGTCGCGCTCGGTGAAATGGCGCGCGTCGTAGCTCTGGATCGTGATGACGCCGACCAGCTTGAGCTTGGTGTAGAGCACGATGGGCACGGCCAGGATGGCCCGGGTGCCTTCCTCGCCGACGCCGGGCACGTGCAGGAAGCGCTCGTCCCTCCAGCCGTCGCTGAGGGCCAGGGGCTTGCCGGCGCGGGCGGCCCAGCCGGTGATGCCCTCGCCCAGGCGCAGGCGCACGCGGCCCACCATCTCGGGGGCCAGGCCGCGCGTGGCGCGCAGCACCAGCTGATCGATCTCCTGCTCGTAGATGAAGAGGGAGCAGATATCGGTGAGCATGGCGTCGGCGACGTGCTCGACGACGCGGTCGAGCACCTGGTCGAAGTCGAGCGTGGAGTTGGCGGCCGAGTTAATCTTGAAGAGCGCGCCGACTTCCTCCAGCGCCAGCCGCTGTTCGTCGGCGCGGCGCTCCTGGCCTTCGACGTAGCCGTTGAGCAGCGCGGACAGGATCTCCGTCTCCAGCGTATCCAGCTGTTGGGAGACGGCGGCGGGCGCCTCGTCGCCGTCGCGTGGGGGGCCGAGGACGACGTGGCGCACCGTGTGCAGGCAGCTGAGCGCCTCGGTGACCAGGATGGGGATGGCGGTGCCGGCCGCGGCGCGCGCCGCGCCCGCCCGGCGCACCTGGGTGAGCCAGGCGCTGCGGTCGGTCGTGTGGACCGCTTCCAGGATCTGGGAATAGTGGAGCGGCCCGAAGGGCGCCGCCAGGGGGTTGCGGAGCGCGTCGCCCTCGGCGCCCGCGACGGGCGGCCAACGCGCGGCGAGCACGGACAGGCGGGCGTCGAGCAGCTGAGCGAGGGAATCAGGCATACCTGAGTGCGAAAGTCCTTCCTAATCCATCCGGCAATCCAGTAGGTGCACGAGCCGGCACGGCGGCGCGCGATCTGCGGTGCGCACGCCGCACAATTATACCACAAACGCCGCCCGCGCCTCGTCCGGCTTGACGCGGCCGCGCCGCCTTGCCTATACTGCGAGGGCGTTCGGCGCGGCGGCCGCCCAGCCGGCGGCGCGGAGCGACTCCCAACGCGGCTAGTGAGGATATATGGATCGAGAACAAGGGCGCGCGGACGACTTCGTCGGCGGCCAACCGGCACGTGAGGCGACAGACGCGCCGCCGCCGAGTGCCCCCCGGTGGACGGCGGCGCAGATCCGCGGGCTGGTCATTCCCGGCGTGGCGTTCGTCGTGCTCATCGCGGTGCTGCTGTGGGGCAGCCTGTCGAGCGTGCGGTCGACCCCGGCGGGCAGCCTGACGACGCCGACGGCGCCGGTCGCGGGCGGGGCGGCCGCCGCGCCGACGCCGAGCCAGGCGCCGGCCTCGCCACCTGTCGCGGCCGTGGCGCCGAGCGCGACGCTCGTCCCGCCGAGTGCGACGCCGCTGCCCCCGAGCCCGACGCCGGTGCCGGCCACCGCGACGCCGGTGCCGTCGCCGACCGCGACGGTGCCGCCGCCGACGGCGACGCCCGACGCGGCGCTGCCGCTGAAGGGCCGGCGCATCGGCCTCGACCCGGGCCACGGCCCGCGCGGAGACCTGGGCGCGGTGCTGGTCGACCCGGCCACGGGCAAGCTGGTGCTGGCGGAGGACGAGCTCAATCTCGACGTGGGCCTGCGCACGGCGGCGCTGCTGCGCGCGCGCGGCGCCGCGGTTGTCATGACCCGGGAGACCAAGGATTCGTTCACCGCGCCGTGGCCGCCCGACACCAACGGCGACGGGATCAAGAACGGCGAGGCCGACGACCTGCAGGAGCGCATCGACATCCTGAACAACTTCGGCGCCGAGGTCTTCCTGAGCATGCACGCCAACAGCAGCGCGGACCCAGCCAAGCGCCAGGGCGTCCAGGCGCTCTACTGCGCAAGCTCTGACTGTCTCTTCCCGGCGCAGAGCAAGCACCTCGGTGCGCTCGTGCTCAGCCAATTGAGGGACAAACTGGCCGCGATCGGCTACCCGGTCGCGCGCAGCGAGCTGCGCGACGACACGTGGTCGGACGTGCCCGGGGAAGCACCGGGGCACCTGTTCATGCTGGGGCCGGCCAACCCGCCGAACCACCCGCGGGCCACGCAGATGCCGGGAGTGATCGCCGAATTGCTCTACGTGACGTCGCCGGAGGAGGCCGCCGAGCTGAAGCTGGATTCGGTGCGCCAGGCCATCGCGCTGGCCTACGCCGACGCGCTGCAGCAGTATTTGTTAGGCACACCCTGAGCCGCCGCGGGCCCGCGCCGGAGGTTGCCGCGCGGCCGCGCACGGTGGTCCCCAAATTGCACGGCTGGGTTTCCACGGTCAAAGGAGAGTCTGTGTATGCCGACCTATGAGTATGAGTGCCGGGCCTGTGGTGAGCGGTTCGAGCGGATCCAGTCGTTTCGCGACGAGCCAATCCGCGTCTGCCCGGCGTGCGGGGGGGAGACGCGGCGCGTCTTTCAGCCGGTCGGGGTGATCTTCAAGGGCTCGGGCTGGTACATCAACGACAGCCGGAAGCGGCCGAGCGAGAGCAAGCCCGCCGGGGGGGAGCACTCCACGGAGCCGAAGCCGAGCGCGGAGCCGAAGAAGGAGCCCGCGGCCTCGGACGGCGGCGGCAGCGCGCCGGCCACGCCGACGAAGGCGGGCGGCGATGGCTAGCGCGGCGCGGCGCCGGAGCGGGCGATGACCGACCTCCTCTACGGGCGGAACGCGGTGCGCGAGGCGCTGCGCGCCGGCCGCAAAATGATGCGTCTCTACGTGGCGCAGCCTGCCGCGCCGAAGCCCGCGCCCTCCGGCCCCCCACGGGGCCGTCGCGGCAATGCGCCGCCGGCCAAAGGGGGACGCCCGGGCGCGGCGAGCGGGCGCGGGCGGGCGCTGCCTGCCGAACCGACGCGCGCCGAGCGGCGTACGGTCCACCTGGCCGGGCGCGCGCCGCTGGAGAGCCTCGTGCAGCTGGCGCGGCAGCGCGGCATCCCGATCGACGAGGTGCAGGGCGAGCGGCTCGACAAGCTGACGAACGGCGCCAACCACCAGGGCGTCGCCGCACTGGTCGCCGACTTCCACTATACGGATTGGACCGTCCTGGTGGAGCGGGTGAACGCGGCGGGTCCGCGCGCGTTGCTGTTGATCCTCGACAGCCTGCAGGACCCGCAGAACTTCGGCACGCTGCTGCGCACAGCGGAAGCCGTCGGCGTCACCGGGGTCGTGCTGCCTGAGCACCACGCCGTGGGGGTCACGCCGGCCGTGGCGAACGCGTCGTCGGGCGCGGTGGAGTACCTGCGCGTCGCCCACGTGGCGAACATCGCGCGTGCGGTCGAACAGCTGAAGCGCGAGACGGGGCTATGGGTCTACGCGCTGGCGGGCGACGCCGAGGCGACGCCGATCGGGCAGGCTGACCTGCGCGGGCCGCTCGGCCTCGTGGTCGGGTCGGAGGGCAAGGGGGTGAGCGCGCTGGTGCGCAAGCGCTGCGACGGCGCGCTGGCCTTGCCAATGCACGGGCAGATCGAGTCGCTAAACGCCTCGGTCGCGGGATCGGTGGTGCTGTACGAGGTGTTGCGCCAGCGGGAGGCGGCCGCGGGCTGAGGATGCCGCGCGCCGGGAGCGCCCCACGGGCCGTTGCCGATCGTGCATGCCTTGCCGCTACGTGAGGTGGGCGCGGTAGTGCAGGAAACGCTCCGGGGTCAGAATTGCCGTGCCCTGGAAGCTACCGAGCGTCAGCAGATCGGAGTCGCCGGTAATAATGTGAGTCGCTCCTCCATCGGCGGCCAGCTCCAGGATCGCGTTGTCCTTTGGATCGCGGCATGCATCGACGTGAGCGGTGACCTCGACCAGCCGTGACTCGCGCACAAGCGCAATGAAGAAGCGCGACCGCTCCTGGGGCAGCAGATAGCGGTCGAACTTGGGCCGGCGCAGCACCGCGTCTAGCTCCAAAAGCAAGGCTCGCGAGACCAGAAGGTCGCCGTCAGCCCGCGCGGCATCCAACGCTTGGCGGGGAATTCCGCCCGGTAACAAGAGCGCGCTTACGATAACGTTCGTGTCGACGACATAGGCCGGCCTGTTAGGACTCATCGAGGAGCGTCTGCAATAGCTCAGGCGTCATCCCGCGGTCATGGGCAGTACGGCCGATCTCGTCCATGACCTGCGCCAAGGACTCCTGCGTCTGCGTAATCTCTGTCAGGCGCAAGCTGAGCAAGACCTCCAGCTTCCGCCGTTGATCGGCAGACGCCGCGTCGAAGGCATCGGCGGCTGCGGAGTCCACCTGGATGGTAATCGGTCGGGTAGGCATTGCGCGCTCCTTCCGTGCACCGCCGCGTTGCCGCGGCGCGGCTCGATGGGGTCCCGTGCTGATTATACCGCACGGACCGGGCTCGCGGCTGGACGGGCGCGGTGCGACGGCGCGCCGGCGCTGCCGATGCACGGGCAGATCGAGTCGCTAAACGCCTCGGTGGCGGGATCGGCGGTGCTGTACAGGGTATTGCGCCAGCGGGCGGCGGCCGCGGGCTGAGGATGCCGCGCGCCGGGAGCGCCCCGGACGACTGCTTTCGGGCTCTGTCGCGCAGGAGTACAGACGTATGGACAGTGGCGACCACGCGGCGGCGCAGGCGCTCGGCGCGCAGGTGCAGGCGCTGCGCCGGCAACGGGGCATCGCGGCCGCGGACCTGGGCCGGCCCTGGCTGTCCGCCCGTTACGTGGAGGCGGTCGAGGCAGGCGCTCTCATCCCCTCCCGCCTGGTGCTTGATCTGCTGGCCGAACGGCTGGCCATCCCGCCCGCCGCCCTGGCGCCGCCTGCCGCGCCGCTCGACCGTCCCCCGGATCTCGCCGCCCTGGACGAAGACGTGGCATATCAGCTGGACCACGCCAAGGCGCGCGTCGACGCGGGGCGGCCCGCCGAGGCGGCGCAGCTGATCGACGCGATTCAGGCGGGGGCCGGTGCGCATCTGGCGGCGCTCGGTCCGCGCACGCGCTATCGCTTCCACTATGTCCGGGCGGCCGCGGCCATGCGGACGGGCGCGCCCGCGGCGGCCCAGGCCGATCTGGCGGAGGCGCTGACGCTGGCGGGGCAGCTGGACGACGGAGCGGAAGACGTGGAGCGGGTGCGCAACCTGATCGGGCTGGCCTACTATGAGCAGGATATGGCCCGGCAGGCACTGGAGCAGCACCAGGCGTGTCTCGCATGCGATCCGGCGCGGGGTCGTCAAGCGCCTGAATCTGAAGCTGATTATCTACACCAATCTGGCCAACGATTGCTGGGCCCTGGGCGACCTGGATCAAGCGATCGCGCTCTACCAGGAGTCGCTCGATCTGCTGCAGGACACCACGAACAGCGAGCGTCGCGCCGGGATCTACTGGGGATTGAGCCTGGCCCACAAGGCCAAGGAGGATCTGGTGCGCGCCGTGCTGTATGGCCGGCAGGCCCTGGAGGCGCTGGAGGCGACCGGAGACGCTCGGGCGGTGGCGCAGATGCGGGTCAACCTGGCCGAGATCGAGACCCTGCGCGGCTCCTATGAGGCCGCGGCCGGGCTGCTGGATGCCGGCGGCCGAGACGCTGGAGGCCGCGGGCGACGCCTTGGCGTGCAGCGTCCTGTATGAGCACTACGCCCGCCTGGAGCTGAAGCGCGGCCGGCTCGCCGCGGCGGTGGCCCACGCGAACCGCTGCCTTACGGAGGGCGCCGCGGGCTATGCCGGGCAGGATCCGGGCGACCGGCAGGGGCAGGCGCACGCGGTCCGCACGTTCGGGCGCGCGCTGCGCACGGCCGGCCTGGTGGCGGCGGCGGGCGGCCGGCGGGCGGACGCCACGGCGCTGCTCGATCAGGCGCTGGACGTGCTCAGGCACGCGGAGTATGCCGAGACACAGGCCGAGATCGAGTTCGATTACGGCGAGCTCTTGCTGACCTGGGGCGAGCCCGCAGCCGCGAGCGCGCACTTTCGCCGCGCCTACGCTTATCGACAGCGGCACGGCTGAGCCGGCCGCCCGCGTGCCGGCCGAGCGACGCGACGGGCCGCGCAGGGCGATGCGCAACGCGGGGGTGACGGGGGCAATCCGGCAGCCCGCGGGCCGGGCGCCAGGCGCCCCAATACAGGCGGAAAAGCGCTTGACATTGGTAGGGCGATATAGTATAATCCGGTGCACGCCACAAAGGTGTGCGGGGAAAGCAGCGGGTTACGGACCCTACCAGGCACTCGTGCCGACGTAGCTCAATTGGCAGAGCTCCTGTTTTGTAAACAGGTGGTTGCGGGTTCGAGTCCCACCGTCGGCTCCCTCGTCATAGCTCGGGCAGGTGCCGGAGTGGCCAATCGGAACTGGCTGTAAACCAGTCGGCGTAATGCCTACGGAGGTTCGAATCCTTCCCTGCCCACCCGGGCCCACGTAGCTCAGTTGGTAGAGCACGTTCTTGGTAAGAACGGGGTCACCAGTTCAAGTCTGGTCGTGGGCTCCGTCGCAAGCTAGCAGGCCCCAGCTATCTCCTGATAGCTCGGGGCTTTGCTTCGTACCCGGCCTGGCCGCGGCCTCACCACCCGCCGGCCGCCGTTGGATGCCAGTATCAAAGGAGAGCAAGCAGCGTGGCCAAGAAGAGATTTGAGCGGACGAAGCCGCACCTGAACGTGGGGACGATCGGACACGTGGACCACGGCAAGACGACGCTGACCGCGGCCATCACCAAGGTGATGAGCCTGCAGGGCAAGGCCCAGTTCGTCGACTACGCCCAGATCGACAACGCTCCCGAGGAGCGCGAGCGCGGCATCACCATCGCGATCCGGCACGTCGAGTACGAGACCGACAAGCGCCACTACGCGCACGTCGATTGCCCCGGCCATGCCGACTACATCAAGAACATGATCACCGGCGCCGCCCAGATGGACGGGGCGATCCTGGTCGTCTCGGCGCCCGACGGGCCGATGCCCCAGACCCGCGAGCACATCCTGCTGGCTCACCAGGTGCAGGTGCCCGCCATGGTCGTCTTCCTCAACAAGGTCGACATGATGGACGACCCGGAACTGCTGGAGCTGGTCGAGCTGGAAGTGCGCGAGCTGCTGAGCAAGTACCAGTTCCCGGGGGACGACATCCCGATCGTGCGGGGGTCGGCGCTGCGGGCGCTGGAGAGCACGAGCAAGGACCCGAACGCGGCGGAATACGCGCCGATCCGGGAGCTGATGCAGGCCGTAGACGACTACGTGCCGTCGCCGGAGCGGGCGGTGGACCGGCCGTTCATGATGCCGATCGAGGACGTGTTCGGGATCAAGGGCCGGGGGACGGTCGTGACCGGGCGCGTGGAGCGGGGCAAGGTGAAGGTTGGCGAGACGGTAGAGATCGTGGGGATGCGGGACACGCGGACCACGGTGGTGACCGGAGTGGAGATGTTCCAGAAGACGCTGGACGAAGGGCTGGCGGGGGACAACATCGGCTGCCTGCTGCGCGGGGTGGAGCGGACGGACGTAGAGCGAGGGCAGGTGCTGGCCAAGCCGGGGAGCATCAAGCCGCACACGCGGTTTCTGGCGGAAGTGTACGTGCTGAGCAAGGAAGAGGGGGGACGGCACACGCCGTTCTTCTCGGGATATCGGCCGCAGTTCTACATTCGGACGACGGACGTGACGGGCAACATCGCGCTGCAGGAAGGCGTGGAGATGGTGATGCCGGGGGACAACACGCAGATGACGGTGGAGTTGATCGTGCCGGTGGCGATCGAGGAAGGGATGCGCTTCGCGATTCGCGAAGGCGGCCGGACGGTGGGCGCCGGGGTCTGCACCAAGATCCTGGAGTGACATGGACTGGCGCCGGGGACCGTAGCGATCGCCGCGGCCTCCGGCTCCGCAGTAACGAGGTAAACGAAAGATGGCCAAGAAAGCCGATCGCATCTTGATTACGCTGGCCTGCAGCGAATGCAAGGAGCGCAACTACACCAGCACGAAGAACAAACGGAACGACCCGGCGCGCATGGAGCTGCAGAAGTTCTGCCCGCGCTGCCGCGAACACCGTTTGCATCGCGAGACCAAGTAGGCGGCGGGAGGCCCGCCCGGCGCCCCCGCGGGGGCCGGGCCGGTGCCTCCGATCGCTTGACACACCTGTGGCGGTGCCGTATAATGAAATGCACCAATTAGGTGTATCGCGACAGGTCCACACACGTGCGTAGCTCAATTGGCAGAGCAGCGGTCTCCAAAACCGCAGGTTGCGGGTTCGATTCCTGCCGCACGTGCCAGTTTTTGCCCATTTCCCAAGCCCCCTGCGCCTTCGCCCCGCATCGGCGCCGGTCAGGGACGTAACGTTACCGATATCGATCTGAGGAGCTAGCATTTGGCGACCCTGACCAAGGAGAGCAGCGTGAGCATCAGAGAGCGCGACCCAGAAACAGCAGCCCCCCGCCCGGCACCTCGGGTGGCGGGGAGCGGCGGCGGTGCCCGCACGGGTCTGCCCGGCCGGCTGCAAAACATGTGGGGCGAAGAGGTCGCCGAGATCAAGAAGATCACCTGGCCGAGCCGCCTCGAAACCCGCAATCTGACCATCGTGGTCATCGGTATCTCGGTCCTCGTCGGCGGCTTGCTCGGCCTCGTGGACCTGATCCTCGTGGGCCTGGTGCGCATGCTCACCGGGACCGGAGGCCTTTAGGCCGCGGGCCAGGCAGTTAGGACGTATGGATACGACACCCGAACAGACCGAGCTGGATGCCGCAACCGCGGCGGCCCCTGTGCCCACGGAAGAGGCACCGCCTGACGACGGCCGCCAGTGGTACGTCATCCACACCTACTCGGGCTACGAGAACAAAGTCAAGAAGAACCTGGAGTGGCGCATCGCGAGCAACGATCTCGGCGATAAGATCTTCCGCGTGGTCGTGCCGACCGAGGAAGAGATCGAGATCCGCGATGGGCAGCGTCGCACGGTGCAGCGCAAGGTCTACCCGGGCTACGTCCTCGTCGAGATGATCATGTCGGACGACGCCTGGTACCTCGTGCGCAACACGCCTGGCGTGACCGGCTTCGTAGGCATGGGTAACAAGCCCACACCGTTGGAGCAGGCCGAGGCGAACACCATCCTGCACCAGATGGAGGCCGAGGCGCCGAAGGTAAAGGTCACCTTCAGCCCCGGGCAAGCCGTCAAGATCGTCGACGGGCCGTTTGCCGATTTCGAGGGCCGCGTCGACAACGTCAACCACGAGAAAGGCAAGGTCCGCGTCCTGGTGTCCATCTTTGGGCGCGAGAACTCCTGTCGAGCTCGATTTCCTGCAGGTCGAGCGGGCGGTTTAGCCCGGATCGGCCTGCCGCCAGAAGAGCACGCATGACCGGGCGCGGCCGCCAGGCCCCGCCCGCTTTGCTGCGAGACGCCCCGGCGCGTGGCTGCGGCCGCGCGGTCGCGGGGCCGGATCGGTGGGCGCTAACCGCCGGTCTCTTGATTGGGAGGGCGACCTATGTCGCCCGTTCGTACCAGGGCGGGTTCCCCTGAACGCCGTCCTTAGCAAGAAGGAGCCACTGTGGCTAAGAAAGTACGCGCGCTCGTGAAGCTGCAGCTGCCTGCCGGCAAGGCTACGCCTGCCCCCCCGGTCGGCCCCGCGCTGGGCGCCCATCAGATCAATATGATGGGGTTTATCAAGGACTACAACGAGCGCACCGCCCCCATGGCCGGGCAGATCATCCCGGTCGAGGTGACGATCTTCGAGGACCGGACCTTCACCTTCGTCCTCAAGACCCCGCCCGCCGCCGACATGTTGCGCAAGGCGGCCGGGGTGCCGAAGGGATCGGGCGTGCCCGACAAGCAGAAGGTGGGCCAGGTGACCCGGGATCAGGTGCGCCAGATTGCGGAGACGAAGCTCGCGGATCTGAATGCCTATGACGTCGACGCCGCGGTCCGCATGATCGAGGGCAGCGCACGCAGCATGGGCATCGAGGTGGTGGACTAAGATGGCACAGAAACACGGCAAGAACTACGATCGCGCGGCCGCGCTGATCCAGCCGGGGCAGCTCTATGCGCCGGACCAGGCCGCCGACCTCGTCAAGCAGACGAGCTACGTGAAGTTCGATCCGACGATCGAGGTCCACATGCGCCTCGGCATCGACCCGCGCCATGCCGACCAGATCGTGCGCGGCACGGCGATCCTGCCGCACGGCACGGGTAAGAAGATCCGCATCCTGGTCTTCGCGGCCGGCGAAGCGGAGCACATCGCCCAGGAAGCCGGCGCGGACTATGTGGGCAGCGACGAGCTGATCAAGCAGATCGAGGGCGGCTGGCTCGACTTCGACGTGGCGATCTCCACGCCCGACCAGATGGGCAAAGTCGGCAAGCTGGGTAAAATCCTGGGGCGGCGGGGGCTGATGCCCAACCCGAAGAGCGGCACCATCGCGAACCCGCAGGACCTGCCGCGCGTGATCGCCGACGTGCGCCGGGGCAAGGTCGAGTTCCGCAACGACAAGACCGGGCTGATCCACGTGGGCGTGGGTAAGGGCAGCTTCAGCGAGGAGCAGATCCGCGAGAACCTGCTCGCCCTTGTCGACGCGATCATCCGGGCCAAGCCGTCGGGCGCGAAGGGCTCCTACGTGCGCAGCATCACGCTGACCAGTACGATGGGCCCGGGCATCCCGCTCGACGTCGCGCCGACGCTCGCCGCGGCGTCGACGACAGCGGTGGTCTAGCCCGAACCGCGCATACAAGAGAGCCCCGGCAGGGTTGCCGGGGCTCGTTTTGCGTCCGGGGATCGCGCCGCTCAGCCGGTCCGCGGCGTGGCGGGAGCCAGCGGGTGGCCCAGCGCGGCCGCGAGGGCGCTGAGAGCCGCCTCGGGCGTCTCGACCAAGATCGCGTGGATGCCGAGGGCGCTGGCGGCCGCCACGTTGACCGGCAAGTCGTCGAGGAAGATCGCCTCGGCCGGCTGGACGCCGAGGCGCTCGAGGGCGACGTGGAAGATCGCGGGGGTCGGCTTGCGCGCCCCGACCTCCGCCGAGTTGACATACACGTCGAAGAGGGACTCGACCGGCCGGCCGGTGAGCTCCGCGATGTGCCGGCGCTGGCCGGTCCAGGCGTTGGTCACCAGAGCGACGCGATAGCGCGGGCGCAGGGCGGCGACGGCCGCGAACAGGGCGGGCTGCAGGCGGCGCGGATAGAAGGCCTCGTAGAACGCGTAGAGGGCCGCCTGGTCGGGGAAGCCGCAGCGTGCGCAGATCTCGGCCTCGTAGACGTCGCGGCCGACCGCACCGGCCTCGACCCGGCTCCAGGTCTCGCCCCACAGTATGTCCTGCAGGCTGCCCGGGCGCAGGCCCAGCCGGGGCTCCCAGACGGCGAAGTCGGCAGGCGCGGGCAGCACCTCGAGGACGCCGCCCCAATCAAACAGCACGGCGCGGATGGGGCCCGGCCGGGAGGACGAATCGGTCACGGGCCTGATTATACGCGAGGCGCGGGCGGCTCGCAACCGCGCGCGGCGCCGCGGCGCGGCCGGGTCCGGACCACAGGCACGTGTTCCGGCTGCCAATCGTTTTGACATGCGGCGGATCAGCCCTTATAATGTGGAGGAGTTCAACCACTGGCCCGGCTACACCCAGCTACGCAAGGATTCAGCGAGCGGCCAGCAAGCTACCGTGGACGGCCCCTTGCCCGTGCCACCAGAGGAGAGAGAGAGCCATGGGTGATGAATGGCCTGAAGGCGAGGAGTACGAGGAGGAGGCACCTCTGCCGCCTCCCCGGCGCTCCAGCCAGGCCCAGCGTCCGGCGCGCCGCCCGCCGCCCGCGGCCCGTTCGGCGCCGCGCGGGACGACGACCGCGGCCTCGCGCCGTGCCGCCGCACGGGGCCGCGCCCCGCGCCGTGACACGTTCCCGATCGCGGTGAGCGTGGTCGTGGTGGTGTTGCTGCTCGGCCTGATGGTCGTGTTCCTCGGCCTGAACGGGAACAACAGCGGCACGCCGTCGACGAACGCGCAGGCGGGGACGAACCCGACGGCCGCGGCCCCCGCGGGCGTGGTCACCGTGGTGGCGAACGCGCCGACCGCCAGTGCCAGCGATCCGCCGCGCATGCCGCTGGCGGACTTCAAGGCCCTCTACGACGACCCCGCCAAGCGGCCGCTGATTCTCGACGTGCGGGCAGTCGATGCCTTTGATCAGGGCCATATCCCCGGCGCGATCAGCTTCCCGGAAGCCGACGTGGACGCACGCATCAACGAGCTTCCGAAGAACCGGCTGATCGTCGCCTACTGCCAATGACCGGCCGAAAATGAAAGCGCCCGTGTGGCGCAAAAGCTTCACGACACCTACGGCTTCAGCTACGATAATCTGAAGGTGCTGCTCGGTGGGTGGCATGCCTGGCAAGACGCGGGCTATCCCGTGGCGGTGACGACGCCGGCCGCGGGGGCGCCGACCACGGCTCCCGGCTCGTCGGACCAGACGGCCGGCACGCCGATCCAGCTCGCTCCGCAGGCGGTGCCGACGAAGGCGCCCTGAGGATTAGGCCGCCCGTATGACGTCCCGTGGAGAGAGGAGCCGCTAAATTGGCTCCTCTCTCCCCTTTCGCCCGCCGGATCAGGCCGGTCGCGGGGAACCGCGGCGGCAGGCCCTACGTTTGACTCACGAGTGCAGTTTACAGTATAGTGATCGGGATTATTCCAGTTCCGTCCGCTGTTCGCTTGCCGTGTGATGCCCTCGCCGGCCCTGGGTGCGCGCGCGAGGTGGCACGGGACAGCCATGGAGGAAGGTAAGGCGCATGGCCACCAAGCCGTTCATCTCAGACCGCCCCGGCGCACCGCAAACCCCTGGCCCCCGGGCGGGCCTGCGCCCGGCACCGCTCGTCGCCGCGCTGGCCGCGGTGCTGCTCTTGCTGTTGGGCGGGGGTGCCTTCTACCTCTATCAGCAACACGAGGACGCGCTGCGCCGTGTGCCCCCGGCGGTGGCGGTCTCCGGTGTCGCCGTCGGCGGGCTGACCGTGCCCGAGGCGGCGGATGCGGTCCAGCAGCACTTCGCCGCCCTGCCCGACAGCCAGATCTTGCTCCGCTATCAGGATCAGGTCTGGACGTTCACGGCGCGTGACCTCGGCATCGCCCTGGACGCGACCGCCACGGCGCAGGAAGCGCATAACACCGGCCGCGACGTCACGACGGGCACGGACGTGCCGCTCGTGCTCACGCGCGACCGCACGGTCGCCGACGCGGCGCTGCAGACGGTAGCCGCCGACATGGCGGTGGCGCCCACGGACGCCGACTTCACCGTCACCGCGGACGGGATCAAGGTGGTCGCGGCGCAAGCCGGCCGGCGCCTCGACGCCGACGCGACCTGGCAGGCGATCGTCGCCGCGACGGCCACATTTCCGTTCCGCGACGTGGCCGTGCAGCCGGCCTCCGTGGCGCCCCGGATCGCCGATTCGGACATCGCGGCGGCCCTGGCCGCGGCGCACCAGCTGACCGACGCGCCGCTGACCATCACGGCGACCAACTCGACCGGCAAGGACCGCAGCTGGACGCTGACCCCGACGCAACTGCGCTCGTGGCTGGCCGTCGGCACCGGGACCACCGGTCCGACCGTCGCCGCCGACCTGGTCGCCGATCAGGTGCGCACGTACCTGCAGGGCGTGGAGCCCGAGCTCGACCGTGCAGCCAAGGATGCCACGATGGCGTTGCCGAATTACGCCACCGCGGTCGACATCACGCCGGACGTGCCGGGCCAGCAGCTCAACCTGGCCGCCTCGGTGACCGCCATGCAGGCCGCGGCGCACGCGAGCGGCGCCGCACGCCAGGCCGCGCTGGTGGTCGATCCGGTGCCCGCGAAGGTCGACGTGGCCGCGTTACAGCCGCTCAAGACACAGATGGACACGGCGATGCGCGACGGGCTGGTGCTCGTGGGCGACGGCGTGACCTACCGCGTGCCGGGCTCGCAGGTGGCGCTGACGCTCTACCTGAACGCGGCGCCGGCCGGCGCGGCCATCCCCTATCAGCTCACGGTCAACGACACCGACCTGGCGCGTCTGACGAGCCGGGTGGCGACCGCGCTGGACGAACCGGCCATCGACGCGACGTACCGCCTCGTCTCGAACAACATCACGCTCGTGAAGGAGCCGAAGAACGGCCGGCAGGTGGACCAGGCGGCGACGGGCGCGGCCGTGAAGCAGGCGCTGCTGACCGGCGTGCCGACCGCCACGCTGACGCTGAAGACCGTCGCGCCGGTCTTCGCCGACACGAACGCCGCCGCCACGATCAAGGCCCCGCAGAGGCTGCAGGCCGACAGCACCTCCTACGCCGGCTCCTCGCCGGAGCGCAACTGGAACGTGACCTTCGGCGCGAGCAAGCTGGACGGCTGGTACATCCCGCCGGGCGGGACCTTCAGCCTGGACGACGCGCTCGGTCCGCTGACGCTGGACGCCGGCTTCAAGATGGGCTGGGCGATTCTGGTGCAGTCGGGCAACGCCACAACTATCCCGGCCGAGGCGGGCGGCATCTGCCAGGTCGCGACGACGCTCTTCCACCCGGTCTTCTGGGCGGGGCTGCCGATGGTCGAGCGCCATCACCACAGCTACTGGATCGCCCTCTACGGCCAGCCGCCGCTCGGCATGCAGGGCCTCGACGCGACGATCTCGCCGCCGGATACGGACTTCAAGTTCAAGAACACCACCGGCAACTGGCTGCTGATCCGCGCGCACGGCGACGGCAGCAACCTGCGGGTGGAGCTCTGGGGCACGAACCCGGGCTGGCGCGTGCAGGTGTCGCAGCCGGTCATCACCAACCGCGTGAGGACGGATACCCGCCCGCGCACGGAGACGTCGGACAAGATCGCCAAGGGCCGCTCGGTCGTCGTCGAGCACGCGCAGGACGGCTTCACCTCGGATATCCACCGCCAGGTCTTCGACAGCACCGGCAAGCTGATCGACGACTGGCACGCGCAGGGCACGTATCTGCCCTCGCACAACACCACCGTGGTGGGCACCGGCCCGGCGTCCGCGCCCTGAGCGCGCACTGGCCCGCGGATTGCATGGAAGCCCTGCGGCGCCCGCGCCGCGGGGCTTCCGCATGACGGGCGCCGGCCGGCCGGTGTATAATCGCGCAGTGCGGCCGGCCCATGGTCCCCGGGAGTCCGGCCCGACCGCCCGAGTCTCGATCTGCTGGAGGATTCTGCTTGAGTATTCACACGCCCGCATGGGTCCGTGATGCGGTGTTCTATCAGATTTTTCCCGACCGCTTCGCCTCGTCGGCGGCGGTGCCGAAACCCGGAAACCTGGAACCCTGGGCCGCGCCGCCCACCACATATGGATTCAAGGGCGGCGACCTGCTCGGCGTGACCGAGCACCTCGACTACCTCGTGGATCTGGGCATCACGGCGATCTATTTCACGCCGGTCTTCGCCTCGACCGCGAATCACCGCTACCACACGTACGATTATATGCAGGTCGACCCGCTGCTGGGCGGGAACCCGGCGTTCCGCACCATGCTCGACGCCTGCCACGCGCGGAATATCCGCGTGGTGCTCGACGGGGTGTTCAATCACGCCAGCCGCGGTTTCTACCAGTTCAATCACACGCTGGAGAACGGCCCGGCGTCGCCCTACGTCGACTGGTTTCACTTCACGCAGTTCCCGGCGAACGCCTACGACGAGCACCGGCCGCCGGGCTACCAGGCCTGGTGGGGCCTGCACGGGCTGCCGAAGTTCAACATCGGCAATCCCGCGGTGCGCGAGTTCCTGCTGGGCGTCGGCGAGTATTGGGTGCGCGAGGGCATCGACGGCTGGCGGCTCGACGTGCCGGGCGAGATCGCCGACGACAGCTTCTGGCAGGAGTTCCGGGCGCGCGTGAAGGGCGCCAATCCTGAGGCCTATATCGTGGGCGAGATCTGGGGCGACGCGCGCCACTGGCTGCAGGGCGACGAGTTCGACGCGGTGATGAACTACCTCTTCGCCGAGCGTACTATCGCCTTCACGGTCGGCAGTCACCTGGAGCGCGCGCTGGTGCGCAACCAGGGCTGGGATCCGACGCACCCGCTCGACGGATCCGACTTCGCCGCGAGCATTGAATACCTGTTGCACCTCTACCCGCGCGAAGTGACCGAGGTGCAGCTCAACCTGCTGGACAGCCACGATACCGCGCGGTTCTTGACCATGGCGCGCGGCGACGTCACGGCGCTCAAGCTGGCGACGCTGTTCCAGATGACCTACCCGGGCGCGCCGTCGATCTACTACGGCGACGAGATCGGCCTGGAGGGGCGGCGCGACCCGGATTCGCGGCGCGCGTTCCCCTGGGACCCGCAGGCTGTGGAACCAGGACCTGCTGCAGTTCTTTCGCGAGGCGATTGCGCTGCGCCGCGGCCACGCGGCCCTGCGCACGGGCAGCTACGAGTCGCTCTACGCAACGGACGGGGTCTACGCGTTCGGGCGCGGGTTGGACGACGAGTACCTGGTGGTCCTCTTGAATACGGCGCGGGCGCGGCGCCATGTTCCTCTGCCGCTGGCGGCCCACCGGCAGGGCCAGGGTGCCTGGCCGGTGCTGCTGGGCGAGGGGAGCGTGACCGCGACCGGCGAGGGCCTGGAGGTGGCGCTGCCGGCGCGGAGCGGGCTGGTGCTCGGGGCGCCGCCCCTGCCCGCGGCCGGCTGACGACGGAGGGCGGCGCCGTGATCCGCGGATTGATCTTCGACTTCGACGGCCTGATTATCGACACGGAGGGCCCGGCGTTTCAGGCCTGGCAGGAGATCTTCACGGCGCACGGGCACACGCTGACGCTGGACACGTGGTCCGATTATGTGGGCGCGGCGACCGGCAGCTTCCCCGCCTTCGAGCGGCTGGAGGCGGAGCTCGGCCGGCCGGTGGACCGCGAGTCGCTGCTCCAGGTCCGCCAGGCGCGCAAGGCCGCGCTCGCCGCGGCGCTGCCGTTGCTGCCGGGTGTGGCCGCCTGGATCGCGGAGGGGCGGGCGCTGGGGCTGCGGCTGGCGATCGCGTCGAGCGGGCCGTGCGTCTGGGTGCAGGAGCACCTGGCGCGGCTGGGTCTGGCCGGGGCGTTTGACTGCATCCGCTGCGCCGACGACGTGGCGGCCGCCAAGCCGGCGCCCGATCTCTACCTGGCGGTCCTGGATGCGCTCGAACTCGCCCCCGACGAGGTGCTCGCGCTCGAGGATTCGCCCAACGGCGATTGACGCGGCGCGGGCGGCTGGGATCACGTGCCTCGCCGTGCCGAATCCGATTACCGGCCGCCTGGACCTGAGCCGGGCCGACCGCCGCATTGAATCGTTAGCCGACGTTCCGTTGTCCGCCGTGCTCGCCGAGCTGGGGCGGACGGCGGGCCAATGAGAGGATGACGCGCCGTCATGTATGCCATTGTTCTGGCGGGGGGTAGCGGATCGCGCCTGTGGCCGCGGAGCCGGCGGGACACGCCGAAGCAGCTGCTGACCCTGCTGTCGGACCGGTCGCTGCTGCAAGAAACCGTCGACCGCCTGCGCCTGTTGATGCCGGTCGAGCACATCGTGGTGGTGACCGGGGAGGCGCACGCGCCGCAGGTCGCCGCGCAGGTGCCCGACCTGCCGCCCGCGAACGTGCTCGTCGAGCCGGCCCCGCGCGGCACGGCGCCGGCCATCGGCCTCGGGCTGCTCTACATCGAGCGGCTGGCGGCGGCCGCCGGGGAGGCGAACCCGGTGGTGGGCTCGTTCCACGCCGACCACGTGATCACGGATCCGGCGGAGTTCGCCACGGTGGTACGCGAGGCGGCGGCGGTGGCCGAGCAGGGCCTGATCGTCACCCTGGGCATCACCCCAGACCGGCCGCACACGGGCTACGGCTACATCGAGCGCGGCGCGCCGCTGGCGCCGCTGGGGCCGCGCCCGGCCTACCGCGTGGCGCGCTTCGTCGAGAAGCCGCCGCTGGCGCTGGCCGAGGAGTACGTGGCCGGCGGCCGCTACAGCTGGAACAGCGGCATGTTCATCTGGCAGCTGGGGACGATCCTGGGCGAGTACGCCCGCCTCCAACCCGGGCTCTACGCCGCGCTGCGCAGCATCGGCGCGACGCTCGGCACCGCCGACTACGCGGCGACGCTGGCGCGCGTCTGGCCGGACCTGCGCACCGAGACGATCGACGTGGGCATCGCGGAGAAGTCGGACCGCATGGCGGTGATCCCGGCCGATTTCGGCTGGAGCGACATCGGCGACTGGGCGGTGGTGGCCGAGCTGCTGGCGGCACAGGCGTCGGACGCGGGGGGCAATGCGGTCGTCGGGGCCTACCTGGGCATCGGCACGCAGCATTCGCTGATTTATGGGAGCGTGCCCGGCAAGCTGATCGCCACGATCGGGCTGGACGACGTGGTCGTGGTGGATACGCCCGACATCCTGCTCGTCTGCGCGCGCGCCCGCAATCAGGAGGTCAAGCAGGTGGTCGAGCGGCTGCGGGCCGAGGGGCGCGACCAGTACCTGTAGCGGCGTGCCGCGCCGCTCAGAGATACGGGTAGGGTGCCGACGCGGGCGCGGCAAGTGTAGCAACGGTTCCCGTACAAGTGGTTGCCAACCTTGATCTGGGGAGCGATCCTAACAGGCTGTATCGCGCTTCTGCGCACTGGAGGACCCCCGTGATGTATTCGATGCGCGAACTGCCGAGCCAGCGGGCGCGCGCGCTGGCCCTCGTTGCCGGCATCCTGGCGCGGAGTTGGCCTGGTCGCGTGCGGCGGTCCAGGATCGCCGCTGGCCGTCTCCGAGCGGGTACCCACGTTCGGCCCGACCGTGACCGAGGTTGCCTCGGTCACGCCGGTGCCGGCCACTCCCACGCTGAACGCCAAGGAATTGGCTTCGCTCCACTGGGACGAAACCGTGGTTGCCATAAGAACGGAAGCGGCCCTCACCGGCGTTCCCACCCGCGTGCCCGGGCCGCCGCCGCCGTATACGGGCCCCAGTCCCACGCCGCATCTTGGCATCTCATGGCTGCGCGCTCACAAACGCCTATGCGCCCCTATTGGTCACCTGCTGGGTCGGGTGGTACAACGGGCATCTGGTCGACGTGTGGACGGGGAGCCAGGGCCTGGCCGGTGATCTGAATCAAGGTATTCTGACGGTGTTTACCGAGGATGCCCACGACGCCCAGGATCTCCTGACCCCCGACAAAGTGGGCTCGGTGCAGATCACGGCGGTCAACGGGACGCTGTTCACGCTGACGACGGTCGACCACACGCCGCCGGTCACCTACACGTTCGACCTGGCCACGCGTGCCTGGGTGACGCCGGGCCCGAGCCCCGTGCCGTCCGCCTCCGTCTCGCCGGTGCCGTCCGTCTCGCCGGTGCCCACCCAGGCGCCCTGAGGCGGGCCGGGGTGGTGGGGGAACGAGCCGCGCCCAGAGGGCACCGGGAATGCGGCAGAGCCGCGCCGGCGCATGCCCGCATGTCCGGCCTGCATCCCGGCGTATCGCAGGCCGCGCGGTGGGGCGAGATCCTCGCGGGGCGGAGCCCCCTCCTACAGACGATCGGGGCTTCCTTTCGGCCGAGCGGTGCGGGGGCCTCGCCGGGCTGAGCCGGCTCCCACAGACGCGGCGTCCCGGTGGCGGTGCGCGGGTGACGCGGGTGGTGACGCGCCGCGACCGCACGGCGACACCGGGGTCGTCACCCTGCTTTGCCCTGCTATTAGCCGGAATCACGCCATGGTGACGATGGTGACGACGTAGGAGCGGTGGTTGTCGGGAAGACGGGAGATGCCGGCCGGTCGGGGGCGGGCCCGGCCCCGCCCCGCCCCGGCATCCCGGTTACCTCAGGCCAACATGTGCTCCCCTCTCCCGAACTCGGGAGAGGGGCCGGGGGTGAGGGCCGCCGCCCCGCCGCCCCGGCATCCCGGCTGGTCGCCGGCTGAGTCTTGGGGCGGCCGGGCGACCACAGGGGTCGCCCCTACACGGGCATCCCGGTGCTCGGAGGGCACGATCTTGGGGCGGCGCGTCGCGGGGCGGCGGCCCTCTGCTACAGACGAGCCCGGCGTACGCCCGGCCGAATCGTCGTCCCAGCCCCCGCAGGGGGCTTTGTCGTTGTTGCCCGCGGCTTTAGCCGCCGGGCAACGCGCGCCCGGGCGGCTCCTCGGCAGCCGAATCGCTGCCCCGTGCCCGCATCCCGGCGCCCCGCATGGCGGGCCGGCGGCGGGATGCTTATCGGGCGGAGTCTTGCGGGGAGGGTTGTCGCGGGGCGGAGCCCCCTCCTACAGACGAGCCCGGCTTCTGGCAGGCGGGGAGGTGTGGGGGCCTGCGGGGCGGGGCTTGCTCCCGCAGCCGTGCGATCGTGCGCGCGGTGGTGGGACCCCGGCTCAGGGGTAGTTGTAGTCGGGAGCGGGCGGCGAGGGCGCGGGGGTGCCGGGTAGCACCCAGATGGCGGTGGCGCGGAAGACGTAGCCGGGGCCGGTGGTCGGCTCGCCCTGGCAGCGGACCGTGGCGCCGACGACCGGGGAACCGTGCACTTCGGTGGCGGCGTCGACCAGCACGCCGTGGTCGTTGATGCTCCAGATTCGCTGGCCGACCGCCTCGACCGTGCCCACGTAGGTCACGAGCGCCGGGGTCGCGGTGGCCGGGCTCAGCGGTCCAACGGCCCCGCCGCGCAGCGTGACGACCGCGACGGCCGCCAGCACGAGCAGCAGGGTGGCGATGGCGCCCAATTGGGGCAGGGCGCGCCAGCGGCGTCCGCCCGGAAGGCGCAGGCGCCCGGGGCGGGCGGGCAGGCCTGCCTGCGGCCGCCGGTGCGCGCCCGCCGCCCGCGCGCGGTCGAGGATGCGCGCCTGCGCGGCGGGCGTGAGGGGCGGGCGGGGTGTCTCCTGGAGCGCGAGGCCGAGGCGCAGCAGCGGCTCCAGCTCGGCGGCGGCCGCGGGGTGGGCGGCCAGCACCGCGTCGAGGCTCTGGCCGGCACGGAGCGCGTCCCAGGCGGCGGCGAGCGCCTCGGCGCCGGCCTCGGGGTCGTCAGCCATCGGTATGCCCGTTCCGGCGGCCCGCAACGGCGACGTCGCTCCCATGCCAGGTGGGTAGGGTGCGGCGCAGCGTCTGCATGCCGCGGTAGTAGAGGCTCTTGGTCGAGGGCAGACTGCGGCTGAGCATGCGCGCGACCTGGGGCAGGTCCCAGCCGGAGACGACGTGAAGCAAGATGACCTCGCGCTGCTCGGCGGTGAGGGCAGCCAGGCCCGCGCGCAGCGCCTCGCGCTCGGGCAGGATGTCGATGCGGGCGTCGCGCACGCCCGGCTCCGCCCCGGGTTCGGCCTCCAGCCACTCCTCGTAGGAGACCTGCGGCCGCCGCTGGCGGGCGCGATAGTGATCGGCCACGAGGTTGCGCGCGATGCGGAAGAGCCAGGCCTCGAAGGGCGTCGAGTCGAGGACGTAGCGGTCGACGCGCTGGATCATACGCACGATGACCTCAGCCACGACGTCCTCGGCGAGCCAGGGATCGCGTAACTGGTAGACGGCATAGCGATAGAGCGCCGGCGCGTGGTGCTGCACGACGTGCTCGATCGCACGGGGGTCGCCCGCGTGTAAGCCTGCAACCAGGGCCGCGTCGTTCATGGGCAGGGATCCGATCTCCAGCCACCATTACCGGTTCTCCTGTTCTACCACGGGATCGGGGCCCTGTCAAGCGCGGTCCCGCCTGAGATCGCCCGTCACTGCACGATCACCGTCATAACCATCTCGGGATGCAGGGTGCAGATGACGGTGATGGTGCCGCGCTGCGTGAAGACGTGGCTGTAGGAATCCCCGGCATGCAGGATGTCGGAGGACCAGTTGACGTCCTGATCCGCGACGGTATGATCAGTCGGGCCGTCGTTGGTCCAGATGACCTTGGTGCCCACCGGGATCGTGATCACCTTCGGCGCGAAGTCGAAGTCGAACTCCTTGACGAAGACGACGCCCGCGGCCGGGGTGGGGCTCGGCTTCGCGGCGGGATGGCGCGCGGCGTATTGGAAGGTGCCCAGCTGCGAGAGGAGCACCGCGAAGGGCGTGCCGGCGTTCTCGGGATGGCGCTCGAAGACCGCGCGCTCGAAGTATTGCACGGTGTAGGATTTGCCGTCGGTCGGGCTCACTTCGCGGAACTCGTCGGAGATGGGGTAGCCCTGCTGGGCCAGCCCGCCGTGCGCCTCCCAGTAGGTGCGGAAGTCGCCGCCGACGGTGTGCTTCGTCTCGGGGAAGAAGCGCGGGTTGGTCGGTGCTCGCGTGCTGGCCGGGGGCGCCCTGCGGGTAGCGGGCCTTGTAGCGCGTGGTGCCGAGCTTGGCTCAGGAGCACCTCGAAGGGGGTGCCCGCGTTCTCGGGGTGGCGCTCAAAGACCGCACGCTCGAAGTACTGCACCGTGTAGACCTTGCCGTCCAGGTCGGACTTCTCCTGGATCTCGTCCGAGATCGGGTAGCCCTGCTGGGCCAGGCCGCCGTGGCTCTGCCAGTACTGCCAGAAGATGCCGCTGACGGTGTGCTTGGTCTCAGGGAAGTAGTGCGAAGTACCCTGGGCGAGTCCGGCCGGGGCGAACGACAGGCTGAGCGCCGCGAGCGCCAGCAGGCCGAGGATCCGCAGAGCGTGTGCGATGTGCAAAGGCAGGCGCCATCGTGATTCCTTTCCAGATGCCGGTCCAGGTGCCGGTCGAGATGTCGGGAGTCTCATCGAGCATACATGGTGCCGCAGTCACCGGATTGCGGCGCGGCCCGTCTCGTAGTGGAACAACGCCCGCTTGTCGCCAAAGGTCACGGGATGGGCGCGCGCCCCGGCCTTGTGACGCGCGCGCGCGGTTTGCTATAATGCGGAGAAGTGAGAGGACTTCCTGATGCATGACATGTACGACAGCGTGGTCCGCGCGCCCGATTTTCCCGACGGCCTGGATTGGCTGAACACGGTCGACCACCAGCCGATCCGGCTGGCCGACCTGCGCGGCCGGCTGGTGCTGCTCGATTTCTGGACGTATGGCTGAATCAACTGCATCCATATTCTGCCGCAGTTGCGACAGCTCGAGCAGCGCTTCCCGGACGACCTGGCGGTGATCGGCGTGCATGCCGGCAAGTACACGGCCGAGCGCGTGACCGCGAACGTGCGCGACGCGGTGATGCGCCTGGGGATCGACCACCCGGTGGTCAACGACCGCTTCTACCGCGTCTGGAAAGGTTACGCCGTCAACGCCTGGCCGACCATCGTGCTGGTCGACCCGCGCGGCTACTACATGGGCAGCCAGCCAGGTGAGATCACCTTCGAGGACTTCGCGCCGGTGATCGAGGAGGCGCTGGGGCGCTTCCGCGAGCGGGGCTGGATCGCGCCCCAGCCCCTGCCTGAGCACCCCGAGGCGCTGGACGCGCCCGCCCGGCCGCTGCGCTACCCGGGCAAGGTGCTGGCGCTGGCCGGGCGGGACGGTGCGCCGGATCGCCTCTTCGTCGCCGATAGCGACCATCATCGCATCGTCGGCGCGCGGCTGAGCGGGGACGGCACACAGGCCGAGGTGACGTGGGTAGCCGGGAGCGGCGCGCAGGGCGCCGGCGACGGCGCCTTCGCCGCGGCGACGTTCAACCGCCCGCAGGGCCTGGCCCTGGTGGGCACGCCGGCTCTACGTGGCCGACAGCGAGAATCACCTGCTGCGTGTGCTCGACCTCGACGCGCAGACCGTGAGCACGGTGGCGGGTACCGGGCGGCTGGGCTACGCCCGGGTGGGCGGCACGGCGCGCCGCACGCCCCTGAACTCCCCCTGGGACCTGGCCTGGACCGGCGATACACTCTATATCGCGATGGCCGGGCGGCATCAGGTCTGGGCCTACGACCCGGCGGCGGACACGGTGGCGCCCTGGGCGGGTACCGGGCGCGAGGCACTGCGCGACGGATCGCTCGCCGACTCCGACCTGGCGCAGCCATGCGGCCTGGCAACCGACGGCACGGAGCTCGTGATCGCCTGCAGCGAGGCGCAGGCCATCCGCAGCACGACCCTCGGCAGCGGCGTGCTGCGCACGCTGGTCGGCACGGGGCTGTTCGACTTTGGCGACCGCGACGGCCGCGGCGATACGGTGCGGCTCCAGCACCCGTTCGGCGTCGCGCTGCACGGCGGGCTGGTCTACGTGGCCGACACTTACAACAGCAAGATCAAGCGGCTCGACCCGCGGAGCCGCGCGGTGAGCGCCTGGCTGGGCGGCGAGGCACGCGGGGACGCCGACGGCCCGGCGGCGGAGGCGCGCTTCAACGAGCCGGAGGGCCTCAGCGTGGCCGCGGATCGCCTCTACATCGCGGACACGAATAACCACGCGATCCGCACCGTGGATCTGACCGACCCGGCCGGGCAGGTGAGCACGCTGGAGCTGCGCGGGCTCGCGTGAGGCGCACGGCGATACAGCGGTGGGGATCGCCGCCCGGCCGGGCGGCGCGCGGGGCCGGCCCGCGGCGTGCGGCGTGATCGGGACCTGGCGCACGCGCGTCGATTGGCTGCTCGTGGCGATTTTGGCCGCGGCGCTGCTGATCCGGCTGGCCTACCCCGCGCTGGTCGGGCTGCCGCCGCGCACGCCGGTCAGCGGCTTCGTCATCGACGAGGCGGAGTACTACGGCGCCGCCTCGGGGCTGGCCGACGGGCGCGGCCTCAGCTTCTACGCCACCTTTCCCTGGACGCGCGTGCCCGCCTACGTCTTCTTCGTGGCGGGCCTCTTCCTGCTCGCCGGCCGCGCGGTGGCGCCCGTCTTCGCCGCGCAGGCCGTCCTCTCGACGCGTGACTCTGTGGGGGCTGGCCTGGCTGGCGGGGCGGGCGGCGGCGCGCCGCTCCCGGCCTCGGGCTGTCCCGGCGTGCCGCCGAGCGAGGCGCCGCGGCGATCGGCGCGGTCTGGCTGCCGTTTACCCTCTTCGCCAATCTGCTGCTCAGCGAGACGCTCTTCCTGCTGTTGATCGTCGGCGCCTTCGTGGCGCTGGCGCGCTGGGTCGACCTGCCCGACGCGGGGTCGGCGCGCGCGCGGCCGGCCGTGCTGCTGCTCGTCGCCGGGGGGCTGCTGGGCCTCGCCGGCCTGACCCGTTCGACCGCGCTGGCCTTCGTGCCGCTCGTGGCGCTCTGGGCCGGCTGGGTCGTGTACCGCCGGATGGCGGCGCCGCGGCGCGGCTGGTGGCGGGCGCCGCTGCTGCTGCTGCTCGGCGTGGCCGTGTTCCAGGTGCCGCTCATGGGGTACAACGCGGTCACGTACCACCGGCTGATCCTGGGCGACACGAGCAGCGGCTACAACTTGTGGCTGGCGAGCGTCGGCGTGCGCGACGGCGAGCGGCTGGCGGCTGACCTGCTCGCCATCCCCGACCCGGGCGCCCGGCAGAGCTACGCCTACGCGCAGGCGTTCACCCAGATCGCGGCCGACCCCGGCGCCTTCCTGGGCAAGGGGCTGAAGGAGAGCCTGGACCTCTGGCGGATCAACTTCACCTCCGAGGAGCGGCAGGTGGGCGGCTTCACCGAGGGGCGCGTGCCCGCGGCGCACCTCTGGGCGCTGCTGATCTTCCAGGACCTGCTCTACGTGGCGATCACGCTCTGTGCGCTCGCGGGGCTCGCGCTCGGCCCGCCGGACCCGCTCAAGGCGCTGCTGGGCCTGTGGACGCTGCTGTGGATGGCGATGGCCTTCGTCTTCTTCGCCGTGACGCGCTTCCGGTTCCCGGTGATCGCGCTGCTGCTGCCGTGGGTGCCCCTCGGCGTGGCCGCGCTGGCCCAGGCGGCGCGGCGCATGGCGCGCGGGGGCACGACCGCGCGGCTCGGCCGTCCCGCGTGGCGCCCGCTGGGCCTGGGGCTGCTGGGGCTGCTGTTCCTCGGCGTCGTCGCGCCGAGCATCCCCTTCGGGCCAACGGCCGACGGCGCGGCGCGCTGGGCGGCGCAGGCACCCTACCGGGCCGCGCTGCCGCTGATCCGGACGGATCCCGGGCGGGCCCTGGACCTGCTGGCCCAGGCCGACCAGGCGCTGCCCGCCACGCAGTTCGCCGCCGATGCCGCGCGGCTGCTGCAGATCACGCACGCGCCGGCGCCCGACCCGGCGGCGCTGGCGGCGCTCGACGCGCGGCCGGAGATCGCGCTGGCGCCCAACAGCCCGCTGCTCGGGCGCATGGAGCCCTACCTGCTCAGCGGGGCGATCGCGCGCGCCCGGGGCGACCCGGCGGCGGCCGCCGGCACGTTCGGCGCGCGCCCGGTGCACGTCGCCGGGCCGGACGCCGTGTCCTGGGCCGCGACCTTCCTGCCGCGGCCGATCGGAGCCGTGCTGGCGATCGGCAGTGGGCTCGACTTCGGCGCGGTCGACGGCTTCTACGCCAGCGAGCAGGCCGGGAGCGGGGCGGATGCGGTCACCTATCGGTGGAGCGGGCCGGTGGCGACGATCCACCTGACTGCGAGCACGCCGGGGCAGACGGTCGTGATCCGCTGGAGCGGCGCGCGTCCCGCGGGTGTGCCCGCGGCGCGGGTGGTGGCCGTGGTGCGGGCGGGCACGGGCGCGCCGGTCGCGACGACCGTGCGCCTGCCGGCGAGGGACACCTGGCAGGAGACGACGCTGGCGCGGCTCCCCACCGGGGCCAACGCGGTTGACATAACGCTAGACGTGAACCCGTTTGTGCCGGGCGGCTACGACCCGCGGGCTCTGGGGGTGCGCGTGGCCGCGGTGACGCTGCGATGAGCACGCCCACCGCCGTCGCGCCCGCGCCGGCCGTCGCCTCCGTCTGGCCGCGCCGGCTGCTGCTGCTCGCGCTGGTGGCGCTAGGGGTGCTGCTGGGGCTCAAGGTGATCGACACCGCGCGGACCATGGCCGCGTTCCTGACCTGGCCGTTCCAGTTCGACGAGTCCGAGAGCATGATCGTCGCCGAGACGCTGCTGCTGGACCGCGGCGTCGACATCTACAAGCAGCTCACGCCGGAGCAGTTCATCGCGGCGCCGTACCCGCCGCTCTACTACCTGCTGATCTGGCCGGCCATCCATGTGCTCGGCGCGACGTTCAAGGCGGGGCGGGCGCTGTCGATGGTGGCGACGCTCGCCGTCGCGGCGCTGATCGCCGGGATCGCCTGGCGGCTGACGCGCGACGCCGTCGCGGCGGCGCTCGGCGTGCTGGCCTGGGGCGCCGTGGGCATCGTCGGCTTCTGGGGCGCGCTGGTCAAACCCGACATGCTCGCGGTGGCCTGCGGGCTGGGAGGGCTCTGGTGGGTGCTGGGCCGGCCGTCGACGCGCCTGAGCGCCGTCTGGCCGGCGATCCCGCTGTTCTGGGCCGCCTTCTACAGCAAGCAGACCGCGATCGCTGGGGGGGTCGCCGTCACGGTCTGGCTGATCCTGCGCGCCTGGCGGCCGGGGCTCGTCTTCGCGGGGATCTACGCGCTCGGCGCGCTCGGCGGCACGCTGCTGCTCGACTGGGCGACCTCCGGCGGCTATCTGTACCACGAGTCGACGCTGCACGACCTGCCCTGGATGCCCGACCGCTTCGTGGGCTTCTTGACCGGACTGGGCGGGCGCCTACTGGCTGATCGTCGTGCCGGGGGTGCTCGGCGTGCTCGGGTGGCTGCTGCGCGACGGCTGGGGGCTGGCGCGCGCCGCGGGGGGCGGCGGCGCGCTGCTGCGCCGCGCGGGGCGCCTCGACACGCTCGGCGCGCCGGCGGGCGGGCTGCTGGCCGCGGGCTACCTGGGGATGAGCCTGATCACCTCCATCGGCACGGGCACGCTGGGGGGCAACCACAACCACCTGCTCGACCTGACCGCCGCCGTCTGCCTGGGCTTCGCCCTGGCCGCGGCGCTGGTGCGACGCCAGCGGCAGGTCGCCGGGCAACTGGTGGCGGCGCTGGTCGCGCTGGTGCTCTGCACGCAGGTGGGCGCGCTCTACGCCACGCCGCACTGGCTCGGCCACGAGCTCCGCTTGCCCTCGGGGGCCGTCCTCGACGGGATGGGCAACATCGCCCAGTACACGAGCAACACGCCCGGGCCGGTCTACTCGACCGATCTGAGCGTGTTGCTGGTGACCGACAAGTACAAGCTCGGCCTCTGGACGACGGACCCGTACACGCAGACGCACGCCACGCTGTACCGGCGCTGGGACGAGTCGGCGCTACTTGCCGCGATCCGGGCACACTACTTCGCGCTGATCATCCTGCCGCCCATCGACCTGAGCACAGCCGACCAGGCGGCCGGGAGCATGTCGCCCGGGATCCAGGCGGCCGTGCGCGCCGCCTATCACCTCGACCAGCGCAACGTGCTCTACGTCTACAAGCCGAACGCCGCACCCTGAGCCGGGCGTCAGGCGGGCACGGCGTCGAGCCAGGCGCGGATGCCGGGGATGTGCTCATGGTAGTGCTCGTAGCCGTTGCCGGCGATGAGCTCCCAGGGCACGATATCCGCGCGCAGGCCGAAGTAGGCGGGGTCGGTCAGGGCCGACTCGGGTGCGGCCTCGACCAACGCGCGCAGGCCGGCGTAGACCTGGTCCGAACTCGGCGCGAATGTCCGCCAGCGCGCGGCCGGCGTCCTGCGCGTAGTAAGCGGCGTTGCGCGCGTCCACATCCTCGATCGTGTCGATCGCCGCGCGCTCGTAGGTCTCGCCACGCCGGCCGATCTCCAGGCGGCGCAGGGTCCAGCGCTCGTAGGCGGTGACGTGGGCGATGATGTCCTTGATCGACCAGTCGCCGGCCGGGCCGGGTTCTTCGAGCCGATCGGCGGGCACCTCGGCCAGCAGGGCGTCCCAGGCGGCGCGTTCCCGCGTAAGGGTGTCGAGGAAGCGGGCTTTCGTCATCGGCGTGTCCATGTTCGGTCCCCCGTCTGTCACTTCGTCAGCGAGACGAACTGCTCACGACTCTCCGCCGCCCAGCGCAGGGCGACCAGATCCAATACCATCAGGGCCAGCAGGCCCACGAGCACAACCACGAGCATCAGAAACTCCTTACCACGATTCGTCGTCCTTGACATTCTCTGCCTAACCCCCTATAATCGTAGGAGAGGGTTACACTCCGATTATAGATCGGATCGGCTAACCCGTCAATAGCTGCTAGTGGGTTAGAGAAGAAGATCGGTCGAAAGACCGAAGCACCAGGGACAGGACGATGGACGGGGAACAGGACCGGACGGACCCCGCGGAGCTCGGGCTCGACTTCGCGAACACGCGCGAGTGGCGCGAGCGGGCGGAGCCGGTCGAGCACCTGCCGGATTACGCCGCGCTGCTGGCGTGGAGTGTGGAGGCGGGCGCGCTGGACGCGGCGGGCGCCGCGGAGCTTGCCGCGGTCGCGGCGGCGGACCCGGCGGCGGCGGACGCCGCGCTGGCGGTGGCGCTTGGCTTGCGCGAGGCGCTCTACCGCCTCTTTCTGACTGATGCGCCGGAGGATGCGGACGCGCGGGCCGACCTGCGGCGGCTGAACGCGGCACTGGCCGCGGGCCTGCCGCACCGTTGCCTGGCGCCGGCCGCGGGCGGCTGGCGCTGGACGTGGGATGCGCCCGGCGGCGCGCTGACCGCCATGCTGTGGCCGGTGGCCGAGGCGGCGGCGCAGTTGCTGACGTCGTCGCAGCGCTCCCTCGTGCGCGCCTGTGAGGGCGAGGGCTGCGGCTGGCTGTTCCTCGACACGTCGCGCAACCACAGCCGCCGCTGGTGCTCAATGGAGGTCTGCGGCAACCGGGCCAAGGCCCGCCGCCACTATCAGCGCAGCAAGGGCTGAGTGGCGCCCGGCGTGTGGCCCCCGCCGCGCGGATGGCGTATAATGCCCGTGGCCGGCCTGATCGGCCCGCCGGGCGGTCCCGCGGGGCCGCGGCGGCGATCCTGTTGCCCTGGAGGAGAACCATGAGCTCGAATGTCGACGAAATCCCGCAGGATCTCCTGGATATCCTGGTGTGCCCCGTGGACCATACGAAGGTCCACCTGGAGGGCCAGGAGCTGATCTGCCCCGAGTGCGGGCGCGCCTACCCCGTGCGCGACGGCATCCCGGTCATGCTGATCGACGAGGCGCGCATGACCAAGCCGGCCGCGGATCAGGAGGCGGCCCCGGGCGGTGGCCAATAGCCGCGTCGTCTTCTTCTATCCGCGACTCAAGAAGCTGACGGGCGCCGAGCGCCTGATCCTCAAGCTCGCCACCTACGTGCAGGCCCGCGGCGTGGGCGTCACGCTGCTGACGCATCGCCTGGCTCCCGCCTGCCGGCCCGACGTGGGCCCCGGCGTGCGCGTCGTCGAGACGGGCCGGCGGCTGGAGTGGACCGGCCGCCACTACGTCGACGCGGCGCTCGAATACCTGCTCGGCCCCTGGCTGCTGCGCCGGCTGCCGCCCCTGCGGCCGGTTGCCGGCTTCTGCTTCTTCGGCCCGCCCAGCCTGCCCGCGCTCTGGTGGACCAAGCGCGTGCTGTTGCCCCTGCGGCGGCGCCGCGACATCCCCTGTCTCTACTTCTGCTTCGAGCCGCCGCGCGTGATCTACAGCGACACGGCGGCGATCAGCCGGCGCCTCGGCCGGGCGGCGCCACTGCTCCGCCTGCTCGTGTGGCTGTATCGGGGGGTGGATCGGCGCCTGGTGGGCGCGGCTGACGCGCTGCTGGCCAACAGCCCCTTCGGCGCGTCGCTGCTCGAGCGCGCGTATGGCCGCGCCGCGGCCGTCATCCCGCATGGGGTCGACTTCGCGTCGCCCGCGCCGGAGGCAATCGCCGCCGCGCGCCGCGGCTTCGGCCTGGGAGTCCGCCCGCTGGCGATCACGGTGAACCACCTGCACCCGCGCAAGCGCATCGACCTGTTCCTGGAGGCACTGGCCGCGGCGCGGGCCGCCGGGGCGGACGTGGGCGGGGTGGTGGTGGGCCTGGGGCCCGAGCGGGAGGCGCTGGGCGCGCTGGCGGCGCGCCTGGGCCTGGAGGACGCGGTGCACTTCGCCGGATTCGTGCCTGAGGCAGCGTTGCCCGCCTGTTACGCGGCCGCCGACCTGTACGTGCACACGGGCCTCCAGGAGAGCTTTGGCCTCTCGGTGATCGAGGCGGCCACGCTGGGTCTGCCGGTCGTGGCCGTGGCCGAGGGCGGGCCGACCGCGACGGTGGTCGACGGCGAGACCGGCTACCTCGTGCCTGCCACGGCCGAGGGAGTGGGCGCGGCGATCGCGCGGCTGGCCGCCGACCCCGGCCTCCGGCGCCGCCTGGGCGCGGCCGGGGCCGCGCGGGCGGCGGCTTCTTACCGCTGGGCCGACGGTGCGGCGGCCTTCCTCACGGCGCTCGGCGCCGCCCGCCGCCGGCTGCGCGCCCGCGGCTGAGCGGCGTCAGCGATCCTCGTCCATGTCGCCGCGCAGCGTGGCGAGGGGCGATTGCGCCCCGTATCGCCAGTCGTAGTACTGCCGGCCGACGTTCGCCATCTCAACCTGCCACGGTGGCGCATTGTCGGGCACATAGGTCAGCACGCGGCGCTGGAACGCCTGGATGAGCGCCCAGTGGTCCTGACCGGCGATCCGCAGCCGCGCCCAGTAGGCTTCCGTGATCGGATGGCCGAAGTCGAACAGCGGGTCGACGACCTGGCCCTGCTGAATCTGCCCATTCACCGCGATCGGGCCCTGCTGCTGCATGAAAGCCCAGAAGATGTCCGGGATGTTGTGGCCCAGGGCCACGTCGTAGTGCGCGTCGTGCACCTGCGCGGCGGCAGCGATCGGCGGCGTGCCAGGCGTCAGGCTGCCCGTGGCGTCGACGATGCCGTCGACCACCTGGCCGGTGCGGTCGTCCTGGTGATTGTCGCCGTGTAGGGAGGCGAGGTGGGCCAGCGCGGCATAGCTTGGCGCGTCCGGGCTGTTGATGTCGCCCGCGACCGGCACGGCGTTCGGCGCGTAGGTCTGCGCCTCGTATTCCGTGTTGCCGATCTGCACCCGCCCGGTCATCATCTCGACCACGAGCAGCCCGTTGGTCACATACCAGGGGCTGTTCGGATCGGCGGTCGGGTCGTTGATCTCCATGCGCGCTTTGTCGAAATACTGCACCAGCCGGTGGCCGTTGACGCCTTGCAGGTAGGCCTCGTTGCCCGCAGCGAAGGGCGCGGGGCCCCAGAGCCAGGGCCGGGCGGCGACGCCCTGCTGCACCGGCAGGTCGGCGCGCGCCCAGACGCGGGCGAACGCCGGGTCGACGAAGGTGCTGCCGCCGGTCGGGGTGGCGCTCGGCGTGGCGCCCGGCGTCGTCGCGGGCGTGGCGGCGGGTGTCGTGGGGAGCGGCGTCGGCGCGGCCGTCGGAGGCGCGGGCACGGTGCCGGTGATCGCCGCACCGTAGATATCCTGCGTGCCGCCGCGCGTGTCGACCCAGGCGACCCAGGCGCGGCCCGCGGTCGCGTCGGCCGCGATGTAGTCGCCGATGAGCGTGCCCTGGAAGCCGATGCTGGGGTCGCTCTGGGCTGTCGCCAGGCGCACGTTCGCGCTGAAGGTCGCGCCGTCGTCTGAGGACTGGGCGTAGTAGCAGGAGAAGGTCAGATTGTGCGGGTCGTCGCGGCGGTCAAGCCAGGCGACGTGCAGGCGGCCGTCGGGGCCGAAGGTCGCCGTGGGGAAGAACTGGTCGGTCGTCGTGGTGTCCTCGTTCACGCGCACGGGCGTACCCCAGGTGCCGCCGCCGTCATGGGAGGCGGTCAGCAGCACGTCGCTGTTGCCGGGGTAGTCGTTCCAGGTGGCAGCGAGGGCGCCGTCGGTCGGATCGATCGCCAGCACGGGCAGCACGAAGATGCGGAACTTGCTGGTGGGCAAGGGGGAGGGCGGCAGGTGGACGTCGGCGACGCGCGCGGGCGCGGCGAAGGTCGCGCCGCGGTCGGCGCTCGCGGCGACCCAGAGCGCGGGCGTAGCCGTGTTGTCGAAGTAGAGGACGTGCAGAGCGCCGTCGGGGCCCACGGCGGGATAGGAGCCCTGCACGTTGGTCTGGTCGCTCGCCCGGCTGACCTGCACCGTGGCGCTCCAGGTGGCGCCGCCGTCGGTCGAGCTTACCTCCACGATGTCCGCGCGCTCCTGCTGGGCTGAGATCGTGGTGAAGCGCGTCCAGGTCAGGTAGAGCGTGCCGCGCGTCCCGGTGGGGCTGCGGTCAACGGTCAGCCAGGGCTTGTCGTTGAAGATGCGATCGCTGTTCTGGGCTGCCTGCACCGGCCGGCCCCAGGTGGCGCCGCCGTCGGTGCTGCGCGCGACGAAGAGGCCGCCGAGCGAGAAGTCGGCCTGGTTGTAGCCGATAATGGCGGTGTAGGCGACGCCGGTTGCATCGAAGAGGACGATTGGGTCGCTCTGATTGGGCAGATTGGCCGGCAGGCCGGGCAGGTGGCTGTCGGCCCAGGTGGCGCCGCCGTCGGTCGAGCGGTAGTTCCAGACCTCTTTCTGGCCGCTACGCCAGTCTTTGGCCGCGGCGAGGATGATCCGCGGGTTCGCCGGATCGATGGCCAGCGTCGGCTCCTGCTGCTGGTCGGTCGTGGCGCTGTTGAGGCGCACGTTCGGGCCGACCGTGGCGGCGGCCGGGGCTGCCCGGCCGGCGGCCGCGCCCACGGCAAGCACCAGGACGGTCAGCAGGAGCAACAGGCCGGCGACCGCGGCACGCAGCCGCGTCCGGTCGGAGGTTCTAGACAAGGTGGCGTTTCTCTCTAGCCGGCGCGGCGCGCCGTGTCGTTGTACTGACGACCCCGGATCCGGCCCGCACCGGTTCAGCCGCCGCGCGGCGGGCGCACGGCGTGCCGCACGCCGTGCGCCCATCGGGGTGCTACTTGCCGGCGTACCAGTGGCCGAGGAAGCCGAGCAGCACGTTGAACGGCGGGTTGTTCTCCGGATGCAGTTCGAAGCGCGCGCGCTCGAAATACTGCACGGTGTACGTCTTGTGGTCGGTGCTTGAGACCTCGGAGAACGGCTCGCTGAGCGGGTAGCCGAACATCGGCAGCCCGCCGTGGCCGCGCCAGTAGGTCAGGAAGGCCCCGCTCAAGGTGTGGCCGGTCTGGGAGAAGTATACCCGGTCGGCCGTGTCCGGGCCGGGCGAGGGCACCGTCGCGTACGGCCCGCTGCTCTGCCCGTGCACCAGGGCCACGCCCAGCAGCCCGAGCTCCACGTGGAAGGCCGGTGGGAGCTCGGGGTGGTACTCGAAGCGCTGCCGCTCGAAGTACTGGACGATGTAGACTTTGCCGTCGGTCGGGTTCGTCTCCTGGTAGGCTTCGGAGATCGGATAGCCGAATTGCGCCAGACCGCCGTGGCTGCGCCAGTACGCCAGGAACTCGGCGCGCAGGATGTGGCCCGTCTGCGGGAAGTAGACCTGCGAGTCGGTATCCGGGCCGGGCGAGGGCATGGCGGCGAACGCCGCGTTGTTCACCCCGGCGCTGCCGGGCGCGGGGGCCGGGTGCACCGGGCCAGGTGGCACGGGCTGCGACGGCGGCTGCTGGGGCGGGCCCGGCGGCGGGGTGGCCGGCGGCGGAGTGGGCCCCGCCGGTGGGGTGGGCGCGGCGGTGGGCGGAGGAGCCGCCCCGCCAAACCACTGCGTGATCGTGGCCACGGCGGGCTTGTTGTTCAGCGTGTCGGTGGGGTCTTGCGCGCCTCCGGCGCCGACGTAGGGCTCCCAGTGCCACCAGAAGACGCCGTGGAACCAGGGCTGCTGGCTCCAGACCTGCAAGGTGGCTGCCACGGCGTGCTCCTGGGTGGCCAGGCTCAGCTGATTCGTCTCGGCGGTCTCGTCCCAGCGGGCGGGCGAGTTCGCGTAGGAGCCGAAGCCGATCTCGGTGAAGACGACGGGTTTGTGGTACTGGTCGGCGGTCGCCTTGATCTCGCTCACCCAGTCATACGTCTGTCCGACCTGGTCGGTGTAGTGCGTCCAGCCCTGCACGAGCGCGTCGGCGCTGGGCACGTTGTTCAGCGAGAGGGGGAAGTAGGCCGACAGACCGATATAGTCGAGCGCGTCCCACCAGGTGATCTGCTTATATTCGTTGTCGGTGTGCTTGCCCCAGTTGGCCGAGTAGGTGAGGGTGCCGTTGTAGCGGCTGCGCACGTGGGCGATCAGCGCCCGCCACTGATTCGCGTACTGCGGCTGGGTCATGCTGATCAGCTCGACGCCGACCGTGAACTCCTCGACCCCCTGGCTATTCGCGATGTCAAGGTAGTGGTCGAGGAAGGCCTGGTAGTTGGCGAACCAGGCACTGGGGTTGCTGGGCGTGATCTGGGCACGCCAGCTCCCGTCGACCAGGTCGATATAGGGCCGCAGCATCACGCGCAGGCCCTGGCGATGCGCCTCCTGGATCGCGGCGACCAGCGAGTCGTCGGAGGGGGTGCCGCGCGCGGGCACGGGGGCCATCGTCGTGGCGTTGGGGTCGGTCATGAACCAGATCGGGGCGAGCGCGACGATGTTGGCGCCCGTGTCGTGTAGCTTGGCGAGCGCGGCGGGGACGTTGGCCGGGTTGTAGGGGTTCGCCGCGTAGCCGATCATGACGAACCCTTTTTCCCAGTTGCCGGGCACCTGGGTCGCCGCAGCGGCCGGAGCGGCAGGCAGGCCCGCGACGGGCACCACCAGCAGGGCCAGCAGGATGAGGCCCACCACGCGGGATCCGGCCAGGTTACGCACTACGTGCATGCAGAAAGCTCCTCTCAAGATGTCACGATGTTCGCGGTGACGCTAAGCGGGGACGCAGGGCCCAGGGCGCCGCAGGCCGCCATGCTGAGTCAACGGAGCAGGGGTAGGAGCGGTTGCCCGGGGTATGGTCCGGCGCCAGTATATCCGGCAGCATGCCCCTGCGCAAGAAAAGTGCCACGCCGGGGCGTGAAATCGTGCGCCGGGCAGGCCCGCTGTGGTATACTGGCGTGATCGATCGGCGGCAACGCCTGAGAGGAGGCCCACGGTGTTGGACGAGGAGAAGCGGATATCGCCCGGCGCGGGCGAGTCGCTGCGGGCCCTGACGCGTGCGGCCGCCGCCCTACCCGATCCGCACAGTCTCGAAGCCGCCCTGGAGGCCACGGTCAGCCTGGCCCGTGATCTTGGCGTGGCCGACGTGCGCCTGGCTCACGTCTACCTGTGGGGCGATACGACCGGGGAGTCGGACCTGCGCGGATCGGCGCCGGAGCCGGGCTTGCGTGCCATCCTGCCGGCCCAGCCGCCGAGCCCGCCGCTGCCGGCGCCCCTGCTGGCCGAGGCGGCGGGGCGTGCGGCGCCGCTAGAGTGGGCAGGGGATGCGGATGTGACGCTGCCCGGCCCCTGGCTGCTGCTGCCGCTTGCGGCCGGGCCCGCGGCCGGGGTGCTCGCCCTGAGCCTGGCCCAGCCGGTCTCGCCCACGGGCACGCAGGCCTACGAGGTGCTGGCGCGGCTCTGCGGCCAGGCGCTCGAGCTCGCGGTGCTGCGGCGCCAGGCCAATCGCGGCATGGCGGAGGTGCGGCTGCTCGATCGGATCTCGGAGGTCATCTCCTCCAGCCTCAGCCTCGAAGAGATCCTGACCCAGACGCTGGCCCAGCTGCGCGCGGTGATTCCCTTCGACGGCGGCGCGATTGCCCTGCGCACGGCGCAGGACGACCTGGTCATCCGCGCGACCTACGGCGAGGTGGACGAGGCGGCGCGCCGGGTGCGCATGCCGGTTGGTATGGGCATCTCCGGCTGGGTGGCGCAGCACGGCCGGCCCTACCTGAGCAACGACCTCGACGACGAGCCCAGCGTGCGCCCTGCCATGCGGCGCACGGGCACCAACCGGCGCATGGGCGCCTACATGGCCGCCCCGCTGCGTGCCGAGGGCCGCGTGATCGGCATCCTGCAGGTGAACAGCAGTAGCAAGCACGTTTTCAGTGGGCGCGACCTGGCGTTGCTGGCTGAAGTGGCCGACCGCTGCGCGGTCGCCGTGGAGCGCGCCCGCCTCTTCGACGAGATGCAGGCGCGCGCCGACCGCCTGGCCACGGTCGCGCAGATCGCGCGGCGCATCTCGGCCGCGCTCGATCCGCAGCAGCTGTTCGAGACGTGCTACGCGCAGGTGCGCAAAGTGATGCCGGCCGAGGCGTTCCTCGTCGCGCTCTACGACGAGCCCGCCGGCCAGGTCCATTACGCGTTCCTACGGGACGCCGGGGAGCAGTTCCCGCCGTTTAGCCGGCCGCTCGGCGAAGGGCTGACCGGCTACGTGATCCGCACCCGGCAGCCCCTGGTCGTGGGCGACCGGCACGAGCTCCCGATCACGCCCGAGACCTTCGGCCCGGCCGCGCGCGCTGCCGAATCGCTGCTGATGGTGCCGCTCATCTTCGAGGGCCGCGTGCTCGGCGCGATGTCGACCCAGTCCTACGGCGCGCACGCCTACCGGCCCGACGACCTCAGCCTGCTCACCACGATCGCCAACCAGGCGGCCGTCGCCATCCGCAACGCCCAACTGTACCAGAGCGAGCGCGAGGCGCAGCGGGCCAAGGACGAGTTCCTGTCGATGGTCTCGCACGAGCTCCGCACGCCGCTGACGACGATCAAGGGCACCGCACAGGTCATGCAGCGCCGGCTGCGCCGCGCCGTCGGGGCGCGCCCGCCGGGCGACGACGCGCTGGCGCACGACCTGCGCCGCCTCGCCATGATCGTGGGGCAGGCCGAGCGCCTCAACCTGCTCGTCGACGACCTGCTCGACCTGTCGGGACTGCAGAGCGGCCGCTTCGAGTACGCGCCCGCCCCGGCGGACCTGGCGGAGGTGGTGCGCGACGCGGTCGAGGCGGCGCGCGCGGCCGGGCCGCGCCACCGGCTGCTCGTGGACGTGCCGGGGCCGGTGCCCGGCACGTTCGATCGGCGGCGTATCGAGCAGGTGATCAGCAACCTGATCAGCAATGCCGTGAAGTACTCGCCGGAGGGCAGCACGGTGCGGGTGCGCCTGCAGGTGCCCGCGCCGGGCGTGGCGCGCGTGGAAGTCGCAGATCAGGGGCCTGGGCTGGCACCGGAGGATGCGGCGCGGCTGTTCGAGCGCTTCTACCGGGGGGCCGCCGGGCGGCAGAATACGCGAGCGGGCCTGGGCCTTGGCCTCTACATCAGCCGGCAGATCGTCGAGTGGCACGGCGGCGATATCGACGTCGAGAGCGTGCCCGGGCAGGGCAGCACCTTCCGCTTTACCCTGCCGCTCGATCGCCCCGCCTGAGGCAGCTTACTTCCCGATACAGAACTCGCGGAAGATTGCGTCGAGCAGGTCCTCGCCGACCGTCTCGCCGGTGATCGTGCCGAGCGCGTTCAGCGCTGCGTGGATGTCGACGGCGACGAAGGCGGCGGGCGTCCCCGCGGCAGCGGCGCCGGCAGCAGCGGTCAGGTGGTCGACGGCCTGCCGCAGCGCGTCGCGGTGGCGCACGTTGGTGACGAGCGGGGCCGCGCCGCCGCTTGTGCGGCCCGCGTGCACGCGCTCCACCATGGCGGCCTCCAGCGCGGCGATGCCGCCGGGAGCGACCGCCGAGGCGGCCACGACGGGCACGCCCGGCAGCAGCGGGGCCAGGTCGGCGGGGGCGGTCCGGGCGGGCAGATCGCGCTTGTTGAGCACCACGAGCAGGCGGTCGCGCCAGCCGGCGCCGCCGGGTCCGCCTTCGGCCTCGGCGAAGACGCCCGCAAGCGCGGCCTGGTCGGCGGCGGTCAGCGCCTGCGCCTGATCGATCACCAGCAGCACGAGGTCGGCGCGGCCGGCCGCCGCCTTGCTGCGCTCCACGCCCAGCTGTTCCACCAGGTCGGCCGTCTCGGTGATGCCCGCCGTGTCGGTCAGCACGAAGGGGATGCCGGCCAGGTTGGCGGTTTCCTCCAGCGTGTCGCGCGTGGTGCCGGGGATCGGGGTGACGATGGCGCGGTCGGCGCGCAGCAGCGCGTTGAGCAGGCTCGACTTGCCGGCGTTGGGCCGGCCCAGCAGGGCGGTACGCACCCCCTGGCGGATCAGCATGCCACTGTCGGCCTCGCGCGCCAGAACTCTCGATCTCCGTGACGAGCGGCGCCAGCAGCGGGGTGATGTCGCGCGGCGGCACGTCGTCCTCGGGGAAGTCGATCTCGGCTTCCAACTGGGCGAGCACCCGCAGCAGCCGCGCGCGGAACTCGCGCACACGCGCCGAGAGGCGGCCGCCCAACTGGTCGACGGCGGCGCGCAAGCCCTCGGCCGTGCGCGCGTTGATCACATCGAGCACGGCCTCGGCCTGGGCCAGGTCGATGCGGCCGTGCAGGAAGGCGCGCAGCGTGAACTCGCCGGGCGTGGCCAGGCGCGCGCCCTGACGCAACGCCAGGCCGAGGATGCGCTGCAGGGGCACGGGGCCGCCGTGGCTGTCGATCTCGACCACGTCCTCACAGGTGTAGCTGTGGGGCGCGGGCATGTAGGCGGCCAGGACTTCGTCGACGCGCTCGCCGGTTGCCGGGTCCTGGATGTAGCCGTATATGAGATGGTGTGCGGGGGGCGGCCGGTCGGGGGCGAGCGGGCGGCCCGAGCGCCGCACGAACAGCCCGCGCAGCACGGGCAGCGCGTCCGGACCGCTGACCCGGACCGTGCCGATGCCGCCCAGGCCGGGCGGGGTGGCTATGGCGGCGATGGTGTCGTCATACATGCGTGCATCCGGGCGAGGACAGCCGGGCGCGGCGCGATGCCGGTGGTGCCGCGGCCCTCGATGCCGAAGGCGGCGGCGGCGTGCGCGAACTGGGCCGCGCGCCAGAGGTCCCCGGTTTCGTGATAGTGGATCAAGAAGGCGGCCGTGAAGACGTCGCCGGCCCCCGTGAAGTCGATCGGGCGGGCGTGGCACGACGGGACGGTGCCCAGCGAGCGCCCGCGCTCGTAGATCGTGGCGCCGTCGGCGCCCGCGGTGACCACGGCGATGCGGGCCAGGCGGACGTAGCCCATCAGCGCCTCCTGGTCGTTGCCCACGTCCTCGGCGCTCATCACGAGCACGTCGACGCGGGCCAGCAGGCCGGCGGCGCCCGGCCAGGGGGCGGGGTGCGTCCAGCCCGCAGTGTCCCAGGTGCGGAGCCAGCCCTGGGGGGTCACGCCGATTAGCGCGCCGGGGCAGCAGGCTTCCCAGGCATCGGCCGAATCGATCTCGGCGGCGACGGGGCCGAGGTGCAGGATGGGCGCCTCGCGCCAGGCGGCCGGCACGTCGGCCGGGGTGAGGCGGGTCGCCCGCCCGGCCAGGCGCAGGCGGCGGACCTCGCCGCTGTAGTCCAGGGCGTAGGTCGTCGTCGTCGGACGAGGGTTCGACGTGGCAGCGCAGGCCGGCCTGGTGCGCCGTCTGCAGCAGCGCCTCGTCGGCGGGCGCGAGCGCGGTCACCATCGCCGCCTCGGCGCCGAGCAACTGCGCCGTGAGCCCGGCATAGAGGGCCGTGCCGCCGGCCGCCACCCGGTCCCCGGCGAGCAGATCTTTCGCGACGTGCCCGACGACCAGATAGCCCGGCGCCGTCACCGATCCTGCCGCAGCATGATCACGACGCGGCGCTCCTCGCCCTCCCCGGTGCTCTCGGTCATGACCTGGGGATGCTCGGACAGCGCCATGTGGACGATGCGGCGGTCGTAGGGCGACATCGGCTCCAGCGGGTAGGGCTGGCCCTGCTCGACCACGCGATCCGCCATGCGCTCGGCCAGCAGCGTGAGCGCCTGCTTGCGCTTGATGCGGTAGCCGTCGACGTCGACGACCACGCGCGCCCACAGGTCGGTGCGGGCGCCGAGCAGCAGGTTGACCATGAACTGCAGGGCGGCCAGGTGCTCGCCGCGCCGGCCGATCAGCTGGTGCTCGTCGGGCTCGCTGAGGCCGGTGATGTTCAGCACCACGGCCGGCTCATCGCCCCCCGCGTTGACGGCGGCTTCGCCTTCCTCGTCGTGGCGGGCGATGTGGGCGTCGAAGCGCATGCCGGAGAGCAGCTGCTGGAGGATCTCGGCGGCGGTCGGCGCGACGGCGTCGGCCGGACTCTCGAAGTTCTGGCTCTCGGCGTTCCCGGCTTCGAGCGCCGGGTCGAGCTCGACGTGCCCGGGCGGCAGCGGCTCGCTCGGGACGGGACGCTCGCCGTGGTCGCTCCGCGGGCCGCGCTCGTGGCGCTCGCCGCGGCCCCGGCCGAACCGCTCGCCGCGGTCGCCGCGATCCGGCCGCTCGCTCCGGGGGCCGCGCGGGGCGCGCGGGCGGCGGCGCCGGCTCGTAGAGCGGCTCGCGGGGCACCTCGACCGCCGGGGCCGGGCGCGGGGCGCTGCCCTCGCGCGCCGCGCGCATTTCGCGCTCGCGCGCGCCCGACAGCTGCTCGCGCGCCGTGACGCGCACGAGCACCTCGTCGTCCTCGCTCCCGGTCTCGCTGCCGCTGAGCACCTCGATATCGACCTGGTCGCGCGTACGCCCCATCTGTTCGAGCGCCAGCCGCACGGCCTCGTCCACGCTGCGGGCCTGGATCTCCACCTGTCGCATTGCCATTGCTATGTGGTTCCTTCCATCCTACTGAGGGCTGACCCTAAGCCCAAGCCGCCTTACCCGTCGCAGGAATCCGCCAGCCCTCAGCGCTGGGCGAGCCGGGCTGAGGGCTGCGGGAACGGGATCGGCGGGGCCGGGTCAGCGTTTGCTCCGGCGCTTGCGGGGCAACGACGATCCCGTGGGAACGTCGCCGGCACTCTCGGCCGTTCCGTTCGCGCTGCTGCTGCTGCTATAGGTGCGCGAGGAGCGGGCGGGCGTCGCTTCGGGCACCTCGTCCTGTGCTTCCTCGTCGTCATAGCCATCGGTGGTGCCGTTCGCTTCGGCCTGGCGGGCCTTGGCGGCCTGCTGGGCCTCCTGCGCGGCCATCGCCTGCTCGATCATCTTGGCCATGAAGCCGCGGGCAGGCGGCCGGCCGGTGGTCGATGCCGCTCGGCAGGCTCGGCGCGGTGGCCGGACTGCGGCTCGGGATTGTGCCCACGCTCGCGGTCGTGCGGCGGCGGCGGCCCTTGGCCACATCGGCCTCGGCGTCGACCTCGGCCATCTCTTCGAGGATCTTCGGCGTCGGTGGGGCCAGCGTCCGCACCGGCAGCCATTGCAGGCCGGGGACCTCGGGCAGGCTGCCGAAGCCGTTGATGACGTAGGTTTGGACGGCGGTGAAGATGCCCGAGAAGGTCCAGTAGATGACCGCCCCGGAGGCGAAGCCCATGTAAATCACGACCAGGTAGATCGGCGTGAACTGCATGATGCGGTTCATCATGGCTTGCTGCTTGTCGACCGTCTTGCTGTAGCCGTAGGGCTGCGACATGCGCTGGGTGACGAACTGGAAGACGCCCGACAGGACGGGCCAAATGTGCCAGGGGTCGGCCTGCGCCAGGTTGGGCACCCAGAGGAAGCCTTCGCTGAAGGTGGGGTCGATGGCGGTATGCCCGCTGAAGCCGATCAGGGTGCCGAGCGCCTGGTAGAGGGCGAAGAAGATAGGCAGCTGGACGATCATCGGCAAGCAGCCGCCCATGGGATTGACGCCGTGCTCTTGATAGACCCGCATGGTCTCGGCTTGCGCCTTGGTCTTGTCGTCCTTGTAGCGCTTGTTAATCTCCTTGATCAACGGCTGGATGCGCTGCATCTCTTTGGTCGAGCGGAACGACTTGAGCGTCAGCGGCAGGGTCAGCAGCTTGATCAGGAGGGTGAAAATAATGATCGCCAACCCCGGGTTGCCGACCCACTGGTTGATTGTCTGCAGCGACCATTCAATCGCGTTGACAAACTGAATCCAACCTGGGATTTCCAACAAAAGACTCCTTAAGGAACGGGATCAAAACCCCCGTCGTTGAAGGGGTTACAACGCAGCACGCGCCACACCGCCATGACCGTCCCTTTCAGGAATCCGTACTTGGCGATCGCCTGATAGCCGTACTCGGAACAGCTGGGGACAAAGCGGCAGCTGGGCGGGAGGGCCTGACTAAGGGTCTTCTGATACAGCCGGATCGACCACAGGGCCAGAGTTTTCATCGAGGCGCCCTCGCTTGAGACATTCCGTCATCGCTGCCTGGACCTGCCCGAAATCCGCACGCGCGAGACTGGGACGGGCAATCCAGACCAGGTCCCAGCCTTGCTGTATATACGGAGCGGCCAGGCGGAAAGCTTCACGCATCCACCGTTTGGCGCGATTGCGGGCCACCGCGTTGCCGATCTTCTTGCCGGCCACCACGGCCGCGCGGGCCGGCGCGTCCGGCTGCGGGCCGGGGGCGGCATAGAGAACGACCGGCCCGACCGCCCAGTAGCGCCCGGCCCGCCGGACTCGGTCGATGTCGGCGCTGTGCGCCAACCGCCGGGACCGGGGAAAGGCGAACGGGGCCGAGCCGGCCGGCCGGCGCGGCATCGCGACTAGCGCGGCCCCTTCTGATACGCGGAAACGCTGAGGCGCTTGCGCCCCTTGATCCGGCGGGCGGCCAGCACCAGGCGGCCGCCGCGGGTGGACATGCGCTTCATAAATCCGTGCTCACGCAGGCGCGGCACGCGCTTTGGCTGATAGGTTCGCTTCATGGACGGTTCGGTACTCCTGTTCCAGTCGAGAATGATGGCGCGGATCGCGGGTCATGCGGGCGTCATCTATCCCCGGCCGGGCCGCGATGCACTGACCTATTATACGGATTCCCCGGATGGGTGTCAACCGCGATCGGGCGCCCACGGCACGCGTCGGGTCGGCGCGCCGCCGCACGGAAAGGGGGCGCGCCGTGCGGCGCGCCCCCTCCCGCGGGTGCCCGGATGCCCGGGCGCTTCGCCTACTTGCCGCTCGCGGGCGGACTGCAGGCCACGCCCGAGCCGGTGATCGACAGATAGACGATCTTGGCGATCTGGCCGCGGGTGGCGTTGTTGCCCTGGCGGAAGTACGGGCGATTGTTGGGATCGCAGGGCTCGCCCGGGCCGCCGCAGGTGTAGCCGGAGATGACGCCTTCACAGGCCGCCGTCTCCACGAAGGTGTAGAAGGCGGTGTTGGGCAGCACGTCGGCGAAGGTCGGGTTGGTCGGGTTGATCAGCGTCCAACCCGCCGCCACGGCGTCGATCTTGGACAATTGGCCACGGGTCACGTTGTTGTAGGGGCGGAAGTACGGGCGGTGCTGCCCGTCGCAGGGCTCGCCCGGCCCGCCGCAGTTGTAGCCCGAGACGATGTTGTTCGCCGCCGCCGTCTCGATGACGTCGAAGAACGGGAAGCTGGGCTGCACGTCGGCGAAGGTGTAGCCGCCCGACGGCGGCGTGGTGATCGGCGTGCCGAAGCCGAGAACGACGATCTTGACCATCTGGGCGCGCGTCGTGTTGGCGTACGGCCGGAACGTGCCGTCCGCGTAGCCGCTGATCACGCCGTGGCAGGCCAGATAGAGGACCGGCTGATAGAAGTAGTCAGTAGTATGCACGTCGCTGAAGCTGATGGCGCAGGGGGTTTCCGTCGCCGCGGGCGGCGTCGGGGTCGACAGCACGACCGTTGCCGTGGGCGCCACCGGAGTGTTCGTCGCCGCGATCGGCGTGGCCGTAGGCGGCACCGGCGTGGCCGTTGGTGGGACGGGCGTCTCCGTGGGCAGAACGCACGGCGTGATGACCGGCGCCGTGCCCGGCGTGAAGCGATAGGCTTGCTGATTGCCGACGATGCCCCTCCAATTCAGGCCGAACTCGATGCCGTCGGTGCCGGTGGCGTTCTCGATTCCCTCGGTCGCGCTGTAGCCGTAGCCGTAGGGCGCGGCCACCGACTGATAGGCGAAGGTGATCTGGTTGGTCGTCTCGTCCAGCTGGATCTCGAACGTGATCGGCGCGCCGGCGCCGTCCGCGTCGCGCCACTCGACCACGAACGTGCGGTTCGGCGCCGATCCGGTCACTCCGGTGTAGATCGCGCCGCTGCCGAAGCGTGGGGCGATCGCCAGGTCATCCCAGTAGGGGTAGAGCGCATTGTTCGGGTAGGCCGGATCGCCCGGCCGGGGCGTGGGCCCGGGGTTCGGGATGTTGGTGTTCGCCCACATGCTGCTGCTGCTGATCGCGTCGAACGAGGCATAGCCGTTCACCGCGACGTTGAGCGTGGAGTAGCTGGTGCCGTAGTAGTTGAAGGCAAAGGGCAGCGCCACGCTCCCGTAGCCGTCCTCGCCGTCGCTCACGGTCAACTGGTCGGTGCCCGGGATCCAGTTGAAAGCCGGGGTGTCGACCACGTAGGAATTGTCGTGGGCCGGCCCGAAGGTGAAGTCCTGCGTGGTCGGCCCGCTGACCGCGACGGTCGACGTCACGGGCTGCATGGCGGCACCCGCCCGGGCGACGAAGGTGTAGGTGCCGGCGGGCAGGCTCGTGGTGTACATGCCCGTGCCGGCGTCGGCGGTCACCGTGAGCCAGCCCGGCGGCGTGATGCGCACCGTGCCCGAGAGCGGCGAGCAAGCGCCCGCCAGCAGCAAGTGGCCGCTGACCGGGTAGGTGGTCTCCGGCGGCAGGTTTATGTTCAGCGTGCTCGTCGTATCGCTCAGGAAGCTCTGCGCGCTGATCTGCTGCGTCTGGTAGCCGAACGCCGAGGCGGTGACGTCATATGTGCCGGCGCGCAGGTACATGTGGTAATTGCCGTCGCCAGCCGACGCGGTGTGATACGTGTCGTTGTCGCTGGTGCGCACAGCCGTGATGTCGACGCCGTGCAGCGGCGTCGCGCCGCTCGTGGTCTGGCCGGTGACGCGCGCCGCGTGCAGGGCCATGTCGATGGCGTTGTCGGCCCGGACGAGGCCCCAGCCGTAGTTGTTGTTCGGCTGCGTGCCCCAAGAGGCGTCGAAGTAGGTCGTGCGGGTCAGGATGCTGAAGGCGTCGGTGTAGGTCAGCGAGGGATTGGCGCTGAGCAGCAGCGCGAGCACGCCCGCAGTGTGCGGGGTCGCCATCGAGGTGCCGCTCTCGACGCCGTAGCTGTTGGGCGGGTTGGCAAAACTGGAGCGCACGGCCACGCCGGGCGCGACCACGTCGGGCTTGAGTGCGCCGTTCCAGCAACTGGGACCGCGGCTGGAGAAGCTGGCGATCTGCAGCGTGCTGGCGCTGATGGCCCCGACGCCGATGTTGAACGGATAGCCGCCGGGTGAGCCGACGGACCCGACCGACGGGCCGGCGTTACCGTTGGCGAAGACGGGAATGATGCCCGCGTCGATCCAGGCCTGGGTGATCAGCCAGCTATCGGTGTTCCAGCACTCGTTGTCGCCCCAGGAGTTGGTGACGATCTGCGGGCGCTTGCTCGGGTCGCGGTTCTGGCCGTTCAGGTCCCACGGGGCGAGCATGAAGTCCTCGGCCGGGGTGATCTCCTCGTTGCCGGAGGAGCCGCCGCCGGGGAAGACCTTGGCGCTCATGAACTTGGCGCCGGGGGCGACGCCGATCTGGTTGGTGCCGCCGTCGTCGCCGAGCACGGTGCCGATGGTGTGCGTGCCGTGGTTGTTGTCGTCGTAGGGCACGGGCTGATGCGCCGAGGTGGTGTCCCACCAGTTGTAGTTGTGGTCGAAGTTGCCACCGCCCAGGTTGCCGCGGTACTTGGCGACCAGCGCGGGGTGGTCGTACTGCACGCCGGTGTCGATGTGACCGACGACAATGCCCTGGCCGGTGTAGCCCATCGTCCAGGCCTGCGGGGCATGTACCGTCTGCACGCCAAGCTCGATCGTGGCGGGCGCGGCGGCGATGCCGAGCCGCAGCACGGGCGCCGCGGCGCCGTCGGCGAGCGGCGTGTACTCGTGGTCAATCTCGACGTAGGCCACGTCGGGCCGGGCGGCGAGCGCCAGCGCGGCCGCCAGGTCGCCGTGCACGTAGATGGCGTTCATGATGGTGAACTGCATCGACGTGGTGACCTGGCCCGCGGCCTTCTGCGCCAGGATCGTCTGCATCACGGCGGGCTGCGTGGCGTTGGCGACCGTCTCCAGCGCGTGCAGCACGTAGGCGCCCTTGGCGTTCCAGTCGGCGATGCTGTTGCCGGTGTCGGCCTGCGCGCGCAGGTAGACCACGAAGTCTTGCGCGGCTGTCGAGTCCCGGTCCCACTTGGTCAGGAGCCGGCGGTCGATATGCGTCGCCGCGTCAATATAGGTGTTAACCTGCCAGGCGTCCGTGCGCAGCTTGACGCCGACGGCGGGGGGCTGGTAGGCTGTGCGCGCCACGGGGGCCGCGGCCGCCGGGACCGCGGCCGGCGCGACGGCCGGGTCGAAAGCGGGATGCGCCCAGGCATCCCACGAGCCGAGGGCCAGCATCGCAAGCAGCACGACGCCGACGCCGATCCACACTGATATGCGCCGCATGGTTCTTCGAGTCCTTTCTCCGTATCACGGGAGCCGCGCGGGGGCCGCGCGGGGCGAGTGGTCTCCTCCTGCTCCTTCCAGTGGGGCGGGCGGTGCGTTCCTTTGCACCCCCCGCCGCCAGTATAGCAACCGCGCTGAGCAGCGTCAATCGCGGAGCAGGCACGGAGGCATCCGCCTGTGCCGGTTTGTGGGTCGCGCCGCGGCCCGGCGCCGCTGTGTCCGCCCAGTCATCCCGATCCCGTTGCGAGTATGCAACTTCGATCCGGCGTGCGCGTCCCATAGCGGCCCCCGCGCTGCTCCCCCGCGGCCCGCATCTTGCCGGGACGCTGGGCGTGCGGAGCGGCCCGGCGCCGCGGCCATCCTGCGCCCTGGCGGCTCCCGCGCAATCCCGGGCCGGCGTCCGCGTGCCGGTCCCGCGCAGGAGAACCCGAACCATGGCAAACACATGTGCAGCGACCGATGCGATGCCCACCGCGGAGGTGGAAGCGCGCGACGGCGCGGCCGCGGCCGATCTGGCGGCCGCGCTGCGGGCGCGGGTGCGCGGCGAGGTGCGCTTCGACGACGGCAGCCGCGCGCTCTACGCGACCGACGCCTCGAACTACCGCCAGGTGCCGATCGGCGTCGTGGTGCCGCGCGACGCCGACGACGTGGTGGCCGCGGTGGCCGTCTGCCGGCGCTTCGGCGCGCCCATCCTGGGCCGCGGCTGCGGCACCAGCCTCGCCGGGCAGTGCTGCAACGCCGCCGTCGTGCTCGACATGTCGAAGTACATGCACCGTGTGCTCGAGATTGACCCGGCGCGCAAGATCGCCCGCGTCGAGCCGGGCTGCATCCTCGATACGCTGCGCGCCGCCGCCGAGGCGCACCACCTGACCTTTGGGCCCGACCCGGCCACGCACGATCACTGCACGCTTGGCGGCATGATCGGCAACAACTCCTGCGGCGTCCACTCGGTCATGGCGGGCAAGACGGTCGACAACGTCGAGTCGCTGGAGATCTTGACCTACGACGGCCTGCGCCTGCGCGTGGGCGCGCTGGACGACGACGGCTTGCAGCAGGCGATCCGCGCGGGCGGCCGCCCGGCGGCGATCTACGCCCGCCTGCGCGACCTGCGCGACCGCTACGCGGACGAGATCCGCGCCCGCTTCCCCGACATCCCGCGGCGCGTCTCGGGCTACAACCTCGACCAGCTGCTGCCCGAGGCCGGCTTCCACGTGGCCCGCGCCCTCGTCGGCACCGAGAGCACCTGCGTGATCGTGCTCGAAGCGACACTGCGCCTGGTCGACAGCCCGCCCGTGCGCAGCCTGGCCGTGCTCGGCTACCCCGACGTCTACGCCGCCTGCGACGCCGTGCCGGCGATCCTGGAGCACGGGCCGATCGGCCTGGAGGGCTTCGACCACCGGCTGGTCGAGGACATGCAGAAGAAGCAGCTCCACGTCGACGATCTGGTGCTGCTGCCCGACGGGCAGGCCTGGCTGCTGGTCGAGTTCGGCGGCGCGACGCGGGACGAGGCGGACGGCAAGGCCCGCGCACTGCAGGACGCCCTGCGGCAGGCCGCCCCCGCGCCCGCGGTCTGCCTCTACGCCGACCCGGCGCAGCAGCAGCGCGTCTGGCAGGTGCGCGAGTCGGCGCTCGGCGCGACCGACGCGGTGCCGGGCAAGCCGAATGCGTGGCCCGGCTGGGAGGACTCGGCCGTCCCGCCCGCCAAGCTCAGCGCCTACCTGCGCGACCTGCGCGCGCTGCTCGACCGCTACGGCTACGAGGGCGACTTCTACGGCCACTTCGGCCAGGGCTGCGTGCACCTGCGCATCGATTTCGACTTCGTGACCGCGGCGGGCATCGCCCACTACGCCGCGTTCATCGACGAGGCGGCCGACCTGGTCGTGCGCTACGGCGGCTCGCTCTCGGGCGAGCACGGCGACGGCCAGGCGCGGGGCGCGCTGCTGCCGAAGATGTACGGGCCCGACCTCGTGCGCGCCTTCGGCGAGTTCAAGGCCATCTGGGATCCGGACAACCACATGAACCCGGGCAAGGTCGTGCACCCCTACGCGCCGACCGAGAACCTGCGCCTCGGCCCGGACTACAACCCGCGCCCGGTGACCACCTTCTTCCAATATCCCGCCGACGAGCACAGCTTCGCCCACGCCACGCTGCGCTGCGTCGGCGTCGGCAAGTGCCGGCGGCTCGGCGGCGGGACGATGTGCCCCAGCTTCATGGTCACGCGCGAGGAGAAGCACTCGACGCGCGGCCGCGCCCGCCTCCTGTTCGAGATGCTCGAGGGCGGGCCGCTGACGGACGGCTGGCGCAGCGAGCCGGTGCGCGAGGCGCTCGATCTCTGTCTGGCCTGCAAAGGCTGCAAGGGCGACTGCCCGGTCGACGTCGACATGGCGACCTACAAGTCCGAGTTCCTGGCCCACTACTACGCGGGCCGCCTGCGCCCCCGCACGGCCTACACCATGGGCCTGATCTACTGGTGGGCGCGGCTGGCCGCGCGCGCGCCCGGCGTCGTCAACTTCGTCACGCACGCGCCGCTGCTGGCCCCCCTGATGAAGGCCGCGGGCGGCATCGCGCCGCAGCGTCGGTTGCCCGTCTTCGCCCCGCAGACGTTCCAGGCCTGGTTCCAGCGGCGCCCCCGCAAGCCCGCAGGCGGCCGCCGGGTGATCCTCTGGCCCGACACGTTCAACAACCACTTCCACCCGGAGACCGCCCGGGCGGCCGTCGAGGTGCTGGAGGCGGCGGGCTGCGAGGTCATCGTGCCGCGGCAGTCGCTCTGCTGCGGCCGCCCGCTCTACGACTGGGGCATGCTCGGCCTGGCGCGCGGGCTGCTGCGCCAGGTGCTCGACACGCTGCGCGACGAGATCCGCGCCGGTACGCCGGTCGTCGGCCTGGAGCCCAGCTGCGTGGCCGTCTTCCGCGACGAGCTCACCAACCTGTTCCCTGACGACGAGGACGCGAAGCGGCTCCGCGGCCAGGCGTTCCTGCTCAGCGAGTTCCTGACCGGGCTCGACGGCTACACGCCGCCGCACCTGGCGCGCGCCGCGGTGGTTCACGGCCACTGCCACCACAAGGCGATCATGACGATGCGCGACGAGACCCGCGTACTCGACGCGATGGGCCTCGACTACCGCGTGCTCGACTCGGGCTGCTGCGGCATGGCCGGCGCCTTCGGCTTCGAGCGTGGCGAACACTACGACGTCTCGATCAAGGCGGGCGAGCGGGTGCTGCTGCCCGCCGTACGCCAGGCGGCGCCCGACGCGCTGATCATCGCCGACGGCTTCAGTTGTCGCGAGCAGATCGCGCAGACGACCGACCGGCGCGCGCTGCACCTGGCCGAAGTGCTGCATCTGGCCCTGCGCGATGGCTCAGGCGCGCCGGATGCGACGGATGACGATGTCGTGGCGGGCGGCGGATCCGCGGGCCGGGTGCTCGCGGGCGCGGCCCTGGCCGCGGCGGTGCTGGCCGGCGGCGCGCTCTGGCGGCGCGTGTGGCCGAGGAGGTAACCCATGCAATCCCGTGAAGTGCCCCACCCGGGGCGCATGTTTGTGCTCATCTTCGAGAGCGGTGACGAGTTGATCGCCGGGGTGCGCGAGTTCGCGCAGGCGCAGGGCGTCACGGCCGGGCGCTTCACGGCGATCGGCGCCTTCAGCCGCGCCGCGCTGGCCTACTTCAACTGGGACACCAAGCAGTATCAGGACATCCCGATCGACGACCAGGTGGAGGTGCTGAGCCTGATCGGCACCGTCAGCCAGGCCGACGGCCGGACCAAGATCCACGCCCACGCTGTCGTCGGCCGGCCGGACGGCAGCACCTGCGGCGGGCACGTCAAGGCGGGGTACGTGCGGCCGACGCTGGAGGTCGTGCTGACCGAGATGCCGACGACCCTCGCGCGCACGCGCGACGCGGAGTTGGGGCTGGACCTGATCGACCTGGCGGCCAACGCGCCGGGCGGGTAACGCGGGACGGCGTGGGCCCTGCCTGCCGGATCTCGCGCTGCATGGACAGATTTGCGCACTTGGATGTACAATCACAGCAGATTATTCTGTGGTAGCCCCGGATTGGCCTGATGGACCAGCGTCGGTCCCCACAGGTGCCCGGATGGTGAGACCGTCCGGGCGCACGGCCCGTCCGGGCATCATGCTGGGAGGCATGCGAATGGCAACGGTTCAACAGCCGGCGCGCACCGCCGCGGTGCCGGCGGAGATCGCGACGGGGTCGTCGGCCCAAACGGCGCCCCGCACGTGGATCGAGCGCAACCACTTCTGGCTCCGCCGCCTGCATTCCCTCACCGGGATTGTTCCCATAGGCGGCTTTATTATCTACCACTTCTGGGAAAACGCGACGGCGCTGCTGAACCCGGCCGCGTACGACGAGATGGCCGGGCACGCGCGCAACCTGCAACTGCTCATTTTCATCGAGATCGGCCTGATCTTCCTGCCCCTGCTCTACCACGCGCTGTATGGGCTGTTTATCGCCTCGTACAGCCGCTACAACACCACGAACTACAGCTACACCCGTAATCGCCTGTTCATGTGGCAGCGGATCAGCGGCATAATCCTGGTGCTCTTCATCACGTATCATGTGCTGGTCTTGCGCTTCGGGGCGTTCGCCGATCGGCCGGCCACCTTCGCCGACATGGTGGGCCATCTGCGCAATCCGTTCATCTTCGCCTTCTACGTCGCGGGCATCCTCAGCGTGAGCTATCACCTGGGCAACGGCCTCTGGGCCTTCCTGATCACCTGGGGGGTGACGGTGGGCAAGCGCGCCCAGCGCATCTCGCAGTGGGTGTCGACGGCGGTGGCCGTGGCCCTGGGCCTGGTCGGCGTCTCGATCATCACCGCGATCGCCCTGTCGTCGGTGCAGTAGGGTAGCCGTGTAGCCGTACGGTAGCCGCAGGGTAGCCGGACGGTAAAGGAGTATTACGATGCCGAAGATTATCGTCGTGGGTGGGGGGCTGGCCGGGCTCGCCTCCACGATCAAGATCAGCGAGATGGGCCTGCCCGTGGACCTGTTCTCGATTGTGCCCGTCCGCCGCTCACACTCCGTCTGCGCCCAGGGCGGCATTAACGCCGCGGTCAATACGAAGGGCGAGGGCGATACGCCCTGGATCCACTTCGACGACACGATTTACGGCGGCGACTTCCTGGCCAACCAGCCCATCGTCAAGGACATGTGCGATAAGGGCCCCTCGATCATCTACCTGCTCGACCGCATGGGCGTGATGTTTAACCGCACGCCCGAGGGGAATTTGGACTTCCGGCGCTTCGGGGGCACCAAGCACCACCGCACGGCCTTCGCGGGCGCCACCACCGGGCAACAGTTGCTGTACGCGCTCGACGAGCAGGTGCGCCGCCAGGAAGCGGGCGACCTGGTGCACAAGTACGAGAACTGGGAGTTCCTCAGCGCCATCCTCGACGACTCGGGCGCCTGCCGCGGCATCGTCGCCCAGGACATGAAGAGCATGGCGATCCGGGCCTTCCCCGCCGATGCCGTCATCCTGGCGACCGGCGGCCCCGGCCTGATCTTCGGGCTGTCGACCAACTCGATGATCAACACGGGCACGGCGGCCGGCTCCGTCTATCAGCAGGGCGCCTTCTACGCCAACGGCGAGTTCGTCCAGGTGCACCCGACGACCATCCCCGGCGAGGACAAGCTGCGCCTGATGTCCGAATCGATCCGCGGCGAAGGCGGCCGCATCTGGACGTATAAAGACGGCAAGCCCTGGTACTTCCTCGAAGAGAAGTACCCGGAGTACGGCAACCTGGTGCCGCGCGACATCGCCACCCGCGAGATCTTCCACGTCTGCGTGGACCTCGGCCTCGGCGTCGACGGCCAGAACCAGGTCTACCTCGACGTCAGCCATCTGGACCCGCATATGCTCGAGATCAAGCTCGGCGGCGTCATGGAGATCTACCGCAAGTTCGTGGGTGACGACCCGGCAAAGGTGCCGATGCGCATCTTCCCCGGCGTCCACTACTCGATGGGCGGGCTCTGGACCGACAACGAGCACGGCATGACCAGCATCCCGGGCCTCTTCGCCGCGGGCGAGGTGGACTACCAGTTCCACGGGGCGAACCGCCTCGGGGCCAATTCGCTGCTGTCGTGCATCTACGCCGGGCTCTACGTCGCCGGGCCGTACGCGGTCGAGTATGCCCGCGAGGCCGCGCGCACGGCCGCTGCCGTGCCGCAGAGCGGTGTTCGACGCCGAGGTGCAGCGCCAGAGCGAGAACAACGAATGGCTGAAGCGCGCGGCAGGCAAGGAGAACCCCTACGTGCTCCACCGCGAGCTCGGCCGCGTGATGACGAACAACGTGACCGTGGTGCGCTACAACGACAAGCTGCGCGAGACCGACGTCAAGATCCAGGAGCTCATGGCGCGCTACCGCAACATCAGCGTGCCCGACAAGAGCCCCTGGGCCAACCAGCCGCTGCTCTTCAGCCGCCAGTTGTGGAACATGCTCGTCCTCGCCCGCGTGATCACGCTGGGCGCGCTCAAGCGCGACGAGAGCCGCGGCGCGCACTACAAGCCCGAGTTCCCCGACCGCAACGATGCCCAGTGGCTGAAGACAACCATGGCGCACTTCGCCGGGCCCGAGGCCCCGCCCGAGTTCAGCTATCAGGCGGTGGACGTCTCGCTGCTCCCGCCGCGCCTGCGCGACTACAGCGGGAAGGCGAAGCACCCGGCCCCGGCGCAAGAGGCGGCCGCGCCGTCGCCGCCGGTCAGCACCGTCGTCGCGCCCGTGCCGGTTCCCGGCCAGGGGACGGCGCCGGTCGCGGTGGCGGGCGGCAAGGGCAATGGCCCGGGCTCGAACGGCAGCGGCGCCGCCGTCGAGGCGGCCGCCCCCGTGACGGAGGAGAAATAAGTCGATGGCTACCCCCACCCCCGCGGCCGCCGGCCCCGCCGGCGCCCCGGCTCCCGCCGCTCAGCGGACCGTCCGGCTGCGCATCTTGCGCCAGGACTATCCCAAGGGCCACGCCCAGGCCAATCAGCACTGGGAGGAGTTTGCCGTGCCTTATCGGCAGGGCATGAACGTCATCTCCTGCCTGCAGGCGATCCAACGCAACCCGGTGAACGCCGCCGGGCAGCCGACCACGCCGGTCGTCTGGGAGAGCAACTGCCTGGAGGAGGTCTGCGGCGCCTGCACCATGCTCATCAACGGCATGGTGCGCCAGGCCTGCTCGGCGCTCGTCGAGAACCTGATCCAGCCGATCACGCTTGCACCCTGCAAGACCTTCCCGGTCGTCCGCGACCTGATCGTCGACCGCCAGCAAATGTTCGAGACCCTGAAGAAGGTGCAGGCCTGGGTGCCCATTGACGGCACCTACGACCTGGGCCCCGGCCCACGGATGAACGAGTACGAGCGACAGGAGTCCTACGTCCTCTCGACCTGCATGACCTGCGGCGCGTGCCTGGAAGCTTGCCCGAACGTCAACGACGACACGCCGTTCATCGGCGCGTTCGCGATCAGCCAGGTGCGCCTGTTCAACAGCCACCCGACCGGCGCGATGAACGCCGCGCCGCGCCTGGAGGCGCTTATGGACGAGGGCGGCATCGCCTACTGCGGCAACGACCAGAACTGCGTGCGCGTCTGCCCGAAGGGCATCCCGCTGACCGACAGCATCGCCGAGATGAACCGGCAGGTCAACGCCTACGCGCTCAAGAGCCTGCTCAACAAGTAGCGCCCGTGCGCTTGCACGCAGCCGCCCGGCGGACCTCCGCCGGGCGGCTCGGCGTTTCCGGCCCGATCAGTAGACCTCGACGGGTTGGGTGAAGCGCGTGGCGATGGCCGCGGCCAGATCGTGGTTGAAGGTGCTGTAGGCCAGCGAGCCGTCCCAGTCGTAGAAGTCCTCCTGGGTGAGATCGGGCACGGCGTTGCTCAGGCCGAGGTGCCGCAGCCGCGGCAGGCCGCTCGAGGCGACGAGTGCGTCGACGGCGGCCATGGAGAGGGGATTGCGCCGCAGGTCGAGGTCGATCAGGGCGCCCAGGTGGGCAGACGCGGCCAGCGCCCGCACCCCGGCGTCGCCGATGCCGTTCAGGCGCAGGTCGAGATCGACCACGCCGGCCAGCGCGGGGCTGCCGGCCAGTGCGGCGGCGCCGTCATCGCCGATGCGGTTGTTCGCCGCGTCGTCCCAGTCGGAGTCGCGGCCGAGCCACAGCGCGAGGAGACGCCCGGCGGACAGCCCGGCCAGGGCGCGCGCGCCCGCGAGCCCGATGCGGTTGCCGTCGAGGTGCAGCCGCGCAGCCTCGCCGAGGAGCCCGCCTGCCGCCAGCGTGGTCACCCCCGCATCCCCGATCTCCGCGAAGCGCAGGTCGACCTCCGTGAGCCCGTGCAGGTAGGGCGATCGCCCGAGGGCCGCCGCGCCCGTGTCGCCGATCGGGTTGTAGGCCAGATCCAGTTGCCGTAGCGCGCCGAGAGCCGCCGCACCCGCCAGTGCAGTCGCGCCCGTAGGCCCGATCTGATTACGGCCCAGGCGCAGCATGGTCAGCGCGCGCAGTGCGTGCGACGCGGCCAGCCCTGCCGCGCCCGCGTCGCCCAGCCGGTTGCTGCCGTAGCGCTCCCCCGACCCGAGATCCAGTTGCGCCAGGTGGCCGAGGTGCGGTGAAGCGCCGAGGGCCACGCCGCCGTCCGGCCCGATCTCCGACGCATAGAGGTCGAGCACACGCAGGCCCGCGGCGCGCGGTGCTGCCAAGATGCGCGCCAGTGCGGCGTCGCCGATCTGCGCACCCGCCGTGCTCAAGCAGACCAGTCCGGTCGCCCCGCCGGGCGCGACATCGTCACAGGGATCCGCGCGGGGTACCCATTCGAGGAAGGGCGGGCGCCCGAGGCGCACGTTCAGGACGGCCAGGCGGGGCAGGCGCGGCGATTCGACCAGCGCGGCGGCCCCGGCGCCTCCGACCTGATTGCCGCCGAGGTCCAGCCGGCGCAGGCCCGCCAGCGCGGGCGCCGCGGCGAGGGCCAGCGCGCCGGGGTCGCCGATGCTGTTGGTGCGCAGGGCCAGCCACTGCAGTCGCCCGCCGTACGGCGTGGCCGCGAGGGCCGTGGCGCCGGCATCACCGATCTCGCTCCAGTCGAGCGCCAGCCCGCCCAACTGGCCGAGCAGGGGGCTCGCCGCGAGCGCCGCGGCGACCGCGGGCCCGCCGCGGACGCCCGAGATGCGCAGCACGGTGAGGCCGGCGAAGATCGGGCGAGTCGCGAGGGAGTCGAACAAAGCCGCGTCGACGGGGCCGTGGTCGAGGAGCAGCGCGGATACGAGGCCGCGGTCGAGGGTGCGCTCGCGCAGACAGGCGGCGGCTGGGCCGAGCCAGGCGGCTTCGTGGGCCGCGAGCAGGTCGCGAGCCTGCTGCTCCCGGCCCGGGCGGTCCGGCGCCGCGGCGGGCAGGCGCGCGAGTGCGACCGCCGCCTCGATATAGGCGCCCAGGGGATCGCCCGCGGCGGTCAGGGCCGCGGCTGCGGCCAGCCGCGGCCCATCGGCCGCCGGATCGGCGACGATCGCTGCCCGGAGCGCCGCGTCCAGGGCGCTGCCTCAGCTACGCATGACGACGCGGCGGTAGGTCTCGCCGTAGGGCACGCCGCCCAGCGCGCCGGCTTCGGCCGCGCGCTGGCGGATGCGCTCTGCAAGCTCCGTGGCGGGGCCGACCTGGCTGACGTGGTGGGTGAGCGCCGCGATCTTCTGATCGATCGTCGTCGTGATGTCGCTGACCACATTCGGTTGGTCAGAGCCCCAGAGGTAGATCTCCTTGACCTTGTGCGGCTCCAGGCCTTCCTCGGCGACTTGCGCGGGGAATTGCAGGGGGTCGCGCGCGGTGGGGTAGATCGCGTCGACCGTCGCCTGGCCGACGGCGCGGTGGTCCGGGTGATTGATGAACTGGTTGTTGTGGAAGAGCGTGAGCGGGTCGTGGGTCACGACCGCGTACGGTCGGTAGCGCCGGATCTGGCGCGTGATGTCGCCGCGGAGCTCCAGGCTGGGCGTCACCAGGCCGTCGGGATAGCGCAGGAAGACGACGTTCTCGACGCCGGCCTCCAGCGCGGCCTTGCGCTGTTCTTCCTCGCGCATGCCGGCCAGCCGCTCGTTGGTCATCGTCTTGTCAGGCGTGCCCTTGTCGCCGCTCGTGACCAGCACGTAGATCACGTGGACCCCCGCGGCCACCCAGCGGGCGATCGTGCCGCCCGAGCTGAACTCGGGGTCGTCGGGGTGCGCGGCGACCAGCAGCACGGTCGTGGGGCCTGGGGGCGCGCCTTCGACGGCGGGCGCCTGCGGTGGGCCGACGACTTCGAGGGGAGGCGCGGCGGGCGCGGGGCCGGCGGCGCCGCTCGGCGGCGTAGGGCGATCGGATTGGGTCATGGACTGTTGCGCGCGGCACCCGGGCCGGATTGGCGCGGCGCCGCGGGCATTGCCTCCTTTCGGTGCGTAAATCTAGGGGCTGTCCGGCGGCGGTTTCCTTTCGTCGCCGGTCAGGCTGAAGTCGGTCTCCAGGGCGCCCGCGGCGCAGAGGAGGGCGCGGGCTTCTTCGTGGCGGTCGGTGGGAGCGACCGCGAGGACGACGTTGCCCGGCCGACCGAGCGGGGCCGGCGCCTCGGGCTCGTTGGGTGCAAGGTCGGGCGGGTCGAGCGCCGTGAGGCCTTCGACGGCAAATCCGTGCTCGGCGAGCACCGCGGCCGCCTCCCGGGCGCGCGACTCGTCGGAGAACTCCCCAATGACCCGCTCGCCGCTCATAGCCGGCCGCTCCCGCTCACAGTCGCTGCGACTTGGGCCGGTGCATCTGCTGCCAATGGCGCTGCAAGCCGGCCAGGATCTCCAGGTTCTCCCAGGTGTCGACGCCCTGCGCGGCGCGGGCCTGCATCACCCACGGCTCAATCCGTTGCCAGATCGGCTGCATATCCTGCAGCACGTCGAACAGCAGATCCTCGTTGAGCAGCCCGTGGTCGACCAGCGCGCCGACGAACTCCCAGTAGCGCAGCACCCGCTCCATGCGGGCGTGGTCCGGTGAGCCGGCCGGGTAGCGGATCTGGATCTCCTCCCAGGTGCCGGGTTGATATTGGTGCAGGAACCAGCGCTCGGCCTCTTCCAGGCCGGGCTCCTGGCGCATGCGGAATAGCTCCAACAGCACCTTCGCGTCTTCGTGGGTGGGGATGCCCATGCGTATGTTGCTCCTCTGCTGAGTTCGCCGGCACCAGTATAGCGCATCGGCGGGCCGGTCGCCAGCATGGCAGGGGCGCGCAGCGCCGCGGTAGGACTGGTCCGGCGGGGGAAGGGTTGCGCAATTTCCATGCCGTCCTGCGTGCGGGCAGGGCCGTGCCCCGCCTCCCTGGAATCCCGTTCGCGGCGCCACCTGGCTTCCGCCGTCCGGCGGAGCGCCCATCCGCCGGATGCCGATTGACGCGATGCCGGGCGTTGTGGTATAACCAGGCCAACAGCACATACGACGGCGATGATGGAGACCCAGTAGCGGCGGGCCGGTAACCAGACAGCGAGGGCGCGGCAGGTGTGAGCGCCCGGCAACGCCCGGCCGCGAATTACCCTCCGGAGCTTGCCCCCCCAACCCGGCCGCGGCCGGCAGTAGGCGGGCACGGGCGCGCCCGTTACCGCGCCGCGTCTCCGACGCACAGAGGTCCCGGCACGCGAGCGCCGGGGCGCAGCCCGGTGGTACCACGAGGCCGATCGGCCCTCGTCCGCGCATGGCGGATGAGGGTCTTTTGCTATGCCCGGCGCGGCCGGACGGGAGGCGGGGAGATGCGGTTCCGGTTGGACGAGGCGCTGCTGGCGCGCATGCCCGACTACATGGTGGCGCTGGTGGTCGCGCGCTTCGCGGAGCCACCCGGCGCGACCGCCGCCGCCCGGGCGGCGGATCGCCTCGCCGCCGCGCAGGACGCGCTGCCGACGCTGCTCCCGCCGCATGCCGGCGGCCCGGTCGCGCGCGTGCGCGCGGACCCGCGCGTGGCCGTCTGGCGTGACGCGCTTGCCGCGTTCGACATCAACCCGAACCGCTACCCGCCGAGCGTGGAGGCGCTGGCGACGCGCGTGGCCAAGGGCGGCCGCCTGCCGGCGATCGGGCCGCTGGTCGACCTGGCCAACGTCGTGGCCCTGCGCCATCTCGTGCCGGCCGGCGCGCACGACCTGGCCGTGCAACAGGGGGACCTGACCGTGCGCCTCGCATCCGGCGGCGAGCCGTTCCCCGGCGACGACGGCGCACTTGAACCGGTGCCCGCGGGCGAGCCGGTCTACATGGACGCGGCAACCGTCCGCACGCGCCGCTGGGTCTGGCGCCAGGCGGCCGTGGGCCGGGTCGGCCCGGCGACAACGCAGGTCGTCTTCCCGATCGACGGCTTCCGCGGCCGCACCGATGCCGCCGTGCTGGCCGCGGCGGAGGATTTGTTTGCGCTGCTGCAAGACCTGCAGCCTGCGAGTCTGGCGCTCTTCCGCCTGGACGCGACCACGCTGGCCGCCGACTTGGTCGTTGCGCCTCCGGCCGGCGCGCCTGACCCGCGCGACCGGCCCATCACGCGCGAATTCCGCGCGCAGGTGACCCGCTGGGCGACCCTATCGTCCCCACCACCCGCGCCTTTAGCAGAGGAGGACCAACCCATGACTGTCGAGGAGCAGGCGGCGGCCGCGGCCGCCACGGTGCCTTCGCCGAGCGAGGCCGCGTTGCAGGAGGTGCTGGAGCGCGGCGTCGAAATCATCGAGGTGCGGGCCGACCTGGAGCGCGCGCTGCGCTCGGGACGCCAATTGCGCGTCAAGCTCGGCATCGACCCCACGGGCCCGCGCATCCACATCGGCCGGGCCGTCCAACTGCGCAAGATGCGCGAGTTCCAGCGCCTGGGCCACCGCGCCATCCTGATCGTGGGCGACCTCACCGCGCAGGTCGGCGACGCGTCGGGCCACAACGAGGAGCGGCCGATGCTGAGCGAGGCCGTCGTCCGTGAGAACATGGAGCACTACGCCCAGCAGATCGGCATGATCGTGGACCTCGACCAGGCCGAGTTCCAGTATAATAGCTCCTGGCTGAACGCCCTTAACCTGAAGGACATCATCAACCTGGCCAGTAACTTCACGGCCGCGCAGATGATCCAGCGGGAGAACTTCCGCAATCGCTGGGAGGGGGGCGAGCCGATCGGCATGCAGGAGTTGCTCTACCCGCTGATGCAGGGCTACAACTCTTACGCGATCCGGGCCGACGTCGAGCTCGGAGGCACGGATCAGCTCTTCAACGTCATGGCCGGGCGCAAAATCCAGGAGGCCCTGGGGCAGCCGCCGCAGAACATCCTGCTCACCGGCATGGTGCTGGGCCTCGACGGCCGCAAGATGAGCACTAGTTGGGGCAACACGATCTTCATCAACGACGCGCCGGTCGACCAGTACGGGAAGATCATGTCGACGACCGACGAGATGATCGTGCCGTACCTGGAGAGCTGTACCGACGTGCCGCTGGCCGCGGTGCGCCGCATCGCCGAGGACCTGGCGACGGGCAACGCGCATCCGAAGGAGGCGAAGAAGCTGCTGGCCCACCAGATCGTGGCGCAATACCACGGGACGGACGCGGCGGACTTCGCCCAGCACGAGTTCGAGCAGGTCTTCGAGCAGCGCGGCGCGCCAAGCAAAATCCCGGCCGTGACGGTGCCGGGCGCCGAGTTGCCGGTGGTCGAGTTGTTGCGGCTGACGGGCCAGGCGCCGAGCAAGAGCCAGGCGCGCCGCGTGATCGAGCAGGGCGGCGTCGAGATCGACGACGCGCGCGTCACGGACACCAATGCGACGGTGCTGCCGCGGGACGGCATGGTCGTCAAGTTCGGCAAGCGCAGCTTCGTGCGCCTGGACGTCCACTAGCCCCGCGCGCCCCTGGCCCGGCGGCCGTGCGCCGCCGGGCCGGCGTGCCACGGATCGGGGTACTACCTGTGCGAATGCCCCGCACCGCATCGCGGCGCGCCGGCCGGGAGCTCCTGCCCCTGGGCGGCTATGCCCTCGCCACCCTCGCCCTGACCTGGCCGCTGGTGCTCCATCTGAGCGACTCCGCCGTCTCGGGCATCGACGTCGGCCTGATGCTCTGGACGTTCTGGGAGGTCGCGGGCAGCCTGGCCGCGGGCCAGTCGATCTTTCACACCAACCTGCTCTTCTACCCGAGCGGCGCCGATCTCTACATCTACACGAGCTTTCCCGCGGTCAGTGTGCCCTTCGCGCCGATCACCTGGGCCTTCGGCCCGATCGTCGCCTACAACCTGGCGCTGCTGCTGGCGTTCGTGCTCACCGGCTACACGGCCTATCTGTTGTGCCGCGACCTGGGGGCGAGCCGGCTGGGCGCCTGGATCGCCGGCTTCGGCTTCGACTTCGCGGCCTGGCACAGCGTGCGCCTGCACAGCCATCTCAACCTCGCCTCGATCTACTGGATGCCGCTCTATCTGCTGTTCCTGGGACGGCTCGGGCGTCCGGGCCGCTTTCGGTCGGGGGCCGTGCTGGTCGCGGGCGGCATGCTCGCGCTCACGGCGTTGGCCGACTACCAGCAGGCCGTCTGGCTCGGGGTGGCGACCGCGGTCTGGCTCGCCGTGCGTATCGGCCCGCGTGTGCCCGACCGCCTCCCGGTGCTCGGGCGCGTGGCCGCGGCGTGGGCCATCGCGGGTGTCTTGCTCGCCCCGATCGTGCTGGGCCTGCTCCGTCAGGAGGCCACCGGGGTCTACGCCCCGCGCGACCTGTCGCAGACCATCACTTTCTCGGCCGACCTCCTGTCCTATGTCGTGCCCTACCAGTACAACACGTTCGTCGGCGCGGAAGTCACCCCGTTCGTCGAAACGCTGTGGGGCAAGCTCGACACGGAGCGCGCCCTCTACCTGACGCTCACGCTGGTCGCGCTCGCGGCCGTCGGCGTCGCGGTGGCCCGCCGTCGCCGGGGGTTCTGGATCGCGCTGTTCGGCGTGAGCGTGGTCTTCTCGTTGGGTCCCGCGCTGCACGTCGCCGGACAGAGCAGCATCCCGCTGCCGTACCTGCTGTTCTGGCTCGTGCCGGGGCTCAACAGCATCCGCACCCCCTCGCGCTTCGGCATGCTCGCGCTCCTGGCGGTGGCCGTGCTCGCGGCGCTCGGCTTCACCTACGTGCAGCGGCGCGTCACGGCCGGCCGCCCGCCCGCCGTCGCCCGGCGGCGGCTCTGGCTGCTCGGCGGCGTCGTTATGCTGGCGCTGCTGTTCGAGGAGATCGCGGTGCCCCAACCCCTCACCGCGCTGACCGTGCCCGCCTTCTATCGCCAGATCGCGGCACCGGCCGGCACTGGGCCCGCCCTGCTCGAAGTGCCGGTGCGCGATGAGGCGATGTATCAGTACTACCAGACGGTACATGGCCACCCGCTCGTCGACGGCTATCTGTCGCGCGATCGCATCACCGCGCTGCTCGAGGGCGGGCCGCTGGTGCGCGACCTCCAGTACCTGGACGAAGGCGATATCATCGCCCAGGATCCGGCGCTGGCCGGGCGGGTGGTGCTGACGCGGCTGGGCGTGGGCTATATCGTCGTGCACAAGGACCCGCCCCTGACGCAGGCGGGCTATCTGCCGTGGAGCGCGGACGAGCTTGCGCGAGCGCAGGCGCTGGCTGCCGCCGCCGGGCCGGTCGTCGCCGACGACGCCGACCTGACCGCCTACGCGGTCGCGCCCCCGCCGGCCGATTACCCGCCCGCGCTCAGCCTCGACACGCGGTGGCAGCCGGTCACCGTCGACCCGGCGCGCGGCCGCGGACGCTGGGCCGGGCCTGACGCTGGAATTACCATCGATGCCGCGCGGCCGCTGACGGCCGTGCTCACGCTGGATGCGTCGGCCTTCCCCGGGCCGCGGGCACTGACGCTTGCGCAGGGCGGCACCGTGGTCGCGCGCTGGACGCTGCCGGCCGGCGCGGCCACGACGCTGCGCACGCCAGTCCTCGCCATTCCCGGCCGGGGTCACGCAGTTGACGCTGGCCAGCCCCGATCCGCCCGGCCTGCTCCCCCCGGAATCGCCGCTCGACCCCGCACGCGCCTCCGCCCTCGCCTTCGTCACGCGCCTGGCTCTGCACCCGGCTCCCTGAGCAGGTTCCGGTGCGCCGAATGGCACAGCATTTGCTTCCTCCTCACCGTTCTTGAGTTTGAAGTATGCGGGGCGGCCGACACCAGGCGTGGCCACGGGACCATTGAGGTTCCTCTGGACAGGCAAGGGCTCCGCCCGCCGTCGCCTTTCCAGGAGGATAATCCAATGCAGGTTTCCACCAATTCCACGCCGGGCCGCCGGAGCCGGGCGGCTGCCTGGTTCGTGAGCGTGTTTGTCGCCGCGAGTCTGCTGCTGAGCGGCTGTGACCTCGGCACCGCGAGCGCGCCGCCGAGCACCGCGACCCCGCCGTTCGCCGCGAACGCCCCGACCAATGCCGCCCCGACCACGGCCGCCGGGCAGGGCACGGGCCAGAGCAACGCCGGCACGCCCGCGGGCACGCAGCCGTCCGGCGGTCCCACCACCGCTCCGGCCGACCTGGGGAATATCAGCTTTAACAAAATGGCCGCCGAGATCCCGCTGAGCGGCCCGGATCCCGCCCAGCAGCCCATCGTGCAGATGGTGCAACGCGTCGAGCCCGGTGTCGTCACCGTGGTGAACACGCTGGATCCGCAGTACACGAATGGCCAGGCCGCGCAGGCGCTGGGCAGCGGTGCGATCATCGACGCCCAGGGCCACATTGTCACCAACAACCACGTGGTGCAGGGCGAGCAGACGCTCGTCGTCATTTTCTCCAACGGGACGAAGCAGCAGGTCCAATTGGTCGGCACGGATCCGGATCATGACCTGGCCGTGCTGCAGGCCACGGGCAACATGCCCGCCGTGGTCAACATCGGCAACTCCGACCAGTTGATGCCCGGCGAGGTCGTGGTGGCCATCGGCTCGGCGCTGGGCGAGTTCCGCAACACCGTCACGGTGGGCGTCGTCAGCGGCCTGCACCGCACCATGGACGAAGGGAACGGCGTCACGATCCAGAACATGATCCAGACCGACGCCGCGATCAACCACGGGAACTCGGGTGGCCCGCTGCTCGACCTGGCCGGTAACCTGATCGGTATCAACACGCTCGGCGTGACGCAGGCGGGGCAGGGCGACATCGCCCAGGGCCTGGGGTTCGCCATCCCGGCGAGCACCGTGCAGGTGTCGACCCAGGCCATCATCCAGCAGGGCGGCAACCTGGCCTCCAATCGGCCATTCATTGGCGTGACCATCGCGGACGTGACGCCGCAGATCGCCTCGTACTACAATCTGACCGGTCCGAACGGCCAGCCGCTCAATAGTGGTGCCCTGGTCACGCAGGTCAGCTCCGGCAGCCCGGCGGCGCAGGCCGGCCTGCAGCCCGGCGACGTGATCACCGCGCTGGATAACCACCAGATTACGTCCGATTCGCCGTTGAGCGACATCCTGACCAACTACCATGCGGGCCAGCAGGTGACACTCACCGTGGTACGCAGCGGCCAGCAGAACCAGGTGCCGCTGACGCTGGGCCAGCGCCCGGCCAACACCGGCGGCTGAGCGCGATCCCGTGGGATTCGACCGGGAGCACCGCCCGCGCGGCGGTGCTCCCGCGTATGTGCCCGTGCCCTGTGACCCGGAATCCGGCGCTTGACAGCACCGAGGGAATCGGGTAGAATCAGCGTACCTCGACAGCGCCGGTCCGGTTTTCCGGCCCGCGCGGCTGACCCTCTACGGAGGTGTGAGGTCTGCGGGTGTAACTCAGTTGGCAGAGTGTCTGCTTCCCAAGCAGAATGTCGTGGGTTCGAATCCCATCACCCGCTCCCCGCCCGAACCGGCCCCCCGGTTCGGGCGTTTTGCTGCCCGGCCCGGCGGGCGGCCGCAGGCGCGGCCGGGCAGCACGCTGCTTGCGCGGCCCGATCCTATCGGGTACAATATGCGGGATGCCCGCCGGGCGGCGGGCTTGGATTAGTGCGCATTCAATCCGGCGGCGACGCCGGGCGCGCGCCGGCCGGCGCGTGGGGAGGATCCGCCGTTGGGGTTCTTGTATACCATTGAGGAGCAGCTTTGGGCCTTCCTCGATAGCCTCTATCACAGCGTGGGCTGGCTCGGGGTGATCGTCATGATGACGATCGAGAGCGCCTGCATCCCCCTGCCGAGCGAGGTCATCATGCCGCTCGCCGGGGGCTTCCTGGTTCATAATTGGGGCGACCTGATCATCGCCGGTCTGGCGGGAGCGCTGGGCTGCACGATCGGGTCGACCATCGCCTACTGGGTCGGCGCATGGGGCGGCCGGCCGCTCATCGAGCGCTACGGCAAGTACATCCTCATTCGCCACCATCATCTCGTCACGGCTGAGCGCTGGTTCGGCCGCTGGGGCGAGGCCACCGCCTTCTTCGCCCGCCTCGTGCCGATCGTGCGCACCTTCATCTCGTTCCCGGCCGGCGTGGCCCGTATGAACTTCCCCAAGTTCCTGCTCTACACCTTCCTCGGCTCCTTCCCCTGGTCGCTGGCCCTGGCCTGGGCCGGCTGGACCTGGGACCCGCGCACCGTCCGCGAGGCCATGCGCCCGCTCGACGTGCCGATCGCCCTGGTGATCCTGGCCGTCATCGCCTGGTTCGTCTTCCGCAGTTGGCGCGCCCGCCGCGCCGACGACGCGGCCGAGGCGGCCGAGGCGGCCGGCGCGAAGACAGGCCGCTCGGTCGCCGCCAAGCGCACGGGCTCGCCCGAAGTGCACATGGCCGTGAAGCCCGGCGTGCCGGGGGGGCCGCCGCGCCGTCGCAGCAGCCGCGGCTACGTCGAGACCTCCAAGAACGGCCGGCAGCCGCCGGCGGCGAGTTAGGGCGCCGCCATGGCCTTTCGTGACCGCCTCGAGCAAATCGGCGAGGGGCTGCTCGCCGACCTGGACGCCAAGCACGCCGCGCGCGAGCAGGCGCTGGCCGATTCGCGCGCGACCATTCGGGCCTGCGCCCACTCCGTGCGCGCGACTCATCGGGCCGAGTTCGACGAGGCGGCCCGGCTGCTCGACGACGCGCGGCGCCTGGTCGGCGCCACGCGCGCCGCGCTCGTGGCCACGCCCGATATCTACTGGACCGGCTACGTCCAGGACGCGCAGAAGGAGTTCGCCGAGGCGAACATCATCTACGCCGTCGTGGCCGGCCACCCGCTGCCGGAGCCCGCGGCCCTCGGCGTCGAGGCCGCGCCGTATTTGAACGGCCTAGGCGAGGCCGCGGGCGAGATGCGCCGCTATGTGCTTGACATAATTCGGCACGGCCACCTGGCGCGCGGCGAAGAAGTCCTCGCCGTCATGGACGACATCTACAGCCTGCTGGTGACCGTCGACTACCCGGACGCCATCACGAACGGCCTGCGCCGCACCACGGACATGGTGCGGGGCGTCCTCGAGCGCACGCGCGGCGACCTTACCTTTGCCATCCAGCAGCAGACGCTGACCGCCGCGCTGGCCGCGCATCTCCCCGCCGGCAGCGCCGCGGCGCCGCCCGGCTACGGTTCGGACGACGACGGCGGCGACTCGGGCGCCGGGGCCTAGGCGATGCCGCGGCGCGGCGGGTCGCGCCCGCTGAGCGACGCGGGGGAGGGCGATTCGCCCGACCGCCGGGCGGGCCGGCCGGCCCACGAGTCCGGCTACGTCGTCCGCGCCAGCGAGCTCGGCAGCTACGCCTACTGCCACCGCCAGTGGTGGCTGCGCTACGTAGTCGGCCGCGCCCCGACCGTGGCGGGCCAGGGCCGGCTGGATCGCGGCACGCAGCGGCACGCGGCCCATGGCGCCGGCTTGCTGCGCGCCGGGCTGCTCCGGCGGACCGGGTGGCTCGCCGTCGCGGTGGCTGTGCTCGCCGCGGTTATCTGGCTGCTCAGTAGCGGGCTGCTCCCGTGACCATTCGCATATAGGCGGCGCACGCCGAGGAGGGACTGCATGGCGCGTATTGGCTTCGTCACCGACAGTACGGCCCACGTGCCTGACGACCTCATCGCCCGCTACGACCTGCGCATCGCCAACCTCTACGTGCAATTCGGCCGGCAGACGTTCGCCGAGCACGACGACCTCACTCCCGAGGAGTTCTATCGCCGCCTGCGCGCCTCGTCGACCCTGCCCACCACCTCGCAGCCCAGCCCCGAGGAGTTCGCGCGCCTCTACCGCGACCTCGCGCGCGAGCACGACCACATCATCGTCGTCACGATCTCCCACAAGCTAAGTGGCACGTATAATTCGGCGCGCCTGGCCGCCGGGCTCGTCGAGGATCTTGGCGTACCGATCACCGTGATCGACAGCCTGTCCGCCTGGATGGGCACCGGCCTGCAGGTGCTGGCGGGCGCGGAGGCGGCGGCAGCCGGGTGCTCGCCGGAGGAGTGCGCGGCGCGCGTCGAGGCGCTGGTGCCGCGCATGCAGGTGCTGCTGGTGGTCGACACGCTCGAGTACCTGCAGCGCGGCGGCCGTATCGGCGCGGCGCAGGCCATGATCGGCGCGGTGCTGCAGGTCAAGCCGCTGCTCACCGTGCGCGACGGCTTGATCCAGCCGCTGGAGCGGGTGCGTACGAAGCGTAAGGCGCTGGAGCGCATGGTCGAGATCATGGCCGAGCACGTGGGCGACCGACCCTACACGGCCGTGGTGGGCCACGCGCTCGCCGAAGCCGAGGGCGAGCAGTTGCGCGCGCGCATCCTCGAGCGGCTGCCGCAGGCCCGCGACTTCTACTTTGGGCCCGTCAGCCCGGTCGTCAGCGTGCATACCGGTCCGGGCGCGCTCGGTCTCGTCTACTACGTGCATCAACCGGACAACGCCTGATGCGCCGCATCGCCCATTTCATCCTGATCGACGCCCCCATCCGGCAAGTCTTCGACTTCGTCGCCGATTACCGCAACCTGCCGAAGATCCAGGCGCACTTCAAGCGCGTCCACCTGCTCAGCCCCGAGGCCGAGGGCCCGGGCGCCCGCATCGAAGCCTACGGCACCTTCCACGGCCTGCCGCTGAGCGCCGAGATGTCCATCGTGGACTATGAGCCGCCCCACCTGATCGTGAGCGACAGCACCGGCGGGGTGCAGAGCCACAGTGTCTGGCGCTTCCGGGAGGAGCCGCCCGCCGCCCCGGGGGCCGCGCCGCGCGTGCGGGCCGTGCTGGCGATCGATTACGAGGTCCACCTGCCGGGATTGGGCTTGCTGGGGGGCCTTGTGCACCACGAGCTCGACGGGCTGACGATCGATGCCCTGCGCCGGCTGAAGCGATTGATGGAGCAACCCGCGGGAGCAGCGGCCAAAAGAGAGCCGGAGGGCGGCCACGAGTGACGGGGGTCACGTGGCCGCCGACCGGCGGCCAGGCGGCTCGGTAGCGGTACACCGGTCGGTGCCCGCGGTTGGGGGACCTTACTCCTCACCGCCTGACCGTTTCCTCCAGAGTGGGAAGCCCGGCAGCCGCCGCATGACGCCTGCCGGCGCACCATCACACCTGAGTGGGCTGGGAAAGCGTTAATGTGATAGCGCTTTCCCAGTATAGCATAATCCGCAGCGGTCTGCACTGATTTTAGCGCCCGCTTTCGCGATTCTGTGGTATCGGGATCGCCATGGTCCCGTTCCTGCTATAGCGGCGCTGATATCTATGGTCGCGCATCGGTCGCTCCGATGCGCGCGGCCCGCACGTATCCTTCGCGCCGCATCTCTTGCAAGCTGCGTTAACCGGCGTTTTCGCCGGGCACGAGCGGGCCGGAATGCGGCGTTGCCTTGTCCGGTACACTTGCCCGGGGCTAGGCGGCGCTGCGAAGGAGACGGTGCATGAACATTAGATGGCGCCTGGGGCGTATCGGCACCATGCTGGTGACGCTCAACTATACCTGGGCGCTGCTGGGCGCCCTCGGCCTGTGGCTAATGGCCACGCGTTGGCTGCCCCGCTACGCGGACGGGGTCGACACTCGGGCTCTCTGGCTGCTGGCCGCGCTCACCGGCCTGATGTTTCTGGGCTGCGTGCTGCTGGCCGAGCAGGTGCGCACCGCCGTGACGGGGGGCTTCTCGCGCCGCTGGCCGCGTACCGTGCAGCTACTCCCATTCGGCGCCGCCGCGGCCTACCCATTGCAGGGCCTGCCGCCCGCCCGCGCGACGCTCGCCGCGGCGGCCGGCCCCGCCGTGCTCGGCCTCCTCGGGCTGCTCTGCTATGCGCTCGCGCGCCTCGGCAGCGGCACCCTGTTTCCCTGGGCGGTTGGTGGCGCCTTGCGCGCCCTCGTCCTGCTCAACCTGGGCGCGGCGCTGCTCAACCTGTTGCCCGGGCTGCCCCTCGCCGGGGGCTGGCTGCTGCTCGCGCTGATGCGCGGCTATAACGGCAGCACCACGGGTGGCTTCGGCATCACGCGAGGCCTCGGCTTTCTCTTCGCCATGGCGCTGGCCGCGGCCGGCGTCGTATTTGTGCTGCAGGGTCAGCACCTGTCCGCCGGCCTGACGCTCCTGGCGCTGGCCTGGACCCTGCGTGAAGGTAGCCTCGTGGTCGAGGAGCGCGCGGCGACCCGGCGCATGCTGGAGCAGGTCACCGCGACAGACCTGATGGTCCGGCCGGCGAATGCCGTGCGGGCCGACGACAACCTGGCCGCCGTCATGTGGCGCCAGGGACACAGCGCGAAAGACACGGTGCTACCCGTGATCGAGCCGGATGGGCGGTTCGCCGGGCTCTTGCCGCTGGCCGTCACCGACGATTTGCTCCAGGGCACCTGGGCGACCACGCCGGTGCGCGACCTGATGCTGCCGGCCGCGAAGCTGCCGATGGTGACGCCGCGCACGCCGCTGGCGGCGGTGCTCGCCGCCTTCGGCCGCGAGGCGATCGCGCTGCCCGCCACGACCCAGGCGACTGCCGAGGGCGACGAGCCTCTGGCCACGTCCTGCATTCCCGTGCTGGAGCGGGGGACGTTGCTGGGGATCATCGCCTGGCCGCGTGTCGAAGCCTATGAGCAGATGGCCGCGGGGGCCGGCATACAGGAGGCCAGCCCATTGGAGCCGGTGAGGGCACCCGCGCCGCCGCGCGCGCGCTGGCTCGCCCTGGCGGGGGCAGCCCTGGTCGTGGCGCTGCTACTCGTGACCCTGGGCACCAGTGGTTCCCAGAATGGCCCGGTTGTGGCCGCGCCACTGGGCGGCGGGCCCATTAGCTTCGGCACGCCTGCGCCCGCCGACGGCGCAATCGTCGGCCGGGGCCAAGTCCAGGTCAGCATCCCGATCCAGGGCATCACCACCGCGGCGAAGGTCACTATGACGTTCGACGGCGCGCCGCTCACCACCGCACTGGCACCGGGCGATAACTCGGCGACCGTGGCGACGGCCCAAGCATCGGCACAGCTCCTGGGCACACATACCGTGGCGGTGCAGGTGACCGCGGGCGACCAAACCGTGTCGCACACCTGGCACTTCCGCGTTGTAGCCGGCGCGCCGACTGGTCCGAAGTAGGCCGGCCGCCGCACAATATCCCGCGGGTTTGCTCCTTGCGGCAGGTGGAAAATAGGCTGACGCTCAAACGAGCGCCAGCCTGCTTCCCGCGGGATCTTTGGCACCCGGCGCGCCGGCCCGTGCCCGTCGCAACCGCTTGCGCGCGGTGGGTGCGCGCCAGGATTTGGGCGAACTTGGGGTGCCGCGCCTGGGAGACTTCTCAACGCTGGCCGTTGTGGGCCGTGGTGCCGCACATTCGGTGCATATCCACGCCTGGGGCACCGCCTGTAGTTATGTCTGCCTAAATCCTGGCGCACACCCCGCGCGCAAGCGGTTGCGCCGGGCCGGGGCATCTGGTATAATGGGACGATCGATGCGGCGCGTTCGTCTAGAGGCCTAGGACACGTCCCTTTCAAGGATGAGATCAGGGGTTCGAATCCCCTACGCGCTACCACCTGGCGCCCAGCGGCGCCGCCCTCCATCCTCGCCCGGTGACAGCCGGGCGTTTTTTGTATGTGCCGGCAGTTGGGCGCGCGAGAACAGGCGGCCCCAGCGCCCGCCCGTCCGCACGCCGAGCGCAACTGGTAGCAGTCAAACGACATTGGACAGGCCAGTGGCGGCCGGTTCCGGTCGCGCAGTGACGGTCGGATACAGCCCCTTCAGCTTGATGCGTGCGTCAGCGGTGCTGAAACGCCCGTCCACGGTGGCTTGGGCACTGTTGTGCTCGCTGATCCAGGGTGCTGTCGCCGCTGCCGGGCTTGCTCGGTCCGCGAGCCGGCGGTCGAAACACTGGTTGCTCAACACGGATAATTCGATCTCGGCCAAATGCAGCCGGCTCCCGCGCTCAGCCGGCAGCCCGGGTCACCGCCACGCGGCAGGGGCCAAGCTAATGCTGGCCGCCGTGTCGGATCCGGCGAGCGCGGGCGGTTGATTCGGTCCATATGCTGTTGCATCTCCCGCCGGGCCATGCTATAATGCGGCGCCAGAGGGGTATCGTTTGGGCGCCCCACTGTACCGGCCCCGACGGCTGCCGCGGTTGCCGTTGCCTCGGGTCAATCCGTCTCGTTCAGTCACCATTTGCCGAAACGGCCACACTCAAACGATCTAATGTGAGCGCGTCGCTGAGACGCGGCGCGAACATGCGCTCATATGGCCGCCGTTTGCCGGGCGACGGCCCCACGCCGATCGCACGCCTGACGCGTGGGGTGGCGTGCGCGCCCGGCGATCTCTGATCGTTGCTGGGGGAGGAGTCAGATCATGTCAAGGAAAGCCTTACTGTTCGGCGCGTTAGTGGTGTTGGCCGGGTTGCTCGGGCTACTCATGGCCGGACGTGCCGCCACCAAGCAGGGCGCGCCGGCTCTGGCGCCGGCCGATGCCTGGGCCGACGTCGCGCCGCTGCAGACGCCGCTCAAGCGGGCCGCTGCCGCCGCGTATCCCCCCAACGGCAAGATCTACCTCTTTGGCGGCCGCGGCATCGCGACCTACAGCGGCGGCCACTCCAGCAGCACCGACGGCGAGGATCTCGCGAAGACCGGCATCTACGAGTACACCCCCGGCACGCCCGGCACCTGGGCCCTCAAGGCCGCCACCCTGCCGGTCGCGCCCGGCGGCCGCAACGGCCAGACCTACACCGCCAACATGGTCGCCGCCACCCTGACCGACACCGGCGGCGTCCACATCTACCTCATCGGCGGCAACAGCATCTCGAGCGCCATCACCCCGACGGTCAGCATCTATGACCCCGTCGCCGACAGCATCACGGTCGACACGGCCGATGCCTGGCCGGCGAGCCCGGCCCGCGTGCCCGGCGGCTCGGCGGTCGTCGACGACAAGCTCTACGTCTTCGGCGGCTTCAACTCCTACACCGGTCAGGTCTACGCCGATACCTGGCGCTTCGACCCGATGGCGGCGGCGGGCAGCCGCTGGACGCAGATGGCGAGCGCGAATTTGTCGGTGGCGCGGGCGTTCATCGGCGGGGCGGCGATCGACCACTATATCTACGCGATCGGCGGGGACGGCTACACGCCGACGCCGTCGCCGCCGCCGTATCCGACGCCGGGGCCGGTAGGCAACCTCAACCCGCTGGCGATCGTGGAGCGGCTGGACGTAACGGCGCCGAGCCCGACGTGGCAGACGGTGGCCGCGCTCCCCACGGCGACCGGCGATCTGGGGGCGTGGGGCTTCGACACGATCACCCCGAACGTGCTGGCGGGCAAGCTGGTCATCGCGGGCGGCAACTGGTTCACGCCGACCATCACCGGGCTGGAATACGACCCGGGGCAGAATAGCTGGTCGGCCTGGTCTGACCTGAACCATGCCACGCGGGACTTCGGGCAGGCGCGCCTGGGCAACGACCTGTACGCCTTCGGAGGCTATGACTTCAGCGGCGGTCTGCCCGCCGCGGCATCCGTCGCTCAGCACCTGGCGGTGACCGCCGGGCCGCCGCCATCGCCGACGCCCACGGTGACCGGCACGCCGCCCACCGCGACGCCGACCTTCACGCCGAGCAATACACCGATCGCTACCGACACGCCGACTTTGACGCCGACGCCGTGTTCGTCCGGCGTCCTGCAAAACGGCGGCTTCGAGACGGGCAGCCTTACCCCGTGGGCGATCCGCGATGCAAACCCCACGCCCACGGTGCGCACGGGCACGGCCCACAGCGGCACCTACGCCGCCTTCCTGGGCAGCGACCCCGGCACCGAGCCGACCGGCGACAGCTCCATCTACCAGCAGATCACCATCCCCGCCAGCGGCGGCACCCTGAGCTACTGGTACTATCCCTACAGCGAGGACAGCATCACCTTCGACTGGCAAGACGCCTACGTGACCGACACCAGCGGCACCATCCTCGCGACGATCATGCACGTCTGTGACAGCACCCAGGTCTGGACGCACGTCACCTACGACATGGGTGCCTATGCCGGGCAGACGGTGCGCATCGAGTTCCTGGTGCATCAGGACGGCTTCGGCGACGTCACCAACATGTACCTCGACGACGTCGACGTGCTGGGCTCATGCGGCACCCCGGCTGCCACCAACACACCGGTCCCGCCGACGAACACGCCGGTCCCGCCGACGAACACGCCGGTCCCGCCGACGGACACGCCGGTCCCGCCGACCGCGACGCCCGTGCTGCCGACCGAGACCGCGGTGCCGCCGACCGACACGCCGAATCCCGCGACGGCCACCGCGGTGGCCGAAACCGAGACCCCGGTGCCCGCCACCGGCACGCCGGCCGAGGCCACGGCCACCCCTGTGCCGCCGACGGACACGCCAGTGCCCGCCGCGACGGACACGCCCGGCCCGGAGCCGACTGCGTCGGCAACGGCGTGCGCAGTAAGCTTCAGCGACGTACCCACCAGCTACTGGGCCTACAGTTACATCGAATGGGCGGCCTGCCGCGACATCGTCTCGGGGTACGCCGACGGCAGCTTCCAGCCCGACGCCAACACCACCCGCGGCCAGATCGCCAAGGTGGTCGTGCTGGCCGCCGGTTGGGACCTCACGCTGCCGCCCGGCGCGCCGCACTTCAGCGACGTGCCGGCGTCCAACGCCTTCTACACGTACATCGAGGTGGCGTACGGCCACGGCATCCTGAGCGGCTACGCCGACGGCACGTTCCACCCGTTCGACAACGTCACGCGCGCCCAGCTCAGCAAGATGATCGTGCTGGCCGGCGGCCTCACGCTGGTGACCCCGGCCACGCCGGACTTCTCCGACGTGCCGGCCAACTACTGGGCCTACAGCTTCGTGGAAACGGCCTTCGCGAACAACGTCATCAGCGGCTATGCCGACGGCACGTTCCGCCCGATCGCGCAGTCGACGCGCGCGCAGCTGACCAAGATGCTCTATGAGACCTTCGCCGCGGGGATCGCGCCCAAGCCCTAACCCGGCCGCGGCGCGCCTCGCCTCCGCGACAGCCCCGAGGGTGCACCTCGGGGCTGTCGCATGCCGGGCGCCGCGCTACCCGGATGGCGGGGCGACCGCCTCACCATCCGGCGCTTGCGGATCGCGTGCGGTTCGGGTACGCTGGGAGGGGCAGCGCCGGGGCGCGCCCAGGAGGGACACAACTACGCTGACCGAAATCTACCTCGTTCGTCACGGCACGGCCGACCGCAACAGCGGCGTCCCGTATGACATACCGCCCGGCCCGGCCCTGCTCGAGCGCGGGCGCTTTGAGGCCCAGCAGACCGCAGCCTGGCTCTCAGGCCGCGGCCTTCGCCACCTCTACGTCTCGCCCTTCCGACGGGCGCGCGAGACCGGCGAGGTCATCGCCGAACTCCTCGGCCTCCCCGTCACGGTGCACGGCGGCATCGCTGAGCACGGCCCGGGCGAGCCGACCGCGGACCTGCGTGCGCGGACAGCCGCATTCCTCGAGTTGCTCGACCAGGTGCCTGAGCCGGCAGTCGCGCTGGTGAGCCACGGCAGCCCGCTCTGGATGCTGCGCGCGGTGCTGCGCGGCGACCCGGGCGATCTGCCGAAGGGCCCGAGCGGGGAAGCCCCGCTGCTGCCTGCGGCGGTCTGGCACGCGCGGCGTGCGGACGCGGGCTGGCATGTGGAGGAAGTCTTCGCCCCGGACGAGGCGGCCTGGATCGCGCGCGGCGCGCTGCTGTAAGCAGCACGCCGGGCGTTGGGCTAGGGGAGTTTAGAGGAAGTCGCGGAAGCGCTCGGTCAGGCGGGGCGAGCGCAGCTTGCGCAGCGCTTCGGCCTCGATCTGGCGCACGCGCTCGCGCGTCACGCCCAGGTGCTCGCCAACCTTCTCCAGCGGATACTGGTGGCCGTTGCCGAGCCCGAACCGCAGCTGCAGCACGATGCGCTCGCGCTCGGTCAGCACGTCGTCGAGCACGTCCGACATCTCTTGCTTGAGCAGGCTCTTGGCCGCGACCTCGTCGGGCGGCGCGCTCGTTTCGTCTTTCACGAAGTCGCGCAGCTGATTCTCCTCCAACTCGTCGCCAACCGGCGCCTCGAGCGAGACGGGCGTCTGCGCGGCGCGCAGGATCTCGCGCACGCGGTGGCCTTCCAGCCCGAGCTCCTTGCCGATCTCCTCGGCGCGCGGCGTGCGCCCGAGCTTCTGATGCAGGTCTTGCGACACCTGGGCGACGCGGCCCATCGCCTCGCCGATGTGGGCGGGCAGGCGGATCGTGCGCGACTGCTCCGAGATGGCGCGCAGGATGGCCTGGCGGATCCACCAGGTGGCATAGGTCGAGAACTTGTAGCCGCGCTCCGGGTCGAACTTGTGCACCGCGCGCAGCAGGCCCATGTTGCCTTCCTGGATCAGGTCGAGCAGCGTGAGCCCGCGGCCCACGTACTTCTTCGCGATGCTCACCACCAGGCGCAGGTTCGACAGCACGAAGCGCTGCGTGGCCTCGACGTCGCCGCGGCTGATGGCGCGCGCCAGCGAGTACTCCTGCTCGCTGGTCAGCAGGGGCGCGCGGCTGATCTCACGCAGGTAGAGGCGCACCGGGTCGGTCACGTAGGCCGGGTCGACGTTATGCAGGACCTCTTCCTCGTCTCTCCAGGGCTCGGGCGAGGCTTCCTCCTCCTCATCGTCATCCTCGGCCACCGGGACCACGGGCGGCGCCGTCGTCCGCTCCCTCGTATGGTCCTCGCCGCCGCGGGCCCTGCGGGCCGGCGCGTCGACGATTGATTCCAGCTCCGGGCCGGTATGCGCCTGCTCTTCCATGCGCTTCAGCTCCCGGAACAGCACTTCCCCCTCGGGGCTCTCCGCGGTGGCCTGCGCATCGGCCTCGGCCTCGGGGTCCAGGCCCAGGATCCCCGGCTGCGGGGCCTGTGTGGGTCTCGCGCTGCTCTTCCGCGTTCGTGGCATGCTCAAATCCTCTCCGAATCATAACTGGGCGCCGAGCCGGCCGGCGGCCGGCCGGCCGCGCCGTGGGGTAGGTGCCCCGGCGGGCGCACGCCCGTTTTGTGCAAGAGATATGCCATCGGGGCGGTGGCGAGCGAGCTCAGGCTGACGCGCGCATTATCCGCGCCCGCAGCCCCTGGATGACCTCGCGCTGCACGGCCAGATCGTGTCGCGCGGCGAGCAGCGCGAGCAGGTCGGCGATCTGCCGTAGCTGCCGCATGTCGGGCGACGCGATCAGGTGCGCGCTGCGCCCGCGATCCACCAGCTGCATCTCCACCTGTGCGATCGCCCGGGTACCGTGGAGGGCCGCGGTCTCCAGCACCAGGCCCCCGGCAAAGGCGACCCGCTGGCCGGGATGCACCCCGTGGTCGTTCTCGCCCAGGCCGACGTTCTCGGCCTCTTCCAGCGTGCCCAAGACCTCGCGGAGCAGGCTGACCCGCGCCGCGAAGACGTTGCCGAGCGGGTTGATTACGGCGCCGAGGCCCGGCCGGAACACACGCATCCAGGAATAGATCGGCACGCGCGCCAGCTGTTGCAGAGACAGGTCGTGCAGATCGGCCAGCCCGACGGGAGCAAAGCGGGGCTCGGGATGCTCCGTGGGCTCGGCCTCGGCGTCGGGATTGCCCGGTGCCGCCCAGAACGGCTTGACGAGGAGGACCGCGGGATCGTGCAGCAGCGGGCCGACCAGGGCGGGGATGTAGCTCGGGTGGAGCTTGCCCACCTTGGGATCCAGCCAGACCAGGATGTCGCCCAGCGCCAGATTGAGCGCCTGCCGCAGCAGTAGCGCCGGCCCGGGCACGGCGCCGCGCGTGCCGTGGCCGCGTGCCGGGCCGGGCGCCACGCGCAGCACCGGCACGCCCTGGCCCGCCGCCAATGCGGCCGTGTTGTCTTCCGATGCCCCGTCGACTACCAGGATCTCGTCGGCCAGGGGCGCCTCCGGGTGGATCTGCAGGGCATTGCGCAGGCCGAGCAGCAGGGAGACAATGCGCGTCTCGTCGTTGCGCGTCGGCAGCACAATGCTGATGTGCGCCTGGCGGGTGGCGCGCGCCTCCGACCAGCGCCCCACGTCGGCGAACTCATCCTGCCGGTACGTCTTCTCGACGAACCACTGCTCCGGGGCAGGCTCGGGGCCACGACCCGCCACGTGCGCCCGATAGGTCGTCAGGTCGAGCCGGCGCGCTGCCCGCGCGATGAGCACCGGGCGGTCAGGGGCGCGCAGCACGGTGGTCAGCATCGTCGTCTGCACGAGCGGCTCGTCGGGGCCGGCATCCGGCGTGCCCACGATGACGAGATTGCCGGGCCGCAGCGCCCGACTGACTTTGCCCGGCACGTCGGTGTCGAGCGTGAAGACTTGCTCCAGCGCCACCGGCCCGGCCGTGGCCAGCTGTTCGAGCCGCTGCTGGAGTGCCAGGTAGGGGGCGTCGCGGCCGCGCCGGCCCGCGGCGGTCGGCTGCGCGCGCGGCACGCCGTGCAGCACGGTCACCCTGACGTCGAGCCGCGCGGCCAGGTCGACGCCGGCGTCGAGCGCAAGCTCGGCGTTCGGGCCGCCGCGCAGCGGTAGCAGGATGCGCTCCACGTCCTGCCAGCGCCCCATGCGGGCCAGCAGCAGGTTGCAGGGCGGCTGCTGCAGCAGGGCGTCGAGGGTTTGGCCGAAGACGTGGCGCTCGGGGTTGTGGGCGTACCCCTTCCAGTGGAGGAGCAGCAGGTCGGCCTGTTCGGCGGCCGCGGCCTCCCGGATGCCTTGCTCGACCGTCGCCGCGACCTTGATGATCCCGTGGACCGCCGCTTCGGGCGGGGGCACGTCGCCGCTCGCACCGGCCGCGGCGGCCTTCGAGGGCAGGTAACCGAGCAGGGCCCGGTAGGCCCGCGCCATACCTTGCCCCTCGGCCGGCGGCCGGCCGGGCGGCACCACGACGACGGCGAGCACCAGCACGCGCGCCGCGCGGGGCAAGACGCGCTCCGGCCCGGCGAGCAAGGTGGCGGCCAGGCTCAGCAGGTCGGGTGCGACAGACAGGTTGAGCAGGGGCAAGAGCACCGTTTGCGGTCTGCTTGCCACGCGATCAGTCCTCGAGTCGCCGGGTGGCCGTGGGCTGCCGCGCAGGCACGTCGTCGAGTGCCAGCTTGCGGGTCGCGAAGGTCAGCTTCTTGGTGCCCGCGGCGCTCATCTGGCCCTGTTGGTCCAGCCGATCGGCCTCGCGCTGCGCGTCGGCGGCCAGGTCGGCTTCGCCCAGGCTGAGCAGGCGGGTGGCGGCGGAGCGCAGATTCCGGCTGGCCGCGTCGGCGTTGCCGAGTTCGGCCTCCTGCAGCGCGCGGGTCTGCAGCTTGAACGCCGTGGCCTTCTCGACCAGGTTCATGACGCGCGGGTCGCCGGGCGTGCGCGCGCCCACGGCAAAGGCGAGCAAGACATCCTGACCGGCGGCCGCCTCTTCCGCCGTCCCTGCGCGTGCCGAGACCCGCGCCAGGCGGTACTCGCCCGGGTGACGCGGCGGCACCAGCAATTCGGCCAGCACGGTGCTCGGCCGGTCGCGCTGCACTTCCCCGATTGCCACCTCGACGGTGCCGGGTCCCGGCTGCTGCGGCTCGACCCGGCCGATCATCGGCGTGATGCGGTAGATCGTCCGTGCGGTCACGCCCGCCGCCAGCTGCAGGGTCAGTACGACGTCCTGGGCGACGGTGCTTTGCATCGTCTGCACCGTGCCGCGGAATGAGGCCAGCATGTCGGCCGGCTGCGCGATGTAGTCCGACTGCCCATGGCTTTTCTCGGCGATGCTGTCGAGCAGGCTGACGCTCCAATCCTCCTCTGCGCCGACGCCGAAGGCGCTGATCGGCACCCCCGCCTGCCCGGCCTCGGCCGCCAGGCGCTCACACTCGGGCGCATCGCCCCAGGTCTGGCCGTCGGTCAGCAGCAAGATGCGACTGATCGCGCCCGGCTGTCGCCCGGGCAAGACCTGGTCGAGCCCGGCCTGCAGCCCGCTCGACATCTGGGTGCCGCCCGCCTCACGGATGCCGGAGACGGCCTGCTTCAGCCCCTCCGTGTCGGTCACCGGCGCCGCCGGCACGACGACCTTGGCATGCTCGTCGAAGACGACGATCGCCAGCGTGTCCTGCGACGTGAGCTCGTCGATCACCCGGCCGACCGCCTCTTTCAGGTGATCCAGTTTGGGCCCGCCCATCGAGCCGCTGTGGTCGAGCACTAGACAGAGATTAAGCGGGCGTTGCGCGGGCACCTCCGCGGTCTCGTCGGCGGCGCCGACGTCGACCAGTAGATACGCCAGCTGTCCGTCCCCATCGGCGGGCAGCGGGTTGCGGCCCCAGGTCGTATCGAGGGTCAGAGTTTCCGGCATGGTGCACTACACCTCCTGATGGGCGGAGCCACGGCGCGGCGACCGCCGGCCGCGGCGGCCGTGGTGGGCCCGCGGGGCCTGGCTACTTGTCGTTACCGTCGATGGTCTGCGCGAAGATGACCGAGATGTTATCTTCCCCGCCGTTGTGATTCGCCATGGCGATCAGGGTGTGGGCGGCTGCGGCCGGATCGGGCGTATCAAGCAGGATCTGCTCGATCTCCTCGTCGCGCACCATCTCCCACAGCCCGTCGGAGCAGAGCAACAGTGCGTCGAAGGGCCGCAGGGTCACGTGGAAGACGTCGACCTCGTCCCCGGTGAGCCGCCGGTCGCCGAGCGCGCGATAGATCTCGTTGCGCCGGTCGAAGTGCCGGCTCTCCTCGGGCGTCAGCTGCCCCGCGGCAATCAGCCGGGCGACGAGCGAGTGGTCCTGCGTCACCTGGTGCAGTTTGCCGTCGCGCCAGACATATGTGCGGCTGTCGCCGACGTTCGCGATAGTCGCCTGATTGCCGACGACGAGGGCCATGGTCACCGTGGTGCCCATGTCGCTGTTGCGCTGGCGGCTCAGCTGTCCGATGTGCTGGTTGGCTTCCAGGATGGCCTCGCGCAGCAGGTCGCCGGACGTTTGCGGCGTCAGATCCTGCGGCTCGCCCGTGATGTGGGCCTGCACGAGCCCGCTCAGCCGGCCGGCGATCGTGCGCACGGCCAGCGCGCTCGCCACCTCGCCGCTGTCATGCCCGCCCATGCCGTCGGCCACCACGTAGAGGCCGAGGGGCGTCGCGCCGGTGGCCTCCATGATGACCGACTCGAGCGCGAAGAGACTGTCCTCGTTCAGCTGGCGCTGCTCGCCGACGTCACTGGCGCGTCCGCTGATGATCTGCATGTCGCGCGGCGGCAGCACGCGCGCCACGAGCTCGTGGACGGCTTCGGCTAGCTCGGCCGCCGTATGGTAGCCACCCTCCCGGCCGTGGGCCAGGATCTCGCCGAGGGTTTCACCCCCGGCCACATCGGTTTCCGGCTCGGGACGCAGCCCGCGGTACCACTGCTCCAGCGCCGCCCCGACGCGCTGCACGTCGGCCTGGGCTTCGGCCGCCGGGGCGCGGTCGTCGCCGGCCGTGCCCGCGATGCGGCAGGCGCTCGGGTCGGCCAGCACCAGCCGATCGTCCGGCAGGACCTGCAGGGCCTCGGGCGTGAAATCGCAGCCGATAATGCCGGCCGCATGGAGCTCCTGCAGCTTGTCGACCGCTTGGGCCATCAGGTTGAGGATGCGCTCGTCGGTGACCGGCGTGTCCGCGCTCTCGGTCGTCGCCCAGTTGCTCAGCGGCTCGCCGCCCACGTCCTCGAGGACCACGTAGTGGCGCCCCGTCTCCGGATCGGTCGGTGTGTCGAGGATCAGCGCCACGCCCGGGATCTTGTTGTCGACGAGCGGGCCGGGGAGCTCCACGACCGGCTGCTCGGGCGGGGTCTCCAGCAGGCGATAGGTCCGGCCGGTCAGTTGGGCGCCGCAGTCGGTGCAGTACATCTCGCCCTGCACGTTCTCGCGCGATCCGCACGCCCAGCAACGCCGGTAGCCCTCCAGGTCCTGCGCCAGGTAGGTCTGGCGCTGCGGTCCGGTTTGCAGCACTTGCTGGATGCGATAGCGGCCGGCGACCATGGCGCCGGGCTGCAGCGCCGGGAACACTTCGCCGGGCACAGGCGGCGCCGGCTCGGGCGAGACGGCCTCTTCCAGCTGGGCCGTCGAGCGGTCGGGGACTTCGCCGGCAGCCTCCGGCGGGGCTCCGGGCGCGGAGGTCTCGGGCAGCCCGAACGGCGGAATCTCGGCGGGCGCCTCCAGCGTCGCGGCCGCCTCGACCACCGACGGCAGGGCCTCCGCTGCGGCGGGCGACACAAGGGGCACGCTGCCCGGCTCCACAGCTTCGACGGGCGCCACGTCGGGCGGCGCGGCCGTCTCCGCGGGGGCGGTCGCTTCGGGCGTTTCCGGGGCCGAGGGCGCCTCCGAATCAGTGCTTGCCATGACTCCACTCCCATTGGTCGGGCCGGCGTCCGGCTCGTCCACGATCTCGGTGACCGGCGCGGCGGCGGAGGCCCCGTTCGTGGCCGGTCCTGTGGTGCCCGGCGCGGCTTCCACCAGCGGCTCGGTGTTCGCGACGGCCGCCCCGGCCAGGGGCAGTTGGGGTTGCGACTCGGCGGCCGCTTCGGCCGTCGGCGCGGGGGTGACCTCCGCGGCCGGCGCGGATCCGGTCGCTGCATCGCCCGCTGCCGCGGCCGCTTCGCCCGCGCTCGCGGCGGCTTGCGCCTCCGGCGGCTGCGCGGTGCCCGGCTCGCCGGGATTCGCGATCGCTTCCTCGACGGGGGGCGGGATCAGGTCGATCGGCAGCGCTGCATTGTCTGCCTCGGCTGCCGTCTCTTCGGCCGCGCCGGACTCCGCGACCGCGGGGGCCGGCTCCTCGGCTGCCGGGGCGGTGGACTCTTCCGGCCCGGCGGTCTCGGTCAGATCGACGCCCAGGGGGCGGGCCATCAGGTCAGGCATCTCGATCGTGTCGTACTGATCCCGGGTCGGCGGCGCCACGGTCGCCCCGCTGAAGGACGGCAAGAGCGGCGCCGCCGCGGGGGCGCTCGCGGCCGCCGCGGGCTCACCCGTCGCTTCCGCTGCCGGGGCGATCCCGACACTCTCCTCTGGGGCCTCGACCGGCGCGGCAGCCTCCGGATCCGAGGCCGGCAGCATGCCTTCGACCGCCGGCCCGCTGCCGGCCTCGGCCGCGGCCTCTGCCGCCGCGGCTTCGACGGCCGGCGGTTCCCCGGATTCCGGCCCGGCCGGGGCGACCTCCGGCTCCGCCGGAATTCCGGCGGGGCCCCTGGTGCAGTCGCGGCGACCGGCGGGGCGGCCTCCTGCAAGGGGAGGCCACAGTCGTGGCAGAAGCGTGCATCCGGGCGGTTCAGGGCGGAGCAGCGTGGGCAGAGCATAGATTCTCCTGATTGAGCGTGATATCCCCTAACAATCGGGTGCAGGGCCGCACCGTGTATACGTTGGTGGGCCGCGGCGGGTCACACACGGCCGTCGTCCCGCGTCAGCCGGCCATGAGCACCGCGACGGATACATTATCGCCTGCCCCGCGGATCAGGGTCAAGTCGATCAGGGCGCGGCAAGCCTGCTGCGGCGTGGTCGCCTGGCGCAGGATCCGCTCGATTTCGCTGTCGTCGAGATGCAGGACCAGGCCGTCGGAACAGAAGAGCAGCTTGTCGGTGGGCTCCAGGATGTGCAAGGTCGAGTCGACCTCGATGGTCGGCGCGGTGGCGACGGCGCGGTACAGCTGGTTGCGCAGCGGGTGGTCGTGCGCTTCCTCGGGCGTGATCTGGCCCAGGCGCAGCAGGTGGGCCACGATGGCGTGGTCGGTTGTCAGCTGTTGCAGGGGGCCCTTGGCCGGCAGGCGGTAGCAGCGGCTGTCGCCGGCATGGCCGAGCTCCAGGCAGAGGCCCTGGACGATGCCGGCGGTCAGGGTGGTGCCCATGCCGTGCAGGCGTCGATCCTCGGCCGCCTCCCGGTAGAGCAGCGCATTGGCCTCCTCGATCGCCTGCATCAGCCAGGGGCGATGGTCGGTGTCCGGGTTGGCGTCGATCTCCATGCGGCGCTCGATCAGCTCGCGCACGATCTCGGCGGCCTGCTGGCTGGCGATCTCGCCGGCTTCCGCGCCGCCCATGCCGTCGGCCACGAGCAGCAGCCAGCCGTTGGCCGGCAGCGGCGTGGCGAGCAGCGTATCTTCGTTGTTCTTACGCACCCGGCCTTTGTCGCTCTGCCCGTAGGCTTGCCAATTGGGGCCGCGCCGGCCGGTCGCGAGCCGAGGCACTACCGTGTCTTTGGATGGTTCAGAGCTCTGCATGTCTTCATACTCACGGGTTAGCGTCTCGAACAGGCGCGCGGCGGCGGGTAGCACCGCGCCGCAGCGGCTGCAGAACATCTTGTCGGGCGGGCTCGTGGTGTCGCAGCGCTGGCAGATGACCCACTCTGGTACCTCGACGTTGGGCGTGTCCGCCACCTGGATGGTCTGCAGCGAGGGGTCCGGGGCGGGGGCCGGGCGGGGCGTGAGCGGACGCAGGATGGCCGCGAGGCGCACGTCGCGGTGGCGCCGCCGGCTCTCCACTTCGGCCGCGTCCTGGCTCGGCATTGGCGCCAGGGGCGCCAGCGGCCGGATCACGGTGCGGCGCTCGCCGGGCATGTTCGGCGGCAGCGGCACGAGCGGGCGAATGATCGTATCCCCGTGCCGGCCCACGCGGGCAGGTGGCCCCTCCAGCCGGCGGATCACCTGCCGGTGCCGCGGGTCGGCGGCGCCCGACGGGGACGCGGTGGGAGCAGCCGGGAGTTTGGGTGGCGGGGCCGGTACCGGCGGAAGTGCCCCCTGCGCGCCCGCCTGCGGGCGGATGGGCCGCTCCTCGGGGGGGTCCGTCCCCCCGCCGGGTGTGGTCACCGTGCGTGCTCCTCCTTGGGCAGCCCCGCGCCTGCTCGGGCCGGCATCGCCGGAGGCGGCCGAATCCGTGTGGTCGGGGGCCCGCTCCGTTGCTGCTTACTATAGCACAAAGCCCGCCCCGTCGCAAGCAAACGCGCACGCCTTCCACGCCTGGCGCCACGCGGTTTCACGCTTGACGGGATCGGGGCGACAGGGTATAGTGGGCTAGAACATACGACCGAGCGAGCATCAAAGGAGCTCCTATGAATCGCTATAGCCGGCAGATGATCGGGTTGGGCGTCGTGACGGGCGTCGCCCTCGGCGCGGTCTATGCCGCCAATCGGCAGCGCCTCTACAGCCGCACGGGCATCCCCGAGATGATCAACTGGGCGCGCGTCCGCCGCCTCGCCCAGACCATGAACCCCGAGCCCGCGCTGGACGCCGAATGGCACGCGCGCTGGGAAGCCTATTACACCGCCCAGGTGCGCCGCTGCGAGCCGCTGATCGCCGCGGAGATGGGCCGGCAATTGCCCCGGCCGGTGCAGAACATCGCCGCCTTCACGCGCGGCGAGTGGGTCGGCGCGAACATCCAGAGCTTCGAGGTCCTGTTCGCCCCGCTAGAGCGCCTGCATCAGGCCGGCTCCAACGTGAACGATCTCGGCACGCTGCTCATGACCGACCTCAACCAGATCGTCCTCTCCAGCGAGCTCGGCCTGTTGCTTGGCTACCTGGCGCGCCGCGTGCTCGGCCAGTACGACCTCAGCCTGCTTGGCCGCGAGCCGATTGCCGCCGGCCGGCTCTACTTCGTCGAGCCGAACATTGCGGGCGTGCAGCAGGAGCGCGGGCTCGACCCCGACGATTTCCGCCTCTGGATCGCCTTGCATGAGACGACCCACGCCTTCCAGTTCGAGGCCTACCCGTGGGTGCGCGAGTACTTCAACGCGGTGCTCGAATCCTACTTCCAGCTGGTCACCGAGGATCTGAGCCTGCTGCGCAACGCCGACGGCGGACTTGGCCGGCTGGTGCGGCGCGCTCGCGAGAACCTGTCGTCGGGCGAAAGCTGGATCGAGATGGTCATGACGCCGGAACAGAAAGTGCTGTTCCAGCAGCTACAAGCACTGATGTCCGTCATCGAGGGGTATAGCAACTACATCATGAACGCCGTGGGCGAGCGCCTCCTCCCATCCTACAGTGTCATCAAGCAGCGCATTGAAGAGCGCGCGGCTCAGCGCGGGCCGATCGACCAGCTCTTCGTGCGCCTGACTGGCTTGGCGCTGAAGATGGAGCAGTACCGCATGGGCGAGGAATTCATCGCCGCCGTCGCCGCCGAGCATGGTGTCGCCTTCGCGAACCTGGTATGGGAGGGCCCGGAGTATCTGCCGACCATCGACGAGCTCCGCCGCCCGGCCGCCTGGGTCGCCCGGGTGCGGGGGTTGCCGGGCGCCCCGAATCCCGCGGCCGCCGCCGGGGCGGGCGAAACCCGGCCCCTGCGCGAGGACGAGTGCTAGGCCGGCGGCGCGCGCCGCCGGCCGGCCGTTGACGAGGAGGACCTGCGCGTGGACACGCTCGAGGATAAGTGGCGGGAATGGCACCGCCAAATGCCGGATATTCATCAAGAGGAATTCTCGCCCGACGGGCTGGCCCACCTGATCGGCATCCCACGCGAAATCATCCTGCACGCCGTCGTGACCGGCGAACTGAAGGCCGAGCGCCTCGGCCACCACACTGTCTGCCTGCGCCGGGAGGACGTGCTCGACTGGCTGCAACGGCGGGGCGGTGTCTAGGCCCTGGTGATTCGACGTGTGCCCGGGACACGGGTGCGTCGGCCGCGGCGCTGGCCCCATTGGCTCGGCGGGTTACTGATCGGGTGGTGCGTCGGCATCATCACCCTGTTGGTGCTGGCCGGGATCTCCGTACGGCTGCCCGCGCGAAACGGCCCGGGCACCGGCGACAGCGACGTGCGCCTGCAGCTTAACGAGCAGTACCTGAATAGCCTGATCCAGCAGCGCCTGGCCACCACGCCGCAGGTGATCGTGGGCGAGGTCAAGACGACGGGGCTGCAAGTCGGCCTGGCCCCGAACGCCGCGATGGTGCTCACCCCGACCTTCGACGTCGCCGGACTGTTTCAGATCTCGCCCAGCGTCGACAACCAGTTGGGCGTCGACAACGGCGTGCTGACCCTGCAGATGCTCGGCAATCCCCGCCTCGGGGACCTACCTATCCCGATCGATATGCTGCCCTTCAACCTCGACGCGCAGGTGCACCAGGCGGTCGACCAGATCACGAACGACGTGCTGCTGGCCGAGCTCAACGACGATCTGCGCACCGGGTTCGGCGGCGACGCCTTCGACATCACCGAGGTCCAGACGGACGGCGCCTACCTGGCGATCAAGCTGCGCCGCCGCTGACCCGCCGCCCGCCGGCCGAGGAACGCTGCCATGCCCTACGACCACACCGAGACGGCGCGCCAGATTGCCGCCAGCCGCGACGCGGCCCTGGCCGCCCAGGAGACGCGGCTCGCCGCCGCCGCCGATGCCGCCGGCCTTTACCGCGCCACCGCGCACGACTCCTGGTGCGCCGCCGTCGATCAGGTGCGCAGTAAGCGCCTGCTGGCCGTGCCCGAGACGCCCCTGCAGACCCTCGTGCCCGGCGCCGCGTCCGCGCCCGACTACACCGTCGTGGCGACCGACTCCTCGTTCGTGCCGCCCGACAAGCACCGCGGCGCCTTCTGCTACCTGATCAACGTCGGCCGCGTCATGATCGCCTACGGCACCGACCCGGTCGCCGAGCTCGACAGCACCCCCACGCACCACATCGACCCGCTCATCGAGGGCGAGGACTGGATGGTCAGCGGGCGGCTCTTGCAGGCGCAGTGCGCGCTGCAGGAGATCGCCGAGCTCTACCGCTGGTCCGCCGGCTTCGGCGCGGATCTGGCCCTGCTCGACGGCTCGCTGATGCAGCTGGGGCTCGCGCTGGCGCCCGGGCCGGAAGTACAGAACCTGGTGCGCCAATACAGCGAACAGCTCGACGCCTTCACCGCGCTGCGCGTGCCGATCGTCGGCTACGTCAGCCGTCCGGCGAGCCAGGCCGTCATGCACGCCACGCGCCTCTTCGGCTGCCGCGCCGCGCGCGAGGCCGGCAGCTTCGCCGCCGCCTGCGAGGCGCGCTGCCCCCATGCCGACTGCTCCGGCCTCTGGACGCTCGACGACGGCGGCCTCTTCTGGGACCTCTTGGATGAGGGCACGCGCTCTCCCGTCTTCACCACGCAGACAGCGTTCGGCGTGCAGGCCAGCAAGCGCGGCTTCTGGGAGGATCTCGGCTTCTTCTACCTGCGCACGCCGTTCGAGGTCGCGCGCGTCGAGTTCCCGTTGTGGATGCTCGAGGCCGGGCTGCTCGACCGCGTGCAGGCCATCCTGCTGCACCAGTGCGCGCTCGGCGACGGCTACCCGCGCGCGCTCACGCTCGCCCACAACTTCGCCGTGCTGCACAACGAGGACCGCGCCAGCTACTACTATCTGCTGGAGCAGGCCGGGCTGATCCAGCCGCCGTCGGAGAAGGCGCGCGGCAAGCAGGCGACGGGAGGCCGGATTTGAGCGACGGGATCGTGCCGTTCCCCGGAGCGGGCGCCCAGCCGCCCGGCGGCCGCCGCCTGCTCGGCGAGGTCATCGCCGCATCCTACAGCGCCTTCACGGCCGAGAGCTATCAGTTGCACAGCACCCCGCCGCTAGGCGGCCTCGTCGTCGCCGAGGACGTGCTCGGCCTCGTCTACGACGCCCACACCGAGGGCCTCGGCCCGATCAGCGCGAAGGGCGGCCTGCAGGATCCCGACGGCGAAGTCTACCGCATCCATCCCGACCTGCAGCGGACCCTGCGCAGCCAGTTCTCGGCGCTCGTCGTGGCCCACTACGGCTGGGTGGCCGACAAAGCCACGCCGCCCGAGGCACGCCGGTTGGTCTACACCTATCCCGACATGCCGCCGCGTCTGCACTACCAGGCCTGGCTGGGTGCCGACGCCGAGTTCCTGCGCTTCACCGAGCAGCCGCACTATCTGCGCCTGCTCCTGCAGGCAACGGACGCGCCGACCGACGAGGTGATCATTCACGTGCTGGCCCGCGACTACGCCGTGCGCGGCGGCGACCGCGCCCACCTGCTCCGCACGACAGAGTACCTGGGCCGCCTGCTCAAAGGCCAGTACGACCGCCTGGTCGCCATCCTGGAGATGGTCGAAGCCCTCGCGGGCGACCCCGCCCCGCCCGCGCCCACCGGCCCCGCCCCCGCGCCGGGTGTCGGCCAGGTGCGGATCTAGGCAGCACAGAGAGGGTGCACATGTCGCCACGCGACAGAATCCTGGATCGGGTCTTGAGTGGAACCGCTGATGCGAACATCGCATTCGTCGACTTGTGTGCTTTGCTTCGCCGTCTGGGTTTTGAGGAACGGATGCGGGGCGACCATCATATTTTCACCCGTTCGGGCGTGTTGGAAATCCTGAACTTGCAACCGCGGGGCGCCGAAGCCAAACCATATCAGGTGAAGCAAGTGCGGAACATCGTCATCCGATATAGATTGGGGGCCGACGATGGTGCGGTATGAAATCATCATCTACTGGAGCGACGAGGATCAAGCCTTCGTCGCCGAGGTCCCGGAACTGGCCGGCTGCATGGCCGATGGGGCCACCTATCAGGAAGCGCTCGGCAACGCCGAGGTCGTGATCCAGGAATGGCTCGAGACCGCGCGCGAGCTAGGGCGCCCGATACCCGAGCCAAAGGGCCGCTTGATCTACGCGTAGCCTTTGTCGAGGAGCACCCAGCGTGCTGCGGAGACGGGGCTTCGTCGCAAGGTAGGGGCGGCCCCACGTGGCCGCCCGACCGCCGGAAGACTCGGACGGCGATCAGCCGGGATGTGGGGCAAGCGTCTGTGGGAGCCGGCTCAGTCCGGCGAGGCCGCCGGTCCGTCCCGCCGGACGGCGCCCGGCCCGCGGACGCGCCATAGGCTGCTTTGTGGTCGGCGCGAGTCCGCGAGCCGCGCACACCAGTTGCACATGCCGCCCGCGAGCGGCCGAGGAGGAACCGCGATGGACCCAACCCTGCCCCGCCCCGCCCGGAACGGCCACGGGGCTGAAACCAACCGCGTCTTCCTCGGCCAGGTGACCGCGGCCGACTCCGAGAAGGGCGTCACGGTGCACCTGCGCCGCGACCAGTCGGTTGAGGAGCTCCGGCAGGGCCAGTTCGTGGTCATCGAGGGCGAGCACGTCCGATTCTTCGGCACGATCTCCGGCTTCCGCCTCGCCGCGACCGACCCTGCCGTCGCCCAGGATCCGCCCGATAGCGCCTCCAGCCTGGTGCACGAGACCCTGCGCCGCAGCACCACCTACGCCGAGTGCACCGTGCGCCCCTCGCTGGAGCTCATCCACACCGGCACCACGGCGCCCCAGGCGGGCGCGGAGGCCGCAGACGGTCTGGCCCCCGCACGCACCATCCCAGGCCACTTCGCGCGCGCCTACCGGGCCGGCGAGCAGGACTTCCAGGCCGTCTTCGGCGGCGAGGAGCAGGGCAAGCACTTCATCATCGGCCGCCCGCGCGACATGGACATCCCGGTCACGATCAACCTGGAGCGGCTAGTCGAGCGCAGCAACGGCATCTTCGGCCGCTCGGGCACCGGCAAGAGTATCCTGGCCCGGCTGCTCTTCTGCGGCCTCATCAAGTCCCAGGCCTGCGTCAACCTGATCTTCGACATGCACAGCGAATATGCCCACGCCCGGCGCATGGAGGACGGCAACGTCGCCAAGGGCCTGGCCGACCTCTTCGGCCGCGCGCGCGTCGTCGTCTACAGCCTCGACGAAGCCGATACCACGCGCAGTGGCCGTGCCGTTGATCGGCTGATCCGCATCCCGCTCGACTACATCACGCTCGACGATCTCGCCGGCTTGCAGGACGAGCTCGGGCTGAGCGAGGCGGGCCTGGTGGCCGCGGGGCAGCTGGAGCGCCGCCTGGGCACGGGCTGGATGCGCACGCTCCTCGGCATGGACGCCGACGCGATCAAGGAGCAGACGCGCGAGATCGGCGCGCACGAGGGCGCGGTCGAGGGCCTGCGCCGCCGCCTCGAGCAGCGCATCGCTCGCCTCGGCTTCGTCGTCGAGCAAAGCAAGGGCTTCCAGACCGGCATCGACGACCTGATCCGCGAGCTCGAGGGCGGCCACCACGTGGTGCTGCAGTTCGGGCGCCACTCGTCGCTGCTGGCCTACATGCTGGTTGCCAACCTGATCACTCGGCGCATCCACGAGCGCTGGATCCAGCTGACCGAGCAGGCGGAGGCGCAGGACGGCGCCAAGGTCCGCCCGCTGGTAATCACCATCGAGGAGGCGCATAAGTTCCTCAGCCACGGCCAGAGCATCTTCTCGATCATCGCGCGCGAGCTGCGCAAGTACAGCGTCACCCTGCTGATCGTCGACCAGCGCCCCTCCAGCATCGACCCCGACGTCATGAGCCAGTTGGGCACGCGCATCACCGCCCTGCTCAGCGACGAGCGCGACATCGACGCCGTCTTCACCGGCACCCGCGGCGGCCACTTCAAGAACATCCTCGCCACCCTCGACACACGCCAGGAGGTGCTTATCTTCGGCCACGCCGTGCCGATGGAGGTCGTGCTGCGCACCCGCACCTTCGACGAGGCCTTCTACCGCGCCCTCGTGCCCGACTACGATCGCAGCCGGGCCGAGCGCGGCGCCGCCGCCGCCGCCGACCTCTTCCCCGCGTGATGCGCCCATCGCCCAGCATACCCGTTGTCATCCCGAACGCAGTGAGCGATCTCCGGGATCTTCCCTGAGGCAGCTTCCCGCGTCGCCCTGAGGCAGCAGCGCGTTCACCGCGCCCGGCATCCCGACGCGTGACTCCGACACGGTCTGCGAGGCAGGCGTTCCCGGCCGAGCCCGAGCCCAGTCGATGGCCCCCGCCGCCCGGCCTCTCCTTTGTCATCCCGAACGCAGTGAGGGATCTCCGACTCCGGGATGCTGCCCTGCGGCAGGCGTTCGCGCGCCGCCCAGCCCTACGGGTGCCGCAAAGCCGCCCCGCGCAGGCCCACCCGCGCACGCTCCGGGGCGGGAGGACCGGGAGCGCCTAAGTTCGCGCCGATAGGAGAGCACCCCCGGTGTCCGATTAGCTCTCCGTGAAGAAGAAGGAGAAAGCCCCATGATCCAGACCACGAATCTTGACCTGTTCGCCGGCGTCCCGGTCGTCGAATACGCGACCGCGCGCCAATGGTACGAACGGCTGCTGGGCGCCCCGCCCGCATTCTTCCCCCACGACACCGAGGCCGTGTGGGAGCTGGCGGAACATCGCTACCTGTACATCGTGCAGCAGCCCGAACACGCCGGCCATGCCCGGCACACGCTCTTCGTCGCCGACCTCGATGCACGGGTCGCGCAGATCGCCGCGCGGGAACTCGCCCCCGCGCAGCACGAAACCTACGGGAACGGCGTGCGCAAGATCACCTACCGCGACCCCGACGGAAACGAGATCGGCTTGGGCGGCGCCCCACAGTAAGCGCCCGCATCACAGCTTGGCAATCATACCGGCAGCCGCGCACCGGTACGTCCGGGCGTGCGATAGCTTCGCCTGCCGACCTCAGCGCCGCGTCCCGCCCAGGGAACCTATGCCCGGCAGCCGTCCGTATACTCTTCGGCCGGCCGCACGGGTGCGGTCACCGGGAGGCGCGCGCCGGCCGCGGAGGAGTACTCGAAATGGTTGCTTTTGCGCGTGTGGCGGCGATCTTGCTACTGGTCGCCGGGGTTATCTGGACGGGGCAGGGCCTCGGCTGGATCGGCGGCAGCTTTATGACCGGCTCGGCCTTCTGGGCCGTCATCGGCCTGATCTGTATCGTGGCCGGGGGCTTCCTGGCCACGCGCTACATCTTCCAGCCGCGCCGCTAGGCGCGGTGCCATCCGACCCACCACTGATAAGGACGACGAACGTGACGACTCTCTGCAGGGCGGAGGTAGACGAGGCCCCCGCCGCCGATGCGGATACCATTCTGAACCGCATCGGCAACACGCCGCTGGTGCGGCTCGTACGCTTGCCGGCGGCCTACGGCGTGCCGGCGGCGGTCGAAGTCTACGCGAAGGCCGAGTGGTTCAATCCCGGCGGCTCGGTGAAGGACCGCGCCGCCCTGGCGATGATCCGCGACGGCGAGCGCCGCGGCCTCCTCGGCCCCGGCAAGACGATCCTCGATGCCACCTCGGGCAATACCGGCATTGCCTACGCGATGATCGGCGCCGCGCTCGGCTACCCCGTGCGCCTCTGCCTGCCGCGCAACGCCGGGCTGGAACGCCGCCGCATTCTCCAGGCCTATGGCGCCGATCTCGTGCTGACCGACCCGCGCAACGGCACCGACGGCGCGCAGCAGGAGGCCCGCCGCTTGCAGGCCGCCGACCCGGCGCGCTACTTCTACCCCGACCAGTACAACAACCCCGCCAACTGGCAGGCCCACTACTGGACGACGGGCTGCGAGATCTGGCAGCAGACGGGCGGGCGCGTCACCCACTTCGTGGCCGCGCTGGGCACCAGCGGCACGTTCACCGGCACGGCCCGGCGGCTCAAGCACGAGAACCCGGCCATCCGCACCGTCGCCGTGCAGCCCGACAGCCCGATGCACGGCTTGGAGGGCATGAAGCATATGGCGACGGCGCTCGTGCCCGGCATCTACGACCCGGGACTGGCCGACGAGCAGCGCGCCGTCGACACGGAGACCGCGCAGGCGGTCACCCGCGCGCTGGCCCGCGAGGAGGGGCTGTTCGCGGGCGCTTCGTCCGGCGCTGCCGTCTGGGCGGCGCTGCAGACGGCCCGCGCGCTGCCGCAGGGCGTCGTCGTGACGATCCTGCCCGACGGCGGCGGCCGCTACCTCAGCGATCCGTTCTGGGACGAGGCGCCCGCCGCGGTTTAGGCGGCGGGCGCCGACCGGGCCGAAGGGAGCCGGGTTGCGACGCCCTACGCCGGTTCGTGGGCCAGGGCGTAGGCTCCCTCGTCAGGCGTGCCGCCGCGCACGCCGGGCGGGGCGATGGTCTCCCTCGCCTGCGGCTCATCGGCCAAGCGGTTCGTGCCCGCCAGCACGTCCTCGCGCAGAATCCGCCGCATCTGCTCGGGCTCCTCGAACAACGGGCTGTGGGCGGATTGGGCGAACGTGTAGAAACCCTTGAGCGGCGCGTGGAGGAGATCCAGATAATCGTGCGCCAGCGCATTGGACACGGTGTAGTCATAGGCGCCGTGGCAGAAGTAGACCGGCACGCCCACGTCGAGCACCCGTTGCCTGAGGTCGGTCGACAGCACCTCGTTCCACAGCAAGCGACGCGTGAAGGCCCGGCCCCGCCAGATGTTGATCTTCTCGCCTAGCGTGTACTCCGGACAGCGCCACACGGGCAGGAAGATCCCGGTCACGACCGATTTCATCGCGTGGGTCGTGCCGATGCCCAGGCGGTGCATCGCCGTGTCACGGATTGCTTCGTACCCGCGCGGCAGCGGGACCGTCATCGTGACCGGCGCCGCGGCCAGCGCGCGAGCCATGCGGCGGTCCCCGATGGCTGTGAACTGCTGCAGCATGTACGCGTACGCTAGATTCTCCGATCGCAGCTGATACGCCATCTGTGCCACGCCGATGTACGCATGGTATCGCTCCGGCGCGCAGGCCACGGCCTGGATTCCGAAGAAACTCCCGCCCGAAAGGCCCAGCAGGTAGATCCGGGGTTGGCCGAAGCGCTGGCGCAAGTAATCGGTCACCGCCAGGGTATCCGCGATAAACTGCTCCACCGTCATCGTTTCCGGCGTGATGTCCGGCCGGTAGGACAAGCCGGCCCCGCGCTGTTCCCACCAACAGACGGTGAAATCCTCTTCGAGTCCCGTGGGGTATTGCTGCGTCAGGAAGTAGTCGGGCATGCCCGGGCCGCCATGCAGCAGCAGGAGTATCGGGTTCGCCGCGTTCGTGCCCTTGAGGAACATGCCCTGCTCGACGCCGTTGATGCAGACGTGGATCTTCTCCGAAATGCTGCCTTCCAACGGGCGGCCGGCTGCGTCGAGAACGGGCAGCGGCTTCCCTGGACTCCAGCGCAGCAAGACGCGCAGCAACAGTCCGGCCAGACTGCCGATCCCCGCCAGCAAGATCGCGGCGCCGATCCAGACAACCTGCCGCCCGGTGTGCCCGGTGGTGCTCCCAGCACGTCTCGTCGGATCATGACTTGCCATATTGTCACCTCGCATCGTGCGGCCGGGGCGTCCGGAGGACCGCGCGGACCCTCCGGATCGGGTGCCGCCGGGGCGTTCCGGCCTGTGTGCCCAGGTGTCACCGCCCGCCTGCCCGCCGCTGTGCAATCCGTACCTTGCCGCGCATGCGGGCCGGTTCGGACGCCCGGCCCTCGCGGGTCCGGGCCGACCGAACTGTGCAGGCACGCTCATCACAACACGCCACGGTGAACAACGCAGTGGAGGGGCCGTGCATAGGCGGTTGAGCACGCTGAAGTTCGAGGGAAAGAAACGCGCCCGTCAGGGAGCGTGGTAGAAGTGCCGGCGTACGGCTGGCGACCGGACGCGAGGGCAGCTGGGCTGCCGGCCGGGCCGGCGCAGCCTGCGCGAGGCGCGCCCGCTGTCGGCTAGGCGACGGGCGCGGTGGCTCCGCCGCCCGGCGGCACCACCAGCCGCGCGACGATCGCCAGCAGTTCGTCGAAGTCGAACGGCTTCGGCACGACTGCCGCAACGCCGCAGCCGAGATCAGGCGCGTGCAGGCGCAGATTCGCCGCCGCCGACATGACCACGATGGGGATATCGCGCGTGCGGGCGTCGGCTTGTAGCGCCCGGCAGGCGCTGATGCCGTCCATCACCGGCATCATGATGTCCATCAACACCAGGTCGGCCGCATCATTGGTCACGAGATCGACCGCCTCACGCCCATTACCCGCGGTCGAGACGGCATAGCCTTCATCTTCGAGAATATCGGCGCAGATCTCGCGGATCATCGGCTCATCGTCGACCACCACTACGTGGGCGGCTGTGTGGCCAGGGCGTTCCAACCCGCCCGCGCCCGGCTGGGTATCCATTGCAGGTCACGCTCCAATCGCCGCGGCACCGCCCGATCCCATCGTCGGGCGGCCGCCTGGGCTACGATACATATCATTATTCCAATGCAAGAGATGTGCCAGACCGCCGAGGCCGCCTCTGGCCCGTGGCTAGCCGATCTGCCAGCGGCCGGGGATGTGCAGCAGGCCCCAGGGCTCGCCCAGGGCCGGGTTCGGTTGCACCACGAAGTGGTAGTGGCGGTGGCGGTGGTCGAACGTCTCCGTCATCTCGGAGTTCACGAGCGCGACCGTGAGATCATAGACCCCGCCGAGCAGCGGCAGATGCGGGATCACGTAGTCGATGTGCCCGTCGCCGGAGATCTGCGGCACGTCGTAGTTGGCGAAGCGTGTGTTCGGCCCGTTCAGGTGCACGCCCGCCTCGGTGTAGAGGGCCAGGCCAAAGACCGGGTGGGCGATGGGCTGCGGAGCATGATATGCGATGCGGATCGTGACCGAGTCGCCCGTCATGAACACGTTGCCCGGCTCGCCGTCGCGGTCGAGCAACGTCACGTCGGTGATCGTCGCCTTGCCGGTGCCCCAGCGGCTGCTCTCGGTGACTGCGGGCGGCGGCGGCTCGGCCGCATCGCCCTCGTCGGGCGCGTCGAGCACCGCGTCAGCGGGCATGGGCGCGGTGCTCGGCGGGGGCGGCGCGGGCGTGGCCTCGGGGGCATGGCGCGCGGCGTACTCGGCGACGAGCCGCGCCCGGTGGCGCTCGTTCTCGTAGTCGAGATACTGATCGATCACCGCGCTCGCCGGGCCGTCAGCCCGCATCACGCCGTGGTCGAGCCAGATGGCGCGCGTGCACAGGCCGCGCACCGCTTCCAGGGCGTGGGACACGAAGATGATCGTCTTGCCCGCCCGCCGGAAGGCGGCGATGTGCTCCAGGCACTTGCGCTGGAACGCCTCGTCACCGACCGCCAGCACCTCGTCCGTGATCAGGATGTCCGGGTCGACGTTCACCGCGATGGCGAAGCCCAGCCGCATCACCATACCGGAGGACCAGTGCTTGATCGGCGTGTCGATGAACCGCTCGAGCTCGGCGAAGCTCACAATGTCGCCGAAGCGCGCGTCCATCTGCCGCCGCGAGAGGCCCAGCAGGCTGCCGTTGAGGAAGACGTTCTCGCGCCCCGTCAGGTCCTGGTGGAAGCCCGTGCCGAGCTCCAGTAGCGCCGAGACCTTGCCCCGCACCGACACGCTGCCCTCGGTCGCGTACAGGATGCGGCTGATCAGCTTGAGCGTGGTCGACTTGCCCGAGCCGTTCTCGCCGATGATCCCCAGCGCCTCGCCCGCGTAGACCGAGAAGTTCACGTCACGCAGCGCCCAGAAGGTGCGCGCGGGCGGCGCCAACTCGGGCGGCGGCTTCGCCAGCTGGCGCCCGCGGCCGATCAGCCCCGTCAGCGTGTCCTGGAACGAGCGCGCGCGCTGCTGGTGCAGCACGAAGCGCTTGGACACATGGCTGAACTTGATGACCTTGACGCGAGCCGTGGCGGGGCGGGCCAGCCGCGTCGGGTCGAGTACGGCGGCGTCGTCGGCCGCGGCCTCGTGGCCGTCGAAGCCGTTCGTCTCCGGCTCGGTCTCCGAGCCAGGGAGCAGGTGGGCTGGGCTCTCAGGGGTCGTGCTCACGGCCTACAGCTCCTCCCCGAAGTTGCGGGCGACCGAGCGGAAGAACATATAGCCGGCCACGAGCACCACCGCCGAGGTGAGCAGCGTGCGCAGCATGAAGGCGGGATCGGGGCCGGTCGCCAGGGGATCCAGGCCGTCATAATACAGGATAATGCGGTAGCTGGAAATGATCGAGGCCATCGGGTTCAGCCAGTACATCCAGTTGGTGAACTGCGGCAGCACGTCCTCCGCGCTGTAAATCACCGGCGTGAGGAAGAACCAGGCCTGGATGCCCACCTCCATGATCGCCTGCGTGTCGCGGAAGAAGACGTTGAGCGCCGACAGGAAGAAGCAGATGCCGCCGAGGAAGATCGCCTGCGTGACCACGAGCAGGGGGATCCAGGCGATGTTCGGCGAGAAATGCAGGCCCAGCGGTGGGTTGGCCGCCCAGGTGCGCACCGTGGCGTCGGCCGAGCCCGAGGCCAGGCTCATGCCGTCGGGGGAGTAGGCCACGGCCGTGACCTTGGCCGCGTGGCCCTCGTAGGAACGTATCGCGCTGCCGTCGCTCACGTGCCAGGTGCGCACGGTGTGGTCGTCGCCCGTGGTCGCCAGGGTCTGTCCGTCGGGCGAGAAGGCGACGCTGTAGACCGAGCCCGCATGGGGCGCAATCGTGTGCAGCAGCGTGCCGTCGCTTGCGCGCCAGATGCGCGCCGTGCCGTCGGTCGCGCCGCCCGCGATTAGGTCGCCGTGCCACGCCACCGCGATGACCGGCTGGCTGGTGCCTTGCAGCGTGCGCACCGGGGCGCCTGGCGCGACGCTCGGATCGGCCACGTCCCAGAGGCGCACGGTGTTGTCGTCCATCGCGGCGGCCAGGGTACGTCCGTCGGGCGCGTAGGCCAGGCCCCAGATGGGGATGCCGGGCACCCGCCAGGTGGCCAGCGCCGCTCCGTCGGACGCGCGCAGCAGGTGGATGCTGCCGTCGTCGCCCGCCGCCGCGACCACCTGCCCGCTCGGCGCGAAGGCTACGCTGTGCACCGGCGTGCCGATGTCGCTGATGCGCAGCAGCGCGCCGTCGGCCCGCCGCCACCAGCGCACGGTATGGTCGTCGCTGCCCGAGACGAGCGTCTGCGTGTCCGGCGCGAAAGCCACGGTGTTGACGGGCGCTTGGGCGCCGCCGAGGATGTGCAGCGGCGCCCAGTCGGCCGTCCGCCAGAGGCGCACGGTGTTGTCGTTCGCGGCCGAGGCGATGTAGGCCGCGTCCGACGAGTACGCGACCGCCTGTACCGGCGCGGTATGCCCGGTCAGCGTGTGCAGCGCCGAGCTATCGGCCAGCAGCATCAGCGCGAAGAGCACGGGCAGCGCGAGCAGGAAGTTGATGCCGTTCGACACGACGGTGCTCAACGGCAAGAGCTCGCGCGGGAAGTAGACCTTTTTGATCAGGTGGGCATTGCCGACGATGCTCGTCATCGCGCCCATCACGGCCGCGGCGCACCAGTTCCAGGGCAGCAGCGCGACGAAGACGAAGATGTGGAACTGCGGCTTGTCCGACTTCAGCAGCTTCGTGAAGACGAACCAGTAGACCGCCATCATCAGCACGGGGTTGAGCAGCGACCAGAGGAAGCCGATGACGGAGCCGCGATAGCGTACTTTGAGGTCGCGGGTGACGAGGTTGCGCAGGAGATCGCGGTAGTTTACGACGTCAAGCGTGCGGGCCAGCAAACGGGGCGTACCTCCAATAGGGTCCAGCGGCCGGCGGCATGCGCGCCACGGCGCGTCTCTGCAGGTACAACGAATCCCCCGGCCCGGAGTTGCATAACCGTAAAATTATACGCCCCGCCCCAGGCCCTGTCAAGCGCCGCGCAGCCCCGCAGCCCCGCAACGCCCCGCCTCCGGGCCGGCTGGGATGCCGGACCGAGGGAGGGGCGCCCCATGTGGCCGCCCGGCCGCCGCGAGATCCCGCCCCGAACCACCCGCAGCGTCGACGCGACGTCCGTGCGCCCCACCCCCGTCCGGAGAGGCCCCCGCGCCGCTCGGCCAAAGGAAGCCGGGATGCTGGGGCGGGGCGTCTGTGGGAGCCGGCTCAGTCCGGCGAGGCCCCCACACCGCTCGGCCCAAAGGAAGCCCCGATCGTCTGTAGGAGCCTGCTCAGCCAGGCGACCCCCGCCGCCCCAAGATCCCGCCCGATCGCCACCGGACGGCCGCTGTAGGGGCGACCCCTGTGGTCGCCCGGCCCCCCGACCGCCCCACTTCCCCGCAAGCCGGGATGGTCGGCGGCGACGACCGTGCGCCCCGCCCGGCGAGGCTCCGGCGAGATCCCTCCTCGAACCACCCGCAACGTCGACGCGACGTCTGTGGGAGCCGGCTCAGTCCGGCGAGGCCCCCACACCGCTCGGCCCAAAGGAAGCCCCGGCGCCGCCCTTACGCCGGCCCCCGGCGGCCCGCACGCCGCCGCGCCGGCGCGCCCGCTTGACACCCGCCCCCCCACCGCGTACGATCCCCCCAGCCCCGGCCGGCAAGGAGGCGCCCGCGATGCAGCTTAGCGAATTTCAGCCCCAACCCACCCTCGTGGTCCCCGAGACGCAGATTGACCACCCCCGCTTCCCGGTGTTCGACGCGCACAACCATCTCGGGGCCGCCTTCGGCGGCGGGTGGGATGCCCGGCCCGTGGCCGCGCTCCTCGACGTGCTCGACGCCGCTGGGGTCACCCGCCTGGTCGACCTCGACGGCGGCTGGGGCGAGGACATCCTGGACGCCCACCTGGCGCACTTCAAAGAAGTGGCGCCCGAGCGCTTCCTGGTCTTCGGCGGTGTCGACTGGGCGGCCTGGCCCGAACACGGGGACGCCTTCGGGGAGTGGGCGGCTGGGCGGCTGCGCGCGCAGGCGGCGCGCGGCGCCGAGGGGCTGAAGATTCTGGAAGCCGTTCGGCCTCACCGTGCGCGACCAGCACGGCGCGCTCGTCGCGGTCGACGACCCGCGGCTCGACCCGGTCTGGGAGACTGCCGCCGCCCTCCGCTGGCCGGTCGTCATCCACGTCGCCGATCCGGTCGCCTTCTTCGATCCCTTTGACGCCCACAACGAGCGCTGGGAGGAGCTCCACGCCCACCCCGACTGGCACTTCCCCAGCCCGCCCTACCCGCCGTTCCGCCACATCCTCGACGGCCTCGCGCGCCTGGTCGCCCGCCACCCGCGCACGACCTTCGTCGGCGCGCACGTCGGCTGCTACGCCGAGAACCTGGCCTGGGTGAGCGACCTGCTCGACCGCTGCCCCAACCTCTACGTCGACATCGCCGCGCGTATCGCTGAGCTCGGTCGCCAACCCCGCGCCGCACGCCGCTTCTTCCTGCGCCACGCCGACCGCATCCTCTTCGGCCTCGACCAGGCGGCCGATGTCGCTGCCTACCGCCTGTACTATCGCTTCCTCGAAACTGACGACGAGTACTTCCCCTACCACACGGGCCCGGTGCCACCGCAAGGGCGCTGGCGCATCTCCGGCCTCGGTCTGCCCGACGCGGTGCTGGCGCAGGTCTACGCGGGGAACGCGGAGCGCGTGTTGCTGGGGATGCGCCGATCGGGTGATGCGATCCCGCGCGGGTCTACGCCGCGGGCGGGCTCAGCACTGCTCCGACGTGCGCGACGAGGTCGTCCACGTCAAACGGCATGGCCATCCAGCGCGCGGGCCACGGCAATTCGCCGGGCGCGTCCGACGGCGGTACGGTGTGAAGGAAGACCACGGGCAGGCCGGTCAGGTGGGGCTGGGCGCGCAGCGCGGCGAGGACGGCCGGCGCCCGATAGGGCACCGGCCCATAGGGCAGGATCGCCGCGGCCGGCCGCCGGTGCGCGAGCCAGGATGCCGCCGCGGCGTCCCGGGCAAACGTACGGACCCGGCAGGGTAGGAGGTCTTGCAGCGTCGCGCGGACGACCGCGCGCAGGTCGCGGTCGCTATTCACCAGGACCACGACTGGGACGGGTGAGCGGTCCCGCATCAACGCACCTCCCTCGCCGGCCGCGATGCGTCTGGGTTCGGGCGAATCCCCGGGCGAAACACTGGCGGGTGGCGGGCGAGGTCAGCAGCGTGCGAGTGCGATGAGGGAAGGTGGCACCGGACAGCGTGTGCCACTCAGTATAGATCGAAGCGCTGAGCTCGTCAATCGGCGCACCGCCGCCGCCCGCGGCGTCACGGGGCGGTGGCGTCCGAGCCGCCCGGGATGTCCCACACACCACAGCAAAGATTATAGCTGGCGATAGTCATAAACTCACATGCATGGTGCACGGACTGGAGCCGGCCAGGCACGCAACCCCGCACTTTTGCGACAATCTGTACCAAACTGTACCAAACTTAAATCGCGCTGTGCCCCGCCTCGGCGGCAGGCGCGGGGCCCGTCGGCGGCTAGGCCGCCGCACCTGCGGGCGGCGCGCCGGCCGGTCGCGCCCGCTTGATGCGCGCCGCCAGCCCCTCGGCCATGCCGACGGCGGCCACCCCGACCACCAGGTGCAGCACCTCGATGACCAGGTGCACGTCGCCCTTTAGGATCTGCTCCTGGGTCAGCCCGAACGCGATCGCAAGGGCGCCCCAGACGAGGGCCAGCCCCACAAGGCGGCCGTCGACGCCCGCGCTGCGGCCGATGACGGCCAGCGTCCAGAGGCCGAGCACGAGCACGATGCCCACGACGATATGCACGAGCTTGGGTGCGTCGTTGCCGAGCCAGATGATGATGCCCAGGATAAGCTGGATCACGGCGGCCAGCCGGACCGCCATTTGAGCGATGGTGGTAGCGGTGCGCATGTCAGTTCTGCTCCTCTCCGTTAGCGGGCCGGCTAGGCGCCGGCAACCGCGGGGATCACCGTGCGCCCGAGGACGTCGAGCGGGGTGATCCGGTCGATGTAAGGTACGGCCCCGTAGACCGTCTGGATCCCCGCCGCCGCGAGCCCGCGCAGCTGGGCGATCAGCGCTTCGACTTTGGCCCGGTCCCCATCCGCACCCACATCGAACCGGAAGGGCACCGTCTTCTCGATGGCGTCGTAGTCGCGGCCTTCCGCCTCACAATGGCGCCGCAGCACGTCCAGCTTGCGCGCCAGGTCGGGGCCGGGCGGCAGGTTGCAGGCGTCGGCGTAGCGCGCCACCAGGCGCAGCGTCCGTTGCTCGCCGCCGCCTGCAATGAGAATGGGCGGGTGCGGGCGGTCGGGGCGGGCGGGCCACTGTGGTGCGTCCAGCGCGCGCGCCAGGCGATAGTGCGTGCCGGCAAACGGCTGATCGTCGCCGTGCGCGCCCGCCCACATGTGCAGGCAGATCTGCACCGTCTCCTCCAGCATAGCGAAGCGATCGGCGGCCGGCGGGAATGGCAGGCCCAGGCCGTGCGCCTCGTCGGCGAAGTCGCCCGCTCCGAGGCCGAGCCAGGCGCGTCCGGCCGACAGCACGTCGAACGTCGAGATCATCTTGGCCAGCACGGCCGGGGGCCGGAAGTTCGGCGGGGTCGCCAGCGGCACCAGTTGCACGCGCTGGGTGGCGCAGGCCAGGAAGGCGAGCGTGGTGTAGCACTCCGCCACCGGCGTCTCGACCGGCCCCATCCACGGCGGCACGGCCCAGAGGTGGTCGGCCACCGCGATGCCGGTGAAGCCGCACGCATCCGCCGTCTGGGCGATGGCGGTCAGCGTGGCGCGTAGCTGGGTCGGTCCGCCCTCCCAGCGATAGTCGTTGATCTGCAGACTCAGTTTCATCATGATCCTCCTGCGCGCCGTGGGGTGCCTGGCCGCACGTGACTCGCCCCGGCGTTTCCCGGATGGTAGCTCATCGTCCGGCCGCCATGGCCGTCATCCAATCGCGGCCGGTTGCGCGCCGACACATAAGGATACGCCGGACCGGTCACGTGCCGGACGGCAAACAATCACGAAACGCTCACCTGGCGGTTACAGTCCGGTCCGATCCGGCCGGGACCTGCGGCGGCAGGGTGGCAGGGGGGTATAATGGCAGGAGGAGGTTGGACCGGCGATGACACAGGTCTTGGTGGTCGATGACGATGCGGCAATCGTGGCCCTGCTGCGCGATTTCCTGGAGGCCGAGGGCTTCGAGGTAGCCGGCGCGCTGAACGGCGACGAGGCGCTGGCCGCGCTGGCGCGGGCGCCGGTGGACTGCGTCCTCCTCGACGTGATGATGCCCGGCATGAGTGGCTTTGACCTGGTTCGGCGCATCCGCGGCACGAGCGACGTGCCGGTGCTCTTCCTGAGCGCGCGGGGCGAGACGCCCGACAAGATCCGCGGCCTGGGCCTCGGCGGCGACGACTACATCGTCAAATCGGCCACGCCGTCCGAGGTGGTGGCCCGAGTCAAGGCGGTGCTGCGCCGGGCGGGCGGTGCCGGGCGCGCGGAGGAGGCCGCGTCCGCGCTGCTCGACTTCGGGCGGCTGGTGCTCGACGTGCGCGCCCGCGAGGTGCGCGTGGACGGCGCGATCGTGCCGTTCACCCCGCGCGAGTTCGACCTGCTGCGCCTGCTGGCCGAGCACCCCCGCCAGGTCTTCACGTACGAGCAGCTGTTGGAGCGTCTTTGGGACGGCATCGGCGACCGGCACACCGTCATCGTCCACATCGAGCGGGTGCGCAAGAAAATCGAGGCCGACCCCAGTAGTCCGGCACTCCTGGTCAACGTCTGGGGAGTTGGCTACCGCTTCGAGGGGCGGCCGTCGTGAGCCGGCCGGGCGCGCCGTCCCCCGGCCCCCGCACGCTGACCATGCGCCAGTGGATGCTGGTCGGCCTCGGGATCTTCGCGCTGACCGCGGCGCTCTTCTACCACCTGGCGGGACTCGTCGACCAGGGCGTCGTCGAGCCCTGGATGCAGCGGCAGCCGGCGCCGCACGCCGCCGCGCTCGACGCGGCGCTGCGCGGCATCGCCGGCAGCCCGGGCCGCTGGCGCGACCCCGCCTGGCAGGCCGCCGAGCGCGCCGCACTGGCGCCCCTCGACGCTCAGGTGCTGATCAGCGACCCGGCGGGCGCGCCGATCTTCCGCAGCGGGGCCATCGCCTCCGGCGCGAAGCCCCTGGCCCAGACGACCGTTGTAGAGGCCCGATCGGCCGGGCCGGCGCTGGGCACGGTGGCGCTCTATGCCCCGGCGGGCGGGGGCTTCCCCGTACCGGTGCCCGTCATCGCCGCGCTGCTCGCGGTCACGCTCGCGCTCCTCTTCGTGCGCCTGCAGATGGGCCGCTACGTGATCCGTCCACTGGAGGCCATGGGCGTCGCGGCCCGCCGCATCGCCGCCGGCAACCTCGAGTTTGACCTGCCTGTGTCTCGCGTGCGCGAGGTCGCCGACGTCAGCGCGGCCTTCACGGCGATGGGCGCCGGGTTGCGCGACTCCCTGCAGCGCCAGGCCGCCCTCGAGGAAGAGCGGCGCTTCTTCGTCGGCGCCATCGCCCACGACCTGCGCACCCCGCTCTTCGCCCTGCGCGGCTACCTGGAGGGCCTGGATCAGGGCCTGGCCACGTCGCCCGCCCGCGCGGCGGGCTACCTCGCCATCTGCCGCCAGAAGGCCGACCAGCTCGACCGCCTCGTCTCCGACCTCTTCGCCTATACGCGGGTCGAGTATCTGGAGCAGACCTTGCAGACGGCGCCGCTGGATCTCGCGGCGTTGCTGCGCCGCGCGGTCGCGAGCGCGGCGCCCGGCGCGGACGCCAAGGGCGTGACGCTGACGGTCAACGGGCCGCTGGAGCCCTGCGCGGTGCAGGGCGATGGCCCGCTGCTGGAGCGCGCGGTCGAGAACCTGCTCGACAACGCCATCCGCTATACGCCGGCCGGAGGCCGGGTGGGGCTGTGTTGCCGGCGCGACGCGTCCGCGGGGCAGGCCGTTGTCTCGGTGGCCGATACCGGGCCGGGGATCGCGGCCGCCGATCTGCCCCACCTCTTTGACCCGCTCTTCCGCGGCGAAGCCTCGCGCAGCCGGCAGACCGGCGGCGCCGGACTGGGGCTAGCCATCGCGCGCCGCGCCCTCGTGGCGCACGGCGGCGACCTGACCGCCGCGAACGGCCCGGACGGCGGTGCGCTCTTCACGGCCCGGCTCCCGCTCGCGCCTCCCGGCTGACGCGAATCGTCCTCCGTCGGCGCGCTTGTACCGCCACGCTCGCGCGCCCCGCCCATCCATGCGGACGCGGATTCGCGAGTCGACGGCCGGGGCGGTGGTGGGGCGCCCACTATTTGCCGTCTGAGGCCGGGCTCTGCTATACTGGCCGCGGCGCCCCGGCGCCGTCCCCTGTCCCGCCGCCGGTGCCTCCGATCCGCCTACCCAGGAAAGGACCCAGGACCCGCCATGGCCGCACCCGAGTTTGATTTCTCGCACTATTATACCCACGCCGAATTGCAGACGTTTCTGCAGGACTTGGCCGCTGCTTATCCACAGCTGCTGCAGCTGGAGACGATCGGCACCAGCTACGAGGGCCGCGCCATCCCCATCGCCCTGCTGACCAACCGCGACACCGGGCCGGCGCTCGAGAAGCCCGGCTACTGGATCGACGCCAACACGCATGCCGGTGAGGTCACCGGCTCAGCCGTCGCCTGCTACACCATCTATCACCTTTGCACCGCCTACGGCGACGACGCGCGCGTCACCCGGCTGCTTGACCAGTACATGGTCTACGTGCTGCCGCGCATCACCGTCGACGGCTCCGAGAAGTACCTGACCACGCCGCACATGCTCCGCTCCAGCCCGCGCCTCTATCCCCACCCGGACGAGCGCGACGGCCTGCAGCGCGACGACGTCAACGGCGACGGTTTGATCTTGCAGATGCGCTACGAGGACCCGTCGGGCGCGTGGAAGACGGCGGCGGCCGACCCGCGCATCATGCGCCGCCGCGAGCCCGACGAGTTCGGCGGCACCTATTACTCGTTGCTGCCCGAGGGCCGCATCCACAATTACGACGGCTACACGGTGCCCATCGCGCCCCAGCCCGAGGGCCTCGACTTCAACCGCAACTACCCGCACCACTGGGCGCCCGAGAACGAGCAGCGCGGAGCGGGCGACTTCCCCCTCTCCGAGCCCGAGACGCGCCAGGAGGTCGAGTACTGGCGCACGCACCGCAACATCAACGGCTTCCTGACCTATCACACCTTCGCGGCCGTCATCCTCCGTCCCTACAGCACCGACCCCGACGAGGCCTTTCCGACCGAGGACCTCGAGATCTACAAGCTGATCGGCGAGCGGGGCAGCGAGATCACCGGCTACGAGTGCGTCTCGGTCTACCACAAGTTCCGCTACCACCCCAAGGAAGTCCTGCACGGCGGCATGGACGACTATGCCTACGACCACTGGGGCTGGTTCGGCTTCACCACCGAGCTCTGGGACGCCCCACGCGCGGCCGGGGTCAAGAAGGACGACTACATCCAATGGGGTCGCTGGCACCCGGAAGAGGACGACCTAAAGCTGATGCGCTGGAACGACGAGACGCTTGGTGGGCGCGGCTTCCACGACTGGCAGCCCTTCGATCACCCACAATTGGGCCGCGTCGAGATCGGCGGCTGGGACCATAAGGCCGTCTGGCAGAACGCCCCGCCCGAGTACCTGCCCGATCTCTGTCGCGAGCACTGCGCCTTCACCATCGCCCACGCGCTGATGGCGCCGCTCCTCGCCGTCCGCCGGGTCGACGTGGCACCGCAGGGTGGCGACGTCTACCACGTCACGCTGCTGCTCGAGAACGAGGGCTTCCTGCCCACGCACACGAGCAAGAAGGGGGCGGAGCGCAAGATCGTGCGCCCGATCCGCGTGGAGCTCGACTTGCCTGACGGCGCGAGCCTGATCATGGGCGAGGCCGACCAGGAAGTTGGGCAGTTGGAAGGGCGGGCGAATAAAGCCTTCGGCGGCTTCGGCATGCCGAGTCCGACCGACAACCAGCGCGTGGTCGAGTGGGTGGTGCGCGCGCCGGGGGGCAGCGCGCTCAAGGTGACCGCGCGGGCCGAGCGGGCCGGCACAGTACGCCGGACGATTCCGCTCGGCGCGGACTCAGCCGGCGACGAGCAGCCCGGCGAGTAGCACCGGGGCGCCCAGCGCGCAGGCGAAGCGGGCGCCGTAGACCATGTGGCGGCGGAGCGGTGCCGCTGCCGCGCGGCCCGCGGGGCCGGGCGGCAGCAGTGGATTGGGCGTGACCCCGCGGGTGCGCCGCGGCGACCAGCGGATGGCCGCGCGCACCTCGGCGCGCGCCGCCGCGTCGCGGCGCTCGGCGGCCAGCCAGGCGCCGAAGACGGCGAAGGCGGGCGCGTTGCCCAGCGCGAGGCTGCCGAAGAGCAGCGCCCAGTAGGCCACGGCCGCCAGGCCGGCGCCGGGCGCTACGCCCGCCAGCGCCAGCATCCGGGCGCTCGCCGCGGCCAGCGCGGCGTTCGCGCTCACCACCACACTGCCCAGCAGGAGCGGGGCGCTCCACCACCAGATCGGCACGGCGCGTCTCGGAACCCGGTTCATCGCTGCTCCTCGGTCGTCGCGTCGCCGGTCCCGTTGTGCCCGGCCGGGCGCGATCCTGTGTCTGAATCCGCAGGTGCTTCCGCTGCTTATCTTATCCGAAGTTGCACAGTATGTCAAGCAAACACGCGGTTTGACAAACTGTGCAAATGCTTGTACTAGGCTCGCGATTGCGCTATAATCGAGGAAGGCAACCGGCGGCGCGACTTGCTTGCAGCGACCGCGCCGCTCCGGGAGGGAGGAAGCCCAGGGGCGCGGGCGGTCGCAGAACACCGGACAGGAGAGGATCGATGGCGGGGACGGAGAGCGCAACCGAAGACCTGGGCCAGTACCTGCGCGAGCTGCGCCGGGTGCGCCGGCTGACCCTGCGCGAGGTCGAGGAGCAGAGCGGCGTCTCGAACAGCTACCTCAGCCAGGTCGAGCACGGCCGCATCCGCCAGCCGTCGCCCCACGTGCTCCAAAAGCTGGCCGTCGCCTACGACGTGCCCTACGAGCGGCTGATGGCCCGTGCCGGCTACATCCAGCCCCGCCCCGCGCCCGCCGCCCCCGGCGTGCGCGAGGAGGCCCCGCCCTACGCGGCCGGGGCGCCTGATGCCCCTGCGGGTGGTCCTGCGGCGCCTGGCTGGGCCTTCAGCATCCCCGGGGACTTGTCGCCCGAGGAAGAAGTCGAGCTCGAGAGCTTCCTGCAATATCTGCGCTTCAAGCGCCAGTCGCGCGGCTGACGCCGCGCCGCCCGGCATGCCCGCTGATCCGCCCGATTCCGCCGCATCGGTCGACCGTGCCGCCGTGCTTGCCTCGGCCACCACGCTGCTGGCCGCGGCCGACGTCGCCACCGCGCCGACGCCCGTCGAAGCGCTGCTCGCGGTCCACGACCTGCGGACCGAGCAGTTCGCCTTTAGTGACCCGCTCAGCGACCGCGGCCTGCCCGTGCCCCTCGCCCGCGCGCAGGCCGATCTGCGCCCGCAGGTACGCGGCATGGTCGACGTGCCCGAACGGGTCATCTATACCCATCGCGGCCTCGGCGACACGCAGCGCCGCTTCGTCACCCTGCACGAGCTCGGCCACTTCGTACTGCCCTGGCACGCCACGCTGCTGCAGACCTGCTCCGAGCAGGATCTCAGCCCGGTGGCACGGCGCGCCTGGGAGCGCGAAGCCAATCTCTTCGCGGGCGCCTGCCTCTTCCAAGGCGCAGCCTTCACCGCGGCCGCCCGCGGCGGGCGCTTCGGCTGGGCGACCGTGCGCCGCCTGGCCGCCCGCTACGCCGCCTCGCTCGAAGCCACCGCGCGCCAGTTCGTAATCAGCCGCCCGGAGCCGGCCCTGCTACTTGTCGCCACGTTGCGGCCGGCGCTCGCCCAGGCGCGGTCGGCGGCCAGCGGGGAGCCGCTGCTCGAGGTGCGCTACGCGGCCGGCTCGCCCGCCTGGTATCGGAGCGCGGGCCGGGAGGCGTTGCCCGCGCCGGGCACGCCGCTTCCCTGGCCCCACCCCGCCACGCGCGTGCTCCTGGCAACGCGGCCGGGTACGCTGGGCGCGGCGCTGGCCGGCCCGCTCGACGACGGCGCGGGGCCGCCGCTCGCAGCCGAGCTCCTGTCAAATGGGCACGACGTGTTGCTGCTGGGTCAGTTGGCGGAGGGGGGGGTCACGTCGCCGAAGGGCGCGGGGTAGTCGAGCTGCGGCGGGGCGGGCGCGGCCGGCCCCTCGAAGGGCGCGGGGTAGTCGAGCACGGCGGAGGCGTCGCCATTCGTGCCCGCGTGCTCGGCGGGCGGGGTATAGGGCACAACCAGCGGCATGGCGGTCGGGCTCACGGGCGGCGAGGGCGCGATCAGGTTCTGTGGGTTGAACGCCTGGCGGATTTCCTCGCTCCCCTGCACCGTTTCCTGCCAGACGCTAACCGCCTCGGTCGTCAGGCCGCGGATCTCGCGCACCCAGGTGCCCATCGTCCGCGCCGCCTCCGGCAGCTTGTCGGGCCCCAGGAAGATCAGGGCGACGACCAGGATGATGATCATCTCGGGCACGCCCACGCCGAATACTTCGAATCCCATGCCGGTACTTCCCGCCTGCGCGCCGTCATCGGGCCGCGCTCTGTGCCGGATCGGCCGGCACCCCGTGCTCCATTATAGCCGATTCCCGCGCGGCGCCGCCAATGCGCGGCCGGCACGCTGCCGTCTACGTTCTATTTATGCCCAGCACGCCGGAGCGTGCGGTGGTCCGCACCGCCGGGTCCCAGGCACGCGCCAGGCAACTCACGAATGTTGACAAACCCGCCTGCAGCGTGGTATGCTAGGGGTGAGTTTTAGCACTCTCGGTACGGGAGTGCTAATCTTGGATCCACGGTACGCGGGCGCGGCGTTATCTCTGGAGAGCGCCTCCGGTCGGCGGCCGGGGACAGGTAGGAGCCGGCATGGAAGACGAGCTAAGCGAACGACAACGCGCGATCCTGCGGCTGCTCATCGAGCAGTACGTCACGACGGCGCGCCCGGTGCCGTCCGACGTGCTGGCCGGGCACCCACATCTGACCGTGAGCCCGGCCACCATCCGCAACGCCATGGCCGACCTGGAGCGCGCGGGCTACATCATGCAGCCGCACACGAGCGCCGGGCGGGTGCCGTCCGACAAGGGTTACCGCTATTTCGTGGAGCACCTGATGGGCGCGGCCCCGCTGCCGCCCTCCGAGCAGCGGACCATTGACCATCAGTTCCACCAGGTGGAGCTCGACATCGACGAGTGGATCCACCTGGCGGCCTCGCTGCTGTCCCGGCTGGTCCACAACGCCGCCGTGGTCACGCCGCCGCACTCGACGCTGCCGCGCGTGAAGTATCTTCAGCTGCTCGACCTGACCGGCCAGCGCGCCATGCTCGTGCTGGTCACGCAGGATGGTGCCCTCTCGCAGCAGCTGTTCACGCTCGACGAGCCGGCCGACCAGGAGCACCTGGCCGCGCTGGCTGCGGAGGCGAACCGCTGGTTCTATAACCTGAACACGGCCGAAACCGAGGCGCTGGCGCTGCCCGACGACGCGCCGCCGCTCGCCGCGCGGGTGCGCGACCTGCTCGTCACCCTGCTGCAGCGGCTCGAGGAGCCCGCGAGCGCCCGCGTCTATCGAGAGGGCCTATCGCAGCTGCTTGATCAGCCCGAGTTCCGCGAGGCCGACCGCCTGCGTCAGATGCTCGATCTGCTCGAGGGCGACACTGTGCTGCTCTCGATCATGCCGGCCGTGCAGGCGCGCGAAGGGGTTCAGATCATTATCGGCGACGAGCACCGCAGCGACCAGATGCGTAATTGCAGCGTCGTGGTCGCCCGCTACGGCCCGGCGCCCGACGTCAACGGCGTGATCGGCGTGATCGGGCCGACCCGCATGCCCTATGGGCGCGCGGTGTCGAGCGTTCGCTATCTGGCCGACCGCCTGACGGGCCTGCTCGACCAGGTCTACGGCACGCCCCTCCGCGGCGACGCCTAGGCGAGTTGTGGCACTTTTTTTGATTGCACCGGTTAGGGATCAGCAACCCCGGCCGCCCGCCCGCGTGGCGGGTACTGCCGCTGTGCTTACCAGGACCTAATCATGGCGCGCCTGACCGATCGTATCCGCCGTCTCCGGCGGATGGGGCAGCACCGGCGCAAGGAGGATGTACACGGAATGGACGATAACACCAACGCGAACGGGGGCGGCGCCAACCCGGCCGTGAACGGCGACGGCGCGCCCCAGGCCGCCGGGGACACCCGCGACCCGCTCGCGCAGGCCGAAGCCAAGGCGGCCGAGTATCTGGATCTCTTGCAGCGCGAGCGCGCCGCGTTTATCAACTACCGGCGCCGCAGCGACCAGGAGCGCGCCGAGTTCGCAGCAGTACGCCACGGGCCAACTGCTCAAGAAGCTGCTGCCGATCGTGGACGACTTCGACCGTGCGCTGCAGGCCGCCCCGAGCGGCCAGCCGTGGGTCGACGGCGTGCGCATGATCGACCGCAAGCTGCACGCACTGCTGCAGGCGGAGGGCGTGACGCCGATCGAGTTGCTCGGCCAGCGGTTCGACCCGAGCCTGCATGAGGCGGTCGCCTACGAGAACGAGGGCGAGGGCCAAGACGTCGTCGCCGAGGAATACGCGCGCGGCTACCGGCACAAAGACCGGGTGCTACGGCACGCGATGGTCAAGGTCGGCAAGGGCAAGCCCGACGCGGCCGGGGGCTCGACTGAGCCGGAGGCCCCCGCACCCGAGGCCAATGGGTCGAGCTGAGCCACGGAGCTGGAGGATCAGGGCCGGCGTCCGCGCCGGCAGCCAACCAAGCATTGCTAGCGGGCCAGGGGCCTCCGGGCCTGGCCTCCAGGAAGAACAAGGATGAGTGCAACCAAGCGCGATTACTATGAGGTGCTCGGGGTGGCGCGCGGGTCGACCGAAGAGGAGATCCGCAAGGCCTACCGGCGCCTCGCCCGGCAGTATCACCCGGACCTGAACAAGGACGCGGGGGCCGAAGCGCAGTTCAAAGAGATCAACGAGGCCTATGAGGTCTTGACCGACACGAACAAGCGCTCGGCATACGATCGCTTCGGGCATGCCGCCGTGTCGGGCGCGGCGGGCGCGGGCGCGGGCTATAGCCCCTTCGGCTCGATGCCGTTCGCCGACATCTTCGAGACCTTTGTCACCGGCACCGCGCGCGGCGCACGACCGGCCCCGAGCCGCGGCTCGCACTTGGCTTATCGCCTCAGTCTGGAGTTCGAGGAGGCGGTCTTCGGCGCCGACAAGGAGCTCGAGATCACGCACCTGGCGGCCTGCGACGTCTGCGGCGGCACGGGCACGAAGGCCGGCACCCAGCCGGTCACCTGCGTGGCCTGCGGCGGCAGCGGCGAGGTGCGCCGTATCCAGCAGTCGATCTTCGGCCAGTTCGTCAGCGTGGTGCCCTGCGAGCGCTGCGGCGGCGAGGGCACCGTGGTCACCGACCCGTGCGAGAAGTGCAAGGGCGACGGCCGCGTGCGCGTGAACAAGCACCTGATGGTGCGCGTGCCGGCGGGCGTCGACGAGCACTCGCAGATCCGCCTGGCCGGCGAGGGCGATTGGGGCCTCAAGGGCGCGCCTCCCGGCGACCTCTACATCGAGCTGGCGATCAAGCCGCATCCCTACTTCCGGCGCCAGGGCTACGACCTCTGGATGGAGCTCCCCGTCAACATCGCTCAGGCCGCCCTGGGCGCCGAGCTTCAGGTGCCGACCGTCGGCGGGGGCACGGCACCGCTGCGCGTGCCGCCGGGCACGCAGAACGACAAAGTGATCCGCCTGCGCGAGCAGGGCGTGCCCCACCTGCGCGGCGCGGGCCGCGGTGACCAGATGGTGCGCCTCAAGGTGCATGTGCCGACCACGCTGAACGAGCGTCAGCGCGAGCTCCTGAGCGAACTCGCGGAGTCCTTCGGCGAGGACATCCCGCCGGAGGACAAGGGCTTCTTCGGGCGCATCAAGGATAAGCTGCCCAAGTAGGGCATCGGTCTTGCCGTCACGGCCCCCACGTCCCTCGGGATGCGGGGGCCGCGGCGTTGAGGACCGGGCGATCGCCTGGGTGCGCGCCGGCCGTGCAGCGTGTATAATGAGACCGGACTTCAGCCTGCCCGGGCCTTGTTGGGCGCACCGCGCAGCGCACAGGAGGATGAACGGGCCAACTACTCATCCGCTGGGCCGTGACGATCGTCGCCGTCTTCGTCGCGACCAAGCTGGTCCCCGGCATCGGCTACGACAACTGGGTGGGGCTGGCGATCTTCGCCGCCGTGCTCGGCCTCGTGAACGCCGTCGTCAAGCCGATCCTCACGATTCTGGCGCTGCCGGTGGTCATCCTGACCCTGGGTATCGCCCTGCTGATCATCAACGCTATCGTCTTCGCGCTGGCCGCCTGGCTCGTGCCCGGCTTCGCCGTGTCGGGCTTCTGGGCCGCGCTGCTCGGTTCGCTCGTCGTCAGCATCGTCAGCTGGCTGCTGTCCATCTTCCTGCCGAAATAACCGCCGCCGCAGGCGCGCCCGAGGAGGCCTCCCGCGCATGACCCGACGATTCCGGCTGCTCGCCCTCGGCCTGTTCCTGCTGGCCGGCGCCTGGCCGCTCGCGCCCGCGCCGGGCCGCGGAGACGGCCGCCCTGCCCGCGACCACCGCCGCCCCGGCCGACCCCGCGTTCGACCTGGTCTGGGCGCGCACCGATCAGTTGGTGCGCGGCGGCTCGGTCACCCGCAGCTGGTACTGGGGCGATGCGCCCTTCGCCCGCCTGGCCGAGCCCTATGCCGGCGCGCCCGGCGGCAGCCGCCTGGTCACCTACTACGATAAGGGCCGCATGGAGATCCCCGACCCCGCCGCGCCCGCGCAGCAGCGCGTGGTTCGTGACCAGCGGCCTGCTCGTCAAGGAGATGCTCAGCGGCCGGATCGCCGTCGGGCCGGACCAGACGGCGCCGCGTGCGCCGTCCGTGCAGCCGGTCGTGGGCGATCCGGGTGCGGACAATCCCGCGCCCACCTACGCGATCCTCGGCCGCTTCGCCTCGCTCGGCGGCGACGCCAACCGCGCGCCGAACCGCGTCGGCGCGCTTGCGAGCGCCACGCTCGACGGCGAAGGGCAGGTCGGGGAGTCGGCCGCGCTTGCCGCTGCGCCGGGCACGCACCTCGGCACCTACGTCGCGGCGAGCGGCCACAACATCCCCGACGTCTTCTGGAACTACCTGCAGGCCCAGGGCCCCTACCTCGACGGCCGCACGCTGCTCAGCGGCCGCCTGGTCGACTGGGTCTACCTGGCGGGCTACCCGATTACCGAGCCCTACTGGGTGCGGGCGCGCGTGGGCAACGAAGTGCGCGATGTGCTCGTGCAGGCGTTCGAGCGCCGGATACTCACCTACACGCCGAGCAACGACGCCGGCTGGCGGGTCGAGATGGGCAACGTGGGCCGCCACTACTATGCCTGGCGCTATGGCGCGGACACGCCCGGCACGCTGGCGCCGCCCGCCTACGCCGTGCGCATCATCTGCCCGCAGGCGCATCTCGACACGCCCATCGTGCCGACCTATGTGCAGAACCACGCCTGGCAGGTGGCCGACTACGCCGCGGGCTGGCTCTACGGCACGGCGCAGCCGGGGCAGCCGGGCAACAGCGTCTTCGCCGGGCACAACAACTGGCACGGCGAGGTCTTCCGCTATCTGGAGTTCTTGCACCCCGGCGACGAGTTCACGATCGAGATGAGCGATGGCGCGGTGCATCGTTACCGGATCGCCTCGATCACGAAGGTCCCGGAGGCCGGGGTCTCACGCGCGCAGATCGCCGCGAACGCGCATTACATGGACCCGACGCCCGACGAGCGCGTCACGCTCATCACCTGCTGGCCCTACACGACCTTCACCCACCGGCTGATCGTGATCGCCCACCCGGTGCAGCGATGAGCGGCCGCGTACCGCCGCCCGGCGCCGACGGGGAGGCCCTGCGTCCCATCGATCGCAGCGTAATGGACCTGGCCACGCTGCAGGCACGCGATGCGCCCCGCCGCCGCGCCATCCTGCGCTACCACGAGCTCCCCGAGACGGTGCAGCGCATGCTCAACGCCGTCGAGCCGGAGAGCTACGTGCAGCCGCACCGCCACCTCGCGCCACCCCACGTCGAGGTCTTCCTGCTGCTGCGTGGGCGCGGCGTGCTGGTGCGCTTCGCCGACGACGGCAGCGTGGCCGAAGCCGTTATGCTGGCCGCGGGCGGGCCGGTGCATGGCGCCGAGGTGCCGCCGGGCGCCTGGCACAGCGTCCTCGCGCTCGACCCGGGCACGGTCTTCTATGAGGTCAAGGACGGCCCCTACGACCCGGCGGCCGACAAGGAGACGGCCCCCTGGGCGCCGCCCGAGAGCGACGTCGCCGCGGGCCACGCCTACCTCACCGCGCTGCGTGCCCGTCTGCATCTTCCGCCGCTGCCCTCCCACGTGCCCGACGCCGCCGCGCTCGAGGCCGAGGAGGACGACCTGCCGTAGCCCCCGCGTTCCGGTTTCCGGCCCGCGCTATGCTATAATTGCCACGATGGGCACGTATGACGTCGTGATCGCCGGCGATGTGTATTGCGATCTGGTATTCACGGGACTGGACCGGATCCCCCGCCTGGGGGAGGAGCGATTCGCGCGGGACTTCGAGATGGTGCCCGGCGGCGTCTTCATCACCGCCGCTGCGCTGCGCCGCCTCGGGCTCGAGGTCGGCATCTGCTGCTGGCTCGGTGACGATCCGTTCAGCCGCTTTGTGCTCGGCTGCTTCGCCGACGAGGGCCTCTCGACCGCGCTGGTCCAGCGCATGCCCGGGCCGCTGCCCACGCTCACCGTCGCGCTCTCGCTGCCCGCCGATCGCGCCTTCCTGACCTACCGCGCGCCGCGGCCCTGCCCCGATCCCGCGGCGGTAATCGCGCGCACCACATTCCGCCACATGCATGTGCCCTCGTTGGCCGTGCTGTTCGACCACCCCGACCTCGTCGACCTGGCCCGCGGCCGGGGCGCCGGGGTCTCGCTCGACTGCCAGTCCTATCCGGAGCAGTGGGCGCGCGAGGAAGTGGCCGCGCGTGTGCGGGCCGCCCGGCCCGACGTCTTCTTGCCCAACCGCGACGAGGCGCTCTCGCTGACCGGCGCGGACACGCCCAGCGCGGCCCTCGACGCCCTGGCCGCCTGGGCGCCGACCGTCATCACCCTCGGCGGCGACGGCGCGCTGGCGGCCTGGGACGGGCGGCAACTGGCCCAGCCGGCGCTGCCCATCGACGCCGTCGACACGACCGGCGCGGGCGACGCCTTCGACGCCGGCTTCATCTACGGCCTGCTGCAGGGCGCCGCCTTCCCGGAGTGCGTGCGCATCGCGACCATCTGCGGCGGCCTCTCGACCACGGCACGGGGCGGCGCGACCGCCGCGCCCACCCTGACGACCGTGCAGGAGTGGCTCGCCCGCGGCTGGTAGCCGCCGCGTCCCGCTCCCTGGAAAGCAGACCATGGCTCACCTCAAAATCAGCTACATCGGCGGTGGCAGCGGCTATGCCGCGGGCGTGATCCGCTCGCTCGTGCATGCCGCACAAACCTATCCCGACGCCTTCGCGGACGGCGAGATCGCCCTCATGGATATCGACGCGGCGCACCTCGATGTGCTGCGCGCCCTCGGCACCCGCATGGTCGAATTGGCCGGCGTGCCGCTGCGCATCACCGCGACCACGGACCGCCGCGCCGCCCTCGCCGCGGCGACCTTCGTGCTCACCTCCTTCCGGGCCGGCGGCTTGCCCGCCCGCGCCGCCGACGAGCGCATTCCGCTGCGCCACGGCGTGGTCGGGCAAGAGACCGTCGGACCGGGCGGCTTCTTCTTCGCCCTGCGCAGCCTCGCCGTCACCCAGGGCATCTGCGCCGAGATGGCCGAGGTCTGCCCCGACGCGTGGTTGCTGAACTACACCAACCCGACCAACATCATCGGCGAGGCGGTCAGCCGCTACACCGACCTGCGCGTGCTGGCGCTATGCGACGGCGGCAAGCACGACGCCTTCCACATGGCCGCGCTGCTCGGCTACCCGCCCGAGGCGGTCGAATTCTGGGGCCTCGGCCTGAACCACGCCACCTGGTCGACGCGCTTCGTGGTCGACGGCGAGGACGGGATCGCGCGGCTGGCCGCGGCCGCCCCGGTGCTGCTGGCACGACCCGATCTCGAGCCGAAGCACGCGCGCATGATCCGTCTCGCGCTCCGCTACGGCCGGCTGCCGAACGAGTACCTGCAGTACTACTACTTCCCGCAAGAAACGCTGGCCGAAGCGCGCGCCGCAGCGCAGGGCCACACCCGCGCCGAAGTGATCATGGACGAACTGCCGGGCATCTTCGACCACTACGCCGAGCAGGCGGCCGAGCCCACCCCACACCTGACGCGCGCCCGCGGCGGCACCGGCTTCGGCGACTTCGCCGTCGACGTGCTGCGCGCCATCCTGCGCGACGAGGGCCGCGTCGAGATGCTGAACGTGCCGAACGCGGGCACCCTGCCGGGCCAGCCACCCGAGCGCGTGGCCGAGGTGCCCTGCCTGATCGATCGGCACGGCGCGACCCCGCTCGCCCTGGGGCCCCTGCCCACGGCGCTGCACGGCTTGATCGCCGCGCTCGCCGACTACCAGGCGCTCGCCGCCGCGGCGGGCTGGGAAGGCGATGCCGCCTGCGCCGTGCGCGCCCTGGCTGCTAATCCGCTCTGCTGGTCACTGGATCCTGACCAGGTCAATGCGCTCTACCGCGACCTGGCCGCCGCACACGCCGCGTGGCTGCCCGCCCGCTTGCTGCCGCCCGGCGTGCAGGCGCCATGAGCCGCCGGGCGAGCCCGGCCGCAACACGCCTGCCGAGTCCGCCGTATCTCTGTTATAATGCAGCCAATGGAACCGCACCCCGCGTTGGATCAGGAAGCGCCGGGAGCGGGCTGGTACGGGCGCGTGGCGAGCCGGGACGACCTGGCAGCGTGTATGGCCTCCCTGGGCCTGCTCCCGTTGCAAGCCCCGCCCCCCTGGCCTTCGCTACCCGCGATGCTGGCGCCCGGCGTGAGCCTCACCGCGGCCTGGGCCTGGGCCGGCACGCTGGTCGACGAGCAGGCCCTCTACAGTGGGCGGCTGCTCCGGGGCCTGCCCACCGGCTGCCTCGGCACCCTGCCCCTCTTTGCCCTCGCCTGCGCGCGCGGCCCGGGCGCCGATCCCGGCCTGGCCTATGCCCGCGGCGCCTATGGCATCACCGCCAAGGCGGTCGTCGAGCTGCTGCTCCGGCGCGGGCCGCTCACGGTCCAGCAGATCCGCCTCGGCCTCGGTCAGCACAAGCGGTTCCTCATCCACGACACGCCCCAGGTGCTGGCCGAGCTGGAAGCGGCCCTGATGATCGTGCCCGTGGGCCCCGATTACGTTCGTGCCGCGCAGCCGCGTGCGGGAGTGGGCACCCTGACTCCCCGCCCGCGGTCGCGCTTCATCCCACCTCCGAACCCCGCCGTGGCGCTGCGCGCCTGGGAGCTGACTTTGCGCTGGGCCCCACCCGCCGTGCTCGCGACCGCCGATCGGCTGCGCGAGCACCCCGGCGAAGCCCGCCTGCTCCTGCGCCGCCACCTCGCCGCGCTGGCCCCGACGGCGACCCCTGCTGAGCAGGATGCCTTACTTGGAGAGGACCCCCCCGATGAGCCGGCGACCACCCCTGACCCCTGATCCTGGCAAACAACCGGGCGACCCGCCGTTCCGCCGCCCGGTCAGCCTGCAAGACGAGTTCGAGGAGCGCTTCGTGCGCCCCGGCGGGCGCCGCCCGAGTGGCGGCGGCTCGCGGCCGCGCGGAGGCGGCGGTTTCTCGGCCGGCTGTCTGACGATCCTCGTGGTCGCCGTGCTGCTCTTCATCTTCGGCCCCGTCCTGTTGAACATCTCGGTCGACTGGCAGTGGTTCGGCAGCCGCGACCTGCAGAGCGTCTACGGCACGCGGCTCGGCGCCGCCCTGGTCGTCTGGTTGCTCGGCTTCCTGGTGGCGGCGGCCTTCCTGGTGGTCAACTGGATCATCGCCTGGCGCATCCTGCAGCCGCGCGAGCTCTTCCCCGGCCAGCAGTTGCCGATGTCGCCCGGCGTGGCGCGCCTGGCCATCGGCGCGGGCACGGCGCTCGGCGCCCTGATCATGGCCTTCATCGCGGCGGGCGAGTGGAGCACCATTCTCACCTACCTGAACCACACGCCCTTCGGCACGACCGACGCCATCTTCCACCAGGACATCGGCTTCTACGTCTTCGAGCTCCCGTTCTACGAGTTCCTGCGTGGCTGGGGCCTTGGCCTGGTCGTCCTCGCCGCGATCGGCGCGGCGATCCTCTACGCGCAGCGGCCCAGCCTGTTCGTGACCGGCCAGCGTGTGACGCCCGACCCGCGGGTCGTCGGCCACTTCACCGTCCTCGGCGTGGTCTTCCTGGCGCTCATGGCCGTCGGCTACTGGTTTGCTGGCTACACCCTGCTCTTCTCGGAACATAACGCGCTCTTCGGCGCGTCATACACCGACGTCAACGCGCGGCTGCCGGCCTATCGGATCATGCTCGTCGTCACGATTATCATCGCGATCATCCTGCTGATCAACCTTCGACGGCGCGCCCTTGTCTGGCTCGGCGGCGCGGTCGGCATCTGGATCCTCGTGCTGATCCTGGTCGGCGGCCTCTATCCCACCCTGATCCAGAACTTCGTCGTCCAGCCCCAAGAGTTCAGCAAGGAGACCCAGTACATCCAGAACAACATTGCGGCCACGCGGGCGGCCTTCAATCTCGACCAGTTCGACGAGCAGCCGGTGAAGGCCGAGACCACGCTCTCCCGGGCCGATATCAATTCGAACAGCACGCTGGTCAGCAGCATCCGCCTCTGGGACTATCGGCCGCTCTTGCAGACGTATAGTCAGCTGCAGTCCCTTCGGCCCTATTTCACCTTTCAGGGTGTGGATATCGACCGCTACCCGCTCGCGTCCGGCGTGCAGCAGGTCATGATCTCGGCCCGCGAGCTGAATATCAACGGGTTGCAGCCGCAAGCGCAAACCTGGCTGAACCAGCACCTGGTCTACACGCACGGCTACGGTGTCGTCGCGAGCTCGGTCAATCAGATCGAGAATGCCGGGCAGCCGCACTTCCTGCTGCACGACCTGCCGCCCGTCGCCGAGGACCCGGTGCTCGCGCTGACGCGGCCGCAGATCTACTACGGCGAGGCCGAGGACAACTACGTCTTCGTGCACACCGGCACGCAGGAGTTCGACTACCCGGCGGGCGACCATGCCGTGACGACGACCTACACCGGCACGGGCGGCGTCGAGGTGGGCGGCTTGCTGAACCGCCTCCAATACGCCGCCTACTTCGGCGACTTCAACATTGTGCTCTCCGACCTGATTAAGGACAACAGCCGGGTGCTCTTCCACCGCGACATCTCCGACATCGTGAACCGCATCGCGCCGTTCCTGGTGTATGATCCCGACCCCTACGTCACGGTCGTCGACGGCAAGGTCTACTGGATTCAGGACGCCTACACGGCCACCGACCAGTATCCGAACTCGACGCCGTATGCGCAGGGCGATTCCGCGCTTAATTACATTCGCAATTCCGTGAAAGTGGTCATCGACGCCTACGACGGCACGGTCACCTACTACGTCATCGACCCGACGGACCCGATCATCCAGACCTACCGGCGCATCTTCCCGCAGCTTTTCACGGACATCAGCGCGATGCCCGCCGATCTGCGGGTGCACCTGCGCTATCCCGAGTGGATGTTCAACGCCCAGGCGATCACCTACGAGACCTTCCACATGACCGACCCGCAGGTCTTCTACAATCGCGATGACGCCTGGCGTCTGCCCCTCGGCGAGGCCAGCGACACGTCCGCACCGCTCGAGTCCTACTACACCATGATGCAGCTGCCGGGCGACACTACGACGCAGTTCATGCTCATCGCGCCCTTCACGCCCGCATCGAAGCCCAACATGATCGCCTGGATGGCCGGGCGCGGCGACGCGCCCGACTACGGTCACGTCAACGTGATCCGCTTCCCGGCGAACACCGTAATCTACGGCCCGCAGCAGATCAACGCGACGATCAACCAGGACACGACCATCTCCCAGCAGCTGACGCTCTGGAACCAGAGCGGCAGTTCCGTGGTGCGCGGTAACTTGCTGGTGATCCCGCTGGGTAGCTCGGTGCTGTACGTGCAGCCGCTCTTCCTGGAGGCCACGAACAACGGGTTGCCTGAGCTCAAGCGCGTGATCACGGCTGCGGGCGGCCAGGTGGGCATGGGCGACACGCTCGCCAGCGCGCTCGACGCCATGTTCGGCGCCCAGGCGCAGATCCCTCCGCCCGTCACCGGCGGGACGCCGACGCCCGGCACACCGATCACGACCGTGCTACCGCTCAGCCCGAGCCCCGGCGCGGGCACGCCGATCGCCGGCTGCAGCGGCACGGCGCAGACCCTGAGCGCCGATGCGCTGCAGCACTACCAGGCGGCGCAGGCGGCGCTCAAGACAGGCGACTGGACGACCTACGGGCAGGAGCAGACGCTGGTCGAGCAGGACCTGCGCTGCCTGCAACAGATCACCCAGTAGGCGCGGGTGGCCGACCGCCTCCGCGCCGCGCTCGCGCGCTATCAGGAGCCGCTGGCCGTCTGGCTGGGCCTGCGGCTCGGGTTGTCGCTGCTCGCCCTCTGGGCGGGGCTCTTCATCCCGAGCCGCGTGCCGTCGGGCACCGCGCCCTACCAGCCGCCGCCCATGCCCGCCTTCTGGGACCGCCTGCTCGGCGTCTGGTCGCGCTGGGACGGCCAGTGGTACCTGCAGATCGCCACCGGGGGCTACCGGCCCGGCGACGGCACCACCGCCTTCTTGCCGCTCTACCCCGGGCTGGTCGGCGGACTGGGCACGCTGCTCGGCGGGCGCTACCTCTGGGCCGGGGTAATCCTCTCGTCCGCCATCTTCGCGGGCGTGCTCGTCCTGCTCTACGTGCTGGTGCGCGACGTCTACGCGCCCGACCTGGCGCCGCGCGCCGTCCTCTACCTGGCGATCTTCCCGACCGCCTTCTTCTTCTGGGCGATCTACAGCGAGGGGCTGTTTCTGCTGCTGGCGCTCGGCATGTTCGTCGCCGCCGAGCGCGGCCGCTGGGGCTGGGCCGGGCTCTGCTGCGCCCTGGCGCTCTGGACGCGCCCCTTCGGCGTCGTGCTGATCCCCTGCCTGCTGCTAGCGGCGATCCTGCACCTCTGGGCGCGGCGGCAGGCGGGCACGCCCCCGGCGCAGGCGCTGCCGCTCGGCGCCGGGCCGATCTTCGCCGCCGTGGTCGGGCTGCCGCTCCTCGGGGGGCTGGCGCTGCTGGCCTGGTCGAGCCTGGCCCTCGGCGACCCGCTCGTCTTCCTGACGACCCAGGCCGAGTGGAACCGGGCGTTCAGCTGGCCCTGGGACACCGTCGCGAACGCGGTCAGCGCCGCGCTTGCCGTGCCCTTCGCCTACCAGGAGGAGAACCAGAGCTGGTTCTACCTGGCCACCTTCGCGCTCTTCCTCGCGCTGGCCGTGGCCGGCTGGGTGCGCGGCGCCTTGCGCCCGCCCCACGCGCTCTACCTGAGCCTGGGGCTGCTCTTCCCGCTCTTCTCTGCCACGCCGCACAACCCGCTGCTTTCGCTGCCGCGCTTCGTGCTGGTGCTCTTCCCCGCCTTCATTCTGCTGGCCCGCGCCGGCCGCGTGCCCTGGCTGCACTACATCATCCTGGCGGGCAGCTTCCTCCTGCTCGGCCTCTACACCATCCGCTTCGTCAACTGGTTCTGGGTCGCCTGATCGCGGGGCAGAGCGCTTAACGGCGGCAGGAGCCGCCACATCGGGCGGCTCCTGCCTCTAAGCGTTTTGCGGGACGGGATGCGCTACGCGGCGCGGCGGCTCCGCCGAACCAGCAGCACGCCGTTCGCGGCGAGCAACAGCCCGACGAGTAGCCAGCCGAGCCACAGCGTACCCGCCTGGCCCGTGCTCGGCATACCCGGCGCGCTCCCGGCCGCGAGGACCGTGATGTCGCCGATCATCCCCTGCTCGTCGTGGATCGCGCAGGCATACTTGTACGTGCCCGCCTTCGTGAACGTGAGCGAGTAGCTCTGCACGCCGGCGGACGGCGGCGCCCCAGGCCCGACGATGACACCGGAGTTGACATAACCGGTACCGTCATACGTTGCCCCGCCCTGCGGCAGCGCGACCAGGGGGTTGAAGTAGACGTTCGGCGGCCCGCTGGCTTGCGGCTCGAACAGGAACGTCTCCGGGGTGCCGCCGAAAGTGACGGTGTGGAACGAGCTCGGGTCGGTGGAGGACCATTCCACCGTATCGCCCACGTGGATGGTCAGGTGCTCCGGTGCGAAGCGCATGTACATCAACATGCCGTCGGCGCTCGGGATGTCAGCCAGCACGTGGTAGATCGTCGTGCCGTTCGGGCCTGGGCTCGTCGCCGCGGGCTGGCCGGCGATCGCGCCTTCGGCGTCCTTCGACATCTGTACGTCCATGGCCATCTGCGCCTGCGCCACCGCGTCGACTTGGGCCGGCGTCTGGGGGTAGGGCGTGCCCGCCGGCTGCACCACGATCTTGCCCGTCATGCCGATCAGCTGACCGGTCGGCAGCTGCCCACCGTGGAACTGGCAGACGTACTCGTAGGTGCCCGGCTTGGGGAAGGTCAGCTGATATTGCATGGGGTTCGGCATGCCGGTGCCCATGGCGCCCGAGTTGACGAAGGCACTGCCGTCGTAGCTGGCCGGGCCGGCCGGTAAGATGAAGAGCGGGTTGAAGCGCAGCTTCGGCGGCCCGTTGGGCTGCGGCTGGGGCACGACGAAGTCGGGCAGCTTGTCGGGGCCGAGGAAGGTGATCGTGTGCGGCTCCAGGCCACCGTTCGCCTTCCAGACAACCGAGTCGCCAGCGTCGATGGTCAGCGTCTCTGGGTAGAAGCGCATGGACATCCAGGTCGAGTAGGGGCCGGGCTGGGTGTGGATCGCCTGCCCGGCGATAACCGTCCAGGTGGTCGGACCGGTCTGCTGGGCCGGCGCGGCCGCCGCATGGCCTGTGGGCCAGATCAGCGCCAGGCTCCAGGCCAGGGTTGCCAGCGCCGCGACGGCGCGCATTTTCGTAAACATCGCCTCCTCCTTGTAGCTGATGGCCGCGGGATGGGCTGCATCCGCGCCGCTCGCCGGAGCGGACCGCCCTACCGGGACGGGAGGGCGCGGGGTGGCCGGACCCTCCGATCGTAGCACCCGGCTCAGTCGGTCACCAGACCAAAAGGTGTTCACTTCGTGCTCATTCTGAGTTCAGCAGTCGGAGACCGGCGCGCGGCGCTTAAGGCCGCGGGGCATAGGTGAAGAAGACGTCGGCGAAGAGCACCTGGTAGCCGGTGCGCAGCGCGGCGCGCATGTCCGGCGTCAGGATGTCGGCGCGCAGGGGCACGTGCGGCGGCTCGGTCACGTCGCCGGCGAGGAAGACGTAGGGAAAAGCGCCCTCGCGCAGCCGCACCTCCAGGACCGAAGGGTTCCAGCGCCCGGCCGCCGCCAGCGCTGTGACGGTGAAGAGGTCGTCGTAGGGCGTCGTCTTGCCGGCCAGCGCCAGCAGGCCCGGGTCGTCGGCCAGGTAGGGGCCGGGCGGCGCCTGCGCGATGAAGGCCACGATCTTGTGCAATTGCGTCTGCTGCGCGTCCGAGGGCATGGCGAAATCGACCGCGTACCAATCGGCGGGCGCGGCCGCCATCGCCAGGTAGCCCGCACAGGCGGTCACCAGCAGCGTGCCCGTGACCGCCGGCCCCAACAGCGCGGCTGCCCGCGGGCGCGCGGGACCCCGCAGGGCGGCAGCGGCGCCCGCGAGCAGCGCGGCCGCGGTCTGCCCAAGCCCCGCGCCCGTGGCGAGCACCAGCGCCAGGTCGACGGCGAGCAGATGGTTGTGGTCGGCGCCGACGACGCCGGCCGTGGGCAGCAGTGCGAGGCACGCGGCCAGATACCAGGTGAGCAGGTCGTTGCGGCGCCGGATGATCGTCCAGCCGGCGTAGCCGAGCGCGGCCAGGATCAGCAGCAGATGGTCTTCCTGCCAGGCCTGCAGCAGCCGCGTGAACGTGCCGGCCGACCAGGGCAGGCTGTGGTAGTCGACCATCTTCAGGTAGAACCAGTGGCCCGTGGCGAGGTCGAGCACGGCGAACGGCACGCCGCCGAGCAGGAGCAGGCCGAGGCCCCAGCGCAGCCCTCGGCGCGGGTCCTGCACGAGCAGGTAGGCGCCCGCGGCCAGCGGCCCCGCCAGGGCCGTCTGCTTCGTGTAGAGTGCCAGCACGAAGCACGGCACCGCCAGCCAGACGAGCGCCGCGCGCCAGCCCCGGGGCGCGGCGCCCGGAGCCGCGCCTACGGCGACGCAGGTTAGCCCGGCGGCCATCAGGGCCATCATCAGCATGTCGGCGCGGAAGCGCGTCGCCCAGATGAGCACGGGCGGCGCGGCCAGCCAGCAGCCCCCGGCGACCAGGCCCGCCCCCAGCCCGGCCGCGTGCGCGGCGCCGCGCGGTGCCCGGCTCCGCGCCGCGACCACCCCCCAGACGGCCAGGCCCGCCAGCACCGCGGCCGCCACCCCGGCCCAGAGCGACAGCCCCCGCCCATCGATGAAGCCGGGCGTCTCCGGCATCAGCCGGCCGGCCAGCCAGTAATAGACCGGGGGGTAGGGGCCCGAGATGAACTGGTCGGGCGTGATCGGGCCGTAGAGATCGCCGCCCTGCCGCATGAAGATCGTCTCGTAGAGCATCAGCCCTTCCGAGCCGGGGCGAGGGAAGGGATAGGGCAGCCAGCGCGCAGCGTTGTCGGCGAACGCGCCAACGGCGTGGACGAGCAGCAGCGTGAGCACGCCGAGCAGCCCGCCTGCCGCGCCCGCGATCGCGGCCCAGGCGAGTAGCCGCCCGCCGGGACCCGCGGGGCGGGGGGCGGGCGGGCGACTGTGGGGCCGTTCGGGCGTGGGCGCCGTCATCCGCTCCCGGGATCACCGCCCTCGGGCGGCGTCTGCGGGCGCGCCGGTGGCGCGTAAGGGTTGGGCGGGGCCTCGCCGCCGGGGTACTGCCCCGGCACGGTGTAGCCGCCAGGGAGCGGCGCCTGCGACGTGGGGCCGTAGCCGCCCGTCGCGCCGGGATACGTCGGAGGCGGGGCGGTCGGGTAGCTGGGCGCCGGGCCGTAACCGGGCGGTGGGGGCGTCGGGCCGTAGCTCTCCGGGCCCGCGCCGGGGTAGCGGGCCGCCACCGGGGCCACCGGCGCCGTGATCGCGCGGTAGAAGATCGTCCAGAGCGTGGCCGCCCAGGCGGTAGGGATCGCCATGATTACGGCGCGTACCAGCCACCCGACGAGGGCGATGGTCAGCGCCAGGGGCGCGAACATGTTCTCGAGCCCGCTGGGGTTGTTGACGGTGCCGCCCATGACGGCCGCCAGGAAAGGCAGGCCGACCAGCACCCCCACGACCAGGCTGACGAAGAAGCCAATAATCAGGGTGACGAGGAAATGGGTGCCCGCGACCAGGATCGTGTTGCCCAGGTTGGTGCGCAGCAAGCGCCAGCCGGTCCCGAACGCGGCGCCGAAGCCCTGGCCGTCGAGCGCGACGGCGCGCTGCGCCAGCTGCACGATCATCCAGCAGACGATCCAGATGGGCAGCGCGATCAGGCCCAGACAGCAGACCAGCAGGAAGCCGATGCCGATCCCGGAGATGGCGCTGCCCGGCGGTGGGGGCGGGTTGGCCGGGTTCTGCTGGACCGTGAGGGCCCAGGCCAGGAAGCTTCCCGCGGCCACGAGCAGCGGGACCAAAACAACCGCCACCAGCAGCACGCCGACGACGCCCAGCAGCAGGTCCAGGCCGAGGATGGGCCACATACGCGCCCGCCCCGCCGTCCAAGCCGGGCCGAAGGCCGGCGGTGCGTCGCGGGCGCTCCCGTCGGCGGCGATGATGAGGCCCGCCTCGAACGAAGGGCGCAGCAAGAGGAACAGCAGGCCGATGAGCAGGCCGACCCCGGCGGCGATCAGCGAATCGCGGATGATGCCGTTGACGTCAGGCGCGGTGATCTGCTGCTGCGGGTTGGTGGAGAAGCCGGGGCCGAAGTTGGTGCGGTAGTTCGTGTTGATGCTGATCCCCCCGGCGAGCAGCGCGACGATCAGGCCGAGCACCCAGAGCACGCGATTGCGCGCTCGGAAGACGATCTGAAAGGAGTCCCCGATCACGTTGCCGATGCTGATCATCCTCGCTCTCCTTCCAAGCGCAACAGCTCCTTGCGCAACAAGTTCAGCGCCTGCAGCGTCGCCAGCCGCTGGAGCTCGCCCCGCGCCGCCCGGATCGGCAGCCGCCGCACCTGCGCGCGCGCGTCGCCGCTGCCCGCACCCCCGGCCAGCGCCACCCAAAGCTCGCACTCGACGCGCACGTCGTCGCGGCCGCCCGGCAGCGCGCCCGCGCTGACCAGCGCCAGCTCGACCGTCTGGCGGGCGCGCAGGGCCGCGGCCAACGCCGCCACGCCGCCCTCGCCGAGGGGATCGACGCCGGGGAAGCCCGCACGGGCGAGCGCCGGCGCAGTGGGTTGCGGCACGACGAGCGCGGCGACCACAGGCGCGGGCGCCGTCGCCCGGCTGAGCAGGCGCGCGATCTGGCCGCCCGTGGCCCCGCCGGCTTCGAGCACGGCCAGGCTCTGGCCGCGCGCGGCGAGCAGGCCGCAGACCACGTCCTCCAACGTCTCGCCGTCGGCGCCCCAGACCGCGTCGCCCAATCGGCCCCGGATCGTCGCCTCGACCGGCGCGATAAGCGCGCGGGCCTCCGCCTCGTCGGCCGCCTGGGCCGTGAGGCGCAGGTGCACCCCGTCGTTCTTGGCGTAGGTCGCCAGCGTGGGGTTGCCGAGATGCAGCAGATCGCGCACCTGCTCCTCGGCCGCCGATTCGCCGAGGCCGAGCACCTTGAGCGTGCGCGAGACCAGGTGCGCGTCGCGGCGGCCAAGCAGCTGCGGCACCGCTTCCTGGCTCCACATGCGGCGCATCTCGAAGGGCACGCCCGGCATCGCGACCAGCACGTGCCCGGCATGCTCCACCCACCAGCCGGGCGCCGTGCCGACGGGGTTGGGCAGCACGCGTGCGGCGGGGATCAGGGTCGCCTGCTTGACGTTCTGCTCGGGCATCGCCACGCCGCGGGCGGCGAAGAAGGCGCGCAGCTCCGCTTCCAGTTCCGGCTGCACCACCATCGTCTCGCCCAGCACGGCGGCGATGGCCTCGCGCGTCAGGTCGTCCTCGGTGGGCCCCAGGCCGCCCGTCGTGATGATCAGAATCCGAGCGGCCGAGCGCGCGGGCGAGGACTTCACGGATCCGCTCCTGGTTGTCGCCCACCTGCGAGACCCAGTAGCAGTTGATGCCCAGGGCGGCCAGCTCCTGGGTCAGATAGGTCGCATTGGTGTCGGTGATGCTGCCCAGCAGCAGCTCCGTGCCGATCGAGACGATCTCCGCGTTCATGCCTGCCCCCGGCCGCGCCGGGCCGGCGTGGCCGCTTGCCTGCCCCTAGAGCGCATTCGTCTTCCTCCTGCCCAGGTTGCACGTGCGTGCGCGGCCATTGTAGGCGGCGCCCCGGCTTTTGTCAAACAAAAGGCCGCCGGCCCAGGTGGGGCCGGCGGCCTGCAGTGCGCGCAGGCGCGCTACTGCGTCCAGATGTCGTGCGCGATGCTCATGCTGGCCTGCTCGGCCGCCGCGTTGAGCCGCGCGCCGCTGTACTGCAGGTCCTTGACGACGAAGCGGGCGATGTTGTCGTTGATCCACATCACGAAGTCCGCGTTGTCCTTCGCGTTCTGCTCCGCGAGCGTCGCGGTGTCCTGGTCGCCGACCGCCTTGGCCGTGGCGTTCAGCATCATGTAGCTGATCACGCTCAGGTTGAGGGCGGTGTAGTCGTCGCGCAGGTCCTTCGAGATCTCGTTGGCGCGGACCTTATCGATCAGCCCGGCGGCCGCGCCCAGCACGGTTGCCCCGGCGTCCTTGATCGGGTTGGCCGGATTGCCGCCGAGGGCCTTCAGCCGCGCTTCCAGCGAGCTCAGGTGCGCCTTCAGCGTCGCCTGGAACTCGGTGAACTTCTGCTTGGCCTCCGAATCCTTATTCGCCAGCGTCATCTGCTCGCTGATCGCCTGTTGAATGTGCGACTCAGTAGCGTGCATGTCGCTGATGTACTTGCGCAAAAGGTCTTTGTCAGTCATCCTTACTCCTCCTCTATCTCTTCCGCCCGGCATGGACGTTTCCCCGGTTGGACGAAGAGACCGGTTATACATTCTTCCAGGGATGACTAGAGCAAGATTTGTGCCCGACCAGGGTCACCCGACGGCGACGACCCCGCCCGTCTTCCGCGCCTGGCCGGCCTGCCGCGCCCGGTCGTGGTGCGACAGCACGCGCTTGCGCAGGCGGTACGCCTTTGGCGTCACCTCCAGTAGCTCGTCCTCGGCCAGGTACTCGATCGCGTCGTCGAGCGACAGCACGCGGGGCGGCTCCAGACGCAGGGCCTCTTCCGAGGTCGAGCTACGCATGTTGGTCAGGTGCTTCTTCTTGCAGACGTTGACCTCGAGGTCCTTCTCGCGGATGTGCTGCCCGATCACCATGCCTTCGTAGACCTCGACGCCCGCGCCGAGGAAGAGCTGCCCGCGCTCCTGCGCGCCGTGCAGCCCGAAGGTCGTGGTCGGGCCGTCCTCCCAGGCGATCAGCGAGCCCAAGGTGCGCGTCGCGATGTTGCCCGCGAGCGGGCCGTAACCCGCGAAGAGGGTGTTCATGATGCCCTGGCCGCGCGTGTTCGTCAGGAACTGCTGCCGGAAGCCGAGCAGGCCCCGCGTCGGCACGCGCACGACGAGGTGCACGCTGCCGTCGTCGCGGTACTTCATGTCCTGGGTCACGCCCCGGCGCTGGCCCAGCATCTCGACGACTACGCCCAGCACCTCCTGAGCCACCTCGATGTCCACGAGCTCGTAGGGCTCCTCGACCCCGTCCGGGGTCTCGCGGAAGATCACCTCCGGCTTGGAGACCTGGAACTCGTAGCCCTCGCGGCGCATCGTCTCGACCAAAATCGTCAGGTGGAGCTCGCCGCGGCCCGCCACCACGAACGTGTCGGTCGTGTCCGTGTCGGACACGCGCACCGCCACGTCGCGCTCGAGCTCGGCATAGAGCCGCTCGCGCAGCTTGCGGCTGGTCACGTAGGTGCCCTCGCGGCCCGCGAACGGACTGTTGTTGACGCTGAAGGCCATGCGCACCGTCGGCTCCTCGACCCGAATCGGCGGCAGCGGCACCGGGTTCTCGATGTCCCCGATCGTGTCGCCGATGTTGGCCTCGGCGATGCCCGCCACGGCGCAGATGTCGCCTGCGGTCACCTCGTCGACCTCCTGCCGGCCCAGCCCGTGGAAGCTGAACAGCTGCGTGACGCGCGCCGGGCTCACCTTCCCGGCATGGTCGATGTGCGCGACCGTCTGGCCCTTCTGCAGGGTGCCGCTCTGCAGCCTGCCGACGAGGATCTTGCCCTTGTACTCGTCGTGGATCAGGTTGCTGACCAGCAGCTGCGTCGGGCCGTCCGGGTTCACATCGGGCCCGGGGATGTGCTCCAGGATGGCGTCGAACAGCGGCACCAGGGTCGGCCCCATATGGCGGTGGTCGAGGCCGGACTCGCCGGTGAGCGCGTTGGTGTAGAGCACCGGGAACTCGGCCTGATCCTCGTTGGCCCCCAGGTCGACGAAGAGGTCGAAGGTCTCGTTGATCACGTGCATCGGCCGGGCGTTGACGCGGTCGATCTTGTTGACGACGACGATGGCCTTGTGCCCGCGCTGCAGCGCCTGGCGCAGCACGAACTTGGTCTGCGGCATAGGCCCCTCGACCGCGTCGACCAGCAGCAGCACCCCGTCGACCATGTTCATCACGCGCTCGACCTCGCCGCCGAAGTCGGCATGGCCGGGCGTGTCCACGATGTTGATCTTGGTGTCGCCATAGACGATCGAGGTGTTCTTGGCCAGGATCGTAATGCCGCGCTCCCGCTCCAGCGCGTTCGAATCCATTACCCGTTCCGCGACCTGCTGGTTCTCGCGGAAGATGTGGCTCTGCTTGAGCATGGCGTCGACCAGGGTCGTCTTGCCGTGGTCGACGTGCGCGACGATGGCGATGTTGCGAATATCGGTGCGTTGCATGGTTCTCCTGCCCGGCGGGCGTCCCCGCACACAAAAAGGCGGCGTGGCGGTCCACGCCGTCCCCGAAACGATCCTACATACTCGCACCCGCCGCGGCCGTTACCCAGGGACCGATGCGATCCTCAACCCTCTATTATACCCGATTTTGGCGATTTCTGCTGAGGCGAGGTGGCGACGTAGGCCGGTTGACGGGCCGGCGCCCGGCTGCCTATACTGCGCCATGCGTCAGATGGGAAGATCTCGCGTGGCCCGACGCCTCCCGGCGCTCGTCGCGCTACTGTGCGTGCTGCCCGCGGTGTTGCCTGTCGGCGGGGTGCCAGGGGTGCAGGCAGCGGCTGGTAGCGTCGGCCTCGTGATCGACTACGGTAATGGACAGGTGCAGCGCTTCTGTCTGCCCGTGGCGGATGGCGCGACCGGGCTCGACGTGCTCCAGGCGGCCGGGCTGCCCCTACGCATCAGCTACGTGGGCCTGGGCGCTGAGGTCTGCGCCATCGGCGGCGTGGGTTGCTCCGATCCGGGGGCGCCCTGCTTCTGCCAGTGCCAGGGCACGCCGTGTGTCTTCTGGAACTTCTACACCTGGCAAGGCGGCCACTGGGTCGCCACCACGCAGGGCGCGAGCAGTACCCCCGCCCTACCGGGCAGCATCGAGGGCTGGGGCTGGGGCGCGCCGCCGCCCGCGCCAAGCGGTGCGGCTCTGTGCCCCGCGGCCGCCCCGCCGACGCCCACGCGGCCCGCGCCCACGGCGACGCATCTCCCGCCGAGCCCCGTGCCGCCCGCGCCCACCGCGACGCCGCCCCGCGCCGACCCGCGCGCCGCCGACGGCCACCCGCACCGCGCAGCCGCCGACCCCGGTACTGGCCGCGCCGACGGCTACCCCACGTCCCTCGCCACCGGACACGGCCACGCCCGTCGCCGCGTCGGCCACGCCTCCGCCAGGCACGGCGACGCCCGTCGCCGCCTCCGCGACGCCCTCGCCGACACTAACTCCCTCGCCTCCCCCGACCGCGACGGTCACGCCGCCTGCGCCCACGGCCCCGCCGCCCAGCGCCACCACGGTCCCGACCGCCGCGCCCGTCGTCGCGCCGACCCCACGGCCCGTCGGCCACCCCCATCGTCGCGGGCGCCTCCGGAAGCACGGGGCCACCTACCACCTACTGGCTATTCGGCGCCTGCGTCGTGGCCCTACTCGTGCTCCTCGTCTGGGCGCGTCGCGCTCCCCGGCGTTCCTGATTCCCGCGTCGCGCCCTGCGGCTTGACTGCCACCACGCACACGGCGATCGAGGTCGGGCGCTCGGCCGTGTCCACGCTCACTGCGAAACCCGCCGCTTCCAGATTGGGCACGAGGGGACCGAAGGCCGGCTCCGCGCCGGAACGCGGCCAGCGTCTCCGCGCGCCGCGCGGTTGGAGTGTGCGTCCGCGATCGCGGGCGACCGTAGACGATCCCGGCGAAGCGGTCCAGCAGCCGCGCGGTACGGTCCACCGGCAGCAGCGCGGCCGACGGCACGACCACGAGCCGCCCGCCGGGGCGCAGCACGCGCCGGATCTCGGCGATGGTCGCCGGGGCGAAGATGTACTCGTTGGGGAAGGTGCTGACGACCGCGGCGAAGGCGGCGGCCGCGAAGGGCAGCGCTTGCGCCCGCGCGCGGGCCAGCCGGGGCGGGGGAGCGCCCTGCCGCCGGGCTTTGCGCCGCGCCTGCCGCAGCATCGCCGGGGACGGATCCACGCCGAACGCGTGCAGTCCGGCGCGGTCCAGGTCGATCTGCAGGTCGCCCGTGCCGGCGCCGAGCTCGAGGACGGCGCTGCCCGGCGTCGTTCCCAGGCGCGGCAGTACGGCGCGCTGCCAGGCGCGCCACTCCCCGCGGAAGAACCGGGCCGCGACCCAATCGTAGGCCCAGGCGAACTGGTGGTAGAGGAGCTCGAAGCCCCGCCGCATCAGGCGGACCCGCAGGCGGTCCCAGCGCCCGGCCGCGCGTCTCAGGGCCGGCCCATTCGCGGCGGTTCCGGCACCACCTGCCCGCGCCGGCTCACTCGCGCTGCGCCGCGCGCCGCTCGGCCGCGGCACTGGCCCTGGCCGCAGCGGGGGCTCCCTGTGGCTCGTCATGCTGGTCGGCTTCCGCCTGCTTGATCGACTCGGCCTCGATGAAGATGCGTGTCACGTCGGGCTGCTTCTCCTGGATAGCCTTCTCGATTCGGTCGATAGCGCGCACGACCTGTCCCGAGGTCGAGGTCGTCGGCGAACTGGACCTCGAGATCGACCAGGACCTGGTGCGGGGCAAGCTGCACCGTCATCGGGTGGCCCGCGACGGCCACGGCGGGGTTGGCCTCCACCACCGCGCGGATATCCTCGACCACGTCCACGTCGGCCGTCTCGCCGACGAGCAAGCCCCTTGCTCTGTACGGCGAGGAAGAGTGCCGACCCGGCAAGCACCAGGCCGATGAGCACCGATGCGCTGCCGTCGAAATAGCGATTGTTCAGCGCGTGTCCCAGCCAGGTGCCCAGGAACGCGATGAGCAGGCCGAGGATCGCGGCGGCGTTCTCGAACATCCCCGTGGTGGTCGTCGGGTCGCGGCTGGTCCAGAGCGCGTGCCGGAAGCTTCCGCCCTTGAGGCCGCGCATGAAGCTCACCAGCGCCTGGATCAGCGATGCGGCCTCGAACACCCCGACGGCGCCGAGCACGCCGTAGTTCCACGTGGGATCCTCGAGCGGCGCGGGATGCAGCAGATGCAGGATGCCCTCGTAGACCGAGAGGCCGCCGCCGAGACCGAACAGCACCAGCGCGACGATGAGGCTCCAGAAGTAAAGCTCCGGACCGTAGCCGAAGGGGTGGCTCTTATCGGGCGGGTCGCTGGCTGCGCTTCAGGCCGAGCAGCAGCAGGAATTCGTTGCCGGTGTCGACGGTCGAGTGGATGGCCTCCGAAAGCATCGCCGAGCTGCCCGACATGAACGCCACGATGTACTTCGTGATCGCGACGGCCACGTTCGAGGCGATCCCGCCGTAGACGACGAGCAGGCTCTCGTTGCTGCCTCCTGCCATGCTGAATCCTTTAGTGCTGGGGTCCCCGCGAGAGCGGCCCAAGGCGGGTGCCGGACCGGTTCGCCGCTCGGCCGTCGTCTCCGGCGACCGTGCGGTAACGCCAAGGGGTTGCAGGTCCCGTGCCAGTTGCCCCGATCCGGCTCACGCCGGGGGCTCATCGCCCGCGGCGTAGCGCATCTCGTTCGTGGCGACGAAGCCCAGGCCCTCGTAGAGGGCGCGTCCCAGCGAGGAGGCGTGGAGCACCACGCCGACGAGGTCCTGGTCGCGCGTCCAGGCGAGGATCGTCTGCATGACCAAGGTGGCCAGGCCGTGGCGGCGCCAGGCGGGCTCGGTATAGACGTTGACGACGAGACCCTGGCGGCCCGCGGGCAGCACGCCGCCGCCCGCGGCTGGGCGCGGTAGCACGCGGCGCAGCTGGATGCCGCCGCCCGCGATGATCGTCTCCGGGTGCTCGGCCGGGCTGACCAGCCAGGCATAATATTCGCCGCCTGGCATTGCCTCGCCGAAATAGCGAGCCGAGGCGGCCGTCAGCGCGGGGATGGCTTCCTCCCCGAGCTCGCCCATGTCGTGGAACATGGCACAGCGCTGCCGCGCCAGCACGCCGATGTCGTCCGGCGTGGCGGGACGGATGATGAACGCGGGGTGGGGCGTGGCGGCCTCCATGCAGGTGTCCTCCTCAGGATGCGGCGGAGCCGTCGACCAGGGGCAGACACACCGTGAACGTCGTGCCCTGCCCTTCCACGCTGTCAGCCCAGATCTGCCCACCGTGCAGCGCTACAATCTCTTTGACCACGTAGAGCCCGATGCCCATGCCGCTGATGCCCGAACCCTCGGCGTTCGCCGCCCGGAAGAAACGCTCAAACAGGTGCGGCAGCGCGTTGGCGGGGATGCCCACCCCCTGGTCGGCAACCTCCGCGCAGGCGTCGTCGCCGTTCCGGTGCACGCCGATGGTGACCGTGCCGCCCGCGGGGCTGTATTTCACGGCGTTGCCGATGAGGTTCTGGAGCACCTGTTCCAGGCGGAGCTCGTCGCCGTCGATCATGAGCGGCCCGGTCGCGCCCTGCAAGACGAGGCGATGGTTGTCGAGCAGCGGCTGGCTCTCGTCGACCAGGCGCCGGGCCAGCGCGGTCAAATCGACCGGCGCACGGTTGAGCCCGAGGCGGCCCGACTCGATGCGCGACAGATCGAGCAGGGCCATGACCATATTGTTCAGGCGGCGGCCCTGGGCCATGGCCAGCTCCAGGGCGCGCGAGTCGCGCGGGTGCAAGGCGCCCTGGCGGCTCAGGCGGCGCTCGACCAGCTGGAGCGCGGCGAGGATGGAGGTGAGCGGCGTCTTCAGCTCGTGCGACGCAATCGACAGGAACTGATCGCGCGTGGCGATCGCGTCGTGGGCATCGCGGTAGAGCCGGGCGTTATCGATAGCCAACGCGGCCTGCCGCGCCAGCTCCTCGACCAGCGGCAGGTCGGACGGGGCATAGTGCCGCCCCGACTCGGCCAGCGCGAGCGCCAGCGAGCCCAACACACGGCCGCGGGCGAGGAACGGCACGATGATATAGGACTGCGTGCCGTTGGCCGCGAGGAGCTGTGCGTGCACGGGGTCCTTAGCCCGCGCCAGCAGTTCCTCCAGCGGCAGGTGGGCGACCAGGCGCGATTCCCCGCTCTGCAGCACCTCGGCGACGCCGAGGTCGCGCGGGTCGGGAGCATAGCCACGCTGGAGCTTATTCAGCAGGGCTTCCTGTGCCGGATCGGCCGCCGCAATCACGACGCGCGTGATCGCTGCGTCCTCGAACAGGTCGACCACTGCGCTGTCGGCGATGGTGGGCACTGCTAGGCGCGCCACGGTACCCAGGGTCGACTCGTAGTCCAGCGAGGCGCTGAGTTGGCGGCTGGCGTCGGTGAGGAAGCGCAGCAGCCCCTCCGTCCGCTTCAGGTCGGTCACGTCGCGGAAGGTGCTGATGGCCAGGCGCTCCGGCCCTGGCCCGCCGGCCGCGCGTGCCGTGAGCAGCGTCCAATACTCGGCGCCCGTCGCGCGCACGCGGTAGCAGATCGTGGCGGCGGACTCGGCGGCGCCGCTGAGCACCAGCCGGCCGGGCAGGTCCGCCGGAGACATAGGCCGGCGGAACTCGTCGAGGATCTCGTACCGGCTGAGGATCTCGGCCGGCGCCGCGGCGAGCAACGCCGCCGCGTTGGGCACGCCGAGGATGTGCGCCGCCGCGTTGTTGGCGTAGACGAGCCGGCCCTGCATATCTTGGACCGTGACGCCGTCGGTCACCGCGTCCAGGATCACGGCCAACTGCGCGGCGCGACTGGCCGCGGGCGGGGCAACGCGATCGGACGACAACATAATGACAACCCTTTGCACTTGAGCACGACGCACGGCAGATCTGCGCCCAGGCGGCAGGCTCCGCGCGGCCGGCCCCCGCTCCGCAACTTCCGTGCCGCATGTTTGTGGCCCGCCGCACCCCAGTTGCCTCACCCGCGGTCGGCATGTATAATGCACAGGGGAATCCACCATCACCTCGATTGAGCACACCAGGAAGGACGACCGCGATGTCACGCAGTCTCGGGCCGCGCGCACAAGGCGCCTACGTCTCCCTGCGCGAGCGCATCCTGCACGGCGAGCTGACCCCGGGCACCAAGCTCCCCGGGCATCTGGAGTTGGCCGGCACCTTTGGCGTGGCCCCACTGACCATGCGCCAGGTGCTGTCGCATCTCGAGGATGAGGGCTTTGTCTCCTGTGAGCAGGGCCGCGGCACGTTTGTGCGCGCGCGCACGGCGCCCGGGGTGCTGGTAGTGGAAGACGACGTCGATATGCGCGCGCTGCTCGGCGTCCATATCACCCGGGCCGGCTACCGCCCGGTTATGGCCGACGTGCCCGACGACGCGATGGCCGCGCTCGAATCCGACCTGGGCATTGGCCTGATCTTCACCGACGTGCGGATGCCCACGCCCGAGGACGGCATTGCCTTCATCCAGGCGGTGGCCCGGCGTTGGCCGGCCATTCCGCTGGCCGCCCTCACCGGCTATCCGGACGACTTGCTCGGCCTCCACGGCACCCGCGAGTGCCCGATCCTCATCCTGGCCAAGCCCATTTGGCCGCACCAGATCGATCAGGCGCTGCACCTCGCCATTCACTCGTAGCGGGTCAGAGCGGGCGCGGACCGCGCGGTACGAGCACCAGGGGGAACGCGACACGGACGTCACCAGGAAGGACGTGCGGGAACAAATGATGCTGCGGGAATCCGCGCCGGCCTGGCTCACCGGCCTGCGCGCGGCGCTGGCTGCCTCCGATCCCGCCGCGCGGGCGGCCTTCGACTATGCCCCGCAGGCGATGCTGGTCTGCGATGCCGCGGGGCGCATCGTGGCCGCCAACGCCGCCCTCGGCATCCTGATGGGGCGGCCGCCCGATGCGTTGCTGGGCCGGCAGTCCACGGCGATTCCCGGTCTGACGGCCCCCGCGGGCTCGGCCGCCGGGACCCCCGCGCCGGTCATCACGCGCCTGCCCGGCTTCCGGTCCGGCGAGGAGCTTTGGCTCGTGCGCCCCGCCGATGCGGCGCCCGCGGATACTGATCGCCGCTTCCGCAGCCTCTTTGAGGGAGTGCTCGACGCCTGCCTGCTCGGCGACGACAGCCGCCGCCTGCTTGCCGCGAATCCCGCGGCGGAAGATCTCGCTGGGCCTGCCCGCCGCGGAACTCACCGGCCGGCGCATCGACGATTTCCTGCCGGTCGACGACCTGCCGCAGGTCGACGCCGAGTGGGCGCGCTTCCTGGCCGCGGGGCGGCTGCAGGCGGAAACCGCCATGGTGCGGCCCGACGGCAGCCTGCGCACGGTGGTCGCGCGGGCGAGGGCCCACGTGTTGCCGGGCGTCCATCTTGCCGTGCTGCGCGACATCACCGATCGGATTGCCGCCGAGGATGCCCGGCGGCGTTGGGAAGAGCACTTCGCCTCCATCTTCTTTCTCAGTCCCGACGGTATCGTCATTTCGTCCCTGCGCGACGGGCGGATCGCCGACGTCAGCCACGCCTGGCAGCGGCTGACCGGCTATCGGCGCGAGGAGCTGGTCGGCAAAACCGTGCATGACCTGGGTCTGTACGCTAATCCGGCCGATCGCGAGCGCCTGCTGCACGAGATCCGCGCCCATGGAGCCGTGCGCGATTTCGAGCTCCCGTTGCGCACGCGGTCGGGCACGGTCCGCCACGTGTTGGCCTCGGTCACGGAGATCGTCATCGATCGCGAGCCCTCCCTGCTGACCGTGATTCACGACATTACCGAGCGCAAAGAGATTGAGGAGGCGCTGTGCGAGCGTGAGGACGCCTTGCGCCAGGTGAATGAGGCGCTGCTGGCGGCGAAGAACGAGGCCGAGCGCGCCAGCGCGGCCAAGAGCCAGTTCCTCTCCCGCGTCAGCCATGAGTTCCGCACGCCGTTGAACGCCATCCTCGGCTTCGCCCAGCTGCTCGCGATGGACGATCTCGATCAGGATCAGCTCGAGTCGGTCGACCACGTGCTGAGCGCGGGTCGCCACCTGCTCGGCCTCATCGACGATGTCCTCGACGTCGCGCGGATCGAGCAGGGCCGGCTGGCGCTGACCCTGGAGTCCGTGAGCCTGCGCCGCAGCCTGCGCGAGTGCCTGCCGTTGCTGCGGCGGCGCGCCGGGTGGCGCGATATCCGCCTGGACAGCGAAGGCCTGCACGGCCACGTGCTGGCCGATCCGCGGCGGCTGCAGCAGGTGTTGCTCAATCTGCTGTCGAACGCGATCAAGTACAACCGGCACGGAGGACAGGTGCGCGTAACGAGCGCGCTCGTCGCGGGCGCGCGCTGGCGCTTGGCGGTCGCCGACACCGGGCCGGGCATCCCGCCCGACCAGCTTCCGCGCCTCTTCCTGCCCTTTGAGCGTCTGGGCGCCGAGCAGAGCGGCGTCGAGGGCACGGGCCTGGGCCTGGCGGTGACCGAGCACCTGGTAACCGCCATGGGCGGCCGGATCGGGGTGGAGTCCGCCGTGGGCGCCGGCAGCACCTTCTGGGTGGAGCTACCCGCGGTCGTTGGGCCGCTGGAGCCCGAGGACGCGGCGCCCCTCGCACCCGAGCCCGACGGCGACCATTTCGTGCTCTGCATCGAGGATGATGTTACAAACCTGGAGCTCATCGCGGGGATCCTCGAGCGCCGCCCGGCGGTGAGCTTGCTCGTGGCCTTGCGCGGAGAGCTGGGATGGGAGTTGGCGCGCGAGAATCGCCCGGAACTGATCTTGCTCGATCTGCACCTGCCCGACTTGCCCGGCGAGGCGGTGCTGGCCCGGCTGCAAGCGGACCCGGCAACGGCGGCGATCCCCGTTGTGATCATCACGGCGGACGCCACGCCGGAGCGGGCCGCCCGGTTGGAAGCGGCCGGGGTGCGCGCGTATCTTACCAAGCCGTTGGATGTGGGCCGGCTCCTGCACTTGATTGACGAGTGCATGGCCCCGAGGCCCGCCTAGCGAGCGCGGTTCGCTGCGGGGCGGCTGTCGCGCCCGCGGCCGGGTCGCGAATCGGAGGCACAGTAGACGCCATGGATGCGATTCGGGTCTTGCTCGTCGACGATCACCGCATGTTCTTGCAGGGACTCCATGCCCTGCTGGAATCCGAGCCGGACATCGTGGTGGTCGGCGAATGCGGCGACGGCGTGCAGGCGGTGACCACCGCGGGTCAGGCGCGGCCTGACGTTATCCTGATCGACGTCAATATGCCCCGGCTGGACGGGATCGCGGCAACCCGCCAGATTACCGCGCGCTACCCCGGCACGGGTGTCATTGTCCTGACCATGTACCAGGACGACACGCAACTTTTCCAGGCCGTGAAGAACGGCGCGCGTGGCTACATCCTCAAGTCGGTCGACACGGCGGAGCTCGTCGCGGCGATCCGCGCGGTGGCCCGCGGCGAGTCGGCCATCGACCCTAAGCTGATGACCCGGCTGCTCGCCGAGTTCGGGCGGCTGTGGGAGCAGCCGACGCCCCAGCAGCGCACAGGCCTGAGCGACCGCGAGGTGGAGATCCTACGCTACATCGCCCGCGGCGCCAGCAATCGCGAGATCGGCCACCTGCTGAACTTCTCCGAGCAGACGATCAAGAACGCGATCACGACGATTTATCAGAAGCTGCACATCACCGATCGCACGCAGGCGGCGGTCTATGCCGTGCGCGAGGGTCTCATCGCGCCCGACGAAGCGGCGATGCTGGGCGAGGCGGACGGGCCGCTCAACTAGGCCGCTGCGCGCTAGTGGCCCCACCCGGCGCCCAACGCGCCCGGTCCGTGGCGGCGGCTCAGCAGGTTGACGTACGCGTCGATCACCACGTGCAGGTGGGCGCCATGTGGCGCCCCGTGCAGGCTGGGCAGTGGATCCTCCAGTGCCAGCGCGTTGCGGTGGGCCAGGCGGGCGGCGCTGGCCGCCTGGAGCCGCGCGTCGGTCGCGTTCGGTTGAGGGGCCGCGGCCCCTACGAGGCTCGGCCCGGCGGCGTCGGCCTCCAGCAGGGAGTTGATCTCCTGTCGTTGCTGATCCGTGACCCGGTAGGACTCCACAATGTCTTGGGGAACCGCGTAGTATCCGCCGAACTGGTCGCCCAGGACCAGCACCGTCTCGCGTTCACCGCGTAGATGTTCCATGATAGACCTCCTTGTCCCGAGCGGCGCCGCGAGCGGCAGGCCGGACAACGGCCCACCTCGCCTCCACGGCGTGCGCGGCAGCCGGTCGCGGGCGGGCTCCCCGGCGAACGATCGCCTGGGAGGACAGGACGGTGCAGGCCCCGGAACGGCCCGGCTGCGATGCCCCGCGCGCGGATGACTGCTACTTGCGCTAATCGTAGTCGGCGCACGTAACAACGCGGGTAACGCCGCGGTTGCAGTCGGTAGCCGCTGCGGGCGCACTGTGGGGCGAAAGTCCCGGCCAGTGGCCTGACGCATGCTGGGCGCAGGCAGTATACTGAAGATGGCGGGCGCGCGGAGCAGCGGCGGGAGAGAGCCTGCCCGCGCCTGGCCGCGCTCGCCGAGGAACGCCGGACATCACGCAAGCCCGAAGGAACAGCCGCATGACAACATACGAATTCGAAGCCGATATTTCGAGCGCCGTGCGCGGCGACGGGATCGCCCCGGCGCCGGCAGCGCCGGTCGAAGGCCCGCTGACGGCGGATCAGCTCGACAAAATGCACCGCTACTGGCAGGCCGCCAACTACCTGACCATCGGCCAAATCTACCTGCGGGACAATCCACTCCTGCGCCGCCCGCTGACCGTCGCCGACATCAAGCCCCGCTTGCTGGGCCACTGGGGCACCTCCCCCGGCCTCAGCTTCATCTACGTGCACCTGAACCGCCTGATCAAGGAGCACGACGTCGACGCAATCTACCTGGCGGGCCCCGGCCACGGCGGCCCGGCCATCGTGGCGGCCGTCTATCTGGAAGGCACCTACTCCGAGATCTACCCCGAGTGCTCGGAAGACGCCGACGGCATGCGCCGCCTCTTCCGCCAGTTCTCGACGCCCGGGGGCATTCCCAGCCACGTCAGCGTGACCACCCCCGGCTCGATCCATGAAGGCGGCGAGCTGGGCTACGTGCTCGTGCATGCCTTCGGCGCCGCCTTCGACAACCCCGAGCTCATCGTGGTCGCCGTGATCGGCGACGGCGAGGCCGAGACGGGCCCGCTCGCGGGCTCGTGGCGGGGCAACAACTTCCTGAACCCGGCGCGCGACGGCGCCGTCCTGCCGATCCTGCACCTGAACGGCTACAAGATCTCGGGGCCCACCGTGCTCGGCCGCTCGCCTGACGAGGAGATCCGCGAGTTCATCCAGGGCAACGGCTACGAGGTCTTCTTCGTCGAAGGCGACGACCCGGCGCGCATGCATCAGCAGTTCGCCGCCACGCTGGATACATGCTACGAGCGTATCCGCGCGATCCAGGCGGGCGCGCGCGCGAACGGCGTCCACGGCCGTCCGCGCTGGCCCGCCATCGTGCTGCGCACGGCCAAGGGCTGGACGGGGCCGGTGGAGGTCGGCGGCCTACCGGTGGCGGGCACGTTCCGGGCGCACCAGGTGCCGCTGGCCGAGGTGCGCAATGACCCCGCGCAACTCGCCCGGCTGGAGGAGTGGATGCGCAGCTACCACCCCGAACAGCTCTTCGACGCCGACGGCGCGCTCGTCCCCGAGCTGCGGGAGCTGTCGCCCCGGGGCGTCCGGCGCATGGGCGCGAACCCGCACGCCAACGGCGGCAAGCTGCTCGTCGACCTCGACCTGCCCGATTTCCGCGACTATGCCGTGCCCGTGGAGCAGCCGGGCACGCTGCGCGCCGAGTCGACCCGGCAGGCGGGCAAGTTCTTCCGCGACATCTTTGTGCGCAACGCCGCCCAGGCCAACTTCCGGCTCACCTGCCCCGACGAGACGAATTCCAACCGCCTCGGGGCGGTCTTTGAAGTGGAGAACCGCTGCTTCGTCGGCAAGACGATCGACATCGACGACCACGTGTCGCCGGATGGCCGGGTGATGGAGATCCTGAGCGAGCATGCTTGTGAGGGCTGGCTGGAGGGCTATGTGCTCACCGGCCGCCACGGCGTCTTCGCCACCTACGAGGCCTTCGCGATGGTCTCCGCCTCGATGACCGTGCAGCACACGAAGTGGCTGGAGGAGGCGAGTCACCTCTACTGGCGCGAGTCGATCGCCTCCCTCAACATCCTGCTGACCTCCACCTGCTGGCGCAACGACCACAACGGCTTCAGCCATCAGGGTCCCGGTCTGATCGACGTCATGCTGTCGAAGCGGGGCACCGTCGCCCGCATCTATCTGCCGCCCGACGCCAACTGCTTGCTGTCGGTGACCGATCACTGCCTGAGCAGCCGCAATTACGTGAACCTGATCGTGATCGACAAGCAGCCTGAGCTCCAGTGGCTGCCGATGGAGGAGGCCATCGAGCACTGCGCCCGAGGCGCCTCCGTCTGGCATTGGGCCGGCACGTCGGAAGGCGGCGAGACCGACGTGGTGCTCGCCTGCGCGGGCGACACGCTGACGCAGGAGACGCTTGCCGCAGCGCAGTGGCTGCGCGAGCGCGCGCCCGACCTACACGTCCGCGTCGTCAACATCGTCGACCTGATGGCCCTCTTTCCACGCACGGTCCATCCGCACGGCATGGACGAGACCGAGTTCGTGCACCTGTTCACCGCCGACAAGCCGGTGATCTTCGCCTTCCATGGCTATCGCCGGGCGATCCACCAGGTGATCCACGGCCGCGTCAACGAGGGCCGTTTCCACGTCCGTGGCTTCATCGAGCAGGGCACCACGACCACGCCGTTCGAGATGGTTGCCCTGAACGAAGTCAGCCGCTATCACCTCTGCATTGAGGCGATTTGCCGCGTGCCGCGCCTGCGCGACCGCGCGCCCGAGCTGATCGACGAGTGCCAATCGATGATCGTCAAGGCCGCGGCCTACGCCCGCCAGCACCTCGAGGACATGCCCGAGATCCGGGACTGGAGCTGGAACCCGCGGTAAAGCCAGAACCAGGCACCGCGCGGCCGGGACCCCGGCCGCGCGGTTGTCTGGGCGGCGGGTCAGAACTTCGTGGCACGCATTGGGCTATACATGGCACAGCTTGCGAGCGTGCTCAAGCGCGGGGCGCCTCCCTCTGCCTGGAATGGGAGTGCCCCGCGGCGAGCCCACGCACTGGGAGGAGGAACTCGCTATGCGTATTGCCCAGGTGGCGCCTCTCGTGGAGAGCGTTCCGCCGCAACTCTATGGCGGCACGGAGCGTGTCGTATCGTTCTTGACCGAAGCGCTGGTCGCCGCCGGCCATGAGGTTACGCTCTTTGCCAGCGGCGACTCCAAAACCAGCGCGCGCCTGGTGCCCGTAGTGCCCCGCGCCCTGCGGCTCGATCCGGACGAAGCCGACCCGTTGATGGCCCACGTCCTCGAGAACGAAGAGGTCTTCGAGGCGGCCGGCGAGTTCGACGTCGTCCATTTCCATGTGGACTATCTGCATTACCCGCTGGCGCGGCGGGTGCCCATCACCATGCTGACCACCCTGCACGGGCGGCTGGACTTGCCCGGCCTGCGCCGCTTCTATGGCATGTTCCCTGAAATGCCCGTCGTCTCGATATCCGACAGCCAGCGGACGCCCCTGCCCGGGGCCAACTGGATCGGCACGGTCTACAACGGCGAGCCCGACGACCTGCTCCATTTCCACCCCAGAGCCGGCGACTACCTCGCCTTCCTGGGGCGCATCTCTCCTGAAAAGCAGCCCGATCAGGCCATCGCCATCGCCAAGCAAGCAGGCTTGCCGCTGCGCATCGCCGCGAAGGTCGACCCGGTGGATCAGGAGTACTTCGACCAGAAGATCAAGCCACTGCTCGACCATCCGCTCATCGACTGGGTCGGCGAGGTGGGGGACGAGGACAAGGAGGCGTTCCTGGGCAATGCGGCCGCGCTGCTCTTCCCCATCGGCTGGCCCGAGCCGTTCGGGCTGGTTATGATCGAGGCGCTGGCCTGCGGCACGCCGACGATCGCCTACCGGCGGGGCTCCGTGCCCGAAATCCTGGTGGACGGCGAAACCGGCTTCATCTGTGAGGGGATCGAGGACGCCGTGCAAGCGGTTGGCCGCATCCCGGAGATCAGCCGCGAGCGCTGCCGGCAAGAGTTCGACGCCCGGTTCACCGCGCGCCGCATGGCCGAGGAGTACGTGACGCTGTACGAGCAGCAGCGCCGCGGGGCGAACATTCCTCCGCTTGCGCCGGCCCCGCCCAACGCCTCGGCGGAGACCTTCTAGCGCCCGCCGGAGCGGCGCGCCCCCATTCGCACCCCGTGGTGCAAGGAAGCGAAGTCGCTGCCCTGTGCCACGGGTTGGTCATTCCCCTGAGGTCCGGGCCGGCGGGTCAGGCGGCGGTATGCGCGTCGAGCCAGCCGCCTAGGTCCGCCAGCACGCGCGCCCCCTCCGGCTCGTTCAGCGTCTCATGGTAGAAGCCGTCATACAGCCGCAGCGTCTTGTCGGCCACGGCCGCGCGCCGGGCCAGGGCCTGGCTGCCCGCGGGGTTGGTGAGCCGGTCGGCGGTACCATGGATCAGCAGCAGCGGCAGTGACCAGGCGTCCATCTGTGCCTGGACCTGGCCGATCGCCGCGAGGAGTTCGGCGCCCGTGCGCGCCGGCATGCCGCGGTGCAGCACGAGCGGATCTTCGGCGTAGGCGCGGACGACGGCGGGGTCGTGCGAGATGGCGGCGGGATCGAGCGGGCTGGCCGGTAGCCGCGGGGCCAGCCGGCCGATCAGCGGCGCCAGGCGGGCCAGCAGGGGCGAGATGTCACTGCCGGGGGCCAGCGCCGGGCTGCTGAGCACCACCCCGGCCAGCGTGGGCTGCCGCGTGAGCACATACAGGGCGACGATCGTGCCGCCCATGCTGTGCCCGAGCAGGAATAGCGGTCGGTCGGGCTCGCGGGCGCGCACGGCGGCTAGCATGGCGTCGAGGTCCGCGAGATATGTGGCAAAGCGATCAACGTAAGCACGCGGGCCGGGCGACCGGCCGTGGCCGCGCAGATCGAAGCTGTAGACGGCATAGCCGCGCGCCACCAGCGCCGCGGCGTGCGGCGCGTAACGCCCCGCGTGCTCGCCGAGCCCGTGCACGATCAGCACCACCCCGCGCGGCGGCTCCGCCGGCCGCCACCACCGCGCGAGCAGCCCGGTTCCCCCGGCGCCCGGCCACGTCTCCGTCCCCTGCTCGGCTGGCCCTGCCTCGTTCGCCATCACTCCACCTCCCGCGCACGCGTCGGCGCGCCCCAACTCTAGCACAGGGCGGGCGGCGCGTCAATCGCGGTGGTGGCGGGTTGCGCCGCCCTGGGGTGCCTCACGGCGGCGGGATCTGCACGATCGACGGGCCGTGGTTGACGTAGGCGGGCGGGCCGCCGTCCGGCGGCGCGACGAGGTAGTAGCCGGTGTCCACGACGAGCCGGCGGCCCTGCGCCTCGGTGAAAGGGCCCTGCGGAATGGCCGTGCTGTCCAGATAGGGCAGGATCGTGCCCCGGCTGACCTCCGTGACCTCGGCCGCGCTCGGATCGTCGGCGGCCCGCACCGGCACCTGGTCCATCGTGACGACCAGGCTGCAGCCCGTGGGCGACCCCGCCGCCACCGCCGCGGCCTCCGCCTGGTGCGCCTCCGCTGCCGCCTTCTCACCCAGATAGGCGAGGATGCCCTGCGCGATGCCGGCGGCGACCTGGTCCGGAACGTTAAGCAGCACGGCCCGGTCCGCGGCGCTGGTCAGGAACCCCGTCTCGATGACTGACGAGGGCGTCGTGATGCTGATGCGGCTGTCGCCGCCCATCCAGCCGTTGATGGCGTAGTAGCCGCGCATGTTGTCGCTGATGCCGGGATCGCGCGGCAGGCCCGTGGCCGCCGCGTAGGCGTTCGATAGTGCGTCGTTCAGCACGGCATCCTGCCAGGCCACCGCGGAGCGATAGGGCGGCGAGTTCTTGAAGCCGCGATCCGGGCGCACGATGTTGCCGTCGACGTGGATGGCCACGAACGCATCGGCCTGGTAGCCGTTCGACACGGTGGCCGGCAGCACGTCGACGACGACGCCCGCCGCCTGCAGGATCGCCGCGGCCCGCCGCGCGTAGTCCAGATTGAGATCCACCTCACGATACCCGTGGTAGGTCGTGCCGGTCTGATCGCGCAGCCGGGACAGGGAGTCCGGCAGGTCGGCGATCTGCCAGTGCCCCGCTTGTAAGCCGACGTGCCACGGCCGGGGCGTCGCGGTCGGCTGCTGCGGCGGTGGAGGCGGGGGCGCTGCCGAGACGTCGCCGAGCGCGCCGCCGAGGGCCGCCGACCGTCGTCGGGTGCCCCGGGCGCCGTCGGCGGGGCGGCGGGCGGCGGTGTCCGCGCAGCCGGCGCGGGGCCGGAGGACTTCTCCGCCAGCGGTGGCGGCGTGGGGCGTGCGACCGGCGCGGAGCCGCAGCCGCCGGCCGCCGGCAGGAGCACGGTCAGGAGCAACAGGACGGCCAGGCTGCGGCGGTCGAGCATCGGGCGGGTCCTTTAGCGGAAATGGGACGGCGTCACAACGGGTTCGGGCGGGTGTAGCCACCTCGATTATAACGCCCCGGCATTGGAAAACGTTCAGAATGTGCCGCCAATTCGGGTGTAATCGCGGGCGAATTGACGCCCCCCGCGCCGTGCGCCCCGGTCAGGCCGCCGCGTGGCATTCTTCGTGCAGCGCAACCTGTCGGCCAATACGATCCGGCCGGCGACCGGCGACAGAGAGGGTGGGCGCATGCAACACGGTGATTTGAGTGGCCGGCGGCGGCTGGGAGCGACCGAGCTGCAGGTCGCCCCGATCTGCCTCGGCGGCAACGTCTTCGGCTGGACCGCCGACGATCCCGCGTCGTTCGCGGTGCTCGATGCCTATGCCGGCCTCGGTGGTAACTTCGTCGATTCGGCCGACGTTTACTCCGCCTGGGTGCCCGGCCACAGCGGTGGCGAGTCCGAGGCCCTCCTCGGCCGCTGGATGCGTGCCCGCGGCAACCGCGACCGCGTCGTGCTGGTGACCAAGGTGGGCAGCCGCATGGGCTCCGGCCCCGACGACGTGGGCCTCGGCCCCGCGCATATCGCCGCCGCGGTCGAGAGCTCCCTTCGTCGCCTGCAAACCGATTACATAGACATCTATCTCGCCCACCACGACGATCTCGAGACGCCGCAAGAAGCCACGCTGGACGCGTTCACCCGCCTGGTGCAGCAGGGCAAGGTGCGCCACATCGGCGTCTCGAACTTCAGTGCGGACCGCCTGGCGAGCGCGCTGGCGATCAGCGCCGAGCGCGGCCTGGCGCGCTATACCTGCGCCCAGCCGCGCTACAACCTGCTCAGCCGCGAGGACTACGAGGGTGCGCTCGCCACGCTCTGCCGCGAAGCCGACCTCGGCGTGATGACCTACGGCGCCCTGGCGGGTGGGTTCCTCACCGGCAAGTATCGCCCCAACAGTCCGACGCCCGACACGCTCCGCGCCGAGAGCGTGGCCCGCCGCTCCATGACCGAGGCCGGCTTCGCGGTGCTCGCCGTCGTCGACCGCGTTGCCACGGCACACGACGCGACGCCCGCCCAGGTCGCGCTGGCCTGGTTGCTGGCCCACCCCGGCATCACCACACCCATCGCCAGTGCCACGTCGCCCGTCCAGCTGCGCGAGCTGGCCGGCGCCACCGCGCTGGATCTCACGCCGGAGGAGCTCGGCGCGCTGGCCGCGGCGGGCGGCTGAGCCGCCGCCCGGTTACGGCACCAGCATCGCGGCGGCCAGCAGGCCCACGCCGAGGAAGATGACGACCGCCCCCAGCAGCGCGACGAGGCAGCTTCCGAGCGTGCCCGGCGTGGAGCGCTGGCGGTCGATCAGCCGCAATCCCAGGTAGAAGATCCCGCCCCCGACCGCGCCCACGGCGAGCCCCAGTGCCAGCACTACCAGTGGGCGGTTCATCGGCATCCTCCTGTCGCATGCCCGGCGCGCTCCGGGCCGTCGGCCCGCGCCCGCATCCGGCGCGGCAGCGCGTGCCGAGCACGGCGCGGGCCACGGGTCGCTCGCCCCTTACGGATCGTTCACCTTCCGCGCACCACCGCGTTCACATCGCCCGCCTAAAATCGCTGTAAGGAGATGCTTGTCGCGACAGGAGGCGGTTATGAGCAGACATGCGGTGGCCGTCGGCGTCCCGGCCGGCGACGCCACGGGGGGCAGCCGGCCGTGGGGCGCCGCGGCCGGGATCCTGGCCGCCGCCTGCGGCCTGGCGCTCGCGCTGGCGTTCTCCGGCGTCCCGGTGAGCGCCCTGGTGAACAGTTGGTTCCCGTCCGACAGCCCGGAGGTCCAAAGCGCGCTGTTCAGCGCTTACTACTTTGTCCTGGGCGTGCTGACGACCGTCTGGTGGCCGCGGCGCTTCGGCTGGCAGTTGGGCACCGTGCTCCAGGAGTGGCGCTTGCTGCTTGGCCTTGCCGGCCTGCTGACCGCGCTTGGGCTGGGCTTCGTCCTGCTCAGCGGGCCGATCCCCTTCCACAACTTCCCCTGGTCGCAATTCACGCTGGTGCCTTTCACCGAGGAGGCGCTGTTCCGCGGCCTCTTCTACACGGGCATCCTCGCGCTGCTCCGCCGCGCCGGCTGGGGCCCGCGGGCGACCGCCCTGACCGTCGCCATCAGCGCGGTCGCCTTCGGCCTGGCCCACAGCGCCAACTATCTCTACTACCCGGCGGGGTTCGTCACCTTCCAGATCGTGGAGGCCACGCTCCTCGGCGCGCTGCTGGGCTGGACCCGCGCCCGCACCGGCAGCATCTACCCGGCCATCGGTCTGCACGCCCTGTTGAACTTCGTGACCAACGTCTTCTGACGCCGCGGGAGCATTCTACTTTACATAACAATAAGGCAGAGTCCCACGCCGCCTGGTCATCTATGCTATACTCCTGAGGAACCATTACCCCGGCGCCGGCCCGACGCGCGCCCGGGTTCAGGAGGAGCATATGCCGCAACATGGAGTGGAGTTGGAGCTGTCGTGCTACGTGGGCAGCTACGCCCCGGCGGACCAGCCGGGGCTTTACGCCTTCACCTTTGACGGCCGGACCGGCGCGCTGACGCCGCGCGGCGCCTGGGCGGGGGTAACCAACCCGTCGTACCTGGTGGTCGGGCCCGGCGGGTCCCGGCTGTACACGGTCAGCGAAACGACGGTAGCCGAGGACGCGCGCCCCGGAGCGGTCGTGGCCTGGCAGGCGGCGGGCGCCCCGCCCGCGCTGACCGAGATCAACCGCCGTCCGAGCGGCGGCGACGCGCCGTGCTTTCTGGCCTTCGACCCGGCGGGCCGGCGCCTGATCGTCACCAATTACGTCAGCGGCAGTGTGACGGTCTTGTCGATCGGCGACGACGGCGCCCTGGGCGCGCCTACCGGCTTCATGCAGCACGGGGGCCACGGCCTCGACCCCGGCCGCCAGGACGGCCCCCACGCCCATTCCGCGACCTTCACGCCCGACGGCCGGCTGGTCATCGTGGCCGATCTCGGCGCGGATGCCCTCTTCGTCTACACCTATGACGCCGCGGCCGGCCGACTCCGCGACCCGCGCGAGGTGCGCACCCGGCCCGGCGCCGGGCCGCGCCACGCCGCCTTCCACCCCGACGGTAGCACCCTCTACGTGGCGAACGAGCTCGAAAACACCGTGACCATCTACGACTACGATGGGGCCGCCGCCACGCTACGGCCCCGCCAGGCCCTCTCCACACTCCCGCCCGATGCGCCGCCCAATACCGTCGCGGACATCCACGTCGCCCCGGACGGCGCCCGTGTCTACGTCTCCAACCGCGGCCACGACAGCATCGCCGTCTTCACGGTCGACTCGGAGCGGCGCCTCGCGCTGCTGGCCACCCCGCCCTGTGGCGGCGCAGGCCCGCGCCACTTCACGATCGCGCCCGGCGGCGACTTTCTCGTCGTGGCGAACAAGGAAAGCGGCGATCTGGCCGTCCTGCCGGTGCTTGCCGATTCCCCCGGCCTCGGCGCCCCCGTCGCGCGGGTGCCCGTGCCGGGCGCCTCCTGCGTGCAGTTCGTGCCCGCCGGTTAAGCCCGGTCGCTCCGCCGTCACCGTTCTGACACCACCGGATGCCTGGCTGTTGACCGCGGCGCGCTATAACTCCCCTTGAGATAGACGGCTCAGGGGGAGGGCGCACCATGCAGACCACACTCCGTCGGCCCAGCTACCCGCTCGTATTCCTGCGGGTGGGCACGGTGCTGTTCGTCGTGCTGCTGGGCCAATGGGCCTGGGATGCCGTCTTCACCGCCACCTGGCCGCGGCTGCTGGCCACCTGGTCCGGCGCCGCGCGGGCCGCCGCCGATCACCCCTGGCTCGTCCTCTACGGCAACCATGCCTGGCAACTGATCATCGCCCTCGGCGTGATCGGCCTGGCGGGGGGTGCTGCGTGGCGCCGCTGGAGTGGGCTCACGCTCCAGAACCTGGGCCTATCCTTGCGCCTGGTGGGAAAGTTCACGCTGGTTGTGGGCGCCGGCATGCTGCTGCTGCACGGCAGCATGGTGCTGCTGGGCCGCCCCTGGCCGCTGCCCATCGTCCTCACGCCCGCCGACATCACCGGCTTCCTGATCTTCCAGCTATGCATCAGCGGTCTGACCGAGGAGATCTGGTTCCGCGGAATGATCCAGGGCCTGCTCACCCCGGCGTGGCCGGGCACCTGGCGTATCGGGCCGTGGCCGCTCCCGGCGGCCGCGGTCCTCGCTGCGCTCTTCTTCGGCCTGGCCCACGTGCTCTGGACGGTGTGGCCCCTGCACCTCTACGCACTGAACCTGGACAATGCCCTGGCGCAGGTGGGCTTCGGCCTCTGGTACGGCTGGGCGCGCGCCCGCACCGGCAGCCTGGTCGCGCCGATCCTGGCGCACGGCATCTCGAACTTCATTTCGATCGGCTTGATGGTGGGGCTGGCGCTGCTGACGCAGGCGGCCTGACTCCCCCGGGAGGATATCCGATGCCTAAACTCTCCATACTTCCGCTGATCTGCTGGCTGATAGCCGGCCTGGCGCTGATCGCCGCCGGCACCGGCGTGCTCTGGCAGGGCGGCGCCCACTTCGACTTCACGAACCTGCGCGGCCAGCCCGTGCAGATCTGGGGCGGCGGTCTCTACCACTTCGACTCCGTCTCCGGCGCGTCGCAGGAGATCGCCCAGGATCTGATCACGCTCGTCCTCGGCATCCCGCTGCTGATTGGCGCGACGGTCTGGGCGGGCCGTGGCGCCCTGCGCGGGCAGTTGCTCCGCGCCGGCACGCTCGGCTACTTCCTCTACACCTACACGTCCATGTCGATGCTGACCGCGTATAACCCCTTCTTCCTGCTCTACGTGGCGCTGATGAGCCTCAGCCTGTTCGGCTTCATCTTGGCCCTCCGCGCCATAGACGTCGCCGCGCTGCCGGCCCGCTTCGGCGCGCGCTTCCCGCGCCGCACCATCGCCGGCTTCACCTTCTTCCTCGGGGCCATGCTGCTACTGCTCTGGCTAGGGCGTATCGTCCCGCCATTGCTCGCCGGCACCGCGCCCGACGGCCTCGACGCCTACTCGACCCTGGTGATCCAGGCCCTCGACCTGGGCGTCATCGCCCCGGCGGCGGTCGTCACGGGCGCGCTGCTGCTGCGGCGCGACCCCTTCGGCTACTTGCTCGCCTCGGTCGTCCTGATGCTGGGTGGCACGATGGGCGCCGCGCTCGTCGCGATGGGCGTCGGGCAAGTGCTCGCGGGCGTGGCGGTGAGCGCAGCCGAGTTCGCGATCTTCACGGCGCTGGCGGCCGCGAACGCCGTCTTGGGCGTGTTGCTGCTGCGCAGCATCGTCGCGGCGCCCGCGCCTTCCGCGCGTCCGCTGTCGCCGCTGAACGGCCGCGCGCCAACTGAGGTCCCGGTGGCCGCGGGCCGCCGCTGAGCGATGCGTCGCGGGGTTGGCTCCGACGCCTGCTATCCAAGAGGAGAGATATCACCATGAACATCCTGATTGCCGTCGCCAGCCGCCACGGCAGCACCCACGAGATCGCCGGGGCGCTCGGCCGCGAGCTACGCGTTGCCGGCCATACCGTCGACGTGTGGGAAGCCGAGCAGGCGCCGCCTGCGGCGCACTACGACGCCGCGCTGGTCGGCAGCGCCGTCTACATGGGCAGTTGGCTGCCCGCTGCCCGCGACTTCGTCGAGCGCAACCGCGATGCGCTGACTGAGATCCCGGTCTGGCTCTTCAGCAGCGGCCCGCTCGGCGCGGACGACCCCAAGCCGCACGGCGACCCGGCCCAGATCCCCGCCCTGATGGCCGAGATCGGCGCGTCGGGCCACCGGACCTTTGTCGGCAACCTGGACCCGGCGACCCTCGGCTTCGGCGAGCGGCTGGTAACGCGTGCGGTCAAGCCCGAGCCCGGCGACTTCCGCGACTGGCCCGCGATCCGCGCCTGGGCAGACGAGATCGCGGCCGCGCTGGCCGCCCACGCGCCCGCCGGCCGCTGAACCGGCCCGCGGCCCTCGGTCTCCCGGCGGCTCGGCGCGGTCCCGGCGGGCGCCGTCCCTAGACGGTGACCGGCTCCCGCTTGCCGCTCTGCGCCGATTCGATCGCGGCGAAGACCATTGCCAGGCTGTACAGGTTGTCGTGGCACTCGCCGGTTGGGGTGGTGCCGCTCTCCAGCGCGTGCAGGAACTCGCGCAGTGAGCCGGCGATGCCCGCCGCCCCCGGCCTGGGTGCGCCCGTCGCGCGCGTGCCCGTGCCGGGCGCCGCGTGCGCCCAGTTCGTGCCGGCCGGTTAGGCCCGCCCCCGGGGCCCCTGGGGTGGGACTTCCGACGGAAAGTATTCCCGCGCCGTCTCCTGGGTCCCCCTGACCGCAGGGAAGGGTCTCCGCCCCGCAGTGCCTGCCCGGGCGACGCCTGGGGGGTCCAGGGTGCCGGGCGGGGTGGCCCTGGCCGCGTCGGCGGCGCCCGCATGCGTTCTGCTCACCCTAGGGGCGTGAGTTTGAGCAGCATTTGGCTCCCGATCCGCACCGCCCCCAAGATCGTGGCGCAGGGTACCGATCCGGCTGTCGCAGCCGCCGAGCGGGCACGTCTGTGCTGGCGGCGACGGCGCGGGCGGGCCGCCCCTGGACCCCAGGTTGCTGCTCAAACTCACGCCCCTAAGGTGAGCAGAACCATGCGGGCCGGCGCGCCGGCCCCCGGCCCCCGTCCGGCCGCCCCGGGGCCGCGCCCTCACCCCCCCGTGTCATCCTGAGCCGCACGCCAAGGGTCTCCGCGCCGGGAGGTGGCCCTGCGGCACGCGCCGCCGCAGTAGCCGGCCCCCGGCCACCGTCCGGCCGCCCCCGGGCAAGCGCTCCGGCGCGGAGACCCTTCCCTGCGGTCAGGGCGACCAAGGAGGCGGCGCGGGAACGCTTTCCGCCCGCCGTCACCCTGACCGCCCGCTGTCATCGTGCGCCGCAGGCGAAGGATTCCCACTCCGGGACGGTGCCCTGCGGCCGACGCTGCGGCCACCGGGCGGCCCCCGGCGCGGGCGGGCCGCCCCTGGGCCCCAGGTTGCTGCTCAAACTCACGCCCCTAAGGTGAGCAGAACCATGCGGGCCGGCGCGCCGGCCCCCCGGCCACCGTCCGGCCGCCCCCGGGCAAGCGCCCGGGCTCAGCCGGCGGGCTTCACGGCCCGTACGAAGGCGCTGACGAATAGCCCGTCGGGCACCGCGTCGCTGGGCGCGCAGCAGCCCGCCTCCTCGGCCAGGGCGGCGGTCTGGTGCTCACGGGTTACCTCGATGCCGATGTCCGTGAAGCCGGCCTCGGCCAGCAGCGCCCGATATACGTCCTCGTGTAGCGCTCCAGCGACACAGCCCGTCCAGGACTCCATGCTCGCCAGGATCGCGGCCGGCGCCTCGCCCCGGCGCACGACGTCGGAGACGGCGAAGCGCCCGCCCGGCTTGAGCACGCGGAAGGCCTCGCGCAGCACGGGCCGTTTGTCGGCCGCCAGGTTGATGACACAGTTAGAGATGACCACGTCGACGCTGGCGTCGGGCAGCGGCACCGACTCGATGTACCCTTTCAGGAAGCGCACGTTCGTGGCCCCGGCCCGCGCACGATTGGCCTCGGCGAGCGCCAGCATCTCATCGGTCATGTCGAGCCCGTAGGCGAAGCCCGTCGGGCCGACGCGGCGCGCCGAGAGTAGGACGTCGATGCCGCCGCCGCTGCCCAGGTCGAGCACCACTTCGCCCGGGTTCAGGCGGGCGAGCGCGGTCGGGTTGCCGCAGCCCAGCGAGGCGAGCAGCGCCTCGCTCGGCACCTCCGCCGCGTCCAGCGCCGTGTAGAGGTCGCTGGTGATCGGCGACGCGCCGTCGGAGCAGCAGTCGCCGGCCGGGCTGCCGCAGCATCCCGCGTCGTTGACGACGCGCAGGGCCGCCGCCCGATAGTGCTGCCGCACCTGCTCGCGGACCTCCGCGCCGGTCGGCTGGTCTGTCGTGGTCATGATCGGTTCCTCTCTTTCGTGATCCGTTGCATTCATTGAAGCGGATCGATATACTTGGCCCGAAAAAAGCCGCCGGGCCGCGGGCGGCTAACGCAGTTGGGCGACCATCGCCTGCGCGCTCGCGGGGCAGGCCTCCGCCCATTCCACCGACGCATGGATCGCCGGATCGACCGCGGTGCGCGCGATCGGCACGAAGCCGAGGCGCGGGAAGTAGGCCGGTGCCGTCTCGGTGAGCAGATACACCGCGCCCAGGCCCCGCGCCCGCGCCAGGTCGAGTGCCGCACGGGTCAGCCCCGCGCCGAGCCCGCGGCCCCGCCACGCCGGGTCGACGGCGACCGAGCGTAACAGACCGGCGCCGTCATAGACCTCCAGCCCCGCGCTGCCGACGATGTCCGCGCCCGCCCGCGCCACCAGCAGCATGGTCTCCGGCGCGTCCAGCCCGGCCGTCGGCAGCCCGGCGGCGGCCAGGAGCGCGGCCACCGCCGCGGTCTCGTCCGGCTGGGCCGGCGCGATCAGCGCGTCCATGCCGGCTCCTCCGCGTCGCCCGCCAGCGGCGTCAGGTAGCCCGCCACGCGCGCTTGCAGCGCGGCCATCGCGTCGCGCCGGATCGTGTAGTAGACCCACAGCCCCTGCTTGGTCGCCTCGATCAGGCCGGCCTCGCGTAGCAGCCGCAGGTGGTGGGAGACGGTCGGCTGCTTGACCGGCACCGCGGCCTCCACGTCGCAGACGCAGACGGGCACCGGGTTGCGTGCCAGCAGGTCGAGGATGCGCAGGCGGATCGGGTGGGCGAGGATCTGGAGATCGGCCGTGGCCGCCTCCGCCGCGTCCATGCTGAGCCCGGGTGCGACGGGCGCGCAGCATCGTGTGCCGCGGCGCCGCTCAGTTAGCTCGATCACTTGCTTCATGCTCTCTCTCCTCGCCCGCATTGTAGCACAATCCATCGACGGGCATCAATACGTCGTAAGACCGAGATTCTGGGACAAACTGTGACAAACTGCGACATTTCAGCCGAGCAGGGCGCCGGAGTCCGGGGGCAGCAGGGGCGGCCGGACATCCGGGGCCGCGCCATCCGGCCCGGCCGGAAGCGCCGCCGGGCCGAACGGCGTGGTCAGCGGCTCGTCGCCCCCACGGTGCAGGTACCAGACTGCGCTGCCGTCGACCTGCACGCGCGCCCCGAGCCAGCGCCCGCGGCCGGTGCGCCCCCCATGCGCCAGCAGCGCGGCGACGGCGTGGTCTGAGTCGTAGCCGGGCAAGGGCAGCGGCGGCCGCCCCACCAGCAGGCGCTGCCAGGAGACCGTCTCGTGCCGGCGCATTGCCTCCTCGCCCTCGCGCATGATCTCCCATAGGTCGCCGGGCGGGATGAACGGCCGCACCTGCGCCACGAGGACGCACGGGCGACCGTAGTCGTCATCCTCGTCGATGCCGATGCTTAGGGTCGCCTGGGCGCGCCGCTGCGGCAGGTCGACCTGGAGCTCCCAGAGCGTGGCGCGCCCGCGCTCGTCTAGGTCCTCGCCGCTCGTGATCAGGACGCAGCGTGCAGCGGGGTCGTGGGCGCGCGCCGCGGGCCAGGCCTCACGCAGCGCGGCGTGGGCGGTGCAGGGCAAATCGAGGTCGCGCAGCCGCGTCCGCTGCGTCTGTACCTCGTCCCACCGGCTCGGCAGCACGTGCCCCTCCTCTCGCCCGGCGCCTGTGCGGCCCGCCTGCCGCGCCGCGGCGTCGTCTCCGCAGCGTAGCATAGCGGCGCGCGGGCTGTCAAACCGGCTCGGCCTCCCGGGGTCGCCACCGCCCGCTGCGACGCGCTCACGATCCGCCGCGTATGTTATGATGTGAAACGTATATACCACTTCGCGTTGCGCGCCTGGCGGCGTTTACCAACCTGCAACGTGGCTGCCACCGGGACTCTCACGCAGGGGCGGTACAATCGTGCACAGGGCCGTGGTAGCGCGGCCCCTGCGTATGAGGAGGAAGGCCGATGACACTCCAGGTCGAGAACGTGCGGAAGTCATTCAACGGCGTGCCCGCCGTGCAGAACGTGAGCCTGACGGTGGAGGAGGGCGAGATCTTCGGCTTCCTCGGCCCGAACGGCGCCGGCAAGACGACGACGATCCGCATGATCCTGAACATCTACCAGCCCGATGCCGGACGCGTGCTCTGGCAGGGCCGCCCGGCCCCGGCCACGGCGCGCGGCCTCTGGGGCTATCTGCCCGAGGAGCGCGGCCTCTACCCCAAGATGCACGTGGTCGATCAGCTGTTGTTCCTGACACAACTCTACGGCCGCTCGCGCAGCGAGGCGCAGCGCGACGTCGACTACTGGCTGGACCGCCTGCAGATCACCCAGAACCGCAACAAGCGGGTCGACGAGCTGAGCAAGGGCAACCAGCAGAAGGTGCAGTTCCTCGTCGCCATCCTGCACGATCCCGACATCCTGCTGATGGACGAGCCCTTCAGCGGGCTCGACCCCGTGAACGAAAAGCTGCTGAAGGACGTGCTGCGCGAGCTCCACGCCCGTGGCAAGACGATCGTGCTCTCCACTCACGAGATGAGCATGGTCGAGGAGCTCTGCGAAGACATCGCGATCATCAACCGCGGCGAGATTGTCGTGGCGGGTGGGGTGCGCGAGGTGCGGCGCAGCGCCGGCCGCAAGGTCGTGCGGCTTGCCCTCGACGACGACCCGGAGATCCGGTGGCTCGACCTGCTGCCCGGCGTGACCGTCACCCGGCGCGGCCAGGACTACGTCGAGCTCGACCTGCGCGCGCCGGCCACGCCCGACCTCATCCTGCGCACCGCGCTCGACCGCGGTGGGCGGGTCAGCCTCTTCCAGATCGCCGATCCGTCCCTGAACGATATCTTCATCGAGCGTGTCGGCGGCGTCGCGGCCGCCGGCCTGGGCTCGGCCGATGCGCCGGTCTTGCAACCGGTCGGTGCCGCCTGAGCAGGCGACGGAGAGGAGAGAACGTCCTATGAAGCCCAATATGCTCCACAACGTGCGCCTGATCGCCGGCCGCGAGTTCCATGAGCGCGTCTACAAGCGGATCTTCGTCATCACGACGGTCGTGATCGCCGTGCTGGCTCTCGTCGCCATGCTCCTGCCGACGGCGATCCAGTATCTCACGCGCAGCGACTCCCGTGTCGGCATCGTCGTGCTCGACCTCGCCGGGCCGGTGGCCGGACAGGACTCCGCCGGGGTAGTGCGCTACCTGGATGAGACGCTCAACGCGCCCACGAGCAGTGCGGCGCCTGCGGCCCCGGTCTTTACCGCCACCCTCGCCACCGTGACGGACCCGGCCGTGCTGGTGGCGCGCGTCAAGGACGGCACCGTCGATTCGGCCTTGGTAATCACCCGCGCAGCGGGCGGCGACCTGACGTTCCAGCTCACGACCAAGCGCGAGCCCAGCAGCAGCACCGTGCAGCAAGTGCGGCAGGCGGCCAACTTCCTGGCGGCGTCCGATCGGCTGCAGCGCGCCGGACTCGACGCGTCGCAGCAACAGGCCGCGTTTCGCCCGGCGCAGTTCGAGGTGAGCAGCACGAGCTCCAGCACGTTCAATAACGGCAAGAGCGATGCGGAGAATCTGGTCGGCTACGGGATCACGACGACGGTCGTGGTGCTCATGTACGTCATGATCGTGCTCTATGGCCAGTGGATTGCCGGCGGCGTGGTTGAAGAGAAAAGCTCACGCGTGATGGAGATCATGATAAACGCGGCCACGCCGATGCAGCTTCTCTCCGGCAAGATCCTGGGCGTCGCGGGGGCTGCCTTCACCCAAATGGGCGCCATTATCGTGGCCGCGCTGCTCGGACTGGCGATCCAGCCTCCGTTGAACGAAGCGCTGCTGGGCAGCGCCAGTGGCGGGTTGCCTGACTTCGCCGCCGCGTCGGCGAGCCTGCTCATCTTTGCCTTCGTCTTCTTCATTCTGGCGTTCGCGCTGTACGGCGTGCTCCACGCCGGGATGGGCGCGCTGGTCAGCCGGGTGGAGGACGTCTCGCAGGTGGTCGCGCCGCTACAGATGATTCTCCTGCCGGGCTACTTGCTCACGATCTTGGCGCTGACCTCGATCAACGAGCCCTGGGTGCGTGTCGCCTCGTTCTTCCCGCTCTTCACGCCGATGATGATGCTGGCCCGGATCGGCATCGGCGACGTGGCGGCCTGGGAAGTCGCGCTGGCGTTGGCGCTGATGCTCGTCACCATCCTGCTGGGCACCGCCCTGGCCGCGCGGCTCTACCGCAACGGCATACTCTACTACGGGCAGCGGCCGAAGCTGTTGCAGATGCTGCGGCGCCCGACCCAGGGGTAGGCACATCCCGCCCGGCGGCCCGGAGCCCATGCTCCGGGCCGCCGCGCTTTCGGCTCAACCGGGGGCCGGGCTGAACAGGCGCTCGACCAAGTCGGTGCCGCCAGGCCCAACGGAGGGCCACTGCCCAGATGGCCACCACGCCGCCCAGTACCGGCCAATCCAGCAGGGGCAGCGGTGTCAGCATGTAGAAGTCGCGGATCGGGGGCACGAGGAACGCGAGCCCATAGAGGCCCAGCATGCCCAGCGCCACGAGGGTCGGGCGCCAATCGCCGCTCAGCGCGTCGCCTGCGACGAAGGCGGGCAGCGGCGGCTCCACGAAGAGCACCAGCACGAGCCCGCAGAGCAGCGCGACGGTCGTCAGCGCCGACTGCGCCAGGGCTGCGTCGCCCGTGGTCAGGATGTAGGCCAGGTACACCCCGAACGCGGCTGCGCTCACGCTGAGCGCCGCGGGCAGCACAAAGCCCGTGACGGCATGGATCACGCGCCCCGGCGCAGGGTCGGGCCGCGCCCACGTGGCGATGCCCAGCGTCGGGATGCCGACGCTCAGCAGGGTGATCAGCGAGCGCAGCTTCGGCGTCGTGGGGAAGGCGACGTCGACGATGGCGGCCGCGACGATGATCAGCGTGATGTAGAGCGTGTGGGTGAGCACGAGGCGCATGATGTCCTGCATGCCGCTGATGATGCGCCGGCCCTCGCGCAGCGCGATGGGCAGGATGGCGAACGAGTCGTCCAGCAGCACGATGTCGGCGACACTGCGGGTGGCCGTGCTGCCGCTCTGCATGGCGATGGCGAGCTGCGCGCGCTTCAATGAGAGCACGTCGTTCACCCCGTCGCCGATCATTGCCACATAGTGCCCAGCGGCCTGCAGGCAGCGCACCAACTGCTCCTTCTGCTGCGGTGTGATGCGCCCGAAGACGTTCGCCTCAAGCGCGGCGCGGGCGAAGGCAGCCTCGCCGGCAGTGGCCAGATCGAGCCCCGAGACGGCGCGCACGGGTCCCAGCAGGCCTGCTTGCCGGGCGACGGCGGCGACCGTGTCGGGATGGTCGCCCGAGATGATCTTCAGCGCGACTCCGGCCTCGGCGAAGCTGCGCAACGTGGCCTGGGCCTCGGGCCGGAGCTCGTCGCGCAGACTGATCAGCCCAAGCGGGATGAGGGCGTCGGGCAGCCGTGGCGCGCCGTCGTCCGTCTGCAGCGCAACAGTCTCGGGCCGGTAGGCGAAGAGTAGCACGCGCAGCCCCTCCGTCGCCCAGCGCATGGGCAGCGACCCGAGGTCGCTGTCCGGCCGCAGCGCCCGCGCCAGGATCTCCGGCGCGCCGAGCACGTAGGTGCCGGGTCGCTCGGGGTCCGCGCTCGCCGTGCCCGACCACTTGTGGGCCGAATCGAAGTAGACCTCGGAGGCGACCGGGTAGGCCTGGCCGGGAAGGGCCGCGGCCAGCGCCTCGGTAGTGCGGTTGCCGGCCGACAGGCCGCAGACGAACGCGCCTAGCTGCCGGGCCAGCGCCTCTGCGGTGCCGGTCAAGGGCACGATATCAGCGACCGTCAGCGTGTTCGTGGTCAGCGTGCCGGTCTTGTCGAGGCAGAGCACCGTGACGTTGCTCAGCGACTCGACCGCGTTTATGTGCTGGATGAGCGCGCCCTTGCCCGCCATACGCAGCGCGCCCATCGCGTAGGTCACGGTGATCATCGCGAACAGGCCCTGGGGTACGAGCGTCACGAGCACGGCCGCGACCTGCACGCTCTCCACGACCGGCACGGGGCTGACGACGTAGGAGAGGCCCAGCAACCCGCCGAGGAGCATCACAAGCAGCACGAGGATGCGGACGACGTAGTCGACATCCCGCTGCAGCGGCGTCTTCACCTGACGGAAGGCGCGGGCGCCGCGCGTGAGCTCGGTCGCGAGGCTGGCCGTGCCGACCTTGAGCACGCGGTAGCGGCCGCGCCCCGCCACGGCGAAGCTGCCCGAATAGACCGGATCGCCGGGCGCCTTGGGCACGCGATCCGATTCGCCCGTGAGCAGCGACTCATCGACGTCCAGCCGCGCGGGGCCAAGCCAGGTGCCGTCGAGCACGATCTGGTCGCCGGGCCCGATGACGAGCACGTCGCCGAGCACGAGCTCGGCCGGATCGACCGTGCGCTCGCGCCCGTCGCGCACCACGGTGGCCCGTGGCCGGGTGAGCAGGGCGATGCGGTCGAGCTGGATCTTGGCCCGGGTCTCCTGGCTGACGCCGACGATCACGTTGAGCAGCACCATGCCCGCCGTGAGCAGTGCGTCGTCGGGCCGGCCGAGCAGCACGAGGCCGATGCCGATGGCGAAGAGGACCGTGTTGATGAACGAGAAGGCCTGGGCGTGCAGAATCTGCAGGTAGGAGCGGGTGGTCGCCAAGCGGGCATTGTTGCCCTGGCCCGCGGCGCGCCGCGCCCGCACCTCGCCGTCCGTCAGCCCCGGCTCGACGGCAGCGGCAGGGGCGGTCGGAGCCCCGGGTGTCGCGTGTGTCGTGAGCATGCGCAGTCCTCCTGTGCTAGCCTGGTTCCATGCTGCCAGCATAGCAAGCGCGCGTCGCAGGCCACGTAGACAGCGGGTAACGGGTGGGTAACGGTCCCCACCCGCGGCGGGATGGGCATATAATCAGGAGCGGGTCGGAGACGTTCCGCACCCCAGAGCGGGCGCCTGCGATCGTTACCCGGCGGTTGGGCTCCCGGGCGCGGCGGTGGCGGGCCGCATGATTGGAGGATGTCATGGCACAAGAGGTAGTCTCCACCCTGCTCTACCTGCTCGACGCGGCGTTCGAGGGCCCCGACTGGCACGCGCTGCTCGTCAATCTCGGCGCCGTCACGCCGGAGGACTGGACCTGGCGCCCGCCCGGCGGCACCCGCACGATCCGCGACATCGTGCAGCACGTCGGCGGCTGCAAGCTGATGTACGAGAACCACGCCTTCGGCGACGGCCGGCTGACCTGGGAGGATCCCCTGGTCGACGGCGTGGGCGCGCTCGCCACCGTGCCCGAAGCGGTCGCCTGGCTGCACGACTGCCAGGCGCGCCTGCGGACGAGCGTCGCAGTGCTTGACGACGCCGACCTGGACCAACCGCGCATGACGAACTGGGGCGAGCCGAAGCCCACGCGCTGGATCACCACGGCAATGATCCAGCACGACCTCTATCACGCGGGCGAGATCAACCACCTGCGCTCGCTGCACGGCCACGACGACCGCTGGGCCTACCTGCAGGCCGAGACGCGTTGATGGCTCGGCCCGCCACCGTCGCGCGCCCCAACACGCCGGCCGGCGGCCAGGATCCGGGCTCCTGGGTCGCGTGGTTCCAGGGCACCCCGAACTCTGGCGGCCTGCCCGGGCGCCCGGGCTCTACGCGGTCGCCGCCCCACCCCGTCCGTGAATCTGCCCGCGCCGCAGCCGCCCTCGCGTGTCCATGCCGGCCCGACCTGCGGCGCCATCGCGGCATGCAACATGCGGGCCAGGTGCGTGGGCGCGCGAGCCCGGCGGCAACCGGCGCGCGGGCCGCGGGCAACACGCATGCATCAGGGAGGGAGAGACGCACCATGGATGAGCATGTCAGCCCCCTGGCCGGGAAACCTGCCCCGGCCGATCTGCTGATCGATGTCGACCACCTGTTGGGCGACTACTATGACCTGCACCCCGACGCGGATGTGGCGGCGCAGCGCGTGGCGTTCGGCACCTCGGGCCACCGCGGGTCCTCCGCCGACCGCACGTTCAATGAGGACCATATCCTGGCGGTCACCCAGGCGATCGTCGAATTCCGCAAGGACCACAACATCTCCGGGCCGCTGTTCCTCGGGCGCGACACGCACGCACTGTCCGAGCCCGCCGAGCACACCGCCCTCGAGGTGCTCGCCGCCCACGGCGTGGACGTGCGCGTCGCCGAGGGCACGCCCTACACGCCCACGCCGGTCGTCTCCCACGCCATCCTGACCTACAATCGCGGGCGCACCGCTGGGCTGGCCGACGGTATCCTGATCACCCCGTCGCATAACCCGCCGCGCGACGGCGGCTTCAAGTACAACCCGCCCTCGGGTGGCCCCGCCGACCCGGAGATCACCGGCTGGGTCCAGGACCGCGCGAACGCCCTGCTCCGCGCCGGCCTGCAGGGCGTCCAGCGCATCCCCTACGAGCAGGCCCGCCGGGCCGATACGACGCGCGCCTACGACTATGTCGCGGCCTATGTGGGCGACCTGCCCCATGTGGTCGACCTGGCAACCGTGCGGGCCTCGGGCATCCGCATCGGCGTCGACCCGCTGGGCGGCTCGACCGTCGGCTATTGGGGCCGCGTCGCCGAGGAGTATGGTCTCGACCTGACCGTCGTCAACGACCGCGTCGACCCGACCTTCCGCTTCGTGCCGGTCGACCATGACGGCCGGATTCGTATGGACTGCTCCTCGCCCTATGCCATGGCGAATCTTGTGCATCTCAAGGACAGCTACGACATCGCCTTCGGCACCGACCCCGACGCCGACCGCCACGGCATCGTGACGCGCAGCGCCGGGCTCATGAACCCGAACCACTACCTGGCGACAGCCGTGTCCTACCTGTTCCCCAACCGGGACCACTGGCCGGTCGCGGCGCAGGTCGGCAAGACCGTGGTCAGCAGCAGCATGATCGAGCGCGTGGCGGCGCAGATTGGGCGGCGTATCTACGAGGTGCCGGTGGGCTTCAAGTGGTTCGTGGAGGGGCTGCTGCAGGGCGCGCTGGGCTTCGGGGGCGAGGAGAGCGCGGGGGCGTCGTTCCTGCAGATGGACGGCCAGGCCTGGAGCACCGACAAGGACGGCCTGATCATGGGCCTGCTGGCGACGGAGATCACCGCGCGCACCGGCCGCGATCCCGGCCGGCACTACGCCGACCTGACCGCGCGGCTCGGCACGGCCTACTACCGTCGCATCGATTCGCCGGCTACGCCCGCGCAGAAGGCCCGCCTCGGGAAGCTCACTCCAGACGACGTGCAGGCGACCACACTCGCGGGCGAGCCGATTACCGCCAAGCTGACCCGCGCGCCGGGCAACGATGCGCCCATCGGCGGCCTCAAGGTTGTCGCCGCCAACGGCTGGTTCGCCGTGCGCCCCTCGGGCACCGAGAACATCAACAAGGTCTACGCCGAAAGCTTCACGAGCGCGGAGCACCTGGCACGCATCCTCGGCGAGGCCGAGTCGATCGTGCGCGACGTGACCGGCTGAGCCGCCCCGCTGCAGGCGCAGGCGCCGGATCCCCGCCCGGGATCCGGCGCCTCTGCCTGTGCCGCGCGCCAAATCAGCAACGGGACGGGCTAGAACGTCAGGCTGATGGCGTTGTCGGCCGCGAACTCCAGGAACGTGGCCGCGCCGCCAATCTCGACCTCCGGGATCAGATCCTCGCGCTTGATGCCCATGACGTCCATCGTCATCTGGCAGGCGATCAGCTTGACGCCCAACTCGACGGCCAGCGCCAGGAGTTCGCTCAGCTTGGCGACGTGCGCCTTGCCCATCCAGTTGTTCATCATCATCGTCGCCATCGGCGTCATGCCGGGCAGCATGCCGATGATGTTCGGGATGTGTACTGGCATCGCCGGGTTCGCGATGGGCGAAACCTGTAGATGATCGGCGTGACCCTTCTTGACGATCTCCAGGCCGTAGAAGGTGAAGAAAATCGTCGCTTCCATATCGAGCGCCGCCGCCGCGGTCGCCAGGATGAGCGGCGGGTAGGCGGCGTCGAGCGTGCCGTGCGCCGCGATAATGGCCAGGCGCTTCGTGGCTTGCCGCGGGGCCGCCGCCGTGGCGGTCTCGGGCGCGAGCTCAGTGATCATCGGAGCCTCCTTGGGCTGAGCGCCGGACAGGAACAATCTGCCCCGGCGGCGTTCACGCTTTGCGAATGTAGAAGATGTGGGCCTTGCCTTCGGTCGCGTGGTTGAGTAGCAGGTGGCCGGTGCGCCGGGTGAAGGCATCGATGTCGGGCACCGAGCCCGGGTCCGTCGAGATCAGCTTTAGCACCTGGCCCACTTGCAGGGCGTCCATGGCCTTCTTCGTCTTGATGATCGGCATCGGGCAAGCCATGCCGCTGCAGTCCAATACCTGATCCGCGATGAGTGTCGTCATAGGGATTTCCTTTCCGGCCGCGCGGGCGGCCTGTCCTGTGTGTCGAGGGGTCCGCCGCTGAGCGCGGCGATGGCGCGCAGCCGGCCGACCAGTTGGGCGCGTTCCTGACCCATGCCGGCCAGCGCCGCCGCGGTGTGCTCCACCCAGTAGCCCAGCAGGGCACGTCGGCGCGCGTCGAGCACGGGCACGCTTTGTGCCGCCTCGTCCAGCGCGTGCCGCGGGATGCCGCAGGCGGAGGCGACCTCGGTCACGCGCTGCAACTCTTCGGCGGGCTGGGGCGGCGCGGTATAAAACCGGCAGGCGATGAGCGTCGCAACGTGCTCGCCCGCGACCATGACTGGCGCGGCCCAGGCCTGCAGGCCGGCATGGCAGGTGGCGAACGCGGTGCTGGGCCCGCTGCGCGCGGCGGCGTACCAGGCGCCGCTGCACGCCGCGCGGCCCGCCGGACTCGCCTGGATCAGCGCGCAGAAGGCACATTCCCCGCTCGGCGCCGTGATCGGCTGTCCCGCGGGGTCGACCGTCAGCGCGCCGACCTCGGCGATCTCGGCGAATACGTCCTGCACCAGTTGCACGCAGTGGGCGGGCAGCACTTCGACGTCGGCCGCCGGGGCGGACGCCCGGGTCGCGGTCAGCGCGGCGATGGCCGCGCGCGCGAAGCGCCACTGCCGCCCAACTCGCGTGCCCGTAAGCCGCCCGTCCTTGAGCATGCGATAGACGGTGACGCGATCGATCTTGAGCGCGTCTTGCACCTCGCGCACCGTCAACAGCTGGTCCATACTCTGGCTCCCGCGCGCCTCCCGGGCGCGCTATAGCATCTTGATGCATAGTATGACTCGGCAGGGTTGCAGCCGCGGTGGACGATTGTGAAATCTTGTACACACTCCGTGTCTCGGCCCCGGGAGCGGCCCGATGGATGGCCTGGATTCTGCTAGCCCGCATCCCGCGGCGCGGGCCCGCACAGAGAGGAGCTGGTCACGGATGACGCAAGAACCGGCGCAGAACAAAGCAATCCAGGCGTTCATTTTTGACCTGGACGGCGTGTTGACCGACACGGCCGAATACCATTATCAGGCCTGGCAGCGCCTGGCCGACGAGATCGGCGTGCCGTTTTCGCGCCAGGCGAATGAAGCCCTGCGTGGCGTCTCGCGCCGGCAGTCGCTCGAGCTCCTGCTCGCCGGGCGCACCTATCCGGAGCCCGACATGCAGGAGATGATGGACCGCAAGAACCGCTATTACCAGGCGCTGTTGGAGCAGGTGACGCCGCAGGACCTCCTGCCCGGCGTGCGGGCCCTGCTCGAAGCGATCCGCGCGGCCGGGATCCCCATCGCCATCGGCTCGGCCAGCAAGAACGCGCGTGACGTCGTGGGGCGGCTGCAGATCGCACCGCTTGTCGACGCCATCGCCGACGGCTACAGCGTCGTGCGGCCCAAGCCCGAGCCCGACCTGTTCGTCTACGCTGCGGGCATGCTGCAGGTGCCCGTGGCCCGCTGCGTCGTCGTCGAGGATGCCGAGGCGGGCGTGGAGGCGGGCAATACGGCCGGCATGGCCACGATCGGCCTCGGGCCGCCCGAGCGCGTCGGCGCGGCCACCCTGGTCCTGCCCGATCTCGCGCACGTCACGCTCCCCGAGATCCTGCACGGCCTAACCACCCCCCCTACCTCGTAACCCTGGAGGCGGCTTTTTATGGACGACACCTGGCTCGTGCGCGAGACGGCTTTCACGCGCACCTCGCTTCGCCCGCAGCAGGCGGTATTCACAATCGGCAACGGGCATCTGTCCACGCGCGGCGCGTTCGAGGAAGGCTTCCTCGGCGAGCAGCCCGCCACGCTGGTGCACGGTGTCTTCGACGACGTGCCGATCGCCATGACCGAGCTCGCGAATGTGCCCAACTGGCTGCCCCTCGTGCCGTACCTCGACGAGCAGCCGGTCCAGTTGGATGCGGGCGAGGCCGACGGCTACGAGCGTGTGCTGAACCTGCACACCGGCCTGCTGATCCGCTCCTACCGCTGGCGCAGCCCTGCCGGGCACACGGTCGAGGTCGCCTACGAGCGCTTCGTCAGCCGGGCCGACGCCAACGTCATGGCCGTCCGCTGCCGCCTCACCTCGGTCGATTGGAGCGGCACGCTGACGCTCGAGGCGGCTCTGCAGGGCGACGTTGCCACGAACGGCGTGCCCCACTGGCACAAGGTCGCCCAGGGCGCCGTGGACGAGCAGACCATCTATCTGCAGAGCGCTACACGGCACACAGGCATCGCGCTCTCGGAGGCGGCCCGCCTATACGTCGACGGCGGGGACGTGACCTACTCGGTGCGGGAACGCGAGAACGCGCCCACTGTGCTCGCCCGCGTCGACGTGGCGCCCGGCCAGACGATCACGGCGGAGAAGATCGTCACGCTGTTCAGCAGCCACGACGTGGGCCGGCGCACGCTCGAAGCCGCCCTCGAGCTCCTCGCAGGCGTCACCGGCGCCGGCCCGGCTTTCGACTGGCTGCAGGCCGCCAGCGCGCGCGTCTGGGCGGCCGACTGGGAGGTCTCCGACGTGCAGATCGACGGCGACGCGGAGGCCCAGATTGCCACGCGTTACAACATCTTCCAGCTGCTGATCGCCGCGCCGCGCGACAACGCCTACGTCAGCATCCCGGCCAAGACGCTCAGCGGCTTCGGCTACCGCGGCCACGTCTTTTGGGATACCGAGATCTTCATCCTTCCGTTCTTCACCTTCACCCAGCCCGAGATCGCACGCAACCTGCTCCTCTACCGCTACCACACGCTCGGCGGCGCCCGCGAGAAGGCGCACGAGGGCGGGTATAAGGGCGCGCAGTTCCCCTGGGAGTCGGCGTTGACCGGCGACGAGGTGACGCCGCGCTTCGTGCCCGGGCCCGACGGCCAGTCGGTGCGCATCTGGACCGGCGACATCGAGCTCCATATCTCATCCGACATCGCCTATGCGACCTGGATGTACTGGCAGATCACCGGCGACGACGCCTTCATGGGGCAGTACGGCGCCGAGCTGATCCTCGACACGGCGCTCTTCTGGGGCAGCCGCGTTGAGTGGCACCCCGGCGCCAGCCATTACCAGATCACCGACGTGATCGGCCCCGACGAGTATCACGAGCACGTCGACAACAACTTCTTCACGAACTATCTGGTCAAGTGGCACCTGGAGACGGCGCTCGACGTGCTGCGTTGGCTGCAGGAGCACGACGCCGCCAAGGCAACCGCGCTGACCGAGCGGCTGGGGCTGAACGACGACGAGGTTGAGCGCTGGCGCGACATCGCCGGGCGCATGTATCTCGGCCGGGGCCCCGAGGCGGACAGCAAGGTCTTTGAGCAATTCGCGGGCTACTTCCAGCGGCGCGACGTCGATCTCGCCGCGCTCGAGCCGCGCGACCGCTCCGTGCAGGCGCTGCTGGGCATCCAGCCGACCAACGAGACGCAGGTGCTGAAGCAGCCCGACGTGCTGATGCTCTTCTACCTGCTGCCCGAAGCTTTCGACGACGCGAGCGTGCGCGCCAACTGGGACTACTACACGCCGCGCACCGACCTGAGCCACGGCTCGTCGCTGGCGCCCGGCATCCAGGCCATCCTGGCCTGCCGCCTGGGCGAGCCCGACTACGCCTTGCGCTTCTTCATGAACGCGGCGCTGGTCGACATTCACGACCTGCGGCGGAACACCGAGCACGGCATCCACGGCGCCACGGCAGGCTCGGTCTGGCAAGCGGCCGTGTTCGGCTTCGGGGGGCTACACCTGACCGCGTCGGGCCTGCACGTCACGCCACACTTGCCGGCCACTTGGCGGCGCCTCCGGTTCAGCGTGGTCTACCGGGGCGAGCGGCGCGACTTCAGCTTTGACGGGCCAGGCTTGCCTCGCGAATCGGAACGCGCGGCATCGTAAGGTTTGGCGGGCCGCTGCGGATGCGGGCCAGCATGGCCTCGCGCGAGCCGCGGCGCTCGTGGAGCGCTTCCAGCCACCAGGTCACCCCGGCGTCGGCGTAAGCCTGCACGGCCGCTGCGTCGCGCTGCGGGTCCTGGCCGCTGGTCGTGCCCACGTGGACCAGGTCGAACGGCCGCCCGTCGCTGCGCGCCGCCGCCACCGCCGCGCCGACGGCGCGCAGGTCGTCCGGCGTGAGGCCCGCCTCGGGCGCGGGGTCCGCACTCACCGGGAAGGCGCCATCCCAGCGGGCAGCGCGCTGGAAGGGCGCCGCGCCCGGCCAGGCACCGCCGACCCAGATGGGGATGCGCGGCCGCTGCACCGGGCGCGGCAAGAACTGCGTCTCGTGGACCCGGTAAAACGTCCCGTCGAAGCGCACCGGCTCGCCGCTCCAGAGTGCCGCGAGCAGTGCCAGGCCCTCGTCGAGCATCGCCCCGCGGGTGCGGGCCGACGTCGCCTCGCCGAGGCCCGCCCACTCCTCCACGATGTTCCCGCCGCTGCCCACGCCCAGGATCAGCCGCCCGCCCGAGAGGTGGTCGAGTGTCACCGTCTCGCGTGCGACCTTCGCCGGGCGCCGCCGAGGCAGGGGCGTGACCAGCGGGCCGAAGCGGATGCGGTTGGTCCGCAGCGCCACCGCCGTCAAGGCGATCCACGCGTCAACACAGGGCACAGCCCAGGGCAGCGCCACGTGGTCCCAGAGGAAGAAGCCATCCCAGCCGCTCGCCTCGGCGAGCTGGGCCATCTCGCCCAGCAGACCCACGTCCGCATAGTCCCCGAAGTTGGGGACATACACACCGAACTGCATCATCACCCTCCCGTTGCCCGTCAGGTCCCGACTATCCGGGGGCCGCCAACCGGCACCGCGGGGCGCGGCGATCGTGAGACGGCCGCGCAGCATATCCGTATGGTAAACAGCCCGGGTGACAGGCCCGGTGACGGGCGGTGACGGCTGGGTGAATACGCGGCGGGCGACAAGACGCCCCCGGCCGTAACACGGGGGCGTGGGCTAGGCGCGGCTCAGGCGGCGCGGGCCAGGCGCTGGGGTCGCAGGCCCCGGCGCGCAAGCTCGTCCGACAACAGGCGGTGCCGCTCGCGTGCGGCACGCTCAGCGACCGTGGCCACCAGCAGATCCTGCGCGGTCGGGCCGGACTCGCCGCCCGTGCGCTGGGCCACCGCATGCGCCGCGCGGGCGGCCACGCGCGTCGCGCTCGCCTCGATCCAGGCTTTGCGCGTCTGCGCCTCTTCCATCATGACTTCTGTATCCGCGAGATCGCGGAGCCCCCTTTGCTGATTTATCGTAAAACCGTGATTACTCCTAAGGCCAGAATGGCCGGTAAATTCTTGTCCACCGAGATTACGGATCCGCTGAGTTCGAAAGCTTTCCGCAGGCGTCGTTCTTGACACAATACCGGGTGACCCATCGGAGAATGACTGGGGAGGGCTTCGCCCTGTGGGCCTACCGCTCCGCGCGTTTACGCGATGTTCACCCGTGGCGCCCGGCGCCTTCACCGCACCATGCCACAATAGGCGGGGAACTCGCATCCGGCAGGCGGATCGACGGATTCCGACGGCCGGGGAGGTACGGAGCATGACCATCACACAACCGCATGGCGCCACGGCGGTGAGGCCCTTCAGGCCCGACGCCCTCGTCGCCCTCGGGTCTGAGACCTTGCGCGGCGACGTCAGCGGCGCGATCGTCGGGCGCGCCCAGCGCCTCGGCCCGGGCATCGTGACCGGCACGCGCGAGGATGGCACCGTCCGCGTGCACTGGATTGAGCCGGACTTCGACGCCTGGATGGAACCCGCCGACTTGCGCGCGCTCGCCCCAGGCGCCCCGCTGGTGTCGATCTTCCGCTGCGAGGCGGACGGCACTCGCCATCCACAGCGCCACGAGCGCGTCGCCGGGCGCGGGCTCCAGCACCACTGGACCATCGAGTTCAAGCCGAACGACGTAGTGCGCGCCGAGCGCAGCGACGGGCTGGCCTGGACGTTCGACTGGCACCCAATCATGCGCCGCCTGGAGCGCCACGGCACCGTGGGCATGGCGCCGACCGAGGACGACGAAGCCGAGGCACTGACGGCCGCGGAGGCGGCGGTTGGCGTGAGCGGCTGGGAGCCTGAGTACGGCCCGCAGATCGGCTGAGGCCGGCGCCGCGGTCACCGAACTGTAACCGGAATTCACCCGCGTTGACGGGCATGGGGGCTACTATAAGGGTAGTAGCGGCAGGGCTCAGCGCTGCACGCCTACGGGCGTGGCACCGCCTGACGTCTTGCAGGGGCCGCGGCCGCGGCCCGTTAACCTGAGAGGAACGGGCCCGGAGCTATTCTGGGCCTCGTTCGTGAAGAGGACTCTATACCCATGCTCGACATGTTTACGCAGCCCCGGGCAGTCGCGGTCATCGGGGCGTCGGCAAGCCCCGGCAAGCTTGGCTACGCTGTCCTTCAGAACATTCAGCAGTACGGCTTCCCCGGCGCGATCTATCCCGTGAACCCGCAGGGCGGGGAGATCCTCGGCCTGCCGGTCTATACCTGCCCCGGCGCCATTCCCGGCCCCGTCGACCTGGCCGTCGTCGTCGTGCCCGCCGCCCGGGTACCGGGCGTGCTCGAGGAGTGTGGCAAGAAGGGCGTGGCCGGGGCGGTCATCATCACCGCCGGCTTCCGCGAGGTGGGGCCAGCCGGCCGCCAGTTGGAGCAGCGCGTCATCGAGATCGCGCAGCGCTATCATATCCGGCTCATCGGCCCGAACGTGCTCGGCATCATCGACACGGTCGCCGGGCTGAACGCCTCGTTCGCCGCGGCCATGCCCGCCAGGGGCACCATCGCCTTCATGTCGCAATCGGGCGCACTCTGCACGTCCGTGCTCGACATGGCGCTCAGCCGCGGCGTCGGCTTCTCGCGCTTCTACAGCATCGGCAACAAGGCCGACGTGAACGAGATTGACCTGCTGCGCGAGTGGGCCGACGACCCCGAGACCCGGGTCATCGCCGCCTACCTGGAGGGCATTGCCGACGGCCCCGAGTTCATGCGCGTGGCCCGCGAGGTCACCCGGCGGAAGCCGATCGTCTGCATCAAGGCCGGCACGACGAGCGCCGGGTCCCACGCCGTCTCGTCGCACACGGGCACGCTGGCGGGCAGCGACCAGGCCTACGATGCGGCATTCAAGCAGACCGGCATCGTGCGCGCCGAGTTGGTCCTCGACCTGCTCGACTTCGCCCAGGCCTTCGCTTCGCAGCCGCTGCCGGACAGCCCCGCGGTCGCGGTCGTAACCAACGCGGGCGGCCCCGGCATCATGGCCTCCGACGCGATCGAACGCGCGGGCCTGCGCCTCGCGTCCCTCAGCGCGAACGTGCAGCAAGACCTGCGCGCCGTGCTGCCGCCCGCGGCGAGTGTGGCCAACCCGATCGACGTGCTGGGCGACGCCCCGGCCGACCGCTATGCGGTGGCGATTGAGGCGGCCCTGCGCGATCCCCAGGTCGGCATCCTCATGGTCGTGCTGACGCCGCAGACCGCCACGCAGATTCCGGAGACGGCGCAACTGCTTGGCGAGCTCGCGCGCAAATCAACAAAGCCGGTGGTCGCCTGCTTCATGGGCGTGGGCGCCGTCCAGCCCGCCGTGCGGATCCTGGTCGAGTACGGTGTGCCGAATTTCCCAGTCCCCGAGCGCGCGGTCGGCGCGCTTGCGGCGCTGTGGCGGCAACAGCAATGGCAGCGCACCCCCGAGCTCGAGATCGAGCCCATCACTGCCGACCGCGCGCGGGTGTGCGCCGTCCTGGCGGATCTGCGCCGGGCCGGGCGCGCCACGGCGGGCGATGCCGAGGCGCGCGACATCCTGGCCGCCTACGGCGTGCCCGTGCCGAAGTCGACGGTGGCCGCCACGGCGGACGATGCGGTCGCCGCCGCCGAGGCGATGGGCTACCCGGTCGTCATGAAGATCGCCTCGCCCGACATCCTGCACAAAACCGACATCGGCGGGGTCAAGCTCAACCTCGCCTCGGCCGGTGAGGTGCGCGACGCCTTCGACCTGATCACCTACCGGGCCACGCGCTACATGCCCGAGGCGACGATCTGGGGCTGCCAGGTGCAGCAGATGGTTAAGGGCGGGCGCGAGATCATCATCGGCATGAGCCGCGATCCGCAATTTGGCCCGCTGCTCATGTTTGGCCTCGGCGGCGTCTACGTCGAGGCCCTCAAGGACGTGACCTTCCGGGTGGCGCCCATCGACCGGCGGGATGCGCGGGAGATGATCGATGAGATCCGGGCCGTGCGGCTACTCCGGGGCGTGCGCGGCGAGCCCGCGTCCGACCTCGACGCGATCGTCGACACGCTGGTCCGCGTCTCGCAGCTGGTCATCGACTTTCCGGACATCGTAGAGCTCGATATCAACCCCCTGCTGGTCTTTCCGACCGGCCAGGGCGCGCTGGGCCTCGACATGCGGCTCGCGCTCAAATCCTAACGGACCCCAGATGAGGAGTGAGTTGCTATGGCGAATCTATATGTGACGTCGGGAGAGACCTTTTCGGGTAAGTCGGCGCTCTGCCTCGGGCTGGGCGCGCGCTTCCGGGCCGATGGTCTCCGCGTGGGCTACATGAAGCCGGTGAATGTGAGCTGTCCCCTGGTCGAGGGCGTGGCCGCCGACGAGGACGTGGCTTTCGCGCGCCGCGCGTTCGAGATGGACGAGCCGGAGTTGTTGCTGCTGCCCGTCGCCCTGACTCCGGCTCGCCTGAACCACTTGCTGCGCGGCCCCGAGCCCGACTACGAGCCGCGACTGCTCGAAGCCTATGCCCAGGTGGCCGCGGGCCGCGATCTGCTGATCCTGGAGGGCGGGCGCAGCTGGCGCGAGGGCCATGTCGCCCACCTGCCCCCGCGCCGCGTCGTCTCGCTGCTCGAAGCGCGGGTCCTGCTCGTGCTCAAGCACAACCAGAACGTGCTGGCCGACCGCGCGCTGGCGGCCCAGGACTACTTCGGCCCGTCGCTCCTGGGCGTGGTGATTAACGAGACACCGGCCGACCGCATCGAGCCGATCCGCGAGGTGCTCGTGCCGTATCTGCAGCGGCACGGACTGCTTGTCCTCGGCATCCTGCCGCGTGATCCCTTGCTCGCCGCCCCCACCGTGGCGGAGCTCGCCGACGGCCTGCACGCCGAGATCCTCTGCCGTGCCGACCACGCAGGCGATCTGGTGGAGCACATGATGGTCGGCGCGATGGGTCTCGATGCGGCGCTGACCCATTTCCGGCGGCTCGCCGGCAAGGCCGTCATCACCGGCGGCGACCGCGCCGATATCCAGCTGGCCGCGCTGGAGACTTCGACACGTTGCCTGATCTTGTCGGGCAACATGTATCCCAGCCCGCGGGTGCTCAGCCGGGCCGACGAGCGCGGCGTGCCGGTGCTGCTGACCGAAGTCGACACGCTCCGGGCGGTCGAGATCGTCGGGAGCTACCTGGGCCGCAGCCGCTTCCAGGAACCCCAGAAGGTCGAGCGCTTCCGCACGATTCTGGACGCCAATCTGAACATGCCTGCGCTCTACCAGAGCCTGGACCTCCCTGCCCGCTGATCGCGCCCGGCCCCATCGCCGGGGGCGCGGCTGTGCCGAAGATCCACCGGAGGCTACATCTGCACCCGAGGCAGGCGTGGCTTTGCCGCGGCGCCCGCGGGGCCCGGGGGTACCCGGGTCCTGTGCCGACCCGCGCGTTTTCCCCCAAATAGGCTATTGACGCAGGGTCCTGAAATGCCGTATACTCTGCTTCAACAGCGGCAGACACGCTGGCCCGGACCCCTTTCGGGACACCATGCCGGCGCTGCTCCGATTTCGCCCCGGCCGCTGTCCGACCGGAGGCGTGGTGCTTGACGGATTGTGAGTGACAATCATGCTGGAGCGAATCAAAGCGATTTTGGAGCAGTTGTTAACGCCGCGTAAGCCTGTTCCCGTTCCCATCCCGATTTCGCGCCGCGCGCGCTAGCGTCGCCTTCCCGCCCGCCTCGGAGTTTGTCTCCCCCAGGCGGGCGTCTTTGTGCCCGCGCGTCTCCCGCGCCCGACCTCTGCCTGGATCCTTGGGAGCGGCCACCACGGCGCGACGGTGGGCGCGAGCAGCGTCCCGGCAGCCGGCATGTCCGGCTCCGCCTTTTCCGTTTGCGCACCATCCACCGTCCGGAAGGCAGTCCGGCCTCACGCGATAAATCACGCCGCCTCTTGACAGCCGCCCGACTTCGCGCTAATATGTATTCCAGACCGACTGGTCAGTCAGTTATCAGAAAGAGGCGCGATCGGAAAGGAGTACAGGGCGATGCGGGTGCTGATTGTGGGGGCGGGGATTGCCGGGCTGAGCCTGGCGCTGGGGCTGAAGCAGCGCGGCGTCACGTCGCTCGTGCTCGAGCGCGCGGCGGGCATGCGCCGCGGCGGCTATATGATCGACTTCTTCGGGCCGGGCTACGACGCGGCCGCTGCGCTGGGCCTGTTGCCCGATCTCGCCGCCGTCCACTACCAGATACCCCGGCTGCGCTTCGTCGATTTCCGCGGGCGGCTGCGCTACGCCCTGGCCTACTCGGCGCTGCGCCGCCTGCTCGACAATCGGCACTTCAACTTCCTGCGCGGGGATCTCGAGCAGGTGCTCTACGACCACGTCCGCGATAGCGTGGAGGTGCGCTTCGACACCACGATACAGTCGTTTTCCCAGGATGCCGATTCCGTTCAGGTCCGCCTGAGCGACGGGGCCACTGAGGCCGCGGACGTGCTAGTCGGGGCTGATGGAATCCACTCGGCGATCCGCGCGCAGGCTTTCGGCCCGGAGGCCCAGTTCCTGCGTTACCTCGGTCACCACACCGCTGCCTACTTCATGCCCGACTCCCCGCCAATTCGCGTGCCTCGCGACAGCTTCACCACGCTGACCGAGCCCGGCCGGCAGGTGGCCATCTACCCGGTGCGCGGTGCCCGGCTCGCGACGTTCTTTGTCTATCATGCGCCGGGGCCCGCGGCGGATACGAGTTGTGCCGCGGGCCTGGCCGCGCTGCGCCGCGTGTACGGCGACCTCGACTGGGTGGTGCCGCGCGTGCTGGCGGCGGGTGCCGACGCCGTGGACTTCTACTTCGACTCGGTCTCGCAGGTGGTCATGCCGGCGTGGAGCCGCGGACGCATCACGCTGGTGGGCGACGCGGCCTGGTGTCTGTCGCTGCTGGCCGGGCAGGGCGCCTCAATGGCCGTCGCCGGGGGTGCGGCGCTCGCCGAGGAGCTGGCCCAGGAGGGGACGGACGTCGCGGTGGCGCTGGCCCGCTACGAGGCGCGCATCTGCCCCGAGGTGCTATCGCGGCAGGCGGCCGGCCGCCGCATGGCGACGTGGTTCGTGCCGCGCACCCGCTGGCAGCTGACGATCCGTGATCTCGTCACGCGCTTCGCCGTCTGGCCCGGCGTTAGCGCGCTCGTCAAGCGCACGCTCGCCGCGGGCAGCAAGGTCTGACGTGCGCCGACCGCTTTGGGTGCGGTCGGCGGCAAACACGACGAGCCGCCGGATCTCGTCGATCCGGCGGCTCACCCGTGCGGCGGCAGGCCGCTTAGGCCTGCGGGTTCTGCGTGGCGGCCTTGTTCAGGCGGGCCATCAGGCGCGACTTGCGGCGCGCGGCGTTGTTCGGGTGAATGATCCCCTTGGACGCGGCCTTGTCGAGCTCGCTGATCGCCGTCACAACCGCGGCCGCACTGGCCGTCGTGTCGCCGGTGTCGATCGCGCGGCGCGCCTTGCCGACGTAGGTCTTGAGCCCGGTGCGGACGGGCCGGTTGCGCGCGTGCTTGCGCTCGGCGATGCGGATTTGCTTGATGGCGGACTTGATATTAGCCAATGCGATGTGTCCTCCTGCGGAGCTACGGTAACTGCTCTCCAAATATGCGTTATAATGGCTGACGTACGTGACCTACGGAACGTTACAAAAGTTAGGCCGTCTGATATTATAGCCGATGATACGAGAGAAAGCAAGGTGATCGATCGCACTGCTGGGCCGGCGCCGCCCGCGGACTCGGCCGTCCCACCGGACGGGCCCGAACCATGCGACGCAGAGAGCCCGGGCTACATCCCGCGGGTGGCGCGCCGCGCCACCCGCGAGCTAGCGCTGGAGCCGGGCGCCGCCGCGCGGCCCGCGCCGGAGGCTGCGCCGCCGCCCGCCGCGCCGCCCGCGCCCGCCGCGCCGCCCACATCCGCGGCCGCCGCAACAGCGCGCCCCACGGGTCGCCTGCTCGCGGCTATGACCATGGTTGTGGGGGTGGCCTTTGTGGCCAGCCGCATCCTCGGCTTGGTGCGCGACGAGATCATCGGCGCGCACTTCGGCGTGGGCGACACGCTCGACACCTACATCGCGGCCTTCCGCGTGCCCGACACGCTCTTTGCCCTGGTGATCGGCGGCGCGGTCGGCTCGGCTTTCATCCCCGTCTTCTCGCACTTCTTCGAGCAAGCGCAGCCCGCCGCGGCCTGGCGCCTGGCGAGCACGCTCATCAACGCATCGGTGATCGTCCTCGCCGCCGCGGGCATCGTGCTCGGCTTCGCCGCGCCCACACTGGTCGCCTGGGTGATTGCGCCCGGCTTCGCGGCCGATAAGCAGGCGGCTACCGTGGACCTCACGCGTATCATGCTGCTGTCGCCGCTCTTCCTCGGCCTCGGCGGCTGGGCCCAGGGCATCCTGAACGCGCGCCATCGCTTCACCGCGTCGGCCCTCGCGCCCATCGCCTACAACGGCGGCATCATCGCGGGCGCCCTCTTCCTGGTGCCACGCTGGGGTGTCGAGGGCCTGGCGATGGGGGTCGTCGCGGGCGCGCTGCTTCACTTCCTGGTGCAGGTGCCCAGCCTGGCGGGCGCGGGCATGCGTTATTCTCCGTTCCATCTCGACGTGCACGACTCCGGCGTCGGCGAGGTCGCGCGCCTGATGCTGCCGCGCGTGTTCGGCCAGGCGGCGCTGCAGGCCAACATCATCATCATCACCGCGATTGCCTCGGGCATCGCCGGGGGCGCCGTCACGGCGTTCAATTACGCCTACCTGCTGATGCTGCTGCCTTACGGCGTGCTCGCGATGAGCATGGCCACCGTGCTCTTCCCGACGATGGCGTCGCAGATCGGTCGGGGCGACGTGGCGGGCATGCGCCGCACGCTGAGCTCGGGGCTGCGCACGCTGATCTTCCTGTTGCTGCCCGCCGCGGTGGTGCTGGGCTTGCTCCGCGAGCAGATCGTCAGCCTGCTCTTCCAGTTTGGCAAGTTCCACGCCGGTTCGGTCGACGCGGTCGCGCATACGCTGGAGTGGTTCGCCTGGGGCCTGCTCGCCTACGGCGTCGTCGAGCTAGTGACGCGGGCGTACTACGCCCTGCACGACACGCGGACGCCGGTGCTCATCTCGCTGGGGACCGTGCTGCTCAACCTGGCGCTCAGCTGGGCGCTCGTCCAGGGTCTGCATGCCGACCAGGCGGGCCTCGCCTTCAGCCTGGCCTTCAGCACCACCGTCGAGATGATCGGCCTGCTAATCTTCCTGCGCCCGCGCGTGCCTGGCCTGTTCGACCGCGCCTTCCTGCGCGGTGTCGCGGTCAGCGTGCTCGCCACCGCCTTGATGGCGGCGGTGCTGTGGGCGATCGTGCCCTGGCTGACGACCTACGTCTGGGCCTATCCGGACGATCCCGCGGGCGTCAAGGTGGCGACGGCGCTGCAGTTGGGGGCCGGCGGTGCAGCAGGGGCGCTCATATACCTGGGCGTGGCGCGCCTGTTCCGGGCCGAGGAGTTGGGGGCCGCGTTCCGGCTGCTGCGGCGTCGAGCACGCTGACGCTCGGGGCCGGCACGGCCTCGCCCGCGCCCAGCACGAGCAACGGCTGCGGTGGGATGCCCGGGTAGAACTCGTCGATGATCCGGCGGGCCGCCAACAGGTAGCGCAGCCACGGCCAATCTTCGGCGTGCGCCGCCAGCGCCGCCGGCTCCAGCGCCTGGCGGGGGCGCGTCGGCCAGGTCTCGTCGAGCGCGGCTGTCGCCGTCTCGCCCCACGCCTCGTCCAGCGCCGCCAGGCGCTCGTAGACATTCAGCAGGTAGGCGAAGTAGGTGGTCAGGGTGAACTCGGTGCCCGGGCGGGCCGCCGCGACGCGGGCGTTCCAGCGCGCCACCACCTCGTGATAGATGTCCATGTGGCGGAAGAACGCGTGGATGGCCGTGCGCCAGGTGGGGCGGAAGACGGTGGGCAGCGGCCACGAGTTGGGTGGGCACAGCGTCTCCTTGCGCTGGAAGACGACGCCCGACCAGAGTCCCATCGGGTAGGTGCGGCAGACCGCCGGGCGATACGGGTAGATCCCGCAGCGCGTCTCCCCGTCGGCCAGCGTAAGCAGGAAGACGCACGGCGACGATGGCTTCAGCGCGCCGCGCTTATCGAGGATCAGCGCGCGCAGCGGACCATCGGGCGCGAGCCGGAAGCCGTCGGGACCGGGTGGGCTCTGCGGGTAGGCGATCACGTAGCTCTCCGGGCTCATCCGCAGCCCGGCGTAGATGCGCCAGAGGTCGTAGCCGTATACCTGCACGCCGTAGGAGCGGCAGCAGGCGCCGCACGTGGCGCAAGGGTTGTGCTGCCGCACCGTCTGCTCAGGCATCGGCCGTCTCCGGGCCACTCAGGCGGTCGTACGTGTCCAACAGGTAGGCGCAGAAGTCGAAGAAGGTGGCGGCCTCGGCCGCGGCGCTGACGCGGGCATTCCAACCGGCCAGCACCTGCATGTACTCGGCGTACTCGGCCTGCCGCGCCTCCACGATGGGCCGCTCCTCGGCCAGATCCACGTCGGCCAGCGTCCAGCGGCGGCAGGTGCAGCCGGTGTCGCCGCGTACGCAGAGGACTCCGTTGATGATGTCCGTCGGAAAGGCCTTGCAGGCCAGCGGGCGCAGGTCGCCGAGGCCGCAGCGGTGCACGCCGCTTCGCGTGCGCAGCAAGAAGATGCAGGGCGGGGGCGTCTTTGTGCGCCGCGTCGGCCCCTTGGCCAGTGCGAGACGGTAGGCGCCGTCGCCCGCGCGCAGGTGGAACGCGTCGGGGCGGGGCCCGCTGGCCGGGAAGTAGACGAGGAAGGTCCACGGATCGGCCTGCAGCGTGCGCGCGATGCGCCAGATGTCGCGGCCGCTGGGCACGACGACGGCCGCGTAACAGCAGCTTTTGCGCGCGCAGGTGAGCCAGGCGGCCTCTTTGGCGGTCAGCGTGGGGGTCGTAGAGTGCTCCTGTTCTAGGGTCCAACAGGACGGAATCGGGTATACTGAGGGCGATCTACCTGCGCTTGCGCCGAATGGACCGCCCATGCACACCGGCTCCGCCGCGGTTTACGACGTCATCTATGCCGACAAGGACTACGCGCGCGAGGCCCTCCGCCTGAACACGATCGTGCGGCGGCTGCGGCCGCAGCGCGGTGGGCGGCTGCTCGACGTGGGCTGCGGCACGGGCTGCCACGCCGCCTTCTTCCGCTACTTCGGGTATGCCGTGGAGGGCCTGGACCTCGACCCGGCCATGCTCGACGTCGCCCGGGGGCGCTACCCGGACATCCCGTTCCACCAGGGAGATATGCAGACCTTCCGGCTGGACCGCACCTTCGACGTGATCACCTGCCTCTTCAGCGCGATCGGCTACCTGCCGGATGTGCCCGCGCTGCGCACGACGATCGCGAACCTGGCCCGGCATTTGCGCCCGGGCGGCGTGTTGATCATCGAGCCGTGGTTCACGCGCGACACCCTCGATCCGGGGGTCTTCGCGCCGGTCTTCGCGCGCGGGGCGGGCCTGACCGTGGCCTTGATGGTCGATCACGAAATCGAGGACGACCGCTCGCGCCTGGTGTTCCACCATCTCGTCCAGACCCCGGCCGGCACGCGGTACATCCGTGAGGACCACGTGCTGAGTCTCTTCCCGCGCGCGGCTTTTCTCGCCGCCCTACGCGACGCCGGGCTGACGGCCGCGTTCGACCCGGCGGGTCTGCCGGGCATGGGGCGCGGACTTTACGTGGCCCAGGCACCGGCGGTCACGGCGCCCGGCGCCTAGCCCTCTTCCTCTTCGTCCTCGGCGGCTTCCTCTCGCTGCACGGCGACGCCCGGCATGAGCATCGCCTGTACTTGCTCGTCCTCTTGCTCGGCGGCTTCGGCCTCGCGCTGGACGGCCACGCCCGGCATACGCATGGTTTGGACTTCTTCGTCCTCTTGCTCGGCGGCTTCGGCCTCGCGCTGGACGGCCACGCCCGGCATACGCATGGTTTGGACTTCTTCGTCCTCTTGCTCGGCGGCTTCGGCCTCGCGCTGCACGGCGGCGCCGGCGCCGCCTGCGCCCGCGGCCGCAGGCGCCTCGCCCCCGCCGTGGATGACCCGGCTCGCCGACGCCTCGGCGGCCTGCTCGAAACTGTCGCTCGGGTCGCTGATGCTCACGCCCCCCGCCGACGGCGTGCCGGCCACGGGCCCCTCCGCTTGCTGCACGGTGTGCGTCGCCTCGTGCGCCAGCACGTGCATGCCATCCGAACTGCCCGGATTATAGGCGCCCGAGCGGAAGAAGATGTCGCTGCCCGTGGTGAAGGCCACCGCGTTGACGGCGCGCGAGAGGTGATCGGCTTCTGGGTCGGTGTGCACGCGCACCCCTGAGAGGTCCGCGCCGATGCCCGACTCGAGCGTGCGCTGCACGCCGGGGTCGAGCGCGCTGCCGCCGCCCGACTGCGCGCGGATGCGCCCGCCGATATCTTCGCCGGCGTCGGCTTCGCGAGCTGCCGCGCTGCGTTGCAGGAAGCGCGTGGTCGAGCGGTTGCCGTAGGTCTGCTGCATGCGCTGGATCGCCGCCGCCATGCGACCGGCGTTGCCGCGGCCGCTCCCGGCCGCGTGGCTTGCCACGTGCGGCGCCTGGTCCACCGTGACGTCGGCGGTCGCCGTCTCGTGCACAGGGGCCACATCCTCGTGCGCGGGGTTCCTGCGGGTCATCTGCTCCTGCAGGTCGCGGCTGTGATCTGCTGTCATCGCGATACCTCCCTGCTCTGAATGCCTGGCCGGGCGTTCCGGCCCTCAGTGTACCACATACGCCGCCGCTTGTCGCGCCATGCCGGCGCGCGGCGCTTCGATTTGCGGTCCCGCGATCCGCCGCTCGTTCCACGCCCGGCCTCCCAGCGGGGGAAAGGACGGGAGCCGGTCTCTGCCCCCGGGCTTGCTATGGCCCAGGACTGCAGGCTTGCCCGCCTTGGATTGCCCCAAACGCGATCTTGGCGATCTGGCCGCGCGTTGCCTGGTTAAAGGGCCGGAAGTACGGGCTATTGGACGGGTTGCACGGCTCGCCCGGCCCGCCACAGCTGTAGCCGCTGAGCACGCTGTGGCAGTAAGCCGTTTCCACGAAGGAATAGAACGGGTTACCTGCCGGCACGTCCATAAAGCTCGGATTCGCCGGGCTGCGCAGCGCCCAGCCCGCCCCGGAGACGAGGATCTTCGCCACCTGCCCGCGGGTCACCGAGTTGTAGGGCCGGAAGTAGGGGCGGTGGCGGCCGTCGCAAGGCTCCCCCGGGCCCCCGCAGTCGTAGCCGCTGACCAGGCCGCGCGCGGCGGCCGTCTCGATCCAGCCGAAGAATGGCTGCGACGGCGGCGCGTCCGCGAAGGTGTAGTCGCCGGCCGGTGGCGTTGTGATCGGCAGGGCGAAACCGAGCACCACGATCTTCACCATCTGCGCGCGCGTGGTGTTGTTGTAGGGGCGGAAGGTGCCGTCGGCGTAGCCCGAAATCACCCCGTCACAGGCGAGCTCGAGCACGGGTGTGTAGAAGTAGTCGGCCGGGTGCACGTCGCCGAAGGTGATCGGGCACTCCGTCGCCGTCGGCCCGACGGTCGAGGTCGGCGCGGGGGTGTTGCTGGGTGCCGGGGTGACCGAGGTACACGGGCGGATCTGCGTCTCGCCGGCCGCCCGGATCACCCAGTTGCCCGCCAGGCTGAAGCTGTCGATGCTGCCCAGGAGCGAGTTCGCGCCCAGATTGTCGTAGTTCGGATCGTGCCCCCCGACCGTCGCCGCGAACCAGCTGCGATGCTGCGAGGCGGTCGTGTCGAGCGGCGCCGGGAAGGTGATCGGCTGCACGCCGCCGGTATTGTACTGGTCCGAGAAGCCCAGGTAGAGATCGCCCGGCCCGGGCACCACCACGCTGATGGGGTAGGTGCTGAACTGGCTGCCGTTGGCGAACTGGACCACGGCCGGCAGCTGCGCCAGCTTGACCGCGTTGGCGGGGTTGCCGTCACCGTCGGCATCCCAATAGACCAGCAGGTCGATCGCGGCGTTGGTCAGGTCGCGGTGCGCCAGCCCGGGGTCGGGGAACAGGATGCTGATCTCGGTCAGGTGGAGCGGGAAATCGGTGCCCGCCGGGGTAAACCGGTTGAGATAGATCGCCGGGAATGACGTACGCAGGTCGTTGAAGCCCACCGCGGTCTCCAGCGAGCCGTCGTCGAGGACGAAGCCGATGGGCGCGGCGGGCTGCCACGCCGCCCCTCCGGCCGGCGGGGCCGTGCCCGCGGCCCGCGGCCGGTATGCGTCGGCGGTGCCGCGGATCAGCGCGGGCGCGACGGGCGGTCCGCCGACCGTATGCGGCGCCGTTTCGGCGCCGTACGCCACGCAGGTGACCGTCGGGATGACGGTGTTGGACGCCGTCGCTGTGGCCGTGGCGGTGCTGCTTGCCGTCGCGCTGGGCGTTGGCGAGGGCGTGGTGCAGTTATTGACATAATGCTCGGTCAACGTCGCCGGGCTCTTCGTCGTATCACCCACGGCCCAGAGGTCGTTTGCGCTCACTGCGTCGATGGCGTACAGCGTGTTGTTCGTCACGTCGGGAGACGGGCTGGGGCTGATGGTCCACGTGCTGCCGTCCCAATGCTCGATCAGCGTGTTGGCGTCAGCGTAGCCCGCGATCCAGATGTCGTTCGCCGCGAGGGCGGTGATGCCTTCAAATCCGCTGAAGCTTGCGCCGGGATCTTGCGCGGGCATCACGGTCCAGGTGCTGCCGTCCCAGTGCGCGAGAAGGATCTGGCTGACGGCCTGCCCCACGGCCCAGGCGTCGTTCGCGGCGAGGGCCGCCACGCCATAGAAAGTCGCACCCTGCGGCACGGGCGACGGGCCGGGCACGGCCGTCCAGGTGCTGCCGTCCCAGTGCTCGGTGAACGGGCCGACGCTGTAGTTGGCGCCCACCACCCAGATATCGTTCGGTGCGGCCGCACTCACCGCGTTCAGGCCGTCGCCCGGCACGGAAGCGTCGGGCACCAGCGTCCAGGTGGTGCCGTCCCAGTGCACGATGACGCCGGGTGCGCCGGCCGGACGCGTTTGCGCCGTCAAGTTGATTTCGCCGACTGCCCACACGTCGTCTGGAGCCAGGGCGGTCACGGCGTGGAAGATCGTGCCCAGGGGCGCGGGATTCTGCACGACGGTCCAGGCGCCGCCGTCCCAGCGTTCGATTAGGCCGTTGAAGTTGGTGCCGTCGAAGTATTCGCCCACCGCCCAGGCATCTGTCGCGCTGACGGCGGCGACGCCGTTGAGTTGATCGCCCGTGCCGGGATTGGGCACAGAGACCGACGTCCAGGCGGACCCGTCCCAGTGCGCAGTCTGGGCAGTGCTGGTGATGTAGCCTGCGGCCCAGATATCGTTCGCCGCCGCGGCCGAGACGGCAAGGAAGGCGCCTGAGGCGGGGCTGGGCACCACGGTCCAGGCCGCGCACGGCGTGGCCTGCGCGGTAGGCGTCGGCGTGACGCTCGGCGTCGGCGTGACGCTCGGCGTCGGCGTGTCGCTCGGCGTGACCGGCGGCGGGGTGTCTGTGGGAGTTGCCGTGGCGGTGGCGCAGTTGTTTACGAAATGCTCGGTCAGAGTCTGCGGTAGTTCCGTGGTGACGCCTACCGCCCAGATATCATCCGGCCCCAGGGCGTCCACGCCATAGAGCGAGTTGGAAAAGGGGTCTGGCGACGGGCTAGGGCTGATCGTCCATATGCTCCCATCCCAATGCTCGATCAGCGTGCCGGTGTCGGCGTAGCCGACAGCCCATACGTCGTTGCCGGCGAAGGCGCTTATGGCGGAGAATCCAGCGGAGTTGGCCCCCGGATCTTGTGCCGGTACGATGGTCCACGCGGTGCCGTCCCAATGGGCCAGGAGGGTCTGCGAGTTGGCCGATCCCGCGGCCCAGACGTCGTTGGGCGCGATGGCGGCAACGCCGTAGAAGCCGGCAAAGGGCGGCGCGGGCGAGGGGCCGGGCACGGCGGTCCAGGCACTGCCGTCCCAGTGCTCGGTGAAGACGGTGGTGCCGTCGCCGCCCACCGCCCAGACGTCGTTCGCGCCCGTCCCGCTCACCGCATTGAGGTTGACGCCGAACGGTGCGGCATCGGTAACGACCGTCCAGCTCGTGCCGTTCCAGTGCATGACCACCGGGATATAGCCTTTTGTGTTGACCGCGCCGACGGCCCAGACATCATTCGGCCCGAGGGCGTTCACCCCGTTGAGGATTGTGTCGGACGGCGCGGGATTCGCGACGGCGGTCCACGTGCTGCCGTCCCAGTGCAGGATGAGCGCATTGAAGAAGCCGGTGTAGTATTCGCCCACGGCCCAGGCGTCGGTCGCGCTGATCGCGGCGACCCCGTTGAGTTGATCGCCCGTGCCGGGACTGGGCACGGAGACGGAAGTCCAGACGGAGCCGTCCCAGTGGGCCATCTGGGTCGTGTTCGTGATGTAGCCCGCGGCCCAGATATCGTTGGCCGCGGCGGCCGACACGGCGAGGAAGGCGCCTGACGCGGGACTGGGCACCACGGTCCACGCGGCACAGGCGGTCGGGGTCGCCGTCGGCGGAGTCCCGGTCACGGTGGGCGTCGGCGTGTCGCTCGGCACAGGCGTGTCGCTCGGCGTCACTGCCGGGCAGCTGCCGGTGAAGTGCTCGTAGAGCAGCTGCGGGGTAGGCGCGAGGTAGCCCACGGCCCAGACGTCGTCGGGCGCGAACGCCACCACTGCCTGGAGATAGTCCACGGTCGGGTCGGGCGACGGGCTCGAGCTGACGGACCACGTGCTGCCATCCCAGTGCAGCACGGCCGTCTGGTTATCGGCGACGCCGACCGCCCAGACGTCGTTCACGGCATACTCGCTGACCCCATAAAGGATGTTCTTCGCCGCACCCGGCGACGGGCTCGGCGTGACCGTCCAGGCGCTACCGTTCCAGAAGAGGATCAACATCTGGTTGTTGCTGGTGCCCACGGCCCACGTCCCTGCGGCGCCCCGGGCGGTGACGGCGTACAGTCCGGCACTCACCGGCGCGGGCGACGGCCCCGGCACGGTGGTCCATGCGCTGCCGTCCCAATGCTCGGTGTAAACCGCCCCGGTGGAGTCGCTGCCCACGGCCCAGACGTCGTTCGTGGCCGCCGCGCTGACCGCTTCGAGGAACACGCCCGGCGTTGCCGCATCGGGAACGAGCGACCAGCTACGTGCCGTCCCAATGCTCGATATAGGGGCCCGCCTTGCTGCCGCCGACGGCCCAGACGTCGTTCGACGCGACGGCGGTGACCCCGTGGAGGAAGCTCAGAGAGGGCGAGGCATCCGGGACCACAGACCACGCGCTGCCGTCCCAATGCTCGGTCAGGCCCTGGTTGCCGCCCGTCTCGCCCACGGCCCAGGCGTCGGGCGGGCTGATCGCGGCGACACCCGTGAGCTGATCGGAGCCGCCGGGACTGGGCACGGATACCTGCGACCAGTCCGTGCCGTTCCAGTGCGTCATCAGGGTCACGCTGCCGTCGTAGCCCGCGGCCCAAACATCACTTGGGCCTGTGCCGGCGACACCCAGGAGGGTGCCGGTTGCGTCGGTCAGCACGGCAGTCCACGTCGCGCACGGCGTCGTGGTGCCGACGGGCGCTTGGGCGACCGGCGCCCCGGCCGCGGGCACGCCGCCAGGCGCCGAGGGTGGCGGTGCGGCGGCAAAAGTCGCGGCACCGGCCGCGGCGAGCGCGAGGAGCACGAATGCGGCGACGACCCAGGCTCTCATGTGCGGATATGGCTCCTTCTCGGCACCGGCCGGCGCGCGGCGATCTTAAGCGCCAGCGGGCTCCGGACGAAACAGCGGGGCGTAGGGCCCGAAATCGCCCGGCGCGATCAAGCGGCCCATCTTCTGGTGTTCGCGGCGCGTGGCGCGCACGAGGTGCACCATGCGGATGGCCGTGCCGGCCTCCGCGGCCAGGAAGGCCGCGTCGAGCACGATGTTCTTGATATTGCCGCCGCTCAGCTTGAAGCGGTGGGCCAGGAAAGCCAGGTCTGCAGCCGGGTCCAGCGGCGCTTCGGGCGGGAAGGTGCGCCGCCAGATCTCCAGCCGGTCGGGCTCCTCGGGCATCGGGAACTCGATCGCCCCGCGCAGACGGCGGATAAAGGCTTCGTCCAGATTCTTGCGCAGGTTCGTGGCCAGGATGACGATGCCGTCGTACTCCTCCATGCGCTGCAGCAGGTAGCTGATCTCGATGTTGGCGTAGCGGTCGTGGCTGTCCTTCACCTCGCTGCGCTTGCCGAAGATCGAGTCGGCCTCGTCAAAGAACAGGATGGCGTTGCTCGTGCCGCCTTCGTGGAAAACCTTCTCCAGGTTCTTCTCCGTCTCGCCGATGTATTTGCTGACCATCGACGACAGGTCGATCTTGTACAGGTCGAGCCCCAGGTCGGTCGCCAGCACCTCGGCGGCCATCGTTTTGCCCGTGCCCGGCTGGCCGGCGAAGAGGACGTTGACGCCCTTGCCCGCCGAGAGCTTGCGGTCGAAGCCCCACTGCTCGAAGACCACCGGGCCGAACCGGACGGCGTTGCACATCTCGTGCAGCTGGGCGAGCCGGTCGGTCGGCAGCACGAGGTCGGCCCAGGTGTAGCGTGGGATGACCTTGCGCGCGAGCATGCCGAGGTTATGGCTCGAGTGCGTGCGCGCGGCCGTGGCGAGATCGTGCATGGTGATCGGCCCGCCCGCGCCGTGCCACACGGCCTGCTGGCGCGCGCTCTCGGCCGCCGCGGCGATCTGGTCACCGGTCAGCCGGAAGGCGCCGCTCAAGAGCTCCATATCGACGTCCGGGCCGAGCGGCGGGTCGCCGGCCAGCGCCTGCGTCCAGAGCAGGCGGCGGCGCGCGGGCGCGGGCGTGGGAAAGTCGAGCAGCACGGTGAGCATCCCGGTGGCCAGCACCGGTGCCGGCACGACCCCCAGGTCGAAGAAGGAGCAGACGGGCGCCTCTTCGAGCAGGCGCTGGAGTTCCGGCCCGAACTGCGGCGTCGAGTCCTCGCGGCGTGCGGCCAGGGCGTCAGCGTGTACCCAATAGAGGATCGCGTCGCGCAGGCGCGCCTCGCGGAGCACCTGTCCGGCCACGCCGGGCCCGTCGGCCCCCTCCAGCACCGCGCAGTCGACCACGAGTAGGGACCGGCCCAGCCGGCTTGCCACCTGCTCGACCACCGCGCGCTTGCCCTGACTCTCCGGCCCGTGTAGCCACCCGGCGAACGGGCGTGGCGGGTCGGCACCGATCGCGCTGCTCGCCATCGCCGCCAGGCGATCCTGCGCCTCGCGCGACAGCGGCGCGAGCGCGTCGGCGATCGGTTCAGCCCGCGGATGTACCACGCGCGTCGCGCCGGCCAGCGCCGTGCCGACGGTGTCGGCGCCGAGCAAGTAGGCGGCGGTGCGCGGGTCGAGCAGCAACGGCCGCGCCAGGAGCGGCGCGGCGCCCGCCGCGTCGTCGATCAGGATCAGCTGGTTACGCCGCAGCGGCCCGCCCGCCGCGAGCGCCTCGCGGGCGGCGCGGTGGTTCGGCGGCCCGGGCGACCAGAGCCGCAAGGCCAGGTCGAGCGTCGCGTGCTTGCGCGTGACGTCGTCCTGCACGTACGCGTAGAGGTTGGCATAGGTCAAGTCGATCTCGGGGGCCAGCGCCGTGAGGACGATCGCCGTGTCGAGCGGGCTCAGACCGAACAGCGCGCTGAGGCGCGCCAGGCGACCGCCCGGCGTGCCGGGCCGGCCGGCGCCGCCGCCGCGCGGGGACTCCGCGTCCGCGCGGGCCGCGGGCAGGTCGGCCAGCCACCCGGCCACGTCGGCCTCCTCGATGAGGAGGCCGCGCACGGCCGGGTCGGCAGGGGCCGGGGCGTCGCGCAGCTGCGCGACGAGGTCCTCCAGGCGCTCCTCTAGCGCAGCCAGGTCGCGGGCGAGCGCCTCGGCCTCGTCCGGCGGGCGCTCCGCGCGCCCCGGCGTCTTGACGGCGGCGAGCCGCGGCGTTTTCTCCTGGGCCGTCATTTCGCTGGGACGTCCACGGCCTGGCCGTTCACGATGTTGAACTTCCACCAGCCGTTGGCCCCCTCGGGCCCCGGCCCACTGAAGTAGTAGCCGTTCACTCCCTTGATCCAGGTCAGTTGGCCGCGCGTGGTCAGCTGATGGTCGTTGCCCGCGGCGTCCGTCCACTCCTTCTCCGCGGCGTCGCCGATACGCGCCGGGAACGAGTCATGGATTGTCTTGAACACGCCCACGAAGGTGAACTTGGCCGTCGGGGTGGGTTGCGCCGTGCTGCCGCCGAAGAGACCCGACACGGCCGAGCCCACGCCCGATAGCGGGCTGCCGATCACCGGCAGGCCACCGAGATCGGGCCGCCACGGCGGGATCCACCAGATCAGCAGCAACGCCAGTAGCAGCAACAAGATGGGCGCGAGCCACGACTTGAAGCGCGGCTGATGCACGTACTCGCCGGGTGTGGTCCGCAGGTCGGCCGCATCGCCGTCGAACGGCCGCGCCTCGACCGCGAAGGGGTAGGTCGTCTCGCCTCCGGCGATGTGCAGGCCTTTCGCGCGCACGGTCAGCGGCACGACGGCCTGCGAGCCCGGCAGCAGCGCCGCGTCGGTTGTCTTGAAGCGGTAGTTCAGCCGGGACGCCGCGTCCTCGCCGGACAGCTGCAGTTGGAGCTCGCCCTGCCCGGCGTTGGCCAGCCGCACCTCGTAGCGGCCGCGCCGCCCCGTGGCGCGCTTGGGGGCAAGCTCGGCCGTGAAGATCGCGGGTAGACGCACGTCGACCAGCCCGCGGCCCACCGCGCTCGCCAGCGAGTTGCTCTGCGGCGTGGCGCGCACGGTGAAGGCGTAGGGCCCCGGCCGCGCGGCGCCGGGCGCGGGATTGATCTTGATCGCCGATTGGCCCGAGGCGCCGGGCGCGAGGGCCAGCAGCGGCGCGCTGATGGTGCACCATCCGGCGTCCAGGTCCTCGACCGTGATCGCGAAGGTCTCGGGCAAGCTGCCCATGTTACGCACCGTCGCCACGACCAGTGCCGGCGTGGCGCCCACCAGCACGCGCGACTTGGTCGGGTTCAGCGTGACGCTGACCGGATCGGCCGGCACGGCTGGGGGCGTGGGCATAACCGGCATGGCGGCGGTGGCCTTGGCCACGGGCGGTGGGGCCGCCGGGCGCGGCGGCGTGGGGGAGGGCGCGGGCACCGGCCCGCGCGCGGGCATGGCCGCCTCGGCGGTCGCTCCCTCGATTGGCATGGTCACCGGCGCGGCCATCCGCACCACGGCGCGCGCCTCGCCTGCCAAGGCGGTGTTCGACCGGCCCCGCACCTGCACGGTGTAGCGGTACTCGCCGACGCGCGGCGGGCGGTCGGGCGGCGGCGCGAACGTCAGCCGCATCGTGGCCGTGTCGCCCGGGAAGACGCCCAGGCTCGGCGCGGAGAGGCTGAACCAGCGTGTGTCTAGCTGCGGCACCTCGATCGTGAAGTCCTCGATCGTCGTGCTCGGGTTCGCGACCGTGATGTTCACGTGCATCGGTCCGCCGCCAGGCACCACCGTAACGTCCTCGGGATCGAGGCTGACCTGCACGGCCGCGGGCGCGGCGGGGCGGCCGCGCGCACTCCGGCCGGGCTTGGTCTCGGGCGGAGGCGGCGGCGGTGCGGGCGCGTCGACGCGCACCACGCCCTCCGCGCGGGCGGTCACCCGGGTGTCGAACACCGAGGCGGCCTCGACCGCGAAGCGCCGATCGCCGGGCGCCGTCCCGGCCGGCACGGTGATGCGCAGGGTCAGCGGCTCCGAGTCGCCGGGGAACAGCGAGAAGGTCTGGTCGCCCATACGATACCAGGACGCGTCGAGCCCGGTAAGCTCCACCGTGAACTGGTCGTTGGCCGTGCCCAGATTGCGCACCTGCACGGTGACCTCGACCGGATTGCTCCCGGCGAGCATGTGCGGGTCGGGTGGATTCAAGCGCACCTCCACTCGCGGGCGGGCGGGCGGCGGCGGCGGCGGCACGAGCCCCACCTCAATCGGGGAGGTGACCGGCGGCGGGGGCGGCGCTGCCGCGACGGGCGCAGGCGGGGGCGGCGCTGCCGCGACGGGCGCCGGGGCGGGCGGCGGGGGCGCGGCGACGGCCGGCGCGGGTGCCGGGGCAGGCGGTGCGGCCGGCGCGGGCGGCGGTGCCGCCTGGGCCATCGGGGCAGGCGTGGCGACGGGCGGCGCCTCCACAGCAGCGGCCTCGACGACCGGCGGCGGTGCGGCGACAGCCGGGGCCACCGGCGCTACCGGAGCCGGGGCGGGCGGGGCCGGGGGCGGCGCTACCGCGACGGGCGCCTCGGCGGGCGCCGGGGCAGCAGCCACGGCCGGCTGCGGCGGGGCCGGCACGACAGCCGGGGCGGGCATGTCTGCGACGGGCGGCGGCGCTGCCTCGACGACCGGCGGCATTTCAACGGGTGGCGCCTCGGCCACGGCGGCGGCGGGCGGCGCCGGCTTGGTGACGGCCGGAGCCGGCGGGGGCTCGGACGCGGTGACCGGGGTGGGCGGCTCAGCAACAGCCTCCGCGGCATCCGCGGCCGGGGCCTCGACGGCCGGCGCGGCGGGTGCGGCCATCTCGGCCACGGGGTCAGGCGCCGGGGTGTCCACGGCCGGGGGCATCGGGGGCGCAAACACTTCCACGACCAGTGGCGTCTCCGGCGCTGCGGGCGCTGCCTCGATCGGCGCGTCGCCGTTCGTGCCGTGGCTGCCGCCGTTCGTGGCCAGGTGTGGCGCCGCCGCGCTCTCGGTCAAGATGGGAAGCGCCACCGGGGTCGGAAGCGGTGGCTCGGGGGCCGGCGAGGGTGCCGCGGGCGGCTCGGCGATGATCGCCGCCGGGGATTCGGCCGCCACCATGGCGGCCACCGGGGCGGGCCCCTCCACTTGCACGAGGCCGCGGCCCGCGCCCGAGAGCGTCGGATTGAAGGAGGACCGCGCGGTGACGATGAACGGGTGCTCCCCCGCCGCGGCCTCGTCCGGCAGATGCAGGCGCAGGCGCACCCGCCCGCTCTCGCCCGGGAATAGCGAGACGGTCGGTACGTCCAGCGTATACCACGCCGGGTCGAGGTCGGAAATCTCCAGCGTGTACTGGTCCACCGCTGTGCCGGCGTTGAGCACGGTCGCCACCATCTCGGCGGCGCCGTCGCCCGGGCTGAGCGTGACCGCGGGCGGGTTCAGCGTGATCTCAATCGGTGGGACCGGCGTTGTCGTCTGACTCATGAGTTGGTGCCTCCCTGCAGGCCTGCTGTGCGGCGTCGGTACGTCATTTGGCGGGGACCTGGATAATCTTCCCGCTGTTGTCCACCGTGAAGGCGTAGAGCTTACCCTGCCCGGTCTCGGCGCCGCTGAAGTAGAAATCGTTCGTGCCGGCGATGTAAATCAGGTCGCCACTGCTCGTTCGCTCGTGCGCGTTGCCCGACGGATCGTTCCACTCGACCTCGAGCGCGTTGCCGACCAGGGTCGGGAAGGCGTCGTGCACCGCCTTGAACCCGCCGCGGTAGAACGGCGTGGGCGATGCTGAGACGGATGGCCCGCCGGGCGTGATCGACGCGTTCTGCGGGAACAGCCGGGTGAAGAAATCGGCCCGGTTCTTCCAGAACTGCAGCTCACTGAACCACGTCCCGAACGGCGGCGGCAACAGGTAGAGGTCCGGTCCGGCCGGGCTCACCATCCAGAGGACGGCGAACAGGATTAACGCGGCAAAGAAAGGCCGCCCGAGCGAGCGCACGGCCGGCTTATGAATGAGCTCCCCTGCCACCTCGCGCGCGTCCTTGTCCTGCCCGTCGACCGGGCGGATGTAGAGGGCGAAGGGGTGCCGCCGCGCATCGCCGATCGGCCGGAAGCCGCGCGGCTTCACCGTCACCGGCACCATGACCTTGCTGCCCGGCGCAACGGTGACGTCGCGGCGCGGAAAGCTGAAGCGTAGCTTGTTCTCGGCGTCCCGCCCGCGCAGGGCAAAGGAGACTTCCTGATTGCCGCCGTTCGCCACGCTCAGGTTGTAGCGCCCCCGGCGCCCGGTCACTCGCTTCGGCGCGAGCTCGGCCTGGAAGTTCGTGTACGACCCGACCTGCACGACGCCCTTCGTCGTGCCGACCAGCGTTGGGTCCGCGTGGGAGCGCGCCCGCACGACGAACGTGTACGAGCCCGCACGCGTCGCCGTGCCCTTCGGCGGGTGCAGCTCGATGCGCATCGGCGCACTGTCGCCGGGGAAGAGCGAGACGCTCTGCGTGACGACAGTGTACCAGCTCGGCTCCAGGTTCTCGATCTCGATGCTGTACTGATCGACCGTGGTGCCTCGATTGCGCACCTCGGCCACGACGGCGACCGGCGGGGCGCCGGCCGCGACGCGGACCTCGGGCGGCGTGAGGTTGACGGTAATCGGCTCGGCGGCCGGCGGCGGTGCTTGCATCATCGGTTGGCGCTCCGTGTAGATGGGCCGGTCTGCGTGCAGCAGACCGAGGCGTAGAGGCCCGACGCGGCCGGGGCCGCGGGCGGGGCACAGGCGCTCAGCGGCGGGCTGAGGCAGCCGGGGTCGTACGTCTGACGCGCGGGCTCCGGCCCGGCGCACAGGGCGGCGACGGCACTGTCCACCGGTGCGCGTGCCACGTCGGGCGCGGCAGGCGCGAGGCCGATGCCTGGCGTGTCGGTCGGCGGCACGTGCGGGGTGAACGGCGGCGTGGCGGTCGGCGTCGGGCTCGGCGGCACCGGCGTGACGGTCGGGAACACCGGCTCCAGTGTGGCGGTGGCGGTGACGGTGGCGCGGGGCCGCGTGGTGGCCGTGGCGGTCACCGTCGGCGTCCAGGTCGGCCCGTGACCGCCGGGTTGCCCGGGCGGCGTGGGCGTCTCCGTGGCCGTGGCCGTGGCCGTCGCGGTGCCGGTCGCCGACGCGGTGGCGGTCGCCGAGGCCGTGGCCGTCTGCGTGGCCGTCGCGGTGGCGGAGGCGGTCTGCGTAGCCGTCGCGGTCGCGCTGGGCGACGGCGAGGGGGTCGCGGTGGCCGTCGCGGTGGCGGAGGCGGTGGCTGTTTGCGTGGCGGTGGCGGAGGCGGTGACGGTCGCCGTCGGCGGGCTGGTTGGGCAGCCCCGCAACACGACCGGCACCTGCGTCGGCGTGGCGGTCGCCGGCGTGCCGGTCGGGGTCGGCGTGGCGGTCGGCGGTGTGCCCGTCACGGTCGGGGTGGCCGTGGCCGTGGCGGTCGGCAGCGCGGCGTTGCACGACGGGATCGGCTCCTGGCCGCAGGCCGGCCGGTAGAACGTCAGAGCCAACCCGCCGTGCGCCCGCGGCGCGTTGCACTCATACTCGGTGTAGCGGCCGGTCGGATCTTCCTGCACGCCCACCAGCCCCGTGCCGCTATCCTCGAACGTCGGTGCGTAGACCACGTCGTAGCGCTGCTCGCCTTCATAGAGGCGCACTTCGAAGTGCGCGGGCGCGCCCGCGGCGGTCGTCGCGCGCCACTCGATCGTGAAGATGCGATGCGGCGCCGTGCCCGCCAGGGCGGTGAAGATGCCGTCGCCGGGACGGGCGTTCGTCCGTAGGGTGCCCCAGTAGGCGAAGATCGTGTGCTGCGCGTTGGCGTCGGGCAGGCAAGCGCCGGCGCTCAGCGCGGGCGCGGCGCCGAACTGGAGGGCGCCGCCGGCCAGCACCGTCGTGTCCGTGAACGGCTTATCGTAGAGCACGTAGGGGAACGGCAAAGCGATGTGCGTGCCGCAGCCCGCGCAGTGGTTGCCGATGTCGGTCTGCGCCGGCACGAACGGCGCGGACTGCGTCTCCTGCACGGCATAGTCGGGCGCCAGGCAGACCGGTGTCGGCGTGACGTAGACGAGCGTCACCGCGCGGCCGGTCGTGCCCGCCGCGTTCGAGGCCGTGATGAAGTAGGTGTGGCGCGGCCCCGGCGTGACCTGGAACACCGCCCGCCCGGTCGGGTCAAGCGGCACGGCCGTGCCGTCGATGCTCGCCTGGAGCGCGCCCGGCACCTTCCAGACGAATCCGGCCGGCGTGCCCTCCGTCAGCGTGATCACCTGGCCCACAGTCATCGTGATTGATTGGGCCGGCGTGATTGTCGCGATAGGGGTGTGCAGCGTCGTGGTCACCAGATCGAGCGACGTGAACGACGGCGGCCGCACGAGCAACACATCCAGCGTGCGCGTGAGCACGCCCGTGGTGCCGGTCACGACCAGCTGATAGTTCACCAGCTGCCCCGTGGGTATGATCGGCGTTTGCGCCGGCTGGACCGTCTGGTCGACGCGCAGGTTCTGCGCGGCGTGCACGTCCCAGGCCACGTCCGGACCGACCGGCACGGGCGCGGGTCCCGCCGCTGCCGTCGGCACGTCCAGGTAGAATCCGGCCACGCGTGGCGCCGCGTCGCGCGCCTCGCTCTCCGCTGTCTGCTGTGCCGCCACCGCGAGCGTCGTCTGCTGTGCGGCGGCCGCCACGGCGGTTTGCACGGCGGCGGTCTGCTGCACGGCGGCCTCGGCGGTCTGCTGCGCGGCCGAGGCCACGGCGGTCTGCGCGGCGGCGGTGAGTTGGGACGCGGCCTCGGCCGACGCCGCGCTCGCCGTCTGCTGGGCGGCCAGCGCCTGCGCCGTCTCCTGCGCGGCCACCGCGAGTGCGGTCTGTTGTGCCGCGCCGGCCAGCGCCGTCTGCGTGGCCCCCAGGTTGGGCAGCGGGGCCGCCGGGGTGGGCCGCGTTAGCAGGAAGGCCATCAGCCCGAGCAGCAGCAGTGGGATGGCGAACGCGAATGCGCGCCGCCAGAAGATCGGCAGCCCCGCCAGGGCGATCAGCCGCGGCCTGTACACAAGCTCGGCCCCCGTGGACTGCACGGCCGACGGCTCGTGCCCGATGCCTGGCGGCCCGACGCGCACCTCGAACGGGAAACTGATCTCGCGGCCGAACCAGCGCGCGCGGCGCGGTCGCACCTGCACCGGGATCACCACCGCGGTGCCCGGCTCCATGTCCAGCTGGTAGTCGGCCATCCCCGCGCCCCGGCTGATCACGGTGCCCAGCTCGGGCGGCGGCTCCGGCTCAGCGTCGGGCGGCGGGTTGAGCAGCGTCGGCTGCTCCATCCCCAGCGTGTACTGCAGCGCCTCTTCCACATCCGTCGCGTGGACCAGCACCGCGCGGGCCCGGTTCGCGCGATTGGTCACGGTCAGCGCGAACGTGCCGCGCCGGCCGGTGATGCGCTGCGGCGTCAGCGTGGCGCTGACGGCGCCGGCCGGGGCAATGTCCACGTAGCCGGGCGCCATCGCCCGCGCCGCCGGATTGTCCCGCGACACGATGCTCACCTGGAAGGGGTGGATGCCCGCCGGGCCCGCCGTCTCGGGCGGATGTAGGTCGAGCACCACCGTGGCCGACTCGCCCGGGAACAGGCGCACGTCGCCCGGCGGCAAGGTGAACCACTCCGCGGCCAGACCGCCGATGCTCAGGAGGCCCGCGTCCACGATGTCCCCCTGGTTGCTCACGGTCAGGTGGACCTGGCCGGCATCGCCGGGGGCCAGCGTTAGGTGCGGGTTATCAAGCTGGACGTCAAGACGCGCGGTCATGGGTACCTCAAGAGTTTGTCGCTCATCGCCCTGGTGTCGGCGTAACCGGCACGGTCACTGTCAGCCGGCTTAACGCCTGGCCGAGCACGCTCTCCGCGCTCAAGATGAACTCAGTGGTCGCGGTCACCGGCACGGTCAAGGTACCGTTCGGACCGGGCACCACCTGCCCGTTCAGCGTGACCGTCGTGGCTCGGGTCGTCTCCCAGGTCAGCGTCACCTTGGTGCCCGCTCGCACCGTGCTCGCGTTGGCCCGGAAACTCGTGATCTCGGGGCTGTGCAACAGCAGTAGGCCGATGCTCCGGCTCACGCTGCCCCGGGCGTTGCTGGCCTCCAGCGTCAGCGATTCGTCCGTGGTAATCGTCATGACGCGCGTGCCGCTCAGCGGAACCGGCGTGCCGCCCAGCAGCACCTTGGCGGCGTTCGTGACCACCCAGCTGACCTGTACCCCCGCTGCTGGCGTGGGCGCCGCGGCGAAGCCGAAGCTGACGATGGTCGGCGCCACGTTCGGCAGCGGCGGCGTCAGCGCGGCCACGGCCGCGGCGGTGCCGGTCGCCGCGGCTCCCGCGGCGGAAGCCGTCGCGGTCTGCGCGGCGGCCGCGGCCTCCGCTGTCTGTTGCGCCGCTGCTGCCGAAGCGGCGGCGGCGGTGGCGGTCTGCGCGGCGGAGGCCAGCGCGGTTTGCTGCGCGGCGGAAGCCGTCGCGGTCTGCTGCGCGGCGATGGCCAGCGCCGTCTGCTGGGCCGAGGCCGCGATCGCCGTCAACGTGCCGGCCACGTCCGGTGTGGCGGGCAGCGTCTGGCCCTGCGCGGGCGTCGACGGCTTGAGCAGCAGTCCGAGCAGCAGCAACGCGACGGCCCACGGCAGCCCGAACGACAGGAGCTGGCGCGCCAGCACCGGCAGCCGCGCCCAGGCGGCCAGATAGGGGCGGTACATCAGGTCGCCGCGTACCGATTGCGCGGCCGACGGCTCCCACTCCACCCCCGGCGGGCGGATCATCACCTCGAAAGGCAGGTCGGCTTCGCGCCCGGTCCAGATGCGGCGGCGGCTCGTCACCGTGATCGGAATGAGCGCGCGCGTGGCGATCGGCAAGGTCAGGTCGAGCTCGCCCTGGTCGCCGTCTGCCGTCGGCGGGATCCAGTCGGCCGGCAGCGAGCCCGCCGTCAGCTCCTCGCTGACGGGCCGGTCATGCGCCACAGCCTCGTCGTCGTCCGCATCCAGCGTGGGGCCGGCGTTGGGGTCGAACGCCTGCGCGCCGACCGGGCCGGCGCCGAAGACAAGCCGCGCCTCCGGGTCGCTCGGCCGGATCACCAGCGTGTGGGGCGCATTGCCCGTGTTGGCGATCTGCAGCACGAAGGTGCCCTTGCGCCCAGCGATCCGCTGCGGCTCCAGGCGCGCCGTGAATTGCTGCACGGCCGCGATCTGCAGGTTGACTGTGATCGTTGCCGACTCGCCGGGCGCGTCGCGCGAGGTCGCCGTCACCTGCAGCGGATAGGTGCCCGCCGGCATCGTGCTGTTGAATGGCAGGTGCAGGGAGAGCACGGCCGGAGACTGGGTCTGCGGGAACAACGACACTTGCGCCGGGGCCAATTGAACCCACTCGGCCTCGGCCCCGGCCACCTGCAGCGAGAAGCTGTCGACAACCGTGCCGTTGTTGTGCACCAGCAGGCTCACGACCTCCGCGCTGCCGGGACTGAGCTTGACGACTGTCTTGTCGGCATTCAGCTGAACCCGACCGCTCATGCTTTCCCTCCGATAACCCGGCTGGCCGCCCGGCGTGCCACCACCCGGCGGGCCAGCGCGTAGGCGAGCAGGTTTTCCGCGAACTCCACCGCCGTCCGGATCTGGTCGCGCGAGAGGGCATTCTTCGGCGTGCCCCCGTTCCACGCGCACGCATAGTCCGCGCTACTCAGGATCAGTCCATCCGACTCATAGATCAGCCCTTCGCCCGCGCCCGGCGGCGCCGCCGAGAAGACGTGGTGCGCGGTCAGCAGCGGGTGATCGCGCTTGACCGGCTGCGGCTGACGGCCGACCGCTTGCGCCAGGGCAACTAGTTGCCGCTGCCCATCCGACTCGACCGCGGCGCAGGATTCGGCCAGCAGCACCCCGCCCGCGTCGAGGAAGCTGATCAACAGCTGCCGCTCCTTTTCGTTCGGCGCCACCTGCGAGTGGATCGGCATCAGCAGCAGATCACAATCGAGCGGCGTATCGTCGTGCGGCTGGTCGCGGCGGCGCAGCCGCCACTCCAGCCCGCTTGTGACGGCGCCCAGCAGGCGGGCCGGCCCCGAGAGGTGATGTGCCAAGGCGTCCGGCGTGTCGCCCGCCTTCCAGACGCCGATCGTGGCGCGCGGGCCGGGGCGGATCGCCGCCTGCTCACGATAGCGGCCGTCGATCTCGTTCTCGGCTGGGAGGTTCGGGTCTTTCGCCGTGCGCACCGGGCCGCGCCCGGACTTCAACTGCACCCGCGCGAGCTCCACGTAGGGCTGATCGGGCAGGCGGTCGCGCTCATAGATCGCGTAGGCTTCGAGCAGGCGGCTCGGCCGCTCGGTGCCGTCGTCGAGCGAGGGCACCGGCTCGGTTGGGATCTCGCGGAACATCAGCACCAGGTAGACCGGGCCGGCGTCCACGGTGTTGATCTTGTAGCGGAAGGGTTGGGCCACCAGGATGAGCCGCCCGGCCGGATCGATCGCCACACCTGGGCGGATCCAGACGGAGCGGTCCGGCGGGTCCGCTTCCTCGACCTCCAGGCCGGCGACGATTCCCCAGCCGTGCAGCGCGAGGCCGTGGGCCTGCTCCGCCTGGCGGTGATACTCGTGCGAGTCGCGCCACGTGTCGGCGTCGATCAGCAGGCCGTAGAACGGGTCGACCCGCTTGAGCTGGACACGTGGTACCGCGTCGTCCATCAGTATTGGCTCCTCTCTTCTGCGCCGGCCGCAGGGGCGTCGCCGGTGAACGGCACGACGCGCAGCCGATAGGATGTCTCGATCGGCTTATCGCCTTCCAGAATGGCGCGGACCGTATCCAGGTCGATGGAGTCGGGATCGTAGGCGGCGATCGTAACCGTAAACGTGTGCGGCAGGTCGCGGCCGACCATGGTGTTGATGCCCAGCCGGGCCTCCGAATCGAGCCGGAAGCCGTCGGTGCGCTCCATGACCAGCGTCACGCTGCCTGCGAAGATGCTGACGTGCTGTTTGATGCCTGTCCGCGTGCCGCGAAGTTGGTACAACATCACGGCGGCCGCAATCAGCGCACGGCGGCGCGGCACCGGCCAGTCCTCGCCCTCGGCCAGCGCAACCCACATCGCCAGCCAGTCGAGCAGCGCCTCGGGCGACGTGGCCGAGTTCGAAATAGTACGGCTGGTTGTCGACCATGTCGGAGATCGGCTGCAGCACGTGCTCGAAGATGCGCAGGAAGCGCCCGGTAAAGTCGTCTTCTGAGTAGATATCGGGCAGCAGGGGCAGGTACGCCGACGGGCGCATCAGATCCTCGGATGGGCGCGGCTCGGGCCCGTGGCCGTTGCGGCGCGGCCCGCTGGGGAGGCGCGGCGGCAGCGGCGCGAGCGACCGAATCGTGGGGGGTGCGCTCACAGTACCGCCACCTGATGGTCGGCCGATGCCAGTAAGCCGTTTGCCGGGCAGGTGAAGGTGCCGTCGACGGGCAGACGTGTGCCGGTCGCCGGGTCCGCCACGAGCAGCCGCACGCTCTCCACGTACTCGACCCCCTCAATCCGCTGGACCAGCGAAGTCACCTCCGACGGGAACAGATTCCGCTCCCACGGCCAGCCCTCGCCGTCGGGGCCGCCGTGTACAGGATTGATGAACGTGTACAGCGCCTGCTCGATGGCCCGCGCCAGCGCCTCCTTCGACGTCCGCCGCCGCGCGCCCACGCTGACCTCGACGGCGACGAAGCGGTACTCTGGCGGGTCGATGCGCAGCGTCGACGTGAGCAGGCGGCGCGCGTTCAGGTAGGCCATGACCTCGTGCCGTGCCCGCTCGCCCAGCGCCAGTTCCTGGGAGGGGATCGGGTCGTCGTGGTGAACGCTGTCGGGCACGATCAGCAGGCGGATGCTCGCGCGTCCCGCGGCCACTTCATCCGGCGGCGGCGGCAGGCAGCGCACTCGCGCCACCTCAGACGTGGCCTCGTGGGCCAGGTACTCGAAATCCTCGGCCGTGACGGCGCGGGTGCGCGCCCGCAAGACCCGCGGCGCGCGCAGCATCGCCATGTCGATGCTCTCGGCGTCGATCCCGCCTGTGGCCGGGGCGCCGTTGGTCACGCGCGCAATGAACGGGATCGACGACTTCAGCACGGTGATCGTCTGCTTGCCCACGTTGCCCCGCGCGCCGCCGCCCGTGCGGTAGCGGCTGAAGCGCAACAGCCGCCCCTCGGGCGGGATGGCCCCATAGGGCACCTCGCGCCCGCCCGCGTCGCGCACGCGCGGCCCGAAGCGGAGCACGCCCGTCACGCTGTCGAGCGTGTAGTGCGGCGCCTGCGGCCCCGAACTCTGCCCAGTCGGCCACTTCGATCCAGGGCACGAACGTGCCGTCCTCATCCTCGACCTGCAGGATCTCGCCGGTCCGGCGCTCCAGGATCGGCGGCGTGCTGAGCGGCCACTCCTGCCCGGCCAGCCCCGTCGACCGCCCGAGCACCTCGCCCTCAATGATCGCCACCTGGCTCGCGGGCACGATGCCGCCCAGCGACACGGTCTCGACTTTGCGCACGCGCGGCGCCGCCGAATAGGCCGGTTGGTTCGGCCGGGGCGAGGTTGCTCGGCAGCGGATCCAGAAGCCGACGTGCCCGTCCAGATCGCGCGGCCGGGCGTTGAACGGCACGTGCACGACCACGGTGCCCGCGCGGTTCAGGCCCCCGGTCGTGTCGCTCTCCAGGAATACCGGGCCCCACTCCTCGGCCGCTTCGTCCCAACACTCCCAGGCGAGGGGTGGATCATCGGGGTTCACGCCGATGCCCTCGATGCGGCTGTCCAGCGTCAATTGCAGGATGTGCCCGCGCAGGTCCTCGTGGTACCCGAAGTACATCGAGTCGTTCGGCTGCGGCGGGTCCTGGAAGATGCCGACGTTGAGCGCCGGATTCAGGATGGCCGGCACGTAGTCGTGGAAGGTGCGCCCTCCGCGATTCACGAACACGCCCAGCAGGGTCGGCACCTGGATCGTCAGATCCTCGTCCGTCGCGAAGACGATCGACTGCTGCGACTCGGTGCGCACGGTGCCCGCCTGGGTGCCAGCGGGGATCGCCACGGCTTCGGGCTGCGGCCCGACCAGATACAAGGTCAGGTCGGCGCGGGCGGGGCGCGGCGGCGTCAGGCGGATGCCCAGCATCTCCAGCCACTTGATGTAGTTGCGCACCGGCACCCGGTTCACGCGATAGAGCATGATGTCCACCATGTAGGCGAACAGCTCGATCAGCGTGACGCCGGGATCCGACACGTTGTGATCGGTCCACTCCGGGCAGAAGCGCGGGATCTGGCGCTTCGTCTCGTTCACCAGGTCCTGGAACGAGCGGTCGTCGAGTTTAGGGGCAGGCAAGACCATTGATATCACTCCGAATGGATCAGGTAGAAAGGATAGACCAGGTTGCGCTCGTCGTTCGTGGCGCGGATCCGGTAGTAGATCTCGATCAGCAGCTTGTTCGTCTCGTCCTCGTCGACGTCGACGATGACTTGCAGCACTTCAATGCGCGGCTCCCACCAGCCGAGGGCCTCGTCGATGGCAGTCTGGATCAGCCCTGCCGTGGTGGCGTTGTTCGGGTGGAAGACCAGATCGTGAATCCCGCACCCGAACTGCGGCCGCATATGGCGCTCGCCCTTGGCCGTGCTCAGGATGATACGGATAGCCTCCTCGATGTCCGCCACCTGGCGCGACAGGGCAATCCCGCCGGTTGGGCCGACCCGGATCGGCCAGGCCCAGCCATTACCAAGAAAATCCCCATCGTCCATCAGCTACTCCTTACCCCGCGTTCTGGTCTCACCAGCCCCCGACGTGCGTCATTGCACGGCTAGCCGATGAGCACCGTGCTCACCGCGACGATTGCACTCGTCGGCGCGGGCACGGGGTCGTTACAGGTCATCACGGTGTCACCGGTCCGCGCCGCCGGCTTGTTGTTAATCATGACGGTCAGGCTTCCGGTCATCACCGTGCCCTCGTTCGTCGGCGGGATCTGGAAGGGTCCGCCTTGCGGGATATGCGGCGGAGTGTTGACGGCGATTGAGCCGACCGTGGCCGCCGGCATGTTGGCGATCATCACGTTCGGGCTGAGATTGCCGGCCAGCTTCCCCGCGAACGGGTGAGGTAGCGGCGTGGGCACCGGTCCGCCCGGCGTCGGAATCATGATGATATGGACGTCAACCCCGACGACCTCGTCGCCCATTTTCGCGCCCGGCAGACCCGGCATGGCTTGGCTCCTCTCTTGCCGTGCTAGTTCAGCATGATGGGCAGGCCCTTAACCGTCACCGGTGCGGGCTCGCCACTAATATCCACGCCCATGATGCCGTTGACCGTCACCTTGCCGCCCGTGGCCTTGGCGTCGACGCCCATCATGCCCTCGATGGCCACCTTGCCCACCTGCGCCGTCACGTCGACGCCCTGCTGGCCCGACGCCGTGACCTTGCCCGACGTGGCCGTGACGTCGACTCCGGTCAGCCCATCGACCGTGACCTTGCCCGACGACGACTTGATGGCGACGCCCATTGGCCCATTGATCGAGATCTTGCCGTTGGTGGACGTCACCTCAATATCCTGCGCCGCGTCGACCGTGATCTTGTTGTTGAGCGTGTCGATAATGATCTTGTTGTTGTTCGTCTTGTCCTGGATCGTGATGCCGCCGGGATCGGTCGTGTCGTCAAACAGGATGTAGTGCCCGACACGCGTCTTGAAAATGCGCCGGATGGTTTGCCCCCCGGTCACCAGTTGCGCGGTCGGCAGTGGCAGCGGATCGGCCCCGTTCCAGACGGCGCCGAGGACCACACCGTAGTTCGGGTCGCCCTCCAGAAACCCGACGATCACCTCGTCGTTCGCCTCCGGGAACGTAGCCCAGCCGCGCACTCCGCCCGCCATAATCGTCCCGAGGCGACACCAATAGCTCTCCACATTGTCGCCCATGGTCGGGAACTTCACCTTGACCCGCCCCATGTTCTCGGGGTCCTTGTTGTCGGTCACGATGCCGATCGTCAGGCCCATGCGCGGCGCATTGTGCTGCCCGCTCTCCGGCGGCACGGTCAGCAGCTCGGTCACCGTGGACGAGCCGAGCCCGTTGGTGGCCCAGAATTGGGTGCTGTAGCCTCGGGCGTTATAGCGGTGCAGCGCGCGGGTAACCAGGTACTTGCCGCCGAAGCGAGTGCCGACCCCCTTGATATTGACCCGAGTGGCCGCGCGCACTTCGGGATCGCCCGCGCATTCGCCCTCCGTCTCAATCGCTCCGGCGTTCAGCTCGTTGAGCATAGCCTGGGCGACGTTCGTCGCGTCGGTCGAATTCACCACCGGGCGGTCGACCAGGAGCTCTTTGCCGCTGATACTGTGGGCACTCTGCGCCAGCGCGCCGCCGTTGTGTGACTCCCCGATTTGCCAGGGCGCGGCGGGCCGGCTTGCCTGCGAGACGATCGCATTCTTCGCCTGCGGGTCCCAGCCGCGCACGGTCACCTCCGTCACCTGGCTCACCGTGGTCATGCGGGGCCGGAACGTGGCGAGATGAATGCCCCACTCCAGCTCTGTTTCCGACGGCGCGGAGGGCGGCGGCTCGAAATGGAGCGTGCGGTCCTCGACGTACAGCCGATAGCCGATGCGCCGCGCCCGTTCCATCAAAAACTCCCAGTCGGTCTGATTGGCTTGCAGCAGATAGGGGAAGACAACGCTGGTCGTGTGGACGCTGGCCTGCAGGCCCGCCTCCCTGGCCAGCGTCGAGGCCAGGTCCGAGTCAGTCACCTGCAGGTGTGTCGCGGTTTTGCGCTCCCGCGCCATGCGATGCGAGCGATCGTAACCGCGCACCAGCAGCGTCGAGCGCTCCTCCGAGTTGAGGTCCGGCTCGATGGCCGTGATCTCACCGGTCATCAGGGCCACTTTCGGCTCGTTCCCGTTCACCACCTCGGTCGCCTTGCGCACGCTGATCTTGACGCTGCCGCCGAGTTCGGAACACGTCCGCGCGCAGCGCCTCCAGGTTCGGATCCTCCAGATGGATCGTGAACATGTCGGGCAGGTACAGCGAATCGTCGACCTCGACCTCGATGAGGCGGTCCATGTACTTGGTCGCCAGGTTGGCCCCGTTGACTTCGATAAACAGCTGCGCAAGCCATTCGGTCTTCATGGAGTGTTAGCTCTCGTAGGGTACCAGCACGAGCCGTTGGCCCGCCTGCAGGCGGGTTGGATCGTCCAGGTTATTGTTGGCCGCCAGGTGCCGCCAGGCGTCGCTGGCGCCGTATTCCTGGAAGGCGATCAGGTCGATGGTTTCGCCCTGAGTCACTGTGTGCACCGCGTAGCCCTGGTGGCCGCCCGACGTCGGGTTCTGCCCCGGATACTGGCCGTGCTCCTCCGCCTGGCGCATCTGCAGGGTCACCTTCGAGCGCACGGGCGTGCCGTCCGGGTCGAACAGCACGAACTGCTCGGTCATCTGCGTGATGATCGCTTTGAACGTCCACAGCGTGCCCCAGCGGAACTCGACCAGGGGCGGCTCGCCCTTGTTGGTCGCCGTCTCCTTCTTGCTGGGGTCGATCATCGTCATCTTCCAGAGCGTCTGCGTGGTCAGGCGCACGTCGCGCCGGCTCACGTCGAGCTCCTCGTAGTTGTCGAACGTGAGGTTAAACGTGACCTGGAAGGGCCCCCCGCCCTGGAACGTCGGCGGTGCCATGTTTTTGCCGATGGCCGTTTCGCTGCCGTAGCTGATGGTGCGGGTAAATGTGTACTCCGACGGCCGGAACTGGCACGTGACGAAGGACTGATCGTCCAGGTTGATGATCTTGGCGAACTGAGAGTTCCCGAACTGCACGTTCGAGATCTTCGTCCCCTGCGGTCGATAAGATGAGTACGGTAGCATTGGTGCGTGCCTCCTGGTGCTCCTGGGCCCTGCCTTCTGACGGACGGCGGCTACATGATCCGCGCGCGATTGCGCTCCGCGATAAGCCGTCGACGAATAATCTGGTAGACGGCGTCGGCCAATTCCTCGGCGCCGGGTGCATCATCCTCCTGGTCATCTTCGGCCGAGCCAATCGACGTACTCGCGGTGGCGTTCGGCTCATCCTCATCGGCCAGCGCCAGCGCGGGCGCCGGGGCCGCGCCGCTGACACCCGCCGCTACGACGCCCGCCCATCCGGCGGCCGCCTCGCGCTCCGACGCGGTCGGCGCCGGTGCAGCGCCCGGTGCCGGGATCGGCCTGCCCACGCCATAATCCGCCGGGCCGGCGGGCACCGACGCGGCATGCCCGGCCCCCGGCGCCACGGTCATGCCGGGGTAGGGTAGGGCCAGCGGCAGGGCGGCGCTCCGTGCGGCCGGGGCCGCCTGGGTCTGCTGCATCACCGCCGCGAGATACCGGGCGATCTCCGCCCGCGCTTCCGGCGTGTCGCCGAGCGGCGGACCGGCGGCGACGTCGACCGGCGCCGTCTCATCCGGCACGCCGGCCGCAAAACCGCCCGCCGCGGAGGCCCAGGGCATAGCCGCGGCGACCGTGGCGGGTGCGATGCCTGCGCTCGCCAGGGCCGCAGCGTCCGCCGCGCCCCCGGGCATGAGCCGGGCAAGCAGACGGGGCACCCACGACGCCGGACCGGACGGCCGGACACTCCCCGCCAGGGCAGATGCCGGACGCGCTGCGGCGGCCGCCGCGGCACCCGCGCGCATTGGTGGTCCGGCCGCGCGAGCGACCACGGCCGCGGCCAGCGGCCCACGCGCCATCGCCTCGGCCGCGCGTGGCGTGACCTCCGGGCGGCCCGTACGTGGCGCCACCGGCAACGGCCCGAGGGGGCCGTGGGCCAAGACGACCTCGTCCGCCGTCTGCGACCAGAGCGTCCAGCCCGGCGCCCCGGCTTCCGCGGCCGGCAGCCCGGCCGGGGACGGCGGCGCGATACCCGCGGCCGGCACCGCGCCGGCAACAGCCGGAGCACCGGGAATGCCGGGCTCAAACGGGGCGCCCGGTACGAACAGGGTGCCGGGCAGCAGGGCTTCTGCGGCCGGACCGGCGGGCTCCAGCGCGCCACCCGGCCGCACGAGCGGCATCATCAGCGGCTCCGGGCCCGACGGCGCAGGTGCGGGCGGCTCCGCTGGCGTCCCCCCGGTCAGGCGGCCCAGAAGGCGGGCGAGCAAGCCCGCTCCCGCCGGCTCCAGTGTCCGGCCCGCGGCCGGTCCGGCGAGTGGCGCGGCCGGCGGCGGGGCGATGCTGCTCGGCGGCTGCGGTGGCGTGCCTGCAAGCGGCGGTGGCATGGTGGGCACCGGTGCCGCAGGTACCGCAGCAGACGCAGCGGACGTCGCCTGGCCGGGCGGTATGACCGCCATCGGTCCGATGGCCGGTGTTAGCGAGCCGGTCGTGCCGGGCGTCCCAGCGACACCTGGGATTGGAAGCCCGGGCACGCCCGGCGTCGCTCCCGGAGCCGGCCCGAAAGTAATCACGTCCTGCGGCGGTGCCGTCGGCGGCATCTCGGGCAGCGTGCCCGGCCGCACGAGCGGCATCATCAGCGGCTCCGGGCCGGACGGCATCGGGGTGGCCGGCTCGGCAGGCGCCCCGCCCGTGAGGCGCGCGAGCAAGTCGGCCAGCAGACGCCCGCGCCCCCCAGGCGCAGCCGCGGGGGGATTAGGCGTCGCCGGTGGTGCGACAGTGGGCGGCGCGACAGTGGGCGGCACTGCCGCGGCCCGCGCGGGTGCGGGCGGCGCGGCCGCGCGGGTCGCTGGGCCGGGCGCCGTGCCGGTCTCTGCAATTGGGCCACTGTGCGCCGCCGGAACAACTGGCATGGCCGGAGGGGCTGTCGCCACGGGCGGCGGTGCGGGCACGCCGCTCGGCGCGACGGCCGGCGGCGTGCCCGCTCTGGTCGCAGCGGGCCGTGAACCGGCGGCGTCCGGGGTGGCTGCGGTATCCGCAGCGCTGGTCGCCGGGACCTGTGGACCCGCCGCGGACGGCGCGACCCCCGGCGTCCGCCGTGTGAGCGGCATGGAGAGAGCTTCGGGGCCCGGCGTCGCGACCGGCGTGCTCCGGCCGGTCAGGCGCGCGAGCAATCGCGCAACTAGCCCACCTTCCGCCTCGGCCGCGACCAGCGGCTTGGGTGCAGCGCCGTGGGGTGGGGAGACTAGCGGGATGCCGGATGGCGCGGCGGCCGGCGGGGCGGGCGGCACCGCTCCGGCCGGCGGGCTCGCGGGAACGATCGAGGGCGGGCCGGCCGGCGGCGCTGCAGCCACGGCGTCGCCCCCGGCCTGCGGGGCGGGCATCGCGGCGGTCGTCGGGCTGGAGGGGGCGGGAACCACCGGCGGTGCGGCGGGCGCCGGGGTGGCGGCAACCGACGGTGGCGGCGCGACCGGCGGCACAGCGGGCGTGCCGAGGTATAACAGCTCCGGCAAGCCGTCTGCGGTGTCCAGCGGCGCGAATTCGCTCGCCTCCGGCGACTCGGGGACCACGCCGGGTGCGCCGGGCTGGCGCAGCGGCATATCGAGTGGCGCCGGGCCCGCCGGCCCGGAGGGCGCGCTCTCGTCGGGCCTCGCCCCTGTCAGCCGCGCGAGCAGATCCGCTCCGAGGGGGCCGCGCGCCGGCGGCGCGATGGCCGGATCGCCGGGCGCGGGCGCCGTGGTTGGGGCAGCTGGTGTCGCGAGCGTGGGCGGCAGGGTGGCGGGAAGGCGAGGGCTGGCGGCCGGCTCCCCCGGGAGGCCCGCGGGCGAAACCTCGGCACCGTGCAGTGCTTGCGGCATCGGCCCTGATTGGACGGAAGGTGCGGCCGGCGCGACAGCCGGATCTGGGGCACTCGCGGCCCCGGGCGCCGGGCCGGCCGTCGCGGCGGGCAGCACCGGGCTGCCGGCCGGAGTTCCCGGCACGGATCGAGGGGCGTTGACGGATGCGCCGGCCACGGACACCTCAGGTCCGCCCAGCGGCTCGGCCGAAGCGGCCGGAGAATCCGCAGATGGGCCGGGGCGCTGCACCGTCCAGGCCATCGCTACAGGGGCGGGCCCGGGTGCGGCCGGCGGCGCCACCGGCGGCCGGGCGCCGAGGCGCGTCAGCAGCGTGTCGAGCAGGGAGCGCGGGCGCGCCGTATCCGCGGGGCGTGGTGCGGGGCGGGCGTCGGTTCCGATCTCGGAAGCATCCGGCGGACGTGCCGGGCCCTGCGGCACTGGAGCCGGTGTGCCGGCAAGCGCGGACGGAGGCGCGGCCGGCACACTTGCTACCGCGGGCGGCAGCGGAGTTGCCGGCCGCGCCTCCGCGCTCGGCGGCGAGACGGATGCGGTCGGGCTGCCCGCGACCCGTGGGGCGGGCGGCACGCTGACTGTCGGGCCGGCCCCTGCCGCGATCGGACCGGCGGCGGGCGGTGCCACCGGCGACGGGGCCGCGGGCGTAGGCGCGAGCGGCACTGCCGCGCTCATCGGGCGCGCCGCGGGCGCGTGCGGGCGCGGGGCAGGGGCCGGAGCCGGCTCGCCAAGAGTCAGCAGGGTTTCGGGCGCGGGCGCGCCGGGCGCCTCGCTCCCGGTCTGCCGCAGCGGCATGTCCAGTGGGGCGGGCGCCGGGGGCCGGGCGCCAAGGCGCGTCAGCACTGTGTCCAGCAGCGAGCGATGCCGCGCCGGACCGGTCGCCCCCGCGGGAGCCTGGGGCGGTGCCGGCTCGGCGGCACTCGCCAGCCCAGGCGCGCCGACCACCTGCGGGGCAACCGAAGGGGCCGGGAGGTCCCCGGCCCCCAGTGCTTGGGGCGCCGGGAACGGCGCGGGGGCCACGGGCGATGCCGTCGGCGACGGCTGCGATGTCACGCCCGGCAGCTCCGGCGCCAACGGCGGAACGCCGGTAGCAGAAACCGGGGCCGTCCCGAGCGGCGGCGACGGTGGTGTCGCCGCCTGGGTCACCGGAGCCGGCGCGCCCAATGCGGTGGCGGGCGGCGCTGGGCCCGCGGCCGTCGCAGCGGCGCTCGGTGGCGCGGCGGGCATGGATGCCGGAGCCGGTCCCGCAGGCGGTCGTACGGCCACGCCCGGCGGCTGGCTGCTTGCCGCCGCGCTCCCGACCGGTGGGCTGGGCGGCGGGGCTGGCGTGGACGGGGCGGCGGGGCTGCCGAGATACAGCAACTCCGGCAAGCCGTCCCCGGTGTCCAGCGGTGCGGATTCATCCACTTCCGGCGCTTGCGGGGTGGTGCCGGGCACGCCCGGCTGGTGTAGCGGCATGTCGAGCGGCGCGGGGCCGGCCGCCGCGCGCCCGGTTAAGGCGCCGATACGGTCGAGGATGCGGGTACCGGCGCCGGGCATCTCAGGCGGTACGCGGGGGCCCGGCGCGCCGGGCGCTGCGGTCGCGTCGGTCACGGTCGGCGCGTGCTGGTCCTCAACGTTGGACGCGGCACGCGCAGACTCGCCTGGCGCCGCACTCACAGCCGGACGCGGGCCGAGGCCGGGTACCACGCGGGCGGCGGCGTCGATCAGCCGGCCAATCAGCCCTCGGCGGACAGGCGGCGCCGCCGGGACGGGCGCCGGGTTGGGCGCAGCCTGCGCGGTGGCGGGCAGCGAGGCGGCTGGCGTCGCGGCGGGCGCAGGCGCCGCCGCGACCGGAGATGGCGGCGCGGGGGGCGCGGCCGGCGGGGGCGGGGGTGGCGCGACCGGTTGCGGCAGCGCGGCGTGCTCCCAGGTCCGGTCTAGCCGGGAGAGAAGATCCGTCGTCGGCACCAGGTCGTCGAGCGTCGCGGGTAGCGGGCGGGCCGCGTGCGCGCCCAACGGCGCGGGCGGCGGGGTGGCCGGCGGTGCGGGCGCCGCGATCGGCACGTGCCAGGACCGCGCGGGTGGGGCGGGCGCGACGGGCGCCTGCGGCGGCGCGGTCGTGGGCCCGGAACCGACCGGCGCGGGCGGGGCGGCGGGCGCCGGCATCCGCTGCACCGCGGGCACCGCCGGGGGGAAGCGGTGATTGGCGCGGCGGCCGCCGGCATGCCGCTCACGGTGCCGAGGCCGTAGCTGAGCCACGCGGGGAGCTCGTCCTCCGGGGCCGCCTCGAGCTCAGGCTCCGCGGCGCGGACGCGCCAGACGAGCGTGGGGGGTGCCCAGGCGGGCGCGCCGGCCGGGCCTTCGGCGGGCGGCAGGCCGCTGGACACGAGCGGCGGGGCCACCACCCGCTGTCGCGCCGCCTGCGCGCCCGGCGGCATGAAGCCTAGCCGGTGCGCCACCTCTTGCCACAGCACGCGCGGGCGCACTGCCGGGCCACCCGTCGGTCCGTGCGGGCCCTGCAGGCGTCCCAGGATTGCGCGCACCAGCCGCGCCGCCGAGTCGGCGGCGGGCGTCGGCAGCAGGCCCCCGCCCGGCGGCGTGCTGCCGCCCGGTTCGGCTGGGGTGGGTCCGCTGTCGCCGCGGGTCGTCATGCTGCTTGGGTGCTCCTTGGACCAGACCTATTCATCAAAATCCTTGGGATTGCGCCGGAAAATGAGCCCGCGGTGGTTCAGCGTCAGCGTTTGTACCATCGCTCGGCTCTGGCTCGCGTCGAACGTCGAGGCCTGCCACTTGATCGGGAGCGCTTCGGCCAGGTCCCAACGCAGCCGCTTCTTTCCGGTCTGGTCGACCATGATGATCGACAGATTCCGCCGCATCTTGCGGTTCGGGTCGGCCGTCTTAGGCCAGGCCAGCGGCCCGCGGACCACCAGATGGTACCAATCCCACAGCTCGGTCGAGAGCGTGACTCCGTTCTTCAGCGTGATGTCCGAGATCTTCGTCTGGCCGAGTAGCGACACGACATGATCGTTGCGGCCGCCTTCGGGCTGCGGATCGATGTGCGTGTTGAACTCCAGACCCGTCATCTCGCTGAACACCGCCTCCTCGATCCCGTCGATCTCCACGAAGAAGTGGACCAGGGGATCGGTGCGCGTGTGCGTTCCCGCTGTCATTTGCTTGCTGCTCCTCTACCCTTGGGCCGGCCTCAAACCGGGCGGGCGGCGGGCCCGTCCGTCAGCGCCAGCGCTCGCGGCCGGTCCGCGCGTCGGCCACCAGGCGGCGATAGACATGCTCCGCGATCGCCTGCGGATCGGGGCGCGGCCGGCGTGGTCGCTGCTGTTGATCGGCGAAGGTCGCGCCTTCGGTGGCCTGCGCGCCCTGCTCGCCCGAATCGACTACCGTGCCGGGCGGCGCCCGCTGCACCGCCACCCGCGCGGCGGGGGCCGGGTGCGGCAGGGGGCCGGGCAGGCCGGGGGCGTGATGGGCGGCGCCGCGGTCTGCTCGGCTACGTGCATCGCCTCGTGGGCCAACAGCGCCCGGCCGCGCGCCCGCCCCTGCCGCAGCAGCTCCGGCCGCACGTAGACGTCGCGGCCGACCGCGAAGGCGCGTGCGCCCAGGCGCTCGGCCAGCTCGCCGGCCTGGCGGCTGTCGTGGATGCGCATGTCGCCCAGGCGCCGGCCGAGCTGCCGCTCCAGCCAGGGAATGAGTGCGCTGGGTGCGGCCAGGGCCTCGTCGTCGCTGGGTTGTTCGTCGTCCATCGTCGTCCTGCTAGCCGTTGTTCAGCTGCTTGTTAATCTCGGCAATCAGCTCCACCCACGCGCGGCGCTCGTGGTGTTCCAGCTCAAGGATCTCCTGGCGCGGCCAGTGGAAATAATAGGCGATGTAGGCTACCTCTTCTCGGAGCTGGTCAAGAGGGTAGCCCGCTATCCCCCCGCCGGCACCAGCTCCACTTCGAATTCGTGATTGCAGGCCGGGCACTGTGCGGGAATGGTCGGGTGCTCGACCTCGTTGATGCGCCGGTAGAAGTCCTGCAGATACGCAAAGTCGGCGGAGAACAGCTGCTCGATGATCCCCGTGTTCACGTCGTCCAGTGTCCCGAGGCGCGTGATCACCCGCGAGAGCAGGATCACCGTAAGATATGCCTGATTCTGCTTCACGCGCATGTCGCGCAGCGGCGTGATCTCGTCCATTGCCGTGGCCAGGCGCATCACGCCGCGCCGGTGCAGGGTGCCGCCGCCGTCGACGTAGCCGCGCGGCAGCATGAATTCATACTCGGTTTGCAGGCCCCGTTCGCGTTTCGGGGCGATCGTGTTCGGGCCGCCGCTCATGTGGCGTGTCCTTTGCTAGCCTTGAGGGCCGCGCGGGGGTGGGGAGCCGGCGAACCGGCTCCCCGCCCGGGCGCGATAAGGGCTTACTTGATGCGCGTCAGCTTCTCGTGCACGATCTCCAGTTCTTCGACGCCGATTTCGTTCGTCGTCGCGTTGACGGAGGGACCCGAGATCTTGCGCGGCCAGGCGTTGATGAAGTTCCAGCGTGCCACTTCGCTGCCGGTCTGGTCGACCATGACGATCGAGCCGTTCTTGCGCGCCGTGGAGACCTGGCCTTCCTCGCACTGCTTGCGCCAGTTCCACAGGTCCATCGAGTCGCTGACCCCGCCCTTAAGCGAGATCGGCGTCCACTTCAGGCGCCCGGGGACCATGCGGATCGAGTGGAAGTCATCTTTGCCCGACTCGCGCCACTCCACGAGCTCGTGCTCCGAGCCGATGCCCGAGCACTCGCGGAACATGAAGGTGGCCGGCAGGCCATCGATGCTCACGAAAAAGTTTACTGATACAAGGGGGTCTTTCGGGGCACCCCCGCCACCGCTCATCAACGGCATGACTAAATCTCCTTCGATTGCGTGCTATGCGGCTACTTCGCTGCGCCTCGCGTGAGGCGCAGCCGCGCGGCGCGCCGCCCGGCTTACTCCGTGCTTGCGCCGCTCTGCATCTGCGTCAGGCGGATGATGACGAACTCGGCCGGCTTGACCGGCGCGATGCCGACTTCGACGAACAGCTGGCCCACGTCGCGCGTCTCCGGCGGATTGTTCTCCGCGTCGCACTTGACGTAGAAGGCATCGGTCGGAGCGGCCCCGAAGAGGGCGCCGTCGCGCCAGACGCGCATCAGGAAGGCCGAGATGTTCCGCTTGACCCGCTCCCAGAGGTCCATATCGTTCGGCTCGAACACGACCCACTGGGTGCTGTTCTTGACCGACTCCTCAACGTAGTTGAAGAGGCGGCGGACGTTCAGGTAGCGCCACGACGGATCGCTCGAGAGCGTGCGGGCGCCCCAAACGCGGATGCCGCGGCCGGGGAAGTTGCGGATGACGTTGATGCCCTCGGGGTTCAGGATGCTCTGCTCTGAGTGCGTGGTCTGATACGACAGGCCGATGCAGCCTGCGATCGTCTCGTTCGCCGGAGCCTTGTGCACACCCCGCGCCGAGTCGCTACGCGCCCAGACACCGGCCATGTGGCCCGAGGGTGGCACGTAGATGGTGCCGCCCGAGATCGGGTCGGCGACCTTGATCCACGGATAGTAGAGGGCGCCGTACTTGGAATTGTAGTTGACTTCCTTCTTGCGCCAGTCCCGCACCTGCTGAGGGTTCAGGTCGGGTGGCGCATCGAGCACGGCCACGCGGTTCCCCATGTTCTGCGAGTGGTCGAGCATCGCCTGCTGGACGGCTTGCACGCCTTCCATATTGATCCGCCCGGCCTGATAGAGAGCCATGAGGTCAGGGAAGCACAGGATGTTGGCGTCTTCCGCCACTTCCAGGCCATTCACACCGCTGCGCTCGGCCGCGTCGCCGATCAGCGAGGAGATGTTGATCGCCAGCTGTGGGGCCGTGGTGGCCAGCAGGGCGTCCGGCGGGATCGCGAGCGCATACGTGCCGGGCAGCGGCATGCGGTCGGCCACCGAGCCGGAGGCTTCGCGCTCGGCCAGCTTCACCAGCTTCGACTGGTTGTTGACCGTCTCGAACACGTTCTGCACGCCCTTGCCCTTGCGCAGCGAGACGTTCGGGTAGTTCTCGACCGTGCTGCCGCGCGAGACCTTGAGGTTGAACGTGTCCTCCGGCGGCGCCGGCTGGCCCTCGGCCGCCGTCGCGGGCTGGACTTCCAGCTGGATGTCGCCGGCGCCCGCGTCCGCCGCGGTCGCTTCCAGGCTCACCGTGCCCTTGCCGCGGCCCGGGACCTCGACGGTCGCGGGAGGCAGCTGTGCCGGGGCCTTGGTGGCGGTGCGGGCCTTGCCGCCGTCCGCGAGCTCGACCCCATCCTGCCCGGGCAGGCCGATCCGCGTCACATAGCAGGCTGTGCCACCGTTATTGAAGAAGCCATAGACGGCATGGGCGAGGTAGCCGCCCGGGAGAAAACCGCCGAACGCAGCCTGGAATTGCGTCCAGTTCGCGATGAAGCGGGGCTCGTTCAGCGGGCCCTTCTCGGCGAAGCCAACGAATGCCGCCGTCGAGGTCCCGACGCCTTCAATGGGTTTCGACCCTTTGTCGATCTCCTCGACGTATACACCGGGAGTCAAATAGGATGTAGCCATCGCAAGTCCTTTCGTGGGGCGCGGCCCGGAGCCGTGCGTACCAATCCGTTAGCCAGGTGCGCGAACTCGTGTCAGCGGATGGGCCTCACCTCCTTCGGCCTCGGGCCCCCCCGGGCGCCGGCCCCGGACTGGTCGCGTCCGGGTCCGGCTGCGCGGCGGCGCTCTGCGGTGGCAAACTGAGATCGTAATCGGTGCCGGGCACCTCGACCGTGCGTTCGCCGCGGATCCCCGCGGACTCGGCCCGGAGGGTGTATTGGCCGCGCGGCACTTGCATGAAGGCGAAGCGTCCGCGGCTGTCGGTCCGAGCGCGCAGGGCGCGCTCCACGACCTCGACTTCGGCGCGCGCGACGGGTTGGCCGTCGCGCAAGACCCAGCCGCCGATCTGGAAGAGGGGCATTTCGCGCACCTCGTCGTTGTCGAGCAGGCGGGTGCTCACCCGGCGCGTCAGCACGAGCGGGACGTTCTCGACGAGCTCGGGCTCCAGCGGCATCGTGACGATGTAATTGAAGCCGGCGCGAATGGGGCCCTCCATGTTGGCCCAGAAATCCGACGGATTCTTGAGCGGGCCCTCAGGCTGGGCGATCTTGGCCGGCATTGGCCACTCCTGCTCGGCTAGGATGCCCTGCAAATGCTCACGGGGCAGCACGGCGTGCCGCAGCAGCGTGGCGAGCACCCGCCAGAGAAGGCGGTGAGCATCGGCGGCGTCGTTCGCCCACGCCGTGATCATATAGCAGCAGTCGATGCGGAAAGGCGTGCGGCGGCGCGTCGTGGCGGTGGTGCGGGAGGCGCCGTTCGTCCCGGGGCGCGCGGTTTGGTCGACCTGCCACTGATATTGGCGGAGGTCGTGGTTCTCAACCACGTGATATAGATAGCAGTTGACCGTGGGGCGGGCGAGCGACGCGCTCCACTCGGCGGTGGGTGCGTCGAAAGCAACGTCGATCTCGGAAAGATCGAGCGGAACGCCTGCGACCAGGATCTGCTTAATCGTTTCGTCCAGATCGTGCAGCACGGCAACCGTCAATATCCAGCGCCCGCGTGGCGCATCAAGGGTGGGCCCAATTATGCAGCAGCCGGCTGCAACCGCGGGTTGGGACAGCGCTTTTTGAGGGATTACCGCCAAACGTCGCGTGCCGGGCCGGGGCAGGCGACGCAACGCAATCGGAATATGCTACCGCCGGCTTGCTAGGGGCCGGCGGGTACTGCATGCGCGTGAGTGGAAGCCGGACCGGCTTCTGCATGTGGTTCATCGGGTGCCAGGGGTAGTGCGGGCAGCGCGACTTGGCGGGACCGACGAAGACTGTGCCGGCGGCTGGTGCCTCGTCCGGCCTCATCTCGTCACAATCTTAACACAGCCGTGACTGGCTGTCAAGTTTCACCGGCTGTAATCCTGCGATGAATTCGGGCATGCGCCGGCACCGCCGTCCTCGGGTGGCGGACCGCCTTAATCGGACGCACCGGAGGCCGCAAGCTGACCTGAGATTCCGCGCTCGGGGGCCCTGCCCGGCTTGCGTATGCGCTCCACTGGCGCGACCCACCGGCATGGTGCGCCGGAACGCGTCGCCGCCAAGCCGGGGTGCTCATATTCTGCCTGCCGCACCTCTCCCTCGTCATTCTGAATGCCGTGAAGGACCTTCGACCTCGGGATCTTGTCTTGAGGAGCGTGTACTGCGCGCGAGCGGCTCGTGGACGTGACAAGGCTGCTCGGGGCAGTTCTCGGGGGTCGGGACATGAACTGCTCGCGCCCGGCATGACAGCGGGAAGGTCGGCAGCGCTTGGCCCCGCTCGAAGTCGGTGCGCGCGGCCCCGCCTGCATCCGTCCACCACCCGCCGCCCTACCTCGCACTGCCCCGACGGCTCGGTGTGCCGGATCCCAGCAGCGCCCAATCGCCCGCCTCCCCACATCATGGTCATCCTCATGTGAACATGCCGCGGGATCTGCAGAAAATGCTTACGGACGTATACCGCGGCTGCCACTTCGGTCACATATGCTGGTCTTGGTGGACCCATGCGCCCCTCGTCGCGCGGAAGTCGCGGGGTCCGGGGAGCGCCATTCGCGGCCCGTGTGCATTGGTCGGCGCGGTATTGGTGGGCGAGTGCAGCGTAAGGAGGGTGCTATGAACAGGCATAGGTCTTGGGCCGGTGCGGTACTCTGGGCCCTGGGTTTGGTGGCCGCGGTTGGGTTGGCGCTCGCGATGCCGGGCGGCCCGGTTGCGGCCGAGGGCATGGGCCAGGCGAGCCATGGCGGAGCCACATTCTCCTATGATACGGCGGTCGCGACGGACGTCCGCGGCGAGACGGTGGCCGGCAACGTCGGGCAAGGCGCGGCGTTCAGCGCGGTGCGCCCAGCACACATCTGCTTCACGTTCTCCGGGTATCCCGCGACGGGCGTGTGGACGCCGCAATTGCGGGTGCTCCCCCGGGCGGCGTATGAGGCGGCCCTGGCGCCATCCGGTGCCGCTGCCGCGTTCCCCGCCCTCGCGGCCTACCTGGGCGATGCGACCGGGCGGCCTCTCCCCAATCTCCCTGCCGTCGACTCGGCGCGCGTCATTAGCGCGGACGTGGCCCCGATGGCCGGGCATGGGCTGACCGGGGTGCGCTTCGTCGCGGCCTATGCCCAGGGTATCGCACCTGTCCGCGTGGCCGACCTGGTGTACGTCTACACCGGCCTGACCGCCGACGGCCGCTACTACGTCGAAGGCACTTTCCCGGTGGCCCTTGCGACGCCGCTCGATCCGCCGCCCGCGCCCGTGACCCCCGAGAACGCGCGGGCATATAACGACGCCGTGGCGGCCCGGCTCGCCCAGACAGGCGCCACCGGCTTCACGCCGTCGCTGGACCTGCTCGACAAGATGCTCTCGTCCATCCAGATCAGCACGGCGGCGATTCCCGGCATGCCAACCACGGGCGCCGGAGGCGCCCCGGCTTTGGGTGCGCCGCTCGCCCTGCTGGCGCTCGCGTTCCTACTGCTCGGCGCGGGGCTAACGCTCTCGCGCCGCGCCCGCACATTCCGGACGCGCTAGCAACGGTTGGCGCAGGGGCAGGGCGCCGGACGTGCACCGGGCGTTCTGCCCCCCCACCAACGCACCACCGGTTTCGGATGCCCCAATTCGGAAGGATGAGGGACGGGGCCGTGTAGGTTCACCCCAAGGGCATCCACCACGCGAATTGCGGCACCCACTTGCTCGACCGCTACGCGCCCCCGGCACCCGTGCGACCGCCCGGCACCGCTAGTCGGGAATGTCCGTGATGTCCGTGTGCAGCACCCAGCGGATGAAGAGTGTGATCACCGCCGCCCCGACCACCGCGATGGCGGCGAACAGCGCGCCCGTGAGCAGGCTGGTCTGCTGGGCACCGGAGGCCGGGCCGCCCCCGCCGAGGAGCGCCGTCAGCAGCGCGGCCAGCAGCAGATCGGCCAGCAGCGCGAGGAGATAGAGCGTCGGCGCCCACAGGCCGAAGAGGAATCGTGGATAACGGTTGCGGCGCACGTAGGCGACGCCGCCTAGCTCCAGGACGACCAGCAGCGGAACCATCGAGGGAATCCAGCCCATGTGCAGCGTACTCCTCGCGGACGGCGGGACCGCCCCGCGTCGTCCGCCCTACGCCGCCATTGTACACCACCGCCGCGGGCACCCACCAGCCCGCCGCGCCGTGTGGCGTCGTGTATAATGGCCGCACGGACGGCGGCGGGCCGTTGCCGCACATGAGGGAACCTGCCATGAACGACAAGACAATCCTGGTCGTCGACGACGAGCGCTCCATCGTGCAGCTGCTGCAGCTATATCTCTCCACCGAGGGCTACCGCGTCGAGGCGGCTTTCGACGGTGTGGAGGCGCTGCGCCGCTTCCACCACCTCCACCCGGCACTCGTCGTGCTTGATTTGATGCTGCCCGGCATGGACGGGTTGGAGGTCTGCCGCGCGATTCGGCACGAGAGCAACGTGCCGATCCTGATGCTGACCGCGCGCACCGAGGACGTGGACAAGATCGTCGGCCTGGAGCTCGGCGCCGACGACTATCTGGGCAAGCCCTTTAATCCCCGCGAGCTGGTGGCGCGCGTAAAGGCGATCCTGCGCCGTGCCGCGCCCGGCGCCGCCGCCGTGGACGAGGCGCTGACTCTGGGCAACACGGTCATCGACGCCGCGCGCCATGAAGTCACCATCGCTGGACGCCCGGTCGCGCTGCGCAGCAAGGAGTTCGACCTGCTGCGCATGTTCGCGCAGAACCTCGGCATCGTGCTCGACCGCGACCGGCTGCTCAATCAGGTCTGGGGCTACGAGTACTTCGGCGACACGCGCACGGTCGACGTGCATGTGGCCCACCTGCGCGACCGCCTCACCGGGTCCTCGCTGGCGATCCAGACCGTGCGCGGCACCGGCTACAAGCTCGTGCTCGAAGAGCCCGCCGCGCCCTGACCCCCCGGCCCCACATTTTACGTCGCGGTAATCCACCGGCGCGGTCGCCGCGGTATACTCAGGGATGTCGCCTCGGGCGCTAGTTGGGAGAATCCGCCGCCGTGGCGGGCGAGAGCCATGCTGAGTACGCTGCGCAGCCGCTTGATTGTCAGTTACCTCGCCGTGGTCTTGCTGGCGCTGCTGCTGGCCACGCTGGTTTTCCTCGTGCTCGGCATCAAGTACAAGCGCGACGACGCCTACCACCAGCTGACCACCGGCCTCTACATGATCGCCCCGCAAATCGAGAACGTCCTCGTGCGCGAGCGCATCATGACCGCGGTCGACCAGGTCCAGAACACGCTGCTGCAGGTCGCCGCGGATCCGGCGGTGGCCCAGCTTCCGGCGGCTCCGCGCACGCGAGTGCTCGATGCCGTGCGCCGCCTCCAGGCCGACCTGGTCGACGTGCAAAACGTGGTGGCGCAGGCCACGCCGGGCGGCGGCCGAGTCACGATCGCCGCCGCGCTAGCCGACGCGCGCCAACAACTGGTCGTGCTGCAGGCGGGTCTGCCCTCCGCCCAGGCGGCGACGATCACGCAAGCCCTGCGCCGCGATCTGGGCACCGTCGAAACGCCCCTCGGCACCGGCCTAACCCCCGCCGACCGCGACCGCCTGCTGGCCGCGACCGCCGCCATCCGCGGCGAGCTCCAGAGCACCAGCTTCCGCCTGCTCCTGGTCCGCCCGGAGGGCAGCCAGGCGCGCGTGCTGCTCGACAGCTTGCCCGGCGCGGCGAACAAGACGGGCTGGCTCTTCCCCCTGCCCGCGGCCCTGCAGGCCGACGCACCCCCCGACGCCCCCGTGCCCGGCGTGCTCACCGGCGACGGTACCGGGCGCTGGCTCTATGAGGCCGCGCCTCCCGGCGTCCTGGTGGCTCGCGGGGCGGTCGCGTCCCGCTTCTACGTCGTCCTCGCCTCTCGCGAGCCCAACATCGGCGACGTCGTGCAGGACTTCGTCCTGCGCTTCCTCGCCTTCGTGGCCGTGGCGCTGGTCGTCGCGCTCGTGCTCGGGCTCGTGCTGGCCCGCTCCATCACCCGCCCGCTCGGCGCCCTCGCCCGGGCGACGCATGCCATCGCCGAAGGCGACTACACCCACCAGGCGCCGATCAGTGGCAGCGCCGAGTTGCAGGGCCTCGCCGTCGACTTCAACCAGATGGCGGCGCAGGTCGCCGGGACGCAGCGCGCGCAGCAAGAGTTCCTGGCGAACGTCTCCCACGATCTCAAGACCCCGCTCACCTCGATCCAGGGCTTCTCGCAGGCCATGGTCGACGGCACCCTGCGCGACCGCCAGGCGTTCGTCGACGCCGCGGCCGTCATCAACGCCGAGTCCCTCCGCATGACCCGCCTCGTGGGCGACCTGGTCGACCTCGTGCGCCTGCAGAGCGGCGAGGCGCCCGTGCAGAAGCGGCCGACCGATGTCGGCGCCCTGCTGCGCCAGACCGCCGCCGGGCTGCAGCCGCAGGCGACCGCGCGCCACGTCGAGCTCCGCGTCGAGAGCCCGGCGCTGCCGCCCGTCCCGGCCGACCCTGACCGGCTGCAGCGCGCGGTAACCAACCTGGTCGACAACGCTCTGCGCCACACCCCGCCCGAGGGCCGCGTCACCCTCTACGCGCAGGCCGTGCCCGGCGGCGTGCGCATCGGCGTCGCCGACACAGGCGCCGGCATCCCCGCCGAGGATTTGCCCCGCGTGTTCGAGCGCTTCTACCAGGTCGACAAGTCACGCGCGGGCCAGGGGCAGACCAGCGGCCTCGGGCTGGCCATCGTCCGCGAGATCGCCGCGGCACACGGCGGCGGCGTCGCCGTGCAGAGCGCGCCCGGCGCAGGCAGCGATTTTACAATAACACTGCCTGTTTAGCGGGGTATGGCTTTCCAACAAATCCGGCATTTGACGCGCCCCATCGCATAGGCTATAATGGCATCTGCGAACGTTTGCAGGATTGGACCACGCCGGGATTGTGGTGCCCCGAACCAGGCATTTTTCACACCGGATTCTGACCACCGGGAGGGTGCGTTGCCAAGCAAGGTTTCAAGCAAAGACACCGGCGAGGACGCCGGCAAGAACGCCGAGGCGCGGAAGGGCGCGACGCGCGCGAGCCGCCGCGACAGCGCCCCCGCCGGCGGCGTGGCCGAGGAGGAGACGAGAAGCACCCCCGACGTCGACACGACCGATAAGCACATTCTCATCGCCGACGACGAGCCGGATATCCGGGCGCTGCTCCGCGAGTTCCTGGAGGAAGAAGGATTCCAGGTCTCCGAGGCCGAGACCGGCCAGCAAGTCATGAAGGCGCTGGCCGAGGGCGGCTATGACCTCATCATGGCCGACATCCGCATGCCCGAGATGGACGGCCTCGCGCTGCTGCGCGAGATGCACGCCAAGAAGCTCGACGTGCCGATCATCGTCATGACGGCGCACAACTCGGCCAATATCGCCATTCAGGCCACCCAGCTCGGCGCCTACGACTACATTACCAAGCCCTTTGAGCTGGAGGAAGTGCTGCTGACCATCCGGCGCTACTTCGAGCGCCAGCAGCTGAGCAGCGAGGTGCGCAGCCTGCGCAGCCAGCTCGGCCAGCGCGATCCGTCGGACCGCATCATCGGCAACAGCACGGCGATGCAGCAGGTCTACAAGATCATCGGCCGCGCCGCGGGCACGGACGCGACCATCCTGATCACCGGCGAGACCGGCACCGGCAAGGAGCTTGTCTCGCAGACCATCCACTCCAACTCGCAGTACCGCCACGGCCCGTTGATTAAAGTCAACTGCGCCGCGCTGCCCGAGACGCTGCTCGAGAGCGAGCTCTTCGGGCACGAAAAGGGCTCCTTCACCGGCGCCATGACGCAGCACAAAGGCCGCTTCGAGATGGCGCATAAGGGCACGATCTTCCTCGACGAGATCGGCGAGATGACCCTGAGCACGCAGCGCAAGCTGCTGCGCGTGCTCCAGGAGCGCGAGTTCGAGCGCGTGGGCGGCACCCTGCCGATCAAGGTCGACGTGCGCGTCATCGCGGCGACGAACAAACGCCTCAAGGAGGAAGTCGCTGTGGGCCGCTTCCGCGACGACCTGTATTACCGGTTGGCCGTCATCGAAGTCGACATGCCGCCGCTGCGCGAGCGCCGCGAGGATATTGCCCCGCTCGTAGAGCACTTCCTCGACAAGCACCGCTACAGCCCCGCCGCGCCGCCCGCGCGCATCTCCGAGGAGGCGCTGCAGGTGCTCCAGGACTACGAGTGGCCGGGCAACGTGCGCGAGCTCGAGAACATGATCCAGCGCGCGGTGGTGCTCTCCCAGGGCGGCATCATCACCAGCCACCAGCTCATCTTCTCGCCCTACGTCGAGCGCAAGTTCCTCGACCTCACCCGGCTCGTGCGCGACAAGACGCCCCTGCCCGAGATCCTGAGCGCCGCCGAGCGTATGGCCATCGTCGAGGCGCTGGACCAGGCGCGCGGCGACCGCGGCGAGGCGGCGCGCCTGCTGGGGCTCGACCGGCCCGACTTCTACGCCAAGCTCAAGGCGTTCAACCTCAGCTCCTGACCGGCGCGCACCCCCCGTGCCTGCCCGCCGCCCCGGTTTGCCGGGGTGGCGGGTTCGCGTTTGCCTTTATGGCATGATTCTTGCGATCTGCGTGCCGCTGGGCCGCTTCGACGCGTTTCGGTCCGGCGCAGTGCGAGGCCAGTGGTCACCCCAACGAGATAGTCAATCCTATGCCGTCCGACCAGCGCGCTTACAACGGATCGTCCCAGCCTGCCCCCGTGCCACCTGAACCACGGGGACCGACGGCCGCGGCCCCGCGCCCGGTGCTCCGCTCGTGGGACGACCTCTGGCTCACCACCCAGGTGCTTGAGCACCTGGCGCCGTGCGCCACCCTCGCCGATCTACTGTCGGCCGTCGTCGAGCCGGCCCGCGCGCTCTTTCCCCACGACGCCGGACTGGTCGCCGTGATGACTGCCGCGCGTCCGGCACAGGTCCGGGTCGTGACGGCGTATGATCTGCCGGGCGCGCCGCCCACGGGCACGCTGCTGCCACTGGCCCGGCTCGTGCGCGCCTGGGAGCCCGCCGACGGCCGGCTGCGCACCGCTACCGGCGCGGCGAGCGGCGCTGCACGCGCGCCGCTGTTCGCCACCGCGGGCCTGGCGGATCTGCTGGCCATCCCGCTAACTGCGGGCGCGGGCGGGCCGCCCGTCGCGGTGCTGCTGCTGGGCGCCATGGGCGCCGCGGCGTTCGACGAGATCCCGGCGGCCCACATCGCCGCCTTTCAGCGCGCGGTGGCCCTGCCGCTTGGCGCGGTCTGGGCCCGCGAGCCCGCTGCCCCGGCCGGTGCCGCCCGCATGGAGCCGCTCGCGCAGGTCTTCGCGGTGGTCGCCGCGCCGGGGGAGGCGACCGGCGGGCTGCACCGCCTGCTCGCCGACGCGCTCGCGGGCACGGGCGCGGCCGCGGGCAGCCTCATGGCCGTGGATCCGGACGGCGCTGGCCTATATGTGCGCGCGAGCGCGGGCTTGCCCCCTAACATCGGCGCGGGGGATCAGCTGCCCTGGGGCTCCGCGTCGGCCGCGCCGGTGGCGGCTCTCACCGCGCCGCTGCGGGTGCACCCGCTCGCGCCGCCCGGCGGGCCGGCAGCCATCCCCTGGGCCGCCGCAGCGGGCCTCGCGACCTATCTGGGCGTGCCGCTCCATGTTGGGCCCGATGCACCGGTCAGCGGCCTGCTGAACCTCTACTGGCGGCCCGGTGCCCCCGCGCCCGCCGGCCCCGATGCAGACCTGGCGCGCCTGGCGCAGGCCGCGGCCTGGCTGCTCGAGCACGCCGCGCTGCATGAGCGCTGCGCGACGAGCGACCGTGTGGTCCAACAGTTCCAGGCGCAGCAGGGCGTGACGCTCCCCCTCATGGCGCATCAGCTGCGCACGCCGATCACGGCCATTCAGGGCTTCGCCCAGCTGTTGCTACGTCGCGCGCCCGACGCCGACGGCCCGATCGCGCGCTACGGCACGACCATCTTGAACGAATGCCGCCGCTTGCGCGTGGTCATCGACAACACCATGGCCCTGGCGCATATCGAGGGCGAGACGGTCACGGTCGACGTGCGCCCGTTCGACCTGGCGGCGCTGCTGCGCGATCTGGAGCGGCAGGCCCCAGCGTCGGCCCCGGGCGCCTGGCTGGTGCCCGCAGTGCTGCCGCTGGTCCTCGGCGATCCGGCCCGGTTGGAACAAGTATTGCTGGCGCTGCTGCGGAGCGCGGCGGCGGAGCGGCCCGCGGCGGGACCCCGGGTGCGGGTCCAGTGGAACGAGTGTGCGGGCATGCTGCCCGCGGCGGTCGACGTGGTGGTGGAGCTTGGGATGCCCGGGCCGGATGCGGCGGGCATCGATGAGCTGTTGGGTGCAATCGATCTACGCGCGGCGATCGATAACCCCGAGGCACGGGACACGGATCTGGCGCTGTACGCGGCTTGGCAATTGCTGCGGGCGATGGGCGCGACCGCTCGCCGGGCGACGGACGCGGCGGGATCGCGGTATATCCTGACGTTGCCGGTGCTCGACGTCATGCCGGCGGGGCGGGAGGAGCGGAAATGAGTAAGATCCTGGTCGTCGACGACGAGCCGACCATTGTTGAGCTGATCGAAGAAAGCCTGCACATGGACGGCTTCGAGACCGATCGCGCCTACTCAGGCGAGGAGGCGCTGGACCTGCTGGCGCGCGACGTGCCCGATCTCGTCTTGCTCGACTTGATGCTGCCCGGCATGGATGGCCTGGAGGTCTGCCGCCAGATGCAGCAGGACCCGCGCCTCAGCCAGATCCCCGTGATTATGCTGACGGCGAAGAGCGCCGTGGTCGACCGCGTCGCCGGCTACCAGAAGGGCGCCGACGATTACATCACCAAGCCGTTCGACGCCGAGGAGCTCCTTGTGCGCGTGCGCGCCCAGCTACACCATCTCTACCACGATGCGACCAACGAGCTTACCGCGCTGCCCGGCAGCGCCGCCGTCGAGCAGGCCATCGCCAAGCGCACCGCCCACCCCGACGAGGCCTGGTCGATTATCTACGTGGACATCGAGAACTTCACCGTCTATAATGAGGTCTACAGTTTCCTGGAAGGGGACGAGATGATCAAGCTGGCGGCGCGCGCGGTCCGCGACGCGCTCGGCCGGCACGGCCGCCCCGAGGACTTCGCCGGCCACATGGGCGGCGACAACTTCGTTCTGGTCACCGTCCCCGACCGCACGGCGGCGATGTGTGATGCCGCCGTCGAGGAGTTTGACCGCCAGATCGGAGAACTCTACTCCCCAACCGACCGCAACCAGGGCTATGTGGTCTCCATCGACCATCAGGGCGCCCTGGTGCAAACCCCCCTGGCCCGGCTCGGCTTCGATGTGGTCGACAACGAGCCCCACGCGACGCCGCCGGTCGCCGATGGGGAGGAGGTACAGTAACCGTATGTCGCCGTTAGCGACCGTCCCCCGCGAACCGACCCCCACCATGCAGCAGACCCGCGACGACGCCTGGGCGCTCGTCGTCGAACACGTGCAGAGCGACAGCCTCCGCAAGCACATGCTCGCCGTCGAGGCGTCCATGCGCTATTATGCCGAGCTCCTGGGCCAGGACGTCGAATATTGGGGTCTGGCCGGCCTGATCCACGACTTCGACTACGAGCAGTATCCCGGCGTCGACCAGCACGTCTGGACGGGATCGCGCATCCTTGCCGAGCGGGGCTGGCCCGAGGAGTTGATCCGCACGATACAATCCCACGCCGACTACATGGGCGTGCCGCGCGAGCGCCTGGTCGACCACGCGCTCTTCGCCTGCGATGAGCTGTCGGGGTTCGTCACGGCCGTCGCCTACGTGCGCCCCAACCACAGCCTCGCCGAGGTCGAGCCCCGCTCGGTGCTCAAGAAGATGAAGGATAAGGCCTTCGCCCGGGCGGTCAGCCGCGAGGATATCGTGCAGGGCGCCGAGGAGCTCGGCATCCCGCTCGAAGAGCACGTCGCCAACGTGATCACCGCGCTGCAGCGCGTGGCGCCCGAGCTCGGTCTCTAGCGCTCCGGCTCCGGGGCCGGGCCTGCGGTGCCGAGCCGCGCGGCGAGCCAGTCGGGCAGCGCCCGTGCCAGTGCTGAGTTGGCGACCACCCGTGTGGCGCCCGCCGCCCGCGCCGCCTGGATCGCCGCGCCGTCGAGGTGCGGCCCGAAGGCGAAGACCGGCACTCCCGCCTCCGCTGCCGCGCGGATCACGGCACCCGTGTCGAGCGGCGCGGCCAGATCGACCACCACCGCCGCCGGCCGCGCATCCGCCCGGCCTGTCAGCGCGGCCCGCGCCTCCGCGTCGCGGCGCACGGTCCGCGGTGTGCCGCCCGCGCCCCGCACCGCGTTCGCGATCTGCACGCCGAACAGCAGGTCCGGCACCGCCACCAACACCTCGCGCTCTGGCTCCATCCGCTCTCCTTCGCTCGACCCACGCGCCCGCGCGGCGCCCTCCCCGCATTATAGGCACCGGGGCGCGCCCACGTCAACGCTGGGCCGGCGCGGCCGCGCGCCCCGACGGTCGGGCAATTCGGCCGCGTGGGCGGCGTAATGCCCGCCTACCGTCGCGCGTCCTACCGGTGGGCGCCCGCGTTGCTTTGGTTGCGACCCCGGATGGATCATGGTACAATAAGCCACACGGCCGCGGCCCCGGCCGAGGTATAATGCTGGCTAGCCTCGCGAGGAGCTGAATTTGCTTTCCCTGCTTCGAAAACACTGGACCTTGCTCGTCCTCGGCGCGGTCCTGCTGGTCGCCGGATTCATGCGGCTCTACGACGTGAACTTCGACCAGAACACCCATCAGCACCCCGACGAGCGCTTCATCACCCAGGTGGCGCTCGACCGCGTGCGCCTCGTCCCCGGTGCCCCGCTTTCGCAGTATCTCGACCCCGCGCGCAGCCCCTTGAACCCGCGCATTAACGGGCAGGACTTCCATTACGGCGCGCTGATCCTCTACCTCGGCAAGGGTGTCGCCTCGCTCGGCGCGGCCGTCTTCCACCAGCCGTTCTGGGTGACTTACGACGGGTTGCCGTTGGTCGGTCGCACCCTGGCGGGCTTCTTCGACCTGCTGACGGTGCTGCTGATCTTCCTGATCGCGAGGCGCCTGTACGGCAAGATCGCCGGCCTCCTGGCCGCCATATTCTCGGCGTTTGCCGTCATCCAGATCCAGATCGCCCACTTCTGGATCGCCGAGCCGTTCCTGGTCACCTTCCTGACCGCGTCGCTCTACTTCAGCGTGGTGCTCATGCAGAGCCGGCGCTGGTGGGCCGCTGCGCTCGCCGGGCTCATGCTCGGCCTTGCCCTGGCCTGCAAGGTCAGCGTGGTCGCGGTCGCCGTGCTGATCGTCACCGCCGTCCTGCTGCGCGTGGCCTACCGCGCGCACACGCGGCTGCTCGGCCCGCCCCGCGACCTCGACGACCCGACGGGCCTGGTGCCCGCCCCGCGCGCCGAGCGCGAGGAGCCGGCCGGCCAGGCCCTCGGGCGGGCCTTCCCGCTGTTGCTCCTGGCCGGGTTCATGACGCTGGTCGGCTTCACCCTGGGCGACCCCTACGGCGTGCTCGATTCGGGCCTCGTGGTGCGGCTGAGCAGCGCGCTGCCGACCGACGGTACCGCCTTCTTCCAGCTCGGGCCCCTCCAGATGGTCGCCATCACCGGCAAGTATCTGGCGCAACTGGGCAACGAGGCGGCGATTCAGAAGGGCACCGCCGACGTGCCCTACACCATCCAGTTCGTGGGCACCACGCCGGTGCTCTATAACGTGCAGCAGTTGGTGCAGTGGGGCATGGGCCCCGCCAGCGGCATCATCGCGATGGCGGCGCTGCTGATGGCCTTCTGGCTGGCGATCCGGCGGCGCGCCGCGGCGGAGATCCTGCTGCTCAGCGGCATGATCCCCTACTTCCTGACCATTGTCACGCTCGAAAGCAAGTGGCCGCGCTACATCCTGCCGATCGTGCCCTATCTTTGCATCCTGGCGGGCGCCTTCCTGGCGCGCGGGCTCCAGTGGAGCGCCGCAGTCGCGCCCCGGCTGCAGGCCTGGCGCGCCCGCGGGCGCGCGGTGCCGCTGGGGCTGGCCGTGCGCCGCTGGGTCTTCCCCGGCGTGGCCGGGCTGGCCGTGCTCGGCAGCCTCTTGTGGGCCGTCGCCTTCATGAACATCTACACCCACGACCACTCGCGGGTCATCGCCTCACGCTGGATGCTGCAGAACATCCCGGCCGGGGCCACGATCGGCCACGAAACGTGGGACGACGCGCTGCCGTTGTCGGTCCCCGGCCTGTCGAACCCGGGCTATCAGGGCGTCGACATGGGGCTCTACGATTTCCACCCGAGCCCCGAGGAATTCACCTATATAGCGAACCTGCTGCAGCAGAGCGACTACATCATCCCGGCCAGCAACCGCCTCTACGGATCGATCCCGCACGAGCCCTGGCGCTATCCGGTGCAGATGCGCTACTACCAGCTACTCTTCTCGGGCAAGCTGGGCTTCGAGCAGGTGCTGCCCGCGGCCGACCAAAAGGTCTACCCTGAGATCTTCGGGATTCAGATCAACGACGACGCCGTGGACGAGAGCTTCACCGTCTACGACCACCCGCACGTGCTGGTCTTCAAGAAGGTGCGCAGCCTGACCACGGACGAGCTTCGCACCCTCTTCGGCAACAGCATCAACCAGCCGGCGCTCAACATCCGTCATCTGGAAGTCCACACCCCGGCCGACTACGACAAGTCGCTCATGCTGTCAACGCCGCCCGATCAGGCGATCGCGCTCGGCGATTACGCCTGGAACCCGATCGCGCAGAACCAGTGGATCGGCGTTCTCCTGTGGGTGATCGCCGTCGAGATCATCGGCCTGCTCGCCTGGCCGCTGACCGCGATCGTCTGCCGGCGCCTGCCCGACCGGGGCTATCCGCTCAGCAAGGCACTCGGGCTGTTGCTCGTCGCTTGGCTGGTCTGGATGGTCGCCAGCCTGCAGTGGATTCCGTTCACCGTCTACACCGTCGTCGGCGCCGTCCTGGTGCTGGCGTTCGCAAACGCGCTGATCTGGCGGCGCTTCGCGCCCGAGCTGCGCGAGTGGTGGGCGACCCATCGGAGCCTGATCCTGGCCTGGGAGGCATTGTTCCTGGTCGCCTTCGCCGCGTTCCTGCTCATCCGCATGCTCGACCCCGACCTGTGGCAGCCGTGGAACGGCGGCGAGAAGCCGATGGAATTCGGCTTCATGAACGCCATCCTGCGCAGTCCCTGGATGCCCCCGGGCGATCCCTTCTTCGCGGGCGGCTACATCAACTACTACTACTACGGCTGGGTGATCCTCGGCGTGCTGATCAAGCTGATCGGCATCGACCCCGCGGTCGCGTTTAACCTGAGCATCCCACTGCTGTTCGCCCTGGCGATCATCGGCGGCGGCAGCGTGGTCTACAACGCCGTGACTGTGGTGCAGCGCGCGCGCGGCTGGCGCTCGCCCTGGTCGGCAACCGCCCTCGGCTGGGGCGTCGTGGGCTCCGTGCTGCTCGCCGTCATCGGCAACCTGACCTTCCTGCTGCAGTTTATCAGCATGAAGATGCCGGCCCTGCAGAATGCCTTCATCAGCTTCATGAGCAATTTCGGCCCGGTAGGCGACCTGGCCCACTCGTACGCGGGCGGCTTCGACTACTGGGGCGGCGCCACCCGCGTGATCGCCAACACGATCAACGAGTGGCCCTTCTGGACCTTCCTCTTCGCCGATCTGCATCCGCACTTGATCGATATCGCCTTCAGCCTGCTGGCGATGGGGCTGATCTTCAACCTGCTGCTCGGCGCCTGGCGCTGGCCGCTCTTCGCTTCGCTGCCCGCCTCTATCGCCGACGCACCCGTGCCACCGGTGCCCGCGCCGGGGGTGCTCGCCGCCCCCGCGCCCTGGCCGTTCTGGCGCGCCGCGGGCGAAGCCACGCGCCGCCTCTGGGGCAGCGACTGGCTGGACGCCGCGATCCGCTTCGGGGTGACCTCGCTCGCGCTGGGCACGCTCTACGCCGTCAACTCCTGGGACTTCCCGGTCTACCTGCTGGTTGGGGCGTGCGCGCTGCTCGTCGCGGTGCTCGGCGCCTACCAGGCGCACGCCGTGCGTCGCGCGGCGATCCGCTGGGGCACGGCCGTCTCCGCCGTCGTCGCCCTCGGCCTGACCGCCGTGGCCGGTCTGGTGCTTTATGCGCCGTTTGTCGCAAGCTTCAAGCCGTTCTACAACCAGATCAAGTGGATCACGCCCGACATGCAGCGCTCGGGCGTCGGTGAGTTCCTCGCCATCTGGGGCCTGTTCGTCTTCATCGGCTTCAGCTACCTCGCGGTACAGCTATGGAAGTACCCGTGGCGTGCCACCTTCGACGGCGTGCGCGCCTGGGTGCTGCCGCGCGGCCCGGCCGAGGGACCGGCCATCCCGAGCGCCGGGTCCATGGCCTCGACGCACCGGTCACGACCCGCTCGCCCTCCTGCGACCCGCTGGGCCGCGGCTGGCTACCGCCGCCGCGGGAGCCGGGGGCTTTGCCGGTAGACTGACCGTCGCCAGCATCGGCCGCAACGGACACGGCACCGAGGACCCGGCCCGGCCCTCCGGTCGCTCCAGCGAGGAGTGGGAAGACTATGCCCTCGGTGACGTCGGCGCGCTGGGCCTGGAGCTCGACGAAGAGGAGCTTGCTCACGAGCGGCATCTGCCCGCCGCCGTGACGGCCGACATGGCCGGGATCCTTGCCGAGCCGGGCCTGGCCGGCGATGCGGTGGAGACCAACGGCCACGCGCCGGCCGGGCCGGAGGCCCTGCCCAACGGTCACGACGCGGCCGGCGATCCTGGCGTGCTGGTCCTGCCCGACGATCTCGGCGGCGCGGAAGCCGCGGCGCCCCCCGCGGCGATGGATGGCGCGGTGCCTGCGGGCGCGGCCTCGCCCGACCAGGGCTTCGAGTGGGTGCCGGAGGCCGCACCCGCGGCGGCGCCGGCCCGGCTGATCCGGCCGGTGGCGGCCCCGCGCCTGCCCGGCCTGATCTGGCCGATTGCCGGCGTCGCCATCCTCGTCGTCACCGTCGTGCTGGCAGTCGGCATGTTCTTCGCCCACCAGTGGCTATCGGGCCTGCTGATCCTGCTGATCGGCGGCCTCACCGGCACCCACCTGGGCGGCGTGCGCAATCCCGGCCAGTTATTCGGCGGCCTGCTGATGGCCGTCGCCTTCGGCATCGCCCTCGGCGTCGAGTACGTCTACCTGGCCGACCACCTGGCCGGCGGCGCGGCGTTCCGCATGAACACGGTCTTCAAGTTCTACGAGCAGGTCTGGATCCTGGTCGCCTGCGGCAGCGCCATCGCCCTCTATGCCATCATCGGCCCCCGCGGCCGCGCGGGCACCGCGGGCGACGCCGCGTTCGCGCTGGCCGGCGAGACTGAGCTTGCCTCCGAGGCGACGCCGGACACTGCCGCGCTACCCGTCGACGGGGTAACCGTGCCGGACGCGCACGTCGTGGCTGCGCTGGGCGACCCGAATATCGAGACCGGGGGCGCCGTGCCACGGCCGCCGCCCACGCCCGAGCCGGACGTGCCGCCCCAGCCGCCCGACGAGGAGCCGGGCGTCGAGCCGATGGAGATCCCGGCTTTCCCCGGGACCGGGGCGCCGCCGATCATCACCGTGCCCGGGCGCACCGGCGACCCGCTGACGCCGCCGGAGCCGGAGCCGATGGGCCCGCCCACAGGCATCCCCGGCGATCCGGAGCCCGAAGGGCAGGCCCCGGACGGCGCGACCGCCGAGGCGGCGGCCGCCGCGGATCCGCGAGCGCCCGAGCCTGTGCTCGCTGCCACGGAGGTAGATCCCGTACCCGTCGTTACGATGCCCGTGCGCGCGCGCCGCGTGCGCCTCGGCGAGGACAGCACCGCCGCGACGCAGGAGCCGCCCGAGGCTATCACGCCGGTGGCGGCCGGCCCGGTGCGGCCGGCCAGTCGCGGGCCGCGCTCCTGGTGGACGCTGCCGCGCGCCATCTGGCTCGTGCCATTCGCGATCCTCGTGCTCGGCAGCTTCATCTTCACCGTGGCCGGCACCCAGGCCCGCGTGGCCGACCGCTTCCCCGGCGCGCGTCCGGACGTCGGTACGCTCAACGGCATGGACTGGATGAACGTCACCATCCTGACGCTCGGCTTCGACAACAACAAGGTCTCCGGGCCGATCAACTACCGCTACGAGCGCGAGGCGCTCGACTGGATGAACACGCATATCAACGGCACGCCGGTCATCGCCGCCGCGCCGCGCGAGTACTACCGCGAGAGCGGCATGATGCCGAGCACCTATACGGGCCTGCCGATGGTCGTCGGCGGCCTGCACCAGGACGAGCAGCGCTACGGCTGGGAGGTCAGCGAGCGCCGGGACGATATGAACAACTTCTATCGGGATCCCGACGTGCAGCAGACGCTGCTGCTGATCAACAAGTACGACATCGAGTACATCTATGTCGGCCAGATCGAGACCATCGGCTACCAGGATGCCCCGGCGGGCATCGCCAAGTTCAAGGACATGGTCGGCCCGTATCTCGACGTGGCCTACCAGAACGACTTGGTGACGATCTACCGCGTGCGATCAGCCGAGGTGGCGGCGAACGTGGGCAGCGCGCCGGGCGCGGCTCCCGCGCCCAAGCCCACGCCCAAGCCCGCCCCGCCCGCGCCCGACCTGAGCAACGATCCCGTCCTGAAGGGCCTGCTCACGACCGTGCAGAACGCCCCGAGCAACGTGGACGGCCGCCGCGCGCTGGCCGAGTATTATCGCAGCCACAACGCGATCGACAAGGCCATCGAGCAGTATCAGGCGGTGGTGCAGCTGGCGCCCCAAGACGTCGCCGCCCACCATATCCTGGGCGACCTGTACACGCAGCAGGGCGAGCCGGACAAGGCGCTGGCGATCTGGGAGGCCGCGGTGCAGGATGCCGGGCCGAACGACAAACCCGCCGCCTACAACAAGGTTGGCATGGCCTACCAGGAGCGCCAGCGCTTCGACGACGCGATCAACGCCTTCAAGGCGGCCGTCGCGGCGAATCCGAGCTTTGTCGAGGCCTGGTATCATATGGGCGAGACGTACCAGACGATGCAGAATATTGACGCCGCGCGCCAAGCCTTCCAGAGCACGATCAAGAACGCGCCGGCCGACGACTCGGGCCAGCACTGGGCGCAGCAGGCCCAGCAAGCCCTGGACGCCCTGCCCTAAGCTCCCCCGGCTCCTCCCGCGGCCGCCGCACCTCCGTAGGGCGCGGGGAGGGGCCGGTGCAGCATCAAAGGACTCACGGTTGGGAGACGCAATACTCTGGTGGATCACCCTGGAGGTGCTGGGCCTCGCCGCCTGGCCGATCGCCTGGGTGGCCATGCGCCGCCTGCCCGAGCGCGGCTGGGCCTTCAGCAAGCCCCTCGGCCTGCTTTTGGTGGGCTACGCCGCGTGGCTGATCGGCATGGTCACGGGCCTGCCGTTCACGCGCTTCTCCAACACGATCATGCTCCTGGCGCTGGCCGGCTTCTCCGCCTGGCTCCTGCTGCGCAACAACCGGGCGTTGGCCGGGGAGATGGGCGCCTTCCTCCGCGGGCAGCGGCGCTACTGGATCTTCGCCGAGGCGCTCTTCACCGTCGCCTACGTCGCATGGGCCATCCTGCGCGCCTATTCGCCCGACATCTTCGGCACCGAGAAGTTCATGGACTTCGCGTTCCTGAACAGCTTCACGCAAGGCCACGTGCTGCCCCCCCAGGACCCCTGGTTCGCGGGCTACTCCATCAACTACTACTACTTCGGCTACACGCTGATGGCCAGCCTCTGCCTGGTCTCGGGCGTCGACTCGACCGTTGGCTTCAACCTGGCCAACGTCACGCTCGTCAGCTTGACCGTGCTCGGCTGCTTCGGGCTGGTCTACAACCTGGTGGCCGCGAGCCTGCGGGCGCGGGGCGCCACCGTGCAAGCGCGGGCCGTGCGCGGGCGTGCCGCCCCGGCTCGCGTTGAGGCCCGCGCGGCCGGAGCCACGCTGCCCGTGCGCCGCAGCGGTGGCGTGGCCGTGATCGAGGACGACGAGCGCCTGCCCGAGCGGCCGAGCGGCAGCACGCGCACGCGCGGCAACGGCACCCGGCGCGCCGTCAACGGTCACGGCCCGGCGCTTCCGCCCCCGCCGCCCGGCACGAGCGCGGTGCCCTGGCAGGCGCTCGGCGCGGGCGTGCTCGGCGCGGTGCTCGTCATGATCGTCGGCAATCTTGCTGGCGCCGGCCAAGTGCTCATTGACCACCAGACGATCGACACGTTCAACTGGTGGAACCCCTCGCGCGTCATCCACGACGCGGGGGCGCCGCTGGCTGGCGAGACAATCAACGAGTTCCCCTTCTTCAGCTTCATGCTGAACGACATGCACCCCCACATGTTGGCGCTACCCCTCGTGGTGCTCGTGCTGGGCCTTGCGCTCGCGCTGCTTAAGGCGGGCGCGGCCCGCCCGACGAGCGGCGCCGCCGCCCGCGAGCGGCAGTTGGGCTTGCTGGCGCGCGGCGTCGAGAACCGCGTGCGCCTTGGCGTACTCGCCATCGCCACCGGCGCGCTCTTCGTCGCGAACACGTGGGACTACCCGACCTATCTGCTGATCGTGCTGCTCGCGCTGGCCCTGCCGATCCTCGGCACGCCCGCCGCGCGCTGGGCCGTGGCGCGCGCCGGGGCCGGCGGCGACGGCGCGGACGGCGACGGTGCGGTGGAGGCCGGCGGCGGGATCCGCGCGCTCTTCACCAGCCGGTTGGGCAGCCTGGTCGCGCAGGCGGCCGTGCTGGTTGCCCTGGGTCTGCTGCTCTTCCTGCCGTTCCAGCTGACCTTCAAATCCTTCGCCGGGGCCGGCGGCGCGGTCCCGCTGCCGCCCTCGGTCACGGAGATCCCGATCCTTGGCGGTCTCGTCGCGAAGCTATCGGGCATCATCGGGCTGAATATCTGGCCGAAGACCGCGCAAGGCTTCCTGGTCATCTTCGGCTTCTTCCTCTACGCCATCGTCGCCTGGGTGGCCGTGCTCCTCGTGCGCGACGCCCGCGCGCGCCGCGGCGCCGACCCTGCCGAGGTCGCGCTGGCTGGCGGGCCTGGCGGCCGTCGTCGGCGTCTGCGTGCTCGGCGCGCTGGTGCTCCAGTTCCCGCTACTGGCCCTGCTGCCGCCGCTCGGCGCGGTCGCCCTCTACGGCATCCGTGCACGCCTGCAGCCCGGCCAGTGGTCGAGCGAGGAGCTTTTCGCCCTCTGCATGATCGGCACCGGGGCCCTGATCACCTTCGGCACGGAGATCTTCTTCCTGCAGGACGTGTTTCACAGCCGCTTCAACACCCTGTTCAAGTTCTACTACCAGACCTGGGTGCTCTGGGGCTTGGCCGCGGCCTACGGCGCCTGGTGGCTGCTCCACTGGGCCTTTACCCGGCGCGCCGCCCGCGAGCCGGCGCCCGCCGCCGCGCCGAGCTTGGTCGGCGCCTGGAGCCTCGGCTTCCTCGTGCTCTTCGGCCTGGCGATGATCTACCCCGCCGTCGCCCCGGCCGCGCGGGACAACGGCATCGACTGGCTGCCGTTCATCCAGGTCGCCAACCCCGCGGCGCACCAATTGCGCGGCCTCGACGGCATCCAGTTCCTGGCGAACCAATCGCCGGGCGACCTGGAAGCGATCCGCTGGCTCCGCGCCAACGCGCCCGGCGACGCCGGCATCGCCGAGGCAGCCTACAATATCGAGTACAACAGCCAGGGCATGCACGGCCGCGTCTCGGCCTACACCGGCATGCCGACCATCATCGCCTGGCACGGCCACGAGGTGCAGTGGCGCGGCGGGCAGCCCGACCTGCTCGCGCAGATCGACACGCGCGAGGCGGACGAGGACGAGCTCTACGCCACGACCGACATCAACCGCGCCCTGGAGATCATGCGTAAGTACCACCTGACCTACGTCTTCGTCGGCTCGATCGAGAAGTCGGCGCAGGGGCGGCCCAAGGGCGGCACCTACAGTCCGCAGGCGCTGGCCAAGTTCGCCCAGTTCATGCAGGTGGTCTTCAACCAGGACGGCACGACGGTCTACAAGCTGCCCGATACCGTAGCCGCGGCGCCCGGCGCCGGGGCCACGCCCGGCGCGCCGAACCCCGGCGCGCTGCCGCACCCTTAGGCTCCGCGGAGGGCCGCGCGATGGCGTTACGGATCGACCTCAACTCTGACATGGGCGAGAGCTTCGGCGCCTGGACGCTGGGCCAGGACGCCGCCCTGCTCGACCTCGTCACCTCGGCGAACATCGCCTGCGGGTACCACGCGGGCGACCCGCTCGTGATCGAGCGCACGGTCGCGGCAGCCGCCGAGCGCGGCGTGGCCGTCGGCGCCCACCCCGCTTACCCCGACCTCGTGGGCTTCGGCCGCCGCACCCTCGACATGACGTCCGCCGAGCTCGAAGCCGCGGTGCTCTATCAGGTCGGCGCGCTGGCCGGCTTCGCCCGCGCGGCCGGGGTCCCGCTCGTCCACGTCAAGGCGCACGGCGCGCTCTACAACCGCGCCGCAGGCGATGCGGCGACGGCCGAGGCCATCGCGCGCGGCGTCCGGCGCTTCTCGCGCGACTGCATCCTCGTCGGCCTGGCCGGCTCGCTGCTGATCGCCGCGGGCGAGGCCGCCGGGCTGCCCGTAGCCGCCGAGGCCTTCGCCGACCGCGCCTACGAGGCGGACGGCACCCTGCGCTCGCGCCGCCTGCCCGGCGCGCTACTGCCCGACCCCGCCGCGGCCGCCGCCCAGGCGGTCAGCATCGTGCGTGACGGCCAGCTGCGCAGATTCGACGGCATCCTCGTGCTGCTGCACGCCGACACCCTCTGCATCCACGGCGACACCCCCGGCGCCGTCGAGTACGCCCGGGCCGTGCGCGCGGCGCTCGAAGCGGCGGGCGTCGTCGTCGCGCCGCTGGCGCCGTCCACGCCGTGAGCGCCGCGCCGGCCGCGCGCCTCATCCCCTGCGGCGACAGCGCCCTGCTGGTCAGCTTCGGCGAGGCCGTCGACGCCGCGCTCAACCGCCGCGTCCATGCCCTGGCCGCCGCCGTCCGCACCCTCCGCGCCGCGGCGCCCGACCGCTGGGGCACGCCCGTGCCCGCCTACAGCAGCCTGCTCGTGCCCTACGACCCCCTGGTGCTCACCGCTGCCGAGGCCGAGGCCGCGCTCGCCGGCCTGCTGGCCGCCCTCCCGCCCGATCTGCCCGAGGAGGACGCCGAGCCACCGCTGACAATCCCGGTGCATTACGGCGGCGCCGACGGCCCCGACCTTGCCGAGGTCGCCGCGCTCCACGGGCTCGACCCGGAGGCGGTCGTGCGCCTGCACACCGGGGCGGTCTACCGCGTCTTCATGCTCGGCTTCGCGCCCGGCTTCGCCTACCTCGGCCCGCTGCCCCCGTCCCTCGTCACGCCGCGCCGGGCCACGCCCCGGACGCGCGTACCCGCCGGCAGCGTGGCCATCGCCGCCGAGCAGACCGGCATCTACCCGCTCGCCACGCCCGGCGGCTGGCACCTCCTCGGCCGCACCGACCTGCGCCTCTGGGACCCGGACCGCGAGCCGCCTGCCCTGTTACGCCCCGGGCAGCGCGTGCGCTTCGCGGCGGTTTAGCGCCGTGCTGCAAGTCGCCGGTCCCAGCCTCCTGGCGACGATCCAGGACGCCGGCCGCCCCGATGTCGCCGACCTGGGCGTCCCGCCCGCGGGCGCCTGCGACCCCTGGGCGCGCGCCGCCGCCAACCTGCTCCTCGGCAACGCTCCCGACGCCCCCGTGCTCGAGCTCACGCTGAGCGGCCCCGACCTGCTCGTCGAGCAGACCGGCGTGCTCGCGCTCGCGGGTGCCGACCTGGGCGCGCGCGTGGTCGGCGAGGAGCGGCCGCTCCCGCCGGGTGGCGCCTACCTCGTGCGCGGGGGCAGCGCGATCCGCTTCGGCCGCCCGCGCGGCGGCGCTCGCGCCTACCTGGCCCTGCCCGGCGGCATCGTCGCGCCGCACGTGCTCGGCGCGGCGGCCACCTACCTGCCCGGCGGCTTCGGCGGCCTCGACGGCCGCGCGCTGCGCCCCGGCGATCGGCTGGCCGCCGCCCACCCGGAAGACCGCGCTGCCGCCGGCCGCCAGTGGCCCGACGCCCTCGCCCCGCCGCCCTACGCCGACCCCGCGGTCGCCCGCGTCGTCCTCGGCCCGGACAGCGCGCGCTTCGCGCCCGAGGCCGTGGAGACCCTGACCGGCAGCACCTGGACTGTCGCGCCGGAGAGTGACCGCATGGGCCTGCGCCTGCAGGGCCCGCGCCTGGCCCATCGCGGCCCCGCCGACGCGCAGATCGTCTCGCGCGGCGTCGTCTGGGGCGCCCTGCAGGTGCCCGCCGACGGGCAGCCGATCTGCCTGCTGGCCGACCACCAGACGGTCGGCGGCTACCCCGTGATTGGCGTCGTCGCCCGCGCGGACTTCCCGGTCCTCGCGCAACTGCCGCCGGGCGCGACGCTGCGCTTTCGCCCGGTCGCGCTCACGGAGGCGCAGGATGCCTACCGCGCCCAGGCGGCGGCCCAGGCGGCGGCGGCCGCCGCACTCGCGCGCTCCGACCCCTGGGAGGCGCTGCCCGCCGCGCTGTAGCCGCGCGGGTGGGGCCGCACCTGACCGTTCGGGCAGGTCGCTCCGGTGCGGATGGGTGATGCCCGCCGGACGCCCGCCGCGGTATCATGATGGCAGTGGGCCCCCAGGGAGGGGTGCCCGATAGCCGAAGGAGAACCCAATGGATCAGTCCACAACGCACGCCGGGACGCTCGGCGCGCTCTCGAACGCGATGGCCGATGCCGTCGAGCGGGTCGCCGCCGCCGTCGTCACCGTGAACGGCCGCCCGCGCCAGTCCGCCACCGGCGTGGTCTACGACGCCGACCTCGTCCTCACCGCCGACCACGTGGTCGAGGTGGAGGACAACCTGACCGTCGGCACACCCGACGGGCGCACCCTGCCGGCGCAGGTCGCCGGCCGCGACCCGAGCACCGACCTCGCCGTGCTGCGCGTGCCCGGCCTGAATATCGAGGGCGCCGGCACCGCCGAGAACCCGGCCCGCGTGGGCCAGTTCGTGCTGGCGGTCGGCCGCCCCGGCGAGTCCGGCGTCAGCGCCAGTTCGGGCATCGTGAGCGCCGCGGGCGGGCCGCTGCGAGTCGGCCGCCACGCGCGGCTCGAGCAGTACATCCGCACGGACGCCATCCCTTACCCGGGCTTTTCGGGTGGCCCGCTTATTGATGCGTCCGGTGCCGTGCTCGGCATCCTGACGACCGGCCTGGCCGGCGGGGCCGCGCTGGCCATCCCCGCGCCGCTTGCCTGGCGCGTGGCCGGCACGCTCGCCCAGCAGGGCAGCGTCAAACGCGGCTTCCTGGGCATCAGCAGCCAGCCGGTCCAGTTGGCTGAGAGCCAGCGCGCGGGCTGGGCCCACGAGCTCGGCCTGCTGATCGTCCGCGTGGAGCCGGGCAGCCCGGCCGACAAGGGTGGGCTGCTCCTGGGCGACATCCTGGTCGGTCTCGACGGCCAGGCGCTCAACGACACCGAGGATCTGCAGGGCCTGCTGGCCGGCGACCGCGTCGGCAAGATCGTGCCCGTGCAGGTGATCCGCGGCGGCACGCTACAGACGCTCCAGGTGACCATCGGTCAGCGGGGCTAGAGGACAATGGCGATGACAGTTACGGTAGCGCCTCCCGTGGTGGAGGCGGCCTCGCCCATGGCGGCCGCAGTCTCGGAGGCGGCGGTCGCCATGATCGACCGCCTGCAGGCCAGTGTCGTCCAGGTACATCGCGCCGAGCGCGGCGGCGGCGCCGGCATCATCTGGCGCACCGACGGCGCGATCGTCACGAATTATCACGTGGTCGCGGGCGGGGGCGACGTGCGCGTGCAGCTGATCGATGGCCGCGATCTGCCCGCGCGCGTCGTCAACGAGAACCCCGCGCTCGACCTCGCGCTCCTGCAGGTCGACGCGACGGACCTGCCCGCTGCCCCGGTCGGCGACTCGACCCGCCTGCGCGTAGGTGAGCTCGTCTTCGCCATCGGCCACCCCTGGGGCCAGCCCGGCGTCGTCACGGTAGGCATCATCAGCGGCACGGGCACAGTGACCCCGCCGGGCAGCACGCGCAGCGCCCAGTTCGTGCGCTCCGACGTGCGCCTGGCGCCCGGCAACTCCGGCGGCCCGCTGGTCAACGCCTCGGGCACGGTCGTCGGCATCAACGCCATGATCCTCGGCGGCGACCTCTCGGTCGCCATCCCGAGCCACGTGGCCGCCACCTGGGTGGCCGGGCAGCCCAGTCGCCCGGTGCGGCTCGGCATGCAGATCGTGCCGGTCGAGCTCGGCCCCGCCGAGCAGCGCGGCCTGCTCGCCGGACGCGCGGCTGCGCTCCTCGTCGGTGCGGTCGACCCGACCGGCCCGGCCGGGCGCGCGGCCCTGCTCCCCGGCGACCTGCTGCTCGCCGTCGACGGACAGGCCGTGGCCGACGCCGAGTCGCTCCGGGCGCACCTCGACGGCGCGGGCGATCGCCCCTCGATCCGCTTCGACGTGCTGCGCGGCGGCGCGCCGCTCGGCCTCGACGTCATCTTCGCGGGCGGCGACACGCCCGCATGATCCGCGTCTTCGTCGCGGCACTCGCCCCGGCGTGGCGGGCGGGCCTGCGGGCCTTGCTCGCCACGCCGGACATCCAGGTCGTCGGCGAAGCCCCCAGCCTGGTTGGCCGCGCCCTGCTCGACGTCGACGTGCTCGTCGTCGCCGACTCCGCCCTCCTGGCCGATGTCACGCCCAATCTCGTCGGCGACGAGGGCGTCGCCGTCCTGGCACTCACCGATGAGCGCGCTGCCGCGCCCGTGCTGCGCGGTCTGGCCCTGCGCGGCTGGGGCATCCTGCCGCCCGACGCCACGGCGCCCGAGCTCCGCGCCGCCGTCACCGCCATCGCGCAGGGCCTCATCGTCCTCGGCCCGGCGGCCGCCGGTGCGGTGCTGGAGCAGCACGGCCCCGCCGACGCGCTCGACCTTGGCCCCCTCGATGAGCCGCTGACCCCGCGTGAGCAAGAGGTACTGGAGCTCCTCAGCCAGGGCCTCTCCAACAAGCAGATCGCCCGCGCGCTCCAGATCAGCGAGCATACGGTCAAGTTCCACGTCTCCGCCGTCTACGCTAAGCTCGGCGCTTCCAGCCGCGCCGACGCCGTCAGCCGCGGCGCCCGCCACGGCTTCCTCACGCTATAGCGACGCGATCGCCGGCTCAACCGCCCCAAGTTCTGCTGCCCGCGACGAGGCCCGGCTGTTCAGGGGCCGAATCGCACGCCCCGCTCCCGAGTTCGAGAGCGGGGCGTGCGGTGAGGGCCGGAATCTGCGGCTAGAGCCCCCGCCGATCGGGCGGGCCCTGCGCCGTATCGCCGTTGCCGCCGGGCGGCATGCCGGGCTGCGCGTCCGGCTCGCCCCGCGTGGGCGTCGCGCCCGCCTGGGCCGGCACATCGTTTGCCTTGCCTGCCGAGAGGTCGTCGCTGGCGACGCTGCTGATCTGCGTCTGCCCCGTCTCCGGGCTCGCGGTCGGCTGTATCGTACTCGCCGTGTCCGTCTTGATGAGGGCCGAGCGGCCGCCCGACGTGAACTCCAGGTTGCGCCGGTAGGCGACCACGGCGCCCGGGTCCGTGAGCTTGCCGCCCCCGGCCCGGTTACCCTGCGGCGGGAAAGAGCCCAGGCTCCAGGTCGGCAGGCCCCGCTCCAGTCCGTCGGGCGGAAACTCGCCCGGGTTCGGCTCCGTGCGCTGGCCCGGCCCGTTCGGCGCCTTCGGATCGATCGGCAGCTTCGACTTCTTCTCTTTGCGCGCCATGGTGTGCCTCACTTCGTGGGGATCCGCGGGGGCCGCCCGATCGCTCAGGCGCCGCGTCGCTCCGTATACGTGCCAAAGACGCGCCGTAGCGCGTCGCAAATCTCGCCGAGCGTGCAGAGGTCCTCGACACACTGCACGATGTATGGCATCAGGTTGGCGGAGCCCGCCGCAGCCGCTTGCAGCGCCTGCAGCCGATCGGCGACCACGGTCGCGTCGCGGCGGGCGCGCAGCGCCTCCAGGCGGGCGATCTGCTGCGCGCGCAGCGCCGGGTCGACCCGCAATAGGTCGGTCGGCGGCGCTTCCTCCGCCTGGAAGCGGTTCACGCCGACGATGACGCGCGTGCCCCGGTCAATCTCCTGCTGCCAGGCGTAGGCGCTGGTCTGGATCTCGTCCTGGAAGAACCCCGCGTCCAGCGCGGCCAGCGTGCCGCCCAGCGCGTCGATCTGTTCCAGGTAGCCGCGCGCCCCCGCCTCAATCGCGTCGGTCAGGCTCTCGACGTAATATGAGCCGGCCAGCGGGTCGACCGTCGCCGCCACGTTGCTCTCGTAGGCGATGATCTGCTGGGTGCGCAGCGCCAGCCGCGCCGACCGTTCGTTCGGCAGCGCCAGCGCCTCGTCGCTCGCGTTCGTGTGCAGCGACTGCGTCCCGCCGAGCACCGCCGACAGCGCCTGCAGCGTCACGCGCACCACGTTGTTGTCCGGCTGCTGCGCCGTCAGCGACGAGCCGGCCGTCTGCGTATGGAAGCGTATCATCGCCGACCGCGGGTCCCGCGGCTGCCAGCGCTGTTGCACGATCCGGGCCCAGAGCCGCCGCGCCGCGCGGAACTTGGCGATCTCCTCGAAGAAGTCGCTGTGCGCGTTGAAGAAGAAGGCCAGTCGCGGCGCGAAGGTGTCGATGGCCAGGCCGCGCGCCAGCGCCGCCTCGACGTAGGCGATGGCGTCGGCCAGCGTAAAGGCGACCTCCTGGATCGCCGTCGATCCGGCCTCGCGGATGTGGTAGCCGCTGATCGAGATCGTGTTCCATTTCGGCACGTGCTCGGCGCAGTAGGCCATTAGGTCGGTCACCAGGCGCAGCGACGGCCCGGGCGGGTAGATGTAGGTGCCGCGGGCGATGTACTCCTTGAGGATGTCGTTCTGCACCGTGCCGTCCAACGCGTCCTCCGCCACGCCCTGCCGCCGCCCCGCCGCGATGTAGAGCGCGAGCAGAATGCTGGCGGTCGCGTTGATCGTCATCGACGTGCTGACTCGCTCCAGCGGGATCTGGTCGAACAGCGCCACCATGTCGTCGAGCGAGGCAATCGAGACGCCGACCTTGCCGACTTCCCCCTCGGCTAGCGGGTGGTCCGGGTCGTAGCCCATCTGTGTGGGCAGGTCGAAGGCGACCGACAGCCCGGTCTGCCCCTGGGCCAGCAGGTAGCGGTAGCGCGCGTTCGATTCGGCCGCCGTGCCGAAGCCCGCGTATTGCCGCATCGTCCAGAGGCGCCCGCGGTACATCGTGGGCTGCACCCCACGCGTGTAGGGCGGGGCGCCGGGATAGCCGAGGTCCCGGTGGTAGTCGAACTCGGCGGCGTCGAGGTCGGCGGGCGAGTAGAGGAGCGCGATCGGCAGGCCCGAGGCGGTCACGAAGGCGGGTTGGCGCTCGGGGTGGTGCGCCAGCGCGGGCGCCAGCGTCTCGGCGGCCCAGGTCTCCTCCTCGGGGGGCGGCGTGCGGTCGGGCGGCTCGCTCATTCGAGCACCACGAGCACGCGCCCATGCTCCACTTTGTCGCCCGCGACCACCTGCACCGCCTTCACCGTGCCCGCGCGCGGCGCCTGGATGTCGTTCTCCATCTTCATCGCTTCGAGCACGACCAGTCGCTGTCCCACCTGCACCGGCTCGCCCACGGCGACCACCACCGCGCGCACCAGGCCGGGCATCGGCGCCTTCACCGCAAGCTCTCCGCCCGCCGCGTGGCGCGACGACGCGACGCGGCTCAGCCGCCGCTCGCGCTCGGTCTGCACGCGCGCGGTCAGGTGCAGGTGGTCCACCATCACGTCCCAGGCGCCCGGCTCCTCGGTGCTCGGCACGACGCGCAACTGACGGCTCTGCCCTCCGGCCAGCAATGAGTAGCGCGCGGGCAGTTGTGCCAGCACGAAGTCCATCGGCTGGGCGGGCTCGTCGCCCACCCGCACGTGCGTCGTCCCGTCGGCGTCCTCGTCGATCTGGATCTGCCACTCCTGGCCGTCGATCTCGACGATATAGGACCGCTCCATCGCGCTAGCCCCCGATCCGCAGGCTGAATCGCCGCCCGGCCGCGCGCCACTGGTCGCCGTCGGCGGGCGCTGCGGGCGCCCCGCCCCCCGGCGCGGCGCTGCGCCATCCGCGCGCCGCGTCGGTCATCAGCGCGGCGGCGATCGCCGCCAGGCGCCGGTCGGCTGCCAGGTCGCCGGGGTCGACGTGTCCGGCCAGGCCGCCGAAGTCTTCCACAAAGCGGGTGTCGAAATCGCCCGCGCGGAAGCGGGCCGATTCCAGGATCACCTGCTGGTAGCGCAGGTTGGTCTCGATCCCGGCGATCTGGAACTCGCGCAGCGCGCGCCGCATGCGCGCGATCGCGCCGTCCCGCGTCGGCGCCCAGCAGATCAGCTTGGCGATCATGGGATCGTAGTAAATCGTCACCTCGGCGCCCGGGTAGAGGGAGCTATCGACCCGCACGCCCGGCCCATCCGGCTCGGTGACTGCGGGCACCTCGCCCACCGAGGGACGAAAGTTGTGGTCGGGATCCTCGGCCGTGACACGGCACTCGATCGCGTGCCCGCTGAAGTGGATATCCTCCTGCGTGTAGCCCAGCGGCTCCCCGGCCGCGATGCGCAGCTGTTCGTGCACCAAATCCAGCCCGGTGACGTACTCCGTGACCGGGTGCTCCACCTGCAGCCGGGTGTTCATCTCCAGGAAGTAGAACTGCCGGTCGGGCGTGTACAGGAACTCGATCGTGCCCGCGTTGACGTAGCCCGCCGCCAGGGCGGCCCGCACGGCGACCGCGCCCATCGCCGCCCGCGTCACCTGGCGCAGTACCGGAGACGGGCTCTCCTCGATCAGCTTTTGGTGCCGCCGCTGGATCGAGCACTCGCGCTCGCCCAGGTGCACACAGTGGCCGTGGCTGTCGGCCAGGATCTGGATCTCGATGTGGCGCACGTGCTCCAGGTACTTCTCGATGTAGACCCCGCCATAGCCGAACGCGGCGACCGCCTCGCTGCTCGCGTTGCGCAGCGCGCCCGCGAGCTCGTCGGGCGTGCGCACCACGCGCATGCCCTTGCCGCCGCCCCCCGCCGCAGCCTTCAGCAGCACGGGATAGCCGATGTCGGCGGCGATGGCCGCGGCCTCGTCCGGGTCGCGCACCTCCGCCTCGGTGCCCGGCACCACCGGCACACCCTGCGCGATCGCCAGCTTGCGCGCGGAGACCTTGTCGCCCATCAGCCGGATCGCGTCGGGCGGGGGCCCGACGAAGATCAGCCCCGCGTTGCGTACCGCGGCGGCGAACTCGGCGCGCTCCGACAGGAAGCCGTAGCCGGGGTGGACCGCGTCCGCGCCGCACGCCTGCGCGATCGCGACGATGCGGTCGCCGCGCAGGTAGCTCTCGGTCGCGGGCGCGGGGCCCAGCCGGTAGGCCTCGTCGGCGTAGCGCACGTGGCGCGCGGTGCGGTCGGCGTCGGAGTAGACCGCGACGCTGGTGATGCCGAGTTCGCGGCAGGCGCGCACGATGCGCAGGGCGATCTCGCCGCGGTTGGCGATGAGCAGCTTACGAATGGGCATGGGGGGTCTCGTCGCCCGTGGGCGGCGCCTCGGAAGTGTAGGCCATGAACTCGATCTGGTTGCCCCAGGGGTCGAAGGCGTAGAAGCGCGGCATCCCGGCGACCGGCGGCGCCTCGGCGGTGCGGACGTCGCGGCTCTCGAGGTAGCGGCGCGCCGCGGGCACGTCGGCGACGCGGATGGCGAAGTGGCGGCGCCCGCCCGTCGGTGGCTGCTCCTCCGTGCCGATGTGAAGCAGCACCGGTCCGCTGCCGACGCGGAACCAGGCCCCCCCGCGCGGCTGGAGCTCGGGCGGCTTCGCGACCTCGCTCAGGCCGAGCAGGTCGCCGTAGAAGGCCCGGATGGCGGGCTCGCTGCCGCGCGGGGCGAGGATGTGCACGTGGTCGATGGTCTCAATCTGTAGCACGGGCGATCTGGGTTTCCAGGCGCGGCGCGCGGGGCGCACCGGCGCGCTTACAGCGGCATGTTGCCGTGTTTCTTGGGCGGGTTGGTGTCGCGCTTGTTCTGCAGCATCTCCAGCGCGCTGATCAGCCGCGGCCGCGTCGTCCGCGGCTCGATCACGTCGTCGATGAAGCCGCGCCCGGCGGCGATGTACGGGTTGGCGAACTTCGCCTGATAGTCGGCCACCAGTTGGGTGCGCGTCGCCGCCGGGTCGCTGGAGCGCTCGATCTGATCGCGGAAGATGATGTTTACCGCGCCGTCGATGCCCATGACCGCGATCTCGGCGGTCGGCCAGGCGAAGTTGATGTCGCCCCGCACGTGCTTGCTTGACATAACGTCATACGCCCCGCCGTAGGCCTTCCGCGTGATGACCGTGATCTTCGGCACCGTGGCCTCGCAGTAGGCGTAGAGCAGCTTGGCGCCGTGCCGGATGATGCCGCCGTGCTCCTGCGCCACGCCGGGCAGGAAGCCCGGCACGTCCACCAGCGTCACAAGCGGGATGTTGAAGCAGTCGCAGAAGCGCACGAAACGTGCCGCTTTGTCCGCCGAATCGATGTCGAGCACGCCCGCGAGTACCATCGGTTGCTGCGCGACGATGCCGATTGGCCGCCCGTCCAGCCGCGCGAACCCGATCAGGATGTTACGCGCGAACTGCTCCTGCACTTCGAGGAAGTCGCCGTTGTCCACAATGTGCCGGATCACCGCGCGCATGTCGTAGCCGCGCGTCGGCTGGTCCGGGATGAGCGTGTTGAGCTCGGGGTCCATGCGGTCCGCGGGATCGCTCGGCGCCAGGCGCGGCGGGTCGTCCACGTTGTTCGAGGGCAGGAAGCCGAGCAGGCGCCGGATCGTCAGCAGCGTCTGCTCCTCGCCGTCGAGCGCGAAGTGCGCTACGCCGCTAAGCGCGTTGTGCGTCTGCGCGCCGCCCAGCGTCTCGAAGGTTACGTCCTCGTGAGTCACCGCCTTGACCACGTTCGGCCCCGTCACGAACATATAGCTCGTGTCCTTGACCATCAGGATGAAGTCGGTGATGGCGGGGGAGTAGACCGCGCCGCCCGCGCAGGGGCCGAGAATCGCCGAGATCTGCGGGATGACGCCGCTCGCCAGCGTGTTGCGCAGGAAGATGTCGGCGTAGCCGCCCAGGCTCTCCACACCCTCCTGGATGCGCGCCCCGCCCGAGTTGTTCAGCCCGATCACCGGCGCGCCGACTTTCATCGCCATGTCCATGATCTTGCAGACCTTCTCGGCGTGCGCGCCCGAGAGCGAGCCGCCGAAGACGGTGAAGTCCTGCGAGAAGACGTAGACCAGGCGGCCGTCGATGCGCCCGTAGCCCGTGACGACCGAGTCGCCCAAAATCCGCTGCTCGTCCAGGCCGAAGTCGTTCGCCTGGTGGACCACGAAGGCGTCGAGTTCGGTAAAGCTGCCTTCGTCGAGCAACAGGTCGAGGCGCTCGCGCGCGGTGAGCTTGCCCTTGGCGTGCTGTTGCTCGATGCGGCGGGCGCCGCCGCCACGCTGTGCCTGCTCCCGTAGGTCGTGCAGGTGGGCGATGCGCTCGGCCGTGGTGCCGATGGGGTGCGCGCCCGGTTCCGGATGGTCCGGCATCTGCTCTGTTCCGCCTCCTGTGCTCGTGGTGGGGTCGGGCCCCGCGGGGTCCGCGGTAGTATAGCACAGCGCCCGCGCCCCACGCAAACGGTGCGCACGCCGGTACCACCGACGTGCGCGACGTCCCACGTGATCCTCATCCCGGTGCCGGGGAGCCGCAGGGCCGACGCGGCCCTACTTGAAGTTGACGAACACGAGCACGTACCCATCCTTATCCGGCGTACCCGCCACGCGCCCGATGCTCGCGATCGCATCCTTGGTCGCGCTGATCGTGCCGTCCGCATTTACGGCGAGCCGATCGCCCACGCCGATCGGGCCACTGGGCTTCATCCGCGCCTGCCCCAGCACCACGACCTGGATGTAATCGCCCGGCTGGAACGCGGTCGCCTGCTCGTCGACCTGCAGGTTATGGTAGGCGGGCTCGGCCGCGTGATAGGCATCGGCCGGGCGGGCAGGCATGTCGTACACCTGGTAGCGGTACTGGGCCACGCCGACAGCCGCGTTGCTGCCGTCGGCCGGAACGGTACCGAAGATGGTGGCGCCGTCCAGGTCCACGTTGGCGCCGTCGAGCGCCAGCACGTCCCCCGCGTGGAGGGCGGTCGCCCCATCGTAGCGCACCACCATCTGATAGCTGCCCCCGGTGCTGTAGCCGCCCGTGGCGAGGGCACTGCCGACGACCTGCAGGCCGAGCGCGGTGTTGCCGAGGTTGTAGTTGGTGATGCGGGCGCCGTAGTCGTTGGGATGGCCCGTATTGGCGACGCTGGCGTAAAGCGCGAAGCCGTTGTCGCCCGTCTCCCGCGCGTAGACCCCGTTGCAGTAAGGCGAGCAGTTGGTGTTCGGGATGAATCCAATCACACCATCGCTGTAGGAGCTACCGGACGACGCGCCCAGGACTCCCGTCGTGCCGGTGAAGACCCCGCCGTATCCCACCGAGGCGTTGCTGCGCCCCACCACGCCCACACTGCCTTGCTGGGTAGTGGACCCGTCGGACACCCCCGTCAGCCCCACCCCTGTGAGTGCGACGCCATAGGCCCCATACTGCGCCCCCGTGCCCCCGCCGACGTTGGCGAAGTAGCCGCCAAAGCCGGCGGACGTCCCGGTGCTTTGGGCTACGCCCCACACGCCCGTCGCCCCGCGACCGTAGATCGCGGCATTGCCGCTGTTGCTCATGTCCGCGTTCACGGCGGTGAAGAGGCCCGGGGCGGTAGCGGTGGCGGTGTAAAACCCCGTCACGAGCCGCCGGCCATTATCGGTGAACTTGGCGTTCTGGCCACGGGTCACGTTCGCCCCCGGGTGGAAGTACGGCAGATTATCCGGCGGCACACAGGGCTCGCCAGGCCCGCCGCACGTATACCCGCCGACCACGCCGTCGACGTACAGGTTGTGGATGTAGGTAAAGAAGGGCGAGCCGACCGGCACGTCCTGGAAGTCCTGCGTCGCCTGGGGCGCCGCACTCGGGGCGCCGGGGGCGCCGGGCAGGCCGGAGGCCCGCCCTCCGGGGGCCGCGGCGACCAGCCCCATCAGTAGCGCCACGCCGATTAGTCCTACCACTCCGCGTTTCATTGGCGTCCTCCTTCGACACGGAGCCCTCATCGCAGGGCACCTGGCCCGCGGCGCGCTGGAGGAAGGACGGCGAGAGTGAAGCGGTTGCGCGTCTGCGTGCTCATATTATACGTCAGCCCATCACCCGTCATGAGGCACGTGCTCGCGCCCCCGGTCAATCCCGGGCAGCACGGTCCGGATGGGATCGGCGCCGCCGGATGCCGTCCGCCCACCCGGATTAGTCCCACGCGCTGCACGCGCTGTAATGGCTAACATAAGACCTAATCTTAGATATGGGCCGGATGCGTCGGGCACGCTCGGGCACCGGGATACGCGATTTTGGGGAGAACTGGGGAATCCTGAGGCGCGGCGCAGCGGGCGCGCGCGGCTGCGCACGTGGCCGGCCGGCTCACCGCACCGTCTCCAGGTACTGGTGGATGAACTGCACCGCCATGGAACCTTCGCCGACGGCCGAGGCGACCCGCTTGACCGAGCCGTGGCGCACGTCGCCCGCGGCGAAGATGCCTGGCACGCTCGTCTCCAGCAGGTAGGGGTCGCGGTCGAGCGGCCAACCCCCGGGCGGCTTGCCGTCGTGCAGCAGCGCGCGGCCCGTGCACAGGTAGCCGCCCGCGTCCCGCTCGAGCACCCCCGCCAGCCTCTCGGTGTGTCGGCTCGGCGCCGATCAAGATGAACAGGCTCTCGGTCGCCACCGTCCGGGTCTCCCCGGCCTCCGTGTTGCGCACCGTGATCGCCTCAAGCCGCAACTCCCCGGCGACCTCCGCGACGACCGTGGTCGTCCAGACCCGGATGTTCGGCGTCCGCGCGATCTCGTCGATGAGGTACTGCGACATGCTGCTGGAGAGCGAGGGCCCACGCACCAGCAGGATCACCGTGCGCGCGAACTTGGCGAAGTAGACCGCCGCCTGTCCGGCCGAGTTGGCGCCGCCCACCACGTAGACGTCCTGCTCCGTGCAGGTCGCCGCCTCGGTCGTCGAGGTGCCGTAATAGACGCCCGCGCCGATCAGGCGCTCGGCGCCGGGCGCATTGAGCCGGCGATAGGCCACGCCGGTCGCGACAAGCAGGGCGAAGCAGGCAATCTCCTCGCCGTTCGCCAGCTGGACGACCCGATACGGCCCGTCGACGCTGATCCCGACGACCTCGCGGGCGACTAGGAGCTCCGTGCCGAAGCGTTCGGCCTGCGCGACCGCGCGGCGGGCGAGTTCGGCCCCACTGATGCCCGCGGGGAAGTCCAGGTAGTTGTCGATGTGCGAGCTCGTGCCCGCCTGCCCGCCCGGCGCCTCGCACTCGATCATGACAGTGTTCAGCCCCTCGGAGGCGCCGGACACGCCAGCGCCCAGGCCCGCCGGGCCGCCGCCGACGATGATCAGGTCATAACTGGCGAGCGGGCTCCGTCGCCAGGCCCAGGCGCTCGGCGACCGTCGCTGGGTCAGGGTCCTCGAGTGCGGTGCCGTCGGGAAAGACCAGCCAGGGGAGCGGGGCCCCGGGCCGGGCCGCCACGAGGGAGCGCGCTTCCGCGTCGCTGTCGAGATCTTGCCAGCGATAGGGCACCTGATTGCGCGCCAGGAAGTCCTTGAGGTCGTGCGTGCCAGGCGACCAGCGGTGGCCGACGACCCGCAGCTCGTCGGGGCCGTGGCGATACGTCGCGCGCCAGTCCTCGAGGAGCTCGTCGAGCGCCGGATAGAGGTGCTCGGCGGCGGGATGCCAAGGCTTGATCAGGAAGTGGTCGATGCGCGCTGCGTTGATCGCCTCGATCGCGCTGTCGGTCTGGCCGAAGGCAACGAGCAGCACGCGCTTGGCATGGGGCGCGATCTCGCGTGCGTGGCGCAGCAGCGCGGCGCCGGTCATGGCCGGCATGCGCTGGTCGGCGATGACGAGCGCCACGGGCCGGCGGCGCTCGTGCACCACGCGCAGCAGCGCCAGCGCGGCCGCGCCCGACTCGACGCCGACGACGGCGTAGTCGCCTCCGTAGCGCGCGCGCAGCTCGGCCTCGAGGGCCGCGAGCACGTGGGGATCGTTGTCGACGGGCGAGCAGCACCGGCTTGGGCATGCGTCTCTCCTTGCCGCCCGGTGGCGGGTGGGGCGGGCGCGGGTGGCTCTCGCAAGGATCAGGTCAGGAATGATCGCGCCGCCCGGGAAGGGGCGGCGCGGGTGCCGATGGGTGCCAGAGAGGGGATTCGAACCCCTACGCCCCGAAGGGCAGCGGTTTTTAAGACCGCAGCGTCTGCCATTCCGCCACTCCGGCCTGGGCCGGGCTCATGCCGGCGGCGGGGTCTCGCCGGCAAACGTCTCCAGGATACGGCTCGCCGTGGCCATGAGCCCGCGGACGAGCGCATCGGCCTCGGCGCGCTCCGCCGCCGGGGCCTCCTCGAACGCCAGGGCGACCGTGTCACTCAGCGCGCCCTCGGTCAGCATGGCCATCGTGATGAGCGAGTTGAGGCTGTAGCCGTCGGCGAGCAAGGCGGCTGCCACGCCGCGAAGGTAGGCGGCGAACGGCGCCGGGTCGTTGGCGGCAATGCTGGCCGTGCAGGCGTCGATCAGGCGTCCGATGCGCCCGCGGATCTCCGCCGAGGCAAGCTCCTCGTAGCGTGAGCCCGCGGCAGGCGCCTGATCGGCCAGCATGTCGACCAGTGCCGTGTGGTGCTCGCGCAGCACACTCGCCAGGGTTGCCGCGGTTTGCTCCGTCGTCATGTCTATCCCTGCCGGCTCCTGCCCGATTTCCGCGCAAGAGCCATGCGCTGCCCTGCTGCTCGATTTCCGGCCGGGCCAACACGGCTTCAGCCTCGCCGCCATTATACCGCGCCGCGGGATGGCCGGGCAAGCCGCGGCCGCGCGCCCAACTTCGCGATCGGGCGTGCGCGGGTATTCCCCGGTTCGGCGGCTGCGCTATAACGGGCGTCTCACGCGCTCCACGGTGTGCCCGTGCGGCCTCAGGCGTGGTCGCAGGGCCGGGCGAGTCCGCGGCGGCCGCACGGGCCTGGACTTTACCGTCGACAGCGGGAAGGCCCGGAAACGCAACAACGGCGGCCGATTGGCCGCCGTTGTTTGCTGATGGAGCGGAAGACGAGATTGTAGAAACCCCTATTACACCCTGCTGGCCTGGTGCAATTCGGGCTATTCTATCCGGTAACGGTGTTACGGCGTGTTATCGGGTGCGGGCCGGTTGCGGGGCGTTTGTGACAACGCTGTGACAACGCGGTGACACCGCGCGGCGCCGCAACCCGTACAGATGTGCTATAATAGGGCGAGCAAAGCAAGCGGCGCTGTGGTGGCGGGGCCGGTTGTGGATAAGCGCATAATCCGCGAGAGCCCGTTACCGACTGCCGACCACAGCCGGGGCGGGCTCTCGCTTTGCGAGGCGAGTTATGGCGGTAACAACATCGGCCCAGGCAACGCGCATCCGCCGGCTGGGTATTGGCCTCGCGGCGGCCGGCTGGAAAGTCGCCCGGGGCGAGGGCGAGGCGCCTGCCCGCACCCCTTGTCGCACCGACCCCGTTGACGACCCGGCGACGGGGGGCAAACCGTCATCCTGCCCACAACGCGGGAATGGTTTCAAGGGTTGCTCACCGACCTGGTAGCAGACCTGCGGTACAAGACCTATGAGACGGCGCAGGGGTTCTTCGTCGTGGACACCGCGGCGGGCGATCTGCTCCGCGACCTGGGCGCCGACGGTTTGGCGCTTGTCGGCTACCACTGGTTTGTTGATGCCGCGGGCGCCCTTGCCGGCTGTAGCCCGGATTGGATCCTGATACGCTTTGCCTGCCGCCCTGTCAACGCGGCCCGGCTGCGGGTGACTGCCGAGTGCTACTACGCCAGCCTGCGCCCGGTCTTCGAGCACTTGTTGACGGCACTCGATGCCGCGTACCCAGGCGCGGGGCTCGCCCGCCCGCCTGCCGCGCTTTCCGTGGCCCTCGCCGCCGCCCCCGTACCCCTGGTGCCCGCATCTACCGAAAGCGCGGCACCGGGCGCCGCCCTTCCCCGGGATAGGGTACGGGAGCAGGGGCCGCCGCCGTGGCGGTATGCGGATGACACGCCGCTCGAGGTGCCCGCTGATCGCTTCCTAGCGTGGTTACAGCGGCGACTCTTGGACTGGCAGCAGGAGCAGCCTGCGCTGTTTCGCGCGGATGGCCTGCCCGGGCGAGGGGCATCTGACCGTTGCCCCCACCGTGCAAGCCCTGGTGACCGGGGGCCAGGTGCCCGCCCGGACCGACCGGCTGTGCTGGGGGCTACCTTGCACCCGCTGGATTACCACCGCCGGCCCCGACCGCTCCGCCGTCGCAGGCAGTCCACTGGGCCACGCGCTGACGGGGACGATCACGCCGGTAATCGGCGACCGCATTGAGCTTACCCTCGACTGCACCGGCACGGAGTTCTTGCCGCTCTTCCAGAAGGTGCGGGCGGCGATTGTGCGCGCCCGGGCGACGAACCCCTGGCCGCCCGCGCTCTCCGGGCCCCGCGCTGCTGACCCCCTACCCCCGGCGCCCGCCCCTGCCGAAAGCGCGGCGGGGGCCGCCGTGATCTGCTGGCACCACTGCGGCAAGCGCGCGACGAATGGATCTGGCAGCAGACTTGCGCCGGTGTCAAGCGGGCGCGGATCGTCCTTCAGCTCGCACGTGAAGACAGCCCATACTGTGAAGTGGCCATCCGGGCCGAACGGATTAAGCAGATCGTCCGCGAGCGGAGAGCGCGGGAGGGCAAGGGGTAGCAAGGGATAACATGGGGTAGCAAGGGGTAATTACCCCTATTACCCGGCTAGGTTCTGCGATAGCATGAGGTCAAGCGCAACACGCTTGACCTCTTTTTTGATGCAGTCGTCGGGAGGACGTAGCATGCAACGGGAAGTGCTATCCGAACCTGTGACCGTGGTCTTAACGACCCAGGAAAAACAGCAGCTAATCGAGCTGGCCCGCGCACACGGCGCAACGATGCGGGGGACGATCCGCCGGTTGATCCGCGACGCCGCGCAGGGCGGGCAAAACGCGGGGGCGGGCAGCCCCGCGCAGGAAGGCGGGCCGGCCAATGGCTAACGAAGACCGGACACAGACCGAATCCCTGCCCCTGGTCCTGACCGTCGAAGAGGCGGCCGCCGCTCTGCGCATTGGGCGAAGCGCGGCTTATGAGGCGGTCCGCACCGGGAGCATCCCGCACGTGCGGATCGGGCGCCTGATCCGCATCCCGCGCGGCGCCCTGCTGGCGTGGATGGAGCAGCCGGCCGGCCCGGAAGGGAGCGCCCCCCATGGCCGATGAATTGCTGTGGCGCAGCTCCATCGGCCCGCGCCGACGCCCCGGAACCGCTCGAGCCGGAGCACCTCGCCGTCGCCATTGAACAGGCCGGCCTGCTCACCGCTGGTAGGCCTGGCCGAGGCCCGCGCCGCTCTGGACGCGACCGCGGCGCGCGACCCGGCCGCCCGCCTGCATCCCAGCGTGCGCGCCCTGTGCGGCATCCTGGCCCTGGTGGCCACCGACCCGGCCCCCGGTCCGACCTGGACCGAGGTGGCGCTCCTGGCGCACATGCGGGCCCAGTGGCCGGCCATCGGCGCGCTTACACGGTCAGGATCCGCGCCTCGCCGCGTTACTGCGCGCGGGCCGCCCCCTGGCCGCGGCCGGCGACCTCGTGTTGCTGGGGTTCCCACCGGTGCCGCGTTTTTCCAGCGGCGGCTAGCAGAGCCGGCCCGACTGGCGATCGTGCAGGACGCGATCGCGCGGTCGTGGGCGCCCCGGTGCGCCTGTGGCCCATTCTCGAAGGGGCCTGGTCATGATGGAGCCGGCCATTCCCCCGCGCCCAGTGGCGCTGATCCCCGTCGTCGACGGCATCCCGGGCGAGCTGCGCGCCCGGCCCCAATGGGTGCTGTGGCGCTATGCCTGGCTCGAGAAGAGCGAGAAATGGACAAAGGAGCCGTACCAGGCCAGCGGCATCTACGCGAGCAGCACGAACCCGGCCACCTGGGCGCCCCTCGAGCAGGTTCACGCCGCCTACGAGGCCGGGGGCTTTGACGGCCTCGGCTTCGTCTTCACCGCGGCCGATCCCTTTGTCGGCATTGACCTTGACCACGCTCTGGACCCGGACACGGGGGCGCCGCACGCCCGGCGCGGCACAAATCCTTGCGGACTTCGCCACCTATGCGGAGCTGCAGCCCCAGCGGCACCGGGGCGCACCTGATCTGCCGGGGCACGCTGCCCGGCAAGGGCCACAACAACCGCGAGGCCGGCATTGAAATGTACCAGACCGGGCGGTACTTCACGGTCACCGGGCGGCGCCTCGCCGCGGCGCCCGCGACAATCGAAGCCCGCCCCGCCGCTGTGGCCGCCCTGTATGCGCAGTATGGGCCGCACCCTGCGCCCGCGCCTGCACCTGCGGCGCCGACGAACGGCGCCGGGCCGCTTCTGACCGATACGGAGATCCTCCGCGCGGCCCGCGCGGCGCAGAACGGGCCGAAGTTTGCCGCGCTGTTTGACCACGGCAATACCGGCGCCTATGAGAGTGCCTCCGAAGCCGATCTCGCCCTGTGTGGGCTGCTCACGTTCTACACGCGCGATGCGGCGCAGCTCGAGCGGCTGGTGACGCGGAGCACGTTGGGGGAAGCGGGACAAATGGCAGACGCGGGCCGATTATCGGGCCAGCACAATAACGCGCGCCCTGAGCAACCCGGGCGAGCAGTATAGCGGGGCAAGCATGACCGCATACACCGCGGATTACACGGCGAGCGCGGCGGAGAGCCGCGCAGACGAGGGCGCGGGTGCCTTGCCCGCCGGCTTGGCGGGTCTGGTCTCGCTCGCCGATGTGGCCCCGCAGCAGGTGCAATGGCTGTGGCCGGAGCGTATTCCGCTCGGCAAGATTACCGTGCTTGACGGCGATCCGGGCCTGGGGAAGAGCCTGATTACGCTTGACCTCGCCGCGCGGGTGAGTTGTGGCCGGGAGATGCCGGATGGCAGCCGCGGGGCCCTGACCGCGCCGGCCCGGGTGGTCCTGCTCTCTGCCGAAGACGATCCCGCCGACACCATCCGGCCCCGGCTGGATGCGGCCGGCGCCGACCCCGCGCTAATTTCCATGCTCACCTATGTTGTTGGCGCGGACGGCCCGCGGTTGCCCTCCCTGGCCGATATTGACACCGTGCGGGACGCCGTGCTACACACCGGCGCGCGTTTTGTGATTATTGACCCGCTCATGGCGTACCTGCCGCATGGCACGAACGGCAACTATGATGCCGAGGTGCGGCGGGTGCTGGCGCCGTTAAAGGAGCTGGCCGAAAAGCACCGGGCATCCGTGCTGGTCGTGCGGCACCTGAATAAAGCCTCGGGCGGCAACCCCATCTACCGGGGCGGTGGCTCGATTGGTATTGTGGGTGCCGCGCGGGCCGGCCTGCTGGTCGCAGCCGATCCGGACGATCCCACGCGCAACCGCTGCATCCTGGCCGGCACCAAAGCGAACCTGGCGGCCCTCGCCCCCGCCTGGGCGTACCATAAGGAAGCGACCCTGCAAGGATCGGCGCGGGTGATATGGGACGGTCAGACCGAGCACACGGCGAGCGGTCTACTGGCGGCCGGCGCGGACTCCAGCCGGGCGGAAAAGCTGCAAGAGGCCTGCGACTTTCCTGCGGGACTTCCTGGCCGATGGGCCCCAGCCTGCCGGCGAGGTGCAGACACACGCGGACAAGCTCGGTATCAAGCGGGGCACCTTGAACCGGGCCAAAGAGCAGCTGGGCATCGATCCGGAGAAGGAGGACCGCAAGAACGGGCGCTGGATGTGGGCCTTGCCGGCCAAAGCGGCCCATCAGAGCGAAGGTACCCATCTTCACAATGATGAGCATCTTCACCATCTTAACCACCTTTCCCCGGTTGAAGATACCGAAGATACCGAAGATACCCATCAGTGTGAAGATGCGCACCTTCTGGACGCGGCGGCTTCTGTGGTGGCCGCGCTGGATAACCCGCGGGCCTGTGGCCGCTGTGGGGCGCCCCTGGACGGCCGCGGCGTCTGCCTGGCCTGTGCGGAGGACTGACCATGCCGGCCGCCGTGCTCGCCGCCGCGCCGATGCGACAGATGCAACACCTAAAAAGGGGGCTGGCGCGCGCTGTAGGGCGCCTTTTTTAGGTGTCGCATCTGTCGCATTGGGGCCGCCCGATGCGTACATGGCACACAAGCGACATTTACCCCGGGGGCGCGCTGTGGGGCGCTGTGCGGGCCGCTGGGCCTCGCCGGGCCGCGGACTGCGCCCGCACCCGGATTGCCCATGTTGGGCCGCTGGCGGGCCGCTGGTGCGCGCCGCGGGGAAGATAACGCATGGAAGCAGTAGTGTGAAAACTGGGGAGCCGCGTGGAAGCATACGAGTGAAAACAGGTGCGGCAAGGGCGGCGGTGGCCAGGCGCCCCGGGACCGCACGTGGAAGCAACAGCGTGGAAGCATATGCGTGGAAGCGGCACCGGTCAGGAGAGGAACGTGGTCACCATGACACGACAAGCAACGGATTACTACCCCACCCCGGCCGCGCTCGCCCGGGCCGCGCTGGCCCACTATGGGCCGCCCTCTGCCCGCCCTGGTGCTCGAACCGGGCGCCGGGTCCGGCATCTGGGCCCGCGCCGCCCGGGCGCAGTATGGCGCCGGCGCGCAACTGCTGGGTGTCGAGCTGGTGCAGCCCGCGCCGCCCGGCGTGTTTGACGCCTGGGAGCGCGCGGACTATCTCGCCTGGCAGCCCCCGGCGCCGGTGAACCTGATTCTGTGGGAATCCCCCGTTCCGGCTCGCCGTGCCGTTCGTGCAGCACGCCCTCGCCCAGTTGGCACCGGGCGGCGTCCTGATCTTCCTGCTGCGGCTCGCCCTGCTCGAAAGTCAAGGGCGCCGGCTCTTCTGGGCCGCGCACCCGCCGGCCCGGGTCGCCGTCTGCGTCCCGCGCCCCAGCTTCACGGCGGATGGGCACACGGACGCGACCGCCTACGCGATCTACCAATGGATCCGCGGCGCGGCCGGCCCGCCGCGGTTGGAGTGGCTCGATTGGAGCGCCTCGCCGGCCGCACCCGCGACACCGGAGCCCGCCCGGCAGGCCGCCCTGGCGCTTGCATACCCACAATCGCGCCGTTTCAATGCGCGCCCGCGCACGGCAACGCCACCAGGCAGGCGCCCTGGATTGCATACTAATCTGTAAAGTGATGCCCTAAAACTATTGACATAGTATGCAAGAGTATGCTATAATGGGTGCAGGTGGAAGTACGACGAGAGGAGGCCCGGGCGATGCGCGAATGTTGGCACTGTGGCAAGCGGTTTCAGCCGCGCCGCGCCGGCCAGGGCTTCTGCTCGCGGGCTTGCAACCAAGCCGAGCGGCAGGGCGGCTATCGCCGCAACCGCGCGGCGGCCCTCGCCCGCGACGGGCACGCCTGCTGCGAATGCGGCGCGGCCGGCCCGCTCGAATGCCACCATATCCGCCCGCTGGCCTGTGGCGGCTCGCACGCGCTGGACAACCTGCAAACGCTTTGCCGCCGGCACCATCGGGCCAAACACCGAAAGGGGATCGTCTATGAGCCGCGTTACCCGGCAGCTGCGCCGGCTTTACGACCCGCTCGCGCTCTGCGTCGGCTTGCGCAAGCTGGGCTACACCGTGGAAGGCTGCGATCACACGTTCCGGGGCGTGCAGGCCGTCTTGCAGCGGGCGGCGCCGGATGTCGATGCCGCTGCCTACGTGGCGGCGCTCGAAGCGGGCGGGGCGCACTGTGACTGCGAGGTCATGCTGAACCTCTGCCCAGACACAGGAGCCTAAGCCATGCCGGAGACCCGTCGCACGACCCTGGCCCTGGACGCCGACGCGGCGGCGCTGTTGGACGCGCTCGCCCCCTCGCCGCGCAAGAAGGGCGCGGTGTTGAGTGCGTTGATCCGCGAGGCGGCCGCCGCCCAGGCGGGCGCCACTGTAAGCGCGCAGTTAGGCGCGGTGTTGGCCCGCCTGACTGCCCTCGAAGCCCGCGTCGCGCGCCTGGAAAGCGCGCCCGGGCCTACAACCCCCAAGGAGGAACGCACATGAAGTCGCCCTCGCCCACGTGGCAGAACTATGTCTTTGACGGCTGCTGGTCGAACTTGCCGCCGTGGCTGGATTACCTCTATGGCGGTGTCTGGATGATCCTGCTGGACCGCATCCGCTACACCCGGTTCCAGATCCGGGGCTGGATGGCGGAGCGGCTGTTCCGGGCTCTGGCTCCGCCTGGTCACGCACCTCTAGGCCCCACGCGCGGCCCGGTCGGAGCGGGGGCCGGCCGGGCGGCGCGGCGCACACCAAAGGAACAGCCATGCAAGGCAGTATCACGAAGCATACGGGCACGACCGGCAAAGTCTCCTGGGTGGCCACCGTGGACTTACCGCGCGACCCGGTGACCGGCAAGCGGCGGCAGAAGCGGATCACGGCGCCCACGCGCAAGGAAGCCGAGGCCAAAGCGGCGGCCCTGATCACGACGATTGACACCGGGGGCTTCGGCGAGGCCACCGCCGGCAAGCTCACGGTGACCGCGTACCTCGCCCAATGGCTGGACGCCGCCCGGCAGACGGTCCGGCCCGGATCGGCCCGGCGCTACGAACGCGCGCTGGCCCAGCATGTCGAGCCGTTTATCGGCCGGGTGCTGCTGGCGAAGCTCACGCCGCTGGATGTGCAACGGCTCTATGCGGCCCGGCTCGAAGCCGGCCTCTCGCCCACGACCGTCGCCCTGCTGCACAACATCTTACACCGCGCCTTGAAACAGGCGGTCCGCTGGGGGCTGCTTACCCGCAATGTGACCGAGGCGGTCGATGTGCCGCGCGCCACGGTGCCGGACTATGCCACGTGGAACGCAGACCAGGCGGTGCGCTTTCTGGCCGTCGCCGACGCCGATCCCCTCGCCGCCCTGTGGCGGCTGGCGCTCCTGACCGGGATGCGGCGGGGCGAAATCCTGGGGCTACGCTGGGAAGATGTCGACCTCGCCCGGGGCGCGCTGAGTGTGCGGCACACGCTGATTTCCGGGGCAACGGGCGCGCTCGAAGACGGCCAGCCGAAGACGAAGGCCGGGCGCCGGCAGGTGGCCCTACCCCGCTCCGTGGTCGACAGCCTGCAACGGCACCGCATCCAGCAGTTGGAAGCGCGCTTGCAGGCCGGCCCCGCCTACGCCGATGCCGGGCTGGTCTTCGCCGATGCGCTCGGGGCGCCGGTGCATCCGAGCCCCCTGCGGCGGCGCTTCCTCGCCCTGATTGCGGAGGCCGGCGCTACCGCCGCTCCGGTTTCACGACCTGCGGCACACGTCGGCGACCCTGATGCTGGCCAATGGCGAGCACCCCAAAATCGTGCAGGAGCGGTTAGGCCACAGCAGCATCAGCATTACGCTAGACCGCTACAGCCATGTCACGCCGGCCATGCAAGAGGACGCCGCGGCGCGGCTCGATCAGCTGGTCGGGGGCGAGGTGGTCGGGGCGCGTGTGACAAAGATGTGACAATGGCGGCCCCCTGGCCGCCATTGTGCGCTACTGCTAGCCTAAAAAGGCTGCTGGGAGCGGAAGACGAGATTCGAACTCGCGACCCTCTCCTTGGCAAGGAGATGCTCTACCACTGAGCCACTTCCGCGTTTGCGATTGCATTATACCAAAAGGTCCCGCGGCTGTCAAGATCAGCGATCGCTGCTAGAACGCGACTGAACTCACCGCGAATCGCCGATCCGCGGCTACTCGCCGGGCGCCATCACCACCCCCGCATCCTCGTCCGCGCCGCCCGGCGGCTCCCGCTCCAGCACCACGCGTACCCGCTGGATGCGGTGCCGGTTCATCTCCTCGACCGTGAAGAGGAGGTCGTGCCAGCGCACCTCGTCGCCGGGGTCGGGAATGCGGCCCTGCGCTTCCAGGATCAGCCCGGCCACCGTGCTCTCGACCCGGTCGTCGTCGCGGATGCGGATCTCCAGGGCCTCCAGCACGTCGTCCACGAGCAGATTGCCCGCGACCAGGAGCTCGGTCGGGCTGAGGCGCTGCAGCGGCGGGATCTCGTGCTCCGACTCGTCCTGGATCTCGCCGACGATCTCCTCGAGCAGATCCTCTATTGTGAGCATGCCCGAGACGCCGCCGAACTCGTCCACCGCGATGGCCAGGCTCTGGCGGCTGCGCTGGAGCTCGCGCAGGAGCTCGCCCACGCGTTTCGTCTCGGGTACGAAGAGCACCGGGTGCGCCAAGGCAGAGAGCGGCCGGGCGGTGCTGCCGCTCACGTAGGCGCCGAGCACGTCCTTCGCGCGCACCATGCCGGTGATGCGCTCCCGGTCGTCCTGGTACAGCGGGATGCGCGAATAGCCCGCGGCGCGGATGGCGGGTCCGGCCTCCGCGATGGTCATTTCCTCGGGCAGCTCGAACATGTCGGGGCGCGGCACCATGACATCGCTCACGCGCCGGTCGGTGAAGTCGAAGATGTTGCGGATCATCTCCTCCTCGCTCGACGTGAACACGCCTTCGTGCTCGCCCGTCTCGATCATCGAGATGATCTCTTCCTCGGTGATGCTGGGCAGATGGGCCGACCGCCGCCCGCCCAGCAGCCGCACGATGAGGTTGGTCGTGCCGGTCAGGAAGACGACCAGCGGCCAGGTTACGCGCGACAGGAACGTGACGACGCCGGTGACGCGCAGGGCGATCGGCTCGGCGCGCTCGATGCCGAGCGTCTTGGGCACCAACTCGCCCAGGATGAGTGTAACCATGGCGACGCCGATGGTGACGCCGATGAAGGCGACGGTGTCGGCCGTACTGCTCGGCAGGCTGAGGGGCGGCGCTTCCAGTGCGCTCATGGCGACCGGCGCCAGATTATCGGCCCCATACGCTGAGGCGAAGAAGCCCGCCATCGTGACCCCCACCTCGATCGTGGCGATGAATGTGCGGGGGGTGGCGAGCATGGCGCGCAGGCGGACGGCGGCGGGCACGCCTTCGTCGGCCAACTGCTTCACGCGCGCGCGGCGCACCGAGATCATGGCGATCTCCGCCGCGTTCATGAAGGCGTTGATGAGGATCAGCACCAGGATGACGGCCATCGCGCCCAAGGTCGTACTCAAACGTTGCTCACAGTGCTAAGCCGGCGGGGCGCCCGGGGCGCGGCGGCCGGGCCGGACGGAGAGTACCGATACCCCTGTCCCGATCTGTTGGGGCACGTCGTGGAACCGCAAGTTGTGGGCCATGAGGCGCGAACGCGGCTTCGCGGATCGGCCGCTGGCGGTCAGGATGCGGTGCGGGCCGCGGAGGTGCCCGTGGCCCCGGCGCCCCCGATGTCGCGGAAGGCGGCGAGCGTGCCGCCCTCTGCGGCCTGCGCGGCGACTCGGATCGCGCTGCGGATGGCGCGGGCGTTGGAGCGCCCATGCGCCTTGATCACCAGGCCCTGCACGCCGAAGAGCGCGGCGCCGCCATACTCGGCGTAGTCGAGGCGGCCGCGCAGGCGGCGGAAGACGGGGCTGAGCGGCGCGGCGAGCAGCTTGGTCCAGAGCGTGCGCGTCAGCTCCTCGCGCAGGATGCCGGTGATCATGCTGCCCAGGCCCTCGGCCAGCTTGACGACGACGTTGCCCGTGAAGCCGTCGGTCACCACGACGTCCGCGGACCCGGCCGGGATGTCCTTGCCCTCGACGTTGCCGACGAAGTTCAGGCCGGCCGCCTGCAGCAGCGGAAAGGCCTCCTGGACGAGTGCGTTGCCCTTGATCTCCTCCTCGCCGTTGCTGAGCAGGCCCACACGTGGCTGGGCGAGGCCGAAGACGTTGTGCATGTATACGGCGCCCATGAGCGCCCACTGCACCAGGTAGTGTGGCTTCGCGTCGGGTGTGGCTCCCGCGTCGGCGAGCAGGACCGGCTTGCTCGTGCGGGTGGGGAAGGTGGTCGCCAGGCAGGGGCGCTCAATGCCCTCGACGCGCTTGAGGATGAAGAGCGCCGAGGCGACTACGGCGCCCGTATTGCCCGCCGAGACGAGGGCGTCGCCCCCGCCGTCGCGCAGCAGGTTGAGCGCAACCACGAGCGAGCTGTTCTTCATACGCCGCCAGACGTCGGAGGGGTGGTGCTCGTCCATGGGGATGACGTCGGGCGCCGCGACGACGGGCAGGCGCAGGCCGGCCGTATCGTGCTTGGCGAGCTCGGCGCGGATGGCGTCCGGCTGCCCGACCAGCACCACCTCGAGCCCGAACTCGCGCGCCGCCTGCACGGCCCCCGCGACCGGCTCGGCCGGCGCGTGATCGCCGCCCATCGCGTCGAGTATGATCTTCATGATCGCTCCTTCCGGCGTCCACCCGCGGCGTGTACCCGCGAATGCGCCTCAGCGGAGATTATACCCCGAGCGGGCGCGGCGCGGCAACCGGCGCGCCCGGCTTGCGCGACGGCGCTCGCTCTGGTATCATGCAGCTAGGTCGTGACCAGACATAACACCAGAAAGGGGTGCCGAGGGGTGGAGAAGGCTACCGCACCCGCCGTCCCGCCCCCGCCCATGCCCGTGACCTCCGACCCCGTACCGGCCGACCCGGCCCCCGCCGTGGGGGCGCCCCGCACCGACCCGGCCGCCCCCGGTCCGGCGGCCTCGCGTCCCCCTCCCGCTTGGGCCACCGCCTGGGCGGCGTTCCTGCTGCACCTCGGGCTGTCCACTTTCTTCACCTGGCCGCTCCTCGGCCTGCTGTTCACCGGCGCCGACGCCACATCCGGCACCATGGTCGAGGACCGCGACCAGAACCTCTGGAACCTCTGGTGGGTGAAGGACGCGCTGCTGACCCAACACACCAACCCGCTCTTCACCGACGTCATCTATTGGCCGGCCGGCGTCAGTCTGCAGTTCCATACGCTCAACCTGTTTAACGGCCTGGTCAGCTTGCCGTTCCAGGCGTTCCTTCCGCTGCCCACCGTCTACAACGGGATCGTCTTCTTCTCGTTCGTCCTGACGGGCTGGGGCACCTGGCTGTTGCTGCGATACGTGCTCCTGCGGCGCCCGGGTGGGGTGCGCCCCTCGCCGGGCAGCATCGCGGCGGCCGCCGCAGTCGGCAGCAGCGTCTTTGCCTACTCGGCCTACCATCTGGCGACGCAGCGCGGCCTGCTGCAGCTGATCAGCCTGGAGTGGTTCCCCTTCTACGTGCTTTTCCTGCTGCGCGCCGTGCACGAGCGCCCGGCGCAGCCGCGCGGCCGCGAAGCGGGGCGCTGGCTGGCCCGCGTAGTGCTGCCCGCCGCGGGCTTTCTCCTGCTGGTCGCGCTGGTCGACTGGTATTACGTGATGTACGCGCTGCTGTTCACGGCGTTCTACGCGCTCTACCTGCTGGGCCGCGCCCTGCGCGCCCGGCCGCGGCTGCCCTGGCGGCGCGTCGTGCCTGGGCTGCTGCACTGGGACCGGGGTGCGCCGCTGGCTGGGCCGATCCTGGCCGTGGCGCTCTTTCTGATCGTGGTTAGCCCATGGCTCATCTCAATGGTGGCCGAGATCCAGACCGCCGACTATATGCGCCCCGGCGCCGTCGAGCCGGTCGCCGACTCGGCCGACTTGCTGACCTTCTTCATCCCGCCGCGCTTCCAGCAGCTATGGGGCTCGCTGAGCGCCTTCCGGCTCAACTGGCCCTTCGGGGGCAATCAGTACGAGGTTTACCTGGGCTACGTCGCGCTGGCGCTCGCCGGGGTCGGGCTCGCGGGGGCGTGGCGAGGGCGGCCCGGCACCCGGGCGCCGCAATTGCCGCCGCGCGGGTTTTGGTTGGTGGCCGGGCTCGCGTTCTGGTGGCTGGCGCTTGGGCCGGTGCTGCAAGTCGGTGGCGTGCAACTGGCGGGTGTGCCCATGCTCTACGGGCTGCTCGAACGCATCCCGGGCGCGAACATCAGCCGCAGCCCCGACCGCTTCACCATGCCGCTCACGCTCTGCCTGGCCGTGCTGGCGGCCTACGGCATCCAGCGGTTGAGCCGGCAGGGCAGACCCTGGCGGCGCCGCAACCCGGCCGTGCTCGGCGTCGCCGTGCTGGCGCTGCTCGGCGTCGAGCTCTGGCCCATCCCCTACCCGCAGCTGCCCGCGCCCATCCCGGCCTACTACCAGACGCTCGGGCAGGATCCAGCCGACTACGCGATCCTCGAGCTGCCGCGCGAGGACAGCTACTGGCAGGGCGCGTTCCGCATGTACTTCCAGACGGCCCACCACAAACGGATCTTCTACGGCTACATCTCGCGCGAGTACTATCATCCCTTCCTGTTCAGCACCCCCGGCTTCCTGGAGCTGGAGCAGCCGGACGGGCTGGGCGACCTGTTCGCCGACGGGCCCGCCGAGTGGCGGAGCGCGCTGGCGCTCTACGATACCCGCTATGTCGTGCTCTACAAGGCCGGTTGGCGGCCGCAGCCGCCACCCGACCAGACGGCGGCCTATCGCGCGGCCATCGCCCAGGTGCTCGGCACCGACGCGGTAGCCCACCCGGTGCACAGCGACGCCGACCTCGACGTCTACGCCGTGCCCGCGCCCGCCGCGCCCGTGCCCTTTCTCAGTCTGGGCACTGGGTGGGACGCGCGCGAGGCCACACCGGCCGAAGCCCATCGTTGGATGGGCCAGGCCGCGACGCTACGACTCGACAGCCCACGGGCGTTCCACGGGCAGCTTGTGTTTCAAGCGGAGGCCCTTGGGCCGCCGCGCACCCTCACCGTGCGCCGGGACGGCGGCGCGCCGGTGACGCTGACGATCGACGGTGCGCCACACACCTACCAGGTCGACCTGGGAGACGTGCCGGCAGGCGTCAGCATGCTTTCCCTTAACAGCCCGGAGCCGCTGCTGACTCCAAAGGAGCTGGGTATGAGTGCCGACAGCCGTTCCCTGGGGATTTCTTTCAGCCAGGTGCGCCTGGAGTTCGGGGCCATGAAGCCAACCCTCCCGCGTCCCCGGCCGCGCCTGCCGGCCTGGCCCGCACGTCGCACTACACCGCCCGCCACGCCTCCGCCACTCGCGCCGGCCCCCGGAGCGACGCGCGCGTTGCCCAACTGGCTGATGACGCGGCCGCGGCAGCGATCGCCGGGCGCCTGGCTGCAGCATCCCGCGCTCTGGAGCCGCTACACCCTGGGGCTGGTCGCCGTGCTCGGGCTCGGGCTGCTGCTGCGCCTGCCTGCGCTCTGGGCGCTGCCCTTCGACACGCCCGCGGGGCCGCAGGCGACGACCGCGGCCTTCGTGCGCGGGCTGGCGGCGCACGGCGGCAGCCTGAAGGCGGGCCTGCCGTGGAACGGGCCGATGCCGACCGCGCCGACCGCCGGCCTGCCGCTCTACGCCTGGATCGCCGCCCTCTTCTCGGCCGTGGCCGGGGCGCAGCCCTGGATTGGGCGCGCCGTGTCGGTGCTGGCCGCGCTGCTGGCGACCGCGCTGCTCTTCGTCGTCGTGCGCCGGCTGGCCGGTGGCCGCGCAGCCCTCTACGCGGCGCTGTTTCTGACCGTCGTCCCGCCGGGCCTCTATTACGGCCGCGCCTACCTGCCCGACGCTCTCGGTTGGGCGGCTGCCGCGGGCGCCCTCGGGGCCACGCTGCGCTGGCGGGATAGCGTGCTCGCAGAACGGCCGCACGCCAACCGCTGGGGCGGTTTCGCGGCCGGCGTCGCGGGCCTGGCCATGCTAATCGCCCCGGCTAACGTGGCGCTGCTGCCGGCGCTCGTCTACCTCGCCTGGCCGCGGCGCCGGCCGCTGCCCGCCGTGCCGCCTCCGGGCAGCAACGGCGCGATCGACCCGAGCCGGCCTGTGATCGGTGCCTTCTCCGCTTACGGCGTGCAGAATCCCCGCCGCGCCGGCCGGGACGCCGAGCTGCTGGCCTACGGCTTCGCCGCCGTGGCCCTTGCGCCGCTGCTGCTCTGGACCGCGCTGACGCACATGACGGACATCACCACGCCACTGGCGACGGGGTACGGCGCGGGCGGTCTGGGCGGCGCGCTCGACACGCTGCGGACCGGCGCCTTCTACAGCTTGCTCGCGGGCCGGCTGGTCAACAGCACGCTGACCCTGGTCGGCTTCCTGTTGCTGCTCGCGGGCATTGGCCGCCCGGCGCGGCAGCCCTGGCCCTGGGCGCTGCACCTGTGGGCGCTCGGCGGCCTGCTGGTCGTGCTGGTTAGCGCGAACCGCCTCGCGGCCGACGACTCGACGCTCACGCCCTGGCTGCCCGCGCTCGCGGCGCTGGTGGGCCTCGGCGCCAACTGGCTGGCGGCGCTGCCCGCGATGATCACCGCGGTGCTGCAGGGTCAGGAGGACACCGAGGCGGATCTGGACATGGACCGCGTCGACGGCCTGCCTTCCGATGAGCCGGACCCCGTGGCTGTGGCCGACACCGGGCGACCGGTGCGCGGCGCCGTGCGCCGTACCGCGCGCGCCCCGAGCGCCGTGGGCCAGCGCGCCGCATGGCCCGGACGGCGCACGCTGCTGCTCCGGCTCGGCAACGCGCTGGTGATCCTACTGATCGTCCTCGTCTTCGTCGGCGGGCTCGATGCGCTGTTCCGCCGCTATGCGATCGCGCCGCTCAGCCAGACCTATGCGGCTGTGGGGGCCGGCGTGCTCACGACCGACCCGGGGAAGGCCAAGGGGCGTATGGTGGTCGCCGGGCCGGGCGCGCCCGAGATCTTCTACACCACCGGACTGAACGGCTGGGCGCTGCCCGAGGAGCAGTTCACGCGGCCCGCGCTCGACCAGGCGAAGGCCGACGGCGCGAGTATGCTGGTCAGCGCCGACCCGGACTGGCTGGGCCACCTGGACAGCTACCCCGGCCTGCGCGCCTCGTTTGAGGTCGCGCTGCTCGACAACCGCTTCGTCGTCTTCGACCTGGGCCGCGTACCGGCCGCGACTGACAGCAGCTACTTCCTGGAGACCGGCCACACGCTGCGCGGGGGGTTCCGGGGCTTCTGGGAGCAGCACGGCGGCGTCGGGCAATTCGGCTTCCCGATCACTGAGGAGCGGCAAGAGGCCAACCCGGACGACGGCGTGCAGCGCACGGTGCAATACTTCGAGCGCGCCCTGTTCGAGCTCCATCCCGACCAGAGCAACTCGGCCTACCTGGTACAGCTTGCGCCGATTGGCCGCTGGCTGCTGCAGCAGCATGCCAAGGACGCGGCCGCGCGCGGCGGGCAGCTGGCCGGGCTCGACCCCGTGCCGCCCGCGCCCGACACGCCGACCTACCACTTCTTCCCCGAGTCGGGCCATAGCGTGAAGGGGGAGTTCCTCAAGTACTGGCAAAGCCACGGCGGCGTGCCCCTGCTGGGCTATCCGGTCAGCGAGGAGCTGAACGAGGTCAGTCCGGCGGACGGCAAGGTCCACATCGTGCAGTACTTCGAGCGCGCGCGGCTGGAGTGGCACCAGGAGTTCGCGGGCACCGACCAGCAGGTGCAGATGGGCCTCGTCGGCCGGGAGTGGTACGCGCTGACGCACCCGTAAGGTCGGACGTCGCGGATCAACGGTCCTGCCGGGGGGTCGCGCGGCGTCTCCGGGCCGCGGGGACCAATGCCGAGCGTAGATGCACCCGCATGGTCAGTTGCACGCCAGCCCCGCCATCGGCGTGGCGGACCGGCGTCGTCAGGGATCCACCTTCTATGTTATAATGCGGCGGACCTGATCATTTTTTCACAGAGGGCGAACCGCGGCCACCGGCTTGCCATGATTTCGGCAGCCAAGCATTGGGCCATCAGCATAACGGCGATCCGACCCGGTCGGGTCGCGGGAGTCCCCCGATCCGGTCTCAACGAGGAGATGATGCGTATATGAAATTGCACGAGTATCAGTCCCGGGACATCCTGGCCGCGCACGGCATCCCGGTCAACCCCGGGGAGTTGGCGGAGACGCCGGACCAGGCGGAGGCGATTGCGCGCCGCATGGGCACGCCGGTCGTCGTCAAGGCGCAGGTGCTGGTCGGCGGGCGCGGCAAGGCGGGCGGGGTCAAGCTGGCGCAGACGCCCGCGGAGGCGCGCGCGCGCGCCGAGCAGATCCTGGGCATGGACATCAAGGGTATCACGGTCCAGAAGGTCTTCGTCGCCGAGGCGGCCGACATTGGGCAGGAGTACTACCTGGGCGTGATCCTCGACCGCAACAGCAAGCGCGTGGTCGTCATGGCCAGCGCGGCGGGCGGCGTAGAGATCGAGGAAGTGGCCCGCACCAACCCCGAGCTCATCCAGCGGGTCACCGTCGACCCGGACATCGGCTTTCAGGACTCGCAGGCCCGGGCCATCGGCTTCGGCCTCGGCCTCGCCCCCGAGCAGATCCGGGTTTTCACGCGCATCTGCCGCGGCCTCGTCGCCACCCTCTACGACACCGACGCCAGCTTGGCCGAGATCAACCCGCTCATCCGCACGCCGGACGGCACCCTGCTGGCTATTGACGCTAAGATCGACCTGGACGACAGTGGCCTGGCCCGCCACCCCGATCTGGCCGCGCTGCGCGACCCGAACGAGGACGTGCCCGCCGAGAAGCAGGCGCGCGAAGTCGGCTTGAACTACGTCAAGCTCGACGGCAACATCGGCTGCATGGTCAACGGCTCGGGCCTGGCGATGGGCACGATGGACGCGATCAAGCTACACGGCGGCGAGCCGGCCAACTTCCTCGACGTCGGCGGTGGCGCCAGCGAGGAGCGCGTGACGACGGCCATGCGCATCATCCTGAGCGACCCGAAGGTCCAGGCGATCTGGATCAACATCTTCGGCGGCATCACCCGTGGCGATATCGTGGCCCGGGGTATCCTGGCCGCCCTCGACGCGATCAAGACCGACAAGCCGATCGTCATCCGCCTGGTCGGCACGAACTCGGAGGAAGGCCGCGCCATCCTGGCTGATGCTGGCTGGACGGCGCTCGAATCGATGGACGCGGCGGCCGAGAAGGTCGTCGCGCTGGCGCAGGGGCAGGGCGCGCCGGCCGCGCAGCCGACCCAGGGAGGGGCGCAGGCATGAGCATCCTGGTCGATAAGAACACGCGCCTGCTGGTGCAGGGCATCACCGGGCACGAGGGCGCCTATCATACCCAGCAGATGGTGGAGTACGGCACGAACGTCGTCGCCGGGGTCACGCCCGGCAAGGGCGGCCAGCGCACCGAGGACGGCGTGCCCGTCTTCAACACCGTCGCCGACGCCGTGCGCGAAACGGGCGCCAACGTGAGCATCATCTTCGTGCCCGCCGTGGGCGGCCCCGACGCCATCCTGGAGTCCGCCATGGCGGGCATCCCGCTCGTCGTCGCCATCACCGAGATGATCCCGGCGCTCGACATGGTCAAGGTCTACAACTACGTGCACGAGCACGACGTGCGCTTGATCGGGCCGAACTGCCCGGGGCTCATCTCCCCCGGCCAGGCCAAGGTCGGCATCATGCCGGGTTATATCCACAAGCCGGGCACGGTCGGGCTGGTCTCGCGCTCGGGCACGCTGACCTACGAGGTGGTGAACGCGCTGACCGAGGGGGACCTGGGCCAATCGACGGCGGTCGGCATCGGCGGCGACCCGATCGTCGGCTCGTCGTTCATTGACATTCTGCGGCTGTTCGAGGCCGACCCAGGCACGGAGAAGGTGGTCATGATCGGCGAGATTGGCGGCATCGACGAAGAGGCGGCCGCCGCCTTCATCCGTGACCATATGACCAAGCCCGTGGTCGCCTTCATCGCCGGGCGCACCGCGCCGCCGGGCCGCCGCATGGGCCACGCGGGCGCCATCATCTCGGGCGGGGTCGGCACGGCGGAGGGCAAGATCGCCGCGCTCGAAGCCGCGGGCGTACGCGTGGCTGACTTCCCGAGCCAGATCCCGGATCTGGTGCGGCAGGCCTGACGCAGGCCGCGCGCCCCTGACGCCCCGCCCGGCGCGCCTGCGGCGGGGCGTCGTCATGGTGGGCGCTCGCCTGCCGGAGGAGATCAGATGCCCCCGGAGGACCCCGGCCGCGCGGCGCGCCGATTCTTGTTCAGCAGCACGGCCGGTTATGGCCACTTTCACCCGCTCGTGCCGGTGGCCCAGGCGCTGCAGCGCGCCGGGCATAGCGTGGCCTTCGCCGGGCGGCCGGGCTTGCGGGCCGGGGTCGAGGCCGTCGGCTTCCCGTTCTACGCTGTTGGTGGCAACCTGGCCGTGGACCCCGAGTACCAGGCGGTAAAGGCCCGTATGCACGCCGCGCCGTTGAGCCTGGAGGCCGAGCTCTACAGCTACCCGCGGACGTTCGGCGGCATCAGTGCCCGGCTGCGCACCGGTGACCTCATCGCCATCGTCCGCGCGTGGGGGCCGGACGTGGTCGTGCGTGAGGCGGGCGAGTACGCCGCGCTTGTCGCCGCCGAGCACCTCCGCCTGCCGCACGCGACGGTGGCCTTCGCCGCCGCCCTGCGCGGTATGGCCTGCTTCGAGCAGGAGCTTGCTGCCCAGCTCGATCCCGTGCGCGCCCGCTGGGACCTACCGCCCGACTCGGCCCTGGTCGCGCCGACCCGCTACCTGCACCTGGCGTTCGCGCCGCCGGCCTTCGCCCTGCAGCCGCTGGACCAGCCCTGTGGCTCGGCCCCGGTGCCGCCGACCACGCACTTCATCCGCCCGGACGTGTTCGACCAGGCGGCCGGAGAGACGCTGCCGGCGTGGATCGCCGACCTGCCGGACCGCCCGACGATCTACGCTACGCTGGGCACGGAGGTGAACCGCGAGCCCGAGCTCTACCCGAGCGTCATGCAGGCGATCGTTGCGGGGCTGCGCGATCTGCCGATCAACCTCATCGTCACCCTGGGCCGCGGCAAGGACCCGGCCGACATCGGCCCGCAGCCTGCCCACGTGCACATCGCGCCCTACATCCCGCAAAGCCTGTTGCTGTCGCGTTGCGACCTCATGGTCATGCACGCCGGCAGCAACAGCCTGCTGGCCGCCGTCGACGCCGGCCTGCCGCTGGTGCTCGTCCCGCTCATCGCCGACCAGTTCTTCAACGCCGAGGTTGCCGCCCGCCTGGGCCTCGCCCGCGTCGTCTCCCGCGGGGACCTCACGCCCGCCAGGGTGCGCGCGGCGACCGGGGCCGTGCTCGCCGGCCCGAGCTATCGCCGGAACGTGGCCACCCTGCGGGCGCAGATGCACGCGCTGCCGGGCCTGGACCACGCCGTGACGCTGCTCGAGCGGTTGGCAGCGAAGCGCGCGCCGGTGTTGAACCCGGCCTTGCCGGAGACGGGGTAGGGACGGCGGGCTACTCGGGAGCCTGCTGCTCCCACTCCCAGAGCAGCGTGGTCACGCGGCGGGTGCCTTCCTTGAGGTGGCGGCGGAAGGTGCTGTAGGGGATATCCAGGAGCTCGGCGACCTGCTCCTGGGCGCCGGTGGGCTGGATGTACATGTGGTAGACCGCGCGGTAGAGCTTGCGGTCGCCCGGCCACTCCTGCAAGGTGTTGACCGCCTCGCGGATGCCCGCGCGCAGCGCCTCCAGCCGGGTGGCGGGCGGGGCGTCCGCGCCGGCCCGGGCGCGCACGAGGCGCGCGTCGAGCAGCGGTGTGTGCTGCAAGATGGCGCTGCGCGCGAAGTTGTGCAGCGCGCCGTGCACTGCCGCCCTGAACGCATCCTCGTCGGCGGGTGTGGTGACGGGTGCCTCGGCCGTCGCCGTCCGGGCCGGCGCGTACTCGGCGGTCCCGCCGCTCGCGGCCGCAGGGGCGCGGTCGAGCACCAACGCCTCCGCCACGGCCTCCTCGGTGCTGAGCTGTTCGCCCGCGGTCCAGGCGGCCTGGAACGCCTCGGGGCTCAGCCGGGCGCGGACGGCGGCGACCTGCTCGTCGTGTATCGTCCGGTACTCCGGCTCCAGCGTATAGGCGATCGACTGGCGGGTCACCTCGACCGCGCCGAAGAGCCGCGCCGCAGTCCGTGCATCGCCGGTCGCGCCGGTCACGGACGCCAACCCGGACAGGCAGTCCGCCACGCCGAGGATGTAGCCGAGCTCCCAGCGAAGCGTCAGGCTCTCGCGGAAGTAGGCCTGCGCCTCGGGGTAGTCGCGCCGCGCGAAAGCTACGAAGCCGAGGTTGGCCAGCGCCATCGCGATGCTGCGTTTGTTGCCGAGGGTCAGGTGCAGATCAAGACTCTGCTGGAAGAGGGCGCGTGCCTGCTCGTACTCGTGCTGCAGGCGCGCCTCCACGCCCATACTGTTAAGCACCCGCGCGGCGTTGCTGTCGTTGCCGAGCTTGCGCCAGAGCCCCAGCGCCTCGGCGTAATACGTCTGCGCCGCGGCGTGCTCGCGGCGCATGCCCGCCAAGATCGCCAATGTATGGGTGGCCTGGGCAATGCCGCGCTCGCTGCCGAGCGCGCGGCAGATCGCCAGGTTCTCCTCCGCATAGCGCTGCGTCTGCGTGTAATCGCCCTGCAGCCAGGCCAGGCGGCTCGCGCCGTGCAGCACGTCGGCGAGGAGCTCGGGCGGAGCCTGCGCGCCCGCTGCCGCAATGACGTCAAGCCACTCCCGCCCTTCGGTGAGATGGCCGCGAGTCTCCCAGAAGCGCCAGAGCACCCCGGCCATGCGCATGGCGATGATCACGTTGTCGGATGTGAGCGACCAGCGCATGGCCTTGCGGATGTTCTCGTGCTCGGCCTCCAGGCGGTCCATCCACCTCTCCTGCCGCGGACCGGAAAGCTCAGGCGAGGCAGCCTGCAGCAAGGACAGAAAGTGGGCCGCGTGGCGGCGCCCGGTCTCTTCCGCCTCGCCGCGCGCCTCGAGCTGTTCGCGCGCGAACTCGGCAACCGTGTCGAGCATCGCGAAGTGGGGCTCACCTGGTCCGTTCTCCACGCGGCGCAACAGGCTCTTGTCGACCAGCGAGCCCAGCAGGTCGAGGACGGCGTCTGAGGTGGACGCTTCATCAGGCGGCGCCCCGGTCTCGTCAGGCGGCGAACCGAGTACGGCGGCGGCTCCGGCCAGCGTGCAGCCGCCTGCGAAGACGGCCAAGCAACGGAACAGGCGCTGCTCGTCGGGATCCAGCAGATCGTAGCTCCAGGCGAGGGTGTTGCGCAGCGTCTGCTGGCGCAGGGGCAGGTCGCGCGGGCCGCCCGTCAGGACGCGTAGGCGGTCGGCCAGGCGCGCCAGCAGGGCCGGCAGCGACAGCAGCTTGGTCCGTGCGGCCGCCAGCTCGATCGCCAGCGGCAGCCCGTCGAGCCGGCCACAGATGTCGGCCACCAGCGCGGCGTTCGCCTCGGTAAGCTGGAATTCAGGCCGCACGGCGCTAGCGCGCTGCGCGAACAGCTGCACGGCCGGAGCGGCCATCAGCGCGGTCGCGTCGACAAGCGCGCTGCGGTCGGGCAGGACAAGCGGCGCGACCGGAAACTCGTGCTCGCCCCGCACGTGCAGCACCTCGCGGCTCGTCACGAGCAGCTTGAGCCGGGGGGCGGTGCGCAGCAGAGCGGCGACGACCGGCGCGGCGGCAATGACCTGCTCGAAGTTGTCGAGCACGAGGAGGGCTGGGTGGCTGCGTAAGTGCGCCTCGATCACCTCTTGCAGCCCGCGGTCGCCGGACTCCTGCACGTCGAGCACCTGTGCGATGGCCGTCAGCACCAGAATCCGGGTCGGTGATGGGGGCAAGCGACACGAAGGCCACGGTGCCGTCGAAGCCGGCGGCCATGGCGGTCGCCACCTCAATGGCGAGAACTTCGTCTTGCCGACGCCGCCCGGCCCGGTCATCGTCACGAGGCGCACGTCGTCGCGGGCCAGCAGGCCGCGCACGCGAGCAATGTCCTGTGCCCGGCCGACCAGGGGCACTGGCGCCGCGGGGAGGTGACCCGTGAGCTCCACCTCGGGCTCCCCGCTATTCGGACCGATCACGACAAACGGTGGTCGCTGCATAGCTCGTCGGGACCCCTTGCACACCGAGGTTACCGGGATGCGCCGCCTTCGCCGGGTGGCGTGCCCCTTGGCAGGCAGCGGTTGGCTTCGTAACCGGTACCCGAATTGTAGCACGATCCGCCACGGATTCCAACCGGTCCTCAATGATCCACCCAGGCGCCGCTGGAGTGGGGACGGCGCGCCGCCCTCACCGACCCCTGATGGATTCGTGATCACCGGTGCGTGAGTCTGCTGGACCGCAGGACTACGTATCTGCGTCGAATCGTGAGTACCAGCATAACAGTTGCACAGAGGATGGACATGGGGCTGGATCAGCCCGGCAACTGGGCCCGCGGCGTCTGACGGCGCGGGCAGATGAGGGCACTGAGTTCATGGCGAATAAATGACCGTGGGAAATCGGCAAAGTGGATTCGCCCAAACAGGGCGAGGATCGCCACCCGAAAGCCGAGCGTGTCGATCACGGTGGCCAGGGATCCCGCAGCCAGACGCGGGCCAAAGCGCCCGGAGAGGGCAGCGGCTCAGACGGCAGTTGACATAAGGAGAGAAAGGGATGGCGAAACAAGGCCAGCACAAAGGCGATTCCAACGACGAGAACGTCTCTCGCGTGCCCAATAAGCATGACAAGAGCGTGACGATCACGAAGCGGTCGTACAAGAAGCACGAAACGCATGAGGCCCAGGCGCGGGCGCACGAGGCCACGAGCCCGCAGCCGCAGGCCGCCAAGAACGAGTGGAACCCGGACACGCGTGACGCGCCGACGACCGGCAGCCCGCGCGCGACGTAGAGCAGGGCCGAAACGGCAGCGATTCGAACGCCGGCAAGGGCACCCGCGGCCACTAAGCCGCGCCGCGCGCCGTTCTCGCGGGGCTCGCAACAGTGCTGCGGGCCTCGTCCGCATCCTCTGCCGGCCACAGCTCCTCCGTCGCGGCCAGCACGTCAGCGACCGGCATGCCGGCCACGAACGACGCCTTGTGGCTGCACGAGTCGGTGAGCGTGTTCCGGCCGCAGACGGCGCAGGCCAGCTGCCACGAGATCACCGGACGGTGGTGGGCGCGGTAGAGCGTAGCGGCGGTCATTGCGTTGCCGCACCAGTAGACGCCGACTGCGGGCGTGCCGACGGCCCCCGCCAGGTGGAGCGGACCCGAGTCGTTCGAAACAACTAGGCGGCAGCGCGCGAGCACAGCCGTGAGACCACCGAGGGAGACCCGATCCCACAGGTTCAGCGCGGCCGCCTGCAGCGCGGCGAGTGTGGCCTCGACCAGCGGGCGCTCGTCGGCACGCGCGCCGATGACGGCGACCCGGGCGCCTCGCGCCGCCAGGGCGTCGCCCACGGCGGCGAACTTCTCGGCCGGCCAGCGGCGGCGCGGCGCCCCGGCGCCGGGGTGCAGCACGACCAGGGGTTCATGCCTCTGCGGCAGCACGGCGTCCGCCTCCGCGCGGTCGGCGTCCGTCAGGCTGACCCACGGCTCCAGCGTGACCGGCGGCGCGCCCACCAGCCCGACCACCTCCAGGTAGCGCGCGATCTCGTTCTGCCAATAGACGTAGGGCAGCCAGCGTTCGAGTGGTGGGGCGTCCAGGGCACGCAGCCCGGCGGTTACCCACGCGCCGAGCCGTAGCAGGAACGGGTTCGAGTAGCGGCCGCCACCGTGCAACTGCAGCGCCAGGTCGAAGTGCTCGGCGCGCATCGCGGCGAAGAAGGCCTCCAATTCGGCCGGATCCTCGCCTGTTCCTGCGGCGAACGTCTCGTTGACGCCGTGGCTCGGCGGGATGGGGATGGCACGGTCGATCGGCCCGGGCTGGCCGTTCAGGAAGGCGGAGTGCCAGGGCTGGCCCAGGAACACAATCTCCGCGGCGGGATAAGTGGCGCGTAGGGCCTCGAACGCAGGCAGCACGAAGATGAGATCGCCAATGGCATTAGCGCGCAGTACGGCGATTTTGCGCACGTCGGGTACCAGCGCCCCCGCGGGCCGTGGCGCGGTGGCTGCGGCGGCGCGCTCAGGCATGGGGCACCGCCGCGGCCCGGCCCGCGGCCACCGCGCGGAAGAAGCTGATCAGGCGGTCGGCGTGGTGGTCGAACGTGAACGTGTCGCGCTGCTCGCGCACGGAGCGCCCCAGGCAGGCCATCTGCTCCACGTCGCGCAGCCGAGCGGCTAGGTCCGGGACGCCGGCGAAGAGCAGCCCCAGGTGCTGGTCGCGAAGCAGGCGCTGCGTGGCCACGGTCGAGCCGGGGTTGTCCAGCTGTAACATCGGCAGCCCGGCGGCGGCGAACGTAGCCAGCCGTGCCGGGTAATTGAGATCGTCCCATGTGGCCGCATGCAGGTCGCCGCCGTTGAAGCTGGGGAAGTAGTGCAGCCAGCCCGCGTCGTAGCGTGTGAACTCGCGCACCTCGCCATCTGGATCGACATTGGCGTGCAGGTGCAGGTGGGCTGGAGCCACGCCGCGCACAGCGGCGATCCACTCGCGCCACCGGCCGTGCGTGTAGTTGCCGTAGAGGTGGACGTGGATATCGTGGGCCGCCAGCATCGCCATTACCGGCGCGTGCAGGCCGAGCGGACCGCCGGGCACGAGGGTGTGGATCTCGCCGGCCCACGAACTCCGGCCGCGGATCGGGCACGCCCGCGAAGACGGCGCGGCGCGGCAGGTCGCCGTCGAGCAGCAGCACCGGCCGCCCGTCGGCGGTCTGCCGCGCCGCGGCCTCGAACCAGGCGCGGGTCTCAGCGTTCGGATAAGTCAGCGCGTCGGCGCGCTCCTGGAGCGTGATGAAGTCGGGCCAGAGGCCCTTCTCCAGACAGATAGACGGCCCCTCCTTGAAGTGCCAGACGAACGGGATGTCCGGGACGGCGCGCCGCACTTCTGCGGCCAGCGGCACGGCCTCCCAGTTGAGCAGGGCGTAGATGACGTCGGGCCGGAGGCGCCTGACCGCGCTCTGCCAGTCGTGCCGGGGCAGGTCGATCACGTGGCCGAAGGGTAGCGGGCCGACCGCGTTGTACCACTGCGGTTCGTAGATCCAGAGGCCGTAGAGCCGGTGTCCGCGTTCTTCTGGCGTCAGGATGCGATCGGCGTTATAGGCTAACTCGCCGACGAGCAGGATCTTCAGCGCGTTGGCGCGGGCGGCGTGTGGGGGCGCCCGCGCTCCGCCCGGTAGCGTGTTACCTCGTCCGTGAAGTTGCCGATCGTGCTCTGAAAACGCAGCGGTTCGTGTATGTCGTACCAGATGCGGAAGAGATTGATGCCGCCCAATGATTCCTGCATGATCTTGTGGCGCAGGCGCGCGTGATCCACCCACTCGCAGGTGATCGCCTCGGTGGGGACGGCGGGGCCGCGCATGCACAGGCGGTCCCAGTAAAGCCAATCCAGGTCGTCGGTCTCAAGCGTGGCACGCTCGCGCCAGCGCTCGGGCTCGCGGCGGTGCATCACCTGCACCAGTTGCAGCGGCCGCTCGGGAATCGCGCCGTGAGTTCCAGCGGCTGTAGTGATAACGCGCGCCTGCATATGCGAGCACGGCGTCTGGGGCGTCGTCCAGGGCCGTGGCGAGCGTCGCTAGGTGCTCGGCATAGTAAACGTCGTCGGACGGCAGGTAGGCCACGTAGGGCGCGCTCATGGCGTCCAGCGCGTAGTTCAGGGCCGCCCCCAGCCCCCGGTTCGCCGGGAAGCGGTGATAGCGGACGCGCGGGTCGGCCAGGTAGGGCGCGACCGCGGCGGCGGTATCGTCAGGCGAGCCGTCGTCCACGATCACGAGCTCCCATTCCTCGAGTGACTGGGCCAGCAAGCTATCCAGGGCGCGCCGGATGAAGGCGCCTTGTTTGTAGGTGGGCATCAGGACGGCCACGGTGGGTGTTGTCATCGTTGGGTAATCTCGCGACGTGGTTTCCCATCCCATAAGCAAGTCGCGCACCAGAACCCCGCGGCGGGCGCCGGGCGGCGGGAATCACGCCCCGGTGCCCGCCGAGGTCGCGGGCTCCAGCCCGAGCACCCGCGGCGCGTCGACGCTGCGGTCGGGCACGGTGGTCGGTAGCTCCTGGTGGTAGACGCCGGAGGGGATGAGGCCGCAGCCGCCATCGCGCGCCATCACGCGCCACTGCGCGAGTACATCCTCACCGCAGGCGTGGGGCGGGAGCTCTTCCCAGAAGGTGAATCCGCCTGCGGCACGGAGCTTGGCCGTGTCGTAGAGGACGCAGCCGCCCACCCAGGCCACGCGGTACGTGCGCTGCGTCTCGGTGGTCAGGCCCAGGCGTTGCTGCACGTGCAGCAGGTTCGCCGCGTTGTGCAGGCGATAGCGCGCCCAGGCGGGAGTATCGGGCCGGATCGCTTCGGGCTGCACGGGGCCATCCCAAAACGTGATCGCCTCTTCCTCGGGGCGGTAATCGTCCAGGTAGCTGAGGCCCTGGACCGCGCAGCCCACGAAGCCGCAGCCCTCCTCCGTGATCGCGCGCACCATCTGCGCCAACACTGTGGGCTCCAGCACCAGGTCATCGTCGAGGAAGAGGGCATAGGGCGCCCGCGCCTGGTCGAGCAGGAATTGGCGCTGTTCGGCCATGCCGCGCCGAGGCAAATGTTTGCGCACTTCGGGCAGGTGCCCGTGGTAAGCCAGCGCGCGCAGCACGGCCTGCACCTCACCGACCACGCCCACGTCATAGTCCTCGGTCTGGTCAGACACGACGACGCGGAAGTCCCTGTAGGTCTGCCCGAGCAGGCAGGCGAGCGTGACTGCGAGCGCCGTCGGGCGGCCGTAAGTGGGGACGAGGACATCGACCTGGTGTGTCACGACAGCACCTCCACCGCGCGCCGCAGCGGCGCCGTCTCGGTGTGGAGTTCGCGCACGGCAGCGACGACGGCCTCCGGCGTTACCAGACGCAGGCAGTCGTGGTGACCCAGCGGGCAGATGCTCCGGTAGCAGTACTTGCAGGGCACATCGTGCGACAGCACCCAGTTCGGCGTCATCCAGGGCGTGTGCTGCGGGTTGGTCAGCGCGTAGAGGTCCACGACCGGCGTGCCGAGCGCCGCGGCCATGTGCACTGGGCCGGTGTTGTTGGCGAGCAGCAGCGGCGCGCTCTCCAACAGCGCGGCCATCTCGGCGAGGCTGAGCGCGGCGACGAGCGACACGGCCGGCACTCCAGATAGCGTCCGGATGCACCTCCACGAGTGCCTGCTCGCTCTCCGTGCCCGTCAGCACGACCTGCCAGCCGTGCTCGGCGACAAGCGCGTGAATCGCGGCGGCGAAGCTTTCGGTGGGTAGCGGCGCGACGGGGCGGTGGCTCCCGGGTGGACCACCAGCCACGGCCGGTCGCGCGCGACGCGAAACTCGTCGAGCAGGCCCTGGACGTAGCGCCGCGCGGCGGGCGGAACGCGCAGGCTCATCGGCGCGTCGTCTGTGGGGGCGCCCACGTGTCCCACGAGGTCCAATTGGCGGCGCACCTCGTGCCGCACATACTCCTCGGGCTCCACTCGCGCACGCAATCGGTCAGCAACTGGTACGGCTGCTCACGGCAATGCGCCAGGCGCAGCGGAATGTCGGCCAGGTGGCAGAGCAGCGCGGAGGGCAGGGGGTTCTGGCTGTAGACGGTGAAGATCACCGCGCCGTCGAAGCCGGCCGCGCGCAGCCGCTCGATCATCGCCCAGTCGGGCGCGCTGTTCGCCCGGGGCGCCGTGGCTTTCAGCCAGGGGGCGTCGTAGACGATGCAGTCGTCGATCTCGGGCACGAGCGGAACGATGGCCGCCCCGGGCGCCGAGGTCAGCAGCGTGATTCGCCGCCCAGGCCGCGCCTGCTTCAGTGCTCGAATGGCCGGAGTGGTCATCAGCACGTCGCCGATCGTGTCCAGCCGGACACAGAGCAGATGCGCGGCGTCGTTCCAGGAGATCGGGCCGCTCATGCCGCCCCCGTCGCGGCGGCATCGCCCACCTCGTCGGCCGGGAGCGCGACCGGCGCCGCGCCGGTGGTGCTCGGGCGCGCGGCCGTGCGATGCCGCCGCGCGGGCCAGTCGCCTGCCTCGGAGATGCGCCGGATGATGCCACTCGTCGAGTGCTCTTCCTGGTAGGGCAGGATGCGCACCTGGCCGCCCAGTTGCTCGACGAGCGTGGCCTCCGGCAGCCCGGCGCGCGTGTAGTTGCCCCCCTTGGCGAAGACGTCGGGCCGCACGGCGCGGATCAGTGCGTCGGGCGCGTCGTCCTCGTCGAACGCGGTGATATAGTCGACGCAGCTGAGCGCCGCCAGCACCTGCACGCGGTCGTCGAGCGGGTTGATCGGCCGGCTAGGCCCCTTGAGGCGGCGCACGCTCGCATCGCTGTTCACGCCGACGACCAGGACGTCACCGAGCGCCTTGGCCTGGTTCAGGAAGGCGATGTGCCCGCGGTGGAGCAGGTCGAAGCAGCCGTTGGTGAAGACGACGCGCTGCCCCCGGCGGCGGTGCAGGGCCAGGCGTTCGGTCAGCCGCGCGCGATCGGAGATCCACTGCCGCTCGGACAGGACGTGTGCCCGCAGGTCGTCGGCGGCGCAGGCAGCCGTGCCCTCGCGCGAGACGGCGACGGCGGCCGCGGCCGCGGCAAGCTCGGCGGCGGCGGGCGTCGGCGCCTGGGCGGCCAGGGCCAGGGCCAGCGCGCTGACAAACGTATCCCCCGCTCCGGCAGCCTGCGAGTGGGGCTGAGGCTGCGCGTAAAGGCGGTAGGGCGGGCGGCCCAGTTCGAAGACCAGGCCCCCGTCGACGTCGAGTGTCACGGCGGCGATCTGCGCGCCGGTTAGCCGCAGCACGCGCGGCCCCGCTTCGGCCAGCTGGGCACGCGCTCTCCTGGCGGCGCGGCATCGAGGCCGAGCAGCACGCGCACTTCCTCGTAGTTCGGCTTGACGGCCGTCACGTGCGCCTCGCGATAGGCACGCAGGTCCTTGGCGTCCGCCACGAGCACGCGGTGCCGGTTGGCCTGCAGGCGGGCGATCGCGGCGATGATGCCGGGCGTGCACACTCCGTAGCCGTAGTCCGAGACGACGATGGCGTGGCACTGCGGCACGAGCAGGCCCAGCCGGTCGATTAACCGCTGCTCGATCTCGGGGCTGACCGGCTCGGTGCTGCCCTGGTCGAAGCGGACCAGCATGTGCCCGCCCACCGTCACGCGGTGCTTGGCGATGGTGCGGCGGCCCGGCTGGGTCAACAGGTGCTCCGTGCTGACCCCGGCTGTTGCCAGGGCGCTGCGCAGCAGGCGTCCCTCCCCGTCGTCGCCGACCACCGACAAGAAGAGCACGCGCCCGCCGAGCGCCTGCACGTTGACGGCGGTGTTGGCTGCACCGCCCGGTGCGTCGACCCGCGCTTGCACGTCGACTACGGGCACGGGCGCCTCGCGGCAGAGCCGCCCGGTGGTGCCGTCGAGGTAGCTGTCGAGCATCGCCTCGCCGATGACGAGCACCGTGCGCCGCGCGAAGCGGTCGATGATGCGGGGCAGCGTCGCGCTCACCATGGCATCCCCCACTGGTAGTAGGGCTCGGATATGACGATGGGGCCGGGCGACGGCAGCGGGGGCGGCCCCGCCGCGACTTGCGCCCGGCCGCTGCCGGACAGCACCGCCAGCACGGCGTGCTCGACGTTGGAGGCCAGATAGTGGGGCATGCGGCCCGGCGTCAGCACCCAGTCCGTCTCGTTGCCCGCCTGCAGTAGCACGGTGCAGCAGCCGGCGCGCCGCCCCGCCTCCACGTCGTCCAGAATGTCCCCGATCAGCCAGGACGCGCGCAGATCGAGCGCGTGGTCGCGGGCGGCTTGCAGCAACATGCCCGGGGCGGGCTTGCGGCAGGCGCAGCCCACCGCATAGCGCGGCACCGTGCCGTCGGGGTGGTGCGGGCAGTAGTAGAACCCGTCGAGGTGCACGCCCGATTCGGCGAGCAGCAGACGCAGTCGCCCCTCGACGTCGCCCAGGGCCTCCTCGGGGAAGCGGCCGCGAGCCACGCCCGACTGGTTGGAGACGACGATCAGCTGGAAGCCGGCCGCCTGCAGCCGGGCCAGGCCGGCAGCGACCCCCGGCAGCAGTTGAATGCGGGCCGGGTCCACGTTGTAGGGTATGTCCTCGATCAATGTGCCGTCCTTGTCGAGGAAGACGGCGGGCGTCAGGCGGCTCATGGCCAGCTCGTCTCCCGCATCGGGATCACGGTGATCTCGGGGATCACGGTCTCGTCGGGTTGGCTGAGCACGAAGCGCACGGTGTCGGCGACGTTCTGCGGATCCTGCAGCAGGCCCGGGTCCAGGTCCGGGAAGCGATCGAGCAGGAATGGCGTGCGCATGCCGCCCGCGATCACGGCCGTGACCTTGATGCCCGCCGGCCGGCCCTCGACATGCAGCGCGTGGCTGAGTTCCAGCAGGCCCCACTTGCTGGCGTGGTAGACCGCGGCGTTCGCCCAGGCGCGCTTAGCCGCGGTCGACGTGATGTTCACGATGTGGCCGTGCCCACGCGCCTTCATCAGCGGGAAGACCTGCCGGGCCAGCAAGAACGGCCCGCGCAGATTGACGCCGACGACGCGGTCCCAGTCGGCCACACCAAGCTCCTCCAACGGCACGGTCTTGTCCGTGCCGGCGTTGTTAATCAGAATGTCGAGGCTGCCGCACTGCTCGACCGTGTGCCGCACCACCTCCTCGACCCCGCCCTCGGCATTGACGTCGAGGTACATGGCCAGCGCGGCGCCGTCGTCCTGCCGGATCGCCGCCGCGACCTCCTCGGCCGGATCCACGCGGATGTCGGCTACGACGACGACTGCGCCCGCCGCAGCGAGCGTGCGGCAGATGGCAGAGCCGAGCCCGCCCCCGCCGCCGGTAACCAGGGCCACCCGGCCACGTAGTTCACGAGTTGCCATATTCGTCCCTCCCAAGGGCCCGGCCTCCCGGCGCGGGCCGCGTTCATGTCATCCGGATGCTGCCCGCCGGGCGGTGCCGCTGCGTACACGCCGTGGGCGCAGCTGGCGGATATGGCGATCGGTCGCCCGTCCCGCCAGCACCTGCACTCCACGAGCTCGCAGAGAAGATGGATGATCAGGATGTGGGTCTCTTGAATGTGCTGCGTGTCGTCCGACGGGACGACGATCGCCACGTCGGCGGGCGCGCGCAGGTCGCCGCCTTCGCGCCCCAGCAGGGCCAGGCAGCGCATGCCCTGGCGGCGGGCGGCCTCGCAGGCCTGCACCAGATTGCGCGAGCGGCCGCTGGTGCTGATGACGATCAACACGTCGCCTGCGCGGCCGAGCGCCTCTACCTGCCGCGCGAAGACCTGCTCGTAGCCGCTGTCGTTCGACCAGGCGGTCAGGATCGCGCTGTCGGCAGTCAGAGCGATCACCGGCAGACCCGGCCGGTCGGGGTCCTTGAATCGCCCGACGAGCTCGCTGGCCAGGTGCTGCGCGTCGGCCGCGCTGCCGCCGTTGCCTGCGACCAGGATCTTGCCGTGCTGCAACAGGCAGCGGCCCAGCAACACCGCGCCGTCGAGAATCGCCGGGCGCAAGCGCCGCCGCGACTCTTCGAGCACGGTGATCGCGCCGTCGAAACCGCGGTCGACCACCGCCAGCCCGTCGGCCTCCTCGCCGTGATCCGGCTGTGCCTCGGCGAGCACCTGCTCGTAGAGCGCCGCGATGTCGCGCGTCACGTGGTCCCAGGTGAAGAGCGCGTTGGCGCGGGCGATGGCCTGGCGGCGGAAGACCTCCAGCAGCTTCGGATGGCGATACAGGTGGGCCAGCCGCTCGCCGAGCGCCGCGGGATCGTGCGGCGGCACGAGGTAGCCCGTCTCGCCGTCGCGCACCGTGAACTTAATGCCGCCCACGTTGCTACCGACGACCGGCGTGCCGCATGCCATCGCCTCGACCGGGGTGATGCCGAACGGCTCGTACCAGGGCGTCGTGACGAAGATGTCGGCCGCGCTGTAGTAGCACTTGAGTACCTCGCGGCCCCGGCGGCCGGCGAAGACGACGCCGTCGCTCACCCGCTCTTCGGCGGCGATGGCCTGCAGGCGCCCGATCTCGGGCGTCACGGCCGGATCGGGCTCGTCGGCCTCGCCGCCGACGATCAGCAGGCGCGCGGGGACATCGTGGTCGTGCACCAAGCGGGCAAAGCCGCGGATCGTCGTCTCGACGCCCTTGCGCGGCACCATGCGCCCCAGCTGCAGAATGAGACGCTCCTCGGGCGGGATGCCGAGCATGATCCGCGCAAGCTGCTTGCTGATCGGCGACATCTCGGTCGGGTCAAACCCGCAGGGGATGATTGTAATCTTGGACGGATCGGCGTTGTAGAGCCGGATCAGGTCCTCTTCATCCTGTGGGCACTCGGCGATCACGTGGTCGGCCTCGGCCACGATCCGCTCCTCGACCGCGAAGCGCGCCTCGGGGAACTCGTCGGCCTCGCGCTGATGCTGCCGCCGCACGCGCCCGAGCGCGTGGAATGTGACGACGAACGGTGTGCTCAGTGCCTGCTTCAGATCGGCCGCAACCAGTCCCGACATCCAGAAGTTGGCGTGGACGAGGTCATAGGCGCGGCGTTGCACGCGGCAGAAGCGGATCATGTACTCGGTGAAGTCCGCCATATAGGGCAGCATGTCCTCTTTGCGCACGTACTCGGGGGGCCCGGCGGGCACGTGGATGATGCGCACCCCGTTGACCCATTCGGCCGTCTCGGGCAACACGTCGCTGTCGCGGCGGGTGAAGACGTCGACTTCGTAGCCCATGGCGGCCAGGTGTTTGGCGACCTGGCCCACGTAGACGTTTTGGCCACCGCTGTCGACGCCGCCCAGCAGGCCAAGCGGCGAGGCGTGCTCGCTGATCAGCGCGATTTGTTTGCTCATAGCGGCTCGACTCCTTCGGTTGACATAATCCTTCCCGCGTGCAACCCGCCACTCATGACTGCACCATCGGATGGCTGTCGGGCGCGGGCATGGGTAGAGGCGTCGCGAAGGCGCCCAGATCCGCCGGTACCGGGATGCCCCGCCAGGGTCCGCAGACTTCCGCGAGCGCGGAATTCCAATCGCGCACGAAGCGGTCGATGTTGAAGCGCTCCAACGCGCGCCGCCGGGCCCAGGCGCCCAGACGCCGCGCTTCCGCCGCGTCGACCAACAGCTCGCTCATGCGCTCCACGAGCACATCCACGTTCGTGTCGACGTAGCCCGAGACGCCGTTCTCGACCGCGGTGACCATCTCCGTGGTCGCTAGGCCGATGACCGGCATGCCGAGCATCATGGCCTCGCAGACGGCGAGGCCCAGGCTGGTATAGCGCAGCGGATTGAAGAAGAAGCGGTAGCGCGCCTCGACGGCCACCAGCCCGGGCGGCGGGATCTCGCCGAGCCCGCCCGCCTGGTCCGCCTCCATGCCGACCAGGTCGAGCGGCACTCGCTCGCGCACGCGAGCGAAGATGTCGCTGCCCGCCTTGCGCCCACGCCGCGTGATGCAGTTGATCGCCACGATGCCGCGCACCAGCTCGCCACTGTAGCGCACCTCGGATGGCACGGTCACGCCGTGCTCGATCACGCGCGTCGGCGTGCCGCCGTTATCCCACATCAGGTCGTTGAATGCGGTCACGTGCACCAGGAGGATCGCCGGGTCATCAACCGGGTGGCGCGTGTCGGTCGGGTGCTTGCGCGGCGGGTTGTGCTCCAGGAAGATGCGCGGCCCGCGGCGCTGCTCGGCCGACAGGATCGCGTGCTGGTCCTCCAGGTAGTTGCGGTGCGACTGGAACAGGACGACGTCGAAGCGCGCTTCGCGGACCCGCTCGGCCGGGATCTCGTGCACGTTCGGCGGCCAGGGGAAAGTCCCGCTCCGGCCCCCGTAACCCTCCGGCCCCCCTCCTTCACCGGCAGGTAGAAGTCGTGGGGCGCGTGGGCCAAGTAGTACAGGTAGCTGCCGTGCACGTGCCAGGTTAAAATGCGTAGGCGTCGCATAGGTCCGTCGTTCCCTTCACGGCGGGGGTACCGCCGTCGCGTTTCCGGCCGAAGCCGCCCACGGGAGCGCGTCGCAAGCCGATAGTGAGGACAATTCTTGTGTCGGCATATAGAACCCGGAGCGCTGCGCGAGCGCATTATGCAATTGACACGGGGCTCCAATACTACTCTCAGTGAACCTTTGGGCAGTTGACCAACGCTTGTGCAGGTGCATGATTGCTCAGCATGGGGCGTCCTGCGCGGTTGGGCAGGTGCATAAGAAAAGCGGCGGCCCCGGCCCGTGTCCGCCGGCCGTGTGCGGCGCCGCACGTGGCCGGTCCGGGCGCGGCGTGCTATGATGGCGGCAGGGCGCGGCCGAACGCGCGCGCAGCGGGTGGTCGGCGGCCGGACGCCGCGCCGAAGGAGCACACATGGATTCGGGGCATGAGGGAACGCTGGGCGGTGCCGTCGCGCTGGCCGGATCAGGCGAGTACACGCCCGCGATGCGGGAGACGGACCTTGCGCTGTTGGCGACGGTGGGCGGGCCGGCAGCGGCACGCGTCGTCGTCCTGCCGACCGCGGCCGGACGCGAGGCGCCGGAGAGCCCGGCACGCTGGGCGCGCATGGGGCTGGAGCACTTTGCCGCGCTTGGCGCGGCCGTCGAGGCCGCGCTGATCCTGCAGCGAAGCGACGCGGAGGACCCGCGTTGGCTGCCGCTGCTGGAGGCCGCCGATTTCTACTACTTCTCGGGCGGCGACCCGGGCCACGTCGTCGCGACCTTGCGCGATACGTCCGCCTGGGCGGCCATCCGGCGGCGGCACGCGGCGGGCGCCGTGCTGGCGGGATGCAGTGCGGGCGCGATGGCCTTCGGCGGGTGGACGCCGCGCCGGCCGAGTCTCGGCCACGGCACCTGCGAGCCGGGGCTCGGCGTCCTGCCCCACCTGGTGACGCTACCCCACTTCGACCAGATGGGCCGCTTCCTCGCACCACGCGTGGTCGGCCTGGCCGGGCGGTCACTGCCCTCCGACGTGATCGTCGTCGGCGTCGACGAGAACACGGCGCTGCTGCGCCGTGCTGCGGAAGGGGCAGACGGACCGGTGCGCTGGGAGGTGTCGGGCCGGCAAACGGTGACCGTCTTCGGCGGCCCAGATCGGACCACGAAGACAGTCTACCAGACCGGGGACGTCGTGCCGCTGCCCCCGGCCTGAGTGCCGCGGGCCGGGGCGCTACATCGGCCCGGCCTGCAGCGAGCGGAGGAGCAGTGACAGCCGGATCTGCACCGCTTCGTCGAAGCGGCGGGGGTCGAGCCCGGTCAGCGAGGCGATCTTGTCGAGCCGGTAGCTGAGCGTGTTACGGTGGATCGACAGCCGGCTCGCGGTCGTCGAGGCGCTGCAGTTCTCCAGGAAGAAGACGTCGAGCGTATCGAGGAGCTCGGCCTCATAGTCGAGCGGGCTGAGCAGGTGACGGGCCAGGTCGCTCTTGGTACGCTCGTCGGGCAGGCCGACGAAGGCGGCGATGCCCAGCCCATCAAGGCAATGCACGCGGTTGTGCCCCTGACAGCGCCGGCCGAGCGAGAGCGCGGCGCGGGCGTCCTGGTAGGAGCGGGCGAGGCCCTGCAGGCCGGGATGGTAGCGGCCGATGCCGATGCTGATCGCGCCGTTGGTGTCCGTGCGCAGGCGCCCGAGCAGCGCCGTACAGGCGCGCTTCAGCGCTTTCAGATCGGCCCACGAGGAGCTTGTCTCGTCGCCGGAGTCGGTATGGTCGGTCCAGGCCGCCAGGTCGGACGCCGCGCTGGCCTTAAGCACGGCCACTTCGCCGTCGCCGATGTAGGCGCAGATCGCGTCGGTCGGCAGGTGGAAGAAGTGCACGACGCTCTCGATGACCAGTTGCGTGCGGCGCTGGATGCGCGTCTCGCTGGTCTCCATCCAGCCGGGCCCGCCCGGGGCCAGGATGTAGTCGGCGGCGTTGATCAGCAACACGGCGCGCGGCCGGCTGAGGTCCATCCCCAGGATCTGCGCCTCGCGCAGCAGGTCGGCCTCATCGCCCACCGGCCCGAGCAGCAGGTCGTGGATGAACTTGTTCTTGAGCTCGTGCTCGTTCGGCAAGCCCGAGACGACCAGCGCTTGATTGATCGTGAGCTCGACAATGGCGCGTGCGATCCGCGGCGCGATCACCTCGTCGTCGTTCGGCCGGATCACGACCTCGCCTGCCTGCCCATGCATGCGCACCGGCACGCGGATGAGCTCCATCGTCCGCGCCGGGCCCGTCCGGCCGTCAGCCCGGCCCAGGCGCCCCCGCGCTCTGAGCGGGCGACGACGGCGCCGTGCTCGTCGAGCACGACCACGCCGGCATCCAGCATGTCGGCAAACCGCTCGGTGATGGTAGTGGCAGATGCGGCTGAATTGCCCGATCAGCATGGTCATCGCGTTAGCCTCCCCGGTCTAGGACTGATGATAGGTAAGATGATTGGGGCAGCATCGCCCGGGTTGCTCCTGCGCAGCGGGCTGGGTGGGGCTGGCCTCCTTGCCGGCCGGGGCTGGAGCCTCGGTCAGGAGTGTCCGCACCGCCGCGGCCACCTCGGCCGGCGGGATGTCCAGGCACTCCATCTGATAGGGACATTCAAACGCATAACAGGGCGAGCAGGGTGTTGGCCGCCGCAGCAGCCGGGTGGGCGCGCGGCGCGGCCGCCACTGCTCCTCCAGCTCGGTGCCCGAATACAGGATCACCATCGGGACGCCGAAGGCGTCGCCCATGTGCATGGGCCCCGAATCGTTCGCCACGCAGGCCCTTGCGCGCGCCGAACAACCGCGGCGAGCTCGGGCACGCTCGTGCGGCCGACCAGAGACGCTGCGGACGGCACCGCGTGCAGCACGGGCGTGATCAGCGCGGCCTCGCGCTCATGGCCGACGACCACCAGCGGCAGCCCGGGGTCGGCGGCGAGCAGCCGGGCGACCTCGGCGAAGCGGTTCAGGTCGTAGCGCCTTGCCGGGCAGCTGGCGCCCGGCGCCAGCACCAAGAACGGCGCTTCGGGTTCCAGGCCCACTTCGCGCAGCATGCGGTCGGCCGCGGCCCGCGCCCAGCCCGGCACGCGGATCTCCAGCTGTCGGTTGCGCACGGGAATGCCCGCGCCCTCCAGCCAGGTGCAGGTTCCGCTCGGCCTGGTGAGTGCAGTCGGGCAATGGCCGCACGGCCTGGCTGAGCACTGCACCGCCGAACTCCTTCGCCTGTCCCGACGCGCATCGGAATGCCGGCCAGATAGCAGACGTAAGCCGCCGCATGCGGTGACTGCGAGAAGCTGGTGAATATGACCGCTGCGTCGAAGCCGCGCCCGCGGATCGTCTGCACGAGCGTCCACTCGCGTCGCCGGGTCCTGCGCCAGCCGCCCCGACGCGTCCTGCCAGACCACCCGCTCCGTGATCACGTCGTCGATCCAGGGCAGCAGCGGCGCGACCTGGCTGCCGGCCGGCGAGGCGAGCAGAGTAATCGTGGTCGCGGGCAAGGCCTCGCGCAGCGCGCGGAGGGCGGGCCCCAGCATGACGACGTCGCCGATGTTGTCGGGCCGGACGGCCAGAATGCGCCGCACGCCGGCCCAGGGCTCAGGCAGCATAGGCGGCCTCCCCGGCAAGCAGCGCGTCGACCTCGGCAACCACGGCCCCGGCACTGCTGGGTTCCACCGGCCGATGTCGGCGACGGTTCAGTGGCGCCCAGCGCGCCACTTCGGCTGTGGTGAATATGACGACGCTCGGCGTCGCCAGCGCGGCGGCCAGGTGGGAGACGCCGGTGTTGTTGCAGATAAGCAGCCGCGCGTCCGCCAGCAGCGCGGCCAGCGCGCCCAGGTCAGTCCGCCCCGCCAGGTCGATCGCACGTGCCCCCATCTTGGCCGCCACGGCGCGCGTCAGACCGGCCTCGGCCGCGGCGCCGGTGAGCACGACGGTGAAGCCGCGCGCCGCCAGCGCATCGCCGAGCGCGGCGAACTCACCGGGTGCCCAGCGCCGCGCCGGATCGGCGGCGCCGGGGTGGAGGCAGACGTAGGATCGGGGGGCCAGCCCGCGGGCGGGTCCGGCCGCCAGGGTGGCCCGATCAGCGGCAGTCAGCGGGAACTCGAGCGCGTTGCCCTGCGGCGGAACGCCGAGCGCGGCCAGCAGATGCAGCAGGCGCTCGACTTCAGGCAGGTGGCCGGGATAGGGCACGAACCGATCTGGGTCGGGGCAATAGTCGCCGGGCACGAAGCACCCGGCCGTCGCCCGGGCGCCGAGCAGCAAGGCGAACAGGTTACTGGTGCGGCCGCTGCCGTGCATCTGGATCGCCAGATCGAAGTGCCGTGCCTGCGCCGCGGTCAGAAAGGCCGGAAGCCGGGCGATCATGCCGGGGTGCTCCTCCAGACCGGGAAAGCCGGGCGACTCGAGGACCGCGTCGACGTAGCGCGGGAAGCGGGCGCGGAGCAGGTGGGCGACCGGCAGGCCGACGACTGTGATCTCTGCCGCGGGCAGGCGCGCGCGCAGCGCCCGCAGGGCGGGCACTGCGCACAGCATGTCGCCCAAGCCCGGCAGGGCCCGTACGACGACTACCCGGCGGGGAAGGGGTTCGCCCAGCCAATGATCTGCTCGCACGACGTCTCGGTACTCCGTCTCCCCGCCGCCGGCCGGCTAACGGCCCGCGCGGGGGCGCTGCAACTACGACCCGCTGACACCAGATCCAGGAGGAAGGCAGCAGGAGTGGGACGGCACCGGCATCCCAGGTGTCAGCTCTTCAAATCAAGGGGCCCCGAGGTGTCGAAGAGCAAAACCTATGCCAGATCCCGGAACAACTGCCCGAATGGTGGGGAGAATACGCGGTTCATCGCCGCCCGGCGGTGCCGTGAGGGGAGTCGCGCCGGTCGGGCGGCGCGCGTTACTCCGCGGGCAACTCGGCGGAGCGGGGGAGAAGCCAGGCGACCAGGCGTGGCCAGAGTTCGGACGCCGCGCGTCGCCCGACCACCAGGCCGACGTGCCCGCCCGGCTGGCGCACGACCGCGTGGTCGGATCCCGCGACGTGGCCGAGCAGGGCTTCCGCCGAGGCCGGCGGGCAGATCAGGTCGTGGTCGGCGGTGAGCACGAGCACAGGGCAGGTGATACGGCCGAGATCGACCCGGCGGCCGTCGACCACCAGCTTGCCCTGCACGAGGTAATTGGCCTGGTAACAGTCCTTGATCAGCTTTCGGTATGTCTCGCCCCAGTAGGGTAGGTCGTCCGTAATCCAGGTCTGCATCGCCAGGTAGTCCTGCACCGCGGTAATGTCGTTTAGCCGGGCGGCTTCGGCCAGGCGGCCGGCGATCAGCGCGGTCGGCTTGAACATGCGGAAGCTGGCGCGCATGAGCTCCTGCGGCATGGCGCCGAGCGTATCGACTACGAGGTCAATGTTGAAGCGGTCGGGACGCGTCCACTGGGCCATCAGCCCGTCCTCGCGGAAGTCGACGGGCGCCGCGAAGGTGACCAGGGTGCGCACGTCCTCGGGGTAGAGGGCACTGTAGATAACCGCGAGGGTGCCGCCGAGGCTGTAGCCCAGCAGCGAGATGGGCCCCCCGCCGGTCGCCCGGCGCGTCGCCGCCACGGCGCGGCGCAGCGTGGTGGCGATCTGCTCGTCGAAGGTGATGAAGCGGTCCTCGCGGGAGGGCGCGCCCCAGTCGAGCAGGTAAACGTCCAGGCCGCGCCCCACAAGGAACTCGACCAGGCTATCGCCCGGCAGCAGGTCAAGCACGGTGTAGCGGATGAGGGGTGAGGGCACGATCAGTACAGGCACGGCGGGGGCGGGTCCGGCCGGGTGGTAGTGCAAAAGGTGCACGCGCCCGTCGGTGGCGACGACGTCGGCGGGCGTCGATGGCCCGCTCGTGCCGGCCACCAGGCAATCGAAGCCGCGGTCGAACTGGCTCTGCATGCTCTGAAGCTGGCGGCCCCACTGGGCCCACCAAGTTGCCGGCCACATCATCCCCGTCGCCTCCACGCGGCCGGGCCTATTCGCCCCACCCGCCTTCTTCCTCGTCCTCGTTCCACAGCGCGGGCCCAACCTCGACGGCGGTGTCCGGCTCCAGGCCCAACCAGTAGCGGATGCGCGCCAGCGCGGTCTCGCGGTCGGCAAAGGGCCCGGCGGGCATCGGCGTGCCGGGCGGCGTGAAGAGGTGGGCCATGCCCGGGCGGCGGATGCGCACGAGCGCGTAGTAGCCGTCCGGCCGGTGCGTCAGATAGGCTTCGTTATACTGGGGCACCCAGCTGGTTTCGTGCAGCACCGCCCCGGATGTGACGGCAACCTGCTCCCACGCCCAGTCACGCCAGGCGGCAGTCGGTTCGGTCATCTGGTCTCTCTTGGCGCGCCGCCGGGCACGGATCGTCGATCCGTGCCCGGCGGCATAAGGCCTTGTCCGGCGTGCGTGCTACCGGATCGGCATGAAGAGCTTGTTCATGTCGACCATGTAGCCCTGCCAGAGCTTGAAGCCATCCTCATACATCTTGCGATAGACGCCGAACATCTCATCGGCGGCGCGCTGCGTCTGCTTGCCCAGCTCGAGCGTGTGCTGCATCGCCTTGCTGGTGAAGTCAAAGGTCAGCGTGGTCGTCGCCTGGCTGAACGTGTTCCAGGTCTCCATCGCATCCTGCATCGGATTCTCAACGGGCCGCGGTCGCTCGCGGATGGTCTTCGGTTCGGTCATTTCGGGCCTCCTAATGGGCTGCCGGGCTCTGACCCGGCGCGGTAGCCTTTCGTCCTCCATATCGTAGCGCGGGGGAGTTACAGTGGAGTTCAGGTGTAGCCCCCGCGTCGAGTTGACACTCCGGCTATACTGGAAGCGGAGGGATCTCCGGTCGCGCAGGGGCCGGCCATCCCGGGAGACGCGTTCGTGAGCATGGCGACAGCGCTAGGAGGCGAGGATCCGGTCGCGCGGACGCGGCTGGTACCGCCGCGCTTGCCGCCCCGCTGGCTGGCCCGCCCGCGGCTCAACCGGCGGCTCGCCGAGGCCGGCGGCTATCCGCTGACCGTGGTCGAAGGCAGCGCAGGTTTCGGCAAGAGCAGTGCGCTGGCCGCGTATGCCGCGCAGGCCGGGCACCCGGTCCTCTGGTACAGCCTGGCCGACGGCGTCGACGACCCGGGTCTCTTCCTTCGTCATTTGGTGGCTGCGGCCCGCACGCTCGTGCCCGGCGCAGGGGGGCGCAGCCTGTCGCTCCTGAGTGCGGGGGGCACCGGCGCCGCCGTTTGGCACCAGGCGCTCATCGCCCTGGTCAACGATCTAGTCGCGCCCCTTCCGCCCGACACGCTGCTCATCCTCGACGACTACCACCTGGCCGACGACCACCCCGCGCTGCGCGACCTGGTGGATGACCTGCTGCGCCACCTGCCCCCGCACCTGCACCTCCTGCTGGCCACGCGGCGCACCCCGCAGTTGGCGTCTGTGCCTACGCTGCGTGCACGCGGCGAGGTGCTGCTGATCAGCGAGGCCGATCTGGCATTCACGGCCGAGGAGACTACGGCGTTCCTCGCTGGGCGCGACGGTCCCGGCGCCGCCGATGCTCGGGCGGTGACCCTGGCCGCGCAGACGGCCGGTTGGCCGATCGCGCTACAGCTGGTGCGCCAGGGCGCGGCACTCGTGGGCGCGCCGTCCGGCACCCTGGACGACGCGGCGCGCGAGGCACTATTCGCCTACCTAGCGGCGGAGGTGCTGGAGCAGCAGCCATCGGAAGTGCGCGCGCTGCTCCTGCGCTCGGCCGTGCTGCGCGAGTTGGAACCGGCCGCCTGCGCGGCGGTGCTCGGCCTGCCGAACGCGGCCACCGCTCTGCGCGACCTCTACCGCCGCGGGCTCTTCCTCACGGCTCTCGGCGACGGCCGCTACCGCTACCATCCGCTGTTTCGCGATTTCCTGCAGGCTCGCGCGGCCGCCGAGGGAGTCGACGCCGCCGCGTTGCACCGTGCCGCCGCGGACTACGACGAGGGCGCGGGTAACGCCGCCTCAGCGCTGGAGCACCGCCTGGCCGCGGGAGACGCGCCAGGCGCAGCCGAGACTTTGGCCCGCTGGGCGCCCCACTGGCTGGCGGCGGGGCGGGTGCTCCCGATCCTCGACTGGCTACAACGGTTGCCTGGTGACGCCGTGGCGGCGCGGCCAGGCCTCTGGACGGCAGCCGGCGAAGCCGCCCGGCGCCTCGGCCGCTACGCCGAGGCGCATGCCGCGTTCGAGCGCGCTCGCGTCGCCTGGGGGGCCGCGGGAGACGCGTTAGGCGAGGCCGCGGCGCTCCAAGGAGCCGCCCGCACGTTTCTAGACACGGGTGAGCCGGCCCCAGCCGCCGCGCGGTTGCACCGCGCCTTCCGCCTGCTGCCGCCCGCCCACACCACGGCCCGCGCCGATGCCCTGGCGCTACTGGCGGGCGCCCGCCTGGCTGAGGGCCGCACGGGGCGCGCCGCCCGGCTCTGCCGCTGCGCCGAGTCGCTCGCCCCGGGCGTCGAGCCGGCGGATGCCCGGCTGGGCCTGCTCCTGCGGCAAGGGCGCCTGGCCGAGGCGCGGGCGCTCCTCGGGCCGGAGATGGACCCCGCGCTCGCGGCCACGGTCTGCGCCCTGCAGGGCGACCCGGAGGCGGCGGCCGCCTATGCCGGGGCCGCGCTGACAGCCGCCGAACGGCAAGGCGCGCCGCTGGCCGAGGTGGCCGCGCACGTCGCCGTGGGGCATGCCGCGCAACTGGCGGCGCCGTCCGATCCGGCCGCCGCGAACGAGCATTATCTGCGCGCCCTCGCCGTGAGTGCGGCCGCCGGGCTGCCGCGGGCGGGCGCGGGCGCCTACCTCGGCCTCACGCTACTGCACGGCTTCGCGGGCGATCTGGCCGCCGCCCAGGCCGCCGCGCACGAGGGCCTGGCGCTCGTCGAGCCGGAAGGCGACGCCTGGCAAGCGGCGCTGATCTGGACGGCACTGGCGGCGGTGGGGGCCGCGGCCGGTACACTAGAGGCCCACGGCTGGGCGGCGACGGCAGGGGCCCGTGCCGCCCGTGCAGGCGATCGGGCGCTGCTCGCGACGGCGGTGCTCTGGCAGGCGATTGCCCTGCACCGTCGCGGTGACCTGTCCGCCGCGGAAGCATGGGGCCGGCGGGCCCTCGCACTATCCGCGCATGCCGCCTACCCCGGCCTGTACACGGCGCCTACGCTGCTCGGGCCGCGCGACCGCGTGATGCTCGTGCCGCCCCTGCTCGCGGGGCGGGGCGACTCGGCTCTGGATCCCTGGGCCGGCGGGCTCCTGGCCCGCGCCTTCCCGGCCCTCGCCGCCGACTACGCCGTGGAGCGCTACCACCCCGGCGTGACGCTGCGCGTGCGCTTGCTCGGCCCGCTGCGTGTCTGGCGAGGGCCTGCCGAGGTCGCGGCGCGCGGTTGGCAGCGCCGCAAGGCGCCTGCCCTGCTTGCCTTCCTGCTGACGCATCGGACCCGCTGGGTGCCGCGCGACCAGATCTGCGAGGCGCTCTGGCCCGACGAGGACGCGCGGGAGGCGGAGAGCCAGTTCAAAGTCACACTGAACGCGCTGAACGCCGTGCTCGAACCCACCCGGCCGCCCCGCACGCCGCCTTACTACGTGCGCCGCCAGGGCAGCGCCTACCGCTTCGTGCCCGAGGCCGGCGTCTGGCTCGACGTCGTGGCGTTCGACGAGGGCGTGGCGGCCGCCGAGGCGCTGCTGGCGCCAGGCGATCCGGCGGCGCGGGCCGAGGCGCGCGCGCGGCTGGCGACGGCCGTCGCCCTGGTGCAGGACGATTACCTGAGTGACTGGCTGTATGAGGATTGGGCGCGCGACGCCCGCACGCGGATCATGGGACGCTACCTGACCGCGGCGACGGCGCTGGCGCGTTTGCTGCTCGACGCGGACGATCTGGGGGAGGCGACGCAGATGTGCGAGCAGGTGCTCAGCCGCGACCCCGGCTGGGAGGATGCCTACGGCCTGCTGATGCGGATCTATGCGCGCCAGGGGAATCGCCGCCTGGCGCTCGCCACCTACGAGCGCTGCGTGCGCAATCTGCGCACCTACCTGGATGTCGCGCCTCTGCCCGAAACCACGCGCCTCTACGAAGCGCTGCGCCACTAGCGGGCGGCGCTGTGGGGCGCAAACGCGGAACGCAGTGGCGTATCTTCGTGCGGTGAGGCGCCTCGGGCCCCGAGATAGGTCACTGCGTTCCGCACGTGCAGGGGTGGGCCGGCGGCACTAGCCACCGTGACCGCCCCAGCGCCGGTCTTCGTCCACCACCTGCACGGTCTCGTCGACCGGCGTGCGGGGTGCCCCGGCCGGGCGCGGTGGCCGGGCGGCCGCGCCGCCCGCGCGGGCACCTGCCGCACCCTGGTTTGCGGCGTAGGTCTGCAGCGCCTCGACGGCGACGTCGGTGAACGTCGCAGCGTCGCCGCCCGCGATGCGCTCCTCGACCAGACGATCGAGCGCATGCTTCAGGGATTCAGGGATCTCCAGCGTGATCGGCACGCGCGTGACAGTGCTGTCCATGACAGGTCCCTCCTGGCTCTATTATACCAGGCGGACCTGCGGGCGCCCAGATCGGTCGCTCAGCCCGCCAGCTGCTTGCTGAGCAGGATCGCTTCGGCGATGGTGCGCATCGGCTTGCGCGAGTTCATACTGGCCTTCTGGATCCGGGAGAAGGCCTCGGCCTCGCTCAGCTTGTACTCGCTCATCAGGACGCCTTTGGCGCGCTCAACGACCTTACGGGTCTCGAGCTGATCGCGCAGCGTGTCGGTTTCGCGGCGCAGGGCCTGGAACTCGCGGTAACGCGCCAGCGTGACCTCGATGGCCGGGCGGATCTCGGCGGCCGAGAAGGGCTTGAGCACGTAGCCGGTGACTCCGGCTTCGTTGGCACGCTGCACCAATTCCATGTCGCTGAAGGCGGTCAGCAGCAGCACCGGCGCGAGGTTCTCGGCCGTCAGCGTGGCCGCCGCGTCGATCCCATCGAGCTCCCCGCTCATACGGATGTCCATGATGACCAAATCGGGCCGGAGGCTGCGGGCCAGGTGGATCGCGCTCTGGGCATCGCCGGCCTCGCCGACGATCTGATACTCCATGCCATGCAGGAGCTCGCGGAGATCCATGCGGATCAACGAGTCGTCGTCGACTATCAGAATGCGGGTGGGCGTCATCGTAAGGCTCCTATCGCGTGCGCTCGTGCCCGCACGTGGCCGTGGGCCCGGCGGCCGGGTGGCAGCGGCGCGGACAAAAAGTGCCCCCAACCCACCTCCGCAATGAGGGGGCTGGGGGCGGCATCGCATACCAGTCAAACAGGCTCATGATACCCGACGAGGGAGCGACTTGTCAACTGCCGGCTGCCCCGCGGCGCCCCGTCAGTCGTGCGTCAGCAGCGCGTGGATGTTGCCGCGCAGGCGCGCCGCGGGCGGGATCGTCGGGGGCGCGGCGAGAGTCACCGGGAGGCCGCCGCGCGGGCCTGACAGCGCCGTGCCGCCGCGGTCGACCTTCAGGCCGTCGGCCAGCACGATGCGGAACTGCTGCAGCACGATCGGCAGGACCACCTTGAGCTCCATCGCCGCGAAGGTGGCGCCCAGGCAGCGGCGTGGCCCGGCGCCGAAGGGGAGGTACTCATAGGGCGAGGGATCGATCGTCTCCCAGCGCTCGGGACGGAAGCGCGAGGGATCCGGGTAGAGATCGGGCCGGCGGTGGGTGACGGCCGGGCTATAGACGATGTGCGTCCGTGCTGGGAGCTCGTAGGGCCCGATCGCGACGGGCGCTGTGGTCGTGCGCAGCATCCACATGCCGGGCGGGAAGAGGCGCATGCTCTCGTCGATCACGCGGCCGAGCAGCGGCAGGTCGCGCAACTGGTCGAGCGTGGGCGCCACGCCGTGCAGCACGCCGTCAAGCTCGTCGAGCAAGTCGCCCAGGATGCGCGGGTGCTGGGCCAGCAAGAAGAGCGTCCAGGTGAGCGCGCTCGCAGTGGTCTCGTGGCCCGCGGTGAAGAGCGTGGTCAGGTGGCCGAGCAGGTCGGAGTCCGTCAGGCTGTCGCCACCGTCGGCGCGCGCCTCCAGCAGAATGGCCAGCGCGTCCTTGCCTTCGGCGCCCGGCACCCCGGCCCCGATGGCGTCGAGCTTGCGCCGGATCACCGAGCGGAATACCGCCTCGAGCTCGTCGGATAACTGCAGGAAGCGGTGGTAGGGGAAGCCCGGGATGTCGAAGGGCAGCAGGCCGACGGGCACCGAGAGGGCGCGCACTGACCACTGCTCGAGCGTGTGGCCGACCGCGCGGCCCTCCTGCTCGGGGTCCAGGCCGAGCAGGCCGCTGACGGCCATCGCCAGGCTGAGCTGGTTCATCTCGCGCGCCAGGTCGTAGCGGCCGCCGACGTGCCAGCGCCGCAAGTAGGTCTGCGTGCAGGCGACCAGCGTCTCGTGCAAGGCCTCGACCCGCTTCTTGTGGAACGCCGGGATGAGCAGGCGCCGGTGGCGCCGGTGCTTGGCGCCGTTCATGCCTGCCACGCCCGATAGTAGCCGGGCGGCGGCCGTCCCCTGTGGCATGTGGATCAGCGAGTCGGGACTGCTCGTGTCCAGATTGTAAAACAGGTCGGGATTGGTCAGCAGCAGATGATTGTGTTCGGGCGCGAAGACGAGGATCGGGGAATCGGCCTCGTGGCCGAGCGCGACGATATCCCCGTAGCGGGATTGCAGCCGTAGCATGCCCAGGATCGGGTCGCGCAGGAGCCCGATCACGCGTGCGCGCCAGCCGATCAGCGGCGGGCTATCCGGCCCAGGAATACGCGGCCGCGCGCTCCCAACTCTGCTTGCATCGGCAGTAATGGTGCTCATATTCCTCCCATGCCGGGCCCGCGGGCCGCAGGTGCCCGCGGCGGCGCGACCGGTCAGTCGACACGCGGCCTACGGATGGACCAGGGAGATGCACGGGGCGGGCGAGGACATGGTCCGCAATATAACGCAGCCCGATCATACTCCCGAGTCCGGCTGCTGTCAAACCCGGCCGGGTCGCCCGCGGCGCCTGCTACCACCGCTCCTGATGCATGTAGGTACGATCCGGCACGCGTCCGCGTTGCAGCGACGGCGAGCGCTTGTCGGGCGCCGGGTGGCCGATCGGGATCACGCCGACGGGCGTGACCTCCGCGGGCATGCCAAGCAGCCTGCGCACGGCATCCAGGTCATAGGCCCCGGCGAAGCCGGCGGCCAGACCCTCGTCGACGGCCGCGAGCAGCAGGATCATGACGGCGCAGCCGATGTCCATGTGCCAGTAGGGCACCGGCCAGTTAATCTCGGTGCCGTCGTCACGGATCTTGTCCGGTTCCTGGTAGCGGCGGTGATACGCAGCCTCGCTCGTGCAGGCGACGACGACAACCGGTGCGCCCGACACGAACGGGCGATGCCCGGCCGCGACGTAGCCCGGCTCGCCGCAGAGCACGGCGAGTTCCTGCTTCGTGGCGGGGTCGGTCACGACGATGAAGGCCTGCCCCTGCGTGAACCCGGCGCTGGGCGCGTGGCGGGCCAGTTGCACCATGCGCTCGATCACGGCCGGATCAACCGGCTCGGCGGTGAAGCCCCGCACCATCCGGCGGCGCATGACCACCTCGCTGAATTCCATAGGTCGCTCCTCCTGGGGGTAATCTGCCCCGCCCAGTATAGCAAACTCGGTTGCGTTCTGTCGCGTTGACACCTGCTCGGCGCTTCGGTATCCTGGAATTGGGCGGCCCGCAGGGCCGGCCCGCGAAAGGAGGCACCGATGCTTACCCCCACCGAACTGGCCGGCGCACGGGCGCGCAGTCGCGAGGCGCTGGCGAGTGCCGGCATCGTGCTGACGCCGTCCGAGGCGTCCGAGATCGAGGTTGCCGATTTCGGGCTGGGTGATTTGCCGCATACGGGATTACAGCTCGTCGTCTATGTCAACACGACGCGTGTCTGCGCCAAGGAGCTTGTGCTCTTCGCCGCGCAGACCTGTCCGGAGCACCGCCACCCACCGGTCGACGGCGAACCGGGGAAAGAGGAGACGTTCCGCTGCCGCGCGGGCCTGGTGTACCTCTACGTGGAGGGACCTCCGGCCCCGGCGCCCGCCTGCCGCCCGCCCACAGGCCGTGAGTCCACCTACACGGTGTGGCATGAGGTGGCGCTGCGCCCGGGCGAGCAGTGGACGATCCCACCGGATACGCGCCACTGGTTCCAGGCGGGGCCGCAAGGCGCAATCGTCTCCGAGTTTTCGACGCGCAGCCGGGACGAGCTGGATATCTTTACCGATCCGGAAATCTTGCGTGCTCCTCAGGTCACATCCGAGCCGGCACGGGCGTAGCCGGACGGCAGGTCACGACGGGCGCGAGGCGTATGCAGCGACCTGGTGCCGGCCCTATCCCGCGGGGCGCAGGACGGCCGGACGGTCGCGGCCGGCGTCGGCGAGTGCGGTGGCCAGATGGGCCAGGGCCACGGCCGCCGGGTCATCGGGGTGCGTCAGCACGAGCGGCTCGCCTCGCCGCGCGGCCAGCGGCAGCGCCTCGGCGGCGTAGGGGATCACGACATCCGGGGCACGCTCCAACGCGGAGGCAAACTCGCCCGGTGCGAGGCCGTGGTAGGGCGCGGGCTGATTCAGCACGTAGGTGAACCGGCCCGGGGCGACACCCAGCACGTCGCCGAAGAAGCGGCGGCACTCGCGCGCATCCTGCAGGGCCGCGCGATCCGGTGTCGTCACCAGCACCAGCCGATCGGCGGCGGTGATCGCGGCGACGATGGGATCCGGCAGCGTGTCGCCGAGATCGATCACGGTGTACTGGAAGCGCTTGCGGCAGAGGGCGATCAGGCCCTCGACGTGACCCCGCGTGACCCGCTCCCGCTCGACGAGGCGGGTGACGGCGGGCAGCAGGCGCAGGCCGCAGCCGTGGACTGTAAGGTGGTCGTTCAGCAGGTCGGGATCGGTGCCGAGCAGCGTATCAAGCGGGATCGCGGTCAGGCTGGAGAGCGGCTGCAGGTTGAGCAGGCGGCCGGCGCGGCAGAACGGCAGGCTCAGATCCAGGAGCGCCACCTGCCCCGGCCGATTGGCCACCAGCGCTGCGGCCACGTTCACCGCGACCGTGCTCGTGCCAACGCCGCCCTTGGCTCCATAGACCGCCAGCACCTCGCCGCGGCCATTCGGGCGTGGGGCGTGGCCCCCGGTCGCTTCGAGCAGCCGGGCGTTCATCGTCGCCTGCCGCAGCGCGAGCACGCGCAGCAGCGCCCGCTGGATGGCGGGATTGTCGGTCAGCAAGCGGTCAAAGTCGCCGCCGGTCAGCAACAAGAGCCGGCAGTCCTCCACTGCCTCGGCGCTGGCCGAGCGAGGCTCGTCGGTCAGGAGGGCCATCTCGCCGAAGACGCTGCCCTCGCCCATGTAGGCCAGCACTTGTTCCACACCGCTCGCGTCGCGCGTGAAGATCTTGATCCGCCCACCCAGCACGAGATAGAGCATTTCCCCCGGGTCGCCACGATGGAACAGGATGGTGCCGGCGGGGGCGCGCTGCTCCAGCAATGATCCGGCGACCTTCGCCAGCGCGGCGTCATCGAGCCCGGCGAAGATCTCGCCCTGCCGCAGGAGCTCGATCTGGTGCGCGTAGCCGACGGCGGCCGGGCCGTTGGCGAGCGCCGGGCTGCTCCAGCGCGGCCGCGGCAGACCCGCGCGGGCCGGCGTCGTGATGTGCACGGTATGGGGATCGCTCAGCGCCTCGGCCAGCTCAAGCGCCATCTCGCCCGCCGTCTGATAGCGCGTCTCACGCGACTTGTCCAGGGCGCGGTTGAGCACGACCTGCACGCCGGGCAGCACGCCCGGCGCGGGCGGCGGCGGCTCGGTGATGTGCTTGACGAGCAGCGAGCCAGGTGACTCGTTCTCGCCGTCGAACGGCGGGTGGCCTGTCAGCATCTCGTAGAGTACGATGCCGAGCGAATAGATATCCGAGCGACTGTCCACGTCCTCGCCGCGCGCCTGCTCAGGGCTCATGTAGGCGGGGGTGCCGTAGACCTGCCCCGCGGCGGTCTGGCGCCCGGCGCGCACCATGCGCATCACGCCGAAGTCGGTCAGCACGGGCACGACGTCGGGCGGCAGCGCACCGCGGGTCGGCAGCGGGCCCGAGTCGCGCCGCAGCAGAATGTTCGCCGGCTTGATGTCGCGGTGCACGATGCCGTGAGCGTGCGCTTCGTCGAGGGCGGCGGCCAGGGCGTCAATCAGGCGCACGCTCGTCTCAGGGGTCAGGGTGCGGCCGGTCGCGCGCAGGCGGCGCATGTGCTCCGCCAGCGAGTGGCCCGCGATGTACTCCATGACCATGTAGGGGCGGTCGTCGAAGACGTCGAAGTCGAAGATCTGCACGATGTTGGGGTGGCGCAGCGCGGCGACGGCGCGCGCTTCGGACTCAAAGCGCGCCAGGAGCTCGGGATCGTCGGAGAGGTGGCTGAGCAGGACTTTGACGGCCACGGGCCGGCCCAGCGTGGCGTGCGTGCCGAGGTAGACCTCGGCCATGCCGCCGCGGCCCAACAACTGATGAATATCGACTTTCGCGATTGTGCGACCGATCCAATCGCTCATGCTGGCCTCACCGGGCAGAGTGGGGCCGCGCTACCGCGTCAAGTCCCACTGCCAACGCCCGCACTGAGCACGGTCGCGGTGTGTTGCGTCCCATCCGATCATAGCCGCTGGCGCCAGGCCTGTCAATGCATGTGGGCCGGGAAAGGGCAGTACTTTCGGGGGGGCGCGGCTGACCCGTTGGTCATCCGGTCGTCTGCAGGCCCGCCGCGATGCCGTTGATGCTGTGGTGGATGGCGTCGAGCAGGTTGGCCCGCTCCTCTTCCGGAGCCTCGGGCGGCAGGGCGCGATAGCGGCGCAGCAGGGTGATCTGCGCGAAGTGCAGCGCGTCGACGTAGGGATTGCGCAGCTTGATCGAGCGTGCGAGCACCGGCGAGTGCGCCAGGAGCTCCGACTGCCCGGTGATCTCCAGCACGGCGGCCACGCTCGCCTCATATTCGGCCAGGATGTGCGCGAAGACGGCGGCGCCGTCGGGTGCCAGGGCAGCGTAGCGGCGCGCGGTGGGCATGTCCGCCGTACCGAGGCTGAGCTGGGCGTTGTCGATCGCCATGGTGAAGAAGCGCCAGCCGCGATACATAACCTGCAGCCGCGCGGGTCCATGCGCCGCGATCTCGGCGTGGAGGGCGGCGCCGAGCCCAAACCAGCCGGGCAGGTTGGCACGCGTCTGGGTCCAGCTGAAGACCCAGGGGATGGCGCGCAGGTCGTCGAGCACCAGCGCTTGGTTGCCACCCGCGCGGCTCACCGGGCGCGACGCCAGGTTGAGCGTGCCGAGCTCAGGGAAAGGCGTGGCGGCGCGGAAGTAGTCCAGGAAGCCGGGAGTTTGCTTGACCAGCGCCTCGTAGTGCGCGCGCGAATCGGCGGCCAGCCGGTTCATTGTCGCCACCCAGTCGTCCGAGGGCGGTCCCTCGGCGGGCTCCAGGGCCGACAGGAGCAGGGCATGGATGACCTGCTCGACGTGGCGCTCGGCGATGGCCGGGTTGCCGTAGCGGGCGAAGATCACTTCGCCTTGCTCGGTGACCTTGAGCACGGGCGTACGCGCCGCCACAGGTCGTGCCAGGATGGCCCGCCCCATCGGACCGCCGCCGCGCCCGATGGCGCCGCCGCGCCCATGGAAGATGACAAGCTCGACGCCCGACTCCTCGGCCGCCGCCGCCAGCGCCGCCTGCGCCCGATACGTCTCCCAGGTCGCGGCCAGGTAGCCGCCGTCCTTGTTGCTGTCGGAATAGCCGAGCATGACCTGCTGCCGGTTGCCGCGCGCCCGCAGCACGGCCTGGTAGACGGGTAGCGCCAGCAGCCCGGCGAGCACGTCACCGCAACTGCGGAGCTCGGCGATCTGTTCGAAGAGCGGCACGACGTCGAGGCGGCATGTGGCGGTGGGGCCGCTGTCCCACGCGAAGAGGTTGGCCTCGCGGGCCAGGAAGAGCACAGCCAGCACGTCGGCGGCCGATCGGCTCATGGAGATGATGCAGGTCCGGCAGGCAGCTGGCCCGCCAATGCGCTGCACCTGGTCGACGGCATGGAAGGTGTCGAGCACCTCGCGCGTCGCGGGCGACAGCGCGGCGACGGGCAGGGCCAGCGTGGGGCCTGCCAGCCGCTCGGCCAGCACCCCGGCCCGGGCCGTGTCGTCGAGCCCCTCGTAGCCCGGCACACCAGCCAACCCCAGGAGCTCGGCCACGGCGGCCGTGTGCCGCTCGGCGTGCTGGCGCACCTCGACCTCGGCCAGGTGGAAGCCAAAGAGAGCCACCCGGTCGCGCAGGTCGGCGACGGATCCAGCGGCGATGCGGCCTCCGGCGTGCGCGGCCAGGCTGGCGGCGATCAGGTCGAGGTCGGCGAGCAGACCCGCCGGTCCGGCGTAGGCGCCCGGAGCGGCCGCCTCGGTGCGCCGCAGCCGCTCGGCGATCAGGCCAAGCTTGCGGCGATATGGCTGGTCGTCCCAGACGCGCACGGTCTGCGTGCCCAGCGCTTCCCGGTCGGCGTCGAGCGACTGCAGCAACGCGGGCGATGCGCCCATCAGGCGCTCGGAGATGCTGAGGTCACGGCCGAGCGCCTGCACCTCCTCGCGGTAGCGCTGCAAGATCGCGGCGCGGGCCAGCCGGGCCGCGGCGATCGTCACCTCCGGGGTGACCGCGGGATTGCCGTCGCGGTCGCCGCCGACCCAGGATCCGAGCCGTAGCACAGGGGGCAGGCGCCGGTCGCCGTCGGGTGGGTCGGGCAGCGCAGCGTCGAGCGCGCGGTGGACCGCCGGAGCGACGTCGTACAGTGGCCCGGCGAGGAAATAGAGCACGCTGCGCACTTCGTCGAGCACGGTGGGTCGCTCGGTGCGCGTCTCCGCCGTCTCCCAGATGAGCGCGATGCGCGTGCGCAGGGCGTCGAGCAACGAGGCGTGCTGCGGCGTGCCGGGCGCCACCGGATCCAGCCGGTCGATGAGCCGGGCCGCCTCTTGCAGGTGGTGGAGCAGCGTGCGGCGCCGCGCCTCCGATGGGTGGGCGGTGAAGACGGGGTGGACCTCTAGCCGGCGCGCGCCCGCCCAGAGCGCCACGGGCGGAACCCCTTCGGCGGCAAGCTCCTGCACGGCGGCAGCGATCGATTCGTGCAGCGCCGGCTCGTCGCGCGCACGCTGCCTGAGCGTGCGCACGCGGTGGTGCTGCTCGGCCAGGTTGATCAGGTGGAAATAGATGCTGAAGCCGCGCACCACCTGGAGCAGCCGTCGGGTCGATTGGCGTCCGATCCAGGTTAGCAGCGGCGCCTCCTGCGCGGCGGGGGCGGGATCGCCCGCGCGCAGGGCGATGGCCGCCAGACGGGTGTGCTCGACGGCCTCAAAGACGTAGGCGCCGCCCTGCTCGCGCAGCGCCTCCCCGACCAGGTCGCCGAGCAGCCGCACGTCGTCACGCAAGCGGTCGGGCGGCTCGGCGCGGCGCGCGCGACGGGGCGCAGCAGGATCGGACGGTGGGGGTGCGAGGTCAGGCATGGTTTGGGCTCCTGGGCCGGTTGAGTTCGCCGCCGGTGCCGCACGAAGCATGCCCCGGGGGGTGGGAGATGCGGCTCCGGTCACGGGAAGACGCGCGACAGCCACTCCTGCGGCTGCACCGCCGGGCCCGAGGCGTGCACCTCCCAGTGCAGGTGCGGGCCCAGTGCGTTGCCCGTTGCGCCGACGAGGCCGAGCAGGTCGCCCGCCGCCACCTCCTGGCCCACGTGAACGCGGAAGGCTTCGAGGTGGGCGTAGAGCGTGAAGACACCCGCCCCGTGGTCGACGATGATGGCGTTGCCGCGCAAGGGCAGGGTGCGCGCGAAGACCACACGGCCGGGCGCAGGCGCGTAGACGGGCGTGCCGTATGGCGCGCCGAGATCGAGGCCCTCGTGCACTTCGTAGGGCGGCTCCTGATTATACGCCCGGCGCTGGCCGAAGGGCGCCGTAACGTCGGGCGCGCTGTGCAGCGGTAGCACGAACGGGCCTGACCAGCGGGGCGGGCCGCTACGCCCGGCGAAGACCGCGTCGATGGTCGCATGCTCGGTGTCGCGGGTGCTCGCGGGTGTGCGCGGGCCGTTGTAGATCGTGCGGTAGGTCGGATAGGGGAAGAGCGGGATCGCGATCGTGCGTTCGAGGTTGTGCGTGCTGCCGTCGGCGAGGCGAAGCGTGACATGGAGCGGCAGAGTGTCCGGCGACTGGTAGCTCACCACGCCGGCCACGGCCCAGGGGACTGGCGCGCTGTTGCCGATCGTCAGGGGCGCGAGGCAGCAGGTGAATGTGAGAGCGTGGCCGCCGAAGGAGCCGTCGACGACGGTGGCGCCGGGGGGCGCCAGCACCTGCACGAGCGCCGTGTGCCCTTCCTGCAGCACGGGCGGCTCGACGACGAGCGCGCTGCCCGCCGCGCCGCCCAGCGCGAGCGCCCCGAGGGCGGTCGGCAGCACGGGGAAGCCGGCCGGGCTGAGCTCGGGGTGCGACTCGAAGCGGGCGCGCTCAAAGTATTGCACTGTCCGCCCGTCCTCGGTGAGCTCCTCCGAGATCGGGTACCCGAAGACCGGAACTCCGCCCTCCGCCTGCCAGAAGCGCAGGAAGGCACCCTGGATGCTGTGCCCCGTGGCGGCGAAGTAGCGGTGGCTGGAGTTCGATGGGAAGGCTGCGATGCCGGCGAAGGTGCGCCCCCGGGTGAGCGCGGCGCCGAGGCGGCCGAGGGTGATCTGCCGTCCGGCGGGCCAGTCGGCGTGCCACTCAAGACGCGCGCGCTCGAACCACTGCACCGTCAGCGCGCCCTGCCGTGTCTCGGGCGTGAGCGGTTCGCCGAAGAGCACCGCGCCGTCGTGGGCCTGCCAGAAGGCAGCGAAGCCGCCACTCACGCCCGGCGGCAGTGCCGCGGCCGGCGCGGGCGCAGGCCGCACGCCGACGGGCCGGCACAGCAGCAGCGCGAAGGTGAGGATGACGAGGGCGGCAGGTGAGGCGGCCGTGCGGCGGTGGTGGCAATCGGTTATGCGCATGGCAGGGAGTCCTCGCGTCACGGAGCGGGCCGCGCACCCCGGCGCTCGTAGTTGATTGGGTCAGCGCCTGGGCTCTGCGCCCGGCGCCGACCGAGGCCGGCGCCCCGGTGATCATCATAGCGCCGCACCGGGGCGGAGGAAGGCGCTACGCCTGCCCGATCGCTGTCAAGGCGCCTGGAACTGCAGCGCGGCCGCGCCGACCACCCCGGCTTCTCGGCCGAGCGCGGCGCGGCGCACGTCAAGATCGCGGCTGTACGATAGACACGCCCGCCGCCCAAGCTCGGAGCGCAGCGGGGCGAAGAGCAGGTCGCCGGCCTGGGCGATGCCGCCGCCGATGACCACGCGGTCGAGGTCGAGTAGGTTGGCTGCCCCGGCGATACCCCGGGCCAGCGCCTGCCCCGCCTCGCGCATCAGCCGCGCCGCGAACGGATCGCCGCCCTCTGCAGCGTCCGTGATCGCCTCGCCGGTCACGGCGTCGGTTGGCAGAGCGGCCAGCGAGGTCACCGTGCCGGCAGCCAGGGCCTCGTGCGCCCGCGCGGCCAGCCCGCGGCCCGATGCGTAGACGGTCAGGCATCCGACGGCGCCACAGTAGCAGCGGGGTCCCTCCTCGGCGACGATCAGGTGCCCGACGTGGCCGGCGTTACCGGTCGCCCCGTTGAACAGCCGTCCGTCGACGACGATGCCGCCACCCACGCCGGTGGAGACGACCATGCCGAGCAGGCAGCGGGCGCCCTGGCCCGCACCGAACAGCGCCTCGCCCAGCGCGAAGGCCTTGGCGTCGTTGTCGAGCACGGCGGGCAGGTCCAACGCCGCCTCCAGCCGCGCCCGCAGCGGAAAGTCCTGCCAGACGGGGATGTGCAGCGGCGAGACGATGCCTTCGGGGAAGACCATCGGGCCGCCGCAGCCGATGCCGAGCGCGTCGGGCGCCCGCGGGCTGGCCGCGCGGGCGCGAGTCGCCAGGTCGGCGGCGAAGGCGCAGAGCGCCTCCGCGTCCAGGTCGTTCGGCGTGGGCGCGCGCAGGTAGGAAAGCACGTGGCCGGCGGCGTCGACGACGCCCGCGGCGAGCTTGGTACCGCCGACGTCGACGCCGAGGACGACCGCTGGGCGGGGCCGCGCTGGGGGTGCGGTGTCTATCGTGGACCTCCCGCGGTCAGACCAGATGCCAGATGCCGATGCTGCTGGGCGCGAGCATGACGCGGCGACCCGGGCCGGGCTGCGCGGTGGCCGGGTCGGCCGGATCGCCGAGCCCCGCGATGGTCGCGGTGCGCGGTGCGGCCGTGGGGTTCGCGGCGAACAACACGGTGGCGCGATCCGGCAAGATATGGGCCGCCAGATCGAGCGCCGGGTCGTCGCAGTGCGCCGCCGGCACCACCCCGGCGATCTCCAACTCAGTCGCCAAGTCGGCGGCGAAGCCGGGGTCGTCCGGCTCATTGGCGAATGGCGAGAGCGCATCGGCCAGCAGGCGGCACGGCTCCAGCCGCTCGTCAAGATAGGGCTCGGCCGGGCCGTAGGCCAGGTGGCCGCCCCGGCGCACGTAACCGAGCAGCTTTTCTTGCGTCGCGTGGTCCAGGAAGTCGAACGTCGGGCAGACGACCAGGCGGTAACGCTGCAGAATCTCGACCGGCAGACCGTCGTCGCCCAGGTCGGCGGTCACGCCGCCCGCCCGCAACGCTGCCTCGACCGCGGCATGCCAGGCGCGCGCCTCGGCTACCACGGCGCGCCGGAAGCGAGGCGGGCCTGATGCGGGCGGCGTCACGTAGCCGCGCGGCAGGCGGGGCGCGGGCGGACGGGGATCGTCGGGCAGGCCCGCAGCCTCCAGCGCGCGGTAGTCACGCACCGTCAGCACGAGCACCGGCGCCCACTTGCGTCCGGCGGGCGCCTGGACTCCCGGAGCCGTCGCGTCCCCCGCGGCCACGCCGACAGTGCGGGCGCCGTGCATCCGCGCCGCACGGGCGAGGAAGTCGGCAGCGGCGGCGCCGGCCGGCAGGAAGATCGCGGGCGCGCGGCTGCCGGCGTGCGCCGTCCGCGCGGCGTCACGGACCGTGCCGTAGCCGGCGGGAGCCGCGCCCAGATCGAGCATGGCGACGTCGACCACCTGTTCCGCAGCGGTGAGTGCGCCGGCGGGCGTGCCTGCGGGCAGGCGGGCGGTCAGAGGCACGGCGTCCAGGCCCGCATCGTGGCAGAGCGCGGCGACGTGACCGAGCGCGTACCCCAGCAGCCACTCGCGGAAGTGGAGCCAGCCGAACAGGCGCGGCAGATCGGCCGGGTCGGCGCGCCGGGGCGGCTCGGCCGCGGGGTCGCCCAACCACCCGCGGTAGAGCGCCAACGCCCCGGGATGATAGTCGGCCCCGAAGGGGTCGGCCGGGCCGTGGATCACCTCCGCGTCGATCTGGAGTGCGACGATGGGCCCGCGTGGTGCCAGGAACGGCCGGATCTGCGTGGCCAGCGCGGCGAGCCACTCGCCCAGGCGGCGGTAGAAGCCCTCGGCGGCGTAGCTTGGCAGAGTTGTGCCGTCAGGTCCGCGCGTCGGGGTGACGGCGGCGCTCACGGCCTGCACCGCCGGGTCGCCGCCGAGCCAGGCTGGGTAGGCATCCGCGCCCGGCGGCAAGACGGGCGCGAGCACGACCGCGAGATCACGCGCGGCGCAGAGCCGCAGGAATCCCGGCAGATCCAGCTGCGGGTCGGCCCGACCCCAGCGTGCGGCGCCGGGCGCGGGCATATGCCGCGCCCACGGGATGCCCACCAGCACCCCGGCGCTGCCCCGCGCACGGATCCCGTCGAGCGCACCGGGCCAGGCCGCGCGCGGTGTCCGCCAGGGGGCGATCTCGGCTAGGCCGGCGGGAAGCATGCGGTGGTGGGCAGGCGCACGGGCAGGCGGCCACGCGCGGGCTCACTGCCCAGCAGCACGTCGACCGCCGCCGCCACCCCGTTGGGCTGGTCCCCGTAGGTCAGCAGCACCGTGCCGATCTCGGGCGCAATCGCCGCGTCGTAGGGGCTGCGCAGCGCCAACTGGATTACCGGCTTACCGGCGGTGGCGATCCGGCGGAGCAGGGCCGCCTGCGCCGGGTCGAGGCAGGCACTGCGCGTCGCCACCACGACCTGATCGCAGCCGCGCACGAAGCCGTCGAGTGTGTCGGCGGCGCCCGGCACGTGCGCGGGCAGTGCCAGGAAGCGCGCCTCGGGGCGTCGCAAGCCGAGCAGGAACGCCAGCGTCGAGGAGCCGAGGGGCTCGTTGTGGCCGTTCTCGACCGGTGACGCGCTGCCCGACGCGAACTCGACGACGCCGACGTCGCCGGTCGTTAGCGGCAGCAGACGTCCGTCGTCGCGCACCAGCGTGACCGCGTCGAGCGCGAGCCGGCGCGTGGTGCGCTGGTAGGTCGGGTCGGGCCACGAAGCGCCGGGGTCCGGCGGCGCGACGCGGCGGCGTAGCGCCTCCACGCGCTGGACTGCCTCCTCCAGCCGCTCCTCGCTAATGTGGCCGTCGTGTACGGCCTCCAACAACGCGTCGAAGACGCGGCGCTGCAGGCTCATGCTGCCCAGGATCATGAGGCAGTCGACTCCCGCGCGGATCGCCTCAATCGCCGCAGGCGGGATATTTGCGCTGTCGCGCCGGGCGATGGCGTCCATCACCAGCGCGTCGGCAAAGAGCGCGCCCTGGAAGCCGAGCTCGTCGCGTAGCAGCGTGGTCATCAGCGCGGGCGAGAGCGTGGCGGGCAGGCCGGACGGGTCGATGCCGGGGAAGCGCACGTGGGCCGAGCAGATACTGTCGACGCCCGCGGCAATCGCCGCGCGGAACGGCACCAGCTCGACGTCGCGGATGTGCTCCCAGCCGTGCGTGACCTCCGGCAGGCTGAGATGCGAGTCCGACCAGGTGTCGCCGTGGCCGGGGAAGTGCTTGCCCATGCTGAGCGCGCGCGCCCGCCGCAGGCCCTCGATCGCCTCCACACCGCAGGCGGCGACCGACCCCGGGTCGTCGCCGAAGGCGCGCGCCCCGATGACCGGATTGCGCGGGTCGCTGTTCACGTCGAGCACGGGCGCGAAGGCGAAGTTGATGCCCAGGCGCACCATCTCGCGGCCCAACACCTCGGCTGCCTGGCCGGCCGCCTCAGGCCCGCCTGCCGCGGCCCGGGCCATGTTGCTCGGCATCTCGGAGCAGGGGTAGCGCAGGTGCGCGACCTGCCCTCCCTCCTGGTCCATGCCGATCAGCAGCGGCGCGTCGCCCGAGTCGCCGGCCAGGGCCTGGAGCTCGGCGCACAGGGCGGCGGTGGCCCAGGGGCCGGCGAGATTGCGCCCGAAAAGGGCGATCCCGGCGGGGTGGCACTGGCGGATGAACTCGGCGGCGCGTTCGCGCAGGCGCGTGCCCGGGATCTGCACCAGCGTCAGGTGGCCGACTTTGCGCCGGAGCTCGAGCTCGGCGGCCGACTCCGGCGACGCGTGCCGGATGACCCGGCGGGGCCCGCGCCGGCCCACCGGGGCGATCGGCGGCGCGGGCAGCAGGGGTGCCGGGGGCGCAATTGGCGGCGCCAGCGTTGCCGCCGGTACGGCCGGCGGGGGATCCGCGAGGGCGGTGCTTGTGCCCGTCGCGGCGGATTGGGTCATGTGGGGGCGGCGATGCCCGGTGGTCGTCATCGATGGTACCTCAGCGCAACGGCATTGTTGCGACAGGCGCGCCCGTCCGCGCGCCGGCTTGTTCTCGATCCGGCCCCGCGGAGCCGGTGGGCGCGGCCGCGTCCCGCAGGCGTCCCCGGTAGGTCGCCCACGCGACACGCACGGCCGCATAGTCGTCGGCGTCGAGCGGCTCGTCGGTGGGGCCCCAGCCCAGCCGCTCGGCGTGGTACAGCGACGGTACGCCGAACGTGCCTGCGCCCTGCGCGCGGATGTAGTCGCGCCACTGCACGCGCGTCAGGCAGGGCCAGTTGTCCGAATCGATCAGCCAATAGGGCGAAGCGGCCCGGGCGATGCGCCCCCGGTGCATCATGTCGGGCACGATGCTCGCCCGCACGTCGACCAGGCCCGCCACGTCGTTCAGACGCAGCATGTCCACGAGGTCGGCCACGTAGGGGTTCGCGGTGTGGGTGACGATCAGCGCGTCGGGCTTGGCCGTCGTGGCGGCGTCCGACAGGATCGCCAGCCACTGGCGCAGGAGCTCGAGCCCCCAGGCCCCGCCCTGCGAGCGGCCGTCCCGCCCGCGCGGGATCAGGTGCGTGAAGTCGACCTTGAAGCCGTCGGCGCCCAGATCGCACAGCATGTGGCGCACCTGCGCGGCGAAGCGGGCCCGATACGCAGGCGCGCCCGGATCGACGCCGAGTGGCTTGCCGGCGGCGTCGCAAATGCATTCCTCGGGCGGCAGACCGGCAGGGTCCCATGCCTTGAGCCAAAGCAAGACGTGACGCCCGCGCGCATGCTGTCCGGCGATGAAGCCAGGTAGGTCGGGCCACTTGCTGCGGTCGACGTCGTTCAGGCCATAGCTCGCCTGCCACTTATCGTCAATCACCACGGTGCCCGGGTCGAGGCCCTGCGTCTCCAGCGCGGCCAGCCAATGCTCGTAGTTCGCCTGCGTCGCGCGGTCGGGCGCGCGGGGCACGGCCACGTCGACGATCGGGCGCAGGCCGTCGTGGAACTCCTGCGAGACCTGCTCGCCCCAGCCGCAGAACATTGGCTCCTGCCACCAGCCCTGCGCCGGGCCGCGCCCGTGATCCGGCGCCCAGCCGCAGGCGCGCAGTGCGTCGCAGTAGCGCGTCATCGGCGGCATACTCGTCGGGCGCGACCAGGCAGAGCATCTCCGGGCTGCTCCAGGTGCCGCCGACAGCGGCCGCGTGGCCGTCGTAGCGCAGGCTGAAGCCGAAGGAGTCGCCCGGGTACTCGAAATCGGTGAAGGTCCAGCTCGCCGGGCGGCGTCGCCACGCCGAAGGTCAGCCAGTTGCCGGCGCCCTTCGGCGGCGAAGCAGAAGGGCGACGGAGTGAAGAACCAGTTGCCCTCGTGGTACTCTTTATCCCTCCCGACGCTGATCGTCATGTACTCGGCGGGACCGGTGTACTCGATGCGCCCGGTCTGCGGGTTCGGCAAGCACATGATGCAGTGCTTGCCGGGCGGGCAGTGGTCGCCTGTATAGCGTACCGCGCCGGAGTTCGGCTCGGGGTTGAACAGCCGTACGCCCTCTGCAGACGACCCGGCGGCGTGGGTGCGGAAGAAGTGCGCGCGGTCGACGGTGCCCTCGCCCTGCAGGTGGATAGCGGTAGCTGAAGCCATCCTCCCAGGCGCGGAGCTCGATCATCTTCGCGCGCCAGCATGCGCTCGCGCCCTGCCAGGTCAGCACGACGGCGTCGGGCTCCCGGGCGAGTTGGGCGTGGGCGAAGACACCGCCCGTGTCGAGCGCGTCCAGTGGGTCGCACGCGGAACCCAGCTGCAGGTCGGTCACCAGGCGGCCGTTCAGCAGCAGGCGGGCGCGCGGCGTCGCGCGGTCGACGACGAGCGTGTAGCCGGCGCCGGCCAGAGTGAGGGAGTCCGCGGACTCCTCCACGCTGCAGGCGCGCGGGCGGGTGTGCGGGGGATCGACGGTCAGCATGCAGGGTCCTTCAAGGGGTGATGGCGCGGCACAGGTCACGCGCGCCGCAGGATCTCCGTTTCGACGAGGTCGCACAAGGCGTGGATCAGCGTGATGTGGCATTCCTGGATTCGCGCGGCGTCGGTCGCCGGGATGACGAGGGCGATCTCGGCAAGGGCGGCCGCCGGCCCGCCGTCGCCGCCGAGCAGCGCGATCGTATGCGCGCCCGCGGCGCGGGCCGCGTCCAGCGCACGCAGCACGTTCGCGGAGCGCCCGCTCGTGCTCAGGCCGATCACCACGTCGCCCGGCTGGGCGAAGGCCTCCACCTGCCGACTGAAGACCTCCTCGAAGGAGAAGTCGTTGCCGACGCAGGTCAGCACGGTCGTGTCGGTGGTCAGCGCGAGCACCGGCAGGGCAGCGCGGCCCGCGCGCTTGAAGCGCCCAACCATTTCGCCCGCGAAGTGCTGCGCATCCGCGGCCGAGCCGCCGTTGCCGCAGACGAGCACCTTGTGCCTGCCGGCCAGCGCCTCGGTTATGAGCGCGGCCGCCTGTGCCGTGGCGGTGTCGAGCAGCGTGGCGATGCGCTGCTTGAGCGCGCTGCTGGCGAGCAGGTGCGCGCGCACGATGGCAGCGGCATCCGGCTCGGCGGCGGGCGGCACCGCGGCAGGGTTCTGGGGAGTGGTGGTCACAGGGTCGCCTCCTCCGCTGCCGCCGGCGCGGCGGCCGGCTCAATGCGCAGCGTCACGATCTCGCGGGCATGCACGGGGAAATGCCAGGCGCGCGGCCCGGGTCCGGACGGCGCCTCTGCCTCCCGCAGCGGCGGGTCGATCTCGCGCTCGGCCAGGTTGGCGCGGCAGACGCGCGCCGGGCCGGGCAGTTGCAGCACGCCCTCGACCGAATACGGCGCGGTGTTATAGGCGCGCAGCACCAGGCTGCGGCCGTCCTCACTGCGCTTGCAGGCGCTGAAGATGAGCTCTTGCGGCCCAAGCTCGTAAAAGACCCCGCGCGCCGGGGCGTCCGAGCTCGCCGAACCAGCCGGAAGGGCCGCGCTGTAGACGGGCGTCGTGTAGGCCGCGGCCTGGGCGGGAATCCCGGTGGCCAGCCAGTCGCCCGCGTGAGGCACCACCGCGTATTCGAACGTGTGGGGGCCGAGGCACTGCGCGTCCGGCGTGTCGAGTGGCGGACCCGCGTGCTTGTAGCGCGTCGACAGGTCGTCGCGGCTGAGGCGGCCGACGGCGCGCAGCAGCGTCAGGCCCAGCGTCACGCCGTCGACGCCGGGCTCGGCCTCGTACTCGGGCAGGCCGCGGTTCAGCACGGCCAGACCGCCCGCCGCGTCCGAGACGTCAACAAAGGCGCGCTGCGGGTGGTAGCTCACCTCCTGCTCTTCGTCGAACAGCGGCACGCGAGCGCGCTCCTCGGCCGGGAGCTCGACCGCACGGCGCGTGACCTCGAACTGTCCCTGCGCGTCGGCCCACGCCGTCTGCACCCCCGTGCCGAAAAGCACCCGCAGGCGCTGGTCCTCAGCCGTGTTCTGCAGCGTCGTCTGGAACTCCAGCCGCCGGCTGCCTGGGCTCAGCGCAATGCGGCTGACGATCGGCAGCGCCACCGTCTCGGCCACGCGGCGGCGCCGATCGGGGGCGAGGCGCGTGGGCACGTCCAGCGTGAGCCGCACTTCGAGCGTGGCCCGCAGCGGCCCGGCCTCGACCAGCGCGATCGTGGCCTGGCCGCTCCGGCTGCCGACCGGTGCGTCAGCCTCGGCCGGGCAGAAGGTGTACTCGTCGCCGCGGTCGGCCTCAGTGCGGAAGACGTGCAGCGGGCCGTACTGCCGCCCGGTCAGCTTGTCCGTCAGCGTCAGCGACCCGTCGGGGGCCGCGTCGACGCGCAGCCAGGCGTTCTCCAGCCAGGTCGCTCCGGCGTCGAGCGGCAGGGCCGCCGGCGTGGGGGCGAGCGCCGTCTCGGGCGCGGCGGGCACGACGCGGATCGTGCTGTAGCCGCCGCCCGGCAGATCGGCCTGGAAGAGAATCTCGACCTCCTCGCCCTCCCAGCGGCGCCAGCGCGCGCCCGGCATGTCCGGCGCGGGCGGCGAGACGACTACCGCGGGGCGCTGACGCCCCTGGCAGAGGAAGTGTTGCCGCTGGGGATCCCACTCGATCGGCATCGGCCGCCGGGCGACCTCCTGGTGGGCAACCGCCCGGCCCGCGCCATCGGCCAGCGCGAACTGCATGCCTGGTGCCAGGAAGTGCAGCCGCTGGCGCACGACCTCGGTGCGCGGGGCTGCCAGCGTGTTGAAGGCGGCGAAGCCTGGCCCGGGCACGCCGAGGCGTGCGGCAAGGCGATTCGCGGCGCGTTCTATCAGGTCGCCGGTGATCTCCTGGCTCCAGCGGAAGCGTGCCTCGTCGTCGCGGTGCACCGCGTCGACGCTGCAGCCGCAGATCGAGTCGTGCGGGTGGTTCTGGAGCAGATAGCGCCAGGCGGTGTCGAGGAGGCCCGTGTCGTGGTGGCCGTCGATCCCCCAGGCGAGTGCCTGCAGCGGCTCAGCGCCGCGCTCCAGCGCGGTGCTCGCGCGGAAGTCGGCCTGCTTGAGGTACATACGCGACGAGAGCACGCCCGGCGTGATGCGCGACGGGCGGTTGTAGCGCCACTCGCCGGTTTTGACGCTCAGCGCGGGCCGGGCGGCGCGCACGAGCTCGACATACTCCTCCAGCGAGCCCTGGCGCAGGTGCACGCGGTCCTGCAGCGCGTTGGCGCGGTCGAGGAACGCCTGCGTCGCGGGCTGCGGCTCGAAGTGGTCGCAGCCGTTCATGATCAGCACGGCCGGCGTCGTCGCGAAGCGGGCCACCTGGTCGAGCATGACGGGCATGCGCTCGGCCAGCCAGAACTCGGGCGCCCGCGCGAGCTCCATCCCGTTGTAGTAGCCGCCGGGCAAGTAGATGGTCAGCAGGCGCGTGCCGTCGGGCGCTTCCCACAAGAACTCGCTCGTGTCGGACTGCACGCCCCGGAAGATGACGGCGCTCTCCAGGTCGAACCCGGCCAGGATCTGCGGCAACTGGGCGGGGTGGCCGAACGTGTCGGGCAGGTAGCCGACCCGCGCGGCCGGCGCGCCAAGCGCCTGCATCTGCCGGCGGCCGAGCAGGAGGTTGCGGATCAGGCTCTCGCCGCTGGGCAGGAACTCGTCGGGCAGTACGTACCACGGGCCCAGCGTGATGCGCCCCTGCGCGATGTAGTGCGCCAGGACGTCCCGCTGCTCCGGCCGCACCTCCAGGTAGTCCTCGGCGACGACGGTCTGGCCGTCGAGCAGGAAGCCGCGGTAATCCGGCTGATGGGCCAGGATGTCGAACAGCCGGTCGACGGCGTCGACCAGCAGCACGCGGTAGCGCTGGAACGGCATGTACCATTCGCGGTCCCAGTGTGTGTGGTTGACGACGATGCCGGTCAGCACCGCCGGCCGGGCCCTGCTGGCCGGGCGGCGGTCGAGATCGCGGGCGGTGTCGATAGTCATGAATGCGGTCTCACTCCTTGGGAAGCAGGGCGCGCGCTAGCTACGCTGGGGCCCCTGGAACTGCATGAAGTCGGTCTCGAGCAGCCAGTAGACGCGGGCCAGCCGGTTCGGCACGTCGGCCAGCAGGGAGGTCTGCGCGCCCGCCGGCAGATGATTCGGCACGAGCAGGTCGGGCGGGTCCTGCATCAGGCGGCGCAGCGAGCGCTTCCACGCGCTCAGGCTCGAGCGGATGCGCCGGCCATAAGCGCCATGGATCGCGTCGCCGGGGATAAGGATCGCCTGCCCGGTGCGCGCGTAGACGGCCCGGACGCCGATGCAGCCGGGCGAATGTCCCGGCAGGTGCAGGATCTCCAATGCATACTCTCCGATCAGATAACGCTCGCCGCCATGCAGGCGGATGTCGATCGGAAACGTATGAAAGGGCTCATTGTAGAGCCAACCCGCGCACGTCAGGTCGCTGTCGCCCCGCTCGACGGCATCCGCGTCGCGGGCGTGCAGGGCGATGGGCGCCCCGATCTCTTCGCGCAGATGACCGTACGCCTCGACGTGGTCCCAGTGGCCGTGCGTGCCGATGACCAGCCTGATGCGGTCCAGGTCGGTGATCTGCTGAATGTTGCCCCGCAGCGCCGCGAGGCCGCTGTGACTGCCGCAGTCGACCAGAACGCCGGCGCCGCTGCGCTCGTCGACCAAGAGGTAACTGGCCGCGTCGCGGTCGTGGCTCAGGTAGCCGCCGCCGACCTGCCAGAAGCCGGGCAGGAGGCGTACGGGGTGGGGTTGGTCGACGGGCACGGGCGCCGTGGGCTGCGGCAGGGGCGCCATCGGCGTGGCAATGGCGATCGGGTCGAGCGGATTGGCGGTACGTGTTTCGCGAACTACAGTGGTCACGGTTTCGGTTTCCAATCCTTCCAGCACGGGGCGCATCCGGACCTCGCCGCGTGGCGGGGGCGCTCGTTGGACGCGGCGCGCGCGGATGTGCTCGTCCGCTTCCGGGCGCGCCCTTGGTCACCGCTTGGGCGGCCGGCGTAAGGTGTCCCCATGCGAGGGATACAACCCCGCGCTTTCTTTGTCGGCTCGCGAGTCGATCAGCGAACCTGAATCGGGGAGGGTGGAACGAGGAAACCTCGGTTCAGGAGGGCTAGCGCCTGAGTTCTTCTGCTTACGTGCCGCGTCCCTTTGCGACCCGAGCGCTACTGTAATCGTGCTACAATAAGTCTAATGCGGCGGGTGAGCCGTGTCAAGGGCCTGGGGGGTCACGTTTGGCTTACACGCGGCAAATCGTGTCCGACGCTCACTATCCGGAAGTACCGGCCGGGCGGGACCAGCGGGGTAGCGCCCACCTTGCTCTGCTTCGCGGGCGGATGGTAGACTTACGTCGATTGGATCGTCGGTTTCACTGCGTTAAAGGAGCAATCGTCAAACGTCCTCGCACCCGTCCACCCCCGAAGCTGCCCTCCCCGCCGAGGCGCGTGCCCGCGCGGCCGATATCCTGCTGGCCAACGCCTCGGAGCGCGGCCTGCTCGGCGGGGGCGGCGGCGCGTACCGGCAGGTCTGGGCGCGCGACAGCATGATCTGCGGCCTGGGCCTGCTGCTCTTGCCCGAGGGCGCCGCGGTGCACCGCCGCTCCCTCGCGAAGCTGGCTCGCTTCCAGAGCCCGCTCGGCAACATCCCGCACAACGTTGGCTTCCCGAACGAGCCCGATGCCGCATTGGTCGCCGAGGGTGGCGCCTCGCCGCTGGCCGGCTCCGCGCCCGCCGCGCCCATCGCCGACACGGCGCACGCCGGTTGCATCGACAATAGCCTCTGGTTCATCCTCGGCCACTACGCCCTCTGGCGCGCCACGGGCGACCGGGCCACCTTGGGGGCCGCCTGGCCCGCGCTCGAGCGCGCGCTGCGCTGGCTGCGCTATCAGGACTCCAACGAGTGCGGACTGCTCGAAGTTCATGAGGCGGTGGACTGGGCCGACCTCTTCCCGAATCGCTACAACTCGCTCTACCCGAATGTGCTCTGGGCCGCCGCCTGGCGCGCGTTGGGCCTGCTGACCGCCGCGCTGGACCGGCCGCCCGACGCCTACCTGCGCGCGGCCTCGGCCACGACGTGGAAGCTGCATCAGCTGCTGTGGGTTGGGCCCGAGGTGCCGCGCGACCGGACCTGGATGGAGCGGCATTGGCGCGAGTGGCTCTGTCCGACCCGACTGGTCGACACGGCGCTGGTGGTGCGGCCCTACTTCCTGCCCTACATGGGCTTTCCGTAGCTACGGCGACCGCTGCGACACACTCGGCAACTGCCTGGCGGTGCTGCTGGACGTAGCCACCGCGCCGCAGGCCGACCGCATCCTGACCTACATCCATCGGCGCGGGCCTGAACGACCCGTACCCCGTGCGCGCGCTCGACCAGCCCGTGCGCCCCGGCGATGCCGACTGGCGCGACTACCTGCTGCTGCGCGACCTGAACAAGCCCGATCAATATCACAACGGCGGCATCTGGCCGTTCATCGGCGGCTTCTACGTGGCCGCACTGGTCGCCGCCGGGCGCCACGCCGAGGCGGCGGCGCAGCTCGCCCGCCTGGCCGCGCTCAACCGCGAAGGCATCCGCGCGCCCTGGGAGTTCACCGAGTGGGCCCACGGGCGCAGCGGCCGGCCGATGGGCTTCGCCCACCAGAGCTGGTCGGCCGCCATGTACATCTACGCACTATGAGTCGGTCGCGCGCGGCGCCCCGCCCTTCTTCGCGGAGGGCTGGGCGGGCCTGGCGCCGGCCGCCGTCCCCGAATCGGACAGCCGCGGCTAGCGTCGACGCCGGCCGCAGTGCATTGAGGAGCAGATTGGAGTCGAGAATGGATCGAGAGTTGTTGGACAAACCGTCGCCGGCGCCCGCCGCGCCACCCGCTCCGGAGAGCGCGCCCGCCGAGGCGCCCGTCGGCATTGTGGTCGGCCACACCCATTGGGACCGCGAGTGGTACCTGCCCTTCGAGGGCTTCCGCGCGCGCCTGGTCGCGATGATGGATAAGCTGGTCGCCCTGCTGGAGCGCGAGCCCCGCTTCCGCTGCTTCGTGCTGGACGGGCAGGCTATCGCCATCGAGGATTACCTGGAGGTGCGGACCGAGGCCGAGGCGCAGATCCGCCGCCTGGTGGCCGCGGGGCGCATCAAGGTCGGCCCCTGGTACACCGCGGTCGACACCTTCCTGCCCGATCCCAAGTCGCTCGTACGCAACTTGACGCTCGGCCGCTGGGCCGCGCGTCGCTACGGCAGCGAGCCCATGGCGGTCGGCCACCTGCCCGATACGTTCGGCTTCTGCGCCCAGCTGCCTCAGCTCTTGCGCCAGTTCGGCATGGACGACGCCTTTGCCTGGCGCGGGCTGCACCCCGCCAACGCCGCCGCGGCGTGCTGGTGGGACTCGCCCGACGGCAGCCGCGTGCTCGTGCTGCGCCCGCCCGAGGGCTACTGCGAGGGCGCGATGGGCGTGGTCGACCCTGACCGCTTCCTGGTCGAGGCGCTGCCCGGCATCGTGGCTCGCCAAGACCACGAGCCCTACGCTGACCGCCTCTTCGTCATCGGTTGCGACCACTTCCCGGCGGGCGAGCGCCTCCCCTGGCTGGCCGACCAGATTGCGGAGCGGGTTGGCCACGAGGTGCACGTCGGCTCGCTGGAGGAGATGGCCGCCCGCGTGCGCCCGCACGCCGCCGACCTGCCGGTAATCCGCGGCGAGCAGCGCGACCCGTGCCTCACCGTTTGCCCGGCGTCCGTCTGCGGCACGCGCGTGCCGCTGAAGCAGGCCAACCAGCGCATCGAGGCGCTGCTGCTCGGCATCGCCGAACCACTGCAGGCGCTCGCCGAGCTCGCCGGGGGCGGCGCCGACCGCGCCCACCTGCGCTGGGCCTGGCGCCTGTTGGCCCAGAACCACCCGCACAACTCCATCCCCGGCTGCAGTATCGACGCCGTACACCGCGAGATGATGACCCGCTTCGCCCGCGCGGGCATGGTCGCGGTCGATGCGGCGCAGCGCGGGGCCAAGCGACTTGCCGCCGCCCTCGATCCGGCGACGCGCGGCGAGCTCGGGGCGATCGGCATCGTTGGGCTGGCGGGCGGGCGCGGCCGCATCCGCGAACGCGTTTACGGCCCTGAGACCGGCCTGATCCCCTTCCGGCTGGTCGACGTCGACGGGCAGGACGTGCCGTTCCGCGTCATAGGCAAGGGCGAGGAGTACATCCACTACCACAAGCTGCAGGACGCCTTCGCTACCCCGGCTGACACGGCCTACATCCACCTGGCGGCGCCCCTAGACTGGGTCCATGTCGCGCGGCACCGCCCCGAAATCTACAAACTGCCCTTCGTCGAGATTGAATTCGAGACCGATGCGCCCTGGGCGGGTTACCGTGTGCTGCGCGTGGAACGCGCCACGGCGGCCGGCTGGCGCGCCGCCCGGGCCCGCCGGCCGGTCACGTCGGGCGCCGCCATCGCCAACGCCGCCGTCCGCGTCTGGGCCGATGAGCGCGGCCTCTGGCTGGCCGCGCAGGCGAGCGGCCGCACCTATGGTCCCGTCTACTTCTCGCACGCGGGCGAGCAAGGCGACGAGTATACCGCCTGCCCGCTGCCCGGCGTGCCGCCGGTCACCTTCGTGCCCGATGCCGTGCGTGCGCGCGTGATCGGCAGCGGACCCGACGCCCAGTTGGAGTTCCCGATCCAGGCACAGGTGCCCGCGCGCCTCAGCGCCGACCGGCAGGGCCGCACCGGCCGGGTACGCCTCGACGGCCGGCTGGTCGTGCGGCTGCAGGGCGCGCGTGTCGACCTGCATCTCGACCTCGCGAACCGCGCCGAGGACTTCGACCTCCGGCTCATCACCCACGTACCCGACGGCGTTACCGCGCGCTCGGGCGCGCCCTTCGACGTCGAGGACCGCGGCTTCGAGGTCGACCACTCGTCGCCGAACGCGCCGCAGCAGTGGCTGCCCGACTTCCCGTTCCGCGGCTGGGTGGCCGCGCAGACGCCCGACGGCGCCGGACTGGCATTCTTCGCCCGCGGCCTCTACGAGTCGGCGGTACGCCGGGCGCCGGGCGGCATCGACATCGCGCCGACCTTGCTGCGCGGCGTCGGGTTCCTGTCCCGCCCCGACCTGGTCACGCGGCCAGGCGACGCGGGTCCGCTGCTGCCGACGCCCGACGCGCAGTGCTTCGGCCCGCAGGCCTGGGACCTGGCGCTGCTGCCCTTCGGTCCGGGCGAAGCCGACCTGCTTCCGGCCCGCGCGGAGCAGTTCCTGCGCCCGCCCGCGGCCTTCCCGATCCAGTGGTCGGCGGGCCACGCGCCCGCGGCACAGACGCTCTTCGCGGGCGACCCGCAACTGGTCGTCAGCGCGCTGAAGCCGGCCGAGGAGGGCACTGCGGCGCTGATCCACGCGCACAACCCGACCCGGCTGACGCACGAGGCAGCGGTCGCGGGCGGCACGCGCGTGCGCCTCGACGAGACACCGGTCGAGGGCGACGGTGCGGTCGGGCCGTTCTCCGTGGCGGCCTGGAAGCTGTCCGCCTCATGAGTCTGCCGTCCGAGGACACCGACCCCGGCAGCGCCGAAGCGCTGCCGGTCCCCCGGCCGCTCATCGGCTGGCGGCTGTGGGACGACAACCCCGGCGAGTGGGACTGGACGCCGCGCGCCGCGCGGCGGCACGACCTGGCCGCCTGGCTGCCGGTGGCCGTCCCCATGTCCGTGCAGGAGGCCCTCTGGCGCGCGGGTCGCATCCCCGCGCCCTACCGCGACCTCAACAGCCGCGCGGCCGAGTGGGTCGAGCACCGCGATTGGGTCTACGGCTGCGACTTCGATCTCGCGCCGCCGCCCGGCCGGCGGGCCTTCCTCGAGTTCGGCGCGGTGGCCGACCGCTGCGCGGTCTACCTGAACGGCCGCCTGCTGGGCCGGCACGAGGGGCCGGGTGCGCCCTTCGCGGTCGAGATCGGCCCGGACCTGCGCTCCGACGGCAACCAACTGCTCGTGCACATCAGCGCGCCCTGGCCGGAGGATCCGCAGAATCGGCCGCACCGACGCGACGCGCGGGCTCCAGGGGCGCATGGGCTACGGGTGGGACTTCGCGCCGCGCCTCGTCCGCCTTGGCATCCTCGGCCCGGTAACGCTGCGCGAGACCGGGCCCGCGCGCCTCTACGACCTCTGGGTGCGTACCACGCCCGACCTGGACAGCGCCCAGGCCACCGTCGACCTGGCGGTGACCGTGGACGGCCCGCCGGACGCGCTGGTCGACCTGGTGAGCCGGCGCGGCGGTCGGGTGTTGGCCCGCGCTGCGGCGACAGCCGGACCGGGCGGCCTGGCCTGGGCACGCCTCACGCTGCCCCGCCCGGCCCTCTGGTGGCCGAACGGCCAGGGCGACCAGCCGCTCTACGAGGCGACGGCGACCTGCGCGGACGGATCGGACGCCGTCGCCGCGACTTTCGGGATCCGCACGCTGCGCTGGGCGGTCCGGCCAGGCGCGCCGGACGACGAGTGGCCGCTGACGCTCGAGGTCAACGGCCGGCCGATCTTCCAGCGTGGCTGGAACTGGGTGCCCGCGGACTCCATGGGCGGCCCGCGCGCCGACCGCCGCGCACGGCGACTGCTCGCGTCGGCCCAGGCGGCGGGCGCCAACATGCTGCGCTGCTGGGGCGGCGGCGACCCCGAGACGCCCGCCTTCTACGCCGCCTGCGACCGCCTCGGTCTGCTCGTCTGGCAGGAGTTCCCGCTATCCAGCGCGGGCATCAGCAACACGCCGCCCGCCGACCCGGCGTATCTGGCGCGGATCGCGTCCTACGCTCCAGCCGTTATCGCGGCGCGGCGCAACCACCCCAGCCTGGTGCTGTGGGGCGGGGGGAACGAGCTTACGACGCCGGACGGTGTGCCACTTGCGCTCGACCACCCCTACGCGGCCACGCTCGCCGCGGCCGTCGCCACGCACGATCCCGACCGCGCCTTCCGCCCAAGCTCGCCTCTTGGCCCGATCTTCGACGCCGACCCTGACAAGGGACCGCTCTGGGACGTGCACGGCCCCTGGGACTACAGCCGGCGGCAGCCGGGCCCGCAATACTGGCGCGTGAACGCGATTACCCCGGCGCTGCACTCCGAGTTCGGCCTGCCGGGCGCGGCAAGCCTGGCCGGGCGGCCGCGCTATCTGTCGCGGCGCTACCAGGCGGCGGGACCCGACAACCCGGCCGTCCGCCACCACGGCGGCGCCTGGTGGTCGCACGACACGACGCTGGCTGCGGTCTTCGGCCCGACCGCCGACCTGGCAGTTGCAGTCGCGGCAAGCCAGTGGCTGCAGGCGGAGGGCCTGCGCTACTACGTCGAGGAGACGCGGCGGCGCTGGCCGCGGAGCGCCGGGATCTTCCCCTGGCAACTCGACGAGCCCTGGCCGAACGTGGTCTGTACCTCGGCGGTCGAGTACGACGGGACGCCCAAACCGGCCTACTTCGCCGTGGCGGGCGCCTACCGCCCGGTCGTCGCGAGCGCGCGCTACCTCGGCCTCACCCTTCCGACGGACGCGCCGCTGGCGGTCGAGATATGGCTGCTGAGCGAGACGACGGGCCCGCCCGTGGACGTGACGGCCACGCTGGAGGATCCGCAGGGCCGCCCGCTCCACGAATCGGCCACCTTCGCCGGCATACCGGGTTCGACGCCGCAACGCCTCGCCACCCTGGGCTGGGACCTGCCGCCCGGCTACCGCGGACTCGCTGTGCTCACGCTCGCCTGGGCGGGCAGGCGCAACCGCTACGTCTTCTCGAACGCCGACGGGCCGGCGCTGCGGGCGCTGCTGGACGTGCCGGATCTGCTGGAGGGGATGTTCGCGCCGGAAGGGGACTAGCGCGGCGCCGGCTCAGCCGGCCGGCGTCTCGCGCGCCAGCGCGATCGCACCTCCTTCGGAGAGCAGGCGGCCCGCCTCCCAGGCTGCCGCCCACATCGGTTCGTCGACTTGGTCGCGGGCGAAGGCGGCATAGCGCGCGTTTTCGGCCCGCTCCGCGGGCCAGACCTGCGCCCCGGTCGCCTCGCGCAGGGCAGCGGCGGCGCCGAAGAGCCGGGCGGCGCGGTCCGGCATCCCGGCCACCGCGGCGACGGCGGCCAGCCCGGCGAGGCACTCGGTTACACCGTGCGTGTTCTGAAGCGCCAGCTGCTGCTCGAGCGCCTCGCCCATCAGGGTCCGCGCTGTGGCCGCGTCGCCGCGAGCGAGGGCCACGTAGGCGAGATTGTGCTGCGCCGACGGGATATCGGCGCGGACCTTGAGGTCACGGTATAGCCGCAGGGCGTGTTCGTAGAACCGGCCGGCTGCTTCATTATCGCCCAGGATGCGGGCGGCGTCGGCCTGGCCGTTGGCCGCTTGCGCTTCCCCCCAGATGTCGCCGACGCGGTGGAAATGGCCCTCGCTCTCCGCAAAGGTCTCACGTGCGGCGCCCGCGTCGCCGAGCGCATTCGCAATCAGCCCGTCGATCAGGTGCGCGAAGCCGTGCCCCCAGAGGTCGCCCTGCTCGTTGAACAGGGCCAGGGCTTGGCCGATCAGCTCCGCGCTCGGGACGCCTTCACGGAAGCCGCGGACGAGCGCGGTCAGCAGCAGAGCGTGGGCGAGCCCTTGCGCCACGCGGACGTCGCCCGGGGCGGCGGCCAGCAGATCGGCGAAGAGGGTGCGGGTTTCGCCCGCGTATCGAGCCACGGTCGGGCTTTGCTGGAGGCGCCAGGCCAGCCACGCCGCGGTCAGCATCGCGGCCGCCCGCTCGTACGTGCGCTCGTCCGGCGGAGTCAGGGCGAGCGCGCGCTCGGTCCACTGCAGGCCCTCACGGAAGTAGCAGCGGGCCCGCCAGAAGTGCCATAGCATCGACACCCCAACGAGCGGCAGAGCGATGTCGCGCTCGCCCGCCGCGATGGCCCAGCCGAGGGCCGCACGCAAGTTCTCGTGCTCCTGATCCAGGCGCTCCACCGCGTCCTGTTGCCCGACGCCGATCAATTGGGGGCGCAGCGAAGCCGTCAGATCGTGCAGGTATATGGCAAGGCGGCGCCTCATCGTTTCGGCCTCGTCGCAGCTCTCAAGCAGCTCGGTCGCGAACTCCCGGATGGTCTCCAGCATGTGGAACCGAGGCTCTCCGCCGCTGTCAACCTCCTGCTTGAGCAAGCTCTTGTCCGTCAGCGACGCGATACCCTCGAAGAGGTCCATCTCCGGCCCGGCGTCCCCGGCGCAAATCGCCTCGGCCTCTTCCAGGGTGCAGCCCCCGACGAAGACGGAGAGGCGGCGGAAGAGGCATTGTTCGGGCACGCTCAGCAGGTCGTAGCCCCACTGGATCGCCCCGCGCAGCGTCTGCTGGCGGGCGGGCAGGTCGCGCGCGCCGCTGGTGAGGAGCTCCAGGCTGCGGGCCAGGCGGGTGCTGATCGCCTGGGGTGAGAGCAGCCGGACGCGCGCGGCGGCGAGCTCGATGGCGAGCGGCAGACCGTCCAGCCGGCAGCAAATCTCGGCCACGGCGGCGGCGTTCTGGTCGGTTAGCCCAAACGCAGGCTGCACCAGGCGCGCACGCTCCACGAAGAGCGCGATGGCCTCGAACCGGGCGAGCGCCGCAAGCGGCGGGAGGCGCGCGACGTCGGGGACGGCCAGACCGGGCACCGGGAACTCCTGCTCGCCATAGAGGCGCAGGATCTCGCGGCTGGTCGTGAGCACACGCAGGCGGGGCGCGGCGCCGAGCAGGCGCCCCACGAGCGGCGCGGCGGGCACAACCTGCTCGAAGTTGTCGAGCACGAGCAGCATCTGCTTGTCACGCAGGAAAGCCTCCAGGGTGGCGATCGGCTCCTGGCTGGCCACCTCCTTGAGCTCGAGCGCCTGGGCGATGGCGGCCGGAACGCGCTGCGGATCGGTCACCGGCGCGAGCGGTACGAAGTAGACGCCGTCGGCGCAGCGATCGCTCACCTCGGCGGCGACGTGCAGCGCGAGGCGCGTCTTCCCCGTGCCGCCTGGCCCGGTCAGCGTGACCATGCGGGTTTGGGGCTGCCGCAGCAGATCGAGCACCGCCGCAATCTCGCGCTCCCGCCCGACCAGTGGCGCCCGCTCGGCGGGCAGGTTGTGCGCGTGGACGTTGAGGCTCTTGAGCGGTGGGAAATCGGCCGGCAAATCCGCGATCACGAACTGGAAGAGGCGCTCCGGCAGCTGCAGGTCCTTGAGCCGGTGCTCGCCCAGGTCGCGCAGGCTGACGCCCTCGGCCAGGACGCCGCGGAGCAGGTCGGCCGTGGTTTGCGAGCAGAGGACCTGCCCGCCGTACCCCGCGCTGAGGATGCGGGCGACCCGATTGAGCGGCGGGCCGATGTAGTCGCCGCCGCCGAGTTCGCCGGTGCCGGTGTGCAGGGCCATGCGCGCACGGATGGCGCCGATCTCGGCGGGCCACGGCTCGGCGGCAAGTGCGCGCTGGGCGGTGACCGCGCCGCCGGCGGCCTGAGATGCGGTGGGGAAGGCGCCGCAGAAGGCGTCGCCCATGGTGCGGAAGACGACGCCACCCGCCGCCGCAATGCTCTCTCGGAGGATGGCGTCGTGGCGCTCGAGGGCCGGGCGCATGACGGTGGGGGCACGCTCCCAGCGGGCGGTGCTGCCCTCGATGTCGGTATAGAGGAAGGTTACTGTGCCGGTCGGTAGCTGGTCCATCGCCGGGCTCCCGCGTGCGCGACTGCGCCGACTCCTTGGCCCCCTGGTGTGCGTGAGCACAGAGGATATCCGCCATTATAGCACAGGAGCCGCGGTCGGGTTGCGAGGGGATAGCTCAGGAGGCCGCCACCGTCGCGCGTGCAAGGTTGACGGCGTCGGCCAGCGTCAACGCGCGGCCGGCCTGCCAGGCCGCTGCCCAGGCTGCCGGGTCGAGCTGCGCCTGGGCGCGGGCCGTGTAGCGCGCGTTCTCGGCTTGCTCGGCGGGCCAGATCATGGCGCTCGCCGCCTCACGCAGGGCGGCCGCGGCTCCGAAGAGCCGCGCCGCGCGCTCCGGCGCCCCGGTCACGGCGGCGACCGCAGCGAGCCCGGCCAGGCACTCGGTGATGCCGTGTTCATTCTCCAGGCGCACGTGCTGATCGAGCGCGTCGCGGAACAGCGTCCGCGCGCGCTCCGCCTCGCCGCGCGCCAGCGCGACATAAGCCAGGTTGTGTAGCGCGGACGGGATGTCGGCATGGACGTTGATGCTGCGGTAGAGGGTGAGCGCGCGCTCGTAGTGGCGCTCGGCCTCGGCGTAGGCGCCGTCCATGCGCGCCAGGTCACCCAGGCCGTTGATCGCCTGCGCCAGGCCCCAGGTGTCGCCAGACTGCTGGAACCAATGCAAGCTCTGACTGAATGCGTCCCGCGCCCCGTCCGTGTCGCCCCGCCGGTGCAAGACGAGGGCCTCGTCGAGGTAGGCGAGCGCCTGCCCCCAGTGATCTCCTTGCCCCGCGAAGAGGGCAATCGACTGCTCGTGCAGCGGGACCGAGGTCGGGTCGTTCTCCAGGTCGAGCGCGATCGCGAGCGCGAGCAGCGCGTGCGCCCAGTACTGCGTCTCGCGCGGTCCGGTCAGGCCTTGCGCCCGGAGCTCCTCCAGGATGCTCTTGGCCTCGCGGGCGAAGCGAGCCGTCGCTGCGTAGGCGTTCATGCGCCAGCTGACCCAGGCGGCGGTCACCAGGGCGCCCGCCCGCGCCACCGTGCGCCCGTCAGGCACGGGCAGGGCGAGTACGGCGGTGGTCCAGGCCAACGCCTCCCGGTAATAGCTGCGGGCGTTCCAGAACTGGAAGAGCCCGAGCAGGCCGACCATGCGCAGCGCCGAATCGCTGTCGCCCTGCTCAGTGGTCCAGGCGAGTGCGGCGCGCAGGTTGTCGTGGTCCCGCTCCAACAACTCAACTGCCTGCAGTTGGCCGGCGCCTTGTAGCGCCACGCTCTGCGCATCTGTAAGATCGCGGAAGAAGGTGGCATGGCGCGTGCGCAGCGCGCGGGCCTGCGCCGGATCCGCCGCCGCCAGGAGCCCGGCGGCGAACTCGCGAATCGTCTCCAGCATGCCGAAGCGCGGCTCGTCGTCGCGGCCCATCTCCTGGCGCAGCAGGCTCTTGTCGGCCAGCGAGGCCACGCCCTCGAACACGTCGATGCCCAGGTCGCCGCCGCCATCGCAAACGGCCTCGGCCGCCTCCAGCGTGCAACCGCCGACGAAGACGGCGAGGCGGCAGAAGAGCCGCTGCTCGGCGGGCGCCAGCAGGTCGTAGCTCCACTGGATAGCCCCGCGCAGGGTCTGCTGCCGGGCCGGCAGGTCGCGCGCCCCACCGGTCAGCAGGTCGAGGCGCCCGGGCAGCCGCGCGCGCATGGCCTGCGGCGACAGCAGGCGGATGCGCGCGGCCGCGAGCTCGATGGCCAGCGGCAGGCCCTCCAGGCGGGCGCAGATCTCGGCTACGGCCGGGGCGTTGGCGGTCGTGAGCTCGAACCCGGGCTGGACCAGGCGGGCACGCTGGACGAAGAGCGCCACGGCCTCGACCCGGGCCAGAGCCTCGGGCGGCGGCAGGTGCTCAGGATCGGGCAGGCTCAAGGCGGGCACCGGGAAGACCTGCTCGCCGTGCAGCCGCAGCACCTCGCGACTCGTGACCAGCACGCGCAGGCGCGGTGCCGTCGCCAGCAGGCGCGTCACCAGCGGCGCGGCCGCGATGACCTGCTCGAAGTTGTCGAGCACGAGCAGCATCTGCTTGTCGCGCAGATAGCCCTGCAAGGTGGCCAGCGGCTCCTGGCTGGCCACCTCCTTAAGCTCGAGCGCCTGGGCGATGATCGGGGCGACCAGAGCAGGGTCGGTCACGGTGGCAAGCGGTACGAAGTAGACGCCGTCGGCGCAGCGGTCGCTCACCTCGGCGGCTGTCTGCAGGGCCAGGCGGGTCTTGCCGGTGCCGCCCGGCCCCGTCAGCGTGACCAGCCCGGCGTCGGGCCGCAGCAGCAGAGCCTGCAGAGCGGCGAGCTCCGGTTCGCGGCCGACGAGTGGGCCTCGCTGCACTGGCAGGTTGTGCCGGCGGCTGTCGAGGCTGTTGAGCGGTGGAAAGTCGGCGGGCAGCCCGGCCACAACCAGTTGATAGAGGTGTTCGGGCAGCTGCAGGTCCTTCAGCCGGTGCTCACCCAGGTCGCGCAGCGACACGCCCTCGGCCAGACCGCCGCGGAGCAGGTCGGCCGTGGTTTGCGAGCAGAGGACCTGCCCGCCGTACCCCGCGCTGAGGATGCGGGCGACCCGATTGAGCGGCGGGCCGATGTAGTCGCCGCCGCCGAGTTCGCCGGTGCCGGTGTGCAGGGCCATGCGCACGCGGATGGCGCCGATCTCGGCGGGCCACCGCTCGGCGGCAAGGGCGCACTGGGCGGCCACGGCGGCGGCGGCGGCCTGGGGGGCAGTGGGGAAGGCGCCGCAGAAGGCGTCGCCCATGGTGCGGAAGACGACCCCGCCCGCCGCCGCGATAGCGGCGTGGAGGATGGCGTCGTGGCGCTCGAGGGCCGGGCGCATGAAGGAGGGGGCGCGCTCCCAGCGGGTGGTGCTGCCCTCGATGTCGGTATAGAGGAACGTCACCGTGCCGGTCGGTAGCTGCTCCATGGCCGGGCTCCGGATGCCGGGACGCGCGCCCAGGCGAATCAGGAATAACGGATCACGGGTCCATTATAGCATAGCGGGCGGATAGCATAGCGGGCGGGTGAGGGGAGCGAATGCGGCGCGCGAAGAATTGGGGTGGAGACACGGGCCCGGCACCCGGGCCAAGTGATACTTAAAGCGTGCTCTGAGGCACAAGTAAGGTGGCGCGACCTCATGATACCTACCCGACGGTTTGCCTGCCCGGCGCCCCGCCGTACGACCCATGTCTCCAGCCCCATATAACGACGACGTGGCCCGCGTGTAACGCGCGATTCTGCCGCGGCGCGGCAACTTGTTTAGTTTCTTGTATAGGTTTCCGTATACACCGCGGGTGCCCATTCTCCGCTACCATAAGCGCGGGGATCCACGTGCCTGCTGAGCAGCGGGGTTCGCCGGGTCCCGCCGCGGGCCGCTCCCCGCCCCTCACGGGCCAGCCGCGGCCAATGCCTTCTACCCGTTCGTGGAGACCGCCGCGGCGCACCGCGTGATCTCCGGCTACACCTGCGGGCAAGGTCCGGCGCCGCCCTGCGGGCCCGACAACGAGCCCGACTTCCTGCCGTTCAACAACGCCACGCGAGGACAGTCGTCCAACATCATCGCGCGCACGTTCTTCCCGGCCTGCGCCTCGCTCGACCCGAAGTAGCGCGGGGTCGAGGGCATAGCGAGCGGGGCGGCGTCGCGCCCACCCCGCTCGTCTTGCTGCTTGGTTCTTGCGGTCGCGCGGTTAGTCGCCGCCGAAGCGCTCGGCGAGCACGGCTTCGAGCGTGGGCTGTCCGATCTCCTCGAGCTCATAGCGAATGCGGATGGCCGGCAGCGGCAGCGTAAGCACGCGGGCCAGGTCGATCGGCGTCGCCACGATGGCGAGATCCGCGGGGGTGCGGCGCATCGTCTCGGTGAGATCCTGGATCTGCGCGGGGCTGTAGCCCATCGCCGGCAGCACCTCGCGCGTCTGCTGATAGCGCTCGTAGGTCGCCTTGATGGAACCGACGGCATAGGGGTAGGGCGACACGATCTCGGCGGCGCCCCACTTGTGCGCCGCGACGTAGCCCGCGCCCACGCTCATCTCGCCGTGGGTCAGCGTCGGGCCGTCCTCGATCACCAGCACGCGCTTGCCGCGGATGGCCTCGGCGCCGTCGGCGAAGATGGCCGACGCGGCGTCGATCAGGATGGCGCCCGGGTTGACGCGGCGCACGTTGGCGCGCACCTGCTCGATGGCGTCGAAGCCCGCGGTATCTTCCTTGTTGATCACCACCACGTCGGCGCGGCGCAGGTTGGTCTCGCCGGGGTGATAGGCCACCTCGTGACCGGGACGCAGCGGGTCGGCGACGACGATCTGCAGGTCGGCGGCGTAGAACGGGAAGTCGTTGTTGCCGCCGTCCCAGACAATGACGTCAGCCTCTTGCTCCGCAGCGCGCAGGATGCGCTCGTAGTCGACGCCCGCATAGATGATGGCCCCCATGTCGATGTGCGGCTCGTACTCCTCGCGCTCCTCAATGGTGCAGTCGTAGCGGTCGAGGTCCTCATAGGAGGCGTAGCGCTGGACCGCCTGCGCGGCCAGGTCGCCGTAGGGCATGGGGTGGCGGATGGCCACGACGCGCTTGCCGGATGCGCGGAGCAAGCGTACGACCTTGCGCGTCGTCTGGCTCTTGCCCGCGCCGGTGCGCGTTGCGGTCACGGCGACCACGGGAACGCGAGCGCGTAGCTGCGTGCTGTCGGGCCCGAGCAGCCAGAAGTCGGCCCCCGCGGCGAGCACGGCGGAGGCCTTGTGCATCACGTACTCGTGGGGCACGTCGCTGTAGGCGAAGACGACGCGCTGCACGCGGTGCTCGCGGATCAGGGCGTCTAGCTCGCTCTCCGGCCGGATCGGGATACCCCGCGGGTACTCGGCGCCGGCCAGCGCGGCGGGGTAGACCTTGTCGGCGATGCCGGGGATTTGCGTCGCGGTGAAGGCCACCACGTCGTAGGCCGGATTATCGCGGAAGACGACGTTGAAGTTGTGGAAGTCGCGCCCGGCGGCGCCCATGATGATGATCCGCGTCTTGTCCATCGAACACCCTCCCTCATGCGCCGGCCCGGCGCGCTGCCGGACGGCGAACGGCTGGAGGCCACACTGCCTCCGGTCTCATTTTAGCGCGGTGGGGTCGCGGGACCGGTCAACGCCGGTGGACATCCGGTGACGCTCGGGGAACACTCGGCGTCCAGGCACTTCGGGCGGCCGGCACGGGGTTGCACGGGCCGCGGCGAGATTGACACCCTCAGGCGCCTGTGCTAGGATGAGCGGGGTTTGTCGCCCCATTAGGCCCCGCAAACGCCGGTTCCATGGACCGCTCCGCCCCGGCGATCGGCGCTGGGACTCCGCGGTGGGGACGGCGCGGGGAGGGCGGCCCCGCCGTGGAGTACCCGGCGGGCGCCCCGCAGGAGGTTCGACATGCAAGGCCCCATGCTGCTCGGTATCGATATCGGGACCTCGGCGAGCAAAGCCGTGCTGATCGACGCGACCGGCGCGGTGCGCGCCGTGGCGAGCCGCGACTATCCCCTGGACACGCCGCGCCCCCTCTGGGCGGAGCAGCAGCCCGAGGCCTGGTGGCGCGCCACGGTCGCCGCGATCAGCGCGGTGCTGGCCGCCAGCGGGTTGCCCGCCGAGGGCGTCGTGGGCGTCGGGCTGACCGGGCAGATGCACGGCCTCGTCGCGCTCGACCGCCAGGGTGCGGTGCTGCGCCCGGCCATTCTCTGGAACGACCAGCGCACCGGCGCGGAGTGTGCCGCCATTACCGCGCGCCTCGGCGCCACGCGCGTGCTGGAGTGCATCGGCAACCAGGTACTGCCTGGCTTCACCGCGCCCAAGCTGCTCTGGCTGCGCGAGCACGAGCCCGCCGTCTACGAGTCCATCGCCCACGTGCTGCTGCCGAAGGACTACGTGCGCTATCGCCTCACCGGGACGTATGCGAGCGACGTCTCCGACGCCTCGGGCACGGCGCTGTTCGACGTGCGGCATCGCGATTGGTCGGCAGAAATGCTGGCCGCGCTCGACATCCCGGCGGAATGGATGCCGCCCGCGGGCGAGTCGCCCGGAGTCAGCGGCGAGGTCTCGGTCGGGGCGGCGGCGCAGACCGGCCTGCGCGCCGGCACGCCGGTCGTGAGTGGCGCGGGCGATCAGGCCGCCCAGGCGGTCGGCAGCGGGGTGATCGACGAAGGCGTACTCGCGGTGACGCTCGGCACCTCGGGGGTCGTCTTCGCCGCGACCGACCGTTTCGTCGCCGAGCCGGAGGGCCGGCTGCACGCTTTCTGCCACGCCGTGCCCGGCCGCTGGCATCTCATGGGGGTCATGCTGACCGCCGCCGGGGCGCTGCGCTGGTACCGCGAGGCCCTGGGTCAGGACGCGGTCGCGCGGGCCGCCGCGGCCGACCGCGACGTCTATGCGGTGCTGACCGAGGATGCGGCGGGCGCGCCGCCGGGCGCCGACGGCCTCATCTTCCTGCCCTACCTCATGGGCGAGCGCACGCCGTACCCCGATCCGCAGGCGCGGGCCGCCTTTGCCGGCCTCACCTGGCGCCATGGCCGCTCGCATCTGGTGCGCGCCGTGCTCGAAGGCGTCGCCTTCGGCCTGCGCGACTCGCTGGAGCTCTTGCGGGCCCAGGGCGTGCCCGTGACCCAGGTGCGCGCCTCGGGCGGCGGCGCCCAGAGCCCACTGTGGCGACAAATCCTGGCCGATGTCTTCGACGCCGAGATTGTGCTGACCAACGTCACTGAAGGCGCCGCCTTCGGGGCGGCCCTGCTGGCCGGCGCCGGGGCCGGCATCTACGCCGACGTGCCCGCCGCGGTGGGCGCCACCGTGCGAGTGACCGACCGCGTGACGCCCGGCCCTGCTCGGGCCGTCTACGCGGACCTGTACCCGATCTTCCAGTCGCTCTATCCGGCGCTCGCCCCGGCGTCGCACGCCTTGGGCGCGGTCGCGGCTCGCCACGAGTCGGCTCCGCCCCCGTCCGCGTCGCCCGGCCGCTAATTCCGGCGCGACGGACCCGGCCGCGAGGGGCGCCCGGGGAAGCGCAGCTACAACAGGAGAGTTACCATGTATGCGAAAGTGAGCATGTTCCGCTTCCGCCGGGGCGGGGCCGCCGAGGGTGTGCAGATCGTGAACAACAGCGTGCTGCCCGACGCGCGCGAGCAAGCGGGCTTCCGCGGTGCCATTGGCCTCAGCTTGGACGAGAGCAATCAGGGCATCGTGATCACGCTCTGGGAGACCGAAGCGGACTTGCTGGCGTCGGGGCCCGGCCCGCACTACGCCACGCAGCGCAACGAGCTCGCCCGGCTCGACGACCTGCTCGCCTCGCCGCCCGTGCAGAACATTTATAAGGTTGAGTTCCAGATGGAGCCGCCCGAGGCGTGAAGCCGGCCCCGGCGGCGTCCCGCCGGCCGGCACGCAGGAAGGACCCTCGATGGTGGAGCTCTGGGGGCAGGAATACGCGCCGGATGCCGTGCGGCGGCTGGTCGGCACGATGGACCAGTTGGCCGGTATCCGGCTGAGCACACTGGACACCGGCCGGGACCGCGGCATGCGTACCGCCGAGCTCTATACCGGCAGCGGCTTCAGCGTGCAGGTGCTGATCGACCGCGCGCTCGACCTCGGCGCGGCGCGGTACGGTGGGCGGCCGCTGGCCTGGCTCTACCCGGCGCTCGGCCCGCCCGCGCTCTATGACCCCCACGGCAACGGCTGGTTGCGCACCTTCGGCGGCGGCCTGGTCACCACCTGCGGCCTCACCCACTTCGGCCAGACCGAGGTCGACGAGGGCGAGGAATTTGGCTTGCACGGGCGCATCTCGCACGAGCCAGCCGATGACGTGGCGGTGATCACCGCCTGGCAGGGCGACGACTACGTGCTGGAGATCCGCGGCACGGCGCGCCAGGCCGTCCTCTTCGGCGAGAACCTGGTGCTCGAGCGCCGCATCCGCAGCCGCCTCGGCGCCCGCTCGGTCACCATCCACGACCGGGTACGCAACGAGGGCTTCCGCCCGACGTCCCACCTGATCCTCTACCACTGCAATTTCGGCTTCCCGGTCGTCAGCCCCGACTCAGAGCTTCTGGTGGCCGATACCGAGGTGCACCCGCGCGATGCCGCGGCGGCCGCCGGGCTGGCCGGACACACACACTTCGACCAGCCGCAAGCGGATTTTGCCGAGCAGGTTTTCTTTCACAAGCCGCGCGTGGCGCCCGACCGCGCGGCTCGCGCCGCGATCGTGAACCGCGCGCTCGGCTTCGGCGCCTATCTGCGATATGACGCGGCGACGCTGCCCTATCTGGCGCAGTGGAAGATGATGGGCGCGGGCGAGTACGTCTGCGCGCTGGAGCCCGCGAATCGGTGGGAGACGCCGCGCAAGACGCTGCGCGCCGAGAGCCGCATGCCGATACTGGCACCGGGTGAGTCGGTCGACTACACGGTCGAGATCGGCGTGCTGCCCGACGCGGCGGCGATCGCCGCCTTCGCCGCGGCGCTCTCGTCCGGCTCATAGCGCCGGTGGTCGAGCTCGTCCCGCCCGATGAGGCCTATCAGGACAGTTTCCTGGAGGCGCTGGCCGAGCTCCAGGTCGAGGGCCGCCGCCTGGAGCTGGCGCCCACACTCGTGGCCGCGGACTTCCCTGCCTTCGTGGCCCGCCTGCGCGCTCTCGCCGACCCCGCTCACGTGCGGAGCGGGCGCGCCCCCGAGACATTCCTCTGGCTGGTCGACGACGGCGCGTACATCGGCCGCTCGTCGCTCCGGCCCACGGCAACCGAGTGGCTGCGGCGCTACGGGGGACACATCGGCTACGAGATCCGGCCCTCACGCCGCCGTGAGGGCTACGGCACTACGATACTGCGACTGACGCTGGAGGTGGCGCGTGCGCAGGGCTTCGATCGCGTGCTCGTCACGTGCGACGAGACGAACATCGGCTCGCGCAAGATCATCGAGGCGAACGGCGGCGTGCTGGAGAGCGCGATCGCCCAGCCGGGCACGACGGTGCGCAAGCGGCGCTACTGGATCGACTTGGCGCCGTAGGCCGCGGCCGCAACGGGCGCGGCCGGCTGCGCCTGCAGCGCCGCGCCGACCACCCCGCTCAGGTCGCCGAGCCCGGCGCGCACGATCTCCACGCCGTCCACCGCCGCCGGGAGGGCGGCCGCGCGCGCTTGCTCCACCGCCACGCTGAAGAGCAGGTCGATGCGGTCGACGATGCCGCCGCCGAGCACGACCCGCCCGGGGTTCCAGAGGTTGATCAGGGTAGCCAGGCCGACCCCGAGGTGCAGTCCTGCCTTCGCGACCACCTGCACCGCGGCCGGGTCCTCGCTCGCGACGGCATCGGCCAGCGGCCGCGACTTGACGACGGCGGCCGGGTCGCGCAGGGTCTCGCCATAGGGCGAATGCACGCCGCTCGCCACGGCCTCGCGGATCATGGCGGCAAGCGCCCCGCGTGCCACGTAGGCCTCTAGGTGGCCGCGCTGGCCGCAGCGGCACAGCCGGCCGCCCGCGCGCACCATCAGGTGACCGACCGCGCCGGCCCGCCCGGTCGCCCCGGCATACCGCTCGCCGTCCTCGAGCAGCACACCCTCGACTTCGCTGCCGAGGAAGACGCAGGCGACGCGCGCGGCGCCCCGGGCGGCGCCGAAGCGGCTCTCGCCGCGCGCGGCCGCCTCGGCCTTGGCGCTCAGCGTTACCGGCCGGTCCCAGGCGGCGGCGAGCGGCGCCGCCAGCGGTAGTGGGGCGACGTGGTCCCACGGCCGCCCCGGCAGCAGCGCGCCGGACGCGGCGTCGACCAGCCCCGGTAAGGCCACGCCGATCGCCGCGACGGCGGCACCGTCCTCCGGCGACCAGGCGGCGAGCGCCTGCGCCACGGCAGCGTGCACCGCGCCGGGCAACTCGGCGCGCGCGGCGGGCGGCAGCTTGACCACCCCCGCGACGTGGCCGCTGCCGCAGTCGACCACCCCGGCCATGATCTTGGTGAGCCCGACGTCCACGCCCACCACGTACGGACCGCTCATGCCGCCTATGCTCCTTCTCCGCTACTCTTGAGGGTCGACCCGGCCATATTTGGTCAGGTACTTGCGATATTTCTTGGGTAGGGCCGCCAGCGGGAAGACCACCTCCGGGTCGGTCAGCGTGCGCTCGACGAAGGCGCGCTGCGCGTCGAACGCCGGGCGGTCGGGCGCCGGGGGTCGCACGGCGTAGCGTCCGTCGGGGTGCATAGTACGGGCCTTGACGGTATCGCGCAGATAGGGCTCCAGCACGTCGGTCACGATCTGGTCGCGCAGCGTGTCGTCCTCGATCGGCAGCAGCGTCTCGACGCGGTGGTCCAGGTTGCGCGGCATCAGGTCGGCGCTGCCGATCAGCACCTCGCCCTTGCCCCCGCGGCCGAAGTAGTAGATGCGGCTGTGTTCCAGGAACCGGCCGACGACACTGGTCACGCGGATGTTCTCGCTCAGGCCGGGCACGCCCGGGCGCAGGCAGCACATGCTGCGCACGATCAGGTCGATCTGCACCCCCGCCTGCGAGGCCCGGTAGAGGGCCTCGATGCACGCCGGGTCGACGAGGCCGTTGATCTTCATGATGATGCGCCCGTCGCCTTGCTCCCGCTGCCGTGCGATCTCGCGCTCAATCAGCGCCAGGATGCCGCTGCGCAGGGCGATGGGCGCGACGAGCAGCTTGCGGTAGCGCGTCTGCTGGGAGTAGCCGGTCAGATAGTTGAAGAGCTCGGAGACGTCGGCTCCGAGGTCGGGCCGCGCGCTGAAGAGCCCCAGGTCAGTGTAGCTGCGCGCGGTGGTCGGGTTGTAGTTGCCCGTGCCGATGTGCACGTAGCGCCGGATCGCGTCGCTCTCCTTGCGCACCACCAGCGCGACCTTGCAGTGCGTCTTCAGACCCACCAGCCCGTAGGTCACGTGCACGCCCGCCTGTTCCAGCGCGCGCGCCAACTCGATATTGTTCCCCTCGTCCCAGCGCGCCTTGAGCTCCATCAGCACCGCCACCTGCTTGCCCGCCTCGGCGGCCCGCAGCAGCGCCGCCACGATGGGCGAGGGGCTGCCGATGCGGTAGAGCGTCTGCTTGATCGCCAGGACGTAGGGGTCGGTCGCGGCGGTTTGGATGAAATCGACCACGGCGTTGAACGAGTCGAACGGATGGTGGAGCAAGATGTCGCCCTGGCGCATCGCCTGGAAGAGATCGCCGCCGGGGGGGAGTTGCGGCGGCAGGCGCGGCCCGAAGGGCGGGTCCTTGAGCTCGGGCCGGTTGAGGCGCGTGAGCTCGGCCAGGTCGGCCAGGGCGAAGCGGCCCTCGACGGTATAGACGTCGGCGTCGTCGAGCTCCAGGTTCTCCATCAGCAGGCCGCGCAGATGCGCAGGCATCTCGGGGCCCAGGAAGAGCGCCACGGCGGAGCCGAAGCGGCGGCGGGCCAGGCTGCGTTGCACCGATGCCAGCAGGTCGTCCGCCTCGAGCTCCTGGATCTCCATCTCGGCGTCGCGCAGCACGCGGAAGGTGTGCACCTCGTCGAGCACCATCTCGGGGAATAGGCTCTCCAGGTGGGCGCCGAGCAGGTCTTCGAGCCAGACGAACTCGGCGGGCGCGTCGCGGCCGTCGGCACCGTCGTTGGTCGGCAGCGGCACGAGCCGTGGCAGCACGTTAGGCACCTTGACCCGGGCGAAATGGCGCACGCCCTGCGGATCCTCAAGCTCCACTGCCAGGTTCAGGCTCAGGCTGGAGATGTGGGGGAAAGGGTGACCGGGGTCAACCGCCAGCGGCGTGCAGACCGGGAAGACGATGCGCTCGAAGTAGTCGGCGAGCAGCACGCGCCCGCCGGGGCTCACGTCCTCGTAGTCGCGGATGACGACGTCCGCAGCGGCCAGCGCCGGGCGGAGCTCATCGCGAAAGCAGTGGGCATGGCGCACCATCAGCGCGACGAGCGTCTCGCGGATCGCGGCAAGCTCGTCCTGCGGCGTCATACCGTCGGGGCTACGCTCCTGCACACCCGCCTTGACCTGCTCACGGATGCCCGACAGGCGGATCATGCAGAACTCGTCGAGGCTGGCGGCGACGATGCTGAAGAGCTTGACGCGTTCCAGCAGAGGGGTGCTGGGGTCGCAGGCTTCGTCGAGCACCCGGCCATGGTACTCCAGCGTGCTGAGCTCGCGGTTGAGGTAGGCCGCGGGGTCGAGCGCGGGCGGCGGCACGAGGGTCGTCGCGGGGACGGCGACCGGGATATCGAGGGCCGGGCGCGGCTCTTCCACGCTCATGGCGGGGTCCTCACGTGGCCGGGGGCAGCGTCTCGGGGGCGTACAGCCCGCGTACGCGGCCGGTGCCGGGGCGTACGTCACGCCAGTGCGGGGCGTCGAACTCCAGGTGCAGCACGCCAGCCGTGGGCAGGTGCTCCTCGGGCGTCCCGGACTCGGCGAGGCTCGCGCCGAGCTCCTCGAGGCCGGGGTTGTGGCCGACGAGTAGCACGCAATCGGCGGAGTCGGACAACTGGCGCACGATGTGCTCGAGCGCGTCGAGCCCGGCGCCGTAGACGGCGGGCAGCGTGGTTACCGCCTCCGTGCAGCCGAGCAGGTGGGCGGCGAGCGCGGCGGTCTGCTGGGCGCGGCGCGCATCCGACGTGACGACGCGGTCGGGGCTGCCGACCAGCCCGGCCAGGTAGCGGGCCATGGCTTCCGTGTCGCGCACGCCACGCGGCGTCAGCGCGCGGGCGGTGTCGCCCTGCGGTGCGTCGCGCTCGGCCTTGCCGTGGCGGAAGATAAGCAAGGTCTTCATGGTGTCACGGTGCCTCCTCCGGTTTATCCGTCACGATCGCGCAGCCGCTGGGGTGGCGCCGTGGGCGGGGTAGGGCGCGTCAGCCGCCGAGGTTGCGCGCGGCTTCTTCGATCTGGGCGACCACGTCGGGCTCCAGGTGGGACTGCTGGGCCAGGATGGCGAACTGGTCGGGGCCGATCTGCAAACGCAGGGCCACGAGCCGCGCCATGTTGAACTGCGAGTCGCCGTCGGTGGGCGGCGCGCTCGGCAGCACCTCGCGCAGCGTGGCCGGGTCGATGGCGAGGCGCCGGGCGACCGTGTGGAACGTCTCGGCGCCGAGCGCGTCGTGCAGCGCGGGGATCCAGTCGGCGAGGCTGCCTGCGGGCGCCAGTTGGTGCGCCTCCCAGAGAGACTCGAAGGCGGCCGCGTAGTCCTGCAGTGTGTAGCGCACTTGGCCGACGTGACGCAGGCACTCGGCCTGCAAGTCGGTGCGCCCGGCGCGCTGGGCCAGTTCGCCCGCGCGGCGGAAGTAGCCCTCGGCGTCGCTCAGCCGCCCCCGCGCCTCGTAGATCGCGCCCAGACGGTCGGAGGTGCCGGCCTGGCCGGCGAGGTCGCCAAGCTGCTCCTGGACGGCCAGGCAACGCTTGTAGTAGTCGGCGGCGCCGAAGAGATCGCCGCGCGCCTGGGCGGCCGTGCCGAGAGGAAAGAGCGTCGCGGCTTGCCCGGGCCCGTCGTCGAGGACGGTGCGGATTTCCAGCGACTCGAGGAAGTAGGGCTCGGCGCCTGTGTAATCTCCGGAGGCGGCGTGCAGCGTGCCGAGGCCGTCGAGGCAGCGCGCCGTGAGGCCGGGGGCGCCAACCTGGCGGGCCGCGGCGAGGGCGCGCTCGAGCAGGTCGATGGCCTGCGCGGGCCGCCCGCGGGCTTGCTCCACCTGGCCGAGCGCGAGCACGCTGTCGATCCAGCCGGCGCGATCGCCCAGCGCCAGGCGCAGTTGGATGGCGCGGCGGAGCAGCGAGTCGGCGGGACCGTACTCGCGCCGCGCGCCGGCCTGGACGCCGAGCTCGTGGAGCACGGCCGCGCCCCCCGCGCGGTCGCCGAGGGTCTGACAGGTCTGGAGCGCCTGGAGCAGCAGGGCGTGGGCGCCCGCGGCATCGCCCTGGGCGAGCTGTGCACGCGCCTGTTCGATTGCCTCCACCAATCCTCCCCCGGGCGACTGCGCCCCGTGCCGGCCCGGCCGGCGGAGCACGCCGCTCCGCGGGGGTCTGGGGCCGCCATTCATCGTTGGGTTCCGGTTCTATTGTAGAAACGTCAGCCAAGCTTGTCAACCGGGACGCTACCCGGCCCAGCCGCTCAGCCCTTAGCACTCGGGCCGCGAGAGTGCCAAGATCGGGGCCGAAACCCCTTGCATTTGCCTGCCATTTCGTGTAGAATGTCCTTAGCACTCTCCGTGCGAGAGTGCTAAATCGGACAGGCGATGCTCGCGGCGCCCCGCTCGGGGCGCTGTTCAAGTAAGTCATTCCACACACTATCAGGAGGTACGTTACATGGCAACACTGCGCCCACTGGGGGATCGCGTGGTCGTCAAGCCGCTGGAGCGGGAAGAGGTGACCAAGGCCGGGATTTATCTGCCCGATACCGCCAAGGAGAAGCCGCAGGAAGGCCGCATTGAGGCGGTTGGCCCGGGCCGCGTTCTCGACAACGGCGAACGCTCCCACATGGAGCTCAAAGAAGGGGATCGCGTCCTCTTTGCCAAGTACGCCGGTACGGAATTTACGCTGGAGGGCGAGGATCTGCTGATCCTGCGCGAGAGCGATATTCTGGCTGTTCTCGCCTGAGCACGCAGGACGGCGTCCCGCGCGTCCCGTGCATCTTACCACGTCTGAAGTTGACAGGAGGAACCAGGTTCTATGGCTAAGCAGATTGAGTTTAATGAGGAAGCGCGGCGCTCACTGAAGCGCGGCGTGGACACCATTGCCAATGCCGTGAAGACGACGCTCGGGCCGAAGGGCCGCAACGTCGCGCTCGACCGCAAGTACGGCGCCCCGACCGTCACCCACGACGGCGTGACCGTGGCCAAGGAGATCGAGCTCAAGGACCCGTTTGAGAACATGGGCGCGCAGCTTCTGAAGGAAGCAGCCACCAAGACCAACGACGTCGCGGGCGACGGCACCACCACTGCGACCGTGCTGGCCCAGGCGATCGTGACCGAGGGCCTGCGCAACGTGGCCGCGGGCGCTAACCCGATGCTGCTTAAGCGTGGCATCGACCAGGGCACCGCCGCGATCGTAGAGCGCATCCGCGCCAACGCGAAGCCGGTGAACTCGCAGGAAGAAGTCGCCAGCGTCGCCACCATCTCCGCCGCCGACCCCGAGATCGGCCACCTGATTGCCGAAGTGATGGAGAAGGTCGGCAAGGACGGCGTCATCACCGTCGAGGAGAGCCGCGGCCTCAAGTTCGAGGTCGAATACACCGAGGGCATGCAACTCGACCGCGGCTACATCAGTGCTTATTTCGTGACCAACACCGACCACATGGAGGCCGTCCTCGACGACCCCTACATTCTCATCACAGACAAGAAGATCTCCGCGCTGAACGACCTGCTGCCCGTGCTGGAGAAGTTCCTGCAGGTCGGCAAGAACCTGATGATCATCGCCGAGGATATTGACGGCGAGGCGCTGCCGACGCTGGTCGTCAATAAGCTGCGCGGCGTGCTGAACGTCGTCGGCGTGAAGGCTCCGGGCTTCGGCGACCGCCGCAAAGAAATGCTCCGCGACATCGCGATCCTAACCGGCGGCCAGGTGATCAGCGAGGAAGTCGGCCGAAAGCTCGAGAGCACCACGGTCAAGGACCTGGGCCGCGCCCGCCGCGTGGTCGTCACCAAGGACGAGACCACGATCATCGAGGGCCGCGGCGACGAGGCGGCGATCCGCGCCCGCGTTGAGCAGATAAAGACGCAGATCGACCAGACCACGAGCGACTACGACAAGGAGAAGCTGCAGGAGCGCCTGGCCAAGCTGGCCGGGGGCGTGGCGGTGATCAAGGTCGGCGCCGCGACGGAGACCGAGCTCAAGGAGAAGAAGCACCGCGTGGAGGACGCGCTGAGCGCCACCCGCGCGGCCGTCGAGGAAGGCATCGTGCCCGGCGGCGGCGTGGCCCTGCTGAACGCGATCCCCGCGCTCGACAGCATCGAAGCTTCAGGCGACGTGATGACCGGGGTGCAGATCCTGCGCCGCGCGCTGGAGGAGCCGATCCGTCAGATCGCGGTCAACGCCGGCCAGGACGGGGCCGTAGTCATCGAGACGGTGCGCCGCAAGGCGACGGAGCAGGACACCAGCACCCTGGGCTACAACGTGTTGACCGGCGAGTACGGCGACATGGTCACCCAGGGTATCATCGACCCGGCGAAGGTCACCCGCTCGGCCGTGGAGAACGCTTCCTCGATCGGCGGCATGATCCTGACGACCGAGGCGCTGATCACGGACATTCCGGAGGAGCACCCGGCCGCGCCCGCGGGCGGCGGCATGCCCGGCGGTATGGAGTACTAAACCGCCTGCGCTTTTCGGCTTCCGGCACCCCCGAGTCCCCCGTGGACCCGGGGGTGCCGCGCTTTCGCCCGCGCCCCGCCGCCGGCGGGGCCTGCAAATTCAACCAGCGATTCGGCCGCGCCTCCCATTGACTCGTGCCGCAAACTGTGCTACGATGCCGGTGTAAGCGATTACAGGTAAGCGGTTACATGGAGCGGAGAATGAACGACGGGGCGGAGAGCGTCGTAACCATCTTCGACGTGGCGCGTGAGGCCGGCGTCTCCTATGGTACCGTGTCGCGCGTGCTCAACCACCGCGACCACGTCCGCCCCGAGACGCGGGAGGCCGTCATGGCCGCGGTCGACCGTCTCGGCTTCGTCGCCAACCAGCAGGCGCGCCGGCTGGCCGGCGGGCGCTCGCAGGTCATCGGCCTGCTGCTCCACGGACTCAACACGAGCTACGCCGACGAAATCCTGCGGGGGATCGACGCCGAGCTCGAAGCGGCGAGCTACGACCTGCTGCTCTACACGACCCATCGCCGTAAGCTGAAAGAGTCGGCCTATGTCGGCACCATCACGCGGGGCATGGCCGATGGGCTGCTGCTGCTGCTGCCGCGCAACGCCGCCGCGTATCTCAACTCGCTGCGCGCGCGCAAGTTCCCCTATATTCTCATCGACCACCAGGGCACCGGCGACCCCGACCACTCGGTCGGCGCCACCAACCGGCAGGGCGGCCACGAGGCCACCCGCTACCTGATCGGCCTGGGCCACCGTCGCATCGGGTTCGTCACCGGCACGCTCGACCTCGCCTGCGCCACGGACCGCCTCGACGGCTACCGCCAGGCGCTGGCCGAGCACGCTATTCCATTCGACCCGGCGCTCGTCCAGCCCGGCGATTTTGACCAGCCGTCCGGGTCGACCGCCGCGCAGGCGCTGCTCGATCTGCCGCAGCCGCCGACGGCCGTCTTCGCCTCCAACGATGCCATGGCTTTCGGCGTCATGGAGGCCGCGCGGGCCCGCGGCTGTAGCGTGCCGGGCGACCTGTCGGTGGTCGGCTTCGACGACATCCCGCAGACGACCCTGGTTTATCCGCCGCTCACGACTATCCGCCAGCCACTCGAAGAGATGGGTCGGGTGGCGACGCGCATGCTGCTCCATCTCATTACCGATCCGCAAGCCGATATGCGGACCGTCACGCTGCCGACCTCGTTGGTCGAACGGCAGTCGTGCGGGCCCCCTCGCGCCTGACCGAGCCGCGCCTCGCCGGGCACCCGATCGTCCAATTCACACGGCACCGCAACGGCGCCCTTTGCGGCCGTTGGTGTAAACGCTTACAGACGGCGGGCAATTCAGCAACCGCATGTAAGCGATTACGGGTCCACGCAGTGCGGCCTGCTGCCCGGCCCGCACAAGCCGGCGATATCGCGGAACCGGAGCCGCCGCCCGGCGTGCCCAGGCGGCACGCGGCCAGGTCTAGCCCCGTCAGGGGGAGTCGGAGAGGAGGAGCACACACCCGAAAACGGTTCCCAGGCTACCAGACGACCGGTTCGCAATGAAACTCACTGAGGAGGAAAGACAGCGATGAAACTTCTGGCACAGTTGTCCCGTGTGTTCGCCAAAGCCGGCGTACTCGTCTTGCTCCTACCGGTGCTTGCCGCCTGCGGCACCGAGGCGCCGACCGTCACGCCGGTGCCCCCGGCCCCGACTGCGACGACTGCCATGGCCGCCCCGACCGATACGGCCATGCCGGCCGCGCCCACCTCCACCACCGCCATGGCCATGCCCACGGATACGGCCGCCATGGCCGCGCCAACCGACACCGCGGCCGCCGCTGAGGCGACCACCCCGCCCACCGAGACCCCCGGTCCCATCACCCTCGGCACCGGCTCGGTGCGTATCGAGTGGTGGCACATCAGCACGGCGAACGACCAGCGCGCCAACTGGCAGGACCTGGCCAATCAGTATGTGCAGAGCCACCCGAACGTCTCCATCGAGATTACCGTGCTGGAGAACGAGGCCTTCAAGACCAAACTGGCCACGGCCATGCAGTCGGGCAGCCCGCCCGACCTGTTCCAAAGCTGGGGCGGCGGCGTGCTCGCCCAGTACGCGCAGGCCGGCCTCGTGCAGGATCTGACGCCCGCGCTGGCGCAAAACGGCTGGGGCGACAGCTTCCAGCCCGCCCCGCTCGGCCTGTATAAGGTCGGCGACAAGAACTACGGCGTGCCGTGGGAAGCCGGCATGGTCGGCTTCTGGTACAACAAGGACCTCTTCAGCAAGGCCGGGATTGGCGGCCCGCCGGCCACTTGGACCGACCTGCTCGCCGACGTCGGGAAGCTGAAGGCGGCCAACATCACCCCGATCGCCCTCGGCGGCAAGGATGAGTGGCCCGGCGCCTTCTGGTGGGAGTACCTGGCGACGCGCGAGGGCGGCAAGGCCGCCTTCGATAAGGCCTACGGGCGGACCGGCTCCTTCGCCGATCCCTCGTTCGTGCAGGCGGGCACGCTGCTTAAGCAGCTGGTCGACCTGCAGCCGTTCCAGACCGGTTTCCTCGGCGCCACCTATGGCGACGAGCAGGTGCTGATGGCGAACGGCCAGGCCGGGATGGAGCTCATGGGCCAGTGGGCGCCCGGCGCGAACCGCTCGGTCGCCAAGGACGCCGCCGCCTACAACAAGAGCCTGGGCTTCTTCCCCTTCCCGGCGGTGGATGGCGGCGCGGGCGCGCCGGCCGACGTGCTCGGCGGCGCGGACGGCTTCGCCATCGGCAAGAACGCCCCGCCCGAGACGATCGACTTCGTGCGCTTCCTGACCAACTTGGACAACCAGTCGGCCATGGGCAAGGCGGGCACCGCGGTGCTGCCGGTGATCAAGGGCGCGGAGAAGGCGCTCACCGACCCGTTGATGCTGCAGGTCGCGCAGGGCGTCGGCGCTGCGCAGTACTACCAGCTATACTATGATCAGTTCATGAGCCCGGCGGTGGGCTCGACCGTGAACGACCAGACCGCGACGCTGTTCGCCGGCACCGGCACCCCGGACGCCGTGGCCAAGGCGATCGACGCCTCGGTGGCGGCCAACCCGTGACCCGGCGGCGCGCTTGTGGCGCGTGGCCGGCCTGCAGCGAGTGACCCTCGCCGCGGCGGCGACGCCCGGCGTCCTCACCTCCGCGTGGGGTGAGGGCGCCGGGGGCCGCCCGGTCGCGCGGGGCACGGGGCGGGCGGCCCCCGCTCCGCCCCTTGTCCCACCCGCGGAAAGGCGAGCCTTATGAACCTGATATCTCGACCCCAGGCAGCCGTGGTCGTCGGCACCGTCGCCGAGGGCACCCGACGGCGGCTCGACGTGCCGAAGCTCGCCGTCATCGCCGCCTTCCTCGTGCCGCCTGGGCTCGTCTACTTCACGCTCGTGCTGCTGCCGGTGATCCAGGCGGTGCACTTCAGCCTGTACCGCTGGAACGGCCTCGGCCCGATGGTCAACTTCAGCGGGCTGGCCAACTACGGTCAGGTCCTGCAGGACGGCGTGTTCCTGCGGGCGCTGGGCAACAACCTGCTGATCGTCGTGCTGTCGGCGGTGGTGCAGCTGCCGGTCGCGCTGGGGCTGGCGCTGCTGATCCGCCAGAATCTGCCCGGCCGCAGCATCTTCCGCGTGATCTTCTTCCTGCCCTATGTGCTCTCGGAAGTGATCACCGGCGTGCTCTGGTCGTTCATCTACAACCCGCAGGTCGGTCTGCTGAACAAGATCTTCTCGGTCATCCCCGGCTTCCAGGCGCAAGGCTGGCTGGGTGACCCGCAGATGGTGATGTACGCGCTCTTCGTGACCATCACCTGGAAGTACTTCGGGCTCTACCTGATCCTCTACATGGCGGGCCTGCAGAACATCCCCGCCGAACTGGAGGAGGCGGCGCTGATCGACGGCGCCAGCAGCGGACAGGTGATCCGCCACGTGACGATCCCGATGCTGGCGCCGACGCTGCGCCTTTCGCTCTATCTGTCGGTGCTTGGGTCGCTGCAGATCTTCGACCTGGTCTGGGTCATGACCGGCGGCGGGCCGGTGAACTCCAGCCAGACGATGGCGACCTATCTGTTTCGGTTCGGCTTCCAGCGCTTCTCGATCGGCTACGGCAGCGCCGTGGCCGTGGTGCTGTTCGCCATCTGCTTCATGTTCTCGATCCTGTATCAGCGCTTCGCCATGCGGCGCGATTATCAGGCTCAGTAGCCACGAGGTTTGCCATGTCCGCCGTCCCGATCTCCGCACCCGCGCCCCGCCGGAGCCTCGGCCGGGCCGTGCTCCAGGTGGTCAAGTACGCCATCTGCGTCATCATCGCGCTGCTGGTGCTCGTGCCGCTCCTCACCGCCGTGGTTGGCGGTTTCAAGACGAACGCCGACCTGCAGACGAGCCCGTTCACCTGGCCCGACCCGTTCCAGCTGACCAACTACCAGACGGTCATCACGAGCCAGGCGTTCTGGCGCGAGCTCGGCAACAGCACTTTCGTGATGCTGCTGACCGCGATCGGCGTGGTGGCGCTGGCGAGCATGGCGGCCTTTGTCTTCGCGCGGCTGCGCTTCCGTGGCCGCGAGGTGCTGTTCAACTTCTTCACGCTGGGGCTGCTCTTCCCGCTCACCGTGGCGATCCTGCCGCTGTACATTACCCTGCGCGAGGCCCATCTGGTCGACACCCTGTGGGGCATCATCCTGCCGCAGATCGCCTTCGGCCTGCCGGGCAACATCCTGATCCTGCGGGGCTTCTTCACCGCGGTGCCGACCGAGATCGAGGAGGCGGCCTACATCGACGGCTGCACCTACTTCGGCTTCTACTGGCGCGTGATGCTGCCCCTCGTGCGGCCCGCGCTGGCGGCGGTGGTCGTGCTAACCATGGTCGCCAGCTGGAACAGCTTCTTCCTGCCGCTGCTCGTGCTCAACAGCGAGAAGCTGTACACGCTGCCGCTGGGGATCATGCAGTTCCAGGGCCAGTACGGCACCGACTGGTCGAAGGTGCTGGCCTTCATCTCGCTCGCCCTGGTGCCGACCGTCGTCTTCTACCTGCTGGCCGAGCGCCACATCATCTCGGGCCTGACTGCGGGCGCCGTCAAGGGGTAGGCGCCCGCCCTGCCGCTACCCACCTCCAAGAAGGATACCTATGGCTATCTCAGAGGTAAGCTACACCAGCCCGACCCTGCCGCCCGACCGCCGCGCCGCGGCCCTGCTGGAGCGCATGTCGCTCGACGAGAAGGTCGCGCAACTGGGCTGCCTGTGGAGCACCGCGCTGGTGCGCGACGGGCGTTTCGACCCCGACTACGCCGCCGCGCGCATGCCCCACGGCATGGGGCAAATCACCCGCATCGGCGCGTCGACCGGGTTGCACCCGCGCGAGAGCGCCGCGCTGATGAATGCGATCCAGCACGTGGCGGTCGAGCGCACGCGGCTCGGCATCCCGATCTTCGTGCACGAGGAGTCGACCGGCGGCTTCCTGCACCGCGACGCCACCGTCTTCCCGCAGGGCTTGGGCCTCGCGGCCACCTGGGACCCCGCCCTGCTCGAGCGCATCGCCGGGGTGATCCGCGTGCAGATGCGCGCCGTCGGTGCGCGGCTCGGGCTGGCCCCCGTGCTCGACGTGGCGCGCGACCCGCGCTGGGGCCGCGTCGAGGAGACCTATGGCGAGGACCCGGTGCTGACCGGCACGCTCGGCGTGTCCTACGTGCGCGGGCTGCAGACCGCCGACCTGCGCGAGGGGGTGGCGGCCACGGCCAAGCACTTCCTGGCCTACGGCATGTCGGAGGGCGGGCGCAACTGGAACCCCGTGCAGATGGGCCCGCGCGAGCTCCGCGAGGTGTACGCCGAGCCCTTCGCCGCCGTGATCCGCGACGCGGACCTGGCCGCCGTGATGAACTCGTATGCCTCGGTCGACGGCCTGCCCTGCGCGGGCAGCTCGGCCGTGCTCACCGGCCTGCTGCGCGACGAGCTCGGCTTCCCCGGCGCCGTCGTCGCGGACTACTTCGCCGTGGCCCAGCTGTATTCGTTCCACCGCGTGGCGGAGACGCCCGGAGCGGCGGCGGCGCTGGCGCTGGCGGCGGGCCTCGACATGGAGCTCCCGGCGACCGACTTCTATGGGGCGCCGCTCCAGGCCGAGGTCGAGGCGGGACGGCTGCCGCTGGTGCTGGTCGATGCCGCCGTGCTGCGCGTGCTGGAGCTCAAGTTCCGCCTGGGCCTGTTCGAGCATCCCTACGTCGACGCGGATGCGGCGCCCGCGGCGTTCGACACCCCGGCCGATCGCGCGGTGGCGCGCGAGGCCGTGGCCCGCTCGGCGATCTTGCTGGCGAACGACGGCGTGCTGCCGCTGAGCCCTACGCTGCGGCGCGTCGCGGTCATCGGCCCTGGCGCCGACGACCCGCGCCTGCTGCAGGGCGACTACCATTACCCCGCGCACCTGGAGATGATCTACGATTCGCCGGCGGACCGCGCGCCGCTCGCGAGCATCGGCCAGGGCGATCTGCTGCCCAAGGCGGGCGGCGCCTACGCGCCCGGGCCCTACTACACGCCGCACGTCACGCCGCTGGCCGGGCTGCGTGCGGCCCTGGGCGACCGCGCTACCGTGACCCACGCGCCGGGCTGCGCGGTGCTCGGCGATGACTGCTCCGGCTTTCCCGCGGCGGTGCAGGCTGCGCGCGACGCCGACGTGGCGATCGTGGTGGTGGGGGGCAAGAGCGGCCTGTTGCGCCCGGCCACGGTGGGCGAGGGCAACGACGCGGCGGGGCTGGACCTGACGGGTGTGCAGGAGGCGCTCGTCGAGGCCGTTGCCTCCACCGGCACGCCGCTCGTGGTCGTGGTGCTCAGCGGCCGCGTGCACACGCTGAGCCGCGTGGCCGATCGCGCGAACGCACTCGTGCTGCTCTTCCCGCCGGGCGAGGAGGGGGGTAACGGTCTGGCCGACGTGCTCACCGGCACGGCCAACCCGAGCGGCCGACTGCCGGTCACACTGCCGCGCGCCGTCGGCCAGGTGCCGATCCACCACGGGTACCGGGCGGGGGGCGATCGCCCGATGTTCTTCGACGACTACACGGACTGCCCGGCGACGCCGCTGTTCGCCTTCGGCCACGGGTTGAGCTACACGCACTTCGAGTACGGCGCCGTGGCCGTGCGCGCAACGACGACGGCCGCGCCGATCGAGGTCGCGGTGGAGGTGTGCAACGCCGGGCCGCGCGCGGGCGATGAGGTCGTGCAGCTGTACTGCCGCGACGACGTCGCCTCGGTCGCGCGGCCCGATCAGCTGCTGGCCGGCTTCGCGCGCCTGTCGCTGGGGCCGGGCGAGACGCGGCGGCTGACCTTCGTGGTCCACCCCTCCCGCCTGGCCTTCTACGACCCGGGCATGCGCTTCGTGACCGAGCCCGGTGCGTTCACATTCAGCGTGGGCGCGTCGTCGGCCGACATCCGGGCCAGGCAGACGGTGCGGCTGGACGGCCCCGCCGTGGAGTACCGCCAGCGCGAGATCGTGGCCACGCGCGTTGAGCTAACCTGAGGATGCCGCCGGGCGACTACACGCGGCGCGAGTTCCTGCGGTTAAGCGCCGCGCTGGCCGGGCTGCCGCTGGCGCTGGCCGCCTGCGGCGCGCCGGAGCCCACGCCCACGCCGGTGCCCCCTGCGCGCCCGACCGCGACCCCGGTGTCGGCTACGCCCGCGCCCCGTCCGACCATGACGCCCACCGCGGCGGCCGTGGGTGCCTTCGCGACTGGTGTCTACCGTAACCTGTTCGTGGAGCACGGCAAGCCGGACGCGGATGTCGCCGCGCGGATCGACGCCGCCTGGGCCAGTCTGTTCGCCTCGGCTGACGACGAGCGGCGCGTCTACTATCCCGCGGGCTCCAACGCGAACGGGCCGCTAGCCTACGTCGAGGACATCGGCAACGGCGACGTGCGCACTGAGGGCATGTCCTACGGCATGATGATCGCCGTGCAGTTGGACCAGCACGCGGCGTTCGACGCGCTCTGGAACTGGGCAAAGACCTACATGCAGCACGCCGAGGGCCCCTGGCAGGGCTACTTCGCCTGGCACAACCGGCCCGACGGCCGTGTGATCGACGCCAATCCGGCCTCGGACGGCGAGCAGTGGTTCGCGACCGCGCTCTACTTCGCGGCGGGGCGCTGGGGCGACGGATCCGGCGTCTACCGGTATCGGGCCGAGGCCGACGCGATCCTGAACACAATGCTGCACAAGCGTGACCTGGCTCCGGCAAGCGGCGACGTGACGGCGATGTTCGACCGGGCGGCGCAGCAGGTGGTGTTCGTGCCGTCGGGCGACGGGGCGACCTACACCGACCCGTCGTATCATCTGCCGGCGTTTTATGAGCTCTGGAGCCGCTGGGCGAGGGGCTATGCCGGGCAGCAGACGGCGGACCGCGCCTTCTGGCGGGCCGCGGCGCATACCAGCCGCGCCTTCTTCCGACGCGCGGCCGATCCGGGCACCGGCCTCACGCCGGACTACGCCAACTTCGACGGCACGCCGCACGACGTGGATGGCCACGGTGCCTTCCGCTTCGACGCCTTCCGCACCGTCGCCAACGTCGCGCTCGACTACGCCTGGTTCGCCGCCGACCCGGCAGAGGTGGCGCTCTGCGACCGGCTCCAGGCGTTCTTCGCCGCGCGGCCTGGGTACGCCAACCAGTACACGCTCGACGGCCGGCCACTCTCGACCGACCGCTCACCGGGACTGATCGCCATGAACGCGGTCGCGGGACTGGCCGCCGCCGGCACGGCACGGGCGGGCGCGTTCGTCGACGCGCTATGGGCGCTCGACGTGCCGACCGGCCACTGGCGCTATTACGACGGCCTGCTCTACCTGCTCGCGCTGCTCTACGCGGGCGGCCGCTTCCGCATCTACGCCCCGGGGTGAGCCGGCTTATCCTGGGATCGGCGTCGGGCCGGATTTGCGACCGCGCTGCCGCTGCTCGGTGTTGCTATGACCCTCATGACGATGGCGGTAGGGGCCGGGGCCCGGCGGCGAGCAGGGCGTCAGCGAGCTCGAGCGCGTCGCAGGGCCAGAGCTCGGGCGGGCGGGGGCGTTGCACGCCGGGATGGCCGCGCTCCGGGCGGCAGCCGAGCACCGCATCGCGCCACTGGCGGGGGATGGCGGCCTCACCGTGGATCGCGCCGAGCAGCGCCCCGGCGATCGCGCCGTTCGTGTCGGTGTCGCCGCCGCGCATCACTGTGTCGACCACGCCGTCCTCCAGGCTCGGCGCGTGTAGTGCCTGGTAGAAGGCGTTCTGCAGGGCGAGCAGCACCCAGCCCTGGTGGCTCAGGAAGTCGGCCGGAGTCTCGCGGGAGGCGGCCTCGAGGGCGCGCAACACCGACGGGGCCTGGCCGTGCGCTTGCTGCCAGGCGACGGCCCGGGCGTGTGTCTCCGCGCCGTCGAGCCCCTCACGGATGGCCGCCGCGCAGGCGACGAGGTACGCGGCCGAGGCCTCGACGGCGACGGGGTTCGGGTGGGTGAGCGCGGCATCGGCGGCCGCCTGGGCCGCGAGCGCCTCGGGCGGCAACGCCCAGCCCCAGATCGCCAGCGGGCTCTCGCGCATGAGGGCGCCGTTCGCCGCGCTTTCTCGGTTAGCGGCGCCCTGGGCGGCGGCGACGGGGTCGGCGCCCATCGTGCGCGCGCGGGTCATGGCACCAACCGCGCGGCTGATGGTGTCGCCGTAGTCGAACGGCCTGCTCTCGAACCAGTCCACGTAGGCATTGGCAACCAGCGCGGGGTCGAAACCGCTGCGGGTGAGCGTGCGCGCCAGCACCAGCGCCATCTCCGAGTCGTCAGTCGGCTGACCGGCGAGCGTGCGCCACTGGGGGCTGGGCGCCATGCGGCGCAGGCCGTTCGGGTAGTCGGCGGCGATACTGCCCGCGGCGCGGAATTCGACCATGCTGCCGAGCGCGTCGCCGCAGAGTTGGCCGAGCAGGCAGCCACGCGCGCGGGCCTGCACGGCGGGGTCGGGCGGGGGCAGGGGCGCAAGGGCCGCGGGATCGCCGCCGGCCGGCGTCGGGTCATCTGTCATGCGAGGGATCTCCTTCTCGTGCGTGCAATCAGCCGCGTAGGGCGAGGGCCAGCGCGATTCCGGCCGGCAGGGCGTAGACGAGCGGGCGCCAGTGGCCGCCCTGCACGGCCCAGGTCGCGGCGGGCAGCACGTAAGGCAGCAGGAGCAGCGCCGCGGCGCGGCCTGCGGCCCGGCCGCCCGGCGGCCACCCGGCGCTCGGGACCAGGGGCGCGTCGCCGCCCAGCCGGAGGTAGAGCGCGGTCACGCCGCCGGTCAGCAGCAGCCAGCCCGCGTAGTTGGCGAGCGGGATGCCGCGGCGGCCATTCGGCCCGGCGAGATCCGGCATGTAACGGCCGCCCGCCCGCCACTCCCACAGCCCGGCGTCGAGGCCAAATGGGTCGAGCAGCAGGTCGAGGTCGGCCGCCAGCAGCGCGGTGAGCACGGGCAGCAGGCGGCGGCGGGCGCTCTGCGACAGGCCAAGCGGCGCGACCAAGCGCTCGCTCACGGCCAGCGTGGCGTAGCCGATGTTATACCAGCCGAGCACAACGCCGAGCGGCAGCCCGGCGACCTGCGGCCGCGTGTGGTGGCGCACCACGTGGGCCGCGTGGCTGCCCCAGAGCTCGGCCAGCGCGGGCAGCGTAAGCCCGAGCGCGGCGAAGCGCGCGGCCGGGCCGCGCCCGCGGCTGCGCACGGCGTGGGCCGCGATCAGCGCCGCGGTGAGCACGGACGCAGCGGCGGATCCGCGCCGCGCCTGCGCAATGAGCCCGCTCCGGGCCGGGTCAGCCCGCCCGGCCATCGCGGATGCGGGTCATCGTGTCGACGATGATCGCGTTCTCCTCGATCTCGTTGTAGAAGTAGGGCGAGACGCGCACCGCGCCAGGGCGGCTGTCGACGATGGTGCCTGCCTGCGCGAGCGCGGCGACCACGCGCTGGGGCTCGTCCATGTCGAGCAGCACGATGGCCGAGCGCCGCGCCGGGTCGGCGGCCACGCGCGGGTGGAAGCCGGCAGCCAGCGCCCGCGCGATCAGGTCCTCGGCCAGGTGCTGCGTGCGCTCGCGCAGGGCGGGCGGCCCGATCTCGCGCACGTAGGAGAGGCCGCCGAGCAGCGCGTAGACGGCCGCCAGGCTGGGGGTGCCCTGCTCCAGCCGCTGGGCCGTGTCGGGGAAGGCCAGCGTGTGGATGTCGAACGCGAACTGGTCCTTGACGCCGAACCAGCCGGGCACGGCGGGCTCCAACTGCGGCAGGAGGTCGCGCCGCGCGTAGGTGAAGACGATGCCCGTGCCGCCGAGGAGCCATTTCAGGCCGCCCGACAGCAGGAAGTCGACATCCGCGTCCTTCACATCGGTCGGGATCTGGCCGGTGGCCTGGTAGGCGTCGATCAGGCAGAGGGCGCCCTTGCGGTGCGCCAGCGCGGCGATGGCCTTGATGTCCTGCACGTAGCCGCTCGTGAAGTAGACGTGCGACGTGGCGACCAGCGCAGTGCGCTCGTCGATGGCGGCTTCGAAGGCGTCGAGGTCGACGCTGACGCGGTCGCGGCTGGGCACGAAGACGACCTCGACGCCCTCGCGGTGCCGGGCGAGCCACTGGTAGCCGACCGTCGGGAAGTCGAGGTCGGCAATGACGACCTTGTTGCGCTTGGTGTAATCGAGGCTGGAGGCAATGACCGAGAGCGCGGTCGAGATCGAGGAGCCGATGGCGATCTCCCCGGCGTCCGCGTGGAGGAGGGCGGCGATCTCGGCGCGCAGGGCGGTCAGGCGGCCCATCCGAATCTCGTACCAGGCCGAGGCGCCCATGGTACCCCAGAGCCGCAGGTATTCCTCCACGCCGGCCTTGGTGCGCGCGGATAAGGCGCCGAGCGAGCAGGAGTTCAGGTAGTGGGCGCGCTCGAAGATGGGGAAGTCGGGGCGATAGCGCAGAAGGTCGTCGTGGGCGGGCCACCGCGCGGGGTCGGTGGCGAGCGCGGGGCCGGGGCCGCCGGCCGTTGCGGGCGTGGTCACAGGAGCCTGCCTTTCCGCATGAGGGAGCCGGGACCGCCCACGGCACGCAGCGCGAGGGGCGGCTCGGCGTCGGTGCACGGGCGCTGCGTCCGCCGTCAGCTTAGCACAAAGCGCGCGGGCCGGCAACCGGGGGCGCGGGGTGGGCGTGCCGTCACAGCGGCGGCGCGCCGGCGACCGCGGGGTACTCCGCGGTCGCTGGCGCTCGCCCGCTCGGTTGCGCGCCGAAGGCCCCGAGCACCGTCTCCAACAGCGGCAGCAGGCGCGTGACGCGGTGCGCGCGGTCAGGCGGTCCCACAGCGGCTCGCACTTCTTCCAGCCGCCCGCGTAGGCGACGTGGCGGAGGCGCGTGCGCCAGCCGGGGTGGGTGGCCGCGCCGCGGACGATCGCGCCCCAGCGGTAAAAGTCCCGGTAGGCGCGCCAGTAGCCCGCCTCCAGCTGTGCGGCGCTCAGCCGTGCCGGGCGGTAGACCACGTGGCGCGTATCATAGAGGTCCCAACGGGCGTGCAGCAGGCGGTCCTCGGCGGCCATGCGCTGATAGAGCGCCGTGCTCGGGTACGGCGTGAGGATGTGGAAGGTGGCCGTCTCGATGCCCTGGCTGACCGCCCAGGCCACGGTGCGGGCGAAGACGTCGGCATCGTCGCCGTCCATACCGAAGACGAAGCTGGCATTGACCATGACGCCCAGGTCGTGCAGGCGCCGGATGGCGGCGTTGTAGTCGCGGTCGAGGTTCTGGTACTTGCGTGCGGCCGCCAGGTTGCTCGGGTTCAGCGTCTCGAAGCCGACGAAGAGGCTGCGCAGCCCCGCTGCGACCGCCTGCTCCAGCAGCCCCGGCTCCAGGACCGACTTGACGGTGCCCGCGGCCTGCCAGAACCGCCCCATGCCGCGCATGCCCGCGAAGAGCGCGCCGGCGAAGCGCGGGTTGCCGAACAGGTGGTCGTCGAGGAAGTAGACGTGGCGGCCGGGCAGCCGGGCGATCTCGGCCAGCGCGTCGTCGACCGCCTGAGTGTAGAATGACTTGCCGCCGCGGAAAAACGCCTCCTTGTAGCAAAAATCGCAGACGTGCGGGCAGCCGCGCGAAACCACGATCGCGTTTGGGCAGAGGTAGAGGTGCCGTTTGAGCAGGTCGCGGCGGATGGGCGGCAGGGTCGTCAGCGTGCGCAAGGTCGAGCGGTAGCGTGGCGCGGGGTGCCCGGCGCGGAAGTCGGCCAGGAAGGCGGGCCAGATGTCCTCGCCAGGACCGCAGAAGACGGAGTCGGCATGGGCGGCCGCCTCCTCGGGCAGTGCCGTGACATGCAGGCCGCCGAGCGCAACGTAGGCGCCCCGCGCGCGGTAATGGTCGGCCAGCGCGTACGCCCGGAAGGCCGAGGTGATGTACACCTGGATGACGACGAGGTCGGGCGTGTCGGTTAGGTCGAGCGGCTCGACATGCTCGTCCTGCAACACGACCGTATCGCCGGGATCCAGGTAGGCGGCGAGGGTCGCCAGGCCCAGCGGCGGAAAGAGCGCGTACTTGATCGGCCGCCAGTAGGGGCTGAGGGCTTCGGTCAGTGCGGGCAGGATCATCTTGACATGCATCGGCGTCCCTTTCTGGACGGGGCGGCGGGGCTGATGTCGCTGCTCCCAGCGTAGGGCAACCGCACGGCGGGGCGCCACCCTCTGACTGCGCCACCGGACGCACTCGAGTGCTTGCGGCGCGGGCCTCCAGGTGGCACAGGAATTGCACCGGCGCGGCAAGGAGGATATCGCGCCATGAAGACGGTCTACAAGGGCATCAAGCCCGGCACGGAGATCGTGGATAAGCACGGCCGCAAGGTGGGCACCGTGCACCAGGTCTACACGAACGAGTCGGACCAGCTGCACGGCATGTTGGTCCAGAAGGGGCTGCTGTTCAAGCACGACGTCGCCATCCCGGCGGACACCATCGAGCGGATCGAGCACGGCGTGATTCATCTGCGCGTCGACAAGGCTGACCTCGTCGAGATGCTCAAGCCGACGCTGGAGCCGCCGCCCCAGGGCCAGGTGCCCGCCACCGGGCTCGTCACGCCGCGCAGCGTCGAGCGGGAGGCCGCGACGGGCGGCCGACCGATCCCCGAGGTGCAGCCGGCCGTCGTCACCGAGGACCTGAACGGCGCGCTGGTGCGGCCCGACGTGATCCACGACGTGAGCACCGGTGCCTGGACGCATGACCGGGGCATCGGCAGCGCGGGCGTGGCGGGGCCGGAGTCCGGCCCGGCGCCCGCCGTCACCGGCGGCGAGTGGCCCGACCTGCCTGCGCAAGCGGAGGAGCCGACCGGCCGCGAGCGGACCTGAGCCTGCCGCTTCTCGCCGCCCGCACATCCGGCTCCCGGGCCGCGCGCGTATGCTGCGGTGAAGCCGCCGAGCGCGGCCACCTCTCCCTGACGGAGCGCTGCCCATGCCGTTGACCGCGCCTGCCCGCCCGCCGGGCTACGCCGACGATCCGCGCCCGCCCGGCGCCTTGCCCGCCTGGCTGCCCTGGCAGCCGCCCCCGCTGCCCTACCGCAATGAGCCCGAGCTGCTCGACGCGCCGGGCGAAGCCACGGAGCACGAGCTCCGCGAGAGCCTGCACGACATCCGCATGGCGAACGTGGTCGGCCGGGGCACGGCGGTCGCGCTGGCCCACCTGCCCGACGTGCTCGGCGATTGGCCGGCGGGCAAGCCCCTGCGCGTGCTCGACCTGGCGACCGGGTCGGGCGACATCCCGCGGGCCATCTTGCGCTGGGCGCGCCGCCGCGGCATCCCCTGCACGGTCGTCGCCGCCGACATCAGCCCGGAGGTCATCGCCGAGACGCGCCGCCACACGCGGGGCAACGCCGCGATCCACCTGGTGGTCTGCGACGCCACGCGGCCGCCCTTCCCACCCGAGTCGTTCGACCTGGTCACGCTGAACCTGGCGCTGCACCACCTCGACGTCACCAGCGCGCGGCTGACGCTCGGCCAGATGGCCCGCCTGGCGCGGCACGGCTTCATCGTCAACGACGTCGAGCGTTCCTGGCCGGCGCTAATCGCCTCGATCATCCTGGTCTACGGCATCACGCGCAACCGGCTGACGCGCAACGACGGCCCCGCCTCGGTGCGCCGCGCCTTCACGCGCACGGAGATCCGCCGTCTGGCCGGGGAAGCCGGGGTGCACGGCGGGCGCCTCGTGCAGCACGCCTTCTGGCGCATCGCCTTCGTCGGGCGGAAGGCCCCCAGGGACGCCGCGGAGGGCGCCGATGCCCGCGCGCTATGACGTGCTCGTGGCGGGAGCCGGCCCGGCCGGAGCGCTGACCGCCGGCCTGCTGGCGCGCGCCGGAGTCCGCGTCGCTCTGCTCGACAAGGCCGCCTTCCCGCGCGACAAGGCCTGCGGAGAGTACACCAGCCCGCAGACCGCCGTGGTGCTGGAGCGGACCGGCGCGCTGCCCTTCGTCGAGGCGGCCCGGCCGCGCCGGCTGGCGAGCATGCGGGTCGTCGCGCCCCACGGCGCCGGCTTCGCGATGGACTACGGCGGGCAGGGCGCGGCCGTGCTCGCCACGCCGCGCCGCCGCCTCGACGCCGCACTCGTCGCCTACGCCACGGCGGCGGGGGCCGATCTGGTCGAGCATGCGCGGGTGGTGGACGTGCTGCGCGACGGCACCACCGTGACCGGCCTGCGCGTGCAGCAAGGCGCCGGGGCGCCCCTCAACTGGTCCGCTTCGCTCGTCGTCGGGGCCGACGGCGCACACTCGGCGGTGGCCCGCGCGCTGGGTCTCGCGCGAACGCCGCGCTGGCCGCGCCGCCTCGGCATGGTCGCGCACTACGCGGGAGTGGCCGGGCTGGACGGTTGGGGCGAGATGCACGTGGCCGCACACGGCTACTGCGGCCTGGCGCCGCTGACCGACGGGCTGGTCAACGTGGGCATCGTCGTGGCGCTGCCGGGGCCGGGGGCGCCGCGCCAGACGGCCGAGGGGCGCTTCGCCGCCGCGCTCGGCGCCTTCCCCACGCTGGTCGAGGCGATGGCGGGCGCCACGCGCGTCACGGCGGTGCGCGGCGTCGGGCCGCTGGCCGTGGGCGCCGCGAAGCCGTGCGGGCCGGGCTTCGTGCTCGTGGGCGACGCGGCGGGCTTCTTTGACCCGTTCACGGGCGAGGGGGTGTATAAGGCGCTGCGCGGCGCTGAGTTGGCCGCGCCGGTGCTACTGGCCGCGCTGGCCCGGGGCGACTTTGGGGCCGGCGCGCTGGCGCCCTACCGGCTGGCTCGGCGGCGCGAGTTCGCTGCCAAGGAGATGCTCTGCCGGGTGGTGCAGGGCTTTGTGCAGTGGCCGCGTGGCATGGACTACCTGGCGCCGCGCCTGGCCCGGCGCCCGCACCTGCGCGCCACCCTCACCGGCGTGCTCGGCGACTTCGTCGACGCGCGCCGCGCCCTAGCGCCCGGCTACCTGCTCGCACTGCTGAGGCCATAGGGCCGGAATGCTGCGGCGGCGGAACCGGAGGCGCTCCCCCGATCCCGCCGCGGGCGACGCGCGGCGCGGCTACTCGCGCTGCTTCATCGCCTCGACCAGCGCCTCGACTTGTGACTCGGGCGCGGACCAGAGCGAGGTGAAGAGCGTGTAGCTCATGCCGGTGGCCTGGATATACTGCTTGTTCTTCGCGTCGGCTGCCTTCTTCTCGTTGACGTCGGTCAGTTTGGTGGCGGCGTGGAGCTGCTCGTAGATGAAGCGGGCGTGCTGCACGTACTCCTTGTGCTTGTTCATGGTCGACTTGTGGTGCTGGCCGCCCTGGGCGCGATTGCGGTAGAGTTTCTGCCCGGCCTTCGACAGTCCGTGTGTCAGCTTGAACGCGCCCACGGCGCCCTTCATGCCCTGGCCGACCGCGGCGCCGACACCCATCGCGGCGCCCGCGACGATCGTGGCGATCTCGCCGCCGATGTTGATCAGGTCGAGGATCATGTCGCGCCAGCCCGAGACCTCGCGCTTCTTGTTGATCTCGGTCATCTTGTCGACGAACTCGTACTCCTTGATGGCCGCGAAGACACCGGCGATGAGGGTACTAACCTTCACGCCCTTCTTCTTGGCCGCCTCGCGCAGGCCGGTCCAGAGCGGGCCGCCCAGGCCGTTCCGGAGCGCGGTCACCGGCTTCGGGTCCGCCAGGGCCTTGTCGAACGCCTCGCGCACGGACACCTTGACGCGGAAGTAGGTGCGGTAAGCCGGGAAGGTGCCGCGCCGGTCCTTGTCGAACAGGATGTCGCGCTTCGCCTTATCGGTCAACGGGAAGTCGAAGAGGGCCGCGAGCCCGGCGCGCTGTGTCTTGGCTGTCCCCTTCATCTTGCGGCGCTGTTGGTTGCCCTTGATGGTCTTCGGCAGCTTCATGAGGATGCTGAGCGTCGACATGACGATGCCCATGGCGGGCACGGCGGTGAGCAGGTGGGGCGGGACGGCCTTGGCGAGCGCCTCGTAGATGTCCTTCGCGGCCTTGGCGCCGTTGGCCGCGGCCGAGGCCAGGTTCTTGAGGAGCTCGGCCACGTGGCCCAGCGTCTTGGTCGTCTCTTTGTTCTTGGCGGCCTTGTAGAGCTTGTAGGCGGTGACGACGCTGTTGATGACGTCTTTGACCCCGCTCAGGATGTCGCCCACGGCCGCGGTGATGCTGGCGGCCTTCCCCGCGGTCTTTACTACCTTATCGCTCGCCTTGGCGAGCTTGCTGCCCGTGCCGGCCAGCGTGCCTCCGGAGGAGACGAGCGTGCCCAGCGAGCCCGCGAAGCTGCCGGTCTTTTCGAGCCGCTCCCAGCCGTCCTTTGCGTTGATGATCTGGATGAGGGCCAGCGGCGCGCCGATCAGGCCGGAGAGCCCGCCCGCGACGCCAGTCAGCATGCTCACGTCCTGGCTGGCGGGCGTGAGGTGCTCGGTCATCGCCTTGCCGTGGTCAGTCTTGTCGTCCTTCATGAAGGCTTCCATGCCCTTACCGGCGGTATCAGACAGCTCGCCGATGCTGCCGACCGTCTCGCCGGTCATGCTGAAGCCTTCCTCCACGGAGCTGCCTTCTTCGTTATGGGGCACGAAGCTGAGGACGGCCAATTCAATAAAGATCGCCTGCGTCTTCCAGGTGACGGGCACGAATTCCTTGCCCTGGTTGGTCTTCCACTTGGTTTGATCTTGCTCGGCCGCGACCGCGCTGCCGCCGGGCACCAGGCCGGCCGACTTGAACTTGCCCTTAGCGAGCGTGCGTGCTTGCGCTTCCTTGGTGATCAGCGCCGGGCGCTGCACCCGCTGGACTGGCACGCCGCCGCGCGCCGGGGTGCGCTGCACGGGCGCGTCGCCGGGGGCCGTGCCGGGGCGGGCGAGCAGGCGGCTGGTCGCGCGGTTGCCGGCGACGCGCTGCAGGGCCAGGACGTCGTTGGGGCCGAGGGCGGCGGGCCCCTGGCGGGCGCGTTGGACCAGGGAGGCCAGCGGCGACGCGGTGGGCGTGGGCGCGGACTTGGGCACGGGCGTGCGACGAGCGGGCGGCCGTACGGTCGACGTCCGCGGGGCGCGGGGCGGGGTCATTCAGCTTCCCTTTCGCGAAGTAAAACGTTACGAGGGAACGGGGCCGCGGGCGGCACGGGGTAGGACGCTGGCAAGGGTCACCAGGGTACTATAGCACGGCCGGACGGGGGGAGTCAAGCGCCGAAAGCGCCGGAATCGCGGCGGAATTGGCCCGGGGCGGGGACACGCGGGAGCGGCGGGCCGGGGTGACTCCCGATCCCGCCGCTCGTGCCGGGCCGGCCGGCGCGGGGTGTTAGCCGCGCTGCTTCATGGCGTTGACCAGCGCCTCGACCTGCTTGTCAGGCTTCTTCCAGAGGCCCTTGAACACCCCGATGTCGAGCCCGGCGGCCTTGATGTAGCCCGCAATCTTCTTTGCCTCTGCCTCCTTCTGGAGCCCGTTGGGGCGCTTCACGGTCTCGCCCATCTGCTCGTAGATGAAGCGCGTGTGGCGGACGTACTCCTTGTGCTTGGCCGACGACGACTTGTGGTGGGTGCCTTCCTTGCTGCGGTCGCGGTAAAGCTTCTGGGCCAGCTTCGACCCGCCGTGGGTCAGCTTGACGGCGGTCACCGCGCCCTTCATACCCTGGCCGACCGCGGCGCCGATGCCCATGGCTGCACCGCCGACGAGGATGGCGATGTCGCCGCCGATATTGACCAGCTCCAGTGCCATCTCGGTCCAGCCGCCGACCTGGCGCTTCTTGTTGATTTCGCCCATCTTGTCGGCGAGCTCGTACTCGCGTATCAGCATGTAGATGTGGCGGAGCACGGTCGCGTTCGGGGCGCGCTGGGCGCCGAACCCGGCGAGCAGCTTCGTCCACGCGGGCGTGCCGGAGAGGCGCGCGTTGAGCGTCAGCACGGGGTTGTGGCCCGCGCCGCTCGACGTGAAGGCGGCGTCAAAGGCTTCCTGGATAGGCTTCTTGACGCGGAAATAGGTCTCGTAGGCGGGGAAGGTGCCGCGCCGGTCCTTGTCGAACAAGTGATCGCGCTCTTCCTTGTTCTCGACGTCGAGGCCAAAGAGGCGGCCGAGGCGCGGGCGGAGCTCCTTCGACTTGCCTTCCATCTTCTTCCGCTTACCGCCGGTGGAGAGGGCCTTGGGGAAACGCATGACGATGTTGAGGGCGGAGAGCAGCATGCTGAGCGCGGGCACGGTGGCCATCAGCGCGGGCGGCACTGCCTGGGCCATCGCCTGGTAGACGTCGCGCGCGGCCTTGGCCGCATTGCCCGCGGCCGAGACGAGCGCCAGGAAAGCCGCGGAGCCGTGTTCGGCGGCTTCGCTGTGGCTCTTCGCCTTGTGCGCCTTGTACGCCTTGATGGCCGAGACGATGCTCATGATGACGTCTTTGATGCCGCCAATCATCTCCATCACGACGCCGCCCGCGTAGGACAACGAGTCTCCCTGCGCGACCTTGTCCTTGGCGTCGCCGGCGTAGCGGGTGCCCGCCGACATCAACATGCCGGCGCCGGCCACGAGCTTACCGCCCGCCTCGACGAAGCCAAGGCCGTTCTCGAGGTTCCACCACTTGCGGCCCTGGGTCAGAATGCCGTGGACGATGCCGACGATATCGATCAGGCCGGCCGCGCCGGACGCGGCGCCGCCGAACATGCCCGACTGCTGGATCGACCAATCGGCCGAGCTGCCGGAGTCGGGTGCGAAGGCGGTGATGCCCATGTAGACGTTGCCGCCGCTGATGTCGCTCATGCTGCCGAGCGCTTCCGACGCGCCCTTCCCGGCCTCCGCGCCACCCGTCTTCTCGGCGCTACCGTTGAAGCCGAGGTGGGCCTTGTTGAAGAAGCCGGTCACCCCCGCCGTGGTCTTTATGGGCACCCAGGTGGATTGCCCCCATTCCCGCCACTGCGCCTTATCGTCGTCGGCCTGCACGGGCGAGCCGCCGCGCAGGGCGACACGCGCGGGGGTCCCGCGGCGCGGGCGGGCGCCGAAGTCGCCGGGCGCGCGCACCAACTCCTCGCGCGTGACCAGCGCCGGCGCCCACGCGCGCTGCACGGGCAACCCCGGCGCGCCGCCGTGGATCAGGCGGAGGGTCGCGCGGTTGCCCACGCTGCGCTGCAGCGCCAGCACGCCGGCGGGGCCCAGCGCGCCGGGGCCCCGCCGGGCGCGCTGCGCCAGCACGGCGAGTGGTGGGGTGGCGGAGCGGACGGCGACGGGCGGGCGCGCGGCGTGGGTTGCGCGCGTCGCCGCGGGGACGCGCTCGGTGCGCGGGGTTGCGGTCATCGGCAGGCCTTTCGTGGAGCGCCCAGGGACTTGTCGAGGCGCGCCGGGGGGACCTAATGGGGGAACCGCGCCGTGAGGTCCACTATAGCACCGCCTTGCCCGGGAGTCAATCACCGGAGGGGCATGGGCAGGCCCAGTCGACCGTCTGGTCAAAGCAATTATGAGCGAGCGCTGGCGCGAATTTGAGGCGCCACCGGCGCTAACAATCCGTCCGGCAGACGATTACGGCCGGTACGATGTTCTCGGGGAGAGCATAGGGGCCGCCCGATGATCGCGCCGGTGCGGTGCGCGCCGCGTCTCTTACTCGGGCAGCAGACCGAGCTCGAGCAGGAGCGTGCGCGTGAAGAGGGTGACGCCCTGGGGGTTGGGGTGGATGCCGTCGCTGGTCAGGCTGACGTGCTGCTTGTAGTCGGCGGCGCGCTCGTAGATAGCGCGGAAGGCGCGGTAGGGATCGACCAGGCGGGCGTCCTCCCCGGTGGCGGCCGCGCGGATGGCGGTGTTGTAGGCACCAGGGTCGGGCACCGCGCCGGTCTCGCTCTCCAGGCCGACCACCGGGATGGTGACGGCGATGGCGCCTGCCCCGGCGGCGCGAATGTGGGCGAGGAGGCCGGCGTAGCGGGTGGCGAAGTCGGCGAGCGGCACGGCGGAGGCGCCGTCGGGACCGGGCAGAAAGTCGGTCGCCCCGGGGCAGACGGCGACCCAGGCGGGCGCGGGCGTCAGCACGGCGGCGAGGCGGGCCTCGAGGTCGCGCACCGTGTCGCCCGCGCGGGAGGCGTCGACGAGGCGCAGGTCGAGGTCGGGGCGGGTGTGCCCGAGCACGCGGGCGGCGATGTCGACCCAGCAGGGCGCGGTCGCGGTGAGGCCGCCGCCGAGAAGCACGAGCGTGTCGCCGGGGCGGATGGGCAGCGGCGTCGGGCGCGTGCTCGGCCCCGGGATCGGCGGCGGCGCGGCCGTGCGCGGGGTGATGGGGCACGGCGGCTAAACCTCGGGCTCCGGCACCGGCGCGACCCGGCCGCCGTGGCTCCCGCGCTCGGCGAGGGCCGTGCTGATGGTGTGGCGGGCGACCGCCGTCGCGATCCCGGCGTATTCGGCCGCGTGGCCCTGCAGCGCCTCGAGCGCCTCCATGTCGCTCGCGCCGCCATCGGCCTGGGCGAGGCCGTCGCCGCAGATGCGGGCGCGCACGGCCTTCTGGATCGTGCTGAAGACGAAGCCCCAGCGGCGCCGCCCGCCCTTGCTCTCGAGCTCGCCTGCGTTGCCGCCGAGCCGGGTGAGGTCGTCGCGGAAGCGGCTCCAGCCGTAGATCTCGCGCAGCCACTCCTGCAGCGCGTTCTCGCGCTCGGCGCGCACGTTCATCATGCGATCAAGGTAGAGCGAGATGTCGGTGCTGGTCCAGAGGTGCTGGGCGCGGCGCAGCGCTTCGAGCTCCTCGGGCACGTCGATGTCGGCGGGCTCGGCGCTGAAGATCGAGGTGTGCCAGCGGATGAGCGCGCCGCGCGTGCCGGCGCCTAGGCGGTAGTACCGCTCGGCGCCGTCGGGCAGCTCCAGCTGGGCGGTGCTGCGGTCGTAGCCGGCGAGGAGCTCGGCCACGTCCCAGCCGGGCAGGGGGCTGAAGAAGGCGATCGGCTCGAAGGGCTGGAACCAAACCTGGTTCTCCTGCAGCGGCTCGGCCTTGCGGCCGTTCCAGTCGCCGTGCAGGAAGCGCTCGTTGGCCTGGTTCACCGGGGAGAAGAAAATGCCGTCGCGCGTGAGTACCGGCGGCGGGCCGGCCGGCGCGGCGGGTGCGGCGCCCTCGCCCTCGGCGTCGTGCTCCCCATCCGGCGCGCTCGCCTCGGCGGGCTCGCGCACGGGGCCGTGGGCCGGAGCGGCGATGTGGCCGCTGATGAACTCGACGTCGAGGTCAGCGACGCCCGCGGTGACGGCGAGAGCACCGAGGCCGGCGGCGATGGCGCTCTCCATGAGCGGCAGTCCGGCGTTGAGCAGGCGGGCCAGGCCGCCGGCGGAGACTTGCCGCGCCTCGGCGGTCTCCAGCGACCACTTGAAGTCGGCGGGCTCGGCGACCACGTGGCCGTCGGCGTCGTAGCCGAGCATGAGGCTGTCGGCGTGGGCGAGGCTGGACTGCTGGACCTCGGCGGCCAGGTCGGGGTCGGTGGCGATGCTGATCAGCACGCGGGGCGCGTATGCCGGGTCCTCGGGATGGATCGGGGCGCGCTCGTGGCCGATGGCGTCGCGCAGGATGGGCGCGGCGACGCCCTCCCAGTGGCGGCCGATGTGCTCGCCCGCGTTGCCCCAGTCGCCGTAGCGCCAGAGCTTGCGCCCGCGCAGGGGCTCGGAGCCATACTGATTACCGCGATAGCTGCTGCGATTGGACCGGCGACTCACCCGCGCGCCTCCCCGGCGCACGGCCCGCCGGGCTGCGCGGCGTCTGCTGACATGCGGAAAACCTCCCGCGGCCCCGCGCCCGGAGCCGCTCAATTGCACGCGGGCCCCGCTGAGGAGCCGCGCCGCTGCGGTGAGCAAATGTTATGCCGCTGGGCGACCGCCCCGGCAATCCGGCCGTGCCCGCTCTGCGTTAGCTTGACGGGACCTGGCGGAGGTGACCCGAGCGATCGTGCCCATGACCCTGAATTGTATCACAGATTTCGCCGCGGCGCCCAGTGCGGGCGCGTGGAACGGGCTGCTGGCGCGGAGCGCCGGACGGTCGGTGTTCCTGCGCCACGAGTTCCAGCGCGCCTGGTGGCAGACGCTGGGCGCGGCCGAGCCCGACTGCGGCCACCTCGCGCTGCTGGTCGCCGGTGAGAGTGACGCGCCGCAGGGCATCGCGCCGTTCTACGTGGCCCGCGCCGGGACGACGGATGTGGTCGAGGAGGCGGAGCGCGCCGCGGGGTGGCATCGGGCCGTGGCGCGGGCGCGCGGCGCGGCGCCGGACGAGGTGGCGCCGGACGCCCGGTCGCCCGGGCTGAGCCCGCCGCCCCCGGCGCCGCGGCTCGGCGAGCGCGTCGTGCGACTGGTGGGCGGGGTGGCCGTGGCCGATCGCCTCGACGTGATCGCCCCCGCGGGCGCGGAGGCGGCGCTCTGGCAGGCAGCGCTCGGCTACTGGGCGGCACGGCCCAACGCCTGGGACGTGATCGACCTGCACGCACTCGACCCAGCGACGCTGGCCGTGGCGCAGGCCGCGGTGCCGCCCGGGCTGAGGGCGTGGAGCACGGTCGAGGAGACCTGCCCCGCGGTCACGCTGGCGGCGACGTGGGAGGCGTATCTGGCGGGGCTGAGCAAGAAACACCGCCACGAGCTGCGGCGCAAGCTGCGCCGGGCGGCCGAGCTGCCGGAGCCGCCGGAGCTGCGCGTCGCCGACGGTGGCCCGAATTTAGCTACTGCTCTGGGCGAATTCGTCGCACTGCACCGCGCCAGCGGGCCCGCCAAAGCCGCCTTCATGACCGCGGCGATGGCCGGGTTCTTCGCGGCGCTGGTGGCGGCGTTCGACGGCACGGGGCTGCTGGAGATTGCCGTGCTGGCGGAGTCCGGGCGCGCGGTGGCCGCCGGGTTGTCATTCCGCCAGGACGGCCGCCTGTTGCTGTATAATTCGGGCTACGACCCGGTCCTGGTCGCCTTCAGCCCCGGCGTCGCCTCGCTCGCGGCCCGCATGCAGCGCGCGATGGCCGAGGGCTACCGCGAGGTCGATTTCCTGCGCGGTGACGAGCGCTATAAGTACGAGTTCGGCGCAGTGGACCAGTTCATCCACCGCCTCATCATCAGGAAGTGAGCGTGCATGTGTAGGATCGCGGTCTTGAGCGTCCATACCTGTCCCCTGGCGACTCTGGGCGGCAAGGAAACGGGCGGCATGAACGTCTACGTGCGGGAGCTGGCGCGCGAGTTGGCGCGGCGCGGCAAGCAGATCGATGTGTTCACGCGCGCGGTCGATCCGACCATTGCGCCGGTGCGCGAGCTGGGGCCCAACGCGCGGGTCATCCACATCCAGGCCGGGCCGGTGGCGCCCTACGACAAGAACCGCATCTTCGAGCACCTGCCGGAATTCACCGCCCGGGTCGACGCCTTCCGGCTCGCCGAGGGCATCCATTACGACCTGGTGCACAGCCACTACTGGCTATCGGGCGTGACCGGGCACGACCTCGCGACGGCCTGGGGCGTGCCGCAGGTGCAGATGTTCCACACGCTCGGCCACCTGAAGAACCAGGTGGCCAAGACCGCGGGCGACCGCGAGATCGACCTGCGCATCGCCATGGAGACGCGCCTCGTGGGCGAGGTGGACCGCATCGTCGCGCCGACGACGACCGAGCGCGCGCAGCTGGCCTGGTACTATGGCGCGGACCCGGACCGGGTCGATGTGATCCCCTGCGGCGTGGACACGCGCCTCTTCCGGCCGCGCGCGCGGGCCGCCGCCCGGGCGCGGCTCAACCTGCCCGACGGGCAGCTGCTGCTCTTCGTGGGCCGCATCGAGCGGCTGAAGGGCATCGATACGCTGCTCGAAGCCGCGGCACTGCTGCGCGCACGGCCGGGCCACGCCGACCTGCATGTGCTGATCGTGGGCGGCGACCTGGAGAGCGACGGCGATAACCCCGAGCTGCAGCGCCTGCGCGCGCTCGCGGCGAGCCTCGGGCTCGGCGATCGCGTGGCATTCCTCGGCTCGCAGCCGCAGGCCGAGCTGCCGTACTTCTACTCGGCGGCCGACCTGACCATCATGCCGTCGCACTACGAGTTGTTCGGCATGGTGGCGCTCGAGTCGATGGCGTGCGGCACGCCGGTGGTCGCCTCGCGGGTAGGCGGGCTGGCGCGGCTGGTGCGCGACGGCGAGACGGGCATCCTGGTGCCTGAGGAGTCGCCGCAGCAGCTCGCGATGCACGTGCACACCATCCTGGCGGACGGCGCCGAGCGCCGCGCGATGGGCGCGCGCGCCGTGACCTACGCGGCGGACTTCGCCTGGGGCCGCATCGCGGACCAGATCGTCGATCTGTACGACACGGAGATCCACCGGGTGGCCCACCGGCCCTGCCCCTGCGTGGTCTGATGCCGCCGCGGGTGCGCCTGCTCGTGCTCGACGGCGACCACACGCTCTGGCAGCCGCTCGACGGCATTTGCTGTTCGGAGCGCACGCAAAACGACCCTACGGGCGCGCCCGCCTTCGCCTTCACCCAGGATCCTGCCGACCTCGACCGTGCCGTGCGCGCGGACGGGGTGCGCTTTGCCCTGGCGCCGGGCGCCCGCGCGCTGCTGACGCGCCTGCCCGCCGCAGGCATCGGCTTGGCGCTCGCCAGCTGGAACCACCCCGCCCCGATCCGCGCGCTGCTGGACGCGTTCGGCCTGCTGCCGCTCTTCGGGACGGTGGTCGCGGCGTGGAGCAGCGACAAGGCGGCGATGTTGCGCACGATTCTGGCCGCGGAGGCGGCGGCGGGGCGACCGGTCGATCCGGCGGTGGTGCTGTTCGTGGACGACGATCCGGCGGGGGCGTACCGCGCGATGGCGGCGGCCGTAGGCGTGCAGTTCGCCCAAATGGGCAACCCCGCCGAGGCGCGCTCCTTCGCCGGCATCGCCCGCCGCCTCGGCCTGCCCTCCGCCTGACCGCCTCGGGCACGCGCCTGTCGAATCGCCCTTCGTGAGCCCAATCCGCGCTGCTTGCCGCAATCCTGTCACGGTCCTGGTCACGGTGCCGGTCCCGGCTCCGGCCCGCTTCCTGTCCGCCATGTCCCTCCTGTTGTCCTACCGGTTGGTGCTCTAATGAGGCTGTGAACGACAACGGCTACCGGCCCGGTGGTTGGCCCGGTCGGAGCCTTCAAAGAGGACCTGGACCGCGGCGTCGGTCCTGTCCACAGGAGGACACGATGAAAGGCACTCGGATTGGTTTGCTGGTTTGCGGTTTTCTGGCGATGCTGAGCGCGGCGCTGGGCACGGTGCCCGCCGCCCACGCGACAACTCTCACCCCCGCGACGCCCGTCGCGGTCACCACGCCGCCCCCGGCCATCGCGGCCACCCACCACTACGCGCCCGCCGGCGCTCCGACGCGCAACGGCTCCATGCCGGCCACGCCGCTGTTCTGGCTGGGCGGTACAGTACTGGCGCGCAACGTCCGCACGTACGCGATTTTCTGGGGCCCCGGCTTCACCACCGGCTACAAGAACCTGATCACGCAGTATCTCGCCGACGTGGCGGCCGCCAGTGGCACAAACAACAACGTCTACGCGAACGACACGCAGTACTTCGGCACGTGGAACGGCCAGAATCTCCACATCGCCTATCAGCAGCACTTCATCGGCGCCTGGTCCGATACCACGCTGCCCGCCTCCGGCTGCAGCGATACGCACGGCGGCACGGTGCGCTGCCTCACCGACGACCAGATCCGCACCGAAGTCAGCCTGGCGACCATCAGCAACCTTCAGAACGGCTGGCAGCCCAACGGCCTGAACAACGACTACCTCGTCTTCCTGCCCGATGGCGTGAGCACCTGCGACAACAGCGGCTGCGCGTTCGCGCCGAATACGGGCTTCTGCGCCTACCACGGCGCCACGTCGACCTGGGATGGCGCGGTGACCTATGCGAACATGCCGTTCCTGGGTAGCCACCTGACCGGCTGCCACGCCTGGGAATCACCGAATAACCACCCGGCCGCCGATGCGGTGATCAACGCGATCTCGCATGAGACAAACGAGACGATCACGGACCCGGTGCCCGGCACGGGCTGGGTCGACCTCTACGTCGCGGAGATCGGCGACAAGTGCGTCGACGACTTCGGCTCGCCGCTCGGCGGCACTGCCGGCCACCTGTTTAACCAGATGATCCACGGGAACCACTACTGGCTGCAGGAGGAATGGAGCAACAGTGCCTTCGCCTGCGTGCAGCGCCCGTCGTAGCGCCGGGCCCCGGGCCCCCACTGCGATCCGGCTGATGCAGCCCCGCTCCCCGGCGGGGCTCTCTGCTGCGCGAATCGCGCGCTCCGGGCGTTTGGCGCCGGGGCGATTATCGGGTATAATTGCCCCCGTATCCAGAGGCCGGGCGGCAAGTGCGGCCGCGCCCCCGCCGCCCACGAGAGGATCCCAGCCCACGTGAAACTCGACGCGCAGCGCCCGACACCAATCGAACCCACCCCCGCCGTCGTGAGCGTGCCCCCGCCCACGGCGCCGTATTTGCTCCCCACCGCGGGCGGCGACATCTCGGTCCGCGAGGTGCACTACGGCGGCAAATCGCTCGGCCACGAGCTCATCGAGGCGATTGTCCTCAGCTTGCTGATTTTCTTGCTCGTGCAAAGTGTGGTGCAGAACCGCAAAGTGGTCGGACATAGCATGGACCCGACGCTGCAAAATGAGGAGCACCTGCTGATCGACCGGGCGAGCTACTTCGAGGTCGACACGAACTTCCTGCCGCGCCTGCTCGGCAACGCGGGCCTGCCCGACCACGAGGCCTACCTGTTCGGTGGCCCGCAGCGCGGCGACATCGTGGTCTTCCGGCCGCCGGTCGATACCGAGGACTACATCAAGCGCGTGATCGCGGTGGCGGGCGAGAAGGTCGAGGTGCGCGCCTACGACGGCGTGTACGTGAACGGTCACCGGCTGGACGAGCCGTACGTGATGGACACGCCGGACTACAACTGGCCGGCGCCCGGGCAGTCGGGCCTGGTGCCGCCGGGGCACGTGTTCGTGCTGGGCGACAACCGGCGCAACAGCAGCGACTCGCACGCCTGGGGCTTCCTCGACGAGACGAGCATCGTCGGCAAGGCGTGGGTCTCCTATTGGCCCCGCGACGTCTGGGGCTTCCTGCCCCACCCCTCCTACGCGAGCGACGGGCTTAGCCCGACCCCGTAGCGCGCGGCGCGCCGCCGCGCCGCCGTGGTATACTGGCCGCATGTCCCGGCCCCCCGCGCCGTCTGCGCCGCCCGCACCGCCTGACACGCCTTCGCGGCGCGCCAATCGCGCGTTCCTGTGGCTGATGGCGGGCGTCGTGGGCGCCCTGCTCCTCGCCTGTGTGCTGCCGCTCTTCCTGCTCGGGCCGATGATGCGTGGCGCGGTGCCCGCCGCCGCCACGCAGGTGGGCGCGCGCACGCCCGGCACGGCGCTCACCGTCGTGGTGGAGATCACGGCGGCGCCCGCGCCTGAAGCCTTCACCGGGACCGTGCTCGACCGCGTGGCCGACGGATCGTACCGGCGCACCGGCGCGACGCTCCGCGTGCAGTGGCCCTCCGGCACGCGCCTCGACATGGGCACGGCCGCGGATGTGGCGCCAGGTGCGGTCGTCGAGGCCGCGGGTACGGTCGCGCCAGACGGCAGTCTCCTCGCCGACCGGCTGGTCATCCTCACCACGCTCGTCATCGTGCAGTAGCCTCCCGGCGGAACCGGGCTGCGCCCGGCCCGTTGATCCTCATAGAGGGCCCACAGATCGTACGTTGCCGGCGGACCCCGCTCAGGAGGTGTTGCTATGGCGATCTTCAGGCGCGTGCGTCTGCATCCTGTCCCGATCCTGGTCCTTGCCACCCTCGCGGCAGCCGGGGCCCTGCTCGGCCCGGGCAGCGCGTCCGGCGCCGCTGCCCCGACCCCGGCCACCGCGTGCACCACGGAATATCCGCCGCCCGACGGGGCCGCGTCCACGGGGCTGGCGGCGATCAGCTTCGACTCGCCCGACGACGGTTGGGCGGTCGGCCCGCAGCCCTACCCGCCCGCGGCCACGCTCGCCGCCTGGCACTGGACCGGCGGCGCCTGGCACGCCGTGGCGGTGCCAAGCGCCGGCCAACGGGCCAACCTTTACGCCGTCGCCGCCCTGGCGCCTGACGACGCCTGGGCGGTGGGCTTCTCCGCCGACAGCACCGATCCCAATGAGGACCGCACGCTGATCCTGCACTGGGACGGCCACGCGTGGCAGATCGTGGCCATCCCCGGCCCGGGCAGTCAGGGCACGCTGCGCGCCCTGGCCGCGACCGGCCCCGGCGACGTCTGGGCGGCCGGGTCCTACCACGATCCCGCCCTCGCGGCCGAGCGCTCCTACATCCTACACTGGGACGGAGCGCGCTGGACCCCGGCGACGCTGCCGGTCCTGGACGACTCGCAGCGGCTCGTCACGATCGCCGCCGCCTCGGCGACCGACATCTGGGCGGCGGGCTACTACCTGTCCGGGCCACCGTTCCGGCTGCCGTCCGACCCGCTCTACCTGCACTGGGACGGCAGTACCTGGCAGGTGGCGACGCCGCCGCCCCGCGACCTGTTGCACGGCGAGGTCACGCTGACGGCCTTCGGGCCGGGCCAGGTCTGGGCCGCGGGGTGGCCGCCGTCGGCCCTCTCGCCGATTGTGCTCCACTGGGACGGCACGACCTGGACCCCCGCCGCCGTGCCCGCGATTGCCGACGTCGGTGGGACCGGCGGGACCTTCGCCCTGAGCGCCGCCGGGCCGAATGATATCTGGCTAGCTGCGCCGATCACGATCAAGGGAATCCGCCTGTACGATCCGACGCTGCTGGTGCTGCACTGGGACGGCCAGGCGTGGCAGCGGCTGATGGTCGACACAGCCGCCCCCGATCCAGTGCCCTACGGCGTCGCGGCCCTGCCGGGCGGGCGAGCCTGGGTGGTGGGCACACAGCGCGCGCCCAACGCTGCCGACTTCCGCCCGCTGTTGCTCCACCTCGACGCACAACCGTGTCCGGCAGCCACGCCCACGCCGGTGCCGCCGCTGCCGCCGGTGCCCCTGCCCGGCAGTGGCAGCCAGACCTTCCCCGAGACCGGCAAGACGGCCACCGGCCTCTTCCTCGACTACTGGCGCAGCCACGGCGGTCTGATGCAGCAGGGCTATCCCATCTCCGATCTGCTGGGCGAGGTCTCGCCGCTCGACGGCAAGCTCTACACGGTGCAGTACTTCGAGCGCGGCGTCTTCGAGTATCATCCCGAGAATCAGCCGCCCTATAACGTGCTGCTATCGCAATTGGGTACGTTCGCCTACCACACGCGCTACCCGGGCGGCGCGCCGAACGAGCGGCCGAACCAGGACCCCGGCACCGTCGTGTTCCCGGAGACGGGCAAAGCGCTTGGCGGCGCCTTCCTGCAATACTGGCAGGCGCATGGCGGTCTCGTGCAGCAGGGTTATCCGATCTCAGACGAGTTCACCGAGGTGAGCCCCATCGACGGGCACCTGTACACGGTGCAGTACTTTGAGCGCGCGGTATTCGAGTACCACCCGGAGAACGCCCCGCCGTACAATGTGCTACTCAGCCTGCTTGGCCGGCTGCGCTATGACTCGGCCTACCGCGCCCCGGCGGCCGGCGCGACCACGCCCCAGCCGCTGGTGCTGGCCGACCGGACGACCGGCGCGGTGGCGGCCAACAGCCACGCCGTCTACTGGGTGGTCGACACGGCGCCGGCCTATCCGGTGCGCGGCTACGACCTGACGACCCACCAGCCGTTCCTGTTGAGCGCCCGGCCCGGGCCGAAGGCGGCGCTGACGGCGGACGACGGTGCGGTCGCCTGGGTGGAGGGCGACCCGGCGCAGGGCGCGAGCATCCAGGGCGTCGACCTGGCCGCGCACGTGGCGGTGACGCTGCTGCCCGTGCAGGCGCCGAACGCGCTGCACCCCGAGGGCCTGGCGCTGGCCGGCGACGCGGTCTACTACGCGGGCGGCACGGGCGCGCAGGCGGGCATCCACCGGCGCAACTGGCGCACCGGCGCGGACACGCTGGTCGTGGCGAACAGCGATGCGGTGGGGCCGGCGGTGGCGGGCGAGGCCGTGCTGTTCGACGAGAGGGGCACCTGTGGCTCGGCACCCTGCGCCGGATAATCTCTACGTGCACGACCCGCGCAACCCCGATGGGCTCGGACTACCTGATCGCGGGCCTCACCGCCTCGAGCGCAGCGGCTTGACATACGACATGGACGGGCCCTACCTCGTCTGGACGTCACTCGGGCCCGGTTCGCGCGATTAGCCGCCGTGCATCTCGAGCCCAACCCATTCGCCAACTCGGGGCCCGGGGGGACAGTCCCGGCGGTCCGCGCGGGCTCCCCGCTGATCCGCGCCAATACGGTCGTCTGGGCGGACCGGATCGCGCCGGACCGGGCGCTGCTGCGCGCCTACGACCTCACCACGGACCAGGTCACCACCTTGCTCGACGCGCCCATCTCGGCCGGCGAATCCCTCGCCCCCGCGGCGCTCGTCGGCAATCGGGCGGTCGTCTACGTCTGGTCCCGCAGCCTACTCGGCCCCACCGCGACGCTCTTCCTACTGCCGCTGCTGGGCGGGAGGTGAAGGTGGGCGCGGCCCGTGAGGGTTGCCCGGTGGCTCAGGCCACGGGCGACCGCGACTCTGCGAGTCTGCGCCGTTCGCGGCTAGCCGCGAATCGTCCGTGCGATGCGCTCGATCTGCTTGACGTGTGGCCGTTCGTGGGTGGCCAGCCACTGCGCGTAGAAGCGCACAGTGCGTTCGAGGGCCTTGCCCGCGCCGGTCACGGTCGCGCCGCAAGCCCAGGCGGCGGGGGATAGTGGCTCCAGGACGGCCAGGAGCGCGTTCCGCTGGGCGGTATAGGCGGCCAGCCCAGGGGCAAAGTCCTGGTTGACATAATCCGTGCGGATGATCCAGGTGCGGGGATTGACCGCGCGCAGCGTGGGATGGTCCTGGGCGAGGATCGCGGCGATGCAGTCGCCCCACACGTCGGCGCAGGCGCGCATGTGGGCCAGCACTTCCGCGGCGGACCACTCGCCGGGGGCGGGGGCCGTGCGCAGGGCCGCGGGGGCGCACCCCGCGGTCGCGGCGGCGAGGCGCGGTGGCGCTGCGGCGAGCATGGTCAGTATCTGGTCGATCGGGAGAACGCGTTCGGGCACCACGGTCGCCCTTTCCTGCGGGACCGGCACTGCACCTGCCTGTCGTTCACTCTCTGGGGCCGCTTGCGCGTGCGCCTGTGCCTCCGCCCCGCTATTATAGGGGGCGGGTGCGGGCCTGGCAAGCGGGTCCGCGGCGTTGCACGGAGGCTCCGTGCTCCAGGAGCGGGTCGAGGGGACGCGCCTTGGTCCGCCACCCCGCGCTTGCGGGAAGGCGCCCGCGTCTGCTACAGTGGAGGCGCGGCCGGATGCGACGACGACGGAGGCGCTGTGCGCTGTGCTCCGAATTTACCTCTTTGGTCAGATCCGCCTGGAATACGATGGGGGCGCGTGGAAGTACGCCGCGCTGCCGAAGACGTTGCCGCTGTGGGCCTACCTGCTGCTGCACGGCGACCATCCGCTGGAGCGTGCCCGGCTTGCCTTTACGCTGTGGCCCGACGACAGCGAGCCGGCGGCGCTCGCGAACCTGCGCCGCCACCTCTACGCGCTACGCCGCACGCTGCCGCCGCCAGGCGACCAACCTTGGCTGCTGACGGATGCCGAGACGGTGCGCTGGAATCCGGCCGCCGCTTACTGGCTCGACGTGGCCGAGTTCGAGCGCGGCAGCGCCGCCGACGAGACCCTGCCCCGCGGCGGTCGCGCTCTACGGCGCCGACCTGCTGGAGACCGTGTACGATGACTGGCTGCTTTACGAGCGCGAGCGACTGCGCACGCTGTACTTCGCTGACCTGGACCGCCTGATCCTGCGGAGCCGCGCCCAAGCGGATCTGCCCGCCGCGCTGAGCTACGCGCAGTTGTTGGCCCAGCGCGATCCGCTGCACGAAGACGCGCTGCGCCGGCTGATGACCTTGCGCTACGAGGCCGGCGATCGCAGCGGGGCGATCCAGGAGTACGAGCGCTTCGTGCGCCGGCTGCGCGACGAACTCGGCGTCGACCCGATGCCCGAAACGGTAGCGCTCTACGAGGCGATCGCGCGCAACGCACGGCTACCGGGCGTGCGATCCGCCGTCGCCCCGGAGGAGGGCGGGGCGCGGCCCGACGTGCGCTTCGCGCTGCCCTTTGTCGGACGCGGCCCGGAGCGGGCCATGCTGGCCGGCCGCTGGAGCGCCGCGACGGGCGGGCGCGGCGGCCTGCTCCTGATCAGCGGCGAGGCCGGCATTGGCAAGACGCGCCTGATCGGCGAGCTGACGGGGCAGGCCGAGCGCGGCGGGGCCCGTGTGCTGCTCGGCAGCAGCACCTTCGGCGAGCCGCTGCCCTACCAGGCCCTCGCCGAGGCGCTGCGCGCGGCGCTGCCGCTGCTCGTCGCGCTCGACGTCGACCCGCTCTGGCCGGCCGCCGTCGCTACGCTGATCCCGGAACTGCGCGCGCGCCGGGCACTCACTGCGGCGGCCCTGCCCGTCCTCGCGCCACTCGACCCCGAACGGGAGCGGACGCGGCTGTTTGCGGGGATCGCGCGGTGCCTGCAGGCGATCGCCGCGCCGCGGCCGGTCCTGCTCATCCTGGAAGATCTGCACTGGGCGGGCAGCGCCACCGCCGACTTGTTGGAATTCTTGGCGCGGGCGCTCGCTTCCGAGCCGGTCCTGATCGTGGGCAGCTACCGCGAGGAGGAGACCGTGCGCGCCCACCCGCTGCGCGAACTGCGTCGCCGTCTGCAGCGCGAGGACCCACTCTCGCACCTGGCGCTGGGGCGGCTGGGCGCCGATGCCGTCGCCGCGCTGGTGCCCCAGGTGGCCGGGCCGGGCGGCGACCCGCATGGCGATGTGGCCGCGCAACTGTACCGCGCCAGCGAGGGTAACCCCTTCTTCCTGGGCGAACTGATCCACGCGCGCCTGGAACGCCCCGCCGGGGCAGAGGTCGCGGGGGACGCGCCCGGGGACCTTGCCGCGCCGCATCTGCCCGGCGTGCGCGATCTCGTCGCGGCGCGTGTCGCGCGGCTGCCGGCGGAGAGCAGGGCGCTGGCCGAGGTCGCGGCCATCGCGGGCCCCGAGTTCGACGTCGAGCTGTTGTGCGAGGTCAGCGGCTGGGACGAACGGCAGGTGCTCGACGGGTTGGACGCGCTGCTCGACCGGCAGCTCATCCGCGAGGTGGGAGGGCACAGCCGCCTGGACTACGCCTTCTCGCACCATCTAATCCAGGCGGCGATCTACAGGGGCATCGCGCCTGCCCGGCGCGCGCGGCGGCACCGGCGCGTGGCCCAGGTGCTCGAAGAGATCGCCGGCGACCGGCGCGAAGCGCTGGCCGCCGACCTGGCGCGGCACTTCGACCTGGGTGGCGCGCCCGAGCCCGCCGCGGGCTACTATCTGCGGGCCGCGCAGCGCGCCCTCGCCCTCTATGCCGACGCCGAGGCAACTCAATACCTGAGCCGCGCGCTGGAGTTGACTGCCGCGGCGCCGCTCCGCTATGAGCTCCTGGCGCTGCGCGAGGCGATCTACCGGCGCCGGGGCGAGCGCGCCGCGCAAGCCGCGGACCTCGCGGAGATGACGGCGCTGGCCGCTGCCTCGGGCGACGAGGATGCGATCTTTGAGACCCTGCGGCGCGAGATCCTGTTGCGGCGGGCCCTGGGCGAGCGCGCGGCCGAAAGCGCGCTGATCGCCGCCCTCCAGAGCCGCGCCGCGGAAGCAGGCTCGCCGCGCCGGCAGGCGGTCGCGCTCGAAACGGAGGCCGAGCACCTGCTGCTGGTGAGCCGGTACACGGACGCGCGCGCCGCCCTGGAGCGCGCCCTGACTCTGCGGACCGCCCTTCACGATCCGGAGGGCCAGGCCCACTGTTGTGCGCTGCTCGCCGAGGCGGCCGTGCTCCAGGGGCAGTTTGCTGAAGCCGAGCAACTGCTGGAGCGGGCCCAGCGGCTTGGTGGGACCGGCGTTAACCAGTCGGTGCCGATCGCAACGCTGCGCTCGATCGTGCGCGCCGCTCTGGTGCGCCAGGATTTCGTGGCGGTCAGCACGTTGGGCGAGCGGCTGCTCGAGCTCTGCCGTGCAACCGGCGACCGGGCGGGCGAGGCCGAGGCCCACACCCGGCTCGCGGCGGCCGCATCGCGCCGTTTCAGCGTAACAGCGGCCCGGCAGCACTACGCACAGGCTGAGGCGCTGTTCAACGCGCTCGGCGACCGCACCGGCCAGGCCGCCGTGCTGGTCAACGGCGGCATGCTGGCCGGTAACCTGGGCCACTTCGCCGAAGCCATTCGCGCTGCGGAGCGCGCCGAGCAAATCTTCTCCGGGCTTGCCGACGTCCGCGGCCAGACCGTCAGCGCGCTGAACATCGCCTGGAACGCCTGGCAACTGGCCGACTACCCGGTGGCGCGCGCCGCCGCGGCGCGCGCGCTGGACCGCGCCCGCGCCATGCAGAGTCCCCTCTTCGAGGCTTTCGCCCTCGCCAACCTGGGCGTGATCGAGCGCGAGCAAGGCGACTTTGCGCGCGCGCTGGCGCACATGCGCGCCGGGCTGGCGATCCGGCGCCGGATTGGCCAGCCCGTCGAGATCGCTGGGGACCTGTGCGACCTGGCGCTTGCCGCCTTGCGGGTGGGCGATCTGCCCGCCGCGCAGGCCGCCGTCGACGAGATGCTGGCCATCGCCGCGGCCGATCCGCAGCAGATGGCCTACCTGCAGTACATCCTGTGGGTGGCCGCGCAAACGGCCCGCGCCGCGGGCGACCCGGCGGCCGCCGCAGCCCACCTGGCCGCGGCCGCCCGCACCGTGGCCGAGAAAGCTGCCGCCATCGACGACTCCGCCAGCCGCGCCGCGTATCTGCAGATGCCGTTCAACCGCGAGATCGTCGCGGCGTCGAATGACGGCACCTGGCCCACCTGATCCTTCCCCCATACCTGCTCTCCCCAGCGCGTCCGGCTTCGGACGCTTTTCGGACGCCCACCCGCATACAATCGCTCCAACCGACGGATGACAGGAGGGCGATCGACGTGGGCGGACCGCAACAGCCCGGCGATGGGGTAGGACCCGGCCGGCATCTCTTCATCGTGCGCATCTGGCGCGAAGCCGCGCGCGCCGTACCGCCGCAGTGGCGGGGCTCGGTCGAGCACGTGCCGTCGCACCAGCAGCGTTACTTCGCCACCATGCGCGACTTGACCGATTTCATTACCTTGCGCCTGAGCTGCCTATTGCTGGAGGAGCCGGGCGACCGAATGGAGGATCACGATGAGCAGTAAGTTTTGCCCCCAATGCGGGGCCGCCGTCAGCGCCGGCCAGCGCTTCTGCCCGAACTGCGGCCAGCCGCTGGCCGCCTCTCCCTCGCCTCCGGCCGAACCGGCCCGCGTGACGCCGCCGCCGGCCGCCGGCCCGCCGCCATCCGGCTACGGCGCCGGGCCCTCTGCGCCGCCCACATCCGGTTACAGCGCTCTCCCGCCCGGCTACAGCCCTGGGCCGGCGGGCCCGGCGGCCGCGCCGCCCCCGTACCAGGCCGCGCCGCCTCCGTACCCGGTCGCGTATTCGGCACCGGCGCCCGGCGCGTATCCAGCCGCGCCGCCACGCGGGGGCGGCGCCGGCCGCGTGGTGCTGATCGTGCTGGCCGTGCTGATCGTCATGATCGGGGCGTGCGGCATCGGCACCTACCTCTTCATCAGCCGGACAGTCTCCGGGGTCACCCACGGCCTCTCGACGGCCATCTCCTCCGACGGCATCTCGACCGCGGTCGCCCAACTGGGCGACGGCACGCCTTTCGCCGTTGCCACCGCCGCGCCGATCAACCGCCCACTGACGACAGCGCCGCGCGGGTTCACCTACGCCGGTCTGCAATTTGACGTGGTCAGCGGGGTGATCAGCAACAGCACGGCCTTCGACCCGGCGATCACCAGCGATGCGGCGACCCACCTCGACCTCAACCTGGCGATCACCAACCCGAGCGCGCAGAGCATCAATGTGTCCTCCGCCCTGCTGCAGGTGCGGCTGGGCGACGGCCGCGTGCTGAAGCAGCCGGTCGACGTGGGTTTGCAGGCGCAGGATACGCAGGCGCAGACGGTCAGCTTCGCCGTGCCCGTCACGACCACCTGGACAGCGGCACAGCTGACCTTCAGCCAGGTGGGCGTCGATCCGGCGGTGCTGCCGCTCGAGGGCGCCCTGCCCGCGGCGGCCTATCCAGTCGCCCTGCCCACGGGCGGCCATGCCGACCTCACCGAATCCGGCGCTGACGTACACGGTCATCAGTGCGACGCTGGACCTGGACAGCTTCGGCAAGCGCACGCCAAGCGGCAAGCGCTATCTGAACCTGACCGTGCGGGCCGCCTGCCACGCCACGCACTCGTGCTACGTTGGGCCGGAGAGCTTCCGGCTGCTGGTCGGGGGGCAGGCCCAGGCCGCGGAGACGCTAGACCCCGCCGCGGACGCGGTCGCCAGCGACACGCAGCAGGACCTGCGCCTGGCCTTCCTGGTGCCCGCGACCGACAAGAGCATGGTTCTGCAGGTCGGAGAAGCGACGTTAGGCACGGCACAGATCCCGCTCGACCTGAGCGGCGCGCCCTGAGCTCGCCCGGGCCTGCGTGGAGCAGAGCGGCAGAGCGATGGCGGGCGGCTAGCCGCCAGGCTGCACCGCCGCCGCAAGCGGGGGATCGTCCGTTTGACAGGGCGTAGCGGCATGACGTATGCTGACCAGTGGGTCACATAGCTGGCCTCCCACAGGGGATTCCACGAAGGAGAAGGGATATTCGCGCATGGATGCAATGGAGATCCAGGTCACTACGGGCGCGGTCGCCGATGTCGCCGCCGACGCCGTGGTGCTGAACTGGTTCACGGACGAGAAGGGCACGCTGCCCGCCGCCTGGCAGGGGCTCGACGCCCGGCTGCATGGCGACCTGGCCGCCACGCTGGGCGGCGACGAGCTCAAGGGCGGCCTTTACGAGGTCGAGCCGGTGCACACCGCCGGAGCCCTCGCGGCGCGCCGCATCTTCCTCATCGGCTCCGGCGAGGCGGACAAGGTGGGGCCGCTGCAGCTGCGGCGCGTCGCCGCCGCCGGGGCCCGTGCCGCTCGGGGCCGCGGCGCCCGGCGCGTGGCGTTCCTGCTGCGCGCGCCCGGCCTCGACCCGGCCACCATCGCCCAGCAGACCGTCGACGGCGCCCTCACCGGGCCGCTGGAGCCGGGCCTCTACCAGACCGAGGGCCGCGAGACCCGCCGCCTCAGCAGCGTGATCCTGGTCGCGGGCGCGGACGACCGGGCGGCGATGCAGGCAGGTGCCGCGCGCGGGCGCGCTATCGGCGAGTCGATCAACTGGGCGCGCGGCCTCGCCGAGGAGCCCGCCAATGTGCTCACGCCCGTAGAGGCGGCCAACCGCGTCGCCGCCATGGCGCGCGAGGTCGGGCTGGACGTGGAGGTGCTCGAAGAGGAACAGCTGAAGAGCCTGCGCATGGAGTCGATGCTGAGCGTCGCGCTCGGCAGCCAGTGGCCCGCGCGCGGCGTCGTGCTCACGTACCGCGGGGCCCCGGACAGCAGCGAGATGCTCGGCCTGGTCGGCAAGGGCGTGACGTTCGACAGCGGCGGCATCTCGATCAAGGGCGCGGCGAGCATGCACGAGATGAAGTACGACATGGGCGGCGCTGCGGCCGTGGTCGGCGCGATGCGTGCCGTGGCCCAACTGAAGCCCGCGGCCAACGTGATCGGCGTCGTCGGCTTCGTCGAGAACATGCCGAGCGGCACGGCCAACAAGCCGGGCGATGTGGTGCGTGCGGCCAACGGCAAGACGATCGAGATCCTGAACACCGACGCCGAGGGGCGCCTGGTGTTGGCCGACTGCCTCGATCTGGCGCGCAAGCGCGGCGCCACGCGGCTGGTCGACGCGGCCACGCTGACCGGCGCGATCGTCATTGCCCTGGGCAATGTGGCCATGGGCGTCATGGGCGAGCCGCAGCCCTGGGTCGACGCCGTGCTGGCGGCGGCCGGGCAGGCGGGCGAGCGCGCCTGGCAACTGCCGCTCTTCCCCGAGTACCAGGAGCAGATCAAGAGCAGCATCGCCGACGTGGCGAACACGGGCGGCCGCCCGGCGGGCAGCATCACCGCCGCGCTCTTCCTGCAGAAGTTCGTGGACACGACTCCCTGGGCGCACCTCGACATCGCGGGCACGGGTTGGACGACCAGCGGCTCGGCCTACGCGGCGCAGGGGGCCACCGGCTACGGCGCGCGCACGTTCATCGCGCTGGCCGGCGGCGCGGCAGGCTAACGTGGCGCTCGGCGGAGGCCGGGCGCGGCGGGCAGCGCGGCCCTCGCCTCGCCGCACGCCCCACGCCGGCGTGGGGCGTGCGCCTGGCGGGTGCGGCTGGGCGGGAGCCGGGCGGCGCGGGCCTTCGCCCCTTACCTCCGTCCACTCCCCTCGCGCGGCGAGAGGCGCGATTCGTCATCTATCTGGCCGCCACCGTGAGGGCCAAGCGGGCGTGCCTGGGGTGGACCTCATGCCTCCGCCCGCGGGCCGAGGCGCGATCCGCCCTCCGGGGCTTGACAGCCGGCCGCTGCGGTGGTATATCTTACGGCAGACAATTGCATACGCAACCCAACGACAGCGATCGGGAATAGTAGCCGCGCCGCCCGCGCAGCCAGCGAGCTGGGAGAGTGCAAGCCAGCAGCGCACGGTCCGGTGAACCCGCCCGGGAGTCGCCTGCGAAAAGCCCGGCCCTGCCGGGAAGTAAGCAGTGCCGGCCGCCTTCCGTTATCACGAGGCACGGTATCGCGCCCACGCGGCGCCGTACCGGCAGAGCGAGTCGCCCAGCGACTCACGCAGGTGGTACCACGGGGGCCCCGTACCTCGTCCTGAGTGCAGGACGGGGTTTGTTTTTTATACGGGAGGACCCTACGATGGACGAGACGCTGGCGATTATCGGCGCGGGCAATATGGCCGGAGCCATCCTGGCCGGGGTGCTGGACACCGGGCTGCTGCCGGCCTCCGCCATCCTGATCACCAATCGATCGCACGGCAAGCTGGAGCCGCTTGGCGCGCGCTGGGGCGTGCGCACGAGCTACGACAACGCCGAGGCGGCCGCCTGGGCCGACACGATCCTGGTAGCCGTCAAGCCGGGCGACATGCGCGCCGCGCTGATGCCGCTGCGGGAACAGGTCGCGGGCAAGCTGATCATTAGCGTGGCCGCGGGCATCGGCATCGCCCAGATCCAGGGTTGGCTCGACGACCCGGCGCAGCCGGTGGTGCGCGTGATGCCGAACACCCCGGCACAAATCGGCGCGGGCATGTCGGCCTGGGCGGCCAGCCCGCAGGTGACCGCGGCGCACCGCGTCACGGTCGCCCGCCTGCTCGCCGCGCTCGGCCGCGAGATCGCGATGGCCGACGAGTTGCTGCTCGATCAGGTGACGGCGGTCAGCGGCAGCGGCCCCGCGTACCTGTTCTATCTGGCCGAGCAACTGATCGAGTCGGCGCAGCAGATCGGGCTGAGCGCGGGCGAGTCGCGCGAGCTCGTGCTGCAGACGATCTGGGGGGCAGCCAAGATGCTGCGCGAGGGCGCGGCGCCACCGGACGTGCTGCGCCGCGCGGTGACGTCGAAGGGCGGCACGACGGAGGCCGCGCTGGCCGCGTTCGCCGAAGGCGACCTGCCGGGCGTCATCGCGCGGGGCGTGCACGCGGCGTATCAGCGGGGCGGCGAGATCCGGCGCCGGCTGGCGTTGGAGCCCTGAGCGCCGGAAAGGCGCGAGGCCGGCACCGCTCGGGGGTGCCGACCTCCTCACCGGTCGGGAGCGCTAGAAGACGCGCTTGGCCAGGGTGAGCGCCCCTTGCTTCCAGGGAACGCGGTGCGAGACGCCGGACTGGTTGGCGAACTGCTCGCGGTGTGCCACGTACCACTCGAAGTTGCGCAGCAGCGCGTCCTTGTTCGAATACTTCGGGTGCCAGCCCAGCTGCCGCTCGGCTTTGTCGATGGATACGAACGAGTCCTTCGACGCCGTCTCGTAGACCCACTTGTAGAGCGGTGACAGGTGCGCCGCCTCAAGCACGCGCAGCGCCGCGATGGCCGGCGCGGCGGGCAGCGGCACGATGCGCTTGCCGAAGCCCGCTTCGGTCAGCACCGCCTGGTAGTCGCTGCGCATCGTGCCGAAGCGCTTGGCGCCGATGTTGAACGTGTCGTTCACCGTGTCGCGCGGCAGGGTGAGGCAGAGGTAGATCGCCTCGCACAGGTCCTCGACGTCGAGCAGCTGGTAGCGGTTCTTGCCGTTACCGATCATGGGGAAGCCGTGGCCCTCGAGGGCCCAGTCATAGAGTAGCGCGAAGACGCCCAGGCGCTCCGGGCCGATGAACGACTTCGGGCGGATGATCGGCACGGTCATGCCCTTGCCGCGGAACTCCAGGCAGACCATTTCGGCCTGGATCTTCGCCTGCCCGTAGGGACCGACGCCTTCGAGCCGGTCGGTCTCGTAGAGCGGGTGGTGGTCGGGGATGCCGTAGACCGCCGTGGACGAGATGTGCACGAAGCGCTGCACGTTCCGGCGCTCGGCCTCCTCCAGCAGGCGGCGCGTGCCCTCGACATCCGTGGTATAAATATCCTCGGGGGAGTAGAGGGGCAGGGCCGCCGCGGTGTGCACGACCATATCGACGGCCTGCATGGCCTGCTTGACGGCCTCGGGGTCGCGGATGTCGCCGCGGACGATGCGCACGCGGTCGGCCATGTCGGGGTAGTCGAAGGCCGCGATGTCGAGCGAGACGAGCCCGTAGCCGCGGGCGGCCAGGTAGCGCAGCAGGTTGATGCCCAGGAAGCCGGCCCCGCCGGTCACCAGGACAGTCGGTTGCGAATCAGTCATATGCGTAATGCTCCTCGGATGGTAGACAAGATAGGCCCGCGGGCCGGTCCCGCGCTGGGCCGTATCTAGCATACCCTTTGTGGCCCCGATGATCAAGTCCAGGCGCGGGCGGCGGGGCCCCGCCGCCCGCGCAGAAGGAACGGGCGCATGGAGCTGCTCGACGTGCTGCGGCAGCGCGAAGCGCCGCGGGGCACTTATTTCCTGACCTTGCCCACGCCCTACGGCCCGCTCGACCTCGACCTGACGGCGACGCCGGAGACGGCGCTGGCGCAGGCGGCGCCCACCCCTGACGACTTGGCCGCCTGTGTCGCCGCGGTGGCGGCGGCCGAGCGGCGGGCAGAGGCGGGCGACACGGTCGGGGCGGCAACCGCCTTGCAGGACGCCATCACGCGCTGGCCCACGCAGATCGCGCCGTACCGCGCGCTCTACCTGCTCTACCGCGACGCGGGCAACGCGGCGGCGGCCGAGTACCGGCTGAAGCAGTGGATCGCGCTGGAGCCCACGCCGCCGCGCCTGGCCGAGCTCGCCCGCTTCCTCGGCGAGCAGGGCCGCCTCACCGAGTCGGCCGTCGTGAGCGCGGCGCTCTGGGCCGCCCGCGCGGCGCTGGCCCCGGCGCTCGGCCGCAGCATCGCCGGTGACTACCTCGTGACGCTGAGCCGCCAGCCCGACCCGGCGCGCATGCGGGCGGTGGCCGATGCGGCGATCACGGCCTACGGCGGGGACTCGCGGCTGCTCTACCAGCGGGCGTACGCGGACTGGCTGGCCGGCGACCGCGCCGCCGTGCGCGCCCAGCTGGCGACCATCCTGCCGGCGCTGGCCGCGGACGACCCACTGCGCCCGCGTTTCGTGGCGCTGCAGCGGGCCGCGACGGAGGGGACCGGCGCCGGCTGAAGGCGGGGGGCACGCCACCTCGCGGCCTTGACACCGCCCCGGCGCCACGCCTACAATGGGAGCGAGGCGCGGCGCTGCAACGCCCGCGTTGCCGTGCGCGTAGATCTTCCCACAGGGGATCGGGCCACCGCGCTGCCCGGACACGTGACATACCCGCGCGCCCCGCCCGGCGCGCCGCCCCAGGAGGATCGGATGACAACTTCGGCGGGGCCCTGGATCTGCCCCCAGTGTGGCCATAGCAACCGGGCCGGCTCGCGCTTTTGCAGCCGCTGCCGCACGCGCAACCCCGCGTTCGCGCCGCCTGCCGCCCGCGGCGCCGCCGCGGCACCGCCCGCGGCCCCGCGCGCCTCCGGCACCCTGACCGCCCCGGCGGGCGCGGGCAGCCCCGACGTGATCAGCGCCGGGCGGCTGCTGGTCAGCACGGTCGGCGCCGTGCCGCCCGACGGCCTGGAGCAGTGGCTTCGCTTGCGCTACCAGTTGCTGCCCGCGCTGCGCGGCCTGGCCGACCAGGTCAACGGCCTGCCGCTGGCCGATTGGTCTACCGAGCGCGGCTACGTGTCCGACTTCCTCGCCCGCGCCGCCCAACAGCTGGACCCGGCCAAGCGCTACAGCATCAGCTTCCTCGGTCGCAACGGGCTGGGCAAGAGCACGCTCGCCAACGCGCTGCTCGGTGCCTCGTACCTGCCCGAGGCCTTCCGCGAGCCGGTCACCGCCGCGGTCACTCGCGTGCGCGCCTGGCGCGACCGCCCGAGTCCCGACGCCCTGCGCGCGGCAGGCGTGGACCCGGGGCAAGCGCAAGTCGAGGTGCAGTATTTCGACGAGGCGGGATTCATTGCCGAGGTGCTGCAGGAGTATTATCGCCGCCTGAGCACTGTGCCGGGCGTGAACCTGCCGATGCCCGCCACGATCGACAACAATGCCCTGAATGCCGTGCGCAGTCAGCGCAACCGGGTGCGCGACAACCCCGAGGCCGCCGCGAACCTCGCCACGCTCGACGAACTAGTCGAGGCCTTCCTGCGGCTGCGCGGTAACTTGCCCACCGTCCGCTGGATGACCTACGAGCAGGCGCGCCACGCGATTAATGAGAAGGAAGCCACCGGCGCCGAGCGCGATCTGCTGCGCCTCACGCGCGAGGTCATCTACTTCGTCGACGACAGCGGCACGCTCGATCCGCTGCTCGCCAACTCGGGCATCGAGTTGCTCGACCTGCCGGGCCTGGAGGCTGAGGTCGGCTACCACGAGCAGACGACGATGCGCGCGCTCAACGAGGCCGACGCGGTGGTCGTGGTGCTGCAGGCGCGGCGACCGTCCGAGAAGAACACGCTCGCCGCGCTGGCCGAGCTCGCCCGGCGCAAGGGCTGGTCGCCCGACTATCAGGCCAAATTCGGCAGCAAGGTCTTCATCGCGCTCAATCGGGCCGACGAGATCGACCTGCAGCCCGAGACGATCAACGAGTATTTCGGGAACAACCGGGTCGGGCTGGAGCAGATCATCCACCAGATGGCCGACCCGGTACTGCCGGGCTACTGGGACCAGCACCAGGGCGTGGACCGCGCGCCGTTCTACCTGGTCAGCGGCTACGCGGCGCTCTTCGCCCAGCAGCAGGCCCGGCGCCTGCGCGGCGACCCGCTCGTGGTGCGCGCGCCCGTGCTCTTCCCCGACCTGAAGGAGCGGGGCGAGCTCATCTACCAGGCCTACCAGACCATCAGCCAGCAGGTGCCCTACCGGCCGAAGCCGCAGCGCGCCTGGGACCTCGATTGGCTCTTCGCGGTGTCGGGCGTGCCTGAGCTCAAGGGCGCGATCAGCACCTTCGTGCGCACGCGCCGCTTCGCCTCGTCGCTGGAACAGGCCGACCAGGGGCTGCAGGACGCGCGCACACGCATGCGCGCCGCGCTGGTACGCTTCATCAACTCGCGCGGCGTGCGCTCCGACCAGTACGACCGTTACCGCCAGATGGGCACCGACATCCAGGTCGCCTGGGAGCGCATCGACCGCTCGGCCGTGACCCTGCGCCAGAGCTTCACCGAGGCGATCCTGGGCACGCAGCGCGAGTTCCCCAACCGACCCGACCCGGCGAAGGGCGACCGGCTCACGCTGGCGCTCGACAACCGCATCCAGGCGATCAAGACCAAGCTGGCCAACTCGCTGACCGCCAACGAGAGCAACCTGCGCCAGGCGGCCGACGGCGGCGGCGCGCCCCACCCGGTGCGCAACCTGGAGGACCTCATCAGCGCTACGCCCGACCTGGTGAACCAGGCGAGCATCCTGCAGGCCGACCGTGCCGCCCAACTCGTGCTCGACCTGCGCCAGGAGCTCGACGCGCAGTTCGCCTCCGCCGCGCCGGAGCTCGCGAGCATCCTCAGCGACGGCTTCGAAGCCCAGCTGGGCACGGTGCAGTTCGCCGCGAAGCTGCGCCACCTGACGTTCGAGCAGCCGGACCTGTGGAAGCGCGCATCGGACACCTACCGCCAGCTGCTCGCGGGCCTACGCGAGCACTACGTCGACATCGTGCGCACGGTCCTGCTGCGCGAGCTCGTGGATCCGGCGAACAGCGTGGAGGACGAGCGCAGCACCCTGCTGCAGGCGCTGGCCGCGGCGCAGCAGCCCGCGCCCGCCCCGACGAACAACAAGCCCCCGCGCCGGGGCATCCTCGGCGCCATCGAGGGGGCGCTCGACCAGCAGCCCGACCGCCCGGCGCCCGCGCCCAGCGGCCCGCCGCCCGCCTTCACGCAGACCTACAGCCTCTCGCTGATGGTCATCGAGACGATCCAGGTGGAGCTGCGGCGCACGCGCGACATCGCGGCGAGCACGGCGCGCGCCCGCGCGCTGGTGCAGCAGGCCTTCGGCATGCTGAGCGAGCGCATGAAGGCGGTGGCCGAGCCGCTGAAGCGACTCTACTGGCTGGAGCTTTCGCGCCTGCAGGACAACGGCAGCCACCAGTCCAGCATCCAGGACCTGGTCGAGGACATTGCCTCGGAGGCGAAGAAGCGCGTGGTGAGCGACCCGGCGCTGCGCGCCCGCATCCTGGCCGAGCCGGACCCCGACGAGCCGCTGCGCCGGGCCATCGCCCTGCTCGACCGCCTCGACGCAACCACGAGCGCGCCGCTCCGCCCTGACCTCCGCGTCGCCGCCGACCAGATCGCCGCCAGCCCGGAGATGGTCGGCCAACGGTAAGGGGGAGGCGGCTCCCCCTACCGCGCCGGCCGCCCGCCTAGCGCCGCACGCCCAGCCGCCGGGAGATCGCGCCGAGGACGCCCGCCGGCGCGGGCGCCCGGCCGGCCGACGGGGGAGCGACCGCCGCACGGTAGGCGTCGAGGTCGTAGCCGCACTGCGGGCAGATCGCGCTCGTGAGCGGTACGGCATTTCGGCAGCGGGGGCAATATTCCAGCCCGGCCAGCCGCATCGCGCGCAGCCGCTGGCCCGCGCTGACGGCCTGCTGCTGCTGCGCCGCGTCGCGGGTATCGGCCGGCGGGCGGACGGGCGCCTCCAGCGCATCTAGGCGCACCACGCGGTCGCCCGCGGTGGGTGCACGGCTGGGCGCCGGGGCCGCATCGGCCGGGGGTGGCGTCCGGGCGGGTGCGGCGGCTGGCCGTACCGGGTCCGTCGGGGCCGCGGCGGCCGGGTGCGCGGGGGCGGGCGCCGGGGCTGCCGCGGACGCGGGGGCGTAGGTCACCGGCGGCGCGACCGGGGCGGGGGGCGACACGTCCGGCGTGGCCGCGACCGGCTTCGTGGCGCGGGCCGGGTCGAGCGGTGCGGGCACGACTACGCGCGTGTCGTAGGCCCGCTCGGGCGGCATCGCCGTGAGCGCGTCGATGGCCTGGGGCCGGCCGAAGGCCGCGCGCTGCGCGACGACCGTGCGCTCGGTCGTGCTGCGCGGAAAGAAGCGACGGTAGAGCCCGGTGACCAGCTTCTCATAGGCCGCGGTGTACTCAGCGGGGATGAGCGGCGCGGCGCCCGCCCGCGTTTGGTGGTGCAGGTAGGTGGCCTGGCTGAGGAAGGAGCAGGCCGCGCGCGGGATACCGTGCCGCGCGTCCAGGTAGGTCACGAGGTCCTGCCAGGTGACCTGCGTCGGGTCGGAGGCGCGGGTGGCGTCCGCGCCGTCGCGGATCAGGCCCCAGCGCAGCAGCGCCTCGAGCCCGTCGTGCAGGGCCACCAGCCCGTCCGCGGGCCGGCCCGCCTGCAGGGCCGCCTTGCCCTCGCGATACTTCTGCTCCGCGACCGCCAACAGCTCGTCCACCATGGGAATGCCTCCTTCCGCGTGCCTGCGTGCGTGCTCGCGTCCAGCATAGCACAGCAGGCGCGGAAGCGTCAAACGCGCGGGGGCGGGGCGACGGCCCGCGGTGTTGGGCACGCGTGGGCTAAGCGCAAGCTGCCTCCATGCGCCGCAGCGCATCCTGCATGACGGGTTCGAGCCACGCCACGAGCTTGCGCCCGGCGCTCCCGCCTCCCGTCAGCCGAGTCACTGGGGACCAGACCGCGCGATGTGCCGGCGGCCGTTTGGATTGAGGGATGCCTCGACGCACACCACACTCGCTGCGCGCGGACGCCAACCTCCGTGCCAGTCTCGGCAGGCGCGCGCCAATCCCGGGGCGCTGATGGGCCCGGTCCGCCGCGTCAGTCGACGACGACGGTGACCGTTTCGGTGGCATTGAACTCCACGCTGCGGAAGCTGAAGCGAGCCACGGCGGTGCCCCGCCGGACGGCCCGCGCCACCACCTGATTGCCCCGGGCCTGGGGATCGTCAGTTAGTCGCTCCAGCACCTCGGGCCGGTCGATCGTGACCCAGGCTTCCTTAGTGGCGCTCGAGATGCCGAACATCAGGAACAGAAGCCGATCGCCCGCGTGGACGTGCACGGTGTGACCAAAATCGGCGTCGGTGATGATGATCGGGTGACCGGGCGGGAGCAGCGGGCCAAGGCTCACATCGGGCGCCGGCTGGATGTTCACCAGCCAGCGGTCGACCACGAACGGCGTGCCGCAGCGCAGCCCACTGGGTGGGAGTTCCTCCGGCGCGGCCGGGTGTCCGAAGAGCACTACGCGGGTGCGGTCGGTGATTTGCCCGGCCTGCCATGCGGCGTCCCAGGCCGCACCGGTCGGCACGACCCAATCATTCGCCCGGCGGCGCAAATCTACCCCGGCTCCACACGGCGGCGAGCGGTCGTTCGTTTCATCCTCGCTCGGCATCGAAACCTGGCCGCTGATCCAGGAGTAGTCGGGCGCGGCACCGAACGGCGGGTAAGTCTCGGGCGGCGCGATGCGGTCCGGGGGCGGGGGCCGGTTGGCCTCGGGGCGAATCTCGAGCGTGTAGGTGTAGATTTGGGGGGCGAGCACGGCCGCTCCGTAAAGGTCGATCACTCCCCAGATGGTCATTGTCGTCTCCCCCGGTCGGGTGGCGCGGTACGTGAGCGGCCCGCCCGGGACCTGATTGGCGCTCCTGTCCAGACACACGACGCCCAGGTTGGTGAACCGGATCCCTAGAGTGCCGGTGAACGCGAGGGCGATTTCCAGCCGGTCGCCGGGCGCGAGCAGGACCGTGTGCGTGCGCAGGCGGTCGTACCAGGAAATCGACAAACTGCGGCCCGCCTCCTCTGCGCTGACCGCAGCCGGCGTCACGGGCACGGCGCCACAAGATACCGCTGGGATCGGGGTGACCGTCGGGGTGGCCGTGGGGATTGGGGGTAGACTGTCGGGATTGGCCCGGGTTTGTACGGCGCCGGCCCCGTCGCGATGGGCGGCGGCAGGTCGGTCCGCACGGCGACGGGCAAGCCGGGCGGTGGAGGCGCCGGGGTGCCGGTTGCGGCCGGCGGCGTGGCGGGGAGCGTCTGCGGCGTCGGCGTCGATGCCGCGGGCGCGCCGCAGCCGGCCAGGATCGCGCCCAAGGCGAGGGTGATGGCCCAGCGCGCACCACTCCAACTTGCTCTCATGGCCCGCTCCTGTCTGCGCCTTGCCGGGCTCCGCACCCGGCGAGGTCCACGTTTCTGCCATCCCCCGGCCCTCAGGAGAGACACCCGGCGGGCCTGCTGCCCTGTCAGTCGACCTCAACAATGACCTTGAAGGGGTTGGATCGCCTGAGGCCACCGGGAAAAAAGGTAATCCCGGCGGTGCCACGGCGCAGCGCCCGAACCACGATCTGGTCGCCGTGCGCCTGGGGATCGTCGGTTAGTCTCTCCAGCACGTCGGGATGGTCAAGCGTCACTACGTCATTGCTGGCGACGCTTGCGATGCCGAACACGACGAGCAATAGCCGATCCCCCGGATGTGCGTGGACGGTGTGCGTGGCATCGACGCCAGTGATGACGATCGGGTGGTCCGGTGGCATTATGGGTCGGGGCTGCCGTCGGGCGCCGGCTGGACATTCACGAACCAGCGATCCACGGTGTAGGAGCTGTAGCTGTGAAGGACACCGGGGCCGAGCTCGCTCGATCCAGACGGATGGCCCAGCAGGACTACGAACGTGCGGTCAGCCAGCGGAGGACTACTGCCGTTGTTCCAACAGATCCCGGTCAAATTCAGCATGAAGCTCAGTCCCGTCAAGTAACGACAGCTGCTCGTGGGATCGGTCATCATCTGCCCAGCCACCCATGAGAAATCCTGGGCCGCTCCAACAGCCGGGTAAACACCGGCCGGAGCCAAGTGGTCCGCCACCCGTTCGGGGCTGATCCGTACGCGCACTGCCAGCAAGAAGATATAGGTATAAGCGTAGGCCGTGCTTCCGGGGGACCGATCTCCCGTTTCCGTCGGCATGGCATCCACCGACACCTGGGACGTACCTGCGCCGACAGCTCGGTACACGCCTGGTTGGCCTGCTGGATGCGCGACGTCAGTGTCGAGACAGAAGATGGCGGGGTCCGCAAAGGCGACATCGAGCGTCGATACGATGGGCAGCTGAAACGCGACGAGATCGCCGGGGGCCACCGTAATCGGGTGCATCACGTCGATGCTCGTGAGTAGGAATTGGTGGTCGGAATCCGCGGTGCTGCCAGGCGTCGGCACGTTGGCCATCGATGCGCATGGGTGCGGTGCGTGCGGCGGCCAGTAGGGGGCAGTCGGGAGTATCGACGGGATCGGCCCGGGCACATAGGGCCCACCCGTGACTAGCGGGGTCGGCAGGTCGGTCCGCACGGCGACGGGCAGGCCGGGCGGTGGGGTCGCAGGGGTGGTCGTAGCGCCCGGTGGGGCCACGGGAAGGGTCCGCGGCGTCGTTGTGGGTGCCGCGGGCGCGCCGCAGCCAGCCAGGATCGCGCCCAAGGCGAGGGTGGTGGCCCAGCCGCGCACCCGTTGCCGGCCCGTCATCATCGATCGCTCCCCACTGCCGCCGCTACGGGCGGCCCTGCCGTCGGCCTCCGCGCCTCTTCTGAGTAACGTTTCTCTATATCATACCACCGCAGGCAGTCGGATGGTTTAAATGGACGCGGCAGATCCGATCGCAGGGTGTACCCGCAGTGGCGCCTGGGTCGTGTATGTCTGCTGCTCCTCGCACATGCGCCGCGATGACTTGGTCACAGGTGCCTGGCAGGCGGGCCGGGCGGGCTGGTCGCCGGCCGTGCGTGCGGGTACAAAACGTGCTGTGACCGGCGGCGCGGCCCGGGAGGGGGCTGCACCACCGTCGTGAAGGAGGACCCATCGTATGACTCAGGCCTCGCAGGCCGGGAGCGGCCACCCGGCAATCAACCCCGGCATCTTCCGCGAATATGACATCCGTGGTATCGTCGACCACGACCTCACCGGCCCCGTGCTGGACGCCATCGGCCAGGCCTACGGCACCTGGCTCTACCAGCAGACCGGCGCGCCCGGCCCCGGCGCCGTGCGCAAGCGCGTCGTCGTCGGCCGCGACGTGCGCCTGTCGTCGGCGCGCTTCGCCGCTTCGCTGATCGAGGGCCTGCGCGCCGTCGGCTGCGACGTGATCGACATCGGCGAGGTGCCGACCCCCGTGCTCTACTTCGCGGTCGGCTACTTCGACACGGACGGCGGCATCGAGGTCACCGCGAGCCACAACCCGCCCGAGTTCAACGGCCTGAAGATGCGCAAGCGCCCCGGCGGCCGCAACGCGCCGCTCGCCACCGCCGACGTGCAGGCGGTCGGCCGCCTGGCTCAGGGCGGCACCTTCGACACCTCCCGCGGCCAGGGCGACTACTGCTGCGCAGGACGTGCTCGAAGTCTACAAGCAGTACATCGTCAGCACCGTGCAGCCCGGGCGGCGCCTCAAGGCCGTGGTCGACGCGGGCAACGGCACCTGCGGCCCCACCGCGGTCGACCTGTACACGCGCATGGGCATGGAGGTCGTGCCCCTCTACATCGAGCCCGACGGCTCCTTCCCCCACCACGTGCCCAACCCGCTCAAGGTCGAGAACATGGTCGACCTGCAGGCGAAGGTCCGCGAGACCGGCGCCGACGTGGGCATCGCCCTCGACGGCGACGGTGACCGCCTCGGCGTGGTCGACGACGAGGGCGACATCCTCTGGCCCGACCAGTACATGATCCTGCTGGAGCGCGAGGTGCTGGCGGCGGGTGGCGCACCGATCATCTTCGACGTCAAGTGCTCGCGCGCGCTGATCGAGGACATCGCCGCGCACGGCGGCACGCCGGTGATGTGGCGCACCGGCTACCCCAACATCTTCGCCAAGCGCCAGGAGATGGGCGCGCCGTTCGCGGGCGAGTTCAGCGGCCACATGTTCTTCCACGACCCGCGCATCGACTTCGACGACGGCATGTACGCGGGCGCGCGCCTGCTCCGCGCCCTCGGCGGCGACCCCGCGCCCATCAGCGCGCGCTTCGCGAGCGTGCCGCGCTACTACAACACGCCCGAGGGCCGCCTGAAGTGGAGGAGTTGCGCAAGTTCACGATCATCGCCCAGCTAACGCAGCAGTTCGAGCAGCGTTACCGCGTCATCACCATCGACGGCGCGCGCGTCGAGTTCCCCGACGGCTGGTTCCTGGTGCGCGCGAGCAACACGGAGCCCTCGCTGACCACGCGCTTTGAGGCGACCACGCCCGAGCGCCTGGCCGAGATCCAGGGCATCCTGCGTGCCGCGCTCCAGCGCTTCCCTGAGGTACACGGCACGGTATAGACGCGGCCCTGCTGCCTGGCCGCGAATGACGAGAGGCACTGCGAGCCCGGCGGCTGTGCAGCGAGCCGCCCGCGCGGTGGTAGCGCACGGCCACGATCTCGGCCAGGATAGCCAGCGCGATCTCGGCCGGCGTGCGGCCCCCGAGGTCGAGGCCGATGGGCGCATGGATCCGCGCCAGGTCCGCCGCCGAGACCCCTTGCGCGCGCAGCGCGTCGACGCGCGCCTGGTGCGTGCCCCGGCTGCCGATCGCCCCGATATACCGCGCGTCCGACGCCAGCGCCGCGAGCAGCGCGGGCTCGTCGAACTTCGGGTCGTGCGTCAGCACCACGACCGAGGTGGCCGAGTCGATGCCCAGGGCGCGCATCGCGTCGTCGGGCCAGTCGACCCGTACCTGGTCGGCCAGGGGGAAGCGCTCGGCGTGGCTAGCGCGCCGCGCGCGTCGACCACGATCACATGGTAGCCCAATTCCTTCGCCAGCCGGTGCAGCGGGATGGCCGTGTGCACCGCGCCGACGATCAGGATGCGCGGCGGTGGCGGAAAGCTCTCGATGAAGATCTCCCACGTCTCGTCGGCGCTCGGGTAGGTCTGCATGTGCGACTGCTCGGCGGTGAGCAAGCGCCGCGCGTCGGCGGCGACCGCCGCGTCGAGCGCGGGGGCGATGCCCCCCATCGGGTCGCCACTCGCGGGCACGAGCAGCTTGGCGCCGGGGCGCGGGCCGGAGATGGCGGTCGCCAGCGCCGCCGCCTGCCCGGCGCGCAGCAGCGCGGCCAGGCGGCCGTAGACGCCCGACGGGAGCGCGCTGCTCACCATTCGAGCGGCTCCACGAAGACGTCGATCTGCCCGCCGCACGAGAGGCCAACGTCGGTCAGCATATCGGCGGTGATACCGTAGTGCAGCAGGCGGGGCGCGTTCGCCCGCAGCACGCGCTGCGCCTCCTCGACTACGGCGCCCTCGACGCACCCGCCGCTGACCGAGCCCGCCAGCTCGCCGTCCTCGGAGATGGCGAGCTTGGCGCCCTCCGGGCGGGGCGCTGTGCCCTCCACGCGCACCACCGTGGCGATCGCCACGCGCCGCCCGGCAGCGCGCCAGCGCTCGATCGCCGGCAGCACGTCGCGCAAAAACGTATCCGTTTCCATCGGTGCCTCCTTCAAACGCCCGGCGTCACGACCGGCTGTCTGCGGCCGGGCCGCGTGGGCGGGATCCGCTCCAGCAGCGCCAGCAGCGCCTCCAGGCCGCGCAGGTTGTTCGCCGGCAAGAAGTCGTCGACGAAGGGCAGGGCCGCGGCCATGCCCCGGGTCAGCGGCTGGTAGCCCGGCAGCCCCAGCAGCGGGTTCAGCCAGATCAGCCGGAAGGCCAGCCGCTGCAGGTGCGCCATCTCGGCCGCGAGCAGCGCCGGGTCGCCGCGGTCCCAGCCGTCGCTGATCAGGCAGACGACCGCGCCCTGGCCGAGCACGCGCCGCGCCCACTGCGTGTTGAACGTGCGCACCGCCTCGCCGATGCGCGTGCCGCCCGCCCAGTCCTCCACCGTGTGGCCCACCTCGGCCAGCGCCGCGTCGACCGTGCGCGCGCGCAGCGCCCGCGTGATGCGCGTCAGCCGCGTGCCGAAGACGAAGACCTCGACGTGGTCGAGCCCGTGGCTGAGCGTGTACAGAAAGTGCAGCAGCAGCCGCGTGTACGGCGCCATCGAGCCGCTGATGTCACAGATGAGGACCAGCGGCCGCGGGCGTGTGCGCGGGCCGCGCCAGGCCAGCGCCAGCGGCACGCCCCCCGTGCGCATCGCGCGCCGCAGGGTGCGCGCGGTGTGCAGCCGCCGCCCCCGCCGCGCGGGCACCAGCCGCCGCGTGCGCCGCACGCCCGGCTGCCAGCGCCAGTAGGCGATCAGCGCGCGCGCCCGCGCCACCTCCTCGTCGCTGAACGCGGCGAAGTCCAGGTAGCGCAGCTGCTCGGCCGCGCTGTAGCGCAGCACCTCGTCGGCCCGCGCGGGCAGTGCCCCCGCCTCGTCCAGATCGACCGTATCGACCGCCCGAGTCCGCTCTGCGGGCGGGCCCGGGGCCGCGGGCGGCCGGTCGCCCGCCGGCGGTGGCGGTGTGCCGGACCCCGGATGCGTCTCGGGCCGGGGCGCCGCCTGGTCCGACGGGATGACCATCTTATGCGTCCGGCCCCAGAATTGGCGGAAGATCAGGTCGAAGCGCGGCCAATCCTCATGCCGGGCGCAGAGCAGCGCGCGGGCCACCAGGTAGATTTGCTCGCGGTCGGCCCAGTCCCACTCGGGCGCGGCGAGCGTGCGCAGCAGATCGCGCACCTGTCCGGGCGTGGCGGCCACGCCGTTGCGCCGCAGCAGCCGCGCGAACGCCACCCACTGCCGCACCAGCCGCTCGCCCAGCGCCTCAGACATCCGGGGTCCCGGGGAGGTGCCGGGTCGGCGCGTCGGACCGCGCGGCCGGCGGCGCGGTCACCGGCACCGCGGGCCAATGGTCGGCAATTGCGGCCAGCCCGGCCGGCTCCACGTACTCCTCCAGGTACCCACACTGCGTGCAGACGTACTGGACCACCGCCGACACGCAACCCATGCGATACGACATTGCGATAGTCCTTGACGGCGGCTCTGTGTGGACGGCCGCGGCGCCGCATTTGCGGCAGATCCCGTCGCGCATCCCACTCCTCCCGGCACGCGCCGCCTACCCGCGCCCCGCGGCCTCGGCCGCCTGCACGAGGGCCGGCAGGTCGCGCCGCAGTCGCTCGCCGTCCTCCTGGTGCTTGATCAGCACGCCCAGCGTGTCGGCCACCACGTCGACCGTCAGCGTTTGCTGCTCGAGCGCGAGCAGCGCGGCCGCCCAGTCGAGCGTCTCGGCCAGGCCGGGGTGCTTGTAGAGGTCGCGCCGCCGCAGCTCCTGCACGAGCGCCACCACCTGCCGGGCCAGCGCGGCGGGTAGCGCAGGCAGCCGCGTCATCAGCACGAGCAGCTCTTTTTCGAACGTCGGGTAGTCGATCCAATGGTAGACGCAGCGGCGGCGCAGGGCGTCGTGGATCTCGCGCGTCCGGTTGCTCGTGATGATGACTGCGGGCGGCTGCGCGGCCCGGAAGGTGCCGACCTCGGGGATGGTCACCTGGAAGTCGGCCAGGATCTCCAGCAGGAAGGCCTCGAACTCCTCGTCGGCCCGATCCAGCTCGTCGATGAGCAGCACGGGCCGTCCGGGCCCCGGGTAGGTGACCGCGGCCAGGATGGGCCGCTCAATCAGAAACTCCGGGCCGAAGAGGTGGGCCGAGTTCGAGCGTGAGGGGTCCGCCGCCCTCTTCGAGCAGGCGGATCTGCATCATCTGGCGCGCGTAGTTCCACTCGTAGACGGCGGTCGCCAGGTCGAGGCCCTCGTAGCACTGCAGCCGGATCAGCCGCGTGCCCAGAATGCCGCCAGCGTCCGCGCGACCTCGGTCTTGCCCACGCCCGCCTCGCCCTCGAGGAAGAGCGGCTTGGGCAGTCGCCAGCTGAGATAGAGCGCCGTGGCGAGCGCGCGCCCGGCGATATAGCCGCGCGCGGCCAGCGCCGCCTCCAGCTCCGGGATCGAGGCAAAAGGATCGCCGGGAGGGCCCCCGGCCGGGTCGTTGTCGCTCATGCCCCCATTGTACCCCGGGCCGGGAGGAGCGGCAAGCGGGGGGCGGACGTCGGGCCGGCTGCAAGCGGGGCTGTCACGACGAATTGCCCTGGCTTTAGCCGGGAGCGTCTGTAGGAGGACCGCTCCGTCGCGCGACACCCCTGGCCCTGAGATCGGGCCCGACAAGCATCCGGCGCTCGCCTAGCCGTCCTTGTCGCCGCGCCGCTCGCCCATGTCAGCGTGTGCTGGGGCCTGGGCTATCTCCCGGCTGCATCCGTGCCGATTCGTGTGCCCCTGGCACGAATTTGGGCGAGCGGTAAGCCGGTGAGGTCGGCCCCGCCACCGCGCGGGTCGAACCAGCGGCCAGGCCCGTCAAGGGTCCGAGCGCTTGGCGGAGGATTCGTACCAGGCAACGATATCCGCGAGATCGGTGTCCGTCGCCCCGCTCTCGGCGATGAGCTGCTCGAGCGCGGCCTGGCGCTCCGCACCGGTTGGCGCCGCGTCCCCCAGCGTGCCGTCGCCCTGCGCGCCCTCGTCCTGCGACGCGGCTTGCGGGTCTTGGTCTACCGGTATTTCACCCACAGCTGGCTCCTCCTCTCGCTAACTGGCTCAGCATCAACCTGATATCCGCCGCCCGGGTAGCCGACGCTGAATCGCGCAGTAGGCGTTGTGCCTTGCGCTCAGGCGCGTGAGCGCCCCTTCGTCGTGTTGGGAAACCACCACAGGCCGTGCAGGCGCGCTTGGCCCCCGCCCGAGTTCCCGAGCCCCGCTAGCCTGCTCTCCGGTACTAGCAGGTCACTGCCGGGCAGGTCGGCTGCGGTCAACGCCGCCGGATCCACGACCGCGCCCGCTTCCTCCCCGAGGGCTGCGAGATCAAATGGTGCCTCCGCATAGACGTGCTCGGCGATCTCCAGCAAGACGTGATCGACGATCGGCATCCACGGATTCGGTTTCGGATACAGCGGATGCCGCACTTGGAAGACCAGGTCGAGCATGCCCATCGGGATGCCGAGTTCCACCCATTCGGCTCCGGCGTCCTCGCGCACGATCGCGCTCAGGCATCCGATCGGCGCGGTGCCGGGCAGCCGGATCAGCCCGTAGTGGTGCTGCTCGGGCATGGATTTCGTCGCGCGACAGAGCGGAGCCGGGGTAGTCCTCGCGCGCGAGCCAGGGGCCGGCCAAAGCCGGCGCGCTCCACAACGCGCGCAGCGCCGCCGTCAGCCGGGCGTCGTCGCCCCCGGGGCGGATCTCCATTGCCAGCTCATAGTACGAGCCGTGCCAATTGTCGGCGGTCACGAAGGTCTTGCGGTCCATGCGTTGCTGTCGCCTCCCAGGCTCTTTTCGACCGGGCACCGGGCTACATGCCGCCCGATTATACGTCGTCAGCGGCGCCTCGCGCCAGACCGCGTCATCCCGGCCTCCCGCGCACGTTCCCGTGTGCGGCCGCGGCATCAGGCGCATTCTGTGTTCGTGGCGGTCCGCCTCACGCCATCACGGCGACCTACAAGCTCTGAGGCAAGGCAACTCCGTCGCGGGGTGGAGGCAACTCCCACAGATGGTTCCCGACGGCAAGCAGCCGTCTTGGCGCGTGGTGACGACTCCCGGTCAGCGCCGGGATGCGTATCGGGCCCGATCTTGGGGCCGGGGGTGTCGCGCGACGGAGCGGCCCTCCTACAGACGTTCCCGGCTAAAGCGAGGACGATTTGTCATGACAGCCCCACAAGTTGGGCTTTATTGTGTTAGCCGGACGCTTGATCCTCCGGCGGGCGGCGCCCAGCGGACGCCGCTGCAGCCGATCCGTTCACCAGCCCGTCGCTGATCTTAGCCGCCATAGGGCGGCTTCATAGTCGCGGCCCCCGGTTCAGCCGTCGAGGCAACGCGAAGAGGCGCGGGGCACCGAATGGCAACCCCGCGCCCCCGGCGGTTGAGTGGCGCGCTAGACGCGCGCCCGCTGGATTGCCAGGCGCAGCGCCCGGCGCGCGACGACCTCCGTCAGATGGCGGCGGTAGTCCGCCGACCCGGAGAGGTCCTCCAGCCACTCGCGGTCGCCCGTGGCGGCGGCGGCGGCGGCGGCGGCGATGGCGCCGTTGGCCGCGCTCGCGCCCGCCAGCATCGCCTCGGCGGCCGTGGCCCGGAACGGCACGGCCGCCGCCCCGGTTACGCCGAGCGCCGCCTGCGCGATCTGTCCCGCGTCGTCGAGCGTGACGATCGCCGCCACGCCGACCAGCGCGTAGTGCGACGCCTTGTTGCGGATCTTCACGTAGGCCGTGCCGGTACGCTCAGGCAGCGAGGGCACCTGGATGCCCGTCAGGATCTCGGCCGGCTCCAGCGCGCTCGTCAGCAGGTCGGTGAAGAAGTCACCGGCCGCGATCGTGCGGCTGGCGCCGCCTTCGCCGTTCGCGTGCATCGCCTCCATCGTCGCGTCGAGCGCCAGGATGGCCGCGGGCAGGTCGGCCGCCGGGTCGGCGTGGGCCAGGCTGCCGCCGATCGTGCCGCGGTTGCGCACCTGCGTGTCGCCGATTTGCGCCGCGCACTCGCGCAGCAGGCCGAAGGCGCGCCCCAGCGGGCTGCCGCGTACGATCTCGCTGTGCGTCGTCGTCGCGCCGAGCGTAAGGTCGCCCGCGGCGCCTTCCTGCACGCCCTTGAGCGCGCCGATGCGGCCCACGTCGACCAGCATGCCGGGCGCGGCGAGCCGGAGTTTCATCAGCGGGATCAGGCTGTGCCCCCCGGCGAGCACCTTGGCGTCGTCGCCGTGCTCGGCGAGCAGGCTCAGCGCCTCGCCTAGCGTAGTCGGAGCGGCATAGTCGAACTCTTGCGGGATCATGGGGTGGGCCCTCCTTCCCCCTGGGCGGCCGCGACGGCGCGCCAGACCTTCTCGGGCCGCAGCGGCATGTCGATGTGCCGCACGCCGAGGCCGCTCAGCGCGTCGACCACCGCGTTGACCACGACGGGCGTCGCGGCGATGGTGCCCGCCTCGCCGACGCCCTTGACGCCGAGCGGGTTCACCGGCGACGGCGTGACCGTGGCACCCGTCTCGATGCGCGGCAGGTCGCTGGCGAAGGGCACGCCGTAGTCCATCAGCGTGCCGGTGATTAGCTGGCCGTCCTCGTCGTAGACCACTTCCTCCCACAGCGCCTGCGCCACGCCCTGGGCCACGCCGCCGTGCACCTGCCCGTCGACGATCATCGGGTTGATCACGTTGCCGCAGTCGTCGACGGCGATATAGCGCGTCAGAGTCGTCTCGCCGGTCTCGGTGTCCACGTCGACCGTGGCCAGGTGGACGCCGAAGGGGTAGGTGAAGTTGGCCGGGTCGAAGAAGGCGGTCTCCTCCAGCCCCGGCTCCAGGCCCGGCGGCAGGTCGTGCGCCGTGTTCGCCGACTCCGCGACCTTGGCGAAGCTGACCGCGCGGCCGGGTACGCCCCGCACCGTGAACTGGCCGTCGGCCACCTCCAGGTCCTCGGGCGCGGCCTCCAGCTGGTGCGCGGCGATCTGCAGCATCTTCTCGCGGATGCGCTTGGCCGCCAGGTGCACGCCCGCGCCGTCGACCGGCGCGCTGCGGCTCGCGAACGTGCCGACGCCGGTCTGGATCATCGCCGTGTCGCCCTCGACCACGACGACCTCGGTGTCCGAGATGCCGAGCTGGTCGGCGGCGATCTGCGCCCAGCTGGTCAGGTGGCCCTGGCCGTGGCCGCTGGCCCCGGCGAAGACCTCGACGCTGCCCGAGCGGTTGACCCGCACCGTCGCGCTCCCGAACAGCTGGTTGTGCACGCCGAGGCCCCAGGTTGCCTGGCCGGGGCCCCAGCCCGAGATCTCGACGTAGGCGGCCAGACCGATGCCCTTGCGCACGGGCGGGTTCGCCGCGTTGTGCGCGTCGACCGCCTGGCGCAGCGCTGCGTAGTCGGCCATGCCGAGGACTTTGTCGAGCGCGGGCACGTAATTGCCGCTATCATAGGCCAGGCCGGTCAGGCTGGTGAACGGCCAGTCGGCCTCCTGCACGAAGTTCTTGCGCCGCAGCTCGGCGGCGTCCACGCCGACCTGGTCGGCCAGGATGTCGAGCGCGCGCTCGATGGCGTAGGTCGCCTCGGGCCGCCCGGCGCCGCGATAGGCGTCGACGAAGAGCTTGTTCGTGTAGACGGCGTGAATGTCCACCGCGAAGGCGCCCATCTTGTAGTTGCCGGGCAGCATCAGCCCGGCCAGAATGGGCAGCCCGGCCGCGAAGAAGCGGCAGTAGGCGCCCAGGTCGGCGTAGATCGTCGCGCGCACGCCGCGCAGCGTGCCGTCCTGCTCGGCCGCGATCTCGATGTAGTCGACCATGTCGCGGCCGTGCACCGTATTCATTAGGTTCTCGCTGCGGCCTTCGATCCACTTGACCGGGTGGCCGCTGCGGATCGCCAGCAACGGCACGATAACGTCCTCGGGCAGCACGTTCAGCTTGCTGCCGAAGCCGCCGCCGACGTCGGGCGCGATGACGCGCACCCGGTTCTCCTGCAGGCCGAGCATCCCGGCGAGGTGATGCCGCAGCAGATGGGGGATCTGCGTGCTCGACCACATGGTCAGCTCCCGCATCGGCGCATTGTACTGCACCACGATGCCTCGTGTCTCGATGGAGACGGGCGCCAAGCGCTGGTTCACCAGGCGCTGCTTGACCACCACTGGCGCGCCGTCGAAGGCGCCGTCCACGTCGCCGCTGCTCACGCTGAAGGTGTAGGCCTTGTTCGTGCCGAGCTCCGGGTGCACCAGCGGCGCCTCGGCCGCCAGCGCCTGCTCGGGACCGGTGACCACACCCAGCGGCTCATAGTCGACCTCGACCAGGTCGACCGCGTCCTCGACGCTCATGCGGTCGTCGAGCAGTACGGCCGCGACCGGCTCGCCGACGTAGTGCACTATGTCGGTGGCCATGGCCCAGTGGTCGGGCGCTTTGAGGTCGGCCGGGATGGTCCAGGTGATGGTGAGGGGCTGCTTCTGCGCCGCCCGGAGCTCGGCCCCGGTGAGCACGCCCACCACGTGGGGGTGGGCCGCCGCCGCGCTGGTATCGATTCGGGTGATGCGCGCGTGGGCGTAGGGGCTGCGCACGATGCCCGCATAGCGCATGCCGGGCAGCTTGATGTCGTCCACATAGTTCCCGGCGCCGGTGATCAGCTTCGGATCCTCGTGCCGCTGTACACTGGCGCCGATCATGTTGCCGTGTGCCATGATCCGCCTCCTGCTGCTAAATGGGAGCTGTCCGCCTACGCGGGGGGCGCCTCGACGGGCGCCGCACTGCCGGTACGCGCGTTGGGGGCCGCGACCGCCTGCCCGGCCGCCTGCTGGACGGCCTTCACGATGTTATGGTAGCCGGTGCAGCGGCAAATGTTGCCGTCCAGGCCGTGGCGGATCTCCTCCTCGGTCGGGTTCGGGTTGGTCGCCAGCAGATACGTGGCCGACATGATCATGCCGGGCGTGCAAAAGCCGCACTGCAGGCCGTGCTGGTCGGTGAAGGCTTGCTGCATCGCCGTGAGCGCGCCACCCGGCGCCAGACCCTCGATCGTGGTGACTCTGCGCTGGTCGGCCTGCACGGCGAGCACCGTGCAGCTCTTGACGGCCTCGCCGTCGAGGTGGACCGTGCAGGCGCCGCACTGGCTGGTGTCGCAGCCGACGTGCGTGCCCGTGAGCCCCAGGGACTCGCGGAGATAGGCGACCAGCGGCATGCGGGGCTCAACGCTGCTCTCGTGCGTCACCCCGTTGACGCTGACGTGAATGGTTTGTTTCACACTGCATCCCTCCTCGCTACGGTGCGGGTGTTCGGTCTGGGTGGTCCGTGTGCTAGGCAAGTGGTGGTGCGGGTGCCTCCGCCCGGCGGGCTCCGGCGGCCGGGCGGTTGCGGGGCGCGCATCCCTCCTTTCGCGGGCGCCCGGCCCTCGGAGGGCCGGCGCCACCGGGTCGCGTGCTAGTGGGGCAGCTCTTTTTCGAGCGCCTTGAAGAACTGGCCGGCAATCAAATCGGCGCCCGCCTTGAGCAGGCGCTGGCCCACCCCGGCGATCTTGCCCCCGGCTTGCGCATGGCCGGTGTAGCTCACGAGTGTGCGGGCGCCGTCGCCCGGCGCGGGCGTCAGCGCGAAGTGGCCCGTGCCGTCGACGAAGCCGACGCCGCCGCGCGCGGCGACCTTCAGTGTGTACGAGTTCGGGTGGGCGCTCGTCGAGCAGCTCGACGCTGCCGGTGTAGGTGCCGCGGATGCTGGCGACGCCGATGCTCATGACGACGTGGTAGCTGCCGTCGGGGCGCTGCTCGAATTCCTGGCAGCCGGGCAGGGTGCGCCGCAGGGTCTGCGGGTCGGTGAGCACCCGCCAGACGACGGCCTGGGGGGCGGGGAAGGTGTGCGTGCCCGTGAGCTCCATGTGCGTCCTCGCAGATGCAAGCGGATCGCCGTGGCCGCGACGGTGGGTGGGTGTGGAGTTCTATTCTAGCACGGCCCCGCGCGCAAGGCAACGGCCTGCGCCGCGGAATCGTGGTCGCCCGGTTGTGCCGGCTGCCGGCCGCATCCCCGCATCCCGCCCGGGCGGCACGCGACCGCCGCGCCGTCAGGTCGGGCGGGGCCGGTACGTGAGCACGACGACGCCCGACGGATGCGCGTGGCTGTCGACCAGTTGCAGCCGGACCCGGTCCTGGATATCAAAGAACAGCGGTTTGCCGCCGCCGAGCAATAGCGGATGCACGAGGATTTGATACTCGTCAATCAGGCCCAGGTTGGTCAGCGCGCGCACGAGGCTGGCGCTCCCGTAGATCACCATGTCGCGCCCCGGCTCTTGCTTCCACGCGGCGATCTCCTCGGGATCAATCTCACGCCGCAGGGTGGAGTTGTTCCAGTCCGCGCGGTCGAGCGTGCGGGAATAGACGATTTTGCGCATGGCGTTCAGCTTGCGCGCATAAACCTTCTCGCCCTCTGACGCATCGGGGCTGTCGGGGACGTGCGGCCACGAGCCGGCAAAGCTCTCATACGTCACGCGTCCGAGCAGGAGCGTATCCGCGCCGCTGATCAGGGCGTCCTCATATTGGCCCATCGCGTCGTCATAGATCTCCCCGATCCAATCCATCTCGCCGTTGGGGCCGGCCATGAAGCCGTCCAGGGTGACCCACGTGGTCGTGATCAGTTTACGCATAGGTCGCTCCTTCTCTGTGTGGCGCTTTCCTCCTGCGAGCATCGGGGCGAAGAGGTCACGCTGGGGCGTGCAGAAAGTATGCCCGAGACTTGCCGCGCCCAGCGGGCTGCATTGCCTCCCGGCCGGCCCAATCGTCGGGTGCGCGCAAGGCCCCGGCACGGCCGGACCATCCGCAGACTGCGACCACCGCCCGGGACGGCTCCCGGTGCCCGCGACCCTAGCCGGACCGCTCCACTCGTCCCGGCCGACCCGGGGCGTGCGGCCACGCGCTGGTCGGTCCCAGGGCCATGGCCGATACGTCCAGGCTTCTCCGCAGCGACATATCCCGCCATGCCAGGGGTCCGCCTCGGGGACAGGGGCATGGATCGCCCGTGGACCGCAATCTGCTTTCCTGGAACGCCAGCCGCGGGCCGAACCCGCGCACGGAGGAGAATGCCATGGAGTCCGAGATCGATCTGGGCGCGCTCCCGGTCACGGTGGCGTGTCCCGAATGCCAGGCCGAGATCCCGGTCGAGGTCAACCAGGTGATCGCCGAGGAGCGGGTCGTCTGCCCGCAGTGCACGGCCGAGGTGCAACTGCGCGACAAGCGCAGCGCCGTCTACCACGCCACCGCGGCCGCCGAGGCCGCGCTGGAGAAGCTGGAAGCCGCCGTCGAGCAGACCGGCACGGAAGTCTGATCTGCCCGGCTAGAGCGGCAAGCCCGCCTCCAGGCGCGCCAGCGCATCGTCCGCGCCCGCGAAGAACTGGGTTGGGTCCGCATCGGGCCCGAAGGGGAGGACGGACAGGATGACGCCGACGAGCGCGCCGGTGAAGGCGCGTACCGCCGGGTCGGACGCCGGGCGGCCGACGCGCTCGCCGATGATCGCGCCCATATCGTCGAGCGCGCGCACGAACTCGTCGAGCGCGCGCATGCGCAGCTCCGGCACCTGGAAGATAAGCGTCGCACGCTCCGCCTGCCGGGCCGCCTCGTACGGCGGTAGCGCCGTGTAGACCGCCTGAAACGCCGCGCGCACCGCCTGGATCGGCGTGAGTTCGGGCGGTTGGGCGCGGAACGCCGCGAAGACCAGCGGATCGAGGGCGTCGTAGAGCACGACGTCCTCCTTGGTCGGGAAGTAGCGGAAGAAGGTGCTCGGCGAGACTTCGGCCGCCGCGGCGATCTGCTCCACGGTCGTCGCGGCGTAGCCCTGCTCGTGGAAGAGGCGCAGCGCCTCCTCCTGGATCGTGGCGCGCGTGCGCGCCTTCTTCCGCTCCCGCAGCCCGAGCGGGGCGTCATCCTCCACCGATGGGGATTTCATGTCCCAATTGTACCGCCTCCGGCGCCGCCGCGCCAGCCCCCGCCCGGCGCGGCAGGAAGGCCAGCGCGAGCCCGATGGCGGCGGCCGCGATGCCCGCGCAGACCCAGAGCGCCGCGTCCATCCCGGCCACGAAGGCCGCGCGCACGCCTGCCGCCAGCGCCGCCGAGCCCAGTTGCTGCGCGGCCGCCAGCCCGGCGTAGACGCTGCCGCGGATCGCCCCGGCTGTCGCCGCGGGCAGGTCCGTCAGCGCCAGGTGGTCCTGGTAGGCGCTGTTGAGCACCGACCCGAGGATCGCCACCGCGAACGGCGCGCCGACCTTCTGTACCGCCTGCATCAGCCCCGAGCCGACGCCGCTGTTCTCCGCACTCAGCGCGCCGAGCGCCGCATTGGCCGCCGTCGCGAGTGCCAGTCCCGTGCCCGCTCCGGCGCCCGCCGTCCACATGGCCACGTAGAGGTCGCCGCCCGAGGCCCCGGCCACACCCCCCGCCGCCATCGCGCCGGCCACGAGCAGGAAACCCGCAGCCGTGGTGAGCTTGGCGCCGGCCCGCGCGCTCACGCGGTCGGCCAGCCCCGCGCCCACGACCATCCCGGCGATGGTCGGCAGCAAGCGGACGCCCGCGCCCTGCGCGTCGACGCCGAGCACGGCCTGCCAGTACTGTGAAAGCACGAAGAGCACGCCGAAGAGTGGGAAGATGCCGACGGCGGCCAGCAGCGTGCCCCAGGTGAACGCGGGCACGCGGAACAGCCCGAGGTCCACGAGCGGCTGCCCGTCGGGCTGCCGACTGAGCCGGCGCTCCCAGGCCACGAACCCGGCGAGGGCGCCCGCGCCGCCGATCAGCGGCACGAGCGCGCCGGCCGCGCCCCAGCCGTCCTGCCCCGCCTGGATCACGCCGTAGACGAGCCCGGCCAGCCCCAGGCTCGACAGCAACACGCCTGGCAGATCCAAGCCTGGCGCTACGGGGCTGCGCGACTCGGGCAGCAGCGCCAGCACGGCGGCCATGGCCAGCACGACGACGGGCAGGTTGATCAGGAAGACGCTGCCCCACCAGAAGTGGGTGAGCAGCCAGCCGCCGAGCAGCGGGCCAATCGGCAACGCGACGAAGTTGCCCGCCGCCCAGATGCCGACGGCGCGCGAGCGCTCGGACTCCGCGAAGATGACCGGCAGGACGGCCAGCGACATCGTCGTCAGGAAGGCCGCCGCCAGTCCGAGCAGCACGCGCGCCGCGATGAACGCGCCCGCCGACGGCGCGTAGGCACAGGCCAGCGAGCCGAGCCCGAACACGGCCAGCGCGGCCAGCAGCATGCGCTTGCGCCCCAACCGGTCGCCGAGCAGCCCGGCGGGCAGCAGGAACGCCGGCAGCGCCAGCGCATAGGCCGCTACGAACCATTGCAGCTCCGCGTTTGAGGCATGCAGCGCGTCCGCCAGCGCGGGCAGCGCCAGGTTCAGCACCGTCGTATCAATTCCCACGGTCAGCACGGCCAGCACGAGTGCCGCCAGCGCCCACCACTTGCTCGCTCCGCGTGCAATCATCGCGCGAACTCCTTTCGGGCGCGGCCCGTGCCGCGCACTCCGGTTCCCTATCTGCATGTTTCTATCATCCAGGAGTCTACATCAAATGATAGGAACTGTCAAGATGTAGCAGCTAGTACTTTCGACCGATCTTCGCCGCCGGACCTCGCCCGATGCGCCTGGCGAAGCCTCGTACCGCACGTTGACCGCCGAGCGGCGCCGCGCGTATAATGCGGGCAGACACAGGAGGTCCCGCATGGTTGACGAAGAGGTCTTGCTGCGCGCCTGCGACGCCGCACGCGCCGCGGGCGCTGCCTACGCCGAGGCGCGCGCCGAGGATTTGCGCCTGGAGCAATTGGAGGCGCGCGACGGCGCCGTCGAGCAGATCGTCGCCGACACCGACCGCGGCTGGGGGCTGCGCTGCGCGGTCGACGGCGGCTGGGGCTTCGCCAGCACCGCCGACACCGATTTCGCCGCCGTCGCGCGCGTGGCCGCCGAGGCGGTCGCCATCGCCCGCGCGAGCGCCGCGCACCGCGCCCACCCCCTCGCGCTCGACGCCCTGCCCGTCGACCGGGGCAGCTACCAGACCACTCTGGTGGTCGACCCGTTTATCGTGCCGCTCGATCGGCGCGTGGCCCTGCTGCTCGACGCGCTGCACGCCATGCAGGCCGCCCACCCGCGCGTCACCGTCACCACCGGCTCGATCAGCCTCCAGCGCACCGACAAGCTCTTTGTCAACACTGCGGGCGCTCACCTGCGCCAGCAGATCGTTTTCAGCGGCGCCTGGATCGCCGCGCGTGCCCGCGACGACACCGGCTACACCTACCGGCGCAGCTACGGCAACATGCGCCAGGCGGGCTGGGAGTTCGTTGAGGCCCTCGACCTGCCCGCCCACGCGCCGCGCGTCGGCCGCGAGGCGGGCGAGTTGGTCGCCGCCGATTGGGTGCCCTCCGGTCCGACCACCGCCGTCGTCGGCTCGGAGATGATGGCGCTGCTGGTGCACGAAAGCTGCGGCCACCCCATCGAGCTCGACCGCGTCCTCGGCTGGGAGGCCGCCTTCGCGGGCACGTCGTTCCTGCTACCCGAGATGCGCGGCCACTTCGCCTACGGCTCGCCCGCGGTCAACATCACCGCCGATGCCCTGACGCCCGGCGGCCTCGGCACCTTCGGCTGGGACGACGAGGGCACGCCCGCCGGGCGCACCGCCATCGTACGCGACGGCGTCTTCACGGGCTACCTGACCAGCCGCGAGACGGCGCCCGCGCTCGGCGAGCATAGCAACGGCACGGCGCGCGCGACCTCGTGGGGCCGCATCCCGATTGTGCGCATGACCAACGTCAGCCTAGAGGCCGACCCGCACGGGAGCAGCCTGGACGCGCTCATCGCCGGGGTCGACCACGGACTCTATCTGGAGACGCCGAGCTCATGGAGCCTCGACGACAAGCGCATGAACTTCCACTTCTCGGTCGAGATGTGCCGCGCCATCGAACACGGGCAACTGGGCGAGTTGTACAAGGGTGCCTCGTTCCAGGACCGCACGCCCCACTTCTGGGGTAACGTCGAAGCGGTCGGCGGGCCGGAGTCGTGGCAGCTGTGGGGCCTGGGCACCTGCGCCAAGGGCGAGCCGCTGCAGACCTGCCCCGTGGGCCACGGTGCCGCGCCGGTCCGCGTGCGTGACCTGAACGTGGTGCGGGAGGGCTGATGGACACACTACCCGCGAGCGCCGACCGCGACGCCCTCGAAGCGGCCCTCGCCGCCTCGCCCGCCGACCAGACCGAGATCGTGCTGCTGCGCGACGTCACCGCGCTCACCCGCTACGCCAACTCGGAGATCCACCAGAACGTGCGCCAGGAGAACAGCCGCGCCGCCGTGCGCGTGGCGGTCGGCGGCTCCACCGCGCGGGTCTTCACCAACGCCGTCGACCAGGCGGGCCTCGAGTCGGCCATCGCCGAGGCGGTCGCGCTAGCGCGGCTGCAAGCGCCGAACCCGCGCTTCCATTCGCTGCCCGCGCCCGGCTCGGGCACGCCCCCAGAGGAGCCGGAGCCGCCGTGCTACTTCCTGAGCACCGCGCACCTGACGCCAGCCGCCCGCAGCGACGCCGTCGGCGCGATCGTCGACGCGGCGCGCGCCGCGGGCTTCACGGCCTACGGCACCTACAGCAGCAGCGCCAGCAGCCTCAGCGTGGTCAACTCGCTCGGCATTCGCGCCCACGCGCCCTACACGGCCGCCTACCTGAAGGTGCTCGTCGAGGGCTCGGCGGGCAGCGGCTTCGCCGATGCGCTCTCCCGCGACGCCGCCACGCTCGACCCCGCCGCCCTCGCCGCCGACGCCATCGCGCGTTGCCGCCTCAACCACGACCAGATCGAGCTCCCGCCCGGCGACTACGCCGCCGTCTTCGAGCCAAACGCCGTGGCCGACATGGTGCGCTTCCCGGTTATCACGGGGCTGGGTGCGCAAGAATACCTGGACGGTCAGTCTTTCTTGTCTGGTCATCTTGGCGAGCAGGTGAGCGGCCCCGAGGCCACGCTCTGGGACGACCCGCGCGACCCGCGCTGCATGCCCCTGCCCATCGACGGCGAAGGCCTGCCCGCCGTGCGCGTGCCCTTGCTCCAGGCCGGCTACGCCATGGGCGTCGTCTACGACAGCCTGACCGCGGGCGTGGACCCCGGCCACCGCTCGACCGGCCACGCCCCGCTGCCGTTCGACGACGTCGGCGACACCCACCCGCTGCCCGGCCACGTCGTCATGCCCACCGGTGAGGGCAGCGCCTTTGACCTGGCGCGTGATCTCGACCGCGGCATCCTGGTGACGCGCTTCCACTACACCGGCTGCCCCGACCACCAGCGCGTCATCGCGACGGGCACCACGCGCGACGGCACGTTCCTGGTTGAGCGCGGCGAGATCGTGGCCGCGGTGCGCAACATGCGCCTCGGCATGCCCGTGCTCGACCTGCTGGCGGGCATCGAGGCGCGCGGCGCCGGCAAGACCTGCCGCGACTGGTGGGCCATGAACGGCATGGGCAGCACTTACTACTACCTGCCGGCGCTCCGCTTCGCCCGCGTCACGTTCACGGGTGTGACGACGTTCTGAGCCCGCGTCGGGGAGGGCCCGCATGGAGAACGATACCTGCCCCCACACGCGCGTGGTGATCGCGCGCAAGCACGGCTGCTGGGTACGCCACACCATCTACGGCGGGCAGCACCAGGGCAGCCGCGTCGACGTCGGCGACAGTAACGGCACGATACGAGTCACCTGCTTCGACTGCGGCTACCGCCGCCAGTTCACGCGCAGCGACCCGAAACCAGCCTGGGTCGCCGCGCTGCTAGCCCTGCTCGACTCCTAGCGCCACGCGGCGAGATCGGACCGCTCCTATGGCAGACGACGCGCCGTGCACCGGCGGCTGGCGCCAACGCCTCTTCGCCGGCATGCTCGGCCGCGCGGGCGACGCGCACGACCGCTTGGTCGCGGCGCAGAAGCGCGCTCTCCTCGGCGCCCTGCACGGTCACGTGCTGGAGATCGGCCCGGGCACGGGCGTCAACCTGCGCTACTACGCGCCCGACATCGCCTGGACCGGCGTCGAGCCCAACCCCTACCTGCACACCTACGTCCGACGTGAGGCCGCCCGACTCGGCCGGTCGGTCACCCTGCTCGACGCCCGCGCGGAGGCCCTGCCGCTGGCCGACGGCGCCTTCGATGCCGTCGTCAGCACGCTCGTCCTCTGCTCCGTCCGCGACGTCTCGGGCGCGCTCGCCGAGGTGTGGCGCGTGCTGCGCCCCGGCGGCGCGTTCGTCTTCGTCGAGCATGTGGCCGCCCCGCGCGGCACGCTGCTGCGGCGCGCGCAGCGCCTGATCCAGCCCGTCTGGACGCTCGTCGCCGACGGCTGCCACCCCGACCGCGAGACCTGGGCCGCCATCGAGTCGGCCGGCTTCGCCGCGCTCGACCTGCACCACTTCCGCCTGCCGGTCCCCATCGTCGGCCCGCACATCGCCGGCCGCGCCACGCGCTAGCGGCCGCCCGGCGTTAGCGTGCGAGCGTGTCGATCACCGGCGAATTGGGCCAGAGCACCGCGGCCATGATCGCCAGGTCCACCAGCACGCCCAGGATCATGTTCGGCTGCCAGAAGAGCGCGATGGTCACCAGCGAAAGCACCGCCGCGGTGAACGCCAGCGGCTGCCACCAGGCGACATTAAAGCCCAGCAACGCGCCGGCCACCAGAAACGCGGCCAGTGTCGCGACCCACAGGCCATTGCCCAGCCCAGTCAGCGCCGCGGCGGTGCCGGAGCCACCGACCAGCCACGACTCGGCCGTGGGACGCGCGCCCCAGGCGGTGATGATGTTCCAATGCGCCATGCCGTGGATCATCAGCAGCAGACCCACTGCAATGCGCGCGAGCACGATCCACATACCGTGGCTCCTTTCCCGGGCGACCCACGCCCCTGGAGCGTCCCCCACGGCCCCATGATACCCGCGCCCGGTCAATAAACGGGTTGCACGCCGGTCAAGGCGGGCGACCGGCTTCACCCGCGGCGCGACACCGCGCGGCCGGGGGTGCTATACTGGGGGCGGCACGCGGCGCAACCCCGAGACGGCACCGCGCCCGGAGGCAGCGTATGACGATCCGCTTTGGCATTATGGTTCCCCAGGGCTGGCGCATGGACCTGATCGCCATTCCCGACCCGGTCGCCAAGTACGAGGCGATGACGCGCGTGGCCCAGGAGGCCGAGCGGCTGGGCTACGACTTGGTCTGGCTCTACGACCACTTCCATACGGTGCCCGAGCCTCGGCTGGAGACGACGTTCGAGTGCTGGACCAGCACGGCGGCCCTTGCCCGCGACACGTCCACGATTCGCATCGGCCAGCTCGTGACCTGCAACAACTACCGCAACCCCGCCTTGCTGGCCAAAATGGCCTCCACGGTCGACGTGCTGAGCCACGGCCGCCTCGACTTCGGCATCGGCGCGGGCTGGTACGAGGAAGAGTTCCAGGCCTTCGGCTACCCCTACCCCGACGGGCCGACCCGCCTGAAACAGCTCGAGGAGGCGGTGCAGATTATCCGCGCGATGTGGACCGAGGACTACGCCCGCTTTGCCGGCACGTATTACCAGGTCGACGGCGCGATCAACGAGCCGAAGGGCGTGCAGCGGCCCTACCCGCCGCTCTGGATCGGTGGCGGCGGCGAGCAGGTGACGCTGCGCCTCGTCGCGCAGTACGCCGACGCCTGCAACGTCGTCGCCATCGAGCCGGGCTTCGTGCGCCGCAAGCTCGCCGCGCTGCAACGCCACTGCACGCGCCTCGGCCGCGACTACGGCACGCTGATCAAGTCAGGCCACAGCCGCATCTACTTCCTGGCGCCTGGCGAGACGGTCTCCGACGCGGGGGAGGCGACGCGGCGCATCCCGGGCTACGAGGCGCTGACGGCGGGGCGCCTGGAGGGCGACACGATTGTCGGCACGCCCGACGCGGTGCTGGCCCGCCTGCGCGCGCTCATCGCCGAGGGCCTGGACTACCTCGTGCTCTACTTCCGCAACGGCCTGGCTGACCTGAGCAGCGTGCGCCGCTTCGCGACGGACCTCATGCCGGCACTGCGCGAAGCGCAACCGGGCGGGTCGGCAGGGGCGCCCGGCACCTAGCCCTGGCGAGCCGACGGAGTTGGTCGGCGACGGGGGACGCGGACCCAGGAGAGACGGGCCCTGGCAGCCTGGCCTGGCCGTGCAAGCTCAGGCGCCGATGACCACAAGCGAGGACGATCCATCGGCTTTGCCTATGGTCGTGCCCATCATTCCGGTCCCGACGGCGTGCCGGACACGGGCTGCCCGCTGCGCGAAACGTTGCCGGCCCTAGCGCTGGCGCATGTTCTCTCGCGGTGCCGACGCGGCAGCAGGCAGAGGTTGCGGACAAGACGAGGCGGGCGTATAGTGGTAATACTGGTCGGTGATTTAGATGCGGGAGGGTCACCATCGCCTGAGCAGGGGCAGCATGGTGGGACGAGGCGATGGGAGGCAAGCTACAGGCTCGCGCACGGAGGAGCTCGGCCAGCGCGCGGAATCAGCCTGGACGACACCGCGATCCTGTCGCCTGGTGTGCTACCTGGCCTGTTGCTCACCGGGGAAACGTTTGATCGACCCCGCCGGCCGGGCCGGATCGCAACGATTGGTCGGCCTGTCACCATCGCGACTCGCAGTTGTCCACCATCGCGTAAGAAGGGAACATACCATGCCCAGCTTCACGGCGGATATCGCCAATCTTGCCCGGAAGAACGCGTTCTTCCGTCAGGAGGTCGTCACCGGCAGCCACAGCCAGGTCGTCTTGATGAGCATTCCCGCGGGGGGCGAGATCGGGGAGGAGATCCACCCGGACGTTGATCAGACGCTCATCTTCGTGGCCGGTCAGGGTCAAGCAATTCTGAATGGCACGCCAAGCCCCGTCGGTCCGGACAGCCTGTGCTTTGTGCCTGCGGGAACCCGGCACAATTTTGTCAACACCGGCGCCGGCGATCTCAAGCTCTACACCATCTACGCTCCGCCGGAGCACGCGCCCGGGACCGTCCACCGGACCAAAGCGGAAGCCGACGCCGCCGAGCACCCGTAGCGCCGGCCCGGCGGCTGGTGACCCGGAGGATCGTCGTCGGCAGGCGAACCGTGCCCGCTCAACTGGCGGCGGCCGCCTTGCGGATGCGGGACAATGCGCGGCTCCATGGCGAGCCGCGCGCGAACCCCCGGGATCGGCGGAGTGTGACGCGATTGCCGACCGCGGGTGACCCGGCGAACTGTCGCGCCCCGGCGTCGGCGCCTGACCATTAAGCCGCCAAGCAGGGCACTGCCGCAGTCCATCCGCATTTGACGGCGGTGCTTCGTCAGCCCGATCGAGGCGACTACGCACGCCAAAGATTGGCGGCACGGCCTCGGGTGGGAAGCCGGAACGAGTAGGGCCCTCGCGCCTGTTGAGCACTTGGACGTGCCAAGTGAGCTCCCGGCTCGCCTCAGTTGGAGCGGCGCGCTGCCCTCACTCCCGGTCCGTCGGGCGAAGGCCGGAGCAGGCGAACGCGACTCGGCCTGGGCTCATCCGGAACCGGCCGCAGGAGGCGAACCAAACATGCGCGTATGGCGGCGAGCGGTGATCGCGGCGGCGCTGCTGGCCGCCGGGCTCGGGCTCGGCGCGCCGGGGCCGGCCCACGCGACGCTGCCCAACTTGCCGCGGGCGGGCGGGCTCCCCGCGGCGGCGCCGCTGCTCGCGCCCATCCCCGGGCCCGACGCGCCACCCCCGCCGGGACCGCCGGTCGGCCGTATCGACGCCGCGACCCAGGCGCGCCTGCAGCGCGTTTACGCGGCCGGCCAGGCGCTCGGCCGGCGGGCGAACGTGCTGGCCAAGGTCGGCGACAGCATTACCGCGTCGGGCGCCTTCCTGTCCGATGCAGGCGAGGGCCGCGCGATCCTGGGCGCGCACCCGGAGCTGGCCGGTGTTATCGCGGCCTACCGCGCCGTGCCGGTCGATCACGCGGGCGGGTGGGCGCACAACTCGCTCAATCGCGTGAGCCTGGCTGCGCAGCCGGGCTGGACCGCCGCCGACGTCCTGGGCATGGGCCAGGCGGGGCCGTCGCCGCTGGCGCGCGAGTACGCCGCGCTCAACCCCGCGGTCGCCGTCATCATGGTCGGCACGAACGACCTCGACCGCACCGGTGTGGACTACTTCGGCGCGAACCTGGCCGCGCTGGTCGACCAGACGCTGCAGGCGGGCATCATCCCCATCTTGACGACGATCCCCGACCGGACGGACTACCCCGAGGCGATCTACCGCGCCCGGGCGTTCGACGCGGTGATCCGCGACGAAGCGGCGCTCGAGCACGTGCCGCTGATCGACTACTGGACCGCCATGCAGGCGCTGCCGCACGGCGGCCTCGGCCCCGACGGCGTCCACCCGAGCACCTACGCCACCCACCGGCCCGCCAGCGCGTCGGTAACCTTCACGCCGCAAGGCCTGCGCTACGGCTGGCCGCTGCGCAACTACCTGACGCTGGCGATGCTGGCGCACCTGCGCGCGGTCGTCTTCGCCGCAGGAGCACCCGACCCCTGAGCGCGGGGCGCGGTCAGTCCGGCCGCCCACCGAACGCGGCGTAGTCCTCCGGCGTGTCGATGTCCGTGGGCAGCCAGCTCGCGGGCAGGGAGACGCGCGTCACCCAGTCGGGGTGGGCGCGGATGACCTGGCGGCCGCCCTGGTCGCCGCTCAGGTCCAGCAGGTCGGGGAAGGTGAGGCGCGTGAAGAGGGTGGGTGGGCCGGCGACGCTGCCGTAAACCGGCACGGTGATCGGGCGGCGGCTCTCGTTGAAGGCGGCGCGCAGGGCGGCGAAGACCGCGGGTGGCACGTCCGGGCTGTCGCCGAGGAGCACGAGCAGGCCGCGGGTCTCCGGCCGCAGCGCCGCGACGCCTGCCCGGATCGAGGTACCCATGCCCTCCGCGTAATCGGGATTGGGCACGAGCCGCACGCGCAGCCCGGCGAGCGCTGCGGCCAAGTCCGGCGCCTCGGGCGGCACGACGACGAGCGTCTCGAACGGTTGCAGGGCGAGTGCCGCCTGCACACTGTGGCGCAGCAGGGGCGCGCCGTCGGCGGGGTGGGGCAGCAGCAGCTTGGAGGGCGCGCCCATGCGCGCGCCGCGGCCCGCCGCGAGCACCAGCGCGACGATGTGGTCGCGATACCAGGGCCTCATGCCTGCTCGCCCTCCACCGCTTCCACATATCCCGGAATATCCGCCGGCGCGGCGAACTCCGTCGCCAGGATGGCCCAGTCCAGTTGCACGTCCATGGTGGCGTCATCATACCGGGGGCCCGGCGCGGCGTCAAGGCTGGGATGGCGCGCGGCGCCTTGGCGCCCGTGGGCGGTTTATGCTATCATTCGGCCGAGGACACCTATGGCTATCATCAAATCCAGCATCGACCCGGCGAGCCCGGAGTTCGCGGCCAACGCCGCGGCCATGACCGCGCTCGTCGACGACCTGAAGGCGCACCTGGCCGCCGTGCGCGCGGGCGGCGGCCCGGCGGCGCTGGCCAAGCACCGGGCGCGCAACAAGCTGCCGGTGCGCGACCGCGTGCGCCTGCTCTGCGACCCCAACACCGCCTTCCTCGAGTTTAGCGCCTTGGCCGCGCACGCTATGTACGACGGCGACGCGCCCGCCGCAGGCATCATCACCGGCATCGGCGTCGTCAACGGCCAGGAGTGCGTGATCGTGGCCAACGACGCCACCGTCAAGGGCGGCACGTATTACCCGCTGACCGTCAAGAAGCACCTGCGCGCGCAGACCGTCGCCGCCGAGAACGGCCTCCCCTGTATCTACCTGGTCGACAGCGGTGGCGCCTTCTTGCCGCTGCAAGCCGAGGTCTTCCCCGACCAGGACGACTTCGGCCGCATCTTCTACAACCAGGCGCAGATGTCGCGCGCGGGCATCCCGCAGATTGCCGTCGTCATGGGCTCGTGCACCGCGGGCGGCGCCTACGTGCCCGCCATGTCCGACGAGACGGTCATCGTCAAGGGCACGGGCACCATCTTCCTGGGCGGCCCGCCGCTCGTGAAGGCGGCCACAGGCGAGGAGGTCACCGCCGAGGAGCTGGGCGGCGCCGAGGTGCATTCGCGCACATCGGGCGTCACCGACCACTTCGCCGTCGACGATCCGCACGCGCTCGCCATCACACGCGACATCGTCGCCAACCTGCACCGGCGCCGCTACTACCCCTGGGACGTGGAGGCGCCGGTGGAGCCGCGCTATCCGGCCGAGGAGCTCTACGGCCTCATCCCGGCCGACAGCCGCAAGCCCTACGATGTGCACGATGTGATCGCCCGGCTGGTCGACGGCTCGCGCTTCCACGAGTTCAAGACGCTCTACGGCCCGACCCTGGCCTGCGGCTTCGCGCACATCATGGGCTATCCCGTCGGTATTCTGGCGAACAACGGTATCCTGTTCTCGGAGAGCGCGCTCAAGGCCGCCCACTTCGTCGAGCTCTGCACGCAGCGCAAGGTCCCGCTCGTCTTCCTGCAGAACATCACCGGCTTCATGGTCGGCCGCGAGTACGAAAACCGGGGCATCGCCAAGGATGGCGCCAAGATGGTGATGGCGGTCGCCAACGCGAACGTGCCCAAGTTCACGGTGATCATCGGCGGCAGCTACGGCGCGGGCAACTACGGCATGTGCGGCCGCGCGTACGGCCCGCGCCAGCTCTGGATGTGGCCGAACGCGCGCATCTCAGTCATGGGCGGGCGCGAGGCGGCCAACGTGCTGCTCACCGTGCGGCTCGACAATCTGCGCGCCCACGGCAAGGATCTTGCCCCCGCCGAGCAGGCGGAGTTCATGCAGCCGATCATCGACACGTACGAGGCGGAGGGTAACCCGTACTACAGCACGGCCCGCCTCTGGGACGACGGCATCATCGACCCGGTCGATACGCGCCGGGTGCTGGCGCTCGGCATCGCGGCGGCCTGCAACCAGCCGGTGCCCGAGACGGCCTTCGGCGTTTTCCGCATGTGAGCGTGGCGCGAGGAAGGGACATGGCGGATAGCACACAGCCCGCCGGGGGCTGGGATTATTATCAGATCCCGCGGACCGAGTTCTACGAGGAGCTCGGCGCGCTGCTGCGCGAGCTCTCCGATGCGGTGATGGATGACCCGGCCGCGGCACGCGCCGCCGAGGACGAGCCCTTCAACGACTGGTTCTACTGCGGCTACGGCGGCAACGAGGAGGCCTTCCGTGTCAGCCTCTGGCCCGCCTACCTGCCGATTGTCGAGGCCTACGAGGAGGGCGAGATCCCGCTGAAGGAGTACCGCGCGCAGTGCTGGCCGCGCAGCCGCACCGACGCGGTCACCGTCTACCTCGGCGCGGCCGACGACGTGATTCAGCTGGCCGAGGACGAGGCCGCCGTGCAGGGTCTGGCTGACCAGATGGCCGAGCTTGCGGGCATCGAGCTCGTCGACGACTGGGAAGACGTCGGCGCGGACGACGCCGCGCCCGTCATGCCGGAGCCCGCCGGTGAGTGACCTGCTACTCGCCCGCGAGGGCTCGGTCGCGCGCGTCACGCTGAACCTCCCGGCCGTGCACAACGCCTTCAACGCCGCCCTGATCGCCGACTTGACCGCCGTCTTCCACGACCTGTCGGCCGACCCCGCCGTGCGCGTCGTCGTGCTGGCGGGCGCGGGGCGCTCCTTCTGCGCGGGCGCCGACGTCACCTGGATGCAGCAAAGCCTCACGTACACCGAGGCCGAGAACCTGGCCGACGCCGAGCGTCTGGAGGCGATGCTGCGTGCCGTCGACGAGTGCGCGAAGCCGGTCGTCGCGCTGGTGCAGGGCGCCGCGCTGGGTGGGGGCGCGGAACTCGTCGCGGTCGCCGATCTGATCGTCGCCGAGGAGAGCGCGCGCTTCGGCTTCACCGAGATTCGGCTGGGCATCGTGCCCGCCGTCATCAGTCCGTTCGTGCTGCGCAAGATGGTGCCCGGCGCCGCCCGCGCCTTCTTCGTGACGGGCGAGCGCTTCTCGGCTGCCCGCGCGCTGGAGACCGGCCTCATCAGCCAGGTCTGCCCCGACGGCGGCCTGGCGGCCGCCTTGGGCGATGTGCTGGATCGGTTGCGCGCGGCCGGTCCGGCGGCGGTGCCGGTGGTCAAGGCGCTCTGGCGCACCGTGCCGGGCCTCGCGCCGGACGCGGCGCGCGCCTACACAACGGCCGCCATCGCCCGTATGCGCGTCAGCCCGGAAGGGCAGGAAGGCCTGCGCGCCTTCTTGGAGAAGCGTAAGCCGCAGTGGCTCGATGAGTCCTGATTCCCTGGCCCGGGCAGTGCCGCCCGGGCGCGTCTCGACGACGAGAAAGTTCGCATGACCATTCGAAAACTCTTGATCGCAAATCGCGGCGAGATTGCCGTGCGCATCATGCGCACTTGCCGCCGCCTCGGCATTGTCAGCGTCGCGGTCTACTCCGATGCCGACCGCGACGCGCTCCACGTGCGCGAGGCCGACGAGGCCATCCGGGTCGGCCCGCCGCCCGCCGCCGAAAGCTACCTCAATATCCCGGCGATCCTCGCGGCCGCGCGCGCGTCCGGCGCCGACGCGGTTCACCCCGGCTACGGCTTCCTCTCCGAGCGCGCGCCCTTCGCCCAGGCGGTGATCGAGGTCGGGCTGATCTGGGTCGGTCCAGGGCCCGCGGCGATCGCCCTGCTCGGCGATAAGATCGCCGCCAAGCGCACGATGGAGGCCGCGGGCGTGCCGATCGTGCCCGGCTACTACCCGCCCGCCTCCGGGCCGCACCGACCTGGTGCATCTGGCCGCCGAGGCGGGGCGCATCGGCTGGCCGGTGCTGATCAAGGCCGCCGCAGGCGGCGGCGGCAAGGGCATGCGCGTGGTCCATGCGCCCGGCGCCTTCCGCGCGGCCGCCGAGGGCGCGGCCCGCGAGGCCGAGGCGGCCTTCGGCGACCCGACCATCTTCCTGGAGAAGTACCTCACCGGCCCGCGCCACGTCGAGTTCCAGATCATCGGCGACACGCAGGGCACCGTGCTGCACCTGGGCGAGCGCGAGTGCTCGATCCAGCGCCGCCACCAGAAGGTGCTCGAAGAGGCGCCGACCCCCGCCCCGCAGTTGACGCCGGCCCGCCTTGCGGCGATGGGCCAGGCGGCGGTGCGCGCGGGCGAGGCCGCGGGCTACGTCAATGCGGGCACGGTCGAGTTTATCGTCGACGCCTCCGGCGGCTTCTACTTACTGGAGATGAACACCCGCCTGCAGGTCGAGCACCCGATCACCGAGGCGACGATCCACGTGCCGGGCGCGCCCGGCGGCGGGCCTGAGCCGTTGGACCTCGTGGCGCTGCAATTGCGCGTGGCCGAGGGCTGCGCGCTGCCCTTCGCGCAGCCGGACGTCACGCGCCACGGCCACGCCATCGAGGTGCGCGTCTACGCCGAAGACCCGGCGCACGGCTTCCTCCCCTCGACCGGCCGCCTGCAGACGTTCGCGCCGCCCCACGCGCCCTGGGTGCGCAACGATGCGGGGGTGGCTGCGGGCGACGCGGTCAGCATCTACTACGATCCGATGCTCGCCAAGCTGATCGTCGCGGCGCCCGACCGGCCGAGCGCCGTCGCCCGCCTGGCGGAAGCCCTCGCCGCCTACGACGTCACCGGCGTGACTACGAATCTCGGCTTCCTCTTCTGGCTGGCCCAGCACCCCGCCTTCCGCGAGGGCGCCACCGACACGGGCTTCATCGACCGCTACTACGACCCCGCGGTCCTGGCCGAGGCGGCGCCGCCACCCGAGGCAGCCCTGGCCGTCGCCGCCTACGACCTACTGCACGGCGGGAAGGCGGACGCAACCTTGGGCGCCTCGCGGCCGTTCAATCCTTGGCGGGCCGGTGCCTGGCAACAGGCGGGGCAGGACCTCGTCTTCCGCTACCATTTCCTGCCTCCGGGTCTCTCGGCGGTCGCCGCGCGTGAGCCGGCGCATCTCGTGGAGGTGCGATTCGACCGCGCGACGGAAGCGGGCGTCTGGCAGACGACGACGGGCGACTACAGCGCGCGGCTGTCGTTGCAGGCCGTGCCCGAGGCGGGCGTGCTGCTGCGGCGCCTGGACGGGCCGGCGCCGGGTGCGCTGCCGGTCCGTGTGACCGCTCCCGCTGACGGGCGGCGCGTGGTCGAGTGGGATGGCGCGCTCTATCGCTTCGCGCGCGTGCCGCCGCTGAACACCGACTGGCTGGGCGTGGCTGCCCATGCGGGGGAGGATCGGCTCGACGCGCCGATGCCCGGCAAGATCGTCGAGGTGCTCGTCGCCGAGGGCGATCACGTCGCCGAGGGCCAGCGGCTGGTGGTCATGGAGGCGATGAAGATGGAGTTCACGGTGCGCGCGCCGCACGACGGCCGGGTCGCCCGCCTGACGGTGCGTCCCGGCCAACTAGTCGAGGCGGGCACCGAATTGGTGGACGTGGTGGAGTAGTGCGCACCAGGGTAGGGGACGGGACAATGAGCGAATCGCCGCTGGCCGGGCTGCCGGCGCACGTGACGGTAGTCGAGGTCGGCCCGCGCGACGGGCTGCAAAATGAGTCCGCGCCCGTGCCCACGGAGGCCAAGGTCCGCTTTATCGACCTGCTTTCGGCGAGCGGTCTGCCGGTGATCGAGGCCACCTCGTTCGTCCGCCCCCGTGCCATCCCGCAACTGGCCGACGCGGACGCCGTCTTCGCGGCGATCGGCAAGGCGCCCGGTGTGCGCTATCCCGTGCTTGTGCCGAATGTGCGCGGCATGGAGCGCGCGCTGGCGGCGGGCGTGCGCGACGTCGCCGTCTTCACCGCCGCCTCCGAGACCTTCACCCGGCGCAACATCAACGCCACCATCGCCGAGTCGCTCGCCGCCTTTGCCGGCGTGGCGGACCTGGCTCGCGCCCACGACATACGCCTGCGCGGCTATGTCTCGACGGCCTTCGGTTGCCCCTACGAGGGCGCCGTCCCGCCCGCGAAGGTCCGCGACGTCACCGCGCGGCTCTTCGCCCTGGGCGTGGCCGAAGTCTCGATCGGCGACACCATCGGCGTCGCCACGCCGTCCGGCATCGTGGCCGTGCTCGACCTGCTCCTGGCGCGATTTCCCGGCCGACCGGCTGGCGCTGCACCTGCACGACACGCGCGGCACCGCGCTCGCCAACGTGTTCACCGCCTTGCAGATGGGCATCCACATCTTCGAACTCGTCGGCGGGCGGCCTCGGCGGCTGCCCCTACGCGCCCGGCGCCTCGGGTAACCTTGCTACCGAGGACCTGCTCTACCTGCTCGATGGGCTGGGCATCGCCACGGGCGTGGATCTGGGCCGCGTCGTCGCGGCCAGCGCCTACCTGGCGCAGGTCCGCGGGCGCGCGCCGGCGAGCCGCTACTACGCGGCGGCCACGGCCGCCGCCACCACCTGAGTGGCCCCCGGGGCCGGGCCGTGACGGCGCGCCCGCCCGGGCCATGCGTTTCTGGGGACTAGCCTCCGTGCATCGACCGCTGCATATCCTCCTACGTGCCGGCGCGCTGCTGGCGCTCTTTCCGCTACTGCTCGCCGCCACGCCGCCCGGCGCGGCCGCCGCCCCTGATCCGGGCGCGCGTTACTTCCCGGAGACCGGCTTCGCCGTGCCGGCCCGCTTTATGACCTACTGGAGCGCGCACGGCGGGCTGCCTATCTTCGGCTATCCCATCAGCCCCGCCGAGATGGAGGGCGGCCGCCTGGTGCAGTATTTCGAGCGCAACCGGTTCGAGTACCACCCTGAGCTGGCGGGTACACCGTACGAGATCGAGCTGGGCCTGCTCGGCGTGACGCTGACGCAGGGGCGGACCTTCCGCCGGCACGCGCCCTTCCCCAACAACCCGACGCACGTCTTCTTTGCCCAGACGGGCTACGACCTGGGCGGCTCGTTCCTGGCCTACTGGCGCAATCATGGCGGCCTTGCCGTCTTCGGCTATCCGATCTCCCAGGAGATCCAGGAACGCAATCCCACGGACGGCACGACCTACACGGTGCAGTACTTCGAGCGGAACCGCTTTGAGTACCATCCCGAGCACGCGGGCACCCCCTACGACGTGCAGCTCGGCCTGCTGGGCCGGGACCTGCTGGCCACGCAGGGCCGCCTTGAGCTCCAGCATCCGCCCGCGAGCGGCCCATTCCCCGGCTGGAACCCCCTGCCGCCCCTGGGCTACCCGCTGCCCCCGGCCGGATCCTTCCTGCAGGGGCCGCATGCCGCGCTCGGCGTCACGGTGCACATGTACGACCAGGATCACACGCGCGTGCTCGACGCCGTCCAGGACGTCGGGTTCAACTGGATCAAGCAGCAGGTCCAATGGAAGGATATCGAGGGCGCGCCCGGTGCCGACGCCTGGGGAGAGCTTGACGGCATCGTGGCCGACGCCAAAGCGCGCGGGCTACATATCCTGCTGAGCGTGGTCAAGCCGCCCGACTGGGCGAATGGGGGCGGCAACGGCTTCCCTCGCGACCCGGCCATGCTCGGCAACTTCATGCAGGCGCTCGCCGCGCACTACAAGGGCCAGGTGGATGCCTACGAGGTCTGGAACGAGCAGAATCTGTACGTCGAGAGCGGCGACCTCAACCCGGCGCACTACGCCGCCTTGCTCGACGCGGGCTATCACGGCGTCAAGGCGGGCGATCCGCAGGCCGTCGTCGTCGCAGGCGCGCTCACGCCAACGGGCATCTACGACGACAAGACCGCCAAAGAGGACACCTGGTACCTCGACCAGCTCTATCAGTGGAACAACGGCGCGATCCGCCAGGACTTCGACGTGCTCGGCTCGCACCCCTATGGCTACAACAATCCACCGGATACGATGTGGCCCGACAACCCGAGCAACGCCTCGGCCTTCACCACGCACGGCCAATTCTACTACCGCCGGGTCGAGCAGCAGCGCCAGGTGATGGAGAAGTACGGCGACGGCGCGAAGCAGATCTGGCTGACCGAGTGGGGCTGGTGCAGCGACTACCGGCCCGACGGCTACGCCGAGTGCGCCGAGACGACGCCCGACGAGCAAGCGTCGTACACCGTCGCGGCGATCGCCCAGGCGCAGCAGGACTACCCCTGGATGGGCGTCATGTTCGTCTGGAACCTCAACTTCAGCACTTTCCAGCCCTGGTACACGGGGCCCGCCCACTTCAGCCTCGTGGACCCCGACTGGACCCCGCGCCCGATCTACACGGCGCTGAAAGCCCTGCTGCACGGTGGCCCGTGACGCCCGGCAGGGGTTCGATCCGCAACGCCCATGCGGCGGGCCTGCCCTGCGAAAGCGCGGCGGCGTTTCGGACTAGCGGCAGGAGCGATCGCACACGGCAAGCCGCATGTCGGCACGTGGCATCTTGACAGACCCGAACAAATATGCTAAGAGTCTAGTAGAACACCGCCGACTTGCAAGAACCCGCCCGCGGCGCCCGCCGCGGGTCCCACAGCCGATTCGTGCCGCCGCCTGAACGGACGGCCCACCAGGAGGAGACGGTGGTACACCTGCGCGCGCGCCCCGAGTGGCAATTCTTCAGCGTCCTGCCGCGGGCGGCGCCCGCCCTCGCCGCGGCCTGGTGGGCCGTGCTCGTCTTGCGCGCCGCGCTCCCGGCCGTCTTCGCCATCGCGATGGGCGCCCTCGTCGGCGCGGTGCAGGCAGGGACGGATCTCGCCGGGCCGCTGGCGCTCATGGGCGCCGTCTTCGTCGCCCTGCAGGTGCTCGCGCCGCTGCACGTGACCATCGGCGCGAATCTCGGGGACCGTGCGTCGGGTTGGCTCTACGACCGGCTCGTCCAGTCTTGTGTGACCCCGCCGGGCATGGGCCACCTGGAAGATCCCGCCCTGACCAACGACCTCACCGAGGCGCGCGACTTCGACCTGGGCATCGCCGGGCCGCCGCTGTCGGTCAGCATGGACTTCATCGCCGGGGGCCTGGTCGAGCTCCTCGGCGGCCTGGCCTCGGCGCTGGTGCTCGCGGTCTACGCCTGGTGGGCCGCCGCGCTCCTGGTCGCCGCCTGGGGCGCCACCCACTGGCTGCTGCGCGAGAGCGCGGTCTGGCGTGACCGCAATACCGAGGTTGTGCGCGACGCCCGGCGCGACGCCGAGTACCTCTACCGGCTGGCCGTCGACCCGCCCGCCGCGAAGGAGCTCCGCCTCTTCGGGCTGCGCGACTGGACACTCGAGCGCTTCATTGCCCGGCGCACGCGCCTGTTCGAGCTCCAGTACCGGGCGACGCGCCTGCGCGAGCAGCCGATGGTCTGGAGCCTGCTGCTGGTCATTGGCGCCAATGTCGTCGTCTTCTGGGCGCTCGGCAGCGCCGCGGTCGCCGGCACGCTGGGACTCGACCGGCTCGTCGTCTACGCCCAGGTCGCCGTCAGCACAAGCATGATCGCCTTCGGCGGCCTCAACTGGGCGCTCGACAGCGCGGCCGCCCCGGTCGCCGCGGTGCTGCGGCTGGCGCCCGCTATGGCGCGCGCCGGCGCGCTCTCGGCCGGTGATCGGCCCGCGGCCGGGCTGCCCGCGCGCGAGATTCGCTTCTGCGACGTCACTTTTGCCTATGCGCCGGACCAGCCGCCCGTGCTCGCCGGCCTGGATCTGACCATCCCTGCGGGGTCATCGCTGGCCATTGTTGGCCTGAACGGCGCGGGCAAGACCACGCTCGCCAAGCTGCTCTGCCGCCTGTACGATCCGCAGGGCGGCGCCATCGAGGTTGACGGCGTCGACCTACGCGCGCTCGACCTCGAAGCCTGGCGCGCGCGCATTACCGCCGTCTTCCAGGACTTCATCCGCTTCGAGCTCCCCCTGCGCGCCAACGTGGCGCCGCACGGCGCGCCTGACGCGGTGATCGAGGCGGCCCTGCGCGATGCGGGCGCCGCCGGCCTGGCCTCGCTCGACACAGTGCTGGCGCGCGGCTACGCGGGGGGCACCGACCTGTCGGGCGGCCAGTGGCAGCGCGTCGCACTCGCGCGCACGCTCTGCGCCGTGCGCCAGGGCGCCGGGCTCGTGCTGCTCGACGAGCCGACCGCGCAGCTCGACGTCCGTGGCGAGGCCGAGATCTTCGACCGCATCCTGACCGCCACGCGCCAGGTAACGACGATCCTGATCTCGCACCGCTTCTCGACCGTGCGCCACGCCGACCGCATCTGCGTGCTGGAGCACGGCCGTGTCATCGAACTCGGCACGCACGCCGAGCTCATGGCGTTGGCCGGGCGCTATCGCATGCTGTTCGACCTGCAGGCCCAGCGCTTCGCGGCGGGCGTACCCGAGGAGGATGACGAGGAGGTGGCGCGTGAAGCCCTCGCCTGAGGCGCTGCCCCCGCCGCTGCAATCGATCTGGCGCCTCTGCAAACTGGGCTACCAGCACGAGCCCTGGCTGCTCGTCTCGGCCTTTCTGCTCGCGCTGCTCGCTGCGCTTCCCGACGCGCTGCTCGCCCTCTGGCTCAAATTGCTCGGCGACGGCGTGCTGGGCCGCGACAGCACTCTCATCTTCGTCGCCGCGCTCGGCCTGGGTGTCTCGGCCACCGCGACCTGGTTCCTGCGCACCGTGAGCACGCGCGTGCAGCGCCGCTTCCGCGACAAGGTCACCATCACGCTGGAGGCGCACGTCGCCCGCCTGCAGGCGACCGTCGCGACCATCGCCCACCAGGAGCGGCCCGACTATCTGGACCGCCTCGCGGTGCTGCGCGATCAGGTCTTCGTGCTCGACCACATGTACATGGCCGTCTTCTCGACGGCGGGCTGGATCCTGCGCCTGGTCGTGACGATCGCCCTGCTGATGGCGATCCACCCGCTGCTCGTGTTGCTGGCGTTCTTCGCCCTGCCCACGGTCTTGACCTCAACCTGGCGGCCCGCCGTCGAGCGCGCGGTACAGGAGCGCGGCGCGCCGCACGCCCGGCTGGCCCGCCACCTCTTCGTCACCGCGACGACAGCACCACCCGGCAAGGAGGTGCGCGTGATGCGCCTCGGCCCGCAGCTGGTCGCCCAGCGCCATGCCGCCTGGGAGCGCTGGTTCTTCCCGATCGGCACGGTCCGCTGGGCAAGCGCCGCCTGGAACACGCTTGCCTGGGCGATCTTCGGCCTGGCCTACGTTGGTGCGGTGGTCTTTGTTGCCTCCGGGCTGCACGCCGGGGCGGGCCCGGTGCTGCTCGTGCTCGCCGCCGGGGCGCGCCTGTCGAGCTACATCGCCGCGACCGTCGGCGAGATCGGCTTCATCCGCGGCACCTGGCTCGACGGGGCCCAGCGCCTCGCTTGGCTGGAGGACTATGCCGCCTCGCTCACCGCCCACGCCGACTTGCCTGTGCCCGCGCGTTTGGCGACCGGCATCCGCCTCGACCACATCTCCTTCGCCTACCCGGGCACCGAGCGCCTGGTGCTCGACGACGTCAGCCTCGACCTCCCCGCAGGAGCCGTCGTGGCGATTGTCGGCGAGAACGGCGCGGGGAAGTCGACGCTGGTCAAGCTGCTGGCCAAGCTCTACGAGCCGACCGGGGGCCGCATCCTGGTCGACGGCGTCGACCTCGCGCGCATGCCGGCCGACGCCTGGCGGGCGCGCCTCGCGGGCGCCTTCCAGGACTTCTTCCGCTTCGAGTTCCGCGCGCGCCACTCGGTCGGCGTGGGTGACGTGCCCCGCCTGGACGACGAGCCCGCCGTGGTCTCAGCCGTGGGCCGCGCGGGCGCCGCTGACGTGATCGCCCGGCTGGACGCCGGGCTCGACACGCAATTGGGCAAGACTTGGCCTGAGGGCGTGGAAATCTCGTTCGGCCAGTGGCAGAAGCTGGCGCTGGCGCGCGGCTTCATGCGCGATCGACCGCTGCTGCTCATCCTCGACGAGCCGACCGCCGCACTCGACGCGGAGACCGAGCATGCGCTCTTCGAGCGCTACGCGGGCGCGGCGCGCGACGCGGCCACGCGGGCCGACGGCCGCATCACCATCCTGGTCTCACACCGCTTCTCCACGGTGCGCATGGCCGACCACATCGTCGTCTTGGACGGGGCCCGTGTCGTCGATGTCGGTTCCCATGCCGAACTCATGGCCCGCGGCGGCCCCTACGCCGAGCTGTACGGCATCCAGGCCGCGGCCTACCGGTAGGCCGGACGGCGCCCGCCGCCCCGCCTGCGGCACCGCGCGGGCGGTCGGCACCGCGAGGGCGCTTCGACCCCCGCGCGAGCCGGAATCGCGCTTGACAGGCGCCGGCCAATTCCGTATAATTGGGCCGTTGCCAGAGCCGGACTTGGTCCCGCTCTGGCCTTTCTGGCGGGGTAGCTCAGTGGTAGAGCAGGGGACTCATAAGCCCTTGGTCGAGAGTTCAAATCTCTCCCCCGCCACCCTTCATCCCCCCACTCGCCCAAGCGCTCCCCCTACAAGGTCCCGATGACCAGCGCCTCCTCGATCCAGTCGCGCTCGACCGCCGCGACCGCGGGTCGCTCGGGCACCGGGCGCACCGGCACGAGCAGGATCGGCCGCGTCGTCTGCTCCACTACGCGCGCCGCGACGCTGCCGTAGACCAGCCGCTCCCAGCCGCCGCGTCCGTGCGTCGCCATCACCACGAGATCGACCTCGTCCGCCGCGGCGTGCAGAATCGTCTCCGCGGGCGGACCGTGCAGGATCGCGTGGCGTGCCGCCACCCCCTGGGCGCGCAGCCGCCGGACGTGCCCGTCGAGCGTGTCGCGCATCTGGTGCTCCTGGCGCTCATACTCGCCCAGCAGCCACAGCGACGCGCTGCCCGCCACGGCAACGTCTGTCAGCGTCGGCCCTGCGTAGATCAGCAGGAGCTCCGCGCCGGTCCCGGCGGCGAGTTCGGCCGCGGGCCGGAGTGCCGCTTCGCTGCCGGGTGATCCATCGAGCGGCACGAGCAGCGTGCGATACCGCGCGGGCACCGCGGCGGGCGCCGTCTCCGACACGCGCAGCAGCAGCAGCGGCAGCGGGCTGGCCTGTAGGACTTTGTGAGCGACGCTGCCGTAGAGCCAGCGCCCCAAGCCTCCACGCCCATGCGTGGCCATCGCGATCAGGCCGGTGGGCGGGCCGCTCTCGGCGGCGGCGATGATTTCCCGGGCGGGGTCACCCCGGCGTACCTCAGTTGTCACCGGCAGCCCGGCGTGGCCGATCTGGGCGGCCATGCCGTCCAGGTAGGCTTGTGCGACGTCGATCGGCGAATACAGGGGCCCGAGGTCGCCGTCGTCCTTGGGGCCGGCGCGGTTCGACCACTCGTCGATCTCCACCGCCGCCACAGCGCGGACCAGGCGCAGACCGCCGTGCGTCGCGCGGGCCAACAGAATCGCGTGCGGCAACACGCGCTCGGCGAGATCGGAACCGTCGAGCGGTACCAGAATTCGGCCTTCCATTCCTGTGCCTCCTCTCCTCCTGAGTAGCGCAGCACTGCGGAGCGCCTCGGCGGCCGGGCCCGAGGGGCGGGAGGCTAAGCTCCCGTACCTCTAGCTTAGGCGCCGGACGCTAAAGACCGGGTGGATGGACCGTAAACATCGGTGGACGCAGCCAGCGTGACGGCCGCGGGGAGCCGCCGCGCGGGCCAGATCCGGGCGCGCATGTGCCGGGCGCAGTGCAACAGCGGCGGCTCCGGGGACACCGTCAGCCCGTGTGCGGCGGGCAGGCTGTTCGCCGTGATCCGCGCGGTCGCGGGCTGCAGATCCCAGGGCGCGTGCGCGATGTCGCAGCGGTACAGCCGGCCTGACGGACTTGCGGCGTAGTAGCAGTACCGCTCGGTGAGCCAGGCGGCGAGGGAGCCGGGGGCAATCTGGCACGGCGGTCCGCACGGGCCATACGTCGCCGCGAACGCCGGGCCGTCTGGACCGGGCCGCCGGGAGGCGAAGCGCACGCCCGCGGGGCCGGCCTGCATGCGCACGCCCGCGAGCACGTAGGCCAGGTGGAACCACGGCCGCGCCAGGGCGATCGCGGCTCGGTTGGGCGCGTCGAGGCTGAGGAAAAGCACGCCCGGGCGCCCGTCGCGCGTCACGTAGGTGCGCACGTTCACCTCGGGGAAGCGGTCCACAGGCGGCAGCGGCGGCAGTCCGCGCAGGCGCACGCCGCTCAGCCCGAACGCGACGATCCCGACCCAGGCCCGCCCGTCGTAGGTGTCCAGCGTCAGCCCGGCGGGCAGGCAGGCGCGCAGCGCGTCCGGGACGCAGGGCCAGTGCGCAAACAGCAGATGGCTCCACGTCTGTTCCATGATCCACGGCCCGCGCCGGAACTCCGGCGCCTTCACCGCGTGCCTGCGCAGCATAGCTCGCTCCGTTCTCCGCGCGGCCCGGCAGCGCCTGTCGGGGCGCGTGCGTCCATCTCCAGCACCTCCATGATACTCCCATAATATTGAATTGTCAATAGTTTCAGAATCTTATGAAGCTATGGCCATGGACGGTTGCCGTCTGCGGAGGACGCCGGGGAGAGGTGGGGCCGGCAGTCGCGCCTACACTTCGACGCCGAGCTCGCGGGCTACCGTGAGATTGGCGTGCAGCAGCGCCGCGTGATTCTCGCCCGCGTCTAGCCACCAGCCCTCGACGCGCTGATAGCGCAGCGTGCCGCGCAGCAGGTAGGCGTTGTTCACATCGGTGATCTCGAGCTCGTTGCGCGCCGACGGCGTGAGGCTGTCGATGATCTCGAACACGTCGGGGCTGTACATGTAGACGCCGATCACCGCCAGATTGCTCGGCGGCTCCTTCGGCTTCTCGACGATGCGCCGGATGTGCGGCCCGTCCACGTCGGCGATGCCGTATTCCTGCGGGTGGCCGACTTCCTTCAGCATGATCAGCGCGCCGTCGGGCTGCTGGGCAAAGGCCTCCACCGCCTGCGAGATGCCGCGCTGCAGGATGTTGTCGCCGAGCACGACCACCATCCGGTCGTCGCCCACGAACTCACGCGCCAGGCCCAGCGCCTCGGCGATGCCGCCCTCGCCCTGCTGATAGGCGTAGTGCATACGCGAGAGGCCGAAGTCCTCCCCATTGCGGATCAGCCGGAAGAAGTCCCCGGCGCTGTTGCCGCCCGTCACCAGCAGGATGTCGCGGATACCCGCGGCCACCAACATCTCGATCGGGTAATAGACCATCGGCTTGTTGTAGATTGGCAGCAGGTGTTTGTTGGTAATCATGGTCAACGGCCGCAGGCGCGACCCCAGGCCGCCGGCCAGCACGATGCCTTTCATGGCACTCCCCTCTCCGCGGAACCGCCCGGCCCCGCGCTACCGGCCGAGTATACTCCGGCCGCGCTCGCGCGGCAACGCCCCGAGCCCACGCCATTGTAGTATGATAGGGACGCGCGGCGCGTTGCCCGCCGCGACAGGCCCAACGTGGATGCTGGGCGCGGAAAGGCTCATGGCCCTATTACCTCTCAACCCGATCGTCTGCCCGATCCTCGTCGGCCGCGACGCGGAGATTGCCGCGCTCAACGCCGTGGCGGCCGCCGCGCGCGCCGGGCGGAGCGGCGCTGTGCTGCTGGCCGGCGAGGCGGGCATCGGCAAGACGCGGCTGCTGCGCGAGCTCCGGGCGCGGGCCGCGGGCGCGGCCGACTGGTGGGTGCTCGAAGGGCGCGCGTTCGAGTATGACCAGGCCCTGCCGTATGGTCCCATCGTCGACATGCTGCATGGGCTCGTCGCCGCGCAGCCCGCGGCGCGTCTCGCGCCCCTGCTGGCGCCGCACTCCGCCGACCTGCTGCGCATCTTCCCCGAGCTTGCCCTGCTGCTGCCCAACGCCTCGTCGCCCGCCGACGCGGAGGCTGACCCCGAGCGTGAGAAGCGCCGGTTGCACCTGGCTGTCCTCCAGTTAATTCGCCAGATGGCGGCGGAGCGGCCGGTGCTGCTCATCGCCGAGGACCTGCATTGGGCCGACGAGGCGAGCCTGGATCTGCTGCTCTACCTACTGCACCACCGGCCCGACGCCCCGCTGCTCGTCGCGGCCACGTTCCGGCCGGAGGAGGGCACGCCGGCCCTGGCCACCTGGCTGGCGGTGGCCACACGCGAGCGGCTGGCCGCCCGGCTCGACGTCCGTCCGCTCGACCCAGCCGGCGTGACGGCGATGGCGGCGGCGATCCGCGGGCCGGGCGCACTTGACGACGCCGCGCTGGCGGCGGTCGCACGCCTGGCGGAGGGCAATCCGTTCGTCGTCGAGGAGTTGCTGAAGGAGTCCGGGCTCGGCCCGCTGGGCGGGGAAGGGGACTCCCGGCTCGGCGCCGGAATACATATCCCTGAGAGCTTACAGGCGGCGGTAGATCGGCGCACAGCCGGGCTGGGCGCGCCCGCGCGCGGCGTGCTGGTCCGCGCTGCGGTCGCCGGGCGGCGCTTTGACTTCGCGCTGCTCCAGGCTCTCACCGGCCTGGACGACGTCGCGCTGATTGCCTGCATCCGCGAGCTTGTGGCCGCTTTCCTCGTCGTCGAGGAGAGCCCCAACACCTTCGCCTTCCGCCACGCGCTCACCCGTGAGGCGATCTATGCCGGCTTGCTGGGCCAGGAGCGTATCGTCTACCATCGCGCTGTCGCCAACGCGCTGGCGGACCTGCCGGAGGCAGGGGAGGGGCCGCGCCTGGTCGAATTGGTACACCACTACCAGGCGGCGGGCGCCTGGCCCGAGGTCCGCGCCCTGGCCCCGCGGGCGGGCGCCCACGCCGCCGGGCTGCACGCCCCACGTGCCGCGGCCGGATACTATGCGCTGGCATTGGACGCGGCGGCCCGGCTGGGCGAGCCGCCGCCGGGCGCGCTGCACGTGGCGCGCGCCCGAGCCCACGAGCTCCTCGGCGACTTCGACGCGGCGACGGCCGATTATTCGACGGCCTTGGACTCCGCCCGCGCGTCCGGCGACGCGGAACTTGCCTGGGAGTGCCTGCTGGCACTCGGCACGCTCTGGTCGGGCCGCGACTACACGCGCGCCGGCACCTGGTTCCGCGACGCGCTCGCCGCCGCGCGGGCTGCCCGCGACCCCGCGCGCGTCGCGACCAGCCTGAACCGCCTCGGCAACTGGCACATGAACGTGGAGGAGCCGCAGGCGGCGCGGCCGCTCCACGAGGAGGCGCTGGCCCTCTTCCAGGCGCACGACGACCCCGCCGGGCTCGCCGCCACCTACGACTTCCTGGGCGTAGCCGCGTTCATGGCCGGCGACCTGGCGGCCGCGGCAACGGCCTACGATGCGGCCATCGCGCTCTTCCGCGCGCGCGACGACCGGGCCGGCCTCGTCTCCAGCCTGGCGGTGCGGGCCATCCTCGCCAGCAGCTATCTGGCGAGCACCACCGGCTGGCCGCCGCTGGCCGAGCCGGAAGCGGTCGCGTTGTGTGACGAGGCGCTGCGCCTGGCCCAGAGCCTGCGCTGGCGCGCGGGCGAAGCTTGCGCCCATATCTTCCTCGGCATGGCGCTCGGCCCGCGCGGCAGCTACCCGCGCGCCCTGGCCCACGCCCGCGAGGGCTTGCGCATCGCCGAGGCGATCGAGCACAACGAGTGGGCAAACAACGGCCACTATGTCGCCGGCTGCCTGCTCGCGGACCTCTTCGCCTACGAGGAGGCCGCGCACCACCTGGAGGCGTCCCTGCGGCTAGCCCGCGCGCTCAACTCGCTCTACCTGTGCCGGGTCGTCGGCGGGGCCCTCGTGCCTGTCTACCTGGCGCAGCGCCGGACCGCGGAGGCCGCGACCCTGCTGGCCGATATGTGGGACGAGGCGACGCCGCTGCAGACCCAGGCCCAGCGCCTGGTCTGGGCGGCGCGGGCCGAGCTTGACGCGGCGGAGGGGCGGCGGACCGCGGCGCTGGCGATCCTCGACGGGCTGGAGGCGTCGGCCGTCCCCACGCCGGGCGGCCTGGCAATTCCGCGGCTCGCCTACCTGCGCGGCACGATCCTGCTCGGGTTGCGCCGCCCGGGCGACGCGGAGCCCGCGCTCGACGCCGCGCTGGCGGCGGCGCAGGCACTCGGGGCGCGCGCCTGGACCTGGCGAATCCTGGCGGCGCGGGCCCGACTCTACGCCGTCACCCGCCGCCGCGAGGCCGCCGCTGCGGCCGCCGCCGAGGCTTCCGCGCTCCTGGCCGCACTCGCCGCGCCGCTCGGCGATCCAGTGCTCGGCCCGGCGTTCCTGGCCGGCGCCCAGGCGCTCCTGCCCGCGGCGCGGCCGGCATCCCCCAGACCGCCCGCGACCGCTACGACGGGCTGACGGCGCGCGAGCGCGAGGTCGCGGTGCGCGTGGCCGCGGGGCTCTCCAACCGCGCGATCGCCGGCGCGCTCGTCCTCAGCGAGCGCACCGTGGCCAAACACGTCGAGAACATTCTGAGCAAGCTCGGCTACAGCTCGCGCGCGCAGATTGCCGCCTGGGCCGTGGCCAAGGGCCTGGCCGCCGCCGAGCCCCCCGCCCGGTAGGGCCCCCGCGCGCCGGATTTCTACGCATGCCCCTGGCCCGCACCTGCGTAGATCGGCCCATCCCGCGCAGGCCTCCGTCGGATACGCTGATACCAGGTCGCCAATCGGGCGGCCGACAGCATAAGACGAAGGAGGGTTTCCGATGAGCACTTTCGTGTTGGTACATGGCTCGTGGCACGGGGCGTGGTGCTGGGACAAGATGGTGCCCCGCCTGGAGGCCGCCGGCCATCAGGCGATCGCGATCGACCTGCCGGGACACGGCGCCGATTCGACTCCGCTGGAGGGTATGACGCTGGCAAGCTATGCCGATCGCGTCTGCGAGACGCTGGCGGCGCTGCCCGAGCCGGCAATCCTGGTGGGGCACAGCATGGCGGGCGTCGTCATCAGCCAGGCGGCGGAGCAATGCCCGGAGCGCATCCGCACGCTGGTCTACCTCGCCGCCTACCTGCCGCGCGACGGCGAAAGCCTGCTGCAACTGGCGCTGACCGACGCAGGCTCCCAGATCACCCCGGCGCTGGTCCTCGACGAGGCGCACGGCTACCACTATCTGCGCGAGGACGCGCGGCCGGCCGCTCTCTACCACGACTGCAGCCCTGCCGATGTGGCGCGCGCGCAGAGCCTACTCGTGGTCGAGTTCGAACGCGGTCGTCGGCACACCGGTGCATCTGACGGCAGCGCGCTTCGGCCGCGTGCCTCGCGTCTACATCCGCACGGCGCAGGACCGCGGGGTGACGCCCGAGCTACAGGACCGCATGATCGCCGCGGCGCCGTGCGCCCAGGTGTTCACGCTCGATACCAGCCACTCGCCTTTCCTCTCGACCCCCGACGGCCTCCTGGCGCAACTGGCTGTCGTCGCGGCGATGCCGGTCGCCGCGCGGACCTGAGCGCACCCAGACGCGACGCGGCGGCCCGCCCGGTGGCGGCGCCGCCGCGTCTCACGTGGCCGGGGCTCAGGCGTCGGTGTCCGGTGCCTCCACGATGCCTTCGGCCACCGCTCCCTTGGTCACGCCGGTGAGCGGCGCGTGGGTGGGGCCCGTTGGCTCCGCCGAGGGGGCGGCCGAGGGTGCGGTCGCCTCGGTGGCCGCGGGCACCGGGCCGCTCTCCGGCGGCGCGTCCGGCTCGGCGGTGGTCGGCGGTTCGCCCGGGACCTCCAGGCCCCGCTCGCGGATCTCGGACCGTGCCATCTCCAGGTACTGGTCGCGCGTCACCCACCGATTGGCGTAGACGGCGGCCTGGCGGCGGTCTCCCTGGAGCTCTTTGCGCAGGTTGTACTTCTTGTGCGCCGGCTCCTCCAGGAGCTCGGTGTAGAGCCCGAGCAGGTTCTCCCGGGTCAGGTTACGCAGCGGACGATCGGCTGGCATACGGGGTCTCCTATTCCGATCCGGGCCACACGCCCGGATCATGTCAGTTATAGCCGATTCCCGCGGCATGGGCAAGGGGCGCGACGCTCGCGTGCGCGCATCCGTGCGCCGCTCCATACCGGCGTCCGCAGCTGTGGAAAGCCGGCGAAGTCAGTATTATGCTAGAAGTGCGCGTACTTGTCCTAGTTTTATTAAGGATCATGGAATATTGTTGCTACAAGACGCGGTGACCACAAGCGATCCTGGTTGCGTGACAACACCTCGACGGCTACACGCTGGCTGACTGCCGGGAGTCACCATTAGCGGCGCTTCGTCCTAATCCACTCGTTCCTTTCACCCGCCGTGCTTTGAATCGCATATGCTCCGGACGGAGGTGATGCCGTCGCACCATGTGTCGCGCGCGATCGGGCGCTCTGGCCCGCCGGATCCCCGTCTGGCGCGCCCGCCCCGGCCTGAGCCGGAGGCCATCCCGATCGCCGGTCAGCTACCGATAAGCCGCCGCGCGGAGCAAACCGCGTCTCCGCGCCGCACGCGCGGCCCCGCATTGAGGCACAGAGGAGGAAGGCAAAGATGGCACGCACGAGAAAATGGGGCTTCCTGGCCAGTTTGTTTATGATCGGCTCGTTGTTGCTGGCTGCTTGCGGAGGTGAAACCCCGACCGCGACGCCGGTACCGCCCGCACCCACCGCGACCACGGCCCCCGCGGCGGCCCCCCCGACGGCCGCCATGACGGAGCCGACGGCAACCACCGTGATGACCTCGACGACGGGCGGGCCCGCCCCCACGACCGCCAGCTGGGATAGCTTCGACTGGTCGCAGATCGGCCCGGAGATCGCCAACGCGATGAAAGGCATGTACAAGGGCACCACCGTCAGCATCTCGCATGGGCTGTCGGGCGATGAGGAAGCCAAGTTCACGGCCACCTTCAAGGAGTTCCAGGCGCGCACCGGCATCACCGTCAAGCTCGATCCGGGGGGCACGGTCGAGACGAATCAGGTGAAGGTCGCGGCCGGGACGATTGAGGACATCGTCAACTTCCCCCAGCCGGGCACCATGGCCGGCTATGCCGCGCAGGGCAAGCTGGTCGACCTCAACAAGGTCATCAATCAGGATTGGCTGAAGAAGAACTACAAGCAGGGCTTCATCGACACCAACATGGTGGTCGACCAGAACGGCAACAAGATGCTGGGCGGCGTCTTCGAGCGCGTCAACGTCAAGGGCACCGTCTGGTATCCCAAGAAGCAGTTCGACGCTGCGGGCTATAAGGTCCCGACGACCTGGGACGAGCAGCAGAAGCTGATGGACCAGATCGTCGCGGACGGCGACACTCCCTGGTGCTTCGGCATCGAGAGCAGCGCGGCTTCCGGCTGGCCGGCTACCGACATCATCGAGCAGATCATGCTGCGCACCACTTCGCTCGACAACTACGATAAGTGGACGACGGGCGCACTGCCGTTCACCGATCCGATTGTCAAGAACGCCGTCCAGAAGTTCAGCGACACTTGGGTCAATCCCAAGTACGTTTACGGCGGCAACCAGCGGGTAGCGACGACCAACTTCGGCGACGCGGGCACTCCGATGTTCGCCAACCCACCGAAGTGCTGGCTGCTCGACCAGGGCAACTTCATTACGACGTTCTTTGAAAAGAACACGCCCGGCGTGACGGCCGGCGTCGACTACGACTTCTACCCGCTGCCGGCGATCGACCCGCAGTACGGCGCCCCGGTGGAGTTCGGTGGCGACCTGTTCAGCATGTTCCACGACCGGCCGGAAGTGCGTGCCGTGGTCCAGTTCTTCACCACCTACCTGGCGATCCAGCCCTGGATCAAAGCCGGTGGCGGCGGGGCGCTGTCGCCGCACAACGACGCCGTGGTGGCTGACTACACGACCGACCTGGACCGCAAGCTGGCGCAGACGCTCAGCCAGGCGCCGAACGTCCGCTTCGACGGCTCGGACCTGATGCCCGCGGAAGTCGGCTCGGGCTCCTTCTGGAAAGGCATGACCGACTACATTAGCGGTGCATCCGATCTCGATACCGCGCTGAAGACGATTCAGGCCGGCTGGGCCAACGTCAAGAAGTAGGCACGCGCGGGGGCGGGTCCGGCCCAGCCGGCTCGCCCCTCGCGTTCGCGGCCGCGCCCACTCGGAAGGTGGGCGCGGCCGGGCTTGTTGCCGAAAGGCTACAGTCATCCTCACCCTGATCGAGTGCGCCGGTCCGTCCCCACCTTCGGAGGTCTGAGATGAGTCAACAGAATGTAGGTTCGCAGGCGATTCCACGCACCGGGGGCGCGCAGAACAGCGAAGCCCCACCGCCCGCAGGTAGTCAACTGCTCGCCATGCAGTTCTTTCTTGCGCTGGTCGGCCTGATCGCCGTCCTCATTATGATGTGGGTCGGCTTCCTCTACCTGCGCGGCACCAAGAGCGCGAGCCTCGTGGGCGTCGTCGTCGCCGTGGTTTGGGGCGTCGGCGGCATGGCGACCCTATTTGGCGTGGCGAACATGCTGATCGAGTCGCTGCCGACCGCAATCCGCGATCGGCTGCGCCCGTTCCTCTTTTTCTCCCCGGCCGTCGTGATCCTGTTCCTGTTCCTGACAATCCCCACGCTGCTGACGTTCTATCAAAGCTTCTTCAATCAGGACAGCACCCAGTTTGTGGGCCTGTCCAACTACAGCGCCATCTTCACGGACAAGTCCATGCTGGAGTCGTTCCGCAATAACCTGCTCTGGCTCTTCTTCGGCACGGGCGCGAGCGTGGCCATGGGCCTCTTGATTGCGGTGCTGGCCGATCGGAGCCGCTTCGAGACCATTGCCAAGGCGATTATCTTCATGCCGCTGGCCATTTCGCTCGTCGGCTCCAGCGTGATCTGGCGCTTCATCTACGCCTACGCGCCCCCAGGCGAGCCGCAGATCGGTCTGCTGAACAACACGCTGGTCAGCTTCGGGCTGCCGCCGCAGTCGTGGCTGACGGTGCAGCCGTGGAACAACCTGTTCCTGGTCGTCGTGATGATCTGGGGGCAGACGGGGTTCGCCATGGTGCTGCTCTCGGCGGCGCTGAAGGGCGTACCGGGCGAGCTGCTCGAGGCCGCCCGCATCGACGGGGCGAACGAGATCCAGGCGTTCTTCCGCGTTATCGTGCCCTACATCCAGGGCACGATCCTCACCGTGACCACGACGATTGCCATCGCCAGCCTCAAGATCTTCGACCAGGTGTTCGTGATGACGGGCGGCCAGTACGGCACGGAGGTGATCGGCACCGAGTTCTACCGGCAGTTCTTCACCAACAGCAACTACGGCTATGGCGCCGCCATCGCCATCGTGCTGTTCATCGCCATTTCGCCGGTGCTCGTGTACAATCTGCGCCAGCTTCGCAGGCAGGAGGGTTTCTAGATGGCCGTGCAATCCGTAGCCGCCGGGGCAGGCAGCCGCCGCGGCAAGCTGCTCAGCGGTGCCCTGATCAACGGCATCCTGCTCATCATCTGCTTGCTCTGGCTCGTCCCCACGCTTGGTCTGCTGGTGTCGTCCTTCCGCGACCGGGGCGACGTCTCGACGAGTGGCTGGTGGACGGTGCTCCCGCACCAGGCGTTCTTCACCACGCAGCAGGTCCAGCTCGATACCTCGCTGCCCCTGGACCAGCCGATCCCGGTTAACGGCGTTACGCTCAGCAATCAGCAGCTCATCGACGGCTACGTCCTGCCCAACGGCAATCGGCTGATCTGGGCGAACCGCCGCGCGCGCCTGGTCAACGTGCAGCAACAGCACTGGACCGCGAATGACAACTTCACCGTGGACAACTACTCGGCCGTGCTGCTCGGCCAGAAGTACAGCTACACCCAGCCTGACGGCTCGATCAAGACCGAGCAGGGCGAGAACATGATCAACAGCTTCCTGAGCTCGCTCACCGTCACGATCCCGGCCACGGTGATCCCGATTCTGCTGGCGGCGTTCGCCGCCTATGCGTTCGCCTGGATGCGCTTCCCCGGGCGCCGCTTCCTCTTCGCGATGGTGGTGGCCCTGCTGGTCGTGCCCGCCCAAGTCACGCTGATCCCGCTGCTCCGCACCTTCAGCGGCCTGCAGCTTAACGGCACCTACCTGGCGCTGTGGTTGGTACATACCGCCTTCGGCCTGTCGTTGGCCACATATCTGCTCTACAACTACATCGCGAGCATCCCGCGTGACATCCTGGAGTCGGCGTTCATCGATGGCGCCACGCCGTTCACCACCTTCGTCCGCCTGATCCTACCGCTGTCGGTGCCCGCCCTGGCATCGTTCGCGATCTTCCAGTTCATGTGGGTCTGGAACGACTACCTGAACGCCCTGATCTTCCTTGGCACCGACCCGGCGCTGCAAGTGGTTACGATCAAGCTCCAGCAGCTGGTCGGCTCGCGCGGCCAAGACTGGCACTTGCTCACCGCAGGGGCCTTCGTCTCGATGATCTTGCCGCTGATCGTCTTCTTCTCGCTTCAACGCTACTTCGTGCGCGGCCTGCTGGCCGGCTCGGTCAAGGGATAGCCGGATCACCGGCGACTCCCGCGATGGAGGATGAACATGGATAATCCCGAGCACTTCCGCAAGATGGACGAGGAGGAGCGTATCTACGCCCCCCAGGAGCTCCCTCTGGACGAGCAGGAGCGCGTGCGCGAGGACGAGGGCGAACCCAACGTCGCGCTCGACGTCGACGAGCCGCCGGCTCCCGGCATCGTCGCGAGCGGCGGCACGTCCTCCAGCGCGGAGATGGCCACGCCGAACATCGGGCATGCGGACCATCACGGGGCGCCGGGCGACCCCGAGACCCAGGCCGCGGATCCCATGAAGCCCACGCCGCCGCCGTACCCGCGCTAACGCGGCCGTGGACGGCGCCTGCCCCGTCGCAGGGGCGGGCGCCGCCCCTCCCCAGTCTGTCCGCGCTGCGGTCGTAACCGCCGGCCGCGCGGCCGCGCGCGTGCGGCACGGCCCCACCCCGCCGACGGGATCCGCTATACTGCCGATGTGCCCCGGCTTTCATCGCGCGGCGCCGCGGCCGGCAGGCGGACTGGCCCGGGGCAAGGAGGAGCGCTTATGGGCGCGAGCGTGCGTGTTGGCCTGACCACTTCGCCGGGCGATCCCTTCTGGGTGCAGGTCGAGGACGCGATCTATCGTGTCGCGCAGGAGCTCCAGGTCGAGATCGTGGCCTCTCGATCTCGACGTCCCGGGCCCGCGCGCCGACGAGGCACAGGTCGCCTTCGTCGAGGAGGTGCGGGCGCAGGCGCTGCGCGCTCTCATCATGTACACTGTCACCCCGGGCCTGATGTCGCGCTTGCTCGACGACGGGCTGGCGATCATCAACCTGAACGAGACGGCCATCCGCCACCCGCTGCTGGTCTCGCCCAAGGGGCTCTACGACAGCGGCCGCATGCTCGGCGTTTTCCTGGCCGAGCGGCTGCCGCCTGGAGCGCAGATTGGGGTCGTCGGCGGGGGCTACAGCGAGCCCTTCCAGGATGACGGCCGCAGCCGGGTCGCGGGCATCCGCGCTGGCCTGCAGATGCCGGGCAGCCCCAAGCTGCACCACGTGCCCTGCGGCTGGCACGACCCCGAGACGGAAGCCCAGATCGCGGCCGGGTTGCGGCCGCTCAGCCGGCCGCTCGACGCGCTTGTCGGCCTGTCCGACTATCTGGCGCTGACAGCGCTCGCCGTCGGGCGGCGCCTCGGCCTGCTGGAGCCGGCGACGCTCGTCTGCGGCATCAACGGCGATCCGGGCGCGCTTGCGGCCATCAGCAAGGGCACGATGACCGCGACGGTCGAGACGCACGCCGAGGACTTCGGCCGGCATGCGGTCGAGCACGCGCGGGCGGCCGCCGAGGGCCGTCCCCTGCCGGCGCACTTCCTCATCGCGCCGCGGCTCGTCACGGCCGCGAACCTGCCCGAAGTCGCCGTTCAGAAGCTGCTGGCCATCGCTGACCTGCCCGACCGGCTCGTAGGCACCAACCGCGAGCAGCAAGAGCGGCGCCTGAAACAGCTGGAGCTCAGCCTGGAGATCCACAGCCGCGTCGGGGCGATCCTCGACCCGCAACGGCTGTCGCGCGAGGTGGCCGACCTGATCCGCGACCGATTTCACTATGAGCGGGTGCAGCTCTTCCTCTGGTCGGCGGCCGAGCAAGTGCTCGTGCTCGACCTGCCCGCCGACAATGCGGGTCAGCGGGTGCGCATTCCGCTGGCCGAGGCCGGGCCGCTGGCCGCCGCTCTGCAGCGCAGCGAGCCGCTCTTTATTCCCGACACGCGGCGCAGCGACCGCTTCCCGCCCGATCCCTATTGGCCGGCGACGCGATCGCGGGTAATCGTGGCCATTCACGCGGGCAGCAATCCGCTGGGGCTGCTCGACCTCCACGGCGAGACACCGCGCCCGCATAGCCGGCAGGAGCTGATCGGGCTGCAGGCGCTGGCCGACCAGCTGGGCAGTGCCATGGAGAACGCCCGGCTGTACAACGCGGCGGAACAGGCCCGCCGCGCGGCCGAGAAAGCCGACCAGTTGAAGACCCGCCTGCTCGCCAACGTCAGCCACGAGTTGCGGACGCCCCTCAACGTGATCGTCGGCTACAGCCAGGCGGCGTTGGATGAGGCGCCCGCCGCCGGAACGGACGGCGCCGAACCCGAGCGCATCGTGATCCCCCGCGACGACCTGTGCCACATCTGGCAGAGCGGCCAAGATCTGATCCGCCTCATCAACGACCTGCTCGATCTGTCGCGTGCCGAGATCGATGCGCTCGAGCTGGTGCTCGAGCCGATCCCTACCCGGGCTTTCCTGGAGACGACGTTTCGCAGCCTGGCGCTGTCCGCTGTCCCGGAAGAGCACCTGACCTGGGCGCTCGAGCTGCCCGAGCAGCTGCCCGCCCTGGTGGGCGATCCGGTGCGCTTGCGGCAGATACTGCTCAACTTGCTGAGCAACGCCGCCAAGTTCACGGCAATGGGCGAAATCGCGCTGGGCGCGGAGGTACTCGCGCCCTACCTCCACATCTGGGTGCGTGATACCGGCAGCGGCATCCCCATTGAGCTACAGGAGCGGATCTTCGAGCCGTTCGTCACAAGCGCGCAGACCGGGCGCACGCGGGGCGTCGGCCTCGGGCTGGCAATCACGCGGCGGCTGGTGGCGCTGCATGGCGGCTCGATGACGCTGGAGAGTTGGCCGGGGCAGGGCAGTGCCTTCCACGTGTATCTGCCCCTCGCCGGGCCGCGGCCCGCCGCGGTGGCGCCCACCCCGGTGCGCGCCCCGGCCTTGCTCGTCATCTCGGCGCGGCCCGAGCCGCCGCCCGCACTCGCCAGTTGGGTGCAGCGCCGCGGCGCCCGCCTGCACCGGCTGACGCTGGCGGACGACCCGGAGGCGCTGCTGCAGGAGCTCCAGCCGGCCGGGCTGGCCTGGGATCTCTCGGACGCCGGCCGGGATGCCTGGGCGCTGGTGCGGCGCTTCCGCGCGTACCAGGAGTATTTCCAGGCCCCGCTGATCCTCTACAACGACGAGCAGGGTATGATCCCGAACGTCGGCGTGGGCGTAACCAACGTGCTGACTAAGCCGTCCGACCCGCAGACCCTGGCCGAGACGATTGCCACCCTGCACCGCCGCAGCCACCCCGGCCCCGTGGTCGTCGTGGATGACGATCCCGACACGCGCGAGTTCTACGCCAACCTCGTGCGCCGCGAGCTCGCCGATTACGCCGTGCTGACCGCACCCGACGGCGCCGTCGCCCTGGATCTCATCGCGCGGCAGACGCCCAGCCTCGTGATTCTCGATTTGACGATGCCGGAGGTCGACGGCTTTGAGGTGCTGGCCCGGCTGCGGCTCGACCCGCAGTCGCAGCAGGTGCCCGTGGTTGTCATGAGCGGCCGCATGCTCACCCCCGAGGACATCCAGCGCCTGGACTACGCGCACGTCGTCGTGCAGAGCAAGGACATGTTGTCGGAGGAGGAGGCGGCCGGCCAGCTGCGCCAGGTGCTCAGCGGCACCGACCTGCTGCCCCTGCAGACCAGCCGCATCGTGAAGCAGGCGGTGGCCTATTTGCACCAGCATCACGCCGAGTTGTTGTCGCGCCAGCAGATTGCTGGGGCGGTCGGCGTGAACAAGGATTACCTGAGCCGTATCTTCCACCAGGAACTTGGCCTGTCGCCGTGGGACTACCTGAACCGCTATCGCGTCGCCCAGGCGAAGGCGCTGTTGACCGGCAGCGATCTGCCCATCACGGAGATCGCCGCGCGCGTCGGCTTTGACGACCCCAACTATTTCAGCCGTGTGTTTCGCGGCCTGGCCGGCCGGTCCCCGCGCGATTACCGCGAGCGGCCCGACCAGTCCGGCCGTAGCGGGCCGGAGCGGCGGTAGGTCGGTTTCATGCTAATTCTGAACATGCTTGTTCTAGAAAAATGACGGTGCGGGCCTTATCGTTGCTATATGACCTGCTGAGAAACACGACGGCCCGCCGGCGCCCGGCCGCATCCGGGCCGGCATTGCGGCCGCGTGACGTGGCGCGCTACAGTGCGCCGGCCGCCGCGGGCAGGCCGTGCCGGCGACCCACGGCAAGGGACACGCAGGATACCATGACCTTCGAACAAGCGATTCTGATCATTGAGCCCGACATCGCCACCCGGACGCTGTATGAGCGGGAGCTGGGCCGTTACTACCGCATCTTCAGCCTGCCCGACCCGCGTGGCGCGTCCAAGATCCTGCGTGCCGAGCGGATCGCCGCCGTGGTCGTCGAGCCGCTGGTGCCCGGCGGTCCGGTCTGGGACTTCGTCGCCGGGCTCAAGCGCCGCGCCCGCACTGCACCGCTCCCGGTGATTATCTGCAGCGTGCTCGACGATCGGCTGCGCGGGCGACGCCTCGACGTCGACGCCTACCTGATCAAGCCGGTGCCGCCCGCGGCCCTGCTCGCGGCCTTGCGGCCGCTCGTCGCCCCGCGGCGCGCCGCGGTGACCGAGTAGCCCGCGTGCCGATCCACGCCACGGGGCAGGGTTGGGTGCTGGAGACCGCCGCGATGGGCTACGCCTGCGGCGTGAACCCGGCCGGCCTGCTCGCCAATCGCTACTGGGGTCCCCGACTGCCGTGTCTCGCCGACTATCCTCCCGCGCCCGACCCCGCCTTCTCGGCCTCGTTCGAGAGCCCCGCCCAGCGCACGCCCGAGGAGTACCCGGGCCACGGCGGCCTCAAGTATATCGAGCCGTGCCTCACGGTCACTTTCGCCGACGGAGTGCGCGACCTGGCCTTGCAGTTCGCGGGTGCCGCAGTGGCCGAGACCCTCCTGCCCGAGCTGCGCCTCACCCTGCGCGACCGCGATTACCCCTTTGAGGTCGTGCTGCACTATCGCGTCCACGAGGCCTCCGATCTCATCGAGCGCTGGGCGACGGTCAGCAACCGCGGCGACACGCCCCTCGACCTGCTCCGGGTCTGGTCGGCGCAGTGGCATCCGCCGGCGGGCACGGACTATCGGCTGACGCATCTGAGCGGGCGCTGGCTCGACGAGATGCACATCCGCCGCGAGCCGCTCGTGCACGGCGTCAAGATCCTCTGAAAGCCGCCGCCTCACGACCAGCCACCAGCACAACCCCTGGTTCGCCGTCGACGCCGGAGATGCGGGCGAAGATGGGGGCGCGATCTGGTTCGGCCTGCTCGAGTGGAGCGGCAACTGGAAGCTGTCGGCCGAGGTGACCGAGTACGCGGCGACTCGGTTGAGCCTGGGCATCAACGATTGGGACTTCGCCTGGCGCCTCGACGGCGGCGCCTCCTTCACCACCCCGAGCAGCTTCGGCGGCTTCACGGCGGAGGGCTTCGGCGGGATGAGCCGGCGCCTGCACGACTTCATCCGAGACCGGGTGCTGCCGCATGGCCACATGCCCCACCGGGTGCTCTACAACTCCTGGGAGGCGACGACCTTTGCGGTCGACGAGCCGTCGCAGACGGCGCTGGCCGAGACCGCCGCGGCTCTGGGCGTTGAGCTCTTCGTGGTCGACGACGGCTGGTTCCACGGCCGCGACAGCGACAACGCCGGCCTGGGCGACTGGTGGCCCGACCGGCGCAAGTTCCCCCGCGGGCTGGGCCCGCTCATCGCGCGCGTCAATGCGCTGGGCATGGATTTCGGCCTGTGGGTCGAGCCGGAGATGGTCAACCCGAACAGCGACCTCTATCGCGCGCATCCCGATTGGGTGCTGCACTTCCCCCGGCGCGCGCGCACCGAGGCGCGCAACCAGCTGGTGCTGAACCTGGGGCGGCCCGACGTACAGGACTACCTGATCGCCGTGCTCGACCGCCTGCTGACTGACCACGCAATCGCGTTTGTCAAGTGGGACATGAACCGCAACGTCAGCGAGCCCGGCTGGCCCGACGCCCCCGGCGAGGCGCGCGAGGTCTGGGTGCGCTACGTCTACGGCGTTTACCGCGTGCTCGGCACGCTGCGCGCGCGCCACCCTGCCGTGATCTTCCAGAGCTGCAGCGGCGGCGGCGGGCGCGCCGACCTGGGCATGCTGCGCTTCGCCGACCAGATCTGGGTCAGCGACAACACGGAGGCGACGGCCAGGCTGCAGATCCAGGAGGGCTTCTCGCTGGTCTACCCGGCGAACACGATGGAAGCCTGGGTCACGGACATGAACCCCGACCGGCTGTCGCTGGCGTTCCGCTTCCACGTGAGCATGTGTGGGGTGCTGGGCGTGGGGGCCCACCTGGCCCACTGGACGGTGGACGAGCGGGCCGAGGCGGCGGGCTGGATCGCGCTCTACAAGGAGATCCGCCCACTGGTGCAGTACGGCGATCAGTATCGTCTCTGGTCGGCCCAGGCACAGGCGTATAGTGCCGTCCTCTACGTTGCCAAGGACCAGTCGGAGGCGGTGCTCTTCGCCTTCCGCACGCACCTGGCGCCCCCGGCCGCGCTGCCGCCGCTGCGCCTGCGCGGCCTGGCGCCCGACGCGCTCTACGCGGTCGAGGGCTGCGCCGAGCAGCGCAGCGGCGCCGCCTGGCTGCATGTGGGGTTGCAGCTGGAGCTCGGCAACTTCGAGAGCACTGTCCGCCGCATCCGCCGGGTGGACGAGACGGCGGCCGGCGCCACCGCGGCCGCACGACATATCCCGTGAGCGAATCGCTCGGGCGGGTGGCAGGCTTTACGATCGACCCCGTTTGCTGCTATAGTGGAACTGCCGCCCCGCCGCGCGCCAGGACGCGGGAATCACGACGGCAGGAGGGTCAATCCGATGAGCCAGGAGGCGGAACTGCCCGGCGCCGCCCGGTATGGACCCATCTTCGTGCCGCCGCCCGACGCCCATTTCGACGCGGCCACGATCGTCGCCGTGGAGGACGCGGCCGAGCTCCCCAGCTACGTCAAGCTCCCCGTCGTGATCACGCGGGGCGCGGGAGTCATGCTGTACGACGCGGCCGATCGCCCTTACTACGACTTCTACAGCGGGCACGCCGTGGCCGTCACCGGCCACTGCCACCCCCACGTGGTGGCGGCGATCCAGCGGCAGGCCGAGCGCCTGATCTTCTACTCCAATGTCGTCTATAATGACGCGCGTGCGGTCTACGCCGCCGCGCTAATGAAGGTTGCGCCGCAGGGCTTCGGGCAGGTCTTCTTCTGCAATTCTGGAGCCGAGGCCACGGAAGCCGCTCTGAAAATCGCGCGGCGCTATACCGGCCGCATGCGCATGGTGGCGATGGAGGGGGCATTTCACGGCCGCACGGCGGGTGCGCTGAGCGTCACGCACAACCGCAAGTATCGCTCCGGCTTCGGCATCGGCCCGCTCGAATCGCTTGTCAGCTTCGTGCCGTTCGGCTCGGCCACCGCCGTCGCGGCGGCGGTCGGCTCCGATACGGCGGCCGTCGTCCTCGAGCCGGTGCAGAGCATCGCCGGCATGCGCGTCGCCGCCGCCGAATACTACCAGGAAGTGCGCGCCATCTGCGATGCTGCAGGCGCGCTGCTCATCTTCGACGAGGCGCAGACGGCGTTCGGGCGCACCGGCAAGATGTGGGCGGGCGAGCACTGGGGCGTCATCCCCGACATCATCACCCTGTCGAAGGGCATCGCCTCCGGCGTGCCGATGGGAGCCACGCTCGTCACCGCCGACATTGCGGCCACGATCCACGTCGAGGAGCACGGCTCCACGTTCGGCGGCAGCCCGCTGGCCTGCGCCGCCGCCTCGGCCACGCTCGAGACGATCATCGGCGAGGGGCTGGCGGGTCGCGCCGCCGCGCTTGAGCCGCTGATCCGCGCGCGGCTGCAGACGCTGCCGCACGTGGTCGAGATCCGCGGCCTCGGGCTGCTGCTCGGCATCCGCCTCGACATCCCGGCAGGCAACGTGCAGGGTGCGCTCCTGTCGCGCGGCATCATCATCGGCACGTCGGCCGACCCGCTCGTCCTGCGCCTCATGCCGCCGCTCATCGTGGAGGAGGCGCACATCGAGCACTTCGCGCACGAGCTCGAGGCGGTGCTGCACGCCTACTGAGGCTCGCGGCACCCCAAGTTGGAATTACGTCCAAACTGGTCCTATCTTTCCGGCGGCTGTGCCGTTATTAAGAACGGAAACAGGATGCAAGCCTGGACTTCCGGAGCTCAGTTGGCTGTTCGGGAGGACGCGCCCCCACTCGGCAGTTCAACTCCTCAGGTTGGCAGGCCTCTGCTCCGCCGGGGCGACCCAAATTTGGGTCGCGCCGGTTTTTTTTGCCGCCGGGCCACCTACCAGGAGGTCCGCATGAAACTCGACGCCTACCCGTACCCCTCGCAGCGCATGCCCGTCTTGGCCACGCGCGGCGTCGTGGCCACCAGCCACCCGCTCGCCGCGCAGGCGGGCCTCAGCATGATCCAGCAGGGCGGCAACGCCTGCGACGCTGCCGTCGCCACCGCCATCGCCCTCACCGTGCTCGAGCCGACCTCGAACGGCATCGGCAGTGATGCCTTTGCGCTGCTCTGGGACGGCAACACCCTGCACGGCCTCAACGGCTCGGGCCGGGCGCCGGCCGCCGCGAGCGCCGCCGACGCGCGCGCCCGGGGCCACGCCGAGATGCCCACGCTCGGCTGGCTGCCGGTGACCGTGCCCGGCGCCCCCGCCGCCTGGCGCGACTTGCATGCGCGCTTTGGCCGCCTGCCCTTCGCGCGCCTGTTCGAGCCCGCGATCTACTACGCCGAGCATGGCGCCCCGGTGCCCCCCATGGTCGCGTACTACTGGGGCCGCGCCGAGCGCGCGTATTCCGGCGCCACCGGGCCCGAGTTCGCAGCCTGGCGCCCGACGTTCGCGCCCGCGGGCCACGCGCCGGGGCCCGGCGAGATCTGGGCCAGCCCCGACCACGCCGCCACCCTGCGCGCCATCGCCGCCAGCGACGCGGCCGCCTTCTACACCGGCGATCTGGCGGCGCGCATTGCCGCGTTCGCCGAGTCGACCGGCGGCTGGCTGCGCGGTGAGGATCTGGCGTCCCACACCAGCACGTGGGTCGACCCGATCCACACGACCTATCACGGCTGGGACGTCTGGGAGATCCCGCCGAACGGGCAGGGCATCGCCGCTCTGCTGGCCCTGAACATCCTCGCCGAATTGGACCTGGCCGGCATGCCGCGCGAACTCGGTCGAGAGCTTCCACCTGCAGATCGAGGCCATGAAGCTCGCTTTCGCGGACGCGCTCGCCTACGTGACCGACCCGGACCACATGGCGCTCGCCCCGTCCGATCTGCTCAGCCCCGCCTACGCGCGAGAGCGCGCCACGCTGATCGATCACGATGCCCTCGACCCGGCCCCCGGCACGCCCCCGCGCGGCGGCACGGTCTACCTCTGCGCCGCCGATGGCGACGGTATGATGGTCAGCTACATCCAGTCCAACTACATGGGCTTCGGCTCGGGCATCGTCGTGCCGGGCACCGGCATCGCGCTGCAGAACCGCGGCAACAGCTTCAAGCTCGACCCGGCCCACCCGAACCATCTGGCGCCCCGCAAGCGCCCCTACCACACGATCATCCCGGGCTTCCTGACGCGCGACGGCCGCCCGCTCGGGCCGTTCGGCGTCATGGGCGGCTTCATGCAACCACAAGGCCACCTGCAGATGGTCGTGAACATGGCCGACTTCGCCATGAACCCGCAGGCGAGCCTCGACGCGCCGCGCTGGCAGTGGGAGCGCGGCCGCACGGTCCTGCTGGAGGATACGGTGACGCGCCCCATTGTCGAGGGGCTGGCCTTGCGCGGCCACGACGTCGTGCTCGAGGCGCCCGGCGGCCTCTTCGGGCGCGGCCAGATCATCCGCCGCCTCGACAACGGCGCCTACGTCGCGGGTTCAGACAAGCGCGCGGACGGCGCCGCCGTCGGGTTCTAGTGTCCTCGGCGGTGCAGGCGGGCGGCAAAATCGGTCTACAGACGGATGCCGGCCCGCGCGCGTTGTGTTATGGTGATGGCAGAGGTTTCGCGTTCAAGGAGATTCTGCGCATGCATCGCGTGGCGTACTACTACAGCGACGGTTCCACCAAGGGTGAGGGGGCCGGTCCTTGTCGTACTGCGCCCACCGACCACTTGACATAACTGGCCTTCTCACCGAGAAGGCGTGAAACGGCGGCTGGGGGCTGGTACAGGGTCCCCGGCCGCTTCCGCTTTCGTCTCCCCGTGCTGCGTCCGCGCCCCGTGCCGCCCCGTCCGCCGCGCGAGGGGACACGCGATGACGCCGATCTCAAGTCTGCAGAATACGCAGGTGAAGCAAATCCGCGCGCTGCGCGAGCGCAAGGCCCGCGAGCAGACCGGGCTGTTTTTCGTCGCGGGGTTGCGCGCCGTGCTCGAGGCCGCGCAACTGGGCGCGCCCATCGACACACTGGTCGTGGCGCCCCCCGTGCTGACTCACCTCCGGGCCGCGCGCCTGCTGCGCGATTGGCGCCGCACGGGCGGCCGCGTGGTCGAGGTCACGCCCGAGGTCTTCGCTGGGTTGGCGCCCAAGGCCGCGCGACACGGGCTTGGCGCCGTCGTGCGCCAGCACTGGATCCCGCTCGACGCCGTGCGCCCGGCGGCCGGGCATGCCTGGGTCGCCCTCGAAGCCGTGCAGTATCCCGGCAACCTCGGCACGATCCTGCGCACGTGCGACGCCGTGGGTGCTGCCGGCGTGCTCCTGCTCGGCCCGACCGCCGATCCCTACGACCCGGAGGCCGTCCGGGCGAGCGTGGGAGCCATCTTCGCCCAACAGCTCGTGCGCACCGACGGGGCCGCCTTCGCCGCCTGGCGCCGCCGGCACGTTGTCACGGTCGTCGCGGCGTCGCCCGCCGGCTCCACGGACTACCGCACCGCCCGCTACGCCTCGCCGGTCGTGCTGCTGATGGGCAGCGAGGGCCGCGGCCTCTCGCCCGAGATGCAGGCGCTGTGCGACGAGCTCGTGCGCATCCCGATGGTCGGCCGCAGCGACTCGCTCAACCTGGCGGTCGCCACGGGCCTCATGCTCTACGAGGTCTTCCGCACGCAGCAACCGCCGGCCGCGCCAGGATGACAAGGCGGGGCAGCCGGCTGGCTGCCCCGCTTCACTTCCAGCCCGGAAGCGGTCGGCCTAGTGGCTCATCTTCTCGCTGCTGTGGCCGGGGAAGATGCTCGACGTTGGGTCGATGTAGTGCTTGGCGATGTTGACCGCCAGGGCTGCCTGGCCGTAGCAGGTGGCGATCAGGTTCATCTTCACCGGCTCGGCGGCGATGTCGCCCGCGGCGAAGACGCCCGGCAGGTTCGTCTCAGTGCGCTCGTTGACCACGATCGTCCGCTTCTCGAGCTCCAGACCCCACTCCTTGATCGGGCCGATATCGGCCTTGAAGCCCAGATTCAGCAGCAGTGCGTCGACCTCGAGCGAGCGCTCTTCCTGCGTGCCGTTGTGGAAGATGACAACGCGCTCCATCTGGGCGGTGCCTTCCACGCGGCGCACTTCCCAGGGCGTCAGCACCTCCAGCTTGTCGGGCGGCGAGGCCAGCATCTCGTTAACCGTGCTCTCGTGCGCGCGGAACTCGTTGCGGCGGTGGATCAGCGTGATGTGGCGCGCGGTATCCTGCAGGTTCAGCGCCCAATCGACGGCCGAGTCGCCGCCGCCGACGATCAGCAGGTTCTTGTCGCGGAAGACGGCCTTCTGCTTGACGAAGTAATGCACGCCACGGCCCTCGAACTGGTCGATGCCCGGCGCCTTGAGCTTGGTCGGCTCGAACGCGCCGACGCCCGCCGCGATCACCACGCTGCGTGTCAGGTGCACGCCCTTGTCCGTCGTCAGCACAATGATGCCGTCGTCGCGGTGCGTCAGCTGCAGCACGCGCTCGCCCAGGACCATCGTCGGGTGCCAACGGTTCGCCTGCTCGACCAAATGTGTGACCAGGTCTTTCGCGTAGATCTCGGCGAAGCCCGGCGCGTCGAAGACCAGCTTCTCCGGGTAGAGCGCGATCAACTGGCCGCCCGGCTCCTCCAGCGCGTCGATGATCTTCGTGCGCATCTCGCGCATTCCGGCGTAGAAGGCGCCGAAGAGGCCGGCCGGCCCGGCGCCGATAATCGTGAGGTCGTAGATATCCTCGCCGCCCTCCCGCTCCGCGAACCCAGTCGCGGGGGAGCCAACGGCGGTGTTGGCAGAATTCATGGATGCACTCCTGTAGCTTATCGCCGGCACGTCTCGTCAACGGGCGGCGGCGCGGGAGACCTGCGATGTCGGCGCCAGTTGCGGGCGCGCAATTGCCATTATAACACGCTGGAAGTGCGCCCCGCAACGGCGCGCCGCCCCGGCGCGCCAACCCTTCCGTATTCTATCCGGCCGGGGTAGAACGCCGGGTGACGGCCGGTGAACAGGCGGTGACAGGCCGTGGGATCGGCCCCGGCGGGCGGACGGGAGGAGGGGGTTGCGTGCTGTCGCGCGCCCCGGCGGCTCCGGTCGCTAGAGTTTCAGCTCATTCTCCTCGGCAACCGTCTTCAATTCGGCGGGCATCGCGTGGCGCTGGACGGCGGCGTCGGAGTCCGGCGCCGGACCGGGAGTCGGCGAGGTGGGCAGGGTGGGCTCCGCGTTGGGCGAAGCGGTGGTGTGTGGCGGCGGGATCGCCGCCCCGGCGCGCATGAGTTGCGCGTTAGTTTGCTCTTGGTCTTTCTCTTCTGTGGCCTGGTTCCCCGTCGCGGTTCCCCCAGTGAGCGTCTCCGGGCTGTTCGTCGACGCCGTCGACGGCTGGGGCAGGATCTGCGCCAGCGGCGGGCCGTTGGTGTTGGTCGCGGCTTCGGTCCCGGTCGCTTCTTCGCTATCCAGTTTCAGCTCGCCGAAGGTCATGGCGCCGCGCCGTTCCTTGTTCCGTGCGCCAACCATGGGACGCGGTTGCTGCAGGGCCGGGCGATTGGTGATCACCGCGGGTTCCGTGTCGGCCGCTTCCTCCGCGTCGAGCTTCAGTTCGCCGAAGGTCATGGCGCCGCGGCGTTCTTTATTCCGCGCCCCGACCATGGGGCGGGGTTGCTGAACCGGCGGGGTATTGGCGATGGTCGCGGTTTCGCCTGTTGTGGCCTCCTCGGTATCCAGTTTCAGTTCGCCCAAGTTCATCGCGCCCCGCCGTTCCTTGTTTCGCGCCCCGGTCATGGGACGCGGCTGCCGAATCGGGCTATTGGTGATCGTCGCGGGTTCGGTCGTGGCGGTGTCCTCCGCGTCGAGCTTCAGTTCGCCGAGGGTCATCGCGCCGCGCCGCTCCTTGTTCCGCGCCCCGACCACCGGCCGGGGGCCCCGGTTCGTGTTGTTCGTCGGGTTTCCGCCTCCTGTCCCTCCTCCGGTCTGCGTGGGGCGCGTGTAGTTGTATTGATACTGCGGGTCGTTGCCCATGGTCGCCAACTCGGTCTCGGCGGTATTCGCCTGCTGGCCCAGGCGGGTTTCGATCGCGCCGCCGACCCGCCAGGCATCCGCCTCAACCGCTGCCTGGTGGTACAGCTTGTAGGCGCCCCGCGCCTTGTGCCAGGCCTTCGTATAGAGCAATTGCAGGTTCGTGTCCTGTGGCGTGGCCCGCAGCTGGTCACGCGCGGAGAAGTACTCCGCGAGGGACTGTTCCAGCGTCTCGCTGATGCCGCCCTTACCGTGGTACAGGGCCATCGCTCCGCGCCAGGCCTTCGCCTCCTCGTACTCCTGCTCGCGCTGCTGCTGTTCTTCTTTGCTCTTGAACTTCATCCGACTGGGATCTTTGAGCGGGGTCTGGACCGCCACCGTGGTTGCCACGCCCGCCAGGCCGAGGCTCTTAGTAATGCCCGATGCGTCCTCGCCCTGGCCCGCCAACATGCGTGCGACTCGGAAGTACTGCTCGGCATGGCGCATCTCATGGTAGACCGTGCCCACCGCCCGGGCCTTTTGCTCATCGGTGCAGGTGTCCGCGAATCCGGCCTCGTTCAGCGTAATCATCCACACGCCGGGGGAGAAGGCCCCGTAGGTGCTGCCGCCGCTCATGCGGGTATCGCTGAACACCTCGGTGATGCGGGGTGCCCCCAGGTTCTGCAGCTGGACGGAGGCCACGGCGACCAACTGGCGGGCCCGCTGGACGGAGGTCAGGTTCGCCCAGTTCGCGAGGATGCCCTGAGCGTCGGCCGTGAACGCGCCGGACGGCACGTCTCCGGCCAGCCCGGTGCCGTCACGCTGGACCGGCAGCGGGGCCGGGCCGGACGCGATGCGCTGGAGCAGGCGCCCGGTCGCCCGGTTGCCCAGCGTCCGCTGCAGGCGCAGCACCGCCGCGATGCGCACGGGGCTGTTGCCGCGTTGAGTGATCGCGGGATCGGCGGGCAACGCGAGCAGATCCGCGCTGGGCCCGAGCTGAGACGGGCCGGAGGTGGCGTGCTCGGCGGCAGGCGCGGGCGGCCGGCTCCGGTGCGGCGTGCGGTCCGCGCTGCGGGAACTCATGGTCGGTAGGCATACACCGCCCGGCTTTCTGCACCGATGCCCGAGGCTGCGCTGTGCCTGGCCGTCGGCCATAGGCTTGCGACGGCCCGGCCGTGCAAGGCGACGAGACCCGCGCCGGTCTCAGGAGTGGTGCAGGAAAGCGGATCGAATCGGAAGGGGAGGGCCTGCTTGCCCAGCATAGCACGGCGCGGGGGACTCCGTCAAGGCTGGAACGGGTGCCGCGCGCCGTTTGCGCCACGCGCGCAAATCTGGTATAATCGCACAAGTAGGTCCGCCTCGCGCGGGCCAATTACGTGTGCCGCCAAGAACAAGGAGAGCATCTGTGGATCTGCGCACCGCGCTCAACATCGTGCAGTTGATTGTCTCGATCGTCCTCATTGGCGTCGTGCTCATGCAGGCCAAGGGCTCGAGCATCGGGACCGTGTTCGGAGGCACCGACAGCGGCATCTACCGCACGCGCCGGGGTCTGGAGAAGCGCCTGTTTCAGTTCACAATCGTCCTCGCCGCCATCTTCCTGATCCTGTCCATCGTCAGCAGCGCCTACGGCAGCGCGCCCACCGTCGTGACCGGGCCGACCAGCCCGTAAGCTCCGGCGGCCCGCGCGGGCGGCCTCGGGGTCGCGGCGCGGGAAGACCGGCCCGCTCCCCCAGCGACGCGGCCTGCGCAGCAATGCAGCAGGTCGCGTCGTCATTCTATTCGCCGCAAGGGTCGCCGGCCGGGGTTCGCCCCGCGCCCGGCACGCCCCTTGCTCCAGACTCGGAGGAACTCCTTGCCGCCACGGGCGGTTTTCGGCAGATATTATGGGAGACACACATTCGGCCGCGAATTTCTTCCCCCGTCCGGCGTTTGCTTTGGTGGGTGCCGGGCGGACCGGGGTTGTGGGGGCTCCGGCGGACTGCTATAATCCGCCTGTCGCCCGTCAGCACGTAGAGGACACCCATTTGGATCAGCAGCAACAGCAGCGGAATGCCGAGGATGAGGATCTCATCGCGCGCATGGCCGCGCGGGACCCGGCTGCCCTGGCCGCACTCTACGACCAGTACGACCGCCTGGTTTTTTCCTTCGTCTTCCACATCCTGAACGACGCCGCTTCCGCCGAGGAGGTGACGCAGGATGTCTTTCTGCGCGCCTGGGATGCCGCCAGCAAGTTCCAGGTCGGCCGCGGCCGCGTCTCGTCGTGGCTGCTCGCCATCGCCCATAACCGCGCCATCGACGAGCTGCGCAGCCGCCGCGCCCGCGGCGCCAAGGTCACCACCTCCTACGACCTGGCCACCCCCGGTGAGCTCGAGCAGGCGTTTCGCTCCAGCCTGGGCGGCGCCGCCGCCGACGAGGGAGTTGACCCGCAGGAGGCCGCGCTGGGCGGGATGCGTCGCGTCCGCGTGATGGAGGCGCTGAAGCAGCTGCCGCCGGAGCAGAGCCGCGTGATCGCGCTGGCCTACTATGGCGGCTTCACCCACCGCGAGATCGCCGAACGGCTCCAGGAGCCACTCGGCACAGTCAAGACGCGCCTGCGCCTCGGCCTGCAGAAGCTGCGCAACTTGCTGGCCGCCGAGGTGCAGGCCAGCGAGATGTAGTGCGCTCGGGTGTACGTCCAAATGCCCGGGGCTTTCGTATAAAGGGTTGAGGGCTCCCAGGCGGTGCGCCGCCCGAAACCCGGAACCTGTCGACCGTTCCACCATCCCGATCTGCCAGCCCGACGGCGGCGATTTGTTGTGGGCCAGAAGGACTGATGAGACACGCAACTTGCTATGAGGTACAACCGCTGCTCGCGGCCACCGCGGCCGGTGCATTGGACAGCGATGAAGAGCAAGCGGTTCGCGACCACCTCGCGCTCTGCCCCCCTTGCGTGAAACAGCTCCACGATTTCGAGAGCGCGGTTGAGGCCCTGGCCTTTGCCGTGCCGCAGCATGCGCCGCCCCCCGCATTGCGCGTTCGCGTGATGCAGGCCGTCGTCGTGACGCCGCAGGCACCGCCCCCCCCGCCGCCGGTGGCCTCGGCTCCCCGCGACGGCCGCCCGGCCGCTGCCCGCCCGCGCCCCGCCCGCCGCTGGGGCGACATGTACACCCAGCTCGCACCCGTCGCGCTGGCCGCGTGCGTGGTGCTCCTCGTCGGCTCCGGCATCTGGCTGGGGCTCATGGCCAATCGGGTCGCCACCCTGGACCGGTCGGTTGCCCAGCAATCCGCCGTACGGAATTTGCTGGAAATGCCCGACGCCAAAATGACCACACTGAGCCCGACGGCGCCCGGCGGGCAGGCCACCGGGCAGCTGATCATGGCCCCGGGCCACGACGAAGTCGCGGTGCTGGCCACCCATTTGCCGCCACCCCAGGCCGGCCGCGCCTACGCCCTCTGGCTTGTGGGCCGGAACGGCGGTCCCCCCGTGCACGCCGCGGATCTGGCGGTCGACCCCTCGGGCGTGGTGATGAACGTGGTCGTCCTGACCACGGATCCCGCGCAGATGGACGGCGTACGCATCACCGACGAGCCGGTCGCGGCGGCCGCATCCAGCCAGCCGGCGGGCACCACGGTCCTCGAGGGCTGGTACCACTAGCGGCCGCGCCAGCCCAAACACACGAGACCCGGGACGCTAAGCGTGGCCGGATCTCCTGTTGCCCGCCGCTCCGGCTAGACGGCCGGTTCCTCGGGCGCATCCCCGATGGTGTAGACCGTCACCTCCCCGCCGTTCAGCACGAAGCGCAGCCGGCCGTTCTGCGCTAAGAACGCGCGGGTCACCGGCATGTGGTTCTCGAAATGCTGCGTGACGGCATGGTCCGCCCGCCAGGTGATCGATCCCAGGTCGAGGTCAGCGCTGGCCGGCTCGGCGATGTTGCCGTTGACGGCCAGGATCAGGCCGCGCCGGCCGTCCCAGAAGAAGTAGGCGAACGCCTCGTGGTACGTGATGGTGAAGAAGTGCAGCAGGTCCGGCCGCATCAGGTCGCGGTAGGCCGCGCGGAGCGCCCCGGCATGCTGCAGCAGTGCGGCCATGTCGGCGCGGTGGTTCCAGTGCAGGCCGGTGATGTCGAAGAAGGCCAGCTTGCCGTACAGCGGATCGCCCGGGTCCAGGGAGTAGCGCGAGCCTTCGGGGTGGTCTAGGCCGAGGTTCATCGGCTGGCGCTCGTAGATCTCCTGCCCATTGTTCAGGAAGGGGATGCCGTTAACCAGGAAGTAGTTCATGATCGCGTAGCCGTCGGCCTGCTGTTGCCCGCCGGGCCGCGCGATCGCCCGGGGCGAATTGGGGATCTCGGCCGCCGCGAGGATCGGCAGTGCCAGCCGCGGCAGCTCCCACTCCAGCAGACCCCAGAACTGCCCCTGCGCCACCATGTACTCGGTTTGCCAGGTGTTGCCCACGAACGCCTGGTAGCCCGCCGCTTTGCTCTTCTTGTCGTTCGTCATCGCGAGCTCTTCGGCGATGAAGGCGAACGCCGGGTCGATCGCGCCCGCCGTGGCGATGATGCGGCGCTCCAGGGAGCGCGGCAGGGCGTGGCCCATATCGAGCCGCGCGCCGTCGATGCCGAAGGTCCGCTGCCAGTGCGGGATGATGTCGAGGATGAAGTTCCACAGCTCCTCGTTCGGCTGCGCGCCGGGGAAGAGGCTGGACTTCGCCACGTCGAACAGCATGTAGGCGGGCTGCGCGGCCGCGTTGTCGAGGTAGATCTGCGCCTCCACCGGGTGGTCGAGGAAGAGGCGTAGGAAGGTGACGTCATCCCAGGTCGGCTGCGGGTCGTTGATCCAGTCGCTGAAGGCCGGAGGGGTGATCACGCCGAACTGCGCCGCAACGTGCTCCAGCAGCGCCGGGTCGTCGCGATGGGCGGCCGCGAAGGCGCGCCATGCGGCCGGGTCGGCCGTGTTCGGCGCGGGGGCGAAGCGCGCCAGGTGCGCCCGCACCTCGGGCCGGCCGTAGATCACGCCCAGGTTCTCCTTGCTCGGCTGCTCGAAGCCCAGGCCCGGCACCGGCGGTGGGCCGAAGCGCGGAAGCTCCTCCGCCTTGATCCAGTAGAACCAGTCGGGGTGCTCCAGCAGCAGGTCGTGGTCGCGCGCGGCCGTGCGCGGGATGAAGTCGAGCACCACCCGCAGGCCCAGGATGTGGCAGGCTTCTACGAAGGCAGCGAACTCGTCGTCGGCCGACAGGGCGTCGCCAAGCAGGGTGTCGTGGTAGCTCGGCTCGACATGCGTGAAGCTCTTCACGCTGTACGGGCTGCCGGCCTCGCCCTTGCGGAAGACGTTGCTGTACTTCGTGACCGGCAGCAGGTAGAGCGTGTCGACGCCGAACGAGCGGATCTGTGGCAGGTAGGCGATCAGCTTCAGGAACGTGCCCGTCTCGGTGTACCGGCCGCCCGCGTCCGCCGGGGCGATCTTGCCGTCGAGGTCGTGGTCGTAAGCAGTGGCCGAGCGCACAAAGGCGCCGTAGATCGTCGCGCGCCCGAGCCAATCGGGCTCGGCCTCGCCCTGGCTGCTGCCGAGCGAGCGCGCGTAATCGCGCCCGGGCTGCGCCTCGGTCAGGATCGCGCGGAGCGCCTGGGCGTAGTAGGCGTAGGGGTCGACGCGGATAATGCCGCGCTCCTCTGTGCGGGGACCGGTGTAGCCGCCCGCCCAACGGGGCGGAATGGCGTAGTCCGGCGCCGCCGGGCCGTGGCTCTCCAGCTCCTGCAACACGCGCTCTAGCTTCATGTGGGTCGTCTCCAGCGGTAGAGTAGCGACCGGCGCCAGTGAACGGGTCCGCGAGCGGGGCCGCCTGCCGCCGAGTGCGCCTCATTATATCAGAAGGCTGCCCGGGGTGCTGGCACATGCAATGCTCTACTTGCAGTAGTGGGAATGTCGGGTGCTGCCACGCGGCCCGGTTCTCAAGAAGGGAGATTGAGTCACAATGAGAGATGCTGCGCGTTTGATTCTGCGCGGCGTGACCGGTACCTTGATGGCCGGCCACGGGGCGCAGAAGTTGTTTGGCTGGTTTGAGGGGCCGGGGTTATCCGGCACCACCGCGATGCTGTCGTCGATGCGGTTCCGCTCCGCCGACCGCTGGGCGCTGCTGGCCGCCGGCTCCGAGTTCGGCGGCGGTGTGCTGACCGCCCTCGGCTTCCTGGACCCGCTGGGGCCGATGGGGATCGCCGCCGCCATGGGCATGGCCGGCACGACCGCCCACGGGGGCAAGCCCATCTGGACGAGCAAGGGCGGTGCTGAGCTACCCCTGACGAACGCCGCGGTCGCCACGGCGCTGGCGCTCGCCGGACCCGGCCGCTATTCGCTGGACCACGTGCTCGGCATCAAGCCGCCGCGCTGGGTGCTGATCCCCGCTGCGCTACTGACGATCGGCGGCGTGGCCGCCGGACACCTGTTGGGGCGTGAGCACGCCCAGCCCGAGCAACCGGCGCAGCCGGCGGCCAAGCCCGCTGCCGCGCAGCCCGCGTCCACCCAGCCGGCGGTGCAGGTGTCGCCCACGCCGCTGCCGAGCGGTTCGCCGGCCGCGGTGCCGGCGCGGCCCGAGCACGCCACCGGCCAGCCGGCCGAGAGTGCCCGGGCGAGCAGGGCAAACGGCGCCGCGACGGCGTCGCCCGCCGAGTCGCACCCGAACGACGGCGCGCACTAGCCGCCGGTTCCGCGGGCGCGGCACGAAGATCAGCCATTGGGCGGATGCGCCGCATGCCGCCGATCGGGTATAACGAAGGCACACCACAATCACATAAGTTGGCCGCGAAGACGGAGACGAGTAGGGGCCCGCGCCCGGTGCAGCGAGATGCGGACGGTGGAAGCGTATCGCGTGGCCGGTCCCGAATGACACTCCCGAGCGGATCGCCCGGCCCCCGTTAGCGGGCTCTGAGGTCGCCGCCCCGCGCGGCGACGAAGAAAGGTGGCACCACGGGTAACCCCCCTCGTCCTTTCATGGACCTGGGGGGTTGCTGATTCCCGGCGGTGAGGTCGCCGGGGACGATGAAGAAAGGAGTGTCCGTGATGCACCGGGTATTCACAACAGAGGTGGCCGCGCACGTCGGTGAGCGTGTGCGAGTCGAAGGATGGCTGCACCAGCAGCGCGCCCTTGGTGCGATCGCGTTCTTGCTGGTGCGCGACGGCCGCGGCATCGTGCAGGCAGTCGCCGAGGATCCCGCGGCGTTGGAGCCGCTGGCGGGCCTGCTCCCCGAGACGGTGCTGGCCGTCGAGGGCCGCGTCGTGGCCGAGACGCAGGCGCGGGGCGGCGCCGAGCTCCACGACATCGTGGTCGAGGTGGTGACGCCGGTGAGCGAACCGCTGCCGGTGCCGCTGAACAAGCCACATATCCCTGCACAGCTCCCAACTATCCTCGACCACGCGACGGTGACGCTGCGCCACCCGCGCTGGCGGGCACGCTTCCGCGTGCAGGCCGCGATCATGCGCGCATACCGCGCCGCGCTCGACGGCGCCGGGTTCACCGAAATTCAGAGCCCCAAGTTGGTCGCGGGCAGCACTGAGAGTGGGGCGAACGTCTTCACCGTCGACTACTTCGGCCGCCCGGCCTTCCTGGCCCAGTCGCCGCAGTTCTACAAGCAGATCATGGTCGGGCGTCTTCGGCCGCGTCTACGAGGTCGGGCCGGTCTTCCGCGCCGAGCCGCACGACACCGCGCGCCACATCAACGAGTACGTCAGCCTCGACGCCGAGCTCGGCTTCATCCACGACCACTTCGACGTCATGGCAGTGCTGACCGGCGTGCTCCGCCAGGTCGTCGCGACCCTGGGCAGCGATCCGCTGAGCGGGGTAGGGGAGGCGGGCATCACGCTTCCGGCCATGCCGGAACCGATCCCGCACATCCCCTTCGCGGAGGCGCAGGAGCTCCTGGAGCGCCAGTACGGTATCGCCTGCCGCGGCGAGCCCGACCTGGCGCCCGAGCACGAGCGGCGCCTCGGCGAGTGGGCGCTGGCCGAGCACGGCTCGGAGTGGCTCTTCGTCGTCGGCTACCCGATGGCCAAGCGGCCGTTCTACACCCACCCGGACCCGGCGAACCCGATCTACTCGAACAGCTTTGACCTGCTGTTTCGCGGCATGGAAGTCGTGACGGGTGGCCAGCGCCTGCACCGCTACGAGGCCTATCTGGCGGCGCTGCAGCGCGCCGGGCTCGACCCGGAGGCGTTCGCGAGCTACCTGGAGGCGATGCGCTACGGCATGCCGCCGCACGGCGGCTTCGCCATCGGCCTGGAGCGCCTGGTGATGCAGCTAGCTGGCCTTAGGGTCCGTAAATCAATAACTTCCGGCAGATCGGTTATACTGGCGGCATTCTTGTAGGAGGACTGCCATGACCCCCGATCCGCCGCCGGTTCATCAATGTGCCTGTACGGTCTGTCAGGCGGGCACCGATCCCCCGACCGTCCAGCAGCATGCCCAGATCAATCTCCTGCTCAGCCGGCTCTCCGAGCCGCAGCGCCGCTGGTATGCCGGCACGCTCTCCCAGGCCCCCAACGGCCCCAGTGATCGCCAACTCAGCGTCATTACCGGTCTGGATCCCAAGACCATCGCCCGCGGCCGCGCCGAACTCGCCGCCGGCTTGCCCACCGTCCTCCCGCCCCGCCAACGCCGGCCCGGCGCCGGCCGTCCCCGCGCCGAAAAAAGATCCGGCCCTGACGAGCGTGCTGCACGCGGTGGTCGCGCCCCACACGGCGGGCGACCCGATGACGGCCACCAAGTGGTTGAACTGCCGCTTGCGGGACCTGCAGACCGCCTTGGCCACGCAGGGCCATGCGGTCAGCTTGCCCGTGATCAGCCGGCTGCTGCGGGCCGCGGACTACCGGCTGCGCAGCAACTCCAAGCAGTACGGCGGCCCGCCCCACCCGGATCGCGACGCGCAGTTTGCGCACATCGCGGCCGAACGCGCCCGCCATCTGGCCGCCGCTCAGCCCGTCATCAGCGTCGATACCAAGAAGCTCCTCATGCCCTGCTAGGCCAATGCCGCAGGAAGTAACTATGTGGCCCCTCATGTGGTATGATCTCCCGGTGTGGCAGGTTGGAAAAACCGTTCCTTCAGTGGTGCCTTGTGCCCGCCAAGAAGCTTGGTCTCGAGCGGGTGGCGATGACTGCACTGGTGACGCTCCCGCGCTCCCGTTTAGGAGAATGCTCCCTCGCGTCCCGCTCGCGCCTGCCGGCCTTCCGCCCCTTACCCACAGGAGATCGCCCTATGTCACCGCATCCGCCTAACCCGTCCAATCCGACCCCGGCTCCCCCGGCTAGCCTGCCCCCTCTCAACCTGAATGCCGCCGCCATCGATATTGGGGCCACCTCCCACTTCGTGGCGGTGCCCCCCGGGCGCGCCACCGTCAGCGTGCGCGAGTTCGCCACCTTCACCCCCGATCTCTACGACCTCGCCGCGTGGCTCCAACAGTGCGGCGTGGACACCGTCGTCATGGAATCCACCGGCGTTTATTGGGTGCCGGTCTTTGAGTTGCTGGAGCAGCGCGGCTTCACCGTACTGCTTGCCGACGCCCGCAAAGTCAAGAACGTCAGTGGCCGCAAGTCGGACGTGCTGGATTGCCAGTGGCTCCAGCAGTTGCATACCTTTGGCCTGCTGCAAGGCGCCTTCCGCCCCGCCGATGAGATCGTTGTCCTGCGCAGCTATCTGCGCCAACGGGCGATGTTGATCCGCGGAGCCGCTCGACACATCCAACACATGCAGAAAGCCTTGCAGCAGATGAACCTGCTCTTGCACCACGTGGTTTCCGATATCACCGGCCTCACCGGCCTGCGCATCATCCGGGCGATCCTCGAGGGCGAACGGGACCCCCAGGTCCTGGCCCAGCACCGCGATCCCCGCTGCAAGGCGAGTGTCGAAGTGATCGCCAAGAGCCTGGTGGGCAACTACCGCGCAGAGCACCTGTTCGCCTTGGAACAAGCGGTGGCCCTCTACGATAGCTACCAGGCCCAGCTGGCGGCCTGTGACCAACGGATCGAGGCGTATTTGGCCAGTCTGGGGCGGGTGACCGAGGAAGCGCCCCCCCCGCCGGCCAAGCCGCGGCACGCCCCCAAGCACAACCAGCCGCACTTCGACGCCCGTACCTATCTCTACCAGTTGTGCGGCGTGGACTTGACGCGCATCGACTGAATTGAAGCCGCAGCGCCCTCGCGTTGATCGCGGAAATTGGCACCGATATGGGGCGCTGGCCGAGCGCGAAGCACTTCGCGTCGTGGTTGGGCTTGTGCCCGGGCACCAAGATCTCGGGCGGCAAGGTGTTGTCGAGCAAGAGCAAACCCACGGCGAGTTGGGCCGCAGGGATCTTGCGCATGGCGGCGGCGAGCCTGTATCATAGTCAGAGTGCGTTAGGGGCGTACTATCGGCGCCTGGCTGGACGGCTCGGCAAGCCCGCAGCGGTGACGGCGACTGCCCACAAGCTGGCGCGGATCATCTACAGTATGTTGAAGCAGGGTACGGCCTACACCGATGCTGGTCAGGACTATTACGAGCAGCAGTACAAACAACGCGTGGTGCGGGCTAGAGCTGTTATGGACTTTCGACGCCCATTCGTGCCTGGACAGTCTCTTGTTTGGTGGTCGTCGGACCGTGTTCACGCTTGCCGGTCTCTGCCGCGAGGACCGGCTCACGCCTGCAAAGTCCATAACAGGCTCTAGAGCGGCGGGCGAAATCGTGGGCTTTGAACTCGTCCCCACCGCACCAGAGATGGCAGTTACTTAGGAGAAGGAGTTGATTGGCAACTTTAAGATCCCGGCGCACCTGGGGGCAGACGGCGGAAGTGGTCAACGTCCATGACTTTGCGAGCGAGGCGCTGGGGCGGGCGGTGCCCTATGGCATTTATGACCTGACACGCAATCACGGCACGGTTCTATGTGTGCCAATCGGCCTACACGCCGCAATTTGCGGTGGATGCGATTGCGGCCTATAATATTACAACGTCCGCGAGGCCACGCTCTTCCCGCGTGACCTACACCGGCTCGCGCCGTGAGCCGCCGCGGTGGGGTACTTGCGTCGGAGGCAGGATAGGGGTGGACATAGCAACGGCGTCCGCAACTAACCAGACCAAGGGTAGACCATATGTCGTATAATCGGGGTGTTGAGAGACCCCCGCCGTGGCCTCTAGAGCGGAGGCCAACCGCGATCACGAGAGGCGCGATTCATGCCCGCCGATGCCGCCGGAACATCCACGCTCCCTAACCTGGAACAAGCGCTCTACGCACGGACCAATGAAGAGATCAAGTGGTACGTCCGTGGGACGGGTCGCAGCGCACCCGCACGCAAGGATGCCCTCGTCGCGGCCATGTGCGGTGCCTTGCTGACACGCGAGTTGCTGGAAAGCTTGCTGGCGGAGTTGACCCCTGCGCAGCGCGGGGCCCTCGCGCAGGTCGTGCACCGCTCGGGGAACCTGTACGATGCGGACGCTGTGACCGCCAAGTTCGGCCCGGAGGCGCAGCGGCGCGGCGTGCAGCCGTATGTCTCTAGAGACGACGAGCGCGCGCGCCCGTTTGACGTCTTTTTCTATCCGCAGTACGACCACTATGGAGAGGCTGCCTTCGTGCCCGGAGACTTGGCCATCCGGCTGCGTGTGCTGCTCCCGGAGCCCCCGCCCGCGCGCCTGGAGGGCAACCCTAAGCCGCCGGAGCACCGCTGGGGCCGGGACCGCGTCGACGTGCACGTCGCCGAGACGGAGGTCCCGGTGTTCCACGATCTGGCGGCGGCGCTCGACCTGACCGGGCTGGGCAAGATCTCGGTCAGCGCCAGCACGCGGCTGCCCACGCTGACCGCCCTGCGCCGGCTGCGCGAGCGGCTGCTGCTCGGCGCATACTTCCCCGACGACTACACGCGCGCCGACGAAGCCATCCGCCCCGCCGGGCTGCTGATGCTGATCCAGGCCGCCGGCTGGGTCCAACCGGCGGCCGGCGGCACGCGGCTGACGCTCACGACCGCCGGGCAGGCCGCCGCCGCGGCGCCGCTCGACGCCGCGCAGGTGCGGGGGCTCTGGCACCGCTGGCTGCGCTCCGACCTGCTCGACGAGCTAACCCGCGCCAAGGGGATCAAGGGGCAGCAGTCGCAGCACACGCGTCTGACGGCTCCGGCCACGCGGCGGGCCCAAATCGCCGCCGCCCTCCGCGCGCTGCCGCCCGGCCGCTGGGTCACGCTGGCCGACTTGCTGCGCTACATGCAAGCCGAGAGCTACCTGCCCGCTGTGGAGGAGGTCGGCTCGCACGGCCTCTTCGTCGGCTACCGCGGCTGGGACTACGGCGGCTGGGCAGGGACGCGGGAGGATTATGTCCAGCTGGTCATCGGCTCGTACGTGCGCGTGGTCCTCTGGGAGTACGCCGCGACGCTCGGCATCGTCGACGTGGCATACGTCGCGCCGGAGGACGCCGCGCTCGACTTCGGCTGGATCGACGTCGACGCCGACTACCTGACCCGCTACGACGGCCTCCTCGCCGTGCGGCTCACACCGCTCGGCGCCTACGTCCTGGGCCTGGCCGCCGGTTACACCCCACCCGTGCCCGTGGAACAGGCGCCCATCCTGCGTGTTCTGCCCACGCTCGAGATCGTGCTGACCGACCCGGCGCGCGTGCTCCCGAACGATCGCGCCTTCGTGGAGCGCATCGCCGTACAGGAGAGCGATCAGGTCTACCGTCTGAGCCGCGACGCGGTGGTCGACGCGGTCGACAACGGCCTGCCCGTGGCGCAGGCGCGCGACTTCCTGGCCGCCCGCAGCGGCGTTCCGGCAGCCGACCTTCCGCAGACCGTCCGCGTCTTTTTTGCCGACATCGAGCGCCGCCTGACGGCCATCCAGGAGGCCGGGTCGATGTGGCTGCTCGAAGCTGACGACCCCTACCTGCTGGCCGAGCTCGCCAACGAAGCCGGTCTGCGTGGCCTCGTCCAGACCGCAACGATCGGCGACCGCACGGTCCTGCTGGTGCCCGAAGAGTCGGCCGGTGCGGCGCGCCGCCTACTCAAGAAGCTAGGCTATCTGCCGCGCCCGCCCGGGGTCGCCGACTGATCCCACAAGGGAATGTGCGTCCGCGGCCGCGGTGATCTACAACCAGGGACCGATCCCGGATCGCGACCCGGGCGGGTATACTGGCAGGGCGACAGGTGCGGCTCGCACGCGGCGCACGCCCGATAAGCCCCCTGTCAGGGAGGACTGACATGCCAACGACCATGCTGCAACCCATCCGGCGCTCACACCCGGTTCTCGGAGAGCGCCTCTAGGAGTGCGCCCGGCAGCAAGAAGCTAACGACTACGGACAGCCCGGCGTCGTACCCCCGTCTGTGTCCAGGCGGCAAGGTAGCGGCGCTCGCGTGGCTGTACACGCGCCCATGCGGCGCCCCGTATCCCACGGCCACCGGCGCGCTCCCGCCCGTGGCCGTATCGATTCCAGGCAAGAGTGTCGCCGAGCCACGGAGTGACCCGTGGCTCGTTCTCTTGCCGCCACCGTGAGGAGCACTTGTGTCGTTGACATTTCCCTTGGCCGACTACCGCCGATTGCTCGGCGCGTACCTGCGGCCCCAGCGCGCACGCGTCGCGCTGCTCGCCGCGCTGCTGACCGCGAGCGTCGCACTCCAGCTTATCAGTCCACAGATCATCCGCTATTTCATCGACGCCACCCAGCGCGGCGCGGACGTCGCGTCGCTGGCTTACGCCGGGCTGGCCTTCATCGGCGTCAGCCTGACCGGCCGCGCCTTGACGGTCGCCACCACCTACCTCAGCATCAACGTCGGCTGGCGGGCGACTAACGCCCTGCGCGCCGCGCTGACTGAGCACTTGCTGCGGCTCGACATGTCGTTCCACAAGACGTACACGCCCGGCGAGCTCATCGAGCGCGTCGACGGCGATGTCAACGAGCTCGCCGACTTCTTCGCTCAGTTCGCCATCCGCGTCGTCACCAGTGGTATGCTGGTCCTAGGCGTCATCGTCCTGCTCGCGCTGACCAACTGGGCGGCCGGGCTGGCGCTGGCCCTCTACGCCGCGGTCGCGGTTGTCGCCCTGGCGGCGCTGCAGGGCGTGGGCGTGCGCCGTTGGACTGCCGCGCGGCAGGCCGCCGCCGATCTGTACGGCTACATCGAGGAGCGGCTGTCCGGGGTTGAGGACATCCAGGGGAGCGGGGCCGCGGCCTACACGTTGGCGCGCCTCTTCCGCTTCATGCGCCGAGTCATGCGCACCCGCCGCTCCGCCGAGATGCTCGACTACTTCAGCTTTGGCATGATCAACCTGCTGTTCGGCCTCGGCTGGGCGCTCGGTCTGGGCATCGGCGCCTACCTCTACGGCCAGGGCCGCATCACCATCGGCACGGTCTTCCTGATCGTCGCCTACATCAGTATGCTGGCGGAGCCGCTCGAGAGCTTGCGCAAGCAGGCGAGCACCCTGCAGCGCGCCACCGCGGGCATCGCCCGGATCGCCGCGCTGCACGGGCGCCGCCCGGCCGTGCAGGCGTCGGGGACTGCCGCCCTGCCGCCCGGCCCGCTGCCCGTGCGGTTCGAGGCGGTCTCCTTTGCCTACGCCGACGGCATCCCCGGTGCCGCGCCGCTCGATGCAGGCACCAATACGGACCCCGACGCCGGCCTTGTCCTGCGCGATGTGTCGTTCGACCTGCCGGCCGGGCACGTGCTCGGGGTGCTCGGGCGCACCGGCAGCGGCAAGACCACGCTCACGCGCCTGCTGTTCCGGCTCTATGACCCGACGAATGGAGCCATCCACCTGGGTGGCGTCGACATCCGCGACGTCGCGCTCGCCACCCTGCGCGAGAGCGTGGGCCTGGTGACCCAGGACGTCCAGTTGTTCAGCGCGAGCCTGCGCGACAACATCGCGTTCTTCGACCCGACCGTCGACGACGCCCGGATCCACGCCGCGTTCGCCGCGCTTGGCCTCGCCGACTGGCTGGCCGCCATGCCCCAGGGCCTCGACACGCGCCTGACGGCCGGCGGCACGGGCATCTCGGCCGGTGAGGCGCAACTGCTCGCCTTCACCCGTCTGCTGCTGAAGGACCCCGGCCTGATCATCCTTGACGAAGCCGCGGCCCGGCTCGACCCCATCACCGAGCAGCGCCTGGAGCGGGCCGTCACCCGACTGCTGGCAGGGGAGGGGAGCCGGCGCCGCAGCGGCATCATCATCGCTCACCGCCTGCGCACGCTGCAGCGCGCCGACGATCTGCTGATCCTGGAGGGTGGCCGCGTGGTCGAGTATGGCCCCCGGGCCGCGCTGGCCGCCGATCCCGGCTCCCGGTTCTCTCGCCTGCTGCGCACCGGCGTCGAGGAGGCCCTGGCATGACCACGAAACCCGCGGCTCCCGGCCGCAAGCTCAGCACGGCGTACTACAACTGGCGGCTGATCCGCTACGCCCCCTGGCCGCTGTTGCTGCTCCTCGTAGGCGACCTGCTCTACTTCGGCCTCCGCGTAGCCCCTGGCCTGATCGAGAAGGCCGCGTTCGACCGCCTCACCAGCGCCGCGCCGGTCGCGGTGACCATCCCCGCACTCATCGCCCTCTACGTCTCGGTCGAGCTTGCCCGCGCGGTGGCCCACCTCGGGAACGCCTGGGGCGGCTGGACGTTCCGCGGCGTCTGCGGTGCGCTCGTGCAGCGCAACCTGTTCGCCGCGGCCCTGCGCCGGCCAGGCGCGCTGCCGCCACCCGTCTCGTCAGGCGAGGCGGTCAACCGCTACCGCGACGACGTGGCTGAGACCGCCGACTTCCCCACCTGGATCGGGACAATCGTCGGGCGGCTCGGCTCGTTCCTGATCGCCGTCGTCATCATGGCGCGCATCAACCTGACCATCACGCTGGTCATCTTCCTACCCCTGGTCGTTACCATCGTGACGAGCTACGTCGCCTGGGCGCGCTGGCGCGTCGCGTGGCACGCCGTCGGCCAGGCAGGCGACGCGGTGACCGGTTTCCTGGGCGAGCTCTTCGGCGCCGTGCAGGCTGTCAAGGTGGCCACCGCCGAACGCACCGTGATCACCCGCTTCGCCGCGCTGAACGATAACCGGCGCCGGGCGAAGGAGCGCGTCGGCCTGCTGAACGCGGTGATCAACGCCGCCGAGAGCGGCTCAATCGACTTCGGCATCGGCGTCATCCTGCTGCTGGCCGGGCAGGCCATGGCTGCGGGCCGCTTCAGCGTGGGCGACTTCGCGCTCTTCACCTACTATCTCGTCTTCGCCGCGGACCTGCCCGCGCTCATCGGCAACTTCATCGGCGACTACCAGGCGCAGGAGGTCTCCCTTGACCGCATGATCGCCCTCGCGCCTGACGACCCGCCGCGGATCCTGCACGAGCACCACCCGGTCTACCCGCACGGCGGAGAAGCCCTGCCGGCGCTCGCGCCCGTCCTGCCCCGCGAGCGGCTGGATACGCTGGAGGTCCGCGGCCTGACCTACCAGCATCCCGGCACGAGCGCCGGCATCCGTGACGCGGCGTTCAACCTGCGCGCGGGCTCGTTCACCGTGATCACCGGCCGTGTCGGCTCCGGCAAGACGACGCTGCTGCGCGCGCTGCTCGGCCTGCTGCCACGCGACTCCGGCGAGATCCGCTGGAACGGCCGGCCAGTCGCGGGCAACTGCGGCTTCTTCGTCCCGCCGCGCTGCGCCTACACGCCGCAGGTGCCGCGCCTCTTCAGCGAGACGCTGCGCGAGAACGTGCTGCTCGGCCAAGCCGCGAGCGAGGCCGATCTGGCGGATGCGATCCACCGCGCGGTGCTAGAGTCCGACGTCGCCGTCCTGGAGCATGGATTGGCGACGCTGGTCGGCCCGCGCGGTGTGCGGTTGTCGGGCGGCCAGGTGCAGCGCGCCGCGGCCGCGCGCATGCTTGTGCGCCGGCCCGCGCTGCTCGTTTGCGACGACCTGTCCAGTGCGCTCGACGTCGAGACGGAGCAAGCCCTCTGGGCGCGCGTGCTGGGCGATCCAGCCGCGGCGGCCGGCGACCGGCCCACTGTCCTCGTCGTATCCCATCGGCCCGCCGCACTGCGCCGCGCCGACCAGATCATTCTGCTCGAGGACGGGGCGGTAACCGCCACGGGCACGCTCGATGCGCTGCTTGCCGCCAGTGACGAGATGCGCCGCTTGTGGGCGAGCGACCTTGCCGATGAGCAGCCCCACGCCGATCCCACCGCGGGTGCGCCCGCCTTGCCCTGAGAAAGGAGCCGTCATCCTTGCCCGCTGTACCCCAGACTCGACCGAACATCTCGGTGGCCCTCGTCCGCCGCTTGATCGCCGCACAGTTCCCGCGGTGGGCGCACCTGCCCGTGACGCCCGTGGCCCACGGTGGGAACGACAATCGCACGTTTCACCTCGGCCCCGAGATGAGCGTGCGGCTGCCCAGCGCCCAGGGTTATGCTGCGCAGGTGCTGAAAGAGCACCGTTGGCTGCCGCGGCTCGCCCCGCATCTGCCGCTGCCGATCCCGCAGCCGCTCGCGCTCGGCCGGCCGGCTCCCGACTACCCCTGGCCCTGGTCGGTCTATCGCTGGATCGACGGCGCGGTCACAGGGTCCGCGCTTATCGCCGATATGTCACAGTTTGGTACAGATATATCACAGTTCCTCACCTCATTGCAGGCCATCGATGCGGCAGGGGGGCCAGCGGCAGGGGCCCACAGCTTCTACCGCGGCGCGCCGCCCGCTGTCTACGACGCCCAGACCCGTGAGGCGATCGCCACGTTGGGCGATCGCATCGATGCCGCGGCCACGACGGCTGTCTGGGATGCCGCGCTGGCCGCGGAGTGGCACGGCCCGCCCGTCTGGGTGCACGGTGACGTGGCGGTGGGCAATCTGCTGGTGACGGGCGGCCGCTTGAGCGCGGTTATCGACTTCGGCTGCTTGGCCGTCGGCGACCCGGCCTGCGACCTGGTGATCGCCTGGACGCTGTTCTCAGGCGCGAGCCGCGCTGCGTTCCGCGCCGGGCTGCCGCTGGACGCCGGGACCTGGGCGCGCGGCCGCGGCTGGGCGCTCTGGAAGGCGCTCATCACGCTGGCCGACGTCGTCGACACCGATCCCGCCATAGCCGCCGAGTCCCGCCGCGTGATCGCGGCTGTGGTGGCCGATCATGAGGCTGCTACCGAGTGACGGGTGAATCGGGGAGTGCGCCGGAATTCGATATTAGACGGATAATGTCGCTTATCCGTCACACTTTCAACCAGCCGCACGGCCCTGCCCGCAGCCCTCCAACGGATCGTCCGGCCGGGAGACCTCGCGCGCGGGGGCGCCGCCCCCGCGCCGTCCCCCTACGTGCTACGTGGCTGCACCCGTTGGCTGGGATTTGTGCACCCACCCGTCACCCGATTCCACCCGAACCTTCACCGCCATTGCCTATGCTACACTCGGGAACGCCTGAGCTCAACGGCGCGCGCAGGTGGTAGGCGGCGTGGGGATTCGCCGCCGCCGGTCGCCGTGGAGGCCGGGCGCAAGGCTAAGGAGCGACGATCATGGCCCAAGCCAGCGCGGACGCGACAACGCGGAACGACCCGAGGACGACACGCGGCACCGTGCCCGCCGCGCGGATGGCGCAGGCCGGCCACCAGCGCGGGCGCTTGCCGATCGTCGCTAAAATCCTCCTCGCCAACTCCTCCATCGTGGCCCTCGGCGCCATGGCCGGCACCAGCATCACGATCTGGCACGTCGTCAGCTTCCCGGAGAGCTTCCACTACGAGCTGATCGCCGTATTCGCCGCGGCCGGCTTGCTCATCAGCTTCGTCGTCAATTACCTGGTGCTCAAAGCCACGCTGGCGCCGCTCGATCGGCTGCAGCAGGCCGTCGCCGCTGTCCGCTGCGGCGACTTGAGCGTCCGGGTGAGCACGGCCGAGATCGCCGACGAGCGCTTGAGCCGGCTTGTTTCGACCTTCAACGAGATGCTGTGCCGGCTCGATCAGGACGCGCGCCGGCTGCACCAGCTCTCCGGTGCCATGTTGCAGGCTCAGGAAGAGGAGCGACGACGTGTCGCCCGCGAGCTCCACGACGAAGCGGGGCAGGCACTGACCATGTTGCTCGTCCGACTGCGCCTGCTGGAGCGGTCGGAGACGCCCGAGGACGCGCGCCGTCAGGTGCAGGAGCTGCGCCGGCTGACTGCGGCCGCCCTGGACGAGATCCGCCGGGTTGCGCTGGAGCTGCGCCCGACCATCCTCGACGACCTGGGGCTCGACGCCGCGCTCGGCTGGCGCGTCGACGAGCTGAACGGGGCCGGCGCGGTCGCGGCCACACTGGAGATCGGTCAGCCGGGCGAGCGCCTACCCCGCGAGATTCGAGCTCGTGCTCTACCGCGTGGCCCAGGAGGCGCTGACCAACGTTGCCCGGCACGCTCGCGCGCGCCACACCTGTGTCAGCCTGCGGCGTAAAGGCGGCGAGGTGATCCTCGGCGTGTCCGACGACGGCACGGGCTTCACGCCGGACGCGGCCACGTCCGCACCGCGCGGCCTCGGCCTCGCCGGCATGCGGGAGCGGCTGGCCCTCGTGGGCGGCCGCCTGACTGTCGACTCTCAGCCCGGCGCCGGCACACGGCTGGAGGCGCGTGTCCCGCTCCCCCCGGAGGCCGCGCATGCTGAGTAGCCCACCGCGGATCCGCGTGCTGCTGGTCGACGATCACCCGATCGTGCGCATCGGCCTCACCGCGCTGTTGGCCGCCGAGCCCGATATGGTCGTCGTCGGCGAGGCCGGCAACGGCACGCAGGCCGTAGAGCTCGTGCCGCGCCTGCGTCCCGACGTCGTCGTGATGGATATCTCGATGCCCGAGATGGATGGCCTTGAGGCCACACGCCGGATCCGTGCCTGCTGCTCCAGCTACACCAGTGTCTTGATCCTCACCGTTCACGCCCAGGAGCGCTACCTCTTTCCCGTGCTCAAAGCCGGTGCCTCCGGTTATGTGCTCAAGTCGACCGTGGATCAGGAGCTCGTGGGCGCGATCCGTGCGGTCGCCCAGGGCGGCGCCTTCCTCTACCCCTCGGCCACCCGCCTGGTGCTCGAAGACTACCTGAGCCAGCTGCAAGGCGGCGAGAATTCTGGACAGCTACGAGCAGCTCAGCGACCGCGAGCGCGAGGTGCTCAAGCTGGCCGCCCTCGGCCACACCGCGCCCGAGATCGCCGATCAGCTGATCCTCAGCCCGAAGAGCGTCGAGACCTACCGCACGCGTGTGATGCAGAAGCTCAACCTGCACACGCGCGCCGACCTGGTCAAATATGCCCTCGCCCGCGGGCTGCTGACCGCAAGCTAGCTCCTCCTCCGGGATTTCGCCCGCCCACGCGTGGTCCCCGCCGGTTGTGTAGGGTGAACCCCGCCCGGCTTGTCTGACACCGCCCCCGTCCTGATCCGGACTTTCCCTGACACGCGCCCCGGCCGGTTGGCGCTACGATAAGCGTGACTGTTTATCGCCCGGGGAGGCTGTCTATGCGGATCCGGATCCTACTCGCGGTCCATACCGCCGAATGCGCTGCGCTCCTGCGGTCCCTCCTCGACGCCGCGCTCGCGCTCGTCGCGCTGGACGTCAGCATCGCGCAGGTGGAGTTCGCGCGCCGATCTCCTGGCTCGCGCGGCTCAAGGCCTCGACGACGTCGCCTTCGTCGATTGGGACCTGGCCGGAGCCGGCACGCCCGCCCTGGTCCGCGAGATCACCGCGCGGAGTCCGGAGCTCCGGCTTGTGACACTGCTCCCGCTCCAGCTCCGCCAGTATCGCCAGTGTATCTGGGACGCCGGCTCCTGTAGCAGCGTGCCGAAGGAGCATATGGACCAGGAGTGGCTGTCCAGCGTGCTCTGCCTGATGCACCGCGCCATGGCGCGCGAAGCACGGCTGCGGGCAACCATCCCCGCGTAAGGAGGCCAACATGAAACGATGGAAAGCGCCGCTCACGCGCCGGGACTTCCTCAAAGGCTCGCTGTACGGGGCGGGCGGGCTCGCCGTCCTGGCAGGCATGGCCGACCCGGTGCTCAGCCGGCTGGCCGACGGGCTGGTCAAGCTGGGTGTCCCGGTGCCATGGTACCGCCGCGGTCAGGTCACCACGACGTACAACTACTGCGACATGTGCCCCTGGCGCTGTGGCATCATCGTCCAGAGCGTAGGCGGCCGCGTTTACAAGATCGACGGCAACCCCCGGGACCCCAAGAGCCGGGGCATGCTCTGCGCCCGCGGCCAGGCGGGAGTTCTCGTTCCTCTACGACCCGGACCGCCTGAAGGCCCCGCAGATCCGCGACGGCGCCCGCGGCGAAGGGAAGTTCCGCCAGGTCTCTTGGACAGAAGCCCTCGACCACAGCGCCGCCCAACTTCAGCAGATCGCCGACGAGTACGGGCCTGAATCCGTCGTCTTCCTGGGCCACACGTCCGGCGATTTCTGGTTCACGGACTATTTGGCCCAGGCCTGGGGCTCGCCCAACGGTGCCAAGCCGTCAATGTCGCTCTGCACCAGCCCGCGGGAGGAAGCGGCCAAGATCACCTACGGGCAGGGCATCGGCAACCACGAGCCGGTCGACTGGGACGGCGTCTCCTGCATCACCTTGATCGGCACACATATCGGCGAGGACACGCGCAACACCATGATGCAGGACTTCGCCAATGCCCACGCCCGCGGCGCCCGGACCATTGTGGTTGATCCCCGTTTCTCCAGTGTCGCGATGAAAGCCGACTACTGGCTGCCCATCAAGCCGGGCACCGACACAGCGCTCCTGCTCGCCTGGATGAACGTGCTCGTCACCGAGCAGCTGATCGACCAGACGTACATCACGCAATGGACCACCGGCTACGACGCGCTCGCCGCCCATGTGCAGGCGTTCACGCCTGAGTGGGCCGCGCCGATCACCGACCTGCCCGCCGACCAGATCCGCGCCACGGCCCGCGAAATGGGCAAGGCCCGGCCCCAGAGCGTGCTCGTGCCCGGGCGCCACGTCACCTGGTACGGCAACGATACCCAGCGCATGCGCGCGGTCTACATCCTAAACGCCTTGCTGGGCGCGATTGGCACACCCGGCGCCCTCTACCTGAACAAAACCCCGTACATCGAGGAGATCGCGCACCCACCCTACGCCGTCCAGGGCGGCGCCGGTGGCTGAGCGTCGGCCCCTGGCGAGGAGACCGTGTTGCCTCCTGGACCTACCGGCAAGACGCGCGCGGACGGCGCGCGGGATACGTTCCTGCGCGGCGCGACGGCGGTGCAAGAGCTGATCGAGCCGATGATCACCGGCAAGCCCTATCCGATCAAGGGCCTGGTAGTCTACGGCATGAACCTGCTGCATACCGTTCCCAATCCCCAGCGTACGATCGAGGCGCTCAAGAAGCTCGACTTCGTGCTCGTGATCGACGTGCTCCCGCAGGATCACATCGCCTGGGCCGACGTCGTGCTGCCCGAAGCCACCTACCTGGAGCGCTACGACGAGCTCTGGACCTGCGGCCACAAGACACCCTACATCGCCCTGCGCGAGCCGGCCGTCGCCCCGCTCTACGATACCAAGCCCGGCTGGTGGATGGCGCGCGAGCTCGGCCTCCGCCTCGGGCTCGACGGCTTCTTCCGTTGGGAGACGGCCGAGGACTACCTGAACGAGCGCTTGCGGTCTGTCGGCCTCAGCCTCGACAAGCTGCGCGCCCAGCAGGGCATCGCCATTCAGAAAGGCAAGCCCTACATCAGCGATTTCGGCGCGGACGAAACGCCGTTCCCGACGGCCAGCGGCAAGATCGAGCTCTACTCGGCGGCCCTCGAGTTCGGACCACTTCGCCCCGCTGCCCGAATACGAGCCCGTGGCCGAGCCGCCGGCCGGCTACTTCCGCCTGCTCTACGGTCGCAGCCCCGTGCATACCTTCGGCAAGACGCAGAACACGCCCCTGCTCGCCGAGCTCATGCCCGAGAACGCCGTCTGGCTGAACGCCGACGTGGCCGCCACCCAGGGGATCCGCGACGGCGACCGCGTCATGGTGGAGAACCATGACGGCGCCCGCAGCGGCCCCGTGCGCGTCAAGGTGACCCAGCGCATCCGCCGTGACGCCGTGTACATGGTGCATGGCTTCGGCCATAACGCGCCCGGCCTCAGCCGCGCCAACGGACGCGGGGCCAGCGATACGGCCCTGATCACCAACTACGTGCTCGACCCCATCAGCGGCGGCGCCGGCATGCGGGTGAACTTCGTCCGCCTGGTAAAGGAGGCCTGACATGACCCGCTATGCCATGGCCATCGACCTCGAGCGCTGCCTGGGCTGCGAAGCCTGCCTGGTGGCCTGCAAGGCCGAGAACGAAGTGCCGCTCGGCTACTACCGCATCCGTATGCGCGAGTCCGTCACGGGCACCTTCCCCAACCTGCAGGGCGAGTTCCGGCCGGAGCAGTGCTTCCACTGCGACAACCCGCCCTGCGTCGCCGTCTGCCCCACGGGAGCCACATACAAAACGCCGGAGGGCCTCGTGCTGGTCGACCCGGCCAAATGCACCGGCTGCAAAGCGTGCGTCACGGCGTGTCCCTACGGCATGCGCTACGTCCATCCCGACGGATACGTCGACAAGTGCACTTTCTGCGCCCACCGCGTGGCCGCCGGCCGTGTCCCGGCCTGCGTTGAGACCTGCCCCACGGGCGCGCGGGCCTTCGGCGACCTGAACGACGCGCGCAGTGCCGTGCGCCGGGCGCTCAACCAGGCGCGCCGCGTTGACACCGTCAAACCGCAGACGGGCGCGCAGCCCCACCTGTTCTACTTGAATTCGCGCTTCACCAACAGCGCTGAGGATGGCTGACCCGCCCGGGAGGTGGCATCATGACCGAAGTCGATCTGACCGGCACCAACGGAATCACGTTCCCGACCCTGGCCACGTGGCATTGGGAAGTGGCGGTCTACTTGTTCCTCGGCGGCCTGGTGGCCGGGCTGATGGTTTTCGGCGGCCTGGCGCGCCTTACGCGCCGTGAGCGGCTAGCCCGCGGCCTCTGGATCGCCGATCTGACGGCGCTGCCGCTGCTCGGCACCGGCTTGCTCCTGCTGTGGCTCGACCTGGCCAACCGCTGGAACGCCTGGCGCTTCTTCACCACCTTTCAGGTCACGAGCGCCATGTCGTGGGGTTCCTGGATCCTGCTCTGCGCACTGATCGTGCTGGCGCTCCGCTTCCTGGGCCGGCTGCCGTTGTTCACGCCGCCGGCCGGCTCCGGTCGCCGGGGCCTCCTGGCCCGCCTGCGCGGCGGCGCCCGGGCCATCTGGAACGCGCCCGTGCGCGTCGGCCGGCGGGCGGGGCAACCGGGCGTCGTGCTTGACATCCTGACGCTCGGGCTCGGCACCGGCCTGGGCTTCTACACCGGCGTCTTGCTGAGCACCATTCCGGCGCGGCCCCTCTGGAACAGTGCGGCGCTCGCGCCGCTCTTCCTCATATCGGGCCTGGCCGGCGGGGCAGCGTTTCTGTGCCTGTTTGTGCCTGCGAGCGAGCACAAACAGCTGAACCCGTTCTCGGCGCTGCTCTGCGGCGTCGAGCTCGTGCTGATCTTCGCCTACGCCGTTACCCTGCACTTCGGCTCCCAGGCGGCCCAACGGGCCGGCGGGCTCATCCTCGGTGGCGACTTCAGCCTCGCCTTCTGGGGCATCGTGGTCCTGCTGGGGCTGCTCGTGCCCCTGGCAATCGAGTCATTCGACCTGAGCGGCCGGCACATCCCCGTGCTCGCCGCCCGTATTCCGCCGGTGCTGAAGCTCACCGGCGGCGTGGCCCTGCGCCTGGTGATCGTCTACGCAGGGCTGCAAAGCTTCGTCTAGAGAACGGGGCGGGGCCCGCGGGGTGCCCGCGTATGGCACACGTGAAGCGGTGGTTGCCGCGACGGCTCTCAAGTAGAGGAGAATGAAATGAACGCCAAACTACTCAAATCTCGATTGGCGATGCTGCTGCTGACTGTGCTGCTCGGCAGCCTGGCCGCCTGTGGGCAAGCAGCCACCCCCACGGTACTGCCGCCCGCCGCGGTGCCGCCCACCGCCACCATCCTGGTCGTGCCCACGCCCGTCCCGGCCGTGGCCGACATCACCAGCGCGGTCGACACGTTCCTGTCGACGATGCCCGACACATTCTATGCGGTCGGCAACGTCAACACGGTCAAGGACATGATGGCAAACGGCGGGGCCGTGATGTACGACCTGCGTGAGCCGGCTGACTATGCCGCCGGCCATATCCCCGGCGCGGTGAACATCCCGATCCGCACGCTTGCCCAGAACCTCGACAAGATCCCGGCCGACAAGCCCGTGCTGGTGTCCTGTGCCTCTGGGCATCGCGCCGCGATGGGCCTGGCCGTGCTGCAAATCCTCGGCTACAACAACGTCCGGGCCTTCCCAGGGAGCTACAAGGCCTGGACCGCGGCCAAGGAACCGGTCAGCACCGACGCGGTCGCTCCGACCGTCTACGGTGCGCCCACGGTCGATCCGGCGTTGATCCAGAAGGCGGATGCGTTCCTCAGCGCGCTGCCCGACAACTTCCTCAGCGTCGGCAGCGTGGCCACGCTGAAGGACATGATGGCGAACGGCGCCGTGGTCGTGGATCTGCGCCCGCCTGACTCGTACGCCGAGGGGCATATCCCCGGCGCGATCAGCATCCCGATCCAGCAACTACCTGCCAACCTGAACCAGATCCCGAAGGACCGGCCGGTCGTGATGTCGTGCGCCTCGGGCCACCGGGCCGGCATGGCAACGGCCGCGTTGCAACTGCTCGGCTACACCAACGTGCGCGCCTTCCCGCCGAGCTATCCCGGCTGGGTCGCCGCGGAATCGGCCACGCCGACCGCTGCCGTCGTTGACATGACGAAGGTCGTCGACACCTATCTGAGCGGGCTGCCCGACACCTACTACAACGTCGGCACCGTGGACGCGCTCAAGGACCTGATGACCAACGGCAACGCGCTCGTGGTCGACGTCCGCGAGGCCAAGGACTATGCCGCCGGGCATATCCCCGGCTCCATCAACATCCCGATCCGCACCGTCGCCCAGAACCTCGACAAGATCCCGGCCGACCGTCCGGTGGTCTTCAGCTGCGCATCCGGCCTGCGCTCCACCACGGTGATGGCAGTCATGCAGGTGCTCGGCTACACCAACGCGCGTACCTTCTTCCCGGCCTATAAGGGCTGGACGACCGCCAACGAGCCGGTAAGCACCGACAGCGTCACACCCGCAACGGTCGCCGCGCCAAAGCAGGTCGACGCCCAGGTCCTCGCGACCGCGAACACCTTCCTGAGCAATCTGCCTGACGGATATTTCTCGGTGGGCACGGTCGCCGCGCTCAAGGACTTGATGACCAACGGCAACGCGCTCGTGATCGACGTCCGCGAGGCCAAGGACTACGCCGCCGGGCACATCCCCGGCTCTATCAACATCCCGATCCGCACGTTGGCCCAACATCTCGACCAGATCCCCAAGGACCGGCCAGTCGTCGTCTCTTGCGCCTCCGGCCTTCGTGCCACGCAGGGCATGGCTGCGCTCCAGCTGCTCGGCTACAGCAATGCGCGCACGTTCCCGCCCAGCTTCAAGGGTTGGACCGCCGCGAACGAGCCCATGGAGAAGTAGCCTCGCGCGTGCCGCGCAACACTGAGGCCGGGACGAGCCCGCAAGCTCGTCCCGGCCTCCGCGCGACTCTGCCCCTCCCCTCCTGCGACAAGGTCTACGCCTTTAGTCGGTTATGTCAAGTGGCGGGTACAGCGCTATGTGGCGCGAGCGCATACGCATGCGCCGATAGCCCGGCGCCTGTGTAGGGGTTCGCGTGTACTTTGGGTCGTCCCCGCAGGGGGATCCGAGACTCGGGACGGCGGCAGGTGTGCCGGCAGCCTTACTCGACGTAGCGCGCCAACTTATCCAGGCTCGAGCGCGCACCCGCGGCGTTGTCTTCCGGCCGAATGGCCGCCGGCAGGTCCCTGAACGTGAGGGTCACGCGTGTGCCGCTCTCGACGGCTTCCAAGACGACCTCCAGGATCATCGGCTCCGCAAAGGCGGGGTCCTGCGAGTCGAACGTGATGGACTCGACGATGCGGTGCGGTGCCGTGATCTCCAGGAACTGCGCGGTGTAGCGATCTTCCCGTGCCCCGGTCTTGCCGCGGCCGGCCTCGTCCGACTCCGGATAATAGAGCGACATCTCATAGCCGCCGCCCTCGTGCCCATCGAACTGGTGGACCTCGCCGCGCATGTCGCCGGGGGCCTGCCAGACGGCCAGCGCCGCAGGATCCATGAACGCGCGAAAGACCGCGGCGGGCGGCGCCTTGATCAACCGGGAGTCCTGCGTGCTGCCCTTCGCGCCTGTGTCTGTCATGAGGGATCCCTCCGTGTCGCGGTGGGGCACCGCCCCGGCCTCGCGTACGACGCCACGCGTCGCGCGGTCCTGAACCCACAGGACTGGCTGGCGACGCAGGACAAGGCCACGGCCATGTCTCACGATCAGGCAATGGCCCGGGACTGCGGACCCTGGGCTAGCGGACTGCGGCCCGGCCGCCGGGCGTGCGGGTGTGTCTAGGGCCGCGGCCTGCCCGAGCCCCGCGAAGTCCCGTCGAGCACCGTTTCCACCCGCGCCAGCGCAAAGGCCACCTGGAGCGCCGTCGGCCGGAGGCGCTGCGGCACGCGCGGCCAGAGGCGCGCCAGTTGGTCCTGGCGGTCTTCCGGCAGCCCCGCCGCCCGTAGCTCGCTGATCGGCGCATGTACCGGCCAAACCGCGCTGACCAGCACGTAGAGCGGCACGCGCAGCACACGCGCGGTGCGGCGCACAAGGTCCCAGCTCATTTGAGCGCGCATGCCGGACTCGATCTGCCGGACATACGTGTCACTCACCCCGATGAGCTGCGCGAAGTGCTCCGGGCTCAATTCCCGAGACTCCCGCAGGGACTTCAAGGCCTCTGCTAGCATAGGTTTCGTCTGCTCCTTGCTTCAACGGTGATTCGGTTGTAGGCGTGTTTCGCGTATAGGGCGTCGATTCGGGGCCGCGTTCCATCCAGTATGGGTCCGGTGTGGCCAGGGCGCGATGCCGGCCGCCACGTGCTTCCCCCCGCGGCATGCCGGCGCTGTTACGTGGCCGGCGGGGCGCCGGCCGATTAGGACCTCGACAACTGCGCGTAATTATACCATGCGATTGGGCCACTGTCTACAACCGCGCGGCGCTTTCCCGCGCGATTCCCGGCTATTTCGTGCCTGGAACCGCGGTTCTCCCGCCCAGCCGGCTTGCTTGCCAAACAGAGTACCCGTCTTCCCCTTGTGCAGACTGTCACAATTTGTGACAACGTTGAGTACATGTTCTTAGGGTTACCTTACCCAATCCTGACCCACAAGTGTTGACAGGCTGGGCCCGCTGGGCATATGATGAAGGTGCATCAGGAAGCTGGTCACACCGCATGCGGCGCCTCACTAGGGCCGCTCATCCACTGCCGTCAGGCCACGGCATGCACAGGAGCGGCACGCGGTAGGAGGTTGACCATGGAAGGTTGGCAGCAAGTGACCGCCGGCTATTGGCGGAAAGAGGCGGCCCTGCCCGTTGGGCAGGCTGTCGCGGAGATTCATCAGCGCCAGGCGGCGCCGCTCTACGACACGCGCCTGGAGATCACCCTCGCGAGCGCCGTCGTGCCCCAGACGTTCGCCAAAACCTCAATCGCTCTGCAAAGCCTCGTCGCCGCGGAGACCGAGTGTAACCGGCTGTTAGCCGAGCTCGTCGCCGCCTACTACTAACCCACCGCCGACACCCACCCGCGGCAGCCGCCTTGCGGGCCGGCGCCGCGGCGTGGGCGGGGTTTAATCATTCCCTTGGCCGTCCTGATCCCCTTCCGCCTTCTTGACCTCTTCGGGGTTGGGTGGTCCCATAAGCAGCCGGACAAGCCCCACGGCCAGCAGGGCCCCCAAGGCCGGCGCCAGCACGTAGATCCAGGCTCCCGTCCACATCCCCCCCACGATCACCGGACCCAGGGAGCGCGCCGGATTCATCGACGCGCCGCTGATCGGCGCCGCGAATAGCCCGTCGAGCGCGATCGTCGCGCCCACCGCAATGGCCGCGTCGGCACCCGTCAGCTTACTGCGCGAGGCCGTGCCAATGATCACCAGCACCAGCAACAGGGTCAGCAGCCCTTCCATGACAAATGCCGCCAGGTCGCCGTGCCGGGGCAGCGTGGCACCGAGATCGCCCACGGTGCCGAACAGCGCCCGGAGTACCCCCGCGGCCAGGATGGCTCCGGCGAATTGGGCCGCCCAGTAGCCCGGCACCAGCCGCCAGGGGAAGACGCCGCGCGCTGCGAACGCCAGGGTCACGGCCGGGTTGATGTGGGCGCCCGAGATGTCCCCGATCGTGTAGATCATCGCCATGACCAGCAGGCCCGGCGCCACGACCCGTGCCACGAAGGGCACTTCGCCCTCGCTCACGGCCCCGACCACCACCGCGCCTGCGGCAACGAGCGTCAGCGCGAAGGTGCCGAGGAGTTCCGCGCCGAGCGCGCGCAGGTGCGCGCGCGGGTGCTGCCCGCGGCTGGAGGCGTCGGTTCTGGGATGCTGGGGCACTGCTATTGTCCCTCTCGAGCCCTCACAGGGCTCGCTGGCCTGCCGGCGCCGGGCGCCGCAGCCGTCCCGTATGCAGGCGGCGTGCCGTCGCTGCGGGCTGAGCCGGCTTGGCTTGCTTCACGAAATATGGCATACTTGGCCCATGGACATCCTTGCCTGGGCGCGCCATCCGGGCCGCACCGCGGCCGTCGCACTGTGCGCGGTCCTCCTGCTACTGGCCGGCTGCAGTGCTCCGTCGCTGGCGCCCAGCGCGCCAACTCCGGGGCCCGCCGCGAGTCCGGCCGCCCCCTCTCCAACTCCCGCCGCGACGGCGACTCTGCCCGCGGCGGCGCTCACCAGCGCCACGCCGGCCGCACCGGGCACTAACCCGCCCGCGACCTCGCCTACACCGGTCGCGCTAGCCGCCGCGCCCACGGCACCGCAGCCCGCCACCACCGCTTCTCCGCCGATCAATCTGACGCCGGGCGCCGACGGCACGGTGCACTACACGATCCAACCCGGCGACACGCTGTCAGGGATCGCCGCGGAGTACGGCGCCAGCGCCGACGCCATCGTGCAGGTCAACGGCATCACCGACCCCAACCTGATCAAGATCGGGGAAGTGCTGCGCATCCCCCTGAGCACTCCCGGCGCCTACGCGGTGGCCACCGCGTTCGCCCAGGCCCCGCCCGCGAGCGCCACCCCCGCCTCGGCCGCGCCGGCCACTCGACCGCCGGCTTCCGCCGGCACGGCGCGTCCCGCCGCGAGCCCGACGCCCGCGCCGCTGGAGCCGACCTCCACGCCCGCCGGGCCAACCTGGACGCCGGCCCCGCCGACGCCGACGCCGGTCATCGTCCGTCATTCCGACGGCACAGTCACGGTCAACGGCGTGGTCTACGACGCCTATATCCAGGCGGCGCAGAAGCAGCATCAGAACTACCATTTCACTTGCGAGTTTGATGCCGCGTGGGTGGTGCTCAAGACATACGGCTTCGACGTGCCGCTCGACGAGATGATATCGATCGTCGGCGTGGACACGAGCACCGAGCCGACCTGGGCGGAGACGTCCAAGGGCGTGTTCATCTACGGCGGCGACATCAAGCACGCCTACTCGGGTGACTATGCGACCAATTTCCTCGCGCGTACCACCGGCAACGCCATGATCCCGCTGTTCACGCACTACGGCCTGAAGGTCACGCCCGTCCACACCAAGGCCGCCATCGAGCAGGCGGTGAAGGCAGGCTCGTTGGTCTGGATGAAGGCTACGGCCGACTTCAAGCCCGGTCGCCCAGCCACCTGGGTGCTGCCCGACGGCAGCACCTGGCAGACCGTGCTCGGCAACGACCACGCGGTCGTCGTGATGGGCTACAACAGCCAGGGCGCAGTCATCCGCGACGTCCTCGGCCCGACGAGCACGAACGACCAGCGCGAGTACGAATACCTGGTGCCCTGGACCCAGTTCCTGCAGATCTTCGCCTCGCAGAGTAATGACGGCCTTGCCGTCGCGCCGCCCTGAGCCTGCGGTCTGTGTGACCACCCGCCTTTGTAAGAGCCGCCAGGTGGGTGATAGCATACAAGGGATATGTCTCGTGGACAACGTGAGGAGGATTTTCCGGCGGAGTTCCATTCCGCTACCGGGTGGCGGGAACGCGGGATCAGGAGAGCGCCGTTCACCCCGGGCCAGGGACAACTCGGCATACAGGGCCGATGCCTGACTGAATTGCTCTTGCTCTATGTAGCGTCGTCGGCTCTCCGCAGGCGAAGGGCATTAGCCGAGCATCGCCCGCGCGGCCGCCGCGATGTGGGCCGCCGACAGGCCGTACTTCTCCAGCAGCGCCGCATCCGGGCCCGACTCCCCGAACGTGTCCTGCAGCCCCACCCGCCGCATGGGTGTCGGCGCGTGCTCGCCAAGCGTCTCGGCCACCGCGCCGCCCAGCCCGCCGAGGATGCTGTGGTCCTCCGCCGTCACCACCCGGCCCGTTCGCTGCGCCGCCATGACGATCGCCGGCACGTCGAGCGGCTTCAGCGTCGGCACGTGCAGCACGTAGGCCGCGATGCCGGCCGCCGCCAGCAGGTCGGCGGCGGCCAGCGCCCGCACCGTCTCCACGCCCGTGCTGATGATCGTCACGTCGTTCCCCTCGCGCAGCACCACGGCCTTGCCGATGGTGAAGGCGTAGGAGTTGTCGAAGATCACCGGGCTGGGGTCGCGCGTGACCCGGATGTACATCGGGCCGGGCGTCATGCACGCGGCCCGCAACGCGCCGCGCATCTCCGGCCCGTCGGCCGGCGCGATCACCGTCATGTGCGGCATCGCGCGCATCACCGCGATATCCTCGACCGACTGATGCGTCTTGCCCGTCTTTCCGGTCAGGATGCCTGTGTACCCGCCGCAGATCTTGACGTTGAGCCCCGGCTGCGCGACGACGATGCGCGTCTGGTCGGCCGCCCGCTTCACGGCGAACGCGGCGAACGTGCTGATGAACGGGATGAACCCCACCGTGGCCAGCCCGGCCGCCACCCCCATCAAATTTTGTTCCGCGATCCCCATTTCTAGAAAGTGCGTCGGGTGCCGCTCCGCGAAGATATCGGCGCGGGTGCTGTTCGCCAGGTCGCCGTCGAGCACGAGCACGTTCGGGAACTCGGCCACCAGGTCGGACAGCGCCGTCCCGAAGACCTCGCGCAGCGACTCCATCCGCGGCTCAGCCACCGTCCCACGCCCCTTCCTCGGCCATGCCCAGCTCCTGCAGCGCCGCGGCAAGCTCCGCGTCGCTCGGCACGCGCGCGTGCCACTCGTAGTTCCCAGCCATGAACGACACGCCGTGGCCCTTGGCGGTCCGCGCCAGGATGATCGTCGGCCCCGCCGTGTAAGCCTGCGCCTGCGCGCACGCGTCGAGGATCTGGCCCATGTCGTGGCCGTCGATGGTGATTGTGTGCCAGCCGAAGGCCTGCCAACGGGCCGCCATGCCCTCCAGGCTGTCCCAGGGTGGCCGGCGGCTGCCCGGAGTCGCCCCGGGCCAGCCAAACTGCTGCAGGCCATTGAAGTCCAGAATGGCCGTCAGGTTGGACGCGCTGTAGCGCGCCGCCACCCAGGCGGCCTCCCAGACCTGCCCCTCCTGGCACTCGCCGTCGCCCAGCATCACCCAGGTGTGCCACGACTCGCCGCGCAGCCGCGCCCCCAGCGCCATGCCCAGGCCCGGCGACAGCCCCTGCCCCAGCGACCCGCTCGACATGTCGAGCCCCGGCAGCACGGTCATGTCCGGGTGCCCTTGCAGGCGCGAGTCGATCGCGTCGAATGTCGCCAGTTCGGCGCGCGGGAAGTAGCCCCGCGCCGCGAGCGTGGCGTAGAGCCCGATGGCCGAGTGCCCTTTGCTCAGGATGAAGCGGTCGCGCTGCGGCCAGTCCGGCTCCTCCGGCCGGACGCGCAGTACCGCGAAGTAGAGGGCCACCAGGATGTCAGCCGCCGAGAACGGCCCCCCCAGGTGCCCTCCCTTCGCGTGGTGCACCGCCCGCAGGCAGTCGGCCCGCACCTGTGCCGCGAGGCGGTCCAGGGCCGGGAGGTCGACGGACGACGCGGAGAGGATGGTCGAATCCCTTGGATCCATGGCCGCCCTACTTCACCGATCCGGCCAGCAGCCCTTGCACGAAGTAGCGCTGCAGGCTGAAGAAGACGATCAGTGGCACGATCATCAACAAGAAGGCGCCTGCGCTCAGCAGGTCCCACTCGACGCCGTAGGTCGACTGCAGCCCGCTGATCGCCACCGTCAGCGGCCGGGCGTCCGGGTTCTGGATGAACACCAGCGCCATCAGCAGGTCGTTCCACACGCCCAGAAACTGGAAGATCGTCAGTGAGGCCAGCGCGGGCACCGACAGGGGCAGCACGATGCGATAGAAGATGCGCAGGTTCGACGCGCCGTCGATGCGGGCCGACTCCAGCAGGTCCGGCGGCAGCAGCACGAAGAAGTTGCGCAGCAGGAAGATCGCGAACGGCAGGCCGAACGCGGTGTGCGCCAGCCAGATGCCGGCGTACGACTTGGTTAGCCCCAGCGGGTTCAGGATCTGCAGCACCGGCACGAACGTCATCTGGATCGGGATCACCAGCAGTGCGATGACCCCCAGGAACAGCCAGTCGCGCCCGGGGAACGGCATCCACGCGAACGCGAACGCCGCCAGCGAGGCGATCAGCACCGGCAGCAGCGTCGCCGGAATGGTGATGTACAGGCTATTGACAAACGCCTGCCCCATCTTTCCGGCCGAGAGCACGTTGCTGTAATTCTCGAGCGTCAGGTTGGGATGGGCGAGGATCGTCCACCAGCCCGAGCCCAGGATGTCGCCCTTCGGCCGGATCGACGTCACGAGCAGGCCGACGGTGGGCACCATCCAGACGAGAGTGATGAGCAACAGCGTCGCGTGCAAGCCCACCCGACCGACCAGCAAGGCCAGCCACTCGCCCGGCGTGCGACGCACGCTCAGATTGGGTACAGTGAGCGCATCGCTCTTGGCAGCTTCGGTCGTCATCGTGCTACCCTCTCGGTGCGGAAGCGCCGGATATTGATCAGCATGATCGGGATGGTCAGCAGCAACATGATCACCGCCACGGCGGAGCCGTAGCCCGCGTTGCCGCCGACAAACGTCTCGACGTACATGGTGTACGCAATCACCCGGCTGGCACCCGCGGGGCCCCCCGCTGTCATGATGTAGATAATGTCAAAGACCTTGATGACCCAGACGATCAATGTCACCGTGACCACCGAGATCGGCAGGCTCAGCATGGGCAGCGTGATCCGGCGGAAGATGCCGAACTCGTTCGCCCCGTCCACCCGCGCGGCCTCCAGCACGTCGGTCGGAATTCCCTTCAGCGCCGCGGAGAGTACGACCATGGCGAACCCGGTCTGCGCCCACACGTTGGCGATGATCACCGCGTAATTCACCGTCGTCGTCTGCCCGGTCCACGCGATCGGCGAGAACCCGGGAAAGATCGTCGTCAACACGGCGTTTAGCACGCCGATCTGCGGGTTCGGGCTATAGACGAACAGCCAGATGACGGCGACGGCCGTGGCCGCGATGGCCATCGGCAGGAAGATCAGCGCCTTCACAACCCGCTCGTAACGCACGCGGTCGGCCAACACGGCAATCAGCAAGCCGAGCCCGACACACAGGGCCGTGTTCAAGATAACCCAGAGGACATTGTTGAAGACTGCACCGGAGGGTGGAAAGTGCGAGAGATTGATGAAGAGCCGGTCGTGCGAGAAGAGGTCCGTGTAATTGCGAAACCCGATCCACTTCTCGAACCCCAGGCCCTTGCCCGTGTTGAAGCTGAGCGCGATCGTCCAGATCGTGGGATAAACCAGGAAGATCAACAAAAAGGCGATCGCAGGTAGCGCAAACAGAAAGCCCTGCAGGCTCTGGCGCCGGGTACTCATGGGCAGCCACCTCCTCCGGGTGCGATATCGGCCTGATAAGGACGGATGGCCGGGGCGATGGGGAGCCCGCACGGGCTCCCCATCGCGCCCCCATCCACTGGATGGCACACGACGGCGCGTGGCCGTCGCGCCGGGTTGCTAGCGCCCGAACTCGCGCGCCGCTTTGGCGTCGAAGTCGGACAGGATAGTCTGCATGTCGCTGGGGTTGGACACGATGCCCTGCAGCGCGGTCCCCCAGTCGTCGCCCAGCGTGCCGGGCAGCTGATCGGAGCCGTCGAAGCGGAAGATCGTGGCGGCGCCCAACTGCGCGGATTCCTTCTTCGCCAGGTCGTTGGGGTAGACCGCCGGGTCGACCTGCTTGTTCGGCGAGATGATGGAGCCCGTCTTGGCCCAGGTCTCGGCCGCCCGCTTGCTGATCATGTACTTCAGGAACGCCCGGCTCTGCGGCGTGTCCTTGAACACGCTCAGCTGGTCGCCCGCGCCGAGGATCGCGTTGTCATACGTCGGATCGACGACCGGGAAATCGTAGAAGTCGATGTCGGTGCCGATCTTCAGGTCCGGGTTCACCTGCTGCGTCGCGATGCCGCCGGTGAAGCCACCCTCGAAGTACATCTCTGCCGTCGGGTTCTTGCCGAACACCAGGCCGATGCCGTCCGTGAACTTCGTGCCGAGCACGGCCTGCGCGCCGCCGGGCACGTACTTCGGCGTGTTGGTGATCTTGGTCATCAGCGTCGCGGCATTCGCCACGCTCGGGTCCGTGAACGGCAGCTTGCCGAATTGGAAGAGCTGATTATACTTGTCCGGGCCCGCGGTGCGCAGGTAGAGGATCTCGAACCAGTCGGTCAGGGTCCAGGAGTCGCCGCCGCCGACGGCCCACGGGGTCTGGCCGTTCGCGACCATCTTGTCGCTGAGCGCGAGCAGGTCGTCCCAGGTCTTCGGGATCGTGTAGTTGTTCTGCTGGAAGACGTTCGGGTGATACCAGACCGTGCTCTTCGAGTTCGCCTTCACGGCGATGCCGTAGAGCTTGTTGTTGGCGCTACCCAGGTCGATCCAGGCCTGGCTATAGCTGGCCTTGATATCGTCCATCGTGATTCCCAGGCTCGTGAGCTCCTTGAGATCGCCCTCGTTCACGAGGTCGGTCATCACGCCGGGGCGCGGGATGATGGCTGTCATCGGGGGGTTTCCCGCCGCGATCATCGTCCGCAGCGCGGGGATGAAATCACGCGCCTGGATGTACTGCGTCTTGATGCCGGTCTGGGCGGTAAAGTCGTCCAGCACCTTCTGGAAGTCCGCCTGCTCACTGCCGCCCCAAAGCGACAGAATCGTGAGCACATCGGGCCCGGCCGCGCCGGTGGTCACCAGGGTCGCCGTGGGCTCGGCGCCCGCGGGCGCGGCCGGCGTGTCAGTCGCCGCGGCCATAGCGGCCGTATCCGTGGGAGCAGCCATGGCGGCGGTGTCGGTCGGCGCGGCCATCGCTGCCGTGTCCGTCGGCGCCGCCATTGCCGCCGTGTCCGTTGGCGCCGCCATCGCCGCCGTGTCCGTCGGCGCGGCCGGGGCGGTCGTGGGCGGCACGCTCGTCGGCGTGGCTTCGGCACCGCAGGCCGAGAGGCCCATGGCCAGCGCGAGCACGAGCGGTAGGAACCAATTCTTGCGTTTCATGTGCTGTCTTTCCTCCTTACCTCTGCATTTCAGTAGATTGCGTCGTCAGGGCCCGCGTCTTGCGCAAACGCGTGCCGCGAGGAATCCGTGGGCCGCACACATCACCTCCTTTCCGCCCAGACGGGGCGAGGGATCGCGTGCTATCCGGGACCGGCCTAAACGCCGGCGGCGGTCTGTAGAAACGTGCGGGCGCTCGTTGCTCCAGCCAACGGTTCAGGATAACCGGGCATGCTGCGGTCGACGTCTTGCTCGACCACCAGCCACCCGTCGTAGCCCTGCGCCCGCAATGCCGCGATCGTCGTGGGAATATCAATCAGGCCCGCCTCGAGCGGGCAGAAGACGCCGGCGCGCACTGCCTCCACGTAGCTCAGCGGGGCTTGGCGCACGTGCTCCAGTACGACGGCGTCGACGTTCTTCAGATGCACGTGCCGGATCGCGGGGCCGTACGTCGCGAGGAAGGAAGCGGTGTCGCCCCCGCCGTATACGAGGTGCCCGGTATCCAGACAGAGGCCCAGCAAGTTCGGATCCACCCGCTCCGCGAGGGCCGCGATCTCCGTGGGCGTTTCGACATAGGTTCCGCAATGGTGGTGGAAGACCGCGTCGAGCCCCACGTCACGCGCGCGCTGCGCCAGGTCCGCCAGATAGGGCCCCGCCGCGGCCCACTGCGCCGCGCTCAGCCCGTCGTTCGGCCCCACCCGCCCCGCGATGGCCGCCCGGTCGGGCGTCTGCCGGGCGGATAGAATGAGCACGGGGGCCTGCAACGCCGCCAGCAGTGGCACCACCTGCGACACCGCCGCGCGCCCCTCGGCGAACAGCGCCGCGTCGTGGATCGGCACGTCGACGAAGGCGCCGACCAGGGCTAGGTCACGCGCGGCGAGGTCGGCGCGCAGCGCCGCGGGCGCGGTGGGCAGATAGCCCCACGGCCCCAATTCGGTGCCGCCATAGCCGGCGCGGGCGATCTCGTCCAACACCTGGCCGTACGGCACGTCGGCCGTTAGCCCGGCCACCTCGGTAATCCCCCAGGAAACGGGGGCGCTGGCAACGCGCATGCCTCAGGCTCCTTTGCCTGTTGCTTCCGGCATCCTCGGCGGGCCGGACGAGCCATCCTCCGGGTAGACGACCGGCCCGCGGTCGTGGCACGCCACGTTTTGGGCCGGCACGCAAATGCATCGGTGCAGTACTGGCTTCAGGATAGCACAGGTCGTGTTCAGCGTCAAGATAGGGGCGCCGATCCTGTGCCTTTCGCGCGGCCGCGTGTTACGATTTGCGGCCACTTGTCGATCCATGTTAGCGCTCCCGGTCCGCACAGCCATCGGCAGCCGGCCACCCGACCGCAACCCGCCATCCGCCGGCCGGCCCCCGCCTTGACGCTGCCATCCGCCTGTGCTACAGTGAGACTGCGCTACTCGCAACACTCTAGCGACAGGACGACTTGATGCACGCACCCTTAAACGTCGGGCTCATTGGCGCTGGCCGCATCGGCCAGGTGCATGCCCAGACTCTTGCCTTCGGCATCCCCCAGGCGCGCCTGGCGGGCATCGCCGACGTCAACGCGGCGGTGGCCGAAGCCACCGCGACCCGGCTGGGCTGCTCCCACTGGACCGGCGACGCGCTCGCCCTGATCGCCGACCCGCAGATCGACGCCGTGGTCATTGCCAGCCCCAACGAAACCCACGCACCCCTGATCATCGCCGCGGCGCAGGCCGGCAAGCCGATCTTCTGCGAGAAGCCCATCGACCGGGCCCTCGCCGAGACGGACCGCGCCCTCGCCGCCGTTGCCGCCGCGGGCGTACCGCTGCAGCTGGGGTTCCAGCGTCGCTACGACCCGGCCCACCTCCGCACCCGCGAGCTGGTGGACGCCGGCCGCCTGGGGCCGCTCCTGTTCGTGCATTCCCACACCCGCGACCCCGAGCCCCCGTCGGGCGTCCTCATGGCGGGCTCCGGCGGCGTCTTCCGCGACACCTGCGTCCACGACTTCGACGCCATCCGCTGGATCACGGGCAGCGAGATCGTCGGCGTCAGCGCCATGGCCTCGGTCACCCCCGAAGGCGACTTCCAGTCGCATGGCGAGCCCGACATCGCCGCGATCACCCTCCACTGCGCCAACGGCGTCCTCGGCACGATCGACGCCGTGCGCGGGGTGCGCTACGGCTACGACGTGCGCACCGAGGTGATCGGCGCGGCCGGCACCGTCATGGGCGGGTTCGCCCGCGAGACCCCGGTGATCGAGTACCGGCCCGATGGCGTCGTCCACGACCACGTCTTCTGGTTCCCGCAGCGCTTCGGTCAGGCCTACGCCGACGAACTCCGCGCCTGGGTCGCCAACATCCGCGCCGGCCAACCCGTCACGCCTGACGGCGTCGACGGTCGCCAGGCGCTGGTGATTGCCCTCGCGGCCGAGGAGAGCGTCCGGCAGGGGGGCCAGACGATCGCCGTGCCCCCGCCGGATTGGCCGGCCGCGGCGCCCGCCTGACGCCCGGACCCGGGGACAAGCGCGGAGGTAGCACCGTGAAGAAACGGGGCATCCTGCAACATGAGCTCGCCGAGGTGATTGCCACGCTCGGCCACGGCGACCTGCTGGTCATCGCCGATGCCGGCCTGCCCATCCCGCCCGGCGTCCAGCGCATCGACCTCGCCGTCGTGGGTGGCCTGCCCGGCTTCCTGCCCGTCACCCGCGCGGTGCTCGACGACATGCAGGTCGAGGGCGCGATCATCGCGCGCGAGATGGCCGAACGCAGCCCCGCGCTCCACGCGGAGCTCGTCGACTTGCTCCCCGATACGCCGCTGGCGGAGGTCGCGCATGATGAGCTCAAGCAGCTGACGCGTGGGGCGCGGGCAGTCGTGCGCACGGGAGAATTCACGCCCTACGCCAACATCATTCTCCGCGCCGGCGTCGTCTTCTAACCCGCCCGGACGCATGGCGGCCCGCCACTTGCTGGTACGAGCACCACGACGCGCGGGCGGCCACGGGCACCCCGGGCGGCGATGTTGGGCAGGGAGGACAACACCATGCATGCAGAGGATTTGCGGATCCGGCCCCAGCGGCGGGCCGCGGGCGCGGGCGGCGTCCTCGTCGAGACGACCCCCGAGAGCGCCGGCTGGGAGTACCTGAGCTTCGCCGTGCGCCACCTCCCGGCGGCTGGGAGCTGGGCGAGCGAGACCGGCGCGCAGGAGGCCGCGCTCGTGCTGCTGCAGGGCCGCATCACCGTGCGCGTCGGCGCCAACACCATCTGGGAGATGGGCCAGCGCGCCTCGCCGTTCGTTGGCCTGCCCTGGGCCGGCTACCTGCCGCCCCGCACGCCGTTCGAGGTCCAGGCCACCGAGCCCTCGCAGGTCGCCTGGGCCCAGGCGCCCGCCGAGGGCCGCTTCCCCCCGCGCCTCATCCCGCCGGCCAGTGTCGTCGTCGAGGATCGCGGCGGCGGCAACATGAGCCGCACGATCCACCACATTATGCCCGCCGACTTCCCGGCCGAGCGCCTGATCGTCGTCGAGGTCTGGACGCCCGCCGGCCACTGGTCGAGCTATCCGCCCCACAAGCACGACGTCGAGAACCTGCCGCACGAGAACCGCCTGGAGGAGACCTACTACTACCGCATGGACCCGCCTCAGGGGTTCGCCCTGCAGCGCATCTACAGCCCTGTCGACGGCTGGGACGTCGGCGTGGTCTGCGAGGACGGCGACCTCGTCCTCGTGCCGCGCGGCTACCACCCCGTCTCGGCCTCCGTCGGTTACCGCTGCTACTACCTGAACGCCCAGGCCGGCCCGAGCCACGCCTGGCTGATCCAGGACGACCCGGCCCACGCCTGGGTCAAGCGCACGCCCGCCCAGGGCCTCGTCACCGCTCCCGATCAGCCGGTGCAATAAGCCGGGCGGAGTCGCAGAATAGCGCGAGGCCGCACCGCTGTGGGTGCGGCCTCGCGGCATCCGGGCGCATGCCCGATCAGGCCGGCGGGCTGGCGGTCGCCTCGCCCGTGGTCGTCATCCCCACCCCGCCGTGCTGCGGCTGGTGCGTGGCGAACAGATCGATCATCGCCTTGTTGAACTCCGGGATGTCGTTCGGGTTGCGGCTCGTCACCCAGTTGCGGTCATGCACCGCCGCGCGATCCTCCCAGAGGCCGCCCGCATTGCGGATGTCGTCCTGGATCGTGTGGTAGCTCGTCAGACTGCGCCCGCCCACGAGCCCCGCCGACACCAGCAGCCACGGCGCGTGGCAAATGATCGCCAGCGGCTTCCCCGCCGCGTCCATCTCCTGCACGAACGCCTGCGCCCGCGGCAGCATCCGCAGCGCGTCCGCATTCAGCGCGCCGCCGGGCAGCAGCGCCGCGTCGTAGTCGCGTGCGCTCACCTGATCGAGCGTCTTGTCGACCGGGAAAGTGTCGGCCTTGACGTCGTGCTTCATGCCGCGGATCGTGCCGCCCTTTGGCGCCACGATCTCCACGTGCGCACCCGCGTCTTCGAGCGCCCGGCGCGGCCCGGTCAGCTCCACCTGCTCAAAATCGTCCGTGGCCAGGATCGCCACGCGGAATCCCTGCAATCGCTTATCGTTGGTTGCCATGCTGCTTGCTCCTGTCTGGCCTCCGCACGGAGGCGGCGAATAGTCCTCGTACTGCGGGCCGGCCGCGTGAGCGCGACCGATCGCCGAATCGAGGGAGCAGGGAGTGTGCCAGGCCCCGGTTGCCGGGCCAAAAACGAAGGCCGCGGCCCCTGGGGAGGGACCGCGGCCCGCGCGTTCGGCTGAGCCGACCCGCGCCTATTTCACCGTTGCGTTGTACTCCTCCAGCTTCGCGTTCGCGTCGCTGGCCGCCGCGTCGAGGGCGTCCTTCACTTGGCTCTTGCCGAGCATGACGTCCTCCATCGCGCCCTCCACCGTGACGCGCGTGCCGGCGAAGGTGCCGAACACGGCGCCCGCCGTGGCCGGGCTGGCCTTGGTGTCATGTAGCTCGTTGACGGCGATCTGGAACTGTGGATACTTGGCCATCGCGTCCTTCATCAGCGGCTGATCGTAGGCCTTCACATTCATCGGGTAGTAGCCGGTGCTCGAGGCGAAGTAGGCCTGCTGCTCCGGCTGCGTGGCGAACTTGATGAAGTCCCATGCCGCCGCTTGCTGGTCTGCCGAGCCCTGGTCGGTAATCCAGAGCGAAGCGCCGCCGATGATCACGCCGCCCGGCGCGCCCGCCGGCTTCGGCAGGTAGCCCACGCCGACGTCGACGCCGTTGCCGGCCGTCTTTGCCTGCGCCGACCAGCTGCGCAGCACCGCGATGCTCTCCAGCGCCATAGCCGCGCTCCCCTTCGAGAAGTCCGCGCCCATCGTGGTGCCGTTCGTCGTGCCGCTGGCGCGGCCGACGCTCTTGCCCACGCCCGCGTCCTGCAGCTGCTTCAGGAAGCCCAGCCAGTTCTGGCCCTCCTGCTCGTTGAACACGAGGCTCGTGGCGCGGCCGTTGCGCCCGTTGTCCGGCTTGGCGTAGAGGGCGCCCTGCGTGGCCAGTTCCTGCTCCAGGATCCAGCCATACAGCGTGAACTCGATGCCCACGCGCGTCACGTTGCCGCTGGCGTCCTTCTTGGTCAGCTTCTGCGCATCCGCCATGACCTCGTCATACGTGGTCGGCGGCTTCTCCGGGTCGAGACCCGCCTCTTTGAACGCGGTCTTGTCGTAGTAAAGCACCGGCGCCGAGCTGTTGAAGGGCATCGAGTAAAGCGTGCCGTTCACGGTGAAGTAGCTCGCCACGGCCGGCTCAATGTCCTGCTTCAGCGTCGAATTTTCCTTATCCAGGAAGGTCTGCACCGGGATGATACGCTTGGTGTCGATCATGCGCTGCGTACCGATGTCGTAGATCTGCACAATGTTCGGCAGACTGCCGCCGGCCAGGCTGGCGTTCAGCTTGTTGATCGTGTCGTCGTAATTCGGCTGCTGGATGCCTTCCACGTAGTATTTCGTCTGGCTGCTGTTGTACTTGTTGATGACCCCCTGCACCGCCGCGCCGTTCGCGCCGGTCAGCCCGTACCAGAAGGTGATCTTGGTCGAGCCGGCCGCCTGCGGCACGGTCGGCACGGCCGTGGGCGTGCTCGCGGCGGCAGCGGCGGGGGTCGCCGTCGCGGCGGCCATCGCCGCCGTATCGGTCGGCGCGGCCATCGCCGCGGTATTCGTCGGCGCGGCCATCGCGGCCGTATCGGTCGGGGCGGCCATCGCCGCGGTCGGCGCCGTGGTCGGCGCGGCCGCCGGGGTGGGTGTATCCGCCGCGCCGCAGGCACTCAACATCGTGGCGACCACCATGGCGCCCGCTAGGAACCCGCCCCAGCGGCGGGAGTGCGTCTTCAGATTCACGAGTTCTCTCCTCCTATGCCAATAGTACTGCTGGAATAACCACCGATGCCGGTCCCCGGAGGCGCGCTTACCGCCACGCGTCACCCCTTCAGCGCCCCGCTGGTCAACCCCCGCACGAGTTGCCGCTGGCCAAGCACGAGCAGCAGCAGCGTGGGCACCATGACGATCAGGGTTCCGGCCATCTGCATGTTGTAGAGCGCTACCTCCGAGGAGCGGAAGGCGGTGATGCCCACCTGGGTGGTCCGCCATTCCGGGCTGTCGGTGACCAGTAGCGGCCAGTAATACTGGTTGTACGTGTTCAGGAAGGCGTAAACGGCAAGCGTGCCGAGCGCGGGACGCGAAAGCGGCAGCAGGATCGTCCAGAGGTAGCGCGTCCGCCCGCAGCCGTCGATCACCGCGGCCTCGTAGAGGTCGCGCGGGATGGTCATGAAGTACTGCCGCAGCAAGAAGATGCCGAAGCCGCTGGCCAGGAAGGGGGCAATCAGCCCCTGGTAGCTGTCCTTCCAGCCGAGGTTCACCACAAACAAGTAATTGGGGACGATGATCGTCTCCCACGGAATGAGCAGCGTGCCCAGGAAGACGAAGAAGAAGAACGTCTTGCCCGGGAAATCCAGCGTCGCCAGCGCGTAGGCGGCCAGCGCCGACGTGATCAATTGGCCGACCGTCACGACGCCCGCCACGACGAACGAGTTCAGCACCCAGCGCCCCAGGTTCGGCTCCTCGGCGAACGCCCGCTCGAACACCGCCCAATCGAGCTTGCCGAAGTCGGGCACCAGCGTCGGCGCCAGCGTCTCCCCCTGCAACGAAATCGAGAACGAGTAGAGCAGCGGGAACATCAGGATCAAAGCGGCGGCTACGAGCAGCACATACTGCACGATGAGGCGCGCCCATTCGACGCCCGTGCGGCGGGGTTCCGCAGCGTGCGGGGCGGTACGCGCGGCGGTAGCGACGGCACTCACTGGTAGTGGACCCTCCGATCAAGAACGCGGAACTGCAAGATGCTCAGGCTCAGCAGGACCACGAACAGCACGACGCCGATGGCCGAGGCGAAGCCGTAGCGCGTATCTTTGAAGAAGGCGTTAAACAGCGCGTAGACCATCACGTTCGTCGACCGCTCAGGCCCCTCGTTGGCGATCAGCACGTTGAACTGGGTGAAGGCCTGGAACCCGTTGATCGTGTTGATGATCACCAGGAAGAGCAGTGTGGGCGTCAACAGCGGCAGCGTGATATGGCGGAACGACTGCCAGCCGTTCGCGCCGTCAATCCGGCCGCTGTCGTACAGCTCCTGCGAGATGCCCTGCAGCCCCGCCAGCGCGATGATGAAGTTGAAGCCCAGGGAGGTCCACACCGTCATAAACGCCACGGCCGGCAGCGCCGTCGATGGATCGAGCAGCAGCCCGGCGCCGCGCAGGTCCAGCCGGTTCAGCAGGAACTCCGTCATCCCGATGCTCGGGTTGTAGATGAGCGCCCAGATCACACTGGCGCTGGCCACCGAGATAGCCACGGTGCCCATGAAGATCGTGCGGAAGATTTGGATCCCCCGTAGCTTCACCGCCGCCAGCACGGCCAGCCCCACCGCGATCACGATGCCCACCGGCACGACCATCGCCGCGAACTCCACCGTCGTCAACACGCTGAACAGGTAGCGCGGGTCGTTGCGCCCGTCGACGTTGAGGATGCGCGCGTAGTAGTTGAGCCCGTTGAATGACGCGGGATCGCCCACCTGGTCGGTGATGTAGAGGCTGAGCCACACCGACCGCACGAACGGCACGAAGGTGAACATGACAAAGACGACCAGGGCGGGCGCCATGTAGGCGAGGGCCCACCACAGGTCGCGGACACGGCGGCCCGCCCGCCGGGCGGTGGTCGCGGTGGTGGTGACGGCGGGGGCGGCCACGGACGTCGTGCCGACCAGCGAGGCTCCGCTGGCTTCGCTACGTCCCGGGCCGGCAAACGCATCTTGCTCGGGCAGGCTCACGACCCTCTCTCTCGCTACACTGCAAGGGGCTAACACGCGCGTCCAGTCGCGACGCTCTTAGGAGGCATTCTAACACAGCGCTCCACCCCACGCAAGCCGAATAACAGCCGAATTCGGCGGCGGAAGCCCGCGGTCCGCGTGCACCACCCCGGCTCCCGCCGCCGTCGTTCTAGACGACCTTCTCCTCGGGCACGTGCTCGACGAATTCCAGCCCCATCCGGGAGGCGTCGTATTGCTTGCCCACGAGGTGATGATAGGGCACGCCGGAGAAGAAGTGGTGGCTCCGGGTCGGATAATCGCCGTTCTCGACCCACTCCTGCTGCTGCAGGTGAATGTACCCTTGCTCCTGGTGCGCCGCCATGTCCTGCAGCAGGTTGCTCAGCCCGTAGCCCTCGGCGTGCTGCCCGCCCAGGGTGATGAAGATGAACTTTACGCCCATCTCGCCGAGCTCCGCGAACGTCGTCGGGTTCGGGTCGTTGAACCACTTGAACGACGACGACCAGTTGAAGGCGAACCGCGCGTCCGGGAAGCGCTTGCGGATCGCCGTCGTGAACTGCTCCACCGGCTCCCGGTCGGCCGTCGGGAACTCGCACCACAGCAGGTCGGGGATCCCGCTGTCCAGGTAGCGCAGCCCCCGGTCGATCGCCAGCTCCATGCCGCGCAACGGCTCGGGCGCGTCGACCGCGCTCAGCCCGTCCGTCCGCGCGATGACCACGAAGTCCGGGTTGCCCAGGTCGTCGGCCACGTTGCGCGCCATGCGCAGCTTGCCGATCATCTCGTTGGCCGGGATCAGCGCCTTGCCGCCGATATGCCCGCAGCGCTTCGGCAACACCTGATCTTCAATATGCGCCGCCGCCACGCCCGCGTTCACGTACAGCTCGGTCGTGCGCTGCACATTGAAGATGTTGCCGTACCCGCCGTCCATGTCGACGATGACCGGCGGGATGTCCAGGTGCTTCGGCGGAATACCCTTCTCCGGGTCGCCGATCGCCATGGTCAGCTGGAACTTGCGCAGCGCGCTGACCGCCCGGCGCGCGCCGTCGGCGATCTCCGGGCCGCTGTACAGGTCCATGTCGGTCGTGCCCAGGTGGCCGATCGCGAACGAATACCCGCTGAAGTACACGGCCTTGAAGCCGTAATACATGACCAGCTGGGCGCCGAAGGCGTCGAAGATGCCGGGCCCGAACAGGTACGGCTCGGTGTCGAGCAGCCGCCGCATACGCGCACTCGGGTGCACGAAGCGCGACTGCGGTACGTAGAACCCCGGCGGCAGGAGGGGGGTTTCCACGAGGGTGGGATCCGAGGCCGGCGGCCCCGGGGTCTCAGGGCTATACATTGCGGTTCCCCACTTTCACGACGAGCGCCTAGCAGCAGCGCTCTTGCGTCCGTTAGCGGAGAGTGTTGGCCTGTGGAGGCGATGCGAACGATCGCCGCTGCTTTCTGCCGAGAGCCCAACAGCCCCGTCCGATCCCAGTATACCCCAACCCCCGGGCTCCGGCAATACTTACGGCCCGTTCGGCCCGTAGCGCCAGGTCAGGTAGTGCTGCCCCACGTTGCCCATCTCCACCTGGAAAGGCGCGCTGTTCGCCGGGTTGTAGGTCAGCACGCGGCGCTCGTACGCCTGGATCAGCACCGGCAGCGGCTGCCCGGCCACCTGCACCGTCGCCCAGTACGGCTCGCTGATCGGCAGCCCGCTGCCGTAGAACCACGGGGTCCATAGCGGCGCCGTGACCGTCAGCCCGCCCGACACGGTCGGCCCCTGCGCGTTGAGGAAGTCCCAGAAGACGCGCGGGACGTTGTGCCCGGTCGCCGATTCGTAATGCACGAATTGCACCCCGGCGATCTGCCCCTTGCTCGCATCGCTGCCCACCTGCCCCTGCCGGTTGATCGTCGCCGTCGCCAGGCTGCCCGTGCGGTCGGGCGCGCGGTGATCGCCCAGCGCCGTGTTGCTGACCGCCTGGAAGGTCGCGTAAGTCGGCGCCGTGGGGTCGGTCAAATCCCCCGCGATCGGGATCGCCGCCGGGCTACGCGTCTGGTACGTCGTGTCGCCCACCTGCATCCGCCCCGAGATGAGCTCCTCCGCCAGCAGGCCATTGGTCACGTAGAACGGGCTCGCCGGGTCGGCGTTCGGGTGGTTGATCTCCATGCGGCTCTTGTCGAAGTACTGCACCAGGTGCTGCCCGCCCGGCCCTTCCTTATAGGCTTCCTGCAGCCCCCGCGAGATCGGTGCCGGGCCCCAGAACCAGCTGCGGTTGGCCGCGTGGCTCGCGACCAGGCTGTCGGTCTGCGTCCACAGCCGCGCGAAGGCCGGGTCGGCGAAGGCCGGCGCGCTCGGCGGCACCGGCTGCGCGGGCAGGCTCCAGGCGTTCAGGTAGCTGCCCGAGAGCCAGTAGAGGAACCCGTGTGCTACCGCGAGCCCCGAGTTCGCCGCGCCCGCGTGGGCCGGCTGCAGCGTCCGCAGCAGCTTCCCCGAGGCGGCGTCGAGGACCTGCAACCCGCCGCTGCCCGCGTTTAGGAAGAGCAGGCCGTTGGCCAGCGCCATGTTGCCGTGCACCGTGCCGATCGTCACCGGCCCCCAGCGGTCGTGCCCCGTCGCCGGGTCGACCGCAAATAGCTGGTGGTTGCTGCCCACGATGTACAGCGTGCCGCCCGCCCCGATGTTCGGGTCGTAGGCCGGCATCATGCCCACCTGCGTGCCCGTCGCCCGCGACCAGAGCGGCCCCGCGGGCAGGTTGTCCAGCCGGTAGGCGTAGAAGATGCCGTTCTTGTGGTTCGCCCCCACCAACGCCCGCCCTTGCGCGTCGTGGAAGATCACTGGCGTGGACCCGTAATCCAGGTCGCGCCCAATGGCGCCCTGCTTGTCCGCCTGCCGGACCGCCAGGTTCGTCGGGTCGAGCGTCACCAGCGCGCGGTTATAAGCGCCGTTGTAGCCGCCGTAATCCTCGCCCGTCGCGACCACGAGCGTCTGGCTGTCGGCGGTCAGCGCCGGGGAGTTCCAGATGCCCGCGCCCGCTTGCCCCGCGGGCACGAAGTAGTGCGCGGCCGATACGGTGCCGTTGGCCGGGTTCAGCGCCCAGACCGCGCCGCGCACCGAGGGGTCGTCGCAGCGCGACGCCACGCCCACGTAGACCAGGCCGTTGCCGAAGACGGGCGAGGCCCACGGGAAGCCGCTCGGCCCCGCGTCGAGCGGCCGCCGCCAGCGCTGCGCGCCCGTCGCCGCGTCGATGCCGTAGTAAGCCGAGTCGCCCCCGCCCGTCACCAGCAGCCCGTTCGCGATGGCCGGAGTCGCCCCGACGCCGATGTTGAAGCAGGGCACTTCCTTGTGCCCGATGTCCGCGCGCCAGGCCACCGCGCCGCTCGCCGCGTCAAAGGCGTAGAGGTTCGCGCCCGCGCTGCGGCTGCTGGCGACGTAGACTCGCCCCCCGGCCACGCTCGGCGCGCCCGAGGGCGCCACGCCGTTGCTGCCGATATCCGCCTGCCAGCGCGCGACCAGATCGCCCACGTTCGCCGCGCTGATCGTCGTCTCATCCGGGCTAAAGCTCGTCCGCTGCGCGTCGTGGCCGTACATCGGCCAGTCGCCGCCCGCCGCCGCCACGCCCGCCGCCCGGCCCGGTGGCCCTCCGGCTCCCGCCGCGAGGAGAAGCGCTACCGCGAGGAACGGGACGCCGAGGAGCCGTTTCATGCGGGGAGGTCCTTTCGTCGGGGCGCTACGCCTCCGCGGCAGGGGGAACCGCCCCGGCCAGGGCGCGATCGCTCATGCGGTTGATCTTGGCGGCCAGATAGCCTGCGCCGAAGCCGTTGTCGATGTTCACGACCGCGACGCCCGGTGCGCAGCTGTTGAGCATGCTCAGCAGCGGGGCCAGCCCGCCGAAATGCGCGCCGTAGCCCACGCTTGTCGGCACGGCGACCAGCGGCGCGCCCACCAACCCGGCGGTGACGCTCGCCAGCGCGCCCTCCATCCCCGCCACCACGACGACCACGGCGGCGTGCTGCAATTCGGCCGTGTGGCTCAGCAGCCGGTGCAGCCCGGCGACGCCGACGTCATACAGCCGCCGCACCCGGTTGCCCATCACCTCGGCCGTCAGCGCGGCTTCCTCAGCCACCGGCATGTCGCTCGTCCCGCCCGACACCACGACGATCTCGCCCCGCCGCAGCGCGGCCGCGTCGAGCGCCGCCTGCGCCGCGTGGTCCGGTGGGATCACGAACAGGCTGCCGATCTCGTGGTACTGCGCTTCGGGGATCGCCGCGCGCACCACCTCCCACACCTCGGGCAGGCAGCGTGTTGCCAGCACGGGCACGCCCTGCCCCACCATGCGCCGGGCGATGGCCACGATCTGCTCCGGCCGCTTGCCCGCGCAGAAGATCACTTCCGGGAAGCCGGTGCGGATCGCGCGATGATGGTCGATGCGGGCGAAGCCGAGGTCCTCGTACGGCATCCGCTCCAGCCGTTCCAGGGCGGTCTCAAGGGATATGTCGCCGCTTTGTACCGACGTCAGCAGCGCCCGCAGCTGTTCCTCGCTCATCGCGGGCCCCCGGGGTTCATGCTCCCCGTCCGGTAGCCCGCCAGATCGATCGTCACGTGCCGATACCCCAGCGCTTGCAGCCCTGCGACTACCGCCGCCCGCGTCTCCGGCGCCACGAGCGCCGGCAACTCGTCAGCCTCCACCTCGATCCGGGCCATCTTCTGCTCCGCATAGTGCCGCACGCGCACCTGCGCGAAGCCCAGGTCGCGCAGCACGTTCTCCGCGGCGTCGATCTGCGTCAGCGCCTCGGGCGTGACCGGCGTGCCGTACGGGATGCGCGAGGACAAGCACGCCAGCGAGGGCTTATTCCAGATCGGCAGGCCCAGCCGCCGCGCCAGCGCGCGGATATCGGCCTTGTCGAGCCCCGCCTCCAGCAGCGGGCTGCGCACCCCGCGCTCGCGCGCCGCCTGCCGGCCCGGCCGGTGGTCGCCCACGTCGTCCGCATTGAAGCCGTCCACGATGATCGGATAACCCTCGGCCGCCTGCAGCGGCGCCAGGTCGTCGAACAGGGTCTGCTTGCAGAAGTAGCAGCGGTTAATCGGGTTGCGGGCGTAGTCAGGGTTGTCCAGTTCTTTCGTCTCGACGACGCGCACCTCCGCATCGATCGTGCGCGCCACGGCCAGCGCCGACTCGAGCTCGCGCGAGGCATAGCTGGCGCTCAACGCGAGCACCCCCAGCACGTTCTCCCGGCCCAGCACGTCGCGCGCGACCTTCAGCACGAGCGCGCTGTCCACCCCACCCGAATAGGCCACCATCACCCGGCCCAGCGAGCGGAAGATCTCCGTCAGCCGCGCCTGGCGCGCCTCCAGCCCTGGAGGGCTGCCCGGCTGCAGGGCGATCGGCGCGCCCGCGCCGGCGGGCCGCGCCCCCACCCGATTGCTTGCTGTCAAAGCCGATTCCCGATCCTTTCTCGCGTCTCTCTGCTCAGTCAGGTATCGCCCGAGACTTCCGCCTCTTCCAGCAGCACCTGCCGGGCGATCTTGCCCGCCGCCCCGATGCTGTCGGCGTAATCGCGCCGCAGCACGGCCGCCACCGCCCCCGAGTTGTAGGCTTCCCAATCAGCCAACGAGTTCGAGCTCGTACACCGTGACGTACTGCGGGGTCCACTCCCCCGGCCGGTTGTCCCCGATCACCCGATACTTTCGCGCGCGCCGGATCTGGGGCTGGGCGACGACTTCCGGGATATGTATCTCCGTGTGCCAGCGATTCCATGCGGCCAATTGATCTTCCGGAACCCAGGTACTGACCACGTACAGCACGCGGCCTTCGCCCGAAGGCACAACTTCACCCATTGTCCTGTGCTCCCTTCTCGTGTATAATAGCGGCGTTGTTGCGCACGCGCCTCGCGTCAGGCCCGCCCAAGGAGGACATCCGGAACCGATGGCTGACCCGCCCCCCCTGCCCCCTGCCGGCCCGCGCGCCACGCCGCCGGCCCAGCCGCTGCCGCCGCAGCCCGCCGCCAAGACGCCGGACGCGCCGGCCGCCGTGGTCGATACCGCGCCCCGCGATTCGCTCAGCACGGACCAGGTCATGCCCACGTGCATGATCTACACCATGTTTATCGGCGTCGCCCTGCTCACCGGCTTCATGGCCTGTTGGATGGGCAGCGCGCTCCTGACCGCCCTGCAATTGTTCCACTAGCGCGCCCGCCGCTCAGTCCTCCGGCCCCGCGGACCTGGCCGCGTCCACCGGCGCGCTGCCCGCCCGCCCGGCGGCCGCCAGCAGGCGCGCCTTGCGCCGCCGGTCGCGCTCCAGGTTGCGCAGCATGATCACCGCCCCCGGCACCGTCAGCACCAGCGCGATGACCCACGTGAACAGGCAGACCAGGTCGTTCTGGAACACGAACCGGCCCACCCCGCCGACCACGCACAAGACCAGCACGAGCCCGGCCACGAGGGACAGCGCCGTATTCGCGCAGCCCATCTCCTGCTCCCGCTCGACCGCCGCGACCTCGCGGCTCAGCGCCACCGCCGCCGCGTCCAGCGGCTCCAACGCGTACGCCCCGCCCCGCCGGCTGACACGGTACTCGCTGCCGCAGTGCCGGCAGGCCGCGTAGGTGCTCCGCGGCGGCAGCTCGAGCCGCGCCTCGCAGGCGAGGCAGCGCACGCGTATCGGCTCCTCCATAAGTACATTATAGCCGAAGCACAGGTTCCCCCGCCATCCCGGATCAGGATTGCGTGCCGCGCCGATTGCCCCGGCGGACACATGGGCTCGCCCGTTCCGCCCACCAGGCCGCCCGCCCCCGCCAACCCCGCCCCACGCCGCCCGGCTGGCCGGGCCGTCAACGAACACACCCCACAGCCACGGCAGAGGCGAACCCAGGTGCTCCTGTTCGCGAAATCCCCGCCCTTCGTCCCCAGACCACCCCGGGTCGTCAGGCCGCCCCACAACACCGGCCTATCCCGTTGCCTTACCTCCCCTTTGTCATCCCGAACGCAGTGAGGGATCTCCGAACTCCGGGATCTTGCCGTGAGACAGGCGGTCCCGCGCCGACCCGGTGCCCGGACGCCGCACGTCGAGGGAGTGGTCCCACGTCGCCCAACCTCCACTTTGTCATCCTGAACGAAGTGAGGGATCTCCGACTCCGAAATAGTAGCCCTGAAGCAGGCATGTCCCCGCCGACCCGCTGTCCGGAAGCCGCACGCCGAGGGAGTGGCCCGCGTCGCCGCGCCTCCCCCTTGTCATCCTGAACGCAAGTGAAGGATCTCCAACTCCGGTATGTTCCTGCTAATAGGCCTGTCCCCACCGAGCAGCCCGGGTTGGCCCGACCGGCAGACGCCAGCCTCTCCTACCCGGCCTGCGCGGCACGGCCACGATTTCACCGAGAGGACACACCCAGGCGCCGCACAAGCACGCTGCCAGCCGCCGGCGACCCCAACGCCGCCACGCTGGCCGGCCGGCGCTCGAACGCATCCCGTGGCCACTGTAGGGTCGACCGCTGTGGTCGCCCGGCCCCCCTACCGCCCCGCTCCCCCCCAGCCGAATCGCGGCCCCGTCGCAGCCCCCGCAGGGGGCTTCGTTACTGTTGCCCGCAGCTTTAGCTGCCGGGCAACGCCCCACCGCACCGCCCCCAACCACCGCCCCGCCGCCGCACGGCATTCGTGCATGGGTCGGCCCCTAGGCCTGGTCAGCCTGCGCCGCCACCGCCCCGCCGCCCCCACCCGATCCGCGCGCCGCGCGCCCGAACGCGGGAGAGCGGCGGGGGGTGAGGGCCGCGCTCCCCCCCGCTACACGCCCCGAACCGCCCGGACCGCCTCCGCCTGCCGTAACGCCGCCGCCGGATCCGCGGCCTCCATCCACGACCCGTCCAGCGCGGCCGGGTCGACCATCCACGACTTCATCCAGCACCTCCCCGGCATCCCCGGTATCCGCCCCATCCCCCGGCGCCGCCGCGTCCGCCGGGGACCCGCCCGGCACACCGCCCCACCCCGGCACCGCGGCGGTTGCCGCCGCCCCCGCCGCGCGAGCCGCGCCCAGCCGGGGCGGCGGCTCCGCCTCGACGGCATCCAGCGCCTCCGACAGCCACTGCGGCATCCGGTCCGACTTCGGCGCCGCCTTTGCGAAGCCCAGCCAGCGCGCCCGGCGATCCTGCAGCGCCCCGATCTGCTGGTAGATCCACCGCGCCTCCCGTGCCGGCGCGTCCACCAGCCGGCCACGCAACGCCGCCTCGTCCTCGTCCAACTGCGCATGTGCCTGCCGCGTCAGCGCCGCGACGTCCAGCGGCGGGATGGCCGCCAAGTGCGCCCGCACCGCCCGCAAGTCCCGGAGCACCGTCTTCCGCTCCACCCCCAGCAGCACCGCCAGCTCGCCTTGCGTCATCCCAGCCCGCGTCAGCAGCAGCACCTGCTGCCGCCGCGCCGCGATCCGCTCCGCCAGCCACTTCGATCCGCCAACACGCGTGTCCATTGCCTGCCTCCTATCCGAATCCGGCATCGGGCCGAAGTCACCCAATAAGTCATCGCGGGAGCGCCGACCACGCACCCCCACAAGAGAATATCGCCCAACCGCCCCAGATTCTGACTCCGACCCTGCCGCCGCCCCCAGCCGCCGCACGTCCCGTCCCAGCCCCCGTAGGGGGCTTCGTTACTGTTGCCCGCAGCTTTAGCTGCCGGGCAACGCCCCACCGCCCCGCCCCCAACCGCCGCCCCGCGCCGCACGGCATTCGTGCATGGTCGACCCCATTCGTGCTCGGCCTGGGCCCTCACACCCGCCCGCCGCCCCCCAGCCGCCGCACGTCCCGTCCCAGCCTCCGTAGGGGGCTTCGTTACTGTTGCCCGCAGCTTTAGCTGCCGGGCAACGCCCCACCCCCCCGCCGCACGGCATTCGTGCAAGGTCGCCCCCCGTTCGAGGTGGCCTGCGCCCCCCACCCCACGCCGCCGCGCCCCAGCCGACTCGCGCACTAAGCACCCGCACCGCTGCCCATACCCCGCGCCTGCCGCCAGTGCCGCTCGTTGCACCGGGGCAGCGTTTGTGTTACACTTTCGGCAGAATGGCCGCCGCGGGGCAGGTTATGGCGTGCCCGGCGCATCGCGTCCGGCGGCCGGCACATCCCGGCGGACACAACGAAGTGTGCACGAGAGGAGCAACTAAGCATGGATACCACGACCAAGCCCGCGGCGCAGACCGGCGCGCAGGGCAACGGCCACATCGCCGGTCTCGATACCGGCACCCTGGTCAAACATTTCATCGGCGGACAATGGGTCGCTTCGGCGGCCGGCGGTACCTTCACCAGCAGCAACCCGGCGACCGGCCAGACGATCGCCACCCTCAGCAAAGGCACCGAGGAAGACGTCAACCGCGCCGTCGACGCCGCCCGCGAAGCGTTTAAGACCTGGCGCCTGGTCCCGGCCCCCCGCCGCGGCGAGATCCTGTTCCGCGCCGGGCAACTGCTCATGGAGCGCAAGGAAGAGCTCGCCCGTCTCATGACCCAGGAGATGGGCAAAGTCCTGGCCGAAGCCCGCGGCGACGTGCAGGAGGCCATCGACATGACCTTCTACATGGCCGGTGAAGGCCGGCGCCTGCGCGGCGAGGTCGTGCCGAGCGAACTCCCCAACAAGTGGGCCATGACCATCCGGGATCCCCTCGGCGTCGTCGCCGCGATCACGCCCTGGAACTTCCCCATCGCCATCCCGAGCTGGAAGATTATGCCCGCCCTCGTCGCCGGCAACACCGTCGTCATCAAGCCCGCCAGCGACACCCCCCTCTGCGCCGTCGCGCTCGTCAAAGTCCTCGAGGACGCCGGGGTGCCCGCGGGCGTGCTCAACCTCGTCATGGGCCCCGGCGCCACCGTCGGCAACGCCCTCATCGCTCACCCCGACGTCGCCCTGATCTCCTTCACCGGCTCGACCGAGGCCGGCAACGCCGTCTCCGTCGAGGCCGCGCGCAATCTCAAGCGCGTCTCGCTCGAGATGGGCGGCAAGAACGCCATCATCGTGCTCGACGACGCCGATATCGACCTCGCGCTCGAAGGCATCCTCTGGAGCGCCTTCGGCACCACCGGCCAGCGCTGCACCGCCGCGAGCCGCGTCATCGTCCAGAAGGGCGTCAAGCAGGAGCTCGAGGATCGCCTGGCCGAGCGCATCCAGCGCCTGCGCCTCGGCAACGGCCTCGAGTTCGGCCACCGACGTCGGCCCCGTCATCAACCACAGCCAACTGGAGCGCATCCACGGCATGGTCCAGCAGGGCCAACAGGAAGGCACCCGCCTCGTCTGCGGCGGTAACATCGTCGCCGACGGCGACCTGGCCAACGGCGCCTTCTACCAGCCGACCCTCTTCAGCGACGCCAAGCCAAACGACATGGTCGCCCAGGAAGAGATCTTCGGCCCGGTGACCACGCTGATCCCGGTCGACTCGCTCGAAGAGGCGATCGAGGTGAATAACCACACCAAGTATGGCCTCTCTAGCTCGATCTACACCCGCGACGTCAACAAGGCCTTCCGCGCGGCGCGCGACATCACCACCGGCATCGTCTACGTCAACGCCGGCACGATCGGCGCGGAGATTCAGTTGCCCTTCGGCGGCACGCGCGGCACCGGCAACGGCCACCGCGAGGCAGGCCAGGCCGGGCTCGACGTCGTCACCGAGTGGAAGACCATCTACGTCGACTTCAGCGGCAAGCTGCAGCGCGCCCAGATCGATACGACCGTCGATCCCGCGCCGTAGGCGCACAGCCCCGAGCGCGCCGGGTTTATCCCCGGCGCGCTCTCCTGGTTCGGAGAGGCCATGCCCTACGATTTCACCCTGATGCGCTTCCCCCGGCCCACCCCGCCGGGGCTCGCGGGCCCGGAGCCGGGCCCCCAGGCCATCCTGCGCGGCCAGGTCCGCAAGGTCCTGGGCGAAATGCCCGGGGTGTCCGCCGCCGCGGATGGGCAACACTACACGACCGACCTCGCCGCGGGCCAGCACGTCGACGTCTTCGTCGACCCGCGCGATCCGCCCGAGTTCCTGACAGTCGAGTTCGCGCGCTACGCCACGCAGGACGACTATGCCGCCGTGCGCGCCTTCGTCGACACGCTCGCCGAGCAATTGCGCCTGACGATCACCGACGACCCGGACGTTGGGGCCCTGCCCGAGGCCGAGGAGGCCGGCGGCGCAGGTAGCCTGATGTCGCGCATCCGCGGCTTGTTCGGGCGCTGAGCGTCCTGCCAAGCCTGCCCGGCAGCGCATTTTGGATCCATATCTCGTTAACTGCTTTGGAACCCTGTATCGACAGGGTGGACTCACACGAAGGAGACGTGACGTTCCGCCCGGTGATCGAGCCGGTTCGCCGGAAGACGGCGGCCGCCGGCGCCGGGCCAGGTATATTATGCGATCAGAGCAAACAACCGTAGTAATGGACCACGGGATGCGATCGGAGCCGAACGGGTCGTCGCATCGCCATGCCCACGACGACGCCCGCACCGAGCGCCGCCTCGGCATCGCCGTCGCCTGCACGGCAGCCATCGTTCTCGTCGAAGGCGCAGGCGGCTTCCTGGCCAACAGCCTGGCACTGCTCTCCGACTCCGGTCACGTGCTCGCCGATCTGTTCGCGCTGGGCATGACCTGGTTCGCCCTCCGCCAGGCCCGGCGTCCCGCCGATGCCCGCCGCACCTTCGGCTACCACCGCGTCGGCATCCTGACCGCGCTGCTCAACTCCGCCAGCCTGCTGCCCATTGCCGCCGTGCTGATCGTTGAGTCGGTGCAGCGCTTGCTCCACCCGAGCACCGTCGACAGCGGCGTGATGATCTGGGTCGCCGCCGTCGGGTTCGGGGCGAATCTGCTCATTACCACGACGCTCCACGGTGTCGCCCACGGCAACCTGAACCTGCAAAGCGCCGTGGTCCACATCGCGGGCGATGCCGCCGCCGCCGCGGGCGTCCTGCTCGGCGCGTTCCTCATCGGCATCACCGGCTGGCAGCCCATCGACCCGCTGCTCTCGATCGCCATCTCCCTGCTGATCGCCTTCAGCGGCTTCCGGCTCCTGCGTGCCACCGTGCGCATCCTGCTCGAATCCGTCCCGGCGAACCTCAGCGTGTCGGAGGTCGTGCGCACCATGATGCGCGTGCCCGGCGTGCAGGACGTCCACGATCTGCATATCTGGCAGATCAGCCCGGGCCTCTCGGCCTTGAGCTGCCACGTGCTCATCGAGGACCAGCTGGTCAGCAACAGCGCGGCGATCATGGCGGAAATCGAGCACGTGCTGAAGACCCAGTTCGGCATCAGCCACTCGACCATTCAGCCCGAGTGCGCGGGCTGCGATCCGAGCTCCCTGTATTGCGCGCTCCAGCCCGTGGAGCGCGCCGCCGGCCACTCGCACTAGCGGGCGGGGCCGCCTGCCCGCTCCGGAGCGGGCCGCGCCGGACGCATTCGACACAAGCAGCGGGTATTGCGCGTACAATTACTGGGTGCCGGGCGTGGTGCAGGTAGTCAGTCCAGATAGTGAGTGCAGATAGTGAGTGCAGATAGTGAGTGCAGATAGTGGGGTGCAAGTAGTGAGTGCAGATAGCGGTGAAGGAGTGCGGACCATGAAGCTGGTGCTGGCCATCGTTCAGAAAAGCCAGACCGACAGCGTCCTGGACGCGTTGACCGACGGCGGCTTTCGGGCCACGCGGCTGGCCAGCACGGGCGGCTTTCGCCGCGAGGGCAACACCACGCTGATTATCGGCGTGCGCGACGAGCAGGTCGACCCGTTGATGCGCCTGCTCCAAAAGACCGTGGCCGAGGCCGGCGGCGCCGCCGACCCCACCAGCGGCCGGGGCGCCGCCTTTGTGCTCCCGCTCGCCAACTCCTTCCAGCTATGAGCGCCGATCCCGAGGGCAAGATCACCACGCCCGGCGCCGATCTCGATCTCGAGCTCACCGACATGGCCTACGGCGGCGACGCCGTGGGCCGCGGGCCCGACGGCGTCGTCTTCGCCTGGGGCGGCATCTCCGGCGAGGCCGTCACCGCGCGCATCGATCGCGTCAAGCGCGATCTGGCCTGGGCCACAGTCACGGCCATCCATCAGCCCTCGCCCCTGCGCGTCGCGCCGCCCTGCCCCTACTTCGGCCCCTGCGGCGGCTGTCAGTGGCAGCAGGTCGATTACCCGGGTCAGCTATCCTTCAAGACCCACATCCTGCGCGAGCAATTGCGGCGCGGCGGCGGCATGTCCGACGACGCCCTCGACGGGGTCCTCCACCCCGCCGCGGGCATGGACGATCCCTGGGCCTACCGCAACGTCGCCCACTTCCAGGTTGACCCCGTCACCCGCCGCCTCGGCTACTTCCGGCGCACCAGCCACGACGTCGTCGCCGTGGACACCTGCCCGATCAGCGATCCGGGCATCAACGCCGTCCTGCCCGGGTTGCAGGAGCTTTTCACGACCCACGCCCAGGCGCCCGGCGACCTGCCGCCGAACCTCGGCGCTCCCGAGCTCGAGCGCGTGCGCCGCGGCGAGCTCCCCGTCTCCGTCCGCGAGCGGCGCGTCTCCGGCATGCCCGTCTGGCAGGTGACCGTGCGCACCGGCGCCCCGCCCGCCGATGCCCCTGACGACGCCCCGTGGGCCGGCCGCCAATTGGTCATCATCCTGCACACCTATACCGGCGAGGCCCCCGCCCGCCGCGGGCGCGGCCGCGGCACCACCGACGAGTCACCACGGGCGGCGGTCTATCTCGGCCGCAAGGCCGTCCGCAAATGGGTCGCCGACCTCACCGGCCAGGTGAGCGTGGTCGAGCTCCGTCAGGATGGCTCCCTCGATCTCGTTGCCGAGACCCCGGCGGCGGGCGCCGCCACTGCCGAGGAGATCGCCGACCTGGGCGTGGCCGGGCTGGTCAGCGGCAGCCGCCGCGCGGCCGCCGAGGCGCCCGCCGACGCCCCCGAGTCGCCTCCCGGCGTCGTCCGCCAGCAGCTTGGCGGCCAGACCTTCCACCTGGCGCCCCAGGCATTCTTCCAGATCAACAATGCCCAGGCCGAGACGATCCTGCGCCTGATCCGCGCCGCCCTGCCTGCCAACGTGCCCGTGTTGGTCGACGCCTACTCAGGCGCGGGCGCCTTCGCGCTCGCCTTGCTCCATGCGGGCGCCGTCGGTCGCGTCGTCGCCATCGAGAGCGACTGGGCCGCCGTCGAGAGCGCCCGCTGGACGGCCGCCCTCCTCCGCCTCGCCCCCGGCCGCTTCCAGATCGAGCAGGGCCGCGTCGAAGCCCTCCTGCCCGCGCTCGACGTTGCCCCCGACGCCCTGCTCCTCGACCCGCCCCGCGCGGGCTGCGCGCCCGCCGTGCTCCAGCACCTGCTCGCCCACCCCGTCCCCCGCGTCGTCTACGTCTCCTGCGACCCCAGCACCCTCGCCCGCGACCTGCGCATCCTCGCCGCCGGCTACACGCTCGACCGCGCCCAGCCCGTCGACATGTTCCCCCAGACCTACCACATCGAGACCGTCGCCGTCCTCACCGCCCGCCCCGCCGCCCCCAAGTCGCCCTGAACGAAGTAACTGATCTCCGGCTCCGCTATCCGGGCTAAAGGCAGGCACTTCCGCCCCGCCCGGCCCCCGCCGCAGTATCGCCGCACGCCCCGTCGCCGCACGCCCCGTCGCCCGCAACCCCCCTTTGTCATCCCGAACGCAGTGAGGGATCTCCGACTCCGAGACGTTCCCCCGAGGCAGGCACCCCCGCACCGCCCGGCCCCCGCCCGCCGCACGCCGCCGGACTTCCCCCGTCTCCCCACCTCCCGTTGTCATCCCGAACGCAGTTAGGGATCTCCAACTCCGAGACGTTCCCCTGACGCAAGCGTCCCCCCACCGCCCGGCTCCCAACCGCGGCGGTGCTGCCAAGGCAGCCCTCGCGCGAGCAAGACTCCCCATCGCAGTCCGAGTGGGCGCCGGCCAAAAGCCAGCCTGGCGGATGTCCCATCCAAAGAATCACTGTTGCTAGTCATAATTCACCCCGGTCCTCCGCCCGCCGGGGAGATCAGGCGCACCGGCACTCGAGTAATTCCGGCTAGCATAAGCAGTAATCCGAGGGACAAGTGTCCGCGCAACTGCCGGCAAGTCCACGCAATTGTACCAAACTGTCCCAAACTGGGACATCCGCCCGGCCCATCCCCGGGGGCGCGGCCCCGTGTCCGCGGGCCGACGGCCCAGCGCGGCATGGCTTGCTGCCTGTTGCACGCCCCCAGCGCTTGTGCTATACTGGGCGTGGTCCCGTCGCGGCGCCTTGTGGCCCGCGCCGCCTTCCCCGGGATTGCACCCAGAACCGGCACCGCGTACGGGCGGTGCGCAGCACTCATACTCACTCGGCGCACAGGAGAACGCGCGATGCTTCAGCCCCTGCAACGCCCGACCCGCCGTGGCGCGGGCCGCATTGTGGTCGCCCCACTCGCCGTGGTCGCCGGCCTCCTTACCACCCTAGTCTTCCCGCTCGTGTCGTATGCCGCACCACAGGCGGCTATGCCGGCGGCGACCTTCGCCGACCCGGATACCGGTTACTGGATCGAGCTGATCATCGTGGCCGTGATCACCGCCGTTGCGGGGATCGTCTTCAACGTGCGTCATAAGCCGGACCCCTGAGCCCGCCCGTCACAAGCCCATAAGAAGAGGACGCGGCCGGAGCCGCGTCCTCTTTGCTATGTCCCACCGTCGCGCCCGGCTAGGGCGTGGGGCTCGGCGTTTCCGCCGCCGGTACCGTGGGCGTGTCGCCGGCGGGCGACGTCGTCGCCGGAGCAGCCGGCGTCGTCCCGGACGGCGGTGTCACCGCCGGGGCGGTGGGCGTGTTACCCGCCGCCGGCGCGCCGCCCGGCACCGTTGGCGTCAGCACCCCGGCGCCGCTCGGGGTCAGCGAGGCCGTCGTCGGCGTCCCGGCAAGCGGCAAGGTCGGCAGCGGCGGCGAGGTCGGCACCGGCGTCGCCGTAGGCGGCACGTTGATCGTGTAGGTCGTCTTGGCCTTCTCCGACTTCAGCCAGTCGTCGAAGGCGGTGCTCTTCGCGGTGGAGAGCTCGCTATCGCTCAGCGGCCGCGGCCCCCGCTCGATCAGCTTAATGATGTGCCAGCCGAACTGTGACTGCACCGGGTCGCTGATCTGGCCGGGCTTGGTGAGCTTGAAGGCCGCGTCCGAGAACTCCTGGACCATCGGGCCGCCCTTCTCGGTCGGCGCGAACCAGCCGAGGTCGCCGCCCTGGTCCTTGTTCGACGTGTCGGTCGAGTACTTGGCGGCCAGGTCGGCGAAGTTGGCGCCCTTGGCAAGCTGCGCCTCGATGTCCTGCGCGGTCTTCTGGTCAGCCACGAGGATGTGCGCCGCATGCACCTCTTCCTGGGTCTTCGAGATGCTCTCGCCCAGCTTGTCGGTGATGCGCGTCTTCAGCGTGTCCGGCTTCACGACGAGATCGAGGTAGTCCTGCTCGGAGAGGCTCGGGCAGCCGAGCGAGCAGTAGCCGCTGCCGGTCGGCTGCGGCCCGAGCTTGATCGCCGCGATGAAGCTATTATAGGTCGCTACGGCCGTCTGCTGGGCACCAGGCACCGGCAACGGCGTTTCGGTGACCGTCGGCGTGGCCGTCTCGGTCGGGCTGGGGCCCGGCGTCGGCGTATCGGTCGGCGTCGACGTGACCGTCGGCGTCTCGGTCGGCGGCGTACCCGTCGGCGTCGTCGTCTCGGTAGGGGTCAGCGTGGCCGATCGGCACAATCCCGGTCGGCGTGGCGGTGGCGGTGGCCGTCGGCGGGCCGGGCGTGTTGGTCGGTCCGGGCACGGGCGTCGGCTGCGGGATGAAGTTGTTCTGCGCTGCGCTCAGCACCGCCGTGTCGGTAATCGACACGCCGACGTCGCTCGCCTTCTGCTCCATCAGGATGTTGTCGGCCAGCTGGGACAGCGTGCTCGGGTCCAGCGTCGCCCAGGTGTCGATCTGCTGGAGCTCCGGCTGGAGCTGATCGATCTGCGTCTGATACTGGGAGGTCGAGGTCGTGCCGCCGGTGGCCGCGCCCGTCTGGATGTAGTAATCCAGGATGCGCAGCTGGTTGTAGATCTGCCACGACCGGTACTTGTTGTACTCGGACCGCGTGATCGTCTGGTTGCCGACCTGCCCCACCGATGCGTTGGGCCGGATGACGTAGGTGCTGACCACCGCGACACCCAAGATCAGCACGACGAGCGCGCCCACCCCGGCCATCGCAAAGTAGAGGCGGCGCATCTGACGGAGCTCCCGCTGGTGCCGCGAGAGCTGGCCGCGCGTCATTTGCCGCTGAACTTGAACCGTCTGTTTCCGCTTCTTATTCGCCATGACGCAGTCCGCACTTCCTAGCGCGCATGCGGCCCAACATAGGGCAGCAACGCGATGTGGCGCGCCCGCTTCAGGGCGACAGTCAGAGCCCGCTGGTGGCGCGCGCAGGTGCCTGTCTTGCGCCGCGGCTCAATCTTGCCGCGCTCGGACAGGTAGCGCCGCAGCCGCGAGATGTCCTTGTAATCGATGTAAGGCAGCTTCTCGGCACAGAAGCCGCAGACTTTGCGCCGTGGTACGAAGCGATCCTTCGAACGCCCGCGGCGCCCGCGGTTGCCGCCGCTTCCACCGCTCCCGCCGCGCGGCCCGCCCGGTCGGAACGGGCGCGGTCCGGGGCCGTGGCCGTCGCCGGGCCCCGACGGGCGCGGCTGCTCGCTACCGGCGGCGCCCTGCGTATCCGTCGTATGGGGTGTAGTCACTAGTCATTCTCCTCGTGTCTTGGGCGGCCCCGCCGCACGGCAGGGCCACAACCGCTGGATCGCGGTCGGTGAGGGCCGGGCCTAGAACGGGATCTCGTCGTCCTCGCTCACGTCCACATCGCTGCCACCGCTGCTGCCTCCATAGGAGGGCCGCTCGCCGCCGCCGCTGCCGGCCTGGCGGCTATCCAGCATCATCATCTCAAAAGCGACCACTTCGACCGTCTTTTGCTCGGCGCCGTTCTGGTCGGTCCACTTGCGGGTTTGCACCCGCCCTTCAATGTATACCTTACTGCCTTTGTGCAGATACTGACTGCAGGTCTCGGCGAGCTTGTCCCAGGCCACGACCCGGAACCATTCCGTCTCGTCTTGCAGGCTTCCGTCTGCTTGCCGGTAGCTGCGCCCGACGGCCACGGTAAACGTGGTGATCGGCTTGCCGCTCGCGGTATACTTCATCTCCGGGTCCCGGCCTAGGTTGCCGATGATCATCAGCTTGTTCAACCCACGACCAGCCATCTCAATCCTCCCTCATCTCAAGCAACGCATCAAGCAGCAGACCATTACAGCACGGTACCACGCTGCACCGCCCTGTGCCGGCATAACGAGGACACCCGGTGGGCTGGCTCAGACGTCCATGCGGACAAGGATATGCCGCATGACATCGTCGTTGATCCGCAGGAAGCGCTCGAAATCGGCGGCCGTTTCGGGATCCAGGCGCAGATGGTTCAAGACGTAGATGCCGTCGCCGTAGCGATCGATTTGGTAGGCAAGCTTGCGCTTGCCCCACGGGGGAGTGTTGACCGTTTCGTAGACTTCGCCGCCGCGGGTGGCCACCATCTGGTTGACCTTCTCGACCGAGGCAGGAAGCTCCTCGTCGCCGAGGTCGGGCTTCAGAATATAGACCAGCTCATACTCACGCAGATTGGGCACGATACACACCTCCTTTCTCTGGGTATACCCCGGGCTACCGGCCGCCGAGAGGTGTGTGAGGCTCGCGGCCCGCGCGGGGAAGAAAGGTGGACGGCACTTGCGGGCCTCCAGGAGGCGCGCGCCGGGCCCGAAGCCCGGCGCAAACAAGGGCAAGCGCCGTGTCACGTATGGATTTCGGTGTGCGCATTGCACACTGCGGGTGATTATACCATAATGGCGCGGGGGCCGCAACAATGGCGCGGCGGCCGCAACCGCTCGGAAACGCGGGCGATCAGCACGGCCCACCCGCGATCTGGCGAGGTAGGCGGTGGCCCGGTTCCTGCTGGCGGGCTGGCACATCCGCCGGGAGGGTACATGCAGGAGGACTGTCGCCGCATAGAAGGAGCGGCCCTCGACCTGAATGCCGGGGGGCAGGTGCGGGTGGTGGCACAGTGGGAATGCCCGGACGGCCGGGCCTGGCGCGTGGTGCGCTGGGAACTGCGAGGCCGCGAGCGCGCCCTGTACGCCTGGGCCGACCGGGGTGCGCTCGACCTCGACGATTCCACGGAGGAAGCAGAGTCCTGGATTGCCGGAGTGGCGCTGGAGAAGCGCGACGCGCCCGCCACCCGCTGGAGCCGGATCCGCAAACAAGAGCTGACCGGGACGGACCCGGCCGCCTTCGCCGGCCGGCTGCGCGGCTGGGAAGCCGGGCTGATCGACCGGGCGGAAAGGCTGATTCACCGCGCGCAAAGATTGTGAAAAACTTGACAATCTCGCGCTGGCCATGCTATAATGCTGAGGCAGGCGGCGCCCTCGTGGACGAGCGCCGTAAGCAGTGATTGAGAGGCCCGCATGCGTGATCACAATCGTGAATCGATGCGTGCGTGGGCCCTCGCGGGCGAGCTCGGCTATGGGATTGCCGGCCCGCTCGTTTTCTGCACCGGCCTCGGCTGGTGGCTCGACGGGCAGCTTGGCACCGGGCACTGGCTGGTCATGGCGGGCCTGCTGCTGGGACTGATCAGCACGGTCGGCACCTTTTACCGATTGGCGACCGCCTATCCGGCACGCACCCCGCCCAAACGCCCGGCCCCGGCGGCCGGCGGTGGGGCGGCACCGGACGAGCCGGAGGGCGGTCCCTCCCCACCGTAACACGCGTCGAGGAGCCTAGTGGATGAGTAACATCCTGCGAGATCGCTTCACACAGATCCTGATCGGCGTCGCCGTGCTACTGGTGATCGTCGCCCTGCTGCTGTTTCAGCACGGCATGGAGCCGCCCAAGCCGGCGTTCGTCGCCGAGTGGCTCTTTGAGATCCCCCTCGGCCCGCTGGGCACCTTCCGGTTCACCAACTCCATCCTTATGACGCTACTCGTGGCCGCGCTGCTGGTCATCGTCGCCATCATGGCCACCCGCCGGATGAGCATGGTGCCGGGCCGGCTGCAGAACTTTGTCGAGACGATCGTGGAGATGTTGCTGGGCCTGGTCGAGAGCACGGCGGGTAAGCGCACGGGCCGGATCGTCTTCCCGCTGATCGCCACGCTGTTCATATTCATCATCACGGCCAACTGGCTGTCGCTGCTGCCCATCGGCTGGTTCGGCATCTGCCGAGCCCCGGAAGTCGCGGCCGCGGCCGGAGCGCAACTCGTGGCGGGCTCGAGCACTTGCCCCGCGGGAACCGAGCTCGTGCCCATTCTGCGCGCACCGAACGCCGACCTGAACATGACGCTGGCGATGGCGCTGATCGCCTTCATCGTCGTGCAGGTGGCCGGGGTGGTCGCGCACGGCGTGGGCGGGTATGCGAAGGAGCTATCGACGCCGTGGCCACTCACGCCGGTGCACCTCGTCGGGGAGCTGAGCCGCATCATCTCGCTGTCCTTCCGTCTATTCGGTAATATCTTCGGCGGCGAGGTTCTGCTGGCGGTCATGTACTTCCTGCTCGGCTCGGCATTCCTCGGCTTCGCCACCGTCATCTTTATCGGCCTGGAGCTGTTGTTCGGCCTGATCCAGGCGCTGATCTTCTCGATGCTCACCCTGGTGTACATCAGCATGGCCGTCGGCGGGCATGGCGATCACATTGAAGAGACACCCGCCGGCCACGAGCTGGAGCAGGGCATCGCCGAGCGCCCGGAGACAGGCACCGCGGTAGCGATGGGCTGAGCAGGCAAACTTGGTAAGAAGGGGCGGCCGGTGCGTCGCCCGGGCCCCGCCGGGGCCGCTTACGACCGGAGACCGGGCGCGCATGCCCGGCCTCCCCGAGTGTCAAACAGGGAATTGCCGCCATCGGCACACGTCTTTAGGAGGAACCGTCGCATGGATATTCACGTCGCAGCGCGTCTGGCCGCCGGGCTGGCGATCGGCCTGGGGGCGATCGGTCCGGGCATCGGCATCGGGATTGCCACCATGGGCGCCATGCAAGGCATCAGCCGCAACCCGGACGCCGAGGGGCCCATCCGCACCACGCTGATCCTCGGCGCAGGTCTGGCCGAGGCCGTGGCTATCTACGCCTTCGTGGTCGCGCTGGTGCTGATGTTCGTCGTCGGCTAAGGCGGCACCGATCGCCCAGGAAAGGCACGCAACGATGAGTGGATTGGGAATCGATCCCCTGCTGCTGCTATGGCAGGGACTCACCTTCCTGGTGCTGCTCTGGCTGCTCTACCGCTTCGCTTACCGGCCGGTCTTGCGCATGCTGGACACACGCGCGGACCGCATCCGCGAGAGCATGGCCCAGGCGGAGCAGATCCGGCGCGAGCTCAATGAGGCCCAGCAATCGGCGCAGGCCATCATGAACCAGGCGCGCCAGGAAGCCGAGCAGCTGCGCAACCAGACGCAGCAGCAGGGCCAGCGCATGATCGCGGCGGCGCAAGCCGAGGCCCGCGAACAGCGCGAGAAGATGATCGCCGAGGCGCGCACACAGATCCAGGCTGAAACGGAGCGGGCCAAGTTACAGCTACGCCAGGAAGTGGGCCGGCTCGCCATCCTGGCGGCCACCCGCGTGGTGGGCCAGGAGCTGCAAACCAACCCGAACTTGCAGCAGCAGCTGATCGACGACGCCTTGCGCCAGGCGGAGCGCCCGCGAGTGCAGTAGTTCGGATGATGTTGACCGGACGATAAGGAGCGGACCATGCCACAAGGAGCGGCACCCCGACGCTATGCGGAAGCCGCCTTCGCCCTGGCTCAGGGCCAGGGGGCCCTCGATCGCTGGCGCCACGACATGTTGCTGGCGGCCGGCGTGCTGAACCATCCCCGCATGCTGGCCCTGCTGGACGATCCGAACCGCCCCTGGGACGAGAAGCGCAAACTCATCGACACCGCGCTGACAGTGAAGATCGAGCCGGGCGTGCAGCATCTGGTATACTTGCTTACCCAGCGCGGTCGGGTCACGAGCCTGCAGCGGGTCGTCGACGAGTTCATCACGGTGGCTAATCGGGCCCAGGGCGTCGTCGTGGCGAACGTCACAACCGCGGTGCCACTGGACGACGCCCGCCAGCAAGAGGTGGCCGAGCGGATCAAGCGCCTGGCCGGCGCGCAGCAAGTCGAGCTCCATCCGCACGTCGATCCGAGCATCATCGGCGGCATCATCGCTCAGATTGGCGATGAGATGTATGACGGCAGTGTCCGCACGCGCCTCGCGCAATTGGCCGAGCGCATCAGTTGAGCCATTCGTAGTAGACCCAGTCGGAGGGTGCGATGCTAAGAGCAGAAGAGATCAGCTCCATTATCCGGAGTGAGATCGAGAATTACGGCCAGGAAGTGCGCCCGGTCAACGTCGGCACGGTGGTGGAAATCGGCGACGGAATTGCGCGCGTTTATGGCCTGGCCAACGTCATGGCCTCCGAGATCGTCGAGATCGAGGCGCCGCATGAGGGTGGCAGTACGTGGGTACCGGGTATGGCCTACAACCTGGAAGAGGAAAATGTCGGCGTGATCGTGCTCGGGCCCTACACCGAGATTCGCGAGGGCGCCGCCGTCCGTGCGACCGGCCGCATCGTCCAGGTGCCGACCGGGCCCTGCGCTTGTCGGGCGCGTGGTCAACGGCATCGGCGAGCCGATCGACGGCAAGGGGCCTCTTCCGGACACGGTGACGATGCGGCCGGTCGAGCGCATCGCCCCCGGTGTCATCTACCGCAAGAACGTCGACACCCCGGTGCAGTTCGGCATCAAGGCGATCGACGCGATGATCCCGGTGGGCCGCGGCCAGCGCGAGCTGATTATCGGCGACCGGCAGACGGGCAAGAGCGCCATCGCGGTCGACGCCATCATCAATCAGAAGGGCTCGGGCGTCATCTGCATCTATGTGGCCATCGGCCAGAAGTCCTCCACCGTGGCGCAGATCGCCGCGACGCTGGAGGAGTACGGCGCGATGGAGCACACCATCATCGTGGCTGCGAGCGCGTCGGACCCTGCCGCCCTCCAGTTCCTGGCGCCCTATTCCGGCTGCGCGATGGGCGAAGACATCATGGAGCGCGGCGGCGACGCGCTGATCGTTTACGACGATCTGAGCAAGCACGCCTGGGCCTACCGCCAGGTGTCGCTGCTGCTGCGCCGCCCGCCCGGCCGCGAAGCCTATCCCGGCGACGTCTTCTACCTGCACTCCCGATTGCTGGAGCGCGCGGCCCGCATGCACCCCGACTTCGGCGGTGGCAGTCTGACCGCGCTGCCCATCATCGAGACCCAGGCGAACGACGTGTCTGCCTACATCCCGACGAACGTCATCTCGATCACCGACGGCCAGATCTTCCTGGAGGCCGACTTGTTCAACGCCGGCATCCGCCCGGCGATCAATGTCGGCATCTCGGTAAGCCGCGTGGGCGGCGACGCCCAACTGAAGATCGTGAACCAGGTGTCGGGCAAGCTCAAGCTTGACATGGCGCAGTTCCGCGAACTGGCGGCCTTCGCGCAGTTCGGGTCGGACCTGGACAAGGCGACGAAGGCGCAGATCGACCGCGGCCTGCGCATCCAGGAAGTGCTTAAGCAGCCGCAATACAGCCCGCTGCCTGCCGCGAACGAGGCGATGATCATCTACGCCGTCACGCAGGGCTACCTGGACGACGTGCCGGTCGAGAAGGTCCGCGAATGGGAAGTGCGCTTCCACGAGTACCTGAACACGGCCCAGCCGGACTTCTTGCGCACGCTCGTGGCCGATTACGCGCGCAAGAAGGCGCCCAAAGAAGTCCTCGACCAGATGGGCACCATTACCAAAGAATTCAAGAAGACGGTCACGCTTTAGCGTCCGCGGCCGATCCGGTCCAGGGTGCCACAAGGCCCCGGGCCGGACCCGAGCCCCGGGCAAGCACAGGATGTTGCGATGCCAAGCACCCGCGAACTGCGCCGTCGTATCAAGTCGGTGAAGAATATCTCCCAGATCACGCGGGCCATGGAGATGGTGGCCGCCTCACGGATGCGGCGCGCCCAACAGGCCGTAGTGGCGGGCCGCCCTTACGCGGAGAAAATCGAGGATGTGATCGGCAACCTGGCGGCGCAGATCGGCACCCTCGAGTCCGACGTGCCGCATCCGTTGCTCGAGAAGCGGCCGGTGCAGAACACCGGGATCGTGCTGATCACCTCGGACAAGGGCCTATGCGGCAGTCTGAACTCGAACGTGATCCGGCGGGCCACCCGTTTCATGATGGACGAGACATCTTCCGGCGGCTTCTCGATCGTGACCGTCGGCCGCAAGGGTCGCGACTTCATGGTGCGCTACGGCCGCCCGGTGATTGCCGAGTTTGTGAACTACGGCGACCGCCCGACCCCTGACTACATCATCCCGATCGCACGAGTGATCACGGACGAGTACGCGGCCAAGCGGGTCGACGCGGTGTACCTTATTTACGCCCAGTTCGTGAACACGTTGATTCAGCGGCCCGCCGTGGTGCCGCTGCTGCCGCTCCAGCCGGACGAGTCAATCCTCGCCCCACGCGAGTACCTGTACGAGCCGAGCCCGAGCGGCGTGCTGTCGCAACTGGTCCCGCGCTACATCGAGGCGCGGATCTATCAGGGGCTGCTGGAGTTGATCGCGAGCGAGCAGAGCGCCCGCCTCGTGGCGATGCGCAATGCCACGCAGAACGCGAAAGAAATGGTTTCGGAATACACATTAGCGTATAATAAGCTGCGCCAGGCCGGCATCACGAGGGAGTTGACCGAGATCGCTGCCGGCGCCGCCGCGCTCACAGGGTGAGCCTCACAAGGAGGGTTGAATGCCTGCCCAGGGACGAATTGTGCAGATTATGGGCCCGGTTCTGGATGTCCAGTTCCCGGCCGAGCAGCTGCCGGACATCTACAACGCCATCGAGATCCCGCTGACGAAGGCCGGCGCCGAAGTGAACGAGCCCGAGGATGGCGCGGGGCAACACGGCAACAGCGGACGCCTGATCGCGGAGGTGCAACAGCACCTCGGCAACGATTGGGTGCGATGCGTCGCGATGGGATCGACCGACGGCCTGCGCCGCGGCATGGCCGCGAACGACACCGGCGGCCCGATCGCCGTGCCTGTCGGGCCGAATACCCTCGGCCGCATCTTCAACGTGCTGGGCGACCCCGTTGACGGCAAGGGCGATGTTCCGGCCGACACGCCGACCTACGGCATTCACCGCCCGGCCCCATCATTCGCCGATCAGTCGACCGAAGCCGAGATCTTCGAGACGGGGATGAAGGTGATCGACCTGATTGCGCCCTTCACGAAGGGCGGCAAGATGGGCATCTTCGGTGGCGCCGGGGTGGGCAAGACGGTGGTGATCATGGAGCTCATCCGGAACATCGCCGCGGAGCACGGAGGCTATTCGGTCTTCTGCGGCGTGGGCGAGCGGACCCGTGAGGGCACCCAACTGTACCACGAGATGACCGAGTTGGGCGTCATCGACAAGACGGTGATGGTGTTCGGCCAGATGAACGAGCCGCCCGGCAGCCGCCTACGCGTCGGCCTGACGGGGCTGACGATGGCCGAGTACTTCCGCGATGAGGGCCGCGATCTGCTCGTCTTCATCGACAACATCTTCCGCTTCGTGCAGGCAGGCTCGGAGGTATCCGCCCTACTGGGCCGCATGCCTAGCGCCGTGGGCTATCAGCCGACGCTGGCCAGCGAGATGGGCCAACTTCAGGAGCGGATCACGTCGACTAAGCAGGGCTCGATTACGTCGGTGCAGGCCATCTACGTCCCTGCCGACGACTACACCGACCCGGCCCCGGCAACGACCTTCGCCCACCTGGACGGCAGCGTCACCCTGGACCGGGCGATCGCCGAGCAGGCACTGTTCCCCGCCGTCGACCCGCTCACCTCGACAAGCCGTATCCTGGACCCGCGCATCGTCGGCGACGAGCACTACAACGTGGCCCAGTCCGTCAAGAAGGTGCTGCAGCGCTACAAAGATCTGCAGGACATCATCGCTATCCTGGGTATCGAGGAGCTGAGCGAAGAGGACAAGCTCGTGGTCGGGCGTGCGCGCCGCATCCAGCGCTTCCTGAGCCAGCCCATGTTCGTCGCGGAAGCCTTCACCGGCACGCCCGGCGTGTACGTGAAGCGCGAGGAAACCGTGCGCGGCTTCCGCGAGATCCTCGACGGCAAGCACGACGACCTGCCGGAACAGGCCTTCTACATGGTCGGCACGATCGAAGCGGCCGTGGAGAAGGCCCGCTCGATGGCGGGCTAAGGAGGCACGCGGTCTGGCAGCGGAATACGCAGGGCGGGCGGCCTCGGCTCCCGCCCGCGTATTGCGCTTTCGGCCGTCAATGTTATGTTAAGCAATCTAGCCCCGCGCAGCGAGGAGTAAGCTATGCCGCTCCACCTTGAGATCGTCACCGCCGAACGCGTCGTGTACCAGGACGACGTCGACATGGTTATCGCCCCGGCCTGGAACGGCACGGTCGGCATCCTGCCCCACCACGCGCCCCTGCTCACCACGCTACAGATCGGCGAGCTCATTGTGCGTAAGGGCGGCACGGAGCAGTCCCTGGTTATCGCCGGAGGCTTCCTGGAAGTGAACGCGAACGAGGTGACCGTGCTGGCCGACTTCGCGCAGCACGCCGAGGAGATCGACGTGCAGCACGCCGAGGAGGCCCGCCACCGCGCCCAGCAGTCGCTCGCGAACCGGGGCGCCACTGAGGATTCCGAGGCCGCCGCCCGCGCCGCGCTACGCCGGGCCACGTTCCAGCTTCGCATCGCCCGTGGCCGCCGCCACAACCCACCCCCGTCGCAAGAGAGTTGAGCTAAACGCATGAGCCTAATGTCGCGCCGGATCGGCATCGATCTCGGCACCGCGAACGTCCTGGTCTATCTGGGCGGGCGCGGAGTGGTTCTGAACGAGCCCTCCGTGGTCGCCATCTCGACCGTCAGCGGCCGCGTAAAGGCCGTCGGCAAGATCGCCGCCGATATGATCGGCCGCCACCCGGAGACGATCGAAGTCATCCGCCCGATGCAGAACGGCGTCATCGCCGATTACGTGGTCACCGAAGCGATGCTGAAGCATTTCATCGGCCGGGCGGCGGGGCGCTTCAATCTGTTCAAGCCGACCGTAATGATCTGCATCCCCGCCGGGGTCACCAGCGTCGAGCGCCGGGCCGTGAAGGACGCCGCGATGCAGGCGGGTGCGCAGGAAGTCTTCCTGATCCGCGAGCCGCTGGCAGCGGCGATCGGCGCTCGCGTGCCGGTGAGCGACCCGAACGGCAGCCTGATCATCGATATCGGCGGCGGCACGACGGAAGTCGCCGTGATCGCGCTCAACGGCATCGTCGAGAGCAACTCGATCCGCATCGGCGGGAACAAGTGCGACGAATACATCATGAACTACATCAAGCGCAAGTACAACTTGCTGATCGGCGATCGGACGGCGGAAGACCTGAAGATCAAGATCGGCGCGGCGCTGCCCTGCGAAGAAGAGATGTCGATGGACGTGCGCGGACGCGATCAGGTGGCCGGCATGCCGCGCACCATCACCGTGCACACCAACGAGATCGTTGAGGCGCTGGCTGAGCCGCTGGAGGCCATTGTGGGCGCCGTGCGCACGGTGTTGGAGCGCACGCCGCCCGAGCTCGCCTCCGATATTATCGATCGCGGGATGATTATGACCGGCGGCGGCTCGCTGCTCCGGCACATCGACGAGCTAATGACCCAGATCACCGGCATCCCCTGCTACGTGGCCGACCAGCCGCTCCAATGCGTGGCCGTCGGCACCGGGATTGCCCTCGAGAAGCTGGATCTCTTGCGCGATTCGCTCACCGACGAGTAGCCGGGTCGCGCCCCGCGCAACTGACTAGAGAAGACTGAGGTACACCATGGCAGAAACCATTGAGCTAACAGTAGAACCCCGACAGGTCACCGGCAAGGCGGTCCGCAAGCTGCGGCGCGAGGGCATCTTGCCCGGCGTGATCTACGGCTATCAGCAGCAGAGCGGGCTGCCGTTCCAGGTCGATAGCCGCACCTTCGAACGGGCCTACCTGCGGGCAGGCAACGTCCACCTGATCGACGTACACGTTGGCGAAGACGGCGCCTTGGCGTCCGCGCTCGTGCAGAACGTGTCGCGCGATCCTGTGAGCCACGCGCTCGTCCACGTGGACCTGCTGGCGCTGAATTTGACGGAAGAGGTCACGACGAGCGTGCCGATCGAGCTGGTGGGCACCGCGCCGGCCGTCCTCCACGACATCGGCGTGCTGCTGCACACGCTGGAGGCGCTCCACGTGCGCGCCCTGCCGCGGGATATCCCGGAGACCATCCGCGCCGACGTCTCGGGCATGGACGAAGTCGGGTCCACCATTTATGTCAAGGACCTGACCGTGCCGGAGAGTGCGACGTTGCTCAACGACCCCGAGGAGGTCGTCGCGCGTATCACGCAGGTCCGCGTGGTGCCGGAAGAGGAGATGGAGGCGACCGAGGCGGCCGAGGCGGAAGCCGAGGCGACGGGCATGCCGATCCCGCCGGGCGTGGTTGAGGCGGAAGCTCGCCACACGACCGAGCGTTAGCGCGTCGCCCGGACTCCGTTCGGGCGATGCAACCTTGCAGGGCTGGACACCGTATACCACAGTGATCCAGCCCTGCACGATTCCTGGGCTGGCTAGGTTTCGAGACACTGGAGTAACTGAATGCAAGGCCTAACCCAGCTCGTGGTCCTCTTGTTGAATGCCCTGGCGTTGCTGATCTTCATCCGCGCGCTGTTGTCCTGGTTCATGCCGGTGGGCCGCGACCCGCTGACCCGTCTACTGATGGACGTGACCGAGCCGTTGCTCGCGCCCATCCGTCAGCTTACCCGCAACCTGATCCCGGGGATGATGATCGATTTCTCGCCCATCATCGCCATCGTGGTGCTGCAGATCCTATCCGGCATGGTCCAACGCGCCTTGTAGCCTCGCTCGCGCTTGCCCCCGCGTCGGAATACTACCGACGCGGGGGTTTGTTTGTCCGGCAGGAGATGCGTTAGCCCAGGGCGGAGGCCAGGCGGGGCAAGGAGACGTCGTACCGGTAGGCGGTGCCGCTGTGGCCGTCGTCGAACTCCTGGTACTCGTGAGCAACCGCTTGCGCCTGCAGCGCCGCGACGAACTGCCGCGCGCCGTATTGCAGGTTAAAGTCGTCGCGCGTGCCCGCGTCGAGGTAAAGCAGGCGCATGCTGCGGAGGGCCCCCGCGTATTGCGCCAGCATGTTCAGGGGATCCCAGCGCTGCCAGCGCTCCCAGACATCGGGGCGCAACGCGCAGGTGTTGAGATCGAACGGCAAATCCATGCCGAGCGGCGCCTCGGCGTTCGGCGAGTAGCAGGCGGCCATGCCGACCACGTTGAGCGCGTCGAAGTCGCTTTGCTCCTTCTTCACCCGGGATTCGAAGGCCTCGAACCACGGCAAGAGACCGCCCGCCCGGTTGATGGCGTTAGCGGCCTTGGGGAAGTCGGGGCGGTAGCAAAGGTCGAACGCCATGTCGCCCGCGTGACAGCCGACCGCGCCGAACAGGTCGGGGTGGCGCATGCCGAGGATCAGAGCACCATACCCACCGCTCGAGTGGCCGAAGACTCCGCGGCCGGTCGGGCTCGGAATAGTCCGATAGTGGGCGTCGATCCAGGGGACGACCTCCTGCGTGACGTAGTCCTCATAGAGGCCGGTGGCCGAGGAGTTCAGATACTGGCTGCCACCGTAGCGGGTGAAGCAGTCGGGCAGCACGGTGATCACCGGTGACATGCCCGTGGCGGTGAGCAGCGCCAGCCGCTCCTGCAGATTGGGCTGCCAGGCCTGGTCGTTCAACATCATGCTGCCGCGGCCCGTGAACCCCGCCAGGCCGAACAGGACCGGGTAGCGCCGGGCGGGGTCGGCGTCGTAGCCGGGCGGCAGGATGACAGGCAGCCGCCGCGTGGCCGGATCGCCCAGCAGATTGCCCGTCAGCACCTCACTGGGGAAGATATTCCAGTCGACTCGCCCCGCGTCGCGTTGGCTATCCATCACACGTTCTCTCCTTCGGTTAGCTGTGGGGCGCCGGGCTACAGCGCCCGTCCGGGCGCGGAGGCGCCGGGACGCACCCGCACCGTGTAACGCCCGCCGGGACGCAGCGTCACGCGCCCCACTGCCCGCCGTGCAGCAATCGTTGTACAATAGAAGCGCCGGCCTCTGCCGTGCCCGCCCCGGGCACCGCCGGCTGCACCAGGTGAGCTCAGTAAGTAGGAGGATGGTTCCCGATGATAAACATCTCGCGCATGGCCCGACGTTGGCTCGCCGGGCTCAGTCTCTTCGCGGTCTTGTTGCCGCTCATTACCGCGTGCGGCGAGACGGCGACGCCGACGTCCGTGCCGGTGCCGCCGACAGCGACGGCCGCCGTGGCCGCGCCGACGGATACCACCGCGGCCGCGGTACCCACGGCGACCACCGCCATGGCCGCCCCGACCGACACGGCCGCCGGGGCGGCGCCCACCGATACGGCGGCAGCGGCCGCGCCGACGGCCACCGCCGCGATGAGCAGCACGGTGCCGACCGGCCAGGCGACGCCCCAGAAGGTAGGTGGCGGCGGCACGATCCGCTGGTCGAACGAGGGCGTGCAGGACCTGGACACGATGGACCCGGCCCTGGCGAACTCCAGCAACAGCATCATGGCGATGAGCCTCGTGTTCGAAGGGCTCGTGCGCATCGAACTCGAAGCTGAACATCCAGCCCGCCGGGGCGGCCAGCTGGGATATCTCGTCCGACAACAAGACCTATACGTTCCACATTCGCCCGGGCCTGACTTGGGCCGACGGCACGCCCGTCACATCCGAGGATTTCCGCTGGTCGCTTGAGCGCGCGCTCGGCAAGGACTTCAGCAACGGCTCCGCGGGCTACTACCTGAGCAACATCACCGGCGCGCCAGATTGGGAATCCGGCAAGGCTTCCGGCCTCAGCGGCGTAACCGCGCCCGACCCGCAGACGCTGGTGATCCACATCGACACGCCGGGTGTCTTCTTCCTCGACCAACTGGCCTTCATCTCGGCGGCCGTCGTGCCGAAGAAGCTAGTTGACCAATATGGGAACAATTGGGGCGACCACGCCTGGGGCACCGGGCCCTTCATGCTGAAGACCTGGAACCACGGCCAGAGCCTCACCTTCGTGCCGAACCCGTACTACTGGCGCGGCCCGGTCCAGCTCGACAGCATCGAGATGCCGCTCGTGCAGGACCCAAAGACTGCCTACGACCTCTATCGGACCGGTCAGCTGGACATCATGGGCTCGCAGCAGTTCCCGCCCGCTCAGGCCGCCCAGGCGGCCGGCAACCCGGACTTCCATCAGGTGCCGCAGTTCTTTGACGCCTACGTCGGCTTCAACAACGCCAAGAAGCCGCTCGACAACATGGACATGCGCCGGGCGCTCGCGCAGGCGGTCGACAAGCAGAACTCTCGCGAACAACGTGCTCGGCGGCGGCGTGATTGCCACCGACCACATCGTGCCGCCGGGCATGCCCGGCTACTTCACGGCCCTCAAGCCGCTCGCCTTCGACGCTGCGGCCGCGAAGCAGGATCTGACCTCCGCGGGCTACGCCAGCGCGAGCGCCGTGCCGAAGCTGAGCCTCACCTACACAGGCGGCCAGGCCGACTTCGACAAGGTGGCCACCACGCTGCAGCAGATGTGGAAGCAGAACCTCGGCATCACCGTGCAGGTGCAGCCCGAGGAGCAGGCCAAGTTCAACGACGACCTGACGGCGATGGCGAACGACCCGCAGAGCAGCCCGATGCAGATGTACATCAGCGTCTGGGGCGCGGACTATCCTGACCCGCAGAACTTCCTGACCCAGCAGCTGCACACGGGCGTGGGCAATAACAATGGCCACTGGAGCAACGCGCAGTTCGACCAACTGACCGAGCAGGCGGACGTCGAGAAGGACCAGGCCAAGCGGATGAGCCTGTACAACCAGGCCGAGCAGATCGCGATCGACCAGGTGGGCTGGCTGCCGCTGTACAACACGAAGGGCAGCCTGCTGCTGAAGCCCTCGATCAAGGGCCTCGTCTACACGGCCCAGGGCCTCGTCGCCGAGGACTGGACGCAAGTGACCAACAAGCCGTAAGCGGCGGGACCGTCCAGGAGTGGGCCGCCGGCCGGCGGCCCACTCCTGGACGCACCCCTCCAAGGACCTATGCTACGCTTTATCCTCCGCCGGCTGGGGAGCACGATCTTCGTGCTCTTCAGCCTGACGTTTCTCACGTTCATGATCGCGCATCTCGCCCCGGGTAACCCGGTGGAACAGATGCTCGGCAACCGCCATGACCCGCAGCGCTACGCCGCGCTCCTGCACCAGTACGGGCTGGATCAGCCGCTGCTCGTGCAGTATGTGGAGTACCTGCTCGGGCTGTTGCACGGGAATCTCGGGCTGTCGTACCAGTACCCCGGGCGCCCGGTGGCGACCATCCTCGGCGCCGGGCTGCCCGTGTCGCTCAAGCTGGGCGCCGGCGCACTGCTGCTCAGCACGCTGGTGGGTGTGCCGCTGGGGATTATTGCGGCCCTGCGTCAGAACTCGCTGGTCGATCGGGTGATCATGGTCGGCATGCTGGGCCTCTATTCGATTCCGAGCTTCGTGCTGATCGGCCTGCTGGTCTGGATCAACATCCGGCTTTTCAAGGCCGGGTTGCCGGCCCTGCCCGTGGCCGGGCTGCAGAGCCTGGCCGGGTGGGTGCTGCCGATCTTCGTGCTCGCGGCGGCCAGCATGGGCTACACCGCCCGCCTGACGCGGTCGTCGCTGCTGGAGGTGCTCGGCCAGGATTACATGCGCACGGCGCGGTCCAAGGGCCTGCCCCGCCGGGTGATCGTTGGCGTGCACGCGCTCCGCAACGCGGCGCTGCCGTTGCTGACGGTGCTCGGTCCGAGCCTGGCGTTCGTGGTGACCGGGGCGTTCGTAGTCGAGAAGCTGTTCAACCTGCCGGGTGTGGGCTACATCACGATCCAGAGCATCGGGCAACGCGACTACCCGGTAATCCAGGCGACGACCATCCTGCTCGGCTTCTCCGTGGTGTTCATGAACTTGATCACAGATTTCCTCTATACCGTGTTCGATCCCCGCATCCGGAGCGAAGGCTAAGCGTGCGCGCCCGCGATGAGCTCAATCTTGGAGACGGCAAGTGGCCTGGAGCAGCCGGCGGCCGCACCGACTGCCCGGGCACGGCTCTGGCGGATCGCGCCCGCGCGCTGGAGCCTGATCTTCCTGCTGGTGGTGCTCCTGCTGGCGGCGGTCGGCCCCTGGGTCTACCAGCAGTTGGCACCGCCCGACATGCAGCCGTTGCGCACGTTCGACGCGCAGGACTACACGGGCGCGGGCCCCGGCGGGTCGTGGCCGAGCGGCACCCACTGGCTGGGCACCGACGACCTGGGCCGTGATACGCTGGCCCGCTTGCTGACCGGCCTGCGCGTCTCACTGCTCGTGGCCGTCGTCGTGGAGAGCATCAACATCGGGCTGGGGGCGACGCTTGGGCTCGTGGCGGGCACGTTCGGCGGAATCGTCGACCAAGTCATCAGCCGGCTGGCCGACATGTTCTTCGCCTTCCCGGGTCTGCTGCTGGCGATTCTCGTGTCGGCGATCTTCGGCTCGGTCGCCCAGTCGATCGCGGGCGACATGGGGCGGCTGCTCTTGGTGGCCATCGCCCTGGCACTGGTCAGTTGGCCGCTGATGGCGCGCTTCGTGCGCGGTCAAGCGCTTTCGATCCGCGAGCGCGACTATGTGCTCGCGGCGCAGGCGATCGGGGCGACGCGGCGCGAGATCATGGTGCGCCATATCCTGCCGAATGTCACCGGGCTGATCATCACGGCGGCGACGCTTGATGTGGCCGGTGTCGTGCTGAACGAGGCGCTGCTCAGCCTGCTGGGGTTGGGCATCCAGCCGCCGGGTTCCAGCCTGGGCCTGATGATCAACGAGGCACAGACCTATCTGGAGCTCAACTGGTTTCAGACGTTCGTGCCCGGCGCAACGCTGACGCTGCTCGTGCTCGCCTTCAGCTTCCTCGGCGACGGCATCCGCGACGCGGTCGACCCGACGCTCGCCACCGAGGGCTGACCGGGGCGGCTCAGCTGGCCCCAGGCACGCCGAACTCCCCGACCGATTCCGCCGTGTGCGCCACGTGCTCCCGGAAGCGCTCCAGCGTGGGCGTCGGCAGCCAGCGCGGGGCCTCAGACGGGCCGAGCACGTAGAGGCCGAGCTCCAGCCGGTAGGCGTCGAGCGGCAGGCGGCCGAAGCGGTACCGCCAGGCGATCATCGTGAACAGCGGGAACCAGGTGTAGCCGTAGAGAGGCACCCCCTCGGCGCGCACAGCCTTGATGGCGGCCAGCGATTCGTCGACCCAGGCGAGGCGGGCCGCTTCGGGCGGGTGCGCGCTGGTCTCGGAGATGATCAGCGGGACGCCGTAGCGCCCGTAGTACTCGCGTATCAGCCCCGCGAAGCCCTCGCCCCCCCGCTCGACGATCCGGTAGGACAGGCGCCCACTGCGGTTGATGCCGACGGCTTTGGTCGACCATTGCGGATAGAAGTTCAGGCCGAGCACGTCGAGGCTGACGGGATCCGCGACGAACGCCGCCAGATCGTCCGGCTTGATGCCGTTACGCACGAGCGCTGGGAAGAGCGGGTGCTCCGGCGTGACCCGGCCGGTGAGCAGGTCCAGGCTCATGCAGCGCCGGTTGCGGTCCTCCACGGCGAGCACCTGCAAATCGGGGCGCGCGGCGCGCGTGATGCCCGTCGCCTCTACGTGGACCATGAGGGCGTCGGGGACGGCGGCGCGCACGGCCGCCATGGTACTGCGGATGCCCTTCACGATCTGCAGCATGATGCGGAACTGGCCGCGCTGGCCGCGCATGTAGGGTGGCCACACGCCGATGCGCCCACTGTTGACCGCACTGATGAATGGCTCGTTGAAGGGCGTGTACCAGCGGATGAGCCGCCCGTACCGCTGCGCGACCGCTCCTGCGTAGGCGGCCACCGCATCGGGATAGCCGGGATTGTCAAACGCCCCCTCCAGCCAGAGCGGGCAGCCGTAGTGCATCAGGTCGAGAATCGGGGTGATCCCAAGCTCCTCGACCATATAAGGGATGACCTGGTCGGTCCAGCGCCAGTCGAACTCGCCGGGCGCGGGCTCGACGCGGTACCAGGGGATTCCCCAGCGCAGCGCCCGCATGCCCGCGGCGGCCGCCAGCGCCAGGTCCTCGCGCCAGTGCTCGTAGTGGCCGAGGAGCTCGTATTCTTCGAGTGGCCGCATGCCGTTGCGGGCCTGAGGGATGAACGTGTCTTCGATGCCGCCCGCCCAGATGAAATCCTCGGGACGGGAGCCTAGTCGCAATTCGCTCATGGAGTCGCCTCAGGAGTTGGCGGGACCGGCTCCGGATAAGTGGTCGGGCCTTCGACGACCGGCCTGCCGTCGATCCAAACCAGCGGATCCAGCCAGAGATAGCGGTAGTCGCCGCGCACGCCATTCGTCACGTTCCAGGCGTGGTAGAGCATCCAGGTCTGGCTGCCGTCCTGGATTACCGTTTCGCCACCCGTGCCGATGACCAGCGGCGGCGTCTGTATCCGGCTGGCCAGGATCGGATTTTCGGGCGCCTGCGTGCACGGGCCCAGCGGCCCGTCGCACGTGGCGTAGCCGACCGCGTAGCTCGCGTTGCGGTAGTCGTTCGCCGAGAAGAAGAGGTAGTAGCCGCTGCCGTGGTGGACCATGTCGGGCGCCTCGATCACGTTCCCTTCCCAGTAGGCGTTCGTCTCGGTGAGAGCGACAGGATCGCCCTGCAGGGCGGTGCCGTCGGGGCTGAGCGCCTGGCCAAACAGTTGCGTGGTGATACCGCAGCAGTTTCCGTCATTCTTCCAGTAGAGGTACAGCTTGCCGCCGTCGGCCAGGGGCATCGGATCGATGCTGCCGCCGAGCTTGAACTGGCAGAGAAATGGGGTCGACGACTGATCGCGATAGGGCCCAAGGGGCTGGGTCGCCGTGGCAAGACCGATGCACTGGCGATCACTGGCGCTGTCATGGGCCGTGTAGAAGAGCAGGAAGCGGCTGCCCACCTGGATCACGCCGGGCGCCCACACGTTCGGCTGCCCAACATCGATCCAGGTTGGCAGGATGCGCATCGCGTCGGCCTGCCGCTGCCAATGGACCAGGTCGTCCGACTGGGCCGTTTGCACGTTGCCGTAAGCGCCCTGCGTGGCGAAACGCATAGAAGTGCGGGCCGACCTGGATCACGTCGGGGTCCGGGAAGTCGCTTGCGAGCACGGGGTTCTGGAAGGCTGCTTGCCCGGGAGCGGCCGTCGGGGCGGCGGCAACAACGGCTGTGGCGATGGGGGAGCCCCCGGCTGCGGGCGCAGTCGGGGTGGTACCGGCGGGCGGCGTCGGCGCCGCGGCGCAGGCCGTGAGGAGCAGCAGGGGGGCGAGCAGCAAGGAGCGCGTGGCCGAGCCCGCCCGAATCGTCACAGTCGCCTGCCTGGTGCGCATAAGCATTCCCTCCTGCGAGTGATTGAGTCCCGTGCGGACGGGCATCGCCGGCCGCTGCCAGTCCGACGGTCCAGACCGCGCGGTAGGCACGTTTCTTGAAGAACCTACGCTCGCGGCTTTACCGCCGCCTGATGTGCGTGCCGCCGAAGCCGGTACGCCTCCCGAATCTGCACCGCCGCCGGAGGTAACCACGCATGCGCCATACGCTCAGCCTGGCCGGGACCTGGGAGTTCCAGCTGGATCCCGACGGGTATCTCACGCCCGACACGCTCGCGCCCGACCGCGAGATCGCCGTCCCCCTGCCGTGGCAGGCCGCTTTCCCCGAGCTTGCCCGCTACGGCGGCTATGCCTGGTACCGGCGGCATATTCAGCTCGATTCCGCGTGGCGCACGGGCGCGGTGTGGCTGCACTTCGGCGCGGTCGACTACTGGTGCGAGGTCTACGTGAACGGCCGGCGTGCAGGCGGCCACGAGGGCGGCTATACGCCCTTCGACGTGCCGGTAGCCCACCTCGTCCGCGATGGCGACAACGAAATCGTCGTGCGCGTCTACGACGTGCCGCAGACCGGCATGACCGAGCCGCGCTGGCCCGCCTTCCCCGCCGAACCAGCCTCGCCCGGGCCGCCGTTTGACCCCAACAACATCCCGCACGGCAAGCAAGAATGGTACATCAACGTGGGCGGCATCTGGCAAGACGTGACGCTGACTGCGACCACGGCTGCGTACATTGACCATGTGCGGGTGACGACCGACATCGGCACCGGGGCCGTGCGAATTGACGGCGAGCTGGCCGGCCCGCCCGTGACCGAGGGGGTGCGCAGAATTCGTGCCAGCATCGGACCCGGCGAGGCAGGCAACGTCGAGGTCTCGCTGGGTGCCGACGGCCGCGTGTTCGCGCTCGGGCTGCAGGTCGAACTCGCCCCGGCTGTGGTCCCCGGACGACGCGCACCTGTACGACCTGACCGTGACCCTGGACGGCCCCGACGCCGAGGACGCCGTCGCCGTGCGCTTCGGTTTCCGCGAGATTCGTACCGAGGCCGGACGTTTGCTGCTGAACGGCGAGCCCCTCTTCTTGCTCGCGGCGCTCGACCAGGACTTCTATCCTGACACGATCTACACGGTGCCCTCAGACGACTACCTGCGCGACCAGTTCGCGAAGGCGCGCGCACTCGGCCTCAACTGCCTGCGCTGCCATATCAAGCCGCCGGACCCGCGCTACCTGGACCTCGCCGACGAGATGGGCCTGCTCGTCTGGGAGGAGATTCCGTCGTGGCGTACCTTCTACCCGAAGGGCACTGTGCATGCGAATGAGCTCCTGCTTGACGCGACCGTGCGGGCGCGCGTGGAGACCACGCTGGACGAGATGGTGCGGCGCGACTGCAACCACCCCGCGCTGATCATCTGGACGATCGTGAACGAGGACTGGGGCACTGCGCTGCCGTTGAGCGCGGCCGACCGCGCCTGGGTGCAGCGCATGTACCAGCGCTGCAAGGCGCTCGATCCGACCCGGCTCGTCGTCGACAACTCCGCTTGCCCACATCCCGTGGGGGCCGAACTTCCACGTGCAAAGCGACATCGACGACTTCCACCTTTACGCAAATATACCGGATCACGCGCGGGGATTTGCGCAGAACGTCGAGCAGTTGGCGCTGCGGCCGCTCTGGACCTACTCGAACCACGGCGACGCGGTGCGCAGCGGCGGCGAGCCACTGATTCTGTCGGAGTTCGGCAACTGGGGCCTGCCCGACGTTGCCGGACTGCGCGCCCATTACGGCGGCGACCCGGCCTGGTTCAAGCTAGGGCCGTGGTGGTCGCCGTGGGACGGCGAGGCCGGCTGGGCCGACGGCGTGACCGCGCGCTTCCGGGCGCTCGGGCTCGACGCGATCTGGGATGACTACGGCGCGTTCGCGCGGGCTACCCAATGGCACCAGTTCGATGCGATGAAGTACGAGATCGAAGCCATGCGCCGGCAACCTACTCTGGCGGGATACGTGATCACCGAGTTCACCGATTGCTACTGGGAATCCAACGGGCTGCTCGACATGGTCCGCGGCACGAAGAGCTACCATGACCGCTTTGGGTGGATCAACGCCCCGGACGTCCTCGTGCCCCAGGTGAGCCGCTACGCCTACTGGGATGACGAAGAGGTGCGGGTTGCTTTCCATGGGGCACACTACAGCGCGGCCTCCTGGCGCGGCGCCACGCTCGGCTGGAGCGTCGACGGCGTGACCGATCGGGATTTTGTGCCCGTGGCCGCGCTCGAGCGCGGGAGCGCCCGCATGCTGGGCACCCTCAGCTTCCGGGTGCCGGCCGTCGCGCAGACGCGCATGGTCCCGATCGCCTTCACCGTGACCGCGGTGGACGGCAACACGATTGCGCGCAACGTGCTGGAGGTGCTGGTCTTCCCGGCCGGTCGCCGGCCGGCGACCTACCCCGACCTCGTCTCGGTCCTGCTCACCGACGACCGGCCGGTGCCGACCACACTCGGCACGCTCGACCCGCAGGCCGGCACCGTCGAGGCCGAGGCAAGTCTGACCGATCTCGAGGAGGAGAGTCCCGGCTCCAACCTGGAGCGCGTCGTCCGGGGCCTCGGCTATCGCACGACGCGCCGCCTGACCGCACAGACGCGCGTCGCCGTGACCAACTACCCCACAGCGCGGCTGCTGGCCTGGGTACGTGACGGGGGCGATCTGCTCTATCTGGCGGCCGGAACAGGGCCGTTCTACTGGTTCCAGATGCGCGGAGGCACCTACGGCGGCAGCTGGATCACCGCCTACAGCTGGCTGCGGCCGTCCGCTCACCCGCGGGTGCAGGCGCCGAACCCGCTCGGCCTACCCTTCCAGGGCGTCATGCCCGCGGCCACCATTCTCGGCCTGCCCGTCGAGGATCCGGCCGTCCAGCCCGACTTCCTGGCCGGCATGCTGGTCGGCTGGGTGCGGCATCCCGCGGTGCACACGGTGCAGTTCCGCTACGGGCGAGGCCGGGTAATCATGACGACGTTCGGCATCGAGGCGGGCTGGCCGGAGCATCCCATCGCCACGGCGATGTTCCACGACCTGCTCGAGCACCTGGTCTCGCCCGACTGCCGGCCGGTCCTGCAGGCCAACTACTGAGCGGGGTTGTGCTATAATAGCACCGGGGAGGCATGGCGCCTTCCCGGTCGCCGCTTCGGTGGGAGCACCGGTAGCGTACCGCTCAGGCCGCGGGCCGCCGCCGGTTTCGTGCTGCCCGCCCGCGACCGATCCCAACGCTGTGCACCAAGGAGGCTTGTATGACCAGCACCGCAGGACCTGGCCCGAGCGCGGCTTTTCGCCGCCCCGATTTCGAACAGACGGATCGCGTGCTCCACGAGGAGCGCGTCTTTGAGCCCGCGCCCGAGATGGTCGCGAACGCCAACATCACCGCGTACATGCACAGCAAGGGCTTCCAGACGTACGACGAGCTTTACGCCTGGTCGATCGCAGAGCCCGAGTCCTACTGGGTGGACCAGGCGGAGCAACTAGGCTGGTTCAAGCCGTGGGACACGGTGTTCCAGTGGACCGAGAAGCCCTTCTTCACCTGGTTCGCGGGCGGGCGGTTCAATATCTGCTACAACTGCCTCGACCGTCACAAGGATACGCCCGTCTGGGACCGCGTCGCCTATTATTGGGAAGGCGAGAAGGCCGACGAGACGCGGACGATCACCTACGCCGATCTCTATCGCGACGTCAACCGCTTCGCCCAGATTCTGCTAGATCAGGGCGTGAAGCGCGGCGACAAGGTCACGATATACATGTCGCGCTGCCCCGAGCTTGTCGTGGCGATGCTCGCCGTCGCGCGTATCGGCGCCGTCCATTCGGTCATCTTCGGCGGCTTCGCCGCGCACGCCATTGTCGATCGGGTCAAGGACGCCGACGCTGAGACCATCATCACGATCGACGGCTACCAGTACAACGGCAAACAGCTGAACATCAAGGGCATCGTCGATGAGGCGCTAGCCAACCTGCCGGACGTCAAGCGGGTCATCGTCGTGCGGCGCAGCGGCATGGAAGTGCAAATGGAGTCCGGCCGCGACTACTACCTCGACGACATGCTGAAGTCGGTGCCGGAGGACACCGAGGTACCCTGCGCCGAGATGGACGCCGAGGATCCCCTCTACATCCTCTACACGTCGGGCTCGACAGGCCGCCCCAAAGGCGTGATCCACGTGCACGGCGGCTATGCCGTCGGCTGCTACGCCACGACGAAGTTCGTGTTCGACGTCAAAGGCGACGACATCTACTGGTGCACGGCCGACCCCGGCTGGGTGACCGGGCACAGCTATATCGTCTACGGGCCGCTGATGACGGGCGTGACCAGCATCTTCTACGAAGGCGGCACGATGATCCCCGACGCAGCACGCTGGTGGCAGTTGGTCGAGAAGTACAAGGTCACGATCCTGTACACGGCGCCGACCGCAATCCGGGCGCTGATGCGGCACGGCGACGAGTACCCGGCGCGGCACGACCTGAGTTCGTTGCGGCTGATCGGCACCGTGGGCGAGCCGATCAACCCCGAGGCCTGGCTCTGGTACCGCCATATCACGGGGGATCGCCTGCCCGTGCTCGACACCTGGTGGATGACGGAGACCGGCTCGATCATGATCTCCCCCACCCCGGTCACGCCGCTGAAACCGGGGTCATGCACGCTGCCACTACCCGCCATCGAGGCGGACATCGTCACGTTGGAGGGACGCCCAGTCGACGTGAACCACGGCGGCTTCCTGATCATCCGCAAGCCCTGGCCGTCGATGATGCGCACGATCTACAAGGATCCTGAGCGCTACCTGGTCTACTGGACGACGATCCCGGGCGTCTATTTCGCGGGCGACGCGGCCCACAAGGACGCCGACGGCTACTTCTGGGTGCAGGGCCGCGTGGACGACGTGATCAAGGTCTCCGGACACCGGCTGGGCTCGATGGAGATCGAGTTCGAGCCTGGTGAGCCACCCGGCGGTGGCCGAGAGCGCGGCGATCGGGTTGCCGGACGAGGTGACCGGCGAGCACATCCGTGTATACGTGATTCTGAAGGCCGGGCAGCAAGCGAGCGACGCGCTGGCCGACGAGCTCAAGCTTCACGTGCGACACGAAGTCGGGCCGGTCGCCGTGCCCAAAGAGATTGAGTTCGTGAGCAGCCTGCCGAAGACGCGCAGCGGCAAGATCATGCGCCGCTACATCCGCGCGCAGGCCATGGGCCAGGACCCGGGCGACGTAACCACGCTGGAGTCCTGACGCCCAGGGATACGCCAACGGGCCGGGGCCGCGCAAGCCTGCGCGGCCCCGGTCGTCGTGTGGGGCTCAACGGCCCTGTAACCAGGAGGGAGACCCGGTATGCTTTTCGAATCCCGCCAGACGATCCTCTTTGTGGGCGACAGCATCACCGACGCCGACCGTACCGGGGCGACGCCGCCCTACGGCACCGGCTACGTGGCTCTCGTGCGCAACCTGCTGCTGGCGCGCTACCCTGCTCTCGGGCTGAGCATCGTCAACCGCGGAGTCAGCGGCGACACGACGCGAGACCTTGCGGCGCGCTGGGAGCGCGACGTCATCGTCTTGCGGCCCGACTGGCTGGTCTGCATGATCGGCATCAACGACGTCTGGCGGGCGTTCGGCGGCATCGTGAGCGAGGCGGTGCCGCTGCCCGAATACACCACCCGGCTGCGCACATTGCTCGACCGCGCCCGGCAGACAACCGGCGCGCGGTTGATCCTGATGACGCCCTACATGATCGAGCCCAATCCGGCGCAGCCGATGCGCCGGCAGATGGACATCTACGGCGCGGCCGTGGGGGAGATCGCCGCGCAATACGACGCGGTCTTCGTGGACACACAAGCGGCGTTCGACGCGGTGTTGCAGGCGACCCCGCCAGGTGCCTGGGCCGACGACCAGATCCATCCGAACGGCCCGGGCCACGCGGTTATCGCCCTCGCGTTCCTCCGGGCGGTGGGCTTCACACTCTAGACGGCCGCGCGAGGCTCGCGCTCCGGGGCAGCGCCACTATTCGGCCGCGAGCGAGACGAACTCATCGGCGAGACGGTAGATCTGCGGTGCCAACCAGGTCGCTTCGTCCACGCGTGCGGCCCACGTTTCGTCCGAAGTACAACCGAGGGCGGCCAGCAGTCCGTGGTGCTGGGCCGCGAAGGCGGGTTTCTCGGCGAGTGGCGCATCATTGCCCAGTACATAGTAGACCGTGTCGAGGCAAGCGACCCAGTACATGGCTTCGCGATGGTTGCCTTCGTCAATCATCTCCAGGGTGCCGTCGAGGTAATAGGGCCGCAAGTGCGGACGGATGGCGAAGCCATAGGGAACCGGCGTCCGGTTGACCGCTGCCGCCTGGTCGAAGGCGCTGATTAGCTGATCCAGCAAGGCCCGAACGTCGGCCCGGCTCAGGGCTTGCGAGCCCATGATGCGGAGCGCGGCTTCGTGGAGGTCGGGCCGCCCCTGTGCGTCGAGCAACTCGCCCAGGAGGGCAAGCGTGCGCCGGGTGGTCGGGCGCTTGAGTTGGGCGACCGCCAGCAAGCCCATCAAGGCGCTGAGGAATGCCCGGACCGCGTCGATCCGGGCCGCGGGGGTGTCCGCCTGGCGCATCGCGTCCAGCGCTTTCTCCGCCGAGTCCTGCTCAGCGTCGCAGCGTGCCCGGATCCAGCGGCGCCGGCTGAAGTCCGCCGCGACGGCACGCTGCAAGGGCACGAGGATGCCCAGGGGGTCCGCCAGGATCTGGGTCGTGGCCAAGTTGGGACCGGCACTGGGGTTGGCTAGCACGGACTCCGCGTTCTGGTGCTCGTCCAGATTGATGAAGATGACTTCGAGCATGACGGCCTGGTAGAAGATCTCCAGGTCGTCCTCCGGTGCTCCCTGTGTGAGCACCACCACGACGTCGACGTCGCGATACAGCCGAAAAGGCGCGTCAGGCGGCAATGCGGTGATACCACCCCACAGATACGCCCCGGCAAAATCCGGCAGGTGCCGGGCATCGCGGTCGATCCACTCGCGCACCATGGCGATGACCTCGCGGACCGACAGGGCCGCAGGCGCGTCTGCCCGATCGGCCGGGTCCGGTTCCGTATGCGGCATCGTGGTTCCCCCTGTGCTGGGCCCCACGCGTAATGCGAGACGAAGGACCTCAGTCAGGAACGCCCGGGAGCCGGCACGCTGCCGACGACTCGGGCGGGCAACGAGGCCGGCACGGGACGCGATCCGGATGAAGCGGGCTGCCGGAGCGCATGTGGCCGCCGGAAGCAGCGCCGGCATGCGGTCAGCCGACGGTGGCTGCCCGAGAACTGTCTCGTCGCCGGACGAATGAGGAACGCACTACTTGCCCTTGGCCGGTACAGGTGTTGGCGCCGAGGGCGGCACGGTCGCGACCTTACCGCGGACGGTCATCGCGAGCTTGATCGGGATGTCGCTCCAGGCGTAGGCAACGTCGCCGCCGTCGGGCAGGCCGTAACCTTCGGGACCAAAGTGGTTCCCGTAGGGGTCGTTGACGAGTAGATAGCCGTTCGCCGTGTAGCCGCGCGCCACGAGGATATGGCCGCCCTCCGTCAGCGTCGTGCTCAAAATGACCGGGTTGCCGGCGTCCAACTGCGCCGTGATCCCTTCCCACGTGGCGGCCACATAGTCGGTCCGGAGGCCGTAGAGCGCCAGGACCTGCTTGATCTTGTCCCACTGCGCGAGCGTGGTATCGCCCACAATGGTGCCGTAGAGGCCCTCCGCCGTGTTGCCGCGCGGATCCTTACCAGGCGCCGTGAAGGCGTGGCCGTCGTAGCTGAAGGCGTCGGTGACGTAACGCCCGTAGAGGTGACCGTCGAGCAGGTTCGGTGTGCCTGACTCTGCGCCGAGCGCGTTGGCCTGGATGCGATCCCAGGCGCTGACGCGCACCTGCTTCGCGGGAAACGGCCACGGGGCCAGGCGGCCGTAATAGGCCAGCACCATGGCGATGCTGGTCGGCCCGCAAGCCCAGTTGCCGTCAAACGCATTACCGAGATGCCAGATCTGGCTGATATAGGGGACCGCCAGATCGGTGGCGACGCGGGCAGGCTTGCCGGCCTGGCCCACGGTGCGCCAGCGCACGATGGCGCCGTTCGTCGTGTCGAAGGTAACGAGGTGGGTCGTCGGCCCGGAAGCATCGGTCAGGAGGCCGTAGCGGCCATCGCGCGACCAGGTGACGGGCGCGAGGTTGTTCAGGTCGGTGGAGAGCCGCCAGCGCTGGCCCGTATTGGCGTCGGCGAAATACACGGCGCGGGATTTGCCGCCTGAGAGCAGCAGGTGCGTGCCGGTGCCGTCCCACGCCATGACCTGGAAGTCCTCGCCGGGGTTGCGCAGCGGCGCATAGGCACCGGCGCCATTGCCGGCGACCACGCCGGGCGCCGTAGCGGTGGCGGGCCGCGGGGCCAGGCGGGAGTGAGGCACATCGGGCGCGGGCGGGTTCGGTGGGGGCAGCAGGGACAGGTCGCCGACGGCCAGCGTCGCCACGCGGGCCGCCCCGGGAGCGGCGCCGGGGACCGGCACGGGGCTTACGGCGAAGCCGCTATACTGCACGGCGCCAAGGCTGGAGCGACGAACGGGCAGCGGCGTCTCCGTGTCGAGCGGCACGTACCAGAGATCCGAGGTCCCCGCCTGCGCATCGTCACGCGCGTAGTAGAGGCCCTTGCTGTCGGGGCTCCAGCCAATCAAACGCACGGACGGGGGCACCGTGAGCCGGTACGCGCCGCGGGCATTCGCCCCGACCACCCAGAGCACGCCGCTACCTGTGTCCGCGTCGGCGGCCTCGGGGGACGCGACCGTGTAGGCCAGGCGGCGGCTGTCGGGCGCCCAGGCAAAGGCACCGATGCCGATGGCCTTGCTGTGCGAGAGCGTGACGGTGACCTCCTGGCCGGAGGCAATGGCGATGAGCCGCAGCGCGGAGCCCCCGGCGCTGTCGCCGGTCACACGGATGGCCAGGTGGCCCCCATCGGGCGAGATGTGGGCGGTGACGAGGCTCAGGCCGACGCCGGGCACGGTGATGCGCGCGAGGCGGTGTTCGGCGCCGCCGGTCGAGCCCATGACATCGTAGGTACTGTCGCCGCTGACGACGGTGTAGGCATAGGGCGGGAAGTCCGGGGCAGACGCGGCGGCGGCAGGCGCGGGGGAACTGATCGCGCTTGGCGCGAAGACGGCTGCCAGGGTGACAAGGCACAGCAAGGCGCGGACAGGGATGGCCGCGACGAACGGGCGGCGGGGCACCCGCGTAAACGGGGTTCGGCTCATCAGGCTCCTGGTCGGATTCAGTCCACCCGGGGCCCGGTCTCGGGCGAGACCAGGCCGGGGGCGATCGGATGCAAGGTCGGGTGCTGCTTCCGGCGCCGGGGAGCACACCTATGGCCCACCGACAATGGCGGAATGATACCAGAGGCCCGCGGCCGCTGTCAAGGCGCCTTGCACGCCGCAACCCGGTCCGGCCGCAGGGACCGGGCGCGCGGTCGTGAACGGACCCGGACCTCCTTCTCGGCGACGACGCCGAGGCCGAAGGGGACCACGACAGGGCGCGGACCGCCCAGGCGTAGTGGACGCGGGGGCCCTTGGCCCGAGCGAGGAAACCCACGTACCGGCGCTCATTTGTCGCCTCGCCCCACCCGCTCGAGGCGCGAATCCTGCAGTGTCGGTCCTGCCCTATCCGAGTGGGTGGGGTGCCGGTCGTCCGGCGGCCGGTCCCACCATGCCACGGGCCTCAGGAGGACACCGATGCTACCAGGCGCCATTTTCCCACAGACCGAGATCGGGGCAGACCCGGCCGTGATCCGCGACTACGCGCAAGCCGTCGAAGCGATGGGCTACCACCATCTGCTCGCCTACGAGCACGTGCTGGGTGCCGATGTCACCAACCGGCCCGACTGGGCAGGGCCCTACACCACCGCACACATGTTTCACGAGCCGTTCGTGCTGTTCGGCTACCTGGCCGGACTGACCGAGCGGCTGGAGTTCGTGACCGGCGTGGTCGTGCTGCCGCAGCGGCAGACCGCGCTCGTGGCCAAGCAAGCGGCCGAGGTCGACGTGCTGACGGGCGGGCGGTTCCGGCTGGGCGTCGGCGTGGGCTGGAACGTGGTCGAGTACACCGCGCTGGGCGCCAACTTCCGCGACCGCGGGCGGCGCGAGGAGGAGCAGATCGCGGTGCTGCGGCGCCTCTTCGCGGAGCCGAGCGTAACCTTCACGGGCACGTGGCACGAGATCCCCGGCGCCGGGATCAACCCGCTACCGGTGCACCGCGCAATTCCGATCTGGCTGGGAGGCGGCGCCGACGTCGTGCTGGAGCGCGTGGCGCGGCTGGGCGACGGCTGGTTCCCGCAAATGCGGCCGGAGCCGGACGGCCGGGCGAAGGTCGCCAAGCTGCGGGAGCTGACGCAGGCGGCAGGTCGCGACCCCGGCGCGATCGGCATCGAGGCGCGGCTGAACCTGCGCGGCCAAAGCCCGGCGCAGTTGGAGGAGCAGGCGCGCGCCTGGCAGGCGATCGGCGCGACGCACATCGGCGTGAACACGATGGGGCTCGGGCTGGACGGCGTGGGCGCCCATCTGGCGGCGCTGCGCGGCGTCAAGGCGATGCTCGACGGGATCTAGCGGCGGTAGGCGATCTGGGCCTCTGGCACCGTTCCTGCTTCACGGCAGGTGACAATCGCCCGGTAGGGGGTGGTGCGACATGACGGAGCAGGCCGCTACGATCCGCTTCTACGGCACCCGGTGGTGCCCGGACTCGCTGCGCGCCCGGCGGCTCCTCGAGCGGGAAGGCGTGACCTTCGAGTACGTGGACATCGACGCCAGCCCGGAGGGCGAGGCGCTGGTGCTGCGCACGAACCGGGGCAACCGATCGGTGCCGACCATCTTCTTCCCGGACGGCTCCGTCTTCGTGGAGCCGGGCGGGGTGCTGCTGCGGACCAAGATCGACGAGCTGCGCACGCGGGGACTGCTGGCGCCCAGCCTGCCGCCCGACGCCCGGCCGAGCTAGCCCGCGCCAGGCACCGCGGGCCGGCGGATTACCCAGTTTTCCCCAGAAGTACCCAATTCTGCCAATTCTCCTCCGATAGTTGCAGCTTATCTCCTTATGTTATGTCAATTAGGCTCGATGATAGCGCTCCTGGCCCCTGCGCCCGGGCCATCACCTGTTCAGCTGTTCGGCTCGGCAGTTGGCTGTCGCAAGACCACCTGCCGGAGATGGGCAAGGCGGAACTTGGAGCGGTCGGGCGGCAACACGGGGCCGCCGCTCCCTGCGCCTGGCGTCCCAGATGAGCCGCGCCACGGTCTTGCGGCCGCGCCGAGCCGCGGCCGTGTGCGCGTGTGGCGTTGCTTGACACTCCGGCGCGGCGGGCGCTATGATGGCGCTGACCCGCGCGCAGGTGGCGCGCGGGCCGGGATCCCCTCGTTACAGGAGTAGACCGTTATGGCGCAAGACTTCACGGGATATGACGCTTATATCGACGAGCACTTCGACGGGCTTGTCGACGAACTGCGGGCGTTCTGCGCCCAGCCGGCGCTGGCCGGGCAGAAGATCGGCCTCGCGGAGAGCGGGGCGATGGTGCGGGACAAGATCGAGGCGCTCGGCGGCACGGTGACGTTCGTGCCCGTCGAGGACGGCTCCCCGGTGATCTTCGGCGAGCTTGGCGCGGGCGACCGCACCCTTCTGCTGTATAACCACTACGACGTGCAGCCGCCGGAGCCGCTGGAGCTCTGGGAGAGCCCGCCCTACGCGGGCGACGTGCGCGACGGCAAGTTCTACGCGCGCGGCGTGGCCGACGACAAGGGTGACCTGTTAGCCCGCGTGCAGGCGATCCGGGCGTATCAGGCGACGGTCGGGCCACTGCCGCTGCGGCTGCGCTGGCTGATCGAGGGCGAGGAAGAGATCGGCAGCCCGCACCTGGCGCCTGTCGTGCGCGCAAACGCCGACCGGCTCCGCGCGGACTTCTGCGCCTGGGAAGGCGGCGGCCGCGACGAGGATGACCACCACACGGTCGTCTCCGGCATGAAGGGCATGCTATACATCGAGCTCCACGCCACCGGGCCGGACCATGACGTGCATTCCGGCAACGGCGGCATCGTGCCAAACCCGGCCTGGCGGCTCGTGCAGGCGCTGGCGACGATGCGCGACGCGAACGACAACCTCACCATCGACGGGCTCGACGCGCTGATCGCGCCCGTCTCGCCCGCCGATCGGGCGGCCGCCGAGGCGATGCCGTTCGACGCGGCCAAGCTGGCCGGGATCTTCGGGGTCGACCACTGGCAGCGCGGCCTGCAAGGGCGCGAGGTGCTCTATGCACGAATGTTCGCGCCGACGGCGAACATCGCCGGGTTCACGAGCGGCTACGGTGGGCCCGGCTCGAAGACGATCGTGCCGAGCAAGGCGCAGGTGAAGATGGACTTCCGCCTGGTGCCGAACCAGACGCCCGAGAACATGCTGGCGCTAGTGCGCGCGCACCTCGCCCATCATGGCTTCGCGGATGTGGAGGTCGTGCAGCTAGGCGGCCTGGAGGTCGGCAAGACGCCGGTCGACAGCCCGTTTGTCCGCGAGGCGACGGCCGTGTGGGAGGACCTGGACCCGGCCGGAGCGATTGTGGAGCCGATGAGCGGCGGCAGCGGGCCGTTCTCGCTCATCGCGGGCGACCTGGGCATCCCCGCGGCGATGGTCTGCGGGCCGGGCTTCGCGGGGTCGTCCATCCATTCGCCCAACGAGTGCATCCGTCTCGACGACTACCGGACGGCGATCCGCTACTGGGGCCGCCTCTTCGGTCGCCTGGCCGCCCTGGCCGGGTAAACCCTCGCGCGGGGTGCCCCGGCCGGGGCACCCCGCGTTGCTTTCCCCCTACAGTTCCCCCACTCACCGCCGGTGCCGGGCGTCGGGCTGCCCCGCGCTTGCGACATGCCGCGAAAAACGCGTAGGATGCGATCGTGCCGCTGCGTCTTATGAGCATTAGGGTGAGGTAGGGTAACGAGCAACGCAGACCAGGAGGACACACGACACGATGCAGAGCACGGAGAGCGCGACGGCGGAGCGGGACCGGCTGGTGCGCTACTGCGCCGCCTACACGGGCGACGCGGTCGCGGCCGAGGACCTGGCGCAGCAAACGCTGCTGGCAGCCTGGCAGCACGAGCAGGAGCTACGAAATCCCGCGGCGCGGCAGGCGTGGCTGCATGCCATCGCGCGGCGGCACTGCCAGACCTGGGCCCGGGAGCGCACGCGGGCACGCCTGGTCGCGCTCGATTCCCTCGGGGACGGCGAGACCAGGGCCCTGCCCGCCGACGATTTCGACGTGGAAACGGAGATCGAGCGCGCGGACCTGGCGCGATTACTTGACCGGGCGATGGGTCTGTTGCCGAAGGCGTTACGGGATGTGCTCGTGCAGCGCTTTGTCGCGGAGTCGCCGCAGGCGCAGGTCGCCGCGCGGCTGGGTCTCAGCGAGGGCGCGGTCGAAGCGCGCGTGCAGCGCGGCAAGCTGGCCCTGCGACGGGTGCTAACGACGGAGCTGAGCGCGGATGCCGTGGCGCTGGGGCTGATCTCGGATGCGAGCGCGGGATGGGTAGAAACGCGCCTGTGGTGTCCCGTTTGCGGCGGCCGCCGGCTCGAGGGCCGCCTGATGCCCGCGGAAGGCAAGCTCTTCATGCGCTGCCCGGGGTGTGGTCCCACGACCTATGATGCCGAGGGCATCCACGTCATCCACGCCGAGGGCAGCTACCTGCGGGACGCGCATAGCTACAAGCCGGCACTCGCGCGCGTGCTCGAAGGGATCCACGAGGTCTACCGCGTGCAGGCCCAGCGCGGGATGGCTCCCTGCCCGATCTGCGGCCGGTGGATTCCGATCGGCCGTGGCGCGCCGCCCGGCCGCAGCACGCCGGACGACGTGGGGGACAGCTTCTACCTGTGGCACGCCGGATGCGCGTTCCTCGACTGGGAAAGCTGGCACGCGCTGACGTGGAGCCTGCCGGAGGCACGGCGGTTCTGGCAGGATAACCCGCGCATGCGCTTCCTGGCGCCGCGCGAGGTGGAGCACGCGGGCAGCCCAGCGGTGGTCACCGGCTTCGAGAGCCTGACGGGGTCGGCCCGGCTGGACGTGGTAACGCTGCGGGATACGCTGCAGGTCGTGCGCGTGGCCGGCGCGCCGGGAGCGCCCAGCGGTGGCTGACGGCGCGACACGCAGGGCCCGCCTGGCCCTCCCGGCATGGCACCTGCCGCCGGCCGTGCTCGGCTTGCGCGCGGTGCTCGGGCTCCTGCCGCGCGTCAGCGGGCGGCTGACGGCGCTGCTCGCGTCGCTCGTGCTCCTCTCCGCCGTGCTGCCCATCGCCGCGACGGTGGTGACAGGCCTGCTCGTCGGCGCGGTGCCCGCCGCCTTGCAAGGCGGCCTCGATTCGCCCGCGGGCGGCGCGGCCCTGGCACTGCTGGGCTGGGCGGTCCTGCTGATCGGCGCCCACCGGCTGCTCGCGCCGACGCAAGCAGCGGTCGCGAGCGTGCTGGGGCGACGAGTCGACCGGTATTTGCAGGAGCAGACGATGGCGGCGGTCGGCGGCCCATCCGGTATTGCGCACCTCCAGGAGCCGGCGGTGCTCGATCTGATTGAGACGGCACGCGGGGTCGGCATGCAAGGGCTGCGGCCGGGGCAAGCCGTAGGGGCGCTGGCGAGCTTGCTGCCTAGCTGGGTGCAAGCACTCGGGTCGGCGGCTATCCTGCTGGCGTTCCAGTGGTGGCTGGGGCTGGGGTGGCTGCTGCTGTGGCCGGTCGTGCTCTACTACCTGCAGCGGGAGTACCTGCGCGTCGGGGAAGTCGGCTATGGGCAGGCGACCGCAGTGCGCCGGGCCGACTACTACCGGGACCTCGCGCTGCGCCCGGCGGCGGCGAAAGAGGTGCGGGTCTGGGGTCTGGCGGGCTGGCTCACGCAGCGATATGACGCAGCGTGGCGGGCGGCCATGGCCCCGCTGTGGGCGGCGCGACGGCCGGGCCGCGCTGTGCTTTGGCTCTGCACCCTGACGGTCACCGCGGCCACGCTGGGGTCGTTCACGCTGCTGGCCATGGCCGCGATTAAGGGGGACCTGGCGCTCGGCGCGCTCGCAGTCTTCACGCAGGCGACCCTCGGCGCGAGTGCCTTCCGGGCCTTCGACGACGATAACATGATCCTGGCGAACGCGGCGGTCGCCGTGCCGCGGGTGGTGGCGCTCGCCCAACGCACTGCGGAGGCAACCCCCGCGGGCGGCCGCAGCGTGCCCGGCGACGCACCGCGCGACGAGATCCGCTTCGAGCAGGTGACGTTCCAGTACGCTCAGGGGACCGCGCCGGTGCTGCAGGGGCTGGATCTCGCCATCACGGCGGGCCGCTCGCTGGCCATCGTGGGGGAGAACGGCGCGGGCAAGACCACACTCGTGAGCCTGCTTTGCCGGCTCTACGAGCCGACGAGCGGCCGCATCCTGGTCGACGGCGTGCCGCTGGCAGAGATCGACCCGCGCGCCTGGCGCGGGCACGTGGCCGCCATCTTCCAGGATTTCGCCCAGTACCCGCTCTCGGCGCGGGATAACGTGGCGCTGGGTGCGCGCGGGCTCGGCGGCGACCGGGAGAAGCTGCGTGCCGCGGCGCGTCGGGCCAACGCGCAGGAGCTCATCGAGGGGCTGCCGCAGGGGTGGGACACGATCCTCTCACGCGAGTACAGCGGTGGGGTGGACCTGTCGGGCGGCCAGTGGCAGCGCATCGCGCTGGCGCGGGCGCTGTTCGCGGTGGAAGCCGGAGCGCGGGTGCTGATTCTGGACGAGCCGACCGCCAATCTCGACGTGCGCGCGGAGTTTGAGCTCTATAGCCGCTTCCTCGAAATCACACAGGGGCTAACGACCATCCTGATCTCGCATCGTTTCTCGACCGTGCGGCAGGCCGACCGAATCGTCGTGCTGGCGGACGGACGGGTGGTCGAGTTGGGGAACCACGGCGAGCTCATGGCGTTGGGCGGCCGCTATGCGCGGATGTTTGGCGTGCAGGCCGAGCGGTTCGCGGAGGAGGTGGCCGGGTGAGCGGTGGACTGGGCGGGTTCCGCGTGCTGCTGTCGTTCAGTTTCAAGGCCGCGCGCTGGCGGGCCGCGCTCTTCCTGTTGTCCGGCGCGATCATGTCGCTGATCTACCCGGTCACGGCCTACGGCAGCAAGCTGCTGGTCGACGCGGCGGTGAGCCGCGACCTGAGCACCGGCCTGGTCGCCGCGGGACTGCTGGCCGCGGCGACCGGCATCGGCATCATCAACGTCCTCTATTATGTCGACCTTCTCTTCACGGTCGCCGAACAGGCGGGCGCGGAGGCCGACCGGCGGCTGATCGGCCTGATGGCCGAGACGCCCGGCATCGAGCACCACGAACTGCCGCAATACCTCGATCAGCTGGACCTGCTGCGTGACGAGCGCCGGTTGCTCGGCTGGATGACGAACGCGACGGCAGGCCTGCTGCGCGTGGCCGTGCTGCTCGTGGCGACCGAGGTGCTGCTGGCGCGTCTGCACCCGGTGCTGTTGCTGCTGCCGGTCTTCGGCGTCGTCTCGTTCCTGGCGGGGCGACAGGCGCAACGCTTGCAGCAACGCGCGGAGGAAGCGACGGCGGAGGCCGAACGGCTCCGCAAGCAGCTATTTGACCTGGGCACCCGCGCCGCCTCGGGCAAGGAGGTGCGGGTGTTCGACCTCGCGAGCGACCTGATCACGCGGCACCACATCGCCGCGTCCGCCGTCATGGCTGAGCGCGACCGGGCGGACCGGCGGAGCGCCGCGTACCAATCGGTCGACGCTGTGGTCTCCACGGCGGCGTATGTCGGGGCGATCGGCCTGGTGCTGCTGCTCGCGGTGCAGGGCCAGGCGACGCCCGGCGACGTAGTGCTGGCCGTGGGACTGGCCGCCGGGATGAACTCGGTGGTGGCGACGGCGGTGGGCTACGGTACGCACTTCCTGAAGGTACTCCGGGCGGCGGGACGGTACGTCTGGCTGGAGGAGTACGCGCGCCACGCCCACCGCCGCCCTGCCGCCCCGGCGGCGGTGCCCGCCCGGCTGCACGAGGGCATCGCGCTGCACGACGTCAGCTTCCACTACCCGGGCACGACAGCGCCGGTGCTGGACCTCGTGTCGCTGGTGCTGCCGGCCGGGTCGGTGGTCGCGCTGGTGGGCGAGAACGGGGCAGGCAAGACCACGCTCGCCAAGCTGCTGTGCCGGTTCTACGAGCCCACGGACGGGGCGATCTTGGTCGACGGCACGGCGCTGTCGCGCTTCGACCCGGCGGCCTGGCGGCGTCGCATCGCCGGGGCATTTCAGGACTTCAGCCGGTTCGAGCTCCTGGCCCGTGAGACCGTCGGCGTCGGGCAATTGGCCCGGATGGACGACCCGGCGGCGGTGGGGGCCGCGCTGGGCCGCGCCGGGGCGACCGACCTGCCCGCCCGGCTGCCGCGCGGGCTCGAAACGCAACTGGGCGCCGGCTGGGAACACGGGGTTGAGCTGTCGGGCGGGCAGTGGCAGAAGCTGGCGCTGGGGCGGGCGATGATGCGCGAGGCGCCACTGTTGCTGATCCTCGACGAGCCGACGGCCAGCCTGGACGCGCAGGCCGAGCACGATTTGTTCGCGCGCTACGCGGATGCCGCGCGGGATGCGGGGCGCGCCGCGGGGACGGTGACGGTCCTCGTGTCGCACCGGTTTTCCACGGTGCGCATGGCTGACCTGATTATCGTGCTGGAGCGAGGACGGGTGGTGGAGGCGGGGAGTCACGCGGCGCTTATGGCGCACCGGGGCCTGTACGCGGAGCTGTACGCAATGCAGGCGACGGCGTACCGGGCCTGATCGTAGAGCGTGCGCGGCCCGTGCACAACAGACAGGGGCCCGCTGGACGGCGGGTACCCGCGCGTGGTGGCGCCGCTTACCAGCGCGCCAGCAACTCGATCGCGGCCTGGACCTTCGCCGTCGTCGGCATGACCGCGTCGAACAGATTCTCGTCGCAGGGCGACGGCACGTCGGCGGTGGCGACGCGGCCGGCCGGCGCGTCGAGGTAGGCGAAGGCCTCGTCAGCGATGCGGGCAACGATCTCGGCGCCGAACCCGGCGGTGCGCATGTCCTCGTGGACGACCAGCACTTTGCCGATGCGCCGGACCGCAGCGAAGACCGCGTCGGCGTCCCAAGGCACGATGGTACGAAGGTCTAGGATCTCCGTCTCGACGCCGCGCTCGGCGAGAGCCGTGGCGGCCTCCAAGGCGCGATAAACCGGCTCGCCCCAGGTGACTACCAGCACATCACGCCCAGCGCGCACCTGGCGGGCCTGGCCGAAGGGCACCTGGTAGTCGGGGCCGGGATAGGGCGCGTTCGCGTCGCGCAGGCGGTAGAGGAGGCGGTGCTCCAGGAAGATGACGGGGTCCTCGCCACGGAGGGCGGTGCGCAGCAGGCCGACCGCGTCGGGCACGGTCGACGGGTAGGCGATGCGCCACCCCGGCATGTGGGCATAGATCGCTTCGCCGCACTCGGCGTGCCAGGGGTCACCGCCCATCAACTGGTAGCCGACGGGGATGCGCAAGACGATGGGCGCATGGAAGCGGCCGTGCGTGCGCCAGCGCAGGGTGCCCGCGTCGTGGATCTGCTCGTGGGCGGGGTCGGCGTACTTGCGGAACTGGATCTCGGGCACGGGGCGCAGGCCGTTGACGGCCATGCCGGTCGAGCGGCCGACGATGCCCTCCTCGTTCAAGCTGGTGTCGAAGACGCGCGCCTCTCCGTAGTGCGCCTGCAGGCCGTCGGTGGCGCGGTGCACCCCGCCGAACGCGGCCACATCCTCCCCGAAGACGAGGATGGTCGGGTCGCGCGCCATCTCGTCGTCGAGCGTCGTGCGGATGGCCTGCTGCATGGTCAGGCGCGGGCCGCTGGCGGCCGGGGCCGTGGCGGGCACGGCCTGGGGCGGACCGAAGAGGTGCGTCGTCGCGTCGTCGGCCGACGGGCGGCTGCCCTGGGTCCAGGCGCGCTCGGCTTCCGCCACGACGAAGGCGCGCGCCGCGGCCTCGAGGTCGGCGATCTGGGCGGGCGGGACGGCGAAGTGCTCCTGCAGGTAGGCGATGAGGCGGCCCAGGGGGTCGCGGCGCTCATCCTCGGCCTTCTCCTCGGCCGGCTTGTAGGCGGCAGGGTCCTGCCAGTTGTGGCCGGTGAGGCGGGGCACGCGCACGTGGACCAACTGGGCGCCGCCCTGGCGGGCCTGGTCGATAGCCGTGGCGATGGCCGCGTAGACGGCGGGGATGTCGCCGCCCTCGACGGACTGGAGATTCAGGCCCTGGAAGCCGCTCAGGTTGTCGGCGATGGACGGCGCCGCGCTCTGGTAGCGCCAGGGCACGGTGAGAGCGTAGCGATTGTCCTCAATCATCATGACGTAGGGCAGATGCAGGGCCGCCGCGATGTTCACGGCGCTCCAGAAGCCGTTGGTCGCCGTCGCGCCGTCGCCCGCGTGGGCCAGGGCCACGGCGCCCGCGTACTCGGCCTGGGCCAGCGCGGTGGCGCGGTACTGGACCGCCTGGGCCCAGCCAATGGCGGGGGTAAACTGCGCGCCAACGTCGCCCGAGGCGGGCAGCACGGTGACGCCGCCCGGCTGCAGGAAGTTGAAGACAACGCCGATGTCGCGGCCACCCGAGACTCCCTCGACCTTGTGCATGACGCTGGCGAACGCGGTGAACGGCGAGAGGCCCACCCCGAGCATCAAAGGGCGCGAGCGGTAGTACACCGTGGCGCCGTCGTGGCGGTGCTGGAGGAGGGCCGCCGCGATCAACTGGGGGATCTCGTGGCCCTTGGCCGAAAACTGAAACTTGAGCTTGCCCTCGTGAGGCCGGTCGGGGTTTGGCCGATACTCCTTGGTCACCTCGAGGTCGTCCATGGCCCGCGAGATGAAGGCGCGCTCGAGGATAGCGAGCCACCAGGATGCCGAGGGCTCGGCGCCGGGCGTGGGCGCGGGTAGGGGCCGCCAGGCGGTCCGAGGCGGCGTATGCACTGCGCTGGGCATAGCGGGCGATCATCTCCTGCGACCGCTCCCGCGCTGGAGCGGCCGCCGCACGGCTCGACGACGAGCCCGGGTGGAATAACGGCGCCGTCCGGCCCGCTTACGGGCCGGCGGTAACCGCCACGTGGCCGGTGGCGGCGGCGTCGTGCATGGCCGGGAGATACAACTGCGAGGCGTAGTCCTTGACCATGCGGCGCGTGCTGAAGGCGGGGGCCAGGCTGACGATGGCTTCCTTCATCATGGTGACCCAGGCCTGGGGCACGCCGGAGGCGTCCCGGTCGAAGAAGCGGGGCACCACCTCGTTTTCGAGGATGTTGTAGAGTGACTGGGCGTCGCTCCAGTCCTGCTCGTCGGGGTTGGAGAGCTCGCGGCCCTCGCCGACGGCCCAACCGTTCTTACCGTTGTAGCCCTCGGCCCACCAGCCGTCGAGCACGCTGACGTTGAGCAGACCGTTCAGGGCGGCCTTCTCGCCACTGGTGCCGCTGGCCTCGTAGGGCCGGCGAGGGGTGTTCAGCCAGATGTCGGAGCCGCGCACCATGTAGCGGGCGACGTTCATGTCGTACTCTTCGAGGAAGAGGACTTTGCCCTGAAAGCCGGGCTCCTTCGACAGCCAGAAGATCTGCTGGATGAACTGCTTGCCGGGATTGTCGGCGGGGTGGGCCTTGCCGGCGAAGATCATCTGCACCGGGCGCTCCGGGTTGTTCAGCAGGGCGCGCATGCGGTCGCGGTCGGCGAAGACCAGGACGGCGCGCTTGTAGGTCGCGAAGCGGCGGGCGAAGCCGATGGTCAGCGCGTTCGGGTTGAGCGCGGCGATGCCCGACGGGTCCTCACCGAGACGAGCGGCGCGCGTGGAGGCGCGCACGGCGGCGAAGGCGACCAGGTCTTGCTTCAGCTTCGTATGGATGCGCCAGAGATCGGCGGGCGCCGCGTCGTAGAGCGGCTTCCAGGTGGCCGGATCGTCGAGCCGGTCGTACCAGCCCTCGCCGAGGATCTCGGTGTAGAATGCGCCCATCTCGGGAGCCAGCCAGGTGGCGGTGTGCACGCCGTTGGTGATGGCGCCGATGGGCACCTCGTCGAGCTTGCGCTGCGGCCAGAGCCAGTGCCACATGTTGCGCGAGACCTTGCCGTGCAACTGGCTGACGCCGTTGTGGCGCTGCGACCCGGCAAGGCCGAGCACAGTCATACTGAAGGTGGGACCCCAGGCCTGGTCCTGCCGGGCCACCTTCATGAACGCCTCGCGGTTGAGGCCGAGCCGCGGCCAGTAGCCGCTGAAGTACTTGTCCATCAGGTCGAGCGGGAAGGCGTCGTTGCCCGCGGGCACCGGCGTGTGCGTGGTAAAGATGGTGCCGGCGGCCTCCTGGCGCAAGGCGTCGGCAAAGGTGGCGCCCGCCGCGACCTTCTCGCGGGCAAGCTCGAGCACGAGGAAGGCCGAATGGCCCTCGTTCATGTGGAAGACGGCGGGCTTGAGGCCCATGGCGCGCAGCACGCGCACACCGCCGATCCCGAGCACAAATTCTTGCGCGATCCGCATCTCCTGATCGCCGCCGTAGAGCCGCGCGGAGAGCTGGCGGTCGGCCGGGGCGTTGGGGTGGATGTCGGTGTCCATGAGGAAGAGGGGCACGCGGCCAACCTGGATGCGATACGCCTTGGCGTAGATGGTCCGGCCGGGCAGGTCGACGCCGACCACGACCTCCTGGCCCTCGGGCGTCATGGCCGGCAAGGCGGGCAGGTCGGCGAAGTTGAGCTTAAGGTAGCTCGCCTCCTGCCAGCCATTGGCGTCGAGGCTCTGACGGAAGTAGCCCTGCGGGTAGATGAAGCCGACGCAGACGAAGGGCAGGCCCATGTCGCTGGCTTCCTTGGTGTGGTCGCCCGCCAGGACGCCGAGGCCGCCGGAATAGATGGGCAACGATTCGTGCAGGCCGAACTCGGCCGAGAAATAGGCGATCGGCTTCTGGTCGGCCATATGCTGCGCGGAGAACCAGGTCTCGCTGGGCGCCATGTAGGCGTCGAAGGCGGCAAGCACGGCGTTGAACCGCGCCATGTAGGCCTCGTCGGCGGCGGCCTCTTCGAGGTGAGCCTGACGCACTTCGCGCAGGAACTTGATGGGGTTGTGGTAGACGTTTTCCCAGAGCACCGGGTCGATGTCGATGAAAAGGTGTTGGGCCTCGGGGTGCCAGGTCCACCACAGGTTATACGCTAACTCGAGCAGGCGGCTCATGCGCACCGGCAAGGGAGTGAAATGCGACGGTACAATCAGAGAGCTCAAGAAACGGATCCTCCTAGCTCATAATGGGCGGTCCGGGGACGCCGGACACAAAGAAACGCGCCAAGCGAACCCTGGCGCGCGCGGCATGCTGCGGCATACGGTCTCCCAGCGGTCCCGCGCCGTACACGGCCGCAAGAGCAAGTCGCGTGCCGCCTCATTCTACATCATGCGCTGGAGGCTGTCTAGTCGGATGGGCGGCGCACAAGCGGGGATGCGGGGTGGCACATGGCTTGCTTTAGCGGCAGGCATGCGGGACCCGGGTCCCGCCATCGGGGGGCCGGAGCCGCGGCCACCAAGCCGACCGTTGCAGCCTACATCGTCGCACGTCGTGACCTGCCGCGCGCCCCGGACCTCCGGTCTTTTCCCCTCCCCCGCCCCTTGACCCTCCCCAGCCGGGATGGTATGCTGGCGCCACGCGATTCGGGGCGTCGTTGGCGTCCCGCGGCTGATTGCCCCGCGGCCGCGCGGCCGCCGCAAGGAGCGCCATCCATGCAAGTCGAGCGCATCCGCGTGCTCAGCGGTCCCAACATCTGGGCGTACCGCCCGGTGCTCGAGATCTCGGATCGATATCGGCCGCTTCGAGGAGCTGCCCTCGGATAAGCTGCCCGGCTTCACCGAGGGGCTGGTCGGCGTGCTGCCCAGCCTGTGGGAGCACCGCTGCTCGGAGGGCCAGCCGGGCGGGTTCCTGGAACGGTTGCGGATGGGCACCTACATGGGGCACATCCTGGAGCACGTCATCCTGGAGTTGCAGTCGCTGGCGGGGATGGACGTCGGCTTCGGCCGCACGCGGAGCGCCGGGCGCTATGCGCAGTACCGCGTCGTGGTGGACTACAAGGACGAAGACGCGGCGAAGCGGTGCGTCGACCTGGCGCTCGACATCGTGGCGATGCTGACCGACCCCGGGGCGCCGCCGGTGGACGTGCCGGCGCGGCTGGCGGAGATCCGCGAGGTGGCCGAGGACAACATGCTCGGCCCGAGCACGCAGGCGCTGGTGGACGCGGCCAAGCGGCGGCACATCCCCTGGATGCGGCTGAACCGGGCCAGCCTGGTGCAGCTGGGGCACGGGCGCTACGCGCGGCGCATCCAGGCGGCGGAGACGGCGCTGACGAGCAACATCGGCGTGGAGATCGCGTCGGACAAGGAGCTGACCAAGGACCTGCTCGCGCGCGTGGGCGTGCCCGTGCCCCGGGGCCAGGTGATCCGGCATGTGGACGAGGCCTGGGCGGCCGCAAGGTCGGTAGGCCTGCCGGTGGTGGTCAAGCCGAAGGACGGCAACCAGGGCAAGGCGGTGAGCGTCAACCTGAGCACGCGCGAGCAGGTGGAGCGGGCGGCCGAGCTGGCATTTGACTTCGACCGGCGGGTGATCGTGGAGCGCTACCTGCCGGGAAACGACTACCGGCTGCTCGTCGTGAACGGGCGGCTGGTGGCGGCGGCGCTGCGCCGCCCGGCGCAGGTGGTGGGCAACGGGCGGGCGACGGTGCGTGCCCTCGTCGACCTGCTGAACCAGGACCCGCGGCGGGGGCACGGTCACGGCGCCGTGATGACGCGCATCCGGTTCGACGCGGCCGCGGTGCTGACGCTGGAGAAGCAGGGGCTGACGTGGGAGAGCGTGCCCGCCGCGGGCCAGGTGGTGCTGCTGCGCGACAACAGCAACCTGAGCACGGGCGGCACGGCGACCGACGTGACCGACGAGGTGCACCCGGACAATGTGGCGATTGCCGAGCTCGCGGCGCGGGCCATCGGCCTCGACATCGCGGGGGTGGACGTCGTCACGCCGAACATCCGGCGGCCGATGCTGGAGCAGGGCGGGGGCATCGTGGAGGTGAACGCGGCGCCGGGACTGCGCATGCACATCTCGCCGGCCGAGGGCAAGCCGCGCCCGGTGGGCGACGCGGTCGTGGAGATGCTGTTCCCGGCGGGGACGCCCGCGCGCGTGCCGATCCTGGCGGTGACCGGGACGAACGGGAAGACGACGGTGACGCGGATGATCGCCGCAGTCTACCAGACGATGCACCTCTACGTCGGCATGACGACGACAGACGGGATCTACTTTGGCGGGCGCCTGAGCATGCGAGGCGACTGCAGCGGGCCGCGTAGCGCGGAGGCGGTGCTCCAGCACCCTGACGTCGAGGTGGCGGTGCTGGAGACGGCGCGCGGCGGCATCTTGCGCTCGGGGCTGGGCTGGGACCGCTGCCAGGTGGCGGTCGTCACGAACGTGAGCAACGACCATCTAGGCATCGACGGGATCGACAGCCCGGAGCGGCTCGCGCAGGTCAAGCAGGTACCCGTGGAGAGCATCATCGCGGGCGGCTGCGCGGTGCTCAACGCCGAGGATCCGCTCGTGGCGCGCATGGCGGACGCGACTCCGGAGGAGGTCATCTTCTTCGGGCGCGACCCACGTGGGACCGCGCTGTCGCGGCACCTGGCGGCGGGTGGGCGCGCCGTCTTCCTGCGCGGCACGACGATCGTGCTGGGCGAAGGCGCAAAGGAGACCCCGCTCCTGGACGGGGCTGAGGTGCCGGCGACACTCGGGGGGCGCATCGCCTTCCAGGCGTCGAACGCGATGGCGGCGGCGGCGGCCTGCTGGGGCGCCGGCTGTCCGCTCGATGCCATTCGGCTGGGGCTGCGGACATTCCAGGCCGACGAGCAGACGGCGCCCGGACGCTTCAACCTGTTCACGGTTGGACAGGTCCAGGTGATCCTCGACTACGGCCACAACCCGCACGCGCTCAACGCGATCCACGACGCCGTGCGGGCGCTCGGGCCGCGCCGCGCGATCGGCGTGGTGGCGGCGCCCGGCGACCGGCGCGACTCCGACATCGGCGAGCTCGCGCGCATCGCCGCGGGGACGTTCGACCAGATCATCGTGCGCGAGGACGACGACCTGCGTGGGCGGGAGCCGGGCGAGGTGGCGCGGCTCATCGCCGACACGATCGCCCGCTACCAGCCCGGCTTGCCGGTGCAGGTCATTCGCGACGAGCTCGAGTCGATCCGCGAGGCGATCGACATGGCGCGGCCGGGCGATGTGGTGGTGGCGTTCATCGACAAGGTGGAGGCGAGCATCGCGCTAGTGCACGACCTGGCAACCGGGGCGGCCGCGGAGGAGGCGATGGGGCTGGCCTGCCCGCTGGGTCCGGCGCCGGGCCCGGCGCCCGAGCCGCATCTGCCCGGCGCGTTGCGCGCCGACCGCGGCGGCGCGGCGCCCGCGTCGCTGCACGGCGTGCCGGTGCCCACCGAGCCGGGCGGCAACGGCACGGGCGGCGCGGTCGTCTACCGGGACGGCGAGGACCACCCCTAATGCCCGACGCGGCGCGCGCGGCGGGGCCCGGCGGGCCGGCCGCGGGCGGGAGCCTGCTCATCGTCGGCGGCTCGGAGCGGCTGGACCAGCGGCTGCGGCTGCTGCACACCTATGCGCTGCTGTGTGACGCCGTGCCGGGGCGCAACACGCTTGTCATCGTCACGGCGGCCACCGGCCACCCCGAGCTCCTGGGCGGCGAATACCGCCATATCTTCGAGCAGATCGGCTGGCCACCCAGGCTGATCCACATGCCGCCGCTCGCCTCGCGCGACGCCGCGGCCGATCCGCGCACCGCGGCGCTGCTGGCCGGGGCGGCGGGCATCTACCTCACCGGGGGCGATCAGGTAACCCTCGTGGATATCCTGCGCGACAGCCCGGCGGGCGAGGCAATCGCGGCCGCCTACGCGGCGGGGGCCGTCGTAGGCGGCACGAGCGCGGGCGCGTCGGCGCTCGGCGACCCGATGATCGCGCGGGGCGGGGGCAGCGGCGAGCTCCGGCAGGGCATGGTGGCGCTGCATGCGGGCCTGGGCCTGGCGGGGCACGACGTGATCCTGGACACACACTTCGGCGAGCGCGGGCGCTTCCCGCGGCTCGTGGCGGCGCTCGCCGAGGCGCCGCAGGCGCTCGGGATCGGGCTCGACGTCAACACCGCGCTGCTGGTGCGCCGCGGGAATCCCAAGGTCGAAGTGCTCGGCGCGGGGGTCGCCTACTTCATCGAGAGCCCCGGGGCGCGGCCGCCGAGCGTCGCCGAGAGCGGCGCGCTTGGGCTCGCGCCGCTCACCCTCCACGTGCTCCACGAGGGGCAGCACTACGACCTGAGCACCCGGCGAGTGGTCCACGCCGGAAGCTAACACCCGGGCCCGCGCCCGTCAGTGGAGCGTGTAGAGGTCGCCTGCCAGGTACTTCAGCCCGCTATCGACCGCGACAGTCGCGACCGTACGACCGGAGCCAAGCTCTCGGGCCAATTGGAGGGCGCCGACGACGTTCAGGGCGGATGACGTGCCGGCGAAAACGCCCTCCTCGCGCGCAAGGCGCCAGGCCATCGCGCGCGCCTCCCCTTCGTCGATGGCCCGCGCCTCGTCGTAAGCGGCCGGATCGAGCAGCGGCGGCCGGAACCCCACGCCAATGCCCTCGACGTGATGCGTGCCCGGATGCCCCGCGGTCAGCAGGGGCGACGCCGCGGGCTCCAGCGCGGCGACGCGAGTTGCGCCGCCGTCGGCGCGCAGGGCACGCGCCACCCCGACCAGCATCCCCGCGGTGCCGACACCCGCGCAGAAGACGTCGATCCGACCCGGCACCTGCTGCAAGAGCTCCCGGCCGATGCCCATGTAGCCCTTGAGGGAGTTGGCGTTGTTGAACTGGTCCGTCGCGTAGGTGCCCGGCGCGGCGGCCAGCCGGGCCGCCTCCTGGCGCAGACGGGGGATCAGGTCAGGCGTGATCCGGCCGCCCTCGCTCGGCACGATGTGCAGATCGGCGCCGAAGACGCGCATTGTCGCCAGCTTTTCGGCGGCGAAGGCGTCGGAGGAGACTACTTGAAAGCGGTAGCCCTTGACCGCGCAGACAAACGCGAGCGACGAACCGGTGCTGCCTCCGGTGTATTCGACAACCGTCAGACCCGGGCGCAGGTCGCCCCGCGCCTCGGCTTCGGCGATCATGGCGAGCGCCATGCGGCCTTGTACGAGCCGGTCGGGTTGTAGTACTCGAGCTTGACTAGCACGTCCGCGCTGCCAGGCCCGCGGATGCGCTGCAGTTTAACGAGTGGGGTATTGCCGATCGCGTCGAGCGTCGAGGATACGAGGGGCGGGGGTGCGCCGGCCGTGAGCCTGCCTCCTAGCTGGCGTGACGAGCCATCGTGGGGCCGGAGAGTGGCACGCGCGCAAGGGCGGCCGGCTCCGCCATTCTACCGCGGCGCGCCGCGCGGCGCGACCGCGGACCCCGCGCGCGTCAGGGGCCCACGCCGGGGCGCGGAGGGCCGTCGAGCGGCAGGTAGTAGGGCTGCCGGTCGGGGAAATAGCCCAGCAGGCCGCGGTCACGCGCGGCGCCGAGGTCACGCACGTAGACGACCGGTCCGCGCAGCAGCGGGTCGTTGGCGAAGAAGACCTTGCCGTAGTCGCGGCGCGGGTAGTCGGGCTGCAGGGCGACGAAGACCAGGGCGTGGTCGAGGTGGGCGGCGGCCACGCGCTGGAGGCTGGACGCGGTGACGTCGTTGTAGCCGGTGTAGGCGCGCACCTGGCCGGGGAGCACCTGCGCCAGGTCATAAAGCACGCATGGGCCAAAGACCAGCAGAGGCACGAATCCCGCCGCCAGGCGGGCGGCGCCGAGGCGCGCGCCCCAGGCGCGCAGGCTGCGCGCGGCTGCTTCGCCCAGCACGGCCACGCCCCGACCGCTGAGGATCAGCAGGAAGGGCAGACCCTCATACCAGTAGCGCGGGCCGTAGATCGTCGTGGCCGACCACCAGGCGAAGTAGATGCCGGCCAGGCCGAGGAAGCCGCCGAGCAGGAACAGGTCCCAGCGCGCCAGGCGCCAGGGGCGGGCGACCAGCGCCGCGACGGCCAGCAGCAGCGGGCCGAAGGTGAGCGGCGGGGGCCAGCCGAGGAAGTCCTGGGCCAGAGTGCGCCAGTAGATCAGGCCGTTGACCAGGCCGAGGGCGGGGCTGTGTCCGGCGGGCTCGGGACCGAAGCCGGGGCCGAAGCCGAGGCGATCGTAGGAGCCGACGAGCTCTTGCGCCAGCCGGAAGGGCGAGCCGAGCAGCGCCTGGTCGACGACGCCCAGGATCACGAGGGGCGGCAGGGCACCGAGGACCATGAGGCCGTAGGGGCGCAGGCGGCGCAGCAGCACGCGGCGGGTGCCCGGGCCGCGACGCAGAGCCGCGCGCAGGGCGCCGGCGATATCGGCCAGGGCCCAGACGGCGAAGGGGAACGCAATACCGGCGGCCGTGGCCTCGCGAGTGATGAAGGCCCAGCCGAGCGCAAAGCCCACCAGCAGGCTGAAGGCGACCGCCGCGCCCTCGCGCCGCCAGGCGGGCTGGCGCGACGCGCCGCCGGCCGGCGCGGGATCGGTCTTCAGGCGGACGAAGCCGTGGAGCGCGGCGGCGACGGCGAGCATGGCGGCAGGGTGCGACATGTAGGAGCCCGACATGAAGAGGAAGAACGGCGACGTGACGGCGAGCATGGCGGTCGCGACGGCGGCGGCGCGGCCGTAGAGGCGCGCGGTCGTCGCCGTGATCAGGGCGACGCTGAGGCCGGCGACCAGCGGGTTGACGATCCAGGGCACCCCGGCCAGGACGCCGGGCACGAGCAAGAGCGGCCAGCCCGGCGGGTACTTGGTGAACCAGCGCCCGTCGGTGATCAGGATGAAGCCCTGGTCGAAGAACTCTGGCGCGGGTGGCGCAGGCACGGCCGCGTGACCGAGAGCGAAGATCTTGGCCTGCCAGAGATAGGCGACGCTGTCCTGCACATGAGGGATCCCGTCGAGAGGACCGAGGCAGACGGCCAAGGCGCCGGCAAAGGCGATCAGGCCGGCCGCGATGGCGATCAGCCAACCCGAGCGGCGTGCTGACCCCACCGGGGTGGATGCGAGGGCCGGCTCCTCCGGATCGAGCGCGGGAGGACGCCCGCGGGCGAGGACACGGAACAGGGCGACGAGCAGGGCCGCGGCCAAGGCGAAGGCGAGCGCGGCGGTGGCGGCAATAGCGAGCGAGCCGACGACGTCGGCGGCGGCGGCCCAGAAGCTAGGGCGGTAGACATCCTTCGTGATGGCCATTGTCGGCACGCCCGCTTGCATCTGCCACCAGCCGATGCCACGTCGCTCGGGCTGCACAAGGAAGGCGTAGCCGTTGCCCTTGGCGTCGAGATAGACCAGCAGCCCGGCATAGACGCCGCCCGCCGACAAGCGTGCCGGCGATGCGCGAGAGAGGCGCCAGCGGCAGCGGCGCCACCCCGGCGCGGGCGCCCGGCGGTGTGCCGGGCGCGGCGGGCCAGGCCGGTGCGTCCGGCGCCGCAGGCGTGGTGATCTGCCAGTGGGCCTGCGGGACGAGGCCCTGGAGCCAGACACCGAATTCGCCGAGAGCGAGCAGCGGGGCGGAGGGATCGGCGGGCTGATAGTAGAGCGAATCGGCGCGGGAGCCGACATACCAGCCCGCGCCGGTCGGGCGAGGCGCACCGGCGGGCACGGTCAGCGCCAGTTGCGCGCCGTTGACGCTACCGACCGCGCCGTCGGCGGTCAGGCGGACCTCGACGTCGGTGCGGCTTGGGAAGAGGAACGCCAGGAGCCAGAGGAGCGCCGTGGAGGCCAGCATCGCCGCCAGGCCCCAGCGGCCCCTGCCCCATCGCGCGTTCCCGCCTCCGGCGGTCCGTGTTTCGCCCATACCGGCCCAGCATACCACAAACGCGGCGAGGCGGGCACCTGTGCACTTTGCACAAAGGACGGGGGGTAAAGATTGGCGCTTATGCCGATGACTCGCGGACGCGGAAGCGGGATAGTTGAGGGAGACACCGGCCGGCGGCCGGCGCGCGGACGGGGGCAGGCGCAAGGCGCCCGGGAGCAAGCCGCCCGCGCGGAGCACCGTATGCCACGAGAGGAGACAGACATGGCGGAACAGGAGAAACCGCTTTTCGGCACCCAGACCGCGGACGAGGTTCTCGCGCTATGTAAAGATCACGGCATCCAGATGGTGGACGTGCGGTTCACCGACCTACCCGGCGGCTGGCAACATTTCAGCATCCCCGTGCAAGAGCTTAGCGCGAACGTGTTCGAGGACGGACTCGGGTTCGACGGTTCGTCGATCCGCGGCTTCAAGCAGATCCACGAGTTCGACATGCTGCTGAAACTCGACCCGAGCACGGCCTTCGTCGACCCGGTGCTGCGCGTGCCGACCCTGGCGATCATCGGCGACGTTTTCGACCCGATCAGCGGCGACCCGTACGAGCGGGACCCGCGCCTGGTGGCCCAGCGCGCCGAAGCCTACCTGCACTCCACGCGCGTGGCCACGACGAGCTATTGGGGCCCCGAGGCCGAGTTCTACGTCTTCAACTCCGTGCGCTTCGATCAGAACGCGCACTGCGGCTACTACTTCATCGACAGCGACGAGGGGATCTGGAATTCGGGGTCGGACGGGCCGAACGGCGGCTTCCGCCCGCGGCACAAAGAGGGATACTTCCCCGTGCCGCCGACCGACAAGCTCCAGGACCTGCGGTCGGACATCGTGCTCGCGCTGCAATCGATCGGCGTGCCGATTGAGGTGCAGCACCACGAGGTGGGCACGGCGGGCCAGGCCGAGATCGACATGCGCTACGACACGCTGGTGCGCATGGCCGACAAGCTGATGAAGTACAAGTACATCGTGAAGAACGTCTGCGCGCAGGCGGGGTACCTCGCCAACTTCATGCCGAAGCCGCTCTTCGGGGACAACGGCTCGGGCATGCACGTGCACCAAAGCCTGTGGATGCAGGAGAAGCCGCTGTTCGCCGACGCGGACGGGTATGCCGGGCTGAGCGAGACGGCGCGCTACTACATCGGCGGCCTGCTGGCGCATGCCCCGGCGCTGCTCGCGCTGGCCGCGCCGACGACAAACAGCTATCGCCGCCTGGTGCCCGGGTTCGAGGCGCCGATCAACCTGGTCTATTCAAAGCGCAATCGCTCGGCGTGCGTGCGCATCCCGATGTACTCGACCAAACCGAAGACCAAGCGCATCGAGTTCCGGGCGCCGGACCCGTCGTGCAACCCCTACCTGACCTTCGCGGCGCTGCTGATGGCCGGCCTCGACGGCATCCTGAGCAAAATCGAGCCGCCGCCGCCCGTGGACGAGGATATCTACGAACTCCCGCCCGACCAGAAGGCGCACATCCGCTCAACCCCCGGCTCACTGGAGGAAGTGCTGAGCGCGCTGGAGGCCGACCACGATTTCCTGCTCAAGGGCGGCGTCTTCACCCGCGACCTGATCGACACCTGGATCACGTATAAGCAAGAGCACGAGGTGCGTCCGGTGCAGATGCGCCCGCACCCCTACGAGTTCTTCCTGTACTCGGACGTTTAGGTCGCACCAACCAGGCTGCCGGCCGCCACTCCTGTGAGGAGTGGCGGCCGGTGCGCGTTTCGCGGCCCGGCTGGGGTGCCGAGCCGCACGGGAGGGCAGCAATGCAGGCACGCAACGCCGGGCCGGACGACGCCGCGGCCATCGCGGCGATCTACAACGCGGGCATCGCGGACCGCGTCGCCACGTTCGAGACGGAGCCGCGCACCGCCGCCGTCGTGGCGGCTTGGTTTGACGCGCGGCACCCAATCGTGGTTGTCGAGGAGGCGGGGCGGATCATCGCCTTCGCCAGCACGTCGACGTACCGGCCGCGGGCGTGCTACGCGGGCGTCGCCGAGTTCTCGGTCTACGTGGCGCGGGAGGCGCGCGGGCGGGGCGCCGGGCGGCTGGCGATGGAGGCGTTGTTAGCCGAGGCCGAGCGGGCGGGGTTCTGGAAGCTGGTGTCGCGCATCTTCCCCGAGAATCAGGCCAGCCGGGCGCTAATGCGGCGGCTGGGCTTTCGTGAGGTGGGGATCTACGAGAAGCACGGGCGGCTCGACGGCGTCTGGCGCGACGTCGTCATCGTCGAACGGCTAATCTCGGCGAACGCTCAGGGCGCGGGACTATCCACATCGGCGTAGGCGGGATGGGGCAAGAGGCCGAAGTCTTGCTGCGGCCAGTACGAGATCCAGGCCCGCCCCACGATGCTGCTCGTGTTGAGGAAGCCCCAGATGTGCGAGTTGCTGGAGTTGCGGCGATTGTCGCCGAGCACGAAGACGTTGCCCGGGGGGACCTTGCCGCTCTGACCGGGCGCGGGCCAGTTGTAGTCGGGCGTGGCCTTGATGTACGGCTCGTCGAGGCGGTGGCCATTGACGTAGACGCCGTCGTAGGCGCGGACCTCGACCGTCTCCCCCGCCACCGCGATGATGCGCTTGATATAGTCATCCTTCTCGGCGGGCACGGGCGGGCGGAAGACGACGATATCGCCACGCTGCGGGCCGCCGAGGAGATAGTGATCCTGCACCGGCAGGGCGGACTCGCCGAGCAGGCGGGCCATGGCGTTCGAGTCGACCTGCGCGTAGGACACACGATCGATGAAGAGCCGCTCACCATTCTGGAGCGTCGGCTCCATGCTCTGGCCGAGCACCTCGCGGTTCTGGACGGCCGACTGGACGAGCAGGAAGATGACCAGGCTGAGCACCACGGCCTCGATCAGCTCGTGGGCGATGGAGCGGCCGCCATAGGCGACGCCGTGGACGGATACCTGGCCACCGCCTTCCGGCAAGAGGTACCGACCCTGCCGGCCCTCAGTGGGAGCTTTCTCCGGTTGCACGCGCGCTTCACCTCGCAACTGAGATCGGGCGGCCATTCCGGCGCCCGGGACCCGCGCCGCCCGCACAGTCACCTCGGGCAGCGCCCGCGGGGTCCATACTATTGACGGACAACGGCCCGTGAAAGTTTCACCGGCAGGCCGCGGGTCTGCGATCCGCCTCGGGTTGACACCGCGCGGCGCAATCGGCTAGGATTGGGAGATGGCACGGGTCGTGCCAAGGCTAAGTTGTTCTGGAGGGATATGTCGCGGATGCGAGTTGGTCGGGCAGGAATTGTCGCGGCGGCCCTGGCGGTCGCCGCCCTTATGCTGGTCGCATGCGGGGGCGAGTCCGTGCCGCCTGCGGCGGACACGCTGAGCAAGGCGGCGACGGCGATGCGTGCCGTACACAGCATGCACTTCGAGCTGGCAACCAACAAGCTGGACAAGTACCCGCCCGGGCTGTTTCTGCTGAGCGCGGGTGGCGACGTCGCGCAGCCCGACAAGCTGCACGCGACGGCAAAGGCGCTGCTCGCGGGCAGCGCGATCCAGGTGCAGGTGGTCACGCTGGGCAGCGACCAGTTCATGACCGACCCGGCCAGCGGGCGCTGGCAGACCATGCCGCCCTCCTTCAACGTGCTGGCCGCGTTTGATCCGAGCAAGGGCATCGCCGACATCCTGGCGAACGCGAAGGACCCGCAGACCGATGGCACCGAGACCGTCGCCGGGACCGCCTGCTACCGCATCCGCGCGACCGTGGCGCCCGACTCGCTGCGGGCGCTGAGCACCGAGGTCACCGCGACGCAGCCGCTGGCGGCGCGGCTGTGGATCGGGCAGCAGGATAGCCTGCTGCGGCAGGTCGAGCTCACCGGGCCGCTGATGAGCGGCGAGCCGGACTCGATCGTGCGCACGATCACGCTGGCGCAGTTCAATCAAGACTTCGCCTTCCCCCACCCCACGCCCGGCACCGTTCCGCAGAGCCCGTGAGCACTTCGCCCACCCTGGCCGGCCCGGCGCCGGCTCAGGAGGCCCCGGCCGGCCGAGGCGTCGGGCGCAGCCTGGCGATCGTGGCGGCGGGCGTCCTGCTGGCCGCGCTCGACCAGACCGTCGTCGTGGCCGTACTCTACAAGGTGCAGCAGGAATACCAGATCGCAGCAACACAGCTGGATCAGTTGGGCTGGGTGGTAACCGCCTACCTGCTCGGCTACACCGTGACGCTGCCGCTCATGGGGCGCGTGGCAGACGTGTATGGGCGGCGGCGCGTTTACCTGGCGTGCCTAGGGGTCTTCCTCGCGGGCTCAGTCCTCGCGGCGCTGTCGGAGACGCTGCCCGTGCTGATCGCCGCGCGGGTGGTGCAGGCCATCGGCGGGGGAGCGCTGCTGCCGGTGAGCATGGCGATGGTGCGCGGCTGGTACCCGGTCGGGCGCCGGGCCTTCGCGCTCGGGCTGCTGGGCGCCGCGGCCGAAGGGGGCGGCGTGCTCGGCCCGCTGTGGGGCGCGGGGATCATCAGCCTGGTCGACTGGCGCTGGATCTTCTGGCTGAATCTGCCCCTGGGCGCCGTCCTGGCCGTGCTGGTGCTGCGGACACCGCGCCACACGCGCTTTCCCGGCCGCATCGACTGGTTGGGCGCGGCGCTGCTGGGCGGCGCGCTGCTCACGCTCACGCTGGGCCTGTCGACATCCGCGTCGAATAGCGCGCTGGCGGGGCTGAGCGGGCTGGCGGCGCCGGGCACCACGGGTGGGCTCGCGTGGCAGACGCCCGCGCTGCTCGCGGCCGCGGTGGTCCTGGCCGTAGCGTTCCTGCTGTGGGAGCGCCACACGGCGGAGCCGCTGGTTCCGCTCGGGCTTTTCCGCCGGCCGGCCTTCACGGCAGCGCACCTGCTGAATGGGCTGGTGGGCATGGCGCTGATCACCGCGATGGTGAACATCCCCCTGCTGGCCGCGAGCGTGCTCAACGGGAGCGCCGCGGAAGGGGGCTTCCTGCTCGTGCGGCTGACGCTGCTCATCCCGGTTGGCGCCGTGATCGGGGGTACGCTAGCGGAGCGCATCGGATACCCGGCGGTTGCGGCCGCGGGCATGGTCTGCGCGGCGGCGGGCTTCTGGCTGATGAGCGGCTGGCAACTGGCGACGGACGGCCTGATTATGACGGCGGATCTGGCGCTGGCCGGGTTCGGCTTCGGGCTGGTCATCGCACCGCTGACCGCGACGACGCTGGCCTGGGTGGACGACGAGCAGGCGGGGCTGGCGGCGGCACTGGTGAATACGGCGCGGATGGTCGGCATGATGATCGGCCTGTCGGCGCTGAGTGCGTGGGCGCTGGAGCTGTTCAAGAGCCGCATGGCCGGGCACCCGGCGCCGCTGCCGGGGCTGAACGAGAGCGCGGCAGCCTACCAGCAACGGCTAACCGACTATGAGCAGATCCTGGCAGGGGTGAGCCTGCAGGTCTACACGCTGGGCTTCCTGGCGGCCGCGGTGGTGTGCCTGATCGCGGTGGTGCCCGCGCTGGGGTTGCGGCGGCGGCGCGGCTAACGGCGCTACGCCCCCGCATGGCAGCCATCCGTGGGGGGATTCACTTTCGGGCGAACCGCGAAGCGTACCGCGCTACTCCGCACGTGCCGAGACTCCGTGGTAACGCCGGCCGCTACGCCCTCCCCAGCGGGTACCACACGGTTCCACCTGCCAGCGTTCGCTAGGCCCCTTCCCTCTCCCGGCACGCACGAGCCGCGCGCGCCGCGGGTGCGCCCTCACGCGCGCCAGGCGGTGCCCTCGTACTCCATGCGCCGAGCCGTCTCGCGGGCGACTTCGGCCCCGAGGAGGCGCGCGACCACGTAGAGCGCGGCGTCGATTCCGGCCGAGATGCCGGCCGAGGTCACGATGTGGCCGCTGTCGACGAAGCGCGCGCCCGCCCGCACGTCGACGCCGGGGTGCACGGTGCGCAGGCGGTCGACGCTGGCCCAATGGGTCGTGGCGAGGCGACCATCGAGGAGCCCGCGGGCGGCCAGCAGGAACGTGCCCGTACAGACGCCGAGGGTCAGGACGGTCGTGCGGTCGACGGCGGCGATCCAGTCGAGCAGCGGGGCGTTGTCGACCTCGCGGCGCGTGCCCCAGCCGCCGGGCACGACGAGGATGTCGAGCGGCGGGTGATCGACCAGGGTGTGATCGGGTAGCACGCGCAAGCCGCCGCGGCAGCGCACGGGATCCGGCCGCTCGGCGATGAGGCGGGCGCGGAACGGGCCGTCCGGCGTGTCGGGGCCGGCGGGCCGGCCGGCGGCGGCGAAGACCTCGAACGGGCCGCAGAAGTCGAGGACCTCGACCTCGTCGAAGACCAGGATGCCGACGGTCCAGGGCGGACGGATGGGCACCACTGGATCCGGTTTGCTCATGCGCCCACCTCCAGCAGCACTTTGAGTGTGCCCGGCCGGGCGGCGTGCGCCAGCGCCTCGACGCCCGCGGCGAGCGGGTAGGTCGCCGCGATGAGCGGGCGGGGGTCGATCAGGCCGGCGGCGAGCAGCCGTAGGGCGGCCGGGAAGGGGCCGCAGCGCGAGCCGACGACGGTGAGCTCGTTGACGGCGACATCTGTGGGGTTCCAGGTGCCGGCGCCGTGGAACGTGCTCTTTAGCACGAGCGTGCCCCGCGGGCGCAATAGAGCGACGGCCAGCTCGACGCCGGCCGGGCGGCCGGTGCAGTCGACCACCACGTCGGCGGGCGGCAAGGCGACGGCCTCCGGCGCCTGTGGCGCGCGAGCGGTGGCCACGCCCCAGCCGGCCGCCAGCGCGAGCTTGTCGGGATGGCGGCCGAGGACCGTGCAGGCGCAGCCGGTGAGCCGCAGGACCTGGGCGACGAGCAGGCCAAGCTTGCCGTCGCCCAACACGTAGACGGTGCTGCTGGGTGCGATGTGCACGCTCTCGAGCACCTCGAGCGCCGCGGCGACCGGCTCCGCGAAGACAGCGACTTGGTCTGGCACGGCGTCCGGGACGGCGTGCAGGTTCGCGATCGGCAGGAGCAGGTGGGTCGCGAAGGCGCCGCCGTGGTCGAGGATGCCGAGGACGCGCCGGTGAGCGCAATGGGTAGGCATGCCGCGGCGGCAGGGCGCGCAGTCACCGCAGGCGATGTTGATCTCGCCAACGATGCGGCGGCCCTCCCACTCGGGCGCGGTCGGACTGGACTCGACCACGCCGCAGAACTCGTGGCCGAGCACGCCGGTGAAGCCCTTATAGCCCTGCAAGAGTTCCAGATCGGTGGCGCAAATGCCGGCGAAAGTGATGCGCACGCGTGCCCAGCCGGGCGGTGGGGGCCCCGGGTCGGGAACCGTTAGATAGGTCGGGGCACCGCCGCCCCGGCAGACAATAGCCTCCATGCTCCTCCTCTACCCGCATTGGTCGCGCAACTCGACCGGCGATGAACATACCAATCGACCCGATTACATCACCGGTGTTGCATTTATCGTAGAAGTCTGCTAAACTAGCAGCGGCGGACGTGTTAATTATACTCCATAGGCTCCGCCGATGCTTCGGGGGAAGGATCGGCCGGGGCCGGAACGGCGGGGAGCACGACGACTACTGGGAAAGGAGGTCGGATCAAGTGATTTCTGGGGACAAAACTCTGCGCTGTCGCGATTGCGGACAGGATTTCCTATGGACGGCGGGCGAGCAGCAGTTCTACGCCGAGAAGGGGCTGGTCAACCAACCGGTCCGGTGTCCTGTCTGCCGCGCGAACCGGCGCCAGGGCGGGCCCGCGACCGATGGGCTGCCTCCCCGCGCGCGGGTGGCCTATCCGGTCACGTGCGCCGCGTGTGGGGCCGAGACCACGGTGCCTTTCGTGCCGCGCGGCGATCGCCCGGTCTACTGCAGCGGCTGCTTCGACAAGCAGCGCGCGGTAGTTGCCTAGCTCCGAGGTCCACCAGACACGCTTGAACCCCGATCCTGGGACCATCCCGACCCACCCCGCTGCTACCCGCCGTGGGCCGGACCGTACCGGTTAGTAGTTCACCGGGACCATGTACCCATGGGGCAAGCCAAGGCGCTCCGGTAAGAGCGCGCCAGGGGGCCGGCCGGCACATGTTGCCGACCGGCCCCCTGGCGCGTCCGGCCGATCGGGGCGGGCCCGAGGCCAGGGCGGATGGCAGGGGCGATCGCGGGCTGGTATAATGGCCGCATGTCCACACTTCTGCCGCCGGGGCTGCGCGCGCGCCTCAAGCCCCTCGTCGTCGCGATCGTCAGCCGCTGCTGGGTCGCGTGGTTTCGCGTGCGCTTGGGCAAGCGCGTGCAGTTCGGGCGCAACTTCCAGACGAACGGCCGCCTGGTGATCCGCGGGCCGGGCCGGGTCGTCTTCGGCGACGACATCCGCGCCTGGTGCCACGCCGAGAAGAACGTCTTCCTGACCTACACGCCCGATTCGTGCATCGAGGTGGGCAGCGGCACGCGGCTGAACGGCGCGGGCGTGATGGCCTACACGACGATCCGGATCGGGCCGCGCTGCATCCTCGGCTCCACGATCGTCTTCGACAGCGACTACCACCCCATCGACCCGGCGCGGCGCCACGACGCCACCGCGCCCGTGGCCACGCGCCCGATCACCCTCGGGCCGAACGTCTGGCTGGCCGGGCAGACGGCGGTGCTCAAGGGGACGACGATCGGCGAGAACTCGGTCGTAGCCTTCCGCGCGGTTGTGTCAGGCGACGTGCCGCCGAACGTGGTCGTCGCGGGCAACCCGGCGCGGGTCGTACGGGAGCTTGCGCCCGGGCGCCCGCCGCAAGCACGCCCTTAGCTCCCGGCGGAAAGGCGGCCGGCCAGCCCCGTGTTGCGCGCGCCGGCCAGCGACGTGGCGACCGCGCGGCCGATGGCCTCGCGCTCGCCGACGAGCACGACGAGGCGGCGGGCGCGGCTGATGCCGGTGTAGAGCAGGTTGCGCTGGAGCATGCGGCCGTGCAGGCGCAACAACGGCATGACGACCACCGGGTACTCGCTCCCCTGGCTCTTGTGCACCGAGATGGCGTACGCGTGCGTGAGCTCGTCGAGGTCGGCGAATGCGTAGACCGCGGGCCACTCGTTGTCGAAAACCACGCGCACCTGCTGCTCGGCCGGATCGATCTGCACGATGCGACCGATGTCCCCGTTGAAGACCTGCCGCTCGTAGTCGTTGACCACCTGCATCACTTTGTCGCCCTCACGGAAGGTGCGCGTGCCAAAGGTGCGCTCGCGGCGCGCGGGCGTCGGCGGGTTCAGGCGCTCTTGCAGCCGGGCGTTCAGCGCGTCGACGCCCGCGGGGCCCTGGTAGAGCGGCACGAGGACCTGGATGTCCTCCAGCGGGTCGAGGCCGAAGGTCTGCGGGAGGCGGCGGGCGACGAGGTCGACCACGAGCTCGGCGCAGGCGTCGGCCTGGGTGGCGCGCAGGTGGTAGAAGTCGGTGAAGCCCGTGAGGCGCGGAAGCTCCCCGGCGTTGATCAAGTGCGCGTTGGCCGCGATACCGCTCGTCTCGGCCTGGCGGAAGATGGTGGTCAGACGGACGACGGGGACGGATTCAGAAGCGATGATATCCTGCAGGACCTGGCCCGGGCCGACGGATGGCAACTGATCGGGGTCGCCGACGAGCAGCAGATGGGCGCCCGGCGGCACGGCGCGCAGCAGGGCCTGGGCCAAGTAGATGTCCATCATCGACGCCTCGTCGACAATGACCATGTCCGCGTCGAGGCTCGTGCTGTGCTCGTAGGCGCCGCTGCCGTTCGGCCGCAGGTCGAGCAGGCGGTGCAGTGTGCGGGCGGGGGCGCCGGTAGCCTCGGTGAGGCGGCGCGCGGCGCGGCCGGTCGGCGCGGCCAGGAGCACGCTGTGCTCGCGCGCCTGCAGCACCTGGATGAGAGCGCGCAGCGTTGTCGTCTTGCCGGTACCCGGACCGCCGGTCAGCACAACCAGACGCTCGGTCAGAGCGAGTCGCACAGCCTGCTGTTGTTGCTCGCTGAGCGGCCGGCTGTCGGGGTCGGCGCGCTCCAGGAAGCGCAGGAGGTGCGGCCACTTGGCGCGGTGGAACTCGGCCAGGCGGTCGTCGCGCGCGCCGCGCAAGGCGCGGACGGCCCCGGCCACGAAGAGCTCGGCCTCGTGCAGCGATGGCGCGAAGACGCGCGGCGCACCATGCCCACCCGGCTCGACAATCGCGAGCCCGGCGTCGACCATGGAGGGCAGTTCGGCGGTGACCGTGGGCAGAGGCAGGTCAAGCAGGCCGGCGGCGCGCGCCAGCAGAGCCTCACGGGCAACCCACGTATGCCCGGACTCCCCCGCCTCGCGCAGCACCTGCTCGATCCCGGCATGTATGCGGGGCGGCGAGTCGGCGGGCAGGCCACCGCGACGCGCCAGCTGATCGGCCTGCTCGAAGGTGATGCCGAGGATGTCGGCCACGAGGTGGTAGGGCTGCGTGCGCACGATGTGGGCCGCAGCGGAGCCATGTCGGCGCGCGATGCGGAGGGCGACCGGAATGGGTAGGCCCTCCGCTTGCAGGAACTCCATCAGGTCGCGCATACCCACCTGTTCGCGCCAGGAGCGCGTGATCGCGGCGGCGCGGGCGGGGCCGAGGCCGGGGATGGTCTGCAGGCGCTCAGGCGCGCGCTCCAGCACCTCGAGCGTGTCGAAGCCGAAGGCGTCGACCAGCTGCTCGGCCCACGCCGGGCCGACGCCCTTGAGCAGGCCAGAGCCCAGGTAGCGTTTGAGGCCGGGGATGGTTCCGGGGATGAGCGCCTGGTAGCGGATAACCTGCAGCTGGCGGCCGTACTGCGGGTGTTCGCGCCAGGTGCCCTCCAGGCGGAGCATCTCGCCGGTGTGCACGGTCGGCAGGGTGCCCGCGACGGTGATCAGGTTCTTGTGGCGCGGCACGCGCAGGCGGCCGATGGTCCAGCCGTTCTCCTCGTTGCGGAAGGTAATGCGCTCAAGCGTACCCTCCAGGGCGACGGGCGCGGCGGGGTCCAGCGGGCGGGGGCCCGCGGGGATGGCTTCGCCCGCGCCCGACGACTCCTCGCCGGGCGGGGCATCGTCATAGGCGGGCATGAGGGCGTTCGCGCCCGCGGTCCAGGAATCGGAAGCAGTCATCGAGGGCAACCCAACCGGCAAAGAGACGGCGGCCCCACATGCCGCCGTCCCTGGTGCCCGCTAGAACGGCAGCGTGTCCGCGTCGTCCACCGCGCCCGCGGCGACCGGCTCGCGGCGGGCCGGTGCCTCGCCCGCGGCCGGCGGGGCGTCCTGGCGCGAGTCGAGAATCTGCATGTCCTGGGCGACCACCTCGGTCTTGTAGTGCTTCTGGCCATCGGCGCCATCCCAGCTGCGAGTCTGCAGCCGGCCCTCGATGTAGACCAGGCGGCCCTTGGTCAGATACTGGCTGCAGGTCTCGGCCAGCTTGTCCCAGGTGACGATGGCGTGCCACTCGGTCTCCTCCTGCCCGTTGCCGTCCGCGTTCTTGCTATAGCGGTTCGTCGCCAGGGTGAAGGTGGTGACCGCCGCGCCGGATGCAGTATAGCGCATCTCCGGGTCGCGCCCCAGACGGCCGATCAGCATGACTTTGTTCAGCGTGCGTGACATTGGGGTCTTCTCTCTTTCTAAGCACTTTCTTCTGCTTCAGCTAATCACTCATCGCAACGTTGTACACAGGTCCGGCCAGGCGCGTTGCCGGCCCATCGCCGTGCCTATCGGGCCGCGCCCCCGAAATGCGGAAACGGTCAGCCCACACGCGTGGGTCGTGTGGGGCGACCGGCGGGCGGCGCCGCCCGCGCTTGCGCCACGGGCCGGGCCGCAGGCGCCGGCCGGGCGGAGGCCTGCGGCCGCGGGGACGGGTTGGGCGAGGGCCGCGCTGCGGCGGCGCGAGGCCCGCCGGCCAGCGGGACCACGTGCAGCGGCGCGGGCGACGAGCCGTCCGGCCGCGGGGCGGCATCCGGCTCGTCGTCTGCGGCGGCGGCCACGGGCACGCGGCGCTCGGCGCGCCCGGCAAGCTTGTCTTGCACCTCGCGCACCTTCTGCGCGACCAGCCGGTGGTGGTGGGCCGCGTCGTAGGCGCGCAAGTAGTCGTAGGTCACGAGCATGATCTTCATCAGGTCGGCCTCGGGCAAGCGGAGCGACAGCTTGGTCGCGGGCTCGCCCTTGGGCTGCACGGCACCGTTGGCCGTGCGCAGGCCGGGACCGTTGGTGATCGTCAAGCGGTAGGGATAGCGCGCGAAGCGGCCGCCCTCGCCCGGATCCCAGTCGAGCACGAGCGTGCGGCTCTCGACCATACCGTCGCGGTCGCTGCCGCCGAAGCGCTCAAAGCGGCTGCGGTCGAGCACGTCCTTGAACTGGCGCGCAGTCACGAGGTGCGCGAGCAGGCGCAGATCCTCGGCATCGAGCCAGGCACCGGCGATGCCCGTCTGGCGGCCGGTGGCCTGATCGTAGCCCGCGAGCTCGATCTTGACCTTGTCGATGCGCAGCGCGTCGTAGATGTTGAGGAAGTTTTTGTTCGTCGCGTAGACGTAAATCTCGGGCGAAACCTTCACGGGGCGAGTCTGGTCGTCCATGCGCGGGCTCCTTTTGCTCGGGTTCTCAAATGGGTCTCATACTAGACGACAGGCCAGACGGCGGGCGACTCAGGCGGCGCGCGGGAGGAACCCGCAGGCGCGCAGCAGGGCGATGTGTGAACACTCGGCCGAGCCGGCGGGGCTCTGGCAGGTGCACCGCGCGCCGCCGGGGGCCCGTGAGTCGACGAGAACCTCTTCGCTGAACGCGGCACTCTGCTCCAGCAAGAAGACGCCATGCCGGCCGGTGATCCGCAGGTGGACCAGCGGCTCCGCCGCCTCTTCCGTCGCCGGACCGATCGGGAACTCCACGATTTTTCCTCGGCGCATTGCTCTGCCCTCTCCACTCAACCGCATCTGAATCCAACATCTGTTCCTTTGCCATTGTAGCACATCTGTTCTATATTGTCAATACGGCGGGAAGCGGAAACCCGATGCGGGTTTTGCCTCGGATTCAGGCGGGATCGTGGCCCGGCCGGCCGTCACGCGCGTTGCTTGCATTCTGCGCTTGCCTGATGTTATACTGAGCCAGGCCCAATCCCCCGGGACCGCCACCACACGGAGGAATGATTTGAGGACGGCGAGCCAGCAGGGGCAATCAACCGGCAACACCGCATCCCCCGCGGGCGGCCACCCATCCCCGACGTTCGACGGCCTGCAGGACAGCGACGTTCAAGACCTGTACGACGCAGTGCACCGACTGGTCGAGCGCCACGCCATCGCGCTGCGGCGCCTACAGGCCGATGCCGAGGGGCGCTTGCGGCTCGCCCAAGTCGAGCAGCAACAGCTTGCACGCTTCGCCGACGAAACGGCCTACCGCCTGCGCTATCTGGCGCAGGCGCCCGAGGCCGACCCCTCGCCCTATCGCCGCCGCGACCTCGAGGCGCAGCAGGCGACGCTCGCCGACCGCGCGACGGAGCTTCGGGCGGCCGCGGCGCGGCTGGAACACCTCATCGGCCGCATAGGCTGGCTGGTGAGCCAGACCGAGCTGAGCGCTCAGGGCCTCGACGGCGACGGCGGCGATGGCGAGGCGAGCGATCCCTGGAGCCTGCTGATGCGCGCGCAGCTGATCCAGGGGCAAGAAGCCGAGCGGTCGCGCCTGGCACGCGAGATCCACGACGGCCCGGCGCAGGCGCTGACGAACACGCTGCTGCGCCTGCAGCTGCTCGAAGGCGTGTTGCGGACGCGGCCCGTCGAGGCGATGCCCGAGCTCGCCCGGGTGCGCGCGACGGTGCACGAAAGTCTGCGCGACGTGCGGCGCTTCATCTTCAACCTGCGGCCGGCCGCGCTGCAGGAGATCGGCCTGGTGGGTACGTTGCGCCGGCTGATCGCCGATTACCAGGAGCGCACCGGCCTGGACGTGCAGGTGACGCTGCCCGAGATGATGCCCCTCAGACCTGAGCAGGAGCTGGTCGTCTTCCGCGTGGTGCAAGAGGCGCTGCAAAACGTCAACAAACACGCCCGCGCCAGCCACGTGGAGATCGTGGTCACGCGAGGGCCCGGCGCCTGGACCATCGTCGTGGCCGACGACGGCCAGGGGTTCGACCCCGCGGAGCGCACCCAGCAGGCCCGCGTCGGCTCGGGTCTGTTGAGCATGCGCGAGCGCGCGGGCATCGGCGGCGGCAGCCTCGAATTGGCCAGCGCCCCGGGCCGCGGGACGCGGCTGCTGCTCACGCTACCCGTCGACATGCCTGAGACGGGTAGCCCCCAGACAGTTCCGCTCAACGACCCGCCGCGAGCACAGGAGGATAGGAGTTAACGTATGGAGCGCGCACGAGTGCTGATTGTGGATGACCATCCGATTTTCCGGCAGGGCGTGCGCTACACGCTCGAGGCGTCGGGTGACTTCGAGATTGTGGGCGAGGCGGCGGACGGGCAACGCGCCATCCAGTTGGCGGAAAGCCTGAGTCCCGACGTGATGCTCGTCGACATCAACCTGCCCGGGCTGAACGGTCTGGAAGTGGCGCGGGTGGTGCGGCGGCGCACGCCGCAGACGGCCCTTATCGTTCTGACCGTCTACGAGGACGACGAGCAGCTGTTCAACGCAATCAAGGTCGGGGCCGCCGCCTATTCGCCGAAGGACATTAGCCCGGAGCAGTTGCTGCAGATCACGCGGCTGGTGGCGCAGGGGCATTATCTCATCAACGAGAACGTGCTCTCGCGGCCCTTCGTAGCCTCGCGGGTGCTGAAGCAGTTCCGGGAGCTTGCGTCGGTCGAGCAGGAAGGCCATGCGGTCTTCGCCCCGCTGACCGGACGCGAGGTCGAGATCCTGGACTGCATCGCGCGGGGGCGATCGAACAAGCAGATCGCCATGGACCTCAGCATCAGCGACCAGACGGTAAAGAACCACATCACTGCGATCTTGCGCAAGCTGAACGTCAACGACCGGACACAGGCGGTCATCTACGCGATGCGCCATGGCTGGATCCGGGTGAACGACGAGCAGTAAGCAGGAGGCACCCCGTGGCCGAGTTTCGGGTGAAGCAGGAGCGCATCCGTGCCCTGCTGGCGGCCCATCATCTGGACGCGCTGCTACTCCGCCGCGTCGGCAGCTTCGCTTGGGCGACCTGCGGCGCGGCTTCGTATGTCGCGCTCAACAGCACGGAAGGCGCGGCGGCCCTGTTGATTACGCCGACCGGGCGCTTCGTGATCACCGACAATGTCGAGGCGACGCGGCTGACAGAGGAAGAACATCTGCCCGAGCAAGGTTGGCAGATGCAGGTGCACCCGTGGTGGGAGCAGGACCACGCGGTCGCCCGACTAACCCAGGGCCTGCGTCTGGGGGCGGATGGCCCCTACCCGGGCGCGCTCAACCTGGCCGACGCGCTGGCGTATCTTCGCGTCACGTTGACCGACGAAGAGGTTAAGCGGTTCCGTACGCTGGGCCGCCTCTGCGCCGAGGCCATTGACCGGACGGCGCGCGCGATCCAGCCGGGGATGACCGAGGAGCAGATCGCCGGGCTGCTGGACGCGGAGGTGCGCAGCCGCGGGATGCAGGCCGTGGTCAACCTGATCGGCACGGACGAGCGGATCTTCCACTTCCGGCACCCCCATCCCACCGCCAAGCCACTGGAGCGCTACGCGCTGCTGGGGCTGTGCGGGCGGCGCTGGGGCCTCGTCTGCTCGGTGTCGCGGTTGGTACACTTCGGCCCGATCCCCGACGAGATCCGCCGGAAGGCCGAGGCCCTGGCGCAGGTGGACGCGGCGTTCATCGGCGCGACGCAGCCCGGGCAGACGCTCGGCGGCGTGCTCGCCGCGGGGGTGGCGGCCTATGCGGCGGCGGGCTATCCCGACGAGTGGCGCCTGCATCACCAGGGCGGGCCCGCGGGGTATGAGGGGCGGGAGTTCGTGGCGCGGCCCGACTCGCCGGAGGTAGTGGAGGCGCATCAGGTTTATGCCTGGAATCCGTCGATCACCGGCACGAAGTCGGAGGACTCGATCCTGGTCACGCCGGACGGCCCGGAGATCCTGACGGAGACACCGGGCTGGCCCCTGCTTGCCGCCGCGGCGGGCGGGCGGGCGATCCCGCGCCCGGCGATCCTGGAGCGCGACTAGGACCGGCGGCCGCCCGACCACCTGTCTCCCCACGCCATCGCATCCGGCCGTCTCCGGGTGCGCAGCGACCCGCATCATTTCGAACCTCGCGGGCGTTTCTATTGTCACCGTTGCGGGATGGACCGTGCATATTGGCGCTGCTGCCCTGCGCCGATTCGTCCCACCTCCGTTGCTGAGGAAGGGATTCCCCTATGTTTGCTGCTGGTTTTCCCACCGCAAATTCTCCGTAATCTTCGTCACGTGTGGGCGTCCAGGAACGCGTCCGTCTCGGCGCGGGTGGGCAGTGAGGGCTGAGCGCCCATGCGCGTGCAGGCCAAGGCGCCGGCCGCATTGCCGCGGCGAAGCGCGGCGGCCATAGGGCGCCCTCCACCAGAGCGACGGCGAAGGCGCCAACGAAGGCGTCGCCGGCCGCCGTCGTGTCGAGCACCGGGACGTGGAAGGCGGGGACGATGATCGGCGTGCCCTCGCCGTAGTATGTGGCGCCGCCGGCACCCAGGGTGACGACGACATGGCTCACGCCCTGAGCGCGTAAGGCCGCGGCGGATTCCGCGGGCCGGCCGGGCGCCTGTCCGGCCAACATGGCAACCTCGACTTCGTTCACGACGAGGTAGTCGACCAGGGCGAGCAGGTCGGCGGGCAGGGGCCGGGCCGGGGCGGCATTCAGGATGACGGGGATATCGTGCGTGCGCGCCCGCGTGGCCGCGTGCTGCACGGCGGGCAGCGGCACCTCAAGCTGGAGCACCAGCGCCTGTGCGCCGTCGAAGGCCGGGCCCGCCGAATCGACTAGCGCGGGCGAGACGAGGCCGTTGGCCCCGGCGACGACGAGGATGCGGTTGTCGCCGCTCTCTTCGAGCACGACGAGGGCGACGCCCGTGGGCACCCCGGCATCGACGAGCACATGGGCCGTGTCGACACCGTCGCGGTGCAAGGTGTCGCGCAGGGCCGCGCCGAAGGCGTCGGCGCCGACGCAGCCGGCCATCGCGACGACCGCGCCCTGCCGGGCGGCGGCGACGGCCTGATTCGCGCCCTTGCCGCCGGGGAAGGTGTGAAATGCGTCGCCGCTGATCGTCTCGCCGCGTTCGGGCACACGTGGTGTGCGCACGACGAGGTCCATGTTAATGCTGCCGATCACCAGGATGCCAGGCACAAGCTAACCTCCAAGTTGCCCCGGTGGGGCGGGAGCCGTGGCGCGGGGTAGCGGAGCCGCGGCGCGACGGTGAAGCGTGACGACGTACCGGGCCGTCTCGGCCCAGGGCTGCCGCTCCCAGCCGGCGAAGCGGGCGACCGGCAGCAGGCCGGCATCGGCGGCCAACTGTTCGTAGGTCGCGGGCGGCAGATAGCCGAGGCTGACGGCAAAGCCGGCGACCAGGTAACCGCCGGGCCGCAGGTGGCGCGCCATGTTGCGCACGACGGCCGCCTCGCTGCCGGGCGCCAGGAAGATGACGACGTTGCCGGCCATCAGCACGACGTCGAAGCGGCGCGCGAGCTCGACGGTCGCCAGGTCGCCGCGGCGCCAGGAGAGGCCGGGCGCCTGGCGACGGGCGCGCTGGAGCATGCGCGGGTCCAGGTCTACACCGACGACGTCGATGCCGCGCCGCGCGAGCTCGATGGCCACGCGGCCCGTGCCGCAGCCGGCGTCGAGCACGGCGCGCGGCGCGAGCGACTCGACCAGATCGGCTTCCGGCTGAGCCGGGGCGGGCGGCTCGTCCTCCCCCATGGCGCGCCTCCGCGGGCTCGCGCGCTAGGCGCGGCGCCCGAACTCGCGCTCGAGTTGTAGGGCGCTCAGGTGTAGCATCGTCGGCCGGCCGTGCGCGCAGAGGCGCGGGAAGGTGCAGGCCTCGAGCTGCTTCACCAGGGCGCGCATCTCCTCGGCGCCAAGCGTCATGCCGGCCCGCACCGCGCTGTGGCAGGCCAGGGTGATGACTAGCTGGTCGCGCCAGCGGTCGGGCGGGCTGCCGACCAAGAGCTCGTCGATCATCTCAAGCAGGCCCTCAACGCTGACGCGATCGGCGTACATCGCCGGGACGGCCTTGACCAGCAACGTGTGGCGATGGCCGGGCACCAGTTCCAGATCGAAGCCGACCTCGCCGAGCAGCGGCAGCAGCGGCTCGAGCTCAGCGCGCTGACGCGGCGAGAGCTCGAACGCCAGCGGCTGCAGCAGCGGCTGCACGGGCACGCCCCGTCCGGCGCGCACCTCGCGGTCGAAGCGCTCGTAGAGCACCCGCTCGTGCGCCGCGTGCTGATCGATGAGGAACATGCCGTCGGGGCCTTCGGTGATGATGTAGGTGCCGGAGACCTGACCGACCACGCGTAGCGGCGGCAGGCGCCCGCTCGTGCCGAGCGGCGGCAGCGGGCCGAGCGGGTCGGTGCCGGCGCGCGGGGGCGCGGCGGGGATGAGTGGCGGCGCGTCGCGATCCGTTTCCGCACCTTCCTCGTCCAAGGCCTCGCGGGGCGGGGCCGGAGCGGCGGAGCCAGTCCAACTAAGCGCGGGCGCACCGTAGCCGGCAAAGAGGTCGGCCTGAGCGGCGACCTCGCGCGGGGCGGGCGGCGCGTCGGGCGCCCCCGTCCCGCCCTCAGGCGCGGCGCCGACCGACGCCTCGGCGCCCGGGGCGGCCGGCTGGGCCAACTGCCAGCCCTCGGCGCCGCGCGTACCGAAGCTGGGCACGGGGCTGTGGGCCGAAAGCGCGGCGCGGACGGCATGCTGTAAGGCGGCGAAGACGGCCCGCTCCTGGCGGAACTTGACCTCGCTCTTGGTCGGGTGCACGTTGGCGTCGACGTCCGCGGGATCGACCTCGACGTTGAGCACGGCAATCGGGTGGCGCCCGACCATGAGGAGGCTGTGGTAGGCCTCTTCAAGCGCGTAGGTGAGCATACGGCTGCCGATCGCCCGACCGTTGACGAAGAAGTGCTGGGCCTGGCGGTTGGTGCGACTGACGGCGGGCGGGCTGACGTAGCCCCAGACGCGCACACCATCCTCCGAGTCGCCGCGGCCCAGGGCCGAGGGCGCGCGGCGCGGGCCGGGGAGCGCCGCGGGATCGATCCAGTCGGCAAACGGGTCGGCGTCGGCGGCCGGGTCGGCCACGGGCAGGCGGCCGACGGGCAGCATGGCCTGGGCGATGTCGGGACCGTAGACCTGGCGGATGGCGTCGCGCAGGTCGCCGTTGCCGGGCGAGCTAAAGACGGCCTTGCCGTCGCTGCTCAGCGCGAAGCGGACGCCGGGATACGCCAGGGCGTACTGCTGCACGAGGGCGCTCACCTGAGCGGACTCGGCGGCGGCCGACTTGAGGAACTTGAGACGCGCGGGCACGTTGTAGAAGAGCTCGCGCACGGTGACGATGGTGCCCCGTGGGGTACCGCGCGGGCGCGGCGGCTCGGGCGCGCCTCCGGCGACCGTCATCTCGACGCCGACTTCGTCCTCGGGCGTGCGCGTGGTGATGGTGACCTGGGCGACGGCGGCTGCGCTGGCCAGCGCTTCGCCCCGGAAGCCGAGGGTGTGCAGCGCGAAGAGCTCGTCTGCCGTGCGGATTTTGGAGGTGGCGTGGCGCTGAAAGGCCAGCGGGAGCTCGGGCGCGGGGATGCCGCGGCCATTATCGGCGATGCGCATGAAGGGCTGCCCGCCGCCGCGGATCTCGACTCGGACTTCGGTCGCGCCCGCGTCGATAGCGTTGTCCATGAGCTCTTTGATGACGGAGGCCGGGCGCTCGATCACCTCGCCCGCGGCGATCTTCGCGGCGACTTCCGGCTCCAAGACTCGGATTGGCATGTGCCCGCTCCCTGCTGCCGCCGCGGCCCCGCCGGCCCCCTCGTGCACCGTCCGCGCGCGGAATGGTAGCACAATTGTACCATACCGCGGGGGATCCGCCCAACCCGCGGGAGCGCGAGTCCGCGCCGTGCCGCGGAGCCGGGATCGGCGGGACACGCTATAATTGGGCACGCGGTGACGCTTGCAGCATCCGCGGCATCAGGTCGTCGGGTCAACTGAGGAGGGAATATGGCCGAACAGCCCACCGCGGCGAATCCGCGGATCGTGACCTGTGACCCCGTGCCCGGCTACGCGCCACGGGTCGGGCGGTACGTGGCGCAGATGGAGGAGGTGCGTGCCGACCTCAAGCGGGAGGTCACCCGCCTGACGATCCCGCAGATCGACTGGCACCCGGACGACCACACGGAGTCGATCGGCACGCTGCTGCTCCACCTGGCCGGGGTGGAGTGGTCCTGGATCCACGAGGACATCTTCGGCCAACCGGCCACCGGCTATCCGGGTAGCTGGGATGAGGCGATGCCGATCCGCCAGAGCGTGCCCCAGGTGCAGGGACGACCCGTGCCGGACTATCTCGACCACCTGGACATGATCCGGGCGGAGACGCTGCGCGTGCTCCAGGGGTTCACGGATGCCGATCTCGACCGGCGCGTCGGCGAGGCGCCGCCGCCGGGCTGGGAGGCAGGCAGCCTGCTCTACAGCATCGACTGGATCCTCTGGCACATCCTCGAGCACGAGGCCATACACGTGGGCCAAATCGAGCTCTTACGGCGGCTGGGGCCGGGTCCCGCGGATCAGCCGGGGGGATAGGCGGGAGCAAGGCGCCGCGCGGGGGCGGCGCCCTGCTGCGAGGCCCGGCTAGACGCCGCTGAAGGCGCTGAAGCCGCCGTCGACCGGGACGACGACGCCGTTGACGAAGCTCGCCGCGGGGCTGCAGAGCCAGACCAGCGTGCCGACCAACTCCTCCGGCTCGCCGAACCGGCCGGCGGGCGTGTGATCGACCACGAGCCGGCCGCGCGGCGTGAGCGAGCCGTCCTCGTTCACCAACAGCGCGCGATTCTGCTCGCCGAGGAAGAAGCCGGGCGCGATCCCATTGACGCGCAGGCGGGCGCCGTACGAGCGCGCGAGCTCGACGGCCAGCCAGCGGGTCGCGTTCTCGACCGCCGCCTTGGCCACCCCGTAGCCGACCACGCGGGTCATGGCGCGCCCCGCGGCCATCGAGGAGATGTTGACGATGCAGCCGTGGCCGACGCGCGCCATCGCCTCGCCGAACACCTGGGCCGGCAACAGGGTGCCCTGCAGGTTGAGGGCGATGACCGGGTCCATGCCCTCGATGGGCAGGTCGAAGAAGGAGGCGCCCGGGTCCAGGGTGGCCGCCGGGATGTTGCCCCCCGCCGCATTCACGAGGATGTCGAGCCGGCCCCACCGCGCCAGGACGGCCGAGCGGGCGAACTCCAGCCGGCTCCGGTCCAGCACGTCGGCGGGCAGGGCCAACGCTTCACCGCCTGCCGCGCCGATGGCCGCCACGGCAGCTTCGGCTTCCGCCTGGCGGCGCCCCAGGATGCCCACCTTGGCCCCGGCGCGCGCCAGGCCGCGCGCCATGACGCCGCCGAGCACGCCCGTGCCGCCGGTGACGACGGCGACCTGCCCTTCCAAGCTGAACAGGGCGGCAAGCGCCGTGGCCGCGCGCTCCCGCGGTCGCGGGGGCTGGTGCTCCTTCCCTTGCTGCGTAGTAGTCATCTTCTTGCCTCAGCTCTCCCATACCAGTACTTCCCGGGCTGCCCTGGGCGACGCGGCCCCGGGCAGGATCAGCTAACGGTGTCGGGAACGCGATAGGCGCGCCGGGCCAGGTCCGTGGCGCACTCGTGTGCCATGTCGTGGGCTTCGTCCTCGGCCAGGAGGCCTTGGACCACGAGGCCGGCGAGCCAGTCGCAACTCACGCGCCGCCAGACGTCGTGCCGCGCCGGGATTGAGGCGAACGCCCGCGTGTCGTCGTTGAAGCCCGCTGTGTTGTAGAGGCCGGCCGTCTCGACCACGCGGTCGAAGTAGCGGCGCATGCCGTTGACGCTGTCGAAGAACCACCAGGGCGGGCCGACCAGCAGCGCGGGGTAGGTGCCGGCCAGCGGCGCGAGCTCGCGGCTGTACGCGCTTTCGTCCAGGGTGAAGACGATCAGGCGGAAGCGCGGGTCGTTGCCGTATGCGTTCAGCAGCGGGCGCAAGTTGCGCGTCCACTCGGTGGGCACCGGAATGTCGGCGCCCATATCCGGGCCGAAGCGCTCGAATAGGGCCGTGTTATGGTTGCGGAAGCTGCCGGCGTGTAGCTGCATGACAAGCCCATCCTCGGCGCTCATGCGCGCGAACTCCATCAGCATGTGCCCGATGAAGCGCGCCGCGTCATCGGGACTGGCCTGGCCGCGCAGCGCGCGGTCGAAGATCGCGGCGGCCTCTATGGCGCTCAGGCGCGCAGTGTAAGGGGTCAGCGCGCCGTGGTCGGTGGCGAGGGCACCCAGCGCCTTGAAAGCGGCGCGGCGCTGTTCCAGCGCGCGGATGTAGGTGGCGTAATCGCCCACGTCGACACCCGAAACCTGGCTTAACGCGGCGATCTGCTCCCGCCACGTCGGGGCGTCGATGTTCACCAGTGCGTCCGGCCGGAACGTGGGGCGGACGAAGCCCAGGCCCGCGGCGTGCATCCGCCGGTGCGCGTCCAGCGAATCGGTCGCGGCGTCGGTGGTGCAGAGGAGCGCGATGCGGAACCGGGCGAGGAGGGCGCGCGGCGCGAACTCCGGGCGGGCCAACTGCGCCTCGAGATGGTCGTAGATGCGCTGGGCGCTCGCGCGGGTCAGCCGCTCGTCCACGCCGAACAGGTTGACGAGCGCATCGGCCAGCCAGAGGCCGGTGGGGGTGCCGCGAAACAGGTAGAAGTGATCGGCGAAACGCTGCCAGATACGGCGCGGGTCTGTCTCGCCCGGCGTACCGTCGCGCGCCGGCAGGCCCAGGTCCGCCAGGGGCACGCCCTGGCTGTACAGCATGCGGAAGATGTAATGGTCGGGGATGATGAACAACTCGGCCGGGTTGCCGAAGCGCGCCGCCGGGTCGGCCAGCAGCGCGGGCGCGACGTGGCCGTGGGGGCTGATCAGCGGCAAGTCACGCACCACGGCGTAGAGCGCGCGGGCGACGGCGCGGCGAGCCGGGTCCGCGTGCAAACAGCGATCGGGTGCGAGCGTCCAGGGAATGCTTGCCACGAGGACCTCCTTTCGCGCTACCGTTAGCGGGCCTGTGCCGGATGCCCGGGGCGGCAACCAGGCGAGCGGGCGGACGGCGCGGCACCGAGCGCGCAGAACTCGTGCCGCCGTGGCGGTGCCCATATCGGCGAACGCGCGCCGCGTCCGTCCGCGCCTGGTCGGCCGGGCGGCAGCAGGCGCGGCACCCTCAGCTTTCTGTCCGGCACGCCGTGCGAACGCGGAGCGCCTGAGGGGGACGGGGTCGCGCGGCTCGGTGGGAGTCAGCCGATGCCCGCAGGCCGATGACTGGCGAGCGCCGCCACGTGGCGGCTCACGCGGTAAGCCAGTGCCAGGATCGTCAGCACAGGGTTCACGCCGCCGTTGGTGACGTGCAGGCTGCCATCGACAACGTGCAGGTTCGGGTGGTCCCAGACGGTGCCCCAGGCATCGGTGACCGACGTGGCGGGATCGGTGCCCATGCGGCAGGTACCCGCCTGGTGCTGGCCGCCGCTCGGGCCGGTAGGCGCCCGCCAGCGCAGGGGCAGGACGGTGCGGGCGCCGCTCGCCTGCGCCCAGGCCACCGCCCGCCCGGCGATGAAGTCGGCGACCGGCTCGTCGGCCGGGTGGGGGCGGCCGCTCAGCCGGGCGACCGGGATGCCGAAGCGGTCACGCACCCGCGGGTCGACGGTCACGCGCGAGGCCGGGTTGGGGATCTCCTGCACGGGGCCCATGACCAGGGCCAGGCGGCGGTAGAGGTCGCGCATGCCCTGCTTGGCCCCGAGGCCCCAGGTGGGGAAAGCCCCGAGCCCGCCCAGCAGGTTCCAGACGAAGAGCGGCAGGGGCACGAAGTCGTTGGCGAGCATGGCGCCGCCGACGAGGCCCGGATTGCCATGGCGGAAGTCGTTCGTGGCGATGCGCGGGCCCGGCCCGACGCAGTCCTGCACCATCTCGTCGAAGAGGGCGACGGTGCCAACGTAGGTGTGGCCCTGCAGGTTGCGGCCGACCTGGTCCGCGTTGTTGCCGAGACCGTTGGGCTCCCGCGGCGTGGGGCTGTTGAGCAGGAGGCGCGCCGTCTCGATCGCCCCGGCGCCGAGCAGTACCTGGTCGGCGCTCAGACGGTGCGCCGAGCGCGACGGCGCCGTCCCGCGCGGTGACCAGGGCGACGCCCGTAACCGCGCCCGCGGCGCCCACGACCAGCCGCTCCGCCTGGGTGGCCACGAGCAAGTCGCAGCGGCCGGTGGCCAGAGCCCGCGGGATCACGGTGTTACGCGTGTCGTTCTTGAACTCGCCGGGGCAGCCGAAGCCAACACAGGCACCACAATGCAGGCAGGCGCCGCGGCCGTTGTAGGGCACTGAGTTGATAAGCAACGGCACCGGGCGCGGTTTCCAGGCCGAGCGCCTCCGCGCCGCGCGCCAGGGTCGCGCTGGTGGCGGTGGCGGGCAGCGGCGGCATGGGGTAGCCGCGACGGCGCGGGCCGGCATGGCGGTTGCCGGTTGGGTCGCCGGAGACACCGATCTCCCACTCCGCCCGGTCGTAATCGGGCTCGAGGTCGGCGTAGGTGAGCGGCCAGTCGGCCAGCGCGCTCCCCGCGGGCACGCCGTAGAGCGAGGCCATGCGGAAATCTTCGGGGCAGAAGCGCCACGCCTGCGCGCCGTAGACGCGCGTTCCGCCGCCGACGGTCATAGCATTGTTCTGCCAGCGGCCGTCAGTTGGGGGTACCGCCTCCGTTTCGTCGCCGACGACGCGCAGGTTGCCGGCGGACGCGGGGCCGGCGGGGTAGTCGTAGCCGAGAGCGATGCGGTGATTGTGCAGGTGGTCCTGGGGAATATCGTGCGTACCGAGCCAGGCGCCACGCTCGACGAGGAGGACACGCAGCCCGGCCTCGGCGAGCACGCACGCGGCTACCCCGCCACCCGCCCCGGCGCCGACGACGATGGCATCGTAGTGGTCGGCGACGGCATCCCAGGATGTCAGCGGAGGCGCGGGCAGATTGACGGGCGGCCAGGTGACGCCGGGCGGCAGCACGTGGTAGCCGGTCATGCGCCAGGACACCGCGTCGGGGTTGCCGCCGTCCGCGGGATCTCCGTAGAAGCCCTGCGCCGTAAGGGCAATCACCAGCCGGAGGAAGTCCGGCGCGAAGTCCGGATCCCAGGGCACCGCCGTGCGCCCAGCCATCAAATCGGCGATCAGGGAATCTTGCGCCTCCGCGCTGAGATCGGCAAATGCGGCGCCCGGGCGACGCGCGCCCGCCTCCGCGTCGAGCAGGCGCAGGCCCGTGTCAACGCGCGGGGCATTGGCCCGCTGATCGCCGGCGAGGATGCGCGCGAAGAAGGCGCCCGCGCCCGCTTCCCAGGCCGAGGGATAGTCGTCGGCCGGGATGAAGTCGGTCGACCACGGCCCGCAGGGTGCGGCCCGTGCCGGGATCAGCGCTCATGGGGTCTCCTCTCGGGGCGTCCAACCTACATGAAGACGGAGAAGTAGTGGCCGAAGAAGCCGTCGGGATCCACACCCAGGGCGACTTCGTGGCGGCCCGCCGGGTCTGGTGTCCAATAAGTCTGGCCGAGGGCCCGCGGGCTGGTGAGCTCGATAGCCACTTCGCCGCGGACGAAGCGGCAGATCGCCGGGTCGAAGATGGAGGCCGCGGCAAGCGGGTCGTGGAAGGTAATGCGATCTTGCTCCGCGAACCAGGAGCCGGCGAAGGTGAGCACCTCGCGCAGCAGCGGGTGCACGGCGAAGCGGCGGCGTACCTCGGCCTCGGGCAAGCTGACCTGTAGGCTGACGTCGAGGCCGATGGAGCGGTGGCTGGGCACGGGCGCGCGGTAGACGATGGCCGCGGCGTGCGGGTCGAGGACAATATTCCACTCCTCGCCGCCCCAGCCCCAGGCGTGCGCGAAGCGGCCGCCCATCGTCACGACGCCGCGCAGCAGCGGGGGCAAAGATGGGTCCGCGGCGAAGAGCAACCCGATGTTGGTCAGCGGGCCGATGGTCAGCAAGACGATCTCGTCCGGGTGGGCGCGGATCGTCTCGGCCAGGAAGGCCAGGTGGCGGCCGCGCGGGAAGGCCGGACCGGGGTCCGCCAGGGCAGCGGCCTGCGGCGCTTGCGGCTGGCGGGGCGCCACGAGCAGCGGCGGCTCGGTGCCGGGGAAGATGGGCACGTCGCGCCCGGCCACCGCGCAGAGCCGGGCGGCCAGGGCGGCGCGGCGGTCCGCTTCCCCGGTCACGGTCGTGATGCCCAGGAGATTGCAGTCCGGTTGGGCCAGCAGGTAGGCCAGGCAGACGGCGTCGTCGATGTCCGAGCCGATATCCGTGTCGAGCAGGACCTTCACCATGGCTGGCCTCGTCTATTCCTCGTGTGCACTAGCCGACGGCGGCTCGTACTCCGGGCCCACGCCCCTTACGCGCATGTAAGCCCAGCCGCTCAGCGAGGGCGCGAGATGCCCTCCTGGGTGAGGATTGTAGCGATCTGCGTGCGGTGCTCGGTTGAATGGTTCAACACCTGGACCAAGAAATCGGCCGGCGGGTACTCGAAGATCGGCTCCGCGGGACGCGCGGCGTTGACAATGGCACCGCCGCGGGAAGTCGCGCAGAGTCAGGTTGGCGCGGCGATTGTGCTCGAACGACGCGGTCAGCACGCTGGAATTGGGTGCGTCTCCATGCGGCATACTTGCCTCCCCTGGTCTGCCGGGCCGCGCGGCACGGCGGATCCGGCGCGGCCCGACACCTGTCGCTGGAGCCATTGTAACAGCGTGGCCGCGGGCGGGCAAGGCGCTGGACTGTCGACAGGCGGGCGGGGCGGCGTTTGCACAGGCGAATCTGTCGAAATCTTGACAGGGGGCGGCGGCTGTGCTATAATCCGGGCACAACCGAATAGAGCCAGGCTCTTATCAAGAGAGGTGGAGGGAGACGGCCCGATGAAACCCGGCAACCCGACAGTGATGTCATGGTGCCAATTCCGACAGAGCGATCTGTAAGATAAGGGAGTGGTTCGTATCCAACGATGGATATGACCCCTCACCTTTGAGGGGTTTTTTGTTGGCCTGGTGTCCAGTCCCGGCGCCGCACGGCGTGCCTGGGCGGGCACCGGGGTGCCCCGTATGGTCGCCCGTCCCTGGCTCGCAGAGGGCGGGCCTTTTGTTGCCCGCGCCCCGGGGGAGCGACGCAATGACTTTGGTGGTGCAGAAATACGGGGGGAGCTCGGTCGCGGGCATCGAGCGGCTGCAGGCGGTGGCCGCGCGGATCGCGGCGACCGTGGCGGCGGGCCGCGCGGTCGTGGCCGTCGTGTCGGCCATGGGCGACACGACCGACGAGCTGATCGCGCTCGCCCGCGTGCTGCACCCGCGCCCACCGCGCCGCGAGCTCGACCTGCTGCTGTCGACCGGCGAGGTGGTGGCGAGCACGCTGCTGGCGCTGGCGCTGGAGGCGCGCGGCGTGCGCGCCCGCGCGCTGACCGGGGCGCAGGCCGGCATCTACACCGACGGCACGGCCGGGCGCGCGGCGATCGTCGCCGTGGACCCGAGCCGGGTGCTCGACGCGCTGGAGGCGGGCGAGGTGGCGATCGTGGCCGGCTTCCAGGGCGTCTGTGGCGCCGGGCCGCACGGCGAGGTGACCACGCTGGGCCGGGGCGGGTCGGATACGACCGCGGTTGCCCTGGCGGCACGGCTCGGCGCCGCCTGGTGTGAGATCTACACCGACGTCGACGGGATCTTCAGTGCGGACCCTCGTGTGGTGCCGAGCGCCCGGCATATTGGGCGCATCGGCTACGCGGCGATGCTGGAGCTCGCGCAGCAAGGCGCCCGCGTCCTGCACCCCCGGGCGGTTGAGCTGGGCAGCCATTACGGCGTACCGATCGTGGTGCGCTCGAGCTTCCACGAGCGACCCGGCACCACGATCGCGCGGCCGGGCGCGGCGCTACCGGCGGCCCTACGAGGAGACTGTTTGCCCATGGAACGCGACAAGAAGATCTCGGGCGTGGCCCACGACAACAACGTCGCCCGCGTCACCGTCACCGGGGTGCCGCGCGCCAACTTCGAGCTCCACCGGCTGTTCACACCGCTGGCAGCCGTGGGCATCAACGTCGACGCGATTGCCTACGCGCTCGACGCCGACGGCCACAGCGCCGACTGCGCGTTCACGGTCGCCGAGAGCGATCTGGCCGAGACGGTGCAGGTGGCCGGGGCGGCCGCCATCGCGCTCGGCGCGCGCGAGGTGCGCACCCGCCGCGACGTCGCCAAAGTCTCGCTGGTGGGCATCGGCATCCAGGACACGCCGGGCCTGGCCGCGCTGGCCTTCGCAACGCTGGCGGGCGCGGGCATTCCGATCGAGATGGTGACGACCTCGCAAGTGCGCATCACGTGCCTGGTGCCCGAGGGGCGGATGGAGGACGCGGTGCGGCTGCTCCACAGCGCTTTCGCGCTGGGGGCAGCGACAGAGCCCGCGCCGGACCGGGACGAGGAAACGACGGAGGTGACGCTATGGAGCGCTTGAGTGTCGGCGTCTTAGGCGGCGGCGGGTTGGTCGGACAACGCATCGTGAGCTTGCTGGCGGCGCACCCGTGGTTCGCGGTGCGCGCGGTGGGCGGATCGCCGCGGAGCGCGGGGCGGGTCTACGGCGAGATCTGGGCGGAGCCCGCGGCGCTGCCGCGCGAGGTCGCCGCGCTGACGGTGCAACCAACCGATCCCGGGGCCTTCGCCGGGTGCCATGTGATCTTCAGCGCGCTGCCCGCCGAGGCGGCCGCGACCGCCGAGCCGGCCTTCGCCATGGCCGGGTTCGCCGTCGTATCGAACGCGAGCAGCTTCCGCATGGCGCCCGACGTACCGCTGATCATCCCCGAGGTGAACGGCGACCACCTGCGGCTGATCGAGCGCCAGCGGCGCGAGCGCGGCTGGCCGGGCCTGCTGGTGACCAACCCGAACTGCTCGACGATCCATCTGACGCTGGCACTGGCGCCGCTGCAGCAGGCCTTCGGCCTGGCGACCGTGCAGGTGACCACGCTGCAGGCGCTCTCGGGGGCCGGGCGGCGAGGCGTGCCCGCGCTGAGCATCGCGGATAACGTGATCCCCTATATTGGCGGCGAAGAGGACAAGCTGGAGCACGAGCCGCAGAAGCTACTCGGGCGCCTGGCCGCCGACGGCGTGGAGCCCGCGCCGTTCGTTGTCAGCGCGCAGGCGACGCGCGTGCCCACGACGGTCGGGCATCTCGAAACCGTGAGCGTGCGCCTGGTGGAGCAGGCGCCGCTGGAGGCCGTGCTGGAGGCCTGGCGAAACTGGCACCCGCTGGTCAACTCGCAGCTGCCGAGCGCGCCGTTGGAGCCGCTGGTCGTGCGTGACGAGCCGGACCGGCCGCAGCCCCGGCTCGACCGGGACATGCTGAACGGCATGGCCAGCGTGATCGGGCGGCTGCGGCCCTGCCCGGTGCAGGATTATCGGTTCGTCGTCCTGGGCAACAACCTGATCCGCGGCGCGGCTGGCGGCGTCGTGCTCATTGCGGAACTGCTGCGCCAACAGGGGTGGCTGGACTGATGGCGACGACCACGGAGTCCGGCACCCGGCGCGTGCCGTTGCTCGACGACGACCCGTCGGTGGCGGCGCGCGCCGCGGAGCCCGCGCTGATCGCGCGGGAGCAGTGCTGGGCCGACCCGGCGCCGCTGCCACTGGCGTGCGGGGCGGCGCTCCACGGCGTGACGGTGGCCTACGAGACGTGCGGGCGCCTGAACACCGCGGGCACAAACGCCGTCCTCATCTGCCACGCGCTGACCGGCGACGCGCACGCGGCGGGGCGCTATCCGGACTCCACGAGGGCCGGGTGGTGGGACGGACTGATCGGGCCCGGCCGTGCCGTCGACACGGACCGGTACTTCGTGATCTGCAGCAACGTGCTCGGCGGCTGCCGCGGCACGACGGGCCCGAGCACGCCGACGCCGACCACCGGCGTGCCCTACGGCAGCGCCTTCCCGCAGGTGACGGTGCGCGACATGGTGCGGCTGCAGGCCCGGCTGCTCGCGGCGCTGGGTGTGCGACAGGTGGCCGCGGTGATTGGCGGCTCGCTGGGCGGCATGCAGGTACTGGAGTGGATCACGAGCTACCCGGGGCTGGTGCGCGGCGCGGTTAGCATTGGCTCCGCGCTGGCGCACCCGGCGCAGGGCATTGCCTACAACTTGATCGGCCGCGAGGCGATCATGCGCGACCCGGCCTGGCAGGGCGGCGACTACTACGGCACCGGCCGCACGCCCGACGCGGGGCTGGCGCTGGCGCGGATGATCGGCATGATCACCTACCAGAGCGCCGAGTCAATGCGCCGCAAGTTCGACCGTGCGCGGGTTGAGCCGGACCCGGAAAGCTATTATGACCCGGATGCGCGTTTTCAGGTGGAGAACTATCTGCATTATCAGGGCGACAGCCTGGTGCAGCGGTTCGATGCGAACAGCTACCTGGTGCTGAGCCGGGCGATGGATTTGCACGACGTCGGGCACGGTCGGGGCGGAACGGCGGCCGCCCTGGCGGGGGTGCACCCGACGGCACGCCTGCTGGCGATCGGCATCGACTCCGACATCCTGTTCCCGACGGGCCTGCAGCGCCAGATCGTCGCCGCCTTCCGGGCGGCGGGTCGGGCGGCGCGGTATGCCGAGATTCATTCGGCGTGGGGGCACGACGCATTCTTGATTGAGCATGCGCAATTGGGCGGCATGGTCGGGGACTTCCTGGCGGAGGGCCGCGATGGCGACTGAGCCGGCCGCGCCGTTGGACCTGGTGCAGATGGGCCTCGGGCAGGTGGGGCAGGCGCTGATCGGCCATGTGCTGGCGGCGGCCGGGCATTATCCCTGGCTGCGCTACTCGGGGCTGGGCGATCGCTCCGGCTTCCTGTGGCAGCCGGGGGGCCTAAGCCCGGCCACGCTGCGCGGCGTGCTGGCGGCCAAGGCGGCGGGCCAGTCGCTGCGCCAGTTCTGGGCGGGGCAGGCGCGGCCGCAAGGCGAGTTCGTGCAGGAGCGGTTCGACCGCGGGCCCGCGCTGGTCGAGCGGTTTGCTGGGCCGTGGAGCAACGGGCGCACCGTGCTGGTCGACGTGACCGCGGAACGCAACAGCTATCCGGCCGTGCTCGCGGCGCGGCGCATCGGCGCGCACGTGGTGCTGTGCAACAAGTGGGCGCTGGCCGAGGACCAGGACCGCTACGAGGCGCTGCTGAGCACCGGGAACGGGCGCCTGCTCTACGAGACGACGGTCGGCGCGGCGCTGCCGGTTCTCGGCACGCTGGACTCGTTGCTGCTCGGCGGGGACGAGGTGACCGAGATCCAGGCGGCGATCAGCGGCACAATGGGCTACGTGACCAGCCGGATCGACGCGGGCAAGTCGTTCAGCGCGGCGCTGCGCGACGCGCAGGGGCGCGGCTACACGGAGCCCGACCCGCGCGACGATCTGGGCGGGCTCGACGCGCGGCGCAAGGCGCTGATCCTGGCGCGCAAACTGGGGCAGAGGCTGAACATGGCCGACATTCAGGTGGCCAGCCTGGTGCCGCCCGGCCTGGAGAGCGTGCCGCTGGACGCCTTCTGGGAGGGGCTGCGCGCCCAAGACGCCGGCTACGCCGAGCGCGTTGCCGCGGCGCACGCGCGCGGCGAGGTGCTGCGCTATCTGGCCGTGATCGACCGCGAGGGAGCGCGCGTGGGGCTGGAGGCGGTGCCGCGGAGCGCGCCCGCGGGCAGCCTCGAGGGCACCGAGAGCCTGTTCGTCTTCCAGACGCGGCGCTACGGCTCCCAGCCATTGACGGTGCGCGGGCGGGGCGCAGGCGCCGCGCTGACCGCGGGCGGTGTGCTGGCCGACATCCTCACCATCGCGCCGGGGCGCGCGGCGCGGGCTTTGCAGGGGGGCACCGCATGAGCCCAGGCGTGCCGCTGCTGGTACTCGGGCTGGGCCGCATGGGCAGGGCTATTGTGCGCGGGCTCCTGTCCCAGCCGGAGGGGACCGTGGGCGCGCGAGTCGTGGTGCTGGGCGATCGCTCGGGCCTCTGGGTCATCCCGGATGGCTGGACGCGGGCCATGCTGGCCGAGGCGCTGGAGTTCAAGGCGACCGGCATGCCTCTCACGCGCTGGCGCCCGGACGCCTTTGGCGCCGAGCGGATCCGCGGCCGGGCGGCCTATGGTCCGGGGCTGCTCTGGCGGCTTGACGAGCTCGGGATCCATGAAGGCATCGTGGTCGACGCGACCGGGCCGGGTGCCGAGACCGCGCCGCTGCTGACGATGCTGGCACGCGCGGGCTACAAACTCGTGCTTGCCGGGCGCGGGCCGCTGGCCGGATCGCAGGCAAGCTACGACGCGCTGACCGCCGCGGCGGGCGCGCGGCTGCGCGCGGCCGGGCTCGTACCGCCCGCCGTCTCGCTGCCCGCACTGCTGACGCGGGCGGCCGAGTCCGGGCAGCCGATCCGGGCGATTACGGCGACCCCCAGCCCCGCGCTCAACGCGATTCTGGCAGCAGTGGGTGCGGGGACGCCTTTCAGCGCGGCGGTGCAGCACGCAGCCCGCGCGGGACTGCTGCATGCCGATCTCCGTGAAGACCTGGCGGGGCACGCCGCCGGCTGGATGACCCTCGCGCTCGCGCGTGCGCTGGGGGCGCGGCTGGAGCCCGACGCCGTCGAGGCGTCGGGCCTGCTGCCCGCGGCCCTGGAGGTGCTACCATCCGGCGAGGTGTGGGCGCGGCTGCCCACGCTCGATGCCACCTGGGCCGCCCGGACCTGGGCGGCGGGCGAGCGCGGACGCGTCTTGCGCTACGTCGCGCACGTAAGCCCGCTAAACGCAAGCGCGGGCGTCGAGGAAGTCGCGCGCAACTCGGCGCTGGGCCGCCTCGGCCCGAACGAAATGTGGCTGGCGTTGCATGCCGCATCGGAGGAGATACCGCCGGTATACATCCAGGGACCGGCCGGTACGCCGAGCATCGGCGCGGCGGCGGTCCTGACCGAAATCGGCGAGCTCCTGGCGGCGCGCGTGCCGCCCGCCGGCCCGCAGGCACTTAGCGTTATCGACGAAAGGAAGACTTATACTCATGGCTACCAATGAGACCGCAACCGCGGACCCGAAGTTCGCGGACTATGCTACCGACATCCTGGTTACGACCGATTGGCTGGCCGATCACCTCGGCGACGCCCACGTGAAGGTCGTGGAGGCCGACGAGGACGTGCTGCTCTACGAGCAAGGGCACATTCCCGGCGCGATCAAGATCGACTGGCAGCAGGACCTGAACGATCCGCTGCGCCGCGACTATCTCGACCGCGCGGACTTCGAGGCCCTGCTGTCGCGCAAGGGCATCGCCAACGAGGACCTGCTGGTATTCTACGGCGACAAGAACAACTGGTGGGCGACCTACTCATTCTGGGTCTTCCAGCTGTTCGGGCACACGAACGCGAAGATCCTCGACGGCGGGCGCGCCAAGTGGATCGCCGAGGCGCGGCCGCTACAACGCGAAGCGTCGAGCTACCCGGCCACGCAGTATCACGCGCCCGAGCGGAGCGACTCCGCGATCCGCGCTTTCCGCGACGAGGTGCGCAGCAAGCTGGATCCGGCGGGCAAGGGCCTGCGCCTGGGCGAGGCGCTGGTCGACGTGCGCTCGCCGGCCGAGTACAGCGGCGAGCTCCTGCACATGGCCAATTACCCGCAGGAGGGCGCGCTGCGCGGCGGGCACATCCCGGGCGCCGCCAACATCCCGTGGGCGCAAGCGGTGCAGGAGGACGGCACGTTCAAGCCGGCCGCCGAGCTGCGCGCGCTCTATGAGGGCAAGGGCGTGACGCCCGACAAGGACGTGGTGAGCTACTGCCGCATCGGCGAGCGCAGCAGCCACACGTGGTTCGTGCTCAAGTACTTGCTCGGTTACCCCGCCGTCCGGAACTATGACGGATCGTGGACGGAGTGGGGCAATCTCGTCAACGCGCCGATCGAGCGCTGACATGACTGGCACCAACCACTTCGACACCGTCGCGGTCCACGCCGGGGAGCGGATCCCGGTGACGGATGTCGTGCCGACGTCGACGCCGATCTACGCGAGCAGCACGTTCCTGTCGGAAGACGCGGCGGCGCTCGATGCCGTGCTCGGCGGCAGCCGGCCGAGCTACGTCTACAACCGCTACGCCAATCCGACCGTGACCGCACTGGAAGCGGCAATCACGCAGCTCGAAGCCGGGGCCGCCACGGCGGCCTTCGGCTCGGGCATGGCCGCGCTACACGCGGCGCTGCTGCTGGTGGAGGCCGCGCCGGGAGACAGCATCCTCGCGGCGCGGGACCTCTACGGCGCCAGCCACAGCCTGCTGAACCGGCTATTCGCCCCCGTGGGCATCACGCCCCGGTTCGTCGACGCCACCGACCTGGCAGCGGTCGAGGCAGCGCTGGCCGAGGAGCCGCGGCCGCGCGCCGTGCTCGTCGAGCCGATCTCGAACCCCCTGATCCGCGTGGTCGACGTCGACGCCATCGTCGCCCGGGCGCACGCGGCCGGGGCGCTGGTGATCGTCGACAACACGTTCGCCACGCCGTTCCTGCTGCAGCCGCTGCAACACGAGGCGGACATCGTCGTGCACAGCGCGACGAAGTACTTCGGCGGCCACGGCGATGCCAGTGGCGGCAGCGTCACGGTGCGCGAGCCCGCGCACGAAGCGCCGCTGCGCAGCCTCGCCAAGCTGCTTGGGGCGGTGCTCAGCCCGTTCGAGGCGCACCTGGTGCACCGCGGGCTAAAGACGCTGGCCCTACGGCTGGAGCGACAGTCGGCGAACGCGGCGGCCGTCGCCGCCTGGCTGACCGGGCAGCAGGCGGTGGCGCAGGTGCACTACCCCGGCCTGGCGGAACACCCGGGCCACGCCATCGCGGCACGGCAGTTCCGGCCGGGCGCGTTCGGCGGCATGCTCGCGTTCGAGATCGCCGGAGCCGACCAGGCGCGGATGTTCCGCTTCATGGACGCGCTGCAGCTGTTGATCCCGGCGACGACGCTGGGCGACGTCTACAGCGAGGTCTCGTATCCGATTATGTCAAGCCACCGGGAATGGTCCCCCGCCCTGCGCCGTCGGGCGGGCATCACCGACGGGCTGATCCGCGTCTCGGCCGGCATCGAGGCCGCCGACGACATCATCGCCGACCTGGAGCAGGCGCTCCAGGCGAGCGCGTAAAGGAGGACTCCCGTCGTGCAGACGGTTCCGGCAGAGACGCCGCTCTACGCCCGACCCGCGGCGCTGCTACAGCAGCTTATCCGCTTTGACACGAGCCAACCGGACGGCGACGAGGTCGCCTGCATCGCCTACATCCGCGACCTGCTGAAGGCCGCAGGCCTGGAGCCCCAGGTGCTCGCGGGCGATCCCGATCACCCGAACCTCGTGGCGCGGCTGCCCGGGCGCGGCGAGGCGCTACCGTTGCTGCTGCAGGGGCACGTCGACGTGGTGACCACGGCGCACCAGGCCTGGCAGCACCCGCCTTTCGGCGGCGAGGAGCACGACGGCTACATCTGGGGCCGGGGCGCGCTGGACATGAAAGGCGGCGTGGCGATGATGATCGCCGCCGTGTTGCGCGCCCACGCCGAGGGGACGCCGCCCCCCGGCGACGTGATCCTGGCCTGCCTGAGCGACGAGGAGTCGACCGGGGTGCATGGCGCCAAGTTCCTGGTCGAGCAGCACCCCGAATCTGTTCACGGGGGTGCGCTACGCGCTCGGCGAGTTCGGCGGCTTCACGCTGCACGTGGCCGGGCGGCGCTTCTACCCGATCATGGTCGCCGAGAAGCAGATGTGCGGGCTGAAGGTGACCCTGCGCGGGCCGGGGGGACACGCGGCGTTCCGGCACCGGGGCGGCGCGATGGCCGCCCTCGGTCGTGTGCTGACGACGCTCGACACGCAGCGGCTGCCGGTTCACGTGACGCCCGTGGTCGCGGATATGGTCGACGGCCTGGCCGCCGGCCTGCCCGCGCCCACGGCAGCGGCACTGCGGGGCGTGCTCGATCCGGCGCGGACGGACGCCGCGCTGGCCGAGTTGGGCCCGTTGGCAGCCGTCCTCGACCCGCTGCTACACAACAACGTCAATCCGACGATCGTGCACGGCGGCACGCAGGTGAACGTGATCCCGAGCGCGATCGAGCTCTGGCTCGACGGGCGGACCCTGCCCGGCTATGGCGCGGAGGCCATGCTGGCCGAGGTGGGCGCGCTGCTTGGCCCGGACGTGGCGCTGGAGGTGACGCTGGACGAGACAGCGCCGGTCACGCCGGACGTGAGCCTCTACCCCGTGCTGGCCGGCATCCTGCAACAGGCGGATCCGGAAGGCTTGCCGATCCCGTACATGCTCGCCGCCGTGACCGACGGCCGCATCTTCGCGCAACTCGGCATCCAGACGTACGGCTTCTTACCGATGCGGTTGCCGCCGGGCTTCGACTTCATGGCGACGGTCCACGCGGCGGACGAGCGCGTGCCGGTCGAGGCAGTCGCCTTCGGGGCCGACGCGATGTATCAGGCACTGCAGCGTTTTGGGGAGGCGAGGGACCAGACATCATGAGTGTCGTCATCAATGCGGAGCAGGATGCCGCCATCCGGGAGCATGGCGAGACGGGCTACCCGAACGAGATCTGCGGCGTCCTGCTCGGGCGGGCCGAGGCAGGCCACAAGACCGTGGTGGCGCTGCTGCCCATCGACAACCAGTTCGAGGCGGACGAGCGGTATCACCGCTTCCTGATCACCGCGCAGGACATGCTGCGTGCCGAGAAGGAGGCGCGCCGCCAGGGGCTGAGCGTGGTCGGCTTCTACCACTCGCACCCAGAGGCCGAAGCCGTGGCCTCGGCCTACGATCGAGATCACGCGTGGCCCTGGTATTCGTACATTATTGTGTCGGTCCGCGATCGCGCGGCGCAAGCCATGCGCTCGTGGGCCTTGCGGGATGATCGCTCTGCGTTCGACGAGGAATCGCTGACGATTGAAGACTAGCGGCCGGTTGGGTCCGGCCGCGCGGAGCCCTCTCCGCGTTGTCATGATCAAGGAGAAATAGGCTTTGGCTAGCATTCAGATTCCTACGGCGCTGCGGCAGTACGCGGGCGAGCAGGACACCATCGAGGTGCCGGCCGGGACCGTCGACGAGGCGATGAGCGCGCTCGTCGAGCGCTATCCCGACCTGCGGAAGCACCTCTACACGGAGGGCGGAGCGCTGCGCAACTTCGTCAATCTGTACGTGAACGACGAGGATGTGCGCTACCTGGAGCGCGGCAAGACGCCGCTTGGCACGGGCGACAGCCTGATGATCATCCCGGCGATCGCCGGGGGCGCGGAGACGGCCATGCGGCCGCCGCTCGTGCAGAACGGGCATACGCATCTGACCCGGCAGGAGCTCCAGCGCTACAGCCGCCATCTGCTCGTGCCGGAGATCGGGCTCGAGGGGCAGGAGAGGCTGAAGGCGAGCAGCGTGCTCGTGATCGGCGCGGGTGGGCTCGGCTCGCCGCTGGCACTCTACCTGGCGGCGGCGGGCGTCGGCCGCATCGGCATCGTCGACTTCGACGTGGTCGACTACAGCAACCTGCAGCGCCAGATCATCCACAATACGAGCAGCGTGGGTCGCCCCAAGCTCGAGTCGGCGAAGGAGCGGATCCTGGAGGTGAACCCCGGCGTCCAGGTCGACCTGTACGACACGGCATTGTCCTCAGAGAACGCGCTGGAGATCTTCGCGCCGTATGACGTGATCGTCGACGGCACGGACAACTTCCCGACGCGGTACCTCACGAATGACGCGTGTGTCCTGCTCGGCAAGCCGAACGTCTACGGCAGCATCTTCCGCTTTGAGGGGCAGGCGTCGGTCTTCTGGGCGAAGGAGGGGCCGTGCTACCGCTGCCTCTACCCCGAGCCGCCGCCTCCCGGGCTGGTGCCCTCGTGCGCCGAGGGCGGCGTGCTCGGCGTGCTGCCCGGCCTGATCGGCGTGGTGCAGGCCACCGAGACGATCAAGCTGCTGCTGGGCATCGGCGAGTCGCTCGTCGGGCGACTGCTGCTCTACGACGCGCTGAAGATGCGCTTCCGCGAGATGCGGCTGCACAAGGATCCGGAGTGCCCGGTGTGCGGCGAGCACCCCACGGTGACCGAGCTCATCGACTACCAGGAATTCTGCGGGATTCACCCACATACGCCAGCCGACGACGCGCTGGAGATCTCTGCGCCTGAGTTGAAGGCGCGCCTGGATGCGGGCGAGCCGCTGGTGCTGGTCGACGTCCGCGAGCCGCACGAGTGGAAGATCGCCCACCTGGATGGCGCGAAGCTGATCCCGCTGGGGCAGGTCACAGCGCGGGCGCATGAACTGAGCACCGCCGATGAGATCGTGCTCTACTGCAAGGGCGGCACGCGCTCGGAGCGCGCGCTGCAAGAGCTCCAGGGGCTGGGCTTCCGCAAGCTCAAGAACCTGCACGGCGGGATCAATGCCTGGTCGATCGAGGTCGACCCGGAAGTACCGCTGTACTAACGCGACCCCGTCCTAGACGCGAGGCCCGGCCGTCTGGCCGGGCCTTTCGCATACCCGCGGGAGCCCACCCGGTGCTACGGCGCGGTCAGGCTGTGCGAAGCCTCGACGTTGCCGTTGATGTCGACGGCGCGATAAGTCAGCGTGTGGCCGGGGGCGAGAGTCAGCGGCCCGCTGTAGCGCGTGTACGCGCCACTGTCGATCCGCGAACTCGATACCGGCCACGCCCACGTTGTCCATGGCGTTCAAAGCGACCAGCAACGCGGCGCGTGGCGTCATACCGACGGCCACGGTGGTGACCGGTGCAGTGTCGTCGGTGAAGTCGAAGGTGGCGGCGTAGGTCACGGCGGCGAGGCGGGTCTGCCCGGCGACGGAGGGGTGGAAGTAGTCGCGCGTCGAGATCTCGGCGGGCACGAACGGCGTGTTGAAGACGGCGTTGTCGTCGAAGCGGCAGTGGATTGCCGCCGCGCAAACCTTGGCCAGCGCGGCGTTGTAGTCGACCACGCGCTGGCGGACACGGGCACGGCGCTCGACGTCGGGCTGGGCCATCGAGGTCGGGTTCTGCAAGAGCGACTGGCAGATGCCCAGCACGGTCCAAACGGTGTCCGCCGTGCTGTCGTCATGCAGGACGTCCCAGAGATGGTAGACATCGGGCACGCTGGCCACAAAGATACGCGCGTCCGGCAGGCTCGGTCGTGAGCGTGTCCAGCGCGGCCTGGAACTGCGCCGTGTAGGTGGCGACGGAGGTCATCTCCTGCTCGGTCGCCGTGCAGGCGTCGTTCGCGCCCATCAGAATCGTGACGTAGCCGACCTGTTGGTTCACGGCCGTCTGCACCTGGCCGAGCAGGTCGGTCATCTGGGCGCCGGTGACGGCGTCGTTCTGGGCGTGGCCGGCGATGGCCGGGTGGGCGGCCAGGATGCGCACATAGTGGCTGCCGATCGCCGTGGTGCTGCCGGTGGACCAGGAATCGGCCGGGTAGTCGGTGAAGGGGATAGGGCCGGTGTTGAACGCGCGGGTGATCGAGTTGCCGGTCGAGGCCATCGAGTTCGGGGTAGCCGGTGATGCCGGGATCGGTCGGGTGCGGGCGGGGCGACGCGGCCGCCGCCGGGGCTCTCCCCGCCAGGAGCGCCACGACCAACAGGCCAACAAGTAGCATAAGGTGCGTGCACCAGGGGCGGTGCGCGCTTTGGGATGGGGCCACGTTTCTCCTTCCGGCCAGCTTGGGGGACGGTATGGACATGATTATAGCCGCAAGTGGCGCGCCGGTCAACCGGGCCTCCACTCCGTCGGGCCTGGAGGCAGGACCGTCGAGAAGCCGGAAGAGGGCAACCGCGCCAAGCCGATCCCTGAAAGCTGTGCACGAATCGGGCTGCGGCGCGGGATTTGTGCGGCCCAGTAGTAGACATGGCGACGAACGTATGTTAAGCTGTTCACGAAACCGAAAGCGCCACCCGACTGTGTGGTGGTATGACCCCCGACCTCCGGGGGCTGATTTGCCGGTGGGGCGCCCCCGAGCGGGGCGTGCTGACCCAGCCGGCTGAGGGGCGCATGGCAGCCCCGCTGCGTCGAGATCTGTGGAGGTTGCCCATGACCCGCTCCGGATTCCCCGCCACTACTTGCCTGACGCCGGTGCCCCAGCGTGCCCCAGGCGCCAAGGTGACGCCGCGCGTCCGCACTGGCAGGACCGTCTGGGCCGCCGCCGCGATCCTGGGCGCGCTCCTGCTGCTCGCGCTGCTGGGCAGCGGTGGGCCGGTAGCGGCCCAGCGTGCTGCCGCGCCGCCCGCCCCGCCCGCCGCCGTAGGCACCTATCTTCATGAGGACTTTGAGGGCGGGGCGGTGGGCAACAGCGTCTTCACCGACAGCGTGGTCCTCGGCGCGCCGACGCCAACGGGCACCGCGGGCTGGGCGGTGGAGTCGGCGGTCCCCCACAGCGGCGCCTATAGCGCATACGCCCCCGCGGTCGACGGCGTGGCCGATCAGCGGCTGCGCAGTCTGTATCCGGTGGCGATCCCGACGAACGCGACGGCCGCCACGCTGACTTTCTGGCACGGCACCAGCCTCGCCTTCGGCGGCGACGGCGCCGTGCTCGAGTTCTCGACCGACGATGGGACGACGTGGAGCAGCGGTGTGCCCGCGTTCCTGAGCGGCGGCTACGACGAAATGCTCGGGACGGGCGGGGGCAATCCGCTCGGTGGGCGGGACGCCTGGACGGGCGTCAGCGGCGGCTGGATCGAGACGCAGGTCGACCTGCTCGGGTACGCAGGGCAGCGCCTGCTGCTACGCTTCCGTCTGGGCACCGACTCCCACCCCGCGCCCGGCGTCTTCGGCGTTGACGACGTCGCGGTGACGATCACTGCGCCCTGTGACCTCGGGAACTGGGACACGAGTGTTTTGCCTTACCCGTCACCGGTTGCGCTCCCCGGCGTGGCAAGCCTCGCCGGACGCGTGTACAGCTTCGGCGGCAGCAGCGGCGCCAGTGCCGCCGGGGCGCTGGCTATTGCCAACCGCTACGATCCGAGCACACACCTCTGGTCGGCATTGGCCGGTTTGCCGACGGCCCTCTACGCGCCGGTTGTCGCGAGCGACGGCAGCTACCTCTACGTCATCGGCGGACTCGACCATGCCTCAGTCTCGCGCGCAGAAGTCTGGCGCTACGACCCAGCCGCGAACACGTACCTGGCGCGGGCCGCGCTGCCCGTGGGTGTCGCCGCCACTGGTGCCGCCTACCTGGACGGCAAGATCTACGTCGTGGGTGGCGCCACCGACATCGGAACGTTCACCTTCACCGACATTGTGCAGGTGTATGACGTCGCGACCAACACCTGGAGCACGACGGCAGCCGCGTACCCCGGACCGATCGGCCTGCCGGCCGTCAGCACGGCGCTCGGCCGGATCCTGGTCGCGGGCGGTATAAGCACGGGATACGTGCCCGTGACCTACGCCGCGTCATACGATCCGGCCGCCAATAGCTGGAGCGACGGGGGGCTAGCCGATCTGCCGGCGCCCCGGTTTGGCGCAGGCTCCGGCATCGTGGGGACACGTTGGGTTCTGGCCGGCGGCGTCGCAAACCGTAGCGAGCTTACGAGCACGATCGCGCTCGACCTGGCGACCGGGCACTGGGGGAGCCAGCCGCCGCTGCCGAGCGGCCGATTCGGGCCAGGCGCAGGGGTCGCGGGCGGCGCACTCTATCTGGTGGGCGGGACGGGACCGGCCCCGCCGAACTACGCGACCGTGCTGCGCTTTTCCGTTGCCGCGTGTGTGCTACCGTCGCCGACGCCCGGCCCCGCCACGGCGACCCCGGCCGCAGGCTCGCCCACGCCGACGGAGACTGTCTGTCCGCTGACCTTTCGCGATGTGCACTCGACGGACTACTTCTACGAGCCGGTGCTCTACCTGGCCTGCCACGGTGTGATTAGCGGTTACGCGGACGGCACCTTCCGGCCGTACAACAACACGACGCGCGCCCAACAGGTCAAGATTGTCGTGCTGGGCTTCGGCAAGCCGATTGTCACCCCCATGCCTGGGAGTTACACGTTTGCCGACGTGCCGCCCGGTGCCCCGTTCTTCGACGTCATCGAGACCGCGGCGGCGGATGCCATCGTCAGCGGCTACGCGTGCGGCGGGCCGGGCGAGCCGTGTGACTCCACCAACCGGCCGTATTTCCGCCCGAACGCCAACGTGACGCGCGGCCAGTTGTCCAAGATCGACGCGGTGGCCGCCGGCTGGCTCCTGCTCAACCCGGCGAACAACACGTTCGCCGATGTGCCGGAGGGCAGCCCGTTCTACACATTCGTGGAGACTGCGGCCTGCCGGAGCGTCATATCGGGCTATGCTTGCGGTGGACCGGGCGAACCGTGCGACCCAGCCCACCGGCCGTACCTCCGCCCGGGCGCCAACGCCACGCGCGGGCAGATCGCCAAGATCGTCTACCTGTCGCTGAGCGCGCTCGCCTGCGGGCCCTAACCCTGGTCCGCGACCGCCGTTGATCGCGCGAGCCTGGTGGTGGCACGCGGTCTGCCCCAACGGAGGCATGTATCACGGCCTCTATGTCCATACTCTGGGAACGCTCAGCGAACCGGCGCGGGTGCTGGATCTGGCGGTGGCGGCCGAACGGGCCGGCTGGGATGCGTTCTTCGTGTCCAGCAACCTGCTCGGGCCGGAGGGCGAGCCGGCCGCCGACCCCTGGGTGCTGCTGAGCGCTATCGCGACCGCGACGCGGCGGATCCGCCTTGGCCCGCTGGTCGCCGCGCTGCCGCGCGTCCCGCCGTGGACGCTGGCACGCCGCACGGTGACCCTGGATCGGCTGTCGGGCGGGCGCCTGACACTGGGGATCGGCAGTGGCGACGACGCGTTCGGCGAATACAGCGCGTTCGGTCAGCCGGCCGATCCGCGCACCCTGGGCGCCATGGTCGACGAGGGGCTGACGGTGCTCACCCGGCTATGGACGGGCGCGCCCGTGCGTTTCCAGGGAACGCACTACCGGGTGCGCGGTGCGCGCTTTATGCCGCGCCCGCGCCAGCAGCCCCGCATCCCGATCTGGATCGGAGGCGCTTGGCCGCACCCGCGGCCGTTCGCGCGGGCGGCGCAGTGGGATGGCGTGTTCCCGAACGCCATCAACGGGGAGTTGGCTCCGGACGATTACGCAGCGATCCGCGCATTCATCACCGCGCGACGGGGCAGCCTCGACGGCTTCGCCGTGGTGCACGCGCATCCGATGGCTCCAGTGCCTGCCCTTCCCGCGCCGAAAGCACTTCGCGCCTACGCGGCAGCCGGGGTGAACTGGTGGCTGGCCGACATCCCGCAGGTCGCCGAGGCGGCGGACGTAGCCCGCTTTGTCAGTCAGGGGCCGCCTCCGAAGCGGTTCGCGGCAGCCGCCTGAGCACGGCGGCGTGGTGACGCCGCGGGGATGCAACGAGGCCGCCCCTTGGCGGCCTCGCTTGGCATCCGCGTGCAGCGGGGACCTATTGCCAGACGGTCTTAGGCGGGAGCGGCATGGCCGCGGAGCGCCCGAGCGCGCGGGCCATCAACAACACAGCGACGCAGATGATCGGCAGGCAGCCCAGCATCAGACCGGCCTGCCAGGGCTGGTTCCGCACCCAGTCGAGGGCCATGGTCCCAAGCACCTGCAGGGTATACAGATCGGTGTAGTTGTAGCGTGTCGCCCCATCGACGGTGAGGAATTGCGTGCCGAAGCCGATGGCTGGTAGGTAGATGAACTTGAGCATGAGCAGCCAGCCGGTGAAGCTGACGACGAGCAGCAGCAGGAAGATGCGGTTGTCGACACGGACCGGCCGCAGGTTCACGCCCCGCGTGCCGCTGTCGACGTAAATCGAGGCGGCCAGAAACGTCAGCACGAGGGCGGGCCCCAACAGGATCGCCAGCCAAATGAGCGAGGCCAGGATCCGGCCCTGATCGACGAGATCTATTGCGCCCACTCCTTGCTAGAGCCTTTTATGGACTTTCGACACCTATTCGTGCCCGGACAGTCTCTTGCTCAGCGGCTGTCGGCTCATGTTCACGCTTACCGGTCTCTGCCGTACGTACAGGCTCACGCCTGGAAAGTCCATAACAGGATCTAGAGCACATCGGCCTGCTCCACGTCGAACAGGGCATCTATCCGCTTATCATCGCTTACCGCTATTATAACAAACGATCACCCTGTGAAACAATAGGCGGCGACCATTTTAGCCCAAAAGTACTGCCGGGATGCGCGCGCGGCGGGACCTACGGGCTACTCGGCCCGGTCGTGCCGCCGGGGCAGCTGATCGCATGGCCGGCCATGTCCACGTGGTACTCGTAGGACGCCCCGCCCGTAGCAAGTATGACGATGTAGCCGGGCGTGATCACCTGGGCGTAGGCATGCCCGCCCTGCGGGCAGCCCAGGGCGGGCGTGGGCCACTCGTGTGCCGTGACCGTTGCCACGGTGATCTGCGCCGCGGGTATGCCCAGTCGCCGTGCGAGACTCTGCACCGCGGCCGTGGCGGCGGGCACCGCTTCGGTAGGAACGCCGGACGGCAGCGCCGCCGGGGCCCCCGCGGCTGCCGGCGCGGCGGTCGGTGTCGGCGGACCAGCGATGGGCGCGGTGGCCGGCGGGGCATCACAACCGGCCGCCAGCCAGATCAGGGCTGCCAGGAGCGCGGCCGATCCGCGCAGGCGTGGGATACCCATAGTGGTCTCCTCAGGCGACACGCCACCGAGCGTCCGGCGCCGGCACCTACTGCGTGACTGTGATCGTCACCTTGTAGACGATGATCGACATACAAGCGGGGCCATTGGGATTTGGCAGGCAGGCGCCGTCCGACGTCAGAGTTGTCGTGCCGGGCGCAATCGCCTTGTAGTCCCAGCGATAGTTGCCTTCGACGTTGACAGCGCCGCCGGGGAGAAGCTGAAGCACGCTGGTATCGACGGCGGGCTGCGACCACTTGCGGTTGCTCAACTGCACCGAGAGAACTTGCCCGACTTTCATCGCAACGGGCGTGGTGCCCTCCTTGCCCGTGAGTACTACGTCGGGCACCACGGTGGGCGCGGCGGTCGGGCTCGCGGCGGCGGGGACTGTCGGCACGGAGACGGGCGTGGTCAGCGTGGGCGCTCCACTACAGGCCGGCAGGACGCTGGCGGCGAGCAGCAGGGTCAGCACGGTCAAGCTTCGGATCGAATTACGCATCATCGGACCTCCAAACGCAGGGCTAATGGACACACCAGCAGAATCATGGCCATCTACCAGAAGGACGTCTGGTGATGCACGCAAGTTCCCTGCCAGGCGTCAGGGCACCCGCTCCACGAGGTCTTCCGTCTCGCCGTAGACCTGTTGGAGTGCGGCGCGCACGGCCGGATTGGGAGCCCAGTAGCCGCGCCCGGCGGCCTCGAGCAGGCGGCCGACGAGGGCCTGGTAGGCGTTGGGATTGAGCGCGGCCATCTGGGCCCGCCGGGCGCCATCGAGCACGTAGCTGTCGGCGAGGCCATCGTAGACCCAGCCGGGCACGGCGGCGGCGGTGGCGCTCCAGCCGAGCGTGTTGGCCACGCGGACCCCGATCTCGCGCACGCCCTCGTAGCCGAAACGAAGCATGCCGTCCTGCCAGCGCGGGTTCAACAGTTTGGTCCGGCTCTCCAGCGCGACCATCTCGCCGAGGCTGCGCAGGCGGCCCCCGGCGCCCTGTACGTCAAGGACGAGGGCGGCGGGCCGCGTGCCGCGGATCGTCTCGACGGCACGGGAGACGCCGCCCAGATACTCGAAGTAGTGGTCGATGTCGCTGATGCCGGTCTCTACACTGTCGATGTTCTGGAAAGCCAGATTGACGACGCCCAGGGCGCGCTCGAGCAGGGCGCGTGCCGGGCGGGCGGTGCCGTCGGGCCCGTAGGCGAAACTCTTGCGGGCGAGGAAAGTGGCGGCCAGCGCGGCTTCGTCCTCCCAGGCGCTGCTCTCGATCTGGAAATTGACGTTGGCACCATAGGCGCCGGGAGCGTTGCTGAAGACGCGCGCGGCCGCATCGTCGGGTGTCAAGCCCGCCGCGATAGCTGCCTGCGCCTGGGCGCGCACGAAGTTCTGGTCCGGCGGCTCATCGGCGGCGGCAGCCAGGCGCACGGCGGAGTTGAGCAGGCGTAGCTGGTTGGGCAGCAGGTCGCGGAAGATGCCCGAGCAGGTGAGCACGACGTCGATGCGCGGCCGGCCCAGCGCACTGGGTGGCAGCAGGCGCACCCCGGCCACGCGACCGAGCGCGTCATGCCGGGGCTCGGCGCCGAGCAGCCAAAGCGCCTGGGCGATGCCCTCGCCGCCCGTCTTCAGGTTGTCGGTGCCCCACAGCACGAGAGCGACGGCACGCGGCCAGGCGCCGTGCTCGCGGCGGTAGCGCGCAAGCAGGGCGTCGCCGCTCTGGCGGCCGCGCTCCCAGGCGATGCCGGTCGGCACGCTGTAGGGGTCGAGGGCATGGATGTTCCGCCCGGTGGGCACGACAGCGGGATTACGGACGACGTCGGCGCCGGGCGAAGGGCGGATGTAGCGCGCGTCGAGCGCGGCACGGATCGCGGCCGGCTCGGGGTCGGCGGCGAGGTTGGCGGCGAGCGCGGCCAACCAGGCTAGGAGTGGCCGCCCGGCCTCGGCCGTCACGCCTAAACCAGCTAACTCTGCGACCGCCGGGTCGACTCCGCCAGCCAGCAGACGGCCGACGGCTCCCCGCGCGGCCGCCTGCACGCTCGCCCGGACCTCGGGTGCGAGGGCGGCTCCGGCGGCTTCCGGCGCGTCGCCGTCGAGCGCGGGCTCTGGCCACGCGAGGCCCCGCGCCCGGGCGATCAGCGCTGGGAGTGCCGGCAGATCCGCCTCGGGCCGCGGGTGGGCCGCCACCGCGAGCAACAGGTCGGCCAACTCGCCCGCGGCCGGAGGGCGACCGATCGTGTGCAGGCCGACGGGGATCAGGCGTTCCTCGACGTCGAGTAGCGCGGTGCGGAGGCGTGCGAGGGCGGGAGCCGGGTCGGGCACCGGATCTGCCGGCCAGGGCAGGTGCAGCGCGGCGGCCTGACGGCCAATCGCGGTGAGGAACCCCGCGTCGGGCTGTGCGGGATCGACGTCGCGCAGGGCGGCTTTGAGCTCCTGGAGGCCGCGGTAGAGGCCCGCCTGCTCCATCGGAGGCGAGAGATAGCTGATCAGCGTGGCCTGGCCGCGGCGGCGGGCGATGCTGCCCTCGGACGGGTTGTTGCCGCTGTAAACGTAGAGGTGCGGCGTGGCGCCGATCAGGCGGCTCGGCCAGCAATCGGCGCTGAGGCCCGCCTGCTTACCCGGCATGAACTCCAGCGCCCCGTGTGTGCCGAGGTGCAAGACGGCGTCGGCGCCCCAGATCCCACGCAGCCAGGCGTAGAAGCCGGCAAAGCCGTGGTGCGGCGTCAGGCCCTGGCTCATCAGCAGCTTCATCGGGTCGCCCTCGTAGCCGAAGGGCGGCTGCACGCCGACGAAGACGTGACCGAACTCGCGGCCGAGGATCAGGATGCGCTCGCCGTCGGCGTTGATTGTTGCCCGGCGGCGGACCCCACCCGCCCGCGCTGATCGCGGCGTGCCAGGGGGCGAGGCGACGGTAGTCGGCCGCGGGCAGGGCGGCGGCCACATTCGCGGGTGTGCCAAACTCCAGCGCGTTGCCCTCGACGACCATGCGGCGCAGCGTCTCGGCGTCGGGCGGCAGGTCGACGGCGTAGCCGGAATCCTGAAGCTCCTGCAAAATCCGATACAGGCTGGGGAAGACCGCCAGATAGGCCGCGCTGCCGATGGCGCCGCCGTTCGGCGGGAAGTTGAAGAGCACGATGGCGACCCGGCGCCGGGCGGGGGGCGTGCGGGCCAGGCGCGCCCAGCCAGCCACGCGATCGGCCAGGCGCGCCACGTTGGCGGGCTCGGGCGCGAAGGTGCGGCCGGTCGCCGCGTCCAGCCCGCCGTAGACGACCGGCTCGACGGCGCCTTCGAGCTCGGGCACGGCTAGCTGCATGGCCACCTGCACCGGGGTGATGCCGGTCGGGCTCGCGGTCCAATCGGCCAGGCTCTGGAAGTTGAGCGGAATGCCGGTGACCAGCGGCCGGTCGATACGCCGGAGCTCAGCCTCGGCCAGCGCGGGCTCGCTCTGCGCCATGCCGCCGACCAGAGCGAAACCGGACAGGTTGAGGAGCACGTCGAGCGGCGCCGCGCCTTCCTGCGCCGCGCCCGACGCGCCGCTGCCCGACGGCGCGAAGAAGCGCCGCGTGGCCGCCCGCATGTCGAGGCCACCGGCGTAAGCGGGCACGGGCTCCAGCCCAGCGGCGTCGAGCGCGCGGATCAGCGCGTCGACGTGGGCCGTGTTGCCCGGCAAGATGGCCGAGCGCAGTGCCAACAGGCCGACTGTGCCCGCCGCCGCAGGCCCCGCCGCCAGGCCGGCGCCGGCCCGCCAGGCGCGGTAGGCGGCGACATCGGCGAAGACGCCGGGGGCATCGGGGTGGAAGATCGCCGCGGCGGGCATAATCTGGGGCTGAGGGATCGTGCGACCCGCGAGCGCGGCCCGGGCGGACGGTGGGCCGTAGTGCGCGGCAAGCGTCAGCAGCAGACCGGCGAGGTTGGCCGGGGTGCCGTGGATCCAGTACTGCATCAGTTGCAGATAGCGGGAGACGTCCCCCGGGGCGCCGGGCAGGCGGCGCAGCAGGCGGGGCAGGCCCCGGGTGAGTGCAAGCAGCCGGCGCGCGAGGTCGCCGTCGGGACCGCGGGCCGCGGTCGGCCGCGGCCGTTCGCGGCCGAGCAATGTGGCCAGGCGCCCACTGTCGAGATGCACGCTACCGAGGCGCGTCGCGCGCAGTAGCGATGGCGCACTGTTGACAATGACCACGGGTACATCAGGCCGCCGGGCGCTAAGGCCGGCGAGTAGCTCCGTGAGGGGGACGACGTGCTCGTCGAAGAAGATCATGCTTGCGAAGACCGCGTCGGCGCGCGCCAGAATCCGCGGCGGCCGCGGCGCGCCCGGCCGGGGAGGCGAGCGCACCGACCGCGTGGGCGGCGACCGTGAACGGCAGGCCCGAGTTCGCTCGCGGCGCGCGCGGCGGCACGGTCGAGGGCGGGCCAGTAGGTTTCCTCGAGCGTGAAGAAGACGACGTGCATGCGGTCCTGTCTGCCCGGCAGCGCCGGAATGGTGATCCCCCGGGGTTAATCGTGTTCGTCCGCGAGGCCCGGTGCTGCCCGGGTCCGCCGCGGTTCGCTTCATTATACCCGAGCAGACAGTGCTGCCCAAACCTGCGCGCGTCGGGACCTGCGCGGGTGGCACGTCAGCACTGCTCGCCGCGTCAGGACGCCCGAGCGCACCGCTATTGGCCGGTTCGGTAGATGCGGTAGATCGCGCCCGCATGGTCGTCGGTCACGTAGAGCGCGCCGTCTGTGCCGACTACCGGAGCGACGGGGCGACCCCAGGCCTGGACGTTGGACTGCAGCCAGCCAGTCACGAAGTCGGTGACGGGGCCGGACGGCTCGCCGTTGGCCATCGGCACGCGGACCAGCTTGTAGCCGGTCGGCACGCTGCGGTTGAAGGAGCCATGGTAGGCGACGATCACGTCGCCACCATAGGGCGCGGGCCAGCCCTGCGGCGGGACGAAGGTCAGGCCGAGCGGCGCGGAGTGCGCCTGGACCAAGAGCTCGGGCACCTGCATCTGCTTGCACTTCGCCGGATCGCCACCGAACTGAGCGTCGACCTGCTGCTGCCCATAGCAGTCCGGGAAGCCGTAGAACGCCCCGTCGACCAAGCGGCCGATCATGTCGGGCGGCACGTTGTCGCCAAGGTTGTCGCGGCCGTTGACCGTGAACCAGGGCTGCTGCGTGCCTGGCGCGAGCGCGAGGCCCACGGCATTGCGCAGGCCCGAGGCATAGACCCGGCCGTTGCTGCCGTCCGCGTTGTAGACCCAGACGGCCGCGAAGTGCGGATCGGCCTCCCGGCAGACGTTACAGCTTGAGCCGATCGATAAGAGCAGGCGGCCGTCGGGCAGGAAGAGGAGCGTGCGGGTGCTGTGGTCGCCTTGATACGGGATATTGGGGATGATCTTCTCGGCGGGACCGCCGGCCTGCGTGCCTTTCACGGGGAAGCGCACCACGTCGGTCGTCTCGGCGACATAGAGGTAGCCGTCGTGGAAGGCAAGCCCGTGCGGCGCGTTGAGGCCGCTCGCGAAGGTCTGCGGCTGCGGCGGAGTCGCCGCCTCGCCCTGGGGAGCGTAGACCTGCACCCGGCCGGCGCCGCGCTCGGTGACCCAGAGGTTGCCGTCGGGGCCGGTAAGGATGATCCGCGGACTGTTGAGGCCGGCGGCGAAGAGCGAGATGGCAAAGCCGGATGGCAGATTCAGGCTGTGATCGACCGCAAAGGTGCCCTGGCGGAGTGAGTCAGGCACTTGCAGGGTCTGCGGGCTCAGGCTATCGGGAATGGCCGTCTCGACCGCGGCGGTTGGCGATGGCGGTGTGGCCGCGAGCGCGCTGGGCGTGGCAGGCGGCGCGGTCGCCGCGGCGGCCGGCGTCGCAGGCGCCGCCCCGGGCGTCGAGGTCCGCGCGGCGGCCGGCGCCGTGGCAGTTGAGGCCGGGGCGGCACCGGTGGCCGTCGGTTCGGGCCAAGCGGCCGTTACGGTAGCCCTGGGTGCCGCGGTAGTGGTCGCTGGGGCAGCGGGGGCCGTCGTGGCGCTGGCGGGCACCGCGGAGGCAGCAGCCGTCGCGGTGGCGCCGGGAGCGGTGGGACCCGGGGTAGCGGTCGGCGCGGGGCCGCCGCAGGCGGCCAACAGGTAGGCTCCGCCCAGGATCATCAGGACACGGCGGATGGGCATGGCGGTAGACTCCAAACTCCTGGACGAAGGTACGGACAATTCTTGGGGCCGGCCCAGGTGGGGCCGCGCAGGGGTCCGCGGGTGCAAGGAGTATGCCAGCCCGGCAGCGGAGCAGCAGAACGCGCCCCCAGGCGGGAGCGCCGCCTATGCGATCCGGGCCGTCAGGGCACCGCCTCGTGCTCCGGGATGCCCACCGTGCTTGCAGCGTCGCGGAGCAGGAGCACGAGGAGCACGAGCGGTGTGCGCGCGTACACGCGGTAGGGGGTGTGGGCCGGCACGTGGAGCCAGGTGCCGGGGCGGGCGAGGCGGGTCTCCCCACCGATAGTCAGATTGGCCTCGCCCGCATGGATCTCGATAATCACTGACCAGGACGCGCTCTGCTCGGGTAGACTCTGGCCGGCGTCCAGCGCGCATAACGTGACGTGGACGCGGGCGCCCTCGTAGACGACGCGGGTAACGATCCCGCCCGGCGGCGGGGCAACCTGGTCGTGCAGGCTGAGGCGGAGCGCGTGCATCTCGTCCATTGGTCTCGGTTACTCCGGGCGCACGGGCGAGTCGGTCGCCAGATGGGCCAGTAGGTATCGCTGCAACGCCACGGCGCTGTTGTGCTCTATGTCGCGCGCGCTATAGACCAGGGTCACGTCGCCGGAGCGCGCGGCCATGAGCAGGGGGGCCCACGCCGCGGGGGCGGAGTCGAGCTCGGCGGCGGAGCGTTGCTGGAACTCGGCCCAGCGCGCCGGATCGTGCCCGAACCAGCGACGCAGGGCGGTGCTGGGCGCGGCGTCTTTGGCCCAGCCGCCCCGCCGGGCCGCGTCCTTCGTCACACCGCGCGGCCAGAGGCGCTCGACCAGGACGCGCGTCGCGTCGTCGGACACGGGCGGGTCATACACTCGTTTTATCCGAATCATACGCACTACCCTTGCGAAGTCAAGACCCACGGCGAGGACTCCGCCGGATCTGCTCATTCCCGGACAGCACAGACCGTGCCGGACGCGCAGGCGCCAGGGGCGCGCGTACCGATTACTGGTTTCCGCGCGACCCGCGCGGTACCCGGTGGAAATCGAACCCAGGAATCGTCTCGCCCCGCTACGGCCGTCACGTGGGGCGGGGCGGCCGCGGGGGCGGGGCGGACCGGCGGGACCGCCTGGCTGGCCACTGCGCCGGCGTGGCCGAGGGATCCCGGCCGGCCCGCCCACGGGGGCGGCTAAATGGTGCTAGGTGGTGCGAACAGCACCTCGTAACCGTCCAGAATGACCATCAGGGCGCCGAAGGCCAGGCAGGCCCACAGCGCCTCGGTTACGGGCGTGAAGCTCAGGACGAAGGGCGCCACCAGGGCCAGGATGCCCATCCCGCCCGCCACCCAGTACTCCCAGTTGGCTTTGTCCTGCATTAACGCCTTGTAGAGCGAGACCAGGACCACCGCGGCGCCGAGGATCACGCTGGTCCAGAGCGCGTTGGTGTTGTCGGTGTAGCTGAAGCCGAAGGGCGCGGCGATGAGGGCCAGGCCCAGAATACCCGTGAGCCAGTACATCGTGCTCATCTCCCTTCCGACGTTGACCCGGCGAGGCGCAGTTCTCGCCAATCGTAGCGTACCGCCGGCAAGTCAACGGCGCGGTGGGCGGCGGGTGCAAAAGGGTGAAAAGCGCCGGGCTTGGTGCGCCGGGTTTAACGGAACTGCTACCTTTGCCCACTGCCCTTGCCACCCAAGCGCGCTACGATAGATGCGGGGGATCCGCGCGCGTCCCCGACCGGCGCCGCGGCCCCCCGGCCGGCTTGCGGCGTGGCCCTGGGGTTCGGGACCGCCGGCCGGCGCCTGGCTACCCCGCCGGCGTGGCGCCCGCACGTTCAACAGGAGGCAGCGCGATGGCAGCAACAGCAAGGCTCGAGGTGTTTCTGAACAGCCGGCAGGTGCCCTATCGCACGCGGCACCATCGGGTCGCGTACACAGCGGGCGAGGTGGCGCGCTCGGAGGAGATCCCGCAGGATCGCCTGGCCAAGGCGGTGATGGTCCTGGCTGGTGACATTCTGGTCATGATCGTCGTGCCCGCATCGCGGCGTGTCGACCTGCAGAAGGTGGCCGAGTGCCTGCGCGCGCCCGATGCGCGGCTGGCGCACGAAGGCGAGTTCGCCGGCCGCTTCCCGGATTGCGAGTCCGGCGCCGTGCCCGCCTTCGGCAATCTCTACCAGGTGCCCGTCTATGTCGACGATCGGCTTGCCGCCCAGGAGACGATCGTAGTCCAGGCCGGCACACATACCGACACCATTAGCCTGCGCTACGCCGACTATGCCGACCTGGTGCAGCCGGTGCTGGGAGACCTGACCCACGAATCGGTCCCGTACCGAGCCGATTCCGCGCACGCGGTCCCGGCCTGACCGCGGCACACGGGACCCGGCAACCGCCGGGCCGCCCAAGCACATCGAGCATCTCGCGATGGACGAGGTCGCCGCGCCCCGGGACGCGACGGATCTGAGCCCGCGGGATAGCCCAAAGGAGCAGGAACGATGACGACCCATGCAACCCGAGACCCGGTGGACCGGGCACCGTTACCCGAGGAGACCTTATGGCTGATGCCGTGGGAGATGGTGCGGCAGGTTACAGACGCCTGGGTGGGGCTGATCCGCCTCACGGCATTTGGACCCTTCGGCTGGCCGGCCATGGCGCGCTTCGCCATCTGGCCCTGGAGCCTGTGGCGGTGGTCCGAGCCGCTGCCCACGAACCCAGCGCACACGCCGGTAGTCCATCAGCCATTCACGGTGGTCCACCACGGCACCGATCTCGAAATCACGGCGCCGCTGGAGGGGATCGAGCCGGACGAGATTGACGTTCGCGTCGAGGGCGACGCACTGATCATCCACGCCGAGCAGGTGCCGGTGGAGGGCCAAGGCAAGGATCCGCGCGAGGAGCCGCACTACCATCGCTTCCATCACGCCATTCCGTTGCCCCCCGGGATTCGGGCCGAGGGCGTGCACACGCAGTTCACCGACACGCATCTACACGTGCGCGTGACCGGGACACCGACGACCCCGGGCGAGACCGCACCTGCCCGCCCGGTGACCGTGACGCGCAAGGCGGCACCCCGGAAGCCGGCGGCGCGTGTGGGCGCCGAGGTGCTGGTGCCCACCGCGAAGGAGACGGCGCGTGAGGCGGTGCCCCCGCCGACGCCGGCCATGCCCGCCCACGCAAACACGCACTAGCGGCGGCGCCCGGGCAGGGCGACTTTAGGGAGGGGCCGGGCCATCGACGGTGGCCCGGCCCCCGCGTCTCCGGCGCTGCACGAGATGCGCCCGGGCGCATCACACTCTCGCGAGGCACGGTTCTTGCGGCGGGTGGGCGCTCGCTAACCAGAGGCAGCGCAGTGGGCGTCCCAGGCGATGCTGGGGCCGTGGACGCACTACCACCACGCCCCGCCAGGCGCGGCCTGTGACCAGTGGGCCCGCTTGCCGAACTATCTGCCGCGCCCTGCCGCGGCAGCAGCCACACCGGAGACGCACGCCCCATGAATACGCACCGCCGCCTGGCATTCGGGTTGATCGCCGTGGCCCTGGCTCTGGCGATCTTCTCCGCCTGCGACACGTCCCCCGCGCCGACGCCGACGCCGTTGCCGACAGCTACGCCGCCGGCCACCGCGACGACCGCGCCGCCCACGGACACGCCGGTGCCCCCGCCGACGGACACGCCAATGCCGCCGCCCACCGACACGCCGGTGCCCATCCCCAGCGCGACCGGTGTCGCGCTGGCGCCGACTCCCACCCCACCTCCGGCGGTCGAGGCGCCGGGAGGCACAACGACAATCCCGAAGGGTCCCGCAGTGGTTGGCGGCCAGGCGGGCGCGCCGTGGGTCATCCCCGGCCCTAACAAGTTCATCATGAATACCCCGCCCCCGGTCACGTCGCCGGTGCCGACCGCGCCACCCGCGATGCCGGCCGGGCTGGACAAAATCCAGCACTTCGTGTTCATCATGCAGGAGAACCGTAGCTTCGATTCGTACTTCGGCACCTATCCGGGCGCCAACGGCATTCCCGCGGGCACCTGCCTGCCGGATCCGCAAGCCACGCCCTGCGTGCCGCCGTACCACGATACCACGGTGGTCGACCGTGGCGGTCCACACGATTACGACAACTTCCTCGCGGATCTGGACGGGGGCAAGATGGACGGCTTCCTCGCACAGTCCTACGTCGTCTCGGGCGATCCGCGGGGCACGTTCTGTACGGGCGCCGGGTGCGATCCCGGGAAGGACGCGCACGACGTCATGGGCTACCACGATTACAACGAGATCCCCAACTACTGGAACTACGCGCGCCAGTACGTGCTGCAGGACGGCCTCTTCGAGTCAGTGGCGGCCTACAGTCTGACCGCCCACCTGTACATGCTCGCCGCGCAGAGCGGCGGCTATCTGGGCGGCTACATGACACCCATCCCGACCGAGTACGACTTCCCAGAGATTACCGAATTGTTCCAGAACGGCACGGTGGACTGGAAGTACTATGTCACGTCGGGCACCGAGCCGGACACGGAAGACGCACACGTCGTCGGTAGCAACAGCGAGATCCAGCAGAACCCCGACAAGTACACCTTCTGGAACCCGCTGCCGGCATTCCCGGCCGTGCAGAACGACCCGAACCAGCGGAGCCGCATGGTGGATACGTCAGAGTTCTACACTGATACGCTGGAGGGCAAGCTCCCCCAGGTCAGCTGGGTGGTGCCGTCGGGCGCGGTCAGCGAGCACGCCCCGTCGAGTGTCAGCGTCGGCATGGCCTACGTGACGGGTCTCGTCAACGCCGTGATGAAGAGCCCCGATTGGCCGACCACTGCGATCTTTGTGGCCTGGGACGACTGGGGCGGATTCTACGACCATGTGGCGCCGCCGCAACTGGACAAGTACGGCCTGGGGCCGCGCGTGCCCGGCCTGGTCATCGGGCCCTACGTCAAAGAGAACTACATCGACCATCACACGTACTCCTTCGAGTCCTACCTGAAGCTGGTCGAGGAACGCTACGGGATCATCCCCATGACGTCGCGCGACACGGGTGCGGACGACATGCTCGACGCGTTCGACTTCACGCAGCAGCCGCGTCCGCCGCTGCTACTGAACGCTACCGAGAAAGGCTCCGCGTACCCGCAGCCTCTCCAGCCAATCCAACACTAACGCCTCATGCGGGCGATCCGGCCCCACCGCAGCACTACCCAGGTGCAGCGGTGGAGTCGTCGCGTGCAGCCGGGCCACCTGGGTACTGCATCAGGGACCATTGGCCCATTGACCCACGGTTGCAGCCCTTGTTACCATTGACGCGTGATGCCGTGTCCGGGCGGTTCACCACGTCTCCGGAGCGAGGAATGGGGCGTCAACGTCATGCAATGGTCGCTGGAACGCAGAATCGGGGCAGGGTTCGGCGCCGCGCTGGTGTTTCTCGCCGTGCTCGGCGTGGTAGCTTATCAGAACGCCACAAGCGCGCTCGCCGCCAATCACTCCTATGACGTCGATTCAGAACTCGCCGCCACCCTGTCGCAAGCCCAGGACATGGAGACCGGCACGCGCGGCTACCTGCTCACCGGCGACGCCTCCTATTTAGCACCCTATCACAGCGGGCTGACGAGCCTGCCCAATCACCTGGCCCGGCTGCGCGCGCTCACGGCCGACGACAGCGCGGCGGCAGCACCCCTGGCGCAGCTCGACGAACGGCTCCAGCAGGAACTCCCTATCCTGCAACAGCTGATCGATCTACGCGACAGCGGGTCGGTCAATCTCCCCCGGGAGCAGCCGTTGCTGGATGCCGGCAAAGCGGTCATGGATGACGTGCGCGCGTCGGTGGCCACACTGCAGGCTCACGAGGCCGCCGCTCTGGAGCCGCAAACAGCCGAACTGCGCGGCAGCGCCCGCAATCTCATCATCGCCTTCGCGGTCGCGACCCTGCTTAGCCTGATCCTGCTGGCCATGGTCTACCGGGCCGCGCGGCGCGACGCGGCCGCGCGTCGCCAGACAGATGCGGTGCGTGACCGCCTGTTGGCCGCCGAGCAAGCAGCGCACGAGGCGGCGGAAGCGGCCGGGCAACGACTGGCCGTGCTGGCCGAAGCCGGCACCTTGCTGGCCGAGTCGCTCGATTATGAGACGACGCTGCGCAACGTCGGGCGCCTGGCCACGCGGCAGGTGGCCGATTGGTGTGACGTCCACGTGCTCTGGGACGATGGGACGGTCCAGCAGGTGACGATGTCGCCCGGCGACGCGGACGGGAGTGGGGCCGCCGACTGGCCGCGCCGACCACTACGGCATCCGGCGCCCGCCGGGAGCGTGGACGCGGTCATTGCGACCGGGGTTCCGCAAGTCTTCGCGTACATCGACGATTCTGTGCTGAGCGACCCACGCTTCGATCCGGAGCACGTTGCCCCGGTACGCGCCCTCGGGCTGCAGGCGCTGATCATCATGCCGCTGCGGGCCCGGGATCGCACGCTGGGCACACTAACTCTCGCCGCCGCGGGCTCCGGGCGCTGGTACGACCCGGCGGATGTCAAGCTGGCCGAGGAGCTAGCGAGCCGCGCGGCGCTCGCCATTGACAACGCCCGGCTGTACCGCGAGGCCGCCCGGCAGCGTGCCGAGGCGACTGTGACGCTGGCCAGCATCGGCGACGCAGTGATCGCGACCGACACCGCCGCGCGCATCACGTTCATGAACCCCGTCGCCGAGAGCTTGACCGGGTGGAGTCGCGCCGATGCGGCCGGCCGGCCTTTGACCGACGCGTTCCGGATCGTGAACGCGGAGACGCGCGCCCCGGCCGTCGATCTTGTGGCACGGGTGCTCGCCGAGGGTCACATCGTCGGGCTGGCCAATCGGACGATCCTGATCGCGCGGGATGGCACAGAGCGGCCGATCGACGACAGCGCGGCGCCAATCCGCGACGAAGCGGGGGCGATCTACGGCGTCGTGCTAGTCTTCCGCGACGCGAGCATAGCGCGCGAACTGGCCGAGCAGACCCGGCGCGAGGCCGCCGCGGCGGTGGCCGAGACGACCCGCCTGGCGCGCATCCTCGACCATCTGCCGACCGCGGTGTTTCTCGCCGAGGGCGATCTGGCGACACAGACCATGCGCTGGACCTACCTCAATCCCGCGGCGCAGGAGCAGATGGGCGCCGCCGACATCACCCCGGCTGTCGTCACGCCAACCTTCGAGATCTGCGACGGCGACGGGCGCCTGGTCGACGAGGCGGCGCTGCCGATGGACCAGGCGCTGTGGACCGGGCGCGGCGTGGCCGGCCAGGAGCTCGTGCTGCGCTACCGCGACGGGCAACGCCGCGTGATCCTCGCGGCGTCGGTCGTCACGCGCGATGACCCGGCGTCGCGCGAAGCCGTGGTGGTCGCCCGCGACATCACCGAGCGCAGGCGCAACGAGGACATGCTGCGCTTCTTGAACGCGGCCGGGCGCGAATTTGGCGCGTCGCTCGATTACGAGTCGACCCTGGCCACCGTCGCCCGGCTCGCCGTGCCGGACATCGCGGACAGTGCGGTCGTCGACTTGTTGCAGGAAGCCAAGGTCCACCGCGTGGTCATCGCGGCGGCCGATCCGGAGCAAGAGGCCCGGCTGCGCGAGCTACAGCAAAGCTACGGTCCCGATCCGCGCAATCTGGGCGTGGCCGAGGTGTTGCGGACCGGCACAGCCCTGCTGGTGGAGACGCTTACGGCGGAAGAACTCGAGGCGAGCGCCCGCGATCCGGAGCACGCGCGCCTGCTGGCCACTAACGGCACGTGCTCCTCTATCATCGTGCCTTTCCTGGCGCGCGGGCGCGTGCTGGGCGCGCTGACCCTCGCGATGGCCGAGTCGGGGCGGCGGTACACGGACTCGGACCTGATCCTCGTGGAGGAGCTCGCGCACCTGGCGGCGCTGGCTATCGACAACGCGCGCCTCTTCCAGGAGGTCCAGGGCCAGGCGCAGCGATTCGCCATTACGCTGGCGAGCATCGGCGATGGCGTAATCGCCACGGACTCTCAGGGATGCGTGACTTTCATGAACCCGGTGGCCGAGCAGCAGACCGGCTGGACGCAGCGCGAAGGGCTGGGCCGGCCGCTCGACACCGTGCTCTGCCTGACCGACCCGGCTACCGCAACTCCCCGCGCCTTGGCCACTGCGCAGATCCTAGAGGACGGCCGGACCCTTGACCTGGCGGACCACGCCGTGCTCCGCGGGCGCGATGGGGTGCGCCGGGTCATCGCCGATTCCGGCGCGCCCATCCGGGATCCGAACGGAGCCATTGTGGGTGCCGTGGTCGTCTTCCACGACGAGACCGCCCAGCAGGCCGGCGCGGAGGCACTGCGCGCGAGCGAGGAGCGATACCGCTCGGTGATCGCAGTGCTGGAGGAAGGCATCGTCGTGCGGGACCGCGAGGGGCAGGTGGAGACAATGAACGTCAGCGCGGCGCGGATCCTCGGCTTTCCCGAGGAGGCGGTGCGCGACGTGCACATGGCGGGCAGTGCGCCGGTCGCGATCCACGAGGACGGCACGCCGGTGGCTGCGGCCGAGTGGCCCGCCATGGAGACCTTGCGCACCGGCCAGCCGCAGTCGGGGGTGGTACTGGGTCTGCCACAACCGAACGGCAAGCCCACGTGGATTGCGGTCAATTCGCGGCCCCTCGTGCGGCCCGGCGAGCCGACGCCGTACGCGGTCGTGACCTCGCTTGCGGACATCACCGCGCAACGCGCGGCCGGGGAGGCGCTGCGCGCACGTGAGGCGGCCGAGGAGGCGAACCGAGCAAAGAGCGAGTTCCTGTCGCGCATGAGCCACGAACTGCGCACGCCGCTCAACTCGATCCTGGGCTTCGGCCAGTTGCTGGCGATGTCGACCCTGACGCCGGATCAGGCCGAGAGCCTGCACTACATCCAGATCGCGGGCCAGCATCTGCTGGAGCTGATCAACGAGGTGCTCGACATCGCGCGCATCGAAGCGGACCGCTTGGCAATTTCGCCTGAGCCGGTCGACCTCGCTGAACTCGTCACCGCCTGTCTCAACCTGATCGGCCCGCTGGCCGCGCGGCGCGAGCTGGAGATGCCGGATGGGCTGCCCACCGGATGTAGTCAATACGTGCGGGCGGACCACCAGCGCCTGCAGCAGGTGCTGCTGAATATACTAAACAATGCCGTCAAGTACAACCGGCCGGGTGGGTACGTCACGGTCGTTTGCGCGGAGGCCGTGGACGGGCGGGTACGGTGGGGCATTCGCGACACAGGCCTCGGCCTCACCGCGGCGCAGTGCGCCCGGCTGTTCACGCCATTCGATCGGTTGGGCGCGGAACACACGGGCGTGGAGGGCACGGGGTTGGGACTGACGCTGTCGCGCCACCTGATGGCCGCGATGGACGGGACGCTGACCGTGGAGAGCACTCCGGGCCACGGCAGCACCTTCTGGCTGGAACTACCGGCAGCCGAGAACCCAGTCCAGCAGCTGGCAAAGACGGTGCCGGCGCCGCCGCCCGCCGGGCCCAGCCAGGGACCGGCGCGGCACGTGCTCTACATCGAGGACAACCTGGCTAACTTCACCCTAATTGAGCGCCTGGTCGCGCACCGCCCGGGCGTCGAGGTGCAGGGGGCGATGCTCGGCCGGCTCGGGATCGAGCTGGCCCGGGAGCACCGGCCGGACCTGATCCTGCTCGATCTGCACCTGCCCGACATGGGCGGAGAGGCGGTGCTGCAAGAGCTCCGGGCCGACGTGGCCACACGCTCTATTCCGGTCGTCGTACTCAGCGCCGACGCGACCCACGGCCAGGTCGCGCGGCTGCAGGCCGGGGGTGCCACGGCGTATCTGACCAAGCCCATCGATGTGCCGCGGTTCCTGGGTCTATTGGATGAGCTGTTGGAACGCGAGGGAGTCAGGAAATGATGCCCGACCCGGCAATCGTGACCATCCTGATCGCGGACGATCTGGTGGAGAACGTACGCTATCTCGAGCGGGTGTTGGCGCTCGACGGTTACACAAACGTCATCACAACACAGGACTCGCGGCGGGTCCTACCCCTCGTCAGCGAGCACCAGCCCGACCTGATCTTGCTCGACCTGCGGATGCCCTACCTCGACGGCTACGCGGTGCTGGGCCAGGTGCGCGTGGCCGTGCCGCCCGACCAGTACCTCCCGATACTGGTGCTGACGGCGGACGTCACGGCGGAGGCCAAACGGCTCGCGCTGGCCGCGGGGGCCACGGATTACCTGTCCAAACCGTTCGACCCGACGGAAGTCCTGCTCCGAATCCGCAACTTGCTGGAGACGCGCGCGTTGTACGAGGAGTTGCGCACGCAGAACGCCCGCCTGGAGGCACAGGTATGGGCGCGGACGCGCGACCTTGAGTTGGCCCAACGCGAACTTGTCGAGCGGCTGGCACTCGCCGCGAAGTATCGCGACGACGACACCAGCGAGCACCCCCACCGCATGGGCGAGTCTTGCGCCTGGACCGCGCGCGCACTCGGCTGGTCGGACCGCGACGTCGCGCTGATCCGGCAGGCCGCGCCGCTGCATGACCTGGGCAAGATCGGCGTGCCCGACGCGATCCTGCACAAGCGCACGCCACTGACCGACGAGGAGCGCGCGGCGCTGCAGCGGCACACGGTGATTGGCGCGGCGATCCTGACGGGCGCCCAGTCCGCGGTGCTGCAAATGGCCGGCACGATCGCACTGGCACACCACGAGCATTGGGACGGATCAGGCTACCCACAGGGCCTGGCGGGTGCGGCGATTCCGCAGGCCGCGCGGATCGCCGCGGTGGCCGATCGCTACGATCGTTTGACCCACGGCGCCCACGGACGGCCGGCCCCCTCGCCGGCGATAGCCCTAGCCGAGCTCCAGCGCGAGGCCGGACGGCGGCTTGACCCGACAATCGTCGCAGCGTTTTTGGCCGGGTTAGCTGCCGCCGCCGCCGCCTGATCCCTGGAAACCTCGCGCCCCGGACGATCCGGCCGGATCGTCCGGGGCGTTCTATTGTCCCGCGGGGCTCGGTCTAGAAGGGGTAGCCCTTCTGGCCCTGCACGCCCTTGAGGGCCGAGATCTCGCCGGTGATATTTGCTATATGGCCGACGACGAATTGGCCAAGCACCCAGCCCAGGTCCATCGTGCCCATACCCATGGCGGCCAAGTCGATGGGCTGGTCAAGCGACTCGGGCGTGAGCGTGGCCAGGTAGCCGTCGCTGGCCGCGTAGACCGCCTGCGCATATGCGTGGAGCGCGGGTAGGTCGACCTGCACGCGGCGGGCCCAATCGCCGTAGGCGTGCTCCCAGTCGCCGCCGGGCATGGGCATCGGCTCGCTCAGCCCGGTCTTGCCTGCCCACGTGGACATCGCAAGCGGCGCCTGCCCGCGCAGCATGCCGTTAATGATCGAATCCTCCGAGACGACCACGTGCGCGTAGGTCGCGCCGATCGGATTGGCCTTATTGCCGCCCGTCCAATGGGCGTGCTCGGCCGTCACGCCGTCCATTGTCCCTTCCAAGAACCCGTGTTGCGCGGTCATCATCTGCCGAATGAAAGCAATCGAATCCATCGCCGATGCCCTCCTGTGGCTCGTATTCCACGCTCAACCGTGTGGTGGGTCCCGTCCTGCCCGCACGGCGCCGACATCCCCAGTATACATCTTCCTATCAGGCGATGCAGCAGGCGATGCCGCTTAGCGGAAGCCGCGGGCACGCGAACCGCCGGGCCGGGTGTGACCGGCCGCGGCGGCTACAAAGAGTATTCGGTAAGCGTATGGCGCGGCGATCAGAGGATCGCGCCGCCACCAAGCAGGCTGCGCCGGAGCAGAGGTACCGGCGGCGCACCGTAGCTGAGCAGCGCGTCATGGAAGCCGCGCAGCGAGAAGGGCCGGCCCGCGGCCTCCTCGGCGGCCTGATAATCGGCGCGTAGCTGCAGCAGCATCAGCTTGCCCAGACAGTAGTTCAAGTAGCCCGGGTCGAACGTGCCGCGGATGGCCTCGCGGTAGGCGGGCAGCTCCTCGTAGTAGGCGTTGTCCTGGATGAAACGCGTGGCTTCAGCGAGCGACATACCCTGGGTGTGCATACGGATGCTGACGATGTAGCGGCAGTTGCGGAGCAGCGCATCCTGCAACTGAGCCAGTTCCAGCCGCCCGTTTTCGTCACCGCCGAGTCGCTGCTCGACCATCATCTGCTCGGTGTAGTGCGCCCAGCCCTCAATCAGCGCATACGAGCCGGCAATCTTGCGCAGCCGCGACATGGGCGCCTGCGCGTGCAGGAAATGGACGTAGTGGCCGGGATAGGCTTCGTGGACGGAAGTGTTGCGGAGCACGGGGTAGTTGAAGCGGCGCAGCCAGGCCTCCTGCTCGTCAGCCGACCAGGCCGGATCGACGGTGGTCACGTAGTAATAGGCATCCGTGGCCTCGGTCTCGAAGGGGCCGGGCGGGTCCATGAAGGCGAAGCCCCAGCGGAGGAAGCTAGGCGTGGGACGAACCTGACAGCGAACCTCGGAGGGCACGCTGATGATGTCATGGCTGATCAGGAAGGCGCGGAGGTCCTCCAGCAGGGCAGCGGTGCTGGGGATCAGCGCCTCGGCGTCCGGATGGTTGTCGGCCTCGCGGGCCATGGCGTCGGGCACGGTCGCGCCCGGGGCGAGGTCGGCGACGAGGGCCGCCAGGCGGGCCTGATTGGCCGCCAAGTTGCGCTCGCCGATTGCCAGGACTTGTTCGACAGGTAGGTCTACCATCTCGCCGGCCGCGAGCATGTGGCCATAGCTCTCCGGGCCGATGGCAAAGTCCGGCGAGGCGGACGGCACATGGGCCTGCAGATCGGCGAGGAAGGCACGCACGGCGGCCACGGCAGCGTCACGTGCCGGGGCGAAGTCGGGCGGCAGCACCACCGGCTCGGCAGAGCCGGCCGAATTCAGCGAAGGCCGCCGCCAGGTCGTCGGCCAGGTAGCCGGTCACGCCGCTGAATGCCTCAATCGCCATCTCGAGTGGGGGCCCGGGCAGGATGGGGTCGAGGTTGGCCTGGGCGGCGGCCAGCACGGCCGGAATGCCGGCCAGGTGGGCCGTCAGGGCCGCGGCGCGCGCGGCCGGCGTGCCGTAGCGGCGCTTCACGTAGCGCGATGCGTCGATCGCTTGGAGATAGTTCAGCGGGATGCGGGCGGGCCAGCGGAACTCGCCAAGCTGCCAGGCTTCGCCGGCCAGCAAACTCCCGGCGAGGGCGTGGTCGTGCGCGCGGTCGGGCGACAGCGCAGCCGGGTCAATCGCTGCCAGGCGCGCCTGCTGATCGGCGAGAGCGGCCAGGCGCGCGGCCAGGGCCGGCGCGCTCATGTCGCCGATGCGGCCGTCGTAGGCGTGCAGACCGAGGTCGACGGCGTTGGCAGGATAGAACTCACAATAGGAATCGACGATCTCGTCGGCGAGCCGGTCGAACGCGGCGACCGCGACGGCGGGATCGGGGGCAGTGGTGGTCATCAGCAGCACCTTCCTTGGGCAGGGCACACAACCTGTGGACCGGGGCGCCCGCGCAACGTTGGGGGGCGCCCCGGCGCAGTATACCACAGGCTGCCCGCCGCCGCCAACGCCGTTCCCCGCGGGGGTGTAGGACAGGATTTGGGCAAGTGGAGCGCCGCGTTCAGGCGGATTGGGCAAGCCGCCTCGCGCAAGCAGGCCGCTCGCCCAACGTACGGCTTGGACCCGCTTGTGATACCCCACCACAGAGGCGAAACGAGCGGTTTGTGCTCCGCAAGGCGCCCAGCCCGGCCAGGTGACCGTGCGTGCAGGCGGCTCCAAGTAGGCTGCCTAAATCCTGTCCTACACCCTCCCCGCGGCGCCCCTTGGTCCTGTTTGATACAATGGGAACGGGTAATGCCGAACCGGCACGAACGAGGCGCCTGACGCGCGACAGGTGACTCGTGCACCACCGTACGCCGGACGGTGACCGATATCACCCGGAAGGAAGGACCCCATGCGAGCATCTGCCATCCAACCCGCGCAAAGCAATTCCTTTCAAGGCAGGCATGCCCGCCTTGCTGCTCCTGCTACCACTGCTCCTGCTCGGCAGCGATCTGGTCGCGGCGGGCGCACCGCCGCCGGCCGCTCCGGCGCCGACTAGCCCGGCCGGGAACGCCGGGCCAGGGCAGAGCGCACTCGTCGTGCGCGTCTACTTTCGCAGCCCCGCCGAGCGCGATCGCCTGGCGACAACTCTGGACGCGCTGGAAGTCCCGACGACCGGCGGCTACCTGACGGTGGTGTCTGACGCGGCCGGGATGGACTCCCTGCGCCGACAAGGTTTGCGGGTGGAGGTTGACGCCCACCTGACGGCCAGTCTGAACACTCCAGTCACTTTTGGGAACTCGGCCGACAACTTCTTCGGCGGCTATCACACCGTCGAAGAGATGGGTCAGTTCCTGGATCAGGAGGCGGCTGCGTACCCGAACCTGGCCGAGAAAGTGGATTTCGGCGATTCCTGGTGCAAGGCTCACCCGGGGCAATGCGTGCAGCCCGATCCCTACAACGGTTACGACATGCTGGCGCTGCACATCACGAATCGCAGCATCCCCGGACCCAAGCCGGTGTTCTGGGTCGAAGCCGGGATCCACGCGCGCGAGATTTCGCCGCCGGAGGTCGCGCTCGACTATATCGCCTACCTGCTGGATAACTACGCCACGAACGCCGACGCCCACTGGCTGGTCGATTGGACCGACATCTACGTGATCCCCACCCTCAACCCCGACGGCCACCATATCGTCGAGGCGGGCGGTGGCGGGCTGAACCCCTATTACCAGCGCAAGAACGCCAACGACACCAACGGCTGCCTCACCTGGCCCCCGGAGATCGGCAACCAGTTCGGGACCGACCTCAATCGCAACTTCCCGTTCCTCTGGAACTGCTGCGGCGGCTCCAGCGACGTCCCGTGTGCGGAGGCCTACCACGGCACCGCGGCCGCGTCCGAGGACGAGACTCAGGCGACGATCGCCGAGATCCGCGCGCTGATCCCCGACCAGCGCGGCCCGGACATCACTGACCCGGCTCCCATCACGACGACCGGCACCTTTCTCGACATGCATTCCTTCTCCGACGTGAACCTCTATCCCTGGGCGATGTACTCCACACCCGCCCCCAACGAGGCCGACCTCACGAACCTGGCGTTCCACCTCGCCTCCACGAACGCCGAGCCGCCAGGTGATGACTACACGCCTTGCCAGTTCGGCTCGTGCCTCTATATCGCCGACGGGGTCACCAATGACTGGGTCTATGGCGAATTGGGGGCCGCTGCCTTCGCGGAGGAGATCGGCGACGACTTCTTCACGCCCTACACGACGACCCAGACGATCCTGTGGCCCCAGAACCGGGGCATGATGCTCTACCTGGCCAAAGTCGCGCGGATGCCCTATCTGCTAACGCGGGGGCCCGACGCGACACTCGTGCAGAGCGATCCGCTGACCGTCACGCAGGGCATCAGCGCCAACCTGACGGCCACGATCAATTACGCCTGGAACTACCACGACGGCTACGACAGCTATCTGCAGAACGTGGCCGCCGCCGAATACTATGTTGACACCCCGCCCTGGGCCGGGGGCACGCCGCTGCCCCTACTCCCCGCCGATGGCCAGTTCAACTCACCCACCGAGGCGGTCGCGGCCCTGGTCTCGACGGGCAGCCTCTCCGTGGGCCGGCACATCCTCTTCGTGCGCGGACGGGGCGTCAACGAGTACGATGGGTATCACAGCTGGGGCCCGGTGTCGGCCACGTGGCTCACCGTCCAGCCCTATGCCAGCCCGACCCCGACGGCGACGGGCACGCCGCCCACGGCCACGGCAACGCGCACGCCCATCCCAACGAGCACGCCGACCAGCACGCCTTGCGCGGCGCCGGTGATCCAGAACGGCGGCTTCGAGACCGGGAGCTTGTCGCCTGGCTGGACCATCCTGGACGCCAACCCGACGCCGGTCGTCAGCGCCCTCCACACCCATGCCGGGGGGTTTTCCGCTTTCCTGGGGAGCGTCCCGAACAACGAGCCGTATGGCGATTCGTCGATCTACCAACAATTCACGGTGCCCGCCTCCGGGGGCACGCTCTCCTTCTGGTACTTCCCCTACTCGCGGGACAACATCCAGTTCGATTGGCAGGACGCCTATCTCACCGATGGCCACGGCGCGATCCTGGCGACCATCATGCACGTGCTGCAGGGCACCGAGACCTGGACGAACGTCACCTATCCCCTGGACGCCTATGCCGGGCAAACCGTGCGGGTCGAGTTCCTGGTGCATCAGGATGGGGCAGGCGACGTGGCCCATATGTACGTGGACGACGTGATGCTGCTGGAGGCGTGCCCGACCGCGGTGCCGGCCACGCCCAGCGCCACTGCGCCGCCGAGCAGCACGCTTACGCCGCTGCCGCCGACCGGCACACCCGCGGAGGCGAGCCCAACCCCGGCGCCTCCCAGTGCCACGCCCATCCCGCCGAGCGGCACCCCGCTGCCGCCGAGCGCGACGGCGTGCCCGGTCACCTTCAGCGACGTGGACGAGACCGACTACTTCTACGTCCCCGTGCAGTACCTGTCCTGCCACGGCGTGATCTCGGGGTACGCCGACGGTACGTTCCGGCCTTACCACAACACGACCCGCGCGCAGATGGTCAAGATCGTGGTGCTCGGCTTCGGTCTGCCCATCACCACCCCCGCCGCCGGCCACTACACCTTCGCCGACGTCCGGGCCGACTTCCCATTCTTCGACGTGATTGAGACGGCCGCGGCAGCGACCGTGGTGAGCGGCTACACCTGCGGCGGGCCGGGCGAGCCCTGCGACCCGCAGAACCGCCCCTACTTCCGCCCGTACAACAATGTGACGCGGGGCCAGTTGTCCAAGATCGACGTCGTCGCGGCGAATTGGAGCTTGATCGCCCCGCCGGACGCGACCTTCGAGGACGTGCTGCCCGGCTCGGCCTTCTACCGCTTTGTCGAGACAGCCGTCGAGCACGGCGTCCTCTCGGGCTACACCTGCGGCGGGCCGGGCGAGCCCTGCGACCCGCAGAACCGCCCCTACTTCCGCCAGGGCAACGACGCAACCCGCGGCCAGATCGCCAAGATCGTCTATCTGTCGATTACCGCAGGCGGCGGACAATAACTGCCGCGCCGGCGCATGGCCACCGCGAGGGGCGCCCCCTTGGGCGCCCCTCCGGCACCGCCAGCCCTGTGGCGCGACCTGCCAGGACGCCGCATAGCCGGGGACGCAACCGACTGGCTCGCCCCGCGACGCGACGAAAGCGCGCGCGCTCGCCTCCGTTCCGCGCTGTGTCTGTCCGGGAACTGCGTGCGCGCACATCCGCGCCAACAAGCCGATGTAACCGTGGTACGCGTATTGCGGCGGCCCTCAGGGAGGCGCGGCCTGCGCGCCGCCGGACCACCGCTAGCCAAAGGAGCCGCCCGGTGCCCCCTATCCTCAGCCCGGAAGAGATCGAGGCCATTGTCACCGGCAACGTCGGCGACCCATTCGCCTTGCTGGGTCCCCACGCCCTCAGCACGGAAGCCGGGCCTGCGACCGTCGTGCGCGCCTTTTTGCCCTGGGCGCAAGCCGTCACCCTCATCACCCACCTGGGCGCCGAGCACCCCATGGAGCGCGTCCATCCGGACGGGCTATACGAAGTGGTGGTGCCGGAGCAGGAGAACTTCGGCTACCGGCTGCGCGCGACCGACCCGGGCGGCAATGCAGTCGACCTCGCCGATCCCTACAGCTTCGGCCCCGTGCTCACGGACTATGACCTGTACCTGTTCGGCGAGGGTACGCACTACCGGACCTATGAGAAGCTGGGGGCGCACGTGCGCGAGGTCGGCGGGTTCCGCGGCGTGCACTTCGCCGTCTGGGCGCCGAACGCTCGTGTGGTCAGCGTGATCGGGAACTTCGACAACTGGGACGCCCGCGTCTACCCGATGCGCCGCCACCCGGCGCAAGGCATCTGGGAGATCTTCATCCCGGGGCTGGGCGAGGGTGAAGCCTATAAGTACATGATCAAGTCGCAATTCAACGACTACGCCGCCGACAAGGCCGATCCCTACGGGTTCTTTTCCGAGCTCCGCCCGCATACGGCGTCCGTCGTCGCCGACCTGGACCACTACACGTGGAGCGACGACAAGTGGATGCGCACCCGCAAGGCACACAACGCCCTGGGCGCACCCGTGTCGATCTACGAGGTGCACCTGGGCTCATGGTGGCGCGTGCAGGCCGAGGGCGACCGGTCGCTCACCTATCGCGAGTTGGCGCAGCAGCTGGTTGACTACGTCAAACAGATGGGCTACACACACATCGAGCTCATGCCCGTGTCCGAGCACCCGCTTGACCGCTCGTGGGGCTACCAGACCGTCGGCTATTTCGCCGTGACCAGCCGCTTCGGCACCCCGACCGACTTCATGTACTTCGTCGACTGCTGCCACCAGGCGGGCATCGGCGTCTTCCTCGACTGGGTCCCGGCGCACTTCCCGAAGGACATCCAGGGCCTGAACTACTTCGATGGGACGCACCTCTACGAGCACGCCGATCCGCGCCTGGGCGAGCAGCCCGACTGGGGCACGCTCATCTTCAACTTCGGGCGAACCGAGGTGCGCAATTTCCTGCTTTCGAACGCGTTGTTCTGGCTCGACAAGTACCACATTGACGGCCTGCGCGTCGACGCCGTCGCTTCGCTGCTCTACCTCGACTTCTCGCGGCAGCCGGGCGGCTGGGTGCCGAACCGCTTCGGGGGCCGCGAGAACCTGGAGGCGATCGACTTCCTCAAGCAATTCAACGAGCTCGTGCACCTGGAGCACCCCGACACCCTGACGATGGCCGAGGACTCGACCGCCTGGCCGATGGTGACCCGGCCCACGTTCCTGGGCGGGCTGGGCTTCGACCTGAAGTGGAATATGGGCTGGATGCACGACATGCTGGACTATATGGCGCTCGACCCAATCTACCGGCGCTACCATCACAACTGGGTGACCTTCTCGCTGATGTACGCGTTCAACGAGAACTTCCTACTGCCGCTGTCGCACGACGAGGTCGTGCACCTGAAGCACTCACTGCTGAACAAGATGCCCGGGGATGGCTGGCAGCAGTTCGCCAACCTGCGCGCGTTCTTCGGCTACATGTTCACGCACCCCGGCAAGAAGCTGCTCTTCATGGGAGGCGATTTCGGGATGCGCGCCGAGTGGAGCGAGGAGCGCAGCATCGACTGGCACGAGCTCGAACACGGCTCGCACGCGGGGCTGCACCAGTACATGCGCGACCTGCTGCACCTCTACGCCGCCGAGAAGGCGCTGTGGGAGGTGGACGAGAGCTGGGAAGGGTTCGAGTGGCTGCTGGCGAACGACAACGAGAACAGCGTCATCGCGTTCGTACGGCGCGCCCGCGATCCCGACGACCTGGTGATCGTCGTCTGCAACTTCACGCCGAACGTGCGCGACTACTATTGCCTGCCGGTGCCCCGCCCGGGTTACTATCGCGAAGTGCTCAACAGCGACGCCGGAATCTACTGGGGCAGCAACGTGGGCAACATGGGCGGCGTGCAGGCCGAGGCGCAGGGCTGGGCGCCCAGTGGCTACGCCGTCTGTCTGCGGCTGCCGCCGCTGGGCACGCTGATCCTGAAGCCGGATCCGCTCCCACGCGCCTCAGAGGCTGGCGCGACGGGTGAGGACGACTCCGACGCGGATCACTCCGGCAACGAGGAAGAGCATCTGGTAGTGGTTGAGCACGAGGGGGCCCAGGGGTAGCTCGGCGCCAACCAAGCCGTTGGCGGCCACACCGGCGAGCAGTGAGGCCAGGAAGGCCATGCCGCCGGTGATCGCCGAGTAAAGCGCCAGGTAGCCGCCACGGCCCGACGCGGGCGCGCGCTCCATGAGCCGGTTGTTCAGCGCGAGCGTGACGCCCGGCCAGAAGATGCCGGCGGCCACGTTGTTCAGGTAGAGCAGCCAGATCGTGCTCGGCGTGGCAAACAGCCAGGTGAAGGCGAGCGGCGACGCGCCCAGCATGGACCATTGCATCACGCGCCGCTGGCCGACGCGGTCGGACCAGCGCCCCCAGAGCGGCTGGCTGAGCAAGCTGACGGCCGCCGTGACGACGTCAAGCGTGACCAGCTCCTGGTAGCTCATGTGCAGGTTCTTGAGGGCTTGCGCGCTGTAGAACGGCGCGCCGATGTTAATGCCGATACTCCAGATGGTCAGCGTCAGGATGAAGCCACGGAAGGAGCGGTCGCGCCAGGGCGCGATCATCATGGCGCCGAAGCGACCGCTAGGGGCCCGCTTGAGCACCGGTTCGGGCTGGCGGCTGACGAAGTAGGTGCTGACGAGGCCGGCTACACAGGCCAGGCCGAAGAGCGCGAGGAAGCCGAACTCCGGCGCCCCCGCCCCGCGCGTGACGTCGAGCAACGTGCCGCCGAGGAAGCTGGTGGCCATGCCGACCAGCGCCAGCACCATGCTGCGCGTGCCGAAGAAGCGCCCGCGCAGGCCCGCGGGGATCAGGTCGCTCATCCAGGAGAGCCAGGCGTTCGTGCTGACCGACAGCAGGCCCATTGCCATGCCCATCGAGCCGACGGCGAGGCCGAGGCGCCAGGGCACGGGCATCGGGATGAAGAGCACGGCCACGGGCACGAGCCAGAAGAGGCGGCCCAGGCTCGACCAGACGGTGATGGCCCGGCGGTCGCCGCGGCGCTCGACCATCCAGGCGGCGGGCAGCTGGACCAGCTGGGCGAGCACGGGCAGCGCGGTGACCAGGCCGAGCACGAAGTCGGTGGCGCCGAGGAAGAGCAGGAGCGCGGTGAGCAGCGAGCCTGACGTGACGGTCAGGAAGATCTGGGCGAAGACGCCGTCGCCGATCGACATACGCATGCCGTAACGCACCTGTGAGGGTGCCAGGCCCGAGGTGGGGTGCTCGGGGATCGGCGGCAGGACGTCGACGTGAGGCCGATGAGTTAACGCGGGGGGCACCGCGACGGACGGATGCGGGAGCTTACGGCGTATCTTGCTCATCCAGCCATTCCGCCGGATCCTTGATCCGAATGTAGCCCGCGGCGGGATTGATCTCCTCGACGATTGTCTGGATCGCCGGGACCAGCAGCTCGCGGCCCTCGGGTGTGCGCACCAGGTAGACGTCGTTGCTGCCCGTAGCGAGGAGGTCCTCTACCGTGCCGAGCGTCTGTCCGGCGGCGGTGACCACGGGCAGGTCGTAGAGCTGGAAGGCGTAGAAGGTATTGTCGGGCAGCGGCCAGGCCTCGGCGGCGGGCAGCTGGAGCAGCGCGCCACGCCAGGCTTCGGCGGCGTCGCGGTCGTTGACGCCGGCCAGCTTGATCAGCGCGTGCTGGGTGTGGCCCGCCCAGGGGCCGGAGCGGTCGGCGTCGGCGGGGTCGCTGACAGGGAAGAGACGGCGGCTGCCACCGCCCAGCAGGCGGGCGGTGAGCACGCGGAACTCGGCCGGGGGCGCGGGCGGCGTGGTGCCGGCCGCACGGGCCGAGCGGGTGAGAAAGACGTGGCGCAGGGCCAGGAAGCGCTTCGGGAAGTCGGTGAGCACGGTGACGCGGAGCTCGCCGCGCACGCCATGGGCAGCCAGGACCTCGCCGATGGTGACGTAATCAGGCGGCTGAGGCATCGGTGGTGGGGGCGCCCGACCCGGCAGGGGGGTGGGGCCAGGCGGTCGCCGGCATGCCGTAGACGACCAGGTCCTCATAGTGATCGTAGAGCCACTCGGCCCGAGGCTCGACGCCCTCGCGGCGGAAGCCCAGCCGCTCGGGGATGGCGCAGCTGCGGTGATTCCCGGGGGCGCAGCGGATCTGCACACGGCGCAGGCCGAGGGGCCCGAAGGCGTGGTCCACCAAGGCGCGCACGGCGCGGGTCATGATGCCCCGGCCCTGGTGCGCAGCGTCGAGCCAGTAGCCGATCTCGACCTGGGCGGACTCCCAGTCAATGGGGTGGTAGCCGATCATGCCGACGAGGTCGTCATCAAGCCAGATACCGGCTTGGAAGCCGCGGTTATCAGCGAACTGCTCCAGGGCGTTGCGAATGAAGGCGGCGGAGTCGTCCACCGTCGTAGTGCCGTCGACCCAGGGCAGCCACTCGCGCAGGTAGGCGCGGTTGCGGTCGATCAGGGCGAGCAGGCGCGGAGCGTGGCGCGCTTCGAGCAGGCCGAGCGCCAGGTGCGGGTCCAACGGGTAGCGAAACATGCCATGCTCCCGGGCAGCCATGACGGTCCGGTTCCCAGGGCGGCTGCCCGGACGCCGGACCGTCGACGACGCTGCCTCGGCCGGTTACAGGATCTCGAGCACGCCGCGGCGGCCTTCGTGCTGCGCGGCGATGCTCACCAGGGTGCGGATGGCGCGGGCGATCTTGCCGTCCCGCCCAATGACTTTACCCTTTTCCTCCGGATTGACCGTGAGCTCGATCATGACCGTGCGCTCGGTGCGCACCTCGCGGACCTTGACGTCCTCGGGGTGGGTGACGAGCGACTTCGCGATGTACTCGACCAGATCCTTCATGCGGGGAATCCCTCTCCACGCGCAGGGCGCGCCTACGCCTCGGCGGCAGCCTCGGCCGCGGGCTCGGCAGGCGCCTCAGTGGGCGGCCGGTAGTGCGACGGGTTCTTGGCGTCGAAGGCGGCGATGACGGGCGCGGCCAGGTTAGCGCGGCGCAGCAAGCTGACGACCGCCTCGGTGGGCTGGGCGCCCTTGCGGGCCCAATCGATCAGCTGGGCCTCGTCGACGTGGACGGTGGGTGGCTTGGTACGCGGATCATAGTAGCCCAGGATCGTCACGAAGCGGCCGTCGCGCGGGGCGCGGGCATCGGCTACTACGATGCGGTAGTGGGGCTGGAACTTCGCGCCCATGCGGCGCAACCGGATCTTCAACATGCGGTGCAAACTCCTTAACTCGTGCAAGTGGTCTTGCGTGACGGGCGTGACCGTGGTGGGACAGCGGCCCATCCCCAGAAGTGCCGGCAGGCGGCCGGCACGGCACAAAAATCTGCTCAGGCGCGGCGCAGAAACTGCCGCCAGGCCGGAGCAAACCCGCCCTCTAGTATACCGGGTTCCGGGGGCGGCGTCAATAGCCGGACGGCCCAATCTGGGGGTCGAGGCGCCGGCCGCGGGGCGATTGCCCCGGGATGTCCCAGGATGTCACAGGATGTCCCAGGATGTCCCAGAATCGCGGAAGCGCTCGCGGGGCGGCGCCGCTGGTGATGCACTAATCACGGCTGCTAGTAGTCTTAATCAGCGAAGCGGCCATCCGGGAGGAGCATGCCCCTCCCGGGGATGAGGCGTGCCGGCACAAGCGATTCTCGCTAATACCAGGCACTATCGGCTTGTGACATCCGCGGGCAGAGCCCGCCGTCTGCAGTTGCCTGGGCACGGGCGTTAGCGGCCGGCGTGGGGCTGGTAGGCGTGGGCGGTGCTCATACGATGGTCGTGGGCACCGACCAGCTCGGCGTCGGGGCCGGCGCCGGTGCGGATGACGACGGAGCGGTCGCGGACTTCGGCGTAGGTCTGCCAGAGGCGGCCCCAGTCGGTCGCCATGAACGCGCGGATCTTCTGCCGGCCGATGGTGGGATACCAGAGCCGATCGTGATAGAGGTTCGAGGCGATGGGTGCCCAGGCCACGAGCGGGCTATGCAGGGCCGGGCCTTCCAGGAACCGCAGGGGGCCCTTGCGCAGCATCTGGTCGCCCCAGATGACGAACGAGCGCTTGGTGCGGAAGCCGAGGTCGACCCCCGCGATATCCTCGCCGACGATCTCGATGTCGCGCGGGTCGCCGACGCCGAGGCCGCGCTCGTGGGCCATGCGGATGTAGGGGATCTGGAGCGGGTCGAAGCCCATGATCTTGGCGGCGATGGCGTCGATGGCCACCTGGTCGGCGGAGGCGAGCACGTAGCCGGTGATGACGGGGTCCATGGTGCGCGGACCGGCGCCGTCGCCCGCGACCGTGCCGTCCATAACGGCGAACATGCCGCTGTGGAGCTCGCGCTGCATGTAGAGCAGGTCGACGAGAACCTCGTGCATGTACTTGTGCGCGTAGTGGCGCACCTCGCGGAGCAGGCCGCCGAAGGCGTTTTTGATGGCGCCCGTGGTGACAGCGTGGCCGTGGGTCTTCATCGTCGGCAGGTGCAGGACGTTGCGGCCGACAAACATCTTCGGGACGTAGATGCCGTCGGGGAAGATGTGGTTCAGGATGAGCAGGGGACTCTGGAAGTCGTAGCGGACCCACTCGACGCCGGGCAGCGGGGTGAAATAGAGGCCATAGCGCCGCAGGATGGGCAGCCAGAGATTCTCTTTGGCGCCCTTGATCGGATTGGTGACGACAGTCTTGTTCTCGATGGGGAAGATGCGGTGGGCCGCGTAGCCGTCCTCGCGCAGCGTGCGGACAACGCCCTCGACCTGCCAGGGCTCGCTCGAGCAGGCGGGGAAGTACTTGGACCAACTCAGATTGAGCTTGAGCAGGGTCTCGTTGGTGGCCGGAATGGCGGCCTGGTAATCGGCGAGGTGCATCACGCGCCGGTAATCGTCAAGCACGGTGTCGGGCCGCGCCTGGACGACCGCTACTATTGCCATGGATGTATCCACTCCTTCGTGCCGCCCGCGCTCGGCGCGCGCGGCCGCCCCGCCTGTGATCGGGCGCGCGACATGCCTGGCGGGCCTTCCCCGCGCAGGACTGCGGCCGTGAGGGCGGAGCCCGGCCGCGCCTCAGTATAGCGGGCCCGGCGCAGCGGTGTCAATGGACTGGTGGGTGGACGGTCACCCGCCAGCCGGGACCATTTTCTATCCACGAGCAGGACTACCGGGTCTATGCACCGCGCGAAGTCAACGCTACAATAGGCAAAGGCAGCACATGATATGAGTGTGGGGCCGCGCTGCCTTGCGAGGTGCGCGCGCGCATGGTCACGCGGATCGGGGAGCCGGTCCGCACCGGGGAACAGTGGATGAGCATTCAAGCACGGACCATCGCGATCGTGGGCGCGATCGCCATCCTGGCAACGGTCGCCCTGCTGGTGGTCTCGGAGGTCATGGTCGCGGGCGGGTTTCGCGACCAGGAGAACCAGGCGGTGCGCGAAGACCTCCAGCGGGCCCAGGGCGCCATCGACGACAACGTGCGCACGCTGGCGGCCAGCACGCGCGACTGGTCTGTCTGGGACGAGACCTACTCGTTCATGCAAGGCAACAACCCGGACTATTACGCCGCCAACCTGGCCGACCCTGCGGCCCTGACAACGCTCGGCGTCGACCTGGCAGTGTTCGTCAGCGACAGGGGGCAGATCGTCCTCGCGAGTTCAGCAGATAGCGCGGGAGCAGTCCCCGACGGGTTGGGCCATTACGTTTACCCAGGCAGCCCGCTGCTGCAACACACAGAGGCGCTCACCGGCACGACCGGGCTGATGGCGCTCGCGCGGGGGCCGGCCTTGTTCGCGGCCGAGCCGATCCTGCACAACGACGGCACGGGCAGCCCGGCGGGCACCCTTCTCTTCGTGCGCTACGTGGACGACGCGGCCCTGGCCGCTCTGAAGCGCACGACGCTCACCACAATCTCGCTGGCACCCCTGAATGGGGCCACGCTCCCCGCGGACCTGGCGGCGGCTCGGGGCACGCTCGTGACCGATGGGGCCACACTCGTCAGCCCGCTGAGCGACAACGAGGTTGCCGGATACGTGCGGCTCTCCGACGCGCTCGGCGCTCCGGCTTACATCCTGCGCACGGTCACGAACCGCGACATCTACCACCGCGGCCAGTCGGTGGTCGGGATCATACCTGGCGGTGGAACTGGCGGGCGGCGTTCGGTATCGTGCTTGTGGTGCTCCTCGTCCTGCATCGTCTGGTGCTGGCACCGCTGGGCGATCTGCGCCGCGCGGTGGGCGGCCTCGCGGCGGGCGGGGATCCCGGGGCGCGGCTGCAGGCGGCAGGCAACGACGAGCTCGCGGGTCTGGCGCGCGCCATCAACAGCACGCTGGCGGCTGCGCAGCTATCGCGAACAGAGCAGCAGCGGCTGGAGGAGCGGTTCACGCTGGCCTTCAACGCCACTCCGGCGATCCAGGTGATCTCACGCGCCGCCGACCACCGAATCCTGGCCGTGAATGAGGCGTTCTGCCACTACTCGGGCTATACCGCGGAGGAAGTGGTGGGCCGGACGCTCCTAGAGCTCAACCTGTGGCCGGGTGCAGGTGCGGACGTGGCAACGACCGCGCAACTGCGCCAGCAAGGCCGCGTGAGCAATCTGGAGGTTACCTTGCCCGGCAAGTCAGGCGAGCCGACCACGGTACTCTACTCGGCCCAGGCCATAGAGTTTGCAGGCGAGAGCTGTATCCTGTCTGCCGCGCTGAATATCACCGGGCGCAAGGAGGCCGAAGAGCGGATCGCGCGGCAGGTCGGGCGTCTGGGGGGCCTACGGTCCATCGACATGGCGATCACCGCCAGCCTCGACCTGATCCTTACGCTCAGCATCGTCCTCGAGCAAGTGCGGGCCCAACTGGGCGTGGACGCGGCCGCGCTCTTGCTGCTGCAGGCGCCGACGCACACGCTCGACTACGCGCTAGGCAGCGGATTCCGCACCCGCCGGGTCGAGACCGCCCGGGTGCGGTTGGGGCGCGGGCCGGCAGGCATGGCCGCGCTGGAGCGGCAGCGCGTGACGCTGGCGGACGCACCGGCCGGCGACCCGCCGTTCGACTCGATGCTCCAGGCGGAAGGATTCGTGGCGTATTACGCGGTGCCGCTGGTGGCCAAGGGGCAGGTGAAGGGTGTGCTGGAGGTCTACCACCGCGCGCCGCTGAACCCCGATCGCGATTGGCTCGACTACCTCGACGCGCTGGCGGGGCAGGCCGCGATCGCGGTGGACAGTGCCTCACTGTTCGCGGACCTGCAGCGCAGCAACACCGAACTCGCCCTGGCGTATGACACGACGCTGGAAGGCTGGTCGCACGCGCTGGACCTGCGCGACAAGGAGACTGAAGGCCATACGCAGCGGGTCACGGAGATTACGCTGCAATTGGGGCGCGCGATGGGACTCGACGAGGAGAGCCTGCTGCAGATGCGGCGCGGCGCGCTGTTGCACGACATCGGCAAGATGGGCATCCCCGACGGAATCTTGCTGAAGCCAGGGCCGCTGACCGACGAGGAATGGTTGATTATGCAGCGGCACCCGCAGTACGCGTATGAGCTGCTGGCGCCAATCCCCTTCCTGCGCGCAGCGCTCGACATCCCGCACTATCACCACGAGCGCTGGGACGGCAGCGGCTATCCCGAGGGCCTGCGGGGGAACGCCATCCCGCTGGCGGCACGCATCTTCGCGGTCGTCGACGTCTGGGACGCGCTGCGATCGGACCGGCCGTACCGGGCCGCCTGGTCGGAGGCCGAGACGCGCGCCTACGTCCAGGACGGCGCGGGCACGCTGTTCGACCCGCAGGTGGTGGCGGCGTTCCTGGCCCTGCTGCCGGAAACGCGCGGCGCCGAATTGCCGGTGAACGGGCTGGCCCTCGCCTCGTAGCAGCACCGCCGTGTCGTCCCCGGAACTTCCCGAGGTGGAGATCGGGAAGTCGGCGCGCAGCGACGCCTCGCGGGGCTCGACAACCGGTCCAGTTCTATGCTAAGTTGTACGGGTTAGCGAGACAATGTCTCACTCTGGTTCTGTTGGCGAAATCGTCGCCACCCGGCGAACGGCGGCCTCGGCCCCGTCCGACCGCCCCGCTCCCTCCCGGCCGCTCTGCGGATCAGTCGTATCCGCATGAGCCTCCCGGCGCGTAATCCTTCACGTGCGTTCAGGATGACAAGGAAGCGGCCCGGCGACGACCGGCGGCCCGACGACCGATCCGCTGTTAGGAGAAATGGCGCGGGGCATTCGCCTACAGGATCGAAACGATATCACGAATGAAGCACGCACCGTTGTTGAGGAAGGACGCCATGCCGGATACCGAAACCATATTCGCGCGGTTGCAAGCAGAGGGATTGCAGCTGACGGAACCGCGGCGGGTCGTGATTGCCGCCATCGCAGAGCGCACCGTGCCCTTCACGTCGGCGGAACTGCAGGAGGCGATCGAGGCCGAGGCGCCCGCGATCGGCCGGGCCACGGTGTTTCGCACACTCGACCTGCTGTGCCGGCTGGGGATCGTGCAGAGGATCCACGAAGATGCCAAGGGCGGCCGCTGCCATGCCTATCTGGCCTGCGAGCCCCAACACCATCACCATCTCATCTGCACGGGCTGCGTATGCGTGGTGGACTTTCGCGAAGACAGCGCGTTGGAGACCCTGGTGCGCGCGGTAGAGCGCCGCACAGCATTCCGGGTCGAGGCCCTCCGTGTGGAGTTGACGGGGCGCTGCCCGGCCTGTCAGGCCGGTGAAGGGGAGGAGAAATCCTGAACGCCGACCGTTAGCGACGAGCACGAGCACGGGGGCGCGGCACCGCATGGTGCCGTTCTTCCCGGCCGGTCAATGATACTGAGTATCTGTGGCCGAACCCACGGATCCGCCCAAGGAGGGCCAACAGATGAGCATGACACACATTGATATGACGCAGCGGCGCGCACTCGCCTGGGCGGCGCGCCTGCTCCTCGTGCCGGCCTTGCTGGGGCTCGAGCCTGCAGCAGCGGGGCCAGCGGCCGCGCCGTAGGCCCGTCGGCGCCCGCAGCGGCGGGATGGCCGCCCCGCTGGCCGTCGTCGCTGCGGAGAACTTCTGGGGCGATATGGCCCAGCAGTCGGCGGCACGCGCGTGACGGTGACCAGTATCCTGTCCGATCCCGAACTTCGACCCGCACGAGTACGAGTCGAACGTGCAGACCGGCGTCGCCGTACCGCACGGCGCAGCTGGTGTTAGGAGAACGGCGCGGGGCTACGACGAGTTGGATGGATAAGCTGTTGTCTGCGTCGCCTAACCCGAGCCGGTCGTGCTGACCGCGTTCGTCCTGGCGCCACAAGCTGCCCGACAACGAGCACGTGTTCTACAGCATCGAGGACGCGCGTGCCGTGGCGCGGCGATGGCCGCGCCCTGAGAAGGTGGACCCTGCCGGCGCCGCGACCTACAGCGCGATCCTGCATACTTTCGACGCCGCCCTGGACTCCGATCAATGCAAAGATCGCGGCAATCAAGGCGCAGTACAATCGACTCCCGTCGCGCTCACCGAGACGATTTTCCTCTACCAGACCGGGCCGACGGTCTCCAGGTGTTGACGCCGCTCGAGTTGGAGAAAGCCATTGCCGAGGGCAACGACCCGCCGGCCGACACGGTGGTGAGCGCGAACAACCAGATCGCGCAGAAGCAGATCCGCGTGCTCATCTACAACTCGCAGACGCAGACGCCGTATCACCGAGAATCTGAGACGGCCGCGCAGCGAAGGGCATCCCGATTGTGCCGGTGACGGAGACATGCCGCCCGGCAAGCACTACCAGACCTCGATGCTCGGCCAATGGACGCGCTGCAGCAGGCGCTGGGGGCGGGACAGTAACGTGGAGTGCGCGACGTTTCGCACGCGGGGTCGCCTCGGCCGGCGGCGCCGAAGCCGGGCCGGAGGTGGTGCGTTGGGCACGCCGCGCGTGGCGCTGGACGGCCGGACGGTCCTGAAGGACGTCAGCTTCACCGTACACGCAGGCGAGCTGATCGTGGTGCTGGGGCCGAACGGCGCCGGCAAGACCACGCTGCTCAAGCTCCTGCTCGGCCTGCTGCTGCCCGATGCCGGCGTGGTGCGCGTGATGGGGCGCGCGCCGCGGCGCGGCAACAGCGCCGTCGGCTACACGCCGCAGCACCGCGCGCTGGAAGCTGGACCAACTCTGCGGGCGCGCGACATCGTGGGCTTCGGACTGGACGGCAACCGGTGGGGCATCCGGTGGCCGAACGCGCAGCGCCGCGCGGCGGTCGACCGCGCGTTGGCCAAGGTGGATGCCACTACCCTTCGCGGACGCGCCCATGGCGCGGCTATCGGGCGGCGAGCAGCAACGCTTGCTGATCGCGCAGGCCTTGCTGACCAACCCGCGCCTGCTCCTGCTCGACGAGCCGCTGGCCAACCTGGACCTGGCCCACCAGCAGGACATCGTGAACCTGGTGGCGCGAGTCTGCCGGAGCCGGCAGATCGCGGTGCTGCTCGTGACACACGACATCAATCCGCTGCTGCCGGTGGTCGATCGCGTGCTCTACCTGGCGAACGGACATAGCGCGGTCGGTCCGCCAGACACGGTGATCACGAGCGAGACGCTCAGCGGACTATACGGATCGCCGGTCGAGGTGATCCACGCGCTCGGCCGCGTGTTCGTCGTCGGCTGCGAGACCTGAGGCCCGCGATGTTCGACATTCTGCGATATGCGTTCCTCCAGCCCGCCTTGCTGGCGGGTTCGTTCGTGGCGATCGCCGCGGCGGTCGTGGGCTATTTCCTGACCCTGCGGGGGCTGACGTTCGCGGGCCACGCGCTTTCGCACATCCGCTTCGCGGGGGCGGCCGGGGCGGTGTTACTGGGGTTGGATCCCCTGCTGGGGCTATTGGCCTTCACCGTGGTCGCCGGTTGGGCATCGCGGTGCTCCGCAGACATGCTGCGCGAGCGCGATACGGCCATCGGCATCGTGATGACACTAGCGCTGGAACTAGGCATCCTGTTCCTCTCGCTCTACTCAGGCTACGCCGAACGGGCGTACAGTATCCTGTTCGGGACGATCCTGGGCATTGACACGACGACGTCTAGGTAAGCGCGGGCTTCAGCCTGTCGTGGGGACGGTCGCGCGGCGATTCGCCGCTGCTGTTTAGCTCGGTCGACCCGGACGTTGCCGCCGCGCGAGGCGGGCCGGTGGAACAACTACCACTCGCTCATGCTGCTGGTGCGATCGCGGCCGATCTCGGCGCAGTGTCGGCGGGCTGCTCATCTTCAGCTGGGGATCGGGTTGGCGGCTACCGCCACGCGCCTGGTCGCGCGGCCGCCGGCGGCCATCGGGCTGGCCGTGGGGCTAGCCCTGGCGTACACGTGGCTCGGCATCATGCTAGCCGCCACACTCCCCTGGCCGGTCAGCTTTTTCATCGCGACGCTCTCGTTCGGCGTATATCTGCCCGTGCGTCTTCTGGCGCCGGCGGCGCGCCCCCGGCCGGCTCCCGCCGGTCCCGCGCCGCCGCCCCCGGCCGCGGCCCGGGAGGCGCGGTAAGCGCCATGCCGACCTTGCTACAGCACGAGTTTGTGCAAAACGCCTTGCTGGCAGGCACGATCATCGCCATTCTGGCGCCGATCGTCGGCTACTTCGTGGTGTTGCGCGGGCAGGCCTTCGCGGCCCATGCACTATCGCACATCGGTTTCGCGGGCGCGACGGGTGCGGCAGTGGACGGCGACGGGCCGGCTGCTCAGCCTTTCGCTCACGCTGCTGGGTGCGATGGGCATCGGGGCGCTGGGGGCGCGCGTGCGCGGGCGCGACGTCGAGATCGGCATGGTGCTGTCATTCGCGCTCGGGCTGGGCGTGCTCTTCCTCAGCCTGTACACGCAGTATGCCACGGAGACGGTCGGCGTGCTGTTCGGGTCCATCCTGAGTGTGCGCCGGGTTGACGTGTGATCACGCTGGTCTGCGCGCTCGGGGCACTCGCTGCGCTCGCCGTTGGGTTCCGGCCGCTGCTCTTCGCGTCTGTCGATCCGGCCGTGGCGGCAGCGCGCGGCGTGCCGGTGCGGGCGCTTTCGATCGGCTTCCTGCTGCTGCTGGCGATCGCCGTGGCCGTGACGGTGCAGGTCGTGGGCGTACTGCTGGTGTTTGCGCGGCTGGTGGCGCGGGCGCAGACGGCGGGCGGTTGTCGTCGGCCGGGCTGGCGGCACTCTTCGCGGTGGTCGCGCTTTGCTCGGCGGCACCTGGCTGCTAACCTGGCCTTGGCCCGGCCCTGGCCGGTCATCTTCTGCTCGTCGGCGCGGCGGCGCGCGTACCTCATCGCCGTGCTCATCAGCACGCGGGGGAAGCCACGCCAATACCGCCCCCTGCCCCACCCGAGCCGGGAAAACGCGTAGGGGGCGTGGCTTCCCATATCGCCGGGCGCGCCGGGCCTTGATAGCGGCCGGCGCCGGTGGCACAACGGGCCGGCGGCCCGCGCGCCTCCGCGGCCACCCAGCACGGGGCTCCGCCCCATGTCCCTCGTCCCTCGCACGACCATCCTTGTCGCGGTTGCTTGCTGTTCCTGGTGACCGAGGAACTGCTGGTCGAGGCGCACGAGGCGGCGCAAGCGCCCGTCCTGACCGGGGCCTTCTTCGCCGGATTCCTGCTGTTCCTCATCCTCGGCATGCACAACTGAGCAGCCGGCGCGTCGCGCGGCAATCTCAGGTGCGGGACCCTGCGGCTCTTCAACGTGTACCCGATCATGGGGGCTCGTTCGCGGAGCCCGGCACGTCCACCTGCCCTTCCTCGCCAGGCGAACTCGGGGAAGTACTGGACGTAGAACTCGAGGCGCGACATGCCGGACTGGTCGCGGAGCGCATACAAGGTGCTCCGGCTCATGTCGGGGGGGAATGGCCAGCGCTGGGGCTCGGTCCGCGCGGCACTGCCGCCGACGCCGGCCAGGGCGTCGCGGATCGCGGGGATCCACATGCGGTGCAGGGGATGGGGCAGTTGCGCGGGGGAGAAGTAGGCGGCCCGGGCCACCTCGCGGGGATCGGGCGCCAGGCGGCCACCGCAGGGGCGCGCGGCGAACAGGACGTTGTGATTGCTGCCGTCGTGCCAGCGGGGCCAGGAGTAGATTCCGACGAGCCGAGTCAGCTCGACCTGCAGGCCGACCTCCTCGCGCACCTCGCGCACCGCGGCCGCCGCCACCGATTCGCCGTCGTCCACTCGCCCGCCAGGCAGGCACCAGATGGGGAAGTCCTCGCGCTCGGTGAGCAGGATTCGCCCGGACTCGACGACCGCCACCGCGACCCCCAGGTACGTCACGTCTCGTCTCCTTCACTCGTTGCGCCGACCCCGACGCTGTACCGGCGCGGGCCCCCACGGCCAGCGCGCCTCGCCTTTATTTTAGCATCGGGGGCCGGGATCACAAGTCGGTCGGCCAGCCGCCTGCCGTTCGCTGCCTTGCCGGGCGCCCGATCGCGGTGGGACAAGCAGCGGGTGGCTTCCGGGCTGTCCGTACGGCCATCCCGCGCGGCGTTTCGTCCGCGCGCCCCCGGACCCTTGGCGGCCGTCGTGGAGTCGCTGGACGCGGCGGGCGGGCCCGCCGCCGGGCGGCATCGCGGTGTCCCGGAAGCCGGTCGGCGAGGAAAGGGCTTGCTTAAGGGGGCATCTCGGAGTCGGAGAATCCTTCACTTCGTTCAGGATGACAAGGAGAGGTGGGGATGACAAGGGGGGTCAGCGTGACAAGGGGGGGTCAAGGCGACAAGGGTGGGATCAGCGTGACAAGGGTGGGCAGGGTGACAAGGGGGGCAGGACGCCAAGGGGAGGTGAGGATGCCAAGGGGGCAGGAGGACGAGGGGGCAGGAGGACGAGGGGGACGGCGGGGCGTGTGCGCGGCGGGCGCTGGGCGGGGGCACCGGGGGCCGTGAGGATTGCAGGCCAGTCCTGCGTGGAACCGTTGGACCGGTTGGCTTGACAGAGGCCGGCGCGGGGTGGGACAATGGGCCGGCGGCCTGGGGGCCGCCCTGCGGCCACCCAGCACGGAGTCTCGGCCCTATGTCCCTGTTACATCGAACGGCAATCCTCGGCGCGGCCATCCTGCTGCTCGCGCTTACCGCCTGTGACAGCGGGCCCGCCGCTACGGCGACGCCTGTCGCGCCTCCTCCCGCCACGGCCACGGGCGTGCCCGCCGGTCCCACGGCTGCGCCGACAGCCACGGCGATCCCGCCAAGCCCGACATCCACGGGCATTCCGGCCAGCGCGACGCCTGTGCCGACGGCCACGCCTGGGCCGCCGAGCGCCACGCCTGGGCCGACGGAGACGCCGCGGCGCAGTCCGACGCCCCGGCCGACCGCTACGCCGGTGCCGCCGACGCGCACGCCGCGCCCGGCGCCGACGCACACGCCGGTGCCGCCCGCGCGGCCGACGCGGACCCCGCCCCCGAAGCCGCCAACCGGGGCGACGGCGGTTCCGGCTGCGCCAGCCACGGCGACGACCGCCCCGGCCACGGCAGGGCCCCTGGCCACGGCGACGACCGCCCCGGCAGGCGCGCGGCACTATGTGTTCCCGGTGCAGCCCGTGGCGGCGGTGCTGCATTACGAGGCGTACCACCACGACTACCCGGCGACGGATATCTTTTGCCCGATCGGCAGCCGCTTCGTGGCGGTGACTGACGGCGTGGTCGACTACGTGAGCGCGGTGGACCGCTGGGACCCGGCCGTCAACGACGGCGCGACGCGGGGCGGGCTGTCGGTGGCGATCATCGGCGACGACGGGGTGCGCTACTACGGCTCGCACCTGTCGGCCGTGGCGGCGGGGATCGTGCCGGGGGTGCGGGTGAGCGCCGGGCAGCTGCTCGGGCGGACGGGCAAGACGGGGGACGCGCGCTACGTCGATCCGCACCTGCACTTCGGCATCAGCCGGCCGACGCGGCCCGACGACTGGGCGACGCGGCGGGGCCAAGTGTTGCCCTATCCCTACCTGCGCGCGTGGGCCGCGGGCCAGGACGTGACGCCGAGGCTGGGGCCGTGAGCGCGGGCCGCGCGGGGCATCTAGCGGCACGCGGGCTCCGTTCACCGGGTAGAACCGCGCCGACCCAATGCGCGGCGCGACGGCAGATCGGCGACCGCCGGTGCCCGCGCCCCAGCTAGCCGAGGAACCACCTGATGACCATGAACGAAGGACCCGACCCGCTGAACCCGTTCCCCTGGTACGCGCAGATGCGCGCCCACGCGCCGCTGCTGTTCTACGAGCCGTACCAAAGCTGGCAGGCCTTCCGCTACGACGACGTGCTGCGCATCCTGTCGGACTACGCCGCCTTCTCGTCGAACTTCAGCGGCGGGCAGGGCCAGGACCCGCTGAGCGGCAGCATGATCGCGATGGATCCGCCGCGGCATCGGCAACTGCGCACGCTGGTGACGCAGGCGTTTACGCCACGCGCCGTGGCACGGCTGAGCGATCGCATCACGGAGATCGTGAATGAACTGCTCGACCGGGTGATCGACCGCGGGGAGATGGACTTCGTGGAGGAGCTGTCGTATCCGCTGCCGGTCATCGTGATCGCCGAGATGCTGGGCATCCCGCAGGCCGACCGGGCGCGCTTCAAGGTCTGGTCGGACGCGATCGTGGGCGCGGGCTTCGACGGCCCGGCCAACCCGCAGGGGGAGATGAGCGCCTACTTCCTCAACATGATCGCGCGGCGGCAGGCCGACCCGGGCGAGGATCTGATCAGCGGGCTGCTGGCGGCGCAAATCGACGGCGAGCACCTGACGCACGAAGGAACTGCTGGGGTTCTGCGTGCTGCTGCTGGTGGCCGGGAACGAGACGACGACGAACCTGCTCGGCAACGCGGTGCTGACGTTCGACGAGCACCCGGCGGTGTGGGACGCGCTGCGCGCCGACCCGGAACTCGTGCCGAGCGCGCTGGAAGAGGTGCTGCGCTACCGGTCGCCGGTGCAGATGATGTATCGCAGGGCCATCGCCGAAGTGACGATCGCGGACCAGACGATCCGGCCGGGGCAGATGGTGCTGGCGCAGATCGGGTCGGCGAACCGGGACGCGGCGCAGTTCCCCGAGCCGGACCGGTTCGACATCACGCGCGCGCCGAACCGGCACCTGGCCTTCGGGCACGGCATCCACTTCTGCCTGGGCGCGCCGCTGGCCCGGCTGGAGGGCAAGATCGCGGTGACGCTGCTGCTGGAGCGGCTGCGCGACATCCGGCAGGTGCCGGGGCCGTTGGAGCACACGGGCAGCGCGATCGTCTACGGGGTGAAGCACCTGCCGATCACGTTCAAAGCGGCCTGAGCGGCGATGCCGGAGCCGGAGGCGCCCCGCCTGATCCCGGCCGGTCCGGCGCGGATCGAGCTGCGCGTCAGCAACTCGCGCTTCGTGGCGGACGCGGGGCCCACGGCGACGGTCGAGGCGGCGCGGGCGTTCCTGGCGGCCGTGCGCGCGGCCGAGCCGGCGGCGAGCCACCACGTCTACGCGTATCGGATTGGGCACGGGGCGACGACGACCGAGGGGCAGAGCGACGCGGGCGAGCCGTCGGGCACGGCGGGACGGCCGGTGCTGGCGGTGCTGCGCGGCAGCGGGCTGGGCGACGTGACGGTCGTCGTGACGCGCTATTTCGGGGGGACGCTGCTGGGCACGGGCGGGCTGGTGCGCGCCTACGGGGACGCGGCGAAGGCGGTGCTGGCCGCGCTGCCGCGGACGGCGAAGATTGCCTGGGCGACATACCGGATCACCGTGCCCTACGCGGCGTATGAGGCGGTGCGGCGGCTGGTCGCGGCGCACGGCGGGACGACCGCGGACGAGACCTTCGCGGCGGCGGTGACGGTGGTCGTGCGGCTGGCTGCCGCGGATTCTCCGGCGTTCCTGGCGGCGCTGACGGACGCGACGGCAGGCAGCGCGGTGGTCGCGCCCGGCGCGGGCGCGGGGTAGGTCCGCCGCGGGGGCACGGTCGGCGGTCTCGCCGGGCGGGGGCGTCTCCCGCACACGCCGCGTCCCCGCGTGCCGGCTGTTTGCGGGCCCGATTTTGGGGGAGCGCGTCGCGGGGCGGAGCCCCCTCCCATAGGCGAACGCGGCTTGCGCCCGGCATACCGGGCCACCACCCAGGGCGGCCACGCGGGGCCGCCCCTACCCGCGGCGCCCCATATCCCGGCGGCTGTCGGGCCGGATCGTGGGGCGGCGCGTCGCGGGGCGGAGCCCCCTCCTACAGATGATCGCGGCTGGCGGCCAGCTAGGTCTTGGGGCGGCCTCGCCGGGCGGAGCCGGCTCCCACAGACGATTCTCCGCTTGATCCCGGCTTGCCTTGGGCCGGGCGGTGGGGCGGTCTCACCGGGCGGAGCCGGCTCCCACAGACGATTCTCCGCTTGATCCCGGCTTGATTCCGGGCCGTGCCGTGTGGGCGGCCGCGCCGGACACGCGACGCCTGTACGAGGTGGCCTGGGTGGCATCGTGTGTGCTCTACGATCGCGCGAAGCTGGTGGAGGCCGGAGGATTTGCGTTCTGGCGGCGGCTGCCGTGGTACCACTCCGGCGAGGAGGTGCTGGTGCAGAACTTACTACTGCGGCGGTGGTGCGGCTGCGCCAGGGTGCCCTCGGGCACCTATTACCCGCAGGTAGTGACGACGGTGCTCAATGAGACTGGCACGATGAACGCTCACGCGCTCGACCTGCTGCCTGCGATGGTCGCGCGCTACGCCCCGCCGCGGATGCAGCCGTGAGCGCGCCGGCTCCGCCCGAGCCCCACACGCCGGGCCTGCTCGCGCGCCTGCCGCGGACGCCGCGCAAGGTCGTGATAGTGCGCGCCAACCGGATTGGCGACTTCCTGTGCGCGACGCCCGCCTTCCGCGCGCTGCGCGCGGCGCTGCCCGATGCGGAGATCACGCTGGTCGGCCCGCCCTTCGTGCGCGACCTGGTGGCGCGGTCGACGGCGCACATCGCCTACGCGCGCGGCACACCGACGGTGGTCGTCTTCGGCGGTACGGACCCGGCGCAGTGGGGCCCGCCGCCGGGCAGTCCAGCGCGCATTCTGGCGCACACCGTGGCCTGCCGGCCGTGCGAACTCCCCGCCTGCCCCATCGGGTATCCCTGCCTGGAGGGCGTGAAGGTTGCCGACGTGGTGGCGGCCGCCGAGGAGATCTGGGGCGACCGGGCGGACATGGTGGGCGACGCGATCGGGGTAGCGGTCGCGCCGAACGCCTGCTGAGCTCGCCGGGCGATCTCGCGGTATGCCACGTGCTGATAGGCGTTCTCGAAAGCCCCGGCGCCGCGGCCGATGCGCGGCGAGCCGGCGGATCGCGGGTCGCGTGCCGCCCCGTACGCGACCATCGCCCAGCGACGAAGGACGCCCATGCCCGCGTTTCGCTTTATCGACGTGCCGACGGCGGCCGACGTGCTCGGCACGTCGCGCGCCGCCCTGCTGGCCTACGTGGACGAGGGCCGGCTCAAGCCGTACAGCGGCGCCGGTCAGGCGGCGGTCTTCCGGACGCGGGACGTCGAGGCGCTGCGCGAGCAACTGGGGGTCGAGGCGGCCGCGCCGCTGCCCGAGCCGGCATTCGCGCGCGCGGCCGAGACGCCGTCCGTCGAGGAAGCGGGACGGCGGCGCACGGAGACGATCCGCCGCGACCCGGTCAAGAAGGTGGGCACGCGGCTGACGCAGGACGTACGCTGGGGCGAGATCAGCGACGAGGATCTGGCCGCGTGGTTCGACGCGCTCGACGAGCGCTCCTACGCCATCGTGCGGCACGCGGCGCGACAGGCGCTGCAGCGCCTGACCCGCATCCTGGAGCTAACGGGCGGCGCCCAGCCGACCGCCGCCGACCGCGCGCTGACCGCGAGCGGCCGGGTGGTCACGGCGCGAGACGTGCTGGGCACCCGGGGCACTGCGGGTGAGGAGGGCTAGCGGTATGCCGCGCATGTACTCGATCGCCGAGGCGAACGCGCTGGTGCCCGAGCTGACGGCGCTGCTCAGCGCCCTGCAGGCGCAGGCGGGCGTGCTCGCCACCTACGCCATCGCCTTCAACAGCGTGCGCGAGCGCGTCAAGATGAACGGCCACGCGCCGGAGCTGGAGCACAGCGCGCGCGAGGCGGCCGAGGTGGAGAAGCAGGCCCGGGCGCACCTGGCACGGCTGCGCGAGCTCGGCATCGAGCTGAAGGACGTGGAGAGCGGCCTGATCGACTTCTACCACGAGCGCGACGGGCGCGTGGTTTACCTCTGCTGGAAGCTGGGCGAGCCGGCCGTGGCCTACTGGCACGAACTAGACACCGGGTTCGCCAGCCGCCAACCACTAGATTAACATTGATCGATCAAATTATCCAGAAGGAGCAACCAATACCCATGGATCCCGCCGTCAAGAAGAAGAGCCTGCGCCTGTTCACCTACGGTCTCTACGTCGTCACCGCGAAGGACGGCGACGAGACCGGCGCCTTCCTCGCCAACTGGGTCTTCCAGACCTCGTTCGAGCCACCGATGGTCAGCGTGGCGGTCGAGCAGGACGCGCATTCCCGCCAAGTGCTGCAGGCGGCGGGCGCGTTCGCGGTGAACGTGCTGCCGACGGGCACGCGTGAGCTGGCCGGGCGCCTTCGGGCGCAGCCACGCGAAGGTCGGCAACAAGCTAGAGGGGCACGCCTGGGAGCCGGGCTCGACCGGCGCGCCGCTGCTGAGCGAGGAGGCGCTGGCGGCGGTCGAGTGCCGCGTCGTCGGGCAGATCCCGAGCGGCGACCACGTGCTCTACGTGGCCGAGGTGGTCGACGCGCACTTCTGGCGTGAAGGCACGCCGCTGACGATGGCCGAAGCGGGCTTCCGCTACAGCGGCTGACCGATCGTGCCCCGTCGCCCCGCGCCCCCCACCCTCTCGCAATCGCCCGGCGGCGCCGGGGGCTGGGGCCCGGCCGCCGGGCTGACGCTGGTGCTGCTCGCCTACAGCAACGGCAGCGCCTGGTGGGCCATGCGCCGGGGCGACGATCCAGCCGTCATCTACCGCTGGGGGACGCCTCTGCTGACGGCGACCCTGCTGCTCGGCACGCTGCTGTTCGGGCGGGTCAGGCCGGGGAGGCTGTTGCGTGCCGTGGGACTGCATGGCGCGGGCAGTGGGCGCGCGCTCGTGGGCGGCCTGGCGGCCGGCGCGGCGCTGGCGGGGCCACCGCTGCTCTTCTTCGCGCGGCCCATGGTGCTCGACACGCCGCTGGAGTACGGGGCGATCACGGACCTCTCGCCCGCAGCATTCCGGCGGCACATTTTCCGCGACCTGGCGCTCGGCGTGGCGCTGAACGAGGAGCTCCTGTTCCGCGGGCTGCTGCAGGCGGCGTGGACGCGGGCCGCCGGTCCGCGCGGGGCGCTCGTCCTCAGCAGCCTGGCCTTCGGCGGTTGGCACCTGACGGTGACGCTCGATACGCTGCGCAACACGAACATCGCCGCGGCGGCGACGCCGCTGCCCGCCGTGCTGCGGCCGCACGCGCACACGCTCGGCGTGATCGGCGGCGTGCTGGCCACGGCGATCGCGGGCGGGATCTTCAGCGGGCTGCGTACGTGGGCGCGCGGCAACCTGCTGGCCCCGATCCTGGCCCACTGGCTGGTCGACGCGCTCATGGTCGTGGCGCTCTACCGGCGCAGCCATCCTCCTACCCCGCGACTTTCCCCGCCCACCGGGCGTTAAGCGATCAGGCAGGGGCGACGCGTCGAGTCCGCCTGGCGCGGCATGACCGCACGGTAGGCGGCCTCAGCCAATTGACGCCTTCCCTTCCCCCGGCTATAATCAGCCCAAGTACGGCGGCAGGGGTCGCCACGGGGCTGAGGCGCGCGCACCGCCCGACGGGGATCGGGCCCAGGAGGAGCAGCGGATGAGCGAAGTCCTGTTCGGCCAATCGTACTTTCTCCGCTTCGACCCGAAGGAATGGGCGGCGATGATGCCCTACCCTCCACTGGGCACGCTGTACGCCGCGTCGTATGTGCGCGCGCGGGGCTACGACGTCGCGCTGTTCGACGCGATGCTGGCCGAGAGCGAGGAGGAGTGGGCGGTGGCGCTCGACGCCACGCGGCCGCGCTTCGCCGTCATCTACGAAGACGGCTTCAACTACCTGAGCAAGATGTGCCTGACGCGCATGCGGGAGGCGGCGTTCGTGATGGCGCGGATGGCGCGCGAGCGCGGCTGCACCGTCATCGTGTCGGGATCGGATGCGACGGACCACCAGGAAATGTACTTCGCCGCGGGCGTGGACGCCATCGTGCTCGGCGAGGGCGAGCGGACGCTGGCCGAACTACTGGACGTGCTGACCGGGCGGCAGCCGGGGGAGGCGGCGGACGTGGTCGGCGTGTCGCTGCCCGGCGCGATCAACCACACGAAGCGCGAGTTCATCCGCGCGCTCGACGAATTGCCCTACCCCGCCTGGGACCTCGTGGACATCCCGCGGTACAAGGCGCTGTGGCAGGCGCGGCACGGCTACTACTCGATGAATCTGGTGACGACGCGCGGCTGCCCCTACCACTGCAACTGGTGCGCGAAGCCGATCTACGGGCAGCGGTATAATGTGCGCAGCCCGCAGAGCGTGGCCGCCGAGGTGCGCTGGCTGAAGGAGAACTTCGCGCCGGACCACATCTGGTTCGCGGACGACATCTTCGGGCTAAAGCCGCACTGGATCGAGCAGTTCGCCGACGAGATCGCGCGGCTGGACGCGCGGATCCCGTTCAAGTGCCTGCTGCGCGTGGACCTGATCAAGGAGGGCGTGCCCGAGGCGCTGGCGCGTGCGGGATGCCGCATCGTGTGGGTGGGCGCGGAGAGCGGCTCACAGGCGATCCTCGACGCGATGGACAAGGGCACCAAAGTGGAGCAAATCTACGCCGCCGCGCGCCACCTGCACCGCGCGGGGATCCAGGTCGGCTTCTTCCTGCAGTTCGGCTACCCGGGCGAGGTGCGGGCGGACATCGAGCGGACGCTGCAGATGGTGCGCGACTGCCGCCCGGACGACATCGGCATCTCGGTGAGCTATCCGCTGCCGGGGACACGCTTCTACGACCGCGTCCACGCGCAACTGGGCCCGAAGCGGAACTGGGTGAACAGCCAGGACCTCGACCTGATGTTCCAGGGCGCCTACGTGCCTGAGTTCTACCGCACGCTCTACCAGGTGGTGCACCACGAGTTCCGCATGCATAAGGCACAGGCGCGCCTGACCGCCGTGGCGCGGCGCCCGGCGGCGTGGCGGCCCGGCCACGTGCGGGCCGCGGCGGCGATCCCCCGGCACTGGCTGGGCTTGCAGCAGACGCGGCGGCAACTCGACCAACTGCAGCGGGTGCGCCGGCCGGAGCGTCCCGTCGTGCCGCTGCTGCCCACGGAGGGTTAGGGCGCGGATACACTCCTGGCCGGCGGGGCTGGATCAGCGGGCCCGGCAGCACTGGGTCGCATTTCGTAGCAGGGTGCGCCCGGGGCGCGTGCCGGCTACGGCGCCGGTAAGGAGGCACTCCTGATGACTCCTCACACGCCACCCACCGCGCGGATTCCCGGCTACTGTGCGATGTGCGTCTCCCGCTGCGGCTCCATTGCCGTCGTCGAGAACGGGCGCTTCGTCGCGCTGGAACCCGATCCGGCGCACCCGACCGGCAAGGCCCTCTGCGCCAAGGGGCGGGCGGCGCCGGAACTCGTCTATCATGCCGATCGGCTGCTCTATCCCCGGCAACGCACGCGGCCCAAGGGCGATCCGGACCCGGGCTGGCAGCAGATCACCTGGGACGAAGCGCTCGATCGGACTGCCACCGCGCTGCGCCGGCTGGCCCGGGAGTCGGGCCCGGAGAGCGTGGTGTTTTCCGTTGCCTCGCCGTCCACGTCGGCGTCATCCGATTCCCTGCCCTGGATTGAGCGCTTGATGCGCGCGTTCGGCAGCCCGAACAAATGCGGGTCGATGGAGCTGTGCGGCTGGGGCCGCTACGGCGCCACGACCTATACCTATGGCGCCCCGGTGCCCGGCGGCTACATGCCCGACCTGGAGCACGCGGGCTGCATCCTCTTCTGGGGCTATAACCCGAACCTCGCCCGCCTTGCCCACGCGGTCGCGACCACGGAGGCACTCAAGCGGGGCGCCCGGCTGATCGTGGTCGACCCGCGCCGCACGGGTCCCGCCAAGAAGGCCGATCTCTGGCTGCGGGTGCGCCCGGGTACGGACGGTGCGCTGGCGCTCGGCATCGCCGGGGTGATGATCGCGCGCGGCTGGTATGACCGCGCGTTCATCCGCGACTGGACGAACGGTCCCCTGCTGGTGCGCGCGGACACCGGCCGGCTGCTGACCGTCGGCGACCTCTCCGGCAGCACCGGCGATCGGCGGCAGGTGGCCTGGGACACGCGAACGGGCGGTCCGGTCCCCTATGACCCGGCTTCCGGCCGCTACGAGGGCGAAGCCGCCGATCCGGCCCTCTTCGGCGCGTTCACCCTCTCGACCGTTCAGGGGCCGGTCGGGTGCAGGCCGGCCTTCGCCCTCGTAGCCGAACTCTGCGCGCAGTACAGCCCCGCACGCGTGGAGGCGATCTGCGGCGTCGGGGCCGCGGAGGTCGAAGCGGCCGCCCAACTGCTCTGGGATGCGCGGCCGGTCGCCTATTATGCCTGGAGTGGCGTCGAGATGCAGTCGAACTCCACCGCCATTGCCCGGGCGATTGCCCAGCTGTATGCGCTGACCGGCAGCTTCGACGCCCCGGGCGGCAACGTGCGGTTCGCCGCCGTGCCGGTGCCGCCGATCGCCGGGGAGGAGTTGCTGCCCGCCGCGCAGCAGGCGCGCGCGCTCGGCCGCGGCGCGCGGCCGCTGGGTCCCGCCCGCTGGCAGGAAGTCACGTCAGACGAGGTCTACCGCGCGATCCTGGAGCGGCAACCCTACCCCGTGCGCGGCCTGGTCGGGTTCGGCGCCAATCTGCTCCTCGCCCATGCCGACGGCGGGCGCGGGCGCGCGGCGCTCGCGGCGCTCGACTTTTACGTGCATGCCGACCTCTTCATGACCCCCACTGCGGAACTGGCCGATATCGTGCTCCCGGTGGCGAGTCCCTTCGAGCGTGAGGCGCTCAGGATCGGCTTTGAGGTGAGCGCGGAGGCGCAAGCCCGGGTGCAGCTACGGCCGGAGGTCGTTCCGCCACGCGGCGAGTCGCGATCCGACATCGCGATCGTCTTCGATCTGGCCTGTCGCCTGGGGCTCGGCGCGCACTTCTGGGAGGGCGACGTCGACGCCGCGTATCGCTATCAGCTGGGACCATCGGGCCTGTCGCTGGAGGCGCTACGTGCCACGCCGGGGGGCGTGCAGGTGTCGCTCGAGACGCGCTATCGCAAGTTCGCGGAGGCCGCGGACGGCTCGCCCCGCGGGTTCGCCACCCCGACGCGCAAGATCGAGCTGTTCTCGGAAACGTTGCTGGACCACGGCTATCCGCCCCTACCCACGTATGAGGAGCCCCTGGTCGGGCCGGTCTCGCGCCCGGACCTGGCCGCGCGCTTCCCGCTGATCCTGACGTGCGCCAAACACACGCTCTTTTGCGAGAGCCAGCATCGGGCGTTGCCCAGCTTGCGCCGGCACGCGCCCGATCCCGAGGTCGAGCTGCACCCTGCGGCGGCCGCGGCGCGCGGTATCGCCCCAGGCGACTGGGTGCGCATCGAGACGCCGGGAGGCAGCGTCCGGGCACGGGCGCGACTAAACGACACCCTGGCGCCGGACGTCGTCTGCGGCCAGCACGGCTGGTGGCAGGCGTGCGCGCCGCTCGGCCTGCCAGGGTACGACCCGTTCGGGTCCGACGGCGCCAATTACAACCTCGTCATCGGCAACGCGGCCATCGACCCGGTCAGCGGCTCGGTCCCGCACCGCGCCTACCTCTGCGAGGTCCGGCGCGGGGACTGAGGCCGCCGCGTCCGCCCCCGGGGCGACCGCGCGAGCCCGCGATCCCGCTTGACAGGCGGGGCGGCGCCGAGTATAATAGGTCCGATAACGCGGAGGTGGCGGAATTGGCAGACGCGCTAGGTTGAGGGCCTAGTGGCCGTTAAGGCCGTAAGGGTTCAAGTCCCTTCCCCCGCACCAGGCGCCGGGAGCCTTAGCTCAGTCGGTAGAGCATTCGGCTTACATCCGAAAGGTCACAGGTTCGAGCCCTGTAGGCTCCACTCCCGCGACGCGCCGGCGCGCTCAGGTAGCTCAGTTGGTAGAGCATGCGACTGAAAATCGCAGGGTCATCAGTTCGAATCTGATCCTGAGCACCCCTTACGTAAGGCATAAATAGAGGCCCCGGCAGCTTTGCCGGGGCCTCTTGCATGGCCTGTGCAGCCAGCGTAGTTACCAGCTCATCGCCTGGCGGGAGAACCGTCAGCGCGCGTCCAACGCCGCATCCACCGCGACCGCGAAGCCGTCCAGCAGGGCCGACGGCGCGGTGTCGCCGCGCCGGAACACCCCATGCGTGGCATACTCGGCGCCGGCCAGCCGCAGCACGGTGATGGTCGCATCCGCGGGGTTGACAACCCAGTACTCCGGGATGCCTGCCTCCGCGTAGTCCGCAACCTTGATGCGCGTGTCGCGCTCCGGATCATCCGGGCTGACGACCTCGAGCACCAGGTCGGCCCCCAGCCAGTAGGCGTTTTGCCGCCGCGGGTCGTTGGCGTCACGCAAGAGCAAGAGATCGGGCTCGCGGAACTTGCCCTCCCGCAACTGCAGGCGCAGCGGCGCGAACAAGACCGTTCCCCCGCGCGGCTTCAAGAAACCGTGCAGCGCCAGGAATATGGACTCCAAGGTTGATTGATGGCGGTCAGTGGGCGGGGGAAGCACCTCCAGCCGGCCATCGGTGAATTCGAGCAACCGGCGGCTGTGGTTGGTCATCTGGAGATATTGATCCTGCGTCCACATCCCCTGGATCGAGTCGAGGTACAGGATCGTTTCGTTGTCCGCGTTCACCGCCCGCAATTCGGGCGTATATATCTCACCAGCCATCGCGAGTCCTCCGTCAGCGCGCCGCTCTGCCGAACCGGGTGGCGGTTGGGCAGGCGCCGGGTGGTGGGTCTGCCTCCGCAATCGTGTGGGCGAGCCGGACCTCCTTACCCACTATACTTAGTGCCGGCATAGGCGGGAATGCCGACTGCGCTCCGAGTCCCGGATACGGCAATCCCGGCGGCACGTGTCGCGCACGCTTGCCCGGGCGACGGCGAGGAGCACGGTGCAGTAGCCATAGAGGGCGGGGTGGTGCCCGCAGATCCGCTGGGGATCTGCGGGCACCAGAGCGGCGGGCCGCCGGAGCGGCCGGGTTGGCTTACGGATAGCTGACGAGGTACACGGGGACGACGTCGGGTTGCGCGGTGGCGCCCGTGTCGTCAATCACGTGGGTGATCGTGCCGGCGGCCAGGGAGATGGTCAGCAGGTCGTGGAACTGCACGCCCGCCCGGGTCGGCGTCTCGAAGGCGTGGTAGGCGTTGACGGTCGGGTTGACGTTGAAGAAGCAATAACTGCCCATGCCGTAGCCCTGGAAGGCCGTGACGGCGTCACTCACCTTGAAGGCGGCGTAGCCGTTCATCGTGCCGTTCATCCAGGCAGCCTGGTCGGGCGGGTCGTAGGGCATCTCGTTCTGGAAGAAGATATCCGTGCCGTGGTTGCCGTTCCAGATCACCTCGTAGTTCTGGTAATGCTCGGCGAAGAGGCCGTAGGCGGTCACATAGCTGCCGTTGACGATCAGGCCGGTGTCCGCCGTGTTGATGGTCCAGCCGACCCCGGTGCCGTGGTCGGCGCGCCAGGCCCAGATGTCGTCGAGGATCGTGTCGTTGGTGTTGACGACGAGACTGGTCGTGGCCTTGCCCGCGGCGGCGCCGCCGATGCGGAAGAAGACGTCCGAGAGGACGGTCGGGTCGGGGACGCGGCGGGAGGCGGGCATGTGGTCGCCGACCTGCAGCAGGACGGGCGAGTTCACGGGCCCGGCGTCGAAGATGAGGCCGGCGATCTTCACGCCGTTGACGTCGGCCACGGTCATGGGAATGACGCCGTTATCGGGGATGATGGTCGCGAAGCCCAGGCCATAGACGATGGTGTGGGGGTGCCGCACCTGGATCGTCTGGTTCACATGGTAGATGCCGGGGGTGAAGATCAGGTTGAGGTTGCGCTGCAGCGCCGCGTTGATGGTGGCCGCGGTGTCGGCGGGGGTGGCGACGTAGAACTTGCGCAGCGGGGTGGAGGTGCCGGCGGCCGGGCCGTTGGCCCAGGTGGTGCCGGAGGAGTTGGTCTGCCGCGCGGGCTCGAACATCTGGTAGTTGCCCTGCGAGTCGACGTAGAGGACGGGCTTCTCCTCGGTCACCGGGCTGGTCGGCAGCGTGGTGTACGGCGGGTCGGGGAACGACTGCGGCGGAGCCCCGGTCACGCCGGAGAAGACCTGATTCCAAACCGCGTTGGACCAGCCGCCGATGCTACTGTTGCGCACCAGGAACTGTTGCTGGGAGCCGTTGATGATGTAGCCGGTTTGCGAGTTGGCGATGAAGCCGCCGCTCGCGTACTGCGGGCCGGCGGTGCAGTAATCCATGAGCGTCAGGTTGCCGCCGGTGATGTTGACCCGGCGCATCGGCGCGGCCTGCGAGACGGCCCAGAAGTCGCCGGAGGCGCGGCAGTCGGTGAGACCCATGACGTTGATCGTCAGATTGGAGACGGAGCGCCAGAAGTTGACGAGCGCGGTGCAATTATCCGGGGTCAGGCAGCGATTGTAGACGTCGACGTGACCGTTGATGACGACGTCCGTCGGCGAGGCGCCGAGACCGGCGACCTCGGTGTAGTAGCCGACCTGGACGATGAGCGGCTGGGCGGCGCTGCCGTAGGTGCCGGGCTTGAACAGCAAGGAGACGCGCTGGGAGCCCATCTCATTGTCGACCTGCTGGGCGGCAATAGTGTCGACCGTCGCCTGGATCTGGCTGGTCGGCATGCTGGGATCGAAGATATAGACATTGGGGCCAAAGTCGGGCTGGTCGGACGTCGCGATCGGTGCAGCCAGAGGCGCGGCCGGCGCGGCGGCGCGGGCGGGCAGGGCGGGCGCGACCTGGAGGAGCATGGCGCCCAAAGCACAGAGGAGCAGAATGCGTAAGGCCGGGCGCCGTCGGGCGCCGTCGGGCGCCGCGATTGTCGACAGGATCTTCATGGCGACTCCTTCGTCATCTCGTGCGGGTCATCCCTGCGGGGGCAAGGCGCGGCAGCGCGCCGATGGCCCGGTTCCCTTAGCGGCCGGCGCTGGTGTGCCGCCGGCCCAATCATGGACCTCACCGTCCACGGTACCCGGCAGCCTCGGAACTACTGCTGCCGTCGAGGGGGAATGCGCGTTGGCTCCAATCGGAAAGCCGCGGCCGGCACGGAGCTTTGCATCAGTCCGCGGCCTGCTGAAACCGACACCCATGCTGGGCGCGCTTGTCCCCGGGGAGGTGCCTCTGCGGCCGGGCCAGGCCTCCTTTCCTTCACGATCCGAACCCGTACTCTGATGTCCGCCCACCGGCACGCGCCGCCGCCGGGTGGTGACCTAGCTCGCGATCCGCCATAGCATATCCATTGTATTACCGGGGTGGAGGCGAGTCAATGGTGCCATGCGGCGTGCCGGGGCGGCCGATCGCTAGCGGCAGAAGGGGACCGCCTCCGCGTAGAGCTCGTGGAGGGGCACGGGATAGGGGAGCCGGATCTCGTGGGCGGGTACGCCTTCCCGCAGGTCGGCCAGCAGGGCCAACTGGCGATCGCGCGGGCGCTACCCGCCTGCGGGACGCCCCTGCCGCCAGCCCTGAGTCGCGAGCATGCCCACGTGCTCGTGGAGGTGCTCCAACGAGCCGTTGAGCACGGCAGGGCCCAGCGGGCGATCGGGCACGCCCGCGAGGGGCTGCGGCGCCTGCAGGGCGGCCTCGGGCAGGGCGCGCACGAGTGACTCGAGGCGCGCCCAGATTGCCTCCGACTCGGCCAGGACCTCGGCCAGCGACTGGCGCCGGGCGGCCTGGAAGAACCAGTCGTTGATGCGGTCCGTGCCGTCCGGGGAATCTTCGTCGGGATCCGCAGGCCAGGGCGGCGGCGCAAGCGGGGTCTGCGCCAGCGCGGCCTCCATGCGGTCGCAGGAGCGGCGGCGCCAGGCGGTGAGGTGGGCGACCACGTCCTTCACCGTCCAGTCGGGCCCGGCGGCGCCCGGCAGCGCCATGCGGTCCTCGCCGATCGCGGCGAGCAGGGCCTGCCAGGCCGCGTGCTCGGCGGCGATAATCTGCAGCATCTCGTCTTTCGGCGTCAAGACATCCATCGATCCCTCGCTTCTCCCCCGCGCCACGTGTCCAAGTGAGCAACCCCGTGCAAGATGCGCGCCGCGGGCGGGGCCGGGGGACGGGCCGCGCGATTCCCACGTCGATTCTTACAGCGCCTAGCGAACAAGTGGGGGAGCTATCAGTAAGGAGGACGTAACGGTGAGGAGCGGCAGTGAAGGACCGCTGTTGCGACAGTCACGAGCAAGGGCCGGGGAACCGTACCCCAGGTACGCAAGGTATCGATGGCGGCAACCATGCCGGGGTAGCCTCGCCGCGGCGGCGGTGTTGTCGCGCCCCGCCGCGTGATCCCGGTGGGCCGGCGTGCCGACCGCGTGTCGACCATAACGGGACCATCGCGCAACCGCCGTTGCCGCTATTGCAATTCGGGAATGACAGTGCTATGATAGAAACACCTCGCGCGCGGGGACACGCGCGAAGCCGGATCGGGCGCCCCTGGACGCCCGCCCTCCCCCACCCCGACTCCCCGTTCTTCCGATGCCCCGGCCGCCACGTGCTCCGTCTGCCCAGCGCGGGCCACGTGCCGATGCCACCGCTCGCCGGCCCGGTTTGCGAACCGTGCCCGGGACGAGCGCTTCGCGATCGCGTTCACGCCTCCAGACAGCAGGCAGAAAGCGCAGACAGCAATGACTGGTACGGTTGATGCCGGGGGGATGTCCTTCGATCCCACCGCCTTGGTGGGGCTGGACCCGCCGTCGGGGGACGCGGCCGCGCCGTTCCCGACCCGCATGGCGGTCAACTACAGCGTGGCTAACTTTGGCGCGTCGGTCTTCTATGGCCTATTCAACTACGCGATGCCGCTCTACCTGAGCAGCTATCTGCTCCCCGCGTGGCTGATCGGGTTGCTGGCGAACGAGCGCTCCTTCGTCGGGGCGCTGATTCAACCGCTGGTGGGCCGCCTGAGCGACCGCACGCACACGCGGCTGGGGAAGCGGCGCCCGTTCTTCGTGGTGGGCGTGCCGTTCGTCTGCGGGGGCCTGTTCCTGCTAGCGTTCCACCCACCGCTCTTGGTGATGATCGCGGTGATGGCCGTGCTGGCCTTCTTCCTGGCGGTGGCTTGGGACCCGTACATAGCGATGATGGCCGACCTCTTCCCGCCCGTGCTGCGCGGGCGGGTCGGCGGGCTGCTCGGCGTCGGCCTCGGGCTCGGCAACATCCTACTCGGCGTCCTAGCGCTTAAGCTTTGGGCCGACCAGGAGTTCCTGGTCTTCGCGATCGTGATCGTGTTGCTCGTGCTCACCTGGGGCTACACGTTCGTGACCGTCCGGGAGCCCGCGGTCCCGGCCGAGGGGATTCCGCCCGCCCCGGCGGCGGGGCCGGCGAACCCGGTGGCCTACATCCGGAACGTGGTACAGTATCCCGAGGCGGCCAGATATACGCTGGCGATGACCTTCTTCTGGCTGGGTACGGGCGGCGTGATCCCATTCATTACACTCTTCGGCGTCAATGTGCTCCATGCGACGAATGGCGCGGAGTTCCTGCTACCGATTGCCGCCACGGCAGCGAACGCCCTATTCGCCGTACCGCTGGGCATGCTGGCCGACCGGACGAGCAAGAAGCGGGTTGTCCTCGGCGGGATGTTCGGGTTCGCGCTGGTCGCCCTGATCGGCTCGCAGGCGCAGGACATGATGCAAGGGCATGATCGTGATGACCCTCGCGGGCGTCGCGAACGCGGCGATGGCCCTGATCTATCCACTGCTGTCCGACCTGGTGCCGCCCAAACGAATGGCCGAGTTCATGGGCCTTGGCTCGGCCGTGTTCTCGTTGGCCCAGCCCCTCGGATCCGTACTGGCCGGCCTTGTGGTCGGCATCGCTGCCCTGGCGGTCGGCGGCGGCGAAGCGTATCGCTGGGCGTTCCTCTCGGCGGGCGTGATGATGTTGATTAGCGGCCTGCTGCTACGCACGGTTCATCCCGAGCGGGCGGTGTTCGCGGACTGACCCGCGGCGGCCGGCTCCCCTCTGAAAGCGTCGCCCGGCCAGGCGGCGCTTTCATTGCTTTCCAGGCGCCCCAATGGAGCGTGCGGGCGGGCCGCGGTCAGGCTGTGAACATGCGGCACGCGCAGGCAGGGCGTCAGGGCGTGGCGGTTGCGGCCGGGAGCGGGGTGGTGGGCCCCGGTGTGGCGGCGCCGGGATGGCGGCGCTGGTACTCGAAGCGGCCGAGGAGCGCGGGCAGGACATTGTAGGGCGCCTGGTTTTCGGGGTGGAGCTCGAACAGCGCGCGCTCGAAGTACTGCACCAGGTAGGTGTGGCCGTCGGTCTCGCTGCGCTCCGTGATCGGGTTGGCGATGGGATAGCCGAACTGGGGCAGCCCGCCGTGCGCCACCCAATAGTCCAGGAAGAGGCCATCGACCGTCCGGCCCGTTTCCGGGAACAGCTTGCCGCGCCCCGGCTGGAGCGCCGCGGGCAGCGCATCGAGCTCCACCGGCGGCACGCGATAGTGGGTGCGGTAGCGGATCGCGCCGACCAGGGCGAGCAGCACGTCGTACGGCGGCTGGTTCTCGGGGTGATATTCAAAGACGGCGCGCTCGAAGTACTGGGTGGTGTAGGTCTGCTCGTTGATGGGAGAGACCTCCTGCAACTCGCCGCTGAGCGGGTAGCCCTGCTGCGCGAGCCCGCCATGCTCGCGCCAATAGGCGAGGAAGCGGCCGCAGACGGTCTGACTGGTTTGCGAGAATGTCTCGCAGCCCGCGGGGGCGGCGGCCGGCGGGGTGGGCGCGTGCCCAATGAGCCAGACCGCCAGGATGCAGGCACCGCCGACGACGAGGAGTGCGGCGGCAATGAGCAGGTTGAAGACCCGGTCGGACATAGTAGTCTCTCCCGGTGGCGACGAGCCCGACCACGCGCGCCCCTGCGGCCCGGCTCCTCCGGCGAAGCCGGACGCGCAGATTCGGTGCGGCGCCCGGCACGTCGCGTGCCTGCCCTATTGTACCACGGGCGCCTGGGTTCTCGTCAACCTCCAGTCAACGCCGCTACGCGTGGAATCGTCCGCGGACCGCGGGCGAGGTGCCGCGACGAGGGCAGAAACGGCGAGCCGGCGACCGGGTACGGGGAACCGGTCGCCGACTCACGATCTAAACGGCGCTTACAGGTGCGCCAACTTGTCCGGATTGGCGATCGCGCGGACGGCCGCGACCTGGCCGGCGGCCTCCTCGACGAACAGCACGGCGAAGGGTCCGGCCGCGGTGCGGAGGACGATGGCCGGCTCGCCGTTGACCTCGCGAATCTCGGCCACGTAGGTATCCGGCGGGAAGCGCGTGGAGGCCAGGACGAAGCGCGCGACGGCCGTCCGGCCGTGCAGCGGGCGGGTGGCCGAGCCCCGCGCTTTGCCGCCGCCGTCGGCCCAGAGCGTGACGTCTTCCTCGAGCAGCCCGATCAGCCCATCCATGTCGCCGAGGCTGACGGCGCGGATGAACCGGTCGAGGAGGCGGCGGTGGGTGTCGCGATCGGGGGTGAAGCGGGGCCGGTTGGCCGCGATGTGCTTCCGGGCGCGGCTGAACAGCTGGCGGCAGGCCGCCTCTTCCTTCTCGACGATCCGCGCGATCTCGGCGTAGTCGTAATCGAAGACCTCGCGCAGCAGGAAGACCGCCCGTTCGAGCGGAGTCAGTTGCTGCAGCAGGACCAGAAAGGCCAGCGAGATCGACTCGCGGGGCAGGCCCCTGGGCATCAGGAGCGGGTCGGGGCCGGGCTCGGTCAGCAGCGGCTCGGGCAGCCAGGGGCCGATGTACGTCTCGCGCTGGGCGCGGGCGCTGTGCAGCTGATTGAGGCAGAGGCGCGTCACGATCGTGCTGAGGTAGGCCCGGGGCGAGGCCACGGTCTGCGGCGGCACGGCGGCGTAGCGCAGGTAGGTTTCCTGCACCACGTCCTCCGCGTCGGTCGCGCTACCCAGCATGCGGTAGGCGATGGCGAACATCAAGGGCCGGTAGGTCTCGAACTGCTCAGCGGAATCGATAGCGGTCACAGCGGCCGGCGCGGGCCTCCTTTCGAGCCTTTCCCGCATTGTACGGGCGATCATGACGCGGCATCAAGGGGCGCCTGGCGATGCCCGGCCCGTTTGGCCGCGGCGTAGCGCCCTTTGCCGAGCCAGAAGTAGAAGCCGGGCCAGCGGCGCTCGATGCCGAAGACGCCGGCCAGGAAGGTCGTGCCGAGGCGGCGGATGGCGTAGCCCGCGCGGCCGGTGAAGTAGGGCGGCAGGGGCACGTCGTCCGCGCTGCTGTGATAGCCGATGGCGTTGTGGCGGCCCAAGGCGATGCCCTGGCCCATGTAGGCGAAGCTGAGCGGCCGCGGCGTCTGGCCCTGCAGGACCGCCGCGAGACAGTCGGCGCCGTGCGCGCCCAGGATCAGGGCCGTGAACGCGCTCATGCGCACGCGCACGCCCGGCTCCTCGACCGGCCAGGCGGCGTCGCCCACGGCGAAGACCGCGGGATCGGAGAGGGCGCGCATGAAGGGATCCACGAGGATCTGGCCGCGCTCGTTCACGGCCAGGCCGGCCTCCCGCGCCAGCGGCGGCGCGACGAACCCGCCGGTCCAGAGGCAGACATCATACGGGATCGCCGAGCCATCGGTCACGATCTCGGACGGACCGACCGCGATGACGGTCGTGCCCTCGCGGATCGCGACGCCGAGGCGCTCCAGCGAGCGCCGCATGTAGGCGGCAACGGGGCCGGCGCGGAAGGCGCCGAAGGGGCCGCGCGTGACCAGAGCGACGTGCAGGCGCGGGTAAGCCGCGGCGAACTCGGCGGCGGCCTCGATGCCCGTCGCCCCGGCCCCGCAGACGACGAGGCGTCCGCCGCACGCGGCGACCTCGGCCAGGCGACTGCGCAGGGCCGGCGCTGACCGCGGACCGTCCGCGCTGAGCGTATAGGCGTGCTCGCGCACGCCGGGCACGCTGTCGCGGTCGACGATGCTGCCGGCCGCATAGAGGAGCTTGTCGTAGGTCAGCGAGCGGGGCCCCGTCGGGGTCGCCACGCTCACGACCCGTTGGCGCGTGTCGATGGCGTGAGCGTAGCCCTCGACGAAGCGCACCCCGGTGCCCCGCAAGATCGCCGTCAGCGGGCGATGCTTGAGCGGCTGGTTGGCGGCGAACTCGTGAAGGCGGATGCGCTCCACGAAGGCATCGGCCGCGTTCACCAGCGTGATCTGGACCGCGGGCGCGCCGGCCGCGCGGGCGCGCCGAAGCTTGCCCGCCAGGCGCACCGTTGCGAGCAACCCGGCGTATCCGGCGCCAATCACGACCACCTCGGTCGGTTTCTGCAGATTTATCATTGTCTCACCTCGTGGGGTGGCGACGCGCCGTCACCCGGAGCGCCGCCGTCTGCGCCACCGGCGCGGGCGGTCGCCCGGGGCTGCTGGTGGCGCGTGTCGAAAATGCCGTTCACCAAGGAAGACCAATGGGGTGCCGGATTTGTGACATGGGTTCCAGCAGGCCGGCACCTGGCGCGCCGGGCCGTGCCGCGACCGGCCGCGATGCGGCGGCCGGCACGGGTGCAGCGACGCTATGCCGCGGGCGTCTCGTAGTAGAATTGGCGGGCCCAGCGGCGGAAGGGGCCGATAGGCCCGTCGCCGGCCGCCAGTGCGGGCGGTTGCAGGTAGGCTTTGTGCTCCCAGATCGCGAAGTCCTGCCGGGCGTCGTGGACGAGCCCATCGTGGACGAAGCGCGCCGCCAGGTCGCTGAGGAGGCCGTCGGGCACGAGCGCGAGCAGCGGGTGAATCCGGGCACCGCGGACGCGATGCACGCTCAGCGCCAGGTGCAGCGCGATCTGCGCCGCGTCGAGGGGCACGGCGAGGATGAAGAGCCGGGCGTGGATGCCGTAGCGGGGCAGGTGGACGCGCACCAGCGAGTAGCCCAGGCCGTAGATGGCCAGCGTGAACTCGAAGCGGACGGTGGCGCCGAGGCGGCCGAGCCCCGGGAGCGGGCGGGTCGCGGCGTAGGCGGTCGTGAAGGTGGCGCCGTCCATGGCCACGGGGCGGAGCACGGCGACATCGCGGTAGCCATGCACGATGGCGAAGTGGCCGATGTCGACGCCGTTCTCGACCGTCTCCTGAGGGTGATCCAGCAGGGTGAAGGTGCGGTGGCGCACGGGCGTCCAGCCGTGCGTAGGCAGCACGGGCGGCGTCCAGGCCGGTGGAGCGTCCCGGCTGTCGTACCAGACGAAGATCAGGCCGTTGGCCTCGTGCACGCGGCGCACCGGCAGGCAGGCCGTGGGGGGCGGCGGGGTGCCGTAGCCGGTGGCGGTGCAGCGGCCGTCGAGGGCGAACCGGAAGCCGTGGAAGGGACAGCGCAGCTCTTCGCCCTGCACGGTGCCGCCATAGCCCAGGTGGGCGCCGAGGTGCGGGCAGTAGGGGCCGACCGCGTTGGGCCGGCCGGCGCGCGTGCGGTAGAGGACGACGTCTTGCCCGGCGAGGCGGCGCGTGAGCACACGGCCAGGCGGCAACTCGGCGGAGAACGCGAGGGCGTACCAGCTGTTCGGGATGGGCAGGTGTACCACGTGCGGCATGCGCTACTCCTTTGCCCCGGCGGACCGATGGCGCGCCGTCGATCTCAGTATAGAGCATCCGCGGGCGCCGGGGAAGCCTTCGACGTGGCGGGATGCGGCCGGCTCCTTGCGGCCGCCGCGGGGCCGGCGCATAAGCTTCCATAAATCTCCCAGGCGTTCGGCGTTGCCAACCTTACAACTTCATATAAATCTCCAATGGATGCCCCATGCACGGTTGACGCGGATCACGAGTTGCAGTATAGTGGGCCTACCGCGGCCGATTTGACAGCTTCGAACCTACCACGCGAGGGATCCATGGCAACTGAGGGGGATCACGCGACGCCGGATTCGCCGGGCGCCTGGATGACCCTGCAGGAGGCCGGGGCCTGCCTGGGGGTGTCGGCTTCGACGGTGCGCCGCTGGGCCGATGCCGGGCGGCTGCCGAGCCAACGCACGCCGGGCGGTCACCGGCGGCTGGCGGCCGCCGCCGTTGAGTCGCTGGCGCGGGAGCGCCGGCCGGCCACCTCCCCCGCCCCCGGGGCGCGCTGGAGCCTAGGCCCCCCACCGGCCCAGCAAGCCTGGTATGTGCAACTGCACGGGAGCCCCGTCGGCGGCCAGATGCGTGAGCTCGGCCAGCGACTGCTGGGCCTGTTGATCCAGTACCTGATCTGGCAGGGCGACGACAGTCGCTTCCTGGCGGACGCGCACGCGGTGGGCGTGCAGTACGGCGCGGCGGCCCGTGTGGCGGGTGCCAGCTTGAGCGAGACAGTGCAGGCATTTCTGTACTTCCGCCGGACCTTCTGGCGCATGGCCTTGCAGATCCCGCCGATGGCGCAGGCCACGGACATGGCCGAGATGGTTCGCCTCTCCGAGCGCATCGATCACTTCACCGACGGCGTCTTGCTGCGGACGATCGCCGGCTACGAACAGGCGGCGGGCCCGTCGCTACTCGAATGATCCGGCCCCCGCGGCCGGGGCCCCCGGACCAACCTATGCATATCCTTGTCCTGGGAGTGAATCAGACCAGCGCACCGCTGGCCGTGCGCGAGCGGCTGACCGTGGCACCCGCTGCCCTGCCCGCCACGCTGGCCCGGCTGCGGGCGCAGGCGGCCGAGGTGCTGGTGCTGTCCACGTGCAACCGGATCGAGGTCTACGCCGCGGTCGACGACCCGGAGCGCGCCGCGCCTGGGTTGCTCGCCGCACTCGCCGGCACGCGGGACCTGCCCGCGGCGCTGCTGGCGCCGCATCTCTACCGGCACGTCGACGCCGCGGCGGCGCGCCATCTGTTCGGCGTCGCGGCGGGGCTCGAACTCGCTGGTCGTGGGCGAGGACCAGATCCTCGCACAGCTGAAGGGCGCGCTGGCGGCGGCCCAGGCGGCCCACACCGCGGGGCCATACCTGCACCGGCTGGCGCACATGGCCTTGACGGCGGGCAAACAGGCCCGCGCCCGGACAGCCATCGGGCGGCACCACCTGTCGGTCGTGTCGGTCGCGCTGCGCCTGGCGGCGGGCCGCCTCGGCGACCTGGGCGCGCAGCGCGTGCTCGTCGTCGGCGGCGGGCAGACGGCGGAACTGGCGCTCAAGCACCTGGCCGGGCGCCCGGCCGCCCTACTGGTCGCCAACCGGACCGCAGCGCGCGGGACGGCCCTCGCGGCAGCCTATGGCGCGGTCGCCTACCCCTGGGACGCGCTGGAAGACGCGGTCGCGGCGGCCGACGTCGTGGTGAGCGCCACGAGCGCGCCGGGGGCGGTGCTCGACGCGCCGCTGGTGGCCCGCGCCCGCGCCCGGCGGCCGGAGCGGCCGCTGCTGCTGCTCGACCTGGCGCTGCCCCGCGACGTGGACCCGGCGTGCGCGGCACTGCCGGGGGTGGACGTGGCCGATCTGGACAGCCTGCAGGCCATCGCGGCCGAGAACCGGCGGCGGCGGGCCGCGGAAATTGCGCAAGCCGAGGCGATCATCGCGGAGGCCGTGGAGCGCTTCGCGGCGTGGTGGCGCGCCCGGGCGGCCGTGCCGGCGATCGTGGCGCTGCGCGGCCACGCCGAAGCGGTGCGCGACGCCGAGGTGGCACGCACCCTGGCCCGCCTGCCCGACCTCACGCCCGAGGAGGCGGACGCCGTGCGCTACCTGGCCACCGCGCTCGTCAACAAGCTCATGCACGCGCCGACGACTGCCCTGAAAGCGGCGCCCGCCGACGCGCCGCTGGCCGCTGCGCTGCACACGTTGTTCGCCCTGCCCGAAACGGCGGACGGCGCCCCGGCGGCCCCCGCCGTGGACCAGGCGCGCGACGCCGCGGCCGTGTGGGTGCCCGCGAGCGGGCACGCCGACGATCGAGAGGAGCTACACCCGTGACCGAGACCGAGACCGAACCCGGCGGCGCACCCGAGCGCGGCCAGTTCGTGCAGTACCTGTTCTTGCAGACCGACCCGCAGTGGCGGCGCCTGCCCGAGGAAGTGCGCGCGCGGGGGCGGCGCGAGTTCGCGACAGTCGTGACCGGGGCGGACGGCATCCGCACCGACGCGTACAGCACATTGGGGATGAAGACGGACGCCGAGCTGCTGTTGTGGCGCCGAGCGGCCGATCCGGAGCCGCTGCAGGAGAACCTGAGTGCGCTGCTGCAAACCGGGCTGGGCCAATACTGCCGCCTCAGCACCGTGCTCTTCGGGCTCACCCGGCCGTCGCAGTACACCCGGCGGCGGACCACACAAGAGCAGGCGCTCGACGAGGAGTCGCGCCTGCGCTATCTGGTCGTCTACCCCTTCGCGAAGACGATCGAGTGGTATCTGATGAGCCGCGAGGCGCGCCAGGGCATGATGAACGAGCACATGCGCATCGGGCACGAGTACGCCGAGGTGCGGCAGGTGCTGCTCTACACCACCGGGCTGGACGATCAGGAGTTCATCGTCGCGTACGAGACGGATGACCTGGCCCGGCACCAGGCGCTGGTGATTGCGCTGCGCGACACCGAGGCGCGCCGCTACACCTCGCGCGACACACCGATCTTCACCGCCATCTACCGGCCGTTGGAGACCGCGCTGGCCCTGCTCGGTTGAGCACGGCTACGCATAGAGAGGAATAGTCGTGAAAGAGCCCGCACCCCTACTGGTCCGCGCCGCACGGCTGGAGCCCGTGGAGCGCACGCCTGTCTGGTTCATGCGCCAGGCCGGGCGGATCCTGCCGGAGTACCGCGCCATGCGCGAGCGCTGGAGCCTGATCGAGATCTGTCGCCGACCGGACCTGTGCGCCGAAGTGACCCTGCAGCCGGTCCGGCGGCTGCCGGTGGACGGCGCGGTGATGTTCGCGGACATCATGCTGCCGCTGGTGGGCATCGGCGTGGACCTCGAGCTGGTGGACAACGTCGGGCCGGTGATCCAGCGTCCGATCGCGACCGAGGATGACCTGGCACAGCTGCGGCCGATCGTCCCCGAGGCCGACGTGCCGTTCGTGCTCGACACGATCCGGCTGGTGCAGCAGGAACTCGCGGGGCGCATCGCGCTGATTGGCTTCTCGGGCGCGCCGTTCACGCTGGCATCCTATCTCGTGGAGGGCCGGCCGACGCGGGACTTCCTGCGGACCAAGACGCTGATGTACCGCGCTCCGGCGCTCTGGCACGCGCTGATGGAGCGGCTGACCGGCATCGTCATCGCCTACCTGCAAGCCCAGGTGGCGGCGGGGGTGGACTTGCTGCAGCTGTTCGACAGCTGGGTCGGCGCGCTCAGCCCTGACGACTACGCGGCGTACGTGCAGCCGTACACGCGGCGCATCTTCGCCGCGCTCGCGCCGGCCGCCCTGCCGTTCATCCACTTCGGCACCAACACGGCCGGGCTGCTCGACCTGCTGAAGGACGACGGCGGCAGCGTGATCGGGGTTGACTGGCGCCTGCCGCTCGACGTCGCGTGGGAGCGGGTGGGCACGCAGCGCGGGATCCAGGGCAACCTCGACCCGGCCGCGCTGCTCGGACCGCCCGCCGTGCTGGAGGAGCACGCGGCCGCGGTGCTGCAGCGCGTGGGCGCGCGGCCCGGTCATATCTTCAACCTGGGCCACGGGCTGCTGCCTGATACGCCCCTGGACAACGTCGTGCGCCTGGTCGACTTCGTCCACGAGACCAGCGCGCAGATCCGCGCCGGGACAGCCGTCCCGGCGCCCGCGAGGTAACCGCGCCATGCCCGCTTCCCCAATCGGCGTGCTGCTGATGGCCTACGGCACGCCGGAGACCCCCGACGAGGTCGGGCCCTACTTCACGCATATTCGCGGAGGGCGCACGCCCAGCCCGGAGGCGGTCGCCGGCCTGCAGGCGCGCTACGCTCAGGTGGGCGGGCGCACGCCGCTGCTCGCCATCACGCGCGCGGTGCGCGCCGGGCTCGAAGCCGAGCTTGACCGGCAGACGCCGGGGCACTACCGTGTGTTTGCGGGCATGAAGCACTGGCACCCGTACATCGGCGACGTGCTGGCTGAGATGGCGGCCGGCGGAATCCGCGAAGTCGTCGCGCTGGCGCTGGCGCCGCACTACTCGCGGATCAGCATCGGCGGCTACCAGCACGCCGTGGCCGAGGCCCAGGCGGCGTTGCCGGCGCCGCTGGAGGTCACGACGATCGACAGCTGGGGCTTGCAGCCCGAGTTCCTCGACCTGTGGACCGATCTGGTGCGCGCCGGGCTGCAGCAGTTTCCGCCCGCGGTGCGCGACGACGTGCTGCTGCTCTTCACCGCGCATAGCCTGCCTGAGCGCATCCGCAGCTGGCAGGACCCATATGAGGCCCAACTCCAGGGGAGCAGCGCCGCGGTCGCGGCCCGGCTGCCCGGCCGCCTGTGGCGCTTCGCCTGGCAGAGCGCGGGCGGGACAGGCGAGCCCTGGATCGGGCCCGACGTCTGCGAGGACCTGGAGACGCTGCGGGCGGCGGGCGTGCGCCGCGTGCTGCAGGTGCCGATTGGCTTCGTGGCCGACCACCTGGAGATCCTATACGACATCGACATCGAGGCGCAGGATCAAGCCCGGGCGCTCGGCATAATGCTGCGGCGCACGGCAATGCCGAACGCGTCGCCCGCGTTCATCCGCACGCTCGCGGCCGTGGTCGCCGGGGCACGGCTGCCGGTGGCCGTGGGGACCGGCGGCTGATGCCGGGCCACCCACTGCGCGTCGGGACGCGCGGCAGTCCCCTCGCGCGGGCGCAGACCGAGACGGTCTGCGCGGCGCTGCGCGCCCGCTGGCCGGACCAGCCGCTCGCGGTCGTGCCCATCACGACGCAGGGCGACGTCATCGCCGACCGCCCGCTGGCGGCGATCGGCGGCAACGGGGTGTTCGTGACGGCCATCGAGGAGGCGCTGGGCGCGGGGCGGATCGATCTGGCGGTGCACAGCGCCAAGGACCTACCGTCGACCCTGCCCGGCGGCATGCGGCTCGCGGCCATCCTGGCGCGCGCCGATGCCCGCGACGTGCTCGTATCGCGCACGGGTCCCCTCACCGCGCTGCCGCCCGGCGCCCGCGTCGGCACGGGCAGCCCGCGCCGTGCCTGCCAGCTGCGGGCGCTGCGGCCCGATCTCGTAATCGCGGACATCCGCGGGAACGTGGACACGCGCCTGCGCAAGCTGGCCGCCGGGGAGTACGATGCGGTGGTGCTGGCCGGCGCGGGGTTGGTGCGACTGGGCCGCACGGACGTCATCACCGAGTGGCTGCCGCCCACCCTGATGGTGCCCGCGCCGGGGCAGGGCGCGCTGGCGGTCGAGGTGCGCGCCGACGACGCCGGGACGGCGGCGCTGCTGGCGCCGCTTGACGACGCCGCGACGCGAGCGGCAGTCACGGCGGAGCGGGGCTTCCTGGCCGCGTTGCACGCCGGCTGCGCCAGCGCGGTCGCGGCGCACGCGGTGCTGGTGGACGGACGGCTCAGCCTGCGCGGGCTGATCGGCGCGCCCGACGGGCGGCGGGTGCAGGACGTGGCGGGCGGCCCGCCCGGCGAAGCCGCGACGATCGGCGTCACGCTGGCGATGCGCCTGCTGGCGCAGGGAGGCGGCGCGCTGCTGGCGGACGGGCGCGGCGACGCGGGAGGGCGGGAATGAGTGATGGGCCCGGCACCGAAACCTGCCCGCTGGCGGGGCGGCGCATCGTGGTGACGCGGGCCGCGGCGCAGGCCGACGATCTGCTGGCACAGCTCCGCGCGCTGGGCGCCGAGCCGCTGGCGTGCCCGGCCATCGCGATCACGGCGCCCACGGACTTCGCGGCGCTCGACGCCGCGCTCGGCGCGATCGCCGATTACGATTGGGTCATCTTCACGAGCGTGAACGGGGTGAGCGCGGTGCTCGATCGCCTGGCCGTGCAGGGGCGGGCGCCAAGCGCGCTGGCGGGGCCGCGGATCGCCGCGATCGGGCCGGGTACGGCGGGCGCGCTGGCCGCGGCGGGCTTGCCGCCCGCATTCGTGCCGGGCCGGTTCGTGACTGAGGCGCTGGTGGCCGAGATCGGCGATGTCGCCGGGCGGCGCGTGCTGCTGCCCCGCGCCGACATTGCGCGGCCCGCGCTGGCACTCGGTCTGCGGGCGCGGGGCGCGTTCGTCGACGAGATCACCGCGTATTGCACGGTGCCGGCCGAGCTACCCACGGGCATCGCGGCGGCCCTGCGCGCGGGGCAGGTCGACGCGATCACCTTCACGAGCTCCTCGACCGTGCGCTACTTCCTGAGCGCGTTGGCCCCGGCGGGGGTGACCGTGACCGGCCTGCAAGGTCCCGAGCGGCCGGCCGTCGTCTGCATCGGGCCAATCACGGCGGCGACCGCACGCGCCCGCGGGCTGCCGGTCGACGCCGTGGCCGCCGAATACACCATTCCCGGTCTCGTCGCGGCGCTGGTGCGCTGGTTCGCCGCCGCCCCGGCGCCCGAAAGGATCTGACATGCTCGATACCCTGACCCCTACCCCGACGGGACTGACCCCGCGGCCGCGCCGCCTGCGCCGCAGCGCAGGCCTGCGCCGCATGGTCCGCGAGACGACGCTCAGCGTCGATAGCTTCATCGCACCACTCTTCGTCACCGCCGATTCGACCATCCAGCCCATCGGCGGCCTGCCGGGCCATGCCCGCTTGCCGGTCGACGCGCTCGCCGCCGAGATCGACGCGCTCGGGGCGCTCGGCGTGCCCGCCGTGCTGCTGTTCGGCATCCCCGAGGCGAAGGATGCCCGGGGCACGGCGGCGTGGGACGCGGCGGGCCCGGTGCCGCGCGCGATCGCGGCCATCAAGCGCCGGGCGCCCGAGATGGTTGTCATCGCCGACGTCTGCCTGTGCGAATACACCGATCACGGGCACTGTGGCGTCGTGCACGGCGAATCGGGCGTGGTCGACAACGACGCTACACTGCCGCTGCTGGCGCGCGCCGCGCTTGCCTACGCGACCGCCGGGGCCGACATCGTGGCGCCGAGCGCGATGATGGACGGGCAGGTCGCCGCGATCCGCGCGGCGCTCGACGAGGCCGGGCGGCAGGACGTGGCCGTGCTGGCCTATGCGGCGAAGTTCGCGTCGGCCTTTTACGGCCCCTTCCGGGAAGCGGCGGGCTCCGCGCCGCGGTTCGGCGACCGGCGCAGCTACCAGATGGACCCGGCCAACGGGCGCGAGGCGCTGCGCGAGGTGGCGCTCGACGTAGCCGAGGGAGCCGATCTGCTGATGGTCAAGCCGGCAGGGCCCTACCTCGACGTGGTGCGCCAGGTGCGCGACCACTACGACCTGCCGCTGGCTGCCTACCAGGTCAGCGGCGAGTACGCCATGCTCAAGGCCGCGGCGGCGCAGGGCTGGATCGACGAGCGGCGGGCCGCGCTGGAGAGCCTGACCGCGATCCGGCGGGCGGGCGCCGACCTCATCATCACCTACTACGCCAAGGAGGCCGCCGCCTGGCTGCGGGCGGACCGGGAGGGCGCCGATGCCGGCTGAGCCCGCGCGCAGCGCGGCGCTGTTCGCCGCGGCCCAGCGCGTTATCCCCGGCGGGGTGAACAGCCCCGTGCGCGCGTTCCGCAGCGTCGGCGGCACGCCGCGCTTCATCGACTACGGCGCCGGGCCGTACCTGTTCGACGTGGACGGCGCACGTTATGTCGACTACGTGCTCTCCTGGGGACCCCTGATCCTCGGCCACGCGCACCCGGCCGTGGTCGAGGCGATCATGCGGCAGGCGGCGCGCGGCACCTCGTTCGGCGCGCCGACGGCGCTGGAGACCGCGCTCGCCGAGCGGATCGTGGACGCGCTGCCGGCCGTCGAGATGGTGCGCTTCGTCTCCTCAGGCACCGAGGCGACCATGAGCGCGCTGCGCCTGGCGCGCGCGGCCACCGGCCGTCCGGCGATCGTCAAGTTCGCGGGCTGCTACCACGGGCACGCCGACGCGCTGCTGGTGCAGGCGGGTTCGGGCGTGGCAACGCTCGGCCTGCCCGACAGCCCAGGCGTGACGCCCGGCGCGACGGCCGACACGCTCAGCGCGCCGTACAACGACCTGGCGGCGGTCGAGGCGCTGTTCGCCGCGCACGCCGAGCGGATCGCCGCGGTGATCGTCGAGCCCGTGGCCGGGAACATGGGCCTCGTGCCGCCCGCGCCGGGGTTCCTGGCGGGCCTGCGCCGGCTGACCGCCGCGCACGGCGCGCTGCTGATCTTCGACGAGGTGATGACGGGCTTCCGGGTGGCCTATGGGGGGGCGCAGGGCCTTTACGGCATCACGCCGGACCTGACCTGCCTGGGCAAGGTCATCGGCGGGGGGCTGCCCGTGGGCGCCTACGGCGGGCGGCGCGACCTGATGGCGCAGGTGGCGCCCGCGGGGCCGATGTATCAGGCGGGGACCTTGTCCGGGAACCCGCTCGCCATGGCGGCGGGGCTCGCCACGCTGAACGAGCTTGCCCAGCCGGATGTCTACGCGCGGCTGGGCGCGATGACGGCGGCTGTGGTCGCAGCCGTGCGAGCAGAGGCGGCCGCCGCTGGGGTGCCGGTGCAGGCGACCGCGGTGGGCAGCATGTGGGGCCTCTTCTTCTCCCCGGCACCCGTGACCGACTACGCGGCCGCGCGGGCCACCGACGCCGCGGCATACACGCGCTTCTTCCACGCCATGCTCGACGCCGGGATCTATCTCGCACCCTCGCCGTTCGAGGCGGCCTTCCTCTCGACCGTCCATGACGACGCCACCCTGGCCGCGACGCGGGCTGCCCTGGGCTCCGCCTTCCGACAGGTCGCCGCAGCGGCGGACTGACGGGCGCGGCGCGGCCGATCCGACCAAAGGCCCATTCGCTGCCCGACCGAGGTCTGATCGCCCTCGCGCCGGTTGCCCCTGATCCCGCCCGCGCGATTCCGGTATACTTAGCCGGTGGATCGCCGCACATAGGGGCTTTCCCGACGCGCGCGGGCATGCTATTATGTGATCCGGAAAGTGCCGCGTTGCGCGGCGCGGTGGCGACCCGGCAGTGGGCGTTTTGCGGAAAGGGAGCGGTGCGATGAAGCCTGGGACCCCGACACGCTGGGCGGTTGCGCGTCAGACGGCGCCGCTACGCGTCGCCCTGGAGGTGGTGCCCTTGGTCCTGCGGCTTTACGTGGCCGGGGTGACGGGCTTCGTGCTCGGCGTGCTGGGGCTGCAGAACCTGGGCATCCTCGGGCACATCGGCTTCCTGCCCTATGGGTTCGACAAATTGCTCGGCGGCAACGTGCGCTTTGGCATGGGCGGCGACTTCTTCCAGGAGCTCGGATTTCCCTTGCCCGCCGTGACTTCCGGCTTCGTTGGCGCGCTTGAGCTGTTCGGCAGCCTCGCGCTGATCGCCGGGCTGTTCACGCGGCCCGCGGCAATCGGCCTGGCCAGCACGATGCTGGTCGCCATCCTGAACGTGGGGAACCTGACCGAGGAATTGCCGCTCTACGTGGCCTGCCTGCTGCTCATCTGGACGGGCGGCGGCCGGTACTCGCTCGACTACCTGCGCACGCGCAACGCGCCCGCCGCGACCGAGCTCACCCCCGTGCCCGCCGCCGCGGGACCCCTGCCGGAGGCCGGACCAACCCGCGAGGCGGGCGGCCCGACGCTCCGCTAGCCGGGATCGGCCCGATCAGGGCGCGATCACCCCCAGATCGATGATCTTAGAGCCCTGCGCCCGCGTCGCCGTGCCGTTGGGCCGGAACTCCAGGCACCCCGCCCCGCAATTGTAGCCCGAGATCACCCCGTGCTGGTAGGCCGTCTCCACGAAGGGGTAAAAGCCGTTGCTCGCGGGCACGTCGACGAACGTGGGGTGGGCGGGGCGCGCCAGAGTCCAGCCGCGGCCCACCGTCATCATCTTGGCCAACTGGGCCCGAGTGATGGGGTTGTTCGGGCGGAACGTGTTGTCCGAGTAGCCCGCGATTATACCCCGCTGATATGCCGTCTCCACAACCTGGTAGAACGGGGAGCCGACCGGCACATCGCCGAAGTCGGCCCGGCTCGGGTTCACGAGAGGCAGGCCCAGCGCAACCACGAGCACCTTGGCCGCCTGGCCCCGGGTGATCTCCATGCCCGGCCGGAAGGTGCAGTCGGCGTAACCGGAGATAGCCTGGCGCCCGACGAGGTCCATGACCACGGCGTAGAAGGGCGATCCGTCCGGCACGTCGCTGAAGCCGTAGCCGCAACTGGTGGCGGCGGCGATCTCCGCGGCGTACTGGTCGAGTGACGCGTAGGCCGGATTCCCGAAGTCATCCTCGCGCATCCAGAGCAACCCCACATAACCGTAGTTCTGCACCGCCTGGAAGATCCACTGCATCGTCGTCTGCGGGATGGCTCCGTGCGACGCGTCATAGGCATTATGGCCCGGGTTCTCGGCGAAGATGGGCCGGCCCAGGCGGTGGGCCATCCAGGCCAGTTGTTTGCTCGAGCTCCAGTCCCACCAGTTCGGGCTATCCTCATGCACGCCGGAGATATCGCCGACGCTGGAAGCCCAGTGCAGGATATTGCCGTCGGGTCCCATCTCGCCGAAGATGCGATACCAGTAGTTGCCGGTGCCGTAGTACTGCGCGGACGAGTGGGTCAGGTTTGAGGTGATGAGCTCCCCGGCGGTGGTCGGGGTCATGCCGGCGCCGGGCGTGACCGGCGCGACGTAGCCGGCAAAGTAGTGCCGGATCTCCGTCAGCATGAAGTTGTAGGTCCCCGCCAGGTTGTCGACGTACCAGTTATAGAAGCGCTCGGCCTCGCCATTCGGCGACGGCTGGCCCGGGTGCCAGCCCGGCACCGGGCTCTGCGCCTGCGCCGTGGCGTCGTAGGCCCAGAAGCTTTCGGTGCCGCTGCCGTGCTGCAGCTGCGGGTAGAGAAGCTCACCCAGGAAGGGCCCGATGCGCACGGCCCAGAGCCGGCCGTGAAAGTCGAGATTGGTGAAGACCTGCTGGATGTAGCTGCGCACGTCGGCGCGCAGGGTCGGGCTCCAGTAGACGTTCACGCCACCGCCGTTGCCGATGCCCGGCTGCCATTGGTTGCCGTACTGATCGACCAGGCGATCGAGGTTCGCGGCCCAGTCGGGCGCGTACTCGATGCCGAGGTCGAGCGTGAAGCGCACGTCGGAGCCGACCGCCGCGAGGGTGTCGATGCGCTGCTGGACGAGCGCGGCGTGCGCGGCGGACCACTGGCCCGGACCGTTGGGCTGGAGGTCATACCAGTCGAGCTCGAGGAGCCGCAGGTGGATGCCGTCGGCATACTCCTGCTGGAGCAAGCCGGGGTTGAGCGGCTGGCCATAGCTGCCCTGGCCGGCGACGCCGAAGAGCAGCAGGTTGGCGGGCGCGGCGTCGCGCGCGTGACGCGCGGCGGGCGCGGGCGTGAGCGGGGGCTTGGCGGCGCGGCTGGGTACCGCGGGACTGGCGACGGAGACGAGGACGCAGGAGCAAACGACGAGGATCAGGATACGCGGGGTCTTCATGAAGGTACCTCCCTGCCGCGCCGCTGCTTCACCCGGTGCCGGAGCGCTACCTGCCGGGGCGACAATTCGCCGCGGCGTATCTCCGACGCCCGGTGCCCGGACCCTCCGCAGACCTCGGGAGCCCCGGACGGACTGGCCCATCCTGGATTGGGCCGTCACGGTTGCAGCGCGACCACTCGGTGCGCAAACGATTCTTCGCGACCGGAGGCCGGCGGCTGCCGGTAAACTCCGGTATGGTTCACGGGCGTAGTATAGAGACGACGCATCCACCGTTCAAGGGCATTTTGCGTCTATTGGAGGTATGTGACGTTTTTGTAAGACCGCCGAGCGCGGGGTCTGGACCGGCGCGCTGAGCGGCCGTCACCCGACGTGCGGGGCCGGACTGGCACAGCGCTTGCTACTAGGCGGCATCGTAGGCATCAGGCGTCGCGTTCGCGGGCCGCCGGGTGACCTCTACTTTTCAGGGGGCGCTCGCACGAGGTTGACACTTGGACATCCAGTTCCCACACCCGCCGCCCAGCGGCCGGGCGCCGGAGCTCAGCGTGATCATCGCCGCGGACCGCAGGGGAGCGGGCGTGCGCGCCTGCCTGGCGGGGCTGGCCCGACAGGGCCTGCCGGCGCCTTTTGAGGTCGTCGTGGCCGTGCCGGCCGGGACGGCCCTCGCACCTCCCCCCCTCGGGCCTGGCGCCCCGTTTCGCCTGCGCCAGATCTCGGTGCATCCGGGTTCACGCGCGGCCGCGCTGAATGCGGGTGCCGCGGCCGCGGGGGGGCGCGTCTGCCTGTTCCTCGGGGCCCGTACGCGGCCCGATCCGGGCCTGCTCGCCGCTCACCTGCGCGCGCATGACGCCGGGGCACCCGCGGTGGGCGCCGGCCGGATCGCCTGGGGGGCGCCCCGGGCAGGTGGATTCGCGGGCTTCCTCACGACGCGAGCCCGGCAGCGCCTCGTGTGCGCCGGCCAGGACGCCTGCCGGGTCGCCGACTCCCGCAACCTATCGGCGCCGCGCGCGGCGTTCCTCGCCTGCGGTGGCTTCGCGACGGACCTGCCGGGCGGCCTGGGCATCGACCTGGCGTGCCGGCTGGCAGCCGGCGGCGCCCGCTGCGTCGGGCTGCCGGGCGCCGTGGCGCGTCAGCGCGCGCCGCAGGCCCCGGGCGGGGCGGTCGCCGCCGCGATGCGCGCGGGCCGGGCCGCGTGGGCGCTCTACCTCCGGCAGCCCGCATTGCTGCCGCGGCTGCCCCTCGGCGCGTTCAACCGCATCGAGCGCGCGGGCGCTTACTGTTACGGCGCGCCTGCCTCGCGCTGCGCGTGCCGCCCGGGATTCTGGCGGCGGCGGGCCGGTTGTTCGGCGCGGATGCCCTGGCCCGCGAGTGGTGGCGCTTTGTGTTCAGCTATGCCTACTGGCATGGCGTGCGCCAGGCCGTGCCGGGCCGCGGCGTGTGGGAGCGCCTGCTCCGGCCGCCGCTGATCCTGATGTATCACGCCATCGGCTCGCCGGGCGAGCCTGCATCGCGCTACGTGCTGCCCGCCCCGGCGTTCGCGCGCCAGATGGCGTGGCTGCACCGGCGCCGCTATCGCGTGCTGCCCCTGGAGACGCTGGTGCGCTACCGGCGCGCGCACCGGCTGCCGCCCGCCCGGGCCGTCGCGATCACCTTCGACGACGGCTACGTCGACAACGCCACGCATGCGGCGCCGATCCTGGCGCGGCACGGCTTCCCTGCGACGATCTTCCTCGTGAGCCAAGCGGTAGGCGGCACGAACCGCTGGGACCGTGCGGGGGTGCTCGCCGGGCGGCCTCTGCTCTCCTGGGCGCAGGCGCGGGCGCTCCACGCCGTCCGGCATCGCCTTCGGGGCCCACACCCGCCACCACGCTCCCTTGACTGCGCTGCCGCCGGCCCTAGTGCGCGAGGAGGTCGCGGGCAGCGCGGGCCGACCTGACGTGCCGGCTCAACCGGCCGGTCGACGTGCTGGCGTACCCGCACGGGCGCGAGAACGCGGCCGTGCGGACGGCGGTGGCCCGTGCGGGCTACCTCGCGGCCTGCGGCAGCACCGCCGGCCTGAATGACCCCGCGGTCTCCCCGTATGCGCTGCGGCGCAGCGAGATCCGCGGCAGCGACTCCATGATCGGGTTCGCGCTCCTGCCGTGGCTGGGACGCGCCCGCCTGCTGCCGCGCCGGCCGCTATGGAGGTTCCCATGTCCCATCTAGCGCCGTTGAGCGTGGCCATCGCCACCCTCGACCGGCCCCTTGCGCTCGCCCGCTGCGTGGACGCGCTGCTTAGCGCGACCGTCTGTCCGGCGGAAGTCGTCGTCGTCGATCAGGGCGATCCCGCCGGGACCGCCGCCGTGCTGGACGCGTACGCGGACGGCCCCGTGGCGATCCGGCACGTGGTACAGGAGCGCCGCGGGCTCTCGGCAGCCCGCAACCAGGCCATCGCCGCCGCCCAGTACCCGATCGTGGCGATCACCGACGACGACTGCGTGCCCGACCGGCACTGGATCGCCGCCCTGGTGCTTGCCTTCGACGGGCCCGACGCGCCCGATGCCGTGACCGGGCGGGTGCTGCCCTGGGGGCCGGCCCGGCCGGGGCTGTATGCCGTGTCGGCCCGCACGAGCAGGCGGCGGCTGGCGGTGCGCGGCAAAGCCGTACCCTGGCATCTGGGCACCGGAGGCAACTGCGCGGTGAAGCGTGCCTGGGTCGAGCGCGCCGGCGGCTACGACGAGCACCTCGGGGCGGGGTCGCCGGGCAAGGCGGGCGAAGATGCCGACCTGTTCTACCGCCTGCTGCGCGCCGGAGCCCGCATCGCGTACGAGCCACGGGCCGTGATCTACCACGAGCGCCAGAGCAAGGCGCGGCGCCTGGCGAGCCGGTGGACTTACGGCTACGGCATCGGCGCGCTGTGCGGCATCTGGCTGCGGCGGGGGGATCTGTACGCGGTGCGCATGTTGGGTGACTGGGTGGTGCGCCAGGCGTGGGACCTGGCGGGCCTGCTGCGCCGCGGGCAGTGGTGGCCCGCCTACACCCGGCTGCTGTGCCTGGGCGGGACGGCCCCGGGCCTGCTCTATGGCCTGGGCAACGCGGTGCGGACCTAACGTGCCGGGGCTCGCTCACTTCGTGGATCAGGTCATCCAACACACGGTGCCCGCCGCCCGGCAGCCGGCCGTGCGCCGGGCCCTCGCCCGCGCCCGGCGACCCGCCTGGGCGGGCACGCTGCGGCGGACCACGCCGCTGAGCGAGCACTGGGGCGCCGACCGCGGCACGCCCATCGACCGCTATTACATCGAGCACTTCCTGGCCCGCTGGCGTGGCGATATCCAGGGGCGCGTGCTGGAGGTGAAGGACAGCACGTACACCGACCGCTTCGGCCGCGACGTGTGCGCCCGTGAGGTCGTGGATCGGGATGCGACGAACCCGTCGGCCACGATCGTGGCCGACCTGGCGGCGCCCGCGTCGATTCCGGACGACTCGTTCGACTGCTTCATACTCACTCAGACACTGCAATACATCTCGGAGCCGGGGGCCGCACTCCGGGCGGCCGCGCGGATCTTGCGGCCGGGAGGCGTGCTGCTGGCAACGATGCCGGGCATCACGCGGCTCGCGCCGCCGCTGGTCGACGCCTGGCACTTCACCCCGGCGGGGGTGGCGCGGCTGGCGCGGGTGGCCTTCGGCGCAGGCACCACGAGCCTGTATGTGTGGGGCAACCCACTCGTGGCGAGCGCCTTCCTGATGGGCCTCGCGGCGGAAGAGCTTCGCCCGCGCGAGCTCGCCGCGCGCGACGCCCGCTATCCCGTGCTCATCGCCCTGCGCGCCGTGAAGCGTGGGCAGGACGCTCCGCCCGCGACGACCGATGACCACTGACGTGCGCGCAAGGCCCTGCCTGCCCGGCGCGACACTGGTTATCTGCTCGCGCAACCGGCCCCGGCTGCTGTGCGATACCGTGGCCTCGGTGCTGCGCGGGACCGACCTGCCCGCGGAGCTACTGATCGTCGACCAGAGCGATTGTCCGCACCCGACGCTTGCCTCCGCCGCGGCCGGCGGTCCCTGCACGATCCGCTACGAGTGGGCATCGGGGCGCGGCCTGAGCCGCGCCCGCAACCAGGGTCTTGCGCTGGCGCGCTGCCCGATCGTGGCGTATCTCGACGACGACATGTTTGTCGCCACCGGCTGGTTCGGCACGCTCGTGCGCGCGCTGGCGGCCGTGGGGCCGGACACGGTGGTCACCGGCCGCGTGCTGCCCGCGCCCGGGGGGCAGCCGGGCGGCTTCGTGCCCGCGCAGGTGCGCAGCACCGCGCCCGCGATCTACCGGGGGCGGCTGTCGAAGGACGTGCTCGCGGGCGGGCACATGGCGGCCTATGCCGCGACGCTGCGGGCCGCAGGCGGCTTCGACGAGCGGCTGGGCGCCGGGGCGCGCTTTCCCGCGGCCGACGACAACGACCTGGGATTTCGCCTGCTCGAATCGGGCTTCCGGATCCGCTATGTGCCCGAGGCGGTGGTCTACCACCGGGCGTGGCGGAGCCCGAGCGCCTACTGGCGCGTGCGCTGGAGCTACGGCCGGGGCAAAGGCGGGTTCTATGCCAAGCATCTGTCGCATGCGGCCGTCCACATGGCCCTGCGGGGGCTGGTGGACGTGCTGCAGCGGGTGCGGGCCTTCCCCGGGCGGCTCGTCGTCGACCCGCGGCGGGCGGCGGGCGATGTGCTCTACGTCGTGGCGCTGCTCGTGGGAGCGACGCAGTGGCTGCTGACCGAACGAGGCCGGCGATGAGCGCCCTGCCGCCAGCGCAGCGTGATCATTTGCTCGCGGAACCGGCCGCGCCTGCTGCGCGATACCGTGGCCTCGGTGCTGCGCGGCACCATGCTACCGGCCGAGATCATCGTGGTGGACCAGAGCGAACAGCCGGCGCCGCTGCCCGGACTGCGCGGACCCTGCCGGCTGCGCTATCTGTGGACGCCCGTGCCCGGGCTGAGCCGGGCGCGCGCGCTCGCCGTGCGGGCGGCCCGGCACGACATATTCGTCTTCCTGGACGACGACATGCTCGTGGCAGCCGATTGGCTGGCCGCGCTGGAGCGCGCGCTGCTGCGCGCCGGGCCGGCCGGCGTCGTCACCGGGCAGGTGCGGCCCGCGGCGGCCGAGGCAAGCGGGGGGATCCCGCTCTCGATCAAGACGGATCCCCGCCCGGCGGTCTACCGCGGGCGCATCGCACGGGATGAGCTTGCGGGCGGGCACATGGCGACCAGCCGGGCGGTGCTGGACGCGGCCGGTGGCTTCGATCCGCGGCTCGGGCCGGGCACTGCCTTTCCCGCCGCCGAGGACAACGATTTGGGGCTGCGCCTGCTCGACGCGGGCTTCAGCATCCACTACGTGCCGGAAGCCGTCGTCTACCACCGGGCGTGGCGCAGCCGCCGCGAGATTCTCGGCCTGCGCTGGCACTACGGCCTCGGGCAGGGGGCCTTCTACGCCAAGCACCTGCGGCGGGGCGACCGGGCGATGTGGCGGCGCGTCGACCGGGACATGGTCCGGCTCGTTGGGCATCCAGGGCGGCTGCTGCGCGACCGGCAGTGGGCGGCGGGCTACGCGCTCTACCTTTGCGGCGAGATCGTCGGGGCGATCCGCTGGCTGCTGACGCAGCCGGCCGGGGGGCGGGCATGACGCGGGCGATGCGGCAACTGGCGACGAACGCGGCGGCCAACTACGCGGGGCAGGCGGTCGCCGTGGTTGTGGGCGTGCTGCTGACACCACTGCTGGTCAGCCACCTAGGCGTGGCGCTGTACGGCGTGCTGGTGCTGGTGAGCGCGGTACAGAACCTGGGCGGCATGATCGACCTGGGCGTGTCGTCGAGCGTGGTCAAGTACGTGGCCGAGCACCGCGCGCGCGACGAGACGGACGAAATCAGCCGGATCATCAGCACGTCGCTCGCCCTCCACCTGACGCTCGGCGCGCTGACACTAGTGCTGACCGTGGCCGGCGCCGCCTGGGGCATGCCACTGCTCCACCTGGCGCCCGACGAACTGCCGGTGGCCCGGGCGGCGCTGCTGGTTGCGGGGGCGACGCTGGCGTTCCGGCTGCCGCTGGGCATGCTGGCGAACCTGCTGCCCGGGTTGCGGCAGTACGAGTGGAACAACGCAGTGGCCATCGTGCAGACCCTCATCACGGCGGCGGTCACGGTCAGCGCCGTGCTGGCGGGGGCCGGGCCGGTCGTACTGGTGGCGATCAACGGGGTCAGCCTCATGGTCGGGCTGGGGGTGCGCGTGGTGCTGGCCGCACGGCATCTGCCCGGTCTGCCGGTCGGCCGGCGCTGGGTCACGTGGGCGACGCTGCGACGGATCACGGGCTACAGCCTCTGGCTCTTCGTGCTCGACACGGCCACCCGTATCTTCACCGACGCCGACAACGTGGTCATCGCCGCGTTCTTGCCGATCACTCAGGTCACGGCGTACAACCTCGGCTGGAAGCCGGCCAGCGCGCTCGCCTACCTGTCAGGCCCGCTGGTGTCGGTATTCTTTCCCGCGGCCTCCGAGCTTGAGGCGCGGCAGGCGCGCGCCGATCTGCAGCGGCTGCTGATCACCGGGACGCGGCTGGCGCTGGGGCTCACGCTGGCGGGCGTGCTCGTGCTGCTGCTGCTCGGGCGGCAGGCGCTGGCCGTCTGGGTGGGACCGGGCCACGAGGACGCGCTGCCGGTGCTGCTGATTCTGCTGCCGGTGTTTCTTGTGTCGGCGACGCAGAATCCGGCCGGAGTCATCCTGCGGGGCATGGGCCGGGTGCGCGCGCTCGCGATCAGCGTGCTGCTCGAGTACGTCGTAAACGTCGCGCTGACGATCATCCTCGTGCCGCGCGTCGGCGTGACCGGCGCCGCGATCGGCACGCTCATTCCGGCGCTGGTCAACGACGGGTTGGTCATCCCGGCGCTCGCCTGCCGGGAGCTCGGGATCCCCTACGGCGGCTTCCTCGGGCAGACGTGGATCCGGCCGCTGCTCGCCGCGCTGCCCGTGCTGCTCGTGCTCGGCGTGCCGCTGCCCGCGCTGGTGCCGGCGTCGCTGCCGGCTGTGCTGCTCGCCGCGGCAGCCATTGCGCTGAGCTATGCGGGGACGTTCTGGCTGCTGGCGATCCATCCGGGGGAACGGACGCAGGTGCGCGACGCCCTGCGGAGCCTGTCGCGGCAGGCGACCGGGCGGATCGAAGGAACCGGGGCTTGAACGCCGCGAGCGGGCGCGCCGCACCGCGGCCCCTGCTCGGGCGAGGTCTGGCCCAGTCCTTGCTTTCTACAGAGGTGCAATTCCTGGAGGACCCGCGGCCCCGGATGACGGTGCGACGCGGATGCGGGGTTGCCACAAGCGAGACGACGAGCGAGCGCCGCACGGGCGCCGCGGCGGACCAGGTTGGTCCGCTTGGCGGCACCCCAACGCGAGCGCTCCGATGCAGTGCCCCTGCCGCAGGCGCGTGCGGCGCGGGGCAAGACGGCGCACGGCTCACCCAAGCGGGCGGGCCGGAAGACCGCCGAGGCACTTACATGAACGCACACAGCTTAATCATCATCCCGACCTACAACGAACGCGACAACCTCGAACCGCTGACGGCCGCCATCTTCGCGCAGGGGCCGTACCACCTGCTGATCGTGGACGACGGGTCGCCCGACGGCACGGGCGCCCTGGCCGAGACGCTGGCCGCCCGCCATCCGGGGCGCGTCTTCGTGCTGCACCGGCCGGGCAAGCTCGGACTTGGCAGCGCCTACCTGGCGGGCTTCCGCTGGGGCCTGGCGCGCGACTACGACCTGATCTTCGAGATGGACGCGGATTTCTCGCATGATCCGCGGCATCTGCCGCAGTTCCTGGCCGTGATCCGGCGCGGCGCGGACGTCGTGCTCGGGTCGCGCTACATCCGGGGCGGCGGCACGCGCAACTGGTCACCCCTGCGGCAGATGCTGAGCCGCGGCGGCTCGCTCTATGCCCGCCTGATCCTTGGCCTGCCGCTCCACGACCTGACCGGCGGTTTCAAGTGCTTCCGCCGCGAGGTGCTGGCCGCGCTCGATCTGGACCACGTGGCGAGCAATGGCTACGGCTTCCAGATCGAGCTGACGTACCAGGCCTGGCGGCGCGGCTTCCGGATCGTGGAGACCCCGATTGTCTTCGAGGATCGGCGCGTGGGCCAGAGCAAGATGCACGGCGGTATCGTCCGCGAGGCGCTGCTGATGGTCTGGCGCCTGCGCCTGAGCCGCGGCCCCACCCGGGTGCCGGCCGGCACACCGAGGTCGCGCGGCAACCTGCGCGTTCCGGCGGCCCCGGAGCGGGGCGACGGGGCGGTGCGGGCCGTGATGCCGGGCGGCGTCCCGGCGCTGCCTGTGAGCGCGCGCCCGCCTGCCGCCGAGGAGCCGCCATGCTGACGAGGATGGCGCTTCAACCGTCCGTCACCCCCGGGAGACGGTCACCTGGCCCTGTGCTTGCTCTAGACGCGACGACCGGCGAGGCCGCCGGCGCAGACCGAGCAGTGGGGCTCACGCAGCAATCGCACGTAGTGACTGGATCCGGTGGGCGGGCCTGCCCGCTTGCGCTGGATTCTGGGGGCGCCCAACACCAGAAAGCGTGGCAGAGAGACCCATATGCGAACTGAAGCCCCGCCCTCCACGCCGGTACAGGCCGGCCGGGCTCCCGCCCGCCCTGCCCTGCCGCGCATCCAGCTCAGCCGGTCGCAAACGACGGCCGTGATCGCCGTCGCCATCTTCGCGCTGGCGCTCTTCGCCAACACGTATCGGTCCGTGCAGGCGATCGACATGAACTCCGACGAGGCGACCTACGCCATCGAGAGCGCGGCTCTGCTGCAGACGGGCATGACGATGTGGAACGGCACGCCGTTCTTCGTCCACCCGCCCGTCTTCTTCATGATCGAGGCGGCCTGGTTCCAGATGCGTGGGGTGGGCCAGGGCCAGCTGTTCCACCGCCTGGTGGCGCAACCCTACCACTTCGCGGAGGCGCTTCTGCCCCCGACCGCGCCGCTGGAAAGCGACAACGTGAGCAACGCGATCGCGGTCGGGCGCTTCATCCCGGCGCTATCCGGCGCGCTCATCGCCGTGCTGCTTTTCTTGATGGGGCAAGCTTTCCTGAATCGATGGGTTGGTCTGCTCGGCGCGGGCCTGTTCATCTTCGACCCCTACGTGCTACGGCGCAACCACTTCAACATGTTGGAGCCGCTGGCGACGCTGTTCGGCGTGCTGGCGATCTATGTGTTCTACAAAGCGATGGCCCGGCCCGACGCGGGAGATCGGCGGCGCTATCTGGTCGGCACGGGCCTGCTGCTGGGCGTGGCCCTGCTGTCCAAGGAGCTTGCCGGGCTGTATCTCGTGGGGCTCGCCTTCTACTGGCTGCTCTTCCGGCGCACGCAGATCGCCGACGTCCTGCTGCCCGGCGGCATCGCGCTCGCCCTGTACAGCCTCTTCCCGCTGTGGGCGGCGGCGACCGGCAACTGGGGCGCCTGGTGGTCGACGAAGCGTTGGCTGCTGTTACGCCTGACGGGGCAGATTCAGGACACGGGATTGACCCGACCGAATTCGCCGATAGGGCGCAGTCTAGGGTTCAACTTCCTCGACTACCTGCCCTCGCTCACCGCGCGGCGCTTCCTGCTCAACATGGCCGACTATCTGCCATCGTTCTTCATACTGGGCGTGGCCGGGCTGACGGCCGTGGGCTTCCTGTACCTCTACTTCCGGCGCGGGATCCGCGACCGCCCGGCCGCGCTGCTGGCGGCCTGCGTGCTCGGCTGCGACGCCATGTTCGCGGCGGTCTGGAAGATGGGCGGTGTGCTGAACGAGCAGTTCTTCTACTTCGTCATGCCCTTCAGCGTGCTGCTGATCGTCTATAGCGCGTGGCGGCTGCCTACGTGGATCACGCGGGCGCGGGGGATGGTGCCCGGCCCGGACATTGACGCCTACGCAACCCGCGCGATCCCCTGGGTGCGTGAAGACCCCCGGCGGTCGGCCCCCACGCAGGCGCTCTCCGTGGTAGTCATCACCCGGCGGGCCCGCGCCGTGTCGCTGGGCCGGATCGTCGTCGCGGCGTTGCTCATCCTTGGCATCTACAACGTGGGCGCGGCGATGCTGCGCTACGGGCTCAGCCAGGACGACAGCTACGTCCAAATCGACAGCTATCTGGCACAGAATACGCCGCCGGGCAGCGCGGTGGTGGGCCGCGATGCGCTCGACATCTACCTGATGCCGCGGAATCAGGTCTACACCTACTCCGTCTTCCCGAACGCGCCTAACGCCATCGTGCCGTGGAGCGTCATCGAGAATCGGATTCCTTACGCCATCCTGAATGGGCAGAGCGAGCTAGAGCGCTACTCGGGCGCGAACCCAGGGTACTACAAGTGGGTCGCGCAGCACGGCACGCCGGTGGACGTGTTCCGCGGACGCATCTGGGACACGAGCGTCTATTATCTGGACTACAGCAAGCTGCAGACAACCGAGTACGAGGCCGACAGTCTCGGTGCGCATCGCCCGGCCGTCGCCTCGTCGACCGAGGACGCCGGGACGCTGGGCGCGCAAAACGCCTTTGACGGGCGGGCAACGACCCGCTGGGCCTCGGCCGTCGGCCCGACCGCGTGGATTTATGTCGACCTGGGGCAGGTGCGGACGTTCCACCACGTCGAGCTGACCTGGGAGACCGCGTACGCCGAGAGCTACGCGGTGCAGGTCTCGAACGACGCGAAGAACTGGACGTCGGTCTATCAGACGGCCGGCGGGCATGGCGGGTTCGAGGCGATCGACGTAACCGGCACGGGGCGCTACGTTCGCGTGCTGTGCACGAAGCGTGGCACCCCGTGGGGTTACTCACTTTGGGAGGTCGGGATCTTCCCCTAGCGGTACTGCGCGATCATCCCGGCGTATTGGGTCAGCGAGGCGTAGGCGGGCTGGTCGAGATCCGCCTGGCGGACCCACATAAGCCCCAGGTAGCCGGAGGCACGCAGCGTGGCGAAGTCCCAGACCATGGTCGTGCGGGGATCGGCGCCGCCGGTTGAGTTGTAGGGGTTGCGCCCCGGGTTCTCGCCATAGATCTGTCGGTCGTTCTGGTGGGCCAAGTACGCCAGCTGCTTCGCTGAGCTCCACTGCCACCAGTTCGCGCTGCCGTCGTCGCCCGATCCGTCCCCGACGCTGCTGCACCAGTTGATTACGCCCTGGTCGGCGCCGGGGAACTCGGCGAACAGCCGCTGCCAGTAGTTTCCGGTCCCGTAGCAGCACATCTCTGTCGAGTCGTCGAGATTATGGCTGATCAGCTGCTGCGCGGTACCGTCCCAGATGCCGACTCCGGGCGTCACCGGCGCCACGTAGCCCGCGTAGTAGCGCCGGATCTCGTACAGCATGAAGTTGAAGGTATCGGCGAGCTTGTCGACGTACCAGTCGTAGAAGCGCTGGGCCTCGCCGTTGGGGGAGGCTTGTCCGGGGCGCCAGCCGGGCACGGGGCTCTGCGCCTGCGCGTTGGCGTCGAACGCCCAGAAGGCGTGATTGCGTCCGCTCTGCTCCAAGCGCGGATAGGCGAGTTCCGCGAAGTAGGTGCCGACGCGCACTGCCCAGAGGCGGCCGTGGAAGTCCAGGCTGCTGAAGACGCGCTGGATGTAAGCGGCCGCGTAGGCGCGCACCGTGGGACTCCAGTAGACGTTCGCGCCACCGCCGTTCCCGTGGGCCTGCCAGACGTCGCCGTACTGGTCCATGAGCGGATCGATCGCGGAGACCCAGGCGGGCGCGTAGTGGATGCCCAGGTCGAGGTACAGCACCGTGTCGGGGCCGGTGGCGGTGAAGGCGTCGATGCGCGCCTGGAACTGCTGGATGGCGCCGGTGTTCCAGTCGTTCGGCCCGGTGGGCTGCAGCACGTCCCAGCCGAGCTCGACGAGCCGGCCGCGCACCCCTCCAGCGTAGTCCTGCGCCAGCTTGGCGGTATCGATGGACTCTCCCAGTCCCCCCTGGCCTACCAGACCGTAAAGCCGACCCGTGGGCGTCGGGCTGGCGGTGGCCGGCGCGGTGGCGGTAGCCGTCGGCGGGACCGTGGGCGGCGCGGTCGCCGTGGGGGGCACCGGCGTCGGGGTCGGCCGGTGCTGGTTGCGGGCCGGGTCGGGCGCGCTGCCGGCGGCGTCGGCACTGTCAAGCGCTTCGCTGCGCCCAGTCGCCGGCATGGACAGCATGTCGGGGGCCGCGACCTGAGCATGGGCCGTCCGGGCAGCGCGGGGTAGCGCCGCCGGCAGCAGCAAGAAGAGCATGAGAGCCATACCTGCAAGGCGGGCAAGTTTGATGCCGTGCATGGGGGTCAGCGTCCTAAGATGTTGAAGTTGGAGGGCCGCGTCCTGTGGTGGTCTGGGCCTCAGGGTCTCGTGATGGTGAGGTCGATGATCTTGGAGCCTTGCCCCCGGGTGGCCGTCCCGTTGGGCCGGAACTCCAGGCAGCCGGCGCCGCAGCTGTAGCCAGAGATCACGCCGTGCTGATAGGCGGTTTCGACGAAGGCATAGAAGCCCGAGGCGGCGGGCACGTCGGAGAAGGTGGGGGTGGCAGGCCGGGCCAAAGCCCAGCCGCGCGCCACGGTGACCATTTTGGCCAACTGGCCGCGGGTCACCGGGCTGTTCGGGCGGAAGGTACCATCGCCGTAGCCCGAGACGATGCCGTGGGCCACCGCGGTCTCGACGAAGGCGTAGAAGGCCGAGCCGGCGGGCACGTCGCCGAAGCTGGGGTGCCCGGGATTGGCAAGCGACCAGCCCATCGCGACGACGAGCACCTTGGCCGCCTGGCCGCGGGTGATGACGGCGCCCGGGCGGAAGCTGCAGTCGCTATAGCCCGAGATGGCCTGGCGGCCCACCAGGTCGGTGACGACGGCGTAGAAAGGCGACCCGGCGGGCACGTCGGCAAAGCCGGCACCGCAGCCCGTCGCGCGGCTGATCTCTCCCGCATACTGATCCAGTGAGGCGTAGGCCGGGTTCAGCATGTCCTCTTCGCGGATCCAGAGGATGCCGATGTAGCCGTAATTGCGCACGGCGGCCATGATCCACTGCATTGTGGTACGCGGATCAGCGCCGCCGGAGGTGTCATAGGCGTTGTGGCCGGGGTTCTCGGCGAAGATTGGGCGGTTGCTGCGATGGGCAATGAAGGCGAGGGCTTTGGCCGAGCTCCAGTCCCACCAGTTCGGGCTATTGTCGTCGAGGCCCGAGGTATCGCCGACGCTCGACGCCCAATGCAGGATGTTCGCGTCCGGGCCCATTTCGGGGAAGATGCGATACCAGTAGTTGCCGGTGCCGTAGTAACGGGCGTTCGGATCGTCGAGGTTCGCCGCGATGAGGCGGTCGACCGCCTGCGGGCACATCCCCGCCCCGGGGGTAACCGGCGCCACGTAGCCGCTGAAGTAGTGGCGGATCTGGCCGAGCGTGAAGTTGAAGAAGTTGGCCAGATTGTCGACGTACCAGTTGTAGAAGCGCGCGGCCTCGCCGTTGGGCGAGGGCTGGCCGGGGCGCCAGCCGGGCACGGGGCTCTGCGCCTGCGCGGTAGCGTCGAAGGCCCAGAAGCTTTCCGCCTGACCGGTATGCATCACCTGCGGGTAGAGGAGTTCACCGACGAGGGGGCCGAAGCGGACCGCCCAGAGGCGCCCGTGGAAGTTCAGGTTCGTGAAGACCTGCTGGATGTAGGTCGCCAGATCGGCGCGCAGCGTGGGGCTCCAGTAGACGTTCGCGCCGCCCCCGTTGTCGCCCGTGGCCTGCCAATGGTTGCCGTACTGATCGACGAGCGGGTCGACGGCGCCGGCCCACCCTGGCGGATACTGGAGGCCCAAGTCGAGCGTAAACTGGACGTCCGAAGCGGTGGCCGCCAAGGCATCAATGCGCTGCTGCACGAGGGCGGCATGACTGGTCGACCATTGACCCGGGCCGTTGGGCTGCAGATCCGTCCAGGAGATTTCGAGCAACCGCAGGCGGATGCCGTCCTGATGCTCCTTGCCGAGCAGGGTGGGATCGAGGGGCTGGCCATAGCTGCCCTGCCCGGCGACGCCGAAGAGCAACGTGCCGGGGGTCGCGGGAGCCGCTGCCTGGGGCGCGGGCGCAGCGGCGGGCTTGGCCGCCGCCCAGGCCTGGGCGGCGCCGCCGAACAACATACTGAGGGCGTAGAGCGCCACGGTCAGAGACGCGAGGGGTCGTCGAAGCACGGTGAAGCCTCCCTGCCGCGGGACAGCATGCGGCCTGGTCGAAAACTGGAACCTGCTGAATAAGGGTCGCCGGGGTGTAAAACCGACGTACGGCAACCGGACGATCTCTGCATCTCAGAGACTCCTGGCTTTGCGCACCCACCTCGCGATGGGGTTGCCTTTGACAGCGTCGTTATTCTGCTTGGCGGACGGCACGATTGGCGCCCGGGGCGTGCTCACTGTGTCGCCCTGGCCAGTGGCGACAAGGCTAGTATAGGGCGGTGAACATGCCGAATCAATAGCACGAAGGTCCTATTAAAGGGATGTGACCTTTTTTTGAGTGCGTGTGAGGCGGGGGGCCGCGCGCCGGAAGCGCGAACGGGCCGCCCTTGCGGGCGGCCCGTCCGGCATGGTTAGGGGCTTCCCGTCGAGCTACACCGGATCGTCGGACGAGAAGAGCGTCGGCTCGGCAGGGCTCAGGCTACGCCGCAGCTGGGCGGCGAGGCGGCGGATGGCCGGGCCGCCGGTGGATGCGCTCGTGCGGGCCGGGCCGTTGGGCTGGAGCATGCGGCCGACCTGGAGGGCGAGGCGCTGCAGCCAGCGCTGATCCTCCTCGGTGAAGGCGAGGCGATCGCCGCGGCGGGCCAGGTTGAGCACGCCCGGGACCGACTCAGGCGGGCCGAGTGGCAGAATCAGCGACGACCGTAACTCCGGACGGGTGCCGTAGATACGGGCCAGGGCGGGGGTGCCGCGCGGCCGGATGAGCAGAGGCCGCCCGGTCTGGGCGACGAAGCCGGCCATGCGCTGGCCAAGCGGGAGGTGAATCTCGTCCGCCACCGCAGGGTCGATACCGACCCCGGCGACCATGCGCAATTCATGCTGATCCGGGTCCGTGAGCATGAGCGAGGCGCGATCGGCCCCGGCCACCTCGGCCAGGCGGCCCATCCAACCCTGCAGCACGGCTGGGGTCGGCGGGCGGCCCCGGCTGGCGACACTCAGAGCACGGGCCAGCGCGACCTGCTGGTAGACGCCGACGTAGGAGTTGACGCTGTAGTCCCAGGCGGCGGCCACGGCGCGCGCGGCGGCGCGCTCGGCCACGGCGGCGCGCTCGGCCGGGTTGTCGCGCAGGCGGCGCAGGATCTGAGCGAGCATGACGCTGTCGTTGACGGCATAGGTGTAGCCCGCGTTCCCAACCACGTCACTCACGCCCGGCAGGGCTGAGGCGACGGGCACGCAGCGCGCCGACATACCTTCGAGCAACACCAGACCAAAGGCCTCGGCGCGGGTGGTGGACGGCAGCACGAGCACGTGCGCCGCGGCATAGAATTCGCGCAACTCGGCATCGGACACTGAGCCGTGGAAATGCACGTTCTGTAGATCGAAGTCGCGGACCAGGGCCTGCAGCGCCGCCCGCTCGTGTCCGTCGCCGACGATGTGCAGGTCGGCGTTGGTCACGTGCCGCCAGGCGCGCAGCAACACGTCGACGCCTTTGTAGGGGCGCAATTGGCCGACGAACAGCACCGTGAAGCGAGGAGCCTTCGGCCCGTGGTGCTGGAAGCGTTGGGAGTCGACACCAAAGCCGACGGCCGAGACGCGCAGCGGCGGGGCGCTCGCCTCCAGCTGCATGGCGTAGCTGGGGGTCGAGGCGACGAGGTGGTCGGCCAGGCGCACAAGCTGGTAGTGCAGGCCATTGTACATGGTGACGGGCACGCCGAGCCCCGCAATGTCGATGTCGGAGTGGTGGGTGTAGACGATGCCGAGATTGGGGTAACGGGTGGCCTGCGCCATGCGGCCGAAGACCAGCGCGGCATCGCTGAACGTTGGCACCGTGCCGTGGATATGCAGGATGTCGTAGCCGGCGAGCCGCTGTTGGATGGCGGGCCAGCGAAGTGCCAGCGCGCTCAGGCGAAACTCTTTGAACGTCCACCGCGGGATCTCATTCGCGGACAGCGTGTCGACCTGGAGGCCCCGCGCCCGCAGGCCTTCGGTGAGCTTGCCCGCGACCCGAGCGATGCCGCTCTTGATGGGCGGCGCCTCGGAGACGAGCATTAGGATACGCATGAATACTTCCTACCTTTGCTTTCGGTTCTAGTCGGGATTTCGGGTGGATCGAGCAAGGGACCCTGGATAGGCTCGGATGCCACCCCTCGCGCCCATGTGCGCTCGGCAGCGACGTTCCGGTACCGAGCGCGATAGCATAACTACTACCGTAATGCAAATCCTATGCCAGGCCCCGCGCAGCGCCAGAGAACCTTCGCCGCACTTGGCGCGTATACTGTATACTGATGGGACGGGCTACCCCGCCCCGGTTCGTTGTGCGTGCCATCTGGCCCTGGCCTGCCCGGACCCTGTTCCTCCTCCGGGTGGGCATTTCCATGCCCCTGCCCGGGGAAGACAGCTCGTGACAAGCTATGCCGTGGAGCGTGTACCCGCCGGGGCCAGATGTGGCGCGCGGGGCCTCCGCAAGCACACCCGGTGCGGCGTGCCGCGCGAGCGGCCAACGCCGGACCCAAAGGATGACGCGTGAGTTTTCAACGTTTTGGACTAGACCCCCGCATCGCGGCCGGAATCGCGGCCCAGGGATATGAGGAGCCGACGCCGATTCAGCGCCAGGCCATTCCGCCCATTATGGCGGGGCGCCACGTGATTGGCCTGGCGCACACCGGCACGGGCAAGACGGCGGCGTTCGTGCTGCCGCTGCTGCAGCGCCTGCTGTCGGGCCAGCGCGGCCAGGTGCGCGCGCTGATCCTGGAGCCGACGCGCGAGCTCGCCGAGCAGACGCACACGGCCATCGGGGCGCTCGGGGCCGAGACCGGCCTGCGCAGCGTCGCCATCTACGGCGGCGTGGGCCATGCCCCGCAGATCGCCGCGCTGCGGCGGGGCATCGACATCGTCGTGGCCTGCCCGGGCCGGCTGCTCGACCACCTGGCCGAGAGCACGATCGCGCTGGCGCACGTCGAAGTGCTGGTGCTCGACGAAGCTGATCAGATGCTCGACATGGGCTTCTTGCCCGATATCCGGCGCATCCTGCGCCACCTGCCCGCCGATCGCCAGAACCTGCTGTTCTCGGCGACGATGCCGACCGACATCAAGCGCCTGGCCGACGACGTGCTGCCCGGCGCACAGACGATCCAGGTCGACCGCGCGGTGCCGGTGCACACCGTGGCCCACGCGCTGTACCCGGTGTCCCAGCATCTGAAGACGCCGCTGCTGATGCACCTGCTCGACGAGACCGATACCGACTCCGTGCTCGTCTTCACGCGCACGAAGCATCGCGCCAAGCGCGTGGGCGAGCAGTTGCAGAAGGCGGGCTACCGGGCCGCGTCGCTGCAGGGCAACCTGGCCCAGGGCCGGCGCCAACAGGCGCTGGACGGCTTCCGCGACGGCACGTTCCAGATCCTGGTCGCGACCGACATCGCCGCGCGTGGGCTGGATGTGGAGAAGATCTCCCACGTCGTCAACTACGACATGCCGTCGACGGCCGAGATCTACACCCACCGCATCGGGCGGACCGGCCGCGCCGCGAGCACGGGCGATGCGTTCACGCTCGTGACGCCGGACGACGCCGACATGGTGCGGGCGATCGAGCGGCTGCTCGGCGCATCGATCCCACGGCACACGCTGCCCGAGTTTGATTACTCGGTGCCTGCGCCCCACCGCGACACGGAGTTCGCGCGGCCGCCGCTGCAGCCGCGACGGCGCCCCACCTCCAAGGAGCCGGCGCGCGCCGCGAGCCCGACCGGTGGCGCGCGCGAGCGCAGCGCGGTGTCGGCACCGCCGCGGCCTGGGGAGAGCCGCCCGGCCCGCGAGCAGCGCCCGGCCGCGGCGGCCGTGCATGCGGAGTATGGGCCCTCAAGCCTCGCCGGCAACGCGGGTGAGCAGGCCGGGGGCCGGCGGCGGCGCCGCCGCCCGCGCCGGAGCGGCAACGGCAGCGGCCCCGCGCCTCAGGGCATGCACCAGGGCGGGCCGGCACACCGCGACCCGCGCGACCGGCGGCCGTAGCCCGGCCGTCCGCCGTCGGGCCCGGCCCTGGGCCGAGAGACGAATGAGGGTCGCGCACGAGCGCGACCCTCCTTTTTCTGATCGGGGCCTTCCCAGCGAACGCCTGTTCTGGTATAATAGGCACAGAGTGCGCCGCGGCGGATCGCGTGGCGGAGAGGAGTCCTGGCATGAGGAAGCAGCAATCAACCTTTGAGTATCGGCTGGCAGAGGCGACCACGTTCGAGGACGCCCGCGGCCGGGAGATCGTGCTGGCGCCGAACACGCGGCTGATCTACGGCGGCTACAGTCCCGAGGGGATGGGCCAATTCACGGTCGCGGCGGGCAAGGAGAACGGGCGCAAGGTCCAGGCGGCGGAGATGCCCGCGGAGGCCTTCCGCGGCGGCGCCGCGCCGACCTGCCGCGTCTGCGGCACGGATCTCGACGCGCCCGACACGCGCTCGATCATGGTGCCCGACCTGTGCACCGCCTGCGAGGACGGCGGGGACTTCTAGGTCGCCACGCCTCCAACGCAAACGGCCCCGCATCCCGGGTGGGATGCGGGGCCGGCACGCTTTCCACGCGGGTGGGCCGCAGGAGGCAGGGGCGGGCGCGGCCGGCGTATTCCGGCCCCGGGGATGCACAAAGGCCGGGAGGCGAACCTCCCGGCCTTCATATGGTGCGGGGCGTAGGGGCCGTCGCGCCGCTAGTCTAGTAGCGGCTGCGACCGCCGCCGCCGCCGCCACTCCGCCCGCCACCCATCTGGCTGAAGCAATCGGAGCAGTACACCGGGCGATCGCCGGTGGGCACGAAGGGGACCTCGGTCTCCTTGCCGCAGTTCGAGCAGATGACCTGGGTCATCTGGCGCGGGGCGCGCTCGCGGCCATAGCCGCCGCCGCCACCGCCACCGTAGCCACCGCCGCCGCCGCTGCTGTAACCGCCGCCGCCGCTGCTGTAGCTATCGCCACCACCGCGCGAAGCCTTGCGGGCCGCGCGGCAATCCGGGCAACGCTGGGGCTCAGTGTAGCCCCGGCTGGAGTAGAACTGCTGCTCGCCCTCGGTGAAGGTAAATTGGGTGCCGCAATCACGGCACGTCAGGGTCTTGTCCACGGAAATCTCTTTCTCCTCTTTGGAAATGTGAAACCATTTGTTATCTGTTGGAGGACGATCGAATGAGGCCCAGGGGACACGCTCGAACACCGGCTTGAGGAGACGAGATTCGGGGACTGTGGCAAGGGTTATCAATTCGCGATCCAACTAGCCTAGTATACCGCAGCGCAAGCAAAAAAGCAAGGATTCTGGGCACGAGTTTTTGGGCATGGATTGGCGCCGGTTTTCCGGCCATCCCGCCAACCTCATCAGACCCGGCCGGACGGCCGCTCAGCGGCCGCGGACGGCCTGCAGGAAGACGTCGTAGTCGCGGTGGTAGTCCGCGGCGTCGTAGGGCGCGCTGGCCAGCACGAGGTAGACCGTGCCGGGATCGAAGTTGCCCTCGGAGGCCCAGACCATCGGCGGGATGTAGAGCCCGAGCCAGGGGCGGTTGAGGTGCACCGTGCGCTGCGCGAAACCGTCGTCCAGGGAGACGTCGAGGCTGCCGGAGAGGCAGATGACCGCCTGGTGCAGCGTCTTATGGGCGTGGGCGCCGCGATTCTCGCCGCTCGGGATGTCGTAGACGTAGAAGACGCGGGCGATGGGGAACGGCACGTGGGCCGACTCCTCGATGAACGTCAGGTTGCCGCGGCGATCGCTGACCTTGGGGAACTCGAGGATGCGGCAGTCGGCGAGCGGCATCAGGGGGCCTCCTCGACGCGGCGGACGAAGCGCGCCGGCACGCCCATGACGACCGTGCCCGGCGCGACGTCGCGGGTGACGACGGCGCCCGCGCCGACGATGGCGCGGGCGCCGACGGTGAGATTGGGCAGCAGCAGGGCGCCGACGCCGATCATCGCCTCGTCGGCGATGGTGGGGCCGTGCATCGTGCCCTCGTCGTAGCCGTGAAGGCCGAGCGTGTTGTCGTTCGTGGTGAGCACGCCACCGGAGACGAAGACGTGGTCGCCGACGCGCATATTACCGGCGAGCCAGGAGTGGTCCATGATCTTGGTGTGGGAGCCGACCGTGGTCTGGTAGTTCACGGTGACGTGGCGGCCGATGACCGACCAGGCGCCGATGCGGCACTGCTCGCGGATCGAGGCCGCGTCGCCGACGAGGGTGTGCTCGCCGATCTCGACGTCGAAGTAGAGGACGGCGTGCGGGCCGATCGAGGCGTGCGGGCCGATGACGACGCGCCGCGCGAAGTGCAGCGGCCGGGCCAGGGCCCCTGCCCCCTTCGGCTCCTTGCCGATGACCGCGCCGGGGAAGATCTCGACGCCGTCGCCGATGACCGCCGCGCCGTCGACGACCACGTAGGGGTGGATGACCACCCCGGCGCCGAGCCGGGCGCCCGCGCGCACGATCGCGAACTCGGCGATGCGCGTGCCCGGGCCGATGTCGGTCGCCTCGACTACCGCGTGCGCGCTGATCTGCGCGGCCGCGTCGCCTGCCATAGCCTGTGCTCCTTTCCACGCCCGCGCGGCCGGCGCCGCGGAGCGGGTGCCCGGTGACCGGGCAGCCCGGCCCAGTATAGCGCAGGATCGGCCGTCAGGCCAACCCGGGCCGGCGGCGGGCGGGGCCCCGGCCGGCCGAACGGGATCCGACGATTGGGTGGATTGAGGACAACTGGGGAAAAGTGGGGCGCATCCGCCGGACGAGCGCCGGCCGTCAGCGGACGGCCGGCGCGGCGCGGGGCTGCCAGGCGGCGACGGTGCGGCGCAGGCCCTCGGCGAACGGGACGGCCGGGGCGTAGCCGAAGGTCTCGCGGATGGCGGTGATGTCGGCCTCGGAGTGCTTGACGTCGCCGGGGCGCGGGGGCGCGAACCGCGGGGCGAGGTCGGTGCCGAGGTACTCGTTCAGCAGGGCGACCAGGGTGAGCAGGTCGGTGCGGCGGTTGCAGGCGACGTTGAAGACGCCACCGCTGCCGGCGGTGCTGTCGAGCGCGAGCAGGTTGGCCTGGACCGTGTCGGCGATGATAGGTGAAGTCGCGGGACTGGGTGCCGTCGCCGTAGATGGTCGGGGGCGTGCCGGCGGTGAGGGCGGCGAGGAAGCGCGGGATGACCGCGGCGTACTCGGACGCGGGGTCCTGGCGCGGGCCGAAGACGTTGAAGTAGCGCAGGGCGACGGTCGAGAGGCCGTAGGCGTGGGCGAAGGCGCGCACGTAGCCCTCGCCGGCGAGCTTGGACGCGGCGTAGGGCGAGAGCGGGTTCGGGGGCATGTCCTCGCGCTTGGGCAGGACGGGCGTGTCGCCGTAGACGGACGAGGAGGAGGCATAGACGAACCGGCGGACGCCGGCATCGCGGGCGGCGATGAGGACGTGGAGCGTGCCCGTGGCCCCGGCGGCGTGGGTGGCGAGCGGGTCGGCGACGGAGCGGGGCACGGAGGCGAGGGCAGCCTGGTGCAGCACGGCGTCGACGCCGGCCATGGCGGCGTGGCAGGTGGGCAGGTCGCGGATGTCGCCCTCGACGATCTCCAGGCGGTCGCCGGCGGCGGCCTGGGCGGCGGCGAGGTTGCGGCGGTGGCCGGTGGCGAAGTTGTCGAGGACGCGCACGCGGTCGCCGCGGGCGAGGAGCGCGTCGACGAGGTGGGAGCCGATGAAGCCGGCGCCGCCGGTGACGAGGACGCGGCTCATCGGGCGGGGGCCGGGGCGCCGGCGCGGGCGAGGGCGTGGCGCGTGTCGACGACGAGGGCGGCGGCGTCGCGGATGGCGGCCCAGTCGTAGGACGAGTGGTCGGTGGCGATGACGACGCAGTCGGCGGCGGCGAGGGCGGCGGGCAGGTCGGCCTCGCCGGTGAGCTCGAGGCCCTCGTGGCGGAGGGTGGGCACGTGCGGGTCATGGTAGGCGACGGTGGCGCCCTTCTCTTGCAGCAGGCGGATGATGTCGAGGGCGGGCGACTCGCGCAGGTCGGAGATGTCCTTCTTGTAGGCGACGCCGAGGACGAGGACGCGGCTGCCCTTGACGGCCTTGCCGGCGTCGTTCAGGGCGTCCTGCACCTGCTGGACCCAGTAGTGGGGCATGGAGGTGTTGATCTCGCTGGCGAGCTCGATGAAGCGGGCGGTGTAGTTGAGCGACTTGAGCTTCCAACTGAGGTAGAGCGGGTCGATGGGGATGCAGTGGCCGCCGAGGCCGGGGCCGGGGGTGAAGCGCATGAAGCCGAAGGGCTTGGTGGCGGCGGCGTCGATGATCTCCCAGGCGTCGAGGCCGAGCTTGCCGGCCATGAGGAGGACTTCGTTGACGAGGCCGATGTTGACGGCGCGGAAGGTGTTCTCGAGGAGCTTGACCATCTCGGCGGCCTCGGTGGAGGAGACGGGGACGAGGGTGTCGATGGCGGCGCTGTAGTAGGCCATGGCGACGGCGAGGCAGGCGGGGGTGACGCCGCCGATGACCTTGGGCGTGGTGCGGGTGGTGTAGTCGGTGCGGCCGGGATCGACGCGCTCGGGCGAGAAGGCGAGGAAGAAGTCGCGGCCGGGGGTCAGGTCGGGGCGGGCGGCGACGAGCTGGGGCAGGGCGACCTCGGTGGTGGTGCCGGGGTAGGTGGTCGAACTCGAGGACGATGACCTGCGCGGGGTGGAGGTGGGCGGCGACCTGCTCCATGGCGCTGACGATGTAGGAGATGTCGGGGTCGCGGGTCTTGCCGAGGGGGGTGGGCACGCAGATGGAGACGGCGTCGCAGGTGGCGAGGGCGGCGTAGTCGGTGGTGGCGGTGAGGGCGCCGCGGTCGACGAGGGCGGCGACGGCGGCGGGGGGCACGTCCTCGATGTAGCTGTGGCCGCGGGTGACGGCTTCGACTTTGCGGGTGTCGACGTCGATGCCGGTGACTTTGTAGCCGGCCTCGGCGAAGGCGACGGCGAGGGGGAGGCCGACGTAGCCGAGGCCGATGATGGCGACGTGGGCGTCGCGGGCCTGGAGGCGGGCGATCAGGGTGTCTTTGTGGTCCATGGGGTGGGTTGTCCTTTCCTTGTTCGGCGTGGGGCGCGGGGCGCCCGCAGGCGTGATTTGGAAACTTTAGGCACGAACTCGCGAAACTGAGGGGGTTGGCCTTTTTGGGGTCGCTGTGCCCTGTTCGTGATTCGGGCTTGCGTTAGTGTTGTTCTGTCTTTCCGGCTTTCCGGCGGTTGGGGCCGGGTTTTGGCGAAAGGGCTTGTGTTAGGGCTTTCTGTTGGTTTCGTGTTGGTTTCGTGTTGGTTTCCTGTTCGTTCACCGGCCGACCCCGGGCCGACCACGAATAAGCGAATGCGGCTTTGCCGCGAACGAATAAGCGAATGTGTGATCGTGCGGGGCGGGCGGCCCCGGGCGGGATCTTGTGGGGGCGCCGTCTTGGGGCGGAGCCCGTTCCTACCGACGATCGCGGCTTCCCCCCATCGCCGGACGGAGCCGGCTCCCACAGACGCACGCCCGCGCCCCGGCCGGCGGAGCGCGGCGCCGGTTGGGTGGCGGCGGGCGAGCGGTTGTCGCGGGGCGGAGCCCCCTCCTACAGACGATCGCGGCTTTCCTTCGGCCGGGCGGTGTGGGCGGCCTCGCCGGACGGAGCCGGCTCCCACAGACGATCTGCGTTCGCTCGCAGTGCGCCGGCCCGGTTGGGTGGCGGCGGGCGGGCGGTTGTCGCGGGGCGGAGCCCCCTCCTACAGACGACGTCTATCCGGTCGGACCTCGACGTTCGATCGGTTGTCGCGGGGCGGAGCCCCCTCCTACAGACGATCGCGGCTTTCCTTCGGCCGGGCGGTGTGGGGGCCTCGCCGGACGGAGCCGGCTCCCACAGACGATTTCGCCCGCTCGCACGGGTGAGCGCGGCGCCGGTTGGGTGGCGGCGGGCGGGCGGTTGTCGCGGGGCGGAGCCCCCTCCTACCGACGATCGTTGCTTCCCCCCGCCGTCGCGGGGTGGGGCGCTGCCGGCGATGCGGCTTGCTTTGGGTTGGGACGCGCCCGGTTATGCATACCATATGCCTTGGGGTTCGTCAAGATTCGGCGGGGGCGAGGTGGTCGGGGAGGGCTAGCGGGGCGGGCGGGGGCGCCGCCGGGGCGGTGAGGGCGCGGCGGATGCGGGCGGGGGTGTCGTCGTGCGCTGGGGTGGGGGATGCGGCGGGGCCGGTGCCGAGGGCGTGGTCCGGGGCAGCGGGGCCGGCGCCGAAGACGCGGTCCGGGGCGGGGGGGCCGGCGCCGAAGACGCGGTCCAAGGCGGGGTCGGGGGCGGGGCCGGCGAGCGCGGCGGGGGCGGGGGCGGGGGCGGCTTGGGCGGTGGGGGCGAACTCGGGGACGAGGTTGCCGAGGCCGAGGATTAGGGCGCGCTGGTCTTCGCGCTCGGCGGCGGCTTCGAGGGCGTTGACCTGGGCGGCGAGGTCGGGGGGGACGGCGGCGCCGGCGTTGGCGGCGATGTAGATTTTGGCGTGGCCGGTGCGCTCGTAGCGCTCGCCGGCGACGAAGAGCTCTTCGTAGAGCTTTTCGCCGGGGCGGAGGCCGGTGAACTCGAGGTCGATGTCGCGGCCGACTTCGAGGCCGGAGAGGGCGATGACGTCGCGGGCGAGGTCGGCGATCTTGACGGGCTCGCCCATGTCGAGGACGAAGACTTCGCCGCCGCGGCCGAGGACGGCGGCCTGGAGGACGAGCTGGACGGCCTCGGGGATGGTCATGAAGAAGCGCTCGATGTCGGGGTGGGTGACGGTGACGGGGCCGCCGGCGGCGATCTGGCGGCGGAAGGTGAGCAGGACGCTGCCGCGGCTGCCGAGGACGTTGCCGAAGCGGACGGCGCAGTAGGGGCGGCCGGTGGCGAGGGCGGCCTGGTGGACGACGAGCTCGGCGGCGCGCTTGGTGGTGCCCATGATGCTGGTGGGGTTGACGGCTTTGTCGGTGGAGAGCATGACGAAGCGCTCGACGCCGGCGCGCTGGGCGGCGGCGACGACGTTGCGGGTGCCGACGACGTTGTTGGTGACGGCCTCGGTGGGGTTGGACTCCATGAGCGGGACGTGCTTGTGGGCGGCGGCGTGGAAGACGACCTGGGGGCAGGTCTGGGCGAAGATCGCAGTCGAGGCGGGCGGCGGCGCGGATGTCGGCGACGATGGGGCGGACGACGCTGGGGCGGAGCTCGGAGCAGCCGTGGCCGCACTGGATGACTTCAAGGCGGCGCAATTCGGCGGTGATCTCGAAGAGGCTGTTCTCGCCGTGGCCGACGAGGATGAGGGCGGCGGGCTCGTGCAGGAGGACCTGGCGGCAGATCTCGCCGCCGATGGAGCCGCCGCCGCCGGTGACGAGGACGCGCTTGCCGTAGACGAGATCGCGGACGCCCACGCCGTCGGTCTGGACGGCGTCGCGGCGGAGCAGGTCGGCGATGTCGACGTTGCGGACCTGGCTGACGCTGACCTGGCCGCCGAGGATCTCGTAGACGCCGGGCATGATCTTGGCGCGGACGCCGGCGCGCTCGCAGATGGCGACGATCTCGCGGACCATCTTGCCCGGGGCGCGGGGCATGGCGATGATGACCTCGCGGGCGCCGGTCTCGCGGGCGAGCTGGGGGATCTGGGCGCGGGTGCCGAGGACCTGGACGCCGCGGATGCGCATGCCCTGCTTGTCGGGGGCGTCGTCGACGAAGCCGACGGGGATGAGGCCGAGGCGGGCGTTGCCCTGCATCTCCTGGACGATGAGGACGCCGGCCTCGCCCGCGCCCATGACGAGGACGCGCTTGCCGTTCAGGCCGCTGCGGCTGCGCTCTTCGAGGCGGTCGGCGAGGCGGACGCTGTAGCGCAGGCCGCCGACGGCGACGACGGCGAGCAGGCCGTCGATGAGGGGGACGGAGCGGGGGAAGTCGGCGACGACGAGGCCGGCGGGACGGAGGGCGAAGAAGAAGACGAGGGCCTCGAGGGCGGCGAAGAAGAGACCGGCCTGGATGATGCGGGCGAGCTCGTCGACGCTGGCGTAGCGCCAGTAGCGGCTGTAGAGGCCGGCCTCGTACATGACGATGAACTTGACGGCGAGGAAGACGAGGGCGACGACGGCCAGGGAGACCGCGAAATGCGGGCCGGGGCCGGCCCAGTCGACGCGCAGGCCGAAGGCGAGCACGGGGGTGCCGAGGAAGAGGAGCAGGTCAAGGACGACGAAGTGGCGGTTGCGCAGCTTGAACATCTGGGCGCTGGCGGCGGCGGCCATGCGCGGGCCGCGGGCCTCGCGGGGGGGCGCGGCCGGCGGCGGCGCGGCCGCGGCGGCGGCGAGGGCCGGGCCGGCCGATGGGCCGGAGACGAGGGCGGCGGCGGTGCGCCAGAGGACGCCGAGGTCGCGGGCGACGGTGCGGCGGCGGAGGTAGGCGAGGTCGATGGCGAGCTTGGCGGGGAGGACGGTGTCGACGTAGGCCGTGTGCCAGTCGGGGCCGGCGAGGAGCTGCTCCTCGTGGCGGTAGGCGATGGAGGCGGCGCTGGTGAGGCCGGGGCGGACGGCGAGGACGGCGCGCTGCTCGGGGGTGTAGTAGGCGACGTAGCGGGGGTCCTCGGGGCGGGGGCCGACGAGGCTCATGTCGCCGCGGAGGACGTTCCAGAGCTGGGGGAGCTCGTCGAGCTTGGCGCGGCGGAGGACGCGGCCGACGGGGGTAATGCGGGCGTCGCCGCGGCTGGTGATGGCGGCGCCGCGGCGATCGGCGTCGGGGACCATGGTGCGGAACTTGAGCAGGCGGAAGGTGGTGCCGCCGCGGCCGACGCGGATGGCGCGGTAGCCGACGGGGCCGCCGTCGGCCAGCTTGACGACGAGGGCGATCAGGGCCAGGACGGGGGCGAGGATGAGCAGGGCGGCCGCGGCTACGGCGACGTCGAGGGCGCGGCGGAGGGCGGCGTCGGCCGTCGCGCCGGGCGTGGGGCGGGATTCGGTTGGGGGATGGGCCGGGATGTGTGCATGATTCGTCCACCCTGGTGTGGCGTTGCCCTGTGGTCGGGTCTGCGGGTTGGGGTCTTGCGGGGGCGGCGTTGCCCCCTGCTCCTCGGTGGTCAGTTTACCGCAGGATGGGATTCCTGTCAATGGCTGATCGACCTATGGTCGCGTGTCTTAGGCCTGGGCCGATGGTCCTGGACATTCGGGACCTTTGGGTGGGTTTGTGGGACTTGATGCTCGGGTTCGGTCCGATCACGAATAAACGAATGCGGCTGCGCCGCGCACGCATACGCGCATGCGGTCTGGGGGCGGGGCGGCCGGACGTTGGGCGCGGCTCGTCGGCGGGCGGGCCGCCCACGCATGGGGACCGACGCATGCACGAATGGCGCGGGGCCGGCCCGGCGGCCGATGGGCGGGGCGGTCGGGGGGCCTCGCCGGGCGGAGCCGGCTCCCACAGACGATTTCGCCCGCTCGCCCGGGTTTGCGCGACGCCGGTTGGGTGGCGGTGGGCGTCCAGCTGTCGCGGGGCGGTCGGGGGGCCTCGCCGGGCGGAGCCGGCTCCCACAGACGATTTCGCCCGCTCGCCCGGGTTTGCGCGACGCCGGTTGGGTGGCGGTGGGCGTCCAGCTGTCGCGGGGCGGAGCCCCCTCCTACAGACGCGGTGGCCGCCCGGCCTCGCCGGGCGGTGCCGGCTCCCACAGACGATTCCGCCCGCTGCCCGGGTTTGCGCGACGCCGTTGGGCAGCGGATGGCGCGTCGGGCGGAGCCCTCGGCGGCCGATGGGCGGGGCGGTCGGGGGGCCTCGCCGGACGGAGCCGGCTCCCACAGACGATTTCGCCCGCTCGCCCGGGTTTGCGCGACGCCGGTTGGGTGGCGGTGGGCGTCCAGCTGTCGCGGGGCGGAGCCCCCTCCTACAGACGCGGGCGGTCTCCCCCCATCGCCGGGCGGAGCCGGCTCCCACAGACGATTTCGCCCGCTCGCCCGGGTTTGCGCGACGCCGGTTGGGGGGCTGGCGTGCGTCCAGCTGTCGCGGGGCGGAGCCCCCTCCTACAGACGATTGCGGCTTTCCCGCCGGGCGGAGGGGCCTCGCCGGGCGGAGCCGGCTCCCACAGACGATTTCGCCCGCTCGCCCGGGTTTGCGCGACGCCGGTTGGGTGGCGGTGGGCGCGCGGCGGGTCGGGCGGGGTGTGGGGGACGGTTGGGTATTTGCGGCGGGACCCTGGGCTCTTGCTGTTTGGGTGGTGGTGTTGGTATAATGGCTTTTGCGATGGATCGGGCGTTGGTCGTTTGCTAGTCGACGGCTGCGCGACAGCCGACGGCTGCGCGACAGGCGACGGCTCCGCGACAGTGTTGTCGTCTTTGCCCCTGGCCTGGGGGCGATCCGGTCTTTCCGTGCCACTGGCCCAACTCTGTTAGCCGGGACCGACGGCGTGTGCTCTGGGCGGCCGGGCGTTGCAGGAGGCGCCCGGCTGCGTACTTCCCCGTCCGCGTCGATTCCGGTAGAAGGACTTCTCATGTCTCTTTCCGCCGATGCCGGATGCTGGTATGCGGTGCATTGCGAGCCGCGCCGGGAGGCGCAGGCCGCGGTGGCGCTGCAGGCCCTGCTCGGGCTCGCCACGTTCTGCCCGCAGGTGGCGCAGCGCGCCCACGGGCGGCTGACTACCGTGCCCTTCTTCCCCAGCTATCTGTTCGTGCAGGCTGACCTGGCGCACACCAGCCCGAGCCGGATCAATACGACGCCGGGGGTGCTGCGGCTGCTGACGGTCGACGACGCGCCCCGGGCGGTGCCCACGCCGGTCGTCGTGGCCATCCAGGAGCACGTGGCGCGGATCAACGGGGCGGGCGGGCTGCCCCGGTACGCCTTCGCGCCCGGCGACACGGTGCGGATCACGGACGGGCCGTTCGCGGGGCTGGAGGCGCTGTTCCTCGGGCCGATGCCCCCGCGCGAGCGGGTGCGGGTGCTGCTGGAGTTCCTGGCCCGGCCGCTGGAGATCACGCTGGACGTCGACGCGCTCGAGCCCGCTCGCGCGGCCGCGGCTGCCCCCCGCTACGAGCTCTCCCGGCGGCGCGGGACCCGCGGGCGGGGCCGGCACATCCGCTACGCGGACGATTCGGCCGCCTAAGTCGACGGGCGGCACGGCGGCGGCCTGGGCCCAGGCGGCGGCCAGCAGGCCGAGCAGCGGCCAGAAGACGACCCCGGGTTTCGAGACGAGCACCACGGCATCGACCATCCCATAGGCGAAGTTGGCCAGCAGGGCGGCGCCCAGGCCGGTCGCGAGCGCGCGCGTGAAGGCGTCGGGCGCGCGGCGGCGGGCCTGGACGGCGAGCGCCGCGGCGCCCAGCGCGAGGGCCAGCCAGGCGACCAGGCCGGGCAGGCCGAGGTCGAGGGCGGCCTGGAGGAGCTGGTTGTGGGCGTGGTCGATGCCGTGCTGCAGCGCGGCGCGGCCGGGTAGCAGCTGGGTCGCTTCGCCGATCGGGTAGAGGACGGGCAGGATGGTGCGGAAGGTGCCGACGCCCATGCCGGTGAAGGGGAAGTCCTCGACGCCGAAGAGGGCGTGCGACCAGATGGTCAGCCGGTCGCCCGCCGAGGCGCGCAGATCCGTGAGGCTGAACTCGGTGCCGTAGCGCGCGGCGAGCGTCTCACTGACCGTCTGTGGGCCGACGACGGCGAGCACGACCACGCCGGCCACGGCCAGGCCCGCCAGGGCGACCTGCAGGCGGCGGCCCAGCGCCAGCCAGGCGACGACGGCCAGGCCGCCGAGGGCGGCGGCGATGGCGCCGCGCGACTGGGTGAGCGCGAGGAGGGCGCCGGTGGCGGCGAGCAGGGCGGCCAGCGCGGCGCGGAGGGCCCAGCCGCGGGGGCCGCGGGGGCCGGCGCGCCAGGCCCAGCCGAGGAGGGCGCCCTGGAGGGGCACGAAGAAGGCCAGCGCGGCGCCGACGACGTTGGCGTTGAAGCCGCCGGCCTCGCGGGACAGGGTGTCGAACCAGGCGGGGACCTGGCCGAGCAGGGCGCCGAGGCCGGGCAGCTTGGCGGGCCAGTGGGTGCCGAGGGCGCCGAAGATGCCCAAGGCGAGGCCGCCGACGGCCGCCGCGGCGGCGGCAGCGCGCAGGCGCCCGGGGCCGGCGGCGGCCCACTCGGCGGTGGCGAAGAAGAGGGCGAGGCCGTAGAGCAGGGTGCTGAGGTTGGGCAGGCTGACGCGGAGGTCGTAGGTGGCGTAGCAGCTGACCCCCAGCTGGACGGCGAGCAGGAGCAGGGCGGCGTTCAGGGGGGTGACGGGCAGGACGCGGCGGCGGGCCGCCAGCCGCACCCCCGCGGCCGCGGGCACGGCGAGCAGCACCCAGACTCGCCCCGGGGCGGGGAAGAGGAAGAGGGGGGCCAGGGCGAGCAGCCCGACGGGCTCGGCGGCGAGCAGGGCGCGGGCCGCGCGGGTGACGCGGCCGGGTGGGTTGGCGGCGGCCGGACGGCTCCGGCGCGGGCGGGAGCGGGGCGTGCTGGTCCCCTCCGCGGCGCCCGGCGCGCCAGGCGGTGGCGGCGGGGTAGGCGGCGATGAGGATCCAGCCGGCGGTTTCCCAGGGGGTGGTGCTGGTGGCGGCCATGCCGGCGGCCACATAGCATGACGCCCAGCCTGGTCCCATTGCTGTTCGCGAAGCGGTCCCACGTGGCGCGGCGGCCGCCCGGGGTGGTGGCGCGGACCCAGCCTGCGCGGGCGAGGAGGCAGGCCAGGCCGGCGACCCATAGCGCGGTGGCGGCGACCTCGGGCCAGGGGATCTCGCTCCAGTTTAGGCCGGGGATCATGGGGTGGGGGCTCCGAGCCGGTCGGGCCGATCACGGGCCGACCCCGAATACGCGCATGCGGCTTTGCCGCGCACGCATACACGCATGCGGTTGGGTGGCGGCGCGGCTTTCGCGCGGCCGGATCTGGTGGGCGCCGTTGCCGGATGGTGCCGGCTCGCGCGGACGGCGGCCCCTTCGGTTGGGTGTTGGCGGGCGGGCGGTTGTCGCGGGGCGGCGCCCCCTCCTACCGACGATTGCGGCTTTCCTTCGGCCGGGCGGTGGGGGGGCCTCGCCGGACGGAGCCGGCTCCCACAGACGATCCGCGATCGCTTGCACGGTGCCGGGCCGGGCGGGTGTTGGCGGGCGGGCGTGTCGCGGGGCGGAGCCCCCTCCTACCGACGATTGCGGCTTTCCTTCGGGCTGGGGCGGTGGGGGGGCCTCGCCGGACGGAGCCGGCTCCCACAGACGATGTCGCGTCGCGCCGGGTTGGGCGCGACGGCGGTTGGGTGGCGGCGGGCGGGCGGTTGTCGCGGGGCGGAGCCCCCTCCTACAGACGATGGCGGCTTTCCTTGGGCCGGGCGGTGGGGGGGCCTCGCCGGACGGAGCCGGCTCCCACAGACGATCGCGCGATCGCTTGCACGGTGCCGGGCCGGGCGGGTGTTGGCGGGCGGGCGGTTGTCGCGGGGCGGAGCCCCCTCCTACAGACGAGGCCTATCCCCGATCGGGTGTTGGCGTGGCGGGCGGTTGTCGCGGGGCTGAGCCCCCTCCTACAGACGATGCCCGTCCGATCGGATTGCGGCGGGCGGGCGGGTGTCGCGGGGCGGAGCCCCCTCCTACAGACGCGGTGGCCGCCCGGCGCGTCGCCGGGGCGGTGGCGGCCGCGCACGGACGGCTTGCCTCGCGTTCCGGGCGATGGGGCGCGGGGGGGTGGGGGGGCTGGGCGACCACATGGGGTCGCCCCTACCTCGGGTTGGGCGGGGCGGGGGGTGGGGGTCATGCGGCGTGGGTGGTGGTGATTTCTTGGACGGCGGCGATTACGTCTGCTACGTCGGCGTCGGTCATGGCGCTGTAGATGGGGAGGGAGATCTCGCGCTGGTATTCGGCGTAGGCTACCGGGTAGTCGGATGGGCGGTAGCCGTAGAGGTCGCGGTAGTAGGGGTGGATGTGGAGGGGGATGAAGTGGACGCTGGCGCCGATGTTGCGGGCCTTGAGGGCTTCGACGAAGGCGGCGCGGTCGCAGCGCAGGCTTTCCCCGTTGAGGCGGAGCATGTAGAGGTGCCAGGCGTGCTGGTCGCCGGGGGCGGGGCCGGCGGGGACCTGGAGGGCGGGCTCGGCGGCGAAGGCGGCGGTGTAGCGGGCGGCGATGGCGGCGCGGCGGGCCCACATGCGCTCGGCTTTGGCGAGCTGGGCGAGGCCCATGCCGGCGGCGATGTCGGTGAGGTTGTATTTGTAGCCGGGGGCGACGATCTCGTAGTACCAGGAGCCTTCGGCGGTGTAGCGCTTCCAGGCGTCTTTGCTGATGCCGTGGAGGGCCATGATGCGGCAGCGCTCGGCCCAGGTGTCGGAGTCGGTGCAGATCATGCCGCCTTCGCCGGTGGCGATGGTCTTGGTGGCGTAGAAGCTGAAGCAGGTGAAGGCGCTGAGGCTGCCGACCATGCGGCCGCGGTAGCGGGTGGGGAAGGCGTGGGCGGCGTCTTCGATTACGGGGACGCCGGCGGCGGCGGCGACGGCGGCGATGGCGTCGAGGTCGGCGGGGAGGCCGGCGATGTGGACGGGCAGGATGGCGCGGGTGCGCGGGGTGAGGGCGGCGGCGAGGCCGGCGGGGTCGAGGTTGAGGGTGGCGGGGTCGACGTCGACGAAGACGGGGCGGGCGTCGAAGTAGCGGACGACCTCGGCGGTGGCGGCGAAGGTGTAGGGGGTGGTGATGACCTCGTCGCCGGGGCGGAGGCCGATGGCCTCGAGGGCGAGGTGCATGGCGGCGGTGGCGCTGTTGACGGCGACGGCGTGGCGGGCGCCGACGGCGGCGGCGAAGGCGGCCTCGAAGGCGTGGGTCTTGGGGCCGGTGGTGAGCCAGCCGGACTCGAGGGCCTCGGCGATCTGGGCGAGCTCGGAGCCGTCGAGGTCGGCGCGGGCGAAGGGCAGGAAGGCCGATCTCACAGGGGCCCTCCGCCGGACGGCGGCGGCGCGCCGGGGTCGCCGGGGCGGGCCACGCGGCGGTGCCGGCGCCGACGGGGGTGGCGACGTCGGGCGGCGGGGCGGCGCCGTTGGTGCGCGGGGTCTGGGAGTCGGCGCCGTAGTAGCGGTAGTAGTAGTAGTAGCCGGAGAGGTCGCGGCCCTGGACGCGGTTGAGCACGGGGAGGACGGCGCGGGCGCCGACCTTCTGGAGGCTCTGGTGGACGCGGACGACGACGTCGCGCCGGGTGGTGCCGGCGCCGATGACGAGGAGGACGGCGTCGACGCGGGCGGCGAGGATGGCGGGGTCGGCGACGGCGGCGGCGGGCGGGGCGTCGTAGATGACGATATCGGCGCGCTCGGCGAGCTGCTCCATGAGGTGCTGGGCGAGGTGGGAGTTGAGGAGCTCGGAGGGGTTGGGCGGGATGGGGCCGCTGGTGAGGACCATGAGGTTGGGGACGCCAGCGACGTGCTGCATGGCCTGGCCGAGGCCGAGGGTGCGGTCGAGGATGAGGTTGGTGAAGCCGACGGTGTTGGGCAGGCCGAAGACTTTGTGGACGTTGGGCTTGCGCAGGTCGGCGTCGACCAGGACGACGCGCTTGCCGGCCTGGGCGAGGACGACGGCCAGGTTGGTGGCGGTGAAGGTCTTGCCCTCGGACGGGCCGGAGCTGGTGACGAGGATGCTGCGGATGGGGTGGTCGAGGCCGGCGAACTGGACGTTGGTGCGGAGGACGCGGAAGCTCTCGGACTCGGGGGCCTTGGGCTGCTCGAGGGTGACCAGGCCGCGGCCGGTCAGGGACCCGGCGGCCGGGGCGGCGGCCGCCTTGTGGCCCTTGCGGTGGCGGCCGCGGCCGTAGCTGTGCCGCCCCGAGCGCGCCGACCTCGCCGATGGCGCCGACGGGCGTCAGGTGGAGGACCTCCTCCAGGTACTCGGGCGAGCGGACGGTGTAGTCGAGGTAGTCGCGCAGGAAGGCGAGGCCCGACGCCGATCAGGAGGGCCGACGGCGAAGGCCAGGCCCAGGTTGGACGCGAGGTGATGGGACACGCCAGCGCCCCGGCAGCGGCCTGGTCGACGACGATGGCGCTGGGCGGCGGCGCGCTGTTGCTGGGGATCTGGGTCAAGCGCCAGCATGGTGTTCGTCTCGGTCTCCTCGAGGGAGACGAGCTGGCCGCGGAGCTGGATGAGCTGGTCGTCGCGGGCCGCCGAAGGCGGCTGGGCTTCGAGGGCCGTGATCTGGCCCTGGTAGGTCTTGATCGGGTCGCCCAGGTAGGTCAGCTTGTCCTGGATGCGCTGAGCGCATCTGGCCGTCGCGCGGGGTCCTCGGCCGGGCTGGGTCTGGCTGCTCTGGTCGGCGTTGGCGCTCGAGGAAGACCTTTGGCCACCGTGGCGGCCAGTGTCTGCGCGCGCTCGGGGCTGTCCATCGTCACCGTCACCTGGTAGAAGAGCGTGTTCGGCTGCAAGCTGGGTGGTAGATGGCGCCGTCGACCTGCCCCCGCCGAGAGCGGGAAGGGCAGCTGCCTTGGCCACCGAATCGCCGAACGAGCGGGTGTGCATGAGCTGGGTGTAGCTGTCGGCCAGGTTGGCGGCGAACTGCGTCTGCACGTAGGGCACCAGCGCGCTCGGCACCGACGGGTTCAGGAGCATGGTGATCGTGCTCTGGTAGGCGACCGGCCGGGTCAGGGTGTAGGCGGCGGTTCCACCGAGGGCCAGCAGACCACGAGCACGATGATCCAGAGGCTCTTGCGGACGACTTTCCAGTACTGCAGCAGTTCCATAGGGCAGGTCCTGTCTTATGTTTAGGGAAACAGTAGCGCGCTCCCGCACAAGTGCCGGGAGCGGGAACAGCGGAGATTTCGTGGCGCTCGGTTGTCACATCGCCGAAGGCGTGATCGCAGCCAGATAATGCGTGTTGAGAAACTTGAGGTCTTCAAGGGCCACGCAGGCGAGCCAGCAGCGCCGCGCTAAGCGGCGCGCGACAGGCGGCGCAAGCGTGATCCGCCGGAGGTCGATGCGGCAACCGGGAAACAGCCGGCGGATCTCAGCCCGGCCGATGCCGCGCGTCCGGGGATTTGAGGGATTGATCCAGAAATCGTACCAGATGATCAGGCCCGCCGGCCGCAGCACCCGCCGCATTTCCGCGGCGACGCGCTGCTTCACCCCATCGTCGAGGAGCGACGAAAAGGCGGTGAACTGAAGGATCAGATCGAAGGACGCCGCAGCGTATGGCAGGGCCTGGCCGTCGGCACAGGAGAGGGCCAGGTTGGGGTAGCCGAGCATGGGCCGCCGCCACGCGGGACGCAAGCAGATCGACACCGTGCAGCAGGTGCGGCCGGGCACCGAGCGCCAGGAACTCGTGCAACACCGCGCCGTGGCCGCAGCCGACCTCCAGTATCCGGCGATGACCGAGCTGGGTCCGACCCAGTGCGGCGGAGTAGGGCGATGACAGCGCGCTGGCGCGCCTGGAGCGCGAAGAGCTGCCCTGGATTGAAGGGCGAATAACGCAGGCTCCCCGACAACCGCCTGCCGCGATCGCGGTATTCGGCCCGTAGTCGCTCGATTTCGTCCACAGCTTCGACGGCCTGCCCCCGATGGTGCTGCTTGCCGATGCCCTCGAGCCACCGGCGATGGTCACCGCTCAAGGGGCCGCACGGTACCCGCGGCGCTCTCGCCAGCGATGCGCAAAACGCACGAGCCCCGCAAGGAAACCGAGACCGTAGCTGAGGTGGAGTGTGGCGAAGACCGCCGGCAGCAGAGGAAGCCAGTGCCAGCCGTGCCGGCGGGCGAGTCGCGCCGAGGACGCCAGGTCCGCGGCGAGGTAGGTGCCCGAGATATCGCAAGCGCCGTCATGCCACTCGCGGCGTACAAGGCTGCCCGAGACCGGCGAGCCAAGCAGGACGCGATACGAAGAGCGGGGGCACAAACTGCCGGCGCTGCATCTGCCGCGGATGCTTCTGCAGGACGCGCACCTTCCAGAAGCCATACTGGTAGTACTGCTTGCAGAGGGCGCGCAGGCTGCTGCGGCTGTAGTAGCGGGAACGGATTCGGGGACTGAGATGGATGCGGCCGCCGTGCGCGCGAAGCCGGTAATTGAACTCGTCGTCCTGATTCCGTACGAGCTCTTCGTCGAAGCAGCCGATCCGGTCGAAGACAGCCCGCGGCCAGGCACCCATATAGACGGTGTCGACTTCTTCCTCCCGGTCGGAATAGTGGAAGCGGGCGCCCCCCACGCCGAAGGGCGTGCTGGTCGCCAGACGCAACCGCCTGACCGAAGGGCTCGGCGTTGACGGCGTCCATGCGGCCACCGACGTTGTCGGCGCCTACGCGGTGCAGCGCGGCGACGCATTCAGCAACGTAATCGGGGGTGATGACAGTATGGCCGTCCACGCGCACGATCACCGTGCCCTGGGCGCGGGCAAGCGCCGCGTTCAGCCCAGTCGGCACGATGCGGCCCGGGTTGTCCACCACGGTCACCGGGATGTCCGCGGCTGGCCCGCAGCCGCGCGATGACCGCGCGTGTGCCGTCGTTCGACATCCCGTCCGCGACCAGCACCTCCATGCGGTGCATGCGGATAGTCCTGGGCGAGGACAGCGCCCAAGGCTGCGCTGCGATGAAAGCCGCCTCGTTGCGGACGGGCATGATGACGGAGACGAAGGGTAAGCCGTCACTTTTGTAGCACTCGGTCATGTGTTTCCAGCCGTTCTTGCATTGGGCCCGCTCGACCGGCACGCGCCACCCGACCCGGCACCGTACTCCGACACAGCCTGGGTAAGCAGCACGGCGCGCTTCTCGAGGCCATAGCAATGGAGCACGTGGTCTCGCGCGCGCTGTCTCCACTGGGGATCCGCGCGGAGTTCCCTGCCGGATCCCGGCGGCGAGAAGCAGGGGATCCGCGGAGTCGCTCAAGATGCCCGCGTCTCCGACAACCTCGGGTAGGGCGCCTGCTCGCGTGACGACTGGAATGCACCCGGCCGACATTGCTTCGGCAACGCTGAGACCGAAGCCTTCATGCAAGCTGGCTTGGACATAGACCGATGCCCGCGCATATAGCGCGGCCAGGTCAGGATCTGCGAGAAACCCCGTGAAGCGGACATTGGGCCCCGCCGCGGCACGCAACTCACGAATGCTCGAGTCCTTCCATTCTCCGGCCAGGACAAACAGGGCTTCCGGCAGATAGCGCGCGGCGCGCACGAACGGGAGAAGACCCTTGCGCAGCAAATTCTCGCGCCACACGTTGCCGACCGTCAACACGATCGCCTCCCGCCGATCGAGAGGGCCCGGTGGAACAGGCCGGACGCCATGATAAATCACGCTGATCTTGCCCGGATCCGCGCCAGCGTTCTTCACCGCTTCGTCGCGCGCCGCGTGCGAGTTCGCGATGAGATGCGACGCGTCGGCGATCACCTTCCGCGCGATCCACCGGGTCAACCCACCTCGTTGGGAGCCGTAACGGGCCGCCGGCACATTCGCCGTGTCATATCCGCCTACGACGACGAGGGCCGGTTTTTTAAGCCGCCGGGCGAGGAGGACCGGTGCGAAAGCGTGCCAGCTGGCAAACCAGCAGAACACCAGATCGTGGGTACGCACCTCATGCACCAGAGCCAGAACGTCGACTAGCCGCCCAGGGCAAAACCAGTCGGTCACCTGGTGCGCCTGGCGGAGCAGCACTAGATCTTCGAGCACGAAGCGCTCCCGACCGTTGTGCACGAACAGTATGCGCATCAGTGTTCGGGCGCCGCATCCAGCACGGCGTCCCCAGCGCCGCGGGCCTGCCAGTCGGCCGCCCACCAACGGTCGGGGAGGGCCAGCTCGCGCTCCCAAAGCTTCAGGTAGGTGATGCAGACATACATGGCCCACAGCAGGCTGACGACCAGGCCGTGGTAGCCGTCGCGCCAACCGCCCTGGCGAAAGTAGCGCAAAGCGAAGGCGGCCAGCGGGCGGACCAGCAGGTCTACCCATCGCCCGCGGCGGGCCGGCGCCATTTGGCCGCGCTGGTCGGCCTCCCAAGTCGTCATCGTCAGCAGGAGATTGCGCAGGGTTTGATCGAGAGTACGGTGCGCGTAGTGGACGAGCGGGGCGACCAACGTGGCGCACTCGCCGTCGAGCACGACGTGGGCGTGCACACGGCGCAGATCGTAGCGGGCCTTGTCCCGGCGGAAGAGGCGAACCTGGTAGTCGGGGTAGTAGGCCGCACGTGTGAGTGGCTTGCCCAAGACGAAGTTGAGTCGAGGGATCCGGTAGCCTGCAGCACTTGGACAACGCGTTAACAATGCCAAGATCTCTTCGCGTAACTCCGCGGTGACCCGCTCGTCCGTGTCGAGGATCAACACCCAGGCATGTGATGCTTGCGGGATCGCCCAGTTCTTCTGCAGGGCCGAGAACCCGTATTCGTGCTCTAGCACGCGGTCGGCAAGGAGCTCGGAGATCTCCCGTGTGCCATCAGTGGAGAACGAGTCAACAACGATCACCTCATCGGCCCATCGCACACTCCGGAGACAATCCTCGATGACGGCGACCGCGTTGCCGGCCGGCACGATCACGGACAGTGGCGCTCTGTCAAACATTCCTCACCGATCCTTCAAGCGACTCGTAGATATCCACGAGCTTACCGATGTAGCCACCTATATCGAACGCGCGCACGGCCACGGTTCGCGCCGCGCCAGCTCTGCGCTGCCAATCTTCGAGATCGGAAAGAACTGATGACACTGCGTCCGCGAGTGCGTCCGGACGACCGGGCGGCACCAGAATGCCCACCCCGGCTTCCACCAGCGCGTCGATCCCGCCACCACGCGTGGCAATGACCGGCAGTCCTGCCACTATAGCTTCGGCGAGGACGAGCCCAAATGGCTCGGGCTCGATCGGGGGATGCACCAGCAGATCGAGGGAGCGGTAGAAAGCCGGCATGTCATCTTGCCAGCCGACCAGCGACACCCTGTCGGCGAGGTCCAGGGCCGAGATCAATGAGGCGAGGTAGTCGTGGTAACCGGGCGACCCCAGAGACTCATCGCCAGCAATCCGCCAACGAAAATCGACGCCGCGCTCCCTTAGGCGCGCGGCAGCGCGAAGTACCACTTCATGCCCCTTCCAAGGTGTCAGGCGCGCGACCGTCCCAACAACAGGGACTCTCACATCGTCTGGAGGCACGCACGCGGGGCGTGAGTAGATCGCTTGCCCGGTGTCAATGGCATTCCAGAGGACAATTACTTTTGAACAGACGCGCGGCGCAGTTCCGAGTTGCATGGCAACCGCTTCTGATACGCAGATGATCTGGTGAGGCACATAGCCGGCCCAGAGCTGCAAGAACCAGCGATAAAGACCGAAGCCAGCGGTTGGACCGACGATGTCCTGAAGATGCCAGACGACAAGACGTCCGGTCATGCGTGCCGTCAAGCCCGCGAAAATGTGTGTCCAGATTGTCGCGGTATGCACGATTGCAGGGCGTGCCATGCGAATCAGCCCGTAGAGTTGAGACATCCAGATCACACCCATGAAACCGTTGACGGGCACTGCGGCAAAGTTCGGTAGCTTGACTCGCTGGCCCAGATAGAAGGATGTCGAGTCAGAATCGGGGGCGCGGCAACGGAAGCAATTGGAGGCCGCGCTCAGTCAGTCGGCGCGCAAGTGGGCTGTTCGTGCGAACCGCGAAGACGGGTTCCCACACTGTACCCTGGAGACGCGCGGCAATCGCAAGCATGTTCACCTCGCCGCCCCCAATCGCCGCAGCTTCATCGAGTATCAGCACCCGTCCCGTCACGCCGGTTGATCCTGACCGGCGTTTTGATGGCCAGCCAGAGCCATGCCCGCTACAAGGATGCCCAGCATCCAGCCGACCAACCCTCCGATGTCAGGCCGCCACAGCACATGCTCAAAAGTGGCCGCGACAAGCAGCACGACGAGGCCAGCCAGGCCGCCACGCACGAACCCGGTTTGCTCCATTGCGGTGTGTCCATGCAGCCACTGAACGCCAGTCCGAAGCACGCGCAGCCAAAAGGCAAGATAGAGACCCAAGCCCACAACGCCGGTTTGTACGGCCAGATTGAGGTAGTCGTTGTGATACCACGGGATATTCCCAGTTGGAACCAGGCCGATCTGGGGATAGTACCAGAAGGCGTTGCCCCAACCCCAGCCAATGAGGACACGATCTAGGAGTGCATGCCAACCGGAGTCAAGATAGAAGGCGCGTTCCACCGTTGACGAGTTGGATAATTGCAGGATCCGGCCGGAGACCTCCGGCGGCAGCAGTGCAAAAAGGGTGACGATGGCAACCAGCAAGGTCAGCAGGTATGGAAGCCCAGCGCGCCGCCCGGCGCCTGTGAAGAACAAGACGAGCAAGCCGGCGGCAAAAGCAATCCACACGGCGCGGGAAACCGACCCGGCGGCACCGAGGAAGAGCCAAAACGATGCGAGCAATCCGCCGATCCGCATCCCCCGGGTTTGGGAGGCAAGTGCTACGCCAAGCATCAGGACGGCAACAGCCGCGAGCGTTATGCCGTAGGTGTTGATCGGAGCATACCCAGCGTCCACGCGGACGATCTGATCCCCAGCGGCCGCCGCGGTGCCGGTGAGAAACTGCAAGATGCCGACTCCCGCCAGGTACAAGTACCAGGGCACGACGAGAAGCAGCGCCAAGCGCAGGAGCCTAATGTTCTGCAACCCGAAAACCATTACGACCGCAATGAGAGGATACAGGATGAAGCCCTTGAATTCGTAAAGCTCGCGGGTAATGTCGCCGCCGCCCAGCCACCCAGCGAGTAAAACACCTGACGAGTAAAGAATGAATAGCGTGAGGGGGGCACTTCCCGGCAGCATCAGCCGCCACCTGAAGGGAACGCTTCGACTACTAAGCCACACCAAGAGGAATAACAAGCCGACAAGTGCCGCCTCGAGCGCGCTGAATCTCAGCGGACCGAGGTCTGCCTGGTAGCCCGTGTGTGTGAGTAGCAGCCCGAATACTAGGGACCATAAGGCGTATCCCTGCGCCGGATTGACAAGGACCGCCAGCAACGAGACAACCGCGGGGACGACGAGAATCACGAGCTTGATCGCGAAGCTATCCGTTAGCCGAAGCTCTGATAAGACACTGGCGAGCAGCCAGCAAGCCGCCAGCCACAGGTATGCGCCAGCCTGTCGGGGGCGCGAGTTTATCTGCGCTTGCTGTGGCCGGCCATTTATTAGCACTCTCGCGTTCATGGCCGCGAACCAGCTGGCAGGTGTTCTGCGATCGCCTGCCGTATCATGCCTGCGCGCCATGAGAGCGCGTGAAGAGTGACGATGGGAAGGGCCCGCGCTGACGCAAGAGGTGAATCGAGCCGCGCGGCTACGAGAATTGGCTCGTAGAGAGCAGCGGCGAAGAAGTGCCCCAACTTGACAAAGTCCTTCGGACGCTTGAGGCGATGGGGGTAGATGCAGTACATTCCAGGCCACTTCCGGCGTACTAGGTAGTAGGCGCGCCCGTACATGTAGTGCTGCTGAAGAAATCCTCGCAGAGTTGGGCGATGATGGTGGATCACTCGAACAGCGGGCTCATATCGAACATCGTACCCCAAGCGGAGCACGCGCCAATTGAAGTCCACATCCTCGCCCCGGAATAGGGTTTCGTCCTGGAGACCGACTCGCTCAATCACTTCACGTTTATACGATACGTTGACGCCGGGTAGCGTACGGACGGTTGTGGCCGCCGGGTACGACCGAAAGGTAACCCTGTCCGCAACCCGGCAAAGTATGGGTTCCGGATCGGCGGACAGCACTTGACCGCCAATTGCCCCAGCCTCAGGATGGGCAGAGTGTAGGCGTTTTAGTTCGCTTACCCAGTCGGGGAGGACTTCGGCGTCGTCATCCGTCATCGCGATGATGTCGCCCGTGCATCGTGCCAATCCGATATTGCGGCTAGCTGCAAGGTTCTTGTTAATAGTCTTGATCAGGCAAAACGCCGAGCGGGAGGAGTTGGCAAATGCCAGCGCCACCGTGTCCGCACGCTCGTCACCGCCGTTAACGACCACAACTTGGTCTGGTTTCTCCTCGGTGCGTTGCAGAAGTGCCCGTAGGCACTGGAATAGCATATCGGGGCGGTTGTAGGTGCAAATCAGAGCAGACAACGTACTCATGCAGAGGCTCCAGGCCTGGCACCGCTAAAGGTCTGACGCAGAACAGCCTCTCGTTCGTCGAGGACGTGCATGTAGACAACCGGCTCAGGATACGCCTCCAAGCGGCGAACCGCGCCGTCCAGAGCGAGATGGGCAGTGTAGTACGCGGCAGCTCCATGCCGTAGACGCAAGACTTCATCAGGGCTCATGTCCAAGATCTGCTGCAGCCTCTCTGTGAGATCGATCACCGACTCAAAAGTGATACAGTTCGCGCCGCACGTCAACTCGGGAACAAACCAATCGGGGTAGTTTGTCAAGGGGACAGTGCCGACTGCCATCGCCTCGACCGCATTGTGGCATAAGGGAAAGAGGACACCCGGTGGGCAAAGGAAGAAGTCTGCTTGCGCCACAAGATCAAGCCAACGGGCTTGATCAATTCGGCAAGTATCCGGGTTAAGTAGCAACAGACCATTGAAGTAATCAGCCCGTAGAACTTCAGCCAGTTCGGTTTCGTTGTTAACATGTCGCCCCAGTCCTGCCGACTCAAGAAATTCAATCACTTCGGACCGCGGCACCTTGCCAAACAAGTCTCGCATGATTGGGTTATTATATCCTCTGTAATTCCCAGAGAAGATCACTCTTACCTTTCGGGCCCTATTCCGTAGCGCCTCTAGGCGCTTATGATTTCGCGTACTGCACGTAGATCTGCGGATGCATAGGATAGGGCATCACGAAGTGCCCGGGCGGCAAGTCGAGGTGGGGCCTGTAATCCCAACGCAGTAGAATTTCTTTACAGGGGCCCGCCGGCGGATGAGAGACTGCCGGCGGGCCGTCTGTACATTGCATGTCCGGCCCGAAGGCACGATGATATCGCCAAATTAGACGGACGTTCTTGTGCCACTTCAACTCGCGACCTAGGCTCAGGAGCCGGCGGTCCACCTTTGCGCGCAGAAGCACGTCATAGCCGGAAAGCTGGAAGAGTATCAGGATCTCGCGTAGCGTTGTGAGCTTGATCTCCTCCCGAATATCAAGTATGACCCGAGGAGCTTTCCCTTGCGCGAAAAGTGCTGTCCTGCGCAGAACACCAGACGCGGCAAGAACGGCGGCGTTCATATTTCTCCAAGCTCTCCGACCGACTCGTTCTGGCTGTCTCACAAGCTCCTCCCTGGAGCGTCAACTCTCTTGCGTCCAGCGCTAGAAGATGGTTGTTGTTAAGCGAGGTCGTCAACTGAATAGGGCGAAACCCGAAGGCGTACTTGCGAGAGCTGTCCGGACATGGGCGCGGGCTATCTCTACTCGGCGATCGGTATGGTAGATACCATGTCTGGTCGTCTCCGGCGCTGCAACACGGCAGCCAATACGCTGAACACCGGTATCCCAAGCACTAGAACGTGGGAAAGCTGATGCAGTCCTGTTTCCCATCCGGAGTATTGGGCCGGGGGATAAGCCAAGAACAGTGAATCCCAAACCAAAGCTAACGACGCAACAATCACGGCACGGCGGTGCCAACGATCGCCAGCGGCAAGGAAACCACTTAGTATGACGGCAGGTACAGCATACTGTGCATACACAGGGAGAGCCACGACTACGAGGTAGTAGACCAGAAACTCGATAACGACCTGAACGAGTTTCGCCAAATCCCTAACACAGAAGCCGCGCAATAAGTTAAAAGCGACCCAACTAAGCGGCAATCCCACCGCGATGACGGGAGCAAGATCCGCGGAGGCGATATGGTGCCCGACAGAAGCTAGTAAGCGCGCCGCCGAAGCTGAGAGAACCGAAATCTTGGAGTTGCCGCCGGACGTTGACAGCGCTGAGTATCGGCCTGCTACGGTTCCAACTAGCGCAGGTGCCCCGAAGGGCAACACCAAGAGCGCCGCCAGCACAATGCTGCCGCCTAGACCAATCGCCAGCTGCAGATACCGGCTGCGTTGCTCGGCTTTGGACAACGCTGCAGCTGCTCGCGCGAGCGAGAAGACGATGACAGGGAGGACAAGAGTTGCTGTGATGAACTTCGTGAGGACTGAAAGACACAACGCGCCGTAGGCAGAGGCGGTCCTGCCGGTGACCAAAGCGACGAGCGCGGCAGCGGCAAAGGCCGCCATCACAATATCGTTGTGTCCCTCTCCGTGGGATATCAGATGAAGCGCTGGGTTCCACGCAACCGTCGCTCCAGCTATCAATGTCTGGGTTCCGGTGGCACCAGCCATCCTTCCATGAAAAGCCCATATCATCCACAGGCACAGAAGACCAACAGCAAAGAAAAGAGTTTTTGAAGGCAACGATACTTGTGAGAAGTTGGCCGGCACCGACCAGACCGGGCACAACCGATAAGTACTCCCAGACGGGACCGTAAACGCTCGGACGCTGGGACGCTTCCATGAAGCTTACCAACGGCTCCCGATCGGTATAACTGGACCCCGGCACGGCGTAGGGGTTAGCCTGGTGCGCAAAGAAGAGGCGGGCATGCACCGTGTAATCCACGGTGTCCATCGGCCGGCTCACGTGTGGGTATAGAAACAGCACTGTCAGGCCCAATACGCAGTAAGGTACGACGACCCACGCAAGGTACGCTCGGCGCAACGGGGACCCGGCACGTGGGGGCAGCGTGCGCAGCAAACGCAAGACGGCAAAGTAACCAAGCACGAGAAGAACAAAGAGCGCGTACGAAGCCCAGCGCAGACCGTCCGGTGTGCGACGCACCGGAAGCTGCATAAGTGCCGCCGTCACCGGATCGAATTGGGCAAACTTCCCAAACTGGGGGAGGGCCTGAAGCGTACGCACCACGAGTAGAGCTACGTACACACACAGGGTAAGAACCAGCACCAGAACGAGTCGAAGGACGCGGCGCTGTTCCATTTGCCACAGGCCCTCGCCGAGGTCGGTCTCTCTCATGGCTCATGTGCTGACCGCGTCATTGGCCGGATCCGCGGTACTGCTGAGCCGCGCGTTCCCACGTGAAGGCGGCACAGATCCTTCGACGACCCGCACGGCCCATGTCTAGCCGGCGGTCAGCATCGAGCAGCAGACCTAGGATGCCTTCGGCTACCTCCACTGCATTCTCCTCGTCGACCAGAAGTCCATAGTCAGATCGGATCAACTCGTGGAACGGCGGGCGGTTTGCCGCGATCACTGGCACACCACACGATAGGGACTCGAGCGTCACAAGCGAGGAAGCTTCGCCAGTTGCTAGGATCAGCGAAAGGTCGGCAGCCTGTAGATATCGCTCAACCTGCGGCTGTGCGCCAATGAACCGGACTTTGTCAGTCAGGCCCTGCTCCTCTGTCAGTGTCTCTAGAACAGCTCGGTATGGCCCCTCACCCGCAACAAGGTACCGCACGTTTGGGAACTGTGTGACTACCATGGGCAGAGCACGCAAAACTCTCTGAATTCCCTTACGCTCTTCTAGGGCAGCAGCCGTGACAAGCAGGAACTCGTCGCCTGACAATCCGAGTTGTCTGCGTACGGCCGCGCGCGTTTCTGGGCTCGGAGCAAAGCGGTCGTGGTCTACGCCATGCGGTATGATGTGGCTCGCCTGGCCTAGGGACTGAAGGACCCCGTCGGCCACATACTGACTTACGGACACAACTTGCGCTGCCCGACACCCTAGCCCGGAACGCCGAAACTGGCGATACCTGTATGGCACGTCGCGAGCAGGATAGTGGAATACGATGCCAAAGCGCTGTCGCCTGAGCAGATTGAGGGCCGGCGCTTCTCCGTACCCAGCGAAGTACACCCACACGAAGTCGTAATGAGCCTTGAGCAAATGCCAAACGTAGAAGGGCACGACGACCTCAGCCGCGTAGTATCGTGACGTAGGGAGAGTATGAACATGTACATGAGGATCAAGCGCATCAATTGAGAGTGGATGCGGCCATCGCCACGTGACAAGATGGACATCGCAGCCTGCCCGGGCCAACTCGTTTGCCAGGCAGAAAGTGAACCGTTCGATCCCTCGCGCGTAGCGAAATAGGAAGGGGTGGATGAACGCCACTCTCATGATCCCGAGCTCCTAGCACGCCGCTGGCCTGGCGCGCGGTTCATCTCGGAGATAATCTCCGCCCGCATACCCGCGCCAACAAAACTCCAACTGAATGACTTCCGCGTGATTGCTTGCCCTGCTTGCCCCAGCATCTCGGCCAGCGCAGGGTCACGCAACAGCGTCAATACGGCGTTCGCAAGAGCATGCGCGTCTCCGGGTTGAACTACGAAACCGTTGACGCCGTCGACGACCACATCTTCTACACCTCCTGACCGCCCAGCCACCACCGGTTTCCCGTAGCGGAAGCTCTCCAAGAAGACGATACCGAATCCTTCGAAGTCTCGACCGTCCGGACTTGAACGGCATGGAAGGACGCACACCTCCGCTGCCTGATACCAAGTGCTGAGCAGGGTCTCATCAACCCGCCCTGCGAGTGTCACGAATGCGTTCAGACGGGATTGGATGACACGCGCCTCTATGGCCTTGCGTTCTGGACCATCACCGACCACCACATAGTGAACATTGGGGATCTCCGCAATGACTTCCGGTAGTGCGGCCAACATCACATCGTGGGCTTTGCGAGGCACAAGACGAGAGACTTGAAGTATGATACGTCGATCCGACATACCGACCTCCAATCGAGCCGCAACGGGCGCTTTAGGATCTGCCGGAATCGGAACTTCGACGATGCCTGGCGGGAAAATGACTATACGCTCAGCAGCGACACCAAGATTCTCCGCACTCGGTCCCTTGTGAAGCGGCTGATTGCAAAGACCAGATCTGAGTGGCAAAAGACGAACGCACGGAGTTCGGGCCTTTAGCCACCTGACCCACCATCTGTTCGGGAGTTGGCACACCTCCTGCCCCAGTGCCACGCAATAGAAACGTCGCCTGAGTAAGCGTGCCACGGGAAGGCCGATGTACCCGAGGGGATCCCACGTGACACATATGATGCAATCTGCCTGGACCGATCTAGCAGCATGGAGGAGCGCCCAGAGAACGTAAATCTTCTGCAGCAGCGACAATAACATGTTAGCACGCGCAATGCGGTTGAGGTGGCTGACACGAACTGTCTTGTAGCCCGAGTTCGAAGGGTAAGGCTGCGTATCACTTGTGAGGGTAAACAAGGTGACTGCGTCACCTTGTTGTGCGAATTGTGAGCAGAGGTTCTCACAGTAATTCTGCAGCCCGCCCACCTCCGGATAGGACGTCGGGGTCACGACAAGCATTCTCATTTATCGCTGAAGCTTTCTCGAGCCGCGATCACAGCGCCGTAGAACTGCGCGGTCTGGGACGCCACGTCATTAGCAGCATACGCGCGCAACACCTTCGCGCGCGCAGCAGTTCCCAGACGGCTCCTTGTCATTTCATCATTGGCAAGCCGCACAATCGCATCAGCAAGCTCATCCGCATTCCATGGTGGCACGAGGACCCCTGTCTCCCCATCCTCGACCATCTCCGGTATACCGCCAGTCCTACTGGCAATTAGCGCTTTCCCACAGGACATGGCTTCCAGAACCGTGTAGGGTGCATTCTCGAACAGCGATGGAATAACGCAGATGTCGGAGGCTTGGTAGAATCGGACGAACGTGTCCATGTCCGCATGGTCATGGAACTCGACCTTGTCCAGCACGCCACTTTCAGCTAGGAGATTGCGGATTTCGGTTCGTTGCGACGCACCGCTTCTCGCTCGTCGATCAGCTCCCAGAAACACGAACCGCAACCTGGGTTCCCGACGGGCCGCCTTGACAAGTGCCGCAGCAAAGACATCAGCCCCCTTGCGCGGTTCCAAACGCCCGACACATAGAACCACAACCCTGCAATCCAAATCGTGATCGCTTCGTTTGCCCGGCGTAAAGCGATCAATATCAATGCCGTTTGGCAAACTGTGAATCCGCTGAAGATCGACACGATATTCCGATGCAACGACGGCAGCGAGATCAGCGCTAGGAGAAGTGATCGCGTCCGCAGCCAGCACCGCCTGGCGCTCCATCTGGGCAAACAACCGGGTACTATATCCCAACTCGCTGCGGGAGTAAAACCGCTCAAGGACAAAGGTAGGTGTGTGCAGCTTAACCACACGAGGTATCGCCAGGTGCCTCGGGAAGATAAATCCCTCCGCCTCAATATCAGCGTACTCAACTATATCGACCGACCTTAACCGAACGAGCTCACGACTGACACGTCTGCTGTAGAAGAGGTTACGGAACGCTCTGAGATGCCTGCCAAGGATCGGCATCTTCAGCATGCCGTAGCTGGGGTTCCACTGCGGGATGCGCGTCACAGCAACGCCGCCGTCGTCCGAAACGACCCGAGCAGGGCCGCTAGACTTCGAGATGACATGAACCTGATGGCCTTGCTGCACAAGACCATGGGCCAGGTAGAATAGATACGCAGCGATCCCGCCGCCACCAGTGTCGGGCGGGTAGAACTGCGAAATGAGGCAAATGCGCAGTTTATTCATGGTCTTGCCTACGACGCAGCCGCGGCGAGAACACTAGCGCAAGTTCAGCGCGAGCAAAACCCAAGACCCGCGCGAACTCCACGAGGAACATAGCCGTGGAGCAGCCGAAATTCACGCTTGTATCGTTGCTCCTCAGCCGGTAAATGCCCACACATACTCTGCCAAGCCTGTGGAACTCGCGCACGAGGAGCCGCAGGGAATCCATGGGAGCGATGCGCCGTCTCAAATGATACCTGAGCGAGCCCGAACATCCAAGACCATAGAACACAGCCAACAGATATGAGAGCCGTTGGCGCTCCGGGGGCGTCCAATGAAACGCAACCGCGCCCGGAATGTAGACGGGGAAATCACCCGCCCGTCGCAGTTCGGTCTGCAGTTCGCTCTCTTCGCCTGCGATCAACCGTCTGCCTACTCGACCCAACTGCTCGGGAAATCCGCCCAGGCCAAGTAGCCTCGCGCGCTTCCAAGCCATATTCCCACCGTTGACGTGGGAGACCGGCATCTCTCGCGTCCCATGGTCGATATGCCCGAGTGCAGGCCAAAGAGGACGGGCTAGCCACGGGGGCGGTTCCCTCCCAGCCCAGTCGACCTCGATCCTGCCACCAAAGCACGGAATGTCCCGGTACCGTGCGAACGCGCTCAGATAGGCGCCCAACCACGTTGAAAGGACCGTGCAATCATCATCAAGGAAGATGACGTGACTACACGTGGAGGTGCGGACACCCGTGTTGCGGCTCACGGAAAGGCCCAATCTCAACTCGTAGATATAGTGGAGATTACTGAGTTCCGAACGCCAGTACCGGCACACCTCTGCAGTGTTGTCGGTGCTCGCGTTATTTACAACAATAATATCATAGGCGGATGGTGGCACGGTCTGGCGTGCGAGGCAGTCAAGGCATTTGTCGAGGCGTGCAGAGCGGTTGTGCGTGCATATCAGCACGGCTGCCCGAACCGCCTGGGTATGCTCAGCTGAGGTACCTTGACGAGGGGGATCGGGGGGCGCAATCATCGTGCCGCGTGGGTCATGGGCTACCATACAGACGCGTACACTCCCAACATCTGTCGTACGATTGCCTGCCAACTGAACAGTGATGCCGCGCGATGGCGAGCGGCGGCGCCCATTGTTAGCCGCGAATCAGGGGACCCAGCCAATGATAGCACCGCACTTGCCATCGCTTTCACATCACCCTTGGGCACAAGGCAAGCGGAGCGCTCATCAACATAGTCCCGGACTCCCCCAACCTCGGTAACTACTATGGGAAGTGCCACAGCCATCGCCTCAAGTAACCCGTTAGAGGCGGTCGCGTCTAGCAACGGTAAGGCACAGATGTCTGCATCATGATAGGCACGGAGGAGGTCTTCGTCGGAAATGGCAGTCAGGTAGCGAGTGTTCGCAAGTTGAAGGTATAGCGGCGCGAAGCGCTCATCGCCAACCACAACGAACTGAATATCCCCGCGTGAGGCGCGATTCACCATCGTGATCAGACCTACATGCATGTTTACATCTCGATAGTTTGATCCGACCGTGAGACAACGCAACGGGCCGGTATTGTGGCGCGCCATGGGTGGCGGCTTGAAAAAATCGACATCTACACCGTGTGGCACCCAGCGAACAGATTTCTCAGCCGCGAGAGTGCTCAGTGTCGGCAAGAGAGTGGTTGAAACGGCAATTATGCAATCAACAGACCGAAGAATTCGAGCATAGATCTGCTCACGCGCCTCGAAGAACGAGGGAATCTGGTGAAACGTGGCGATGATTCGATTTCTCCGCCGCATGCTGTTAGCGAAGCCGCCAAGTTTGAGCGAGGCCTCGCCGTAAAGGTAATGGTAGATGGTCCCCCGATCCAAGAGGAGCCCAGGTAAAATGGCGAGTTCCCGTTCAAGCGCTTGTTTGCTGTACCAGTTCCGGTTTGTTCCAGGGATTCGATAGAACAACTGGTCCGGGAACAATGACAGGAAGGGCGACCCCGACGACTGCCGTCCCGGCATGTAATCAGCCAAGCGCTTGTACCCCGAGAAACGCCCGTGATGGGGGTACGAACGATCAACAAAGGAGATTCTGTAGGCTAAGTCCATGACGAAGCGCTCAAAACGTCCCGACAGGGGCCCGGGCGCAAAAACTCCGAACCGTTATGAACTCGGCACCCAGCCCTCCCAAGTTGTACTGGGCGCAACATTGGCTGTGGGGCGGCCTTCGCCTTCCGCGAACCCGGGCACAAACGCCGTGTCACCGGTATTGCGCTGCCTTGAGCACGTCCTCAAGCTTCTGTTTCATCTTTGAGTAGCTGTATAGATCGTCGACCTTCTTGCGCGCAGCGCTTCCCAGTCGACGCATGTAGTCTCGGTCATCAAGCAAGCTCATCACGGCGCCCAGTAGCTGATCACTTGCAACTACGCGTCCATCGACCCCGTCACTAATGACTTCGTCGGTGCTACCGCTTCCGGCCAACGTCACAACTGGCGTTCCGCATGCCATGCTTTCTATCATGACAATACCGAGATCTCTCTGACTGGGTAGCGAATAAGAGAAGATCTGACGACCTGTAAAACGCTGGTAACGCTGAGTTAGGTAGCCCGGCCCCCGTCAGGTGCACCGAATCTACCAGCCCAAGTTCCGAGATTCGGCGTTTAATAAGCTGAAAGTAAGCATCATCTGAGGCAGGACCCAGAACCGTGAACTCACTGCGCGGAAATCGCTTCTTCACTTCTGAGAAAACCTCGACAGCCTCGAGCACCCCTTTCCCGGGTACGATGCGGCCCACGAAAAGTAGGCGCGGCGAATCGCGGTTCTCCTGATATGCACTCGGCAGCTTGGGCGAAAAAACGCCAGTGTCGACGCCAATCGGCATGACCGCGATGTTCGCGCGAGAATACCCTCTCGAACTCAAGATAGTGAACTTGTCGGAGAGTATGTACGATCACCGTCGAGGCTTTGCTGAAGTAAAGCGTCTGGCTTCGCCCCCTGGGAACACCCCAACCCCCTACGATAACGATGTAGGGCCGGCGCCGCATGACACACGTCGCCGCAAGCAGTTTGGCCAGATTCCCGTACGCAAGGAAGAAGCAAGCAATATCGGGGGGGTTAACTAGGATATCCCGCCAGAGCGCCCATGACCACTGCTCGGCAAAGCGCTCCGCCCGGGAAGCAGGAACCACGCACTTTGGGAAGAAGTGCCAAGCAACATCCCCCGTGCCTCGCGCGCTATAGCGCGTCGTGCTTTCCGTGAGGTAGGAGACGTCGCACCTCCATCTGCCGCTCTGCTGAAAATCATTGAGCGCCATGTGCAGCGACGTCCCGAAGGACACAACCCGGTCCTCAGGTATACCACACGCCGCAGGCGTAAAGGGATGGATTAAGCTGACACGGGCAGGTAACCCGCGCAAGGCGCGATCAGTGCTCACTACTCGCTCCCACGAGAGCTCGCTGGCGAGAAACGAACTCTTCGACCAACTCCACCAGGGTCCTTGCGCGGTCGCTGTACTTGTGCTCGTGGAGCGCACGCCGACGACCAGCTTCTGCGATCCTAGCCCGCTGGTCGGCATGCGCGAGGTAGAATTGAACCTTTGAGCGGAGATCCTGGGAGTCTTATATACGAAACGATCTCGGCACCTTCTGCAAACCAGCGAGGATCGTATCGATCGATAATCTGGAATGCGCCAATCCCTGCGGCCTCGAATGTGCGCATATTACCACCCCGCTGCATCGTGCAACCCACACTGTTAATGCAGATATCACTCGCGCTCAAAACCTTCACCATTTCTCGGCCGAAAGCGATGCCACGATACAGTGCTCTCAACTTCGGTTGGGCAAGTACAAATTCGCGATCTTCGGTCCATATACCCACGTCAAGGTCCGCCAGCGCGTTCAGCATTTCCAGCCTGTCACCATAGACACTTAGTGGGAGCAGTCGACCCACGAAGCATATTCGAGATGCAAACCTCTGGCGCTCGTCGCCCGACATCGAAACGGGGAGATGGAACTCGGGGTCAAAGCCCGCCAGAGGCAATGCCACGCTTTCCCGCACACCCAACTCTCGCCACTGATACGTGTGGTAGTGATCGTTCGTCAAAATCAAGTCGTAGTTGTGCGCGGCTGCCCTTTCCTGGGGTGCTCCGAGCGCGACCGGGGAGTAACCGCACATCCCTATCAAGACTGCCCCTGTACGCGCCTTCAGCCGAGCCACTGTTTCGGGGAGAACAACGTCGCTTCCTCCCCATATCACGATGAGGTCGGGTTTTACGCGGAAGGCATGCTCCTCCATCAGCTGGTTCCGGAGCATGATATCCCGGCGGCTCAAAGCAGTGCGAATTCTGCGCCATGGATAGCGCATATACTTGGACAACCGATCGGTCAATTCTGCTGGCGAGGAGTATCTAGTTCGATCACTAAAGCGATGCGCTTGAACGTCGTGGCCCATGGTGCGGAGCGCGTTAAAATAGAAGTACTCGGGTTGGCCGGGCGAGAAGGGAGCATCTGCAGAATCTGGCATCAAGTGATTCCAGCGCCGTGCGCCGACGAATAATACGCGCATTCTAGTCATTCCGGCCACACAAGCGGGTCGTCGTTTCGGGTAGCAGATCGGCGCGCTCCCACCTAGTCCTGTATGGATCGGCTGCTTGGCTCGACCTCGATTTCTGGCCCAAACCGATGACGCAACTCACGCAGACCCCCCGCTCAAGGCCAGTACGAAGAAGTGATGGTATGGAAAGTGAGGATTCCTGAAGTGCCTGGTCGTGGTCAGGCCACAGGCGGAAGCAATCAAACACAAATCACCCGGTTCCAGCCCATCGTGGCCAAGTTCCCAAAAGTGTTCCTCGTCAATGCCCCGATCCTTGCCCTTCCAGCGTCTTGGGAAACGGAATCGATGATAGAAGCGCCGCTCCATGTTATATCTGCAACTCATTGGCTCGGTCTGGTCGGGTACACTTATGATCACGCCCAGCCTAGACACGCGAGCGAGATCAGTCAGACAACTACCAAGCATGGAAAAAGGCATGTGCTCAAGGACTTGGAAACACAGGCTTACATCAACAGCCGCATCAAGAAAAGGCAGGTGGGGCAACAAACCGACAACACCGGGCCGCGTGTCGGAATTGTGGTCGACCGCGATTGCAAGTTTGCCCTGGCGCCTGAGCAACCAAACGAGCAACCCGTTACCCGATCCTACATCCAGATAGGAGTGACCACCCAAGCCGATGCCCAAGGAATACTGAAAACCAACGGACGACAACCGCTGGGGCGAAAGATAGGTCGGGTCAACGTACTGAGACGCTGGTGCTTGCAAGCCGAATGGCAATTCGTGCGTTCTGCGTCTAGGCGACATGACAGTCAGTCTTCTAAGATCCAAGAAGCCGCTTGAACCGTTACGCCTTGGCCGGAGACCGGCAATCGACCGGCCCCCAGATAGTTGCTACCTACGACTTGGAACGCCACCACGCCGTCAACCACATCATAATCATGTTGCGTATCACCGAACGTAACTTTGAGGTTGTACTCCCCCGGGGCAATAGTGAGGTTGGGGAGGACGCACCTAACTCGCTTCCGTCCCCTGATCGGCGGCATGTTCTGCTGAGCAAATGTTGTGGAAACGGTAAAAAGCCGCAAGCCGCTCGAATTATTCACTCCGATCCCGATCTGCGGCTGACGAAACTCTCTCTCAGAATATATCTCAATGCTAAGCACAACTGTTGCCCCTATCGGAAATGACGTTCGTCCTGTGCCATCGAGCGAAGAAACAGTGATAGATCGGAGGAGTGCGGGCGCCTCCGTCCCACGACGTCTCTCTGAGAGGTCGATGAGACCACTCGGAACTGTGCCTCCGGAAAGGTACACTTGAACGGCTTGGGAGGCCGGACCGTTGAAGATGAGTGCCCCAGCACCGATCAAAATCGCTCGCTTGCATAACGCTTCAACCGAGGCCATGTTGTGGCTTACTAACAGCACAGTCCTGCCCGAGTAAGCGACGTCCCCTATCCGCGCGAAGCACTTTCGTTGAAAGGCTATATCGCCGACCGCTAGGACCTCGTCGATCAACAGGATCTCCGGGTCATGATGCGCGGCCACCGCAAACGCCAGGCGCACGTACATTCCCGAGGAGTAGCGCTTCACAGGTGTGTCGATGAAGGCTTCCACCTCCGCGAAATGCGACGATCTCGTCGAACTTACGCGTGATCTCCTCACGACGCATTCCCAGGATCGCGCCATTGAGGAAGATGTTCTCTCGTCCGGTCAGCTCAGGGTGGAAGCCGGTGCCGACCTCGAGCAGCGAGCCGACGCGGCCGTGGATGGTGGCGCGCCCGGCGGTGGGCTCAGTGATGCGCGAGAGGATCTTGAGGAGGGTGCTCTTGCCCGCGCCGTTGCGGCCGATAATGCCGACGACCTCACCGCGCTTCACCTCGAACGACACGTCCTGCAGGGCCCAAATGGTGCTGTCCGTCGCGTCCGAACCGGCCTTGCGGCGCGACCGCAGCCCTTCAACGCTGGATGCGAGTTGGTCGCGGAGGGTATCGTGGCGCTGCTGAGCGCGGCCGATGCGATAGCGCTTGGAGAGGTTCTCGACTTGGATTGCAATGTCTGTCATAGATCAAACCACGTCCGCAAACGTCTTCTCCATTCGGCGGAAAAAGAACACCCCGCTGACCAGCAGCGCCAGCGTCACGAGGACCGAGACCAGCAACATCGGACCGGGCGCGTCGCCGGTCCCGAACAGCGCCCAGCGGAACCCCTCGACCACGCCGGCCATGGGGTTCAGACCGTAGATGACGCGCCACTTCTCCGGGATCAGGCTGGAGGCGTAGACGACCGGCGTGGCGTACATCCAGATCTGGCCGAGGAAGGGGATCAGGTAGCCGACGTCGCGGTAGCGCACGTTGAGCGCGGCGAGCCAGAGGCTCACGCCGAGGGCCAGGGCGACGGCGATCAGCAGGAAGAACGGCAGCGTGACGACCGCGACCGTGGGCACGGCGCCGAACCAGAGCATCAGACCAAGCAGCGCGACGAAGGCGACCGCCATGTCGACCAGCCCGGCCAGCACCCCGGTCAAGGGGATCAGCAGGCGGGGGAAGTAGACCTTCGAGATCAGGTTGGCGCTGCCGACGAGGCTGGTGCCGCCGCGGGAGAAGGCCCCGGCGAAGTAGGTCCAGGGCACGAGGCCGGCCATGGCGAAGACGGCGTAGGGCAGGTTCTCCGAGGGCAGCTTGGCGAGGTTGCCGAAGATGACGGTGAAGACGACCGTGGTCAGCAGGGGCTGCAGGATGACCCAGGCGACGCCGAGCGCGGTCTGCTTGTAGCGGACCTTGATGTCGCGCCAGACGAGGAAGTAGAGCAGCTCGCGGTAGGCCCAGAGCTCGCGCCAGCGGATCGGCACCCAGCCGCGGGAGGGCTCGATGATGGTGACGGGGGCCGGCTTGTCCGGGACGGCGTGCTCGGGCCGGATCTCGGCCGGAATCTCAGTGGCTAGGCTCATATCTCCCACAGTCGGTGCGTCTCAGGGTAGCTGCTGCAGCAGGCGGGCATAGTCGGCCGGGTTGCGGGCGGCGGCCAGGGCGAGATAGCGATCGGCTTCCCCCGGCCGGCCCAGCTTGCGCGCGGCGGCGATGAGGAGCGCCCAATCGGCGGGGTGCTCGGGCAGGGAGCCGCGCTCGAAGTAGTAGACGACATGCTGCCAGTCGCGCCTGGCATAACTCAGCCGCGCAGCGCTGTGGCAGGATCCGTTGCGGACAGGGTTCAGGTTACAGGCCTGGCTGAAGGCGTCGAGGGCGATGGCGTTCTGGCCCTGCTGCAGCGCCAGGCTGCCCAGCTTCTCCCAGGTCAGGTTATCCGCGGGCTCCCGCGCCGTGGCCTGCTGGTACAGGGCCAGGGCGCGCCGCGGGTCGGGCGCGACCAGGTTGTCCGCGAGCCAGACCGCGGCCGTCGGGTCGCCGGGATCGCCGGCATGGGCGGCTTCGGCCAGGGCCAGCGAGGCGGGCTGCAGCGCCGCCACCTGCGTGATCTCCGGGCCGCCGCCCGCGAGCGCCTGGCGGAAGAGCCGGCCGGCGGCGGCCGGCTGGTCGCGATGATCGGCGAGCACCGCCAGCAGCCGGGCCATCGCCGAGGTCTCCGCGCGATCCGGGCTCAGGCTCGCGCGATCGCCCGGCGCGGGCGGCGCGTTGCCGAGGACCCCGGCGGCGGTGCGCACGGCCAGCCCATTCGTGCGGAGGCTCGTGGCCAGGGTGCCCCCGCGGGTGAGACCGAGGGCGACGGCCAGCAGCAGAACCGCCCCGGTGGCGGCCCGGCCGGCGGCGTGCGGGAAGGGAGTGGTCATCATGGTTGCGGGGCGCGGCTCGGCGCTTCAGGCATGCTCCGCCGATCCGGCGACGGCCGGACGGGTGTGGCTGCCTTGCGGCAGGCCTGAAGCGGATTCGGAGCCGCAGCTGCGACGAGCGCGCTTGTTTGTGCCTGGGAGACTTCCTGCCCGGCCGCGACGGTGGGGCCGGAGGACGACGGGACGCGGTCCGGTGCCGGCTCCCGGGAGGAGCGCGGCTGTAACCGTGATACTTATACCACGCGCTCCCGGCCTGAGTCAAGCCGCGCTATTACCGGCCTGGGCGACGAATACAGAACCGATGGTCCCGGCAGAAAAGTACTTTCGGCCCTATGCGGTCCAGGACCCTAGCGCCCCGGGCGTGCGTTGGGGTATAACGCGGTGTGATGGACTCCCTGCAGGCCGCCGCCTGGCTGGCCTACCTGACCGGCGCGTGCGGCGCCCCGCCCGGCGACGGGCACACCGCGCCGAGCGCCGCGGACTGGGAGCGCCTGGTCGACCTGGCAGTCACGGCGCGCGTCGCCCCGCTGGTCGCCATCGCAGCTCGCGGCGCGGGCACTTGACACAGTTGCGCGCCGCGCCGGGCCCGCCGTGAGGGGCTGGAGATGGCGCGGCGCACGACGCAGCGCAAACCCTGCTGCACTTGCACGTGCTGCGGGAGATCGGCGCGGCCTTCGCGAGACGGCGGGTATCCCCTACCGCCTGCTGAAGGGGCTCGCCCTGGGCGCCGCAGGCCTATCCGCACCCGGCGGCGCGCGTGCCGTCGGCGACCTCGACCTGTGGGTGCGGCCGCCGACGCCGTGCGCCGGGCCGAGGCGGCTGCTCGGGCCCTCGGCTACGCGCCGCGCGTTCCGCGGCCTACGCCGCCCCGCGCTATATCCGCACGCGTACCTGGGCGAGCAGCCCTTGCCGGCGGCACCGGGCGGGGCTCCGGTCGAGATCGACCTGCACTGGCACCTGGCCGAACGCGCTGGTGGCACCGCGCCCTTCCGCCTGCCCGAGGCCCGCTCTTCGCAGATCGCGAGACTTGTGTCGTCTCGGCGCGCCGCGGTACCCCACGCTCACGCCCGACCGCCACGCTGCTTCTACCTCTGCGTGCACAGCGCGGCGGGGCACGCATCCCGGCGGCTGGCGCTGCCTGCTCGACATCCAGCTGCTGGCGCAACGCCGGCCGAGTCGATTGGGCCGGTCTCAACCGGCGCTGGCCGCCGGACCGGGGCCGAGGTGCTGGTCTGGCAGCAGCCTGCGCAACGTCGACTGCCTATTCGGCTCCACTGGCCTACGCCGCGTCGGCTCGCCCTGGGCGCACTGCACCGCGCGCTGATCCGGCTGCTCTGGCCGCGCGCTGCCGCCCCCGCGGCCGGGCGTCCCGGGTTCGCCGCGCCGCCGACGTTTCCCTGCCCTGGCGCCCGCTGCTGCTGCTCTCCGGGCCGGGCGCCGTGGCGCGCACGCTGGGGCGCATGGCCTGGCCCCCGGCGCGGTGGATGCGGCTGCGGTACGGCGTGCGGGGCCGCGGGGCCGTGCTCCGCGCCCGGCTGCGCCACCTCGCCCGGCTGCGGGCGCTGATCCGGCACGTAATCTTCGGGACCATTGGTCCCTGCTTTCCCGGACCCGGCCGGCGCGGTGCCCCTTCCCCGCGGGGTCGACTATGTGGTATCATGGCAGCGGTGCGGGGTCGCCTTGCCGTGTACACCGGCAGTGGCTTGCCCATACCCGGCCCCCCCGGCAGTGCTGCCGGGCCGGTTTGATCCTTTCCCGGGACTCAATCTTCGCAGAAGAGGTTACGCTGTGACCGGCACCGTCCTGCCGCGCTTGCGGTATCACTCGACCTGAATGGCCAAGCTTGACCGCCTCGGGTGGGCGGACGGCTGGGCCGTGGCCAGCTACGGCTGCCGCCTCGGCGTGCGCACGAACGCACCGGCGCTGCTGCCGCGCCTGCGCGCGCTGCTGCCGCCCGGGTCCCGGCGGGTGCGCCGGCCCACGGTCGAGCGGCTGTACTCGCTGCGGGTCAGCCCGCGGCCGGGGGCGGCGCCGCGGTACACGCTGCTGGTGGGCAGCCTGCGCCTGGCGCAGAGCGCGGACCTGGAGGAGGTGCTCGAGGTCTTCGAGAGCCACGTCCAGGCCTACGTGGCCGAGCATGCGCGGCGGCACGTGTTCGTGCACGCCGGGGTGGTCGGCTGGCGGGGGCAGGCGATCGTGATCCCGGGGCACAGCATGTCGGGCAAGACGACGCTCGTCGCCGAGCTGGTGCTGGCGGGGGCGACCTACTATTCCGACGAGTACGCGGTGATCGACCGGGCCGGGCGGGTGCATCCCTTCGCGCGCCCGCTGGCCATCCGCGACCCGGCCACGCAGCGGCAACGCAACTGGCCCGTGGCGGCGCTGGGCGGGCGCCCCGGGCGGGCGCCGCTGCCCGCCGGCCTCGTCGTGCTCACCGGCTTCGCGCCGGGCGTCGACTGGGCGCCGCGCGCGGTCAGCCCGGGCCAGGGCGCGCTGGGCCTGCTGGCCCACACCGTCGCGGTGCGCCACCAGCCGGGGGTGACGCTCGCGACCCTGCGACAATTCGTTTCCGGAGCGACGGTCGTCGAGGGTGCACGCGGCGACGCGCTGCCCACCGCCGCCGCCATCCTGGCGCTGCTCGACGCGGCGCCGCAACCCGCACTCCAGGCAAGCTGAGGAGGACCGTCATGCACGACACGCAGCGCATCATGCCACTGGCTCGCAGCGCCGATCTGGTGGTCGAACCGGTCGCGGACGAGACGCTGGTCTACGACCTGCGCACGCACCACGCCCACTGTCTCAACCCCCCCGCGGCGCTGCTGTGGGCGCAGTGCGACGGCCGCTCGACCTACGCCGACGCCGCCGAGCGGCTTGGCGCGGCGCTGGGCGGGCCGGTCGACCCGGCCTGGATCACGCTCGGCCTCGACCAGCTGCCAGGGGATCGCGCTGGTCAGCCCGGCGACCGCGATTGCTCGGGCCAGCGTGACGATCGGGTCGCACGAGATGAGCCGCCGGGACTTCATCCGGGTGGCGGGGGTGGCGGTGGCCGTGCCGATCGTGCTGTCGCTCGCCGCGCCGCTGCAGCCGCGGCTGCCTACGCGTACCGGGCGGCCAGCCGCCGATCTATGGCGGCGATCCGCCGAAGCAGAAGAACCCGAACCAGCCGCCGCCGAGCGCGGGGCGGGTGAACGGGGCGCCGTGCGATGCGAGCGTGCAGTGCGCCTCGGGGCTGTGCATCGGCGGGCGCTGCGTGGACGCGAAGGCGGGGCACTAGCCGCCCGCAGGCGGGGCGCCGCCGCGTGCGCCTTGCGGCTCGCGTGCCGCCCGCCCGCGCGGCGGTGTGCGGGCGGGGTGGGCCGGGGCGTGCCCGGGCCGGGGCGTGCTGCGCGCCGCCCGCGCCATGGAGGCGCGGGCGCCTCGTGTTGGTCTCTCTTCCCTTCTCTTCTTCCGCGGCGCCGCCACGCATGGGATGCGGCGGCGGGGCGGGGCGGCGCGTGGCGGCCGGTATGCGGGCAGGCCGCCCACGAATGACGCCCGACGCATGCACGAATAGGTCTGGGGGCGATTGGCGCTGGTGGGCCGCCGGGACGGGCGACGGGCCGACCACGAATCAGCGAATGCGGCTGCGTCGCGACCGAATAAGCGAATGCGGTGGGGCGGGCGGCGGGGCGAGCGGAGGCGGAGCGGTGCGGCGGCCGGGCTGCCCCCATGGGGGCGCCCCTCCACGGGCAGCCCGGGGCTCCGGGGGCGGGATCTTGGGGCGGCGGTTGTCGCGGGGCGGAGCCCCCTCCTACAGACGCGCGGGGCTGCCCCCGGGCGGGGCGGTAAGGGGGCTTCGCCGGGCGGAGCCGGCTCCCACAGACGCCCTGTCCCGGCATCCCGGCTCGATTGGGGCGGGGCGGTGCGGCGGCCGGGCGCCCCCATGGGGGCGCCCCTCCACGGGCAGCCCGGGGCTCCGGGGGCGGGATCTTGGGGCGGCGGGGGTCGCGGGGCGGAGCCCCCTCCTACAGACGCGCGGGGCTGCCCCCGGGCGTCTTGGCTTCCGCGGCGGGATTCTGGGGTGGCGGGGCGGATTTTGGGTGGACCTCGCGGGGCGCGGCGTCCTTGATGCTTGACCAGTTGCCCTGTTGCCGTCTTGCCCTGATCCTTCCTTGACAAGGGTGGGGCGGGGACGTAGAATGGCAGGGCGCCTGCGCGGTACCCCGCAGGCGCCTGCACCCGAATCGACCCGCCTGGGGGTGGGCCGGGATGCTGCGCCGCCGGTTGGGGCGCCGGCGCGGCGGGCGTCGGGATGCCCGGGATGTGGGCGCCCATGCACCAGCTGACTGCATCTGGCTCCTCGCGCGGCACCTCCGCCGCGCGTCTTCCCGTCTGGCGCATCCTGGCGTGTTCGGTCGACCGGGCCGCGGCCCTGGGCCCGCGTGCGTCCTGCCGGGCAGGCGGGGCGCGCGGCGCGGCCGGCCAGGCGCCGGCGACGGCGGGCCGCGGGGCCGATGGTCCCGGGTCGCGGAGCGGGCGCGACAGGGGGGCGCGGGGATCGTTGCAATGGGGGCACGCGCGGCGTGCTCTTCGTCGGGCCGGGGCGGCGCAGTCCCGGGCGGGCGGAGGGGGCGCGGATGCGGGGCCCCGGCCCGGTTGCGCGGGGCGCGCCGGGCGCGGCGTGATGGCCCGGCCGCCTGGGCGGCCCTCGCCTGCAAGAGCCTTTGGGCAGAAAGGTCGATTGCATGGAGATCACGGAACCCGAACGGACCGTCGTGGTCCGCCGGCGCGGCCGGTGGACGGCGGCGGCGCCGCGGCGGGGATTCTACGCCCGCTACGGCAAGCGCGCGCTCGACCTGGTGGTCGCGTGGGCGGTGCTGGCGCTGACCGCGCCGCTGCTGGCGGCGATCGCGCTGCTGGTGCGGCTCGATTCGCCGGGCCCGGCGCTGTTCGTGCAGGAGCGGCTGGGCCAGGACGCGCGCCCGTTTCCCCTCTACAAGTTCCGCACGATGCGCGCGGACGCCGACCCGGCGCTGCACGCGGCGCACGTGCGCCGGCTGATCGCGACGAACGCCGCACCGGAGTTGGGCGGCAGCCTGAAGCTGGCAGCACGACCCGCGGATCACGCGCGTGGGGCTGTGGCTGCGGCGGACCAGCCTGGACGAGCTGCCGCAGTTCTGGAACGTGGTGCGGGGCGAGATGAGCGTGGTCGGCCCGCGGCCGGACGTGGCCTACGCGGTCGCCGCGTACCCGGCGTGGTACCGCGCGCGCTTCGGCGGGATGCCGGGCATCACGGGGCTGTGGCAGGTCACGGCGCGGAATCAGGTCAGCTACGACGAGATGATCCGCCTGGATATCGCGTATTTTGGGCGGCTGAGCCTGGGGCTGGACCTGGCCCTGATGGCGCGCACGCCGCTGTCCATGCTGCACGGCGCGGGGGCCGGCTGATGGCGGCCGTCCCGCGTCCCCGGCCGTCACAGGCGGCGGACCCGGCCCTCTGGGAGGAGGCTCGCCCGACCATGCGTAAATTGAGCGTGGGCGTTATCGGCTGCGGCTACTGGGGCCCCAAGCTGGCCCGCAACATGCACGAGATCCCCGACGTGCACCTCGCCGCGGTGGCGGACCTGAGCGAGGAGCGGCTGGCGCACATGAAGGCGCTGTACCCCTACACGACGACGACGCGCGACTACCGCAGCGTGCTCGAGGACCCGGCGATTGACGCGGTGGTGATCGCGACGCCGGTGGCCACGCACGCCGGGCTGGCGCTGGAGGCGCTGGAGGCGGGGAAGCACGTGCTGGTCGAGAAGCCGCTGACGCGGGGCACGGCGGAGGCGATCGCGCTGATCGAGACGGCGGAGCGCCACGACCTGCGGCTGATGGTGGGGCACACGTTCGAGTACAACCCGGCCGTGGAGCAGCTGAAGAGCCTGGTCGCGGGGCGGGAGCTCGGCGACGTGTTTTATGTCAACGCGACGCGGGTCAACCTGGGCATCTTCCAGCGGGATATCAACGTGCTGTGGGACCTGGCGCCGCACGACATCTCGATCCTGATCTCGGTGCTGGGGGTGCTGCCGGAGGCGGTGGCGGCGCGGGGCGCGGCGCACGTGCGGCGAGGCATCGAGGACGTGGGCTATCTGCAGCTCTATTTCCCGAACAACGTGATGGGGAACATCCACGTGAGCTGGCTGGACCCGCACAAGATCCGCGAGATGACGTTCGTGGGCAGCGCGAAGATGCTGGTCTACGACGACATCGCGGACGACAAGCTGAAGCTGTACGACAAGGGCGTGGACCCGCCGGGCTACTCGGACACGCCGGAGGAGCACGTGCTGTCGTACCGCGACCGCGGGACGAGCGTGATCCCGGTGCCGGCGACGGAGCCGCTGCGGGTGCAGTGCCTGCACTTCCTGGACTGTATCCGGGAGCGGCGGCGGCCGCGCAGCGACGGGTACTCGGGCTGGAAGGTCGTGAAGATCCTGGAGGCAGCCGAGCGCTCCCTCCACAACCGGGGCATGGAGGAGGAACTCGCATGGTAAGCACGCTGGAGGGCGCGGCCCCGCGCGGCGCGGAGGACGCCGCGCCGCGGCTGCCGATCCCGCTCGTCGACCTGCAGGCGCAGTATCTGCCGCTGGAGGACGAGGTGCTGGGGACGATCCGGGACATCCTGCGCGGGATGCATCTGTTCCTGGGCCCGCAGCAGCAGGCGTTCGAGGCGGCGTTCGCGGCGTACTGCGGCGCGACGGCCTGCGCGACGGTGGGCAACGGGACCGACGCGCTGGTGCTGGCGCTGCGGGCGTGCGGCATCGGCGCGGGCGCCGAGGTGATCACGGTCGCGCACACGTTCATCGCGACGGCCGAGGCGATCGCGCTGGTGGGCGCGCGGCCGGTGTACGTGGACGTGGACCCGGCGACGTACACGATGGACCCGGCGCAGGTGGAGGCGCGGATCACGCCGCGCACGCGGGCGCTGATCCCGGTGCACCTCTACGGGCAGATCGCGGACATGGCGCCGCTGCAGGCGATCGCGGACCGGCACGGGCTGCGGGTGATCGAGGACGCGTGCCAGGCGCACGGCGCGACGTATCGCGGGCAGCGCGCGGGCTCGATCGGCGACGCGGCGGCGTTCAGCTTCTACTTCTCGAAGAACCTGGGGGCCTACGGCGAGGGCGGCGCGATCACGACGCGCGACGCGGCGATCGACGCGCAGGTGCGGCTGCTGCGGAACCACGGCCAGGCGCAGCGGTATTATCACGCCGTCATCGGGACGAACGCGCGGATGGACGAGATCCAGGCGGCGGTGCTGGCGATCAAGCTGCGGCACCTGGACGCCTGGAACGCGGCGCGGCGGGCGCACGCGGCGACCTACGCGCGCCGCGCTGGCGGACACGCCGCTGGGGCTGCCCGTGGTGGGGGCGGAGCGGGAGCACGTGTATCACCTGTACGTGGTGCGCGCGCCGGAGCGCGACCGGCTACAGCGCTGGCTGACCGACCATCAGGTGGGCACAGGGATCCATTACCCGGTGCCGATCCACCAGCAGGCGGCCACGGCGGACGGCGACCGGCCGGTGCTGCCGGTGACCGAGGCGCTGGCGGGCGAGATCCTGTCACTGCCGATGTATGCGGAACTCACGGACGCGCAGATCGGGTACGTCGCGGACTGCGTCCGCGCCTTCTACGCGCAGGCCTGAGCGCCCGCCGCCGCCACACGCACGCCGGGGTCAAGCCGACCCCGGCGTTTTGCTTGCCCCGCGGGCGGCTACTCGTCCGGCCGCAATTCGCGCAGGACGCGCGCGGGGTTGCCGGCGACGACGGTGCGTGGGGGGACGTCGCGGGTGACGACGCTGCCCGCGCCGACGACGGCGCCCGCGCCGATGGTGACGCCGCAGAGGATCGTGGCGCTCGTGCCGATTGAGGCGCCCGCGCGGACGTAGGTCGGCTCGCAGACCCAGTCGTCGCCGGTCTGCAGGGCGCCGGCCGGCGGTGGTGGCGCGGGGCAGGCGGTCGTTGATGAACGAGACGTTGTGGCCGACGAAGACGCCGTCCTCGACGACCACGCCCTCGCAGATGAAGGTGTGGCTGCTGATCTTGCAGTTGCGGCCGATGCGCGCGCCGGCCTGGATCTCGACGAAGGTGCCGACCCTGGTGTTGTCGCCGATGGCGCAGCCGTAGAGGTTGACGAAGTCGAAGATGCGGACGTTCTCGCCCAGCGTGCAGTTGACGATGTTCTGTTTGTCGGACACGGGCGGGCGGTCTCCCTTCGCGGCTCAGGCGCGCGGGGTGCGCCGGGCGCGATCCCAGCGCGCGAGCACGGCGGCGATGCGCTCGGCGGCGTGGCCGTCCCAGAGCGGGGGCACGCGGCCCTGCTTCCAGGTGCCGGCGAGCACCTGGTCGGCGGCGGCCAGGATGGCGGCGCGGTCGTGGCCGACGAGGCGGTTGGTGCCGACCTCGACCGTGATCGGGCGCGCGGTGTTGGCGCGCAGGGTCAGGCAGGGCACGCCGAGGATCGTGGTCTCCTCCTGGACGCCGCCGGAGTCGGTGAGGACCATGCGGGCGCCGGCCATGAGGCCGAGGAACTCCTGGTAGCCCTGGGGCTCGGTGAGGATCAGGTTGGGCAGGGCTTCGAGGCGGCGCAGCAGGTCGGCGCCGTCGAGCCGCGCCCAGGTGCGCGGGTGGGCGGGGAAGAGGACGGGCAGCCGGTCCTGGAGGTCCTCGAGCATGCCGACGACATCGGCGAGCAGCGCGGGATTGTCGACGCTGGCGGGCCGGTGGAGCGTGACGAGGGCGTACTGGCCGGGGGCCAGGCCGAAGCGGACGGGCATGCCGAGCGCGGCGGCGCGGGCGCGCTGATCGAGCAGGGTGTCGATCATGACGTTGCCCACGAAGAAGATGTGCTCTGGAGGCACGCCCTCGCGGCGCAAATTGGCCTCGGCGCTCGGCTCGGAGGTGAAGAGCAGATCGGCCAGCGAGTTGGTGACGACGCGGTTGATCTCCTCGACCATGGTGCGGTCGAAGCTGCGCAGGCCCGCCTCGACGTGGGCGACGGGAATGCGGAGCTTGGCGGCGGCCAGGGTGCAGGCGAGCGTGGCGTTGCCGTCGCCGACCACGATGACCAGATCGGGCCGTTCGGCGAGCAGCACGCGCTCGAAGGCGATGAGCACGCGGCCGGTCTGCGCCGCCTGGCTGCCCGCGCTGACCCCGAGGTGGATATCGGGCGCGGGGATGCCCGAGCTCGGCGAAGAAGACGCCGGACATATTGAGGTCGTATTGCTGGCCGGTGTGCACCAGGACCGGATCCGTTCCGGGATATGTTTGTAACGCACGAACAATGGGAGCAATCTTCATGAGATTGGGCCGCGCCCCGACCACGTTCAGAATGCGCATAAAATACCGGCCTCCCGACAGAACTGGGTTCGCGTTTGCTTGGGGACTCCCGCGAACGCAGCAGGACCCGCGCCATGCTCGTCACGTCCGCGCGACGACGGCGAATATTGCGCCTATTCTATCACACCCCGTAAGGTTGCAGTAGGGTCCCACGCAGGCAATCGAGGGGATTGACCTAAATGAGACCGCGGGGCCGGCCCGGTCGGTCCCGGGCGATCAGGCGGGATCGGCGGCGGGGTCGCCCGGGGCGGGCGGGGCGGCGAGCGCGGGCAGCGCGCAGGCCAGGCCGAGCAGCAGCCAGACCTCCAACCCGGTCTTGTTGCCCAGGCGCACGGGCGAATCGACGAGCCCGGCGACGAGCCAGATGGCGAGGGCGGCGGCGGTGGCGGTGGCCAGCGCGCGGACGAGCGGGGCGGGGCGCGCCGTCCGGACGGCGGCCCGCAGCCCGCGCAGGGCGGTGGCGACGAGCGCCAGCAGGGCGAGCAGGCCGGGCAGGCCGAGGTCGAGCGCGGTCTGGAGGTAGAGGTTGTGGGCGTGCACCCAACTACCGCCGCGCAGGGCGAAGGCGGGGTACAAGAGGGGCTGGATCACGGGGAAGGTGTTCAGGCCGATGCCGGTCAGGGGGAAGTCCGCGATCATGGGCAGCGCGCGCGCCCAGATGAGCAGGCGGCCGCCGGAGCCCCAGCCGGCGCCGGAGAGATTGGTCAGGCGAGTGTAGAGCGCCGGGGTGAGCCAGACGAGCAACGCGGCGGCCACGAGGGCGGCGCCGGCCAGTCCGGCGAGCAGGCGCCCGTGGGCGCGGACGCGGGGGCTGCGGGCGAGCGCGCCGCCGCCGAGCACGAGGGCCAGGGCCACGAGGGTGGCGCGCGACTGGGTGAGCACGATCAGCGCGAGGCCGAGGCCGACGACGGCGAAGAGGACCGGCCGGCGCAGGATGAGGCGCCAGCGCGAGCCCGCGGCGACGGCGCGCAGCGCGACGGGCGGCAGCAGGCCTAGCAGGAGCGGGAAGGGCAGCAGCAGCGCGAGCGCCAGGGCGACCTCGTTCGGGTTGAAGCCGCCGGGGTTGGTGCCATAGCTGGTGGTGGCGAAGGCGCCGAGGACCTGGGGCAGCGGCGCGTAGATTGCGGCGGGCAGGTAGGTCAGGCTCTTGTCGGTCCAGTCGGTGCCGAGCAAGGCGATGGGCACGAGCGCGGCGGCGCCGAGGACAAGGCCCCCGGCCAGCGCGCGCGCGGCGCGAAGATCCTCGACGGAGCCGACGACCGCGCAGGCGAGCACCGCGCCGTAGGCGATGAGGAGGCCGGGCCCGAGGCTGAGGTCGGGGGCGAGCGACACGAGCAGGCCGACCGCGGTCATCGCGAGGAGGCCGACGAGCGGCCATCCCGCCCGGCCGGGCGTGAGCGCGTGGCCGGTGGCGCGCCAGCGTAGCGCGGCCAGCGCGGCGATGAGACCGGCGCCGACGAGGGGGATGGGCCAGCGCGAGACGAGGAAGCAGGGCGCGAGCAGGAGGATCAGCGGCAGCTGCTGCTCGCGGAGGATGCGCCGCCAGCCGGAGGCGCGCGCGGGCGCCGGGACGACCTCGGCCGGGGCTTCGACGACGCGCGTCACGGCCCGAGCCTCGCCAACTGTGCGCGGGCCGTGGCCTGCTGGTCGGCGGTGCGTGCCACGGTCAGCGCCTGGGTGAACCAGGCGCGAGCGGCGGCGGGGTCGGGGCGGGCGGCCGCCATGTAGCCGAGGTTCATGCAGGCGTTCCAGGTCCAGTACCAGCCGGCGTTGGTCGGATTGGCCTGCACGGCGGCGCGGTAGGCGGCCTCGGCCGCCGCCGGGTCGCCGGTCGCGGTCTCGAGCACGCCGAGGCCGAGGCCGGCCCGGGCGGCCTCCATGGCGGCGTCCTCGCCGCGATCGGGCACGGCGACGGCCTGCCGGAAGGCGGCGATGGCGGCGGGATACTGGTGCTCCGCCTGGAGGAGCTCGCCGAGGCGGACGTAGGCGGTGCGGCGCCCGGGCACCTGGGCGATGAGCAGGCGGAAGGCGCGCTCGGCGCGGGCGCGGTCCCCGGCCGCCTCGACCGTCTCGCCGTAGGCCAGCACGCTCTCATAGATCATGCGGCCGGAGTTCGGCGCCGGCGCGATCGAGAGCGCGGCGCAGGTCGGCAGCCGCGGCGTCCGTGCGGCCGGCGGCAAGCTCGGCCATGGCGCGCTGGCGGTAGGGCTCGTAGGGCGCCAGGGGATTGGGCGGCGCGGAGTTGAGCGCCGCCTGGCCGAGGGCGCCCCCGGCGCCGATCCGGTCCTGCAAGATGCTCTGCGATCCGGCGAGCGGGGGCAGACCCGCGAGCAGCTGGTGGCTCCAGGCGAGGGCGGCGAGATTGACGGTCCCGGCCCAGAGCAGGAGCACGAGGCCGCACAGGGCGCCCAGGGCCCAGGCGAGCCGGCGGCGCCCACGCGGGCGCTCAGGCGCGGGCATGGGGCAGGATGGGCGTGCGCGCGCCCGGGCCGGCGGGATCGCCGGCCGGGATCGGGGGCGGCACGGGCGCGCGATCGAGGTACTGGCGGGCCCAGAGCTCAAAGCAGAGGAGGGTCCAGAGGCGGCGGCTGTGGTCCTTGCGGCCCTGGCGATGCGTCTGGAGCAGCTGCTGGACGGCGGCGGGCGCGAAGTAGCCGCGGGCGCGGAAGCGCTCGCTCGTGAGCACCCCGGCGACGTAGTCGTAGAGCTCGCGGCGGAACCAGTGGTTGATCGGCACGGCGAAGCCCATCTTGGCGCGGTGGAGGACGGAGTTGGGCAGGATGCCGGCCATGGCGCGCTTGAGGATGTACTTGCCCGTGCCGTCGCGGACCTTCAGGTCGGCCGGCATGCGGCCGAGCAATTCGGCCAGGTGATGGTCGAGCAGCGGCGCGCGCGTCTCCAGCGAGGTCAGCATGCTCATCTTGTCGACCTTCATGAGGATGTCCTCGGGCAGGTAGGAGGCGATGTCGGCGGCCTGCATGGCGGTCAGGTACGAGCCGCCGGGCGGGTGGAGCATGAGATCGCGCTGGAGGGCGTAGCTGTCGTGCGGGCCGGCCGCGCGAAGCTCGGCAGCCCAGGCGGGGCTGTAGACGGCGGCTTTGAGCGCGGGGTGGAACATGGCAACGAGATCGACGTAGCGGTCGGCGGGCGAGAGGCCGAAGCGGCGGAGGCGGCGCGTGCCGGGGGCGCCGGGCGGCAGCAGCGCGGCAGCGGCGCGGGCGGCGCCGCGGGCGGCGGCGGGCCAGCGCTGGTAGCGCAGGGCGTCGAGCGCCTCGAAGTAGCGGCTGTAGCCCGCGAAGAGCTCGTCGCCGCCGTCGCCGGAGAGGGCGACGGTGACGTGGCGGCGGGCGGCCTGGGCGACGTAGTAGGTGGGCACGGCGGACGAGTTGGCGAAGGGCTCGTCGAAGGCCCAGACGAGGCGGGGCAGCACGTCGAGCAGGCGCGGGACGACGGTCTCCTCGTAGTGCTCGGTGTCGAAGCGGTCCGCCACCTGGCGGGCGAACGGCACCTCGTCGTACTCCTGCTCGGCGAAGCCGATGGAGAAGGTCTTCACGGGCGCAGCGGCCGCGCGGCTCATCATGGCGACGATGGTGCTGGAGTCGATGCCGCCGCTGAGGAAGGCGCCCAGGGGCACCTCGGCGATCATGCGGATGCGGACCGCCTCGGCCAGGCGCTCGCGTAGCTCCTCGACCCACGACTCCTCGGAGCGGGATTCGGGCTGGTATGCCAGCTGCCAGTAGCGCTGGACGCGCACGGTGCCGTGCTCGTAGACCAGGGTGTGGGCGGCGGGCAGCTTGGCGATGCCGCGATAGATGGTGCGCGGCGCGGGGATGTAGGCGTAGGTCAGGTAGTCGTCGAGGGCGAGCGGGTCGAGGTCGCGCGGGACCGCGGGATCCTCGACGATGGCCTTGATCTCGGAGGCGAAGATGAAGCGGTCGGGGCCTGCCCAGTAGTAGAAGGGCTTCTCGCCGAAGCGGTCGCGGGCGGCGAAGAGGCGGGCGCGGCGCGAGTCCCAGATGGCGAAGGCGAACATGCCGCGCAGGTGGTCGACGCAGCGGTCGCCGTACTCCTCGTAGGCGTGGAGCACGGTCTCGGTGTCGGAATCGGTGGCGAAGCGGTGGCCGCGGGCGATCAGGGTGCGGCGGAGCGCCGGGTAGTTGTAGATCTCGCCGTTATAGACGATCCAGATCGAGCGGTCCTCGTTGGGGATGGGCTGGTGGCCGTGGGCGACGTCGATGATGCTGAGGCGCCGCATCGCCAGCGTGGCGCGATCGGTCTCGACCAGGCCGGAGTCGTCGGGGCCGCGGTGGGCCAGCAGATCGCACATCTGTTGGACCAACGCGGCGCGCGGGCGCCCCGCCTGCTGGTCGACCATGCCGACAATACCACACATAGGCTCCCTTCCCCTGCCCGCTGGAGATACCTGCGGCGCCGACCGCCGCTCCCGTCTCCAGGTTATCCTACCACAATCCGGAAGGCGCGCCCACGCCGCGGGGCGCGGCGGGCCGGGTTGTGCCCGGGCGGGCCCTCCCCTACTCCTCTAGCGCGCGGCGGCCCGGGCGGCGCGGCGGCGCACGAGGACGCCGTAGGCGTGGCAGAGGCGCCGGGCTTCGTGCTCCCAGCTCAGGCGGGCTTCCACGCGGGCGCGCCCGGCCGCACCCATGCGCCGCCGCAGGTCGGGATCGTCCATCAGCGCGACGATTTGGCGGGCGAAGGCGGCCTCGTCGTTCGCGGGGGCGTAGAGCGCGGCGGGGCCGGCCGAGACGCGGCTCTCGGGCAGGTCGAAGGCGACGGTGGGCTTGCCCAGGGCCATGTACTCCATGATCTTCATGAGGGTCGACTTGTCGTGCAGCGGGTTCGACGGGGCGGGCTCGACGCAGATGTCGGCGGCCGCCAGGTAGCGCAGGAGATCGGGGCCGAACGGCAGGCGCCCGGTGAACTGCACGCGGTCAGCCACGCCGAGGCCGGCGGCCAGCTGGGCCATACCGGCGCCGTCGTCGACGGGCCCGACGAGGACGCAGTAGAAGTCGGGACGGCCCAGGTCGTAGCGGACGACGTGCAGGGCGCGGAGCAGGTAGTCGACGCCGTCCTGCGAGCCCATGTTGCCGACGTAGCCGAGGATGATCGGCGCTTTGGCCCGGACGCCGGGATCCGGATCCACGGGCACGAACTCGCGCAGGCGGGGGCCGTTGCGCACGACGACGGTCTTGCGCGCGGGGACGCCGTAGCGCTCGATCACAATGCGGCGGTAGGACTCGTTGACGGCGACGACGAGATCGGCGAGGCGCGCGCTGCCGGCTTCGAGGGCGAGGAGCAGCCGGTAGATGGGGCCATGCGGGCCGCCGAACTTGGTGGCGTAGAGCTCGGGTCCGAGGTCGCGGTAGTCGAAGACGAGCTGCTTGCCGAGCAGCCGGGCGAGCAGGCCGACGAAGAAGACGGTCTCGGGCGGGTTGGAGGCGTGCAGAATGTCGAAGCCGGGGCGGGCCGCGAGGACCAGGGTGTAGAGCAGCAGCATGAGCGTGCCGTAGCCGTACTCCCAGACGTAGCCGAGCAGGCTGCCGCGCGCGCGGACGACCGGGAAGCGGTAGACGTGCACGCCGCCGGCCACCTCGTGGCGGGGCTGGCCGGGCTCGCCGGGGCAGATCACGCCGACGGCGTAGCCGCCCTCGACGAGGGTCTCGGCGATGCGGCGGCCGCGGGGGTCGTAGGGATAGGGGTTATTCTCGAGGACCAGGAGGACCCGTGCGCGAGGACGGTCCATGGGGTGCGTTGCTCCCTCCGCGTCGCCGAGTGGAATGGAGTGCAGGCGGGGGCCCGCGGGCGACGGACGCGGACCCCCGCGGTATTGTACCAGATGGCGGGGGCGCCGCCCAGGTGGGCCGGGTGCGGGGGCGAGCGGGCGTGGGGTGGCGCCAGCGCACGCGGGGGACGCGACGCGGTGGATTGGGGGGCGGGGACTCCGGCCGGGGACCGCCGGAGCGCGATCGTCGCGGCGCGGGGGCGCCAGGCGGGGATCGCGGACCTGCCCCGCCCCTACAGCAGCCTCCGTGGGCGCCCATCTGGCCGGCGGGAGGCGGCCAGGAAGGGAACCGACTGCGGCGGGCGGGGTGGAGCGCACACAGTCTGGGGGACCGGGTGTGGGCGCTAGGGCTGGGCGTCGGGCGGCCTAGAGGGGACCGGCTTGGGCCAGTGGGCGCGGAGGTCCTCGATGCCCGCGGGCGGGTGCGGGAACTCGCGGAGGAGGCGCCAGCGGACGTCGGGTTCCGTCCACTTGCCGGGCTGGGCGGCGCAGGCCTGTTGGAGGGCCGCGCGGGCTTCCGCCGGGCGGCGGAGGCCGAGGTAGGCGCGGGCGCGGTTCTCCAGGATGCGCGCCGCGGTGTTGGTGCGCTTGACTGGTCCTGGTCAAGGAAGCGCGCGCCCGGGAAGTGCACCGCGGCTGCACCGTCTTCCCGCTGCACGCAGGCGATGATACCCAAGGCGACGCGGGCGGTCGGCGCGGTTGTGGGACGGGCCGACCGGCCCGGAGGTACGACGTCTGAGCGGCCATACCGACGCCGTCCTGTCCGTGGCGTTCTCACCCGACGGCCAGTACGTGCTTACCGCCGGCAAGGACGGCACGGCGCGGTTCTGGTACACCGACCGGCACGACACGCTGCGCTATTTGTGTGGCTTGCTCACCCGGGACCTGACAGCGGAGGAGCGTACGCAGTACGGAATAACCAACCAAGGGCCGACCGGGCCGGCCCCTTGAACAGCAAGCCAAGAATGGCGGTTCCATAGATCGCGCTCACGGGGTTGGGGGCACCGCCCTTCGGCGTGCCGGAAACCACCCAGCGCGGGGAACCACGGCCGCTTGCACGGGCGAGGGTCCGGCGGTCGGCTCGCTCCTTGACGTGAATGCGCCGGAGAGGAGCATGATGGCCCGGGCACCGTAGACCGCACAATCGGGGCGCTTCCGGCTGAAACCGACCATGGCCACCCAACGCCATTTCACCGTCGCGTTCCCAGCCAGGCGGGTGCTGCAGCGGAATCGGTCGCGCGGGCGCGGCAGGTGTAGGATCGGGAGGCCAGCACGGACCCAATCATGATCGTGGGCACCGGAGCGTTGGGACGGATCGGCATGTAGGATCCGGGGGCACTCGCGGGAAGACCCGATCGTGGTGCCACCAGGGCGACCCGGCCACTCCTGGGGTGGACGTTTAGTGCCCGGGTCGCGGTCCTGCCCAACTGCAGCACCGGTGGCGATGATCGCAGCGCAGCTAACCTGAAAGAACGAAACCCCGGGCGATCGCGTAGCGCGTGGCGGCGCTCCGATTGGTAATCCCGAGCTTCGCGTAGATAGAGCGGACGTGCGCCTGGACGGTGCGCCTGCTCAATACGAGTTGCTCGGCGATCTGGCGGTCGCTCAACGATCGGGCCAGCAGGCGCAGCACTTCTACTTCGCGCCTGGTCAGGGCGACTTGCGGTTTGCGTGCCGGTTGGCCCCGGCCGACACGGGCGGACTCCGGCGGCTCCGGGGCTGCCGACGGCGCCGTCGCGTGGGCCGTCGCGGGGCTCGCCTGCTCCGGGTACGCCAGCGTGTACGCAACTGCCTGGTCGAGTGACATCTTGCTGCCCGCCACCCAGGCCTCTTGCCACACCGCAGGATCGACGAGGCTGCGCGCCAGCGCAACATCGCGGTCATAGATCGCCACCAGACTGCGCCAGCGGGGCGCGGCCGCCGCGATCCGATGCGCGTGCACAGCCCCAAAGAGCCGCGCTGCCCGCCGGGGATCGCCGTCAGCCGCCGCCAAACCGGCCAAGCCATCCAGGCCATCGCCGATAAACTGTACATAATGCATCTGCTGATGAATGTGCAGGGCATCGCGATAGGCGTCATAGGCGCGCGCTGGTTCATCGAGTAACCGCAGCGTATGCCCCAGGGCAATGAGCGCGCGGAACGCGCCAAACAGGATACCCTGTGCACGTAGCGCAGAAAGGCCGTCTTCTAACAAGTCCCGCGCCTGGCTGATCTCGCCGCGCACGAGCGCGAGATACCCCAGATCAAAGAGCGACCAGGCGACTCCCCAACGATTATGGATTGCCTGCGAGGCGCTGAGACTTTGTTCGGTGTCGTGTTGAGCTTGCGCCAAATCGCCCGCGAGCATCGCCGTAAAACCACGTCCGCGCAGGGCTTTCGCAATGCCGGCCAGGTCGTTCAGCGCGGTGTGGATGGCCAATTCACGCTCGAACCAGGTCTGTGCCTGGGCGAAGTCATGCTGGGTGACGGCGATATAGCCTGCCGCATCCAAGGCCAGCGCCTCGGCGGCACGCGTTGCCGGGGTTTGCCCCGCCGCCTTAAGCTCGAGGACGGCATCCATCCAGTGCCGCGCTTCGGCCGCGCTACTGCGATAAATCCAGAAGGCAAACAGCAACCCGTTGAAGCGATGCGCGAACGCGATCTCGTGCTGTTCGATCGCCCACAAGTTGACGGCGCGCAGGTTCGCCCGCTCCGGCTCCAACCGCTCCAGCCATTCGCGCTCGCGTGGTGTGTCCCGCGCGAGGCCCATCTGCTCGGCCAGCCCAAGAAAATAGGCCGCATGCCGCCGCCGCAGGGCATCCTGTGCGCCGCCGGCCGCCAGTTGCGCCAGCGCAAACTGGCGCACCGGCTCCAAGAGCCGATAGCGCCACTGGCCGACGCGGGGATCGTCCAGCACCCACGATTTGGCGATCAATTGGTGAAGTGAGCGGCGGAGGTGAGTCTGGGCTTGCGCGGCGCAAAGGGCGTGCGCGGCTTCGACGGTCCAGCCGCCGGCGAAGACAGCAACCCTCTTCAGCAGTTGCTGTTCCGCGGGCGCAAGCAAGCGGTAGCTCCAGGCGAGAGCGCTGTGCATGGTTTGATGGCGGGGAATGGTATTGCGATGAGTGCTCACCAGGGCCGCCATCTGGTTATGTAATTGGGAGGCGATCTCGCGCAGCGACATGGTGCGGGCGAGGGGTGCGGCCAGCTCCAGGGCCAGGGGAATGCCGTCGAGCTGGCGGCAGATGGCGGCAATCGTGGCGGCGTCGTCCAGATATGTGGGCTGCACGGGCCGGCCGGTGCCGAGGCGGTCCACGAACAGTCGCGCGGCAGCCGAGGTGAGCAGTTGCTCGGGATTGTCCTCCAGCGGGTCGGGCAGCCGCAACGGCAGCAGTTGATAGACTGTCTCGCCGGCGATACGCAACTCCTCCCGACTGGTAGCAAGCACGTGCAGGCGCCAGCAGTGCAACAACAAGGGCTCCGCAACTGCGGCGCAGGCTTCCACCAGGTGCTCGCAGTTGTCCAGAATCAACAGCAGACTGCTTGTCTGCCAGATATTCTTGCAGGAGTTCCAGCGGAGTCCGCCCGATCTGCTCGGGGAGTTTGAAGAGGCGCATCAGCGCCGGGGCGACCAGGGCGGGCCGCGACAGATCGGCCAGCTCCACCAGCCATACGCCGTCCGCAAAGACGTCGACGCTGCTGCCGTGCACCAGGTAGATGCCGACCTCGATTGCCAGGCGGGTTTTGCCCACACCGCCAGCGCCACTCAGCGTCACTAGACGATGACCAGTAATGCGCCGGGCAACGTCGGCCAGTTCATCGCCGCGTCCAATGAAGCTGGTCAGTGGCGCGGGCAGGTTGTGACGTGGCGCGGCAGCGGCCGCCGCGTTGAGGACATCGGGCAGCGCCGGACCGGCAAAGCTGTGCGCCGCCAGCTCGAAATCGCCGCGCTGCTGAACCGAGAGGCTGAGTGCGGCAGCAAGCTGTTCGATGGTGCCGCTGTGCGGCCGCAGCTTTGCGCCACGCTCGAGATCGCCAACTGCGCGAGCGCTGATCCCGGCGCGCTCGGCGAGCTGCTGTTGGGTCAACCCTGCCGCCCGGCGATAAACGCGGAGCAGGTCGCCGAATGACTGACCGTCTACCGTGCTCATAAACCTCCACCCTACTACGTGGCGAACAGGGTGACCGTGCTTCGCGAATCTGACGACTGTAGTATAGCAGATCGCCGGGCGGAAAGTTCCGATAAAAGTACCACGTGCCCACCACGCGACAGCGCTGCCGCCTGGTGCGGCCACGCCGGTCACCGACCCCGGTAGGCAGTTTAGGCAATGGTACTGATGCCCGCCGCGCAGAAGTCCGCTAGAATTGCACTGTGGGAATTATCGCTGCCATGTTCGAGGTAGCGCAGGACAAGGTGCTGACGATCGATCCGACGAGGAGCGCCCGTCGGAGCGGCAAGCAAGGAACGGCCAAGGGCGGGGCCCGCGACCGGATCGCCGGCGGCACGATTACGGAGCGCCGGTTGCTCTAGGACAGATTGGGAACCTGGGAGCAATTGGGCGTGCTTCCCACGTCCGAGAACGCCTGACCGAGTGGCACGAATTGTAGAGGGTTGGCGCCCGCGTGAGGATTCTTAGCGAGGAGGATATCATGTCCGCTACACTATTCGGGGCACGATGGGACGAGCAGGCCGTCGCGACCTTGCGCGCGCAACTGCGCGGCACCTTGCTGCAACCCGGCGATGCTCAATATGACGCAGCGCGCCGCGTTTACAATGGGATGATCGATAAGCGCCCGGCGCTGATCGCCCGCTGCACCGACGTGGCCGACGTGATCAGTGCGGTCAATTTCGCCCGCGAACACGGCTTGACCGTCGCGGTACGCGGTGGCGGGCACAACGGCCCCGGCCTCGGCACCTGCGACGATGGGCTGGTGATCGACCTGTCGCCGATGCGCGGCGTCCGGGTGGATCCGGCCGACAGCACCGTCCGGGTAGGCGGGGGCTGCGTCTGGGGTGACGTCGATCATGCCACGCATCCGTATCGCCTCGCGGTGCCGAGTGGGATCGTCTCGAGTACGGGCGTGGGCGGATTGGCACTGGGCGGTGGCACAGGCAATCTCTCGCGGAAGTACGGACTGACCATCGACAATCTGCTGAGTGTGGACATGGTGATCGCGGATGGCCGTGTTGTGACGGCGAGCGCGGACGAGAACGCCGACATTTTCTGGGCGGTGCGCGGCGGGGGCGGCAACTTCGGCGTGGTGACGTCATTCCTGTTCCAGGGCCGCCCCGTCGACACCGTGTACGGGGGGCCGATCCTCTGGCCGCTTGACAAGGCCACCGAGCTGCTGCGGTTCTGGCAGGACTTCATTGCCACGGCCCCGGATAATGTCAACGCCTGGTTCGCTTTCCTGACGGTCCCGCCGGGTCCCCCATTCCCCGAGCAATATCACCTGCAGAAGATGTGCGCCGTTGTCTGCTGCTTCACGGGCGAACTCGCCGACGGGGCTGCTGCCTTGGAGCCGCTCCGCCGGTTCAGCCCGCCGGCCATCGACTTCGCCGGACCGATCCCCTACCCGGTCCTGCAGGGCATGTTCGATCCGGTGTACCCGCCGGGCCTGCAGTGGTATTGGCGGGCCGATTTCTTCAATCGCTACTCCGACGAGGCGATTGGCTTGCACACCCAATATGCGGCGCAGTTGCCCACGATGCTTTCGCAGGTGCATATCTATCCGATCGACGCTGCAGCGGGTCGTGCGGGCAGGGGAGATACCGCATGGTCGTATCGCGAGGCCAACTTCGCGCAGGTGATCGTCGCCGTCGATGCCGACCCGGCGAACAACGCGAGCATGATCGCGTGGGCCAAAGACTACGCGGCGGCGCTGCATCCCTACTCGGCCGGCGGCGCCTACGTGAACATGATCATGGACGAAGGCGAGGAGCGGGTGAAAGCCGCGTATCGCGACAACTACACGCGCCTCGCCCGGATCAAAGCCGCAGTCGACCCGACCAACTTCTTCCACGTCAATCAGAACATCAGGCCGGCCCGGTAATTGTGTCTCGGCCTACAACCACACCACAAAAGGAAAGGAACCATAACATGGCGCTTGAAATCGTACCTACGGTGTCGAAAATGGTTGTATTGGACGAAGCGGACGCCATCCGTGGCAAGGCCCGCCCCGTGGCCTTTGTCGAGGTCGGCCGCATTGGCGATGTCGTGCTCTCGATCAACGCGGGCAACGGCGAGTTTGAAGGGGACGTCGACGAGAACGACGTGCATTACCACTACTGTGCGCGCGGCACTATACAATGCCAGTTCAAATATGGCGATCAAGAACTGCCAGACATGGAAGTGCAGCCGGGCGATATCCTCACCGTTCCGGCCGGCGTGGCGCTGAGGGGGCGCTGCACGGATGACGCCGTAGTGCTGGTAATCGAGCGCCGCAAACCCTGGCACGCTTGATCCCAGCGATGACGGAGTTGCGCCACTAAACCTCCCAACACGCGCAAGTTGACGGGTAGGGCGCCGAAACCAGAGAATCCCGGTCCACATAGAGTAAGGAGACGAAGTTGTTCTCGGCTCCTTACTCTACGAGCAGATTCAGAAGATAGTCTGTCAGCAAATTGCGCCTTCAACCAGGATAAAGGGGGATGTCATGATGTCGCCCGCAGAAAACAAGGAACTGGTTCGCCGCTACTTCGATGAGCGATGGAACCACGGCAACCTGGACATTTGCGATGAACTGCTGGCACCCGGCCAGGATATACAGGGCACCAAAGAAGCGGCGCGATCACTGTACGCCGCGTTTGGCAACGTCGAGCTGACGATCCTCGATCTGCTCGCCGAGGCCGACCAGGTGGCCGTGCACTGGCGATTCTCCGGGACGCATCAGGGCGAATACCTGGGCGTGGCTGCCACCGGGAAACGGGTAGCCTATCAGGGGCTGGCCTTGCTCCGGCTCGCGGACGGCAAGATCGTGGACGACGTTGCCTACTGGGATACTCTCGCGGTTCTGCACCAGCTGGGTGTAGCGGCAGCCCAATGAATTAACGTTCCGGGAATTACCTGGCACACCAGAGCCGCAGCCTCCTCAGAAGCCCTGCCTTCTGGCTGTCGCTGTTGTCTCTGGTCGTGATTACCGATCTCATCCCCTTGTACTTCATGGTTTACCCGCCTGCTTGGCCTGTAGCCGACAAGGAGAAAGCAGTTGTGTTCGGGCAAATAGCGGTGCCGGTCGTCCAGCTTTGTGCAATCGCTCTCGCTGTGCTGCGCGGGAGGCAAGATCGCCCGTTGCGCGTTGGCTTGGTGATCGGGCTGCTGCTCGCCGATTTGGTGTTGCCCATCATCGGTATTATCGGACTTGCCTTCCAACTCCTCCTGATATACCTGAATGGCGGCATGAAGAATTGGTGAATTGTGGTAAGGTGTATCCCGTCGTCAAGACACGAAAGTCGGGGTTTGAACGGTGAGACAACCCGTTCTGCCAGGACTGCTGCTGCGCTCGGGCGGGCCAAGTCGGCCAGCCCGGCCGGACGCGAGGCGCGCCCGGGCTGCCGGGGTGACGCGGGGTTCCGGGGTGCCTGCGGTGGGCGGGTGCGCTAGCGCCCGGGGGAGCAAGAAGCTGATGAAAGGCCCAGGCGCGCGCACGCCGGCGGCGCTGCCCGCCCCGCGGCCCGCGGCCCCGGACGCTCCGGCGGCGGGCGGTAGGGCTCGCGGAGAGGCGCGCGGCACGCGCAATACCCGTCGCCTGCTGGTTCTATGCGGCATCCTGGGCCCGCTGCCGGCGGCCGGGACCGACCTGCTGGCCGGGAGGCTCTGGCCGGGCTCCGACTTCGTCGCGCAATCCGCCAGCGATTTGTCCGCGATCGGCGCGCCGACCCGGCTCCTCACCGTCGCCCTTGCCCTCGTCGACGATGGGCGGGGGGTCGCCTTCGGGCGGGGCCTCTGGTCCTCGGGCCGCAGGGCGGTCGTGCGGATTACGGCCGCGCGGGTGATCGGCAACGCGGTCCCGGCCACAGTGCTCCGCGCCTTCGTGCCCATGTGTCTGCGATGCGACGCCCTGGGCCAGCCCGGGCTTGGCCGGGAACGTCCTGTTGCGGGGGCTGAGCGTGCTCCTGTCGGTGCGGGCCATCGGGTTCGGCGCCGCGGTGTACCGCGGGTGGCTCCGCGCCGGCTCGGCCGGGATCCTGCCGGCGTACGCCGTCCTGGCCCTGGCGCCTTGCTGGATCGCGCCGCTGCTGCCGGCCGGCCAGTCGCTGGTCGGAGGCCGGGAGCGCACGATGAGGTATGGCTACCTGCTGTGGGCCGCCGTGTTTGCCGCCGTCCTCCTCGGGAGGAGCCGGACCCGGCCCGTTCAGCCGGCCGGCGCCGCCGGGAGCCCGGCCAGGAAGGCGCGGACCGCCGCCAGGTAGCGGGCGAGCTGGTCATGGCGCATGCTATGGCCGGCATCGGCAATATGGGCCACGCGCATCTGCGGGACGAGGGCCTGGAGGGCGGCGGCGCTTTCCGGCGTGACGATCGCGCCCCGCGCCGGGTCGGCGGTGAGCAGGAGCGCCGGACAGGCGATGCGCGCGAGCAGGGCCGGCCAGTCCAACCCGGCGCCGATCGGCTCGGCGAACAGCCCCAGGACGTCGGGGCTGAAGCGGTGCTTGGAGTCGGCCCAGCGCTCCAGCTCGGCCTCCGGCCAGTGCGGGGCCACGGCGCGCTGCCCGGCGATCAGCTCGGCGCGGGTCTTCCGCTTCAGCGCGGTCATCTCGCCGCGGATCTGCGCGCGCCGGTCCGGCGCCCCCGGCGCGCTCCCCGGGCATCCAGACCACCGGCGGGTCTTCCAGGAGGATCGCCCGGGGCAGCGAGGGGTCGAGGGCGGCCAGGGCCAGCGTGGTCAAGGCGCCCATGGAGTGGCCGAGCAGGATCGGGTGGCGCAGCCGCAGCCCGGCGAGGAGCCCGGCCAGGTCCTGCGCCTGGACGGCGGGCCCGTAGCCCGCGGCGGCGGCGGCGCCCTCGTCGGGGGCGGCCGAGCGGCCATGCCCCCGGGCGTCGACCATGACGAGGTCGTACTCGGGCGCCAGCGCCTCGGCGACCGTGGTCCAGCACAGGCCGTCGTCGCCGACGCCGTGGGCCAGCACGAGGGGGGGTTTCGGCCCCCCGGTGCGGGTATAATGCATCCGCAGCCCGTGGACCGCGAGATTGCCGGCTTGCCAGGCATTCATGGGTTGTCCTCCGCCTCTCCGGGTTGGCTCGTCGGCCCGCCCCCAGCATAGGGCGTGCCAGCGCGGGGGCGGGCTGCCCCCGGCCCCTTCCCCCCGCATGCTGCCCCCCGCTCTACGACCTGTTCAGTGGGGGCGCAGTCTGCCCGCCCACGGGGGAGCACGCGGAGCTGATCGGATTGTCCCTGGGGAGCCATGATGCTGCCGCGGCGGCGCACCGGCGCGCCGGCCCCGGCGCGGCGCCGCCCGCGGGGACGGGGCCGCTCGCCAGAGGCGGGGGCGATGCCCCTGTGCCTGCGCCTGGTGGTCGGGGGGCGGTCGAGATCGCCGCACGGCGGGCGCGATCCTGGTCCCGGCGCTGACCGGCGCGCCGGCTCCGCGCGCCTGCCCACCGATCTGGCCCGTCGTGCCGGCACCCAGCATTGGGAATGCCGACAACGGCCTGTCCGGCGCCGGCCACCGGAAGCACGTCGCGTATGAGCAGGGAGCGGCATATCGAGGATATTCGTCCGGATTGCGCCGTAGGGCTCCGCGAGGAGATTGAGAAGCGGCTTGACGAGGTGCGGACACATATTGAGGCTGTACGAGTTCCGAGGAATCGCCGCCTGGCGCACCCCGACTTGCCAACTGCGCGCGGGGCGTGGGCTACGCCCGTTCCTTCGGTTACGCGCGAAAACGCAGACGCGATCCCGAGCACGCTACGCGACATCGTGAACGCGGTGGGACAGCATTTTGATCATATGACGGCCTGATACGAGGAACCAGCTGTGCTTCGTGATGGACAAGCCTGAATTGAGGCCCTCCGTGCCGCCGAAGCCTGTGAGGCACAGCGCCGAGCCAAGCGCCAATGGCGACGTGAAGCAGGACAACCCTAAGGCGTGAAGTGGGCGTTCGGCTGTGCATGCGTGGGACGCCGGGGGACGTGCAGAGGGCGGCATGGGGGTGATGACGCTACGGCGTGTGTGGCAAAAAGGGTGCGCCCGCCTCCCGTTGGCACGAGGCGGGCGCGGTTGCCGAAGGGAGTAACGCCCTGGCGCCCTCATCATAGCATGGGGGCGCCGGGGCGTCAAGGGCTTGAAGACGTCGTCGTCTGGGCGCGGGTTGTGCCTATCCGGTGCTCTGCCGCGCGGCGGCTGGGGAGGCCCCATCCCGTGGGATGGTCAGGCATCGGCGGTGGGATCCTCCTCCAGCGCGAGGGCGATGGCCTCGTCGAGGGAAAGCGCCTGGCCGGCGGCCCACTCCCGCGCGAAGGCCTCTTCACCTAGAGCGGCGCGGGCGGCGGCGATGGCGGCGGCGTTCGGCTCGCGGTCGCCGGGGTCCAGCATCCAGCGGTGGGAATGCCAGGTAGGCGGCCGCCGCGGCGAGGGCGCGCACGGGGGCAGAGAGCGCTGCCGGGCGCGCACCGGCCCGGGCGACTCCGACGGCCCCCAAGCCCGCCAGCGCAACGCCGATTTGTTTGGGATGGGGCGTCTCGCGCGACAGATCCAGGCTTTCCGTCAGCCAGGACCGCGCCGTCACGTAGTCGCCTTCCAGCAGGGCGACAGTCCCGAGGTTGCCCAGTGCCGACGCCGCGTTACTTGAATCGCGCACCTGCTCGCACAACTCCAGGGACCGTTCGTGATATCGCCGCGCAGCCGGATAGTCCCCGGCGCGTTGCCGCAGCACGCCAAGCCATATCATGGCCGCGCTCAGTCCGAAGCGGTCTCCGGCCTGCTGGAACAAGCCCGCCGCCTGCTCGGCATAGACCTTCCCGCCTAAGGTGTCATCCGCGTCCATCGCGATAAGCGTAAGCACAAGCACCGCCCATCCCGCTTCCCACGTCGCCCCTGCCGCCATTAGCTCGCCTACTGTGGGCTCGACCAACGTCCGGGCGGTCGCCCAGTCGCCCTGCTGCCACTGCAGCAGGGCCTGGCACTCCCGATTCCAGGCCATCCCGCCGCGATCCCTCAGCTGGGCATACAGCGCCCAGCTCTCTTCGTAGTGCCGCTCAGCGGTCGCGAAGTCGCCGGAGTCGCGGGCCGCCTCGCCGGCCAGGTTGAGGGCACGGGCGTGCAGCGCGGGCGGCGCGACGGCCCCCGCAGTGCGCAACGTTTCGAGAATCGCGCTGGCTTCCGCGAACGCCGAGTGGTTGAACCAGAACTGGTAGAGGGCTCCGGTCAGCTGGAGACCCCGCGCGCCCGCTTCGGAGCTCACGGCCGCACGTTCGCAGGCCCAGGCCAGCGCTGCCCGCAGGTTCTCCCGCTCGTCCTCCAGCCGGGGGAGCCAGACTAACTGTTCGTGCCCCTTGAGGGCCGGGCCACCTTCTTCGCCGAGCGCGGTGAAGTAGGCGAGATGGGCATCACGCAGGGCGGTCTCCTCGCAGTTGCTCGCCAACTGCTCGAGGGCGTACTCCTGGATCGTCGCCAGCATCCCGAAGCGCGGCGCGCCGTCCCGCCCGTCGCGCTGCTGCAGCAGGCTATGGTCGACCAGCGCGGCGACCCCGTCGAGCACGTCGTCCGCCGCGGGTCGGGCCACCTCACAGACCGCCGCGATCGCCTCCAGCGTGGCGCCCCCCTGGAAGACCGCGATGCGGCGGAACAGCTGCTGCTCGCCGGCGCTCAACAGGTCGTAGCTCCAGGCGATGGCCGCGCGCAGCGTCTGCTGGCGCGCCGGCAGGTTGCCCGCCCCGCCCGTCAGCACGGCCAGCCGGCGGTCCAGCCGGGCGAGCAGCGCCTGCGGCGGGAAGAGCTTCACCCGCGCGGCGGCCAGCTCGATGGCCAGGGGCAGACCGTCGAGCCGCCAGCAGATCTCGGCCACGGCCGGCGCGGTCTCATTCGTCACAGCGAAGCCGGTGCGCGCCGCCTGCGCGCGGGCGATGAAGAGGCGCACCGCCTCGTACTGGCTGAGCGCCGTCGCCAGGTCGAGGCCGGACGGACCAGCGGTTCCGGCGCTGAAGTGGCCGGCGGCGTCGCGCGCGGGCAAGGCCAGCGGGGGCACGGCGTACTCGACCTCGCCGTAGAGGTGCAGCGGGGCGCGGCTGGTGGCCAGCACTTTCAGCCCAGGCGCGGCGCGCAACAGTCGGTCGACCAGGGCGGCCACGGGGAGCACCTGCTCGCAGTTGTCGAGCACCAACAACAGGCGGCGGGCGCGCAGGTAGCTCTCCAGGGCGTCGAGGAAGGTCTGGCCGTCCTCCGGCCGCAGCCCGAAGATGCCGGCCATGGTTTCGGGCACGCGGGCCGAGTTCGGCAAGCGCGGCGAGCTCGACGAGCCAGCAGCCGTGGGGGAAGGCGTCGAGCAGGTCGGCCGCCGCTCTGCAGGGCGAGGCGGGTCTTGCCCGTGCCGCCGGGGCCGGTGAGGGTGACCAGGCGCACGTCGCTCCGGCGCAGCAGGCCGTCGACCGCGGCCAGCTGCACCTCGCGGCCGATGAAGGCGGTGGGCTGCGGCGGCAGGTTGTTGGGCTGGGCGTCGAGCGTGCGCAGCGGCGGGAAGCCGCCCGGCAGCCCGGCGCCGGTGAGCTGCCAGACATGCTCGGGCACGATCAGGTCCTTGAGCCGGCGGGTGCCGAGGTCCTGGAGCGCCAGTTCGGAGGGCAGGGCATCCCGCACGAGGCCCGCGGTCACGCCCGGTCAGCAGGATCTGGCCGCCGTGGCCGGCGCTCAGCAGGCGAGCGACGCGGTTGAGCAGGGGGCCGACGTAGTCGTCGGCGCGTTCCGTGGCGGTGCCGGTGTGCAGGGCCATGCGGACGGTGAGCGGGCCGGGGTGCCCCAGGGCTCGACGGCGAGGGCGCGCTGGGCGGCGACGGCGGCGGCCAGGGCCGCGCTCGCCGTGGGGAAGGCGGCCTGAAAGGCATCGCCGATCTGTTTGTAGGCCCAGCCCCCGTGCTCGGCAATCGCTTCGCGCAGGATGGCCTCGTGCCGCGCATGGGCCTGCTCCATCCAGGCGCGCTGGTGCTCCCACAGCTGCGTGCTGCCCTGCACGTCGGTGAAGAGGAAGGTGACGGTGCCGCTGGGGCGGCCGGCGCCGCGTCTGGCGGCCCCTCTGCCGGGCCAGTTCGGCCGCGAGCGTCACTCCGAACCTCCGACTTCCGGAACGTGCGGGCGGGCGATCGCGCTCCCGGACCGCGACGGCATGTGTTCGATGAGGGCGCTTCACCCCGGCGGCTGGGGTCGCCCGGCCGCGCGGCCGCGGCGACCTCCGTCGCGCTACGGCTGATATCCAGCTGCTCGATAAACCGGTCGCCGGGGAAGGAGCGATCGGCCGGTGAGATGTGCTCGCGCATGCCCTGAATATGCGGCGAGATCAACCAATCGCTCACTCCCCACATGAGGAATACCACGGGCGACGCGTCCGACCAGGATTGCCGCCCCTGCTTATACAGTGCTAACCGCTTGGCCGGATCACGTTGCACGTCGGCCTGCCTGGTCAACGCATCATATTGCGCGTTGTTCCAGCCGGTCGGTGTTCGAACTGAAGTCGGACCGGAAGAGCAGGCTGTACCAATCCTGGGGATCCGGATAGTCCTGAAACCAGCCGGAGAAGTAGAGCGCGGGCAGTGTGTCCGGGTTCTGGAACAAGACGCGTATACGCCTTTATTTCCACGGGCTCCAATGTGGCGTCGATGCCCAAGTTGTCCTTGATCTGGCTCTTGGAACCAGACGAAGCGCTCCCGCGTCTTCTGGGGTATCGGCGAAAGTCAGCTTGATGGGCGGCAAGCCCTGGCCGTCGGGGTAGCCCGCATCAGCGAGCAGCTTGCGCGCGCCTGCCGGGTCGTATTCCGCTCGGTTCACGTCGGGGAAGTATCCCGGCCGGCCGGGCGGCATCAGGCTGAGGCGCTTTCTGGCCCTGCGCCCTTGAACACGGCGTCTGGACCATGTCGTCACGGTCGAAGGCTCGGGCGAAGGCCTGCCGCACCTTCACGTTATCGAAGGGCGCCTTATGTACGTTGAAGGCCAGCCACCAGTGATGTTGCCGGGCACGCGCACATGTTCCGCGCTTAACGCCGGGTCTTTGTTCACTGAACTGAGGTCCTGAGGGTCTACCCCCGTGAAGTCGATCTCTCCGCTCGGAACGCTGGAACGCGATCTCGGCGTCGGCGATCTCGCGGGTCTCAATCCGGTCGATCTTGGGCTTGCCGCGATACCAGTGGGGTTCGCGACCCAGACGGCGCCGCTGCCGTGGTTCCATTGCTGCAAGACGTAGGGTCCGTTGCCGATGTACGTCCCGGGCTCGGTCCAGGTCGGGCCGCCCTTCTCCACCATGTCCTGCCGAGTGGGCCATCCCCCATAAATCGTCAGGATATACGGGAAGTAGGCGACCGGCGTGTTGAGCGTAAAGACGATGTGGAGGGCATCGGGCGCGTGGATGCCCAGATCATCTTGCAGTTGCTTGAGCTTGACCGTATCGGTCAGGTCGGTGAACTCGCTGAGCGTCTGCGCGCCGCGGATATCGTAGGCCATCGAGGCGGTGTTGCGGCCGGGGATCGTGGGATCGAAGAGGCGCCGCCAGGCGTACTCGAAGTTGTGCGCGGTCAGCGGTACGCCGTCGCTGTACAGGAGCCCCGACTTCAGCGTCACGGTGTAGACGAGCCCATCGGCTGAAACTTGCGGCGCACCGTCAGCCATCGCCGGGACCACCTCGTTCTGATCATTCAAGTCATACAGCCCCTCAAAGGCAAGGGCAGCCCAGTAGATTTCGACGTCGAAGTAGACCTTCTGGGGATCGGTGGTCGCCGGGTCCGAGCCGATGTTGTAACGGAGCACTTTCGCGCCGGGCGGCGCGGTGTCCATCGGTTGCGCGGGCGTGGCCGGCGCGGCCGTGGCCGGCGGGGCGGTGGCAGTCGCGCCGGTGGCGGTGGCGGGGGCCGCCGGGCTGGGCGCGGTGGCCGTGGCCGCCGCCGTGGCGGTGGCGGGCGGGGCGATCGGACTGGGGGTGGGCTCCCCGCCGCAGGCCGCGAGCAGCAGGCCGGCGACTCCGAGGGCCGCGACGAAGCGGAACGCGTGATGCAGGTGCATGAGATCTGTTCCTCCTGTGGCGATGGAGTGAAGGGCCGGCGCGCATGGGATGGCGGGGCAACGCGATCCGGCACGGTCCCTGGTGGCCGCGTGCTGTGCCCAGTCTACGCCTGGTGCGTCAAGAGATCGTCAAGAGCCCGGCGTCAGGCCGGGGGCTCCCCCGGCCACCTCCCCGGCCGGCCCATCCTCGGCGGGCTGGGCTAGCGCCAGGGCGATCGCCTCCTCCAGGCCCAGCGCCTGGCCGGCGGCCCACTCGCGGGCGAAGGCCGCCTCACCCAGCGCGGCGCGGGCGGCCGCGATGGCGGCCGCGTTCGGCTCCCGATCGCCCGGCTCCAACGTCGCCCCGCGCGCCGCGAGGCCGGCGGCGGCCGCACCGAGAATGCGCGCCGCCTCCGCCAGCCGATCCCGCGGGTTACGCGCACGGGCCACGGCTACCGCACCCAGGCCGGCTAAAGCGATCGCAACCTGCGCGCCGTAGGCGAGGTGCCGGCGGGAAGCCTCCCACGCGAGCTGCAAGCTCTCCGTCAGGTGCGCCCAAGCCGTCCCATAGTCTCCCTCGAGCAGCGCGACGATCCCCAGGTTGCCAACCGCGTACGAGCCATTGTCCGGTTCGCCCAGTTCCCTCGCCAGAGCCAACGTCTGCTGATGGTGCTGGCGTGCCGCCGCGTAATCGCCCGCCTTCTGACGCTCTACTCCCAGCCCAGTCAACGCGGTGGTCAGAGCTGACAAGTCGCCGAGCTCGCGAAACAGGCCGGCCGCCCGCGTCGCCCAGGACTGCGCGGCCACAAGATCATCGTGCTCCAGGGCGAGCTGTGTCAAGATGTTCATTGCCCAGCCGGCCTCCCAAACAGCACCCGCCGCCAGCTGTTCGGCCACCACCGTCTCGTAGAGTGACCGCGCTTCCGCCCCATCTCCATCGCCACGCTTCAGCCAGGCCAGCGCCGCGCGGCACACTGCAGCACCGGCGCGGTTTCCGAGCTCCTCCTGAAGCCGGAGGCATACTTCCAGATGACGGCAACTCGCGGGGACATCACGTGCCCACCCCGCCATGTCGGCCAAGAGGAAGAGCCCGGCTGCCCGTAGCGGGGATTGGATCCCGGCTTCCAGGCCAAGCAGGCGCTCGACGATCGGCCGGCCTTCGTCCCAGGCGAGGCGACGTGACCAGAACTGATAAAGCGCCGTCGCAAGCCGCAGCCCGAGCGCGGCGGCCGGGGCGTCGGCGGGACCACGCGCACACGCCCAGGCCAGCGCCGCACGCAGGTTCTCCCGCTCGTCGTCCAGCCGCGCCAGCCAGAGCGGCTGCGCGCGCCCCTTCAATGCGGGCGCAGCTTCCTCGCCGAGGGCGGTGAAGTAGGCGAGATGGGCATCGCGCAGCGCGGTCTCCTCGCCGCTCGCCGCGAGTTGCTCGCGCGCGTACTCCTGGATCGTCTCCAGCATCCAGAACCGGGGCTCGCCCTCGCGGCCGTCGCCCTGCCGCAGGAGACTGCTGCTCACCAGGGCCGCCACCCCATCGAGCACGTCGCCCGGCAGCTGCCCATCGGCGTTGCAGACCGCCTCCAGGGCGTCCAACGAGCGGCCGCCCTGGAAGACCGCCATGCGCCGGAAGAGCTGTTGCTCGCCCGGGCTCAGCAGGTCATAGCTCCAGGCGATGGCGTTGCGCAGCGTCTGCTGGCGCGCGGGCCGGTCCCGCGCGCCCCCGCTGAGCAGGGCCAAGCCCGATTCAAGGCGCGCCAGCAGGGCGTCCGGCGAGAACAGGCGGGTGCGGGCGGCGGCCAGCTCGATCGCCAGGGGCAGGCCATCCAGCCGGGCACAGAGCTCGGCCACCGCCGGGGCGGTCGCGTTGGTAACCGCGAAGTCGGGGCGCACCTCCCGCGCCCGGTCGATGAAGAGCCGCACCGCTTCGTACTGGCGCAGCTGCGGCAGCACTGGGCGGTGGCTGCGCTCGGGCACGGCCAGCGGGGGCACGGGGAACTCGTGCTCGCCGTACAGGCCGAGCGCCACCCGACTTGTAGCCAGCACGCGCAGCCCTGCGGCCGCGCGCAGCAGCGTGCCGACCAGGCCGGCCGCCGGGAGCAGATGCTCCCAGTTATCGAGCACCAGTAGGAGCCGGCTGGTGCGCAGGGCTTTGGCGAGCGTCTCGGCGATCGGTGTGCCGCCCTGCTCGGGGATGCCGAGCACCGCGGCAATGGTCGAGCCGACCAGGGCCGGATCGGTGAGGGCCGCCAGGTCCACGAACCAGACCCCGTCCGCGAAGTCGTCGAGCAGATCCGCCGCCACCTGCAGCGCCAGGCGCGTCTTGCCCGTGCCGCCGGGGCCAGTCAGCGTCAGCAGGCGCATGTCGGGGCGGCGCAGCAACGCCAGCACCTCAGCGATCTGGGTCTCGCGGCCGATGAAGCCATTCGGCTGCGCGGGCAGGTTGTTCGGCCGGGCATCGAGCGTCTTCAGCGGCGGGAACTCGGCGGGCAAGCCGTCGGCGGCCACCTGCCAGACGTGCTCGGGGCGGGTCAGGTCCTTGAGCCGCCGCTCGCCCAGGTCACGCAACGTGACGCCGTCGCCCAAGTGGTCGCGCACAAGCTCGTATGTGGTTGCCGTCAGCAGGATCTGCCCGCCATGCCCGGCGTTCAGCAGGCGGGCCACGCGGTTGAGCAGGGGGCCGACGTAGTCGTCGGCCCGCTCTTCGGCGGTGCCGGTGTGTAGGGCCATGCGCACGGTGAGCGGGCCGGGCTCCCCCCAGGGCTCGGCGGCGAGGGCGCGCTGGGCGGCGACGGCGGCGGCGAGCGCGGCGGGGGCGGTCTGGAAGGCGGCCTGGAAGGCGTCGCCGATCTGCTTGTAGGCCCAGCCCCCGTGGGCGGCGATGGCGGCGCGCAGGACGGCCTCGTGGCGCGTGTGCGCCGCCGCCATCCAGGCGGGGTGCTGCTCCCAGCGCTGGGTGCTGGCCTCCACGTCGGTGAAGAGGAACGTGACGGTGCCGGTCGGATGCGCGGCCATGTGCGGCCCCCTGTCAGGCGGCGACCGGCCGAGCGTCTGCCGGTCGCGCGTACGTTCATACCCCCATGAGCGTGGCTCCAGTATACCACGACTCGGGCCGGGCAACGGGGCGCGGATGGTGCGTGTGAGCGACAAATGGGCGGAGCGGTGGCTGCAGGGCATGGCCGCACCGTGGGACGGACCGGGGGTGGCGCTGAGGGCGGGGGCGGCGGCAGTGGTGAGGGCGAGGCGCTACGGCTGCCGGCTGCGCTGTCGACTCACATGGCGCGGGGTGGTAGTATCTGGTTTAGGGCCCCTGGAGGAGTCGCCACGCGCCCGGCACTCTATCCACATCAGCCGCGGGTTGCGGGCGCTGAAGTAGTTCTCGGCGATTGGGCGGTCGGTGTGCGGCGGCTGGGCAACGCCGCCCACATGCGGCTTGCAGACGTATCCGGTCCCTATGCAGTCGTGCCACAACATCCCCGACATTCACCGACGCACAGGAAGGGCGACAGGCACCGCCATGGCGCGCATGACTTCCCGAGTTCGAGCGGGGCCGGTTGGTTCTGGCAGGGAACGAGGAGAGCGCAATTGGCGTTGGCACGCCCGAGTGGTTTGGCTGGCTGGAGAACGCGACCGCTGTTCAAACGCGCCCTAACCATCCACGAGCAGGTGCTGGGACCCATCCACCCGGACACCCCCACGAGCCTCACCACGCTTGGCTCCTTGCTCTATCAGCAAGGCGAGTTCGCCCAGGCATTGCCCCTCCACGAGCGGGCGCTGGCGATCGCGGAGGCGGCGCTGGGGGCGAAGCACCCGACGGCGCAGCGCTACCGCCAGAACGTCGGGGCGTGCCGCGCGGCGCTGGGGGCCGCGGGCACGCCGACGTAGGATGCGGCGAGGCGGCGGGAGACGCGGCTGTTCCTGGAAGCGATCGCGCTGGACGCCATTGCGGGCAAGATCCTAAAGCAGGCGTGACGCGGGGCTGGATGCCGCGACGTCGCCCTGCGGGACGTGCTGGGGCGGAACGCGGTGCGGCGGGCCGTGCGGGCGGCGCTCGCCGAGGCTTACGCGGCGTTCACCGTGGCGTACCCGGAGGCGCCGGCCGCGGGGTGCGACGGGAGCTTTCTGGAGCACGAGGGGCCGGCGGGCTGGGCGCGTCGTGCAGCGGCGCACGGGTCAGGGCGACGGCCGCGCCGCCACAGAGGGCCAGGGCGCACACGGCCGCCAGCCACATCCGTCGATCGGTCATCCGCAGTACACTCCTTCCGCCCGCGGGCAGCGCGCGACGTACCTTCGCAAACGGGCTACATGCGGTATATCTCGTGCGGGATGCGCCAGACCCTGCCTAGATCTACGCGAGCGTTGGGTGTACACCGGCGGCGCTGCGCCAAGTCCAGCACATTTGCGAGGCCGTATCCAGACGCGACTCGCTGTGCTGGTCACTCAGTGATGCGGCTGGTCGGTAAGGGAGTGGGCCATGATGCTTCATCTGGGCTGGTAGAGCGTGAAGACGCGGAATATGAGGTGGCGTATGCGTCGGCAATGGTTTTGCCGGTTGAGGGACAGGTTGGGGCGCTGAATGTGAGGCAGCGGGTGGCTGGATTGGGGGCTGACTCGTCGGGCGTCCAGAAGTGAGCGTTTACCTCGGCCGAACAGCTGTGCTATAATCGGCCGCGTTGGCGCGGAGTGGAGCAGAGCCAAGCGCGGAGGACTGGCGGAGGACGAGGGGTGGGGCACAGCCGATCGAGCTGCTGCCGGTGGCGTTGGGGTGCTGCTGGAGCTGGCGGTGGAGCACCCGGATGTCGCGAACGTGGCGCGGGCGGTGCAGGAGATCGCGCCGCATCTGCCGGGCGTGCTCGCGCCTGGGTATGGGCGAGTGCCGGCCTACGTGACCTACCATGCGATCGAGAAGGTGGCGGTCGAGCAGACGCACAAGGTACGCCGGGTGGGGCTGTCGGTGGTCGATCGTTGGGGTGGAATCTATGCTATGATACAGTGGCGCCTTCCGCGGAGGGCCGACGTCCGGCGGGGCGGACGCATTATCCGCGCGGCCGGGTTTGCCCGCGGCCTCCTGCCGGACTTACGCACGCGACTCCTGGTTGGCCGGTGGTGCCCGGAGTGTTTGCATCGTTCATGAAGCAAAGGAACGGGGCGGCAGATGGAACCACGCAAGGTGTCCACGCTACATCCGCGCTACATTGCCGCGCTCGCCCGCCCGCGGGGCGTCACGCGGCTGGGGGCGTTCTACCTCGTTGCCGGGATGACCACCCTTCTGGCGATCGTTGCGCTCCCCGGCGGGCCGGACGCCGGGCCGATCGTCAGCTTGCTGCTGGCGACGGGGTTCTACGTTGCGCTCGGCATCGGCTTCCTGCGGCTGCGGCGCTGGGCCTACTGGGTGGCGTTGGCGCTGCACGTTGCGGTCGCCCTCGGCGCCCCGCTCCTCCTCTTCGCCCAGCTGTACAGCGTCGCGTTGATCAACCTGGCGCTCAATCTGGTCGCCTGCTACTATCTGCGGCGCCCCAATGTCCGCGCCGCCTTTGGTGTCTAGACCCAGGGGGCGGCCACCCGGGTTTTCCCACTTCGCGCCGGAACGGGCTCACGCACGCATCCGGCCGGTTGCAGGCACACCCCGGCGTGTTCGAGGCGCGGCACCGCGCCCAGGCCCCACGGGCCAAGGTGCCTTCCCGGGGTGGGGCGGCGTCGCCGGGTCCGCAGCGCCGGGGCGCCGCGCCGGGCGACGGCGGGGATCCCGCGCGGAGGCGGGGGCGGAGGGCGACGCGCCGAGCGCACATCTTGTAGCGCACGGCCGCGGCGCGCGCCTCCGGCAAGCCCCGGTCGCGACCGCGCATATTCCTGCGCCCGCCTCGGCAGACGGCGAACTGGACCGGCCGCACCGGGCCGCTCAGTCGCGCGGGTCGGCGGTCCGGGCGTCCAGCGCCACGGCCTCGGCGAGGCTCAATGCGCCGCCGCGCTGCCAGGCGCTCCGCCAGCGCGTGTCGCCCAGCGCCAGCCGGCCCGCCGCGTGAGCCTCCTCGCGCTCCTCCAGGTCGGGCGAGGCCGGGACGTAGGCCGTCCGGTCATGCTCGGCTTGCGCCGCCGCGAACAATAGGGCCGCCTGCTCCAGCCCCGCCAGCCGGGCCGCCGTGGGCGGACCCGGCGCGGCGGCGCCTTGCCAAACCGCCGCCTCGGCCAGCCCATTCAGGCACGCGGCGATGGCCGCCGTGGTGCCGAGCCGCTGGTAGAGCGCGATCGCCGCGCGCAGGTGTGCGCGCGCGTCCGTGTAGCGGCCCAGCTTGATTTCGGCTTTGGCCAGATTGCAGGTCAGCACGGCGGTGGCGTAGCGCTCACCGAGCGGCCGCTGCCGGGCCAGCGCTTCGGCATAGAAGGCGCGCGCGGCCGCGGAATCCTGCTCGGCGCGCGCGACCTCGCCGAGGCCGTTCAAGGCGCGGATGGCCGGCTCGCTCGCCGCGCCGTCCGCGTCCGCGGCCGCGCATAGCGCGCGCACCTGCTCGAAATAGGCGCGCGCGGCCGCCCACGCCCGGTTGCCCAAGGCGACGCCGCCCAGCGCGAGCAGGAACTGCGCGCGCTGCTGCTCATCGGCCAGCTCGTCGAGCAACGGCAGCCCCTCGCTGAGCAGCGTTTCGGCGCGGGCCGGCTCGCCGAAGACGATGTACAAGCGCGCGCCCTGGAACAGCACGCGGGCCCGCGTGGGGGCCGGCAAGGCCGGGCTCAGCTCCAGCATGCGCGCGAGCGCGCGCCGGCCCTCGGCAAAGCCGCCCGTGATCCAGAGATCGACCAGTTCGAGCATCAGGTGCGCGGCGATCTCCAGCGCGCCGGTGCGCAGCGCCCACTCCAGGGCCGCGCGAATATTGCCGCGTTCGCGCGTCAGCGAGTCATACCAGAGGCGCGCGCTGTCGCTCAGGCGGTAGGGCCGCCACACCTCGATCAGGCTCAGGTAGTATTCCGCGTGCCAGCGGCGCACGCGCCCCTCGTCCTCGGCGTCCTGTTCCAACTGCTCCAGGGCATATTCGCGCACCGTTTCCAGCATGCCGATGCGCGGCGCGTCGTCGCCGCCGGCCTCGGGCGCGCGCCGCAGCAGGTTCTTGAGCAAGAGCGACGAAATGCCGGCCAGCACGTCCAGCCCCAGGTCGCCGACCGGGTTGCAGACCGCCTCCACGGCGGCCAGCGTGACTTCCCCGGCGAAGACCGCCAGGCGGCGCAAGAGCCGCTGCTCCCCGTCGGAGAGCAGGTGGTAGCTCCAGCCGATCGCATCGCGCAGCGTGCGCTGGCGCGCGGGCAGGTCGCGCGCGCCCTCGACGAGCAGGCTGAGCGCCCGGGGCCGGTCGGGCGCCCCGCCACCCAGCCGGTCGGCCAGGGCCTCGGGCGTAAACAGGTTGAGCCGCGCCGCGACCAGTTCGATGGCCAGGGGCAGGCCATCCAGGTGCCGGCAGATGCTCACCACGGCGGCGGCGTTCGCGGGCGTGAGCGTGAACCCGGGGCGCGCCTCAGCCGCGCGCTCCGCGAAGAGGGCCACGGCCGAGTAGGCGAGCAGCGCGGCCACATCGCCGGTCGGCGCGGGCCGGCCCACGCCGCCCGGACCGGCCTCCGGCACGGCGAGCGCGGGCACGAGCAGGTGGCGCTCGCCGCGCACGCGCAGCCGCTCGCGGCTGGTCACGAGGGCCCAGAGGTGTGGGCAGACGGTCAGCAACTCGGCGAGCAGCGGCGCGGCGGCCAGCACCTGCTCGAAATTATCCAGGACGAGCAGCGCCCGCCGCGCGCGCAGGTGCGCGGTCAGCTGGGCCAGCGGCGCGGCGCTGCCGGCCGCGCGCAGGCCGAGGGTCTGCAACAGCGCGGCCAGCCACAGGCCGGGCTCGTCGACCGGCGCCAGGTTGACAAAGAAGACGCCGTCGGCAAAGGCGGGCAGCACGCGGCGCGCCACTTCGAGGGCCAGGCGCGTCTTGCCGATGCCCGGCGGCCCGGTCAGCGTGAACAGGCGAGCGCGGCGCGGGCCCGCGCTCAGGGCCCCGGTGGGCCCGCCGGGCGCCCGCTCTTCGGGCGGGCCGATCACGTCGGCGATCGCCTCGACGACGGCCTCGCGGCCGATCAACGTCGTCAGCTGCGCGGGCAGGTTGTGGGGCGGGCCCGCGGGGGCGGCCGGCGCCGGCGCGTCGCCGGCCGCGCCGGGCGCGCCGCCGCGCGCGAGTTGCAGAAACGCGGCGCGCTCGTCCGGCGGCACGCGCAGCGCGGCGGCCAGCAGCGCGGCGACCTGCTTGGACGGCCGCAGGAGACCGCGCTCGATCTTGGAAATGGTCACGAGGGCGCATTCGGTGCGCTCGGCGAGGTCCTGCTGCGTGAGGTCCAGCGCTTTGCGGCGGTCCTTCACCCAGGCTCCGAAGCGATGGGCATCGCTCATTGATATGGAAGTCTCCCGCGGAGAGGCCCGTGCGGTCCCCTGGTATTACTTTTTGTACGGATTCCTATATCACTCATTATAGCGCAACTGCCCGCATAATGATATGGAGGACGGGCGGGCGGCGGCATGCACCGGGCATGCTCCGGCCGGCCCGGCGGCGAGGGCCGCACCACGCGGCGGGCGGGACGGCAGAGATGGCGAGGCCAGACGACGGGCCCGGCGGCGAGACGTTGCCGGATCAGGAGACGCACCTTTTTGTGCTGCGCGTCTGGGCACGCCCGGATGCGGCGGGCGCGGCCGGCCGGCAGTGGGGGGGCAAGGTGCAGCAGATCCTGGGCGGCCGAGCCGGCTATTTCGGCAGCTGGCCGGCGCTGGTCGACCTGATCCAGAGCATGCTGCCCGGCCCCGCCCCCGAAGCGGCGGGCGCGGCCGCCGACCCGCCGCCACCCGACCCGGCGCGCCCGGACGCGACAGCGCAATGAGCACCGGCCCCGGCCGCGGCACTGTGCTCCAGGAGGATCTGCAAATGAATCGTACGCACCGAACACTGTTGCGCTGCGCCGCCGGGCCGGCGCTCGCGTTGCTGGCCGCGCTGACCCTCTTTGCGGGCCGCGGGGCCGGCGCCGCGCCCAGCGGCGCCCCGCCGCCCGCCCGGGACAAGCCGGCCTCCTGCACGCCGCAATGGGCGGCGGTCGACAGTCCGGACCCGGGCCTGAGCTCGGACATCCTGACCAGCGTGGCGGTCGTCTCGGCCGGCGATGCGTGGGCGGTCGGCGAATTCGCCGACGATAACACCTACAGCCAGGCGCTGGTGGTGCACTGGAACGGCAGCGCCTGGACCCGCACCAGCGCGCCGAACCAGGGGAGCAAGACCAACTACCTCTATGGCGTGGCCGCCCAGGCCGGGAATGATGTGTGGGCCGTGGGCATGTACGCCGGGAGCGACAGTGTCGACCACACGCTCGTGGAGCACTGGAACGGCACGGCCTGGGCGGTGGTACCCAGCCCGGACGAGGGCATGTCGAGCAACACCTTATACGGCGTCGTCGCGCTCTCGCCCACGAACGCGTGGGCGGTGGGCGATTACACCCTGCCCAACCTGACCTACCAGACCCTGATCGAGCACTGGGACGGCAGCACCTGGACGGTCGCGCCCAGCCCCAACCCGGGATCGGCGAACAACCTCCTGTATGGGGTGGCCGCGCTGTCCGCCGACGACGTGTGGGCGGTGGGCGACGATAACAGCACCGGCAGCGCCTACGTCACGCTGACGGAGCACTGGGACGGTAGCACCTGGACGGCGCAGGCCAGTCCCAATCCGGGGGGGAGCAACTACCTGCACAGCGTGGCCGCGGGCGCGGACGGCGCGCTGTGGACGGTCGGCCTGTACACCACCCAAAGCACGCTGGCGGAGCGCCGGGACGGCGCGACCTGGACCGTGGTGCCCAGCCTCGACCCCGGGTCGGAGAACAACTTCTTCAGCGCCGTCCACGTGGCCGCGGCCGGCGATGTCTGGGCGGTCGGGGCGTACTCGACGGCCCAGAACATGGGCCAGACGCTGGCCGAGCACTGGGACGGCAGCGCCTGGACGGTGGTCGCCAGCGAAAGCCCGGGATCGGAGGACAACAACCTGCAGGGTATCGCCGCGGTGTCCGCCACCGACCTCTGGGCCGTCGGCTACCGCCGCGACGCCGGCACGGCCGGCACGGGTTTTGGCACCTTGATCGAGCGTTACACGGCCTGCCCGACCACGGCGACGCCCACCCCGAACCCGCCGGGCAGCCCCACGGCGACGCCCACCCCGAACCCGCCGGGCAGCCCCACGGCGACGCCCACCCCGCCCGACTTCAGTGACGTGCCGCCCGGCAGTCCCTTCTATACGTACGTGACCTGCCTGGTCGGCCAGGGACTGATCAGCGGCTACGCGGACGGCACGTTCCGCCCCAACGCCGACGTCACGCGCGGGCAACTCGCCAAGATCGTGGCCAACGCGGCGGGCTTCAGCGAGCCGCAGTCGGCCCAGATGTTCCAGGACGTGCCGCTCAGCGCGGTCTATCAGGTCTATATCGGGCGGCTGGCGGCGCGCGGCGTCATCGGCGGTTATGCCTGCGGCGGGCCCGACGAGCCGTGTGTGCCCCCAGCCAATCTGCCCTACTTCCGCGCGAACAACAACGCCACGCGCGGCCAGATCGCCAAGATCGACGCGAACGCGGCCGGCTTCGGCGACCCACCCGGCGGGCAGCAGTTCGCGGACGTGCCGGCCGGCAGCCCCTTCTACCTCTTTGCCTACCGGCTGGGCACGCGGGCGATCATGTCGGGGTATGCCTGCGGCGGGCCCGGCGAGCCGTGTGTGCCCCCAGCCAATCTGCCCTACTTCCGCGCGAACAACAACGCCACGCGCGGCCAGACGGCCAAGATCGTGGCAAATACATTCTTCCCCGCGTGTAGCGCGCGGGTGCTGCCCTAGCGGCCCCTGTTGGCGGCCGTCCCGTTTCCCATCGAAAGGAGTTCCGGCGATGAAGATCTGGACAGGTGTTCTGGCGCTGCTTGCGCTGGTCGCGGGTAGTCTGCTCGTGACGCCGCGCGCCGACGCGACCGCAATGCAGCAGAGCCAAACGACCGCTCACTATAAGATTGTCCTGAGCATCGGGGCCGCGGCGACGATGCTGACCCCGGCCCAGGCGGCCGGCGCCACCGCGGGCGAAGCGATGGTCGCGATGCCGGGCATGGCGATGCCCGCCATGGCGATGACCGACCAGGGCCAGCCGGTCAATCACCACCTGGAAGTGGCCGTCTTGGACAAGACGAGCGGGCAGGTGCTCACCGACCCAATGCCGACGATCACGATCACGAACGACGCCACGGGCGGCACGCGCCCGCTGCAGGCCGCGCTGATGTACGACGTGCAGGTGGGTCGCAGCGACCTGCACTTCGGGAACAACGTCTATCTGGCCGACGGCACCTACACGATCACCGCGGTCGTCAACGGCGAAACCGCCTCGTTCGCCCGCGTCCCGGTGAGCAGTGACAGCAGCATGAGCGGCGGCAGCATGAACGGGGGAAGCATGGCGGGCGCCACGATGCCTAGCACGGGCACAGGGTTCACGCCGCTCTACGGCGCGCTGTTGGCCCTGGGCGCCCTGATCCTCGTCGCGGGCCTCCTGCTGGGGCGCCGGACCCGCGTACGATAGCAGCCGGCCCAGTTCGTATAAAGGAGCACCGCTATGAACCAGCAAGCAGCACACATGCGGACAGTCGAAAGCCGGGGTGCGGCGCGGGCGGTGGACCCGCCGCGCAGGGCCCAGCCGGATGCGCCGGCACGGCGGCGGCGCCGTGGGCGCCTGCTGCTGGCCGTCGCGGCTCTGATCCTCGGGGCGGGGCTGCTGGGCGGCGCGGGCCTGGCGCGGGCGGCCGGCGCGGCACCCCGCGCGCCGGCCGGCGCGGTCCAGCCCCCGCCGCAAAGCGCCGGAGACGATAACTGGGACAACCGTTTCACCCCGGTCGGGCCGGCGGGCGTCGATGCGCTCGCCGTGGGCGCGGGCCGGCTGTACATCGCCGACGGCGACGGCCACGTCTGGCAATGGGATAGCAGCAGTTGGTTGCCGATCGGGACCGTGTTCGGCGTGAAAGTCCTGCTGGCCAGCGGCGGCAACCTGTACGCGGGCGGCAGCTTTACCTCGGCCAGTGGCACGCCCGCCAACGGCGTCGCCGTCTGGAACGGAACCAGTTGGGGCGCGCTGGGCAGCGGCGTCAGCGGCGGGGCGTTCCCCACCGTCAGCGCACTGGCCGTGAACGGGACCCTGGTCTACGCCGGGGGCAGCTTCGATACTGCGGGCGGCCAGACGGTCAACGGCCTCGCCGTGTGGAACGGCAACACGTGGGCCGGGCTGGGCGGGGGTGTGTCGTCCGCCGGGGGCAACGCCGGCGTCTACGCGCTCGCCTGGACCGGCAGCCTGCTCGCCGTGGCCGGCTCTTTCGATCATGCGGGCAGCGTGAGCGCCAATAATATCGCCGCCTGGACCGGCAGCGCCTGGGCCGCCCTGGGCGCCGGCATGGACAATTCGGTCACCGCGCTGGCCGTGAGCGGGAACACGCTCTACGCGGGCGGCTATTTCAGTCATGCGGGCAGCGTGAGCGCCAACAGCATCGCCGCCTGGACCGGCAGCGCCTGGACCGCGTTGGCCGGCGGCGTGGACAACGGCGTCAGCGCGCTGGCCGCCGCGGGCAGCAGCGTTTACGCCGTGCCGGGCATTTCCTCCATTGATCCCAGTCCGGTGCCTCTGGAGCAGTGGAACGGCAGCAGTTGGGCCGCCCTCGGTTCGGCGCCGGGCGATTTCATCACCGTCGTCGCGGCGAGCGGGACCGCCGTGTACGCCGGGGGCACCTATTATCCGCTCTACGGCGGCAACTTCCTGGTGCAGTGGACCGGCAGCAGTTGGGCCGGCTTACCGCCGGTGGGCGGCGGGGTGAACGGTACGGTGCGCGCCATCGCGAACGCCGGGACCGGGGCGGCCTATGTGGGCGGCGACTTCACCAACGCAGGCGGCGTGGCCGCGGCTTACGTCGCGCAGTGGTCGGGCAGTGCCTGGACCGCGCTGGGCGGCGGCCCCAATGGGCCGGTGCGTGCCCTGGCGGTCAGCGGCGGCACGGTCTACGTGGGCGGCCAGTTCTCGCGCGCGGGCGGCGTGAGCGCCACCAACATCGCGCAGTGGGACGGCCACACCTGGGCGGCTCTGGGCAGCGGCGTGGGCACGACCGGCGGTCCTGACAGCGTCTCCACCATCGTCGTGAGTGGCACGGAGGTCTATGTGGGCGGCCTCTTTGCCAGCGCGGGCGGCGTGAGCGCCAGCAGCGTCGCCAGGTGGAACGGCAGTACCTGGTCGGCGCTGGGCAGCGGTACCGGGGGCGCGGGCGCCGTGTTTGCCCTGGCGGTGAGCAACGGCAAGCTCTATGCGGGCGGGCGGTTCAGCCAGGCGGGCGGCGGCAGCGCGAACAACATCGCGCAGTGGGACGGCCACACCTGGACGCCGCTCAGCAGCGGCCTGAGCGAGGGCGGCGATCCGACCCGCGCCTATGTACTGGCCCTGGCCCCGAGCGGCAGCACGATCTATGCGGGCGGCCTGTTCGACCAGGCGGGCGGCAGCGGCGCCGCCTCGCTGGCGCGCTGGACCGGCAACGCGTGGGCGGCCGTCGGCAGCGGCACCGACGGCACTGTCGAGGCCCTGGCGCTCAGCGGCAGTAACCTCTATGTCGCGGGCAGGTTCGCCCATGCCGGCGGCGCAGCCGCAAGTAACGTCGCGCTGTGGACCGGCAGCACCTGGACGACGTTCGGCAGCGGGCTGGAGAGCGGGGCGGGCGCGCTCGCGCTGGACGGCAGCGATCTGCTCGTGGGCGGCGGCTTTCTGCACGCGGGCGGCAAACCGGCAGCCGGCTTCGCCATCCGCCACCCCACGCCCGGCGCCACGGCGACGCCCACCGTGCCGTCCGGCACGGCCACGCCGATCCCGTTTACCGACGTACATCGTAGCGATTACTTCTACGCGGCGGTGCAATACCTGGCCGCGCACGGCGCGATCTCCGGCTACAGCAGCAGCCCACCCTGCCCCGCGGGCCAGACGCCCTGCTTCCATCCTTACGCCAACGCGACTCGCGGGCAAATGGTCAAGATCATCGTGCTCGCCGCCGGCCTGCCCCTGGTGACACCCGCCACGGCCACCTTCAGCGACGTGCCCGTGGGCAGCCCCTTCTTCAGCTTCGTCGAGACGGCCGCGGCCCACCAGATCGTCGGCGGCTATGCGGACGGCACCTTCCGCCCCGCCGCGAACGTCACGCGCGGCCAGTTGGCCAAGATCGTGGTCGTCACGGCGGGTTGGCCGCTGCTGAATCCGCCCACGCCGACGTTCCAGGACGTGCCGCGCGGCAGCCCATTCTACACCGATGTCGAGACGGCGGTCAGCCGGGGCGTGGTGGCCGGCTACGGCGACCACACCTATCGGCCCGGCAATAACGCGACGCGCGGCCAGATCGCCAAGATCGTCTACCTGGCGGAGGCCCCGGCGGCCCAGCGCCGCTAGCCGCCCACCGCGGCGGCCCCCGCGGCGCCGTCACGCTCGCCGGTGGCCGGCCGGTCGTGTTGCTGAGCAGCGGGCGGGCGTGGCGGTACGGCAGGGAGGCCCTGCTGCCGGCGGGCCGGAGGAGCCAAGCGCCAGCGCGGGCGGGGTCGGGCAGCCGGGTGATCTGCGCCGCGTGAGCGGCGCGATGCACGCCGGGGTGTGGCGATCATAGCACAGTCACCCCGGCGGCTGGTGCCGCCGGGGTAGACGCGCCGATCGGCCGTCGCCCTACCGCGTGATGTCGAGCTGCTCGATATACCGGTCTCCCGGGAAAGCGCGGTCGGCGGGCGACAGATGCTCGCGCATGCCCTGGACGTAGGGCTTGATCAGCAAGTCGTTCACCGTCCAGTTGAGGAAAACGGCCGGCACCTCCTGGTTGAGGATCTGCGCCGCCTGCTTATAGAGCGCGAGGCGCTTGGTCGGGTCGCGCTCGACGTCGGCCTGGCGGATCAGCGCATCGTACTGATCGTTCTTCCAGCCCGCCGGCGCGGCGGGCTGGCCGGAGGTGCGCGCGGCGGGGTCAAGGCGGCCTCGCCGCGGGCGGCGTATTCGTGGCGGTAGCGCTGCAGTACGCTATCGGCCAGTCCGAATGCGCGGCAGAGCTGGGCGGCGCGTCTCCTCAGTGGCGAGGGCGCGGACCCATTGGCGCTTGAACGCGCGGGCGTGGGCGCGCACTCATGGGGGACCTCCCGTTACTCACAGCCCATCGAGCGCGGGGGGATGGCACAGCCAACCTTTGGGCCTGGTCCGGTCACAAGGGTTCATACCAATGGCGGCGAACCAGACCAGGGCCCGCGAAAAGTGGTCGCGCATGACCGGATCGGCGGCGTTCACGACGGTCCAGACGGTGCGTCCGACCTGGATCAGCACAAGGGGAATGGCGAAGGCCCAGCCGGAGTCGGTGAAGGCCCCGGTCAGGGCCGCGTTCATGAACAAGCCCAGCAACATCACCGCCAGGACCATTCTGCCGGTGCGGGGCTCGTCCGCCGGGATCATCGTGGCGACCCAACTGGTGGCATACCTGACGCCGAAGACGGCCCGCAGCAGCACCACCGTCTCGCTGGCTCCCCGCCAGGAGAGGTTCGTGAGCAGATGGTGCGAGAGTTGCGACACCGCGAACACGAAGACGAGGTCGAAGAAGAGCTCGAGGGGCGTGACTTCGTACGTCCGGCTGCGGGCGCCGGGCGGGTTCGCGGATGCGGCAGGGGACGGCGGGGCGGTGGTCATGTTTCCCCGGTCACCCGCCGGTCACCCCCCGGCTGGGTAGCCGGCGGTCGCCCCGCGATCGCGCTGTGCTTCGAAGCCGGCGATCTGCGGGCGCCAGGGTCGTTCTCATCTTCGCCCATCGTCGTGCTACGTCTTGGCCCCGCGGTGGGGCTTTGGAATCGGCTGTCAGGGCATCGGGCCGTCACGCACGGACTCACACGTAGCGCTCATGGCCCGTGCCCCTGGCTCCTTGTACCGTGATCTGTGAGGCGGCGTTGCTGATTTCGCGCAGGTCGTCAGCCGCCAACACAACGTCCGCTGCCTCGATATTCTCCTCCAGGCGCGAGAGCTTCGTGGTTCCCGGAATCGGCACGATCCACGGTTTCTGGGCCAGCAGCCAGGCGAGCGCTATCTGCGCGGGTGTCGCCTGCTTTCGTGCGGCGACCTCACCGAGCAGATCCACGATTGGCTGGTTGGCCTGGCGCGCCTCGGGAGTGAAGCGCGGAAACCGCGACCGAATATCGGCGGGACCGAAAGCGCTGGTGGGATCCACCGTCGCGGTGAGGAAGCCCTGCCCCAGCGGGCTCCAGGGAACGAAGCCGATCCCGAGCTCTTCGCACACCGGCAGCACCTCCGCTTCCGGGTCTCGCGTCCACAGCGAGTACTCGCTCTGTACGGCCGTGACCGGCTGGATCGCGTGCGCCCGGCGGATGGTCTCGGCACTCGCCTCGGATAGACCAAATTGCTGGACCTTTCCTTCCCGGATCAGATCCTGCACCGCGCCGGCCACGTCTTCAATGGGCACGTTCGGGTCAACGCGGTGCTGGTAGTACAGGTCAAAGGTCTCGACTCTGAGCCGTTTGAGCGATCCCTCGACGGCTAGCTTTATATGCTCCGGCTTACTGGAGAGGCCCAACCGCTCCCCGTTGGGACCAAACCGAAAGCCGAATTTGGTGGCGATTATCACGTGCTCGCGATAGGGCGCGAGCGCCTCGCCGACGAGATCTTCGTTCGTGAAGGGGCCATAGGTCTCCGCGGTATCGAAAAAGGTGACACCCCGGTCCACGGCTGCCCTCATGAGGGCGATCATCTCCTGCCGGTCTCGGGGTGGACCGTAGTTGGTGCTCATACCCATGCAACCGAGCCCGATGGCCGAGACTTCCAGGCTGCTGTTGCCCGTCCCTAGTCTGCGCTTCTGCATGCTCTTTCTCCTTGCCGCGTGGCCGCTTGTCGCGTTTCCCATTGGTCGGCACGGGGCAACCCCGAGAGAGACTCATCTAGGTATCCCGTCGCGCCTCCCCCAGGGCCTTCACGACCTGCGGATCCCGGTGGTCGAAGAAGCTGCTGGTTTTCGTGTCCAGCGTGGCGATCGCGTCCATGTCTTCGGGGCTCAGCGCAAAGTCGAAGATGTTGAAGTTCTCGGCGATCCGCTCCTTCCGCACGGACTTCGGAATCGCGACCACGCCCCGCTGCGTGAGCCAGCGGAGAACGACCTGCGCGACGCTTTTGTTGTACTTCGCGGCAATCGCAAGCAGTCGCTCATTCTGGAAGAGGTTGTTCTTGCCTTCCGCGAAAGGTCCCCAGGCCTCGATTTGAACCCCGTTCTCTTGCAGGAACTTCTGGGTCTCGATCTGCTGGTTGAACGGATGGGTCTCGATCTGGTTGACCGCAGGCGTTACTTCGTTATGGACGATGAGGTCCATGATCCGGTCCGGCTGGAAGTTGCTGACCCCTATGGCGCGGGTCCGGCCCGCCCGGTACAACTCCTGCATGGCCCGCCAGGAGCCATAGACGTCGCCGAAGGGTTGGTGGATCAGGTACAGATCCAGGTAGTCGAGTTGCAGCCGCTGCAACGACCGATCGAAAGCCTTCTTGGTGCTTTCGTACCCGGCATCCTGAATCCAGAGCTTGGTGGTGATAAACAGCTCTGCCCGCGGCGCCCCGCCGCTCTTGATCGCGCGCCCGACTGCCTCTTCGTTCCCATAGGCTGCCGCGGTGTCGACGAGCCGATAGCCCGTCTGGATCGCTTCGTAGACACTCCTTTCGCATTCTTCCAGATCGTGCATCTGAAAGACGCCGAACCCCAGAATGGGCATTTGGACGCTGTTGTTCAGTGTTACCGATGGTGTGGCTGACATATGTTGTTCTCCTTATTTATCCTCTGGGCAGCGGGAGCCGCGTGCCGGCTACTCGCCGGGTGGGTAGTCGGTGGACGCCGCTACCTCCTGCTGCGCTTCGAAGCCCGCGATCCGTTGGCGCAAGGTCGTGATGGTGCTTTGCAGGGCTTGCGAGCCCAGCACGAGGCGTAGCGGCGCGGGCTCCACGTCCACGCTCTCAATGATGCGCGCGGCCATGCGCGCCGGGTCCCCGGGGGCCAGGCCGTTCTTGGGATCGAGCATGCGCATGAAGCGGTGGGCCGGGGTTTGGTCGTAGACGCTCAGGGGTTGGGCGACCTGCGCGCTGCCGTAGCGAAATTCGGTGCGTGCCCCGCCCGGCTCGACGATCGTCATGCCGATGCCGAAGGGCGCCACTTCCTGGGCGACCGACTCGACGAAGCCTTCAATGCCCCACTTGGTGGCGTGGTAGAGCGAATTCCCGGGGAAGGCCACCTGGCCCCCGTAGGACGAGATCTGGATGACGCGTCCCCCACCCTGGGCGCGCAGGTGGGGAAGCGCGGCGCGGATCAGCTGGATCGGGCCGACGAGGTTGGTTGCCACGATGTGTTCGACCTGCGCGTCGGTGAGCTCCTCGGCGGCGCCAAACAGCCCATAACCGGCGTTGCTGATGATGACGTCGACGCGCCGGAGTTGCGCGAACGCGCGATCGACGACCGCGTGGATCGCCGCCGTGTCGGTCATGTCGAGCAGCTCGGCGGTGTACGTTTCGGGGTAGCGCCGCCGCAACTCCGTGACCTGGGCGGTATCCCGAACGGTGCCGACGACGCGGTCCCCGCGCGCCAGCAGCTGCTCGGCGAGGCGGCGGCCGAAGCCGCTGCTGACGCCCGTGATGAACCAGGTGCGTTGGGCCATCTTGCGTTCTCCTCTGATCTCGTTACTTCTCGTCTCGTTGCTTCTTACGCCGGGATACGCCTATGTCTATGACCGCGGCACCGCGGCTACCGCTGGCGCATCGCTCGGTCCGCGCTGCTCATGCCGGGACGACCTCATCCACGGCCCGCAGCCCGTTCAGCGTGCGCGGGTAGCCGATGAACGGCAGTAGCTGAGTCAGGACATCGATGAGCCGCGCGCGGTCGTTGCCCACGTTGAGGTTGCCCGCGACATGGCCCTTGACCTGCGCGTCGGCGCCGCCGAGGGCCACGAGCATGCTGAAGGTGAGGAGCTCGCGCGTGGGCAGGTCGATGCCGCCACGGGTGAGATAGTCGCCGAAGCAGTTGGCCGATAAGTAGCGCTGGATGTGCTGCTCGTCCGCGGGCGCGGCGGCATACATCCGGTCGACGCGCTCGGCGCCGGCGATCTGCTTTTGGACCGCGAGGCCCTTCTCGGCGCGGGTTGCGGGCGTAGTCGTGGATTGGCCCGGCAAGGGCAGCGCGACGCCGCGCTCGCCGAGGACCGCGTTGGTCGCGTGGATGAAGTCGAAGACCCTGGCCAAGCCGACATAGGGCACGGCCTGGTAGACGATCTCCTTGATCTCGACCGGCGTCACACCCACGGCGAGGGCGGCGCCCAGCATGACGCGGTACTCGCCCAGCGCCGGGGCGGCGATCATGGCGGCGAGTTGGACCATCAGCCGGGTGCGTGTGTCCAGCCGCGTCTCCGGGTTCCCGTGCGTGAGGACTTCATCAAAGGCGAAGTTATCGAAGACCTCAATCAGCTCCGGATCGGTCACGGCCAGAGTCGAGACGTGGCCGGGGAACAGCGCCTCGTGGTTCTTGCGCGCGCGCTCATTGGGCTGGGGTGCCATGGCTGTGCTCCTTATCAGTCGCCGACCGCGGCACGAGCTTGATCGTCACCGCCGGGGCCCGCGGGCCCACGACACTGCCCACGATCTGGGGCCCGTACCGATCGTACTTGGCATGGTAGGCCGCGTCGATCGCGGCGTGCACGCCAGGGGCAGCTTCGGCGAAGGTCACATCGCGTTCCAGCCCACCCGCCCGGATGCGCCCGGTGCCGCTGGCCTTCGCGCGGCGAAACCAGGGATTGTTCGCTCCATGGGCGGAGCGCACGTACAGATCCTCGCCTGCCCGGGCGACCCACATCGTCACATAGGGGCGCAGTGTGCCGTCCGGGCGTGCGGACGCGAGCTGCAACTCCGCGGCAGCCCCGATTTTCTTAAGCTCCTCGTTTGTCCATGAACTCATCCAATTATCACCTCTCTCCTGCGTGCTGCATCGCGCAGCACGCACAGTCGTACCGGCATGCTCTGGGGCGAACGGCGCTCGCTGCCACAGCCGATTCTTCCGCAGTATCGCCTCATTTCTCCCACGCAGATTCCAGCCTTCGTCGGTCCTGCCATTCGTCGCCGGCCTGCTCCGTGCGCTTCGTCACCCAGAACCGCCGCGCTGCTCCCTGGATCTACTCTCGCGGCTACCGCTGTGTGCGGGCCTGTGTCCCTCACGTAGCGAGCGCGGCCAACTCGGGGTCGGCGCCTGATCCGGTGGGGCGGGCGGGGCGTGCGCGGGGCGGCGGGCCAGGTGGCCAGCGGGAGGGACCAGGGGCGGGCGCGTCGCAGGAATCCCGCCGTGATCCCTCCCGACGTGGGCGCGCCGATTGTCTCCTGTGCCTTGCACACCGGGTCGGATTCATCGGCGCGTCGCGCGCTTCCACTGCGCCGCGGCGTGCGATCTTCAGCCCACCATCGCCGATATGCCGTTGCGTGTTTGTTATGGTCCGTGCGAATGTCGTAATCGGATCGCCCGCCGATTATACAAAACTTCGAGCGCTCTAAGTCAAGATCCGATTGCGGGCACGTCTAGACTATCGTTAAGCAAGACAATTGAAGGGTGCCCAAGTGGTCGTGGAAGAGACGCGGTTTGGTGCTGTCCGGCGGATACCAGGACGGTCTGATAGCTTGTCGGGCCGCGGAGCCGCTTCGTCCGGATGAGTCCCGCTACCGGCAAACGCGAACGCCGGCCGGCTTTCGCAGAGCGGCGCCCCATTGGCGCGTCCGTAACCTCTGCCGGGCCTCGCCTTGTCCTGTTGAACGGCAGTGAAACGCCTGCACGCGGCGGGGCTTGTCCTGAGCCGCGTCGCGGCGCCCGGGGGAGCCTGTCGACTCGGAAAGGCCTTCCTCAAGGGAGCATCCCGGAGTCGGAGATCCTTCGCGTCCGCTCAGGATGACAGGGGGAGGTACAGCGGGCAGATGACAATTCGACCACCGGCACGCGCGGGGCGGCGTCCCGCAGCCGTCAAGTTCGGGCCTGGGAACCGCCTCCCCAAAGATCAATCGCCCGCTCCCCCATAGGCGCGGCGACGCCGGCCGCCGTTGCCGGGCTCCTGTGGCTACAAACCTCCCGGTCGGGACTGAAGACCCCGTTGTCGCGGAAACGACGGGTCCTGTGCGGCTGCACACGATGGGGAGAGCCGGCCACGGGGTGCGCCGCGGCCGGATGCGCGGCGCGGTTGACGGGCTGTGAAGCGATGTGGTATAAGCGTGGTGCGGCGCCTCCCGGGCGCCGCCGCGACCCCCCGGGGCCCGTCGGAGGGATTGGAGGCACGGATGACGGAACGCAGGATACCCATTTCGCTCCCGCGGCCAGGCGTGGGGTTCGCGCTGCCCGACACCGCATCCATCTCCGCTGCCCTGCCGCCACACCCGCGGAGCCGGCGCGGGCTGATCGCCCGGGCCCGATGAGCAGCCCGGACCTCGCGGCGCCGCGCCCCGGGCCGGGCGCCGTGGCGCAGCGCTGGGCCGTCGCGCTGCCGCTCGGCGCCGCCGGGAGCGGCATCCTGGCGCTGCTCGCGCTGGCGATCGGATCGCGGCCCCTGTACCTCGGCGCCCTGGGCGCGGCGATCGCGCTCCTCCTCCTCGTAACCCTCCTGCACGACGCGGTCGCCGCGGTGATGGACTGGGCCGTGAAGGCGACGATCGTCTGGACGCCGCTGGGCACGGGCCTGAGCGCGGCCTTCGGGCCGCTGCGCGAAGTGGTGCGCAATCTCGACGGCATCCTGACGCTGTTCAGCCTGGGCCTGCTCGCGCTGAGCTTCCTGCGGCAGGGCCGCATCGTCATCCGCGCGACCCCGGCCAACCTGCCGCTGGTCTTGCTGCTGGCGGTAAACGGGCTGGCGATCGCTCTCAACAACGTGCCGCTCGTGGTGGGCGCGGCGGGCATCCGGGCGATCCTACAGTTCGTCGTGCTGTACTATGTGCTGGTCTACCTGCACCCGAGCCCGGCGCAGCAGCGGGGCTACCTGGCGATCAGCGTGGTGACCAGCGTGGTCATCGCGGCGCTGACGCTGCTGCAACTGGTCTACCAGACCTTCGTGCTGCACCTGCGCACGCCGCCCGCCGTCACGCTGACGGATCGATCCGCACTCGGCCTGTACCTGCTGTTCCACATCCTGCTGATGCTGGCCTTCGTCTTCAAGAAGGTGACGATCCTCGACGGCCTGCCGGCGCTGCGCGCCCGCCTGCCGTGGCTGACCAACGCGGTCATCCTGGCGGCGCTGATCCTCGCCCTGATCGCCACGAACGGCCGCACGGCCTGGGTCGGCGTCGTGATCGGGCTGGTCGCGATGTCGCTCGTCACGGGCTACGCGCGGAACGCCATCATGGTCGCCGGGCTGGCGCTGCTGATGGTCGTCGGGTTTATCCGGCTGTCGGGCATCTCGGATTACTACGACATGCACTACTATCAGTTGGACCGGGGCAGCATCTTCGATCGCATCTTCCTGCTGACGACGACCACGTACTATCGCAACGATATGGCCGAGGGGCGGCTGTATTACTCGGGGGTCAGCCTGCAGGCGATCGCGGACCACCCGATCGTCGGCGTCGGGCCGGGGCGCTGGGGCGGCTGGGTGGCCTCGACCGTCTTTCTCAGCCCGCTCTACCCGCAGTACCACGTGATCGTGCGCTGGGGCCAGTTCGACAGCGCCTTCTTCCCCTTCTGGGCGGAAAACGGCACGCTCGGGCTGATATGTTTCCTATGGCTGTGGGCCGCCATCGGGCGCCAGGGCCTGCGCCTGGTGCGCGCCGGGCCCGACGCTTTCGTCAGCGCGATCGGGCTGGCGACGTTCGCGGTGCTGGTGACGACCCTGATCCTCGCCTTCATCACGCCGCTGCTGGAGCAGCACGCCTGGGCGGCGTACCTGTGGCTCATCGGCGGGTTAGCGACGGTCAGCTACCGGCAATTGCAGCCGAGGACCGGGTAAGCCGCCCATGCGCATCGTCGCCACCAGCAACGTGAACGCGAACCTCGTGCGCGCCAAACTGCTGCCGCTGCTCGCCCTGCCCGAGGTGGAGGAGATCGTCTGGGTCTCGGACCACCCCGGCCCCACGCTGCCACGCGTGCGCTACGTGGCCGCCCTCCCCGAGGAGACGACGGCTCCGGCGCCCACGTCCGCGGCAGCAGCGGCGGCCTGGAACCCGAAGAAGTACGTGGCCCCGGGGCGGACGCGAGCGCGCGAGGTGCAGCGCCGAGCGGGCCGCACGCTGGCGCTCGCCCAGGCGATCCGGCGGAGCCGCCCGGCGCTCGTCATGGGGCTGACGATGAACCCGCACGGGGTCCTGGTCTACCTGCTGGGCCGGCTGCTGGGGCGGCGCACGTGCATCCACCTGATCTCGGGCCCGAACGAGATCATTGGCGGCGGCTACCGGGTGGACCCGCACGTGCCCCGGCCCAACCGGCGGCTGGAAGCGCTCTACCTGGGCATCCTGCGGCGCACCAACGTGGTCGTGGTCGTGGGCAGCAGCGCGCGCCGCTACCTGGTGCAGCGGGGCGTGCCGGCAGCGCGTGTGCACGTAATCTCGAGCAAGATCGACACGACGCGGTTCCACCCGGCGCCGGGGATCGCCCCGCGCTACGACCTGATCATGGCGGCGGCGCTGGTGGCGGGCAAGCGGATCGACCTGTTCTTGCAGGTGGTGGCGGACCTGAAGGCGCGCTATCCCGCGCATCTGCGCGGCGATTGCCGGGGAAGGCCCGCTGCGCGGCCAGATGGAGGCGCTCGCGGGCAGGCTGGGCCTGGCCGAGACCGTGGAGTTCCTGGGGTTCCGCGAGGATATGGAACATCACTACACCGCGGCGAAGGTCTTCGTGCTGACGTCGGCAAGCGAGGGGCTGTCTCTGGCGATGATGGAGGCGATGGCCTGTGGGCTGCCGGCGGTCGTGAGCGCGGTCGGCGACCTGGGCGACCTGGTACGCGACGGCGTGACCGGGTATCTGGTGCGGCCGCCGGAGCGCACGGGCTTCGTGCAGGCCATCGGCTGCCTGCTCGACGACGAGCCCCGGCGGGCGCGCCTGGGCGCCGCGGCGCTGGCGGCGATCCAGGCGGGCTACACGATCGAGGCCGGCGCGCGGGCCTGGCGGGCGATCTTGGCGCCGTGGGCGCGGCGCGAGGCGGGGCGATGACCGCCGGCCGGCGGGCTCGGAGGCGCGCGTAGCGTGGCCGGGCAGCAGCGGGCGGGCGGCCTACCGGCCCTGCAAGTGCGGCTCTTCTGGACGATCACGGGGCTGCGCGAGCGCTACCACCGATGGAACTTCCGCGCCCAGGTGGCGCTGGGCCAGGGCAGCGCGAGGGCCCATCCGGCGGTCCGCTTCGCCCAGCGGGTCACGTTCCAGGGCGCCGGCCGGCTGGTCGCCGAGCAGGGCGTGGTCTTCGGCGCGCGCCTGGGCGGGGCTGTGTCGCTGCCGATCCTGATCCAGCCGCGCACGCCGGATGCGCGCATCCGCATCGGGGCCGGCACGCACCTAGCGAACGGATCCGAGCTTATCGCCTGCCTGGCCATCACGATTGGCCGCCACTGCCGGATCGGCGCGCGCACGCTGATCGTCGACTCCGACTTCCACGGGCTGGCCCCGGCACAGCGCGACCAGCCCGGGCGCTCGGCGCCGGTGCGCGTGGGCAACAACGTCTGGATCGGCGCGAACGCCATCGTGCTGAAGGGCGTGACGATCGGCGACGATGCCGTCGTCGGAGCGGGCTGCGTGGTGACGCGCGACGTGCCGCGGGGCGCGGTGGCGGCGGGCAACCCGATGCGGGTGGTGGGATCGGTGTATGACAGGTAGGTCGGCGTTCCCCTCCATCCTGCGCGCGACCGCGCTGCTCGGCAGTAGCTCCGTGGTGACCATCGTGGTCGGCCTCGTGTCGACGAAGGCGATGGCGGTGCTGCTGGGGCCCGAAGGGGTGGGCTACTATGGGCTGTTGCAGAGCCTGGTCAGCCTGGTGAGCGTGATCGCGGCGCTCGGCATCGGCACGGGCATCGTGCGCCTGGGGGCGAATGCGCTGGCGCACGAGGACGCCGCGCAGGTGACGGCGCTGCGCAAGAGTGCCTGGCTGCTGCTGGGCGGTGCCGCTGTCGTGACGGCCGCAGGGCTCGTCGTGCTGCGCGAGCCGATCGCGGCGCTGATGCTGGGCGGGCCGGAGTACGCGGCGGGCGTGGTGTTGATGGCCGGGGTCGTCGTGCTGACCCTGTTCACCGACCTACAGACCTTCATCCTCAACGCCTACCACCGCATCGGCGCGCTGGCTCGCCTCGCCGTCCTGAGCTCGATCGCGAGCACGGCAGCGTTGCTGGCGATCCTGTGGGGCTGGGGCACGGCGGGCATCGCGGCGGCGATAGTGGCGGCGGCGGCGGTCAGTTGGGCGCTGGCATGGGTCTTCCTGCGGCGCGAGACCGGGGCGCCCGCGGCGCCCGCTACCTGGGCGCAGGTGCGCGGCGCGGGACGCGCGCTGCTGCAGTTCGGGGTGCCGTGGACCGGCAGCTCGCTGGTGGGCACGGGGGTGCGCTACGTGCTGCCGAGCATCACCCTGCACCTGCTGGGCGGCGAGGCAGTCGGCTTCTACCGTGCGGCGACGACGGTGGCAGTGGGCTACCTGGGCTTCCTGCTGACCGCGATGGCGCAGGACTACTACCCGCGCGTGTCGGCGGCGAGCGATCAGCCGGCCGAGCTGGTGCGGCTGGTGAACCAGCAGCAGCGGCTGGTCATGCTGCTTGGCGTGCCGATGATCCTCGGCGTGCTCGCGCTGGCGCCGTGGCTGATCCCGCTGGTCTTCTCGGCCGCGTTCGCGCCGAGCGTGGCGATCTTGCAGTGGCTGCTGCTCGGCGATCTGTTCCGGTTCAGCAGCTGGACGATGGGCTACGTCATCCTGGCGCGGAGCAACGGGCGCGTCTTCTTGCTCACCGAGACGGTCGCGGGCGTGAGCACGCTCGTCGCCAGCGTGCTCGGGATGCTCTGGCTGGGGCTGCCGGGGCTCGGCCTCGGCTTCGCGGTGACCTACGCCATCTACCTCGGCGTGGTCAACACAGTAGTGCGGCGCGAGATCGGCTTCGTGTGGAGCCGCGAGAACAAGCAGGTGCTGATCGCGGCGACCCTGGCGGGGAGCGTGCTTTGCGTGCTGCCGCTCGCCGGACTGGAGGTCCTGCGCCTGCCGCTGGGCCTCGCCTTCGCGGGGGTCGCCGGGCTGGCGAGCCTGCGGACGATCCGGTCGGAGCTCGGCATCCGCCTGTGGCCGCAGGAGTTTGCCCGGTCATGACTGAACGCCGCATCCGCCTGCTCTTCGTCATCAACCAGTTCCGGCAGGGCGGCTCGGAGCGGTTCCTCTTCGAGTTATGTAAAGCACTCGACAAGGACCGCTTCGCGATCAGCATTTTGACGCGGACCGGGGCGGTGGAGACCGAGCATTACTATAGCAAACTACTAGATCTGGGCATACCGATTTACCGGCGGCTGCCCAATCAACGAGTGGTGCGCCGCCTGCGCCCCTACTTGCGGCGGCTGCCGGGAGGAATCCGGCTGCTGGATGCCCCTGCGATGGCGCGCGCGCGGCGGGCGATCCTGCCCCTGCTGGCGCAGCACGACCTGACGAACATCATCCAGATCGAGAACTACTACGCGCTGCAGCCGATTCTGCCGGACAACGAGCAGGTGCTGATCTACCTGATGAGCCACCGCTTCCAATACGCCCACGACCTTTACGGCGACTGCCGGCCCGGCCGCACGTATCGCTTCGTGATTGTGGATCCTGCTCAACGCGAGGAACTGCAGGACAGCCCCTGCGGCGACGCGGAGACGCACTACTTCCCACTGGCGATGGATTTCCGCGGGCGCCCGGAGCTCGTGGTGCCGGAGCCGCCCGGCGGGGTGGCCCAGATCGGCCTCTTCTCGCGTCTCAGCCCGGAGCGACCGATCGAGCCCTTCTTCCACTGCCTGCAGCACCTGCTGCGCGACGTGGTCGCGGTGCTCCACGTCTACGGGCGGGGCGACTGGCAGACCCTGGAGCCGTTGCTGGAGCGGCTCGGCATCCGCGACAAGGTGATCTTCGAGGGACACCAGCCGGATATCGAGGCCGCGCTGCGGCGCGACCGCATCGGGCTCGTCTGGATGATCTCGCGCGATGCGTTTCTCGGCTACGGGAGCATCGAGGTGGCCAGCTTCGGCATCCCGGTCGTCTTCTGGAACGTGCACACCGCGCCAGCGGCGCAGGTGCTGGCGGAGACGGGCGAGGGGCTGCATGCTTACGGCACGGTTGCGGAGTTCGTGGCATTTAATGCAGAGATCCTCGCCGATCGCGAGAGGCTCGTCGCGCTGGGCCGGCGGATGCGGGCGTACATGGTGGCGACCTACGACATCGGCCGGCATATCGCCGGGCTAGAGGTGTACTACGCGGACCTCGTCCGGCGGATCGGCGGCCGCCCCGACGGGAAGGCCTCGAGCGCATGACCGGCGCGAAGCGGCCGGCGGATGCCTCTCCCCTGCCCGGGTCTGGCCGGCCCGCGCCGCCGCGCCGCGTGCTCTATCTGCTGGACAGCCTTGGCGCAGGCGGCGCCGAGCGACAACTGCTGACGCTGGTGCGGGGACTGGATCGGCGGCGGTATGAGCCCCGACTGATCTGCATCGACGCCTTTGGCCCGCTCTACGACGAGGCGGTCGCGCTCGGGCTGGAGCCGCGGCTACTCGGGCGGCACGGAGCGGTGGACACGGCCACGCAGGTTGCGCGGCTGGCCGGGATCATCCGCCGCGAGCGGCCGGGTATCGTGCATGGCTGGCTGTGGCTCGCGAACTTCTACGGCCGCCTGGCCGGACGGCTCGGCGGGGCGCCGGTGGTGATCGCGGGCGTGCGCGCGGCACACCGGGCGGCACTCAACCCCCACAAGGAGCCGCTCTTCGGGGCGATCGACCGGGCGCTGGCCGGGCTGACCGATTGCTTCACCGCGAACTCGGCCTCCGTGAAGGCCCATCTGACGGCGCAGGGCGTCCCCGGGCGCAAGGTCGTGGTCATCCCCAACGGCATCGCGGTGCCGGATCCGCCGACGGCGGCGCTGGTCGCCGGGCTGCGCGCGGACCTGGGGCTCGATCCGGCGCGTCCGGTCGTGGGCATGGTAGCCCGCCTGCATGCGGAGTTCAAGGACCACCCGACGTTCCTGCGCGCGGCGGCCCTGGTGCGGGGGACGGTGCCCGCCGCCGCGTTCGTCGTGGTGGGCGACGGGCCGGCGCGGCCGGCGCTGGAGCGGCTGGCCGCCGCGCTTGGCCTGGACGGGCACGTCGTGTTCACGGGTTATCGGGCGGATTCGCGCACGCTGGCCGCGGCCTTCACCGTGGGCGCGCTTTGCAGCTTCTCGGAGGGCTTCCCCAACGCGGTGCTGGAGGCGATGGCCTGGGGGCGGCCCGTCGTGGCGACGGACCTGCCGGCGACGCGGGAGATCGTCACCGACGGGGTCACGGGCCGGCTGGTGCCGCCCCGCGACCCGGCGGCGACGGCGGCCGCGATCAGCCGGCTACTCACCCACCCGGCGGAGGCGGCGGCGCTGGGCGCGGCGGCGCGGGCGCGTGTGGTGCAGGCGTTCTCGGCTGAGGCGACCGTGGCGCGGACGATGCGGCTGTACGACGCGCTGCCGGCGCGGCGCGGGTTGGATCACGGCGGGGCGGTCGGGCGCCATCCTCACGTGAGGTAGCGCGCTCCTACGGACGATCGGCGCTCGTTTTAGGCCGATCCGCGCGTCGGCATCGCCGGACTGAGCCGGCTCCCACAGACGACCGGGTTCAGGTTTCGGCTGGTTTCAGGCCGAGTCTTGGGGGAGCCGGGCGGCCACGTGGGACCGCCCCTACCCTGGCATCGCGGCTTGGCTTCGGCCGGATCTTACAGCGGCGGTTGTCGCGCGGCGGAGCCGCGTCCTACAGACAATCGCGGCTCACCCAGGGCCGATTCGCGCGTCAGCCTCGCCGGGCGGAGCCGCCTCCTATAGACGAACTCGGCCTCGCTGCAGCCCCCTCGGGCTCTGGCCTATGCGGGTTGCGTTGGGCATGGTTCGTGGCCGGCCGGCTCCGCCCGCGCGGAGTCGCGCCTTGCGGTGCGGCGATCGGCCATCCGGCGCCCCGAAGATGGGCCTGTGCAGGCGTCGCTTTATTGACAAGCGGGCGGCGGGCATGTATACTGCGCGCCACAGACCCCTCGTGCCGTCCGGCCGGCCTGCCGGCGGCGTGGCCGCCTTATCCAAAGGAGAAACCAATGCGTCGATGGATCCTCCCTCTGTGGCTTCTGGTATGCCTGGTCCTCAGCGCCTGCGGAGGCGCCGCCGACACCCCGACGCCCGTCCCCGTGGCAACCACCGCCCCCGCGCCCACCACAGCCCCGGCGACCGCGATGGTCGCCGAGACCCCCACCACCGCGATGGCTGCCGATACGCCCACCACGGCGACCGGCGCATCAACCCCGGCTGCCACGACCGGCACGAGCGGGACGGCCATCCCGATTGGCGTCGCCGAGGCGCAGACGAGCAACGTCGCCCTCCTGGGGCAGGAGGAAGTGACGGGCGCGAAGATCGCCGAGAAGTTCTTTAACGACCGCGGCGGCGTCAACGGGAAGCCGATCAAGGTCGTGTTCCAGGACACGGGCGGCGATGAGCAGGGCGCGATCAACGCCTTCCAGAACCTGATCAACCAGGACAAAGTCGTGGCCATCGTGGGGCCGACGCTGTCGCAGCAGGCGTTCAGCGCGGACCCGATCGCCAACCAGGCCAAGGTGCCGGTCATCGGCCCCTCGAACACGGCCAAGGGCATCCCGCAGATCGGGCCCTACGTGCAGCGCGTGTCGGCGCCGGTGGCGGTCGTCGCGCCGAACGCGGTCGACGCGGCGCTGAAGCAGGACCCGAACATCAAGACAGTCGCCGTGCTGTACGCGCAGGACGACGCCTTCAGCGTATCGGAGACGAGCACGTTCCAGGACACCGTCAAGGCCAAGGGGCTGAACCTGGCGACGGTGCAGAAGTTCTCGACCAAGGATACCGACTTCACGACGCAGGCGACGGCGGCTCTGGCAGTCAAGCCCGACCTGATCATCATCTCGGGCCTCGCGGCGGACGGCGGCAACCTGGTCAAGCAGCTGCGGGACCTGGGGTATAAGGGCGTGATGATCGGCGGCAACGGCCTCAACACGGAGAACATCTTCCCGGTGTGCAAGGCGCAGTGCGACGGCCTGCTGATCGCACAGGCCTACAGCCCGGCGGCGCCCGGCGACATCAACGCCGCGTTCCGGGCGGCATTCCAGGCGCAGGCACCGAACCAGGAGCCGCCGCAGTTCACCGCGCAGAGCTTCACCGGCGTGCAGGTGGTCGTGGACGCGCTGACCGCGCTCGACAAGAAGACGCCGATAAGCGGCATGGCGCTCAGCGACCTGCGCGTCGCGCTGGAAGCGCAGATCCTGGCAGGCACGTACGACACGCCGCTCGGGCAGATCTCGTTCCAACCGGACGGGGAGCTTAACCAGAGCGCGTTCTACGTCGCGCAGATCAAGATGAACGCGGACGGCACGACCGGCAGCTTCGTCTTCCTGAAGTAGCACCTGCCCGCCGGGCGGCCACCCGGCCGGCCCCGGGCGCGGCGCCTGCCGCGCCCGGGGGCCAGGGAGCACCACCATGAGCATCAGCCTGTTCACGCAGGATCTCCTGAACGGCCTGGCCATCGGCAGCGTCTACGCGATCTTCGCGCTGGGCTACACGCTGGTCTTTTCGATTCTGGGGATCATCAACTTCGCGCACTCGGCGGTGTTTACCCTGGGCGCCTACTTTACCTACACGCTGACCGGCGGAGTCTTCGGCTTTAACGGCGTGCTGGCCCACGCCTCGCTCGGCGTGCAGCTGCCGTTCGTGGTGGCCCTGCTGGCGGGGAGCGTCGTCGCCGGGCTGGTGGGCGTGGTGATCGAGCGGCTGGCCTTCCGGCCGCTACGCCTGCGCGGCGCGGACCCGCTGCTCACGCTGGTCTCCAGCCTGGGTATGGCGATCCTGATCACGAACCTCATCCAGTACCTGGTCGGCGCCGAGATCTACACGTTCCCGGCGAATATCTACGGGTCCCTGCCGCCCGCCGTCAACTTTGGGACAGCCGTGGCGCCCATCCCCGTGCGCACGGTGCAGGTGATCATCTTCGGCGTCTCGGCGGCCATCCTGATCGCGCTGACCGTGCTGATCAACATCACGCGCTTCGGCAAGGCGCTGCGCGCGGTCGCGGAGGACGCGACCACGGCGAGCCTGCTGGGGATCAACACCGACTTCTACATCCTGCAGACCTTCTTCCTGAGCGGATTCCTGGGGGGCGTCGCGGGCACGCTGGTGGGGTCGAGCGTGAGCATCGCGGGGCCATATTTCGGGATCAACTTCGGGCTGAAGGGGCTGGCGGTCATCGTGCTGGGGGGGCTGGGCAGCATCCCCGGCGCGGTGGCGGGCGGGTTGGTCATCGGGCTGGCGGAGGCGTTCGTGCCCGCCGAATACTCGGGCTACAAGGACGCGGTCGCCTTCGCCATCCTGTTCATCGTGCTCCTGGTCCGGCCCCGCGGCCTGCTGGGCCGGGCGCTCATCCAGAAAGTCTAGCTGCCGTGGCCGACTTCCTGACGACCAACGGGTTCCTGATCGTCTCCATGGTGCTGGCGGCGATGCTCGGCCTGTCCCTCTACCTGCCGCTCATGGCTGGGCAGCTGTCGCTGGCGAGCCCCGGCTTCTACGCGCTCGGGGGCTACATCGCCGCCGTGCTGTCGACGAAGGTGTTCGTCAGCCAGGAGGCGCTCTACCCCATCCCGCTGCTGCTGTTGGAGATGGCGATCGCGGCGGTGGCGTCGGCGGGGCTGGCGGTGCTGGTCGGCGTACCCTCGCTGCGCCTGCGCGGCATCTACCTGGCGCTGGCGACGATCGCCTTCGTCGAAGTGCTGCAGATCTTGTCGCTGAACCTCGACATCACGGGCGGCGCGGTGGGCATCTTCGGCATCCCCCAGCCGTTCGGCACACAGGTCGAGTACCTGTGGGTGGCGGGGCCGCTGCTGCTGCTGAGCGCGTTCTTCGTCTACCGGTTGGAGCGGATCCGAGTCGGCCGGGCGTTCATCGCCATCCGGGAGGACGAACTGGCGGCCGGGGCGATGGGTATTAACCCGACGTATAACAAGGTGCTGTCGTTCACGATGGGCGCGGTGCTGGCGGGTGTAGTCGGGGCGATCAGCGCGCACGCGCTGAACACCTGGAACGCGCGGCAAGGGACGTTCGACGCGAGCATCGTCTACCTGGCGTTCGTGCTCATCGGCGGGTCGCGCACGTTCCTGGGCCCGATCCTCGGCGGCATGATTCTGACGGCGCTGCCCGAGGTGCTGCGGCAGCTTTCGGATGCGGGCAGCCTGCCGTCGTGGCTGGGCCAGTTCATGAAGGATGGGCGACTGATCATCTTCGGCGCGCTGCTGGTGATCGCCACGGTCTTCCTGCCGCAGGGCTTCGTGACGCCGGGGCTCTTCCGGCGGCGGGCCCGCGCGCCGCAACCGGCCGCGCCGCCCCCGCCCAGCCCGGCGCCCGAGGCGGCGCCATGATCGAGTCGTCGCCCCGCCCGGCGCGGGTCAGCCTGCCGCCTGGCGTACCGCTGCTGGAGGTGCAGGGGCTGAGCCGGCGCTTCGGCGGGCTGTTGGCCGTGGCGAACGTCAGCTTCAACGTCTGGCCAGGCGAGATCTTCGGGCTGATCGGGCCGAACGGCGCGGGCAAGACGACGCTGTTCAACCTGATGACCGGGCTGATCCCGCCGACCGGCGGGCGGCTGGTCTACCAGGGAGCCGACATCACACGGCTGCCGCCGTTCCGCATCGCGCGCCTGGGCATCGCGCGCACGTTCCAGAACATCCGCCTGTTCGCCAACCTGACGGCGCAGGAGAACGTGATGATCGCGCGGTACATTCACACCCGTAGCGGCGTGCTGGCGGGCGTGCTCGGGCTGCCGCCCGCGCCGCGCGAGGAGGCGCAGACCCGGGCGCGGGCCGGCGCCCTGCTCGACCTGGTCGGCCTCACGCCGCGCGCCGACGAGGTCGCGCGCAACCTACCCTACGGCGACCAGCGGCGCCTGGAGATCGCTCGCGCGCTGGCGCTGGACCCGACCGTGCTGCTGCTCGACGAGCCCGCCGCGGGGATGAACCCGAACGAGAAGGCCGAGCTCAGCGCCTTCATCCGCACGATCTGCGCGCAGTTCCAGCTCACCGTCGTGCTGATCGAGCATCACGTGCCGCTGGTCATGGGCATCTGCGACCGCATCGCGGTGCTCAACTTCGGGCAGATGATCGCGCTCGGGGAGCCCGCGCAGGTGCAGAACGACCCGGCGGTGATTGACGCCTACCTGGGGAGCGAGTAATGGAGCCCGGCCCGACCCTCACCCCGGCCCCGCCGCCCGCGCCCTCCACGCCGCTGCTCGACATCCGGCAGCTGTCGGTGAACTACGGCGGCATCCAGGCCCTGCAGGACGTCGACCTGCAGATCTTCCCCGGCGAGGTGGTCACGCTGATCGGCGCGAACGGCGCGGGCAAGAGCACGACGCTGCGCGCGATCTCCCGGCTCGTGCGGCCGCGCAATGGCGCGATCGTGTATGACGGGCGCGACATCACGCGGGCGCGGCCGGACGAGGTGGTGCGCCTGGGCGTGGCGCAGTGCCCCGAGGGCCGGCGCGTGCTGGCGCGGCAGAGCGTGTACGCCAACCTGGAGCTCGGGGCCTACATACGGTCGGACCGGCGCGCGATTTCGGAGGACATCGAGCGGCAGTTCCAGACGTTTCCCCGGCTGGCCGAGCGGAAGAACCAGCCGGCGGGCACGCTGAGCGGCGGCGAACAGCAGATGCTGGCGATGGCGCGCGCGCTGATGAGCCGGCCCCGGCTGTTGCTGCTCGACGAGCCAAGCCTGGGACTGGCGCCGCTGATCGTGCGCGAGATCTTCAGCATCATCCGGCGGCTGCACGCCGAGGGCGTGACGATCCTGCTGGTGGAGCAGAACGCCAACCTGGCGCTGCAACACGCCGACCGCGGGTACGTGCTGCAAGCCGGCGTGGTCACGATCTCGGGGCCGAGCGCGGCGCTCGCGCGCGATGAGCGCGTGCGGAAGGCCTACCTTGGCTGACGTGCCGGTGCGCCCGGGGCCGCCTGGCCGCGGACGGCTGACCATAGGGCGCTGGGGCGGCGTGCCGATCGCGCTGGAGCCAAGCTGGTTCCTGAGCGTCATCCTGGTCGGGCTGGCGCTGCGGCTGATCCTCTTCCCGCCCGACCGCCCGAACCCGGGGCCGGTGCTGGCCTGGGGCCTGGCGCTGGCGGCGACCGTCTTCTTCTTCGCCGGGATCCTGGGGCACGAGCTGGCGCACGCCTGGATGGCGCGCGCCCGGGGCATCCCGGTCGAGGGCATCACGCTGAACTTCCTGGGGGGCGCGGCCGAGATCGTCGACGACGTGCCGGGGCCGCGCGACGAGGCGCTGATCAGCCTGGCCGGGCCCGCGGTCACCTTCGCACTGGCAGGGGTATGCGCGGTGGTGCAGCGCGGGCTGGAGGCGGCGGCGCCGGCGATGCCGCCGGGGCTGCTGGAGCCTGCGGCCGGGCTGGCGTTCACGGCGGGGGTGCTGGCCGGACTGCAATTGTGGCTCGGCGCCTTCAACGCCGCGCCGTGCTTCCCGCTCGACGGCGGCCGGGTGCTGCGCGCGATCCTGTGGCGCACCACCCACAGCTACCTGCGCGCCACGCGCTATGCGGCGCGGCTGGGGCAGGCGCTGGGCTGGCTGCTGCTGCTCTTCGGCGTCTTCCAGTTCCTGCGCGGCGACACGCTCGACGGCTGGTACATCCCGATCGGCTGGTTCCTGCAGAGCACGGCGCAGCAGGGCTACCGGCAGGCGCAGGTGCAGGTGGCGCTGCGGCGCATCCCCGTGCGCGCGATCATGGAGACGGGCTTCGCCTGGGCGCCCGAGGGCCTGACGCTGGACACAGTCTGGCAGCAGCACTTCGCGGAGCGCAGCGCGGCGGGGCTGCCGGTGATCGCCGGCGGGCGCTTCGCGGGCATCGTGACCCGAGGCGACGTGCGCCGCACCCCGCCAGCCGCCTGGCCGGCGACGGCCGTGGCCGCCGTGATGACGCCCCTCGCCGCACTGCAGACCGTGGACGTGCACGCCACGGCCGAGAGCGCGCTGCGCACATTGCAGATGGCGGGCGTGCGCCAGGCGCCGGTGCTGGAGAACGGCCGGGTGGTCGGCCTGGTGACCGCGGCCGGCATCGTGCGCCTGCTGCCTACCCGCATCTAGGGGCGATCGGCCACGTACCCGTCGATCTGCAGCACGGCGCGGCCCGCCGCCGCGGCGCGCTCGGCCAGCAGTACGGCTTGCGGCGACCCGGCCGGGAAGACGTACCACGGGTGCGGTGTCGTCGCCACAAGCGCACGGTAGGGCGCGTAGCGGTCGAGGTCCGGCGCCAGGGACGCGTCAAGCGTCGCGCAGGCGATCGTCTCGCCACTCGCGAAGGCCAGGCGGTCGCACGTCCAGTAGTCGGTGTAGACGCGCGTGGCGCCGAGCGCGGTGAGCGCCTGGATCAGTTTTGTTTGCGTCAGCAAATTTGCTTGTGCAGCAGGCACCGAGGCGAACGTCTGCAGGGTGCCCGCCGCAAAGACCGCCGGCAAAGCGAGCACGAGCAGGGCGCTCGCGACGGCCGCGCGCTCGCGGGCGGAGAGCCGCAGGGCGGCGGGCCACGGGCGCGGCGCCTGGCCCGCCCAGACGACCGCGGGCGCGACCGCCGCGAGCCCGGCCAGGTAGCCCGGTTGCGCTGAGAACCGGGTGACTCCCCAGCCGACCAGCAGTGCTGCGAGCACGGGCAGGCCCACCGCCGGCAGCATCCGGCGCACGGCGACTGGCCGCGCGCGGAATGCGCCGGCCGCCTGCCACACGGGCCAAAGCAGCGCGGGCAGCGCCACCACCAGCCCGACGAGGTAGCGCCGGGTTGACCAGGGCTCGGTGGCCGGGGCCGGACTGAGTACGAAGCAGAGCAGCGTCAGCCCGGCGCCGCCGAGCAACGCCAGGCGCGCGAACCGGCGCGTGGCGGCGGCCTCGGCGCCCGGCGTCTGCGGTGCGCGGTCGCGCAGGCGGCGGTAGGCCCGGGAGCCGGCGCCGAAGGCGAGCGCACCCAGCCCCACGACGAGCAGGCCCCAGCCCAGGTGCACGCCGGTGCATGGGTCGGCCCACGCGAGGGGCTGGGTCCCCGGCCAGGAACTCTCGAGCGTGAGCGCCTGGGCAGGCTGCCAGCCGTAGGCGATCTGCGGCGCCTGCGGGCAGACGGCGTTCGCGCCCAGCGCGAGCGGCAGGCTCTCGGCGAGCGCCCCCAGGATGCCACTCGCGGCGGGCAGCCCGTAGGGGTGGCCATGCCAGACCGGTGCGGCGGCCGCGGGAGCGCCCGAGGCGCTGCCGGCCCCGGCGGCCAGGGCGGCGACGACCAGCGGGGCGATGCCGGCCGCGAAGCCGAGCAGCGCGGGCAGGGCCGCACGCCACGGCAACCCGTGACGAAGCGCGCGCAGCAGGACGGCTGCACCGGCCAGCACAAACGGCGTGACCAGGGGGTCACCCCAGATAGCGAAACCCGCCAGCCCGCCCCAGGCCGCACAGCCGAGCGCCAGGATGGCCGGGCGGGGCGGGGCGGCGCGCCCGGCGGCGAGGGCGAGCGCCGTCGCCCCGGCCAGGAGGGCCGCGCAGTAGAGCGGCGTCTCGGCGTGGCCGCCCGCGAACAACTGGGCGGCGAGCATCTCGGGCGAGCCGAGGGCGAACAGCGCCAGCACCGCGAGGGCGAAGCCGCGGGTGTAGAGCAGGCGGGTAAGCCCGTAGATCACCAGGAGAAACGGGACGAAGAGCAGGATCAGGCCGAGGCGGAGGGCGACGACCGTCGGACCGAGGAGGCCGAAGAGGAGTGCGGCGGTGTAGGCCTCCAACGGACCGATGATCGGCTGGCCGTAGAAGACGAGCGGAAAGCCGGAGCCCGCCGCGATGTGGCGAGCCATGAGCCCCATAGTCGCCTCATCGCTGTCGGCGGGGCCGGGCCAGCCGGCGAGGACGAGCGCGACGCGGATGGCGACGGCGCCCGCGATACAGAGCGCGACCGGCAGCACAGCCGGCAGGTGACGACGAGCAGTAGCCACGACGGATCCCCCTGGAAGCCCGCGCGAGGGGCGGGCGGCACTGGAATGGCTTCATTCCCGTTCCATTATTCCAGACGGCGAGTGCCAGGGGATGGATCCGGCGGCGGGTTCGGGGCTGATCCGCGGGTGGAAGTCGCGAACTTGATGGATTGGCGAGGACTGAGTCGGGCGTGGCTTACATCGCCGGGTGTGCCGATCGCCCTGCCTCTCCCCTGTCATCCCCGACGGAGTGAGGGATCTCCCCGCCGGGGGCTTTCTCGGGGCAACCGCGCGGCGTCCGAGGAGCAGACTTCCGCGGGGGCGCCCGCCTCATGGCGGCCTTTCGGAGTCGGAGATCCCTTACTGCGTGCGGGTTGACAAAGGAGAGGACCGGGAGCGCTTCAGTTCGCGCCTGTTAAGAGGCAACATGGCCCCGCCGCGCCCCGGGTCAGGAGGTGTGATCGAGGGCGCCGCAGGTCAGGCAGCGCGGTCGAGGGCGCTGCGCGTGGCGGCGGCGCGGGCGGCGCTGCCCGCCACCTCGCGGACCGGGCGCACGTAGGGATCGAAGAGCTTGCGCGGCATGACGACGTAGTCGGGCAAGGCGCGGATCAGCGCCTCCAGGCGGGCCGGCCCGAGAGCGTCGGCGCCGGGGATGTTCAGCGCGAGTGTCGCCGACAGCTGGGGGAGAGTAACCAGGCGACCGGCGAAGTACTCGAGCTGGCCGTCGACGACCTCGCGCACGCGGGCCAGGAAGCCCGCGCTGCAGAGGCCGACGTCGGGGATGCACTCGACGCCGCGACCGGTGGGCAGCAGGCCCGGCGGCGGCAAGGCCCCCAACACCTCCTCCACCTCAGGCAGCGCGACGACGCCGTCGCGACGCACGCGCGCCAGCAGCATCGCCAGCGGCGCCGCCTCTTCGGCCGGGCCGGGAGCCGCAAGCGGGGCGGCGGCTTCCAGGGCGGCGGCTACCGCCGAGCCGTCGAGGTTACCCTCGGACAGGCGGGCGACGGTGGGGCCGGACCAGATTCCGCAACCGCTTCGAGGCCCGGCGGCAGCAGCGGCAAGAGCTCGGCGCGGCCGGCCAAGGCGACGCGCAGGCCGGCCAGGCGGCGCAGATCGGCGCCATCGGCGACCGGCACGAGGTAGACGCGGCGCTCGCGGCACACGGCGACCGCGGGCGGCACGAGCACGCCGGCCGGGGCGACGAGCGGGTCAGGGTCGAGGCGCAGGCCCCAGCCGTCGGGCAAGGCCGCGCGCAGTTCGGCGCAGGCGCCGGGCGTGAGTACCGGCAAATCGGTGGGCGCAGGATCGGCCTGGCGGGCGCCGAGCGCGGCCAGGACGGGGCCGTCAAGCCGCAGCACCGGCGCGGGATCGGCAAGCTCGATCTGCGCTTCGCCGGATTCGAGGCAACCGGGATGGGCGGCCAGGATGCGGACGAGCAGGCGGGCCAGGCGCTTGCCGTGACGCGCCCAGGAGCCGCGCGCGTCGGCCTGGCCGTGCACCGTGAGGCGCCAACCGGTGCCGGGACTCGGCGGCGCGGCCGCGCAGACCAGGTCGTAGTGGCCGAGCAGCAGGCGGACGTCGCGCTCGACCGCCGGGGGCGTTGGCGCGCGGAACTCGAGTGTCAGGCGGCTGGCGTAGCGCAGGAAGGTCTCGACGGTCAGGAAGTCGTAGACGGCGATCAGATCGGCGGGCTGAGGCGTGGCCAGGCGGGTCAGCACCCAGTTGGACTCGGCATCGAGCCAGAGGAGCTCGGTCGCGTCGCCGGGCGCCACATCGAGGCCGGCGGCGAAGGCCGCAATGTCGTCGGGGCGGCCGGCCTCGGTGGCGAAGCCCGGGCGCGGGGCCGTATTGAGATAGCGGAAGAGGTTCATGCGGAGAGCCGCGGGGCTACCCAGGCGCGCCTCCTGGAGCCGCTCGGCGACGGCGGTGGGCACCACCTCGGCGAAGCCGAGACGGCGGAAGCGGTAGTAGCGGGCAAAGGCGGCGACGAGCCCGCGCGCCAGGCGCGGATCCTCGAAGAGGCCGATGAGTGCCTCGGCGTCGAAGGCCGCACGACGTTGCCCGACCTGGCTCTCGAAATAGCGGATGGCGATGTCCAACTGGGCGCGGATCGCGCGGCGGCGCGCGACGGCCGCGCTGCCGATCAGCTGGGGGTAGAGGTAGGTGCGGCCGTCGCGGGGGGAGCGGCGGACCGTCTTCTTCAGGTGCTGACGCGTGAATCCCGCGGCCATGCGCGTCTCCTTCCGAGCGGCCTAGGCGGCCGCACTGGAGGAGGCCGCCTCGTCGGGCTCGGCCTCCTCGCGCGGGCGGCGGCGCCGCGCCGACCGCTCCTCGCTTGTCCCCCGCGTGATAATCTCGTACAGCGCGGCTTCGCCCGGCTTCGGCCGCAAGACGCGCCCCAGACGCTGAATGTACTCGCGCGGCGTGCTGCTGCCACTGACGACGATGGCCACGTTGGCATCGGGCACGTCGACGCCCTCGTTGAGGACGCGGCCGGTGACCAGCTTGGTATAGGCGCCACTGCGGAAGGCATCGAGCGTGGCACGGCGCTCCTCGGCAGCGGTGCGATAGGTGATGGCGGGCAGCAGCAGGCGGCGGCTGATCGAGTCGACCAGCACGGTGTATTCGGAGAAGATGAGGACCTTGTCGGCGGGATGGCGCCGCAAGAGCTCCTCCACGGCGGCGATCTTGGCCTCAGCATTGAGCGCGAGCATGCGCGCCTGGCGGTGGGCGGCCAGCGCCTGGCGCGCCGCGGGGTCGAAGCCGCTGCGGCGCAGCAGCGCCTCAAACAGGCGCAGGCCGGCCACCGCGCCCAGGTCGGCGCGGTGCGTGGCGATGTACCAGCGGAACTCGGCCATGAGCGCGTCGTAGCGCGACTGCTCGGCGGCCGACAGGCTGACGAAGACGCGGCGCTCGCGGTAGGCGGCGATGTGCTTATCACGCGCCAGGGCGCGCGGGCCGCGGCGGTAGACCTCCGGGCCGATGAGCGTGGCCAGGTCCACGTGCAGGCCGTCGGCGCGCTCGGGCGTGGCCGAGAGGCCGAGGCGCAGCGGCGCGGCCGCCCGCTGGGCGATGCGGCGGTAGGCCTGGGCGGGCAGGTGGTGGGCCTCGTCGAAGATGAGCAGGCCCCAGGCGTCGAGCTTGCGACGCGGCATCGCCGCCGAGTCGTAGGTGATGACCGTGACGGGGCGCACCTCGCGCCGGCCGCCGCCGACGACGCCGACCAGGTCGGCGGGTAGGCCTAGTTTCTGGACCAGTGCGTCGCGCCACTGCTGCAAGAGCTCGATCGTGGGCACGACGACGAGGGTCTTCACCCCGGCGTGTGCCACGGCCATAAGCGCCAGGACGGTCTTGCCGGCGCCGGTGGGCAGTACGATCAGGCCGCGGCCCTCGGCCGCGATCCAGGCGTCGAGCGCGGCGTGCTGGTAGGGGCGCGGCTCCAGCGTGAGCTCCGGTACCGCGGGCAGTGCGAAGCGCTCGCGGACCGGCGCAAACGGATCGGGCGGGGGTGCGGGTGGCGGAGCCGCCTCGTCCGCCGCGGGCTCGGATTCGGCGTCCTCAAGGACGTCGTCGGGCGTCAGGGCGGCGAGCAGGTCGTCGTCGCCCCCGACGTCGAAGCCGGGCAGCGGGATGGTGAAGGCGGCGGGCGCGGCGGCGCCCCGGCGTGCAGCGCGGGCCACCTCAGGCGGCCCGAGGCAGCGCCGGCTCGGCGGGCGGCAGCACGCGCGGCATCTCGACGGGCAGGGCGGCCCAGCGAGCCTCGCGGATGGTCCCGAAACCCTTCAGCGGATGGATCTCGCCCGCCCGGGCGGCCCGAGTCAACGCGGCAGGCGTACTGATGCCGAGCTCGCGGTAGAGCCGCAGGGCGGTTTTCGGGCCGATGCCGGGGATGCGCAGCAAGGCGCCGATCGGCTCGTCGCGCGCGGCGACCAGCTCGTCGTAGAAGTGGAGCTCACCGGTGGTGAAGAGCTCTTGCAGCTTGCGGCGCAGGCGCGTGCCGAAGCCGAGAGCACGCAGCGCCTCCTCATTGGCGACGAGCCGGGGCGCGAGGTCGGCCAGCTGCTGCATGATCAGCGCAGCGCGTCGATAGGCGGCCACGCGATAGCGGTTCGCCCCTTCCATATCGAGGAAGGTAGCACAGTTGAAGAGGATTTTGGCGGCGTCCTGTCCAGTCATTGCCATCGCTCCCGCTCTCCGGGGCCCCACGCATCTCGGCGGGCCCCGCGTACGTGCACTCGTTGCGGGCGCACCGCCCGCAGTTGATAGAACTTCTGTTCTAGTTCATTATAGCAAATCGGCCGGGATTTGTCAAATCTCCCGGGAATATGTCGCCCGGGTCCAGGGGGGCGCGATGGCACGCGAAGAGACGAATCGGTTGATCTGGAGCCTGGTGGGCGGACTGCTGGTGACGGGGGTTGCGGGCTTCCTGCTCGGCTGGGGCAGCGCCCTGGTGCATATCCTCGGCGTGATCGTGGTCATGCTGGTGCTGTACCAGTGGCTCAAGGGGCGGCGGTAGGCGGGCGCCCGGGCCGGGGCCACTTTCGCGGGGCGGCGCCCGCGCACACAGAAAGCCAGGCGGGATCGCGGACAGGCTAGGCCGGAGCGTGGGTCAGCCGGGCAGCCCCTGTGGCTGCCCCTACAACAGACGGTTGCGGCCCACGTCGAGCGCGATCGTGGGCCGCCGCGTCGCGGTGCGCGTCCGCTACTGTTGATCCGGGCTACCGGCGGCCCTGATCTTGAGGCGACAGTTGTCGCGCAACGGAGCGCCCTCCTACAGACGAGCGAGCCTTGATCGCGACGGCATGGTTGCCCACCGCCGCCCAACGAAGCCGGATCCCACCGGCGGCCGGACACGCAAAAGGCCTGCTCCCTTGCGGGAGCAGGCCTCTGGTCTAGGTAGATCAGCCGCCGATGAGGTTGGTCGTGGTGGCAGTCGTGAGCCCGATCGCGAGCAGAATGATGCCCACAATGATCGCGACGATCCAGCCGACAACTACGGCGATCACGGCGCCGATGCCCGTGGCGATCATGGCGTTCTGGCCGTCGAGGCGCTGCACGCCCTGAATTGTCAGGTACTCGAGGTAGATCATATAGAAGGCGCCGACCAGGCCCAGCAGCCAGCCAATCAGCGGGATGTTGGACAGGACGGTGATGGGCGCCCAGTAGGTCGAGGTCACCCAGGCGTGCTGCTCCAGGGTGGCGGTGCCCTTCATGATCTTGGCGCCGGCATAATACGAGCCGGCCACGATCACGAACTGGATGATGGCCAGGACCAGCGTCTTGATGAAGTCGCCGACCATGTTGCCGCCCAGGATGCCGCTGATGAGGCCAAGGATCGCCGAGATGATGACCGCGGCGCCCACGCTGAGCCAGATGCGGTTCTGGGTCGCGCGCGTGGCCTCATTCGCATACGTCGCCGCCGAGGGGCGCGTCAGCGAGGTGACCCACGAATTGAAGACGTCCTGAAGACCCGCCTGCGAGACGGCCGGAACCGCCGGGCCGCCGGTGTTATAGGAGGACCCGCCCGGCGCGGAGGCGGGACCGCTCGAAGGATAAGACATGTCGCGAAGCTCCTTTCAGCTTGTGACGGTTACCAAACTCCTCGGCACCACGCCGGGAGAGAGTACTACAGTGTCGATCAGCCGCCTCTCCCTCTCCAGGCGACCCATCGACCCGAACCCGCGGGTGGAACGTGCGCCCGGATACTGGTCCATCCCGCCGTGCCACCTTTCAGTGGCACGCGGGAAATCGCCCATATCCTAGCATACGGCTCCCTTACTGTCAATACACTTCAGGTACGAGTTTTGCTCTTGTAGGGTTGCAGTCGAAGGCAGGAATCGGACATGGAAATTGAGGACACAAGGAAGAACGCCGTTTCCGACCGGGGACCCGCCGTGCCGGGCCACCCGCAGCCCCCGCAGGAGGCATACCGCCACGAGCGCGGCCTGGTGCGCGGGCGGCGGATCGTGGCCACCGCAGCGGCGTGCCTCGGCGGCTTCACCGCCCTGATGCTGGCGGTGCTCTTCCTGCACCCGCTGGCGCTCGACGTGCCGATCACACTGGCCATCCAGGCGATCAACTTCCCCGCCGTGGACTGGCTGATGGTCGCCGTGAGCGCGCCGGGCTTTGTGCCCTGGAACTTTATTGTGCCGGGCGCGCTGATCCTCGGGCTGGTGGTGCTGCGGCGCTTCGGCGAGGCATTGTTCCTGGGCCTGGCGACCGTGGCCACGGCGGCCAACTCGCTCGTGAAGCTGCTGATCCAGCGGCCCCGGCCGTCCGATACCCTCGTGCACGTCGTCCAGAACCTGCCGAGCTACAGCTTCCCGAGCGGGCACGTCACCGAATACACGCTGGTGTTCGGCTTCTGCTTCTATCTGGCGTTCACCCTGATGCCGCGCGGGCCGGCGCGGGCGATCGCGCTGGTGCTCACGGGCGGGCTCATCGTGCTGATCGGGCTCTCGCGGATCTGGCTGGGCGAGCATTGGGCCAGCGACGTGCTGGGTGGCTACACGCTGGGGTTTGGCCTGCTGCTGCTGGTCATCTGGCTCTACCGGCGCTGGGAAGCGCGCCATCTGACGCATCCGGACTTGCCGACGGGCGGCGGACCTGCTATAATTGGTCCGACGGCGCAGAGGTGACGTCTGCACCGGGTCTAAATCCGCGTTAACCAGGAGAGCCCGTGTTCCGGCCCCACTCCGCTCGCGGGCGGTTGCTCCTCACCGCCCGCCTTCTCTCAATCGCGATCTTCGTGCTGCCGGCATTCCTGGGAGTCGCCGCGCAGCCCGTTGCCCTGGCCGCCCCGGCACGGCAGGCCGCGCCGCCGGACGTGACCGCGCCCGAGGCGATCGTGGTCGAATACCCGTCGGGCAAGGTCCTGTACGCCAAGAACATCCATAAACGGGTGCCCGAGGCGAGCACGACCAAGACGATGACCGCGCTGCTGGTGCTCCAGCGCGTGGCGCTGACCGACGTGGTGACGGCGACGGCCGACGACCTGGTCGGCGAGTCGACGATGGGCCTGCAGGAGGGCGAGCAGCAAACGGTGCTCAACCTGCTCTACGGGCTGATGCTGCCGTCGGGCAACGACGCGGCGATGGTGCTGGCGCGCCACGTGGGCAGCAGCCTGACCGAGCCCGCGGACGCCGGGCCCGTCGCGCGCTTCGTGGCGCTGATGAACGAGCAGGCCGCGCAGATGGGCCTGGCCGACACGCACTTCATGAACCCGCACGGCTTCGACGACCCGAACCACTACTCGTCGGCCTATGATCTGGCGAGCATCACGTGGTACGACCTGCACAACCCGACGTTCAACCAGGTCGTCGACACGAGCTTCAAGGACGTGCCGGGCCACAGTCTGCAGAACACGAACGAGCTCTTGACCCGCTACCCGGGCGCCGACGGCGTGAAGACCGGCTGGACCGACATCGCGGGCAACTGCCTGGTGGCCTCGGCCACGCGCAACGGGCGGCGGCTGGTCGCGGTGGTGCTCGGCGAGCCGCACGGCTACACCTGGGACGACACCAGCGCGCTGCTCGACTACGGCTTCTCGCAGGACGGGTCTGCCGCTACCGACACGCTGACGATCGCCCGCCGGTCGGAACTGCTCTGGTGGCTGGCCGACGCGGTACCGACCCCGCTGCCCACGCCGCGCGCCACGGCGACGCTCGTGCCGACGGCGACGCCCGTGCCGCAGGGCTTCACGCTGCCGAACTTCCTGGCCGCCGCGCCCGCCGCCCCCGCCGCGCGCGCGCAGATCGCCGCCGCCTCTACCGCGCCGGCCGCGCCGGGCGGCGGGGGGCCAGGCGTCTGGCTCTGGCCGCTGCTCGCCGTGCCGCTCGGCGCGGGCATCCTGTTCCTGACCTGGGGGCGCGGCCGGGGGCGCCGCCTCACACCCGCGCCCGCCGCCGCGCCCGCCGCCGCGCCGCGGATCACGCTGCTGAACGCGAACGACGCGCGCACGCGGGCCGAGCGGGCCATCGCGCTCGCCTATCGCGGGCAGGAAGGCTCGAGTCTGGCGGAGTTCTTGCTGGTGGTGAAGGAGAACCCGGAGTTCGAGTTCGGCAAAATCGCGGGCTTCTACGACATGCCCGCCGCGGGCTACCTGGCCCTGGCCCGCGCCTACGTCGAGCACGCCCGGCCGCGCTACGCGTCGGCGCTGCTGCGCCTCGGGCAGGAGACCTACCCGGAGGACCGCGCGCTCGGCCGCCTGCTGGCCGAGATCGAGCCGCCCGCGCCGGACGCGCCGCCCGCCCCCGCCGCGGAGTAGCCCCGTACATCCCGGATAGACCACGGCCCGGCCATGCAGGAGCATGACCGGGCCGCGGTGCTTTCGGCGTCGCCGGATGGGCGCCCGCGCGCGTCAGTCGTCGGCCCAGCCCATCGCCTGGAGCAGCGCCTGGAAGGCGCGCGCCGCGTGGCGGAAGCGCTCGGGGCCGCTGAAGCCGCTCAGGCGTCCGGCGGCGGCCAGATGCGGCTCGAGCGAGAAGACGCCATCGTAGCCATCGGCGCGCAGGCGGGCCAGCAGGGCGGGCCAATCCGCCGCGCCCTCGCCCGCCGCGACGACGGTGCCGTCGGGCAGAGCGTCCTTGACGTGGACGTAGCGCAGCCAGGGCTGCAGGGCGTCGTAGGCGGCGGGGTAGGGCTGCTGGTCGCATTGGATGAAGTTGGCCGGGTCGAAGACGGCGCGCAAGTGCGGATCGTCGATCGCCGTCAGCAGGTCGACGCAGCGAGCGATCGTGTCGCCGTAGATGTCCTTCTCGTTCTCGTGCACCAGCACGACATTGGCGGCACGAGCGCGGGCCGTCATCTCGCGCATGCGGTCCAGCACGGTAGCGCGGAAGGGCGCCCAGCCCTCGGCGGCAAAGGTCGCGGCGGCCGCCGCCTCGGCGGGCGGATAGAACGAGAAGAGGCGCACGACGGCGCCGAAAGCGCGGGCCAGTGTCAGGGCGCGCTCGAAGCGATGCAAGTGCGCACCGAAGTCAGCGTCGACCGGCACCTTACCGATGGGCGAGCCGATCGCGGAGACGCCGAGCCCGGCGCGGTCGAACGCGGCGTGGATCGTGGCGATCTGGGCGTCCGACAGGTCGAGCACATTCGTGTCCCAGACGCCGCGGAGTTCGACGAAGCGGATGCCGGTGTCTTGCAGCACGGCGATCTGCTCGTCGAGATCGGGCGAGATCTCGTCGGCGAAGGCGGCCAGATGGATCATCTCAGCACCACCTCGCAGCCGGTGCGCGCCAACTCCTCGACGGCGAGGATGATCTCGACGGGCTCCGCGCCGCCGGAGCCGTCGACCGCCGGGGCGCGGCCCTCGCGGATGGCGCGGATCATGTCGGCGACCTGCGCCCCATGGCCGGCGGGCAGCGGCGGTCCGGCAGGGACCGTGATCGGCGTGCCGGGCGTGCCTGGGCCGCCGTTGATGCCGTAGGGGCCCGCAGACTCCGCCTCCTCGCGCGCCAGGTGCACCCACTTGAGCTGATCGTTCTCGATGACGGCGGATCCCTGGTCGCCGTAGACCTCGATGCGCGTGGGGGCGCCGGGATAGGCGCCAGTCGTGGCGGCGAGCGTGCCGAGCGCGCCGTTGGCGAAGCGCAGGGCGGCGACCGCCGCGTCTTCCATCTCCATGCGGTGGGCGCGGGTGGTGGTGTAGGCGGCGACGCTCTTGACCGGCCCCATGAGCCACTGGAGCACGTCGATCGAGTGGATGGCCTGGTTCATGAGCACGCCGCCGTCGAGGGCGGCGGTGCCGCGCCAGCCGCCGCTATCGTAGTAGGACTGGGCGCGCCACCAGGGCACGACGGCGTTGCCCAGCACGAGCCGGCCCAGCGCGCCCTCGGCGATGAGTGCGTGCACCTGGACGGCAGCCGGGTCGAAGCGGTGCTGGCTGATCACGGCGAGGTGTGTGCCCGTTTCTTCCTGGGCGCGGCGCATCGCGGTGACGGCCTCGCGGGTGAGCTCCATCGGCTTCTCGACGATCGCGTGGCGGCCGCTGCGCATGACCTGAACGGCCTGCGCGCCGTGCAAGCCGCTGGGCGTGCAGATATCGACCACGTCGAGCGGGGCGCCGGCCAGCATGGCCTCCAGGCTGGGATAGGGGGTGGCACCGGTGCGAGCGGCCAGCGCCTTAGCGCGGGCGAAGCTGACGTCGGCGACGGCGACCAGCTCGGCTTCGGGTTGGGCGGCAATAGCCTCGGCATGGGTGACGCCGATGACCCCGCAGCCGAGAATGCCGAAACGGATTTTGTCTTCCATACCGCCCGTTTCAGCATTGGCCGTGCCCCCGCCCGCCCACCCGGCGTGTCAGGCCCGGGGCGGGCCGCGGCGGATGCGCGCCTCCATGGCCGCGGTGGGCCAGGGCCCCTGCCGGCGCCAGCCGAACGCCCAGGGGCTCACGTCCTCCAGCCACCAGGTGGTCCCGGCGTCCGCGTAGCGCGCGACGACCGCCTGATCGGCCGCGGCATCCTCGCCGGCGGTGTGCCCGCCCACGACCACCTCGAAGGGCGTGTCGCGCGTGCGGTGCGCGCGCACGTAGGTCGCGATGTCGCGCACGGCGTCGGGCGCCAACTGGCCGCCGAAGTCGCCGCCTGCGGGCAGCGGCACGACACCGTCCCAGCGAGCGGCGCGGCGAAACGGGGCTTTGTGCGGCCAGGTGCCCGCGACCCAGATGGGGATTCGGGGCGTCTGCAGGGGGGCCGGCAAGAACGGCGTCGGGGCGACGGCCGGATCGTCGGGCGCGGGCGCGCCCCGGAAAGTGTAGTAGCGGCCCTGATGCAACACCGGCTCGCCGGTCCAGAGCCGGGTGAGCAGGTCGAGGCCCTCGTCGAGCATCGCGCCACGGGTGCGCGGGTCGGGCTCGTCGCCCAGGTACTCCCACTCCCAGGGCCCGGAGCCGCTACCGACGCCCAGGATCAGGCGCCCGTTGCTGAGATGGTCGAGCGAGACCGTCTCGCGCGCGAGCTTGACGATGCGGCGGCGGGGTAGCGGCGTGACGAGCGGACCGAGGCGGATGCGCTCGGTGGCGAGCGCGACGGCGGCGAGGGCGATCCAGGGGTCGACCATCGGCGTGGGCCAGAGCAGCACGTGGTCCCAGAGAAAGAAGCCGTCCCAGCCCGCATCCTCGGCCTCGCGGGCCAGCCGCGCGAGCACGCGCGGGTCGAAAAAGTCGCCGAAGTTCGGCAGGGTCAGGCCGTAGTGCACGCGATGGTGTCCCTTCTGTCCGACCGGGCGGCTAGCGAAGCCAGCCGCGCAGCCAGCCGATCGAGTCGCGGTAGAGGCGGTTCGGCCAGTAGAGGTACGGGGCGATCTGTTGCACCTGGAGCAGCAGCAGCGCATACTCCTGCGCGGTCTCGGCGATCAGCCGGTCGACGCCGGCGCGGTCGCCGGGGCCACGGAGGAGGAGGAAGTGGGCCCAGGAGCGCTCGCGCCAGACGACGATCAGCTGGGCGACGCTCTCTTCGCCGCCGCGGCCCAGGCCCACGCCGGCCAGGTCGATCAGCGGGTCGTACTCGCCGGCCGCCACCTGGACTTTGGCGACCGTGCGGCCAAGCAAGGCGTTCATGCGCGCGTGGTCGCGATAGTAGGGGGCGAGCGCGGCGGAGTCGAGTCCGGGCGGGACCGTGGCGTCGAGCGCGTAGGGCAGGTCGTAGTTGATGTGGGCGTTCATGCCGAGGAGCAGGTCCTGCAGCACGAGCGTGCGCTTGGCATCGTCGGCGGCGAACGCGGCGGTCCACGGGGCGGGGCAGACGGTGCCGGCGGTCCAGGCGTCGGCGGCGACGAAATAGCGCTCGGCGAAGGCGCAATCCAGCTGGACCAGCCAGGCGGGATTCTCGAAGGCGGGGGCCGCGCCGGTCGCGGCGAGGATCTCCTGCGTGGTGCGCAGATAGCTGCGGGCGAAGACGGCGCGCCAGGCGTGGGCGCGCTGCAGCTTGCGCCAGCGCCGCTCCATCTCGGCGATGACCTGGGGGATCGTCGCGCAGCGCGGGACCAGGGGCACGCCGCCCACCGGGTCCGCCACGCTCTCGGTCGCCGCCATCCGCCACCTCCGCCGCGGCCTTATGCTTACGGCCGCCGGAGCATTGTAGCAGAAAGCCGGGCCGCGCGGGTCGAATGCAACGAAGGCGAGCCCGGGGAGGCACGCCTTCGTTGTACGTCGTACGGGGAAACCGCGCTCGCGCTAGATGGAAGGCGCGGCGCAGTCGTACAACTGGCCGCCGCCGAAGCCCCCGAAGCCGCCGAAGCCGCCGAAGCCGCGGCCCCCGCCGCCGTTGCCGGAGCCGCCGTAGGCGCTGGGGCTGACGGCGGAGCAGTGCTGCTGGATCCAGCCGGAGACGTCGCTGCTGCCACCGCCGCCGAAGCCGCCGAAGCCGCGGCCCCCGCCGCCCAGGCCCATGACGTAACGGATCTGGTGGGACGCGATCATGGCGGCGAGCTTATCGGCGGTCAGGGCCGGGTCGCTGCCCATAAACCCGCCCGCGGCAAGCACGGGCCGGCCCGTCTCGAGCACGAGCGAGGAGGCCTGCTGCGAGTTCTGGACGGCGACCAGGTAGAGATAGCCCTGGCTGCCCTGCTCCAGGTAGCTCACCAACGGGTCATTGCCGGTGTTCATGAGCGTCCAGTTGCCGCCGCCGGGGTTGGAGCCGCCCGGCCCGGCCGCCGGCAGGCTGGCGTTGTTCGACGCCTCGGCCACCGACGAGAGCGCCCACGAGAGCGGGGCGAACAGCAGGGCCACCATGCCGATCGCCACAAGGCCGGGGGCCCAGCGCCGCCAGATGCGGCGGTCGAGCAGGCGCGTCACGACGAGCGGCAGCGCGGCGACAACGGCGCCGCCGAACGCGAGCGGCATGAGCCAGCGCGCCTGCTGCGGATAGCCGCCCAAGATGTTGACCTGCCAGAGCGCGGTCAGCAGGAGGCCCAGCGGCAACAGCCAGGCCCGCCAGCCGCCCGCGCGGTAGCCTTGCCAGAGGAAGGCGATGCCGATGCCGACCAGCGCCGCCGCGGCGGGCGCGATCGTGACCAGGTAGTAGGGGTGGAAGATGCCCGCCGCCATGCTGAAGACGACGCCGTAGCAGGCCAGCCAGCCGGTCCACAGCAGGATCGCCTGGCCGCGCGGGTCGCGGAACCGGCGGCGGCGCAGCGCCACGACGGCCGCCAGCAGGCCCACGGCCGCCAGCGGGATCAGCCAGCTCCACTGGCCGGCCATCTCGCCCGTGAAGAGGCGCGTCACGCCGGGTGCGCCCGCGCCGAACATGCCCCCGCCCCCGCGGCCGAAGCCGCCGCCAAAGCCGGGATTCTGGGTGCCGCCGCCGAAGAAGGGCAGCAGGTTGCCCAGGTTGGGGAAGCCGCCGGTGCTGGGCGCGCTGCCTCCGTTGAAGCCGGGGCCGCCCGGGCCGCCGAAGCCGCCCCGGCCCATGCCTTCCTGGCCGGTCACGCGGCCGAGGCCGTTATAGCCGAGCGCCAGCTCGAGCACGCTGTTGTGCTGGCTGCCGCCGACCCAGGGGCGCTGGTCGGGCGGCGTCAGGTCGACCGCCAGCGGCCAGGAGAGCGCGACGCCGAAGACGACGAGGGTCGCCAGGGTCAGGTGGAACAGGCGCTTATACCAGCGCGTCGGCGCGGCAACCAGATAGAGCAGGTAGAAGGCCGGCAGCGGGATGAACGCCTCCAGCATCTTGATGTTGAAGGCCACGCCGACGAGGACCATGGCGACGAGCAGCATTCCCAGGCGCGCCTTCTCGGTCGCCAGGCTGAGCGCCCAGGCGGCGAGCACGAGCGTCAGCATGAGCAGCGTGTCGGTCTGGTTGTCGCGCTCGACGGCGACGGCGATCGGGGTCACGGCGAGTGCGAGGGCAGCAATCACCCCGGCGAGCGTGCCGAAGTGGCGGCGGACCAGGTAGTAGATCAGGGCGACGGCGGCGACGCCGGCCAGCGCCTCGGGCACCAGCAGGCTGAGGCCGCTGAAGCCGAAGATCTTGGCACTCAGCACTTGCAGCCAGAGGGCCACGGGCGGCTTGTCGACACTGATGAAGCCGCCCGCATCATAACTCGCGAAGAAGAAGTTGTGGAAGCTCTGCATCATGCTCTGCACGGCCACGGAATAGTACGTGTTGCCGAAGCCGTTCTGCTGCAGATTCCACAAGTTGAGGATGGCCGAGACGACCAGCGCGAAGCCCAGCCCGATCCGGCCGAACAGCGTCTCGCGCGCGAGGGTGCCGGTGCGAACGTGCGGGCGGGCGGAGATCGTCGTGGTGGACGTGGTCGTCGTCGTGTCGTTAGTTGCGATCATCCGAATGCCTCTCCAGGTACCACGTAAGTCACGAGCCCCGGTGCCGCCCCCGCGGGGCAGGCACCCGCACGCCGCGGCGTGCCGCTCCCCGGGCTCCTGCTCCCAGTGTACCGGACCAAGTTCAGGATTGCGTAAGGGAACGCGCAGAGAACGGCCAGACTTCCGGTGCGGGCCGCTCAGAACAGCAGGCGGATGCCGACGAGGGCCAGCGCGATGGCCAGCGCGCGCACGATCCAGGCGCCCTTGACTCGCCGCGAGACCGCGCCGCCGACCTGCGCACCGACAATGGCACCGAGCCCGAGCGCGATGCCCTCGGCAAAGCGCACATCGCCCTGCGTGATGTGGCCGATCGTGCCCGCGGTGGCGGAGATAGCCAGGATGAAGTGCGAGGTTGCGGTGGCGACGTGGGCGGGGAAGTTGAACAGGTTGATCAGCGCGGGGACGTGGATGATGCCGCCGCCGATGCCCAGGATACTCGACATGAAGCCGACCAGCACGGAGAGCGCGAGCGCCCAGGGCAGGCTGTAGCCGTAGACCCAGTGCTCGCCGTGCGCGTCGACGAAGTCGCGGGTGGTCCAGCCCCAGCCACGCGGGCCCGACGGCCGCGCGGGCACGCCGCCCGGTGGCACCTCCTGCCGCTTGCGCTCGGGGTTGAAAAAGAGATAGGCGCCCATGCCGAGCAGCAGCAGGGCGAAAATGATGTTGAACAGCCGGCCGCCGATGTAGCCCTCGACCAAGGGGCCGAGGAAGGCGCCGGGCAAGGTGGCGATGGCGAGGGGGATGGCGCTGCGCAGGTCGACCCGCTTCTGGCGCAGGTAGGAGAGGCTGCCGGACGCGGCGTTCGCCGTGACCATGAGGAGCGAGGTGCCCGCGGCCTCGGCGTGCGGCCAGCCGGCCAGCAGCAGGATCGGCACGAGCAGGAAGCCGCCGCCCGCGCCGATAATCGTGCCGAACATACCAAGGGCCGCGCCTAGCACGGCGAGGCCCGCCAACAACACTGGATCCATGGGCTTAGTAGGTCCTCAGGGCCTGGAACGACTCGGCGTAGGTCGCGCCGATGCGCTGCCCCCGCTCGCCGTCCATGCGGCGCATCCAGTCGAGCCGCGCCGGCTCGGGGAACTGGCTGGCGTGGGCCAGGCAGGCGGCCATCTTGGCGTCGTAGACCCCGGCGACGTCGACGAAGACGTCGGGCGCGGCGGCGGTCCAGAGGAAGATGCGCTTGATCGCCGAGGGGTGGGCGTCGCCGGTCAGTTGGCTGGGGTGATAGAGGCGCATGCTCGCGGGGATGAGCGCATCGAGCGCGGCGCGGCCCGCGGCGCGATGGTCGGGGTGGTTGAGCACCCAGCCGGTCGGATCGAAGGTGAAGAGCGTGTCGGGCTGGTAGAGGCGGTAGTAGCGGGCGATCTCGGCGCGCAGCGCCAGGCTTGCCTCCAACTCCCCGTCGCGGTGGCCCATGATCTCGACGTGGGCGATGCCGAGCAGCTGGGCGGCATGCTCGGTCTCGGTGACGCGGGTCGCGGCAAGGCTCTGCGCGGTCCAGCGCGGGTCGTTACTGCCGATGTCGCCCGCGGTGCAAATGATCGCGGTGAACGCGACGCCCTGCTCGCGCAGCCGCAGCACGGTGCCGCCCATGAGCGTCTCCATGTCGTCGGGATGCGCGGCGAGCACGAGGGCGCGCTGCACGTCCTGGAACGCATCGAGCCCGGCCAGTTGTTCGGTCATATCATCTCCCTGTTGTGTCCGTGCGCGCCCGGCGCAGGAGGCTGCGGGTCGCGGGCTGTCGTGTAGCCTGGATCCGGCCGATCACGAATCAGCGAATGCGCGGCCCGCGAGCGAATAAGCGAATGGCATGCCCGCACGTCCTGTCCGGCGACAGGCCGTGCGGTGTGGCGAGATCCGCGCGGGCCTGAGCCGGCTCCCGTAGCCCGCCCGGGCGAGGCTGCTCCGGGCGCGCGGGCCCTGTTCACCGGCGAGGTCAGCGGACGACGAAGCGCGTGCTGGGGCCGGGGTTGCCGTTCACGTAGATGCGCACCGTGTAGTCGCCGGTCGCGAGCGGCTTCTTGGCCAGCGGCTGCATGTGGAACTCGACGAAGCCCTGATTATACGCCTGCGCGGCGGTGATGGCGGCCGAGTCCTCATAGACGACGCCGTCGTGGATCCAGCGCGCGAAGAGCGTCGTGCCCTGGGGCACGCTGATGCCCTGCAGCACCGCGTAGACCGTGCTCGCCGGGCCGAACGTGTTGGTGAGCTTGGTCGGGCGGTTCGTCGTGTCGATGCCGCTCGCGGTGACCACCTCGCCGACCTGGGCGGTGGCCTGCCCCGGCACGAGCCCGGCGACGCTGGCCCCGCCGGTGGCGACGACCGTGCTCGTGGGCGACGGCTGACTGGGCGTGCGCAACAGCGTGAATCCGCCGCAGACGGCGACGATGAGCAGCACCCCAACCGCGATCGCGACGGGCCAGGCTAGGCCCGTGCCGGTGAGGCGAGCCCAGGGGGCCTGGCGCTGCCCGTTTCCCGCGTTTTGCTGTGGCGTGTACGACATCCTCGCGCTCCTCCTGCAGACTCCCGCGGCAGACCGAGATCCCCTCCGGCACCGGGCGCCCGGCGCGGCCCCCAGCGCGGATGCGCATGCGGTGGGCCGCGGGGCGAACGGAGGCGCCGCGCGCGCTCCGTCCTCCCGGCTAGTATAATACACCCGCGGCCGTTCGGCTACCGCGTTTGGGGCGAATCTTGATCATGGCAGCTGTTACGCCCTTTTTCGGCCGGGCCGTGGGAAGGGAATGCCATGCCGTCGGAGACTCCGGCCCCCTACGATCAGGTGGCTGCGAACTACGACCGCACGCGCGGCTGGTCGCCGGTCGTGGCGGCGCGCATCGGCGCGGTCCTCGTTGGCGCGCTGGCCGGCGCGGCGCCGCCGGATCGGCCGCTGCGGGTGATCGAGCCGGGTGCGGGCACCGGGCGCGTGCTGCTGCCGCTGGCAGCAGCGGGCGCGTGGGTGCTCGGCGCCGACCTCTCGGCCGGCATGCTGAGCACGCTGCGCGCCAAGGCGCAGGACGGCGCAGGCGGCGCGGGCGCCGTGCGCGCGGTGCGCGCTGACGCCGCGCGGCTGCCGTTCGCGGCGGGCACCTTCGACGCCGCCGTGCTCGTGCACATCTTGCATCTGGTGCCCGACTGGCAGCGCGTGCTGGCCGAGGTGATCCGCGTGGTGCGCCCTGGCGGGCCGATCGCCCTCGGCATCGACGAGTCCGCGCCGAGCGCAGCCGACTGGATCGCAGAGCGCTGGGCGGCGCAGGTCGCGGCCGCGGGCGGGGCGCGGCCGCCCAACCGCCGCGCCGCGGTGCACGCGGCCGCCCTGCAGGCGCTGGCCGCGCGGGGCTACCGCCTGCATGAGCCGCCGGACGTGACCTGGGCGGAGACGCAGACGCCGGCTGAGGCGCTGGCCCGCTACCGCGACCGCTGCTACGGCGCCTCCTGGGACCTGCCGGACGGCGTGCTGCGCGCGGGCCTGGCGGGGCTGGAGGCCGACCTGCGCGCCCGCTTCGGCCACCTGGACACGCCGCTGGCGCAGACCCGCCGCTTCCGCCTGCAGGTGGGCGTGCCCGGCCATCTGGCATAGTCTTTGCTTTAGGATCGGCTGTGTTCGCTCAGCGGGCGCACGGCAGTTCGCGTATTAGTAGCAGGCGGCCCACCAGGACCGCGCCGACGAAGGAGGTCAACGATGACTAGCTGGGAACGCGGCAAAGAGAACGAACGCCAGGGGCAGCGTGAGATGGACCAGGGCAAGCGCCAGGGCGACCTCGGCGAGCAGCTCCGCGGCGCGGGCCAGGACCTGGCCGGCAAGACCGAGCAGGGCGTCAATAACCTGACCGACACGCTCAGCGGGCGGCAGAACGACCTGGAAGGCCGCGGCAACGACGACGAGAACGATATGTTCCCGGACACGGACCACGACGCGGACGATACGGTCAGCTAATCCATCCGGGACAACCGGGGGCCCTCGCCTTCACGGCAAGGGCCCTATTTCTTGCCCGACGTCAGCCGGACACGACGCGCGTAAGCGCCTGCGCCACCGCGCCGCGGGGTTACTTGAGGCGCTTGATGATGTGCCAGCCGTAAGGGCTGGTGGCCGGGTCGTAGACGGCGATGCCGATCTGGCCCACCTTGAGCGAAAAGCCGACATTGCCGAAGGCGGGCACCATGCCCTCGCGCGGATACTCGCCGGGACCGGGCGGCACGCCGGTATTGCTGAGGCTGTAGATGCCCGGCGGCGCGTCGTCGGTGTACTGCTGGACGAGCGCGTCGAAGTCGGCGCCGGATTGGGCCTTGGCGTAGACCTCGTTGGCAAGGGCCTTCGCCTCGTCCTTCGTGCGCGTGATGTTCTTGCCCGGGATGCTGCCCTGGAAGCCGATCAGGATGTGTTGCAGGGTGATATGGTCGACGCTTCCGGACGCGGCCGGCGCGGCAGGCGCGGACGTGGCCGCGGACCCAGGAGGCGCCACGGTGGCGGGCGCGGCGCCCTGGGGGGGCGGCGGGGTAGGCAGCAGCGCGGGCACGGGCGTGGCAGTCGGCGCGGCGGCACCGCAGCCGGCCAGGATGAGCAGGGCGGCGAGCAGCGCGACGAGACCGGCAAACTTCATGGGGAAGGCTCCTTCGTGTGGGTGGACTGACGGGATGCGCCGGACGGGCAGGGCCGCGCGGCCGTGGCGGCGACCGCGATTGCGCGGGGCGGCGCCACCTGCTAGAATACGGGTGCTGCCGGATCATACCACAACGACGCCCAGGCGCAAAGCCGCGCGGGCCAGGCTAGAAGGGTGGAGGACGATGGATCTCGACCAGGTCGCGCTCAACGCCATGCGGCGCCGCCAGGCGCTGGAGGCAATGGGCTTTTACTTTATCGGCGACATTACGGATGAAGCGGCGGAGCACTTCAGCGAGGCGCTGCTGCTGATGTCGATCGCGCGGCGCGACTCGACCGACCAGCCGATCACCGTGTACATCAACTCGGGCGGCGGCTCGGTCGGCTCGGGGCTGGCGATGATGGAGATGATCTACAAGGCGCGGGCGGACTACGGCGTGCAGATCAACACCGTGGTCACCGGGTTCGCCTACTCGATGGGCGCGATCGTCTTCCAGGCCGGGGAGCACCGCGCGCTCGGCGCCTACTCCACCCTGATGCTGCACAGCCCGCAGTGGTTCGTCTCGGGCAACGATCAGCACGTCTTCAGCGACTACGCGGTGCTCGCCGACCACTACAAGAACCTGGTCGCCAACCTGTTCGCCCAGCGCACCGGCAAGCATGACGCTGCCTGGTGGTGCGACTTCATCTACTCGGGGCGGGATCGCTTCCTCACGGCGAGCGAGTGCATCGACCTGGGGCTGGCCGATGGGCTGTACGACGGCCAGTCGCTGCTGCCTCCGCCGCCCATCCCGGGCGCGGGCCTCACGCCTCCGCCGGCCTCCGAGCTGTAACCGCCGCCGGGCGCGCGGGCACGGCCGCGCCGTCGGGCGGCCCCGCCGCGCCCGCGAGCGCCGCGACACTGAGGGCGGCATAGAGGGCCAGGAGCAAGCCGTCTTTCACCTGGGGCACGGCGGGCAGCACGACGGCGACCGTGATGGCGCGGAATCCGAGCGTGCCCGCGTAGCCGAGCAGCGGCCAGCGCGGCGCGCGGCGCACAGTGTCCCAGAGCAGCACGAGGGCGAGCGGCAGCTGATAGTAGTGGCCGGTGACCCACTTGGCGAGCACGATCTGCAGCAGGCCGCCGAGCGCGACGAGCGCCAGCAAGCGGCTGTCGATCAGGCCGAGTGCCTGGCCCCGCGCCCGCTGCCATAAGATCACCCCCAGCATCAGCCCCCCCGCGATCAGCACGAGCGCGGCGTTGCTGCCTGCGACGAGGGCGGCGTGGCCGGAGGCGTAGGCGGGGGAACCGGGGCCCGCGAGCGCCTGGAGGCCGGAGTCGATCCAGGTGGGCAGGCCGGGGCCCGAGAGCACGCGGCGCTGCTCCTGCGTGACGAAGGCGTACCAGAACGCGCCGGGGTCGGCCAGGACGGCGGGCAGCAGGATGACGCCAAAGACGGCCCCGGCAATGCCGCCCCAGGCGGCGCCGCGGCGCAGGCGCGCGGTCCAGGCGGTGCCCGGCGCGGCGAGCAGCAAGACGAGGCCGATAGGCAGCAATTCGAGCACGGCGGTCTGCTTGGCGGCGAGCGTCAGCCCGGCGAGCACCCCGCCGAGCCAGAGGTGCCGCGGCGTCCAGCGGAGGGTGAGCAGCAGGCAGAGGAGCACCAGCCCCTCCTGGTGGTCGCGGTGGGCCGAGACCTCCAGGAAGCCGGTGACGAAGAGCGTCGGCAGGATGCCCAGGAAGAGCGCGGTTTCGTCGACCTGCGGCCGCCAGGCGCGCACGAGCGCGCGTAGCTGTTCCATGGCGAGCACGTCGGCGAGCAGCAGCGGGATGATGATCAGCCGGTAGGCCAGCGGGTCGACCCCGCCCACCCCGGCGGCGAGCCCCGTGCCGCCCAGCGCATCGGCCAGCGCGACGAACGGCGCCATCAGCAGCGCGGGCAGCGGCGAGTAGGAGTAGGCCAGGCCGAGCGGCGGGGCGATGCCGATCACGGCCGGGTCGGCCGGCCGGAAGGCGTAGATCTGCCAGGAGCCGTCGAGGATGTGGCGGGCGGCATCGACGAACCAGATCTGGTCGAAATGGATCCAGCCGTTCCAGCGGAGCGCGAACCCGCCGATCACATAGGCGGCGTACAGGCCGAGGTAGACCCGGCCCCAGGCCGCGGGCCGCCCGGCCTGAGCAACCGGGCCCGTCTCCTGCTCTGCCATCGCGCCATTATACCAGATCAGGGCGCGGCGGCCCGCGGGCGCCTACGCAGCGGGTCGGGCGTGAGGAACTGCATCGTGGCCGGGTCGTAGTAACGCGCCCGCAGGTAGTAGAAGTCCGTCTCCGCGTCCTGGTACTGCCCCGCCCAGCCGAACGGGTTGGGGGTCGTCGTGCCCGTGCTCGCCAGCAGCGTGCCGTAGGGGTCGTACGTGTAGGTCGCCACCAGCCCGTGGTTCTTGTCGCTCAGCGCTCGCACGTTGCTGCGCCAGTCCTAGACCGGGGTGCGCTGAATCTACTCGAGCAGGAGCGCGGGGCGTCGCGGCCCCAGACTGATGTTATACCGTGGGAGGCATGCCCGCGGTTGCGGCTCAGCCCGCGGCCCCGGGCTCACCGTGTGCGCACCACCTCCCGTTGGAAGCGCGCTGCGAGCTCCCGAGCCTCCGCCTCCCGCCCCTGCGGGATCGGCACCCAGATCTCCGGCTGCTGCCCGGCCAGTGCGCCGTAGGGGGCCACGCGGAAGCGCAGCACCTGCGGGTCGTCGCCCCGCACGTATACGCGCAGCAACTGGCGGCGCAAGCCCACGAAGGGCAAGTAAATCCCGGCAATCTCGACGCCCAGCGGGGTGATCACCACGAACCGCGGGCCGCGCCGCCGCGCCCGGTGCTCTTCGGCCAACTCCTCTCGCGTGTGCACATAGGCGGCGGTCACGAGGACCACCAACCCTCCCGCAAACAGGAGCAATGGCGTGGTTGCGCATTGGAACACCGTCCCAAGATAGTTTGCGACGACGGCGGCGACCGCCGCTAGCCCAATCAGCACCCCTTCCGCCCGCAGAGCCGATCGCAGGTCGCGCTGCACGTGCGCCGATTCCCGCGCATCGAATGCCGCCCACTCGTCGGGGCCATACTCCCACGTCGCCCAGATCGGCGCCGTTTCACGAGTCCATTGCCGCGTCCGTTCGTAGCTGGGGTTCATTGCATCACAGGGCGCCCGTCTCGCCCCTTTCATCTTTTACGTCGATTGAGCCCGCCGCCGCAGTCTCCGCCATCCGCCGGCTGTCTCGTTCCATCCGCCCGCTGAGGGGTTCCGAGCCCCGGTTGGTCTGGATGCAAGCGTAGCGACCTGTTGCTGATCCACCCCAGACGGCCCATATTGACCCGCTGCTACCATCTCCACTACCCTACCGTTTCCACAGGATCCACGTATACGACGCCCCGCCGTGCAACTCGACTAGCGGGGATCCGAGGTTGGGTCCAAGTCCGCCTCCCACGGCGATGCCCTTAATCAGCTTACCGGCCTTGTTCTTCCCGGCGAAGCCCTCCACGATCACCCCGTTGCGGCCCTCCAACCCGCCGTAGCAGCCCAACTGGACGAACCAACCGGTCATGTCCTCAAGGGTCTGCGCATCTTCGCTTGCCACAAAGGTGAAAGTCGGGGAAAACCCACCGCTCGTACTGCCCAGAAACCCTGCCGCAGCGAGGATCCCGAAGGAGCCATCGGAGGCCGTGCACGCATATAGGGCGGCATCGACCATCCCGCCAAAACCGAACGCGCCGTTTGACGCCACGCAATGAACCCAGAGCCCGAAAGGATCCGTCCGATTGATCGGATCCCCATCGGCGTAGGCGTACGGCCGCTGCATGCCCCCGAGCTTGTCGAGCGGGTCGGGGGTGAGGAACTGCATGGTGGCCGGGTCGTAGTAGCGGGCGCGCAGGTAGTAGAAGCCGGTCTCCGCGTCCTGGTACTGCCCCGCCCAGCCGAACGGGTTGGGGATCGTGGTGCTCGTGCTCGCCACCAGACTGCTGTAGGGGTCGTACGTGTAGGTCGCCACCAGCCCGTGGTTCTTGTCGCTCAGCGCCCGCACGCTGCCCAACTGGTCCGTGTGCACGTAGTAGACCGTGCTCCCCTGGATCTCCTCCGCCAGCATCCCGCCCGGCCCATACAGATACTGCCCCGTGCTGTCCTGGAGCAGCTGCGGCAGCCCGCCGTTGACGTCCCAGGTGTAGCTGCTGGCGCCCTTGCCGGCCGTCGTCGTCTTGCTCTGGCGCAGCCCGTCGCCGTCGTAGCTGTAGCTCCACACCCCCGTGCCCGTCAGCCGGCCCGCCGCGTCGTAGCCGTAATTCGTCGTGCTCAGGCCGTTGCTGTCCTTGCGTTGGGTGCGGTCGCCGTCCAGGTTGTAAGTAAAGGTCAGGTGCTGCGTGATCGTCAGGCCCTGCAGCGCGGTCAGGCTTTGCAGCTCGCCCGCCTGGTCGTAGTCCAGCGTGTTGGTCGTCTGGGGGTTGCCGGCGACCACATGCTCGGTCAGCTGCGTAGCCGCGTTGTAGTCCCAGGTGTTCGGGTCGTCCACGCCACCGGGCAGGTCGCTGGTCAGCCGATTGCGCGGGTCGTAGCCGTAGCTGTGGCTGTCGTCCAGCGTGTCGCTCGTGCCGGCCACCTGCTCCAAGGGGTCGCGCGTGTAGCTGATCGCGAAGAGCGGCCCGTCCGCCGGCGCCTGCGGCGCGGCACTCGGCCGCGGCGGGGGTGGATGCGTCGGCTGATACGTGACGGTCGTCGCCGTCATCACGTTCTCCGAGTTGTAGCCGTAGGTCTGATGTACGTCGTTGGCGCCGACCTGTTGGATCAGATTCCCGTTGGCGTCATAGTAGAAGCTCAGGTGATTGCCGTACCAGTCCTTCAGCAGCGTCATCTCGTTGGCGGCGTTGTAGGCGTACGTCGCCGTCAGGTTCCCCGGGTAGATCAGGTTGGTGACGTTGCCGGCCAGGTCATAGGTGTAGGTCACCACGGCTCCGGCCCCGTTTTGCACCCGCGTCAGGCGATCGAGGGAGTCGTAAGCGTAGCTGCTGTCACCCGTGCCGTCACTCATGCTCGTGCGCCGGCCAAGCGGGTCGTAGGCGAAGGTGACGTCGGGAGTGCCGGTCGTGTAGGTGATCGCCGTGCGCTCGTTTGCCGGGTCGTAGCCGAACGTGCTGGTGAGGCCGCGGGCATCGGTGATCACCGCCAGGCGGTCGGCCGCGTCATAGGCATAGCCGGTCGTACGGGTCAGCGGGTCGGTGTACGACTGCAGCCGGTTGAAGGTGTCGTACGCATACGTGGTGGTCTCGGTCAGCTCGTTGGTATGCGAGATGACGTTACCGTCGGCGTCATAGCCGGTGTCGAAGTGGGCGCCGTCGGGGCGGACGACGCGGGTCTGCTCGTTGTCGGCGTCGTAGCCATAGCTCGTCGTCTGCGTCAGCGCGTTGGTCACGCTCTGCAGGTTACGGTTCGCGTCATAAGTATAAGTCGTCGTGTAGCCCCGCGTGTTCTTGAGTACGGTCAGGGCATTGTAGGCATTGTAGGTGTAGGTGCTCGTGTAGCCGAGCGCGCTGACCATGCGGATCTGCCGCCCGATTGTGTCGTACGCATAGTGGGCCGCCTGCCCCAACGGATTTGTGCTGGTGAGCACATAGCCAGTGGTCGGGTCGTGGTCGGTGCGCCAGTTATGGCCGAGCGGGTCGGTGGTGCTGATGACGTCTCCCGGGAAGATGCCGCTATAGGTGTAGACGGTGGTGGCGACGTCCTGCGTGCTGGTGAGCGGTCGCGAGACGCGTCGTAAGTTGCCGGTGATCGTCGAATCGTACGTGTAGGTGATCGGGATCTGCAGGGCGTTGGTCATCACGACGAGGTTGTTGGCGTCGTCGTAGGCGTACTTGGTGGTGTGGCCGAGCGGATCCGTGCGGCTCAGCAGGTTGCCGTTCGCGTCCCAGGTCTGCGTCCACTCGTGACCCAGGGGGTCGATGGTGGCCGTGATGCCCGTGTGGTAGACATTGGGACCCGGCGTGTCATCGTACTCGTACTGCCACTGCTCCTGGCCGGGACCCGGGTTGCGCGTCATCACGCGTAGCGTGTCCGTGTAGTACGTGTAGACGGTGGTGTAGTTCAGCGGGTCGGTTTCTGTGGTGACCAGATTGTCTGCAGGGCTATCGAGGGCGCGGTACGCGAACGTGTACGCGCGCTTGAGGGCATCCTGCTGGCTGGTCAGCCGGTCGAGCGAGTCGTCGTAGGTGTTGGTAACGGTGCCGCCCTTGGGGTCGGTCAGGGCGTTCATCAGCACGGCGCCATTGTGCATCGCATAGCCGAAGGTCCAGACCTGGCCCGCCTCGTCCGTGTAGGTGTGCAGATAGCCGCTGCTATCGTAGTCGAAGCCCACGGTCCGCCCAGCGGGGTCGCTCACCCCGTGCAGGTAGGTTGTGCCGGGCGTGCCCGAGATGACGTAGCTGAACTGCAAAGACCGCCCGGCCGGGTCGGTCACCTGGTCGAGGGCGCCGGCCAGGCTGCCGGTCGTAGTGTAGCTCAAGTGGGTCACGTACCCATTGCGGTCCACGATGCGGAACAGCAAGCCCGAGGTGATGGCCGTCGTCGGGGTGATCGGATAGAAGTAGTAGCTGCTCTGGTCGCGTTTGTGGGTGAAAATGAAGTTGCCTGTCGCTGTGATGCCCGCGGTGTTAGTCAGGGTGGCTAGGGTATTGGCGTCGGTTTGCAGTGTGCTCATCAGGAAGCGGTCGACGCTGCCGTTCTCCTGATGGACCCGATACTTGTTCGCGTTCCGGGGGTCCGGGTCCTCGTCCATGTACATGTGCCAGTTGAAGTCCCAGCCGGGGCCCAGAGTGGCCCCGGTGTCGTGGTGAGCACGGCGTCGAGGGAGTTATAGGTCGCCTGTCAGGCCCAGCGCGTAGCCGCGGCCGGGGATCGAGAGGGCGCTGAAGCTGTGCCAGAAGTTGCCGGTGGCGGTGTTGACCGGGTGCTGCGTGGCGCAGACCTGGCAGACGCAGTTATCCTGGGTCGGGTTGCACGCGCCGTACGACTCGTCCACCTGCGGGTAGCCAAGCGGCATCGCGGGGGCCTCGACCGGTTGACTGGCCGTGACGGCGCTCACCGCGGCGGGCGCCGGGCGCCGGCGGGCGGGGGTGAGGCGGGAGCGGCCAAAGCAGGCACGGCCAGGGACGGCAGGCCCGCATAGGGCGCGACGCGCACCCCGGCAATCAGCAGCATCCACAGAACCGGTAGACCAAACGCCCAGAGTACATACGCCGCGCGGGATCGTTGCATCGCCGTCTCCTTCCCCGTAGCCGACCCTGTCGCCCCACCGCAATGCGTGCGGCCGGCGGCGGCCCGTCACCCGATCACGGCGGTGCAGGCCCGCACCTTCGAGTATAGATCCCTGACTGATCCCCGCCCGTACCGCGAGCGTACCAGCGCGCGTCCTCTTGCCGGGCACTTTGCGTCCATTTTGAGATCCCTGCCCGGCGCGCGCCGGATCGCGGCGGCTACGCCCGCTGGATATCCGTCTCCCCATCCTGCAGGTGGCGCAGTTGAGCGGTTGCGCCTCGATCTGGCGCTGCAAGGCGGCCAGGTCCGCGGCCGGCGCGGTCCCGCGGCCCTCCGCCGGCGCGCTATCGGCGTTTCGCGCAGAGCGCCGGGGGTCTGCCAGCTGCTCGCGCGGATCGCGTCGCGCAGCGCCGTCGTCTCGCGGGCGGGTGTGGTGCCCAGCTCGGCCGCAAGGGCGGCGGCGCAGCGTTCGTACTGACGCAAGGCGGTCGATCGCCGCCCGCTGAAGTAGTACGCGCGCATCAGCTGCCGGTGGATGCGCTCGCACGCCGGATCGTGGCGCAGCAAGCACTCGGCGTACTCGCGCGCCGCCCGGTATTCCCCGCGGCACAGGTGCTCGTCCACGAGCACTTCCAGCGCTTCCCGGTACAGCGCGCCGTACGGCTCACGTAGCGGCTGGCACCAATCCGGATACCAGCCGGCCAGCAACTCGTCCTCGCCGCCGCTGACCGCCGCAGCAAGCCGCGCGACGATCTCGGGGGCAGCCGGCCTCCGGCCGTCGGGCCCCGGGCGCTCAGGGTCTGTTCCAGGATCAGCGCGTCGACCTGGAGCGCGGGTGTCAGGTGGAGCGTCACGCTCTCCCGATCCGTCTCCAGGATTGGCGCATCGGCGAAGGGGAGGAGCACCTCGCGCAGTTGGGACAGGGTTTTGCGGAGGTAGCCCCGGGCTTGCTCGACCGGCCGGTCGCCCCACAGCCGGCTTGCCAGCAGCTCCCGGGGTCGGGGCGTGTCGTGGTGCAGCAACAAATACCCAAGTAGTTCTTGCACCTTGCGACCCTGCAGGCCGGGCACCGGCCGGCTATCCTGTTCGGCCCGGAAAACCCCGAAGATGCGAACATGGAAAGGTGCAACCATTCCTTGATTCCTCTGTCATGTGCCGGGCACCCCGGGCATCGCGGCCGGAATTGGCCGGCGGGTCTCCGCCTTGCCCGGCTGCTCACCGCTCGAGCATTCTCTTGGGAGGGGAACCTACACACTCCCACAGCAAGAGACGTGCCCGGTCACTCCTGGGTATCACCGGCGTCGCCATCGGGGTAACTTCGCTCCCATTCGGCCAAAGCTTGGGTCAATTCGTGGTTGGCAGCAGGCACCGCGAATGCAGTGTGACCGAATTGCGATTGCACTGGCCCGGCGCATGTCATATCTCATCCGCCGATCGCGCGGCGCTTGCGGCCTAGCGCACTTCATCCACCGGCCGCCCCACCGCCTGCCTTGACCCTGCCCGCCCCGAATGTTACAATAGTCACAAAGTTAGCAGGGAGGCACAGGCAGGCTCATGGCCGATCGGCAGCAGGCCCCGGCGCCGCCGCAGAACGCGGCGGCCACGCTCGAAGGCGAGGCCAAGCGGCGCTACGTCGCGGGCATGTTCGCGCGCATCGCGCGGCGCTACGACCTGATGAATACCCTGATGACCTTCGGGCGCGACGAGCAGTGGCGCCGCCTGACCATCCGCGCCGCGCACCCGCGGCCCGGCGGCCGCGCCCTCGACATGGCCACCGGCACCGGCCGCATCGCCGCCGGGCTGGCCCGCCGCGGCGCGCACGTCTGGGCGCTCGACCTCACCTATCGAGATGATGACGCGCGGCCGCGCCGACCTGGCCGCCGACCCCGCCCTGCGGGCCGCCGCCCGGCGCGTGCGGTTCATCCAGGGCGATGCGCTCGCGCTGCCCTTCGCCGACTCCGGCTTCGACTGCGCCACCAGCGGCTTCGCCCTGCGCAACGTCACCGACGTGCGCCAGGCCCTGGCCGAGCTGCGCCGCGTGGTCCGCCCCGGCGGGCGCGTGGTCACCCTGGAGGCCTCGCAGCCGCGCTTCTGGTGGCTGCGCTGGGGCCACCGGGCCTATATTCGCCTGCTCGTGCCCCTGCTCGGCCGGCTCATCGCGGGCGACGCCGATGCGTACACCTATCTGCCCAACTCGATGATCCGCTTCTACGACGCGCCGGCGCTCGCCGCGCTCATGCGCGAAGCCGGCCTGCGCGAGGTGCGCTACAAGCGCTTGATGTTCGGCACGGTCGCGATCCACGTCGGCATCCGCTAGCGCGGGGGTCCGGCGCGGGGCCTCGTACAGCCGCGCACCGCGCCCGGAACCAACAGGAAAGGAACCATGGCCGCGAGCATCGGAGACAATCTCGGCCGGCCGCCCGAGCCCGCCGATCCGGATGCCGCCGGGCGGTTCAAGTCGGCGAAGGGCATCACGAGCCGCGGACAACTGATCCCGGACGTGGTGATCCGGCGCCTGCCGATCTACGCCCGCACCCTGCAGTATCTTGTCGAGGAAGGCGTCGAGCACGTCTCCTCCGAAGACATGGGCACGCGCATCGACGTGAGCGCGGCGCAGATCCGGCGCGACCTGGCCTACTTCGGCGACTTCGGCAAGCAGGGCAAGGGCTACGCGGTCGAGTACCTGCTCGACCAGATCAAGTCGATCCTGCAGCTGCAGCAGGTGTGGGACATCGCGCTCGTCGGCGTCGGCGACCTGGGGCGCGCGCTGCTGCGCTACGACGACTTCCGGCGCAACGGCTTCCGCATCGCCGCGCTGTTCGACCACAGCCCGCGCAAGCACGGCCAGCACGTCGGCGACCTGACGGTGCAGGGCATGGACGCCCTGCCCAGCGTGCTGCCCGCCGCCGGCATCCGCATCGCCCTGATCGCCGTGCCCGCCGACGCCGCGCAGGCGGTGGCCGACGCGCTGGTCGCGGCGGGGGTGCAGGCCATCCTCAACTACGCGCCGACCGTGGTCAAGGTGCCGCGCCACGTGCGCATCCGCAACATCGACCCCGTGGTCGCGCTCCAGAGCATGACCTTCTACCTGCCCCTGCCCGACGAGCCGTAGCACGGCGCCCCGCCGGTCTGGTACGGTTGTTGCTTCCTGCTCCGGCAAACAGTGTTGCATGCCCGGGCGCGCCGCCGGACCGGGACCTCGTCCGCGTGCCCGCCACACGAGGAGGACCCCCATGGCCGACAAGCCGACCCCGACCCCCGCCGACCAGCGCGCCCAGCTGGACGCCCTGCTCCACGACTACGATTTCGCCGTGCTGACCACAATCTCGCCCGACGGCAGCCTGCACGCCCGGCCCATGGCGCTGCTGGCCCGGCGACCGGACGGCGGCGTCGAGTTCGCGACGCTGCTGGACACCGCCAAGGCGCGCGATCTGGAGGCCAACCCGCGCGTCGGCGTCTCCTGCTTCACCGACGCGGGCAAGGGCTACGTCTCGCTCTCCGGCCGGGCCCGCATCAGCCGCGATCGCGCGCAGATCAACCGGCTGTGGGACAAGTCGTGGGAGTTGTGGGCGCCCAACGGCCCGAACGACCCGGACCTGGCGCTGATTCAGGTCGACGTGGAGCAGGCGGAGTACCTGACGCCGGGCACCGATAAGCTGGTCGTGCTGAAGAGCGCGGCCCGCGCGCTTCTGGGCACGCCGCCGCCGCGCCAGTCCCCCGTGGTGCACCTCGACGAGTTCGGACCTGGAGACGCACTAACCGCGTGCGGCCCCGGACCGCGGCCGGGGCCGCGGTCCGGGGCCTAAAGCCGTCATGGGCCGGGCGCCGGGAACGTCTCCGGGTAGATCTTGCTCATCGCGTCGCTCAGGGCGACCTGCAACGAGCGCGGGCCGCGGCCGAAGAGGTAGTAGTCGCGGCTCACTTCATACGCCTGGTGCGCCTGCACCGCCTTGAGCTGGCCCCAGACCGGATTGCTCTGGAGCTGTGGCACCAGATGCGTGTTACCCGTCGAGATGCTGTCCGTCTCGACCAGGATCACGTCCGGGTCTTTGGCGAGCAGCTGTTCCAGCGAGTATTGCAGCGCTCCCGGCTCGCTGCTCGTGCTCGGCGGCACCGAGGGCGGCGCGGGCCAGGGGTAGTTTGTCACGGCCGCCAGCACGCTGCCGAAGACTGAGTTGGTCGTGAAGATGCTGAAAGCCGTCGTCGAGCCGAACATCAACAGCGGCACCTTCGTATTCGGCGACTTTGCCTTGTAGGCGGCCATCTCGTTCAGCAGGCTCTGCGCGGCCGTTTCGGCTTGATAGTTCCGCCCGGTCAGGCGGCCAAGCGTGCGCAGGTAGGTCAGCGAGTCGGCGTAGTTGCCCGGATTCATGACGTACAGCGGCGCGATGGGCTGCAGTGCATAGCGCAAGCTGACCTGCGTGAAGAGCCCAATAATCAGGTCCGGCTTGACGGCCGCGACGTCCTCCAGGTTGGGGGTGCGCGCCGCGCCGCCGATGTGCGTGAAGCTCTTGGCCGCATCGCCCCAGAACGGCGCGAGCTCGCCGAAGCGATCGTTGACCGCGGCCGGCTGCAGCCCCAGGTCGTAGAGCAGGTCCTCGCACAGCGCGACCAGGCAAACGATGCGCTCGGGCCGCTTGGGCAGGGTGATCTGCGTGCCCGTCCAATCGGTGAACGACAGGTCGTTCACGGCCTGGTAGGCGAGTGTGCCCAGCTGCGAGAGCAGCACGTCGTACGGCGGCGCGTTCTCGGGGTGCTCTTCGAAGACGGCGCGCTCGAAATACTGCACTACATAGGTCTTGCCGTCGAGCGCGCTCTTCTCCGAGAACTCGTCCGAGATTGGGTAGCCGAACTGCGCCAGCCCGCCGTGGCTCTCCCAGTAGGCCCGGAAGCGGCCGCCGAGCGTCATGCCCGTCTCCGGGAAGGTATAGGCGTTGGCGGCGCTCGCCTGTTGCCCCGGCGCCCCGCCCAGTTCGGGATAGCGCGCATGATAGGCCAGCACGCCGCGCAGCGCGCCCTCCACCGCGAACGGCGTGCCCGCGTTCTCGGGGTGGAGCTCTAACACCGCCCGCTCGAAATACTGCGTGGTGTAGGTCTTGCCGTTGATATCCGATACCTGCAGCATCTCGTCCGAGATCGGCAGGCCGATCTGCGCCAACCCGCCGTGGTTGTTCCAGTAGGTCAGGAACGCCCCCTGCACTGTCTTGCCTGTCTCGGGGAACGTCCGCGAGCCCGCCTGGGCGCGCGCCGCGCCGCCACCCGGGCCCGCCAGGCCCGCCATCAGCAGCACGACCATCGCCAGCCCGCCGATCCCCCGGCGCATCATTCGTCTCATGCGATCCTCCTTCTCTGTGTCCCATTGTCCCTATCCGGCAGAGGTCATTATAGATCATCCGTCCGCGCCAATGCAATTCGCTATTGTTCCTAATGTGACACAACTGTGACGGTAAGTCTCCTATCCGGAATCTCAAATGTTCTGCTTGGTTCTTTTCTGAACATAATATTCCCTGGTGATCCTGAGAAAGTTATCGCGCGGAAGAAAAGGTTCTCCTGCCCACGCAGAGGGCCCAATATGGGGGGTGCGGTGGTGCCGAATCGCCCCCAGCCAGCGCTAACCATCCCCACTTTGCGCCGCCCGCCGCCTGCGGCGCCGTTGGCAGCCCCGGCGCGACTTTGCTACAATGGCCGCGGCGCCCCGGCAGGGGCGTACTCTCGAAAGTGGGGGACATACGCGATGAGCGATCAGTCAGGCCGCCGCGTCGGCTGGGGGACTCAGCCCGCGATTGGTCGGAGATCCAAGAGGGCACGCAACGCCCGGTTTTCGAGCGCGTGCTGGAGCGCGCGGGGATCGGCCCCGGCAGCGCCGTGCTGGACGTGGCCTGCGGCACGGGCGGCTTCCTGCAACTGGCCCAGGCCCGCGGCGCGAGCCGACTCGCCGGGGTCGACGCGTCGCCCGGCCAGTTAGCGGTCGCGCGGGCGCGGCTGCCGGACGCCGACCTGCACGAGGGTCGCATGGACCACCTGCCCTTCGACTCGGCCGCCTACGACCTGGTCGACATCAGCCTCGCGCTGCAGTACGCGGACGATGCCGTCCAAGCGCTGCGCGAGATGGCGCGGGTGGCCCGGCCGGGCGGCACCGTGTCGGTCATCACGAGCAGCCGCGGCGGGGCGCGCGGCAGCGGGGTCACCTTCGAGGCGCTGGCGCCGTTCCGCACGGCGGGGAGCGGCCCCGCCGACCCGCCGTCGCCCGCGCGCGCCATCTTCACCGAGCCGGGCGCGCTGGAGCGCTTCATCGCGCAGGCCGGACTGACCATCGTCGAAGATGACGAGGTCGACACCGATTGGGACTACCCTGACCGGGCGACGGCGCTGCGCGGCGTGCTGTCCTATGCTCCCGGCATCCGCGCGGTGCGCACGCACGGGCAGGACGCCGTCTATGCGGCGGTTGGGGCGGCGCTGGCGCCCTATCGCACCCCGCGTGGGGGGTATCACCTGCCGAACCGATCGCGCTACCTGCTGCTGCGCGCGGCGAGCTAACGCGCGGGGGCCCGAGCCCGAGTGGTCAGGCGATGCCGCGGTAGCGCGCGCGGTACTCGGCCTGCTCCAGGCGGAAGACGAGGCGGCCCTCGACGTAGATCCAGGCGAGGAGCACGCCGACGGTGTACATCGCGAGGAACGGGGTGAAGGGCCCGGCGTCGACCACCGTGCTCAGGGCGAGGAGGATCTGGGCCAGGCCCGCGGCGCGATAGACGGACGCCTGGCCGTCGAGGCCGCAGAAGGTGAAGGGGCGGCGCAGCACCGTGGCAAAGGCGAAGAGGCCGAGCCCGAGGAGCACCCAGCCCCAGACCGAGGGCGAGAGGCATGAGGCGAACAGCCAGACCACCAGGCCAGGGAGCTCGAGGCGGGCGCGGGCGGCCAGGGTCTCGGGCGCGGGGCCGCGCCGGGGGCGTCCGGGGGCCAGGGGCGGCGGGCCGGCCGGCATGCGGTAGTCGGCGTCCATGGCCGCCCAGGCGTTGCCGGCGACGGGCGGCGCGTAGGGCAGCGGCGCGGCGATCGCCGCGGACGGGACGGGCGCGATTGGCTCGCCGTCGTCGTCTAGAAACTCGAAGACGCTGAGGTCCGACCCGTCCGGGTCGGCGGCGTCGGCCCAATCCTCGCGCGCCGCCTGCTCCCGGGGCGCGGCTCCGCTCCGGTGGAACATCGTCACCCTCCTGTGCCTGATGACCACGCCATGTTCCCTGTACTTATTATACGACGGAAGCCGCGCCGGTGATACGGCCCGGCGCTAATCCGCGCCGACAGAGACCTCCCAGCGCTCGGGCGGGGGCGGCGGCTGCGGCGCGGGCAGGTGGGCGGCCACCGCGCGCAGACCGCGCAACAGCGTGAGCGTGTGGAACTTGCCCTGGTCGCCGAGCTCGGCGGCCGGGCCGACGCACGAGGGGCAGCCCGCCTCGCAGCCACAGGCGGCGATCAGACCGGCGGCGGCCTCGAGCACGGCGGCGTGCTGCTCGTAGAGCAGCTTGCTGAAGCCGATGCCGCCCGCGTAGCTGTCGTAGAGGAAGATGGTCGGCGCGTCGGTGAAGGGCGACTTCACCTGGGGCACCACGCCGAGATCGCGCGGGTCGCACATGAGGTAGAGCGGCGCCAGCGCGCCGAGCACGTGGGCCAGGCCGACGAGCGCGCCCTGCAGCGCGCCCGCGGGCAGGTCGGCGGCGACGATGGGCGGCACGGTCAGCCAGTAGGCGGTCGTGTGCATCTCCTGCTCGGGCAGGTGGATGCGGCCCCAGCCGATGTTCTCGTGCGTCTGCAGCTTGATCTTCTTGTAGATCGTGGCCAGCGCGCTGACCATCACCTCGCCGTAGGAGCGGGGCGCCTGGCGGACCTCGCCCGAGAGCACGTCGAGGACCTTCAGTGTGACCGCCAGGTTGGCGTCGGTGTAGTAGTCGACGTCGACCTGGCGCACGTAAGCCTTCTGCTCGTCCCAGTCTAGCTTGTCGACGTGGTACTGCACGCTCTCGTGCAGGTAGATGGCCTCCTCGTGCAGCAGGGTCGGCACGCTGAAGCGGTCCATCTCGCCGATGACGCGCGGCGTGGGGTCGGTCGTGTCGATGATGACGAAGTTGTCGGCGGCGGCCGTGCGCAGCGAGACGTTCTCGGCCGGGAAGTTCTCGCTGCTCCAGTGCCACTGGTCGCCGCTGTGATGCAGGATGCCGTTCTCCTCGAGGTAGCCGAGCATGAGCGCCGTCTCGGCGGCGTCGTGGCCGCCGTAGCGCTCGCCGTCGGCGAAGGGGAGCTCAAAGGCGGCGCACTGCAGGTGGTGCATGAGCACGAGCAGGTTGTCCGGGTTGATCAGGCCGTTCTCGGGCGAGCGGCCGAAGAAGTAGTCGGGGTGCTGCACGAGGAACTGGTCGAGCGGGCTGCTGCCGGCGACCATGACCGCGAGGGCCGTGCCGCTGCGCCGCCCGGCGCGGCCGGCCTGCTGCCAGGTGCCGGCGATGCTGCCGGGGTACCCGGCGATCAGGCAGGCTTCGAGCGTGCCGATGTCGATGCCGAGCTCGAGCGCGTTCGTGCTGACGACGGCGCGCACGCTGCCGTCGCGCAGGCCGCGCTCGATGGCGCGGCGCTGGAGCGGCAGGTAACCGCCCCGGTAGCCGCGCACCTTTTCCGGGTCCCGCCGGTGGGCGGCCATGCCGGAGCGCAAGTAGGTGAGCAGAATCTCGACGGCAGTGCGCGAGCGGGCGAAGACGATGGTCTGGATGTCGTTCGCGAGGAAGCGCGCGGCCAGATCGGAGGTCTCGAGCAGGGCGGAGCGGCGCAGGCCGAGCTCCTTGTTGACGACGGGCGGGTTGTAGAAGGCGAAGACCTTGCGCGCGGCGGGGGCGCCGTTCTCGTCGATGAGGGTGAGGCGGTCCTCGCCGGTGAGGCGGCAGGCCAGGTCGCGCGGGTTGGCGATGGTGGCCGAGGCGCAGATGAACTGCGGGTTGGCGCCGTAGAAGCGGCAGATGCGCATCAGGCGGCGCAGCACGTTGGCCACGTGCGAGCCGAAGACCCCGCGGTAGTTGTGGAGCTCGTCGACGACGATGTAGCGCAGGTTCTCGAAGAGCTTGACCCATTTGGTGTGGTGGGGCAGGATGCCGGTGTGCAGCATGTCGGGGTTCGAAATGACGATATGGCCCGCGCGGCGGATCACCTGGCGGACGTTGGCGGGCGTGTCGCCGTCGTAGGTGTAGGTCTTGATATCGCGGTCGAGCGCGGTGACGAGGTCGTGCAGGCCGGCCAATTGGTCCTGGGCGAGCGCCTTGGTCGGGAAGAGGTAGAGGGCGCGCGCCTGCGGGTCGCGCAGGATGGTGTCGAGCACGGGCAGGTTGTAGCAGAGCGTCTTGCCGGAGGCCGTGGGCGTGACGACGACGAAGCCCTCGCCGCGGGCGGCGGCGTCCACGGCGGCGGCCTGATGGCTGTACAGCTGTGTGAGGCCCTGGGCCTGCAGCGTGGTGACCAGGCGCGGGTCGAGCGAGGCGGGGAAGGGCGCCCAGACGGGTTCGCGCGCGGGCACCTCGTGCCAGGCGCTGATCCGCTCCCGATAGTAGGGGTCGGTCTGCAGGATGTCGAGGATCTGCGTCAGGTTCATGGCGGGCTCTCTTTCTGCCGGGCGGTGACCGCACACCGCTGCAGTAGCTCCCAGGCGCGGATGAGCGCGGGCCCCAGGCGCTGTACCCAGTCGGTAACATAGGCCCGATCGATGAGCGGACTCGGCCGCTCCGCGTCGGCGAGCAGCAGGTTCAAACAGTCGGCGAACTGGCGCTCGCTCTCGCTGGCGGCGTACCAGCGTAGCTTCTGGATGAGCAGGTCCGCCGGCGTGTACACGGCCGCGTCCTGGCCCGGCACGACATCTTCACGCACGCGGTGGTCCCACGCGGCCACCTGCACGGCGTCCGTCCCGCGAAGCGGGAAGAGATCGATCTTGAAGCCACTCTCCATGTGCACGAAGGAATACATCCCCTGGCTCGGCGAGACGGCACTCAGGAAGGCCTGGCGCATCGCACCCGGATCGATGTAATACTGATCGGGGGGGAAGTGGCCGCAGAACTCCCGAATACGCGCCGGGGGCAAGTCGACCACGACGTCCAGGTCGTGCGTGGTACGCGGCTCAGCCCAGACGCCGAGCGCGACGCTGCCGCCGACGAGGTACGGGATGCCCATCGCTTCCAGGACCGCGAGCAGATGCGCGAGCGGCTCACGCGGGGCGTCCACCTACTGTCCCGCCCGGTCCAGCCGGCGCCGTACCGCCCAGGCCAGTTCCGTGGGCGACAGATCGGGATGCTCGCGCCGGACGCGCTCGCGCAGTGCCGCCACCTGGCCGTTGCGGAAGCGCAGCATGATCGCGATCTTCTGGGCGGGCGGCATCTGCGCATAGATGCGGATCTGCACCAGCCGGGTCGGATCCCACCCGATCTTCCGCAGCATGCGCGCCGCCTCGGCGTCCAGATCCTCCGGCGGCCCGGGTTCGTCCCCGCGCGCGGCGGCGCCCGGCACTCCCGGGTCCAGCGGCGTCTCGTGCATCGGCAGGGCCTCCTCTCCCATACGGACGCCTTAGCGCGCCGCGGCGGGCACGGGCAGCACCAGGGGGCGCAGCCCGGCCGCGATGGTCGCGCGCTCGGCCTCGAGCCAAGGCGGCAGGGCAAGCGCCTGGCCCAGCGCATCCGCCGGCTCGTCGACCAGGAAGCCGGGGCCGCGCGTGGCGATCTCCAGGATGTGGCCGTCGGGGTCGGCGAAGTAGATCGAGCGGAAGTACTTGCGGTCGCGCACCTCGGTGACAGCAACGCCCGCGGACTGCAGGCGCTCGCGCCAGGCGGCCTGCGCCGCGTCGTCCTCCACGGCGAAGGCGAAGTGGTGCGTCTGGCCGCGGCCGATCCGCGCGGGGCCCCAGGCCTCGGGCCGATACGCGAAGTAGGTGATCAGCGTGCCGGGCACGCCGTCGCCGGTGCCGAAGTACCAGTGCGGGACGGCCGGGTCGTCGTAGTTGACGGTCTGCTTGACGAGGCGCAGGCCGAGGACGCCGGTGTAGAAGGCGGCCGTGCGGGCGATGTCGCTGCAGACGGCGCTGATATGGTGGATGCCGGTCAGGCGCATCTCGTCGGTGATCAACGGCACGGGCTCGGGCCAGGTCTGGGCGCGGACGGCAGCCTCGTCGCGTCCGGCGCGGGTCAGCTCGACGGGCGGCTCTTGGAGCACCATGCCCAACGTCTCCTCGTCCTCGTCGGCGAGCATGCCGGGCCAGCGGGTGGCGATCTCCAGGCGGCAGCCGTCGGGGTCGCGGAAATAGATCGAGTAGAAGTAGCTGCGGTCGTACGGGCCCTGGACGGCGACGCCGCGATCCTCCAGGTAGCGCTTCCACTTGAGCTGGGCGTTGGTGCTCTCGGCGATGAGGGCGAAATGGTGGGTGCCGCCGATGCCCGCCTGGCCGCGTGGCGCGTCGGGCCACTCGAAGAAGGTAATGAGCGTGCCGGGGCGGCCCTGGTCCGCGCCGAAGTAGAGGTGATAGGTCGTCGGGCGGTCGAAGTTGACCGTTTGCTTGACCAGCGGCACGCCGAGGAGGCCGCTATAGAAGTCCGCGGTCCGCTGGGCGTTGCCACAGACCAGGGTGATGTGATGGATGCCTTCGATCGTCATCGCCGTCCCTCCCGCGCGGGTTGAGTGCTGCGCCGGGTCCATTATAGCACAAATGTGCCAGGCACGGGGTTGCCGGAGCCCGCTACTGTGGGACACTTGTGAGGCAGAATCGACCATCGCGGGGTGCGGCCCGGAGACGTGCCGACCACGTAGGCGCCTCCGGCGCAACACGCATGCGCGATGCGCGCGATCCTCCGTCCGGGTGTCCGCCGGGCGAGATCTTCCGGCGGCGGGCTCGCGCGGTCGAGCGCCCTCCCACCGACGATTCCTCCTCAGCGCAGACTTGGATCCGCCCGGCACTTTCGCGGAGCGGAGCCCGCTCCCACAGACGGCGCCGGACCGGCTCCCTGTTCCGGCGCGCGACTTTCCGAGGCGAGGGGGCGTTGTGACATGACATGGCTGATATGCCCGGGCATCCGAACCCGCGAACAACCCTTCGCATGTCGCCGGGGCGATGGGGCGAGGACGCGTGGTTGTCGGCGGCTGCGTCCGCCTGGTATAATCGCCGGGGGCGCGGGAGCGGGCGCGCAACCCCGAGGAGGATTGCATGAAAGTGTTGGTCACCGGCGGCGCGGGCTATATCGGGTCGCACGCCGTGCGCGAGCTTGTCAACGCAGGGCACCAGGCCGTGGTGCTCGACACCCTGGAGGCCGGGCACCCGCTGCTGGCCGAGCGGGCGGGTGCCGCGCGCCTGATCGCGGGGAGCACGGGCGACGCGACCTTGCTCGACCGCGTCTTCGCGGAGGAAGCACCCGCGGCCGTGCTGCACTTCGCCGCGTACAAGGCGCCCGGCGAGTCGATGGTCGAGCCGGCCAAGTACTTCCGCAACAACGTGACGAACACGCTCGTGCTGCTCGACGCGATGCGGCGGCACAGCGTGCGGCGCTTCGTCTTCTCGTCGAGCGCGGCGATCTTCGGCCAACCCGCCACCGTGCCGGTGACCGAGGACAGCACCCCTGCCCCACTGAACCCCTACGGCGAGACCAAGCTAATGGTCGAGCGCATCTTGCACTGGTACGACGGCGCCTACGGCCTGCGCAGCGCGTCGCTGCGCTACTTCAACGTGGCGGGCGCGTCACTCGACGGCCAACTGGGCGAGGACTGGCGGGTCACGCTGAACCTGATCCCGCAGGTGATGAAGGCCGCGCTCGGGCGCGCCGCCGCGGTGCAGATCTACGGCACCGATTACCCGACGCCCGACGGCACGGCTATCCGTGACTACATTCACGTGGTCGACCTGGCGGTGGCGCATGTGCAGGCGCTGAACTGGCTGGACCGCACCGACCGCAGCGGCGCGTTCAACCTGGGCACGGGGCACGGGCACTCGGTGCGCGAGGTGGTCGACGGCGTGCAGGCGCTGAGCGAGCGGCCCTTCCGCGTCGAGGAGAGCGCGCGCCGCCCGGGCGACCCGGCGGCGATCTGGACCGACAGCAGCCTGGCCCAACGAGAGCTCGGCTGGCAAGCGCGCTACGACCTCGACACAATCCTGCAGACCGCCTACGCCTGGCATCGCGCGCACCCGGACGGGCTCTAGCCGGCCGGCTCCGCCATGCGCCTCTGCTTCCTCACACCGCGCTTCCCTGCCCCGCCCGTGAAGGGCGACACGCTGCGCGTCTTCCACCAGATCGCCGCGCTGCACGCGGCGCACGAGATCACGCTGTTCAGCCTGGCGGAGGGGCCGGTGGCCCCGGACGCGCGCGCGCAACTCGAGGCGCTGTGCCGGCGCGTGGTGGTCGTGCCGCTGCCGCGCGGACAGGCGATCGGCAACCTGGTAGGCGGCCTGGCCTCGCGCACGCCGTTCCAGGTGCACTACTACCAGAGCGGCGCGGCCCGGCGCACGCTGCGCGCGCTCCTCGCCGCCGAGGCGTTCGACGTCGTCCATGCCACGCTAATCCGCACCCTGCCCTACGTCTGGGACCTGCCGCAGCCGCCCGTGCTCGTCGACCTGATCGACTCGCTGGCACTGAACCTCGCGGGGCGGCGCGCGCAGGTGCGGGGGCCGGCGCGGCTAGCGTATGAGATCGAGTACCGGCGGGTGCGCGCCTACGAGCAGGCGGTGGTGCGGCGCTTCCCGGCGCTCGTGGTCTCGTCGCCCGCCGACCGCGAAGCGCTGGGCGGGGGCGCGGTGACGGTGATCCCCAACGGCGTGGACGGCGCGCGCTTCGCGTTCGCGGGGCCGGCCGATCGGGCGCCGGGCACGCTGGTCTTCACGGGGAACATGGGCTATCACCCGAACGAGGAGGCCGTGCTCTGGTTCGCGAGCGCCGTCTGGCCGCTGCTGCGCGCGCGCTATCCGGCGCTGCGCTGGGAGATCGTGGGCACGGGGCCGCGGGCGCGGGTGCAGGCGCTGGACGACGCGGCGGCGGGCATTGGCGTGCTGGGCGCCGTCGACGACGTCGCGCGGTATTTGCAGCGCGCGACGGTGGCGGTCTGCCCCATGCGCTCGGGCTCGGGCATCCAGAACAAGGTGCTCGAAGCGCTGGCCACGGGCACGCCGGTGGTCGCCAGCCCGATCGCGAACCGCGGCGTGCAGGCGGTCGCCGCGCGCGACCTGCTAGTCGCGGAGACGGCGGAGGCCACCGCCGCGGCGATCGGGCGGCTGCTTGACTCGCCCGAGACGCGGGCGCGCCTGGCGGGCGCCGGACGGGCGTTCGTGGAGCGCGAGTTCCTCTGGAGCGGCCACGCGGCGCGCCTCACGGCGCTGTACACGGCACTGGCGCCGCAAGCGGTGGCGATATGAGTGGAGGCCGGCTGAACGTGATGCAACTGACCGACGTGACGGGGCGGGGCGGGGCCGAGAAGGCGCTCGTCGACCTGGCCCTGCACCTCGACCGGCGCCGCTTCAACGTCAGCGTGTGTGCGACGCGGCACGCCGGCAACTACCAGCCGATCCTGGACGAGGCGGGCGTGCCGACGCTCGACCTGCACCGCGAGCGCCGTTGGGACCTGTACAAGCTCGCGGGGCTCGTGCACGTGTTGCGGCGCCGGCCGGTGCATATCCTGCACACCCATCTCTTCGGATCCAACACCTGGGGCCGCATCCTGGGCGCCCTGGCCGGCGTTCCGGTGATCATCGCGCACGAGCACTGGTCGAGCAAGGCATCGCGCGAGGTCGTAGTGGACCGGCTGCTGTACCGGCTGGGCGACGCGATCATCGTGCCGTCGGAGGCGAGCAAGCGGCTGGTCATGGCGCGCGAGCATCTTCCGGCGGCCGCCTTGCACGTCGTGTATAATGGTGTTGACCCGGCGCCGTTTGCCGGGGGCGAGGGGCGGGCCGCCATCCGCGAGGAGTGGGGAGTTCCGCCCGATGTAGTGCTGGCCGGGTGCGTGGGACGCCTGAGCGCCGACAAGGGCGGGCAGGACGTCTTGCTGGAGGCCGTGGCGCGGCTGCGTGCGACGCACCCGGCGTTGCGTCTGGTGTATGTGGGAGAGGGACCGCTCCGCGCGGGATTAGAAGCCCAGGCCGCAGCGCGCGGCCTGGATTCGGCGGTCCTGTTTGTCGGGCAGCGTCGCGACGTGCCCCGCCTGTTGCGTGCTCTGGACGTGTTCATCCTGCCTTCGCTGCGCGAAGCGTTCCCGATTGCCGTCCTGGAAGCGATGGCCGCGGCGCGGCCGGTGATCGCGACCGACGTCGGCGGGGTGCCCGAAGTGGTGCAAGCCGGGGAGACCGGCCTGCTGGTCCCGCCAAACGACGTCGCCGCGCTGACCGAAGCACTGGGACGGCTCGTGACCGATCCGGGCCTTGCGGCCCGGCTGGGCAGGGCCGGGCAGGCGCGGGTGCACGCCGAGTTCACGATCGACCGCATGGTCGACCGGGTTGAGGCGCTCTATACGGCGCTGGCCGGCGCGCGGCTACGCGGCCACGCGGGTGGAAGGTGAAGCGGGATGGAAATCCGCACCTATCTGGGGAGCCTGCTCCGCTACTGGTGGATCATCGTACTGACGGCCCTGGTCGCCGGGGGCGTCGCTTACATGGTCGACCGCGGGCAGGCGCCGACCTACAGCACGCACGTGCGCGTGGCCATGCGCCCCTCGTCGATCGTGAGCGATCCCCGGGACATCGTGAACCTGGTCGGCGAGATCGGGGCGCGGAACCTGACGGGGACGTTCGCCGAAGCGTTCACCTCGCAGCAGGTGCGGACGGATGCGCAAAAGGCGGCAGGCCTGACCGCGGATCAGGCGGACGCCTATAGCGTGGATGCAAGCGTGCTGCCCGACACGACCGTCATCGACGTGGAAGCGTCGGGCCCGAACCCGACGCTGCTGGTTGCCTACCTGCAGGCGACGATTACGGCGGCCGTCGACAATACGCGCGACCTCTTCCGCGTGCTCGATCTCGTACCGCTGGATCAGGCGGCCGTGCCGACAACCCCCAGCGCGCCCACCCCCGCGCGCGACACGGCCCTGGCCGCCGCGCTGGGAGCCGCGGCGGGCGTGCTGCTGGCACTGGCGCTCGACTACCTGCGCGAAAACCGGCGGGAGCCCGAGACGGTGCGTGTGCCGAGCGGAACCGGCCGCCGGCTGACGAACCTCGAGCGGGGCTAGCGTGGCGGCCGCCGCCGGCACGGCTGCCCGCCCGGCGCCCGGCGCCCGCGCGCAGCTTGCCGCGGGCATCGTTGCGCTGGCGGCGGGCGCCGCCATCGGGCTGGCCACGGCCCTCGGCATCCACGTCCCCTACCTGGTGGCGGGCGTGGTCTCTCCGTTCATCCTCCTGCTGATTTACGCCCGCCCGCACTGGGGCGCGACGATCTACATGGTGCTCGTCTACGGCGACCTGCTGAGCACCCTGACCAACAACTACGGCATTCCGCCGCTAGCGCGGTTCGCGGGCGCCGTGCTGCTCAGCGCCGTGCTCGGTTACCGCCTGCTCATCCGCCGGCAGCTGCCGACGCGTGACGCCATGACCTGGTGGCTCCTGGCCTACGGATTCTCCCTCGCCACGGGGATCTTCGTCGCCGTGGACAAGACGGTCGTGCAAAGCGACATCATCCTCTTCGTGCGCGACTTCCTGACCTACCTGGTCGTCATCAACATCATCACGACGCCGGAGCGCCTACGCCGCGTGCTGTGGGCCTTGCTGAGCCTAGCCGTCTTCCTGGCCCTGCTGACACTGTATCAGAGCGCCACGGGCCAGTTCGACAACGACTTCGGCGGCCTGGCGATCTACCACGTGAGCGAGATCGCGAGCGGTAATGACGCGCCGCGGCCCGGCGGCACGCTGGGCGACGCGAACTTCTACGGCCAGTTCCTGCTGATCGCCCTGCCCTACGCGCTCTACCTCGCGTTCGAGGAGCGGGCGATCCGCGCCCGCCTGCTCGGCGGATTCGCCGCCGTCACGCTGGTCGCGGCGATCATCTTCACGTATTCGCGGGGCGACGCGGTGGCGTTGGCGGTGCTGGTGCTGGCGGTCGTCGTCTACAAGCGGATCCGGCCGATCTACCTGGCCGGCGCGGCCCTCGGCCTGCTCGCGCTGACGCCCCTGCTGCCGGCGGGCTACATCGACCGGCTGACGGCCGCGGCCGGCGCGGTGAGCAGCCAGAGTGCGCTCTACAACGAGTACTCGATCCGCGGCCGGGCGGGCGCGGTGGAAGCCGCCATCGGCATGTTCGCCGACCACCTCTGGCTGGGCGTGGGGCGCGAGAACTACCCGCTGCACGAGCTCGAGTACCTGCGGGGCAGCAACCTGGCCTTCAAGTCGACCGGGATCCCGCCGCACGACCTCTATCTGGAAATCGCGGCAGAGCAAGGCCTGGTGGGCCTGACGGTGTTCGCGGGCGTGCTGCTCACGATGGGCCTGGCAGTGCGCGAGGCGCACCGCCTCTTCCTACGGGCGGGCGAAACCGCCGAAGCCCGGCTGGTCGCCTGGCTCGCCATCGGCATGATCGGCTACCTGGCCAGCTGCCTGTTTCTGCATGGGGCTTATATCTTCCTCTTCTGGATGCAAGTGGCGCTGATCATCGCCATGCGCCAGATCGCGCGCAGCGCCTTGCCCGGACTGCGCCGCCCGGAAAGGAGCTAACGCGTGCCCGCGGCCGTAACCATTCTGGCGTACCACCGGATCGCCCTTCCGGAGGATGCGCCGCTGGCGCCCGACCTGATCGACGCCTACCCAGCGGACTTCGCGGCACAGATGCGCTACATCGCCGGACAGTATCAGGTCGTGTCCGCGTGGGACCTGGTGCGCGCGCTGCGGGGCGGCCCGGCGCTCCCACCGCGAGCGCTGGTGATCACCTTCGACGACGGCTACTGCTGCTTCCGCGACACGGCCTGGCCCATCCTGCGGCGGTTGGGGCTGCCGGCCACGCTGTTCGTGCCGACGGCCTTCCCCGGGACCCGGGGCGCGCCGTTCTGGTGGGATGCGCTGTACCAGGCCCTCCAGGGCACCGACCGGCCGGCGGTGTCACTGCCCGACCTGCCGCCGCTGCCCATGGCAAGCCCGGCGGATCGGGCGGCCGCGTACACACACCTCGTCGGCCTGATCTCGGCCGCCGCCGAGGCGGACGCCGCCCCGATGCTGGCGGCCGTCCTGGAGCAATGCGCGGTGCCGCCCAGCACGGAGCGCTACCTGCTGAATTGGGATGAGATCGCGGCGCTCGCCGCCGAAGGCGTGACGATCGGCCCGCATACGCGGGGGCACCAGATCCTCTCCCGGGCGACGCCGGAGCGCGCCGCGGGCGAGGTCCGCGAACTCGTGGGCCGATCTGCAGGGGCGGGTGCCCGAGCCGCTACCGCTCTTCTGCTACCCCCACGGCAAACCGGAGGCGATCAACGGCGCGGCCGTGGCCGCCGTGCGCGCGGCCGGACTGGCGGGGGCCTGCACCATGGTGCCGGGGATCAACATCGTCGGGCGGACCAATCCGTACCTCTTGTTCCGCATCGGCATGCAGGCGGGCGAGACGCTGCCCCGCTTCATCTTCAAGCTGACAGCGCCCGCGCGCCTCCTGTGGCAGATGAAGGGGTTGGCCCGCGCGCTCCCCGTATAGCATGCGGCCTGTTACTCCCGCCATCAGCACGTGGGCGCGCCTGCGCGCGCTTGTCCTCGTCGGCAGCCTGTTCCTGTTAATCTGGATCGTCAGCGACCTGGCTTACGTCACCATCGGCGCGGAGGCCGACCACGCGGCGCCCGCCGACGTCATCCTCGTGCTCGGCTGCAGCACTTACGGCGGGCCGCCGGGCGGGCCAAGCCCGTGCATTCGGGCGCGAGCGGAGCATGCCGCGGCGCTCTACCGGGAGGGGCTGGCCGCCCACGTGATCGCCTCGGGCGGGGCGGAAGACACGCGCACCGAGGCCGCAGTAATCCAGGGCGTGCTGGTCGGCGCGGGCGTGCCCGCCATCGCCATCGTGCTCGAGGACCGCTCGCACGACACGATCCAGAACATCTACAACAGCCGGACGATTATGCGCGCGCACGGCTGGCAGAGCGCGGACCTGGTGACGGAGCCGTATCACATCAACCGGGCCACGCTGATCGCGCGCGACGCGGGGCTGACCATCTTCCCCTCGCCCGCCGTGGATAGTCCTGCCTGGCAGACGGCCAGCCTGCGGCGGCGCAAGCTGGCGGAAGACACCCTGTCGCTGATGCTGTATCAGGTCAAGGCCCTGGCGGGCATCCGGCAGTGAGCGCCGCACATTGTCGCCCGCAGCGGGCTCTGATAGAATGGTGGTCGTGAGGACCCCAGGAGCGCCATGACGACGCCGGCCACGCCCCCTAGCCCCACCCGCGTGCCCCTCCGGCGCGCCCTGCTGGCCGCGCTATACACCGCCGTCTACCGCCTGGGCGCCGGACGGCACGACGGCGGCCTGACCATCCTGACGTATCACTCGCTCGATGACCACCCGACGGGATCTCGGTGCCGCCGCGGCTCTTCGCGGCACAGATGGCGGCGCTCGCGGCCGAGGGCTGCACAGCGCTGACGATGGCCGAGGTTGCGGCGCACCTGGCCGCGGGCCGGCCCTTTCCGCCGCGCGCCGTGGCGATCACGTTCGACGACGGGTTCGCCAACCTGGCGACCGCGGGCGCGCCCGTGCTCGCCCGGCACGGTTTCCCGGCTACGGTCTACATGATCGCGGGCATGATCGGGCGCACCACGCAGTGGTCCGACCACGGCCGGCCGCTGCCCGCCGAGTCGTTGCTGACGTGGCCCGGCATCCGGGCGCTGGCCGCGCAGGGCATTGAGATCGGCGCGCACACCGTAACCCACGGCTTCCTGAGCACCTATGCGCCCGCCGCCCTGACCCACGAGCTTGCGGACGGACGGACGATGCTTGAGACCGGCCTGGGGCGGCCCGTGACGGCTTTCGCCTATCCGCAGGGCGACTACACGCCTGCCGTGGTGCGGGCGACACGCGCGGCGGGATATACCACCGCCGTGACCATGGACCAGGGCCGCGCGGGCCGAACGGACGACCCCTGGCGCCTGCCGCGGCTCTATGTTGGCCGCAACACCAGCCCGGCAACCATGCGCGCCTTCGTCGTGCCGACCATCGGGCCGACCTACCGGTTGCTCAACCTGATCATCCGGCGGCTGCCGGGGCGCGGGCGCTGGCCCTGCCCGGCACCCGGCACGATCCAGAGCACGGAGACCGTGCCGGGGCCGGACGCGCCATGAGGCGTGCGCTGCAGGCGATCCGCACAGTCGACGCACGCCAGACGGGCGGCGCCGAGGAACTCTTGCTGCTGCTCAGCGCGGCCCTGCAGGCGCACGGCGCGCTCGAACCCGCCATCCTGCTGCTCCGCGCGCCCGCGCCGGACGCCAACCCGGCGCGCGACTTCGGCACGCGGGCTCGGGCGCTGGGCGTGCGCGTAATCGCGCTGCCGGAGGTGCACTGGCGGCCGCGCTGGCTGGGCGGGCTTCCGGCCCGCGAGCAGGTGGCGCTGATCCACATGCACGGGCAGCGCGCGAACTACTTCATCTGGGGGATGCGCCGGCTGTTCCCGCGCACCTGGGGCCGCCTGCCGCTGGTGGCCACCGTGCACGGCTGGGTCCAGGATACGCTGCCGCGGCGCATCATCACCTGGCTGGAGTGGCGCACGCTGCGCGAGTGTGACCACGTGATCACCGTGTCGGCGCGGCAACGGGCCCAACTGTGCGCCCAGGGGTTCGCGCCGGAGCGCGTGAGCGTAGTGCGGCCGGGCGTGCCCTACCTGGCCCACGCCGCGACCGCGCCCGACGCGGCGGTGCGCCGCGCCGCGCGGGCGCGCTGGGACCTGCCGGACGGCGCGTTCGTGGTCACGGCGGTGGGGCGGCTATCGACGGAGAAGCGCTTTGACCTCTACCTCGAGGTCTGCGCGGATCTCGCCGCGCGCGTGCCGGACATGCGGTTTCTGCTCGTGGGGGGCGGCAAGCAAGAGGCGGCGCTACGCGCCCAGGCGGCGGCGTTGGGGTTAGGCGAGCGCTTGGTCTTCACGGGGCTGACACGCGAGATGCCCGCGGTCTACGCGGCGACCGATCTACTGATGCTCACGTCGGACACCGAGGGAACCCCGCACGTGGTGCTGGAGGCGCTGGGCAGCGGCATCCCTGTTGTGGCGACGGCGGTCGGCGGTGTTCCCGAGTTCCTGGAGGACGGCGTGCACGGGCTGCTGGCGCCCGCGGGTGACCGCGCGGCCCTGGCCGCCGCGGCGCTGCGGATCCACGCCGATCCGGCGCTCGCGGCGCGGCTCACGGCCGCGGGACGGGTGCTGGCGGCAACCTTCACCGTCGAGCGCATGGTCGGCCGGCGTCGAGGCGGTCTACAAGCGCGTGCTAGCCGGGCCGGGCTGAGGCGACGCGGCTCACGTGCCGCCCAGCTTGAAGACGACGGCGACCGTGCGCAGCATGATCAGCAGGTCGAGATAGAGCGACTCGTGCTTGATGTAGTAGAGATCGTACTCGACCTTGCGCAGGGCATCCTCCATGGTGTTGCCGTAGCCGTGGCGCACCTGCGCCCAGCCGGTGACCCCCGGCCGGACGGCGCGGCGCGCCCGGTAGAAGGGGATGCGCTCCTCTAGCTCGGCGTCGAACTCGGGCCGCTCGGGCCGGGGGCCGACGAAGCTCATGTCGCCACGCAGCACGTTCCAGAGCTGCGGCAGCTCGTCGAGCCGGCTCTTGCGCAAGAAGCGCCCCACGCGCGTGATGCGCGGGTCGTTGCGCTGGGCCCAGACGGCGCCCGTGGCGGCCTCGGCGTCAACCCGCATGGAGCGGAATTTGGCGATAGTGAAGACGCGGCCGCCGCGGCCCACGCGCGTCTGCCGGAAGAGAATCGGGCCGGGCGAATCCCAGCGGATGGCCAGGGTGATCAGCGGCAGGATCGGCAGGGTGAGCAGCAGCAAGAGGGCCGCCACGCCGACGTCGAACATGCGCTTGACGAGCATGTAGGGCGAACTGCTGCGGTGCGCCGGCAGAGCGACGAACCAGTCGTTGCCCAGATGGTGCACGGGCACCCGCCCGGTCAGATCCTGGTACAGCGCGAACATCGGCGTGATCTGGATCCCGCGCTCGTGGCAGATCGACAGCGCGTAGAGCAGGTGGGGCGTGCGCGTGTGCGTGGCGAGCACCAGCTGGTCGATGCCGAGGAGCTCGTTGAAGCCGGCGAGATCGTTGATCGATCCAACCTCCCGGCGCCCGCTCGCCTCGTCGCCCGGGATGTCGTCGAAGAAGCCGACGAACTCGTAGGCCGCGCCGCCATAGCGCCCGATCGCCTCGACCATCTCCTCGCCGGTCGGGTTGGCCCCCACGACGGCCAGGCGGCGGCGCACAGGGGCCCGGGTAACGAGCAGCGAGTAGAGCACGCGCACGACGAGCAGCGGGACGACCAGCGGCGCGAGCGCCTTGATGTCCTCCCAGTAAATGCGGATCACCGGGACCACGCCCAGGTTGAACGCCGCGATGAGGTAGTAGCTCGCCCCCATCATCACGTACGTTTGCAGGGCCGCGTAGGTGCTCCGCGACGGCGACTCGAGGACGGTCAGCCGGTAGGCGTCAAATGCGTTGGCGTAAAAGAACCAGAAGGCCGTGGCCAGGGCAATCGTCACCAGCACCTTGGAGAAGACGGCATCGTCATTGGCGCTGAGGACGATGGGGAGCGCGCCGCCGATAACGATAGTCCAATCGCAGAGTGCCTGCAGCAGCTTGCGCTCGGCGGGCCGCCAACCGGCAATGCGCGCCGCAGGGCGCCCGCGGGCCACCCCCGGCATACGGTCCGAAATCAGGTCGCCCGCCATGGCCGGCGCGCCTCCGGCGGGACGGGGATCCAGGTGTGCAGCCGCGGACGCCGGGATCTCGACATCGCGCGGGCGGCCCGATGGGGCCGTCTGCGGTACCTGCATTTTACTGCTACTCCTGCGCGGATGTGTCCGAGGCGATCTCGCACACGCCCCGACACGTCTCCGCGCCACTTCCTGAATTGGCCGCTCCTCGATCAGTTCGATGCGACCATGCCCCGTGGCTCTATGGGTCGGGCCTTAAGACGGCCAGGCAGACCGCTTCCGGCCCGGCACGGAGGACGCGCTGCCCGCGGCCAATCTCCGTGCTTGTCAGGCGACGGGCCCCGCCGCGCGCGCGGACCACCCCGCTCCCGACCTGTCCTTCGCGCCGGCTAGGAGCCGCCTCCATCGGCCGCCGGCATCATCCGCCCCGTGTGGGTCGTCAGATTCACTTCCACCAGGCCATGGGCGAACTCGCGTTGCCACACCCCCGGCTCTACTTCATGGCGGATCCCGATCGGCGGGCCAAGCGCCAGGGCTTGCGCATAATCCGGATACCACCACCAACCCATGTAATACGAATCATACCGCGTGTATCGGAATGAGGTTCGATCGCCCTGGGCCACCAGCATGTAGCTGGCGAGCGTGAACCGCATCCGCTCGAGATCCTCTTGGGGGCCCTGGCCGACCAGGACGAGGCCCTTGCCTTGCGCCAGCCAGGCTTCGGCCCGGCTTTCGTCAGCCCGCCACTCCTCGTCGGTGCGCCAGCCCTGCAGCCAGGTCACGGCGAAACTCTCCTCCATGGCCCCGTCCAGATACGGCGCGTAGGCGTCCCAGCCGCGCTGGGCGAGGTCGCCGCCAACCAGGTTGGCCCAGAGCGGCGTGGGGCCGAGGGCCTCGCGCACCTGGGCGAGCCAGCCGGCGACCGCGGTCTGCCAGGCCGCGGTGGTCGCGTATTCCCGCAGGCCGCCGTCGCTGTTCGTGACGCCTTGCAGGGCGCGGTCGCGATCGAGATCCAGGTTGTCGAGCCAGATCCCGTCGTAGCCCCAGGATGTCTGGATCTCGCGCAGCCGTGCAGCCGCGAAAGCCCGCCATCCGGGGTCCGCCGGATTCATTAAGTAGGTCCACCGCCCGACGCCGAAGTAATCGTCGACCAGGCGGTCACCCGCGCTATTGTGGAGGAACCACGACTCGTGAGGATGCGATGGAGGTACAGAAGTCGTCGAGTCGCCAGGCGAGAGTGTTATCGCGCGGTGTATAGCCGGGTGTACAGGATGCGGCCGCGTTTTTGTACGGCCCCGGTCCTTCGACCGACATCGCACTCGTGTATGTGTAGATCGGTCCCTGAAAGCCGGCCTGCCGCAGGGCAGTGCGGAAGGCCGCGTCGCTGGGCCCCGTCAGATGTATATAGCGCGAGTTGGCCGCGAGCGTCGCGGCCGTGGTGCCGTCTTGCGGCGGCTTGTGAAACCAGGCCAAGCCGAAAGCTGGGGGCCCGGTGACCGGCGTCGCGCTGGGATCGGGCACGACCCAGGGCCAGTCCGGCCCGCCCGTGCAGGCCGCCAGCAAGATACAGGGCAGCAGCACGAGCGCCCGCATGGCGGGCCGCACGCGCGGGTGCCAACGCCTGCGCGGAGGCCTGGCCGCCACGAATTCCTCCCAGCACCCCTGTCGTCACCGACAGCAATCCGCCCTCCACCGGCGCACGCGCTCACACGGCTGGGCGCCTTCTAGCCCCGACTCAGCACCCGCTCCCGTGCCAGCCGGGCTTGCGCAAACTGCTCGTACAAGTACGGGGCCGGCAACGGCCACGCACTCCGTGTTTCCGCGGGCATTGCCGCTCGGCCCCCGACCTGCGCCAGGCGATGGCGCAGGATGAACGTCCAGCGGCGGCGACGGCCGCGCAAGGACGGATCGTGGTTCAAATCAAAGATATAACGGCCGGCGCCGAAAAAGCGATCCACGGCTTTCCGGCGCCGCGGGTCTGCATAGTACGCGGCGATCGCCGCCGCCGGCACGGTCGCGCCGGTCAGCCAGGCGGGCGCATACTCGCGCAGGAAGAGCTCGACTTCGAGCAGGGCGAAGACCAGCCCACCCCCGCCCGCCGGATCGATCACGTGGGCGGCGTCGCCCAGCACGACGAGGCCGGTCCGGCCCGGTGGGGTCAGCTGGAAGACGTGCACCTTGCGGCTCGTGATGGGCGACGTGGCCGTCCAGCCCGCGGTGAGGGCGGCAATCCGCGGGTTGCCGGCCGCCAGCGCCGCCGTCGGCGCCGCCTGCAGATCGGCAGCCCATGATTTCGGGCAGGGGCCCGGGGCAGAAGACGTTGGCCCGCACGTCGTGGCCGACCCGGAAGAAGGTGGCGTAGGCCACCGGCCCCCCGGGGATGGGGCGATGGAACGTGAGCGCGTCGACCGGCCGACCCGCGGTGTGCAGGCTGCCGTCGTAGCTGGCGGCGACGACGAAGGTCGTGTACGGGGCCACCGGAGTCGCGACGGCACCGCAGGCCTCGACCAGACCGCGCGCCTCGCCGGTGGCGAGCACCACGAGGCGGCAGGCGACCCGGTCGCCGGTGCCGGTGACCACGACGGGCCCATCCGCGGTCGTCTCGACGGCGGCCACGCGCGTGCCCCGTTGGAAGTCGATACGGCGATCGAGGCAGGCACGCAGCTGATTGACGAGGGTATGGTAGTGAAATCCGGCCTCGGCCGGCCGCGGCTCCAGGGTGGCCAGGTAGCGGCGGCCGAAGTAGACGCCGACGCGCCGCAGCGGGGTGAGGGCGGCGGCGACGGCGGGATCGAGGCCCAGGCGCAGCAGCGCCTGCACCCCTTCGCCGTCGAGCTTTTCGGCCTTGAGCGTGGGCGGCTGGGGATCCGCGCGGTCGAGCAGAAGCACGCGCCGACCCTGCTGCGCCAGGCCCTGGGCACAGGCAATTCCGGCACTTCCGGCCCCCACCACGCAGACGTCGTATGACGCGTGCAGCGCACGCTCCGCTTCCACCTAAACGCCCTCCCTGAAGATACCCCACCTCTACTGTAGCACAGACGGCGTCGCAAGGCAATGGTTGCCGACGGCGAAAGCGGAAGCAGCGCGCCCGGCCCCCGCGTCTTGACCATCGTACATTCTATTGCGGCCGCCGCCGCCGGGTTACGGGCAGGGTCCGGCAAAGGTGGAAAGCGGCACCACCGGCCGCGACCCGCTGGCGCGGCGCGCGACTTTGACAAGCGACCGCGGCTGCCGTAGAATGCCGGTGGAGACACACAAGATTGCGTACCGCGGGTAGCTGGGACCAACCATGAATGCCACCGTCAGCGTGGTGATCAGCACCTACAATTACGGACACTACATTAGTGCGGCGCTGGAGAGCGTGCTGGCCCAAACGCACCCACCAGACGAGATTGTCGTCGTAGACGACGGATCGACCGACTCCACGGAGGCGAAAGTCGCGACTTTCGCCGGGGCGGGCGTGCGTTACGTCCACCAGGCCAACCAGGGCGCGGGCGCGGCGCGGAATCGGGGCATCGCGGAAACGCAGGGCGACCTGCTGGCGTTTCTTGACGCGGACGACCGCTGGGTGCCCGATAAACTCGCTCGCCAACTGGCGCATCTGGCGCGCTACCCCACGGTGGGCCTGATCACGGGTAGCGAGTGGCAGGTGTACGAGAGCGGCCAAGCCCCGCGCTACATTCACCGGCCCCCATGCGGCGCGCGACGTGCCTACCCGGAAATCCTCATCGAGAACACGATCGGGAACCCGTCGCTCGTGCTCGTCCCGCGTAGCGCGTTCGAGCGGGTCGGCGTGTTCGATCCGGCTATCCCGCTGGGGCAGGATTGGGATATGTGGATCCGGATCGCCCGCGTCTACCCGATCGGCGTCGTCGACGCACCGCTCATCTACTTCCGCCAGCACACGGGCAGCCTGACCGCGGGCAAGGTGTGGCAACGCTTCCATGCCAATCGGGCCTTCTACCGCCGATACATCTCCCAGGTGCCCGCGCTCCCCCGCCGCGTGCGCATCCTGGCCGCCGCCCAGAGCATGAACTGCTATTACGCCGCCGCGGCCCTGGCCGATGCACCGGCCGGACGCGGCGCCGCGGTGGGCATGGCCGCCGCCGCCCTGCTGCTGGATCCGATGCGCGTCTTCCGCCTGAAAGCCGGCGTGCTCGCGCGCAGCGTGCTCGGGCGGGCGGCGTTTGCCCGCGTGCGCGGCCTCATGCCCCGGCGACGGGCGCCCGGGCCGCCGCTGATCTCCTGACGGTGTTGGCGACCCCGGCGCGCAAGATCCGCCTCCTGCAACTGATCGACCAGCTGGGCCCGGCCGGGGCCGAGCAGTTGGTGCTCTCCTATGCGCGAGGCATGGACCGCAGCCGCTTCGCGCTCCACGTGTGCGCGCTGCGCCCCTGGGACCAGCCGGAGATCGTGCCGGCGCTGCGCGCGCTCGGCGTGCCCGTGCATGAGCTCAACCAGCACCACGCCTACGACCTGCCGATCCTGCGCACGCTGATCCGCTACGTGCGACGCGAGCGGATCGACCTCATCCACACGCATCTGCTCGCCTCCGACGTGATGGGCCGGCTGGTCGGGCTGGCGACGCGCCGACCGGTCGTGTCGACGATCCACAATAGCCGGGCCGATCTGGAGCTCGAGCCGCGGCACCGGCAGTGGCTGGAGCGCTTGACCGCGCGGCTGTGGTGCCGGCGGCTGATCGTCGTCTCCGACCTGCTCCGCCCGGAGATCGCCGCCTGGTTCGGCGTGCCCGCCGGGCGCGTCGTCGCTATCCCGAACGGCGTCGACACGACGCGCTTTCGCCCGCGACCCGACCTCGACGGCGCGCTCGTGCGGCGGAACCTGGTGGGCTGCGACGGCCCGCTGCTCGTCAGTATCGCGCGGCTGGTGCCGCAGAAGGCGCAGGCCGACCTGATCGAGGCGCTGGTACAGGTGGTGGCCTGCCGCCCCGACGTGCACCTGGCGTTGGTGGGCGATGGGCCGCTGCGCCCGGCGCTGGAGGCGCAGACGGCCGCCCTCGGCGTCGCCGATCGCCTGGTGATCACCGGCCAGCGCGGCGACGTGCCCGAGATCCTGGCCGCCGCCGACGCCTTCGTGCTGAGCTCGCGCTGGGAGGGGATGCCCGTGTCGCTGCTGGAAGCGATGGCCGCGGGCTGCCCGGCGATCGCGACGAACGTGGGCGGGGTTGGCCAACTGATCCTGCCGGGCCAGACCGGCCGGCTGGTGCCGCCAGGGGACCCCGCGGCCCTGGCCCGGGCCATCCTGGAGTGCCTGACCCACCCGGACGCGACGCGCGCGATGGCCGACGCCGCGCGGGCGCGGATCACGCAGGAATTCAGCACGACGGCAATGATCCGGCGGTGGGAGGCGCTCTACACGAGCGTGCTGCGGGCGCCCCGTTCCGCCTAGCCGGCAGGCGGCGCAGCGCGCCAGACAGGCAGGCAGTCGACGCCGCTGTGGGGCGGCCGCACCTCGCGGGCGAGCTCGCTGAGCCAGGTGCGCAGGCCGTAGGGCGGATCCCAGTGGCGGTTGGGCAGGCGCCGGAACGCGCGGTTCGCCGGGTGCAGATACCAGCCGCCGTCCTGCCGTGGGCTGACGCGGTGCCAGGGGCCGGGCCGCAGCGCCGGATCGGCGGCGCGCGCGGCCTGGGGCAACCCGGGCCGGCGCCGGCCGCAGACGAAGCAGACGCCGCCGGGCGCCAGCGTCCCGGCGATCCAGGGCCACCAGGCGGCGGGCAGCGCGCCGTGTGCCTGCCGATCGAGCACGATCAAGGGCCAGGTGCGCCCGGCCGGCAGGTCCGCGAGGCCCGCGGCCGGGCGCACCTGGCCGCCGGAGGCGCCCTCGGCGACGCGGGCCGACCCGCCGCGCGGCACGGTGATCCAGAGCCAGGCGCCCGCCGCCCAGAGCGGGATGGCCACGCCCCAGGCCGGCACGCCGGCGGGCAAGGCGGCCATCGGGCCGCTCACTCCGGCGCCGCCACCGCGCGCGCCCCGCGCCGCCGCACCATGCTCCAGCCCAAGTCCCACATGCCGCCGGTGGCCGCGCGGTCGAGCAGCCACACCAGCCCGGTATAGACGCCCGCGCCCGCCACGATGGCCAGCGCCAGGACCGCCAGGCTGTGCTCCGTGGGATCGAGCAGGAACACGCCGCGCACGCAGACCGCCATGAGCGCGCCCGCCGTCAGCGACGGCGCCAGCAGCCGCAGGTTCGCCCACATGTTGAGGTCGACAAAGCGCGCCACGACCCACATGTCGATCAGGATCGTGAGCGCCCGGATGGCCAGTTGGCCCCAGGCAACGCCCAGGATGCCGTAGTTCTGCGCGCACCACCAGAGTGTCGGCGCGAGCAGCACGACCTTGAGGAAGCTCAGCGCGTTCAAGATGTCCGGCCGCCCGATGGCTTTGTAGACCACGCCGGGCCAGTGGCTGATGCCGCCGAAGAGCATGTAGATCGACAGGATTTGCATGACCGGGATGGCCGGCTCCCAGCGGGGCGGGAAGAGCGCATGGATCAGCGCGGGCGAGACGGCGAAGAGGCCGAAGCCCAGCGGGGCCAGGATGATCATCATGTAGTGCTGCATACGCAGGTAGGCCTCGCGCAGCGTCGCCTTATCATCCTGGAAGCGCGCGGCCACCGGGAAGGCGACGTTCGAGACGGCCTGGGCCAGGTTGCGGATGATGAGTTCGGGGATGCGGAAAGCGAGCGTGTAGAGGCCCAACGGCGCATCGCCCAGCAGCACCCCGATAATCAGGTAATCGACGTCGGCGACGAGCCAGCCGAGCCCGCCGACCATCATGATCTGGCTGCCGTAGCTGATGATGGGGCGGAGCAAGGCGCGGTTGAACTCGCGCGTGGGCCGCCAGGACGAGACACGCCAGAGCAGCAGCGTGGCTCCGGCCTCGCCGACAACCTGGCCGATGACCAGGCTCCAGACGCCCCAGCCGGCGAGCGCCAGGCCGACCTGCAGGAGGCCCTTGATGGCGGTGCGCCCGACCTCGGGGATCATGCGGCGACGGTAGTCGATTTCCTTCTGGAGCAGCGCATCCTGCGTGCTGCCCAGCCCGGCGAAGAAGAGGCTCAGACCGAGGACCTGCAGCAGCGAGACGACGATAGCGGCCTCGGAGGGGCTCGACGTCTTGAAGAATTGCGTGGCCAGCGGCGCGAGCAGCCAGTTGAGCAGAAAGAGCGCGGCGCCGATGCCGGTGCTGAGCAGGAAGGCGAGGTTGGCCGCGGGTTGGCCGTCGCGCTGCCGGTAGATCAGCGCGGCGCCGATGCCCGCGTCGCGCAGGATGTCGAGGGCGGTGATGACCAGCAGGGCCATGCCGACCAGGCCGAACTCGGCCGGGGTGAGGATGCGCGCCAGAATCAGGGTCGCGACAAACAGCAGCCCTTTGCTCACCAGAAAGGCCGCGTAGTTCCAGATAGCGCCCTGGGCGACCTGTTTGCCGAGGCTCATGCACCGTCCCGCGTACCGCGCCGCTTCGCGTAACCCGTCCTGGTATTCCGCAATCTGATTATACGGGAACCGCGGCGCGGCTTTCAACCGTGGGGTCGGGCCCACCCGACCGCGGCGACGATCTCGGATTGACACGCACGGCGCATTCTGGTTTAATGGAATCATCGGGCCCCTGCCCTCCCGTCCTGATCGGCGCCAGGCGAGACGGCGCCCCTGCCGAAGCGCGCCCGCAGTGCCGTTGTTGCACCGTTCCGTTCATTTTCCCCTCCGATCCCGGACTGCTACCCGGGACAGGGAACACGGCCAGGGACACATGGAGGTCCAGCAGTGAACCGCCCCCCCGCGAGCCGGCCACCCTGGCTGCGCATCTGGCTGTTCTTTTTCCTGGGGTGTGCCATCGCCCTCGGCGCGGTCATCGTCGCGCCGCGGCCTCCCGCGGGCGCCGCCGAGCGCCCGGCGGCGAGCCACCCGGCCTCGACCCGCATCGCGGATGAGAACGCGCTGCCCGGCACCGACGAGTGGGCGAGCATCGGCAATTACGACTCGAACCACCTTTCGGCCTACCCCGGCGCGACCAGCGTGAATGCAGGCGACCCGATCGGGTTCTACGTGCGGTCGAGCGGCAGCAGCCTCTCGGCCCGGCTGTATCGGCTCGGCTACTATCAGGACCACGGCGCGCGGCTCTACGCGACCTACACCGGAATCGCCACGAGCGCCCAACCCAACTGCACGCGCGACTCGTCGACGGGGCTGGTGCGCTGCCCCTGGAGCCAGACCTTCGCCATTACCACGGACCCGTCGTGGATCAGTGGGATCTTCTTGCTGCGCCTCGACTCCAGCGACGGCTATCGGGCATTCATCTATTTCGTCGTGCGGAACGACAGCTACCCCGCCGATTTTGTCGTGCAGGAGTCCTCCAAGACCAACCAGGCGTACAACACTTACGGCGGCGAGAGCCTCTATTACTCGGGCAACCACGAGGGGCGGACTCGGGCGTACCAGGTCTCGTTTGACCGCCCCTACCAGGGCGGCGCCGGCACGGGTGGCCTGTTCGTGCACGATATCGAGATGGTGCGCTGGCTGGAAGCCTCAGGCTACGACGTCACGTACATCAGCGACGTGGACCGCGCCGCGAACCCGAGCATCCTGCTGGGCCACCGCGTTTTCATCGACGTGGGCCACGACGAGTACTGGTCGTGGGGCGAGCGCGACAACGTGGAGGCGGCGCTGGCCGCCGGGGTGAACATCGTGTTTGCGTCGGGCAACGAGTCGTACTGGAACATCCGCCTGGAAGACTCCCCCGTCGGGCCGAACCGGATCATCACCTGCTACAAAGACGCGGACCTTGATCCGACGCACACCGCACCCGGAGTCACGGTCGCCTTCCACGATCCCGAGCTCAACCGGCCGGAGAATTCGCTGATTGGCGTGGGCTACGAGTTGTGGTACGACGATGCGATCTACAATGCGCCCTGGAAGGTGTATGCGCCGGCCGATCGCTGGTATTTCGACTGCACGGGGTTACAGCCGGGCGACGTAGTGAACAACGTCGTCGGCGAGGAATGGGATGGGCTGAGCGACAACGGGCAGACCCCCGCCGGGCTGGAGGCGTTGTCGGACGGAGCGGTGATCGCGAACGACGGCCTGCCCTACCCGCAGAACTCGACGCTGTACACCGCCCCGAGCGGGGCGCGCGTCTTCGCGGCCGCCAGCATCCACTGGGCGTGGGGGCTGATCGATCACTCGTATGGCAACCAGGTGTTCGAGCCGTATGCGCTCTCGAACGACGCGGATCACCGCATCGAGCAACTGACGGCCAACATCCTTGATTTGTTCGCCGGCTACTGGGACGGCACGGCGCGCGGCTGCGGCTCGAGCAACCAATCGTTCTACGACATCGGTACGCGGCCGACGCGCACGCCGAAGCCGGTGCCGCCAACCGCCACGGGCACGCCGCCGACGCCCTGGCCGACCCTGACGCCGCTGGGCACGGCCGGACCCGTCGCGACGGCCACGCCGAGTGGGACGCCAACACTCACCCGGACGCCGACACCGACCCGCACCCCCACGGCGACCCGCACCCCGACGGTCACTCGCACGCCGACGCGTACGCCGACGCCGACCCGCACGCCGACGTTCACCCGCACCCCGACGGCTACGCGCACGCCGTCGAACACACCGACGGCAACCGATACTCCGGCGCTGACCGCCACGGCGACATCTACGTCAACCGCGACCGAGACACCTACCTGGACCGCAACCGCGACCAACACGCCGACGTGGACGAGCACGCCAATCAATACGCCCACGGTGACCGACACAACCACGCCAACCAGCACGCCGACACGGACAGCGACCGCGACGGACACGCCCACGCCGACGAGCACGCCAACCAATACGCCCCCGGCAACCCACACAGCCACGCCGACGAGCACGCCAACGAGTACACCCGTGCCGCTGCTCGTCGGGCACGTGACGTGGGAAGGCCGCCCGGCGCAGCCGAACGCACTGCAGCAGCTGCCGATTACGCTGACGCTGCGCCTGGGGACCAATACACCGGTCACCTTTCCCGGGCAGGTGACGGACGCGAACGGCGTCTTTACGACGACCGTCGGAGGCATGCCGACCGGGCTGTATAGTTGGTGGGTCAAGGGCGCCCAGAGCCTGGCCAATAGCGGCAGCGTCAACCTGACCGGAGCGGCCGTCACGCAGGCCGAGCTCGGTCTGATGCGCACGGGGGATGCCGACGACGACAACCTCGTCGACATCAGCGACTTCACCATCCTGCGGGCGACATTCGGGCAGAGCTGCGGCGATTCGGGCTTCGACGCGCGCGCCGACTTCAGCGGCGACTGTCTCGCCGACATCAGCGATTTCACCCTGTTGCGCGGCAATTTCGGCCAAAGCGGTGCCCCGGAGCTCGGCGCCCAGGGTCCCACGCGCCGCGCGACCGCGCCCGGCGGCAACGCGTACCTGCAGCTCCGCCCGGCCTCCGGCGCCCCGCCGAACGGCGGGGTCATCGCCGCGGGGCGGACCTTCACGCTGGAGCTGTGGGCGCATCCGAGCGCGGGGCGGCCGGTCGTCGCCCAGCAGGGCTACCTGCGCTTCGACCCGAAGCTGCTGCAGAACATCGGCCTGCCCAACGCCGCGAGCCCCGCGGCCGGGCCGAGCCCGAGCATCGGCGGAGACTACCGTGTATTCGACGTCGCGCTACAGAACGAGGCCTGCAACGGCGCCGGTTCGTGCCTGTTCCGTGGGATCAGCGCGCCGCCAGGCAGCATCGCATTCGCCTCGGCCGCCTGGCACGAGCCGGCCACCACGGGAGCCGTGCGCGTGGCCACGATCGCGCTGCGCGCGCTGGCGCCCGGGCTGGCCCGGCTCCAGTGGGAGCTCGGTGCCACGGCGCCGCCCAATCGCCGCTCCGCGCTGCTGGCCGCCGATGGGTCGGATGTGACGGACCCGAGTCGCTTCGTCGACTACGTGGTGCGGATCGGGGCCGGCGCACCCTGACGCCGCGGGGACCAGATCGCGGGGAGCCGGAAGATCTGCTCTTCACGAACCGGGAGGGCCAACCCGCGCAGTTACAGGACGTCATCTACGACGGCCTGGACGCCGACTACAGCGGGCGGGTGCCGGAGCTGGTGCGGCTGATGGAGACGGGCCGGCCCGCGCACCGGCTGTACGCCTGCGTGATGCTCGCCTCCTGGGGCGTACCCGCGGGGCTGCGCACCCTCATCGGCTGGGCGGCGGATCCCGCGACCGTGCCCTGGGCCGGGCAGCCCGTCACCTACGATCGCCACTTCGGGGTCGATTCCGCCTTCGAGATGCTGGCCGACGCCGTCCGGATCGCCGGTGAGAGCAACGGCGCGGCCGCGGTGGCGGACCTGCGAGCGGGCGCGGCCGCGGCGCTATTGGGCCTCTACGACCGGGTCTACTTCGGGCGCGCGCTGATGGTCGCGTTCGACCTGGACCGGGTGCTCGCGGCCGCGCTGGCGCCGGAGGTCGCCGACGCAGTCGACCGCACGGTGGCGGCGGCGCGCGGCCCGGCAGCCTTCGACCTGGCGACCCAGGCGGCTTTCCTGCTCGGGCCGCTGGCCGCGCTGGACGATGCCCACGCCGCGCGCGCCGCGGAGGCGCTACTGGCCGGGGCCGGCGGCCGGCAGCGGACGGTCCGGGAGGTGGCGCACGCTCTGGGGACCGGTACGGGGCCCGACACCCGGGCCATCCTGGAACGGCTGGCCGGCGCGCCCGACGCGGCGGTCCGCCAGGATGCGCGGGAGTCGCTCGCCCGGCGCTAGCGGCCCGGCGCGGCTCAGGCGCGCTCGGCCCAGCGGTCGAGCCAGCCGCCGGGTGGGCGGGCCCACCAGGCGCGGAGCGCCGCCAGCCAGGCGCCGGAGGTGGCCGCCGCGACGTCCCCACAGGAGTCGGCGTGGCGCAGGGCCACGCGCGCCATCATGACGGGGAGCAAGATGGGCAAGAAGGCACCCGGCAAACCGCCGGCGGCGCAGGCGGCGGCCAGGAACGCGGCGATCTGGCGCCCGAGCGACGAGTCGGCCACGTAGACGCGCGAGACCGCAGCCGCGGTGGTGGTCCAGCGGAAGGGCAGCCAGGGATAGTCGGCCGCGTAGTTGGTGCAGAAGAGCAGCATGTCGAAGCCCGGCAGCGTCGCGCGCCGGAAATGCTCCCAGTCGACCACAAATAGGGGGACGGCGCGCGTGCCGAGCACGAGGTTGCCCGCCCAGAGATCGCCGTGCTCGGCACAGGCGAGCACAGGTCGCCCCAGCAACCGGCGCGCGGCCACGACCGTGGCATCTCGCGCGGCGTCTGGAACCGCGGCCCCGCCGAACCGCGCCGCGGCCGTGGCAAGCGGAGCCGCGACGTGCTCATCCAGCATCCGGTCGTCGAAGGTGCCCAGATCGGTGCGGGTCGCCGTGGCGAAGCGGGTGTACCAGGCCGCGCAGCGGCGCAAGTGGGTGCGCGCGGCGCGCCCCGGCCAGAGCCGCGTACGCAGGTGGGCGTGCATAGAGATGCCCGGCACATAGGCCTCGAGGGCGATCGCGGCGCCATCGGGCAGCGGGAACGGACCCCATGCCGGCGGGCAACTGGCAGCCAGGCGCGAATCGCCGAGCGCGCGCATTTGCGCGAGCGCATCCAACTCACGGCGCTGCGCGGCGAGACCCGCGCCGGTCGCCCATTTCACGACCGCGAAGGGCCGCGGCGCACCGGGCTCCGCGAGGAACAGAATCGCCTTGTCGGTCCGCGCGCCGGCCTGCCCGGCGTGGGCCAAGGCCAATGGAGTGCGCGGGGGGCGACCGGCTACCGCGCTCAGGCGCTCAGCCGTCAGGGCGCCGGCCAACAGGCCCGGCCAGACGGCGCGCGCCGGATCGTCCCCCTTCTCCGCTACCTGAACCATGTGTTCCCCTTCCCCTGGTCCTGGCACCGCGCGGCCTCACGCGCATTGTCGCCGCGCCGAGTCTTGTGATAGAATGGTTCGAAGCACACGCAATCGGGACCACCGGCCCTGGCGGGCCGCGATGAAGCACGCGACGTCCGCCGGCGTCGTACCCGCCTGGAGGCGTGAGCCGGCCGGGCCGTCTGGACAACGTTCATGCAACCCAAGATCCGTGTCCTGCAGGTAATCGATCGGCTCGGCAATGCCGGCGCGGAGCAGCTGCAACTGACGCTGGCCGAGGGCATCGACCGGGAGCGGTTTGACCTCCACATCTGCGGGCTGCGGCCCCGGCCGGGCTCGGTGACACTGCCCGCGCTGCAGGCGCTGCACATCCCCGTGCTCGTGCTCAACCAGCGCGGCTCCTACGACGTGCCGGCCCTCTGGGCACTGGTCCGCTACGTGCGGCGGCACCGGATCGACATCATCCACACGCACTTGCTGGCCGGCGACGTGATGGGCCGGCTGGCGGGCTTCCTGACTCGGCGGCCTGTCGTTTCGACCATCCACAACACGCGCCGGGATCTCGATCTGGAGCCGCGACGGCGCCAATGGCTGGAGCGCTGGACGGCGCGGCTCTGGTGCCGACGGCTCGTGGTGGTCGCCGGGCTGCTGCGCGACCGAGATTGCGGAGTGGTTCGGGTTTCCCACCGACCGGGTGATCACGATCGCCAACGCCGTCGACACGACGCGCTTTACGCCGCGCCCGGACCTGGACCGGGCGGCCGTCCGGCGGACGGCCGGCGTGGGCGAGGGCCCGCTGATCCTGAACGTGAGCCGCTTGGTGCCGCAGAAGGGGCACAGCTACCTGCTCGACGCGGCACGGATCGTGATTGATCACTGCCCCGATGCCCGCTTCTTGCTGGCCGGCGAGGGCCCGCTCCAGGATGACCTGGCGACCGCGGTGGCGGCGCACGGGTTGCAGGACCACGTGATCCTGGCCGGCTTCCGCCCCGACGTGGCCGATCTGCTCGCCGCGTGCGACGTTTTCGTGCTCAGCTCGCTGTGGGAAGGCATGCCGGTGGCACTCCTCGAAGCGCTGGCCGCCGGATGTCCGGCGATCGCCACCGACGTGGGAGGGGTCCGTGACGTCGTGCAGTCCGGTCGCACGGGCCTGCTCGTGCCGCCCGCGGACGCGGGGGCGCTGGCGGCGGCCATCCTGGAGCTGATGCGCGCACCCGCGCGGGCCCGCGCGCTCGGCGCGGCCGGGCAAGCGTGGGTGCGCGACGAGTTCGGCCAGGCGACCTGGGTGCGCCGCTGCGAGGCGCTGTACACGCGGGAGCTTGGACTGGCGTCCTGAGAGGCGCGGGCCGAGGGTACGCCCAGGATGCCCGGCGCCCGCATACACATGGGCCCCAAGGCCTTCGCGCGCGGAGACCGCATGCTGTATCGCGTCCGCATCGTCGCCAGCACCGAGGCGTTGCACGCGCTGCAACCCGGCTGGACCACATTGTTCGCGCAAACGCCCGGCGCCACGGTGTTCAGCTCCTACGAGTGGAACGCCGCCTGGTGGCGGCACTTCGGCCAGGGGCACCGGCTCTTCGTGCTGACCGTCACCGACGCGGACGACACGCTGTGCGCGATCGCCCCGCTCATGATCCGCGCGCTTGGCCCGGTGCGCAAGCTGGAGCTGATCGGGACCGGGCTCAGCGATTTCGGCGACGTGCTGGTCGCACCAGCCCAGGCCCGCCCGGCCCTCGCGGCGCTGTTCGCCTTCCTGGCCGCCCAGCGGCACGCATGGGATCTGGGCGACTGGTGCGAACTGCCGCCTGACTCGCCCGTGCTTGCCCAGATCGGCGCCGACCCTCCCCCGCTCGCGCGGGTCGAGGCCCGCCCGCAGACGAATTGCCCCCTGATCGCGCTGCCGGAGACGTGGGACGCGTACGTCGGCGGCCTGGCGCGCAAGCGCCGCTACTACGTGAGCTCCTTCCCCCGCAAGTTCATGCGCGAACACGAAGGCACAGCGGTCGTGCGCACAGAGGGCGCCGAGGTCGAAGCGGCCGTGCGCACGTTCTACAGCCTGCATATGGCGCGCTGGATGCCGCGCCAAAGGGACCTGAGCGTCGAGCATCGCCATGCGGCATTTCTCCCTTTCCTCGAGGATGTGTGCGTGAGTCTCGCCGCGCGGGGCTGCCTGCGCCTGGTGGAGCTCCGGGCCGGCGACGTGCCCGTGGCCGCCTCGCTGAACTTCCTCTGCCGCGGTTGGTGGAGCAGCTACATGAAGGGCTTCGACCCGGCCTGGAGCCACAGCCGGCCCGGCACCGTGCTGGACGCCGTGCGGATTCAGGAAGCTATCGCCGAGCATGCGACGCATTTCGACTTCGGCCGCGGAGACGAAGCCTACAAGAGCGGCTTCGGCGTGACGATGCGGCAGACGACGCGGGTCCTCCTGGTCAACCCCACGGCCCGATCGCAACTGGCGTATGCGCTCCTGGTCCTGCGACGGCGCGTGCGCAAACACCTGGCGCGTCCGGGTCCCGCGCCGCCGGAACCCGCACTCGAGCTGGTCACCTCTAGCGCCCCGGCCGACTAGGGCGCGGCGCCGCCCAGCAGCACGGCCGCAATGCCCTCGCTCTGGACGAGGTGATAGCGCGGCGCCAACGCCGCCGTGGTCGCCGTTACGTCGGCGGGGCAGCCGAAGACCGAGATCGCTGCGTACGGCGCGACCTGCGCCAGCAGCCGCGTGGCGTCCCGGGCCTCGGCCGGCGACAGCACGGTCACCGCCAGATCGGCTGGGCCGGCCCCATCAGGCTGCAACTGGACCAACGACGTGGTCATCACATTGGCCGAAACGTTGTCGCCGCGGAAGAGATGCATGAGGCCGAACCACTTCAGCGTGGCCGTGCCGATCGTCGGCCCCGGTTGCGCGGTGCAGCCGCCATTCACCTCATCGCGGAAGATGGTGAGCGACGCGGTCGGCGTGTTGTCGGGAATCGCGGCGCCGAGCATGCTCCGGATCGTGGCCAGTTGGGTGCTGGCCTCCTGGTACTCGACAAGGTGGAACCCGACGATCGCCAGCACGAGAAGCACGGCCGGGATCGCTCGCGCCAGGGCGAGCGGGCGCCAGGGCAGCACCAGCAGGAGGAACAGGCCGGCCGGCAGGATAAAACGCTCATCGGGGCGGATGGCTTCGCCCAGCGACGAGATGGGCAGCACCACGCCCAGCCCGCCCACTAGGAGCGCCGCGACGGCGAGCGGCGGCACGGCGAGCCGTCGCGGCAGCGTGATGTTGAGCGCGAGCACCACGAGCAGCAGGGCATAGCCCGCGACGTTGACCCAGAGGATCGGGACGACCGGCGGCAGCGGGTCGGTGCGCAGCGCAAGCAACAGGGGCTCGGTCAGGGAAAGCAGCTTGTCGGACAGGGCATTGTAGTACGAGACGGCGGATTGGCCGCCGGAGGCCAGCACGTACCAGGCCAGCAGGAGCCCGACGGGCGCCTGGCTGATCACCAGCCCCCTCGCCGCGGCGCTCCGCCCCCGGCGCCACAGGTAGGTGGCGTAGGTCACCAGGACGACGGCGAGGATCGCCCAGGCCAGCAAGTGCGCCAGGTAGACGACGAGACTGAGCCCGGCGAGCAGCACGAGGCCGCGCCCCGAGACCGGCAGCGTGGCGCCGGCCGTGGCACGGTGCAAGTAGGCCAGGATGAAGAAGCAGAGGGACAGCGCGAGCAGGAAGCTGTCGTAGCCCTTGTACATGAAATAGCCGTAGGCCCAGAGGAACCCGAGATACTCGGCGGCGGTGGGGCGCCCCTGGATGGCCCGGCTCAGCACGGCGAACCCGGCGGCGAAGAGGAAAACGCAAACGGCCAGGAAGACCCGGCCGGCTACCAAGGGCGTGAACCAGTACGCGGCGAGCGCAATGCCAATCGGCGCGCCGAGGTTGGGGATCGGCGCCCAATTGAGTGTGTAGGCGCGCTCAATGGCCGCGACGTCGGGCGACCCGGTCAGCAGATCCTGCACGACGTCGCCCTGAAAAACCCAGTGGTAATAGTCGTAAAGCGGCGGGTAGGCGGCGCGCAGCAGCGGGAGCAGCGCCAGTGCAGCCAGCACGAGCCAGCCGAGCCGGCGCACGAGCGTGCCGGTGGCGACCCCGCGCCGCGCCGGGTTAAGCAATTGCACCCGTGCCAGCCAAGTCGTTGTCACGGCGGAAACCCCTCCGTGTGTCCCGCTAGATCGGATCGCCCATCCGCCGGCGATCAGGCACGTGAGCCGGCGCCGCGGCGTAGGAAGTCATGCCCCTGGCGGCGCAGAGTCGCCAGCGCGAACGCGAGCGAAGATCGCGGCGCCGCCGTCGCCAGCACGACGCGCGCGTTCATCCGGCCGACAGCGCCCAGCTCATACTTGTATGCCTCGGCACCGCGGCCAAAGTCGAGCTCGGCGGCACCCTCGGCGATGGCCTGCGCGGCCACGAAGCCGTGCAGGATCTTGCCCGGGCGGCTGCGGCTCCACTCGGGGTCGAAGCCGGTCATGTAGCCACTCCAGCGCCGGTTCACCAGGAAGCTGATCCACGAGGCGATCGGCCGGTCGCCGACACGCAGCTCGGCCAGGCGCAGGCTGCCGGCCTCCGCGGCCCGGGTGCAGAGGTCCTCCACGAACGGGTGAAAGGCCGGCGCGCGATGGTCGGGGTTCAGGTCGTCGGGCTTCTCCTCCCAACGGGCCAGGTGCAGCGCGTAGAAGGCGGCGACAGCGGCGGGCACGTCTGCGGGCGCGGTGACCAGGCGGAACGAGGCGTTGTTCTCCTCAAGAAAGCGCCGGCTGAAGCCCTGGAGATGCTGGCGAGGCTTCCGCTGGAGGCTCTGCAGATAGGCGTCCCAGGTGGCCGGTAGGGCGATGAACGGGCACTCGGTGCGCTCCGTGCGCAGCACGCTCAGCCCCAGCGGGCGCGCGGCGGCGAGCAGCGTCAGCACCGGGGAATAGGGCGGAACCTCGTCGAGGTCGAGGAGATCCCAGCTACGGGCGTGGCGCTGCAGCGCGGCCAGGATGGCCTCGAGGGCGGCGCCCGCGGAGGCGGGATGTAGCAGGAAGTCGCCGGCATCGGCGAGCCCGCTGCCGAGGAAGCGCAGCCGCCGCACCGATCCGGTGCGCGAGCGCATCAGCGGCGCCAGGCCGGCGAGCGCTCCGTCCGGCCGGCGGGCGGCCACCAGAACCAGATCATGCTCGGGGCCGTAGTGGCGCCACCAGGCCCCAGCCCAGGCCGGAGACGCGAAGAACGTGGCATTGGGGCACTCGGCGAGCAGCCGATCCCAGGCGGGGGCGAGGTTGCGCAACCCAGCCTCGTCGCGCACGATCTCTATCTGGAACTCCATGGGGATCTTCTGTCCTTGACGGCGCACCCAACTTCACTGCCGACAGCGCCCGCGACGCGGTAGCACGCGTCTCATCTGCTTCTAATGTATCAGAGTTTACCGCCACGTGCAACATTGACAGGCCCCGACGCCCGTGCTATCCTCGATTGTTATGTCCCCGCTCCGCAGTGGCGCGATCCTCCGCGCGTACGTCTGGCCGCGCCGGCGGCAAGTGGCTTTGCTGGCCGTGCTGCTGTTCGCCGGCCTGGCCGCGGATCTCGGCGGCCCGCTGATCCTGCGCCAGTTTATCGACACGGCGCTGGGTCAGGGCCCGCTCCAAGATCTGGTTAGCGCTGGCGATCCTTTTCCTGGTCGTGGCGCTGCTGACCCAGGGCGTGCGCGTGGCCGAAGCCTATGTGGCCCAGAACGTGGGGCTGCAGGCGACCAACCAGCTGCGCGCCGACCTGACCCGCCACCTGCTGTCGCTGGACCCCGACGTTCCACAACAGCCACACCCCCGGCGAGCTGATCGAGCGGGTCGACGGCGACGTCGCGACGCTGGCCAACTTCTTTTCGCGCTTCTCGCTCCAACTGGTCGGCAACGGGCTGCTGCTCATTGGGGTGCTCGTGCTGCTCACCGGCATCGACTGGCGGGTGGGCCTCGCCGTCGGCGTTTTCAGCGCGCTGGCGCTCGTGGTCGTGGACCGGCTGCGCCATATCGCTGTACCCTACTGGACGGCGGCGCGGCAGGCCTCGGCCGAGCTGTTCGGCTTCCTGGAGGAGCGGCTGGCGGGCACCGAGGACATCCGAGCGAGCGGCGCGACGGCGTACACGATGCGCCGGTTGCACGAGCGCTCGCGCAACCTGCTGCAGCGCCAGCGCCGGGCGGCGGCCATCGGGGGCGCCACTGGCGGGGTGATGGGCCTGCTGCTGTGGAGCGGCACCGCGCTCGCGCTGGGTGTCGGCGGCTACCTCTACACCGGGGGCGCCCTGACGCTGGGCACGGTCTACCTCATCTTCAACTACACCCAGTTGCTGCAGCGGCCGGTCGAAGAGATCAGCCGGCAGTTGCAGGACCTGCAGCAGGCCGGGGCGGGGCTGGCGCGGGTGCGGGCGCTGCTGGCCGAGCGCAGCCGCATCACCGACGGGGCCGGGGCCGCGCTGCCCGCGGGCGCCCTGCGCGTGGATTTCGAAGACGTGACCTTCGGTTACGGCGAGGGCGATCCCGCGCTGCACGCCCTATCGCTGACGGTGGCGCCCGGCGAGGTGCTCGGCGTGCTGGGGCGCACGGGCAGCGGCAAGACGACGCTGACGCGGCTGCTCTTCCGGCTCTACGACCCCGACGCCGGGGTCATCCGCCTCGGCGGTGGGCCGCTGCCGGCCCTCCGGCTGGGCGACCTGCGCACGCGCATTGGCCTCGTCACGCAGGAGATCCATTTGTTCAACGCCTCCTTGCGCGACAACCTGACCTTCTTCGACCGCAGCATCCCCGACGCGCGGATCGGGCAGGTGTTGGACGATCTCGGCCTCGGGCCGCTGGTGCGCGCCATGCCCGACGGGCTCGAGACCCGTCTGGCGCCGGGAGGCAGCGGCCTCTCGGCGGGGCAGGCGCAATTGGTTGCCTTCGCGCGCGTATTCCTGAAGGACCCGGGCCTGGTGATCCTGGACGAAGCGTCGTCGCGGCTCGACCCGGCGACCGAAGCGCAGGTGGAGCACGCGGTCGACCGCCTGCTGGGGGGGCGCACCGGCATCGTCATTGCCCATCGCCTGGCGACGGTCGCCCGGGCGGACACCATCCTGATCCTGGAGGAAGGCCGCGTGGTCGAGTACGGGCCGCGGGCCGCGCTGGCCGCCGATCCCGACTCGCGCTTCGCGCACCTGCTGCGCACGGGCCTGCAGGAGGTGCTGGCATGAAGGGCACACACAGCGGCTGGTGGTACCTCGGGCGGCTGGCACGCTACCGGCCCGGCGTCTATCTGCTGAGCGGGCTAATGGCCAGCAGCCTCTTCTACCTCTTCCCACTGGTGCCGGGCCTGATCGTTCGCCCCTACCTCGACGCGCTGGCGGGCGGGGCGCAGCCGGGCTGGAACCTGTGGACGCCGCTGATTATCCTGGCCGCGGTCGCGCTCGTGCGCGCCGGGATGACCAGCGTGGCGGTGGCGACGGAGACGACGGTGAACCAGATCGCCGCCGCGCTGCTGCGGCGCAACCTGTTCGCGCGCATCTTGCAGCACCCCGGCGCGCAGGCGCTACCCGCGTCGGCGGGCGAGGCGATCAGCCGCTTCCGCGACGACGTAGAGTACGTCTCCCGCTTCCTGAGCTGGACGCTCGACCCGGTGGGCCAGGCAACGGTCACGGCGGTCGCGCTGGTCGTGCTCCTGGGGATCGACCCGTGGCTCACGCTGATCGTGCTCGTGCCGCTCGTGCTGGTGCTCGCGGTCGTCAACATGGCCAGCAAGCGCATCCAGCACTATCGGCGGGCCAACCAGCAGTCGATCGGCGCGGTGACCGGCCTGCTCGGCGAGGTCTTCGGCGCGGTGCAGGCGGTGAAGACGGCGCACGCCGAGGCGGGCGTGGTGGCCTACTTCGAGGGCTTGAACGAGACACGCCGCAAGGCCGCGCTGAACGACATGCTCTTCACGCAACTGCTCACGTCGGTGGCCGGCAACGCGGCCAACCTGGGCACGGGCCTGATCCTGCTGGTCGCGGCGGCGAAGATCCGCGACGGTAGCTTCAGCGTGGGCGATTTCGCGCTGTTCGTCTCCTACCTGGGCTGGCTCACGACGGTTACGAGCATGTTCGGCAGCTTCCTGACGCAGTTCCGCCAGACGTGGGTCTCGCTCGACCGCCTGACCGCGCTGCTGGTCGACGCGCCGCCGGAGGAGCTCGTGGCCCACCACCCGACCTACCTGCAGGGGCCTTTCCCGGTGACGCCCGTGCCGACGCGCACGCCCGCCGATCGGCTCGAAGGGTTGGAGATCCGCCACCTGAGCTACCATTACCCGGACAGCGAGCGCGGCATCACGGACGTGAGTCTCGCCTTGCCGCGCGGCAGCTTCACGGTGATTACCGGCCGCGTCGGCGCCGGCAAGACGACGCTGCTGCGCGTGCTGCTGGGCCTGCTGCCGCGCGACTCGGGCGAGATCTGCTGGAACGGCACGCCCGTGGCCGACCCGGCGACCTTCTTCGTGCCGCCGCGCAGCGCCTACACGGCGCAGGTGCCGCGGCTGTTCAGCGACACGCTCCGCGACAACATCCTGCTCGGCCTACCCGAGAGCGGCGCCGACCTGGCGGGTGGGATCGCGGCCGCGGTGCTCGACCCCGACCTGGCGGTCCTCGAGGACGGGCTGGAGACGCGGGTCGGGCCGCGCGGCGTGAAGCTGTCGGGCGGGCAGATCCAGCGCGCGGCGGCGGCGCGCATGTTCGCGCGCATGCCCGAGCTGCTGGTCGTCGACGATCTGTCGAGCGCGCTGGATGTCGAGACGGAGCGGCTACTCTGGGAGCGCCTGGCCGCGCGGCCGGGCGTCACGTGCCTGGCGGTCTCCCACCGCCCTGCGGCCCTGCGCCGGGCCGACCGCATCGTCGTGCTGCAAGGCGGGCGCGTCGCGGCGCAAGGTACGCTGGCCGAATTGCTCGCGACCTCCCCCGAGATGCGGCAGATCTGGCACGGCGCGGCGGCGCCGGCCGCCGAGGCGGGATAACCGGTCCGGCGGCCGCTGCACGCCCGGCCGCCATCGCGTATAATAGGCGCATGGTCCCGCCCATCCCTGCCCCGGCCGTCGCGGCCGATCCCGCCGCGCTGCGCGCCGCCCTCCACGAGTGGTTCGGCTTCTCCGACTTCCGGCCCGGCCAGGAGGCGGTCATCCGCTCCGTGCTGGTCGGGCAGGACACGCTCGCCATCATGCCGACCGGCGCGGGCAAGTCGCTCTGCTATCAGCTGCCCGCGATGCTGCTGCCGGGCGTCACGCTGGTGATCTCGCCGCTCATCGCGCTGATGAAGGACCAATACGACAGCCTGCCGCGGCCGGTCTACGAGCGCACCACCTTCATCAACAGCAGCCTCGATCTGGCCGAGGTTGAGCGCCGCATGGCCGACGTGCGCGCGGGGCGGGTGACGCTGATCTACGCCGCGCCGGAACGCCTGCGGCAGCAGCCGTTCGTGCACGCGCTGGCACAGGCCGGGCTGACCCTCCTCGTGATCGACGAGGCGCACTGCGTCAGCCTGTGGGGGCACGACTTCCGGCCCGACTACCTGTTCATCGGCAAGGTGCTGGCCGCGCTCGGCTCACCACGCCTGCTGGGCATGACGGCGACGGCGACGCCGCGCGTGCAGGCGGAGATTGGCGAGCAACTAGGCCGGACGTTGCACGTCGAGCAGACCAGTCCCTTTCGGCCCAACCTGCTCTACGAGGTGCAGCACCACCCCCACCAGCGCGACAAGCTCGACGCGCTGGTGCGCTTCTGCCGCAAGCAACAGGGCTCCGGCATCGTCTACGTGCGCTCGCGCAAGCTGGCCGAACAGCTGGCGCAGGCGCTGCGTCAGGGTGGCGTGCGGGCCGATTTCTACCACGCCGGACTGGAAGCGAGCCGGCGCAGCGCGGTGCAGGAAGCCTGGATGCTCGACAAGACGCGCGTGATCGTCGCGACGATCGCCTTCGGCATGGGCATCGACAAGGCGAACGTGCGCTTCATCGTGCATTTCAGCCCGCCCGACTCGCTGGAGAGCTACGCGCAGGAGAGCGGCCGCGCCGGGCGCGACGGCCGCCCCTCCGTCTGCCTGCTGATGACGACGCCGGGCGACCGCGCCAACCTGACACGCTGGCTGCGCCAGGCCGCCTTTGACCTTGACCGGCTGCGCGCGGTCTTCGCGGCCACGCGCAACCAGGTCCGGCAGATCGACCGCCCGGCCCTGGTGAACCTGGGCCTGCTGTTGCACGAGACGGGGGCGCGCGCCGAGCGCGAGGTGAGCGACACCGACCTGCGCGTGGGCCTGGGACTGCTGGAGCGCGTCGACCTGCTTGCCCGCCATTCCGATGCGCCGACGATGGTCGGGCTGCAGCGCCTGCGGGACGGCCACCACCCGGCCGATCCGGTGTTCACACGCCTGTGCGCGGCGGCGGGGCTGGATGGGGCCCACTGGGTCGAGCGCCCGCTGGCCGATCTGGCCGCGACGCTGGACGTGAGCCCGCTCGCGCTGGAAGCCGACCTGCTGCGCTGGCGCGACGAAGGGCGCATCGCGCTGCGGACCGGCGCGCGCGAGCCGGTGATCGAGCGGCACGAGGCGCCGGCCGACGTCGCCGCGCGCCTGCGCGACCTGCTGGCCGCTTACGAGCAGGCGCAGATGGCGCGCATCGACCAGCTGTTCCGCTTCACGCAGGGCGACGAGTGCCGCCACCAGGTGCTCGCCCGCCACCTGGGGCACGAGATCCCGCGCTGCGGCAACAGCTGCGACAACTGCCGCACGGGCGCCGCGCGGTACGCCCAGGCGCCGCCCGACTCGACCGCCCGGGCCGCCGCGGCCGAAGCGCTGTTGGCGCGGCTGCGCGCCCAGCCCGCCGAGCTCCGCGGCACGCCGCTATCGCCCAAGCGCGCGGCGATCATCGTCGACTGCGTGGCCAGCCTGCCGTACGCGATCACGCGGACCGCGCTCATGCGGGTGCTCAAGGGCAGCGACCGGGCGGTGTTTCAGGCCGGGCAGGTGCGCGGCTTCGGCGAGCTCCAAGGGGCCGATCGCTACGACGTGCCCGCGCAGATCGACGCGCTCGTCGATCGCGGCTACCTGGCGGCCGATGCGCGCAGCGGCCAGCGGCTGATCAGCCTCGGCAGCCTCGAAGCGGTCGAGGAGGCCGCGGCCCGTCCACCCGCCGCCTCGCCACGCGCCGCCGGAGACGACGCCTGGGCGAGCCCGGTGACGGCGTTCGGCGCCGGGGCGGGGGAGACTGCCGAGGCGGACGTCGAGGAGACGCCGCTGCCCGACAACCCGGCCCAGGTGATGCTGGAGTGCATCGGCTCGCTGCCCTTCCCGATGGGGCGCAGCGGCGTGGCGCGGGTGCTGGCCGGAGGCAGCCGCACGCCCGTGGACTCCGACGCCTGCCGCCACTTCGGCGCCCTCAGCATGTGCGCGCAGACGACGATCGGCTCCGCGCTGCAGACTCTGGTCGACGCGGGATGGCTGCGGCAGGAGCAGGGCGAGTACGGCCCGCTGCTCTTCCTGACCGAGCGGGCGCAGGCGGAACAGCCGCCCGCCGGCCTGGTGTCGCTACGCTACAAGGCGGGCACGGGTCCGGACGCGCGGCGGCGCCGCGCGGAGCGCGAAGCCTGGCGCACGGCCGCAAACGCGGCCGCGGGCGCGACCGCTGCGGCGGGCACGGGCGCGGCGGATGTGGATGTAGCCGACCGATTCGAGCGCCTGCGGCTGTGGCGGCGGACCGTGGCGCAGCGCGAGGGGGTGCCGCCCTTCATGATCTTCCACGACACGGTGCTGCAAGCGCTCGCCCGAGCGACCATCCGCGACACGGCCGACCTGCGCGCCGTGCGCGGCGTCGGCGCAATCGCGCTGGCCCGCTACGGGGCCGACCTGCTGGGCATCCTCGGCGCCGAGGAGACGGCGCCGGAGTCGTCGACCTGACCGGAGGCGTGGGCATCGGGCGTCCCATCGCGGCCCGGGCTACGCTACATGTTGTGCCCGCGAGCGGCGGCTGGGGGGCCCAGCCCGGACGGACGCGGCCGCGGTGCGTGGAATCGGCCACCCACCACCGTGAGGCCGGCTGCGCCGGCCAATGTTTTCACTTCACGCAACGGGAGGAAAGTCTATGAAACGTCTCATCGCATTCTCGGTCGTCATCTTGAGTCTCTTGCTCAGCGCGTGCGGCGGGGCCGCGGACACGCCAACGCCGGCCACGGCCGCCGCCACCCCGACGACGGGCGCCGCCGGAGGGACCGAAGCCACGGCGACCACGGCCGGCGCGGCCGCGCCCACCACCGCGAGCGGCGGCGCGCCCACCGAAGTCAGCTTCTACTATCCGGTGGCCGTCGGCGGACCCATCAGCAAACTGATGCAAGGCTACGCGGATAAGTTCAACGCCGCCAACCCCGACATCCACGTGACGCCCGTGTTCGCGGGCGGCTATAGCGACGCGCTGACGAAGATCCAGACGACGCTGCAGGGCGGCGGACAGCCGCCCGAGGTGGCCGTGCTGCTGTCGAGCGACATGCAGACGCTGATCGATCAGGACTCGATCGTGCCGTTCGACGACTACATCAACGCGATGCCCGACGGCAAATCCTACCTGGGCGACTTCTACAGCGCGTTCATGGCCAACTCGCAGGAAAGCGGCCAGACCTGGGGCATCCCCTTCCAGCGCAGCACGCCGGTGCTCTACTACAACAAGGACCTGTTCCAGGCGGCCGGGCTCGACCCGGCGAACGGGCCGCAGACGTGGGATGATCTGGTCTCCTACGGGCAGAAGCTGACCAAGAAGGACGCGAGCGGCAACGTCACGACCTGGGGCCTCGAGATCCCGTCGGACGGCTTCCCCTACTGGCTGTTCCAGGGCTTCGCGATCGAGAATGGCCAGAACGTCGTCGGCGACGGGCCCGACAAGGTCATCTTCAACGCCCCGCCGGTCGTCGAGGCGCTGCAGTTCTTCGGCGACCTGTCGCAGAAGGACGGCATCGAGCCGAAGGGCGTGATCGTCTGGAACACCACCCCGTCGGACTTCGAGGCGGGCAAGGTCGCGATGATCATACACACGACGGGCAGCTTGACCGGCATCCTAAGCGCCGCGAAGTTCAACGTGGGCGTCAGCTTCCTGCCGAAGAAGCAGCAGTACGGGGCCCCGACCGGCGGCGGCAACTTCTACCTGTTCAAGAAGACCGACCCGGCCAAGCGCGCCGCGGCCTGGAAGTTCATCCAGTTCATGACCTCGCCCGAGCAGGCGGCCCAGTGGAGCATCGACACCGGCTACATCGGGGTGCGCAAGGCCGCCTATGACGTGCCGGCGATGAAGGACTATGGGGCCAAGGTGCCGCAGGCCCTCGTGGCCCGCGACCAGCTGCAGTACGCGGCCAAGGAGCTCACCGCGCACGACAGCTCAGAGATCCAGAAGATCCTGGGCAACGCCGTGCAGTCGGTAGTCACCGGCAAAGCCCAGCCGAAAGCGGCGCTGGACAGCGCGCAGCAGCAGGCGGACCAGCTGCTGAGCCAGTTCCAGAAGTAGCAGCCGTGCCGCCCCGTCCCGGCCGCCCGCGCGGCGCAGCCGGGCACGCCGGCGCGCCGGGCCCGGCGCCGCGATCATCGCCGGGAATGAGGATCAGGACACGCTCCATGACCGAAACGACCGTCCCGGCCCTGCCGGCCGGCCGCCGCGGCCCCACGGCGCGCGGCTGGCGCGAGCGCCTGCAGCGGCGGGCTCAACCTCCTGCTGATCCTGCCCACCCTGCTGGGGGTGCTGGCGTTCACCGTCTGGCCGGTGATCGCCGGGTTCTGGGCCAGCCTCTTCCTGCACAACCAGGCCCACATCCGGCCCGAGTTCGCGGGCTTCGCGAACTACGGGCGCCTGTTCGGCGATCCCCTCTTCTGGCGCATCATCGGCAACACCCTGCTCTACACGGTGGGCACGGTGCCCACCGGGATCATCCTGGCCCTGCTGCTGGCCTTGCTGCTAAACCGCAAACTGCGCGGCATCGGCTGGCTGCGCAGCGCCTTCTTCTATCCCACGATCATGCCCATGGTCAGCGTCGCGGCGATCTGGCTGTTTATGTACGACCCCCAGATCGGCCTGTTCAACGACGTGCTCACCGCGCTGCACCTGCCCCAGCCGAACTGGCTCGGCGATGATAGCTGGGCGCTGCCCGCGCTCATGATCCTCGGTGTCTGGAAGCAGGCGGGCTACCTGATGATCTTCTACCTGGCGGGCCTGCAGAGCCTACCCAGCGATGTGTACGAAGCGGCCGACCTCGACGGCGCGGGGCCGCTGCAGACGCTGGTGCGCATCACCTGGCCGCTGCTGTCGGGCACGACCCTCTTCGTCGCCACCATCGCCATCGCGGGCGCGTTTCAGACGGCCGACCAGATCTACATCATGACCGACGGCGGTCCGAACAACGCGACGAACGTCATCCTCTACCAGACCTACGAGGAAGCCTTCCGTTTCGGCGACCTGGGCCTGGCGCAGACCCTGACCATGGTGCTGCTCGCGATGCTGCTGCTCGTGACGACCGTGAACCTGGTCGTGAGCGGCCGCCGGGCCTACTACGAGGATTGAGCATGAACCGGCGCCACCGTTTGCTGGATACGCTTTCGTTGATCGGCCTCATCGTCTGGGGCGTGGTCTGGGGTGTCCCCCTGCTGTGGACCGTGGCCGTGGCGCTGCGGCCTGCGAACACGCCGCTGACGCCCGGCACCATGTGGTACGGCGGCGCGCTCACGCTCGACAACTTCGCGGCCGCCTGGGACCTCGTGCCGTTCGGCAATTATTATGTCAACACGCTGATCATCGTCACCGGCGTGCTCGCGGTGCAATTGATCACCGTGACGTTGGCGGGCTACGGCTTCGCGCGGCGGCGCATCCCTGGGCGCGAGTTCCTCTTCGTGCTCATGCTGACGCAGATCCTGGTGCCGACCACCTCGCTCATCATCCCCAACTACAGTACGATTCGCTCGCTCGGTCTGTACGATACGCGCTTCGCGGTGATGCTGCCCTTCTTCGCCTCGGCCTTCGGCACCTTCCTGCTGCGCCAGACGTTCCGCCAGGTGCCGATCGACCTGGACGACGCGGCGCGGCTCGACGGTGCCAACTGGCTGCAGACGCTCTGGCACGTCTATGTGCCGGGGGCGCGCCCGGCGCTGATCGCCTTCGCTCTGGTCTCGGTGATCTTCCACTGGAACGACTTCCTCTGGCCGCTCATCGTGCTGAACACCGACTCGAAGCTACCGCTCACGGTCGGCCTCGCCAAGTTCACGCAGATGGGAGAAAGTGGGGCACAATGGTCGCTCATCACGGCGGGGACGCTGCTGGTGATCGCGCCCCTGCTGATCCTGTTCCTGATCTTCCAGCGCCAGTTTATCGCGAGCATGATGAAATCGGGCCTGAAGTAGCGGCGCGCTTCCTGCTAGGGAGCCGGGCAGCACCACGAGGAGGAGTCCATGCCCGAGAACCTGGCTGATCGAGACGCACGGCGGGCCGCGGCCTTCGGCCCCGCTCCCGACGCCGCGGGCCCACCGGGCCAGCGCACCCCGCGCTGGCTGCTGGTCTGGCTCCTGCCGCTACTCGCGCTGATGCTGCTTTACATGGCCCGGACGATCCTGGGGCCGTTCATCATCGCGGGCGTGCTGGCCTACGTCTTCGCCATGGTGATCGACCGGTTGCAGGACCGGCTGCACTGGCCGCGCTGGCTGATCGTGCTGGCGCTCTACGTGCTGGTGCTCGGCCTCCTGGGCCTCGGGCTGTTCCTCGGCGCGGAGAGCTTCTACCAGCAGACGGCGAGCTTCGTCCAGAACGCGCCCACCATCCTGCAATCCACCCTGCAAGATCTCGTCGGCCCGGGGACGTACCAGTTCGCCGGGCAGACGTTCACGGCGCAAAGCCTGGCGCGCGACATCACGAACGGCCTCATCGCCTATCTGGGCGGCCATAGCGCCACGGCCTTCCAGGTCGCGACCGTGGTCGTGGGGCGCGTGCTGGACACCCTGCTGGTGATCATCGTCAGCTTCTATCTGCTCGTCGCGGACGGCGCGGTCGGTGGCTACTTCCTGAAATTCGTGCCGGCAGGCTCCCGGGCGCGCACCGGCTATGTGGCCGGGCGCATCAATACGGTGTTGAGCGCATACCTGCGCGGCCAGCTCTTTCTGATTGTGCTGATCTCGGTCGAGGCATTCATCATCCTGCAGGTCTTCGGCGTGCCCTACGCGGCCCCGCTGGCGATTCTCACCGGGTTCCTGGAGATCCTGCCCCTGGTCGGGCCGGCCATCGCGGTGGCGCTCGTGGCGCTCGTGGCCTTCGCGGCCAACGGCACGGGCGCCGCGGCCGGCGTGGCCATCGCCTACATCCTCATGCGCGAAGTGGAAGATCAGCTAGTGATGCCCCTGGTGGTCGGCAAAGTCGTAGACCTGCATCCGGTGGTCACCATCTTCGCCGTGCTAGCCGGCGGAGCGATGGCGGGCGTCCTGGGCATGTTGCTCGCCGTGCCGGTGGCCGCGGCGATCAAGGTGATCCTCGACTTCGTCTACCCAACGGACCCGGACCAGGCGCGCGCGGAGGCGCAGCCGGGCGTGGAGGCCGCGGCGGAGGAAGCGGCGGCCGAGGGCGAGGAGCCCCCGGTGGAGGCGGCGCGCGCGGGCTGAATCGCCCGCGGCGCCGGCCCCGGGCCGCGGCCGCTCAATCCACCCACGCCGCCACCGGGCCGGGCGCCTTGCCCATGAGCCTGCCCGCAACCATTGCCGCCGCGCCGGCCACGCCGCCGGTTAGCCCGGCCGGCACCTTGGTTCCCGGATTCATCCTGTCGTCCTCCTTGTCGGTCGCGAATCGCGCCGCGGGCGGTAGGCCCACGTGGACTGTCGGGGAGAGTTCGTGCCGCGGACAGGCGGCGTTGGTCCCTTTGAAGTGATGCCGGCGCACAGATTCGCCGGAGCTATCAGCGCCGCACGTGTCGCCGAGCAGGTCGATCCGGCGGCCCGTAACGCCGCGCACGTACTCCCGCGGGGCGGGCATATCGGTGGCCGGCGGGCTCACGCGCGATGCCGTCGGCCGGGACCGTCGCGCCATGTGCGCCGCGCGGGCGGCGGCGTTCTTCGGTCGCAGCCGGGCAGAAACCAGGTGGTAAAGACCAGCACGCGGCAGGCCTCGACCTGTGCGCCGCACTCGTCAGTGGACGCGGCTGGGGAGAACGACCCCCGGCGTGGCGACAGTCCGGCTTCGGTCGGCGCGGCGACCGGGTCGGCCGGTTTGCCGCGTAGAGGGCACGCTTTGTGCGAGGCAAAGAAAAGGCCCCTGCTTGGGGACAGGGGCCTTTCGCACCAGGAGGAGTGTTATGTCCGTCTCATATCTCATCTGGGACCAGTATAACATCGCTCCCGGCAGTGGGGAATCCCCCAGAAGTCCTGAATTCGGGACAAACGCCCGGGACCTTTGGGCTACCGGTCACGCTTTTGCGGCCTCGGTGCCGGTTCGGGTTTCGGGCTGAGTCTGGTTGAACTCGCGCATGCGCTCCACGATGGCGGCGATGGCGGCGACGGTGCGGGGATCGTCGACGTCATACTTGAGCCGGAGGTAGACCGGGAGGTCCGGGAGCTCGTCCGCCGTGTGTTCTTCGAGACGATAGCCCGCCGCGGTCAGCAGGTCGTCGGGGGTGGTGCCCAGGGTCTGCGCGAGCCGGTGGAGCCGGTCGCGGGACGGAAGCTGGATCGCGCCGGCTTCGAGCCGGGAGATGTGGCTACGGGTGAGTCCGCTGGCCCGGGCGAGGTCTGATTGAGTCCAGTTGCGGGCTTTGCGCAGGGTGCGTAGTCGTTCGCCAAATTCGCTATTCTTGGTCATGTCTCTCCGCCTTATTCCGGTGCTAGTGGCCGGTGATGACTCCAAGGTATCATTTATCGCGCTGATCGTCAAGCCAATTCGCCCGGCATTCCGTTTACTAGAGTGCCGCGCGCCGCCGAGCCCGGCCGTGGACGGGGGCCACTGCTATATTCAGGCAACATGACCGCGGAGACTGCATGAATCAACCGGTACACATTGCGCGCGTATGGCAGGCCCGTCGGGCTCTGACCGTGACCCTGGCACTCAGCGTTGGGTTGCTGCTGCTTGCCGCTTGCGGCGGGAGCGCCGCGCCCGCCACGCCGACGCCGGCCGGGGTGCCCGGGCCGGCTCCCGCCCTAGCCACGGCGACCCTACCCCCGGCGCCCAGCGCGACCGCGCCGCCCCCGACCACCGCGGAGGCGCCGACGGCCACCGCCGCCCCGGCCGAGGCGCCGACGGGAGCCGCCGTGATGACGGCCACGATCGCGGCCGACCAGGCGCTGACCATCTACAGCCTCGTGGCCCATGACCTGGTCGCTCAGAGCATGACGGTCACCGGCACGGTGACCCCGACGATGCCGGGCTACATCGGCATCAGCCCCCGGGCGGGCGAGGGTGAGCTCCTCGATACCACGTCGTCCACCCAGACCATCCCCGACGACCTGATCGACAGCATGGCCGATCTCGGCACGACGGTCACCTTCGCCGACTTCATGGACGCGATCGGGGCGCTCGACAACGGGGGCCATGTGCAGAACAACGGGATCTACCTGACCCTGGGCGTGTTGGAGCCCCAGGCCGACGCCAACCACGTGGCCACGTACGCCAGCTTCTACCGCGCGGCGAACGACGCGACCGGCTACCGCTACCAGTTGGAGCGGGTGCCCGGCGGCCCCTGGGTGATCGACGATCGCAAGGAGGTCTGGGACCATTGAGGCCAGCGCGTGAGCCGCTCCGACGCTGGGGGTTCCGGCTGGCCCTCGGGCTCGCCGTCGGCCTGAGCGCCGTCGCGCTGTTCCTCGTCGTGCAGCGGCCGGGCGGCGCGCCCGGCCCCGCCCCGGTGCTTCCGGGGAGCCCGACCGCCGCCGCCTCGCTGCCGACCCCACCGGGCACCGCCGCGCCGACCGGCATCGCCGGCGCCCCCCTCGCGTCGCCGACCGCCACCGCCTACGTGCAGGTGCCTGGCGGCAAGATGCGCGGCGTCGATATCCCGGTCTGGGGCCCGGACTTCGTCGTCGCCGACCCTGAGGTACGCGGCGCGCCCGCGCTCGGCGCGAACTGGGTCTCGCTGGTGAGCCACTGGTACGTCAGCACCGCCGCGCCGATCACCGATGGCCACATCTTCCGGGAGACCGGCGCCGCGGGCACGGGCGCCCAGCGCACCGCGAGCGACGCCAGCCTGGCGGAAGCTATCGACACGGCCCACGCCCTCGGCCTGAAGGTGATGCTGAAGCCGCACGTCGACTGGACCGTGCCGGGGGGCTGGCGCGGCTACTTCTACTTCGACGACGCGAAGGGCCCGGACGGGCGGCAGGAGTGGTGGAGCAGCTACCACGACATGATCAGCGCGACGGTGCAACTGGCGCTGATCCACCACGTGGAGGCGATCTGCATCGGCACCGAGTTCGACGACATCAACAAGGAGCCGGCCAGCGCCGCCGAGTGGATCCACATCATCCAGCAGATCCGCGCGGCGGGCTACCAGGGCCAATTGACCTACGCCGCCAACTGGGGCATCGGCGCCGACGCCGAGTACAACCGGCCCGGCCTGCAAGGCGTGTGGGAGCAGCTGGACTTCATCGGCGTCGACGCGTACTATCCCCTCTCGGATGCGCAGGATCCCACGGTGGCGGAGCTCGTCCAGGGCTGGCACACGCCGCTCAACCAGTGGGACGAGGGCCCCTATGCCCAACTGGAGGAGCTACACGCGCGCACGGGCAAACCGATCGTGTTCACCGAGGTCGGCTACCCGGCGACGGACTACGGCGCGAAGGCACCGGCCAGCGACTCGCCGGGGCCGCTGAACACGGCTCTCCAGACGCACGCAGCGCAGGCCCTCTACCAGGTCTGGCAGGACGTGGACTGGTGGGGCGGCGCGTTCTGGTGGCAGGATGGGCCCAGCTACAACCGCTTCAGCATCCAGGGCCGCCCGATCACCGACGCGCTGCGCCAGCTTTGGACCATGCAGGCGCAGCGCTGACCCGGCGCCGGTTCAGTGCACGACGCCGATGGTGAGCAGCAGGTTCGCGTAGACACGCTGCTCGCCGGTCGCGATGAGCAGGGCCACGCTCTCGTCCTTGGCCGCGGCGTAGAAGGCGAAGCGATCGAGCGGCTGGAGCGCCAGCCCCTCCGGCAACAGGGCCCGGAACTCGCCGAAGATCGCCGGGGGCTCGCCCTCGGGCATCATGACCGCGGCGGCCTCGATGGGGATGGCCGGGGCCAGGACGCCGAGCACGTCGGTGACCGAGACGAGGCCGGGCCGCAGGTTCAGGAACACGTGCCGGGCGCGCAGCCCCACGGCCGTCGCGAAGGGGTAATTGCCGTCGGCGATCAGCACCTTGCTGCCGTGGCCCGCCCGTCCCAGCGCCTCCAGGATCTCCGGATGGATCAGTTGTCCGTTTAGCATAGCAGGGCTTCCTTCCCGATCCCGATCAATTGGCGACGCGATAGGGCGTCACCGTCACCTGTGCGAGCACGCGTGCGAAGTCGGCCGCGCTGAAGTGGCCCGCGCCGACCGTCAGCGCGTTCGCGGTGCCGGCCGCGATGCCGTAGCGCGCGGCGTCCTGTGGCGGCATGCCGTGGGTGAGCCCGTGGGCCAGGCCGGCCAGCAGGCAATCGCCCGAGCCGACGGCGCTCTTGATGGCCAGCGGCGGCGAGGCGACCCGATGGACCGCGTCGTCGGCCGCAACCAGCGCGCCGGCCGCGCCCAGCGAGACGACCACGATCGTGCCCCAACGCCGCGCCATCTCCCGTGCGGCGCGCGCCTGGTCGTCGCGCGTGGGGAGCGGCCGGCCGCATAGCTCGGCGAACTCGGCGGCGTTGGGCTTGATCAGGGCAGGCTGGCCCTGCTCCAGCCCGTGGCGCAAGGCCGCGCCGCTACTGTCGAGCAGCGCGGGCACGCCCGCCGCGCGCGCCAGCGCGATTAGGTCGGCATAGAAGTCGGGGGGCACGCCCGGCGGCAGGCTGCCCGAAAGCGTCACGGCGGCGCAGCCCGGGACGCGCTCCTGGAACAGCGCCTTGAACTCCGCCACTTTCGCCTCCGGCACGGGTTCGCCGCGCTCGTATAGCTCGGTCAACGTGCCCCCGTCCGGGTCGAGGATCGATAGGCAGGTGCGCGACTCCGCGTCCACGGGCACGAAGGCGGTGGCGATGCCCTCCCCGCGTAGCTCCGCCTCGATAAATCCGCCGTTGAAGCCGCCGGCCCAGCCCATGACGAGCGGCGTCTCGCCGAGGCGCTGCAGGCCCCGCGCGCAGTTGGCGCCCTTCCCGCCGCCCAGGGCGAGCACACGCTCAGGCCGCTGAATCGCGTCGAGGTGGAAGCCCGGCACGACCACCGTCTTGTCGATCGCCGCGTTGGCGTTGACGCAGAGGATCATCAATCCGGGGCCTGACCCGGATAGAAGATGATCTTGCGGTGGCTGAGCGTGTGATCCGCGATCGCGGCGAAGACGACAGGCGCTTCGTGCAGCGGGAAGCGGTGCGAGATCATCGCCGCCATGTCCAGCCCGCCGTTCCGGACCGCGGCCAGCGACTCGGTCCACTCGGCGCCGGGGAACGGGGCGGAGTAGGACATGAAGCAGCCGTTGAGTTGGAGCTCTTTGCGCATCAGGTTCTCGACGAAGGCCATCGGCAGCGTGGCGTCGAGCGGCTGATTGCCCGCGCAGACGACGGCGCCGCGCGGCCGCGTCACCGCGATCGTCTGCTGCAGCGTCTGAGGCGCCCCGGCCGCTTCGAGCGCCAGGTCGACACCGTCGCCCGCGAGCCCGGCGACCTCGCGCGGCACGTCCACTTCGCGCGGGTTCAGCGTGACGTGCGCGCCGAGCGTCCGCGCCACGGCCAGGTTCTCGTCTATCACGTCGGTGGCGATGATCAGCCCGGCGCCCAGGATGCGAAGCCATTGCACGAGCATGAGGCCGATTGAGCCGGCGCCGAAGACGACCGCGCTCTGCCCGGCCTGGAAGCCGCCGAGGGCCAGGATATGGCGGGCCACGGTCGCGGGCTCGATCAGCGCGGCCGCCTCGAAGCCGACGTCGTCGGGCAGCGGGAACAGGTTGCGCTCGGGGAGCGCGACGAGCTCCGCAAAGCCGCCGGCCTGGCGGGAGCCGATGAACGAGTAGTGATGGCAGGCCGAGTAGCGCCCGGCCGCGCATTGCTCGCAGGCGAAGCAGGGGATCAGCGGAATCACCGCGGCACGCTGCCCGATCCGCGCCGGATCGACGCCCGCGCCCACGGCTTCGACCACCCCGGCGCACTCATGGCCGAGGATCATCGGGTAGGTGCGGTGGCCTTTAACATAGCGGCTGATATCGGAGCCGCAGATCGACACGGCGCGCACCCGCAGGAGCACGTTGCCCGCGGCGGGCGGCGCCTCCGGCACCTGCCGGTTGGCGATCACGCCGCGATCTTCCAGAACCGCTGCTTGCATACACTTATCCTTCAATCCGACGCCGCGAAGCCGTGCCGGCGACCGATGGCCGCCAACCGGTCGAAGTCGTCCAGCATCCTGCGGGAGACGTCTAGATAGACGCCGAACAGATCGTCATAGAGCGCGCGCCGCGCGAGCAGCGGCTCGAACACCTGGCGCCGCGGCAGCAGCCCCTCGACCAGCGCGCCGAGGTCGGCGGCACCGCCGAGCGCGTGCCGGGTCAGCGCGTACAGGCCGAGCGCGTGGCCGCCCTCGCGGCCGTCGGCGCAGCGGGCGATTACGAACGGGCGGCCGCTGACGTCGGCCTTGATCTGGCACCACTCCGGACTGCGCGTGGCGCCACCCGATCCGAGCCACTCGTGCATGACGACGCCATGCTCCTCGGCGATCTTCAGATTGTCGTAGACCGCGAAAGCACAGCCCTCCATGATCGCGCGCAACAGGTCAGCGCGGGTCGTGGCGTAGGACAGGCCGAAGAAGACGCCGCGGGCGGTGCTGCGCCAGATCGGCGTGCGCTCGCCGGCCATGTAGGGGATGAAGATCAGCCCGTGGGCGCCCGGCGGCGCGAGCGCGACCTCGCGGCTGAAGAGGGCGAACGGGCTCTCGCCGAGCAGGCGTGCCGCGTCGCTCTCGACCTGGCCGAGCACGTCGCGGAACCAGCCGAGCGAGCCGCCGCCCACCGTGCCGCTCTGCAACAAGTACTGCCCCGGCATGACGTGGTGCGAGAAGATCAGCCGGGGATCGACCACGACGTCGGGCACGCTCAGCGCCATGCCCCCCGCCTGCCCGCCCTGATCCATCGTCTGGCCGAGGCGCGTTACGCCCGCGCCCAGGGCGCCCGCCGCGGCATCGAGGCAACCGGCGATCACCGGGGTGCCCGCGCGCAGGCCGGTCTGGGCCGCGGCTTCGCCCGTGACCTCCCCGGCGATCTGGGTGCAGGGCAGCAGACCGGGCATCTGCGCCAGGGGGATGCCGAGCCGGCGCGCGGTCTCCGCATCCCAGCACTCGCGGCGGATGTCGAAGAAGTGGTAGCCGTAGGCCTGGGTGAAGTCGCAGGTGAAGGCGCCGGTGAGGCGCGCGACGAGGAAGCCGGACGCGGTGAGGAACTTATAGGCCGCTTCGAACACCGCTGGGCGCCGCCGTTGAAGCCAGAGGAGCTTGGGCGTGATGTAGGCCGAGTCGATCGGGTTGGCGACCAGGTCGACCAGCCGTCCGGCCGGATCCGAGGCGCGGAGCCATTCCGCCTCCTCCTCGGCGCGGCGGTCGAGCCAGATGAGCGCGGGATGGAGCGGGCGGGCCGCGCGATCGACCGGCACGAGCGTCCAGCCGATACCGTCGACGCCAACGCCCTGCACCTCGCGCGGATCGACGGCGGCGCGGGCCAGCACCTCGCGGATCGTGTCGCAGAGGGCGGCCCACCAGACCTCGGCGTCGATCTCCGCCCGCACCGCGTCGGGCCGGTGGAGCGCGTAGGCACGCTCGGCCTCGGCCAGGGCGACGCCGTCGTCGCTCCAGAGCACGGTTTTGGTGCTCGACGTGCCGTTATCGACGGTGATAATGCACACGCGCTGACCTCACGGCGGCGTGATGACGCCGTCGAGATCCCAGAGGTCTTCCCAGGTTTGTCCATCTTTCCAGAGGAACACCTGACCCTTGATCAGACGGCAGTTCTTGTCAATCGCGGCGATCGCCGCCATGTCGGCGTCGCCGAGCGGCGGGCCGGCCGCCGCGCGCAGATTGCTCAGGTAGTTGGCCCGCTTCGTCGAGAAGGGGATCGGCGTGGCGCCGCGCGTGATCGCCCACTTAATGCAGACGGCGGCCGGGTGCACGCCCAGGCGCGTGGCGATCTCGCGGATGACGGGGTCATCCATGTCGACCGTGTCGTCGGGCGTCTTGTCGCGGTCCGGCCGGTTCGGCGAGCCGAGCGGCGAAAAGCCGACAGGCGCGATGCCGTGGGCCTGCAGGTAGGCGAACAACGCGGGCTGCTGGAAGTGCGGGTGGTGCTCCATCTCGTTGACCGCGGGCTTGATCCGCGCGTCGCGCAGGAGCGGCTCCAGTTTGGGGATCGTCATGTTCGAGGTGCCGATGTGGCGCACCAGGCCCAGATCGACCAGCTTCTCCATCTCGCGCCAGGTCGCCAGGAACTCTTCGGGGTAGTACGCGCGTGCCGTGTTGCTGCGCGCATGCACGTCGACGCCCGGATCGTGGTGGTTGGGGAAGGGCCAATGCACCAGGTACATGTCCAGGTAGTCGAGGCCGAGATCCTGCAGGGACTGACGGCAGGTCGGAATGACGTCGGCGGGCGCGTGCTTGTCGTTCCAGAGCTTGGAGGTGATCCAAAGCTCCTCGCGCGCGATGCCGCCCGCCAGGATCGCGCGCAGCGACTGCCCGATCTCGCGCTCGTTGCCGTAGACCGTGGCACAATCGATGTGGCGGTAGCCGACCGCGACGGCGCCGAGGACGGCAGCCGCCACCTCGTCCGGCGGGACGTGGTCGGAGCCGAACGTGCCCAGGCCGATCGCGGGCATGCGCGCCCCGGTGTAGAGCGCGCGCTGGGGCACGGCTTGCGGATCCACGCCGTCCGCCGCCCCGGCGAACGGTGCGGGCGCCTGACTCACCATCACTTACCCTCCTTCGCCGGCCGGAACGGCCGCGACGGTCAAATCCATGCGCGGACGCGACGATCCACGCACACTCAACGCCGGATCCAGGATGATCTCCTGCCGGCTCTGGATCGTCGGGGTATCGAGGCGCTGGAAGAGGCGGAGCGCGGCCGTGCGGCCGAGCTCATAGACCGGCTGTGTCACCGTGGTCAGCGAGACCGCGGCGAGGCCCGCCCACTGCATGTCGTCGTAGCCGACGACGCCCAGATCCTCGGGCACGCGCAGGCCGCGCGCGTGGATCGCGTCCAGCGCGCCCAGTGTCAGGAGGTTGTTGCCGACGAAGAGCGCATCCGGAGGCGGACACAAGTCGAGCAGCTGCCCCGCGAGCTCGCCGCCACTCTCCATTGTGAAGCGGCCGCAGCGCTCCAGCGCGGGGTCGAGGGGTAGCCCGACCGCTGCGAGTGCCTGGCGGTAGCCCTCCAGCCGCTCGCGCCCGGTCGTGACGCTGGTCGGGCCGGTGACCACGCCGATGCGGCGGTAGCCGTTGGCGATGAGGTGGGCGACAGCTTCGCGCGCACCGCGCACATTGTCGACCAGCACGGCATCGACCGACTTATTCTTGACCCGGCGATCGACGGCGACCAGCGGGATCGCGCGCTCGTCGAAGCGCCGCACCGTCTCGGCCCCCAGTTGCTCGCGCGTCGGCACGATGATCGCGCCGGCCACCCGCTCGCCGAAGAGCACGTCGAGGTACTGCTGCTCGCGCTGCGGGCTCTCGCTCGAGTTGCAGAGGATCAGGCTGTACTCGCGGCGCAGCGCCTCGTCCTCGACGCCACGGATGAGTGACATGAAGAAGGGGTTCTGGATGTCGGAAACGAGCAGGCCGATGATGCGCGAGCGGTTGCTGCGCAGGGAGCGCGCGGCGGCGTTGGGCTGATAGGCCAGCGCGGCCACCGCCTCCTCGACCCGGCGGCGCACGTCGGGGTTCACGCGGGGATTGTCGTTGAGCACGCGCGATACCGTGGAGACCGAGACTCCCGCCTGCTTCGCCACGTCCTGGATGGTCGCCATGGTCCTGCACCCGCCTCACACCGTAGCTCGCGCTTCGTGGTAACGTTTTCTCACCCGTGCGGCGCGCGCGCCGAATGGTGGGATCGTTTTCCCGAGGCATCCTGCTCCGGACAAGGCAAGTATAGCGCAGGGCAGGAGTCGCTGTCAATAGTCTGCGCGTCGAACGCAAGGAGAATCCAGGGATCGAGGCAAATGTATGGTTGCATGGTATTGACTAGAGAGCGGCGACGGATGTATAATCAACGCTGCTGAGGAAACGATTTCACAGAAAACGGTTCCCCAACTGCTCCGATTTGGCCGTTGCCGGGCAACTCCGGCAGTGCCGGCTACGGGGGTACACGTCCACTATCGTGCCCGCCGTGCGAGGTTGTATTTCGACCCGGCGCATCCGGTTGACAAATGGTCAAAACGGTGCTACAGTGGTGGCGAGGTTATGGTAACGTTAACATAAGTGAGGGGCCGTGGTGGCTGTTACTCTCCGCGACGTTGCCGTCTTAGCCGGAGTTTCGACGATTACGGCGTCACGCGCGCTCAACAACTCGGGCTATGTCAGCCCGCCGACCCGCGCACGCGTGCGCGCCGCCGCAGACGAGTTGCACTATGTGCGCAACGCCGTGGCCGGATCCCTCCGCTCCCGTAAGACCCAGCTTTTCGCCTTCCTCACCGGCATCACCAACCCGTTCTGGGCCGCGGTGGACAGCGCCATCGAGGACGCCGCGCTCGACGCGAGCTACTCCGTCATCCTCTGCAACACCGACGAGAACCCGGCCAAGGAAGCGCGCTATATCGAGCTCTTGCTGCGCATGCGCGTCGACGGCCTGATCATCGCGCCGACCCATGACAGCCTCGCCAGCCTGCAAGACCTGGGGCCGCAGCAGCTGCCGTTCGTGCTGATCGACCGGCAGGTGAGCGGCGTCGCGGCCGATTGCGTGCGCGGCGACAGCCGTGGCGGCGCGCAGCAGCTCACGGCGCACCTGCTTGCCACGGGGTACCGGGAGATCGGCATGATCACCGGCGCGCCGACCGTCTCGACCGCCGTCGAGCGCGCGGCCGGCTACCGCGAGGCGCTGGGCGCGGCGGGCGTGCCGGTCGACGAAACGCTTGTCCGCTTCGGCGGCTACAACGCGAGCTGGGGCTACCGGGCCACGCAGGAGCTCATGGCGCGGCGACCCCGGCCCGACGCGATCTTCGCGGCGAACAACTTTCTCGCCCTGGGCGTGCTGGAGGCGCTGCACACGCTCGGCCTGCGCGTGCCCCAGGACGTCGCCGTGGTCTGCTTCGACGACACGACGCAGCCGAACGCGGCGCGCTTCCTGACGACCGTGGTGCAGCCGGCCGCCGAGATGGGGCGCATCGCGGTGCGCCTGCTGCTCGACCGGCTTGCGCAGCCGGATAAGCCGGCCGAAGATATCGTCCTGCCGGTCGATTTCATCGTGCGGGAGTCCTGCGGCTGCCGGCCGGCCCTCGATCCCGGCGCGTGGGATGGGGTGGCCGCGCCGCTTGCCGGCCGCGCCCTGGCCGGTGGGCTGCCTCCTACCTGAATCGTTGCCGTGCCGGTCGGCGCCGACCGGACTCAGTGAGCAGAGGACTCGTCATGGAAGACGGAGTACAGACGGCAAGTCGCAGCCCCGACGGGACGGCGCCCGATCTGCTCGTCCGCATGGTGGGCATCGAGAAGCGCTTCCCCGGCGTCCATGCCATCGCCGACGGGCACTTCGAGCTGCGGCCCGGCGAGGTCCATGCGCTGCTCGGCGAGAACGGGGCGGGCAAGTCGACCCTGATGAAGGTACTGGCCGGGGTTTACGTGAAGGACGGCGGCCGGATCTTCTACCGCGGCAAAGAGGTCGTCATCACGAGCCCGCGGTCCGCGCAAACGCTCGGCATCAGCATGATCCATCAGGAGCTCAACCTGATGCCGCATCTGACCGTGGGGCAGAACATCTTCATCGGCCGCGAACCCCGCAACCGGCTCGGCATCCTCGACGAGCGTGCGCTTAACCGGAAGGCGCTGGAGGTGCTCGAAAGCCTGCACCTCAAGCTCGACCCGCGCGCCAAGGTCGCGGACCTGACCGTCGCCATGCAGCAGATGGTGGAGATCGCCAAGGCGCTGTCGGTCGGCTTCGAGGTCCTGATCATGGACGAGCCGACCGCCGCGCTCACCGACTCCGAGATCAACGAGCTCTTCCGCCTGATCCGCGATCTACGGGCCCGCGGCGTCGGGGTCGTCTACATTTCGCACCGGCTGGAAGAGATCAAGCAGATCTCGGATCGGGTGACCGTGATGCGCGACGGCCACTTCGTCGACACCGTCACCAGCGCGGACGTGAGCCTGGACCGCATCATCAGCATGATGGTCGGCCGCACCATCTTTGAGGCCGCGCCCGAACTGCCGGAGACCCCGAGCGAGGAGGTCGTGCTGGAGGCGCGAAACCTCAGCCGCGGCCGCGCCGTCCGCGACGTCAGCTTCCGTCTGCGCCGGGGCGAGATCCTGGGCTTTGCCGGGCTGGTCGGCGCCGGCCGCACCGAGGTGGCCCGGCTCATCTTCGGCGCCGATCCGCACGATTCCGGCGAGGTGTGGGTCCGCGGCAAGAAGGTGCAAATCCGCAGCCCGGGCGATGCGGTCCGCGCCGGGGTCGCCTATCTCTCCGAGGACCGCAAGCGCTACGGCCTCGCCCTCGGCATGGACGTGGAGAACAACGTGGTGCTGGCGACCCTGGGCCAGTTCCTCCGCCTGCTCGGCTGGGTGGACACGGCGGGGACGCGCCGCGCCGCCGACCGCTACGTCAAGGCCCTGGCGATCAAGACGCCGAGCCTACAACAGAAGGTGAAGAACCTCTCGGGCGGCAACCAGCAGAAGGTGATCATCGGCAAGTGGCTGAGCGCCGACACGGACGTGCTGATCTTCGACGAGCCGACGCGCGGCATCGACGTCGGCGCGAAGAGCGAGATCTACCGGCTGCTCAACGAGCTGGCGCGCCAGGGTAAGGGCATTATCATGATCTCGTCCGAGCTACCCGAGATCTTGCGCATGAGCCACCGCATCGTGGTGATGTGTGAAGGCCGCATCACGGGCGAGCTTTCCAGCGAGGAAGCCACGCAAGAGAAGATCATGGCGCTTGCCACACAGCGTGGCACCATTATCGCCACCGACCAGGCGGCCGCGGCCATCCCGGCGCCGGCCCAGCCATAGAACGAGGGAGCACGCAATGGAAGCGACTGCCGCGCCCGCACGACGAGGTGCCTTCATCCCGGCTGATGCCCTGCAACGGGCGCTGGCCTTCGGCGCCCTCATCCTGCTGTTCGTCATCTTCTCTCTGGCCTCACCCAATTTCCTGCAGTTCGACAATGTCGTCGGCATCCTGATCGCGACGGCGGTCAACGGCGTGCTCGCCCTCGGCGTGACCTTCATCATCATCACCGGCGGCATCGACCTGTCGGTCGGCACCGTCATGACGCTGTCGGCGGTCATGACCGGCACGCTGGTGACGGTCTGGGGCCTGCCGCTGCCGATCGGCATCCTCGGCGGCATCTTGACCGGCGGGCTGATGGGCCTGGTGAACGGCACGGTCATCGCGCGCCTGCGCATCCCGCCCTTTATCGCCACGCTCGGTATGCTGAACATCGCCAAGGGCCTGGCACTGGTTATCTCCGGACTCAAGCCGATTTACTTCAACGACACGCCCGAGTTCAACAACATCGCCATGGGCTCGGCGCTCGGCGCGCTCATCCCAGGCTTCGACGTTCCGAACCTGGTGCTGGTACTGTTCGCCGCGGCCATCGTGGCGGGGCTGATCCTCAACCGCACGGTGCTCGGACGCTACACTTTCGCGCTCGGCAGCAACGAGGAGGCCACGCACCTCTCTGGGGTCAACGTCAACTTCTGGAAGATCGTCATCTACGGGCTGGGCGGGCTATTCAGCGGGCTGGCCGGGGTGCTCATCGCCGCCCGGCTCAATTCCGCCCAGCCGGCGCTGGGTCAGGGCTACGAGCTTGACGCCATCGCCGCGGCGGTCATCGGCGGCACCTCGCTCAGCGGCGGGGAAGGCAGCATGCTCGGCACCATCATCGGCGCGTTTATCATCAGCACACTTACCAACGGGCTGCGGATCATGTCCGTGCCCCAGGAATGGCAGACCGTCGTCACCGGCGCTATCGTCATTGTGGCGGTCTATCTCGACATCCTGCGGCGGCGCCGGGCTTGAGCTCCCGGTTGCCCGGATAGGCAGAGGAGGGATGCCTGTGGATTGTTGAGGCGAGGGATGCTCGTACAACAGGTAGTATCGAAGGTCGTCTTTCTACACAGGGTTCTACAGGGTTCTAAAGGAGGAAGACAATGCGCTCGTCGAAATGGATCGCGGCCGCGTCGAGCCTGATGGTTACCGCCATGCTGCTCACCGCGTGCGGCACTGCGTCGCCCGCCACGCCAACGCCGGTCCCCACCAGCGGCAGCACCGGGAACAGCACCGGCGGTCAGATGTACATCCCGATTATCTCGAAGGGCTTCCAGCACCAGTTCTGGCAGGCCGTGAAGCAGGGCGCCGAGAAGGCGGCCGCGGATCTCAACGTCCGGATCACGTTTGAGGGCCCCGAGCTCGAGTCGCAGGTCGACAAGCAGATCGAAATGCTGCAGGCCGCACTCGACAAGAAGCCGGCGGCGATCTGCTTCGCCGCGCTCGACTCCAAGGCGGCGATCCCGCTGCTGCAGAAGGCCAAGGACCAGAATATCCCGGTCGTCGGGTTCGACTCCGGCGTGGACAGCGACATCCCGGTGACCACCGTGGCCACCGATAACGTGGCCGCGGCCGCCCTGGCCGCCGACAAGATGGCTGCGCTGATCGGCGATTCCGGCGAAGTGGCGCTGATCGTGCACGACCAGACCAGCCGCACCGGCATCGACCGCCGCGACGGCTTCGTCAACGAGATGAAGAACAAGCACCCGAACATCAATATCGTCGACATCCAGTACGGCGCAGGCGACCAGTTGAAGTCCACCGACCTGGCCAAGGCGATCATCCAGGCCCATCCCAACCTGAAGGGCTTCTTCGGCGCGAACGAAGGCTCGATCATCGGCGTGCTGAACGGTGTGAAAGAGTTGGGTAAGGACGGCAAGATCGTGGTCATCGGCTACGACTCCGGCCAGCAGCAGCAGGACGCTATCCGCAGCGGCGTCGAGGCCGGCGCGATCACGCAGGACCCGATCAACATCGGCGCGAAGTGCGTGGACTCGGCCGTGAAGGCGATCAAGGGCGAGACGCTGCCCAAGACCATCGATACCGGCTTCCACTGGTACGACAAGACCAACATCGACGACCCGACCATCCAGGCCGTGCTCTACAAGTAAGGATCCCGCGCAAGCCGGGGCGGGGAGCGACCTGCTTGGGTCGCTCCCCCACCCCGGCCGGAGGAGACAATGAGCGCCATCAGTACCGGCGCGAACCCGGGCGACGCCGCCCGGCCGCGCTACGTGGGCGACTGGCCCCGCATCGGCATCCGCCCGGCCATCGACGGCCGGCGCCGCGGCGTGCGCGAGTCGCTGGAAGAGCAGACGATGCAGCAAGCACAAGCGACCGCCGAGCTGCTGAGCGCCCACTTGCGCTACCCGGACGGGCAGCCAGTGGTCTGCGTCGTCGCCGATCGCTGCATCGGCGGCGTGGCCGAGGCGGCGCAGGCCGCCGAGAAGTTCCGCCGCGCAGGCGTGGGCCTGACCATCACCGTCACCCCGTGCTGGTGCTACGGCTCCGAGACGATGGATATGGACCCGCTCCTGCCGAAGGCCGTGTGGGGCTTCAACGGCACCGAGCGGCCCGGCGCCGTCTATCTGGCCGCCGTGCTGGCGGCGCACACGCAGAAGGGCCTACCGGCCTTCAGCATCTACGGCCACGACGTCGAGGACAGCCCGAGCGCGTCCGGCAGCGGTATCCCGGCCGACGTGCAGGAGAAGCTGTTGCGCTTCGCCCGCGCGGGACTCGCCGTTGCCATCATGCGCGGCAAGTCGTATCTGTCGCTCGGCGGGGTGTCGATGGGTATCGCCGGCTCGATCGTCGACCACACCTTCTTTGAGCGTTATCTGGGCATGCGCATCGAGACCGCCGACATGAGCGAGCTCACGCGCCGCATCGACGAGGGCATCTTTGATCCCGACGAATACGAGCGGGCGTGTCGATGGACGCGCGCGAATTGCCACGAGGGCGCCGACCGCAACTCCCCGGACGGCATGCGCAGCCGCGAGCAGAAAGAGGCGGATTGGGCGACCTCGGTCAAGATGGCGCTGATCGCCCGCGACATGCTGATCGGCAACCCGCGCCTGGCCGAGCTCGGCTACGGCGAGGAGGCCCTCGGCCATAACGCCATCGCGGGCGGCTTCCAGGGCCAGCGCCAGTGGACCGACCACTTCCCCAACGGCGACTTTATGGAGGCGATCCTCAACTCGTCGTTCGACTGGAACGGCATCCGGGCGCCCTTCGTCTTCGCGACGGAGAACGACAGCCTGAACGGCGCAACCATGCTGCTCGGCTACCTGCTGACCAACACGGCCCAGATCTTCGCCGACGTGCGCACCTACTGGAGCCCCGAATCGGTGGAGCGCGTGACCGGCTACAAGCTGACCGGCCGCGCGGCCGGCGGCATTCTGCACCTGATCAACTCCGGCGCGGCCACGCTCGACGCCACCGGGCGCATGGAGCGCGACGGCGAGCCGGCCATGAAGCCGTTCTGGGAGATTGACGAGGCCGACGTCGAGCGCGCGCTCGCCGCCACGACCTGGGGCCCGGCCGTCACCGAGTATTTCCGCGGCGGCGGCTTTTCGTCGACCTTCCTGAGCCGCGGCGGCATGCCGGTGACCATGAGCCGCATCAACCTGGTCCAGGGCCTGGGCCCCGTACTGCAACTGGCCGAGGGCTGGACGGTCGCCCTGCCGGAGGAAGTGCACCACACGCTCGACGAGCGCACCAACCCGACCTGGCCGACACACTGGTTCGCCCCGCGCGTCACCGACAGTGGCGCTTTCCGTGACGTCTACAGCGTCATGGCCAACTGGGGCGCCAATCACGGCGCGATCAGCTATGGCCACATCGGCGCCGACCTGGTGAGCCTGGCGTCCATGCTGCGCATCCCGATCTCGATGCACAACCTGGAGCCGGCCGCGCTATTCCGGCCGAGTGCCTGGAACGCGTTCGGCACGGCCGACCCGGAAGGCGCCGACTACCGCGCCTGCGCCAACTTCGGCCCGCTGTATGGCCGGTACTAGGCGCCCCGCCCCGCGCCCGGGCACGCGCCCCGTGCCGGGCCGCGCTGCGCCCGCGTGTGCGTGACCACGCCGAAGGATAGGAATGACGACGACGCTCGAGAGCCTAATCGCCCTCTCGCATGACCTGGGGCGCGAAGATCGTCAGCTGGCGATCCTGGGCGAGGGCAATACCAGCGCCGATAACGGCGACGGCACGTTCTGGATCAAGGCGTCGGGCAGCCGGCTCGGCACCATCGACGCCGCGGGCTTCACACAGGTGCGCCTGGCGACGGTGCTCGACCTGCTGGCCGGCGCCCGGCCGAGCGACGAACAGGTGGCGGCGGGCCTGCGGGCGGCCATGGTCGACCCGGCCCAGCGCCTGCCCTCGGTCGAGATCTTCCTGCACGCGGTATGCCTGGCCGAGGGCGGCGCGCAGTGGGTGGGCCACACGCACACCCTCTCGGCCAACCAGATCCTGTGCAGCGAGCGCGGGGCGGCGCCATTCCTGGGCCACCTCTTCCCCGACGCCATCGTCGTCTGCGGCGTCGCGCCCGCGGTGCTGCCGTACGTCGACCCGGGCTACCAACTCGGCGTGGCCCTCCGCGCAGAGCTCCGGCGGTATCAGGCCGTTTATGCGCGCCCGCCCAAACTGCTGCTCATGGTCAACCACGGGGTGGTGGCGCTGGGGCAGTCGGCGGCCGAGGTGCTGAACATCCTGCTGATGGCCGACAAATGGGCGAAGGTGTTGCAGGGCACCTTCGCGTTGGGCGGTCCGCACTACCTGCGCGACGAGGACGTCGCCCGCATCGACAGCCGGCTCGACGAACACTACCGCCGGACCCAGATCGCGGGCGCATAGGAATCGAGGATCCCGTGGCTATCCCGGAACCGCACCCCGAGCTCGAGGAGCTGCTCGCCTCGATCGGCGAAGCGGGCGTGCGCTTGAGCAGCATCGAAGCCGGCGAAGGCGCCGCCGGCAACATCTCGATCTACGTGGGCTGGCCGATCGAAGTGCGGCGGCGCTTCCCACTGAGCGAGCCGATCGCACTGCCCTATCCCGTGCCGGCCCTGGCCGGCGGCGTGGTCGTCGTGACCGGCTCGGGCCGCCGCCTGCGCGACATCCGGAGCGACCCGACGGCCAACCTGGGCGCGATTCTGATCGGCGCCGACGGGCGCAACGGCACGCTCTATACCTCGCCACGGCGCCTGTTTGCCCACGTCACCAGCGAGTTCAATTCGCATCTGGCGGTACACGACGACCAGGTGCGCCGCAGCGGCACCAACTTCCACGCGCTGATCCACGCGCAGCCCCCTAACCTGGTCTATCTGAGCCACATCCCCGCGTACCGCGACCAGGCGACCATCAACCAGCGCCTGCTGCGTTGGGAACCGGAGACGATCGTCAACCTGCCCGAGGGCATTGGCGCGCTGCCGTTCATCCTGCCCGGCTCGCCCGCGCTGATGGAAGCCAACGTGGCGGCGCTGCGCAAGTACTACGTGGTGCTCTGGAGCAAGCACGGGGTCATGGCACGCTCGGATGTCTCCGTCACCAAGGCCGCCGATCGGATCGAGTACCTTGAAACGGCCGCCCGCTACGAGTACATGGATCTGGTGGCCGGAGGCAAGGCCGAGGGCCTCACCCCAAGCGAGATCCGCGAGGTGGTGGACGCGTTCGGCGTGGAGACGGATTTGGTCTGAGAGTCTCGCGGCGCGGCCACTCCCCCTGCGGCACGGCCCCGGCACGACACCGTGCGGCGTCACCCGGCGCAATTGCCGGGGAAGCCGCACGGCTTTGCCGGGCGCGGCGCCGGGGAGCGCGGCTAGCTGGTAGGCGTGCTCCCGTCCGCCGGGGTCGGGGTGCCGTCGGTCGACGGGGTGCCGCTCGGGGGGGCAGGCGGTGGGGTACTCCCGGCCGGAGGCGTGCCGCCGCCGCTCCAGTCGACCCCACCGGCCGTGTCGGGCGCGGCGGGTGGCTGGGGCTTCAGCGACGAGACGGCAGTCGGGTCGGTCGCCAGGCGGATCAGCTCGATGAACTGGCGATCCGCGTTGGTGCAGACGCCGTAGAGCGCGCTCTCGAACTCGTCCACGGAAATGTCGGCCGCCGGGATCTCCATGGCCAGCGTCAGATCGTCGTCGTTGTCGAGGTAGAGCTTGGCGCCGTTCATCGAGTAGTTCAGGCGCAAGGCATGCTCGTAGAGATTCGCCCGGCAATCGGGCTGCACCTTCACAGGCAAGAGGGCGTTGACATAGCACCACCGGTCGGTGAGGCGCACCACGAAGCGCACGCGGTAGTGCGTGCCAACGTAGCCGCTATCCCACAGGGTGGGCTCGCGCTTGGAGAAAGGCCAGTCGAGCTTGTGGAAATACTCGTCAATCTGCTCGGGAGTAGTTGGCACGCCGATCCTCCTTAAAGTACCTCGGACTCTTCCGTCAATCCGGGCAGCGGCACGGTCACGGCCGCATCACCGCCCACCCGGTCCTCCGTGGTTTCCACCTGAAGGCCCCCGTCGATGATGGCCAAGTGGAGGGCCTGCACCTGGGGCCAGTCACTGCGGAACGTCTCGCGTGCAAGCGGTGCCAGCACGAGCTCCTCGATCGCCCGCTCGACATGGCGCGCGCCCCACTCGGGGCTGAAGCCGTGGCGCACCACGTAGTCGACCACCGCCGGCTCATAGGTGATGGGCACCGGCGCGTCGCCATCGCTCAGCGTGCCGCCCTCGACGATGCGCGTCAGCGTGGCGTGGAGCTTGCGGTCGACGATGCGGCGGGCCGCGTCGCGGCTGAGGGGCTGGAAGACGATGACTTTGTCGATCCGCCCCAACAGCTCGGCCGGGAAGTGCTTGCGCGCTTCGCTCAGCGCCGCGTCGGGTGAGATCTCGCGCCCGGGGCCCTCGCCGGCCCGGCCACCGCGGCTTGGGGTGAAGCCGAGCGCCCGCCCGGCGAAGTGCTCGGCCCCCGCGTTCGAGGTCAGCACCACCGTCACGTCGCTGAAGTAGGTGGTGCGGCCGTGGCTGTCGGTCAGGCGCCCGTCGTCGAAGACCTGCAGGAAGAGGTTGACGACCGCCGGGTGCGCCTTCTCCAGCTCGTCGAGCACCAGCAGGCTGAAAGGGTTGGTGCGGATCTTCTCGGTTAGCTGACCGCCGTCGTCGAAGCCGACGTAGCCGGGGGGCGAGCCGATGAGGCGCGACACGCTGTGCGGCTCGCTGAACTCGGTCATGTCGATCTGTATGACGTGCTGCTCGTCGCCGAACAGGAAGCGGCCGAGCGCACGGCTGAGCTCCGTCTTGCCGACGCCAGGCGGGCCGAGGAAGAGGAAAACGCCGTCGGGCCGCAGCGGGTTAAGGTCGAGCTGGCGCTTGGCCAGGCGCATCGCGTTGGCGATGGCCCCGATAGCGGCCGGCTGGCCGAAGACCTGGTCGCCGAGGATCGACTCGAGATCCAGGTAGCTGGCGGCCAGCGCGGGGTTGCCGGCGAAGTGCTCGAGCGGCACGCCGACGAGCTCGGCGACGACCGCGCGCACATGCTCGGGTGCGACGGGGCCGGGGTCGGCGGGCGGCGGGGCGGGATCGGGTGAGTCGGGAATGCTGTCGAGCAGTGCGCGGGCGCAGGCCAGCTGCAGCACGTCGAGGGCCTTGTCGGGGAAGTAGCGGTGGCGCAGGTATTGGCGCGTCAGGTCGACGACCAGCTGCAGCACAACATCGGGGATGGTCGTCTGGTAGTGCGTCTCGAAGCGGGCGCGCACACTGCGCAGGATGGCCAGCGTCGCCTCGGGCGAGGGCTCGGCCACGGGCAGAGGCTGGAAGCGACGTTCCAGCGCCCCATCCCGCTCGATGTAGCGGCGATACTCGCTCGTGGTGGTTGCGCCGATCACGCTCACGGTGCCGCTGGTCAGGTAGGGTTTGAGCACGTTCGCGAGATCGCCGCGTCCCTCGGCGTCGCCCGCGCCGATGACGGTGTGTAGCTCGTCGATGAACAGGAGCGCCCGCGCGCGCTGCACCTCGTCGAGGACGCCGTGCAGCCGCTCCTCGAAGTCCCCGCGATAGCGTGTGCCGGCCAGGAGCGCGTTCAGATCGAGCGCCACGAGGCGGCGCCCGCGCAGCGGGGCGGGCACGCGCCCGGCGGCGATCCGCTGCGCGAGCCCCTCAACGAGGGCGGTCTTGCCTACGCCCGGTTCCCCGACCAGCGCGGGGTTATTCTTGGTGATCTTGCAGAGCACCTCCATCAGGGAGCGGAGCTCTTGCTCGCGGCCGAAGAGCGGCGTGAGCGCGCCCTGGGTGGCCAGCGCGGTCATGTCGCGGCTGTAGCGGTCGAGATTGGGCGTGCCGGGCCGCTCGGGACCCGGGGCGCTCGCGGAGGCGCCGTTGCGGCTGCCGGCCGCCGGGGTGGCCACCGCCCGCCAGAATCTCCAGCGGGCCGGCGACGGCGGTGACGGTGGCGGCCAGGGCGGGGTCGGCGGCGATTCCCTCCAGCACGGCGGCGAGCAGGTGCCAAGGGAGGACACTGCTGTCGCCCCGCTCGGTCATGAGTGTGTCGGCACGGCGGATGGCCGCGACGGCGCCGGCCGTCGCCTGCAGGGGCAGATCGCCGCTGCCGGGACCGCGGGGGAGTTGGGCGGCCAGCTGCGTGGCCAATATGGGCGGTGGCCCGAGGCCGGCGGGCACCGGCAGGTCGGGCACAGTGCGCAGCAAGCCGAGCAGGAGGTGCTCCAGCCCCAGCTGGGGCACCCCCTGCTCTCGGGCGGCCGCCTTGGCCGCTTCCACGGCGGCGTGCGCGCGCGGCGCGAAATGTGCAAACACGATCGGGCCCCCTCGGGCGTAGGACGGCAATGCGGCCGCAAACTAGCTTGAGGTCATTGTACATGAGCGCTCAGCACCGGTCAAACCGGACACAGCCGGGCACGCAACGTGCATACGCCGGCGACGTTTCAACATGCGAAGCGCCGGATCCGGGCGCGCCCCCTCGGCGGGCCCGCGCACCGGCGGGAGAGGAGCGACCTATGAGTATGCCTGCACCGGAAGGCGGGCCCTATCGGCCCGAGCCGGATTACAGCGAGCGCGTGCCGAGCGAGGACGTGCTGGATCAGGGCCCCGCGGTGTTGGAGGAAGCGGACGAGCCGAGCTTCACCGGCGATACGGGCACCACGAACGTCGAAGAAGTCGTGGAGGACGGCGAGACTTACTTCCCGCCGATCGATCCGGTCGTCGAACCGGTACGGCCCAGCGCGGCTAACGTCGAGGGCATGGAGGTACGCGGCGGCTTCGCCTCAGACCGGCTGGAGAATCCGCAGGAGGCGAGCCGCGAGCCCACCCGCATGAAGTTCAACGACGACGAGATTGCCGAGAACGTCGAGAACGCGCTGCGCAACGACGCCTACACGAACGACCTCGACATCGAGATCGAGGTGGTCGACGGCGTCGTCTACTTGCGCGGGCGGGTGAACTCGATCGAGGATGTGGAACAGGCCGAGGAAGTGGCCGGCTCGGTGGAGGGCGTGGTCGACGTCGAGGACGAGCTCGAGGTCATTTGAAGCGCGGGGAAGACGGCGACCGGGCGGCGCCGCGCCCCAGGAGCGACGGTACCTGGACGCGAGACGCGGCACCCGGCTATCGCCGCGCTGCATTTGTCTGCCCGCCAGGGCGGACACCTCGATTCCGCGTGATAACGCACCCCGGCGGCCCTCCGCGCCCGGGCACCCCTATGCCTGCTCCCGTGCCCCACGACTTTCCGGCAGGCTCCGGCGTTGTGCTAATACGAATAGCACCGCAACTAGAGGCCGTCACTTACGTAGGGAGCACGCCATGATTCCGGCCATCCTGTCCTGGTTCTACGGCCGCGCGTCGGCCGCCATCGTCCACCTGCCCGACCCCGTCGCCCTGGTGCTGGCCTGGCTGGCGGTGCCGCTGCGTCTGTATGCCGCGGGCGCCACGGGCATCCTGTTTGGCTGGCTGAGCTTACACAACCTCGGCATTCTCGGCAACGACGGCTTCATCCCCTATGGCTACGACAAGCTGTTTGGGGGGAATGCCGTCTACGGGATGGACGCGGCGTTCTTCGAAGCGATCGGCGTCCCCCTGCCGGGCGTGACGCAGGTGCTGATCGGCCTCCTGGAGTTGGTTGGCGGCATCGGGCTGCTGATCGGGCTGCTGACACGGTTCTGGGCGCTGCTGCTGGCGGGTAACATGCTGGTCGCCACGCTGACAGCGGGCAACACCGTGGCCGAGGTGCCGCTGCTGATCTGCTGCCTGCTGCTCGTCTTCATCGGCGGCGGCATGCTCTCCGTCGATCAGCTGCTCGACCGCCGCACGACGGCGGCGCCCGCGATCGGCGTGCCGGCCCAAGCGCCCATTCCCCGCCGCTAGGGCGCGGCGCGGCCGCTCATGCCAGCGGGCGGCGCGGCTCGGAGAGCGGCACATCCTGCTTGTCGCCCGGGCCGAAGATGTCGCCCGCGCCGGTCACGGAGATCTGGATGCGCTCGTGGCTTGCCTGCTCGACGGTGATCGTGCCCCCGCCCGCATCAGCCCACAGTGAGATCCCGGTGCTTTCGCCGTCCTCGGTAGGATGGGAGATGTTGATGCCGCCACCCGCGGCATCGCCGAAGAGTTCTACGTGGGGCCGGCCATCCCGATGGCGCAAAGTGACCCGGCTGCCCCCGCCCGCGACCGTGAGGGCACATAGACAGCGCCCCGCAGCGTCGCGCACCTCCAGATAGCCACCCTCCGCGGTGACACCCCACGCCACCACAGGCGTACCGGCGCGGTCGAACAACTGGGCGAGCGGGGCGCCGTCCCGGCCGATTTCGAGCAGCGGATGATGCGCCGCATCCACCACGCGGAGCGGGGCGAGGAGTGTGGTGCCGGCGGTGCCGGGCAGGTCGGGCGCGGCCGAGGAGCCGCCGAGCCGCGCTTCCAGCGCCGCCACGCGGCGTTCGAGCGCCGCCAGTCTGTCGTCCACTGTCTGTGCCTCCCATGCCGTCGCATTCTCGCGGCCGTCTAGGGCGCGATTATAGCAGATCCGCGGGGCACGCCGGGAGGCGTGTGAATGCACCGGTCCGGCTGCTTGACATTAGTTTGCGATTCCGATATAATCCGCGGGTTCGGATTATTCGGGAGAACGGAACTATCACGGGATGACCAACAATCAGCAGAGCGACCTCGACGCGATCCTCGACCTCGACAGCGCGCTCCAGCAGGGCCTGCGGGCGACCTGGCCGGAGGCCTGGCTCGACATCAATCTGCCGCTCGGGTCGACCCGGGCCCTACTGGCGATCGAGTCGGGCAGCGCGCACACACCCGGCGGCGTGGCCGAGGTGCTCGGCGTCAGCCGCACCACCGTTACCGGCCTGCTCGACCGGCTGGAGCACGAGGACCTGCTGACCCGCACCGTCGATCCCCATGACCGCCGCTGCTTCCTCCTGGAACTTACGGCCCGGGGCCGCGACCTCGTCGCGGACCTGGACCGCCAACGCCGCGACTACTTGCGCCAGGGCCTCGCGCGTTTGGCGCCCGACGACCTGCAAGCCCTTGCTACCGGCCTGGCCGCGCTCGTCGCCGCCATCGGCCGCGACACCCCACAGGACTCTTGATGCTCAAGACCAACGCTACCGACTCGCACTACAAGTGGATCGCCCTGTCCAACACGACGCTGGGCGTGCTGATGGCGGCGATGAACAGCAGCATCGTGCTCATCTCGCTGCCCGCCATCTTCCGCGGGCTCAACGTCAATCCGCTCGAACCCGCCGAGAGTGGCTACCTGCTCTGGATGATGCTCGGCTACATGGTGATCACGGCGACGCTGCTGGTCACGCTCGGCCGCTTGTCCGACCTCTGGGGCCGCGTGCGGCTCTACAACCTCGGCTTCGTGATCTTCACCGCCGGCTCGATCTTGCTCTTCCTGACGCCGTCGAGCGGCAACGCGGGCGCCATGGAGATGATCATCTCGCGGCTGGTGCAGGGCGTCGGCGGCGGCTTCCTGATTGCGAACAGCGCCGCGATCTTGACCGACGCGTTCCCCGCGAACGAGCGCGGCCTGGCCCTCGGCCTGAACATGGTCGCCGTGCTGGCGGGGAGCCTGGTCGGTCTGATCGTCGGCGGACTGATGTCGACGATCTGGTGGCGCGCCGTCTTCCTGATCAGCGTTCCAATCGGCATCGGCGGCACCATCTGGGCCTATAAGAGCCTGCACGAGCAGGCCGCCACCCGTGCGGCGCGGCACATCGACCTGCTCGGCAACGTCTGTCTGGGCGGCGGCCTCACGATCTTCCTGATCGCCGTGACCTACGGGCTGATGCCGTACGGCACGGCGACGACCGGCTGGGGCAACCCCCTGGTGATTGGCGGGCTCGTCGTCGGGCTCGCGCTGATCGGCGCATTCGTGGTCGTCGAGCACCGCGTGCGCGACCCGCTGTTCGACATGCACCTGTTCCAGATCCGCGCCTTCAGCATGGGCTGTCTGGCCCAGTTGATGAGCGCCATGGCCTACGGCGGCTTCCAGTTCGCGCTGATCGTCTGGCTGCAGGGCATCTGGCTGCCGCTGCACGGCTATCAGTTCGAGGACACACCGCTCTGGTCGGCGATCTACATCCTGCCGCTGCTGGGCGGCTTTATGATCACCGGCGCGGCGGGCGGCTGGCTGTCCGACCGGCTCGGGCCGCGCGGCCTGAGCGCGGGCGGCATGGCGGTACTCGGCCTCGGCTTCATCACGCTGACCTTCTTCCCGGTCGACTTCACCTATCTGCCATTTGCGGTGGTGCTCTTCGTCATCGGGGCGGCGTTCGGCGTCTTCACCGCGCCGAACACGGCGGCGATCATGAACGCGCTGCCGCGCGAGTACCGCGGCGTGGGCTCGGGCATGCGCTCGACATTCCAGAACGTCGGCAATCCGCTCAGCCTGGTGGTCTTCTTCAGCATCATCGTCAGCGTGCTCGGCACGCACCTGCCGGGCGCGATCGAGCAGGGACTGACGGGCGCCGGGGTGCCCGCGGCCGCCGCCACCCAGGCGGCGCACATCCCGCCGACGGGCGCGCTCTTCGCCGCCTTCCTGGGCTACAATCCGATGGGCACGCTGCTTCCGCCGCCGGTGGTGGCCGCGCTGCCCACGGCCACCGCCGACACGGTGCTCGGCACGCACTTCTTCCCGACGATCATCGGCCTGCCCTTCGTCGACGCGCTGCACGTCGTCTTCTGGGTGGCGGCATTCCTGGCGTTCGCCGCGGCCATCTTCTCCTACCTGCGCGGCCAACGCTTCGTCTACGAGGAGATGATCGCGTCGGCGCCCGCCTCGGCCGAAGCCGGAGCACCGGTCGCCGCGCCGCGGCGCGCGCCCGCCCTCAGCGGCGCGGCCCGCCGGTCGCCCGAGCGGTGACCGATCCTCGGGGGTTCCTGGGAGCCCGCGTCACGGTCGTCGTCGACCGGCCGCTGGGCTCCCGCCATCCCCGACACGGCTTTGTCTACCCCGTCAACTACGGCTATGTGCCGGACACCCTGGCGCCCGACGGCGAACCCCTCGACGCCTACATCCTCGGCGTGTTCGAGCCGGTGGCGACCTTTGCAGGCCGCTGTATCGGCCTGATCGAGCGGCGCGACGACGACGACCCCAAACTGGTCGTCGTGCCCGAGGGCCGCACCTACGCGGCCGCCCAGATCCTCGCGCTCACGGAGTTCCAGGAGCGCTTCTTCGACCCCGTGGTGATCCTCGCGCCTACTCAGTAGAAGAGAATGGGGAACGTCCGGAGGCGGACATTGGCGACGCGCGTCGTGCCGCTCGGGTCCGGGCGTCGCGTCAAAGGTGAAGACGTCGGTGACGGTATCCGAGCGCCGACGTGCCGCGGTAGAACGTCAGCGAGGCGGTGAAGGTGCCGGACGTCGCGGCGCCACGCCGGCTGTCGGCGGGCAGCGGCAGGGCGCCTGCGCCGGCCGTCGCGGCGCCGCTGCCCGGATCGACGCGGAGCACGGCGGGCGAGCCGGTCAGGCGGAACGCCCAGTAGCCGAAGTGGTCGGCCTCGGCGCCGGAGCCGCTCTGGCGATAGACGTCGACGACCACCCGATCGGCCTGCCGCTCGGCGGGCCGCGTGTCGACCCACTGCAGTCGCGTCTCGATGGTGGTACCCTGCTGACTGCTCGAAAGGCCGAGCATCAGCACCCCGGCCAGCGGCGCCCCGGCGGCAGGCGGGCTCGCTCCCTGCCCCTCATGCAGGGTGACCCAGCGCACCGCGGCTTCGCCTGGACCATCCGCCGCCAGCGCCACCGTCGCCGGGCTCGGCACTGCCAGGCTGACCGGTTGCAGGCCGGGCTGCAGCGTGACCGGCCGGTGGACCGGCGCGCCGCTTCCCGCCGTGACAGTGATCCCGAGCGTGCGCGTGACGAACGAGGCCACTCCGAACTCGAGTGTGCGCGGCGCAGTCCCACCACCGGGCGGGGTCGATCCGCCCAGCCGGACGGAGTCGGGCGCGACGTGCCAGACCTGCGGCGCGGCGGGCGGGATGGCCGGGTAGTCGCCCTTGCGGTCCCAGTCCTGATGAAACAGCAGGCCGGCGGGCGCGTGATAAAGCGCGAGCAGGCTGTTGGCCCAGACCTGATCGGCCGGGGCGTAGCCGGCGGGCTGGGGCGGCTCGCGGGCCGGGAGCACCGCCCAGGTGTAGACGCCGCCGGGCCGCACGGTGTCCCAGGCGCTGTTCGCGGTGTGGAAGGTGCCATAGACGGCCGCGTCGCGCACGAAGTAGCTGAGCAGGCCGTAGAAGAGCCGGCCGGGCATCAGGCGGCTGCTGCTGATCCAGACGCTGTCGCCCGGCTGCACGTAGTGTGCAATCGCCCGGCTGTCGATCATGTCCGCGCTGTAGCGCAGCGGCTGGGCGTAGGCGCGCAGCAGCAACGCGAGGGTCAGCAGCAGGACTGCGGCGGGCAGGAGCGCCGCGGCGAGTCCGGCGCGTGGCAGCCACGTACCCCGCCGGGCGCGCACTGCCTCCCCCACAACGGCGGCACCGCCGACGACCGCGCCGACGAGGACGAAGGCCACGAACGACTGCGCCTTGAACCAGCCGTAGACGTAGTCGAGCGGGCGCCAGAAGAGCGCCACGTAGACGACCGCCCCCAGCAGCGCCGCCACCGCCACGAGCCCGTCGCGGGAGCGGCGGCGCAGCAGGCGCACGGCCCAGAGGAGCGCAAGCAGCGCGGCCACGACGCCGCCGAGCCCAACAAGCACGGCGTAGCCCCGCACGATCGCCGCCAGCAACGGCTGGCCCGGCCCGGCGGCCAGCAGTGTGCGGAAGGACAGCGAGAGTCCCAGCGCGTCGGTCGGCGCGGTGAACGCGGTCAGGCCGAGCCCCGGCGTCTGGTCGGCGTACTGGGCGAGGAAGCCGCCGAGGCTGAGCCACTGCGCGACCGCGCTGAGTGCGACGGCGCCGACGGCGACTCCAACCCCGGCGATCAGCACGCGCGGCCAGGTCCGCCCGGCCGTGAGCAGTAGCACGAGCCCGCCAAGCCCGGCCAGCGCGGCCCAGGCGGTCAGCGCGGGGTGATACGTGACCGCGAGCGCGGCGACGATCAGCGCGGCGAACGCGCCCGGTCGCGGCCCCGGCGCCCGCAGGGCCAGCAGGGTGGCGGCGACGCCGAGCGGCAGGAGCCCCAGGCTGGGCACCTGCATGCCGAAGGTGTTGTAGGTGATCCAGAGCAGGAACGGATTGAGGCCCAGCACCGCGCTCGCCAGGAGTGCCGGGCGGGGGCGCCAGGCCCAGGCCGTGCGGAAGAAGACGTAGGTCGCCGGCACGGCCAGCGCGCGCAGCAAGGCGAGCACCGGCGAGAGCGTGGCTAGACTGGGCAGCCCGCTCAGCGCGCCGATGGCCGCGTGCGCGTAGCTGAAGCCGTGCGTGCGCCCGCTGTAGGGCGGCACGAGCAGGGTGGTCAGCAGCGGGTTGGGCGGAGCCTGCGCGAGCGCGGGCTGCGCGAAGTCGCGCAGGTAGGCGCCCAGGGCCAGGTAGATCTCGCCGTCCCAGTTCTCGCCGATGATGGTGGAGTAGCCGTAGAGCCAGAGGGGCAGGACGCCGAGCACAAAGACGGCGGCGGTCAGACCGATGAGCAGCCAGCCCGCGCGCCCGGGCCGCGGCCCCAGGGTCCGCCCCCGCCGCGCGAGCAGCCAGACGGCCGTGCCGAGCAGTGCGACCGCGAGGGCCGCCAGCGCGGTCCAAGTCATATCGAGGCCCAATTGCGTAGTGAACTGCGCCAGGACGACGAACAGGGCGTAGCCCGTCCAGGGCGCGGCCGCGCGGCGCAGGCCAGCAGGCAGCGCGGCCAGCAGCCAGTCGCTCGCCGCCCAGCCGAGGAGGCTCAGGAAGAGGATGCCGACCAGCGCAGGCCAGAGGGTCTCGACGAAGATCATGGGGCGATCAGGCCCTCCGCGGCGGCGTGCCGAGGACGCCCCGCGGATCGGGCAGGCGGGTGCGCGCGCAGGGGCGGCTTGGCCGTGGAGATGATCATGTGGCGTTCGCCGCATTATAGCACAGCGGCGGGTTCGCCAGCCCGTCTGACGGGATATGTCGTCGACGGACCCTGAGCAGCGCCCCACCCTCCCGGCACGGCGGCCGGTCTCCCGGTCCGCCGGGGCCCGGCCCGATTGGCGGCCGCGCGCGCTTGACGGCGATGGGCTGCGGGCGGTGGTTCGGTTATAATGGAAGGAGACGGCTTGCGCCCCGAGCGGGGCTGGCGGGCCGGCTAGCCGCATGATGTCCGCCGGCTACACAGGGTGCCGCGCCGGGCAAGGGGAGACCACGACAATGGAGTTTGCGCTCACCGAAGAGCAGCGACTGATCCGCGAAACCGCGCGGCAGTTTGCCGATGAGTACCTGGCGCCGCGGGCCGCGGCGCACGACCTTTCCGCGGAGTTCACCGGCGAGCAGGCCAAGCGTCTGGGCGAGCTCGGCTTCCTCGGCATGCAGGTGCCCGAGGAGTACGGCGGCTCGGGCCTCGACTCGGTCAGCTACGTGCTGGCGATGGAAGAGGTCAGCCGCGGCGATGCGGCCACCTCGGTCACCATGACGGTGCAGAACTCGCTCGTCAACTGGCCGATCACGCGCTTCGGCACCGTCGAGCAGAAGCGCAAGTACCTACCCCGGCTAGCGAGCGGGGAGTGGCTGGGCTGCTACGCGCTCACCGAGCCCGTGGCCGGCTCCGACCCGGCCAGCATGGGCACCCAGGCCGTCGAAGACGGCGACTCCTACGTCCTGAACGGCTCCAAGATCTTCATCAGCAACGGCGGGGTAGCCCAGATTGCGCTTGTCTGGGCGCAGACCGACCGCGAGATGCGGCATAAGGGCGTCACGGCGTTCATCCTCGAAAAGGGCATGCCCGGGTTCGAGATCGGCGCCGAGGAGCATAAGATGGGGATTCGGGGCTCCAACACTGTGGAGCTCTACTTCAAGAACTGCCGCGTACCTAAGGCGAACATCCTGGGCCCGATCGGCGAAGGCTTCAAGATCGCCATGATGACGCTCGACGGCGGCCGCATCGGGATCGCCGCGCAGGCGGTCGGCATCGCACAGGCGGCGCTCGATATGGCAGCGCAGTACGCCCAGCAGCGCCAGGCGTTCGGCCGGCCCATCGGCGAGCTCGAAGGAATCCAGTTCAAGCTGGCCGACATGGCGATGGAGACGCAGGCCAGCCGGCTGCTGACTTACGCCGCCGCCTGGGCCAAGGATCAAGGGGGCCGCTACAGCCAGCAGGCGGCCATGGCCAAGCTGCACGCCTCCGAGGCGGCGACGCGAGTCGCGCATATGGCGGTGCAGATCCACGGCGGCTACGGCTACCTGCGCGACTTCCCGGTCGAGCGCCTCTACCGCGACGCGCGCATCACCGAGATCTACGAGGGCACCTCGGAGATCCAGCGCCTGGTCATCGCCGCGCAGGTGCTGAAAGAGGTCGCCGCAAGCTGAGGTCGCCGCGCATATTGACAGGCGCGCGGCGGCGTTATATGATAAGACCACCACCGGCATCCGGAAGCGCGCGGGTGCCGGCAGGGTATTGCTGTTCTGAGCCGGGTGGCGGCGCTGGTCGCGGGGCTTGATCCCCGCCGGCCGACCGGAGCGCCGTGGTGCAGCCCCATACGACCCGGGCCGCGCTTAGCTCGCCTGCCCCCGAAGGGCCAGGCACAGGAGGTCAGAGAAGACAATGGCAGGTGTTACGTTCGAGCACGTCAGCAAGAAGTATCCCGGCAGCGAAGTTTTCGCCGTGAACGACCTCAACCTGGAAGTGCGCGACAAGGAGTTCCTCGTGCTCGTCGGCCCGTCGGGCTGCGGCAAGTCGACCGCCTTGCGCATGATTGCCGGGCTGGAGGAGATCTCGTCGGGAATTCTGCGCATCGGGGACCGCGTGGTGAACAACGTGCCGCCGAAGGATCGCGATATCGCGATGGTGTTCCAGTCCTACGCCCTGTATCCCCACATGACGGTGTTCGACAACATGGCCTTCGGGTTGCGCATGCGCAAGACGATGCCAAGCGGCGCGGCCCCCGGCATGAGCCGCGATGCCGCGATCAAGCAGCGGGTGGAGGAAGTCGCCAACAGCATCGGCCTGCAGCAGTTCCTGAACCGCAAGCCGCGGCAACTGTCCGGCGGGCAGCGCCAGCGCGTGGCCCTCGGCCGCGCCATCGTGCGCAATCCGCAGGTCTTCCTCATGGACGAGCCGCTGTCGAACCTCGACGCCAAGCTCCGCGTGCAGACGCGCGCCACGATCTCCAAGCTGCACCGCCAGCTGGAGACGACCATGATCTACGTGACGCATGACCAGACCGAAGCCATGACCATGGGCGATCGCATCGCGGTCATGCGCGACGGCATCTTGCAGCAGCTGGACACCCCGCAGAATCTCTATGACCACCCGACCAACATGTTCGTCGCCGGCTTCATCGGCTCGCCGTCGATGAACTTCTTCCCCTCGACGCTGCAGCAGGAGGGCGGCGAGCTCTGGATCGACGGCCAGGGCCTCAAGGTCAAGGTGCCGCCGCAGTATCGCCAGGCGCTGAGCAGCAAGGCCGGGCAGCAGATCGTCTTCGGCCTGCGCCCGGAGGATATCGCCGACGTCGAGATTGTGCCGAACGCCGATCCCAGTAGCCTCATCGACGTGACCATCGACGTCGTGGAGCCGATGGGCAGTGAGATCTATCTCTACCTCGTGACCACCGGCGGGCAGGAGTTCGTGGCCCGCGTCGACCCGCTGACCAAGGCGGCGCCCGGGCAGACGAAGAAGATGACCTTCAACATGCTCAAGATGCACGCGTTCGATCCGACGACTCAGACGACGCTGCTGTAGCGCGCCGCCGTCTCGCGAACACGGAGCGCACGAGGGGCGGGTTGCCGACGGCGACCCGCCCCTTGCCACAGGAGTGCCGCCGCCGATGTTTCGCCCCTCCGCTTCCGCCGCCCCTCGCTGCCCCGCCTGCGGGGCCGCCAACCAGCCCTATGCCGCGTTCTGCGTGGGCTGCGGCGAACCCCTGGCGCCCGACACGACTCCCGCGCCCGCGCCGGAGCACGCCGATCGCCGCCTGCAACTGCTGGTCGCCGCGGGAATCGTGGTCATCGTGGGCTGGATGCTGCTCGGCTGGTGGCAAGACGACAACGCGGCGGCGCGCTATCGCGCCGGCACACGCGCGCAGGCGGCGCACGATTGGGCCGGCGCGGCCGGCGCCTACGGTGCCGCCGGCAACTATGCCGACGCACCCGCGCGGGCCACCGCGGCAGCGCACACGGCAACTGAGCGCGCGCGCCTGCTGGCCGCCGCAGACAGCGCGGTTGCCGCACGCGACTGGGCCGCCACCTGGACCGACCTGACGCAGGCGCTGGCGCTGGATCCAACCGACCCCAACCTGCAGGCCCGCCGGGCGGCCGCCCAGGCCCAGATGCTCGACACCGCGCTCGCCGGCACGCTCTATCGCATCGCCGACGGACCGCGCGCCGGCCTCTATGCTAACCTGGCGGGCCACCGCGACACGCGCCTGCCCGGCTCGGACGGCCGCAGCGTGCCCCGCGCCTGGAGCGCAGACGGCACGCAACTGGTCTACGATCGGCCCGGGCCGGCCCTGGACTCGAGCGGGCCGGGGGCGACCGTCCCGCGCGAGGCGGTGCTGGCGACTTTCCACCCGTATGCCGCGGACCCGGTCGCCGCACAGGTCTTGCCCGAGCCGGTCTACGCGGCGATGTCCGGCGGCATCACACCCGGCGGGCTCTTCTGGCAAACCTACTCCGCCGACGACGGCGTCTCAGAGGGATCGCTGGTCTACTACCGCTTCGTCGACGGCCAGACCGTGCCCGTCTTTGCCTCGGGCCAGTGGCGCTATGTCGCGGCGACGAATGCGGCGACCGGGCTGGTGCTGCAGGTCGTACCGCCGCTGATCGCCGCCGACCCCGCGCTCACCCACCTCACGGTCGGCGTCCCGGGCGCCCCGCTCGTGCTCGACACCTGGCAGTCGGGCTGGCTCATGGCCGCCTCGTTCAGCGCGGACGGCCGCTACCTGCTGTTCACGATGCAGAACGGGTCGTCGCTCACCAGCCTGAGCACGAGCCTCTTCTTCGCCGACTTACGGCAACCGACCTCCGTCCAGGCGCCGCGCGTGGGTGTGGAGTTCTTGCAGAGCATCACGAGCCGCGGTCCCAACCCGCCGACGCTGTCCGGCGCTTTCGTGCCGAACCCGCGCGGCGCGCCCACGCACGTACTGGTCTTGCAGCGCGACGGCACCCGGGAGGACGTGACGCTCCGCGGGCTGGCCGACGGCCTGGGCACGTCCGTCTGGCACGGCACCGTGCCTGCCGCCCCCTCCGGCGCGACCCTGGCCGACGACGGCACCTGGCTGGCTTACATGATCAGCAGCCCGGCGGAGACGCGGCTGGCGCTGCAGAGTCTGGACGCTAACAGCGCGCCGCTGTTGCTGTCCAGCGCGGGGTTCCGCAGCGGCCCGACGTCCCTCACCTTCGCGCCGGGGAGCCGCTTCTTGCTTTACCACACGGCGGGCCCGGAGACGGGCCAGGGGGAAGCCCTCTACAGCCTGCCGCTTGCACGGGTGGACATGTCGGCGAGCGGCACGCCGCCGCTGCACCCGGTCTACCTCGGCACGATGGCCGCCGACACCGGGGCATCGGCCGTGGCGCTGGCGCCCAGCGGCACCTTCATCCTCTACCTCGACACCCAGCACCAATTACATGCCGTCAGCTACGACGGCACGATTGACATTCCCTTGCCGGAGGCTGTGGCGGGGGTCTGGAGCCTGCGGCCGTAGAGCCCACCCCCGCCCAGGGGAAAGCGACGACGGCCGGCGATGCCGGCCGTCGTTCCGCCTATCGCACTCGGCGTGCCGTTAGGCGGGAGGCGGCTCGGGTTGCCAGGAGATGCCGAGGACCTCGGCGTGTTGCTGGAGAGCAGTCTGCACGTGGGTGTCCCAGTAGGTCCAGGTGTGGCCGCCGGGAAACTCGGCGTAGCCGTGCGGCAGGCCCAGCGAGTTGAGCAGCGCGTGGAAGCGGCGGTTGTGCGTGATGAGGTGGTCTTCCGTGCCGCAGTCGAAGCTCAGGCGCGGGATACCGGCCGGGGTACGTTGCCGCACCCAGGCCGCACAGTCCAGGTCGGCCAGCACAGGGTCCGGCAGGTTGCCGAACCAGTTCTGGATCTCGTCGCCGCTGAGCAGCGCGCTGGAATGCGCATAGACCGAGCAGAAGCGGTCAGGGTGCTTCAGTCCGAGATGGATGGCGCCGAAGCCGCCCATCGACAGGCCGCCGATGGCCCAGGGCGCACCGGTGCGCGTGGGGTACGTCGCCTCGACGTGCGCCCGCAGGTCGTCCATCAGCAGATCCTCATAGCGCAGCATCGGGTGCAGATTGCTCCACCAGAAGTTGCGGCCCGAGGGCATGACGACGATCAGCGGCAGCCGCTCGACGTACTGCTGCAGGCGCGACTTCTCCAGCCAGGCGGTGTGGTCGTCATGGGCGCCATGCAACTGCAGCAGCACCGGGTACGGGCCTGGGCCCGCCTGCGCCGGATCGGGCAGCAGGATGCTATAGGTCGTCGCGCCGGACAGCGCAGGGCTGTTAATCCGGATCGTGCCAGTCGGCATGGAACCACGTCTCCTTAGCTCTGCTCCGTGCCGGATGCCTCGGGCTCCGCGATACGCGCCGCATGGCGCGCCCGCCCGGCCGCGGCCAGGCGCCGCCGCCGCACCTCGCCCCAGCCGATGCCGCCGAGCAGTGCGACGAGCACCACGCCGAAGATGCCGAAGCCGAGGAAGCCGGGCATCTCGCCCGCGTAGGCGTGCATGCTGTCCAGCTGGAACCAGCTGACCAGGTAGTTGACGCCGATAAAGGTGACCATCACCAGGGCGAAGCCGCTGAGCGCCATCCAGGCGACGGTGTTGCCGCGCCAGCCGCGCTGCACGCGCACGTGCAGGAAGGCGGCGTAGGCCAGCCAGGTGATCAGCGCCCAGTCCTCCTTGGGATCCCAGCTCCAGGCCTTCGACCAGGCGGTCTGCGCCCAGTAGGCACCGGTGATGAGCAGGAGGGTCTGGAACGGGAAGCCGATCGTGACCGCGCGGAACATGAACTCGTCGATCGCGGCCAGCGAGGGTAAGCTGCGCGTCCAGGAGCCGGCCTCATGATACTTGAGCAGGTAGACCACGGCGGCCCCGGCGGCCAGAGCGAAGCAGCTATAGGCGATGATTGCCATGGACACATGGATCGGCAGCCAGCTTGACTGCAGCGCGGGCACCAGCGGTGCCGCCGTCTTCAGGTCGGGCGGAATCAGCAGCAGGGCGTACAACTCGATCAGGTAGACAAACAGCAGGGTGAACGCGCCGATGACGCGCGCCTTGAGCCAGAGCTCGAAGATGAGCAGATAAGCCAGTGAGATGCCGAAGGTGAGCATCAGGCAGATCTCGTAGAGGCTCATGTAGGGGATGTGCCCGCTGCCCAAGGCGCGCATGACCAGGCCGGTGCCGAGCGACGCCACGCCGAGGATTGTGAACCCGAGTCCCGCGCGCCCGAAGGTCCGCGCCGCGCCACGCATCGGCGGCGCGCCCTCCGTAGCCGCGCTCTCGAGCGCGCGGCGCCGCTCGGGCACGCCCCGGCCGCCGCCCAGCGTCAGGGTCGCGGCACCCGCGCCCCCGCTCGTGGCGAAGGCGAAGGCGGGCTGGACGCCGCCGAAGTCGACGGCCTCGCGCGCGACCACGCGCTCACGCGAGACGCGCGCCGCCTGAGCGACCAGCAGCCCGATGAACGACAGCAGGGCGAGGAAGTAGCACACCCAGGAGACGGTGGTCAAGGTCCATTCATTAAAACCGAAGACTGCATCTTGCATGGCTCAAGACTCCTGTGGGTGAGTGGGCTCGGGCGCAAACGCGCCCGGCGGCTCCGCCGAGGTGCCGGCGGCGCGGATCAGGAAGTCCCGAGCCCGCAGCGCCAGCTTCTCGAATTGCGCCTCGAAAGTCACTTTGTTCTTTTCGGCCAGCCCGCCGAGCAGCACGTCGCAGCGCGCCGGGTCGTCCGCGTTGGGGGTGATGCGCGCCCAGCAGCGGACGAAGTTGATGTAGAGCGAAAGGGCAAACCCGAACGTCATGATCACAAACCAGAACGCGATGGGCGCCAACCCGTAGTCCTCCGCGATCTCCATCACCGTCGCGGTGTCCTTCGTGAACGTGAAGCGGACCGGGCCAACCTCGGGGATGACCAGCGGGCCCTGGCGCGGGATGAAATCGTTGTAGAGCGGCTGGTCGAAGTTCTGGCCGATGAAGGCGCGCACGAAGAGCGCCGGGTTCTCATCGGCGGCGCGGGGCACACTGGTGTAGTTGCTGACCTGGAGGGTGACAGTGTCTTGCCCCGGGCGCCGCAACTGGACCATGTCCATCGGCAAGTTATCGCTGTCGGTCATCTGGAACGAGAGCAGCATCGGCTGCAGCGCGGCGGCGCCCGAAACGGCGATCGGGCCCTGCTGGCCCATCGGCGTGAGCGGCAGCGGATTGCCCAACTCGTCGAGCGCGACGACCTTCGCGACGGGCTGGTACTGCACCAGGAAGAAGTTGATGTTGTCGTAGCGCAGCGGGTCGTTAACGCGGATCGTCTTATGTACCACGTCCTGGCCCTGCTGATTGATCGTCAGGTCGCAGAAGTACTCCTTGACGTCGGTGGTACCAGGGAAGTACTCGATGCGGAAGTTATCCTGGCGCACGGTGAAAGCGGTGCCGTGGCCCACGGAAAGGGGCTGGCCCGGGGCCATGAAGACCGACTGCTCGCGCCACCCGACCTGGGTGAGCCCGGCGGCGGTGATGATGAGCAGGACGAGGGCGGCGTGGCTGCCGAAGGTGACCATCTTGGACCAGCGGTCGCGGTCGGCGTAGAGGTAGTAGACGCCCTCGTGCTCCTCGGCAAGCACGCGGTAGCGGCTCCGCCGCAGGGCGCCGCGCAGGGCATCTGCGGCGGCGGCGGGCGCGAGGGGCACACCGCGGAACTGCGCGTGCTCGCCGAGCGCCAGCAGGAACGACTCGGTGCTGCGCAGGGTCGTCGGGTTAATCAGGCGCAGAGTCGGGCCCCAGCGGTTGAGCGTGCAGATGATGATGCTGTAGCAGAGCAGCAGGATCAGCAGCCGGTACCAGAAGCTGTTGAAGAGGTCGAACATGCCGACCCAGTCCATAATCCCGGCGAGCGGGCCAAAGCGCGCGTGCGCTTGGGACAGGAAGTTGGCATAGTCGATCGGGAAGTCGCGCAGGCCGGGGCTCACCTGCGGGATCGTAGTGCCCAGCGTGGTCGCGGCGGCGAGCAGAAGGATGAGCACGACCGCGAAGCGGACGGAGCAGAAGAGGTTCCAGACCGCCTCGAAGAGGTCGCGCCGCGCCTGCGGCCGGGCCACGGGGGCGGGCTGCGGCGGGGCGGGGCGCACGGACTTGCGCACCGGTCGGGCGGTGGGGGCCGATGCCGGGGTGGAGGCGTAGGGCTTCACGGTGTTGGGCATCTTGGTCAGCAGTCAGGCTCCTGGCGGGGCTGCCCGGGAGCAACCCGGCTCGTCCGGCTTCGGAGTCCCCTGGCCGAGGGTACCCCCACTATACCACCCGGCCGCGCCGGGTGTCAACGCAACAAAGCGTGGACGCGGCATTAACAGCGTTAATGTGGCGCCGAATCAGGGGCAGCGATCGCTTCCCGGTGTGACCTCGCCGAGCGGGCCGGCCGGCGCGGGCGTCGGCGTATCGGTGGCGGGCAGGCCGTCGTAGCCGGCGCCCGGAGTCACGGTCAGCGGGCTGCCGTCGGCGCCGAGGACCGGCGTCTCCAGCCCGCCCGGCGTGAGGCCGGCGACGACCGTGCCGATCGGGCCGGTGGAGTCGGCGGTCAGCCCCGGGGTCGGAGTCAGGACCGTGCCCGGCCGCAGGTCCGCGTAGAGGCCACGCCCGAAGAACCAGTTCAGCAAGGGCCGGGCCTTGTCCCAGCGCAGCGCCAGGTTCCCCGTGTTCGGGATCTCGCGGACCAGATCGCTGCCGATCTGCGCCTGGTAGATGTCGCTCGACTTGATCTGCCCGGCCAGCTGCACGAACATCCACTGCTGGTCGGGCGGGATGTTGGTCTCGATGGTGTTGCCCAGCTGATTGATCAGGTCGGCGTAGCGGGGCAGCATGTCGAGCTGCAGCGCCCGGATGCGCACAGCGCGGATCACCTGCTGCTGGCGCAGGGCGCGGCCAAAGTCGCTGTCGGCGTGGCGAGTGCGGGCGTACTCGAGTGCCTGCGTACCATCCATGTGCTGGCAGCCGGCATCGAAGTGCACGTGGATATAGCTATTGTAGGGCCCGGGATACTCGGGATCGTCGATCGCGCGGGGCACGTTGATGTCGATGCCGCCCATCATGTCGACGATCTTCTGGAAGCCGTCGAAGTTGATCGTGACGTAGTACTTGATTGGCACGCCGAAGTATTGCTGCACGGTCGGCACGGCCAGCGCGGGGCCGCCGCCGGGGATCTTGTCGTATTCGCCGAAGAAGTAGGCGGCGTTGATCTTCTGCAGGCCGTAGCCGGGCACGGGCACCTGCAGGTCGCGGGGGATGCTCAGGATCCCGGCCGTCTTCCACTGCGGGTCGACGCTGATGACGATCAGGGTGTCGCTGCGGGCCGCTTCCTCCTGGAGCTCGGTGCGCTTATCGGTGCCCATGACGAGGATATTGATGCGGCCGGGCGGCAACGCCTCGACGGGCGTGGGGCTATCGACCTCGGGCGGGGTCCAGGTGGCCTCGCCGGGCGCCTGCGTGCGCGCGGGCGCCGGGGTGGGCGAAGCGGCCTCGGTGCGCGTCGCAAGCGGCGGCAGCGTGCCGCGGTAGATCCGGGCCGACGTGGAGACCAGGGCGTAGCCGAGGCTGCCCACGTAGCCCGCCACCAGCAGGACGACGAGAATGACGCCGCCCAGCACCCAGCGCCGCCAGACCGGCCGTTTCCGGCGGGACGCTGCCTGTTTACCTACTTCAGGGTCCATCATTTCGTGGTTCCACACTATGAGCCCCGGCGCGCCGGAGATCTGCGCTCGGCGGACTCCCGGGGCCGGAGCTCACTTCAACAGCCGCGACGAATCAGCAATAACCGGACCAGCACGGAATCGCAGCGCTAGTCGCGCTGGAGCCAGCGCCGGGCCTCGGCCATCCGCCGCAACAGGCGGCTGCGCATCACGGCCCAGGCGCGCGCCAGAGCGACCTGCTCGGCGCGGTCGGGCTGGTGGCGGCCGAAGCGCTCGCGCACGTAAGCGCCGGCGATCGGCTTGACGTACTGCTCCGAACCGGGCATCTCGCGGGCCACCTGCTCGGCGAACTCGTAGGGGGTGTCGTGCGCCCGGGGCCGGATGCCGAGCCACCAGGCGAGCTTGAGCAGCCGCTGGTAGTACTGCACCCCGCCGATGGTGAGGCGGCCGTTCGCGACGGCGCGCTGCTCCCACTGCTGGCGCATGACAATGCCACCACCCACGATGCCAATCAGCGCGAGCAGGAGGACCAGTCCGGCGCCGAAGCCATTGCCGCCGCCGCCGATCCCCCCGGCCGCCGCGCCGGAACTGCTCGGAGTGGGGAGGTCCATGAGGCCCTCGTTCGGCCGCGTCGGCAGCGCGTGCGGCGTCAGGTCGGCATACGGGGTCGGCGAGGCAAGGGCCGCTTCGCGCGAGGCCGGCCGGTCGATAATGCTCTGCGACGGCGTGGGCTCGAACTCGATCCAGCCCGCCCCGGGGAAGTAGACCTCGGGCCAGGCGTGCGAGGAGGACTCGCGCACGGTCCAGGTCTGCGTCGTCGCGTCGTACTCACCCGGCGCATAACCCACCGCCTCCCGGGCGGGGATGCCGAGGGCGCGGAGCATGACTACCATTGACGTCGAGTAGTATTCGCAGTAGCCTTCTTTGCTGTCGAAGAGGAAGTAGTCGACGTCGTCGCGGCCCGCGGGCGGCAGGTTGATGTTCGTGCTGTACTTGTAGGTGCGCAGGAAGTCCTGCAGGGCCACGGCTTCGTCATAGGCAGTCGTGGCGCCCGCCGCGTCGACGACCTCGTGAGCCTTCTCGATCACGCGCACCGGCAGATCCTGGGGCAGCTGCAAGTAGCGATCTTGCACCCACTGCGGGTAGTCGTGCCCAGCCGCGCGCAGCGACTCCTGGTCGGCATTGGTCACGAGCGACTGGACCGTGTACTGCTCGTTGGCCTGCAACGGGCTGGCGCTATAGACGGCGGTGAGGTCGTCGTAGATCGGGATCGGGCCGCTGGCGCGGACCATGAAGGTGAAGTCGCGGTTCATCCAATAGCTGACGACGATGTTGCGGTCACGCAACTGGTTGATCTGCGTGGTGATCGCGCCTGCCTGGCCGACACGAGCGAGCACCTGGTTGGCCAGCGTCTCGGCGTCGACGTTCGGCAGGGGAATGCCCACGCCGGGGTTCTGCAAATCCTGGCCGTAGGCCAGCAGGCCCGCCCGCTGGGCGTCCGCGAACATGCTCAGCAGCGACTGCAGCTCGATCGGCGCAGTATGCGGGTCGTCACCCGGCACGCGATAGACCTGGTTCAACTGCTCCCAGGACACCGCCAGCCGCGTGGGCAAGCTAATGCTGCTCGGGCGCAGTGGCGCGAAGACCACATTGTCCTTCGGGCGCAGCAACTGGACCGTGACGGTCACCGGCACACGGTAGGAATCGTCGGACTGCAACTGCTGGTTGGGATCGAGCGACAAGTTGGGCGACAGGTTGCGGCTGCGGAAGGTCGTGCTGGCGGTGTTCCGCCAGGTGCGCCCGTCGAAGGCGTCATAAGTCATGGCGCGCCAGTAGAGCGGGCGGTCACTCTGCGCCTTCAACACGACGGCGTCGCCCAGGCTGAGCGAGCCACCCAGCGTGAAGGCACTGTTGAACGTGGCGAAGCCAAAGCTGCCGTTGCCCGGCACTCCGGCGAAGGCCCGGCTCCAGCGCTGCTGCAATTCGTCCCAGGGCCCGCTGATCTGCTGCCACGCCGTGTTCAGGGCGCCGTTCATGCTCTGCGTCGGCATGTACCACATGGCGACGGCGACGACAGCGGCGAAGACGGCCGAGGCGCGCAGGAAGTTCCAGCGCAGGCTGGGCGAGTAGTTGACGCGCTCCCGCTCCCAGCGCTCCTCGTGGAGCAGCATGTTGAAGCGCACCATCAGCAGCAGGGCACTGAGCATGAAGAGGATGAAGTACCAGCCCAGCGACCCGGCGGTAGCGTAGGAGATATTGACGATGAGGGCAATGCCGTTGGGCACCAGCGCCCACCAGAGCCAGCGGGACCGGAAGATGAACCACGTGCTTGCATAGGCCAGCACCCAGGTGACCACGGCCAGCGAGAGGATGAAGAGCGGCAGGTCGTCACTCGCGCCGCCCTGGAGCACCGTGCTTAGCCAGACGAAGGCGCGCGAGAGCAGATCCTGCACCCGCGCCTGGACGGTGAGGAGCGAGGGATCGTCGAGCAGGTTGGCGGTTTCCCAGAGGACGATGACGACGCCGGCCATCGTGCCGGTGAGGTGGAGCAGCAGGCGCGGCACGCCACGCACGCGCGACAGCACAAGCGCGGTCAGCATACCGGCCAGGGTGATGGGAGTGAGGATGAAGAGGCCGTCGGACCAGCCCGCCCGCTGCACCGACCAGATCACGCTGAACAGCATCAGCGCGACCAGGCCAAGCATGAGCCAGCCCTCGCGCAGGCGGAAGTATTTTGCCATAATCGTTTACCCTCGCGCGGGATCCGCGCTACCGGTGGGTGGCGTGAGCCCGGTCGCCGGTTCCGCCGGCCCCAACCGGCGCGCAAGGAGCACCAGGGCCAGAGCGGCACCCGCCCAAAGAATCGCGGGAATCAGGACCGCGACATAGCGAGCGGGATCGGTTGATGTCAATAAAGCAATCGGATCCGTACTGCAAACACGGAACACGCTCAGTGTGATTATAACAACCACACTGGCGTTCCACAACCCGTGGACGGCGGTGCCCGCGAAGGCGTAGCGCCAGAACCGGCCGCGGTCGCGGCGTTGCAGCCGGTAGAACCAGGCTACCCCGAACAAGCCGGTGGCTAATGCATGGATGAACGACGTACCGAGGCGCAACGTTGCGGTGCCCCACCAGGTGTGCACGTCGCCGACATTGTAGATGGCGCTTTCGAGCATGCCGAAGCCGACACCCGCGGCCACGCCGTAGAGGAAGGCATCGCGGGCGGTGCCGAGGCGGTTGCGCAGCAGCACGACCGCCAGGGATTTGGCCGGCTCCTCGATCCAGGGGACGGCGACGCCGAGCGCCAGGATCAGGCCGCCGGGCACGAGCGGGTTGGCGAAGAAGCTTTGCAGCGCGGAGCAGCCGAGGGCCGTCGAATCGCCCAGGATATCCCCGCCCTGCGTCAGCAGGTTGCCCTGGCCGGCGAGCCGCAGACCAACGAGCAGCAGGATGACGGCGACCACCGCGCCGACGACCTCCAGGATCACGGCGATGGTGCTGGCGCCGGCCAGGCCCCAGGCCACCGCGCCCAGCACGCGCCGTCCGGTCGGCGGCCCGACGGTCCGGCGGACCAGGTCGGCGGCAAAGGGATCTTCGCGGCCGACGCGTCCGGCAACCTGCGCCGGGGCGGGCAGCAGCGCCGGGGGGGACTCTCGGCGCCTCGGCGCACCCGCCCGCGGCCCCAGCCGGCCTGGGCCACCAGGCTGATGACCAGCACCGGCGGGGTGAGCACGGCGAGCAAGGCAGGCAGGGGGAAGAGGTAGCCCGCGGCGCGGTGGGGCAGGTCGAGCGCGGCGACGCCCAGCACGAGGGCCACCGGGAAGAGCAGCAACGCCAGCACGCCGGCCACCCGGGCCGGGCGGAAGCGCCGGCCGGGCACGCCGCGCCAGGCGCGCACGACCTGCCAGAGCAGCCCGGCGCCGAGCCCGAGGCCGTAGACGCCTAGCGCCGCGAACTCGGCGGCCTGGCTGATCGCCTCGTCCGGCGTGACCAGCGTGCGCGCCGAGCGTGTCTCGAGTGCGGGCCAGGCCAGGTAGAGGGCGAGGCAGAGCAGGCCGAAGAGCAGGAGCAGCACGCCGCCGATCATGGCGGCCACCAGCACACCGGTGTTGCGGCGGATCGGCGGGGCCAGGCTAACGGAGGCGGCCATGGGCCATCTCTCGCGAAAGGACCAGCGCCAGCGAATTGTCGCGCTTCACGAGATAGCTCGGGACGTCGACGGAGGCGAGGGCGCCCACGGTCAGCATCATCGTGTTGGCCCCGCCGAAGCTGTGCGGGTCGATCAGCACGGCGGCGGCGCGGCTGCCGCGCACGTGGAGGTCCTGCAGCGCACCGACCCAGGCTTCCTGAGTCGAGGGGGTGATCACGATGAGTGTGTCGCCGCGCCCGAACTGCTGCGCGGGGCCGGTAAGCAACTGGGCGAGCGGCAGGGCATCCTCGGCGCGCACGACGGCCAGCGCCCGCAGGATCTTGATGAGCTGACGGCCGCCGCGATCGGGCGCGATCGCCAGGGGCCGGTGCGCTGTGGCCAGCAGGCCGACTTCCCGGCCCAGTTGCAGGAAATGTGCGGCCAGCGAAGCGGCGACCGTGACCGCATACTCCTCGGTCTCCGGTTCCAGGTAGAGCGGCTGGTCGGTGCCCTCCGTCTCGGCGATCGGGACCGGCGCGCCGCGGCCGGCAGTGCCGCGCAGGTGGAGCATGCGCGTATCGCCCACGGCGTGCGGTCGGCCACCAGGGGTGCGCGGCGCGCTCAGGTGCACCTGGCGATCGAGGTCGACCACGAGCCAGAGCGTGCTGGTCGGATCGAGCTCAAATTCCTTCACCATCAGGCGCTGGTAGCGCGCGGTTGCGCCCCAGTGGATGCGGTTGAGCGGGTCGCCGGCCGTGTACTCGCGCAGGCCCGCGGCGTTGGGCGTGACCGAGTGCGAGCGGCCGTGGAGCATGGTCCCGCCCGGGAGCTCGCCCGCAGGCAGGCCGAAGGCGGACAGGTCGACGGTCGCCGGGTAGACCAGGAGCTCGCCCATCTCGGGCACGGTGCGCCAGCTGCGGAAGAGGCCGAAGGGGTCGCCCGAGATGGCCGTGAGCGGGCCGAGCTGATAGAGGCCGCGCCGCCGGGTGAGCGTCCGCACGCGCCAGCGCTTGGTGCGGCCGCCCTGCAGACTGATCACCGCGGCCGCCTGATGGCCCGGCAGGGTCGAGTGGTCGCGGACCTCGACCCAGAGCTTGGGGATCATGCTACGGTTGCGCACGAGGAAGGTCTCCTGGAAGATCTCGCCTACCTGCGTCTGCAGGCGCGGCGCCTCGCGGCGGATGTCGAGCGCGGTGAGATTGAGCCGCGCCCAGATCCAGGAGCAAATTAGCACCGCCGCGAGCACGTAGCTCAGGTAGAAGAGTAGGCGCAGACCGAACGTCTGCGCCGCGATGTAGAGCAGCGCGGTGAGGAGAACGAGGCGGAACGCGTTCGTGTTCATAGGCAGGTGCGCGCCGAAGCCCGCCAACCGCGGGCCCAGGCGCGGCTAGTAGCTTCCCTTGACGCTGCTGGTGCGCGTGCCGGGGACCGGTACCCGCCGCAGGATGTCGCCGATGAGGATGCGCACATCGGCGTTCTTGATGCGCGCCGCCGGCCGCAGAATCACGCGGTGCGCCAGGGTCACCTCGGCCAGGGCCTTGACGTCGTCGGGGATCACGAAGTCGCGTCCCTCGATGGCGGCGCGGGCCTGCGCGCAGCGGTACAGCGCGAGCGAGCCGCGCGGGCTGGCGCCGAGGTAGACGTCCTCGTGCTTGCGCGTGGCGTCGACGATGCCGACGATATAATCCTTGATCAGTTGGTCGACGTAGACGTCGCGCACGGCGCGCTGGGCCTCGATCAGGTCGGGGCCCTCGACCACCTGCTGCAGCGTGTCGAGTGGGTGGGTCTGCTGCTGGCGGCCAAGCATGTCGATCTCGTCGGCCCGGCCCGGGTAGCCCAACTCAATGCGGATCAGGAAGCGGTCCAACTGGGCCTCGGGGAGCGGGAAGGTGCCTTCGTACTCGATCGGGTTCTGCGTGGCGAGGACGATGAACGGATCGGGCAGCGGATGGGTGATGCCGTCGACGGTGACCTGCCGCTCCTCCATGGCCTCGAGCAGCGCCGACTGGGTCTTCGGGGTGGCGCGGTTCACTTCGTCGGATAGAACTATCTGGGCCATGACGGGCCCAGCGCGATACTCGAATTCGCCGGTCTTCTGATTGTAGACCGACACGCCGGTGACGTCGGTCGGCAACAGGTCGGGAGTGAATTGGATACGCTTGAAGGTGCAGCCGAGCGAGCGGGCGATCGCCTTGGCGAGCATGGTCTTGCCCACCCCGGGCACATCCTCGATCAGCACGTGACCGCGGCAGAGCAGGGCCAGCAGGGTCAGCTGGACTTCCTGGTGTTTGCCCACGATCACCAGCTCGACGTTGCGCGCGACGCGCTCGGAAATACTGCGGACATCGGCCATGGGGCTCATCTCCTCGAGGGCGGGGCGCCCGCCGGGTCGGATCGATAATAAAGCGCCCGACCCCCTGGGCCGGGCACCCTTCTACTCTACTGTTGGTACGCAGGCTCGGCGGCCCGCGGATCTCTCGCGGCCGCGCGGCCTACCAATACCGAGGCGCATCGGGCTGACGGGCCGGCGGCAAGACCGGCGCCAGGTGGGCGACCGGCGCGGCGAACGTGCCGGCGGGGGGCAGGAACGCCGCCGGGTGCGGGGTAGCGGTCGCCACGGCGAACCAGAGCAGCAGCATGAGCAGCGCCGAGCCCACCTGGGAGCAGCGGGGGAGAAAGACCGCGCTGAACGCTGGGACAAGCGGCCGCGCGGCGGGCCCCGGGTGGGGAGCGCGCGGCGCGGACCAGGCGGCGCGCTCAGCTTCGGCGCCGATGCGCTGCTCCAGGATCCGCCAAGCGCCCGGAGACGGCGCGGCGCCCCACACCTCCGCGCGCACGGCGGCGCCGATGAGCGCGTGGAGGACGGGACTTTCCAGGGCAGCCAACGCGGCGGGAGCACTCCGGCATCCCGGGCCCCCAAACCCGCGCCGGCCAAGCGCGGAGCGTAGCGACATGGGCGGTTACACTTTCTGCGCCTGGACCGCCACGGGGACTGCGGTGGGGCCGGCCTGTTCATCCAGGTAGCGGGCCTCGAGGGCCGTCTTCAAGACCTTGCGGGCGTAATGCAGCCGGGACTTGACGGTGCCCACGGGGCAATCCAGGATCAAGGCGATCTCCGGCAAGGAGAGGTCGTGGAGGTAGTGCAGCACCACGACGACCCGATGCTTGATGGGGAGGGTGTTGACGATGTCACGGAGCGTGCCCTGGAGCTCACTCTGCTCATAGAGATGCTCGGGCGAGTGATGCGGATCGGCGAAGAGGCGCTCCGCCAGGTTTTCGATCGGCTCCAGCCAGTGGCGCCGCCGCTTGAGCGCGTTACAGCTCAGGTTCACCGCGACGCGGTGCAGCCAGGGCGAGAGCGGTAGATCGGGCTGGATGCGGTCGATATTAGCGTAGGCCTTGTAGAAGCAATCCTGCAGGATCTCTTCGGCGACGCCGGAGTCGCGGGTAATGGCGAGGGCGGTCCGATAGATGATGCCTTTGTACTTGTGGAAGAGCTCTTCGAACGCGGCCATGTCGCCGGCCTGTACGCGGCGCACCAGGAGGGTATCCGCGGCCGCCTGCGCAGAGACGGGGGCGGCGGCTTCGCCGAGGATCGCGTCCTCCGGTGAATCAGCGGGGGCCGGCAGAGGCTCGGCTGTCACTCCGGGCGTTTCCTTCCTGGCGCCGGGGAGCGCGCTCCCGGCGTTGTCGCACAGGACACCCGCGGGTTCGTCCAGCTGGCCAACCGCGTCGTTAGCCGGGGCAACAAGCAGGTGTCCCATCGAGCCTACCGCGGCACGTACGCGCCGCGACAGGTTTAGGGGTCGTGGTCTGGCGTCCAATCCCAACTCCCTATGCAAATAGATACCCAAAACCGCGGACAAAGGTTCAACGGGTATGACGAATGCGGGATTCTGGGTGCCCCATTGGGGCGGCCGTGGCCACGTCACCGCCACCCTGAGCAACACACGCGACGAGTGCCACAATAGTGAGGCTATTATAGCATACCACGCGGGCGGCCACAACCGCGACCGCGCCGGGCGGCCGCCGAGCACCGGGCCGGGACGGCCACGGCGGGACGGGTGTCCCAGGACTACGCAGAATGTCCCAGATTTTCGCAAAGGCACGCCTGGCCCGGTGGCTTGTGGCGGAGGCCATCGACAAATTCGTGCCTCCGCCAGCTATAATCGCCCTCGGTCGGGATGGCCCACGGTGACCCGCGCGCGGGAGTTTGCGGCGGCGCGTCCGCCCACAGACGTTCACGGCTGATACCAGTCGTTATCTCGGATTCACTGGGTTTGGTCGGATGGACGCGATGCGCGAATCCGCGATTGGCGCGGTGGCGGCGCCGCGGCGGGTGGCCCGCGCCGGTGCGGGTGGGATTGACAGGCGGGGGCTGCTGTGCGACAATCGGCGCGGAAAGGACTGCCCAGGCAACTGCGCCCCGTGCTGCATCCCGAACCTGCCACCCGCCCCGCGGCGGCCGCGCCGCCGCGCGATCCCTGGCCCTGGCACCTGGCCCTGCTCGCCGGGTACCTGGCGTTGGGCATCCTCGCCACCTGGCCCCTCGCCGCGCACGCGCTGGCGGCCGTGCCCGGGTTCGACAGCCCGCTTACGCGCGGAGGCATGGCTGACCAGGACCAGAACCTCTGGGCGCAGTGGTGGCTGCGCCAGGCGCTCTTCGTGCGCCACACCAATCCCCTGTCAACCGACCTGCTCTACTGGCCCTACTACCGCGAGGGGATCAGCCTGCTGCTGTACGACATGCAGCTGCTGCGGGGCGTGCTGGCGCTGCCGATCCAGATCACGCTCGGGCTGGCCGCGGCCTACAATTGGGGGATCTTCCTCAGCTTCATGCTGGGCGGCTACGGCATGTTCCTGCTCGGCCGCGACTGGGGGCTCAGCCGCCCGGCAGCCGCACTGGGCGGACTGATCTTCGTCGCCGGGCCCTTCCACCTGGCGGAGCTCTTCTGGGAGACGTCACTCGTCATCGTCGAGGCACTGCCGTTCGCGCTGCTCTGGTCGCGGCGGGCGTTGCGCACCGGGCAGCCGCGGGCGATCGGGCTCGCGGTGCTCTGTATCGTGTGGGCCAACCTGTCGTTCTGGTACTTCGGGCTGTACGCGCTGATCGCGCTGGGCGTGCTGGCGGTGGGCTATGCCTGGCACCGCCGCCGCGGCGGCTGGCCGGCGGTGCGGCCAATTCTGGGCCGGCTGCTGCTGGTCGGCGCGGGCTACGGGCTGCTCTACAGCCCGTTCCTGCTGCCACTGGCCGCCCAGGTGGCGCAGGCGCCGCCCGGCTCCGGCCTCTTCCTGAACATCGCGACCATTCGCGGTGCCAGCATGCAATGGTACCACCTCTTCATGAACGACCGCGATCCACTGGTGCAGCCGGCGCAATGGCACGGCACGGGCTTCCTGGGCTACACGGCCGTGGCGCTGGCAGTGGCCGGCTGCGTGCTCGCCTGGCGGCGGGCGTGGCCGTGGCTGCTGCTCTTCGGCGTCTTCCTCAACCTGGCGATGGGGCCGGATCTGCACGGCTTCGGGCAACTGATCACCTTTCCGAACGGGGACCCGGTGCCGCTGCCGTATGCCTTCCTGCTGCACCTGCCCGGGATGACGCTGCTGCGCGCGCCGGGGCACGCGGCGATCATGCTGCTGCTCTGCGCGGCGTTTCTGGCCGGACTGGGGCTCGACGCGGTCGCGGCGCGGCTCGCCGCCTGGCGGCCGCGCTTTCGTCGTGCCCTCCCGGGGCTCGCGGCGGCGGCGGGGATCCTGGCGCTGCTCGAATACCTGACGATTCCGATCCCGCTGTACACGCTGGCGTGGCCGGCGGTGTTTACGGCGATGGGCGCGGATCCGGGCAACTATGGCGTGTTCGGGCTGCCGGTGACGCTGCACGCTTCCAACGATCACCACCGCATGTTCGACCAGATCGCGCATGGCAAGGGGATCGACGGCGGCTACTTCCCGCGGCCGGTGCCGGACCCGTATCGCGCGGTCGACAGCCCACTGGCGCAGTTCACGCAGCCCTACACGGCGACGGCGTTGCTCGCCCAGGACGGCACGGCGGCCAGCGAGGCGCTGCTGCAACTCATGGACTTCCGGTATCTGGCGATCTACCCGGAGCCCAAGGACTACCGCGTGGGCAACTCGCCGTGGACGTGGCCCTGGCCCGTGCCGCCGCTGCCAGGCGGCAGCGCGGAGGTCACGGTCTACCCCGTGCCGCCCGCGCCGCTGGATCGCACCTATCTGTACCTCGGGGGCACGTGGGACTCGGCGGAGGGCACGGACGGCACGGCACAGCGGCCGCTGAGCGCGGCCGAGGGCGACGTAATCGCCTGGAGCCCCGGCGGGACGGGCGCGCTGACGTTGGACCTGGCGACGCCGGGGCCGGCCGCGGCGGCGATCACGCTGACGCTGGAGACGCAGCCGCTACTCCGGGGCACGATCGCGCCGGGCGCGCCGCAGCGGCTGCAGACGCCGCCGCTGGCGCTCGCGCCCGGCTGGTATCATTTCCGCCTGACGACGGATGCACCGCCCGCCGGCCTGGTGCTGACGCGGGCGGCGTGGGCCCCGGCGCGCTAAGCCGGGCTCAGTGGCTGGGCATGCCGCCGTGGGCGGGGACGCGCCCGCCTTCGCGGCCGGCGAAGTAATCGTTCGCCGACACCTGGAGCAGCACCCAGAGGCCATAGAGCCCGATGGCCGTGCCGACCGGGAAGTTGGCCAGGTTGAAGACGCTGATCACGATGGCCAGCGCCCGCCCCCACCCGGCGCCGCGCAGCAGGCCGTAGCCCGCCAGCATGCCCGGTAGAGCCAGCAAGGCCAGCAGCAGGCCGACGACGGTGCCGACGACGACGAGCACGGCGCGCGCCTGGTCATCGCCGGTGGCCGCGCCGATGCCGGTCAGCAGGAAGAACACGAAGACGCCTACGCCCAGGAAGACGGCGTGGCCGATGACGAGCAGCCAGCCCAGGATGTTGACGTGCTGCTCCACGTCGCGCAGACTCAGTTGATTCATGTTTCCACCTCCCGCGTACATACGGGCACCCTGCGGGGCGCCACCCGAGCCTACTCCTATTGTCGCGAGCCCTGGTTGGAATCGCGGTGGATGGATGGGCGCGATTGGTGTACGGAGCGGCGGGCGGGGGGTTGGCCGACCGGGTTCGCCGCGAGGGACGGGCCGGCACGAATAAACGAATGCGACTGCGTCGCGAGCGAATAAACGAATGGACTTGAGGGGCGGGGTCGGCGGTCGATTGGCCGGGGTTCGGGTTGCAGGTCCACCACGAACACACGAATGGCGTGCGGACGGGGGGTAGGTGGACCGGCAATCGGGCGGGGCGGGGACTTTTGCACCGAGCCCCCGCCGCGCGCGAGGCGAGGGAGCGCGACTCGGCGGACAGGCGGAATCGTCTGGATTGCCGGCCGGGATCAGGTGGGCTGGGTGGGGGCGCGCTCGATTTCGGCGGCGCCTAACCAGGCGGCCAGGGCGGCAATGGCCTCGTCGATGGCAGCTTCGATGGCCGGGGTGCGGAGCGTGTCGGGCTCCAGGTGAACGGCGTTAACGCGCAGGACGCCTTGCTTGCGGTCGAACAGCGGGTCGATGCGGCCGATCAGGCGGTCGCCGTGCAGGATCGGCAGCACGTAGTAGCCGTGGCGGCGCTGGCCCTTGGGCACGTAGATCTCCAGGCGGAAATCGAAGCCGAAGAGGGTTCTGGTGCGCTCGCGGTCGGCAATTAGGTTGTCGAAGGGGGAGAGCAGCGTGGTGCGCGGCTGCCATTCGCCCTCGCGCAGGCGCTCCAGCAACGGCAGGTCGGCGCTGTGCACGTACCACTCGCCCGGCCAGGGCGGGCCATCGTCGACGATCACCGCGCGCCGGACACGGCCTTCGGCTTCCAACCCGGCGAGCACGGCCGGCAGATCGGGGTAGCGCCCCCGGGTGAAATGCTCTTCGATGTGTGCGGCGCGGGCCACGCCAAGTGCGCGCAGGGCGATCTGCGCGGCTTCGCGGACGACCTCGTGGGAGTCGAGGACGGTGCGCGGCGCCCAGTCGGGCAAGACGCGCTCGGTGAGGTCCCAGAGGCGCTGGGCGCCCTGGCGGCCGGCCACCATGATTTTCCCCTCATTGACCAGAAACCCGAGCATCCGGCTCACGTTCTGATTGGCGGTCCAGCCGGTCGAGCTCCAGGGTTCCACGGCCTTATCGTCGAACTGCTTGGAGAGCAGGGGCCCGCGCGCGCGCAATTCGTCGAGGATATGGTCGCGCAGCGCGGCGTTGGTTTCCATCCAGCGATGGATCCGCTGCTGCCCGCCGATGTCCCGCTCGGCGTAGGGGCGCATGGTCCAGCGATGGATGGGGTAATGCTCGGTGAGGACGATGGAGGCCGCGTGCGCCCAGTATTCGAAGAGGCGCCGGTCCTCCCAGAGCAGGGGGTCCAGGGCGGCGGGATCGTAGGCGCCCAGGCGGCTCCAGAGGACAAGCAGGTGGCTGCGGGCGACGGCGTTGGTGGGGTCCAGCTGCAGGCAGCCGAGGTCGCGGGTCACGGCCATGATGCCGGAGGCGTCGGGCGCCCGGCGGGGGCCGGCCAGGTGCTGGCGGGTGATCGCCAGGCGGCGGGCCAGGGTGGGGGTCAGGGTGATGGGTGCGGGGTTCATGGGTTGCGGATCCTCCGGGTGGTGAGTTTTCCGACTATAGCATGCGGGTCCGGTGACCCGCAAGGGAGGTATCCCGGGATTGGCGGCCGTTGCGGATGGTTGGCGGCCGGGGCGGGCCCGTGGGATCCTGCCGGCGAGATCGCGGTCGAGCCGGGAACCGCGGCAGGGGGGCGCGGCAGCCTCCCGACCCAACCTCATCCCGGTTGCTCGGCTGGGACAGGCCTACCTAATGCTTTTTGACGATGGAGTTCGGTCAACCCTTGCCGCGCGGGTGAGGAGACGGGCGGCCCACGAATGCCGACCAACGAATGCATGAATGCCGCCGCGCCGCCTCGGCTAGCGGTGGGCGCGGGGGTGAGGCGGCTTGCGCCCCTCACCCCCGCCTTCGCCCCTGACGGGGCGAGGGAGCGCGACCCGGCCCGCGGATGGGCGCCGTCGCCTGTGGCCGCGCGGCCCGGGACGCCGGCGCCGCCCGGCGTGGCCGCCCGCCCCGATTACGGCGGCCGCGCCGGGGCGACGGCACCGCTGCCCCGATTACGGCTTTCCGTCGTCAAGACCCTCCCGGAGCGTTCCGGCGCGGAGATCCCTCCCTGCGTTCGGGATGACAGGGGGAGGCGCGGCGACAGCTACGTCCCGCGACTGAGGCGTCCTGTCAGCGAGCCGGCGCAGATGCGCGGCCTCAAGGCAACATCCCGAAGTCGGAGATCCCTCACTGCGTTCGGGATGACAAACGGGAGGTGGGGCGGCCGGGGCAGTCCACGAGGTAAGGTGTCCGGGGAGCCGGGCGGCGCGGATGCGCGTGCCTCAAGGCAACATCCCGGAGTTCGGAGATCCCTCACTGCGTTCGGGATGACAAAGGGGAGGCACGGCAACGTGGGGCGGTCTGACGACCGAGGAGGCGGGCCGGCGGCAAAGGGCGGGGATTTCGCCAACGGGATCTCGTGGGGCGGCCGCCACATCCCGCCGTCTTGATCCTGGCTGGAGGCAGGCTTTGTTGTGCTGGAATTGGGCTGCCGGCGGCCGGCGCGCCGACGCCGCGCGCACGCGGCGATTCGCCTTGCACGGCGGGCTGGGATCTGGTATACTATCTGCTTGTGACCCGTTTGCCGGGTCCACGCAGGTATGCGTTGCGCGCCTGCCGCGGAGATCTCAACCTGGTCGCTCGCGACCGTCCGCGGTGTGGCCTGTCCGTTCCTGACGGGGTCAGGAGCGCTGGGAAAGGAGCACGGCCCCGATGCCGAAAATGAAGACCCACAAGGGGGCAGCCCGCCGGTTCAAAATAACCGGGACGGGGATCATCATGCGTACGAAGGGCATGAAGAGCCACTTCCGCCGCCGCAAGTCGTCGCGCGTGAAGCGGCAGTTCGATCGCATGATACCGTTGGACAAGTCGCAAGTGCCCCGGGTGAAGCGTCTGCTGCCCAACGGGCTGGATTAGCCGGCTCACGCCATAAGGAGACGCTACTACTATGCCTCGTGTAAAACGTGGGATGACCCGCCATCATCGGCACAACAAAGTGCTGAAGATGGTGAAGGGGCACATGACCAGCCGGGGGCACCTGTACCGCACGGCGCATCAGGAGATGATGCGGTCGCTGTCGTATGCCTACCGGGACCGCCGCACCCGGAAGCGCGACATGCGCTCGCTGTGGATCGTGCGGATCAACGCCGCCGCGCGCCAGCACGGCCTGCCCTATAACCGCTTCATGGCCGGGCTGACCGGCCTGGGCCTGGAAGTCGACCGCAAGATGCTGGCCGACATGGCCGTCAACGACCCGCTCGCCTTCGCCAGCCTGGCCTATAAGGTGCGCGGCGAGGCGATGCCCGCGGACGTGCGGGCGCGCCTGATCGCCCAACCACCTGCCGCGCCGACCGAAGCGCCCGCCCCGCCCGCGGAAGCCGCCGCCGCGGCGCCCGCGACGACGGAAGCGGAAGCCGCGGCGCCGGAGGCGGCAAGCGCCGCCGCGCCGGAGACGACCGAAGCCGAGGATGAAGCCGAGGCCGCGGGCGCGCCGCTGGAGCATGCCGGCACCGACGACCCGGTCGAAGAGGGTCACGGCGACCCGCAGCAGGGGCCGAGCCGCTAAGCTCCCCCGATATCCGGGCACGACAGGGGCACGCCGCGGCGTGCCCCTGTCGGCGCTTTCGGCGAGGAATCCGCGATGATCAGCAGCGCGAGCAATCCGACGATCAAGCGCGTGCGGGCGCTCGCCGCCCCGGCGCCACAGCACCGGCGCGCGGCGCGCGAGTTCGTGGTCGAGGGGATCCGCGCGGTCGAGGAGGCGCTGGACGGCGGGGCGCGGCCGGCGCTGGTGCTCTACGAGCCACGGGCGTTGGAGCGGACGCCGCGCGGCGCCCGGCTGCTCAGCCGGGTGGCGCGGCTGGCCGAGGCGCAGGAGGTGAGCGCGACCGCGCTGGCCGCGGCGACGGAGACGGTGCAGCCGCAGGGGGTGGTCGCGGTCTTTCCGTGGCCGGTCTGGCCGGAGGCCGCGCCCGAGGGCGTGCCGCTGGTGCTGGTGCTCGACGGGATCCGCGACCCGGGCAACCTGGGGACGATCCTGCGCAGCGCGGAGGCGGCGGGCGTGACGGCCTGCCGGCTGACGCCGGACTGCGTGGACCTGTTCAACCCGAAGGTGGTGCGGGCCGGCGCAGGCGTGCACTTCCGCCTGCCGTGCTACCCGGACGAGGATTGGCCGGCGATCACGGCCGCGCTCGACGCGCGGGGCGTGGCCGCCCGGGCGGCGCTCGACGCGCAAGGGGCGGCGGCCTACTACGCCTGGGACTGGCGGCGGCCGGCGGCGCTGATCGTCGGGAACGAGGCGCACGGGCTGAGCGCGGGGGCACGGGCGGCGGCGACGGCGCTGCTGGCCATCCCGATGCAGGGCGGCACCGAGTCGCTGAACGCGGCGATGGCGGGGAGCATCGTACTCTTCGAGGCGCGGCGCCAGCGGAGCACGGCTGGTTCGGGCCTTGGGGGGCCGGCCGAGCGCGCCTGAGGGCGGGGGATTCGGGCTGCGGGGCGGGGCGGTCGCGCGTTGCCCGGCGGCTAAAGCCGCGGGCAACAAGAACGAAGCCCCCTGCGGGGGCTGGGACGCCCGATCGGGCGGGCGCAAGCCGAGTGCGGGGCCGCGGCGTCTGTGGGAGCCGGCTCCGCCCGGCGAGGCCCCCACACCGATCGGCCCGGGGCAGGCCGCGCGGCTCCCGGGGGATCTCCGCTCCCCCACCTCGCCTTTGTCATCCCGAACGCAGTGAGGGATCTGCCGACTCCGGGATGCTGCCTCAAGGAAGGCCTTTTCACCCCGAGGAGCCGCGCGGTGGGGGCTGAGACGATGGGCGATTCGGCAGCCCGGGGGCCGCGCGGTGGAGCGTTGCCCGGCAGCTAAAGCTGCGGGCAACAACAACGAAGCCCCCTGCGGGGGCTGGGACGCGGGCCATGCCGGTCAGAGGGAGCGGGGCGGTGGAGCGGCCTCGCCGGACGGAGCCGGCTCCCACAGACCCGTCCATCATCCCGGATGAACGCGGGCGGGATCTTGGGGCGGCGCGTCGCGGAGCGGAGCCCCCTCCTACAGACGAGGGCGGCTAACGTCAGGCCGATTCGTCGTTCCAGCCGCCGCAGGGGGCTTCGTTCTTGTTGCCCGCGGCTAAAGCCGCGGGCAACGCGCGACCGCCCCGCCCCCCGAGTGCCGCGCCGGCTGCGGCAGCGGAGCGCGGCCGATCCGCCGGGGGCGGAGGGGCGGATCGGCCGGGCGGCCCTTGACCGGGGCGCGCCGATTCTGGTATAACGGACAATAAGCTGAGATCACACAGGCTACGACGAAGCGAGTAGGCCGGGGAAACCGTCCAGGGAGCGCGGACCAGCGACTGGGAGTCCGCGCCGGGGCAGCCGGCCGAAGTTCCCTTCCGAGCCGACAGGTGAAAGGCCCGCGGGCCGAGTAGTCTGCTCCGGATGCGCCCCGTTAGCGGCGCGCCCAAGCGCCTGACCGGCCGGTGCCGGTCGAGGCGGAATCAGGGTGGTACCACGTGGCCGCGCCTCGTCCCTGCGAGAGGCGCGGCCGTTTTGACTTTCGAGGGGAGAGGGACGCGGTATGGATGCAGACGTGAGCCGGGTGCAGGCGGAGGCCACGGCGGCCCTGGCCGCCGTGCAGGACCTGGCCGGGCTGGGCGCCTGGAAGGCGGCCTACCTGGGCGACAAGGGCGCGCTGACCGCGCTGCTACGCGGCATCGGCAAGCTGCCGAAGGAGGCGCGCCCGGCGGCGGGCCAGGTGATCAACGCGGTGAAGCGCGAGCTCGAGGCGGCGCTGGCGACGGCGACGGAGCGGCTGCAGGCGGCGAGCGTCGCGCAGACGCTGGAGACCGAGCGGCTCGACGTGACGCTGCCGGGACGGCCCCACCCCGTGGGCAACCTGCACGTGATCACGCAGACGATGCGCGACATCGTCGCGGCCTTCGTGCAGATGGGCTTCGAGGTGGTCGAGGGGCCGGAGATCGAGCTCGACTACTACAACTTCGAGCTATTGAACATCCCGCCTGAGCACCCGGCGCGGTCGCTCCAGGACACGTTCTACGTGGCGGGCAACGACCGGCTCGTGCTGCGCACGCACACGTCGCCGAACCAGATCCGCGTGATGCGGCGGCAGGGGCCGCCGATCCGCGTGGTCGTGCCGGGAAAGTGCTACCGTGCGGAGGCGACGGACGCCACGCACGAGGCCTACTTCCAGCAGGTCGAGGGGCTGGCGGTCGACAAGCACATCACGCTGGCGGACCTGAAGGGCACGCTGGCGGCGCTGGCGCGCGCGCTCTTCGGCAGCGACCGGCGGGTGCGCTTCCGCTGCGATTACTTCCCGTACGTCGAGCCGGGGGTGGACCTGGCGATCGACTGCCGGGTCTGCGGCGGCAGCGGCTGCCGGGCGTGCAAGTTCACCGGCTTCCTGGAGATCATGGGGGCGGGCATGGTGCACCCGCAGGTGCTGCGCAACGGCGGCATCGACCCGGACGAGTATAGCGGGTTCGCCTTCGGGCTGGGGATCGAGCGGATCGCCATGCTGCGCCACAGCATCGACGACATCCGCCATTATTACGCGAACGACCTGCGCTTCTTGCGCCAGTTCAGCTAGGGAGTAAGGAGTAAGGAGGCCACGCCATGCCAATGAAAGTACCGCTCTCCTGGCTGCGAGAGTATGTGGAGATCCCCGTGGGGCCCGAGGAGCTGGCCGCGCGGCTGACGCTGTCGGGCATCGAGGTCGAGAAGGTGCACGTGATCGGCGCCGAGTGGGACAGGGTGGTGGTGGGGCGCATCGCGACGCTGGAGCGCCACCCGAACGCCGACCGGCTGTGGGTGACGCAGGTGGACTACGGCGCCGAGACGCCGCAGCAGGTGGTGACCGGGGCGCCGAACCTGTACCTCGGGGCGCACGTGCCGCTCGCCTTCCCCGGCGCCGTGCTGATCGACGGGCACAGCGCCACGCGGCAGCTGCAGACGCTGAAGCCGGGCAAGCTGCGCGGCATCGAGTTCGAACGGCATGGTCTGCTCGGAGCTCGAGCTCGGGATCTCGAACGAGCACGAGGGGATCCTGATCCTGCCCGAGCACACGCCGATCGGCGCGCCGCTGCAGGAGGTGCTGGGCGACGTGGTGCTCGAGATCGACGTGACGCCGAACCAGGGCCGCATCATGAGCATGGTCGGCCTGGCGCGCGAGGTGGCCGCCCTCTACGGCACGAGCGTGCGCCTGCCGGACACCCGTTGGGAGGCCGACGGGCCGCCCGTCGAGGGACTGATCCGGGTGGAGATCGCGGACCCCGCGCTCTGTGCACGCTACAGCGCCGCGGTGATCCAGAACCTGCAGATCGGCCCGGCGCCCGACTGGATGCAGCGGCGCCTGACGCTGGCGGGCATGCGCCCGGTGAGCAACGTGGTCGACATCACGAATTATGTCATGTTGGAGCTGGGCCAGCCGCTGCACGCGTTCGACTACGACCAGGTCCGCGACCACGCGATCATCGTGCGGCGGGCGCGAGCGGGCGAGCAAATCACCACGATCGACCACGAGCAGCGCACGCTCGACCCGCAGACCCTGGTCATCGCCGACCCGGCGGGCGCGGTCGGGCTGGCGGGGGTGATGGGCGGCGAGGCGAGCGAGGTGACGGACGCGACGCGGGCGATCCTGCTCGAGTCGGCCAGCTTCGACCCGATCACCGTGGCGCGGACGGCGCGGCGGCTGCACCTGCCGTCGGAGGCCGCGTCGCGCTTCGAGCGCACGGTCGATCAGCAACTGACGGTACCCGCGCTCATGCGGGCCGGAGAGCTGATGCGGCGGTACGCAGGCGCCACGATCGCCCAGGGCGTCGTCGACGTCTTCCCGGCGCCGAAGCAGCCGCTGACGCTGCAATTGACGCCGCACGAGGTCGCGCGGCTGCTCGGCGTGGCCGTGCCCGCCAGCGAGATCGCGGAGATGCTGCGGCGGCTGCAGTTCGGCGTCGAGGTGCCGCCGACGGCCGAGACCGACCCATCCGCGCCGCTACAGGTGCAGGTGCCGTCGTACCGCAACGACGTGACCATCCCGGCCGATCTGGTCGAGGAAGTGGCGCGCATGATCGGCTACGACCGGATCCCGGAGACGCTGATCGAGGGCGGGCTGCCGCCGCAGCACGTGAATTACGACTTCCGGAATCGGGAGCATGTGCGCGACCTGCTGGCGGCGCTCGGTCTGGACGAGGTGATCACCTACTCGCCGGTCAACGACGCGGCGCTGGCGCGACTCGGCCCCGCCGCCGTGGCGGCCGGTGAGGCGGGCGAGACGGCGGTCTACGTCGCCTACGACGAGGCGCGGCCGCTGATCCGCATCGCCAACCCGCTGAGCAGCGAGCAGGACGTCATGCGGCCGGTGCTGCTGCCCAGCTTGCTGCAGGCGCTGCGGACGAACCTGCGCCACAGCGACCGGGTCTACCTGTTCGAGATCGGCAGCGTCTACTGGTCGCCGACGACGGACGAGATCACCTCGCGCCGCGTGGCCGCGGAGGGGGCGACGCCGCCCCTGGCGGCGGGCGAGGCCGAGATGCCGGTCGAGCCGCGGCGCATCGGCGCGGTGCTCACCGGGCCGCGCGAGCCGCGCTCGCACCTGGCGGCCGCCGATGCGCCGGACCAGCAGACCGACTTCTTCGACGCGAAGGGGGTCGTGGAGACGCTACTGGACCGGCTGCAGATCCCGGGCGTGCGCTTCGCGCCGGTGGCGGCGCCCTGGTATCACCCGGGACGCAGCGCGGCCGTGCTGCAGGGCGACGCGCTCTGGGGCATCGTCGGGGAGTTGCACCCGACCGTGGCGGCGGCCTGGGACCTCGACGGGCGGCGGGTCTACGCCTTCGACCTGGACCTCGACGCGATCCTGGCGGCAATCCCGGAGCGCGCCGGCTTCCAGGCGATCAGCCGGTTCCCGGCGGTGACGCAGGACCTGGCGGTGATCGTGCCGAACCAGGTGCCCGCGGCGCGGGTGGAGGGGCTGATCCGCGAGACGGGCGGCAAGCTGCTGATCGACCTGACGCTGTTCGACGTCTACACCGGGCCGCCGGTGCCCGCCGGACACCGCAGCCTGGCCTACAGCCTGGCGGTGCAGGCGCCCGACCGGACGCTGAGCGAGGACGAGGTCAGCAAACTGCGCGTCAAGATCGCGAACCGGCTGAAGCGCGAGGTAGGCGCCCAGCTGCGGGAGTAGGCGGCCGGGCGGGGCGGCGACGGACCGACACGAATACACGAATGCGGCTGCGCCGCGGGTGAATACACGAATGCGGTGGGGCGGCGGAGCGGTGGAACTCGGGCGTTCGGTTGGCGGGGCGGATCCGGCGTGCCCACACCGCTGCGCCCGCGCGGCAGCCGTCTACCCGGCCCCATGCGGCCGAGCGGGGCCGCACCGCCGGGGTCGGGCACGGAGGCCGGTGGCCCTGCCGGCGGTGCGCGGTCGAACCGGGCGGAGACGCCGGTTGTGGTATAATACGGGGAAATCTGCTACCCGGTGCCGTACAGGGCTTCGAGATAGGCCCGGTTGACGACGATGACCGGGTGCACGCGGGGCGCGGCGCTGGGCGCCGCGGTGCGGTAGACCGTCGCGCGGGCGAAGGGCACGAAGGTGCCGCCGCCCGCCTGCAGTGCGTCGAGCAGAGGCGTGCCCGGCCGGGTGACGAGATGGCCGTGGAACACGAAGGCGCCAAGGAAGCCGTAGCAGGCGAGGAGCACGTCGCCCGGGCGGCCGGGGGCATGCTCGGAGGAGTTGAGGGCCACGTAGCGCACGAGGGCGCGCCGGACGAGGATCGGGCCACGCTCCGGCCCGCGCACCTGGCCGGGCCAATCGAGCGGGGTGATGCCCGCGGCCTCGATTGGCAGGTAGTCGGGGGCGGGGTCGTTCAGGACCTCGGCCGCGCGGCGGTCGCCGAGCGCGAGCGCGCCCCGGATGACGAGACGATCGGTGTAGAGCTCGACGACCTGAGCCCTGCCGCCTGGAGTAGCCGGCACATCTGGCATAATGCGGCTCCTGAGCCTAGAAACGACGAACGTGAACCCAAACGGTCCTGGAATCCATAAAGCCTATTTGCCCGGCATGCCCATGGAGGGCACCGGCGGCGAAGTGAGCGTGCCGCTCGAAGTGCTGGCGCGCCGCCTGGGGCGCCCGCCCGAGGAGATCTTGCGCCTCGACAGCGACGAGAACCCCTACGGCGCCTCGCTGCGCGTGCTCGAAGTGCTCGGCAGCGCCGAGTTGCTGTACCGGGCGGGCGACCCCGAGGCGCGCGACCTGCGCGCCGCGCTCGAGCCGTACGCGCTGTGCGCCCGCGACCGGCTGGTGGCCGGGGCGGGCGTGGCCGAGAGCCTGGAGCGCCTCTTCCGCGAGCTGGCGCGCCCCGGGCAGACGGTCGTGCTGCCCACGCCGACCCGCGCGCTCTACGCCGCCGTGGCCGCCCGAGCCGGCCTGAGAGCGCGCCGTGGTGCCGCTGACGCGTGGCCAGGAACTGGACACGGCCGCGCTGATCGAGCGGGCGGCGCAGACCGACGCGGCGGCGATCCTGGTCGCCTCGCCGAACGACCCGACGGGCGGCGTGGTGCCGACGGGCGAGGTCGTGCGGCTGCTGCGCACCGAGCGGCCGGTGATCGTCGACGAATTGCTCTACGAGTTTTCGGGGCGCACGGTTGCACCCCTGGTGACCGAGTTCGAGAACCTGATCGTGCTGCGCGATTTCACCCTCTGGGCGGGCCTGGGCGGCCTGCCGCTGAGCTACACGCTGAGCGCGCGGCCGCTGGCCCAGCGGCTGCGGCACGCGGCCGTCTACGGCGGCGCGACGAGCGCGCCGAGCCGCGCGGCGCAGCTGGCCGGGATGGCGGCGCTGCAAGACCTCGACGCGCTGCGCGGGCGCGTGAAGGCGATCCGCCAGGAGCGGGGCCGCCTGTTCCGCAGCCTGCGCAAGCTGAACCTGCTGCAGCCGCACGCCTCGGAAGCCAACTTCCTGCTCTGCGCGATGACGCGCGGCAACGCGGCGGCGATCCGCGATTACCTGGCCGACCAGGACGGCATCATCGTGCGCGCCCTCGCCACCCCGGAGCTCCCCAACCACCTGCGCATCACGGTCGGCCGGCCGCAGGACACGGATGCGCTGATGCGCGCGCTGCTGCGCATCGCCGAGCAGCACCCGCTGTAGGCCGCCCGGCGGGCGCGCGGCGAACCGCGCGCCAGACGCGCGCTTCTAGCCCGTATACGCACTGCGGGGCGGGCGCGGTTTGCCGGGGCGCGGCGCCTGACCCCCGGGGTGCTCGACCAGTCGCGTCGCGAGCCAGTTGCCGAAGCGCCGCGTGAGCACATGCCAGCCAGCCTGCGCACACACAAGTCCCGCGCCGTAACGAGGCGCGTAGACAGGACAGGGAAGATGACCGAGCCGATAGACGAACTGACGGCACTGAAGCGTCGCGCGCATGATGGTCAGGTCTCCCCCGCGGAGCTACCGGCCATCGCGGAGCGTCTACAAGCGACGACGGACCCGCTTGAGCAAGATGACCTGATTCAAACCCTGAAGTATGTGCCCGGCGCCTGGGTCTACGCACCGCTGGTGGCGCCTGCGCTCGCAAGCCACACTCCTCACCTCGTGGCTGCCGCGATTTATACCCTGTGTAATACCTGGCGTCTGACCGATCGCTACGCCGCCCAACTCCTCGTGCTCATGCACGGTCCGCCCTGGGACCGAGACGGATGGGCCCAAGTGGCCGCCTTCGACGCCGCCGGGTTGTGGCTATCGCGCGCGCCGGATGAGCATCGCCCCGTCGAGCCCTTGCTGCTGCAGGGCATCATCGACATGGCCGAGGATCCCGAGGCGGAAGCGATCATGGTCTACAAGGCCCGCCACTACCTCTATCAGATCCTGCGGGACCCGAGCCTAACGGACGAGACGGTGATCCCTGCGGCGAAAGCCCGGCTGGCGGCGGAGGAGGCGCGAGTCGCCGCCACCGGGCACGCATCACCGGAGTAAGTTGGCACCCGCAGCGCCTGCGGCAGTCGGCAGTTTGCTCAACCGCAGCTACAGCTACGACAACGGGGCAATGTGGCCACCATTACCGACAACCACCTGAGCCCCGCGCAGACGCAGACCTTCACCTACGACGCGCGCGACCGGCTGCTGCACGCGGTGACCTCGGGCAACACGGCCAACGCCTACGACGAAAGCGCGAGTTACGATGTGCTCGGTAACTTCATGACCACGGGGACGACAGGCAGCCCGACGGGGTATACTTACAACGCGAGCCCCCCGCACGCGCCGGCGACCGGCGTCGGCGGCTCCTACGCTTATGGGGCGGACGGCGCCCTTG
>CAWARZ010000001.1:0-139059 GCA_963784695.1 uncultured Chloroflexia bacterium | reverse complement strand
CACCCGCCGCCCGGCGGGGCGGGTGACGCGGCGGGCGCGGGCGCGGTTGCCGCGCTGGGCCACTCGTGCTATCATACGCCCAACCTACCCCGCGCCCATCAACTCGTCGCGCAGGAGCACTCGCCGCATGGCCCGCACCCTCCCGGACTTCGTCGCCCGCAGGCGCGACAGCACGCGCGTCCGCCGTCCGCCGTCCTCGCCGCCAACGGCTGGCCCGCCGATTTGCCCGACGCGGCGGTGCTCGAGCGGCTGCTCGCGCTCAACCGGGCGCGGGCGCAGCACTCCCCCAACAAGTCGCTATAGCTGCTTTTGCCGTCAAGCCCGTACTCTCAGCCAAGGAGAATGAACCAATGTGGATGCCGGAGTCGGAAAAGGAGATAGCTGAGGTCGTGACCTCTGGAACCCTGGAAGAGACGGCGACCTTTGACGCCAAACGTGAGTTGCCGACGAAGAAGAAAACTCAGGACCTTGCGACGGACGTCGCCGCGATGGCGACGGACGGCGGTGTGCTAATCTATGGTATTGATGAAGATGATGACGGCCGAGTTACCATCCTATGCCCCATTGCGCTGGACGGCGCAGAGGAACGCGTCACCGCGATCATCCGCACGGGCGTAGCCGCGCCCCCGGAGGTCGTCATTTCTCCCATCCGAACAGCAGCGGACCCCTCCGTCGGCTACCTGGTCGTTGCAGTGCCACCGTCACCACAAGCGCCGCACATGGTTATCCTCGGCCACGACAACCGGTACTACGGCAGACGCGGGAAGCAAAACGTGCCCCTCACCGAAGGTGAAGTCGCGCGTCTTTACGAGCGCCGCCGGCGTTGGCAACAGGACGTCGACCAGCTGCTCACTGAAGTAGTCAAGGCCGCACCGATCCCGGCCACACCTGGCCACGCCTTCCTCCACCTCGGTTGCTGGCCGGTGGGTACGCCGCCCGACCTGCTCACCCCCGGCCGCACTGCCGGACCGGCCCCGACGTTCCTGGGGGAGTTGGTGGGTGAGGCGGCACAGCCATCTGTGTTTCCGCAAGCGGATATCCCGCCGCCCTTCCTGTACGCCAACCGCTGGAGGAACCTGCCGAGGGGCTGGGTCGCCTACCTCCACATCGCGCCCCAGCCTGGGCAACAGCGCGATCCCGGCGGCATATTGGACATGCAGGTGAACAAAGACGGGAGCGCCCGCCTGCTCTGTGGACGCGCGGGCATACCGGTTCACGGGGAGGAGCAGGTCTACGTGATTGAGGAGAAGATCGCAGAGCTCACGACGCGTTTCATTTGGATGATGGGGCAACTCTACCGCCGGATAGGCTTCCTCGGACCCGTAGACCTTGGGGTGGCGATCACGGGCGTGCAAGGCAGCCGATCCGCCCGCTCATGGAACTCGAATACCTTCCGAAGCGACTGGCCTCACTTTGAGGACGATGAGTATCGCTGGACCAGGGCGCACGTGGCCGCCCAGACGCTTGCCAACGACGCCCGTAGTGTCGGGCGCGATCTGCTCATGCCTTTCTTCGCGACAATCAGCCGGGGTGAGTACGATCCCTTCGCGTCGCCCGCAGCCAAGTAAGGCCCGATCAGCGCGCAGCAAGGGTTCGTAAACGAGCCTGTGCCGCTGGTGAGCTTCACAAATGCCTGGTGTCAACCCCGTCGCCTGCCGACCGCTTGACGCCGACGCCGCACCCGCACCCGCGCCGGCCGCCGGGTGAGAGGGTGACGCGCGGTGACGCCCGGGTGACGCCCTTGCCCTCCAGGCGCGTCACCCTGATTCTGCCTAACAGTAGCAGCAACTTGCGGATGGTGACGATGGTGACGACACAACGCACTTGATGGATGAGGCAGAAGTCTGCCCGCTGCCTCGTCACGCGACGCGAGAATGGCGCCGTGGCGCGGGGCCGCTGGGGGCGTCGGGCGCGGCATCCTATCGTATTTCGTCCCCACCCAATAAGGACGGTATTGTCGTCACCATCGTCACCATGCGCGGTTTCTCGCTGGTAATAGCCGTAATCGGGGTGACGCGCCTGGGGAAAAGGGCGTCACCCGGGCGTCACCGCGCGCCACCCGCAACCACGCCCGGGCGGGGGCGGCGCGCACCTCACCCACCAACCTGCGCTTCACGGAGCTGTGCCGCCTGGCGGAGTGCTACGGCTTCGTTTTCACACGGCAGCAGGGCAGCCGCCGTATCTATAAGCATCCGACCTACCGCCGATTTATGGACTTTCAAGATAATGACGGCAAGGCGGTACGCTACCAGATCGAGCAGTTGCTCACGGCGATCGACGAGGGGGCGGCGGCCACCGAGGAGGATGGGGCAAATGGCTGATTACCGATTTGAGGTCGCTTGGAGTGAAGCGGACGGCACCTATGTCGCCACCTGCCCGGACTTCCCCGGCGTGTCCGGCATCGGGGCGACCCGCGGCGCGGCCCTGGCCGAGGCGGAGCGGTCGCTGGAACTGGCCATCGCAACGTATCAGGAAGAGGGCTGGCCGCTGCCGGCTACGACCCCGGCCCCCGCACACAGCGGGCGGCTGCTGCTCCGCCTCCCACGTTCGCTCCATGGCCGGCTTGCGGCGCAAGCCGAGCGCGAGGGCGTCTCGCTCAACGCCCTGGTAACGGCCTACCTGGCCGAGCACTTGGCGCACCGGCGCGACCAGCTTGACCTCCGCACGGTCGAAGCCGCGCTGGCGCGCTTGCCCGCCGAGAATTCGAGGCCCCGCGCGGCCATCCACTGCTTCGCGCGTAACCACCACCGAGGTGGACGCCGGGACGATGCCCTTTGTCCAGGGCGGGGACCAGCTCAACTGGATCCCCGGCCCCCTGCACTGAGGCAGCACTATGCCGCAACTCCTGCTCTTCGTGCCCTGCCACAAGCCCGTGATCGACTTAGAAGACAACATGCTCTCCATTCAGGACGTCCTCGAGTCCATCAGTGTCGATGTCCCGGCGGGGCACGAGCCGCCTCCCGGCGCCCTGGCACCGTTCAGCTGGTTCACGGTGGCGCTCTGGTATCGCCTGCCGGCCGACGAAGGCCGCCAATTCGAGCAGCGCGTCGAGTTGCGCGATCCGCAGGGTAAATCACTCGTTTCCGGAGTGACTGCGCTCGCCGTGGAGGGGGTTCGTACCTTGCGCGCTCGCACAAAGGTCAACGGTTTCCCGGTCGCCCAGCAGGGCGAGCACACGCTCCGCCTGTCCTGCCGCGTGGTAGGCGCGGCCGGCTGGGAAGAGGTCGCGAGCTATCCGATCCGCGTCGAGCATCGGCGGGTTGAGGCGCCGCCCCCTGACGAGGAGCCCTCCGCGCGGCCCGCCCGCACCCGTCGCGCGCCGCGCGCAGCCCAGGCGCCGAATCCGCCGGGAGGTTAGGGCATGAAGGGGGAGGCCGCCGCGCCCCGACGCCGTCACTTTGTGCCCAGGGCGTACCTGAACAACTTTGCTCGGCGCGGCTTGCGCCGTGGGCTGCGGGGCCCTGGCCGGTGCATTGTGCCACCGGAGGTAGCCAAGCACCGGCTTTTCTTGGAGATGGACAGCACCGTCCTTCCTGATCATACCCTCCATGTGATCGCGCGGGACGATGATTACTTCTTTGGGGTCGTGCAGTCCCGCGTCCACGAGGTATGGTCGCCGGCGCAAGGCGCCCGCACGGGCGCCGGCAATGATCCCCGCTACACATCAGCTCGCACCTTCGAGACCTTCCCCTTCCCCTGGCCGCCCGGCCAGGAGCCGGCCGGCGACCCCCGCGCCGGGGCCATCGCCGCCGCCGCCCGCGACCTCGTCGCCAAGCGCGACGCCTGGCGCAACCCGCTCGACGCAACCGCGGCCAAGCTCAAGCGCCGCGCCCTCACCAACCTCTACACCGCCCGCCCCGCCTGGCTCGCCCAGGCCCACGCGGCCACGATCCGGGCAGGCACGTCACCGCGCGCCGCCGGCAGGACGCGCTAGTGCGCCCGGCGGGGACGCGCCATTCCGGGCCCGGCGCGAGGCACAACCGGGGAACCCGCGGCGGGGCGCGTCGCACCTGTGCCGGCCGGCGGGTGACGGCGGGTGACGCGAGGGTGACGCCCTTGCCTCCCAGGCGCGTCACCCTGATTCTGCCTGCATGTAGCAGCAAATTGCGGATGGTGACGATGGTGACGACGCAACGCACTTGATGGGGGACGCAGAAGTCTGCCCTCTGCATCGTCACGCTACGCGAGAACGTCGCCGTGTCGCGGGGCCGGCTGAGGTGGCCGGCGCGTCGCCCGGCGCGGCAGGACGCCCGGTGGGTGGGCCGTGCGCGCCCCCGGCAATACTACGACACCCCGCTGGTGGGGGTGGTGCGGCGATCCCCCGGGCGCCCCGATCGCGCGCCGGGTGGGGCGCGCAGGCCCGTCGCCCGGATCGGCCGCTGCCCGCCAGGGGCATGGGTCAGACGGCGGAGGCCGCCGGGCGCGCCTATCGTATCATCCTATCTTATTTCGTCCCCATCCAATAAGGACGTTATTGTCGTCACCATCGTCACCATCCGCGGTTTAGTGCTTGTTATAGTCGTAATCGTGGTGACGCGCCTGGGAGGCAAGGGCGTCACCCGCGCGTCACCTCGCGTCACCGCGCGTCACCCGCCGGCCGGTGGGGCGGGCGCGGGTCGCGGGCAAATAAGACCGGCGGTACCCTGCTGTGGGTACCGCCGGTCCGATTGGTGCCGCGTGGGGCGGTTAGAAACTATCTCAAAATGCCTCAGCGGCGCGTAGGCTCTGTTCTAGGCAAGTGTAGCGTATTTTGAGATAGTTTCTTATAGCAAGTCTGGGGCGTTAGAGTTACGTTTGATTGTTGGCGCCAGCTTGACAGGACCCCAAGTTGGTGCTTTAATAGCAGCCACCCGACGATAGCTACGCAGATACAGCCCCGGTGGCGCAAATCTCCAGACATCTATGTTCAGCGCACACAATGATAGGAGAATGGATCATGGACGCGCAAACTCAGCCGGGCCCAATCGACAAGGAGCTGCTGACTCCTATCATCCGCCGGGCGTTGGATAGCCCTACGGCCGAGCCGGTTGAATGGAGTATTGATCGGTTGCACCATAACGCGATCATCCCTTCGACCGGCGGACTTTATCGCCTGGCCGGCACTGCCCGCGACGACGGGACCACACGCCCCTGGTCGCTGATACTCAAGGTGGCGCTTGCCCCGTCAGACCCTGAGAACGGGGACGAAAAGGACCCGCTCTACTGGAAGCGCGAGTGGCTGGCCTTCGCCTCCGGGCTGCTGGACGATCTGCCGGGGCGCATTGCCGCGCCCCACTGTTACGGCATTACCGACCGTGGCGGTGAAGGCGGCTGGCTCTGGCTGGAGGAGATCGCCGACATCGCCCCCGGCCGCTGGCCGTTGGCTCGGTTCTGCCAGGCAGCGCGTGATCTGGGCGGCCTAGGCCGTGCCCCCGGTATAGAATTCAGCCCACCTGCTTATTCCTGGCTCAACACTAACGTTGTACGCTTTTTCGCGGAAGCCGAATTCTTGCGCAGCTATATGGACCCGGCTAACCCCCAGGGTGTCTGGGCCAGCCCGCTGCTACAGAGCGTGATATCGACGGCGACCGCCGAACGAGTACTCGGCGTGTGGGCCGAGGCCGAGCAATTCGCGGCCGCAAACGAACGCCTGCCGCAGGTGCTCGGTCATCTCGACGCCCATCGACGAAATCTGATGATTCGCCGCGCCACTGACGGGGAGGAGCAGACCGTTGCCATTGATTGGGCATTCATCGGTACGGCCGCTATCGGCACCGAGCTGGGCGAGTTTTTGCCCGGCAGCGCATTGAATTTCGACATCCACCCTTTCGAACTGGTTGACTATGATTCGGCCATCTACGCCGCCTACCTGGAGGGTCTGTACGAAGCAGGCTGGCAGGGCGACGAGCGTGCTGTGCGCCTCGGCTACACGTCATACGTGGCGCTCCGCTATGGCGTTTTCCAGGCCGCCTGGATTCCATTCATGCTGGACGGTGACCGCAAAGCCGCCCATGAGCAGGATTACCAGCTTACAGCCGCGGAGATCGCCGCGGGGTGGAGCGCGCTGATTGAATATGGGCTGGATCGAGCCGACGAGGCGCGCCGCCTCGCGCGCGAGCGGGCCGACTAGACCGGCTGAGTCGGATCACAACCGGTAATATCGTAGCGCACCAGCAAGGCGCGGCATTTGGATAGCCAAGCGAACGTCCGCTCCACTACCCACCGTCGGGCTGGGTAGCGCTGCTCGCCCGCCTCGTCCATCTTCTCCTCGCCGATCCGCCGGATGTGCCCGATGTAGCCATGCTCAGCCACCGCCGCTTCACCACTCGGATTGTCGTACGCCTTGTCCAAGCTCAGGTGCTGCGGCTGCTGCTCGCTCGGTGCCGGTCGTTCCACTACTATCGCCTCTAGCGTTGCCGCAAGCAACTTGGTGTCGTGGCGGTTGGCTGGCGCTACTACTACAGCTAGTGGACCGCCAGTGGCTTCGACCAGCAGGCTCTTCTTGCTGCCGTTCTTGGCGCGGTCAGTCGGGTTGGCGCCGATCAAGTCGCCGCCCAGCCGGGCCTTGCCCAGTCAAGCGTCAGCGGCCTGCCATTGCCAATCGACAGCACCCAGTTCCTCGCACTCGCCCAGCAACAGCGCCCACAACTGCTCGAACAAGCCGAGCTTTTGCCAGCGTTGGAAGGTGCGGTGCACTGAACTATCGTCAGGCAACTCTTTGGGCAGATGGTTCCACTGGCAACCAGAGCGCAGGCGAAAGATGATGGCATCGAGCGCCGCACGCTGGTCGATGCGTTTGCGACCTCTGCTCTTAGGCGGGTCAAGCCTAGCCAGCAAGGGCTTGATCTTAGCCCATAGTTCGTCTGGCACGTGCCAGATCGTTGGCAATTCGTTCGTTTGTTTCTGGGTCTCGCACATCGCATACTTCTAGTACAAAGGTTCTACTCAAGTATACGTATTCGAGATCCTTTTTGAGATAGTTACTTAGCCCTCCGGGGGTGCCTCGTGGATCAGGTCGAGGTCGATGCGGCGGACGCCGTCTTCCATGCAGCCCTGCATGGCGACCGCGAGGTCGTGGAACAGGTTCAGCATGCGCCGGTTCTCGGGCAGCACGTAGGCGTAGAAGTGGCGGATGCCGTGCGCGCAGGCCACGGCGACCAGCTGGCGGGTGAGCGCCAGGCCGAGGCCGTGGCCCTGCCAGGGGTCCGCGATCACGATCGCGTACTCGGCGCGGTCCGTGTCCGGCTCGCGGTCGTAGCGCACGACGCCGACGATCTCGTCCGGATCCGCCGGGTCCAGCGCCACGCGGGCGTAGCGGTCGACGCCGTCCAGCTCCGTGAAGTGGGCCGCGCGCTCGGCCTGCAGGGTCGGCAAGACCTGGAAGAAGCGCATATAGATCGAGCGCTCGCTCAGCCGGGCGTGGAAGCGCTGCAGCGCCGGGGCGTCACTCGGGCGGATGGCGCGCGTGAGCACCACCGTGCCGTCGGGCAGGGTGACGGTGAGCGCGTCGGGCGGAAGCGAGTCAGGCATAGGCGCGATCGGCAGGGGCGCGAGCGACGAAGCGAGCATGGCCGGTAGGGTCCTCCACAGGGCAGTCGAAAGGGCGGACAGCGGGGCGCTACCAGAACCCGTTGTCCGCCCATTCCCCTTCACTGTACCAGGCGGGCGTAACAGGGCGGGTGGATTCCGGTGGCGGAACGGTGAAAGGGTGCGCGGCGGAATCAGCGCCAGACGTAGCGGGAGAAGCGGCGGCTGGTGACGACGCGGTCGTTGTCGAGCACCAGCAGCGCGGCAAGCTCGGGCCGGACCTCGATCCAGGCCAGGCCCTCGCGGCTGCCGAGAATCAGCGCGGCCTTCGCCGCCACCTCGGCCGCCTCGGCCGTCGGGCCCACCACCGTCGCGCTGATCACGTCGGTGAGGGCGGGCTGCGCCGTGCGCGGGTCGAGGATGTGGTGGCGCCAGAGGCCGCCCTGCTGCCAGCGGCGGTAGTCGCGGCCCGAGGTGGCCACGCCGCCGCGGCGGATGGCCAGCATCAGCAGGTCCTGGTTGGGCGCGCGGGGGTCGGCCACGCCGATCGGCCAGGCCTGCCGGTCGCGGCGCGGGCCGCTGACGGCGATGTCGCCGCCCGCGTCGACCAGCGCCGGCCCGGCGGCGGCCAGGCGCGCGGCCGCCTGATTGGCCGCCCAGCCCTTGGCGATGCCGCCGAAGTCGAGCCGCACCGCGGGCGGCACGTGCACCACGCGCGGGCGGGGCGCGTAGACGATGCCGCGCCAGGCCTGCGGATCCGCGGGCGCGGGGGCGCGCGCGGGCCGGTCGCCCGCGGGCAGGTCGTCGAACGAGCGATCATAGCCCGCGGCTTCGAGCGCGGTCAGCAGCGTTGGCGTGATCAGGCCGCCGGTGCGCCGCGCGGCGCGCAGGGCGGCCCGCAGCACGGCGCCGAAGACGGGGCTGACCGGCTGCGTCTGCCCGGCCGCGCGGTTGAGCCGGCTGAGCTCGCTGTCCGGGCGGAAGCGGCTGAGCGCCTGCTCCCACGCCTCGAACCAGACCGGCACGGCGGCCAGCCGGGCGGCCGCGTCCGGGCCGTCGCGGTCGAGGATCGCCAGCATGTGCGAGCCCATGGCCCGGAACGCGAGCTGCTCCACCCAATCCTCCTGTTAGCTACGGGCGCGACGAGCGCGTGCGCGCGGCCGGCGCCGCCGGGGCGGCCACCGGCGGCGGTGCCGCCACGATGCGCAGCGGCGGCGCGGGCGGCAGCGGCGGGGCCGTCGGCGCGGCCGTCGCCGTCGGCGGCGGCGGCGCGGGCACCGGGGCCTGCGCGACCGAGGATGCGGGCACGCCCACGGCGGCCCGGTCGGCGGCCGGGGCGGGCGGCGCCGGCACCACGGTCGGCAGGGGCGGCAGCGTCGGCAGCAGCGGCATGGCCGGCAGCGCGGCCACGGGCTGCGGCGCGGGCGGATCCGGCGCGGGCGGCGCGGCCGGCTGCGCCTCTGCAGCCGCAAACGCAGCCCAGCCCCCCACTGTGACGGCCACCGAGGCGGCCGCAATCAATGCCTTCATCCCACCCGACGGGCCGGCGGCCCGGCGGGGCATCTTGCGGTCATTCATCGCTAAGGTCTCCTTAATCGCTTGCGCTGCGAGAGCAGCACGGTCCCGAAGGCGGACGGCCGCGGCGCGCTAGTCGTCGCCGCCCCCGCCCCACTCCCGGCCTTCATGCTCGCCGCCCGCGCTCGGCGCGGCGCCCGCCGCCGGGGCGGCCTGCGTCGCGGCGACGCCGTTGTACAGGATGCCGCCGCTCGTCGCGCTGACGTAGATCATCCCCTGATCCAGCCGCACTTCATACGCCGCGCTGCCCTGGAAATCGACCAGGTCGGGCCGCGCCAGCAGATTCCCGCCCGGCGCGGCCGCCAGGGCAATCGCGGCCGCCTGCAGGGCGGTCACCGGGTAGGGCGGTGCCGTGGGCACGGCGGCCAGGGGCGGCGCGGGCGTGGGAGGCGGCACGGGCGGCGGCGGCACGGTCGGCGGCAGCGGTTGCGCCGCGCTCACGGTCGCCGCCGCGTAGGCGGCGCTCAGCTGCGAATTCGCCTGCTCCAGCCGCCGCGTGGCCTCCTGGAGCTGCGTCTGCGCCTGCTGCAGCGCCTCCTGGTAGGCGGCGTCGCGCGCGGCGTAGGCGACCGCCACCGGGTCGGTGGCCGGCGTCGTCGCGGCGACGACCGCGGGGGGCGCCGGCGTCGCCGGGGGTGCGGCGGCTTGCAGCACCAGCGCCCCGGCCGCACCGATGACCAGCAGCACGAACGCGGTCAAGCCGGCGGCGGTCAGCAGAATACTTCGTTGGCTCATGGCAAGGTCCCTCCTGTTCCAACTCTTGTTCTAACTCCTCGCAATGATACCCGGACCCACTTGGAATGCGCTTGGAAGGGTGTAGGAATCCTCCAAGGATTCTCCAATCATGCTGCGGCCGGCTTGACGCGCCCCTCACTCGGCGCTATAATCGTACTGATCGGTACGATAGGGTTTGCGAGAGGAGGCCTCATGTCCCAGCCGGAGAGCACACGCGCCGAGCGGACCCGCGGGCGGATCCGCGCCGCGGCCGAGACGCTGTTCCTGGCCCAGGGCTACCTGGCGACCAGCACCGACGCCATCCGCGTCGCGGCCGGCATCGCCTCGAAGGAGACCCTCTACCGCCACTATCCGACCAAGGAAGCCCTCTTCGTCGACGTGCTGCGCCACGCCACCCTGGAGCAGCCCGGCGTGGCGGCGCGGCTCGGCGCGCTCCCGCCGCCCGCCGATCGGGCGGCGCTGCACGCCACGCTGACGGCGTTGGCTCGCGAGATCCTGGCCCGGATGTGCGCGCCGGAGTATCTGGCCCTGCTGCGCATCGTCATCGCCGAGGCGCCGCGCTTCCCGCAGATGGGGGCGCTCTTCTTCGGCGCGGTGCCCGAGCGCGGCCTGGCCCTGTTCGGCGGCCTGCTGCGCGACGCCCAGGCGCGGGGGATCATCGCCCCGGTCGACGCCGAGGCTGTCGCGCGGGCGCTGCTCGGCGGCCTGCTGACCTATGCGGTCAGCCGCCTCGTCGGCGCGGAGACCGGGCCGCCCCCTGTGGATCGCGCGGACGCCCTCGTCGCGCTGATGATGGGCACGCTGCTGCCGCCTGCGGCGGCTGGAGGTAAGATCTGATGCACTTCTACCCGATGCGGTTCTTCAATAAGCATGTGCTGAACCACGTGACGGCGCGCCTGGCACGCGCCGCCCATGGGCCCTTCGCCCTCGTGCGCCACGTCGGGCGGCGCAGCGGCACGCCCTACGAGACGCCGATCATGGTCGTGCCCACCCCCGGTGGCTTCCTGATGGCCCTCACCTACGGCGACAAGGTCGACTGGTACCGCAACCTGCAGGCGGCGGGTCATGGCCGGCTGGTCTACCACGGCCGGACCTACGACATCGGCGCCCCGCGCGCGGTCCCGCGCCGGACCGGGCTGCAGGCGCATCCCGCGCCCGAGCGCGTCATCTTGCGCCTGGTCCACACGCGGCACTTCGTGACCGTCCCGGCGACTCCGGTCGCCTCCGCGTAGCCCCCGGCCCGCCGGAGCCGGGGAGGGCCGGCTCCGCGCGCGGCTCCGCCGATTCCAACGACTTTCCAACTTTGCTGTATTATGCTGGGGATGCCGGGATCGCACGCGGGGAGGGCACGGCTGCATGAGCGATCCCGCAGGAGGACGCCCAGGATGCGCGTGTTGGTGATCGAGGACGATCAGCGGCTGACCCGGCTGATCGCCCGCGTGCTGGAAGAAGAGCTTTATACGGTCGACGTGGCCCACGACGGCAATACCGGCCTCGAGCTGGCCCTGACCGGAGTCCACCAGGTGGCCATCGTCGATTGGATGCTGCCGGGACGCGACGGTCCGGCCATCTGCCGCGCGATTCGGGCCGCGACCTTGCCGCTGGCCATCCTGCTGCTGACGGCGCGCGGCCAGGTCGAAGACCGCGTGCGCGGCCTCGACAGCGGTGCCGACGACTATCTGGTCAAGCCCTTCGCCTTCGAGGAGCTCCTGGCCCGGACGCGCGCGCTCAGCCGCCGGTTCTTGCCCACGCCCGGCGGCGAGAGCGAGCTACGTGGCGGCGACATCGTGCTCGACCTGCGCGCCCACAGCGCGCGCCGCGGCGACCGCGTGCTCGAGCTTACCGCGACCGAGTGGAACCTGCTCGAATGCCTGCTCCGCCACCCCGGGCAGACGCTCACCCGCCAGCAGATCCTCGATTACGTCTGGTCGTACGACAGCGACGTGCAGACCACCATGGTCGACGTCTACATCTCCTATCTGCGGCGCAAGCTGAACACGCCCGGCCGCCCCGATCCCATCCAGACGGTGCGCGGCTTCGGCTATCGGTTCGAGGTGGAGCGTGTTTAGAGGGTTACGGCTTCGGCTGACCCTGCTCTATCTGTTCGCCGCCCTCGCCCTGATCGCGCTGGTCGGCACGGGCACCTATCGCCTGGTCGACAGCTATCTGGTGAATATCACCGACCTGGGGCTTCAGCACAAGATGGCGCACGAGTTCCGGAACCGCGGCATCACGCTGCCGCCCGAGCTCGCGCACGCCGACCAGGAGTGGTACTCCTCCCGGGGCACGCTCGCCGCGCTGCCGCCGACGGCCGTGCCCACGGCCCGCCGCGGGGACGGCGAGGACCACGATGGCGACAACGGCGGCGATGCCCTGCCGGCCAACCCGCCCGCCAACCCGCCGCCCGACTCGACCGATGCCGACCTGTTCAACGGCGAGCTCGCGGCGATCTACGTCCTGCCGCTCGACGCGACGGGGGGCATCGTGGCGGGCGCCGCGGCGCCCGCGGGCATTCAGGCCGACGTCCCCGCCGAGCAGGCCGCGCTGGCGACGGGCACCGACTGGCGCACCATCCTGATCGACGGCAGCGAGATGCGCCTGCTGACCTACCGCCTGCCGCCCGGCCAGACGGCCGCCGCGGTTCAGGTGGGCCAGCCGCTCGAGGATCAAAACCGCGTCTTGCAGCAGCTACTGAGCAGCCTGCTCGGCCTCGGCGCGGTCGCCGCCGTGCTGCTCGGCCTCGGCAGCTGGGGCCTGGCCGGACGGGCGCTTCGCCCGGCGCAGCAGGCCTGGGAACGCCAGCAGACCTTCGTGGCCAACGCGAGCCACGAGCTCCGCACGCCCCTGACCCTCATGCGCGCCAGCGCCGAGGTCGCGCGCCGCAGCCTGCCGAGCGACGACGCCGACAACCGCGAGCTCCTGGGCGACGTGCTGCAGGAGACCGATCACATGAGCCGGCTGGTCGAGGATCTGCTGCTGCTGTCGCGGCTCGACGCGGGGCGGCTGCCGGTCGCGCACGAGTTGATCCCGCTGGCCGACCTGCTGGGCGAGGTCCAGCGCCAGGTGGGGCGCCTGGCCGCCGACCGCGGCATCAGTCTGGAGACGACCGAGGCGGGCGGCACGGTGACCGGCGACGCGACGCGCCTGCGCCAGGTGCTGCTGATCTCTGCTCGACAACGCCATGCGCCACACGCCGGCCGGCGGCCACATTCCGGCTGGCCGCCCACCCGGCCGGGCGCACGGTGCAGATCAGCGTGGCCGACACCGGCAGCGGCATCGCGCCCGACCACCTGGCGCGCGTCTTCGAGCGCTTCTACCGGGTGGACAACGCGCGCGGCAGCAGCACGGGCGGCACGGGCCTCGGGCTGGCCATCGCCCGCGGCCTGATCGAGGCGCAGCACGGGCACATCGCGCTCGACAGCCGGGTGGGCGAGGGCACCCGCGTGCTCATCACCCTCCCCCAGGCAGCCGCCGCCTGACGCGGCGGCGCGCGCCCGGGGCGCCCAGGGACGGCGTCGGGCGGCGGCGATCCGCCGGAGTAGAGGATGCCCGGCCGGGCCATGCCGGCCAGTCCGCCCAACACGGTCACGGCGTGCCCCCGCCCGGCGGCGTGCAGCCCGGCAGGAACGCCCCCGCGAGCAGCTGCGCCGCCTGCCCCCGCGTCACCCGCGCGTCCGGCCGGTACGTGCCGTCCGCGTAGCCGTGCAGGATGCCGTGCAGCACCGCCCGTTCCACCGCCGCCCACCACAGGCTCCCCGGCGGCACGTCCCGGAACGTCTGCCGGTCGGGCGGCAGCGGGTCGCTCCACTGCGCCGCGTTCGCCACCGCCTGCGCCGCCTGGCCCCGCGTCACCCAGCCGCTCGGCCGGAAGTACGGCCAGCTTCTGCGCGTTGCAGGGCTCCCTGGGCCCGCCGCAGGCGTAGCCGTGCAGCGCGAAGTGCGCCTGGTCGCGCTCGATGTAGAGGTAGAAGGGGTCGGTCGGGGGCACGTCGGCGAAGGTGGGATAGCGGGCCGGCTCGGCGTAGCCGGCGGCGTTGCCCAGCAGCTTGGCGAACTGGCCGCGGGTGACGGGGGCGCCGGGGCGGAAGGTGCCGTCGGCGTAGCCGGCGAGCATGCCGTGGCAGGCCAGGCAGCGCACCGGGGCGTAGAAGGGGCTGCCCGCCGGCACGTCGGTGAACTGCACCGGACAGTTGGCCCCGTAGCCCACCTCGCTGATCCGCCCGATCTTGCCGGCAACGGCTTCCGTGAACCAGATGTTGCCGTCGGGCCCCACGGCAAAGCCCAGCGGCCCACTGAGGTCGGTCGGCGTTTGGTATTCGGTGACCGTTCCCGTAAGAGACATGCGGGCGACCAGGCTCAGATAGCCCGGTGTCGCCCCCATCCATAGATGGTCATCCGGCCCGGCCACCAGGGCGGTGGGCAGGCTGTTGGGGTCGGGCAAGGAATACTCCCCCAGCACCTGCCCACGCGGGCTCACTTTGGCCACCTGATTCGCCTCGCGTTCCGTAACCCACAGGTTGCCGTCCGGCCCTCGTGTAATCCCCTGGGGGCCACTCCCCTTGGTCGGCAAGGCATATTCACGGATCTGCCCCGGTCGGGCTGATCCGCCCGACCTGCGACACGTTATGTTCGGTGAACCAGAGGTTAGTGATCAGGGCCGAGGGCGATGCCCAGGGGGGCAGCGTCGGCCGTGGGTAAGGGGAACTCGGTGAGGACGCCGCGCCGGTGTGATCCGCCCGATGATCGCCCCAGGTCTCGGTGAACCAGAGATTGCCGTCCGGACCGCACTGTGATGGCGCCAGGCTCGCGGTCGGGGCAGGGAGAGGAAACTCGGTGAGGGTTCCGGCCGGGCTAAGGCGACCGATACGGTTGCCGACCCGCTCGGTGAACCAGAGATTGCCGTCGGGGCCGGCAGTGATGCCCTCCGGGCGGCTGTTCAAGTGGGGCAGGGGGAACTCGCGCGACCGTGCCGGTCGAGGGTGATGCGGCCAATGCGGTCGGCGCTCACCTCGGTGAACCAGAGGGCGCCATCGGGCCCGGCGGTGAGGGCCTCGGGCTGGCAAGCCGGATCGGGCAGCGGGAACTCGTCGATCGCCACATCGGGACGCGACCGCCGGGGCCGGAGGCGCGGGGGCGCGGGCAGCGCGGCGCGCACGCCGCCGGGAATGCGCGAGCCAGGTTGGCCAGCAGGACGCTAGCACACCAGGCCCGCGGCGCATGCGTCGAGCTGGCGCGGGCGGACGCAGCACCAGGGACCCTCCGGCGGCGTGCAGCCCGGCAGGAACGCCTCCGCCAGCAGCTGCGCCGCCTGCCCCCGCGTCACCCGCGCGTCCGGCCGGTAGGTGCCGTCCGCGTAGCCGTGCAGGATGCCGTGCAGCGCGCCCCGCTCCACCGCCGCCCACCACAGGCTCCCCGGCGGCACGTCGCGGAACGTCTGCCGGTCGGGCGGCAGCGGGTCGCTCCACTGGGCCGCGTTCGCCACCGCCTGCGCCGCCTGCCCCCGCGTCACCCCGCCGGCCGGCCGGAAGTACGGGCGCTCCTGCGCGTCGCACGGCTCGCTGAGCCCACCGCAAGCGTAGCCGTGCATGGCCGAATGCACGCGCACACTCTCCGCGTAGCGCAGGAAGGGGCTGCCGGGCAGCACGTCGGCAAACGAATGGTAGCCGGGAGGCAGGGTGATGTAGTAGCCCGCGGCGTTGCCGAGCAGCTTGGCGAACTGGCCGCGGGTGACGGGGGCGCCGGGGCGGAAGGTGCCGTCGGCGTAGCCGGCGAGCATGCCCTGGCAGGCCAGACAGCGCACCGGGGCGTAGAAGGGGCTGCCCGCGGGCACGTCGGCGAACTGCACCGGGCAGTCCGCCCCATACCCCACCTCGCTGATCCGCCCGATCTTGCCCGCGGCTTGTTCCGTGAACCAGATATTGCCGTCCGGCCCAACGGCCATGCCCAGCGGCGCGCTGTTCTCCGTCGGCACCTCGTACTGCGTCACCGTGCCGGTCAGCGACATGCGCGCGACCAGACTGAGATAGCCCGGGTTGGCTCCCACCCAGAGATGGTCATCTGGCCCGGCCACGAGGACGGTCGGCTCGCTAGCCGGATCGGGCAAGGGGTATTCGCCCAGCACCTGGCCACTCGGACTCACCTGGGCCACCTGGTTCGCCTCCACGCTCGGCGATCCAGAGGTTCCCATCGGGGCCCGGGGCAATCCCCACGGGCAGCCCGCCCTTCGTAGGCAGCGGGAACTCCTGCACCTGTCCCGCAGGCGTGTGATCCGCCCGACCTGGGACGGGCCGCTCTCCGTAAACCAGAGATTGCCGTCGGGGCCGGAGGTGATGCCGAGAGGACCAGCGTCGCGCGTCGGCAGCGGGAACTCGGTGAGCGCGCCGGCCGGGCTGAGGCGCCCGAGCACGCCACGGACCTCGGTGAACCAGAGTTGCCGTCCGGGCCGGCAGCGAGCACCGTGGGCTGGCTGTCGGGCACGGGGAGCGGGAACTCGGTCAGGCTGCCGGCGGGTGTCAGACGGCCGACGCGATTGCCGGCGGCTTCGGCGAACCACAGATTGCCGTCCGGCCCGGCGGTGATGCCCATCCGGCCGGCTACCGCTGGTCGCGGCAGGGGAAACTCGGTGACGTGCCGCCGGACAGCGTAATACGACCAATGCGGCTGGCGCTCTCCTCCGTGAACCAGAGCGCGCCGTCAGGGCCGGCGGTGATGGCGTAGGGTCGCGCTCGCCGGAGTCGGGCAGGGGGAACTCGTCGATCGACCACGTCGGGGCGGGCCGCGTGGGTGGCGGGCGCCGGGGCGGCACGCAAGTCCGCTGGACGCGGTGGCCGATGTCGCAAGCAGGACAGCCAACAGCAGCGCCAGACAGGCGTGGACGGATCGGGCGTGTTGGAACGGTATGCATTACGGGCCCCCTGTGGGCTGAGGCGAGGGCAAACCCTCGACGGACGTGCCGTCGACTTGGTCGGCGGTCGGCACGGCTGTCGGAAGCTGCGCTGTGGGTGTAGGAGTTGCTTGAGCGCCCATCGCTCCGCCGGGAACCGGGGCGGGGGCGCCGCAGCCGGGCGATCCAGATGAGCCAGCGGCTCGGGCCGGGCTCGCGGGGTTGCCGGCGGTGAGCAGCACCAGGGTGAGGAGGGCAAGCACGCAGAGGGGTCCCAGGATCTTGAGGGCAGGCACAGCGCGCTCCTTCGCGTGCGGACGCCCGCACGCAGCGCCCGCCGGCGCGTGGCGGCCCGGCACGCAGGCAAACGACGGGGAGGGGGATTCGGTTGGCAGGACCCGGAATCGGCCCGCAGGCCATCGGAACTGGTCGGCGGGCTTATTGTAGCCCATAACTCGTCCCGAGGCAAGCCGGGCAGGCCAGGCAAGCAGCCCCCGGCCATCTAAACGCCGCCCAAGGAAGGCGCAGCAGGGGCCCAGCGCGTGACAGCCGGGGCGCGCAGGGCGCCCGCGTGCGCATCACCCTCCCCCAGCGGCCGGCGCCGGATCGGCCGCCTCAGCGCGCCCGCAGCGCGTTCACGACCACCGCGAAGTCGACCACTTCCTGGCACAGGGCGCCGATCGCCGGGGGGATGAAGCCGAGGCCCGCAACGATCATGAGTGCGAAGCTCAGTCCCAAGCCCACGTAGATGCTTTGCTTGGCGATGCCGATCGTGCGCTGCCCGATGGCGATGGCGTCGCCCACCCGCGTCACGTCGTCGACCAACAGCACGATGTCGGCGGCTTCGGCCGAGATCGCGCTGCCGTGGGCGCCCATCGCGATGCCGACCGTGGCGAGCGCGAGCGCCGGGGCGTCGTTGATCCCGTCGCCCACCATGACCACCGGCTCGCCTTCCGCCTTGAGCTCCTGCAGCACGCGCACCTTGTCCTCGGGCAGCAACTCGGCGCGGACGTCGTCGATGCCCGCCTCCGCGGCGATCGCCCGGGCGTTGTCGTGCCGGTCGCCGGTGAGCATGACCGCGCGCCGCACGCCCAGGGCGCGCACCCGCTGCATGAGCTCGGGCACCCCGGGGCGCAGGCGGTCGCCGAAGAGGACGACGCCGGTGGGCCGGCGATCGATCGCCACGAAGGCGGCCAGCACGTCGCCCGCCGCGCTATGCGCGGCCAGGTCCGCCGTGTCGAAGTGCTCCGAGCCGAGGCGCTCCTCCAGGAAGCGCGGCGAGCCGACCAGCACGTGCCGGCCCTCCACGTCGCCCTCGACCCCGCGGCCGGGGATCTCCGCGAAGTGCTCGGGCAGCGGCAGGTCGCCGCTCTGCTCCTGCGCGGCCAGCGTCAGGGTGCGCGCGAGCAGGTGCGCCGACAACTGCTCCACGCTGCCCGCCGTCCGCAAGAGCGCGGCCGGCGAGACGCCGTCGAAGCTGACCACGCGCTCGACGACCGGGCTGCCGAAGGTCAGCGTGCCGGTCTTGTCGAAGACCAGGACGCGCGCGCGGCCGACCTGCTCGATCGCCGCGCCGCCCTTGACGATGATGCCTGCATGCGCCGCCCGGTTGATGCCGCTGATGATCGCCATCGGCGTCGCCAGGATCAGGGGGCAGGGCGTGGCCACGACGAGCACGGCGAGCATCGTCCGTGGATCGCCGGTGACCGCCCAGCCGAAGACACACATCAGCAGCGTGAGGGGGGTGAACCAGACGGCGTAGCGGTCGGCCAGCCGGCCGATGGGCGGCTTGTCCTCCTGCGCCTGCCGCACCAGCGCGACGATGCGGGCGTACTGGCTCTCGCTGCTGATGTGCGTGGCCCGCATCTCGAAGACCCCGCCGGCATTCACGCTGCCGCTGAGGAGCGCGGCGCCCGCTTCCTTGCCCCGCGCCAGCGGCTCGCCCGTCACCGCCGACTCGTCGATCGTGGCCTCCGCGGTGACTAGCGCCCCGTCGACGGGCACCAGTTCGCCGGGGCGCACCAGCAGCATGTCGCCGACGGCGACCTCGGCCACCTCGATCTCGACCAGCCGGTCGCCTTCGCGCCGCCGGGCGATGCGCGGCGCCCGGGCCAGCAGCGCCTCCAGCGTCGAGGACGCGCGGCGCAGGCCGTAGGCTTCGAGCGCCTCACCGCCCGACTGCATCAGCACGATGATGACGCCCGCGAACGGCTCGTCCATCAGCACGGCGCCGACGATGGCCAGCATGGCTACCACATCCGAGGCGAAGTGGCCGCGCAGCATGCCGCGCAGGGTGCTCCACACGAGCGGCGCGCCGCCCAGCACGAGCGTGCCGGCCCAGATCCAGCCGGCCGCATCCTCGCTGCCGAACGCCCACTGCGCCACCGCGCCCGCGATCAGGCCGGCGAGCGCGAAGACGGGGATCGGGTAGGTACGCGCTCCGCGGGCGGCCACGCGCGCCCCGGCCACTAGCTTGTCGATCATCAGTCCCCTCCTGCTCCACCGCCTGCACGGTGCCCTCCCGGTCTCAGGACTGGGCGGGTCACCGAGAGTCTAGCGGATCGCCGTTGCAGCCGCGGTGGCCGGGCGGTGAACAACGGGTGGATGGGGCGTGCCGCGGGCCGGCGGGCCTGCGGCAGCCGGGCTCTTCACGAAATCGTTACCCGACGCTACCAGCCTGTTCACTGGCCCAGGCTACATTAGAAGTACCACCGGCAGCAGAGGAGGCAGGTATGAGCAACGCAAGTGGGGCAGTGCTGGACCGGCCGGCCGGTCGCGACGGCGCGGCCCTCGCCGCCGGCCTCGCGCGGGCCGTGAGCGCCGACGAGGCGCTGCAGGTCGTGCAGTCAGGGCAGCGCGTCTACATCGGCGGCGGCTGCGGCGAGCCCCTGCAGCTGATGCAGGCGCTCGTGCGCCGGGCGGGCGAGCTGCGCGACGTCGAGCTGATCCACCTGCTGACGGCGGGACCGGCGCCCTACGCGGCGCCCGAGTACGCGGCCAGCTTCCGGACCAACGCGCTCTTCATCGGCGCGAACGTGCGCACCGCCGTGCAGGAAGGCCGGGCTGACTTCACGCCCGTCTTCCTCTCCGACATCCCCCGGCTCTTCCGCGACCGCTATCTGGAGATCGACGTGGCGCTCATCTCGGTCTCGCCGCCCGACGCGCACGGCTATTGCAGCTATGGCGTCGAGGTGGGCGTCACCAAGCCGGCGGTCGAGAGCGCCCGCCTGGTCATCGCCGAGATCAACCCGCAGATGCCGCGCGTCTGGGGCAACTCGTTCATCCACCTCAGCCGCATCGACTACTGCGTGCACGTCGACTACCCGCTGCCCGAGCTCCCGCCCGGCGCGCCCGACCCGCTCTTCACGCAGATCGGCGGCTACATCAGCGACTTGATCCCCAACGGCGCGACGCTGCAGATGGGCATCGGCGGCATCCCGAACGCCGTGCTGCAGTTCCTGCACGAAAAGCAGGATCTCGGCGTACACAGCGAGATGTTCTCCGACGGCATCATCGACCTGATCGAGGCCGGCTGCATCACCAACCGGCTAAAGACCTTCCTGCCCGGCAAGGTCGTCGCCGGGTTCTGCCTGGGCACGGAGCGGCTCTACCGCTTCATCCACAACAACCCGATCATCGAGATGCAGCCGACCGATTTCACCAACGACCCGTTCAACATCAGCCGCAACGACAACATGGTGGCGATCAACGCCGCGCTGCAGATCGACCTGACCGGGCAGGTCTGCGCCGACTCGATCGGCACGCGCTTCTTCAGCGGCGTGGGCGGCCAGGCCGACTTCATCCGCGGCGCGGCGCGCTCGAAGGGGGGCAAGCCGATCATCGCCCTGCCCAGCACCGCGCTCCACGGCCGGATCTCCCGCATCGTGAACACGCTGGATCCGGGGGCCGGCGTCACGATCACGCGCAACGACGTGCACTACGTCGTCACCGAGTACGGCATCGCCCACCTGTTCGGCAAGACGGCGCGCGAGCGGGCCCAGGCGCTCATCGCGATCGCCCACCCCGACTTCCGGGGCGAGCTTCGCCGCGCGGCCGCCGAGCGGGACCTCTGCTGAGCGCCGGAGACGGGTCGCAACTTCATTGGAATTGTCACACGTTGTTCACCCGGCGCCACGCAGCTATTCACCCCTGTATTCGATAATGACACTGCACCGATTAAGGGGCCCCGCGACAGCGGGTTACTGGAAAGAGGGAAGGCCATGATTACCGCGTCTCAGATCAACGAGCTCTTGCTCCGGCTGGATATCGCGGCAATTGCCCTGACCGATCCGCAGCACCCGGACGTGACCGTGGCGCTGCGCGAAACGGCACACGAGGCCGAGGCCGCCGGGCTGGTTGATTGCACGGTGGCTGAGGCGCAAGAAACCGCCGCCGGGCTGGCCGTCAAGCTGGCGCCCGCCCACCGGCATTGCGCGAAGTGTGGAGCGGTGTTCGAAGTAACGCCGCAGACACATGCGACCGAGTGTGGCCCCTGCGCTGCCGCGGCGGCAGCCGGGACGCCCACCGGTTGATCGGTTTCCCGAGTAACCCGAGGGGTCGCGGGTTTCGACCCCACGCGAACTATCGAGGCACGTTCGCACAACCCTATTGAGGAGGACACTCAAATGGCTCGCACGAATCAAGTTTCCGCCCAGGGCGTGATGCAGGACCACCCGATCGAGGTGGCGCTGTTCCACAACACCGGTCCGATCACCTTCCTGTGGCTCGTCGTTCGCCTGTATCTCGGCTGGCAGTGGCTGCAGGCCGGGACCGAGAAGCTGGGTAGCGACGGACTGGATGAACGGCACGTCGCTCGGCGGCTTCTGGGCCAACAGCGTCAAGTCGTATGGCCAGCCGCACTCCAACGTCGCCTTCGATTGGTATGCCGGCTTCCTGAGCAATCTGGCCAATGCCCATGCGCAGGCGTGGTTCGCCCCGCTGGTGGCCTGGGGCGAGACGCTGGCCGGTGTCTGCCTGATCCTGGGGCTGTTCACGGGCGCCGCGGCGCTGATCGCGGCCTTCATGAACTTCAACTTCATGCTGTCGGGCAGCGCGGGCGTCAATCCGCTCTACTTCATGCTCGGCATCGTCATCGTGATGGCGTGGAAGAACGCCGGGTGGTGGGGTCTGGACCGGTTCGTGCTACCGGCGCTCGGCACGCCGTGGCACCTGGGCTCGCTTGTCAAGCGGCCCGTCCCGCAGACAGCATCGATCGCCCCCGAAGCCTGACGTTTCAGGCGCCCGAGGGTCCGGAGCGGCAACGCTCCGGGCCCTTTGCGCTTTCCGGAGCCGCCCGCCTCAGGCGCCGGCCCCGCGCCGCTGCAGCAGATAGATCCGCGGGTTCAGGCCGCCGGTCTTGAACGGCAGGGTGACCCGCCGCGTGTCGACGGCGATCCAGGCCGCCGCCAGGGCCGGCTCGGCCAGCAGGCGCTCCATCAGGTGCACCTCGTGCGTGATCAGCACGAGCCGGGCATGGGGGGCCGCCACGCGCGTCGCCTCGGCAAGTAGCGCCGGGTAGAGCCGGGTGTTGTCGACGTGCGACCCGACGAGGCGGCCGAACGGCAGGTCGGCCGTGAGCAGGTCGAAGGCGCCGTCCGGCCAGGGCAGCCGGCCCGCGTCGGCACGCACCAGGCGTGCCGCCCCGGCCAGGTCCGCCGCGGCCAGATTGGCCGCCGCGCACGCCAGCGCGGCGGGGTCGGTATCGACGCCGGCTGCCAGCGCGGCCGGGGCGGCCCGCAGCCGCTCGATCAGCAGCGTGCCCGAGCCGCAGGCCAGGTTGAGCACGCGGTCGCCGGGCGCCGGGCCACCCAGGGCGATCATGCCGTAGGCGACCACGGCGTTCAGCGCCCCCGGCCGATTGCAGACCCGCCAGGCGCGCGCCGAGAGGGGCCGCGGCCCCAGCCGCACCAGCACCTCCCACCCGGGGCCGCCCGGCTCGCGGCGCACCCGCACCAGCAGGTCGCCCTCCTCGGCCACCGCGCGGAGGCCCGTACGCGCCGCCAGGTCGTCGCGCAGCCGGCGCATCACCGGCGTGTCCTCGCCCGCGGCGCTGAGGCGCAGCGTGCGGAAGGCGCCGGCCGGGAAGAGGGCGCGCACGGCGGCGATCAGGGCGAGCAGCGCGCCGAACTGCTCGTTCCCCAGCAGCCCGCGCGGTCGCGGCACGGGGAAGGCCCGCACCAGGAAGATCTCCACGACCGACTGCAACTCCAGCAGCGCCGCCAGGTCGCCCCGGTAGTGCAGCCGCAGCACGTCGGGCCGCGCGGCCGGCGCATAGGTCACGCGCCCGCCCAGCCGCGCCGCGATCTCGTCCTCGGCGACGTTGCTCAGCCCGGGGATGATCTCCGCCTCGCAGTCCCAGGGCGCAACCTCGCGCACCGGGCCTTGCGCCCGCGCCGGCCGCGACTTTCCCGCGCCCCGGTGCGGGCCGCCGGGGCGGCTGGTCGCGCCCCGGGCCGGGCCGTCGTCGATCCATCGTGGTGCCCCTCCTTCGCTGCCTGCTGCCCCAGCAAGCGGCAGGCCATGCGTGCGCATCGGGTTTGACACCGCGCGCCCGATCGTCTAGACTGGCAGGGCCGGGGCGCCCGCCCCGCCCACCCGAATGTGCCCGCCGCGCCCCCCGACGACGCGGCCCGCGCCCGCGCGAGGATTGCCATGGAGCACACGAAACTCCGCCCGGGGTTGTGGCCCGCCTACCTGACCCCCGGCATGATTGCCGCCGTGCAGACCCTCACCGAGCCCCGTTGGGCCGGGGGCGACTACGTCATCTACCTGCGCAGCCATGACCATCAGGGCCGCCTGGAGCGCGTGGCCCTCGACGGCGGGCCGGTGCTGCAACTGGCCAGCGACCCGCCGCCGCCGAGCGCCGCCGCCTATGCGGGCGGCCTCTTCGACGTCTCCGACGCCCACGTGGTCTACACCCTGGGCGACGGCGGCCTGGCGCTGATGCCTGTCGCGGGCGGGCCGGGGCGCCGCCTGGTCAGCATCGCCGGCACGCGTGGCGCCGCCCCCACCTTCTCCCCCGACGGCACCCAGATCGCCTATGTGACCGACAACGGCCACACCGCCGACATCGCCATCATCGGCGCGCGGGAGGAAGCCTGGCCGCGCCGCCTGCCCGCCGAGGCCGACTTCGTCATCGATCCGGCCTGGCACCCCGGTGGGCGCTACCTGGCCTGGGTCGAGTGGGACGTACCGCACATGGGCTGGGACGAGAGCCGCATCGTCATCTGCGACCTGAGCACCGGCGTGCGCCGCGTGGTCGTCGGCGAGCCGGGCGTCTCGGCCATCCAGCCGCGCTGGGCACCCGACGGCCGCCATCTGGCCTTCCTCAGCGACAAGGGCGGCTACCTGAACCTCTGGCTGGCGGCCGAGGACGGCGCCGATCCCCACCCGCTGGTGAGCGAGCCTGCGGAGCACGGCACGCCGCCCTGGGCCTCGGGCAGCCGCACCTACGATTGGGCGCCCGACAGCCGCAGCATCGTCTACGGCCGCAACAGCGGCAGCAGTTGGACGCTGCATGTCGCCGACGTGGCCGCGCGTAGCACGCGCCCGCTCAGCGCGCCCGCCGGCCTCTACGGCGGCCTGCGCTGGTCGCCCGACGGCCGGCAGGTCCTGGCACTCTACACCGGCCCGCAGACCGCGCCCGAGGTCGTCGCGGTCGACGCGCAGACAGGCGTGCAGCGCGTGCTGGCGACCGGCGCCGTCGGCGGCATCGCCGACGAGGCCGTGGCACCCCAGGCCCTGACCTGGAAGGCGGGCGACGGCATGGAGATCCCCGGCCTGCTCTACCTGCCGCCGCTCTCGGTCGGCGAGCGCGCCCCGTTGCTGGTCTGGATTCACGGTGGCCCGACCGGTCAGGCGCAGGCGGCCTTCAATCCGGCAATCCAGTACTTCGTGCAGCGCGGCTGGGCCGTGCTCCAGCCGAATCATCGCGGCAGCACCGGCTACGGCCGGCGCTTCACGCAGGCCGAGCGCGGCGAGTGGGGCCGCGCCGACATGGCCGACATCCTGGCCGGCGTGACCGCCGCCACCGCGCGCGGCGACATCGATCCCGCCCGCGTCGTGCCGCTCGGCGGCAGCGCGGGCGGCTATGCCGTGCTCCAGCTGCTTGTGCGCTACCCCGACCGCTTCCGGGCGGGCGTCGTGCTGTTCGGCGTGTCCGACCTTTTCGAGCTCGCGCGCACCACGCACCGCCTGGAAGCCCGCTACCTCGACCAGCTGATCGGCCCGCTGCCCGGCGCCTACGCCGCCTACCGCGACCGCTCCCCGCTGTTCCACCTCGACCAGATCCGCGCGCCCCTGCTCTGGCTGCACGGCACGGAAGATCCGGTGGTGCCGCCCGCCCAGGCGCAGAGCATCCACGACGCCTTGCAGGCGCGCGGGCTGCCCGTCGAGCTCCAGTTCTACGAGGGGGAGGGCCACGGCTGGCTGCGCGCGGCCACGATCCGCGACTACATCGCCCGCGTCGACCGGTTCCTCGAAACGCATGTGTTGCTGCGCTGATGGCTGAGTCGGAGCCGCGGGGCGCCGTCGTCGTGCACGGCGGTGCCGGCCACATCCCGGACGACGCCGTGGCGGCCTACGAGGCCGGCGTGCGCGCCGCCGCGCTGGCCGCCTGGGCGATCGTGCGGGCGGGCGGCGCCGCGCTCGACGCGGTCGAGGCGGCCGTGCGGCTCATGGAGGACGACCCGACCTTCGACGCGGGCCGCGGCAGCGTGCTCAACCGCGAGGGCTACGTCGAGATGGACGCCGGGATCATGGACGGCGCCTCCCGTGCCCTCGGCGCCGTGCTCGCCGTCCGCCGCGTGCTCCACCCCATCACGCTGGCCCGGCGCATCCTGGAGGACGGCGACCTCGCCATCCTGGCGGGGGCGGGCGCCCAGGCGTATGCCCGCGCGCACGGCCTAGCCCTCGTGCCCGGCGCGCGCCTGATCGTGCCGCGCGAGCGCGCCCGCTGGGAGGCGCTGCGCCAGGCGGCCGCCGCGCACACCGCCCCGCCGGGCGACGAGCCGCCGGGCGACACCGTCGGCGCCGTCGTCCTCGACCACGCCGGGCGCATCGTCGCCGGCACGTCGACCGGGGGCCGCGCGTTCAAGCCCGCGGGCCGCGTCGGCGACTCGCCCATCGTCGGCGCGGGCTTCTTCGCGAGTGCCCACGGCGGCGCCTCCAGCACGGGCGACGGCGAGTCGATCCTGCGCGTCGGCCTCGCGCGCCGGGCCGTCGAGTTGTTGGATGCGCCCGAGGCCCTGGCCCCCGACGCGGCGGCCGGTCGCGCGCTGGCCGCGCTCGCCGCGTTGCCCGCCGAGGGCGGCCTCATCTTACTCGACACCGCCGGCCGCTTCGCCATGCCCTACAACACACCACGCATGGCCCGCGCGGCCGTCGCGCCCGACGGCACCCTGACCAGCGCCGTCTAGCCGCCCAGCGCACCGGCCGATCCCGGCCACGGTATCCCGGCAGCGCTCCGGCCCGATCCTGTGGCGGCGCTGGTCGCGTGGCGGAGCGCCCTCCTACAGACGATTCCGGCTGGCTCCGGGCACAACCGGGCCGCCCAGCGCACGCCCGCGGGCCCGCGCCTCCAGTCCCCTCTCTCCGGCCGATCGCGCCGGTCGCCGGCGTGATCGCGTTGCGTTGGCGTCCCGGGAATTTGTTACCTTTGTTCACCCGGATTTTACCCGCGAGTCCCGATCCCGCGGGTATGATGGGGATGATTGGACACCGGAGTCCAACAAAGGAGGCAAATCCTATGCGAGGCAAGATCCTGGTACCGCTGGATGGATCGCCGCTCGCCGAGATGGTGCTGCCGCAAGCCATCCTGCTCGCGCGCACCACTCACAGCAGCCTGACTCTGCTGCGCTGCACCACGCCCCCGCCATTGACGGAAGCCCTGGTCGGCGGCCTGCCCGCTCCTCCTGAAGCGTATCCGAACCGGGAAGAGGAAGCGGAGGACGCGCGCGCCTACCTGGCCGACGTCGCCGCGCGGCTGGGCATCCAGGCCATCCCCGTGGCGACCACCGTCCAAGACGGCGATCCCGCGGCGGCGATCGTCGCCACGGCGCAGCAGGACCCCGAGACCTTGATGATCGCCATGGCGACCCACGGCCGCACCGGGCTGGGCCGCTGGATCTTCGGCAGTGTGGCCGAGAAGGTGCTGAACGCGGCGCCCGTGCCCCTGCTGCTCGTGCGGCCGACCAAGGAAGGCGCGCCCGAGCCGCACCCGCACGCCTACAAGACAATCCTCGTGCCGCTCGACGGCTCCGTCTTTGCCGAACAGGCGCTGAACCAGGCCGTGGAGATGGCCAACACCACCGGCGCGGCCATCGCGCTCGTCTGCGTCGTGCCTGAACTGGATGAGGTCGCGGCCGCCGAGATGGGGGAGATCCCGCTCTGGGTGCTGGAGGATCAGGACGCCGAAGTCACGCGCATGACGCAGTACCTGAAGACGACCGCCGATCGCCTGCGCATGGCCGGTATCCCGACCGAGACGCGCGTGGTCGTCGGGCGGCCCGCCGAGGCCATCCTCGAGGCGTCGACGCAAGAGCACGCCGACCTGATCGTCATGGCCACGCACGGCCGCAGCGGGCTGCAGCGGCTCTGGGTGGGTAGCGTGGCACTGCGCGTCGCGCGCAACGCGAACCCGCCGGTGCTCCTCGTCCGGGCGCGCGAGCCCGCACAGGCGCCCGAGCGCAAGCGCGTGCCGGCGGGCGCCGTGACCCGGTGAACCCCGGGCCGCACCACGCGCCGCGTGACGCGGAAGCGTGAAACGTGATGTGCCGAGCGTGAAACCTGCGTAGCAGCGTCCCCCTCACGCCCCGTGCATCACGCTTCACGCTCCTGCGCCCCGCGGCGCGTGGTGCAGCCCGATGGGCGGGCTAGAACAGCCCGGGGATCTTCATCCCGCCCGTCAGCGCGCTCATCCGCTCCGAGGCCAGCTCGGAGGCTTTCTCCAGCGCCTGATTGAAGGCCGTGACCAGGGTGTCTTCCAGCATCTCGACGTCGTCGGGGTCGACCGCTTCCGGGTCGATCTTCACCGAGCGCACCTCGTGGTGCCCCGTCATGACGATCGTGACCACGCCCCCGACCGAGGCCTCCACGGTCTCGTTGCCCAGGTCCTCCTGGATCTTCATCATCTTCGCCTGTAGCTGCTGAATCATCTTCTGGTTCGGTACCATCTTCGCGGACTCCTTGTCGCTAAATCACTCGTCAGCCCGGGCCTGGCGTCCCGTGGCGCCCCCGGTTAGTCTTCGTCCAGCATCTCGACGGCCTTGCGCACCCGCGGGCTGGCCGCCGCCTCGGGGGTCGTCGCGGTACGCATAGCAGCCCGCGGGCCCACGAGATCGTCTTCGGCCATCGGCGTGCAGCGCAGATGATAGACCTGCCCGAGCACTTCGGTCAGCACGCCTTCGACCACCTCGCGGTTCTTCGGCTCGTCCAGCTTCTTGCGGTGGAACTCGGACCGCGAGTCGAAGCCGAGCACGAGGAACTTGCCCTCGACCCCGACCGGGACGGCGTTGTGCAGCAGCGCCTGCAGGCGCGGGTCGCGCGGGCGCAGGGTGTCCTTGACGCGGGCCCACTGCTCGCGCACCGTCTCGATGTCCCGCTCCCCGGCCGGCGCGCTGTTCGCCGCCGCGTCAGGCGCCTCCTCGGGCGCGGGCGGGGCGGCAGCAACCGGCGGGGCCGGGGGCGGCGCCGGGGGCCGGGCAGCCGGCGCGCGCGACGGGACCGGGCGCAGCGGCTCCCGCTCGGCCACGGGCGCGCGCTGGGGCAGCGGGGTGGGCCGGGACGGCGCATGGACCGCAGGCGCCGGGGCGGGCGCCGCCGCGGGCGGCGGCTCGAGCGCGGCGACGCCGCTGAGTTGCGCCTCGACGAGGGCAAGCTCCAGCGGCAGCGCGCCGTAGAGCCCGTTCTTCAGGCCGGCATCCGCACTGCTGAAGGCGCGGATCCAGGCCGCCAGCGCGGGCAGTGCCGTGCGCGCGGCCTGCGCGCGCAGCAGCGCCACCTCGTCGTCGGTGGCGTCGAGCGCCGCCGGGTCGCCGCCCGCGCGCAGCAGCAACAGCGCGCGCAGGTGCTCGACCACCTGGCGGTTCAGCTGGCGCAGGTCGGCGCCGTTCTCGATCGCCGCGTGCAGCAGGCTCAAGCCCTGCCCCATGTCGCCGGAGATCAACTGGTCGACGAAGGCGGCCACCTCACCCGTGCTGCGTGTGCCGAGTACGGCCTGCACCTGGCTCAGCAAGAGATCGCTGTCGCCATAGCTCATCAGCTGGTCGAGCAGCGAGAGGGCGTCGCGCATGCAGCCGGTCGCCTGCCGCCCGATCAGCTCGAGCACGCCCGCCTCGGCGGTGTAGCCCTCCTCCTGGAGGATGTGCTGCATATGGCCGACCATGACGGGCAGGGGGATGCGGCGGAAATCGAAGCGCTGGCAGCGGCTCAGCACCGTGGCGGGCAGCTTCTGCGGGTCGGTCGTGGCCAGCACGAAGATAGTGTGCGCGGGCGGCTCCTCCAGCGTCTTCAGCAGCGCATTGAACGCCGAGATGCTCATCATGTGCACCTCGTCGATGATGTAGAACTTGCGCCGCAGCTGTGAGGGGGCGAAGTTGACCCGCTCGCGCAGGTCGCGCACGTCTTCCACGCTGTTGTTCGAGGCCGCGTCGATCTCGATCAGGTCCATCGCCCGGCCCTCGTTGATCGCCGTGCAGGCCGCGCAGGCGTTGCACGGCCGCGCGGCCGGGTCGGGCGCGAGGCAGTTCACCGCCTTGGCCAGCAGGCGGGCGGTCGAGGTCTTGCCGGTGCCGCGCGGGCCGCAGAACAGATAGGCGTGCGCCAGGCGCCCGGCCAGCAGGGCGTTGCGCAGCGTCTGCACGATCGGCTCCTGCCCGACGAGCTCGGAGAAGTCGCGCGAGCGGTAGCGCCGGTAGAGCGCCTGATGGTTGGCGGAGTCCGCATCTGCGGCAGCGGGCGGCGCCCCGCCGTTGGGCGCGGGAGTGGGCGGGGGCGAGCTATCGGGTTCGGGCGCGAACAGGGGCAACGCCGTGGGGGCATCTGCGCTCATGGACTGGTTGGGCCTCCTGACTAGGATACCCGTACATTATACCCGATCTAGATACCCGATCCACCCCGGGATCCCGCAACGCCGGGCCTAATCGCCGCGTATCCAAATATGATAGAATAGACGCAGGTCCACGGCGGACAAGGAGGCACGGATGACGATGCTGTTGGCGCTCGATGTGATATTGGCGGTCGGCCTGGTGATCTTTGCCCTGGTGGGCGCGCGGCGCGGTCCCTGGCCGGAGGTGGTCACCCTCGCCGGGCTGCTGCTCGGCAGCTTGCTGGTCGACGAGTGGGGCGACCCCTGGGGCACCGACCTCAGCAGCCTCTTCAGCTTCCTCGGCACGGGCGGCGGGCGCCTGATCGTCCGCGGCCTGCTCTTCCTGATCCCGCTGCTCGCGATCGGCTACGGCGGCGCGCTGCTGCTGCCGCCACACGGGCGCTGGAGCGGGCGCGTGCGCCTGGCCGCCGCCGGGCTGGCCCTCTTCAACGGCGCGGCCATCTTCGCCGAGCTGTTGCGCATCTGGGATTACAGCCAGCCGGGACCCGGCAGCGCCCTGCGCGACGACCCTGTCACCCTGGCCCTGCTGCAGTGGGCCGGCTGGTGGCCGATTGTGCTGGCCGCCGGTGGCATCATCGCCGTGCTCGTCGCCGGGCTGACCCGGCCGCGCGGCGCGGGCGCGCCCGCCCCGGCGCCCACGCCGGCCCCGCGGCCGGTGTCCAGCCCCACCGGGACCGCCGTCTACCCGCCACCGCCCGCATCCGGGGCACCTGCGCTTGCCTCGCGCCCGGGTGGCGACGGCACCGCCACCCCGCCGCCCGCGCCCAGCCCCCTGCCCAGCCGGCCCGCCGCGCCGCCCACCCGCCCGGTCGAGACGGTCGCCGCCACACCCGGCCCCGCCGCCGGGACCTCGGGCGAGGAGCGCTGTCGCACCTGCAACCAGGTGCTCAAGCCGGGCGCCGCCTTCTGTCCGAACTGCGGAACCCCCGTATGAACAACAACCGCTGGCTCCAGGCCCTGATCATTCTTCTGGTGATCATTGCGGCGTCCTGGATCGCCGGCCAGATCTGGTCGCTGATCATCCAGTTCTCAAGCATCATCTTGCTCTTCTTCCTGGCCTGGCTGGTCGCTTTCATGCTCAGCCCCATCACGCGCTGGCTCCAGGCCCGCGGCGTGCGGCAGATCGTGGCTATCGCCGCCGTCTACCTGGCGCTGCTGCTGGTGGCCGTCCTCGCCGGCCTCCAGCTGGTCCCCGTGCTCGTCCAGCAGACCACCGACCTCTTGAACTCCTTGCCCGCCTACACCAATCAGCTGCAGACCCAGGGCTACGCCTTCCTCGACATGGTGCAGAAGAACTGGGGCCTGAGCGTGGCCGACATTCACCTGGAGAATCTCTACGGCACGATCGGCGACCAGGTGAAGAACCTGGGCAGCGGCGTGCTGACCTTCGCCAGCGGCGTCGCCTCATTCCTGTTCAACCTGGTCGTCATGCTGCTGCTCTCCTTCTACTTCATGAAGGACGGCGACCGCATGTTCAACAACGCCGTGGCGCTGATGCCGCGCGGGCTGGCGACCGAAGTGCAGCTTATGGGCGACTCGATCGCCCGCGCCTTTGGCGGCTATCTGCGCGGCCAACTCGTCTTCGCCGTGCTCTACGGCCTCATCAACGCGATCATCATGGCCACCTTCAATCTGCAGTACATCCTCATCGTCTCGATCGTGGCCGGGGTGGCCATGCTGATCCCGCTGATCGGCAACGTGCTGGCCTATATACCGCCGGTGCTGATCATGCTCGTCAGTCCGAACATCACCAACTGGTGGGTCATGCTCGTCGTGCTCTTCGTCGTGCAGACGATCATGCTGCAGGTGGTCGGGCCGCGCATCATGAGCCAGGCGATCGGCATCCACCCGCTGTTCGTCTTCGCCGCCCTGCTCCTGGGGCTGCAAGTAGCCGGGCCATGGGGCGCCATCTTCGGCGTCCCGGTGGCCGGCGTGCTGCAGCAGGTCGCCGGCCCCTACTTCGGCCGCCTGCGCTCCTTCTTCAACGAGCCCGAGTCGGCCGAAGCCGCCCGCACGCTGCGGGGCGCGTTACCCGGCCCGCCCACGGCGCCGCTCGTCGAAGAGCCGCTGGTCGAGCCCGTCGTCATCCTGGAGCCGGACCCGCCCGCCGCCGCCCGCACGTCGTTGCGCGCGTCGGGGCGCGCGGTCCTCGCGATCCTGGTCCGCGGCGCCGGCCGCTGGGTCCAGGCCGCGCGGCGGCGCCCTCGCCCCCGGTGAGGCGCCACCTGGCCGTCCTGGCCGCCTATCTCGTCTGCACCGGCGTCTTCACCTGGCCCCTGGCGGCCCAGTTCTTCAGCGCCGTGCCTGGCGGCGGCGACGCCTGGCAGCACCTCTGGAACCTGTGGTGGATGCGCACCGCGCTGGTCGACCTGCACACCAACCCGTTCTACACGACCTACCTCTACTACCCGCAGGGCGTGACGCTGCTCTTCCACACCCTGGTGCCGCTCGAAAGCGCACTCACGATCCCGTTCCAGCTGCTCGGCGTCGACCTGCTGCCGCTCTACAACGGCGTGCTCGCGCTGTCGTTCGTGCTGGCGGGCTACGGCACGTGGCTGCTGGTGCGCGACCTGACGGGCAACGACGCGGCGGCTTTCGTGGCGGGTTTCGCCTTCGCCTTCTGCCCGTATCATCTCGGCCACCTGCTCGGCCACATGAACCTGGCCTCGCTGCAGTGGATCCCCTTCTACCTGTGGGCGCTCTTCCGCGCCCTCGGCCCGCCCGGCGCCCCCGCGGGCGCCCTGGACGCGCGGCCACACGGCGCGCGCTGGGCGGCGCTGGCCGGGCTCTTCCTGGTGGCGAACGCCTTCACCGAGTGGATCTACGTCGCCTTCCTGGGCGTGTTCACCGCGGGCTATCTGCTCTGGCGCGTCACGGTCGACGCGCGGGGCGGGGCCGGCTGGGCGGTCTGGCGGCCGCTGATCGGCCGGCTGCTGGCGCTGGGCGATCGTCTTCGGCGTGCTCGCCGGGCCGCTGCTGATCGCGACGGCGCTGGCGCAGCGCGGCCAGGACTGGATGCGCTACCCGCCAAGCGAGACGCTGATCTACTCGTCCGACCTGGTCAACTCGTTCGTGCCGCCCGCGCTGCACCCGCTCTGGCCCGGCCTGGCCCAGGCGCTCCAGGCGCGCCTGCCCGAGCGCAACACGGCCGAGCGCGCCGTCTTCCTCGGCTACACGCCGCTCGTGCTCGGCGCGGCGGTCGTCTGGCTGCGGCGGCGGCGCGCGCAGGTCTTCTGGGCGCTGGCCGCGGCAGCCACCTGGCTGCTCTCGCTCGGCCCCGTGCTGCAGGTGCTCGGCCGCAGCAGCTTTACCGCCTTCGGCGTGCAGGTGCCGTTGCCCTACCTGGCGCTCTACACGTTCGTGCCCGGCTTCAGCATCATGCGCGTGCCGGCGCGCTTCGTCGTGCTCACCAGCCTGGCGTTGGCCGTGCTCGTCGGGTATGCCCTCGCCGCGATCGGCGGGCGCGCCGCCCCGGACGCCGCGCCCGCCACACCGTCCCCCGCCGCCGCGCCGCCGCCCCGGTTCCGCCGCCGCTTCAGCCCGGGCCAGGTGCGCGGGGCTTACGTGGCGGTCTTCGCCTTGATCGCGCTCGAGTTCCTGGCCATCCCCTACCCGATGGCGCCGCCCGGCTACCACATCCCGTTCTATGAGCAGGTCGCCAAGGAGCCGGGCCATTTCGCCATCCTGGAGTTGCCGCTGCGGCCCATGTCGGACTACCTGGCCTACCAGACGGTGCACGGCAAGCCGATCGTCTACGGCTATCTGTCGCGCCAGCCACCCGACCCCTTCGTGGAGCAGACCCCGGCGCTGCACTACCTGCTGCCCGACACCCCGCCCGACACACTGACCGCCGCGCAGGCCGCGGCCGCCGCGCCCGCGCTGCCGGCGGCGGGCATCCGCTACGTCGTCGTCCACTGGTGGGCGCTCACCGCGCCGCAGGCCGCCGGCCCTGCGCGTCAAGCTCGCCGCCCTCTTCCCCGGCCAAACCCCGACGGACGACCCCGCCGACCAGATGAGCATCTACCGCCTGGGCGGCGCGGGGCCGTAGGCCCGGCGCGTGGGATCGTCTGTGGGAGCGTGGCTCCGTCCCGGGTCCGCGCCACCCCGCCGGTTGCGCGCAAAACGGGCGGCTCTCCACAATCAAGCGCACACAACCGTATCAGGAATCGGGGGACGTGAGTTATCATTGTGGAGGATTGGGGGCCTCGACCACGACCGACCGATGGGGAGCGCGATGGAAGGCGAGCACGAGAAATTGGCCGCCTTACGGCGGCGCGGCTGCGCGGGCATGGTGTTCCTGGCGATCTGGTGGCTGCTGGGCCTGATTCCCCTGCGGCGGCTCGGCCCCCTGCGCGGCCGCGGCGACGACGAAAGCTCGCAGGAGGTGGACACCACCCCGTCCGACTGCCGCCCGATCCCCGCCCCGGTGTATCGGCGCCCCGATCCGATGATCTATTCGCAGTCGTGGCTTCTGAGCCAGGGAATCGCGGTGACCTGGGACAATCCCGACATTCATTTGGAGAAAGACGGGGTCCCGGTGCCGTCCTCCGCGCTGCTCGCGAACACCGAGTATGACGTCGTCGCGCGCATCTGGAACGGCTCGAACAGCGCCCCCGCGGTCAACCTCCCGATCCGCTTTTCCTACCTCTCCTTTGGCATCGGCACATTGCGCCACCGGCTCAACGAAACCGGCCCCGACGAGGCGCGGATCGACCTGCCGGTCAACGGCGCGCCCGGGCATCCCGCCTTCGCCCGCATCAAGTGGCGGACGCCCGCCGTCGCCGGCCACTATTGCCTGCAGGCGGAGGCCATCTGGGCCGACGATGCCAATCCGGCCAACAACATGGGGCAGGAGAACACGAACGTCAAGCCCCTCAACTCGCCCCACGCGGCGTTCACGTTTCCGCTGCGCAACGACTCGCACTGGGAGCGGACCTTGCGGCTCGAGCTCGACGCCTATGGGATCCCGGAGCAGCGTCCGTGTGAGCCGGACCGGCAGGTAGGGACCCCGGCGCTGAGCGAAAGCGAAGTGGCCGAGCACCGCCGCGAGGCGCTCGCGCGGCATGGCCGGGACGTCTTCCCGGTGCCCGACGGCTGGCACGTCACGCTCGAGCCGCGGGAGGTGCCGCTCCGCCCGGGCGCGGAGCAGATGGTCAGCGTTGACGTCGTCGCGCCCGACGGGTTCCGGGGCCGCCAGGCGCTGAACGTCAACGCGTTCGACGGGGCCCGGCTGGTCGGCGGCGTGACCTTGTACGTCGACGGATCAGGCGATTAGCGGAAGGATCCACGGCCATGCCGGAATACACCACCTGCGTCAATCCCGCCGATTATCATGATCCGCCGCTGCCCAAGGCCGGCACCGCGCCGGCCACGCTGGAGGCGCTCTTCGCCTCCTTGGCGCTGCTGGAGGACACCTGCGACTACATGTTGCACGGCAAGCTGGTGTGCCTCGGCGGCGACCGCTGTGCCATCGGCCACGTGGCCGGCTTCGAAACGGTGGAGGATAAGAAGTTCCCCGACACCATCGACAATGATTACTCGATCAACTTGCTGCTGGCGCCCTGGGACCTGGGGGTCTTCACCAATTACGACTTCAAGAAGAACTACGAACTGGTCGCGACCGACCCCGACGGCGAGTTGATGCGTGAGCAGCCGGGCATGCCGGTGCCGCGCGAGTCCGAGACGGAGAAGTGGTATTCCGAGCGCTACGGGGGCACCTTCGTCACCTTCCCCGATCGGACGCAGATCACCTACAATCCCCATCTGGGCAGCCGGGGCGCGCCCTACGATGTGCCGGTGCTGCACTGTGAGATTGAGGGGCAGCGGGCCGCCCTGGTCTGCGCCACGCTCGACACCCTCTCCTACCCCCTGCCCGGCATGCGCTCGTTCTGCAAGGCGAACTGGTTCTTCAAGGCGCTCTGCCGCATCGCGCAGTGGCTGATGACGCCGGTCATTGCCCCCGCGCTCGCCGCCGCCTGGGCGGCCGGCGCCGACGACAATCGCGATTTCGAGGGCGCCGGCAGCTTGAACCGCGGCGACCTGATCGCGATCACCGGCCGCTGGAGCTATGATGCCGGGCACAACGGGCAGAATGAGCTCCACCCCGTCAAGACGATCCAGAAGATCCCCGAGGAAACCTACGACCAGGAGGGGTTCGCCGCCCTCCACGCGCGCTGGTGTGAGCGCATCGGGCAGGCGCCGCCGGTGACGGACCCGGGGGTGCATCCGGTGGGGATGACCGCCGAGCAGCAGGCGGTGTACGATCAGCAGCGGCAACCGGAATCGCGCTGGATCTTCCACCCGCTCGTCGACGGCTGCGCCCCCGCCGCGGAACCGCCGCCGCCATCCCCCATCAGGTAGCGCGGGCGGGCCCTACGGTCCGGGGATCGCCCCCACCCGCACCACCGCGTTCGCCTCTGTGTCGACCACGTAGACCGTGCCGTCGGGATCGACCGTGATGCCAGTCGGGCGCTGCAGCGCGGTACTCCCCGCGGAGGTCACCTGCCCCAGCAGGGTGCCGGTCGGGCTGAACTTGAGCACCGCGTGGCTCGACGGCGCGGTGGCGTAGACGTTACCCTGGGCGTCGAGCGCCAGGTAGGGCTCCAGGTACGGCGCCGGATCCCAGGCGCCCGCGGGCACCGGCCACTGCGCCACGGCGGTGCCCTGGGCGTTGAACTTCTGGATGCGGTGGTTCCACGTGTCGGCCACGTAGACGTTGCCCTGGGCGTCCACCGCGAGGCCCATCGGCTCGTTGAGCTCGCCCGGCTGGTTGAAGGCGTAGGTCGGCGCCACGTGCGTCGGGTCGGCGCCCGCGCTGATCTGGCGCTGGAACGTGCCGTTGGCGTCGAAGACCAGGATGCGCTTGTTGCCCGTGTCGGTCACGTAGACCGCGCCGTCTGGGCCGACAGCCACGCCGCGCGGGCCGTAGAACTTGGTGTTCGCGGCCGGGTCCGATGCCGCGGCGGCGTCGCTCAGGTTGAGGAAGCCGCCCCAGGCGAGCAGGAAGTTGCCGGACTTGTCGAACTTCTCGATGCGATGGTTCCAGGTGTCGGCCACGTAGACGTTGCCCTGCGCGTCGACCGCGATGCCGCCCGGGCCGGAGCCGGTCGCCGTGTCGCTGTACGGCGCGAACTGGCCGTCGCCGCTGCCCTTGCTGCCGAAGACGCGCAGGAAGGTGCCCTGCGGGTCGAACTCCTGCACGCGCATGTTCTGCGTGTCGACCACGTAGAAGTCGCCCGCGGCGTCGCGCGCGATGCCGCGCGGCAGGTTGAACTGACCGCGGTTCGCCCCGGCCGGACCACGGGCAAAGAGGCCGACCGGCGGCACGCTCGGGTCAAACTGGCCGGGCGCCGGGGTGCCGGTCAGGCCGGGCGCGGCGGGCGGCTCGCCCGTGCCCGCGATGCCCTGCTGCACCGAGTAGAGCACGGTCGAGCCGCTCTGGAAGGCCACGGCCAGCGCCTGCTGGAAGAGGCCGCCCGCGTAGGCGGTCAGCGTCTGCCCCGCCTGCGACGGCGCCCAACCGGCCACGCCATGTTCGGTCGCGCCCACGAAGACATAGGTCACGCCGTACTGATGCAGGAGCGCGAGCAGCCGCGCGGCGGTCAGCGGGCCGCCGTTCTGCGGGTCGACGCCCTGGTAGATCGCGTTGACCACTTGCCGCCGCGTGCGGATCTGCGCCAGCAGGTCGGGCTCGTTGGCGCGCCAGAGGCTCTCGTGCGAGTTGTCCCAGGCGACCAGCGTGGGCACGCCGGTGTAGGCCGAGACGCGGCCGGGACGCTGGTACTCGTCGCTGCCCGCCTCCAGCACCACGTCCGTGGGCTGCGCGTGCGCGTTCAGCCAGGTGATGGCGGCGAAGTCGTCGGGCTGGCTGCGCGCGAACCAGGCCGCCCCGTCGAGGCCGCGCGGCCCGGCCTGCTGCCCCACCTGCCGCGCCATCGGCCCGTAGTAGGAGTAGAGCAGGCCCGAGCCGACGAGCAGCAGCACGACGACCGCCCAGACCGCCGCCAGTGGCCGCAGCGCCGCGCCGCCGGGCGCGCGCCGCCGCGCCTCGCCCGCCCGCGCGAAGGCGGCGTAGAGCACGCGCCAGAAGGCGTAGGCCGCGGCCACCGCCCAGAGCACCCAGATCTGGTAGTAGAACTTGAAGAGCGTGTTCATGCGCATCTGGAAGTTGTCGCGCAGGAAGACGATCTCGATGGCCAGCCCGATGAGCGCCGCGATCGCCACGAAGCCCAGCGCCATGTTGCGCTCGATGCGCCCCGGCTCCTGCCAGACCAGCACGAGCGCGACGGCGGCCATGGGCAGCAGCAGCGCCAGCAGCGGGAAGCGGAGCAGCAGCGCGACCAGCCAGACCAGGAGCAGCCCGCCGCCCCAGGCGAGTGCCAGGCTGCGCCCCTCGGCGCCCGCGCGCATCTGGCGCCGCAGCCGCCCGGCCAGCTCGTAGCCCAGCCAGACGACCAGGATGGCCACGAAGATGCCGAAGATGACCAGGAAGCCGCCGATCGTCTTGTCGGCCGTGTTCACCAGCAGCAGGCCGCTCAGCTTTTGCAGCACCCAGCCGAGCACGGGCACGTTCGCCCAGGTGGCCGGGACCGTGCCCGCCGACGCGCCAACCAGCGACTTGAACGTCAGATGGAACGGCGCAAAGGCCAGCAGGCTGAGCGCCGCCAGCAGAACCGAGCGGCCCAGCCACGGCCAGAGCCAGCCCCAGCCGTCGCGGTTCGCGCTGCGCCGCTGCGCGGCGAGATAGGGCAGCCCGATCCCGGCGCTGACGAGGAGCGCGTAGGTCGGGTAGTCCCAGGTGTTCGTCGTGTAGAGCGCGCCGACCGCAATCGCCGCGACGGCCAGCGCGAGCCAGTCGAGCGCGTCGCGCGGCAGGGCGTTGCCCCGCCCGGGCTCCGGCCGCGCCCGCCGCCGGGCGTAGGACAGCGCGATGCCGAGCACGAGCAGCACCAGCGGCAGCGCGAGCACGTGGGGATGCAGGTCGGCCAGCAGGAAGGAGAAGGCCGGGAACTCGTTGATCGTCGGGTAGCCCACGGCCTGCGTCTGCGGGCTGCCGTCGGGCGCGGTCACCGTATGGTAGTCCTGGATGATGCGCGAGGGCGCGAACCAGTCGTAGCTCGTGGGGCTCTGGCAGAAGAAGCAAAAGCGCCAGCCGTTCGCCTGCGCGGCGTTGCCCGTGTGCACGGCGAAGACGGTCGTCAGGTTGCCCATCGCGACGAGCATCAGCGCGCCGAGCACGGCGGCGACGTAGGGCGCGAGCAGGCCGCGCGCGGGTGGCGGTTCGGCCGCCCCGGCCTGGCGCGCCCCGGCAGGCGGGCGGGCGCGCTGCAGGGTGCCCGCGATGAGGTTGTAGACCAGCCCGAAGCCGCCGAGCGCGGTCAGCGCGTAGAGCGTGACGTTGGCCAGGTTGAAGCCGACGGCCGAGGGCACGCCGCTCAGGCTGGTCAGCGCGGCCATCAGCACGTAGCCGAAGTAGTAGTAGTTGATCGGCGCGCCCGCCAGCCACATATCGTGCGGCGGGAACGTCGGGCTGCGCAGGATGGCGTTCAGGAACCCGAAGTCCATGAACTTCTCCTGCCCGCTGTCGATGTCCGGGTTATAGGCGCGGACGACGGCCCAGATCACGTAGGCGACGGCGAAGAGCACCTCGGCCGTGATCACGGTGCGCCGGTAGCTCGGGTGGCGGAAGCGCACGCCGAAGTCGGCCCACAGCGCCCGCCCGTCGCGCAGCAGCAGCCAGGCCGACAGCGCGGCCACCAGCAGCACGCAGCCGGCGAGCAGCGGCCGCCCGAACGGCACGAGCCCGAGCATGGCGAGCGTGTAGGCCAGCCAGCCGGTGAGCAGCAGGCCGAGCGTCTTCGCGAGCGTGTAGCCGCGGTCGGGCAGCCCGCGCAGCAGCACCGCCGCGAGGGGCAGGGCCACCAGGCCGAGCACTTCCAGCACTATCCACCAGATCAGGGCATCGCCCATGCGCGGGGTATCCTCTCCAGCCGGCCGGGGGCCGGCGCGGCGCTCCGCCGCCCGGCCGGGCAGCCCGAGCAAACGCCGTGGGGAAACAACAACAGGGCCGGCACCCGCGCGATTGCGCGCGGCGCGGCGCCCGTATTATAGCGGATGGGTGCGGGAGTCGCCAGCAGGGGGCGCGGGGGCGGGGGCGCCACATGGTTTTCACCGAGCCGCTCTTGGCGGCGCCGACCAGTCGGACGCGCCGCCTGACTGCCAAAGCATTCGGCACACCCTCGAGCACTCGCACCAGGCGGGCGAGTGGGAACGCGCGCGCACGGCCGTAACCAGGACCCGCTACCGGCGCACGCAGAGACCGGATCGCCCCGGCCGGCCAGGAGGAGTCCGGGGCGCCGGATCGCATATACCGGATCGCATATAATGGAGTATGAGTCCCGCTACAGCACGCGCGGGAGGAGAGGAAGCGCGCCAATGAGGACGATTCAGACGGTGCTTACGGTCGGCCCGGACGGGACGGTTTGAGGACGCGTACCGCCGGACGTGCCGCCGGGCGAGCACGAGGTGGTCCTGGTGTTCGACGACCAGGCGGCCGCGACGCCCCCGACGGCTCCTGGCCCGCACTTGTTGCTGGATTTCCCGGTCGGCGACCGCGACCCCTGGCCAGCGGATTTGTCCCCCCGGCGCGAGGAGATGTAGGAGGAGGTCGGAGCACGACAACCAGCAGCCGTGACTACAAGCTGAACAGCTTCCGCAGCTTGCCCGCGCCCTCGGCTTCGAGTGGCGGTGCCAGCTCACCCAGCTGGCGCCGGATAATCCGGGTTGTGATGGTCAATAGCCGATGCAGACGCAGCACGGAGGCAACCCGCAGCCCGGTCGCCGCGGCATCGGGCCGGCTGGGATCGAGCAAGACGTCGGTGTCGAGTTGATCTGCTGGGATTTGGCTGCTCACAAAGGCCACGACGCCATGGTGGAAAGGACCGATGGGCTCGGTCAGGCACACAGCCGGTCGGACTTTGGTGCCTGTGAGATCGTCGAATGGGAACGGCACCAGGACGACCTTACCGCGGATCATCGAACGGCTCCCCATCCGCCAGGGTGTAGGCGTCCTCCTCCGGAGCCGCGAGAAAGTCGAAAACGGGGTTCGCCGCGGCAGCGCGGAGCCATGCCGCTTCGCTGATCTCCTCGGGCTCGGGAATCAGAATGATAACTCGGACGTGACTTGGACCGGGCACGGGCAGCGGGCCATCCAGATGGAGCTGCCCGCGGTCATCAATCTCGCCGGCGACCTCGACGGCGCGCAACCCGACTTGCATAGCAAGACTCCTTCAAGACTCCTTATTGTATGAGGTTGTACGAGGCCGCGCAGCACGGCCTGGATCCCCTGGCGCCATTGTACACGCCGGGCCTGGGCGGGGCAAGGGTAGGGCATCGGGGGGGTGCGCCACATTGTTTTGCGGACGCTACCTGAGCATGAGCGATTACGAGCGCAGATCGCGCGCGCTTGCAAAACAATCTGGCGCACCCTGCGGGGGCGACCGCAGCGGGCTCGTGGCGCCTGGGCGGGGCGGCCGCCCACCGGGGATTCGCCCGTCCGCGCTGACCGGGACCGGCTGCACAAAAATCGGCGGGCACGGCCCCCGGTGAAAGTCCAGGGTGCGATCCTTTGTGGGAACTCTTTGCAGATCCTTCCCCGGCGCGGTATACTGGGCACGAATGCGCACCTGGCCGGGAAAGCAAGCAGCAATCGCCGCGCGTCCGGTGTCCGGCGCCGCGCCGGCCGGAAAACCGGTCACGCAGCGGCCCCGACCCGCGGGCGCAACGCGGTGATGACCTAGGTAGGGGAGGGAAGACAAAGACTCAGCATGGCCAACGAAGCACTGATCACACAAATCGACACCCTGCGCGAGGCCTACGCGCGACGACAGAAAGCCGTCGCGACCCTGCAGACCGCGTTCAAGGGCGTAACCAACGCGCAGAGCAAAGCGCAGCGGGCGCTGCGCGATTTCGCCGCGGCGGAGGTCGGGATCGACGTCGACGCGGCGCAGGAGACGTTCGCCGAGACGCGGCTGAAGGAGGAGACCATCGACCCCCTGGTCCCCGTCCTGCGCCGCGAGGGCAAGTCGCTCGCCGCGCTGACCGGGGCGCTGCGCGACGCCACCGCCGCGCTGCGCACCGCGCCGGTGGACGTCGTCCGGCTGGATCGGGCGCTGACGTTGCTGCAGACGCTGCGGCAGCCGGATATTGCCGCGCTGGTGCCCGAATTGCGCGAGGAGCTGGACCTGGGGCAGCGCGGCCTGGCGGACGAGTTCGGGCAGGATCTGCGCGCCGCCTTCGCCGAGCAGGGCATCCAGATCGGCGGCCGGCCCCCGCGCTTTGCGATCGGGCGCTTCGAGCTGGAGGCCAACTTCGCCCGGCGCTCGATCGTGCTGCGCTACGGCAAGGACGTAGTCGTGCCGCGCGCGGCGATCACCGTCGAAGCCGCGCTGCGCGCGTACGGCGCCGCGGCCAAAGCCATCATGGGGCGCAACCAGGACGGACAGGCCTGGCTGGCGCAGTTTCACGAGGCCTACCAGATCGCGCGGCGCAAGAAGGGCAGCCAGACGGCGCGGGCCAACATCGTCGACGTGTACCTCGAACAGGTGTTGCAGCGCCAGGGCCGCGCCTTCAACAGCGAGCCGAGCAAGCGCACCTTCACCGACTACGGCCGCGCGCAGTTCATCTACGACTTCTACGAGTTCGCCGAGCGCAAGTATCCGGCGCACGACGGCCACGGCGTCAAAGCGCACGTCGCCACCAAGTCGCAGGCCGATAACCCCACCCGGAGCATGTGGATCGTGGAGGGCGACTCGCCGTACGACGGCCGCTATATCTCCGACGTCGAGTTCGTGAGGGAACAATGATGCTGCCTGAACCACGCCTGGCCCGGCAAATCATCGAGACCCTGGGGCAGTCGGGCACGCCCCTCTCGCGGGGGGTCAGCTTCTACAACGCGGGCAACGAGTCGCTGCTCAACGCGATCGACACGCACTACCTGGGCTCCTACCTGGCCGACGGGGGCGCCGTGTTCAAGCTGGTGGTCGGCGACTACGGCAGCGGCAAGTCGCACTTCCTCTACTGCGTGCGCGACCGCGCCTGGCAGCGGGATTTTGCCGTGAGCAAAGTCGACCTCAGCCCCAAGGAAAGCCCCTACGACGACCAGCGCCGGGTGTATGGCGCGGTGGCCTCGGCGCTGGTGTGGCACGAGCTGGGCGGCACGAGCGAGGACGAGCTCGGACTGGCCCGCTTCCTCGAAGGCACGCTGCGGCGGCTGCTCGCCCCGCTCGGCCTCGAGCCGCAGGACGAGGGCGCGGCCGAGACGCCCGAGGTGCGGGCCTTCCTGCAGACGCTGGAAGCCACCCCGATCGACAGCCTCAGCTTCCACAAGGCCATTCAGGGCTATTTCCAGGCGCTGCTGCGCGGCCAGGAGCGCCGCCTGGAGACGCTGGAGCGCTGGCTGCACGGCGAGGAGGTGACGCCCGAGGATATGCGCGACCTGCGCACCATCGGCGTCACGGAGAAGATCAACAAGAACAACGCCTTCAAGATGCTGCGCTCGCTCTGCCAGACCGTGCGCGTGCTCGGCTACACCGGCCTCGTGCTGCTCTTCGACGAGGGCGACCGGATGCTGAGCATCGGCGGCCGCGCGGAGAAGACGGCCACCGACAACCTGCGCGAGGTCATCGACCGCACCCGCGAGGATCTGCCCGGCGCGCTGTTCATGTACGCCGTGCCGCCCGACTTCCTCAACACCGTGGTGCCCAAGTATCCGGCGCTGCAACAGCGGGTGCAGACGGCGGGCTACTTCTCGCGGGCCAACCCCTTCAGCCCGCAGATCGACCTGGAGCACCTCGACCTGCCGGACGAGCAGCTGCTGGAGGCGATCGGCTACCGGCTGATGCCGATCTTCGAGATCGCCTACGGCATCACGCTCAACCATGACCTGCAGACCCAGAATGTGCACATCCTGGCCGAAGCCGCATCCAACTCCTACCTGGCGGTCAGCCACCGCCGCCTGTTCGTCAAGGCGCTCGTCACCGAATGGTATCGCCAGAAGGAGAGCGGGGAGCAGGTGATCAACCCGGAGTTCGCCGCCGCGCTGATCAAAGGGCAAAGCGACGCCCTCAGCCTGCTGGCCGACGACCAGCAGAATCCCTACGAGGAGAGCCCGGTGGAGCCGCAGCAGGTCTATCATCCCCACTTCGGCACCGGCACGCTGCTGAAGACCTATATGCGCGGGTACGAGTGGGAGGTCCAGTTCGACTCGGGCCGCCGCTTTCGCCTGCCCGCGAAGGAGTTCACGAACGGGTCCGCGCCGCTCGGGCCGGGCGAGGCCCCGCCCCTGCAGGTCGGGCCGCGCGTCGCCGTGCTCGAGATGGACCAGTTCCGCGCGCAGCAGACGCTGGAGGCGCTGCGCGTCGGCATCGTGCCGGTGCAGGACGCCGAGACGCTCACCATCGGTCTGGAAGCCGAGCGGGTGACCCTCGACCGCGCGCTGAGCCGCAGCCGCGAGCGGGGCGGCGACGTGCTGGCGGTGATCGGCGATTACGGCTTCGGCAAGAGCCACTTCATCGAGCTGGCGGCCCGCGGCGCCCTGCACGAGAACCTGATCGTCGCCTCGTGCAGCCTCGACCTGGTCGAGGTGCCGCCCAGCAAGGCGCACAAAATCTATGAGGCGCTGACCACGTCGCTGCGCTATCCCGACGGCGAGGAGCGCGGGCTGCTGCCGCTGATCAGCAAGGCGCTGGCCACGCCCGGCGTGGTCGAGCGCTTCGTCGCCGCCTGCCCGCGCGAGCCCCAGGCGGATCCGCTGGCCGCCGCGCTGCTGGCGCTGCAAGATTGCCCCAGCCAGTCGGCGTTCGAGGCGACGGTGCAGTGGCTGGGCGGGCAGATCCGGCCGCAAGCCGCGATGAAGACCTGCCTGAAGCGGCCGCCGCGCCTCTACCTGACGGGCGAGAACGCCCGCCAGTACAGCTACATGCTGACGGGCCTCAGCAGCCTGGCGAAGCTGCTGGGCTACGGCGGGCTGGCCGTGCTGATCGACGAGTTCGAGCACTATTCGCTGCTGCGCGCGGCCCAGCGCGAGCGGGCCGACTCCTTCTTCAAGGCGATGATCGTCAGCGCGCTGGGCACCAACAACGGGCGCGTCGATCCGCGGAGCATCCCCGACCACACGCGGGTCGACTACCCGATCAGCTATGACTCGGAGCCGCATCTGTTCTTCTTGTTCGCCTTGACCGAGAGCGCGGATCGGATGCCGGTCGGCTCGTGGCTGACGCCCTCGCAGCTGGTGCGCCTGGACGACCGCTTCATCGAGAAGGACGTGCGCGAGTTCTTCGGGACGCTGCTGCGCTACCACGCGCTGGCTTACGGCTACGTCCAGGAGCGCGCGCACTACGAGGAGGTGGTGGCCCAGGCCCCGGGCGTGCTCTCGCGCGCGCTCGCGCAGCACCGCATCAACCTGCGCGGCCTGATCCGCACGGCGGTGACCCTCTGCGACCTGCTCTACCTCTATCCCGACTACCAGCCCGAAACGCTGCTGGAGGAGCTGCAAAGCGGGCTCAAGGTGTGAACGCGCATGACCTGAAGGCGGCCCTGCCGCGCACCTGGGGCCCGTTCTTCCTGCGCCATGGCAACTTCACCGCCGCCCAGCTTGCCGCGATCCCGCCCCTGCTGGCGGGACAGAATCTCCTGCTCACCGCCCCCACCGCGGGCGGCAAAACCGAGGCGGCGCTGGCCCCGCTGATCGAGCGGCACCTGCCCGCCGATCGGCCGGATCCGCGGCTGACCATCCTCTATCTGCTGCCCACCAAGGCGCTGATCAGCAACCTGTGGGCGCGCATGGCCCCACCGCTGGAGGCGCTGCGCATCACGGCGGCGGTGCGCACCCACGATCGCAACACCTTCGACCCCCACCGCCCGGCCGAGATCCTGTTCACGACCCCGGAGTTGCTGGACGCGCTGCTGGCCGGCCAGGCCAAACTGCTGCGCGGCGTGCAGGCGGTGGTCCTGGACGAGTTGCACATCTTCGACGGGACCGTGCGCGGCGATCAGCTGCGCGTGCTGCTTAGCCGGCTGCGGCAGATCCGCGGCCACGCGCACACAAGCCGGCACGGAGCCCACCGCGGACGTGCAGTACGTGGCGCTGTCCGCGACCCTGGCGCAGCCCGAGGTCGTCGCCGCGCGCTATTTCGGGGCGGCGACGACCGCTCAGGTGCCGGGAGGCCGGGTGATCCGCGCCGAGCAGCTGCCGATCGCCGCGGACTTGCCCGCGGCCCTGCTGGACTACTTGGCGACCTTTCGGCGGCGCGGCTGGCGCAAGGCGTTGGTCTTCTGCAACACGCGCGCCGAGGTCGAAAGCTACGCCACCGCCCTGCGGGCCGCCGGCTCGCCTTTCGGCGACGCGATCTATGTCCATTACTCCAACCTCGACGCGGAGCGGCGCCGCGAAATCGAGCACCTGTTCGCGCAGGCGCAGGTGGCGATCTGCTTCGCCAGCAGCACGCTGGAGCTGGGCATCGACATCGGGGATATTGACGTCGCCATCCTCGTCGGCGCGCCGGGCAGCAGCGCCGCCTTCACCCAGCGGCTGGGACGGGCCGGGCGCCGCCAGCGGGTGGCGCGCGTCGCCTGTTTCTACCGGACGCCGCTGGAGCACGCCATCTTCGGCGCCCTGCTCACGGCCGGCGAGGATCCCGCGCCGCAGGCGGCCTTCCGGCCGTCCGTCGCCATCCAGCAGATCTTCAGCCTGCTCAAGCAAAGCCCCAGCGGCGCCCTGCGGCTCAACCCCCTGGCCGAGCTCTTCACGGGCTTGCTCTCCGTGGGCGACCTGCGGCGCACGCTGGGCACGCTGCACATGCGGGGCTACCTGCAAAGCGGCCGGCCGGGCGAGTGGCGCGCGGGGGCCAAGCTGAACCGGCTGGTCGACCTCCAGGCCGCCGAAAGCACCCCGCTCAGCCTGCACAGCAACATCGAGAGCAGCGGCGGCCCGCAGCTGCAGATCCGCGATCAGATGACGCAACGCGTGGTGGCCAGCGTGGACCACCAGTGGTTCGACCGCGATCTGCTCACCCTGGAGGGGCGGCCCCTGAACGTGCACTGGTACGACGGCGAGGCCCTCTGGGTCTCGCCCTACCGCGGCCCGGATGCGGCGGCGCACCTGCGCTACGTGTCCACCCGCCAGCTCCTGAGCTACGATCTGGCGCGGGCGCTCCCGGCCCAGTTCGGGCCGGCGCGCGGCGTGGCGCCGCTCGTGCCGCACGAGGATGGGCTGCTGCTGTTCCACTGGCTGGGCGACATTTACGGGCGGGCCTTGCTGGATCTGCTCAAAGGGATCCTGCCCGCCGACGAGACGGCGCAGCCGGGCCTCTGCCTGCGGCTCCGCGACGAGCCCCGCGACCTGCCCCGGCCCACGGTCAGCCAGGTGGAACAGTACCTGGCCGACCACTACGGGCGCTATGAGCCGCTGCTCGCGCTGGGCGCGTACCACCATCTGCTGCCGCCCGAGCTGCGCCGCCAGGCCGTCGTCGCGCAGTTCGACGTCCCGCGCTTCGTGGCGGCGGTCGCGGATCTGCGCGTCGCACGCGCGCCCGACGCGACTCGCACAGGATCTGCGCGAGCTCCTGCAGTAGCCCGCGGCGCGCTCAGCCGCCGCTGCTGCCCGCGACCATCCCCGTGCGGTGGAACAGCCCGATGCGGTTGCCCGCCGGGTCGGCCAGCACGGCGAAGGCGCCGGTGCGCGGGATCGGCGTCTCGGGGATCAGCACCTGCCCGCCGAGGGCGACGGCGCGCGCCAGGTCGGCGGCGATATCCGCGCTGTGCACATACACCAGCGTCTCGCCGACGCGGTTCGCCGCGTCGCCGCCCGGCGCCATGAAGCCGCCCGTGATGCCGTTCGGCGCCGCGAAGCGCGTGTACTGCATCTGCGGGATGGGCTGGATCTGCCAGCCGAACAGGTCGGCGTAGAACTGGCTCAGCGCCCGCGGGTCCTCCGCGGGGATATCGACGTGGACAATCGGGTGGTCAGACATGGGTGGCACTCCTTTCGTGGCTAGCCCCGGCGGGCGCTGCAAGGGGCGTGCCCGCCTGCGCGGCCCGGAGGCGACAGACCACCGGCGCCGGATGGTATGTCCAGCATATAAGACCACGGCGGCTCATGCCCCAAGCGCCACACCCGGGACGAGCGAGGCGTCGCCGCGGGCAGGCGCCGGCAACTCCGGGGACAGGAACGCGCCCAGTGATCGCGCCGAGGACCGCTACCCCTATTGCCACCAAGAACGCCGCTCGATGGGAAGAATGTTCGGGGGGCCGCGCGGGCGGTGCCCGCTGGACGACCAAGAACCTAACCAGGAAAACGACTGCGCCGAGAACCGGCTCGAGGGGCAGATCCGCCGGCAGGTGAGCGCGCGCCCCGAACATCCACGATGTGAGGCGCGGGAGCCACGTCACCCCCTCGATATACACTGCGAACAGAAGGGCATACGCGGCGCGCCAGCCTGCGGGCGGAACGGACCAGGTGCGCTCCATGCCAATCTACCTCCTCGCCATCGGTGTGCTCGTCATCCCGCGGCGCCCGAGCCGTTGCGTTGGGCCACCACTCTGCCGTCGAAGCGGAATAACGGGCGGGGGACCGCTTCATTGTGATGATCCGTTGCCGAAACGCGCTTCGACGTACGCTATCGCCGCACTAATATTACAACGACGGATTAGGAGGTGTCGGGCTTGAGCTGCTTAACTGCACGGCGTTTGCTGTGCGCCCGCTTCGCGCGCTCGTTCCGCTCCTGCGTCTCATGCAGCCAGCCGATTAACTCCTGCTTCGTCCATTCGCGGCGCGGTAGTAACTCCCGCACGACCCGGCTCACTTGCGGCCGCGTGATTTGGGGCATCTTTTCCCCCCCAGTCCTGTTGCAACTGCAACAAGAACGCCCCCGCCAACAACGCCATCGTCATGTGGTGGTACCACCCGTCCCAACTGCGCACTTCGTATTCCACCAACCCCGCTTCGCTCTTGGTCAGCTCGAACTCGGTCTCGATGTTCCAGCGCGTCGCCCCGACCTGGCCCAGGCGCAGCAGCGTCGTGCTCTCCGGCGCGTTCGACAGGCAGTACTTGAGATCACTGCCGTCCCGTTTGCGCCGGACCAGCAGCCAGCACTCGCGCCCCGGCAGGTCGTCGCGGCATTCCCAGACCCGCTGCCGCCAGTATTGGTAGCGCCGCGGGCCCTGCGCCCCTTCGGCCACCGTCAGGGTGCGCCACTTCCCCCTCGGTATCCCCGCCGCGACCGCCGCGACCGTTTGCGCGGCGGCACTCTCGGCCACCCGCCGCTCCCGCTGCGGCTTGCGGCCCCGCCCCCGCCAGGCCGGTACCGCGGTGGCCGGGCGGCTCGTAAAGACCCGCTCGTTGCCGCGCACCTCCAGGACATAGGAGAGCTGGGCCCGGTCCAGTTCATCCCGCAGGGCGGGGTCACTGCCGTACACCGAGTCGCCCGTGACCCACTGCCCCTCCCAGTGCCCCGTCTGGCGCGCCCGGTCCAGCAGGGCCCAGGCCAAGTCACCTTTGGTCTGTAGGTTGGCCGTGGCAGGCACGCCCGCTTGGGTGCGGCGATGCGGATCCTCCACCCACTCCTTGGGCAGATACAGGTCACCGTCAAGCAACGCATGCCCCAGCGGCGAGGCATAGGCGAGGAAGACACCGACCTGGCAGTTGCCGACTTTGCCCAGCGTACCCGAGTATTGGCGCGCGACGCCGACCGAGTGCTTGCCTTGCTTGGCGGCCGCCGTCTCATCGAAGATGAAGACCCCGTCGGGACTGCGCAGGCGCGAGCCGAGGAACTTGTGCAAGGCGGCAATGACGGGGCGATGCAGCCAGGGCGCTTCGGTCAGGAAGCGTTGCAGGCCGCGGGCGCTGGCGGCGGGGATGGCTTCGGCGATGTTCTCGGCATTGCGCCGGTCAGCGTGCTGGACCAAGAGGCCGCGCAGATACTGCTCACTATGGCGCTGGGCTTCGCGCCGCCCGAACAGCGGGGCGAAGGTAGCATGGAAGCTGATGAAGGAGTTAGCCACCCGATCCAAATCTTCCGGGGTCATAAACGATAGCTCCTGGTGTTAGCCGATTGTGTTAGCACCAGTGATTATACCAAACTGTCGTTGTAATACTAACAAGGAGGCCGATAATGCCGATGATAGTAGCCTGGGTGAGGGCATCCGCAACCGGCAAACCCTGAGACGCCGGCCACCAGTTCCGAAGGAAATCCGCCGCTCCCACCGCGAAGCCGATCGCCACAGATCGCCACGCAATCTCACGCCATAGCTTGGTCTTAGAACGAGAGGGCACGGCACGTCACCTCCAGTATCCCCTAGTCAAGGCGGCCGCGCGTCAGGAGCGCGCCGTCACCCGCCTAGCCGCACCGCTCGGTCCTGCCGACACAGTTGGGCCGCGTGCGGCACACCGGGCAGGACCGCCAGATGCGCCTTCAGCGCCTGTCCGCCGCGGTGTGTTGGGATCGGGATTCGGCCAGAGCAACGCTTGCACAATTGGACCTGTCATTGCAGTTAGGAGGCTGCCCAGCACGGTTAGCACGAGGATCCAGGTTTGCTTTGTTGGGCGGCACATGGCCATCCTCACTCGAAAATCCTAAGAGTCCCTGTATCACGGGAGCATCGAAGTCCGCCCCGCTTCGCCCGCGACCGGTCCCGGAACGGCGGGTCTACGAACGTGTCGGTACTGTGCGGGCTGCTGCGGCCGCGCTCTGGGGATCCGCCGACGAACGCGATGCAACACCGCCCGCAGGCCGAAGCACACGAGGAAGAAGATCGGCGAGCCTACCAGAACCGCTGTCCAGAAGCCGGTGGTCGGCAGCAACATCAGGATGACGCCGCCGGCGATCCAGGCCACGACCAAACCGCCTACGAACTCGGGAAGCGCAGGTCGGCGTCGCTTCATAGGCCTTCTCCACTGCGCCAGTCCATCGGGGCGGACCGCCGCTCCGTCACGTACCACGGTTTGCATCATCGCTGTCGTGATCGTGACCGGGTTCTTCGGGCGGATGCTGCGGACCTCATTGCTGCTCGGGGAACATTAGCCAAACCGCGTACGCTATGCCGTAGCGGACAATGAAGTAGATGGAGAGCGCATTCACAATCCAAGCTACTAGAGTGCCACCCGCTACCCATTTGACGTCTCGCGCATAACTGAATGGCGTGAACAGCATGAGAAGGAGGTACTCGAGGGACAATGCCGTCGCAAGGAGCATCGCGAATATGGCACTGAACTTGAATCTGGGGGGCGACCCAGGGAGCTTCTTCATCGGGATACACGGTCGTTCTAATCGACTGAACTCGATTCACGGAAGGAATCTTCCTCGGCCTATCACTATAGTTCTATTCTACTGGTGAATTCCGTATGAGTCAATGTCACAGTCTAATGCCACAGTCTGACGAACGCCAATGCGGCGCCGGACCCCCCGCCCGTCACCCCGGCGCCACCCCGCCGCCACCCGATCTGCCACCGCGCCGCCGTAGTCTGGGACGCAACGGCCCGATTTGCCGCCGCCCGGCGCGCCCTCTATAATGGAGCCGCCCCCGGGCGGGCTCAGCGGCACGCCGGGAACTTCTCCCGCCGCTCCGGCGTCTATGCCGGTAGGGAGCTACCGCGGCCCGCCGCGGGCGCGACGACGCGCCGGAACCCGGACGGGCCCACGCCCAGGGATGGGGAGGATTTGGTCCATGGCTGTTGAAACACCTGCGCCCGCGCCGCCCCCGGCACCGGCCCGCGGCCGCCGCGCCGTCTGGCTCGGCGCCGCGTTACCGTGCTCGTGCTCGGCGCCTTGATCTGGCGCTTCGCGCCGCTGACGCCCGGCCCGGCGCCCACGCCGACGCCCGGCGTGCCCACCGTCCGCCCGACCGCCGTCTTGCAGGCCACGCCGACGCCGCTGGCCGGCGCCGCCACCTTCACGCCCGTGCCCGGCACGGCCGGCGCCGGGCCCCAGGTGCTCGGCATCACCGCGGGCGTCGGCATGCGCGCGGGCGATATCGCCGGCGCCGCGCCCATCGCCGTGACCTTCTCCGAGGCCATGGACACGGCCTCGGCGCAAGCCGCCTTCGCCCTGCAGCCCGCCGTGCCCGGCACGTTCCACTGGCAGCAGACCACGCTGCTCTTCGAGCCGAGCGCGCCGCTGGCCCCCAGCACCGTCTACACGGCCAGCATCGCCACGACCGCGCGCACCGCGAGCGGCCAACCGATTGTCGCGCCGCTGTCCGCCGGCTTCCGCACCGCGCCGCCGCCCGCCATCCTGCGCACCCTGCCGAGCGCCGGGGCGTCCGAGGTGCCGACCGACACCATCCTGACCATCACGTTCAACCGGCCGATGATCCCGCTGACCGCGCTCGACAGCCAGCCCGACCCGAGCGCCTGGGTCAGCATCACGCCGGCCGTGGCCGGGCGCTGGGTCTGGCTCGGCACGGCCGCCGCGGGCTTCCACGCCAGCAACGGCTTCCTGCCCGCCACCGCGCTATCACCTTGAGGTCAAGGCCGGCTGGCCCGACGCCACCGGCGTGACGCTCGCCGCCGGCACGACGGCCGACTTCACCACGATCCGGCCCGCGATCCTCAGCGCGACGCCCGGCAACGGCGCCGCGGACGTGCCGCTCGACGCGGTCTCTGGTCGTGCGCTTCAACATGGCGATGGAGCATAGCGGCGTGCAGCGCGCCCTGCATCTCGGCGGCGCGGCGGCCGCGGGCACCTACGCCTGGTCGCCCGACAGCACTGTCCTGACCTTCACGCCGGGCAGCCTGCTGGAGTTCAGCCACCGCTACGACGTCACGCTCGACGGGCCGGTGCAGGCCGCCGCGGGCGGGCGCGGCCGGGGCGCTCGCGGGCAGCGCGAACTTCTGGACCTTCCGCACGACCGACGCGACACACGTCGACAGCTACCACCCGGTGGGCAGCGCGGACAGCCCCGCGCAGCCGTCCGAGGGCTTCGGCTTCGCCTTCAACAACCCGCTCGCCCCCGACCAGGACGTCGCCCACTACCTGACGATCGACCCCCTGCCGCAAGGGTACCAGGGGCAACTGCTGGAGAGCGGCGCAACCGCGGTCTACACCGACAACGTGCAGTTGCTGGCCGACACGACCTACCACTTCAGCCTCGCCGCCGGGCTCAAGGATAAGTGGGGCTTCCCGGTCGCGCCCGACTCCTGGGACGTGACGATCGGGCCGCTGCCGCCCAGCCTCACGCTCGACGGCGGCACCTTCCAGCCCATCTACAGCCAGGGCCCCAGCCGCGTGCAGATCGAGACCGCGAATCTCGACCACGTCTCGCTCCATCTCTACCGCCTGAGCGAGGACGACGTCCGCACGCTGCTCAGCGGCAATGGCGGGCGCTACAATCCCGACGGCACGCCTACCTATCCCGGCACGCTGACCCGCGAGTGGGACGTGCCCGTGACGCCCGGCGCCGGCGGCGCGGCCACCGTCTTCCCGACCCTCGGCCTCGACGCCAAGGCCGACCGCCTGCCCGCGGGCTACTACTACCTGCGCGTCACCGCGCCGACGCCCTACGGCAGCGGGCCGCTGGAGGCCACCTCCGTGCTCCTCGTCGGCCGCACCGGCCTGGTCATGAAGAACGAGGGCAAGGACCTGCTCGTCTGGGCCGCCGACCTGCATACCGGGCAGCCGGTGCCCGGCTATCACCTGCGCGTCGAGACGGCCACGGGCGATCAGGGGTTCAGCACGCAGCAGCACGGCCGCACCGGCGCCGACGGCGTCTGGCGCACCACGCTGGGCGCCACCTCCTACGACCAATTGGCCGTCTGGGGCGAGGAGCCGGGCGATAGCGCCCTGCTCAGCGCCGGCTGGGGCGCGAACCTCGTGCCGGGCGGCTACGGCGGCGCGGCCGCCGCCACCCGCGCCGCGCTCTACACCGACCGCCCGATCTACCGCCCCGGCCAGACCGTCTACTTCCGCGGCGTCTACCGCGCCGACGACGACGCCAGTTACTCCGTGCCGCCCGCCGGCACCACCGTCAGCCTGACCGCGCAGACCTACAACGCCCAGGGCCAGACCAGCGTCTTCACCGGCACGGCCAAGCTCTCGGCCGCCGGCACCTTCAGCGGCCAGTTCGTGCTGCCCGCCGGCGCGCCCGTCGGCAATTACTCCCTGGCCAGCGACGCCGCGAGCGCCTCGTTCGCGGTCCAGGAGTACCGCAAGCCCGACTTCCAGGTCGACGTCACCCCGGGTATGCCGGCGGTCATCCACGGCGACCCGGTCACCGCCACGATCCAGACGAGCTATTACTTCGGCGGGCCGCTCGCCGCCGTCACCACGACGGTCAACCTGCAGTCCAGCCCCTACATCTTTAGCTGGAGCGATCCCGATACGGGCGAGACCTACGTCTTCGGCGAGGGCGGTCTGCCCTGGGTCGTCGACGCCTACGCCTCCAGCGGCGGGCCCTATCGCCCGCAGCCGCCCGCGCCCGTGCAGTCCTTCCAGGCGCTCACCGACCAGGACGGCCGCCTCGTGGTCGACGTCACCAAGTACGTGACGACGACCGACACCAGCAAGAGCCTGCTGATCGAGGGCCAGGTGCAGGACCTGAGCAACCAGGCCGTCGCCGCCAACACCAGCGTCGTCGTGCATCAGGGCCTCTACTACGTCGGCCTGCGCGTCGGCGACTACATCGCCACGGCCAAGCAGCCGACCACCGTGACCGTGCGCACCGTCGCGCCCGACGCATCCGCGCCGCACGGCGGCCGCGTGCAGCCGAACACCGTCGTCCATCTGCGCGTCGTCCGCGAGGAGTGGGTGCCGCCCGCGCGCGGCTTCACCACCTGGACGCAGCGCGAGGTGCCCGTCGACTCGGCCGACGTCACCACCGACGCCACCGGCCGGGCCGTCTACCGCTTCACCCCGCCGCAGGGCGGCAGCTATCGCCTCATCGGCGAGAGCACCGACGCCCGCGGCAACCTGATCCACAGCAGCACGGCCTTTTGGGCGGCCAGCAGCGATCCGGGGTATATCCCCTGGCAGTTCGACAACCCGCAGCAGGTCAAGCTCGTGGCCGATAAGCCCAGCTACCAGGCCGGCGACACCGCGCACATCCTGGTCACCTCGCCCTTCACCGAGGCCACCGCGCTGCTGACCGTCGAGCGCGGGCACCTGCGGCGCTACCAGGTGATCACCCTGCACGGCGGCGCGCCCACGATCGACGTGCCGCTCGAGGCCGGCGACGTGCCGAACGTCTACATCGGGCTGACGCTGCTCGGCCCGGGCGCCGCCCCGGCGGGCGCGCCCGCCGACTGGGGCAACCAGATATCGCTGCGCCAGGGCTACCTCGACGTGCCGCTGAGCACCGCCGGCAAAGCCCTCCACGTCAGCGTGGCCCCGCAGGGGTCCGGCCCCTACGCCCCCGGCAGCACGGCGCAGGTGCGCGTGCAGACCACCGACAGCGCCGGCCGCCCGGTCGCCGCCGAGCTTTCGCTCGCCGTGGTCGACGAGGCGATCTACGCCCTGGCGGGCGACACCAGCGCCAGCCTGTTTGACACCTTCTGGAGCGAGCGCGGGCTGGGCGTGCGCACGGCCAGTAGCTTCACCGCGGGCGATAACGGCTACTACGGCTACCGCGACGACTTACGCCTGGCCGGCGGCGCCGTGCCCGCGGCGGCTGCCGCGCCCTGCGCCCACCGCGGCGCAGGAGAACGCCGCGTCCACCGCCGCGCCCGCCGCCCCGGCCACCGTGCGCACCAACTTCCAGGATACCGCCTTCTGGGACGGCGCCGTCACCACCGGCTCCGACGGCACGGCCGTCGTGCCCGTGCCGCTGCCCGACAACCTGACTACCTGGCGCATCACCACGCAGGGCATCACCGCCGCGACACTCGCCGGCCAGGCCAGCGCGCCGCTCACGGTCACCCAGGCGCTGCTGCTGCGCCCCGTGCAGCCGCGCTTCCTGATCACCGGCGATAACCCGCACCCGCAGGCGATCATCCACAACAACACCGGCAAGCCGCTGCAGGTCGTCGCCAGCCTCGTCGTCAGCGGGGCCCTCACCCTCGACAAGAGCCCCGCCGCCGAGCAAACGCTGACGGTCGACGCGGGCAAGCAGGCGGTCGTCACCTGGAGCGCCCAGGTCGGCGCGGGCGACACCGCCAATCTGCGCTACTGGGTGCGCACTGCCGGCCTCGCCCAGAGCGCGCCGGATTACCTGGAGGACGCCGTCGGCGCCCAGATCCCCGTCGAGCCCTTCGCCGCGCCGGAGACGGTCGCCACGAGCGGCCAGGTGGACGGCACGCGCGCCGACGAGAGCATCCTGCTGCCGTTCAGCGTCAAGCCGCTGCTCGGCGAGCTCGTGGTGCAGGTCTCGCCGTCGCTCGCCGCCGCCACGACCGACAGCCTCAAGTACGTGCAGGAGTACCCCTACGAGAGCACTGATCAGACCGTGAGCCGCTTCCTACCGCTGGTCGTGCTCGAGCAGGTCTATGAGCAGCAGGGCCTGCGCACGCCCTACGCCGATCAGATCCCCGGCCTGGTCGACCACGCGCTCAGCCGCCTCGCCGAGCTGCAGCAGCCCGACGGCGGCTGGGGCTGGTGGGAGTTGGGCCCGTCGTCCTGGTGGGAGACCGCCTACGCCGTGCAGGGCCTCACCGCCGCCCGCGACGCCGGCTACGCCGTGCCCGGCACGATGCTGCAGCGCGGCATCGCGCGGCTGCAGGCCTACGCCTCCGAAAACGACACGGCCGGGCTCGACCCGACCTATCACCTGAACATGCGTGCCTATACGCTCTACGTGCTCGCCGGGGCTGTCGGCGGCGGGTCCGGCGACCTCACGCAGCAGGCCCGCGATCTCGCCGGGCAGGCGCCGCGCCTCAGCAACCACGCCCGCGCCTGGCTCGCGCTCGCCCTCGCCCGCCTCGGCGCCAAGGACGCCGCCCAGCAGGTGCTCGCCTCGCTGGCCGCCGCCGCTCGCCAGAGCAGCACGACGGCGCACTGGGAAGAGTTGTCGCCGGACTACTGGAGCATGGGCACCGACAACCGCGCCACCGCCCTGGCCATCGACGCCCTCGTCACCATCGACCCGAGCGACCCGCTGATCCCCAAGGCGGTGCGCTGGCTGATGAACGCCGAGAAGGACGGCCACTGGCTGAGCACCCAGGAGACGGCGATCAGCCTGATCAGCCTGGCCCACTACATCCAGCAGAGCCGGGAGCTTACGGCCGACTACACCTGGCAGGTCAGCCTGGCCGATAAGCTGCTCGGCCAGGGCGCGGCGAGTCGCTACAGTCTGACGCAGACGACGACGCTGCGCGTGCCGGTCAGCCAGATCCCGCAGAACACGCTGACCGACCTGAGCCTCGCGCGCAGCGCGGCCACCGGCAAGCTCTACTACCAGGCCAGCCTGCGCTACTACGTGCCCGGCGAGGGCATCCAGGCGCGCAGCGAGGGCCTGGCGATTGCCCGCACCTACTTCGCGATGCCGGGCGGCGGCGCCGGGGATGCGGGCACGACGCCGATCACCAGCGCGGCCGCGGGCGACTTGATCAAGGTCCGCCTGACCATCGTCAGCACCGAGACGCGCTACTACGTGCAGGTGACCGACCCGCTGCCCGCCGGCCTGGAGGGCGTGAACGGCTCGCTCAACACGACCTCGTTCACCGAGCGCCCGCCGAACCCGAGCGGCACGCAGGTCGGCCCGGACCAGCCGGGCGGCTTCTTCCCCTGGCTGTGGCGCTGGGGCCCGTTCGACAACGTCGAGATGCGCGACGACCGCACGGTTCTCTTCGCGGGCTACCTCGGCCCGGGCACCTACGTCTACGACTACTTCGCGCGCGCCACCACGCCCGGCGTCTACCAGACCCTGCCCGCCCGCGCCGAGCTCGTCTACTACCCCGACGTCTTCGGCTACAGCGACGGCGGCACCTTCACCGTCCGCTAACCGGCACCCCCGAGCGCACCGTCGGGTGCGCTCGGGGGCCCGGCGAATGCGCCGGCCCCCACGGACCCCCGCAGCCGCGACTCTCCGAATCCCGCGGCCCCGCCCACGGGGCGCACAAAACGAGGGGCGACGCGTGTGCGTCGCCCCTCGGGGAATGTGAGGACGGGTGCGGGGTTACTGGGCCGCCGCGGTCGCCGCCTCGGCGGGAACGGGGACCTGCTGCACGGCCTCGATCTCGACGTGGACCTTGATCTGGTCGCCGACGAGCCAGCCGCCGGTCTCCAGCGCCACGTTCCAGTTCAGGTTCCAGTCCTTGCGGTTCAGTGTCGTCTCGCCGTTGAAGCCCCAGTGCATGTTGCCCCACGGGTCCTTGGCCTGGCCCTCGTCGTGGACCTTGATGGTCACCGGGTGCGTCGCGTCGCGGATGGTCAGGTCGCCGACGAGGTTGTAGTTGTTGTCGCCGAGCGGCTCGATCCGCGTGCTGCGGAAGGTCAGCGTCGGGTAGGTCTCGGCGTCGAAGAAATCGCCCGAGCGCAGGTGCGCATCGCGGCGCGCCTCGCGCGTGGTGATGCTGGCCAGGTCGATAGTCGCCTCGACGCTCGACTTCGTGGGATCCTGCTCATTCAGGTTCATCACGACGTTGAACGTCTCGAAGCTCCCACGCACGGTGGAAATCATCATGTGCTTGGCGGAAAACTCAATCGCGCTGTGCGCGGTGTCCAGGGTCCAGGTCATTGTCTTGTGCTCCTTCGGGCGCCGGGTCGCGGCCCGGTATTGCTACACCTTGCAATCCCTCGGTGGGATCGCGGTTTCACCATTTTCGTGGCGCCGGCCCCGCGCTTCGATTGGCGGGGCCTTGCGCTTGATAGTTACAGTGTAGCGCCCACCCGTCCTGGAGCCCGTCCCAAGGAGCGTCCCAACCGCGGCGCCGCCATCCGGCGCGTGTCCCAACTTGGCGCCGCGGCCCGGCGTGCGTGTCCCAAGCGGGCGCGGCGGCTAGCCCGGTGGGTCGGTGGGCGCCGTGGCCGCCAGGTGCTCCGCCGCGGCATGGCCGTTGCGTGCGGGGATCCCCGCCGGCAGGGCGGCACCCGGCTGCATCACCTCGTCGATAATGCCGTACTCCACCGCCTGGGGCGCGTCCATGAACAGGTCGCGGTCGAAGTCGTGCGCGATGCGGGCGATGGGCTGGCCGGTGTGCTTGGCCAGGATGGTGCGGGCGCGCTCTTGCTCGCGCAGCAACTCGCGCGCGTGGATCTCGATGTCCGGCGCGTAGCCGCCGATCTGCTGCACGGCCGCGGGGTGCATGTGGATCGTGGCGTTCGGCAGGGCGAAGCGCTTGCCCGGCGCGCCCGCGGCGAGCAGGATCGTGGCGACCGAGGCCGAGAGGCCGACCGCGATGGTGGCCACGGCGGGCCGCACGAACTGCATGGTGTCGTAGATGGCGAGCCCGGCGGTCACCGAGCCGCCGGGGCTGTGGATGTACATGCTGATGTCGCGCTCGGGGTCCTCGTAGTCGAGGAAGAGCAGCTGCGCGACGATGGCGTTGGCGACCTGGTCGTCCACGGGGGTGCCGAGGAAGACAATACGGTCGCGCAAGAGGCGCGAGTAGATGTCGTAGACGCGCTCGCCCCGGCTGGTGCTGTCCACCACGTACGGGACGGCGAGCCGCGGACGGAAATCCGGGGTCATGGCAAGCCTCCTTGCGGCGGCCCGGCCGAGCGGCGGGGCCCCGCGCCCGCTGCGCGATACGCTCCCGCGCCGCCCGCACGGACCGGTATTCATACCTCGATTATACATCCATGTAACTATGCTTACAAGCAAGTGGCGGGCGGGGGCGCGGCTTGCGCCCCACCCACGCCATGCCGCATAATCAACCGACGACGACCCGGCCCCGACGACGACGAGCGGACCCATGCTGCATCCGGAACGGATCCTGCGCACCAAACTGGCCCCCCCGCGCGTGCCGGCGCGCATCCTGGCGCGCCCGGCCCTCGCCGCGCGCCTCGCCCAGGCGCGCGACTACCGGGTGACGCTCGTGCACGGCGGCACGGGCTACAGCAAGACGACCGCGCTGGCCGCGCTCGCCGCCGGCGCCGGCCCCGCCTGCTTCTGGTATAGCTGCGCCGAGGGCGATGCCGACCCGCCGCGCTTCCTGGCCTACCTGATCGCCGCCTGCCGCGCCCACCTGCCCGCCCTGTCCGATCTGCCCGGCGCGCTGCTCGCCGAGCCCGAGCGCAGCGGCAGCGCCGAGGCCTGGCAGGCCGCGCTCGACGCGCTGATCAACGCGCTGGCCGCCACGCTGCCCGACCCCAGCCTGCTCGTGCTCGACGATTACCATCTCGTCGGCGACGTGCCCGCCATCGCCGCGCTGGTCGAGCATCTGGTGGCCTACGCGCCGCCCGCGCTGCACCTGGTGCTGGCCACGCGCCACCCGCCCGCGGGCGACCTGCTCCTGCGCTGGCGCGCCCGCGGCGAGGTGCTCGAGATCGGGCCGCGCGACCTGGCCTTCACGCCGGCCGAGATCGAGGCGCTCTTCCGCGACGTCTACGGCTACCCGCTGGCTCCGGCCGACCTGGCGCTGCTCGCCGAGCAGACGGAGGGCTGGCCGATCGCCCTGCAACTGGCCTGGCAGGGGCTGCGTGCGCCCGGCGCGCCCCCGCCCCCCGGCGCGGTCGCCGCGCTGCTCGCGCAGGGGCCCGGCTCGCTCGGCACGCTCTTCGACTACCTGGCGCACGACGTGCTCGCCGCGCTGCCGCCCGCCCTGGCCGCCTTCCTGCGCGAGACCGCCGTGCTGCGCGAGCTCACCCCCGCCGCCTGCGCGGCGGTCAGCGACGCGGCCGACTGCGGTGCCCTGCTCGACCGCCTGCACCAGGGCGACCTCTTCGTCGTCGCCCTCGGCGCGCGGCACTATCGCTACCACCACCTCTTCCACGACTTCCTGCGCGCGCAGATCGCGCAGGACCCCGCGGGCACCCAGGCGCACCACCGCCGCGCGGCGGCCTTCTTCGCCGCCCAGGGCAACGACGAGGAGGCGATCTACCACTGGCTCGCCGCGGGCGACCTGGAGGCCGCGGCGGGGGCGATCGAGCGCGCGGGCGATACGGCGCTGCGCGCGGGCTGGCTCGACACGGTGGCCCGCTGGATCGACGCGCTGCCGCCCGGCGTGCTCGCGGGCCACCCGCTGCTGCAGGCCTATCTGGGCGACGTCTACCGCCTGCGCAGCCGCTTCGACGAGGCGCTGGCCTGGTACGCGCAGGCCGAGGGCCAGTGGCGCGCGCGCGACGACAGCGCCGGGATCAGCCGGGCGCTGCGCGGGCAGGCGCTGGTCTACCTCGACACGGTGCGCCCGGCGCAGGCCGAGCGCTTCCTCGAAGAGGCGTTGCGGCTGGTCGACGGGCAGGTCGATAGCGCGGCGCGCGCCCGGCTGCTCGAGTTGCTGGCCGAGAACAAGCTGAACATGGGCCAGCCCGACGCGGCCGAGGCGCTGCGCGCCGAAGCCCGCGCCCTGCGCGAGGATGTGCCGGGCGAGGACACGCTGAGCGTGCGCGTGAAGCTGCGCACCGGGCGGCTCGACGCGGCGCAGCGCGCGCTCGAGGTCTGGGCCGCGGCCGAGCGCGGCGAAGCCGCCCGGGGCGACGTCCACCCGCCGCGCGCCCACCGCGAGACGCCCCTCATCCTGGCGCTCATCCACGCCTTCCGCGGCGAAGCGGCGGCCGCTTTCCGCCTGCGCGCAGGAGGGGTTGGCGGTGGGCGAGCGCCTGGGCTCGCCCTTCGTCACGGCGGTCGCCCAGATGCGCCTCGGCCACGCCTGGCAGGTGCGGCCCGGCCCGGGCGGGCTGCCGCCACCCCCGGCCCATCTGGCCGCGGCGATCGCCTGCTACGAGGCGGCCGTCGCCCTGAGCGACCGGCTGGCGGTCCGCCGCCTGCGCGCTGAGGCGATGTGGGGCCTGACGCGCGCGTACGGCTTCGGCGGCGACCTGGCCGCGGCGCGCCGCGCCGCCGCCGAGGGGGTCGAGACGGCGGCCGCGGCGGGCGATGCCTGGGTGGTCGCCCTGGTGGAGCAGGCCCTGGGCGCAAGCCTGGTGCTGGCCGGGCAGACGGACGAGGCGATCGCCATGCTGACGCGCGTGCTCGCCGCCTTCCGCGAGTGCGGCGACGCGCTCGGCCGCGCGGCCACGCGCCTCTGGCTGGCGCTGGCCTACCAGGAGCGCCGCCAGCCCGACCTGCTGCTCGCCGGGCTCGACGACCTGCTGGCGCTGTGCGAGACGCAGGGCTACGACTTCCTGCTGACGGCGCCGTCGCTGGTCGGGCCGCCCGACCCGCGCCGCGGCGTGCCGCTGCTGCTGGCCGCGCAGGCGGCGGGCTGCCGGCCGTCCTACGTCGCGCGGCTGCTCACCACGCTGGGCCTGGCCGAGGTGCGCGTGCACCCGGGCTACCAGCTGCGCGTGCAGACGCTCGGCGCCTTCGCCGCCTGGCGCGGCGCCGGCGAGATCGTGCCCGGCGACTGGCAGCGCGCGAGCGCGCGCCAGCTGTTCCAGCTGCTGATCACCGAGCGGGGCCACTGGCTGCAGCGCGAGGAGATCGCCGCGCGGCTCTGGCCCCACCTGGGCCCCGACGCCGCGGTGCGCGACTTCAAGGTCGCCCTCAACGCGCTGAATCGGGCGCTCGAGCCCGGCCGCCAAGCGGACGCACCCTTCGCCTTCATCGTGCGCGACGGCAGCGCCTACCGCATCCGCCCGGAGGCCGACCTCTGGATCGACGCGGCGGCTTTCGAGGCGGCCTGCGCCGCGGGCGGCCGCCTGCTCGACTCCGGCGACGCCGCCGCGGCGGCCGCGACGCTGGAGGCGGCGCTGGCGCTCTACGCGGGCGACTACCTGGCGGACGCGCTCTACGAGGACTGGGCCGCCGCCGAGCGCGAGCGGCTGCTGACGCTCTACCTGCGCACGGCGGACCGGCTGGCCGCCTTGCACCTGGAGGACGGGCGCGCCGACGCCGCCATCGCGGTGGCCGCGGGCATCCTCGCGCGCGACCCCTGCTGGGAGCGGGCCTACCGGCTGCTGATGCTGGCGCACGCGCGCCAGGGCAACCGGCCGCTGGCCCTGCGCGCCTACCAACGCTGCGCGGCGACGCTGGCCGCGGAGCTGGGCGTTGCCCCCGCCCCGGCGACGACCGCCCTCGCCGCCCGCATCCGCGCCGACGCGCCCGCCGTCTAGGCCCGCGCCCCCAGTAACGCTCACCACAGAGACACAGAGAGTCCGACGAGATAATCACCGTAGAGGCGCGGAGAACGCGGAGAGTTTCGGGGGGTGGTGGAATGCGGCCACCTGGGGCGCATCTGTGGGAGCGGGCTCCGGCCGGCGATGGGCGGGTGTGAAGCGGATTGCACGCAACCGGGATCGTCTGTAGGAGGGCCGCTCCGTCGCGCGACAACCCGCGCCGCGAGACGCGGCTCGACAAGCACCCCGATGCTCGCCTGGACAGGCTTGTCGTCCTGTCTCCCCTTGTCATCCTGAACGACGTGAAGGATCTCCGCGCCGGAATGTTTCCTTGGGTTAGGTCTGTCTCTACCAAGATCTTCCCTTTCGGCCGCACGGCGGAGCAGCTGATCGCGCCCAGAGGGCATCCGGAATGCGGCGGAGCCGCGCGGCGGATTCACACATGTCTCGGCGCTTCTCGACGCACTGCAAACCGCCCGGTCGGGCAAACTGATCCCGGGGCTGCGCTCTGTGGGAAACGGGCCTTGTCTCTACCGTTCGGCTAGTGTATACTTTGAGTATAGACTTAGGAGGACCTTTATGGATTCGGCGAAGCTATTTCGCAACGGCAAGAGCCAGGCTGTGCGTCTGCCGAAGGAGTATCGTTTTCGGGGGAGCAAGGTGTATTTGAAGCGCATGGGTAATGCGGTCGTGCTGATTCCGGAAGATGCCTTCTGGCAGCCGCTTCTAGAGAGCCTTGACATGTTCTCCGACGACTTTATGGCCGAGCGCGATCAGCCGCCGGAGCAAACGCGTGAGGCTGTTTTCGAGTGAGATATCTCCTCGATACCAATATCTGCATCTACCTGATTCGCCGCAAGCCATCTGCGTTGCTCCAGCATTTGGTAGATCAGAACCAAGCCGAGATTGGCGTGACGGCAATCACCGCTGCGGAGTTGTTCTACGGCGTCGAGCGGAGTAACCAGCCGGGTCAGAACGCCCAAGCCCTGGAGCGGTTTCTGCTCCCGCTCGAGATCGTCGATTTCGACTATGATGCTGCCATCGTTTATGGCGCATTGCGGGCCGCGCTAACGGTGGCGGGTACCCCGATCGGTCCCCTCGACACTCTGATCGCTGCCCAGGCACTATCCCAGCGGCTGACTCTGATCACAAACAACACCCGTGAGTTTGCTCGTGTGCCGGGACTCTCCCTTGAGGACTGGACGCAGTAACCCCGAATCGGCCGAGGTAGCCGAGAATGCGGCTGTGGGAGTCGGCTCAGTCCGGCATGCCCGGCCGCGCCGCCCATCCCCGCACGATCGTGAGGAGGCGCGTCGCGGGGCGTAGGCCCTTCCTACAGCCGCAGCGCGGCTTCCTGGACGCCGCGCGGCGCGGCGGCCTCGCCGGGCGGAGCCGGCTCCCACAGACGTCGCGGAGCGCTCCTCTGCAGACGATCGCCGGCCCGGTCACCCGTGCCCATTCGCTTATTCGCTTGCGCCGCCAGGCGCATTCGCTTATTCGTGTCGGTTCGTCCCCACCCCGTCGGGCAGCCCCGCCCTTGTAACTCCCCTGTAACCGCCCCGTGACCGTCGTGTGCTAGAGTCGGCGTACACCAGCGAGCGGACCCGCCAGCCCACCCACCCCCGGCCCCCGGCCGGGCCGGACCCGCGCACGGCCGCCCCCGCGGGCGGCAGGAGAGACCCATGCACCCGGAGGCCAAGGTCGAGTTGTTCGTCATCCGCTTCATCTTCGCGGACCCGGCCGCCGACGCGCCGGATACGCCCGGCCGCTGGTACAGCGTCGTGCGGCACGTGCAGTCGGACTCCGAGCGGCATTGCACCGACTGGCAGGATATCGCGGCCTTTGTCGCCCAATACGTCGACCTGGAGCAAGAGCGCACGCATGAGTGACCCGCCGATCGGCATCGTCAAAGCCGGGACGTATATTCCGCGGACGGTTATCACGGCCGAGGAGATCGCCGCGCGCACCGGCATCCCCGCGGAGATCATCCGCACGAAGTTCGGACTGAACCAAAAGCCGGTGCCCGGGCCCGACGATCACACCAACGCCATGGCCCTCTGGGCGGCGCAGGACGCGCTCGCGGGCAGCGGCATCGCGCCCGAAGAGATCGACGTCGTGCTCTGCACCACCGAGGAGTGGAAGGAGTATCCGCTCTGGACGGCGGGCATCAAGCTGGCCTACGACCTGGGGGCGCGGCGCGCCTGGGCGATGGACGTGCAGATGCGCTGCGGCACCACGATCGCGGCGATCAAGCTCGCGCGCGGCCTGATGCGGGCCGAGCCGGACGTGCAGACCGTGCTCATCGCGGGCGGCTATCGCAACGGCGACTTGGTCGACTACGCCAACCCGCGCTCACGCTTCATGATCAGCCTGAGCGCGGGCGGCGGCGCGCTGCTGCTGCGCAAGGGCCACCCGCGCAACCACCTCTACGGCGACTCGGTCATCGTCGACGGCTCGTTCTCGCTCGACGTAATCATCCCGGCGGGCGGCACGGTCGAGCCGCTAACCGCCGAGGGGATCGCCGCGGGGCGCAACCGGCTCGACGTGCCGGATCCCGAGGGCATGAAGCAGCGCCTCGACGCGCTCTCGATGCAGAACTTCCTGCGCGTGATCGACGAGGCGCTGGCGCGCAGCGGCTGCACCCGCGCGGATATCGACTACCTCAACGTATTGCACATGAAGCGCTCGGCGCACGAGCACGTGCTGCGGGAGCTGGGGCTGCGCGAGGACCAGACGGTCTATCTGTCCGACTACGGCCATATCGGGCAGCAGGACCAGGCGCTCTCGATCCAACTCGGCCTCCAGAGCGGGCGGCTGAAGGACGGCGACTTGATGGTCATGGTCTCCGCCGGGGTCGGCTACGCCTGGGGGGCGAGCGTGGTGCGCTGGGGCTGAGGCCCCGATCGGCAGACGGACGGGCCCGCCACGGGGGCGGGCGCCCAAGGAGGGGAACGGACCGACGATGAGCAGCATCGGCGATTGGCTGGGCAGCCGCGCCCAGCTGAGCCCGGACAAGGTCGCGCTCGTGGACACGCTCCACGGGGACCGCGAGATCACCTATGGCGCCTGGAACGCGGCGGCCAACCAGACGGCGCACCTGCTCGGCGCGCTCGGCGTGGGCAAGGGTGACCGCGTGGCCGTGCTGGCGATGAACTGCGTCGAGTATCTGGACCTCTGGTTCGCCTGCGGCAAGATCGGCGCGATCCTGCAGACGCTCAACTGGCGGCTCACGTCCGTCGAGCTCGGCGCACTGCTCGCCGACGGCACCCCGACCGTCGTCGCCTACGGCCCTGACTTCGTCGACACGATCCGCATCGCTGCGCCCCGAGGCGCCCTTTGTGGCCCACTGGCTCGCGATCGACCCGGCGGCGCGCGCCGATCCCGGCGACCCGGCCGTCCCCGACCGCGACGCCTACCCCGAAACGCCGCCGCCTCCGGCCGACCTGTCCTGGGACGACCCCTGGGCCATCTGCTACACGGGCGGCACCACCGGCGTGCCCAAGGGCGCCGTGCTCACGCACGGCAACGTGGCCGCGAACTCGGTCAATACGGTCATGAGCTGGGGCCTGCGCCCCGACGACCGCACGATCCTCAACTCGCCGCTCTTCCACACCGGCGGGCTGAACGTCTTCACCGCGCCGCTGGTGCACATCGGCGGCACGTCGATCGTCTGCCGCGGCTTCGACGTCGAGCAGGTCTTCGACCTGATCCGCGACGCCGGGGTGACCATCTGGTTCGGCGTGCCGACCATGTTCCTGGCGATGCAGCAGCACCCGCGCTGGGCCGAGGCCGATTTCTCGCGCCTGCACCTGATGATGAGCGGCGGGGCGCCCTGCCCCATGCCGATCTTCGAGCGCTTCTGGGAGCGCGGCGTCGACTTCAAGACCGGCTACGGGCTGACCGAGGCCGGGCCGAACACCTTCTGGCTGCCGCCCGCCGACACGCACCGCAAGCCCGGCGCGGTCGGCAAGCCGCTCTTCCACGTCGAGGTCAAGGCGGTGGACGCGTCCGGGCAAGAGTGCCCGCCGGGCGAGGCGGGGGAGCTGTTGATCCGCGGGCCGCACGTCTGCGCGGGCTACTGGAACCGCCCGGCCGAGTCGGCGGCGGCCATCGTCGACGGCTGGCTGCACACCGGCGACCTGGCCATTCGGGACGAGGAAGGCTACTACCGCATCGTCGGCCGCTCGAAGGACATGATCATCTCGGGCGGCGAGAACATCTACCCGGCCGAGGTCGAGAACGTGCTCGCCGGGCACCCGGGCGTGGCCGGGGTGGCGCTGATCGGCGTGCCCGACCCGCAGTGGGGCGAGGTGGGCCGCGCGATCGTGGTGCGCGTGCCCGGCAGCGCGGTCAGCGGCGAAGAGCTGCAGGAGTTCGCGCGCGCGCGCCTGGCCCGCTATAAGGTGCCCAAGAGCGTCGTCTTCGTCGACGCGCTGCCGCTCACCGGGCCGGGCAAGATCGACAAGGTACGCCTGCGCGAGGCCTACGGCGACGACGCCGCGGCCACTCCCTGACGAGGTACTGTCATGCCGACGCTTCCCATCGACGACGTCGAGATCTACTACGAGTGGCAGGGCAACCCGGACGGCCCGCCGCTGGTCTTCGTGAACGGCCTGCTGACCGAGCTGATCAGCTGGGCGGGCCACCTGCCCTACTTCACCGACCGCTACCACTGCCTGCTCTACGACTGCCGGGGCCAGGGGCGCTCGTCAAAGCCCGACGAGGTCTACGCCACCGCGCAGCACGCCGCCGACCTGGCGGACCTGCTGGCGGGGCTCGACGTGCCGCGCGCGCACATCCTCGGCCTGTCGAACGGCGGGGCCGCCGCGCTGCAGGTGGCCGCCGCGCACCCGGCGCGCGTGGCCGGGGTCGTGGCCGCGGGCGTCTACGCCACGGTCGACGCGATGCTGACCGCCAAGCTGACCTCGTGGATCCGCGCGATGGAGGCGGGCGGCAGCCCCCTGCGCTTCGACGTGGCCCTGCCGTGGGTCTGGGGCGGCAACTACCTGGCCGCGAACTATGAGGGGTTGCAGCGGTATCGCGAGTACGGCGCGAACCTGTCGATCATCCCGGCGCGCAACCTGATCGCGGGCGCGCTGGTGCACGAGTGCCGCGCCGACCTGCCGGGCATCGCTGCGCCCACGCTGGTCGTCGTCGGCGAAGAAGATGTGCTGACCCCGCCCTGGCTGGCGCGCGACATCGCCGCGGCAATCCCGCGCGGCGAGCTTGCCGTGATGCCGGGCTGCGGACATGCCGCCGCGCTGGAGCAGGTCGAGGCCTTCAGCCGGCTCGCGCGCGCCTTCCTGGAGCGCGTCGACGAGGAGGTAGCCTGATGCCTTTCGTGAAGGCCGGAGATCTGAACGTCCATCATCTGGAGCAGGGCACGGGCACGCCCGTGATCCTGATCCACGGCAACTGGGGCAGTTGTTCGTGGTGGGAGCCCGTGCTGGCGCGCCTGCCGGCCGGGCGGCACGGCCTGGCCTACGACGTGCGCGGCCGCGGCCAAACCGAAGGCCCCGACTCGGGCTATACACTGCCCGAACTGGCCGCCGACCTGTTTGCCTTCGCCGATGCGCTCGGCATCGATCGCTTCGACCTGGTCGGCCACTCGCTGGGCAGCGCCATCGCCATGCAGGCGCTGCTCGACGCGCCGGCCCGCATCCGCACCTTCACCGCGGTGGCCCCGGCGTGGGTCGACGGCATGCCCGAGGTGATGAACGCGCCGGCCGGGCAGGAGGCGCTCAAGGCCGACCCGGTGCTCTTCGCCACTGCCCTGCACGCGCTCGCGCCCGCCGCGCCCGAGGACGCCTTCTGGCAGCGCCTCGTCGCCGAGGGGCACGCGCAGCGCATGACCGCCACGCTGGCGAACATCGACGCGCTGCTGGCCTGGCACCCCGGCGACGCGCTGCGCAACTCGGGCGTGCCCACGCTGGTCTGCACGGGCAGCCAGGACATCCTGACCGGCGGGGCGAACGCGGAGCGCGCGGCGCAGGCCCTGAACGCCCGCCTGGTGATCCTGCCCGGCGTGGGGCACTCGCCGATCATCGAGGCGCCGGACGCCTTCGTGGCCCTGCTGACGGAGCACATGCAGCAGGTGCCGTAGGGCCGCGTTGGCCGGGCCGACCACGAATAAACGAATGGGCCTGGCGGCGCGAGCGAATAAACGAATGGGGGCGGGGGCGGCCGGACCGGCCACACGGGCCGCCCCTACCGGAGGACGGCAATTCGAGGCCGGTTGGGGCCGGGCCCGCGGGGATTATGCATTGGCAAGGGAGGGATCAGGCATGCCAACAACGGAAACCCTGTTGGACGGAATCTCGTCGCAGATGGTCGATACGCCGTGGCTGCGGCAGCGCGTGCTCACCGCCGGGCCGGCAGACGGGGTGCCCGTCGTGCTCATCCACGGCAACGTCTCGGCGGCGCGCTTCTGGGAGGAGACGCTGCTGGCCCTGCCGGCGGGCTACCGCGGGCTCGCACCCGACCTGCGCGGTTACGGCGCCACCGCGGCCCAGCCCATCGACGCGACGCGCGGCCTGCGCGACTGGGCCGACGACCTGGCGGCGCTCGCCACCGCGCTTGACCTCGGCCGCTTCCACCTCGTCGGCTGGTCGATGGGCGCCGGGGTGGCCATGCAGTACACGATGGACCACCCGGAGCACGGTGCGCTCGCTCACGCTCATCTCGCCGCTGGCGCCCGCGGGCTTCGGCGGCACGCGCGACGCCGCGGGCACGCCGACTTACCCGGACTTCGCGGGCTCGGGCGGCGGCACGGTCAACCCCGACTTCCTCGCCAGCCTCCGCGCGGGCGACCGCTCGGCCGATAGCCCGGCGACCGCGCGCAACACCATGAACGCTTTCTACTTCAAGCCGCCGTTCCGCGCCGACCCCGCGCGCGAGGAAGTCTACGTCGACGAGATGCTCTCGACGCGGCTCGGCGACGACTACTACCCGGGCGACATGACCACGTCGCCGAACTGGCCCACCGTCGCGCCCGGCACGCGCGGCATCAACAACGCCATGGCGCCCAACTACTGCAACCTGTACGGCTTCGCCGGCATCAGCCCGCGGCCGCCCGTGCTCTGGGTGCGCGGCGCCGACGACCAGATCGTCTCCGACACCTCGTTCTTCGATTTCGGCTTCCTCGGCCAGGTGGGCGCCGTGCCGGGCTGGCCCGGGCGCCGAGGTCTTCCCGCCGCAGCCGATGGTCACCCAGATGCGCACCCTGCTCGACGCCTATCGCGCGGCCGGCGGCGCCTACTGGGAGCAGGTCATCGCCGATTGCGGGCACTCGCCCCATATCGAGAAGCCGGAGGAGTTTCAGGCGCGCTTCGCCGAGCACCTGCGTCTGGCCGCAGGCTAACCCGCCGCGATCGCGCCGCGCACCGACTACCCGACCCGCCAAGGAGGAAAGGACGCACTCATGAAAGCCCGCACCCACAAATTCTCGGCACTCGGCACCAGCCTGCTGCTGGTCGTGGCCGTGCTGCTCGCCGCCTGCGGCGACGTGGTGCCCACGGCCACGGCCGTGCCCCCGCCGCCCACCGCGACGACGGCCCCGCCCCCGCCGGCCACGGCCACGACGGCCATGGCCGCCGATACCCCGACCACCGCCATGGCCGCCGATACCCCGACCACCGCCATGGCCGCCGATACCCCGACCACCGCCATGGCCGCCGATACGCCCACCGTCGCCAGCAGCGGGACCGGCAGCGCGATCACCGTCGGCCTGCTGACCGACAACTCGGGCGCGCTGGCCATCTACGGCCCGATGCTCGAGCGCGGCTTCACGCTCGGCCTCGACTACGCGACGAACGGCACGAACACCGTGGCCGGCCACCCGATCAAGGTCGTCACCAAGGACACCGCCAGCAACGTCGACACCGGCACCTCGCTGGCGCGTGAGGCCATCGAGAAAGACGGCGCGCAGGTGCTCGTCGGCGTGCCGAGCTCGGGCGTGGCGCTCGCCGTCTCCGGGCTGGCCGCCCAGAACAAGCTCATCTACATCTCGACGCCCGCCGCGTCGCCCGATATCACCGGCAAGAACTTCAACGTCTACACCTTCCGCGCCGGCCGCACCAGCGTGCAGGACGCGCTGACCATGGGCGCCGCGCTGGTCGGCCTGGGCAAGAAGTTCGTGCAGATCGCGCCCGACTATGCCTTCGGCCGCGGCTCGGCCGCCGCCTTCTACGCCGTCGTCAAGGGCGCGGGCGGCACCTTCACCATCAACGACACGGCCGACGGCGCGGGCACGGTCTTCGCGCCGCAGGACACGACCGACTTCACGCCCTACATCAACCAGGTGCTCGACGCCAAGGCCGACGTGGTCATCGTGACCTGGGCGGGCACCGGCTTCGTGCCGCTCTTCCAGCAGATGCAGCAGCTCGGCGTCTTCAAGAACATGGTCGTCGCCACGGGCATGGGCGACAATCAGACCATGGCCAAGGGCTACGCCGACGCGATCGGCTCGGTGGGCGTCAGCGTCTATCACTACGCCCTGTTCGACAACCCGGTCAACAACTGGCTGGTCACCCACCACCAGGCCAAGTACAACTCGCCGCCCGACCTCTTCACCGAGAGCGGCTTCAACGCGGCGATCATGCTGGTCAAGGCGCTGACGGCGACCAACGGCGACCCGGCCGCCGACGGCATGATCAAGGCGCTCGAGGGCATGCAGTTCGACGGGCCCAAGGGCGCCTACACCGTGCGCGCCAGCGACCACGTGCTCTTGCAGCCGATGACGCTGGTCAAGCTGACCAATACGACCGACCCGAACTACAAGTTCTTCGACCTGGTCAAGCTCTTCAAGCCGGAAGAGACGGCGCCGCCGTGCGAGGTGCCCGCCGACCAGAACCGCTGCAAGTAACCACCCGGGGGCCGGGATCCGCCGCGGAGCGGATCCCGGTCCCGCCCTCAGGACCCGCCATGGACGTCGTGCTCGAAACCCGCGATCTCTCGCGCGCCTTCGGGGGCCTGCAGGCCGTCGACGGTGTCAACCTGCAGGTCGCGGACGGCGCGCTGCACTCGATCATCGGGCCGAACGGCGCGGGCAAGACGACGCTGTTCAACCTGATCAGCGGCACGCTGGCGCCGACGCGCGGCGCGGTCTATCTGCGCGGCCGCCCGATCACCGGCCTGCCGCTCTACCGCATGGCGCACCTGGGCATCGGCCGCTCGTTCCAGATCACCAACGTCTTCCCGAACCTGACCGTGCTGGAGAACGCCCGCCTGGCCGCGCAGGCGCAGGGCCACGACAGCTTCAAGATCTGGGCGCCCGCCCGCCGCTTCCGGCGCTACACCGAGCAGGCGCGCGCCGCGCTCGAGCAGGTGGGCCTGGCGGGGCGGGCGGACGTGCTCGCCGCGACGCTGCCGCACGGCGACAAGCGCAAGCTGGAGTTGGCCATCCTGCTCGCGGGCGACCCGCAGGTGCTGCTGCTCGACGAGCCGACCGCGGGCATGGCCTCCGAGCAGGTGCCGATGCTGCTGGCGATCATCGCCGCGGTGCGCGCGCAGGGCGGCAAGACGATCCTGCTGGTCGAGCACAACATGGACATCGTGATGAGCGTGTCCGACCGCATTACCGTGATGCACCACGGGCGCGTGCTGGCCGACGGCACGCCCGCCGAGATCCGCAGCAACCCGGCCGTGCAGGCCGCGTATTTAGGCGAGAGCTACCACGATGGCCAATCTGCTTAGCGTCGAGGGGATCCATACCTTCATCGGCCAGTTCCACATCCTGGAAGGGGTCTCGCTGGAGGTGCCCGCGGGCAGCATCACCGCGCTGCTGGGCCGCAACGGCGCGGGCAAGACGACGACGCTGCGCTCGATCATGGGGCTGCTCGCCCCGCGCCAGGGCCGCATCCTGCTCGACGGCGAGCCGATCGGCGGCCTGCCCGCCTACACGGTGGCCGCGCGCGGCGTCGGCTACGTGCCCGAGCACCGCGCCATCTTCCGCGACCTAACGGTCGCCGAGAACCTGCAGATCGCCGAGCGGCAGCGCGGCGATCTGGCGCGCCGGGGCGACCTGATCTTCGACCTCTTCCCCGACCTGCGCAGCTTCTACCGCCACCTGGGCGGGCAACTGTCGGGCGGGCAGCAGCAGATGCTGGCGATCGCCCGCGCGCTCGTGCCCGAGAACCGCCTGCTGCTGATCGACGAGCCGAGCGAGGGCCTGGCGCCGATCGTGGTCGAGCACATCGTGGCCGCGCTGCGCCGCCTGGCCGACCAGGTGACCGTGCTGCTCGTCGAGCAGAACTTCCGCATGGCCGCCCAACTGGCCGACCAGTACTACATCCTGGACGATGGGCGGACGGTGCACGCCGGGGCCATGGCTGCCCTCGCGGGCGACCCGGCGCTCGTGGCGCGCTACCTGGGCGCGACGTGAGGCAGAAAGGACGCCGATGACCGCGATCTTCGGCCGGAACCGCTCCGGCATCCTCGCCGCGACCGTGGTCGTCGTGCTGCTCGCGCTGCTGCTGCGGCAGTACGAGCCGCGCGTGACGGCGAGCATCCTGCTCTCGGGCCTCACGCTCGGCGCGCTCTACTTCCTGGTGGCCGCGGGCCTGTCGCTGATCTTCGGCCTGCTCGACGTGCTGAACTTCGCGCACGGCCTCTTCTTCATGCTCGGCGCCTACGCGGGCTACACGCTCTACGCCAACCCGCGGATGATGCTCAACCTGCTGCCGCTCGGCCTCGCCCTCGCGGGCGGCGCGCTGATCGGCGCGTGGGGCGGCGCGCGGGTCGTGCCGCGCCTGCCCGCCCCGACGGTGCGCTGGATCGGCGGCGCGCTCGGCGTGGTCGTCGCGGCCCTCGGGCTGATCGCCGTCGCCGGGCTCGATCTGCCGACGCTCGCCGCGAACACGGCCACCGCCTCGGGCGGCGCGGTGGCGACGGTCGACGCGGAGGAAGTCGCGAGCGTCTACCTCTGGCGCGTGATCGCCATGGTGGGCGCCGGGGTCGCGCTCGGGCTGCTGCTCGGCGGGCGGCAGGTGCGCACGCTGCGCCGCCCGCCCGCCTCCGCGCGCAGCCTGATCTACGGCGCGGCGCTGATCGTGCCCGCCGTCGTGCTCGTCTACTGGCGGCTGACCAGCGAGGCGGCGATCCTCGGCCTCTCCTCGAACCTGCGTTTCGTGCTCGCGCTCGTATTCGGCGCGCTCGTCGGCGCGCTGCTCGGTGCGTTGGTCGAGGTGTCGATGATCCGGCCGCTCTACAGCCGCCCGATCTACCAGGTGCTGCTCACGCTGGGGCTCGTCTTCGTCGGCGGCGAGGCGATCAAGGGCATCTGGGGCCCGGCGGGCTTCTACATGGACATCCCGGCCTTCTTCAACGGCAACAGCAAGGACTGCCCCTCGCCCGACCTGCTCGCCTGGTTCTCCGACCACTGCGCCTCGATCGACGTGCTCGGCCGGCCGTTCCCGAGCTACCGGATCTTCATCATCGCGCTGGGCGTGATCGTCTTCGTGGCGATCGCCCTGCTGCTGCGGCGCACGCGCCTCGGCATGGTGATCCGGGCGGGTGTGCAGGACAGCGACATGGTGCAGGCGCTCGGCATCAACGTGCGGCGCATCTTCACGTTGGTCTTCGCGCTGGGCTGCGGGCTGGCCGCGCTCGGCGGCGTGGCGGCGGCGCCATTCGTCGGCGTCAACCCGGGGCTCGGCGAGGAGTTCCTGCTGGTCGCCTTCATCGCCGTGGTCATCGGCGGCATGGGCAGCTACCCCGGCGCGGCCGTGGGCGCCCTGCTTGTCGGCCTGGCGCGCGCCGTCGGCGACCAGCTGGTGCTGAGCGGCGTGCTGCTGCCCGGCATGACCGAGGCGCTGAAGCTGACCCCCTCGATCGCCCGCGCCTCGACGGTGCTGCTGATGGCCATCGTGCTGCTTGTGCGGCCGGCGGGCCTCTTCGGGCGGCGCGAGTCATGAGCGGCCGCGCCCGCTGGGGCCTCGCCGTGGTGGTCGCGCTGGTGGCCTTCCCCTACCTGCTGGCGCTGCTGACCGGCCAGCCGGTCGAAAGCGGCACGCCCAAGTTCTGGGAGGGGCTGGTCGCACAGGTCTTCATCCTGGCCGTCTACGCGCTTAGCTACGATCTGCTGATGGGCTACACGGGCATCCTGTCGTTCGGCCACGCCATGTTCTTCGGCGCGGGGGCCTACGTCGCGGGCATCCTGCTGGTGCACGCGGGCTGGAGCCTCTGGCAGGTGGTGCCCGCGGTCATCGTGGTCGCGCTGCTCCAGGGGCTGATCATCGGCGTCCTCTCGCTGCGCGTGCACGGCGTCTACCTGGCGATGGTCACGCTGGCCTTCGCGGAGATGTTCTTCATCCTGGCCGAGGCGACCGACTTCCGGCAATGGACGGGCGCCGAGGACGGGCTGAACGGCATCCCGGTGCCGGACTGGCTGAACCCGACCGACCAGCGCCTGCACTTCTACTACGTCGCGCTGGGCTTCTGCCTCGGCCTCTACCTGGTGGTGCGCCGCGTGGTCGACTCGCCGACAGGCCGCGTCTTCGTGGCGATCCGCGAGAACGAGCAGCGCGCCCTGACCATCGGGTATCACACCTTCGTCTACAAGCTGATCGCGATCACCCTCTCGGGCGTGCTGGCCGCGCTGGCGGGCCTGATGAACGCGCTCTGGAACACGAACGCGAACCCGGCGATGCTGAGCGTGAGCACGACGATCAACGCGCTGCTGATGACGATCATCGGCGGGGTGGGCACGCTGACCGGCCCGCTGGTGGGCGCGGCAGTGCTGCAACTGCTCGGCTACTGGCTGAACTCGACGTTCGGCCCGCGCTGGCCGCTGCTCTTCGGCCTGATCTACATCGCGATCGTGCTCTTCTTCCCCTACGGCCTGGTGGGCACCTGGCAACTGCGCGGGGGCGCCTGGCGCGCCGTCTGGGCCGAGCGCCGCCGCCGCCTCGCCGAGCGCCGCACCCTCTCGCCGCCGCCCTGACGATTCTTCACCGCAGAGACGCAGAGGACGCCGCGGGTTACGACGGATTCACCACGGAGACACGGAGACACCGAGGATATGAGGGGTTCGGCCGCGTGGGGTCGCCGGCCCGGGCGCCGCCTGTGGGATCCGGCTCGGCCCGGCGAGGCGGCCATACCGGGCGGCCCCAAGAAAGCCGGGACGGTCTGTAGGAGGGGGCTCCGCCCCGCGACAACCGCCGCCCCAAGATCCCGCCCGATCAGCACCGGCATGGCGGGCGGCGCCTCACCCCCGGCTCCAGCACAGCGCCGCGTCCGACATTTACCTCCTGTGCGCCGGCGCGCGCAGGCTCACTCCGCCGCGGGCGCCTCCAGGATCTGCACGATCGCCGGCGCGGTGTAGACGCGATTGCGGGAGCGGCCCGTGATCTCACGCAGGATGCCCAGAGCCATGAGCTTTTCGATGTTCTGCTGCGCCGCGCGCGGCGTGATGCCCAGCAAGGTGGCCGCCTGGCGGGCCGTCAGCGCCGGGCTCGTGAAGAGCGCATCGACCAGCCGGAGCGGCACGGTCGACGCCTGCACGGCGTAGAGCTGCGTCCGGTATTGCTCGCGCAGGTCGAGCAGGGCGGCCGCCCGTTGCGTGGCGTCGCGCCCCTGCTCGGCCACCCCCTGCAGGAAGAACTCGATCCACGGCATCCAGGCGCCCGCCCGGCTCACGCGAGCAGCCGGTCGTAGTATGCGCTGCGCCGGCGCTCGAAGTAGGCGCTGAGGGAGAGGAGGGGCTGCGAGAGCAAGCCCTCGGTCGTCAGCAGCAGCGAGATGAGCAGCCGGCCGATGCGGCCGTTGCCGTCGAGGAAGGGATGGATCGCCTCGAACTGATAGTGGACAAGTGCCAGACGGATCAACGGCGGCAGCTCCGAGGGTGCATGCAGGTACTTCTCCAGGCGGTCCAGGGCCGTCAGCATCTCGGCCGGCGGGGGCGGCACGTAGGTTGCCTCCGGCAGGGGGGTACCCGCGGCGCCGATCCAGTTCTGCCGCTGCCGGAACTCGCCGCGGCCGGGGTGCTGCCCCCGCACTCCCTCCATCAAGACGGCGTGCATCTCACGGATGAGACGCAGGCTCACCGGGATCTCCTCGATGCGCGCCAGCCCGTAGTCGAGCGCGCGCACGTAGTTGGCGACCTCACGCACGTCCGGCGGTGTGCCGGGCGCAACGCCTGCCGCCTCGAAGTAGAACGATCCGACAGCGAGGCTTGCGTGCCTTCGATGCGGCTCGACAGCACGGCCTCGCGGCGCACGAAGGCGTTGATGAGGAGCTGCGGATTGGGGAGCGCGCGACCCCGCCGGCCAGTTCGCTCAGGGCGCGATCGGCCGCCGACAGCCGGGTGACCAGGTCCCAGGAGACGGCGAGGGGTGGCGGCAGCGGCGCGGGCACGAAGGCCCAGTAGCCTTGCACTGCCCGGACCAGCCCACCCGCTTGCTCGCCCGTGAAGTCTTCGACCCGCATGGCGTATGATACGTCCGTTCGCTAACCTCGCCGTTATGATACTTGGAGCCCCAAAAGTATAATAACGGGCGGGAAATCTGTCAACACGACGGGGATCGCGGCCACCCGGCCGCCAGCCTGGACGTCCCAACCGGTCCGCTTATGATACGTCCGTTCGCTAACGGAATCCTTATGATACTTTTGGCCCCCAAAGTATCATAACGCGGCCGGATCGCGCCGGGCACCATCCGTGCTGTAGGCGCGGGGACGACATGACACGGGCGAACGGGAGGGGTACGCTTGAGGCTCGGACCTGGGAGAGCCGCCGGGCGATGATCGAGACGGCGGTGCTGCTTGACGGGCTGGTGCTCGTCGCGCTGCTGGCGATCGGCATGGGCGACCTGGTGGGGCAGGGCCGCGCCCTGGCGCGGCTGCTCGGCCTGCCGCGGCTGCGCCTCGTGCTCGCCGTGCTGGTGATCGCGCCGCTGGCGGCCCTGCTGCTGATCGGCGCGCTCGCGCTCACCGTGTGGCAGGCGTCGCAGGGGGCGCGGCTGGAGCACGCGCTGCTGCTGGCCGGGCTCTGGACCAGCGTGACCGTCGGCGTGCTCGCCGTGCTCGCCGCCCTGCGCGGCGGGGCGCGGCCGCCCGTCTGGGCCGTCGGGCTCATCGTGCTGGCCGGGGCGCCGGTGATCTACTTCACGCCCATCGGCCACTTTCTCGACGCCTTCGGGCCGGACGGCGCGCCCGGCCCCGCGATCGACGGCGGGCTGCTGCTCATCCTCTGCTACGTCCTGGTCGTCCGCCTCTACCGTCACGCCGTCGCCTGACGGCGCGGGCCACGCGGCTAGCGGCGCTGGCCGCGGGCCACGAACTCGAGCAGGTCGGCGCGGGTGATCAGGCCGACCGGGCGGCCGCCCTCCTCGGCGAGCACCGCCGGGTTGCCCGCCAGCAGCGCGGGCACCACGCGCTCCACTTCCTCGCCCACGTCGACCAGCGGGAACGGCTGCTCCATCACCGTCTCGACCGGCTGGTCGATGGCGTCGGGGTCGCGGAAGACGCGCTCCAGCAGCGAGCGCTCCTGGATCGAGCCGACGAGGGCGTGCACGGTCGTCAGGTCGCCGTCGCGCGAGACCGGTAGCTGCGAGATGCCGTACTGGTGCAACAGCTCGATCGCCTCGCGCACGCGCGCGCCGACCGGCACGGTGACCAGCGCGGGCAGCTCGCGGTTGTGGTAGGCGAGCAGGTCGCGCACGCGGGCGGGCGTGGCCAGGCGGTCGAGGAAGCCGTTCTCGCGCATCCAGGCGTCGTTGTAGACCTTGCTCAGGTAGCCGCGGCCGGTGTCGGGGAAGAGGATCACGATCGTCTGGCTCTCGTCCAGGTCGCGCGCCACCTGCAGGGCGGCCCACATGGCCGTGCCCGTCGAGCCGCCGACGAGGATGCCCTCCTCGCGCGTGATGCGCCGCGCGGTGAGCAGCGAGTCGCGGTCGCTGACCTGCACCCAGCGGTCGACGATGTCGTACTGGAACGTGCCGGGCATGAAATCCTCGCCGATGCCCTCGACTTTATACGGCCGCGCCTGGTCGCCGGTGTAGATCGAGCCTTCCGGGTCGGCGCCGACGATGAGCACGTCGGGGTTGCGCTCCTTGAGGTAGCGCCCGATGCCGGTGATCGTGCCGCCGGTGCCGACGCCGGCCACGAAGGCGTCGACGTGGCCGCCGGTCTGCTCCCAGATCTCCGGGCCCGGTCGTCTCGTAGTGGGTGCGCGGGTTCTCCTGGTTGAAGTACTGGTTCGGCTGGAAGGCGCCCGGCGTCTCGGCGGTGATGCGCGCGGCCACGCTGTAGTAGCTCTCGGGGCTCTCGCGCGGCACGGCGGTCGGCGTGGTGATGACCTCGGCGCCGAAGGCGCGCAGCAGGGCGATCTTCTCGCCGCTGACCTTGTCGGGCATGATGAAGACGGTCTTGTAGCCCAGGATGGCCGCGGCGATGGCCAGGCCGGTGCCGGTGTTGCCCGAGGTCGGCTCGACGATGGTGCCGCCGCGCTTGAGCAGGCCGCGGCGCTCGGCGTCGCGGATCATGCGGATGCCGATGCGGTCCTTGACGTTGTCGCCCGGGTTGAACATCTCGAGCTTGGCGAGCAGCGTCGGCCGCAGGCCGCGGTTCAGCTTGGGCAGCCGCGCCATCGGCGTGTTGCCGATGAGTTCCAGGCTGTCAGCGGCGATGCCGGGCAGCGGGTTCACGGGCCGGTCGGGGTAGGCGGGGGCGGCGGGAGCGGACGGCGGCGCGGGCTCAGCCGCCGGGGTGGAGTCGTGCGCGGTCATGGTATCCATGGGTTGTCTCCTCTAGACAGCGTCGGCTAGAAGCGTCCGGGCGCCCGACGACGGCGCCGTCGCCGGCCACTATGCGTGCATTATACGGGCCGCCGCACAGGCCGTCAAACGGCCGGGCCCCGCCCCCCGGACCGCCAAGGTGCTATAATGACGGCAGAAGCGGTCTGAGCAGGCCGAAGGGCGGCCACCCGCCCGGCCCGAAAGGATGTGCACCATGCCCGACAACCCTCCGGCGCCCCGGCCTGGGGCCACCCGCGACGCGGACCCGGCCGGCGCCGCCACGCCGCTGCTGTCCCCCGTCGTACCCCCGATCCACCCGCCCGCGACCGGCTGGCTGGTGGGGCTCGCGGCGGTCGCCTTCATCGGCCACATGCTCGTCGCGGCGAACTACGGCTACTTCCGCGACGAGCTCTACTACCTGGCCGACGGCCGGCATCTGCAGTGGGGCTACGTCGACCAGCCGCTGCTGATGGGCGCGCTGGCCGCGCTGCTGCGCGTCACGATCGGCAACGGCCTGGTGGCGATCCACCTCGTGCCGGCGCTGGCCGCCGCCGCGATCGTCGCGCATAACCGGGCTGCTGGCGCGCGAGGTCGGCGGGGGCCGCGTGCGCCCAGATTGTGGCCGCCGTCGCCGCGCTCTTCGCGCTGAATTACCTGGGCACCGGGTCGCTCTTCTCCATGGACGTGCTCGATCAGCTCTGGTGGGCGCTGGCCGCCCTCGTCGTGGCGCGGCTGCTGCGCCGCGACGCACCCCGGCTGTGGCTGATCGTGGGGGTGATCGGCGCGGTCGCGCTGCTGACCAAGCTGACCGTGCTCTTCTTCGGCCTGGCGCTGGTCCTGGGACTGCTCGTCACGCCCGCGCGGCGCTACCTGCGGACGCCCTGGCCCTGGCTGGCGGGCGGCATCGCCTTCGTGGGTGGGCTGCCCTACATCCTCTGGAACGCCGCCAACGGCTGGCCCACCGTGGAGTTCTGGCAGCACTACGGCGGCGTCGGCACCAGCCCGCTCGACTTCTTCACCGCCCAGATCGGCCAGCTCAACCCGCTCGCCTTCCCGCTGGCCGTGGCCGGCCTGGTCTTCTACTTCCGGCCGGCCGGCGCGCGCTTCCGGATGCTGGGCTGGACCGTTGTCTTCGCCTACCTCGTGCTGACGCTGCTGGGTACCAAGCCGTACTTCCTGGCGCCCACCTACCCCATCCTGTTCGCGGGCGGCGGCGTGATGCTGGAGCGCTTCCAGCCGCGCCGGTGGATCGCCTGGGTGCGGCCCGCCTACGTGGGCTTGATCGTCCTGACCGGCCTCCTGCTCGCGCCCGACGTCATGCCGATCCTGCCGCCGGACACGACGGTGCAGGTCTATGGCCACCTGGAGCAGGTGCTCAGCGACCGGTTGGGTTGGGACAGCCTCACGCAGACCGTGGAGCAGGTCTATGCCGCGCTGCCGCCCGCGCAGCAAGCCCAGGCCTGCGTGCTGGCCAGCAACTACGGCGAGGCGGGCGCGCTCCAGCAACTGGGCGCGCCCGGCCGCCTGCCGCCGGTCATCAGCCCGCACAACAACTACTTCTTGTGGGGGCCGGGCGGCTGCACGGGCCAGGTGATCATCGCCGTCGGTTACTCGCTCGCCGACCTGCAGGTCACCTACACCCAGGTCACCCTCGGGGCCACGCGCGACTGCCCGCTGTGCATCGATTTCGAGCAAACCCTGCCGATCTACATCGCCACGGACCCGAAGATCCCGAACCCCATGCAGCAGTGGGACGCGGCCAAGCACTTCGACTGAGCGCGGGCGGCGCGCCCACCCCGGCGGGCTCCGCGCGCAGCGGGAACCCGCCGGGGATCGCGGGCCATCAACCGGGAGTCAATCCTGCCCGGTGAAGAAGGTCGTCAGCACGGGCGCGAGGGCCGCGGGGTCGACGTTGTGCGTTTGCCCCTCGATGACCCCATACTCGCCGTGGGGAAGCGCCTTCGCCAGGGCTTGCCCCGCGGCCTGCATCCAGTCCCAGCTTGCCCCGCCGACAATGACGGCTGTAGGCGTGGTGACGGACGCGGCCAGGTCGGTGGGCAGCGAGTAGTCGCCCATAACCGTGGCATCATAGGCGAGGGTGTGGGCGATGGCTTCCTGGGCGGACCACCAGGGCTCCTTCCGCGCCTGGTCGGCGAACTCCTGCGGCAGGCCCACCACGTGCACCATGAAGTACTCGGCAGCATCGCCCCGGCGCCCCGCCGCCACGAAGTCGCTAAAGATGCGCGCGGTGTCGGCGGGCGGCCGCGGCCGCGTGCCCTCCAGGATGTAGGGCGGCTCGTAGAGCGCCAGCCGCGTGACCTTATCCGGGAGCTGCTGCGCGGCATGGAGGGCCAGCGCCGCCCCGGACGAGATGCCGTACAGGTAGGCCGATCCCCCGGCCGCGTCGATCACGGCGGCGATGTCTTCGACCTCCCGCGCGATCGCGTAGGGCGGGGTGTCGCCGCTGTCGCCCCGCCCGCGGCGGTCATAGTTGTACACGGTGAAGTGCGGCGCCAGCGCCGCGGCGAGGCCCGCGTTCGAGCCGCGGTCGACCGACCCGCCGCACACCAGGACCACCGCGGGGCCCTGCCCGATCTGGTCGAAGGCGATTTTCGTGCCGTCCTGCGAAGTGACCTCTTTCATAGCATCCTCCTTGCATCCTGCTTGTTGGTTGGTCTACGATAGATCCCGTCTGGCCCGCCCTGCGCGACGCCTACGGCCAACCCGCAGCGGGCGCCGGGGCCGGGGCCGTCAGCACTTGCCCCGTCCGCCCAGCAATCACCGCGTCCACCCGCTCGATGCCGCGCCGCTCGGCCGCCGGCGGGAACCGCGTCTTGGAGGCTGGCCCGCCCGGCATAACGGCAACGCAGGCTGATTCGGAGCGCGCCTTATTTCACCACGCGGAACGAGAGGTGCGTGGCGCCCGGGGTCTCCCGCGTGCCCAGGTGTTCCAGCGGGATCGGCCCGCCCAGGTGATCGAACAGGCGCACGCCCGCGCCCAGCAGCACGTGGGCCACGCTCAGATGCATCTCGTCGAGCAGCCCGGCACGCAGGGCCTGTTGGACCGCACTGGCCCCATGCAAGGCCACGTCCTTCTGGCCGGCCAACTCCTGGGCTAACTGGACCGCGCGCTCAATGCCCTCGGCGACAAAGTAGAAGGACGTCTGGCCCTTCGTGACGGGTGGGCGCGGCTGCGATTGCAGCACCACGACGGACACGGCGATGGGCGTGCCGGTGGGCAAAACCCAGCCCTGGTCGCCGTCGATCTGGTCGAAGCTGCGGTGCCCCATGATCACCGCGCCGTTCGCCTCCAGCGCATCGCCCGCCACGGCGAAGAAATGTTCCATGTCCCGGCCCATCCAGGCAAAGACCAGCGACGGGTCACCCTGCGGGTCGGCAATGAAGCCGTCGAGCGATACCGACAGGCCAAATGCAACTTTTCCCATGGTAGTCTCCTCTTGCGCTGGGCCGCTTGCGTTGATCCCAAAACGAACGATCTACAGAAGTATACCCGGGAGCGCACCTGATCCGGCAACGGGACGGAGAGCACGATCACCCGCCGGCCCGACGTTCAATCCGGGAGCCGGCAAACCACGCGCCGGCCAAGATCCAGATGCCCCGGCACGGGAAAGGGGCAGGCAACAACGCCACCGGCCCAGAGGCCAGGCTTCGTACGCCGCCGCAACCCCCCGGCAGACGGACGCACCCCCGGACACGCCGGCGGGACGGCCCCGTGGTACAATTCCCGCAGCAACGGCACGCATGCACAGGCGGCGTCCAAGCCCGCCCGGCGAGAGAGGAATCCCCGATGACCGACAGCCAGCCGGCGCCCCTGTTCGGCGCCAATGTCGATCCGGGCCTGGCCGACCCGGCCGAGCCCTTCACCCGCGCCCGGGTCGCCGAGGCCGGAGGCCTCGACCTGATCATGGTGCAGGACCACGCCTATAACCCTGACTTCTTGGAGACCTGGACCCTGGTAACCGCGCTCGCCATGCGGACCAGCCGCATCCACGTCGGCACGAACGTGCTGACCACGCCGCTGCGCCTGCCCGCGCTGCTGGCCAAGCAGGCGCTCACGCTGCAGGTGCTCAGCGGCGGGCGGCTGGAGCTCGGCGTCGGCGCGGGCGGTTTCCCGGAGGGCATCGCGGCGCTGGGCGGCCCCGCGCTCGAGGGCGGGGCCCGCTACCGCGCCTTCGTCGAGCACCTGACCCTGCTGCGCGCGCTGCTCGACCACCCCACCGAACCGTACACCTTCGCGGGCACCACGTACCAGGCGGCGGGCGCGCAACTGGCCCGCACGCCCGTGCCCGCGCCGCGCCTCTGGACCGGCGCCTACGGCCCGCAGGCGCTGCGCCTCACCGGCCGGTTGGCCGACGGCGTGCTGCTCACCTCGACATACGCGTCGCCCGACACGCTGGCGCCAAAGCAGGCGGCGATCGACGCAGGCGCCGCCGCAGCGGGCCGCCTGCCGGGCGCGATCCGCCGCGGCTACAACCTGATGGGCATGCTCACGGGCGGCGCCGGTGAGTCGCGCGTGCGCCCGCGCCGGCCCGGCGTGTTCATCGGCCCGGTCGCCGCGTGGGTCGACCTGATCGTGGGCTTCTACGAGGAGGCGCGGCAGGACACGTTCATCTTCTGGCCGATCTCCGGCGACGAGCGCGCCCAGATCGCGGCCTTCGCGGCGGAAGTAGTGCCCGCGGTCAAGGCACGGCTGGGGGTGCCGAGCGGCTGAGCGGGGTGCCGGGTGAGCCTCCGGAGCGGCGCCGGCCGGGCGGGGGCGGGCAGACGGCCGCGGGCTTGCACGGCGGGCCCGCGACCCGCTACAATGGGCGCACGCCCGGCCACCGGTGGGGGTGGCCGGCGACGGCGCCCGGGTCCCGCGTCCCCGGCCTGACAAGGTGCGGCCATGAATGATGTAGAACTGGTCCTCGTGCTCCTGGTCGTGGTGACCGCCCTGACGCCCCTGGCCCGCCGGCTCCGGGTGCCCTACCCGATTCTGCTCGTCTTCGCCGGGGCCGTGCTCGCGCTGATCCCGGCCTTCCCCGACATCCCGCTCGATCCCAACCTGGTGTTTCTTCTGTTCCTGCCGCCGCTGATCTACAGCGCCGCGTTCAACACGTCGATCCGCGATTTCCGCGTGCTGCTCCGGCCGATCCTGTCGCTGGCGGTCGGGCTCGTGCTGACCACCACGGTGGTCGTGGCGGTGGTGCTGCATGCGCTGCTGCCCGAGCTTGGCTGGCCGGCAGCCTTCGCCTTCGGCGCGATCATCTCGCCGCCCGACGCGGTCGCCGCCGCGGCCGTGTTCCGCGGGCTCGGGCTGCCGCGCCGGGTCGTCACGCTCCTCGAAGGCGAGAGCCTCATCAACGACGCCACGGCCCTGGTCACCTACCGCGCCGCCGTCGCGGCGCTGGCGGTCACCTTCTCGCTCGGCGCCACGGCTCTCAGTTTCCCCCTCGTGGCGGCGGGTGGCGTCGCGATCGGCCTGGTGATTGGGTTCCTCGCCGGCCGGCTGCGCAGCCTGCTCGACGATCCGCCGGTCGAGATCGCGCTCTCGCTGCTGACGCCGTTCGCCGCCTACCTGGCTGCCGAGCCGCTCGGCGCGTCGGGCGTCCTGGCGGTCGTGGCCGCGGGCGTCTATCTCGGCTGGCGCGAGCCCTACATCTCGCGCTCCGCGACCCGGCTGAGCGGCCGCGCGGTCTGGAACATGATCGACTTCGTGCTCAACGGGTTGGTCTTCGTGCTGATCGGCCTGCAGCTGTCGGCGATCCTGCACACCCTCGCGGGCCGCTCGCTGCTCGCGCTGACCGGCATCGGCCTGCTGCTCAGCGTTGTCGCGATCGCGGTGCGCCTGGTCTGGGTCTTCCTCGATACGTCCGTGGTCGCCTGGCTCACCGCCGCGCGGGTGCGCCGCCGCGCCACCCGCCGCGCCACCCGCCACCGGCCGCACGCGCCGCGGCCCCACTGGCGCGAGGTCTTCCTCGTCGGCTGGGCCGGCATGCGCGGCGTGCTGTCGCTGGCCACCGCCCTGTCGCTGCCCGCGACCACGCCGGACCGCGATCTGCTCATCTTCCTCGCCTTCCTCGTGATCCTGGTGACGCTGGTCGGCCAGGGCCTCTCGCTGCCGCTGCTCATCCACGCGCTCGGCGTCGCTACCGACCACGGCGCCATCCACCAGCAGCAGCTTCGCGCCGGCCGGGTCGCGCTGGACGCAGCCACGGCGCGCCTGGATCAGCTCGCGGAGGAGTGGCCCGGCCACCTGCCGCTGATCGCGGCGATGCGGGCGCAATACGCGCATCGAGCGAGCCACCTGGGCGACCCGGGCGCGGATGGCCTGGCCCCCGACGGCCGGGCGCCCTCGGCCGCCGCCGAGCAAGAGCTAGTGGAGCACCACCGCATCCGCCGCGCGGTCACCGACGCCGAGCGCCGCGCCGTGCTGGACCTGCGCGAGCGGGGCGAGATCGAGCGACGAGGTCTGGCGCGAGATCGAGCGGAACCTCGACCTCGAAGAGCTCCGGATGGACGCGTAGGCCCGCGCCGGGCGCCGCCGCACGATTCCGCCTGCTACGAGCCGGGCGGTCCGCCCGGAGCGTCTGTGGGAGCCGGCTCCGCCCGGCGAGGCCGCCCCACCCCGCGGCCTGCGACGCTCGGGACGCGGCCGCGGCATTCGTGCATTCGCCGGCGCGGCGAGGCCGCATTCGTGGGCAGCCGGTTTCTCCCACCCGGGCGCCCGCATTACCACTCTCCGGCGACACAACTCATTAGGCCCAAACTTTGCGGGCCGGTGCGACCTGAGCAGAGCGCCGCTGTGCCGCGGAGGCACGCGTCGCCGCGCCTCCCCCTTGTCACCCTGAACCGCAGGTGAAGGGTCTCCGCGCCGGGATGCCGCGTTGCGGCCGCCGTTGCCACGCCGATCGGCATCCCGGCCGCCGTAGCGCCGCCCCGGGTAGGCCGCCCGGCGCGGAGATGTTTCACTGCGTTCAACATGACAAGGGGAGGGCCGGGAGCGCTCAAGCAAACGCCGGAGCAACGCCGCGCCCCCGGAGAAGCCGTAGCCCCCGAAAGAGAGCGTCAGCCGCGTCAGCCAACGCGCTATTGTTTCTACACGTAGCCCGATTCATGGCTGACGCTCTTTGAACAAGAGCGTCAGCCAAGGGCAAACAGCGTCAGCCAAGGGCAAACAGCGTCAGCCGCGTCAGCCGCCCCGTTGCCGGGAGGGACGCGTCGCCGCGCCTCCCCCTTGTCACCCTGAACCGCAGGCCCCGGGCGCCGGGCGCCCGGCGCGCCGGGGCGGGCTACGGCCCGGGCGTGGGCGTGCCGGTCGGCAGGGGCGCCGCGCCGGGGGTGGCGGGCACACTCACGTTGGGATCGGGCTGGGGCGCGGCCGACGGCCCCTGCACCACCGGCTTGCCGTTCTGCCAGTCCACCCGGCTGAGCCACATGAAGCGGCGACTGCCGCGCGCGCCACCCGCGATCTCCCAGACGTGGTAGACGATCCAGGTCTGGTCGCCTAGCTGCAGCAACGTCTGGTGGCCGGGGCCGACGATGGGCGGGTTGATGGTCATGTTGCTGTGCAGGATCGGGTTCTCGGGCGCCTGTTGGCACGGCCCGAGCGGCGTGTCGCAGGTCGCGTAGCCGACCGCGTAGTCGATGCCGCCGTAATCGTTGCCCGAGAAGAACAGGTAGTAGTGTCCGGCGTGCTGGAACATGGTCGGCGCCTCGACGACGTCGCGCTCCCAGGCGTTGTCGTTCGCGATCAGCGCGGCCGGCTTGCCGACGAGGCTGAGACCGTCGGGGGCCAGTTGCTGCCCATAGATGTGCGTGGGGATCGAGCAGCAGTTGCCGTCGTTCTTGAAGTACAGGTAGAGCTTGCCGCTGGCGCTGAAGACGTCGGGGTCGATCGTGCCGCCCAGATCGGCCTGGCAGACCAACGGCTGGGCATTCGTGTCGCGGAACGGCCCGGCGGGCTTGGGCGCGGTCGCCACGCCGACGCACTGCTTGTCCGACGTCTTGTCGTGGGCGACGTAGTACATCACGAACTGCCCGCCGATCTCGGCCACCTCGGGCGCCCAGGTGAGCCCGCCGGTCAGGCTGGCCCACTTCGGCAGGCCCGGCAGCCCGTCGTGGCTCAGCGTCCAGTGGATCAGGTCAGGCGAGGTCGCGACCTGGATGTCGCGCCCGGCGGCGCCGGTGGCGTAGCCGTAGAAGGTATCCCCAACCTCCAGCACGAACGGGTCGGGGAAGTCTTGCCGGAAGACCGGGTCGGTGAAGGTGCCGGGCCCCGCAGTCGCCGTCGCGACGGAAGCCGTGAGGGCCGCGGTCGCCGTCGAGCGCGAGCGTCGGAGGCGCCGTGGGCGGCGCGGCGGGGGCGCTCGGGGGCAGCGCGATGGTCGCCGTTGCCGGCGGCGCGCTGGTGGCGGGCACGGCTGTCGGCGCGGCGACGGTCGCCGTCGGCGGCGGGACGGTCGGCGTCGGCGCGGCGCCGCAGGCGGCGAGCAGCAGGGCCGGCCCGAGCAGGGCGGCGCGCCACACGCGCGGGGGAGTCGACAGGCGGCGAGGTTGGGTCACGAGGTCTCCTCTCCGGACCGGCGCGCGCGGCGCCCTGCGGCTAGCCTTTCAGCCCCGTCGTTGCCACACTGGCGACGATGAAGCGCTGGAGCAGCAAGTAAATGAGCAGCACCGGCGCCGCGACGATCACCGAGCCGGCCATCATCTGCCCGTATTCGGATGTATAGGCGCCCTTCAGCAGGCTCAGCCCGGGCGCCAGGGTGAGCAGATTGCGGTCTTGCAGCACGAGCAGCGGCCACAGGAAGTCGTTCCACGAGGCGAGGAACGTGATCACCGCGAGCGTGGCGAGGGCCGGCCGGGCCAGCGGCAAGATGATACGCCAGTAGGTCTGCCAGATCGTCGCGCCGTCGATTTCCGCTGCCTCGTCCAGTTCCCGGGGGATGCCCTCGAAGAACTGGCGCAGGAAGAAGATGCCGAAGATGCCGGCGAGCGCGGGCACGATGATGCCCAGCCAGTTGTTCAGCCAGCCCAGCCGCGCCACGGTCAGGAAGTTGGGCACGAGGAACATCATGCCGGGCAGGAACAGCGTCGCCAGCATGGCCGCGAAGATCCCGTTGCGGCCGCGGAAGCTCAGGCGCGCGTAGGCGTAGGCCGCCATCGAATTGACCAGCAGTGTGAGCACGGTCACGATCGACGACAGCACCAGGCTGTTAAGGAACCAGCGCGCGATCGGGATCGATTTCAGGCTGAACAGGCTCTGGTAGTTCGCCAGCGTCCAGGTGAGCGGGATCCACTGGATGTCGCGGGTGAAGAACTGCGCCTTCGGCTTGAACGACGTGGACAGCATCCAGAGCAGCGGCAGGATGATGATCAGCGCGATCAGGATCAGCACCACGTAGGTGAGGATCATCCCGACGTACCGGCGCGGCTCCCGCCCGGCCCGGGCGGCCGGGGCGACCGTGCTGCGGGCCGTGGGGGTTGTTTGCGTGGTTACGGCCATGCGCTCCTCCTTTACCCGATCCGGCTAGTCGCGCGGCCGGAAGAACCGGAAGTTGATGTACGAGACCGCGATCATGACGGCGGCGACCAGCACGGCCATCGCCGCCGCGTTGCCCTGATAGTTGCGGATAAAGCCCTCGTTGTAGATCGCGACCATCACCGGCATCGTGGCGCCCTGGCCGTTGGCCCCCACGGGCCCGCCCCCGGTCATCAGGAACGGCTGGCCGAAGAGGTTGAACGAGGCGATGATCGAGATGATGATGATGAACACGATCACCGGCCGGATCTGCGGCACCGTGATATGGCGGAACTGCTGCGGTCCCGTGGCGCCGTCGAGGGCCGCCGCCTCGTAGAGGTAGCCGGGGATGTCTTGCAGCGCGGCCAGCAAGATGATCATGTTGAAGCCGGCCGTCCACCAGATTGTGCAGACCAGGATGGTGATCCAGGCCCACGGCAGCGTCGTCAGCCACTGCGGCGTGAAGAGGCCCAGGTCTTTGAGATAGTAGTTGATCAGGCCGCCGATGGGCTGGAAGATCCACCACCAGAGCAGGCCGACCACCGAGACCGACAGCACCCAGGGCGCGAAGTAGATGCCGCGGAAGATATTGACGCCCCGCACCTTGGAGTTCAGCAGCACCGCGAGCAGCAGCGGGATGACCACCAGCAGCGGCACGCTCATCACCACGAACTCCAGCGTGTTGATGAACGCCGTCCAGAACATGTTGTACTCGGGCGTCTGGGGATTAAACAGCCCGAGGTAGTTGTCGAAGCCGACGAACGTGCTGCGATCGGGCAGGTGATAATCGTACTGGAACAGGCTGATCGCCAGGCCGAACACGAACGGCCAGCCGATGAACACGAGAAACACAAGCAGGTGCGGCAGGATCAAGAGGTAGGGCACGATGCTGAATCGCCGTCGGCCGGCCACCTGCGGTGGCGCCGCGGCGGCCGGCCCCGCGGGCGCCGCTGATGTTGCTGCCATGCTGGGCTCCCTTTCTGCTCCTCGCGCGCTTGCCGCTAGCTGGACGGGCGGCCGGGCGCCACCCGCGCCTGCGCGGGGTGTCTGCACTCCGCGTGCCACCCGCTGCGACCCGGGGTGGCCGCCGGCAGTGCGGGCGCCCCCGGGCGCCGGGCCGGGCACGAGGCCCGACACGGCGCGCAGGCAGCGCCGTCTAGGACCGGCGGCCCCCGCCTCCCGGCAGGGGCCGCCAGTCGGGTCTACTGGCCGGGCGGCGTCGAGCCGTACTTGGCCTTGTTCTGCGTCAGGATCTGATTCGACTTGTTCGCCGCATCGTCCAGCGCCTTCTTGATGTCGGGCTGGTTGCCCTGCATCACCGAGGCAACGGCATCGCCCAGCGGGCCGAAGGCATCGGGCACGCCCGGGATCGGCGGCGGGAAGACGGGATTGGCCACGGCCTGGGTCAGGGGCGCCAGCGGATTCTGCTTGAACTCGTCGCTGTTGCGGGCGGGCGTGTACGCCGGGATGTTGCCGGCCTTGGCCCAGTCCGCGTCATGGTCGATCAGGTAGCGGTAGAACATCGCCTCGGCGGCGTCCTTGCACGGGTCCGCGCCCGCGGCGCGAGCGGTCGTGACGGCCATCAGGTTGCCGCCGGCCCACGTGGCCGGGTTGGGGCCGATCTGCGGCGGGGCGGCTGCCTTGCCGGCAAAGCTCACCGCATCGCCCGTCAGGTTCGGCAGCTGCCAGCTACCGTTCCAGATCATGCCCGCGGTGCCCTGCTTGAAGCCGTTGAGGTCGGCGTCGACGGCCAGCTTGGGCTGCGAGTACTTCTTCTGCGCGTCGACCATCCAGGTCAGCGCCTTGACTCCGGCATCGCTATTCCAGGTCGCCTGCGTGCCGTCCGAGCTGAACTCGGTGCCGCCGTACTGGTGGAGCAGCTCCTGGAAGATCTGCTGCACGGGGAAGCCGCTGGTGATCAGGAAGCCGTTGTTGCCGTTCTTGTTCGCGGCCGCCGCGGCGGCCTGGAACTCGCTGTCGTTCGTCGGCGGGCTGTTAATGCCCGCGGCCTTCAGCAGGTCCGCGTTGTAGTACATGGTCATGGCGACGAAGCTCAAGGGCACGGTGTACTGCTTGCCGACGACCGTCCCGGCGTTCCAGGCGACGGCCGGGAAGTCGGAGCTCTGAATGCCCATCAGCTTGATGATGTCGTCCATCGGGCGGATCGTGCCCAGGAAGGCCTGGGTGGCCACCTGGTCCTCGTTGACCTGGGTCAGGTCGGGCAGGGTCTTGCTCGCCTTCGCGGTGCCCAGCGCGGTGACGTAGTCTTGCTGGATCGTCATCGTGACCTTGACGTTCGGGTTATCGGTGTTGAACGAGTTGATGATCTGCTGCATCACCGGGCCGTCGGGGCCGGTCAGGCCGCTCCAGTAGGAGAGGTCGACGTTGGAGCAGCTGGACGGCAGGCCGGGCGTCGGGCCGGCGCTCGTGCCGGTCGAGACGACCGACGTGCCGGTTGCGGCGGCGACGGTCACGCCAGGGGGCGCGGTGTTGGCCGGCGGCGCGGTGGCCGTCATAGCGGCGGTGGCGGTCACGGCGGCGGTCGCGGTCATCACCGGGGCGGCGGTGTCGGTCGGCGCCGCCATGGCGGCCGTGTTGGTCGGCATCGCCGCGGCGGTCGTGTCGGTCGGGGCGGCGGCCGCGGCCGTCGTACTGGTCGGCGGGACCGGGGCGGTCGTAGGGGTGGCCTCGGCGCCGCACGCGGCGAGCAACAGGCTCGCGACGCTCAGGCTGGTGATGGCCGCCATCAGCCGATTTGTCTTACGATTCATCACTGTCCTCCTCTGGAGTACATACATCAAGAATAAAGAACCCGTTGTGAAGGGATGGTGCTCGGCCCTTTGGCTCTCGGGCGGCTAGTCCTGTTTCACCTCCTCCAGATAGCCGGCCGCGGCGACGGCCACATCGTCGCGCGGGGCCGAAGAGCCGTTCGGGGTGGGGAGCTCTTGATAGTCGACGCGAAGGGTGAGATCTTGCGGATAGTTGCCGAATTTGCTGCCGAACAGATTCAGCCCGCCCACGTGCCGGGCGTCGGACTTGACGCCCAGGCGCACCCGGATCGGCGCGCGGGGATCGAGGCCCAGGTCGGCCACGCGCACCGCCGACAGGGGCAAACCGTCGATGAACGTGCCGCCGTCCGTCACCTGCCACCGCTTGAGCAGCCCATACTGGGTGTCCTTGACGTCCCACCAGTCGGGGGTCAAGTGGCCGCGCTGGCCGCCGAAGTCGGCGGGCGAGGTCCAGGTGCCGATCTCCACGTCGTTGATCCAGACCGTGATGTCGGAGGGCCAATCCAGGTTGTGGAGCGGGGCCTCCGAGCAGATCTCGGCGCTGACCTGCAGCGCGGCCGGCACGCAGTGCGGCGGCAACCGGGTCGGGAAGAGATATTCCACGTAGCCGGAGCGGAACCAGAGCAGCTGCGCCTCCATCCGCTCCGGCTCGTAGAAGGCCATCGGGTCGTCGAGCAGGCCGATCAGGCCGCTGAGCGAGGCCAGCCCACAGGTCGGCAGGACGGCGCAGCGGCTGTAGTGGCCGATGGGCAGGGCGACCACCACGCTGCGGATGGCCGGCTCTTCCCGGGGCGAGAGGTCGATCAGCAGCTGATCGTAGGTGCGATTGCACACCTTCTGCAGGCCGCGCGAGGCGGCTTCGATCTCGGTGTGCAGCAGCCCGGCGTCTTGCAGGATATTGACATGCGCCGTCGTGGTCGACAGCGGCAGGTTGAGGCCGCGGGCGATCTCGGTCACCGTGCAGCGGCGGCTGCCCACGAACGCGAGCACGCGCAGGCGCTGCTCCGACGCGAGCGCCTTGAGGATGTGCAGTGACTGGTCGATCGAATGTCCCGGCTCGATCTTGAGGAATTTCCCGTGCAGCACCAGACCCACGCTCCCGGCAGTCACGCCCGGCCTGGGCCCGGCTGCCACGTCGCAGCGACGTTGTTAATCTGTAACGTGAGGCAACCGGCGGTGTTGCGCGAAAGCGGCGAGAGACGCGAAAATTGATGCTTTTCAACCGGATTATCTCCTTCACTCCACCGGGGCCCGCGCGAGTCGGCGCCCCGGCGCCTTCGGCGGCCCCGGATTCGCACGCCGATGGGTCGTTCTGGCTCGGCCAGGCGGCATTCTCGCCGGGTGGGTGCGGCCTGCTAAGCCGGGGTGGCACGGCGGCACGGCCTCCTCGCCCCGGCCACCCGCCGCGCGCCGCTGAGCGGTCCGCTGAGGCGCCAAAGAACGGCACGACGACGGGAGTCCGCACCGGCGCCGTCGCGGGCCATAGCGTTCCGCTGAGGCCGCCCGGCGGGGGCCGCTGTCGCCGGGGCGAGCCACTCCTTCCGGTCATGGCGGTCGTCGTCGTCCAAACTTCACCCGTCGCAGGGGGAGGGGGAGCGGGCCCGGCCCCGCGGGGCCCCCTGAGCGGCGCGCCGCTCCCTCTCTCTCTGTGACGTTTATGTGTTCGTCTCTGACGGTAGTCTCTGTGGTAGTCTCTGTGGTAGTCTCTGGTATTGGTGCCACAAAAGCGCCGGATGGTCCCACAGATTTGTGGTGCCATCCCACAGATTTAAGGGATGGCACCACAAATCCGCCGGTTGGTGCCATGCTGCCGCCGGACCGGGCGGCAGTGTGTCCAGGTCGGATGGATCAGCCGCGTATCAGGGATGTTTGCCGCAGCTATTGTGGTGCCAAAGCGGGCGGGCTGAGCCGGGATGCGCGGATGAGGGTGCCGCCTTGCCCCACCCATCGTGGCAGCAGGCCGGCCGCGCGGCGCGGCGGCCGGGCGGCCACAGGGGCCGCACCTACCCGGGCGTCGCGGCTGCGCGCAGGCCGAATCACAGCCCGCGCAGGCGGGCTTCGCGGCCGTTGCCCACGACTTCAGGCGCAAGGGCGCACGGCCCACGCGGCGCGGCTTGACGGGCGGGGGGGCCGCGCCTATACTGGACGCCGGGGAGCAGGGATTCCGCCGGAGGGCGAGAGGAGGACGGGATGGGCAACGCGGGGAGGCGCCTGGGGCGCGCGGCGGCCGGGGGGCTGCTCGGGCTGCTGCTGCTCGCCGCCTGCGGCACCGCCCCGGCCACGCCGACGGCGCCGCCGCCGACGGTCCCGGCCGTGCCCACGGCCGTGCCTACGCCGCCCTCGGCCACGCCCGCGCCGCTCGCGCCTACCGCGACCATCGCACCGCCCACGGCGACCGTCGTGCCGCCCACGGCAACCGCAATGCCGCCCGCCCCGCCGACCATCACCGTGGCGCCGCCCACCGTCATCCCCGAGACGCCTGTGCCCGTGGCCGCCCGGGCGACGTCGACGCCGGAGCCCGACGCCTGCGCGCTCTCGGTCGGTCAGGTGCAGAACTGGGAGCTACGCGTGTGGAACCACCAGCCGGGCGACACCGACGCCGCCGTGGCCGGGCTCGCCGACGCCTGCGCCGAGAACCGCTGGCTGGCCCTCTGGGCCGTCGGCTCGATCCACGACCCGACCACCGCCTCCGCGGTCCAGGCCTATCTGGCACGGCACCCCGACGGCGACTGGCTGGGCGACGAGTTCGATATGGTGCCGCTGGCGCGGGCCACCCTCGCCTACCTGGCGGCGCCGCAGGACCCCAGCCACACCTACGCGGTCGACATGCTGCGCCTCTACCCGCAGGTGCCCGCCTTCAGCGCGAACGGCGGGGCCACCCCCGGCCCGGCCCTGACCGTGGCCCCCGGCACCGCGCTGACCGTGCTCGGCACCGCGCCCACCGGCGCCACGCGCGCGGACCACGGCGGCGAGACGCCGCTCGTCTTCGCCCGCGTGCAGCGGCCCAACGACCCCGCGGTCTACTACCTCGACGTGAGCACCTACGTCGCCGCCTACCCGCGCACCTTCACGCCGCCCACGCCCGCGGCCACGCCGTAGGCGCCGCGCTCAGCCGCCCGCGAACGGCAGCGTCACCAGCATCAGCAGGACGGCGCCCGTGACGCCCGCCACGGCGATCCAGGCGACGACGTTGTAGAGCCGCCCGTTCGTGTAGCGCCCCATGATCTCCTTGTCGTTGATCAGCCGCATGATGAAGATGAGCTCGATGGGCAGCAGCACGCCGTCGATCACCTGCACGACCAGCAGCAGCCCCACCACCGGCACACCGGGGATCATCGCGACCAGCGCGCCCAGCACCACCAGCACCGTGAACAGGCCGACGAAGACCGGCGCGTCGCGGAAGGTGAACGAGACGCCGCGCTCGAAGCCGATCGCCTCGGTCACCGCGTAGGACGTCGACAGGGGCAGCACGGCCGCGGCGAGCATCGAGGCGCCGAAGAGGCCGATGCCGAACAGGTACTCGGCGTAGGGCCCGGCCACCGGCTCGAGCGCCCGCGCGGCGTCGGCCGCGGTGTTCAGCACCTGGGGCCCCGAGACCGCGTAGATCGCCGCCGCGGTCGAGATGACGATCGCCGCCGAGACCACGCTCGCGAAGACCACGCCGACCAGCACCTCGAAGCGTTCGTACGGGTAGTCGCTGGCCGTGACACCCTTGTCCACCACGCTCGACTGCGTGTACAGCTGGATGTACGGCGTGATCGTCGTGCCGATCAGGGCCACGAAGTTGAACAGAAAGCCGGGATCCGTGTGGAAGGTCGGCACAACCGTGGCATGGGCCACGGTGCCCCAATCGGGGTGCGCCAGGAAGGCGGCCACGGGGTAGCTGAAGAAGGCGGCGGTCATCAGCAGGAAGATCTTCTCGATGCGGCCGTAGCTGCCGAGCGTGACCAGCCGCCAGACGACGAAGGCCAGCACCGGCACGGCGATCCAGCGCGGCACGCCGAAGATCTCGGCCGCCGCGCCGATGCCCACGAACTCGGTGATCGTCGTGCCCGCGTTCGCCACGAACAGCGCGAGCGTGGCGAAGGCCGCCCAGCGCAGGCCGAAGCGCTCGCGGATCAGGTCGGACAGCCCCTTGCCGGTGACCGCGCCCATGCGCGCGCACATCTCCTGCACGAGGCTGAGCGAGATGACGATGAGCACCATGGCCCAAAGCAGGTGGTAGCCGTATTGCGCGCCGACGGTGGCGTAGGTCGCGATGCCGCCCGCGTCGTTGCCCGCGGCCGCGGCCACCAGGCCCGGCCCCAGCGCGGCCAGGTAGAGCCAGGCGCGGCCGCCGCGCAGGCGCGCGCGCAGCCCCCGGCGGGGCAGGGGGCCGCCCGCCTCGGGGGCGTGCGGCGCCGCGGCCGGTGACACCTGGCTCATGGGGCCCCCCGAGTCGCGCACATCACGAGGTGAAGAGATGGTTCAGCTTGCGCTGCCAGCCGCTCGGCAGCAAGACCTCGATAGCGTCGTCGACCGTGATGATGCCGAGCAGCCGGCCGGCATCGTCGAGCACCGGCAGGGCGAGCAGGTTGTACTCGGCCATAACCCGCGCCACGTGTCGCGGGTTGTCGAAGGGCCCGACGTGCTCGAAGTCGGTGCGCATGATCCCCTCCAGGGGCTCGGCGGGGTCGGCGATCAGCAGCTTGCGCAGCGTGACAACCCCGGCCAGGTGCGTGTCCTCGGGCCCCTCGGTCACGTAGATGTAGTAGACCAGGTCGGGCTTATCGAGCTCGGCGCGCAGCAGGTCGACGACCTGGCGCACGGTGAAACCCCGCGGACAGGTGACGAACGAGGTGGTCATCATGCCCCCCGCGCTGTCGTCGGGGTAGCGCAAGAGCTCGCGGACATCCTCGGCGGCTTCCGGCTCCATCTCGCGCAGCAGATCGGCCGCCCGCCCCTCGGGCAGGTCGCCGAGCAGGTCGCTCGCGTCGTCCGGGCCCATCTCCTCGATGATGTCGGCGGCGCGCGCGTCGGGCAGCTGCTCCATGATATCGGTCGCGCGCTCCAGATCGACCTCTTCGAGCACGTCGGCCGCCGTCTCGTCGTCGAGGCCGGCGATGAGGCCCGCCGCCTCGTGGTAGCTGAGCGCGTCGGTGAGGCGCGCGATCTCGGCCGGGTGCAGGCGGCTGAGGGCGCTGCGCCGGTGGGTGTGGAGCGGGCCGGTCAGCGCCAGGTCGGGCCAGGGCACCAATTGGGGCACGAGCACGCGGCCGAAGACGCGCAGCAGACCGGTGGCGCCGCCGAGCAGGTTCAGCCGCCGCAGCAGGCCGGGCCATCCGGCGTCGACGCCCAGCAGGCAGAGGTCGCCGGGCGCGTAGACGGCGGCGCCCGACCCGGGCGTCTCGGGCGGCACGGGCGGCGGCGTGGCGAGCTCGTCCACGCGGCCCAGCAGCACGTCGTTCACCCGGCGCACGACCGCCTTGCGGCAGTCGATGACCGGGTGGTCGGCCAGGTCGGCCAGCAGCAAGAGCTCGTTCGGGCGCCGCGCGAAGGTCTCCAGGAAGACGTCGGCCGTAGCCAGGCGCCCGCCCTCAGGCCCGATCGCGGCCAGCGAGGCGCGCGGCACGAAGAAGCCCGCGGCGCGCTGCCCCCCGCGCGCCACCAGCCCGTGCAAGCGCGGGTACTCGGCGTAGCGCGTGGCGAGCTCCGCCGCCGCGGCGGGCGGCGGCAGCAGCACCACGAGATCCTGGATGCGCGCCACCTGGTTGCCGACCCGGTCGCGCAGCGGACAGCCGATTAGCTGGGAGAGATAGAGCATGCGCCGTTCTCGCGGGGCCGCCCGGCGGGCCACATCGCCGGGCGCGTCCAATTCACCGCCACATTATACACCGGATTCACCGGCGGCCTGCCAGTAACGCTCCGCAAAACGCGTGCCCGGCGTCGCGGGCGCCGGCCCGCCCTGCACCACCGCCTCCGCATAGGCGCGCACGGCGGGACCGACCGCGTCGGCGCCGGGGAACAGGCTGCTGATCTGCGAGGCATAGGCGCGGATCGCCGCGATCTTGGCGGCGATCGTGGCGTCGATGGGCACCAGGTGCGCCGTGAAGGCGCCGCCGAGCTCGGCGAAGCGCGCGGCGTGGGCGCCGGGCCGCGCGGCATAGGGAAAGTCCTCGTAGTAGTACACCGGGCGCCCGCGCGCGGCCAGCAGGCCCGCCGCCTGATACGTCAGCTGATGGTCGACGTGGTGGCCGAGCCCGAGCGGGGCGTAGACCGGCACGTCGGCGCCGACCCCGTGCGCCGCCAGCGCCGCGGCGATGTCGTCCGCCAGCGCGGCGGGCAGGTCCGCCTCGGCGGGGTCGAGCGCGCCGAAGATGGCCGCCTCACTCTCGTAGCGGCCGGGCCGGTAGACCGCGTCGGGATAGTCGAGCAGCGCCAGGGCGAGGCCGAGCCGCGCGGTGGCGGCGCGCTCCTCGGCGCGGCGCAGGGCGTTGCCCGCGCCGAGGTCGCTGGTGCCCCAGCGGTCGTGCAGTTCCTGGGCGAAGGCCGACAGCGGCACGCCGGGCGGGGGCGGCGCGGCGAACAGCGTCAGACAGAGGCTGCCCGGCCGCGCGGCCGCGAGCCCGCCACAGGAGAGCGCCACGTCGTCGAAGTGCGGCGACAGGAAGACGGCCGGGACCATCAGGGCACCTCCAGCGGTTGGGCGACCGTAGGCAACGCGAGCACGGCATCGCCATTCGGCATGCCGCCGCATTCGAAGTACAGGTGAATGAGACCACTGGGGCCGGGCGCGTAGGCCGCGAGCACCAGGCGGTAGGTCCCGGGTACGGCGTCCGCCGGCACGGCCACCTGGAAGTCGTCGCGCGGGCCGGGGCCGGCCGGCCAGGCGGGCCAGGGGAAGCCCGCCGTCGCGCCGGGCGGGATGTCGGCCTGCCAGACGATGCCGCCATCCGGCGCGATCAGGCGCAGGCTGATCTTCAGACCCGGGCGCGGCGTGGCCACCATCGGCCCCCAGTAGAGGCTGACCGCCTGCACGTCGCCCGCGTCGAGGCGCGGCGTGCCGCCACCGGGCATAAACAGGCCAATGAGAGCCGGTCCGCCCTGCCCGGTCGCCACCGTGCAGCGGAGTGGCGTGGGCGGCGTGGACGGGGGCGGCCGCGGCACGGCCAGGAAGCGCACGTCGCGATACTTGACCACGTAGTTGGCCTGCAGCGCAGCTAGCATGGCCGGCGTCCAGCGCGGGCTGAAGCTGGCGCCGGTGATGTCATCCTCCAGGATCACCACGGCGAACTTGCGCCGCGTGATGTCCTGCAAGAAGACAGCCGGATCCCAGCGGCCGCGCGCCGCCTGGGTCGCCAGCATCGCCGGGTCGTCGAAGGGCAACGCCTTGCCCGCCTGCGAGCGCGAGCCAGGCGTCCTCGGCTCAGCGCGGTGCGGCCGGGCGCGGCGGCCACCTCGGGCAGCATGCGGGCCAGGCGGTCCGCCTTCTCGGCCAGCGGCTGGCCCAGCGGCGAGTACCAGCGATGCAGCGGCGTGAAAAGCGTCGCCTGCCCGAGCAGCACGACGACCACGGCGACCGGCCAGGCCCAGGCGACCCGGCCGCGCTCCCGCGCGTAGGCCAGCGCGTGCCCGAGCCCCACGCCCACGAGCAGGCAGAGCGGCAGCAGCAGCGGCAGCAGGTGGTTGTAGTTCGCCAGCGGCGACAGGTTGGTCCAGAGCGCGGCGGGCAGCGAGAGCGCGGCGAACAGCAGTGACAGCGCGGGCGGGCGGCGCACCCGCCAGGCGGCCAGCGCGAGCGCGCCCGCAGCCGCGGCCGCCACGAGGATCAGCGGCCAGTGCTCGTCCCAGAGCGCCGCCGCGTTCTTGCCCAGCCGGTCGAGCGTCAGCGCCTCGGCGTTCGGCAGGAAGAGATGCGTGAGCAGCCCCCCATGCAGCGCCAGGTCGGCCAGCGCCAGCGAGCCGCCGAGCACGACCGCCGCGGCGAGCGTCCAGCGCAGGCCGCGGCGCGGGTCGCGCCAGAGCAGCCAGAGCGCGCAGGCGCCCAGCGCCGGCAGCGCCGACTGCTTGGTCCAGACGGCCAGCACGAGCGGCCCGATCGCCAGCCAGGCCAGGCAGCGGGAGCCCGCCCCCGGCCCAGCGCGCCCGCGCGCCCGGCCGCAGCGCCACGGCCAGCAGCGCGGCGCCGCTCGCCTCGAAGCCGAGCGCGAGCACGTCCTGCTTGTAGAAGGTGGCCCAGACGATGACCGGCCCGAGCGCGAGCCAGAGCGCCGCGGCCACGCCGCCCGCCCCGGCCGAGCGCGTCTCGGCCCACGTCCAGGCCGCGATCGCCCCCGCCGCGAGCAGGGCGCCGATCAGGCTGAGCGCGCGCCCGCTCCACAGGTTCAGGCCCCAGATCTGCAGCGGGATGGCGTTGAGGGCGTAGAAGAGCGGCGGGTAGACCGACGAGATGAAGCGGTCGGGCGCGAGCGGCGGGTAGGGCGTGTGGCCCTGGGCCAGCAGCCAGGCGCTGTGCAGGATCACGCCCTCGTCGAAGTCGATCTGCCAGGGGAACGCGATCATGGCCGCGCTGTGGCCGGCGAACAGCGCGAGCCGCCCCAACAGCGCGGCGATAGGCACGAGGAGGAGCGCCCCGACCGGCAGGGCGCGCAGCAAGCGCGCGGGCATGGCCCGATTATACGCGACGCCCGCGCCCCGGCGCCAATCGCCGGACCCGGTCCGCCGCCGCCCCAAGATCCCCGCCCGATCAGCATCCGGCGCATCCCGCCGGCCCAGCCACGCGCTCCAAGGCAGCCGCGGCTGTAGGAGGGCCGCTCCGCCGCGCGACCCCCTTGCCCCAGGATCGGGCACGATAAGCATCCCGATCTCGCCCAGCCCCATCCAGCCGCCGTACCATCCCGCACCACGGCCGCCGCGGCTGTAGGAGGGCCGCTCCGCCGCGCGACACCCCTTGCCCGCAGGATCCCGGCCCGACAAGCATCCCGATCTCGCCCAGCCCCATCCAGCCGCCGCACCACCCCGTCCCAGACCGCCGCGGCTGTAGGAGGGCCGCTCCGCCGCGCGACATCCCTTGCCCACAGATCCCGGCCCGACAAGCATCCGGCGGCACACGGGGCGCCCTACGCGGGCCCCGGTGCGGGGTCCGGGGCGCCATCGGCCTCCTCGACCCGCGAAACCCAGGGCCACGCCGCGGGGTGGGCGACCAGCCCCGCCGCGACCGGATTGTACTCGATGTAGCGCACGACCTCCGGGATCGGCGTCTCGTCCCGCAGCGCGTGGTCCTGGTAGCCGTCCTGCCACAAATGGCCGCGCCCCGTCAGGCGGTAGACCTGCAAGCCCGTGAACGACCCGAATCGCTGCATCACGTTGGACAAGCGCGCCTGGAAGCCGAGCTGAAACAGCACGTGGATGTGGTCGGGCATCACGCAGTAGGCGACCAGGGTGACGAGCGTGTGGTCCTGGAGCCAGGCCAGGGACCCGAGCACGATTTCGGGGACGCCGGGTTGCAGCAAGGGGCCGGCCGCCACCCGCCGGGCCGCCGGCCACCGGGCGGGCACCCGCTGGCGCGTGACCTTGGTCACGAAGTAGAGGCGGCCCGCGTCGGAGACGCGGCCCCGGCGCAAGGCGTGGCGGCCAATGGGCGGGCGGTTCATGGGGTCGCGCGCTCCCCCGGGCAGGCCCGGCTAACCAATCCGTGCGTGGCGGGCCGGGTGCCCGCGACGGACCCTAGCTTACCAGTCCGCCGGCGCGAATGCAACCGGGGTCCCGCCGGTTGATGCGGGCCGGGCGAGATTGGGATGCTTGTCGGGCCGGATGGTGGGCAACGGATGTCGCGCGGCGGAGCGGCCCTCCTACAGCCGCGGCGGTCTGGGACGGGGTGGTGCATCGGCTGGATGGGGCCAGCGGATGGGATGCTTGTCGGGCCGGATTGGTGGGCAACGGGGGTCGCGCGGCGGAGCGGCCCTCCTACAGCCGCGGCGGCCGTGGGGCGGGATGGTGCGGCGGCATGATGGGCCAGGGGGCCGCCCGGCGTCCGGCTGCCGCCGGAGGGCGCCTCCGTCCGGCGGCCGATTGCGGGCACGGGGCGTGCTTCGGTATAATAGACCGATGGCGCGCGCCGCGAATTCGGCGCGCGTCGGCACACCAGGGGCGTCGCAGGAATCGGATACCTGCCCCGGCGGCTACTCGCGCCGCACCACGCACCCTGGCGTGGACCCGAAGGAGAACCGCATATGCCTCCCGCCCGGACCCGGGTCGCCCCCTCCCCCACCGGCGACCCCCACGTCGGCACCGCCTACCAGTCGCTGTTTGATTATGCCCTCGCCCATCAGAGCGGCGGCCAGTTCGTCTTGCGTCTGGAGGACACCGACCAGGCGCGCTTCGACCCGCACTCCGACCGGCGCATCTTCGAGTCGCTGCGTTGGGTCGGCCTGCCCTACGACGAGGGCCCCGACATCGGCGGCCCGTATGGGCCCTATCGCCAGTCCGAGCGCCTGCCGATCTATCACGCCCACGCCGCGCAACTAATCGCCGCGGGCCACGCCTACTACTGCTTCTGCACGCCCGAGCGGCTGGCGCAGATGCGCAAGGAGCAGGAGGCGCGCAAGGAGCCGCCGCGCTACGACCGCACCTGCCTGAACCTGCCGCCCGCCGAGGTGGAAGCCCGCCTGGCTGCGGGCACGCCGCACGTGGTGCGCATGCGCGTGCCCGACACCGGCGTCACCGGCTTCACCGACCTGATCCGCGGCGAGATCGAGTTCGAGAACCGGCTGATCGACGACCAGGTGCTGATCAAGTCCGACGGCTTCCCGACCTATCACCTGGCCGTCGTGGTCGACGACCACCTGATGGGCATCACGCACATCATCCGCGGCGAGGAGTGGATCTCGTCCACGCCGAAGCACATCCTGCTCTACGCGTTCTTCGGCTGGGAGCCGCCGCTGCACGCGCACACGCCGCTGCTGCTGAACGAGGACCGGAGCAAGATCTCGAAGCGCAAGAGCCCCGAGAAGACGCGGCTGGAGGGCTTCCGCGAGCGCGGCTTCCTGCCCGAGGCGCTGCTGAACTTCCTCGCGCTGCTCGGCTGGTCGCACCCCGAGGGGGAGGAGATCTTCAGCCTGGCCGAGTTCGTGCGCCTCTTCTCGCCGGAGCGCCTGCTCAAGTCGGGCTCGATCTTCGACATGAACAAGCTGATCTGGATGAACGGCCACTACATCCGCGCGCTCGCGCCCGAGGCGCTCGCCGCCCGGCTGGCGCCCTACACGCGCTTCAACCCGGAGCAGGTGCAGGCGGTCGTGCCGCTGCTGCAGGATCGGCTCAAGCTGCTGAGCGAGTTCGACGAGCTGGCCGACTTCTTCTTCGAGCGCCCGGCCTACGAGGCGGGCGAGTTCAGCAGCAAGCAGTTCGACCGCGCCGCGCTGGCCGAGCACCTGCGCGCGGCGCGCGCCTGGCACGCCGCGCTGCCCACGCCGTGGACGCACGACACCTGGGAGGCAGGGATCCGCGCGCTGGCCGAGGAGCGCGGCTTCAAGAAGGCGGGCGACCTCTTCATGCTGCTGCGCGTGGCCGTCACCGGCCGGCGGCAGAGCCCGCCGCTCTTCGAGACGATGGAAGTGCTGGGGCGTGAGGAGACGCTGGCGCGCATGGACACGGCGGCCGCCGCCCTGGCCGCCGCGGAGACGCCGGCCGGCGCCGGCAGCTAGCCCTGGAGGGTTAGTTCAGCGCGGCGCGCCGGCCGATCCGGAGCGCCGCGCTTTCGGCCGCCTCCAGCTCGTGGAACGCGCGGCGCAGCGTGGCCGTGGCCCTGTGCAGTAGCAGCTTGACCGCGCCCTCGCTGCGGTTCATGCGCCGCGCCACCTCGCCGAGCGGCACCAGCTCGGGCCGGCTGTAGCGCAGCTCGATGGCCCGGCGCTGGTCGGCCGTCAGCCGGCAGAGCGCGGCGCCGAGCAGCGCGCGGTCGCGCAGGCGCGTCTCGCGCGCCTCCCAGCAGGCGTCGGGGCCCGGGTCCTCGCAGACGGGCTCGATCAGCGGGAAGCGCGCGTTGTCGAGCGGCACGCAGGCGCGGCCGCGGTTGCGGCGGTACTGCCCGGCGATGACGGCCGCCGCGATGCGGTAGAGCCAGGCGCTGAACGGCACGCCCCGCCACTCGTAGTGCGGCAGCGCCTTCAGCGCGGCCATGAACGTGTCCGCCGCGATGTCCTCCGCCTGCACGGGGTCGCCCGTGTGCCGGTGAGCGAAGCGGTAGATCGCCGGATAATAGCGGCTATAGAGGGCGCCAAAGGCGTTTGGGTTCGCCTGCGCCGCGGCCACCATGGCGGCATCTCCCCCGTTGATCTCGACAGTCACCCCACCGGCAGTCATGCATGGTCTCCTTCGCGGGCATCCGCGCCCGCCGGGGCCCGCCCCGCCGCCTGGCGCAAGGCGCGCAGGAAGGCTTGCGGGGTCGCCCCCTTTTCCACGAATCCGGCTGCCCCGGCCCGCAGGGCGGCCTCGGGCAAACCGGCCGTCGGGTTGGCCGTGTAGAAGAGCAGAGTCATGGTCGGATAGGCCCCGTGCAGGGCTGCCGCCAGGTCCCAGGCATCGGCGCCGGGTAGGCGCGCGTCCAGCAAGATGAGATCGGGGCGCAGCGCCGCGGCCAGCGCCAGGGTGGTCGGGCCGTCGGGCGCCAGGCCCACCACCGTCATGTCACGCTGCAGGTCCAACAGCTCGCGCACGGCGACGCGGACCCGGTCCACGCCGTCGGCCACAAGCACCCGGATGGGAGAGCCGGCCCCGACGTCCACGCGCGATCCGCTCCTTTCCGAAGCGCCGGCCCGCGCCGGGCCCGCATCCACGGCACAGGCCCGCTCGTGGCGCCCGGGGTCCACGCCGTACAGGGCTAGACATGGCTCATTGTAGGGGATCGCACGACGGAGGCACATCGGCCGCGGTGGGCATCCGCGGGGGCAATAAATGACCCGACCGGGGGTCGGGCCAGAGGGGGAGAGGTGTGGGGACAAATGTCCCGGCGATCAGACGAGTCCCTTGTCGCGGGCGTAGAGCGCGGCCTGCGTACGGCCACTGAAGCCCAGTTTCTGCAAGATGCTGCTGACGTGGGCGCGGGCGGTCTTCTCGGCCATGCCGAGCGCGGCGGCGATCTCTTTGTTGCTGAGCCCGCGCGCCAGCAGCCGCAGCACCTCGCGCTCGCGCGGGCTCAGCGCCGCTTCGGGCGCGGCGGTCGGGTGGGCCATCGCCTCCATCAGCAGGCGGGCCACGCGCGGCGCCAGCACCGCCTCACCCCGTGCGGCGGCGCGGATCGCGTCGAGCACGGCGGCGGCACCCTCGGTCTTCAGCAGGTAGCCCTGCGCCCCGGCACGCACCGCCTGGAGCATGCGGTCCTCCTCGACGGCGCTGGTGAGCACGACCACGCGCGTGGCCGGCGCCACATCGCGGATCGCCGCCAGCGCGCCCAGGCCGTCCAGCTGCGGCATCATCAGATCGAGCAGCAGCACGTCGGGCTGCAGCGCCCGGGCCAGGGTCAGCGCCTGCATGCCGTCGGCCGCCTCGCCCACCACCTCGAGATCGGGCTGCAGGTCGAGGACCATGCGCAGGCCCTCGCGCAAGACCGAGTGGTCGTCGGCAATCAGAACCCGAATGCGCGGCGCCGTGTCCGTCATCTGCCCGCTCCTGCACCGTCTCGGCCCGCAAACGGAGGGTACACAAGTTGCACGCGCGCGCGCCGATTATGTGAATTATACGCGATCCGGCGCCCCGGTGGCTGTATCGGGACGCCTCACGGGGCGCCGCGTGGTGGCGCGGCGCCGTGTCGACAGAAAGGATGGGTGCGTGAAGGAGCTACCGGCGGAGCTGGAGGGCACGTTCGACCTCGTGGTCGGCCCGGAGCACACGGCCGAGGCACTCGGCAACGAGGGCATGCGGGTGTTCGGGACGCCCTACGTCGTCTGGATGGTGGAGTGCGCGGCCTATACGGCCACCGCGGCCTATCTGGAGCCCGGCGAAGGCATCGCGGGCACACACATCAACCTGCACCATCGCGCGCCCACGGCCATCGGCCACCCCGTCCACGCCGTGGCCCGGCTGGTCGGCCGCCACGGCCGCCGCCTCCGCTACGAGGCCACCGTCACGGCCGACGACCAGGTCATCGCCGACGGCTTCTACGAGAGCGCCGTCGTCGACATGGAGCGCATGCGCGCCCGCATCCCCCAGTAGCGCCCGCGCCTATGAGGCCAATTGCGCGGCCAGCGCCGCCGGGTCGGTCACGGGCAGGCGGCAGGCGTAATTCACGCAGACGTAGGCCGTCGGCCGGCCGTCGATCTGCGGCCGGTCGGCCAGCAGCGGGATGGCCGCGACGGCGGCCGCATCGCCGGGCGGGGCCGCGGCCGTCACGGTATGTGGCCGGTAGCCCTGGGCGACCACGGCCAGCAGCGCCCGCGTCGCCGGCCCCGCCGGATCGCCCATGACGGCGATCTCGCGGCCCTCGGCCAGGTAGGCGTCGAGCACGGTCAGCATGCGCCCGACGCCGCTGGCGTACTCGGCCAGCAGCGTCCCGGCCGCCTGCAGGGTGCCGACCGCGGCATCGTAGTAGCGGTCCTCCATGGTGTAGGCGTAGAGCCGCAGCAGCACGCCCGCTGCGACCGCGTTGCCCGAGGGCATGGAGCTCTCCAGCAGGTCCTTCGGCCGCGTGATCAGCTGCTCGCCGTCGGTCGCCGTATCGAAGAAGCCGCCGCGCGGGTCGGCGAAGCGCGCCAGGATCGCGTCCGCCAGGGCGCGCGCCGCGGTGAACCAGCGCAGGTCGAAGTCGGCCTCATAGAGCGCCAGCAGGCCGTCCGCGTAGAAGGCGTAGTCCTCCAGCACGGCGGCCAGGTGGGCCCGGCCATCCTTGTAGGTGCGCAGCAGGCGACCGTCTTGCTGCATCTGGGTCAGCACGAAGCCGGCGTTGCGCCGCGCGATCGTCAGGTAGTCGGCGCGGTCGAGCGCGCGCGCCGCCTCGGCGAAGGCGCGCAGCATCAGGCCGTTCCAGGAGACGAGCACCTTCTCGTCGCGACCGGGCGGCACCCGCGCGGCGCGCGCCGCCAGCAGGTGGGCCCGCGCGCCGGCCAGTAACTCCTGGGCCCGCGCCACGGGCAGGCCGAGCGACTCGGCCACCGCCGCGACCGGCTGCGCCGCGTGCAGGATCGTCTTGCCTTCGAAGTTGCCTCCTGGCGTCACACCCCAGGCGGCGCGCGCGACCCGCGCCTCGTCGGGCGGCAGCGCCGCGTCGATCTCGGCCGGCGTCCAGACGTAGAACTTGCCCTCCACGCCCTCGCTGTCCGCGTCTTGCGTCGAGTAGAAGGCGCCCTCCGGGCTGGTCATCTCGCGCGCCACGTAGTCGAGCACCTCCTCGACCACCCGCCGGTAGGCCGGATCGCCCGTCACCTGGTAGGCGTGCAGGTAGAGCGTGCTCAGCAGCGCGTTGTCGTAGAGCATCTTTTCGAAGTGCGGCACCAGCCAGCGCGCGTCGACCGAGTAGCGGTGGAAGCCGCCGCCCAGCTGATCGTAGATGCCGCCCGCCGCCATCGCCTGCAGCGTCTGCTCGACCATGCCGCGCAGGCGCGCATCGCCCGTGCGCAGGGATTCGCCCAGCAGGAACTCCCAGACCATGGCCTGCGGGAACTTGGGCGCGCCCCCGAGGCCGCCGTGCGCCGGGTCGAACTCGCCGGCCAGCGTCCGCGCGGCCTCGGCGAGCGTCTCGGGCGCGAGCACGTCGGGCATGGGCGGCAGGGCGCTGCGTGCAGCCAGATAGTCGGCAAGCTCGGCGCCCGTCTGCTCCACGCCCTCGCGCTGCTCCGCGTAGGCGTGGGCGACCGCCTGCAGCACGCGGCGGAAGGACGGCAGGCCGTGGCGGTCGTCCGGCGGGAAGTAGGTGCCCGCGAAGAAGGGCGCGCCCTCCGGCGTGAGAAAGACGGTCATGGGCCAGCCGCCCTGCCCCGTCAGCGCCTGCACGGCCGCCATGTAGATCGAGTCGAGGTCGGGCCGCTCCTCGCGGTCAACCTTGATCGGCACGAAGGCGGCGTTGATCTCGGCGGCGGTGTCCGGATCCTCGAACGATTCGTGCGCCATCACGTGGCACCAGTGGCAGGCGGAATAGCCGATCGACAGCAAGATCGGCTTGTCCTCGGCGCGCGCCCGGGTCAGCGCCTCCGGCCCCCAGGGATACCAATCCACCGGGTTCTCGGCATGTTGCAGCAGGTAGGGGCTGGTTTCCCCGCGCAAGCGGTTCGGCATGGCGACTCCTTTCAGAGCACATTACAGCGCGGAGCGAGTCCCTGCAAGCAGCATGCCGGGCGCATGGCGGCCGCCACGCCGCGTGCCCGGAAAGCGACGCGGAATCTCGCCGGGAGGCCTATTGCATCGCCGGGGGGAACGTGCTACAATGTAAGCAGCGGTAGGCTGCATCAGGAGGAGGAATGATGCCCGACCGCTAATGGCGTTTCAGTTGAATAATGTGTCCTATCTTGGGGAGGGCCACCTTGGCGCGAGGGCGTCCGGAAGGATGGGATACGATGCGTACGTTTAGAAAGTTACTGCGGCGGAAGGACCGAGGGCAGGGGCTGGTCGAATACAGCATGATCCTGCTGCTCATGACCATCGCCATGCTCGTCATGGTGACGCTCACCGCGGGTGAGATCACCAATCTGTACTCGACGATCTGGAGCAACGTTCAGCCGATTGTCGGGCCGTAAGGCCCGGCATCCACGGCAGGGAGCCGCCATCCCAGGCACCTTGCATCGCCCGGGCGGTTATGGTATAATCCTCATGCACGCGGCCGTAGCTCAGTGGATTAGAGCGTTGGGTTGCGGACCCAAAGGTCGTAGGTTCGAGTCCTATCGGCCGCGCCACAGCCGACCTGTTCACGCTACGGGTCGGCTTTTTCTTGGAGAGGTGTCCGAGCGGTTGAAGGAGCTCGTCTCGAAAACGAGTAAGGTGAACAGCCTTCGTGGGTTCGAATCCCACCCTCTCCGCCGTTGAGGGCGGTATCGGCAGGACAACTGAAGAACAGAAGTCTGGAGAGGTCGCCTAGTCTGGCCTATGGCGCTCGCCTGGAAAGCGGGTACGGTGCAAGCCGTCGTGGGTTCGAATCCCACCCTCTCCGCCCTCGTTGGCTTTGGGCGAGCCCGTTAGAGGGCTCGCCCTTGTTTTTTGCCCATGTCGCCCGCTCGCGCCGCGCTAACCCGGCCGAGTCTCGTTCCGGCGGCGGGGCGCCGCACAAAGGAGAATGTAGTACTATGGATAACCTGGATACCGGCGGAGCCGCTCCTACCCCCGAGGAAGCCCTGCGGCAGCTGATCCAGCTTCGCATGCAGCTTGGCCCCGCCCGCTTTGCCACCGCCGCGCAGCAGATGGGCATGCCGTCCGAGCTGCTCGACCACATCGAGCAGTCGGTCACCGAGCTGAGCGGCGAGGGCCCGCGCTCCAGCAGCGGCCTGGTCGACGCCAGCGGCCGCCCCATCGGCAGCGCCCCGAGCGGCCTGGTCGACGCCAGCGGCCGCCCCCTCGGCGCCCTCGCGGGCACCACGGGCCCGACCGGCCTCGACAGCGCGGGCGAGGAGTCCGACCTGGCCGACCTGACCGACCTGGACGATGAGGACGACATCGAGCTCGACGAGGAAGCCAGCCAGCGCCTCTTCCAGGAGCTGGTCGGCGTGCGCATGATCATCGGCCCCGACAACTTCAGCACCCTCGCCGGCCAGATGGGCATGCCCGCCGAGGCCAGCGAGATGGTCGAGACGGCCGCGGGCCAGGTCGAGAGCGAGATTGGCGAGCGCTACACCGATCAGGATGAGGCCATGACGGTCCGCCTGGTCAACGCGCGCATGATGATGGGCCCGGAGCGCTTCTCCGACCTGGCCGGCCAGGTCGGCATGCCGAACGAAGTCGTCGACCAGGTCGAGGAGATTGCCGGCCAGATCGAGGGCGGCGGCGGCGACGAAGGCGACGCGAGCGGCTCGACCGACAGCGCGCCCCAGGACTGAGCACCCCGGCCCGCGCCCGCCTCGCCGGCCCCGGCCGCGCGGGGCGGGCGCGTTTCCGCCCCGCCCCGCCCCCGATCTCCCCGGCCTCTCCAGGCCCCTGGTCATCCTCGACCTCCCCGCCCCCTTGTCATCCCGACCTCCCCGCCCCCTTGTTATTCCCGGCCTCCCCGCCTCCTTGTCATTCCCGGCCTCCCCGCCCCCACCTCCCCTTGTCATCCCCGACCTCCCCTTGTCATCCCGAACGCAGTGAGGGATCTCCGACTCCGGGATGCCGCCCTGAGCCACCCGCTTCCGCGCCGACCAGCACCCCGGCAGCCGAATCCCTGCCCGGGGCAAGCCGCCCCACCTCCCCTTGTCATCCCGAACGCAGTGAGGGATCTCCGACTCCGAATGGCCGCCTGAGGCAGGCCCTTCCGCACCGTTCGGCATCCTGGCGCCGCCCGGCCGCCCCAGGTGGCGCCCCGGCCTGCCGGCCTGATCCGCGATCGCCGCTAGCGCCAGCTTGAATTACCGGGCCGCCCTCACCGGGCCAACACCGCGCACACGCTTGACATTCCCGCCCCGATTGAGTATCATTACCCTAGATCGTGCTAAGTGGGGGACTAGCGCTACCCTGCACCCGCAATGCGCTTTAGCGGGACCGAATTCCCAATCGAGGTCCGGCCTTGTAGGACTGCTGTCGTTAAGTGGTGTTGAAGGTCGGGTCCTGCGCGGCAGAGCACTATGAATCCTGTCAGGACCGGAAGGTAGCAGCAGTAAATAGACCGCTTTGGGTGCCGCAGGAGTGCCTGGCTGGAGCTAACTGGCGGCGGTAAGCTGGAAGGCTGTATCGACAAAGGGTGCACGATTTGCTATCATGAGAGGGCTGCCCGCTGGGCAGCCCTCTTTCGCATACCCGCCACCCCGCGAGGGAGAGGATGATCGCCGCGCCATGACCGCCGAGCCCGATGCCCGCGAAATCGTCGCGACCCTCTGCGCCGCGGCCCTGGAGGCTGTGGACCCGGCCGCCGCCGTGCGGGCCGCCCTGGCGCACGACCCCGACGCCGGCACGCTGACCATCGGCGACACCGTCCTGCGGCTCGCCGCCTACGACCGCCTCTTCGTGCTGGGCGCCGGCAAAGCTGGAGCGGCCATGGCGCGCGCCGCCGAGCAGATGCTGGGCGACCTGCCGATCTGGCGCGGCGGCCTCGTCGTCGTCAAGGACCCGCCCCCGCCGCCGCTGCCCGCCACGATCGAGCTCGTCGAGGCGGGCCACCCGCTGCCCGACGCCCGCGGCGTGACCGCCGCGCGCCGCATCGCCGCGCTGGCCCGCGCCGCCGGGCCGACCGACCTCGTCCTGCTGCTCCTCTCCGGCGGCGGCTCGGCCCTGCTGGCCGACCCGGCCGGCGGCCTCAGCCTGGGCGACGTCAGCACCGTCACCGACCGCCTGCTGCGCGCCGGGGCGACCATCGGCGAGCTTAACACGGTGCGCAAGCACCTCGCCGCGCTGAAGGGCGGCCAGTTGGCCGCGCGCGTCGCCCCCGCCACCCTCGTCGCGCTGATCCTGAGCGACGTGATCGGCAACCCGCTCGACGTGATCGCCTCCGGGCCGACCGTGCCCGATCCCTCGACCTTCGCCGACGCCTGGGCCATCCTGGAGCAGCACGGGCTGCTCGGCGCGCTGCCCGAATCCGCCCGCGCGCACCTGGCGGCCGGCGTGGCGGGCGAGATCCCCGAGACGCCCAAGCCGGGCGATCCCGTGTTCGCGCGCGTGGTCACCCGGGTGATCGCCGACAACCGCACCGCCGCGCGCGCCGCCCTGGCCGCCGCCGCCGACCTGGGCCTGCATCCTCTGCTGCTGACCACCTTCCTGGAGGGCGAGGCGCGCGAGGTCGGGCAGGTGCTCGCCGCGCTGGCCAAGGAGATGCGCGTGAGCCGGCAGCCCGTGGCGCCGCCCGCCTGCCTGGTGCTCGGCGGCGAGACCACGGTCACCGTGCGCGGCGCCGGGCAGGGGGGCCGCAATCAGGAACTGGCGCTGGGCGCCGCGCAGGCCCTGGCCGGCTGGGGCGCAAGGCTGGTCGTCGCCACGCTCGCCACCGACGGCGGCGACGGCAGCGGCGACGCCGCGGGCGCCTTCGCCGACGGCACCACCGTCGCTCGCGCCCGGGCGCGCGGGCTCGACCCGGCCACCGCCCTGGCCGCCAACGACAGCTTCCACTTCTGGCAGGCTCTGGGCGATGGCATCGTCACCGGGCCGACCGGCACCAACGTCAACGACCTGGCCTTCGTGCTCGCCCTGTGACGGGGCGCGCGCCCGGCCGGATCACTAACCCCTTCGACCCCAGCGAGGTGTAGCTTTCATGGACCACGCCGCGGCCACTTCTTCCCTGCCCGCGGGCGCCGCGGGCGCCTTCACCTTCGTGCTGCACAGCCATCTGCCCTTCTATCGCCAGACCGGGCGCTGGCCCCACGGCGAGGAGGTGTTGCACGAGGCGATGGCCGAGACCTACATCCCGCTCGTCGTCCGCGCTGCTCGACCTCGCCGACGAGGGCGTGCCCTTCCGCCTGACCCTGGGCATCACGCCGATCCTGGCCGAGCAGTTGGGCGACCCGCTCATCGCCGAGCACTTCGACCGCTACGTCGCCCACGAGCACCACCTGGCCACCCAGGACCGCCTCGCCGCCGAGGCGGGTGGCGACTGGCGCGGCGCCGAACTCGCCCGCTATTACGAGGCCTACTACGAGCGCGCCGCCCACCTGTTCGCCGGCCGCCTGGGCCGCGACATCCTGGGCGCCTGCCGCCGCCTGCAAGACGCCGGCTTCGTCGAGATCCTCACCTCCGCGGCGACGCACGCTTACCTGCCGCTGCTCTCCCGCGACTCGAGTATTGCCGGACAGATCGCCGTGGGCAAGCAGACGTACGAGCGCTGGTTCGGCCGCGCGCCGCGCAGCATCTGGCTGCCCGAGTGCGCCTACCGGCCCGCCTACGTCACGAACACGCCCGATCGCGGTGGTTATGTCAAGCCGGGGCTGGAAAGCTTCCTCGCCGCCGCGGGCCTCGACCTCTTCTTCTGCGAGACGCACGCCGTCACGGGCGGCGGCCCGGGCGGCAAGGCCGCCGCGGGCGCCGTCGGCTACGCGCCGATCCCCGAACGCCTGCTCGTGCCCATCCCCGACTATCAGCCGCCGACGCACCGCAGCACCTATCAGCCCTACCTGGTCGGCAGCGGCCCCGTCGCCGCGCTGGCGCGCAACGAGCGCACGGGCCACCAGGTCTGGGCGGCACCAGGGCGGCTACCCCGGCGATCCCTGGTATCGCGAGTTCCACCGCAAGCACCCGGCCAGCGGCATGCAATATTGGCGCATCACCGACCATGCCCGCGGTCTCGACGCGAAGCAGCCCTACGAGCCGGAGCGCGCCTGGGAGCGCGTGCAGGCGCACGCCGCGCACTTCGCCGGGCTGGTCGCGAGCCTGCTGCGCGAGTACCGCGACGCCACCGGCGCGCCCGGCATCATCGTCTCGGCCTACGACACCGAGCTCTTCGGCCACTGGTGGCACGAGGGGGTGGCCTGGCTGCAGGCGACGCTGCGGCTGCTGGCGGCCGACCCAACGGTCGCGCTGGTCACGGCGGGCGGCTGGCTGGCCGATCACCCGGCGACGGAGCGCCTGGCGCTGCCCGAAAGCTCCTGGGGCGAGGCGGGCACACACAACACCTGGCAGAACCCGGCCACGGAGTGGATGTGGCGCGCGATCCACGGCGCCGAGCGGCGCATGGAGCGCCTGGTGGCGCGCTACCCGGCGGCGGGGGGCGAGTTGCAGGAGGTGTTGGGCCAGGCGGCGCGCGAGCTTTTGCTGCTGCAGGGCAGCGACTGGGAGTTCCTGACGACCACGGCGCAGGCGTCGGACTACGCGCAGCAGCGCTTCGTCGAGCACCTGGCCTGGTTCAACGACATGGCGCAGGCGGCCGAGAGCCGCGCGGACGACGAGCCGGTCGACCCGATGGCGCTGCAGCGCGGCCGCGCCTACGCCCTGCGCGACAACCCCTTCCCCGACCTCGACTACCGCGTCTTCGCCGCGCGCGAATAGCGCCGCCCCTATGCGGCGCCCGCTGGCGTCGCGCCACCATCCCACCGGCTGCAAGGCCAGGGCGGTCAGGCCGCGCCTCGCCGGGAGGCGGCCGCTCTTAGCGGCCGGCTGACGCGGCTGACGCTCTTTGAGGGGTGGCTGACGCTCTTACCCAAAGAGCGTCAGCCAACTTTCTCGCTAAAATCAGCGCTAACCGCGCTTCGGCTGACGCGGCTGACGCTCTTTTGGGGGTTTCGCGCTTGCTTTCTTGGGGACGCGGTCCTGCCCGCGCGCGGCGGTGGGGCGGCACGTCGCGGGGCGGAGCCCCCTCCCATCGGCGCGCATCCAGGCACTGCCGGTCCTCCCCCTTGTCATGTTGAACGCGGTGAAACATCTCCGCGCCGTAGCGCTTGCCCTGATCAGCGCCGTCGCGCCCGGCGGCCGGGAGGTGAGGGAGTGCCTCACTTAAGGCAGCATCCCGAAGTCGGAGATCCTTCGCTTGCGCTACTCTGAAAATAGCTCGCTTGTCAGGCAGCCTCCTTCGGCTTGAGGATCACTTCATGGCCCATCCGCTCCAGGCGCCGCACCAGCCCCCGCGTGATGCGCTCCTTGTCCCGTTGCTCGTAGTAGTCCCCGCCCAGCTCCGCGTACTCCTTCCCCTCCGCCAGCACGTGGTACACAATGCGCAAGATACTGTGCGCCACCGCCACCAGCGCCTTGCGCTTGCCGATCCGTTTCGCCAGCCGCCGATACTGCGCGCTCAGCACCGTGTCCTTCGTGTGCGCCGCCCCGTGCGCCGCTTCCATTAGCCCCTGCCGCAGCCACGGGTTGCCATGGCGCGTCGTCCCCCGTTGGCGGTGCCCCGCGCTGATGTGGTTCCCCGGGCAGAGCCCCGCCCAACTCGCCAAGTGCCCCGCGCTCGGGAACCGGCTCATGTCCGCCCCGACTTCCGCCAGCAGCACCTGCGCCGTCCGCGCGTTGATCCCCGGGATCCCATCCAGCCGCGCCACCTCGGCCGCCAGTGGCTCCATCTGCTGCGCAATCGCGCTCGTCACCCGCTCCACCGCCTCGTCGTAGAAGTCGATCTCCGCCAGCAACTCCCCCAGCAGGAAGCGCTGCTGGGGGCGCAGCCGCCCGGGCAGCGCCGCCTCCAACTCCGCCCGCTTCTCCCGCATGCGCCCGCGCGCCAGGTTCGCCAACACCGCCGCGTCCGCCTCGCCCGCCAGCAGTGCGTCCAGCATCGCCCGCGCCGAGACCCCGGTGATGTCGGTCGCCACGCTGGCCAGCTTGATATTGGCCTCCTCCAGCAACTTCTGCAGCCGGTTGACCACCCGCGCCCGGTCGGCGATCACGGTGATGCGATGGCGCGTCAAGGCGCGCAACTCGCGCTGGGCGGGACTGGGCACGAAGCTGGAGCGCAGCAGCCCGTGGGCGAGTAGGTCGGCGATCCACTCGGCGTCGCGCACATCGGTCTTGCGGCCGGGGACGGCCTTGATGTGCTGCGCGTTGACGACCAAGAGGCTCAGGCGGCCTTCGAGCAGGTTATAGACGGGTTTCCAGTAGACGCCGGTGGACTCCATCGCGGCGTGGGTGCAGCCGGCGGCGGTCAGCCAATCGCCGAGGGCGAGGAGCGCGGCGGTGGTGGTGCCGAAGGTGCGCACCTCGAGGCCCGGGTGCTCGGGGGTGGGCGGGGTGCGCAGACAGGCGACGACCGACTTCTTGTGGACATCGAGCCCCGCACAGCGGGGAAAGACCAGTTCCATGGCAGACCTCCGTACGCGTGCCAGCGGCAATAAGGATCGGCGGTCGCCAGCGCGGAGGGCCCACGCATAAACAGAGTCTACTCTGCGTGCTTCCGCCCGAAGGCGGAGCGACAAACAACGGTGCCTGGGGACCCTCGGGTCATACTCAGGAACGGGCTCGCGGCACCAGCGAAGGCGCGACCGCGGGCACGCTGACGACCGCGGGCGGGTGCAGCCATTTTCATGCCCTCCGGTGAGCCGAGGGTCATGGATACTCAGGATGACAAGGGAGAGGTGGGGCAGGCCGCGGGCAATCCCGCCGCTCGTCCGGTATTCTCCGCCGTTCCGGCCGTTACGTTCGCGCCGATGGAGCCCCTTCCTACAGAGGAGGCCGGCTTCCTTTGGGCCGTGCGGTGGGGGGACCCTCGCCGCGCGGAGCCTGCGCCCACAGACGATCTCCCTCCGCTGATCCCGGCTGCTGCTAGACGGAATCGCCGATGAGTTGCGCCTATGGCAGTGGGCTGTGCGGCTGTTCCCCGAGGGCAGCCACTTGGGGCTGTCTCTACAGGTGCCCGGCCACCCACCCGGCTTTACCGTCGCCGGGCAGGGCGCTCAGGCGGCTTGCGCGCGCTGAACAGGAAGCGCGGCCACTGCCCGTTTTCCGTCATCTCCAACGTCGACGCGATCTCGTCGCGCAGCTCCCGCGCCTCATCCGCGCCGATCTCCGCGGCCAGCGCGTCCAGGTGGCGGTTGTACGCCGTCAGCAGGCGGGCCAGCAGCCGCTGCTCGTTGAACGTCCGCTCTTCCACCCGCACGTTGACGAAGCCGGCCGCCATCAGCGCGGCGGCGTGGTCGATGCGCTGGCTGGCGCGGTGGCCGCGCCGCTCGGGCGACGAGGCGGCGACCACCGCCGCCGAGGGCACGTTGAAGTAGAACGCGAACCGCCCGCCCGGCCGCAGGATCCGGAACACCTCGTGGTAGAGCCAGGGCAGGTCCACGCCGAAGTAGAAGCCGTCGATCGAGACGATCGCCTGGAACGCGCCCGCGCTGAAGAGCGGGCGCGTGATGTCGCCGACGACGAAGGACATGTGCCCCGTCAGCCCCGCCGCGCCGGCCGTTTCCCGCGCGATCGTGATCGCCTGGCGCGACCAATCGACCGCGACCATGTGGCAGCCGTATTCGGCCGCCAGCTGGATCGTCGGCCCACCCATGCCTGCGCAGAGGTCGGCCACGTATTGGCCCGGCGCGAGCCCGGCCCGCGCCGCCAGCAGGCGCACCTCGGCGGGCCCGGCCACCGACAGCTGCGGCCCATAGACCTCGCCGTGCGCCTCGCGCATGATGCGCCGATAGGCCTCGCTCGTGCCCAGCAGGCGGTAGAGCGCCCCGAAGCTCTCGGGGCTCGGGCCCGCCGCGGCGGGAACTTCAGTCGTCATACGCCGCCCAACTTGCGCTGCCGCTCTTCCGCCCGCAGCTCGACCCGGCGGATCTTGCCGCTGATCGTCTTCGGCAGCTCGCGCACGAAAGTGATCTCGCGGGGATACTTGTAGGGCGCGGTCGCCGCTTTCACGTGGTTCTGGATCTCCTCCACCAAAGCATCGCTCCCCTCATAGCCCGGCGCGAGAATCACGAAGGCCTTGACAATCTCCCCCCGCAGCGGGTCGGGGCTGGCGACCACCGCCGCCTCGGCCACCGCCGGGTGCTCGATCAGCGCGCTCTCGACCTCGAACGGCCCGATGCGGTAGCCCGCGCTGATGATCACGTCGTCGGCGCGGCCCACAAACCAGAGATAGCCGTCCGCATCCTGGACCGCCCGGTCGCCCGTGACATACCAGTCGCCGCGCATGGCGTTTGCCGTGGCCTCCGGGTTGCGCCAATACTCCTGGAACAGCCCGATCGGCCGCTCCGGCTGCACCCGCACCGCGATGTCGCCCTCCTGGCCCGGCGGCACTTCCTGCCCGGCGTCGTCGATCACGCGGACGTCGAAGCCGGGCGACGGCTTGCCCATCGATCCCGGCTTGACGGGCAGCGGCGGGAAGTTGCCCACCAGCAGCACGGTCTCCGTCTGGCCGTAGCCGTCGCGGATCGTCAGCCCGGTGGCCTCGCGCCAGGTGTCGATCACCTCCGGGTTCAGCGGCTCGCCCGCGCCGACGCACCAGCGCAGCGCCGGGAACTGATACCGGCCGAGATCCTCGAGCACCAGCGTGCGATAGACGGTCGGCGGCGCGCAGAACGTCGTGATCGGATAGCGCGCCAGGAGCTCCAGCGTCTCGGTCGGGTTGAACTTGCCCCGGCTGTCCTGCACGAACAGTGCCGCGCCCATGTTCCAGGGACCGAAGAGGCTGCTCCAGGCCGCTTTCGCCCAGCCGTTGTCGGCGGCGTTCCAATGCAGGTCGCCCGGCTGGAGGTCCAGCCAATACTTGCCGGTGATGGTGTGGCCGATCGGGTAGGACGCCTGGGTGTGCAGCACCATCTTCGGGTAGCCGACCGTGCCGCTGGTGAAGTAGATCATGGCCGGGTCGCCGCTGCGCGTCGGCTCGCCCGGGTCGTCCGTCGGCGCGCCGGCCACGATCGTCTCGTAGTCCTGCCAGCCCTCCGGCGCCGGGCCCGCGTCGGCGTGGATGAAGACGCTCAGGCTCGGCATCTCGGCGCGCGCCTGGTCGATCTTCTGCGCGCCCGCCGTGTCGGTGATGACGGCGCGCGCCTCGCTCGCGTTCACGCGGTAGATGATGTCGCGCGGCGTCAGCAGCACGGTGCCCGGCATGCTGACCGCGCCCAGCTTCATGATGCCGAGGACGGCCTCCCACCAGGCGGGCACGCGCGGCAGCATGAGCGCCACGCGGTCGCCCTTACGCACGCCCGCCGCGCGCAGCGCCGCGGCCACCTGGCTGCTGCGCCGGTCCATCGCGGCAAAGGTGATGCGCCGCTCGGCGCCGTCGCCCACCCAGAGCATGGCCAGGTGGTCGGGGTCGGCCGCCCAGTGGCCGACGACGTCGCGGGCCCAGTTGTAGACCTCCGGCACGTCCAGATGGAACGTGCGCCGCGCCTCGTCGTAGTCGGTCATGTTGTGCGCGCCCTGCGCGGGCTCCGTGGTCGTCACGGTGGGTCTCCTTGTTGCGGACTAGCGGTAGCCGGTGAGCCGCGCGACCAGCGCCCGCGCCTCGTCGTCGAACCAGGGCGGGCTGCCCGCCACGACGTTGTCTTGCAGGTGGGCCGCGCTTGCCGTGGCCGGAATGGCGCAGGTCACCCGCGGGTCGCTCAGCACCCATTTGAGCAGCGCTTGCGGCCAGGTGTGCACGCCGAAGGCCGCCAGCGGCGCCAGGTCGGCGGCGCGGGGCGTGCGGCGCACGAGATCGCCCGCGCCGAACGGGCGCATGACGACGACGCCCAGGCCGAGGTCAGCCGCCAGCGGCAAGATCTCCTGCGTTACCGCGCGGTCGGCGGCATTATACGGCACCTGGATCGCGTCGATGCGCCCGCTGCGCATGACGGTCGCGAGCTCCGGGTAGGCCGCGTGGTCGTAGTGGGTGGCGCCGAGGAGGCGCGCCTGGCCGCCCGCCTTGAGCGCTTCGAGCAGAGGCAACAGGTCGCGCCAGGCGATCAGGTTGTGCACCTGGTAGAGGTCGACGCGCCCCGCGAAGAAGCGCAGCGCGGTGGCGATCTGCGCCTCGGCCTCGTCGGTGTCGCGCGTCCAGACCTTGGTGGCGACGAAGGCGCGGTCGCGGCGCCCGGCCAGCGCCATGCCGAGCACGCGCTCCGACTCGCCATACATGGGGGAGGAATCGAAGACGGTGACGTCATGAGTCAGCGCGTCGCTGACGAGATCGCGGCGGGCGTTCTCGGCCGGGGCGCCCTGCACGTCGAAGGTGCGCCAGGTGCCCATGCCGACGACCGGCACCGAGATGCCGCTCTTGCCCAGGGGACGCTGCTCCATCGCCCGCCACTCCTTTGGTCGCTCGTGGCCCCGAGCGGGTCAGACCGCGGTGCCCCCATTATACACGAAACCCCCGCGGCGCGGGCAGGCCCGGGATGCCGCAAGCCCCCCGGCCTGGCGGCGCGGGGGGCTCGGGCGCCCGGACGGCGCGGCCGGTCAGGAGCGCGCCTGGCGCTCGGCGAGGATGGCCCGCGCGCCACCCAGATAGGTGCGGTGCACCACGAGGCCGCTGAGCAGCGGCAGACTGATCCAGGTGGCGATGAGGATGGCGATGCCGATCGGCCCGGCCGAAGTCACGGCCAGCAGGATGAAGAGCGCGCTCCAGTAGACGCCCGCCCAGATCGCCAGCAGCACCATGCCGATCCAGCCGCGCCCGCTGAGCAGCCAGCCCATGCCCATGAAACCTGCCCAGCCCCCGGCCACCTCGTAGAAGGCCAGTTGCAGGCCGCGCCGTGCGATCTGCGACGGGTCGTCGGGCACCGCGCTCGGGTGCGGGATGGCGTGCTGGCGCAGCGCGGCGGCCATGCGGCTGAAGAAGACGCGCCAGTAGGCCCGGATCACGTCGCCGCCGATCGAGCCCGCGATATGGCGCATGAGCATGAAGTAGCCGAGCGCCACCCAGCAGGCCGTCAGCAGCACCAGCCCCGTGTGCACCCAGTCGCCGCCGACCGCGGCGCGCACCTGCACGGCCGTGTCCGGCGGCAGGAAGTCGTCCATGGTGCCCGCCGCGCCGCCCGGGAAGCGCTTGTACAGCTCCAGCGATTCCAGCAGGCCGAGCACGATAAAGGTGAGGTAGAGCGCGAAGATGCCCGTCGCGATGGTCGTGAGCGTGCGTTTGGCCAGCGCCACGCTGTAGAGCGGCCGCCCGGTCACGCGGGGCAGCGCGAAGGTCGAGAGCGTCATCAACCCCAGGATGGCGAAGCCGACCATATTTAGCTGCGCGTGCGCGAACGGCGTGATCATCCAGCCGGTGCCCTGCGCCGAGTTCGAGCCAGTCGTGCACCGGCGGCGTGCTCTGGACCACGCCCTGGATCGTGCCGATGAGCAGGGCGAAGGCGCTGACGCCGACGAAGGGCGCCAGCCAGCGATCGGCCGGGGCGTCGGGCGCCGGACCCTGGCGCAGCGTCAGGAAGATGTTCGCGACGAAGGTCCAGAAGCCGATGCCCATGATCGAGGCGGCGGTGACCAGCGGGATCGTGTGCCACAGGCCGACTTGCGCGCGCACCTCGGCGTAGGTCATCGTCCCGGCGACGACGGGGCCGCCCTCGACGAAGCCCAGCGTGATCGCCGTCAGCCAGAAGCCGAAGACGCCGATGACCACGGTGATGTAGCTGAAGCGCGCGAGCTTGTAGCTGAAGATGGGCCGCCCCAGCATGCGCGGCAGGAAGAAGTAGAGCAGCGCCATCATGCCGATCGATACGCCGCCCACGAGGTTCATGTGCGCGTGCGACATCGGGTCGATCAACTGCCCGGCCTCGCCCGCCTTGTGCAGCCAGTCGAGCGACCAGGGCATCACCTGGTAGACACCCTGCACCGTGCCGATGAAGAGCGCCGTGGCCGAGACCACGCAGAACTGCACCAGCAGCCACTCGATCGGGCTCGCGCCCTCCTTCGGATTCTCGCGCCGGAAGCGCCCGATGCGGAAGGCCGTGATCCAGACGTTCGCCGTGAAGGTCCAGTAGCCGATGCCCATGATCGCCGCCGTGACCGCGATCGGCACCTTGTGCCAGGCGCCCAGGTAGTCGCGCGCCGCCTCGTACTGCCAGCCCGCGTGCACCATCATGCCCTCGTAGGCCCCGACGGCGATCAGCGAGACGTAGAAGCCGAAGACGCCGATGACCGTGAACCAGAACGAGACGGTCGTCAGCGTGCTGCTGTAGAGCGGCCGCCGCCCCAGCCGCGGCAGGATGTAGTAGAGCAGCGCGGTCAGGCTGATCGTGCCTGCGCCCACGATGGTGATGTGGGTGTGCGCCAGGTTGGTGATCATGTGGCCGCCGTAGTCCGCGGTGCGGATCCACTCGGCGAACATGGGCAGCCGCTGCAGGATCCCGTGGATCGCGCTGATGACCAGCGCCACCCCGGCCGCGAAGAAGAACCGCGGCAGGCCGTGGTCGGCGTTGATCGAGTTCGACCGCCACCTCGGCCTGTTCATCCGGCGAGAAGCCGGGCGCGAACGAGCGGGAGATGGGCCGGTCGGGGTTGGTGGTGGCGATTGCGCTCACGAGGTAGGCTCCTGTCTGAGGCCGCGGGCTACTTTACGTTGAAAGCGTAATAGACCCGGCTGGTGTCGAACATGCCGCCGGACGGCACGTCGACGATATATGATCCCGGGGCCCAGAGGCCCTCCTTGGGCGTGATCTTGAGCACCGTGCCGCCGCCCTCGCGCACCGCGGTCGTCTCCTGGGGCTCCTTGGCTACCGCGTAGACCCGGTACTCGCTCACGTCGAAGTCGATGCTGGTCTGGTTGATCAGCACGGCCGCCACGGCCTTGGCATCGATCTGCAGCACCTGCGTCGTGGTGATCACGCCGGGCGTGTCGGTCTCCAGTAACTGGACCAGGTTCGAGGGGAAGCGCGAGTTGGCGCCCGGCTGTAGCAGCAGGTAGGCGCCCTTGTAGTCGGCCGGGGGCAGGTCGCCCGGGTCGGCGGGCACGCCCATGTAGCCGCTGACGTCGGGGCCCGCGTTCAGCACGTAGTCCTCGTACATGGAGAGGCCGAACACGACCACGATCAGCACCGCCATGAGCGGATAGATCACACGGCGCCAGTTATTGAGGGAACGCACGCTTACGGCTCGTTTCTAGGTGGGTTGGCCCGGTAGCGGGGGGCTGGGCGGCTCGGTCGGCGGGTTCGGCGTGGGCGGGTGGGGCGTGGGCGGCTCGGGCTGCGGCGTCGGCATCGGCGGCAGCGGCCCGGGCTCCGGCACGCGGCCGCGCCGCGCGTCGCGCCGGTTCACCGCCATGACCCAGATCATGATCAGCCCGAAGACGACCAGGATGGCCGACATGTCGAGCACCAGGTCGTCCAGGGTCGTCCAGTCCATCGTGTTCCACATGGCGGGCTAGCTCAACACTTCGTAGACTTCGACCACCGGCGCGCTATGATACCGCGCGATGTCGTGCTCGAAGTCGCGGATCATCGGCGTCCCCACGTACTTCTCGATCGCGGTCGGACTGTACCACTGGGTATAGCTCACGACCTTGATGCTGCCCTGGGGCAGCGGCTGCATCCAGACGCCGCCGACGTGGAAGCCCGGCGTGTTCTGGGCCACGATCTGCGTGCCCGAGACGGCGGCCGTGTACAGGTTGTGGCCGGGCTGGAGCTCATGCGCCCGCTCCGGCGGCACGATGAACGTGAATGTGCGCACATAGGCCATAAGGAGCTACTTTCTACTCGCTACTTGCCGGTTGCTACTTGATCGGGTCGCTACTTGATCGGGTTGCTATTTGATCGGGTAATGAGTCACGGCATCGGCCTGGTAGGTCGCGCCGACGCCGAAATAGAGCAGCAGCACCACGAGGCACAAGAGCAGCACGCCGCCCAGGATGATGCCCCAGGTCATGTTCAGCCCGGTGACCTCGCCCGGCCGGCCGGCCTCGGCCGCCGCTTCCTCCGCGGCGCTCTCCTCGATCGGCGCCTCGCCCTCGCCGCCCGCGATCGGCTCGAGGCCGTAGAGCGGCTCGATCTCGGCGCCGACGGCCGCGCGCGCGCGGTCGCGATGGGCACTCTGAATGGCTTCCTGGGTCGCGGCTTCGTCCACATCCATGGCGACACGCTCCTACGGGCCGGGACGCGAGCGGCGCGGCGCCCGCCCCGGGCGGACTAGTAGTTGTACCCCTGGGTGATCGTGATGATGATATAGCCGACCATGCTGCCCGCCACGAGGATGTAGAGCATCATCAGGTAGATCGGCAGCGGGCCGTTCGCCTCTTGCTGCACGCCCGCGAAGTCCTCGACGTTGCGGCCGAGGTCGTTCGGCAAGTGGAAGCGGTCGCGCCCCATCCAGGCCGCCAGGATGATGGTCGCGACCAGGATGATGATCCAGGCCCAGAGATAGAAGTCCTGCGGGAAGTTCCAATCCCACGGCTTGACGAGGTCGCTGCTACTTGGCGGCATGGCCGTCTCCTTCCAGCCGGGCTGGCGGCGGCGCGGGGGGCCGCGGGCGCCGCACCGGGGGCCCGGCGAGCGCGGGCAGGTCGTCCAGGTCCTCGGCATCCTCCAGCATGCGGTACTTCACGCTCTCCACGTCGCTGAACTGGCCGGTGCGCACCGCCCAGACGATGGCCAGGGCCGCCCCGGCGATGGTGACCACGCCCGCGAAGAAGATCGCGATGGCCATCGACATCTCGTCGCCGCCCAGGTTATCGTGAGCCAGGGCGGGCGGCGCGACGCTCACGAGCAGGAGCAGGATCCCGGCGCCCAGGAGCAGCCGGGCCAATGGGCGCGCCCAGACCGCGGCGCGCGGGAGAGTCTTCGCGTGGTTCATCGCCACCTCGCTTTCTACGGCGTCGGCGTGGCGGCCGGCGGGGTCGCGCCCCCGATCGCCCCGGTACCCGGCGGCTGCGGCGTCAGCATCGTGCTTATCGGCGTCAGCTCGATCGGCTTATAGTCCGGAGCCGAGACCATCATGTCCGACGTCGGGTTCTTGTAGATGCCCCCGTTAGGAATCGTCCGCAAGAAGTTCGTGACGTCCCAGATATCGTTGACGGTCAGCATGTCGCCCCAGGCCGGCATGGCCGTGCCGTCCACCCCGAACAGGATCGCGTCGTACATCTCGCCGTCGCTGAACATCAGCTGCGCCGAGACGTCGGTGAAGTTGCGCGGCGAGGGATTGTTAACCCAGTGGGAGGCCGGACCCTTACCGTCGCCGTTCAAGCCGTGGCAGCCGATGCAGTTGGTCAGGAAGATGGTCTTGCCGTGCTCCAGCGAGCGCTGCGTCGCCTCCATCGGGTTGCGCACGTTCTGCCAGGTCGTCGGGAACCACTCGTGAATGATCGCCTCGTTGCCCTTGGCCCGCTCGCTCAGCAGCTTCTGCTTGAGCGTGGTCTGCCGGGCCACGCGGTCGTCGGCGGCCCGCCCGCCCAGCGACTGCACGTAGGCCACCAGGTTGTTGATATCGTCGGTCGGCAGCTCGTTCTGGTAATAGAAGCTGAACTCCGGCATGATCGACTTCGGGAAGGTGTAGCGCGGGTTGCGGAAGTGCGCCAGGTGCCACTCGTCGGGGTGCACGCCGCCCTCCTGCGACAGGTCGGGCCCCGTGCGCTCGGTGCCGAGCATGGGCGTCTGCTGGAAGTAGTAGTCGCCGGCCTGGGCCACGCGCCCGATGGTGCGGAAGGAGCCGACGCCCGTCCAGTCCTGCGAGCGCAGATACTGGCTGTGGCAGTAGTAGCAGCCGTTGGCGGCGTAGAGGCGGCGGCCCGCCGTCTCCGCGGCCGTCAGCGGCCGCGCGTCGGCTGACTGCGGCGGCTGGAACGTCAGGAACGGCACCGCGACGACGACGAAGATGATCGAGAAGAAGACGATCATCGCCCCGAAGGCGATAGTCGGCACGTCCATGCGGAACACTGGTTTGGCAGTCATACACGCTCCCGATCTTGGATCCCTATCCGGGGCCGGCCGGCCCTGGAGCCGCGCTCGCGGGGCCTAAGCCGGGGCTTCCGCCGCCGCGGGGGCCAGCCCCACGACGCGCTCGCCCACCGTCATCGTCTTGTAGATGTTCCACGCCTGGATGATGCCGCTGATCACGATCAGCGCGCCCGAGAGCGCCCGGATCGCCATGTAGGGGTGGATCATCGGCAGCGTTTCCTGCACGGTCTTGCCGTTCAGCCAGGCCGCCCCCTGGATCAGGCCGGCCACCTGCAGGCTGATCATCATCAGCAGGAAGCCGATCGTGATGAGCCAGAACTGGATCTCGGCCATTCCGGGGTTGAAGACGCGCCGCCGCATCACCACCGGGATGATGTAGTAGATGGCGCCCATGGCCCAGAACGAGAAGGTGCCGAGCAGCGCGAGGTGCGCGTGCCCGGGGATCCAGTTGGTGAAGTGGATCAGGCGGTTGAAGCCCTGGATCGACTGGAACGGCCCCTGCACGCAGGTGATGAAGTAGAAGATCGTGCCCACGATCATGAACTTCAGGGGCAAGCTCTCGTAGATTTTGCCCCAGCGGCCGCGCATGGTCAGCCAGATGTTGGCCAGGAAGGTGAAGACCGGAATGAACAGGCCCAGGCTGCCGAGCACGGCCAGCGTCTTCAGCCAGCCCGGCGTGGGCGTGCTCAGGATGTGGTGCTGCCCGACCAGGCCGTAGAAGAAAGCGATGCCCCAGAAGCCGATCAGCGACAGCAGGTGGCTGTAGAGCGGGGCGCGGATGATTACCGGCACGATGTAGTAGCAGATGGCCACGCCGCTCGTGGTGAACCAGTAGCCGAGCACGTTGTGCCCATAGAACCACTGCCAGATCACGTCGTCGATGCCGGTCAGGCTGCCCGAGGGGAAGCCGGCCCAGACCGCCTGGCCAGTCGTCAGCTGGCTTACGATCGGCTCCCACATCACGTTGCCCACGAAGTAGAGCGTCGGCATCCAGATCATGGTGCCCATGATGTACCAGAGGCTGACGTACAGCTTCTTCTCGGTCCGGCTCAAGATCGTGCGGTACAGGTTGTAGCCGACCATCAACAGCGCGACCAGCACCATGACGTCGATCGGCCAGATCAGCTCGGCGTACTCGCGGCCCTGGGTCAGCCCGTTCGGCAGGGTGAGCACGGCGCCGATGCCGACCCCGTTCCAGAGCACCATGGTGATGTTGCCCAGCAACTCGCTGTGCAGGCGCACGCCGCAGAGCTTCGGCACGATATACATGAAGGCGCCCACCTGGGCCATGCTCAGCCACAGGAAGAGCACGCCGTTGGTGTGCAACTGGCGCAGCCGGCCGAACTCCAGCCAGGGGATCCCGGCGAAGGCGTCGGGGCTCATCATCTCGATCGCCGCCAGCAAGCCGACAAAGTCGGCAATGGTCAGCCAGAAGATCGCCGACAGGATCCAGTTGCGGGACGCGCTGTGCTCGGCGGTGAAGACGCCGCTCTCCCGCTCGCGCAGGTCCAGGAAATCTCTACTGCTGCTCATGCGAGAAGAATCCTCCCTCGGCTTAGTGCGGGATCAGACGCCAGGCCAGCACGACGACGGCGGCCGCGGCCAGGGCCGTGATGAAGAGGACGATCAGGTTGGCTGACTCGGAGGTTTCGGCCGCGGCGACCTGGACGGGCACCCAGGTCGAGACGGCCTTCATGCCGCGCGTCTCGCCGTTGCCGCCATCCCAGATGGCGAAGGCCGCGTTGGTGATCAGCCCGGCCGTCAGCGGCGCGGTGCCCGCGCCGGCGTTGGCGAGGTCGCGGGCGTAGATCACGTACCAGCGCCCGTCGCGCCAGGTGCCCGTGGCCGTGGGCGGCACGCCGTCCGTCTCGACGGCCTTGCAGATGCCGTTGCTGGTCAGGTTCAGCGTGCCGTTATACGGCTCACCGGCCTGCTCCGCCTGCTTCTCGATCGCCGCCTTCCATTGCCAGATGTTCACCAGGCTGGTGCTCTGGCCCATGCACTGGTACGGCAGGTTGGTCGGGTCGATGGGCAGCTGGATCGCGCCGGCATCGCTGGGCTTGTCCTTCACGTAGTCGTTCCGCGTGCTGTCGGCCCACGAGACCATGAAGGCGATCCGCTTGCCGTTCTCGATGGCGCGCACCTGCACCGCCTGTACGCTGCCGCCGCCCGGCTGGTACATCTGCTGGGCGCTCAGGGGGATATCCGCGGGCTGGGCCTGCGCCCAGACGTCGGCGAAGGGGTCGGTTTCCGGCAGCGCACCGTTGACCAGCGGCACGGCGATCGACGCCGTGGCGGCCCGCACGAAGCTGACGTTGGTCAGGCTGAACAGCGCGCCCAGGCTCAGGAGCAAGACGAGCAACGTGCCGGCCCGCACGCGCGGGTTCGTTCGCAGCTCCTCGACAATCCACGCCATCCGCATCAGTCCTCCTCTGCCGCGTGGGGCCCTGCCGCCGGGCCCCGTGTGGCTCCCGTCTTGTGCAAGCGCTCGATCAGTGACCGGCCGTTCTCGACCCAGTATTTCACGCGGGCCGGGCGGGCCGGGTCTTGCTCGGCCTCCCAATCCATCTGGAGCGGCGCGCCGTTCAACGAGGCCAGGCGCGCCACGTGGTAATGCACGTATTGGAAGAACAGCGACGACGTCCAGACGACGACGTCGCGGGCCGCCTTCGAACTCGACCGTCAGCGTCATCCGCAAGTGGTCCGGCGCCGCGGCGTCATAGCTCAACGCGATCTCGTGCACCGTTCCGGCGACCGGCACGACCCGGATCTGCTCGCCGGCCGGCTGAATCTCGTGCACCTCGAACTGGTGCAGCTGCATCAACGTGCGCACCCGGTCGATCACCAACCGGTCGGCCGGCGTGAGCGGCTGCTCGAAGACGGCCTCGATCGGCACCACCAGAGGCGCGCTCTCGCCCGCGGGCCCGGGCGGCGTTGCCGCTGTACCAGAGTCCATGCGGTTCGCCTCCGCGGCTTCGCCGGCAGGCCGTACACCCGGCCCCCGGGCGCGGGCCCTGCGCCGCCGGTTATTTGCCCGTGCGGGCGTGTGATAGATAATCGACGAGCAGATTCAGCTCGGCATCGGTCATTTGCAGCGTGGGCATGTACGTCGCGTTCATCGGGAACGGCGCGGGCGTCGGCTGCGGCACCGGCGTGGGCGCGCCCGGTAACGGCGGCAAGTTGGGTTGTGGCGCGTTGAGCCAGAGATTCGGCCCGCGCTCCGTGGCCGGCATCGCGCTCGGATCGTGGATCCAGCGTCGCAGCCAATCGGCGCTGCGCCGCGAGCCGACGTCGGTCAGGTCGGCGGCGATCTTGCCGCCGACGGCGCCGACCTGGTGGCAGTTCAAGCAGCCCTTGGCCAGCATCGTCGACTTGACCTGCGCCACCTTGGCCGGGTCGGCCACGCCGTTGTTGAAGCCCTTGGTGCTGTAGTCGGGCAGGTCTTTATCCAGGTTCGTCGCCGACGCCGCGTTCTCCAGCACCCGGTTCCAGTCGCCGTACTGGATGAACGTGATCACGTTCTCGATGTCCTGGCTGTTGAGCGAGCCGCCCTCGTCGGTCGACCAGGCAGGCATCTGCACGTTGGGCTGGTTCGAGACGCGGCCCCGGCTGACCGTCTTATAGATGAAGTCGTGCGAGGCCGTGTCGAAGGCGGGGTTGGGCGCGCCGTTGATCTCGGCCTGCCACACCACGCGGTTCAGCGCCGGGCCGATGCAACCCTCGCCCTTCGGCCCGTGGCATTGGATGCAGTACTTGGCGTAGATATTCGTGCCCGCATCCACCGCCGCGGCCCGGGCCGAGGCCTGCGCGGCCGGCGTACGTTGGAAGTCCACCGCGGCATAGATCAGCAAGGTCAGCAACAGCACCACGGCCAGAGTTGCGCCCAGGATGACTTTATCTCGCATGGGTGGCTTATGCTCCTATCCAATCGGATGTCGCGGTGGGACGCCCCGGCGGCGCCCCGGCTCAGGTGCCGGGGACGACGGTCGCTTGCTTCGGGTCGTACTGCACGCGGGTGGTGATCTGGCCGGTATTGACCGAGATCTTGCGGCCGTCCAGCGTGATCTGCATCAGGTCGAGCGGCGCCGGGGCCGGGCCGGCCACGTTCTGGCCGTTGCGCAGGTAGATCGAGCCGTGGCACGGGCAGTGGAAGATGCCATCGTTGCCCCCGAACGACTCGTCCGGCTTCCAGGGCACCGTGCAGCCCAGGTGCTTGCACTTCCAGTAGAGCGCCAGGATGACGTCGTGGTTGAGCGTGGGCTCGCGGAAGCGCGAGATGTAGAACTTGCCTTCGCGGAAGACCACCACGTCGCCGTCCTTGACGTCGTCGAGGGTGCCCGCGTCGATCTTGCCGCCGAACTTGCCGATCTTCTGCGGCCAGAAGTAGGCCAGGAAGGCGCCGACGCCACCCAGGGCCATAACGCCGAGCGAGCCGAGCATCGTGAGGCGCAGGAAATCGCGCCGGCTCGCGCCCTCGATCGCGCCCCCCTGCGTATCCTCGGGCCCATCCGCGTGTGAATGCGCGGCGTCAGAGTCCGCTCTGTACGCGTTTGTTGGGACATTGTGTCTTACTCCCTTTCCAAAATCACAGCGGGAACCACGTGCGGATGACGATCTGCCCGATCGTGCCGCAACAACGCGGATCCCAGGGTGGGAACAGATGCTGGCCCTCACCCCGCATGAACGTGCCGACGAAGGTCAGCGTCACGTAGGCGGCGACGAAGGCGGAGAAGAGGCCGATAGTCATCTCACTAATACTCAGATCCACGAACATGCGCCGCAACAGGAACGTCAGCAGCCAGATGAAGAAGCTCATGACGATGATCGGGAAAATCCAGCCGGAAATCATCTCGACCAGGATGCCGCGCGCCGTCGGCGAGTCGCCGAAGACGCCCGCCAGCGCGTCGGGCAGGCCGGTGAGCGCGCCGGTCTTCATCGCGTTGAGCAGGGTATCCTTGATCGGGACCAGCGTGTCGAGCATGATCAGCCCGAAGATCACCACTGCAGTGTAGACCGCGGAGAAGCCGGCGATGCGCGGCCCGCGCTCGTTGTAGAACCAGACCCCCAGCCCCCGCGTGCCCTTGTCGACGTAGGGGATCGCCGCGAGGGCGATCAGCGCGAGCGTCGGCACAATCACGCCGGCCAGCGCCGGATTCATGTGCAGCAGGAGCTCCTGCAGGTTGAGGAAGTACCAGGGCGCCTTCGACGGGTTCGGCGTCTTGTCCGGGTTGGCCAGGGCCTCCAGCGGCGCGTTCACCAGCGTGCTCAACAGCACCAGGTTGATCGTGAAGACGATAGCGCCGAGGAACTCGATCACCACCAGGTGCGGCCACACCTGCACGGTGTCGGCCTCCACCCGGGCGGGCGACACGAGCCGCGACCGCGCCGAAGGAGTCAGAACCGGGGCGCCCTTCTGTTCCGTGACGTTGCGTTCCGGCACGGGCACACCCGGCGCGCGAGTCTCGATAGCCATACCAGCGCTCCTTTAGTCTAGATCACGACCCGCCCGCCCAACCCGGTCAGGCCGGCGCGTGGTCACTCGCGGGCCCGCCCGGCCGCCCGGGCACCCGCCGGCACCGCTTCGCCCGTATCGGCGATGCGCGTGGTGAAGGTCAGCCCGCGCGAGAAGCCATCCTTGCGGATCCGCCAGAAGTGCACGGCCAGGAAGACCGACAACAGCAACGGCAGGCCGATGACGTGCAGCGTGTAAAACCGCAGCAGCGCATTCTGTGCCACCGCGTAATCGCCCACCAGCAGGAAGCGGATCGTGTCGCCCAGGAACGGCGTCGAGCCGACCATGTTCGTGCCGACCGTGATCGCCCAGATCGCCAGCTGATCCCACGGCAGCAGATAGCCGGTGAAGCTCAGCAGGAAGGTCAGCACCAGCAGCACGATGCCCACGACCCAGTTGAACTGGCGGGGAGCCCGGTATGATCCGGTGTAGAAGACGCGGCACATGTGCAGGAACACCGTGATGACCATGCCGTGCGCCGCCCAGCGGTGCATGTTGCGCAGCAGGTAGCCGAAGGGCTGCGTCTCCTGAATATCCTTGATCGTCTGGTAGGCCGTCGGCACCGCCGGAATGTAATAGAACATCAGCAGCACGCCGGTCAGCGTCAGCACCAGGAAGAGGAAGAACGTGATCCCGCCCAGGCCGAACGTGTAGGTCATCTTGATCGCGTCGGGCCGCGTCCGGATCGGGTGCAGGTGCAGGAAGACGCTGTTCATGATCGCAAGCGAGCGCCCGCGCACCGAGCTGGGCCAGCCGTTGCGGACCACGGACCCGGTAACGTCGCGCAGCACTTCCTGGCCGCCCACCTGTGCGCGCAGCAAGCGACCGCGCAGACCGGCCGGCAGCCGGCTGATCAGCGCATCCATCGGGCTCCCGGCACGCGCCATCTAGATCTCCTCCTCGTCGTCCTCGAGCTCGCCGCGCCGCAGCGTGCCGAGGCGGTCGATCACCACGAGCAGGCCGAGCGTCAGAATCACGGTGAGAAACACGATTGTCAGTTCACGAGGGTCGTTACTGCCGATCGTCATCGGTGGGCCTCCTGCCTACCCAGGCATAATGGGTGCGCGACGGCGACACGCCCCGCGCGTCGTCCGGCAGACGGGTGGTTTTCCCATTATACTGCCGGATCCAACCGCCTGCGAAGCCACCGCGCCTTAACAACAGATAGATCTCAGCTTAAAATTGCATTAAAACGACGTGAGTAGCGGGGCGCCTGGTGCCACGCCCGCAATCGGCGGCTCCGCGGCGGCCTGCCGTGCCTGCGCGCCCCTGTAGCATGCCGCGCAAGCGCCGCCAGTATAACAGGAGCGCGGAGAACTTGCAACCGAATCGTTACCGTTGTTTACCCAAATCCACCGGCTATTTCAGGACGGCCACAGCCAGCGCCCGGATGGCGGACTCGACGGCCAGCCCGGTGTCCGTCCACGTGTCTCCCCGGTTCCGCGTCTCGTAAATGCGCCCGCCGGCGGTGGCCGCGTAGGCGCGGTCCGGGTACTCGGGGTGCGCGGCGATTGCCGTCGCCGCGGCCGGCGACCCCGGCAAGACGCACGGTATCCAGGCGCGCCCGTCCCGTCGCCCATCAGCACCGTCCCCGTGGCGTCGAGCGCAAGCAGCCCCGGCGCGGCACCGGTGGCCCGGTCGGGCCGCCCCAGGGGCAGCAGGGCCGTCACGCCACGCGGCTCCGGCGCCACGCGGTGCCAGGCCCGCCCGCCGCCGCCCGGCCCCGCCGCCCCGAGGCGATACAGCCCGTCGGGCAGAGCCGGCGACCAGGTCGGTGGGCGCCGGGCCGAGCGCGCCGAGCGCCGTCACGGGGCCGGCGGTCTCCAGTCCGGGCCGGCTCGGCTCCCATGGCGCGCCGCCGTCGGGGGAGGCGATCACGCCGCCGGCCGCCAGGCCCGCCCAGAGCCGGCGCGCGCCGGCCGCGCTGCCAGTCAGGGCCAGGCTGTGCACCGGCTCCGGCGCCCCCGGCCACGGGCCGCCCACCTGCCAGGTGAGGCCGCCGTCAGCCGACATGAGCACGGGGCTGCTGCCCAGCGGCGGCGCGGGCACGCCGTAGATCTGCTCCGCGTCGGCCGGGTCAGCCAGCAGCACCGGCCCGGCGTCCGCCCGCACGGGCGTCCACTCGCGCCCGCCGTCGGCGCTGTGGAAGAGCGTGCCGCCCGCCGTCGCGGCGACCAGGCGAATGGGAAAGGTCGTGCCGAGAGCCAGCGCGACCACGGTCTGATCGGCCAGCGTCATGCGGGTCACATGCCAGTCGGGGCTGGTGCCCGGCCGTGTGGCCACCAGCAGCCCCTCGTCCGTCCCGGCGAAGAGAAACGTCGCGTTGGCCATCGCCCCTCCGTCCTGTGTGCCTGCGTGCGCGCGTGGCCCGATTGTAGCACACGCCTTCGCCCCCGCGCAATCCGCGCCCCGTGGGGCGGGCGCCGCGGATGCCCGCAGGGCGTGCAGACGTGCTAGAATAGGTGCGGGAGCGCGCTGCCGGACGAGACGTGGGGGACCGGCACCCCAGGGTGGGACATCAGCCGGCTGCGGACAGGATTCCCGCGGCCGCCCGGCACAGGAGAGCGAGGCCATGCGGTACTTTGTTACCGGCACAACGGGCTTTGTCGGCGGGCAGGTGGCGCGCCAGTTACGGGCCGCCGGCCACGACGTGGTCACGATCGCGCGGAATCCGGCCGCCGCGGCCGGCCTGACGGCGCTCGGCGTGGACGTGCACCCCGGCGACATCACCGACCGGGCGAGCCTGCGCGCCCCGATGACCGGCGTCGACGGCGTGTTCCACATCGCCGGCTGGTACAAGATCGGCGTGCGCGACACGAAGCCCGCCGCGCCGACCAACGTCGACGGCACGCGCAACGTCCTCGAGACAATGCGCGATCTGGGCATCCCCAAGGGCGTCTACACGAGCACGGTGACCGTCTTCGGCGATACGCACGGCATGCCGGCCGACGAGAGCTACCGGGCGGGCGGCCCCTGGCTCAGCGTCTACGACCGCACGAAATGGCAGGCGCACTACGAGGTGGCCGAGCCGCTCATGCAGGCCGGGCTCCCGCTCGTCATCGTCCAGCCCGGGCTCATCTACGGGCCCGGCGACAAGAGCGCCGTGCACGACACCTTCGTCCAGTATCTGCAGCGCAAGCTGCCCATGCTGCCGGCGGGCACCACTTACTGCTGGACCTACATCGACGACGTCGCCCGCGGCCACATCCTGGCGATGGAGCGCGGCACGCCCGGCGAGAGCTACATCCTGGCCGGCCCGCCGCACACCTTCGTCGAGGCCCTGGCGATCGCCGAGCGGATCACCGGCGTCCCCGCGCCCCGGCGGCACGCGTCTCCCGCGCTGTTCAAGAGCATGGCCGCCGTGATGGGCGTGGTCGGCGCGGTCGTGCCCCTGCCGCCGACCTATACCCGCGAGGGTCTGCGCGTCATCGCCGGGGTCACCTACCTCGGGTCGAACGCCAAGGCCCGGCGCGAGTTGGGCTACGAGCCCCGCCCCCTGGCCGACGGCCTGGCCGAAACGCTGACCGCCGAGATGGCGGCCCTGGGGATGCAGCCGGCGCGCGCGGCCGATTAAGCCACGCGCGCCGGGCGAAAAGCACCGCGGGAAGGGCCGGGGGGACCGGTTCAGGTCTCAGGGCCCGTGTCGGCGCGCGCCTCCGATTTCTCGACCGCTCCGGTGGTGTCGGTGAGGCCCATGCCGTAGGTGCTGGGCGCCGTGCCGGTCATGCCGGCCGTGCCCGGGTCGCCGCTCGTCGTGCCGATCATGTCGCCCGTGGCGTAGTTGCCGCCCGCCATCGTGTCGCCCGGCCGGCCGCCCGAGGCCTGGCGCAGTCATCTGTGACTCCTCCTTCCGGCCCGCTGGGGCCGCACCATCCGGCCAAGCAGGATCGATGCCAGATCGGGGGCGAAAGCAAACGCTCCCGCGCCGAGGGCGCGGGAGCGTGGCGCGGCGAGCGCGGGCGCTACTGCTCGGACGAGCCGCCGGAGCCGTAGCTGCCGGGCGACGTGTCCAGCCCGGTCAGCTTGGGTGAGCCGCCCAGATCGGTGCCGCGGCCCAGGCCGAAGCCGCCCATGCCCGGGCTGCCGACCCCCTCGCTGCTCGGCTCGGCCGCGTGGAACTCGTCGCTCAGGCTCGTGTCCACCGGCGGGTAGTTGTCGTTCAGGTAGGCCTCGTCGTCGCCGGGGTCCGGGCCGCCCAGGTTGTCTCGAGCCGCTGTCGTGCTCGGGGTCGCCATAGCTGCTGCCCGGCAGCCCGTGGCGGCCGCCCGCGGTGCTGGAGTAGTCGCGTTCCGGCTCGTCCGGCTGCGCGACGTTCACGTCGTTCGGATTCTGCGTCATGGTGGGGTACCCTCCTCTGCGGGCGGCGCGGCCTCGCCGCGCCCCCGGTACGCGAGGGATGAGAGCACAGACGGTGCCAGCCGCTTGGAGAGCCGCGCGGCGGCTAGCGCGCGGCCTCGGCCCGGCGCTGGATCCGCTGCCGCTCCTGCTCGACGCGGCGCTCGCGCGCCTCTTGCTCCTGATACTGCAGCTGATAGAGCCGGTAGTAGAACTCGCCGCGCGCCATGAGCGCGTCGTGCGTGCCCTCCTCGACCACGCGGCCCTTGTGCAGCACGATGATCCGGTCGACGTGCCGGATCGTCGAGAGCCGGTGCGCGATGATGATGCTGGTGCGGCCCTTCATCAGCCGCTCGAGCGCATCCTGGATCAGTGCCTCGGTCTCCGTGTCCACGCTCGACGTCGCCTCGTCGAGCACGAGCAGCACCTCGGGGTTGAAGGCGATCGCGCGGGCGAAGGCCAGCAGTTGGCGTTGCCCCACCGACAGGTTCGCCCCCCGCTCCTTCACCTGCAACTCGTAGCCCTCGGGCATCCGCTCGATGAACGGCGCCGCGTTCACGAACTCGGCCGCGCGGCGGATCTGCTCGTCGCTGATCGCGGTATCGAGCAGGCGGATATTGCTGGCGACGGTGCCCGAGAAGAGCACTGGATCCTGCAGCACCACGCCGATGTGGCGGCGCAGCGCCTGCTGCCGCACGGCGCGCACGTCCACGCCGTCGATCAGGATGCGGCCGCCCTGCACGTCGTAGAAGCGGCCGAGCAGGCTGATGATGCTCGTCTTGCCGGCACCGGTCGCGCCGACGATGGCCACGCTCGTACCCGCCGGGATGTGGAAGCTCACGTCCTTGAGCACCGGCTCGCCGGGATTATAGGCGAAGTCGACGTGGTCGAAGCGGATGTCGCCGCGCACCTGGGCCAGCGAGCGGGGCTGCTCCGGGTCGCGGATGACCACCGGCTCGTCGAGCATGACGAAGATGCGCTCGGCCGCCGCCATCGCCGCCTGCATGATGTTGTACTTCTCGGCGAGGTCGCGGATCGGCTGGAAGGCGCGCTCCGTGTACTGAAAGAAGGCCACGAGCACGCCCAGGCTGACTACCCCGGTCAGCACGGCGCCCGAGCCGTACCAGATCAGCAGCGCGACCGCCAGCGCGTAGCAGGAGTTGACGATCGGGTAGAAGAGCGCGAAGGCCCGCGTGGCCTCCAGGTTCGCCTCCAGGTAGTGGTGGTTCAGCTTGTCGAACTGCTGCGCCTGGCGCGCCTCGCGGTTGAACAGCTGCAGCACGAGCATGCCCGACAGGTTCTCCTGCAGGAAGGCGTTCACGCGCGCCAGGCGGATGCGCTGCTCGCGATAGGTGCGGCGCATCCAGCGCTGGAACCACTGGCTGACCAGGTAGATGCCGGGCAGCACGGCCAGCGCGATCAGGGCCAGCTTCCAGTCGAGCAGCAGCATGACCACCGCGATGCCGATCAGCGTCACGAAGTCGCCCGCGATCGAGACCACGCCGGAGCTCAGCAGATCGTTGAGCGCGTCGACGTCGCTCGTCAGCCGGCTGATCATGCGGCCGACCGGGTTGCGGTCGAAGTAGCTGAGCGACTGCGACTCGAGGCGCGAGAAGATGGCCATGCGCAGGTCGTACATCACGTTCTGGCCGATCTTCTGCATCAGATAGTTCTGGGAATAGCGGAAGATGAAGCTGGCGACGAGCGCGCTCAGGTAGATGATCAGCACCAGCGGCAGCCCGGCCAGGTCGCCCGGCGTGATGAACTGGTCGATGGTCAGCTTGAACAGGTAGGGCGGCACCAGATCGATGCCGCTGGTGGCGAAAATCAGCACAAAGGCCACGATCATCCAGCGGTGGTAGGGCCGCAGATAACCCATGAGCCGGCGCATGAGCCGGGAGTTGTACGCCTTCCCCAGCGCTTCATCTTCGTGAACGGGACCCGCTGCGGGCATAATTGCTTCTTCCTCGTGATGGGGAGCCGGCCGGCTCCTAGTCTTCGATCTCGAGCTCCTGGCTCAAGAGCTCGCGCCGGTACATCTGCGCGTAGATGCCGTTCTGGGCCACCAGATCCTGGTGGTGACCTTGCTCCACCACGTGGCCCTCGTCGATGACGAGGATCTGGTCGGCCGCCTTCACCGTGGAGATGCGATGGGCGATGATGATGCTCGTCCGCCCGGCGAGCACGCCCTGCAGCCCGCTCAGGATCTGCGACTGCGTGTGCGTGTCGATGCTGGAGAGCGCATCGTCCAGGATCAGGATCGCCGGGTCGCGCATAATCGCGCGCGCGATCGCCGTGCGCTGCTTCTGCCCGCCCGAGAGGGTCACGCCGCGCTCGCCGATGACGGTGTCCAGCCCGTTCGGGAACTGGTCGATGTCGTTGCTCAGGCGCGCCACCATGACCGACTGCGCCAGGTGCGCCTCGTCGATCCCCTCGACGCCGAACGCCACGTTCTCACGCAGCGGCACGGAGAAGAGGAACGTATCCTGCGGCACGACGCCCACCGCGCGGCGCAGGTCGGCCAGCGGCAGGTCGCGCACGTCGACGCCGTCGACCAGCACCTGCCCGGCCTGCGGCTCGTAGACGCGCGTGATCAGGTTGATGATGCTCGTCTTGCCCGCGCCCGTCGCGCCGACGATAGCCAGCGTGGTGCCCGCCGGCACGTGGAAGCTGAGGTCTTGCAGCACCGGCGCCCCACCGTAATCGAGCGACACGTCGCGGAACTCGAGCTCGCCGCGGATGGGCGCCGGCAGGGCCGCGCCCGACCGCGTGGCGATACCGGGCGGGTGATTAATGACCCGGGCGATGCGGGCCATCGACGCGGCGCCCTGCTGATACAGATTGACCACCCAGCCGAGGGCGATCATGGGCCAGCTAAGCATGCCGAGATAGCCGTAGAACTGCACGAACTGGCCGAGCGTGAGGTGCCCCGCGATGACCTCTTGAGCGCCCAGGAAGAGGATGACCGCGGCGGTCACGCCGAGCACCAGGCTCATGAGCGGCCAGAGCAGGCCGGAGAGCCGCACGAAGTCCATGCTGCGGCGCACGTACTCGCGGTTCGCCTTGGCGAACTGGGTGATCTCGGCGTCTTCCTGCGCATAGGCCTTGACGACGCGGATGCTGGAGAAGTTCTCCTGGGCATGCGTCGACAGGTCGCCGAACTGCGCCTGCACGCGCTCGAAGCGCGCGTGCATCCGCCGCCCGATGAGCGTATAGGCGACGCTGAGCAGCGGCAGGAAGAGCACGGCGATGATGGCCAGCCGCGTATCGATGCCGAACATGAGCACCGACGCGATGATGAACATGACGGTGGTGTTGATCGAATTCATGATGCCGGGGCCGACGAAGCCGCGCACGGCGCTCATGTCGTTGGTGGCCCGGGCCATGATGTCGCCCGTGTGCATATCCTGGAAAAAGCTCTGCGGCATGCGCTCCAGGTGGGCGAAGAAGTCGCGCCGCATCTCATACTCGATGCGCCGTGACACCTGATTGATCGTGTAGCGGGTGAAGAAGGTGAAGACGGCGGCCACCAGCGCGAGGCCGAGGATATAGCCCGCATACTGGAGCACCTCGCTCTGCGGCCGCTGGTTCTGCAGCGTGTCGATGGCCCGGCCGATGAGGTAGGGCTGCACCAGCGACAGCAGGGTGCCGATAATCGTCATCGCGATGCCGAACGCCAAGGCGCCGGCATGCCCGCGCAAATAGGGAATCAGTCCTTTGAGGTCCTGCAAAGCTCCAGTCTCCTGCCCTGCCCGGCGGCGGGGCGTGTTCTCGTGGTCTCTCGTGGCGGGCCCGGCGCGCGCCGGCCCCCACCGGTGTGAGCAAGCCCTGGGCCGCCGGCCCGGCGGTCTGCCCGCACGCTAGCCTACTATTATACCGTACGGCGGCGGCCGCGTCCCCGGACCTGCGATGGAGGCGGGGGTCGGGCGGATGGGG